>CAWCIL010000001.1:0-267885 GCA_963795485.1 uncultured Alphaproteobacteria bacterium
GATTAGAGAGCGGCGATGATCGCGGTTCGGAGCGGCACACGACCCCAATCCTCCCGGCAGCCGCCGTATTGCCGCAATTTGCGCGGTTGGCGGATTGCCGTCGTCGGACCCCGAGGCCGGACCCGGAGGGGCTCAGCGACCTGCTAAGTTGGGAGCGGCCATCGCCGCTGTCCAGGGGAGGCGGCAAAAAAAGAGCACATCCCTCAGAGAAGACCGAGCGCGCGCAGCTCGGCCAGCATCCGCTCGGGCGGCGGCTCGTCCGAGAGGCGACCGGCCGAACCGCGATCGGGCGGCGCCGCCTCGGCCGACAGATAGCGCCAGCCCTGAAACGGCCGCCACGGCCGCGGCAGGGTCGGCACCAGCGCGCCGTCGACTTCGATCAGGCAATAGCGCCGGCCATTCTGGTCCCGCTCCCCGCGAAAACCGGTGACGAGCTGGCGCACCCGGACCTGGCCGCGCACGACCCAGTAGATCGAGCCGCCGGCCAGCACCTCCGCCGCCCGGCGCGGATGGTTTCGCGTATAGACCCAGTCGCCGCCGCGCTCGGCCGCGCGCGCCGCCCGCACGCGGCGCAGATCGTCGAGGTTGTCGATGCCGACGGCGAGCTTCAAGAGGTTCAGGGTCATGCGCGGCGCACCCGTCAGGCCTTGCCGTCCTCGGCACCGTCTTCGGCCTGGTTTTCGGGCCGGGCCAACGCGATCAGCTCGGCCCCCTCCTCGACCATGTCGCCGACCGCGAACCGCACGCTCTCGACGACACCGTCGGCAGGGGCGGCGATCGTGTGCTCCATCTTCATCGCCTCGATCGTCATCAGCGGCTCGCCGCGCCGCACCCGGCTGCCGGCCTCGACCAAGAGCCGGGTCACCCGCCCCGGCATTGGTGCGGTCAGCAATCCGCCCGCCAACTCCTCGCCCTGGGGTGCCGCGAGCGGGTCGATCTCCTCGAGCCGCCAGCCCTCTGCGTCGATGAAGACCGCGGTCTGCGGACCGTGCGCCAGCACCGCGGCCCGCCGCCGTACCCCGTCGAGCACCAGCGCGAAGCTGCCGTCCGGCAGTGCGGCAAGGGCGCCGACCACGCTCCGATCGCCCAATTGCAAGAGCCAATCGCCGCCGGTAGACCATCGTTGGCCGGCGGTCGCCGTGACGGTCCGCTCGCCGGCATCGTCACGCAGGACGACATCCTGGCGAGCCTTGCCGCGAAGCCGCCAGCCGTCGCTGCCCGCCCACGGCGAACGCGGGTCGCCCGAGCCCGCCGCAGCGGCCTCGGCCGCGGCCTCGCGGGCCTGGAGCCGCCAGAGGGCTGCAGCCGCCAGCGCCGCGTCGGGCGCGGGTCGGGGCGGCGGGATCAGCCTCTCGCGCCGGCGCTCGATAAAACCGGTGTCGACCGCTCCGACGGCAAACTCGGGATCGGCCGCGAGCCGCGCCAGAAATCCCAAATTGGTGCGCGGGCCGAGGACCGCCGTCTCGGCCAAGGCCCGGTGCAGTCGCCGGATCGCCGTCGGCCGGTCCTCGCCCCAGGCGACGATCTTGGCGATCATCGGGTCGTAATCGGGGGGCACGGCATCGCCCTGCCGTACCCCGGTATCGACCCGCGCGATCTCGTCCGATGGCAGGCGCAGCGCGTGCAATACCCCGGTCTGTGGCAGAAACCCGCGCTCGGGGTCCTCGGCGTAGAGCCGCGCCTCGATCGCATGCCCGCGCAGAACGAGATCCTTTTGCCGCAGCGGCATCATCTCGCCCGCGGCAATCCGCAATTGCCATTCGACCAGATCGAGCCCGGTCACCGCCTCGGTCACGGTATGCTCGACCTGGAGCCGCGTGTTCATCTCGATAAAATAGAATTGGCCGGCTTCGGCGATGAATTCGACGGTGCCGGCGCCGACATAGCCGACCGCGCGCGCGGCGGCCAACGCCGCCTCGCCCATCGCCTGGCGCCATTCCGCGTCGAGGTCCGGCGCCGGCGCCTCCTCGATCACCTTCTGGTGGCGGCGCTGGATCGAGCAGTCGCGGTCGAAGAGATGGATCGCATGGCCGTGCCGGTCGGCGAAAACCTGCACCTCGATATGCCGCGGCCGGGTCAGGTATTTCTCGATCAGCACCCGGTCGTCTCCAAAAGCGGCGGCGGCTTCGCGCTGTGCCGAGCCGAGCGCTGCGGCGAACTCGCTCGCCCCGGCGACCACCCGCATCCCTCGGCCGCCGCCGCCAGCCGAAGCCTTGACCAGGACCGGAAACCCAATTCGCCCGGCTTCAGCGGCGAGATGCTCCGGATCCTGGTCGTCACCGTGATAGCCCGGCACCACCGGTACCCCGGCCCGCGCCATCAAGGCTTTGGCCGCCGCTTTCGACCCCATCGCCCGCATCGCCGACGAGGGCGGCCCGACGAACACCAGCCCCGCCTGCTCGCAGGCTGCGGCGAAAACGGCGTTCTCCGACAAGAAGCCGTAGCCCGGATGCACCGCCTCGGCCCCGCTCGCCTGCGCCGCCGCGAGGATCGCCGCGCTGTTCAGATAGCTGTCGCGCGCCGGGGCCGGCCCAATCGGCCATGCCTCGTCGGCCATTTCGACGTGCAATGCATCCCGGTCCACCGCGGAATAGACCGCGACCGTGGCGATGCCCATCCGCCGCGCGGTACGGATCACCCGGCAGGCGATCTCCCCCCGATTGGCGATCAAGAGCTTGGCGAACATAACTTACTAGACCGAAAGTAACGATTTCCACATCTTAGCCGTCATCCCGCGAAGGCGGGAAAGCAGGGCCCCGATGCCCGGGCGGCCGCCCTGAGCCCCGCTTTCGCGGGGGCGACGAAAGCCTTCGGAAGGCGGGAGTCAATCCGCTTACATCCGGAACACGCCAAACCGGCCCGGCTCTTCCTCGAACCGCTCGCCGCCAAACCCGTCGACCGGCGCGTTGAGGCTCGCCGAGATCGCCAGCGCCAGCACCATGCGCGTCTCGGCCGGGTCGATGACCCCGTCGTCCCACAGCCGCGCGCTCGCATAATAGGGGTGCCCCTGGGTTTCGTATTGGGCGCGGATCGGCGCCTTGAATTCCTCCTCCTCGGCCGTGTCCCACGTCGCGCCCGCTCCCCCGCGCGCGTCGCGGCGCAGCTGCGCCAAAACCGAGGCCGCCTGCTCGCCGCCCATCACCGAGATCCGCGCATTGGGCCACATCCACAAGAACCGCGGCCCGTAGGCGCGCCCGGCCATGCCGTAATTGCCGGCGCCAAAGCTGCCGCCGATGATCACGGTAAATTTCGGCACCGCCGCGGTCGCGACCGCGGTCACCATCTTGGCGCCGTCCTTGGCGATGCCGCCCGCCTCGTATTTCCGGCCGACCATGAACCCGGTGATGTTCTGCAAAAACACCAGCGGGATGCCGCGCTGCGCGCACAATTCGATAAAATGCGCGGCCTTCAACGCACTCTCGGAAAAGAGGATGCCGTTATTGGCGAGGACGCCCACCGGATACCCCCAGATCCGGGCGAAGCCGCAGACCAGGGTCGGCCCGTAGAGCCGCTTGAACTCGTCAAATTCGCTGCCGTCGACGAGGCGGGCGACGATCTCGCGCACGTCATAGGGTTGCCGCGTGTCCTGCGGCACGACGCCGTAGAGCTCCTCGGCCGGGTAGAGCGGTTGGGCCGGCGGGCGCAGCTCGAACCCGACCTGCTTCACCCGGTTCAGGTTGCCGACGATCCGCCGCGCCAATCCCAGCGCATGATGGTCGTCGAGCGCCAAATGGTCGGTCACGCCGGAGGTCCGGCTGTGCAGTTCGGCCCCGCCCAATTCCTCGGCGCTGACCACCTCGCCGGTCGCCGCCCGCACCAGGGGCGGGCCGCCGAGGAAGATCGTCCCTTCGCCCTTGACGATGATCAATTCGTCGGCCATCGCCGGCACATAGGCGCCGCCCGCGGTGCACGAGCCCATGACCAATGCCACCTGCGGCACGCCCGCAGCCGAGAGCCGCGCCTGGTTAAAAAAGATCCGGCCGAAATGGTCGCGGTCGGGAAACACCTCGTCCTGCGCAGGCAGATAAGCGCCGCCCAAATCGACCAGATAAAGGCACGGCAATCGGTTCTCGCCGGCGATTTCCTGCGCGCGCAGATGCTTTTTGACGGTGATCGGAAAATAGGTCCCGCCCTTGACCGTGGCGTCGTTGGCGACGACGACGCACTCCCGGCCCATGATCCGGCCGACCCCGGTGATGATCCCGGCCGCCGGCACCTCGCCGTCATACATGCCAAAGGCGGCCAGCGCCGACAATTCGAGAAACGGCGACCCCGGATCGAGCAGCAGCCGCACCCGTTCGCGCGGCAGCAATTTCCCGCGCGCCAGATGCCGTCGCCGCGCCGCCGCGCCGCCGCCTTCCTCGATCGTCGCCAATTTCTCGCGCAGGTCGGCCACCAGCCCGCGCATCGCCGCGTCATTGCCGCGAAACGCCTCGGAGCGGGTGTCGAGCGCGGTGGACAGGATGGTCATCTCTGCCCTACCCTAGCGGCAGCGGCGCGGCCGGCAAGCGGAAAGCAAAATTTGCGGTAATCGTCGCGGTAACACCGGCCGCCGAGGCGAAACCGGCGCGCCGTCCTCCGCCTCTTGTCCGCCGTCCCCGACGATGCGATCCTCTAAACCAACAAGGCGGGGCCATGAGCGACACTCGCCATCCCCCGAAATCCGGGAAATGTGTGCTCGTCCCTGGGAGGATCCGCGATGCCAATGCTCGACACCGACGATCTGGCGCTGTGGTACGCGCTCAACCGGCTGATGACCAATTACTGGGCCGAGGTGGACCAAAACGGCGGCAACCAGGCGCACGAATTTTATTTGCCGGAAGCACTCTACGCTGTCGGCGACAACCGCTTCGAGGGAGTCGAACAAGATCCGCGCCTTTTATGCCCGGCGCCGGCAGCACGGCAGCACCACGACGCGTCACCTGGTCGGTAACCTCCGGGTCTTCCCCGAGGACGCATGGCATGCCCGCGCGGTCGGGATCATGAGCCTCTACCGCGCCGACGGCCGCCCGCCGATCCGCGGCGTCAGGCCGCCCGCGATGATTTCGGATTTCGAGGCGCGATGCGTGCTCGCCGACGACCGCGAGTGGCGTCTCCGCTCGCACGTGCTGCGCCCGATCTTCGTCGGCAGCGACCTCCCCGCCTCGATCTCGATCGACCCGCAACGCCTGTGAGGCGGCCGGCATCGCGCCGTCACCTATGCCCCAGCCGGATGAATTCCCTGCGGCGAGCCCGGCAATTCGCGCCCGCCATGCAACAGAGACCGGCTGCGTCGGCGGCGCGAGGAACGGGTAGGCAACCTGCGGAACGGCGCCCGAGGCCTGGTGCGCCGGCTTGCCCTCGCCAGCTGCGAGATTGTGCGCCCTGCTTGGCCCGCCCAGTTATTTACCATCCGAGTTGGATCGGATCTCTGGCGGGGATACAAGCGATGAACGGGGAAATCGACAACAAAGGCGGCAAGGGATTTGCTTCGCTCGCCGAACTGGTGCGCGATCCGCTGATTGGCCTGGTCATGAAGAGCGACGGGGTCAACCCGCGCAGCATCGAACTCTTGTTCGAGCGCATCGCCTGCGAACGGACAAGAGCGGCGCTGCGATGAGACGCCGCCGCCGCGCCGGCGAGCCCCCATAAGAGGAGGGCCGCGACGTAAGACGTAAAGAGCGTTGCGAAGCAATTTTGCTTTTGAGGGTACAAAGCAACATGCCATTCTGCCCCCCGGCCATCCTGACAAAGGCCCGGACTCATTTGGACATGGGCACCGGCCATACCCGGTGTCGCTAAAAGGCGTGGCAACAGAACGGGTGCAACCCGACAAGTCCGATCCGTCAGCGCCCTCCTGTCACAGTCGGGCTCGCCCGGCGGCATTCGGCCCACTGCATTCGTCTTGGCCGGGCGCGTCCTGCACGAGGCCGGGCATGACGCTCGATGCAGCATGATCTGCACGAGCGGAGCATGACATCGCGGTTCGGGCTGCGCTGACGTGCCCCCTTGCCGCCGCGGGTCGGGTGGGGATATCAGGCGGGCGTCATGCCGACCCTTTTTCTGATTGTCTTTGTCGACCTCGTCGGCTTCGGGCTCGTCATCCCGCTGCTGCCGTTCTACGCGGTGCGGTTCGGCGCCTCGCCGCAGCAGGTGACCTTGCTGCTCGCGGTCTATTCCTTGATGCAGCTCTTCGCCGCGCCGCTCTGGGGCCGGCTCAGCGATCGGATCGGCCGGCGGCCGGTGCTGATGACCAGCATGGCGGCCTCGGTCGTCGCCTATCTGTGGCTCGGCGCCGCCGACGCGCTGTGGATGCTGTTCGCCGCACGCGCGCTCGCGGGCGCCTGCGCGGGCAACATCGCCGCGGCGCAAGCCTATATCGCCGATGTCACCACCCCGGAAAACCGGGCCAGGGGCATGGGGATGATCGGCGCCGCCTTTGGCTTGGGCTTCATCTTCGGGCCGGCGCTCGGCGGGTTTCTCGCCGGCGCCGATCCCGCTACCGCCAATCTCCAAACCCCGGCCTGGGTCGCCGCCGGGCTGTCGCTCGCGGCGCTGTGCGGCGTCTTGGTCCTGTTGCGCGAGAGCCGCTCAGCGGAGGAGCGGGCGCAAGCCGTGCCGCGGCTGAGCCGCGTCGGCGCGATCCACGGCGCGCTGCGCCGCCCGGTGCTGTCGCGCCTGATCCTGGTCTTCTTTCTCGTGATCCTCGCCTTTGCCGCGATGGAAAGCACCTTTGCCTTGTGGGCTATGGCGCAGTTCAAATGGGGACCGGAGCAGGTCGGCTATGTCTTCGCCTATATCGGCGTCTTGTCGGCGATCCTGCAGGGCGGGCTGATCGGCCGTCTCGCCCACCGCTTCGGCGAGGAGCGGCTGCTGCTCGCCGGTCTGGTGCTGATCTGCGCCGGGCTCTTGGCCTTGCCGTTTGCCCGCGACGTGGCCTGGCTCGGCGTCGCCGTCAGCGGGCTGGCGCTCGGCATGGGGCTGACCCAGCCGTCGCTGAACAGCCTGATCTCGCGCCGCGCCGGGCGCGCCGAGCAGGGCTCGGTGCTCGGCGTCACCCAATCCGTCGGCAGCCTGTCGCGGGTGCTGGGTCCGGCGCTCGCCGGGATGCTGTTCGGCGAGCTCGGCCGCGCCAGCCCGTTCTTGGGGGTGCCGGGCTGATCGCCGTCGCCTTTGTGCTCGCGTTCATTCTGTTTCGCGGGCTCGGTGAAGCCGGTGTCGCCGAACCGGGATCGCCGCTGGGCCCGACCGGATGAGCCGGCGCGGGCGGCCGATAACACCCGGTCCGCCGCGGCAGAAGGGCCGGTTCAAGGACGAATTGCGTTCGCTCAAATCGCTCGCGCCCTATCTGTGGCCGCGCGACTCGGCCGGGTTGCGGGCTGCGGGTCGTGCTGGCGGTGGCCCTGATGGTCGCCGGCACGGCTCGTCAGCATCGCCGTCCCGTTTCTCTACAAGCACGCGGTCGATGCGCTGACCCCGCGGCGGGCGGCGATCGCGGTGCCGGTGGTCCTGATCGTCGGCTACGGGCTGGCCCGGGTCATGGCCGCAGGGCTTCAACCAATTACGCAGCGCCGTCTTCGCCCCGGTCACCCAGCGCGCGGTGCGCCGGCTGTCGTTGTCGGCGTTTCGCCATGTCCACGCACTGGCGCTTGCGCTTTCACCTCGAGCGCCGCACCGGCGGGCTGGCGCGGGCGATCGAGCGCGGCACCGCCGGCATCGATTTCCTGTTGTCGTTCATGCTGTTCAACGTATTGCCGACGTTGTTCGAGATGCTGCTGGTGTGCGGCATCCTGTGGCGGCTCTACGATTGGGAATTCGCCGCCGTCACGCTCTCGACGATCCTCCTCTACATCGGCTTCACCTTTCTGGTGACCGATTGGCGGGTGCGCTTTCGCCGCGAGATGAACGAGCGCAACAGCGAGGCCAGCACCAAGGCGATCGACAGCCTGTTGAATTTCGAGACCGTCAAATACTTCGCCAACGAGGAGCACGAGGCGCGCCGCTACGACACGGCCCTCCATGCCTATGAGCGCGCCGCGGTCAGCAGCGAGACGACGCTGGCGGCGCTCAATCTCGGCCAGGGCGCGATCATCGCCGGCGGGCTGGTCGGGGTCATGATCCTCGCCGGCGAGGGTGTGGCCGCGCGCGGCATGACGGTCGGCGATTTCGTGCTGGTCAACGCCTATCTGATCCAGCTCTACACGCCGCTCAATTTCCTCGGTGTCGTCTATCGCAACGTCAAGCAGTCGATGACCGACCTCGAGCAGATGACGGCGCTGATGGCGGTCATGCCCGAGATCGTGGACCCGCCGGGCGCACCAGCGCTTCAGGTCGGGGCCGGCGAGGTCGCCTTTCGCCATGTCGATTTCCGCTACGACCCGCGCCGTGCGATCCTCAGCGATGTCGATTTCCGGGTGGCTCCCGGCGCCACGGTCGCGATCGTCGGCCCGAGCGGCGCCGGCAAATCGACGATCGCCCGGCTGATGTTCCGTTTTTGGGACGTGGCCGCCGGTGCGATCGAGATCGACGGCCAGGATATCCGCGTCGGTGACCCAGGACAGCCTCAGGCGCGCGATCGGCGTCGTGCCGCAGGACACCGTGCTGTTCAACGACACGATCTTTTACAACATCGCCTATGGCCGGCCCGGGGCGTCGCCCGCGGCGGTCGAGGAGGCGGCGCGGCTCGCGCATATCCACGATTTCGTCGCGTCATTGCCGGACGGCTACCAAACGATGGTCGGCGAGCGCGGGCTCAAATTGTCGGGCGGCGAAAAGCAGCGCGTGGCGATTGCCCGGGTGATCCTGAAGGCGCCGAAGATCCTGGTGTTCGACGAGGCGACCTCGGCGCTCGACACCCGGACCGAGCGCGAGATCCAGGCGAACCTCGCCGAATTGTCGGCCGAGCGCACCACCTTGGTGATCGCGCACCGCTGTCCACCGTGGTCGACGCCGACGAGATCCTGGTGCTCGACCACGGGCAGATCGTCGAGCGCGGCGACCACGGCGCGCTGTTGCGGCGCGGCGGCGTCTATGCGTTGATGTGGGCTCGCCAGCAGGAGGCGGCGCGGCGCGAGGCGGCGCTCGCCGCGGAGTGATTCGCCGGCAGGCGAGCTGGGGCGAAACCCGACAGGAAAGGGAAATGGCGCGGATCTGCAAGGTGTTGATCGTCGAAAACGACAACTACATTCGCGAGCTGTTGGGCGAGGCGTTCGACGACGAGGGATTTCTGTTCGCCGCGGTCGAGAACGGCCCGGCGATGGAGGACGCACTCGACCGGGATGATTACGACATCGTCGTCATCGACGTGACCCAGCCGGGCGAGCGCGACGGGGTCGCCCTCGCCGAAATCGCCCACGCCCAGGGCTGCGGCGTGATCCTGACCACCGGCGACCATCGCCACTCCGAGCGGCTGGAGCAGAGCGGGCGGCATTATCTGCTGAAGCCGTTCAAGATGCGCGATCTGATGACCACGGTCGATCAGATCCTGACCATGGCATCGATGGAATGCGTGCGCCGCAAGCGCCGCGACGGCTCCCATTTTCCCGCACGAGGCGGGTGAGCGGCGGCGCCGTCCCTATTGCCGGCGCTGCGGCGCGGCGACCGGCGCGCGCTGGCCCGCGCGATCACCCTTGCCGAATCGACCCGGCCCGACCATCGCGCCGCAGGCCGAGGAGCTGCTGGCCGCGGCTCTTCCGTTCACCGGCGACAGCATCCGTATCGGCATCTCGGGGCCGCCGGGCGCGGGGAAATCGACCTTTATCGAGCGGTTCGGCCTCGACGGCATCGCCCGCGGCCGGCGGGTGGCAGTGCTCGCCGTCGATCCTTCGTCAAAGCGCGGCGGTGGCGCGATCCTCGCCGACAAGACCCGCATGGCCGGGCTTGGCCCGGGCATCGCAGGCGTTTATCCGGCCGTCCTCGGCCGGCGCCAGCCGCGGCGGCGTGGCCCGGCGCACCCGCGAGGCGATCCTCCTATGCGAAGCAGCCGGGTTCGATGCGGTCATCGTCGAGACCGTCGGCGTCGGCCAGGCCGAGACCGCGGTCGCGGCGATCACCGACATGTTCGTGCTGATCCTGCCGCCAGCCGCCGGCGACGAATTGCAAGGGTTGAAGCGGGGGGTCGTCGAGCTTGCCGACCTCGTCCTCGTCAACAAGGCCGATGGCGAGCTCGCCGAGGCGGCGCAGCGCTCGGCCGCCGACTATGCGAGCGCCTTGCGCCTGATCCGGCCAGCAGTGCCGGAGTGGTCGGTCCCGGTGCGCGCGGTCTCAGCGCTCGAAGGCGTCGGAATCGCCGAAATATGGGACGATATCGGACGGTTTCGCGCGGCGCTCGAAGCTTCCGGCATCTGGCGGCAGCGGCGCCGCGAACAGGCGCGCGCGGCCTTGTGGTCCGAGATCGACGACAGCCTGATTGAGCGCTTCCGCGCCGCTCCCGCCGTGGCGCGCGCGCTCGCCCGGCTCGAAGACGCGGTCTCGACCGGCCGGCAAACCCCGAGCGCCAGCGCGCGGGAATTACTCGCAATATTTTTCGACGAGGCTGCCGACGAGAATTGCTGAATTATGTAGGAAACGCACCCGAACGCACCGATCAGGAGCAAGTCCCGCGTTGTCTTTTTCGTCAACCCTGCGACAGAGCGTGCGAAGAATAGAAAAAACCGGGTCATTCCGGGGCGCGGGCAGCGCCCGCGAGCCGGGAACCCATGAACACCGATCTGCGAAATATAGGCGAGCTGATGTGTTCTCGCGAGAACGCTGACCCCGAGAGCCCTCGCCGGGGCGGGCGCACGTCGCTGCTCGCCCCGAACTCCCCGCTGGTTCGTCGCTGCCCGCGCCGGATTTTTGGGAGGCGAACGCCGCGATCATTGTTTTCCGGCCGCTGCCATGATCCGATTGCCGGCAAGCTTGGGGAGGCGCGCGGAGCCTTGTCGCCGGCGGTCGAAAAGGCGCATGTCGCGATGCGGGTCTCGCTCGGCGCGCTGTTCGCCGCGTTTCTAAAGGCGGCGCTGTGCAGCGTCGGCGGCGGTCTCTTGATATGGACGCGCCGGGTGGTCGTCGAAGAGCGCGGCTGGATGAGCGAGCCTGAATTTGCCGACACGCTCAGCCTCTGCCAGTTTCTGCCGGGCGCCAATTTCGCCAATCTGTCGGTTTGCGTCGGGGCTAAGTTCCGTGGGGCCGCTGGCGCGGTCGCCGCCTTCCTGGGCCTGACCCTGGTGCCGCTGACGATCGCCCTGGCTCTCGGCGTCGGCTACTTCCAGGTCTCCGATCTGGCCGCAGTTCAGCGAAATCCTCGGCGGGGTGTCGAGCACCGCGGCCGGGCTGGTGATCGCGACCGGGCTCAAGATGCTGACGCCACACCGCCGCCGCCCGATGGCGCTTTTGTTCGCGGCGCTGGCTTTTGCCGGGATCGTGTTGACCCGGCTGCCGCTGCCGGCGGTGCTGCTCGGCTTGGCCCCGTTCAGCATCGCGGCGCCTTGGCTCGCGGCGCGGCGGTCATGATCGGCCACCCGGCGGCGGCAATCACGCTGTCGATGCATCTAGCGGCGCTGTCGGTGATCAGCGTCGGCGGCATTCCGGTGGTCCTGCCGCAGATCCACCAGCTGGTGGTCGTCACCCACCGGTGGACGACCGATCGCGAGTTCGCTGATTTTTTCGCGCTGTCGCAGGTCATGCCGGGGCCCAACTTCATTTTCATGCTGAGCCTGATCGGCTGGAAGGTGGGTGGGCCATTGGGAGCGGCCGCGGCCGCCCTCGGGATCGCCGGGCCGTCCTGCAGCCTGACCTTTGTCGGGTTTCGCCTCTGGCACCGCTTTCGCGACGCGCGGTGGCGGCTGGTCGTCAGCCGCGGCATCGTGCCGTTGACGATCGGTCTCGTCATCGCCGGCGGCTGGGTGCTGGCGCAGGCCCCAGGCAATGGCTGGCGAGGGCTGGCGGTCACCGCGATGGCGGCGGGCTTCATGCTGAGAACCCGGATCAGCCCGCTGTGGCTGCTCGGCGCGGGCGGGGTCTTGGGCGGACTCGGCCTGCTGTGAAGAGGACCCTCCGCGCGGTCGTCAAAAATCGACGGTCACGCGAACCCCGAGGACCAAGGCATTCTTCAACGGCGGGGCGCTCGGCGCGGTCGGGATGCCGGCGCCGGAGTTGATGACGAGCTGCAGATCGGGCTGCACCTTGAACCACGGCGTGAGCCGCGCGTAATAGGTGGCTTCGATGATCGTCTCGCCGGGGCTGTAGGGCGCGCCGGACCCGGTGTAGAAGATCACGTCGCTGCCGTACTGCCGCTCGGCGGCGCTGATCCCGGCATAGGTCACCGCCAGACCCGCGATATCGTGCGACCGGCCGGGAACCGGACCCTTCCAATTCAGCCCGCCATCGATGAACAGGTCGCTCGGATTGCGGTCGCCGGGCGCATGCATGACCTGCAGGAAAAGACTTATGCCCTGTGCAGCGGTATTCGGCTGCCTCCAGATCGTCTGGTCGATGACCAGATAGAAACCGCGGTCGGTGGCGTGCTGCAGCGGCAATCCGGTGCTCTGCGGATTTGCCAAGGACAGCCCGTCGGTGGCGGTCAGCGGATCGGCGAACGGCCCGGTCGCCACCCACATCCCGAGCTTGTAGGTGCCCGGCTGACCAAAGCGCGCCAAAACGCCGGGCGAATACCACAGCTCGGCGAAGGAAAGCGTGTGATCGTTGAGCCGGAACGCGGTGCCGTGCAGGTCGCGCTGCTGCGGGTCGCCGACGCCGGGAGGGGCCGGATCGTCGGTATAGACCGCCCCGATCAAGGTAATCTCGTCGCTCGCCTGAAACTGGCCGCGGACGAACGGCGAGGCGAGTGGATAGTTGGGTCCGCCCGAGGGCAGATCGAGCGCCAGCAGCGCCGGAAAACCGAAGCTCGAATTCAGGAACAGGCCGGCGTATTGCGACAGCATCAGCTCGTCGTTGGCGCCCTCCTGGCCAAACCGCAGCGAGAACTTGTTGCCGAACAGCTGCTGCTCGAACCACAGATCATAGAGCTTGGCGCTCGGGGTCGCTTCGAGGCCGCTGATCAGCTGCAAGGAGCCGACGAGCTGCGGGGTCGGGCCGATGCCGTGGGCCTGAAAGCCGCTGACGAAGATATGGGCGCCCTGCCAGCGGCCTTTTGTCGCCGCATCGAGGTCAACGCACAGGCTGCCGAGTGCCAGCCCGTCATAGGCGCCGCCCCGCCTGAGCCCGCCAGTCAGATTGCCCCATAACTCGCTCTGTTCCTGGAGACCGAAGCCGATGCCGTAATCCGACAGGCGACTGCGCAACCCGCCCCAGTCGCCGAGCAGCGTGTCGGGCGCGCAGGCGTCGGCCGGGCCGTCCCAAACCTGCGCCGACCCGGCCGCGGGCGCGACGAATGCCCCCAGTGCAAAGGCCAGCAACGCCCTCAGCGACCGACCGAAGCGACACAGGACCGAACCGGCGGCGGCGCCCGCTGCCCGTCCAGCCGCCGGTACTGTGCTCGGCGATGGAGCGCAGGAGTCCACCGAACCGCCGCCCATTTCAACAGTCGGTTCCGCTTGGCGGGGGGTCGGCTCAGAGCGCCGATGTGTTAAGCCGCAATTCTCTCCGGCTCATCGTGGCGTGCTCCGTCGCGGCGCCGAAGACCAAGCCGATGGTTGTCCACATGATCAGTTGTGCCCCCAACGAGGCAATCCTGAACTGCCACAGCACGACAGCCGGGAATTGTCCGGGCACCTCATTGATGGGCGGCAACGCCAAGCCGGCCGCGACCACGACGATCAGATACGCGGCGCCGGCGATCAATGCCGCGTTCCACACGCCATAGCGAGGGACCAGCCGCCGACGGAGCATTCCCGCCGCGATCATCGCGGCGAGCGAGATTGCGATCATGCTGAAATACAGCGCCGTGCGCGGGCCGATGGTGGCCGGATCGCCGACGGATGGCGGGTTTGCCGGATATTTCAGGTTTGGCACGACATAGACGGCGACAAGGCCCACAGCCGCCAGCAAGGCCGCCGTGGCTCGCGGGCCCAAATCGCTCGCCCGGCCATAGGCTAAGGCGAACGCCAACGCGAACAGCCCGCCGAACGCCACACTATAAACCATGACGCCGGTGAACAGGCCGAGGCCCGCCTGAACCCGTCGGCTGACCAGCTCGGGCTCCGCTTGTTCCGTTGGCGCGGGCAAGCCTTGAGCGATCAAAGCGCGCGCTTTTGCCTGGTCTAGCTGCGTTTCAAAGGCGATGGCGCGGTCAACCTGCGGCTCGCCAACAATCTTCAAAAAGCCGAAACAGAGGAAGCCGGCGACAATGCCGATCAGCATCCCGCGCAGCAGCAGCGCGCCCGCCACGATGCAGGCTTTCGTTTAGTGGCAGGGAAAGCCGAGCAGATGACGCCCGTCATGGACAAACTCGTGCACATACATGCCCCGGACCAGCGAGGTTGCGCCTTCTTCTGCGCCGACGAAATAGATCGCCAGCATCAGCATCAGGCCGCCGAGGATTGCCCACGGCAAAATCTCGCGAATCGGAAGGGCGACTGGCCGTGTCGTGGGGACGGAGGAAGTGATGCTCATCGCTGGATCTCCTTGGATTGCGCGTCCGGTTAGAGGCCTATCCGATTGCGAGGGGGGTCTGACTTTCGGCTCGCCTGGTCTGCGCGAGCCGATCACAGTGGCGCGACCGTGCCGGGCTTTCACCGGCTTCCGCACCTCGCAACGTTACGATTGAGCATAGAAAGCGGCGTTCGGCCATGTCAAGCGGTGGAGCAACGAGTCGCGCGTTGCGGCAGCCTCTGCGCCGGCAGGACCGCAGGCTGGCGTTTTCGCCGGCGACGCCTCCGAAGCAATCAGCCGTTCGATGCCTGCCGCATTGCCGCCGCGGCGCGACGCACCAGCTCGTCACGCGACAAATCCTCGATCCGGGTGGCGATGTACCAGCGGTTGCCGGTCGGGTCAACGACCCCGGCGCTGCGGTCGCCATAAAACTGATCGGCGGGGGCCGAGAGCGAGGTCGCGCCAGCCTCGAGCGCGCGCCGATAGGTGGCGTCAACGTCGGCCACATAGAGGTAGAGCGTCGCCGGCATTGCCGTCGAACCCTCCGTGGGCGTCGCCGATCATCACCACCAAATCGCCGATGCGGGCCTCGGCATGGCCGATCCGACCCTCGGGCGCGGCGAGCCGTTCGGTCTCCTCGGCGTCGAACGCGCGCTTCAGGAAATCGAGCAGCCTTGCCGCGCCCTCGACCATGAGATAGGGGGTGACGCTGTGATATCCCTCGGGAATTGGCGTCAGCGGCATATCGCTCTCTCCGTTCCAGTCGGCGGACCCCGGCACCTCGATGATAACACCGGCCTAATGCCGAGGGGATCGTTCGGCGCGGCCGTCCGCGAGCGCCAGCCGGCCTTTGTCCGCTGACGGCTCGGCGACCGTATCGGGGGGCTCGACGGTTTGCGGCTGCGGCGGGAGCCTCGGCGCGTCGGCGGGTGCTTCGGCCTGAAAAACGGGTGCTTCGGCCTGAAAAAACGGAATCAGCTTTTCCCGCACCTCGCAGCGCAAATCCCAGGTCTGGCCGGGATTGCGGGCGCTGACCAGAGCGCGCAGCTCGACCTTGCCGTCGGGCAGGTCGGTCACTTGCAGTTTCGCCACCTTGCCGTCCCACAGCCTGCTTTGCCGCAGAATTTCGTCGAGCTTCTGCCGCACGCGGTCAACCGCAACCGAAAAGTCGACCCGCAGCACCACCGCGCCGATCTGCTCGGCGCTTTCATAGGTCCAATTCTGGAACGGCTTCTCGATGAAATAGGTCAGCGGCACGATCATCCGCCGCAAATCCCACAGACGAACCACGACATACGTGCTGGTGATCGTCTCGATCCACCCGGTTTCGCCCTCGACCACGACCTGGTCCTCGACCCGAAACGGCTGGGTGATCGCGATCTGAATGCCGGCGAGCAGATTGCCCAGCACCGGGCGGGCCGCGAGACCCAGCACCAGGCCGGCGGCCCCGGCCGAGGCGAACAGGCTGACCCCGTATTGCCGGACCAAGTCGAAGGTCATCAGCGCGGCGCCCACCGTGACCAGGGCCAGCAGGGTTTTCGCGACCCGCTGCAAAATCCGCATCTGGGTCACGTGCTTGCGGGCGAGGAGGTTGTCCTCGGTATCGGTGCGGAAACGACGCAGATAGACCGCGGTGGCAATGTCGATCGCGATCGCCGCTGCCCAGCCGATGGTCAGGATGAAGGCCAGCAGCAGCGCCCGCCCGATCGCGATCGTCGTCCCATAGGGAAACCGCGCGGCGGGCAGCGCCGCCCCGAGAACCAGGATCACGACAAAGGTGCTCGCCGGCCCCTGTCCGCGCTCCAGCAGGGTTTGCAGGAACGGGCTGAACCGTCCGGCCAGGCGGATCAGCCGGCGGGTGAACCAGCGGTAAATCGACAGCACGATCAGCGCCGGCACGATCATGATGACCATGCCGGTCACCCAATGCGGTACCCACTCGTGGATCCACCCGAAAATCGCCGCCATCAAAAACCCCCTCGGCTCGACTGCCCGATGCGCCGGGTCTGGCGCGTGCTTTGCGGGATAACGCCAAAACCGGCGCCATGGCCCATCGCCGACCCTCGCTTGCCACAGGCGGACGCATTACCCTCAGCTTTTTCCGGGGTCGATCCTTTGGAGCGCGGGTTATGAGCATCGAGGCGAAGAGCGCCATTCTCGAGCATCTCGGCCGTCAACATCAGGCCATGGTGGCGCTGTTGGCCGAGCTCGTCGGCATCGATTCGGGCAGCTACAACAAGGCCGGCGTCAACGCGGTCCAGGCTCGGCTGCGGGCCTGGCTCGAAGCCGCCGGCATCGCCTGCGAGATGTTTCCTCACGACCGGTTCGGCGGCTGCATGGCGGCGCGCCTTCCGGCGGGCGGCGGCGGCGGCCAAAGCGGTCGGGGCGGCAACCGGCCGATCGTGCTGATGGGTCATTGCGACACGGTCTTCCCCGACGGCACCGTGGCGCAGCGGCCGTTCCGCATCGACGGCATTCAGGCCTTCGGCCCGGGAGTGGCCGACATGAAGGCGGGCCTCGTCATGAACAGCTTCGTGCTCGCTGCGCTGCGCCGGTTCGGCGCGCCCTGCCCGCTCGTCGGCCTCTACACCGCCGACGAGGAGATCGCCTCGCCGTCCTCGCGCCCGGTCATCGAGGCCGAGGCCAAAGACGCGCGCGCCGTCTTCAACGCCGAGCCCGGCCGGCCCTCCGGCAATCTCGTGTCGCGGCGCAAGGGGGCGGCCTTCATCGAATTGGAAGTGACCGGGCGGGCCGCCCATTCGGGTGCCGCGCACGCCGACGGGGTCAGCGCCATCGAGGCGATGGCCCGCAAGATCCAGCGCCTGCACAAATTGACCGACTACGATCTCGGCACCACGGTCAATGTCGGGCTGGTGCAGGGCGGCCAGTCGGTCAACACCGTAGCGCCCCGCGCCACCGCCGGGATCGATGTGCGCTTCCCGACCCTCAACATCATGGAAAAAATCCTCGCCGAGGTGCGCGAGATCTTGAACTACAGCGAATTGCCGGGCAGCGAGAGCCGCATCCTGCGCGAGGGCAACTTTCTGCCGTTAGAGCAGGACGAAGCGAGCCGCGCATTGCTCGACGCCTACGCCCGCTCGGCCGCAAGCCTCGGCATGCCGGGCGTCGGCGGCGAAGCGACCGGCGGCTCGGCCGACAGCGGCTTCACCGCGGCCCTCGGCACCCCCACCCTGTGCGGCACCGGCCCGATCGGCGGCAACGCCCACACCGACGACGAATGGTGCCGCCTCGACACCCTCGTGCCCCGCGCCCAAGCCCTGGCGCTGACCGTCCTCAACGTCGGCGCTGGGTGAGGTGCAGCGAATGCGTGACCGACGCAGGGAAACCCTGCCATTCCTTGGCCCGGACCTCCTCAGCAAGGGGTAGGACGGAGGTAATCCGCCTCCTTCGCCATGCCGCCCAGCCGCATCGTGGCGCAACCGACGCCGGCCCTTTGATGAAACAGCCACGCACCAACAATGGCCCGGATGGCGGATTGCATCCGCCCTGCGCTTGCTCCCCGGCACCGGGGTACGGCATGCTGCCCCCGACTTGAAGGAGGCGGCGATGGCCAAGATGCGGGCGGTTCAAGTGACGCGGGCCGGCGGCCCGCTCGAACTCGTCGAGCGTGACGTGCCCGAGCCGGGAGAGGGCGAGGTCCGCGTCCGCGTCGAAGCCTGCGGAGTGTGCCACAGCGACAGTCTGACCGTCGAGGCGCAGTGGCCCGGCCTCTCCCTCCCGCGCATCCCTGGGCACGAAATCGCCGGCGTGATCGATGCGCTCGGCGCCGGCGTGGTCGGCTGGCGCGCCGGGCAGCGCGTCGGCGTCGGCTGGTTTGGCGGGCATTGCGGGCATTGCGAGCCGTGTCGGCGTGGCTGGTTGATCGACTGCCGCAACCTGCGCATACCCGGCATCTCCTACGACGGCGGCTATGCCGAGGCGATGCTGGCTCCCGCCGACGCGCTCGTCGCGATCCCCGACGAGTTTGGCGCCGCCGAAGCAGCACCGATGCTCTGCGCCGGGGTCACGACCTTCAATGCGCTGCGCCACAGCGGGGCGATGCCTGGCGATCTGGTCGCGATCCTCGGTATCGGCGGTCTCGGCCATCTCGGGGTGCAGTTCGCGAACAAGCTCGGCTTCCGCACCGTCGCGATCGCACGCGGCGCCGACAAGGAGGCGCTCTCCCGCAAGCTCGGCGCGCACCACTTCATCGACAATGCGAGCGAGGACGTCGCGGCGGCGCTCAACCGCCTCGGTGGCGCGCGGGCCGTGCTGGCGACCGTCACCGCCGCCCAGGCGATGACGGCCGCGATCGACGGGCTCGCGGTGCGCGGCCGCCTCGTCGTGGTCGGCGTCGATGCCGAGCCGATCCAGGTCTCCCCGCTGCAGCTGATCGGCGCCAGCCGCAGCGTCGTGGGCCACGCCGCCGGCGCGTCGATCGATTCGGAGGACACCCTCGGCTTCAGCGCGCTGTCGGGCGTACGTCCGATGATCGAGACAATGCCGCTCGCACGCGCGCCGGAGGCCTACGCGCGGATGATGCGCGGCGCCGCCCGCTTCCGAATGGTGCTGACGATCCCATAGCGCCAACGCCTGCGGTGAAGCCGCGGCCGCCGCGCCCGATGCCCGCCCGCACCCTGCCGGCCATCAGCCTCGGCCTCGCCGCGCGGTCACCTCAACCTGCCAGCGTGTAGGGCGGATGCAATCCGCCGCCTCCTTCGCACGTTCCCCCTCCAGGTCGCATCGTGAAATCGCCCGCGGACGCCGTCTCCCCGATCGACCAGATCAAGGAGATGACCGCTCACGCCGCGGGGCCATCGTCCGGTTTGCATTGACAACGCGAGGTTGATTTGGCAGAAAACGTCTAAACGTCTCTGGATTTCCATGACATACGCACCGGGCAACATCCGCAATTCGATCATACGCTACCTGTTGGGCATCGGCGGAGCGGCCTCGGTCGCGGCAATTCATCGAGCGGTTGAAAACCAAATCGGAGCAGTAGCCCCATCTTCAGTGCGGTCGTATTTGAACCTGAACACGCCCGAAGTGTTCGAGCGCATTGGTCGAGGCCGCTATGGTCTCAAGGTCGCCGGAAGCGGCCAGAACGAGCCCTCCGCGTTCGAGCCAGCTTTTGCGACTGGCAAAGCGGAATTTTATCAGGCGGACTGTTTCGACTGGCTGGCTAGCCGCGACCCGACTTCAATTCATGCGGTAGTGACGGACCCGCCTTACGGCCTAGTGGAATATAGCGCAGAGGAACAGCGAAAGCTGCGTAGCGGGCGAGGCGGGATCTGGCGGATACCGCCTTCGTTTGATGGTCACAAGCGCGCACCGTTGCCACGGTTTACGGTTCTCGACGGTGAAGATCGCGAAGCGCTGCACGGATTTTTCAAGCACCTCGGCTCTCTGCTCGCGCGTGTGACTGTGCCGGGCGCAAATATCCTGATAGCGAGTAATCCCTTGCTGTCGCACATCGTCGCATCGGCAATGGTGGAGTCGGGACTAGAGCTGCGCGGCAGCATCGTTCGATTAGTAATGACAATGCGTGGCGGTGATCGCCCAAAGAACGCTCACCTTGAATTTCCCGACGTGAGCGTGATCCCGCGCGCGATGTGGGAGCCGTGGGTAATGTTACGCCGCCCGCTTGACGGTCGAGCGCAGGACAATTTGCGGAACTGGAAAACTGGTGGCTTCCGCCGCCTCTCCGAAGATCGCCCCTTTGGCGACGTTATCAAGTCCGGGCCGACACCAAAAGTCGAGCGGACCCTGGCTCCGCATCCGTCGCTTAAGCCGCAGGCTTTCCTTCGCCAAGTGGTACGGGCCATCCTTCCACTGGGTGAAGGTGTAATCCTTGACCCGTTTGCCGGGGCCGGTTCAACAATGGCTGCAGCCAATGTGCTCGGTCACCACAGCATCGGCGTCGAGTGCGATACTCGGTATGTAAGGATGGCTGAAATGGCGATTCCCAAACTGTCGTCATTGGCTACGGTAAATCCAGTTCGCACGTAGCTTCTGAATGCCAGCCCTGTCGAGCGTCGCGGTGCGGGTGCCTAATTCTCCACGCGCGTTGCGGCGAAAATCTGCCACCGTCACTCGGGCAAGATATACCTCAGTGAAACGCATTGGTGCTCTGTCGTCCGCCGGCTCGGTCGTGTGATCAGTCTTATACACAAAGACGCTCATCCATTGATCACGGGCGCCGTGGGTATCGACTGCCCCGCCGGCCTTTCTGGTGCTCTTGATCTCGATGCCGTGCTCGCCGGCTCGAATGGAATTTTGGGAATACCGGCCCTGTACGATCAAATCCGGATGGCCGTTAAAATGGTGGTTTTCGACAAGGACCCGCGAGTGTTTCGCCATGCTCGCGGTGAGCATGTCAGAGATCATGCCTGACATGGCAGCAGGGCGCAGCATGTCATCCATGCGATGCAGGCCTTTTCCCAACAAAAGCTGGTTCACGTCATAGAGGAAATCATAGACATCCTGCATAGCCATCTCGAAATCCCTGAGACGTAGCTCGTAGGGGAGATCGACGCTTGGGTTGAACTCTCCTGTTGTAGTTTGCCTCTGCACCGTCTTGGGTGTCCTTGGCTTCCGAGTTCGCCCCTTATACCGCGCTTCCTGGTGGGCAGGAAACCAATGCGTTGGGCCCCGGCGAGCGGCGGTCAAAAGCACGAGCAAGAGGCGGAAGGCGCTGTCCAGAGTGTCGAGCCCGCAGGCTAAAGGCTTTTCCGCCCCCGTTGCGGCAGAAGCACCGCTAAAATTGCCATAATCGTATCCCATCCTGGCCTCCGAAACGGGCGTTCGGGAGAGGGGCGCCGGATCGTAGAGGAGCAGCGCTGTGCTGGTAGATTCAATGCAAAAACCGCGGGCGCCGGGGCGCGACGCTCGGGGCCGGTTTTCGAAAGGCCGGTCCGGCAACCCCAAACGCCGGTTCGGCAAGGGGTAGCCGGATAACCCCGCCGGATGCCCGCCGCGAGCGCGATACTGTCCGGGCCGACGAACGCGTCAGCCGGTGAGGAATTTCCTCGAAGCCATCCTGCTCCACTCGTTCTCGACCTGCAAAAAACAGGCGGAACAGGAGCGCGCGACGGCGTAGCCCGGCGCGGACAGAGGGGTTGCTCCGTGCTCGCTGCGGTCTCCCCTCCCCGCCATCGTCGGCGTATTCTGTCGGCCGATTTTGGAGCATCGAGACTTATGCCGGACGGACCGCGCTACGAGGATGATTTCTACGCCTGGACGCAGCACCAGGCCGCGGTGCTGCGCGAGATGGCGGCAACCGACAACCGCTTCGACCGCGAGCACGTCGCCGAGGAGATCGAGGATTTGGGCAAGAGCGAGCGCGACGCGGTGCGCAGCCAGATTCGCCGCATCATCGAGCACCTGCTGAAGCTTGCTCATTCGCCGGCCGATCGGCCTCGCCTCGACTGGATGGACACGATCGACAACTCCCGCCAGGCTCTGTTCGACAAGATCACCCCGACCCTGCGGCACGATGCCGAGGCCGCTCTCGCCCGGCTCTATGCCGAGGCGCGGCGCAATGCGGCGCGCGGGCTGCGCCGGTACGGCGAGGCGGACGCCGCCGAGGCCCTCCCCCAGGTTTGTCCCTACTCGCTCGACGATATCTGCCGCGAGGATTGGTATCCGGTTTCGTCCGATCCATGATAAAGGCGACGCAAAGCCAAGCCGCGAGAGTTCTCCCGCACTCGCCACTGCCGGGTCGGTGGTCACCCGATATCGGAGCATCGACTAATGCCCGACGGACCGCGCTACGAGGATGATTTCTACGCCTGGACCCAGCACCAGGCGGCGGTGCTGCGCGAGATGGCGGCAACCGACAATCGCTTCGACCGCGAGCACGTCGCCGAGGAGATCGAGGATTTGGGCAAGAGCGAGCGCAACGCAGTGCGCAGCCAGGTCCGCCGCATCATCGAGCATTTTCTTAAGCTCGCACATTCCCCGGCGCGGCAGCCGCGGTTTGGCTGGATGGCATCGGTCGCCGACGCGCGCGCAGCCCTCGCCGACACGCTTTCGCCGACACTGCGCCGAGACCTCGAAGCCCTGCTGCCAAGGCTCTATGAAGATGGCCGGGAGCAGGCCGAATTGGCGCTGCGGGGTCACGGCGAGATCGACGCGGCCGGCAATTCGCCCGCCACATGCCCCTATACGCTCGAGGAGATATTGCGCCGCGGATGGTACCCCGACCTACCCGGAGAGAAGCCATGACCCGCGATTTTGTCGGCTACGGCGCCGAGCCGCCGCATGCCGGATGGCCCGGCGGGGCGCGCATCGCAGTCAATTTCGTGATCAATTTCGAGGAAGGCTCGGAATTGTCATATCCGGCCGGCGACGGTGTCTCGGAGGGCGGGCTGACCGAGATGCTCGGCAGCGACCTCGGGGTTCTGGGTCGCGACCTCGCCGCCGAGAGCATGTTCGAATACGGCGCGCGGGTCGGGTTTTGGCGCCTCCATCGGATCTTCACCCGCTTCCAGGTGCCGGTCACGATCTTCGGCTGCGCCCGCGCGTTCGAGGCCAACCCGCCGGCCGCCGCCGCGATCGCCGCCAGCGACTGGGACATCTGCAGCCACGGCTACCGCTGGACCAACCACCCAGGCTTGCCCGAGGCCGAGGAGCGCCGCCAGATCGCCGAAGCCGTGGCTCTGATCCGTCAGACCACCGGCAAGACTCCGCTCGGCTGGTATTGCCGCTACGCTCCCTCGGAAAACACCCGCCGGCTGTTGGTCGAGCATGGCGGGTTCCTCTACGACAGCGACACCTACAATGACGAGCTGCCCTACTGGGTGCGGGTTGGCGACAAGCCGCACCTGGTCGTGCCCTATTCGCTGACCACCAACGATTCGAAATTCGGGCGCGGCGTGTTCGGCTCGGGCGAGGATTTTTTCGCGTTT
Organism: uncultured Alphaproteobacteria bacterium; assembly: GCA_963795485.1. Classification (GTDB taxonomy): domain Bacteria; phylum Pseudomonadota; class Alphaproteobacteria; order ATCC43930; family CGMCC-115725; genus AP-15. The sequence continues at coordinate 23,421 of CAWCIL010000001.1, forward strand.
CTGCGCGACAGCTTCGACCTGCTCTACGAGGAGGGGGCCGATCGGCCGCGCATGATGTCAGTCGGGCTGCACATGCGGTTGACCGGTCACCCCGGCCGCGCCAAGGCCTTGATCCGGTTTATCGAATATATCCGCGCCCACGACCGGCTGTGGATCTGCCGCCGCGAGGACATCGCCCGCCACTGGATCGACCGCTTCTCGCCCCCGGGGTAATCAATCGGGGCGCGACCGAGAGGGCTTAAATAAACAAATCGCCGTCTTGTTCGGACGCCGACCCCGCGTTAACAAATCTTAAACACCGGGTTAAGAAACCTCCAAGACCGGCAGCCGCGATGACGCCGGCGTCCCTTTGCCGATCCAACCGCGTCGAGAGTTGCACAACACAGCGGCCGCGCTAAAGAATAAAACTCAAGGATTGGAGCAATACGCCTTCGGCTGCGACGCAATGCCTAGCTGAACCGACCACGGCCGGGCAAAAGGCTGCCGAAAAAGAAAGTGCACAGAGGTTGACAGGGCCGATTTACCCTGTTTAGCTTGGGTCGTCCCTCCCTGTCCTACCCGGATGCGTCGGCAACAATCCGGGACGACACCGATCTGCATTCCCAAGCCCATCCGATACAGTTGGCATGGCGGCCCGCTCGCTCGTGCCCGCGGCGCGGGATTGCTCAACCAGAAGGAGACGATGTCGGATGCCCTTGCGTCAGACGATCGGCATATCCCTCGCTCTGTTGATGGCCTCCGCCGGCGCGATGGCCAAAACCCCGGAAAAGACCGCCTCGCACCAGCCCAGCCAGCCCCCCGACGCCGGCCACCAGAAATCTGCAAATCGAACCGAGAAACCCCGAAGTTTGCCGCGGCAGGCGCAGGCCCGATCACCGTCGCGGTTGGCCCGGTATCGTCAAGCGCGGATCCGCTACCGGCATGCGGTCTCGTATCGGCCCGACGATCGCGGCGCCGATCCGGGCGACCGCTATTGGGGCGCCACACGCGCGGTCGGGTCCGCGGAAATCGGCCAGGCGGCATGGTACGACCTGGTCGGCGGCCGGACCTCCAGCGGGGAGCGGCTCGATGCGGTGACGCCCACCGCCGCGCATCGCTCGCTGCCGCTCGGCTCCTGCGCCAAGGTGACCGATCTCGACACCGGACGCTCGGTGATCGTCAGAAATCAACGACCGCGGCCCCTTCCACCGCCGCTTTATCATCGATCTGTCGCCGCGCGCCGCCGAAGAGCTCGGGATGAGATATGCCGGGGTGGCGGCGGTCGCCGTCGAGCCCGTCGCCGTCAACCCCTCGACAACGGCGCCGGCTGCGAGCACCGCCTCGTCGCCGACCGTGGCCGCCGTGTACCGGACCGCGGGTGTCAATCTGACGCAATAGCCCCGCTTGGTCCGCATTCTGAGGGGGCCGATACCGAAGCCATGCCCAGGGCCGCGTCGGACATTATCCGCGATATTGCAGAATTGTCAGCCCGGCGTTGACATCCGTCAGGTACATCAGCCCATCCGGACCGACATAGACATCGTTGGACTGGATCACCCGGGGCCGGTTCGGGCGCGGATCGACCATCTTCACCGGCGGCGGAGGGACGAAATGCCCAACCGCGCGAGGCTGGAACGGGTCGGAAATGTCGAACACCCGCACACCGGCGTTCTGATAGGTCGCGAACACCAGGGTCGAGCTGACCAACGAGCCCGGCCGATTCTCGTGCAGATTGTGCGGGCCGAACTTGGCGCCCTTGGCGCAGTAATCCTCCTCGTCCGGGGTCGGCAGGGTGGCGATCGAGACCGGGTTCGCCGGATCGCGCACGTCGAACACCCAGCAGCGCTGGATGCCGTTGGCGCAGTTGTCCAGATTTCCTTCGTCCGCCGCGATCAGCAGGTTGCGGTCGGGCAGTGGCAACGGCGTGTGGGTGCCGCCGCCGAACGGCGGCGACCAGTTGCGCCGGCCGAGCAAGTTTGGTGCGGTCGGATCGGACACGTCGTGGATCGTCAGCCCACCGTCGCGCCAAGCGCCATAGGCGAGATTGCCGGCGACGATCGCGTGATGCAGCGCATAGCGCCGCCCCTTTGGCCAGACCGGAGTCTCGCCGCCGGCCGCATGCATGCCGGGCAGCCACCAGCGGCCGACGATTTCGGGCCGGGTCGGCTCCTTCATATCGATGATCGCGAGGATATGGTCGGTATAGCCCTCCCAATGCGCGGAGGCATAGGCATAGCGGCCACCGACATACCAGAGGCGATGCAGCCCCAGCCCCTCGACGGGCATGAAGGCGATCTCGCGCGGCTCGGCCGGGCGCGAGATGTCGTAGACCCGCAGCCCTGCGGCAAATTCCTTCTCCCGCCGGGTGAAGGTGTCGGTGATCGACCCCTTGAAATAGTCGTTCGGATCGGAATAACTCTGCAACACCCAGATATTCGGCGAGTTCACCGTCAGCAGCAGGTCTTCGTGCGTCTGCAGATGAAACGCTCGCGAATTGGGTGGCGCCGCGACGAAGTTAACGGTGCGCGGGTTTTTCGCGTCGCGGACGTCGACGATGGTGAAGCCGTCGCTGAACATATGGCCGACAAAGGCATGGCCCTTATGGACCATGACCTGCACGCCGTCGCCGCGGCCGCCCTGGTCGCAGGTGGCAACGAACTCGATGTTTCGCGCCGACACGGGGACCATCGCGAGGTTCCTCAGCCCGCCGGTTTCTGCTTGAAATACTCGACGTCCTCGGGGCGCGGCTTCCAGGCGGGGTTGCTCGGCCATTCCTTGGTGCGCCCGGACATCGCCTCGCCATAGCGGACACGGAACAGCACAGTCCGCAGCGGGCCGTTGATGTACTCGTGCAATTCGCCGCGCGGATGGACGATGAACGCTCCCGGTTCGATCGCGATCGTTTTGTCGGGGGTGCGCATGGTGCCGCCGCCCTCGAAGCAGAAGTAGATCTCGGTCGCGTCGGGGTGGCAGTGATAGGGGCTGGTCTGGCCCGGCTCCCAGCAGGCGATGGTCGTGTCGCCCTCACCGGCCGTGCCCAGCACCCGTTCCAGGTGCTTTTTCGGGTCGAACGCCTGCTCGGTCTTCAGGTTAAAGCTGTACATCGGCTCCCTCCGCCATCGTTACGCAACCTAGATCGCGCGCTGCCGGGCGGCAACGGGACCGATGCCGGCAGATCCGTCACCTAAGCTTCAGCGCGCTGCAACAAAAGCCTCGCAATCGACCCGGTAACCTGACCGCTCTCAACTACACGAGGCTGACCATGCGCATCCACCAACTCGCTTTGGGCCTGCTGGCCGCCACCACTCTCGGCGCGCCGGCTTATGCCGCGCCGATCCAGACGGTGTTTGTCATCGCCGAGGAAAACCACAACTTCACCCAGCCCGCCTCCGACACCTCGCCCGAGCAGATCTTGGGCAACCCGGCGGCGCCCTATGTCAACAGCCTGATCACCCCCGGCAACCCGAACGCGGCGATGACCTCGTTCGCGACAAACTACCAGAGCGCCGATGCCACCCACCCGTCGGAGCCGAACTACATCTATTCCGAAGCCGGCTCGAACCTCGGCAACGCAACCGACAACGACCCGTCGGCGGCCAACGGCAACATCTACACTGTGCCGCATCTGACTGGCCAGATGCGGCAAAACGGTGTCTCCTGGAAATCGTACCAGGAAGACATCGACATGAATTTCAGCACCAACACGGTGCTGCCGCAGAGCCAGTGGACCGTGCCGCTCACCAGCCAATCGGGCAGCAACCCCGGCTACATCAACCCCTATAACGGCAGCGATCAGTACAACTACGCGGCCAAGCACGATCCGCAGGTCTTCTTTTCGGATACCAACGGTCCGGGCGAAGTTTCGCATTACGCGCCTCTGCAGCAGCTGTCAACCGATCTCGCCAACAACACGGTCGCCAAATACAACTGGATCACACCCGACCAATATAACGAAATGCACAGCCCGCTGACCGGCGGCTTCACTTACCAGGGCGTGCACTATACCGGCGACCAGGCGGCGGTCGCCGAGGGCGACAATTTCCTATCGATCGTGGTTCCCGAAATCGAAGCCTCGCAGGCGTTTAAGAACAACGGGCTGATCGTCCTGTGGTGGGACGAATCGGAAGGCGGCGACAGCGCGCAGTATACAATTCCTGAGATCGTCATCTCGCCCGACGCCAAGGGCAACGCCTACTCTGACGCGACCTATTACACCCACGCCTCAGATCTGTTGACAATGGAGCAGATCTTCCAGCTGGGCCAATGCATCGGGGCAGCGTGCGGCGCGAACAGCCTCGCCGATCTGTTTCAGCCGGGCACTATCCCGAGCTCCGTGCCGGAGCCGGCGTCGCTCGGCATGCTCGGGATCGGTGTTCTTGGCCTGTTCGCAATTCGGTTCCGCCAGGCCTGAACTCGCACTGGACGGCGGCGCGAAGGGGACCTAGCCTCCTCCGGCTGGCATGGAGAAAGAAATGACCCAGAGGGGCCGCTTTCGCGCGATGCTTCACCGGGACGGGATGGTGGTGGCGCCGGGTGCCTATGATTGCATCACGGCCAAATTGATCGCGCAGGCCGGCTTCGACGCGGTCTACATGACCGGGGCCGGCACCGCGGCGACCTTGGGCTATCCCGATTTCGGCCTGGTCACGATGTCGGAGATGGTCGGCAACGCCGAGCGGATCGCCGCGGCAGCGGAGCTGCCGGTCATCGCCGACGCCGATACCGGCTACGGCAACGAGCTGAACGTCTTTCGCACCGTGCGCGAGTTCGAGCGCAGCGGGGTCGCCGGTATCCATATCGAGGACCAGGGCTTCCCAAAAAAATGCGGCCACCTCGACGACAAGGAGATCGTTCCGCGCGAGGACTGGCTGGCCAAGATCCGCGCCGCCGTGGCCGCCCGCCGGGACCCGGATTTCCTGATCATCGCCCGCACCGATGCGCGCGCCGTCGCCGGCTTTGACGAGGCGGTCGCCCGCGCCAACGCCGCCCTCGCTGCCGGTGCCGAGATGGCCTTTGTCGAGGCGCCGCAGACGCTCGAGGAAGTCGCCGCGGTGCCGCACCTGGTCGGCGGCCCGTGCCTGCTGAATGTCGTCTACGGCGGCAAGACGCCCGATCTCGACCTGCGCGAGGCCGAGGCCATGGGCTACAAGCTCGCGATCTTGCCGGGCCTCTTGATCAAATGCGTCGTCGGCATCTGCGAGGAGAAGCTCTCGGAACTGAGGGCGATCCACCGCCATCCCGCACCGCCGAAGGAAATGACCGTGCGCGAGATGTTCCAGCGCGTCGGCGCCGACGAGTGGGACGCGCGGCGCCGCCAGTTCCGCCCCGCCGCGCCCAAACGCGACGCGGCCGAGTAGCGCGGGCCTTTCTCGGCTCGTCTTTGTGCCACGGTTGAGGGCCACCGCGCCGCGACTCGCTCCCTCGCCTCGCTTGCGGGGAGAGAGCCTGCCGCGGACCCGATCCGGGGGCTGGGGTGAAGGGCCTTTGCTCGTCGATCGCGTCCTCTATCGCGACGGCCTCGTCCTGGTCGTCGACAAGCCGGCGGGGATCGCGGTGCATCCGGGACCGGGCGGCGGCCCGAACCTCGAAAGCGGGTTCGCGGCGCTGCGCTTCGGCCTGCCCCACCCCCCTGCCCTCGCCCACCGCTTGGACCGGGACACCAGCGGCTGCCTGGTGCTCGGCCGCCATCCAAAGGCGTTGCGGCGGTTGGGCGCGCTGTTCGCCGCCGGCCAGGTGGAAAAAGTCTATTGGGCGATCGTCGACGGAGCGCCGGCCGAGGCCGAGGGACGGGTCGAGATCGGGCTCCGGAAACTTGCCCGAACCGCCGGTTGGCGGATGGTCGTCGATCCCGAGGGACAGCGCGCGATCACGGATTACCGGATGCTGGGCATGGCCGACGGCCGCGCCTGGCTCGAATTGCGGCCGTGCACCGGGCGGACGCACCAAATCCGCGTGCATTGCGCAGCGCTAGGCTGTCCGGTCGTTGGCGATTCGGTCTATGGCCGCGTCGGCAACAGCGCTCCGCTGATGTTGCACGCCCGCGCGATTTCGCTGCCGCTCTACCCGGGCCGGCCGCCGATCGCGGTCGCCGCACCCCTGCCGCCGCATATGCTCGCGGCCCTCGCCCGTTTCGGCTACGATCCCGCCGGCGAAATTCTGACGGAGCGCCGCTGAAGTGCCGGCCACAGAGATCCCAGCCCGAAAAATCGAGGTGCGGAGATTGCTGCCGGCGGATGCGGCGCTCTATCGCCAAATCCGGCTCGAGGCGCTGGAGCGGAACCCGGAAGCCTTCGGCAGCACCTTTGCGGCGGAAAGCGCCGAGCCCGTCTCATGGTTCGCCCAACGCCTCGAACGCGCGCCGGTATTCGCCGCATTTCGCGGCGCCGATTTGCTCGGCATCGCCGGGTTTTTTCCGAGGCAAGGCCGGAAAGAGGCTCACAAAGGCGTGCTGGTGGGCATGTATGTTCGGCCGCAGGCAAGGAGGGCCGGCGTCGGCCGGTGGCTGGTCGCAGCAGTCACGGACCATGCGCGGGGGCAAGTCGAGATACTCCAGTTGAGCGTCGTCACCGACAACGCGCCGGCAAAGCGCCTATATGAGAGCTTCGGTTTCATCGAATACGGCGTCGAGAAGAATTCCTTGAAACAGAACGGGCGCTATTGGGACGAGGCGCTGATGGCCAAGCCGCTGGTGCCGCTGCCGACGGCGCAGAAGCCGCCACCATGATCCCGCGCTACAGCCGCCCGCAGATGACCCGGATCTGGGAGCCGGAAAACCGCTTCCGGATCTGGCTCGAGATCGAGGCCCATGCCTGCGACGCGCAGGCTGGCCTCGGGGTTATCCCTGAGAGCGCGGCGCGGGCAGTCCGGGAGCACGGCGCCTTCGATATCGAACGCATCGACGAGATCGAGCGCGAGACGCATCACGACGTGATCGCGTTCCTGACCAACCTCGCCGAACATGTCGGCCCCGAGGCGCGGTTCGTGCATCAGGGCATGACCTCGAGCGACGTGCTCGACACCGCTTTTGCGGTGCAGCTGAAGGACGCGGCGGATCTGCTGCTGGCCGATCTCGATGCGCTGTTGGCGGCGCTGAAGCGGCGCGCCCTCGAGCATAAATACACGCCGACCATCGGCCGCAGCCACGGCATCCATGCCGAGCCGACCACCTTCGGTCTCAAGCTCGCCGGGCACTGGGCCGAATTCGCCCGGGACCGCGACCGGCTCGTGGCCGCGCGCAAGGAAATCGCGACTTGTGCAATCTCAGGCGCGGTCGGCACCTTTGCCAACATCGACCCCGCGGTCGAGGCCTATGTCGCCAAGCAGCTCGGGCTCGAACCCGAGCCGATCTCGACCCAAGTGATCCCGCGCGACCGGCACGCGCAGTATTTCATGACCCTGGCGCTGATCGCCGCCGGCATCGAGCGGTTGGCGACCGAGATCCGCCACCTGCAGCGCACGCGAACTCCGCGAAGCCGAGGAATATTTCGCGCCCGGGCAAAAAGGCTCCTCGGCGATGCCGCACAAGCGCAACCCGGTTCTGTCAGAGAATCTGACCGGGCTCGCCCGGCTGGTGCGCGCGACCGTGACGCCGGCGCTCGAAAACGTGGCGCTGTGGCACGAGCGAGACATCTCGCATTCCTCGGTCGAGCGCGTGATCGCGCCCGATGCGACAATCGCCCTCGATTTCGCATTGGCGCGGCTGAGCGGGCTCGTCGACCGGCTGGTGGTCTATCCCGAGCGGATGCGCGAGAACCTCGAATCACTGGGCGGGCTCGTCGATTCCCAACGCGTGCTGCTCGCCCTGACGCAGGCCGGGATGAGCCGCGAGGACGCCTATGCCGCCGTTCAGCGGCACGCGATGGCTGCCTGGCGCGGCGAAGGCCATTTCGCCGACCGGCTCAAGGCCGACCCCGAAATCGGCCGCCATCTCTCGGTGCGGACGATCGACCAGCTGTTCGACGCCGCTTATCACCTCAAACACGTCGACACGATCTTCCGCCGCGTTTTCGGCTGAATAGCCAGGTCACAGGAGGAGCTGATGAGTTCGTTACGCAGCCGCAACGGCCCTCGCCTCAAATATGCCGCCGACGAGGGCGGGCCCTACGACACGATCACGGTCGACAAGCTGACGCCGATCATCGGCGGCGAAGTCGGCGGCGTCGATCTGGCGAAACCGCTCGGCAATCGCACCCTCGACGAGCTGCATCGCGCGCTTGCCGAGAACTCAGTGATCTTCTTTCGCGACCAGCATTTGACCGAGGACCAGCATCTCGCTTTCGGCCGGCTGTTCGGCGATCTGCACATCCATCCGGCCGCACCCTCGGCGCCGGGCAAGCCCGAATTGATGATCATCCACGCTGACAAGGACAGCCCACGCGCCAACGGCGAAGGCTGGCACAGCGACGTGTCGTGCGATCCCGAGCCGCCGATGGGCAGCATCCTCTACATCCGCAAATGCCCACCCAATGGCGGCGACACGCTGTTCGCCAGCATGTATGCCGCCTATGACGCGCTGTCGCGACCGGATGAAGAATTATCTCGACGGGTTGACCGCCGAGCATACCGGCGAGCACTATCGCGGCCAATACGCGAATTACGGCATCGCGGACAAGCCGAGAGATACCCGCGTGCCGATCACCCGATCGTGCGCACCCATCCGGTGACCGGCAAGAAGGCGCTCTACGTCAACAAGGGGTTCACCCGCCACATTCACGGCATTCCGCGTCGACGAGAGCGAGGGCATCCTGCGCTATCTCTACGAGCACATGGCGAACCCGCTGTTCCAATGCCGCTTTCACTGGCAGGAGAATTCGATCGCCTTCTGGGACAATCGCTGCGTCCAGCACCACGCGATGTGGGATTACTGGCCGCACACCCGCTCCGGCCACCGGGTCACGGTCAAGGGCGACCGGCCGGTGTAAAGACCGTAAAGACGCCGGTGTGAAGAGGCCTTATTCGTTCGTCAGCTGCTGCTTGGCCTGTTCGGCGAAGTGCTCGAGCTCGAAGCTGATGCGGGCCGGGGTGATGCTCGGGTCCTGGGCGGCGAGATCGGCGAGGAGCTTGTCGAGGACGCGCTGGTCGCCGCCGGCCTGGAACTGCGTCGGCGACGATGTCCCTGGCGTAGGCTTCCGCCGCGTCGTCGTCGAGGCCGAGATGCTGCGCCGCCCACAGCCCCAGCATCCGGTTGCGGCGGGCGGTGGCCTTGAACCGGAGCTCCTCGTCGTGCTTGAACCGGTTCTCGAACTCCCTCTCGCGGTCGGCAAAGGTGGTCATCGTCCTCTCACCCGAGCTGTACGGCGCTGCGCAATGGTTGCCTTCCGACGATATGGCGCGGCAAATCTAGCGGTCGCAAGCCGGGAATGTCAGAATATTCGAGCGGAATTCTCGGGGACCGAATGTGCACCGTGGTGATCCTGCGCCGGCCGGACCATCGCTTGGCCGGTCATCCTCGGCGCCAATCGCGACGAGATGATCGACCGGGCCGTGGCTGCCGCCCGCTCGGCATTGGCCGGACCGGCCCGAGGTGGTGGCTGGGCTCGACGTGCTGGCCGGCGGGTCGTGGCTCGGGATCAACGATTGGGGTGTCGTCGCCGCGGTGCTGAACCGGACCGGCTCGCTCGGGCCCGCTGCCCGGCCGGCGATCGCGCGGCGAATTGGTGCTGGAAGCGCTCGACCATGCCGATGCCGTCGCCGCGGCCGAGGCCTTGTCATTTCTCGACCCTACTTCCTACCGCAGCTTCAACCTGATCGTCGCCGACGAGCGCGACGGGTTTTGGCTGCGTCATGCCGACGGCGCGCGGATCGAGGTCCGCCCGCTGAAGGAGGGGCTGTCCCTGATCGCTGCCGGCGATGTCGACGATCTCGGCACCAGGCGCATCGAGCTGGCGATGCCGGCCTTTCGCGAATGGCCGGCGCCTGATCCCGACCGCGGCGATTGGGCCGGGTGGGAGTCGCTGCTCGGCAGCACCCGCGCCCCGCCAGGCGAGCCGGCGAGTGCCGCGATGCGGTTTCGCACCGACGGCTACGGCACCGTATCGAGCGCGCTGATCGCGTTGCCCGCGAGCGACGGGTCCGATCGCCGGGCCCTCTTCCGCTTTGCAGGATGGCAGCCCGAGACGACGCCGTGGCGGGACGTGGGCTCCGGATGAGGTGCCGGCCGGGATTGTTCGCCGGCCTCCGCCCCGCCATATCGGAGGCGAGGTCACCCTGCCGGCGGTCATCGCCATGAAAGCGCGTGTGCGCGTCACCCTCAAACCCGGCGTGCTCGACCCGCAAGGCAAGGCGATCGGCAACGCGCTCGCATCTTTGGGGTATGCCGGCATCGGCGAAGTGCGGCAGGGCAAGCTGATCGAAGTCGATCTCTCCGAAACCGACATGGCCCGCGCCCGCGTGCAGCTCGAGGCTATGTGCCAGGAATTGCTCGCCAATCCGGTCATCGAAGACTACACGATTGAAATCATGCCGAGTGGAGCCGCGGACGTTCCGCCAAAGTCTCCCTGAGCTTTTCTCTCATACTGGCGCCCTATAGGGCTTGGCGAGAAACGGGAATTCCGCGCCGCCCGAAAGCGCCTCTCGCACCGCGTCGGCATAGCCCGAGGTCAACGATACCTTCAACCCGGGCCGCAGCCGCGTCGCCGCATGGGCGAGGTCGATGCCGCTCATTCCGGCCGGCATGACGAATCCACCGATACCTCTTTAGAATTCACTGATAGCTCTTTTGAGTAGCCCCGAGTTTCGGACAGCGTCGAGCCAGCCGCAACCTGTCGGCCGCGCGCACCCCGGCGCAAGACCAACTGGGGCGACGCGCCAGGGTTCCATTGCTTGAACCATTGGGTTCCGCAGAGTATTTGACCGCCATGATCGCCGAGGCATGCTCATGAAGGCCGCTGTCATCATTTTTCCCGGCTCGAACCGCGAGCAGGACGTCTGCATGGCGCTGAAGCGGGCGACCGGGCATGAGCCGGCTCGGGTCTGGCATCGCGAGGCAAGCCTGCCCCAAACCGACCTGATCGTATTGCCCGGCGGCTTTGCCTATGGCGATTACTTGCGCTGCGGGGCAATGGCGGCGCATTCGCCGATCATGCGCGAAGTGCGCGCGAGGGCCGATCGGGGGACGCCGGTGCTTGGCATCTGCAACGGGTTTCAGATCCTGACCGAGGCCGGGATCTTGCCGGGCGCGCTGCTGCCGAACCGCTCCCTGCGCTTCGTTTGCCGCGACATTCATCTGCGCGTCGAGAATAGCCAGACGATCTTTACCTGCGGCTACGCGGCTGGGCAGACGGTCCGGGTGGCGACGGCGCACCACGACGGCAGCTACACCGCCGACCCCGACACCCTCGATCGGCTCGAAGGCGAGGGCCGCGTCGCCTTTCGCTATTGCGCCGCCGACGGCAGCCTCGACGACACCGAAAACTTCAACGGCTCGGCGCGCGCGATCGCCGGCATCTTCAACGACAGCCGAACCGTGCTCGGCTTGATGCCGCATCCCGAAAACGCCACCGACCCGCTCCTGGGCGGCACCGACGGCCAGGCTTTCTTCGCCGGTCTGGCGAACGCACTGAAATGACATTGCAATAGCGGCTGTGCGGAACCGCAATTACCTCCGCTCGGTGAGAGGGCGTTGAAGCGCGGATCGACGATAATGGGAACGGCCTTATGCAGCGAGACCAAATGCCGCATAGCGAGCAGATCGATTGCGCAGAGGTCATGTTTGGCTTCGGCGACTTGCTTCAGAAAGCATGGAGAGATGATCACTAGAATAATTGTTGGTAAATCGGAAAAGGCGCGCTTCGACGCTTTCCTACGCTTGGGCCTACTTGATGAGGTCTGGAGGGTGAAGGAACGTTCCGCAAGTCTCAGTGAGTCTTGGAGACCGAGACGTTGAAGATTTGCACTTACAGCGATTGCGAGATTGTCGCGTCTCGCTATCGCAATGTACCCGCATGACCGGCTCAGCGGTAATTGGCGGACGGCAGCCTGTGACTGGCGAGCAGCCAGACGCTGGCGTGGTGGGTTAATCGCGAAGATGCGCGTCTCTCGGATCGTCTCCGTAGCCCTCGCCTCGATGAGTGCGGTGCGTCTCCATCGTGGGCTCAGGCACAAAGCGTCCAAGTGCCCGCAGAGCAGAGGCGAACTCACCAATCTTCTATCGAAATACAATAGTCTCCACGACGGTGCCCCAAACGACATACAACGTGACAAGATAGATGCCGAGTTCAGGAGAAGAATTTTGCGCCAGGATACCGAAGGGTGACGTATCTGGGTGGGTAGGCGAGGTCGGTTCTATTGACGACCGTACTCCTGATAAGGGGATACACCTAGATCTAGCTGTAGACACTTACAATCTAAGAAGTGGTGGGATCGGTATTGAGCTATCTTTGGGCAACTACTACGCATACGGCATTAGCAGCGATGATACCCAACCGCATCCACCAACGATAATTCGAGCCGGGTCACCGCTTTATAATGCGGTATCCAGCCTCAGGAATGGAGACACCGTTCGGTTCAGCGCGACCTTTATTCCTTATTCTTCTGCACAGGCATGCTACGACAACAACACGACGTATTTCTCTCTTGTTCGTTTCACCGACGTTCAGCGGATCGGCTGGAACATTCGATTAGATTAACGAGGTCAAATGTGGCGCATCTACCGAACCTCTATACTGCTTTTAGCAGCGTGAGCACTCTCTCAGCAGAGTCAGCGGATGCCCAGAATATAGCGCGGATGATCGCTTTTGATGGGCGAGCCGCTCCCGGAAACGGGGGAAAAATTGATTGCGAACCCTCCGATGACGGCCGGGAGCAACGTCACCCCTGCGCTCGCCGCCGAGCATGGGCTTAGCGGCGACGAGTTCGAGCGCGCCGTCGCGATCCTCGGCCGCACCCCGAACCTGACCGAGCTCGGCGTCTTTTCGGTCATGTGGAGCGAGCACTGCTCGTACAAATCGTCGAAGATCTGGCTGAAGACCCTGCCGACCACCGGGCCGCGAGTGATCTGCGGGCCTGGCGAGAATGCCGGGGTTGTCGATATCGGCGATGGCGACGCGGTCGTCTTCAAGATCGAGAGCCACAACCACCCTTCATTTATCGAACCTTATCAGGGGGCAGCGACCGGGGTCGGCGGCATCCTGCGCGACGTGTTCACGATGGGCGCGCGCCCGGTGGCGATCCTCGATTCGCTGCGTTTCGGCAGCCCCGACCATCCGCGCACCCGGCACCTGGTCGCGGGCGTCGTCGCCGGCATCGGCGGCTACGGCAATTGCGTCGGGGTGCCGACGGTCGGCGGCGAGTTCGAGTTCGACCCCGCATACAACGGCAACATCCTGGTCAATGCGATGTGCGTCGGGATCGCCCGAGCCGACCGGATCTTTTATTCGACCGCCGCGGGGCCGGGCAACGCGGTCGTCTATGTCGGCGCCAAGACCGGGCGCGACGGCATCCACGGGGCGACGATGGCCTCGGCCGAATTTGGCGGCGACGCCCCAGGGGCTCTCGGCGAAAAGCGGCCCACCGTGCAGGTCGGCGACCCGTTTACCGAGAAATTGCTGATCGAGGCCTGTCTCGAGCTGATGCAGGGCGACGCGATCGTCGCGATCCAGGACATGGGGGCGGCCGGGCTGACCTCGTCCTCGGTCGAAATGGCCGGCAAGGGCGGGCTCGGCATCATGCTCGACCTCGACCTGGTGCCGGTGCGCGAGACCGGTATGACCCCTTACGAGATCATGCTCAGCGAGAGCCAGGAGCGGATGCTGATGGTCCTGCGGCCGGGTAGTGAGGCCGAGGCGCGGCGCATCTTCGAGAAATGGGAGCTCGACTTCGCGGTGATCGGCCGGGTCACCGAGACCGGCCGTCTGGTGCTCCGGATGCGGGGCGAGACCGCCGCCGACATTCCGGTGGGGCCGCTAGTGATCGAGGCGCCGGTCTACGAACGGCCGTGGCGGCGTGCCGACCCCGAGCCGGAGATCGACCCGGCATCCCTCCCCGACCGCGACCCGCTCGCGTGTCTGAAGCAATTGATCGGCTCACCGGCGCTCGCCTCAAAGCGCTGGGTTTGGGAGCAGTACGATCACCTGGTCATGGGGAATACGGTCAAGCGGCCGGGCGGCGACGCTGCGGTGATTCGGGTCGGCGACACCAAGGCATTGGCATTGGCGACCGACTGCACTCCCCGCTATTGCCGGGCCGACCCGGTGCGCGGCGGCATGCAGGCCGTGGCCGAGAGCTGGCGCAACCTGACCGCTGTCGGGGCGCTGCCGCTGGCGTTGACCGACAACATGAATTTCGGCAACCCCGAGCGGCCGGAGATCATGGGTCAGTTGGTCGGCGCGGTCGAAGGCATCCGCGCGGCCTGCCTGGCACTCGACTACCCGGTCGTTTCGGGCAACGTATCGCTCTATAACGAGACGAGCGGCCGGGCGATCCTGCCGACCCCGGTCATCGGCGGCGTCGGGCTGATCGCCGATGCCGGCGACGCGGTCGATCTGGCGCTCAAATGCGACGGCGACGCGTTGATCCTGATCGGCGCGACCCGCGGCCATCTCGGCGCCTCGCTCTATTTGCACGAAATCGAAGGCTCCGGGGCGGGCCCGCCGCCGCCCATCGACCTCGCCGCCGAGCGCCGCAACGGCGACTTCGTGCGCGGCCAAATTCTCCGGGGTCGCGCCGCAGCGTGCCACGATCTCTCGGATGGCGGCCTCCTTGTCGCGGTCGCCGAGATGGCGATGGCCGGCGGCCACGGCGTCGTGCTCGACCCGCCGGCGAGCGATTTGCCGCACGGAGCCTGGTTCTTTGGCGAAGACCAGGGGCGCTATCTGATCGAAACCGCCGACCCCGAAGCGATGCTGGCGGCGGCGCGCACCGCTGCGGTGCCGGCTCGCCTGATCGGCGTGGTCGGCGGGGCTTCGTTGACACTATCGGGCGCCGGTGCCATATCCGTCAGCGTACTGAAAGCCGCGAACGAGGCCTGGCTGCCGGGCTATATGGATCACGCTTGAGCGAGGGGATATCGGGCGATGGCGATGGACGCGGCGATGATCGAGCGGCTGATCAAGGAAAGCCTCCCCGATGCGCGGGTGTCGATCGAGGATTTGCGAGGCGACGGCGACCATTACGCGGCCCATGTCGTCTCCGGCGCATTCCGCGGCAAGACCCGGGTCCAGCAGCATCAGATGGTGTACCAGGCGTTGCGCGGCCGGATGGGCAACGAGCTGCACGCGCTCGCCCTGCAGACCGGCGAGCCCGAGGATTGACCCCGAGGGTTGAGCCCGGGCCCATCAGCAAATTCTCTCCGAAACCGAGGACGAACATCATGGACAACGTCGTTCAAGAGCGCATCCGCAACGAGATCACCGAGACGCCGGTCGTGCTCTTCATGAAAGGCACGCCGGTCTTCCCGCAATGCGGGTTTTCCGCGGCGGTGGTGCAGATCCTGAGCCATCTCGGAGTCAAGTTCAAAGGGGTCAACGTGCTCGCCGACCCACAGGTCCGCCAGGGTATCAAGGAATTCTCGAGCTGGCCGACGATCCCGCAGCTCTATGTCAAGGGCGAGTTTGTCGGCGGCTGCGACATTATCCGCGAGATGTATGAAACGGGCGAATTGCAGCAGGTGCTCGAAGAGAAGGGCGTCCCGGTCCGCGCCTGACTTCGACTCAGTCGGCAGGATTGCCGGCGGGAGCGGCGGAGCTGAGCCGCGCCGGGTCGAGCCGGAAGATCAGCGGAAAGAATGGGTAGCGCAGCGGCTGGTGGCGGGCGCCCGCCTCGGAGACGCACCACAACCGCCCGTCCTTGTCAAAGGCGATGCCCTCGGTGCCGCCCGGCACTGCGAAGCGCTGTTCGGGATGCCCGGTGATGGGATTGAGCCGGTCCAGCGCACCCCAGCCGAGGTCGCTGCGCGCAATCCACAACTCGTCGAACCGCCCGATCGCACCGCCCTGCCCGTAGCTCGGAATCGGCGCGATTGCCGAGGCTGCATCGGCGCTCAGCGTCGCGCCGTTTTGCAGCGCTTCGAGGACCGCGAGATCGAATTTGAAGATTTTCGCCGGCCGGTCTTCCTCATAGTCGCCGATCCAGATCGCGCCGTCGCCTGAAACCGCGAACGCGCCCTTGAGCCCGCTGCCTAGCGGAAACGCACGGAGTTTCGGGAGAGGGCCCGTGAAAGCGCGGTCGAGATCGGCCTCGAATAGGGTGTGCGTATCGACGATGAACAGCTTGCCATCGCCGGCATAGGCTAGGCCGCCGGCGTGACCGCAGGGCGACGGCACCGCAAAATGCCCGGTCTCACGGCCGGTTTCGGGATCGATGCGAAACACCCGGCACGGGCCCCGGTTCTGCCAAGTCCCGAGGCTTCGGTAGCCGGAGACAAACAGGCTGCCGCCGGCGACCGCCAGCCCTTGCGGGTCCCAGCCATCGTCCAACCCCGGCATCCAGATAAGCCGGTCCATCGCTGCCAAATTCGGGATTTCACCTGTCGCCGCCGGCCCATAGCCAGGCCTTTGCCCGAGGATCGAGCGGTCGATCTGTGGCCGCGCAGGCGAGATGCCGCAGGCCGCGATCACGGTGAAGGCGACGATCATCCGCGCCAAGCGGGTCGCCGATCGTATGGTGCGAATTTCAGCTCCCAGCCGCTCTGCGCAGTGGCCCGGCCCAGGATACCCGGTGTCGCGGGTGAAATGGGGACCAACCTCGCCCCAACAGGGACGAACATTGGGACAAATCATGGCGAGGGCGGCCCGCGAGCGGCCGGCGGTTCACCGCTTTCTGCGAATCGACACCGATTTGACGGGCCGCGCACACCAGCCACGCCCGCCTTTGCCGCTTTAGACCGCGTTCGGCGCGAATATGCATGCTGCTCTTGCGCGCAATCGTAAAGATCGGGCGGTTTTTTGCCTCTCCCTTTAAGAAAGTTCGTGTTTCTGCTCCCGACCTGAGGTTCTATCGCCTCGTTAACGAACATTGACGGGGGTGCGGCAGGGGACCGTTTGCCAAACGGACGTCGCGCCATCATTCAGCCGGGGGGCAAATCAATGCGGGCGAAGGTCGGCTGGGGCCTCGTATGGGGCGCCGTTATGGTCACGTTGATGATGCTGCCGTCGCGTCGTGCTGCGGCCGGCAATTGCGCGCTTTTTGTGCGCGCCCAAACTGGCGTCGATCTTTACGGCGCCGCCGGCGGCTGGTGGGACGAGGCGGCGAGCCGCTATTGGCGCGGCCGTATCCCGCAAGCGGGTGCCATCCTGGTGTTCAAGCGAACCGGCGCCATACCTTCCGGCCATGTCGCGGTCGTAGCCCAGGTGGTCGGCCCGCGCGAGATCGTCGTCGACCAGGCCAACTGGTATCATGGGATGGTCACCCGCGACGTGCCGGTAGTCGACGAATCGCCGGCCAACGACTGGACGAATGTCGCGGTCATGGATCTGGGTTCGGGGAAATACGGCCGCGATTACTCGAGCTACGGTTTTGTCTACCCGCAAACCGGCCTGCGCGGGGTCGTCGCGAGGGAGGGCGCGAACGGCGATGATGGTTATCCGGCCGCCGTGCCGGCCGCTTACGACCCGAACCCGCGTTTCGGCGTGTTTCATGCGATCGTCGCGGCTAATGATGACAACCGGCGCAGGTATGCCCGACGCCGAACCACGGGGCGCGGATCGCAGCGCAGAAGGCCGCCGGCGCAGATGCTGCACACCGCCGGCGCCGCTGATCGGTCCACCGGCCACGCTTATTCCTTTGCTCGCCTGCATCCGGCCGCGCATGCCCGAAGCCTCTCGGTGCACGCCGAGCCCGCCCGATATCCCGCCCACGTCCCGGCGACGCCGCGGGCCGAGGCCAAGCGACATCAGCGGACATAGCCCCCCGGCGGCGGCACCCGAGGCGAGGCACGGCCGGTTGACAGCGGCGGTGCCGGCGGGCCTATGCTCGCACGTCCGCCGCGCACGAGGGGAACCATGCCTTCCGCCAATCCCGACCCCGGTTTTTTGCCGGCCCATGTCCTGTCCGCCGAGATCGGCGCCGGCCGCCTGTCGCCGGTCGATCTGGTCGAGGACTCTGCTCGCGCGCATCCGCGAGGCAGGATCAAAAGCTGCATGCTTTTGTCGAGGTCTATGCCGACGAGGCCCGGCTCGCCGCCGAAGCCGCCGACAAGGCGATCCGCTCGGGACATCGGATTGGCGCGTTGCACGGCATCCCGATCGCGCTCAAGGACCTGATCGAGATCGAGGGTCGGGTGACGACCGGCGGCTCGCAGGTTTGGCACGACCGGCGCTCGGCCTATACCGCGACAATCGCCAAACGCCTGATCGCGGCCGGGATGATCGTGATCGGCAAAACCCATACGGTCGAGTTCGCGATGGGCGGCTGGGGCACCAACCAGCACCGCGGCACACCATGGAACCCATGGGACCCGGCACGGGCGCGCACCCCCGGCGGGTCGAGCAGCGGCACCGGCGTCGCGGTCGCCGCGGGGATGGCGCCTTGGGGGATCGGCACCGACACCGGCGGCTCGGTGCGCTTGCCCGCCTCGTGGTGCGGGCTCAGTGGGCTCAAGACCACGATCGGCCGGGTCAGCACCTATGGGATTTTGCCGCTGAGCCCGTCGCTCGACACGCCGGGGCCGATGGCCCGCTCGGTCGAGGACGCGGCCCTGCTCTACCAGGCGATCGAAGGGCCCGACCCGCTCGATCCGCGAACCCTGGGGCGGCCGCCCGCCGGATCGCTCGCGACGATGCGGCGCGGTGTGCGCGGGCTGCGGCTGGCGCGGATGCCGGACCACGAGCGCGACCGGGTGGCAGCCGAGATGCTCGGCGCCTACGATCAGGCGCTCAACGTGCTCGCTCGGCTCGGGGCCGAGATCGTCACCATCGACCTGCCGCGCCGGTTTTCCGCCTATACGCAGCTAGTCGGCCGGATCATCGGCGCCGAATCCTATTTCCTGGTCGGTGAACTGATCGACGATCCGAAGCTGCCGATCGACGACGCGGTACGGCCTCGCATCGCCTCCGGCCGCGGCATTTCGGCGCGCGACTATCTCTCTGCCCTGCGCGAGCGCGACGCGGCGAAAGAGGAATTCGCGGCGGCGTTGGGCGATGTCGACGCACTGCTGACCCCGACGACGACGAGCGCCGCGATCCCGCTCGACGCCGTCGACCAGAATTCGACGCCGGCGCATTTCACTCGCTTCGTCAACGCGCTCGAACTGTGCGCGCTGGCGGTGCCTGATGGCTTCACCGCGACCGGGCTGCCCTTGTCGTTGCAGATCGTCTGCCGCGGCTACGACGAGGCGACAGCCTTGCGCATCGGCTGGGCCTATCAGCAGGCGACCGACTGGCACGAACGCCACCCGCTCGGCCTCAACGGCTGATGGAAGAACGCCGGTCGCAGCAGGTCAACCGGCCTTTCGCAGCCGCAACGCGCGCGCGACCGCTTCCGGATCGGCCTCGATCACCCTCAGCAATGTCGAGGCAGGCCCGGAGGGCCGGCGCCGTCCTTGCTCGTATTGCTGCACGGTGTCGAGGGTGAAGCCAAAGCGGCGGGCGAATTCTGCCTGACTCAATCCGAGATTTGCGCGAAGAGCTCGCACCTGCTCTGGCGTGGGCGGCGGATAGACCAGCTCCGCTTCGGCCAACTCCTTATCGGTCCAGGCATCATCATCCTCGACCGCCTGAGCTTCGATTTCCTCGTCTGTGGGTGTGGGCTGAGCCGCCAAGCCGACCAGCAGCTCGGCCTCGTCAATTTCGACCCGGGTACGCCGCACTATAGGCATCTCGCTCCTTCCTGTTCGCATAGCGCAGGCTGATGATTTGCCTGACCGCGCCTCGCATGGTGAAAACGCAATGCAGGGTCGAACCCGCGACTGCGCCGACGGCTCGAACGCGGACTTCGCCGTAAGCCCGTCGATTGTCCGCATGCTCGATAACCGCCGCTTCGAACATTAGAACGGAGAGCTCGAACGGCAGGCCGCGCTCCGCCTCGTTCCGCTCGCTCTTGCTCTGGTCCCATTCGAACTCCATTCAGCGCCGTGGGCGTCCTGAGCCTGATGTAGGGGGTCTGTCAACGACGTACAACGTGGCGGGCGCCGGCTAGCATCATGCCCCGAGGCCGAAGCGGCGGCTGAGGAAATCGAGCACGTCGGCGGCGCAGCGGTCGGGGAAGGCGTCGCAGATATTGTGTGGCGCGCCATCATAGACCCGCATCTCGACATCGCGGACGAGGCGGCGGAACGGCTCGTAATTGGCGGTCGAGCCGATCGGCTCGGCGCCAGGGACGACGACCAGGGTCGGACAGGCGATGCGGCCGACCTCTTCACTCCAATCGTAGCTCGCCATCAGCAGCACGAATTTAGCGATATAGGCCGGATCGTTGTTGGCGGCTTCGTCGAGAAACCACTCGACCAGACCCGGATCGACCTCGGCGAGCGGCAGCCGGTCGGCGATGGTCTCGGCCAAGAAGCCGCGCAGCCCTTTCGCCTCGATCTGCGGGATCCAGCTCGGGGCCTGGCTGTTTTTGAGCCCCGGGGTCGAGCCGAACAGCATCAGGCTGCGCACCCGCTCGCCATGGTTCATCGCCAATTGCTGGCCGAGATAGCCGCCGGCCGAATTGCCGACGATATGCGCGCTGGGACAGCCCAGGTGATCCATCAGCTCGGCGACATCGGCCACGACCCGTTCGAGGGTCAGCGCCCGGTCGGCGGGCGGGATCTCCGAGCGTCCGTGCCCGCGCAGGTCCATCCGCACCACCCGATAATGCTGGGCGAGCGCCGGAACCCAGGCGTAGTAGCGTCTGGCGCTGCCCATCGCAGCATGCAGCAGCAACAGGGTCGGCGCCTCCTTCCACGGGTCGGTGAAATCGTCAACGTCGTAAGCGAGCCGCACACCGTCGCCAGCGGTAAAGCTTTCCATCAGCGCCTCCTCGATACCTTCGCGCTTCGCGATCATACCTGGCCCAACACCGCGAGCAGCGGCGTCAATGTCGCTTCATGCCAAATCGGCTTTGGAGTGTCCGGCGGCGCCGTCATGCCGATCCGGTCGTGCCAGTAGGCCTGAAGACCGAGCCCGCTCGTCCCGAACAGATCGTAGGCCGAACCAGCGACGAACAAGCAGCGTTCGGGTGCGACCGCCAGCGCGTCGAGGGCCATCTGGTAGGGCCGAGGATGCGGCTTGTAATAGCCGGCGCGCTCGGCGGTGACGATGACGGCAAAGTTGCCCCCGCTCCGGGCTGCGGCCGCCCGCCCCAGCTGTTCCGAGCAGTTGGTGACGACCCCCAACGGCAGGGCCTTGCCCAGCGCCCTTAGGATTTCGGGGACCTCTGGCCAAGGCTCCAGCGTCGCGTAGCCGGAGGCGAGGTCGTCTCCCAGGCGGCGCGGCAGACCGGCCTCCTCCGCCGCCTCACCGACCAGCGCCTCATAGGCCCGATACTGCCCGCTGCGATAAGTCTTGCGCAGATAGGCGTCGCGCCAACGCCGGCCATCCCCGGCGTTTCCGGCGACCGCGTTCCACAATGTCCAAGAATCGAGCAACGCGGTCAGCAAATCGAACAATACGGCATCATAGCGGCGGGCCATCGGCGAATGCTCCTTTACCGGCATTGACGATCTGCGAAGATCGGGCGCTTCGGCCATCCCGCGGCCGGGTCCGGCACAGCCACGGAGGTGAGATGAAGATCGGGATTTTTCTGACCGGCCAGCACCCGCCCGGCAGCGACGTCGTCGCCGAGCTCGCAGGCCAGTACGCGATGGCGCGGCTCGCGCGCGACCGCGGCTGGGACGCCGTCGCCACCGGCCAACATTATCTGAGCGACGGCGTGCGCCAATTGCAGCTGATCCCGTTTCTGGCGCGGCTCGCGGCCGAAGCCGGCGAGATGACCGGCATCGCCGGGGTGCTGCTGGCCGGCCTGCACAACCCGGTCGAGGTCGCCGAGTGCATCGCCTCGCTCGACGCGATCTGGCGCGGCAATTTCGTCTTTGGCGTCGGGCTCGGCTATCGCGAGACCGAGTTCGACGCGTTCGGCGTTCCCAAGGGCCAGCGGGTGCGCCGGTTCGAGCAATGCCTCGAAGTGGTGCGGCGGTTGTGGACCGAGGACAACGTCAGCTTCGAGAACGACATTTGCAAGCTGGTCAATGTCACCGCGACCTGCCGGCCGGTGCAGCAGCCGCATCCGCCAATCTGGATCGCGGCCAACAGCGACGCCGCGGTGCGCCGCGCCGCCCGCCTCGGCGACAGCCTCTTTATCAACCCGCATGCGACGATGCCGGTCATCACCGGGCAGATGGCGCTGTACCGCGCCGAGCTCGCGCGCCACGGCAAGCCCTTCCCGAAGGTGCTGCCCTATCTGCGCGAGATCTTCTGCGCCAAGGACAAGGCGGCGGCCCTCGACATGGCCGGCCCGTATCTCGCCGAGAAATACCGCACCTATGCGCAATGGGGCCAGGACCAGGTCTTGCCCGGCCACGATTCGTTCCGCCAGTCGCTCGACGCGCTGACCCGCGACCGCTTCGTGCTCGGCAGCCCCGAGGAATGCTTCGAGCAGCTGCGCCGTGCTGGGAACAGGCCGGCGCCAATTTCCTGATCTTCCGCACCCATTGGAGCGGCATGCCGGTCGGCCACGCGCTCTCCAGCATGCGGCTGATCAGCGACGAATTGTTGCCGGCGCTGCGTCGCGTCGTCGCGACGAACGGCTCACGAACGTGACTGATTGCACATCCAGTATGTAGGGTGGGTGGAGCATCGTCGAAACCCACCAAAATCGCAGAGACGATGGGCTTCGCTGCGCTCTGCCCATCCTACGCGCTGTTCCCAACCCACCCCTCACCCTCCCGCTGGCGAAGCTTTGTACGGGAATAGGGTGATTTCGATACAATCTCGGAGCGGAGTTACCGGGTTTTCGAGGATTTGGCGAGTTGGCTGAGACGGATAGGCGCGACCTCGCCTTACCCGCGCAGACCCATCCCTATCACACCACAGTCGCTCACTTGGGCACCCGCAAGGCGATTTGGGACACCAGCAGCCACTTGCCATCGCGTTTTTCGAAGACCATCGCATCGTAGGTGGGCGCGGTAAGCGCATCCCCCGCTTTCGTTTTGATCACAGCCTCCTCAATGCCCGTCGCCCAAGCCACATCCCCCTTTACTTGAATATAAGGTCCAGCCATCTGGGTGACCTTCAGTTCCGAAACGTGGCCAAAAGTGTTTTCCCAATCCTTCTTGACGGTATCCCAGCCAACGGAAATGCTTTTGTCTCGCGGCTGGATCGATATCACGTTGGCATCGTGCGCCCACAACGGTTCCATTTTTGATACGTCGAGCGATCCGAGGGCGGCATGGAACGCATCAATAGCGGCTTTGATATCGGCTTCCTGCGCATAGCCCTTCCCGTTGCCGGCGAGCAGCACGATGGCAGCAAACACTAGCGTGCGCGCGATCAGCGTGACCGAACCACGATTCATGGCGTTTCCCTCTCGACTTTCGAAATCGTTCCAGTTTGGACGACGTTAACTGTCGATCATTTGGGCGCCAGAGCACGCTGCTCCCCGACCTACCGAACCTCGTCCCACTGTATGGCCAGCAAGCGTAGGGCGGAACAGCGGAGCGCATTCCGCCGGTCCCCGAGACCGGGCATCCTCCGCGTGCCAAATTATTGCCGCAATCGGGTGCCGGGTGCAACGTTCTTCTTTACCGTGAACCTGCTCGACCGGCGCTCCAACCTGTTGGTCGGGCATATCGACGCGCTGCGTGACCCGGTTCGGCGGGTACGCGCCCGGGCACCTTTCCACATCGACGCCTAAATCGTCCTTCCCGACCACATGCACTGTCTATGGACCCTGCCACAAGGCGATGCCGATTTCCCAGTGCTCAGACGCATTCAGATGGTATAAATTCACCGTATTCGTCATGCCCGGCCTCGTGCCGGGTATCCACGGAAACCGCGCGAGCCGGTGCCGCGAGTCGTGGATGGCCGGGACGAGTCCGGCCATGACGGCTAAGTGAATCTTCTGTCTGCGTCTGAGCACTAGCAGGCTGCTGAAAAAGGGGTTGCTGATTTTCCGCGTTGTGCTCCCTTGGGGTAGGGATGGGGGTGGCGATGCGCGGCGACGACGGGATTTGCGGCAGGCTTTTCAGCTACATCGATCTTGAGAAGCGGGTCCGATCGGACCATCCGCTGCGACTGATTTGGCAGATCGCCAACGCGGCGCTGCATGTGCTCTCTGGCGAGTTCGCCAAGCTGTATTCGGCGATCGGGCGGGTCTCGATCCGCCGGAGCGGCTGCTGCGGGCCTTGCTGCTGCAGGCGTTCTACTCGATCCGCTCGGAGCGGCAATTGGTTGACCGGCTCGACCACGACCTGTTGTTTCGCTGGTTTGTCGGGCTCGGGATCGAGGATGCGGTGTGGGATGCCACCACCTTCACCAAGAACCGCGACCGGCTGCTGGAGGGCGAGGTGGCCGGGCAGTTTCTCGCCGCGGTGCTTTCCCAAGCCAGGGTCAAAGCCCTGTTATCAAGTGATCATTTCTCGGTCAAGCCTGCCCCGGCGCAGGCCGGGGGCACCTTGTTGGAAGCCTGGGCGAGCCTCAAAAGCTTTCGCCCAAAGGACGACGCGGGCGAGCCACCCGGCCCTGGACGCAACGGCGAGCGGGACTTTCACGGCGAGCATCGTACCAATGACACGCACGCCTCGACCACCGACCCCGACGCCCGTCTCTATCGTAAGGGGCCGGGCAAGGAGGCCCGGCTCTGTTTCATCGGCCATGCGCTGAGGGAGAACCGCAATGGTTTGGTCGTCGGCGCGGTGACGACCCGCGCCTCGGGACATGCCGAGCGCCTGGCCGCATTGGCGCTGATCGACCCGCACGCCGATCGTCCACAGCCGGTCACGCTCGGTGCCGACAAGGGCTACGATACCGGCGACTTCGTGATGGAGCTGCGCGACAAGACGGTGACCCCGCATGTTGCCCAGAACCAAAACGGCCGGCGCTCGGCGATCGACGGCCGCACCACCCGGCATCCCGGCTATGCCGTCTCCCAGCGTATCCGCAAACGCATCGAAGAGGTTTTCGGCTGGGCCAAGACGGTGGCCGGCTTGCGCAAGATGCGCCATCGCGGGCTGCCCAAGGTCGATTGGCAATTCACCCTCGCCATGGCCGCCTACGATCTCATCCGCCTGCCCAAATTGCTCGCCGCGCCCGTGTCGTGACCGGCCATCACACTCGCCGGCCAATATCCCCGCCCCGCTCGCCAACGCATACTCGCGACTGCGATGAAAAGCGCATCGAGCACTCATCGTAATCGCTCATGTCAAGCCTTCCGGGACCAGAAAAAACCGGAAAGCTCTCTCTTTTTCAGCAGCCTGCTAGTCGCTGGCGCTCGATCAAAATCGCGTTCCTGAAATCTTCCCATTTGTGAACCGCGATCAGCCGTCATGAAGAGCCGCGGCGAACGCGGCATCTGGCAGCAGCGGTACTGGGAGCACACGATCCGCGACGACCGGGACTTCGCCGTTCATTTCGGACTACATTCATTTCAGCTCGGTCAACCACGGCCTGGTCAATATCCAGCGGATTGGCCGCATTCGTCCTTCCGCCGATGCGTCGCCAACGGGTTGTATCCGGCCGGCTGGACCTGTGGCAGCGATGAACCGGCAGCAGCAGGTGAGCGGCGATGAGATCAAGATAGCAGCCGCACGCAACGCACTCGGGGCGCCCAAGGCGGAATGCGCTGCGCTGTTCCGCCCTACGCGTGCTGCCCTTCGAGCCTTTGGTGCCGAGCAAGGAAACCATCGAGGCGATGAAAGCGGCGCGGCGCGGCGAGCTGACCACCGCCGGCCGGCCCGCAAAGCTGCTTAAAAGCCTGAATGCGGATTGTTAAATACACCAGCCGCTTCCGCCGTGATTACAAGCGCGAGCAATCGGGGCGCCACGGCAAGCGCCTCGATGCGCTGCTGCTCGAAACCGTTACCATGCTGGCGAAAGACGAACAGTTGCCGCCCCGGTGTTTCGATCACCCGCTCGGCGGCGAACAGCGAGCCGCCGGAAACGGGTGAGCGGCAATGAGATCGAAACGGCCAAGGCAAGCGCAAGCAGAGCGTGTTATTCCAGACCATCATTGTTGGGCCATAGCGCCCGATGCAGTTGACAGTTATTGGCCGAAGGCGCTGCGCTTGTCCGCCCTACGCTTGCTTGCGGCGGCGGATCGCGCCGAGCCCTAGTAGAGCGCTGCCGAGGAGTGTGAGGCTGGCAGGTTCCGGGACAGCAGCGACGACAGTAGAACCGGTCACGCTGATGCTCAGCGCGCCCGTGTTGTCGGGACTCGGTACATTAAAGCTGAATGTGCCATTGTTGGTGGTGCCGTCGCCATCGGTGAAGATATCATCGTTAATGCCCAACTGCAGGCCGACCGACCCGACGGGGGCGGTGATCGTAAACGGTCCGTCTCCAGGCGCGAATGCGTCGAGAATCACGCCAGCCGAATTGACAAAATCCCCGATCAGTGCATTGAGCGCGATTTGCGGGCCTGTATTCGTCGGGTCGATGGCGGCGCTGGGAAACGGCTGGCCGGAGGAGCCGATACCCGTGCAGCCTCCGACCGGGCAACCTCCGCCTGTGCCGCTGCCGAAGATACTACCGGTATAACCGAGGGCGTCCACACTCGGAGCGACGCCGAAAAAAGAACTAGTCAGGCCAGACAGGTAGGTGATGGTGATGTTATCGCCGGGATTGACCGCAACAAAGGCAGGTGCGGTTTGGTCCCCGGCACCGTAGGCTGGATTGGCCGGGTTGTCGGGGTTCCAAGGCCCTGCGGTGCCATCTACCGTCACGACGGTCGCTGATGCGGCTCCCGCCATCGCTATGGTGGCGGCTGTGAACACCGCGCTTAAAAGCGCCTGACGTAGCTTCATCAAACCTCTCCGATCTTGAATGAGCGCCCGACGCTGGAGTACGCAAAAACTGCGCCATCAGCTAAATTCTCGTTTTTCAACATGATATGGCGTGGCGGAATCAAATATCGTAAAAAAAACCGACGCTCATCGTAAAAAAATCCGCCGCTCTTGCCGTCAGTTGTTATGTATAATTTAACTTCTGAGGCAAGGGCGGTTGATCGGGCCATGCGCGGTGGAGGAGCGTGCCGACCTCCCCCGTTAAGCCAATTGAATTACCGAAACGCAAGCCATAGTCAAAATAATACATCATGTCGTCTGCAACTTGGCGAAGTTCTGCCAAAGATACGACAGAACCTATAGTATTACCTTTGTCATCTGATTTGTAGAGAACCGTCGGAGTATCACTATAATAAAACACGTTAGAGTGGTCCAGAAGGTTTCTATTGTCAGCCAGTATCTTGAAAGCTTCCATGAAGTGAGTTACCCTGTTCTTCGTGTCATCCGGCCAATTAAGCTGATCTAGAGCAGTCCGCATTCGCTTAAGACGCTGATGGTTACTCCTGATCTTTGCCAATTTCTCCCATGCTTGGCTGTTGGTAATTTCGAGTACCTTTGCAAATATACAGCCAAAAGCAAACTCCAACCTCGCGTAGTTAACGCTCGCCACGCCCAGCGCGAATACGCTGTCGTGAGGGCCGATGTCATACGCGGGCCATGCGGGAGGTTCAGCCATGATGCGAAGCTCCGGTGAATGTTCCGAGCAACATAGAGCGCTGTGGTCGCTCGCGGCTAGCTGTTGCACAAATTAGTCTCAATACCATTCGGCCCGACGACCGTGTATTCATCCAGAATTTCGGCAACCCTATCGCCCCTCACCGATTCGGGGTGCGGCTGCCGTAAGTTATGATCGAAACACCTCTCCCCGCGAGCGGGCGTCGCAGCCCGGCCATCCGCCAGGGGACGGACGGCCGGGTGACGAGGGGTAGAGGCGAGGCCCCCGTCTAAGCGCCGGGCGGGTAGAACACCAGCATGCGGACTTCGAGGCTTTCGCGCGGGGGTGCGTCGGGCGGCGAGGTCGGGTCGTCGAAGCCGGTATGCGCCGAGAAGCGCGCGGCACCCTGGCGCGCCGAGTTCGAAGCAGCGGATCAGCACCACCTCGTCGGCCTGCATCTTCGGGAAATAGTAATAGCGTTGATTGGGATTGTAGGTGATCGAATAGGTCTCGCCGGTACGGTCGGGGTATTTGAGGTCGCTGGCGATCAGGTTCTTCTCTTCGAGGCTCTGCGCGTCGCACAGGGTCAGCGGCGAATTCGAGCACCGGGCCGCGGATCGGCCGCCACAGATTGTTGATCGCAAAGCGATGCTTTAATAGCTCCTCGGCCTCGTCGCCCATCAGGTCGCGCACCCGCTGCGGCGACGACCACGCGGTGTAGTCGTTGTGGACGCGCTTCGCCGGGATCTTGATCGTCTTGTCTTTGGCCGACATCGCCGCGTTGCGCACGATATGGTCGAAGGCGACGACGCGGACGGCCCCGGTCGCCTGCTGCATGACCCGCTCGCATTCCGGGTAGTAGATCTTCTTGATCTGCTCCTCGTCATAGAAATCGGTCACCGCCGTCGGGTGCTGCAGCAGCACGAAGCCTTCCTTGTCCAACGACAGCCGGTCGACAATCGGCCGCGCATCGCGGATCGGCACCTGGTGCTCGACGTTGCGGCCGGTGCGCTGCGGCGTTCCCGGCGGCGGCTCGTAATTGTAGGCGACCGGTCTTTCGGCCATCGGGGCCAGAAAATTCAGCGGCGCCACGACGCTCTTCAGATCCATCGGTGTCATGCCGTCCATGATGCCCTCCGCGTGTCGATCGATCACCCAACCCCAGGTGTGCAACCTAGGGCAGCGCCCGGCGACGGTCAAACAGCATGTTGAAATACGCTTTAAGGGCGGCCCCGCGCCGGCCGATCGCCGGCGATGTTGCGGGGCCGGCTCCGCTCTGCGACAATTTGGCTGTCGAAATCGTCACCTCGGCATCGATGGCGCATCGTGCTCGCCACGATAGGCCGCCTGCACCATATTATGCTGCATCGCAACAGGAGTGCCGCGATGTGAGCGCCCGGCCGGTATCGGAGCGATTGCAGGAGACCCCGACCCTCGCGTTGGTGCTGCAGGGCGGCGGGGCGCTCGGCGCCTACCATATCGGCGCCTACCAGGCGCTGGCGGAGCGCGGCCAGCATCCAAATTGGGTGGCCGGCATTTCGATCGGCGCGATCAACGCCGCGATCATCGCCGGCAACCGGCCGGAAGACCGAGTGGAGCGGCTGGCGGCGTTTTGGGAGGCGATCTCCTGGCCAGATCTGCCGACGAGCCGGGAGCCCACCGCTTGGCAAACCTTGCACAACATGGCCAGCAACGCCGAGGCGCTGCTGTTCGGCCAACCGAATTTCTTCACCCCGCGGCCGGTGAGCCCGCTGTTGCTGCCCCGCGCGCCCCCGGAGCAGGTCAGCTTTTACGACACCGCTCCGTTGCTGGGCACATTGCGGCGGTTTGCCGATTTTGCGCTGATCAACAGCCGCGCCGTGCGGGTCAGTCTGGGGGCGACCGACATTGCCACCGGCGACCTGGAGTTCTTCGATAATCGGCGACAGACGCTCCGCCCCGAGCATGTGCTGGCCAGCAGTTCGCTGCCGCCCGGCTTCCCGGCCACCCTGGCCGACGGGAAGCTGTACTGGGACGGCGGCTGCGTTTCCAATACGCCGCTCGATGCCGTCATCGACGAACCCGCGCATCCCCGCATGGTGGCGTTCCTGATCGACCTGTGGGACCCCGCCGGGTCGCCGCCGCAGACGCTCAACGCGGTGCTGTGGCGCGCCAAGCAGATTCAGTATGCGAGCCGCACGGCGCACCAGATCGACGCGGTGGCGACCAAGGTCAACCTGCGTCATGCGATGCGCTTACTGAAGACGGCGGGGGTTCCGGAGGCGGCGGCGGTGGCGGACGATCCGCTGCCGAGCGCGCGGCGGCTCGACATCGTGCACATCGTCTATCGCCCCGCTCGCGACGAGATCCCCAACAGCGATGCAGAATTCTCCCGCAGCTCGACCGCCGAGCGGCGGGCCGCGGGATATCGCGATATGAGCGCCGCGTTGGCGGCACAGCCATGGCTGCGCCAGCAGATGCCGGCGCATCTGGGCGCGCTGGTGCATCGGGTGGAGCGAGGGAAGGTGACCACCCGGCAGGAGCCCAACCTGCGCACGCCAGGCGACCGGCCCGCTGCGGCCTGACCGCCCGGTCGGCCGTCCGGCGGTTCCTCAGCTGGTGCGCCCGTGCGGGGGTAGAGGGGCCTCGGGCGGCGCTGTCGGACTGGCCGCGGCAGCCATGGTCTCGACCGCGACCGGGGCGTAGAGCTTCAGGATGTCGGCGGCGAAAGCGGCCTCCTCGTCATCGGCCACCTGCACGAACACCGCGGTCTCGCCGTTGCGGATGAAACGCACGAAGGTATGCCGCGCGTCGCCCAGCACCATCGGATCGACCTGCAGCGCTTGCAGCTCGGGCTGCATCACATCCGGCACCGGCCCGATTTCTTTCAGGACATGGTAGGCGAGCCGATTGGCCGAAACCCCTTCGGTCTTCAGCCGGTGGTAGGCGTCGAGGGCGATGCCGCCCGATTGGTAGAGGCCAACGACAAGCCGCGCCATGCCGATCTCCTGATGCCTTTGCGCCAGGATATCGCGGCGAGCGCCGATCCGGCTACCAGAGTTGCGCTAATCGCTGTGCTAATTGGCCGCGGTCTGCGCCAGCTTGTGCGACAGCGCCACCGCGAAATTCGAGACATAACCGTTCAACAGGCGATTACGCCCGCGGCTCCGGTTTCGCCCGCTCGCGGGTCGCGCGCACACCAGCCCGCCGCCGGTTTCACCCGCCGCCGGTTTCAATCGAACTCGCGGGGCGCTGTGGCGCTAGGCTCGCGCAGTCGCGCTTGGTCGAGGGGCGATCCGAGGTCCGCAGGCGCCCCTGCCCAAGCAGTCCCGGAAACGGGAAAAGCCGCTGACCTGCAATCTCTGCCGATCAAGAACGGCACGGTCATCGACGGCGCCGCGGCGGTACCGTTTCGGGCCGACATCGGGGAGGTCTTCGATCTCACATGAGATACCCAGCTCTCGCGGCGTTTGTGTCGTTGGTGATTACGATCGGCCTGGCCGCGCACCACGCCGACGCGCAGACCAGCGTGATCCAGCAGAACAGCACGTCGTCGCAGCCGGGCGCGATCCAGCAGAATAACGTCAGCGTCGGTGGCGAGGGCAGCAGCGTCACGGTCAGCGGCCGGTCGATTTCGGTCGATACCGCGGCGACCGGCGGTCGGGTCGTCGGCGACGGTCAGCCGGCGTCGGAACAGCGGCCGATCGGCCCGGTCACCGCGATCCGCAGCGACGGCGCCTTTGCGCTGACGATAACGAGCGGACCGGCGCCCGCGCTGCGCATCGAAGCCGACAAGAACATCCTGCCGATCATCAAAACGACGGTGTCGAACGGCCGGCTGGAGATCTATTCCGAACAATCCTATACGGTCGACGGCCGGATCAAGATCACGGTGTCGTCGCCGAACATCACCGAGATCGCCGCTTCGGGCAGCAACCGGATCGACGGCACCGGGTTCGATGCGGGCCCCCTGTCGATCTCGCTGAGCGGCTCCAACAACGCGGCGCTCTCCGGCAAGACCGCGGCGCTGACCTGCGTGATGAGCGGCGCCAATCATCTCGCGGCACAGGGGCTCGCGGCTCAATCGGCGAATGTCACGCTCAACGGCTCGGGCGATGCGACGGTCGATGCGCGCCAAGGGATCGTCGCGCAAATTTCCGGCGCCGGCTCGATCACAGTCTACGGCAATCCCAAACAGCGCAACACGCAGGTCAACGGCGCCGGCAAGATCTCGTTCGTCCAGTAAGCCGCGGCGCGCTGATCATTTGGCGAGTTGGTCGTGACCATGCCCGATTACCAGATCTTCGAGGCGGGCGACGTCGTCCTGCAATCGGGGCTGACCTACCGCCAGGCGCGCCTCGCCTACAAGACCTACGGCACGCTCGACGCCGCGAGGTCCAACGCCGTGGTCTATCCGACCTCCTACGGCGCGCAGCATTACGACCTCGAATGGGCGATCGCCGCGGGCAAGGCGCTCGACCCGACCAAATATTTCATCGTCATCATCAACAAGTTCGGCAACGGCCTGTCGTCGTCGCCGAGCAACACGCCGCCGCCCTTCGACCGCGGCCGGTATCCGCATTTCACGATGGCCGACAATGTGCGGGTCCAGCAGCGTTTGTTGCACGAACTCTTCGGCATCGAGCGAGTGAAGCTGGTCTACGGCTTTTCGATGGGCGCGCAGCAGGCGTTTCACTGGGCAGCACTGTTCCCCGACCGGGTCGAGCGGATCGCCGCGATCTGCGGCTCGGCCAAGACCTCGCCGCACAATGTCGTCTTTCTCGAGGGGGTCAAGGCGGCCTTGACCGCCGACGCCGCCTGGCAGGGTGGCTGGTTCGCGACGCCGCCCGCCCGCGGCTTTCAGGCGATGGGCCGGGTCTATGCCGGCTGGGGGCTGAGCCAGGCGTTCTACCGTGAAGAGGAATGGCGCAAGCTCGGCTTTTCCTCGCTCGAGGATTTTCTGGTCGGCAATTGGGAGGCCGGCTTCCGCCGCCGCGACGCCAACGATTTGTTGGCCATGCTGTGGACCTGGCAGCACGCCGACATCAGCGCCAACGAACTCTACAACGGCGACCTCGCCAAGGCATTGGGTGCGATCGCCGCCGACGCGCTGGTCATGCCGTGCGAAACCGACCTCTATTTCACGGTCGAGGACAACCGCCGCGAGGTCGCCCAGATGCCGCGGGCCGAACTGCGCCCGATCCCGTCGATCTGGGGCCACCGCGCCGGCAACCCCGCGCAACACCCCGACGACGCCAAATTCCTCGACGACGCCGTCAAGGAATTGCTCGCCCGCTAGCGTCACACCCTAGTCAGCTTAACGGGTTTCGACCCGACAGCGGCCGTCCACTCCTCTCCATGGAAGGCAGGTCATGCCCGATACCGTTGAAAAAGTAAGTTTTTGAATTACTCGGGTAGTGCATGCTGGTAGCTGCGACCGGAGTTGGTGAGGGGTGGTGCCCCTCAGGCCGGTATCGGCGGGACTGCCGGGATCAGCGTGGCGAGCTTTCGCAGGTTCTGGGCGGTGGCGGCGAGGTGGAATTCATCGCGCGCCCCATTGGGACCGCGTAATCGGAGCCGGTCGAGCTTCAGAATGCGCTTGAGGTGTGCGAACAGCATCTCGACCTTTTTGCGCTGGCGCCGCGAGGTCTGATAGGCCTCGGTCTTGGCGACCTCGCGGGCCAGGTCGCGCGCCCCTTCGTAGATTGACCGCGAGATCTTGCGTGCCGGTGCCTTCGGACAGCAGCGCGGCTTGAGTTGGCATCCCTGGCAATCGCGCTTGCTGGCCCGGTAGCGCATCGAGTTGTCCTTCATGATGCCGGTCCGCGGTATGGCGAAGCGCCGCCGATAATGCTGGAGGGTTTTGCCCGCCGGGCAGCGGTAGGTGTCAGTGGCGTGATCGTAGGTGAAGTCGTCGCGCGAGAAGGTGCCGTCGGTGCGCTGGGATTTGTCGAACACCGGAATGTGCGGCTCGATCCCGCGATCGTGCACGAGCCAGTCCAGCATCTCGGCCGATCCATAGGCGGTGTCGCCGATCAGGCGCTCGGGGTAGAGCTCGAAGCGTTCCAGCGAACGCTCGACCATGCGCTTTGCCGCCAAGATTTCGGCTTGGCGGATCGCCGTTGTCGCCTCGACATCAACAATGATCGCGTTGTCGGCATCGACGAGGTAGTTGGCCGAATAGGCGAAGAAGGCCGGTCCGCGGTGCGCGGCTGTCCACCGTGTTGCCGGATCGGCTGGTGCGATGAACTTGGGCGTCACCTCGCTTGCCGCACCAAACGCCGCATCGTCGAGCACCGCGAAATATTCCTCGACGGCGCGGCCCGTCGCCTCCGGCGGCAGACCCGCGGCACCTGCGACGCGGTTGCGGTCGCTGGCGTCGGCCTGGATCAAGCTGGCGTCGACGGCAAAGCCTTCGCCACCGACCAGGCCCTCGGCAATGCAGCGCTGCAGTACGCTCTCGAACAGATGCCGCAGCAGGTCGCTCTCACGAAACCGGCCGTGGCGGTTCTTCGAGAAGGTTGAGTGATCAGGGACTGTGCCGTCGAGCCCCAGCCGGCAAAACCAGCGGTAGGCGAGGTTCAGATGGACCTCCTCGCATAGCCGGCGCTCCGAGCGGATGCCGAAGCAGTAGCCCACGATCAGCATGCGGATCATCAGTTCCGGATCGATCGAAGGTCGGCCTATGGCACTGTAGAACGGCTCCAGCCCCCGCCTCAGCCCGTCGAGTTCGACAAACCGGTCAATCGCTCGCAGCAGGTGCTTTTCCGGCACATGCCGCTGAGCGAGAACTCGTAGAACAACGCGTCCTGTTGGACTTGCCGCTCCCCCATCATCGACTGCCCCCCAGCGGTCGAGATTTGCGAAAATCACGCTATTATAACCAATGGCCATGCCGTTTTTCAACGGTATCGACCCTGAGCCGTCCTTGGCGGTGCTGATCTTGCGTCTTGACTCTCGCGCCGGATGATATTACCTGACAGGTAACTTTATGGTCGCTGTGTTGATTACCCCTGAGGGAACATGATGGAGATAAGCGTCAGGGATAATCGGCTTAGGGCGGCGCTTCAGGATGAATCGGTCTGCAAACGGCGCTACGGATCCGATATGGCCAAGAAGATCAAGAACCGTGTGGCTACGCTGTACGCCGCGGCGTCACTGGCGGACTTTTGGCCTCCGAAATCCGGACCGGAACGTTGCCATGAGCTCCAGGGGGATTTGGCAGGGACGTTCTCGGTGGACGTGAAACAGCCGTACCGCCTCCTCTTTGTGCGGTTCGGGAGAAGGCTCCGCCTGACCGTTCGGATGAACGGGCGCGTTGGGCCTCCATTACTGCAATTGAAATCCTGACAATTGAGGATACTCATGGCTAGCGGACAGCAGGCAAGTATCCCGTTCACCCCCGCTGCGGTTCATCCCGGTGAGATCGTATCCGAATACATCGAATTTCATGGGTGGACGCAGCGCGATCTGGCGCGACGGACGGGACTTACGCCCAAAACAATCAGCGAAATTCTGAACGGCAAAGCTCCAGTAATGCCGGTGACCGCGCTTGCTTTGGAGAAGGTGCTCCGACGCCCGGCGCATTTCTGGCTCAATCTGCAACGTCAATATGATGAAGCGGAAGCGCGCACTCGTGAGCTTCGCAAATCGGCGGAATGGACGGACTGGGCTCGGAAGTTCCCACTCAAGGAGATGAAGCGCTTTAGGTTTTCGCTTCCCGAAGCGCGCTCGGATGTGGATGCGCTCTTGACGTTTCTCGGCGTGTCCTCCCCGGAGAGCTGGAATGCCGTATGGGGCGCCGCGAACGTCGCATATCGGCAGACGCGTAAATTTGAGCAAAGTACTGAGGCGATCTCGGCATGGGTGCGAGAAACTGAGCTTACGGGAGAACAAATGGAGACAGCTCCTTTGACGAGGCGCGGCTGCGCGCTTCCATTGGAGAGCTTCGTCGCCTCACGAGAGAGAGGGCCGAAACTATTTTGGAGCCGGTTCAATCTGTTTGCGCTGGGTTTGGCGTCGCTGTGGTCTTGGTCCCTGAACTACCTCATTGCGGAATAAGCGGTTCCGCACAGTGGCTCTCGGATAAAAAGGCACTGATCGGATTGACCCTTCGGTACAAGACCGATGACCAGCTCTGGTTCACCTTTTTCCATGAGCTTGCCCATATTCTCCTTCATCGGAAGAAGCGGGCTCTCATTGTCGATAATGCTGCGGACGATTTGAACGATCGCGTTATCGATCCCGAGATGCAGGGATATGAGGCCGAAGCTAACCAGTTCGCAGCGGATACGCTAATCCCACCGGCGGCTCTCAGTGAGTTTTTGCGCGCCCGAACCTTCACGAACGACAGTATCTATGATTTTGCTGAAAAGATTGGAATTGGGCCGGGGATATTGGTCGGACGCCTTCAGCATGACGGCGTATTGACAGCATTTCAGGGGAACGCCTTCAAGCAGAATTTAAACTGGAAATTTGAGGATGACTTCGTAAGTCTTCTTCACAGGATAAGTGCGATGGCCGGGAAGATCATGATAACGAGCAGCGGGTATGACCCGCAGGTTGGCAAGCACGTCAAGGACCCCTACCTCGGGCCAAACCCTTCACTGGGAGCGTGCCGGCCGGACGTACGAGAAAAGCTGCAGGAGGGCGACCACCTCTTTCTTCATCACAGGCAAGCTGCGCAACTTTAACCAATACGTGATGGGCGGCTTCCAGGCGGGAGAGATAATCGATGCAATGACCGCCTACGAGCGGTTTCCAGAGCAGCGGCTTCATCTTCGCGATGATGGCCAATTAGCTGGCAATGTCATCGTCGATGCGAACGGAGCCCAGCACCCGCTCGACCATCACAAACAAAAAACGTTCGATCGGCGCATTAAAAATTACATCGTTGGTACGAACGAAATCTGCATGGAAACGCCCGTAGAGATAGCGCTCGCGCGCGAACAAACCTTGGAAATGCTGCGTGAGCTTTTTGGTAGGAATGGCACGCCCAAGGATATCGTCGGGCGTTTTGGCTGCGATTTGACGGATGAACAAATTTTTCGGCTGCGAGAATGGTTGCAGTCAATGAAGCGCCCCAATTAGGAGCGCGGTAGATAGGAGTAGGCGGGATGAATACTGCCACCCCCAGGCAGTTTGACCTGTTGCCCTTAGCACCGACTGCCGATGGCACCTGCCAGGTGACCGCGGTTGGTTGACGCAGAGATGGTCGTACGCGTTACTGGTGCCTCGCTCACAAAGCGGATGCGACAGGCGATATGGCCGGAAATTGGAAGTGTGCCGAGGGGCTGGTAGCGAGCCCATTTCGGAGAAGGACACGCTCGCGCTGAACTTTGATCAGTTTGCGGGCGGCGTCGCCCTGTGGGGTGCGGTTCCGCCTGTCTACGACACCACTCGCCTCCCTCTCGATCGAGGCATCCATGTGCATGCTCGGGAGGTGCCGGGAGGCGATAAGGTGCACGACACCACTTTTCGGGTGGTCAAGCTGACCGGGAGGAAAACTACCGCCGGGCGGGCTCATGATCTCCGAGCTTGATGCCGTGTACTACATGGTCAGTAGCATCTTCGGCTTCGAGATTTGGTTTATCGAATGTTCTCTGTGCGGATATCCGCATCTAGCAGGCTGCTGAAAAAGAGAGAGCTTTCCGGTTTTTTCTGGTCCCGGAAGGCTTGACATGAGCGATTACGATGAGTGCTCGATGCGCTTTTCATCGCAGTCGCGAGTATGCGTTGGCGAGCGGGGCGGGGATATTGGCCGGCGAGTGTGATGGCCGGTCACGACACGGGCGCGGCGAGCAATTTGGGCAGGCGGATGAGATCGTAGGCGGCCATGGCGA
The DNA here is from genome assembly GCA_963795485.1 of uncultured Alphaproteobacteria bacterium. GTDB lineage: Bacteria > Pseudomonadota > Alphaproteobacteria > ATCC43930 > CGMCC-115725 > AP-15. The sequence goes on from CAWCIL010000001.1 coordinate 60,787, forward strand.
GGGTGAATTGCCAATCGACCTTGGGCAGCCCGCGATGGCGCATCTTGCGCAAGCCGGCCACCGTCTTGGCCCAGCCGAAAACCTCTTCGATGCGTTTGCGGATACGCTGGGAGACGGCATAGCCGGGATGCCGGGTGGTGCGGCCGTCGATCGCCGAGCGCCGGCCGTTTTGGTTCTGGGCAACATGCGGGGTCACCGTCTTGTCGCGCAGCTCCATGACGAAGTCGCCGGTATCGTAGCCCTTGTCGGCACCGAGCGTGACCGGCTGTGGACGATCGGCGTGCGGGTCGATCAGCGCCAATGCGGCCAGGCGCTCGGCATGTCCCGAGGCGCGGGTCGTCACCGCGCCGACGACCAAACCATTGCGGTTCTCCCTCAGCGCATGGCCGATGAAACAGAGCCGGGCCTCCTTGCCCGGCCCCTTACGATAGAGACGGGCGTCGGGGTCGGTGGTCGAGGCGTGCGTGTCATCGGTACGATGCTCGCCGTGAAAGTCCCGCTCGCCGTTGCGTCCAGGGCCGGGTGGCTCGCCCGCGTCGTCCTTTGGGCGAAAGCTTTTGAGGCTCGCCCAGCCTTCCAACAAGGCGCCCCCGGCCTGCGCCGGGGCAGGCTTGACCGAGAAATGATCACTTGATAACAGGGCTTTGACCCTGGCTTGGGAAAGCACCGCGGCGAGAAACTGCCCGGCCACCTCGCCCTCCAGCAGCCGGTCGCGGTTCTTGGTGAAGGTGGTGGCATCCCACACCGCATCCTCGATCCCGAGCCCGACAAACCAGCGAAACAACAGGTCGTGGTCGAGCCGGTCAACCAATTGCCGCTCCGAGCGGATCGAGTAGAACGCCTGCAGCAGCAAGGCCCGCAGCAGCCGCTCCGGCGGGATCGAGACCCGCCCGATCGCCGAATACAGCTTGGCGAACTCGCCAGAGAGCACATGCAGCGCCGCGTTGGCGATCTGCCGAATCAGTCGCAGCGGATGGTCCGATCGGACCCGCTTCTCAAGATCGATGTAGCTGAAAAGCCTGCCGCAAATCCCGTCGTCGCCGCGCATCGCCACCCCCATCCCTACCCCAAGGGAGCACAACGCGGAAAATCAGCAACCCCTTTTTCAGCAGCCTGCTAGAACAGAAGCGACTGGTTCGCCGTTCACCCTCACCGTCGTCACCTATGCGCGGGATGCGGGCACCATTTTCGCGATAACGCGACCGGCATCGGCAATCCTATCGCGGAGCTTCAGCGAGCCAGGGTTTGTCTACGCGTGAGCCTGTCCCCGCCGGGCTGTCCCTGCATATACGCCAGTCGGACTATCCCGATGGCATACAGATTTGGGGGTCCAACCCCGCAATCATCTGGTCGGCTGCGAAGTCAGAGGAGGCAGGGATACACGTCCATGCGTTCAAGGCTGAGGGCGATCGGCCTGAGATCGATGAGACCTTCTCCACGGTCGTCATAGACGGCGTGACGCTCGATCCGGCGATGGTTTGCACGCTCATGGCACAAAAACGGGTTATCCGCATATTGAGGGCCGGATATTCTCGATGCGGTGCGCCGGCTGTGACCGGCCGGCGTTCGATGAAGATCAGGAAGCATTTACACCGGAAACCGGGCGCCGATGCTCTCACTGCGGTGGGAGCCTGAACGGCTCGGGGCGGGTGCGCAAGGCAATCTCAAATCCGCTGGTCGAAGCGTCGGAGCGCCTTTCCTTTAAAGCCCCTCAGTGGCCGCAACGCCATTCCCTAGGCTTTCTGCCGGAGACATTGTAATCCGTTCTCGACGAATTCCGGGACGGACAGGAAAGCTGCCGTTGGAGTTGCAGTGGCGGTGAGCCGAACCCTTTCGCGCAGCTCCACTATCGGCGCAACCTCGCCGTCGGAGCGCGGATCGCCGAAGGACTGAATTCCGCCGGACCCGGTCACTTGGGAGAGCCGAGCCTTTGGGTTTTGACGCCGAGGTCCACTACCCGGTGTCGGCCAGCGCCGCCGCGGTGTCCGGGGGCAGCGGTGCGCGGTCGATGTGGCGGCGGTGCCACAGCGCGTAGAACAACAGGTTCCAGGCGGCGCGGCCGGCGCGCTTTTGTCCGGCGGCGGCAAACAAATTCTCGACCGCGTCGGGCCGGCAGATCTCGCGCACCGCCGGCGAGCGCGCGACCAGCGGCCCGATCGTCTCGGCGCGCCGGGCGATCCAGCGCGCCGACCGGCACGGTGAAGCCGTGCTTGCGGGCGAGCGGCTGGGCCTGCGGCAATTGCCCGGCCAGCCAGCGGCGCAGCAGCCACTTGCCGAGACCGCGCCGGATCTTCAACTCGTCGGGCAGGCGAAAGGCCAGCGCCGCCATCTCGGTATCGAGAAACGGGGTGCGGCCCTCGACGCCGTGCGCCATCAGGCAGCGGTCGAGCTTGACCAGCAGATCGTTCGGCAGCCAGTCGGCGCAATCGACCGCCTGCGCCGCCTGCAGCGGGGTGCGGCCATGGCCGCCGCCATGCACCTCGGCCGCCGCGATGCCGTCGCGCCAGCCGGCGATCTCGCCGCGCAGCACGCCCAGATCGTCGAGCACGCCGCGGGCGCGCGGCCGGCGCCCGCCGGCCCACCACGGGCGCATGACGCTGCGATAGCGGCCGTAGCCGCCGAACAGCTCGTCGCCGCCCTCGCCCGACAGGATCACCTTGAGCCCGGCCGCGCGCGCCGCTCGGGCCAATGCCCAGGTCGGCAGGATCGCATAATCGGCGGCGGGGTCGTCCACGGCGGAGGCGATTTCGGGCAGCAGCTTCCAGAAATCGTCCTCGGTGAACAGGATCTCGATATGGTCGGCGCCGACCGCCTCGGCGGCGGCGCGCGCGGCCGGGCGCTCGTCGGCGACATCGCCATCGGCAAAGCCGATCGTGAACGCCTTGACCGGCCGCTCGTTCAGCCGCGCCATCATCGCCAGCACCGCCGTCGAATCGATGCCGCCCGACAGGAACATGCCGTACGGCACGTCCGAGCGCTGGTGAAGGCGCACGCTGTCGGCAAAAGCAGCGTCGAGCCGGGCCAGCGCCTCGTCTTCGCCGAGCGCCACCGGGCCGAAATCAGGCAAGGCCGCCCGGCGACGGCGCTCGACGATCCGGCCGCGGCGCACCACCACGGTTTCGCCCGGCAGGACGCGGTTGATGCCGGCGAAGATCGTCTCGCGCCCGGTGGTGAACTGCAGCTGCAGCAGCTCGTTGCGCGCCCGACGGGCGAGGGCCGGGGCGACGAGGCCCGCCTCGATCAGCGCGCCCGGCTCGGAGGCGAAGGCGAAGCCGCGTCGCCGTCTCGGCGTAATAGAGCGGCTTGATGCCGAACGGGTCGCGGGCGAGGACCAGGCGTCCGGCGGCCGGATCGTGCAACGCCGCGGCATACATGCCGCGCAGATGCAAGGTGAAGTCGAGCCCGTAGCGGCGGTAGAGATGAAGCGGCAGCTCGCAATCCGATTGGGTCGAGAACACGATCGGCCGCGCGCCGTCAGCTCCTCGCGCAGCTCGAGGTAGTTGTAGATTTCGCCGTTGGCGATCAGCGCGGCGCCGCCCGGCTCGAACAGCGGCTGGTCGCCGGTCGCCAGGTCGATGATCGCGAGCCGCGTCTGCACCATGCCGACATCGCCGGAGCGGTAGTGGCCGTCGCCATCGGGGCCGCGATGGCGCAGCGCCGCGCCCATCGTCCAGCAGCGGTGCGGCCGGCGGCGGCGCGCCGTCGAGGGTCATCAGCCCGGCGATGCCGCACATCCGGGCGTCAGTCGGTCGAAAAAGCGGCGATAGCGGGCGACGACCGCGGCCTCGGTAAATTCGGCCTCATAGGCACGGCGCCCGGCTTGCCCGAGCCGGGCGCGCAGCCCGGGGTCTCGGCGCGAGGCGCTCGATCGCCGCGGCCAATGCCCGCGGGCCGCCGCCCGGCTGGCCGGGAAGCGGCACCAGAAGCCCGCTCACCCCGTCCTCGATCAGCCCGGCCGGCCCGTCGCTGGCGGTGGCGACCACCGGCACTCCGGCGGACCAAGCCTCGATCACGACATTGCCGAGCGGCTCGTGCAGCGACGGGCAGACCAGAAAATCGGCATTCGCCAGCAGCTGCCGGCACATCCTCGCGCCAGCCGAGAAAGCTGCACCCGTGCGGCGAGTCCGAGACTCGGCCGCGAGCCGTTCGAGCGGTGCGCGCAGCGGCCCGTCGCCGGCGATCGCCAAGGCGACACCTCGCGCGTCTCGGCCAGACGCGGCGAGCAGCAGGTCGAACCCCTTGTTGCGGATGCAGCCGACCGAGCGCCAGCCCCAGCGGTGATCCGATACAGCGGCTCGGCGTGCGACACGGAACAGCGGACGCCGCCTCGCGCGCGTCGGGCACAAAATTCGGCAAATAATCGATCCGCTGTCGCGGCCAGCCGGCGGCCACGGCATAATCGACAATGGCGCGCGTGTTGCCGATCAGGAGGTCGCAGCGCCGGTAATATTTCAAATCGTAATACCCCCCGAGCCGGGCAACATGCACGAAATCGCCGCGCGGGCAAAGCCGCGTCGCCCGGCTCATCCAGGTCAGCACGATGTCGGGGCGCCAAGCCGCGATCTCGCGGCGAAACGCAAAGCGGGTCGGCAGATCGAGCGGGCCGCCAAAGCGCAGCTCGGCGACCGCGATCCCGGCCTCGCTCAGGCTTCGCGACCGGGCGGGGTCGCGGCGGATCAGGACCTGCTGCGTTTCGCCGGCGCGCTGCAGCGCCGTCGCCAAGCGCACGAAAAAGGTTTCGGCGCCGCCGTGACTGGCCCCAGCGATCGCCTGCAGCAGGCGGCGGGTCATGTGATCAGCGCTTCGAACTGGGCGGCGACCGCGTCCCAGCTCAACCCGCGCTGATGTTCAAGTGCGGCCAAGTGCCAGCGCCGCCACAGCCGGTCGTCGCGAAGCAGCGCGATCGAGGCCGCGACGAACGCCTCGTCGTCCGGCGCTACCCGGCCGCTGAGCCCGTCGGCTACGCGCTCGGCGACCGCACCCAACGGGGTCACCACCGCGGGCACCCCCATCGCCTGCGCTTCGGCCAGTGCGAGACAAAAGGTCTCGCCGGGATCGCCGCGATAGAGCATGGCGCGCGCGCCGCTCAACAGGCGTCGCCAATGCGTCATGCGCGACCGGCGCAAAGCGGCGCACCCCGACGGCGGCGAGCAAGTCGGCGCGCGCCAAGACCGCCGCCATTGGCCGGATCTTTGGCGCGGTGGGCCCGTATACCGCGGCGCCGGCATAGATGTGCAATTCCGCTCCTGGCACCGCCGGCGCAATCCGCGCGACCCACAGATCGAGCAGCCAATCGAGCCCGCGCAGCGGGTTCGAGGTAAAAATCGCGCGCGGCGGCGGCGGCTCGCGCACAACCGCCCCGCGGAAACGGTCGAGCACCCCATAGGGAATGATCCGATGCCCACCGCGGGGCAGCCAGGCGGGGATCGTCGTCGCGTGGTAGGCGCCCGTTGAGACCAGCAATGGCCGGTATCGGGCGAGCCGCCACAGGTTGCGCGGCTTCCTCAAGTAATGCGCCGGGTTGTGCAGCCAGAACAGCCGACGACCAACTCGGCGCACCAGCCCGATCGCGCGATGGCCGCGACTGCCGATATAGAGATCGCAAGCCGCGGGGATGTCCCCAGACAGCGGCGCCCAGCGCACGCCGTTATGGGTCAGCGCGGCACCGCAGCGATTGCGCACCTCGACCCGGTGGCCACGTCCGGCCAGCGCCTCGGCGAGCGCGACAAACGCGGTCTCGGCCCCGCCGAGCGGTACGGTCTGCGCCATTGCCCCGTCAAAGGCGATCCCGTCATCGGCCATCACCACGCTCGCCATCACCGCGGCTCGGGTCGGCCGAGCTCCACCTCGAACCCCCCCTCCCCCCTGGATCGGGCCGGGGGCAGGCTCTCCCGCTGCGCGGATCCCTCCCTCTCCCCGCACGCGAGGGGAGGGAGGGGGTCAGAGGTTTCGAGGCGGGCCTTCAGATAAGAAAGGATCGGGTAGAGTGCCGCGCACAGCGCGATCAGAAAGCCCCACGGGCCTTCGCGATACCCCTTGCGGCCGACATAGCATTTCCAGAAGCGCGACGGGATGCGGCGCAAATTGCGGCCATACCCGCCGATGTCGCCGCCCTCGCGCAAATCCTGCGCCCGCGCGCTCGAATAGCGGTCGAGCCGCCGCAGCATGTCCGAGATGTTGCGGTCGACCAAATGCCGGATCGGCAAGGCCAGCGCTGGCCCCTGCGCGCCCGACAGCACCACCGCGGGATGCACCCGCTGGCCGCCCCATTCTTTAGCGCCCTTGCGGTAGAGCGCCGCGTGCGCCGAGCGGCCGAACGATGCTCCCCAGCCCCAGCGCACCAATCGCTCGCCAACGAAATTGTCGATCGGGACGAGGTGCCACGCCGCCGGTGAGCTGGCTACCACCCGCCGGATTTCGTCCGCGAGCTCGGGAGGCACCCGCTCGTCGGCGTCGATTTCGAGGATCCACTCGCCGCGACAGGCCTCGATCCCGGCGTGTCGACGCGGCCCTTCGCGCTCCCACGCGCCTTCTACCAGATGACCGGTAAAGCCCGAGGCGATCTCGCGAGAGCAGTCCGTGCAACGGTCGAGCACGACGACGATCTCGTCGGCAAAGCCGAGACCGGAGAGGCATTGGGCCAGCTGGCGCTCTTCGTCATGGACGACGACGAGGGCAGAAAGCTGCACCGGGTTCACGCCGCGGCGCCCGCAAGCCGCTGCCACAATCGGCCGGCCGCCGCCTCGGCGGCGTCGACCGACAGCCCGTCCATCAGGGTGTCAGTCGTGCGGTGGTCGAAGCCCGGGCCGAACATCGCCTCGGGCGGGTCGGCCGAGCAGACAAAATCGGTGCGCGATCCCCAAGGCGCGTATTGGCGGCTCGGGCTCGGACCGAACAGGCCCAGTGTCGGTGTCGCACACGCCGCGGCGACGTGCATCAGCCCGGTATCGTTGCCGACAAACAGGGCGCAGCGCTGCAGCACCGCCGCCGCGGTCAAGAGGTCGACCCGGCCCACCAGGTCGATCCGGCGATCGTCCGCGATCGCGTCGAGCAGCGGCTGGGCTTGGCGGCGCTCATGGCCGGCGCCCAGCACCGCGACCCGCGCCCCGGGCAGCATGCCCTTCTTCGCGGTCATGCGTTGCGCCAGCTCGGCGAAGCGTTCGGCGCGCCACTGCTTGCCGCGCCAGTTCGCGGCCGGGCCGATCGCCAGCACCGGGCCGCCGGGAGGGACTAGCGCCGCGCCGACCCGTTGATGCTGCGGCCCGGTCCACAACCGCGGGCCGGGCACCGGATCGAGAGCGAACAGGCGGCCGAGCTGGACGACGCGGTGCTCGCTCGCATCGCCCTTGGCCATGACCCGACGCTGTTCCGAGCGCAACAGCCAGGCGAGCGCCGAGCCGCGCAGATCGACGACCAGATCCCAGCGCCGCGCCGCGACCGCAGCGTAAAGCGGCAGCCAGTGCAGCGACCAGCGCCGCTTTTCGATGACGACGAGCCGCTCGAGCCCCGGCACGAGAGAGAACAGCGGCGCCGCGACCGACCCCGCCGCGATCGTCAGCCGCGCCCCCGGATAACGGTCGATCAGGTAGGAGATCAGACCGGTCGACAGCACGGCGTCGCCGATGCGCGTCGCAGTGACAAACAGGATGTCCATCTCGCCGATCCGAGCGCGCTTATATCCTGCACCCCTCGGCTTGCCAAGCCGGCGATCCCGGCCTACCTCTAGCCGGCCGCAACCATTCTGCCGAGCCATGCCTGACGCCGTTTTTTGTGCTGCTCGACGACCGCGGCGTTCTCGCCGTCGGCGGGCCCGATCGCCGCGCGTTTCTGCAGGGGCTCGTCTCCAACGATGTCGACAAGGTCGGCCCGACAGAGGCGGGCTATGCGGCGTTGCTGACCGCGCAAGGGAAATACCTGCACGACTTCATGATGGCCGAGATCGGCGAGTGCGATTTTGCTCGACGCCGAAGCCCGGCGCCTGGCCGACCTCAAACGGCGGCTGTCGATCTACCGGCTGCGGGCCAAGGCGTCGATCGAGGAGCGTCCCGAGCTCGCCGTGGCGGCGGTCTTCGGCGACGGCGCCCTCGCCGCTCTCGGTCTTCCCGACGAGCCCGGGCGCGCCCGGGCCTTTGCCGGCGGCATCGCCTTTGTCGATCCGCGGCTCGCGGCGCTGGGCGCGCGCTGCATTCTACCCGCGCGAGGCGCACGATCCGCGCTGCCGCAGGCCGGTTTCGCCGAAGCCGGGTTTGCCGCCTGGGACGATCTGCGCCTCGAACTGGGAATTCCCGACGGCAGCCGCGACCTGCAGCTCGAAAAGTCGATCCTGCTCGAGGCCGGGTTCGACGAGCTGAACGGGGTTGACTGGCACAAGGGCTGCTATATCGGCCAGGAATTGACCGCCCGCACCAAATATCGCGGGCTGGTCAAGCGCCGGCTGGTGCCGGTGATGATCGAAGGGCCCGCACCCGCGCCGGGGACGATCGTCACCGCCGACGGCCGCGAAATCGGCGAGATGCGATCGAGCCGCCACCGGCATGGCCTGGCCATGCTGCGCCTCGAAGCCGCTCTGGGCGACAAGCGCCTGATGGCCGGTGACGCGGTCGTGGTCCCGACCAGGCCGGACTGGATGCGTCTCCCCGGAGACGGCGAGGCGTAGGCGCCCCTTCCTCGCAGCGAATTATTGCGGATCGGGCGCGTTCAGCTGCTGCTGGATTTCTCGGCTGCGCTCGCTGCCCGGGCTCAGACCCTCCCATTGCTGGCCCTCCCATTGCTGGGCGCGCAGGGCATTGCGGTAGGCCTCTAATTTCTGCTGGTCGACCGGACCCGGCAATTGCAGCGGCGGATAGGCCGGGTTCGCCGGCTGAGGTAATTGGTAGACCGGGCCGGGCTGCGTCAAGAGCGGCGACAGCCCGTTGGGCGGGGTCGCGGCGTAGCCGGGATTGATCGGCGGCGGCAGCGGCGCCGGCATGGTCGGCGCTGGCGCAGGCGCGGCCTGCGGCAGGAATTGCGGCAGCGGCGTCTGGATCGCAGGCGTCGGCGGGCGCTGCCGATCCGGCGACCAACGCGAGCGATGAGCGCGGCCGCCGCCGGCCGGATCAAGCCGTCGCGTCCCGATGTTCGCCGGCGAGTGCGGCCTGCGCCGCGGCGAGGCGCGCGATCGGTACCCGATAGGGCGAGCACGACACGTAATCGAGCCCGACATCCTGAAAAAACCGGATCGAGGCGGGATCGCCGCCATGCTCGCCGCAGATGCCGAGCTTCAGCCCCGGCCGGGCGATCCGGCCGCGCTCGGCGGCGACGCGCACCAGCTCGCCGACACCTTCGGTGTCGATGGTCACGAACGGGTCGTGCTCGAGAATGCCGAGCCGCTGGTAGGCACCGAGAAAGCTCGCGGCATCGTCGCGTGACAGGCCGAACACGGTCTGGGTCAGGTCGTTGGTGCCAAAGCTGAAAAACTCCGCGCTGGCGGCGATTTCGCCGGCGCACAAGGCCGCCCGCGGCAATTCGATCATGGTGCCGACCATGTAGGGCACCTCGACCGCGGCCCGTTCCATGACCCCCTTGCCGACGCGATCGATCACCGCCTTCAGCATGTCGAATTCTTTTCTGGTCGCGATCAGCGGCAGCATGATCTCGGGCGCCACCGCGTCGCCGGTCTCCTTGATCACCGCCGCGGCAGCCTCGAAGATCGCTGTCGCCTGCATTTCGTAGATCTCGGGATAGGTAATGCCGAGGCGGCAGCCGCGATGGCCGAGCATCGGATTGGTCTCGTGCAATGCCAGCGCGCGCTGGCGGATCTGGGCGACGTCGCGACCGGTCAACCGCGCCATCTCGTCGAATTCGGCGTCGGTCTTGGGCAGGAATTCGTGGAACGGCGGATCGAGCAGCCGGATCGTCACCGGGAGCCCCTTCATGATGCGAAAGATCTCGGCGAAATCCTGGCGCTGCATCGGCAACAGCTCGGCGAGCCCGGCGCGCCGCCCTCTCTCGTCATCGGCCATGATCACGCGGCGGATCGGGCCGATGCGGTCGGCGTCGAAGAACATGTGCTCGGTGCGGGAGAGCCCGATGCCCTCGGCGCCGAAGCGGCGCGCGGTGCGCGCGTCGAGCGCGGTCTCGGCGTTGGCGCGCACTCCCATCTTGCGGATCGCGTCGGCCCATCCCATCAGCGTCGCGAAATCGCCCGACAGCTCGGGTTGGATTGTTGGCACCTCGCCGACCATGACCTCGCCGGTCGAGCCGTCGATAGTGACGACCTCGCCCGCTTTGACGAGGGTGTTGCGGGCCGCCATCGTGCGCTGGGTGTAGTCGACCTGCAGATCGCCGGCGCCGGCGACGCAGGGCCGCCCCATGCCGCGCGCGACCACCGCGGCGTGGCTGGTCATGCCGCCGCGGGTGGTCAGAATGCCCCGGGCGGCGTGCATGCCGTGGATGTCCTCGGGGCTGGTCTCGATCCGCACCAGGATCACCGCCTCGCCGCGGGCGGCGAACGATTTCGGCTTCTTCGGCCGAGAACACGACCTTACCAGAAGCCGCACCCGGCGAGGCCGGCAGGCCGCGAGTGAGGACTGTGGTCTTGGCCTTGGGGTCGAGGGTCGGATGCAGCAGCTGGTCGAGCGAGTTGGGCTCGATGCGGCGGATCGCCTCGTCGTGGTCGATGACCCCCTCCTCGACCAGCGCCACCGCGATCTTCAGCGCCGCCTGGGCGGTGCGCTTGCCCGACCGGGTCTGCAGCATCCACAATTTGCCGCGCTGCACCGTGAACTCGATGTCCTGCATGTCGCGGTAATGGTCCTCGAGCACCCGGCGCACCCGGCACAGCTCGGCGAACACCTCGGGCATCACCTCTTCCATCGCCGGCAAGGGCCGACTTTGTCGCCTCTTTCCCGGCGATCGTCAGATGCTGCGGCGTGCGGATGCCGGCGACGACATCCTCGCCCTGGGCATTGACCAGATATTCGCCGTAAAACTCGTTTGCGCCGGTCGACGGGTTGCGGGTAAAGGCGACCCCGGTCGCGCAATCGGCGCCCATATTGCCGAACACCATCGCCTGGACATTGACCGCGGTGCCCCAATCGGCCGGGATCTCGTGCAGCCGGCGATAGGTAACGGCGCGCTGGTTCATCCACGACCCGAACACCGCGCCGATCGCGCCCCACAGCTGGTCCTTCGGCTCCTGCGGGAAGGGCTGGCCGGTTTCCTGCGCCACCACGTCCTTGAAGCCGTCGACGATGATCTTCCAATCCTCGGCCGTAAGCTCGGTGTCGAGCGTCTGCCCGGCGTCGAGCTTGTGGTTTTCGAGCAGTTCCTCGAAATGATGATGCTCGATGCCGAGCACGACCTGCCCATACATCTGGATAAAGCGGCGATAGCTGTCATAGGCAAAGCGCTCGTCGCCGCTGTTCCTGGCCAAGCCCTCGACCGCACGGTCGTTGAGCCCGAGATTGAGCACCGTGTCCATCATCCCCGGCATCGACACCCGCGCGCCCGAGCGGACCGAGACCAGCAGCGGGTTGTCGGCGTCGCCAAAGCGCGCGCCGAGCGCCCGCTCGATCGCGGCGAGCCCGTCGGCGACCTGCTCCTCGAGCTCCGGCGGATAGGATTTGCCGTTGGCATAGAACTAGGTGCAGACCTCGGTCGTGATCGTAAAGCCGGGCGGCACCGGCAGCCCGAGATCGCTCATCTCGGCGAGCCCGGCGCCCTTGCCGCCGAGCAGGTCGCGCATCTCCGCGCCGCCCTCGGCGCGCGCCGCCGCCAAACCCGTAGACCCATTTCGTCATCGGCCGCTCACCCTTCGATCTGCGAGAAATCGGCGACCTGGTTCATCGTCGCGCGGATATCCGCGCCAACAGCCGCAGCCGGTTCTCGCGCAGCTCCGGCTTCGTCGGCGTTAACGGTGACTTTGTCGAAAAATTCGTCGACCGGACCGCCGCAGATCGCGCCAAGTCATCGCGCGCATCGCCATCGCCGAAGCATTCTCGCTCGCGCGCAGCACTGCTGACCGTCCCTGCTCAGTCGCCCGATGCCCATCGAGCTGCTCCGCCAAAGCGCTCTGCTCTTCCTCCAGCTGCTCCGCAGCGAAGTAGGAGTCGCACTTCGCCGGATCGTAAATCTTGCGACCGTCCTTCCTTCTCCTCGATCGCGACGATGTTCGAGGCGCGGCGATAGGCGGTCAGCAAGATTGGCGCCATCATCGGTGTCGAAGAAATGTCTGAGAGCGCGTCAACGCGCGCAATAGACGCACAAGATCGTCCTCCGCCGAGCCGGCAAAGACTGCGGCGATCAGATCATGGCGCACGCCTTGTTCGCGCAAGATGGACCTTAAGCCGATCGGCAAGAAAGTCGAGCAACGATCTGATCGACCGGCGTAACTCGGTCGAGCGGACCGGATCGCCGAGGATCCGTGCTGAACGCAAGAACACTCGTCAGCGGTACATGCGCAGCTTGTTCTCCAGGATAATCGGATCACGCCCAGTGCGGCGCGGCGAAGCGCGAAGGATCGCCCGAGCCGGTCGGCTTCTCGCCGATGGCGAAAGAAAGCCGACCAAGCGTGTCGATCTTGTCGGCAAGCGCGACGACGACGCTCTCCGGCGCCGTCGGGCAGTGATCGTTCGGGCCGAGCGGCTTGTAATGCTCGGCGATCGCGTCGGCGACGCGCGGGTCCTCGCCGTCATTGAGCGCGTAGTAGCGCCCCATGATGCCTTGCAGCTCGGGAAACTCGCCGACCATGCCGGTCGAGAGGTCGGCCTTGGCGAGAGCGGCGCGCGCTCGACAAGCGCCGATCAGCACCGGCGCTGAGGCTGCCGAGGCGCAGCGCGAGATCTTGTGCGAGTCGTCTCCATCCGCTCGACCTTGTCGTACACGCTGCCGAGCTTGGCGTGATAGACGCGGTCCTTCAGCGCCTCGACGCGGTCTTCGAGGCGGATCTTGCGGTCCTGGTCCCAGAAGAAGCGGGCGTCGGCGAGGCGGGCGCGCAGCACGCGCTCGTTGCCGGCGACGATCGCCTTGCCGCCGTCCTCGGCGAGGTTGTTGGCGACGAACAGGAAATGCGGCGCCGGCGTGCCGTCGGGATATAGGCAGGAAAAATATTTCTGGTGCGTGCGCATCGCGGTCTGCAGCACCTCGGGCGGCAGGGTCATGAAATCGGGGTCGATCGCGCCGGCGAGCACGACCGGGCATTCGACGAGGCCGGTCACCTCGTCGAGCAGACGCCGGATCGGGCTTGACGGTCGACGCCCAATTCCGCTGCCCGGCGGTCGAGATCGGCGCGTGATCAGCCTTTGCGGCGATCCTGATCGAGGATGACATGGGCCTGCTGCAGCTTTTCGCGATAATCGGCGGCGTCTGGCGACGCAGATCTCGCCCGGCGCCAGGAAGCGGTGGCCGCGCGTCGTCCGGCCGACCGGCACGCCATCCAGCGCCAACGGCAGGATTTCGCCGTCGAAGAGGCAGATCACGACGTCAGCGGCCGCACCCAGCGCAACGGCGAGCCCGGGAAGCGCATCGATTTCGGCCAGGGCAGCTCGACGATCGCCGCCTTGATCAGATCGGGCAGCACCTCGGCGGCCGGCCGGCCGGAGCGCTGGATCACGGCGAAATAGAATTCGCCGCGCCCGGTGTCGCGGATCTCGCACTCCTCGATCGAGCCGAGCCCGGCCGAGCGCAGAAAGCCGTCGATCGCCGCCTGCGGCGCGCCGACCCGCGGGCCGCGCCGCTCCTCGCTGCGGTCGGGCTGGGTCGCGGGGATGCCCGTCGGCGACGATCGCGAGCCGGCGCGGCGTCACATAGCCGCGCAATTCGGCCGCCGCGAGCTCGGCCGCGGCGAGCTTGTCGCGCGATCAGGCCGGTCAGATCCTCGATCGCGCGGCGCTGCATCCGCGCCGGGATTTCCTCGGACAGAAGTTCGAGCAGCAGTTCGCCCATCTCAAGCGCGCCGCGCCGGCGAGCCAGGCTTCGCAGCAGCCTTTGGCGAGCGCGCGGACGCGCACGATATAGGCGGCGCGCTCGGTCACGCTGATCACACCGCGCGCGTCGAGCAGGTTGAACAGGTGGCTCGCCTTCAGGCACTGGTCATAGGCCGGCAAGGCCAGCCCGCGTTCGAGCACGGCGCGGCATTCCTCCTCGGCGTCGGCGAAATGGCGCGAACAGCAGCGCGGTGTCGGCGATCTCGAAATTGTAGGCCGAGAATTCCCGCTCGGCGCGCTGGAACACATCGCCATAGGTGATCTCGCCAGGGCCGGAGGCGCCGTTGTAGTCGAGGTCGTAGACGCTCTCGACGCCCTGCACGTACATCGCCAGGCGCTCGAGCCCATAGGTCAACTCGGTCGAGACCGGGTCGCATTCGATGCCGCCGACCTGCTGGAAATAGGTGAACTGGCTGACCTCCATGCCGTCGAGCCAGACCTCCCAGCCGAGCCCCCAGGCGCCCAGGGTCGGGCTCTCCCAATCATCCTCGACAAAGCGGATGTCGTGCCGGCGCGCCTCGATGCCGATCGCCGCCAGGCTGGCGAGATAGAGCTCCTGGCTGTCGCGCGGCGCCGGCTTCAGGATCACCTGGAGCTGGTAGTAATGCTGCAGCCGGTTCGGGTTTTCGCCATAGCGGCCGTCGGTCGGGCGGCGCGACGGCTGGACATAGGCGGCGCGCCACGGTTGCGGCCCGAGCGCGCGCAACGCCGTCGCCGGGTGAAAGGTGCCGGCGCCGACTTCGACATCGTAGGGCTGCAGGATCACGCAGCCCTGACGCGCCCAATAGCTCTGCAGGTCGAAGACCATCGATTGAAAGCTCACCGGCGCGCCCCAAAGCTGCCGCGGTCAGCGCGGCCGCGGGCAGTCGGGCCGGCCGCAGCCTGGCGCCTGCGTCGCGACATAGGCGCCGCACACGCCGCAGGCGACCAGATCCTCGGCCGGGATTGCCCGTTGCCGCGGCGCCGCCGAGCGCCGGCGCGGCAATTCGCGGGCCGGTCCGTTCAGCCAGCGATACGCGATCCACACCGCGCCGATCACCAGGATCATAAAGACGAGCTTCGGAACCTCGAACATCGGCGAGGTTTAGCGGTCCGGCGGGAGGTGGGTCAAGGAACCCGCTCGGCAGGCGCGGACACGTCTCCTCACAGCCCGAACCGGCCCCACATCAGCCGGGCTTCGATCCACTCGGCGAGATCGGCGATCGCCGCCGCCGGCTCGCGGGCGGCGAACGGCAGCCGGCCCCAGAACGGCCGCCGCCGCTCGGCCGCGATCGCGCGCAGCCGGACCTCGGAGCCGTAGCGCTGCGCGCATCACCGCGCGCAGTTCGCCGATGCCGTCGATCAGCCCGCGCTCGGCCGCCATGTGCCCGGTCAGCACGTCGCCGTTGAACAGGCTGTCATCGGCAGCGTCGATCTTGCCGAGGCGACGGCGGTGGACATGCTCCTTGAAGGCGCGGTGGATGTCCTGCTGCAACAGGGTCAGGCGTTGGACATCGGCCGGATCGACGGGCAGAAACGGGTCGAGCAGCGATTTGTGCGTGCCGGCGGTGTAAAGGCGGCGCTCGACGCCGAGCCGGCCGATCAGCTCGGAGAGGCCGAAGCCGGCGCTGATCACGCCGATCGAGCCCACGAGCGAAGTCTCCTCGCCGAAAATCTCGTCGCCGGCGAGCGCCAGCCAATAGCCGCCCGATGCCGCCACATCCTCGGCGAAGGCGAAGACCGGGACCCTCTTCTCGTCGGCGAGCTGGCGGATGCGGCGGAACAGCAAGGCCGACTGCACCGGCGAGCCGCCCGGCGAATTGACGACGATCGCGACGGCGACGACCCCGCGCAACCTGAACGCCCGCTCGATCGCCCGGGCGTGGCTCGCCAGCGAGATGCCGTCGCGGCGGGCGCGCGGCATGATGACGCCCTCGAAGCGCAGCACCGCGACCACCGGCCCGCGCCGCCACAGCCGCTCGATATCGAGATAATCGCGCAGGTTCATCGGGTCTCAGATGGGTAGCCGCATCCGCCGGCGCCTCGGGCGCAAGAATTGTTGTCACTGCCGGGGATCAAAGGTCGAGTCCTCGTCCCTCGCGCAACACGCCCTCCGCGCGATCGGTCGGCCGCCCGTCGGGCCGGTGCAGCACCAGCCCGGGCGCGAGCCGGGCCGGGGCCGCGACCTGCTTCCTGGCGCGCATCAGGATGCGGCTCGCCGCCCGGTCTTCGCCGGGCCACAGCGGAAAGACCACGATTTCGCCGGCCCGGCCGGCGATCTCGCCGAGCAGGGCGTCGATGCGGTCGGCGCGGTGGATAAAGGTCACGGTGCCCTTCGGCCGCACCATCGCCAGCGCAAAGCGCACCCAGGCGGCGAGTTCGGCGTCGCCCTCGACGGTGGCCGCCGCCTTGCCCGGCTGCGGCGAGGGCGTGGTGGCGCCGGGATCGTTATAGGGCGGGTTCGCCATGACATGGTCGAAGGCGCCGGGCGACAGCCGCGGCGGCGCATGCAGGAGATCGCCGATCATCACCGAGACGCGCGCCTCCATCCCATTGAGGATCGCGTTGTCGCCGGCGAGCCGAACCAGGTCGCGCTGCATCTCCAGCCCGACGAGGCGGGTATGCGGCACTCGCGCCGCCAGGCACAACATCGCCGCACCGGTGCCGCAGCCGACATCGAGCACGACCTGATGGGGCTCGGCCGGCACCGAGGCGGCAAGAAACACCGGGTCGATCGCGACGCGATAGCCGGTTGCGGGCTGCCGCAGGCGGATGCGGCCGCCGAGGAGCCGGTCTTCGGTGAAAGCGGGCGCCGCAGCGGCCTCCGGGCTCACCTTACGTCCTCGTCGGCCGCGGCAAGCAGGGCGCGGGCGCGGACAAAATCGCGCTCCGCCACCATCAGGCGGCGCGGAATGGCGCCGATGCTGCCTTCGACGAGGCTGGTGTGATGGTCGAGCACCAAGCTCTCGATCCCCGAATCCCCGAGCAGCGCCTGCACCCAGGAGAGGCGGACGGCGTTGTTAGTGCGCAGCAACTCCTTCATCGCATCGATCGTCCGTAACGCTTCGGTCGGGCCGGCCGGTCGCCTCTTGACCGGTCTCGCCGGCATTCTATGCTCATTCGGGTTCAGGCGCGTCAAGCCGATCGGGCCGCCGATCGCCCGGCGCAGCGGACACGCAGGAGACTCGGGTGGCGCTGGTGGCGGGTATCGAGCAGCAGCACGCAGGCCCAGAGCCGTCGCTCGACCCGCTGGCGCGCCTGCTCAAGGACGACCTCGAACGCGTCAACCGCCTGATCGTCGAGCGCATGCAGAGCCCGGTGGCGCTGATCCCGCAGCTCGCCGGACACATCGTCGCCGGCGGCGGCAAGCGGCTACGGCCGATGCTGACGCTGGGCTGCGCGCGGCTGTGCGGCTATCGCGGCGACCGGCAGGTGGCGCTCGCCGCCGCGGTCGAGTTTATCCACACCGCGACCCTGCTGCACGACGACGTGGTCGACGCCAGCGACCTGCGCCGCGGCCGCGACACCGCGAACGCGCTCTGGGGCAACAAGCCGGCGGTCCTCGTCGGCGACTTTCTGTTCAGCCGCTCGTTCGAGCTGATGGTCGCGGACGGCTCGCTGCGCATCCTCGAGATCCTGTCGCGGGCCTCCGCGGTCATCGCCGAGGGCGAGGTCATGCAGCTGATGACCACCGGCGACACCGAGACGACCGAAACCGACTATCTTGCGGTCATCGAGGCCAAGACCGCGGAGCTGTTTGCCGCGGCGAGCCGCATCGGCGCGGTCGTGGCCGACCGCCCGGCGGAAGAGGAGACCGCGCTCGACCGCTTTGGCCGGAATCTTGGCATCGCGTTTCAGCTGGTCGACGACATGCTCGATTTCTCGGCGCGCCAGGCCGAGCTTGGCAAAAGCGTCGGCGACGACTTCCGCGACGGCAAGATTACGCTGCCGATCCTGCTCGCCTTCGCGCGCGGCGACCAGGCCGAGCGCGGGTTCTGGCGCCGCACCCTCGAAGAGATGGACCAGCAGCCGGGCGATCTCGACCACGCCATCCGTCTGGTCGAATGCCGCGGCGCCCTGGCCGAGACCCTGGAGCGCTCCCGCCGCTATGCCGCCGCCGCGATCGATGCGCTCGCCATGTTCCGCGACGGGCCCGAGCGGCAGGCGCTGATCGACGCCGCCGCCTTTGCCAGCGAGCGCAGCTATTGACCTGGCCAGCGGCGCGCGGAACAGTTGCTGGAGCAATACCTTCGTGGCCGACCCGGCGCCGCCTTGCGCGCCGGCGTCATCGGCGTTATAGACCGCCTCCGGTCGGCGGAGTGTAGCTCAGCCTGGTAGAGCACTGCTTTCGGGAGGCAGGGGCCGGAGGTTCAAATCCTCTCACTCCGACCATTTTCCTCAAGAATTCAGGTGGGTGCTGCCGCTGATGCGCGGCTGCGCATGATCCGTCCCGAACCCGACCCTAGCGCAACGCCGGCGCCTCGGTCGAAGCGGCGGGCGCGGTGAGACCAATCCTTTGGGCGGGGTTGATCTTGTTGCTCGCAGGCACCGCTGTTAGCGGGCAAACCGACCCCGAAATTGCTTACTCAGCTGCGATCGAGACCCTCTGTCGGCAATATGCGGCGGCGCAGGTGGGGATGCCGGCCGATCTCGCCTTCGATCAATGCATGCTGGCGCGGCACTGCCGGGTGTCCCCCGGCTCCAGGCACTATCGCTGCGAGTTGCCGGGACCGATGGCCTGGCATGGCGGTGGCTACTGAACCCGGCCAATTTTCGATCGGCGTTGTGCGGTCCGCATCATCCCGGCGCCGGAGGGTCAGCCGGCGCAGGCGAATTCCCGAGCCGAGCGCAGGAATTCGGGATCGAACACCCTGGTGGCCATGACCTGGCAGCGCCGGATCAGACGGATCTCGTCCGAGCGGTAATCGGCGATCGCGCGGTGAATCGTGCCGAGATGGTCCCACGTCAAGAGGTCGTTCTCGGTCCACACGTTGGTATAGCGGAATTTCGGCTGAAGCTGGTGGGCGAACAGGTATTCCAGCATTTCGTCGCTGTCGTGCTGGGAGAGTTCGTTGATCCGCACCGTGAACCCGGGGTTGCAGTACAGCACGCGGCACCCGGTGATCGGATGCCGCAGAAACACCGGATGCACCACCGGCGGGCGGCGGCGGCGCTGCTCGTCGGTCATCGGCGGCCGCTCGCTGCCCCGGTCGCGGCGCATATGCTCCCAGAATTTTTCGATGTTGTGGGTTGCGGTCATGCCGTCGAGCTGCACCTTGATTTCGTCCGGCAGGTTCTGATAGGCCGCGTGCATGCTGGAAAATTCGGTGCCGCCGAGCGGCTTGCCGTCGCGGCGCGGAATGCGGACGCCGTAGAGCAGGTTCACAAATCCAGGCACCTCGCGGTAGGTCATGTCGGTGTGCCAGTCCTGCCCCGCGTCCGGGCTGCCGATGTATTTTCCGTCTTCCTTCAGGTTCGAGAGGATGTCGATTTCCGGGTAATCGCGGGTCCGGTCCATATCGCGTGTTGCGCTGCCCTGGATCTCGCCGAACCGCTCGGAAAAGCGCTTCAGCGCGGCAAGGTCGAGATGCTGGTCGGGGAAGCGCAACACGCCGTATTCACCCAGCGCCAGCAGGATGCGGCCGAAATCGCCCTTCCCGACGGGCTGCGCCAGATCGATGCCGCGCACCGTCGCGCCGAGCACCGCACCGGTCGGTTCGATCGTCAGCATCGCAACCCTCCTTTGGTCACAGCCTCGAGGTTACTCCGGGTTCGGCGGAGGGAATAGCGGCGGCTATACGCCAAAAATAGCGTCGCGGACGTTGACGAGATCGCCTTCGGCGGCGGTGGTCGGGCCCGCCTCCGCTGCGGGGCGCATGGCTTCCCTGACGGTGAACGGGGTGTCGCGCACCTCCCAATATTTGCCATGCCCCGAGATCGCGATCCCGCCCCCGGCATCGTCCTCGTACCAGCCGTCGCGCAATTCGACGACCACCCAGCGCTCGGCGCTCAGCGTCGTCATGGCCTCGGCCTCGCCGACGCAGAAATAATCGGTCTTGCCGGCTCCACCGGGGACGATCGCCGGGGTCCGGCGCACTGCCTTTATCCGCAGGGACGCCGCATTCGGCTTCTCTCCGGTGGTGCGAATGATGAACATCATCGGGATTGTGCCCTCCGATCCGGGCGATTGAGAAACTCGGTGATCCGATCGACGAACGCATCGGGTTGCTCGAGTTCCGGGTGGTGCCCCGCCGCCTCGATGACCTCGAAGCGCGCGCCGGAGATCAGTGCGCTGTAGGCGCGCCCGTAATCCCGGGTCACGATCCGGTCGCTCGCACCCCACAGTACCAGGGTCGGAACGGCGATGCGGTGCAGCCAATATTTCAGCTGCGGGTTGTACATGTGCGGGCGCCAGGCATACAGGCACAGCGCATCCCAATTGCGGGCGAGCGTGATCAGGGTCGCGTCGCCGATCGCGTCGGTGATCGCCGTCTGCCAGCCGAGCCCGTAATTGCCGGGCGGCCGTTGCGCCGGGTCGTGCCAGGCGCGCCGGGTCAGCTCCTCGGGCGCGGTATTGAAGAAATGGACGATGTCGCGCTCCTCCCGCCCGCCGAGCTTGACGCCGACCGGATCGACCAGCACGAGACGGTCGAGCTTGGCCGGCGCGCAGGCCGCGACCTCGGCGGCAATCCAGCCGCCAAACGAAAACCCGACGATCGTGACCTTGTCCGCCGAGATCGCGTCCAAGACGGCGAGGTAGAGGTGGACGAGGTCATACATCGTGTCGAAATCGGCGGGCCTCGCCGAGTTGCCGAACCCAGGATGCGATGGCGCCGTGACCGCGCCGTGCTCGGCGAGGCGGCCGAGAAACGGCGCCTCTGGGCTGATATTATTGATCCCGTGAACCAGCAGGACGGGCGTCCCGTTGGGATTGCCGCTGCGCAGGACTTCGAGATCGATCCCGTCCACCCGCAATCGTTCAACCGAAGAAATCATCGCTTATCGGCCTTCCACCGCGAAGCGGACCAGTCGAGTTCCAACAACCCGTACATCAGCACGCTGGGAAACTCCCCGCCGACGCAAATCCGGTCGCGCAAGAGGCTGCTTTCCTCAAGGAAGCCGAGCTTTGCGGCCAAGGCACGGGAAGCGAGGTTCTCGGGCTCGATCAGCGCCTCGACCCGGTGCGCCTTCAATTTGGCGAAGCAATGGCGCAGCACGGCCTGTGCCGCCCCGGTCATCAGACCGCGGCGCCAGAACGCTGCCTCCACTATCCACCCCGACTCCAACCGGCGGTTCCGAGGCTCCCGGTGTTGATAGTTGATCATGCCGACAAAGCCGCCGGCGCGCAGCAGAATTGCCCAGGCGGCGTGCCTCAGGGCGCCCGCGCGGATCGAGCGGCGGATGTGCGCGGGCGGTCTCGTTCACATCGCGCGTCGCCGGGAATTTCCAGAACCGCATCGCATCCGAGGCGCCATCGGCGGCGCCGGGGCCCTGGGCATCGGCCTCCTCGATCTGCCGGAGCGTCAGCCGCGCGGTTGCCAGCATAGGCAAGCCCAGGCGGCGAGAGGTAGTGCCGCTCATTTGGCCGCCGATGCGGCGGCCCGGCGCCCCTCCCAAGCGGTTTCGTCCTGGTCGAGCGGTTCGAGGTCCTGCAATTGCGGCAACACCTCCTTGGCGGCGAGGGTAAAGCTCTTTTCCGCCTCTGCGTGGGTCACCAGCCCCTGCCGGGTCATCATGATAATGTGGCCGACACCGCCGACCCGACGCCGGAATTCTTTGATCTGCCGCGCCACCGTGTCGGGGTTGCCGGCGAACATCTGGCCCTGGCCGATCAGCACCTCGACGTCGAGGTTGGTCGGACGCGGGCGCCTGGAGACGCCGCTGCGCCATGCCGCCGGCGCCATCTCGGGGGCGACGGCGCCCGGCTGGAACTTCGCGAATTGCGGCGCGCTCTTGATGCTGACGGTCAGGAACCAGGCGATCTTCTGGCCGATGCGGATGCCCTCTTCGTCGGTATCGCCGACATAGCAGAACGCCATATAGGAAAACCGATCCTCACCCGGCGGCGGCAAACCCGCCTCGACGCGCGCCTTCTTGTAGGCCGCGAACGCCTGCCGGGTGCGGTCATAGCCGCCGAACAGCAGGGTGTTGACCATGCCGCGCCGGCCAAGCTCGGCGCAGGTCGGAAAATCGCTGGTGGCGGCCCAGAATTCCGGGCGCGGCTCTTGGTAGGGCCTCGGCCAGATGTTGACGTGCGGATGGATAAAGAACTTGCCCTCCCAGCTGAACGGCCCGTCATGCGTGGTCAGCGACTTCTCGATCAGGTCGATCGCCTCCCATTCGCGCTCGCGGATGCGCATCGGGTTGGCGTCGCCCGAGACCATCTCGGTTGCGCCGGATTTGACAAAGCCGATTTCGAGACGCCCGCGCGACAGGACGTCGATCGTCGCGTATTCCTCAGCGACACGCACCGGGTCGGGCCGCACCGTGATCAGCGTGCCGAGCGACAGTATGCGGACGTTGCGGGTGATCCGCGCGACGACGCCGGTAATGACCGGGCTCGCCGCCCACAGATTGTTGATCCCGGAATGATGCTCGTTGGTAACGATGTGGAGGCCGATGTCGTCGCACAACCGATATTCGTCGAACACCTCGTCGTAAAGGCGGGCCGCGATCTTCGGGTCGCAGTATTTGTTGGGCAGGCTCGCCCGCACCGACGGGGCCGCTTCCAGCACCTCGTTCGGAACAAACGGATAAGGGTTCTCGCAGTGGTTCCACAGGTCCATCAGGCCTCCTAGCGGGGCAATCCCGGCGGATGATCTCCGTCCGTCGGCCGAAGCGCCCGCCAACATATTTGTCTGGTGCCCGATTCGCTAATGGCTTTGAAACGGGCGTCTCGATCGGACCGAACGCGGCGCCCGGCGCGGCGACCGTTCCGCACCGCCTAGGATAGGATAGGATGGGATCGGATAGAACAACGCCTCCCGGCGAACCCGGTCCTGATCGACTAAAGCCGCACGAACTGTCGAGTTTGATGACGCTGCAGTTCTTTTCGCGGCTGCGGCCGCCGATATCCGCGTTCGATTCCCGCTTGCCGCCTCCAGGCACCGTGGACCTTCGGCACCGCCGGCGTTACCCTAGCCGGCGCCCGCACCGAACGCCGCCACATCTGGCGCCGCCGCGTTCGGTGGCTCGGCTCGCCCGTCGCGGTCAGCCAGCGCGTTGGCGCAGCCGTGCGGCGACCGCCGGCAGCCCGGCGATGTCGATGCCGTGGTGCGCGGCCTCGGCGACCAGGTTCAGCGGGTCGGCCCCCTCGCGCATCCGCGCCAGCGCCCACAAGAGGGCCGAGCGGGTGCCGCTGCGGCAGTGGGCGACGACCGGCGCCACAGCCTCGCGCAGGGTCGCGGCAAAGGCGTCGACATCGGCGCGCGTCAAGCTTGCCGCGGTGATCGGGATGTGATGGTAGGCGAGGCCCTGCGCCTCGGCCAGCCGCCGCGCTTCGGCAGCGGGCAATTGTCCCGGGTCTTCGCCGTCGGGCCGGTTGTTGACGATCGTGCGCACCCCGGCCTGGGCCAGCGCCTCGATATCCGCGCGATCGAGCCGGCCGGCGACGCTCAACCCGGGCGAGAGCGGAATAAGCTCGGCTGTCATGCTGCTCCTCCACCTTGCCAGTCCAGATTTGGCCGATGCAGACTCGCAGGTGGCGCCGCCGAGGTCACCTGAAAAGATCAGGCGGCGAATTGCGAGCTGCGCTGCAGCATGTCCCCGGCGCGGATCCAGAACCGTTCGAGCCGGCGCAGAGTGACCCCGGCAGCCTGAAGATCCTCGAAACTGACCAAGGCCTGCCCCAGCGTTTCGGCGTGGCGCTGATGCATCGCGGTCAGGCTGTCGCGCAGCTTGAAGCCCTTTCCGGTCAGCCGGACATGGACCGAGCGGCGGTCGTGCAGCGAGCGCTGCTGCAAGAGATAGCCGTTTTCCACCATCTTTTTGACGTTGTACGACACGTTCGAGCCGAGATAGCAGCCGCGCAGGGTCAATTCCCCGACGGTCATCTCCGCATCGCCGATGTTGAACAGCATCATGCCCTGGACGTTGTTGATGTCGTGGATACCGAGCCCTTCGAGCTCGAGCTTCACCACCTCCAGGAAGTGGCGGTGCAGGCGCTCGACGAGCGAAATCACTTCGAGATAATAGTTGTTCATCCGAGCCTCGTCACGGGTCTCGGACAAAGTAGCGCAGCCTTAGTTAAATTTTCGTTTCACGCTTTTCGGTCGGGGGTAGCGATAAAGCGGTAAATCGCCGAGAAATCGAGCGCGCCCGCCCCCTGGTCGATAAATAGTTGATAGAGCGCCGCAGCCGTGGCGCCGAGCGGCGTGGGCGCCGCGCTCGCTCCGGCCGCCTGCTGCGCCAGCCGTAGATCCTTCAGCATCATCGCCGCGGTAAAACCCGGCGCATAGTCGCGGTTGGCCGGCGAGCTCGGCACCGGTCCGGGCACCGGGCAATAGCTCGTCAACGCCCAGCACTGGCTGGAGGATTTGCTGCAGACATCGAATAGGGTCTGCGCCGAGAGCCCGAGCCTGCCGGCCAGCGTGAAGGCCTCGCACAAGCCGATCATCGAGACGGCGAGCAGCATATTGTTGCAGATCTTGACCGCCTGACCGTTGCCGGAGGGGCCAGCATGGACGATCGTGCGCCCCATCACCGCCAGCACCGGCTGGGCGCGGGCAAAGGCCGCGGCGCTGCCGCCGACCATAATCGTCAGGCTCGCCGCCCCGGCCCCGGCGGTGCCGCCCGAAACCGGGGCATCGAGCATGTCGAACCCGGCCTCCGCCGCCCCGGCCGCGACCATGCGCGCGGTCTCGACATCGATCGTCGAGCAGTCGATCAGCAGCGCGTCTTTCCGGGCGCGACCCAGGACCCCGCCATTGCCGAGATAAACCTCGCGCACTTGCGGCCCGGCCGGCAGCATCGTGATCACGATCTCGGCGCCGGCGATCGCCTCGGCGGCGCTCCCCGCCGGCCGCGCGCCCTTCGCCGCCATTGCCGCGACCGGTACCGGCACGATGTCATAGGCGGTGACCTGATGGCCGGCCTTGAGCAGATTCGCCGCCATCGGCGCGCCCATATTGCCGAGCCCGATAAATCCGATCGTCGCCATCTTCTGGTTTCCTCCCGTCTCGGTCGATTCAGCCAAACCGCAGCTCGCGCGCGCCGAGCGGCGCGAAATAGTCGTCGATGATCGCGTCGTTGACCTCGGCCAAGCTCGCCGGCCGCCAGCGCGGCTTCTGGTCCTTGTCGACCAGCGCCGCGCGCACCCCTTCGTAAAAATCGTGGCCGGCCATCATGTGCTGGGTCAGCCGGTATTCGAGGATCAGCGCCTGATCGAGGTCGTAGTCGCGCCCCAGCGCGAGCTGGCGCAGGGTGACCTTCAGGCTGGTCGGCGATTTGGTCAGAAGCCCGGCGCGGGTTTCCGCGGCCCAGTCGGTGCTGGGACCATCTGCTTTCGCCTCGGCGTCCAGCGCGGCGAGGATCGCCTCGACCGTATCGGCGGCAAAGCAGCGGTCGATCGCCGACCGCAACGCTGCGAGCGGCGGCGGACCGGTGTGCACCATCGACCACCGCGCGAGGATGGCCTCCACCTGCCCGTGCTCGTCGCCCGCCCGCCAGTCGGTCCGGGCGAGCCCCGCGACGACTGCTTCGACCACATCCTGCGCCGCGACCTGGGTGGCCAGCCCGCAATAGAGCGCATCCGCCGCCCGCAATCGGGCGCCGCTGAGCCCGAGATAGCGGCCGATCTGCCCCGGGCAGCGGTTCAGAAAGCGGGTCGCCCCGACATCGGGAAACAGGCCGATCGCGGTTTCCGGCATCGCGAACAGGGTGCGCTCGGTTGCGATCCGGTAGGCGCCGTTGACCGAAATGCCGGCGCCGCCGCCCATCGTGATCCCATCGATGACCGCGATATAGGGTTTGGGAAACCGGTGGATCTGCCGGATCAGCTGGTACTCTTCGCGGAAAAACACGGCGGTCAGGTTGCGATCGCCGCCGATCCCGCGCCCGGCCTCCCAGACCGCGCGCACGTCGCCGCCGGCGCAGAAGGCGCGGCCGCCGGCGCCCCGGACGATGACGGCATGCACCGAGGGGTCCGCGGCCCAGGCCGCGAGCGCCGGGCCGATGCGCCGGTAATTGGCGAGGGTCAGCGCGTTCAGCGCCTGCGGCCGGTTGATCGTCAGGGTCGCAACTCCGCCGATGCGGCCGAGCAGGATTTCGTCGGTATCGGTCATGGCACCGGCAGCTGCTTGCGCAGCACGAGCGCGGTCGCCGAAACGCCATAGCCGAGTGCTGCGTAAAAGGCATGCGCCGGGGCGCGCGCAATGTTCGAACTCAGCACCACGGCATGACAGCCGCGTTCGCGTCCCCAGCGCTCCGCTTCCGCCATCAGCATGCTGCCGATCCCCGCGCGACGGAAAGCGCCATCGACGACGATCGCCTGCACCACCGCTTCGCGCGGGTTCTCGATCGCAGGACGGGCAAAGACATGGAGGAGCCCGGCGAGCCTTCCCGCCGCCTCGGCGACCAACAGGGCATGGCCCGGCGTCGCGACAACCGCGCCGACCCGCTGCTCCGCCTCCTTCAGGCTCAGTTCGTAACCCAACTGGGCGAGCAGCGGCAGGCTGGACGGCACGTCGTCGCGGGTCATCGCGCGCAGACGGGCCCCACGAGGGTCGGGCGGCATGGCTCGGCCGCCGTCACTCACTGCCCGCCTCATTCCTCAGCCCCGCCCTCACTCATTCGACAGCCCCAGCAGGCGGCGGGCGATGATCACCCGCATGATCTCGTTGGTGCCTTCGAGGATCTGGTGGACCCGCAGATCGCGCAGATAGCGCTCGACCGGAAAGTCCTTCAGGTAGCCGTAGCCGCCGAACAGCTGCAATGCCTCGTTGCAGACCCGGAACCCGGCATCGGTCGCCAGGCGCTTGGCCATCGCGCAATGCATGACCGCATGCGGGTCGCCCTGGTCGAGGCTCGCGGCACCGCGCCACACCATCAGCCGCGCCGCCTCGAGCTCGGTCGCCATATCGGCGAGCTTGAACTGCAACGCCTGGAATTCGGCGAGCGGCCGGCCGAACTGCCGGCGTTCGAGCAGATGCGCGCGCGCCGCTTCGAGGCACGCCCGCGCCCCGCCCAGCGAGCAGGCGGCGATGTTCAGCCGCCCGCCGTCGAGCCCGACCATCGCGATCTTGAACCCGTCGCCCTCGGCGCCGAGCCGGTTGGCCGCGGGCACCCGGCAATCCTCAAAGATCACCATCGCCGTCGGCTGCGAGTTCCAGCCGAGCTTTCGTTCCTTCTTGCCAAAGGAGAGGCCGGGCGCCCCGTTTTCGACGATGAGGCACGAGATGCCGTTCGGCCCCGCCCCGCCGGTGCGCACCATGACGACATAGACGTCGCTGATGCCGGCGCCCGAGATGAACGCCTTGGTGCCGTTCAGCACATAATCGTCGCCGTCGCGCACCGCGCGGGTGGCGAGGGCCGCCGCATCCGAGCCGCTGCCCGGCTCGGTCAGGCAATAGCTCGACAAATGCGCCATGCCGGTCAGCTTTGGCAACAACCGCGCGCGCTGCTCGGCCGAGCCGAACCGGTCGATCATCCACGACGCCATGTTGTGGATCGATAGATACGCCGCGGTCAACGGGCACGCCGCCGCCAATTCCTCAAAAATAATTGCCGCGTCGACCCGGCTGAGCCCGCTGCCGCCGAACTCCTCGCCGACATAAATCCCGGCAAACCCGAGCCCCGCCGCTCGGCGCAGCGCCTCGACCGGAAACTCGCCGCGTTCGTCCCAACCCGGCGCCTGCGGCAGCCACTCCTCGCGCGCAAACGCCCGCGCCGTCTCGCGAAACGCCCGCTGCTCGTCCGAAAGCTCGAAATCCATGCCGGGAATATAGCGGCCGCCCAGCCCGCGGCAACCCGCCGGCAATATGGATAAAGACGGAGCTTTGACGCGTCACCATTAAATTCATCAATTCCTGTGGCCGAGACCGCTAATGCCTCACGGGCCAACCCTAGCTTGGTGCTGACATTGGCAGCCCAGCCGTCGAATGACGTGCCGGAGGAGGTACGAGATCATGAGTCCCTCACTCGGCCCTGTCTTCGTGCAGTTTCCTCATCCTGGAGGTGAGCACAATCCCGGTAAGGCGCATCGTCAGCCATGGAACAGGGGCGACCATCGCCGAAAGCTTCTCCGCTGGGATGGGCGCTGCGTGACCGGCGATGGTTCCGTTTGCGAGGCTCCTCTGGTATTTTGGGGAAAATGGGAGGCTCCTTCTTTCGTCAAAAAAGAATGGCAGAAAAACGGAGCGCTCCCTCGATTTTTACACGTTCCGGTTTGGGAGTATCCAACGGATCGCGAGCTCAGGCAAAATACCGATCCATGGGTCTTTGGGAATTGTTTTCTTTATAGCAACTGCAAGCAACTCAGCCAGCATGCATTGCGAGTTCTACCACGCGGCTCAGTCATTTTATTCGGCTCCGGCGTGGGCGATCATTTCGTAGTCGATACTGTTTTTGTCGTGAGTGATTCTCAGCAGCTCATCCCCAACCAGCCCCCCAAGATCGAAGAGGCGTTTCGAGTTTGCACCGTCGAGCCGCTTTCGACCGATGCGGCGTGCAGCGGAGAGAGATTTGTCCTGTACCGGCGCTACATACGAAAATCAGGTCAACGGCATGTATTCGTTTGTTCCTTGCCGCCGAGCGGATAGTGACCAGCCGAGGTTTGCCAGACCGTCGATATCGCTGCCAGTCGCCTACATAAACCCGAGAAGCACGCAGAGCCCGAGAAATGCAAGAATACCCCGCTCCGTGTCAGAAATTCGCGATCAATAGGGACGTGTGCGCCAACAAGTCCTCGAGGCCGGTTGCCTGCTCGGGGTTTCGTTTTTGACGCCACGTATCGATGATGATCGGATGGGGCCACCTTAGTTACGCTAAGTAAAAAAGACCGCCCGCCACCTGGTGCGGGCGGCCTTTCGGGGTTTGTAACGAGCGCGCGGTTACCCGTGGTTCGCCTTGTAGTAGGTGTCGCGCAGCACGCGGCCGGGGAGGGCGCGGTGTGCTTGCCATTCTCCAATCACGGGAGCGGGCTGGGTTGACGGGCCGGCCATGGCTTCAACGCATGGATCATTCGGGCCGTGTCGATCCGCCCCTCCCAATATGCGACGAGGGCCTCGGTATTGAGCGTAAGCCACTGAAACACAGCCTGCGCATCGACCGGCGACAACTGACCCGCAATCACGCGCGGCGCGGGCCGCACGCCGACGATTGCGGTGTTCGCGATGTTCATTTGTTTGCCGTGGGTCATGTTGACCTCGATGCGGATGTCGTGTCGAGCGTTGCCGCGCGGCGAGACCCAAACCGTCATCGGCAGCCCGGTCGTTTCCGGGTACAGGTTCGCCATCTCAAACAAATCATCCGCATCCGCCTCAGCGATCGAGAATGCGGCATCCCCGGTCGTGCCGCTGGAATTCATCTCACGCCTCCGTTCCGCCCGTTTGGCTTTCCCTGAGGGGTGTCGAGACACAAGTTTTCCGTCGCGTTTGCCGCGTCCCCGGTGTACCAAGGACCATTGCCGTAGCGCGGCACCGCCGTGTGCGGATCGGGAATCTATCAGGACCGCCAGAGGCTGGCATCCATCAATTGGCGTATCGGCGTCTTGCCGATATCGCGGCGGGATCGAACAGACCAACGCGAAAAAGGACCGCCCGTAATAATTATTGCGGGCGGCGTTGTTAGGGCTACGCGGCGCGATTACGCGTGGTTCGCCTTGTAGTAGGTGTTGCGCAGGACGCGGCCGGGGAGGGCGCCGGTGTGCTTGCCGTTTTCGATCAGCACCTGGCCGTTGACGATCGTCGCCATGATGCCCTGGGCCGGCTCCTTCATGCGCCAGCCGCCGGCCGGGAAGTCGTGGACGACGCTCTCCGGCAATGGCCGCACCGTGTCGGGATCGAAGATCACGATGTCGGCCGCCATGCCCGGGCGCAGCAAGCCGCGGTCGAACAGCCCCAATGCGGAAGCGCAGTCGAAGGTCAGCCGCCGCACCGCGTGCTCCAGGCGTCATGATTTGCTTCTCGCGCACCCATTCCGACAACAGCCGCGTCGAATAGCCGTAGCCGCCGTGGAACTGGACATGCGCGCCGCCGTCCGACAATCCGACGATCGCGTTCGGGTAGGTCAGGATCTTGGCCATCGCCGCGTCGTCGACATTGTTTTCCGACTGCATCAGGCCGGTGTCGAGGTTCTCTTCGACGACGAGGTCGAGGAAGGCGTCGATGACCCGCTTGTTCTGCTCCTTGGCGATCTGGCCGATGGTCTTGCCCTTGAGCCCCTGGTTCTTGTCGAGGACCGGGGTCTCGACCCACATGTAGTTGTACCACTCGCGCGAGTAGCCAGCGGCCGGCACCTCGATCGAGTGCTCGACGACCTCCTCGTGCAGTTTCTGCCGGATCGCCGGATCGGCATAGGCCGCGAGCTTCTCGTCGTCCGAGGACAACAGGATCGGATGCCAGGTCGGCGAGCCGCGGAAGGTCTGGCAGTTGCGCATCGTGAAGCTTTGCGTCGTCCGGTTCGGGCTGCACAGCGGATAGGCCCGGATGCCGGCCTTCGCGGTTTCATCGACCCGCGCCATGTGCTTTTTCCACAGATCGGGCTCGCGCACGGTCTGGCCGAGGTTGTTGTAGATGACGGGGCGACCGGTCGCCTCCGACAGACGGGCCATCAGGCCGTTTTTGAGCTCCGCCGCCCGGCCGCCGCCCGATTGGATGATGCCGGTGCCCATTTCGCGCAATACGTCGCCGAGCGCAAAGATTTCCTTCTCGTCGGCCCACAAGGCCGGGATATGGACGCCCTGCGGGTCGTAATGGCCCTGGTTGCGCGACACCGAGAGGCCGAGCGCGCCGCCGGCGATGCCGTCGCGCACAACGTCCTGCATCTTGTTGATTTCGTCATCGGTCGCGGTCCGGCTCTGGCATTCGTCGCCCATCACGTAATAGCGCACCGTCGAATGGCCGATCAGGTTGCCGACATTGACGCCGAGATGGTGGTCGAGCCGGTCCATGTATTGCGGGATCGTCTCCCAATCGACCTCGACCGTGTTCAGCACCTCCATCGGGATCGCTTCGACATAGGAGAGGAACTCGGCGACCCGCTTTCCGGTGCCCGGCCGCACCGGCGCCAAGGACAACGAGCAATTGCCGAACATGACGGTCGTCGCCCCATGATCGGACGAGAACGAGCACAGCGGGTCCCAGGTGACCTGCGCGTCGTAATGGCAATGATTGTCAACAAAGCCCGGCGCCACCACCCGGCCCTCGGCGTCGATCGTGCGCTTGGCCGGGCCGCTCAACTTGCCGAGCTCGACGATCTTACCGTCCTTGACCCCGACATCGCCGCGGAACGCCGGGCTTCCCGAGCCGTCAACGATGCGGCCGTTCTTGATCAGCAGATCATACGCCATTTCCATCCCTTTCTTCGTGGTTGCGACAGACGCACTGGTTTCCGTTCAAAAGTGTAGCACCCGATCCCCGCTGCCTCGTCAAAAATCGGCCAGGGTCAGATCGAATATTCGGCAATGTGCTCCCAGGCGCTGCCGCCTTCGACCGGGTGGGCTTCGGCGCGCCAGCGCAGCATCCCGCCCGAGAGATTGGCGACATTGCCAAACCCGGCCTCGCGCAGGATGACGGTCGCCTGCGCCGAGCGGCTCCCGGCGCGGCACACGGCAACGATCGGGCGATCCTTCGACAGCTCCGGCGAGCGCTCGGCCAAGGCGCCCAGCGGGATCAGCGCGGCGCCGCGGATGTGGCCGAGCGGACCGGTGAATTCCTCAGGCTCGCGCACATCGACGATCTGCACCGATTTTGCGTGTTCCTCGAGCCCGAGCGGGTCGATCTCCCAGATCCCGGCAAAGCTGTATCTGAGCGGCGCCCAATTCGGGGCCGCAGCGACGTCAACATCGGCCTCGGGCCGGCCGCATTTCAAATTCGCCGGCACCGCGACATCGAGCTTTTTCGGATGGGCCAGCCGCAAATTCTTCATGTGGCCGGCAAAGTCGGTCTCCCCGCTCTCGCCACCGAGACGCGGGTTATAGCGGCGCTCCTCGCGCACGCTGGTGACGGTCAGCCCGCGATAATCGTGCGCCGGGTATAACAGACACTCGTCGGGCAGAGTAAAGATCTGCTGATGCACCGAGCGGTACATCGCATGCGGATCGCCTTGTTGAAAATCGGTCCGCCCGCTGCCCCGAATCAGCAGGCAATCCCCGGTAAAGGCCATGCTGCGATCGTCGAGCACATAGGTCAGGCAGCCGCTGGTATGACCGGGCGTCCTGCGCACCTGCAGATTGCGGGCACCGAAGGCGACCACGTCGTCCGGCGCCAGATAGCGGTCGGCCCCCTCGGCGCCGCTGTCGGCCGACAAGGCGATATGGCAGCCGGTCTGCTGCCGCAACAGCCAGGCGCCGGTGACGTGGTCGGCATGGACATGGGTTTCGAGCGTATAGACGAGCCGCAGGCCGAGTTCGGCGATCAATGCCGCGTCGCGGCGCACCTGCTCGAACACCGGATCGATGATCACCGCCGTCCTGCTTGGGCCGTCAGCCAGCAGGTAGGTGTAAGTTGACGACGGCGGATCGAATAATTGTCGGAACACCAACATCGCCAACCCTATCAAGTGCGGAGCCGCTGCCGCTATCATATCGCTGCGGCAGTGAAATTGAGAGGGGCTTGCCGTGACCGAAATCGTCGTCACCGCGATCAGGCCGCTGGACCGCGCCCGCTGGGCCGAGCTGTGGTGCCGCTACCTCGAGTTTTACCAGACCCGGCTGCCGCCGGAGGTCTACGAGCATACTTGGCGGCGGCTGATCGCGCAGGAAAGCCCGATCCGCGGCTTGGGCACGCGGCTCAGCGGCGACACCGCGCCCTTAGTCGGGATTGCCCACTACCTGTTCCACGCCCACGCCTGGTCAACGCACGAGGTATGCTATCTCCAGGATCTCTTCGTCAACGGCGATGCCCGCCGCCACGGCATCGGCCGCAAGCTGATCGAAGCGGTCGCCGCCATCGCCCGCGAACGCGGATGCCTGCGCCTCTATTGGACGACCAAGAACGACAACGCCGTCGCCCGCTCGGTCCACGACCGCATCGCCCATTTCAACGGCTTCATCCGCTACGACTACCCGCTCGATTAAATCCAGGGACGGCCACAATCGAGCAGGGCGGAAAGGCGCAGCGCATTCCGCCATCGGCGCGAACGCGGCATCTGGCAACGCCGATACTAGGAGCACACGACTCGCGACTATCGGGACTACACCGCCCATATGGACCACATCGCTTCAACCCGGTAAAGCATGGGTCAATGGACAAACCGGCGGATTGCGGCACGAGCTTCCAGCGCTGCGTGACAGGCGGGCGTTATGCTGCCGATTGGCTCGGTGGCGGCACAGAACCGACCAAGGCCCGAGAACAGCCATGAGTCAAGCGGCGGAATGCGCTACGCTGTTCCGTTGGGGTGGACGGCCCCGCGGCATCTGGTGCCAAAGTTCGGTCGTCAAAACGCGAACTGGAGACCGTCCATGACCGAGATTACGCGCATTGCCATCGACACGTCCAAGTCGGTGTTTACGCTGCATGGGGTTGATGCTGCCGGGCGCGCGGTATTGCGGCGCAATCTGCGGCGCCGTGAACTGCTGCGTTTTTTCGAAGGTCTGCCGCTGCTCGAGGTGGCGCTGGAAGCGTGCGGCGGCTCGCATCACTGGGGGCGCGCGCTGGGAGCACTCGGCCACCGCGTACGCCTGATCCCGCCGCAATATGTCAGGCCGTTTGTCAAGCGCAGCAAGAACGACCGCAACGATGCCGAGGCAATCAGCGTCGCCGCGGCGCAGCCGTCGATCGCCAGCGTGCCGGTGAAGTCGGCCGAGCAGCAGGCCGCGGCCATGCTGTTGTCGGTGCGCGAGCTATTGGTGCGGCAACGCACCCAGCTGGTCAATGCGCTGCGCGGCCATGCCGCCGAGATCGGGGTGGTGGCGCCGCTCGGCGAGAAGGGCTTGGCCGAGCTGCGGACCGAGGTCGCCGCGGCCGATGACGCTGCGGTGCCGCCGGCGGCGAAGCAGGCGATCGCACTGTTGGGCCAGGAAGTCGAGCGCATCGAGACGCGGCGGCGAGCGATCGACACCACGCTGATGCAACAGCACAAGGCCAATCCGGTCAGCCGGCGGCTGGCCGCGATCCCGGGGATCGGACCGATCGGAGCATTGAATTTGGCCCTGCGGGTTGACCCGACGCAGTTCAAATCGGCGCGCCATTTCGCAGCCTGGCTCGGGCTGGTGCCGCGCGAATGCTCGACTGCCGGCCGGCAGCGCCTGGGCGGCATCAGCCGCGCCGGCGACGAGCGGCTGCGCCAGTTGCTGGTGCTGGGGGCGAGCGCGGTCATCCAACATGCCAAACCCGGCCGGCTCGCCACCTCTCAATGGCTGCTCAACCTGCTCAGCCGCAAGCCGCGCAAACTCGCGGCCGTGGCTTTGGCGAACAAGACGGCCCGCATTGTGTGGGCCATGATGACGCGCGGGGAGGCCTACCGGCCGCGGCCGGCCGCCGCCTGAGCCTCGTCTGCCGCGGGTGCAGGGCTTAAAGGGAAAAGATGCTGATCGGTCGGACCGACGATCCGCAAAACCCGTGTAGGGTGGCGGCCTTCAAGGTCACTTTTCCGTTTGGGAGTGGATCGCGGAACCCATCTGGGCCAGCGGCGGGCGCCGCGACAAACAGGCCGGACACACAACTCCAACCGCACCGCATCGAATTCTGTTCCCTCACCCCCTTGCGCCAACCGGGCCGTCCACACACGCCCTACGCTTGCTAAGCCGCTTCCCCGTCGTCGTCCTCAAGTATCGGGGTGATAGGGCCGCCAACGATCAACAACTGCCGGAGAACCTCGGCATATTGGCGGACGGCGTTTTCGGGCGTCGTTCCCTGATCGCCGATCACAGCGACCGTGAGAATTGCGGCAACGAGGGACTGCAGATGCGTTTCCGGGGAATTCCGTCCCGAGGCGCTCATTCAAATCTCCATATTTCAAAAACGAGTTGTGATGATAACTCGGGAGTGCGCCGAAAATGCGGCCGGCACCCACGATCAGCCTTGACGGCGCGCACCTGTCTTCCGAACTCGCGCGAGCGGGCCAATCCATTACCGTTGTGAGCGCTCGTCGGAGGAACGTTGATGCTAAGGCTACTCATAGCCGCTGTGACCAGCTTCATCATGCTAGTCCCTCGAACAGCGCTTACAGCAGAAAAGAAAAGTGTCTCCTTTTACACCCTAGGGGTAGGCGAGAAAAGCTGCGGGGAGTACCTCAGGGCCGCCGATGCGGAGCGAAAAGCGCGCCCAAGCAGTGCAGATCCCAACACGCTTTATAGCATTAATTTCGTTGCATTCGCCAGCTTTGTAGAGGGATATTTGACCAGTGCAAATTTCATTGGAGGAGTGTATCATCTTCCTATAGGGACACACTTAGGGAAACACTGAAATAAGCCGGGTTTTGGGTGGTCGTATCGGGTAGAATTGGGGGGTCCGGGGGGACCGAGGGGCGGGGTGATGCGGCGTCAGGGAAGTTTTTTGCAGGCGGAATACGCCGAGAAGAAAAAGCAGACGCGAAGGGACAAGTTTCTGGCCGAGATGGAACAGGTGGTTCCGTGGGCTCGGCTGGTGGATCGGCTGTGGCCGCTTTATCCGAAGGGTGAGCGCGGCCGGCCGCCGATCGGGCTGGAGCGGATGCTGCGGATCTACTTCTTGCAGCAATGGTATGGGCTGGCTGACGAGGCGCTGGAGGATGCGCTGTACGACAGCCAAGCGTTGCGCGGCTTTGCCGGCATTGATCTGAACCACGACCCGGTCCCGGATGCGACGACGGTGCTGCACTTCCGCCATTGGCTGGAGCGGCACGACCTGACCCGGGCGCTGTTCGACGACATCGCGGCGATGCTCGAAGAGCGTGGGCTGTTGATGCGGCAGGGCACGATTGTCGACGCCACGATCATCGCCGCGCCGCCCTCGACCAAGAACAAGCAGAAGAGCCGCGATCCGGAGATGCACCAGACTAAAAAGGGCAACCAGTGGCATTTCGGGATGAAGGCGCATATCGGAGTGGACGTGGCCTCGGGGGTGGTGCACACGCTCACCGGCACCGCCGCCAACGAAGCCGACATCAATCAGACAGCGGCGCTGCTGCACGGCCGGGAGGCGGCGGTCTTCGCCGATGCCGGCTATACCGGAGCGGGCAAGCGGCCGGAACTTGCCGACCGCGATGTGTCCTGGAACATCGCAATCAAGCGCAGCATCATCAAAGCCTTGCCCAAAACCTTGCGGGATTTGGCGGAGCCGGTCGAGCGGGCGCTGGCGCAGGTGCGGGCCTGGGTCGAGCATCCCTTCCACATCGTCAAGAACCTCTTCCGCCATAAGAAGCTGCGCTATCGCGGCCTGGCCAAGAACACGGCGCAGCTACGCACCCTGTTTGCCCTGGCCAACCTGGTGATCGTCAAGAAAGCCCTGTTCGCGCAAACGCCGGCGTAATCACACCCGGACTCTGCCCCGATCCAGAAAACAACACGGGAAACCGCCAGCACAACCCCGGTTTCTGCCACCTCCGACCCTTCCAAGCGGCGCGCCCCGGCACAAACAACCCCTCGGCCGCTAAACCGTCAGTACCCAGGATTGCTCAGTGTTTCCCTAAACCGTCAGTACCCAGGATTGCTCAGTGTTTCCTTAAGGGGAAAACAGTGACCTGTCTGGTAGGATGGCGTTCCTAGAAAATTATTGCGGAACGCACCCGCTCAAGGACTTTACGGATGCCGCATTTAATCTGATGACCAGTTTATATGATCACCCCGACTGACTACGACCGCATCACCCATATCCCAAAAGCCCGCCGAGCCGTCATCCAGTTAACCCGCAGCTTTGACTGAAGCAGCAAAGCCGCACGGGAGAACGCCCGGCCATGCGTGACTCTGCAATGGCATGATTTTTCCAAAATCCACCTTATCGGATTTTCGCTCGGCGGATTTTCCGTAACGGCGGTTATGCGGCTTTTGTATGTAGGCGCCCGATTAAAATGTCACCCGTCTGCCAGTTTGAAATGACACTCGCCGAGGATTTTTGGGAGGGTGTTTGGGGTGACGGTACGCCTGATGAGCGATGGGGAGCTGACGCGGCTCGAGGTGCTGCGGGACTTGGATCAGCGCCGGCTGACAACACCGGCGGCGGCGCAGTTGCTGGGGCTCGAGCGGCGGCAGGTATATCGGCTGTTGAAGGCCTACCGGGCCGAGGGCGGGTCCGGACTGATCTCGAAGCGGCGTGGTTGTCCGAGCAACCGGCGCAAGCCTGAGGAGCTCCGCAGCCAGGCGTTGGCGATCATTCGCGAGCGCTATTGGGATTTCGGCCCGACCCTGGCGGCCGAGAAGTTGCGCGAGGTGCACAAGATTGCGCTCGGCCGCGAGACGCTCCGGTTATGGATGATCGAGGCCAGGATTTGGGCTGACCGCAAGCAACGGCGCCAGCAGGTTCATCAACCCCGTCACCGGCGCGAGTGCATCGGCGAGCTGGTGCAGGTCGACGGCTGCGAGCACTGGTGGTTCGAGGATCGCGGGCCGCAATGCACTTTGCTGGTGTTTGTCAACGACGCGACCAGCCGGCTGATGCATTTGCAGTTTGTCGAGAGCGAGTCGACTTTCGCCTATTTTCATGCGGCCCGCGCTTACCTGGAGGCCTGGGGCAAGCCAGTCGCGTTCTACAGCGACAAGCATGGCGTGTTTCGGGTCAACCATCCGGGTGCGCTCGGCGGCGACGGCATGACCCAGTTTGGCCGGGCCCTGCATGCGCTCAACATCGACATCATCTGTGCCAATTCGAGCCCGGCCAAGGGCCGGGTCGAGCGCGCGCATAAGACCTTGCAGGACCGCCTGGTCAAGGAGCTACGGCTTGCGGGTGCGTCCAGTCTGGCTGAGGGGAACGCGGTCCTCCCGGCATTCACGGCCGATTACAACAGGCGCTTTGCCAAAGCGCCGTCGAACAGCAAGGATCTGCACCGGCGGCTGCGTGCCGCCGACGATCTCGACGACGCCTTTGCCTGGAAGGAGGAACGCACCCTGTCGCGGGCGCTGACCCTGCAATACGACAAGGTGATGTTCCTCCTGGAGCCGAGCGACCAGGCCAAAGCGGCGATCGGCAAGCGGGTAACGGTCGTCAACCATCCCGACGGCCGGCTGTCGATCCGCTATCGGGGTGTCGAACTGGCGTATCGGACCTTTGACAAGATTCGCCAAGTCTCGCAGGCCGCGATCGTCGAGAACAAACAGCTCGGGGCCGCGCTTGCTTTCATCCGCGAGCAGCAGCTGCGTCGCCAGCCTGAACGGCGCAGCGATCGCGCGCCGCGCCGCCGCGATCAGCACGACGCGCGTCTCTTTAAGGTCGGCTGAGCTTTTCTACGAGCCGAGCGGGCTCGGGCCCGCTCGGTAAAAAAGTCGGAGCGGTTTCGAGCGCCCTGCCGCGGTCGTCGGTCGGGCGCTGCGCTACGCCGGGGCTCCGCGCCCGCCCGCCGCCCGACCCAACCAGAGTGACATTTCTAAATGGCAGAACCGGTGACATCTCTATTTGGTGGAACACATTGTATGTACGAGCGCATATGCCTAAAATCGGGCGCTCCTGGCCGCACGTCGTCAGCAACTGTGGGCGGACCGTGAAGGCGCGTTGTCATCGTCGCGGTCGCGCCTTGCGGGCGGCGTAGCGGGCGTCGCGGGCGGCCTTGCGGTCGGCTTCCAGCGCGGCGTTGTCGGCGGCCTGCCTGGCGAATTCGGCATCGCGGGCCGCCTGCTCGGCTTCGCTTGCTACATTGCGGGCGGCTTGCCCGGCTTCCGCGGCGGTGTCGCGGGCGGCCTTCTCGTCGGCCTCACGGGCAATGCCGGCGAGCCGGGCGGCGTTGCGCTCAGCGGTGCGCGCATCGCGCGCGATGCCGGCCGCCTGTCGGGCGGCGTGCCGTTCGGCAAAGGCCGGGTCGTTGGCCCCCGATCTCGCGCGGAACCTCTCCAATTCCGCCCTTTTAGCGTTCGCGGCGGCGTTCAGCCGGTCGTCGAAATTCGTCTTTCGCGAATTGTCCATCCCACTCCACCTGATGCGAGATCCGGTTGCGCCGAGGGTCCGGCATCGGCGCAGCATGCCCGAGATCCGGCCGCTGCGGAATGTGCTGCGGGCGAAATCCGCTGCCCGCGTCTGCCGCGGGCGCCGATGCTTTTCCGGCCGCTGCTCCCCGACGGTCGTCCGCCGCGCGGCGGCGCGTTGTATCGTTCAGCCCGCGAGCGTATTTTCGCGGCTGTTCGACGTAGTATCTATCCGGGGGTATCCCGTGACCGAGTTTCTGCCGCCGCTCGCCCCCTACCCTCGCCTCCGACTGCGGCGAAATCGTCGCGACGCCTGGTCGCGCAGGCTCGTCGCCGAAAACGTGCTGACCGCCGGCGACCTGATCTGGCCGGTCTTTGTCCATGACGAGGGCCACAGGGAGCCGATCGCCTCGATGCCGGGCGTCTTTCGATTGCCGATCCCGGCATTGGTCGACGCCGCCGGCGAGGCCGCCGCACTCGACATCCCGACGCTCGCTGTGTTTCCGGCAGTCCCTGCCGCGCTCAAGGATGCCGAAGGCAGCGAGGCGCTGAACCCCGGCAACCTCGTCTGCCGCGCCGTCGCCGCATTAAAGCAGGCATTGCCCGAAATCGGCGTCCTGTGCGATGTGGCGCTCGATCCGTTCACCTCGCACGGCCATGACGGGGTGATTCGCGCCGGCTATGTCGAGAACGACGAGACAGTGGCGATCCTGCGCCGCCAGGCGGTGGTGCAGGCGCAAGCCGGCTGCGACATCATCGCCCCTTCGGACATGATGGACGGGCGGGTAGGTGCCGTCCGCGAGGCACTCGACGAGGCCGGCTTTGCCCATGTCCGGATCATGTCTTACGCGGCGAAATACGCCTCCGCGTTTTATGGCCCGTTCCGTGACGCGATCGGCTCAAAGACGGCGCTCGGCAGCGCCGACAAGCGCACCTACCAGATGGACCCGGCAAACGGCGACGAGGCGCTGCGCGAAGTGGCGCTCGACCTGCAGGAGGGTGCGGACATGGTCATGGTGAAGCCCGGCATGCCCTATCTCGACGTGGTCCGCCGGGTCAAAGAGGCGTTCCGGGTGCCGACCTACGCCTATCAGGTGTCGGGCGAATACGCGATGCTGCACGCCGCCGCCTTGAACGGCTGGCTCGACGGCGACCGCGCAGTGATGGAGAGCCTCCTCGCCTTCAAGCGCGCCGGCGCCGACGGCATCCTGACCTACGCCGCGGTCGACGCGGCCCGGCGGCTGAAGGCGGGGTGATCGGCGCGGCTCAAACGATCCGCTTCGGGTCGTCTCTGCCGCCGGGGGCCGATACTCCGCGTTGACGCAGCGCAATCGCGCAATTGACGTCGTTACCAAAATGATTTTTACTGTTTGCGTGGAATAAAGACTCCGTTTCGGGAGTCGCTAACGATCGGGTACGGGCGTCGCCTCGGTCCCGCGTCGCCCAATTCCTGACCGGCAAAACCTCGATCAGGGGGGCACGGGGATGCAACTTTCATATCGTTGGCAAACGTCCTTGGCCGCCGCGGCAATCGCCGTTTGCGCCCTGGCCGCGGCCGCGGGGCAAGCCACGGCCGGCTATGTCCAGACAAATCTGGTTTCCGACATCTCCGGGTTGGCGACGATCAACGACCCCGCGCTGGTGAACCCTTGGGGCATCTCGCACAGCGCCACCAGCCCGTTTTGGACCTCGAATCAAGGTACGAATTCGGCCACCCTCTACACGGTGACCGGCAGCACCACCGTCAGCAAGGTCACAGCCGTCAATCCGCCCAACGGCGTGATCGCGGTCCCGACTTCCGGTAATGGACCTGCGCAGGGGCCGACCGGCCAGGTCAGCAATGTCAACACCTCGTCCTTCCTGGTCGGGAACGGCGGAAACGGAATGTTCGCGCACTTCATCTTTGCCAATCTGAACGGCACGATTTCCGCCTGGGACACCGGCGCGACCGCGTTCATCCAGGCAGCCACTGCCGGGGCCAGCTATACCGGCTTGGCCATCAACCAGGCGCAGACCGTGCTCTACGCCGCCAACGATGCGGGAACGGGCAGCATCAACGCCTTCAACAGCGGGTTCGCGCCGGTCAGCCTCGCCGGCAACTTTACCGACCCGAACCTTCCGACCGGGCTCGTCCCGTTCAACGTGCAAGACGTCAGCGGGAAGGTCTATGTGACCTACGCGCCATCCGGACGCCCGGCCCAGCAGACTGCCGCGCCTGGAATGGGGGTTGTGGACGTCTTCGATGAAAACGGCGTCTTCTTGCAACGACTGATCACCGGCGGCCAACTCGCGGCGCCCTGGGGCCTCGCGCTGGCGCCGCCGACCGGTTTCGGCCAGTTCAGCAGCGACCTGCTGGTCGGCAACTTCAGCTATCTCAACAGTGAGATCAACGCTTTCAACTCGCTGACGGGACTCTTCGAAGGCACCATCCCGGTCGACCCCGGCAGCGGCCAAACGGCGGGCGGCCTGTGGGCCCTCGGTTTTGGGGTCGGCGGCAGCAACGGCTCCCCCGATACGCTATATTTCGCCGACGGGATCGATAGCGAGACACACGGATTGTTCGCCGCGATCGACGCACCGGAACCGTCGGGCCTGGCGGTGCTCGGGGCCGCCTTCGCCCTGTTCGCCATTTGGCGCGGCGGCCGATTCCTTCGCGGCGGATTACTTCGCCGAGCATAGCGAGGTGCTCGAAGCGTCGATCGGCGGCTGGAGCCGCCGTCGTCGACCGCGATAACCAGCCGGGGTCGGGCGGAGGGCCAGGGCGACGCGGGCCGACGAACGCGACCAGGAGGCGACAGCCTCGTGCACCGTTCGCATTACAGGATAGGTGCATCGCACTGCGGGTTCTGAGAAGATCGCCGCCGCAGCGCGTCCTCTCGAATCGAGGAAATGGCCGGATGCCGGCAGGGCGGAACAATCCTGGAGCTCGGCATCGCGCCAACGATGTGGCCGGCTTCCGCCGACCCCGTCTCCCGCACCTTCGATGACGAGCTTGCAAGACCTGCAGGCGAGCCCCGCCGCACGACGCAACAATTTCGACGCGCTGCGCCTTGTGGCCGCGGTTTCGGTGATGTTTTCGCACGCCTTTCTGATCGCGCAGGGCACGCAGAAGCGCGAATGGCTGATCCTGTTGACTGGCAATCAGTGCATCTTCGGCCTGTGCGGCGTGTTCGTGTTCTTTGCGATCAGCGGGTATCTGGTGACCCAGAGCTTCGAGCTGACCGGCGACCCATTGCGGTTTCTCGCCAAGCGCGCGCTGCGGATCTTCCCCGGCCTGTTCGTCGCCACCCTGTTGTCCGCCTTCGTGCTGGCGCCGTTCGTCACCACCCTGGCGCCGAGCGCCTATTTCAGCCGGCTGCAAACCTACCAATACGTCCTCGGCAATAGCTTGCTCCATCCGCGTGTGCACGAACTGCCCGGTGTCATGTTCATGCGCAACCCGGTCGGGCTCGAAATCAACGGCTCGATGTGGACCCTGCGCTGGGAGTTCCTGATGTATCTGATGGTGCTTGGGTTGGGGGCGCTCCGGCTGCTGACCCTGCCGGCGGCGCTCGGCCTCTTGGCGCTCGGCATCGCCTGCGTGCACTTCCCGGCATTGGGCTTTCTCGGCGGATGGGGCTGGCTATTGGGCTTCTTTGCCGCCGGCATGGTCCTTTACAAGCTGCGCCACACCCGGATCTTCGACCGCCGCGTAGCGCTCTTGGCGCTGGGCAGCCTGGTGCTCAGCGTGCCGTTGCGCCAGTTCATTCTGCTGTTTCCGCTGTTCGGCTGCTATCTGGCATTGTGGCTGGCGCTGAACCCGCGCCTGCCGGTGATCCCGGCCACGCGATTCGGGGATCTCTCCTATGGTCTCTATATTTACGGCTGGCCGGTCGAGCAGGCGGTGATCTGGCTGCACGGCGGCCGGGCCCCGTGGTGGCAGGTGTTCGCGACCGCCCTCCCCGCGACCGCCGCACTCGCCTTTCTGTCCTGGCACCTGGTCGAAAGCCCGGCGTTGCGCCTCAAGCCCAAGGCACGGCAGCTCGGGGCGCCCCGGCCCCGCACCGCTTTCCTCCCCCGCGGCATCGCTACGGGTCCGAAGCTTCTCGCAAGTCTGCGAAAATTGGGCATTCCGGCGAAGCGTCAGCAAACGTAAGAGTGTCGGCCGTTTGGCCCGATCGAGCGCACCGCGGGGGAATTGAGCCAGCGGGCACAATTCCCAGCTCAACGGGAAAGCGCGGGGAATTTCGTCGACTTCGCGCCGAGTTCGGCAGGAAAAATTCGCTGATTATCAATGCGTTGCGGAACGGATTCCGGTGCACAAGAGCAGCGAATTTTTTTGCCGGAGCAGGGAAAACATTCAGCGGAAACGGGAATCCAAGGGAAGCGCCGCGAACCCATCCGGGTCAAACCTTCGGGCGAACAACTTCAGCCGACCCTATCATCCGATGACGGCCGTACCATGGCCGTGATGCCACGGGGTTTCCGCTGCCGCGTTCCGTCCTGAAATGCGGCCGAAGGCCAGGCATTCGCCGATGTTGCCGGTGCCCTGGTACATATAGCTGTAAATCGACCCAAGTTCGCCCGCACTGTAGAGCCGCGGGATCGGGGTGCGGTCGGGGCGGACGATCTGGCCCTTCTCGTTGCGCCGCGGGCCGCCTTGGGTGTTGAGCATCGAGGGCGACAGCTCGACGGCGAAAAACGGCGCGTCGACGATCGGCGCCATCATCAGGGTGCGGCCAAAATCGGGGTCGTGTTTTGCGTCGCAATAGCGGTTCCACCGGCGCACGCAGTCAGCCAGCGCGGCGGGGTCGAGACCCACCACCGAGGCGAGACCCGCGAGGCTGTCGGCGGTCTTGATCCAGCCCTTGGCCAGCTCGGCGCGGTTGTCCTCGCTCCAATCGTAGCGCTCGACGATCTGCGTCCAGCCGTGGCTCGGGTGCTTGTCGTAGAGCGGGCCGGCGGAAAAGAGAGTGTGATCGAAGATCAGGAACATCGGGCATGGCGTCGACAGCGGCAGCCAGCGGCCGTTGACCGGGATTTTGCCGTGGCGGGTCTTGTACTTTTCGTCCGTGAAGCGTCTGGCGTCGGGGCCGACGACGATCATGCCGCCCGGTATTTCCTTGCTGTAGTGCAACGCCTGCATCGAGAACGTGGTGCGGACTTCCGGCACTTTCAGCGCCATCGACGGGCCGGCATAGTTGTTCATATGCCAGAGATCGGCGCCGACCGACATCGCCATCCTTATGCCGTCGCCTTCATTGTAGGGCGACCCGGAGGTGTAGCAGTAGGGGACACCGGGCAGGTAATTGCGGATCATTTCCTGGTTGTTCTCAAAGCCGCCGCAAGTCAACACCACTCCCTTCCTGGCCTTGACGAAGACGGATTTATCCCCCCGCCGGGCGCGCACCCCGAGAATTTCCTTGGTGATGTCGTGCTGGATCAGCTCGCTGCCCGGCATTTCGTAGAAAATCGGGATCGGGCGCTGCTTGACCAGGCGCTCGAACAATTTCCAGGTGTAGGAATAGCCGTAGGTCGGGCCGTCGTGGAATTTGTGCACGCAGCCCGAGCCGGGCAGATCCGGGAATTCGATCCCGACCGGCGG
Organism: uncultured Alphaproteobacteria bacterium; assembly: GCA_963795485.1. Classification (GTDB taxonomy): domain Bacteria; phylum Pseudomonadota; class Alphaproteobacteria; order ATCC43930; family CGMCC-115725; genus AP-15. The sequence goes on from CAWCIL010000001.1 coordinate 105,500, forward strand.
ATGCTGATGCTCCTGTGGATCGCCGCCGAGACTTTCGAGCCAGACGTTGTTCCGGCACATCTCCTCCGCCCACACCTTCACCATGGTCTCGGGTACGGTGTAGGGTCCGCACAAGGCGGTCAAATAGGCGGCGGCTTCTGTGGCGGAGGACGTATTCAAATAGCCCTGGCCGGCGACCCGCGTATTACCGCCTTCCTCGCCTTCTGGCGCTTTTTCCAGGATGACCACCGCGGCCCCCAGATCGTGGGCGGCGACCGCGGCGGCCACGCCAGCCGCCCCGAACCCGACGACGACGACATCCGCTTCCACGTTCCAATCCCGCGGCACCGTAGGCTGGTCCCTCATCGTCAATTCCTGAATTTGAGGCGGTCGCATGCCGCGCAGGGATGGGTCGGCGCGCCTCGACCCGCCTGCGGTTTCACTCGTCTTCCTGCGGCGCGGCACGTTGCCGGCGCACGATAGCGCGATCGAGAGGGCCGGGAGCTATGCCGATATTAGATGCCCAGGTTCACGCCTAGGAACGCAACCGCCCGGCCCGCCTTTGGGCCGGCGCCCTCCAGGACCCGGCCGAAGTCACCGGCGACCAGATGGCGGCGGCGATGGACGCCGTCGGCGTCGACCGCGCGGTGCGGGTGTCGCCGTTCGGCATGCACCGCTAGGATGCCAGCGATGCCCAGGAGGTCTACGCGGCGCATCCGAGCCATTCAGGCTGGTCAAGCCAGTCGATCCGACCGATCCCGCGGTGGCCGACACGATCGCCGACTGGGCGGTTGCCGACGGCAGGTCGGCATCCGGGTTCGGGAATGACCGCCTGCGGCCGGCAGCGCCCCGGTCCCCAGTTTCGCGGCTGGCAATGCGCCGCCGATCCGCCGCCGCAAGGCCGTTATGAGGCTGGCGGGCTTGACATGCGAATCGCATGGTTTTATGTTTGGCACATGCCCGCGATGATCCAGATCCGCAATGTTCCCGATGCGCTGCACCGCAGACTCAAATCGCGCGCCGCCCTCGAAGGTATGTCCCTTTCCGATTATCTGCTCGCCGAGCTGCGTCGGGTGGCCGAACGGCCGAGCCTCGCAGAACTGCGCGAGCGCTTGGAGCGCCGCCCCGCGGCAGACCCCGACGTCACGCCGGAACAGGCGATCCGTGCCGAGCGCGACGCCCAGTGATCGTGCGCGACGCAGAGTGATCGTGCGCGACGCAGAGTGATCGTGCGCGACGCAGAGTGATCGTGCGCGACGCAGAGTGATCGTGGTCGACGCCTCCGCACTTCTCGAAGCGTTGTTGCGGACACCGGCCGCGGCGGCCGTAGAGAAGCGGCTGTTTGATACGGCAGATGCCTTGCACGCGCCGCACCTGATCGATATCGAGGTGGCGCAGGTGCTGCGGCGCTATGCGGCGACCGGGCAGATCGAACCGGGCCGCTGCCGCGACGCTCTCAGCGATTTGTCCGATTTTCCGCTGCACCGCTACCCGCACGATGTCCTACTGCCGCGAGTCTGGGAACTGCGGCACAACCTCACGGCCTACGACGCCGTTTACGTCGCGCTTGCCGAAGCCCTCGATGCCCGACTGGTGACTCGCGACCGCCGCCTCGCCGCCGCTTCCGGTCATCATGCCCGGGTCAACCTCGTGTAAAGGACCGCTAATGCCCGGCGGGCCAAGACAACTTGCGGCCCCGTCTCGCCAGGTGCGCTCGGCCCGGTGAATAAGGTAAGCTGCCGGCAGACAGGGAAGTCGGAATCCATGACAGAGGTCGCGACACCCGCCAAAACCGGCGTGCACCCGAAAATCGAGATCTTCGACGTCGCGATCATCGGGGCCGGGATCTCTGGGGTCGGCGGCGCCTATCACCTCACCAAGCAGTGCCCCGGAACGATGTTCGTCGTGCTCGAAGCGCAGGAAAGCTTCGGCGGCACGTGGTTAACCCACCGCTATCCGGGCATCCGGTCCGACAGCGACCTTTACACCTTTGGCTATCGCTTCAAGCCATGGACCAGTGCGCCGATCGCGACGGCCGCGGAGATCCTCCGCTACATGGGCGAGGTCATCGACGAGAACGATCTCGGCCGCCACATTCGCTATCGGCATAAGATTACGTCGGCACGCTGGTCGAGCCGCGAAAACCTCTGGACCCTCGAAGGCATCCGGACGGATACCGGCGAACGCCTCCGGTTTGCTGCCAACTTCCTGTGGATGTGCCAAGGGTACTACCGGCACTCGCAGGGCTATACGCCCGAATGGGCTGGGATGGCGGATTATAGGGGCCAGATCGTCCACCCGCAGGAGTGGCCCGAGGATCTCGACTACGCGGACAAGAGGGTCATCATCATCGGTTCAGGCGCCACCGCCGCGACCCTCATTCCGGCGATTGCGGCTGATTGCGGCCACATCACAATGCTGCAGCGCTCGCCGACCTATTTCCGGACCGGCCGCAACGCCGTTGCGATTGCCGACGAGTTGCGCGAACTGGACATCGACGAAGCGTGGATTCACGAGATCGTGCGCAGGAAAATCCTGCACGAACAAGCCGTTTTTACTAGCCGTTCGTTCACTGAACCAGAGGTCGTCAAGCAGGAACTGCTCGCCGGAGTTCGTGCCCACCTAGGGCCCGATTACGATTTGGAAACCCACTTCATGCCGCGGTATCGGCCGTGGCGGCAGCGCATAGCCTTCATTCCCGACGGCGACTTCCTGGAGGCGGTCCGCGCCGGCAAGGCATCGGTCGTCACCGATGAGATCGAAGCGTTTACGGAGACCGGCATCCTACTGAAGTCTGGTAAGCGTCTCGAAGCCGACATCATCATCACGGCCACCGGCTTCAATCTCAACGTCCTCGGCAACGTCGACTTCGCGATCGACGGCAAAGCCCTCGTTTTTTCCGACGCCGTTACTTATCGCGGCATGATGTTCACCGGCGTGCCCAACATGGCGTGGGTCTTCGGGTACTTCCGAGCCAGCTGGACCTTGCGCGCAGACCTGGTTGCCGACTTCGTGTGCCGGATGCTCAATCACATGAAGAAAAAGGCCGCCCGCAAGGTCACGCCGACTTTACGGCCGGAGGACCGCGACATGCCGTTACTGCCCTGGATAGATCCCGAAAACTTTAATCCTGGCTATCTGATGCGCGGCATGCACATGCTACCCAAGCGCGGCGACAAGCCCGAATGGCAGCATACCCAGGACTATTGGAGCGAGAAGGACCAGTTCCCGGCCGCCGACCTCGACGACGGTATTTTCGTCTACGAGTGATTGGCGTCTACGAGTGATTGGCGCCTACGAGTTGGCTGGCGTGGTTTCTTTCATCGCACCATGAACGGCAGCGAGGATCTCGAACGAGTGTTTGCGCTTGGCGTGGTCGAAGATGTTGGCAGTGACCATCAATTCGTCGGCGCCGGTGCGGCGGCTGAAGTCTTCGAGGCCGCGGCGGATCGCGTCGGGGCCGCCGACAACGGCGCAGGAGAGCCCGTCGTCGAGGATCGCGCGGGCGTAAGGATCGAGCCGAGACTCGAAATCCGCGACCGGCGGCGGCACCCGGCCGCGACGGCCCGTCCGGTTATTCAGCATCGACTGCTGCAATGACGAGTAGAGGAACCGTGCCTCTTCGTCGGTCTCCGCCGCGACGACCGTGAGTCCGAGCATGACGTTGGGTGCGGCAAGCTGTGCCGACGGGCGGAACCGCTCGCGGTAGATCGCCATCGCCGGCATCATCATTGCCGGCGCGAAATGCGAGGCGAAGGCGAACGGCAGCCCCAGATAGGCCGCGACCTGCGCGCCGTAGAGGCTCGACCCAAGGATCCAGATCGGCACCTCCAGCCCGGCGCCGGGAACCGCCTGAACCGCCTGGTCGGGCTCGGCGGCCCGGAAATAGCTCATCAGCTCGACAACTTCCTGGGGAAAGTTTTCCGCACCGCCGAGCAGGGCGCGGCGCACCGCCCGCGCGGTCACCTGGTCCGAGCCGGGCGCACGGCCGAGGCCCAGCTCGACCCGGCCCGGGTGCAAGGCGGCGAGGGTGCCGAACTGCTCGGCGATTATCAGCGGAGCGTGGTTCGGCAACATGATACCGCCGGCGCCGATCCGGATATGGCTGGTGCCGGCCGCGACATGGGCCAGCGCCACGGCGGTCGCGGCACTGGCGATCCCGGGCAGATTGTGATGCTCGGCCATCCAGAAGCGCCGGTAGCCGAGCGCCTCGACGTGCCGTGCCAGGTCGAGCGAATTGCGCAATGACTGACCGGCATCGCCGCCTTCGACGATCGGCGAAAGATCGAGAACGGAGAGAGGAACCATCGGAAGACCATCGCACCGGAACCCGCCCACGAAAAGCTGCTTTCGCGCACCGCGGACCCATCCGGCCTACGCATCCTCCCGCCCCTTGCGCGCGGCGCCAACGGCCGCGCAAAGGAACTGGCCGACTGGCGCGAATCATGATCCTGTGCTGGCGCGTCGGGGCGGACGTCGAGCTGATCCGGTCCGTCTTGCCGATGGGTGATGGGGGCCGCACATGGCCATCGATCGCGCTGACTGCGCCGGGGGTGTGCTGGCAATCGACCTAGCCGGCATCGTCGCCAATTGGCGGCTCCTGTCGCGGATGGTCGCCCCTGCTTCCTGTGCCGCGGTGGTCAAGGCCGACGCCTATGGGCTGGGTGCGGCAACGGTCGCGCCGGCACTCGCCGATGCCGGGTGCCGACGCTTTTTTATCGCCACCCTCGAGGAAGGGCTGAGCCTGCGCGCGGTCTTGCCTGGGTCGGTCGAGATCGCGGTGTTCAACGGCCCGGCGCCGGGCTCGGCGGCGGAGTTTACAGCCCATCGGCTCGTCCCGGTGCTCAACGATCCGGGCCAGATCGCCGAATGGGAACAGGAAGCGGCGAAGCGCGGGCCCTCGCCGGCAATGCTGCATGTTGACACCGGGATGGCCCGGCTCGGGTTGACTCCGCGTGAGTTCGAGCGCCTGGCGGACGGTCTGCGCCGCCCTGGCGCCATCTGCTGGCGGGGTGCTATCAGCCATCTCGCCTGCGCCGACCTGCCGGAGCATCCGCTCAATGCGCGGCAGCGCGCGCGTTTCGTCGCGGCGCGATGCCGGCTGGGCGGCATGCCGGCCAGCCTCGCCGCGTCTTCGGGGATTTTCCTCGGCTGCGGCTTCCATTTCGATTTCGTCCGGCCGGGAGCCGCGCTCTATGGCGTCAACCCGCGGCCGGGCAACGCCAATCCGATGCGTCAAATCGTCCATCTAAAGGCAAGAATCCTGCAAATCCGGGAGGTTGACGCCGGTCAGCCGGTTGGCTACGGTGCCGCCCACGTGATGCCTCAAGCTGGGCGATTGGCGACCGTCGCGGTCGGCTACGCGGACGGGTGGCTGCGTTCGCTGAGCCATCGCGGGTCGGGCCGCATCGGCGGAGTGCGCGTGCCATTGCTCGGCCGGGTTTCAATGGATCTCGCCGTCTTCGACGTCTCCGCGGTCGAGCCGGCGCAGGCGCGGCCCGGCGGCTTTATCGAGCTGCTCGGCAAAGGTTACGGGGTCGATGCCGCCGCTGCCGACGCCGGGACGATCGGCTACGAAATCCTGACGGCGCTCGGCCGCCGCTATCATCGGACCTATCGCGGCGCCGCCGACGCGGCGGCTCGATCGAGCGCCTCGCCCGAATCGCGCCCCTTGGCCGAATCGAGTCCGTCCTGGCCGCAGAATCGAGTCCGTTCGGCCGAATCATGATTTTTGTCGCCGCGATCGGGGCGCTCTTTCTCAGGTTTCTGGCCGCGACCGGGCGGCTGGTGGCGTTCGCCGCGGCCGCGCTGGCGACGGCGTTCGCACCGCCCTTCTATCTGCGCGCGATCTTGCGGCAGATGCTCGAGATCGGCTATTTCTCGTTGCCGGTCGTGGGTCTGACCGCGCTCTTCACCGGCATGGTGCTGGCGCTCCAATCCTATACCGGGTTCAGCCGGTTCGCCGCCGAGAGCGCGATCGCGACGGTCGTCGTGCTGTCGGTCACCCGCGAACTCGGGCCGGTCATCGCCGGGCTGATGGTCGCCGGCCGGGTGGGTGCTGCGATGGCGGCCGAGATCGGCACGATGCGGGTCACCGACCAGATCGACGCGCTGACGACATTGTCCGTCAACCCATTGCGCTACCTGGTGCTGCCGCGCCTGATCGCCGGGCTGGTGACGTTGCCGCTGCTGGTCTTCGTCGCCGACATCATCGGCGTCTTCGGCGGATATCTGGTCGCAATCTACAAGTTCGGCTTCAACCCAGAGGCCTATCTCGCCCGCACCCAGCAATATCTCCAGGAGAGCGACGTCGTCTCCGGCCTGATCAAGGCCGCCGTGTTCGGGTTTGTCGTGGCGCTGATGGGCTGCTATCACGGCTATCATTCGCGCGGCGGGGCGCAAGGCGTCGGCCAGGCGACGACCTACGCCGTGGTCTCGGCCTCGATCCTGATCCTGGTTTTGGATTACGGGATCACCCAGGCGTTGTTTTCGCGATGAGCGCGGGGGCCGCGAGCGCCGGTGCCATGGGCCCCGCGGCGATGCCGAAGATCAGCGTGCGCGGGCTGCAAAAGTCGTTTGGCCGCAACCGCGTGCTCGACGGCCTCGACCTCGATTTCGCGCATGGCGAGAGCCTCGTCGTGATCGGCGGCTCGGGGACCGGCAAATCCGTGCTGGTCAAATGCATCCTCGGCCTCTTACGTCCGGAGGGCGGGTCTGATCCTGATCGACAGCGCCGAGACGGTGCGTCTCGGCCGCGCCGCACGCGAGCGCCTGCTGCAGAAATTCGGCGTGCTGTTTCAGGGGAGCGCCCTGTTCGACTCGCTGCTGGTGTGGGAGAATGTCGCGTTCGGGCTGATCCAGGGGCGCGGCATGGAACGCCAGGCGGCACGGGAGATCGCGCTCGCGAAGCTGGCCGCGGTCGGGCTCGGCCATGAGGTCGGCGAGCTGCGCCCGGCCGAGTTGTCGGGCGGCATGCAAAAGCGGGTGGCGCTGGCCCGCGCGGTCGCCGCCGACCCGGAAATCATCTTTTTCGACGAGCCGACCACCGGCCTCGATCCGATCATGGCCGACGTGATCAACGATCTGATCCTCAAATGCGTGCGCGAACTGGGCGCGACCGCGGTTTCGATCACCCACGACATGGTCAGCGCGCGCAAAATCGCCGACCGGATCGCGATGCTGCACAAGGGGCGCATCGTCTGGCAGGGCCCGGCAGCCGAAATCGATCATTCCGGCAACCCGTTTGTCGATCAGTTCATCCATGGCCGCGCCGAGGGCCCGATCCGGATGCAGGTCCGCGCCATATGACCGCCGCACCGGGCTGTCGCCCAATGCGGCAAGGGTGAGCCGATGGCGCGGGCTCAGGCGCGATTCGCCTGTCAGCAATGCGGAGCGGTCCACACCAAATGGACCGGCCGCTGCGAGGGCTGCGGCGCCTGGAACAGCCTGATCGAGGAATTGCCGCGCGAGGGCCTGCCCAAAGGCCTCGACCGGCAGGGCGGGCGAAGCCTCGACTTTGTCGGGCTGACCGGGCCGAGCCTGTTGCCGCCGCGGCGGCAGACCGGCATCGCCGAGCTCGACCGGGTGTGCGGCGGCGGGTTTGTCGCCGGGTCCGCGATCCTGGTCGGCGGCGATCCCGGCATCGGCAAATCGACCCTGCTGCTGCAGGCGGCGGCAGCGATCGCCTCGGCCGCCGGGACGCCGGCGAGTGCCGCCTACATCACCGGCGAGGAGGCGATCGACCAGGTGCGCCTGCGCGCGTTGCGGCTCGGGGTCGCGGCGAGCCCGGTGCAATTGGCGGCGGCGAGCAACGTGCGCGACATCCTTGCCTCGCTCGACCGGGTCGGTGTGCCTGACCTGGTGGTCATCGATTCGATCCAGACCATGTATCTCGACACCCTCGACAGCGCGCCCGGCAGTGTCAGCCAGGTGCGTGGTGCCGCGCAGGAGCTGATCCGCGTCGCCAAGCAGCGCGGGTTCGTGCTGGTCCTCGTCGGCCATGTGACCAAGGAAGGGGTCATCGCCGGACCGCGCGTGCTCGAGCACATGGTCGACACTGTCCTGTATTTCGAAGGCGAGCGCGGCCATCGCTTTCGCATCCTGCGCGCGGTCAAGAACCGGTTTGGCGCCACCGACGAGATCGGGGTGTTCGAGATGAGCGATCGCGGGCTTGTCGAGGTGCCGAACCCCTCGGCGCTGTTTCTCGGCGGCCGACAATCGACGACGTCGGAGGCAGCCGGCGCCGAAGGAGAAGACGAGGCGGACGAGCCGGCGCCGGGGCCGGTCAGCGGCTCGGCGGTGTTCGCCGGCATCGAGGGCACGCGCCCGGTGCTGGTCGAGGTCCAGGCCTTGGTCGCGCCGGCCCTGCTCGGAACGCCGCGGCGGGCGGTCGTCGGCTGGGACGGGACCCGCCTGGCGATGATCGCCGCGGTGCTCGAAGCGCGCTGCGGGCTCTCGGTCGGCGCCAACGACATCTACCTCAACATCGCCGGCGGGCTGCGCATCGTCGAGCCGGCGGCGGATCTGGCGGTCGCCGCGGCGCTGGTCTCGGCGCTCAGCGAGAGGCCGGTGCCAGCCAATACCGTGGTCTTTGGCGAGATCGCTCTGTCGGGCGAGGTTCGCCCGGTCGGCCACCGCGAGGCCCGGCTCAAGGAGGCGGCCAAACTCGGCTTTGCCGAAGCCTGGGTCCCGAGCCGCGGCGGAAGCCGGCGCAATGCCGCTGGCGGGGCCGGCTTGGCGACGACGGCGATCGCCCATCTGAACGATCTGGTCGAGCGGCTATCGGCAACGCGCGCGCCGCGACGGCCCGGACGCATCAGTCCACGGATCGGCGCGCGGGTCGGGGTGATGTCGTGAACGCGGTCGATCTCGCGGTTCTCGTAGTGATCGCCTTGTCGGCGGTCTTTGCCTTTGCCCGCGGCTTCGTGCGCGAGGCGCTGTCGATCGTCGCCTGGGTGGGGGCGGCACTGATCACGCTTTACGGATTTGGCTATGCCTACGGCATCATTGCGCATTTTCTCACGACGCCGCTGCTCGCCGAATTGATCGCCGGCGCCGGGCTGTTCCTGATCTCTCTGATCGGCCTGACGATCCTGACCGGCTCGATTGCCCGCTTGGCCAGTGCCAGCGCGCTGTCGCCGATCGACCGAAGCTTGGGCCTGATCTTTGGCGTGGCTCGCGGCCTGCTGCTGGTCTCGCTCGCCTACCTGGTGGTCGATATCAGCCTGCCGCAGACCGACCGTCCGAGCTGGCTGCAAAACGCGAAGAGCGAGCCGTTCCTGGCGCAGGGCGCGGACATATTGCGCGGCATGCTGCCCCAATCCCTGCAGATCAAAACCGCGTCAGCCGCTGACGACGCCCAGCGCGCGCTCGGCCAGGCTGAAACCGCGCACGCGGCGATGGGCGCTTTGTCGAGCCCGGCCGCGGCGCCGATACCGCCCGGGCCCGCCCAATCAGCAGGACCCGCCTACAAGCCCGCCGAGCAGCACGATCTGGACCGGCTGATCGACAACTCGCGCTAGCGGGGTTGCGGCATGCGGTCCCACTCGCATTCGGCCGGATTGGTAACCATTTCGGGTAGGTCGAGACGAGGATCGCCGATGCTTTCAACCGATCCCGCGAACGCCGTCTTCACCGATGCCCGCCTGGCTGTTCCGGTGGCCGATCCGCTGGACGCGGATCACCCGCACGAGGAGTGCGGGGTGTTCGGCGTCTTTGGCCATCCGGAGGCGGCGGCGCTGGCGGCACTCGGGCTGCACGCGCTCCAGCATCGCGGACAGGAGGCGGCCGGCATCGTCGCCTATGACGGTGAGCAGTTCAGCGTCCACCGCGGCATGGGCCAGGTCAGCGAAAATTTCAGCTCGAAAGAGGTGATCGCGCGCCTGCCCGGGCGGGCCGCGATCGGCCATGTGCGCTATGCGACGACCGGCGAGGTGGCATTGCGCAACATCCAGCCGCTGTTCGCCGATTTCGAGTTCGGCGGGCTCGCCATCTGTCACAACGGCAATCTGACCAACTCCTATCAGCTGCGCCGCCAGCTGGTGCGGCGCGGCAGCCTGTTCCAGTCGACCAGCGACACCGAGGTCATCGTCCACCTGATCGCGACGAGCCTCAAGGAGACGGTGGTCGACCGGCTGACCGACGCGCTGCGCCAGGTCCAAGGCGCCTATTCGCTGGCCGCACTCTCGCAGGCGGAGATCATCGGCGTGCGCGACCCTCTGGGGGTGCGGCCGTTGGTGCTGGGCCGGCTCGGGGAGGCCTGGATCCTGGCTTCGGAAACCTGCGCGCTCGACATCATCGGCGCTGATTTCGTGCGCGACGTCGCCGCCGGCGAGATCGTGATCATCGGCGCGAACGGAGTGAGGAGCCTGTCGCCGTTCGGCCGCCGCGACAGCCGGTTCTGCGTCTTCGAGCACATCTATTTCGCCCGCCCCGACAGCGTCGTCGAGGGGACGAGCGTCTATGACGCGCGCAAGCGCATCGGGCGCGAGCTCGCCCGCGAGAGCCATGTCGACGCCGACATCGTCGTGCCGGTGCCCGATTCCGGGGTCCCGGCTGCACTCGGCTATTCGCAGGAATCGGGGGTGCCGTTCGAGCTCGGCATCATCCGCAACCATTATGTCGGGCGCACCTTTATCGAGCCGACCGAGCAGATCCGGCATCTGGGCGTGAGGCTGAAGCACAACGCCAGCCGCGCCAATCTGGATGGCAAGCGGGTCATCCTGGTCGACGATTCGATCGTGCGCGGCACCACTTCGATCAAGATCGTCGAGATGGTCCGGCGCGCCGGAGCGCGCGAGGTGCATATGCGCATCTCGAGCCCGCCGACGAGCCATCCCTGCTATTACGGGATCGCCACGCCCGAGCGCGACCAGCTGCTCGCCGCGCGCTACGACGTCGACGGCCATGGCCGAGTATATCGGCGTCGATAGCCTCGCCTTTCTGTCGATCGAGGGCCTCTACCGGGCGATGGGCGAGGCCGGGCGCGACCCGCTGGCGCCGCGCTTTTGCGACGCCTGCTTTACCGGCGACTACCCGATCCCGCTGGTCGATGCCGACAACGGCAAGGTCTCGGTGCAATTGTCGCTGCTGTCCGAGCCCGCCTGAGCTTTCCTGCTTTGGCTGAGGCGGGACCAGATTTGGCTGCGGCAGGGGCCGGCCCGACAAAGCGGCTCGCCGGCAAGGTCGCGCTCGTCACCGGCGCTTCGCGCGGCATCGGCGCCGCGGTCGCGGTGCGCTTCGCGGCGGAGGGCGCGCACGTGGTCCTCGCAGCGCGCACGGTGGGCGGTCTCGAAGAGGCGGACGACGCGGTCCGCGCCGCCGGCGGCACCGCCACCCTCGTTCCCCTCGATCTGCGCGACTTCGCCAAGATCGACGAACTCGCCGCAGCACTCAGCGAGCGCTATGGCCGGCTCGACGTTCTGGTCGGCAATGCCGGCGCGCTCGGCATGTTCTCGCCGCTCGGCCATATTCCGCCGGCGATGTGGGCCGAAATCATCGACCTCAACCTGACCGCCAATTGGCGCCTGATCCGGGCGATGGACCCGTTGCTGCGTGCGGCGCCGGCCGGCCGGGCGATCTTTGTGACGAGCGGGGCGGCGCAGCGCGTCTTCGCCTATTGGGGCCCTTATGCGGTCAGCAAGGCGGGGCTCGACATGCTGGTCAGGATCTATGCCGCCGAGATCGAGAACACTGGCGTGCGGGCGAACCTGATCGATCCGGGCGTCGCGCGAACCCGGTTGCGCGCCCGCGCCTTCCCCGGCGAAGACCCGGCCCTGCTGCCTTCGCCCGAGAGCCTCGCCGACGCCTTCGTTTCGCTGGCGCTCCCCGAGTGCACCCAGAACGGCGAGCTGGTCATGATCTCGGCCTCTCCCGATTAGAGAGAGGGCGGCCGTCAGGCCATCCTGCTTTTCAAGAAAGAGAGGCCGGCGTCGAGCAGGGCGTTGCCCGAGGACGGCACCTGGCCGTCGGGGGTCATGTGATCAACCAGCTGCGGCAAATGCTGCGCGATCTGCGGCAGCAATTGCTGTATCGGCAGCCCGGTCTTGGTCGCGATCTGCTGGACGAGGTCGCTGCCGAAGATGCCCTGCAGCGCGTCGGGCGCCACCGTCTGGTTCTGCCCGGTGCCGACCCAAGACGAGATCACATCGCCCAATCCCGCCGACTGGAATTTCTGGATCAACCCGCCGAGGCCGCCTTCCTGGCTGCCCATCGCGGCCACCAGCGCTTCGGGAACGCTCGCCGGGGCTCCCTCGCTCTTGCCGAGCATAGAGCCGATCGTATCGAACAGACTCATCCGAGGCCTCCTCACTCGCCGGTCTTGGTACTGGCCTTTTTTGTGCTGGCCTTTTTTGCCGCCGTGCCATGCGCCTTGCGCCCCGCCGCATGAAAGCCCGACTGATCGGCTTCCTTTTGGCACATGAAGGCGCCGTGCTTGGTTTTGCCGTAATATTTGTTGCCGCTCATGTGATACGCCTTCGAGCCGCCGAGATTGGCCCAGACGATCGTGTCGCCGGGACAATGGCCCTTTGCCGCCTGCTCCGAGGCGAACTGGTCGGCGGCGGCGCCGGACTGCGCGCCAGGCCGCGTCGATGTCGCATGGGTGTGCGCGACTGCCGGATGTGCCGGCATCGGCTGGGCCCGAACCGGGACCGCTGCGGCGAAAAGCAGCACTGAACAGACTGCGATCGTTCTCAACATATTGCTCGCCTCCCAAAAAAAGCGCCCTGTCCCTTCAGGCGCGGCGCGGTACGGTATGTTTCCGCGAGCTGCATGCAGCTCGCCGCTGGAGAACGCGCGCCTGACACAGTCGCAACCGATATCGGGCGAGAGGCCCGCAGTAAACAATTATCCCCGATGGCGCGGCTGACGCAATCGGCAGGCGATGTGCGGCACGAACCGGAATTGAGATTGGCGGCGTCAAACGGCGGCCCGCCCGGACAGGAACATGCCCGCTTTGAGCGGGTCCCTATAACGCCGGGTATAAATTCGGTCCGGCGGCGAATCAGACAACATCAGTTACAAAATGTTACAGTCATGCGCCTCGTAAGTGTAACCAAGTCTTGAGAATTTTGGTAGCATCGTTGATGATCTCTATTGTTTTAGAGAAAGTGGCGCGCTGTCGCGCCGACACAAGGCTGGCGGGTGGGCGCGCGGTCGGACCCTGCAGCAGATCGCACCGGCCCCGGTCATTTCGTCGGAGCGACGGCATTTCCGCCTCCCTCGAGTAACGCGAAGCTGAGCCCGAATCGTTCTCCCCGCTCCCCTTATAAGCTCCTTGCCAGGATAAGGATCGATCCATGTCGTCGAGCAATTACGTCACCGAGACGATCCCCGATGGCGTGTCGAGCGCACCGCCGGCAGACCCCGACGGGCGGACCGGCGACACCAACGGGCACGCCAATGGCGCCCTCGATGGAGGGTTCGATCGGCATGCGCTGCTGCAGGCGCTGCAGGCGATGCGCCGCGGCGACTTCTCGGTGCGGCTCGCCGGCGACCAGACCGGATTGACCGGAAAGATCGCCGACACCTTCAACGACATCGTCGCCGCCAACGAGCGCATGGCCCGCCAGCTCGAAGAAGTCGGCCATGTCGTCGGCCGCGAGGGCAGAACCAGGAGCCGCGTTCGGTTCGGGCTGTCGGACGGCGCCTGGAGCGAGATGGAGATCTCGGTCAATACCCTGATCGACGATCTCCTCTGGCCGACGGCGGCGGTCACCCACGCGATCGCGGCGGTGGCGCAGGGCGACCTGATGCGCACCGTGCCGCTCGATGTCGATGGGCGGCCGCTGAAGGGCGAATTCCTGCGCTCGGCGACCATCGTCAACACGATGATCAAGCAATTGGGCGTGTTCACCTCGGAGGTAACGCGCGTCGCGCGCGAAGTCGGCACCGACGGCAAGCTCGGCGGCCAGGCGCAGGTCCGCGAGGTCAGCGGCGTCTGGAAGGACCTGACCGAGAGCGTCAACTCCATGGCCTCGAACCTGACCGCCCAGGTGCGCAACATCGCCGAGGTCACGATCGCCGTTGCCAGCGGCGATCTGTCGAAAAAGATCACGGTCGACGTGCGCGGGGAGATCTTGCTGCTCAAGGAGGCCATCAACACGATGGTCGACCAGCTGCGCTCGTTCGCCTCGGAAGTGACGCGGGTGGCGCGTGAGGTCGGCACCGAGGGCAAGCTTGGCGGCCAGGCCCTGGTTCCCGGAGTCGCCGGCACCTGGAAGGATTTGACCGACTCGGTCAACGCGATGTGCGGCAATCTGACCGATCAAGTGCGCAACATCGCCAATGTGACGACCGCGGTCGCGCGCGGCGACCTGTCGCGCAAGATCACCGTCGATGTGCGCGGCGAGATCCTCGAGCTCAAAGACACGATCAACACAATGGTTGACCAGTTGAACGCCTTCGCCTCGGAGGTGACGCGCGTCGCCCGCGAGGTCGGCACCGAGGGGCGCCTCGGCGGGCAGGCGCAGGTGCCGGGTGTGGCCGGCACCTGGAAGGACTTGACCGACAGCGTCAATTTCATGGCCGGCAATTTGACGGCGCAGGTGCGTAACATCGCCGAGGTCTCGACCGCGATCGCCCGCGGCGATCTGTCGAAGAAGATTACGGTCAACGTCTCGGGCGAGATCCTGCAGCTGAAGGAAACCATCAACACGATGGTCGACCAGCTGAATGCTTTCGCCGGCGAAGTCACCCGCGTCGCCCGCGAGGTCGGCACCGACGGGCGGCTCGGCGGCCAGGCCAACGTGCTCGGGGTCGCCGGCACTTGGAAGGATTTGACCGAGAGCGTCAACTCGATGGCCGGCAACCTGACCGCCCAGGTCCGCAACATCGCCGAGGTTGCGACCGCAATCGCCAGCGGCGATCTGTCAAAGAAGATCACGGTCAACGTCTCGGGCGAGATCCTGCAGCTGAAGGACACCATCAACACGATGGTCGATCAGCTGAACGCGTTCGCCGGGGAAGTGACCCGCGTCGCCCGCGAGGTCGGCACCGAGGGCAAGCTCGGCGGTCAGGCGCAGGTTCGGGGTGTGGCCGGAACCTGGAAGGATCTGACCGATTCGGTCAACTACATGGCCGGCAACCTGACCGGCCAGGTGCGCAACATCGCCGAGGTCGCGACCGCCGTCGCCCGCGGCGATTTGTCGAAAAAGATCACGGTCACGGTCTCGGGCGAGATCCTCCAGCTGAAGGAGACCATCAACACGATGGTCGATCAACTGAACGCCTTCGCCGGCGAGGTCACCCGCGTCGCCCGCGAGGTCGGCACCGAAGGGCGGCTCGGCGGCCAGGCCGTGGTTCCGGGCGTCGCCGGCACCTGGAAGGACTTGACCGACAACGTCAACTCGATGGCCGGCAATCTGACCGGCCAGGTGCGCAACATCGCCGAAGTCGCGACCGCGATCGCCAATGGCGATCTGTCGCGCAAGATCACCGTCGATGTTCGCGGCGAAATCCTTCAGCTGAAGGAAACCCTGAACACGATGGTCGATCAGCTGAACCGCTTCGCCGGCGAGGTGACCCGCGTCGCCCGCGAGGTCGGCACCGAAGGGCGGCTCGGCGGCCAGGCGCAGGTTCCAGGCGTCGCCGGCACCTGGAAGGATTTGACCGACAACGTCAACTCGATGGCCGGCAATTTGACCGGCCAGGTGCGCAACATCGCCGAGGTGACGACCGCGGTCGCGCGCGGCGACCTGTCGCGCAAGATCACCGTCGACGTAAAGGGCGAGATCCTCGAGCTCAAGAACACGATCAACACGATGGTCGACCAATTGAACGCCTTCGCCTCGGAGGTGACGCGGGTGGCGCGCGAGGTCGGCACCGAAGGCAAGCTCGGCGGCCAGGCGGCGGTGCCGGGCGTGGCCGGCACCTGGAAAGACCTGACCGACAACGTCAATTTCATGGCGTCGAACCTGACCGGCCAGGTGCGCAACATCGCCGAGGTCGCGACCGCGATCGCTAGCGGCGATTTGTCGAAAAAGATCACGGTTGACGTGCGCGGCGAGATCCTGCTGCTCAAGGAGACCCTGAACACGATGGTCGAGCAGCTGCGCTCGTTCGCGGCCGAGGTGACCAGGGTCGCGCGCGAGGTCGGCACCGAAGGCAAGCTCGGCGGCCAGGCGGTGGTGCCGGGCGTCGCCGGCACCTGGAAGGACTTGACCGACAACGTGAACCTCCTGGCCGCCAATCTGACGACCCAGGTGCGCAACATCGCCGAGGTGACGACCGCGGTGGCGCGCGGCGACCTGTCGCGCAAGATCACCGTCGACGTGAAAGGCGAGATCCTCGAGCTCAAGAACACGATCAACACGATGGTCGACCAATTGAACGCCTTCGCCTCGGAGGTGACGCGGGTGGCGCGCGAGGTCGGCACCGAAGGCAAGCTCGGCGGCCAGGCGGCGGTGCCCGGCGTCGCCGGCACCTGGAAGGACCTGACCGACACGGTCAACGTCATGGGCGCCAATCTGACCGAGCAGGTGCGCGGTATCGTCAAGGTGGTGACCGCCGTCGCCAACGGCGACCTCCAGCAAAATCTGACGGTCAAATCGATGGGCGAGGTCGCCGCCCTGGCCGAGACCATCAACAACATGACCGGCACGCTCGCCACGTTCGCCGATCAGGTCACCAGCGTCGCGCGCGAGGTCGGCGTCGAGGGGCGGCTCGGCGGCCAGGCCAACGTGCCGGGTGCGGCCGGGACCTGGAAGGATCTGACCGGCAATGTCAACCTGCTCGCCGCCAACCTGACGACGCAGGTCCGCGCCATCGCCGAGGTCGCCACCGCCGTGACCAAAGGCGACCTGACCCGCTCGATCCAGGTCGAGGCGCGCGGCGAGGTCGCCGAGCTCAAAGACAACATCAACACGATGATCGACAATCTGCGGCTCACCACCGACCGCAACACCGAGCAGGACTGGCTGAAGACCAACCTCGCCCGCTTCACCAACATGCTCCAGGGACAGCGCGATCTGGCGACGGTCGGGCGCATGCTGCTCAGCGAGCTGGCGCCTCTGGTCAATTCTCAGAACGGCGTCATTTATCTGACCGAGGGCGACTCCGGGCTGCGCCTCTTGTCCGCGTTCGCCGACGACGAGCCGGACGGCCATCCGCGATATCTGCGACCGGGGCAGGGCTTGGTCGGCCAATGCGGGTCGGATCCGCAGCGCATGCTGATCACCGACATTCCGGCCGAGGTGGCGCCGGTGACCTCGGGGCTTTTCAAGGCGATGCCGAAGAACATCATCGTGCTGCCGGTGCTGTTCGAAGGCCAGGTCAAGGCGGTCATCGAGCTGGCTTCGCTGGCGACATTCACCGAATTGCAGATCTCGTTTCTGGACCAGCTGACCGCCAGCATCGGCATCGTCTTGAACAGCATCGAAGCGACGATGCAGACCGAGGGACTCCTGACCCAGTCGCAGCAATTGGCGGCCGAGCTGCAGACCCAGCAGCGCGAATTGCAGCAGACCAACGAGCAGCTCGAGCAGAAGGCGCAACAGCTCGAGGAACGCAATGTCGAGGTCGAGCGCAAGAACCAGGAGATCGAGCAGGCGCGCCGGGCGCTCGAGGAGAAGGCGACCGAGCTGGCGCTGGCTTCGAAATACAAATCCGATTTCCTTGCCAACATGTCGCACGAGCTGCGTACGCCCTTGAACAGCATCCTGATCCTCGGCCAGCAGCTCGGCGACAACCCCGATCGCAACCTGACCGGGAAGCAGGTCGAATTCGCCCGCACGATCCACAGCGCCGGCACCGACCTGATGAACCTGATCAGCGACATCCTCGATCTCTCAAAGATCGAATTGGGCACGGTTACGGTCGATGCCGAGGAGGTCTCCTTCGCCGCCTTGCAGGACATGGTGGCGCGGCCGTTCCGCCACGAAGCCGAGCGCCGGCGCCTGGCGTTTGATGTCTCGATCGACGCCAAGCTCGGCCGCGGCATGATCACCGATTCGAAACGCCTGCAGCAGGTGCTGAAGAACCTGTTGTCGAACGCGTTCAAATTCACCGATCAGGGCGGCGTGAAGCTCAGCATCCATTCGGCGATCAGCGGCTGGAGCCCGGATCACTCGTTGCTGACCAGCGCGCCGGCGGTCGTCGCTTTCGAAGTCAGCGATACCGGCATCGGCATCCCTCCGGAGAAGCAGAAGATCGTGTTCGAAGCGTTCCAGCAGGCCGAAGCCAGCACCAACCGCCGGTTCGGCGGCACCGGGCTCGGTCTGGCGATCAGCCGCGAATTGTCAAATTTGCTCGGCGGCGAGATCCAGCTGAAAAGCGCGCCGGGAATCGGCAGCACTTTCACGCTATACCTTCCGCTCAAATATGCCGGGCCTTCGACAACTCTGGGGATCGTCTCGGGCGCCGCGACGGCGCCGCCCGAGGCCGCTGCTTTTGCCGCAGTGCGGCTGGCCGAACAGCCGATCGAGCGCGTGGCCGACGATCGGGCGATGATCCAGCCGGGCGAAGCCACCCTGTTGATTATCGAAGACGACCCGCATTACGGGCGCATCCTGACCGATCTCGCGCACGATGCCGGCTTCAAGGTGCTGGTCGCGACCCGCGGCACCGACGCGCTGGCGCTGGCCCGCGAGTACCAGCCGACCGCGGTCTCGCTCGATGTGTTCCTGCCCGACATGCTCGGCTGGACCGTGCTGAGCCAACTGAAGCAGGAACGGGCAACGCGGCACATTCCGGTGCAGATCGTCACGCTCGACGAGGACCGGCAGCACGGGCTGGCGCGCGGCGCCTTTTCGTATGTGACGAAGCCGTCCACGGCCCACGACCTCGAAGCCGCGTTCGGGCGGTTGAAGGAGTATGTGAAACCCCGGCGCAAGCGGCTCCTCGTCATCGAGGACAACCCAGCCGAGCAGCTCGGCATCTCGGAATTGCTGGGCCACGACGATATCGATGTCCTGACCGCCGGCACCGGGGCCGAGGCGCTCGACGCCTTGCGCCGGCGGCAGGTCGATTGCGCGGTGCTCGATTTGCGCTTGCCTGACATGTCGGGTTTCGAGCTGCTCGACGAGGTGCGCGAGGATCGCGCATTGTCGGATCTGCCGATCGTCGTCTTCACCGGCAGGGAGCTGTCGCCGGAAGAGGACGCTCAGCTGCGCACGATCGCCCGCAGCGTCGTCGTCAAGGGAGTCGAATCGCCCGAGCGCCTGCTCGACGAAACCGCACTCTTCCTGCACCGGGTGGTCGCCGACCTGCCGCCGGACAAGCAGACGATGCTCGAGCGCCTGCACAGCTCCGACGAGGACCTGATCGGCAGGACGGTGCTGCTGGTCGACGACGACGCCCGGAATATCTTTGCCTTGAGCAGCGTTCTGGAGCGTCGTGGCATGAGCGTCCTGACCGCGACCACCGGGAATGAAGCAGTCGCTCTGGTGCGGTCGACGCCGGGCTTGGCGATCGTGCTGATGGACATCATGATGCCGGAGATGGACGGCTATCAGACGATCCAGGTGATCCGCGCCGACCCGGCCTATCGCCGGCTGCCGATCATCGCCTTGACTGCCAAGGCGATGAAGGGCGATCGCGAGAAATGCCTCGATGCCGGCGCTTCCGATTACCTGGCCAAGCCCGTCAACACCGAACAGCTGCTCTCGGCGCTTCGGATGTGGCTGCACCGCTAGCGCCGATGCACTCTCAAGCGACGGTGCCGGTTGCCGCGCTCGCGGCTCCCGAGGAGGCTGCGAGCCGAGAGCCGTTGCCGATGACCATGACCATGACCTCGGAGCCGGTCAACATCCTGCTGGTCGACGACCAGCCGGCGAAGCTGTTGAGCTACGAAATCATTCTGGAGCAGCTCGGGGAAAATCTGATCAAGGCAGGGTCGGCCGCCGAGGCGCTCGAGCAGCTTTTGAAGCGCAACGTCGCGATCATTCTGATCGACGTGTGCATGCCTGAACTCGACGGGTTTCAGCTGGCCTCGATGATCCGCGAGCATCCGCGCTTTCAGACGACCGCGATCATCTTCGTCTCGGCGATCCAGGTGACCGACATCGACCTCCTGCGCGGCTACCAGCTGGGTGCGCTCGACTACGTTCCGGTGCCGGTGGTCCCCGACCTGCTGCGCGCCAAGGTCAAGGTCTTCGCCGAGCTCTACCGCAAGACCCGGCAGCTCGAAAAGCTGAACGCCGAGCTCGAAAGCCGGGTCGCCGAGCGGACCGCCGAGCTCGCCCGGACAAACGAAGAGCTCGAGCAACGAGTCGAAGAGCGGACCCGCGAGCGCGAGGCGGCGCTCGCCCAGGTGCACGAGATGCAAAAACTCGAAAGCCTCGGCCAGCTGACCGGCGGCGTGGCACACGATTTCAACAACCTCTTGATGGCGGTGCTCGGCAATCTCGAGCTGGTGCGCAAGCGCATGCCGGACGATCCGCGGCTCTTACGCCTCGTCGACGGCGCGATCCAGGGGGCCGAGCGCGGCGCTTCCTTGACAAAGCGGATGCTGGCCTTCGCCCGCCGCCAGGAACTCCGGCCCGAAATCGTCGAGGTCGGCAAGCTCGTCGACAGCATGATCGAGATGCTGCAGCGTTCGCTTGGTCCTGCGATCCGGATCACCACTGATTTCAGCGCCGACCTTGCGCCGACGCGGGTCGATCCCAACCAGCTCGAGCTGGCCCTCTTGAACCTGGCGGTCAACGCGCGGGACGCGATGCCGCAGGGCGGCTCTTTGCGCCTTACCGGGCGTTCGGAGCGGATCGGCAGCGGCCAGGTGCCAGGCCTGAGCGCCGGCGACTATGTCTGCATCGGGGTCGCCGACAGCGGCTGCGGCATGGACGAGGCGACCCTGAGCCGCGCAACCGAGCCGTTTTTCACGACCAAGGGTCCGGGTCGCGGCACTGGCCTCGGGCTATCGATGGTCGAGGGCTTCGTTGCCCAGTCCGGCGGCGCCATTCGCATCGCCAGCCAACCCCAGCGCGGCACCGACATCGAATTGTGGCTTCCGGCCGCGCCGGTGGCCGAGGCGGAGCGCGCGACGCCGACAGCGGCGCTCGGCGTCGACGAGCCGCATCATTTCCGGGTGCTGGTGGTCGATGACGATCCGATCGTCGCGGCCGGGACCGTGGCGATGATTGAGGACCTCGGGCATATCGCGATCGAAGCATCCTCTGCCGCGGCGGCACTCGATGCGCTGGAGTCGGGCACCGACGCCGATCTGGTGATCACCGACTACGCGATGCCGGGGATGACCGGAACCCAGCTGGCAGCGGCGATCCGTCGCGCTCGGCCAAGCCTGCCGGTCGGCATCATCACCGGCTATGCCGATGTGCCGAAAGACGAATTGAGCCTGCCGCGCCTCGCCAAGCCGTTCCGCCAGCAAGAGCTGGCCAAGCTGATCTTTACGCTGCTCGGGAGGTGAGCCGCAAACCGCGGCGCAGTCGCCCGGTCCCGAGATCGGTCCCTCAGCGTGCGTCGTAGGGGTTCTTGCCCTGACGCAGCATCAGGCGGATCGGCGTGCCGGGCAGACCGAACGCCTCGCGCAGCGCGTTGACCAGATAGCGCCGGTACGAATCTGGCAGCTCGCTCGGCTTGGAGGCGAACAGCGCGAAGCTCGGCGGCCGGGTATTGACCTGGGTCATGTAGCGCAGCCGCAGGCGGCGGCCGGCGATCAGCGGCGGGGGATGGCGCTCTTGGGTCACGGCGAGCCAGCGATTGAGCGCGGCTGTGGGGACCCGGCGGTTCCAGGTGTCGTCGGCGGCACCGACCGCTTCCATCATCTTGTCGAGGCCGCGGCCGGTCAATCCCGACACCGGCACGACGGCGACGCCCTGCAGCTGCGGCAGCGAAATCGACAGCCGCTCGTGGAACCGCTTCAGCGTCGCGGCCGGGTCGCCGACCAGGTCCCATTTTGTCGCCGCGAGCACCAATGCCCTCCCCTCCTCGGCGACCAGCCGGCCGATCGTCAAATCCTGCCGCTCGAGCGGCTGCAAGGCGTCGAGCACCAGCACCACGGTTTCGGCAAAGCGGATCGCGCGCAGCGCGTCGGCGACCGAAAGCTCCTCGATCGTCCCGTCGATTCGCGGCCGGCGGCGCATCCCCGCGGTGTCGACGAGGCGGATCGCCCGATCTCGCCAAGCCCAGTCGATCGCGATCGCGTCGCGGGTGATCCCGGCCTCGGGGCCGGTCAGCAGCCGCTCCTCGCCGATCAGCCGGTTGACCAGGGTCGATTTGCCGACGTTCGGACGGCCGACAATGGCCAGCAGCAGCGGTTTTGCCGGGGCGTCCTGCCCTGCCTCCTGAAGCGATACCCCCGGCGGTGCGGCCTCGCCGGCGAACGGCGCCAGGCGCTCGTAGAGCCCGGCCAGCCCCTCGCCGTGCTCCGCCGAGATCGGCACCGGATCGCCGAGGCCGAGCCGATAGGCTTCGCCGATGCCGGGAAGCGTCGCGCGGCCTTCGGTCTTGTTGGCGACCAGCACCACCGCTTTGCCGCTGCGCCGCAGCCAATCGGCAAAATGCCGGTCGGCTTCGGTGACGCCGGCGCGGGCGTCGATCACCAAGAGCGCCACGTCGGCGTCGGCGAGCGCACGCTCGGTCTGCGCCTGCATCCGGCCGGCGAGCGAGGCGGGTGCCGCCTCTTCGAGCCCGGCGGTGTCGATCGCGCGGAATTCGAGATCGGCAATGCGGGCGTCCCCCTCGCGGCGGTCGCGGGTCAGGCCGGGAAGGTCGTCGACAAGCGCCAGCCGGCGTCCAACCAATCGGTTGAACAAGGTCGACTTGCCGACATTGGGGCGTCCGAGAATGGCGACCGCGAGGCTCATCGGGCGGCCTCTCCACGACAGTCAGCGATAAGCGGAAAGCTCGGCGTTGTCGGTCAGAATATAAAGGGTGTTGCCGGCGATGACCGGGTCGACAAAGGCGCCGGCCGGCATCTGCTCGCGACCGAGCGGCTTACCGGTATAGGGCGACACCGAAAGCGCCCAGCCATTCGACGACACCAGGATCAGCCGGTCGCTGCCCAATACCGGTCCGGCCCATTGGATCGGGTCTTCCTTCGCCTTTTCGTCCTCGTAGCTCGGCAGCTGCCGCAGCCAGCGCACCTTGCCCTCGTTGCGCGTCAGACAGAGGAGCTCGTTGCCGTTGGTCAAAATATAGACATAGTCGCCGGCGACCCAGGGTCCGTGGGTCGAGCCGATGTCCTGCTCCCAGGCGCGCTCGCCGCTGCGCAAATCGATCGCCACCATGCGCCCGCTGTGGCTCGCGGCGAACACCCGCCCACGGTCGATGACCGGCCGGCCGCGAATATCGGCAAGCGCCGAAACCGCGTCTACGTTGCGCGTGGATGCCAAATTGTCGGACCACAGCGGCCGCCCGTTCTCGACGGTCAGCGCATAAATCTCACCCGACGAATAGCCCACCACGACGACTTCGCCTTCGACCGCCGGGCTGGCGCTGCCGAGGAGCCCCGCCGTCTCCGGGATGCCGTTGTGGCTCCATAGCCGTCGCCCGTCGCTGGCGGCGAGGGCGACGAGCTCGTTTTCCACCGTCACGACAAAGACCCGGCCGTCGGCTACCGTCGGCCCGCTCTGCACCGGGGTGCCGACGGAGGTTTTCCAGATCACCTTGCCATTGGCCGGGTCGAGCGCGAATACCTGAGCGTAGCCGGTTGACACAAACAGGCGACCCTTCCAAAACGCCACCCCGCCGCCGACGGAATTGCCGTAATCGCTGGAGGGCTTCAGGTTCCTCTGCCAGATCTGATGGCCGTTCGCCGGATCATAAGCGCCGACCTGCACACCCCCATCCATTGCATAAATTCGGCCCCCGGCCACGACAGGCTGCGCCAACACCTGGGTATAGCGCGAGGAACCCTCGCCGACACTGGTCTTCCAAGCCTGGGTCAAATGATACGGCAGCGCCAGATGCTGCATCGCGTGGTTGGGGTAGCCGCCGGGCTCGGGCCAGTCCGGGTTGACCACCGGCCGCGGCAGAGTGATCGGGATGCTGGCGAGCTGGCGGTCGGGTTCGAGCCGCCGATCGAGGCTCAGCACGGAGATGCGTTCGCCCGGCAGCGGCTGCTTTTTGGTGGCGAACCAGCTGCATCCGGCGAGCGTCAGGGCGACGAGCAGCAGTGCTGCAGGAGCCGGTCGGAACATCGCGGAAGGCCTGCTTCAACTATCGAGCAAGTGCGGCGACCATTTCGGCGGCTCGGGCGCGCAGGTTCCGCGGCGTCGCCAGATCATCGGTCAGATTCTTGTACAGCTCCAGCGCGCCCTTCCGGTCGCCAAGCTGAAGGCGCGCCGCCGCCGTCAGCTCGATCGCGGTCGGGCGCCACGGATTGCCGGGCGCGGTCAGCGGCGCCAAACGGGCGATCGTCGCCTTCGAATCGGTCCCGGGCGGGCTCTGCATCACCGAATCGAGGATCGCCAGATCACGAAAGGCGGGATCGACGCCACTCTCCTCGGCAATGCGGTCATACGCCGCCACGGCGCCCTTGCGATCGCCCGATTTCGCCAGCAATGCCGCGTCCTCGAACGAGGCGAGGACCGCATAGCCGCCGCCCTCCCGCGCGATCGACGCGAACACGATGGCGGCGTCGGCGGTCTTGCCGGCGCGGGCCAGGCCCAGCGCGCCGGCATAGCGGGCCGATTGCGCCAGGCGCTCGGAGTGCTGATGGTCGCGCCAAGCCACCACCCCGCCGGCGAGCAGCAAGGCGACCACCGCCAGGGCCACGACATAGCGCCCGTAGCGCGACCACAGCTTGAGCAGATTGTCGCGACGAAGCTCCTCGTCGATCTCGCGGAAGATGTCGCTCACAGAAGCCCCAGCGGCCCTCGCTGCAAGAGCGGCTACCATATCCGCTCGTCGGGGGGGAGGCAAATCGCACCATCCCCGGCCGCGCGCGCTGCTCTGCGAGTAGTGTGGTAACTTGAATTATGACAGGGCTGTCCGCGTTCAACGGGACGCGTCTTTGACGGCGCATCGGGTAGCGTCCCCCCGGACGCACGAAAAGCCAATCGCAGCCGATTGGATTCCGCCCGTGAGGTACAATCCCATGCATGGCGCGCATCATATGGGATAAGCGGGACAATCCGCCGAAGTACGTCAGCGATAGGCTCCGCATTCCGCACTGGCAGCTGAGCGATGCGATCCATGAACTCAAAGCTGCGGGCAATCTTAGACCTGCGGAGCGTGTTATCATATATGATGATGGCACGGTCACGGATGAGTTGGCCTATGTCCTCGGAAACATCTACAACGAAATCTGACAACAATATCAGGGCGTTTGCCACTCTGCGGTTTGCCGGCGATGCGCTCGACCCCGACGAGATCTCGCGTGTCGTAAAGGAACAGCCAACCAGGGCCTATCGGAAGGGTCAGACGTATCGATCCGGCCCACACGGCCCCGACGTTACCGGCAGAACCGGAGTTTGGTACCTGAGCACGAGACGAAAAATTCCGAGCAAGGATCTTGCGGACCATTTGAACGCGTTGGAAAGATTGGTTGCACCCTTTGGGGATCAGGACAATAGATTAAAGGAGTTGCGTGACATTATGGAACGCAGAAATCTCCAGGCTCACGTGACCTTCTTTTGGCGCGGCCCTCCCGGCACCCAACATCCCTCTATCCCATCGGCCGCAACCGCTGCGCTGCGTCGCCTAGCCGCTGACATCGAGCCAGATTTCGCGAACGAGGATTGCTGAGTTCGAGCCGACAACCATTTTGCCGCAGCTGGTAGGGTGATTTCCGGACGTCTCTCAACTTGACAATTATCCGCGTTTTCATGCCGTGTCACCGATCGCCCGCGACGCTGCGCCGGACCTGATATCAATGCACGTTTATCGAACCCATACCTGTGGAGCGCTGCGTCTCGCCGACGCGGGGCGGCCGGCGCGGCTGTCGGGCTGGGTCCACCGCAAGCGCGACCACGGCCATCTGCTGTTCGTCGACCTGCGCGACCATTACGGCGTCACGCAATGCGTGATCGATGCCTCCTCGCCGCTGTTTGCGGCCGCCGATGCGCTGCGGCTCGAAAGCGTCGTGACCTTGACCGGGACCGTCGCTGCCCGCTCTGCCGACACGGTCAACCCCAGGCTCGACACCGGCGAGGTCGAGCTGGCGATCGGCGAAATCGAAACCCAGTCGGAAGCAGAGCCGCTGCCGTTCCCGGTCAATGCCGAGGCCGAATACCCCGAGGAGATGCGCCTCGCCTATCGCTTTCTCGATCTGCGGCGCGAGCGGATGCACGCCAACATCATGCTCCGCTCGCAGGTCGTCGCCTCGATTCGGCGGCGGATGATCGCGCAAGGTTTCGCCGAGTTCCAGACGCCGATCCTGACCGCGGACTCGCCCGAGGGGGCCCGCCCCTACTATGTGCCGAGCCGGCTCCATCCCGGCGAGTTCTACGCGCTGCCGCAAGCGCCCCAGCAATTCAAGCAATTGCTGATGGTCGCCGGGTTCGACCGCTATTTCCAGATCGCCCCATGCTTTCGTGACGAGGCGGGCCGCGCCGACCGCGCGCCGGGCGAGTTCTACCAGCTCGATCTCGAGATGTCGTTCGTGACGCAGGAGGAGGTGTTCGCCGCGGTGGAGCCGGTACTCTCCGGGGTCTTCGAGGAATTCGGCGGCGGCCGGCCGGCTACGGCGCCCCCGTTTCCACGCATCGCCTACAATGATGCGATGCTCAAATACGGCAGCGACAAGCCGGATCTGAGCAACCCGCTGGTCATCGCCGATGTCTCGGAGCTGTTCGGCGGCTCGAAATTCCGAGCCTTCAGGCGCATTGTCGAGGGAGGTGGCGTCGTCAGGGCTATTCCCGCTCCCGGAGCCGCATCCAGGCCGCGCTCCTCCTTCCTCGATAAGATGGACGAATGGGCGAAATCAGAGATGGGCGCCCCAGGTCTCGGCTACGTTATCCTGGAAAGAGGCAAGCCAGAAGCTCCTCAAACCTTTGGCTCGAAAACCGGAGAAGTTCTGTACGGACCAATTCTGTCCGGGCGTGGCCCGATTGCAAATAATCTCGAAACTGCGGAGATCGCCAAGCTCGCCGAGCTTACCGGGCTTGGTGGCGGCGATGTGGTTTTTTTCGCCGCCGGCACCAAGATCGAGGCGGAACGGCTTGCCGGCCAGGCACGCACCCGCGTCGCCAGCGAGCTCGGCCTTATCAAGCAGGACGCGTTCCACTTTTGCTGGATCGTCGATTTTCCGATGTACGAGCGCGACGAGGAGACCGGCGGGATCGGTTTCAGCCACAACCCGTTCTCGATGCCGCAGGGCGGGCTCGCCGCACTCGAAGAGCGGGACCCGCTCGATATCCTGGCCCATCAATATGACATCGTCTGCAACGGGGTCGAGCTCGCCTCGGGGGCCATCCGCAATCACAGCCCCGAGATCATGTACAAGGCCTTTGCCATCGCCGGCTATTCGGCGACCGAGGTCGAGACCCGCTTTGCCGGCATGCTCAACGCCTTCAAATACGGGGCGCCGCCCCATGGCGGGCTGGCGCCGGGCATCGACCGAATCGTCATGCTGCTGGCCGACACGCCGAACATCCGCGAAGTGATCGCCTTCCCGATGAACCAGCAAGCGCGCGACCTGTTGATGCAGGCGCCGGCGCCGATTCCGCCCGAGCGGCTGGCCGAACTGCATCTGCGGCTGGCATTGCCGCCGGAAAAGGGCCCGAGATCCTGAGTCGCCCGGAAATCGCGCCGCCATGTTCGTTTTCGCGCAGCCTGGATCACCTTTTTCAGAGAATACGAAATGACCACCAAGCACAGGGGCTCGCGGCCGGGTGGGCGGCGGCAGCGGGCCGGGAGTTTTTTGTTCATCGTGCGGCGTGTTGGGGTCCTGCTGTTCGCGGTCGGGCTCGCCGGCGCGGGATTGCCGATCGCGCGGGGGGCCGAAATTGCCCCGCATCGCGCTCTTTACACAATGACACTCGGGTTGACGCACAGCGATTTGGACGTCGTCGACGCCAATGGCACGATGGACTACGAATGGGGCGAGACCTGCAACGGCTGGACCATCGAGCAGCGTTACCGGCTCAAGATGCGCTATGTCGAGAGCCGCGACGTCGACATCACCTCGAGCTTCGTCACCTGGGAATTGAAGGACGGGCTGCGTTACCGGTTCAACCAGCGCCAGACGCGAAACGGCGAGCTCGATCAGGAGATTCGCGGCACGGCGCGGCTCGACGGACCGGGACAGGGCGGCGTCGCCGAGTTCACATTGCCGCACCCGCATACATTAAAGCTGGCGCCGGGCGTGCTGTTTCCGAGCGCCCACACGATCCTGCTGATCGATCAGGCCCGCGCAGGCAAGACGTTCCTCTCGCGCCAGGTGTTCGACGGCGCCGCCGATGAAAACGCCGTTCAGGTCTCGGCGGTGATCGGGCATAGGGTCATCGCCGACCCCGCTTCGGCCAAGCTGAGCCCGCTGCTGGAAGCTCCCGGGTGGAATGTCCGATTGGCCTTCTTTCCGGCCGACGCCAGCGCCGAGGAGCCCGATTACGAACTCGGCATGCGCCTTCTCGACAACGGGGTTTCGACCGACATGGTGATCGACTACGGCGACTATTCGATCCGCGCCAAGCTCGTCGATATCGAGGCGCTCGGCAAGCCACACTGCTGATTCGGGCGCTACGCCGGCGGCAGGGTCCGCACCATGACGGTTCCGGCGAGCACGTCGTGCAAGGTGCGGTGGCGCCGGTTGAACAACGCAAAGAGCAGGATCAGCGAGCAGGTCATCGCGACTGTGACATAGAACAGCGCGGTCTGCACCAGCGCCTGAAGGAAAGTCGGCCGCTCCCCCGAAACCGAGCGCAGCTCGAGGTCGAACCAGCGCATGCCGAAGGTTGCCGAGCGCCGGCCGCTCAGCAGCAGCGTATGGTAAGCGAGCGGCAGCAGGCCGAACAAAAACCATAAGAGCGGCCCGAGCAGGCCGAAGCTCAACAGCCACAGCACCACGAACCCGCACCAGACGACGATCGCGAGCGCGCCGATGCAGAAGAGATCGACGACATAAGCCGCAACGCGGCGCCACAGCACGCCCTCGTAGATTTCCGGAAACGCCGCGGGATCGGGCATCTCAAAGTCGCGACTGGCGCGCGCAGAGAAGTCATAGCCGGCGGTCACGGGCAGCCCCAAATTGCGAATCGACGCCCGGCATGTGGGGATCGCCGGCGCCGAGGCAAGCCGCCGCCGTCGCGGCGCGGCGTGCTAGCCTGCCGATACAGCCCCGGAGGAGGACTCATGCCCGCTTACGTGATCGCCGATGTTCAGGTGACCGACCCTGCCGCCTACGAACCTTACCGGCCGCTGGCCGCAGCCAGCATCGCCCGGTTCGGCGGCCGCTTTCTCGTGCGCGGCGGCGACGCCGAGCTGCTCGAAGGTACCCCGGCGCCGCAGCGGATCGTCGTCATCGAGTTCCCCGACGCCGACACCGCACGGCGCTGGTATCGCTCCGAGGAATATCAAAAGGCGCTGAAAATCCGGCAGAGCGCCTCGACCGGCCGGCTGATCCTGGTCGAAGGCGCCGGCTGAAGCATCCTCACCCGCCGGCTCCCTCCCATTCCCTCCCTTCCGCGCGGGGGACTAGGGTGGAGGCCGGGCAAGGACCCAATTTAGTCGGCTTTGTCGGCGGCGCCCAACAGCAGCCGGGTCGGGAAGCCGGCGTCGTTCAACGCCGCGATCAGCGTCTCGACGTGCCGGCGATTCTGGGTTTCGACAACGACGTCGAGCTCGGCGCGCTTGACCGAGGTGTCGTGAAACAGGCGCTGATGATGGACCTCGACGATGTTGCCGGCATGCCTGCCGATGATCCCGGAGACGCGGGACAGCGCCCCCGGCAAATCGGGCAAGTCGGCGCGCAACCGCACCAGGCGGCCCTCGCGCACCAGGCCGCGCATCAGGATCGAGGCCAACAAGCGCACGTCGATATTGCCGCCGGATAGGACGATCCCGACTCGCTTGCCGGCAAACCGCTCGGGAGCGCCGAGAATGGCGGCGAGGCCGGCCGCTCCGGCGCCCTCAGCCGCGAGCTTTTGGCGATCGAGCAGGATCTCGACCGCGTCTTCGAGCCTGGCCTCGTCGACCAGCAGGATGTCGGACACCAGCGCCGCGACGATCCGGCGCGTCAGCCGGCCCGGCTCCTTGACCGCGATCCCTTCGGCCAAGGTCGCGGCCTCCGCCGGCGGTCCGGGGGCTTTGCCATGCATCAAACGATGCATCGACGGGTAGAGCGTCGATTGGACGCCGACGATTTCGATTTCAGGGTTCAGCGCCTCAGCGGCAATCGCGATCCCCGAAATCAGGCCGCCGCCGCCGACCGGAACGACGAGCGCGTCAAGGCCGGGGCAGTCGGCAAGGAATTCGAGCGCGATCGTCCCTTGGCCGGCGATGACCGCCGGATCGTCATAGGGATGGATGAAGACGAGCCCGTTTTGCTGGGCGAGCGCCTGGGCCGCTTCGCGCGCCGCAGCGAGGCTCTCACCCTTCAGCAGGACCGTGGCGCCAAGCGCCTCGGTGCGCTCGATCTTGATGAAAGGGGTGCCCTCGGGCATCACGATCGTAGCCGGGATGTCGAGCCGACGGGCGTGACAGGCGACACCCTGGGCGTGGTTGCCGGCGGACATCGCGACGACGCCGCCGCTCCGCTGCGCCGGGGTCAGGGTCAACAGCTTGTTCAGCGCCCCGCGTTCCTTGAACGAGCCGGTGCGGTGCAGGCTTTCGAGCTTCAGATGGATCTCGCAGCCCGCGAGCTCGGACAGCCCCGGCGCGGCGATGGTCGGAGTGCGCGCCACCGCGCCGGCGATCGCCGCGGCGGCGCGGCGGATATCGGCGATCGTCACCGGCAAATCATTCATTTCTGTGGCACCAATTCGAGGGTAGCGACGGAGGCGGCGCGACCGGGGAAGAGCCAGCCGAAATCGCGCCACCGGCGGACGAGATCGGCGAAATGGGGCGACAGCGGGTTGCCGGATTGGCCGGTGGTGACGATCATCCGCGAATCCGCGGGTTCGGCAAGATCGGTAATGATGCGCAGCCCGGCGCCGAAGACCTGCTCGAACGGGTGCTGGCGGTCGCGGATCAGGCTCGGGCCGCGATTGACCGTGTCGTAGGCGCCAGGGGTAGAAATCGACGGATCGAGCCAGTCGCGCAGCACCGGGATCTGGCTGAAGACCGGGTTGGCGAAGACCGCGATATGCGCCCGGCCCCACCGCCACGTCGTCATGTCGTCGCCATAGGCCTGGCGCAGTTCGGCGAGTGCCGCCCGCAGCGATTGGCCGAGCCGGGTGGCGCAGGTCTCTGCCTCGGGCCGCTTCGGGTCGGCGCACCAGTCCGGACGCCGGGTCAGCACCGCCTTCATGACCCGCGGCTTCAGGTCCCAATAGCCCGCGACCGCCTCGCCGAAGCGACCAAACAGGATCCGATGGCTGAATTGCCGCAGCCAGGCGGTGAACAGCAACGGCGCCACCTTGCCGCGGTCCATGTGAAAATCCCAGCGCCGCAGCCGCTGGAGGGCCTCGCGCGAGACTGCGTCGGTGGGGCTGATCCCGGTCATCAGCGGCACCAGCTCCTGGGCCATCAGCGAGAAGGTATCGGCCTCGATCGCCGCACTCGATGCCGGAGTTTGTACCGGGGTCTTGTCCAGCAGAGCCTCGATCCGCTCGGCGCGGTTCGGCAGGTCCCAGTCGCGGCTCAGGAAATAGGGATAGGCGTCCGGCACGATCTTATTGTTGGCGCTGACGAAATGGCCCGAGGCCGGGTTGGTCGCCTGCGGCAACGCGTCGAACGGGATAAACCCCTTCCAATCATATTCCCCGCTCCAGCCCGGCGCCGGCATCCAGCCCTCGCCCTTGGCGCGGATCGGCACGAGTCCCGGGGCGATGAAGCCGATCGTGCCGCCGTCATCGGCGTAGACCGTGTTCTGCATCGGCCCGACAAAGCCCTGCCAGGCGGCGCGAAAGCTCGCCCAGTCGGTGGCGCGGTCGACCCGCCACAGCGCCTCGGCGCTGCGATCCTGTGGCACGAGGAAGGTCGCCGAAAGCGCCAGCACATAGCCCGGATCGGCCGTGCCCGGCGGCAATGCGTCGGACAGGACCGGCCCGTGCCGGGTCGCGCGCACGGTGAGCTCGACCGGAGCCGCGCCGCGCACCAGGATCTTTTCCTGTCGCGTGACGAAGGGCGCGTCCCCGTCGGGGGTCAGATAGCGGCCGGGATCGGCGGGATTGATTTTCTCGACAAACAAGTCCTCGACATCGGCGGTGGTCGTCGTAAAGCCCCAGGCGATATGGTCGTTGTGGCCGATCACGACGAGCGGCACGCCGGCGGCGGTGGCACCGACGATTTCCTGCCGCGGCGTCTTCAACCGGGCCAGATACCAGAAGCCCGGCGCGCCAAAGGCGAGGTGCGGATCGTTGGCGAGCAGCGGCTTGCCGCTGGAACTGTGCTTGCCGTCGATCACCCAATTGTTCGAGGCGTAATGAGGGCCGGCCGTCGGCGGCAGCCGATCGTAGAGCCGACCGAGCGCCAACCGGCGATAGATCGGCTGCATCGCCGCCAGGGTCGTCGGCGCATCCTTCGGGTATTCGGGATAGAGAAAGGCCATATCCGCCGGCGGGATCGTTCGCGCCATCTGCGCCCGCAGCAGCTCGCCTCGGTAATTACCGTCGAGCTGGAAGCTCATCAGCTTGCCCCAGACGAGGCTGTCGGCCTCGTGCCACGGCTCGGGCCTGAAGCGCAGCAGCAGGAACTCGGGCGGCAATGCGCCATGGTGCTGGGCGAGAAAGGCATTCACCCCGGCCGCATAGGCGCGGAACGCGCGGTTTACTTCGGGCGACAGATACGGAATTTCGGCCTCGGCGGCACGGTAGAGGCCCAAGACCCGCATCTCTTCGTCGACCGGGACCGCCTTAAGGCCCAGGATTTCGGCCAGCCGTCCTGCGGCGTAGCGCCGCTGCAATTCCATCTGGAACAGCCGGTCCTGGGCATGGACGAAGCCGAGGCCGAAGGCGGCGTCATCATCGTTCTCGGCGATGATCGTCGGCACGCCATCGGCGTCGCGGGCGATGCGGATTACGGCTCTCGGGCCACGCAGCTCGATCCGGCCGCTGGTCTGCGGCAACGACGAGCGCAGGTAGAGATAGGCGCCGCCAGCGGCGACAAGAACAAGCGCGGCAAAGCCGATGAGCAGGCGGCGGATCATGCCCCCGCCCTGATCCTCCCCCGCCTGCAAGGGAGGGATTGGGAGGCGGCCGGCACGCGCGGCGACTTAGAGGCCGAGCTCGCGCAGGATTTGGTCGCGGTCGGCGTCGAGGTCCGGTGCCGGCGAGCGGGTCGGCGGGTCGGCGAAGGCCGACAATTTCATCGGGTTGCCGGCGAGCTTGAGCGGCCCCAGGACCGGGTCGTCGACCGCGACCAGCATGTTGCGCGCCGCGGTCTGCGGGTGGGCCAAGGCCTGGGCGATGTTGTTGACCGGCCCGCACGGCACCCCGGCCGCCTCGAGCACGGCGATCCAATGCGCGGTGCCGTTCTCGCGCAATACCCCCTCGATCTCGGCCTTCAGCGCTTCCTGATGCTGATTGCGCAGCGCGTTCGTTTTGAACAGCGGGTTGTCGGCGAGATCGGGGCGGCCGAGTGCCGCGGCGAGCTTGACGAACAGCCCGTCATTGCCGGCGGCGATGATGATGTCGCCGTCCGCGGTGGCAAACGCCTCGAACGGGGTGATCGAGGGGTGGCGCGCGCCCATCGGCCCGGGGATCTCCCCGGTCGCGGTGTAGCGCACGATTGCGTTTTCGAGGAGCGCCAATTGGCAGTCGAACAGCGAAACGTCGACCTTTTGCGCCTCCCCGGTGCGCTCGCGGTGCAGCAGCGCGGCGTTGAGCGCGATCGCCGTGAAGAGGCCGCCGCCCAGATCTCCGATCGAGGTGCCGATGCGGGTCAGCGGCATGCCCGGATGGCCGGTGATGCTCATGACCCCGCCCAGCCCCTGCACCACCATGTCGTAGGCCGGATAGTGCGAATAGGGGCCGCTGTGGCCGAAGCCCGAGGCCGCGGCATAGACGAGCCGCGGATAGCGCGGGTGCAGAGTGCCCCAGCCATAGCCGAGCTTTTCCATCGTGCCGGGCCGGAAATTCTCGACCAGCGCGTCGGCCTTGTCCAACAGGCGCTCGAAAATGTCGCGGCCTGCTGCCGATTTGAGGTCGAGCGCGATCAATTCCTTGCCGCGGTTGACCGAGGCGAAATAGGCTGACTTGCCGTTTTTGAACGGACCGTAATGGCGCGCGTCGTCGCCTTGGCGCGGCGGCTCGACCTTGATGACCCGCGCGCCCAATTCGGCCATCAGCAAGGTACAGTACGGACCCGCCAGGATGCGGGACAGGTTGACAATGATGATGCCGGAAAGCGGGCCCGCTTGCGCCATAGGTGATGATCCTTTCGCGACGAGGCAGCCGCTCAATAGCCCACTGTCCCGCCGGCTCGCAACCGGTGCATCGCCGAAAGCGCACTTGCGCGGGCATCGGGAACGCACCGGGATATGCCATTCGGTCGGGTCGCTGGCCCGTTTCTTCCACGGAGGACCAACCAGATGAGCGCATCGGGCACCGTCGTCAACGGTATCGGCCAGCCGGTGCGGCGCAAGGAGGATTTGCGCCTGCTGACCGGAAGGGGCAGCTTTGCCGACGATCTCGCCTTGCCGGGGCTGGCGCATGCGGTCGTGGTGCGCTCGCCGCATGCCCATGCGCGTATCGTCTCGGTAAATAAAAGCGGCGGCGCTCGCGGCGCCCGGCGTGCTCGCGGTGCTGACCGGCGCCGATTATGTCGAGGACGGGCTCGGGCCGATCCCGCACAATCCCGGGCTGATGGCGGCCGCCCGATGTGCCAGCCGCGCATGCGCGGCTTCGCGCCGATCGCGACCATCCATTTTCCGCTGCCGGCGGAACGAGTCCGCTTTGTCGGCGAGCCCGTCGCCATCGTCGTGGCCGAGACCATCGCCGAGGCCAAGGACGCCGCGGAATTGCTCGACATCGCTTATCAGCCGCTGCCCGCAGTGGTCGCCGCCGCCGATGCGCTGAAGCCCGGCGCACCCGCGTTGTCGGAGATGGCGCCCGGCAATCTCTGCATCGATGTCGAGGTCGGCGACGAGGCCGCGACCGCCGCCGCTTTCGCCCGCGCCGCCCATGTCGTTCGGCTCGAAACTCGGGTGCAGCGCGTCACCGGCGCGCCGATGGAGCCGCGCACCAATCTCGCCGAATACGTTCCCGCAACCGGCCGATACACGCTCTACACCGGCAGCGGACGAGGCGTCGCCAAGGTCAGGCTCGATCTGGCCCAGGTGCTCGGCGTGCCGGCGGAGCAGGTGCGGGTCCTGTGTCGCGACATGGGCGGCAATTTCGGCACGCGCAACCTCTTCTATCCCGAATATGCATTGCTCGCCTGGGCGGCGCGCCGGGTCGGCCGGCCGGTCAAATGGACCTGTGAGCGGACCGAATCCTTTCTCAGCGACTGGCAGGGACGCGATCTGACGGTCGCAGCCGAGCTGGCGCTCGACGAGGACGGCAACTTTCTCGCCGTTCGCGGCTCCAATCTGAGCAATCTCGGCGCACATGCCGTGGCCTTCGGACCCTTGCAAAAAGGGCTCGGCCTGATGTCGAGCGTCTACCGCATCCCGGTCGGCTATGTCCGCGGCCGCGGGGCCGTCACCAACACCGTCTCGACGACCCCCTACCGCAGCGCCGGCCGGCCCGAGGTGATCTTTGTCGTCGAGCGCCTGATTGATCTGGCGGCCGACAAGCTCGGGCTCGACCCGGCAGCATTGCGACGGCGCAACATGATCCCGCCCGAGGCGCAACCCTACGCGCAATCCATTCGGCCTCACCTACGACAACGGCCGGTATGAGGAATCGATGGAGACGGCGTTGGCGCTGGCCGATTGGGCCGGCTTTCCGGCGCGGCGCGAGGAGGCAAATCGACGCGGCAGGCTGCGCGGCATCGGCATCGCGAATTACGTTGAGATTACCTCGGGCGCGCCGCGCGAGCGCACCGAGATCACCGTGCTGCCCGAAGGCCGGGTCGAGCTGGTGATGGGCACGATGTCCTCGGGACAAGGCCACGAGACGAGCTTTGCGCAGCTCGTCACCGAATGGCTCGGCGTGCCATTCGAGAGCATCGCCTACGTCGCCCACGACACCGCGCGGGTCGAGGCCGGCGGCGGCTCGCATTCCGGGCCGCTCGATGAAGCTCGCCGCGACGATCGTCGGCCAGGCCACCGACGACATCATCGCCAAGGGGCGCAGGATCGCCGAGCTTCCTCCTCGAAACCGGCGAGATCGATATCGAGTTCGCGCATGGCCGTTTCCGGGTCGCTGGCACCGACCGTGAGATCGGCATTTTCGACGTTGCCGCGGCCGCGGCCGGGCGCACCGACCTGCCGCCTGACCTGCAGGGACCGCTCGCGGCGATTTCCGACCAGGTCATCCCGGTTGCGAGCTTCCCTTACGGCACCCAGGTTTGCGAGGTGGAGGTCGATCCCGATACCGGCGAGGTCGAAATCGTCGGCTACGCCGCGGTCGACGATGTCGGCCGGGCGGTCAATCCGCTGATCCTGCATGGCCAGACGCATGGCGGCATCGCCCAGGGTGTCGGTCAGGCGTTGCTCGAAGAGAGCCATTACGACCCGGAGAGCGGTCAATTGCTGGCGGCGAGCTTCATGGATTATGCGCTGCCGCGTGCCCAACCTTCCCGTCGCTGAGAACGGCGCTCAGCGAAGTGCCGGCGCCGACCAACCGGCTCGGGGTTCGGTCCGGCGGCGAGGGCGGCACGACACCGGCGCTGGCGGCGGTGGTCAACGCAATCGTCGACGCCCTCGCCGAATTCGGGGTGCGCCACATCGAAATGCCGGCGACGCCCGAGCGGGTCTGGCGGGCCATTCGGGCGTCGCGCGCCGCTGCGCCGGCAGTACGGACAGTGTAGCGGTTCTGGGGCGCGATGGTCAGCTGCGAGCGCGGGCGATGGCTCCGGTGATCAGCGACGCCGCCTCCTCGGCATCGGCCCAGCGGTCGATGTTGACCCACTTGCCGGGTTCGAGATCCTTGTAGTGGCGGAAAAAATGAGCGATCTGGCCGCACAGGTTGGGCGGCAGGTCCCGGTACGAGCGGACCCCGCCGAAAAATGGGTGCAGCCCGTCGACCGGCACCGCGATGATCTCTCGTCCGGCCCATGCTCGTCGGCCATCAAGAGCGCGCCGACCGGCCGGCAGCGCACCACCGCTCCCGGCACCACCGCCGCCGGCCCGACGATCAGCACGTCGATCGGGTCGCCGTCATGCGCGAGGGTATGCGGCACAAAGCCGTAATTACCGGGGTAGAACATCGCCGTGTGCAGGAAGCGGTCGACCACCAGCGCACCCGATTCCTTGTCGAGCTCGTATTTGACCGGTTCGCCGCCCTGCGGGATTTCGACGATCACATTGATGTCATAGGGCGGCGCGCGGCCGACCGCGATCTTGGCGAGGTCCATGGTTCCTCCGGAATGCGTCGCCAGGCCGGCGAGGCGCGAGGCTCTCAAAGGCCCTGTCCCGCACGGGCCTGCCCCGCTATAGAGCCATGCCCTTGTCCGCGAGCTCGCGCTGCGCCTTTTCGCTCTTGCCGGGATCGAGACCCATCGCGCGCATCACATGCGGCGCCTTGGTGAATTGAATATCGGCGTATTCGACGATTTCGACCCGGTTGCCCCAGGGGTCGAGAAAATCGAGAAAAGGTCCGGGCAGCAATTTGCCGCCGGCTTCCTCGACGAGCGCGCGCACTGCCGAGCGGTCGTCGACGACGAGCCCGAAATGACGGCGCCGGTCGTGGTGCGGGTCGCCGCTTTGGATAAGGTTGATGAATTGATCGCCGAGCTCGATGAAGGCATTGCCGGGGCGTTTGGCGCGCAGCGTGAAATCGAAAATCCTGCCGTAAAACGCCAGGGCCTGCTCGATGTCGCCGACCTCGAGCGCAATATGGTTAATCCCGACCAGGCGGGGTCTGCCGCCATGGCACGGCGGTTCTCGCTGCGGCTGCTTGCCGTCCCGGATTTACTGCTTGCGGTCATCGTCTGCTCCCTCCTGGCCGATGCGGCGCGGAGTCACTATATTGGCATTAATACCCTGGGGTCGATGCCGATGGGGCGCCCTGAGCTGCCCGGATCGGCGCGGGCGTCGGCCTTTTCGAGGCGAAACTCGCCCTTCGCCAGGTTCAACGGGCGCAGTCGTGGCACGGGCACCCGGTCCGGGCGCACAGGAAAGCCATTATGGATCTGATCACCAAGCTGCCGGAGATGTCTGACGACGCGCTCACCAATCTTCGGACCAATGCGAAGCGCCTCCAGCACAGCGGGACCCCCAACCAGCGATCCGAGGCGACAATCCTGCTTCCGGCGCTCGAAGCCGAACTGGGCGCGCGCCGGTTGGCACGGGTGAAGGCGACCCGAACCGCGACGGTAAAGCCGCGCCCGCGCCGCGCGCGAACGGTCAAAGAGCCGGCCGACGCGATCGGCGAGGAGAGATGAGCGGTGGGGCGGCCTCTCCGGGTCGGCGCGCGGGGGCGAGACAATTCAGTTCGCCAGGATCCGATCCGGGGGGCACGGAATGCCGATTGATCTGACCATCGAGGGCGCGGTCGCCAAAATCGTTCTGAACCGCCCCGAAAAACTCAACGCGCTCGACGTGCAGATGCGCGAGAGCCTGTGCGAACATTTTACCCGGCTGCGCTACGACGACGCGGTCCGCGTGGTGGTCGTCTCCGGGGCGGGCCGCGGGTTCTGCTCGGGCGCCGACGTCGACCGCATGGCCGGGCAGCAGCACGATCTGCGCGGCGGCCGGCAGCGGCTCCAGCAAGGCGGCCATACCTTCATCCGCGCACTGCACGCAATCGAAAAGCCGGTCATCGCCGCGGTGCGCGGCCCGGCAGTCGGGATCGGCTGGAGCGTAGCACTCGCCTGCGACCTGGTGGTCGCGTCGAAGACCGCGCGGTTTTCACAAATTTTCCGGCGGATCGGCTTGGCCCCCGATGGCGGCGCCATCTGGTTCCTGACGCGCCGACTGGGCATGGCAAAGGCCAAGGAACTGGTGTTTTCGGCGCGCTTTGTCGAGGCCGAGGAGGCGCTGGCTTTGGGGCTCGTCAATCA
Organism: uncultured Alphaproteobacteria bacterium; assembly: GCA_963795485.1. GTDB lineage: Bacteria > Pseudomonadota > Alphaproteobacteria > ATCC43930 > CGMCC-115725 > AP-15. The sequence goes on from CAWCIL010000001.1 coordinate 144,584, forward strand.
TGTCGTTGACGACGACCAGCTGACCGCCCGGACCGATGCGCTCGCGGCCGATCTCGCCGAGGCACCGACCTTTGCTCTCGGCTTGGCGAAAAAGCTGTTTCACGCCGCGGTCGGCCCGAGCCTCGATGAATATCTCGACATCGAGAGCCTGGTCCAACCGCAACTCCATATGACTGCCGACAACGCCGAGGGTGTCACCGCCTTCCGCGAAAAGCGCGCCCCCAAATTCACCGGCCGCTGACAGTGCGAATTTGCAGCAGTGATGGGCTCGGTCGCGATCTCCCGAAAAATGAGGAGTGATGTGAGCCCATCCGCGTGAGAGGGCGTCCCCTTCATCTGCCGCACGACGGAGGCGAAGCCGGCTAGCCGTGCTTGGGATCGTCCTTTGACGGCGGGTCGCGGTCGAGCGCTTCCTTCAACCGCTGTTCATCGACCCGGATCTCGACCCCGGCGCGCTCCTCCTGCAACAGCATCGGCGAGCGCGAGTCGCGATGGCCCCAGCTGCGGTTCAACGCCTCGGACAATTCGGCGAGAGCCAGGTTGGCGACCCGCATCGGCACGTTGAAGTCGCGGCCGAGCTGGGTGGCGAGCGACATGTCCTTGTGCGCCAGCCGCAGGGCGAAGGCAGCCGGCTCGTATTTTCCCGGCAGAAATTGGTCGATCAGGCCGTCGAAAGTTCGGCGGCGGCCGCTGGCCCCGTCGCGAACCGCCTCCCACAAGGCGAGCGGCTCGACCCCGGCCTTGACCCCGACCGTGAACATCTCGGCGAGTGCCGTCTGAATGCAGTAGCCGGCGCCATTGTGCACGAGCTTGGCGACCGAGCCGGCGCCGATCGGGCCGACATAGCGCGCCTTGTCGCCCATCGTGTCGAGCACGGCCTTGTGGCGGTTGAAGATCTGCTCGTCGCCGCCGACCCACAGCGCGAGCTTTCCGGTACGCGCGCCGCGCGGGCCGCCGCTGACCGGCGAGTTCGAGCATGGAGACGTCGCGCTCGGCAAACGCGGCGTGGATCTTGCGCACCATGGTCGGCGAGTTGGTTGACAGGTCGAAATAGGCCTTGCCGCGACTCATGCCGCTGAGGAGGCCGTTGTCGCCGAGCGCCACCGCCTCGACCTCGGGCGGGCCAGGGAGCGAGGTGAAGACGACTTCGGAGGCTTCGGCGGCGGCGCGCGGGCTGTCTGCCCATTGCGCCCCACCGGCGAGAAAGGGTTCGGCCGCAGCCCGGCGCAGATCGTGCACGACCAGCTCGTGCCCGGCTTTTTGCAGGTTCGCGGCCATCCCCGAACCCATCATGCCCAAACCGATAAAACCGATCTTCATCGCCTTCCCCCCCTCTTTCGAGGCTGTGCCGCTATTTCAATACATCCTTGGCGACCAGAGCGGCCGTCATCGCCGCCGGCCAACCGGCGTAAAAGGCGAGATGGGTGATGATTTCGCCGATTTCGTCCTTGGTGACCCCATTGTCGAGCGCGCGCTGCAGATGGCCGACCAGCTGCTTTTCGCGGCCGAGCGCGATCAGGGTCGCGCAGGTGATCAGGCTACGGTCCCGCTTCGACAGCTCCGGTCGCTCCCAGACGTCGCCGAACAGGACCTTTTCGCTAAGGTCGATCAGTTTTGGAACCACGTGGCGGACCTGGTCGCGGGCCGGCGAAGGTTGCGATTGCGCCATGGTTTTCTCCTGTTGCTGGACCGAGCGGTTTTGTTCCGCGCGCACCGTAGCACGCGGCCGGCGCGCACAGCCAGACCTGCAGGCTGCCGACCCACTGCCGGCTGCGGCTCCGGCTGGGCCGGCGGCGGAACCGGACCGAGAGCGCTCGGTGCGGGGCGAGGGGCGGCTCGGCCAATCGGGGGCGCTCTTACTGCTGAACCGCCGAGGGATGAGCGCGCTCGGCCGCCAGCTCGCGGTAATGCTCTCGCTGCTTCGCGCGCCACGCCGCCCGCTCGGCGCCGTCGAGGGTGCCGTCGTGGTCGGTGTCGATCAGATCGAAACGGGCGCGGAAGAGGCCGTCGCGCTCCGCCGCCGTCATCGCCGCCTGCCGGTCGTAATAGGCCTTGCGCCGGTCGAGGCTCGCCTTCTGCGCCGCGGAGAGATCCGGGGCCGACAATTCCCGAGCGAGGCGGGTGCGGCTTTGCTCGATGTACTGCATGCGGAAGTCGCGGTATTCGTCGAAAGTGATCAGTTCGGGTGCGGCCTGAGCAGCGGCCGCCGCTTTGGGCTGGCCGGCAGCGGAAGCAGGACCCGCCGGAGTGGCGGCATGCACCGGGACCGCAGATGCCGGGACCGCCGATGCTGGGGCCGCCGGCGCCGGGGCCATAGCTGGCGTGGCGCGTTGCGCGATCGCGGGCAAGTGCCACAACGCCGCCGCCAGGAGGGCGGCAGCAGCGGCGGCGAGCGTCCATCGTCTCATCGGTGTCTCCTATCGGTGTCGCTTGGTTAATAGAACGAAACATGACCTATGGGCAAGAGTTTTTTCGCGCCTAACGAAAAATTTTTCGGTCCATGCAACCGAGGGCAGCGGCAACCGGCAGTGGCGGGCTCTCGAAAAGGCATGGCGATTGCCGGGCGAGAGTTCCGCCTCTGCCCGGCGTTTGCTCTGACGGGCAGGACCATGCGAGCAGGATCATCAGGGCGGCGTGAAGATGATGATGGAGACCTTGGCGCAGGAGGCGGCGCCGCAGCGCATCCGGGTTGACGGCATCGCTCCGGGGGCGGTGCGCACTCCGATCGACACTGCCGCCTGGAGCACTCCCGAGGCCGACAGCCGGCTGATGACCCTGATACCCTATAAAAGGATCGGCGAACCCGAGGACATGGCTCGGGCGGTGGTTTGGCTCGCTTCGGACGAATCCGACTCCGTCGTCGGCGCGACCTTGTTCGTCGACGGCGGCATAACGCTCTTCCCCGATTTTGTCCCCGATTTTGCCGATGGCGGCTGACCCGAGTGGCCGGGAGACGCCGATGGCTGCAACCCGTCGCCGCGCGCAGGTGGTGATCGTCGGCGCCGGCTTTGGCGGGCTCGCCGCGGCGCGCGGCTTGGCGCGGGCGGCGGTCGACGTGACTGTGATCGACCGTCACAATTATCACCTGTTTCAGCCGCTGCTCTACCAGATCGCCACCGCGGCCTTGTCCGAGGCGGACATCGCGATGCCGATCCGCGCGATCCTGCGCGACCAGGGCAACACTCGAGTGCTGCTCGACGAAATAACCGGCGTCGACCTCGACGCGCGACGCGTCGGGACGCGGCTCGGCGGCGCGCATCCCTACGACTATCTGATCTTCGCGACCGGGTCGCGCTACAATTATTTCGGCCATGCCGACTGGCCCCAGCTGGCCCCGGCGCTCAAATCGCTCGATGACGCGACCCTCGTCCGCCGCCGCGTCCTGCTCGCGTTCGAGGAGGCGGAGACCGCCACCGATCCGGTGGTGCGCCGGCGCCTGCTGACCTTTGTGCTGGTGGGCGCCGGGCCAACCGGCGTCGAGCTGGCAGGCGCCCTGGCCGAGCTCGCACGAGCCACCCTGTCGCGCGATTTCCGCCATATCGATCCCGGCACCGCCCGCATCGTCCTGGTCGAGGCCGGTCCGCGCATCCTCTCCGAGTTCCCGGAAAAGCTGGCAGAATTCGCCCGACGCTCGCTCGAGCGAATGGGCGTCGAGGTTCTCGTCGGCACGCCGATCGAAGCCATAGACGGTCTCGGCGTCACCGCGAAGGGCGGACACATCGAGGCCGCCAACGTGCTGTGGTGCGCGGGCGTGGCGGCGACGCCGGTCGCCCGCTGGCTCGGCTTGCCGGCAGCCGCCGGCGGGCGGGTCGCGGTCGAGGCCGATTTGTCGGCGCCCGGCCGTCCCGAAATCTTCGTCATCGGCGACGCGGCACTCGCCAAGGGACCGGAGGGCCGGTCGCTGCCCGGCCTGGCCGCGGTCGCCCAGCAGCAAGGGCGGTATGCCGCGCGTGCGATCGCCGACCGGATCGGCGGTGTGCAGACCGCGCCCTTCCGCTATCGCGACAGAGGCGCCTTGGCGACGATCGGGCGCTCGTCGGCGATCGCCGATTTCGGCCGAATCAAGCTCACCGGCTGGGTCGCCTGGGTGCTGTGGGGTGTCGTCCACATCTTTCTTCTGATCGGGTTCCGCAACCGCCTCTCGGTCTTTTTGAACTGGGTCTGGGCATGGTTGACCTACGGCCGCGGCGCCCGTCTGATCACCGGCGACACCACTCCGCCCGGCTGAGTTCGCTTCCCTACCGATCAGCCGAAGTGAAGCCGCGGAACGCGTGCGGCAGACGGCGGATGTCCTGGACGAGGTCCGGCGGCACCTCGCCGCTGCCATCCGCGCGCAGGGTCAGCGCATCGACGAGGCCGCCAAACCGCTCGCCGATGGCCCGGACGATCTGGTCATGACGCCCGACCGCTGCGAACAGATGGGCAACGTCGTCCGGCACCTCATTCGCCATCTCGGTCCACCGACCTTGCCGGGTCATCGCGTTGAGCTTGTGGCCGAGGTCCTCGAGCCCGTGCACCGCCAGCACCGGGTAATAGGCCGGCGTCGAGCCGTAAAACGCGACCCGCTGGCGCACCCATTCGAAGCGGCGCGCGACCGCCTCGTTGTCCGGACCGGTGGCGAGAAACCCGCCGCCGGAGATCTCGTAATTCTCGCGGGCGCGGCCGGTCTGGGCGAGCCCGGCCGCGAGCCGCGGCATGATCGCATCGGTCAGGTATTTGCGCGTGCAGAAGCCGTGCAATTTGACGCCGTCGCATTCCTCGGCCGCGACCTTGAGCATCGCCGGGCCGACCGCGGCGATCATGACCGCGGGCGGGGGCGCCTCGATCGGCTCCGGGGTGAAGTTCGGGGTGGTCAGGGCGAAGCGATAGTGCCGGCCTTCATAGCCTGGCTTCCCGCCCGATTTCCAGCAATGCCAGATCGCCCGCAGCACCTGCACATATTCGCGCATGCGCGGCGCCGGCGGCGTCCACGGGACCGAAAAGCGGCGCTCGTTATGCGCCCGAACCTGCGAGCCGAGGCCGATGACGAAACGGCCGTGAGTGGCACCGGCCAGGTCCCAGCCGACATTGGCGACCGCCATCGGGGTGCGGGCAAAGGCGATCGCGACCCCGGTGTGCAGCTCGATCCGCCGGGTCGCGGCGCCGGCGATCGCCAGGGCCAAAAACGGGTCGTGCTTGTTCTCCATCGCGACGACGCCGTCATAGGCCTCGGCCTCGACTGCGCACGCCGCAGCGGCGACCTCGCGCAAATTCTCCTGCGGCAATGTCGCAAATACCCTCATATCTACCCCTCGAAATTCCTCGCCAACCTTGCCGCGCTATATGCTCACACATATTGACAAGTACCTATTCATCGGCGCCGACCTGACCGAGTATCGCGGCCTTCCTCTCGTCTCAGCAGCCGGTCCTGACGTTCGCGCTTGCCAAAAATATTCCAACGAGAGGATCAAAAAACCCAAAAGTAAGAGCGCACTGCTTGTAAACACACAAATTGCTGCAATTTCACTCTTAAGCTCCCATGCTCTTAAATCATCTCGCTCTAACTTATGAAATTGTATTAGATTTGTCCTGCTTCGTTCCATATCGGCTCGTGTTTGAGCCCCATTGATCTCGGAAGCGTCCAATTCCTGTAAGATATTCTCGAATGCCGGCAAGAGTGCCACCAATGCAAGCGCTCGTTTATGATAATAATCACCATTCCATTTAATAAGTACTTCGTCGATCATCTGCAACATTTCTATCACCGATCCATATTTCTGGAGGGCTATTGATTGCCGTTTTGCCTGTAGCGGATCATCCTGAAAAAACAACCCCTGTATTTTTCCAGAAATCCTCTTTGAGCTGCAATAACGATTTATTATCCCATTCCATATAATTACGCAGCAAGGCTGGATCGAGGAACGGCTTGGTACGGTCTTTGACCAATTCCAAAATCATGTTCCCTATATCTTTTCCATTCTTAGAGGCAAACCATCCCTGTCCCAAGACATCGTTCATCTGTTCGACGGTGCTTAACCTCAAATTAAGCATTTCAGAGTAATTTTTGCCGCGGTCGCTGAGTCGCTGGAGTTCGGGCTTCTCCTGGAATAAGATGTAGCTACCACCGAAAGTTAGCGCCGCCAGAATTGCGCCGCCCAAAACAGTCGGAAGGACGTGACTCCGCATCAGCTCCGCTGCGGCCGAAACCACCGAACTGATTCGCCCGTATCGCCTCTCTCGTCGCTGCTTCGTCGCGCATCTCCCCTATGCGGCTATCGTGCCGCGGCTGCCGAAGATCGCGGTGCCAACCCGGACGTGGCTGGCGCCAAAGCGGATCGCGGTCTCGAAATCGGCGCTCATGCCCATGCTGAGGAGATCGAGCCCGGTGCGCCGGGCGATCTCGCGCAACAGAGCGAAATGCGGCGACGGCTCCTCGTCCAGCGGCGGCACGCACATCAGCCCGACCACCGGCAGGCCGAGCCGGTCGCGGCAGAGGGCGACGAAGTCGTCGGCGGCCACCGGCATGACCCCCGATTTCTGCGCCTCCTCGCCGGTGTTGACCTCGATCAGGCACGGCAGGCGGCGCCCGGTGCGTTCCATCTCATGGGCCAGCGCCTCGGCAAGCCGCGGCCGGTCGAGGCTCTCGATCACGTCGAACAGCGCCACCGCGTCGCGGACCTTGTTGGTCTGCAGCGGCCCGATCAGATGCAGCGCCAGACCGGGGTACGATTCGCGGAGTGCCGGGTACTTGGCCAGCGCTTCCTGCACCCGATTCTCGCCAAAGGTGCGGTGCCCGGCGAGGAGCGCCTCGCGTACCGCCGAAGCCGGATGGGTTTTGCTGACGGCGACCAGCGCCACACTCTCGGCCGGTCGTCCGGCGGCGCGCGCCGCCGCCTCGATCCGGTCCCTGACGACGGCGAGGTTGGCTGCGATGACCCCTTCCATATCGGCTCCATTCCTGGCACAAAAAAGGGTGCCGCTCGCTCCGGCTGCGAGCAGCGTTGTCCCTGGGGGGAGCGCCGGATGTCTGCTGCCCATTACCGCCTGCCGAGCCTCGTCGCCGCAAGTCTTTCGTTGATCCTGGCCGGGTGCGCCGCGAGCCCGCCCGCCGGGAAGGCTGCCGCGGCCAATGCCGCGCCCGCCGCCGAGAAACCGCAGACCGCCGCCGCGGACCCGCCCGCCGGCATGGACACCGAGGCGACGATCTGGACCGTGCTCGGTCTCGCCAAGAGGCCGTCGGAGCATGAGCCCGGACCGCGGACCGGCAGCACGGTCAGCCCGATCGCGTGGCAGGCGGCGCTTGACACGTTGAACTTCGTCAAGCTCAGCTCGGAGGATCCGCTGAGCGGCATGCTGGTGACCAACTGGTATTCGCCTCAGGACAAACCCGACGAGCGCTTCAGGATCACCGTGTTCGTCCTCTCTCGCGAGCTCAGATCGGATTCGGTCGCGGTCACCGTGGACCGGCAGCAGCGCTCGCCGACCGGGGAGTGGGTCGCGACCACGATCGCGCGAAAGGTCGAGGACGATCTCGAAAGCGCGATCCTGCGGCGGGCCGGTCAGCTCAAGCGGTCCTGGATGAAGGAATACGCCTCCGAGTAACCGGCGGGGCCGGCAGCCGAACGCTCGCGCACGAGGGATCGGCTGAAGCGGCACGGATCGGGCCTTGCCCGCGGCCCTGCCCTGTCTCAATTTAAAGACGCGGCCTCGCAGCCTGATGGCGGCCGCTATCGGCGCGGGTCATCCGTGCCGATCGAACCCGCGGAAAGATTCAGTCGGACGATGCCCCGATACAATTTTCGAGAAACCGAAGCGAAATGGCAGCGGATCTGGCGCGAGCGCCGGCTGTTCGAAGTCGCCGCCGAATTCGAGCCGACCGAAATACTACGTCCTCGAAATGTTCCCCTACCCGTCGGGCAAGCTGCATGTCGGCCATGTGCGCAACTACACGATGGGTGATCTGGTCGCCCGCTACCGCCGTGCGCAGGGGTTCAACGTCCTGCATCCGATGGGCTGGGACGCCTTTGGCCTGCCGGCCGAGAACGCCGCGATCGCCGAGCACACCCACCCCGCGATGTGGACCCGCCAGAACATCGCGACGATGCGCGCCCAGCTGGAGCGCATGGGCTTTGGCTATGACTGGTCGCGCGAGATCGCGGCCTGCGACCCGGAATATTATCGCCACGAACAGAAGATGTTCCTCGATTTCCTCGCGGCCGGTCTCGCCTACCGTAGGGAATCATGGGTCAACTGGGACCCGGTTGAGAACACCGTCCTCGCCAACGAACAGGTCATCGACGGGCGTGGCTGGCGCTCCGGCGCAGTCGTCGAGAAACGGCTCCTGGCGCAATGGGCGCTGCGCATCACCGCATTCACCGAGGAACTGCTCGACGCGATCGGTGGCCTCGAGCGCTGGCCCGAGCGCGTCCGGCTGATGCAGGAGAATTGGATCGGCCGCTCGGAGGGCGCCCGCGTCGTCTTCGAGATCGCCAACCCCCTCCCTGACCCTCCCCCGCTCGCGGGGGAGGGAAGGGTGGGGGCGATCGAGGTCTTCACGACCCGGCAAGACACCCTCTTCGGCGCGTCGTTCCTGGCCTTGTCGCCGAACCACCCGTTGGCGCAAGCTCTGGCCGAGAACGACCCGGAGCTCGCCGGCTTCATTGCCGAATGCAACCGCATGGGCACCAGCGAGGCGGCGATCGAGACGGCCGAGAAACGCGGCCATCAGACCGGTCTCGAAGCGGTGCATCCGTTCGACCCGAAACGCCGTGTCCCGGTCTGGGTGGCCAATTTCGTGCTGATGGAATACGGCACCGGCGCGATCTTCGGCTGTCCGGCGCATGATCAGCGCGACCTCGAATTTGCCCGCAAATACGGGCTGTCGGTGATCCCGGTGATCTTGCCGCCCAACGCCGACCCGGCGCATTTCGCGATCGGCGAGGAGGCTTATATCGAAGACGGCACCGCCTTCAACTCCGGCTTCCTCGATGGCTTGTCGGTGGCCGAGGCCAAGCGCGCTGCCGGCCAGCGGCTCGAAGCGATTGGGCGGGGCGAACGCACGATCGCCTATCGGCTGCGCGATTGGGGGGTGTCGCGCCAGCGCTATTGGGGCTGCCCGATCCCGATCATCCACTGCCCGAAATGCGGCATGGCGCCGGTGCCGGAAAGGGATCTGCCCGTGGAGCTGCCGATTGACGTCAGCTTCGATTTGCCGGGCAATCCGCTCGCCCATCACCCGACCTGGAAGCACGTCGAGTGCCCGCGTTGCGGTGGACCGGCGGAGCGCGAGACCGATACGCTCGATACGTTCTTTGATTCTTCCTGGTATTTCCTGCGCTTCTGCTCGGCGCACGCACCGATCGCGTTCACCCGGGAGGAGGCGTCCTATTGGATGCCGGTCGACCAGTATATTGGCGGCGTCGAGCATGCGGTGCTGCACCTGCTCTATTCGCGCTTCTTTATGCGGGCGCTGAAGCAGTGCGGCTATCTCGATCTCGACGAGCCGTTCGCCGGGCTGTTCACGCAGGGCATGGTGTGCCATCAGACCTATCGCGGCCAAAGCGGCGAGTGGCTGTTTCCCGAGGAGGTCGATGCCGCTGCTGCCGGAGGGTTCGTCAACCGCGAGGGCAGGCCCGTCATCGTCGGCCGCACCGAAAAAATGTCGAAGTCGAAAAAGAACGTCGTCGGCCTCGAAGCGATCGTCAACACCTACGGCGCCGATACGGCTCGGCTCTATCTGCTGTCGGACAGCCCGCCCGAGCGCGATCTCGAATGGACCGAAACCGGGATCGAGGGGACTTGGCGCTACGTCAACCGGCTGTGGCGCATGGTGAGCGAGCCCGCGGCGCCATTGCCGCCGCCGGGGACGACGGTTCCGGCGGCCCTGCCCGCGCCTGTCGCGGCGCTGCGCCGCACGATCCACCAGACGATCGCCGCGGTCACCGACGACCTCGACAAATTCCGCTTCAACCGCGCGGTCGCCCGGATCCGCGAACTGACCAACGCGATCGAGGAACTTTCGGGCGAAAGCCTGCGGGCCGAGCCTGTCGCCGCCGCGGTGCTGCGCGAAGGACTGGAGACCGTGGCGCGGCTGCTCGGGCCGATGATGCCGCATCTGGCCGAGGAGATGTGGCTGGCCCTGGGCGGCGCCGGCCTGCTCGCCGAGCAGCCCTGGCCGCGGGCCGACCCGGATCTCGCCCGCCACGAGCAGGTGACGATCGCGGTGCAAGTCAACGGCAAGCTGCGCGGCACGCTCGAATTGCCGCCCGACACGTCGCAGAGCGAGGTCGAGAGCGCCGCGCTCGAATTGCCCCAGGTGGCGCGCTGGCTCGACGGCCGGCCGCCGCGCAAGGTGATCGTCGTGCCCAACCGGGTCGTCAGCATCGTCGCCTGACAATGGGGGGATGCCGTGTCCTGCTCGCCCTCGGCGCTGTTCTCGCCCTGAATTTGCCGGGCTGCGGCTGGGAGCCGCTTTACGCCGACCCCCAAAGCATGCCGGCGAGTGCCGATTTGCGCGCGATCCGGGTCGATCCGATCCCCGAGCGGATCGGGCAGCGGCTCGAGATCGCGTTGCGCGATATGCTCAACCCGGCCGGCGAGCCGACGACACCGCGCTATCGCCTGCAGACGACCCTGTCCGTCGTGCTGTCCGCGTTGGGGATCCAATCGCAAGGCACGGGGACACTCGGCCGGCTCGACGTGATCGCGACCTACCGCCTTGTCGATTTCCGCAGCGGGGCCATGCTGGAAACCAACACGATCCATGTGCAGAACTCGTTTGCGCTCAATCCGAACCAGTATTCGACGGTTGTCGGCCAGGACGACGCCGCGGTGCGCAGCGTCGCCGAGCTGAGCCAGGAGATTGTCACGCGGCTCGACCTGTTCATGGAGCATCGCGCCGCCGAAAAGACTCCAAAGCCGAGCTGAAACAGCGTGAAGCTCGCCCCGGCGCGGGTCGGCGCCTTTCTACAGCGCCCCGATCGCGAAATCCACGCGGTGCTGCTCTATGGCCCTGACATGGGTCTGGTGCGCGAGCGCGCCGACGCCCTGGCGCGCACCGTCTGCCCGGACCTGAGCGACCCGTTCCGGATTGCCGAGCTGACCGGCGCCGCACTCGCCGCCGATCCGCCTCGGCTCCTCGACGAGACCGCGCAGCTGAGCCTCGTCGGCGGCCGCCGGGTGGTGCGGGTGCGCGGCGTCGCCGATGGCCTGGCGCGACTGTTCGCGGGATTTTTTGAAGGAACGCCGGGCGATGCCCTGATCGTGGCCGAAGCCGGTGAATTGGCGGCGTCCTCGGCACTGCGGCGGGCGTTCGAAAACTCGCCCCACGCCGCAGCGATCGGCTGCTACCCCGACAATTTGCGCGACCGCGCCATGGTGATCCGCGAGAGCCTGGCCGCCCATCGGGTCACCGCCAGCCGCGACGCGACCCAATATCTGGTCGAGCACCTCGGCGGCGACCGGCTGTTGACCCGATCGGAGCTGGAGAAGCTGGCGCTCTATGCCGGCGAGGGCGGACGGGTCGAGCTCGAAGACGCGCGGCATTCGGTCGGCGACAGCGCGGCGCTCGACCTCGACGATGCGGTGATGGCGGCGGCCGAAGGCGACGCCGCGCGGCTCGACCGAGTGCTCGATCGGGTGTTTCAGGAGGGAGAGACGCCGGTCACGGTGGCCCGCGCGCTGTTGCGCCATCTGCACCGGCTGCACGGCCTCGCCGCCCGCGTGGCCGCCGGGACGACGGCCGTGGAGGCGCTGCGCAGCGCCCGCCCGCCGATCTTCTTCAAGCACCAGGACAGCGTCAGACGCCAGCTCACCCAGTGGAGCGAGCCGGGTCTGCGCACCGCGCTCGATCGCCTTGCCCAAGCTGAAATCGCCATGAAGACGACCGGCTTTCCGGCCGAGACCCTTTGCCGGCAAGCGATGCTCGCGACGGCATTGGCGGCGCGCGCTGCCGCCCGTTAGCCCGAACCGACGGTCAGCCGGGCAGGTTCCAGCCGAGCCAGTCGCACACCGCACGGCCCATGACGAGCTCGAGGTCGCCGCCCTTGAGCCACGGCATCTCCTCGGTGAACATCGTCACGCATTGCTTCCACGGGCACGGCATGCGGGTGATGTCGGTACCCCAGAAGCTCCGCTCAGGCCCGAAGGTCTCGACGATCTGCTGCGTGTATTTGTGGATGTTGCGGTAGGGATAGGGCTGGCTCGAATTGCCCGGCGCCCCGGTGCATTTGACCGCAACGTTGGGATATTTCGCGAGCGCCAGCAATGCCGGCTGATTGCCGTGCGCGGCGTCATCCTTGCCGTCACGCACCCGCGCGTAATGATCGAGCAGCAGGCGCAGCCCGGGGTGCCGTTCTGCGATCTGCGCCACTTGCGGCAAATAGTTCGACGCCATCAGCGCGATCGGAATCCCGGCCTTCTCGGCCGCCGGCCACAGCCAGTCCATCGTGCCGTCGGTCATCCAGTTGGCCTGGTGCGGTGCGGTGAAGGCATAGCGCAGCCCGAGCATCCCCGGCCGGCGCTTCCAGCCGTCGATCAGCGAAGGGCTCTCTGGCTTGTCGAGAGGGAAGTTGCCGAGGATGCCGAAGCGGTTGGGGTATTTGGCCGCCGCCGCCTCGGAAATCTTGCCGGAGTTCGGGTCCCAGCCCGGCGGGTGCAGCAGCACGGCGTTGACCCCGGCCGCGTCCATGTCGCGGATGCATTCTTCAGCGGTATAAGAATTGACTTGGCGGTGCGACGGGTTGGTCGGCGGCCCGGCCGACCAGATGTGAACCTGTGCGTCGACGATCAGCATGGCGATACTCCTCAATATTTCGAGTCCATCGAGCTGTCATTGCGAGCAAAGCGAAGCAATCTCATTGAGGCAGAGCTCGGAGGTTCGAGATTGCTTCGTCGCTCCGCTCCTCGCAATGACAGTGCGATCAGCGCGCCAAGCCTTCGGCGCCGGCGGGAACGTCGTAGAAGGCGAGGGTCATCGACACGCTGCTGTAAAAGCCCATCAGGGTGATCACGTCGGTGATGCCCTCGTGGCCGAGCGCTTCGACCGCCCGGTCGAAGAGCCCCTTCGACACCCACCGCGAATTCGCGAGACACGTCGCCATCTCGTAGATGACCTGCTCGCGCCTGTCGTCGAACGAGGTCGGAAGTCCTGACAAGAGAGCCTCGACCTTGTCGGCCGGCAGTCCCGCGGCCTTGCCGGCCCGCTCATGCGCGTTGGTCGGATAGGCCGAATGCCACTTGCTGTTGATGATGACGACGGCGATCTCGCGCTCGCGCTCGCTGAGCGAATAGCCGGTGCGGAAATAGGCGCCGAGAGGCCCCATGACCTTTGCCAGCTTCGGATTGTGCACATAGATTTTGTTCGGGCCCGGGAGCCGGCCGCGGGTCTCGATCAGCGTGCGATAGCCTTCCTGCTGCTCCGGCGTCATCTGGTCATAGGGGATCTCGGCGTAACGGCCAAAGGTCGGCGTCTCGGGCATTTTCGGGTTTCCTTCCCCTGGGGTGAATTGGCGGCGCATCCTGCAACAGCCGAGCGGCCCTGTCGACCGACGCGCTGTCCCTCTCAGCGCTGCAGGCCTGCGGCGCCGGCGGGCACATCGTAGAAGGCAAGGATCATCGATACGCTGGTGTAGTGGCCCATCAGGCAGATGACATCGGTGATGCCGACATGGCCGAGCGCCTCGACCGCGCGGTCGAAGAGCCCCTTGGCGACCCAGCGCGAATTGGCGAGGCAGGTGGCCATCTCGTAGACGATTTGCTCACGCTTGTCGGAGAACGCGGTCGGCAGGCCGGAAAGGATCGCCTCGACCTTGTCGGCCGGCAGCCCGGCCGCCTTGCCGGCGCGCTCGTGCGCATTGGTCGGATAGGCCGAGCGCCATTTGCTGTTGATGATGCAGACCGCGATCTCGCGCTCGCGCTCGGACAGCGAATAGCCGGTGCGAAAATGGCCCCCGAACGGCCCCGCCACCTTCGCCAGCTTCGGGTTGTGCACCACGATCTTGTTCGGTCCGCCGAGCGCGCCGCGGCTCTCGATCAGCGAGCGGTAGCCCTCCTGCTGCTCGGGCGTCATCTGGTCATAGGGGATCTCGGCATAACGGCCAAAGGTCGGCGTCTCGGGCATCTTCGGGTTTCCTTCACCTGGGGTTGATTGGGCCTCATATCCTGCAGCAGCCGCACAGCCCTGTCGACGCGCGAGCCGCTGGCCGGTAATTGCCGGGATCTGGCCTTTCGCCCGGCGCTGTCGTAGTGTTTTCGAGCGACAGGGAGTGTGCCGATGCCAGCGCGTAGCGGAAAGCAATACATTGCAGGGCTTGCGGGAGCAGCAGCGCGAGGTTTGGCTCGGCGGCGAGCGGGTGCGCGACGTCACCGCGCATCCCGGGCTGAAGGGCGGCGCCCGCGCGATCGCCTCGCTCTACGACATGCAGCACGACCCGAAATTGCGCGACGAGATGACCTATGTGTCGCCCACGACCGGCGACCGGGTCGGGCTGTCGTTTCTGATCCCGCGCACCCGCGAGGACCTCGAAACGCGCCGCGTCATGATGCTGAACTGGGCGCGCGCCACCTGCGGCATGATGGGCCGCTCGCCCGATTTCATGAACGTGACCTATGCCGCCTGGGCCGGCGCTGCGGAGTTCTTCGCGCAAGGCAAGCCCGAATACGGCGAGAACATGCGCCGCTATTACGAATACATCCGCGAAAACGACCTGACCCTGACCCATTCGCTGATCAATCTGCAGCGCAGCCGCACCGTTTCCGGCGTCTTCAACCTGCAGGAGGGAACCGCCTTGCAGGTGGTGCGCGAGACCGATGCCGGCATCATCGTGCGCGGCGCGCGGATTCTGGCGACCCTGGGGCCGCTCGCCGACGAGATCGGCGTCTATTCGCCGCGCATGGGGCGGCACACCGAGAGCCACAGCCCGTTCGCGCTGAGCTTTGCCATCCCGTGCGGGACGCCAGGGGCTCAAATTCCTGTGCCGCGACAGCTTCGACCAAGGCCGCTCGCATTTCGACCAGCCGCTCGGCTCGCGCTTCGAGGAGATGGATTGCGTCGTCTTTTTCGACGATGTGCTGGTGCCGTGGGAGCGGGTGTTTCTGCTGGGCGATGTCGACCGGCTCAACGCCACCGCCACCGCGACCCACTCCTCGGCGCATTCGGCGCATCAGGGGGCGACCAAGAACCTCGCCAAATGCGAGTTTGTGCTGGGCACGGCCTTGCTGATGACCCAGGCGCTCGGCAACAACCACCTGCCGCATGTCGAGGAGCGGATCGGCGAATTGATGCTGACGACGCAGCTGACCCGTGCCTGCATGCGCGCTGCCGAGGCCGACGCCAAGCTCGACGAATGGGGGGTGATGACCCCCGACCCGCTGATGGTCGAAAGCCCGCGCAATCTGTTCATGACCGCCTATCCGCGGATGATCGAGATCCTGCAGCTTCTCGGGTCGAGCAGCTTTATGCTGACGCCGAGCGAGGCCGATTTCAAAGGCCCGCTCAAATCCGACATCGAGCAGTATCTGGCGACCGACAACACCGCGGCGAAGGACCGGGTCAAGCTGTTCCGGCTGGCCTGGGACCTCGCCGGCAGCGCCTTTGGCAGCCGCCAGGTGCTGTACGAGCGCTTCTTTGCCAGCGACCCGTTGACGCGGGCGCGCGCCATCGCCACGATCTATCCGAAGAAGGAAGTGATGGACCGCGTCCTCGATTTTCTCGGGCGCGACGACGACAATTTGTGACGGAGGAAAGCATGAAAAAGCCGATGTATCTGCAGCACGTCAATCTGTACGTGCGCGACGCCGATCGCTCGAAACAGTGGTACGAGGACCTCTTGGGCCTGCACACCTACGAATACCGGCCGGGCTGGGCCGCCTTCATGTCGGCCGACACCGAGCAGTCGCACGAGGTGGCGCTGATGCAGTTGGGGCCGGACGCGCCGCTGCAGGAAAAGGGCCAGGTCGGCCTCAACCACATGGCCTGGCGGCTCGAATCGCTCGACGATCTGAAGGAGTTCTATCACCGCGTGCAAGGAGAAGGGGCAGCCGATCGAGCGCATCTCCGATCACGGCATCTCGCTCGGCATTTATATGCGCGACCCCGACGGCAACGGCGTCGAAGTGTTCTACGAAATGCCGCGCGCCGAATGGCCGGTCGATTACCACGTCTTCACCCGCGAGAAGACCGGCAATGGCCGCTTCCCGGGCCCGTGGGAAAACGACGAGGCCTTCATGCGGCCGCAGGCGCCGGCGCCGCAGCCGGTCGCCGCGCAGTAACCTGCCGTCGCTTCTGTTCTGAGCGGCGCGGAGGCCTATCCCAGGGAAGGGTGATCGCCCATCGATCGCGGGCCATAGCTTTTAATCGTCTTGGCCGGGCTCGTCCCGGCCATCCACGCCTTCGTCGCACAGAGGGACCTCTCTCGCAGCTCCGTGGATGACCGGATCAAGTCCGGGCATGACGGTTTCGATACGGTTCGTCGGAGTGAGATGCAGATGCCGGACCGGAACGAGCAAATCGCCCGCCTGCTCCTCAAGCAGGAGATCGAGGAGTTCCTCTATCATGAGGCGGAACTGCTCGACGAGCGGCGTTACGAGGACTGGCTGGCGCTGGTCGCCGAGGACGTGCGCTACTGGATGCCGATGCGGCGCAACGTCAAAGTCGGCGAACACCAGCGCGAGTTCACCCGCGCCGACCACGACATCAACTGGTTCGACGAGGGCCGCGAGACCTTGGACCGGCGGGTCAAGCAGATCATGACCGGCATCCATTGGGCCGAGGAGCCGGTCTCGCGCATCACCCACATCGTCTCGAACGTGCAATTGCTCGAGGCGACGCCGTCGATCGCTGAAGCCGCCGAGGTCGCGACCAAATGCCGGTTTCTGATCTACCGCAACCGGGTCGAGACCGAGACCGACATCCTGGTCGGCAAGCGCGAGGACCGGCTGCGCCGCGCCGGCGACGGCTGGCAGCTCGCCCGGCGCAAGATCATCCTCGACCAGAACGTGCTGATGACCAAGAACCTGACGTTTTTCTTTTAGCGTCGGGAGCGAGCGGATTCGGCGCTGAACCTGTCGTAGCTCCGTCATGCCGGCGCAAGCCGGTATCCATCGCGACCATGGGTCCCGGCCCCGGGATGACAGGTGTTAGCGCAAATGTGGAGGCAACCTTGAAAGCGGGAAGCCAGGGGTACCGGCCCGGTCTCGTCGATCTCGCCAAAGGGCAGATCAGCCGCGAGATCTTCGTCAACGACGAGATCTACGCGCAGGAGCAGGAGCGGCTGTTCGCCCGCGCCTGGCTCTATGTCGGCCACGAGAGCCAGATCCCGAACCCCGGCGATTTCTTCGTCTCCGGCATGGGCGAGGAGTCGGTCATTCTCTGTCGCGACCGCGCCGGCGAAGATCCATGTCTTTCTGAATTCGTGCCGGCATCGCGGCATGAAGGTGTGCCGCTACGACGAGGGCAACACCCCGGTCTTCACCTGCCCCTATCACGGCTGGAGCTACGGCACCGACGGCAAGCTCGCGGCGTGCCTTATTTCCGCGAGGCCTATCATTCCAAGCTCGACCGCTCGCAATGGGGATTGGTCGAGGTGGCGCAATTGTGCAACTACAAGGGGGCGATCTGGGCCACCTGGGACCCGGCGGCCCCATCCTTCGCCGAATATCTCGGCGATTTCGCCCGCTATCTCGACCTGACCCTGGAAACCTGGGAGGGCGGCGAGAGCGGCGTCGAAGTTCTCGGCGGCATCCAGAAATGGCTGATCCCGTGCAACTGGAAATTCCCGGCCGAGAATTTTTGCGGCGACAGCTATCACAACATCAGCCACCGCTCGGTCGATCTCGCCGGCATCGGCCCGTCGGGCAGCGGGCGGCGCGACATGCAGGAGCGGCAGATGGCGCGCCGGCTGCAGGTGTCGTTTTATGAGCGCGGGCACCAGACCGGGGTCTATGTATTGCCGCAAGGCGAGCCGACCCCGCCGGCCTACAGCCACTCGCCGGTCGTCTCCGAATATTTCGCGCATTGCGAAGAGCAGCGGCGCCGGCGCAAAGGCGAATGGGGCCGGGTGATCGGCAGCCCCGGCGAGGTCTTTCCCAACATGGCACTCCATCCGCGCCAGCCGCGCACCATCGCGGTGTGGCACCCGCGCGGCGCCCATCAGACCGAATGCTGGCGCTGGTATTTCGTCGACAAGGCGGCGCCGCAGGAGGTCAAGGATTTCCTGCGCGACTATTACATCCGCTATTCGGGCCCGGCCGGGATGACCGAGCAGGACGACATGGAAAACTGGAACTATGCCCATGCCGCCAGCCGCGGCACGATCGCCCGCCGCCACCCCTACAGCTACGAGCAGGGCCAGGGTTACGAAATCGAAAATTACGAATGGCAGGGGCTGCGCATCCCCGGCACGGTGATGGACATCACCGAGGCCAAATCGAGCGAGCACAATCTGCGCAACCTCTACCGCCGCTGGGCCGAGTTCATGGAAGCCGACAGCTGGGACGAGCTGGCGACCTGGCGCCGGGCCGACAACGCGATCGTGCGGGCCGCCGAATGAGCGAGATCGTCAACACCCGGCTCCTAGCCCCCGGCATGCAGATCGTATTGGTCGACGGCGCCGTCGCCGAGGTGGTCTCGAACCCTTTGGATGGCGTGTGGGTCTTCGCCCGCTATCTGTCCTCGCCCACTGACCCCTCGGTCGTCGGCAGCGAAGACATGATCTTCGCCCAGGACATCGCCGAAGTGCGCGCGGCGACTTAAAACCAAAAAGGGAAGAACCATTTACCCGGATCCGCGCCAGTTCTATTTGGGTTAACCTCAAGTGCAGGCGCAGATAATCGTCATTTATCATCTGAGCCTTATGCCTCAACTCGTTGTGCGGATAGTCCGAGCCCCACATCATGTTGCCCGTGCCGATCATGTCGCGCAGGCGAATGCCGATGGCGTCCTCCTGGGGAAGCGCAGCACAAGTTGGCGGCGCACCTGCCGCAGCAAAGACGCAGTTATCTGTGAGGCCGACGATGAATTACCGACGGCTCGCGCCCCGGGCGCGGATCGCGGATGAGGAGGTGTCGAGGCGGAAACGGTGCTCGGGGATTTCGGTGAAGAGATCGGCGTAGCGCGGTGGCACCGGGATGTCGGCGAGCGCGCGTACGCGGCCGCCCGCGTCGATGCGTACGGCCACTAGAAAGCTGCCCCCGGAACTGGCGATTTCCTCGAGCGCCAGGTGCATTCGAGCCTCGTCATCGCCATAATATTTCGGCCCAAACAGCCGCTCCGCCGTATCTGCGCCGACCACAAACGTCGTCCCCGGAAACAAGCGCGACTTTTCGACGAAGGTGGGCGCCCGGGTGAGTTCGACCGGCGACTTCCAGGCGAATTGTGCGAGCCGTTGTCGTACCGTCTCGCCCGCCAGCGGCGGCTTGTCGACGTTGGTGACAGAGATTTCGAATGCCAAGGGCTGCTGCCTGTGCTCTTCGGCGACCCGCGCCAGCAATACATGTCCGTCGTGCATCGGGTTGAAAGAACCTGGGAACAGCACAACGGGCTGCGGCGCCGACAGCATCATTTGGCCATCGGGCTGGACGGTGACGCGATCGAGTTCGCCCACCAAGAGCCGATCGATCGTATCCGCGGCCGCGAGGCCCGTCTGCGCGACAATCGCCTCCGCGTAATGTTCATCCGCATCGAAGAGGCTGCGCGGCGAGGGTGCGGCAATCCCGCAGGCGCGGGCCAGCCATAGGACGATCGCGCGCGAAACGAGGTCTTCTTCAGCCGCGCGATCGCGTCGGCCCTTGGCCAAGACGCAAGTGCAGTGCGCGATGCCGGCGGCGTTGGCGAATGCGATGTGAAATCGATGCTCGCCTTTACGTGGGCGATCGCTGACCAGTGCCGCCGTAGCGCCAAGGCCAACCAGATCGGCGCCCACCCCAACGCCAGGGCTCGGCAGCAGCCTGGCCGCGCGCGCCCGTGCGCTTTGCGCCATCGCGATGGCGGTGTCAGGACTGCACGCCTGTCCCGGGGCAAAGCCGAGAAACGCTGCAAGCGCCTGCGCGTCGTAGGGAATTTGCGCCTCGATCAGCAGCCGGGAGCCGCCGGGAACACGAAGCAGCTCGCCGACCGCCCCGCTGCCGCCCCCGGTGATTGCGAGTGCAGCCTTGCGGCCGGATCCATGCAATGCGGAGATCAATTGCCGCCACGCGGCGTCCGACGGGCTCATGGCCAACGGGCTCATGGTGTGTGTGGTCCGAAGCTGAAAAGCGCCACGCGGACGGTGAAAGACAGTTCGGACAGAGTCAACAGAGTTGCATGAGCGTGCCGGAAGCGCGCGGCCTTTGCGGACAGCGCGGGCACACCGAGCTCGTCGATCCGCAGAGGTTGGCTCTTCAAGGATGGACGGTGAGCCTCGCCCCGTCGAAATTGTACACGCAGGCGGGTTGCCGCCGGCGGCATGGCAACGGAAATCACCGCGCCAATTGGCAGGGCACCGGATAGGAGCGGCGGCGCTCGGGGCTGCACCTTCAGCGCGGCCGCGCGATCAGTCCCCTTGCCCGGTGGGAATGAATTCAAAATCTTCCGCCGGCACCTCGGCGAAAAATGCCTTGTGCTCGCTCTGCGGCAGCGGCCACAGGACCGGCGTAGGCTGCTGGCTGGTGTACCAGTTCTTGCAGCCGCCGACCCAAACCGTACCGGGAAAGGCGGCCCCGAGGCGGGCAAGGAATTTCTCCGTCGCAGCAGCGGTCGGCGCCACGGCGGCACCGCGGGCGCGGGCCTCGGCGATCAGCCGCATGATGCAGCCGATCTCCTGCTCGAGCCCGAGCGGCACCGGCACGTTGTTGACCGGGGCGAACGGCCCGTAGAGCATGAACAGGTTCGGAAAGCCCGGCAGCGCGATGCCGCCGTAGGAATAGATCTTCTCCCGCCACGCCTCGTCGATTGTCGTCCCGCAGAGGCCGGTTACCTGCATCGGGCGCATATAGGCATGCGCATCGAAGCCGGTGGCATAGACCAGGACGTCGAGCGTGACGCGGGTTCCGTCCGCCATGAGGACGCCATCGGGCACGATGCCGGCGATCTGCCCCTTGACGATATGCGCGTTCGGAAGCTGCACCGCCTGATAATAGTTCTTGTCCGATTTCGGGATGCGGGTGCAGCCAAGATTGTAGTCGGGCGTGAGCTTCCTTTTCAGTTCAGGATCCCTGACGCATTCGAGATAGGATTGGTACTCGCGCTCCATCGCCTCGCGCTGCTGCCCCGGCTCGAGACGCCACTGGTCGAAATTGTTGATGAACTGCCATAGCCGGCGCTGCTCGCGTCGATAGGCGAAGGGCATTCGCAGCTTCAAACGCTCGCGCCAGGTCGAATGCGGGTTCTCGCGAATATGGACCCATTGCGCACGGCGGATGAACTGGGTGACCTCGCAGCCCGCCCAGGCCAGCGCCTCGGTAATCTGCACCCCGCTGGCGCCGCTGCCGATGACGCCCCAGCGCTTTCCGACATAGGGGACACCGTGGTCCCAGCGCGCCGAGTGAAAAGACGGGCCGGCGAAACTCTCGCGACCCGGTATATCGGGGAAAAGCGGCTTGTGCAGAAAACCGGTGGCGCAGATGAAGACGTCGGCAACGTCGGTGTTGCCCTTGCCCGTCTCGATATGCCAGCGACCATCGGTGAACCGCGCCGCGACGATCTCCTCGTTGAAGCGGACGAACCTGGTTAGGCCGCGGTCGCGCGCGACCTTCTTGATATAGGACCAGATCTCGGTGGCTGGCGCATATTTGCGCGACCAGCCGTAGTTCGGCTGGAACGGAAACTCGTACTGGCGGGACAGGACATCGACAAAGAGTCCGGGAAAGGTGTTGTCCCGCCAGGTGCCGCCGACCTCACCGGCCTTTTCGTAGACGATGAAATCGATGCCCGCGCGCTTCAGCGTCTCGGCCATAAACAGGCCCGATACGCCGGCACCGGCAACGACAACCCGAAATCTCCGATCAGCCATCACCCCTCACCAGACCGACCAAGTTTGCGTCCGCTGAAGCTTAGGGGGCTGGGCGGAGGTGGGGCAAGGGATAAGGCGGATGCGAGCCATTGCTCGCGGCGTCCGGCGTATTATGATCATGCGAAGAACAGCCGACGAGTGTCACCTTGGACCGCGAAACTGCACATGGTCCGCGCGCCGCGATGGGAAGCGACAACCGCCTCAAGCTGGGCCTGTTCGGCGCCAACTGCTCGTCGGGCCGCGCGGTGACGATGGTTCCGGAGCGCTGGTCCGGAAGCTGGCCGGACTGCGTCAGGCTGGCGCAGATGGCCGACCGGGCCGGCATCGAGTTCATGCTGCCCATCGGCCGCTGGAAGGGATATGGCGGCGACACCGATTACCAGGGCGCAACCTGGGAGACGGTGGCCTGGGCCTGCGGGTTGTTGGCCAAGACCGAGCGGCTCACCGTGTTCGGCACGGTGCATGCGCCGCTGATCCCGCCGTTGATCGCCGCCAAGGAATTCGTCACGGCCGACCATATCGGCGAAGGCCGCTTCGGCCTCAATGTCGTGTGCGGCTGGAACGAGGGCGAGTTCGAGATGTTCGGCGCGACGCTGCGCGCTCACGAGGCACGCTACGAATACGCGCAGGAATGGCTCGATGTGGTCAAGCTCGCGTGGTCGCCGCAGCTGGATTTCGATTTCGACGGGCATTTCTTCAAACTGAAGGGCGTGCGGGCCAGGCCCAAGCCCTTTGGCGGGGCGCGTCCCTTGATCATGAATGCCGGCGCATCGGCGACCGGCCAAGCCTTTGCGATCCGCAACTGCGACGCGCTGTTTTCGAACGTATCTCGCGGCATCTCGTTCGAGCAGACGGCGGCGCACATCTCGAGCGTGCGGGCGCTGGCGCGACAGGCGGGCCGGGAGATCGACGTCTATACGGTGGGCGTCGTCACCTGCCGGCCCACCTTGCAGGAGGCGCAGGATTATTACCGGCACACGATCGTCGAAAATGCGGATTGGGCGGCGGTCGACAATATTCTGGCGATGAAGAACGTCACGCCACAAACTCACTCGCCGGAGGAGTTCCAGCGCATCCGCGATCACCAGGCCAACGGCATGGGCGGGCTGCCATTGGTCGGCGACCCGGATGGGGTGGCGCAGGAGATGGTGCGGCTGGCCGAGCTGGGGCTCAAGGGGATCGCAGTCTCGTTTGTCAACTATATCGACGAGCTGCCGTATTTTTGCGCCGAGGTCCTGCCCCGCCTGGTGCGCTCGGGACTGCGCGACCGCCGGGCGGCGGGGCAGCTTGGTTCGCTCTAAGACGGAATAATTGATCACCTTGGGGTGCACGAGGATCGGATCGTGATCTCGGATCTATGGCGCGGATGGGCACGGCTCAATTGTACCCTGTCGGCGGTGTGAGGCCGCCGATCTCACCGGCGATCAGCCGGGCGAACTCGATCGTGGTCTGGCCGATTTGTGCGGCCTTCGCTGGCAGCTCGCAGAGGCTCGCCAATCCGGCCGAGAAGCGCTGGTCGCGATCCGGGTTGTGGTCATGCGGCAAGGCGGCGGTGGCCGCGACCGGCGTCAGCAATACGTCGAAGCGCTGGAAGAAGTCGCGCCTGGCATAAACGCAGCTTATTGCGCGCCTCGTTGGCGTTAGCCCTAGCACGGTGGTCGAGCGTCGCACCCCGCGCCAGGGTCGCGCGGAACCTCATATCGTCGGGGCTGATCGTGGCGGCGATGTTATATGGGTTTCGGCCTGCGCCTGGCAAAAGCCGAGAAAGCGATGGAAACGGGGCTGAACCGACGAGGATTGGATGAAAGCCGCGAAAGCGGGAACCCAGAGACCCAAGTATTGTCGCTTATCATGGTGCCCCGCTTGCGCGGGGGCGACGGCAGTCGATCGAATGGGAGGAGAATCCCTTGTTCACCAGCCTATCCGACGAGCAGCGGCAATTCGTGACAAGCGTGCGCTCGCTGGCGCAGGGCGAGTTTCGGGTCCGCGCGCTCCAATACATGGACGGCAGCTTTCCGTGGGAGAACATGCGAGAACTCGCCGCATTGGGCGTCCTCGGCATGGCGGTGCCACAAGAATACGGCGGGCTCGGCCTGCCGGTATTCGACACCGCCCTGGTGCTCGAGGAGATCGCCAAGGTCTGCTACGTGACGGCGATGGCGGTCCTGGGCGAGGTCGGCGTCCAGACCCGGGTGATCGCGACCTATGCGCCGGAATCGATCAAATCGCGCATCCTGCCGGCAGTAGCCAGCGGCAAATGCCTCTTAGCGATCTGCATGACCGAACCCGACGCCGGCACCGACGTCGCCAATTACCGGACCAACGTCGATCGGGTCGGCAACCGGCTCAAGCTCAACGGGGTCAAGACCCTGATCAGCCGCGCCGAGGAAGCCGGCATGTTCGTCGTCTTCACCCGCATCGACAAAAAGCCCGGCCGCGACGGGATCGGCTGCGTGCTCGTCGAAAAGGGGACTCCCGGATTTTCGGTCACCGGCGCCTATCACACGATGGGCGGCGAAAACCTGCACGAGATCCGCTTTGACGACTGCGAATTGCCGCCCGAGAACTTGGTTCTGGAGGACGGGTTCCGCAAACTGCTGTCGGCCTTCAACACCCAGCGCTGCCTGAACCCCAGCATCTCGTTGGGTCTCGCCGAAGGGGCGCTGGAAGAGGCGGTCAAATACGTCAAGGAGCGCCGGGCGTTTGGCCGACCGATCGGGGACTTTCAGGGGATGCGCTGGAAGATCGCCGAGATGTACCGCGACATCGAGGCGGCGCGCAGCGTGCTCTACCGCGCCTGCGCCAGCGCCGACCCGTTCCCCGACCCGCTGCTGGCTGCGGTCGCCAAGGTCACCTGCAACGAGATGGCGCTGAAGGTGACGAGCGAGGCGATCCAGGTGCATGGCGGCTACGGCTTCACCGACGAGTTCCCGGTGTCGCGTTTCTACCGCGGCGCGCGCTACGGCACCTTGGGCGGCGGCACCAGCGAGACCTTGCGCGACCTGATCGGCAAGCGTGTGCTGGCCGGCCTCGACCCGACCGACGGGATCCTCGGCCTCGGCATGTTCTGAGCCGCGCGCTGTCGCGGTCGGACTTCCGCAAGCCGAATCCAGATGGCGGTCGATGCGCTCAACCCAAAATCTCCCGTGAAAGCGAGGGTCCTGAGCCTGCCCCTGGCCTGAACAGGGGGCAACCGCTCGGACTTGCGACCCTGGGTTCCCGCTTTCGCGGGAATGACGAGTAGGGGTCAGCGGGCGAGAGCGTGTTCGAGCTGGGCCTTGTCCATTTTCGAACGGCCGGGAATGTCGCGGCGCTTCGCTTCGGCATAGAGCTCGGCGCGGGTTTTCTCGTGGCCCTTGCCCGCGCCGCCGCCATGCGCGCGCGCGGTCGCGCCGGCATCGGTTTTCTTCGTCGCGCGGTGGCCTTCGGCCTCGTCCTGATAGGTCTGGCCGCGCGCCTCCTTGGACTTGGTGCGGCGGCGGTTATGGGCGTTGGTCGTCTCGCTCTGCTGGTTGGAGGCACCAGCCTCGCTCAACGCGATGGCGATCGCCTGCTTGGGGTTTTTGACTTTTCTCGAGCCGCGTGCGGTCTTCAGCTCGCCGTGCTTGAACTCGTGCATGACGCGCGCGACCGTGCGCTTTTCGGCGGGGGACTGATGGCTTGGCATTACCGGCTCCGAATCGAGTTGCCGCGATCGGCCGCGAGGACGCAGCGCCGCTTCAGGCGCGCGCTCTCCGGCGTTGCCATGCGGGACGCCTCGCGGTCGTATGATGGGTCCAGCCGATCCGATCCCATGGCGCTTGCCGATCCTCTAAAAGGCAAGGTTCAAACGATCGGGCGGTATGCTGGTTCCGCCCGGCGAATCCCTTGGAGCGGTTTTCTGGTCGCGCCGCGATGCGGATGCCCTCGACCCGCGAGCTCAGTGGCGTTCGGCCCGGCCGTTCAAGACCCGGTCCAACGATCAGCCGAGTTCGGCGAGGCGGTCGGCCAGCCGGTTAAGGCTCCATGTCCGAGCTAACGCCGCGGCTTCGGCCCAGCTCGGGGTCTGGTCGTCGAGAGCGGGGAGGGGTGCGGCGGTATCCATCGTGGCGATCCTTCGATAGAGGCGCAGCGTCTCCGCCTCGGCCGCGAACCGGCCGTCGGCGAGCGCCTGTTCGAGCGACCCGTAGCGGCGCAGCAGGGCGGCCGCACCCTTCGGCCCGACGCCCTTGACGCCCGGTATCTTGTCCGACGGATCGCCGCGCAATGCGATGAAATCGGGCACCTGTGCCGGTTCGACGCCATAGCGCTCGCGCACCTCGGCGGGGCCGATCCGGGCGATCTCGCCGGCGCGCACCGGCTGCAGGATCGTCGTCGCAGCCGAGGCGAGCTGGAACGCGTCGCGGTCGCCGCTCGCCAGCAGCGCGGTTCCGCCGCGCCGTTCCTCCGCCGCGACCGCTGCGGCGAGGAAATCGTCGGCCTCGTAGCCCGCCGCCTTGGCATTGGCGAACCCGCACGCCGAGACGAATTGCGGCAGAATATCGAGCTGCTCGACCAGCTCGGCATCGAACACCCGGCCGCCCTGATAGCCCTCGAGCGCCCGGTGCCGATAGGTCGGCGCGTCGAGCGTGTCCCACCCGACCAGCACCGCGCGCGGCTGCTCCTCGGCATAGAACCGCAACAGGAAATTGGCGAACCCGACAATCGCCCCGCCGCCCTTGCCACCCGCGCGCCGGATCGATTTCGGCAACGCATGATAGGCACGATGGGCGAACGAGTTGCCGTCGACCACGAGCAGAGGTCGGTTCACGACGCGCCTTGTTTTGCCGCCGGCGTCGCCCCTCACCCCGAGGTGAGGGGCAGCTCCATCGCCGCAATCACGTCATGCGGCTCGAGAACTGAACCGTGGTGGCGCGGGCGCGGTAGTCGGTCTTGACGTTGACCAATGCCACCATGCCGTCGTCGACCTTTTTCTGGGCACGTTCGAGGGCCGGGCGGATCTCCTCCGGCTCTTCGACATATTCGCCGTGGCAGCCGAGCCCTTGCGCCATGATGTCATAGCGGGTGTAGCCGAGATTGCGGCCGGGCTTGTTGCCCTCGGGGTCGGCGGTCCAGCCGCCATTCAGGCTGATGATGCATAAGAGCGGCAGTTTGTGCCGTACTGCGGTGTCGAGCTCCATCGCGTTCTGGCCGAACGAGCCGTCGCCGTGCAGGCAGATGACCTGGGTCCCGGGCTTCGCGGCCTTGGCCCCGACCGCGAACGGCAGGCCCACGCCCATCGTGCCGAACGGCCCCGAATTCAGCCGATGGCCCGGCGTAAAGGTCGGGATCGACTGGCGCCCGAAATTCAGGATCTCCTGCCCGTCGACGCACAGGATCGCGTCGCGCTTCATGAAGTTCTTGACTTCCTCGCACAGCCGCAGCGGGTGGATGTCGCCGTCGGTTGGATAGTTGCCGCCGGGCCCGGTGCGCTTGGCGACCTCGCCCTCATGGAGCTTGTTGCGCCACGGTGCGAGACGCTCGGCGGTCTTGCCGTCGATCGCGTCGATCAACTGGGTCAGCACCGACCTGCAGTCGCCGACGACCGGGATGTCGACATTGCGGGCCGACATGCCGAGTTCCTCGGGATCGATCTCGATGCGGGCGATCTTGGCGTCCTTGTTGAAGCGCGGCGGTGCGGCATGGCCGATCACGTAATTCATCCGCGTGCCGAGGATGATGATCAGATCGGCGTCGCGAAATGCGCTGTTGCGCATCGTCAGATAGGAATAGGGGTGGTCGTCCGGAATGACGCCGCGGCCCTGCGGGGTCGTGTAGAACGGGATGCCGGCCTTCTCGACGAATTCCCGCATCTCGTTCCACGCCTTCGACCATAACACGCCGCCGCCGGAGCAGATGATCGGCTGCTTCGCCTGGTTGATCGCATCGACCAGCGCGTTGATCGCCTTCGGTTCGGCATAGGGGCGCGCCTCGATGATCGGCCGGCCGCAATAGCTCCAATCGACCTGGTCTTCTTCGATCTTGGTGTAGAGCACGTCGCCGGGCATATCGAGATAAACCGGGCCCGGCTTGCCGTTCAGCGCCTTCTGAAAGGCGAAATTCACCTGCTGCGGGATGCGCTTCAAATTGTGCACGCGGTCTGCATATTTGACGCAAGCCTTGAGCGCGGCGACCTGGTCGATCTCTTGAAACACCTGGCGGCCGAACTGGCTGATCGGGCTCGATCCGCCAAAGGCGACGACCGGGCAGCAATCGATCAGCGCGTTGGCGAGGCCGGTACCGAGATTGAGGGTGGCGGGCCCGCTCGCCGCCATGCACACGCCCGGCCCCTGCGTCACCCGCGAATAGGCCTGCGCCATATAGGCCGCACCCTGCTCGTGGCGGGTGTCGATCGCGCGGATGCCCTGCTCGATGCAGGTGCTCTCGGTATCCAGCATCGGCCCGCCCATGATGTAGAACAAATCCTTGACGCCCTGCGCCTTCAGGCATTTGGCGAGGATCTGATAGCCTGCGAGTTCCGCCATCTCAGTATCTCCTCCTGCATTGTCGTCATGGCCGGGCTCGTCCCGGCCATCCACGCCTTCGTCTCACTCATGCGACCCGTCGTGGTCCCGTGGATGCCCGGAACGAGTCCGGGCATGACGACGATTAGTTGCGCGCGCCTCTCGTGGAACAGCGGCTCGGTGAGTGGAGGGCAATATAAGCGATCGCTCGGTGGCCGCCACGCTACCTCCCGAGAAAGAGCAGCATCAGCCCGATCGCCAAGGTCACGAGCAGCGCCCAGATTAATCCCGCCCTGACTATCGGGCCCCGCCGTGGAGTGCGCGAGGCTATGATCGCAACACCGACGGCTATGACGATCAGCAGAAAAACGACCATCGGCAGAGCTTGACAGATTTGCCGCTGCCCCGTTCAGCGCCGTCAGATCACCCCTTCTTTCTTCAGCGCCTCGACGTCGCCCTTGCTCATGCCGAGCCAGTCGCCGAACACTTCGGCCGAATGCTGGCCCAGCAGCGGCGCCGGTTCGAGCTTGGGCGGCGCGCCGTCAAAGCGCACCGGCCAGGTGGGCATCTTGAACGGCCCCGAGGGGTGCTGCATGACCTGGAAAATTCCGCGCCGCTCGAAGCTCGGCTCGTTGATCAGCTCCATCGTGTCGAGCACCGCACCCGCCGGCACCCCGGCGGCGCCGATCAGCCGCATCGCCTCGTGCTTGTCGCGGCGGCGGGTGAATTCGGCGACCATCTCGTTGACCTCGGCGGCGTGCTCGCCGCGGGCGGCCGGCGTTTCGTAGCGCGGGTCGCCGATCAATTCCTCGCGCCCCAGCACCTTCAGCAAGCGGTGCCAGTGCTCGCGCGGGCGGGCGAAGACGTAGATCCAATCGTTCGGTCCCCCCGGCGCGCAAGGAAAGATGCCGCTCGGCGCGACACCGCCGGCGAGGCTCCTGCCGCCGCCGCGTCCGGCCGGCTTCCCGGTCTGTGCCTGCACCTGGAACGGGAAGCGCATGTAATGCAGCATCGCGTCCTGCATCGCCACCTGCAGACGCCTTCCCTGGCCGGTGGCGCGGCGCTCGTAGAGGGCGCCCAGAATGCTGATCGCCATCAGCATGCCGGTTCCGGTGTCGCCGAGCGAGGGGCCCGGCTTGCAGGGCGGCCCGTCGGGCTCGCCGGTGACGCTCATCGTGCCGCCGCAGGCCTGCGCGATCATGTCGAAGGCGAGGTTGCGCTCATAAGGGCTGCCCTCGCCGAAGCCCTTGACCTGGCAATAGATGATGCCGGGGTTGAGCGCGCGGATCGCGTCGTAGCCGAGGCCCAGCCGCTCGATCGTGCCGGGCGCCATGTTCTCGATCATCACGTCCGCCTGGCGCGCCAGCTCCTTGACTAGGGCCAAGCCGCGCTCGGATTTGAGGTTGACCGTCACCGACTTCTTGTTGGCGTTGAACTCGAAGAAATAATAGGAGTCGCCGCCCGGCCGCCCGGGGAAGTTGGTCCGGCCGGGTTCGCCGCCCTGCGGGTTCTCGACCTTGACCACCTCGGCGCCGAGCCAGGCCAGCGCCTCGGTGCAGGAAGGGCCGGCCTCGAACTGGGTCAGGTCGAGCACCTTGACCCCGGCGAGACATTTGAGCGCCATGCCCGTTCCATCCATCGTTCTACACTCCCTGATCCTCGCGTCGCTCACGATAGCGCAGCCTCTGCGCCCACGGAAATCGAAACCATTTTGCGGCGGCCGATGATTACGCTAGTAACCCTCCAATTCCGTCATGGCCGGGCTGGACCCGGCCATCCACGCGCCGTCGGGATCGCCTCGCAGGCCCTTCGTGGATGCCCGGAACAAGTCCGGGCATGACGAGCCAGAGCGAGGGCGGCGATGGAAAAAGTTCGTATCGGGATTTTGGGGGCCAGCGGCTACACCGGGGCGGAACTGCTACGCCTGCTGCGCTATCACCCGCAGGCCGAGATCCGAGCGTTGACCGCCGATCGCCAGGCCGGCAAGCCAATTGGGGCGGTCTTTCCGCATTTGGCCGGCGAAGGCCTGCCCGATCTCACCTCGATCGGCGAGGCCGATTGGTCTGCTCTCGACCTGGTGTTTTGCGGGCTCCCGCACGGCACGACGCAGGAGGTCCTCGCCGAGCTGCCCGGCCATCTGAAGATCGTCGATCTGTCGGCCGATTTCCGGCTCGCCGACACGGCGACCTATGCGGAGTGGTACGGTCACGAGCACCGCGCGCCGGAGCTGCAGCGCCAGGCGGTCTACGGCCTGACCGAGATCGCGCGCGAGCAGGTGCGCACCGCGCGCCTGGTCGCCAATCCCGGTTGCTATCCGACCGCGGCGCAATTGCCGCTGGTGCCGCTGATCCGCGCGCGGCTGATCGATGCGGACGACATCATCATCGACGCCAAATCCGGGGTCAGCGGCGCCGGCCGCGCGGCGCGCGTGGGCAGCCTCTACGCCGAAATCGCCGAGGGCATCAACGCCTACGGCGTCGGCGGCCACCGCCACGCGCCCGAAATCGAGCAGGGCCTGTCGCAGGCCGCCGGCCGCGATATCGTCGTCAACTTCACCCCGCATCTGATGCCGATGAACCGCGGCATCCTCGAAACGATCTATGTCCGCCTCGCCGCCGGCGCTACCTTGGGCGATTTGCGCGCCGTGCTCGAAGGCGCCTATCGCGACGAGCCGTTCGTCCGCGTCCTGCCCGAGGGCAGCCTGCCGGCGACGCGCCATGTGCGCGGCACCAACCTGTGCCTGATCGGGCTGTCGCACGACCGGGTCGCCGGCCGGGCGATCCTGGTCTCGGCGCTCGACAATCTGGTCAAGGGCGCCTCCGGCCAGGCGATCCAGAACATGAATGCGATGCTCGGCCTGCCCGAAGCCATCGCGCTCGAGCACCGCGCCCTCTTCCCGTAACCGATCGGGAGTCAGCTATTTTTACGAGTTTCCGAATCGTTACGTCAGGCCCACGGGTCCGCACGTTGCGCGGCCCGCGGACAGGCCTTGTGCCAGGCATCCACGGAAACCGGTAGAGCTTGAGCCGCCGCTCGTGGATCGCCGGGTCGAGCCAGGTCGAGCCCACGGCTGTCCGGTTCCATGTCTGTATAAAAGGATTCAGTGCATTTAGAATATTGGTTCTCCTGCTGGTTGTCATGGCCGGACTTGTTCCGGCCATCCACGGACCTGGATCGGGGTCGAAAAAAGGGCGTGGATCACCGGGACGAGCCCGGTGATGACGACTGGCGGTAGAAGCTTTGGGCTATCCTGCACTCGATTCTGCTGAACCGGACAGCCGTGGGTCGAGCCCGGCCATGACGGCTCGGCTGAATCATTTTGCGCCTGACCGCTAGATGCCCGCCGCCGATGGCTTTGTGCCGATGCGATTGCGCTCGTATAAATCGTTGGCGCGTTCCAAGCTGGGCAGGGCCGAGGCCGCGGAGCCGCCATCAAGGGCGGACTACACCGAGCGGGGATTTCCGAATGATCGACATCGCCAAGGCGAGCCAATACATCGACCAGTGCTGGGGCGACGAGATCGTTCCGGCTTTGATCGAATACATCAAGATCCCGAACAAATCCCCTGCCTTCGATCCCGATTGGACGGTGCACGGCTATATGGACGAGGCGGTGGCCCTGTTCGAGCGCTGGGCGCGGACCCGGCTGCCGTCGTTGCCCGGCGCCACTCTCGAGACTGTACGGCTGCCCGGCCGCACCCCGGTCATCCTGATCGACGTGCCGGGCGAGGGAAGCGACACCGTGCTGCTGTACGGCCACCTCGACAAGCAGCCGGAGATGGTGGGCTGGACCGAGGGCTATGGGCCGTGGACCCCGCGGCTCGAAGGCGACAAGCTCTATGGCCGCGGCGGCGCCGATGACGGCTATGCGATGTTCGGCGCGTTGAGCGCGCTTCTGGCGTTGCAGGAGCAGCGGGCGCCGCATGTGCGCTGCGTGATCCTGATCGAGGCCTGCGAGGAATCGGGCAGCCCCGATCTCCCATATTACGTCGATCATCTGGCGGCGCGCCTCGGCAGCCCGACTCTGGTGGTATGCCTCGATTCGGGCTGCGGCAATTACGACCAGCTATGGCTGACGACCTCGTTGCGCGGCCTGGTCTCGGGCACGCTCAACATTCGCGTTCTCGCCGAGGGCGTGCATTCCGGTCACGCCTCGGGTGTCGTGCCGTCGAGCTTCCGCATCATGCGCCAGCTGCTGTCACGCCTCGAGGACGAGGCCACCGGAGAGGTCCGCCCGTCCGAGCTTTATGCCCAGGTCCCGGCCGAGCGTGTGGCGCAGGCGCGCCGCGCCGCGGGGGCGCTCGGCGATACAGTCTATACCGAGTACCCATTTGCGCCTGGTGTCGCGCCGATGGCCGACGATCTCGCCGAACTGGTGCTGAACCGCACCTGGCGGCCGCAACTGGCGGTGATCGGCATCGACGGGCTGCCGAAACCCGGTGACGGCGGCAACGTGCTGTTGCCTTATACCGCAGCGCGGCTGAGCCTGCGGGTGCCCCCGACCTTGGACGCCGAAGCGGCGGGCCATCAGCTGCGCGCGCTGTTGGAAAAGGACCCGCCCTACGGCGCGCAAATCGAGTTCGACCTAGGGTCGTGCGCGTCAGGCTGGAACGCGCCGGCATTGGCGCCGTGGCTCGAGCAATCCCTGGCACGGGCGTCGGAGGCGGCATTCGGCACCCCGCCCGCCTATATGGGCGAGGGCGGCAGCATCCCGTTCATGGCGATGCTCGGCGAGAAATTCCCGCGGGCACAGTTCGTCGTGACCGGCGTGCTCGGGCCCCATTCGAACGCGCACGGCCCGAACGAATTCCTGCACATCCCGACCGGCAAGCGCGTCTCGACCGTGATCGCGCAAGTGCTGGCCGATCACCACGCGCGGACGCGGGAGGTCGGCGATGATTGAAGCTTACGAAGGCAGCTGTCATTGCGGCCGGGTGCGGTTTCGCGTCCGCGCCGATCTGTTCAACCCTGCTCGAATGCAACTGCTCGGTGTGCACGAAAAAGGGCATCCTGCACCTGATCGTGCCGCCGGAGCAATTCGAGCTGCTGCAGGGCCATGACGAGCTCGCGACCTATCAGTTCAACACCAACACCGCGAGACACACCTTTTGCCGGCATTGCGGGATGCACCCGTTTTATGTGCCGCGCTCGGACCCGGACAAGATCAGCATCAATGCCCGCTGCCTCGACGGCGTCAACCCGGCGAGCCTGCGACCGAGCCACCATTTCGACGGCCGGAATTGGGAAGCCGCGCAGCAAGCGCGTCGCGAGGGCGAGCGAGGGTAAGGATCTCCCCACCGGCGAAAGCGGAATCAGCCATCGCACCTCGGCACATTGGATGCCGTCGGGGCCGTCCACCCCGGCAGGAACGCCGGCCAATCCCTCGATTTCGGAGCTGATGTTCTTGGTTTCCGCGATTGCGGGGGTTGCCCGCGCCCCGGAACGACGACGATCCTGGGTTTTTCGTCACTCTGCCAATGCTGTAGCATGCTCCGATCAGGCGCTCGACGGGGGCAAGGATGGCCGGATTTATTCTACGCGGCGGTGAGGTGATCGACGGCGGCGGCGGGCGGCGGCGGCCGGCGGATGTCGCGATCGAAGGCGACCGGATCGTCGCCGTCGGCGCGGTCGGCAGGGCCGCGGGCGCGCGCGAGATCGACGTGTCGGGACGGGTCGTGGCGCCCGGATTCATCGATGTGCACACGCATGACGACCGGGCCCTGTTTGCGAGCCCCGAGATGGCGGCGAAGGCGAGCCAGGGGGTGACCACGGTTGTTACCGGGAATTGCGGGATCAGCCTGGCGCCGCTGCGGATCGACCATCGGCCGCCGCCGCCGCTCGACCTGATCGGCGACGCCGCCGATTACCGGTACGGGCGGTTCGCCGATTATCTGGCGGCGCTCGACGGGGCGCCGGCGGCGATCAACGCCGCGTGCCTGGTCGGGCATTCGACCCTGCGCGTTGGGACGATGGCGGCGCTCGACCGGCCGGCCGAAGCCTCCGAGATCGCGCGCATGGGCGAATTATTGCAGGAGGCGCTCGACGCCGGTGCCGTGGGCCTGTCGAGCGGGCTCGCCTACGCCCCGGCCGAGCACGCGCCGCCCGTCGAGATCGAGACCTTGGCGGCTCTGCTGCGACCGGCCGGCGCCCTCTACGCGACGCATATGCGCAACGAAGGCGGCGGCGTGCTGGACAGCCTCGACGAGAGTTTCGCGGTCGGGCGCGCGGCCGGGGTGCCGGTGGTGATTTCGCACCACAAGACGATCGGCCGCGACAATTTCGGGCGCACCGCCCAGACCCTGCCGGTGATCGAGGCGGCGATCTCGCGGCAAGAGGTCGGGCTCGACTGCTATCCCTACATCGCCTCCTCGACGGTGCTGAGCGCGGGCCAAGCCGCGCGGGCAGAGAAGGTGCTGGTCACCTGGTCGAAGACCGCGCCCGACCAGGCCGGGCGCGAGCTCGCCGCGATCGCCGCCGATTGGGGGGTGGGGGTCGAGCAAGCGGTCGACCGGCTGCAGCCGGCGGGTGCGATCTATTGGATGATGGACGAGCCCGACGTGCAGCGGGTATTGCGGTTTCCGCACACGATGATCGGCTCGGACGGGCTGCCGCACGATTTCCACCCGCATCCGCGGTTGTGGGGCACGTTTCCGCGCGTGCTCGGCCATTATTGCCGCGAACTCGGCCTGTTCGGGTTGGAGGAGGCGGTGCGCAAGATGACCGGGCTGCCCGCCGCGCGGTTCGGGCTCAGCGGACGCGGTGCGGTCGCCGTCGGCGCCTATGCCGACCTGACCGTGTTCGACCCGGCGACAGTGATCGACCGCGCCACCTTCGAGCGGCCGACCACCCCGGCCGCCGGCATCGACCATGTCTTTGTCAACGGCCGCGAGGTCTGGGCCGAGGGCAAGCCCACCGGCGAGCGCCCCGGCCGCGCCTTGCGCCGCCAGCAGATGCGGGCCGAGGCCGCGTAGAACCGCGTCGCCTGCTTGTCGCGGCGGCACCGCGGTGATCGAAGCGCGGATCGCCAAGACCGCCATGGTCGGCTCGCTCGCAGTGTTTGCACTGCTGGTGGCCGTGAACAACCTGACCGATTACGGCACCAACTTCGCATTCGTGCGCCATGTGCTGAGCATGGACACGACACGCCCGGGGAATGCGCTCCTTTATCGCCGCGTGACGTCGCCGGCGCTGTGGCGCGCGGCCTATGGTCTGATCATCCTCGGCGAGGGGCTGACCGGGCTCAGCCTCGGGTTCGCCGCGCTCGCCATGCTGCGCCAGGTGCGCGCCGCCGCCGCGCGGTTCAACCGCAGCAAGCGCTTCGTCTTCGTCGGCGCGGCAATCGGCTTTCTCGTCTGGTTCTTCGGGTTCATGGTCGTCGGCGGCGAGTGGTTTCAGATGTGGCAATCCGAAGCCTGGAACGGACAGCAGCCGGCCTTTCGCTTTTATCTGACGATCCTCGTGGTGCTGATTTTTGTCAATCAGCCGGACGGCGATCTCGCCGCCTGACCTGTCGCTGCCCGGCCTAGGGCACCACGCGCCGGGCCAGCGCGGCGATGACCGGCAGTGCTGCGCGCTGAACCCGCGGGCCGAGCCCGAGCGGTTTCAGCAGCATGCGCACGCTCATATCTATTGGGAAATGCTGGCGGAGGAGCTCGCGCGACTGCCGGCGTACCTTGCGGTAGACGCCGTCATCGAAAAGCGCGCCCGGATGCCGCGCGCCGTGGACGTGCTTGAGCACGATCAAGCGGTCTTCGCCGCCGGTCATCCGCAGCCGCCGCCACAAGGCGGGGGCGACGGCGCTGCGCCGCGGTCGCTCGAGCGCGCGATACTTGCGGAAGAAGCGATAGAAATGCTTGTAGTGGCGGACCTCGTCCGTGGCAATCCGGCGGGTCAGGAGGCTCAGCACCGGATCGGGGCTGGCCCGCGACAGGCTGGTGTAAAAGCTGGCGGTGCCCATTTCGACGACGCAGCGCGACGCCATCTCCAGGCTGTGCCAGGCTTCGAGCGCCTCGTCACAAAACGGCCGGAACTCGTCGATGAATCGGCCGCGGACTTCTTCCCAAGCAAAACCTGGCCAGGCGGTCTCGACATAGCGGCGCAAGGCCCTGCCGTGCTGCAATTCCTCAGGCAACCAGGACTGCTCGAGCCATTTCGTGATTTCCGAGTCGCCGGCGAAGTGCTCGATCAGGTTCGCGGTGTAGAGGTCGGTCGCGCTCTCCATCAGCGATGCGGCCGCCACCATGTAGAACAGCGCCTCGCTGCGTCCGGCGGCATCGCGGTCGATCGACTGCCACGGGATGTCGTCGAGCGACCAGTGCCTCCGCCCGACCGCCCTTGCGCCAGCGCTGGACTGGACCGTAGCCCTGTCCTGGCCTTCTTTTCCGTCGATCTCGATCAGCGACCGCCCCCGCTCGCTAAAAGGTGAACATCGTGTTCTCGGCCCCAAGACCGAGCAGGACCTGACCGACTGTTTCGAAATGCGCCTGGCGACCCTGATATTGCTGAATCACCGTGTGGATGTCGCGAAACCGCCGCTCGAACGGGTTCTCCTCAAAGATCGCGGTGGCGCCGGCGGCATGGTAGAGGGTGTCGACGGCGTCTTTGGCCTGATGGATGGCCCAGGTGGACGCCAGCCGGATCGTCGCGTTGTGGTCGAGGCTGAGCCGGCCGGTGCGGCCGACCTCGCGCCAGATCTCGTTGAGGTCGTCCAACAGGAACGCGCGCGCTGCGGCGATCCGCGCCGCGGACTGCGCGAGCTGCGCCTGAATTACGTTGTTGTCGCGCAGGGTCTGCTTGGCGCCGCGCGGGATCTTGTCGCGGGCGAGCTCAACGAAGGCGTCTAAGGTGCCCCGGGCGATGCCGAGCGCGACCCCGGCGAACCCGGCCGAATAGACATTGCTGCTAGAAAATGCATAAAGCAGTCCCGGCTCGCGCGGCTTTGCGTCGGCGCTGCGCTCGACGGCGTGGTCTTCGGGCACGAACAGATCGGTGACCGTGTAGCTGTCGCTGCCGGTGCCGCGCAGGCCGATGACGTGCCAGATGTCGGTCATCTTCGCGGCGGATTTGGGGAACAGGAGGGTGCGGAACACCGGGCTGCCGTCAGGCCTCAGCCGCGGCGTCCCGTTTTCGGCGAAGACCGCGACATGGGCGCCGAGCCAGGTCGCGTGATGGCTGCCGCTGGCAAAGCTCCAGGTCCCGGTCAGGCGATAGCCGCCGGGCGCCATCCGGGCTTCGGCCGGGCCGGGCGGACCCCACGCGACGATCCCGCGCGGACCGCCGAAAATCTCCCGTGCCACCTCAGGCGCCAGATAGGCGGCGGTCATCGTGCAGCCGCAGGCCTGGCCGAGGCACCAGGCGACGCTGGCATCGTGCCGGGCGATCTCCTCGACGACCGGCACATAGGCGGCGGGCGGCAGCTCGGCGCCGCCGAGCGAGCGCGGCAGCAAGAGGCGGAACAACCCGCGCTCGGCCAATGCCTCGACCAGCGGCTCGGGCAGCTCGCGGCGGTCCTCGATCGCCTCGGCAGAGGCGGCGATCATGGGTCCGAGGTGGCGCGCACGCTCGAGCCAAACCGCGCCGGGCGTTCCGTCGCCTGCCGGGTCCGCTGTCTTTACCCTCATCTCCCGCTCTCGCCGCCATGCCCATTCCGGGACCCGGTCAACATTAGCGCATCCGGCCGGAACGGGCACCTCTCCTTGTGCGGCGCGGCGCAAAGCCCGCCGCGGCAATCTCGATCCGGCGAATCGGGCGCGGCAGCGGCCGCTTACAAAACGGCCGACAAGGTGCAGATCGCCGTCGGCTCGTCGATGCGCAGCGCAATGCTCTCGCTGACGTAGAGCTGGTAGTGCACGCCGTCCTGGCCGACATAGCCCGAGCGCAGGTCCTGGCCGATGACCAGCACGCCGAGGCGGGGATCGACCATGATGCCGCCCTCGATCGGTGCCTTGTAGATTCCGCCGGTGCACAGCCGGCGCAGGTGCTCGAGCTGCAATACGTCCGTCCCCGGGTAGAGCCGGAACAGAGCGTTGTAGAGTGCGGGCGCCAGCACCAGGCTGTAGGGACCGCGGAAGCCGCGCTCGTCGAGCTTTGTCGCGGCGGCGAGCGCATCCTGCAGGGCGCGGTCGAGAGCCGACCAAGCGCCGCCTTCGGCGTGCTGATGTTCCGCCACCGTCAACAGGCCGGGCAGGCCGAAATCGGGCTGACCGTAATAGACCATGCGCTCTTCGGCGTCGGCGACCGCTTCGGCGGCGTCGGCGACCGGGCTCAAATTGACCGCCTGGCCGTACTCGACATGGGCGGCGACGCGGCGGATGCTGAGCCGGAAGCTGCGGCGCAGCATCGGCACCGGCACGGTCCGGCTGATCACCGCACCCGCGTCGGTCGGCTGGGGCTGGCGGTACTCGTCGTCGCCGACCTCGATCGCGGTCAGGCCGACACCGAACGGCCCCTCGACATCGAGGATGCGGCGAGCGATCAGACGGTCGCGCGCGGCCTTGACCGCCGCCTCGTCGATGGCGCCCCACAGGCTTAACGGAAACGCCGCCAGCTCGCGATTGAAATAGTCCATCTGCTATTTCCCTTTCAGCGAGCCGACGGTGAAGCCGAGATCGTCGCGCGGTCTGCCGCCGGCGGGCGCAGCGGCGGCGCCGGCCGAGGGAGCGCCCGGAGTGGCATCGGCCGCAATGATCGGCGCCTCGGTGTAAAGGTAGGTGTCGAACATCCGCGCAAAGACGGCGTTGTTGCGGCGCAGCCATTCCAGCAGCATCGACGCATGTTCGACTTCGTCGCGCATGTTGTGCAGCAGCACCGATTTGAGCGCCTCGTTCTCGCTGTCGTCGGCTCGCTGCCGATACCAGTTGACCGCGTCGAGCTCCTCTTTCAGCGACACGATCGCGTAATGCAACAGGCGAGCTTCCGGCGAGAGCCGCTCGCGCGGAATATGAAGGTCTTCGCTCGACATCGTTGGTTGTCGCCTCCGGTTTCGCGGGTGGCCCGGGCAAACGCGGCGCGATTGGATGAATCCGAATTGCGCGTCGCCCGTGCGGGTGGGAGAATCGCCGGCTGATCGTTGCCGGCCGCATTGGAGCTAACGCCGATGGCGGTAAAACGGCAGACTGCAATCGTTACCGGCGGGCCGGTCGCCGGGCGAGCGATCGCGACGATGCCGGTCTGGCGGGGCTTAGCGGGCGGGGCCGATCGGGCCGGATGAAGCGGAGGGATCGAGGATGGCGGCACAAAGCACGGCGAATGCGGCGCAGCAGGAATATTGGAACACCGTCGCCGGCCCGCGCTGGGTCGGGCTCGAAGGCTTTGTCGAGCGCCGGGTGCGCGGGGTCAACGACCTGCTGCTGCGGCATTCGGCAGCGGCGGCCGGCGACCGGGCACTGGAAATCGGCTGCGGCACCGGCGCGTTCACGGTGCCGTTGGCCGAAGCGGTCGGCGAAGGCGGCGACGTCGTCGGCGCCGACATCTCCGACGCGATGCTGGCCGGCGCGAAAAAACGCATCGCCGACAGCGGATTGCGCAATGTCAGGCTGATGCAGGCCGACGCACAAACCCACGAGTTCGAGCCGGGCCGTTTCGATCTGATCGCCTCGCGCTTCGGCGTCATGTTCTTCAGCGATCCGGCGGCGGCGTTCGCCAATCTGCGGAAGGCGGCGCGGCCCGGAGGGCGGTTGTGCTTTGCCTGCTGGGGTCCGCTCGATGCCAACGAGCATTGGCTCGTCCCATATCGGGTGGCATTGCGCCATCTCGGGCCGCCCGAACCGAAGCCGGCGCGCGCGCCCGGACCGATGGCGTTCAGCGACCCCGATTACGTGCGCGGGTTTCTCGGCACCGCTGGGTTCGAGGCAATCGAGATCCACCGCGAGACTCCCGCCATCTTTGCTTCGGCGCCGAAGGAGGAGGCCGAGCACGCCTCGATCATGGGCCCCTCCGGCCGGCTGATCGACGAGAAGAAACCGGTCGCGGCGACGCTCGAAACCATCCGGCGCGAGATCGAAGAGGCCTTTGCCGCCTATGCCAAGACCGGGACGGCACTGCCGTCGACGGTGTTTCTGGTCACGGCACGCCGGCCGCGATAATCGCAACCGGCAGGCGACGCGGCCGGCTGGACGGCACTGACCGATCTCGCCCACTCTTATCGTCAGGCCGACAGGAAGCCGGCGCCCGGGTCATCGACCCCATCAGGCTCCGCGACGAAGCGTTCCCGACCGGGCGACGCTCAGCGCTCCGAGACCGCTTCGCTTCGCTCGCAAGGACCGATCCCGGGTTGGTGGTTTAATATGATCGGAAATCGCTTTAACTCAGCAGTTTTTGCAGTCGTTCGGCCATCTGCTCAGGCGGGTCTTCGCCGTTGAAGCTGGCGGTGAAGCGTCCCTTCGGGTCCATCACATAAACGATCGAGCTGTGGTCCATCGAATAATCGCCACCCGGTTCGGGATGCTTGGCGTAATAGACCCGATAGTCGTTGGCCGCTCGGGCCACCTGCGCCGCGGTTCCGGTCAGCGCCAGGATCGGCGCGTCGAAGGCCGTCACATAGTCCTTCATCACCCCTGGCGTGTCGCGCGCCGGATCGATGGTGATGAACACCGGGCGGACCTCGTCGCGCTTCGTGCCCAGATCGTGGAGCGCCACGGCGATGTTGTTGAGCGTGGTCGGGCAGGCGTCAGGGCAATGCGTATAGCCGAAATAGACGAGCAGCCACTTTCCTTCGAGCTCTGTGTTGGTGACCGCGCGGCCGTTCTGGTCGACCAGCCGAAAGGGGCCGCCGATGGCGCTGGCGAGCAGGGTTCGCGCGGCGCCGCGCGAACCCTCGTGGAGCTCGAGCGCGAGGAACGCGCCCGCTCCCAGGATCATGAAGCCGACGAGCAGCGCGGCGGCGAGGAGAAAGCCCGGCGACGCCTTCGCTTTCGGCTTGGCGCCTGGCGCCCCCGGAGAATTCGCGTTCATCGACTTTCCTCCCTCAGCGTCGCGGAGCCCGGTGCGCGCTCCCGTCGAATTCTCCGATCCGCGACTGTGATCTCGATCGGGGCGAACGGCCGATTGGCGCGACATCCGCAATCTGCGCAAAGTCTGCACCGCGGCCCAGCATAGCGCCCCATGGCCAAACGCCGCACGGCCGCTCGCGAACCGAGGATTTGGCCGCATCTTGGTGCCGGCTATTCCGCCGGCGCCCCGAAAACCGTAGAAAGGCTGGGGAGGCTCACCGAAGCATGGATTACGACCGCTGCCGCAGCCTGCCGGCGATGTTCTTCGAACAGGCCGATCGGCTCGGCGACAAGCCCTTTTTGTGGGCTAAGCGCGACCGGCATTATCGATCGGTCAGCTGGGCGGCGGCGGCGGGCGAGGTCCGGCGGCTGGCGCTGGGCTTGGCGGCGCTCGGCATCGGGCCGGGCGATCGCGTCGCTCTGGTCGCCGAGAACCGGCCGGAATGGCTCGTCGCCGACCTCGCAATCATGAGCGCCGGGGCGATCACGGTCCCGGCCTATGTCACAAACACGGTCGAAGACCATCGCCACGTCTTTGCGACGAGCGGCGCACGCGCGGTGATCGTTTCCAAGACCGCGTTGTCCGGGCGCGTGCTGGCGGCGGCGAACCAGGTCGATTCGATGCACACGGTGGTCGCGATCGAGCCCGCCGCCGGCCAGGCGGGCGCTGTCGACCTTCTCTCTTGGGACGAGGTGATGGCGCGCGGCAGCGAGCGGCCGGACGACATTTCCGAGCGGGTCGCCCGCTTGCTGCCCGACGACGTCGCCTGCCTGATGTTCACCTCGGGCACCGGCGGCGTCCCCAAAGGGGTGATGACCACCCATCGCAACATCCTCGCCAATTGCCGCGGCGCCTATCGGCTGCTCGAACTGCTCGGTCTCGGCGACGAGGTGTTTCTGAGCTTCCTGCCGATGTCGCACTCCTATGAGCATACCGCCGGGATGATGTTCCCGATCTCGATCGGCGCGCAGATCTATTTCGCCGAAAGCGCCGAAACCTTGTCCGTCAACCTGCTCGAAGCCCGGCCGACGCTCATGACCGCGGTGCCGCGGCTCTATGAGACCTTGCATCGTCGGATCCTGCTCGGGGTCGACCGCAAAGGTCGTATGGCGCGCAAAATGTTCGACAAGGCGGTGGCGATCGGGCGCAAGCGGGCGTCCTCGAGTTCGCCGAATTTTGGGCCGAGCCTTGGCGATCGCCTGATCGATCCGGCGCTCGACCGCCTGGTGCGGGCCGGATTGCGCCGCCGCTTTGGCGGGCGGCTCAAGGCGATGGTCTCGGGCGGCGCACCGTTGAACCCGGAGATCGGCAGCTTTTTCGTGGCGCTCGGGGTCATGCTGTTGCAGGGCTATGGCCAGACCGAGGCCGGCCCGGTGATCAGCTGCAACTCGCCGGCGCGGATCAAGATCGACACGGTCGGGCCGCCGGTCGACGGAGTTCGGGTCAAGGTGGCCGAGGACGGCGAGATCCTGGTCGCCGGCGACAATGTCATGAAGGGGTATTGGAACGATCCGCAGGCGACGGCACAGACCCTGGCCGACGGCTGGCTGCACACCGGCGATGTCGGTCATCTCGACGCGGACGGCTATGTCCTGATCACCGACCGCAAGCGCGACTTCATCAAGAATTCCGGCGGCGAGATGGTCTCTCCGGCCCGCGTCGAAGGCTATTTGACGCTGGAGCCGGAAATCGCCCAGGCGATGGTGTTCGGCGACCGCCGGCCTTATCTGGTGGCGATCCTGGTTCCCGACCCCGAATTCGTCGCCGAGTTTTCCGGCGCGAACGGCACCCCGGCGGATCTGGCGGAACTCGCCGCCGATCCGGATTTTTTGAAGGCGGTGGGCGGCGCGGTGGCGCGGGTCAATCGCGGCTTGGCGCCGGTCGAGCGGGTGCGCCGCTTCGCGGTCGCGGCCGAGCCGTTCACCATCGCCAACGGCCGGATGACGCCGACCCTGAAGATCAAGCGGCACGCGATTCGCGCGGCCTTTGGCGCGACGCTCGACGCGCTCTACGACGGCAAGGGCGTCGCGGCATAGCCGGTTTGCTCGAGACAGCGGATCGACGGGAGGAAAATCCATGCGGCTTCAAGGCAAGATCGGCATCGTCACCGCGGCAGCTTCGGGGATGGGGCGGGCCGGCGCCTTGCGCTTTGCCCGCGAAGGGGCGGCGGTCGGCGTCGTCGACATCGACCAGGCCGGGGTCGATGCCGTGGCCGGCGAGATCACGGCTGCCGGAGGACGCGCGCTGGGCCTGGTCGGCGATCTGCGGCAGGACGAGTTCGCCCGCGCGATCGTGCGGCGCACCGCGACCCAGTTCGGCGGGCTCGATTTCGTGTGGAACCATGTCGGCCATCCCGGCCCGGCCTCGATCGAGGGCATCGACATGGCCGATTTCGACATCGCCATCGCGCTCAACCTGCGCACCGTCCTGGTGACGACCGAAGCCGCGATCCCCGAGATGCGCGCCCGCGGCGGCGGCGCCCTCCTCTACACCGCCTCGACCTCGGGGCTGGTCGGCTCGGCCTTCAGCCCGGTCTATTCGATGGCCAAGTTCGGCGTCGTCGGCTTTGTCCGCTCGCTGGCCAAGCGGCTGGCGCCGGACAACATCCGGGTCAACGCGGTCTGCCCCGGCCCGATCGACACGCCGATGCTGCGCGTCTTTGTCGCCCGCCCCGACCAGCAGCGCCCTCCTGGCCAAGCGGGCGGCGCGGACAAGGAGGCGCTGGTCCAGGCGCGCGCCCGCCAGATCCCGATGGGCCGCACCGGCCAGCCCGAGGAGATCGCCAACGCGGCGCTGTTCCTGCTCTCCGACGAAGCCTCGTTCGTCTCCGGCGCCGCCCTCCCGGTCGACGGCGCCGCCACGGCTTGAGGCAAAAGACTTAGCCCAGCTTCTGGTCGCGATCGGGGTTGGCGCACCTATGCACTCGGCGCCGGCGATTCCGTCGACGAGATCGAGCCGCCGCTCGATGCGATCCAATCGGCGATCGACATTGTCGAGCCGTTGCTGAATGCCGGCGTAATCCATCTCGAAGCCCGCGACCTTTCGCTCGAGCGTACCGAGCCGTGTTACGATCTCATCCAGTTTGCGATCAATGCGGTCGAGATGGTCGTCGAGCCGGGTAAACCAGGCCCGCAGGAAGTCGAGAACGCTGTCGGATTCGCTCATATCTAACTTTCAGGCGCT
This sequence comes from uncultured Alphaproteobacteria bacterium, assembly GCA_963795485.1. Classification (GTDB taxonomy): domain Bacteria; phylum Pseudomonadota; class Alphaproteobacteria; order ATCC43930; family CGMCC-115725; genus AP-15. Next base: position 189,204 of record CAWCIL010000001.1, read on the forward strand.
TCATTATTCCGCCTCGGCGATCCCGCGCGCAAGAAGCGCTAATGGCCGGCTCAAGGCAATATAAGCGCGGCAGCCGTCGGTTCGCGTCATTCGGCCTCGTCGCCGGCGAAGAAATTCCGCAATGCCCGGTAGGCGTCGTCGGGGGCTTCTTCGGGGATGAAATGGCCGCTGTCGATCGCGTGGCCGGTGACGTTTTCGGCGTGGTCGCGCCACACGCCCAGCACGTCGTAGCCGCTGCCTTGCGAGCTGCGCCGGCCCCACAGCATCAAGAGCGGCATCGCCAGCTTGCGGCCGCGGTCGGCGCGGTCGTGGTCGAGGTCGATCGAGGCGCCGGCGCGGTATTCGGCGCAGGTGGCGCGGATGGTTTCGGGGTTCTTGAAGCATCGCAGGTATTCGGCGAAGGCGTCGGGCTCGAGGACCGCAGGGTCGCGCAGCAATGCGGCGAGCTGGTGGCGCAGAAAAAACTCGGCCTCGGAGCCGATCAGCCGCTCGGGCAGGCCGCCCGGCTGGATCAGAAAAAACCAGTGCCAGCTCGAGGTCGCGGCCTTCTGATCGATCGTCTCGAAGCGGTAGAGTGTCGGCACGATGTCGAGGAGCGCCAGGCGCTCGACCCGCTCGGCATGGTCGCGGGCGAGCCGGTGGGCGACCCGCGCGCCGCGGTCGTGGCCGGCGACGGCGAAGCGTTCGAAGCCCAGTGCCGCCATTGTCTCGACCTGGTCCTGCGCCAGGGCGCGCTTGCTGTAATTTTCGCTGTCTGGGCCGGCCGGCGGTTTCGCGCTGTCGCCATAGCCGCGCAGATCGGGGACCACGAGGGTAAATTCGCGGGCCAGGCGCGGCGCCACCTTGCGCCACATCAGATGCGTCTGCGGATAGCCGTGCAATAGCAGGAGCGGCGGCCCGCTGCCGCCGGTGACGAGGTTGATCTCGGCGCCAGGCGTCGTGATCCGGCGCTGCGCGAAGCCGGGGAAGAAGTCGCTCATCGGATTTTCCAGTGCAATCCGGTGGCTTACCCTCTCCCCGCCCCCACCCTACCCTCCCCCGCGTGCGGGGGAGGGGTGGGAGGGGGCGGGGTCGGCGAGGGAGCAGCCCGGCGGCGAATTTACAGCCCGCGGGTCGCTTCGCCCTTGAGCTCGACGGTGTTGCCGTCGGGGTCGGTGATGTAGATCGACGGGCCGTAGCCCTCCGCCCCATAGCGCTCGTGCACATCGCCGGGATGGACCCCGTGCCGATGCAGATGCGCCTTCAGCGCCGCAGCATCGAAACCGACCACCCGAACCGCGAAATGGTCCATGTTGCGCCCCGCCGTGTCGAGCGCTTGATGGGGCGAGATCGAGGTCGGGACCAGATCGATCAGCGAGGCGCCGGCGCGCAGCTGAACCAGCCTCGGCTGCTGCAATTCGCGCTCGACCTGCAAGCCCAGGACGGTCTGATAAAACTCGATTGCCCGTTCGAGGCTGCCGACCCGAAGCACCACGTGGTCGAGCCCGCCGATACGGACCGCTCCCTCGGTCTCGGCCGTTGCGGCGGCGTCGATCGTTGCTGAATCAGGCATTGTCTGCATCCTTTCGTTCTCCCTGACGTCACCAAATCATCGCCCAATCCTTGGTGCCGAGGCAAGCTGTCCGGCGGTTCTTCGGCGAATTGCGTCCCGTTCATGTCCCGTTTGCAAAAACGCGGGGCATCGGGCGCCGCATGGCTAGGAAATCCGCGCGCCGAGGGAGTACAGTCGGCCTGACGCACACGCTTCGGAAACCATGAGCGGAGAACACGACATGCAGTACCGCAGAATCTCGGCCGATTGCCATCTCGACATGCCGTGGATGCCGCCGGACCTGTTTGTCTCCGAGGCTTCGCGTGAATTGAAAGATCGCATGCCCTACGTCGCCGACGGGCCGCAGGGGCCGCAATGGGCGGCCAAGAACGGCGCCACCTTCGGGCTGAAGAACGGTGTCGGACCGGGTGGTGCGCCGTTTGTCCCCGGGCAGAACCATCGGGTCGACATCATGGCCGAGACCGGCATGTACGAGGATGGCAAGAAGGACATCCGTCGCTGCAGCGATCCGCATCTGCGGATCAAGGACATGGACCGTGACGGCGTCGATGCCGAGGTGATCTACGGCATTCTCGGCGCTGCCTCGCGCCTCAATGACAGCGAGGCCTCGAACGAGATGCTGCGCATCTACAATGACTGGCTGAAGGATTTCTGCAGTCATTACCCCGAGCGCGAGATCGGCCTTGCCTGCCTCCCTTATGGCGACATCGACAAGGCGGTCGCGGAGATTTACCGGGTCGCCAAGATGGGCATCAAGGGGCTCGAACTCTCGTGCTCATGGGACATGGAGCCGATGTGGCATCCGGTGTGGGAGCCCTTGTGGAAGGCGGTCGAAGACGTGCAGTTGCCGCTGCATTTCCATACCTTCCCGACGACTTCACCCCGGGCGCGCGAGGGCATCTCCGGTCAGGTCCGGCGGGCGGCGATGTTCACCGGCGTATCCTCGTTCCAGATGGGGCTGATCCACATCATCGCCGCGCTGATCGGCGCCGGCGTGCTGGAGCGCCATCCGCGGCTGCGCGTGTCGTTCGGCGAGAGCGGCATCGGCTGGCTGCCCTACGCGCTCGACCGCATGGATTTCGAGTACGAGGACCGGTTCCGCGACCTGTGTCCGCTAAAGCCCAGCGAATATTGGCGCCGCCAGTGCAAGGCGACCTTCCAGTTCGACCCGATCGGCACCAAGCTCTACGAAGACATCGGCGTCGAGACCCTGATGTGGGGCTCGGACTACCCGCACACCGACGGGGTGTGGCCGGAATCCTCGAAATACATCAAGGAGCAGTTCGCCGGGCTGCCGGGCGACGTGGTGCACAAGATCACCTGCGAGAACGCCGGCAAGTTCTACGGCCTGATCAACTAGCCTGCGAACACCGGGTGATGACGACGGGCGCCGGCGATGGCGCCCGTCGCGTCTCAGGTTCGAGATTGCGGCCAAGCGATCGCGACTGTTGCGGGAACCGGGAAATCGCCGCTACTGTTCTTTTCGATGCAACACATGAGGGTTCGATTGCAACATTGCGCCGTGCCGACTGTGACCACCGATCTCGAAGGCGGGCCGACCGCCGCCGCGCCGCCTGTGCTCCGGCAGCCGGCGGCGCTTCGGCCGGGCGGCTAAACTGTTGGCGATGGAGGCGCCCCCGGTGGAACGGCGGCTGGCGGCCATCCTTGCCGCGGACGTCGAGGGCTATAGCCGCCTGATGCACGGCGACGAAGACGCGACCCTCGCGACATTGTCGGCCCATCGCGCCATTGTCGACGTGCTGATCGGCCGGCATCGGGGGCGGATCGCCAACACCGCCGGCGACAGCGTGCTGGCCGAATTCGCCAGCGTGCTCGACGCCGTCTCCTGCGCGATTGCGATCCAGAATACGCTGGCCGCGGCCAACGAAACGGAGCCGGAAGAGCGCCGGATGCGGTTCCGGATCGGCATCAATGTCGGCGACGTGATGCTCAAGGACGGCGACGTTTTTGGCGACGGGGTCAACGTCGCCGCCCGGCTGGAGGGGTTGGTCAAGGGCGGGGAGATCTGCGTATCGCGGGGGGTGCGCGATCATCTGCGGCATCGCGGCGGGATGGTGTTCGACGATCTGGGTGAGCAACTGGTCAAGAACATCGCGCACCCGGTCCGGGCGTTCCGCCTCCGGCTCGGCGAGGTCGAGTCCGAGCACGAACCGTCGGCCGGAGGCGAACAGGTCGAGCCGCCCCTTGAAGACGCTTCGCCGGAATTACCGCTGCCAGCCGATGAACCGTCCGCGGACAGCGAGATCGCCTTGGAGCTGGCATTCTGGGACAGCGTCAAGGATGCCGGCCCGGTCGAGCTCAAGACTTACCTGGAGAAATATCCGGAGGGGAATTTTGCGGCGCTAGCGCGGGCGCGTGTCGAGGCCGCTGCACATTCATCCTCGGAGCCTGAAGAGGGGGCACCGACCGCAGCCGTTCCCGACCCGCTCGATCTGACGTTCTGGAACTCGGTCAAGGACAGCGACCGGCGCGAAGAACTCGAAGCCTATCTGCAGCAGCACCCGGACGGTCACTTCGCCGGCCTCGCCCGCGCCCGCCTGTCCGCCCCGATCTGATCAAGTCTCGCGGACGGCATGGCGAGCTCCGCGCAATGAAGCCAAATTCCTATTCTGGAAGCGGCCCTTTGGATTTGTACCCCTAAGGTTTTTCCGGGTCGGGTGTCTTTTTCGCTACTCTTGCCGGCGCTTCACCGGTTTTGTCGGGGATTTTCGCAATGAGCGTTGTCATGTCGTGATTATCGAATTCAATGTGGACGCGGTAGGTGCCATTCGAATCTTGGCCGCGGTACTCCCAAACAACAGGGCCCGGCTCATCCGAGTTGTCGGCGAAGGTCGTCCGCCACGGCTTTCCGAGCAACGCCTCGATCTGTGTTTGGGTGGTTTTGCCCGGGATCACTTTGGCGAGGGTTGTGGCACTGAAGTCGCGAGCCTGCCCCGGATCAGCCGTATCACTCGCACAGTAGCCGGTCGAGGCAACAAAGCAGCTCAGCGCGAACGCCATTGCCGGCAAGGACCACTTGGCAGTCATAGCCTCTCCTCCTTCGGGATTCCTTTTACCGGCCAACCCTTGTGCCAGCCTCGGTTTTCAGATCGGGGCGGATGTCCCGCCTCACGAAGCGACCGACGGACCCCAGCCAAGCCGCCAAAAGCAGCCTGGCCGGGGTCCCATCAACGAGCGTGACCTACTCTTCTCTTAACGGCAGTGGCATCCGTTGTGGCGGGATGGGCGACGCCATTATCTTAGCGGCTGTCACCACTTTCAAGGCGTCGCCCGTCAGTTTCAGCACGGTCAAGCCGGAACCGGCGCGGTCCATATTATAAATATAGCCTCGGTCGTCGACCTCTCCCAGGTCGGTAAAAGTCGCATTGCGGCAGTAACTCGTATTGCCCTGATATGTCCCGCAAGTTGATATAGTATTTTTATTCGGTGCCTGAATGAAATAGCCGACGCGCCTCGGGTTATAGGGGTCGCGGATGTCGAAAATCTGCAGCCCGGCGTTGAACATGGCGACGATGAGAACCTTGCCATAATACGGGGCATAAATCTCCCGTTGGAGCTCATGGGTACCAAAGCGGGCCCCCTTGGCGCAGAAATCTCCTGGGAACTGCCCGACGGTCATGCTCGAAATCGGCCAAATCGCCAGGTCGTTGGTGATATCGAGTAGCTGCGCATTTTTCCACGGCTGCCCAAGGCAGTCGTTGGTGGTGTCTTCGGAGGTAACCGCCAGGAGATCGTACTTTTGCGGTGTGCCATCGAGGAAATTTTCCTGCGCTTGCGGGATCGGCACCCCGAAGATCGGGATACTGGTATGCCCGCCCTGGTTGGGATTCGTCGTGGTGTAGCTGATTTGCGGATAAAGCAAATCGGCTTGGGACGGATGGTTCGGACAATCCGGCGAGCTCGACACCGAGCAGCCGGTCAGCAACTTCTGCCGATCGAGGATTTGAAAAACGCCGGTGCTACTGACCCCATAAGGCATGTACACCCGATTAATGTTTACCCCCGCCGAGTAGACCTGATGAACCATCTCAGGATCTCCGGGTCCGGCGGGGTTGGTCACGCCCTCATAGCAAGTGGGCCCCGGAGCGTTGTAGCAGCTCTGCGCCGTGGCCGACGCACCGGGTTGTTGACCAACCAGCCCCCACTGGCGAATGAAAACCGGTTTCGCCGGATTGCTCAAATCAAAGATATAGACGTGCTGCCCCGAGTACCATCCATCGGCCGCGCTGCCCGCGATCACGTACGCAATCCCGGTGTCGCATTCCCACCAGATATGGTGCGTGAAGTTTAGACCCGTGAGGATTTGCTCGAGCTCAACCGGCGCCGTTGGCTTGGTGACATCCCAAACCTCCTGATCGATCGATCCGTTATGCCGGACGATGTACCAGTGGTTCGCCGGCAGCTGGGGATTCGACGGCGCCTTGTTCAAAGTGTTGCTGCCGCACACCGCCACATGCGACGAGCTGTCTTGCGTCGCCGGGATGTGCCACAGGAAAACCGGGTTGTTGGGATAGGTGACGTCGATCAACGACGTGCCGTTCCCCTCTACTTGCTTTGTCAGCGGATTGTAGGCGCTGCCGCCGCTGTCGGTCATGTACAGGATGTAACGGCCATTTTGGTTTTCGATCCAACCGTCATCCGAACTGGGGCGCCCCTGATTGTCGTTGAACCCCACGACCTTCATGTTCCAGATCGATTCTTGGTTCCATCCGTTCGGATGAGGCACCGGTAGCGGCGGCAGGCCGGCAGCCCCCTCTTCGCTTTCATTAAGTGTGACGGTCGGGACGTTCGGCCCATCTGGCAGGTAGCCTTGAGCCCGGGCAATGCCGCTCAACCCGAACACGAGACCAGACAAACCAACAAGAAACGATAGCCCGAAGCCTCGGGCCATTCGAGACAGATCACTCATCGCAGGTCTCTCCTAGGTTCTTCCCCATCCGCACATTTTGCGGTTCTAACCCGACCGCAGCGTGCAGCCTCCTGCTGGCCCGACCCGAACAGCGGGCACCGACCGTGGTCTTGTTCTCAGGTTTCTACTTTAGGGTATGATGCGGTCGATCGGTCGATGTCGTCAATAGGTCATTCGACCGTTTCGTTCGACCGGCTAGTCTCGGCCGAACGCGCGGTGCAGACATCCTCGCTGGTATCAACATGATGTGCATCAAAACTGCACCCGTTGGGTCAAAGCGCCGTCGATGATCAGGTTGGTGCCGGTGATGAAGCTCGCGCGGGGGCTGGCGAGAAAGACGACGGCGTTGGCCACCTCTTCGGGCGTGCCCATGCGGCCCATCGGGTTGCGCGACAACATTGTCCTGAAGACATCGGGGCTGTTCTGCTCGACCGTGTTCCACACCCCACCTTTGAAATAGACGTTGCCGGGCGAGACCATGTTGGCGCGCACCCCCTTGGCGGCGAGATTGCGCGCCAGCGCCTTGACGTAGGGCACCAGTGCCGCCTTGGCCGAGGCGTAGGGGCGAGGGGCGCCGGCGATCTCGATCGCACCGGTGGTGCCGATCACGACGATCGCCCCGGCCGACGATTTTTCGAGAAACGGGATCGCCGCCTCGACCCCGGCGACGGTGCCCATCACGTCGATATCGAGGCTGCGGCGCCAGGATTCCTCGTCCATCGCCTGGGCCAGCGCACTGACGTTGGCGATGAACAGATCGAGGCCGCCGAGTTGCTCGGCCGCCTCGGCGACCCAGGCGCGCAATGCCCTGCGTGTCGGCCACGTCGACGACCCCGCCGTAGGATCTTCACTCCGTTGCCGGCGAGCGCCGCCGCCGTATCCTCGACCCCGGCCCGGCCGCGGGCGCACAGCGCCAAGTCGCAGCCTTCCTCGGCCAACAGCTCGACGATCGCGCGCCCGATGCCGCGGGTTCCGCCGGTGACGATCGCCTTTTTGCCGCTGAGACCGAGATCCATCGCTCCCCTCCCTATCGCCGACGCCCGTGGCCCCCGTGTCTCAATGCGGCAGCCGGGCGCGCGGATGCGCATTGTCGTAGACGGCCAGCAGCCGCTCGGTCTCGACCGACGTGTAGCGCTGCGTCGTCGACAGGCTGGCATGGCCCAGCAATTCCTGGATCGCGCGCAGATCGCCGCCCGCTCCCAACAGGTGCGTCGCAAAGCTGTGGCGCAGCGCGTGCGGGCTCGCCGTCGCCGGCAGTCCGAGAAGCTCGCGCAGAGCCTCCATCTGCCGCTGCACCAGGCGCGGATGCAACGGGCCGCCGCGGGCGCCGACAAAGAGCGGACCCTCCGCGGCTCAGCCGATAGGGGCAGGTCGCGAGATAGTCGGCGATCGCCGCGCGAACCGCCGGCAGCACCGGCAGCTGGCGCTCCTTGCGGCCTTTGCCGACGATCGTCAGCAGCTCGCTCACTGGCGCCTCGGCTCGGCTCAATCCCAGGGCTTCCGACAGGCGCAGGCCGCAGCCGTAGATCAGCGCCAGGAGCGCGGTATCGCGACGGCCCTGCCAGGCTTCGCGGGGCAATTCGCCGGCCGTGTCGATGGTGGCGATGGCGTCGTCGATGGAGAGCGGCTTGGGCACGGCGGGCGGTAATTTGGGCCCACGCAGCGCCGCGAGCGCAGTGGTCGAGGCGAGCCCGCGCCGCCGCAGAAAGCGCACAAACCCGCGCAGCACCGACAAGCTGCGCGCCAGCGAGCTGCGCTCGATGCCCTCGCCGGCGCGCCGCGCCAGATAGGCGCGGAAATCAGCCGGGCGCAGCGCGTCGATTGCTGCGAGGCTCGGTGCCTCGCCCAGATGCCCGGTCAGGAAGTCGAGAAAAAAGGCGAGGTCGCGGCCATAGGCGGCAACGGTATGGGCGGAAGCCCGCCGCTCGCCGGCGAGCCAGGCTACCCACAACCCGATCGCCGCGCGCAGATCGTCGGCCGCGGAAAACCTCGTCAACGGCAGCGGTTCCGGCACCAGCGGGAAAATCGGCGTCTTTGGTTCGCGCTGACCCACCTCCCCCCGGATCGTAGTCCGGGGATCGGCACCTTCCGCCGTATTGCGGGAGAGGGAATAGGCGGGTGCCGGATGGATGAGGTTCATCGTGGCACCCGGCTCCGACGTGCCGGCTCCCTTTCCGCCGCGCGTCACCGGCCGCGTTCGAGCCACTGGGCGATCGTGATCTCGACGGCGTGGGCGAGAAAGCTCAGGAGCTCGGTGCCGAGGCCTGGGCAAAACGTGTCCGCCTTGCGGGTGCCGATGCACATCAGCCCGGCCGGCCCCGAGCGGCCGAACGACAGCCGCAGCAGCGCCTGCGAACGCACCAGGCCGGCAGCACCGCCGAACAGCGCCGGATCGCCCTTGATCTCGGTGCACAAGAGCGAGTCGCGGTCGGGGCCGAGCAGCTGGTCGACCATGCCGGCGCGCAGCAGATGGATTCCATGTACCGGCAGGCGGGTAGTTCGCGCCGTCGTGCTCTCGACGCCGAGGGTGACGATGTCGACATCGATCAAGACGGCGAGGTCGGTCGTGACGATCTGCAGCAGGTGCTCGAAGCTCAACGCCTTCAGCATCGCCAAGGTCGCCTTGTGCACGCGGCATTGGCTCGCCAGGTTGCCGCGGCTCATCGCGATCAAGGTCTTCTGCTCGTCCTGCAGGCGGACGAGGTCACCAGCGCAGGCGCTCGAGCATGAAATGCTGGAAATCGAGCACCCCGTCGCCGTTCCCGCGGCGCGGCGCGGCCAAGAGCTGCAGCGCGTCCGGGTGGCGTTCGAGGAAGTCGGGATGTTCGCGCAGATAGGCGATCACATCTGTGGCCCGGGTGGTATTGGCCTGATCCGGCGCCGGGGCCCCGCCGCCGAGCGGCTTTGGTTGGTCTTGCGGATGGTCGACCACCGCTAGCTCCACCCCGCCGCGGCGCGGCGCAAGCCGTAGAACGAGAGGGCAGCGATTGGATACGCGGTCATACGGAAACCATCTGAAAACCGACCCCGGGGCGGGGCGCCGAACTCGCCTTGCGCGGTTGCCGAAGAGGGCTTGCCGGGCGCCGTTGGCCGAGCGAGTTTAGCGGATGCCCGATCGCCATGCCAGTTCCGCGGCTGCGGCCCCGGATTGCGATGCCGGCGAGAATGTAGCTCACCTTCCCCAGGCCGCTGCGGTCGGGCGGGTTCGCGTGCTGTTGCCGCTACCGCTGCCGCAAGCGCTCGATTATCTGATCCCGGCAGGGATGGCGGCGCCGCCGCCCGGCAGCTTCCTCCGCGTCCCGCTCGGCGGCCGCAGCCTGGCGGGCGTCGCCTGGGACGAGGCGGGCGGCGAGATTGCCGCCGAGCGGCTCAAACCGATCGCCGAGATCCTGCCGGCGCGCGCGCTGACGCCGGACCTGCGCCGCTTTGTCGAGCGCGTCGCCGCCTACACGATGGCGCCGCCGGGAATGGTGCTGCGCATGGCGATGAGCGTCCCGGAAGCGTTGGCGCCGCCGCGGCCGAGGCGGCTGTGCGCCATTTCCGCTGCCGGGCTTGCCGCCATTTCCGACGACCGGGCCTCGTCCCTGACCCCGGCGCGCCGACGGGTGCTCGAGGTTCTGCGCGACAGCCCGCCGCAGCCGGCCGCCGAGCTGGCGCGGCTCGCCCAATGCGGCGCCGGCGTCATCCGGGATCTCGCCGCGCGCGGCTGGGTCGAGGAACGACTGGTCCCGGCCGAATTCGGGCGATTTCGCCCGGCCGGATCGGAGGTGGTCACGGTCCGGCGCTCTCCCCCGACCAGGCGATTGCGGCGGCGCCGCCTCATAGAGCGGGTCGAGGCGGGCGGATTCGGCGCGACCCTGCTCGACGGGGTTACCGGCTCGGGCAAGACCGAAACCTATTTCGCCGCGATCGCCGCGGCACTCGCCGCCGGGCGTCAGGTGCTGGTGCTGCTGCCGGAGATCGCGCTCGGCGCGCAATGGCTGCAGCGGTTTCGCGAGCGCTTTGGCGTGCCGCCGGCCCAATGGCACTCCGAGATCGGGCAGACCGCGCGCCGCGACACCTGGCGCGCCGTCGCTGCCGGCCAGGCAGGGGTCGTCGTCGGCGCTCGCTCGGCATTGTTCCTGCCCTTTGCCGCGCTCGGCCTGATCATCGTCGATGAGGAGCACGATCACTCCTACAAGCAGGAAGATGGGGTCTCCTATCAGGCCCGCGACATGGCGGTGCTGCGCGCCTCCTTGGCGCAGATCCCGATCGTGCTGGCCTCGGCTACCCCCTCGCTCGAAACAGTGGTCAACGTGGCGCGTGGCCGCTACCAGCGGGTGGCCCTGCCCAAGCGGCACGCAGCGGCTGAGCTGCCCGCGGTGCGGCTCATCGATCTGCGGGCGCAGCGGATCGAGCGCGGCCGCTTCCTGTCGCCGCCGCTGGTCGCCGCAATCGCCGAGACCTTGGCGGCGGGCGAGCAGGCCCTGCTGTTCCTGAACCGGCGCGGCTATGCGCCGTTGACCCTGTGCCGCGCCTGCGGCCATCGCTTCCAGTGCTCGAGCTGCACCGCCTGGCTGGTCGAGCACCGCTTTACCGGCCGGCTCTTATGCCATCACTGCGGCCATGCCGAGCCGGTGCCGGCCCTGTGCCCAGAATGCCTCGCCGCGGGGACCCTGGCCGCGTGCGGGCCTGGCGTGGAGCGCCTTTGCGAAGAGGTGGCGGCACGCTTTCCGGCGGCGCGCACGGCGCTGATGGTCAGCGACCTGTTGCCCGGACCGAGCGCCGCGGCCGAGCTGGCGCAGGCGATGACCGAGCGGCGCTACGACGTGCTGATCGGGACCCAGATCGTCGCCAAAGGGCATCACTTTCCGATGCTGACCCTGGTCGGCGTGGTCGACGCCGATCTCGGTTTGACCGGCGGCGACCTGCGCGCGGCCGAGCGCACTTACCAGCTGCTGCACCAGGTCGGCGGCCGGGCCGGCCGCGCCGAGCGCAAGGGGCGGGTGCTGATCCAGACCTTCATGCCCGACCAGCCGGTCATGAAGGCGCTCGCCGCCGGCGACCGCGACCGTTTTCTCGAAGCCGAAGCCGCGGCCCGGCGCGACGCCGGACTGCCGCCGTTTGGCCGGCTCGCCGCGATCATCGTCAGCGCCACCGATGCGGAATCCAGCGACTTCACCGCCCGGGCATTGTCGCGCGCCGCACCGCAGCTGCCGGGCGTGACGGTGCTCGGCCCGGCGCCGGCGCCGCTCGCCATCCTGCGCGGCCGTCACCGCCGCCGGTTTCTGGTCAAGGCCGAGCGCGGGGTCAACCTGCAGGCGGTATTGCGCCAGTGGCTCGGCCGGGTGCGACTTCGGCGGCTCGGCCCGCGTGCAGGTCGACATCGACCCCTACAGTTTCCTCTGAGAGAGCCTAACCTGAAAAACAATTCCCAAACGTCGCGCTTCGCCGTGTCATTTCCCCGAAAGCGGGAAGCCAGAGCTGGCTTTTGACATGAATAAGAGGCTGGTGGTCAGACGCAAACGGCTGATTGAGCCAATCCGTCATAGCATGTAAGCGGCAGCCTCGCCTTTCTAGGTCGAACGTCCTTGTGAGGCTGAGCCGATCCCAACTAGACTTCGCCGCAATCGGCCACGGAGGAACGAATGCCCGAAGCGACGCCAGGCGGAACCGACATTTTCGAGATCATGCACTCGCTGCGGGCGATGCGGCGGCTGAAGCCCGACCCGGTGCCCGACGATCTGATCCGCAAGATCCTGCTGGCCGGGCAGGCGGCGGCGAGCGGCGGCAACACCCAGCGCTGGCGCTTTCTGGTGCTGAAGGACCCGGCGAAGAAAAAAGCGGTGCAGGTCTACTATAAGAAAGCCTTCGATGAGGTGGTCGGCCCGCGCTATGCGTCGAGCCCGCCGCCGCCCGGCTCGGACCCGGCCCGCTACAAGCGCCAGCACGCGGCGGTCGAATACCTGACCGACCATTACCACGAAGCGCCGGTATGGATCGTCGCCTGTCTCGAGGACGGCGCCAATCCGGGGCGCACGGCCGGCTCGTCGATCTATCCCGCAGTGCAGAACATGCTGCTGGCGGCGCGCGCTCTCGGCCTCGGGTTGACTTTGACGACCCGGCACACCGCCTACGAGAAGGAAGTCGACGCGGCGATGGGCATCCCGTCCGGCTTCCACTCCTACGCGATTCTGCCGATCGGCTACCCGATGGGGCATTTTGGCCCGGTCGGCCGCGGCCCGCTTTCCGATGTCGTCTATCTCGACGGGTGGGGGAAGCCCTATCCCGGCATTTAGCGGACGGGCATGTTCGGCTTCTCCAGCATTATCCTGCCGTCATGCCCGGCCCACGGGTCCGCGCCTCGCGCGGCCCGAGGACCAGCCTCGTGCCGGGGACCCACGCCGGCTGACAAAGGTTTTGTGGTGTTTCGTGGATGGCCGGGACAAGCCCGGCCATGACGGCGAGCACAGGAGGATGTGCTCGCTTCTCAACGCTGACTCAGGGAGGACAACATGGCCAGGATTACTCCGGTCTCCGGCAAGGGCGACGTTCCGGCCGAGCATCACGGCGTCGTCGATGATGTGGTCAAGGTCTTCGGCGGGGTGCGCGGCCCGTTCAGCGTCATGCTGCACAGCCCCAAGCTCGCCGAGCGCGTGCTGCCGCTGGTTACGTTTTTCCGCGAGGGCAGCGTGGTCGAGCCAAAGCTGCGCTCGCACGCGATCCTCGCCGCGGTGCGCGAGAAGGAGGCCGCGTATGTGTGGGCCGCCCAGGTCGGCGCGGCGCGCCGGGCCGGCGTGCCGGACGCGACGATCGACCTGTTGCGAGCCAAGGGCGACCCGGCCTCGCTCTCCGCCGAGGAGCGCGACGTTGTTACCTACACGCGCCAGCTGATCCGCAACAACCGGGTCGACCAGGCGTTGTTCGACCGCCTCGAGGAGCGCCACGGGGCGCAGTGGCTGGTCGAATTGACCGGGGCGGCAAACTATTTCGCGTTCCTCTCCGGCATGGTCAACGCCTTCGAGGTGCCGGCCCCGCCCGACGGCGACAAGCTGCCGGGCTAGCCGGCGAAAGGCAACAAGCCCGGCCGCATGACCGGCCGCGGGCTGATCCTCGCCGCCCCGGCGTCCGGGAGCGGCAAGACCGTGGTGACGGCCGGCCTGTTGCGTCACCTGCGCCAGCGCGGGCTGCGGGTCGCGGCGGCGAAAGCCGGCCCCGATTTTATCGACCCGACGTTTCACGCCGCGGCGAGTGCCATGGCTTGCGTCAACCTCGACCCGTGGGCGATGCGGGCGGAAACCCTGGCCGCGCTGGTCGGCCGGCTGGAGGCCGCGGCCGAGATCGTGCTGTGCGAAGGGGTCATGGGTCTGTTCGACGGCGCCGGCGCCGATGGCGAATCGGGCTCGACCGCTGAGCTTGCGCTGATCACCGGCTGGCCGGTGGTGCTGGTCGTCGATGCGCGCGGCCAGGGCGCCTCGGTCGCGGCGCTGTTGCGCGGCTTTGCCGGACACCGCCCCGAACTGCCGCTCGCCGGGATCATCTTCAACCGGGTCGCGAGCGAACGTCATCGCGCGCTGCTCGCCGGTGCGGTCGCGCGCCACCTGCCCGACCTCGCCATTCTCGGCGCGCTGCCCGCCGACCCGGTGCTGGCGCTGCCTTCGCGACATCTTGGCCTGGTCCCGGCGGAAGAGGTCGGCGCGACCGAGGCCGTAATAGAGCGTGCCGCCGAGCTGATCGGCGCATCCCTCGACATCGATCGGCTGCTGCGGTTGGCGCGATCCTCGAGGCTCGCCGGCGAGATCGCTATCGGCATCCCGCCGCTCGGCCGGCATATCGCCATCGCTCGCGATGACGCGTTTTGCTTCACATATCCGGTGCTCGCCGACAGCTGGCGAAAGGCCGGCGCCGAGCTCTCGTTTTTTTCACCGCTCGCCGACCAGCCGCCCGACCCCCGCGCCGACGCGGTCTATCTGCCGGGCGGCTACCCCGAGCTGTGGGCCGGCCGGCTCGCCGCCGCCGGTCCGTTCCTCGCCGGCCTGCGCCGGACCGCGGTCGAAAAGAAGCCGGTCTACGGCGAATGCGGCGGCTACATGGTTCTGGGCGAGGCGCTGATCGACGCCGACGGCCGCCGGCATGCAATGGCCGGGCTGCTGCCGCTGGTCACGAGCTTTGCCGAACGCCGCCGTTCGCTCGGGTATCGCAGCGCCGTCCTTCTGGCAGATGGACCTCTCGGAGCCGCCGGCTCAGGCTTTCGCGGCCACGAATTCCACTATGCGACGGTCACCCACGAAGGCGCGGCCGACCGGCTGTGGTCGATGGCCGATGCGGCCGGAGCCGATCTCGGCCGGTGCGGGCTGCGCCGGGTTTCGGTATTCGGCTCGTTCATCCACCTGATCGATCGCGGTCAAATCAAGGTCCGAACGAGAATGTCCGGGCCCTGTCCGCACCATAATCCATAATCGCTTTGTCGCGCCTCAACGGCTGAACGGGAAGGAGGTCGAACCCGTCGGAAATATCGAGCAGGCGCTGTCGCAGGACACGGCTCGGCTGCCACAGCCTGCGGCTCCGGGCTTCGCATCTCGGAAGTCGTCGCGCGACCTTTGCCGATTTAGATTCGCGTCAAACGGTCCGTCGTTCGTTCGACGCCTGTACGGAGCCTCGACCAGAGCCAGCGTCTGCGATGACCGCCACGCTCAGTCTTGGTCCATCTTGATCGCGCGTAGTGCGGTGGTGTCCTGGCGTGCGCCGGCCAGCACATAATTGGTGTCGGTGCCGGCAATCACGAACCGCGCGCCGAGCCCGATCAGTTCGCCCTGCAGCACGGTGTTATGGCGGATCCCGCCGACGCCCAGAACCTTCCTATGCGCCCGGCAGGCGGCGGCCACCCGTTCGTAAGCGGCGCGCAGCCGTGGATGGTCAACCTGTCCGGGAATGCCGAGATCGGTCGTCAAGTCGCCTGAGCCGATCAGCAGAACGTCCACCCCGTCGACCGCGGCGATGGCTTCGCAATTCTCGATACCCTCCGCGGTCTCGAGCATGACGATGACCGCCGTCTCGGCGTTGAGCTTTGGGTTCAGCTCGGAGAGCGGCACCGCGCGGTAGCCGACCGCCGGCCCCAATCCCATCACCGAGCGTCTTCCCATGGGTGGAAAGCGGCAGGCGCGGACGATCGCTTCGGCCTGGGCGCGGGTATTGACATCGGGAAGGATGACGCCCTGCGCGCCGCCGTCGAGCACCCGGCTCATCCATTGCGGATCATGGTTCGGCACCCGCACCAGCGGGGCGATGCCGATGCCGAGTGCCGCGGCGCAGATCGTCGCTGTCGTCTCGATCGAATAGGGCGCATGCTGCATATCGACATAGAGCGCGTCGTAGCCGCCGGCCTTCGCGACCATCGCGATATCGACGGAGCGGGCAAGGCGCAAATTCATGCACAGCACGAGTTCGCCGGCAGCCAGTTTTTCCTTGATCGATTGTTCGGGCATGCGGAGTCCTCCAGCGACGGGTTGAGTTGCGTCGGCATCGCGCGAGGGCGTGACGAACGCGGGTTTGTAACGCCCTCGACAGCAGCGATCCGCCAGCTGCAATCTATCCTTGGCTTCGGCGGTGCGCTCGGGTCTGACCGAAATTTGAGCCGGCGACAAGGATGACAGATGAGAGTCGGGATCTCGCTGACGAGCAATCACCCGGACGCGACAGATCCGCGCCAGGGAGCGCGCTCCATGATCGAGCGAGCCGCGGCGGCACACCGTGCGGCGCTTGATTCGCTGTTTGTCGGCGACCAGCACGTGTCGGCGACGCCCTATTATCAGAACACGCCGATGCTCGGGCGGCTGCTCGCGGAGTGGGGCGAGGCCCCTTCCGGCTGCCTGTTCCTGCTCCCGTTGTGGCACCCAGTGCTGGCGGCCGAGCAGATCGGCACCTTGGCCGCCATCGCTCGCGGTCCCTTCATCATGCAATGCGGGCTCGGCTGGGGCGAGGCGCGGTTCGCGGCCATGGGAATCAACATCAGAACGCGTCCTTCGGCCTTCGAGGAAGCCCTGGACATCATCCGAGGCCTGCTGGCGGGTGAAACCGTGAGTTCCGCCCGGCGGTTCCGGATCACGCAAGCGAGCCTGGCGCTCCGTCCGGCCGAGCCGGTCGAGGTCTGGATCGGCGCCAGCGCAGCGCCGGCCATCGACCGCGCGGCACGGCTGGGCGACGGCTGGATCGCGAGCCCCGGTCTCACCTTCGACGAGGCGCGCGCGCAAGCCGATTTCTATCATGAGCGCTGCGCCGCTTACGGCCGGCAGCCAAACGCCATCGCCTTGCGGCGCGACATTTACGTCGGCGAATCATCGTCCGAGGCACAGGCGGTATTGCAGCAGGCGCTGAGCCGAAGCTATCGCGGCATTCCGGCAGAAGCCTTGATCGCGGGATCGGTCGACGAAGTCACGGAACGGTTTCAGCCCTTCGCGGAAATCGGCTACACCGACATCCTCGTACGCCATCTCACCAACGATCAGCCGAAGGTCTTGGGCTCTCTGGAGCGGTTGGCGGCGGTGCGTGCGGCGCTCGCCTAGACCTGGACGCACTCGGAGAGCGCGACGACACGGACCGGAAAGGGCGGCGCAAGTAGAGAGGATTTCCAATGCTGGAACTTTCGGACATTCAATCTTCGCAAGAAGAGCTACAGGAATACTATGCGCAATTGCAGGCGCAGCACGTGACGCCGGCCTGGATCGGCGGCGGCATCAGCACCGAGCCGCGGAGCGAGGCGGTGCCGTACCGGTGGCGCTGGCAGGATCTGCGGCCGCAGGCGATGCGAGCGGCCGAGCTGGTCGGGACTCAGCAGGCCGAACGCCGGGTCCTGCGCCTGACCAACCCGGAACTGCCCGGTGTCGCCAGCAGCACGCTGGTCGCCAACATCCAGATCGTGATGCCGGGCGAGATTGCCCGGGCCCATCGCCATTCCGCGGCGGCCTTGCGCCTGATCATCGAGGGAAGGGGCGGCTACACGGTCGTCAACGGCGAGCGCGTTCCGATGTTTCCGGGGGATCTTGTTCTCACGCCCAACTGGTCATGGCACGACCACGCCAACGACACCGATGCGCCGATGATCTGGCTTGACGGCCTGGATACTCCGCTGGTGCGGATGCTCGAGGCTGGGTTCTACGAAGAGCACCACCAGGAGCGGCAAGACTTTGGCGCCGCCGTCAACGCCTCGAAGTGGCACTACCCGATGTCGGAGATGCGAGCCGCCCTGCAGCGTCTGGCTGCCGACAATACCGGCGAGGGCGGCGAGGGGACCATCCGCGAATACACCAACCGGGGCACCGGCGGACCGGTGATGCCGACGATCGCCTGCCATATGCAATTGCTGCGCCCCGGCGAGAAGACGCGGGCTTGGCGCCGCGTCTGCCGCACGAATTATCACGTGGTCGAGGGCGCCGGCTACTCGACCGTTGGCGGCGAGCGGCTCGACTGGGAAGACAAAGACGTGTTCACGGTGCCGACCTGGACCTTCTGCGAGCACGTCAACAGCGGCGACCGCCCGGCCTTCCTGTTCAGCTTCAGCGACGCGCCCGTGATGAAGGCATTGAGCCTCTACAGGGAGGAGACCAGGCCGTAGCCGCCGAATTTCCTGACCCTATAGGCGGCGACGCAGGAGGCACAAACTGGCGGCGCCAGGTGCGCGGTTGTTCCGAATCCAGGGTTCGCCTTTGAGCGCCGTAGGGCAGTGGCCGCGTCAAACGGGCCGCGCGGCGGCATTTTCGGCAACGCGCAGACCGAAGACGCAGGCCTTGATCAGGCCGCCGACATAGCCGAGGGCGCCGCCGCCTTCGAGACCGCCGGTGGCGCCGCCGGCGGCGTAGAGGCCGGCGATCGCCGAGCCGTCCGGCCGCTTGACCCTGCCGTGCCCGTCGATGGCGATGCCGCCCATCGTGTTGGTGATGCCGGCGCAGATCGGGATCGCGAAGAAGGGTGCGGTATCGATCCGCCGCGGTGCGCCGGCGCGGGTGGAGCGCTCGGGCAGCAATGTCGAGAGCCGGTTGAAGCGCACCGCATCGTTGTACTCGGCAACGGTCCCGGCGAGCTTGTCCGATGGCAGCCCTGCCGTCTCGGCCAACGCCTCGATCGTATCGGCCCGGTGCAACGTGCCGCCGCCGGCAATGAGTTGCGGGTTCGGCGGGATCTGCGCGGCCTTGCCGGCGGTCTCCCAGATCGCGGCGTCGCAGATCACCGTCGCGCATAATGGGTCGTCGAGCCGGGCGAGGGCGTTGGCGATCGAAATGCCGCCCAGCCCCTCGTCGAGGATGCGGGTGCCGCGCCGATCCACGACAATCGCCGCCGTCGCGACCGCATCGATCTGCGGATAGGGCCACAAATCCTTGTTCTCCATCGCGTCGCGGCTCAGTAAATGGCCGTAAAAGCGGTCGAGCCCGACCAGCGCCGCACCCGCGTCAGCGGCCATCCTCAGGCCGTCGCCGAGCGCGGTGCCGGCGTGGCGCATCAGCACCCGGTCGGGCCGCGGCCCGATATATTTGCGGAACAGCTCGGCATTGCCCGGAAATCCGCCATCGGCAATGACGACCGCATCGGCGTCAATATCGAGCACAGCGCCATCCTTGTGGGCCGTGACGCCGACGACCCGGCCGCGCTCCAGGCGCAGCGCTGCCGCCCTGGTGCCGAGCAGCAGCCGGCCTTGGCGCTCCTGGAGCCGCCGACGCAGTTGGCCGAGCAACCGGTCCGGGCCGCGCCCCTGCCAATCCTGGCCGGCCACCGGCAGACGCGGCGGCGCCAACGTGAAGCGGTGCCAGCCGATCGGGCTCGCCTCGGTAAATGCGGCGCCCGAACTCGCGAGCCAATCGACCGTGCGCCCCGCATCGCCGGCAATCGCCGCCGCCAATTCCTGATCCGCCTCCCCGCCGGTCTGATGGTTGATTGCGGCAACGAGCTCGTCCGGGCTCAGCTTCACATCGTGGTAGGAGACGTGAAAAATTCCGCCGGCCCAGCGCGAGCTGCACAGATACCCGTCGTCGGCGCCGGCTTCGAGCACGGCGGTGCGCAATCCCAATTCGGCGCCTCGCACAGCCGCGCACATCCCGGCGAAGCCGCCGCCGATCGCTGCCAGGTCGAAATGCAATGGTTCGTTCATCCAGCCCTTGCTCAGGATGGTAAGGCTCGGTAACGCAGCGGAACATGAGGCGTGATCATAGCACCTCGATGGCAGCGATAAACGCGCGGACGACGAGCATGCCTCGGCGCGGCGGCGCTCGCACTTGCGGAAGGCGCGTTGCGACGGCATGAGCGGCTCTGCCGTTGCCTGGCGTTGACACCGGCGCCGCGCCGCCCGCAAGCTGCCCGCATGGCAAAAGCGTAGAAAGCCTCTTGATGCCAGCCGAAGCCAACCGGCCGCTCGCCGGCATTACCGTGCTCGATTTGGGCCAGGTCTATCAGGGGCCGTATGCGACGCTGTTGATGGCCAAGGCCGGGGCCGACGTGATCAAGATCGAGCCGCCGCAGGGCGAGCCGTTGCGCCGCCGGGCGCCGCCGGGCAAGAGCACGACTTTTCCGATCGCGATGCTGAACTCGAACAAGCGCGCGATCACCTTGAACCTGAAAGACGAGCGCGGCCGTGCGCTGTTGTTCCGGATGGCCGAGCGCGGCGACGTGCTGTTAGAGAATTTCGCGCCCGGGGTCATGGACCGGCTCGGCGTCGGCTGGGAGGTATTGCACCGGGTCAACCCGCGTCTCGTCTACGCCTCGGGCTCGGGCTATGGCCTCTCGGGGCCGGATCGCGACAATCTGGCGATGGATCTGACGATCCAGGCGGTCTCGGGGCTGATCGCGGCGACCGGCTTTCCCGAAGGGCCGCCGGTCAAGGCCGGCCCGGCGGTCGTCGACTTCATCTCCGGGATCCATCTTTATGCCGCGACCTTGACGGCGCTGTTCGAGCGCGAGCGCACCGGCCGCGGGCGCCTCGTCGAGGTGGCGATGCAGGAGGCCGCCTACGCGACCCTGACCTCGCAGCTGCACGCCTATTTCGAGACCGGCACCGCGCCGCCGCGGACCGGCAACGCCAGCCACGGCCGCGTGCCGTTGAACGTCTACCCGACCAATGACGGCTACGTCGCGATGAACATCGCCGTCGAGGAGCATTGGCACAATCTGCTCAGGGCGATGGGGCGCGAGGATCTACGCGACGACCCGCGCTTTGCCGACAACGCGGCGCGCCTCGCCAATCGCGAGGCGACCGATGCGCTGGTCGCGGCCTGGACGCACACGCTCGGCAAGATGGAGGCGTTCGCGATCGCCAAACGGCACCGCATCCCGCTGGCGCCGGTGCGCGAGGTCGACGAGGTCATGCGCGACCGTCACATGCACGAGCGCGGCATGCTCGAATGGATCGAGCACGACGAGATCGGCCGCATCGTCGTGCCGACGACGCCATTGCGCATCCACGGCGCCGACCTGGTCGAGACCGTGCCGAGCCCGAAGCTCGGCCAGCACAACCGCGAGATCTATGGCGACTGGCTCGGCTTGCCGGCCGCCGAGATCAGCGGCGCTCGAACAAGACGGCGTCATCTGAGCTGGTCCGACGGCCGTCAACTGCTTCGTCGACCATTTAAGGTTGGAAGCGGAAATTCGCGATCACCCGCTTCGCGCCGATTCCCGCCGTCCACGCAATCACGATGTCCCAGGCTCGGCGCCCCGTTCGCTTCGAGGGTAGCGGCCAACGCGCGTTTCTGAAACATTGTGCCGCACAGGCGGAGCCGAGAGGCTGAGCCCGATGCACATATTGCTATGGGTGATGGGGCAATGGGCAAGCTGGAAGGGAAGGTCGCGCTGGTCACCGGATCGGGCCGCAATATCGGCCGTGCGACCGTGCTGAAGCTGGCCGGCGAAGGTGCGCATGTCGTGGTCAACGCGCGCTCCAATCAGCAGGAGGCTGAAACTGTCGCGCGTGAAGCCAGGGATCTGGGGGTCAAGGCGGTCTCTATTCTCGCCGACGTCGGCAAAAAGGCCGAGGTCGAGGCACTGGCCGCCAGGGCGCTGTCCGAGTTCGGTCGGATCGACATTCTGATCAACAACGCCGCGATCCGGCCGCACAAGCCGTTCACTGAAACGACCGACGCCGATTGGGAGCTGATCCGGAATGTGGTTCTTGACGGCCCGCTCTACCTGACGCGCGCGCTGATTGAGCCAATGGTCAAGGATCGCTACGGGCGGATTCTGTTCTTCGTCGGCGACGGCGCTATTTCCGCCCGCGGCAGTGGCCGCACTCACTTATCCGCAGCGAAGATGGGCCTCATCGGCATGGCGCGCGGGCTCGCTTCGGAATTCGCTCCCCATAACATCCGGGTTAACGTCGTTTCGCCGGGCAGCATCGATACGCGGCGCGACAATCCGGAGTGGTATCAGGGTCGCCCGCCGAACGCCGCCGGCGTGCCGCTCGGCCGGCAAGGCAGGGTCGACGAGATTGCCGCGACCTGCCTGTTCCTAGTCAGTGAGGAGGGCGGCTTCATCACCGGACAGACGATCCACGTCAATGGCGGCGCGCACTATTACTGATGTGCGGTCTGACGCCTGCGGCCCTCGGCCGGCCTCGTCGAACGTGACGGCCTGCATCGGCCGCGCGAACCGCGCTGCCGCGGGTTAGAGGATCACGACCCGGAAAGATGGGCCGTTTCCGTTGGGGCGAGCCAGGATTGACGACGCGCGAGCCCGCCCCACCGGCGGAGGTATAGTTGCGAGCGGTGCCTCCCTCAGACCTTCTCGATCAGCTCCATCTGGGCACCGTCAGGCGCTGCAACCCAACACACGTGCCGACCGTTGTTGACGCGTTCCTCGAGGATTTCGGCGCCGTTCTTCTTAAGGTTCGCGAGGGCGCCGGGGTAATCGTCGGTCTCGATCGCGATGTGCTCGATGCCAACATGCTGCGCATGGTTCTGGTCGGCGTTGATGGTCGTCACGTTGAGCTGCACGCCGTGCAGGTCGAGCTGGCAGCCGCGGCCCGGAGTTTCCCGCTTCACCGTCGCCCCGAAATTGTCGATGTAGAACTTTGCGACCTTCTGCGGGTCCTCTCTGGTCTTGATATGGACGTGCCCAAGTTGCATGGCCATGCCCGTCTCCTCCGCTAAGAATTGTCCTCGGGCCGCCGAGGCGGCGCCTGCAGGCACAGCTTGGCACCATGAGCAGAGGAACTCAACCGCCATTCGCCAGAGCCCGCGCCGTTCACAGCGGCCGCGCGCTTCCAGGCCTGGCTCGACGTAAAGGCGGCGCTGGCGGGGGCTGGCGATCCGGCGTCAGCGCAGCCGGGTCAGACGGTATTCGTCAGGCTCGATGGAGCGAGGGAGTACCCTTCCGGCGGCCCCAGGAGGTTGCTAGGCTGCTTGCAACGACGGGCCGTGCGGGAGGACAACATGGGCGTTGGCGGCGTGTGGCGGATCGAGGTGACCGAGCGGGAAAATCCCGTGTTCGGCGGCACGGAATTCGGCGACGTGGGGACCTATGAGCGGCTGCACGGCACGGTATTCGGCGAACTCGATCCGACACATCGCCTGAATGTCGGGATCGTCAACCTCGATCGGGCCGCGGTCAACACGCGGGGCAACGTCGAATATCGGAGCGACTTCCGGATCTTGAAGCCGCTCGATCTCGATCGCGGCAATGGCTGTCTCGTCTACGACGTGCCGAATCGCGGCAACCAGCCGATCATGCCGCGGCTCAACGGCGCGCCGGACGGCGGACACCCGCAGCATGCCGCCAGCGGCTTTCTGATGCGGCGGGGCTTCACCCTGGTCTGGAGCGGCTGGCAGGGCGACGTGCCGCCGGGCAGCGATCGCCTGACCGCACGCTTACCGATCATCCCCGGCATCACCGGCATGGTGCGGGAGGAGTTCATCGCCGAGAACACCGGGCTGCTCGGCGACAGCAATCTCCAGGAGCTGTCCGAGGAGCGCTTCGTCGGCACGCTCGTCTATCCGGTTGCCGACCCGGACGGTGCAACCTTGACGGTGCGGCAACGCGAGGCCGATCCGCGCGTCACGCCGGCTGGTCTTGCGTGGCGTCTGGTCGACGACCGCCATGTCGAGATCGCGCGACCGACCGGGCCGGGCTTCGACCGCGGCGCGATCTACGAATTCATCTACCGCGCGCGCGGTCCGATCGTGATGGGCATCGGCCTTGCCGCCATCCGCGACCTCGTTTCGTTCCTGCGGTACGAAAGAAAAGGCAATCCGCTGGCGCCGCAGGAGCGCCCGCGCATCAGGCACGCGTTGGGTTTCGGCATCTCGCAGAGCGGCCGCGTCTTGCGGGATCTGGTGCATCTCGGGTTCAACCAGGATCTTGCCGGTCGACAAGTGTTCGACGGCATCCTTCCGGTCGTGGCGGGATCGCGACGCACCTGCGTCAACTGGGAATTTGCCCAGGCCGGCCGCTATTCGCGCCAGCATGAGGATCACTCTTACGGCGACGACCAGTTCCCCTTCAGCTATCCGACGCTGACCGATCCGATCAGCGGCCGGAGCGGCGGCATCCTGCAGCGCGCCCGCGATGCCGGCGTGTGCCCGAAGGTGCTACATCTCGATACCGAAAGCGACTTCTGGCAGGCGCGCAGTTCGCTGATCGCGACCGATACGAGCGGCGACGACATCGCCATGCCGGACGAGGTGCGAGTTTATGCGGTGAGCGGCGTGCCGCATGCGGCGTTTCGGCCGCTGAGCCGGCCGGTCATGCAGCTGCCCGGCAATCGGCTCGGCTACGGCGCGTTCATGCGGGCGCTGCTGGTCGCGCTGTTCGAGTGGGTGGCGCACGGCACCGCACCGCCGGATAGCCGCTTCCCGTCGCGCGCCGCCGGTACGCTGGTGCCGCTCGCGGAGGCGCGCGCGACATTCCCCAGGCTGCCGGAAGTGAAATTCCCGAACGTCCTGAACGAGCTGCGGCTTCGGGACCATTCGGTTGAACCGCCGCTCGAGAGCACGGCTTACCCGGTCTTCGTGCCATCGACGGATGCTGATGGCAACGCCCTCGGCGGCATCCGCCACCCGCTGCTCGCGGCACCTCTGGCGACGCATGTCGGCTGGTCGCTGCGCGCGACGGGCTATGCCGAGGGTGACCTGTTCACCATCCAGGGGTCGATGATCCCGTTCGCGCAGACCGAAGCCGAGAGACTGCAGGCCGACGATCCGCGGCCTTCCCTCGAAGCGCGCTACGCATCGCGTGACGCCTGGGCCGCACGGCTGGCCGAGGCCGTGGATCGACTGGTCGCCGAGCGACTGCTGCTGGCCGAGGATGGGGACCGGCTGACGGCGGCAGCGCGCGGGTCGTGGGACGTGTACCAGGAGCTGTAGGAGGCGGCGCGGAAACCGTCAGGCTGGGCCTCGCATTCGGGGCCCTCGTGGCAGGCGAGCGAGCATCGCCAAACCTCTGATGAGGTCAATGCCAAACAATGCGCCAGCATTACTCGGGGGCTGCCGTTCCGATTTCGCGGGTTGGAGGTGACGGAGGCATGGTCTGCCATTGACTTGTGAGCCTTGCGGCTTTGATCATTGCCGCGCCCTTCTCGGCGATCATGATCGCCGGCGCGTTGGTTCTTGCCGAGGCGCTGCACGGCTGATACCGCAATGTCGTCGGCTCGTCCGCAATGGCGCTGGGTGTGCCTGTGAGTTTCCGCTTACCCGTTCTGGTCGCGCACGGAACGTGACCTTTGGAGGTTCAGATGAAACTCGGTGTGGCCCTTCCGATTGTCGATATTGGCGGCGAGCCCGCGACGCTGTGCGAGTTCGTGCAGGCGGCGGAGGAGATCGGCTATCACGGCATCGCCGCTCCCGATCACGTGCTGGGGGTCAATGTCGCGAGCCGGCCCGATTGGACCCAAGGCCGCGCCCGCTCGACCGATCTGTATCACGACCCGTTCGTATTGTTTGGTTTCCTTGCCGGATGCACTCGGATCGCGGATTTCTCCACCCAGGTATTGATCCTGGCGCAACGTCAGACCGTGCTGGTCGCCAAACAGGCCGCCTCACTCGACGTGCTGTCCGGCGGCCGCCTCCGCCTCGGGATCGGGGTCGGGTGGAACGAGGTAGAGTTCGTCGGCCTCAACGAAAATTTTCACAATCGCGGCCGCCGCTCGGAAGAGCAGGCCGAGGTGCTGCGGGCCTTGTGGGCGCAACCGCATGTCAGCTTCAAAGGCAAGTGGCATACCATCGAGGATGCCGGCATCAACCCGCTCCCTACCGGCGGCAAGATCCCGTTATGGTATGGCGGCCACGCCGACGTGACCTTGCGCCGCTGCGCCAAATGGGGTGACGGTTGGATGCCGCTCGCCTACCCTCCGGGCGAGGAAGCGCGAGCGGCTTTTGCCACTTTGCACCGCTATGCCGAGGAGGCCGGCCGCGATCCGGCGACGATCGGCATCGACACGCGGGTCTCTGCCGGTGCCGGCGCGGAGGCCGAATGGCGCGACCAGGTACGGTTTTGGAAGTCGATCGGGGTGACGCACCTGACCTTGGCCAATTACTACGAAAGCGGGCATCTGCACCGCATCGCCGGCCGGTCACTCGACGATCACCTCGCCGCTATGAACCGGTACTGGAACGCCGTCTGCGACCTGCTTTAGCCGCTGCAAAATCCCCCAGCGGAGATAAACACTCAAGATCCGAATACCGCGGAGCTGTCTCGCTCCCGCGTTATGCTCGGCGATAGGCGTAGCGACGCGCAATGATGCGCGATCCGACGACTCATCGGCCATTTCCATTGCGCGTCGTTGTACCTACCCCCGAAAGCCCTTAGAATCTCGTGGAAAAACCTTTCAATTTGAGCGATATCGCTGTCTTTGGGTGATAAGGCCGCTACAAAAATGCGCGTTTTGTCAGTTCTGGCCCGATCGCACCTCGTGCAGCAAGGCCACCGCCAATCAGTTCCGCCTGTTGATCCACACCGCCGTCTACTGGCTGACGCTGAGCCTGCGCGAGGGCACCCCCGACATCGTTCTGGCGCGAGGCCCAGTTGGATACGGTCTCTGCCTGATCAAGGTGGCCGGTCGTGTCACCGAAATGGTCACCCGCATCAAGACCGCCCTGCCGACCGCCTACCCTTACCAGAACCACCCGCGTCGTCGGCGCCACGAAAAGCTACGCCACGGTGCCGCCCGTCAGACCGCAATCCTGGGCGCCTCACGAACGATCCAGGCTAACCGCTTGGCGGCGGACCGGCGCGGTCAAACAGCTCGTGGATCAAGGGAGAGCCCATCGAGCAATGGCAGCAGCACGTCTTGCGGCGGGCGCCAGCGGCCAACCGAGGTGCGGTAAATCGGCTGACGCACCTGGATCACACTGGCCGTGCGGACCACGCGCTCGGTTTTGTAAAACGACAAGCAGGCATTGTCCCAGTCGAGCCCGCAATGGGCGATAATCCGCCGAGCCTGCGGCTCGAAATCGGCGACCAGCTCTTCGTATTGCACGTCGAGCATCGACTTTGCCGGCAGCACCCGGCGCCAATGCGTCGTGAGCGCGTCATAGCCGCAATAATGACGCCCGAGCTCGCCGAGATCGTAGGCATAGGGGATTTCGGCCTCGAACAGCTTGGAATAACAAGAAAGGCAAGTATCGATCGGATCGCGCTTGGTGTGAATGATCCGCGTATTGGGTAACGCCAAGTACAATAGGCCGAGAAAACAGTAATTCGACAGCATTTTGTCGGTGATGCGGCCGGCGTCGCGGCGCCCCGCCGCGTCGGCCGCGGCAGCCAGGCGCGAAAGGTAGTCGGCCCCGAGCCGGTCGAGCTGAGAGCGATCGATCTCGGCACAGGCCGCAAAAAAATCGGGTGCCGCGAGGTCGAGCTCGGCGGTTTTCATCGCCGCGGCAAGGTCCGCACGCTCGCCGCCGGCAAAGACGCCGGGATGGCTGGCCAGGATTTGCTCGACAAGAGTTCGACCCGGAACGCGGCATGCCAACGATCGCGATCGGCAGCGGCGACGGATCGCCCGCTTCGCGATGGCGCGCGATAAATTCCGGTGTGAAGATCGCCTGCATCCGCTCGAGCGCAGCCGAGGCTTCCGCCGCGTCATATGAAAATCTGCTGCGTTTCAGGGTATTTGCCGTAGCCAGATGGGCAAATGATTGGTCGTGCTGGCCGAGGTCCGCCAAGGCTTTGGCGAACGCAAAGTGAAACAGGATTTGCTCGTCCTGGCCCAGGGTGTCGAGCCGGGTCTCGATGCGCCTCAACGCGGCGAGCCCAGGATCGTCGTCGCGCATCCGCCTCGCGTTTACGAGGGCGAAGGCATAGTGCGGGTTTGCGGAATCGATCGCGACGGCGTCCTCGAAAGCGATTTCGGCCTCTGCAATTCTGCCGATTTGGGCGAGAGCGGTCCCGAGATGGAGCCGCGCCTCACCAAAGTCCCGGCTGATCGTCGCGGCTTTACGGAATTGCTCGATCGCCTCGCGGTGCCTCCCGGCCGCCTGGAGGGCAACGCCGAAGGCGACCAAAGTCTGCGCGTGGCTCGGCCGCAACGCGATCGCCTTGGCGTAAACGCCGACCGCCTTGTCATGAAATTTTTCTGCGTGCAGCACCTCCGCGAGGCCGCACAGCGCCTCGACATATTCAGGGTCGATATCGAGGGATTTTTGAAAGCATCCCGCCGCCCGGGGGTGTTGCTTCAGCGCGGCGAGCGCCGCTCCGAGCCCACAGCTAGCCTCGGCATAATCGGGGTCGATCGTCAGCGCCCGCTCATGACAGGCAGCGGCTTCCTCATGGCGTCCCAAGCCATGTAATGCGAGACCGAGCCCGTAATAGGCTTCGGCGGCGTCCGGGTCGATCGCCAGCGCCGCTTCGTAGGAGCCGACAGCCTCGCTGTCGCGCCCCGACATATGCAGCGCCGTGCCGAGGTTCGAATGCGTCTCGGCACGCCCCGGATCGCGCTCGAGCGCCTCGCGGGTCAGGCGGATCGCGTCGTCGTGCCGACCCTGTTGCAGCCGCAAAGCGCCGAGATGCAGCAACGCGGGCAAATGCCCGGGGTCGAACGCGAGGATCGACAGGTAGAGCTCCTCCGCCTCGCCGAGCCGCCCCGCTTCGTGCAGCGCCGACGCCTGCGCAAAGCTGCTCTCTTCGACGCCGCGGCTCGTCGGCAAAGTCACGGAAACGGCTCTTTGCGAGCGTTGAACGCGATCGATATCCGCGGGCAGCGGCCGCGATGGGCAAAGACCATGTGCGGCAGGTAGCTCGGGAACAGGATCATCATGCCGGGCTCGGGCCGTTGCGTGAAGCTCGACGGGACGAGCGGCGGCAGGAACAGGTTGGCCCGGCCTTGGCACGGGTCGAACAGATGGATCGGCGTCCCTGCCGCCGGGTCGTCGGGCTCGCCGGTATCGACATAATACGTGCCCGACCAGGTCGCGCCCGGATGGGTGTGAACGCGATTGAAATCACCGGGGCCGTTGACGTTGGCCCAGGCGTACAATGTCCAGCGCGTTGCGCGTAACGGTTGGCCGAATTCGCTCAGGACCCGCCGGGTTGCCTCGTCGGTCATTTCGTACATATGGCGGATCAGCCGCCGCCCGGCGTCGCCGCAGAATTCGAGCTGGCCGCTCTCCGAGTGCCAGCCCCCGATATTGGTCTTTTGCTCGCCGGCGCTCTTCTTCTGGTGCTCGAAAATACGGGCGCGAAGCTCCTCGTTCAGCGCTGCCGCATCGCTCCACACATGCACCATCAGCGGCGTCGCGAACAGGTTGGTAAGCTTAGCGGCAGTCAGTTCCGGCATGCTCGCCTCGCCCGGTCGCTCCAGTCAATCCGAGCCCTTCGAGGAGCGGTTGCAACGCCGTCCCGTCGGGCCGCCAGCGCCCGACGGAGCTGCGGTAAAGCGGCTGGCGCACCTGCAACTGGCTCGCCGTGCGCACCGGCCGGTCGGTCTTGTAAAAGGACAGGCAGGCGTCGTTCCACTCCAATCCACAGTAATCGAGGATGCGCCGAACCTGGTTTTCGAAATCCGCGACGAGTTCCTCGTATCGGACGTCGAGAAACGCGCCCTTGGGCAATATCCGCCGCCAGTGCTCTGTCAAACGCGCGTAGGCGCGATAATAGCGGCCGAGCTCGCCGAGATCGTAGGTGAAAGGCTGGTCGTCGCTAAACAGCTGCGCAAAGCTGGACAGGCAAGTGTCGATCGGGTCGCGGACCGTATGTAAAATGCGCGCATTGGGCAGCGCTAGGCGGATCAAGCCGAGCGCGCTGAAATTGCTGAGCATCTTGTCGGTGACGCGCCGCGCGGCTCGGCCGGCCGCCAAAGCCTCCAACCGCGCCAGATAACGATCGCCCAATCGCCGGATCCGCTCACCGGTAAAGAGCGGCCTGATATCGGCGGAGATTGCCGGGGGATCAAAGGACCGGCAAACCTCGCGGTAGGCCGCGCTGAAGTCAGGCCGCTCGCCGGCGGCAAAGACGTCGGGATGGCTGGCGAGGATCTGCTCGACCAAGGTCGAGCCCGAGCGCATCATGCCGACAATGAAAATCGGCCGCTCCGAAGGGTTTCCGGAATTGGCTCGGCTCTTCAGCAGCTCTGCCGAAAACGCCGTGCGAATCCGATCGAACCAGCCAAGGCGGGCAGCCTCGTCATAAACGACTTGGCGTCGCTTGAGGGCGTTGCCGTCGAGCAAATGTCGGAACGCCCGCTCGTCTTGTCCGAGGTCGCGATAAGCCTTCCCAAGCGCGAAGTGCAGCCAGATCTGCTGATCCTCGGGCAGCGCTCCCGCGTTCTCGGCCATCGCTTCCAGCGTGGCGAGGTGTGGATCGCCGGCGCGCACCGCGCCGCATTGTGCAATGTCGAAGAGGATCCTCGCGTTGCGCGGTTCGATTGCGAGCACCCGCTCATAGCAGCGGCGCGCCTCGCTAAACCGGCCGCTCTCCCTTTGCGCAGAGCCGAGGTTGCCGAGGGCCTCGACGTAGTTCGGATTGAGGGCGAGGGCGCGCTCGAAGCTTGCCGCTGCCGGCTGATGGCGGCCGAGCCCTTTCAGCGCGACGCCGAGGCTGTTGTGCGCCAGCGGGTATTGGGGATTGAGGGCGATGGCCGTTTCGAGCGGCGCAATTGCCTCCTCGTAACGCTTCGCCAGGTTGAGCGCCATGCCGAGGTTGTTGTTCACGGGTGCCGCGGCCGGGTTGCGCTCGACCGCGCGGCGCAGCAGGCTCACGGCTTCGTCGAAGTTTCCTTGCTGAGCGCGCAGCACCCCGAACAGGTTGAGCGCATCGGGATGCCGCGGGTCGGTCGACAGGACGGCGGCATAGCGGCGGGCGGCTTCGTCGAGCTTACCTTGCTGATGAAGTGTCGCGGCGTCGCGACATGTGTTGACGAGGCCGGCCGATCCGTCGTCCCCGCTCCGATGCCGAATTGTCACCGACATTTCTTAAAATAGCGATGCCTATTCTACTGACTTATTCTCCTACGCCACCGGCAACGAAGCAAGCGTGAAAGAACGGTCGGTGGCCACGGTCTGCCACCGTGCTGCCTATCGCCGGGGCTGCCTCGATGCTATTTTCCGGCGCATGTGGCCACCCGCGCGAACGTGAGGTCAATGCGGCAAGGAAGAGCAAACGCAGGCGGCGCGGCGACCTCGCAGCCGGCTGCCGAGGACAGCCTGAGCCTGACGACGCAAGCCCGCGATCAACGGCTATACGACGCGGTGCTCGCCTATCGCGACGGCAAATACGATGCAGCCGAGGCCGCGGCCCGGCGCCTCGCGGCGACGGCGCCCGATTTTTTCCCGGCCGTGCTGCTGCTCGGCATGGTTGCGGCACGGACCGGCCGTGGGGCCGAGGGCATCGAATGGCTGCGCAAGGCGGTCGGTCTCGACCGCCGCTCGGTCGAGGCGCACAACGAATTGGCGGGTGTGTTGCGCGCGGAGGGCAGGAGCGACGAGGCGGTTGCAGAGGCAAAGCATGCGGTCCGGCTCGCGCCCGATGATCCCGGCAGCCACAACAATCTCGGTCTCTCATATCTGACGGCCGGCCGCGTGCCATTGGCGATCAATCATTTCAAGCAGGCGATAGCACTGCGACGGGACGCGGCGATGTTTCATCACAATCTCGGTCTCGCTTTCGAGCGGCAGTCGCGGGATTTGGAGGCAATAGCGGCGTTTCGCCACGCGCTCAGCCTCGATGTGGGGCACCCCGAGACATTCACCCATCTCGGCCGGCTGCTTTACCAGCACGGCGAGCCCGAGGAAGCGGCGCGGTGTTATGAACGCGCCGCGGTCTTGCAGCCCGATGCGACGATCGCGGCGATCAACCGGGCGGAAGCGCTGATCCAGCACGGCCGTGCCGTCGAGGCCGCGCTCTGCTTGCGCCGCGCACTCGCCGCCGATCCCCGGTCCGATCTGGGCCACCAGGTGCTCGGCGTTCTGCTGCAGCGCCTCGGCCGGTTCGACGAAGCGACCGCCAGCCTCGAACGGGCGATCGCGCTGCAGCCGAAGCGTATCTCCGCCTACGTGGCTCTCGTTCGCGGCAAGAGGATCGGCCCGGCCGACGATCAGCTGCTCCAAGGAATGCTGGCGCTCGTCGATGACGGCACGCTCAGCGGCCACGACCGCAGCCGGCTGCACTACGCGCTCGGCAAGGCTTGGGACGATCTCGGCGATTGTGCGAGCGCCATCCGGCACTTCGACCGCGCGCATGCGATCGAAGCCGACCAGATGCGCCGGGCCGGGCGCTCGTTCGACCGGCGTGCTCATAAGGCCGGCGTTGACCGTACGATCGCGGGCTTCACCGCAGACTTTTTCCTGCACCGCTGGGCCGAAGCTTCGGCCGGCGATCTGCCGGTGCTGGTCGTCGGCATGCCGCGCTCGGGCACGACCCTCGTCGAGCAGATTCTGTCGAGTCATCGCAACATCGGCGGGGCCGGCGAGCTGAGCTTCTGGACCGACCGCCAGGCACTCGCCGGGCTCGCGCTGTCGGGCGGCTTGCATCCGGACCGACTGCGCCGCCTCGCCGATGAATACATTGCGCTGCTGCGCGCCGCCGCGCCCGCCGCGCGCCGCGTCACCGACAAGATGCCGGCCAATTTTCTGGTCCTCGGCCTTGTTCACCTGGCCTTGCCTCAGGCGCGCATCATCCATTGCCGCCGTAACCCGATCGACACCTGCCTGTCGATCTATTCGACCGCGTTCGGCAATCCGCTCGATTTCGCGCACGACCGCGGGGACATCGTTTTCTATTACGAGCAGTATGCCCGGCTGATGACGCATTGGCGTCAGGCGCTGCCCGCCGCCTGCCTCTTTGAAATGGATTACGAGGCGTTGGTCGCCAACCCGGAATCGGTGACCCGCGCGATGATTGCCTTTTGCGGCCTCGACTGGGACGATGCCTGTCTCAGCCCGGAGCGCAACGAGCATATCATCATGACGCCGAGCGTGTGGCAGGCGCGCCAGCCGGTCTACCGGGACGCCGCCGACCGTTGGAGCCGCTACGAGAGCTGGCTCGGCGATTTCCGCCGGTTGCGAGACGAGGCGGCATCGGACCGATAGCGGCTCCGGCGCAAGAAAATTGGCGGTTCCCCGAGGAGCCGCCGTAGCTGCAGAAGTGTCGGATTTCTTTACAGCGCCTTCGAGGGCGTTTTGCGCCGCCGCCGCGCGAGTGAGAGCGCTCCGAGCCCGGCGCCGAGGAGCGCGAGCGATCCCGGCTCGGGAACCGGCACCTGAGTGCCGCCGGTTCCGGTGACGATGTTTGCCAGCGTGCCCGGAAAGGTCCCGGAATGCACGTCGAACACGGTCTCCGACAATCCGTCGGGGTCGAGCCCCTCCCAGCCGACAAAGCTGCCGGCGACATTGCCGCCGTCCTGCGTGTTATCCGGGCTGAATTTCGCGGAGATCGGGCCGCCGTTCAATGTCGCGGCAAAGTCGGCGTCGAAATTGCCGACAAATGCGCAGAACCCGGTTCCTTGCGGCGTGCAATTGTTGCCCGACGGGTCGTTGGTGGTAGAGGCGGGAGGGATGGAAGGGATGCCCTGAAATGGATCGCCTTCACCCGCCTTGGGCGCCATGGCGTTGAAGAGGAATTTGAGGGCCGACTCGACGTCCTCGCCACCACACTCCTTCTCGCGCGATCCGGGACAAAGCCCCACTTCCTGCCAAAATCGGGAGACACTGATGTCCGACGAATGCAGCCATACCGAAGCCATTCACGATGTGACGCCGAGCGCACTCGGCTGCGAGGAGTGGCTGAGATCGGTTCGGAATGGCTCCATCTGCGGCTATGTCGGACTTGTGGCCACGTCGGCTGTTGCGACGACTCGCCGAACCGTCACGCCACGAAGCACTTTCACCAGACGCGCCATCCGATTATCGAAGGCTACGACCCACCCGAAGGCTGGGGCTGGTGTTACGTTCACGAGGTGATGCTCGATCTCAGCGATCGCGCCACGCCACAGAACGGTCCGATCCCGCGCTACTATTGAATTGAACCGAAAACCGGCGCACCGGCCGGATCTGCGGCTGCCCTGCGGACCTGCGCCGCCTGGAAGCACGCGGCAGGGCGACGAGGCCAGCCGAAACCAGGGTCATGGCTCACGAAATCGGCCGCTCGCGCGTGAGCAAGGCAGCGAGGTCATACTCAAGCAAGTCTCCGATCCGCTCCACGGTCAGGTCCGCCGCCGGATAAGAGGCGGCATCAGCGGCGTGGGCATACTGGCCTTGTCGCGGTAACACGGTCGTCACCCGGTCGCCCCAGACCTTCTTGACCGCAGTCAGAATTCTCGGCTTGTCGTCGACCAGAACGTAATGTGCGGCCGGGTAGCGCTGCGCGACGTCGTCGAGTTCCTCTTCCTTGTGGATGTAGATCAGCACGTGGCCGTCAACGGCCTCGAAGATCCCGGACCGCTCCACCTTGCGCGGCTGAAAGACGACATCGCCATCGGAGAGGATCACCGTCGGACCGCAGTCCCGGAACCGTTCCAGCACGTCGAGCGACCCGGGGTAGAGGCGATTGGCGAATGGATAGTCCACCAGATAAGAGGACATCGTTAGCAGGTGGATATCCTTTGGGTGCTCAACCCGATAGCGTTGCAGCGCCCCCAGATAATCCCGGTAGCCGAGTTCGGTGAAGAGATCTTCGAGGATCGTCCAGTAGCGGTCGCGGCAGTTGGCGCCAAACTCACGTTCGAGATGGCGCTTGAGGTCGCTTTGAATACGGTCGTTGTCGAGCAGGGTGTTGTCAACATCGACGAGAAAAACTGTCGGGCTAATCGTAGTCATTAGAGGGCCACAGATTTGGGTTTCCGGGACTGCGCTCGTTCGGTGCGGACCTGCATTGGGCAGCTTGTCGCGCGGCCACCCTCACGCGCTCAGTTGTCGGTGCCGTGTTGGCATTACACATTGCATCATCGCTCTGTTCAAGGCTCCAGAAGGCGGTGTCCACAGTTTTTGATGGGCGAGCCTCAGCGCCCCACACGAGCTCCCCCTCGCTGTTGCCGCGCCTCGCGATTGGCGTGTAGAGCTGGACGCCTCACTCTCACCGCCTGTGCGCTGGCGCAGATTTAGCAGCTCGGCCTTGCCGATAATGCTCGCTGAGCTTGCGACCGGGGACTAAGTCGCGGCAATGCTGAAGGGGAGAACCAGCGAGGTCATCGCGCGAACCAGCGCGACGCGTCGTCGAACTGGTCGGAAAGCGCCTGCCGCGGCCGGCGGTGTGCCTCATACAACGTCGTCACTTCGGGCGACATCGCCGGTCCCCGGGTCACCCGTGACCAGCTGGGGTTCTTTGAAATCGGCGACCCAATAGCTCGCCCGGGTCCCGGACGGCGCAGTCGGTTGACTACACTTTTCCTTTGGAAATCATCCCGTGCGGCGCCGTCACGTGCCGGGAGCGCGTGCCGGGCCAACGAGGCTCGCCCCGCCGTGGACGACCAGCGTCTGCCCGGTGATATACCGCGCGTGCGCCGACAGCAGAAACCGGACGGCGTGACCGATGTCCCAACCAAGCCCCTCGAGACCTAGCACTGATGCCTTCCGGCGCGCCTCGCGGCCGGCCGGGGTCATCTGCCCGGTATACATGCGCGGAGTGTAGATCGGCCCCGGCGCCACGCAATTGACGCGAATCTTCTGCGGCCCGTGATCGACCGCCATCGCCCGGGTCAACGCGATGACCGCGCCCTTCGAGGTCGAATACGCGGTCAAGCCCCGCGGCCGCAGCGCCGAGATCGACGACACGTTGACGATGGCACCCCCGCCTGCAGTCTCGACCATCGCGGGGATGGCATAGCGTGAGACCAAGAACATGCTGTCGACATTGACCTGCATGATTCGGCGCCATAGATCGACCGGCGTGTTAACCACGCTGCCGCGGCCGCCGATGCCGACGTTGTTGTCGAGGAAATCGAGCCGGCCAAACTCTCGCACCGCGGCCTCGACCAGCGCCTTGCACTGGCTCTCCTCGGCAACATCGGCGACGAACGATGCAGCGGTGCCGCCCTCGGCGGCGATCATCGACACGGTCTGTTCGGCGGCCTCGCGCAGGATATCGACGACCATCACCTTGGCGCCCGCTCGGGCCAACAGCAGCGCCGCCGCCCTGCCGTTGCCGATGCCGGCATCGGGGGCGCCCCCGCCGGTAACGATTGCCACCTTGCCGGCGAGGCCGGAATCGTCCTCCAGCCGCACACCGTCGCTCATGGCCGTGTCTCCTCCCCGAGTGTCTAGGATATCGGCGTTGCATATTCTATGCGACGGCCGCGCCCGATGCGCCCGCGCCGATGATCAGCCCATCCACGGGATCGTTCATGCCGGTCTTTCGCCGATTGGCGCAATCTACCTACCTCCGATCGACTGTTGAGACGCGATGCGCCGTGAGTTCGATCGTGATGGCAGTGGTGGCTTAGCGGCGCAACTCATCCCGCCCTAATGGCTATTTGACCAATAGCTTCAGAATCGCGTCGAAATATTCGTCCGCCAATGCCCGCAATTCGTCATCGGTGCGGTCCTGCACCGGATGGGGGATGAACACCAGGGCCGGGTCAGTGCCAAGCGCCTTGGCTTGCGCCTCCGCACCCTGAATAAACTCCGTCGTCGCCACGCCTACAGTCGGAATACCACGCGCCTCGAGGTCCGCCATGTCATGCGTACAGCACGATATGCAGGACCCTCAGTCGCTCAGCCCTTCGACGACGAGGTTGACTTCGGTGGCGATCTGCTGCCGCAGGGCCAGCGGTGCGACCCGCGTGTTGGTCGGCTTGGCATAGTGCTTGAACGCGATTCCGCGCTCGCCTAACCGTTCGCCCAGCCGCTTCAGGAACACGTCGCCGCGCGCCTTGGCGATGTCGAGAATGCCGACGGTCAGCCCGTCGAGCTTATCGGGCCGCGGCAACCGCGGTCTGATGGTCGGAGATTGCTCCGACGTGGGATCGAGTAGGACAGTCAATTCCGCACCTCCTTGGTTATCGGGATGCTGCCGCGGGGACCGCTCGACGACCACCCGCCGATAATCCCGGAAAACATCCCGGCCCCACCGCCGGCGCGCACGATCATGAGCCCGCCGGGGCGAAACTTGTTGATGCTCCTGCCCGCGAGCGAGGCCGGCCCGCCTTCGGCAATGCCCTTGGCACCAGCGACCAACTCCTCGCCGGGGATTTCGCACAGCTTGTAGAGCTCTTCGTAGACCCGTGCCTTCGACCAGCCGGCGTTGCGAAACGTGCGCTCATGTTCGGGGCAGATTACCAGCAGCGCGTCGCAGCAGGGCGCCAACTTAACATTATGGATTGCCTTCAACGACTCGGCGAAGCTACGCGCCAGGCTTTCCGGCTCGCGCGATTTCTGGTCGACCATGCCCTGCAGACCAAAGCCCGCAAAGACCGTGACCGCCGACTGCCCGGGCTTGATCCCGCGTTCAACCGAGAGCGGTTCCCAGCACGAGCCTTCCTCATCCTCCGCGAAGCAGTAGGTGTACTTGCCGGGATTGCCCAGTGTCGCGCGGTCGACCTCCTGCGGCCGACCGCCGCCGATATTGCGGATCACCAGCTGTAAGGCGCGGCCGATCGCGCCATTGGCCCGGTTGCCCTGGCCGAGCACGTTGCCTTTGGCATTCATGCCGATGCGCCGCCGGATCGGCCCGTTCACGACCACGACCGGACCGACGAACATCGTTGTCGCCAGCACGCCATGCATCGCAAAGCCTTCGTCGAGCACGGCCTCGACCGAAGCGAGCACGACCGGCAGGTATTCCGGCTTGCACCCGGCCATCACGGCATTCACCGCAATCTTTTCAATCGTCGCCGGTTGCAAGGCCGGCGGAATCAGCCCAATCACCTGCTGCGGGTCACGCGCGGTGCCGTCGAGCATGCGCAGCACCCGCTCCTCGGTCGGCGGCACCAACGGCAGCCCGTCCGACCAGCCGCGCTCGTACATCGCCTCCTGCTCGTCCTCGTCTTCGCCGATGGCGATGCGGCGCGATTTGAGCCCGGTTTCGTTGAACCGGATTTTCAGCCGCTCGAACACCCCTGGTTCGATGTTTTTGGCGCCGCAGCCCGGCCTGGAATCCGGCAGGTCCAAGCCCAGACCGGCGACACCCGCGACCCGTTCCCACTCGCCGCGGTCCCAGCCAAAGGTGCGGTCGATCTCGCGCCCCTGCTCGATGCGAATCAGCGTCGGCACGATTTCGATCTTCAAGCGATGCGAAATATCGAGACCGGTGTCGTCGATGCGGCTGGGAACGGTTTCGGGAAATCTCGGATCGTCCTGGGTGTAGACCTGCAGGCCGACACGCTGCGCCAGATCTCCTAGAACCGGCATTATCAATTCACAGGTCGGGCAGTCACGCTTGACCACCGCAATCAGACCATCATGCGGTGTACTACTCATGCCGCGCCCCCGCGTTGCTCAATCGAGAATGAACCCAAGACCAACGGTCGGCAAGTCTCGCCTGCGCATAGCCTACGGGGCCAGCCGGCAGGCCGGGTACCGGTGGCGCTCGCCGCCGCGTTGTTCCTGCCGACTGTCGGCCAGATCGCGGAGCGTCACCCGCGGCTCAAACTGATCGTCAACATGGCCGTGCCGCCGGGGAACGGCGGTTAACCCAACTATCGCTCCCAGCCCGAGCCGCTGGCGCTCGCCAAACACGCCAATATCGCGGTCAAGGCGACCGGTCAGCCCGGCTATGCCGAAGACGCGTATCCGTTCCGCGGCTTTTAGGAGCACCTGTATTGCTACATCGACGCGTTCGGTGCGGGACGTTCTGGGGCACCGACATCGCACGAATGCCCTGTTTCCGGCCGCAATGCGTGACGGTGTTCACCGAGGCCCGGGATCTCGAGCTGGTTATGGGCGAAGCCCTGAGCATCTGGATGGGCTGGCGCCTTCCCGGCTGAGCGCGGCTATCGGCAGGGGACGCCAAGAATGGGGACGCAAAGATGAAGCCTTATGTAATCTGCCACATGAACGCGAGCGTCGACGGCCGCATTCTCGGCAGTCGGTGGCGGCCCGCCGAGAACCGCATGGCGGGGTTGTTCGAGCGCTTGCACGAGCAGCTCGGCGGCGGCTCCTGGCTGATCGGCCGGGTGACCGGCAGCGAATACGCCAAATCCGAGGCCTACCCCCTTCAGACCGGCCAGACCTACCCGCGGGAAGATTGGTTCGGCCGGCGCGATGCCCCCGCCTACGGGATCGCGCTCGATGCGCAGGGCAAGATCGCCTGGGGTCGGTCCGAGATCGGCGGCGACCCGATCGTCGCGGTGCTGACCGAGCGGGTCTCCGGCGCGCATTTGTCGGGCCTCCGCCAGGATGGCGTCTCCTACATCTTTGCCGGCGAGCAGGAGCTCGATCTGGGATTGGCGCTCGAGATCCTGAACCGCGAGCTGGGGATCGAACGCCTGCTGCTCGAAGGCGGCGGCGGCTCGAACGGGGCCTTTCTACGGGCCGGCCTGATCGACGAGATCAGCGTTGCGATCTGCCCCGCCGTCGATGGGGCGAAGGGCGCGCCGAGCATCTTCGACTCCAGCGACAATGATACCGGCGTCGCAGCGCCGATCCGCTCGATGACCTTGGCGAGCTGCGAGGTCTTGGAGGGCGGCGCGGTTTGGCTGCGCTATCGGCTCCAAAACCGGTGATGCGCAATGTGGACGCCGGCCGTCGCCGGCCCCCGCAGCGGTGCTCCCGCAAAGGATCCCGAGTATCTGGTCCGGTTTGGGGCATTGCCCGGCGTCGCCGTTGTCCGAACCCGAGCGGCCCGTTCGTCAGGGATCGCATCGAGGCTAAGACACTGCTGTGGGCGGCCGCCCCGTTCAGAGCTTGAGCAGGCGGCGAGCGTTGCCGTTCAGCAGTTTCTCTGTGTCTTCGGGGCCGAGCGGCAGCGTCTTCAGCCAATCGGTGCCGGGCGGGTTTTCGGCGAACGGGTAATCGACCGAGAACAGGATGCGGTCGATGCCCATTTCCATCATGCTGCAAAGGAGTGCCGTATCCGAAAAGAAGCCGCTCGTCGTGATCCAGAAATGCTCGCAAAAGATGTCGCGGAAGGTCTGCTCCTTCATCGTCGCGCGCAGCCCATGGCTAATTCGCCACAGTAGAAACGGCAATCCCTCGCCCATGTGCCCGAGGATGATCTTGAGGCCGGGATGGGCATCGAACACGCCGCTCAAGACGAAGCGCAGGCCCTGGGTCGCGGTCTCGACCGTAAAGCCCCAGGCGGCACGCAAGATTCCGGGATGCGCCTGCGCGTAATCCTTGTAATAGGCCTCGATGACCGCCGGATGCGGCAGCGCGGGATGGATATAGATTGGCACGTCGAGCTTGGCGGCGCGTTCCCAGATCGGCCAGAACCGCTTATCGTCGTGAAAAACGCCCCCGGTCATGCCGTTGACCATGGCACCCTTGAAGCCGAGCTTGGTGACGGCGCGCTCCAGCTCGTCGGCCGCGGCGCGCGGATTGGCGGTCGGCAACACGGCGAAGGCGGAAAAACGATCTGGGGTGCGCTGAACCGCCTCGTGGAGCCGGTCGTTGGTGCGGCGCGCCAAGGGCGGCCCGGCTTCGGCGTCGACCGCCTGCAGTCCGGGGATCGAATGCGACAGGACCTGCAGATCGATGCCGGCCTCGTCCATCTCGCGGATGCGCAGCGCGCCCAGATCGTCGAGCCGTTCGACGATATCGCGACCGGCACCGGGACCGCCGCCGAGCTGCTTGACCTCGGGGTCCAGGTAATGCTCTTCGAGCGCGATGATGTAGGGCTTCTTTGCCATTTCTGTCCTCCCTCCTATGCCTGGCGCGCGCGGCGTGGGTCGCCAAGGTCGCGCGAAGATAAACCATCCGGCCCGACGACGCGCTCGATTTGTGACGCGCCCTGGCTGGGTCGGACGGCGCGGCCGCCCGCCCCCATCGTTGAAGCCACCGACCGTGCGGCAGATTGGGGCGCCCGGCCAAAAACGCGTTGGGCGGTGCTATTTGTGCCGGCGACCCCTACTGACATAGCCATTCGCATAATGCTGCATGACAACCTTGCGCCGTATGCAGCGGTTCGTGAATGGCGCACAATCGAGAAAATACGAAGCCGTCCTAGACGCTTTGAGCGAACCTCACGGGTAGGAGACCGTCATGCCGGAACCGAAATGGTCGCTTCGTGGCGAGTATATGGAGAGCTGCAACTGCGATTATCTCTGCCCCTGCATCTATACGAACCCGCAGGAGGCGGCGACGCACGACCACTGCACCGCAGTGATGGTGTTCCGCATCGACGAAGGCCATTTCGGCGAGACCAAACTGGATGGGCTTAAATTCGCGTTGGTGATCCGCTCGGGCCGGGTGATGGCTGACGGCAACTGGATTTTTGCGGGCGTGGTCGAGGATAGCGCCAACGACCCCCAGCGCGCCGCGCTTGCCGCCATCCTCGGAGGCGAAGCCGGCGGTATGCCGGCGCTCATCCGCCAGAACCTCGTCGGCGACTTCCGTGGGGTTGAGTTCAAACCGATCGAGGTTCAAATCGAGGGGCTCAAGCGCTCGGCCGCGATCCCCGGTATCTTGGCGTTCGAGATCGACGGCGTCGCCTCCCGCAACCGCAGCGGCGACCCGCTCTATATCGACAATACGGCGCATCCGGCCAACCGCCGCTTGGCGCTCGCCCGGTCGAAGGAAATGCATGTCAAGGGTTTCGGCCTTGATCTGAGCCTGATCGGCAAAGGCAATAACGGGCACTACGCGCCGTTCACCTGGACCGCCTAGACGACCAGCCCCCGGATGGCTCACCTGGCGTCGTAGATCACCTTGCCGGTGACCGGCGCCGTTTCCCCCGGCACCTTCGCTGTTAGAACAAGCTCCCATTTGCCGGCCATCCCGGTCTTGATCGAAAATCGATAGAGGCCAGGGTGATCCGACGCGGCGGGCGTCACTTTGCCGGACATCTCGGCCATGCCGGCCGGGCCCATCGCGCCGGGCGGGCCTTCAACCTGCGGCCGAGAGAGCCGCCAACCGGTCAAGGTCCCTCCCAGTCGAACGGGATGTGCTTGGCCGAATTGAGCGTGTAGTCGAACCTGAAGCCATGCGCGTCGACCGAGAGGATCGTCGCCTTACCCCAGGTCACGAGCTGCGGTCCGGGGCCAGTCTCGCTGCCCGGCGCGTTGATCAGCTGCGGATACTTCCCGGGCGGGCTGGTGGGGCCGCTGATCGCCTTGGCCCAGGCCTTGACCTTGCCGATGATCTCGACGCCCCAATGCCCGAGATCGGGTGCGATTTCGTAGGTGATCTTGGCGCGCTCGACGCCACGGCTCTGCCGCCCGCCGGCGAAGCATTCGTTGACCCAGCCGGGGAAGCCGCCGGCGCGGCCGCCGATGATCGCCGGAAGCGCCTCCATCTGTCGGTCGTCGGCACGATCGTCGATATACATGCCGGCGACCCCGCTGGCCTGTCGTGCCCAGAGGTCGCCCTCCCAGCGGCCGACCCGCACAAAGCTCAGATTGTCGAGCTTGACATCACCGTAATGGCCCTCGCGGACGTGCCAAAACAGCACCAACTTCACAAAAACCGTTGTCGGGCGCCTGGGCGAAGGTGCACGGGCAGGGAACTGCGCAGCTGCAGTTGTCGAACCACTCGCCGACGATGTGCCAACTCGGAATTTCGTTCATCCGGACTCTCCGATCGGACGCGGTATCGCCGATTATAGCATTTCTGTGGACGCTGTCGGGTAGCGGCAGCCGATGAGAAGCCGGCGCAAGCCCGCCAGTCATCGCGGCGATAACGCGCAGTTGTGCAGAGGGTCGGATTTGGGATATGTCCGGTCGAAGGTCAGGCGGAGGCTCAGCGTCGGCTGAGCGTCGAAATCGGACATGCCTGCCTGCGC
Organism: uncultured Alphaproteobacteria bacterium; assembly: GCA_963795485.1. Classification (GTDB taxonomy): domain Bacteria; phylum Pseudomonadota; class Alphaproteobacteria; order ATCC43930; family CGMCC-115725; genus AP-15. The sequence goes on from CAWCIL010000001.1 coordinate 231,935, forward strand.
ACCCTGCCGGCCGCAACGGGCGCTGCGGCCGCAACCTTGGAGGAGACTGCCATGCCGTTCTATCAAAAGGACGACGTCCGCATTCGCTACGAGGAAACGGGCAGCGGCTTCCCGCTCCTGGTTACCCCCGGCGGTGGCCTCAATTCGCGCGTCAGTAATTGGCCGACCGCGGTGATCAACGCGATGGAAGCGTTCAAGAGCGACTTCCGCTGCATCACGATGGACCAGCGCAACGCCAATGGCGGCGAATCCTCCGGTCCCGTGCAGGTCGATGACCCGTGGGACGCGTTCGCCGACGACCAGCTCGGGCTGATGGACCACCTCGGCATCCGCGAGTTCTTCTATATGGGCTACTGCATCGGCGGCTGCTTTGCCGGGAAGCTGATGCAGCGGGCACCCAACCGCGTCGTTGCCGCCGTCTTCTGCCAGAGCGTCGGCCATCGGCCGGAAAACCCGACCGTCATGTACCGCCATAGTAAGGAGAACTGGGTACCCGACTTCATGAAGCGGCGGCCTGACGTGTCGATGGACGCCATCGAGAGATACCTGCACAACCTATACGCGGTGCAGCCCGATTTTCTGTACAGCGTGTCGCGCAACTTCATCAGGAACTGCCGCACGCCAATGCTGGTGCTGCCGGATGACGTGCCGGGGCATCCGCTGCAGACCTCGATCGATGTCGCCTCGCTGGCGCCGAACGCCGAGATCACGGTCTACCCGTGGAAGGAGCCGGAGGAACTGAGGCAACGCACGATCGACCGGGTGCGCCGCTTCTTGAAAGCACACATCCCGATGCGCGCCGCAGCGCGGTAGCGGGCGGTGTCCGTCAACCCGTCGTCCCCGCAAAAGTGGACCAGGAGGAAGCGCACCGTCAATTCCTCTAAATCTTCGCTCGCGCGGGATGACGACGTGAATTGCGAAAGAGAGAAAAGCCGCGCCGTTCTATGAAAGAGGCCAAGTTCGCATTCATTACGAAGAGGTCGGCTCGGGCTTCCCGCTGCTGGCGATCCCCGGCGGCGGGCTCAACTCGACGGTCGCCGCCCAGGAGCGCTCGATAATTCGTTTCCCGGCCTGATCATCAGCTCGGCACGACGGCCCTCGCGTCGGGCACCGACGGCAATGGGCAAAGCCCGTCGAATGGCCTTTGCTGGATATCGGCGGCGGGAGACCAGAGAGCTTGATTGTTTAATTCGACCGCGCGAACAGCGGCGATGCGAGTCTGTCAGAGGTTCTGATGGCTTTGGGTTCGACCGCTTTTTGACCACCCACACTGGCAGCCTACCGCGCCCGGATGACGTGATCCGGGCGATGTTCGCCAAGGAGGAAGGCGTGCCGGTCGACCGCGCGGCACTGGCGGAGCGGATCAGTCAGGCCGTTACCGAGATGGTCAAGAAACAGGTCGCGTCGGGCATCGATCTCGTCAATGACGGCGAGATGTCTTAAGAGAAGCGCAGTGGGATAACGTCACTGGAGGGCTCAGCGACTAACGAAGTCCGCCCAGACGCCCTCCGGATGCCAGATCGCCTCCATCTCGGCGCGGGCCTGCGGCTCGTCCATGCCCAGCACATCCCGGCGATACCTATAAAAGAACGCGGAGACCCGGTAGTTTGCAATGCAGTGGATGTGCACCGGAACGTCCTTCAACTCCTCCATCACGGAGCAGAATTGATCAAGGTCCTCGTCAGTCGGCCTCTGAAAATCGACCGGGATATGGATGTAGGTCATGCCGAGACGGCTGATGCTGCCCGCCTCGTCCGGCAGAGCCTTCTCGTGCGTATGCAGACCGAGGTTCACGACATGGCGGACGCCAAGCGCCTTGATGTCAGCGAGTTGCGGTTCGGTCGGCTGGCCGGATGTGGTGATCCGATCATCGAGTCGACGCCAATTCCGGATGCCTTTCGGGTCAGTCATGTGGACCTCTCAGTAATCTCAGCCAGCTAAGCGTACATTCGGCGGCGCCGCTTAGTGAGATATTACTGCCGCCGGCGGACAAACCAGGCATGAGTTCCCGTCGAGGCGCGGCGCATGGCACTTGGCAGCGATGCCGACATTCGGTTTCGCGACGGCCGTTCGTTCGACAGGGAGTTCAGTTTCGAGGCCAATGGTAGGGCCGCCGCGCTCGGCTTCAGTATTTCCGTAGATGCCATTTGCCTCAGGCTTCGACTCCCCGAAGCCCTTTGGTCCGAGTTGGTGAATGAATTTGGGCCGCAGTCCCGTGCGATGCGCACCGCGCGTGTTCATGACCAAGCGGTACACGGACCGTATCTTAAGGCCGTCGATAATTCATCCGCACGGGAATGGCTCGCCCAACTAATGCTGGCAGCGCTCGGCAACGAGGCGATCGCCAAGTCGATCAGCCTCGTCAAGCCGCCGGCAATCTCGCTGACGGTACCGCCGATCTAAGCCTCGGTCAGACGCTCGCCATCTTATTCCAGTCGCCGGTGGTTGATGACGTCACCGGCCAAGGATCCCCGCCGCTTCCTCGAGACGGTCGTCAACGGCCACGGCGGCAGCGAAATTGCGATCGCCGCTCGGGCCTTCCCAAACGCCTATGGCGCCGAGGAAAGTCACCGCACCTTCGCTGCGCTACGTCACTGCCTCGCGGAGGAAGGATTCGTCACCTTTCACACCTTCTTGGTTGCGCTCGCCAATCGCGTGCTGCGTCCCGGCTCTGGACCCGACAGCGACGCCTTCTTCCTCGACGCCTTGCGACCCTGAACTCGCCAAGAAGAGTGGCTTGGCGCCGAATTCGACGCGCGTGTCATTGCCTACCGCCTCGCCCGTAGTGACGACATTGATGCGGCGCTTGGCCTCGCAGGTATAGACGCGCCGACCATCAATCCTGACCAGCGGCGATAGGCCAACGTCCAGGCGCGGGTCCCGCGGTAAATCCGCTCGTGGCGCGGCAGAAAACCTTGCAGATGCTGGCGTGCCTTGGAGAGCACCCGCCCGCCGTCGCCCGGGCGCGCACCAGAGCCTGCCCCGGCGCAGGCAGGGGTCGCGCATCGCTTCATGGGCCGCGTCGGGTATCCAGATCGCCGTCAGCTCGCCCGCCCGATGAAGCTTGGCCGGCATCAGCGCGTCGCGGCGATCAGTCTTGACCCGGTCGCCTGCCTTCATCGGGATCAGCGACGGCGCCACCACGACGCAGTCGTGCCCGCAACCGGTCAGCATCCGGTGCAGTCCATACCCGCAGGGTCCGGCCTCGTAGCAGAAGCTGAGCCGACGCACGCCTTTGCTCAGCCGTGCCGCCAGCTTCGTCAAAAGCTCGGGACGATTCTCGAAATTCCCGACCTGGCGAACCTCGCCGCCGCGGCCACCCTCGGCAAGCGCCACGGCGACCGTCGCTCCCCGCCTTCGCGAGGGCAGGCTTGTGCACATCCAACCCGACATAGCCGATATCATCCATCCGGCCCGTCTCCCATGCATGAGGCTCTGTGCCGGCCACCGGCACAACCCTCGAGATTCTGCATGTCGAGAGCCGGGCCGCCGATCACTCAGCGAACATCGGGTCTGGCTGGCAGGCGCTTGAGCCGCGCATTCAGCCTCGAGCCCAAAAGGTTGCTCTTTATCCCGATGCCCCAGGTAGAGCGTCCAAGGTCCTCGTCCAAAGTCCATCTGCATCGATAGCGCGATCGAGGGTTAGTTTGTGGGTAAATTGCTCTAACTTCATCTGCATCGTTGAAAAATTGTGATTATCCTCGGTAGCCCGATGTCTCGATCTCGGATCAGAAGCGGCAAGGCGAAGCGTACTGCGCCGCACGCGGCTATCAGCTCGTCGAAACCTATGTGGAGCTGGGCGCATCCGCCACCAATGACCGCCGGCCCGAATTCCAGCGCATGATCGAAGCCGGGCACCGGCAGGCCGGCGCCATTCGATATCGTCGTCGTTCACAGCTTCTCGCGCTTCTTCCGCGATCACTTCGAGCTGGAGTTCTACGTCCGCAAGCTGGCGAAGAACGGTGTTCAGGCTCGTCTCCATCACCCAGGAGATGGGCGACGATCCGATGCACGTCATGATGCGGCAGATCATGGCGCTGTTCGACGAATACCAGTCCAAGGAGAACGCCAAGCACGTTCTCCGGGCGCTGAAGGAGAACGCGCGGCAAGGGTTCTGGAACGGCTCGCTGCCGCCGATCGGCTATCGCGTGGTCGCGGCCGAGCAGCGCGGTGCGAAGGTCAAGAAGAAGCTCGAAATCGACCCGCTGCACGCGGACACGATCCGGCTGATCTATCGCCTCGCCTTGGAAGGCGACGGCACGACCGGCCCGATGGGCGTCAAGAACATCGCCACCCATCTCAACCAGCACCGCATCTTCACCCGCGATGGCGGACGCTGGGGCGTCGGCCAGGTTCACCGCATCCTGACGCGAACGACCTATATCGGCCGAGCACGAGTTCAACAAGCGCGCCAAGAACAAGACGCTGAAGCCCATCAGCGAGATCGTCACTGTCGACGTGCCGCCGCTGATCGACCAAGCGACGTTCGACGCGGTGCAGGCGCATCTGCGCGCCCGCAATCCGAAGGTCACGCCGGCGCGCGTTGTTAGCGGTCCCGACTCTCCTTACCGGCATCTGCTTCTGCGCCGACTGCGGCGGCGCGATGACGCTCAGGACCGGAAAGGGAGGGCGGTATCGCTACTACACCTGCTCGATCAAAGGCACGGCAGGGTGAGACCGGCTGCAAGGGCCGGTCGATCCCGATGGAGAAGCTGGACGGCCTTGTTGCGGAGCACCTTGCAGACGCGTCTGCTGCAGCCGGAGCGGCTCGAGGAGATCCTCGGCGTCCGTCCTCGACCGCCGCCAGGAGCGCGTCGAGCGCCGCCGCGAGCACATCGCGCGAGCTGAACAAGCGCGCAGCCGAGACCGATCTACGGCTGAAGCGGCTCTATGACGCCATCGAGTCGGGCGTGGCCGATCTGGACGACCCGGCGTTGAAGGAGCGCGTCGCGAGCCTCAAGACGATCCGCGACCAGGCACGAGCTGACGCCGATGCGTGCCGCAGCGATGCTGGAGTCGTCAGCCCAGCAATCCATCACGCCCGCAAATGGTCCAGAGGTTCGCCAGGACGGCACGCGAGCGGATCAGGATCGATGGCGGCGGCTACCGCCGCGATCACCTCCGTGCGCTCGCCCAGCGGGTCGAGGTCGCGGACCGCGAGGTCCGCGATCATCGGCTCGAAGAGCAATCTGCTTCAGACGCTCACCGCGGCGGCCGGCGTAAGGTCGGCTACGCCCGGCGTTCGCAGTTCTGTTCGAAGTGGCGGATGGGGTGGGATTCGAACCCACGGTGGGCTTTCACCCACGCCGGTTTTCAAGACCGGTGCCTTAAACCGCTCGGCCACCCATCCGTGATATTCAAATCAATATCTTGTACCGGTAAGCCCTGAGAACATGTAGCAACCATCACCAGTTTAGACCCAACTTGGACCCAACTTTCCTAGCTAACGCCCAGAACGCGTTCTGACAAGGTTCCGATCACCGCAGCAGCGCTCGTATCGGCCCTCTTGGTCCGACGGGCATATGTACGAAGCAGGATCGCAGGATCATGACCGCGGCGGGCAGCGACAACGTGAACCGGGACCCCGGCGTCCAGCAGCAGGGTTTCGTGCGTGCCGCGAAGATCATGGAAGCGCAGCGCTGTGAAGCCGAGCTTTCGGGCGCAGCGGATGAATTCCCTGGTCACGCTGCGCGCGGCGCACGGCCGGGCGCCTTTGTCTCTTCAAGGCTTCGGGCAATCGTTAGAGCGGTTTCCGATCGGGTAGATTCGCAAACATAGAGCGTTCCGAGTGGGAGCGGATCGGCGACAATGGTGACCCAACATGTCGTTGGGGGACGATATGCCGGCACCATATTCGGGGGATTGCGGCAGCGCGTGGCGGCGGCGGCGCAAGGGGCGTCCGCCCGATCGGCGGCGGGACGCTAACGTCGAGCAGATGCTGGCGCCGACCTTGCGCCCGGACGACATCGTCCTGCTCGACAATCTAAGCAGCCACAAGGTCGCCGGCATCGCCGAGGCGATCACCGCGCACGGCGCCCAACGCGTCAACCTGCCACCCTACAGCCCTGACCTCAATCCGATCGAGCCGGCCTTCGCCAAGTTCAAGGCGGCGCTGCGTCAGGCCGCCGAGCGAACTCGCGACGGCCTGTGGCAGGTCATCGCCCGCACCCTCGATCGCTAGCCGCCGCAGGAATGCCGCAACTTCTTTACCAAGGCCGGTTATGCAACCTGACCGGCAACCGCTCTAATACGGCGGACGGGTTCAAGCCGATCGGACACCTCGATTTACCCGGCGTTTGGCGCTGGTTGGTGCTGGACCGGGCGGTGAAGCGGCGGCTGTCCCGGCAATCGCCGGTGAGTCGGGAGGTTGCGACGGGCCGGTTTGGCGGCTTTGGCGGCTTGCCGGCTCAGATCGGCGCGGTTTGTCGCTGGAGCCAAGCCAGCCGGGTCAGATTGTAGGCGAGATTGGTCAGCCCGATCTTGGCGCCGGCGCGGACCAGGCCAATCGTGAGAACGACCAGGCCGAGCCGGCATTCTGGGCGGCAAAGACGTGCTCGACGCGCGAGCGCACCCGGGCGCGGGTGGCATTGCCGCGGGCGATGTGCGCCGGCATGTCGCGACCGCGCGGCTTTTTGCGCTGGAATTGCGGCTTGAGCCCGCGGCGCTCGAGCAGGTCGAGATTGGCGGCCGAGCGTAGGCAGTGTCGGCCCAGACATCACTGGCGGTATTGTCGCGGTCGAGCACGGCACCGAGCGGGCCGCCGTCATAAGCCGCCGCATGGGTCACCGTATAGCGCCGCAGCAAACCGCGCTCGCGGTCGATGCTGACATGATTTTTGTAACCGAACATCGGCACCGCGATCTCCGGCTGGCGCCGGTGGCCCGCACCCGGCGGCGCCTCGCGCCTGCCCCCGCGCTTGATCGTCCAGCGCCCGTCGCGGTCGATCTGGGCGCGTCGCGCCGGTTTCCACTCGGCGGGTACCCCGCCGCCTTTGATCGTCTGCTTCTCGGCCTGGGTCAGCCGCGGCCGGCGCGCCGCGATCACCGTGGCGTCAGCGATCTGCCCACCCATCGCCAGCCAGCCCCCGGCGCGCAGCAGCGCGTCAAACCGTTCGAACAACCGCTCCACCGCGTCGGCCCGGGCCAGCTGCTCGCGAAAAAGCCAGATCGTCGTGGCATCGGGCACCGGGTCGCGCAAGGCCAGCCCGACAAACCGCATAAACGACAGCCGATCCTTCCGCTGGTATTCGGTCTGATCGTCTGACAGCGTGTACAGCGTCTGCAATACCAACACCTTGAACATCAGCACCGGGTCATAGGGCGGGCGCCCGCCCCCTGTTCAGGCCAGGGGCAGGCTTTTGCCCCGGTCCGAGCGCGCCAGCGCCCGTTCCAGTTCCCTGCGAAACACTTCGAAATCGATCGCCGCCGCCAGCCGTTCCAGCGGGTCGCCCGCCGCCGAGAGCGCCTTCAGCCGTTCCTCGCCATCGAAAAATCCCGGTTGTCCCGCCATTGCCGATCCCCCGCACCCCACGCCGGGATCGGCCGATTCGTCCCGAAAAACAACCGGTTTTTCGAGGCGTCCAGTCGGCCTGTAGGGATGATAAGCGCGAGGGCGGCGGCTCAGTACGCCCCGGCGCCGCAACGCGTGTTGCCGTGGCGGCAAGGAACGGGATCGCGGCTAGTGTGGCGCGCCCCCGCGCAGCAGATGCCGATAGCCGTTCTCGGTCATCCATCGAGCTCGGGCCAGATGCGTGTCCCAGGCCCGGCGCGCTCGATCGGGCTCGCGTGCCGGATCGATGTGGAGGACGATCAGGGCAACCTCACGCCAGTCCGCCCCCTCCTCCTCCGCATCGAGCAAACGCAGATACGTCACGAGATGCTGTTCGTCGTAACTCGTGAGGACGCCGGCACTAGGAGCGGTGTCGGAAACAGGCGGGTCAAGCGGTGGCGTTTGCATTCGTCGGTTCCTACGAAGTCCACTACCTTTCCGTTGCGTTATGGATGCCCGCGCTCAAGCCGGGATGCGTGAACGACGCCGGGCTGGCTGAGGCGGCGCCTCGTTCAGGAGCATGACCCCACGACCGCGATCGGAGTCGACGAACAGAACGCCGGCGGCCTCGAGCGCACGACGCACTTGATCGCGTGTGCCCTCCTGCACCGGGAGGCCGCGTTCGGAACTCCAGGCGTTTCAGCGCGGTCAGCGCCACGAGGGCTTTCTCTGCGAGCATTTCCTGCTTCCAATTCAGCAATGCCCGCGCGGCCCGAACTTGTCGGCCGGTGATCATCCATGATCACCTCCGACAGACGACCTGCGCGCACCAGAAATACGACTATAATAGTCGTCCTTGGCCCGATCAACGCCGTTGCGGCAACGCCTTGGGTGGACTTCAGGACGAGACCATTCGGCACCCCTCCGATTCGAGGGCGGTTCGGCAGGATGTCAGAGCGAGGGCTGGCGCCGGCCTGGCCCATCGTCTCGCTTGGGCCTCGAAGCAGACGCGCACGGAGCCGTAGAGCCGCCGAGCCGTCATTGCCCGAAACCGTATTGGCGCAGCGTCGTGACTCCGGATTTCCGGCTGGCCCTCGGTATCGCCCGTCACCGGCGGCCGCGAGATCCCTGACCCAGGGCACCGCACTTCAGAACCAGCCGCCCACAGACACAACTTCAGAATGTCGATTTCGAGTGCCGGACGAAGGTGTTCGTCTCGCTATTCCAGATACGGCGTCAGCACTTCTTCGATCCATTTCATGAATGCACGGACTCGGCGCGACAGATTGCTTCGATGTGCTACGACGAGGGACACGGGGAGCGCCCGGCGACGAAAATCGGGTATGATCTCCACAAGCGCTCCACTCTCTAAGTATCGGCCAATCCCCAAGAGTGGCGCCTGAATCACGCCAAGGCCGGCGAGGGCAGCGGCTTCGTAGGTCTGCGCGCTGTTGACGTGTAGCGCACCTGGCAACTGAAGCGTCGCGTAGCTGTCGCCGTCCGGATATTCCCATCCAATGGGTCTTGCGCCCAGCATCGTCGAAAAATGAATTGTCCGATGGTCCTGACGCTGGAGATCTTCCAGCGATCGAGGGACGCCATAGCGCGCCAGATAGGCGGGACTGGCAGCGTTGACCATGCGCAACAGGCCCAGCGGGCGGGCAATCAGCGTCTCGTCCCGGATGGGTCCAAGCCGCAATACACAGTCGAACCCCTCTTGAACCAGATCGACTTGCCGATCCGTACTCGACACCTCCAGCTCCAACTCCGGGTGAGTCGCCATGAAATCCGGCAAGGCCGGCACGATCGTCGTGCGCGCCACCTCGGTCGGAAGATCGACCCGTAAACGCCCGCGAAGTGCCACGCGATCGCCTGCGAACATCGAGTGCAGGTCATCGACTTCAGCAAGCAGATCGCGGGCACGGGCATGAAATGCGCGTCCGTCCTCCGTCAACTGCACGCTGCGCGTCGTCCGGTGCAGGAGCCTGACACCGACATCTTCTTCCAGCTTCCGGACCGCCGTTGAGGCCCTCCCCTTTTGGATGCCCAGGCTATCGGCCGCGCGGGTGAAGCTCCCCATTTCCGCGACCGTTATGAAAATGCGGATGGGTTCGAGATTCTGCATTTTCGTGCCTCCGGCATTGTTCACCCAGAGGAGAACAGTGAGTTCATTTCTCCGGTGTTTATCATATCCAGAGAGACACAGTAAGCGGCCTCGAATACGGATGCCCCCCATCGGAGAATGACAAATGTCCGAAACCATGAACCTGCATCAGGTGCCTGAAACCATGACCTTGCATCGCGCCCCGTGGGCCGGCCGGATAATGAGCGCGTTTGTCGTTATCGCTCTGGTGGCAGACGGCGCTATTCAGCTTTTCGCGCCTGCACAGATCGCGAGCACGTTGCAGGAAACCGGGTTCGCGATGGACCTGACCCGTGTCGTGGGTCCGATCATACTCGCCTGCGCCATCCTATACGCCGTCCCGGCCACCGCCGTCCTCGGCGCGATCCTGGTGACGGGCTTTCTGGGAGGCGCCATCTGCGCCCATGTCCGCATTGGTGAGTTGGGGTCGCCGCCGGAAATCATTTCCCTGCTTCTGGGCGCGATGACATGGGGCGGCCTCTACGCGCGCGATCCCCGTATCCGGGCCATTCTGCCGCTCATCCGTTGAACCAACAGGGGCAGTGCTCTGTCCCTCAAGATCAGGAGAAAACACATGTTTTTAGTAACGGGAATCACGGGAAAAGTGGGCGGCGCGACGGCAAGGCATTTGCTGGCGCAAGGCAAGAAGGTCCGCGCGCTGGTCCGCGATCGCGCGAAGGCGGCAAGCTGGACGGACCAGGGCGTCGAACTGGTCGACGGCGACTGGAACGATGCGGCCGCCATCGAGCGGGCGCTCAAGGGCGTCGAAGGCGCGTTTGTCATGTTGCCGGCTGTCTGGGCGCCCTCGCCCGATTTCAAAGAAGCCAAGGGTGTGATCGCGAACTATGTCGAGGCGCTCACCAGGGCGGCGCCGCCGCGGGTGGTTGCGCTCTCGTCGATGGGGGCGAACAGGACCAGCGGACTGGGGATGATCACGGCGCTGTCGCTGCTGGAGCAAGGCTTTCGTGACCTGGCATCGCCAATCGCATTCGTGCGCGCCGGCGGGTTCTTCGAAAACTTCCTTTACGGCCTGCACGTCGCCCAGGGCGGAACGCTACCCGTCTACTACAATCCGACAAACCGGAAATCGACCATGGTCGCGACGAACGACATCGGCGCGGAGGTCGCAACCCTTTTGACCGGGCCAGCTTGGTCAGGGCAGCGCGTCGTCGAGCTTGGTTCGATGGTCACCGCGGATGAAGTCGCGGAGCAATTGGGTGAAGTCCTGAATCTCGACGTGAAAGCCTTTGCAGTCCCGCGTGCAGGGTGGGCGGAAGCGTTCGAGCAATTCGGCATCCCGAAGGGCCACACCGGACCTGCCGAAGAAATGTTTGAGGCCGTGAACGCGGGATGGATGGACCTCGGAGCCGAGGGTACGGAGCACGTAGCGGGTACGACGTCCGCACGCGATGTATTCGCCGCGGCCCAGGAGGCCGTGACGGCCTGAACCGCGACGTTCACGCCAATGAAGATCGAGATCGAACATGAAGGTTCTTGTTTGGGTGCAACGGGCGGAACCGGACGGCTGATCGTCCGCGACGCCCTGGCGAAAGGCCGGCGAGAGTCAATGAGACATGCGAAAGCCCCGCCCGGAGATCCGGGCGGGGCGTTGTAGTAGGTTCGGCTCAGTCTCCGTTCTGCCGGCGGGCGCGGGACCAGATCAGGGTGTAGCCGTCGCCGTCCTCGTCGTCGAAGAGGTTGGCGTAGATCGGCGCGTTGAAGCTCGGGTCGTCCAGCTTGACCGAGAGGTAGTCGCGGCCCTCGTTGGAGCGCTTCGACCAGGCGGCCCCGATCTCGGCGCGGCCGACATAGGATGATCCCGACGATGACCTTGGTGGATACCTCCGTGACAGAGGGTCAAACGGTCGCGCCTTCCACCACCACCGCGGCGCGCCACGGAATATAACTGAAGACGATGGGTGGTGGCAGCGAAAATCCGGTCTGGTCGGCGAGACCGACGAGCCAGATTGGAAAGGGGCTTTACGACAGCCGGCAAATCGGCTTCACGATTCCGCGGGTTTACGATGTCGTGGAGGTGGGGCGGCGCTTACGCGCCGCCGTTCCCGAACTCCCAGACCGGGATGCCGAGCTTCTTGGCCTTGTCGGCGAGGTTGTCCTGGATGCCGGTGCCTGGGAAGTGCAGGACGCCGATCGGCAGGGTCTCCAGCAACGAGTCGTTGCGCTTGAACGGTGCGGCCTTGGCGTGTTTCGTCCAGTCGGGCTTAAAGGCGATCTGAGGGACCTTGCGGTTGTCGGCCCATTTGGCGGCGATCAGCTCGGCGCCCTTCGGCGAGCCACCATGCAGCAGCACCATGTCGGGGTGCTTGGTATGGGCATGGCCGCCGACCCTGAGGGACGAAGCCGGCGAACCGCCCCTCATCCGTACCGGCTATGGCGCCAGCACCATGAAGCGGGCGACGTCCTGCGCCGCGATCTGCACCCGGCCTGTGGCCCGAAGTGCGTCGATCCCGAGCAGGCGGAGATCCTGGTTGAAGTCGTCGAGCCGTGGTGAGATCACGATCGCCTCGATCCCGGCCTCCTGCGCCCGGTCGATCAACGTCGCCATCGCGCCGTCGCCGGCGGGATCATCGTCGCGGGCGATGTAGAGTTGCCGCAGCGTGTCTGGGAACAGGGTGGCGGAGAGATGCGCCGCCGAGAGGGCTGCGACCATCGGTATGGTCGGCAAGACGCAGCGGAGCGACAGCATCGTCTCGATGCCCTCGCCGGCCGTCATGACCTCGCCCGCCACACCAAAGCGCACGGCGTGACCGAGAAGGTCGCCCATCGCCCGTCGCGGCGTGTCGATCGGCGCCTTGCCGAGTGCTGCCTCGGTGAAGCCGCCAGGATCGAGCCAAATGCGGTGCGCCCCGGTCAGATGGCCAGAGAGATCGGTGACGGAAGCGATCATCGCCGGCCAGGTCTCGGTCGGGCTATGCTCGTCGGGCCGGTAGTAGCAGCGCGGGTAAAAGCGGAGGCTTCCGGTTCCGGGCAAAGCCGTAATGCCGCGATTACGGAGATCCGTTTCTACGAGAGCACGAAAAATCGGCTGCGACATGGCGAACAGTCGCCGTGCTGCCTCCGGCGATCCGGTTGGAGCGCTAGAGCATGATCCTAAGAGTTTGAATCAAAAAGATATTCACCCGCGCTGCGTTTGGTGATTCAAGATGCTGGCTGGGGTTGGGGGCCAGCATCGAATGGCAAGACCCTATTCACAGGACCTGCGCGATCGGGTGGTTGCGGCGGTGGCCAGCGGTCGCACCTGTCGCGTAGTGGCGGCGCGGTTTGGGGTGAGTGTCGCCAGCGTGGTGAAATGGTCGCAGCGGTTTCGAGCGACCGGCAGCGCCGCGGCGGCGAAGATGGGCGGCTGGCGGCCGCTGCGGTTGAAGAGTGAGCGGGATTGGCTGCTGGCGCGGATTGCCGAGAAACCGGATCTGACGCTGCGGGCGGTGGTGGCCGAGCTGGCCGAGCGCGGCACCCCGGCCAGCTACGGCGCGGTGTGGCGCTTTTTCGCCCACGAGGGGATTACCTTTAAAAAAAAGCCTGCACGCCAGCGAGCAGGATCGCGTCGATGTCGCCCGCCGGCGGGCGCGGTGGAAGATGCATCAGGGCCGGCTTGACCCGCGGCGCCTGGTGTTCCTCGACGAAACTTGGGCCAAGACCAACATGACGCGCCGCCACGGGCGCTGTGCGCGCGGCGCCCGGCTGGTCGCCAAGGTGCCGCATCGCCGCTGGCGCACCGTGACGTTCCTGGCGGCGCTGCGCCATGACCGCATCGCCGCGCCCTGCGTCATCGACGGGCCGATCAACAGCCTGCCCCTGCGAAGGCGGGGGGCACCAGCTTTTGCGCCTATATCGAGCAGTTTCTGGTGCCTACCCTCAGCCCCGGCGACATCGTCGTCATCGACAATCTCGGCAGCCACAAGGGCAAGGCCGTGCGCCGCCTGATCCGCGCCGCCGGCGCCAAACTGTTCTTCCTGCCCCGATACTCGCCCGATCTCAACCCGATCGAGCAAGTCTTTGCCAAGCTCAAGACCTTGCTGCGCAAAACCGACCCGCGCACGATCGAGGCCACTTGGCGCAGCATCGGCGACCTCCTCGGCCGCTTCACCCCACCGGAATGCGCCAATTATCTCGCCAATGCCGGCTACGCTTCAGCCTAACCGGATCACGCTCTAGGCGTTCGCCTTAGCCATGTCGGCCTTCTTCAGATGGTCGATGAGCTGCGCCGCCCGCTCGCCTGCGCCTTCCTTCACCGCCTCGAGGGATGCGGCGCTTGGGCATGCGGCCGAGATAGTTCTCGACGGTCGGACGCCAGCCGGCCTGCACCATGTCGAGATCGACGGCCTGGGCCAGACGATCGGCCTCGGCGATGCGCTGATCGACGGTGTGGGACGAAACGCCGGCGCCGTAACGGTCGCCCTTCTAGTAGAGCGCATTGACCCCGAAGGAGGCGCAATGGGCGAAGAGCGCCGCCTGCTCCTCGCCGGTGAGGATTGCGAGCCAGTCCCAGAGGTCGGCCTTATCCTTGGGCAGCCGCTCCTCCCAAGCCTTGTGGCGCGCATCGATCGCCTTGGCCGCGGGCGTGTCCTTCAGCCCCTGCGCCTGCTGGGGGAAGCTCGCGCTGCGCACCGACACCCCATCGCCGTCCCGTAGGAGAAATAGCGGGAGAAGACGTCGAGGCAGAACTTGTGCAGCACAGCCTGGAACGCGACGGCGGGCGTGTTCGCCAGCTTGTCGCGCAGCGCCAGGGTCCGCCGTCAGTTCGGTGACGAGGCGGTCCGGCAACGGCTTCGGGTCTTCGTCGTCCTCATCGTCCGCGCCGGCGACCTGCCCTCCGATGGTGATGACGGCGCGCTGAACTACGGGCGCTTCTGGAATTCGCTTCCAGCCCTCGGCGGCGATCGTCTCCGCCTCGGCCTTCAGTTTCTCGGCGACAGTGGCTGGGACAATCAGCCCGCTCTCTACGTCCACCACGCTCTGGAGATTGTACGAAGGCATCTTAGGCGCCCGGCCATAGCCCATTGGCTTGCCAGTCGCCGCCGCGACGGCCCGGTTAAAGCCCAGCTCGGCCAGGTCCAGACTAGCGACGAATGCATCGACGACACGGACGAGGCTGTCTGGCGCCACGTAGTCGTCGATGCATGCCGGCCGCAGACCGATCTGATCTCGGCTGTCGCCATCGATGAAGCTCACAGCTTGCCTCCGCCCGCTTAACAGGTCAATTCTACGGTGATTTACTCGATTTGGCCAAATTCTTGGGACGTTTCTGGGTCGCCACCCGATTGACAGGCGAACCTCGTGAAGGTCCGGATCGCGGAAGGGAGGCGGGCCGCGCTATCGACCCAAGTCGTACGCTGGGGATGTCCGCTTGCAGGCACTTGTCCAGTGCAAGTGTCGCCGGCGACCTGCTGCGCATCAGTCGCGCGATACAGACAGCCCCGCGAGAAGCGGAGCGTACGCGGCGAGCCTGCGGGATACGAACTCAGTGAAGAGCCGCACGCGCTTCGTCTTGCCTGGCTCCCCCTGCGTGAGAAGCCAGAGCGTTCCATGCATGTGCAGGTCGGTGCCCGGCACCCTCACCAGTAGGGGGTCGGCATCTCCGACGAAGCACGGCAGCGTCGTCATCCCGAGCCCTTGCCGTACTGCAACGATCTGCGCCTCGCCGTCCGTGGTCCTGAACGGAACCCCTGTGGTACGAACCTCACCCTCGCGGGCCCAGTCCGGGATGCCATGAATGCTTATGACAATCCACCGGATGGGATCCGGCGCACCCGCATGCCACGCGGCTAGTCGATCGCGAGGCATGTAGACGCCGCCGAACAGCTCCGGTCCCTTCAGGCCGTGAAGATTGAGCGGCAGCGTTTTGCGGTCGTAAACGACGCGGATCGCGACATCGGCCTCTCGGTTGGTCAGATTTGTCAGCTCACCGGACGACAAGATTTCCATCTCGATGTCCGGATGCAGAAGCGCGAAATCGGCGAGGTCCGGCATGAGCAGGTGTGTCGCGAGGATCGGTGCCAACGTCACCCGCAGAAGCCCGCGCACGCTCTGGTCGCGACCGAAGACGCGCGTCTCCAGCTGGTGCGACGACGCTTCCATCTGGTTCGCGAGCTCGAGGACCTCCTCGCCCGCAGCCGTCAGGCGGTAGCCCGAAGGCAGCATTTAGAACATGTGCGCCCCGAGGCGCTCCTCGAGCTGAGCGATGCGTCGCAGCACGGTCGAGTGATTCACCCCGAGGCGCTCGGCACCAGCCCGCACCGAGCCTCCGCGCGCGACGGCAAGAAAGTAGCGAACGTCATCCCAGTCGATCATGGTGCAATCCGGCACCGCGCGGTGCGCCTTCCAAAGCCCGTATCTAGCACATCGAACAGCAGTACGGGTGGTCATCATAGCCTATGTCGACGAGCGCGGCCCAATTCCGAACGGCGGACACCGATCGTCTCCGAACGGCGGACACCGATCGTCGCGGCTGGCGTCAGTGGTCCAGCCGGATCGATTTCGCACCACCGATGTGCGTGCTTCCGCACTCAACGCCTGACCCCGGCGGACCCATGTTGCGGTTCTCGGGGGCCTCCCCGAACAACCAAAGACGGAGCCTGAAAGGAGAAGTCATGGGAAAGCTTGAGGGTTCCAGCCGTTCGCGGTCGCCCGGACCAAGCCGAACTTCAACACCTGCTCTCATCCAGCCAGACTCGCATATCCGCAAGCCGACTGGAATCATCTATCAGCGCCAATCCACTAGTAGGTATCGGGTTCCGAGGACAGAACAGCCATCGATGGTGTTGTCCTCGCGCGGACTCTGCATGTCCTAGCCTTGGTCATCTGGATCGGCGGCGTGGCGATGGCGACCGCTGCCGCCGCAGGTTCGGCGCGGTGATCTCGGCGCCGATCGGCTCAGGGCCTTCCATGGGATCGAGCACCGCTTTGCTCGGGTCACCTGATCAAGATGCTCTGGCACGGACGGGATCGGCCTGTCGCTCTATGGCAAACGGCTGGAGCGCGGCAGGTTCATCTGGCCGTCGCCGGCCGACGGGGCGGTGGCGGTCACCCCGGCGCAGCTGGCCTGCATGCTCGACGGGATCGACTGGCGCAACCCGGTTCGGACGTGGCGCCCGGAGGCAGCCGGATAGGGTCAGCCGCTGGCTGTGACAGATTGGCTCACCCTGTAGTTGAGAGCGGCCCAGCTTCGGTGCTATGCGACAATCGGACCGTGACCAGCGCGCCCGGGAACCTGCCCGACGAGATCGCCGCGCTGCAGGCAGCGCTGGCCGCCGAGTGCACCGCGCCAGGAGCGCAGGCGCGCGCCTGCGGTGCCGAGGCGATGGTGGCGCGCATCTGAAGCTGCTGATCGCCAAGCTGCGGCGCGAGCAGTACGGGCAATCCTCCGAGCGCGGCCGCAAGCTGCTCGACCAGCTGGAACTGCCACTCGAGGAAGTGGCGGCGAGCGCGGCCGAGGACGAAGCCGCCACGGCACAAAGCGAGGGCACGGCGGTCGGCCCGTTTACCCGCAGAAAGCCGGTGCGGGCGCCGTTTCCGGTGTGTCTGCCGCGCGGGCGGGTGGCGATCCCCGGCGCGAGCGCCTGTCCGTGCTGCGGCGGCAAGCCGAGCAAACTCGGCGAGACGATCACCGGGACGCTGGAGGTCGTGCCGCGGCAGGGGAAGGTGATCCAGACCGTGTGCGAGAGGTTCGCTTGCCGGTCGTGCGAGAAGATCACCCGGCCGCCGGCGCCGTTCCACGTCATCCCGCGCGGCCATGTCGGGCCGAGCCTGCTGGCGATGATCCTAGACGCCAAACACGGCGAGGATCGGCCGCTGAACCGGCAGAGCGAAGCCTATGCCCGCGAGGGCGTCAACCTCGATGTCTCGACCTTGGCCGATCATGTCGGCGCCGGCGCGGCCGTCCTGAGCCCGCTTACCGAGCTGATCCGCCGCCACGTCTTCGCTGCCGAGCGCGTGCACGGCGACGAAACGACGGTGCCGGTGCTCGCCCGAGGAAAGACGATCACCGGCCGGCTGTGGACCTATCTGCGCGACGACCGGCCGTTTGCCGGGCCCGACCCGCCGGCGGCGGTGTTCTTTCTACTCGCGCAATCGCGCCGGCGAGCATCCTGCCCGGCACCTGGGCGGCTATGCCGGCATCCTGCAGGCCGACGCCTATGCCGGGTTCGGCGAGCTTTACGACGGCAAACGCAAACCGGGCCCGATCACCGAGGCGGCTTGCTCGAGCCATGGCCGGCGCCGCTTCTTCGAGCAGGCCGATCTGCGCAAAGCGCCGCTGGCGGTCGAGGCGGTCCAGCGTATCGACGAGATCTTCGCCATCGAGCGCAGGATCAATGGCCGGCCGGCCGGCGGTTGGCGGTGCGGCAGAGGGACAGCAAGCCGGTCGTCGCCGACCTCGAAAAATGGATGCGCGCCCGGCTATCGCGACACGCCGCGACCGCCCAGGCGATCGACTATAGGCTGACCCGCTGGCCGGCCTTCACCCGCTTCCTCGACGACGGCCGCATCTGCCTCGGCAACAACGCCGCCGAACGCGCGCTGCGCGGCATTGCCCCTGGGCGCCGATCATGGCGGTTCGCCGGTTCCGATTCGCGGCGGCGAACGAGCGGCGGCGATGTTCACGCTGATCGCCACGACCAAGCTCAACGACATCGCCCCGCAAGCCTGGCTCGCCGACGTGCTCGCCCGCATCGCCGATCATCCCGCCTCCCGGCTCTCCGAGCTTCTCCCCTGGCGTTGGAGAAAGCCCCACGATCAAGCCGCTGCTGCTGCTTGATGCCCAACATGCCGCGGTCTTCGGCGGATGCTACCTTGCAAACCGGCTCCGCCGGGTTATCATGATGCTTGGGTGCGCGCCTTGGTATGGCCGCATCAGGATGCGGGCGTAGCTCAGGGGTAGAGCACAACCTTGCCAAGGTTGGGGTCGAGGGTTCGAATCCCTTCGCCCGCTCCAAAATCTCTCAGATATTTCAAGCAGTTGAAAACAGTCCTTCGGGGCCGTTTTTGCTTACACGGCCACGTACGGTCGAAAATGTAAGCTCCTTGTAAGCAGGAGGTTGGAAAGCGCCGGATACGATGGCGCGACCTCGGCACTGCCCATGCGGTGATTCCTCGGACTGAAAGCGGGAACTGGCGCTGAGTCACAGCCACCGCTTGGATGCTGCTGACCGGGGAAGGCGGCAATTTCACGGGTCAGTCCTCCTCGAAGCCCTGGCTTGTGAACTTCAGGGTGCGGCTGTTCTCGGTCACCGTTCTGACGACGTTGTCCGGTGCGCCAGAGGGTATTCTCGCCTCGATCTCGATTGTCACGGTGACCTCAGACCCCACCAAGCCGACAAGGTGGGAAATTACCTCATCGGCGATGCGGCCGGCATCACGGCCGACTCGAGCTGGATCAACGACCACCGTGCCATGAAAGCGATTCGGAGTTCGGGCGACCGGCTTACCTGGGGTGGGGCCATCGCCGGGCGCAACGGGCTCTCCGCCCGGTCGCTCGGCGGTCTCTCCGCCGGTCGAAGGTCCTGGCCTCAGTGCGGTGTCGGCAGCTTGCTGCCGCACCGCGACATCTGCCTTAACAAGGACTCCGCCAAGGCTATCGACCGAACCGACTACCTGCTGTCCGCAACGCAGGCCACGATACCGTCCGGCCGCCTCGTCGAAGCTGTCTGCGAAGGCGAATGACTCGCTTTGCCACAGCAACAGGCCCAGTCCGTCCTGGACCGCTGCCGCGAGCACCTGTGAGTTTTTCAGGCGTGGCAGATACAAGTATCCCGCGAAATCCTCTGCGAGCTGTTTGATGGCGACATCATCGCCTCGCCAAAGCGGAATCCGGTCGAGCTCCATCCGCAGGCGGGTTCCGGCCAATGCCGGCACCAGCAGCTCTTCATTGCGAAGCCGTTTGCTGGCACGGACGGCGAGCGCGTCCTGGCCGGAGAGACGGTACGCATGCCATTCGACGGGAGACTGCGGGCTGCTTTGTGCTGGAACCAGGAGCCATTGGTAGGTTTCGGGGAGCCGGGCAACAACAGCGCCATCGGCAGACTTCAGCTGGGTTTCGGCTTGCTTCAACTGTTGGGGGTCGAGGTTGAGAGCTTCCTTTTCCAGGGTGATCGACTCCCAGGCCAGGTAGCGACGCACTGCCTCGTCCAGATCCTGCAGCCGGGTCTGATCGACCGCCAGGAACGTCAACGTGTTCCTGAACAGTCGTGGCGCAGCACCGCGCGACTCCAGGATGGCAGTGGCTGCTGCTTCGGCTTTGTTCGTCGGATCCTTGCTGTAAGGGTGGTCGATGCTCAGCACCACCAGGCGAGCATCCATGTCGTCGGGCACATCAGCACCAGACTGCGGCAATGGATGGATCCGGCGGAACTCACCGGCGGAACGCAGATCGAGTCGCAGCCGGCGATCAATCTCCTGCACCACCGCGTCCGGATTCCGCTTCAACTGCTCTGCGCGGTCATCCGCGAGCTTGGTGACCGTCGGTTGCGTCGAGTACCAGTACCGATTGCCGTCGTGATACAGATAGGTGGCGACCCCGCTCAGACGTCGAAGGGCATCGCCAAACACAGCAGGTGATTCCCCGGGCATGACGCAGCCGAGTTTAACGCGCCGGTCTTCCAGGCCTCGATGCGCCGCTTGTGTGAGTGGCGCGGAGCCTAGGTAAATAGCGCGCGCGACGCGCCGGCACGCGGCGAACTTACCGAGGTTGGGCACTTCGCCATCGAGCCGAAGCGGCAACGAGCTGGGGCCGTCCACGTCCTTCTCGATGACTGGCACCCAGTTGTCCGAAAGATAACGCGTCAGCTCGAATTGGACCCGCGGATCATCGATCGAGATGTTCGCCGGCAGGATCATTGGGTTGCGGTCGCCCTTCTCCCAAAGGCTGTGGATCACTGCGGCCATGAGGCGCAACACGCCGCGCGTGCGTTGGAATTTCACCAAAGTCGACCAATCGGTGTAGAGCCGGTCGAAGATCTCAGGATGGATTGGATAGGCGGCCTTGAGCCGCTTTTCGTAGTCAGCATCGCGGCACTCAGGCGGGAATTCCTGATGTTGCGTCCGGTAGAGGTCCGCGAAGGCGCGCGCCACTACGTCGCGGTCTTTGAATTGCGCCGGATCGGCCATCGGCTCGAAAAGCCGTCGCCGCACAATTTCGAAGCCCTCTTCGGCGCTGGCAGGCCGCCAAGAAGATTCGACGCGGCCGACAACATTGCGGAGCCGATCAAGCGCCTCGCGTCCGCGCTGGCCGCCTACTTCGACATCGTCGGCTTTCGTGTGAAGCGAGCCCGACGTATCCGAGGCGGGAAGGCTGATGACGAGCAAACAGTTATTCGCCAGCTTCGCCGACTCGGTCGAGAACCTGGGCGAAAGTGAACTGGGTTTCGAATCCGCCCGCTGGCAAGTCGGATTGATCGTGGAGCTGGCGTGCGTAGGCAACCCACTCATCGATCAAAATCAGGCATGGCCCGTATTCGACGAATAGCTCGCGCAGGACGTCGCCAGGGGAGGTCGCCTTCTCGTCGTCCGCCTGGATCCGTGCAAACGCCTTCTTGCCGCCAAGCTGCCAGGCGAGTTCACCCCAGAGCGTGCGTACGACCGTGCCATCAGGCTTCGTTGAAGGATTGCCGGGTGAGATCTTATTGCCCACCAGCACCACGCGCTTCGCGGTCGGGAGCTTGGTGGCTCCCGCTTGGGTCATCACCGAATCGATACCGGCGAGCTCCGTTGGCGCTATGCCCGAAAACAGGTGATAGAGCGCCAACATCGAATGCGTTTTGCCGCCGCCGAAGTTGGTTTGAAGTTGCACAACAGGGTCAGCGCCCTTGCCCGACAGCCGCTGCACGGCGCCAACCAGCATCCCCCTGAGACTCTCAGTCAGGTATGTGCGACGGAAAAACTCGACCGGGTTCTTATATTCGTCAGTCCCTTCGCCGAGATGAACCTGCCACAGATCGGCTGCGAATTCGGCTTGTTGGTAACGGCCGCTGGCGACATCCTTGTGCGGGGTCACGACCTCGCGCCAAGGCTTCAGGCTTCCCGTCACTTGGCTCTCGATAGCGGTTCCGGCGCTCTTCCGCTTTTCACTCCGCATCTGTTCGTCGAAGATCAGCCGACGCAGTTCCATCTTCATTTTGCCGACCTCATCGGCCTGCGAGGCGGAAACGGCCGTAAGCAGACGCGCGATTGAATCAAGCGCCCGGTCGGTATCATCACCGGAAAATGGTTCCTGATGCGCCCAGCGGTTGCGGTAGCCACGCACTTCGCCGACGAGGCCACGCTCGGCCGGCCCTAGGGTCTTGCGGAACACATCGTTCCAGCCGTCCCACATGAGCTTCAACAGCAGCGCGGAGTCCCACTGGGCGATGGGCTTGTCACGAACGATCGGATCTTCGGCCATCGCTTGCACGGCTTGGACGGATTGCCCGTTCTTCAGGGTGCTCTTGACCTCCCGCTCGACGAACGGAGCCAGACCTACCTTGAGAAGATCAAGGGCTTTGCCAACGCGTTCCTGGTTCGTGATCGCCATAGCTTAGGCCCTCCCGAACATGTCAGATTGCATAGGCGCGGTCGTGGGGGCGCCTTCGCGGGCCAGTCGAGTGACTTCGGGCCAACTTTGCACAAGTCCATTGTAGGACAGAGCCTCGGCCGCCCGCTTCTTGCGTTCGCATAGCGCGTAGAGGCGATAGGCCAACTCACGGGCGATTTCTGCCCTTGCGCCAAGCTTTGCTAGCAACTCGCCGGCGGTGGCTTCGCCACCAGCCTCCAGCACCCGGATCATCTGATGCACCATTTCCCATGCTGTAAGGCGCGGGTCTGTGGTGGGATTCCAGTTCTCTGGCAGCTCAGCGGGCTTTAGTAAGCGAACCTTACCGTGGCTCGACGCAATTGTGCCTGCCTCAACCATGCCGGAGACGCTTGTGTTCTTGGCCTTTGAGAGCGTCTCAGCCACCCCTTACTCACCTTCTGCGAAACCGTACTGTTCGAACCAAGCGAGCGCCCATCGGCTATCAGAATCAAAGTCGCCTTCCTGCTCGGTTAGAGCTTCGTCAAGAGTCTGATTGATGAGTGCCAGAGCCTCCCGCACCGAAAGGGGCTTCCCTTCAGCGTCGAGGACTTTCGAGTAGCGGGTGTAAACTGCCATCCCCGGGCCAATTGCGGCCTGTGCAAGATCCACCGGAGCAACGTTTCCGCTCTGGAGATGAACGAGCGCTATCGGTAAATCGGCTTTTAGTGCGTTGAGGAAATTCCGGCGAGTGGCAGTTGCCGCATTCGCGCCACGCCGACGACAGACCAAGATAATACTGGACGCAAGGGCATTGGAATCGTTCTCTCGCATTCTGCCAGGCTTCTCAGTTCGCATTGGCCAAGTGCCCCGGACCTCGAAACCCGCCTGAATTATGGCGCCAAGAAAAGTTTCCCATCCAGTGCTTACAGAACCCTCATCGCCATCGCTCTCCGATTGTTTGAAAGCGTAGTATAGCGTGAGTGGAAACGCAGGGTGCGCCTGGTCAGCAAGTTGATGCATCGCGCGTGTCATGCCTTCCAGAAAATACTTTTCTGCCTGTTCCCTGCCGCCATGGCGATCTGGCGTCGCGACCAGTTCATCGGCTTTTGGTACCGTAAGAGTAGCGAAGAGATCGGGCAAAATAGGTTTGAGCGCACGACGAAGCCAGACATAGAAGAAATCGGAGAGGTCGGCGTACCCAATGTTGTCGTAATAGGGGGGATCGGTACTTACACATCTGCCACTCGAGAGTTTCTGATGTTGTGCATCCGCGATAACTGCACACCCTGGCTTGCCCACCATCAAACCTTCAACCGTTCGAGCAATGCCTGCTAATGACACAACTAAGTCGCCCGCAGCGCCGGCGAATGGGTTAACTTCTGCATAGTCCCATACCATCGGTAGGGCATGACGTCCAAAGACATGCACAGATTGGTCCCGAGATGTACTCCACTGAACGAGCGAGGCGTTGTAGTCGCTCAACTTGCTGACACCCAAACCCAGATAAACCGCTACAGCGTCAGCATATGCTTGCGTACCGGTGCCACCCAAATCCAGACTGCGACCATCGTTCGGCAGGCCCGCAGAAACCGCATCCCGCTCTACGAGCTTGCGCGCCTCCTGCACCATATCCGCGTAGGTCGTCAGTGCCACAAGCTGACGGTCGGTAAAGAGATCACTCCATTTCGTCATGCCATAGTTGCCGACGCGAAAGCCGAGCGCTTGTTGGAAGAACTCGAAATCAGGTTTCCAGTCCGGCTGCGCCCACTCAGCGACAGCTTGCATTTCCAGAGTTGCCGGTAGATATACGCGTCCACCATCTGTATCTGCGACGACCGCCATCATCCGTGCGCCCATACGCCCGGCTTTACCCTCAGCCTTGATATAGTCACCAGTGATTGGGGTCCCCGACATCAAACATCGAAAGTTTGCCCCGCGCGCAAGCTTCGTACCCTTTTTTGCCGCCTCAATGTCTTTCGGCTTACCCACCTTTACAGCGAACCGATATCCGTCGTTGTCGAGCACAGGCTCAACGTAGGCTTCCTTCCCAGACTTCGTGGCGAGCATGAAGTTGGAGGCTAGGGGTACGGCGATCTGCGCGAACGCGGGATTCGGACTCCTCACCGTGCGTGCCCAAAGCCACGCTATGACAGTGAGTTTCTTGCCCACTAGCGGCTTTAGGTCTGGCCGGTCATTCACCATGCCCAGCGTCACCTCGACCTCCGGGTAGTGGTGACCGATGCGCTTCGCCGCCTCATCGCGCATCCACTGGCCGTAATAGCGCACGTCCTCGGCCAACCCTTGCGCGCCGCGCCACTGCCGCGGGTCCAACGATTTCTGCCCCCGTTCCTTCGAGTTCACCGGTGGCTTGCCGGCGAACTTCGGTGGTATCTCAATCATTGCCTTGTTAATCAGCACGGCTACGGGATTGAGGTCGCTGGCATAGCTCTCCAGTCCGAGCCTCTGCGCTTCAAGCGGCAGCGCGCCGCCGCCGGCAAACGGATCATGGAAACCAGGCAACTTGTGCCTGTTGAAAAGTTCCTTTGCTCCCGGGTGATCGACATTCTCCGCACAGGCCGAACGCCAGCTCTGCCAGATCTCGGCGCGCGCCCGTTCTAGGACTTCCTCATTGGTGGTATTTTCCCACTGCACTAAATCCTCAATGATCTTGAACAGCCGCTGACGCTCCTTTTCCTGCGCCTTCTCTGTGCGGAATATATCCGTGTGTGCTGACGGATCATCGACCATCTGCGCGAAGATCACCGCTCGCGCAGCTGCCAGCGGCCGACGTGCCCACCACAGATGCAGCGTGCTCGGGTGTCCGTGCCGGATGGACTTCTCCCGCGCGGAAGCTTTGTTGATTGCCTCCAGCGGCAACGCCACCTCGATCAGTTTCTTTTTTGGGTTATTGCTGGTGGTCATGATCAAGAACCAATCGATACGTGGCTGGGTAAAGGGTGAGATCGCCGTCATCGCGCATGGCGCGCAACTGCGCGCCTGGCACTTCGATGGGGTCACCCTGCGGGGTTGAGAGAATGAGGGCGTAGAGCTCCGGGAACTTGTCCATCAACCCCCAGATGTCTGCATCAAGCTGGAGCGGCTGCTGCTCCAGGCAGTGATCCTTGGGCCAATAGTGATGGACGAGTTCGCCTTTCGCCGTCCGCCGCTCCCAGGGGAAGCGGTCATCGTGTGCCTTGCCGATCCAACTTCCGTCGGCATGGAAGAAGCGCTCGTCACTCTCCTTCTGATAGCCAAGGGACCGCGCAAACCGTTCAATGATGCTCGGCTTGGCAGGTCTCGGAGCGGGGCGCTCCTTTGGTGGCCCACTATCCACCCCGTCCAACTCGCCTTGATGCTCGTCGCGCTGGTCGGTGGAATCGGGTTCGGGCGCGGTTGTCGCCTCAGCTGCGTCGGCTGCTGGTGTGACTACTCCATCGGCGGGGTCACCCGGTGGAAGGACATCAATGGGCCTTGGCTCCTCGTCGGGGTGTTGGGTAGGCGCAACGCCCATGAGCGTCGTGTCAGGTTCCGAGATCGTGGGGGCTATGCGAGGGGCGAGCTTGAAATTCTCTTCCACGTACTCGGTCACGTCGTCCGCTGATCGGCCGAAACAATAGTTGAGCGCCGCAGTGACATCAGATCGGCCAAAGACCTTTCCCAGCCGTTCCGGCACCAGCCGCGCGAGCTTCGCCCGCGGGAGTGGCTCGACGAATACCGTCTGGTACAGCCACACGACCTCGGCAGGCTTCGGTGTTCCGGCTGGGGCGCCGTCGATATAGGGAATGATTTCCAGCGTCGGTGAGGTCCGCCATACAGTTCGGGCAAGATCCTCCGCGGAGGCGCGTATTCGTTGCGTTTCACCTCCGTCATCAAGTTCAATCCGACAGAGTTCAGCACCCAATCGGGTGAGCCACGGATGCTTCTCCGGCGCCCCCGCGAACAGCGGGTCCTGTTGAAGGCGTTCCACGATGCGGCTGGCAAGACGCGGAATGTCCCCGAAAGGAAACGTCTCCGTGATCTCCGCCGGCAACCGCTGGAAGTCCGCAGTCTTCTGCTTCACCCATTCGTGCAGATGGCTGTATTCCGTAAGGGTCTGCATCGTGAGCGCATATTCAAGCGTCGTGACCGGCACCCATTCGCGCGCAAGGTTCAACCAGTGACCGCACTCCTGCCATATCCGGTTGGCATGGCGGGACATGAGCGCCCGCACACGGCGCGCATCGTCCTGGGATAGGGGCTTGCCGGTGGTAAGTTGCTTCAACCACTGAATGGCGAGGTCCGCGGTCGCCTGCTCCGCGACGCCGATCTTCCGCCAAAGCGACAGGTCCCGAACCGAGGCGCGAATGACGGCGGCGCCTGGCACATCCTCTTCATCGGAAGAGAGATACACACCCGGCAGTGTGGCCCAGCCAGCACCGTCGGTAAGGATGATCTTCTCCTCCCGAAACGCCTTCTTGATGTTCAGAAGATCGGCGGTGGAACATGTGTCGACCATCTGGTCGAGACGCCGATACCATTTCTCGACTTCTTGGACCGGGGGCTTTGCCGATTGCGCCAGGGCGCGAAGGCAATCTATCAGGCGGTCCGGCCCGGTGGGTGTGTCCCTGACCCCGAGCAGCGCCAACAGCGGCCTGGTGGCTTCTCGATCTAGCAGCCCATGGACAAAGAACTCTACGTCGATAAGAGCCTCAGTTTCCGGCGTTCGGCGAAGCATCTCGGCCGGCTTGCGAAGGAAACCCCGCGTGTCCGGCAGGCACGGTAGATCCCGGAACTTGAGGATCCATGCTGGCAGGATTTCATCAGTGGTTATCGCGCGCGTGCTTCCATTCGTCGCGACGTGCAGCGCGCGAGCGCTAGATGCTGACGACCAGAAGCGTTCCGTCTGTGCCAGGATGCGATCCAGAACGCGCGCCCAAAGACGATCGTCATCCTTTGCGGTGGCCGCCCACTGGTTCCAGAACGCATCATCGAAGTCCCAATCCTCCAGCATGAAACTCGACGTCTTGTAGTGAAAGATCGGGGCAGACGTTGAGCCGCGCCGCCGGAGTTCGGCTTCGATTCTCTGCCGGCCATACACGTCGAAGCGTTTTTGTTTGAGTGGGACACATTCCAGCAGGCCAGAGCGCCCCGACGAGATCCATCGCCGCCATTCCTCGGCGGTGCATGAGGTGAAGTCCTTCGAATAATCGGGATGAAGAAGATGCTCTGCGCACCAGCCCTTCGGCAAAAGAGGTTCCAGGGTCCCGTCTCGGTCGAAAAGAACAGCATGGGCACGCGATCGCAGTCGAAGATCGGTCGACGCAAATCTGAAGGATTCGCCTGCTGATGCCCCCAGCTTTGCGGCGATTTGGGCAAGCTGGACGCAGTTGGCGAGGGTTTTCAACTCCTGAATGAAAAATCCGGCGGCGACCTGATCGATGACCTTGCCGACGTCGCTGGACTCCTCAAGGCCGAGAGCTTTGAGCACGGCCTGTGCGGCGGCGGCCTCCTGTTCGAGTTCGGCGTCTTCAGCGCCCTCGGTAGTCCTGCGCTGCTCCGTAATGAAGCGCGTCCAGTTCTGGTTCAGCACGAGCAGGTGGGCGGACAGAAACTCCCAGTCTTCCTCCGACTGAAGCAGGCGCTTTTCCCCCAATCTCACGACTTCACCAGCCGAATAGAGGACGTTCTTGCCTTGAACTGGAAATATGCGGAGCTTCGATCGATTGGCCGTCATGCGCCAACCGGTGACGTCCGGCGCGGCGTACGCCCATAATTTCAGAAGACGGCGCCACGTCTCCGGCCTTGGTAGATGCTTCGATTGGAGCGCAGCGAGGACGTGTTCCTTGCCGACGCGCTCGACGACGCTCCGTTGCACCAGCTTTTCGCGATCGGCGCCTGACACATGTCTGGACAGCCCAGGTCGGCCAGCATTGTCGAGGAGGGAAGCGACCTGTTCGGCGGGCCAGACTTCGAACATGGCCTCGGGGAAAATGACGCTCTGTCCGCTCGAGATCAGCCCACCGTCGTTGGTGAGGAGGAAGGCATGGCCTTCGATCGCGCCATCAAACGCTTCCTCCACCGTCGTCGCGCACGTTCCCTCAAGCGAATTGTCATCGCGAACCACATTGGGGAGTAGCTCGTAGGCACGGGATCGTTCGACAAGGCTTGCACTCGGATCGCGCAGCCATTGAAGCATCACGGATGCTGCAAGCGATCCGACGCGTTCCAAGAGCCATCTGATTTGTCGGCGATGTTTCCGGATCTTTGATCTTGAGGCGAGCCGGGTCCTGGATGAATGGTGCGTTGGAGGCGAAGGGCAGTGAAGTCTCCACTCCCGTCGGCAGCACGACAAAGAGGCGGCCCTTTGCGCCAAGGACGATCTCGACCTTGCAGGCGGGGAAGTCCGCCTCCTGGTCAGCGCCGAGAAGTCTCTCCTGCCGAATTTCCGACAGTGCATCGGCCGGAAACGCCTCGTCCGCAGATCGCGCGATCAGATAAGCATCGTCAGGCTTGTCATGCAGGGCCATCCACTCCGTATCAGGGACTGGCCCGGAACCCATGCTGCCCCAGTGGATTTCACGGTCGCCGATCCGCAGACGACGAATGTGTTTGAAGAAAAGAAGGGAAACCGGGCTTTTGAGCCATTCCTCAAGGTTCTTTTCGACTTCGCGCTCACGATGAAGGTCGATGATTGGTACATGAACCTCGATATGGCGGGGTAGTGACGCGGCGCCGTTAATCCACTTCGGCTCGGTAAACCGTTGGCGCTCGAAAGCCACCGAGAGCGTGGGTGTCAGGAGACGGACTGTATCACCAAGGCTAAACGTGCTCTTGAAACCAATGCCGCGGAAACCGATCGTATGCAGCGCACGCTTATTGGAATAACCGAACCGGCATAGCGAAGCGAAATGCTCCTCGGCAAAATCCTCTCCGTCATGGGAGAAGATGAAGCTATGGTCCTCGATCCGCACCGTCGCTTCGGCTGCGCCGGCGTCGTCCGCGTTTTGCAATAGCTCCGAAAGAATGTGCCGAGGGCTCTGGACTTGCTTGAAGAGCTGAAGCCACGGCCCGGCGATTCCCGGATTGCCTTCCAGCAAGTCCCAGTCTCGCGCTGCCCGCTCGCGGATTCCGTCGAAGTAATGTGGCCGCCCAATCATCTGGGCTGCTCCGCGCGGGCAATCAATTCGGTAAAGTTGTAGTTGACGCTGGTGACGCCGAAATCCGGTTCGCGCTGGAACGGCCGACGCACATAGTGGAGTCGGTGCTTGTCACCATCGAATTCCACGACCGCAAGAATGAAGTCGTCCGGCTTGTTGAGCGAGTAGAGGATTTCATTCCGAGTGACCGTGATCGTCGCGGCACCAGACGCCCGTCCCTTGACCTCTATAAAGCGAAGGCGCCCCGTGCCGGGGATACGGCTTTCGATGTCATACCCTAGCTTGTCGAACTCCCGATCGGTCGGCTCGAAACCAAGACCACGTTCGACATCCATCACGATCTGGCGCGCCCTTGCGGCGGCGGCCTGAGTGTCCGGAGATTCTGAGAACGTGGGCGATTGCTGTCCCGTCATCGCACTGACCAAACCGACAGGAACGACCAACAGGCCTCCAAGGACGACCGGGGGCAAAGGAGAGATCTGCCGTTCGCGCTTGATCTCCTCCAAGCGCTTTTCAAGACGCCCTTGTAGGGCGTCTGCGCGCTTGCGAGCCTCTCCTGAGTTCAGCCGGGCGTTTATTTTACCAGACTGCTCCTGGAGTTTCAGTTGTTCAGCACGGTGGTCCCAATAACTGATCTCCTTCGTTAGCCTATCTTTGACAGCGGCCTCGGTCTTGCTGAGCAATTCGAGCTTGCGTGATCGGACCTCGTCAAGGTGCTCTGGCACGACGTTGGCGATCGCATAGCCCTGAGCCTTTTGTTCGATTTCACGGCCGATCCAGGCAAACTCCGGCCGAGCGAGGAAGGCTTCCACCTTCGGTTCCCCGTCGTGGAGCGGTCGATAGTCAAGATAGGGTGCGTAGTTCAGATGTCGGGCGTGTCCTTCGGCATCGATCTCAACATAGAGCATCCGCTTCGATACGATCCGCCGGTCCCCAGTTCGGGTAATACCCGCGTCCTGAATCGCATGTTCCAGAAAGAACAGGACGCGCGGACTCACCCCAGGATCGCGGTCATCGACCAAGACCGTCCCTCTGCGCAGCAGATCGCGATGGCGCTCGAAGCGTGAGGTCGATGGCCGCGTCGAGAAGTGGGTGGCCGGGGCAGACAAAGGCAGCGAGGGTCTGCCCCTGCGGCGCGACCAGCGACTTTTCAAATGCTATTCGTTCGTAACGGGGCAATACCGGTTCACCAAACCCGATCAACCGGTCGCGGTTGCGTATCGGCGCGGGGACGTGGGTCACCTCATATCGCCGCGGCTCGCGCAGCTTGGCGTTGCCGCCTAGCTGCCTGAAGGCCTCCAGGAAGAAGGATTCGATGTAGTGGGGCTGAAGACGGCGTGCCTCCGCACGTTCCATATCCTCGCGAATGCGATGGACCTTACTTACGTCCATCGAATCGTTCGCCAGCGCGCGCTCTTCCAACAGATCTCGAAGCTGTGTCCGATCGAGGGCGCTGTCGAGCGCCTGCGTCAGCCTCGCCCGGACCTCGGGTAGATCTCCGTAGCGGATAGCTTCGATGAGCAGCTCTCGGAGGGGTCGCCCTTCGAATTGGAGCTTTCCCAGGACGTCGAAGACCTGTCCTCCCAACGCCTTGCGAGCATGCTCGAGCTTTTCCAGGAGCTTCCGGTAAACATCACCCTCTCGGGTTCCGTCCGCGA
Organism: uncultured Alphaproteobacteria bacterium; assembly: GCA_963795485.1. Taxonomy (GTDB): domain Bacteria; phylum Pseudomonadota; class Alphaproteobacteria; order ATCC43930; family CGMCC-115725; genus AP-15. The sequence goes on from CAWCIL010000001.1 coordinate 262,865, forward strand.
TGAGGTTCCACAAGTGACATACTTCGGTCTGGCCGATGCGATGGATCCGACCGAAGCGTTGTTCCAAACGATTTGGATTCCATGGAAGGTCGTAGTTCACCATCAGATGAGCGCGCTGGAGATTAATGCCTTCACCGGCGGCATCGGTTGCAAGTAGGACCTGAACTTCTGGGTCGTGCCTGAACAACTCTTGAGCTTTCAACCGCTCCTCGCGACCCATCCCACCGTGGATCATGACGACAGACTGTTTGCGACCCAGAAGGGTCGTGATTCGGCCTTCCAAGTAGTTCAGTGTGTCCCGGTGCTCGGTGAACAGAACGAGCTTCTGTGTGGACGATGGAGTCGGTCTCGGGATCGGGCGGTCACCGGCATCGTAGGCGGCTGGGTCCTCGGCCAACTGGTTGGCGATGGCGGCAGGGGTGAATATCTCGGACAAAAGGTTCGCAAGCTCGCGCCACTTCTTGTCTTCGCCGCTGCGGCGGATTGAGTGCGCCAAAGCTTCAAGCCGCTTTAAGGTCTCGATTTCAGTCCGCAGCTCGGCGATGCTCCGCGCCGCGGTTGCTTGGTCGAGGATATCTTCCTCGGCGGCCTGAACCTCGTCGTCAGGAGCGTCCTCGAGATCCTCGACGTCTTCTGCATCGAGCGCGGGCGCCGTGGCCGCGAGCGCGGGCGCCACTTCACCTCCGCGATGAAGCAACTCCAACTCCCGCAACCTGCTTTCCAATCGCTCCCTGCGTCGTCGCAGAGACTGGTGGATCGCTTCCGGGGAAGAAGCGAGCCGACGCTGGAGAATGGTCAGAGCGAAACCGACAGTGCCTGCGCGTTTGTCATTTTCGAGAGCTTCTGCACGATTAAACTCTTCGCGTACGTAGTCCGTAACTTCCTTGTAGAGCCGAGCTTCTGCGTCAGAGAGCTTGTAGGGGACCGTATAGGCGATCCGCTCCGGGAACAGTGGTGTGGCATCGAACTTAAGAAGGTTCTCCTTGACCATTCTCCGCATCAGATCGGAAACGTCTGCCACATGTGTCCCATCTCGGAATCGGCCTTCGAACCGATCTCCGTCCAGCAGCGCCATGAATAGCTGGAAATCCTCTTCCTTGCCGTTGTGAGGCGTCGCAGTCATCAACAGGAAGTGCCTAGTCAACGTCCCGAGCAGCTGGCCAAGTTTGTATCGCTTGGTGTACTTTATCTCGCCACCGAAGAACGTGGCCGACATCTTGTGTGCTTCGTCACAGACGATCAGATCCCAGCGGCAATCGGGTGCCTGAAGCTTTAGCTGCACATCCTCGTTCCGCGACAGCTTATCCAGACGCGCGATGACTAAGTTGCTTTCTAGGAACCAGTTACCGGTTCTGGCCGCCTCGAGCTTGTCGTTAGTCAAGATGTCGAATGGCAGATGAAACCGCCGATATAGCTCGTCCTGCCACTGCTCGGCGAGACTGCCGGGACAGACGACCAAGCAGCGGTGGAGATCGCCGCGTGCGATCAACTCCTTCATCAGGAGTCCAGCCATGATTGTTTTGCCGGCGCCAGGGTCATCTGCAAGGAGAAAGCGCAAAGGCTGGCGCGGCAGCATGAACTCGTAGACTGCGGTAATTTGGTGCGGCAATGGCTCCACAACGGATGTGTGAACTGCCAAGACGGGATCGAAGAGATGGGCCAGTCGAATTCGCTGCGCTTCGGAGACTAGCCGGAAGAGCTTACCGTCTCCATCGAAGCTCCAGGGGCGACCCTGTTCCACAACTTCAATTCTCGGCTCGTCATGCCGATAGAGAAGTTCGTTCGCGACCCTTCCCTCGGGCGTTTTGTAGGTGAGCTCCAGGGCGGCTGAGCCGTGCCATTGAACATTGACCACGGTTACCAACCCATTTGGCAGGATGCCGCGAACGGCGGCGTTGGGTTTCAAGTCTTCGAGTTGAGCCATCTCACGCATCCTCGCGATGAAGCATCGCCGCTAACTCGGGTGTGTCACGATTTAGAAGGACGATTTGCTGGTCCTGGGGCCGGCGTGCCGACGCGTCCGTGTCAAGGCCAAGCCGCTTCAGGGTGTAGTAGAGGAAGGCGCGGCGTACCCTGATTTCTGCTCGGCCATCGCGCATTCCGTAGTCGAGGCCTACGACTTTCTTCTGGGTTTCGGATAGCTCCGGATGCGGACCGATTTGCAGTACTACGTGGGCTTGCCAGTCCGAATCGGCTTCTGGGTTTCGTTCGCTGTGGCGTGTCGCGCGGATATCAATGATCCGCGATAGGACGAAATCTTTGAAGCTGTCGTCCAGCTCGCAAAGGGCGCGCGTGTGCCACCGGAAGCCGTCGAAGCCAATCGCGTGTGGCGCGATCCAGCGCCATCTTGGCTCGGGGCGGGAAAGCGACTGGTATCTGATCTCGATGGCCTCCGAACGCCGAGCTGCTGCAACCACGGAGCGGAGCGTGGCAGCGGTCACCGCGCGCGCTGGACTAGGTGCGTTGTCGAAGCTAGGGAACTGGCCGATCCAGGCGTCCGTTCTGTCGAGGATACCTTCGCCGACAGACCGGAGCTCCGACAGGTAGCGGCTCGCGTCCGGTTTCAGGAAGATTGGGTTGAAGGCCGGGCCACGGATGTAGGCCTTCGCACTCTTGTCGTAGACAATGTTTGGCGCCGCCAGACCTTGATAGCGGTTTAGATCGGTCGAAGCCTGTTGGACCGATATGCCAAACGCATCGATCAGGTCGATCCTGTTGACATGTCCCTCCCAATAGAGCCGAAACTCGATGAACTCGAGCCGCCGCTCCACACCCCACCGAAGATCCGTCTTCACCTCGCCCATATGCTCCTTCGGCGCCTGATGTGACCAGCTACTAGACCCAACCAGTTTATAGACGCGTTGGCGGGTAGAGCCAAGAGGAAGGTCACTCCCGGGGCGTGGGTGGGGCTGCCGCTGCGGGTGCGTCGGGTAGCAGCCGGACATGCGTAATTTGGTGAGCGGGAACGCCTGGCGCGGTCAACTGAACGTCTTCAAGCGCCCGGTCTTCATTCGAGCGAGCTCGCTGTAGACGCTGACGGTAGGAGCCCGTTGATATTTTGGCTCCTGACTGCCGTCACTCATCGGTGCGATCCGCACGAGGCCTCTGGGACTCTCCAATGGCCCGGGCCTCCCTGCGATCCGGCGCGCTCAGTCCCTGGGCAGAAGGTAGCTCGACACGGACGAGCAAGCCGCCGCCCTTGCGAGTGGCTAGGACAATGTCGCCGCCGTGCTCCCAGATGATCGAACGCGTGACGGAAAGGCCAAGACCGACCCCGCCCGTGCTGGGGTCACGAGCGCTGCCGATCCTGTAGAATGGCTCAAACACCTTCTCCCGCTCGCTGCGGGGTATCCCAGGACCTTCGTCTTCGACGGTGATCATGACCCGGCCAGTCTCAGGGGCAAGCGTCACTTCGGTCTTGCCGCCATATTTGACGGCGTTGTCCACCAGATTGGAGATCGCCCGCCGCACGGCCGTCGGGCGACAGGATATCGTCACGTCGCGCGGTCCGGAGAACGTCACCGTTTCGCCCGCATCCGCGGCATCCTCGCAGATGCCTTCGACCAGGGCGCTCAAATCGACCAGCGATTGAGGCTCCTGCTTCGCGTCGTCCCGCGTGAATGACAGGATCGATTCGACCATGCCATTCATCATGTCGAGCTCGTCGAGCATCTTCTGCTGATCCTCGAGGCCCTCGAGCCATTTCGATGCGCATGCGCAGCCGCGTCAGCGGTGTCCGAAGATCGTGCGACATCGCCGCCATCATGCGCGTGCGATCTTCGTTGAAGCGGCGGAGCCGTTCTCGCATTCGATTGAAAGCCCTGATGATTCCTTCGATCTCTCGCGGCCCACTCGGCGGAATCGGTGGATCGTCGCCACTTGCACCGAGGTGATCGACCGCTGCGGAAAGCTCGGAAAGCGGCTTTACCAGCCGCCTGGCTGCCACCACCGACAGGAGCGTGGCCAAGGCAAGGGAGAGGACCAGCCAGGCGGCGAAGCTGACGTCGGAGAATTCCGCCGCCACCGGGTCGCTTGGAGGCGGCGGGTCCAGGTTGGTCACGACGAGGAGCCATTGCCCGTTCGCAAGGGAAGCTTCGATCCACGTACCGTTCTCGACGCGTCCACCGGCCGGGCCTGCTTTCTCGTCCGCGAGCCGATAGCGATCGGCGACGATCACCGGTCGCGGCGCGCTAAGAGCCGCTTCGATGCGATGGCGCATCGCCTCCGCGTCCGGCTCTCCACGATTGCCCAAATTCGGCGCGGGCGCGTCGAGCAGGCGAAGGCGGACTTGCGGAAGCTGGGCGGCGGCGAGGACGGTCGGTCTGTCCGCGACCGGCGTGCCATCGAGGATGTCGAGCAGTGCGGCCACCCGGCCCGGGAGCTGCAGCAGAAACCGTTCTTCGACCTTGGGAAGCTCCTGCCGGCGCTCGAAGCCGAAATAGGGGAGCACGGTGGTCACCACCCGTTGAAGGGTGAATCCCAGCACCATCGCAACGACGACCGTGAGCGCGATAGTCGCGGTAACGGTGTCCGGGCGCCGCATCACCAAGGCGCTCCGTTGAGGGTGACGTCGGCAGTGAGGATGTATCCCTCGCTGCGCATCGTCTTGATCAGCGCAGGCTCCTTGGGATCGGCCTCGAGACGGTGGCGCAGCCGGCTGACGTAGAGATCGATGGTGCGATCGAACGTCGTGGCCCCCCGTCCCCGGCCAAGATCGAGCAACTGATCTCGCGTCAGCACTCGTTGCGGATGTTCGACGAGCGCGAGGAGCACATCGAACTCAGCGGCACGGAGATCGACCAGCGCGTTCGCCGGCGAACGCAGCTCCCGTCGCGACACGTCAAGGCGCCAGCCGGCAAACTCGAAGACCCGCCGGGCGCCCGCGGGCGATCCGGGTACGGGCATCGCCGCGCGCCGCAGGACGGCGCGAACACGGGCCAGCAACTCGTGGATGCCAAATGGCTTGGGAAGGTAATCGTCGGCGCCCATTTCGAGGCCGAGCACTCGATCGAACTCCGAGC
>CAWCIL010000002.1:0-224711 GCA_963795485.1 uncultured Alphaproteobacteria bacterium
GCGCGGGTTACCCGAATATTCGTTACGGATGCTGGCGACCTCACTCAGTCGGGGTGCCAATCTGTCGATCCAGCTTTACTCGGCCATTGACAACTATGCGCCGCATGCGGGTCGCCGCGCGGACGCACCTCAACTCCCCAAAGCGGAGGTTCTGCACGACGCGCATAGGGCTGATAGCCTGACGCTCACAGGTGCGAGGGGTCAGAGGCGGGCCACGCCTTGCGGGGCCATGGCGGGGGACAACGCCAAGTGCATTCTGTGTATCTGTGTATCCAATCGGCTACAGTACAGCAATAAGGATTCGGGCTTGAGCATCCGGGTGCAGCGCGAGCTACGCGACCGGTTCGACGAAACCTCTCGCGCCAAGGACAAATCGGCTGGCAGGTCCTTTGCTCATGCGGGCAAAACGTTCAGCGGCACGAAGGTGCGACGGGGGACCGCCGCCAGGGCGCATGCGGTGCTCGGGCAGGCTCGTGAATCGAGGATGGCGGTCGGAGCGCCGCGGGGAGAGCGGAGGGGCATGTCACAGTCAGAGTCGATACACAGCGCCGCCCAATCAGCCGCGGGGTATTTGTATCAGGCCCGGCTCGCGCTCGCCGAGTGCCTGCGCTACGCATATGGCGACTCCAGCGTCGAGATCGCCATCGAGAAGCTCGATGACGTATCGTTCGAGAAGGAAGGCGCGGCCCTGGAGTTGCTGCAAACCAAGCATCATCTTAAGAAGGCTGGCGACCTGAGCAACGGCAGTGTCGATCTCTGGAAAACCCTACGGGTCTGGGCGCAGGCGGTCAAAGCCGATCCATCTCTTCCGGGTCGCACGCGCTTCGCCCTGATTACGACGGCCAAGGCCCCTGACGGCTCGGCGGCGGCCCTTCTGCGTCCGGCCGGTGCGGGGTTCGCTAACCGCGATCCAGAAACAGCGGAGGCCCTATTATTGAAAGCGGCCGAAGTATCGGAAAACGAAAGTCTGAAGAAAGCGGTCGCGGCATTCACCGGGCTCGGCCCGCCATCCGCAAAGAGCTGATAAATGGCATCGAGATCCTCGACGGGACGCCCCTGATTGCCGATCTTGGCTTAGCTGATCGAAGAACGGCTGCGTATGATCGCGCCGCGCGGCAAGACGGCATTGGCACGCGAGCAACTTGAGGGATGGTGGTGGCCGCGCATCTGCGCCGCCCTTCAGGCCGAAACGCCGGGGACGATTCCCGTTCTGGAGGTTGAGCAAAAGCTCGACGACATCCGTGACACCTTGAAGCGTGATGCCCTGCCGATCGACATGGAGGGTGTTCGAACCCTCTCCCGAAGAATTGGGTTCCCTGGACGAAATGCGGTTTGTCCGGCAGCTTCAGACGGTCGGCGTAGGCAGCCTTCGCCTACAATACGCGAAGCGCGACTTCTACCTCGCTTCCGTGCAGCGCTCGCGCTGGGTGCGACAAAGCTTGCTGTTCGACGGTGAGGTAGGCCGGTTCGAGCGCCGGCTGATCGAGGAATGGCAGCCACGGTTTGCGCAGATGTGCGACCGTCTCGCAGCCGACTGCGAGGACGCCGCGCTGCGGGCGGCTGCGGTAGAACTTTACGATTGGGTGGAGAACGATGCCCGCTTTCCAATCAGGGCACAGACCGTGCGTTTCCTGACCGTCGGCTCCTACCACATCCTCGCCGAGGATCTTCGCATAGGCTGGCATCGCGATTTCGAAACGCTTCACGCGGACGAGCTGGCGGAGTCCGCCGATGGCTGAGACGCGCTGGAATCTTGCATGGACCGATCGGCCGCCCGAAGAGGCGCGGAATCTCAACCCTGCCTTCTGCGCCGAATTGGTCGCCCGTGCTACGGGTGAGTTCCACAAGGCCCGCCAGACGCCCACTCAGCGTCGCGGTCGCGTTTCTGGTCCTGCCGCTGACTCTGCACAAGCCGACGCGCGATGCCCTCCCGGGACGTGCGAATGCGGCTTTTGCCACCTGGGTCGCCGAGAACGGTGCGCTGCTCGCCGAGATTCCGGGGCGCGTAAATCGATTGCGGCCTATAAGCCGGGAGGCACTGCTTTTTGCGATCCGATATCGCCTTCTTGCCATCCACGACGGCGGCCTCGTTCCCGGCGGGAACCCCGTCCGGCTCGCGTCCAGGCCCAGTCCGAGCACTAATGATGTCGGCGAAACCCGCGCTGCCGCAGGGTTGCTTGGCCGGTGGTTCGCAGGCCAGGCGGCCGAAGGTTCCATCATGCAGGGTTTGGGGGTAGCGCCATGACGCTTCAGATTCGCGCAATCTCCGTCTACTCACGGGACGGACAACGCCGCGACGTGCAATTCACGCTTGGGGCGCTCAACATCGTCACGGGTGCGTCCAAAACCGGTAAATCGGCCCTGCTAGACATTGTTGACTATTGCTGGGGACGAAACGAATGCACCGTCGCCGAGGGCGAAATACGCCGCGGCGTATCGTGGTTTGCCGTGCATTTTGACAAGGACGGCGAGGGAATCCTCGTTGCTCGCAAGAACCCCGGACCGGCTGGAGGTGCCAGCGACGAGATTTTCTTTGCGAGGGGTGTGGAGGCGCTGCCCGAGAATGCTAGCGGATTCCACAAGAACATCACCGCTGACGGACTGAAGGCTCAGCTTTCCGCTATACTGGGTATCTCAGAGAACATTCATGTTCCCGAAGAAGGAGCGACCCGCCAACCGCTCGAAGCCTCGTCCCGGCACGCCATTGTGTTCTGCCTTCAGGCGCAAGACGAGATCGCAAACCGCCGGCTTCTCTTTCACAGGCAGGGCGAGCCATTCTTCCCGCAAGCCATCCGCGACTCCATTCCGTACTTCCTCGGAGCAGTCGACGAAGAGCATTTTCTTGCATTGAAGCGCTACCAAGATGCGAGGACCCGCCTTCGCCGATTGGAGCGTGAATTTGCCGAGATCCAGTCGATCGCGCACGGCGCGACGGGTGCCGCACGAGCCCTCCTTCAGGAAGCGCGGCGGGTGGGACTGCTTCCAGCGGAGCCGGAGCCGGAAGATACCGACGCAGCACTCGCGCTGCTACGCGAGGCCGCCGTCGCGCAGCCTATCCAGTTTTCGCAGATAGATGACCCGCAAGCCGATCTCACAATGCTGGATGATCGGCGTCGCTCTTTGATTCGACAGCCTACAGGATTTACGTGAACAGATCGGCGACGTAAGTCGGCTCAGCCGCGAAGCGACGGAGTTCGAGGGCGAAGCCCTCGAGCAGGAGGCCCGCCTGACCTCGATCGGCCTCGTGACCGCCGAGGGCGACAGCGACAGCACCACGTGTCCAATTTGTGATAGTCAGCTTGCTATCCCGATCCCGACCGTGGACGAGATCAGAACTTCGCTTTCAAATCTCCAGACTTAGCTTCGCTCGGTGCGCCGGGATGCGCCGCGCTTGCAGGAGCGGCTCGCAGACTTGGAGGCGCAGCGGTCTGACCTTTCGGAGCAGCTGCGCGCCGTGCAGGCCGACATCGCCAAACGCATAGAGGACAACGAGCGGCTGCGGGTGGAACAGCATGAGTTCGCGGAACAGGCGCGCGTCAGGGGCCGGATGGCCTATTACCTTGAGAATACAACGGCTGTTTCGGCAGACCAGCGATCTCCCGCGCAAGATTGAGCAACTCCGCGCTGAAATCGAGGAGCTTCAGCGGACAATCGACGATGACGTAGCGCAGGAGCGGCTACTCACCGCCCTCAATTTGGTTGGACGGGACCTCACGGGGTTTGCATCCGAACTCGGCCTCGAGCACGGCGCGAACCCACTACGGCTCGACATCAAGCACCTTACAATCGTCGCTGACACAGACGACGGCCCGCTCGCGCTTGCCCAAATGGGCAGCGGAGAAAATTGGGTTGGCTATCATGTCGCTGCGCATCTCAGCCTTCATCGGCTGTTCCGGCGGCGGGGGCGGCCGGTCCCCGGGTTTCTTATGCTGGATCAGCCATCGCAGGCACACTACCCGCCGCAGCGAGACCAGGAGGGGAAGATCGACGGGCTTGAGGACGAGGACCAGGCTGCCGTGCACCAACTTTTCGCGTTGCTGCACCGGTATTGTTCCGAACTTCCCAACATGCAGGTCATCGTCACCGATCACGTCGAACTGCTCGACGACTGGTTCAGGAACGCGATCGTACAGCGCTGGCGCGACGGGAACGCGCTGGTTCCCGCTTCATGGCTAAGAGGCTAAGGAGACTAACTGCTGGTTTCGCCAGTCGCACCGAGCGATTGAAGGAAGAGGGGGATTGCTCATTGCAGCTCGCGCACTTCAGGGTGACCAAATACCGGAATGTTCTGGATTCCGGCTGGATCGAGGTCAGCGATATTACGGCCTTCGTCGGACAGAACGAGGCGGGGAAGAGCAACAATTTCGAGGCTCTCTATCGAATTAACCCGTTTGTACCAAATGAAGCTTACAACATCGACGAAGACTGGCCCGTCGATGATTGGGGCAACAAGAACCCATCGGCTGTAGTTTGTCAGGCGAAGTTCGTCCTCACGCCGGGCGAAATTGAATCTCTTTACGATGAGACCGCTCTTCCACAGCCCGAAATGAAGGGGGAGGAAACTGCCGGGGATTTCGCGGTAGAGGATGAGGCTGGAGCTGGATTGCCTCCTCCCGAGCTAATGCTCATCGGCTCGCGCTCGTATACTGCTGGGCCGACTTTTGCGGTGGACGGAGAGCTTGCCGCGGGGCTCGACCCGGCCAAGGTGGATGCGTGGGCAAAAAAGCACGCGCCGAAGTTTGTTCTGATTAGGATTACGGCCTCAGCGGCACGAGGATCGAGCTGAACGAGCTTGCTGAGCGCTGCAAGAGCGTTCAATGGCACCAGCTGACGAATGAAGAGCAGACCATCAAGATCGTGCTCGATCTTGCGAGGATAGATATCGACGAATTCCTTTCCAAGGGCGCGACGCCCGAGGGGCGAACGGTCCGATCCTTCGACAAACGGGCGGCTTCTTCATACTTAAGCAAACAGTTCCGTGACCTCTGGACGCAGAAGGAAGTCGACTTCGACATCGAGATCGACGGGACGACTCCCAACATCTTTGCCGAGGACAAAGCGATCGGCATGCCGGTGCGATTGCACCGCCGGTCCAGCGGATTTCGCTGGCACGTCTCATTCGCATGGAAGTTTACCCACGCGAGCAAGGGTCAGTACCAAGGCTGCATCCTGCTGCTCGAAGAGCCGGGTATTCACCTGCATTATTCAGGGCAGCGCGATTTGCTCGAAGTTTTTCAGCGGCTTTCCGGCGCGAACTCGATCCTCTACACCACCCATCTTGCCTCAATGGTCGATCCAGCCTTCCCCGAGCGTGTGCGCATCGTCGAAACCAAGGGCCACCATTCGACCGTGAAGCGCGGCGTGGTGAGCAGCCAGCGCGCGCCCATGGCGGTCATCGAGCTTTCGCTTGGGCTGACCGGCGATATGAGCGGCCTGCTCGGAACCCGTCAAACGCTGATCGTCGAGGGCGGCGACGACGCGCTGATCTTGCACAAGCTGTCAGGAATATTGCGTGGAGAAGGCAAGCCGCACCTGTCCGATCGCATCTATCTCTGGCCCGCGCGGGGCGCGCCGAAGACGCCGATGTATGCCGCGTTCGCCGTTGGGCAGGGCTGGGATTCCGGTGTGTTGCTCGACACTGATGCCGAGGGCGAAGCCGCGAAGAAGAAGATCCAGGAGTTGACGCTCAAAGATCTTGCCGAGGAACAGAAGGCGAGATTCCGCGTGCTAATGCTGGGCAAAGTTGCCGGCATCAAGAAGACCGACGCCGCGATCGAGGATTTGTTCGATGGCCAGTTCTATCTCGATTGCGTCAACGCAGCCTTCGGAATCGCGATCAAACCCGGGGATCTACCGGCTGATGGGTCCGACATGATCACGAAGCGGGTTGAGACGGTTGTAAGGGAACGATACGGGCACAAGGAGCTGGACAAGCGCACCGTCATGGCTGAAATCCTGCGCCGCTTCGATAAGTGGGAGAAAGTCTCCGACCTGCCAAAGGGCACGGCAACGCACGCGGAAAAGCTTTTTCAGGCGATCAACAGTGCTTTCGAGGATGCACCGGCCTGAGCGGGCAGGGATTACTGCCGGACCCGAATTTCCAAGACGATGTCAGAACAAGAGACCCTACCAACTCTGGCGCGACTACGACATTCGGTGAAGGCTTATTATCAGGAGTCCAGGTACGCCGATCGCCGGACTGTATCGAGATGTCAGGACGCCTACGATTGGCGGCGATATGGATAGAGGAGCAAACGGCGATAGCCTGAGCGCATCATGCCAAGACCGAAGCGCACCAGGCGGATCGTGCGATCGCGTAGATCATGGCTTTTCCATCCGCGGTCGGACACACCGGCATCGCCAAACAGAGCGCTGGCGATTTCACGATAGGTCGCATCATCAAGCCGTCCGTCGAGGGCGCGCAATGCCAGGATTAGCCGGTCTCGGCGAGCCTTCGGCAGCGCTGCGGGATTGGGACCGGGGTTGCGGCCGGCCAAGCCACGCCAGAGCCGGATCGCGGCGGTCGCGCGGATTTCGAAGAACTGGTCGAGCGGCAAAAGGACGGCGGACGGTTCGATGCCGGCTTCGTCGACGTGGACGCGAAACACGGTGCCACGATGGGCGACGAGGTGTTCAGGGCCATCAGCCGCGACGCTTGAACCGAGCGGGAGCGGCGAAAGTTGGAGACTTGGATCGGCGAGGTCAGCCGGAAGTCCCGTCAGGGCGATCACGCTTGGCAGGGCGTGCGCCGCCCATAGAACCGAGTTGGGGCTGCTTGTCTCGGTGGCGCTTGCGAAATCGCACCCCCCAGCGCCGGGCGAACGCATCCGCCTCGGCTTGGTTCAGGACGCCCCGGCGGGCGGCTCGTTCGAGCTTCCTGCGATCCTGCTGGAAGTCCGAATTGCGACGAAGATATTCCCAGGCGAAGCCGGGCGCGTCGAGCGACCGAAGTTCCTCATACGCGCCCGGAGTCCGCCAGTCGGCGCGGCTCATCGGCGTCGTCTCCACTGGCAAGTGGCCGATCAGTCGGCCTGTAGGGATGATAAGCGCGAGGGCGGCGGCTCAGTACGCCCCGGCGCCGCAACGCGTGTTGCCGTGGCGGCAAGGAACGGGATCGCGGCTAGTGTGGCGCGCCCCCGCGCAGCAGATGCCGATAGCCGTTCTCGGTCATCCAGCGGGCTCGGGCCAGGTGAGAGTCCCAGGCCCGGCGCGCTCGATCGGGCTCGCGTGCCGGATCGATATGGAGGACGATCAGGGCAACCTCTCGCCAGTCAGCCCCTTCCGCGTCCGCATCGAGCAGACGCAGATACGTCACGAGATGCTGTTCGTCGTAACTCGTGAGGACGCCGGCGCTGGGAGCGGTGTCGGAAACAGGCGGGTCAAGCGGTGGCGTTTGCATGCGTCGGTCCCTACGAAGTCCACTACCTTTCCGTTGCGTTATGGATGCCCGCGCTCAAGCCGGGATGCGTGAACGACGCCGGGCTGGCTGAGGCGGCGCCTCGTTCAGGAGCATGACACCGCGACCGCGATCGGAGTCGACGAACAGAACGCCGGCGGCCTCGAGCGCACGACGCACTTGATCGCGTGTGCCCTCCTGCACCGGGAGGCCGCGTTCGGACTCCAGGCGTTTCAGCGCGGTCAGCGCCACGAGGGCTTTCTCTGCGAGCATTTCCTGCTTCCAATTCAGCAATGCCCGCGCGGCCCGAACTTGTCGGCCGGTGATCATCCATGATCACCTCCGACAGACGACCTGCGCGCACCAGAAATACGACTATAATAGTCGTCCTTGGCCCGATCAACGCCGTTGCGGCAACGCTTTGGGTGGACTTCAGGGTCGGAGAGCCCATTCGCACCCCTCCGATTCGGGGGCGGCTCGGCAGGATGTCAGAGCGAGGGCTGGCGCCGGAACCGGCCCGTCTGATCGTCTCGCATCGGCGTCGAAGCGGAAGCGCACGGAACCGTAGAGCCGCCGAGCCGCCAATGCCCGAAAGCGCATTGCCGCAGTGTCGTAACTCCGGATTTCCGGCTGGCCCTCGGTACCGCCGGTCACCGTCGGCCGCGACCGATCCCTGACCCAGGGCACGGCACTTCAGAATCCCGCCGGGCGGTGGCCGAAGCAGAGCGGCCGGATCGCCCGGTTCTTCGCCGAGCCAGAGAGGCAGATCGGCATCCTCGAGTACGAGCGGCATGCGATCGTGAATCGACGCCACGTCAGGGCTTGGTTCGACGGTGATGACGCAATAGGTCCGAGTGATTGCGCCGTTCGGCGCCCTGTAGCCTTCCCAGAGCCCCGCCCAGGCCATCGGACGTCGGTCGACGCGCGCGAGCGCCCAACGTGTGCCGACTTCGCCCTTCGTGGCGCGCTGGAAATACTCGTTGGCCGGAATGATCGCGCGTCGCCGCTGGAAGGCGTCCGCGAACATGGGGTGAGATGCGACGGTCTCGGCACGGGCCCATATTGGCCGGAGGGATGTGGCAGGGTCCTGCGTATCGTGGGGCAAGAGCCCCCAGGTCAGTTGGTCGAAACTCCGTTCCCCGGTCTTCGGGTTGAGCCGGATCACCAAGCCGAGTTCGCCCGGCTTGCCGAACTCCAAATCGGACGCCGGGAGGTTGCCAGTGGTCATGATACAAGGTTTCCCTTGGGTGGCTGGGGCTTGATGGAGGCTGGCGGGGAATGTGCAATCTCTATTCGATAACGAGCACCGCCGAGGCCATGCGGGCCTTCGCAAAGGCCATGGGGGATAGTCTCGGAAACGCCGAACCGATGCCGGCGGTCTTTCCGGATGCGTCCGCGCCGATCGTTCGCAACGGTACGGCGGGCCGCGAACTGGTCAGGGCACGCTGGGGATTGCCGTCGCCAGCCTTCGCACTCAAAGGCAAATCGGTTGATCGAGGCGTGACAAACGTGCGGAACACCGCATCGCCCCATTGGAGGCGCTGGCTCGGTCCCGACAACAGGTGCGTAGTACCGTGGACCAGCTTTTCCGAGCCGGAGGAGCAAGCCGATGGCAGCAAGCCACCCGCCTGGTTTGCATTCGATGAAAGCCGACCCCTGTCCTGTTTCGCGGGAATCTGGGTGCCGCAGTGGACGTCGGTGCGAAAATTGAAGGAGGGGCCGGTTACGGCCGATCTCTACGGGTTCCTCACGACGGACCCCAACAAGGAAGTCGGCGCCCTCCATCCGAAGGCGATGCCGGTAATCCTGACGACGGCGGAAGAAATCGACCTCTGGATGACCGCGCCGGCCGGCGAGGCGCTCAAGCTGCAACGGCCGTTGCCGGATGGCAGCCTGCGAATCGTGGCGCGCGGCGCCAAATTGGACGGCGCCCTCGCCGGGTGACATTCCTCCGACCTGGACACCATGACGTTCAAGATCGCTGCACATCGTCTCCTTCCGTAGCTTTGCGGATCAACGAAAGTCGCGGGTCGGAACCTTGATTTCCGGGCCGCCGCGCAAATCGGGAATATAGATATCACGGGGTTTGCGGCCGAGGGTCTCGCGTGGATCGGGGCCGCCGCCATGGGTGACCTGGTCACCGCGACCGTGCGGCACCACGAAGGGCGCATCGCGGTCGCCGACGCTGCGCAGCAAAGCGGACAGGTCGGTCAGCTCGTGGGCGATGATGTGTACGACTTCGCCCTCGCGCTGGACACGTCCCTTCACGGCAAGCATTCCGGATCCCAGGACGATACGGCGCTGCTTTTCGAACACCTTCGGCCAGATGACGAGATTGGCGACGGCGGTTTCATCTTCGATGGTGACGAAGATGACGCCGCTCGCCGACCCGGGGCGCTGCCGCACCAAAATGATGCCCGCTGTCCTGAGCCAGCGGCCGTCGCGCGCACCCATCGCGTCGGCGCAGCAAACGACGCCCTGCGCGGCGAGATCCGAGCGCAGGAAAGCGACAGGATGGCGGCGCAGCGTCAGGCCGACGCTGCTGTAATCTTCGACCACTTCGCGGCCGGCCGTCATCGGCCGCAACGCCACCGCCGGCTCCGTCACCTCGGCGATCGGCGCTGCCGCGCGCGCCGCGGCTGCTGCGAACAGCGGCAGCGGCTCATCGCGTAGGGCGCGGATCGCCCAGACCGCCTCGCGGCGGGCGAGCCCGAGTGCGGGCTGGAACGCGTCCGCATCGGCCAGGCGCTCCAGTGCGGCGACCGGGACGCCGGCGCGGCGCCAGAGATCGTCAACGCTCGCGAAGGGCGTATCGGCGCGCGCCGTGACGATCGCTGCGCCATCCTTGTTGGCGAGGCCGCGCGCCAGGCGCAGGCCAAGCCGTACCGCGTGGCGATCCGTACCGGCGACAGGCTCCAAGGTGCAGTCCCACCGGGATGCGTTGACGTCGATCGGGCGCACATCGACGCGATGTTGCCGCGCGTCGCGCACAAGCTGGGCGGGTGCATAAAATCCCATGGGCTGCGCATTGAGGATCGCGGCAAGAAAGACGTCGGGATGCCAGCATTTCATCCAGCTCGATGCGTAAGCGATGAGCGCAAAAGAGGCTGCGTGGCTTTCCGGGAATCCGTAACTGCCGAAGCCTTCGAGCTGGGTGAATGTCTTCTCGGCGAATTCCTGAGTGTAACCGCGTGCGACCATGCCGTTGACCAGCTTGTCGCGAAACTTCGAGACCCCGCCGGTATGTTTGAACGTCGCCATGCTGCGCCGGAGTTGGTCGGCCTCGCTCGGCGTGAACCCCGCGCACTCGATGGCGACGCGCATCGCCTGCTCCTGGAACAGCGGGACGCCAAGCGTCTTGCCGAGCACGCGCTCGAGTTCCGGTTTGGGATAGTCGACCGGCTCGATGCCTTCGCGCCGGCGCAGATACGGATGCACCATGTCACCCTGAATCGGCCCCGGCCGGACGATCGCGACCTCGATCACGAGGTCATAGAAGGTGCGCGGCTTGATGCGCGGCAGCATCGCCATCTGCGCGCGGGATTCGATCTGAAACACGCCGACGGTGTCGGCCTTGCGGATCATCGCGTAGGTGCGCGGATCCTCGGCCGGGATGGTCGCGAGATCGAGCCGCGTGTCCTTGTGCGCGGCGAGGAGATCGAAGGTGCGGCGCATGCAGCCGAGCATGCCGAGACCGAGCACGTCGACCTTCATGAATTTCAGGGCATCGATGTCGTCCTTGTCCCATTCGATGACGGCGCGTTTCTCCATCGCGGCCGGCTCGATCGGCACCAGCTCGTCGAGCCGATCCTGGGTGAGAACGAAGCCGCCGGGATGCTGCGACAAATGCCGGGGCGCGCCGATAAGCTGCCGCGACAGATCGAGCGTCAGGCGCAGGCGGCGGTCGGCCAGGTTGAGATTGAGCTCGGCGGCAAGCTCGGGATCGACGCCTTCATCGCTCCAACCCCAGACCTGCGAGGCCAAGGCGCTGGTGACGTCTTCGGTGAGGCCGAGCGCCTTGCCGACCTCGCGCACCGCACCACGGGCGCGATAGCGAATGACGGTGGCGCAGAGCGCCGCCCGCTCACGGCCATAGGTCTCGTAGATCCATTGAATGACCTCCTCGCGCCGCTCGTGCTCGAAATCGACATCGATATCGGGCGGCTCCTTGCGTTCCTGCGACACGAAGCGCTCGAACAGCAGGTCGTTGCGCTCGGGATCGATCGAGGTGATGCCAAGCACAAAGCAAACCGCGGAATTGGCCGCCGAGCCGCGGCCCTGGCACAGGATGTCGCGCGAGCGGGCGAAGCGGACGATCGAATTGACCGTGAGGAAATACGGCGCGTAGCCGAGCTCTTCGATCAGCCGCAGCTCATGGCGCAGGACCTTGATGACCTTCTCGGGCACACCGTCGGGATAACGCCGCGCAGCGCCTTCCCAGGTGAGTTTGGTCAGGGTTTCCTGCGCCGTGGAGCCCGGCTCGCTCACTTCGTTCGGATATTGATATTTGAGTTCGTCGAGCGAGAAGCGGCAGCGCTCGGCGATCTCGACCGAGCGCGCGACGGCGTCCGGCCAGCGCGCGAACAGGCGCGCCATCTCGTCAGGACGTTTCAAATGGCGATCGGCATGGCGCTCGCGCCGAAACCCGGCGTCGTCGATGGTGCAGCCCTCGCGAATACAGGTCACCACATCTTGGAGGATGCGGCGATCGGGCGCGTGGAACAGGACATCGTTGGTCGCGACCGTCGCAACGCGCGCCTGCGCGGCGAGCGTCGAAAGCTGGTGGAGGCGGAGCTGATCGCGCGGCCGGCGGCGCAGCGACAGCGCCAGATAGGCGCGGTCGCCGAAATCGGCGGCGAGACGGCGGAGCCGGCCGGCGCAATCCTCGTCCGGCATGTCGGGGACGAGGACCGCAACGAGACCCTCGGCATGTGCGGCGACATCGCTCCAGGCCAGGTCGCAGGCACCTTTGCCGGCGCGGCCCTTGCCGAGCGTCAGCAAGCGGCAGAGCCGTGCATAGGCCGCGCGATCGGTCGGATAGATGAGCAGCGTCGCGCCGTCGGTCAGATCGAGGCGGCAGCCGACGATCGCGCGTACGCCAGTCACCTTGGCGGCCTCATGCGCCCGGACGATGCCGGCGAGCGAGGCGCGGTCGGTGATGGCGAGCGCCTCGACGCCGCAAAAGGCAGCCTGGGCGAACAGCTCCTCGCAACTCGACGCGCCACGCAGGAACGAGAAATGCGTGGTGACCTGGAGCTCCGCATAGCGGGTCATGCGAAGACCCCATGGACGTACCAACGCAGATCGCCGGTGGCGGGGTCTTCGCCGTCGCCGCTGCGATAGAGCCAGAAGCGCTCGCCGCTTTCGTCTTCGACCACGAAATAGTCCCGCACCGCGGCGGTTTCTGGATCGCGGTGCCACCATTCGCCGAACACGCGCTCGGGACCGTCGGCCCGCTTCACCCGGCGGCGAACGCCGCGCCAGATGAAGTGGACAGGCGGCTGGTCGGGCAACAGCGCGACGGTGTCGACCGGCTCGGGCGGCGACAGAAGGCGGCTTGGGCGCGGCCAATGCGCCGGCCAGGTCGTGCCGACCGGCGGTGCGAGCGGTGCGATCCTGCGAACCGCGCGCTCGGGGAGATCGCTCTCCGCGGGCGCTGCGCGGTAGAGCTTGTCGGCACCGATGCGGTTGGCGAGGATGTCGACCAGATCCGAGACGTCCGCATCCGCCGTGCGGCCGAGCGTGTCATCCTGTCGGTAGGCGAGCGGCTCGGCGAGAATGGCCGCCAGGGTCATCACCTCGACGCCGAAGCCTGGATCGACGCTCTCCAAGCGATCGGTCAGCAGCCGCGTCAGCCGCTTGACCTCGCGCACCGGTTTGGCGGTGCCGACACGGATCGCCTGCACCAGATTGTCGACCCGGTGGAACAGGAGGTCGAGGCGCCGCGCGCCGAGGCCCTGCGCCTCCAGCAACGGGCAAAGCGCCTCGACGAGCTGGCCGATGTAACGTGCCAGGGTTTCTGGCGCGCTGATCGGCTCGGCGAAGGCGCGGCGCACCTGAATCAGTTCGGGCCAGCGGATCGGCTGGATCGGTTCGGCGAGGCGTCCGAACATCTGGTCGAGCCGGCGGCCAGGCTCGGAGCCGAAACGCAGCGCCAAAGGTGCGCGCGGCGTCGCCGCGAGGTCGGCGATGCTCTCGAAGCCGAGCCGGCGCAGGCGTTCGACGAGGGTGGGATCGAGGCGCAACGCGGCGAGCGGCAGGGACGCGACCACGGCGTCGGTCTCGCCGGACGCGACGATCATCGCGGGACGAGGGCCGAAGCGGGCGAGTGCATGGGCGGCGCCGACGGTCCCGGCGAGAGCAACGCGCGAGCCGAGGCGTGCCGCCGTCAGGCGCACGCGTAGTTCGTCGAGAAGCGCCGCCTCGCCGCCGAAGAGATGCGCAACACCGGTCGCGTCGATCAGAAGCCCGTCCGGCAGATCGATGGCGACGACGGGGCTGTAGCGGCGTAGCGCCCAGAGCGCCAGCCGCGCCAAGGCAGCGGCATCGGCGGCGGGATCGGCCGGCTCGATGTGAAGATCGGGCACCCGCGCCTGGGCCTGAGCGAGCGCCAGCCCGGGCCGGACGCCGAGCGCCTGCGCGGCGCGATCGACGGCGACGACGGCGCGCCGTCGTCCGTCGCGCCCAGCGATCACCAGCGGCCTCTCAGGCGGAGGCGCGGCGTCGCCCATCTGCCGACGCAGCCGATCGGTCGGCCAGGTCGGCAGGTAGAGCGAGACGACCCTGCTCATCGCAGGCCTCCAATTCCCATTCCGCGCTTTCCCCGGCGCGGCAGCGGATAAGTTCGACGAGCCAGCGCGGCCGCCCGATGCCCGGCACGGGCAACGGCGAGGACGGTGCGGCGGTGATCCGCCAGCGCGTAGCGGCCGCGGTCGGCTGGCCGAAATCCGCGGCAGCCGCCGCGTTGCGCCAACGCCGGATGGCGAAGGCGGTGACGCCGGACGCCTCGGCCGCGAGTTGCAGGCGGCGGGAAGTGGTCATCGAGAGGCGCGACATCTCGCCGACGACGCCGGCGAGACCGCCATGCCGCAGCCCCTCTTCCAGGCAGAGCAGCACGGTCTGCTCGTCGCCGGCCTCGGCGTAGATGACGCGATCGGGATGCAGACCGGCGCCGGCGAGCGCCGGGGCGAACAGGTCGCGCGCCCGCAGGCACCACAAGACCGAGCCCGGCATGCGGGCGAAGACGCCGGCGGCGAACAGCACCGCGGCGGCGCCATGAACGGCGCCAACGCCGCCGCCGGCTACTTCGTGGAGCGCGCCGCGCGCCAGGCCTCCCTGCGGCAGGCGCGCGTCAACCTCACGGACGCCGAACGGCACGACGCCGCGATCCGGACGGCCCGCATGTTCGATGCGGGCGATCCGGGCGCGCAAATCGTCGAGGACGCGTTCGTTCGCGTGCGCCATGTTCCTCCGAACGGCGGGTGAGACTGCATGTTCCCATTCTGTTCTTTCCGGGCAGCGAGAGTCAATGGACATGCGAAAGCCCCGCCCGGAGGTCCGGGCGGGGCGTTGCAGCGGGTTCGGCTCAGTCTCCGTTCTGCCGGCGGGCGCGGGACCAGATGAGGGTGTAGCCGTCGCCGTCCTCGTCGTCGAAGAGGTTGGCGTAGATCGGCGCGTTGAAGCTCGGGTCGTCCAGCTTGACCGAGAGGTAGTCGCGGCCCTCGTTGGAGCGCTTCGACCAGGCGGCCCCGATCTCGGCGCGGCCGACATAGACCCGATGGCTGGGGGCGTTGTCGTTGGCGCGGTTGGTCTCGGGGACGATGCGGACGTTCTTGGTCTGGACGCTCAGGGTGACGATCTCGCCCTGGAACTCGCTGCCGGACTTCTTGAAGGAACCGATGTTGGCCATGTCACTTCTCCTTGGCTGTTTCGAGCCCGCGACCACCGCGGCCTCGATGGCGATCTGCAGGCCGGAGGCGATCGACGACGCACCCGCTTGCGGGCCGGAGCGCAGCGGAGGATGGCGGCGGGGAGAGTTTCTTGCCTCGCGAGGAATGCCGGCTCGGCCGGCAGGGGAAGAAAGTCTCACCGACGCCGTTGCGTCTCAGGCGATCGAGGCGCAGCCGTCCTTCGGCCAGATCAAGCCATTGAGAGGCCGTGTGGTCCGGGCGTCGAACAGCATCCTTGGGAGAAGACGTGGCCAACATCGAGCGCCGCGCACAAGTGGTCCGGCGTTCCAGGCGAAGAAATGGAAACCCTGGCGCACAGAAAGGACGGCTTCAGGACCCCACCACCCGCGCGAACGACGACGCTGACGGAAGGTGTCTCTGTCGGCCTGACGACGGAGTGCAACCGCGAGCGTTTCAACGAGGGCCGCGACGTTGCAGATCGTCCGGACGAGCCGTCATCGCGCCGATAGCCAACCGGACGACCGCGAGGCGCTGGCCCTAACCCTGCGTAGTCGCCGCCGAGAGAGGCAGATGAGCCGAACCCGCTGCAACGCCCTGCCCGCCATTGGGAGGGAGGAACAGAAACATGCGCCCCCAAGCGGTGCCGCCAACAAGGACAGCGCCGACGACGGCGAATGCCTCACGCCAGACTTCGGACGGCATGCCGATATGCGCGAGTCCGAGAGTCGCATGGTAGCCGGCGATGGCGGCGGGCACGGCATAGAGCAGCCCGATCGCTGCGCGGATCAGCGGCGTGCGGACCGTCGCGAAGACAATCTGCCCGATCGCCAGGGTCGCGCCGCCGGCGAGGCCTCCGACAATGAGCGCGCCGATCACGCCGGAGCCACTGTGAAAGGCAGCGAGGCCGGCGGACAACCCTGCGAAGAAGGGAAGCGCGTAGACGGCGAGCGTGAACAGCAGCCAGCAGAAGAAGCCGATGCCGAACACGCTGAGGATGATCCCGACGATGATCATGGTGGATACCTCCGTGACAAAGGGTCAATCGGTCGCGCCTTCCACCACCACCACGGCGCGCCAGAGAATATAGCTGAAGACGATGGGTGGTGGCAGCGAAAATCTGCTCTGGTCGCCGAGACCGGCGAGCCAGATTGGGAAGCGGCTTTACGGGTAGCCGGCAAAACGGCTTCACGATTCCGCGGGTTTGCGGCGTCGTGGAGGTGGGGCGGCGCTCACGCGCCGCCTGTCCCGAACTTCCAAACCGGGATGCCAAGTTTCTTGGCCTTGTCGGCGAGGTTGCCCTGGATGCCGGTGCCGGGGAAGACCATGACCCCGATCGGGAGCACGTCCAGCATCTGGTCGTTGCGTTTGAACGGTGCGGCCTTGGCGTGCTTGGTCCAGTCCGGCTTGAAGGCGATTTGCGGCACCTTGCGATGGTCGGCCCACCGGGCGGCAATGCGTTCGGCGCCCTTCGGCGAACCGCCGTGCAGCAGCACCATGTCCGGGTGCTTGCCGTGAACCTTGTCGAGCGCGTCCCAGATCAGGTGGTGATCGTTGAAGTCGAGCCCACCGGTAAACGCGACCTTGGGACCGGCGGGGAGCAACACATCGTTGTCCGCCCGGCGCTTGGCGGCGAGGAAGTCGCGGCTGTCGATCATGGCCGAGGTCAGCGTGCGATGGTTGACCATCGATCCGGAGCGTGGCCGCCAGGCTGAGCCGGTGTGGCGCTCGAACTGATCGGCGGCCTGGTCGCGGAAGAATTCCATGCTGTTGCGGCGTTCGATCAGCGTCATGCCCTCGGCGATGAGGCGTTCGAGTTCGACGGAGCGGATCTCCGAGCCGTCCTGCTCCTTCTGGCTGCGCCGCTGCGCCTGCTCGTTGTCGTCGAGTTCCCGTCCGATCCGGTCGGTGGCGCGGTGGAAGAGATTGACCGTTGACCAGAGCAGGTCCTCGAGGTCGGGTTCGAGGCGCGTGTCGCTCAGCGTCGAGACCAGCGCGTCGAAGATGTCGGCGACGGCTCCGCCGACGGTGTCGGCTTCGGGTAGTGGCCTTGGGTCTGCCTCGTCCTGGAAGGGGCGGTGGCCGTAGAGTTGGAGTTCGGCGAGGACGTGGTCGGTCGGAGATGAGGTGTGCGGGGGCTCGAAGTCGGTGTCGTCGCGATCGGTCGCCATGGTGAAGTCCCTTGTCGGATTGGCCGCGCCCATCGCGGCCTTCGTGGCGATCACCAGACGGCGGGCGGACCGGACCTGCACCGCCGAGCGCAGCGACAGCGGCCGAAGCGCAGCGGAGGATGGCGGAGGCCGGCTATTTTGCTTCGCGATGTAAAGGCGGGCCTTGCCCGCCGACGGAAAATAGTCGGCCATCCGCCATTGCCGGGCCGGGCCGCTTGCCGTCCGATCGCCCTCTAGAAGGCCGTGGGCGCGGCCCTCTCCGACACGAAGGGCATCATCACGATCCGATGCGATCGGCGGCGCGCAGAGCCGGGCACATCATCCCGTCGCGGCCGTCGCCCAATCCATGAAGCGGACCACGTCCTCCGGCGCGAGTTGGAGGCGCAATGCCGCCCGAAGTTCGCTGGCACCGAGACAGAGCAGATCCTCGTTGAAATCGCCGAGTGCTGGGGACAGCGTCAGCGCCTCGATCCCGGCCGCTGCCGCGCGGTCGTTCAGCGTCGAAACCGCCGCGTCGCCGGCCGGATCGGAATCGCGGGCGACGTAGAGCCGGCGCAGTGCTGCCGGAAACAGGATGGCGGCGAGGTGATTGGCGGAGAGTGCGGCGACCATGGGCAGGGTCGGCATGATGCCGCGCAGTGACAGCATGGTCTCGATGCCTTCGCCGGCCGCCATCACGTCGTGCGCCACGCCGAACCGGACCCCATGTCCGAGGAGATGGCCCATGGCCCGCCGCGGAGTGTCGATCGGCGCCTTGTCGCGGCCCGATGGGTCGAGCCAGGTGCGGTGCGCGCCGGTGATCCTGCCGTCGAGATCGGTGACCGCGGCGATCAGTGCCGGCCAGGTCTCGGTCGGTGCGTCGGCATCGGGACGATAGTAGCAGCGCGGGTGGAAGCGTAGAGAACCGCTTGCGTGCAAAGCCGCAATGCCGCGTCGGCGGAGATACGCTTCGGCGATTGTGCCCGAAATCGGCTGCGACATGGCGAAGAGACGGCGTGCGGATTCGGGCGATCCGCGAGGCGCCGGAGAGGTCTCGTGCCGGTTCGTCCATGGCCAAGGTCGGGACGCGGCAGGCTGAGAAAGGATCGCGCCTCGTCGAGAGCATCACGCAACCGATCGAGGCCACGATTGATGCGCGATGAGGTCGAGGAGATCACCATGTTCGCCGGTGGCGGCGTCGGTCCATTTGCCGGCGGCGCCCTTGCCGCTGTCGGGTCCGCTCAAGCCGGACGAACAGGCTGCGACCCGGCGTGTTGGCGACGTCGCCGACCAGCCAGTAGCGGCCTTCGCGATGGCCGTTGGAGAGATAGTGGCGGCACACCGCCTCGGCATTGCGCGCGAGACGGTGGGCCAGGTCGGCGGCGTGCGAAGACATGGCGGCCGCCTCACGCCGCCGCCCGATCCGCGATGCGGACGAGCGGGTAGCGCTCCATCAACGCACCGAGGATCGCGGGACCATTCGCGCCAGTCGGCACGAACAGGCGCAGCTTCCACGAGATGATCTCCGAGATCAGGCCGGTCGCCTTCAGCCGATCGACCATGCCGTCGGTGAAGCCGGTCAGCTCGACCCGGAATTCGCCCATGACCTTGGCGCGGCGAAGCTGGAGACCCTCCTGGAGATCAAGAACCGTCCGGCCGTCGAGCACCGCGGTCCAGGCGTCGGCTGCCGCGATCGTCGGCGTTTCGGCGTCGGCGGCCTGCGCTACCCAGGCCGGTGAGACCAGCCGGCCGATGATCCGCTCGCCGGCATCGGTCTGAAGCCGATAGACCCGCATCGAGTCATCGGGCAGCCGCTTCCAGATCGGCAGCAGCAGGCCGGTGACGATGTGCAGATCGCTCTCGGTGAAGGCCGGGACCGTCGGCGAGTTCCTTCTCCCAGGCGCGGGCGAAGGTGTCGCGGTCGGCCTCTTTCCAATGCGTCTGCGCCATCATCGGCGAGCGGGATCGCGGTGCGCTCCATCGGGCGCAGCAGCCGCACGCGGCGTTCGACCTCGCCGTCGTCGAGCATCAGGCTCGGCGCCGGGACCTGCACGGCGGCGCGCCCGGATTGGGTGTTGACCAGCAGCAGCGCGCGAGGATCGCCGGCGCGTTCGATGGCGTCGGCGAGCGTGGAGGGGATGATTGCGCTCGCGCCGGCGGATGGTGAAGATCTGCGTCTCCGCCCCGGTCTGCGGATGGACGTAGAGCGTCCTCCGGTCGCTCACGATCAGGCTTTCCGCCGTGAGCGTCTCGACGCCCGTGTCATAGGTGCCCGACGCGATCGCGCCTTCGATCCTGGTGCGCAGCAAATCCTCGAACACGCCGAACAGCGTGTTCTGTAGATCGATGGTCAGCGCCAGCAGGCGGTTGAGGAAAGTGGTGATCGGCGGCAGGTCCTCACGCAAGGTTGCCGTCCTGGTCGGTCAGGCGCAGCCCGGTGGCATTCTCGAACGCCTGGAACGAGCAGCCTTCGACCTTGCCGCTGAACAGCAGCACATAGAGCTGGCGCAACGCAGCGCGGCCATAATCGGATTCGAGATTGTCGTCCGACCGGAACAGGCCCTGCCCGCCGGTCTGGCGCTGGCCCTTGGTGATGGCGCCCAGCGTGTCGAGCCGGCGCGCGATGGTCGAGAGGAAGCGCTTCTCGGCCTTCACGTCGGTGGCGATCGGCCGGAACAGCGGCGGCTGCGCCTGGTTGGTCCGATTGCTGCGGCCCAGCCCCTGGATGGCGGTGTCAGCCTTCCAGCCCGCCTCCAGCAGATAATGGACGCGCAGCCGCTGGTTCCGGGCCGCGAGATCGGCGTGGTAGCTGCGGCCGGTGCCGCCGGCGTCGGAAAACACGAGAATGCGCTTCTCGTCATCCATGAAGGCCTGCGCCTCGGCGAGGTTGGCCGAGCCGGCGCGGTTCTCGACGCAGAGCCGGTCGCCCTTGCGCACGATCCGCCGCGAGCGGCCGGTGACCTCCGCGACCATCTCGGTGCCGAAGCGCTGCACGATCTGGTCGAGCGCGCCCTGGACGGGGGCGAGCGATGCGAGCCGCTCGATCAGGCGGTCGCGGCGTTCGACGGCATCGCGGCACTGCACCGGCTGGCCGTCGCGATAGACCGGCCGGGAGGAGAGATTGCCTTCGCTGTCGGTGAAGGGCTCGAAGAGCTGGGTCGGGAAGCTGTGCGCCAGATAGTCGAGGACGTATTCGCGCGGCGTGATGTCCACCTGCACGTCGCCCCATTCCTCGGTCGGAATCTCGGCGAGCCGGCGCTCCATCAGCGCCTCGCCGGTCGAAACGATCTGGATGATGGCGGCACGGCCGGCGTCGAGATCGCGCTCGATCGCGCCGATCAGGGTCGGCGTCTTCATCGAGGTGATCAGATGCGAGAAGAACCGCTGCTTGGCGGATTCGAAGGCCGAGCGCGCGGCGGACTTGGCCTGGGCGTTCAGCGTGCCGTGCTCGCCGGTGACGTTGGCGGCCTGCATGGCGGCGTCGAGATTGTTGTGGATGACCTGGAACGCGCCGGCATAGGCGTCATAGATGCGGATCTGCTCGGGCGTGAGCGCGTGCTCGACCAGCTCGTATTCGACGCCCTCGTACGAGAGCGACCGCGCGGCATAGAGGCCGAGCGATTTGAGATCGCGGGCGAGCACCTCCATGGCCGCGACGCCGCCCGCCTCGATCGCCTGCACGAACTCGGCGCGGGTGGCGAACGGGAAAGTCCTCGCCGCCCCAGAGACCGAGCCGCTGGGCGTAGGCGAGATTATGCACGGTGGTCGCACCGGTGGCGGAGACATAGACGATGCGCGCATTCGGCAGCGCGTGTTGCAGGCGCAATCCGGCGCGGCCCTGCTGCGAGGGCGCCTGATCGCCGCGCTCGCCCTTGCCGCCGGCGGCGTTCGCCATGGCGTGGCTTTCGTCGAACACGATGACTCCATCGAAATCCGATCCCAACCAATCGACGATCTGGCGGACGCGCGAAACTCTTTCCTCGCGCGCATCGGTGCGCAGCGTGGCGTAGGTTGCAAATAGGATGCCTTGCTCCAGCCGGATCGGCGTGCCCTGGCGGAAGCGGGCGAGCGGCGTGACGAGGAGCCGCTCCTGCCCGAGGGCGGACCAGTCGCGCTGCGCATCCTCGATCAGCTTGTCGGACTTGCTGATCCATACGGCGCGGCGGCGGCCCTTCAGCCAATTGTCGAGGATGATGCCGGCGACCTGGCGGCCCTTGCCGGCGCCGGTGCCGTCGCCCAGCATCCAGCCGCGCCGGAAGCGCACCGCGTGCTCGGCGTCGTCGGGCGCGGCCGAGACGACATCGAAGGTCTCATCGACGATCCACGATCCGGCGAGATGGCCGGCATGGGCCTCGCCGGCATAGATCACGCTCTCCAGTTGCGCGTCCGACAGAAGACCGCGGTCGCCCGCGGAAGCCGGCAGATGCGGGCGGTAAGACGGCTTCGGCGGTGCGACCGAGGCCATCGCCGCCGACTGGACCAGCCGGGTGGGATGCGCCTGAGAACCGGCAATACGGATCGACTGAAGGGCGTAACCTTCATAAAGCGCATCGGTGATGCAGCCGCCCTCGGCCGGCTTCCAGTCGGCGGTCTCGTAGGCGAGTTCGATGCCGGTTGGTTCGGTGGCGGAAGCCGGAACTGAAACCCGTCGCGGAGAGCAGACGGATCGAGTGCGAGCCGGCAAGAAACGTGCGGTCGTCGCGGCAGTGCCTTGCGCGGCAATGGGCAGCCTCGGCGGAACCTGCGCCGTCACCCATGCCAGCAGGGTGGCCGCATCTGCTGCCATCCCCGGCGAGGCCGGGAAAGCGGTCGGATCGTCGGCGGGGACGCGGTCGATGACGGTCAGACGTGTGTCGATGGTCGTGCCATGGCGGGCATAGACGCTGCCGTCGATGGCGGCGGAGAACACGACGCGGCCGCGTTGCTGCAGGTGGACGAAGCCATCCCGCCAGGCCGGATTGTCCGGGGCCAGGCTTGCGCCGGTGATCGCCACGAGCCGCCCGCCATCGGCGAGGCGCGCCAGCGCCGAGGTGACATGGCGGAATGCCGCGTCGGCGACACGACCCTCGACATGCGCCGCGACCGAGAACGGCGGGTTCATCAGCACGACGCTCGGCCGCACGGCGAGGTCGAGATGGTCGTGGATCTGGGCCGCGTCATGCCGCGTGACCGGAACGCCCGGAAAGAGCCGGCGGAGCAAGGCGGCGCGGGTCTCGGCCAGCTCGTTCAAGACGAGACGGCCCCCGGCGAGCTCGGCGAAGATGGCGAGAAGGCCGGTGCCGGCCGAGGGCTCCAGCACGAGATCGGCGGGCGTGATCGCGGCCGCGGTGGCGGCGGCGAAGCCGAGCGCGATCGGCGTGGAAAACTGCTGAAGCGCCTGGCTCTCTTCGGAACGGCGCGTGTGCGAGGGCAGCAGGGCCGCGACCTTGGCCAGCATGGCGAGCAGTGCCGCGGGCGAACCCGCGCGACCGCGCATGCCGGGTCCGAACCTGCGCAGGAACAGGACCGTCGCCGCCTCGCAAGCGTCGTAACCCGTCTTCCAGTCCCACGCGCCCTCGGCATCGGAGCCGCCGAAGGCGTCGCACATGGCGGCGCGCAGCGCCGGCGTGTCGACGGCCCGGCCGAGGGCGAGGTGATCGAGGAGAGACGCAGCCGCGGCGACAAGAGCCGCCGACGCGTCGGGCGAAGCGGGCATGGCGGCAGGCGCGGCCGCGAAGGCGGTCGAAGAAACGAACATGTCCATGGAGGAAACCTCGGGAGAGCGGGAACGGGCCGAGCTGGCTGGGCGCTCTCTCTCGACCCGACCGGCTCAAACCCTTCCCGGCCGTCCTCTGCCTCTCAATGATCTCCCAGAGAAAAAGGGCCCGGCGCCGCGCGCCGGACCCTTTGATCCCGCCGGGAGCAACCGCTCGCTCATCCCGGCGAACGATCGACAAGCCGGTAGGCCCGGCTCTTGATGTTGGGAATGCGATAGAGATTGCCTGAGCCGGGCGCGCGGAAGAGCACCGTGCGATGGCTGCGCGGGTTGGCGATGACCTCCAGCCGATCGAAGCTCCTGCCATCGGCGAAGGCGAGCGGTTCGTCGAAGATGATCGTCTGCCCGGCGCGCGGGCTTGGCTTGGCCCGCCTCGCGCGACGGGCGGCGGCGTTGGCGCGGCAGTCGGCCCGCCATCGCCGCGCGTGCTCGTGGTCGGTCGGGGTCAGCAGATCGAGGATCGGCTCGGGGCAATCGCGTTCATACGGCCCCATTGCCTCCGACATGTCCTTGTAGCCGAAGATGTAGCCCTCCCGATCGCGCGGATTGTATCGGACCAGGCAAACGGCGGCCCAGACCTCCCGCGCGCCGGTCGCGGGGAGAATGTGCTCAACGGCGGCATAGTAGACACGCATGCCGACCAGCGCCGAGCGCAGCACCTTCGAGATCGTGTCGGAACGCTCCCAGGTGAACTGGGCGTCGAGATATTGACGCGGGCCGGAATGACCCTTGAGGGATTTCATGTAGAGCCAGCCCATGGCTGCCTCCTTTCGATAGCCGTGATGGACGGAAATGTCGGTGATCAGCCGGCCGCGGCGCGCCGTTGCTCGGCGTGGCGGATGGCGGCGAGCGCCGCGCGGAACTCGGCGGCGCCTCGCTCCTCCGACAGGTCGCTCCGCTCGACGACGGCGAGACAGGCGGTGCGAATATCGCGCGTCGCTGATCATTTCGGCCGTCAATCGGGTGAGCGTCGGGTCGGTCTCGATCGCCTGGCCGATCTGTTCCCTGACGGCGTCTTCGCGGATGCGGAGCAGGACATGCTCGCCGCTACCGCGGCATTGCCGTCGTTCTCCGCGAGGAAATCCTCCAGGATGTCATTGGTGGATTTTCCGAGGATGGCGTCCGCCGTGATCAGCACCGCCATGCCGCCGAAGCCGTCGGGGCGCATCTTCGAACAGGTGAAGGACGTGACCGCCGTGACGTAGCGCAGCGTGGCGGAGCGCCGGACGATGTCCTGGAAAATGAATTCCCAGGACGTGCCGGAGAAATCGATCTCGATCTCCGTGTCGCCGGCGGGTGCGGCTGCCAGTCGCTCGGCGACGTAGGTCGTCGCGGTGCTGTCGATTCCCGCGGACGCTTCGAACGCCGTTCGGAGATCGTCGATCGAAAGTCCGATGGCGTCGCTCGGGCCGAGGGAGGCGTGAAAATACAGCGCCTCGCCATCCGGCTCGGCGTCGAAGATCAGGCTGAGCACGAGACGTTCAAGCGGCGTCATGTCGGCAACCGGGATCGGTTGCTGAATGACGGTCGGTGAGAGGTAGTTGGCCATGTCGGGTCTCCAGAAATGCGAAAGCCCGGCGCGATGGCCGGGCTCCTCGTTGGGTTGACGTTGAAGAGTGATCAACCGGCGGCGGCGAACGGATCGACGTCGCGATGGATCGGCTGCGCCCGGCCCATCCAGGGTTCCGGGCGGATGCAGCGCACCCAGTCCGCGAAGCTCGGGATGAAGCCGAGGTCCTCACGCACATGCTGCTCGCCGATCAGCCGGACCGGCACCACGCGGCCGGTCGAGATCGTGATCGCCGGGCCGAAGAAGCGCTCCAGCATGAAGATGCCTTCGGCATGATGGCGCAGCGCGCGATGCCGAAAATCGGCGGTGATCGCTTTCGACTCATCGAACCACTGGTGCAACGGCAGATAATCCTCGGCCGTGCCGCCCCATTTCTTCACCGAGGAAAGCGCGTGGTGATAACAGTGTCCCATCTCTGCCTCCTCAAAAGACATGCTGGGAATATTCGGACTGCATGTAGCGCTCGTTGTAGTCGAGCGTGATCGTCCGTTCGGCGACGTCGAAGGTGAAGTCGCCATAGGCCCCGTCGCTGTTTTCCCAGCCGTCATGGGTCATCCCGAGGAAGTCGAAGACGAGCCGCTCGATGGCGTCGTGAACGGTCATCGCCGTGCGTTCGGGCTCGGCCTGGTCCCAGACAGCCGACGCGATCTCGACCTCTCCGGATGGCAGGGCAACGAGGTCCTCGCCGGCTTTGGCTTCGACGTTCTCGATCTGGCCGCTGTCGCCATAGCCGTCGAAAGCGACGACGACGATGGTGATTCCGGCGGCGGCGAGCGCGTCGAACACGGCCGTCTTGTTGACGGGTCGCAACTCGGCGTCGCGGCGCTCATGCTCGGCGCGCTTGGTCTCCCAGTCAGGCACCGGCGCCGCGAGCGTCGGCGCGATGGAAAGTAGTTCGGTCATGGCAGGCTCCTGGATGCGGCAGAGCCCGGCGCCCTTCGACATGCTCAGGAGGCCGGGTTGTGCGTTGGATTGGGAAGGAGAAGCGGGGCGACCGAAGCCGCCCCGCTGGTGCGGTCATTCCGCCGCGATGGCGTGGGATTGCCGCTCGTCGGCGTCTGGTCCCGCCTCGTCCTCGCCGGCGAGGAAGGCCGGCAGCGCCTCGGCCTCGGTCTCACCCTCGCCGGTTGCCTGCGTGCCGGACTCGGCGTCGGCCAGGCGGAGCGGCTCGGGCAGCCAGCCCGTGCCCTCCAGCAGCCGCTCGGCCTCCTTGGCCATGTCGGCCTTCTTCAGATGGTCGATGAGCTGCGCCGATTGCTCGCCCTTGGCTTCGCGCACCGCCTCGAGGATGCGAACCTTGGGCACCCGGCCGAGATAGTTGTCGACGGTCGGACGCCAGCCGGCCGCCGCCATGTCGAGGTTGACGGCCTGGGCCAACAGATCGCCATGCGCCAACGCGCCCGGCCGCCGGTTCCAGGGTTCCTTGACGACGTTCACGGCAAGCGAGGCGCAGTGCGCGAACAGCGCCGCCTGGCTGTCGCCGTCGAACGCCGTCAGAGCGTCCCAGAGGTCGGCCGGGCGTCTCGGGCAACTGCCTGCCCCATTGGGCGTGCCGCGCCTCGATCGCCTTGGCCGACGGGGTGTCCGCCAGGCCCGGCGCCTGGGCGCTGAAGCCCGAATGCTTCGCCGTGATCTCCAGGCAGGTGTCGGGCGCGTAGCGGTAGAAGACCTGGAGGCAGAGCGCATGCAGGACCGCCTGGAAGGCGATATGCGGATCGTTCGCCACGGCGTCTCGCAGCGCCAGGGTCCGATGGGCGGTCAGCTCGGTCACCAGACGATCCGAAAGCGGACGGATCGTCTCGTCCTCCTCGGCGGCCTCCGGGTCGGGGCTGGCCGGCGCACCGCCGATGGTGATGACGGCCCGCTGCACGGCGCCCTCCGTGCCAGCGACCGCCACCTCGCCGCCGCCTTCGGTCTCGCCACCCGCGACCGGTTCAACCGGCGCCTCGTCCTCGGGCCGGACGAAGCCGCGCTCGACGCGCAACGCGCCCTCGCTGTCGATGCTGACGAAGACGCCGGCACGGGCGATCTCGGCCGGATCATAGCGGACGGGCCGGTCTTCGAGTGCCGCCATGGCGGTCTCGATCTCGCCGAGGCGCTGATCGACCTCGTCCGGCAGTTCGTCGGCCTCGGCATATTGCGCCTCAAGGGCGTCGTGCTCGGCCTTGAGCGCGGTAAGGCTGGCGTCTTCCTCGTCGGTGAGTTCGACAGTCTCGCCGGTCAGGCGGCGCAGGCCGGCGGTGTGGCCGTAGGGGAAGTCGCAAGCGACCGCGATCCATTTCCACCCCTCGGCGCGCAACGTTTCGGCCTCGGCCTGAAGCTTCTCGATCACCAGCCGATCGAGCAACGCCGGGTCCTGCAACCAACCGCCATCGTCATGCTCGAAGAGGTCGCGCATGACCATGCCGCCGGCGGCCTCATAGGCTGTCGGCGCCGACGAACTGCGCGCGCCGGTCCGCCGCCCGGACAGCGCCTTCGGTGAGCTGGCGGCGGATGAAGTAGGCTTCCCTGTTGTGGGAGCGAGACAGTCCCTCCCAAACCTGCTCCTGGCGCGCATGGTCGCTGGTGACGGTGAACGCCATCAACTGCTCCAGCGTCATGCCGTCCTCGGCATAGACGTCGAGGAGCTTCCCGGAGACGGCGGCGAGCCGCAGGCGCTGCTTCACCACCGTCGGCGCGACGAAGAAGCGCGCCGCGATCTCCTCCTCGCCGAGGCCCTTGTCGCGCAGGGCCTGAAAGGCGCGGAACTGGTCGAGCGGATGCAGGGCGACGCGCTGGACATTCTCGGCGAGCGAATCCTCGTCCGCCGAAACATCGGTGCTCGGGTCGCGCACCACGCAGGGGACGGGCACGGTCTTGGCCAGGCGCTTCTGCTTGACCAGCAGTTCGAGCGCCCGGTAGCGGCGGCCGCCGGCCGGGACCTCGAACATGCCGGTCTCCTGGCCCTCGGCGTCGAGGATCGGCCGGACGCTGAGGCCTTGCAGGAGCGTGCGCCGGGCGATGTCCTCGGCCAGCTCCTCGATCGAGACGCCGGCCTTCACGCGCCGGACGTTGCCCTGGCTCAGGACCAGCTTGTTGAAGGGGATGTCGCGCGAGGCGCTGAGCGTGATCTTCTGAACAGCGGTAGCCATGTCGGTAATCTCCGCGACGGGCGCCGAGAGACTCTCTCTCGACTTCCAACCCGTCGCGAAAACCGGCGCAGCCCTCTTCCTCTCGAAGACGCCCGCGTCCTGGACGCGGATGATGACTGGCGCAACGGCGGAACATCAGGCCGCCTCCTGCTCGTCGGCTGCGGTGGCGGCAGCAACGGGCTCATCGGGTTCGGGACGAAAGGCGAGCAGATAGTCGGCCGCCTTGGAGGCGGCACTCGCCGCCCGCACGATGGCGCGATTGTCCTCGCGCAGCACCTCGAGCCAGGAACCGAGGTAGTCGGCGTGGCGCACCGTCGGCACGATGCCGAGCGAGGCGCACACGAAGGCGCTGGTCATTTCGGCGACCAACTCTTCCTTGGCATAGAGAGCCGATCCGAACATGCCCGACAGGTCGCGAGCCAGGCGTGAGGGATGGCCGACCCAGTGACCGAGCTCATGGAGTGCCGTCCGGTGCCAGTTGATCGGCTCGAAATAGGCGTCAGGCCGGGGCACCTGCACGTAATCCTGCGCGGGGCTGTAGAAGGCCCGGTCGCCGCCGATGCGAAAATTGGCGCCGGTCGCGGCGATCAGCGCCTCGGCCTGGGGGAGGATCAGACCCTCGGGCACAGGCGGCGGGGCGGTGACCAATTCGCCGGGAAGGTTCTCGCACTGATCGGTGTTGAACACGGTGAATCGCTTGAGGAACGGAATCGCCCCGGGTTCGTCGCCGTCGCGCTCCGCCCGCTTGCGTTCCTCGTCGGGGATGAAGCGGTCGGCGTAGACGACGGTGGTGCCGTGTTCGCCTTTGCGCACGTTGCCGCCAAGGCTCAAGGCCTGGCGAAACGTTAGCCAGCTCTGGCCGGCGAACCCCCGTCCGATGACGGCCCCCCAAAGAATGAGGACATTGACGCCGGAGTAGCGGCGCTGCGTCGCCGCGTTCTTCGGCATGGCGATCGGCGCCTTGGCCGCCGACGTCCCCCAGGGTTGGACCCACGGCACGCGGCCGGCTTCCAGCTCGGCGATGATCTTGTCGGTGATTTCGGAATAGAGGCTCGTCCGGTCGTGGCCGGTGCGAGCGCGAGCGGCTGAACGTGACATCGCGGGTCTCCGCGACGGGCGCCGCGAGCCTCTCTCGCGACCTCCAACCCGTCACGGCCGACCCGGCCCTGCTCTCCCTCTAAGCCGCGGGCGCCGGCCGTACGGTGGCGGACCGGGTATCCAGCGGTAGGCCTGGGCCGGTCCGCGCCTGTGGGCGGCGATCACGCCGCCGAGCGCCACCAGGCGATGCGCTCTTCGCGGGTCGCGTTCGCGAGGCGTAGCAACAGATCGCCGTGGCACGCCGCGGGTGCGCAGAAGCACAGCAGATCCTTCCCGCGAAGCTCGTCGAGCGCGCGCAGCAAGTGATGCTGGTCGCGCAGCCAGCGAGCATGTTTCGCGATGACGGTCGCACGATCGCCGTCGACGCCAATCCGGAACGGATTGCCCCACTTGCTGCCGCGCCCGATGTAGATCGCGCCGTCGTGCCTGCCAGCCGCGTGCTTGTTGAGAACCCTGCACATCTGAACCTCCGTTTCCCGCTTCGTGAGCGACGGAGGCCGGAAGGGCGCGGTGCCGAGCCCGCATGTCACGCGAGCGGTCGGCTCGACCACCGCCGCGGGAACGGCGCAGCCGTTGACATGCGGGCGACCGCGCCAAACTGGCCGACGTTCAGCGATGAGCGGGATAACGGGCGTTTCAGCAGGGTTCGTCCGAACGAACACGCCGGCGGAACTGACCCAGGCTGTCGATCGAGCGAGCTGTGCTGTGGGTCAGCGCGAATCCGGGAGGCCGGTGCCGACCATCGCTTTGGCACTGATTGGCGATTGGCGCATTCGTGCCTACCAGTATGTAATACCCACCTGAATTGATGCTGACTCGCCAAAGGAATTGCGTCGGTGGCTGGTGGCGAGTAGCAGATGTTGTGGTTTGGGGACGGGGGAACCGCAATGTCTGCTCTGGTGATCCGGGACGACATCAGTTCGGAGGAATTGCGCCGGCAGGCCCGGCGGGAACGTGACGGCCGGGTCAGCGCCCGGCTGATCGCGATTGCCAACGCGCTCGACGGGATGGACCGGGCGAGTGCGGCGCGGTTGGCGGGAATGGATCGGCAGACCTTGCGCGACTGGGTGCACCGCTACAACGCCGAAGGGCTTGCCGGGCTGTGCGACCGACCGAAGCCGGGGCGCCTGCCCAAGCTGAGCGAGGGTCAGATGGCCAGCCTGAAAGCGATTGTCCTGGCCGGTCCCGATCCGGCGAAGCACCAGGTCGGGCGTTGGCGGATCGTCGATTTGTGTCGGTATGTCGAGGAGCGCTGGGCGGTCAGCTACAGCGAGACCGGGATGCTGCGGCTGTTGTGGTCGCTCGACCTGAGCCACCGCAAGACCCGGCCACGCCACCCGCAAAGCGACGAGAAGGCCCAGCAAGCCTTCAAAAAAGGGGGTTTGCTGCTTGCCTGAACGAGATTGCCGCGGCCCATCCTGAGGCGCAGCGGTTTGAGATCTGGAGCCAGGACGAGGCCCGGGTCGGGCAAAAGGGGCGCACCGGCTATGTCTGGTGGCAGCGCGGCCATACCCCGCGCGGGCGGCGCGATGTCGGCTATCAGTCGGCCTGGATCATCGGTGCCGTCTGCCCGGCGCGCGACACCGGGGTGGCGCTGGTGCTGACCCGGCTCGACACCGCGGCGATGAACCTGTTTCTCGCCGAACTCTCTCAGGCGGTGGCCCCCGGCGCGCATGGCGTGGTGCTGATGGACAAGGCCGGCTGGCATACCGCCGGCGATCTTGGCGTGCCCGAAAACCTCAGCCTGGTGTTCCTGCCGCCCTACTCGCCCGAGCTCAACCCGATCGAGCGGCTGTGGCTGCATCTGCGCGACAATCGTCTGTCGCACCGCGTCTTTCGCACCACCGAGGAGATCGTCGACAGCTGTTGCGCGGCGTGGAATTGGCTGCTCGGCGAGACCGGCCGCATCCGTTCGCTATGCTCCTATCCCTGGTTCACACGGGTTAGCACTTAATCAGGTCGGTATAAGAGGCCCCCGCGCCGGGGCATTGCGGGGGCATCCCCCGCAGAAGGGGGTGCGCCGGCGATTTTAGCGCCGGCCAGGGGGAAGGCTTTCCCCCTTTTCGGGTATATTCGTACCGCTGAAGTCGTTCCGGCTTGGGGATCGTAGCCCTCCGGCAGAAGGCAGCCAAGATTGGGGAGGGTTCCGTGCGAGTCAGGCGGCTCAAGATCGCAAATTTCCGAGGCGTCGCCGACGGCATGGTCGACTTTGCAGGCCATACGCTGCTCGTCGGGGGCAACAATGTCGGCAAATCGACGGTGTGCGAAGGACTTGATCTCGTCCTCGGCCCGGAGCGGCTGTTCCGAAGGCCCGTCATAGACGAGCATGACTTCTATTGCGGACGCTATCTCGACTCGGACGGAAACCCTGTCGAGGTCAGGATCGAGGCCGTGCTGGTTGAACTTTCCGAGGAGGCCCAACGGCGGTTCGGCCGGCACCTACGGCGTTGGGATGACCAGGCTGGCGCCTTTATCGACGCCGAGGGCGCCGGGCTCGCCGCAGCGGACCAGCCTGGCGTGATCTGGGCGCTCCCGCTTCTGTTTGTCGGGCGATATGACCGTGAAGAAGACGATTTCATCGGAAACACCTTCTTCGATCATCCTGCAGCTGAGGTCGATGTGTTGGACGACGAGACCGAGGTCAAGCTGGGCCAAGGCCGAACGCCGTTCACGCGCACGCACAAGCGCCTTTGCGGATTTGTGTTTCTCCGCACGCTGCGAACCGGGTCGCGGGCGCTCAGCCTACAGCGCGGTTCTCTTCTGGACTCGGTCCTGAAGCTCGGTGGTGCCGGCGCCGTCGAGATGTGGCAGGACACGCTCAATCGACTACAGAATCTCGATCCGGCGATCGGCGAGATCGAGCAATTAAAGAATATCCGCGCCGAGGTGCGGGCGCGGATGGGACGCTTCGTCAATCTAGCCGCGGGTGACGATGCCACAGCTTTCTTCGCCTCCGAGCTGACGCGCGAGCATCTCCGCGAGGTCGTTCGGCTCTTCATCGCTGCTCAGCCGGGCCAACATCTCGTGCCGTTTGGACGGCTTGGCACCGGCTCGATCAACTTGCTCGTCTTCGCATTGCTGACCTTCATTGCTGAACTGAAGGACAAGCAGTCGGTGATTTTCGCGATGGAGGAGCCGGAAATCGCACTCCCACCGCACACGCAGCGACGTGTAACGCGTTTCGTCTTGGCCGAGATGGGCCAATCGATCGTCACCTCGCATTCGCCCTATGTGATTGAGCAATTCGATCCCAACCAGATCGTAATCCTAAATCGCAACGACGTGGGGCATCTGACAGGTCATCCAATCGACACGAACGAGGTCAAGCCGAAGACGTTCCGGACCGAGCGACGGCAATTCGCCGAGGCGATCCTCAGTCGGGCCGTCCTGGTCGTGGAGGGTTCAACCGAGGCGGTGCTCTTCCCTGCTGCGTCCACCGTGATGGAGAAATCGCTCGGCGCGGACGTCTACACCCATTTCGACTTGATGGGCGTCAGTGTGTTCGACGCCGGGGCCGACAACAGCGTGCCCCGCCATGGTCCAATCTTTGCCGCGCTCGGCAAGCTCGCCTTCGGCTTCTACGACAAACCAAACGCGCCACTGCCAGCCGAGGCGATAAAGAAGTTGGCGAGCTTTACCCAGGCGTGGGAGTCGCCGGAAAAGGGCATCGAGAATGTGCTCGTGAAACAGACGCCGATCGCCGTGGGGCGGCGCTTCCTCGAGGAGGTCAAGGATCGCGCCGACTACCCGAGTGTCGGCACCTATGATCCGGCCATGTCAGACGCCGACACCGCCCAGCTCGCAACCAAGGTATTGAAGGCGCGGAAGGGTGATGCGCACGGATATGCCGGCATCTACATCAGCCACTGTAAATCCTCCGCGGAGCTGCCCGCCACGGTCCGTGCGATTCTCGAATCTATTCACACCGCGCTGACGGCAGTCCCGGAAGACATCGCCGCCGCCCCACCTAGCATCAAGGATTTGTTGGGGTGACGATCGAGCTCTGCGACAAGCGCAAGGCCATCATCGCCCAAACCGGGCACCTACTCGTCTTGGGCGGCCCGGGGTCGGGCAAGACAACCATCGCGCTGTTCAAGGCGCAGCGGCGCTTCTCGGCGCTCAAGCTCGGGCAGGAAATTCTCTTTCTCAGTTTCTCGCGTGCGGCAATCCGCCAGGTTCTCCTGCGCTGCAAAGAAATCCTAACGCCAGCCGAGCGACGGGCGGTGACGGTCCAGACCTATCATGCGTTCTGCATGGAGATGCTGGAATCTCATGGTCGCCTGCTCTGCGGTACGGTGGTCCGGTTTCTCTATCCGGGCGACGAGCGTCTTCAGAAGTCCGCCTTCAACGGCGACTGGGAGTTGGAGCGGCAACGCCAGGCCGACGAGCGTGGGGTCTACTGCTTTGACCTCTTTGCGGCGGGCGCCGCGCGGCTGCTTGAAGATTGCGAGGCGCTCCGGCGTCTCATAGCCGATCGATATCCGATGATCATCGTCGACGAATTTCAGGACACTGACAACGACCAGTGGCGCATCGTACGTGCCCTGGCCGATGTCACGGATGTGTTCTGTCTAGCCGACCCGGAACAGCGTATTTTCGACTATCGGGACGACATCGACCCACGTCGGATCGAGATCCTTCGCGAGCAGATCACCCTCACCGAGTTCGATCTCGCTGGTGAGAACCATCGGAGCCCGAACGCAGGTATCCTGCAGTTCGCCGACGCTGTGTTGCGCAATCGCGCCCCGTTGCCGGTGACGCCCGACGTTAGGCAGGTCAACTATTGGCCGAATGCGTTCGCTGCAACGGTCCACGCCAATGTGATCTGGACGTTCAGCGCCTTACGGCGGAAAGGCGTCGACCATCCCAGCGTCGCGGTTCTCGCGCGCAGCAATTCGCTGATCTCCGATTTGTCGGTGATCCTTTCGGAGCCCCAGACCTACAACGGACAAACGCTCTCCGTGATCGAACATGACGTGGTGTGGGACGCGGAACTCTCGGCGGCCGCAGCCATCGTCGTGGCGTCGATTCTAGAGTGGCCGGTCGGGCCGATCGAACAGACACTCGCTCGGACGCTGCGGGTCATCGCCGGCTACTACAAGCTGAAGAACGCGGAGACCCGACCAACGTAGCGGCGGAGAATGCGCGGAAATACGATGAGGCGGCCATTAAGGTCGCGAAGGGCGAGCAACCCCGCATCAACGCGGCGAAGTCGCTGGTGACGGCGCATGGGGCTGGCGTAGCGCTGGTCGGCGACCCGGTTGCCGATTGGAAGGCCGCGCGCCGAGTGCTCCAGGATATTGCGGCGCTGAACGAGCTGTTCCGCGAGGTGCGGCTCGTCCGGTTGTTCCGGGCAACCGACGCTCTGGCGTCAGGCCTCGGCGAGCGTTGGCTTGGATTGAGCAGCTATGCAGGCGTGAGCGAGTTGGTCAGGCGCATACTCGAACAGGAACGGTTGGTGGCGGCGGAGCGCGACCCCCAAGGATGCATTCTCATGAACATGCACAAAGCGAAAGGGAAGGAATTCGACGGCGTCGTGCTCGTTGAGGGCGCCTTCAAATCAGGCTTCTTCGACGAGAGGACTGAGCAACCTCCTTACGAGCGAAGTCGGCGCCTGCTGCGCGTTGGGCTGACACGTGCGCGGACGCTAGTCACCATCATACGGCCGCAGAACGCCACGCCGCTCGTCGGTTGAGATGCAGGGAATTCCATGACCGCGGAGACGACCGGGACTGGGAAATGGACAGAGGCTGGTGTTCCTCACAAGGGTTGGACTTGCGTCGACATCGAAGAGTTGGAGGAGCAAGAGCATCTCTGCGAGATGTGCGAAGCGCGCCATGTCCGCTTCGTCCACGTAATGGAGCATTCGAGCTATCCAGAAACACTGCGGGTGGGCTGCGTCTGCGCTGGGCATATGGAGGAGAACCCGGCCGGAGCGCGGAAGAGAGAGGCCGGCTTCAAGAACGACCGAACCCGGCGGCAGCGCTGGCTGAACCGGACCTGGCGGATGTCCGCGTCAGGCAACGAGTTCCTCAACACCAATGACGGGTTCAACATTGTAGTCTATCCAAAGGGAGCAATCTGGGGCGCCCGGGTTGAGCACCGCGCGAGCGGATTTCATCGTTCATCGAAATTGCCGTACGACACGAGCGATCGGGCCAAGCTGGCCGCGTTCGACGCCATGATCGGCATGAAGCATAGCGAACCTTGGAGACGCAATTCCGGTCGTTGAAGCCACCGGGAATACTCAACCGCATTCCCTTTGGCGATGAGACTATGCGTACTGTCGCACCAAAGCCTTTCGGGACGATCTCCCTATCCAGCTAGCACAGGTTCGGCAACTGTCACGGGCATCCGTCGGTTTCGCGTAGCCCCGGCTGCCATACCGCCGGCCGTGAGCTGGTCATAGGTTATCGTGGCGCATTCGACAGCGCGCCGGATGAGATACCGGTCGAGGCCCTCGGGCAGGTTGCGTCGGTTGAAGCGATACGCCCATTCCCGGAGGTAGCGCGGCAGGTGCTTGGCGCTGACGCCGTGATGGGTTCCGACCAGCCAGGCTTTGATGTTGCTGAAGAGCGTATGGATGATCGGGAAGAATTCGCCCGCATTGGCGCCGGCGCCCTGGGTCACCGGGGTGTGTTTCAGGTGTTCGCCAAGGGTGGCGTCGCGCCCCTGGTATCCTTTGAAGCCGTCGGTCAGGAGGTGCGAGCGAGCCTCGATATTGGCCTTGAGGAACGCCCCGAGCTCGGCGCCGGTCGCGGCCGGCAGCACGGCGATGCGGGCATTCCCGGCATAGAAGCCGTGCTGGCGCTTCACCGCGTGGCCGTGCTTGCCCTTCTTGTTCTTGGGCGCCGGCACCTTCTCGACCGCCACGACGACCAGGCTCTTGTCGGGGTTTTCCGTGCTTCGTCCAGGACTTGACGGATCGCCCCTGCCGCCGATGAAGCTCTCGTCCGCTTCGAGAAAGCCGCTGAGCGGGTGAGCGGGATCCTCGCTGAGGGCGTGGCGCAGCTTGTGCGCTATCGTCCAGGCCGTCTGGTAGGCGACGCCCAGCTCACGCTGCAGAAACTTGGCCGAGACCCCGCGCTTGTCGCGGCCCAGCAGATAGGCGGCGAGGAACCATTTCGGCAGGTCCGTCTGCGTCCGGTGGAACACGGTCCCTGAGGTCACCAATTCCTGATGATGGCAAGTGCCGCACTCGTAGACCCGTGGCCGCCGCCCCTTCAGGCGCCAAGCCTCGCGGCCGCCGCACTTCGCGCAGACGTAGCCACCCGGCCAGCGAAGCCCGGCGAGATGCTCGATGCACTGCTCTTCCGAGCCGAACCGAGACACAAACTCGAGTAACCCGCCCATCCACGCCTCCATGATCGATTCGCGGATTCTACTCACGAACGAACAGGTCGGCAAGAACATTCAGTGAACCTGTGCTATCTGGATAGGGAGACGGGACGAATAGGCAAAGCACGGGTCAAAAGCGGGCGCTGCCCAGCTACATAAAAAAGCGAAATTGATAGGGCGAGGAACCGAGGCCAGACATCCGCTTTACCACTCGCGCTAGGACGTGGGCGTAGCTCATCGTCACCGGAAGCGGATCGTAGAGCGCGTCATTATTCCAATTCATCTTGGACAACGCGAGCGCGGAGCGTGCAGTTTCGTCCCAAGGCCCATGACCCGCGTGCCTGACCAACCGGATCGGGCGCGGTGTGCTCCGAGCACCTTGAAAATACGAGCCCCGCTCGCTGACGCCGCTGACGTCACCGTGCATCCAGAGGAGGCTTTCGCGAGGACCGAGACCGATGAGCGTCCCCCGTGCAACGGGAAAAGCGGCGGCTGATCCTTTCGCCTCGCCTTGGCGGCCTCGGTCGATCCTGACGCCACGCCAGCCCACATCTTCCACAACCTGGATCAGGTCCACTGCCTCGCACAAATGAAGGGCTTCCATGCAGCCATCGATTTCTTCCGACTTGAACTCCGTGGTCTTATGGACGGTGATTCGACGTGGTGTACGGCCGGAATGACGGCGACGATAGAGATCGAGTGACCGCGTCATCACCCGGAACATCTCGGTCCTCGAGAGGAACGGATTGTCCCGCTGAACCTCTACTTCGTGGGCGTCATAGGCGACGAATTCGAGCCCGGCGCCCTCGGCGTCGAAAACCTGACTGCAGCAGGTCACGAACCGGGGCCGGTCGGATTCCACTGGGCGAACCGCGTAGGAAATTCCGATATAGGCGGTTTCCGGATCGGCTTCGGCAAGCTTCCATGGCACCCCACCGGCCTTCGCATAGAGGGCGAGGCCCACTCGCCACATCACGCTCGCCCTGCAGGGATAGGCGAGAGCGCGATCTTCTCTCACAAGTTGGATGGGAATTCGCCTAGCCGCCGTCGCAGCCTTGAGGTGGTCATGCAGGTCAAAATCCTCCCCGGCGCCTCCAGAAAAGCCCCGTGACCAGCTCATGGGGATATAGATGAAGATCACGTCGAACTCGTCGCGCCGGGCCTCCAGGGCCTGGATCGCGCGAATCAGCCGTGCCGCG
Source organism: uncultured Alphaproteobacteria bacterium (assembly GCA_963795485.1). GTDB lineage: Bacteria > Pseudomonadota > Alphaproteobacteria > ATCC43930 > CGMCC-115725 > AP-15. The sequence goes on from CAWCIL010000002.1 coordinate 37,545, forward strand.
AGAACAACATGGGGCGCCGCGGAATCCCGCATTTCGCCTTCAAGGCGATCGTCGAGCTCGATCTGGCATGGTCTTGCCGCTCCCCGCATGTGGACGCTCAACACGCCGCTAAATCCTGGCCATTTGGGGAGGTAATCCTTGCGTTCGCTGGGATCATATTCGGAATTCAATTCTTTCATGAAGCTGTACAGCCGATGGCCCTCGCCGACAGGTGCGATGGTGGCGACGCGAATGGGATCCGGCACGAGGCCCGACGAGTGGGGGCCAAAACGCAGAAGCCCGCGCAACGGGTGGGCGTCCGTGTCAGAGGCTCGCTCAGGGTGGAACGATAGTTTCGGTTCTGGAAACCAGACGTGCGGGGCGATTTGACTGGTCATCCTCTCGACCTTCTCGAAAAGGCGGTATCGGAGCCGAGGCGGAAGACGGCGTCGACGCCGGCAGCGGTGCCAAGCGCGTGAAGGTCGGAATCGCCGCTACGGAGTATGCCACCCCAAAGCGAGATAAGTTCATTCAATTGCTTATTGTATCGTCGGACCGTCCGCTCTCGCGAAAAGTCTGTGGCGGCGGCGCGGTTGTCGTCGGTAACACCCGCCATGACTGTCCGCGGTTCGAAGAGCAGCCATAGCCGATCGTCCGCCCAATCGAGGCGGGTTCCGATACCCTCGCGCCATGTCAGTTCAACGTGATTCGGAACGATGCCGGACAGGGCCCCCACAAGCTTTTTCAATGGCATCCAACGTTGGTCAGTGGGATCGGCCGGGGCCATCAGATCAGTGTTGTGCCGGCGGATGACCATGAAACCGTGGGCGCGAGCAAGAGCCCGAGAGAGCGCTTGGCGGAGAAGCCCGCGCTCCTGGCTGTCATACCTCAACCGGCGCACTTCGATTGGATGAAGGTCGAACTCCGTGATGCCATGCGGCGAGAAGAGGCTCCGCACGTCGGTGTCCGCGCCAAACGCGAGAACACCTGCCCGCGCTCGGGTCGCCAAGACCTCGAAATTTGCCTGCTCGATAAGGGCGGCAACCTCGGCCTGCCCGCCGATATTGCAATTTACCCGACGGCATACTGATGGGGTCGACTTCAACTCTAGGGCGTTGAGCCTCACGACAGGGAAGCCGCGATTGCCACCCGGCCGGGTGGCGGGAGACCAGATGGCTCGTTCGACAGCAATTGCGTCGAGCGTGGTCGTGTCGAGGTTGTTGAGGAGTCGCACAAGGTCGCGCAGGGTCTCGTCGAAGTTTTCGATCACGACGAGCCCGCCGTCGACATTCTTGTCTGCCGCTTTGCGAAGGAACTCTGCGACCCGTGGAAGGGGCGGATCTTCGCCTCGGTGTAGCCAGAACAGGCCGCTGGGGAACGGCGATACCTTCTCCAAAACCTCTTCGAGAGTTTCCATGATGGAATCATCACGACCGCTGTAGCCCGCAACGATCAATCCTGAGCGACCACAGGCTCCCACGAACAGATCTCGGAGCACGGCGTCCTGCTGCCGGAGTTCGTCATCCGTGTTTTTCAGCCGACGGGAGCGGAAGTCGCCATGAAGCTTGATCTCTGCCGGCCAACGTTCGCCGTTCAGCACGTCTCTTGCGAGATCAGGGGCGTCCAACGCGACGGTAGTGAGATGCCCTGTGCCGTCATAGACCTTTGCGCAGGCATCGGCCACGAGAGGGTCGAAGTTCGTTGTCCAGACGACTCGGGTTCGATCCGCCTTCATGAGCGTCGCAAGTGCAATATGCCCGTAAGACGGTTTCGCCCCGTTCAGCTTGCCGGCAATATATGTTCTCCGGTCGTGTTCGCTGGGGTAAGCGGCTTCGAACAGCGCGGCGTATTCATCCGGCGCACCGGGGGACGGGAATCGGTCGAGGCCGTCGATGAATGCCTGGAGCGATCTTCGAACGCTCGGATTTGCAAGGTCTGCCACAGATTTTGGCGAAATACGGCGCTGGCTGACGTAGAGCTGCTGCTTGAATTCCCAGATCATGTCCCAAGCCGTCGGGACCCCGGCTGCCGCCGATGCGCCGGCGCCGAGCAGCCACATGAGATTGCCCGCGCGCATTGAGAAGCGACGGGCGAAGTCATCTGCCGCGACTACCGGATAACCCACGCCGGTCATTTTACTTCCCACGCTTGCCGCCAGGCCGCGAACTCCGAGGGCCGGATTTGGTAGCGCGCAAAATTACCTTCATGGAGGCTGGTAAGTTCGGCTTCGACGACCTCTGCAAAGCGCTGGCGATCGTCGGGTGGAATTTCTTTTGCCGCCCAGGCTGCTATTCGCGTTGCCGCGTCCTTCCGGTGCAGCCGAGAGCGGATGAGAGCGGCAACGATCTCGCGCAATTGCACCCGATAGCGCAGCCGAAAAGGATCGGGCTCACCGAGTGACTGCCGAACGGCGGCGTAGCGAGCGGCCGAGCGCTCGTAAGCCCAGATGAAGACGTCCTTTAGGAGATCGATTTGGCGCAGTTCGTAGATGCCAAGCACAGCCTCCGTATAGGTCCGCCGGGGCACGTCGGCGAAGGAGAGCGGCGAGAGGTTGCCTTTGATTAGCGGTATGTTCGCGGCGAGACGCGACACGCGTTTGTTTACATCATCGAAGGGCTGCAGGTAGGGAAGCTGTACCATGACGAAGAACGCTTGCTCGATTGGATCGGCAATCGCGGCGGCCGTCGCGAGGATCTGATCGAAGCACTCCTCGACAAGCTGCGGGACCTCGAGCGGATGAAAGGTGGAGCGCTCGATGCCGACGGCGATATAGCGGAGCCTGCCGGCCGCAGTGGGATCGGCGAGGAGGTTGTTTGCCAGGAGTGCATGGAGATTGAGGATGGTATAGCGATTGAAACCGATCTCGTCGGCAGCACTGACCAGAAACTCGATGGCATCCTTGTGGTTCAGGATCATTTGAGCTTCGAGGTGCGCGCGCCCCTCGGCCTCCTCGCCCAGTTCGATCAGGCGCTTGGTGTCGAGAAGCGAGTAGGTGTTGCCTTCGAGCCGACTCGAATTCCAAGCGAGATCTATGAGAAGCCTGTTGAGTATCTGTCTTGCGTAAGTGCCGGCAGGCTGTTCGGCGATCTGCGGCCGCCCGACAGCGGCCAAGTGCGCGCGGTCGCGCTCGGTCAGATAGAAGGAGACGTTCGGGCGATAGTCGTCGAGGAATTTGCGGTCATAGCCGACAGGCCTGCGGTTTTCCGGCACTTGCCGCACATAGTCGCGGATCGATACCCCTGCCTCAGACAATGGGATTGCGGGTTCTTCGACTTCGGTGAGCGCGGTGGACTCGGCCAGCCGGACACGGGCGGCGGAATCAGATATTCGGTATTTCGCCCAGCGCCCTTCGCCGTCCATGACTAGGCGGTTTCGGGTGACAAGCGACTTCAAGCGGTACTGGAGAGTTCGAAGAGGGATCGGGGAAGCGAGCGCGCGCAGGATCTCCTGCGCCGAAGCGCCGCCCGGGTGGCGGCGCACGGCTTCTTCGATGGCCTCCAATGCGTTGTCGGGGATCTGGTTTGCCAAGCCGGTCTTTCTTGCGCAGAGAATCTACGCGCAAGGATGGGCCAGATTCGCGCAATAATCAAGCCTACACGCAAGGAAACGGTCTATGCGCAATGAAAGTTGCGCGTGGACAGACTCAGCGATTCATTGGAGAAATCGGCAGCCCGAAGTGGGCGCCAAGTCGTCTGGCGCGGGCAAATACCCGATCGTCTGGGCGGTTCACGCGGCGACCGCTATAGGCGTCATGGCCTCCCGAGCGCCCTCCTCGAGCAACGCTGCGATCGTGTCGGAAGTCCGGGTGACTGCGAGCTTAAGTGCTTCGTCGATGTGAACATAGCCCTGCGTCACGGACTGCGCAGCATGGCCGAGCAATGCCGCGATAGTCAATTCCGAAAACCCTAGATCGCCGGCAACACTGCCGAAGGTGTGACGCAGCGTGTGCGGCGTGACGCCGGTGATTCCTACCATGGCGCACAGACGCTCCAGGCATGCCTTCGCGGCAGTGAAGGCGCCGTCGCCCACATCGGCCGGGAAGAGATAGGGGCTACCCTCCTGTACGGACTGGCTCGCGGCAAGACGCGTGGCGGCTGGGCCGATCGCGCGGATCTGAGCATCGCCCTTGGTGTCGGGAAAGGAGACATAACCTTCCGCGGCGTGGAGCCAATCTCGATGCATTTGCTGGCCCTCGGAGATGCGGAAGCCGGTGAGCAGCAGTAGCGTCACTATCGCCAAGCCCGTGCTGTGCTCGCCATTCCTCTCGCCATACTGCAGGGCCGCACCGAGCTTCTTGATCTCGGGGACGCTGAGGCGGCGCTGCTTCTTCTTCCCGGCGAGGCGGCGGGCTCCCTCGCTCGGATGTTTCTCGATCAGATCGAGGCGAGCGGCGTGACTCAGGATTGCCTGGAGCGTCGCGACCGCACGGCCAGCCACGCCTGGCCCACCCCGCGCGACTCCCCCACGCCCCGGCCCCCTCTCGGTGGCGGCGGTCTTGCCCGCGACGATGTCGGACTGCATGCCTTCGATGTCCACGATCCGAAGGCTGCCGACGAGCCGCTTGCCAAGTAGCGGCTTGATGTGTGTGCTAATCCGGCTCCGATCCATTGCCAGTGTCGACGCCTTGATCGGCCGGTTCTTGCGACCGAGAATCCGACCTGCTTCAGCTTCCGTTAGATACCAGTCGCACAATGCCTCGACGGTGATGTCGTCTTTCCCTGCCTCCGGCTCTTCGGCAGGGTCAATGCCGTCCGCAACGCGGCCGAGCTTTACCTTGGCAAGCTCGCGCGCCTCCTCGACGGTCATGATGCCGAAGCGCCCGATCTTGATCCGACGGCTCTTACCTTCGGTGTTGCGGTATTGAACGACGAACGTCTTTAGCCCGGACGGGACGACACGGACTCCGAAGCCGCGGATTTCACCGTCCCAGAGAAAGTCCTGGCCTTCTGCGGGCTTGGCGAGCGCGTCGACCGTCCGTTTGGTCAACCTCGACATATTAGCTCCCTTCAACTAGGTTGCTTACATTATCAGAGCGGCAGCAGAAATGTAAGCGCCTTGTAAGCGGAAGGAAGCGGGTCGTGGCGGTTTATGGGATACTTCAGCGCAGCCATATTGGGCTATTTCATTGATTTATATGGCAATAGGATGTCATGGAGGGATCTGGAGAAGGTGGACCAATATCTTGCCAAGGTTGGGGTCGAGGGTTCGAATCCCTTCGCCCGCTCCAAATTTCTCTAGGGAAGTCATGGCTTTATGAAAAGGTCGCCGCAAGGTGGCCTTTCTCGTTTTGGGCGTGGTGTCCACATGGTGTCCACCACGACGTGAGCCACGCCAATCCGTCTCAGGGACGGCGGCCCGGGATTCCCAAGGTCCCCGAGCATCTGGCAGGTCTATCTGTGCTCAGACGCCACCTCTGCCCTCCGAAGATAGAGAACGCACGTTCGAATCCTGGCGGGTGCGCCAATGACCGCCGTAGGCCGCCATGCCTACGACAAGGCCGCACGGGCCACCCTCGAGCGAAATTATCTGATATCCAATGTCGTCGGGGGGCCCGCCTTGAGGCGGCGCAACAGCCTGAGTTGTTTCGGGCCTTTCGACAAGTCGCCGTCATATCGACGGCTGCGGTTGTGGCATATTTGCCCAATTCCGATTAGGTTTTCGGCGAGCGACGGCACAGGCGGGGAGCGAGTTCGAAAGTGCGGGAATCGAGTTCCAACGAATTCCGCTTTGGCGGTCGTCAGACATTCGCGCTGCGCATCGCGTGGTTGCCCAAGGCCGCGGCTGCCATTGAGGCCGGCGAAGACCCGCTGACCAATCCTTTGGACGGCGTTGTGAGTTTTGGGCTCGGAAAGAATATGGTTGAAGCACTCCGCTGCTGGATCGAGGCATTCGGTGTCGCCCGGAAGGTCGATCAGCGTTGGGGCATGAGCCCCTTGGGCCATGCGATTTTCGGCCCTCTCGGTCACGACCGTTTTCTAGAGGACGAGCAGACACTGTGGCTGCTTCATTGGAACATAGCCTCGCTTCGCAAGGCTCCCTTTTTCGCATGGGAACTGCTTATTAACCGCTGGAACGAGCCGACCTTTTCAGTATCGGCCATATTGGAAGCATTTGCGGAAGAAGCCGAGCGTAGCGGGCGGCCGCTTTCAGCCATCAGCGCTCGACAGCACTTTGATGTATGGCTTCATACCTATCTCCCTGGCCGCTCGGGCAAGGGTGAGGACGGCCTCGATAGTCCCCTTTCCGCCTTGCGGCTCATCTACCCAGCGGGTGAGCGCCAGCAGTCGAGTGGCCGCCGGGAGGCCGTCTTTGCCTTCGATCTCGAACGCAAAGCAACGATTCGGCAGGCGCTGTTTGAATATTGCATTCATGATTGGTGGGATGCGGAATTCGAGCACGAAGAAACTGTCGCGCTGAGAAACGTCACGTTCGGCCGATCAAGCCCCGGTCGGGTCTTTCGTATGTCGGAGTCGGAAGTGCGTGACCGTCTCGAAGCGTTGTCACACTCCATCAATGGCTCGGTCGAGCTGATCGAAAGCCTTAACCAATTCGTCGTTCGCCGTCAACGCAGAATGGATCGCTTCGACCTTTTGGCCAGCGTCTATGACTTCGATACTCAAGCGCTGGAGAAGCTCGATGCTTGAACTGACCGCGCGCGACACCTCCGATGCTTTTGCCGCACTACTTCAAGTTAGGCCTCACCATCTTCGATCGGTCCAGATCGAACGCGATTATCCTGATCCCTCATCAACACTTCATTATGTCGTAACTCCGTTCGTTGACGCGACATTGCGTCGCCTAGCGCGAAGTTTCGATCCGCATTCGACTGCGCGCGCTTGGCGGCTTACCGGCGATTATGGGTCGGGAAAGTCGAGTTTCGCCCTCTCTTATGCGCGGCTCGCTGCTGGCGAATTTACCTTGCTGCCGGCCGAGTTGCACGGATTGGCCGCGGCGGACCGGCTGGAACCCGTCTTGGTGGTGGGGGAGCGGGAACCGATCGGCGTCAGCCTCTTGCGTGCGCTGCACGCCACAGCCGACCGCTGTTTTTCGCGTGTCTCGAAGAAATTGAAGTCCCGGCTTGAACAGACCGGGAGCCCCACGCCGCAAGAGGCTGTCGATGCGCTCAAGGCCGTCAGCGATGCGCTTCGCTCGATCGGTCGAGCCGTTGGACTACTGGTCGTCTTTGATGAGCTTGGAAAGAATTCTTGAATACGCAGCGGAGCGATCGGACTCCGACGATGTCTATTTACTCCAGATCTCGCGGAGCAAGCGGCTAGGAGCGGGGATACGCCGCTCGTGGTGGTGGCAATACTTCATCAAGCAGTTGCCAGCTATGCATTTTCCCGGCGAGCAAGAAGCGGCCGGCGCATACCGACTGTTGGTTACAGCAGCCGATGGGCATGAGGTTGAACAAGTCTTCCGTCTTGCACCGGCGGATCGCAAATTTCTAATTAATGTAGAAGAAAATCTTCGTTCGATCCTTGTGAAAGAGGGGCGGCTCGGAAGGATCGCGGCTGCGCGGCTGCTCCTTGAGTTGGATAGCGGAAAGAAGTCGCCATGAGCCCTCGTTGCACCAAATACCCGTTTGTCGCGCTCTTCTTGAACGTTAGCTTCATCTTATGACAAATACCCCCCTTCGCCATATCCTCAGCCTATCCGGAGGAAAGGATAGCACTGCTCTCGCAATCCACATGCGGGATCGCGTGCAAAACATGGAATATATCTTCCATGATACGGGCAAGGAAATGCCGGACACGCTCGATTATATCGAGCGACTCAAATCTTATCTGGGAACGCGGATCATCCGCACGACTACCCGCAAATCGTTCGATGATATCCTGCGCAGCAAGGGCGGTATGCTCCCGTCGGGACGCCGGCGCTGGTGCACCGATTATCTCAAACTCAAACCCTTCGAGGCCTATATCGGCAGCGAGCCGTGTATCAATTATGTGGGGATCCGCGCAGACGAAGATCGCGTGGGCTATATTAGCCACAAACCTAACATCGAAGCGGTGTTTCCGTTCAGGTAAGACGGCATCGATTATGCCGGCGTCGTGAGAATACTAGAGGAAGCTGGCCTAGGCATGCCGCCCTATACACAATGGGGTCGAACCCGCTCAGGCTGTTTCTTCTGCTTTTATCAGCAGAAGATCGAATGGGTCCGTTTGAAGCAGCATTTTCCGCACCTGTTCGAGGAAGCCAAAGCGTACGAGAAGCCGAATCGTGTGAACGGCCAGGTATTCCATTGGACAGATGAGCCGCTGATCGATCTTGAACAACCCGAGCGCATTGCCGCCATCGAGGCGGGCTGGAAGAAGACGCAGGAGCGTAAACGAGCGCGTCAGCCGAACAAACCGCTGGCTCATACGCTGGGAGGGCTCGAACTTGAGGACTCGCCACGCGATGGCTGCATGATTTGCCAGCTGTGAGCCCGGAGAACTCTGTCACAACCAAACCCACTGCCGGCGAGCGCTGGGTCTCCTTTCTGCGCGGGTACGGTCCGGTCAATCGTATCGACGGAATGTATGCTGAGACCATCCGGCGAATGGCGGACGCCCATCAAATCGAACCGCTGCATTTCGAACATCCGGAGGAGCAAACCCTTGCTACGGCTCTGACGCCCAGTGAAAATCGGCTCACCAACGTTGTACTGACCGGGACCGCGGGCGACCGGAAGACGACGCTCTGCAACGACCTCTGGCGACAGCTCAGCGGTGGCGACATGAGCCGGGTCAGCGGGCGCAACCGGCAAAATTACCGGCCCCTTACCGTCAACACGCCCGACGGTCCGCGCATCCTGCATTTCATCTTCGAATTTAGCGGCTTCGCGCCCGAACAAGGTCAGCCCTGGCCAAATGAAAAACTCGATCTGTTGAATCGTTTTGCCGCATCGATCTGCCATCCTAATCCGACTGAGTTTTTTATCGTTGCCGCGAATGACGGCAAGCTCGTTCATGAATGGGAGGGTTTGCCTGAGGGTGCGCCGGCGAGGCGATTGGGACCGATTATTGAAGAGCTCTTGGCAGCAGGCCATTCAGTTGCCGAGGGGCTCGAAATCCGTTTTCTCAATCTCAGCCGCATGGCGACCAAAGAGATTCTGAAGCGCGCCCTCGACAGTCTTATCGCCCGGGATGAGTGGCGGTGTTTCCTGGATGAGCGGGATGATCCCGCATTCGGGCTGGATTCGCCGCTCAAGAAGAACCACCAGCTGCTCTGCACGCCAGCCATCCGCCAGAAACTCGAAGCGCTAGCGGAGCTCTGTGATGCGAACGGACTTCATGTTTCGATCCGCGAAGTCCTCCTGCTTCTGGTGAATGCCCTGTTGGGGCACGCGACGGCAACCGATTTTGTCCTGCGCCCCGATGATCTACGCGCGCTGGCAAGTGGCAATCGTGCGCACGAAGCCATGCTTTATAATAATGTGTTTGGCGGAAATCTGCCCGAACGGCGACGCGATCACTTTGCGGTATTCCGCTTTCTCAATGGCTTCAGGATCGGCCACGAAACCACCAACGTGCACGATGCCTTAATCGTTTTCGGACCCGACGATCCTTCACTCTCTGAAGATCACCAGCGCATTCTCGGATCCGACGAACTCTACGGCAACAACCCAGATTTCGAGTCGCTCCGCCACGAATATCTCGAAGCCGAAGAGCATCGATCCAATTCCAAGGCGTTCATCTATGCTCTGCTCGCTGAGCGGCGGAGACTCTTTTTTCGTCTTGCCGACGACGACCCGCGCTTCGATCCCTGGCGCCTTACAGTATTCGAAGCCGCCGGCGACTATCGGGCCAAGGTTCTCGCACCCTTGCGAGCTGGCGAAAAGGTGGGGACCGGTATGATCGCGTTGCTAGTGCAAGGCCTCAACCGGATCTGGACCGGCATGCTGGTAGGCGAGCTCGATCGCCTTTATCTCAGTACGGGTCTCGACTTCAGCATGGCAAGGGTCAGCGATATCTACCTGCACGAGATACCGTTGCAAGTCGGGTTTCATGGGAACGGGATCACGATCGATTTCGACGACGACATAGGTCTACCCATCTTGCGGGTATCAATCGAACGCGACCATGCCCTCAGCTTTCCACTGCACCTGGTACGTTTCGAATTTCTCACTAGAGTAGCGAAAGGGGCGCTCCCCTCGAGTTTCTCGAGGAATGCTATGAAGATGTGATCGCTTTCAAGACCAAGGTCTTGAGCGAGTTCTATCGACTTAATGCGGGTAGGCCGATGCAGCTCTCGGTCCTTTCCGCGAGCCAAGATGGGGTGTTAGTGCCGCGTCAGCTCGGTGTCACCCTATGAACTTTCTTGACCCAGCCAACATCGGCGCCGTCCCGGCCCAATCGCGCGCCGTCAAACAGGCGACGGTATGGGTGGAAGAGGCCCTCTTCGGGCATCGTCTTTGGGCGCGGCAAACGCCTTGGCTGTTGTTTCTCGAATTTCTCAACGTCGCAGAGGCCTTCCTCCGTGAAGGTTCAGATGCACTCTTCACCGGTACCGACCCGGAAGTGATGCGCTCCTACATGATGCGCTATCGGATGGGGCTGCGAAACATCCTCTTCAACAACGATGAACTCAGTCGAATCGCGAATGCGCCATTTGATGACGAAGTAAAATGGACGTCTTGGCTAGAATCGATGAACGGCACGGGCGTCGATGGCGGCTATGATTATCTCCGCCAACGCGTTCCTAAATTCCGAGATTTCGCGGAGCTGGTGAATTTTATCCGTCAGACCACTTTGGAGAGTCACACCAACCGACGCTGGTCCTCGCGCTTCATTTTTCCGTTCGGCGTCAACGCACTCTACAGCGATGCAATCGTCAAGGATGTTGGCCCCCAGCCCGACTTTAACAACTTCGGACGAACGGGCGAGATACTGTACATGATGCTCAGCCGATCAAGCGGTGCTGCTCGGCTGCGCACGAAATTCGCGGAGCTTCTCAATCCCGCGCTACCCAAAAACCAGCTTGTGGCGCGGTTGTGCGCGCCGGGCGACGAGCGTGCGGATCGAGAACAAAAGGGTGAAACCTATCTACCCTATCGCAAGCATCCTGCGTTTGATCGCCTTGCAAGCGACTGGCTTGCTGTGCTTGACCTCAAACTGCCCGAGCAGGACGCCTACGCACATCTCGTGCCCCTCGGCGCGCTGCACGTCATTCTCTATCAATTGGAGACGGCCGCCGCGATTGCGGGGCGCAGCAAACGCCCACACCTCATCTGCGAGATGATCGCACCCCGTCGCGAGTTCGTCCGACAGCGGGCTATCATTTCCTATCAAGACAATGATGCCCTTTCCCTTCTCGCACTGGAGACTGAACTCGACCGCGTGTTCACAAGCCACGGGTGGTTAGCCATCCATCAGGAGGACCTCTCCAATTCGGAGCGTCTCGATCGTGCAGTAGAATTCATGGAAAACCGCTTCAGCTATACCGGCAATAGTGGCCGCAGTGCTGGCGTGAACGATCTGGTGGAACAGCTTCGCCAAGAAGTGGGGGGTAAGCATGAAGTCAGCTGTGGTAAGGTCCACAGCGATTATGGTCGGTATATCGGCCTCGCTTCCCGGCGGGGAACGAACCGCGTGCGCTACGCACCAACAGACGCACTGTTGAAGACGCTGGCTGTAGCGCGAGTACCAACTCGTCTCGAGTTCAAGCGGTTCCTCGCCGACCTTTATGAGCATTATGGCTTCGTGTTCGGCGATGTGGAGGCACGTCACGCCCTGGACGTTACCGGGTTCGACTCCTCCGCCTTCGAGCGGAATCGCGTGCGTCTGGAGGCGCGGCTTGCGAGCATGGGGATGCTCAACCGGCTCTCCGATGGGTGCGCCTACGTGATCAATCCGTTCGCCCCGGAGGGCCGCTGAGATGGACGGCCTGGCGCTGATCGGTGACATTGCCAGCGGCGTGGTCGAACGCACGCTCAATGCTGGGAGGGGAGAGCCGGGCCTAGTTCGGTTTGTCCTACATGCGCTCTCGCTTGAGGAAATCGTTGCGATCGTAGATGCCATCCAAGCTAAGTCCGGCTTGGCGGAACGATTGGCGATCGCACTTCCACGCTATGCATTCGACAAATTCCCTTCGATCGCCCCGGAAAACCTGACCGACATCAGCACGACCGACTTGCGGCACGCGGAATGCGACCGTGAAGGGCGGTTGATCGCGCTGATCGATGACAGCCAAGGCCAGTCGCTCGCACAGGTTGATAAGCTCGACGCCAGCGCACTCCTGAACGAAGCGTCCGCTGGAGTTCATGGATTGATGCCTGTACTGGCGATCTCGATCTGCCCCCCGACTTGGCGGCGCAATGGGTCGCCGCGATCCGCGCGCTGATCCGGCTCGATCGCGTATCGATGCGTCAAATCGCCAACTACGTCATCCAGACTGCGCAATATGTGCGCGAATGTGACTGCCGGAGTGATTCTCCCCAGAAGCGCCGTTTGAATATTCCCCAGGTGTGATGCCCGGCCTCCCGGGGCGCGCCCCGGGAGGCCGGGCGGCGCGCCGTTGATGATCCCTTCCGATGGGCGGGAGGGGGAGACGGTGATCCAGCTTGGGGAGCTTGTCATGATCTTGGATCTGCACCGGCAAGGGCTGAGCGTCTCGGCGATCGCGCGCCGGGTCGGGATTGATCGCAAGACGGTGCGCAAATACATCGAGCGCGGCCTGGAACCGCCGACCTATGGGCCGCGCCAGCCGCGAGCGCGGCGGCTGGAGCCATTCGAGGTCTACCTGCGGCAGCGGGTCGTCGCCTATCCGGGCCTGACCGCAAGCCGGCTGCTGCGCGAGATCCGCGAGCACGGCTATTGCGGCGGCTACACCGCGGTGACCGATTTTCTGCGCGAGGTGCGGCCGTCGCCGATGCCGGCGTTCGAGGTGCGCTTTGAGACCCTGCCAGGCGAGCAGGCGCAGGTCGACTTCGCCCAATTCCAGGTGATCTTCACCGATGAGCCCAGCGAAACCCGGATCGTCTGGCTGTTCTCGCTGGTGCTCGGCTACAGCCGGCTGATCTGGGCGCGTTTTGTCGCCCATCAGGATCTGCAGACCGTGCTGCGCTGTCACATCGGGGCCTTCGCCGCCTTGGGCGGGGTGCCGCGCGAGGTTCTCTACGACCGGATGAAGACCGCGGTGATCGGCGAAGACAAGGAAGCCCACATCGTCTACAACCGCGCGCTGATCGACTTCGCTGGACATTACGGCTTCCACCCGAAGGCTTGCCGCCCCTACCGCGCCAAGACGAAGGGAAAGGTGGAGCGGCCGTTCCGCTATATCCGCGAGGACTTCTTCCTCGCCCGCTCGTTCCGCAATCTCGATGATCTGAACGCCCAGCTCGCCCACTGGCTCGCCACGGTGGCCAACCCGCGCGTGCACGCGACGACCCGGCGCGTCGTCAACGAGGCCTTCGCCGAAGAGAAACTCGTTCTCGAGCCCTTGCCGCTGGTGCCGTTCAGCGCCGTGCTTAAGCTCGAACGGCGAGTCTCGCACGAGGGCATGGTCAGCATTGGCGGCAATCTCTACAGCGTGCCGGATGCCACCCGCAAACGCGTCGTCGAGGTGCACAGCCTGGCCGACGAGATCCGCATCTTCGAGGCGGATCGGCTGATCGCCGTCCATCCGGTACTCGAAGGGCGTCACCAACGGCGCCTGGCTCCCGGACACCGCAAGATGCCGACCCAGCGGGCAACGGCGCAGGCCGCGGCGGTTCCGGTCGGCCGCGCCGGCGACGTGGTGGCGCGCCGCTCGCTCGACTTCTACGAAGCGGTTGCCCGACGCCTCGCCGCGGAAGGCCGCCAGCCATGATGGCCATGGGCGACGGCCTACCCGTGCTGGAGCGCATCCGGCGCACCTTGATCGCTCTTAGGATGCCGCGCGCCCTGGAAGGGCTCGACCACGCCGTGCACCAGCTCGAACGCGGCGAGGCCAGTGCCCTCGAGCTGATCGACACGCTGCTCGCCGAGGAGCTGAGCGTGCGCGAAACCAGCCGCATCAAGACGGCGCTGCGCATGGGACGCCTGGCGACGATCAAAACCCTTGCCGGGTTCGACTTCTCGTTCCAGCCCTCGCTCGATCGCGAGCGCATTCTCGCTCTCGCCGAGCTCCAGTTCGTTGATCGCCGCGAGGTCGTCCACTTCCTTGGGCCTCCCGGCACCGGCAAATCCCATCTCGCCGTGGCGCTCGGCGTCGAGGCCGTCAAAGCCGGCCGCAGCGTCTACTTTACTACCCTCGCCGATATCGTCAGCGCCCTCGCCAAGGCCGAGCGCGAGGGCCAGCTGCGCGAGCGCATCCGCTGGTTCTGCCGGTCGGCGCTCCTCATCGTCGACGAGATCGGCTACCTGCCGGTCGCCCAAGGCGGCGGAAACCTGTTCTTCCAGCTCGTCAACGCGCGCTACGAGAAAGGCGCGATGATCCTCACCTCCAACCGCGGCTTTGCCGAATGGGGCGAGGTCTTCGGCGATCCCGTCGTTGCCACCGCGCTGCTCGATCGGCTGCTTCATCATGCCGTGGTGATCCAGATCGAAGGCTCCAGCTACCGCCTGCGCCAGCATGCCGACTTGATGCCCGAGCACCTCCGCTCCAAGGCGCCGATCAACTCGTCCTTCCCGGCAACCGTTCCGCGCCGCCGCGGACGGCCGCCAACATTACGACCGCCAGATCAGCCGGCCGGCTGATCGAAAAACTGGGGAATTTTACTTCGGCACAAATGGGGAAAGTTCAGCCGGCATTGACACGCGAAGGCGAGCGTATTATGATCGCGCTTGGTCGGGCGCTACCAGAGCTTCGGCTGCCGCGAATCGACGCCCTATTCGACGAAATTCCGTCCGCGCAAAGATCGCTACCCTCGCAGTGGCAAAAGCGGTTTGTGGCACACTGGCGGCGTGATTGTTTTATCGCCAAGCGCGATGCTGCACAAATACCCTTTTCGACCTCCAAGCTGCGCGAGCGTCTTGAAAGCCAGCAAGCTACCTTCACGGAAGACGTTTATGCCGCCCTCCAGGCGTATGTGGATGCACCGCCGTCCAGCGGCGAGGCGGCTTTTGCACCCTTCCTACTGGACTGGCCCGAGATCCGCTCCTTTTTCGAAGAAGCCCAGCGCAACGATGCCAAATCGATCGCGCAGGAAACCCGCGCTTTCTACGCACTGCAAGAAGACGGTCTCCTGAGCGAAGACGATGTGAATTATCTTGACGAGCTAGATGCCCGCGGCCGCAATCCCTCAAAGAATGAACGGGCCGAAGAATTTTTTGCGGGGCATGCCGCGGAACTGCGGCAGGAACCTAGGCTATCGGCACTCTGGGATTGGTTCGTGTTCGGGCCAGAGGTGCCATGTGTTGATCTTATAGATGGCTTGCTGCAATGCGTGCGCCGGCTTCGCCAAAATACCGGATCCGCTAAGCACGTACTCGTCGTTGAGGGGAATGAACGAGCAAAGAGACAGTTTCTTGGGCTAAACGACGACGTCTGCCGCATGTTCGCTACACGCTATTGTGGTCTGGAGGCTGTGCTCGACGGGTTGGTGGCTTTCCGGCATACAATGGCTTTCCGGTATCCGACCTTTGCTGATGAGATCGAGAACTACGCGCGCAGGACTCCCAACGCCGTTGGGCGAAAGGCGCGACAGCTTCGTTTTCGCGTGTGGATCGAAGAAGACGGGAGGAGCGGTGTTCCGGTGCGCCTCGTCTGGGAAGCCAATCTCGACAGTATCGGGATCGGATTAAGCGGCGACGTGCAGCGGCTTCTCGACAACAAGACCAAAGGGGCCTTGGTCCGCTGCACGGCGGGCCACCGGCGGGCCCGAACGCGCGGCGGTACGGCTGGTATTGCCCTCCTTTATCTGAGCAGTCTCGAACCAGCATCTCAGCGGAACCGTGGGTCGTTCGTACCAGCTAGTTCACGCTGCGAATCTCTCGCCCTCGAGTGGCGGCGAGAACTAAAGCAGCTCCGGACGGACGATCTTATCGACGCGCCGATAGCGGAGCAGCTATCGCTGTTGTTCGTCAGTTTCGAGACTGCGTATCAACAGGCCATCTCCGATCTTTCAGAGCTTGGTCCGCGCGCGCCCAGCCTCGCTACTCAAGCAGAGACCTTTGGAGCGTTGCTGGATGCGCTCGTGGACAATGTCCGATCGCCCGTTGCGCTGGACAGGCGGGCCAAACCGCTCATGGAAATCGGCGTGGCGCGGGTGGAAGGGCCAATTGGCGGCCGGCCGACGGTCATCCTGTGCCCTTGGCAGCCGCTTCGGCTCGAGGCTCAGCACCGGCGCATGCTGAAGCTACGCGAAGCGCTGACCTTTCTCCTGTCCCCGGATCCCGTGCAGTTTACCGATGGCAGCGGCTCGCTCTTTTTTGGCGAGCTTAGCCGCGGCATGCGCGACGCGGGTCGTCCCGAACTGGTTATGACCTGGCCAGGCGCTAAGCCGATACTCGTGGCCCAAGTCGATGCCCGGAATGATTACAGCCTCCATGAGCTGCCTGTTATTGGCCCGTCCGCCGACGGTACCACCAATGAGAACGCCTTGCCCATCGCGCGGCAGGTAGCCGAGCTAGTCCAGACCTATTTGAAATTGCAACCACACGAGAAGGACAATCTATCCGTCGTCCTGTTCAATTGCGACGCTGCGGCACTGCCGCAGGCGGTGGTCGACAATATTCGCCTCGATGCCGAACGGGATGGCGGCGACGCGATGTGCCAAGTGGTTCTGCGCCATACTGACGAGGAACAGCTTCGTGATCTCTACCAGCAGATCGTGATGCGCGAGCTGGAAAATGACAATCTTCATGCGAACGAGGCAACGCGCGACTTCATGTCGCGACTGCGAATCTCCATCATGGTCAACCAGCAGGCACCGGCATACTCATTAAACGGGCCTCCCTTTGACATCGTGTTCTGCCACGATGTCATCTCTCGCCAAGCCGAACTTGGATGGATTGATGTAGCGCGCATTTCGCGCCCCGCCCAAGACATCGATACCGCGCAATGGTCGCGCCGAAAGCCGATCGGCCGCGGAAACCGCGACGCAGTGATGTATTTGACCTGCCCCGCCCAGACCAAGGCTGGATGGATCTTCCTCGATACGATTTCGGCTCTGGCTCAAGGAGATCTGGCACTCAGCGCACGATCACGTCAGCAGTGTCGCATTCCTACGCGCCGCACCGATGTTCAGTCTGAATTGACACGACAGATCCTCGACGAGACCCACCGCCTCGGCAATTGGGTCGTTAACTTTGACGACCTGTTGGATCGTCGGCAATTGTTGAACAATCAAATAAAGATCATTCGCTACAAACATGCTGCGGAAGGCGGCCGGTCACTGATAATTTCGTCGCGCGCATCCAACTCGTTACTGCGCGCCACCCTACGCGGCCGGCCGCGGGCGTTGGCGCTCGGCTATGACAATGAACAGCTCGATGAGATCACCCAACGCCTAATCGCTGATGCCAACACTGTGTCTGGCGACATTGTGCTTCGCGCAGCCAGGCGGGGCACGAACGCCAGCGAACTCATTGGCGTGGTGCTCAGCAAGTTCCTAGTGGAGCATGAGCTTGGCACTGAGCGGCCTGTCGCTTGGATCTTTCTCGATGATTACGCTAGTTGGCTGGGGCAGGATGAGAAGAGAATCGCGGATCTGCTCTGCCTCGCCCCGCGTGTAGGAGCGGACGGCGAACCCTGGTTAGATATTATTGTCACGGAAGCCAAATACATCGGCGTCACCAACGCAAGCGCCCAAGCTGAACATAGTGCGCGCCAGCTCAAGGACACGTTGTCGCGTCTAGAATCGGCCTTACTCAGTGACGAAGCGCCAGCTGATCGGGACATTTGGTTGGCGCGCCTTTCCGAGATGCTCCTCGATGGCATGCGCGACCGCGGCGATGACACCATCGACTGGCGGACAGCAATCCGGGACGGACGATGCCACGTCGAATTGCGAGGCTACTCACATGTGTTCTGTAATGGCGCATCGGACCTTGCGGCAGGCTTGCCGGACGCATTGATTGGTGTCGTGGGCACGAGGACGGGGCGGCAAGAACGATTCAGCCCGGCAACCTTGGGCGCGATTGTCACTTCCTATGCCGAACGGGCAAATCCGACACAGCTGCGTCAGATCGAGAATGGCGAGCGGCGTCCAGTCTTGCCGCGCAATCCAGCTCCCGACAAGGCCCCTGTCCTGCCAAGCGAACCAGGTGTCGAGAAGCTTTCGGCTTCAACTGATCCCAAGCCTGTTATCCCCGGCGCGGAGGCAGAGCCAATTTCTACCGGCTCCCGGTTCCGCGATCTCCTTCTCGCTTGGTATGAAACTGATGGAAATGCCGGCGACGACCGGGCTTGGCTGGACGATGTCGCCCTACGCTGCCGCAATGCCCTCCTGCGTTACGGGATGTCCGCAAGCTTGAGCAGAGCATTTTCACGCCCAATGCCGCGCTATTGAAGTTTAAGGGATCAGACGATCTGACCGTCTCCAAGGTCGAGGGAAAAGCAACCGAACTCGAAACAACGCATGGCATCGAGCTGTTCAGCGTGCGTGCCGAACCAGGTCGTGTTGCCCTGTCCATTCGCCGCCCCTCCCGCAGATTGCTCTCGCTGCCGGAGGTATGGAAGGACTGGCGCAGAGGGGGCGATGTTGCCAACGCGCGCTTGCTGATCGCGATAAAGGAAGACGACGGGCTTCCGCTGTTTCTGGAGCCTGAGCCCGCGCCCGACACGCTGGTCGCGGGCAGCACCGGAAGCGGCAAATCGGTGCGGGTTCAAAACATCATTCTGGGAATCGCGGCAACAAACCGCCCTGATCAAACGTCGATCATTCTTATCGATCCTAAGGCTGGGGTAGATTATTTTGCGTTTGACCAGCTACCTCACCTAGATGGCCCGATCATCGACGAACAAGATACGGCGCTTGAACGGTTGAACGGGCTGGTTGACGAGATGCAACGCCGATACTCCCTGTTTAAAGGGCCGCGGGTATCCAACATTCGGGCGTACAACGAGGTTGCGGAAGAACCTCTCCCGCTTATCTGGCTCATCCATGACGAGTTTGCCGATTGGATGCAGGTCGATAGCTATCGAGTGGCAGTGGAAAGCGCCGTCAGCCGGCTCAGCGTAAAGGCCCGCGCAGCCGGGATTTACCTGATCTTCGCGGCGCAGCGGCCTGACAATAGCGTCTTTCCGATGCAGTTACGTAGCTATCTAGGGAATCGTTTGGTGCTTCGCGTGTACAGCGCTGGGACCTCACACCTGTCCTTGGGCGTGAAACGGGGCGGGGCCGAACGTTTATTGGGCAAGGGGCATCTAGCGGCGATCCTCGGCGGAGGAACCGAACCAATCTATGCCCAAGTCCCTTTTATCAGTGAGCAGCGCCTGGAAGCGCTCGTGGCCGCGATTGTACAAGACCTAGCGGACGCCAGACTCATGATCAAGGCTTATCTCGACAACAATGCAACCACAAAGCCGGCGTCCGCTGTTGTGTCGGCGATGCTCCCATATCTCACTGATCTCTATCTCAATCCCTCGTCTATCGCGGGACAAGTCCTTGGCGCGGATCGCGCCGTTCCGGACGCCAAGCGAGCCCTTGCTGGCTTGTTGGGCAACATCGATCTCGCTGCTAGGTTTGTACTCACATCCGGCGCGTCGGAAGCGAATAGCTGGGTGTTTGCTGCTGCCGAACGGGTGACGGACCGGTCCCATTTCGTGATCTCCGCCGTCGAGCATTCGTCGGTTCTGTCTGCCGGGCGCGCCGCGGTCCATGGAGGTCATGAACTGGACATTCTGCCGGTAGATCATGACGGATTAGTGCAGATCGAAGCGCTGCAAGACGTATTGAGGCCAGATACGACGCTTGTATCGATTATGCTCGCTAACAACGAGACTGGCGCAATTCAACCAATCGGCTCCTTGGCCAAAATGATCCGAAAACGAGCACCTTCCGCGTGGTCTGCCTATCCAGATAGCACAGGTTCACTTAATGTTCTTGCCGACCTGTTCGTTCGTGAGTAGAATCCGCGAATGGATCATGGAGGCGTGGATGGGCGGGTTACTCGAGTTTGTGTCTCGGTTCGGCTCGGAAGAGCAGTGCATCGAGCATCTCGCCGGGCTTCGCTGGCCGGGTGGCTACGTCTGCGCGAAGTGCGGCGGCCGCGAGGCTTGGCGCCTGAAGGGGCGGCGGCCACGGGTCTACGAGTGCGGCACTTGCCATCATCAGGAATCGGTGACCTCAGGGACCGTGTTCCACCGGACGCAGACGGACCTGCCGAAATGGTTCCTCGCCGCCTATCTGCTGGGCCGCGACAAGCGCGGGGTCTCGGCCAAGTTTCTGCAGCGTGAGCTGGGCGTCGCCTACCAGACGGCCTGGACGATAGCGCACAAGCTGCGCCACGCCCTCAGCGAGGATCCCGCTCACCCGCTCAGCGGCTTTCTCGAAGCGGACGAGAGCTTCATCGGCGGCAGGGGCGATCCGTCAAGTCCTGGACGAAGCACGGAAAACCCCGACAAGAGCCTGGTCGTCGTGGCGGTCGAGAAGGTGCCGGCGCCCAAGAACAAGAAGGGCAAGCACGGCCACGCGGTGAAGCGCCAGCACGGCTTCTATGCCGGGAATGCCCGCATCGCCGTGCTGCCGGCCGCGACCGGCGCCGAGCTCGGGGCGTTCCTCAAGGCCAATATCGAGGCTCGCTCGCACCTCCTGACCGACGGCTTCAAAGGATACCAGGGGCGCGACGCCACCCTTGGCGAACACCTGAAACACACCCCGGTGACCCAGGGCGCCGGCGCCAATGCGGGCGAATTCTTCCCGATCATCCATACGCTCTTCAGCAACATCAAAGCCTGGCTGGTCGGAACCCATCACGGCGTCAGCGCCAAGCACCTGCCGCGCTACCTCCGGGAATGGGCGTATCGCTTCAACCGACGCAACCTGCCCGAGGGCCTCGACCGGTATCTCATCCGGCGCGCTGTCGAATGCGCCACGATAACCTATGACCAGCTCACGGCCGGCGGTATGGCAGCCGGGGCTACGCGAAACCGACGGATGCCCGTGACAGTTGCCGAACCTGTGCTAGCTGGATAGGGAGACCGCGTGGATCCATTGCGACGCCACACAGGCCGTAGGCAAGATTCCCGTCGATTTGGACGAGATGCTCTGGGACGTAGATCTGGTCTCTCTCTCGGCCCATAAGTTCCACGGTCCAAAAGGCATTGGTGCCCTGTTGTAGACGCTCTGGCGCTTCGTGGGATTTGTATTGCCACTGGTTCAGCATGCTTAGCGGGTTCCGATGCGCCGTCGCACGTACTCACAGCGATGGATTTATCCTATAGTCAGGCAAAAAGTACTATCCGGGTCAGCCTGTCGCACGAAACCACCGATATCGAGATCAACTTGGCGTTGGCGGAACTGGTCGAGAGTGTGGTCTCAATGCGCCGATCATAGCTTCGCTGACTTACGGCCGTCAGCGAGCGCTTACTGTCACCCCCACAAAGAGGACAGAGGCGCCGCGGCCAGCTTGTTGCCGAAGGGCACGAGATCGGCGCTGTCGTAGAGCACGACGCCAAAGGCAAATCGGTCCTTGCACGCCTCCGCCAATGTACGCAGGCCGGCGAAGTCGCCGGATTTCACCGTGGCCGCAGCCTTCACCTCGATGCCGACGATCATGCCGTCGTCGCGCTCCAAAACGATGTCCACCTCGTGCATCTGCTGGTCGCGGAAATGATACGCCGTCAGCCGCAGTGAGGTGACCCCCTGAAACTCGTCCAGGCGAAGGTAGAGTCCGGCCCCATGGAAGGGGACGGACGATGAAGCGAGGGCAGGTTCACGGAAGAGCAGATCATCGCGGTGCTGCGGGAGCAGGAGGCCGGGGTTCCGACGGCGGAGGTGTGCCGCAAGCACGGGGTTAGCTCGGCGACATTTTATAAATGGAAGGCCAAGTTCGGCGGTCTTGATGTGTCCGAGGCCAAGCGGCTGCGGTCGCTGGAGGATGAGAACGGCCGGCTGAAGCGGATGCTGGCCGATGCCATGCTCGACAACGCCGCGCTGAAGGATCTTCTGGGAAAAAAGTGGTGATGCCCGCCGCGCGACGGGAGGCGACGACGTATCTGCGTCAGACCTTCGAGATGAGCGAGCGGCGGGCCTGCCGGGTGATCGGGACCGACCGGACAAGCGTGCGTTATCGAGGCGTGCGAGCCGACGACGGGGCGTTGCGCGAGCGGCTGAAAGCCCTGGCCCAGGAGCGAAGACGGTTCGGCTACCGTCGCCTGCCCGTGTTGTTGCGGCGCGAGGGACATCCCGTCAACAGGAAGCGGGTCCAGCGGCTCTACCGTGAGGAGCGGTTGATGGTGCGCCGACGGGGCGGCCGCAAGCGGGCGATGGGAACACGGCGGCCGATGGTGACGCCGCTGGCACCCGACCAGCGCTGGAGCCTGGACTTTGTCTCGGACCAGCTGACCGACGGCCGGCGCTTCCGCATCCTGGCCGTGGTCAACGACTGCACTCGAGAATGCCTGGCCCTGGTCGTCGATACCTCGATCTCGGGCCGGCGCGTGGCCCGGGAGCTGGACGATATCGTGCGCTGGCGAGGGCGACGCCCGGACACAATCGTCAGCGACAACGGCACCGAGCCGACCTCGAACGCCATCCTCGGCTGGGCGGACGAGACCGGCGTCGGCTGGCACTACATGGCGCCCGGCAAACCGCAGCAGAACGGGTTCATCGAGAGCTTCAACGGCAGGCTGCGCGACGAGCTGCTCAACGAGACGTTGTTCAGATCGCTGCCGCACGCCCGTGCCGCGCTCGAGGCCTGGCGACGCGATTACAACGAGGAGCGACCGCATTCCAGGCTCGGTTGGATGACGCCTCGGGGCTACGCCAGCGCCCTCATCGGCGAGGTCGGCCGGGACGCTGCGCTACGCTCGGGCTCCGCGCCCCGGCCTCTTGCCACCCACGAAACAGAAGGTTCAAATCAACCCCGGACTCTCGTTCCGACTGGATGAAAAACGGGGGTCACCTCAGTGACGGGTCGGAAGCTGAGAGAGACTCTCGGCGCCCGTCGCGGAGAAGCCGAGATGGCTGAAAAGATCACGCGGAGCGCGGCGCGCGACATTCCATTCAACAAGCTCGTTCTCTCCAAGTCCAACGTCCGACGAAATCAAGGCGGGTGTCTCGATCGAGGAACTCGCCCAGGATATCGTCCGTCGCACGCTGCTGCAGAGCCTCACGGTCCGGCCGGTGTGCGATGCGGACGGCAACGAGACCGGCCTGTTCGAGGTCCCGGCTGGTGGGCACCGCTACCGGGCGCTGGAATTGCGTGTCAGACAGAAACGGCTTGCCAAGACCGCACCGGTCCCATGCATCGTGCGTGAGAGCGGCATCGCAGAGGAAGACTTGCTGGCCGAGAACATCCAGCGCGCGCCGCTGCATCCGCTCGACCAGTTCCGCGCCTTCCTGGCGCTGCGCGAGAAAGGGCAGTCCGAGGAGGAGATCGCCGCGGCATTCTTTGTGTCGGTGGCAGTCGTCAAGCAGCGGCTGAGGCTCGCATCGGTGTCGCCGACGCTGCTGGACATCTATGCCGAGGACCGCCTGACGCTCGATCATTCGCGCCAGGAGCAAGTGTGGGAGGCGCTCCAGCGCTCCTACACCAAGGAAGCCTACATGATCCGTCGCCTGCTGACCGAAGGCGCGGTCCGGGCGAGCGACAAGCGGGCGCAGTTCACTGGCATTGAAGCGTACGAAGCTGCCGGCGGCGCGGTGCTACGCGATCTGTTTCAGGGTGACGACGGCGGTTGGCTGCAGGATGTTGCGCTCGTCGGTCGCCTCGTTGCCGAAAAGCTGGAGGAAGAAGCCGAGACCATCCGCGCTGAAGGCTGGAAGTGGATCGAGGTCGCACCCGAGTTTCCCTACGGCCATACCTACAGCTTGCGGCAACTTCGCGGCGACCCCGCGCCGCTGACGTACGAAGAGGAAGCGGCGCGCGATGCGCTCCAGGCGGAACACGACCGTATCGAAGCGACCTATGCCGAAGCCGAAGAACTTCCCGATGACGCCGATCAGCGGCTTGGCGAGATCGAGACGGCGCTTGCCGCTTTTGACGAGCGGCCGGTTCGCTTCGAACCCTTCGATATCGGCCGTGCCGGCGCTTTCATCAGCATCGATGGCGGCGGCCATCTCCGCGTGGAGCGCGGCTACGTCCGACCCGAGGACGAGGCGCCGGTAGAGCCGGACCTTGTCGCCGCAGCGGAGCCCGCCCCATCGCAGATTATGCCCGCGCAGGAGGAGAGCGACGGCAAAACGGTTTCTTCAAACTCCACCAGCTTGGCCGAGGTTGATGAGGATGAAGGTTCAAAGCCAATCCCCGATCGGTTGATGACCGAGCTCACCGCCTACCGGACGCTAGCGCTGCGCCAGGCGCTCGGCGAGCAGCCGGATATCGCCTTCCTCGCCGCCCTCCATGCCCTGTGCATCAAGGTCTTTTATCGCTATACGGTTCACACCTGCCTTGAACTCGATCTGAAGAACGTCGGCTTTGGCGCCCAAGCGCCCGGCCTCAGCGACACCGCGCTCGCCGCCAGCCTCGATCGCCGGCATCGGGCGTGGATCGATGCTTTGCCGCAGGAGCCGGCGGAGTTGTGGGACGTGCTCACCGCGTTCGACCGCGATAGCCGTGAGGCGTTGCTTGCGCACTGCGTGTCGCTATCGGTCAACGCGATGCTTGACCCGTACACGCGACGGCCGCAGGCCCTTGCCCATGCCGATCGCTTGGCAAAAGCGCTCGATCTCGACCCGCTTGCTTCCGGGGTGGATACCGACGGTTGACAACTACCTCGGACGGGTCACCAAGGCGCGCATCGTCGCCGCGGTCAGCGAGGCACGCGACAATGAAGCAGCGCGGTCGATCGCTCACCTGAAGAAGGGCGAGATGGCCGAGGCCGCGCAAACTTTGCTCGTCGGCTCGGGCTGGCTGCCGGAGCCATTGCGCACACCCCGGCGCGCCACGCCAACGTCCGTGACGAACGAACTAAACGTCGCCGAGCGCCCCGAAGCGGTCGGCGTAGAAGCGGCGGCAGACGGCCAGGAAACGGTCATGGTCGAGACCGAGTCTTTGGCCGACGATGATCCGGTCGTGGCCGCGCTGCACGTGGACGCAGCCGAGTAGCAGAGCAGCAACAGGCCAGACGTTGGGCCCGCCGGCAACGGCGGGCCCCTTTTTTCGTCTCTCGGAGCGCGCTATGAGCAAGAATGCCTCTGAGCTTGCGCGCTGCCTTACCGACCGGGCCGAAGCGGTGTGCCGACATTACCTGTCCAATGGCCGCCGCGCAGGCGGCTACTGGTTGGTCGGCGACGTGCACAACACACCAGGACGCTCGATGTTCGTCCGGTTGAAGGAATTGTCGAAAGGGCCGGTTGGTAAATGGACCGACGCCGCCACCGGCGAGCACGGCGACCTGCTTGACGTCATCCGGGGAAGCTCCGGTCTGATCGACTTTCATGACGTTGCCGATGAGGCTCGCCACTTCCTCTGCTCGCCGAATCCCCAACAGTATCCGGATCGTCCTCGATCGAGGACTGCCGGGGCGCCCACCGGATCGCCGGAGGCGGCGAGGCGGCTCTTCGGAATGTCACAGCCGATTGCCCGGACGCTCGGAGAAACCTATTTGCGTGATCGCGGCATCACGCCTCTGCACGACGATGGCGCGCTGCGCTTTCATCCGCGCTGCTATTACCGGCCCGACGAGTATTCGCCGACCGAGACCTGGCCGGCGATGATCGCTCCCGTGACCGATCTCGACGGCCGGATCACCGGCGCGCACCGCACCTGGCTCGATCCCGAAGGCTTCCATCCGGTTCGCCTCGGCAAGGCGCCGCTCGACACGCCGCGACGCGCAATGGGCGACCTTCTGGGCAACGCCGTGCGCTTTGGTATGGCGAACGAAGTACTCGCGGCCGGCGAGGGCATCGAAACCATGCTGTCGCTGCGCTGCGTGCTGCCGACCCTGCCAATGGCCGCCGCGCTCTCGGCCAACCATCTCGTCGCTCTGGTGCCACCGCCTACACTACGGCGGCTCTACATCGCGCGCGACAATGATGCGGCTGGCGAGATAGGCGCAACGGCGTTGACCGAACGCGCCGAGGCAACCGGCGTCGAGACCATCGTGTGGATGCCCAAGCGTGGCGACTTCAACGAGGATCTGCGCGCCTTTGGCCTCGACGCTTTTCGGGCTGCGCTGAGGATTCAGCTCGTTCCGGAGGATGTCACCCGCTTCATGCTCCTGGCGCCAGTCGAGACGGGCTGAGCAGCAGCAGTTCGGGGGTCGCCATGGCCGTCTGACAAGGCCGTATAGCCGGACAGAAATCCGCCCCTTGGCCTTCTAGAGGGCGATCGGACGGCATCCGGCGCGGCCCGGCAACGGCGGCGCCGGTTATTTTGCGCCGGCGGCAGAGCCGCCTTTGCATCGCGAAGCAAAATAGCCGGGCTTCGCCATCCTCCGCTGATGCTAAGGCCCTCCGCTGCGCTCCGGGTTCTGGGCCGCGCTGGCCGCCGTCTGGTGATCGCCACAAAGGCCGCGATGGGCGCGGTCAATCCGACAAGGGCCTCATCATGACGACCGACCACGACGATACCGATTTCGAACCGCCGCTCGGATCATCCCCGACCGATCACGTCCTCAACGAGCTTCAGCTTTATGGCTACCGTCCCTTCCATGACGAGCCCGATCCAAGACCGCTTCCCGAAGGCAATACCGTGACCGGCGCCGTTGCGGACATCTTCGACGCTCTCGTCTCGACTCTGAGCGACACGCGCCTCGAACCAGACCTCGAGGGCTTGCTCTGGTCAACCGTCAATCTCTTCCACCGCGCCGCAGGTCGCATCGAACGCGAACTCGACGACAACGAGCAGGCGCAGCGAAGGAGCCAGGCTGAACAGCACGGCTCGGAGGTGCGATCGGTCGAACTCGAACGGCTTACAGCCGAAGGCATCACGCTCATCGAGCGCCGCAACAGCATGGAGCTCTTCCGCGACCAGTCTGCCGAGCGCTTCGAGGTCCACACCGGCGCGCCTTGGCGTCCCCGCTCCGGATCGCTGGTGACCCATCGCGCGCTCACCGCCGCGATGATCGACAGCCGGGATTTCCTCGGCGGCCAAGCGCCGGGCCGAGACTGAGTTGATGCTACCGTCCGGGCCGAAGATCGCGTTCACCGGAGGGCCCGACTTCAACGATGTTTCGCTAATCTGGGAACGGCTCGACAAGGTCCGCGCCAAGCATCCCGACATGGTGTTGCTGCACGGCGGCTCGCCGAAGGGGGCCGAACCTATCGCGGCAAAGTGGGCGAGCCATCGCGGGGTGCCGCAGATCGCCTTCAAACCCGACTGGACCAGGCACGCCAAGGCGGCGCCGTTCAAACGCAATGACGCCATGCTAGCGGTCCTCCCGATTGGGGTCCTGCACTTCCCAGGCACGGGCATCCAGGACAACCTCGCCGACAAGGCGAAAAAGCTTGGCATCCCGGTCTGGAGGTTCGGCGAGGCCGGCGCATGAAAGCGCCGCCATACCTACGAAGGTGGCCTCGATCGCACCGCGTGGCCCTCGCGCATCACGATGCTCTGGGCTATACTTCAACGGCGCCATGGTGGTGGTGGAAGCGCGACCGTTGCTGCTATTGCCACGGAGCCGCCACCATGCTTGCCGCCGAACTCATTCTCAACGTGTTCGGGATCGGCCTATTTTGCTGGCTGATCTTCACGCTCGCGGTTTATGCATTGCCGTTCTTCGTCGGCCTCGCCGGCCGGCACGGCGTCGTTTCACTGCGGCGCGGGCGTCGTCGGGGCGTTCGCCGTTGGCATCATAGCCGGAGCGCTGACGCTCGCTCTGGGCCAAGTGGCTTTCTCCGTCGTCCGCCCCTTAATCCTCCGCGCCATCATCGCTGCGGCCTTTGCAATTCCGGCGGCGATCGCGGGCTACCATGCGACTCTCGGACTGGCGCAGCTCGGGGTCCGGTCTTTGATCTGGCACGAAATAGTCGCCTGGATCGGCGCGATCCTCATCGGCGGCACCGCATTAGCGCGCATCACCTTTCTCGCAGAGCCGCTCCCGCTGCCGAGAGCAAGTGGCCGCTGTCGACTTGATTAAGTGACCTTCGCGGAAGCGCGCGGCAATGAGCGAGATGCGCCGTAACCGGACCCGCGGAGCAACCTAGCGGTGCGTGATTTATCGCTCAGGCCGCGTTGTTACCGCGGGCGCAAAAGCACGACACAGATACGGGCTGATCGGCGCGCGCGGCGGCGAAATCCATGCGCTGTCTGATCAGCGCGGCCTCTGCGACCTCGCCGCGCCGCTGAAGGCAGCCCAGCAGTCCGCGCAGAGCCCACAAATTGTCGGGATGGATCTGGGCGCGCGGGAGGGTGCCGCCGAGGCCAAGGTCCTCCCGATAGATAGCTTCGGCCTCCGCCGCTTGCCCTTGCTCCAGGAGAAGCGCGCCGAGCGCATGGCGGACTGGCTGCATCCAGCCCCAAGGCTCATCGTAGGGTAAAGCGTCCTCCAGCGCGATTGCAGCGCGCAGATGGGCGAAGGCCGTGTCGTGCTCGCCGCGGCGGTAGGCGATCTCGCCTTCTAACATTTCCTCGGCCACCGCCAGCAATTGGACGCAAGGCACATTGTGCAGGAACCGCGATGCGGGCACCCGTTTCGCCGCCGCGCGAAACGGCACCTGTTCGGCTTCTGCCGCCGGGACCTCGCCAAGCGCAGCGTGGGCGACACCCTTGGCGTAATGGATCATCGCCGCGGTGTTGCAATAAAGGTGGCGATCGGCCGGCAGGTCCTGCGCGACGATCTCGTGCCATTTGCCGAAGCGGATCAGGACGTGTTGCCGGATCGACGCGTAGCTCTCGAAGAAATCGGCCATTGGCGGTGAGGGGATGCGCAGCATCGCCTCGGGCATCGTTTCGATCAGCTCGTTGGCGGCATCGATGGCGGGGGCGTATCGGCCGAGGAACATCGCCCCATAGGCGGCGAAATGGTAGTTGTGGATCCGGTAGCCCGAATAAAAATTCATCGGACCGGCGCGGTCGTAGAACTTACGGTCGGCGACAATCGCCTTCTGGTTCCAGAGCATCGCGTCTCGGTAATGGCCGCATTGTATATCGATATGGGTGGGCATGTGCGTGAGGTGGCCCATGTCGGGCGACAACTCACGCAATCGGTCGCCGGTTGCCAACGCCACCTCCGGATGTGGCGACATTTCCATCAAGTGGACGTGCAGATGCAAAAGGCCGGGATGATCCATGGCGCCTGGTAGATCGCGAAGTGCGGACTCGAGCACGTCGCGCGCCTCAAGCGTGCCGGCGCCTAGCGCAGGTTCGCCGGTGCGCAAGTCCCACATGCGCCAAGGTGTGCGGTTGAGGATCGCTTCCGCGAAGATTGCGCGAATATCGAGATCGTCGGGGTGCGCTCGATGCGCGATCCGCATGGCGTCGGCAAAGGCATCATTCCATGGGCGCTGATCGTCGATGGGATCGCGTTGCGGATAGCGAGCCGGCAGGGCCTGGATTAGAGCGCGTTCCGGCGCCGTCACGTGGTCGCTGAGGGCGAGCGCGGCGCGGGCGGCCTCATGCGCGCGAGCAAGCGCCGCAGCCTTGCCGACGGGGTCTTGCAGTTCCCAGGGGTAGTTGTAGTTCGGCCCAGCAGCGTAGCCGATACCCCAATGGGCCATCGCGCAGTTCGGATCG
The DNA here is from genome assembly GCA_963795485.1 of uncultured Alphaproteobacteria bacterium. GTDB lineage: Bacteria > Pseudomonadota > Alphaproteobacteria > ATCC43930 > CGMCC-115725 > AP-15. Next base: position 67,214 of record CAWCIL010000002.1, read on the forward strand.
ATCTCCAGCGCTTTCTCGAAGCAGCGGACAGCCTCTTCGTGATGATAGCCAAAACACCAGTTGAGGCCGCGGTCGAACCAGCGCTGTGCATCCGGCGAAGCGGTCGTCACGTTCCGGGAGTACGAGCCGACATCATATGGATAGTCCATTTCGCCCCCTGCTCGTCTCAACGAGTTGCTTCTCGTAGCCGCAGCATCAAGCGTTGGCGTCGGTTACTCAAGCTGAGGTGACCCCCGTTTTTCATCCAGTCGGAACGAGAGTCCGGGGTTGATTTGAACCTTCTGTTTCGTGGGTGGCAAGAGGCCGGGGCGCGGAGCCCGAGCGTAGCGCAGCGTCCCGGCCGACCTCGCCGATGAGGGCGCTGGCGTAGCCCCGAGGCGTCATCCAACCGAGCCTGGAATGCGGTCGCTCCTCGTTGTAATCGCGTCGCCAGGCCTCGAGCGCGGCACGGGCGTGCGGCAGCGATCTGAACAACGTCTCGTTGAGCAGCTCGTCGCGCAGCCTGCCGTTGAAGCTCTCGATGAACCCGTTCTGCTGCGGTTTGCCGGGCGCCATGTAGTGCCAGCCGACGCCGGTCTCGTCCGCCCAGCCGAGGATGGCGTTCGAGGTCGGCTCGGTGCCGTTGTCGCTGACGATTGTGTCCGGGCGTCGCCCTCGCCAGCGCACGATATCGTCCAGCTCCCGGGCCACGCGCCGGCCCGAGATCGAGGTATCGACGACCAGGGCCAGGCATTCTCGAGTGCAGTCGTTGACCACGGCCAGGATGCGGAAGCGCCGGCCGTCGGTCAGCTGGTCCGAGACAAAGTCCAGGCTCCAGCGCTGGTCGGGTGCCAGCGGCGTCACCATCGGCCGCCGTGTTCCCATCGCCCGCTTGCGGCCGCCCCGTCGGCGCACCATCAACCGCTCCTCACGGTAGAGCCGCTGGACCCGCTTCCTGTTGACGGGATGTCCCTCGCGCCGCAACAACACGGGCAGGCGACGGTAGCCGAACCGTCTTCGCTCCTGGGCCAGGGCTTTCAGCCGCTCGCGCAACGCCCCGTCGTCGGCTCGCACGCCTCGATAACGCACGCTTGTCCGGTCGGTCCCGATCACCCGGCAGGCCCGCCGCTCGCTCATCTCGAAGGTCTGACGCAGATACGTCGTCGCCTCCCGTCGCGCGGCGGGCATCACCACTTTTTTCCCAGAAGATCCTTCAGCGCGGCGTTGTCGAGCATGGCATCGGCCAGCATCCGCTTCAGCCGGCCGTTCTCATCCTCCAGCGACCGCAGCCGCTTGGCCTCGGACACATCAAGACCGCCGAACTTGGCCTTCCATTTATAAAATGTCGCCGAGCTAACCCCGTGCTTGCGGCACACCTCCGCCGTCGGAACCCCGGCCTCCTGCTCCCGCAGCACCGCGATGATCTGCTCTTCCGTGAACCTGCCTCGCTTCATCGTCCGTCCCTTCCATGGGGCCGGACTTTACCTTCGCCTGGAGGAGTTTCAGGGGGTCACCTCAAAGCGCCTTGAACTCCGCGTGCCACGCTTCAGAGGAAAGTCGTATTGAAGGAACTGGTCTCCGTCAGGCATGAAGTCACCCAGCATGTTTTCGCTCGCGGTGAAGACGCAGTCGTCTGCGGTCTGATCGTCTCCTTTCTTGAAAATCCGTGTTACAAGCGTCTGATGATCCGGGAACGATGCGATGACGTGGATATGCGCTGGCCTGTAGGACCATCTCTTGGCGACACGCAACAGCTCTCCGATCGGTCCATCGGTGGGCACGGGATAGGCAGTCGGCATTAGCGCGACAAATTCGTAGCTTCCGTCCTCATCCGTCCTGAACCGGCCCCGCAAATTGTAGTCGGGCTGGTTAGCGTCCTGGTTTTCGTAAAGCCCGTTGGTCGCCGCCCGCCAGACATCCAGAATGGCCCCGGCGAGGGGTTCGCCACTCTCGACATCCAATACTTTTCCGGAACCCGGACGCGGGCGCCGGGCGTATCATCGCTCGCGATCGAGTCCGCTCTTTTGCGGAATGGGGCATCGGCGCGCAAAAACGGCCCGACCAGCGCGAAGCCGACTGATTGTCCCGGCCGATCGTGATTGAGGGTTTCGATCAGTTGACTGACACCGAGCACATCACCCGCCAACAGGTACTCGTTTCTGTCCGGAACCGCCGCCATGCTGCCCATGAAATTCCACGCGAACTCCCATTCTTGATCCGTCAGCTTGGTCTCCCCGATATATGCGTGCAGATCCTGATCAGGGCGAGAACGAGCGATCGGAGGCGCGGATCTTCGATGCCGGAATATGACTCCAGAACCCGGTCGGTGAACCCGCGGTGAGCGTCTGATGCATCGCTCATGATAGACTCCTCTGCTGGATCGAACTCGATCTTGACCAATAACTGTCTCTCCGAGATGGTTAGGCGCCTCGCCTCATGAGGAAAGTTACAGCTCGTAAAACACGGTAAGGTGCCGTGATCATCCGCCGCGGCGGACCGCCGGTATGACCTCCTCGGCGAGGTCGAGGTGCGCGCAAATGTTATCGCCGGCGGGATGCTGGCCGTGCGCGATCAGGCGCAATTGCATTCACTACCCCCCTGTTTACCGCCCCAAACATTGTCTTCGGCGCCGAGCGGATGCAAGCTCGCGCGAGCCGCAAAGCCGAGGGAGGAGAAAGCCATGCCGATCGAGCCGATGCTGACCGAGGAGACGCCGGCGAGCGCGCTTGTCGCCCGGGTGCTCGAAGAGGCCGGGATCGAGATGGTCTTTGGCATCTCGGGCGGCCATACCGGCCGCATCGTCTCGGGCCTGAGCAAATACCAGAACTCGATCCGCACCGTCCTGGTGCGCGAGGAATCGCTCGGCGGGGTCATGGCCGAGGTTTACGGCCGGCTGACGCGGCGGCCGGGCGTGCTGCTCGGCCAGGGGCCGTGGGTGCTCGGCAACGGCATGATCGGCATGATCGAGGCGCATCTCTCTAGCTCGCCGATGCTGCTGCTGACCGATTTCAGCGACGCTCCACGCTTTACATTGCACGCGCCCTATCAGCAGGCGACCGGCGATTGGGGCAGCTGGGACGCGCGGCGCGCCTTTGGCGGCGTGACCAAGCATGTGATGCAGGCGCACGACCCGGTGGCCGCGGTGCAGGCGACCCAGCTCGGCATCAAGCACGCGATGTCCGGGCAGCCGGGGCCGGTCGCGATCCTCTATGCCCACAACTCGCTGGCCGGCTCGGTGATGCCGGATTCGCAGCCGATGCTGTACCCGACCCGCCACTATCTGCCGGCACTGCCGCCGCCGGCGGAGCAGCGCCAGGTCGAGGCCGCCGCCGCGGCAATCCTGGCGGCGCAAAAGCCGGTGCTGATCGCCGGCAATGGCGTGCGCATCGCCCAGGCCTATGACGGGCTGCGCCGGTTGGCCGAGGCCATTGGGCTGCCGGTGGCGACGACCGCGGCCGGGAAAGGCTACCTTCGCCGAGACCCATCCGCTGGCGCTCGGCGTGTTCGGCACCTTCGGCACCGAGGCGGCCAACGCCTGCATCGCCGAGGCCGATCTGGTGCTGGTGGTCGGCTCGAAACTCAGCCCGAGCGACACCGCCTGGGAGAACCGCGCATTGCTCGACCCGGCGCGGCAGACCTTTGTGCAGATCGACATCGAGCCGCGCAACGCCTCGTGGAACTACCCGGCCGAGCATGTGCTGCTCGGCGACGCGGCGGTGATCCTCGGCCAGTTGCTGCATGAGGTGCAGGCGCGCGGCTCGGACCGCCGCCACGCGGCCGAGCGCCGGGTCGCCGCGCATCGCGAGCGCCACGGCTATTTCAACGACCGCGCCTATTTCGCCGACGACAGGCCAATCCTGCCGCAGCGCCTGATCGGCGAGTTGCAGCGCGGGCTCCCCGAGAATGCGATCGTCACCTGCGACGCCGGCGAAAACCGCATCATGATGACGCATTTCTACCAGACCAAGCGCGCCGAGGGGTTTTTGCAGGCCGCCGGCTCGGGGCCGATGGGGTTCGCGATCCCGGCCGCGCTCGGCGCCAAGCTCGTCCATCCCGACCGGCCGGTGGTCGCGGTGTGCGGCGACGGCGGGTTTGCGATGACCATGAACGGGCTGATGACCGCGGTCGAGCGCGACATCCCGATCGTCTGCGTCGTCTTCAACAACAATGCGCTCGGCTGGGTGCTGCACGGCTCCGGGCCGTTCGCGGCCGAGTTCAACGATTGGGATCACGCCGCGATCGCCCGCGCGCTCGGCTGCCGCGGCGTGCGCATCGAGGAGCCGGCGGCGATCGCCCCGGCCTTGTCCGAAGCGCTGGCCACCAGGGCGCCGACCGTGCTCGACGTGCGCACCTCGCTCGCCGTGACCTTTGCCGACATCACCTCGCAATTGGCCAAAGACGCGTCGCCGCGGCGGCGCTGAGGAGCTGCCGATGGCGTCCATTCCCGACATCGACGCGGTGCTGCGCCGCGCCGCCGAAGCGGGCGAGGTGCCGGGCGTGGTGGCGCTGGCGGCGACCCCGGACCGGGTCGTCTACGAAGGCGCCTTCGGCCGCCGCGATCTCGCCCAGGTCAGCGGGATGACCCTCGACACGATCTTTCGCATCGCGTCGATGACCAAGGCGGTGACCTCGGTCGCGGCGATGCAGCTCGTCGAAGCCGGCGAACTCGCGCTCGACCAGCCGATCGGCCGGGTGCTGCCGGAATTGGCCTCGCCGCAGGTGCTGGCCGGGTTCGATCCGGCCGGCAAGCCGCGGCTGCGCCCGGCCCGGCGGCCGATCACCTTGCGGCACCTGCTGACCCACACCGCCGGCTTCGGCTACGAAATGCTGAGCTCCGAGCTGATCCGCTACATCCATCGCACCGGCACGCCCTCGACCAGCACCGGCAAGCTCGCCTCGCTGCAATCTGCCCCTGCTGTTCGATCCCGGCGAGCGCTGGGAATACGGCATCAGCATCGACTGGGTCGGCCGCGCCGTCGAAGCGGCGAGCGGCAAGCCGCTCGATGCCTATTTTCGTGAGCATATTTTCGACCCGCTCGGCATGAGCGACACCGGGTTCGAGCTGTCGCCGGAGCAGACCTCGCGGCTGGCACGGGTGCATCAGCGCCGCAAGGACGGATCGCTAGAGCCGATCACGATGGACATGCCGCCCGGGAAACCGGAGTTCTGGGCCGGCGGGGGCGGGCTCTACTCGACCGGGCGGGATTATCTGAAGTTTCTGCAAATGGTGCTGAATCACGGGCGCGTCGGCGATGCCAGGCTGCTGCGGCCGGAAAGCGTGGCGGCGATGGCCGCAAACCAAACCGGCGATCTCGACGCCGGGATCATGCGGACGGCGATGCCGGAGCGGACCAATGATTTTGCGCTGTTTCCCGGCATGCGCTGCCAATGGGGGCTGGGCTGGATGATCACGCCGCTTCCGGGCCCCAACGGCCGCAGCGCCGGCAGCCTGGCCTGGGGCGGCATCTTCAACAGCTATTACTGGATCGATCCGGCAAAACATATCGCCGGCGTGATCCTGAGCCAGTTCCTGCCGTTCGCCGATCCCCGCGCCCTCGCCCTTTCCGGCGCGTTCGAGCGCGGTGTATACGACGCATTGCGGCCGGCGTGATCGCTTCTAGCTCGGCCGGGCAAAAGATCTGGACATGATCGGCTCGCTCGATACCCACGAGAGCGTGAAGAGCCTCACTGCTGCCGGCTTTACCGATGCCCAAGCCGAGGCGCTTACGGCAGTGGTCAAGGCCGCTGTCGACATCGATCTCACCAACATCGCGACACGGACCGATATCGCCGATTTGCGGGGTGAACTCTCGACCGAAGTTGCCAATTTACGACGTGAGATTTCGACCGAGGTAACAAATTTGCGACGTGAAATTACCCAACTCGAGCTCCGGCTCATCAAATGGGTTATCGGCACCGGAATCACCGCGACTCTGGTGGTTGGCGGTATGCTCTGGACCGCGGTGCAGGTCTTGCTGCGGGCGTTCCCGCATTCTTAGGTGGTCGGGCTCAGGCGGCGATGCAGGTCCTCGCCGATGCATGCCATTGCCCAGGCGTACGGCCGCTTCATGATATAAGGCGGCGATGCTGACCCTCTTCGAAGTGACCTACCGCATCGACCGGCGTCGGGCCTTGCTCGACCGGGCGAGCGCGCAGATCCCCGATGGCGCCAAGGTCGGGCTGGTCGGCCGCAACGGCGTCGGCAAATCGACCCTGCTCGATCTGATCCGCGGCGTCTTGCAGCCGGAGGACGGCATCGATCGAGCTGCCGCGCGGCAGTCGGATCGGGTTTCTCGCTCAGGAAGCGCCGAGCGGTGCGGCAACCCCGCTCGAAGCGGTGCTGGCCGCCGATCGCGAGCGCACCCGCCTGTTGGCCGAGCGCGACGCCGCGCCCGCGCCGTTGCGCGCCGCCGAGATCGAGACCCGGCTCGTCGAGATCGATGCCCATTCGGCGCCGGGCCGCGCCGCGCGCATCCTCGCCGGCCTCGGAATTCGACGACACGATGCAGCGCCGGCCGCTCGACGATCTTTCCGGCGGCTGGCGGATGCGGGTGGCCTTGGCCGCGATCCTGTTCACCGAGCCCGACCTCCTGCTGCTCGACGAGCCGACCAACCACCTCGACCTCGAAGCATCGCTGTGGCTCGAAAGGTTTCTGCGCTTCTATCGCCGCACCCTGATCCTGGTCAGTCACGATCGCGGCGTGCTCAACGCGGTGACGACGACGACCCTGCATCTCGAAGGTGGCAAGCTGACCGCCTATTCCGGTGGCTTCGACGCGTTTTTGCGCGCGCGCCGGGAGCAGGCGCAGCGGCTCGCGGCGGTGGCGCGACAGCAGGCCAACGAGCGCGAGCGCTTGCAGGCCTTTGTCGACCGCTTTCGCGCCCAGGCCTCGAAGGCGCGGCAGGCGCAGAGCCGGTTGAAGGCGCTGGCTCGGCTCGAGCCAGTCGTGCTCGCCGCCCGCGAGCCGCCGCCGCGGATCGCCTTTCCCGAGCCGCCGCAGTTGAGCCCGCCGCTGATCTCGCTCGATCGCGCGAGCGTCGGCTACGCCCCGGGCAAGCCGGTGCTGGCGCGGCTCGATCTGCGGCTCGATCCGGATGACCGGATCGCGCTGCTCGGCGCCAACGGCAACGGCAAAACCACCTTCGCCCGGCTGCTGGCCGGACGCCTGCCGCCCCTCTCCGGGCAGGTGACGCGGTCGCCCAAGCTCGCCTGCGGTTATTTCGCCCAACACCAGATCGAGGAAATGCGGCCGCGGCAATCGGCCTACGACCATCTGACGGCGCTGATGCCGGACGCCTCGCCCGAAGCGGTCCGAGCGCGGCTCGGCGCTTTCGGCTTCGGCCAGGACAAGGCGTTCGTCGCGGTCGGCGATCTGTCGGGCGGCGAGCGGGCGCGGCTGAACCTCGCCCTGGTGACGCATGACGCCCCTGCCCTTTTGGTGCTCGATGAGCCGACCAACCACCTCGACCTCGAAAGCCGCGAGGCGCTGGTGCGGGCGATCAACGACTTTGCCGGTGCCGTGGTGCTGATCAGCCACGATTGGCATCTGCTCGATTTGGCCGCCGATCGGCTGTGGCTCGTAGCCGACGGGACGGTGCGGCCCTTCGACGGCGATCTCGAAGATTACCGCCGCGTGTTGCTCGAAAGCGCCGGGCCGGCCGAGCGTTCCCAATCGGCTGCGGCCGACGATCGCCGGGCGGCGCGGCGTCGGGCGGCGGAAAAGCGGCGCGAGCTCGATCCGTTGCGGCAGCGCGCCCGCCGGGCCGAGGACACCATTGCCCGCCTGTCGCGGGAACGCGACGCGCTCGACCGCGGCCTCGCCGCCGTAAACGGATCATCTGCCGGCGGCGTCGCCATCGTCGACGCGCTCAAACGCCGCGCCGAGATCGTCAGCCTGATCGTCCGCACCGAAGCCGAATGGCTGGCCACCGAGGAGGCGATCGAGCGCGAATCGGGCCAGTGAACGGGCCCAAACCTCAAGACCCACGCCGGCGCGCCGCGGATTTTCCCCGACAAATTGCTCGCGGCGAGGTCGGAGGGCGCGGCGGGCCGTCCGCGGACACAATTGGCGCGCAAGAACCGCGCCGCGGCCGCGCGGCCGATGGCCGCATACCGGCGCAACCATCCTGATGGACTTTGACAGGCCCACCCGAAACAGTCTATCTCAGAGGCTTGTCAGGGGTACTCTCGAATTGGGTTGGGGCGCCGCAGGCGAGGTGTGAGAGTCGCTGGATCGCGGCCCTCTGGGAGCAGACATTGCCATGGCCGACAGTCCCGCGATCACGGAGCGCAACCTAGAAGCGACGACCAACATTTCGCTGAAGCGGGAGCCGGTCTGCTTCGCCTTTCTGTCGGCGCGCTCGGTCTCCTCGCCGATGCCGATCAATTCGATCAACCTCGATCTCGCCTCCGCCGATTACTTCGACGGACGAGCCTCGTTATGGGCCGCGCTGGAAATGCGCTCTGCGGTCAGCAACGAGCATCCCACCGCGTTGCTCGGGTTCGACGAGACCTTTTTGCGCCCGTTCGCGCGCGCCCTGATCGAGGCCGCGACGACCCGCGCCGCCTACCGCATGACGATCTTGCAGGAAGCAGCGAATTCCGAACGCTGCCGCGTCGTCGAATATGTGACCGGTCCCGGCAAGCCGCTGCAGGAACTGGTGCTGCAGCCTTTCGACAACGTCGTGCTGATCAGCGCGGCGAGTGCCAAGGACAGCGACGAAACCCTGTTCCAGCTGCCGAGGACCGACAGCTTTCTGCGTGCTTTCGCCAAGATGACCTATGTCGCCGATCAGACCTTGCACGATCTGCTCGACGATCTGGAACGTGTCGCCCGCCACCGCAAACCGGTAACGGGCTGACACTCTGTCAAGCGCAGCGCCAGATTAGAGGCGAGCGGCTTATTGCGGTTGCGACGGTGGGATGTAACCCGAGCCGGAAGGCTTGGGGCCCGGCTGCCGTCCTCCTCCTTGCTGCATCGGCATCGCCTCGCCGCCGGCAGGCCCCCCTTGTGGCGCCATAGCCCCGGGGTTGCCCTGAATTCGAGCGAGTTCGGCGCGGTTGAGTTGCGCTGTCGTGTCCCCGGCAGCGCGCGGACCGTGATGGATCATCCGGCCGTGCATGTGGTGGTAGTGCCGCATATGGGCCTGCCGGTGCATCGGCGGCATCGCTGAATTCGGCGCCGAGCCCGATGGCATCGCCGCCGGAGGCATCGCCGCCGGTGCGGGCTCCGCGGCCGGCGGTGGGGCGCCGCCGCTGCTGTAAGGGGTCAGGCCCGGTCCGCCCGGGTTCGGGCCGGGAGTATTCACCGAGTTTCCGCCACTGGGGTTCTGCGCCCATGCTGGCGCGGCAATCACGAGCGCGGCTGCGATCGCAACGCCGTTCAACAGATGCTTCATTCCTGTGATCCTTTGTAGCAGTTCCGGATTGACCAACTGTAACGCACGCTCGTTCCACCCCAAAGGGTCTCGCCCCGGCCGCGGTGAGAACGACACAAGATGCCGATCGGTTCCGCAGACGCGCAACTTTCCGGTGTCGCGCGTTCCCCCGGCCAACGACCGATAATATGACTGCGCTCGTCTTCTTTCAAGCGCCGGGGTAGCTCAAAACGCACGAGAATAACGGGAAAAGCGAGAAAGTTCGGTCTCTTTGCCCGCCGGTCATTGCGAACGACCCGGCCCCGAGCGGGTCGTTCCCGCACATCCTGCTCGAACACCGATGCGAACGCGATGCGTTTTATGCGTCAATTTTCGGCGTACCCACTGCCGCACCGACGGGGCGGTAGTCGCTGGCCGAGAGCGATGCTGTGGGCCGAGGTTTTGCTACCCCGTCCCTCAAAGCGGTTGCCGGATCTCGAGGATGCGGGTCAGCCGGCATCATGCTCATCGATCGGGTCATTCGAGGAGCCTGGCCGGAGGCTGCGACAGCCACTGTCGTATTGCCGCAATCCGAGTGGCGGACTTCGTAGCGGGTTTATCCGAGCGCGGCAGCAATCCCGCGTTAATCGATAAGCATCGCAACACTCAGCAGCCGCCGTGCAAAAAAAAGCCGCGGCGAGGGCCGCGGCCGTGCCTGGGACCCTCGCGAAAGGATCCCAGGAAGCGGACGAAACGCGGGTTACGGGAAGACGATCTCGACGCGCCGGTTCTGCGGTTCGCGGACCCCGAGTGGCGTCGGAACCCGAGGATCGTTCATGCCGCGACCGGTGACGATCATTTCGTTGCGAGGCACGCCCAACCGCTCGAGGACGACCGCCACGGCGTTTGCGCGCCGCTCGGAAAGCCGCTGGTTGTAGCCCGCGGAGCCGGACAGATCGGTGTAGCCGGTGACCTGGATCTGCACCGCGCCGCCCGCCCGGTAATGGTCTGCCGCGGCCTGCAAGATCTGCATGCCCTCGGGCGTGATGTTGTACCTATCCCAGTCGAAGAACACCAGGTAGACCTGATGCGGCGGCGGTGGTGGCGGCGCCTGGGGCGCCGGCGGAGGTGCTACCGGCGGCGGAGCGCCGAACATCATCGTCAAGCTGGCGACGACGTTCTGCGTGCTGTAGCCGCTCTTGTAGCTGATGCCCCCGCAGCAAACGCCCGCCTTGGACGTGCCCTTGTTGCTGAGGGTGAAATCTGGAGTCGCCAGGTACCGGTAATCGATATCGAGGGCCAGCGCCGGGTTGATCATATAGCGGACGCCCGCGATCCCCTGATAGCCGAACTCCCAGGTGTTGCCGTTGAGCGAGGTGAACCCGGTGGTGAAAAACGGCGACCCCTTCGGCAGCGTGCCTTTGAGCGACACCCCGTCATCGATGTTTACGGCACCGATGCCGGCCCCGATATGCGGCGTGATCGGCCAACCAAACGTGAAATCATAAATCGCGTTGGTCATGATCGCGTTCGAGTGGCGATTGCCATTGAACAAGTTGCTGTTCCCGCCGAAACTCGATAGCGAGTTGTTCCGGTAGCTGTATTCCTCCTCGAACCGCCACGGGCCCCACGCGTACCCGCCGCGAACTCCGACATTGAACCCCGAGTTGAAGTTCTCCTTCGGGTTGAACCCTACCTTACCGACGTGGAAATGGTCCTCGTGGCTCTGCAGCTGGGTCCACCCGCCTTCCGGACCCAGATAGAACGCCCCCGGCGGAAAGGGCCCGAATAGGCTCAGATTCCCCAACTGAGCGTGCGCCTGGACGCCACCGAGCGCCACGGCAAGCGCTACGCCGGCCCCTAGCAGACAGCGATTTGTCATCCCTTACCTCCGGCCGCAGAATACGCGTGTGACGATGGTCGTCACGCCACCGTTAGCGGATCTTCTCCATCTACTGCCCCGATGGCAACCGGTTTTTGCTGTAACCAAGCCGCGTGCCGAAAAATCTTTGCAGAACACGGAGTGTCGCGACATTTCTGCAACAACTCGATTAAGACTCCGCTATTTCCCTTTGGTCACGCTGCGCTTTTTTTGCAACATCAGCACCGGATCCGCGATTTTTCTGGTATCTGGCGGGTCCGGGCTGGAACCGGGGCGGGCAATCCGGCGTTGTCGCCACCCTGCGCGCGGCGCCGCCCGGAGTCTCGCGTCCTATTCAACGTGCGGTGAAATGGGCGAGGCTCAGGGATCGATCAGCACGCCGGGATTGAGCAACGCCTGCGGATCGAGTGCACGCTTTGCCGCCCGCAGCGCCGCCGCGAACAAGTCCGGCCGCTGCCGATCGTACCACGGGCGGTGGTCGCGGCCGACCGCGTGATGATGGGTGATGGTGCCGCCGCCGGCGATCAGCGCGTCGCCGGCGGCAGTCTTGATTGCGCGCCATTGCTGCTCGAGCTCGCCGTGCCGGCCGAGCGCGTGGAACGAGAAGTATGGCGCCGGTCCGTCCGGGTAGACATGGGTGAAGCGGCAGGTGACTTGGCCCGGCCGGCCGGTCGCCTCGCGGATCGCCGCTTCGGTCCCGGCCTTGACCTGGTCGTGGAAGCCCTCGAATCGGTCCCAGGTGATCGCGGTCTCGAAGGTGTCGGCGATGATCCCGCGTCGGATCATGCGCTCGCGGGCAAAAGGCATCCGGATGAAGGCGGTGCGCCACAACTCGGCGGCGCCGTCGCGATGGGCGTCGCGCTCGCCGGCCCGTTCCGGCGTGCCGCCATGATCGGCGCAGCATTCGAGCGCGCGGGCGATCCAGGCGTCGAGCGCGTGGTCGGCCGATTCGAAGGCCAGCACCATGATCGCCGCGCGGCCGTCGCCGGCGCCGGTGTTCGCCGCCTCCTGCGGGTCGATGATGCGGCAGTTCGCCGGGTACAGCCCGGCTTGGGCGATCGCCCTGACCGCGCGCGCAGCGGCGAACAAATCGGCGAAGCGGACCGCGCCGCCGGCGCGAAAGCGCGGCCGGTCCTGCAGTCGCATCCACGCCTCGGTGATGACGCCGAGAATCCCTTCCGAGCCGATCAGCATACGGTCGGGACTGGGCCCGGCGCCGGAGCCCGGCAGCCGCCGGGTCTCGAGCGGACCCTGCGGGGTCAGCATGCGGATGCTTTCGACAAAATCATCGATATGGGTATAGAGACTGGCGAAATGACCGCCCGACCGGGTCGCGATCCAGCCGCCGAGGGTCGAATATTCGAAGCTCTGCGGGAAATGGCGCAGGCTCAGCCCGTGCGGCCGCAATTGGGCTTCGAGCGCCGGGCCGAACACCCCGGCCTCGATGCGCGCCGCGCGCGACGTCCGGTCGATCTCCAGAACCCGGTCCAAATGGCGCAGGTCGAGGCTGAGCGCCGCCTTTTTTCCAGTGCCCTCGACCCCCGCCTCGACCCCGCCGACGACGCTGCTGCCGGCGCCGAACGGGATCACCGCGGCGTCTTCGCTGCCCGCCCAGTCGATCAGCGCGGCAATTTCGGCTTCGCTCTTCGGATAGGCGACGAGATCGGGAGCAGCGGTGTAATCGCCGCGGAGTCCGCGCACGTAGTCCCGAAAGGATTTGCCATAGGTATGGGCGGCGCGGTCGTAGGCCGCCGTCGAGCACAGTCCGGAGAGCACACTCGGCGGCGCGATGCGCGGCGCTTGCAGCCGGATATCGACGAGCGGCGGCGGCGCCATTTCTTCGAACTCGTCGACGCCAAAGAGCCGACGATAGCGGTCGAGGGCAGCGTCCTCTTCCGCCTGCGTGATCCCTTCGCCTTCGCGACCCCAGCCGAAATGTTTCAGCCGCGCCTCGGTCGTTCCGCTCGCTCCCGCCATTCCGCCAGCTCCCGGCATTCCGCCCGCTCTCCGCAACTCGACTGCGCCCGGCGTCACCCGGTCGGACATCGATCGCTGCGACAATAAACCGTGGCCCGGAGCCGGGCCAAGTTGCCGCCGTGCACGTCAACCGAAATGTGAGCCAGCAAGTTTCCCTCGCGCCCCCGGCGAAAGCCGAACCCGCCGCTACCCCGCTCGGTCGGTCACTTGCCCTGATCGAGGCGGTCGTCCGAACAACCCCCGAAAAAACGCCGAGCATGGGGGCTCTGCTGGAGCCTGTCCGCGGGCCGGCTAACGGCCGGACCCCCTGGGCCGGGAAGCGGAATGGAGGGTCCGATCGCGGCCACGACCAGTCCGAGGCCAACGGGATTACCGACTCGGTGATTGGGATTTGGGGACAGGCCGGCCGCGGCTGCCTCGATCGAAGCGGCGGTTCAACCCGACAGAAAACCGCCGCGATCCGGCGCGCGCGCTGCCGCCAACGCTTCGTCCACCGTTCCGCTGAACTGCCGGGCAAAGGCGTCGGCTTCCGCCGTCGCCTTGAAGTCGATGCGCACCAGCACCCCCGCGGCGCTGTCGCGACAGCGAAAGCTCGACGGCTCGAAGCGGCGCTCATCGAGCCAAACCCGCATTGCTGCCATTTGCGCCGACAGCTCGCTCGATTTCACAGGCAGAACCACGGTGCGCATATCGATGCTCGGGTAGTTGCTCCCGCGGCGATTGTACCAGCCGCCGGCGGGCGGCGCCGCGACAAATCCCGACGCTCATGCTTTTGCCACAGCCGATGCGAAGCTCGGAAGACCCGTGCCTGTCAACACGGACCAGCTCGTCCCGGCATCACCCGCATTTCGAATAATCGCAGCTCGTGCATTGGTCGCAGCCTTCGATGCGGATCAGCGCAGCCTCGCCGCATTTCGGGCATTGCGCCATACGGGACGGCCGCGAACGCTGGTCCGCGATCAGGGCGCCGCCCGCCGCCGTCTGCTGGGTGACGACCGCCGGTCTTCGGCTCCTCGCCGGCGCCGGCAGAAAGCCGATCTCGATCATGTGGCGCTCGATCACATCCCCGATCGCGGCCAACAGCGAGGGCACGTACCGGCCGTCCATCCAGGCGCCGCCGCGCGGGTCGAACACCGCCTTCATCTCCTCGACGACAAACGACACGTCGCCGCCGCGGCGGAAGACGGCGCTGATCATCCGGGTCAACGCCACGGTCCAGGCATAGTGCTCCATGTTCTTCGAGTTGATGAACACCTCGAAGGGGCGCCGCCTTCCGTCCTGCACGATGTCGTTCAAGGTGATGTAGAGCGCATGCTCGCTCTCCGGCCAGTTGAGCTTGTAGGTCTGGCCGGGCAACGCCTCGGGCCGGCTCAAGGGCTGGGTCATGTAGACGACGCCGCCCGCCTCGAAGATGTCCGCCGGTTTCGGCGACGCGGCCGGCACCGGCGCCGGCAACGGCAGCTCCGGTTGGCGAGGGGCGTTGCGGGCGTCGGTCCCGGCGGTCGCCTCGGGGCGCGCCGCGAGCACGGCCCCGGTCACCTCGTTCGGGCGATAGGTGGTGCAGCCCTTGCAACCCAAGGCATAGGCCTCGCGATAGATGTCCTTGAACCGCTCGAACGGGATCTCGGCCGGCACGTTGATGGTTTTCGAGATCGAGCTGTCGACGTGCTTCTGCACCGCGGCCTGCATGACGAGGTGATCCTCGGGGGTCAGGACCTGCGCATCGGCGAAATAATCGGGCAATGGCGCCGACTCGCCCCGCAATCGCCGAAACCGCCGCCAGGCATAGTCGGCGACCTCTTCCTCGCGGCGGGTTCCGTCGGGCATCAGCACGTTGCGGCTGTGGCGAAAGCTGAACACCGGCTCGATTCCCGAGGAGACATTGTCGGCGAACAACGAAATCGTCCCGGTGGGCGCCACCGAGGTCAGAAGCGCGTTGCGCACGCCGTGCCGGGCGATTGCGGCGCGCACATCCTCGTCGAGCCCGGCAACCGTCTCGCCGGCGAGATAATTGTCACGGTCGAACAGCGGGAACGGACCCTTTTCAGCCGCGAGCGCCGCCGAGGCGAGATAGGCCTCGCGCTCGATCGTGCCGAGCCATTGCTCGGTCGTCGCGACCGCCGCCGCCGAGCCGTAACGCAGCCCGCACAGGATCAGCGCGTCGGCGAGGCCGGTGACCCCGAGCCCGATCCGGCGCTTCTGCAGCGCCTCCTCTTTTTGCTGCGGCAACGGAAACTGCGAGATGTCGACGACGTTGTCCATCATCCGCACGCAGTCGGGCACCAGCCGGCGCAGCCCTTCGAGATCCAGCCGCGCCTCGGGCGTAAACGGGGCGTCAACCAGGCTCGCCAGGTTGATCGAGCCCAACAGGCAGGCGCCGTAAGGCGGCAATGGCTGCTCGCCGCAAGGGTTACTGGAGGTTATCTGTTCGCAATAAAACAAATTGTTCCGCCGGTTGATCCGGTCGATGAAGATCACCCCGGGCTCGGCGTAGGCATAGGTCGCCCGCATGATCTTGTCCCACAGCTCGCGCGCCGGCAGCACCTTGGCGACCGTGCCGGCGAAGGACAATTCCCACGGCGCATTTTCCTCGACCGCCTGCATCAGGGCGTCGGTGACCAGGACCGAGAGGTTGAACATGCGCAGCCGGCCGGGCTCGCGCTTCGCTTCGATAAAGGCCTCGATGTCGGGGTGGTCGCAGCGCAGGGTCGCCATCATCGCACCGCGGCGATAACCGGCGCTCATGATCGTGCGGCACATCGCGTCCCACACATCCATGAACGACAATGGCCCCGAGGCGTCGGCGCCCACCCCCTTGACCGGCGCGCCGCGCGGCCGCAGCGTCGAGAAATCATAGCCGATGCCGCCCCCTTGCTGCATGGTCAGCGCCGCCTCGCGCAGATGCGCGAAGATGCCGCCCATGTCGTCGGGGATCGTGCCCATCACGAAGCAGTTGAAGAGGGTGACCGAGCGGCTGCTGCCGGCGCCGGCGACGACACGCCCCGCCGGCAGAAACTTGAAATCGGACATCGCCTGGTAGAACCGCTCGGCCCACAAGGCCTGGTCGCGCTCGACCCCGGCGAGGGTCGACGCCACCCGGCGCCAGGTGTCTTCGATGGTCTTGTCGAGCGGCTCGCCCGGCACATCGCCGTTGGCGGGTGCGCGCAGCCGATACTTCATGTCCCAGATCCGCTGCGAGATCGCGCCGACGAGAGCCATGGCCGAGACTTCCTCCTCGGAGCCGAGTTTACGCCGGCAGCGCCGCAAATTATATAGTTCTTCATTCGTTCGGGTAGCCGACGCGCCCATCGGTGCCGTTTTTTTGCGCCGACGCCGCCGCCCCGACGATCGCCGGGTTTGACGGTTTTTGTCGGATATGATCTAGCTCGGCGGAGTGGTTGGGCTCCGCTGGGGGCTGGTCGTGGCCAAGACGAAGCAACCAAAGCGCTATTCGCCGAGCAAGTTTCTTTCGGCTCTTTCGCTGCTGCTGGCCGCCTGCGCCGCGCAACAGCCGGCGACGCCATCCGTGCAAGCTCCGCCGCCCCCGGTCCCGCTATCCGAAAAGCTGGCGATGCAGACCGAGATCGAGGCGCAATCCTCAACTGCATTATTGATGGCTTGCTTGTCGAACCGGGCGTACTCGATCCCTGACGCCATTCCCGCATGCGACGGCTTGCCGGCGGCCGCCGGCTACACTATTTCCGTTCCTTTTCCGGTGCAGTATCGAGAGACGCTCGGGCTCGATAAGTCCGGGGAGTACATAATTGCTGTCAATAATACGACCCAGACCCAGATAATTGCCATACAAGGGACCAATTCCATACAGGACTGGTTTGCCAACGTCGAAATCACGCCGATCGTAGACGATGCTCTGCACGTCCCGGTTCATCGTGGCTTTCGGGCATATGCCCGAGCGGTCCAGGACGATCTCGGCAAGAGAAGGCTTCTCAATCGAAATTACAAGACGCTGGTCACCGGGCATTCCTTGGGGGGCGCTGCGGCGCTTTTGCTTGGTTTATATTGGTACACCGAGGGTCCTGCGGAGTACAACGTTCAGGCGGTCTACACATTCGGGCAGCCAAGGGTGTTCAGCAATCGAGGTGCCACGTCCTGGCCGTATTTTGCCCGTCGTGTGTTTCGCTTCGAGAATTGTTATGATTTCGTGCCGTTGATTCCAACCGGCGATACCGTGTTCGCCAGCCTTTTTCCGTCTTTCTTGGGAAACGAGGAGGCGAGCAGTTATCAGCACTTGGGGCAGTCGATCTTACTGATGGATGCCGGGCGATATTGGATTTCCGGAGCGATTGATTTGGATCGCAATCGCCTCGCCGATATAAAATCGTTCATCATGGATTACCGAACCAAGCAGCCGATAGATCACAGTATAAGCCAGTATGTCGCAAGGATCGACGCCATGTTCGGGCTGGGAAAATCACCGGTCGCGGTCAACCCTGTCAATCAATTTCGCGCGGTCTGTCATCCGGTCGAGCCCAACGCCTAACCATTGTCGTGCCAATCGCCCGGCTTTCCCACAGACCGGTCGGGCTGTAAGGTGACAACCAGGATGACCGCAGATACCCTTTATGATGAGGATTTCTACGCCTGGACCCAGCGGCAAGCAGACCTTCTGCGTCGCCTGCCGCCGGTCGGCAACGAACTCGACCTCGAAAACATCGCGGAGGAGATCGAGAGTTTGGGACGCAGCGATCTCCGTGCGGCGCGGTCGCTCTGCCAGCACATCATCGAGCACTTCCTGAAGCTCGAATTTTCCGGCCTTGAGGAGCCCGCCGATCATTGGCGCGACGAGATCGTCGAATGGCGCCTTCAGCTGGAGCAGATTCTCTCGCGCAGCATCGAGGCCAAGCTCGATGTGCCCTCTCTTTATCGAACCGCGCTCAGGCTGGTGCGCCGGCTCGAACGCGATGTCCCCGGAATGATGCGTCGCCTGCCGCAGGCATGCCCCTACACCCTCGAGCAGATCGTCAGCGGCGGTGATGAGGACTGGTTTCCTGCGCCCCGCGAGCGGGCCCGCTGAGCGCACTGTCCGCCGCAGGTCCGCGCCGCGCGGCCTCGGCCTGTCGTTCGAGCGCGGCGGTGGCGGCCTCGATCCGCTGCTCGAGCTCGGCCATCAGCCGGCGGCGCGGCCAGCCGGGCGGGATCGGTTCGAGAAATTCGAGGAGGATGCGGCCCGGGCATTTGACGAACGCCCGCCGCCCCCAGAACAGGCCGGAATTGACCGCCGCCGGAACCAGCGGCAAGCCCAGTGCCTGGTAGAGGGCGGCGACACCGGGCTGGTAGGGCAATGCTTGTCCCGGCGCCGCCCGCGTCCCTTGCGGAAAGATCACCACCGGACGGCCCTCGGCCACGACCGGCCGGGCCGCGGCGACGATTCGGCGCAGCGCCCCGGCGCCGCCCTTGCGGTCGACCCCGATCGAGCCGGCGCGCGCTGCGTACCAGCCGTAAAGCGGCAGCCGCAGCAGTTCGCGCTTGACCACGACCGCCGGGTCGCCGAGCACGATCGGGATGATCAGCGCGTCCCAGGCCGATTGGTGCTTCATCGCGACGATGCAGCCGCCGGCGGGAATGCGCTCGACCCCGCTGATCTGGGAGTCCAGGCCGACAAGGACCCGCAGCAGCACGAGCACGCCTTGCGCCCAGAACCGGCCGAAGGCCATCGCCGCCGGCCGCGGCGTCAGCAGGAACGGCAGTCCGATCGTGCCGAGGACCAGGGTCCAGGCGACAAACGCGATATTGAAGGCGAAGGCCCTGGCCCAGCTCACGGCCGGGCCTCGGCTTCGATCGGCCCGTGGCTCGGCGGCTGCGGCGGCTCGACAACGGATCGCAGGAGCACCGCCAGGTATTTCGCATATTCGCCGATCAACAGAGCCGCCATGCCATGCCAAGCCCAAGAGTGCGGTTCGCCGGCCCATTCGGGAAAGACCGGATGCGGCACGATCGTGATGTCTGGCATGGCGCGCGCGAATTCGAGAAGGCTGCGCGGCATGTGGTACCAGGCGGTGACCAGACGCAGGCTGCGATAGCCCCGTCGTCGCATCCAGCGCGCCGCTTCCTGTGCATTCCCCTCGGTGTTTTCGGCCTGGTAGCCGATCGCGATGCAGCAGGAGAGCCAATGCGGCGCGGCGCCCGAAACCCGCAGCAACTCGTCGAGACCGACCCGCCGGTTGACGCCCGAGACGAACAATGCCCGCGCTTTGCCTTCGCGCATCAGTTCGACCCCGCTCTGCAAGCGCAGGCTGCCGCCGGTCAAGACGATGATGGCGTCGGTCGGCGCCGCCCGGTTTTCGGCCGCCGGCGGGATCGCGAAGCGCACAAGACCGGCCAGAACCAGCGCTCCGGCGGCAAACCACGCTATCGCCGCCCAGCGAAGCACGCGGGCGAGCCGGTGCTTTAGCGGCCGGCATGCGTCCGCGGGAAGACGACGAGTGCGCGCGCTTCGCAGGAAGTGCAACTTCGACCGGACCGATCACCGAAACGGCGCCGGCCGCTGTAGCATCGGCGCTGGCGCGAGCTTGGCACGGTGGAG
The DNA here is from genome assembly GCA_963795485.1 of uncultured Alphaproteobacteria bacterium. Lineage (GTDB taxonomy): Bacteria > Pseudomonadota > Alphaproteobacteria > ATCC43930 > CGMCC-115725 > AP-15. Next base: position 86,953 of record CAWCIL010000002.1, read on the forward strand.
GGATGCCGTCCAGACGAGCGGCGGCCCGAGCAATCGCCGCGCGAGATTCCGGCCGCCGCTTTCCTCAGCCGATCGCGCCGGTCAGCAGCGGACCGAATAGCCGCCAACGCGCGCCGTCGAAGCTGCCCATCTGGACTTGCTTGACCGGCGCGAAATTGGTCGGGCTGGTATTGATCATGATACCGGGCAGCAGCATCGGCACCCGGAAATCATGCAGATCGGCGGCCTGCTTCATCACGTTCTCGCGGGTCAAGTCGTCACCGCATTGCTGCAGCACGTGCACCACCGTCGCCGCGTTTGAGGGGCCATAGACGTTGCCGGCGTCGGTCTTGTCGCCGCTCGGATAATATTTGTCCATGAAACCGACCCACCACTTGTAGCCGGCGTCGTTTTGCCACTCGGGGTCGGTCGGATCTTTCAGGTAAAAGTCGGATACGATGCCCTTGGAGATTTCCAACCCGGCCGGCTTCAGGGTAGCGGCGACCGAATTGCCGATGCTGCTCAATATGTGCAGCGGCTTCCATTCGATCTCTGCCGCCTTTTTGATCGACTGGGCGGCAAATTTGGGGATCGCGGTGTTGACGAAGACGTTGCAGCCGGCCGCCTTCATACTGATGACCTGCGAATTGACGGTGGGATCGGTGGTCTCGTAGGACGCCTTGACGACGATCATCGAGGCTGCCTTGGCGCCGAGCCCGTCGGTCACGCCCTTCACATAGTCCTTGCCGAAATCGTCGTCCTGATAGAGCACGCCGATCTTGCCGTCCGGCTTGTTCTTCAGGATGTAGGCGGCATAGATGCGGCCCTCGCTCTGGTAGTTCGGCTGCCAGCCGATGGTCCAGGGATGGCCCTTCGGGTCGTCCCATTTGGTGGCGCCGGTCGCTGACGAACAGCTGCGGCACCTTGTGCTGGTTCATGTAGTGCCAGATCGCGCTGTTGGTCGGGGTCCCGAGCGGGCCGGCATCCAGAAACACCTGATCTTCCTCGACCAGCTTGCGCGTCATCTCGACGGTCTTGGGCGGCGAATAAGCGTCGTCGTAGGAGATGAAATCGATCTTGCGGCCGTTCACCCCGCCCTGGTCGTTGACCATCTTGTAATAGGCGGCCATCGCTTTGCCGATCGTTCCGTAGGACGAGGCGGGTCCGCTGTAAAAGCAGGTATTGCCGATCTTGATCTCGGTATCGGTGACGCCCGGGCCGTAATCCTTCGCGGCGCGGGCCGGTCGCGGCGAGAGGAGCGGGCCGCTGAAGGCCAGCGCGGGTGCGGCGGCGAGAATTGTGCGGCGGGTCAGCTGTTTCATCATGATTTCTCGAGCCCGATGTTAGTGTGTTTATTGTGGAGCTGCGCTGCTCGGCGCGAGGCACGTATAACGCGCGGCCCCGCGCCATCGCCACAAATTTGAGCGGCGCGGGCGCGCGGACGCTTTTTAGCCGATGGCGCCGGTCAGGACGGGACCGAATGGAACGTAACGCTCGCCGTCGAAGCGCCTCATCTGGGCCTGCCTGATTGGCGCGAAATTGGTCGGGCTGGTATTGATCGCGATGCCGGGCAACAGCATCGGCAGTTCGAGATCGTGCAGACTTGCCGCCTGTTTCATCACGTTTTCGCGAGTCAGGTCGTCGCCGCATTGCTTCAACATCTGGATGGTCGTCGCGGCAATCGACGCGCCGTAGACATTTTGGTTATCGCTCTGGTCGCCGCTCGGGTAATACTTGTCCATAAAAGAGACCCACCCCCTGTAGCCTGCATCGTTTTGCCATTGGGGATCGGTGGCGTCCTTGAAGGAAGTGTCGGTAACGATACCCTTGGCGTTTTCGAGGCCCGCCGGCTTCAACGTCACGCCGACGGATGACGCAATGCCGTTCAGGATGTGCAGCGGTTTCCATTCGATTTCGGCCACCTTCCTGATCGCCTGGGCGCCGAATTTGGGGATAGCGACGGTGACAAGGACATCGCAGCCGGCCGCCTTTAGGTCGATGATCTGCGAGTTGACAGTCGGGTCTGTGGTCTCGTAGGAATCCTTGGCCTTGATCATCGACGCCGCCTTGTCGCCGAGCCCGTCAACCAGCCCCTTGAGATAATCCTTTCCGAAATCGTCGTTCTGATAGAGCACGCCGATCTTGCCATCGGGCTTATTCTTCAGGATGTAGGCGGCATAGATGCGCCCTTCCGCCTGGTAGCTGATAAAAAAGCCCATAGTCCAGGGATAGCCGTTGGGGTCGTCCCACTTGGTGGCGCCGGTGCCGAGGAACAATTGCGGCACCTTCTTTTCGTTCATGTAATGCCAGATCGCGCTGTTGGTCGGGGTCCCGACATTGCCGGCAGTGAAGAGGACCTCGTCACTCTCGACCAGCTTGCGCGTCATCTCGACGGTCTTCGGCGGCGAATAGGCGTCGTCGTAGGAGATGAAGTTGATCTTGCGCCCGTTCACCCCGCCCTGGTCGTTGATCATCTTGAAATAGGCGGCCATCGATATCGGGATCGGGCTGGCGTTCGACAGCGGGCCGCTATAGGGGCCGGTGTTGCCGATCTTGATCTCGCTGTCGCTGGCGCCGGGGCCGTATTGCTTGGCGGCCCGGGCCGGCCGGGCGGTCAGCAGCGGGCCGCCTAAAGCCAGCGCGGCCGGGGCGGCGGCAAGAATCGTGCGGCGCGTCAACTTCTTCATCGATGGTCCTCCCTCGTTAGCGTGGCTCCCAGTTCGACGGTTTTTACCGATTGCGCAATCGCGACATGTAAGGACGACAGCCCGTGTGAACCCCGCCGCGCCAGTCGGCATCACGAAAATCACCAGCAGCATGATGACGCCATAGATGGCGCCGGCCAACCCGCGCGACACCTCCTGGGCGATGTTCGGCACGTAGAGCACGAACAAGCCGCCGAACAGGCAGCCCGGCAGCGAGCCCATGCCGCCGAGGATCAGACCGACGAGGAAATAGAGCGACAGGAACAGACTGAAACTGTCGGGGGCGACGAACTGTACCGCAAGTGCGCCCAGGGAGCCGGCGACACCGGTGTAGAGCGCGCTGACGCCGAAGGTCAGCGTCTTGTAGAGCGGCTCGTTGACACCCATCGCGGCGGCGGCGATCGGGTGGTCACGGATCGCCATGATGGCGCGGCCGGTACGGCTCTTCACCAGGTTGGCGGCGCCGGCGAACATGGCCAGCACGACCGCCAGGGTGAAATAATAGAGCCATTGATCGGCGTCGATCGGCAGGAATCCGGGTACATCCGGCTGATCGACGACGATGCCTTGCACGCCACCGGTCCAGCCTTCGAGACCATGAAATTTGAGGAGCTGCGGCAGCGCCACCGCCGCCGCAAAGGTGACGAGCGCGAGATAGAGGCCCTGCAGCCGCAGCGCCGGCAATCCGAACAGGGCGCCGACAACAAAGCAGACGCCGCCGGCGGCCGGCAAGGTCCAGTAATAGGCGATGCCGTATTGATGCATCAGAATCGCGGTGACGTAGGCGCCAAGGCCGTAAAACGCGCCGTGCCCCACCGAGAATTGGCCGTTGAAGCCGGTCAGGAGGTTGAGGCCGAGGATCGCCAGCCCGTAGATCATCACCTCGGTCAACTGAAAGACGACAAACCCATGGAAATAGAGGGGCAGCACGGCTGCGACCAGCACAGCGCCGGCCAACAGCCAGTGGCGGGTCGTCGGCCACGTCGCCGCGCGGGCGGGCGGCGCGGCGGCGGCCGGCGCCGGACGGCGGCGTCGAGGGTCGCGGTCTCGATCTCGGGCGTCGTCATACCCGGCTCACCACGCTGCGGCCAAAAATGCCGGCGGGCCGTACCATCAGCACCGCGACGATCACCAACAGCGCGATTGTCAGCTTCAGGTCGCGGCCGAAATAGGGGATGAACGTGGCGGCCAGATTTTCGATGATGCCGACGGCGAAGCCGCCGAGCACGGCGCCCCCCGGGCTCGTCAGCCCGCCCAGCACGGCGCCGGCAAAACCGTAAAGCAGCACGCCGAACATCATGTTTGGATCGAGAAACACGACCGGTGCGATCAGCATGCCGGCGACCGCGCCGATCGCCGCCGCACATGCCCCAACCGAGCGCCGTCATCCAGCCGACCCGGATGCCGACCAGCCGCGCCGATTCCGGATTGGCGGCGGCGGCCCGCATCGCCAGGCCGAGCCGCGTGCCGCGGAAGAACAGGTAGACGAGCCCCAGCAACACGGCGGTGACGCCGATCATCCCGGCTTCATGCGCGTCGATCAGGACGCTGCCGAACAAGGGCTTGGTGCCGAACGGGGTCGGGAAGGTCTTGATCGTGTAGTCCCAGATATAGCCGTCGGCGCTGTTGAGAATGCTGAACAAGGCGAAGAAGGCGACGAGATTGGCGAGGATCGATGCGTGGTGCAACGGCTTGAACAAGATCCGCTCGATCGCGACACCGCCGATGAACGACAGGATCACAACCGCGACGAAGGCGACCCAATACGGCGTGCCCCAGTGGATCAGCTGCCAGGCGACAAAGGTCGAAAATGTGGCCATCTCGCCTTGCGCGAAATTGAGGTGGTCGATCGCCAGAAAGATCATGACCACCGCCAGCGCCATGCCGGCATAGATCGCGCCATTGGCGAGGCCGGCCATCACCTGCTGCAGCAATAATTGCATCGAGCGTCCCTGCTCAATAACCCAGATAGGCGCGCCGCACGCCCTCATCGGCGCCGATCGCCGCGGCCGGTCCGTCCAGCACGATGCGGCCGGTCTCGAGCAGATAGGCGTGCTCGGCGAGATCGAGCGCCAGGGTCGCGTTCTGCTCGACGATCAGCATCGCCACGCCCGAATCCCGGTTGACCTGCCGCAGGATCTCGAACAATTCCTCGACGATCAGCGGCGCCAGGCCGAAGGAGGGCTCGTCGAGCAGCATCAGCCGCGGCCGCAGCATCAGTCCGCGGCCGACCGCGAGCATCTGCTGCTCGCCGCCGGACAGGGTTCCGGCCTGTTGCGTTCGCCGCTCCTTGAGCCGCGGAAAATGGTGGTAGACCTGCTCGATGTCGTGCGCGATCGCGGCGCGGTTGCGCCGGGTCATGGCGCCCAGCTGCAAATTCTCCTCGACCGTCAGGCGCACGAAGGTACCGCGGCCCTCGGGCACATGGGCGACGCCGAGCCGCACGATATCCTCAGTGGCGCGGCTGGCGATCGGCTTGCCGTCGAAGCTGATCTCGCCGGTCATCCGCACCATGCCGCATAGGGCGCGCAAGGTCGTCGTCTTGCCGGCGCCGTTGGCCCCGAGCAGGGTGACGATGCGGCCCTCGGCAAGCGCAAAATCGAGCCCGTGCAGCGCCTGGTTCTGGCCGTAGAATGCGCACAGCCGGCGCACCTCGAGCATCGTCATGCCGGCGCCGCCGCCGCGGCTTTCGGATTGCCGAGATAGGCCCGGATCACCGCCTCGTTCTGCTGCACTTCCGCCGGCGTCCCTTCGGCGATCTTGCGGCCGAAATCGAGCGCCACCACGATGTCGGAAACCGACATGACAAGGTTCATGTGATGCTCGACCAATAGCACCGTGACCCGCTCTTCGTCGCGCAGCCGGCGGATCAGCGCGCCCAACTCGCCGACCTCCTCATGGTTGAGCCCGCCCGCCGGCTCGTCGAGCAGCAACAGCTTGGGCCGCGCCGCGAGCGCACGGGCGAGCTCGACCCGCTTGCGGGTGCCGAGCGGCAGGCCCTCGGGCAAATCGTGCGCCACGGCGCGCAGCTCGAGCAGCTCGAGCAACCGCCAGACGGTCTCGTCGAGCGCCCGCTCCTGGCGGCGCACCCAGGGCAGATGCAAGGTGTCGCTGAGGAAATCGCTGCGGCTTTTCGCGTGACCGCCGATCCGCACATTGTCGAGCACCGATTGCTGCGGGAACAGCGCCAGGTTCTGAAAGGTGCGCGAGATGCCGATCTCGGCGATGCGATGCGCGGATCGGGCGAGCAGCGAGCGGCCCTCGAACCGGATGTCGCCGCTCGCCGGGGTGTAGAGCCGGCTCACGCAATTGAACAGCGTCGTCTTGCCGGCGCCGTTGGGTCCGATCAGCCCGAGGATCTGGCCCTCGTCGAGATCGAACGAGACGCCGTCGAGCGCCACGATGCCGCCGAACCGCACCACCACGTTGCTGACTTCGAGCAGCTTGGCAGGCGCGCCGCCGGTCATCGGCGCGGGCGGAGGACGCGGGCGGCATCGCCCGATATGCAGCACCGGCCGTGCACGCTCGCCATGCCTCCCGTTCATAAACTTTCGATTGCTATGCGAACCTGCCGACCTATCGATCGTCGCGTCAAGGCCGCGCCTCGGCCGTCAATCAGAGGCAAATGGTCATGGTTCGTTCTTGACATATCGGCTTGATGAGCGTATAAGATTTCTCTCGCTGAATTACCCGTACAGCAATGTTTTCGGTCGAAGACCTGCGGCGGGAGTGGCGTATCCGCGCGCGGCTAACAGGCTGCTGAAAAAGGGGTTGATGAATTTGGGCATTGTGATCCCTTGGAGTAGGGAGGGGGTGACGATGCGCGGCGACGACGGGATTTGCGGCAGTCTTTTCAGCTATATAGATCTTGAGAAGCGGGTTCGAGCGGATCATCCGTTGCGGCTGATTTGGCAGATCGCCAACGCGGCGCTGCATGCGCTGTCTGGCGAGTTCGAAAAGCTGTATTCGCCGATCGGGCGGGTCTCGATCCCGCCGGAGCGGCTGATACGGGCCTTGCTGCTGCAGGCGTTTTACTCGATCCGCTCGGAGCGGCAATTGGTTGAGCGGCTCGACCACGACCTGTTGTTCCGCTGGTTTGTCGGGCTCGGGCATCGAGGATGCGGTGTGGGATGCCACGACCTTCACCAAGAACCGCGACCGACTGTTGGATGGCGAGGTGGCCGGGCAGTTTCTCGCCGCGGTGCTGTCGCAAGACAAGGTCAAAGCCCTGTTGTCGAGCGATCATTTCTCGGTCAAGCCTGCCCGGCGCAGGCAGGGGGCACCTTGCTGGAAGCCTGGGCGAGCCCGAAGAGCTTTCGCCCAAAGGACGGCTCGGGCGAGCCACCCGGCCCGGGACGCAACGGCGAGCGGGACTTTCACGGCGCGCGTCGAACCAAGACACGCACGCCTCGACCACCGACCCCGACGCCCGTCTCTATCGTAAGGGGCCGGGCAAGGAGGCGCGGCTGTGTTTCATCGGCCACGCGCTGATGGAGAACCGCAATGGTTTGGTCATCGGCGCGGTGACGACCCGCGCTTCGGGCCATGCCGAGCGGCTGGCCGCATTGGCGCTGATCGACCCGCATGCCGATCGTCCACAGCCGGTCACGCTCGGTGCCGACAAGGGCTACGATACCGGCGACTTTGTGATGGAGCTGCGCGACAAGACGGTGACCCCGCATGTTGCCCAGAACCAAAACGGCCGGCGCTCGGCGATCGACGGCCGCACCACCCGGCATCCCGGCTATGCGGTCTCCAGCGTATCCGCAAACGCATCGAAGAAGTTTTCGGCTGGGCCAAGACGGTGGCCGGCTTGCGCAAGATGCGCCATCGCGGGTTGCCCAAGGTCGATTGGCAATTCACCCTCGCCATGGCCGCCTACGATCTCATCGCCTGCCAAATTGCTCGCCGAGCCGTGTCGTGACCGGCCATCACACTCGCCGGCCAATATCCCCGCCCCGCTCGCCAACGCATACTCGCGACTGCGATGAAAAGCGCATCGAGCACTCATCGTAATCGCTCATGTCAAGCCTTCCGGGACCAGAAAAAACCGGAAAGCTCTCTCTTTTTTAGCAGCCTGCTAAAGCCCGTATACCGTGTGATGACGATCACCGAGGAAGGGCTGGTGCTGGGCGCGGGAACCGTGCTGGCGAAATGGAAATGACGAGGCAGCGATCCGGAATTGGCGCTCGATGGCGCAGAAGAGCGCATCTTGGCCCTGCTTGCCGCAGCCTACGGGCAGTCGATCGGACCCAGGGTGCTGGATTGTATTCGTCGGGCTGCGCAGGCGTCGGCCGCAACGACCGCTGCCTCGCATCGATCCTTCTGGCGCTCGACGGTCTGACGCCGCTCGCAGAAGACGAGGGACCTTATCGCCTATCACTCGCGGAGCGGCTGAATCGAAGCCGGTATCCCTCTGCCGGAACTGATGGGGGCGATCGGGATGAGCCTGGCGCCGACCGCAACGCGGAAAGCAGGGTTTAACGTCAACGAACCGCGGGTGCCGGCCGGAAACGGTAGCCAAAGCGGCGACTGGACGAACGGGAATGGGGCGACATCGGTCCCGGCAGCTGCCCGGACTCCGGCGGAAGAGGAGTTCTGGCCGAGGCGACTTCGACGAATTCTTCGACACCCTCTACCCTAATGTCCACGCGCTGGCCCAAACGCTCGGCATCGACGAGACCTGGCTTCTCGGGCTTGCGGCTTACGAGAGCTTGGCTCGGTCCTCATGATCGGAACCTGAACAATCCGTTCGGCGTGACCCATGCCGGCGGACCGAACGTGAACTACCCCTCAATCGCCGCGGCAGTGGCTTATTGGGAAGAGAAATACGGTCCAGTCGTGCGCGGCGCGAGCAGCCCGGAGGATTTCGCCCAACGCCTGTGGGGTGCGGGTACAACAGCGAGAACTCCGACTGGCGAACGCATCTTGTGAAAGTGATTCCAATCGGTCCCACTCACCTAGAGGTCTGGCAGTCCCGGCGAGGCGACCGATGAGGACTGATTGGTGTTTGCGTGCTTTTCTTTATCACAGTAATCTGACCGGCGGTCGCGAAAGAGTCCGACGATCCCGGAAGGCGAATTAGCTTTCGGAGAACGATACTACCAAAACCTGGATTACGGATTCTTGGATAGAAATACCTGATAACTTATCCGGCTGTGTCAGCGAGGATGGTGCGAACCACGGGATAGCTATCCTTTTGGATCCTCGCTCCGACTGCCGGAGCGTGAACTTGACGCCACACGTTAACGTCTACGCAGATTACAACCTGCCAGAAGCCGACACTCCGGAGCGGCTGGCACAGACCGATTGTCCTGATCGAGGAGCGCGGAGGGTCGTCTTTCTTGCACGGCTGGTTTTTGGACGGTCGAAAAGCGGCCGGCTGCCGCAATTCTTCGTCTGGACAGGATTCTCGTCGATCTGTTCACCTTCCGGGGGGCTCGCTCAATCGTCGTCGGCGTCAATATGCTCACCATTGCCGCTCGGTACGACCGCGATATGCGCGAGTTCCGCAGGATCGTGCGAAGCGTCCGCATCGCGCCGGACGGGCCAGGCAAATGAGCTCGGATGGCGGGAAAAGCCGTCGAAAAGACCAACACTCAGCCGCTGCACCGTCGATTGCAATCCGTCGAGTTGATCTGGCGAACCTTGATGTCGTGCAGGAAATCAGCGCTGAAGCCTGCATTGCCGGCCTGCGGGTGCTAGCGGGCGTTCGCTGTTGTTCGTCGTCAAATGCTATGATCGAACCAGCGGTTGATAGGAGGCGCATCGAGGTCGAACAGCGGTGGCGTGCGTCGAAAAGAGCTGCCTCACGCCCACCTTGCGGTCGTTGACCAGCGTAAGATCACTCACTATCTACTCTCCAGTGGTCATCCGGCCGGCCGTGCGAAATCCGCCTTCTTCCGGCGTTTCGGCTTTCGAGCGGTATCATGGCATCGTTTGCGCGATGCCCTCGTTGAACCACGCGCATACGGCCGAAATCATCGCGGCGGCCGAGACCGAATTTGGCAGAAAGTATATGCTGGAAGGATCGCTGGTTTCGCCGAACGGACGTAACCCACGTGTTGTCAGCGTGTGGTTCGTAGCGAGCGGGAGTGTCGCGCCGCGATTGGTGACAGCCTATCCGGCATCGGAGGATAGAGGATGATCCAGGAGTTCGATCCCGTAGTCCTGACCGAGAGCATCCCCGATGAAGGGCTGGAGTCGGGTGACGTAGGATGGGTGGTGCTGGTACACCGCGACGGCGCCGGCTTCGAGGTCGAATTCATGACGCTGGCGGGCGCGACCGTCTCAGTAGTGACCGTTCCCGCTGGTGCGGTGCGGCCGGTCGCCCCAAGGGAAATTGCTCACGCGCGAATGGTGGCATGAGCGCAATCGCACGACCGGCAACATCTATTAATCCTCAGCACGTTAGATCACGCACCACATGCTCGACTGCGGCGAGCGCTGAGAGCGCCGTGGCACGGTCACATACTTGCCCAAGACAAGCGGCCCGTCCCGGATGACTCTCGACAACTTGAGAAGGACAGCGCGGCATGGCTAAATCTGTTGGACGAGCTTTTTTTTCAGTAATTCGTTGACCAGCGCAGGATTGGCCTTCCCCTGGGTCGCCTTCATGACTTGGCCGACGAAAAAGCCGTAGAGCTTTTCGCGGCCGGCGCGGTATTCGGCGAGCTTTTCGGGCTGGGCGGCGAGCACCGCGTCGATCGCCGTCGCGATCGCGTCCCCGTCGGTGACCTGGCGCAGCCCTTTCGCTTCGACGATCGCGGCGGGGTCGGCGCCGGTCGCGATCATCTCGGCGAACACGTCCTTGGCGAGCCGGCCGGAGATCGTGCCGTCGGCGACGAGGTCGATCAGCATGCCCAATTGTTCGGGCGCCACCGGCGATTGCTCGATCCCGACCCCCAAGCGGTGCAACGCGCCGAACAGATCGCCGGTGACCCAGTTGGCCGCGGATTTGGGGTCGCGGCCCTCGGCGACGCGCTCGAAAAACAACGCACTCGCCTGCTCGGCGACCAGCACCGCCGCATCCTCGGGCGACAGGCCGAGGGCCGAGACGAAGCGCGCCTTTTTCGCGTCGGGCAGTTCCGGCAATTCGGCGCGCAGCCCCTCGACCCAGGCGCGGTCGAGGACCAGCGGCAACAAATCGGGGTCGGGGAAATAGCGGTAGTCGTGCGCCTCCTCCTTGGAGCGCATCGGCCGGGTGATGCCGCGGGCGACATCGAAGAGCCGCGTCTGCTGCGCGACCCTGCCGCCCTCCTCGAGCAATTCGACCTGGCGGCGCGCCTCGTACTCGATCGCCTGCATCACATAGCGCACCGAGTTGACGTTTTTGATCTCGCAGCGGGTGCCGTAGGGCTCGCCCGGCTGGCGCACCGAGACGTTGGCGTCGCAGCGCATCGAGCCCTCGTCCATGTTGCCGTCGCAGGTGCCGAGATAGCGCAGGATCGAGCGCAGTTTGCGCAGATAGATCCCGGCCTCCTCGGCGCTCCTCAGATCGGGCTCGGAGACGATCTCCATCAGCCCGACCCCGGCGCGGTTCAGATCGACATAGGTCAGGCTCGGATGCTGGTCGTGCAGGCTCTTGCCGGCGTCCTGCTCGAGATGCAGCCGGGTGATGCCGATCTCGCGCTCGGCTGCCGTCGGGCATGTCGAGCACGACCCGGCCATGGCCGACGACCGGCTGCAGATATTGCGAGATCTGGTAGCCGGCCGGCAGGTCCGGGTAGAAATAGTTCTTGCGGTCGAACACGCTGGTCAGATTGATCTCGGCGTCGAGGCCGAGCCCGGTCCTGACCGCCTGCTCGACGCAATGGCGGTTGATGACCGGCAGCATGCCCGGAAACGCGGCGTCGACCGGCGAGACCTGGGTGTTCGGCTCGGCCCCGAACGCGGTCGCCGCCCCCGAAAACAGTTTCGCCTTCGAGACGATCTGGGCATGGACCTCGAGCCCGATCACGACCTCCCACGGCCCGCTGCTTGCCTTCGATCATCGCCACGCTCCGACAAACAAAGAAAGATAGGGGCAAAGCTTGGATTATTCGCGGTTGGGTCCCCAGGAATAGGCACGATAACAGGAGACGCGGACAGGAGCACATGTCGATACGATCTAAGGCCGCTCCGGGCGCTAGAGACAAATGCATCATACGCAAGATTGCTCCAACCGCGACGGAAGACTTCCGTTGCAAATCAGGAGGACCTGCGGCGCATCACGGCGAGCACTGCACGATCACCAATGAACACTTGTCGAGCCGACGGGGCGTCTTGTGCGGAGACGCCTTATCGGACACCTCTGGCAAATGAAGTCCAATCGGCTCGTAGAACGTATAGACAGCCAAAGCGCCCGATCAGGTGCGCCCGGAACTTGTAGCCATTAAATGCGAACGTGTCATGCACCAGTCATTCTTTAACGGTTGAGCCTCGGTCCTAGCGATCAACGTCCGCGCGCGTAAGCTCGATCCCGGAAGACATCGGAACTCCCCAAAGTAACGCCGGGGGAGTAACCCTGATTTCCTGTTCATCTGGTCGCCGATAGCCAATAACTCAAGGAAAAGTCCTTTTACGATGCGCTCGACAGCGCGAGATATGCGGGACCCTTCGAGGTCAATTGCCGGCTTGTCCGATTAGATAAATTCCGACCTCGAACTCGCAACGATCAACAAGTCTGGACTCTGATTGTATAACGACAACAGAAGACGCTGCGATTGCGGTCAGTGCAAACGCTCATATTACTTTTCCGAGCAGTTTTTCCCGAGAAGCTCGGCCTTTATTGCGACTGGCGATCGTCAACCACCGCCGAAAATATTCGTCGTCCTTTTGGAAGCTTTGCAATGCAATCATGGCACGCAGGAACTGTCCACATGTTAATCGGGTAACGGTTGTTGCGAAATAACAATCTCGGAGGAACGTGGTCATCTGTGAGGGGATTCATTTCTCCACAGTATGTACACACGCCGATATCGCATAGAGATTTGCTCCGCAGTCAAATAAGAGCCCCCCACCTGCGCGTGGTGAATGTCCGGGTCGGCCGACGCTGGCATAGCGCAGACTCGACGTAGATCGCCTTAATCTCCCGCGACCAGGCTTGGTAGATGGGAAAATCCCGCCGCCCGTTCCAGACCTCGGCGACGCGCAGCACCGTCTCCTCGTCGAAGGCGCGGCCGATCAGCTGCAGGCCGAGCGGCAGCCCGTCGGCGGAGAGCCCGGCCGGGACCGAGATCGCCGGCAGCCCGGCGAGGTTCGCCGGCACCGTGAACACGTCGTTCAGGTACATCGCGACCGGGTCGTCGCTCATCTCGCCGATCGCGAAGGCGGCCGAGGGGGCGGTCGGCGCCAGGATGCAGTCGACCCGCTCGAACGCCGCGGCGAAGTCGCGGGCGACCAGGGCCCGCACCCGCTGCGCCTTCAGGTAATAGGCGTCGTAATAGCCGGCGGACAGCACATAGGTGCCGATCAGCACGCGGCGCCTGACCTCGGCGCCGAAACCGGCGGCGCGGGTCAGCTCGTACATCTCGTCGAGGCTGTCGCCGTCGACCCGGAGCCCGAAGCGCACGCCGTCATAGCGCGCGAGGTTCGAGGACGCCTCGGCCGGGGCGATGATGTAGTAGGCCGCGAGCGCGTATCTGGTGTGCGGCAGGCTGATCTCGACCGGCTCGGCGCCGGCTTGGCACAGCCAGTCGGCGCCTTGTTGCCACAAGGCTTCGATCTCGCCCGCCATGCCTCGGGCGCGGTATTCGCGCGGGATACCGACGCGCAACCCGCGGATGTCGCCGGTCAATGCCGTTTCGTAATCCGGCACCGGGAGCGGCGCCGAGGTCGAGTCCTTCGGGTCGTGTCCGGCCATCGCGCGCAGCATGATCGCCGCGTCGCGCACGGTGCGGGTCATCGGCCCAGGATGGTCGAGCGAGGAGGCATAGGCGACCACTCCCCAGCGCGAGCAGCGGCCATAGGTCGGCTTCAGCCCGACGATGCCGCAAAAGCTCGCCGGCTGGCGGATCGAGCCGCCGGTGTCGGTGCCGGTCGCGGCCAGCGCCGCTCGCGCCGCCACCGCCGCCGCCGAGCCGCCGGACGAGCCGCCTGGCACCAGCGGCCGGTTATCACCCGAATGGCGCCCGGAGGGACTCCGCCATGGGTTCTCGACCGGTCCGTAATAGCTCGTCGTATTCGACGAGCCCATCGCGAATTCGTCGAGATTGGCCTTGCCGAGCATGACCGCACCGGCCTGCCACAGCTTGTCGGTCACGGTCGATTCGTAGGGCGGGCGAAAGCCGTCGAGGATGTGCGACCCTGCGGTGGTCAACACGCCCTTGGTGCAATAGAGGTCCTTGACCGCGATCGGGATGCCGTCGAGCGGCCGCGCCTCGCCGCGCATCAGCCGCCGGTCGGCGGCCTCGGCCATGGCCAGCGCCTGCTCCGGCGTCTCGGTGATAAAGGCGTTCAATGGGCGCACCGCCTCGACCGCGGCGATGTAGCCTTCGGTCAACTGGCGCGCGGTGAAGTCCTTGCGGGTGAGCCCGTCGCGCGCCTCGGCGAGGGTCAGCGCGGTCAGGGCCGCACTCGCTCGGCCGCCCCTCACTCGATCACCTTCGGCACCGCGAAAAAGCCCCTGTCGGTTGCAGCCGGCGCGCTCCGCGGCGCGTTGTCGAGGATCGCGTCCCGGCAATCGCCGGCGGTTACCTCGTCCTCGCGCATCGGCAGTCCGATCGCCGCGACACTCGCCATCGGCGACACCCCTGCCGTATCGACCTCGTTCAATTGCTCGACCCAATTCAGGATCTGCGACAATTCCCCGGCCAGCGGCTCGAGCTCGGCTTCGGACAGCCTGATGCGTGCCAGAGCGGCGATATGCGCCACCGTGGCCTTATCCAACGCCATGATTTCATCGTCTCCGGAAGCCGCGATCTGGACACGTAAAATGGGGTATCATCGGCAATGATTCTAGCCGACCCTGCCGCACTGCGCGAGGCCGTGCCGGGCGGCGCGCGGCTGATCGGTCTCGATGTCGGCACCAAGACGATCGGCCTCGCCCTCTCCGACACGCGTCTGGTTATTGCGAGCCCGCTCGAAACCATTCGGCGACGGCGATTTCGCGAGGACATGACGCGGCTGTTCGCGCTGATCGACGCGCATGGCGCCGGCGGGCTGGTGATCGGGCTGCCGCTGACCTTGGCCGGCGGCGATGGGCCGCGCACCCAGGGGGTGCGCCAGTTCGCCCGCAACCTCGTGGCGGTGCGCGACCTGCCGGTTGCGCTGTGGGACGAGCGGCTCTCCACCGCCGCCGTCACCCGCGAGATGATCGCCGCCGACATGACGCGAAAGCGCCGCGCCGAGATCGTCGACCGCGTCGCCGCCGCCTATATCCTGCAAGGCTTTCTCGACTTTCTTGGTCGCGCGGCCTAGCCGTCGTCAGGGTGTTCGAGATGCAGGGGGCGACCACGGCCCGGGCGGGGTCTCGGGACGCGGGTTAGGCGCAGCCGTACCGGCAGCCTGCGCGAGCGCGGTGATGCCGGCGAGGCCGCCGAGGTTCATCGAGTTCGACCGCACTGCTCGGCACGATGATCGTGCTGCCGCGCTCCTTGACGCTTTCATAGAGCATGTTCATGCCGCGCAGATGCATGGCGCCCGGATTGTCGGCATAGGTCCGCGCCGCCTCGACAAAACTGTGGGCGATCTCCGCCTCGGCGGTGCCGAGAATGACCCGCGCCTGACGCTCGCGCTCGGCCTGCGCCCGACGGCTCATCGCGTCCTGCAGCGAAATCGGGATCTTGACGTCGCGGATTTCAACCGATTTGACCTCGATTCCCCAATCCGCGGTCTTGGCGTGAATCGTCGCGCGCAGCTCATCGTCGATCTCCTTGCGGTTCGACAGCAGCATGGCGAGGTCGGAGGCGCCGATCATCTCGCGCAATGACGTCTGCGCCGTCCAGGCGACCGCCTCGGCATAGTTGACGATTTCGAGGGCGGCGCGCCTCGCGTCGATCACGGTCCAAAAGATGATCGCGTCGACATCGACCGGCACGGTGTCTCGGGTCAGGGTCTGCTCGGCGACGAATTGCGTCGTGCGCAGCCGGGTGTCGATCAATGCGGCGACATTGTCGAGGATCGGGACGATCGCGAACAGCCCCGGACCCTTGACCGCGAGGAATTTCCCGGCCCGCAAGATCACCGCCTGCTGCCATTGCTGCGCCATTTTGAGCGCGGCGAAGACGATGACCGCCGCCGCGATCAGCACCGCCGCGGGCACGATCTGCCCGCCCGCGATCGCCAGAGCTCCGAGGCCGCCGAGCACGACGACGATTGCGAGAGTTATCGGGTTGGGGGCCATGACAAGGCCGACTTTACTCCCCTCTCCGCCAGGAGTTGCCGGCCGGATGATTTCGGCCGCGCCTTGCCGACTGGCGGGCCGCACTTTATAGTTTCCGGCCCATGCAGCGAGCCGATTGCGACACCGCGTACCGGCACCGCCATTTGCTCGGCATCGAGGGCCTGTCGCCGGCGGAGATCGAGCTTTTTCTCGACCTCGCCGACGGCTACGTCGAATTGAACCGTCAGGCTGACAAAAAGCGCGCGCTGCTGCGCGGGCGCACGATCATCAACTGCTTTTTCGAGAATTCGACCCGCACCCGCACCTCGTTCGAGGTGGCCGGCAAAAGGCTCGGCGGCGACGTGATCAACATGGCGGTGGCGGTCAGCTCGATGGTCAAGGGCGAGACCCTGATCGACACGGCGATGACCCTTAACGCCATGCACCCCGACGTGCTGGTTGTGCGCCATCCCGAATCGGGTGCGGTTCAGCTGCTTTCCGAAAAGGTCGATTGCGCGGTCATCAATGCCGGCGACGGCAGCCACGAGCACCCGACGCAAGCGTTGCTCGACGCGCTGACGATTCGCCGCCGCAAGGGCCGGCTCGACGGCCTCGCTGTCGCGATCTGCGGCGACGTGCTGCACAGCCGAGTGGCGCGCTCGAATATCGCGCTCCTCAACATCATGGGGGCGCGGGTCCGGGTGGTGGCGCCGCGCACATTGCTGCCGGCGGCGATCGAGCGGCTCGGCGTCGAGGTGTTTCATGACATGGCGGCGGGCCTCGCCGGTGTCGACATAGTCATGATGCTGCGGCTCCAGAGCGAGCGCATGCACGGCTCGTTCGTGCCGTCGTCGCGCGAGTATTTCCATTTCTTCGGGCTCGACTACGCGAAGCTGCGCGCCGCCAAGACCGACGCGCTGATCATGCATCCGGGGCCGATGAACCGCGGCGTCGAGATCGGCAGCGAGGTCGCCGACGACATCGACCGCAGCCTCATTCGCCACCAGGTCGAGATGGGGGTCGCGGTGCGCATGGCCTGCCTCGAGATCCTGACCCGCGATCTCGGCAACGGGCCCCCACCTTTCCCTCCGTCGCGAGGCGGTCAGAGCAGGGAGGGAGTGTGAACCGCCTGCTGATCCGCGGCCCGCGGCTGCTCGATCCGGCGAGCCGGCTCGACGAAACCGGCGATCTCCTCGTCGAGGACGGTCTGATCGCTGCGATCGGCGGCGATCTCATGGCCCGGGCCGGCGACGCCGAGATCATCTCCGGCCTGGAAATGTGCCTCGCGCCCGGCCTCGTCAACATGCGCGTGCAATTGCGCGAACCCGGCGCCGAGCACATGGAATCGATCGAGAGCGGCGGCCGGGCCGCCGCCGCCGGCGGGGTCACGACGATGGCGGCGCTGCCCAACACCGAGCCTCCGGTCGACGATGTTTCGGTCGTCGAGTTCCTGGCCCGCCGCGCGCGCGAGGTCCGGCTCGCCAAGATCTACACCTACGCCGCGGCGACCAAGGGCCTCGCCGGCAAGCAGCTGACCGAGATGGGGCTGCTCGCGGCCAACGGTGCGCTCGGCTTCACCGACGGCGTGCACGCGGTGGCCGATGCCCTCGTCATGCGGCGGGTCCTCGCCTATGCCCGCAGCTTCGACCTGCTGGTCTTGCAGCACCCCGAAGAGCCTCGCCTCGCCGCGGCCGGCGAGGTCAACGAGGGCGAGACCGCGACCCGGCTCGGTCTGGCCGCAATCCCGCCGGCGGCCGAGATCATCATGATCGAGCGCGACCTGCGGCTCGTCGAATTGACCGGCGCCCGCTACCACGCCGCACATCTCTCGACCGCCGCCGGGGTCGAGGGGATCCGCCGGGCAAAGGCGCAGGGCCTGCCGGTGACCTGCGACACCGCCCCCCCTTATTTCACCTTGAACGAGACCGCGATCGGCGACTACCGCACCTTTGCCAAATTGTCGCCGCCGTTGCGCAGCGAGGCCGACCGGCGCGCCGTCGTCGACGGGCTGCGCGACGGCACGATCGACGCGATCGCCAGTGACCACGCTCCCTGGGACCAGGATTCGAAGCGGCTGCCGTTCAGCTCGGCGGCCTATGGGATCGTCGGGCTCGAAACCCTGCTGCCGTTGTCGTTGGCGCTTTATCACAACGGCGATCTCGGGCTGCTCGACCTGATGGCGCGGCTGAGCTGGAACCCCGCGCAAATCCTGCGCCTGCCGGTCGGCCGGTTGGCTCCGGGCGCGCCGGCTGACCTCGTGCTGTTCGACCCGGACCGGCCGTGGCGGATCTGCCCCGACGAATTCCGCTCGAAATCGAAGAACGCGCCGTTCGACGGCCACCCAGTCAAAGGCCGGGTCGAGCGTACGACCGTCGACGGCCGCACGATCTTTTGCCGCGAGGATTGAACTGCCGCAGGAGCAACCCGGGGCAAAATTACCGCATCGGAGGGCATGTCGTCGCGATATGATCCTTCAACGTCTGGTCCTTACGCAGGCTGAAAGGAGATCTCTTCGATGACGATCGAGCGGCACAAGGTCGGCGCCCGGATGAGCCAGGCCGTGGCCTACGGGCCGACCGTGTATCTCGCCGGGCAGGTCGCCGAAACGCCCACAGCCGATGTCCGCCAGCAGACCGAGGAGGTGCTGCGCAAGATCGACGAATTGCTGGCCGCCGCCGGCACCGACAATTCGAAGCTGTTATCGGCGACGATCTGGCTCGCCGACATGCGCCATTTCAACGACATGAACGCGGTCTGGGATGCCTGGGTCTCGCCCGGCAATACCCCCGGCCGCGCCTGCGTCGAAGCCCGCCTCGCCGCTCCCGACTGGAAGGTCGAAATCGCCGTCGTCGCCGCGCGCGAGTAGAAAGGGCCGGCCGAGCTAATCTCATTCGATCGGCGCCCGGGACGTCGCTGCGAACTCGCGGCCCCCTCGAGGACTGCGCAGCTGCGCGTCAGGTCACGCCGAATTGTCCGTTAAAATGACCAATGTGCATATGTGCAATGCACAATTATGTCTTGTGTCACTAGGCGACGCTCGGCTGATATGGAGTCGTGTAGGTTCTATCTAGGATTGGAGAATTAGTATGCACAGTATTCTGAAATCGACGGTGTTGGCTGCGGCGTTGCTCGCCGGCGTTGCCGTTGTCGCAAATGCGCAGTCGGTTTCGAGCTTGCCGCCGACCACGACGCCGCCCGCGGCTTCGTCGGCCAAGATCTACCCCAATCCCGGCAACCAGGGGCAATGGAAAGAGGAACAAAATCAAGCGACACAATCGGCAAACGAGCCGCCCGAGCGGCATCCGTACTCGACGCCCCATTTCGGCCCCGCCCCTAACTGAACAGTTTTTCGCCCGCAAAAAGCCTCGTCCAACTCGGCGGGCGGGGCCTTTTTGCGCGTGCGTGCACGACCGGCGGCACCAAGCCGCAGCCAGCACGATCCAATTCGAGGTGTTCTCACCGCCATCCCCAAGGACTGATGATCTTGCCGAAATTGCCGGCACCGTGACCGAAACCGAGCCCGCTCGCCCGCAGCCCGGTCGGCCTTGCCTCGGCCCTGTAGGTCGCGATGACCGCAGCCCCCGGCGGCGCGCCGGATTTGCTGGCCGATCGGAATCGTATCGCGTCAAAACGCCGCAGGCAGCATAACCGCAGAACGGGTGAGCGGACAATGGGGCGCGAGGCGCTCGACTCTCCCGGTGACAAGATCGCAGGGTCGGGCCTCAGCCCGACCGCGGGAGGGATCAGGGATGAGCCGCTTTTCTGAAGAGGCGTGGCAGCGCACCGCAGCGTTGCGCGCGGGGATCCAGGTATTGCCGTTCAACACGGAGCTCGCCAGCGGCATTTTGGCGCGCGAGCGCTTTCAACATTACATCGTCCAGGACGCGCTCTACCTCGGCCAGTTCTCGCGGGCGCTGGCCCTGGCCGCGGCCAGGGCGCCGGATACGGTGACGATGCAAAGCTTCGCCCAGTCGGCGCTCGGCGCCGTCGCGGTCGAGAAGGCGTTGCACGAGCGCTATCTGCGCGAGTTCGGCATCGACCCCGCCGGCCTCAGCGCCGCCGAGCCGTCGCCCGATTGCCTCGCCTATACCAGCTTTCTGATCGCCACCGCCTATCACGAAGCTTGGGAAGTGCTGGCCGCGGCGTTGTTGCCGTGCTTCTCGATCTATTGGGAGGTCGGCTGCGCCATCGCCGCCGACAGCACGCCCGACAATCCCTATCGCGCGTGGATCGAAACCTATGCCGATCCGCGCTTTGGCGAAGCGGTGCAGAATGTGATCGCCATCGCCGACCGGGCAGCCGCGCAGGCGAGCGCTGCCACCCGCGGAAAAATGCTCGCCGCTTTCACCCGCGCCGCGCAATACGAATGGCTGTTCTGGGACGGCGCCTACCAGCGCCGCTCGTGGCCGACGCCCGGCTGCTGACCATCGGTGCAGGAACCGCGACCGGGTTACGCGCGCCGGGTGGCGAAGTCGATGCGTGGGTCGATCACCATGTAGGTCAGGTCGCTGACCAGCTTCAGCACCAAGCCGACCAGGGTGTAGACATAGAGCGTGCCGAACATGATCGGGTAGTCGCGGTTGATCGCCGCGTCGAACCCCAGGAGGCCGAGACCGTCGAGCGAAAAGATGACCTCGATCAGCAAGGCTCCGGTGAAGAGGATGCCGACCAGCGCCGCCGGAAATCCGGCCACCACCAAGAGCATCGCGTTCCTGAAGACATGGCCGTAGAGCACCCGGCGCTCGGTCAGCCCCTTAGCCCGCGCGGTCAGCACGTATTGCTTGTTGATCTCGTCGAGAAAGCAGTTTTTGGTCAGCATCGTCAGGGTGGCGAACCCCGAGATCACCAAGGCGGTGATCGGCAATGCGATGTGCCAGAAATAATCGGCGATTCGCATCGGCCAGTCGAGCGAGGCCCAATTGTCGCTGACCAGCCCGCGCAACGGAAAGATCGACAGGTAGCTGCCGCCGGCGAACAGCACGATCAGCAGCACGGCGAACAGAAAGCTCGGCACCGCGTAGCCGACGATGATCACCGCACTCGACCAGACATCGAACCGGCTGCCGTCGCGCACCGCCTTTCTGATGCCGAGCGGAATCGAAACCAGGTAGGTGACCAGCGTCGTCCATAGCCCGATCGAGATCGAGACCGGCAGTTTTTCCTTGATCAGGACGATAACTTTCTGACCTTGAAAAAAGCTCGTCCCCAGGTTGAAGGTCAAATAGTTGCGTATCATGATAAAAAATCGGGTCAAGGGCGGCTTGTCGAAGCCGTATTGCTTTTCGAGCTCTTTGATCAGCGCGGGGTCGAGGCCGCGCGCGCCGCGGTAGCGGGCGTTGACCGCTCCCGCCGCCCCGGCCAGTTCGCCGCTGCCGCCGCTGACCCGCTCGGTGGCGCTGACATTCTCGCCTTTCAGCCGCGCGATCATCTGCTGGACCGGGCCGCCGGGTGCGGCCTGCACGATTACGAAATTGACCACCATGATCGCGAACAGGGTCGGGATCATCAACAGCACCCGCCGGATCGCGTAAGCGATCATCGCTCGCCCCGGCTCATTGCTGTTTCACCACCTCGGGCTTTTTGGCTTCGACCGCTTTCTCGGCGGCGGGGTCGACCCACCAGGTGTTAAAGCCGAGCGCGTATTTGGGCGGGATTGCCGGGCGGCGGAACTTTTTCCAATAGGCAACCCGGAACGCCGCCAAGTGAAAGTTCGGGATCACGTAGTAGCCGTATTGCAGCACGACGTCGAGCGCGCGAGTGTGGGCGACGAGGCTCGCCCGGTCCGGCGCCCGGATCAATTCCTCGATCAGCGCGTCGATGACTTTGTTTTTGACGCCGAGCACATTGCGGCTGCCCTGCAGGTCGACGGCCTGCGACCCCCAATATTCGCGCTGCTCGTTGCCGGGCGACAGCGATTCGGGAAACAGCACGACCGTCATGTCATAGTCGAAGGTCTCCATCCGCCGTTCATATTGCGCGGGATCGACGGTGCGCACCCGGGCGGTGATGCCCATCCGCTTCAAATTCTGCACAAAGGGCAGCACGATTCGCTCGAATTGCGGATTGTCGAGCAGGATCTCGAAGGCGAAGGGCTGGCCGGTTTTGGCGTTGACCAGCTGCTCGCCCTTGAAGGTCCAGCCGGCCTCCGTCAACAGCTTCAGCGCCTTCTCCAACCCGCTGCGGATATTGCCCGAGCCGTCGTATTTGGGCGGGTTGTATTCGGTCGTGAACACGGCGTCGGGGATCTGCCCGCGGAATTTGTCGAGGATTGCGAGCTCCTGGCCTTTTGGCACCCCGGTCGCGGCCAATTCCGAATTGTCGAAATAGCTTCGGGTCCGCTGATAGGCGCCGTAGAACAAATTCTTGTTCGACCATTCGAAGTCGAAGGCGTAAGCCAGCGCCTTGCGCACCCGCCAATCCTGAAACATCGGCCGGCGCAGATTGTAGCCGAAGCCCTGCATGCCGCTGGGCAATTCGTTCGGGATCTGCTCCTTTTTGATCAGGCCGGCGCGCAAGGCCGGACAGTCATATCCGGTCGCCCAATCCTTTGACGAATTCTCCTGCCGGACATCGTACTGGCCGGCCTTGAAGGCTTCGAGCGCGATCGTCGCGTCGCGATAATAATCGTAGCGGATCGTGTCGACATTATAGCGGCCCTTGTTGACCGGCAGATCGGCGCCCCAATAATCGGCCACCCGGCGGTAGGTGATCGAGTGCCCCGGATCGAGCGACTGGATCGTGTAGGGGCCGCTGCCGAGCGGCGGATCGAGCGTCGTCTTTTCAAAGTCGCGCCCCGACCAATAGGCCTTTGACAGCACCGGCATCTCGCCGATGATCTGCGGCAATTCGCGGTTCTTCGCCGATTTGAAATAGAACCGCACCCCCCGATCGCCCTCCTCCACGACCTTGGTCACGTCGCCGTAATAGGAGCGGTACATTGGCAGCCCCTTCGCGCGCAACGTGTTGAAGGTCCAGATCACGTCGTCGGGCGTCATTGGCGTGCCGTCGTGAAAGCGCGCCGCCTTGCGCAGGGTGTAGAGCACCGAGAGCCGGTCGGGCGCCAGAGCTCGATGCTTTTGGCGACGAGGCCGTATTCGCTCGCCGGCTCGTCCTCGGAAGCGGCCGAAAGAGTGTCGAATATCAGGCCGATCCCCTCGGCCGGTACCCCGTTGATGACAAAGGGATTGAGCGTGTCGAAGGTGCCGATTGCCGAAAACCGCATCGTGCCGCCCTTTGGCGCCTGCGGGTTCGTGTAATCGAAATGAGTAAAGCCCGGACTATATTTGAGGTCGCCGAACAGCGACATGCCTTCGCTGGGCGCCGCCCGGGCGCCGCCGGCCGCGAGCAGCAAAATCAACCCCACGGTGATCGCTGGTAATCTGCACATATTTTTTGTCCTTGCGACCCGCTTACCCGTCCAGAGCGGCTTGCGCCGCCGCGTGCGTGCGGCGGTCGCCGGCGACGAGCACACGCCCGTCCGAGGCGAGCCCCAGCTTGTCTCCGCGCCAATCGGTGGCGATCCCGCCCGCCCCTTCGACGATTGGGATCATCGCGCAAAAATCATAGAGCTTGAGGTCGGCCTCGATGACGAGATCGACAAAACCGGCGGCGAGCAGGCCATAGGCATAGCAATCGGCGCCGAAGCGCACCAGCTTGGCGGCCTGCGCGACCCGGGCAAAGCCCGCTGCGTCCGGCCCGCGGAACATGTCCGGGGTGGTCGCGAACAGGGTCGCGGAGGCGAGGCCGGCGCAGTCCCGGCAGCGGATCGCGGCGCCGTTCAGGGTCGAGGGCCGCCCGATGGCGCCGACCCAGCGTTCGCGCGAAATCGGCTGGTCGATGATGCCGAGGATCGGCTGCCCGGCGCGGGTCAGCGCGATCAGGGTCCCGAACAGCGGCACCCCGCTGATAAAGGATTTGGTTCCGTCGATCGGGTCCAGCACCCACACCAGCTCGGCATCCTCGCGCACCCGGCCGAACTCCTCGCCGATGATCCCGTGATCCGGAAAGCGACCCTCGATCAACTCGCGCATCGCC
Source organism: uncultured Alphaproteobacteria bacterium (assembly GCA_963795485.1). Lineage (GTDB taxonomy): Bacteria > Pseudomonadota > Alphaproteobacteria > ATCC43930 > CGMCC-115725 > AP-15. The sequence continues at coordinate 110,974 of CAWCIL010000002.1, forward strand.
CGCTCGGCGGCGCGGTCGGCGACCGTGACCGGGGTCAGATCGGGCTTGTCGTCTACCGCCAGAGGCCGGCGAAAATAAGGCCGTATCGTCGCTCCCGCGGCGTCGGCGAGCTCGGCTGCGAGCGCGAGAAAGACGTCGAGGTCCGGTGCGGGCACGGGCCTATTTTAAGGTCTGCAGATAGGCGATGACGTCGGCGCGGTTCTGCGCCTGCGGGAACCCAGCAAAGGTCATCTTTGTCCCCTGGGCGAAATGCTGCGGATCGTCGAGCCACTGGTTGAGCAATTCCGGTTCCCATTTCTGCCCGTTATGCTTTTGCAATGCCGGCGAGAACGCAAATCCGCCGCGGTCCTCGGCGATCGGCTGGCCGACGATATTCCACAGATTCGGCCCGATCCGGTTCGGGCCGCCCTTGGTAAAGGTATGACAGGCTTGGCACACCGTGGTCAGCTGCTGGCCCTTTTTCGGATCGGCCTTGGCCAGCAGCGGGGTTATCGGCGCCAGCTTTGCGGCTTCGGGCGCCGAGGCCGCGGCGGGCGCCGGGGCTTCGCCTCCGGCGACCATGAACACCGGCTTTGCCAGCTCTTTTGGCCGCACCAGCATGCTGGCCAATATGCCGGAAACCATCGCGATGATCAGCGCGGTCAGGATCGAGCCAATGATCTTGTTCCACTCGAACGACGCCATCGATCCCCCTTCCGCCGCTTGCGGGTCGGGAGCAAAACGAATTCCCCCCGACAACTCAAATGAATTATCACGCTTCCGGCGATTGCCCGAACCGGGCATGTTGTCGCTGCCGCCCCACCCAGCTGCCCGCAATCGAACAGCCGTGACCAGAACCGCCCCGACGAACCCGATCGTTCTCATTCCGGCACGCCTGGCCGCGACGCGGCTTCCGGGCAAGCCGCTGGCGCTGATCGGCGGGACCCCGATGGTCGTCCATGTCTGGCGCCGGGCGGTTACGGCCGAAGCGGGGCCGGTCGTCGTCGCCTGCGGCGACCCGGAAATCGCCGAAGCGGTCATCGCCGCCGGTGGGCGGGCGGTGTTGACCGATCCGCGGCTGCCGACCGGCTCGGACCGCATCCATCAGGCGATCTCGCGCCTGGACCCCGGCCGCGCGCACGACGCGGTGATAAACGTGCAGGGCGATCTGCCGCTGCTCGACCCGGCGGCGGTGCGCATCGCGCTCGCCGGGCTCGCCGATCCGGAAACCGACATCGCCACCCTCGCGGCGGTGATCGAGGACGACGCCGCCCTCGCCGATGAGAGCGTCAACAAGGTCGCCGCCGGCTTTGCCGACCCGTCGCGGCCGGCGCGGGCGCTCTATTTCAGCAAGGCCGTGGTGCCGTGGGGAGGGGGGCCGCATTACGAGCATATCGGGCTCTACGCCTATCGGCGCGACGGCGCTGGAACGCTTCGTCGGGCTGCCGCGCGGCGTCCTCGAACAGCGCGAGCACCTCGAGCAGTTGCGCGCGCTCGAAGCCGGGATGCGAATCTCGGTCAGCCTGATCGAGGCCGCCCGCCTCGGCGTTCAGGTCGACACCCCGGCCGATCTCGAACGCGCCCGCCAACTCATCACGGCCAATCGGAATGAATTTTTGTAGCACAGCGAGCTGTAACGGACTCTACTCCGCCATTCCCGTGCAAGCGGGAATCCAGCCGGCGCAATCCCGAGGCGAGCGGCCTCTGACCCTCGCGTTCGCTGGTGTGACAATCAGAGGGCTTTGCATGTGATGGAACCAGAAGTCACAGCTATCCCGAGCGGACGATCGCGTTCCAGGGCACGTTCGGCGCCTATTCCGACCTCGCCTGCCGGCGGGTTTTTCCCGGAGATGACGACCCTGCCCTGCGCCCAGTTCGAGGACGCCTTTGCCGCGGTGCGTGATGGCGGCGCGCGGCTCGCGATGATCCCGATCGAGAACTCGGTCGCCGGCCGGGTCGCCGACATCCACCATCTGATGCCGGATTCGGGACTGCACATTATCGCCGAGCATTTCGAACGGGTGAACCATCACCTGCTGGCGCTGCCCGGCGCGGCGCTCGGCGAGATCCGCGAGGCCCGGAGCCATATCCACGCATTGTCGCAGTGCCGCCAGACGCTTCGTGCGCTCGGCATCGAGCCGATCGTCGCGGCCGACACCGCCGGCGCCGCGGCCGAACTCGCCGCCGGGCGCGATCCGACCACAGCGGTGATCGCCTCCGAACTCGCCGGGCGGATCTACGGCTTGATCTCGCTGAAGGCCAATTTCGAGGACGCCGAGCACAACACCACTCGCTTTCTGATCATGTCGCGCGAGCCGCAACGGCCGGCGCGCGGAACTCCCACGGTCACCACCTTTCTATTCCGCGTGCGCAACGTGCCGGCGGCGCTCTACAAGGCAATGGGCGGGTTCGCCACCAACGGCGTCAACATGACCAAGCTCGAAAGCTACATGGTCGGCGGCGCCTTCTCGGCGACGCAATTCTATGCTGATGTCGAGGCTCACCCCGAGGACCGGCCGCTGGCATTGGCGCTCGAGGAGCTGGCCTTCTTCTCGCGCGAGCTGAAGATCCTCGGCGTCTATCCGGCCCATCCGCTGCGCATCGCCGCCTCGGCGCAAGCGGAGTAAACCGCCGGGGCCAACAGGCGGCTCTGTCCGGTCGCGCGATCCTACAGAAACACCTCGGGCGGCTGGCCGAGCAGGACCTGGCCGACGGTTTCGTAATGGGCGTCGCGCGACTGGATCTGCTGCGAGACGGTGTGGATGTCGCGGAAGCGGCGCTCGAACGGGCTGCCGGGGAAGATCGCGTCGACCCCGGCGGCCTTGTAGCTCCAGTCGGCGACCGCGACCGCGCTCGAGACCGCGTGGCTGCCGGCGAGCCGGGCGCGAGCCCGCTCGCGCACCGCGATCGGGGCGATGGCATCGGCTTCGGCATAGATCTCGCGCACTGCGTCGAGGAGATAGGCGCGAGCCGAGCCGAGCCTCGCCTCGCTGCGAGCGATCTCGGCCTGGATCACCGCGTTGTCGGCGAGCCGGGCGGTGCCGCGCGGGGTCTTGCGCAGCGCCAGTTCGATAAAGGCTTCGAGCATGCCGCGGGCGATGCCGAGGGCGACGCCGGCGATCCCGACCGAATAGAGGGTCTGCTGCGGAAAGGCGTAGAGTTGCCCCCGGTCGCGGCGCAGGGTCGGGTCCTCGCGCGTGCCGGTGAATTCCTCGGGCACGAACAAATCCTTGACCGTGTAGGATTCGGAGGCGGTGCCGCGCAGGCCGATCGGGTTCCAATTGTCGAGCAGGGTCGCCTCACTCGGCCGGAAACAGCCAGGTGCGGAGCGTCGGCCGGCCGAGATCGTTGAGCCGCAGCGAGCCGTCGGGCTCGATGACGGTGCCATGCGCGCCGATCCAGCTCGCATGGCGGCAACCGCTGGCGAAATCCCAGCGCCCGGTCACGCGGTAGCCGCCGGGAACCGCGATCCCTCGGCTTTCGTTGGGCGGCCCCCAGGCGCAGGTCGCACGCGGCGGCCCGAACACCGTGCGCGCCGCGTCGAGACCCAGATAGGGGGCGAACAGGCCGACGCTGTTAGCGATCGAAACGCACCAGCCGACCGAGCCGTCAGCCCGCGCCAATTCTTCGACCGCCAGCACATATTGGCCGGGCTCGACCTCGTCGCCGCCGACCGAGCGCGGGTAGAGCATGCGGAACAGCCGCTCGTCGTGCAGCCGGTCAAGCACCGGCGGGGTCAGCCGCCGCCAGCGCTCGATTGCGTCCGCCTCGCCGGCGATCAAATGGGCCAGATCCCGCGCCCGCGCCAAGGGCGCGGCGTGCTTCACCTCATCCATCGGGCATTCCTGGCTGCATCTCGGGCCGCCATTGCGGGGTGCGGCCCGGCCGCTGTCAATGGCCGAACGCCCGTCCGTCCTCCGCAAGCAGCTCCGACGGGCCTCGTGTCAAAGGAAATGCGGCACGGCGAGGAATGGCTCGTGACCGGACGATGACGACAGCGAACGAGACAGATCCGCCGCGCCGATGCCGGCAAGTGCCAGCCGCTGCGCCGCATGCTCGCCGAAGAACGTCATCGGGCCGCTCCGGCTCGCGATCGCTTCCGTGGATGGGGTGGTCGAGGCCGGATCGTAGAACTGGACATGCCCCGTGCCGTCGTTTTCGAGAATAAAGCTGCTGGTCGTGAAGTCGCCGATCAGCGACAGCTTTGCTGTGTGCGTGCCGTCTTTGATCGTCAAGATCCCACTCGTCGTGCTGCCGCTGTAGCTGCGGGTCGCGGTCGCAAAGTTGATGTCCTTCAAGTCGACAACGTCGCCCGGGGTCGATGCGGTCATGCCGGAGATGATGCCGGCGAAGGTCTGAGAGTGATCCAGGATCAACTTGCCGGAACTGCCGGCAAAGGTGACGGTGGTCGGAGAATTCACCGCGAACTCGAGGGTCCCGCTGTCGATCGATATCGCCTTGCCGCTGGCAACGGCGCTGTCGACATCGAGATAGCCGCCGGCGACAACGGTGTGGCCGACGACGCTGTAGGTGCCGCCGGTCAGCGTGAAAGTGCCGCCGCCGAACGCCAGGGTAGCGCCCGCCGCCACGGTGAACGCCCCGCCGTTCGAGCTGCCGCCGCCGTCGAGGCTCAACGTTCCCGATTGAACCGATACGGTGCCGGCGCTGGATCCGCCGGGATTAGCCGAGACCACATCGGTGTCGATGAAGTCGGCATAAATGCTCGAGGTTCCGGTGCCCGCAAGCTTCTCGACCAAGCCGCCGTTGCTGAAGCTGGTGCTGCCCGAATCGACCAGGACGCTGCTGCCGTCGCTCTCGATCAGGAACGAGGCGCCGGCATCGTTGACGAGCTTCCCGCCGCCCAGGGTAGCGGCGAACGGGTCGTAGCCGAGATAGACCGTCCCGCTCTGCAAGGTCAGGGTGCCGGCATTTTCCAAGGTCCGCCCGCCGTCCAGCGTCACATAGGAGGCGTCGACCAGGGTGGCGCCCTTGAGCAGGGTCTTGCCGGTCCCGGTCTCGGCGTCATAGCTCCCTGAAAACAACGCCGGCCCGGTCACCGTCAAGGTCCCGGTGCCGGAGACCGTTCCGTAGCTCTGCGAAAAGCCTCCGACCGAGGCGTTCTGAGCGCCGAGCGCCAGGGTGCCCCCGGTCACGTCGAGGCTGCTGCCGAGACTGCCGACCGCCGCCGCCGCAAAATTCGCCGTGCCGCCCGAGACCAAGGTCTGTCCGGCGACGCTGTAGGTGCCGCCGGTCAGGGTGAAAGTGCCGCCGCCGAACCCCAACGTCGCGCCGGCCGCCACGGTGAACGCCCCGCCATTCGAGCTGCCGCCATCGTCAAAGCTCAAAATGCCCGACTGGACCGACACCGTGCCGGTGTTGGCGAAGGCGGCATAGATGTTCGAGATGCCGGAGCTGAACTCCTTCTCGACGAGCCCGGCATTGGTGAAGCCGGTCTTGCCGAGATCGACCTGGACGCCGGTGCCGTCGCCCTCGATCAGGAACGAGGCGCCCTTGTCGTTGACCAGCGTCCCGCCGCCGAGCGTGGTGGCGAACGGGTCGTAGCCGAGATAGATCGTGCCGCTCTGCAAGCTCAGCGTGCCGGCATTCTCCAAGGTCCGGCCGCCGTCCAAGGTCAGATAGGAGTCGTCGACCTGGGTGGCGCCCTTGAGCAGGGTCTTGCCGGTCCCGGTCGCGGCACCATAGCTGCCCGAGAACTCGGCCGACCCGGTCACCGTCAATGTCCCGGTGCCGGCGACCGTTCCGTAGCTCTGCGAGAAGACCCCGACTGCGGCGCTGTCGGCGCCGAGCGCCAGGGTGCCCCCGGTCAGCGTCGAGGCTATTGCCGAAGCTGCCGATCGCCGCCGCCGCAAAATTCGCCGTGCCGCCGGAGACCAAAGTCTCCCCGGCGATGGTGTAGGTGCCGCCGGTTACGGTGAAGGTGCCGCCGCCGAACCCCAATATGGCGCCGGCCGCCACGGTGAACGCGCCGCCGTTCGAAGTCCCGCCGCCGTCGAAGCTGATGGTTCCCGACTGGACCGAGACCGTGCCGGTGTTGGCGAAGGTGGCATAGATGTTCGAGGTGCCGGAGCTGAACTCCTTTTCAACGAGCCCGGCGTTGGTGAAGCCGGTCTTGCCGAGATCGACCTGGACGTTGGTGCCGTCGCTCTCGATCAGGAACGAGGCGCCCTTGTCGTTGACGAAGGTCGCGCCGCCCAGCGTGGTGGCGAACGGGTCGTAGCCGAGGTAGATCGTGCCGCTCTGCAATGTGAGAGTTCCGGCATTCTCCAAAGTCCGACCGCCATCCAAGGTCAGATAGGAATTGCCGACATGGGTCATGCCCTTGAGCAGGGTCTTGCCGGTCCCGGTCTCGGCGTCATAACTGCCCGAGAACAGCGCCGACCCGGTCACCGTCAAGCTATTAGTACCGGCGATCGTGCCGTAGCTCTGGGAAAACTCGCCGGCGGTCATGCTACCGCCGGCCAGGGTTAGCGTGCCGCCCGAAACCAGGGTCTGCCCGACGACGCTGTAGGTGCCGCCCGTAAGGGTGAAGTTGCCGCCGCCGAAGCCCAATATGGCGCCCGCCGCCACGGTGAACGCGCCGCCGTTCGAGGTGCCGCCGCCGTCGAAGCTCAGCGTCCCCGACTGGACCGAGACCGTGCCGATGTTGGTGAAGGCGGCATAGATGTTCGAGACGCCGGAGCTGAACTCCTTTTCGACGAGCCCGGCGTTGGTGAAGCCGGTCTTGCCGAGATCGACCTGGACGTTGGTGCCGTCGCTCTCGATCAAAAACGAGGCGCCCTTGTCGTTGACCAGCGTCCCGCCGCCGAGCGTGGTGGCGAACGGGTCGTAACCGACATAGACCGTGCCGCTCTGCAAAGTCAGCGTGCCGGCGTTCTCCAAGGTCCGGCCGCCGTCCAAGGTCAAATAGGAATCGTCGACCTGGGTCATGCCCTTCAACAGGGTCTTGCCGGTCCCGGTCGCGGCACCATAGCTGCCCGAGAACTCGGCCGACCCGGTCACCGTCAATGTCCCGGTGCCGGCGACCGTTCCGTAGCTCTGCGAGAAGACCCCGACTGTGGCGCTGTCGGCGCCGAGCGCCAGGGTGCCCCCGGTCAGGTCGAGGCTGTTGCCGAAGCTGCCGATCGCCGCCCCTGCGAAATTCGCCGTGCCGCCGGAGACCAAAGTCTCCCCGGCGATGGTGTAGGTGCCGCCGGTCACGGTGAAGGTGCCGCCGCCGAACCCCAATATGGCGCCGGCCGCCACGGTGAACGCGCCGCCGTTCGAGGTACCGCCGCCGTCGAGGCTCAAGGTTCCCGACTGGACTGAGACCGTGCCGGTGTTGGTCAAGGCGGCGTAGATGTTCGATGTCCCGGAACTCAATTCTTTTTCTATCAGCCCGGCATTGGTGAAGCCGGTGCTGCCCAAATCGACCTGGACGCTGGTGCCGTCGCTCTCGATCAGAAACGAGGCGCCCTTGTCGTTGACGAAGGTCGCGCCGCCCAGCGTCGTGGCGAACGGGTCATAGCCGAGATAGATCGTGCCGCTCTGCACAGTCAGCGTGCCGGCATTCTCCAAGGTCCGGCCGCCGTCCAGGGTCAAATAGGAATCGTCGACATGGGTCAGGCCCTTGAGCAGGGTTTTGCCGGTCCCGGTCTCGGCGTCGTAGCTGCCGGAAAACAGTGCGGAGCCGGTCACCGTCAAAGTGCTGGCGCCGGCGATCGTCCCGTAGCTCTGAGCGAATTCGCCGGCGGTCATGGTTCCGCCGGCAAGGCTCAGTGTGCCGCCCGAAACCAGGGTCTGCCCGACGACGCTGTAGGTGCCGCCGGTCAGCGTGAAAGTGCCGCCGCCGAACCCCAAGGTAGCGCCGGCCGCCACGGTGAACGCCCCGCCATTCGAGCTGCCGCCGCCGTCAAAGCTCAGAATGCCCGACTGGACCGAGACCGTGCCGGTGTTGGTGAAGGCGGCATAGATGTTCGAGACGCCGGAGCTGAACTCCTTCTCGACGAGCCCGGCATTGGTGAAGCCGGTCTTGCCGAGATCGACCTGGACGTTGGTGCCGTCGCTCTCGATCAAAAACGAGGCGCCCTTGTCGTTGACCAGCGTCCCGCCGCCGAGCGTGGTGGCGAACGGGTCGTAGCCGAGATAGACCGTGCCGCTCTGCAATGTGAGAGTTCCGGCATTCTCCAGAGTCCGACCGCCATCCAAAGTCAGATAGGAGTCGTCGACCTGGGTGGCGCCCTTGAGCAGCGTCTTGCCGGTCCCGGTCTGGGCGTCGTAGCTGCCCGAGAACTGGCCCGACCCGGTCACCGTCAATGTCCCGGTGCCGGAGAGTGTCCCGCCGCTCTGGATCCATCGACCAACCGTGAGCGTCAATGTGCTCGCATTGATCGAGCCGGCCGTCAGAACCGCCGTGTCGCCGGCGGCCGGCGCAGTCCCCAGCGACCACTCGGCCCCATTGCTCCACAACCCGGTGCCCGACAGCCAATTGTCCGTCGCCATCCTGTTCCTCCGCCAAATCGACCCGGCAGTGCGAGAAGAATAGGTTAATGCTGCCGGAGGCTAAGCTTGCTGTGGGTCGGCCGTCAAAGAATTTACATCAACTACTCGGCGCAGTCCAATGCATTAGTGTTAACAGTGGTTAAGAACGGCACCCGGATGCTGCCGGCAACGTGAGACTTGACCCAAGACGCCTGCGCCTCCGGGATGGCAAAACTCAGCCATCGGGGCTCGCGCCGTCACCGGCCAAAGGCAGCGTTCCGAACCCGGCCTCGGCACAGCGAGCCATGCCGCCGCCGTCAACGCCCGATCGGGCTGGGATCGATCGAGCTGGTGCCGGCGGGCATGGTGTGGACGCTTTCGCGCGGCGCGCGCCGCGCGTCCGACGCGTCCCACATCAGGCGCGGGTCGAAGGTTTCGGCGGCAAACATGGTCAGCACCACGACGGCGCAGAAGGCGAGCGCGCCCATGCCGGGCTGGATGGTGACGATCGCGCCAAAGGTGACGAGGGCGCCCAACAGCAATTCCATAAAGATGTCGATCATCGACCAGCGGCCGATGAAGCGCACGATGTGATAGAGCCGGGTGCGGTCGCGCAGCCACCCGACCCGCCCGGTCTGCGTCGCGGTCAGCATGACCGAGAGGCCGACCAGCTTTAAGACCGGCACCAGGATGCTGGCGAAGAACACCAGTGCGGCGAGCGGATATTCCCTGGTGTCGATCAGCTCCTCGACGCCGCCAAGGATCGTGCTGGGCTGGCCGGCGCCGAGCTGCACCACGGTCAGCACCGGATAGTAATTGGCCGGGATGTAGAGGATCGCGGCGGCGATCACCAGGGCCCAGGTCCGCGCGATGCTGTTCGGCCGGCGCCGGTGCAGCCTCCCTTCGCAGCGCGGGCAACGCGGATCTTCGAGCCGCGGCAGGCTGACCAGGCCGCAGGTCTCGCAGCCGACTGCACCGGCCATGTATCGAGGCGCCGCGTCGGGCCGGTCGCGATGGTCGAGCCGCTCCCACACCTTCTCGCGGTCGAGCGCCGAGTCGACCCAGACCAGCACAAAGGTCAGCGCCAACAACGCCCAAACCCCGGTGCGCAGGCCGATCTCGACCAGCCCGCCGAGCTTGGTGTAGGCGACGAACACGCCCAGCACGAACACCTCGATCATCGACCACGGGCGCAGCCGCTCGGCCAGCGCGAAGATCAGGCGCAGATGGCGCGGGGGGGTCCTCTCGTGGGCGCGGACCAGCACGTAGAGCGTGCCCAGGAGCCGCACGAACGGCGCCAGCACGGTCACGAACAGCACCACCGCGGCGAGCGGCGCCATGTTCTGTCGCACCAGCTCCTCCGGCCCCGAAAACAAGTCGGCGGCATGGCGGATACCGGCGGTCTGCGACGCTCATCAATGTGGAAGCGCACATGACCGCGAGCAGCACCAGGGCGGCCACGGTCAGGGCCATAATGTGGTCGAGGCGATGGGCGCTGGCGCGGCGCAAGATGGTCGGGCAGCGCGCACATTGCGCGCTCAAGCCAGGGGTCAGCGCCGGCACCATCTGAATGAGCCCGCAGCCCGGGCATTCGCGCAGCTGCGGCAAGGTCGCGGGGGTTCTCGCGGAGCGCATGGCCGCGGAGGGCATCGCCGAGGAGACCGGTTCCGGCCGTCTCACTCGGCGGCGGCCCCGGCAAAGGCGCCGGGACCGGTCAGCATCGGCGCGATGCCGTCGGCGAGACGGCCGACCGCGGCGCTGATCGCCGCGACCTCGCCTGGAACGCCGGGTGCGGGCGGCGGCACGCTGAAGCGGAAGCTCCTCAGCGCCGGAAGGCCCCGGTCATCGAACCGCACCGCCGCCTGCGCCTGCAGCACGACGTTGCCGGCGGCGTCCTCATCGAGCCGTTGGACGTTCAACTCGACCGTGGCGTCGGGCTTGGCTGAAACCGCGCCATTGTCGGCGATCACGACGCTGTGCGGCAGGCGCTGGTCCAATTCCTCGACCAGCACCCGGCTCAGCATCGCCGGCAGCGGCTCGCCCCACCAGTCGTTCTCCAGGACGGCCAGCCGGTAGTCTTCGGACGAGCGGACGATCTGCGAGCGTTCGAGGTAGCGCGCGATCGCGATCTGGTGCAGGAGCACGACCCGGGGTCCGCCGCCATAGACCGCGCCCTGGGCCGGGGCCAGCGTATAGAGCACCGGATCGGGCGAGGAGCAGGCGGCGAGTGCGGCGGCGAATGCCAGCGCCGCAATGCGCAGCAGCCGCGGCCCCCGGCTCATTCCACACCTCCGCCAGGCCGCCCCTTGATCAGCGCCTCCGGATGGCGCGCCAACAGATCGGCGAGCGCCCGGATCGAAGAGACCGCGTCGTTGGCCTGGGCGAGCAGCCGCTCCATGTCGCGGTTGAACCGGGTGTTGTCGCCATAGCCGCTGTCGAGCGAGACCAGGAGCTTGTTGGCGTTGGTCACCGTCTTTTGCAGCTGGGCCGCCATTTGCGGCAATTGCTTGAAGGCCGGCGCGGTGCCGCTGTTGAGGTTGCGGGTAAACACGTCGGCGGTGGCGAGCGTCGCCGAGAGCTTGCTCAGCGCCTCGCGCATTTGCGGCCCGCTGGCCAGATCGTTGACCGATTTCAGGATGGCGTCGAGGTTTTTGCCAATCTGATCGAACGGGATCGTGTTGACCTTGTCCAAGAGGTCGTTGGCCGAGGCCTGCAGCCCGGCGAACCCGCCGCCGGGTGCCGTCGGCAGGACGAAATCCTCGCCCTCCATGGCGAGCTTGGCCGGTGGTGCGTCGGGCACGAAATCGAGCGCCACCTGCTGCTGGCCGGTGATCAGGCTCGCGCTCTGCACGGTCGCCCGCAAGCCCTTCTGCAAGAGCGCGTCGACCGCCTCGGCCGGGTTCTTGAAAATTCTGACGCCAACGCCGAGCACCCGCTCGGGCTCGACCTCGAAGCGCACCGGCGCCAGGACCGCGTCCTTGGCCCGGTCGTAAATGAGCCGCACATCGGTCACGTGACCGACGACGAGGCCGTGAATGGTGACCGGGGAACCGGGCCCGAGCCCGCTGACCGAGCCCGGAAAGTACGACACGACCGGGATCTTCGTCGTGTAGGACGCGGCGTCCGCCGTCTCCTGGTCGGCGAACAGCGGGAAGACGTGGTCTTCGAGGCTCGCCGCCGCGATCCGGCGCTCGGTTTCGGGCGTGGCGAACGCGACGCCGCCGAGCAGCACCGCGCGCAGCAACTCGACCTCGACTTTCAGCCCGGTTCCGGCGAGCTTGATCGATAGCCCCGAGGCGTTCCAGAACCGGGTATTGTCATGCACATAGGTGTCGTAGGGCGCCCTGACAAAGGCGTGGATCGTCACGTATTTCGCCATGTCGGCGATGTCCCAGCCGAGCACTTCGCCGACGCCGAGACCGCGGTAAAAGATCGGCGAGCCGAGCGAGATCGAGCCGAGACGGCTCGCCTTCAGGTAAAAGATGCGGCCCGGGATGTGGGCCTCGAGGATCGGCGGGTCCTCACGCCCGACGAACTTGCGCTGCGCCTGGCCGGCGGTGGCGCCCGGCAGCATGCCGACATAGCTGCCCGAGAACAGGGTCTGCAGGCCCGAGATGGCGCCGGCGAAGAGGCGCGGCTTGACCACCCAAAAGACCGTCTTGTGGGTCAACAGCGGCTCGGCCTGCCGGGTCGTGGCGATTTCGACCACCACGTGATTGTGGTCGGGGGAGAGCTCCAGGCTCTTGACCGTGCCGAAGACGATGTCCTTGAACTTGAGCTGCGATTGCCCGGCCTGCAGGCCCTCGGCGGTGTCGAAGGTGACGGTGATCGTCGGCCCTTGCTTCGACCAGGTGTCCCAGGCGAGCCAGGCGCCGATCGCCAGCGCCACCAGCGGGATGATCCAAATGACCGACACACGGCGCGAGCGGCGCGTCGCGGCATGCACGGCGACCGGCGGTTCGGCAAGATTAGTCATGACCAGCTCCCCCTCGGAGCGCGCCACGTGCATCTACCACTTTCTGAGGTGTTCGGCTAGGCCTCGCCGAGCGCTCGGCAATGTCATCGTCGATCGGTTCCATCCGCTTCTTGGTCAGTGGCCCGGTGTCTTCGATCTTTTGCTTGCCGACGCGGCCATCGCGCGCGTCGATCGTCGGGTCGTCGCAGTCGGTCGCGAATGAATGGATCACCCCGCGGGTATCCTCTCGATTGTCATGCCGGTCGAACAATGCAGCTGAAGCCGATATGGCTCAGGCCGCACGGTGCGCCTTGTGCATCAAGGGGTGAGCGGCGGCAACAGGCGGTGGGTCACTGTGCGCGGCAGAATCCCGTGCAGCCGCGGATCCTCGAACGATACCGGGCGGCGGGCATAGACGCTAAATCCGGCGCGCTGGTAGACCCGCAGGGCGTGCGGATGGTCGTAGGTCGAGGTGTGCAGCCAGAACCGGTCGATCGGCCGCGCGGTCCAAGCCCGGTCGATCGCCGCCTGCAGCATGTAGGCGCCATAGCCGCGGCCGATGAAATCGGGGACGAGCCCGAAATAGCACAATTTGGTCTCGCGCCGCTCGGCGGTGTCGAGCTCGAAAAACCCGGCCGGCACGCCGCCCACGTAGAGCACAAAAATCTCCAGCGTCGGCGTGGCGATCAGCTCGGCCAAAGCGGCGTCGCCGAATAGCCGGCGCTCGAACCACAGCCAAGGCTCGCCGACCGCGCCGTAGATGTAACGATAGAACGAAACGGTGCAGCTTTCCGCCCGCATCAGCGCGAGCTTGCCGGCCGGGATCGGCGCTCGCGCCCCGCTCGGATGCGCCAGCATTTCGAGATAAGTGATGGTGTCGTGGAGCACGGCGGCTCACGCCTTTGCCGGACCGGTTTCGACCGGGGTGTCGCCGGGCCGGCCCCATTCCGACCACGACCCGTCATAAACCGCGGCGCCGGGGTGGCCGATCAGATGGAGGGCAAAGGCCAGTGCGCAGGCGGTGACGCCCGAGCCGCAGCTGGTCACGATCGGCCGGTCGAGGGCGACCCCGGCCGCCTCGAACAGCCGGCTCAGCTGATCGGCATTGCGCAGCTGGTGCGTCTTGGGATCGGTCAGCGCTTCATAGGGCAGGTTGCGGCTCCCCGGAATATGGCCGCTGCGCAGGCCGGGCCGGCTTTCGGGAGTGGTGCCGGCAAAGCGGCCGGCGGCGCGCGCATCGAGGACCTGCTCGGCCCGGGTCGCGAGGTTGCCAATCAGCACCGCCTTGTCGCGGACCAGCGCCGGATCGAACCGCGCCGTGAAACGCCGCGGCGGCGGGGCCGGGATCGCGGTGTCGACCGGCCGCCCCTCCGCCTTCCATTGGGGCAGCCCGCCGTCGAGCAGCGCCACCTCGGGATGGCCGAAGAGCCGCAGCATCCACCAGGCCCGCCCGGCCGAAGACAGCCCGTTGCCGTCGTAGACGACGACCCGGTCATCGTCGCCGATGCCGAGCGCGCCGATCTTTTGCGCGAAAAGATCGGCCGACGGGATCATGTGCGGCAGGTCGGCGCCGGGTGCGGCGATATCGTCGATGTCGAAAAACACCGCGCCGGGGATATGGCCGCGCTCGTAATCCGCCCGTGCGGTCGGCAGAATCCCCGGCAGTTTGAACGAGCAGTCGACGATCCGGATGTTCGGATCGCGCAGATGCGCCGCCAGCCATTCGGTGCTGACCAGGGATTGGGGATGGGCAAAGGGCATCGCGTCGTCTTCCTCTTCCTTCACTTGGCGAAAACGACGATCACCCGGCGGTTCTGCCGGCCCTTGTTTTCGATCTTGCTGACGACGACCGGGCCGATCTCGGCGGTGTTGCGGATGTGGGTCCCGCCGCAGGGCTGCAGATCGACGCCACCAATCTCGATCAGCCGCACTTGACCCGTGCCGGTCGGCGGCTTGACCGACATTGTGCGGACCAGCTCGGGCTGGGCGGCGAGCTCGTCATCGCCGATCCACCGCGGGGCCACCGGGTGGGCCTGCGTAATCAGCGCGTTGAGCCCGGCCGCAAGCGTTTCTTTGTCCAGGCTCGACCCCGGCACGTCGAAATCGAGCCGCCCGCGCCCGTCGGCGACCTGGCCGCCGGTCACCGCTCCCGGAACGATACTGCACAGCAGATGAAGACAGGTGTGCATGCGCATCAGCCGATGGCGCCGCTCCCAATCGATCTCGGCGGTGAGCTCGGTGCCGGTTTCGGGTAACGTCGCGCCCGGCGCCGGCACATGCACCACCTCGTCCGCAGCCTCGCCCTTGACCGTGTCGACAATCCCGATCGTCTCGCCCGAGGCGAGCCGCAGCACGCCCTCATCGCCAGGCTGGCCGCCGCCGGCCGGATAAAACACGGTGCGGTCGAGCCGGATCCCCCGCGCATCGCCGCCCACCACCCGCGCCACGCAGCGGCGCCGATAGCCATCCTCGCGAAACAGCAGCTCGGTCATCCGCCCATCCCCATTTCTCCATCCCGGCGCAGGCCGGGACCCATTCAGACCAGCGCAGCAACCTGCGGATCAAGCTGGTATATCATTCGACAGGTCGCGCCAATGCGGGTTGTCTCTCTCGATTAGATTGATCTTCCAATCGCGCTTCCACCCCTTGATCCGCTTTTCCCGCTGCAGTGCGGAAGCGTGCTCCTCATGCACTTCGAACCAGACCAAGCGATTGATCCCGTATTTCGCGGTGAAACCAGGCACCAGCTTTACTCTGTGCTCCGAAATCCGGCGCGAGAGATCCGAAGTCACCCCGACATATAGAGTTCCATAGGGTTTATTGGCGAGCAGGTAGACGAAGGACATCGAACGGGCCGAAAAATGGGTCCCGGCCTTCGCCGGGATGGAAGCTTCAATCGACGTTTACAGCCAACCCGGCACTGGCAGGTTCTTCTCCCTCAGAAAAGCCGGGTTGAACAGCTTCGACTGATAGCGGGTGCCGGAATCGGCGAGGATCGTCACGATCGTGTGGCCGGGGCCCAAGAGCCGCGCCAGCCGGATCGCGCCGCAGACATTGATCCCGGTCGAGCCGCCGAGCACCAGCCCCT
Organism: uncultured Alphaproteobacteria bacterium; assembly: GCA_963795485.1. Taxonomy (GTDB): domain Bacteria; phylum Pseudomonadota; class Alphaproteobacteria; order ATCC43930; family CGMCC-115725; genus AP-15. The sequence goes on from CAWCIL010000002.1 coordinate 126,474, forward strand.
CCTCGCGCACCAGGTCGAACAACACCGGCAGCGCCTCGCCATCGGGGATCTGGAACTGGCCGTCGAGGGGCGCCCCCTCGAGGTTCCGGGTCACCCGGTTGTTGCCGATCCCCTCGGTAATCGAGTTGCCCTCGGGCTTCAGCTCGCCATTCTCGTACCAGCGATAAAGCCCCGAACCCATCGGGTCCGACAAATAGATTTTGACGTCTCGGTTGCGTTCCTTCAGCGCGATGCCTACCCCCGACAAGGTGCCGCCGGTGCCGACCGAGCAGGTGAAGCCGTCGACCCGGCCGTCGGTCCCGTCCCAGATCTCGGGGCCGGTCGTCTCGTAATGGCCGCGGCGGTTGGCGAGATTGTCGAACTGGTTCGCCCAGATCGCCCCGTTCGGCTCCTCGGCCGCGATCTCGGCCGCGAGCCGCTCCGAATAGCGCACGTAATTATTCGGGTTGGCGTAGGGCACGGCGGGCACGAGCCGCAGATCGGCGCCGCACAAAAGCAGCATGTCCTTCTTTTCCTGGCTCTGCGTCTCGGGCATGACGATGACCGTGCGGTAGCCGCGCGCGTTGCCGACCAGCGCCAGGCCGATCCCGGTATTGCCGGCAGTGCCCTCGACGACGACCCCGCCCGGCTTTAAGAGCCCGCGCTCCTCGGCATCGGCGATGATCGCCAAGGCCGCCCGGTCCTTGACCGAGCCGCCGGGGTTTAGGAATTCGGCCTTGCCGAGGATCGTGCACCCGGTCTGCTCCGAGGCCCGCTGCAACTTGATCAGCGGCGTGTTACCGACCGCCCCGACAAAGCCGTCGCGGATCTGCATGCCTCCCTCCATCCGCCAGCTTCTCGCCCAAAAGACTATCGGTTGCCGCACCCGGGGACGCAACACCGGAGCGCGAACGGGCGCAGAGGTCACGGGTTTTACTGGCGCTGCCGCATCCCAGCCGGCGTGCGTGGTTGATTGTGAAAAAAGACACAATTGGGTGCTACTCACATCAGCGTGGATCCGCCTTTATCGCCTCCTCCCAGGCTCGTCCCGACACGAGGCCCGAGCTCCTCGAAATTCGGCGGCGAGAGCGGCAGGCTCGCCTCCATTTTTCCTGCAAATAACAGGGGAACAGGTCCAGGGCGGCCTTTGTGGCCGGGGTATCGGGTCGCGGTTTTCTTCGGCCTTGCGTTGGCCTAGAAGGGACCGGCCCATTTGGACGGAACCAAGCTGCATGATCGAGGCCAGCCTATTTCCCCTGTCGGAGCCTGTGGACAGCGAGCGCTCGACCGGGCTGCTGCCCTCGCAGATGCTGCGCGAGGCGGTGGCGGTCGGGCGCGAGATCCTGTCGACGCAGCCGATCGGCGACGAGCAGATCCAGCCGGCCAGCATCGACCTGCGCCTGGGCGAGGTCGCCTATCGGGTTCGGGCGAGCTTTCTGCCGGGCGCGCGGGCGCGGGTGCGCGACAAGCTCGACTTCCTCTCGATGCACCGGATCGGTCTGACCCAGGGTGCGGTCCTCGAAAAGGACTGCGTCTACATCGTGCCGTTGTTCGAGTCGGTCGCGTTGCGCAAGCGCACCACGGCACTCGCCAACCCGAAGAGCTCGATCGGCCGGCTCGATGTGTTTGCGCGGGTCATCACCGACTACGGCACCGAGTTCGACCGGGTGCGGGAGGGCTACAAGGGCCCGCTCTTCGCCGAGATTTCGCCGCGCTCGTTCAGCATCCTGGCGCGCACCGGGTCGAGCCTGGTGCAGCTGCGCGTTCGCCGCGGCTCGCCCCTGTTCGGCGACACCGCGCTGCGCCGGCTGCACGACGAGGTCGGGCTGGTCGAGGCTCCGGAGGGCGAAGCTCCAGCGCCCGACGCGATCCGCGACGGGCTCGCCTTCACCGTCGACGTCGCCGGCGACAAATCGACCGGGATCGTCGGCTACAAGGCGCGCCGCCACACCGATCTCGTCGATGTCGACCGGGTGCACCATTACGACCCGCGCGATTTCTGGGAGCCGGTTCAGGTCCACCGCGGGCCGGGATCGGCCGGCGGGATCGTGCTCGATCCGCATGATTTCTACATCCTCGCTTCGCGCGAGGCGGTCGTGGTGCCGCCCGACCACGCCGCCGAAATGCGGCCCTACCACACTTTTGTCGGCGAGTTCCGGGTGCATTTCGCCGGATTTTTCGATCCTGGGTTCGGCACCTCCGAAACTGGCGGGACCGGCAGCCGCGCCGTCCTCGAAGTGCGCTCGCACGAGGTGCCGTTCCTGATCGAGGACGGCCAGGTGCTGGGGCGGCTCGTCTACGAGCGGCTGATCGCCCGGCCCGACAAGCTCTACGGCCGCGCCATCGGCTCGTCATACCAGCGCCAGGGTCTGGCGTTGTCCAAGCACTTCAAGGAATTTGGATCGCGATGATCGGCGCCCCTCACGCCAGGATCGGCTGTCCGCCCTTGGCGACGCAAACCTCTCAGATCACCGGCGGATAACATGCCTCTGATGCTGTCCAAGACCTAAGGATGCGCTGTTGAGCGCGGGCGCGCCCGACGATAAGGCGCGGGAGGCCGCCGAGGACCTGGCGGATTACGAAGCCCGTCTAGCTTCATTCGATGCTCGTCTCGATCGACTGGAAACCAATTTGGTATCGTTTCGCGCCGAAGTAAAAGCCCGGTTTGGGGTATTGACCTGGGCAATCGGCATCAATGCCGCAGCGACCATCGCGATACTCGGCGTGTTGCTGCATCACCCGTGATGAGCCGATGCGCGAGATGCTCAAAGTCAATCGCGTGGCAAGGACAAGGGCGCTGCGGCTGGCGTCAAACGGCGCGCCACAGCCGGCGCAGATGGTCGCGGTGGCGCAGCAGCCAATAGAGGGCGACGAGGGTGTGGCCGTTCTCGATCGCGCCGGCGTCGAGCATCGCTGAGATTTCGGCAATGGCCTTGACCACAATTCGGATGTCCTCGCCCTCCTCGGGGACGCCGTGCACGCCAGAGGCGGCGCTCGCATCGACCCGGGCGCAGAACAGGAAAACGCTCTCGTCCGAGGCGCCGGGGGACGGCAGATAGCGCTGGATCGGCACCAGCTCGCTGTTCCCGTCGAGGACGAGGCCGGTCTCTTCGTGCGTCTCGCGGATTGCGACCCGCTCCGGCGTCTCGCCGGCGCCAACCAGCCCGGCGACGATTTCGATCTGCCAGGGCCTGGCCCCGGCCAGCAATGCCGGCAGGCGCAGCTGCTCGACCAGCACGACCCGGTCATGATCGGGGTCGTACAGCACGATCCCCACCGCCGGGCCGCGCCGCAGCACGTCATGAGTCTGCGGCGTGCTCCATTCGCCGTCGAACAGCCGGTGCCGGAATCGAATGACCTCCATCCGCAAAAAGCGCTCGAACCCGGTGGTCGCCTCGATGATCTCGATATTCGGGTGCCCGGATCGGTCGACAGGCGGGCCGGCGCCGCTCATGCCGACACCCCGGTCGCGGCGGGCGCGGCAGCAACCGGTTGCCGCGGCAGATGGATGGTGAATTCGGTGAACTCGCCGGGCTCGCTGTCGACGGCGATCGTGCCGCCATGCTCCTGAACCACGATGTCGTAGCTGATCGACAGGCCGAGCCCGGTGCCTTCGCCGGTCGGCTTGGTGGTAAAGAACGGGGTGAACGCCTTGTCGCGCACCTCGGGCGGCATGCCGGCGCCGTTGTCGCGCACCCGCACCTCGACCGTCTCGCCGCGATTGCGGGTCACGATCTTGAGGAGCGGGGCGAATGTCGGGTCGCTGCCCTCGCGGCGTCGCTTGTTGACGGCATAGAAGGCATTGGCGAACAGGTTCAAGAACACCCGGGTGACGTCCTGCGGCACGAGTTCGAGGGGCCCGAGGCCGCGGTCGAAGTCGCGCTCCAGGGTGACGTTGAAGCTCTGGTCCTGGGCGCGGGCGCCGTGATAGGCGAGGTTGAGCGCCTCCTCGACCAGTGCGTTGAGGTCGCTTTGCCGGCGTTCGCCGGCGTCGCCGCGCGAATGCAGCAGCATGCTTTTGACGATGCCGTCGGCGCGACGGCCATGCTCGGAGATCTTGGCGAGGTTGGCGTCGAGGGTCGTCAGCAGTTCCTCGCGATCCTCGGCTCCGTCGGCGTGGTGCGGCGAGGCGATCGTATCCTTCAGCTCGTCGAGCAGTTCGCGCGACAAGTCGGCGAAGTTGTTGACGAAATTGAGCGGGTTCTTGATCTCGTGGGCGATGCCGGCGGTCAGCTGGCCCAGGGACGCCATCTTTTCCGCCTGGATCAGATTGGTCTGCGCCGCCTTGAGCTGGTCGTGAGCGGCGCGCAACTCGTTTTCGCGACGGCGCTGCTCCTCGATCAATTGCCGGAGTTCTTGGAGCGTGTCGCGAAAGGCGGCGAGGGTGCGGGCCATCGCGCCGATCTCGTCCGGCCCGGCCGCGGGGATCGTGACCGCGAGATCGCCGGCGTTGAGACCACGCATCGCCACCACCAGCCGGTGCAGCGGAACCGCGATCGAGCGCAGCACCAGGAAGGTCAGCAAAACGCCGACCAGCACCGCGGCCGAGACCACGATGCGCGACACCCGGGCGGCCGCCGCCGCTTCGGCAACGACACGTTCGCGGGCGGCGACCGCCTCGCGGGTCTGCTCGGCGACGATCGCGGAGAGCAGCCGGTCGACTTCGACGCTGTGCTCGCTCGCCTGCGCCAACAGCGAGTTGCCGATCACCCGGTGGTCGTTGGTGTATTCGTCGACCGCCTTGTGGGCGAGCCCATGGTATTGCAAAAGCTCACCGCGCACCGCGGCAACGGCCCGCGGGTGGTAACGCGCCAGCCGATCGAGGTCCTGCTCGATGCGCGTCCGGGCCGCGGCGGCATTGCGTTCGGACAACATCAGCATGCCGACGGCGAGGTCGGTCATCCAATAACGCATCTCGCCAAAGGCGATCTGCGCGCTGTTCGCCTCTTCGATGACGCCGAGCAGCTCGGCTGTCTTGACCATTCCAGCCGAATTCTCGGCGAGCTTGTGGTTGAGGTACGAGTTGGTTGCGATCAGCGCGAGCAGCAGCACGCTCGACAGCAGGATCAGCCGGGTCCGGATCGTCAGCCGGGCCATGATAAAGCTGGCGCCACGCCGGCCTCCTCAGCGGAACAGGTTGATGCTCATGACGCCGCCGAGGTCGCCCAGCTTTCGCCCTTCTTTTGGATACCCGGTAATGTCGGGCGCGCCCTTGGGAGTCCCGTGGCAGGCGAGACAGGAGGCGGTATAATACTCGGGAACGGCGAAGCGATAGGCCGTCCGGCCGTCGGTCTCGACCGTGGCCGAATAGGGCTGGCCGCGCGGCCAGCCGGGGTCGCGCAGCTTGGTCTCGATGACCCGCTTCTCCCAGGCGTCGGGCAGCGCCTTGCGGTTGCGCACGAGGTCGGGGGGTGCCGTGACCTTGAGCAGGGCTTCGCCCTTTGCCAGATCGTTGAACGCCTCGCTGACCAGACGGCCGAACACCGCCGGTATGAAGCCCTTGAAACCGGTCCCCTTCTCGTTGATCGTCACCTGGTTGTCGTTCATCACCTTGACGATGGCGTTCATCATCGCGCGCATCAGCCGGCCCTGGTAGGAGGCCGGGTCGATCGCGGTCGGATCGGCACCGGTCGTCTTGCGGTACAGCACGATCGCTTCGCCGAGGACTTTATCGCCGGTCAGATGCTTGTCGCCCATTTCGGGATTGTTGATCAGATCCTCGTTGTTGGAGATAACGGCTCGCGCATCGCGCAGCATCTCCGCCAAGCTGCGGGCCACGGCGGCGTCCCTGTCGGACGGCGCGGCATCGGAGGACGCGGCGACGGGAGGCGTGGCGGCGGCGAAGAACGGCGTCGTCAGACCGGCGAGCAGAATCAACAGCACGACAGACGCTCCGGCCAGCCCCCTGCGCCTCCCTGCCGCCGACATTTCCTCGCGCCCCGCTGTCGCTTTGCACGACGGTGCATACCACCCTTGGGCGAAGCAACGAGTTTGGGCTTTGGGCGAAGCAACGAGTTTGACCCGCATGTGTCCCCTGCTCCGTCGGCGGGTCAGGGGGCCGAGTGCTGCGTTGCGAGCGCGGCCAAGCGGCGCTTCAGCTCGTCGAAATCGACCGGCTTGCCGAGAAAGGCGGCGGCACCGAGCTCCTCGGCCCGCCGCATGCGCCGATCGTCGCCGTAGGCCGTCACCATGACCACCGGCAGCTCCGGCCGGCGGCGCTTGATCTCGCCCAGCAGGGCCAATCCGTCCATCCCTGGCATGTTGATGTCGGAAAGGATGACGATCAGCCCCGGGCCGATCTCGTCGAGGCGGCGCAGCGCCTCCTCTCCCGATGCGGCGAAGTGGAGGACATATTCACCCCGGCGCGCCTCGCGGCGAAAGCGCTGGCGAAACAGGTCGGCCACATCGGGCTCGTCGTCGACGATCAGGATGCTGCACCCCATTCTAGGTCCTATGGCCTGGTGCTCGCGATTGCGCCGCCGGCGCCGGTCAAACGATGCGGCCGTCGAGGACGTTCGCCGGCGAACCGCTCTCGATCTCGACCACCCACAGATCCGGGTCGCGTCGACTCTGGCGCGAGATATAGTCATCCGCGTCGGCTTCGGCGACCACAGACGGGCCAGTGGCGCGCATCCAAAGGAGCTCGCCGTCCGGTCCGCGCGCCTGAGTCAGCACCGCGCAGCCCTCGTCGCGGCCGTTGAGCTTGATCAGCACCGCGCCCGAATCGCCGTCGCCGCGGGAGACCACCGCGACAGCAATCGCGGCGAGGTCGCAACGGCGGATCAATGCTTTGACCCACAAGCCGGTCTTCAGCCGCGGTTCCACTGCCGATGGTCCTCGGCTCAGCCGCGGCCGGGCGCCAGCGGCAGCCGGATATGCACGGTCAGACCGTGCGGTCTGCGGTTCTCGGCGGCGATCATCCCGCCCATCGCTTCGACATTGCGGCGGGCGATCCACAAGCCGATCCCGAAATAGCTGCCGGGCATTTCGCCGACCGCCTCGGCCCGGCGTTCGGAGTAGTAGCGCTCGAAGATTCGCTCGATCTGCTCGTCGGGTACGCCGGGGCCGCGGTCGGAAACCGTCAGATGGGCAAAGCGGCCGTCATGGGTCAGGTGCACCAGGATCTCGCTGCCCGACGGCGAGAAAGACACGGCGTTGTCGATCAGATTGTCGAGGACGGTCTCGATCATCGCCTCGCTGCCGAGCACATAAAGGCCGGGCAAGAGGTCTGCGGTGATCGTCAGGTCGCGGCTGGCCAGAACGATCGTCACGTCGCGCTCGTCGAGAATCGCCGAACGGGTCTGGATCATCCGGCCGATGACCCGTCCGAGATCGACCGGCACCAGCGGCTCGTAAATCAGGTCGGCGGCGGCCTCGTCGAGCTCCCGCGCCGAGGCGACGAGGCCGTCGAGCCGGTCGAGCGCATGCTCGACCACGCCGATCGCCCGCTGGGCGCGGTTGTTGTCCTCGGGGAGCGCGCGGCGCAACGGCTCGAGCGACTGGCGGATCACCGCGATCGGCGTCTTGAAGGCGTGGGCGTTGTCCTCCGCCGTCTGCCGAATTTCCGCGGCGGAGCGGTGCAGGGCTTCGACCATGCGGTCGAATTCGGCGGCGACCTCGGCCAGCTCCGGCACGTCGGCCCTGGCGCCGAACGACCCGGCATCGGGCCCCTGGTCGCGAATTCCGCCGCGCCCGCCGGGCAAAGCGGCGCAGCCCGCCGCGCACGCCAAACAGGGTGGAAAAGGTAATCGCGGCCATTGCGAGATAGATCAGCGCCGCGATCCGCACCGGCGGCGTCGCCCAATAGGGCTGGCCGAGATATGCCGATGGGAACGCGTCCTGGGAAAACGAAGCAACCACCGCCCAGCACCCCGTTGCGGTCGCCAGCGGCGTCACCGCGGTCACGATCTCGGCGCCGCCGGTCGGGCGATGGTAGATCAGCGAATACGGCAGTTCGCCGCGGCAGTTCTGAGCGAGACGCGCGAGCACGCCCTGCTTCGCCAGAGTATCGCGTTCGGCCTGCAGGTTGGCGGGACCGACCACGGTGGGCCACGACGCCACATAATAAAAGCCGTCACTGCCCGCACCGGCAGGGGCCAGCAGCAGCTTGATCGTCGTCACCTCGCCGGCAAAGCGGGCGAGGGTGGGGCCGAGCTGGGGAAGCGAGTTGATATCGGCGGTCTGCAGCAGCGGCAGCAACGATTGGCTGATCACCCGGCCTTCCTCGCGCACGCTGCGTAGCAGCAGCTGCTGACTCTGCTCGTAGGCGTTTCGGAATTCTATATAGAGAAAGACGGGGACCAGCAGAAAGATGACCGCAAGGAGCCCGGTTTTTACCGTCAGCGACCACGCCCAGCGCAGTCCGTGCCGAGGCCTAGGGCTGGGAGGTCCAGCGGTATCCAAAACCGGCGTAGTTATGGATGAGGTCGAAATCGGGATCGCTGTCGCGGAACTTCTTACGGATACGCTTGATGAAGGTACGGACATTGGCGCGGTACCCCTCTGCCCCATGACCGGCGACGAAGTCCTTGCCGTGCACGAGATCATAGATCTCGCGATAACCAACGTCATGCCCGGCGTTCTCAGCGAGCAGCGCCAGGATCCTGAATTCGGTCAAGGTCAGGTCGATGGTCCGCCCCGCCCACTGGGCGCGATTGGTGTCGAAGCGCAGCTCCAACAGGCCGAGCCGCAGCGTATCGGGCCGCGGGGTCTCGAATTCCGCGGCGGGCCGTGCGCCCTCGGTGATCAGCTGCAGGCGCTTGACCAGGATCGGTAGGCGCCGCGCCTTGTCGATAAAATCGATCGCACCTCCGGCGAGCGCGGCTTCTTCGTAGATGTCGTCGGAGAGTGCCGTCAGAAAAATCACCGGGATCGCGATCCCGCGCCCGCGCATGCGCCGCAGCACCTCGATGCCGGTCAGCTGCGGCATGCGCCAGTCGAGCAGCATCGCATCGGCGCCCCCGCCGTCTTCGAGATAGGCGAGCGCGTCGCGGCCGTTATCGAAACTGGTAACCTCGTATCCTTCGTCGATCAGGTTGAGGCCGAGCGATTCGCGAAACAGATCGTCGTCGTCAACGAGAAGCAGGTGGGGCATGGTCAAAATCGGCTCTAACTCCCGCGGGCGACTACCAGCGAGCGCAGGCAATCCTGCTGCCCGGCCGGATCGGCGGCGTCGCCTTTGAACTTGTAGTGCAGCGCCCGCATTTTGCCGCTGCGCAGATCAAGATAAAAGAACAGATCGAGTTCGCAGGTGGCGTTGCGATAGCGCCAGACCGTAGCCGGAGGTGCCGCGGACTGCTCGGTCGCGGCTCCGAACAGGTGCACCGCCGCCGGTTGGTCGAGCCCGACAAGCTGTTTTGTCTGCGGCGGCGGCAGTGAGCTCTGCACGGCCGCCCCGGGCTCGTTCGCCCCTGGTCCGCTTATCGCCCCGGGTTCGCCCATTGCGACAGCCTCGTCGGCACTCTCGGGTGCGGCGCCGGCAACCGGCGGCGGCTCCGGCTTGCGCTGCGGGACCGGGAAGAACCGGCGCCGCGGCGCCGGCGGCAGCGGAAGCGCGGGCGGCGGCTCGATCGCCAATATCGGCGCCGGGGCCGGCGGCGGCTTGGCGGCGCAGGACGCAAGCATCCCCATCCCGAGGCTCATCAGAGCGGGATAGAAGAGCGATCCCCACCGCTCAGTTCTAGCGAGCCCTACTACCATCCGGTCCACACGCAACCATAATTTCCATTCTAAAATATAACATAACACAGATCAGCGCCGCGCCAGCCGCTCGACGGCTCCGATGTCGCCGTCGCGGTAGATCGCCACCAGCTGGCGATCATTCAACAGGACATAGGTTTGGTCGCCATGGGCGCAACGGAGCGCGGCAACGGGATAAGTCGGCGCTACCAGCAGATCGGACAATTGCTTGCCGAGATCAGGCTGGCGCGGCAGCAGCGCGGCCAGCGCCTGGCGGCTCCAGGTGGCGTAGACAAAGCTGAACGTGCCGCCGCAGGTGCTGCCGTCAAGAGCGGTTCTCCGCCCATCGGACTGGTTCTGGACGACCGTGTCCTGGCGAATGGCGATCGTGTCGTTATCGGGATCAGCCCAGGTCCCGACAAACGGGTTTTGCTCCGGCGGCGCCCGCGCTGCGACACAGGCGGCCAGCGCCAACGAAAGCAGCGTCGGAGCGACGCGCCGGAAGGACCGTCGACCTCGGCAGCGGAGCACGCTTCGCCTCTGTTTCAACACGACTGAGGGTAGCATATCACGACCATCGACACAACGGAGGGAGGATCGCTGCGCAGCGTTTCGGCTGACTATGCGCCCGCTCCAGCGTTACGTAACTGCGATGTGCCTGGTCAACGTCTCGATCAACCCCCCGATAAATTGTCGCCGGCTGTTATACCGAGAAATACTTCGCCTCCGGGTGGTGGACGACGATCGCCGAGGTCGATTGCTCGGGATCGAGCTGGTCTTCCTCGGAGAGGGTGATGCCGATCTCCTCGGCGCGCAGCAGCGCCAACAGCTGCCTCTGATCGGCGAGGTTCGGGCAGGCCGGATAGCCGAACGAATAGCGGCTGCCGCGATAGCCTTGTGCCAGCATCGCCTCGGCGTCGCGCGCTTCCTCGCCGGCAAAGCCCAGTTCGCCGCGGATCCGCCGGTGCAGATACTCGGCGAGCGCCTCGGCCATCTCGACCGAGAGTCCGTGCAGGTAGAGGTAATCCTGGTATCGATTGTCGGCGAACCACTCGCGTGCGGCCTCCGAGGCGCGCTTTCCCATCGTCACCACCTGCAATCCGATCACGTCGCGCTCGGGCTCGGCAATGTCGCGAAAGAAATCGGCGACGCACAACCCGCCCTCCTTGTTCTGGCGCGGGAACGAGAAGCGGGTCACCTGCCGCTCTCCGTCGGGGTCGAACAGGACCACGTCGTTGCCCTCGGCAGCGCACGGCCAATAGCCGTAGGCGGCCTGCGGGACCAGGATTTCCTCGCGGATCGCAATGTCGAGAATGCGCCGCAATACCGGCCGCAGCTCGTCCTTGGCCCATTCGCGGAACTCGTCCAGGCTCTTGCCGTCTTTGCGGTAGCCCCATTGGAATTGGTACAGCATGCGCTCGTTGAGATACGGCACGACCGCCTTTGGCGATACTCGCTCGATCGTGCGCGGCCCCCAGAAGGGCGGCTGCGGCACCGGCACGCCGCGGGTCAGCTCGGTCCGGCGCAGGCGGATCTCATCTACATCGACCGGCCTTAACGGCCGCGGGTCGGCGGCGCGGCCGAGCTTGCGCGACGGCTTGACCGTGCGGCCCTCGTTCTTGGCCCGGACCTCTTCGAGATGGGCGTCGAACTTGCCGTTGACGATCTTGTCCATCAGGCCGAGCCCGTCGAAGGCGTCGCGCGCATAGGCGACGCGGCCCGCCGCATAGGCTTTGACGCAATCCTCCTCGACATAGCGGCGGGTCAACGCGGCGCCGCCGAGCATGACCGGCAAGGTCAACCCCTGCCGGCTCATCTCTTCGAGGTTCTCGCGCATCACCACGGTCGATTTGACCAAAAGCCCCGACATGCCGACAGCGTCCGCCTGTTGCGCCGCCGCAGCTTCAAGGATGGCCCCGATCGGCTGCTTGATGCCGAGATTAATGACCCGGTAGCCGTTGTTGGTCAGGATGATGTCTACCAGGTTCTTGCCGATGTCGTGCACGTCGCCGCGCACCGTCGCCAACACCACCGTACCCCTCTCCTGGCCAGCGAGCCGCTCCATATAGCGGTTCGAGAAAACGCACTGCCGCCTTCATCGTCTCGGCCGATTGCAGCACGAAGGGCAGCTGCATCTTGCCGGCGCCGAATAATTCGCCGACTGTCTTCATTCCGCCGAGCAGGATGTCGTTGATGATGTCGAGCGGCCGATAGCTCGCCATCGCCAGATCGAGGTCGGCGTCAAGGCCCTGGCGGTCGCCGTCGACAATGCGCTGGGCGAGCCGGTCTTCGAGCTTCTCGGGCCGACCCTTCTTCTCGCTGGTTTCGACCGCGCGGTTCTCGAATAAGGCAATGAAGGCGTGCAGCGGGTCGTAGCCCTCGTGCCGCCGGTCGAAGATCAGATCCTCGGCGATCCGCGCCTCCTCCGGCGGGATCTTGTGCAACGGCATGATCCGCGAGAAATGGACGATCGCCCCGGTCAGCCCGCGGCGCAGCGCATGGTCGAGAAAGACCGAGTTCAGGATCTGTCGCGCCGGCGGATTGAGCCCGAACGAGATGTTCGAGAGGCCGAGGATGATCTGGCATTCGGGCATGGCCTGCGCAATCTGTTCGATCGCGTCGAGGGTATTTAGGCCGAGCCTGCGGTCGTCCGCGTTGCCGGTGCAGATCGTAAAAGTCAGCGGGTCGAACAACAGGTCCGAGGGTGGCAGCCCATGCTTGCCGCAGGCAAAGTTGTGAAGCCGGCGCGCCACGGCGAGCTTGTGCGGGACGTCCTTGGCCATGCCGGTTTCGTCAATGGTCAGGGCGATGACCGCGGCGCCGAAGCGGCGGGCGAGCTTGAGGCGCTTGTCAGCCGCCTCCTCGCCATCCTCGAAATTGATCGAATTGACGATCGGCTTGCCGCCATAGAGCTTGAGCGCCGCTTCGAGCACCGGAAATTCGGTCGAATCGATGACCAGCGGCGCATTGACCGCACCGCGCAGGCGGGACACCGCCTGGGTCATGTCGGCGACCTCGTCGCGCCCGACAAAGGCGGTGCACAGATCGAGGGTGTGCGAGCCTTCCTTGACCTGCTCGCGACCGATCTCGATGCAGCCGTCCCAGTCGCCCTGCTCCTGCAGCTGGCGGAATTTGCGCGAGCCGTTGGCGTTGCAGCGCTCGCCGATGGACAGCCAGGCGTTTTCCTGGCGCAGCGCCACCTGGCCGTAGAGTGAGGCGACCGAGGGCGTCCAGACCGGGCGACGGGCGCGCGGCCCGGGTCGCGGGCGGTCGCGGCCGAGACGCCGCAGCATCGTGTCGAGGGCGGCGATGTGGGCAATCTCGGTGCCGCAGCAGCCGCCGATCATGTTGACCCCGTCCTCGACGACAAAGCGCTCGATCCACTGCGCGAGCTCGGCGGCGCCCAGCGGGTATCGCGCACGGCCGGCGACCAGCTCGGGCAATCCGGCATTGGGCTGGACCGAAATATGACCCGGCCAGTTCTCGCCGAGCCATTTGACGTGCTCCGCCATCTCGCGAGGGCCGGTGGCGCAGTTGAGCCCGATCATCGGCACATCGAGCGCGTGGATCACCGTCGCCGCGGCGGCGATGTCGGCCCCAACCAGCAGGCTGCCGGTGGTTTCGATCGTGACCTGGACCAGGATCGGCGTGTCCTTGGCAGCCTCGGCGCGTGCCCGCTTGGCGCCGTTGACCGCCGCCTTGACCTGCAACGGGTCCTGGCAGGTTTCGACGATGATCGCGTCAACCCCGCCGCCGATCAGCCCGGCGCATTGCATCGTCAGCGCGTCTTCGATCTCCTGATAGGCGACATGGCCGAGCGAGGGCAGGCGGGTTCCCGGCCCGACCGAGCCCAGCACAAACCGGGTGCGGCCGTCATGAGCGAACTCGGCGACGGCTTCGCAAGCGATCTCGGCGGCAAGACGGTTCAGGGCAAAGGCGCGGTCGGCGAGCCCGAACTCGCCCAGGGTGATCGGCGAGCCGCCAAAGCTATTGGTCTGGACCGCGTCGCAGCCGGCTTCGAGATAGCCGCGATGGATCTCGCGGATCAGGTCGGGACGGCTCTCGCAGACGATCTCGGTGCAGTTTTCCAAGCCCAAAAAATCGCGCTCGACATCGAGATTGCGCGCCTGGACCTGGGTTCCCATGGCACCGTCGCACAGCACCACGCGGTCGGCGAGGTAATCGAGCAAATGGGGCATCTCAAGCTGCTCTGAATCCGCAGGGAGCCCCCCTCCGCAGCGTTGCCGCGGAGAGGGAGGGGGCCGCGCCCCACGAGTCCGCACGACGCGCGGCCCGAGGACAAGCTCCGGCGTGGGAGGGTGAGGCGGCCTTCTGGCGTGCTGATGCCGCGGCTGGCGCCCGCCTCACCCTGCCCTCTCCTCCCGCTCGCGGGGGGAGAGGAAAATTGCGGCGACTGAATGGCACGCTTATGCCACCGATGCGGGGGATTTTTTGGCGCGCACGCCCAAGAGGTGGCAGATTGCGACGATCAGATCGGCGCGGTTCAGCGTGTAAAAATGAAATTCGTGCACTCCCTCGGCATGTAGACGCCGGCACTGCTCGGCGGCGAGCGAGGTGGCGACCAGCCGCCGCGTGTCGGGATCGTCGTCGAGCCCGGCGAAGTGGCCTTCCATCCAGGCCGGGATCGAGGTCCCGCAGGCTGCGCTGAATTTCTTAACCTGGGCATAATTGGTGACCGGCAGGATGCCCGGCACCAACGGCACCGCGATCCCGGCCGCGGCGGCCCGGTCGCGAAACCGCAGAAAGAGCTCGACATCGAAAAAATACTGGGTGATCGCGCGGCTGGCGCCGGCATCGACCTTTCGCTGCAGATTGTCTAGGTCGTGTGCGGCGCTTTTCGCTTCGGGATGGATCTCAGGATAGGCGGCGACGCTGATCTCGAAATCGGCGACCCGTTTGAGGCCGGCGACGAGATCAGCGGCATAAGCGTAGCCGCCGGGGTACGGCGCATAGCCTTGACCTCCGGCGGGCGGGTCGCCGCGCAACGCGACGATGTGGCGGATCCCGGCCTGCCAGTAATCCTGCGCCACTGCATCGATCTCCTCCCGCCCCGCGGCGACGCAGGTCAGATGAGCCGCGGGTTCGAGCATAGTCTCGCGCCGGATGCGGCGGACCGTCGCATGGGTCCGTTCGCGGGTCGAGCCGCCAGCTCCGTAGGTGACCGAAACAAAACGCGGCGCCAAGGGTTCGAGCCGCTCGACCACCTCCCACAGCCGCGCCTCCATTTCTGCCGTCTTCGGCGGAAAGAATTCGAAAGAGACGCGCGGCGGGCCGGCGTCAAAATCGATCACCGGGTCGGCAGCGAGCCGGCCGTGCGACTGCCCCGAGCCGAGCTTCCCGATCATTGGCCCATCTCCCCCTCGACGAGCGCCGCCGGCGCTCGCTCGCGCAAATCCCCCGCCCCCCGCCAATCCGCGGATGCGGCGCGGCGGTGCGCGGTCCAGATCACCACGGTCAGTGGGTCGCCAGGCAACCGTTGCGGCGGTGCCGAGTCGAGCCCGGCGGCGCGGCACCACTCGGTGATTTCGCGATCGGCAAAGCCGAGGCGGCGGTGGGCGTGCTCGTCACGCAGAAATTCGAGCGCATGCGGTGCGAAATCGACCAGCACAAGGGTCCCGTGTGGGCGCAGCACGCGGGCCGCCTCGGCCAGCGCCGCAGCCGGCCGGTCGGCGTAATGCAGGACCTGATGGATCACCACGGCATCGAACGAAGCGTCGGGCAGCGCCAGCTGATACATGTCGTCGCGCCGGACCCGCCCGTTTTCGAGCCCGGCCCGCTCGAGATTGACCCGAGCGACCGACAGCATCTCGCGCGATTGGTCGATGCCGAGAGCATGCCGGACCCGCGGCGCTAGAATTTCGAGCATGCGCCCGGTTCCGGTGCCGATGTCGAGCAGATCTCGCGGGTCGGCCCGGGCGATGATTTCGATGAGCGCCGCTTCGACCTCCGCCTCGTCGACATAGAGCGAGCGGATGCGATGCCACTGTGCGGCATTCTCACGAAAATAGGCGCTTGCGAGGTCGGCGCGTTGGCGTTTGATCGTCCCCAGTCGCTGCAGGTCGAGCGCAATCGTCGGATCGGCCTCGCCGCACGCCTCCACCAAATGGCGCGCCAACGCACTCGCCGGGCTCGACTGGCTCAGGCGATAAAACACCCAGCTGCCCTCGCGAAAGCGGTCGAGCAACCCGGCATCGCACAACAGCTTCAGATGCCGCGACACGCGAGGCTGGCTCTGCCCGAGGATCTGCGTCAGCTCGCTGACGGTGAGTTCGCCGCGGGCGCACAGCACGACGAGCCGCAGCCGCGTCGGCTCGGCCACCGCGCGCAAAGCTGCCAGAAGATGCTCCATCGCTGCGATTCTCACCCGATTCGTCGCAGCAAGATATGCAGATATCTTTATGTCTGCAAGCGAATTTCGCACGCCTTCCGGTAGAGATTAGCCGGTCGCATGCGCAACCTCTTGCCGCTTACGTCGATTTCCCGCAATTATCTCGCCCCCGAGGAGACGCCCGCCTGATGCGAGACCGATTAATGAGCCTTCGTCCCCTGCGTATGGTCTTCCCGGGCCTGTGGGTTGCTCTCGCCCTTGTCGGCTCGGGGTGTGCGACGCCGCCGCGAAGCCAGCAGCCGGCAGCCGCCGCCGAGGAAGATTTCCACGACCCGTTCGAGGACACCAATCGCAAGATCTTCGCGTTCAACCAGGTCGTCGACCGCCATGTGCTAGTGCCGGTGGCGAAGACTTATCGCGCGTCGCTGCCCTCGCCGATGCGCGATTCGATCCGCGCCTTCCTGAACAATCTTGGGGAACCGCTGATTTTTGCAAATGACGCGTTGCAGGGTGATTTCGGGCGGGCCAAAGATACGGTCGTACGCTTCGTGCTCAATTCGACGGTCGGCATGGCCGGCCTCGTCGACGTGGCGGGGCGCTGGGGCATCCCGTATCACGAGCAGGATCTCGGGGTGACGCTCGGCGTCTGGGGCGTTCCTGCGGGCCCCTACCTGGTATTGCCGGTGCTCGGCCCGTCCGATCCCCGCGATCTCGGCGGCGAAGTCGCCGAGGGTTTCGGCGATCCTTTCAACCGCCTCGTGACCGGCAACCCGTTTACCCTCTATTGGATTCCGTTTGTCCGGGGCGGGGTCTCCGGCATCGATCAGCGCGCGCGCTACCTCGATACCCTCGCCGATATCGAGCGAACCTCGCTCGATTATTATGCGACCCTCCGCTCACTCTACCGGCAGCGCCGCGCAGCGCTGATCCGCGGCGAGAACAAGAACCTGCCGCCGCCCTCCGGCTTCACCCTGAACGGCGCCCCAGAGGCGCCCTCGACGGCGGCGCCCTCGAACTCGGCATTATCGACGAGCGTTGTCTCTGCGGCACAAAACGTTTCCGAGGTCCGATGGTGATGATGCGACGATATTTTCTGATCGCTGCCTGCTGCGTGATTGTCTTCATCGGGGTCCTGGCGCCGTCGCGTCCGGCCGCGGCGGCGGCCGATCCGGCCGGGGTGATTACCAACCTCGGCAACCAAGCGCTCGAGGTGCTCGGCAGAAACGTCAATCCAAACGAGAGGGTGGCCCGGTTTCGTCAGCTTTTCAGCGAGGATTTCGACGTTCCGGGGATCGCCCGGTTTGTTCTCGGCCGCTATTGGCGCGTCGCCACCCCGCAGCAGCAGCAGGAATTCGTCAAGCTGCTGACCAATTACATCGCGCTAGCCTACAGCGACCGGCTGGCGGAATACAGCGGCGAGAGCCTCAGGGTGACGGGGAGTCGGGCGGCGCCCGACGGGTCGCTGGTGTCGAGCGAGATCGTGCGCCCGAATGGCGCGCCGCCGGCCAAGGTCGATTGGCTGCTGACCGAGCACGACGGCGCTTACAAGATCAGCGACGTGATCGTCGAGGGAGTCAGCATGGCGGTGACCCAGCGCTCCGAATTCGCGTCCGTGATCCAGCGCCATGGCGGGCAGGTTGAGGGGCTGATTACCGCACTGCGGCAAAAGACCGAGAGCGCCGGCCTGCATTAGCGGGCCTGCATCAGAACGGATTTCGGTCGGGCTCGGTCGGAGACCGGCAAACCCCTCACCTTTCCCTCTCGTCGATGGATAGGGTTGTAGAGGTTCGAGCTCGGGGCCGAACCTTGCCCGACGCTCGACAGGGGGAGAAGCCGAACGGAAATTGCTCTGGCCGGGCGCGGGTTGCGGCGGCCGTTCTCGCCTGGTCAGGCCCGCATCAGCGGCTTGTACCGGATGCGATGCGGCTGGTCGGCATCGCTGCCGAGGCGGCGGCGCCGGTCGGCTTCGTAATCGGCGTAATTCCCTTCGAACCAGACCACCTGGCTGTTGCCCTCGAAAGCCAGGATATGGCTTGCGACGCGGTCGAGAAACCAGCGGTCGTGGGTGACGACGACGGCGCAGCCGGCGAAGTCGAGCAATGCCTCTTCGAGCGCCCGCAGGGTGTTGACATCGAGATCGTTGGTCGGCTCGTCGAGTAGCAGGACGTTGGCGCCCTCTTTCAGCATCTTGGCGAGGTGCACCCGATTGCGCTCGCCGCCCGACAGCTGACCCACCTTTTTCTGCTGGTCAGCGCCGCGAAAATTGAACAGCGCGCAATACGCCCGGCTGGCGATTTTGCGGCGGCCGAGATCGATTTCGTCGCGCCCGCCCGAAATTTCCTGCCACACCGTGGCGGCCGGTGCCAGCGCGTCGCGCGACTGGTCGACATAGCCGAGCTTGACCGTGTCGCCGATGCGGAAATTGCCGTCGTCGGGCGTGTCTCGACCGGTCACAAGCTTGAGAAGGGTCGTCTTGCCGGCGCCGTTCGGGCCGATCACGCCGACGATCCCGCCCGGCGGCAGGCGGAAATCAAGCGCCTCGATCAGCAGGCGGTCGCCAAAGCCCTTGGCGACCCCTTCGGCGCTAATCACCAGATCGCCAAGCCGTGGGCCGGGCGGCAGCACGATCTGCGCGGTTTCCGGCGCCTTTTCCCGGCTCTCGGCGACCAGCGACTCGTAAGCCGCCACCCGCGCCTTGCTCTTGGCCTGGCGCGCCCGCGGGCTCTGCCGCACCCACTCGAGCTCGCGCTCGAGGGTGCGCTGGCGTGCTATTTCCTGCCGGCCCTCCGCGGCAAGCCGCTGCTGCTTCTGTTCGAGCCAGCTCGAATAATTGCCCTCGAACGGAATGCCGCGGCCGCGGTCGAGCTCGAGGATCCAGCCGGCGACTTCGTCGAGAAAATAGCGGTCGTGGGTGACGGTGACGACGGTGCCCGGATAATCTTCGAGAAAGTGCTGCAGCCAGGCGACCGATTCGGCGTCGAGATGATTGGTCGGCTCGTCGAGCAGCAACAGGTCGGGGCGCTGCAGCAATAGCCGGCACAGTGCGACCCGACGCCTCTCGCCGCCGGAGAGCGTCCCCACCTCGGCTTCGCCCGGCGGGCAGCGCAGCGCGTCCATCGCGATCTCGACCGCGCGGTCGAGCTCCCAGCCATCGGCCTGGTCGATCTTTTCCTGCAATTCGCCCTGCTCGGCGATCAGCGTCTCCATTTCGTCGGGCGTGAGGTCCTCGGCGAAGCGGTCGCTGACCGCCTCGAACCGGTCGAGCAGCGCCTTGGTTTCGGCCAATCCCTCTATGACGTTGCCGAACACATCCTTCTTCGGATCGAGAGCCGGCTCCTGCGGCAGATAGCCGATCCGCGCCCCCTCGGCGGCCCAGGCCTCGCCCGAATAGTCGCGCTCCTCGCCGGCCATGATCCGCAGCAGGGTCAACTTGCCGGCGCCGTTGGCACCGAGCACGCCGATCTTGGCGCCCGGCAGAAACGAGAGCCAGATGTCCTTCAACACCTCGCGGCCGCCGGGATAGGTCTTGCTCAGCCCCTTCATCACATAGATGTACTGATATGCCGCCATTGCGATTCTCCGCGCAGATTGCCGGGGCAGTGGGTGAAGCGTTCAAGCCCGCTGCGGTACAACGGGCTCGGCTGGACATCGGTCGGTCAGGCTATCGAGGAGTTGCCCAAATAGGAAACAGAGCCCGGACGAGACGCGCCGCAGGCGACGACTTGCCTTCCTGGGGCGACGCCCTCGCTACGCGCAAATTTTTTTCGAATCGGTGGTCGATCGAGCAAGCTGCCATTGTCGGACACCCGGGCTGCGTACTCGACTATCTTTGCGTAGACGTGCCGGCCTTTCGCGTAGAAGAACGAGTCCAACACCTCGGCTAGGTTTCTCTGATTTGAGCCGATGGGCCGCCCGAGTTCAAGCGAAAGGAGACAATTCAGGAGCGCGATCAGGTGCTCGGTCTCGTCGTCGAAAACCGTCAGATGGGTCAAGCCCAGCCAGTCGCACAGTTCTGTCCACAGAGCGCAGCGGAGACTATGATAGGTCTTAGACTTTATCGGCAGCGCTGCCCAGCGCGTGAGGTGACCCCCGTTTTTCATCCAGTCGGAACGAGAGTCCGGGGTTGATTTGAACCTTCTGTTTCGTGGGTGGCAAGAGGCCGGGGCGCGGAGCCCGAGCGTAGCGCAGCGTCCCGGCCGACCTCGCCGATGAGGGCGCTGGCGTAGCCCCGAGGCGTCATCCAACCGAGCCTGGAATGCGGTCGCTCCTCGTTGTAATCGCGTCGCCAGGCCTCGAGCGCGGCACGGGCGTGCGGCAGCGATCTGAACAACGTCTCGTTGAGCAGCTCGTCGCGCAGCCTGCCGTTGAAGCTCTCGATGAACCCGTTCTGCTGCGGTTTGCCGGGCGCCATGTAGTGCCAGCCGACGCCGGTCTCGTCCGCCCAGCCGAGGATGGCGTTCGAGGTCGGCTCGGTGCCGTTGTCGCTGACGATTGTGTCCGGGCGTCGCCCTCGCCAGCGCACGATATCGTCCAGCTCCCGGGCCACGCGCCGGCCCGAGATCGAGGTATCGACGACCAGGGCCAGGCATTCTCGAGTGCAGTCGTTGACCACGGCCAGGATGCGGAAGCGCCGGCCGTCGGTCAGCTGGTCCGAGACAAAGTCCAGGCTCCAGCGCTGGTCGGGTGCCAGCGGCGTCACCATCGGCCGCCGTGTTCCCATCGCCCGCTTGCGGCCGCCCCGTCGGCGCACCATCAACCGCTCCTCACGGTAGAGCCGCTGGACCCGCTTCCTGTTGACGGGATGTCCCTCGCGCCGCAACAACACGGGCAGGCGACGGTAGCCGAACCGTCTTCGCTCCTGGGCCAGGGCTTTCAGCCGCTCGCGCAACGCCCCGTCGTCGGCTCGCACGCCTCGATAACGCACGCTTGTCCGGTCGGTCCCGATCACCCGGCAGGCCCGCCGCTCGCTCATCTCGAAGGTCTGACGCAGATACGTCGTCGCCTCCCGTCGCGCGGCGGGCATCACCACTTTTTTCCCAGAAGATCCTTCAGCGCGGCGTTGTCGAGCATGGCATCGGCCAGCATCCGCTTCAGCCGGCCGTTCTCATCCTCCAGCGACCGCAGCCGCTTGGCCTCGGACACATCAAGACCGCCGAACTTGGCCTTCCATTTATAAAATGTCGCCGAGCTAACCCCGTGCTTGCGGCACACCTCCGCCGTCGGAACCCCGGCCTCCTGCTCCCGCAGCACCGCGATGATCTGCTCTTCCGTGAACCTGCCTCGCTTCATCGTCCGTCCCTTCCATGGGGCCGGACTCTACCTTCGCCTGGAGGAGTTTCAGGGGGTCACCTCAGAAGCAACGCGGGAAGGCAAGCTGCCGGGCGGTAGGGGCGGGGAAAGCAAGTTTGTTGAAGCCGACGAAACCTATATCGGCGGCAAGGCGGAGAACCGCGCCTATAAAGATCCTCCGCCAAAGGAAGCGATCATCTCTCTGGTAGAGCGCAAGGGCCGCGTTGCATCGGCTCGCATTTTCGCCGTCATCACTGAAACCGCTCAGCGCGATATACGAAAGCACGATGGCTTCACGATGCGCGGAGATCCTGTCTCCTACCTTCAGATTCAGCAACGAGCGCACGATATCCTGCGGTTGCTCGCCATAGAGCCGCAGCACCATATCCAGGTGGAAAATGTCGGCTTGGAGCTGATCGAGCTGGCGGCGCAATTCGACGATTTGGCCGGCAAGCGCCGAGCGCTTCTCCCGCAATCCAGTCATAACAAAGGTGTCGCCCATCCGTATATGGTAGGATGGCAACCGGATCTGGCTAGATGCTGCTGTGGTGGCGCTTGCTACAGAATACGGGTGTTATGGCGACCCCGGCAGGATTCGAACCTGCGGCCACTCGCTTAGAAGGCGAGTGCTCTATCCAGCTGAGCTACGGGGTCGTGAGGCGGGCGATCGCGGCGGCGCCCGCGACGAGTTCGACCGATCAGTTGCGCACCCGATCATAGCGGAAATTGTCGGCGTAGCTCTTCGGCTTTTCGCTGATCGCGTGCGGCTCGACGACCGTATAGGCGAGTCCCTCCTTGTCGGCGAAGGCGCGCGCCTCCTCGATCGTGGCGAAGTGCAGCCGCACCTGGTTCAGGGTGTCGTCAGCGCTCGTCCAGCCCATCAGCGGATCGGGCCAGCGGCTGGTCGCGGGCTCGTATTCGAGAACCCACTTGCGCGTCTGCCGGCGCCCCGATTGCATCGCCGTCTTGGCCGGCCTGAAGATGCGCGCCTGGGCCATTGCCAATTCTCCCCAATGTACGAGCCGCCTTCACCGCCGATCGTCCACCATGCGGGCGGCGGACAGGGTGGTCGGGGCGAGAGGATTCGAACCTCCGACATCCTGCTCCCAAAGCAGGCGCTCTACCAGGCTGAGCCACGCCCCGCAGCCCGCGGACGGCGCGCGTTTTAAAGAGTTTGCGGGGGGCGCGCAACCGCCGCGACGCAGCTCACGGCGCTTCCGTCTCGCCTGCCGGCAACTAGGCCGCCGCCCGGCGCCCCTCGCCGGCGATCGGCCGCTTGTGGGCGGCGGCTGCGTTCGGCCGCTTGTGCGCGGCCACTTGCGTATTGTCTTTCATATCCATCAGCTCGCGCAGCATGTCGCGGCCGCGCGACAGGCGGGAGCGGACGGTGCCGATCGGGATGCCGAGGATCTTGGCGACCTCTTCGTAGCGCATGCCTTCTAGCCCGACCAACAGGATCACCTGACGCTGCTCCTCGGGAAGCCGCGCGATCGCCCGTTCGAGGTCGCGCAACTGCAAGGAAGCCCCGGCGTTCGATGGGGAGGTCAGCACCGGCGCCATGTCCTCGACCGGGACGGTAATGCCTTCGCGCACCGAGCGGCGGATGTCGTTGACGTGCTGGTTGTGCAGGATGGTGAAGAGCCAGGCGCGCAGATCGGTCCCCGGCTGCCACAGATGCTGTTTGGCAACGGCGCGCACCAGGCAGCTCTGCACCAGGTCGTCGGCGCGCGACCCGTCGCGGGTCAAGGCCCGCGCATAGCGCCGCAAGCGGGGGATTTCGACTTCGAGAAGCCGGGCAAAATCGTTCATCAACATCACCCTTGCAGTGTTCCGACCCGTGAGCCCCCCGAGGTCGTTTGAGTGCGGTGTATAAGGGTGCGTTGTAACCCCTTGATGTACCGTCATCGCTTTTTGGTAAAGTGTTGTCTTTGTTACGTAACAGGACACATCCAAACGGTAAGAACCGCCACTCCCGGTAAACAGCCGGGCTTGCGGGTCTCCGCCGTCCCGTTGATCCCCGCCGCCGAACGGTGCTAAACTGCTCGCGCAAATTGCGGTTCATCAAAAAAACAGATGGAGGCTTCCGATGCGCGCTATGGACGTGATGACGACCCCGGTGATCACGGTCGATCCCGAGACGACGGTGCAGGATCTGGCGAGGCTGCTTATCCGAGCGCAACATCAGTGGGGTGCCGGTGTGCGAGGGCGGCGACCGGCTGGTCGGCATTGTCAGCGAGGGCGACCTGCTGCACCGGGCCGAAACCGGCACCGAGCGGCGCGTGCAGAAACGGCGCTCATGGTGGCTGAACTCGCTCGCGGCCGAAGCGGAAGCCGCCCGCGACTACGTCAAGGCGCACGGCCAAAAAGTCCGCGACATCATGAGCCGCGAGGTGATCAGCGTTGCCGACACGACCGATCTTGCCGACGTCGCGATGCTGCTCGAAACCAAGCTGATCAAGCGGGTGCCGGTGGTCCGGGACGGCAAGCTCGTCGGCATCATCAGCCGGGCCAATCTGGTGCGCGCGCTGGCGACCACCAGCAGCGCCCCGGCGATCGTCGCCGACGCCGACGACCGCACGATCCGCGAAAAGCTGCTGCAGGAATTGAGAGGTCAGCGCTGGGCCAATGTCTGGGCGGCGGATATCATGGTCCGCGACAAGGTCGTGCACATCTGGCTCTCCGACGATCAGCCCCCGGCGGAGCGCGACGCGCTTCGCGTCGCCGCCGAGAACATCCCCGGCGTCCGTCGCGTCGAGGAGCACATCGTCCCGGCCCCGGTGGTCCCGGCGTTCTAGACGGCGCAGATGGCAACGCTCGCCGCCGGGAATACTTGATCGCGGGCGATTGTCATTGCCGGCGAGGATGTCGTCTTAGAGCATGGCTGGCTGACCTCCCCCACTCCTGCGCGCAGGCCTGCTCGCCCAGAGTCGAACGGGGCCCGCCTTGCCGCTGCGGTCCCGAGGCGTCGCCGCGCTTGACCTGCGGGGTCGGGCATAGTCTCGTCCGGCGATTGGACAATGCCGACGAGAAAGGCTGCACGATGCCGGGTCCGTTACACGGGTATCGAATCGTCAACCTAACCTCGAACGTCTCCGGGCCGTTGGCGACGATGATTCTCGGCGACCAGGGCGCCGACGTGATCAAGGTCGAAGCGCCTGACGGCGGTGACGCCACCCGTGCCGGGGGTAATCGTCGGGCCGGGTTTACCGCGTCCTTCCTCAACAACAACCGCAACAAGCGCTCGATCGTCCTCGACCTGAAAAAGCCGGCGGCGGTGCAGGCGCTGCTGCGGCTCGCCGCCGACGCGGACGTGTTCGTGCAGAATTTCCGCCCCGGCGTCGCCGAACGGCTCGGCGTCGGCGAGGACGCGGTGCGCGCGGTCGCGCCAAAAATCGTCTATGTCTCGATCAGCGGCTTCGGCGAAAAAGGGCCCTACGCGGCAAAGCCGGCCTACGACCCGGTGATCCAGGGCTTCTCCGGGCTGGCGACGGTGCAGGCTGGCTCCGACGCGGCGCGCCCGCGGCTGCTGCGCACGATCTTGCCCGACAAATTGACCGCGATCACCGCTTCGCAGGCGATCACCGCCGCCCTTCTGGCACGCGAGCGCACCGGCCAGGGGCAGCATGTCCGATTGTCGATGCTCGAAGCCGTGCTGGCGTTTTTGTGGGCCTCGGATATGAGCAGCCAGACCTTTGTCGGGGATGAACCCCCGCGGCAGGAGGAAGCGAGCGCGCTCGACCTGATCTACGACACGGCGGACGGGTACATGACGGTGGCGGCGCTGACCGACCGGCAATGGGCCGGGCTGGCGCGGGCGGTCGAGCACCCGGAATGGCTCGAAGACGAGCGGTTCAGAACGCCGGCATTGCGCCACCGGAACATCGATGCGCGGCTGGAGCTGACGCAACAGGCATTGCTGACCCGCAGCACCGCGGAATGGCTCGAACGGCTGACCGCGGCGCAGGTGCCGTGCGGCCCGGTCTTGACGCGCAACCAGGTGATCCGCCATCCGCAGGTCGAGGCGCTGGGGCTGGTCGTCGAAACCGCGCACGAGAAGGCCGGGCATCTGCGCCAGACGCGAGCGGCGGCGCGGTTTTCCCGAACGCCGACAGAGATCCGCCGCGGCGCCCCGGCCCTCGGCGAGCAGACGCGGGAGATCCTGGCCGAGCTCGGCTATTCGGCGGCGGAAATCGCGGCCCTCGGCGCGTCCGCCATGCCGGCCGCGGCGGAGGGCGATTGACCATGATCGACTTCTATTACTGGCCGACGCCGAACGGCTGGAAGGTCGCGATCATGCTCGAAGAATGCGGCCTCGACTATCGCGTGGTCCCGGTCAACATCGGCCGCGGCGACCAGTTCACGCCCGAGTTTTTGACGATCAGCCCGAACAACCGGATGCCGGCGATCGTCAACCACGACGAGCCCGCGGATTTTGATGGCGAGCCGATGGCGGTGTTCGAATCGGGGGCGATCCTGATCCATCTCGCCGAAAAGGCCGGACGGTTCATGCCGCAGAGCCGGCGCGGGCGCAAGGAATGCCTCGAATGGCTGTTCTGGCAGGTCGGCAATCTCGGCCCGATGGCCGGCCAGCTCAGCCATTTCGTCAACTACGCGCAAGGCGAGCACCCGTATTCCCATAAGCGCTACGCCGACGAATACAACCGCTGTCTCGGCGTGCTCGAACGCCGAACTCGACGGCCGCGAATTCATCGTCGACGACTACTCGATCGCCGACATGGCGTCGTGGCCATGGGTGCTGATTTCGAAGCCGCTGGGCCAGCCGCTCGACGAGTTTCCGAACGTCGCGCGCTGGCGCGAGGCGATCAAGCGGCGTCCTGCCGTGCAGCGGGGGGTGGATCTGGGCAAGGAGCTGCGCCGCTCGGCGCCGCCGACCGAGGACGAACGTCGAATCCTGTTCAGCCAAACCGCACAAAGCGCGTCGAGGGTGCGCTAGTCTGGTATACAAGCTCGGCTGAGACAGAGCGCAGCTGTTCCGCGCATAGGCATATTCCGGCAATAACCTGGATCAAAGCCATCGACTGCATCTTTTCCTAATCGACAATGGTCGGCTCATCACCGATGAGCTTCACTGATCTAAAGCTCGGTTGCCGGCCGGATTGAACGATCTTGGTTGAGTGGGCCGATCGTGGTTCACAGCCGCGGGACTGCTGCTCGGGCCGTTCGGGCTCGGGTTTGCGCGCGTCAATCTCGGGGCCGAGGGGTTGCGCGCACCCTTGCTGAGTTGACGCTCGCGATGGTGCTGTTTGCCGACGCCGCCACGCGGATTTCGACATCGTCAGGCGCAACATCGGGGTCCCTGAGAGGCTGCTGCTGATCGGCTTGCCTTTGACGATCGTCCTCGGTTTTCTGGCCGCGATGGTTCTGCTCCCCGGCATTGCCCCGCTCGAAATGGCGCTGCTCGCCGCGATGCTGGCGCCAACCGACGCAGCACTCGGCAAACCGGTCGTCAGCAATCCAGCCGCCCCAAGAGTGCTGCGCGAGGCGCTCAACATCGAGAGCGGGCTCAATGACGGGATCTGCGTGCCGGTCGTAGTATTGCTATTAGACTAGGGCGTGTCGTCAATTATTGCAACGCCACACGTAATGCGAAGTCGGCGAGGAGGGCAAGGATAGTAAAACAAGTCTACCAGACCGACAATTTATGTGATTCATGGAGAGTCGGCTTGGAACAAGGCTGACCCATGACGCGATATGGACTGCGTGAGGATCAGTGGGAGCGGATCAAGGACTTGCTTCCGGGGAAGCCCGGCGATGTTGGCGTAACCGCGCACGACAATCGCCGGTTTGTCGAGGCGGTGCTGTACCGATATCGGGCCGGCATTCCGTGGCGCGATCTGCCGGAGCGCTTTGGCGACTGGAAGAACACCCACCGGCGGTTCAGCCGCTGGGCAAAACCAGGGTGTGGCAGCGGGTGTTTGAGCATTTGGCCGCCGATGCCGACAACGAATACGCGATGATCGACAGCACCATCGTGCGCGCCCACCAGCACAGCGCCGGCGCGCCCAAAAAAAGATGAGACGCAAGCCATCGGCCGCAGCCGCGGCGGGCTGAGCACGAAAATCCATGCCTTGGTCGACGCTCTGGGCCGGCCATTGGCTCTCCTGCTCACCCCGGGACAGGCGCATGATCTGGTTGGCGCCGACGCGCTGCTGCCGCAGCTGACCGCCAATCTGCTGATCGCCGACCGCGCCTTTGATGCCGATAAACGGGTCCTCCACCCCTTGGCAGCAGCCGGCAAATCCGCCGTCATCCCGCCCCGGCCAAACCGCCTGAACCCGCCCGAATTTGACCGTGAACGCTACAAGGCGCGCCACCTGATCGAGAACTTCTTCTGCAAGCTCAAGCAGTTCCGCGCCATCGCCACCCGCTATGACAAAACCGCCACAAATTTCCTCGCCGCCGTCTACCTCGCCAGCGCTACAATCTGGCTCAATTGACGACACGCCCTAGCCGGATGGCTGGGAGGCGCCTCGCGCTGTCGCGGTAATCTTCGCGACAAGGGACTGCACGGTTAGAGATGCGATCAGCGCCTGGGCGACCCGGTGCGCCATGACGACGCTGCCGGCATCGGTAAAGTGCACCGAGTTGAACGAAATGACGCGCGTCTGGAGGGATCGCATCTTCGTCGCCGACGAGCACAGTTCCATATGATTTGGCCACCTCGCGAATCACTTGGTTATATTGTGCATAACCGGTAAGCAAGTCGGCGATGCTCATATAGGGCATATAATAAAGGCTGGTGGCGGCCGCTTCCCGGCGTTCCTCGGGTGTTTCTCCGGGACGCAGGCGGGCCGAGAACGTCACGGTGACTACGAGCTTGGCGACTTTTTGGCTGGCGACGACGAGATTTGCGTAATTCTGGCGAAACTCGGCATCGAGGCTAACAATGTCGAGCCTGATCTTGCCGGACGTGTTCGTTGCCTCGCGCTGCAGGCGCATGACTTCGAGGTTCTTGCCAATCAGGTAAACGAGCAGCGAGTGCCGGCTCAGCCAGCCCATATTTTCTTCTTGTCGGTGCGGGGCGACGCCTTGGGCTTGGGCCTGCCGGTAAGCGTCTGCGCCCAGATCGTTGGTCGCATGATAAATAACGATCATATCCGGCTTGAATTGCGCGACCTGCAGCTCCAGTCGACGCAACGACGATTGGGTGGTGTAGCCGGGAACCCCGGCATTGATGTAATCGAGATCGAGCGCCGGCCAATGCCGATGAAGGGCCTTCCACGACCAGATCCGGCCAAGTCGTGGCATTGCTGCTGTCCTCGGCGCAGTAGGTCATCGAGCCGCCGAGAAAAGCGATGCGCAGCCGGCCCGGCGGTTTTTCCTTGGCGATCTCCGGGCTGCGGAAGCCGAAGGAGTTGATCGCGGATCGGGCCAAAATGGCTGTCGGGGATCGGGATGCGCAGTCCGTCGCCGGATCGCGTCTCGTAGGTGTCTGTCGACTCCCCAAAACGTGCCGCCGTATTTGATTTCGCTCGCGCATACGGACCGCGGCTTCCGCGGCCAGCAGCAGCACGAAGCAGATCGCCAGCACCGTCAGTGACGAGCGCGGCCCCGCGCTGCCAGACGGGCAGCCGCTCGAAGCGGGACGTCGAGCGCGGGCCGAGGTCGCGCATCGGTGATCCGCCGGCTTCAGTCGGGATCGAACCGGTCCTTGTAGTCGAGGCGCAGCGCCGGGTCCTGGTCTTCCTTGCGCAGGAAGCAGTTGCCGGCGACGAGCACATCGATTTCGCTGCCCATAAAGCAGCGGAACGCATCCTCCGGGGTGCACACGATCGGCTCTCCGCGCACGTTGAAGCTGGTGTTGACCAGGACCGGGCAGCCGGTCAGTGCCTTGAACCGGGTCAAGAGCGCATGATAGCGCGGGTTGGTCTCGCGGTGAACGGTCTGGATCCGGGCCGAGTAGTCGACATGCGTGACCGCCGGAATTTCCGAGCGCGGCACGTTCAATTTGTCGATGCCGAAGAGGTTGCGCTCAGTTTCGCTCATTTCGCGGCGCCGGCGATCGACGACGTCGGCGACCATCAGCATGTAGGGGCTGTCGGCGTCGAGCTCGAACCACTCGGCCACGTCCTCGCGCAATACCGAGGGGGCGAACGGTCGGAAGCTCTCGCGGTATTTGACTTTGAGGTTGAGGGTGCGCTGCATCGAGGGGCTGCGCGCATCAGCGAGGATCGAACGCGCGCCGAGCGCCCGCGGGCCGAACTCCATGCGCCCCTGAAACCAGCCGACCGCACTCTCCTCGGCAAGCGCGGATGCGGTGCGCTCGATCACTTCGTCGTCGCCGAGTTCCGCGAAAACGGCCCCGGCTGCGGTCAGCCGCTGCCGGATCTCGTCGTCCACGAAGGCGGGGCCGAGATAGCTTCCCGACATGCCATCGAGCTCGTTGGAGAGATGGCGCGGCTGGTCGAGCTCGAGATGGTAGGCGGCGAGTGCCGCACCGAGCGAGCCGCCGGCATCGCCGGCTGCGGGTTGCACCCAGATATTGTCGAAATGGCCGTCGCGCAGCACCTTCCCGTTGGCGACGCAGTTGAGCGCCACCCCGCCGGCAAGGCACAAATTGCGCGCGCCGGTCTCGACCGCCAGCGATCGGGTCAGCCGCAGGATCGCCTCTTCGGTGACGCTCTGGATCGAGGCTGCGAGATCCATGTGCACCGGCTCGAGCCATTCCTCCGGCGTTCTGGCCGGCACCCCGAACAGCTTGGCAAAGCGCTCGTTGGTCATGCGCAGACCGGTGCAGTAGTCGAAATACTCCTGGTTGAGGCGGAAGCTGCCGTCTTCCTTCAGATCGATCAGATGATCGAGAATGGTCTGGGCAAAGCGCGGCTCGCCATAGGGGGCGAGCCCCATGACCTTGTATTCGCCCGAATTGACCCGGAAGCCGGTGAAATAGGTAAAGGCCGAATAGAGCAGACCCAACGAGTGCGGAAAATGGATCTCCTTCAGCATCGTGATCCGGTTGCCATGACCGACTCCGGCCGAGGTCGTCGCCCATTCGCCGACCCCGTCCATCGTCAGAATGACCGCGTCCTCATAGGGGGACGGGAAAAAGGCCGAGGCGGCATGGCTCAAATGGTGCTCGGAAAACAGCAGCCGGTTCTGCCAGTCGAAGCCGGGCGCCATCTCTTTCAGCTTGTCGCTGAGCTTGCGCTTCTGAAAGAGCTTGTGCTTGAGCCACAGCGGCATCGCCATGCGGAACGAACGGAAGCCGTGCGGAGCGAAGGCCAGATAGGTCTCGAGCAGCCGCTCGAACTTTAAGAACGGCTTGTCGTAAAAGGCGACGCGGTCGACCTCGCCGAGGCCGATGCCGGCTTCGGCCAGGCAATAGGCGATGGCATTCTGCGGATACCGGCTGTCGAATTTCCGGCGGGTGAACCGCTCCTCCTGCGCGGCCGCGACGACCCGGCCGTCCTCGATCAGCGCCGCGGCGCCGTCGTGATAGAACGCCGAAATCCCGAGGATGCGCATCAATTTCTCCGAACCATCAGGAGCGCTCGCGCCCGATCATGACGAGCAGGCCGCCGGCGAGCGGTTGGTGCACCACATCGACCCATGCGGGTGCCGTTATCGCGGCCAAACGCATCATTTTTTTGCCCCGTGACCTTTTAAAACAGCGTGTAGATGAAGGGGGCGATTGCCGATCCCTCGGCCAGCACGATCAGCCCTCCAAGCACGCATACCATGACGATTACGGGGGTCAACCAGTATTTCTTACGGATACGGAGGAACAGCCACAACTCTTTCACGAGATCGAGCATCGGCCCCTCAGAACTGGTTGGTCATCGAGGTCTGCCGATCGCCTTGCGAGGTCCGGCCGAGCCAATAGCTCGGGCTGTCCCGTTCGAAACGGAGCCGCAGAGGATCCTTTCCGGTCAGACGCATGATGAAGCCGATCGGGGTCAGGACGACAAAGAACAGCACCCCCATGACGATTGGCGTCGTCACCCTCGACAATAGCAGCGACAGGCGTCGCCAGCCGCGGTTGAGCGGGCCGAGCAGTGCTGGCATAAAGAGCGCCGCGGCAAGAAACAGCACCGCGACGGCTCCCCAGCCGAATGCGCTGCTCCTGCCTTTCCAGGCGGCAAGCACCGCCGCCGCGCCAGCCAATGCCCCGAAGAGCAGGCCGAATGCCCGATCCGAGGAACCCGCGGCCGGGCCTTCGCCCTCCAGGGATTCGTGCCAATTTCCGTCCGGACCGGTCACAGGTGGGTTTGCCTCATTGATCGCGTACTATACCGCAAGTCAGGAATAAAGGAACGCAGAAATAAAGTTAATCCGGGCGCCGCGAGATCGCGGCGCCCGGCAGGAACGGCGCAGGGCAGGAGCGGCGCCCGGCAGGAACGGCGTCCAGAATGACGGTTCAGCCGCGGGTGGGCGTTTTCTCGGCCCGTGTTTTCATCTACACCGGGCGCCATGACCCTCCTGCGTTCGGTGGCGACGGTCGGCTCCTATACGCTGATCAGCCGCGTCATGGGCTTTGTCCGCGACATCCTGACCGCGGCCCTATTGGGCGCCGGGCCGGTGGCCGACGCGTTTTTCGTCGCGCAGCGCTTGCCCAACCTGTTCCGCAGCCTGTTCGCCGAGGGCGCCTTCAGCGCCGCCTTTGTGCCGCTCTTCGCCGGCGCCATCGCCGTGCACGGCAAGGAACGGGCCCGCGCCTTTGCCGAGGATGCGCTCGCGGTATTGCTCGCGGCGCTGTTGGCCTTTGTCCTCGTCGGCGAAATCTTCATGCCCGCGGTGATGCGGGTCATCGCCCCCGGGTTCGGCCACGACCCGGCCAAGTTCGCGCTCGCCGTCGCCCTCGCCCGGATCACCTTTCCTTATCTGTTGTTTATTGCGCTGGTGGCGCTGCAGGGCGGGCGTGTTGAACTCGGTCGACCGGTTTGCCGCCGCCGCGGCGACGCCGATCCTGCTGAACCTGTTTCTGATCGCGGCGCTGCTGCTGATGGACCGGTTCCATTGGCATGACGGAAGGGCCTTGGCCTGGGCGATTACGGGCGCCGGGCTCGCCCAGTTCCTGTGGCTGATGTCTTCTTGCGCCCGCGCCGGGCTGGCGTTGCGCCTGCCCCGTCCGCGGCTGACGCCGGGGGTGCGCCGCACCCTGGCGATCATGGGGCCGGGGGCCATCGGCGCCGGGGTCACCCAAGTCAATCTGCTGATCTCGACGGCGCTCGCCTCGTTCCTGCCGGGCGGTTCGGTGTCGTATCTCTATTACGCCGACCGGCTGAACCAGCTGCCGCTTGGCGTCGTCGGCATCGCCGTCGGCACGGCGATCCTGCCGCCCTTGTCGCGCCAATTGCGGGTCGGCGACCTTGCCGGGCGCGGCGGCGACGCAGAACCGCGGGCTCGAGCTGGCATTGCTGCTGACCCTGCCGGCGGCGGTGGCGCTTGGCGGTGCTGGCGGGCCCGATCTTCGCGGTGCTGTTCCAGCGCGGTGCGTTTACCGCCGCCGACACCGCGGCGACCGCCGCGGCCCTCGCCGCCTACGCCGCGGGCCTCCCGGCCTTTGTCCTGGTCAAGGTGACGGCGCCGGCATTTTTCGCCCGCCACGACACCAAGACCCCGGTCAAGGTCGCGATCACGGCAATGGCGGTCAATCTCGTGCTGACGCTGGTGCTGATGCGGTTTCTGGCGCATGTCGGGATCGCTCTGGCGACCACCTGCGCCGGCTGGCTCAATGCGCTGACCCTGCTGGCGTTGCTGGTGCGGCGCGGGCATTTCCGGCTCGACCGTCGCGCCCGGCGCAATCTGCCGCGGGTCGCTCTGTCGGCGTTCGGCATGGGTGCAGTGCTGGCCTTGCTGCGCATTCCGCTGGCGCCGGCTTTTGCCGGGTCGGCGGCGGTGCGGATCGCCGCGCTCCTTGCGCTCGTCGGCGCGGGCTTCGCCGTCTTCGCTCTGCTGGCGCTAGCCCTCGGGATCGCCGACTGGCGCGGTCTGCTCGGACGGCTGCGCCGGCAACCGGCTTGACCCGAACAACGCCGCGGCGATAACAGGCGGCATGAACCGCATCTTTTCCGGCGTCCAGCCGACCGGCAACCTGCATCTTGGCAACTATCTCGGGGCGATCCGCAACTGGGTGGCCTTGCAGCATGATTACGAGTGCATCTTTTGCATCGTCGACCTGCACGCGCTGACCCTGCCGCAGGACCCGGCGCTGCTGCGCGCCAACACTCGCGAGGTCGCCGCCGCCTACATCGCCGCCGGGATCGACCCCGAGCGCTGCACGATCTTCAATCAGAGCATGGTCTCCGCGCATGTCGAGCTCGCCTGGCTGCTCGCCTGCCAAACCCCGCTCGGCTGGCTCAACCGCATGACCCAATTCAAGGAAAAGGCCGGCAGGCAGCGCGAGATGGCCGGGCTCGGCCTCTACGCCTATCCGGTGCTGATGGCCGCCGACATCCTGGTTTACCGGGCGACCCACGTGCCGGTCGGCGAGGACCAGAAGCAGCATCTGGAGCTCGCCCGCGACATCGCCGGCGCCTTCAATCGCCGCTACGAGCGCGATTTCTTCCCGCTGCCCGAGCCGCAGATCTTCGGCGAAGGGACAAGGGTCATGAGCCTGCGCGACGGCAGCAGCAAGATGTCGAAATCGGACACCTCGGATTATTCGCGCATCAACATGACCGACGATGCCGCTGCGATCGGGTTGAAGATCCGCCGCGCCAAGACCGATCCCGAGCCATTACCCGCGACCTTGGCCGAGCTCGATCGCCGACCCGAGGCGGACAATCTGATCGGCGTCTACGCCGCGCTCGCCGGCCTCTCGCGCGAGGCCGCGCTGGCCCATTTCGCCGGCCGGAATTTCTCGCATTTCAAGGAGGCGCTGTCGGAGGTGGCGGTCGCGGTGCTGGGACAAATCGGCGGCGAGATGCGCCGCCTCTTGGCCGAACCCGGTCATATCGACGCGGTGCTGCGCCGTGGCGCCGAGCGCGCCCATGCGATCGCCGACCCTGTGCTGCGCGAGGCGCAAGAAATCAGCGGGTTGTTGCGTCCCTGAAGGCCGGGTCGATGGCCCATGGACGAATGGTCAGGCGGCTCCGACCCCGCCAGGCTGCGCCCGTGCCGGGGTGTGCCGCGACAGGAACTCCTTGACCCGGGCTCTGGCCGCTTCAAGGGCCGCCCCGCTCTTCCACTCGGCGATGAACTCGCAATTCGGCAGCAGCCTCGAGAGCTCTTCGGAAATCGGGTATGGGTGCGCCTCGTCGTTGCCGGCCAGCACCAGACACGGCGTGCGCACCGACTTCACGAAATCGCGGTCGGCGCAGTAGACGAAGCCGCGCTCGTAGAGGTTCCGGTAAAAGGCGTCGAGCACTTGCTTGGTGGCCTCCGGATGGTCTTCGAGCGTTTGCGCCCAGCCGTCGAACCGGGCGGGACGTGGCGGCAGAGCGGGCGCCACGCGGCCGATCGGCTGCGCCAGCACGGCGCAGGCAACGCGCTCGGGCTGCGTCTTGAGCAGGTTCAGGATGAACGATCCGCCGATGCACTGGCCGTAGAGATGGCACCGGTCGATGCCGAGGTGGTCGAGCAGTGCGATATGGTCGGCGGTGTAGGCATCCCAGCCGTCCTGCGCGGTGATCGGGGCGCGCGACCGGCCGCCCGCGTTGCGCTGGTCCATCGCGATCACGCGAAAGTTCGACGCCCATTCGGTGGTCGGGTTGATCGGCGCCGAAGGCTGGCTCCAGACATCGATCACCGACTGCAGGCCGGCCGGCGCGAAGGTCAGGATCGGAAAGCCGCGGCCAAACTCCTCGTAATAGATGTGTGCGCCTCGGTGTTCGAAGCTCGGCATGTCTGCGTCCTTTCGTGATCAACAGCAGCGCCGCCAAACTCCGTTCCCCGCCGTTTCGCGTCAACCGGATTCGCGTGGAAGCCTGCGCGGTACTTTCCCAAAGGCCCTCGGCAAGAGCGGTCGGACGCAGCGGGGGTGGAGCTGCCTCTCGAGCCCGGTGACAAAGCCGCCGGGATTGCAATCAGCGGTGCTGGAAGAGTGGCCTAGCGCTACGTGGCAGATGTCGAGTGCGGCGTCTCTTTGAGTTATACTAATTCTATTTAACAGACCCGATGCGCTCCACTCGGCGTTCTTGGCATTCTGGTCAACAGTCCGGTGGCAAGCGGCCTTACTTCGGCGCGCCTGGACATCGGCGAGCGGAACCCCCTATCATCCTCGGTGCGAGCGCGCGGCGCGTGCCTCGCGCGCAGGAGGGCGGTCAAGTGTGAGCGGCCCGCAACACCACCCGCCACGTCGGCCGGAGAAGCATCGCGACGCGGCGAGCCACGATCGGCTGTGGCCGAGCTATCTCGGAATCACCGCCCTGCTGCTGTTCATCATCGTGGCATTGGCCGGCGGAATCATCTGGTACAATTCGCAAAAATCGAGCGAGCTGGCAGTGACTGCGGCGCAGCGGCTGATGCGCCAAGTCGACGAAAAGATCATCGACCGTATCAAGCTCTTGTATGATCCGATGTACGCCATCGTCGGCATTGCCAGCTTGGTGCCGGAGCTGACCTCGCCGGCGATCAAGGACGATGCAAGCGCCAAAGTCGTGATGCTGAGGGCATTGCGCATCTATCCGCAAATCCTGTCGCTCTATGTCGGGTTCGACAGCGGCGATTTTTTCATGATCACCCATATCGCCGGCGAGAAGAGCGCGGCGTTGCGCAAGGCGCTGCACGCCCCCGACAATGCAATCTTCGCCAACGAGGTCATAACCATCGATCCCGCAGGCCAAAGCACCGCAAGATGGGTTTTTCTCGACGGTGCCGGAGCGGCCATCGGCAGCCGAGCCGCGGCGCCCTTCGATCCCCGTCAGCGGCCGTGGTACGGTGCCGCGCAGAAGAGCGATGTGGTCGAGGAGAGCGAACTCTACATCTTTGCGTCCAGCGGCGAGCCGGGTTTTACCCTGAGCCGCGGGTTCAAGGGACCGACCCCCGGGGTGATGGGGGCCGATCTTGCTTCGATCGATCTGGCGTATTTCCTGCAGGACCAGCGCATCACCCCGACCAGCGCCGCGTTTATCTTCACCAAGGCCGGGGAGGTCGTGGCTCTGCCCGACCCGACCCGGATTGCCGGGGCGGTGCACATTCATGGCCAAACCAAGGTTAAGCCGCCCAAGATCGCCGATCTGCACGACCCGGTGATCGAGGGGCTGGTCGCAGCCTACCAGAACGGCCGGATGGCTGGAACCCGCGTCTACGACGTCTCCGGGCGAGCTTATATCAGCCGGGTGGTCGCGATCCCACCGCGCTATGGGCGCGACCAGCTGTTGGCGATCACGGTTCCGATCGACGAAATCGAAAAGCCGATCATCGATATCCGTGACGACACCCTGCTCTATTCGATCGCGTTTTTGGTTTTTGCCTTGCCGTTTTACGTGACCCTCGTCGTCATCTGGATCGATCGGCGCCTCGAACGAAGGACGGCCCGGTCGCGATTCCGCGACGACGAATAAGTCGGCGAAATCGCCCGCAGGATAATTAGTCTCAGGTTGTGGCGTAGGTTGTCCGCCGGTAGAGTACCGGCTGGTTGACATTAGGAGGAGACCGATGGACAGGGATATGTCCCGGCGCGTTATCGCCGAGTTCTTCGGCACGTTCTGGCTGGTGTTCGGCGGCTGCGGCGCCGCTGTTTTGGCCGCGGGTTTCCCACATTTGGGCATCGGTTTTCTTGGGGTTGCCTTCGCCTTCGGATTGACGCTGCTGACCATGGCCTATGCGGTCGGCCACATCTCCGGCGGCCATTTCAATCCGGCGGTGACGCTCGGTTTGTGGAGCGCCGGACGCTGTGCGAACAAGCACGTCATCCCCTACATCGTGGCCCAGGTCATCGCCGCCATCGCCGCCGCTGCGGTGCTGTGGGTGATTGCGTCGGGCCATCCCGGATTCGTCACCGACGGCTTTGCTTCGAACGGATACGGCGATCTCAGCCCCGGAAAATACAGCCTTGGCAGCTGCTTCGTCGACGAAGTGGTGATGACGTTTTTCTTTCTATTCATCATCATCGGCACCACCTCAAAGGGTGCCGCCACCGGCTTTGCCGGAATTCCGATCGGGCTCGCGCTGACCCTGATCCATCTGGTGTCGATCCCGGTCACCAACACATCGGTCAATCCCGCGCGCAGCACCGGCCCGGCATTGTTTGCCGGCGCTCCTTATGTCCATCAGCTCTGGCTGTTCTGGCTGGCGCCGATCATCGGCGCCGTCATTGCCGGGCTGCTGACCCGCTGGATGTACGAGTACGAGGCGATCATCGACACCGTCGTTGTCGAGGAAAGACGGATCAGCCCGTAGCGGCAGAAAGGGCTAATCCGGCCAGCGCCGGTGCACCCAGAGCCACAGTTCGGGGCGGTCGCGAATCCACGCCTCCAAGGTCGCGTTGACAGCCGCCATCAGGGCGGCGGCGTCGGCGTGACGATCGCCGCTTCGGGGCAGCGGCAATGGCGGGGCGACCGTGACCCGGAAGCGTGCGCCCGCGAGTCGCTCGACCCGGAGCGGAAACACGTCGCAGTCAAAGCGCAGCGCCAGATAGGCCAGGGCTGGCGCGGTCATCGCCGGCCGGCCAAAGAACGGCACCGGAATGCCGTCGTTCAGCTTCTGGTCGGCGAGCAGCCCCAGATGCATGCCACGATTGAGCGCGGCAATTGCGCGCCGCGACGCGACGGCACCCTTCGGGATGAACTCGTCGCGATCGCCGCGAAGCCGCGCGATCAAGCGATCGACCAGCGGATTGTTGGCGGCCCGGTAGATCTGGGCGACCGAGATCCCGTATTGGACGCCGGCGAGCGAGCCGATCTCCCAATTGGCGATATGGCCGGAGAAGACGATCATCCGCCGCCCGGCCGCGACCGCCCGGTCGATATGCTCAAAGCCGTGGGTCTCGACCCGCCCGCCCGGTTCGAACACGCGGAACTCTTGTAGATGCGGGTATTCGGCAGCAACGCGGCCGAGATTGTCCCACATGCCGGCGACGATACGTGCGATTTCCGTCTCGGGCAGCTCGGGAAAGGCGCGGCGCAGATTCAGTCGAGCGCGTTTGGAGATCCCGAGAAGCGGGCCGAGGCGTCGCGCCAGGGCACCGCCGACGGCCGAGGCCCAATCGACCGGGAGCAGGCCAAAGACGGCGAAGAAAAGGGTTGCCCCCCAGGCCTCGAGGCGGTGAGCCAACCGCGGCATCTCAACGATGCTGCTCGTCTCGGTCGCGTTCATAGCGCTGACGCGCCCTTGGCGGATACCACGGCCGGGGCAAGAATCCTGGAGAGCGCAGCAAGATCGGCCCACCGGATTTCGACCTCCAGCACCTCGATCCCCTCGCGCGCCGCGGCCGGCACCCGCACGAAATCCTTTGCCGTCGTCGCCAGCCGGGCGTTCTCGCGTTCCGCCCCCCGGCGCAGCTCGGCGATCTCACCGGCGCTGAACGGGTGATGGTCGGGAAAGCGGCGCGCGCCGACGAGGTCGACGCCGATCCGGCGCAGCATCGCGAAGAATTTTTCCGGGCGTCCAATCCCGGCAAAGGCAAGAATGCGGTTGCCGGCAAACCGCTCTCCGGCGACCGGCGCCAGCACCGCCGGTATGGTCGGCCGCTGGCCGGCGAGGCCATCTGCCGAGGCGGACGCCGCCTCGCCTTCGGCCCCGAGCAGCACCACCGCGTCGGCGCGGGCGAGGCCGCGGCGGAGATTCTCGCGCAGTGGGCCGGCCGGCATCACCCGCCCATTGCCGAAACCGTAGGCGGCATCAACGACGAGCAGCGCGAGGGTGTTGGCGATCGCCGGGTTCTGGAACCCGTCGTCGAGCAGGACCGCCCCGGCGCCGGCCTTCGCGGCGGCGGCAACCCCCGCGGCACGGTCCCGCGCGACCCAGCATGGCGCACGTGCGGCGTGCAACAGCGCCTCGTCGCCGACCGCGGCCGTATCGTGGCGCGCCGGATCGACGCGCACCGGCCCGACAAGCCGGCCGCCATAGCCGCGCGTCACCACGTGGGCAGCACGGCCATATGCCGCGAGCCGATCGACGAGCGCCATCGCCACCGGGGTCTTGCCAGCCCCGCCGGCGACGAGGTTGCCGACGCAGATCACCGGCACCGGCCCGCGATAGGGTCGCGCCAGGGCCCGGCGCAGGCGGCCCGCGGCGTCCCAGGCGGCACCCATCGGCAGCAGCAGACCGGCCGCGAGCCCAGGCTCCTTCCCCCAAAAATCTGGGGCGGCGCGCATCATGCCCGCAACGAATGCGGCGCCCGCGCCCGGTTTTCGATCGCAGCGCTCGGCGACGGATGCGGACGGGTCGGCGCGAGGCAGTCGAGCCATGGGGCGAGATAGGACAGGACGCTCTCGAGAATGCCCTCGCCTGAAGCGGCCGCCCGCGCCCCCGCGAAGCAGCGCCGGGCGCGCAGATGGCGGTCGGCCAGGAGCGCGGCCACGGCGTGCGCCAAGTCCTCGGCGCCGGTCACGGTCTGCGCCGCTCCGGCAGCACCCAGCGCCGCCGCCATGCCAGTGCAATTGCTCATGTCCGGGCCATGCAGCACGGCGCAATCGAGGCGGGCCGCTTCGAACGGGTTGTGTCCGCCCCTCGGCGTCAGCGACCCGCCGACAAAGGCGATCCCGGCGAGGCGATAAAACAATCCGAGTTCGCCGATCGTGTCGGCAAGGTAGATTTCGGTGTCGCCGGCGACCGCATCGCCGCGGCTGCGCCGGACGACCTTCAGCCCCTGTCCCGCGAGCATCGCGGCGACTGCGTCGCCGCGCGGCGGATGACGCGGAGCGATGATCGTCAGCAGGCCGGGGTGATCGGCGGCGAGCCGGCGATGGGCGGCGGCGGCGATCTCCTCCTCGCCCGCATGCGTGCTGGCGGCGAGCCACCGCGGGCGCGACCCGATTTGCCGGCGCAGATGCCACAGCTGCGCCTGGTCGATCGGCAAGGCGGCCCCGGCGGACTTCAGGTCGCCGACGGCGGCGACTTCGCGGGCGCCGAGTTGGCGCAGGCGCTCGGCCTGGTCCGCATCCTGAGCCAGGCATTGCGCGAAGGCGCCGAGCATCGGGCCGATCAGCCCCGGCCACCTGCGCCAGCGCAGGTACGAGCGTGCCGACAATCGGCCGTTGACC
Source organism: uncultured Alphaproteobacteria bacterium (assembly GCA_963795485.1). Classification (GTDB taxonomy): domain Bacteria; phylum Pseudomonadota; class Alphaproteobacteria; order ATCC43930; family CGMCC-115725; genus AP-15. The sequence continues at coordinate 166,878 of CAWCIL010000002.1, forward strand.
AAGATCATCGGAATGCCGCGGGCATGCGTCGCCAGCACCAGGTTCGGCCACAGCTCGGATTCGACCCAGAGCGCCAGATCGGGGCGCCAATGATCGAGAAACCGCTCGATCCATGCCGGCAGGTCGACCGGCACGAATTGATGTCGCGCGCCCGCCGGCAGTCGCGTTTCGAGCAACCGGGCCGAGGCGACCGTGCCGGTGGTGACGAGGATCTCGATCTCCGGCCGGGTCTGCAGCAGCAGTTCGATCAGCCGCAGCATCGCCGTGGCTTCGCCGACGCTCGCGGCGTGGATCCAGATCAGCGGCCCAGGCGGCCGGGGGCCACCGGCATAGCCCTGGCGTTCGCGCAGCCGCAAACCGTCCTCCTTGCCGCGCCGGCGGCGCCGCTCCAGGTAGAGCAGCGCCAACGGCGACAATGGCCGGGTCAGCGCGCGATACAGGGACGGCAGCATCAGCGCGGCTTTTCCCGCGGAACGCCGCGGTGCGGTGTCCCCTCACCCCAGCTGGTCGACAGCTCGTCGGCGGATTTCGCTGCCGTCGGCGCTGCCTTCGCCGTCGACACTGCGGCGTGCCCGACGCAGCGGTCGGCCTGCTCGACCATTTCGATCATGCGCAATTCGATCAAATGCCGCGCGTGCTCGGCCCCGGTCTCGTCGAGCCCGGCGGCGATCTCGATCGGCTCGCCCCACAAAAAGACACCATGCCCGAACGGCAGCGCGACATGGAACCGGTCCCAGCTGGCGAGGGTATGTCGCCGGCTCGTCGCATAGGTGACCGGCACGATCGGCACCTGCGCCAGCCTCGCGGCATTGACGATGCCGATGCTGACGCTCATCGCCGGGCCGCGCGGCCCATCCGGGGTGATCGCGACGCACGCGCCTTCCTTGAGTTTTTTCAGCATGTTGCGCAATGCCGCCGAACCTCCGCGCCGGGTCGATCCGGCAATCGCTTCGATGCCGAAATACGACACCGCGTCGGCGATGATCCGGCCGTCGCGGTGCGCCGAAATCAGCATGTTCATCGGCGCCATGCGCTGCCAAGCCATCGGAATCATCAGCATCCGCCCGTGCCAGAACGCACCGATGAATACCCGACCCTCGGCCAGCAGCCGGCGCGGCGCCTCGCCGCCTTCGACCCGCCAGCGGTTGGTGCGGTAGACGACGCGAATATAGCAATGGATCGCCCAGCACGCCGCCCGCCGCAGCCGGGGATGGCGCAGCAGGCGACGCCACATGTCGGGTCTGGCAAAGCTCAAAGCCGGGCCGCGACTGCCGGAGCCGCGGCGACGAGTTCGCGCTCATCGGCGAACTGCATCGCGTGGAGCCGCGCGTAAAGGCCGTTGCGGGCCAGGAGCTCGGCGTGCCGGCCGCTCTCGACGATACGGCCGCGATCGACGACGCAGATCAGATCGGCCCCCTGCACCGTCGACAGCCGGTGCGCGATGACCAGCGTCGTGCGCCCGCGAATGAGGGTCCGCAAGGCCGCCTGCACCTGGCGTTCGGATTCGCTGTCGAGCGCCGAGGTCGCCTCGTCGAGCAGCAGAATCGGTGCGTCCTTCAGCATTGCCCGAGCGATCGCCAGACGCTGGCGTTGGCCCCCGGACAGACGCACGCCATGCTCGCCGACCACCGTGTCGTAGCCGTTCGGCAGTTCGCGGATAAAGCTCTCGGCGCCGGCCGCGCGCGCCGCCGCCTCGATGTCGGCGACCGACGCGCCAAATCGGCCATAAGCGATGTTGGCCCGCAGGGTGTCGTCAAACAGCGTGACTTCCTGGGCGACGAGGGCCACCGCGCCACGCAGCGAGGCGAGCGTCACGTCGCGTACATCCTGACCGTCGATCGCGATGCTGCCTTCGTCGACATCGTAAAAGCGGGGGATGAGGTTGAGCAGCGTCGATTTGCCGGCGCCCGACGCGCCGACCAGCGCGACCGTGCGCCCGGCCGGGACGGTCAGCGAAACGCGGTCGAGCGCAACCGCCCCCGGGGCATAGCCGAAGCGGACCCGGTCGAAGCGAATCTCGCCGCCGGCGACGCGCAGCGGCCGGGCATCCGGCAGGTCGCGGATCGTCGGCTCGACATCGAAGACCTGAAAGATCCGCTGGGCCGCGGCCAGACCCTCCTGCAGCGAAGCATTCAGATTGGCGAGGCTCTTCAGCGGCTGATAGGCCAAGAGCAGCGCGGTGATGAACGAGAAGAAGGCGCCGGGGGTGCGCGACCCGGCGATCACCTGATGGCCGCCGTAGAGGATGACCACCGCGATCGCCGCACCCCCCAGGGTTTCCATCATCGGCGAGGCCCGAGACCGCGTGCGGGTGGCCCGGTCGATCAGGGCATAAAGGCGCTCGAACAGCCCGGCTGCGCGGCGCTCCTCGTACTCCTCCATGCCGTAAGCCTTGACCAGGCGGGCGCCCTGGAAGGTCTGGCTCAGCAACGTCGTCAGCTGGCCGATCTCGGCCTGGGTGTTGGCTGAGACCCGGCGCATGCGGCGGCCGATGCCGACGATCGGATGGATCGCCAGCGGAAAGACGAAGAACGAGACCAGGGCCAGGAGCCAGTCCTGATAGAACATGACCCCGACCAGGAAGAGGACGGTCAGCGCATCCTTGCCGATGCCGCCGAGGACATTGGCGGCGGCGCTGCGCAGCAGTGCCGCGTCGCTGGTGAAGCGCGAGATCAGGGTGCCGCTCGGATGGGCGTGGAAATAGGCGAGATCGGCGCGCATCAGCCGGGTGAACAGGGCGATCTGCACGTCGGCGATGACGCGCTGGCCGACGCGGTTCATCAGCACGGCCTCGCCGTAATCGGCGAGCCCCTTGACGATGGCGATGGCGAGCGCGCCGCCGGCGATCAGCAGCAAGAGCGAGCCGTCGCGCCCGACAAAGATGCGGTCGAGCACCGGCTGCATCAGCCAGGCGCGCAACGCGGTGCTGCCGGCCGCTGCCCCCATCAGCACAAAAGCCAGCGCGATCCGCGGCAAATGCGGGCGCATAAAGTCGCGCGCCAAGCGCCATACCAGCGCTGCCGTGCGTGCGCCCTTTTCCAGGATCGGCGGCTTTTTGAACATGGGTCCCCGCCGGCAGTGTTAGAGGCGGGAACCCAGCTTGGCAAGCGCGGCGGCCGAACCGTCCCGACGAAGGCAAGGAGCAGTCTCGCCCCCAGCCGCCTCGCAATGCTCGGCCCTCACCCTAACCCTCCGCCGCATGCGGGGGAGGGGAACGGCGTGGCCGGGATGGGTGAGGGTCTGGCTTGTGGTTCGCCTCACGCAGGATAAGAGACGAAACACTTGTCCGAAGCAAAGATGTGCGTCTCGACGTAGTCATGCACGACCGGTTTCCGGTCGAGCTTTTCCATCGCGCCCATCAGCGCGCACCAGTTCAGCATCTCGTGCTGCCCAGCCTGTTCCATCGCCTTGAGCGGGCGCTTGCGCCAAGTGTCGTAATCACGCTGCGAGAGCGCGTCGAACAGGAGCCTGTCGGCCTCCCGGTCGGGCCATAGATAGCCGTTGGTCGGCGACAGAAAGCAATGCGACCAGCTCGACGACGCGATCACCGCCACCCGCCACGGCGAATCCGCGAAGCTCTCGGCCACCGCTCGGCCCACCTCCATGCAACGCCACGGATGCGGCGAGGGAGGGTCGCCCGCGATCGACGGATCGCGCGGCGGCATGAACAGCGCTGCGGTGCCGCCCTTGGCGTGCAACAGGTTGCTGCCATAGCAATTGATCGCGAACGGGACCACCGGATAGGGGAAACCCTCACGGTCCCAGTCGAGATAGAGAAAAGTGTTGGTGAAAGCGTGCGCCAGCGGATGATGCAGCGGCTTGTACGCGTAGGCCATGTCGATGCCGCGCTCGATCATCCCGGTGGCGAGATGCTTGGCCGCTTCGCGATGCCCGTGCAGCTTCAAGGCCCAGTCGCCGGGCTCGCCCCACCGGTTCGGCCGGCCGCCATTGCCGTTGTTCCATGGCTGGACCGCAAAATCATCGTCATAGCCGAGCAGGCAGAAGGCTGGGATAATGTCCTCGCGGAAATTTTCATATTGGTCGTCGCCCCAGACCAGCACGACATCCGGGTTGAACTCGTCGAGCGATTTGCGCACGGCGCGGAAGCCCTCGGCCATCCGCGCGCTGTAGCGCTGGGCCGACGACAAACCCTCGTCATTACCGAGCTCGGCCACCAGCTCGGCCGGCCAGTTCGCCGGGTTCTTATAATGCTCGGGCACGTTGGGCGCGGTCAGGAGGCGGTGGAACAGCGACGGCAACTGCTCGTCCGGCACCGTCAGGCCCGGGTAATGCGTGCAGCCAAGACCCAAAATCTCGCCCATATCCCTGCTCCTCTCTGCGCGACGCCAAACGCCCGCATGGTCAGCGTAAACTGGCACCATCCTATCCGATTTGCGATCGCCTGGCAGCTTTATTGCGGTAGCACCGCAGGCTGAAGCGCGGTTGCAGCGGAGAATGCATCGAATTCGCGGGGGGCCTTCCAGACCGGCGACATGTTTCTTATTTGCGGACAGGCGGTTGAGATGGTAGGGGAGGATCTCGCCCGCCGGTCTGCGGATCGCCGTTCACGGCAGATATCTCATTCCATTCCGGGCCAATTCAGACACCGTCAGAATCGAGCGGATCCTTGACGGGGCGCGCAGGCTGCCGAGCGCGATTTGCGCCCCGAGTTCAGGCGCCGGCGACGGTCAGGTCGTCGATGCGCAGGGTCGGCGCGTCGGTGCCGGCCTTGAAGTCGAGGTCGTCGGCGGCGACCAGGCGAGCGAACATGTCCTTGAGGTTGCCGGCGACGGTCATCTCGCTGACCGGGAAGGCGATCTCGCCCTTGTCGATCCAGAACCCGGCCGCCCCGCGGCTGTAATCGCCGGTGACGCCGTTGGCGCCGAAACCCATCATCTCGGTCACGTAGAACCCGCTCGCGATGTCGGCGATCAGCTGCTTGGGGCTCACCGCCCCGGGCTCGATCCACACATTCGTCGCAGACGGCGACGGCGGGGACGAGGTGCCGCGCGCCGCGTGCCCGGTGGTCTCGAGGCCAAGCTGCCGGGCCGAGCGCAGATCGAGGAGCCAGGTCGTCAGCACGCCCTTGTCGATCAGGGCGCGTCGATGATTGGCGATGCCCTCGCCGTCGAATGGCTTGGAGCGCAGGCCACGCCGGCGGTGCGGATCGTCGATGATGGTGATCGCCTCGGGGAAGATCCGCTGGCCGAGCCGATCCTTCAAAAAGCTGGTGCCGCGCGCGATTGCGGGACCTGAGATCGCCCCCAAGAAATGCGAGATCAAGCTGCGCGCGACGCGGGGGTCGAACACCACCGAGCAGCGGCAGGTCGGCATTTTTTTCGCGCCGAGCCGCCTGACCGCGCGCTCGCCGGCGCTGCGGCCGATCTCGGCCGGGTCGCGCAGATCGGCGGCATAGACGGCACTCGCGTAATCGTAGTCGCGCTCCATGCGCGGTGCCGCTGCCGCCGATCACGCTGGCGCTGACCCCGGAGCTCGATCCGCTATAGGTCCCGGCAAAGCCGTTCGAGGCGACGAGCGCCACGGTCGAGCGGCCCCATCCGGCCTCGGCCCCCTCGGAGTTGGTGACGCCGTCGACCGCGAGGGCCGCCTCCTCGGCGGCGCGGGCGCGCTCGATCAGTACCTCGGCGCTGGGCTCCTCGGGGTCGGACATGTCGAGCGCCGGCCATTGGCGGGCGATCTGGCCGGGCTCGGCGATGCCGCAATGGGGGTCCGCGGGCACGGTCCTGGCCATCGCCACGGCGCGCTCGACAAGCTCATCGAGGGCCTTCGGCGAACGGTCGCTCGACGATACCATCGCTTGCTGCCGGCCGATGAAGACCCGCAGGCCGAGATCGTGACCCTCCGAGCGTTCGAGCTTTTCGGTCTTGCCGAGGCGGCGTCCATGCGACAGCGAGGCGCCCTCGACGGCGACCGCGTCGGCCGCATCGACGCCAGCGCGCCGCGCCTTCCCGATCAAATCCTGCAGCAAATCGATCGCATTTCCAGTGTTGCCGTTCATCACATCTCCACAACAGAAAACGCTTTACCGCCAAGGACGCGGAGGATGGCGCAACGGACGCGAAAGCATTCCTGACGATTGGCGTCCTCTGTGCTTCCCTGGCGACCTTTGCGTTGAAAAAGTCATTTTTTCCAGATAGGCCGGCCCGAACCCGGCAACCCGTAGCTCGCCCATTTCTGCGTTACTTCGGCGACGATCGCCTCGGCCATGCGGATCGGCCGGCCCCATTCGCGTCGGGTCTCGGGCGGCATCTTGCCGGTGGCGTCGAGGCCGATCTTGCCGCCGAGGCCCGATTCGGGCGAGGCGAAGTCGAGATAGTCGATCGGGGTATGATCGACGAGGGTCACGTCGCGCACCGGGTCCATGCGGGTCGAGATCGCCCACATCACGTCCTTCCAATTGCGCGCGTCGATGTCGTCATCAACGACAATGACAAATTTCGTATACATGAATTGGCGCAGAAACGACCAGATCCCCATCATCACCCGCTTGGCGTGACCGGGATAGGCCTTCCTGATCGCCACCACCGCGATGCGGTACGAGCAGCCCTCGGGCGGCAGCCAGAAATCGACGATCTCAGGGAATTGCTGCTGTAGCAGCGGGATGAATACTTCGTTCAGCGCTTCGCCCAGGATCGATGGTTCGTCGGGCGGGCGGCCGGTAAAGGTCGAGAGATAGATCGGGTTCTGCCGCATCGTGATCGCCGAGACGCGAAACACCGGGAAGCGCTCGACCGAATTATAGTAGCCGGTATGATCGCCGTAGGGGCCTTCATCGCCGTATTCGTCGAGCGAGACATGGCCCTCGATCACGATCTCGGCCTGTGCCGGCACCTTCAGCGGCACGGTCTTGCAAGCAACGAGCTCGACCTTGCGCCCGCGCAAGAGGCCGGCGAACTGGTATTCCGACAGGGTGTCCGGGACGGGGGTCACAGCGGCGAGGATCGTGCCGGGATCGGCGCCGATCACCGCCGCCGCCGGCAACGGCTCGGTCCGCTCGGCCCGCCAGCGCTGATGATGCTGGGCGCCGCCGCGATGCTTGAGCCAGCGCATCAGCGTGGTATCGCGCCCGGTCACCTGCATGCGGTAGATGCCAAGATTGAAGCCGTCCTCGCGGCGCTCGCCCGGCCCCCTGGTCACGACCAATGGCCAGGTGATCAGCGGCGCCGGCTCGCCCGGCCAGCAGGTCTGCACCGGCAGGGCGCCGAGGTCGATCTCGGCGCCTTTGAGGACGATTTCCTGGCACGGCGCGGAACCGACCGTGCGCGGGCGCATCGCCATGACCGTGCGCAGCAAAGGCAGGAGGTCGAGAGCCTCGCGCCAGCCGCCGGGCGGCTCCGGCTGTTTCAAAAAGGCGAGCGTCCTGCCGATTTCGCGCAATTCCCCCGGCTCGCGGTCCATGCCCCAGGCGACCCGCTCGACGGTGCCGAACAGATTGACCAGGACCGGCATCGGGTAGCCGCCGCCATCATTGCGGATGACGTTCTCGAACAGCGCCGCCGGCCCGCCCTCGGCCAAGAGCCGGGTCTGGATCTCGGTCATTTCGAGATTGGGCGACACCGGCGCCGTGACCCGCACCAGCCGCCCGCTCGTCTCGAGCCGGTCGATATAGTCGCGCAGGCTGGAATAGGGCATGCCGCGCTATATGGGAGCGGCGGCAGCGCTTGGCGAGCGCCGGGTCAGCCGCGGGCCGGGGATGCCTGTGCCGGCGCGGTGCGGCGGGGGCGCAGCGCGAAGAGGGAAGCGAAGGCAGCGAGGCAGAGCCCGGCCGACCACCACACCGCCGCGACCCCGAACCGGTGGAGCAGCAGCCCGAACAGAAACGGCGAGGCCGACTGCAGCAAGCGCGCCGGCGCCGACAGCAATCCGCTGCGCAGCCCGTAGCCATGCGGCCCGAACAAGGCCAAGGGCAGGGTGCCTTTGGCGATCGTGATCATGCCGTTGCCGGCGCCGTGCAGCAGTGCGAAGGCGACGATCCCGGGAGCGCCGAGCACGACCAGGAACATTGCGCCGATCGGGTGCAGGACGGAGGCGATCCGCGCCGACGAGACCGGGTGGAATGAACGCAGCAGTCCGAACTCGACGAGGCGGGCGCCGACCTGGGCCGGGCCAACCAACGAAGCGGCGGCGATCGCCGCGGTCGCCGATGCGCCCGCGATGTGCAGCAGGCCCGGCAGATGCGCCGCCATCGCCCCTTGCACGAACCAGGTCGCGGCGAAGAAGAAGGCCAGGATCGGCATCGCCCCGCGCGGCGGCTCGACCTGCGGCGACTCGCTCCCGACCCTCGGTGCGGCTGCGCGAATGCGGTGGCGCGGGATCGCCAGCCAGTTGACCGGGGCGGCGAGCATGAGGTTCAGCCCGGCCCAGATCAGGCAGGCGGCGCGCCAGCCGAATTCGTGCAGAAACAAGGCGCTCGCCGGCCAGCCGATCGTGCTGGCGAAGCCGGCGATCAGGGTGATCCCGGTGATCGCACCGCGCGCCTCGCGGCCGTAGAGCCAGGTGAGCGCGGCAAAAGCCGGGTCGTAGAGGCCCATGCCGATGCCGATCCCGAGAACCGCCCAGGCGATGGTGAGTCCGATGATCCCGTGCGCGGCGGCGAGGATCGCCAAGCCCGCAGCGATCACCAAATTCGCGGTGGCCAGCATATGACGCCCGCCGTGGCGGTCGATCAGTCGCCCAACCGACGGGCCGACCGCGGCCGACAGCAGCAGGGCGGCGGAGAAGAAGCCGAAGAACAGGTCGCTGGAGAGGTGCAGTGCCGCGGCGATCGGCGCGCCGAGGATCGCCGGCATGTAATAGCTCGACGCCCAGGCGACGGTCTGGGTGCTGCCGATCGCAGCGACGACGATCGTTCGGCGGGTGTTCACCGGACTCGCACCGCTGGCGAGCCATGGCTGCTCGGCGGTGGGGCGAGAACGCGGTGCAGCTGCCACGCCAGCGGCAGGATCAGCAGAACGACGGCCGCCACCATCAGCATCGCCGCGGAGAGGCCGATCGCGTCGCTAAAGAGGCCGTAGAGAGCAGGCGACAACGCCCCGGCGCCGACCGTGCCGGTGTAGAAAACGCCAAAGGCACTCTCCCGGCGCTCGGCCGGGACCAGGTCGGGCACGGTGCCGTAGAGCACCGACGATGTGCCGTTGAGCGCGACGCCGATCGCCGGCAGCAGAGCTAGTGCTGCACCGAGCGGCAGCGGAAGAAGCGCCGCAATACCGACGGCGGTGGCGCCTTCGGTAATCAAGACCGTCGCCAATACACCGAGCCTGGCGCCGAGAAAGCCGCAGACGAGCTTGCCGGCGGCGCCGCCGGCGAAGACCAGGGTCAGCGCCATGCCGACTTCCGGCAACTCGGCCCCCTTGGCCCGCAGCAGGAACGGCAGGAACGTCAGAAAACCCATGCGCGTCGCGCTGTCGATGATGCCGATCGCCAGCAAGAGGACAAAGCCGCGGCGCGACGACGCGACCCGTCCGTCGGCTTTGTTGCCCGCGGACGCGTTCACGGGCGCGGCGGTCTTGGTGCGCTCGGCGACGGCCGCCGGCGCGCGGCGCAGCGACAGCAGGATGGCGCCGCCGCCGATCAGCCCGATCAGCCCGATCACCGAAGTTGTCGAACGCCAGGACATCACCGCAATCAGGCCGGCGGCGATCGAGGGCAACGCCATCTTGCCGAGATCGCCGGCAAAATTGTAAGTGCCGAGCGCACCGCGCGAGCGCGGCCCGTCATAAGCCGCGGCAACGAGGCCCGATGCGATCGGGTGTTGGGTGCTCGACCCGATGCCCCCGAGAACTAATGCCGCCGCCAGCACAGCGCAGCTCGGGCTCATGCCCAGGCACAGATAGGCGGCCCCGGCGACAGCCGTGCCGGCCGCGAGCATTTTCCCCCCGCCGATCCGCTGCGCCATTCTGGCCGCCGGGACCTGCAACCCCGCCATCGAGCCGGCATAAAGCGCACGCAGCAAGCCGATCGCGGCATAGCCCAAGGCAAACTCCGCCTGCCACAAGGGCAGCAGCAGATAGAGCGTATCGGTCAGGCCGTCATGCAGCGCATGCGCCCCGCAAGCGATCCAGAGCACACGTCGTGGACTGCGATCGGGACGATCGGCGCTCCCTGTCGTAGTCGAGAGGGCTGTGGTTGTCGTCACATCATGGGTCCAACCAAGGTCTGCGGGGGTCGACGCAGGCTGCTGCCGGCGCGTATTGGACGCATTTGGCGTTTATGTCGGTTTGATGACAAACGAGTTGTTCTGACCAAGGATGTGAGGAAAACTCACCGGCATGGCCCGCCCCTTGCTGCCGCCGCTGAACGCAACCAAGGCCTTCGAGGCCGCCGCGCGGCTCGGCAGTTTCACCCGGGCAGCGGCGGAGCTGAATGTCACCCATGGCGCGGTCAGCCGGCAGATTCGCCTGCTGGAAGATTGGCTCGGCACGCGACTCTTCGTGCGCACGAGCCGGAACGCCGTGCCGACGCGGGCGGGCTCGGACCTGTTGGCCGAAATCGGCCCCGCGCTCGACCGCATGGCGGCTGTTTCGCGGCGTGTGCGCGAGAATGCGGAGGCCAGTGGATTGCTCCACGTTTCGGCGCTCCCGACTTTCGCGATGCGCTGGCTAATTCCACGCCTGCCGGAGTTTCAGCGCGCTCATCCCGCCTTGGAATTGCGGATCGTCACCGCGAGCACGCCAGCAGAACAATTCCGGATGGATGTCGATGCCGTGATCTCGGGTCCATCGCGGCAACCGGGTTGGGCCGGCAAACGATTTCTCGGCGAAGCGCGTTTACCGCTGTTGAGCCCTGGTCTTATGAAAGAATGCCCGTTGCGAACGCCGACGGATCTGGCGCGGCATACCCTGCTCCATGCCGCGACGCTGCGCGAGGCGTGGCCGCTGTGGCTGGCCGCCGCCGACGTCCCCCATCTGAAGCCGCTGCGCGATCAGGTCTTCGAGCATTTCTACTTTGCGATCCAGGCGGCGCTCGAAGGGCTTGGGGTGTTGATGGGCCCGCTGGCGCTGGTAGGCGATGAGCTGCGCGACGGTCGGCTCCTGGCCCCGATCAGGGAACCGGCGCTCAGGACGCGCGGATATTTCGTCTATGCGCCGGAGACCAGCAGCGTTGCTCCGCGGTTCGCTGCCTTCCGAGAGTGGCTGGTGCGCGCGGGGAGCCTGGCCGAGACCGAATCTCCGATTTATTTGACTTTGCGGTAGCGTGCCCTCGACGGCGTCGATCGTTCCTCAGCCGCGCGCGTTGCGCGAAGCCCCAGCAAGCCCTGACCGACCGGGTTCAGCGCGCCAGCACTTCCCAGACGCGCGTGTCGCGGGCGTCTTCATCCTCGAGCTCGCGGCTGGTCGGCACGATGTAGCGGGCGATCTCGCGGAGCCCAGTCTCCGGGAGATAAGCGCGGCCGGGGTCGCCGAGCAAAACCAGAGAGCCGCGCTCGGCGCGTCGGCGCAGCCAGCGGATCGCGCGCTGCGCCATGTCGCGCTCATAGCAAATGTCGCCGGCGGTGACAACGTCGCAGGTGGGGGTGGGGCTGTCGATCGGATCGACGGTTGTCAGCGCGACGGCGACTTCGTTCAATACCGCGTTGGCAGCGATCGCTGCGGCGGCGAAATGGTCGATCTCCGCGGCGAGCACCGAGCGGGCGCCGGCTTTTGCGGCGGCGATTGCGACCAGGCCGGAGCCGGAGCCGAAATCGAGCACGCTGCGGCCGGCGACGATCTGCGGACGATCGAGTAGATAGCGGGCGAGCGCCTGGCCGCCGGCCCAGGCGAAGGCCCAGAATGGTGGCGGCACCGCGCCACGCGCCAGTGTCTCCTCGCTCGCCTGCCAGATCGGGGTGATCTCGGTTGCCAGATGAAGCCGGATTTCGGGCACCAGCGGCGGCGCGGCGATCACGGTGTTGCGGCGAACGAAGAGGTCGGGGTCCAAGGCAGGGATCAGATCGCGTGCCCGGCGACGATCCCGGCCAGCAGCAGCCAGCCGACGGCGCGGTTCGAGCGGAATTTTGCGAGGCAGTCCGCCGGCTCGTCGATGTCGACCCGCGCCGCCTGCCAGGCCAACTGCAGCGCGGCGGCGGCAAGCCCGGCCCAGAACAGCGCACCGAGGCCGGCGGAGCGGCCGGCGGAGCCCCACAGCAGCACCGCGGCGGCGTAGAAGACGAAGAGCCACGGCCGGGTGCGCGGGCCGAGCGCCAAGGCCGAGGATTTGACGCCGATCAGCGCATCGTCCTCCTTGTCCTGGTGCGCGTAGATCGTGTCGTACCCGATGGTCCAGAATACGCCGCCGAGATAGAGCAGCAATGCCGGGCGGCCGAGCGCGCCGGTGACGGCGGTCCAGCCGACCAGCGCGCCCCAGTTGAAGTTGAGCCCGAGAAAAACCTGCGGCCAATAGGTGACCCGCTTCATGAACGGGTAGCTGCCGATCAGCCCGAGAACAGCGATCCCGAGCAGAAGGCTGATCCGGTTCAGGCTGAACAGGACGGCGGCGCCGACCGCGAGCTGCAACAGCAGAAATCCCGCCGCCTGGCGCACGGTCACGGCACCGCTCGGCAACGGCCGCAGCCGGGTGCGCGCGACCTGCCCGTCGTAGTGGCGGTCGGCGATGTCGTTCAAGGTGCAGCCGGCGCCGCGCATAACCAGCGCACCGAGCGCGAACAGCGCCAGCAGCGCCGGGTCTGGCCAGCGCCGCGAGGCGAGCGCTATCCCCCACCATCCGGGGAACAGCAACAGCCAGGTCCCGATCGGCCGGTCGAGCCGCGCCAGCCGGGCGTAAGGTCGGGTGGGCGCCGGCAAATAGCGCGCGACCCAATCGCCGCGGACGATGTCGCTCGGGTCCTCTGGCGGCGGTGCTGCGGCCAGCCCCTCACCCCCTCCCTCTCCTCGCTTGCGGGGAGAGGGAGGGACCCGCGCCGCGGGAGAGCCTGCCCCCGACCGGATCCGGGGGTGAGGGACCAGCTTCTCCGGCGACTTGTTTTCCGCTGTCATAGCCCAATCTTGGCGATGCATGTGACCGGGCTCAAGCCGCAGCAGCAGGAGAAAGCGATGAGCGAGCGCGGGGCGAGGCGGGTCCACGTGACGGAACCGCTCGCCGCCGGCGCCGCGGTCGATCTGCCGGCGGGACCGGCGCATCATCTGCGAACCGTGCTGCGGCTCGGACCCGGCGATGCGGTCGCGGCGTTCAACGCGCAAGATGGCGAATGGAGGTGCCGGATCGCCGAAAGCGGCCGCAACCGGCTTACCCTGATGGCCGAGCACCTCCTGCGGCCGCCCCGGGCCGAGCCGGATCTATGGCTGTTGTTCGCGCCGATCAAGCGGGCGCGTCTCGATTGGCTGATCGAGAAGGCGACCGAGCTCGGAGTCGCGGCGCTGCGGCCGGTATGGACCCGGAGAACTCAAGTCGAGCGCCTCAATTTCGACCGGCTGCGGGCCCATGCGGTCGCGGCGGCCGAGCAGAGCGAGCGGCTGTCGGTGCCCGAGCTGCATCCGCCGCAGGCGCTCGGCGACCTCATCAAGGCGTGGCCGCCCGATCGGCGCCTGGTCCTTTGCGACGAGACCGGCGGCGGCGAGCCGATCGCCGCGGTCGCAGCCCGGCTCGGCCCCGGCCCGACGGCAGTGCTGACCGGTCCCGAGGGTGGCTTTGCCGAGACGGAGCTTGATTATCTAGGCAAACTCTCCTTTGTTAGCCGCGCCGGGCTCGGGCCCAGGGTCCTGCGCGCCGACACGGCTGCACTGGCGGCTCTGGCGGTGCTCCAGGCATGCGCCGGCGATTGGTTCCGCGGCGCCGATCGCGGCTGGTGACCGCGCCGGTGGCCGCGCGTTTTCAACCAGGGCTGCCGATCCTCAGGCGCCATTTTGCTGGAGTTCCCGCCGAGCATGACGACGACGCCGAGCACGCCCGGAGAACCGATTACCGACCGGCGCCAGCTGGTCGAATACCTCGCCTCCGGGTCGAAGCCGCCTTCGGCATGGCGGGTCGGCACCGAGCACGAGAAATTCGTCTTTCGCCGCTCCGACCTGCGCCGCGTGCCCTATGAGGGGCCGGATGGGATTGCCGCGCTGCTGCGGGGGATGACGCGTTTCGGCTGGAAGCCGGTCGTCGAAAACGGCAACACCATCGCGCTCGCCAACGATGCGCAGTGTTCGATCACCCTCGAGCCCGGCGGCCAGTTCGAATTGAGCGGCGCACCGCTCGAAACCGTGCATCAGACCTGCGACGAGGTGCACGAGCACCTGCGACAGGTGCGCGAGGTCTGCGACGAGCTCGGACTCGGCATGCTGGGGCTCGGTTTCGACCCGAAATGGCGCCGCGAGGACATCCCGTGGATGCCGAAACAGCGCTACCGCATCATGCGCGATTACATGCCGAAAAAGGGCCGCCTCGGGCTCGACATGATGCTGCGCACCTGCACGGTGCAAACCAACCTCGATTACCAATCCGAAGCCGACATGGTGAAGAAGTTCCGGGTCAGCCTGGCCTTGCAGCCGGTGGCCGTGGCCTTGTTCGCCAACTCGCCCTTTGTCGAGGGCCGGCCGTCGGGTCTGTTGAGCCAGCGCAGCTACATCTGGACCGATACCGACCCCGACCGCTGCGGCACCTTGCCCTTTGTGTTCGAGCCCGGTTTCGGGTTCGAGCGCTATGTCGATTACATGCTCGATGTGCCGATGTATTTCGTCTACCGCGACGGCCGCTATATCGATGCGAGCGGCCAGTCGTTCCGCGATTTCCTCGCCGGCAGGCTTCCGGCGTTGCCCGGTGAAATCCCGCGCCTGGGCGACTGGATCGACCATCTGACGACGGCGTTCCCCGAGGTTCGGCTGAAGACCTTTCTTGAAATGCGCGGCGCCGACGGCGGCCCATGGCGGCGCCTTTGTGCCTTGCCGGCCTTGTGGGTCGGGATTTTCTACGATGCGACGGCACTCGACGCCGCCTATGATTTGATCGCCGATTGGACCGCCGAGGAGCGCGAGGCGATGCGCCGCGACGTACCGCGGATGGCGTTGGCAACACCGCTGCGCACCCGCACCTTGCGCGATGTGGCGCTCGAAATGCTCGACATCTCTCGTGAGGGACTGCACCGCCGCGCCCGTCGCAGCGCCTGCGGCGA
The DNA here is from genome assembly GCA_963795485.1 of uncultured Alphaproteobacteria bacterium. GTDB lineage: Bacteria > Pseudomonadota > Alphaproteobacteria > ATCC43930 > CGMCC-115725 > AP-15. The sequence goes on from CAWCIL010000002.1 coordinate 181,990, forward strand.
CGACGAGACCCATTTTCTCGACCCGCTGTTTGCGATCGCCGGCTCCGGCCGCACCCCCTCCGAGGAACTGCTCGAAGACTTCCGCACCCGCTGGAAGGGCAACATCGACCCGGTCTTTACCGATTACGCATATTAGGAAGCGACACAATGACCAGCCGCATGGTCAAATCCGTGACCGTTTCTCTGCCGACGGAAATGCTGGAGCGGTTCGATCGCGTGCGCCAACGCGAGCACCGCAGCCGCTCCGATCTGAGACGCGAGGCGTTACATCAGTATGTTGCAAGCGCTGCAGGGCGCCGGATCCCAATTGTCGATCCTGAGCCGGGGGAATTCGATTCACTGGAATGTGGTCGTCGGCAGACTGAACGTGGCGAATATGTGCTGTTAGAAGACCTGCTTGATGACTTGGACGGTAACCGTCATCCATACCGCGGAGAGAAATCTCAGAAGATTCCCCAGTAGGGATCGCCGGCGCCTCAGCTCGGCGCTTCAGGAATGCAGCAAGATCCGTTCTCTGGAGATGGGGCACAACTTCGCGGCCAGCCCCGAGCCTTCCGACGACGAGTCGGTGCCGACCGAATTCTATTCGATGTTTCCGTGCACGAGCGCCTCGTGCACGTGCAGGACATTGTCCGGCGCAGCACGACCGCATATTAGTGCGACGGACGATTACTCCGGCGGGCCGGAAAGATCAGCCTCGTCGGCCTTCTGCCTCAATCTGGCCACGAAAGTGACACCTGACATTGCGGTGACGACAACTGCTTCAAATCCGAACAGCGATGCATGACCATCCTATTTCTACGCCACGGCCCTCTACTTTCCCATGCTTCAGTATTAGCTCTTCCTGCTATTGCCAACGATCGCTTTCATTTCGCTCGAAGCAGCCAAGGAGATCGAGATGGCAACGAACTCGGAAGCATCGATGAAGCGCACGATAAGGCGGCATCAGTTGCGGGAAATGGTGCCGCTCGCCGACAGCACGATCATGAGAGGAAACAGCGGGGCGAGTACCCCCGGCGCTTCGCGCTGTCCCCGCGCTGCGTCGTCTGGGATCTCGCGGAAGTCGAAGCCTGGCTGGCCGCGCGCCGATCAGCGCCCATCGCGCGGGCGCAATCTCCCGATGTCAGGCAGCGGCGATTCGCGCCCACACGGGTAGCAACTCGCGTTCGAAGATCGAGCGGCGCATCGCCGGCGTGAACGCGGCCATCGGGAGCCGGCGCCGCTCCTCAAAGCCCCATCGCCGCCGCCTGACCCGGCGTCCTCAGCGAGCGGTTACGCCTCAGCCAGTCGATACAATCGAGAAATGTAACGGGCGCTGGAACATTGACCTAACTCGCGGGTTAATTTATAATGAAAGGGCGTTGGGCACCGTCTAACGACTGCGTGGTTAAATCGCACGTTTGGTGTAGGCTTGGGCGCGAAGCGAGGGAGAGCGCCATGGCCGTCGCCAGTCCTGCCGAAAATCCCGTCGATGCGGTTCCTTACGGTCGCGCCAAAACGGCGCGCGAGCCGGCGCTGAAAGAGGTCCACATTTTGTGGATCACGGCGGGCCTCGGCTGCGATGGCGACTCCGTGTCGATCACCGGCGCAAGCAATCCGAGCATCGAAGACGTGATGCTGGGCGCCGTGCCGGGACTGCCCACGGTGCATCTGCATAATCCCGTGCTCGCCTACGAGGTCGGCGACGAATTCATGGAGCCTTTCCACAAGGCGCTGCGCGGCGAACTCGACAATTCGTCGTCGTCGTCGAAGGCTCGATCCCAAACGAGAATCTGAGCGGCGAAGGTTATTGGGCGGCCATGGGCAACGACCCGAAGACCGGCCAGCCGTTCAAGACCACCGATTGGATTTCCGGACTGGCGAAAAACGCCCTGGCGATGATCGGAGCCGGCACCTGCGCGACCTACGGCGGCATCCATGCCATGGCCGGCAATCCGACGGGCTGCATGGGGCTGCAGGACTTTCTTGGCCACAGTTGGAAGTCGAAGGCGGGCCTGCCGATCGTCAACGTCCCGGGATGTCCAGTGCAGCCCGACAATTTCATGGAGACGGTGCTTTATTTGCTGCGCCAGCTCGCCGGCCTCGCGCCGATGATCCCGCTGGACGAAGCAGGGCGGCCGAAGTGGCTGTTCGACTTCACCGTGCACGAAGGCTGCGACCGCGCCGCCTATTACGAGACCAGCGATTTCGCCAAGGAATACGGCTCCCGCAAATGCCTGGTGAAGCTGGGTTGCTGGGGTCCGGTGGTGCAGTGCAACGTGCCCAAGCGCGGCTGGATCGGCGGCGTCGGCGGCTGTCCCAATGTCGGCGGCATCTGCATCGGCTGCACCATGCCCGGCTTCCCGGACAAGTTCATGCCGTTCATGGATGAGCCGCCGGGCGCGCGGATCTCGTCGCAGTTGATTACGCCTTATGGTTTGCTCATCCGTAACTTGCGAAAGCTCACCCAATCTACGGTGAATAAAGAGCCCAAGTGGCGGCACAATAAGCGGGAATTGACGACCGGTTACCACAAGCAATAACGAATTCCGTCGCGAGTTGGAGAACAACAGATGGCTGATTCAGCGGTGTCGACCCTGCCGATGGCGTCCCGCGAACCGGGGGCGTCGCCGACGCAGCTCGTCGAGATGAATTGGGATCCAATCACCAGAATCGTCGGCAGCCTCGGCATCTACACGAAGATCGATTTCGAGAAGCGCGAGGTGGCGCAGTGCCATAGCACCTCGGCGATCTTCCGCGGCTACAGCATCTTCATGAAAGGCAAGGACCCGCGGGACTCGCATTTCATCACCAGCCGCATCTGCGGCATCTGTGGCGACAATCACGCGACCTGCTCGGTCTACGCCCAGAACATGGCCTACGGGATCAAACCGCCCGCCTTGGCGGAGTGGATCGTCAATCTCGGAGAGGCGGCCGAGTACATGTTCGACCACAACATCTTCCAGGATAACCTGGTGGGGGTCAACTACTGCGAGAAGATGGTCCGGGAGACCAACCCGAGCGTCTGGACCAAGGCGCAGGCCACCCCCGCCCCGCATGCCGCCGACCACGGCTATGCGACGATCGCGGACATCATGACCGCGCTCAATCCATTTACCGGCGACTTCTATCGCGAGACCCTGGTGGTCAGCCGCTACACGCGCGAGATGTTCAGCCTGATGGAAGGCCGGCACGTCCACCCTTCGACGCTTTATCCCGGCGGCGTCGGGACAGTGCCGACGGTGCAGCTCTTCACCGACTATTTGGTGAGACTGACCAAGTACGCCGAGTTCATGAAGAAGTGCGTGCCGCTGCACGACGACCTGTTCGACTTCTTCATTGAGGCCCTGCCCGGCTACGAACGGGTGGGCAAGCGTCGCATCCTGCTCGGCTGCTGGGGCTCGTTCCAGGACCCCGACCACTGCGACTACAACTACAAGACCATGACCAATTGGGGACGAAAGATGTTCGTCACCCCGGGCGTCATCGTCGATGGCGAGCTGGTCACCACCGACCTCGTCGAGATCAATCTGCAGATGCGGATCCTGCTTGGCAGCTCCTACTACGAGGGCTGGGATGACAAGGAGATATTCGTCAAGGAAGATCCGCTCGGCAATCCAGTTGACCGCAATCATCCCTGGAACCAGACGACCATCCCAAAGCCGCAAAAGCGCGACTTCGATGGCAACTATTCCTGGGTGATGAGTCCACGCTGGCTGGACAAGCGGACCGGCGACCATCTGGCGCTGGATACCGGCGGCGGTGCGATCGCCCGTCTATGGTCGACCGCGCTCGCCGGTCTGGTGGACATCGGTTACGTCAAGGCGACCGGCCACAGCGTCAAGATCTACCTGCCGAAGACGGCGCTGAAGGGCGATGTTGAGTTCGAGTGGAAGGTCCCCGAACACAGCAACACCATCGAGCGCAACCGAGCCCGGACCTACTTCCAGGCCTATTGCGCCGCCGCGGCCTATCACTTCGTCGAAAAGGCCCTGGCGGAGATCCAGGCGGGCCGCACCCAGACCTGGGTGGATTTCAAGGTGCCCGATAACGCCATCGGCTGCGGCTTCCACGAGGCGGTGCGCGGGGTGCTTTCCCACCACTTGGTGATCCGCGGCGGCAAGATCGCCAACTATCACCCTTATCCGCCGACGCCCTGGAACGCCAACCCGCGCGACATCTACGGCACCCCCGGACCTTACGAGGACGCCGTGCAAGGCTGCCCGATTTTCGAGGAGAACGGGCCGGAGAATTTCAAGGGCATCGACATCATGCGCACGGTGCGCAGCTTCGACCCCTGCCTGCCCTGCGGGGTCCACATGTACGTCGGCGAAGGCAAGACGGTCAGCGTGACGCACGCTCCGATGTTTGGGGTCTCCGGCCACGACGGGCATCAAGAGTCATGAACGGTCGGGCGGGCGCGGAGGCCGCGCTGCGGCGCGTCGAAGACCTTGTCGCCACGCTTGAGGCGCTACCGGAAACCCACGCCCGGGACGTCGCCCGCGAATTGATGGAAGCCGTGCTGGACCTGCATGGACTGGCCCTCGCCCGCCTCTCCGCCATCGTCGCCGCCAGCGGGCACGGGGACGGTCTATACGAAGCGTTTAGCGCCGACGCACGGGTCGCCGCCGTCCTCCTGCTGCACGGCCTGCACCCGGAGATGCCCCAGGCGAGGGTCAAAAAGGCGATCGCCGAGCTGGCGCCCAGCCTGCGCGCGCAAGGCGCCGACGTCGCCCTGGTGGAGGTCAGCGACGGAGTCGCGCGGCTGCGGCTTCGAATGCCGGGCGCCTCGCACGAGGAGGCCGCGATTTTACGCCGGGAGGTCGAGGACGCCATCGTCGAGGCGGCGCCCGACCTGGAGGAAATAGCGATCTTGAACGAGGTGGCGAGTGTTCCAGTCCTCTCAGCAGCGTCCTAATCGCGGCGCTTAGGCTCGCACCGTCAACTCGCTTCGGGGCAGAGGTGAGTGATGACCAACGGCTATTCGGCGATCACCAAGCTGCGCAAGTTCGTCGCTGGCCCCGTGGAGCGATGCGATTTCTGCCGGGTGCGGGTTCCCGATGAGCACGCCCATTTGGTCGAGGCCGGCGCCTTGCGCCTCTTCTGCGCCTGCACAGGTTGCGCCATCGAGATGACCGCCGATGGGCTCGACTTCCGAAGGGTCGAGCCGCGCCAGGAAAGCCTGCCCGGATTCCAGATGGCCGACGCGGATTGGGCCATGCTGCAAATCCCCATCGACGTCGCCTTCCTGTTCCGGCCCGAGGCCGGGACAGAGCCCATGGCGATGTTCCCCGGCCCGGCCGGCGCCACGCGTTCCCAACTGAGCGCGCAGGTCTGGTCGGCGCTGGCTGAACGCTATCCGCTACTCGACGAACTTACGCCGGGCGCCGAGGCGCTTCTGGTCAATCGCTCGGCCGGCCGCCGGGACTACTATCGGGTGTCAACCGACCATTGCTACGCGCTGACCGGTCTGATGCGGGCGCGCTGGCGCGGACTGGCCGGCGGCGAAGAGGCCTGGGCGGCCATCGACCATTACTTCACCGAGCTCGACCAAGCGACGGCCCCAGGGCGGATGGCGCATGCCTGATCTCGACTTCCAGATCGAAGATGTGGGCATCGAGCCGTTCGCGGCCGTGCCCACCCTGACGTTCGACCTGCGGATCGCCGCGCGCGATCGCCCGATCCGCAACATCGCGCTCACATCGCAGATTCGCATCGAGCCTGCCCGGCGTGGCTACGGTCCGGAGGAACAGGAACGGCTGAGCGAGCTGTTCGGCGAAAAGCGGCGCTGGGGCCAGACCCTGCGGGGCTTCTTGTGGGACCACGTCAACCTGCCCGTCCCGCCCTTCGAGACCGAGTGCCTCGTCAAGCTGCCGCTGGCTTGCAGCTACGACTTCAACATCGCGGCGACCAAGTATTTCCATGGCCTCGAGGAAGGCGTGGCGCCGCTGAGTTTCCTGTTCAGCGGCGCTGTCTTTTACGAAGAGGTCGACGGCCGGCTGCAGATTGGCCAGATCGCCTGGAACAAGGACGCCAGCTTCAACCTGCCGATCGCCACATGGCGCAAGCTGATGGCCCAATATTACCCGGACACCACCTGGCTGCAGGTCCCCAACGATCTCTTCGAACGGCTCGCTCAATACAAGCGCGCGAACGGCTTCACCGATTGGGAGACGGTCTTGAGCAGCTTGATCCGAACCGCGACGCTGGAGTCCGCATCATGAGCGGTGACCGGGTCAAGGAGATCGCCAATGCGGTGCTCTACGAGGGCTTCATCCTCTATCCCTACCGGCCGACAGCGATCAAGAACCGGCAGCGCTGGACCTTCGGCGGGGTTTTCCCACAAAATTTCAGCATGCAGAGCGGCAGCGATCCCTGGACGTTGCAGACTGAATGCCTGGTCGAGGGCGGGGGGACGTCGAGCTGACCGTGAGCCTGCGTTTTCTGCATCTGGCCGTGCGCGACGTCCTGCAGTTCGACCCGCTCGCCGGCGACGAGGCCAGCGACACAGCTTGGCGGCCGGTCGCCGCTCTCGAGGTCGACGGCCGGCAATACGCGGCCTGGGAAGAGGCCGTCGAGCGTGACGTATTGGTCCCGGCGGTGAGGCTTTCCGGCCTGGCGGCGGCGCGGTCCCGAGTTCCGTTCGACTTCTTCGAGGCCCGTGAGCTGGAGATCCTCCGCGATGCGCAAGGACGCACTGTGGGCGCGATCCAAAGGCGGCGGCGCGCCGTGCAGGGCGTGCTCCGACTGTCCGCGGCCGGGGCCGGCCCAGGTCTCTATCGGATCACCGCGCGGGTCGAGAACACCACGCCGCTGGCGCAGGACGACTGCGAAAACCGCGCCCTGGCGCAACTGAGCTCGTTCGCCTCGACCCATGCGATCCTGCGTATCGAGGGCGGCGCCTTCGTCTCGCTGACCGACCCGCCCGAGCAGTTCGCGGCCGCGGCGAAGGCCTGCGTCAACGAAGGGTGTTGGCCGGTGCTGGTCGGGGCGGAGGGCGACCGGGACGTTGTGCTCGCCTCTCCGATCATCCTCTACGACTATCCCCAGGTGGCGCCGGAAAGCCCGGGCGACCTCTTCGACGGCTGCGAGATCGACGAAATCCTGTCCTTACGCATCTTGACGATGACCGATGTCGAAAAGCGCGAAGCCGCCGCCGCCGATCCGCGCGTGCGGGCACTGCTGGAGCGCACCGAGGCGCTGACAGCCGACGAGATGAGCAAGCTGCACGGGGTGTTGCGCTCGCCGCACGCCAATTCCAAGCCGGCCCTCGTCGCCCTGTCCGCGAACGGCGGGGACCTGAGCGTCGGCGCCCGCGTGCGGTTGAGGCCCAAGGCCGGCGGCGACATCATGGACATCGTCCTGGCCGGCAAGATCGCGATCATCGAGGCGATCGAGCGTGACTTCGAAGACCGCGTCCATGTGGCGGTGACCATCGAAGACGATCCGGGCCGCGAACTGGGGCTCGGCCGGTTCCCCGGGCACCGCTTTTTCTTCTCGCGTGAGGAACTGGAACCCGTGACGGCGGAGGAAGCGGCATGAACGCCCTCCTGGTCGCTGGCATCGGCAACATCTTCAACGGCGACGACGCTTTCGGGGTCGAGGTGGCTCAGCGCCTCATGCGGCGGCCTCGGCCTCCAGGCGTGAACGTCGTCGACTTCGGCATCCGCGGTCTCGACCTGACCTATGCTCTGCTCGACGGCTATCGCGCGGCGATCCTCATCGACGCCGCCGCGCGCGGCGAGGTCCCCGGCACGGTGACCGTCGTCGAGCCGACAATCAGGGCCGAGGGGGACCTGCGGCCGGAGGACCTGATCGTGTCGGGCCACGATCTTGACCCGGCCAAGGTGCTCCAGCTGGTCTCGGCGTTGGGCGGCGGCTGTCGCCGGATCGTGCTGGTGGCCTGTGAGCCCCTGGATCTGGGCGGCGAGGACGGCGCCATGGGCCTCAGCCCGGCGGTCGCCGCCGCGGTCGAGCCGGCCGTCGCCACCGTCGAGGGGCTGATTGCAACCTTCGTGAAAGCGCAAGATTTGAACGAGGCGGCGTGATGAAAAGGAGCGAATATATGAACGGTTGGGAAATCGCCGGCTTGGTGGTTGGCACTATTGTAGTGATCGGCGTACTGGTCAACATCAAGGATCTGTTCCGGTACTTTCGCATCTCCTCGATGTGACCGCCCTGCAGACGATCGCCCCCCTTCCTGTTCGTCGGACGCGCGCGGACCTGCGCGCCGTGGAGATCCGTGTGCGCGGCCGGGTGCAGGGGGTGGGATTTCGGCCCACGGTCTGGCGGATCGCTCGCGCCCTCGGGCTCGATGGCGACGTCCGCAACGACGCGGAGGGCGTGTTGATCCATCTGGCCGGGGCGCGGGCCAAGATCGAGGCGTTTCGCGACCGGTTGGAGCGCGAGCCACCGCCGCTGGCTCGGATCGTGAGCGTCGAGGTGACGCCGCACGCCGGCCGCCTGGCGGCAGGCTTCGCCATCGTCGAGAGCGTGGAAGGCGTCGCCCACACGCAAGTGTCGCCCGACGCTCGGGTCTGCGAGGCTTGCACCAGCGACATCGCCGATCCCACGAACCGCCGTCTTGGATACGGCCTCACCAACTGCACCCATTGCGGGCCGCGCTTAAGCATCGTGCAGGCGATCCCCTATGATCGCGCCCGCACGACCATGGCCGCATTCGCGATGTGCCCTGCCTGCCTCGCTGAATACCGCAATCCCGCCGACCGGCGCTTCCACGCCGAGCCGACGGCCTGTTCCGCCTGCGGGCCCCAGGTGTTTTGCTGGCCGCTCGGCGCGTCTGACGCGGCAGCCGACCCCATCGGTTTCGCCGCCCAGCGGCTCGCCGGCGGCGAGATCGTCGCGATCAAGGGTATGGGAGGCTACCAACTCGCCTGCGACGCCGCCAATGCCGAGGCTGTCGCGCGGCTGCGCGCTGGCAAACAGCGGGACGGCAAGCCCTTCGCCCTGATGGCTCGCGACCTTGAGGTCATTGAGCGATTCGCCCATGTCTCGACCTTGGAAGCTCAGGAGCTGGTTTCGCCCGTGGCGCCGATCATGCTGCTCCGGGCGCGCCGCCCCAGCGCCCTGCCCGACGCTATAGCGCCTGGGCTTTCAACGATCGGATTCATGTTGCCGACCACGCCGCTGCACGTCCTGCTGTTGCGGACGCTGGACCGTCCGATCGTCATGACCAGCGGCAATCTTTCAGACGAGCCGCAGATCATCGACGATGACGAAGCGCGGAGCCGGCTGGCTGGCGTCGCCGTCCATATCCTGCTGCACGATCGGGCGATCGCCAACCGGATCGACGATTCCGTGGTGCGTGTGATGGACGGCGCGCCGCGTCTCCTGCGCCGCGCGCGCGGCTATGCGCCCGCGCCGATCGCGTTACCACCAGGCTTTGACAACGCCCCCGAGGTCCTCGCCATGGGCGGGGAGCTGAAGGCGACTTTCTGCCTGATCAAGGATGACCAGGCGATCGTCTCGCAACACCAGGGCGACCTGGAGCATCCCGCGGCCTTCGACGATTACTGCAAGGCCTTGCGGCTCTATGGCGACCTCTTCGACCACGCGCCCATGGCGGTCGCGGCCGACGCCCACCCCGAATATCTCTCGTCGAAGCTGGCCCGCGCCCGGGCCGAGCCGGTGATCGAGCTGCAGCACCATCATGCCCACATCGCCGCCTGCCTGTGCGAGAACGGCCGGCCCCGCGACGCCGCTCCGGTGCTGGGCGTCGCCCTTGACGGGCTCGGATGGGGCGATGACGGAACGTTTTGGGGCGGCGAAGTCCTGCTCGCGGACTATCGGGGCTATCGCCGGCTGGCCGCGCTGAAGCCCGTCGCCATGCCGGGCGGGGAACGCGCCATCCGCGAGCCCTGGCGCAACCTCTACGCCCACATCGACGCCGCCATGGGCTGGGTAGCCTTCAGCGCCGAGTTCACCGACCTTCCCGCCGCGGCGATGCTGGCCGGCAAGCCCCTGGCGACCCTCAATGCGATGATCGCCGGGCGCCTCTACGCGCCGCTCGCGTCGTCATGCGGGCGGCTATTCGACGCCGTCGCCGCAGCCATCGGTCTGTGCGCGGATCGCCAGGCCCACGAGGGCGACGCCGCGGCACGCCTAGAGGCGCTGGCCGAGACCGCCGAAGCCGATATCGGAGGCGCCTATCCCTTGACCCTCCTGGGTTCTGGTCCTGCCGGCCTACAGATCCTCGAGCCCGCGCCTCTATGGCGGGCGCTGTTCATCGACCTGGCCGCCGGCGTCCGCCCAGCCACGGTCGCGCGGCGGTTTCACGACGGCCTGTCCCAGGCCCTAGTCACGACCTGCGTGACCCTCGCAAGGGCGCAGGGGACGTCAACGGTCGCTCTCTCGGGCGGCTGTTTCCAAAACCGCCTGCTGTTCGAAACCACGGCGCGGGCGCTGCGCGAGGCCGGGCTGGACGTTCTGAGCCATCGCTTGGTTCCGGCCAATGACGGCGGGTTGTCGCTGGGACAGGCGGCCATCGCGGCCGCCCGGCTGATCGCAGCCGGCGAAAGGATCACACCATGTGCCTAGGGATTCCGGGCCGCATCATCCAGATCGACGACGCGCAAGACCTGGTCGCCACCGTCGATGTGCTCGGCGTCAAGCGGCGAATCAACATCGCCTGCATAGTCGATGACGACCATCCGATGGAGAGTTGCGTCGGCGACTGGGTGCTGGTGCATGTGGGCTTCGCCATGAGCCGGATCGACGAGGTCCGCGCCAGGGAGACCCTGCGCCTGCTGGAAGAGTTAGCGGAAATGCAGGACGAACTGCAGGCGTTCTCCATGTCTCACGATGGCCTGGCGACGGAATAAATCGATGTCCAACCAAGCCAGCCTTCAGACGCTCTATCCTTTCCTGAGCGGCGCTCGCCAGGACCAGGACAGGCTCGATGCGGCCTTGATCCAGTCGATCCGGGTCAAGGCCGAGGAGTTGCGCGAGGCAAACGCCTGGTTCTTCGATGCCCAAGGGCCCGTGCTGGTTACCGCGGCTCGGGCGATGGCCGATCTGTGGCGCGCGAACCGCAAGCTCTTCGCCATGGGCAACGGCGGCTCCAGCTGCGACGCCGCACACATTGTGGTAGAATTCCTGCACCCGATCACGGCGGGACGCCCTGCCCTGCCGGCGATCAACCTGGGCGCGGACCTGGCGATGATCACGGCGGTGGGCAACGACGTTGGCTTCGATCAGGTTTTCGCGCGCCAGATCATCGCCCAAGGCACAGCCGGCGACGGCCTGGTCGGGTTTTCTACCAGCGGCAATTCCGGCAACCTGATCGCCGCCTTCGAGGCCGCCAAGGCACGCGGCCTGGTCACGCTCGGGTTCGCCGGCGGCGAGGGCGGACGGATGAGGACCTGCGGGTTCGTCGACCATTGCCTGGTCGTCGAAACGGCCTCGGTGCACCGAGTCCAGGAATGCCATGTGGCGGCGTACCACATCCTCTGGGACCTCGTTCATACCCTGCTGGCCGATGACCGCGGCTCCGCCGGTTCGGAGGGCGCGGCATGAAATACGCCGATGAATTCCGCGACCGCGCCAAGGCCGAGGCGCTGATGGGCGAGATCAATCGCTGTCGTCGAGGCCATCGCGCCGGAAAAGCCGCTGGCGATCATGGAGGTCTGCGGCGGCCACACCCATTCGATCTTCCGCTACGGGATCGAAGGCATGCTGCCGAAGGCGATCGAACTGGTGCACGGACCGGGCTGCCCGGTCTGCGTCCTGCCGATGGGCCGCATCGACGACTGCCTGTCGATCGCCGAGCGGCCAGAGGTGATCTTCACCACCTTCGGCGACGCCATGCGGGTGCCGGGCTCGCGTGGATCGTTGCTGCAGGCGCGGGGCCGCGGCGCCGACGTGCGCATGGTCTATTCGCCGATGGACGCCCTGGCGCTGGCCCGCAAACACCCCGATCGGGAGGTTGTGTTCTTCGGTCTGGGCTTTGAGACCACGATGCCCTCGACGGCGCTGACCGTGTTGCAGGCCGAGCGCGAGGGGCTGAAGAACTTCTCGGTTTTCTGCAACCACATCACTATCGTCCCGACCATCAAGGCTATCCTCGACAGTCCCGGCCTGCACATCGACGGCTTTCTTGGACCGGGCCACGTCGCGATGGTCACCGGTATCGAGCCCTACCGCTTCATCGCCGAACACTATCGCCGGCCGCTGGTGGTGGCGGGCTTCGAGCCGCTCGATATTCTGCAATCGCTCTGGATGGTCTTGAAGCAGATCGCCGAGGGACGTTGCGAGGTCGAGAACCAGTACGACCGCATCGTCCCCGATGGCGGCAACACGCCGGCGCTGCAGGCCGTGGCGGCGGGTCTACGAACTGCGCGAGTTCTTCGAATGGCGCGGGCTGGGCTCCATCGACCATTCCGGGGTCCGCTTCCGCGACGCCTATGCCGGCTTCGACGCGGAGCGGAAATTCGCCGTGCCCAACGTGCGGATCGCCGATCCGAAGTCTTGTCAGTGTGGCGAGGTGCTCAAGGGCGCCATCAAGCCCTGGCAATGCAAGGTGTTCGGGACAGCCTGCACCCCAGAAAGTCCGCTGGCGCTTTGATGGTCTCCTCCGAAGGCGCCTGCGCCGCCTACTATCAATATGGCGGTATTTGCGCGCGGGTCGCGCGCAGCGCCTGAGACGACCGTCGGGACACCACCACGGCTCGGACAGTGACCGGATGAACGCCATGCCCGCCGCGCGCGCCTTCGCCAAGGTCTCCGTGCCAACGGTCACCCTCGCCCATGGCGGCGGCGGCAAGGCAATGAAGGATCTCATCGACGACGTCTTCGCGCGCGCCTTCGACAACCCGCTGTTGGCCCCGATGGAGGACCAGGCGCGGCTCGACATCGCGGCGCTGGCGGTAAGAGGCGACCGCTTGGCCTTCACCACCGATTCCTATGTCATCGATCCGATGGTGTTTCCCGGCGGCGACATCGGCAAGCTCGCCGTGTGCGGCACGGTCAACGATCTGGCCGTGGGCGGCGCGACGCCGCTCTATCTGTCTTGCGCCGTCATCATCGAGGAAGGCATCAGCATAGACCTGCTCCGCCAGGTCGCCGGCTCCATGGCCCAGGCCGCCCGCGACGCCGGGGTGGCCATCGTCACCGGCGACACCAAGGTCGTGCCGAAGGGCGCCTGCGACAAGCTTTTCATTACCACGACCGGAATTGGCGTCATTCCCCCCGGCCTTCGCCTCGGCGCCGATCGGGCCAGGCCTGGGGATCGCATCCTCGTCAATGGACGCCTTGGCGATCATGGCGCGGCGATTTTGGCGGCGCGCGGCGACCTGGCCCTCGAGACGACCCTGAAGAGCGATTGCGCCGCGCTTCATGGCTTGATCGGCGCCGTACTCAGCGCCGCGCCGGCGATTCGCTTCATCCGCGACGCCACCCGGGGCGGCGTGGCGACCGTCCTGAACGAACTGGCGATCGCCTCGGGTGTCGCCATCGAAATCGACGAGCAAACCACGCCCCTTGGCGACGAGGTCCGTGGGATCTGTGAAATTCTTGGCCTCGACCCGCTCTACCTCGCCAACGAAGGCAAGGTGGTCATCGCCGCGCCGCCCGAACAGGCTGGGGTCGCGCTTGAGGCCATGCGCCGCCATCCGCTTGGCGCGACCGCCACCGACATCGGCTTTGTCCATGCGGGCGAGGCTGGGCGCGTGACCATGCGAACGGCGTTTGGCGGATTTCGGATCGTCGACATGCTGATCGGCGAACAGCTGCCACGGATCTGTTGAGGGCAACATGCACGAACTCGCCGTCGCGGAAAGCCTTGTCGCGATGGTGGATGATACCGCCGCCGGTCGGCGTGTGCTGCGCGTGACCATCGAAATTGGCGCGCTGGCCTGCGTCTCCAGCGAAGCCCTGGCGTTCAGCTTCGCCCTGGTCGCCGAAGGCACGGCGGCTCAAGGCGCTCAGCTCGATATCCGACCGGTGGCCGGTGACGCCCTCAACTTGAAAAGCATGGAAATCGAAGGGACTGCATAATGTGCGCGACTTGCGGCTGCGGGACCGGCGAAGCGACGCTGACCGACCTCCAAACCGGTGAACGGAGCGACCTTGGCGATCAGGCGCATGCGCACCAGCACGCCGACGGAACCTGGCACGTTCACCGCCACGATACGGTCGAGCACGATCACGAGCATGACCACGGGCGCGACGAAAGCCACGGGCACGATCATGCTGATCCTGCCCATGAGCATGCTCATTCCGATCATGACCCCGACCATGGACATACCCATTCGCACCCCGAACCGCCCAGCACGACGGTCGAGCTGAACAGCCGAATCCTGGCCAAGAACGACCGGATCGCTGAGCGCAATCGGGCCTGGTTCATGGGCCGCGAGGTGCTGGCGCTGAACCTGATGAGCGGCCCCGGCGCGGGCAAGACGACGCTTCTGGAACGCACGATCGCGGACCTGAAAGGCCGCCAGAAGCTGTTTGTACTCGAAGGCGACCAGGCCACCGATAACGATGGCGAGCGGGTCAAGGCGGCCGGCGCCGCCGCCGTCCAGATCAACACCGGCAGCGGCTGCCATCTCGACGCCGAGATGGTCGCCCGCGGCGTGACCGCCCTCAAACCCGGCGTCGGGGCGCTGCTGTTCATCGAGAACGTCGGCAACCTCGTCTGTCCCGCCCTGTTCGACCTCGGAGAGCACAAGCGGGTGGCGATCCTGTCGGTCACCGAAGGCGACGACAAGCCCTCGAAATATCCGCACATGTTCCGCGCCGCCGACCTGATGCTGCTCAACAAAATCGACCTGCTCGCCCACGTCGATTTCGATGTGGAACGTGCGATTGCGAACGCCAGGCAGATCAATCCGCAGATCGAGATTTTGCAAGTCTCCGCTCGGACCGGGGACGGCATGGCCGCCTGGGAGGCCTGGATCGCCGGAGCGCAACAGGCCGCCGCCGCCGGCGCGCTGGCTTGACGGCGTCGGCGACAAACGCCGACCAGGTCGTGGCGATCGGGGCCAACGGCTCGCGCCGCCTCCTGCACCTCAATGCGCTCTTGGTGGCGGGCAACGGGGCGGCTTGGCTATGGGCCCTGACGATCTTTCACGATAGTCCGATCCTGATCGGGACCGCGCTCCTGGCTTACGTGCTCGGCTTGCGACATGCGGTCGACGCCGACCACATCGCCGCCATCGATAACGTCACGCGCAAGCTGATGCAGCGGGGCGAGCCCTGCTGACGGTCGGCCTCTACTTTTCACTGGGTCATTCGACCATCGTTGTCCTTGCCTGCGCCTTGATCGCCGGCATGTCGGCAGCTCTGCGGGCGCGGTTTTCCCACTTGATCGGCCACCCAGGCCTCGCACCATGTCGCGCTGTGGTCGATCATGGTGTTTCCGGCACTGTTCACCGCTGGCATGGCACTGGTCGACACCAGCGACGCCGTATTTATGGTCGGCGCCTACGGCTTGGCGTTTGTCAGACCGAAGCGCAAGATGGTCTATAACTTGATCATGACTCTGATCTCAATCGCCGTCGCGATCATCGTCGGCACCTTGGAGGCGCTTAATCTGGCCGCGGATAAGTTGACGCTAAGGGGTGGCTTCTGGCGGTCGGTCTACGATCTGAACAACCATTTCGGCGCGCTTGGCGTCTCTATCATTGTTATTTTTTTCGCCTGTTGGGCAGGCTCCGCCCTATTGGCCCGAACACGTCGAAAGGTCCCGCCTTACGCACCGCTGGTCGAGCCTTGAACAACGAGCAGCCTTGGTCGGGCACGGACGTCGTTGTGCCTATCGCCGTTACGACTGGGCGGCCGCCGCTTCAGCGCGTTCACCAAAGAACCGATCGTCCCAACGCCATAGCCGGACCCAGGCGACATTCAAAACGTGAACCGAGCACGGTAGTCTTGCGGCGTGACGGCGAGCAGGCGCAGGAAGCTGCGGCGCATTGTTTCCTCCGAGCCGAAGCCACAACGCTGCGCGATCCGTTTGACCGGTGTGCGCGATTCCGAAAGCAGACGCCGCGCCGCCTCCACCCTCAGCCGCTCAATGGCGCGAGCCGGTGTTTGCCCGGTCGCCTCGGCGTAGTGCCGGCTGAAACTGCGCTCGCTCATCCCGGCCTGATCGGCCAGAACCGAAAGCGAAAGTTCGTCGGCCAGATGGGCGTCGATCCAGTCATGGAGCGCGCCGAATTTATCCTCCGCGGCTTGCAAGGCAAGGACAGTGCTGAACTGGGCCTGGCCGCCGGGGCGTTTGAGGAAAACGACCAGGTAGCGGGCGACGGCGAGCGCCACGGAACGGCCGAGATCCTCTTCCACGAGCGCCAGCGCCAGATCGATGCCAGCCGTCACCCCTGCCGAGGTCCAGACCGGACCGTCGCACACGAAAATCGGATCGGGCTCGACGCGCACGGCGGGAAAGCGCTGAGCCAGCCTGGCGCAGTCCTTCCAGTGAGTCGCCGCGCGACGCCCGTCCAGCACGCCTGCGGCAGCAAGCAGGAATGCGCCGGTACAAACTGAAGCGACGCGATGCGCCTGCGCCGCCCGCTGCCGCACCCAATCGACCAGCACCGGGTTTGCAGCGGCCGCCTCCACCCCCTGCCCCCCGGCGACGAGCAAGGTATCCAGCGCCTCGCTGCGTTGACTGAGCGGAGCTGCTGTCAGAGCCACCCCGGCCGACGACGTGACGCCTTCCTCGCCATGCGTCACGAGCTTGAGCCGGTAGGGCGGCGCGCCTCCGGCGTCGGCAACGAGATCGTTGGCGGAGGCAAAGACCTGAACCGGCCCCGTGACGTCAAGCAACTGCACCGCCGGAAAAGTGAGCACCTCGATGGCGCGGATTGGGTTTGGCGAGAAGCGAGGGGATTTTGGCATTTCCGCCAAACCATGCCCGGCTAGGTTCGCCTTGTCCATCCCTGACCTCGGACCTGGAGATGACCATGATTCCACATGACACGCATCTGCACATCGGCTCCCTCCTGTTCGAGGGCATCGATCAGATCGACCTGAACGGGACCGTTCGAGGTGCTCTCGCGCATCCCGAACGCGACCTATCGCATCTACGGCAAGTCCGCCGCGCCCGTTCGCGATTTGAAAGGCTTGCAGCTTACACCGGACGCGACCCTGGCCGACGCGCCGCCGCTTGACGTCCTGCACGTGCCGGGCGGCTACGGCCAAGAGGCCTTGATGGACGACGCCGAAGTGCTGGACTGGATCCGGCAGCAAGCGGCGCGTGCATGCCGTATCTTCTCGGTGTGTACCGGTGCTCTGATCTGCGGCGCGGCGGGCCTTCTCAAGGGACGCCGCGCGACAACGCACTGGGCGTCGTTTCACTTGCTGCCATTCTTCGGCGCAATCCCCGTCAACGAACGCGTGGTCGTCGATGGCGCGTTCGTTTTCGCCGCCGGTGTTACCGCCGGCATCGATGGCGCATTGCGCCTCGCGGCCGAGTTGCGCGGCGACGAGGCTGCACAAGCCATCCAGCTCCAGATGGTCTATGCGCCGGAGCCGCCCTTCGACAGCGGCACGCCTGAAACCGCGCCGGCCGCCATACTGGAACAGGCGCGGCAATCGGCGCGAGGCATCACGGCGCAGCGCGACCAAACGGCACGGCGTGTCGCCGCCAAGCTCGGCTTGGCTGTTCCAGCCGCGGGCGGGAAATGACCTAGCTGGCGTCAGGCTGGCTTGGCGGGAACCGAGGGCTTATTGGCGCACTCGCCAGCGGCGCCATCGCTAGATTGATCGCATGATCAACGTCAACGAGAAGTGACTCACATGACAACCTTTCCCGTTCACACCCTTGAAACCGCCCCTGAAAGCTCGAAGCCGGCGCTGCAGCGATTGCAGTCAGCATTCGGCGTGATCCCGAACATCGCTGGCGCGATGGCCACCTCACCGGTTCTGATCGACAGCCTCGTCGGCCTGTTCGGGAATGTGCATGGCGGCAGCTTCACCGAACCGCAGATTCAGACTGTCCTACTCACCGATGCGGTCGTCAATGCGTGCACATGGGCCGTCGCATTCCATACGGCTCTGGCACTCAAGGAAGGGATCGATCCGGCGGATGTGCAGGCTATTCGCGAGGGTCGCCTGCCGAAGGACGGCAAGCTCGCCGCGCTCTCGGCTTTGGCGAGAACGATGATCGAAAAGCGCGGACGTCTCGACGATCAGGATGTTGATCAATTCATCGCGGCCGGCTTCGGCAAGGATCATGCCCTGGAGGTCGTTGCCATCGTCGCCGCATCCACGATCACGAATTACACCGGCAGTATCACGAAGCCCCCTCTGGAGGCTCCGCTTCAGGCACACGCCTGGCAGGGTTGACGTATCCAACTGGAGGAACGGCAACGATCACATTCACAACGCAGGCAGCGAGGTGCCCGATGTCCGAGCCTATCGTCAATACGTACGGCTCAGCCTACATGTCACGGAAAGCGGCGTCGCGGACATTGGCTTCGTAGCCACCGACCTCGGGTCCCTGCCAGGGGCGGGGCGATGCATCAGATCGGCGCGCCTTTGTATGGCCTCGATCTTCACTTCGTTCGACGGCTCCGCTGAACGGGTTTCATTTCGAGTCCGGCGCGACCGGAAGGGATCGGGCGAAATCGAGGCACTCAAGATATGGAACAAGTATTACAACTGGCTGTCTTCTTCTTCGCTGCACTAGCAGGCTGCTGAAAAAGGGGTTGCTGATTTTCCGCGTTGTGCTCCCTTGGGGTAGGGATGGGGGTGGCGATGCGCGGCGACGACGGGATTTGCGGCAGGCTTTTCAGCTACATCGATCTTGAGAAGCGGGTCCGATCGGACCATCCGCTGCGACTGATTCGGCAGATCGCCAACGCGGCGCTGCATGTGCTCTCTGGCGAGTTCGCCAAGCTGTATTCGGCGATCGGGCGGGTCTCGATCCCGCCGGAGCGGCTGCTGCGGGCCTTGCTGCTGCAGGCGTTCTACTCGATCCGCTCGGAGCGGCAATTGGTTGACCGGCTCGACCACGACCTGTTGTTTCGCTGGTTTGTCGGGCTCGGGATCGAGGATGCGGTGTGGGATGCCACCACCTTCACCAAGAACCGCGACCGGCTGCTGGAGGGCGAGGTGGCCGGGCAGTTTCTCGCCGCGGTGCTTTCCCAAGCCAGGGTCAAAGCCCTGTTATCAAGTGATCATTTCTCGGTCAAGCCTGCCCCGGCGCAGGCCGGGGGCACCTTGTTGGAAGCCTGGGCGAGCCTCAAAAGCTTTCGCCCAAAGGACGACGCGGGCGAGCCACCCGGCCCTGGACGCAACGGCGAGCGGGACTTTCACGGCGAGCATCGTACCAATGACACGCACGCCTCGACCACCGACCCCGACGCCCGTCTCTATCGTAAGGGGCCGGGCAAGGAGGCCCGGCTCTGTTTCATCGGCCATGCGCTGAGGGAGAACCGCAATGGTTTGGTCGTCGGCGCGGTGACGACCCGCGCCTCGGGACATGCCGAGCGCCTGGCCGCATTGGCGCTGATCGACCCGCACGCCGATCGTCCACAGCCGGTCACGCTCGGTGCCGACAAGGGCTACGATACCGGCGACTTCGTGATGGAGCTGCGCGACAAGACGGTGACCCCGCATGTTGCCCAGAACCAAAACGGCCGGCGCTCGGCGATCGACGGCCGCACCACCCGGCATCCCGGCTATGCCGTCTCCCAGCGTATCCGCAAACGCATCGAAGAGGTTTTCGGCTGGGCCAAGACGGTGGCCGGCTTGCGCAAGATGCGCCATCGCGGGCTGCCCAAGGTCGATTGGCAATTCACCCTCGCCATGGCCGCCTACGATCTCATCCGCCTGCCCAAATTGCTCGCCGCGCCCGTGTCGTGACCGGCCATCACACTCGCCGGCCAATATCCCCGCCCCGCTCGCCAACGCATACTCGCGACTGCGATGAAAAGCGCATCGAGCACTCATCGTAATCGCTCATGTCAAGCCTTCCGGGACCAGAAAAAACCGGAAAGCTCTCTCTTTTTCAGCAGCCTGCTAGCCACCGGTGGACTGATGGTCAACTGCATAGGGCTTGGACGCGCAATGTCTTGCCTCTCGGCAGCGATTTATGTCGAATTCCATCAGGCCACCAACCACACATTCGATCCCGACATGCCGATCGTGGTCATGGGCGCAGTGTTGGGTGGTATTGTGCTGGCAATTCTTCCTCCAGGGATTCATTCGCTCTCCGGCGAATTGGCCATTGCTAGATCTGTCTGTTATGCCGCAGTCATAGCGATTGCCTTGACCACAAACGTCCGGATCAACTACCAGATCGCACGCTGGTCAGTTCAGAGCCCGCCCGATGACTGGACACTCATTCGCGCTCGTTGGGTTCAATTTCATATTATCCGCACTCTCTTTTCACTTCCGGCACTGGCCTGCTACATTCTTACTTGTCTTGTCAGTCGATGAACCCCACCAACCTCGCCGTGGCGATTGCCGTGCTATCGATCAGCCTGGTCTTCTGTTCGCGCTCCCGATCGGCGGCCGGGCGGTTAGTTAGCGCGAGATCGAGCGAATTGCGGCCGACGGTGCCATTCGATGACCATCGACTTCTATCGCTGGGACAACATCGCAACCAATACGCTGCTCTATCCCAAGCTACTCCACCATATTCCCCCTCACTCCCACCCGATCGTTTCAGACCATGGCAACGCGTTGATCTAGTGATCCAAATTCTTTCTGTGTGCCACGAAGAACCGTATCCGGGATCCGACAGAAATTCGCGCTCTTGATTTTGAAGAAGAATTTCGATCGTCGCTGAGACCGGGTACATCATGAGAACAGCGCCGTCGGCGGGCGGGAGCCGGCGAAAGGCCGCTCGTCGCGAACATAGAGCCCGCCCTCGCGAAAGCGGGGGTCCGCGGCCGCGGGCGATCGCGTGATCCGGCGCCGGCGCCGCGATCACGGTGTCGCAGGCCCGGCAGGACAGCTTCTCGCGCCCATGCCGAATGACTTTGAAGCGCCCCGGCACATAGTCGAGGGTCTCGGTCACGTCCTCCCCAATCCGGCGCAAGGCGCCGCCGCAAGGCGGACAGCTGCGGCGGCCGCGTGATGCCACTTCTTCGCGTGGCAGATGCTCGGGCAATGGCCGGCGCGCCGGCTTCTGCGCTTCGACTGCCGCTTCCTCGATTGCCGCCGCGACGATCGGCGAAGCGGCGGCCAGCCGCTCGGCCTAGTCGGTCTCCAAACTCTCGATCGCCAGCTCGAGTTGCTCGACCTCGCGCGCCAGCTTCTCCGACGAACGCCCGAATTCCGCCCGCCGGTAGCGCGCCAGCTGGAACTTCAATTTGGCGATCTCGGCCTTCGCCCCCACCGCGTCGCGCGCCATGTCGGCGATAATGCGCTTCAGCGCTGCGATGTCGTCGGGCAGGCTCTCGGGCGCGATCCTCACGCAACGATTGGAGCAGATCGGCAACGGCTTGGCGTGCCTACACCACTGGTTGAGTCAATCTGTCGCAGTCTGCCTCAGCCGGCCAGCTCCGGACGCCAAGTTCGCCGCGGCATCCGCCAGTCGATCCCCTCCAGCAACATCGACAATTGCGCCCGCGTCAGCACCGCCACGCCCTCATCGGCGCGCGGCCACACGAATCGGCCTCGCTCCAGCCGCTTGGCGAACAGGCACAGCCCGTCGCCATCCCACCACAGCAGCTTGATCAGATCGCCGCGGCGACCGCGGAAGCAGAATACATGACCCGAGAATGGGTCTTGTCCGAGAACGCTTTGCGCCTGCGCCGCCAGACTGTCGAACCCCTTGCGCATGTCGGTGGCGCCCGCCGCCAGCCACACCCACGTGCCCGCAGGCAACCCGATCATCGCAAGCAACAGCTCGATCACCTGCCGCAGCGTCTCCGGCGGCACCTCGCCGCGCACGCACACTCGCGCTCCGCCGGCCAAGGTGATCTCGATCGTGCCGCTGCGCCGCGCTCGCGGGCGAGGTTCCCCCACTGCCGGCGCGATCTCCACCGGCAGCATAGTGCCGCTTTGCACCGCCGCAGCCGGCTGCTCCGGCGCCATCTCACGCCGCCATTTGAACAGCTGGTTGGCGTTCACGTCATGACGCCGCGCGACGATCGACACCGACGCGCCCGGTGCCAGCGTCTCGGCCACGATCTGACGCTTAAACGCCTCGGTCCGCTGCCGACGCTTGGGGTTGCCAGGTCTTCGAGTAGTGTCCGCTACGATCGAGTCTTGGCGCGGTGAACAATCCCCCGTCCCGCCGCCTGGGCACGCGCATCAACGCGATGTCGAACAGGTCCGCATTGCATGAAGGTGATCGGATGGTGACCATCTTTGCGGGCCACGGTCGTGGAAAGCCCGAGTACATAGCGCGCCTTCGCCCGGCTCGAAACTCACCGCCGAAAGATGGTGGCACTCGTCAACGATCAGATGACCGTAGTCCGCTACCAGGTCGGATACTTCGCCTCGGCGCACGAGGCTCCGGATCAGCGCGACATCACCACCGTCTTGCCGAAGGCGGTCGTCGCCGCGAGCACGCCATGGTCATGCGGAAGAAGCGCTTCGAACGCCTTGACCTGCAACTCGTGCAGCGTTCCCTGGAACTGCACTCGGCTCGCAAGCGAACCGCCGATCACCCTCAGATCATTCAACTCAACCTCGCCGCCCTCGCCTCGAATCAGCTCAACAGCTTCATCGAGGCATCCCCGGGGCAGCCCCACATGACGCGGGTTAAGTTCGGCGCATGAGATAATCCGAGGCTTGCCGAAAGTCGGGAGACGCATGGACTGCGCACGATAGAACTCTGGGTTTTGGAAGGCCGCCAGGCGTACGAGCCGCGCCGTCAGCGCCGGCGGCAAATCGGTCCGGTCGATATAGAGTTGGTCGGCGACCACGATTGTGACCTTGCCCGATAGAGGGCTGCCGACCGGGCCTTCCACCGCAACGCCGGACAGGGTTCTATCGCAGCGCGCACGGATTCCGGAGTGCCCATAGGGGACGCATCGATCTCGCCCCGATCAAGCACACTGTCCAAAAACGCTCTCTCGCCTACCGTGAAGTGAAACAGCGGCGCGAGCTTTTCCCGACACTCCGCCGTCACGCTCTCGATCCAGGCCACCGGGCCGCCAAAGCGATCGAAATACCGGTCATGCAGGCACATGCTCAGCTTGCCGGTGATGTCGCCGACCTCGCATCCGATGTCGTCCGGCGAGGCTGTGCGCCAGTCGAAGCTCTTGGCGCTCGCACCGATCATCAAGGTGGCCGCCTTGATCTTCGCCCAGTCGAGATCCGGCACGGCGATGATCCGGTGCGCGTCGAACAGATCGCGCAACCCGACGCGTGACGAGCGCGACCATCTTGCCGGCGACTATCTCGTGAATATCGAGAACCGGCACATTCGTCGCTCGGTAGGATCCGATCGGCACCGACCGCATGCGATCCACGCCGTAAAGGGGACCGCGGTAGAGATAGTTGATGTCGATCTCAATGGTCCCCGCGCCGCCGAGCGCCGAGGCGTAGCGGTAGATCCATTTGCCTCCCGCATGCTCCGATGGTCCGCGCCGCGCGGTGTAGCCTTTCGATTCCATCAACCGCTCGATCCGGTCCTCCAATCCCGATCGGTCCGCTTCCATGCGCTCCTAGAAGGTTACCCTTCGGTCGCGAAAAGCGTGCCGAACAGGCTAGGAATTACCCCTCCGAGCGCATTTTCCAGAACAGGCCACCTTATGGAAAAGACCGTCAGCGCTATGCGCTCTATCTGACGGTTTTTCGGTTTCGGCTGGTATGCATTCCAAAAAAGACTGTCAGAAATACCGTCAATTTATCCGATATAAGAAACGCAAACCTACCCAGCGCCTTACTTATTCCCTTTGTTATTCAATTAGTTATGAGGTCTCCCCACCAAACGAACAATGCATTCTGACTACCCTCGCGACTCCGTGAGTTATTGAATTACATTATATAATTTATCGTGAGCCGCCACCCCTCACTCCCACTCGATCGTGCCGGGCGGTTTCGAGGTGACGTCGTAGACGACGCGGTTGATGCCGCGCACCTCGTTGATGATGCGGGTCGCCACCCGGCCGAGGAACTCGTGCGAGAATGGGAAAGTGTCGGCAGTCATCCCGTCCGTCGAGGTCACCGCACGCAGGGCGCAGGCGTAATCGTAGGTGCGCGCGTCGCCCATCACGCCGACACTTCTGACCGGCAGCAACACGGCAAAGGCCTGCCAGATCGCATCGTAGAGCCCGGCGTTGCGGATCTCGTCGATAAAGACCGCGTCGGCCTTGCGCAGGATTTCGAGCTTGTCGCGAGTGATTTCGCCGGGGATGCGGATCGCCAGACCGGGGCCGGGAAACGGGTGCCGCCCGACCAGCCTCTCGGGCAGGCCGAGCTCCCGGCCCAGTTCGCGGACCTCGTCCTTGAAGAGGGCGCGCAACGGCTCGACCAGTTTCAGCTGCATGCGCTCGGGCAGGCCGCCGACATTGTGATGCGACTTGATCGTGACCGACGGGCCGCCGACGGCGCTCGTCGAATTCGATCACGTCGGGGTAGAGCGTCCCCTGCGCTAGAAACTCGACGTCGCCCAGCTTGTGCGCCTCCTCGTCGAACACGTCGATAAAGGTGGCGCCGATCCGCTTGCGCTTTTCTTCGGGGTCGTTGACGCCGGCGAGCCTCGCCAAAAACAGCTCGCCGGCATCGCGATGAACCAGCGGGATGTTGTAATGGCGGCGGAACAGATCGACCACTTCCTCCGCCTCGCCAGCACGCAAAAGGCCGGTGTTGACAAAGATGCAGGTCAGCTGGTCGCCGACCGCCTCGTGCAGCAAGGCCGCGGCAACCGCGGAATCGACCCCGCCCGAGAGGCCGCAGACGACATTGGCGTGGCCGACCTGCTCGCGGATTCGCTCGAGCGCCTGGGCGCGGAACAGCGCCATCGTCCAATCGCCGCCGCAGCCGGCGACTTTGTGGGTAAAGTTGCGCAGCAGTTCGGCACCCTGGGGCGTGTGCGCCACCTCGGGATGAAACAGAAAACCGTAAAAGCGCCGCTCGTCGTCGGCGATCGCGGCATAGGGTGCGGCCTCGCTGGCGGCGACGGCGCGGAACCCCGCTGGCAATGCTTCGACCTTGTCGCCGTGGCTCATCCATACCTGCGCGCGGGCGCCCTTTTGCCAGAGCCCGTCGAACAGCAGGCAATCGTCGAGAACATCGACAAAGGCGCGGCCAAACTCCTGATGCTCGCTCAACGCGACACGGCCGCCCAATTCGTCACACATCGTTTGCATGCCGTAGCAGATGCCCAGCACCGGCACGCCCAGCCGAAAGGCGATCGCCGGCGCGCGCGGCGAGGTTCCCTCGGTGACCGACGCCGGCCCGCCCGACAGGACGATCGCGCGCGGGTCGAAATCGCGGACCTTGTCCTCGGCGATCGTGAACGGGTGGATCTCGCAATAAACCCCGCTCTCGCGCAGCCGTCGTGCGATCAGCTGGGTAACCTGGCTGCCAAAATCGAGGATCAGGATCTTTTCAGTCATTGCATGCTCGGTGTCGTCGAATGGCTCTCCGGATCGAGATTGCTTGTCGCTGCACTCCTGACGTGACCTCGGCGTTGGAGGTTCCTGCTGTCATTGCGAGCGAAGCGAAGCAATCTCGACGCCCAAAGTCGGGCTTGAGGCAATCGCGGGTTGGCGCTCGAACACGGCGACGAAAAACCCATCGGTGCCATGGCGCGCCGGGGTCAGAAACAGGTAATCCTCACCTGCGGGGGAAGCACCGCCGATCGTCTCCTGCCAGGCCCGCGCGGCCGGCAGCAGGGTAAAATCGGAGGCGGCAGCAAGAAAGGCTTCAGCCTGGGCGGCGTCCTCCTCGCGCAACAGCGAGCAGGTCGCATAAATCAGCCGCCCGCCCGGGCGCACCAGGCGCGCCGCACTGCGCAGGATCTGTTGCTGGCGCTCGACCAGTTCGGCGAGGTCTTCGGGGCATGAGCGCCATTTGGCGTCGGGATTGCGCCGCCAGGTGCCGGTGCCGAGGCAGGGCACATCGGCAAACACCCGATCGAAGCTCGCGGCATGCCGTTTCACCCAAGGGTCGCGCTCGCTCGCCAATGCCCGGCGCTCGACATTGCCGACCCCGGCGCGGCGCAGCCGTCGGGCGGCGCGTTCGAGCCGGCGGGCCGAAACATCGCAGGCGACGAGCTTGCCGCGATTGGCCATTCCGGCGGCCAATGCCAAAGTCTTGCCGCCGGCCCCGGCGCAGAAATCGACCACCCGCATGCCCGGCCGCGCACCGGCGATCTGCGCGGCGATCTGCGAGCCCTCGTCCTGCACGTCGAAGAGACCGTCCTTGAACGCTGCAAGACCGGAAAGCGGCACCCGTTCGGCGAGACGCAGCCCGACCGGCGACCACGGGGTCGGCGACGCCTCGACCCCCTCGGCGGCGAGCGCGCCTCGCGCTGCCTCCCGATTGGTCTTCAACAGGTTAACCCGCAAATCGATCGGCGCCGGTGCGTTGAGCGCCGCCATCTCGCGTTCGAGCCCTGGGCCAAACACCCGGTCGAGATAGGGTTCGAGCCATTCGGGTACATCGTTCGCCGCCGCGCGCGGCATCTGCGGATGGCGCAAGGTGCGGCTGCCGAGATCGTCCACCAGTGCCGCTTCAGCGGCACTCAGCGCCGGCGGTCGAAATCGGTCGCCGTCGCAGCAGGACGCGACCGCATCCGGCCGCCAGCCTTCGGCCAGCACCAGCCCGGCGAGAATCCGGCTTCGCGCCGCGGCTTCGACCCTCCCCCGCCCGAGCCGCGCGATCCACCAGTCGAGCGCCGCGCGGTGCCGCAGCACCGCATAGACATGGCCGGCGACCTGCACACGGTCCTTGGCGCCGATATAGCGGCGACCGCGGAAATAATCGGCCGCGGCGTCGTCGGCCGGACGCGCGCCGGTCTCGATTTCGGTCAGGATCTCGATCGCCGCGGCGACCTGCGCGCCGGGGGTCAACTGCCCGCAGCTCCGGTATTCGCGTCCGATCTCGTCATTGCCGGGTTTGGTCGGAGCCGGGCGCGGCCTCTCACCTGGGCGCTCTCCCCGAAGACGGGGCGAGGAGAAATTCGCGCCGGCGTCGCGATCGGACCCGGCAATCCACCCGGATCAAGTCCGGGCATGACGAGGAAGCAGGAATTGCGGAAACCGAGCTCATTTGGGGTCAACGGTCGGAGGGATAGTTGGGGGCCTCGCGGGTCATCGCGATGTCGTGGACATGGCTCTCGCGCAGCCCCGAGGCCGTGATCCGGACAAAGGTGCAGTTCTTTTGCATCTCGCCGATCGTGCGGCTGCCGGTATAGCCCATCGCCGCACGCAGTCCGCCGACCAGCTGGTGGACGATGTTGCCCGCCGGCCCCTTGTGCGGGACCCGGCCCTCGACCCCTTCGGGCACCAGCTTCAAGGTGCTGGTTACCTCCTGCTGAAAATAGCGGTCGGCCGAGCCGCGCGCCATCGCCCCGATCGAGCCCATGCCACGATAATACTTGTAGCTGCGGCCCTGATAAAGAAACACCTCGCCGGGACTCTCGTCGGTGCCAGCGAACAGCGAGCCCAGCATCGCGCAGTCGGCGCCGGCAGCGATTGCCTTGGCGAGGTCGCCGGAGAATTTGATGCCGCCGTCGCCGATCACCGGGACATCGAACTTGCGGCACTCTTCAACGGTCTCGACAATCGCGGTGAATTGCGGCACGCCGACCCCGGCGACCATGCGCGTCGTGCAGATCGAAGCCGGGCCGACGCCGACCTTGACAGCGTCCGCACCGGCCTCGATCAGGGCGCGGGCACCATCCGCGGTAACGACATTGCCGGCGATCACCTGGGTATAGTTCGATAGCCGGCGGATCTCGCGGACCGCAGCGATCACCCGGTCGGAATGGCCGTGCGCGGTGTCAACCACCAGCACATCGAGCCCGGCGGCAAACAGCGCTTCCGCCCGCTCGATCCCCTCGGCGCCGGTGCCGGTGGCTGCGGCGGCGCGCAGGCGGCCGGCCGCATCCTTGCACGCGGTCGGAAAGCGCTGGGCCTTTTCGATGTCCTTGACGGTGATCAGCCCGATGCAGCGATAGGCCTCATCGACGACCACCAGCTTTTCGATGCGGTGCTGATGCAGCAGGCGCTTGGCCTCGTCGCGCCCGACGCTCTCGCGCACGGTCACCAGATCGCTCTTGGTCATCAGCTCGGCGACGCGCTGGCGCGGATCGCTGGCAAAGCGCACGTCGCGGTTGGTCAGGATGCCGACGAGGCGACCGGAACCGCGCTCGACCACCGGAATGCCCGAGATATGGTGCTCCGCCATCAGCCGCAAGGCGTCGGCGAGCGTCTCGTCCGGATGGATCGTGACCGGGTTGACCACCATTCCGGCTTCGAATTTCTTGACCTTGCGGACTTCGTCGGCCTGCTGCTCGATCGTCAGATTGCGGTGGATCACGCCGATGCCGCCGGCCTGGGCCATCGCAATCGCCAGCGCGCTCTCGGTCACCGTATCCATCGCCGCCGAGACCAGCGGGATGCCGAGCTCGATCTCGCGGGTCAACCGGGCGCGCGTGTCGGTTTCGCCGGGCAGCACCGCGGAGGCCGCCGGGACCAGCATCACGTCGTCGAACGTCAGCGCCTGCCGGATTTCCATGCGAGCCTCCTCAAGCGATGACGGCGCAGCATACACAAGCGCGCCGCGGTCAAAAGCCGTGGGCTCAGATATAGGCGCAGTGCGACAATTACGCTCCCCAGCGGAGCCCTCTGGCGAGGACATGGGTCTCTGCCAATTCGCCGTGGTCCGCCCAGGCCCGGCCCGCAAACCTCACAGGCGTCGGAGCAGGCGGGCCTCTCGCATGAGCATGCCCCACGAGTAGCTTCACCAGTACGGCGATCGCCGCCGCCTGCGCGATTACCAGGCCGATGTCTCATTTTAGGAGGTCGCACTCTAACTCCGCGAGACCGGCCTTGGCGGCAAGCCGCAACCGTTCCAGCTCAGCCGTGGTGAAGAGCCCCGACTGCTGCGCGCCGCCGGTGCGGGTCATCGCCGGAAGCCTTTGGCGACGACATAGGTTTCGGCTGATTCGGCGCGGCTCGCCGGCGGCTTAGCGTGCCGCAGCTCGGCGAACGACTGCTTGAGCCGGGCGAGCAAGGCGCCTTCGGCCCCGCCTTGAAACACCTTGGCGACAAAGATCCCGCCGGGTTCGAGGAGTTCGGCGGCGACCGCAAACGCGGCTTCGGCCAGTGTCACGATCCGCAGATGATCGGTCGCGGCATGACCGGTCGCAGCCGGGGCCATGTCGCTCAGGACGACATTGGCGCCGCCGCCGAGCGCCCCCCTGATCGCCGCCGCTGCCGCGGGGTCGTGCAGGTCGGCGCGCAACAGGGCGGCGGCGCCGGCGAGTGGTGCCATCTCGGCGAGATCGACGCCGACGACGCGACCGCGCGGCCCGACGCGCTCGACCGCGACCTGCGTCCACCCGCCCGGCGCGCAACCGAGATCGACGACGCGGCACCCCGGCCGCAGCAGGCGGTAACGCTGGTCGAGCTCGATGAGCTTGAAGGCGGCGCGCGAGCGGTAGCCGTGTCGCCGGGCGGCGGCGACATAAGGGTCGTTGAGCTGGCGTTGCAGCCATTGGGTCGAGGATGCCTTGCGCCGGCGGATGCGGCGCAGCCGCACGGCCGGCGGCCGCTCGCCGTTGCCGCCTCCTCCGTTCGCCACCTAGCCCTGGATCAAGTCGAACAGGATGCCCTCGCGCACGCCGCGGTCGGCGACGCGCAGCCGTCCCACCGGCCAAGTTTCGCAGATCGCGTCGAGGATCGCGCACCCGCTGAGCACCAGATCGGCGCGCTCGCGCCCGATGCAGGGGCTGGCGGCGCGGCCGGCGAGGTCGAGACCGGCCAGATGCGCCGAGACCGCGGCGATCTGCTCGAAGGTCAGGCTGCTGCCGTCGACCAGCGCGCGGATATAGCGCGGCAACGCCAGATGAATACCGGCGAGCGTCGTCACCGTGCCCGAGCTGCCCAGCATCTGCACCCGTCTGCTGCGGACATAACCCAGAATGTGGTGGGTGCGCTCGAACGGCTCGAGTGCGCCGGCCGCCTCCTCGACCATGGTGCGGTAGGCTGCGGGCGACACCTCGCCGCCAAACCGGTCAGTCAAGGTGACGACCCCAAGCGGCAGCGAGACCGACCCCAGGATCTCCGGACGCCGCGAGCCCCGCTCCCGCCCGCCGGTCAGCCGAAGCCAGACGATCTCGGTCGAGCCGCCGCCGATGTCGAACACGATCGCGTAGGGGATGCGCGGGTTGAGCAGCGGGGCGCAGCCGGAGACGACCAGCCGGGCCTCCTCCGCGGTCGAGATGGTCTCGATCTCGATTCCGACTTCCGCGCGCACGCGGGCAAGAAACGCGTCGCAATTCACCGCGCGGCGGCAGGCTTCGGTGGCGACATAGCGTCCTTTGGCGATCCGGCGAAAGGCGATCTTGTCGGCGCAAGTCTTTAGCGCGTCGAGGGTGCGCGCGATCGCCTGCTCCGACAGCGCGCCGGTCGCCGCCAGCCCCTCGCCGAGGCGGACAATCCGCGAAAACGCGTCGATGACGCGAAACCCGCCACCGGCGGGCCGCGCCACCAGCAGCCGGCAATTGTTGGTGCCGAGGTCGAGCGCGGCCACCGGAGCAGCGACGACCGCCGGGAGATGCTGCAGGCGAGTGGCGAAGTCGCCGGTGATCGCCGGATCCCGCCGGATCGCCGCGACCGGCACGCACCTGCCCGGAGCGGAAGCGGCGCCGCCGCCCCCGACCGGTCCCGCGCTGCTGAGCGGCTTGTACACGGCCGGCTACCCATCCCAAATGATCTCGACCGACAATCGTAGCGCAGCCGCGATCGGATTCAAAACTCCTCGGATGCTGTTAATTGCCAAGCCGCCGATGCGATGGCATCGGAGGGAGATCAGGCTCAGAGGACCGGGCCATCGCCCATCACCAAATTTCGGCCATCCTCAATCTTCAGCCAACAGCGATCTGCGTTGATCCTCGGGCGGACCATCGGGCGGGTGACGTGAAGAATACGAGGTGGCCGCGGCCGTTCTCCTCGCCCCGAGCGAGCTGGGCGGCAGCAAGCCCGTTCTCGCCGGCATTTGTCCTACTCACCGGCATTTGGTTGTGGTATCTGGTGCGCGCGCGTTCCACAGCATCGCCAGCGGCGGCGCTTGGGGGATCGTCTAACGGTAGGACAGCGAACTCTGACTCCGCCAGTCTAGGTTCGAATCCTAGTCCCCCAGCCATTCTCACCATTGCGTCCGCCATTCTTACCCCGTGTGTGTCGGCCAAAATTTGCGGCCTTTGAAAATGGGGTGAGAAATGCCGCATTTTCCGGGGATGCGGAATGCGCCAGCATGGGCTGCGTCGAACAACTACGATGCCGAGCGGTGCCGGCGCCTTCAAGGGCCACTTTGCGTTGCTGCAAAACTTTAGCCAGGGACAGCGAGGATGACGCGCCGGAGCATCGCCGACAGCTCTGGCCGGCGGCGCGGCAGCACGAACCGCCAAGCTTTTCTGAATAGCCGCGTGACCCTGCGGCTCGATCAGCTCGAAAACCTCGACCGGCCCCGCTAGTGGATCGACTTCTAACACCTGTTTTCCGCGCCGCGCCTTTTCGATGATGGCGTGGGGATCGGCGGTCGATGTGAAGGGTTTCGGGTTTTGGCTGGTCTCGGCGAGGTATCGGTTGATGGCGGTCTGGAGGTTGACTATTCCGTTGAAGACGCTAGGCTCGAGCCTTGGCGGCGAACTTAGGATCGTTCGACAGCTTGAAGGTCCGCACGATGCGGCTTCAAACCATGCGCCGCCCAGATGCGCTGCACGCTTCGGTGGCTGACCCCGGCGGCCTTTGCCATCGCCCGGCCGGTTCAGTGCCTCGCCTCGCCTGGCGGTTCGGCGAGCGTCATCGCGACCACGTGTTCGACCGCCGCCGGTCTCAGCGCTGGCTTGCCGCCAGGGCGCGTCGCGTCGTGAGCCGCCCATCGACGCCTTCGGCCATGAACCGCGCCTGCCAGCGCCAGATCGTCGGCTTGCTTTTGCCGGTCTGCCGCTGGATCGCCATCGTGCCGAGCCCATCGGCGCTCAGCAGAACGATCCGAGCCCGCCACACATGCTTCTGCGGGCTGTTCCCCGACCCGACCACAGCTTCCAGCCGTTCGCGGTCGCCCAAGCCGAACGTCAACACCTGCTCTCATCCAGCCAGACTCGCATATCCGCAAGCCGACTGAAATCATCTATCAGCGCCAATCCACCAGCGCTTTTCAGTTCCGTCTGCCGCAATACACTCTCATCGACCTCATCGACGAATAGATGGTGGGTAGGATTGTCGGGAGATGGTGCTATTGTCGGCGCGACCGAAGCGGGAGTTCATGATCCAGCTGCGGATTGCGATTGATGTCGGCCGGGGTGGCGGGGCGGCGCGGGGTCCGATCGCCGCCGCGTCGATGCGGATCGGTCCGGCCGACCGCCAGCCACACCCAGCGTGCCCGCCGGCAGGCCCATCATCGCAGCCGCTCGATCACCTGCCGCAGCGTCTCGGGTGGCACCTCGCCGCGAAGACACACGCGCGCACCACTCCCAAATGTGATCTCGATCACCCCGCTGCGCCGTGCTCGCGGGCGCGGCTCGGCCGCTCCCGGCACGATCGCCACCGGCGGCATCCTGAGGCTTTGCTGGGCTGCGGCCGGCGGCGGCTTCGGCGCCATCTGGCGCCGCCATTTGAAAACCGGGTTGGCGTTGACATCATGACGCCGCCCACAATCGAAACCGAGGCGCCCGGCTCCAGCGTCTCGGCTACGATCCGGCGCTTCCATGCCCGGGTCCCTTGGCGACGCTTGCCGCCATCGGAGCTTCGCCTGGTGTCCACTGCGCCATTGGTGGATACTTCCGTTGCGCTCTCTACCATCCCCCGATCATCGCGCCGCGTTGAAGGCTACACCGGCGTGCTGCAAACCGACGGCTATGCCGGCTGTCGTGCCCTTGCCGATCCAAAGCGCACCGGCGGAACGGCGTCGCTCGCCTTCTGTTGGTCACATTGACGCGGGCAGTTCTTCGATCTGGCCAAATCGCCGCCGGCGCCGATCGCCACCGAGGCCCTGAACGGATCGCTGAACTCTACGCGATCGAAGCCGAGATCCGCGGCAAGAACGCCGAGGAGCGCCGGGTGGCCAGGCAGGAGAAAACCAAGCCGCTGGTGACGGCGCTGAAGGCCTGGCTCGAGACGATCCTGGCACGCCTCGCCGGCGGCTCGACAATCGCCCATGCCCTGCGCTTGTCGCAGCCATCAGGGAGGCCGCAAGAAACCACTTCGAGAGATCCGTCCGCTTCCGATGAAACACCGTCCCCGCGGTCACCGGCTCCTGCCGATGGCAGGTGCCGCACTCATCGACCCGCGGCCGAGCCTGCAGCCGCCAAGCCCGCCCTCCGCCAAGCCGTGTCAACTGCAGGGTCACGCCCCGTGCCGAAGCCGCTGTCGAGCGCCGCAATACATTTCAGCCAGACAAGGCCTGAACAAGATAAGGCAAGCTCTCGTCCATCCGGTAATCGACACCGCTATGGTTGTCGGGGAACTCCTCGTAGCGATGCGCGATGCCGAGCTCGTTCAGCCGCCGCACGAACCTGCGGGCACCGTAGAGCAGATTGAACTGATCGTTTTTGCCGCAGTCGATATAGAGCGCCTTCAGCCGGCGCAGATTGTCGGCCTGGATTTCGACCGCGACGACCGGATCTTGCCGCAGCCAGTTCGCCCAGCGCTCCTCGATGACCTCGCAGGTGTCGAGCGTGACCGGCAGCCGCATTCCGAGAAACTGGGTTGGATCGGGATCGTAGCTGGCCGCCATCGCCAACGCGTTGATCACCTTGAACGAACCCTCCTGGTGCTTTTGCGCTGCCTCGAGTTGCTGCCACCAGCGCTCGATCGAGTTCTCGGCGCCGGCGAGTGCGCGCAACACCGCCGGCATGTCGGGCAAATAGCACACCTCGAAGCCCATATCGCCGGAATGACAGGCCGCGGCCGACCAAACATCGGAGTGGCGCAGCGCGTGCGTGATGGCGCCATAGCCGCCAGAGCTCTTGCCGAACACGCCGCGGCGGCCGGCGCCGCCGCAATCGAAGCGCTGCTCGATTGCCGGGAGCATCTCCTGCAGCAGAAAGTCCTCCCAGGCACCCATCGACGCCGAGTTGATGTACTGGTTGCCGCCGAGCCGGGTGAAGCAATCGGGAAAGGCGACGACAACGGGCGACAGGCGCTGTTCGCCGATTAGCCGGTCGAGCCGCTCCGGCAGGTTCTCGCGGAAGCCGACCCAATTCGTGTGGGACAGGCCACTGCCGGTGAAGCCGACAAGGTCAACGAGCAGCGGCAGCCCGTGTCCGTCATGCCCAGCCGGCACGTACACATCGACGACGCGCTCCGATGGATCGCCGAGCATGTTGCTCTCGAGGGCTCGGCTGTGGATCGTGACTCGACTGACGGAACCTTTCGGCCCGAAGAACTTGCGCATGCGTCCTCCGCTGGCTTCTGTTCAGACATGATAAGCTGGCATCGTCGAGCCGCCCGACGCAAGCGGCGTGGAGCCCAACCGCCTGGCGATCGAAGGAGGAGCTGCCGACTCCTGGCGGCGGTTCACCCGGTCGGGGCCAGGAATGCGGTCTCCTCGGCTGCATCGAGGCGTTGTCCGAACATCGAGGCTTTTAATTAGGTGGGGACCAGCATCAACTCTGAACGCTTCACCAAGACCTTGCGTGCCGCGTGCTAGAGCATGATCCTAAGGGTTCTTGAATTGAGAAGATATTCCGATACACCGGGTTTTGTGATTTAAGATGCGGCCGGGGTTGGGCACCAGCATCGAATGGCAAGACCCTATTCTCGGGAGCAGCGCGATCGGGTGGTTGCGGCGGTGGCGAGCGGTCGCACCTGCCGGATGACGGTCGTCATGCTAGATCGAGTAGCGTCCCCACCGCACTACACCCAATATCATGATGCGGTCCGCCGTCAATCCGACAGGCCGCTAGTGCTCAGACGCATTCAGATGGTGCAAGGTCGCCGTATTCGTCATGCCCGGCCTTGTGCCGGGTATCCACGGAAGCCGCACGAGCCGGTACCGCGAGTTGTGGATGGCCGGGACTAGCCTCACGGCTGTCCGGCACATTTTGTGCTGTAGGGGTGGCATGGCGCTGTATCTATTCGTGGTTGGACGTCACCACACGTTCCGGACACGAAACTGAGGTCAGCGCCATGCGCCACCACAATAGCGTTTTTCATCAGTTGCTGAAGCATGTCCCGTGGGAGGAATTCGACCGACTGGTCGGGGTGCACCGGGCCGACGCGCGGGCCCGCCGGTTGACCACCAAGAGCCAGATTGTGGCCCTGCTGTATGGGCAATTGGCCGGTGCTGCGAGCTTGCGCGAGATCGTCGGCGGGATCCAGAGCCAGCAGGCGCGGCTTTATCATCTGGGGGCGAGGCTGCCGCGGCGCGCGACCCTGGCCGACGCCAACCGCGACCGGCCAGCCGACGTCTTCGCCGCGCTCTTGGCGCTGATGATCAGCCGGGCCCATCGCGGGCTGCGCCGGAGCCTCACCGAGACCACCTATCTGATCGATGCGAGCGGTCTGCGGCTCGACGCGCGCAGCCGCGATTGGGCGCGCTTTTCCGAGGGCGTGTGCGGCGCCAAACTGCACGTCGTCTATGATCCCGACGCCGACCGGCCGATCTATGCGGCGATCACCGCGGCCCGGGTCAACGACATCACCGCCGCTCAGGCGATGCCGATCGAGCCCGGCGCTACCTATGTCTTTGATCTCGGCTATTATGATTATGCGTGGTGGGCCAAGCTCGACGCCGCGCAATGCCGCATCGTCACCCGGCTCAAAGCCAATACCCCGTTGACGGTGGTCGCGGAATTGGCGGTTTGCCGTGACGGCGCGATCCTCTCCGACCGCATCGGCCATCTGCCGGCGCGCCAAGGCAGCGGGCGGAGCAACCCGTTTGCGGACCCGGTACGCGAGGTCCGCATCAAGCTCGAGACCGGCAAGGTGTTGCGCCTGCTCTCGAACGATCTGGATGCCGCCACTCAAGAGATCGCCGATCTCTACAAGCGCCGCTGGGCGATCGAGCTGTTCTTCCGCTGGGTCAAGCAGACCCTCAAAATCCGCCGCTTTCTCGGCACCTCCGAAAACGCGGTGCGGATCCAGATCGCCGTCGCGCTGATCGCCTTTTTGCTGCTGCGTCTCGCCCAGGCCGGGCAGCAGGCGGTCACCAGCCCACTCGCCTTCGCCCGCCTGGTCCGCCTCAACCTGATGCATCGCCGACCGCTCGACCAGCTGCTCGACCCCGAACCACCGCCGATTGCGAACCCCGCGCAAATGATGCTGCAATGGAACCCCAGCTGAACCGGACAGCCGTGGGACGAGCCCGGCCATGACGGTTGAGGGAATCTTCTGTCTGCGTCTGAGCACTAGACTAAGTCAATGCCATTCACAGGGCCTGCCGGTCCTTATAAGCGCTGGGGCGGCGCGCCGAACCAGCCGGGGCGCCTATGCAACTGAAGCGGCCAAATTAGTAGACGAGCGTTTTTGGCGGCTTCCTTATTGCGCATTCATTCAGGGAGCGCGGAGATTACATAAAGGTTCTGCAGCATCTTGCTCGGCTTCGTCTTTGTACCAAAGGTGTGGGTGAAGATTGCTACGATTTCTCCCGAACTATAGATATTGCTTAATGCGCGGTTGACGGCGAGTTGAAAGTCCTCGTCGCCACGCGGCAGCGCCAAGGCATAGGGTTCGATCGAAAGATAGTTGTCGGCGAGCAGCAATTTGGTCGGCGCTTTGCTTTGCTGCGCGAGGAACATCAAGATCGCGCGATCGGCGAAATAGGCTGAAACCTTACCGTCGTCGAGCATCGCCAATCCCTGTTCATGGGTCTGGGCGGGAATGACATCGGCAGCGAT
Organism: uncultured Alphaproteobacteria bacterium; assembly: GCA_963795485.1. Classification (GTDB taxonomy): domain Bacteria; phylum Pseudomonadota; class Alphaproteobacteria; order ATCC43930; family CGMCC-115725; genus AP-15. The sequence continues at coordinate 218,906 of CAWCIL010000002.1, forward strand.
GCCTTCGGCTTTCAGCGACCCGCGCAGCTCGTCCTCGGTGGTGGTCCCGGCGAGCACGCCGATCTTGTGCCCGGCCAAAGCCTTCAGGCTCTTCGGCCCGTCGCTGGGGATCATCAGGCCGGCGCCATCGACAAAAGTCGGGATCGAGAAATCCACCTGCTCGCGTCGCGACAGCGTTTGAGTTGTCGGCTCGCACAAGAGATCGGCCTTGCCCCGGCTGATCGCGTCGAACCGATCGACCGCGGTGACTTCGACATAGACGATCTTCAGCGGCGGCAGGTTCAGCTGCCCCGCCAGGTGCTTGGCGACGGCGCGGCAGAGATCGACCATGAAACCTGTGGGCGGCCCGGTTTTGCCCTGATCGGATTTCCCGGTTTTGCCCTCATAAGAAAAAGGCGGCGCGTCAGCACGAAAGGCGATGCGGATCGTCTTGTCCTGGCGGATGCGGTCGAGCGCACCGGCCGACGCCGCCCCGGTGGTCAACACGAGCGCAGCTAACACTGCGCTGTAAACCCTGCTCCGCTCCGTCCAGCGCATGATCCCAATCTCTCCCTTCATCGGCTTTCGCGCGAGCATACCGGCCGCAAGCCGAGACGATCAGCTAATGCTGGTCGGCTTGCGCGCCTTTGCGATCGCGGCCATCACCCGACGCGGGGTGATCGGGGTTTCGTTGACCTCGGCTCTTCCCGTGGCGCTGCCCGAGTCGCACAGTGTGGCCAGCGCGTCGCACACGGCGTTGGCGATCGCCGCGGGCGGGGCTACGGCACCCCCCTCGCCCATGCCCTTCATGCCGTATTCGGTCGCGGTCGCCGGGGTGTGCAGGTGGCCGATCTTGATCGCCGGCAATTCGGCCGCACCGGGCAGCAGGTAGTCGGCGAGCGTCCCGGCCAAGGGCTGGCCCTGCTCGTCATACGGGATCTCCTCGTAGAGGGCGGTGCCGATCCCCTGCACGACGCCGCCCCTGATCTGGCCCTCGACGATCAGCGGGTTGACCATCGTGCCCCAATCCTCTGCACCGTGAAATCGATCAGTTCGACAAAACCCGTTTCCGGGTCGACCGCAACCACCGCGCCATGCGTCGCGTAGGAGAAAACGCCGGTGCCGACCGCCGGCTCGTAGGTCGCGGTCGCGTCGAGCAACGGGTCGACGCCGGGCGGCAATCCGTCCATCCGCAGGTGCGCCACCTTGGCGATCTCGGCGATCGTGACCGAGCCCCGCGGGCCTTGCACCGAGCCGTCGGCGCAATGCACCGCGGCGGCATCGCATTGCAAGAGATGCGCACCGATTTGGTTGAGCTTGTCGCGCAATATCCGGCTCGCCCGCGCCACCGCACCCCCCGACATGACCATGCCGCGCGAGGCGAAAGCGCCGAAGCCCAAGGCCGTGCTTCGGCATCGCCGACGCACCGAGATCCCGCCGGGTCGATGCCGCTCCGGGGGCGATCTGCGTCCAGGCCGTTCCAGCCCTCGCCCGCGCGACCGGACGCCGACCATCAGCACCACCGAGCCGTCCGCAATAGCGCGGTGGAGCTCTCGAAGCCCGGCACGATCGAGGCCCCGCGCGAGACGAACTCGGCCGCCCCGTGCGCGGTCTGCTCGGCGAGGCGGCAAAGCCGATGCCAATCAGGCGGCCGTCGGGCTCGCCCTGCCGTTGCCGCGCGTGGACCGCCGGCACGTCGAGCAATTCGGCGCAGAGCTGAACGCTCTGCGGATAGTCGCCATTGTCGAAGCGCATGCCCCCTACCGTCGTAAACGGCATCTGCTCGGGCCGCACCATGTTCAATTTCCGCACCTCGGCAGGGTCGCGGCCGACGGCGCGGGCGACCTCGTCGATCGTCCGCTCGATCGCAAAGCACGCCCCCGGCCGGCCGACACCGCGTAGAGGCCGAGCGACGCCTTGTGGTCGCTGCCGTAGCGGCGCGCGCCCGGTAGTTCGCGATCGCATACGGCCCCGGAGGTGCGCGCCGCCATCGCCGCTTCCTGGTAGGGTCCCTGCGGCCACAGCCCGTAAGCGCCGGCATCGACAATGATCTCGGCATCGACACCGAGGATCCGGCCTTGGCGGTCGGCGTAGGCGGCGACCTTGTAGTGATGGTCGCGAGTGTGCGCCGAGGTCAGCAAATGCTCGCCGCGGTCCTCGACCCAGCGCACCGGGTGGTCGAGCTCGAGCGCCAGCGCCGCGAGGATGATCTCTTCGGGATAGAGCCGCGCCTTAGGCCCGAACCCGCCGCCGACATCGGGAGCGACGACGCGCAGCCGGCGCAGCTCGAGGCCGAGAAACTCGCCCAACGCGACGCGCACGGTATGCGGCGTCTGGGTCGAGGCGTAGACCACGATTTAGATCGAGCCGATGGTCGCGACAGGCCAGCACGGCGCGGCCTTCAGCGGCGCCCCCGACTGCCGGTGCATGCGGAATTCGCGGCGGATCGTGATCTCGGCCGCGGCGCGGCGGCGTCCATGTCGCCGCCCTCGAACACCCGCTCGCATAGAGGTTGTCACCCAGCTTTCGTGCACCGGGTGGCGGCTGCCGCGCATGTCGCGCGGCGCGTCGACGACCGCGTCGAGCACCTCGAAATCGACGGCGACGGCGGCGGCGAGGTCCTCGGCTTCGCCCCGCGTCGGCGCAATGCAGGCGGCGATCGCCTCGCCGACATACCGCGCCTTGTCGGTGGTGAGCGGCGGCCACGAAGGCGACTTCGCCCCCGCCGCCGGGGTTTCGACGCGGATCGGCTGGATGCGCGGCAGGTCGGCCGCGGTGAAAATCCGGCCGGCCGCGTCGGGCGGCTTCAGGATCGACAGGATGCGCGCGTGGGCGTGCGGGCTGCACAAACGCCACCTCCATTTTGCCGGGCAATTTGATGTCCGCCACAAATTCGCCGCGGCCGTTGAGGTGCCGCTCGTCCTCACGGCGCAGCAGCGAGGCGCCCACTCCACGGCATCATCCGGCATCTTGATGCCCTTCGCGAGCATCGCCACGGCATCGCCGATCGCGGCGACGATGTTGGTGTAGCCGGTGCAGCGGCAGATGTTGCCGGCGAGCCCTTGGCGGATCTCGCCCTCCGAGCCGGCCCGGCCGCGGCGGATCAGGTCGCGCGCCGTGATCAGCATCGCCGGCGTGCAAAAGCCGCATTGCAGCGCGTGACGGCGGCGAAAGCTGTCGCGCAACGCCATCATGATCGGGTCGTCGGCAAAGCCTTCGATGGCCGACCGCGCGCCCGTCGCAGCCCACCGCCAGCATCAGGCAGGCGCGCGCCGGCTCGCCGTCGACCAGCAGGGTGCAGGCGCCGCACACGCCGTGTTCGCAGCCGAGATGTGTCCCGGTCAGATTGCGCCGCTCGCGCAGGAAATCGGCGAGCGACAGCCGCGGCGGCGCGTCGTCGGCGATCGCCGCACCGTTGAGCTGCAGCCGGATCGCGGTCATGCGGTCGCCTGCAGGATCGCGCGCATCGCCGCCACCATGTGCAGATTGCGCTCGAACTCGTCGAAATGGCGGTCGACGGCGCGGTCGAGATCGGCGGCGATCGCACTTCGCAGCGTGTCGGGATCGCGGCGCCCCCCGGCGAGAGCGCGCGCCGCCTCGTCGAGCACCAGCGGCGCGCCGTTGGCGGCGCCGAGGACGATCCGGCAATAGCCCCGGCCCAGGTCGATCACAGCTACGGCGAGAGCATTGGCGAATTCGCCCGATTTTCGGCTGAGCTTGAGGTAACCCCACCGCGCGTCGGCCGAGAGCCTCGGGACATGCACACTCTCGACAACCTCATCATCGGCGAGTTGCGTTGGGTAGATCCCAGTAGCGAAATCGGCGCATTTCAGAGATCGTCGGCCATTCGGCTCGTAGAGGGTCGCCTCGGCACCGAGGGCCGCGAGCACTGCCGGCCATTCGGCCGCCGGGTCGGCCAAGGCCGAGGCTGCCGCCGATCGTGCCGCGGTTGCGGATCGCGCGATAGGCGAGGCTCGCCGCGACGTGCGGCATCAGGCCGTGCGACGGGTCGGGCACCCGCCGGTCCTCGATCACGGCATGGGTGACGCCGGCGCCGAGGGTGACGCTGTCATCATCTGCCACGGTCGCCGCCAGCTCCGGCAACCGCGCGATGTCGATCAGCAGCGCCGGTGAGGCGAGCCGCAAATTCATCATCGCTAAGAGCGATTGCCCGCCGGCCACGACCCGCGCCTCGCCGCCGGCTTTCGCCAAGTAGACGGACCGCCTCTCCGAGGGTTTGCGGCCGGACATAATCGAAGGCCGGAGCTTTCATCGTGCGTCGAAGGCTGATCGAAACAGGGGGCGGACTGCACCACCCCCAAGGTGCGCTGTCAATCGGCGAGCATGTCTGGCATGCGCAGTTGGCGAGACGGGTGCGACCGGTGTGTCTATAATCGTCCCTGCGGCTGCTGTCCGGTATCGCCATGATCCACGAAATCCCGAGCCGCACGCTCGGCTTTGTCCTCAACGACGTGGCCCGGCTGTTGCGCAAGCGGTTCGAGCAGCGGGCCCGCGCCGCCGCACTCGGCCTGACCCGCGCGCAATCCTCGGTGCTCGCCTATCTCGCCCGCCAGGAGGGCATCAACCAGGCAGCGCTGGCGCAGATCCTCGATCTCGAACCGATTACGCTCGCCCGGCTGCTGGACCGGCTGCAGGCGGCGGGGCTGATCGAGCGCCGCGCCGATCCGAAAGATCGGCGCGCGCATCTGCTCTACCTGACCGAGGCCGCCTATCCGCTGCTCGACCGCATCTTCAGGCTCGCCGCCGAGGTGCGCGAGGACGCGCTAGCCGGGATCGCCGAGCCCGATCGGGTACGCATGCTCGAGATGCTGATCGCGATGAAGGCGAATTTGATCGAGGAGGCCGCCGAAATCGACACCGCCGCCGCCCCCGCCCAACCTCAGGCGCGGCTAGCGTCGGGGCTTGCGGTCAGCGTTGGCCGCGTTCATTTTCGCGGTGAACAGAAGGAGGATCGGACCATGGCAGCGGCACCAGAGGCGCGTCAATCCGTGGCGCGCGATTCCGGGTTCAAGACCAATCCCGACTACAAGATCACCTTCGAGCGCTCGCCGCGCCGGGTGCGCGTCAAGCTCAACGGCGAGACCATCGCCGACAGCACCGACGCGCACCTCCTTGTTCGAGACCCGGCACCTGCCGGTCTACTACTTTCCGCGCGGCGACGTGCGCATGGACCTGATGACGCCGACCGATCACCATACTTTCTGTCCGTATAAGGGGACGGCATCATACTGGACGGTCAAGGTCGGCGACCGGACCGTCGAGAATGCGATGTGGGGCTATCCCCAGCCGTTCGAGGAAGTCGCCGCGATCGGCGATTTCGTTGCCTTCGATTGGGACCGGGTTGACCATTGGTACGAGGAGGACGAGGAGATCTTCGTTCACCCGCGCGACCCCTATAAGCGGATCGACGTGGTTCAGTCGTCGCGCCCGGTGCAAATCATCGTCGGCGGCGAGATCGTGGCCGAGACGAGGCGCGCGCGCTTCCTGTTCGAGACCCGGCTGCCGACGCGCGATCACATCCCGCCCGAGGATGTGCGCATGCACCTGCTGATCCCGAGCGAGAAGACTACGGCCTGCCCCTACAAGGGCCGGGCGCGCGATTATTCGGTCAAGATCGGCAACCGTCTTTTCGAGGACCTGGTGTGGAGCTACCCTGACCCGATCCTCGAATGCCCGAAGATCAAGGGCTATCTGTGCTTTTACAACGAGCATGTCGACGAGATCCGGGTCGACGACAAGGCCGAAGCGCGGCCGCTTACTCCGTGGCTTAAGGATTGGAAGGAAAAGGCCAGCACCGTCCCCGACT
>CAWCIL010000003.1:0-336800 GCA_963795485.1 uncultured Alphaproteobacteria bacterium
CCTTGGCGCTGGGGCGTGGCAGTGCTGGGCAAATCGACCGATGAAGCCCCGACGACCGATAGCCTGGAGGATTAATTTGGTTTGACCCTTCACCCAACCCTGACCCGTCCCACAACGCCACGGTGTACTACACGCGAGAAGTGTTCAACACGAGCTGCCATGTGGCCAACAACTCCCGCCTCACGCGTTTTGGCCTGTTTGAGGTGGTCGTCAATTGGGGCTCGAGTTCAGTGAAAGTCGTGAGCACGCGCGTCAACATCGCAAGCCCTGAAACAGGGTCGTGGGTCTCGCAGCCCGCCATTCTCCGATTCCACGAACTCGGGTCTGGCGTGCACCTCACTGTTAGCTGCGCTGCCGCCCTCGTTAATTCAACAGCCGTCATCAACCGAACCGTCCCCTACGCATTTCGCTTTGACGTGCCACCATTTAGAGGAAACGCAAAATGTGACGTTTGTGGCTGGGAACGAAGGCAAAGTGCTGGTTTGTGATGCGCAGGGCGACCCAAAGCCCCACCACTTCGTCTGGGAACACGACAATTTACCGGGTGCCACCGCCAAAGTGTCTGAACTCGTCCTGGCGCGGATTGTGGCGGACTGGATTCACGATCAACTCATTTCATGCACGGCAACGAACAAAATCGGTGACAGCTCCCGGAAAATTTTCCGAATCCGCGTGGACAAGGACGCAGAGGACAAGAAACCACTTTATTAGATACTCCTGCAATGAAATCGAGGATCGAAGTGACTGCGTTGACAATTGTGAGTTATGATTTCGCCGACTTATTTTGCCACATTTGGTTTGATGTCTTGAAACAGCTCCTGTCCATTTTCATTGAGTACGTTGTTGATGATCGGCCCCAGAACCATGTTGCCATTAAATAAATTCACCCGTCTCAACACTCAACACCCATTTAAGTGAATGAATGCCCGTATTTGTTGTTCACACACACAACGCTCACGCAAACGTGCACGTGCTGCCATACACGTTTCTCCGGATTCGTTTTGTAGACCGTGGGAGAATGTGCGAGAAAGCACGGCCGGAGGTACGCCCACACATTTTCATCAGCCAGAAAAGACTGATACTTTGCTCTTGCATCCATGCATTCAAAATTTCGCATCCACCGAGTGAACACGTGAATTGAATTGTACGGTGACTGACGTTGTGAGTTGAACGATTTGCAAGACGATGGTGATTAATTCTCCGCAACGCGTTTTCTTGGGCCCTGCAATCTGTTCTCCATTTGCTTGTGACTGGGATCGGCAATGGGTATTTCGTGGAGGCATCCTGATCATCACGGCGTTTGGTGGCGTCCAGAGACACATGCATCAGTCCAGGGCGTCACGAGCTGTTTCGCAGACCACGGCAATGACATCCACCGTGACGATTGTTGTCCAAATTCCGAGTTACCAACCAGGGCCGCAGCGTTCGCTTTCAGTGTTGCAAGAACCCCGACGAGGCAAAGTCATATTTTGAGGTAGGTTAATTGAGAGACAGTGGGCAACTGAACTGAACTGCCGAGTTGGGTTTTGGTAAATAATGTGCTTGGTTGTAAATAATTGTTCCGTTCCTTTTTGTTTGTTTCCAGACCCACCCGAATGTCATCGACTTGACGCTGGAAGACCTAAAAGTGGACACAGCTGAAGATGAACATGTCTGAGCAGCGTCAGGGAAGGGCAGTCGTATCGTGAAAACGACAACCACCACCATCACACGTCATTTCGACAGATTTTCTCGCACGCCAATTTAAACGATCACCGTACCTGTCAAAGATACTTGCTCCATTCTGGTTAAAATACGGGCATACAAGAAATTCGGCTCCTTCCGTCACAGCAACCATTTCCTGGTTAAGAAAACCACAGGCCCAGAAATGCACCCCTTCGTTTTAGCTTTTTGCGGTGATTTGTTTGTGAATGTTAATTAACTATACATTTTGCCAATATAATAATCATAATTAGCTTTAGACGTTCCTGTTGCCGTTGTCTGAATTGAATTGATTTTTGCTGGATTGATTCATAAAATATTGTACACATTAATATTGCATTAAATGGCTGAAATCAAATGCTCGCAATTTATATTGCTTCCGTATTTCAACTCACCAATCACTCATTCATCAAATTATCTAAAGTTGTCCTTTGCGATGCAACGACAAAATGATCTTTGCAATGGGCTTCCTCGTTCCTCTTGAACTCGAGGAAATCGCATGCTTTCTTTCACATTCTCATTGTGGGCTTCGTTTCGAAATGTAATGTTACACGTTATGTGTGCATGTTCCCGTACACGTTTCTCGGTTGAGCACCGTGCGGTTACGGTGACACGTTCCGCCGCTATTGGCTCCAATGTCCAATGCACCACACGCACACGCACCTCATTTCAACGCACATAAAGACTGGCCCGTCTGCAGTTGCAGCCATCCATTCAACATTTAGCATCAACCGAGTGAACAAGTTGCACAAGATTTGTGAATCTGCTACAAACACATACAACTGATCAGACCCATAAAATGCAGTGACATTCCATATAAAATTGTGTCCTCCGAACCTGCAAAAATGAGAGCGGTCATTCAACCGCTCGGCAAAGCTTGTGTTTGTGATTGTGAGGTTACACAACGGGCCACACAACGAATCTTCTTCGCCGCTTGCACTTTGACGACAACGATTCGGCCCAATTTGACGAGTTTCTGGCCCCAACTGACCCACATTCGCTTCGGGGATTAGAGAACCCACCAAAGGAAAGCCGTATTTTGTGGTGAGCCAAGTCAGAGTTTAAATACACCACACGGACTGATTGCGTTCGTCATCAGCTTGTAAATTATTTGACATGGCTCCGTTTTTATTTCGCTTTTTCAGGCCAATCCGAACGTCGTTGACTTTACACTGCTGGACCCTCTGCATGGAGACGAAGGGTACGGGAGCGTTAGAGGGAAGCTTGACACCATGAGAACCACAACGACCATCACCACCACACATCGTCCGACTTGGCCCAAAACGCCCTGATTTCAGAACATCAGCTCCTCCTGCACTCGATCGCCACAGAGCCACAAAGCATTGTCACAAATTTATGGAACCTCAACAAAGCCCCGTCTGTTGTAGCTTTTTGCAGTGATTTGTTTGTGAATGTTATTAATTATACAATTTGCCAATAAAATATCTTAATTAGCATTAAACGTTGCCGTTGCCGTTATCTGGATTGATTAATAAAATATTGTATGCATTAATATTGTGTTGTTAAATGGCTCGAATCAATTGTCGCTATTTATTCTGCCTCCTTGCATCAACTCAACAATTACTCATTCATCAAATGATGTAAAGCAGTGATTTGCGAATTAGTGCGACACTGCGACAAAATGAAATTCACATTGGCCTTCCTCCTTCCTCTCTAAATTCGTGGAAATTCGCACGTTTTCCTTCACATTCGCATTGTGAGATTCGTGTCGAACCTGGGTGAGACTCGTAGTTAGTACTCATACATGTAATTCATGTAATTCTCATACATGTAACCAATGTAATTCATTATTAACACATAATTTATTTGTTGTATTAATTAATTCCACGTGCAGCAGGTACGACGTTCATGAGATGGCAAATGTTCAAACACGCTCGTGTACGCTGCTGCCGTCGAGTTGGTAGAGGACATGAATTTACAGCCGTGCCTCACCAATAAATAGGTCAACAAAACTTGGTCGTCTTGACCAATGTCCCCAAAATGACCGTGAAGAATTTCATTAAAATCCATCCTAACCTAAACAGATTTTGAATGTCTCTGGAGCTGAATAAATTAATTACTCGTCATTCTCATGAATAACAATATGTATTATACGTTGTTCTTCCACTTTGCATGTGGAATTAATCAGTGTCGCTGGAATTATTCATCGAGTTGTGAAACCTGTCGAGACCAAAAGTTTAGTTTACTAATTTATTGCAAAGACAATTCAATTGCAAGCAAGCAGAGAACAGCAAGAGGACAAAGAGGAGTGAGACGAAGATGACTCAGCACGCGTCCGTCGTCACTTTCAGCGTAAGTGATAGCGAATAGATTACATTTCAAGAGATCGTTCGTCGTCGTCACTCAACCGATTTGTAACAATCATGATACTTTATTCACTTCCAAAGATCTCACAAGTAAAAACAAACTACGAGGCCCGCCCGCTTTCCACTGCACGATTGTTGATGATCGTCATCGTTGCATTATGGTAATTTGCAGCGTATTGGAAATTCACGGCTGTCTCGACCCTGGTTATGAGTGTAAGCCTGCTGACCTTGCCGCTTGTTGCAGTGGAGTTTGTGTGCCTGATATGATCACTTTTTGGCCCAAGATTGGTGGTTTCTGTGTTTGAAACCTGCAATGCTAGGGGCTTATAATCGATGGCTGTCTCCTGCAACTACGTGGCAGACTACAGTAGACATTAGCATTTATGGTATTTCTTATTTTAGAGGGAGTGCGCTCACTATTCGGTTTAACATGACCAGACCCTGAAAGTGGAAGGAGGCCTGATCCCTACGTGCCAGAAAGAAACTGTAAGAGCCGACTACATTCTAAGGGAATTTTCACTCGTGAAAAGCGGTGAGGGTGACTGACATTGACGTGTACGTGACACTTGCACGGAATATTTACCAGTATCATTATAATGTGTGGCCTGATCACGGGCTGCCAGACGATCCTGGCACGGTGCTCAACTTTCTGTGGGAAGTTGATCAGCACCAACGTCAATGTCAATGTCAACAAAATGCTGAGCTTACTGAAAATGCACCCATCGGCCACATCGTGGTGCATTGCTCGGGAGGAATTGGTCGAGCTGGAACTTTCGTTGTCATCGTTCTCATTGTTGTTCGGAAGACCGTTGCAACCGGTCGATTGCCAAAATCTATTCTGCGAGATCTCCAAGTACACGCGGATCGCACATCCCGAGATCCCGGGCGTCGCGAACCGGCGGCGTATTAAGCAAGTATACAGGCGCGACGGTCGAGCCCTTCCAGCTCCATCGTTTCCGCCGCGGTGGAAGCTTGATACCAAGGAAGACAGAGAGAGCGGTTCAGCAGCCATTGATCGGCAACTCGAACTGCTCTGATGCTCAGAGCCTCGAAGCTGTTGCGCTCGCGAGCCGAGACCTCGACCCGATCGCACATTCGCCGCCCAAATCTATAATCTGACCCGCCAGATGCCAGCCTAGCTTTCTACGTACTCAAATCCGAAAGCCGTCTTTACTTCGAACATCCGGTCCCCTGGTCGATCAACTCGAATGCCCGCCATGGCTCACGAGCTGTCGAAAGGAAGTGGTCCAACGGCCAGGAGATACAGCGGATTGTTCGCCCGTTCGTATCGTCTGGGCCGGGCGCCCGCGCGGGCCCCGCGCGCCGGGCTCTCGTGAACCGAGCCGCCTGCGGCGTCTCGGCCTACGGCTTCGATCCCTGGCGCAAGACCATTTACACCGGCTCGGCGACTACTGGTGAGCGACATATTCACTCCCTCTGCGCAGGACGCCGTCGAACCCGGCGGCGTCAGCCCCGCGTCCGCGCATGCCTGCTTGCGCCTAAGCGATACGGAATATGATGCCGTCCGCGTTGCGCGCGGTCGAGGCGGGCCGGCGCGCGGAACGGGCGGACCGCCGCAACGCCCAGATGGCGCACGAGATCAACGTCCTCCGCCGTCCCGCGGTCCTGCGACCGGTGCAGCCGTGAGCCGGAGCATCGTCGGCTATCTCGGACATGCAGCGCAGCCAGGCTATGGCGTGCATTCCGGCGCCGATCCTATGGTCCGAGGCGGAAGGCAGGCGAGGTGTATCGCTGTTGTGGTGGGGCCGGGAGCCCTGAGGGGGTGACGCTCATTCGGACCCACGAAGACTCCGTGGTTCCTGGCGTCCTCGATGCCGTCAGCCAACGTCGTCTCCTGGCAGTGCTGCTGCGGCGCGCGGCCCTGCGGCCTTTCTTGCTGGCGGATCTAGCGCCAAGGTTCGGTCGCTGGCGCTCCCCGGCCTCGATCCCGCAACGGCCGGCCTGCGACTTTCTTCCCCTGCCCGACCACCCCACGCGCCAGGTCGCGCGGAGACCCCGGTGCGCGCATTCCTCGCGAGGCAAGAAAGTCTCGCCCGGCCGTCCTCCGCTGCGCTTCGGCCGCCTTGCGGTGCGGGCCGGCCGCCTTGACGCCCGTCGATCGCCATCAAGGCCGCGATGGGCGCGGCCTGATACAGCAGCAAGGAGAGGACCATGGCTCAGATCGGCACCTTCACCCGCGGCGAAGACGGCTTTGTCGGGGTCATCAAGACGCTCTCGCTCAACGTCAAGGCCCGGTTTGTCCCGGCCGAGAAGGACAGCGAGAAGGCCCCGGACCTGCGCGCCTTCGTCGGTCCCATCGAGATCGGCGCCGGCTGGAAGCGCACCGCCAAGGAGACCGGCCGCGAATACTTCTCGATGAAGCTCGACGATCCGTCCTTCCCGAGCCCGATCTACGCGAGCCTCGTGGCGGTCGAGAACGGATACGCTCTGATTTGGTCGCGCTGAGCGGCCACCCACCTGGGCCGCGGCGCCTCGACTGACACCGGGGCGCCGCGGTCACCTCCATGAGAGGAGATGACATGATGACGTCAGCCCCATTCGCTCTCGCTAATGACGCGGAGCTTATCGCCGAACTCGCACGACGCGGCACCATCGTCTATCTGGCCGGGCGCATCGACGACCTCGCCGCCGAATATCCGCAGCTTGCCCGCGTCGACATTCTCGCCGGGTTGCGGCGGATCAAGGAGGCGATCGGCAACAGCTCCATCCCGGACGCGCTCGGCGACATCACTTTCGCCGTGTTCGCCGATCTCATCGAAGCCGCGGCGTGATCCGCGGCACCAGCGCGCGGAGATCGCCGGTGCGCGACCACGATTAGGACGAGCCCGCTCCCTAATTGTCGCCGCTGCCGGCATACTCGCCGGCATCGGCTTTGAGGAACCTAATGCGCTCCAGATCCGTGTCGCGCTCGCGGAGATCGAGCCGGCGATCTGGCGCCGCCTGATCATCCCGCGCAGCTTCCACCTCGGCCAACTTCACCGCGTCATCCAGGCGGCCCTCGGTTGGTGGGACTATCACTTGCATGAGTTCCGGATCGGTGGCCTGTCCTACCGCGATGCCGAAGTCTGCGAGCCCGAATTGGGTTCGCTGCCGGCTCGTCGAGCTCGAGAAGCCGGCCGAAGATGGCGCCACCCACATCGCCCTCTGGGAGCCGCGCGACAGCTGATGGCTATGCCCCGCCGCGGCCGCCACGGCGGGGCTTCTCCCAATCCCTCCGATTTCTGCCACGACCAGTGCGCTCGTCGGATAGTGGACGCCCATCACGGCCATCGAACCCGCGCTCGGCATCGGATCAGCGTTAGGGGGTCCGTCTCTTCAGATTTCCGATCGTACCATGCCGGCTCGGGCCGGCCCAAGGATGCGCGGTTCCCCCAATTTTGCCGAGCGCAAGGAGCGCGCTGCGCGCGCCGAGTCTATCATTGACGCTCGACAAAATCGGCTCCCCCGCGCCCCGCTCCGCGGCGCCTGCGGCGTCCTTGACCCGGCCCGACCCGGCACCGTGCGCACGTCCTGTCTTCAAAACAGAAGGAGAGGACGATGATCGCGCTTTACGACCATATCCAGGAGCTGCGGGCCGAGTTGCGGGGCTGCTACTTGACGCGCCGCGAGCGCGCGCCGTGCAGGCGGAGCTGGCGAAGGCCATCGCGCGAGCAAGCGGAACTCGACCGGGCGTTCGACCGCGCGCTCGAAGCGCAATGCCGAGAAAGGAGGTGAGCCATGTGCAAAGTCCTCAACGTCAGGCAGGTTGGCAAGCGGCCGGCGGCGGATCGCGTCTATGTCGGCCGGCCGAGCAAATGGGGCAATCCGTTCGTCATCGGCCGCGACGGCACGCGCGACGAGGTGATCGCGAAATACCGCGCATGGATCGTGCGGCAGCCGGCGCTGATGGCGGCGCTGCACGAGCTGCGCGGCAAGCACCTCGTCTCGCTGGTGCGCGCCCGAGCGCTGCCACGCCGGAGGTCTGATCGAGCTCGCCAATCGATGAGATTTCGCATCGCGCCAGAGCCGCCGGCCGTCGGGACACTTTTGCTCGCCGGGCCAATCCGAGCGACCAGATCGGCGGCCAAATCGCGTTCGCGGGTCGCTTCGGCCGGCGTTTCCTCTGTGTCGGCTATTTCCAGCTCTCGGTTTCGCTTATCGCGCCTGACGAGCGGTCGATTTCGGCGGGGGAGCGTTTTCGACCATTCCGACCGCGCCCGTCTTGCGCTCACCTGCTTCTCAGCGCGCGATACGGCCGTCTCGCCCGCCCGACCCCAGCGGAAAGGCAGGCAGAACCATGCGAACCCGATGACATCGCCATCGTCCACGCCGATCAGGCGCGAAAAGAGAAGTCCGTTTCTCACCACCACCGAAGCCGGGACATATGTCGGCCTGTCGCGCCGGACGCTCGAAAAAATGCGCACCACCGGCAACGGTCCGATCTACCGGAAGCACGGCCGATACGTCCGCTATCACATCGCCGATCTCGACGCCTGGTCCACCTCGCGCCGCAAGAACTCGACCTCCGAAGAGGACGCCTCTGCGCCGTCTCTGCCCCGCGGGCACCCTGTCACCAAAGAAACCCGCCCGGGGTCCGACGTGCCGAGAGGCAAAAGCCGCCGGCACGCCTGAGGGGCGGGATCGATGCGCGTCCGCCGCGCCACCGAGCGCCGCTTCTCGCTGCGATGCTGCTGGCGGCTCTCGGCATCGGCCTCCCGATCGTCGCCAAGCCGCTGCCACGCCTTGTCTATAATGGCAGCGCCAGCGCTCCGCTGGGCTTCTATCGCCTCGTTCCCGGCGCCTCGATCGCGCCGGCGATCTCGTCCTGGCGCATCTCCCGCAGCCAGCCGCGCAGCTCGCTGCCGACGGCGATACCTCCCGCTGTCGGTGCCGGTGGTGAAGCGCGTCGCGGCGCTCGCCGGCGATCTCGTCTGCGCCAAATCCGGCATCGTCGCCATCAACGACCGCGTTGCCGCCGCGACGCTGCGGATCGATCGCGAGGGCCGCCTCTGCCGGCCTGGCATGGCTGCCGGCCGCTCGATTCCGGCGAAGTCTTTCTCCTCATGGCCGACGTCCCCGCGTCCTTCGACGGCCGCTATTTCGGGCCGATCCCAGCGACCGCGATCATCGGGAGGCTCGTGCCGCTATGGACCTGGTGACGCTGCTCATGGCCTGTGCCGTCAGTATCGGCACGCATGGCGCATCCTCCTGTTCGACACAGTCGCCAACCTCACGGCATGTCATCGCGTCTGCCGACGGCCGATCCGGCAGCGCGCAAACACTGCAGCTGCGACCACGATCGCCGACTCGGCGATCGACCGCTGGCAGCTCATTCATCGACGAGGCGTCGAACCGTTTCAGCATTCCCGAAGTCTGGATACGCGCGGTGATGGCGGCCGAGAGCGGCGGCCAGACGGTCCTCGATGGCCGGCCGATCACTTCTTCCGCCGGCGCGATGGGCCTGATGCAGGTGATGCCGGAGACCTATGCCGAGATGCGCCTGCGCTACGGCCTCGGCGCCGATCCTTATGATCCGCACGACAACATCCTGGCCGGTGTCGCCTATCTCCGCGCCATGTACGACCGCTACGGCTATCCCGGTATTTTCGCCGCCTACAACGCCGGCCCGGCCCGCTTCGACGATAACTGCTGCGCGGCGTTTCCCTCCCGGACGAGACGCTGCATTACCTCCAATCGATCAGTTCCGGACCTGCACGACGCGGTCTCCGCGGAGCGTCCCGACGCTGCTGCCCGGCTCCGTGCCGGCGTCCCTCGGATGGGCTCGCCCCCTCCGACAACGCTCTGTTTTTTCCGCTCGGGATCGCGTCCATCGCAGTGGTGCGGGCCTCCATCACCGTCACCGGCCACGCTTTTTCCCCTCGATTCGGCCCGAGCAGGCCCGATGTCGGATGGCCTTTTCGTGCCGTTGGCGGGCGCGTCGCATGCTGGCGAGGGCGCGGCCATGACCGCGTATTTTCGGCGTCCGATGACGGCATCACCAAGGCAAATTCGCCCACTGCGGTGCCCGAAACGATGGCCGTTTCCGACTCTTCCCTTCGCCGCGAACCGGCACGTCGAGCGATCACGAACTGGGGACGCGGATATCCGCATGTCATTGGCCCGACAGATGGATCGGCAGATTCGGAGGGCAAGATAAAGGGACGGCGCCAGGGGCCGTCCAAGTCTTTGTCTGCACATCCTTTTTGATGGCGCCATGCCCTGGCGGGATGGCGCCATCTGGCGCCAAGCCCTTGCGCCGACGCGATCTTCGTGGCGCCGGATTGTCGAGTCGCGAGGCGAAGCCCTTTCTCGTGTGATGGGCGCGCCGACACGAGCGATCGGATCGACCATGGCGCATGACGACGACGAAATCTTACCGCGGCTCGGCCGCATCCGCTCGCGCGGTTCCAGCAAGCGCGCGAAGCGCTATCTCCAGCGCGTGCTCCGCGCCATCGCCTTGGCGGGCGGACGGCCGCGCGGCGGCAGCCCGAAAGGGCGGAGCGGATTTCAGGGCAACCGGATCGGTCGCGGCGCTGGCGTCGGCCGCGTGCTGGCGAGCCGCGACCGCTATGCCGCTTTCCGGGCCCGTCGCGTCGTCGTCAAGACCCGCATCGTCAAGATGGCCGGCAAGGGGCTCGATGCGCGCGCGCCTCCATCTCCGCTACATCCAGCGCGACGGCGTCGACCCGCGACGGGCACGCCGGGCGAGCTCTATGACGCCGAGCGCGATCGCGCCGACGGCAAGGCGTTCCTCGAGCGCGCGGATGGCGACCGGCATCAGTTCCGTTTCATCGTCACGCCGGAGGATGGCGCCGAGTACGACGACCTGAAGGATCTGACCCGGCGGCTGATGGAGCGGGCCGAAGAGGATCTCGGCACCAAGCTCGATTGGGTCGCGGTCGATCACTACAATACCGGCCATCCGCATACCCATATCGTCATTCGCGGCAAGGACGAGACCGGCCGCGATCTCGATCATCGCCCGCGAATACCTGACCCATGGCATGCGCGAGCGGGCCTCCGAGATCGTGTCGCTCGATCTCGGCCCGCGAACCGATCGTGACATCGAAGAGCGGCTTACGAACGAAGTCGAGCCAGGAGCGCTTTACCAGCCTCGACCGGAGCCTGCAGCGAGCGGCCGATGAAACCGGCCGGCTCGAGGTTGGCAGCGCTCGCCACATCGGCGAGCGAGCATGCGCGGTTCCAGCACGCGCTTGCGCATGGGGCGGCTCCGCACGCTGGAACGTCTGGATCTCGCCGAAGAGATGCAGCCCGGTTCATGGCAATTGTCGCCCGAGCTGGAACCGACGCTGCGCCGGCTGGGCGAACGCGGCGACATCATCAAGGCGCTGCACCGCGAGATGGCGCGGGAAGGGCGGGCACGCGGCGCCGCCGATTACGCGATCTACGATCCGGCCGATGCGGACCGCATCGAAGCGGCTCGTCGGCCGCGTCGTGGCGCGCGGCTTGTCCGACGAGATCGAGGACCGTCATTATCTCATCGTCGACGGCGTCGATGGCCGTACGCATTGGATCGATATCGGGCGCGGCGATGCGACGGAGGCGATGCCGGAGGGCGCCATCATCGCGATATCGCCGCGGCCAGTCGCGGCTCGCGCCGTCGACCGCACGGTGGCCGAGATCGCCGCCGCAAATCAGGGGCGCTATTCCGTCGACCTGCATCTTCGGCACGACCCGAACGCGTCGCAGGAATTTGCCGAGGCGCATGTGCGCCGGCTGGAGGCGATGCGGCGCGCGCGCGTCGGCGTCGAGCGCCAGCCGGATGGAACCTGGGTGATCGCACCCGATCACTTGGAGCGTGCCGAAGCCTACGAGCGGGGCCAGGCGCGGACTGCAGTCCGGTCACGGTCGAAATCCTCTCCGACCTTGCCGCTCGCCCAGCAGCTCGGCACCGACGGCGCGACCTGGCTCGATCGTGACCTTGTCGGCGGAGGCGCCCGTGGCGACCCGGGATGCCGGCTTCGGGCGCGAGGTCCGCGAGGCGCTCTCGCAGCGGCGCCAATGGCTGGTGGAGCAGGAGCTGGCCCGCGAGGAGGAGAACCGCATCATCTACCGCCGGACTTGCTTGCGGTCTTGCGCCGCCGCGAACTCGCCCGCGTCGCCACCCAGCTCTCGGGCGAACTCGGGCTCGCCTACGCCGAGCCCCGACAGGGGGAGCGGGTCGAGGGCATCTATCGCCGACGTATCGATCTCGCGAGCGGGCGGTTCGCGCTGATCGAGAAGAGCCGGGAGTTTACGCTGGTCCCTTGGCGGCCGGTGCTCGAACGCAATCTCGGCAAGCCGGTGGAGGGTCTTGCCCGCGGCGACACGATCTCCTGGACCCTTGGGCGGCGGCGAGGTGGACCACCCCTATAGAGAACGAGTGCGACGACGAAGCAGTGTTTGCTGCTAAAGCTCGCCCTGTGATTGGTCTGAGATGCGCCATTAGCGGATATTTGAAAGCCAACATGAGTATCTTATTCTCTTGAAAATAAGTCGGCCGGTTCTGCGGGTGACATTTCAGCTACCGCGCCCCGCGGCGAAATCAGCGGATGCCCGCTTGATGCTCCTCATCACCTCTGCGGCTCGCTTCAATCTCCGCACTGATGTAGTTGATTTGCTCCCGCGCCCAGCGCCGCACCTCAGGCCGTGGATGGGTCTGCGACCATATCTCCAGAAGCGGCAGGAACGGCTCAAAGTGTGGGACCACGGAGCCGTACCACGACCGTGGATGCCGCCGTCTCGCCAGCCCGACGAGGACACGCGGTTGATCCCCAAACTCGTTGATGTATGCTTCCAACTCGGGACTCCAGGCCCTCGTTCCATCGATGCCCGTCGTTATAATCGGAAGCCAGTTCACGACGACCTCAGCGCGGGCGCCAGGCGCCTTTCGAACCCAATCGAGATAGACATCCGGCAGCAGCCCATGCAAGAGCCCGGGGCCAAGATGATTAGCATGCGGGGGCTCGAAAAGACGCTCCACATGAAAGCGCACTAGCGAATCTCCGACGTCAGAACCTTCGACACTTCGTTCCAGACCTCATTCGGGTACGGAGCCATAAGAGAGGCAATGATGGAGCGAACTGGCCCATCGAGCGCGTAGAAGACCGCACTTTTATGGGGTCGGCAAATGCTCAAGAGTTGCTTTACGAGTGCAGCAGCAAAGTTATGGCTCACTTTGTCGTAATGAAGGAGAAGATTGATCATATGCTCCAGATGATGGCCATTCACTGTTCCCCGGGGATGTCGTTGAGTAGATCGCGAGCAAGAAAAGTACTCTTCAGCTTGTCGGCGAAGGGCTCAGGCAACTGTTTCCCGCCATATAGGTACATCGAGATGATGTCCATGACCGTCCAATGTCCCCTCGCGCCGTGTCGTCCCAACTCATCGAGCAGCGGCATGATCTGCCCGGGCGACAGATGGTCGAGGCCGCGTCCGTACGACAGCGTTGCACATTGCCAGGGTTCGACATCGCCGGACTGCAAAAGCGAGACGACGAGCCGAAGATCTTCCAGCTGGAGCTTGCCGGAGCCGATCATAGAAATGGCATCGTTTCTCAGCTTGGGCGATTGCAGCGCGGCGCGCATGCAGTCCCGCGCTTGCCGCGGGTCGCGCTGGTCCGTCCCGGCAATCAGGCCTCGGAAAAATTGTGTGTTTGCTGGCTCGGTTCCGGCCTCCGCGATCCGGAGCGATCTCGTGAACAGGTCGACAGGAGAGCTCGCCAATTCGGCCAGTCGGCAGGAGAAAGGATAGACAGTCTTCGCGTTGCTCGTTACGAGCCGGTGGAGTGCGCTGTCCAGCATGCTGGCATCAGCGGCGATGGTGTCCGCAAGTCTGCACGCTTCTCGCACTGCATATTCATGGTCGTGGCCCGCCCCGCCGCCTGGGTCGAAATCCGTATCAGGGTTGTAGAAGTCAGACTGCCAGCCATGCGTATAGAGCACCACCAGATCCACGGGATGAGTGGGCATTAATTGATCAAAAAAAGCTCGGACTTTATTGGCAGTGTCATTCGGCGCCTCTCGCCGGTCAAAGTAGAGCCAGCTATTCACGCCTTGAATGGCTTCTACCCACATCCCAACATGGGCGACAATCCGCTCGACCATCGCCTTCACGTCATCGAAGGGCACCGAATTTAGGAGACCGCGGATGTGCGAACCCAGCAAGCCTCGCGCACGTTCCGCGAATTCGTCGTTGCTGGTGCCGATTCCCGCGAGGCGGTTCATCGCAGCTTGATGAAAGTTCCAGATGTCCCCGTACGTCTTCGGCGTCCAATCCTCCAGCCGCTCGCTGCCGATTTCTTCGCCACCGCCCATGCGAGTGAAATGTCCCGTCTGGAGCATCTGCCCGAGTGCATCCACGCAAAGCTCGCGTTCGTTGCTGGCGTTTGATTGCAGCCCTTCGTCGAGGACCAGAAGGCGTTCTTCTGGGCTGACCTGAGTGCCGCTGAGATGGAGCTGATAGAGTTGCTTGAATTGTCCGCTCGCGTTATTCCCAATTCGTTCCTCGGTTTCGGCGGCGCCCAGCCTCCGCAAGAGTGTGGCCGCGCGTTCGAAGGTCTTTTTCCTGAACGCCAGCTTTTCTAGCGCCCAGACGATGTGCCTGCGGCCGTCCCTAATGCCGCGAAGCTGATCGAGCGTGAGGTTGCCGAGCACGTGGTCGATCGTCGACATGACCGCGTCGGGTTCGAGATGCACGAGGCGGTCGACAGCTTCCGATCCGAAACCTGAATCAAGCGCAGCAAGGTTGCCCAAGCAATTCTCGTGCAGCATCTGCTTGGCAAACGTCTGGACAGCGGGCGAGGTATCCAGCCACCGGAGACGCCGCAGAAGGCTCATGCGCAGCTCGGGCGGCGCTTGCGTAAAGAAGGACCCGAGCTTCCCATCGGGAAGCAGCGACAGTCGACGGGCCGCGAGACGCGCGGCGAGCGGGATAGGTTGGACTTGGACGAAGTCACCGCGCTGCACGATGATGCCGCGCGGCTTGAACGATTTTACGTCCTCGACGAAGGTATCCTCGGTCATCCCGGCGAATTCGCGGGCGACGTAAGCGGCTTGCTCCTTGACGCGGCCCGACAGGCCGAGCCAGTCAAACAAACTTATGGTTTCGAGCGCCTTTTGCGCCCTCTCGTTGTGCGGTCGCTTTCCCCAAATGATTCGATCGAGCACTTGCTCGACCGAGACGATGGCCTCACACCGCTTCCCACCCTGCCGTGCCGCAAGGACGGCCATGCGAGGGAAACCATTGGCCAATTCCTGGATAAACCGGGCGTCGGTATCATTGAGCGTCGGCGCGACGCCTCTTGCGATGCTGCCGATGAGTTCGTCGGGAGCGGGTTCGAGGGTGATAACCAGGGTATCCGTCGCCTGCTGTATTCTCGTCTCGACATCGACCGTCACAAGCCGAAGCTTGGATCCAGCGCGTTGCGCGATCCCCGCCAGTGTCGAATGGATTTCGTCCGGACAGTCATCGACCACCAGAATCGTGGGCCACCCCGCATCCGCGATCTCAAGTGCGAGCTTGGCCACCTCATCGCCGACAATCGGCAAATCCGCATAAATGACGGCAGCGGTATCAATCTGATCGGCAACCGCGTCTTGCCCATTAAACAGCTCGTAGGCGAATCGTGATTTGCCAAATCCCGACGGTCCGACAATTCGCACGACCGCATGATCCTCGGAAAGGTACTTTAGCGCGGCCTCTGCCGCCTGTGCGAATGTCCACCCGTTGTGTCCCCGAACCTTGCGCTCGCCGTCCGGTATCAGTTGGTCGGTGGGGACAAATCGGGGAGAATCGTTGCTTACCCACGGCACTCTCATGATTTCAGGCGAACGTCCCCACCCTTCGTGCGATTGAAATCCGGAAACAGAGCGACGCCGCTCGCGGCTGGTAAGCCAGAGAGCGACGGCCGGATGCGTATTGACCCAGTCAGCGATTTTGTTCGCATCGTAGACGTCAAATCTTGGCGAGTTGCGATGGTGCCGCCCCGGTTTGCGCAATCGCGTCTTCAATAGCCTTCCTAAGTTTATTTATCTTCTGCCCCGTAAGTGGGTAAGAGCAGAAGATGACATAGCTACCGCCCTGCGACAGACTTTCTGAAACGGCGTCGTTTAATTTAGGCTTCACTTTGTCACTTTTGTCCTTACCCTTGTCAGAACTTGTAAACACCTCTGCCTTGATACTGCTTTCCGTCAAATTCTGAGCTTTCGACTGTAAAATATTGAAGCGGGATGGCAGGTAATTCGTTGAATTGATGCCTCCGATCCACTCGACCCGCCCATCCTCACCGCCATCGGGCACCGTAATCTGCAACTGTACCGCAGCAGCGCGCAGTGGAATGTGGACCAACTGACATTCAGCCAGCAGCAAGCGCTTCATCAGTTGGACAAGCGCAACGCCGTCCAAACGTGAAATCTGCTCGGCATCGACTTCGAATATCATTCCGCCCAGGCCAGGCGATGCTCAAGGCACCGCTCATCAACTACTTTCGGTGATCGAGGTGGTACGATGGAAATCTACGATCTTGAGATTATCCCGAAACGGCGGGAAATGCACCTTATGTCCCCCTTTTAAGTCAGTGAGCGCCAAGCAGCGCTCACCGCGGGATCGCCGAAGCGGTGAGGAAGTTGATCCTCGAGGAAGGAAGGGCTCTCCGCACGGCACCAACGGATCCAGAAAGCTCATCGCTTGCCGCTATGATCCTCTCTTTGTGGCATTAGGAACAAAATATTCGTACCATCAAATTTACCTTAAACACGATCAGAACACTCGCAGCTACGCTGTTCTAATAAGTCGAAATAGAGCGTAAATAAAGGCGATTGCGCACTTTCCGATTTGGGGATTCCATCTGCGCCGTCCGGCAGCGTCTTTTGTGACGTGCCGGGGTGAACGCGGAGCCAGGGAATGACCCCGACCAAGGTCCTCGTCGGCCAGGTGCTGGTCGTCTTCGCGATCGTGATCGCGGGCTTGTGGTTCGCGACGGAATGGGCCGCGGCGCAGCTGGGCTTTCAGCCGCAGCTCGGCGCGCCCTGGTTCGTCGCTCTCGACTATCCCGTCTATTACCCCTGGCGGCTGTTCGAGTGGTGGTATGCCTACGACGCCTATGCGCCGACGCTCTTCAACGAGGCGGGCGCGATCGCGGCGCTGGGCGGCGTGGCCGGGATGCGGCGTGGCGATCATCGGCTCGCTGTGGCGCGCCCGGCAGAACCAAGCACGTCACGACCTATGGTTCGTCCCGCTGGGCGACCGACCGTGACATCGCCGAAGCCGGTCTGTTCGATCCGTCCGGCGTCTTCCTCGGCCGGCTTGAGCGGAACTATCTGCGCCACGACGGCCCGGAGCATGTCATGGCCTTCGCGCCGACGCGCTCCGGCAAAGGCGTCGGCCTCGTCGTCCCGACCTGCTGTCCTGGACCGGATCAGCGTCGTCATTCACGACATCAAGGGCGAGAACTGGCAGCTGACCGCCGGCTGGCGGGCGCAGTTCTCGCATTGCCTGCTGTTCAATCCGACCGATCCGCGCAGCGCCCGCTACAATCCGCTGCTCGAAGTCCGCAAGGGACCGGACGAAGTCCGCGACGTCCAGAACATCGCCGATATCCTGGTCGATCCCGAAGGCGCGCTGGAACGGCGCAACCATTGGGAGAAGACCAGCCATTCGCTGCTGGTCGGCGCGATCCTCCACGTCCTGTACGCCGAGGAGGAGAAGACGCTCGCGCGGGTCGCGAGCTTCCTGTCCGACCCGCAGCGGTCCTTCGAGCACACGCTGCGCGCGCATGATGGCGACCAACCATCTCGGCACGACCGAGCAGCCCGTCGTCCATCCCGTCGTCGCCTCGGCCGCACGCGAGGTGCTGAACAAATCCGAGAACGAGCGCTCCGGCGTGCTTTCCACCGCCATGTCGTTCCTCGGTCTCTATCGCGATCCGACCGTCGCGGCGACGACCTCGGCCTGCGACTGGCGCATCGCCGATCTGGTGGATGCGGCCCGGCCGGTGTCGCTCTACCTTGTCATTCCGCCGTCGGACATTTCCCGCACCAAGCCGCTGGTCCGCCTGGTGCTCAACCAGATCGGCCGCCGCCTGACCGAGCGGCTGGAAGGCGATCCCGGCAAGACGCCGCAAGCACAAGCTGCTGATGATGCTGGACGAGTTCCCGGCGCTGGGTCGGCTGGACTTCTTCGAGACCGCGCTGGCCTTCATGGCGGGCTACGGCATCCGCGCCTATCTGATCGCCCAATCGCCTCAACCAGATTTCCAAGGCCTACGGCGAGAACAACGCCATCCTCGACAATTGCCATGTCCGGATCGCGTTCTCCAGTCGAACGACGAGCGGACGGCCAAGCGCATCTCCGACGCGCTCGGCACCGCGACCGAACTGCGCGCCCAGCGCAACTATGCCGGCCATCGTCTGGCGCCCTGGCTCGAGCCACGTCATGGTCAGCCGCCAGGAGACGGCGCGCCCGCTGCTGACGCCCGGCGAGGTGATGCAGCTGCCGCCGGCCGACGAGCTGGTGCTGGTCTCCGGCCTGGCGCCGATCCGCGCCAAGAAGCTCCGCTATTACGAGGACGGCAATTTCATCGCCCGCGTGCTGCCGGCGCCGACCTGTCCGATGAGCGGCTATCGCGACCGGCCGCCGGCCCGCGTCCCGACGATTGGGGCGGCCAGGTGCGCGGCACCGCATGTCCGCCTGGACGGCGCGTTCGCACGGCGAGGCGGCGGTGACCGGCGAGGAGGAAGGCGGATCGGCGGCTGCAGCGCCATCCCGGTCTGCCCGGCGAAGACGGGCATCGTCCGCAGCCGATGCCGAGGCCGAACGCCACGATCTCGGCTCGGTGCTCGACGACGATCTCGACAGTCGCGGCCGAGCAAGCGCGCGTCATCGATCCGGCTGCGGCGCTCTCGGCGCGATCCGCCGCGCCTACGCGCATGCAACGAGGGCCGAAGCCGGCCATCGCGATCCCGACCACGACCTGCTGCCGGACTTCTGAGGAGCGCCGCGATGAAGCCGCGCCATCACCTCTATCTCGACGACGAGCTCTCCGCAAGAGCTCGACGCGCTCGCATCGAAGCCGGGCTGCTCCAAATCCGGCCATCGTCGCCGATGCGCTCCGGGCCTATCTCGCGCGCGCGCGGCGGCAAGGAAGCTGGACGACCGTCCTCAAGGCGCGCCTCGATCGCGTTCGACCAGGACAGCTCGGCGCGCGTCGAGCGGGAATCCAGGAGTGCTCCTCGAAAGCCTGGCGCTCTTTCATCCGCTAGGCAGCTCACCGTGACGGCGCCGCTGCCCGAATCCGAGCAGGCGGCGGCCCGAGCGGCCGGCGAGGACCGCTATCAGGCCTTCATCGAGCAGCTCGGCCGGCGTGTCGCCGCCGGCCGCGGCATCGGCCGCGAGCTTGCCGAACGGGTCGGCGAGAGCCGGAACGGCGTCGTGGGGTCGGCGCATGAGCCGGCCGGTCGCACCCGAAAGCCTGGAGCGCCGGCGCGCCATGCTGCGCACCGCGCTGGGCCGGTCATCTCCGGCTGCGCTCGCCGAGCCCGCACGTCGTCGAGGTGCTGGTCAATCCCGACGGCGCTCTGTGGCTCGACCGGCTTGGGCGAGGGGCGCGTCGCGACCGGCGTGCGGCTCGGCGCCGCCGAGGCCGAGCGCATCATCCGCCTGGTCGCCGACCATGTCGGCGTCGAGGCCATGCCGGCAATCGCCGATCGTCAGCGCCGAACTGCCGCCGCGAGAGGCGTGCGGCGAACGCTTCGAGGGCATGCTGCCGCCGGTGGCGCTGGCGCCGATGTTCGCGATCCGCACGCCGGCGGCGCCGCGATCTACACGCTCGCCGACTATGTCGCCGACCGGCGTCATGCTCGAGCTCGAGGCGGCGCGCTCTCGACGAGCGCGATGCGCAAGCGGCGCAATGTCGTGATCGCCGGCGGCGCCAAGACCGGCAAGACGACGCTGGCCAACGCACTGCTTGCTGCAGATCGCCGCCGAGACCGGCGACCGGCTCATCCTGCTGGAGGACCGCCGCGAGATCATGCTGCCGCACGGCAATGTCGTGCCGCTGCTCGCCAAGGACGGCGTGGCGTCGCTCTCCGATCTGGTGCGCTCGGCGCTGCGGCTGTCCGCCCGACCGCATCCCCGTCGGCGAGGTCCGCGGCGGCGAGGCGATCGACATGCTGGAGGCCTGGAGCACCGGCCATTCCGGCGGCGTCGCCACGATCCATGCCAAGTCGCCGGTCGGCGCGCTCTACCGGTTCGAGCAGCTCATCCTGCGCAGCGGTCGCCAACCCGCCGCGCGAGCTGATCGCCGAGGCGGTCGACATCGTCGTGCTGTCGTCCGGTCCGCAACGGCCGGCGCCGCATCGAGACGATCGTCGAGGTCGCCGGCCTCGACGAGCGGCGGCGGCTACCGGCTCTCACGCGCCTTCACTTCACCGGCTCCAGCCCTCAACACCAAGGAGACGATCATGATGTCGCTCGCCAATCGTCAGCGTTCGTCCGCTCGCTGTCCTGCGAGCTTCGCGCGTCTGCGCCGCTGGCCTGACGCTGCTGTCCGCGCATGCCATGGCGGCCGGCTCCAACATGCCGTGGGAGCAGCCGCTTCAGCAGATCCTGGATTCCGTCCAGGGGCCGGTCGCGAAGATCATCGCGGTGATCATCATCATCGTCACCGGCCTGTCGCTTGCCTTCGGCGACACCTCCGGCGGCTTCCGGCGGCTGATCCAGATCGTCTTCGGCATCTCGATCGCGTTCGCCGCGTCGAGCTTCTTCCTGTCGCTTCTTCTCCTTCGGCGGCGGGGCGCTCGTGTCATGAGCGCGCATCGATCGAAGGCTTCGAGGTCCCGCTGCACCGGGCGCTGGCCGAGCCGATCCTGCTCGGCGGCGCGCCGCGCGGCGGTCGCGATCGTCAACGGCACGGTCGCCGCCGCGCTCGGCATCGGGCTTCAGCTCTGGATCGCCGGCATCGCTGCTCTGGGTGGTCGGCCACGCGATCGCCGTCTTCGCCGCCAAGCGCGATCCCGCATTTCGCCGCGGTGCTCGCCCGCCATCTCCGGCAGAAGGCGTGGCTCGCATGCTGAACCTCGCCGAATACCGCCGCGACGCCGATCTGCTCGCCGATCGGCTGCCCTGGGCCGCGCTGGTCGCGCCCGGCGTCGTGCTCAACAAGGACGGCAGCTTCCAGCGCACCTTCGCGTTCCGCGGCCCCGATCTCGAAAGCGCCACCGAGGCCGAGCTGGTCGGCGCCTGCGCGCGGCTCAACAACGTGCTGCGCCGCTTCGGCTCCGGCTGGGCCTTGTTCTTCGAGGCCGACCGCACGCTGGCGCCCGGCTATCCCGAATCCGAGTTTCCCGGACCCGGCCTCCTGGCTGGTCGACCATGAGCGGCGCGCGGCTTTCGAGGAGGAGCGACCTGCCAGCCGGCCGCGCAGCCGCGAGCGCTTCGAGAGCGCCTATCACCTGACCTTGCTCTATCATGCCGCCGCCGGACCAGGTGAGCCGGGCGGAGCGGGCGCTGCTCGAACTGCCGGAAGGCGAGCGACCAGCGCGATCGCGGCCGATCTGGCGCGACGAGCTCGCCGGCCTTCGTCGCCGAGACCGAGCGCGCGCTCGATCTGCATGGAAGGCTTCATGCCCGAGATCCGCGCGCTCGATGATGCCGAGACCCTGACCTATCTGCACGGCACGATCTCGACGCGCCGGCACCCGATCGCCGTACCCGAGACGCCGATGCATCTCGACGCCGTCCTGGTCGACACGCCGCTCGTCGGCGGCCTCGAGCCGATGCTCGGCGACGCTGCATCTGCGGACCGTCGACGCGTCCTCGGGTTTCCCGAGCGCGACCCGGCCGGGCCTGCTCGACGACCTCAACCATCTCGGCATCGAATATCGCTGGGTCGCGCGCTGGATCGCCCTCGACAAGACCGAGGCATCGAAGGAGCTGACCCGCATCCGCCGGCAATGGTTCGCCAAGCGCAAGTCGATCACGGCGCTGCTGCGCGAGGTTCTCTACAACGAACCGGCGCCAGCTGCTCGATACCGACGCCGCCAACAAGGCAGCCGACGCCGACGACGCGCTTCAGGCGCTCGGCTCCGACCACGTCGCCTTCGGCTATCTGACCATCACCGTCACGGTCTGGCATCGAGACGCGCGCCGGCGCCGCGGAGAAGGAGCGCGCCGTCGAGCGCGTCGTCAACGGCCGCGGCTTCGCCACGATCCGCGAGAACATCAATGCGGTCGAGGCCTGGCTCGTCGTCGCTGCCGGGCCATGCCTACGCCAATGTTCGCCAGCCGCTCGTCCATACGCTCAACCTGGCGCATCTGATCCCGCTTTCGGCGGTCTGGGCGGGTCCGGCGCGCAACGCCCATCTCGACGGGCCGCCGCTGCTCGTCGCCGAGACCTCGGGCTCGACGCCGTTCCGGCTCTCGACCCATGTCGGCGATGTCGGCCATATGCTGATCGTCGGTCCGACCGGTGCGGGCAAGAGCGTGCTGCTGGCCCTGCTCGCGCTGCAGTTCCGCCGCTATCCCGGCATCCCAGGTCTATGTCTTCGACAAGGGCGGCTCGGCCCGCGCCTCCATCCTGGCGATGGGCGGCCAGCATCATCGCCTCGCCGCCGAGGCCGAGGACCTCGCCTTCCAGCCGCTGCGCCATGATCGACCATGTCCGCCGAGCGCGCCTGGGCGGCCGAATGGGTGCTGGGCCTTCTCGCCCATGAGCGCGTGAACGTCACGCCGGAGACCAAGGAGGCCGTCTGGTCGGCGCTGACCAGCCTCGCCTCGGCGCCGCCGCGCGAGCGGACGCTGACCGGCCTGTCGATGCTGCTTCAGTCGAACGCGCTCAAGGCGGCGCTCGGCGCCCTATACGCTTGGAAGGGCCGTTCGGCCATCTGCTCGACGCCGCCGAGGACAAGCTCTCCTTCGGCGATGTCGAGTGCTTCGAGACCGAGACGCTGATGCGCGACGCGGCCGGCGCCGTGCCGCCGGTGCTGACCTATCTGTTCCACCGGCTCGATGCCCGCTTCGACGGATCGCCGACCTTGCTGATCCTCGACGAGGCGTGGGTCTTTCTCGACGACCCGCTGTTCGCCGCGCGCATCCGCGAATGGCTGAAGACGCTGCGCAAGAAGAACGTCGCCGTCGTCTTCGCGACCCAGTCGCTCGCCGATATCGCCAACAGCACGATCGCGCCGGCGGTCATCGAAAGCTGCCCGCAGCGCATCTTTCTGCCGAACGACCGCGCCGTCGAGCCGCGAGGCGCGGCGCGCCTATGAGCAGTTCGGGCTCAACGAGCGCCAGATCCAGCTCGTCGCCACGGCGACTCCGAAGCGCGACTACTACCTGCAATCCCGCCAGGGCAACCGCCTGTTCCAGCTCGGCCTCGGGCCGGTCGCGCTCGCCTTCTGCGGTGCCTCATCGCCCGCCGACCAGGTGATGATCGACCGCGTTCTCGACCGGTCTTCGCCTGAATCCTTCGCCGCGGCTTGGCTGTCGGCCAGGGGGCTGTCCTGGGCGGCGGACGTCATCAAAGACGCGGGGCATTTCAGCGGGGAGCCCGAGGCAGCTGGCGTCGCTGCGGAAACCGGGATCGGGCATGCCGCCGAACCACAGCCTTCCGCTCGATCGAGGAGCATTCGCGATGATCAAGCTCTTCGCTTTGGCCGCGCCAATTGCCGCCGCCTGCTCGCGACCGTTTGCGTCGCCGCGAGCCTCGTGGCGCACCACCGCCGGCACGGGCGCAGTGGCCCGTCATCGACGTGGCGAATCTGGCGCAGAACATCATGACCGCCGCGCGGACGCTGCAGGAGGTCAACAACCAGATCACGCAGATTCAACAGTTCGTCCAAATGCTGCAGAACGAGGCGCGCAACCTGACCTCGCTGCCGTTCTCAATCGTTCAGCAGCTCGACCAGTCGGTCTCGCAGATCACCAGCCTGATGGGACAGGCCCAAGGCATTCTCTACAACGTCCAGAACGTCCAGTCCCAGTTCCAGCGCTTCTACCCCACTGCCATCAGCCCGTCCACCTCGAGCACACAACTGTTCGCGGACGCACAGACGAGGTGGCAGTACTCGCTGTCGACCTTCCAGCACACGATGGAAGTCCAGTCGCAGATCGTTCAGAGTCTCCCCGGCGACCAGGCGCAGATGGATGCGCTGGTCGGGCAGAGCCAGGGCGCCGTCGGCATCCTCCAGGCGACGCAGGCCGGCAATCAGCTTCTCGCCCTGCAATCGAAGCAGGCTGCCGCCATCCAGGCGTTGCTCGCGTCGCAAGCCCGCGCGCAAGCGATCGAACAGGCCCGCCAGGCGGAAGCCGAAGAACAGGCGCATGAGCAGTACCAGCAGTTCATCGGGACCGCTCCCGGCACCTACACGCCGGTGCCGGTGACGATGTTCCATTGAGGAAAGGAAAGGACGACATCATGAAAGCCGCTCGACTCCTGGCTTGTCTCTTCCTGGTGATGATGGCGCTCAACGCCGCGCGCGTCGTTGCCCAGCAGTCTAACGAATGGGAAAGCCCGCCGTCGGCAGCCACCGACCCGCTCACCAAGGAGCTCCAACGCTGCAAGCAACTCAACGAGAACGCAAGTTCCGACCCAGCGTGCGAGGCCGCCTACAAGGAAGTGCGCCGACGCTTCTTCTCCCACAGCGATACGTACCAGCCTGCGCCTGTCGATATGTTCCCGAAAGAGCATCACCAGCCGTGGACGACAGATAAGAAACCCACGTCTCCCTCGACCGAGAAGTGAAATGAACGGCGTCGGCGTCATCGATCAGTTCCTCAATACCTTCACGACGTACATCGACAGTGGCTTCGGCCTCCTGAAGCCGGAAGTTGCGTTCCTGTCCGCGATCCTGATCGGTATCGATATGACGTTGGCGGGCCTGTTCTGGGCGCTTGGAGGCGAGGAAATCGTCGTTCGGCTAATCAAGAAGACGCTCTACGTCGGCTTCTTCGCCTTCCTGATTGGCAACTTCAACAATCTTGCGAGCGTCGTTTTCAACTCCTTTGCGCAGCTCGGACTTAAGGGAGGAGGAAGCGCACTCAGCTGCACCGATTTCCTTGAGCCCGGCCATCTGGCGCAGGTCGGTATCCAGGCGGGCTGGCCAATTTTGAATGCGGTTGGGAATTTGATGGGGTTTACGTCATTCTTCGAGAACTTCGTTCAGATCTTCATTCTTCTCTTCGCCTGGGTGATCCTCATCGCCGCCTTCTTCGTGCTGGCGATCCAGCTCTTCATCACCCTCATCGAATTCAAGCTGACCACTCTCGCGGGTTTCGTGCTGGTGCCGTTCGGCCTTTGGGGCAAGAGCGCATTCCTGGCCGAACGCGTCCTCGGCTTTGTCATTACCGTACGGAATCAAGGTGCTGGTGCTCGCCGTGATCGTCGGCATCGGCACGACGCTCTTCGGACAGTTCACCTCGGCCCTGCCGAGCGGCGGCCAGCAGCCGTCGATCGAGGACGCGCTCGCGATCGTGCTCGCGGCCATCGCCATGCTCGGGCTCGGCATCTTCGGGCCGGCAATCGCGTCGGGTCTCGTCTCCGGCGCGCCACAGCTCGGCGCGGGCGCTGCGATCGGCACGGCAGGCGCTGTCGTCGGCGGCGCCATGCTCGCCGGCGGTGCCGCCGGCGCAGCGCTCGGCCTCGGCCGCGCCGGCTTTGCCGGCGGACTCGTCGGCGATTCGCGCCGGCACCTCTCTGGCCTCTGCGACCACCACGGCCTACGGCCTCGGCGCCGCGGCATCGGGCGAAACCGGGCTCGCCGGTGTCGCCGCCGGTATCGGCGGCGTCGGCCGGGCAGGGATGGGGGTGGCCGCCAACGCTGCCCGGTCCGTCGGCAGCCGTATCGGCAACCGCCTTCAGTGAAGACCGTCGCCGCGGGCCGGAGCGCTGCCTGGCGCGCCACCGGCGGCGGTCCGGTCGGCAGCAACGACGGCGCCGGCTGCTCCTTCCAGTGCAGCCTCCGGCCGGGACATCGGCGCCCGATTGGGCGCGCCGGCTGCGAGCCGAGCAAACCCGCCGCGCGCACCTGCAATCGACCGCACAAGCCGTCAAGGAAGGAGACCGGCCGCCGGCGAGGCCAGCCCCGACCTCGACCAGAAAGAGGACTGAGCGATGCTGTTTCGCCGAGCCAGTCAGCGCTACGCGGCAGACGCCGGAGCCGGTCACGCCCTATCAGCGCGCGGCACAGGTCTGGGACGACCGGCTCGGCTCCGCGCGGACACAGGCGAAGAACTGGCGGCTGATGGCGTTCGGCTGCCTGACCTTGTCGGTCGGGCTCGCCGGCGGGTCTCGTCAAGCTTTCGAGCGAAAGCCGGATCACGCCCTATGTCGTCGAGATCGACAAGCTCGGCGAGGTCCAGGCGGTCGGGCCGGCCGAGCGCGACTGGACGCCGACCGACGCCGAGATCGCCTGGCAGCTCGCCCGCTTCATCGACGACGTGCGCTCACTGCCGCTCGACCCGATCGTGCTGTCGGCACGAACTGGCTCGAAGCCTATGCCTATGCCGGTGATCGCGCCGCCGCGACGCTCAACGATTTCGCGCGCCAGCACGACCCGTTCAAGGCGGTCGGCGAACGGACCGTCTCGGTCGAGGTCACCAGCGTCGTCCGCGCTTCGCCGGACAGCTTCCAGGTGAAATGGACCGAGCAATCCTTCCGCGATGGTGCTCTCGAACGCACCGAACGCTGGACCGGCATCCTGACCGTCGCCATCCGCCGCCCGACGACCGCGGACGTGCTGCGCACCAACCCGCTCGGCCTCTACGTCCTCGCCCTCGACTGGTCGCGCGAGCTCAATCCCGGAGAAACGCCATGACCATCGATCGCCTCCGCTTCATTCTCCTGCTGTCGGTGTCGGCATTGGCGCTTGCGGCCTGTTCCGGCAAGGAACGCGCCGCCGTCCATCGCATATGACGACGCCGCAAATGCAGCCGGCGGCGATCGCGCCCGATCCGCCGAAGCCGGTCGAAATCGTCGAGGTGCCGAAGCCGCTGCCGCTTCCCGGCCAGCTTCAGCCGCGGCCGAAGCCCGCGAGGCCCGACAAGCGCCCGCCGACGGCGCGCGTCGACGCCGCCAACCAGGCGGCGACTGCACGAACCGACCCGGGATGGCTGGATCGATGCCGTGCAGATCTATCCCTATACGCCGGGCGCGCTCTACCGCCTCTACGCCGCGCCCGAGCAGGTCAGCGACATCGGCCTTCAGCCGGGAGAGCAGCTGGTCGCGATCTCGGCCGGCGACACCGTCCGCTGGGTGGTCGGCGACACGACGAGCGGCGCCGGCGACGGCAAGCAGGTCCATGTGCTGGTCAAGCCGTTCGCGCCCGACCTCGAGACCAACCTCGTCATCACCACCGACCGGCGGACCTATCACCTGGCGCTGGAAAGCACCGCATCACACCTCCATGGCGGCGATTTCCTGGACCTATCCCCAGGATCGGCTCGTCATGCTGAAGCGGCAGAATGCGCGCGCCGACCAGGAGCGGCCGATCGATCGGGGGCTGGCGCTCGACAAGCTCCGGTTCCGCTATGCGATCACCGGCGACAATCCGCCCTGGAAGCCGGTGCGCGCCTTCGACGACGGCAGCAAGGTCTATATCGAGTTTCCGGCGCGCATCGATCAGGGCGAGGCGCCGCCGCTGTTCGTCGTCGGCCCGACCGGCGAGAGCGAGCTCGTCAATTACCGGGTGCGCGGCAACTACTACATCGTCGATCGCCTGTTCGGAGCAGCCGAGCTGCGCCTCGGCAAGGACCCGCAGCAGATCGTGCGCATCAGCCGCACCGATGCGCCCGGGCAGGCGGCATCCGGGGGCCGGAGTAGGCCATGAGTGATCCGGGTCAAGGCACCCACCCCGCGGCGGACCGCCGAAGACCGATCCCGAGGCCCTGGCGCTGCGCGCGCGGCCGCGACGGGTGGCGCGGTTCAATCGCCGCGTGCGTCATCGGCGTCGCGGCGGTCGTGCTGCGTCCTCGTGTTCGCCGCCACCATGCTGGCGCTCTACCCGCCGTCCTGGCACCGCGGCTCGAACGGCGCCGAGCTCCTCAATACAGACCGCAAGCAGATCGCGGACGGCCTCGCCAATTTGCCGAGCAGCTACGGCGATCTCGCGCCAAAGCCGCCGAAGCTCGGTCCGCCGCTGCCCGGCGATCTCGGCCCGCCGGTGACCCATGTCGAGCAGAACTGCGGCCTCCGGCCCGAACCCGGAGGACGATGCGGCGCGGGCCGAGCGGATGCGCCTCGCGCGCCAGGCGCAGGCAGGCGCTGGAGTCGAAGGTCTTCTTCGCTGTGTCGCTCCGCTCACGGCCAAGCGGCCGGAGGCGTCGCTGCTGCCGGCAAGGGACCGGGCGGAGCAGCGGCGGCGACCGGCGTGGAGCTCACCTGCGGCGCCGGCGCGTCTCGACCTCGATCCCGACCGCGATCCCAACAATCAGCAGCGCAAGCTCGATTTCCTCAACGCCAAAGCAGGACGACCGCGCGATCTACAATCCGCATGGCCTGCAGCACCCGGTCTCGCCCTATCAGGTGATGGCGGGAACGCTGATCTCGGCGAGCCTGATCACCGGGCTCGATTCCGATCTGCCCGGTCTCGTCGTCGCCCAGGTCACCGAGAACGTCTACGACACCGTCACCGGCGGAATTTTGCTGATCCCGCAGGGCGCGCGCCTGATCGGCACCTACGACAGCGTCGTCGCCTTCGGCCAGAGCCGGGCACTGGTCGTCTGGCAGCGCATCGTCATGCCGAACGGCTCCTCGATCGTGATCGACAATCTGCCGGCGACCGATACTGCCGGCTATGCCGGGCTCGAGGACGAGGTCGACTACCACACCTGGACGCTGCTGAAGGGCATCGCGCTGTCGACCCTGCTCGGCGTCGGCAGCCAGGTCACCTTCGGCAGCCAGCAAAGCAACCTCGTCGAAGCGATCCGGGAATCGACCCAGGAGAGCACCAACCAGGCAGGCCAGCGGATCGTCGAGAAGGACCTCAACATCCAGCCGACGATCACCGTCCGGCCCGGCTGGCCGCTGCGCGTCATCGTCCACAAGGACTTGGTTCTTCAGCCCTACCAGGGCTGAGCCGGGAGGGATCGAACATGCCCGAACTCAGGCTCGCGAAGCTCCCCGACCGGACGCCGGTCAAGATCGGCATCAGCGTCACTCCCGAGCTTCATGCGGCGCTCACCGCCTACGCCGACGCCTACCAAGCCACCTACGGCAGCACGCGAGAGCGTCGCCGAACTGATCCCCTTCATGCTCACCGCCTTCATCGAGAGCGACAGCGGGTTCAGGAAGGCGAGGCGTGGCTTGGATACGGCGCCGGACGGCGACGGCCACGGCGCGCCGGAATCTCGGCGGACGGGACGCCGCCGCGTCCGCGATGCCGTCAACAGATCCCCGGGACGGCAACTGAATGGAGGAGTTTGCGATGTCTACGATCGGCACGTTCACGCCCAGCAAGGAAGGCGGCTGGATCGGGAGCATTCATACCCTGACGATGAATACCAAGGTCAGGCTGGTCCCCAACGACAACCGCGACAACGAGAATGCCCCGGCCTTCCGGGTGTTCGTCGGCAAGTCGCGCGTCGGCGACGCCTGGGCGGCGCGCTCGACCGCCGAGACCCCGCGCGATTATCTGCGCGTCAGGCTCGACGATCCAAGCCTGCCCGAACCGCTCAACGCGGCGCTGTTCTGGTCGGAGGACGGCAACGAGGCGCAGCTCGTTTGGAGCCGTCGCCGTCCCGAATGAAGCGAGCCGCGGAGGGCCGAGGGGCAGCGAGGCCAGCCATGGTGGCGGTGGTGGTCGGCGCCCTCGCGCCGATGTTCTTTGACAAGGAGACCATCGGCCAGCTCGAAGTCATCACCGAAATCGTCCCCGAGCCCGGCCTGACGAGCTGCGGGTAAAGAAGCGCGCTGAATTCGTACGATGCGCATTTCTCTGGATCATTGGCCCCGATCAACGACGCCGACTGATTGGCAGCAGAAAATGTTTGTGTGTAGTCGCAGACACGATAGCAGGGGGTTTGTCATGAAAATGGATCGCGAAAAGCTGGTGCGCCTACTAGAAAGATTGGAGAAGGAGCGAGGGCGCATCCTCGCTGATCAGAGCACGCTGTTAGCGGGCGAGCGGCTACCCGCGCAGCTAATGCTAATACGCGAACTCGCCGATATCGACGTCGCTGCACGCGCCATCGCCGCCGAGCTCGCTCGGCACACCCCAAGGCTGGGCTACGGCTAGGCAACCTGATCCGGGTCAGAACTGTTGGGGGTCACGCATCCAGCAATGGGATGCCATGGCTATCGATGGCGGCGCCAAGGGCATTCAGGCGCCCTGGCGCCCGAGGGGTCAGTTCGCCCTTGACCTCCGACCGGATTGCCCGGCCGCTCCCGCGGGAAGGGCGCATTCGTGACAGGGGATCGTCGCGTCCATGCGCGCGACGGCCAGCTGCTCGTCAACCATAGAGAGCGGGTGCAGTGACGTAGGTAGGGATGCCGCACCGGATGCTGGGGTATCGCTGATAGATCTCGATCAGAGAGCGTCGATCCAGCCGGAGCCGACACAGAGCCCCGCCTCGTTGTAGAGTTCGCCAAGCCGCGCTGAGGCTCGCCCTCCGAGCGTCGCGATGTGATTTACCACGCCTTCGCCTCCATCAATCCTGGATCTTGTTGAAATCGTAGGCTCCAACGCCTTGCAGCAGCAAGAAGCGACAATCATCGCCGTTGCCACCGTTCGAGATCTGATGGGCGGTCTTGGGCGGGATCGAATAGGTCCCGCCCACCGCGATCCGCTCGTCAGCGCGCGGTGCACGCATCTCGATCCGAAGGTTGCCGCCGAGACAGAAGTACCAGTCGGTGACGTCACTGTGGTAATGCCACGGGATAACATCCCCGGATGCGAGCGTGTAGAGCCGTGCCCGGACGTCGCTACCCTCCACGATCGTTTCTATGCTCTTGACAATATAGCTCGGCCCTGCCATCGCAGCCTCCATCTTAGTCTTCTTTCCTCGCTGGAGGATGATGCTATTTCAACCTTATAACCTATCGAGAACTGTTCAACCTCATCTGAGCGCGCCGGACAACCTCGGCGATCAGGCCGTCCTGGATGGGCGAGGGGTGATGCTCGATCTCGTACCGCTCCTTGTGTGACACACACACAAAAAACCTCGACGACGGCCTGCGCCGCAACTTGCTCGAGCGAAAGTGAGTGACTCAAGGGCCACCGCTGGAGCGTCAGGGCTATTGCCGCATCGAACCGCTCCTCGCCCGCAGCATCGACGTATTGATCTGCCATGATACATACCCCGTTGGTTGAGCATCGGAGAAAAAGGGCTTCGCCGGTTCCGTGAAATCACTCGACGGACTCGACGAGAGCGACCTCGCCGACGACGTAGGCGATGTTGCCGCGGATCGACCTGCCAATGAAACAATGATTGCGCGCCGCGATGGCGGCCTTCTCATAGGCTTGGCGTTGGGCAGCGTCGGCGCCGTGTATGGTCGTGCGCATCGTAATGGTCGTGAACCTCATCGCGCCAGGGTCGCTGGCGAGGCCCTCGGCATGTATCGCAAGAGAGGATTGCGGCAACCGCGCCGTACGCAGCATATCTGCCAACGTTGCGCCGTAAGAGGAGGCCGCCGCGGCGACAAACAAATCCTCGGGGCTCATCCCGACCTTGGTTCCGCCCATCAAGCGCGGCTCCGATACAGGAGTGCGTGCTTCCCCAACCCTGATCTCGCCTGCTGTTTGATCGGACCGCCATTCCAGATCGACACCAAACCGCGCCGCGCTCATCACGGTTGCTCCTTGTTATCGAACGGGCCGCCACTCGTGCGCGGTGCGCCAACCCTGGTAACGGCCGTCCAACCAGGCGCATCGCTCGCCGGAAAGCTATCCGCCGAAGCGGTCTCGAATCGGTCGCTGATGGGTAGCGCGCCGGTTGGACGGGGCGCCGTCCCTGGAAGGCGGCTGGACCGTTTGGATGATTTGTTTGTCATTCCGGGAACTCCATGGCGAAGCGATCGCGCGTGACAGCTTTGGCACTTCCGCCCAAGCCTTGACCCGATACTGGTCACCTCTCAGGTGCCGCGCCACGGCGAGCAACATTGATCTGGATCAATGATTGTCGTTCTCGCCGACCTAGTTTCGAGACAGGGCCGGCACGGGAGACAGCCGATGGAACGAGGAACGCGGATCGTGTGTCCGCCGAGCAGTTCGGGCGAGACCAAAGCGATCGGGCATGACGGCGTTGCCGATCCCGCCA
Organism: uncultured Alphaproteobacteria bacterium; assembly: GCA_963795485.1. Classification (GTDB taxonomy): domain Bacteria; phylum Pseudomonadota; class Alphaproteobacteria; order ATCC43930; family CGMCC-115725; genus AP-15. The sequence continues at coordinate 32,277 of CAWCIL010000003.1, forward strand.
AAGTTTTGGGGAGATATGAAACCAGGAAGGATGACGGGTCCGGCGCGCGGAGACAGCCGATGGCACGACGAGCAGGGATCGTGGAGGCGACGGAACCCACAACGGAGATGTTCCCGCTGATCGACAAGCTCGCTTCCTACCTGTCTCTTTCGCCGGCTGAAATCGAGTTCCTTCGCGACCTCCATGGGCTGAAAAGGCGGTTCAATCGCCACCGCGATATCGTCGCTCAAGGCCGTCCCTATCGGAGCGTCTTCGTTTTGTGCAGCGGCTTCGTCTGCCGGTACAAGATCCTCCCCGAAGGCACGCGGCAGGTGCTGAATCTCTTATTACCGGGCGATCTGATCGGTTTCCCGGCGTGCTTCTTCGAAAATGCGGTCAATGCCGCCAGCAGCCTTACCGAGGTGGTTGTTGCGACGGTTTCGTTCCAAGCGCTCTTTGACCTGTTCGCACGGTTCCCCCGCGTCGCCGCCGCACTGTTCTGGATTTCCGCTCGCGAGGTGGCGCTATCTAACGAACACCTCCTCGACGTCGGGCGCCGCTCTGCATACGAGCGGCTGGCCCATTTCATTCTTGAGCTGCTGGTCCGGTTACGCGCTGTCGGCCTCGCCGACGATCTCTCCTATTCTCTCCCGGTGACACAGGAGGTGATTGCCGACACGCTCGGCCTCAGTGGCCCGCATGTCAGCCGCTTGCTGCGATCTCTGCGAGAGGAAGGACTGGTCACCGTCCAGGGGCATCGCCTGACCGTGACCGACCTCGAGTCGCTGACGGTCCTCGCCGGTTTTGAAAACGACTATTTAACGCGAAACCGGATCCCGGGTCTGCAGTGAGAACGAGATAGCCATACCCGGCCGGAGCAGCCGCAGAGCGGATGGCCGAGCGCCCGCACCGAACTCGATCATGCTCGACATCCGGTGACGGTGGTGCATCGAAACCGCCGAACGTCATCCGAGATGCGGCAGCTCCGCAAAATTGTGCAATGGCGGCGGTGACGACACTGTCCACTCCAAGGTCGTTGCCCCTTCGCCCCACGGGTTGGCTCCGATCCGCCTGCCGGCCAGCTGCGTGTGGAAGGCGACAAAGACGAAAAACAGCGTAGAGGCAAAGGTGATGTAGCTGCCGATCGAGGAGACAAAATTCCAGCCGGCGAAAGCGTCCGGATAGTCGGTGATGCGCCGTGGCATGCCGGCGAGCCCCAAAAAGTGCATCGGGAAGAATGTCAGGTTGACGCCGATAAAGGTGGTCCAGAAATGGATCTTGCCGAAGGTCTTCGTTGTACTGCCGACCGCTCATCTTGCCGATCCAATAGTAAAACCCGGCGAAGATGCCAAACACCGAGCCGAGCGACAGCACGTAATGGAAATGCGCCACGACGTAGTAAGTGTTATGCACCGCGTGATCGACGCTGGCGTTGGCCACCACCACGCCCGTGACGCCACCGATCGTGAACAGCATGATGAAGCCGATCGCCCACAGCATCGGCGTCTTGAATTCGATCGATCCTCCCCACATCGTCGCGATCCACGAGAAGATTTTGATCCCGGTCGGCACCGCGATTATAAAACTGGCTGTCTGGAAATAGGCCTGCGCATCGACGCTGATGCCGGTCGTGAACATATGATGCGCCCAGACCGCCGAGCCAATCACGCCGATGGCGACGAGCGCGTAGACCATGCCGAGATAGCCGAAGATCGGCTTCTTCGAGAAGGTCGAGACCACCTGGCTGACGATGCCGAAGGCGGGCAGGACCATGATGTAGACCTCGGGATGGCCGAAGAACCAGAAGAGATTAAGGAAGAGCAGCGGGTCGCCGCCACCCGATGGCTCGAAGAACGTCGTTCCGAAGTTACGGTCGGTCAAGAGCATGGTGATGGCGCCGGCGAGGACCGGCACGGCAGTCAACAGCATGAACGCGGTGACGAGTTCTGCCCAGACGAATAGCGGCATTTTGTGCAATGTCATGCCGGGAGCGCGCATATTGAAAATCGTGGTGATGAAATTGATCGCACCCAGGATGGACGACGCGCCGGCGAGGTGCAGGGCAAAGATCACCATGTCGACGGAGGGCCCGGGCTGTCCGACAGTCGACAATGGCGGGTAGAGCGTCCAGCCGGTTCCCGCGCCGCTACCGACGACCGCGGAACCGACCAGCAGCGTGAACGCGGGTACCAGCAACCAGAAGCTGAGATTGTTCAGGCGCGGGAAGGCCATGTCGGGTGCGCCGATCATCAACGGTACAAACCAGTTGCCGAAACCGCCGATCAATGCCGGCATCAATGTGAAGAAGATCATCGTCAGGCCGTGCGCGGTGACCATCACGTTGTAGAGCTGATGGTTTCCATGCAGCAGATGGTCGCCGGGAGTCATCAGCTCGATCCGCATCAGCACCGAAATGACGGCGCCGGTCAGGCCGGCACAAGCCGCGAAAATCAAATAGAGGGTGCCGATGTCCTTGTGGTTGGTGGAAAACAGCCACCGCCGCCAAAAGCCGGGCGCCTGACCGTGCGCGGACTGCGGCTAACTGGTCAACCGAGGCCATGGATGCTCCTCCATTACGCAAGACGGTTTGATTTTTCCATGATCGTGCGCGGTTGCCGAACAATCGCAGGCTTTGCGGGTCAGCGTAGCGGCCGGACTGAGCGGAGCCTTGATATGACGTATTGATCAAGCGCAAACGACCGGCGAGACGACACTCCGGCACTCTCACGCCGCTCTGTCACAGACCCTTCGGACGCAAACTGCGAAACCGGAGATTTGGCGCGGACGTCGAGTTTTTGATTTTTTGCTCCGGATCAATGTCGGGAATCGGCGCCAGGCTGATTTTGGCGGGGCATGCTTTGAAGACTTCGAGAACCTGGTCGAGGAGGGCGTGATGGTCGAACGGACGGGTGAGGCCGAATGGCAAGGATCCCTGTCGCATGGGACGGGCGTGATCAGGCTCGGCAGCGGTGCCTTCGAGGGGCGCTACTCCTTCGCCGCGCGCTTCGAGAACGAAACGCACTTCGGGCATGCGAAGACGACCAATCCCGAGGAACTCATCGCCGCAGCGCATGCGGGATGTTTCTCAATGGCGCTTGCTCTCGGGCTCGGACAGGCCGGCTTCAACCCGAGACGGATCCACACAACGGCGAAGGCGCATATCGAACGGTCCGGCGACGGCTTCAGGATCACCCGTGTCAACCTCGATACAGAAGCTGAAGTGCCGAGGATCGACGAGGCGAAGTTTCGCGAGCAGGCCGAGGCCGCGAAGCGGGACTGCCCCGTTTCTCGGGCACTTGCAGGGACGGACATCACGCTCAATGCCCGGCTCATCAGCGTTTGAGCCGCGTCCAGCTTGGTGGGCTGCATTATCGTCGGCGAGGCGACTGGACCGGGCACCGAACCTTCAAAGGCGTGCCGCGATGGACGAAGCAGCTCACCCTGCCGATGTCCGCAAACAAAACTTTCATTCGATCGCGAGCAATCGAAAGGTCGTGCATCGTGCGATCGGTCCGAACTGGCAACGACAGATCGGCTTCGCGGCCTCGCTCTGCGAGTGGAGCATGGTATTGTGACGACACCGGATGAGGTATTCGAGTTCTGCGAAAGAAGCGACCGGATTTTGCGATTGGTCCTTGGTAGCACGGCGGACCGGACCGTTTGGCGGTTCGGACCAATCCTTATGCTCGTTGTCATCGCCGCCGTCGTTGCTACTATCGCGGGCTGGCTACCCCGTTGAGGGCCATGGTAGCCGATGGCAACGCCCTGACGGTGGCTGACGTGTACTAGCTGGTCGGGTTCCCGAAAGCATCGGTTCAAACGCACGACAAGCAGTAGCCAGGCCCGTCGAGATGGCATGCCTATCCACCGGCGGTGCCAATTAAGCCGGCGCATCAATAGTTCGAGCACACTGATGTTGCCCGGACCGATGGCGCGGCCTTCGTCGAAATCGATGCGCAATGTGAGCCGCGGCGTGGCATGGCCTCACGCCCAGTTCTGCGGGGGCGGCGGCCCCGCCGCGGAGACCGCCGCCGCATCCTCGCCTACGCGGTCTTGATCCAGACCGCCTTGACGTTGAGATATTCTTCCAGATGCTGCTTGCCGGACTCGCGGCCATAGCCGCTCATCTTGTAGCCGCCGAACGGCACCGCCGGGTCCATCGCCTGGTAGCAATTGACCCAGACCGAACCGGCGCGCAGCGCCTTGGCGACGCTGATGCGCCTTGCTGACATCGTGGTCCACACGCCGCTGCCGAGCCCGAAGGTGGTGGCGTTGGCGCGCTGGATCAGCTCGTCGATGTCCTTGAACGAGATCGCCGAGATCACCGGGCCGAAAATCTCCTCCTGCGCGATCCGCATGTTGTCCTGCACATTGGCGAACACCGTCGGCGGCACGAAATAGCCCTTCGACAGCGGCCCTTCGGTCAGCCGCGCGCCGCCGGCCAAGCGCCTTGGCGCCTTCCTTCTGGCCGATCGCGAGATAGCCGGAGACGCGCTCCAGCTGCTGCTCGGACACCAGCGGGCCGATCTGCGTGTTCGGGATCGAGGCCGTTGCCGACCTGCAGCTTCTTGCCGAATTCGGCGACGCGGCCGACGAACTCGTCATAGACCTTGTGCTCGACGAACAGCCGCGTGCCGGCGCTGCAGATCTGGCCGGAATTGGCGAACACCGCCATCGCCGGCGCCCGGCACCGCGGCATCGAGATCGGCATCGGCGAACACGATGTCGGGCGACTTGCCGCCGAGCTCGAGCGAGACGCGCTTGAGATTGCCGGCCGAGGCCCGGATGATCGACTGGCCCGTGACGTGCGAGCCGGTGAAGGCGACCTTGTCGACATCGGGATGCGAGGCGAGCGCGGCGCCCGCGGTCTCGCCATAGCCCGGCACAACGTTGACGACGCCCGGCGGCATGCCGGCTTCCAGCACCAGCTCGCCGAGCCGCAGCGAGGTCAGCGGCGCTTCCTCGGCCGGCTTCAGGACCACGGTGCAGCCGGTCGCGAGCGCTGGGCCGATCTTCCAGATCGCTGGCGCCGAGCGGGCCGTTCCACGGAATGATCGCGCCGACCACGCCGACCGGCTCCTTCAGCGTGTAGGAGAAGATATCGCCGGGCAGCGAGTTCTCGATGGTCTCGCCATGCAGCGCCGTCGCCATGCCCGGCGTAATAGCGCAGCATGCCGAGCACGCGCAGCTTGTTGCCGCGGGTGCGGCTGATCGGCGCGCCCATGTCGAGCGTGTCGAGCTGCGAAGCTCCTCGAAATTCTTCTCGACGAGGTCGGCGAGCTTCAGCAGCAGCGCCTGCCGCTCGAACGGCTTGAACTTGCTCCACGGTCCTTCGAAGGCGCGGCGGGCCGCGGCGACCGCGCGGTTGATGTCCTCGGCATCGCCCTCGGCGACGGTGGCGAGCAATTCGCCGGTCGCCGGGATTGTGACGTCTCGAAGTGTCTTGCCGGAAGCGGCATCGACCCATTTGCCGTCGATCAGCATCCGCTTCAATTTCCCATCGGCATAGGTGTGCTGGGTTTGCGTGACGGATTGTGGCATTGCCATTGGGTCTGCTCCTTTGCTGATAGTTGTCGAATTCATGAGCCTGGGCATGGGTGCCGCTCGGTCTAGGAACTGTGCCTATGCTCCCCGATCGAGAAATCGCATCGTCCTCACGCGGCGTCGGGCGGGTTCCGCAGCACGTATTGCAGGATGCCGCCGTGGCGGAAATATTCGAGCTCGTCGAGCGTGTCGATGCGGCAGAGCAGCGGCGGTCGTCTTGGTGTTGCCGTCAGCGCGGTGGATCCGGCAGGTGAGCTCGCCGCGCGGCTTGAGGCCTTCCGACACGCCCAGGATGTCGAACGGCTCGGTGCCGTCGAGCCCGAGGCTTCGGCGGCTCATGCCGTCCTTGAACTGCAGCGGCAGCACGCCCATGCCGACGAGGTTCGAGCGGTGGATGCGCTCGAAGCTCTCGGCGATCACCGCGCGCACGCCCAGCAGCAGGGTGCCCTTGGCCGCCCAGTCGCGCGACGAGCCGGTGCCGTATTCCTTGCCGGCGATGATGACGAGCGGCACGCCGTCGCTTCTGATATACCATCGCCGCGTCGTAGATCGGCATGACCGTTGCCGTCGGGCAGGTGCTTGGTCATGCCGCCTTCGACGCCCGGCACCATCTCGTTCTTGATGCGGATATTGGCGAAGGTGCCGCGCATCATCACCTCGTGGTTGCCGCGCCGCGCGCCATAGGAATTGAAATCGGTCGGACGAACCTGGTGGTCGATGAGATATTCGCCGGCCGGGCTGTCCTTCTTGATCGAGCCGGCCGGCGAGATGTGGTCGGTGGTGATGCTGTCGCCGAAGATGGCCAGGGCGCGCGCGCCATTGCGATGTCGGAGAGCGGCGCCGGCTCCTTCGGCATGTTCTCGAAATAGGGCGGATGGGCGATATAGGTCGAGGCTAGGATCCCACGCATAGGTCATGCCCTTCGTGACGCTCGACCTTGCGCCATTCCTCCGGCCCCTCGAAGACAGTTGCCGTAGCGCTTGCGGAACATCTCGCGGCTGACAGCGACTTCGCGGACCGTGTCGGCGATCTCGTCGGTTGGACGGCCAGATGTCCTTGCAGATAGACCGGCTTGCCGTCCGCTGTCGTTGCCGAGCGGATCGGTCGTCGAGATTGATTCGCATCGAGCCGGCGAGCGCATAGGCGACGACGAGCGGCGGCGAGGCGAGGTAGTTCGCCCGCACCTAGCGGGTTGATGCGGCCCTCGAAGTTGCGGTTGCCGGAGAGCACCGCGGCGACCGACGAGATCGCCCTCCTCGATCGCCTCGGCGATCGGCTTCGGGAAGCGGCCCGGAATTGCCGATGCAGGTGGTGCAGCCATAGCCGACGAGGTTGAAGCCGAGCGCGTCGAGATCATTCCTGCAAGCCCGGCCTTGGCGTAATAGTCGGTGACGACCTGGCTTCCCGGCGCGAGCGAGGTCTTGACCCACGGCTTGACCTTGAGGCCGCGCTTCGACCGCGTTCGCGCCAGAAGCCCGGCGGCCAGCATCACGCTCGGGTTCGAGGTGTTGGTGCAGCGACGTGATCGCGGCGATCACGACGTCGCCGTCCGATCAGCTCGTAATTGGTGCCCGTACGACACTTTCCGCGCGCGCGGCGTTCGTCGCCCGCCTTGGCGGCGAGCCGCGGCAGCTCGGCCAGCGAATGCTTGCGGCGCCTTGGACAGCGCCACGCGGTCCTGCGGCCGGCGCGGCCCGGCGAGCGACGGCTCGACTGTCGCGAGATCGAGCTCGAGCGTATCGGTGAAGACGGGATCGGGCGTCTTCTCGTCGTGCCACAGGCCCTTGCGCCTTGGCATAGGCCTCGACGAGCTTGACCTGCGTCGGGATCGCGGCCGGTGAATGTCGAGGTAGCGGATGGTCTCGGCATCGATCGGGAAGAAGCCGCAGGTCGCGCCGTATTCCGGCGCCATGTTGCCGATGCGTGCGCGCGGTCGGCAAGCGCGAGGTTCGTCGAGGCCCGGCCCGAAAAACTCGACGAACCGGCCGACGACGCCTTTCTTGCGCAGCATCTGCGTCACGGTGAGCACGAGATCGGTCGCGGTCGCGCCTTCCTTAAGCGCACCGTGGAGCGAACGCCCACCACCTCCGGCAGCACCATCGAGATCGGCTGGCCGAGCATCGCCGCTTCGGCCTCGATCCCGCCCACGCCCCAGCCCAGCACCGCAAGCCCGTTCACCATGGTCGTGTGGCTGTCGGTGCCGACGAGCGTGTCGGGATAGGCGATGGTCCGTCCCTTCTCGTCGGTCGGTCCACACCACCTGCGCCAGATATTCGAGATTGACCTGGTGGCAGATGCCGGTGCCCGGCGGCACCACGCGGAAATTGTCGAACGCGCTTCTGGCCCCAGCGCAGGAAGCGCATAGCGCTCGCCGTTGCGCTCGAACTCGCGTCTTGACGTTCGTCGGCAAAGGAACCCGGCGTAGCCGAAATTGTCGACCATCACCGAATGGTCGATGACGAGATCGACCGGCGAAAGCGGATTGATCGTTTCGGGATCGCCGCCGAGCTCGACCATCGCCTCGCGCATCGCGGCGAGATCGACCACCGCCGGCACGCCGGTGAAATCCTGCATCAGCACGCGCGCCGGGCGGAAGGCGATCTCGCGCTCGGAGCTTCGTGGTCTTGAGCCACGCGCCCACCGCCTTGATGTCGTCGACCGTGACGGTGCGGCCGTCTTCGAGCCGCACCAGGTTTTCGAGCAGCACCTTCAGCGAGAACGGCAGGCGCGAGATGTCGCCGAGCCCGGCCGCTCGGCGCCGCCGCCAGGCTGAAATAATCGTATTCCCTGCCACCGACTGTGAGGGTGCGGCGGGCCTTTAGCGAGTCATGGCCGGTGACGGACAGAGCAGCCTCCTGTGGAGAGAGAAATTCGTTCGCCTGACCTCGCCGATTCTCGAGATCCGGCGCTGCACGCTGACGAGCCTCTATGACAGATCCCCGATGGTGTCGTTGCGCCGGATCATGGATAAGGCGCAGATCCAACGGCTGTCGGCGGCAGAGCGGAGCCAGCGGAAAGGGCGAAAGGACGACTTTGATTGCTGGTCCCAAACTCGCCGGCTGCCGATCCCGAGCGAGCGTCATCCGGTTACGTCGCTGTTTTCCCTAACCCGCCGCTCAGCGAGCCGCCGGCGCAAGGCCTTCATCTCCTCGAATCGCTCGGTGACATCGCGCAGGATTGCCGCGATTCCGACCATGCGACCGGCCTCGTCGCGGAACGGGAGGATCGTGAATTCGATCGAAACACGCGTCCCATCCTTTCATCCTTTCGCTGCGCCGGCACCGCGAGAACGGCACCGCTACCGTAACGGGTCTTCCCGGTCCGCATCGTCTCGGCATAGCCGTCCCAGTGACGCTTTCGCAGATTTTCGGGAATGACGATATCGAGGGACTTGTCGAACGCTTCCAATTCCTGAAAGCCGAAAACCTGCTCCGCACCGCGGTTCCAGAAACGAATCAGACCTTCGGCATCCGCAAAGATGATCGCGTCTGGCGCTTCGCGAGCGAGCGTCTGACAGAACCGGTCGAGATCGATGTGAGACCTCACTGCATCGCCTCCTGTTAGTTCAGCCGAGCCCGCATGACCTTGCAGCCGTGCCCCGTCGGATCCTGTTCGGCCAAGGCCGACGGGACCGGGCTTTGGGCAAAGCTCGAGCGCGCTCCCGGTGGATTCCCCCGTGCAAGCTGGTTGACCGCATTGGCCAACAGCCGGAACTTCACCTGGGCTTCGGCTGCGGGAGACACGGTAGGCGATAACTCGATGACGCCCTCGATCCGCCTGCGCAGGTCGCGTTTGGCGCGCTCGCCCACCCAACCGCGATAGACGTTGAGCGCAAGCTTGTTCGCTCCTTGTACAAGGACGACGCCGGCATAGATGGCGCATAGGCTAATCACCAGGCGATAATCCCGGTGTTTTACCAGATCATTGACTGCCCGGCGTTGCAGCTCCAGTGGGGCGACCTCGAGCATAAAGACGGTTACCGTCAGCAGTAACAACATCAGTTGATGCAGCCAGCTCTCGTCGAGAACATAGCGAAAGACATTCGCCGGCAGTTCGCCGGTCTTGCGCGCGGCCCAGGGCAACATCTTGCTCGCGGCATTGCTTCCCTCCTCGGAACCGCGCGCCATCACCTCACCAGCCGCCCGACTTGGCCGTAACGCCAAAATTTCACAAGACGGCGACCATCTCCATCTTCGTCGGAACTGCGTGATCGGCGCGGGTTCCACGCGATGCTGCCGCTGCAAGGTCAGGTCGCCACCTCGCTTTCAACACGCAGAGCGGCTCGATCTTGAAACTTGCCACGCATGGCCTCCCCGGTACCGCGTCGGCGGCACATCACGACCTCGCTCAAGACGGAGAGCGCGATCTCCTCAGGCGTCTTGGCGCCAAGATCGAGACCGGCAGGAGCATGCACGCGCGTCAGGTCCCGCTCTTCTATGTTCTCTTTTCGCAGATAGTCGAGAACTAGCCCAGAACGCCTATAACTGGCGATCAACGCGATATACGGCGCCGGCGACTTGAGCGCCCGCGCCATCGACTGGTGATCGCCCTTGTGCTGCGTGGCAACGATCACGTAGTCGTCTGCGCCCGGCGTGAGCCGCTCGTAATCGAGATCATCGCCAATTACCCGTATCGCCTCGGGATAGCGCTCGCCTTCGGCCATGGGATCATCCACGACGACGTCGAAGCCGGTGAGAGCGCCCATTCGGCAGAGGCACTCGGCGATGCGCCCGTTCCCGAGGATCCACAGCTTTTTCTTCGGTATCATCGGCTCCACGTAGACCCGCATCGCGCCGCCGCAAGGCATGCCGGTCCCCAACACCTCGTCGTCGAGGTCGAGATCGACGATCCGCGTCTCGCTTTCCCGCAAGCACTCGAGCGCGGTGTGGCACACGGTCGACTGTGCACAACCTCCGCCGACCCACCCGGCGATCACCTTCCCGTACCGATCAATAACCGCCTTGCTGCCGGTTCGCGCCGAAACCGAGCCGCGGGTCTCTACGACGGTGGCGATCGCGCACGGCTCGCCCGAATCGCGCAACCGGCTGAGCAGATCAAGGATTTCATGCATGGTAAAGTCCCAATTCACAGGCTCATTCTCCTCGATTGGGCGAGCAAAATCTTTGCGTTGGTGCAAATATCGAGATCACGATGATGCATGTCTGACGGCGGGGGCTCGAGAGAACGCTCAACCCTGGCGAGTGCAACCCGCCTCGGCTGCCGCGGCGGATCTGGTGCTCGTCGCGCGCTCCGGAACAGCCAGAGGCGCGAGACGCGGCCGCCGGTAGCGATGCGGCAGTTCCCCCACAGTCGCCGTGACGGGAAGAGCCGATCCTGTCGAGCGGTTAGCGGCTCGATCTTGCCGCCGCCGCGCTCGGCAGAGTGACCGGGCCGTACGTTACTCCTTTCCGGAGATGGCGAGATCACGAAATCCGGGCTGATGCGCGTGATCGGTAAACTGGAAACCCCTAGCGCGGCGAGGCAGGTGAGGTTCAGAATAAACAGCCCGACCGCCAAAATCATCAGGTACGGATTGATTGCGCCGGCCACCCGGTCGGCCTCGCCAGCCATCCGGTCGAGCTGACGCAGCAGTGATTTCAGTGAATGATCATTCCGCGGGGGAAGTTGCCGCATCGCGCCGAGACCTTGTCGCTGTGGTTGAAGAAGCGAGTCAGCGGAGCTTGTTGGCCTTGTGCATGTCTCGAATCCCGGCGCCGCTGACCACATTCCCATCACGACGTTCAATGAGAGGGCCGACTTCGCGAACATCGACACTTTGGGCAAGGAATCTGTAGGCCGCCTCGATGGCGTTCGCTCTGTTCGGCGCTATTTTCATCACCATTGCGCTCCCGGCTTTGGAAGAGACATACCATTTGCCCATTGGCGCTGCCCCAGCAGGGGTTGGGGGTCGCCTGCGGCGCCGGGGAACCGCGCTGGAGATTGCATGGACGTGGGTTTGCGGGACCCTCGTGGCTCTCTCCGCGCGTGGCTTACCGTCACGCCGTGACCGGTGTTTTAAGACGCGGGCCCAGGCCGGGCGTTGATCCCCAAAATTGATCCGCTGCAATAAACCCGCATCTCGTCTGCGGCCTCACGGCAATTCCGGAATTCGGCCCCAAGTTAAGTAGGTTTCGTCGACCCGCGAGCTGCGGCAGCGAGTGAAGGACGTTCACGGTCAGGCTGTTGACGGAGGACGGATATTGATCATTGATCAGGATCAATGCACGATGCGGTAGTGCGGAGTCGCCATGGCGGCAAAATCACCATGCGTCTGCGGATCGCATCGACTGGCAGGATGCTGAAAAAGGGGTCTTGGAGCATGTGGGTGAGCAGCTTTCCTCTGCGGAGGCAACCAATTGCGCACGAACGATTTACCAATAGACTCATTTGGATCGATCGTTGGGCGCTACGATCGTCGCTCCGACTTTTTCGGCACTCTGCTCTAGTGTTACGCTTCTGACGTTTGGTACCCTCGCGATCCGAGACCCCGAGCCGCGAACGTTGGCTAAGCATGGGGTAAGCAGGGTGACTTCCGTTAGAAGGTATCCACTAGAGCCTGCGCAAAAAAACGTCTCGGTGAAGCACAGCTCGGAGGAGCCATGATTATCGACTGGCGAGATTATCACCTGACGGACTTTACCCCGAAGCCTCGGCTCTGCCGATCCTGAACTCCACGTCGGTCGGGTTTCGAGCATGAGCGTCGGCGTCCTCGCGGTAAACCTCGGCGTCGACCGGTTCTGTCGGACGCTCGCCTACGAAGCGCCCGACGCAATCGTCTACGCAGACGTTGGCAGCATGATCCGGTTCTGGAACCGCGGTGCCGAGCGAGTCTTCGGCTTTTCGGAGGCGGAGGTGCTCGGGAAGTCGCTGGATATGATAATTCCGCAGAATCTGCGCAAACGTCATTGGGACGCATATGCGGAGACTATACGGACCGGAAAGACGCGCTACGGCGCCGGAGATGTCCTTGCGGTCCCGGCATTGCGAAAAGACGGGACGCGCGTGTCGGTCGAGTTCACGATTCTACCGTTTCGCGATCGAGAGGGCCATATGCTCGGCGTCGCCGCCATCCTGCGCGACGTCACCAAGCGGTTCGAGGAGATCAGGGCCTTGCGCAAGGAACTCGCTGCGGTGCGAACAAGCCATTGAAACTCCTCGTCGCCCAAATGGTTTTAATCGACTAAGAGCAGCCATCAAGTTTCGGGCTCCTCTGACGCCAGCAGAAGCCTTCGACGCTGGGACAGCGGTTACCAATGAGCGAACACGCCCCCGGGGGACCTGGCATCCCGCCGACCTGGACAAGCAGCACAAAGGACATGGTGGGATGTTCGCTGGGCATCTCGCGGGTGTGGTTCACGCTCGGTTTTGGCATCATCAACGAGGTCTATTACCCGCGGGTCGACATCCCGCAGATCCGCGATCTCGGTTTCATCGTTGGCGACGGCGAAGGCTTTTGGGCGGAGGTCAAACGCATCGCCAATTACCGGATGCGACTCCTGGCGCCAGGCGTGCCTGCAGTCGAGATCATGCATGAGCACGCGAGGTATTCGCTGCGTCTGCGCGTCACTCCGGATTCGCGGCGCGACGTGCTCGCGGTCGAGTGCCGCCTCGAGGGTGATCCGAAACTGAAGCTCTACGTCCTCCTCGCGCCCCGTCTCGGCGCAACCGGGTACGGCAACAACGCCTGGGTGGTCTATTATCGCAAACGCCGAGCGCTGTGCGCCGCGCAGGGGCCGTTTGGCCTCGCCCTCGTGGCCGTCGATGAAAAGCAGAGGGATGCCTTCGGTCGGGCGAGTGCAGGGTATGTCGGCGACAGCGACGGCTGGCAGGATTTCGCCCGCAACGGCGCGATGACCTGGGAGTATGCCAGCGCGGGACCTGGGAATGTCGCGTTGATCGGGGAGCTCCCGCGCACGCGCCGTGCTCGCGCTCGGTTTCGGCAGCAGCGCCGAATCGGCAGCCACGCTGGCGATTTCGAGCCTGCTGCAGCCTTTCGACAACCTGCTTCAACAGCAGATTGCGGACTGGCAGGCATGGCAGGCGCAACGCAGCGAACGCTCCCCCGTGCCGCTCGACATTCCGCCCACGCTCGCCGACGAGTTCGTCGTCTCGGGCGTCGTGCTCCGTACCCACCTCGCCAGGACCTATCCGGGGGCGATGGTGGCGAGCCTGAGCGTCCCTTGGGGCGACACAGGGAACGAGCGCAGCGGATACCATCTCGTATGGCCGCGCGATCTCGTCGAGACCGCGGGCGCGTTGCTGGCGCTCGGCGGGGAGCAGGAAGCCCGCGACGCGCTGCGCTACCTGATGGCCACGCAACTCGAGGATGGGCACTGGCATCAAAACCAATGGCTCGGCGGCTCACCTTATTGGCAAGGGATCCAGCTCGACGAAACTGCTTTTCCAGTGCTGCTCGCCGGGGCGCTCGATGAACGAGAGGCGTTGAGCGGCATAGAGGTCGAGGACATGGTTTCGCGCGCGCTCGGCTTCATCGCCCGCACCGGACCCGTCACGGCTCAGGACCGCTGGGAGGAGAACGCCGGGATCAATCCCTTCACCCTCGCGGTCTGCATCGCCGCTCTGGTCGCCGGCGCCGGTCTCATCTCATCGCCCGCGAGCGACTGGGCGCTCGACCTCGCCGATTTCTGGAACAGCAACATCGAGCGCTGGACGGCCGTTGCCGGCACGGCGCTCGCCATCCGGCTCGGCGTGTCCGGCTATTACGTTCGAGCCTCGCCGGGCGGGGTTCTGGAAAAGCCAGCGGAGCTTTGTCACGTCGTTTCGATGCGCAATCGGGTCGGTGGCGTCGCGATTTCGAGTGACGAGGAGATCGGGACCGAATTCTTGCAGCTCGTTCGCTTCGGCTTGCGCATGCCCGATGATCCCGCTGATCCTCGACTCGATCCGGGTGGCCGACGCGCTGCTGAAAACCGACACGCCCTGTGGACCCGTCTGGCATCGTTACAACGGCGACGGCTATGGCGAGCACGACGACGGACGCGCCTATGACGGCGCCGGACGCGGACGGGGCTGGCCCCTCCTCACCGGCGAACGCGGGCACTACGAATTGGTCGCGGGTCGCGATCCGCTCCCCTACCTCGAGGCGATGGCGGCGATGGCGAGCCCCGGCGGCATGTTGCCGGAGCAGGTTTGGGACGCCGACCCGATCCCGAGCCGCCGTCTGGAGCCGGGGCGACCCAGCGGATCGGCGATGCCTCTCGTCTGGGCGCATGCGGAGTTCATCAAGCTGATGCTCTCGCGCCATCTCGGACACCCGCTCGATCGGCCTCGCGCCGTGTGGCAGCGGTACCGGGGTCGCCGTCCTTCTGCGCGCCTCGCCTTCTGGTGGCCGCACGCGGCGATCGACGGTTTTTGCGCCGGCATGCAGCTGGCGATCGCGCTGCCGCGTCCGGCCATCGTCCACTGGGGGAGAGAAGCCTGGCGTCATGTCGGCGACGAGCCGACCCAGGACAGCGGTCTTGGGTTTCATGTCGCTGTCCTCGATGTCGACCGTCTTCCGGTCGGCGAACGTGTCGATTTCACGTGGCGATGGCAGGAAACCGGCGAGTGGCACGGCAGAGATCACACGGTCGTGGTATTGCCGGCCGACGAGCCGTGACCAATGCCGAGACAATGGTGACGCAGATTGTTGCTGTGAGGATGGTTGACAGCACGCCGTTGGCAGCGGTCGCCACCCTCATCGGATGGAAGACGGATCGGCCGCGCCGTTGCCGCGCCTGCAATTCGGACCAAGGCCGGCGATCCCGTAATACGCTGGAGGAGGGAGAGAGCGATGAACGTAGTCGTAAAATACGCCTGGTTTTCGCCTCAGACCATCCTCAATGTCGGTCCGGGTAATGACAATCTGGTTTTCGAGCACTGCACGTTCATGGGAGGCAAAGTGTGCGTAGATGGTGAGGTCGACCGCACAATCTTTGTGTCCTGCCTGTTCCAGGGCACAATCTTTGACCCGCAATGCCTCTCAACCCGGATCGCGACCGATTGCCAATGGGCCCCGCCGCACGTCGAAGACGCCATGCCGCGGCCCGCGTTGACAATGCGGGGAAGCGAGTCGGGCAGAAACCGACTACTGGACGGCGGAGGCTGACCGTAGGAAGGATGGCCGTCTGTGGCGAGGACGGCGCTAGCGCGGGGTGCGGTCCTTTTTGGTCCGAGACTCCTCGTGCCCAAGCACGTCGAACTCATCTCGCGGGCATCAGCGTGGCGCATCCAGCCGAAGGCCGTTCCGCGCGCAGCCCGCCGCCTGACGAGAGGGGATCCTGCAGCGCGAGACGCATTTGACGTTTATCTCCATCGGTTAGGAGAAACACGCGTCGCTCGGGCATGGCTCAATCCGATTGGGCAATCAGCTTCTCGAGTTCCAGTTCAGCACGAAGGCTTTCGCGATCGCGGGAAATCGCGACGACCGCCAATTTCCGATCGCCGCGCCGGTAGGTAAGGGCGCAGTCTCGTGCTTCGAGCCTCCCGTCGATCTCTATCCGGTCCCATCGCTCGGCGTGACCGACATAGGAGATCATGACGTCGTAGTGCTGGCTCCAAAAGAACGGCACGGCATCAAAGCGCTCCTGCCGCCCGAGGATGTTGCGGGCCGCGGTCTGCCCTTGGCGCTCGGCGACGACCCAATGCTCGACGCGAATTCGTTCGCCGGTGAGACGGTCCGGCCAGCGCGCGATGTCACCGGCGGCGAAGATCCGGGGCACGCTCGTCTCGAGATGTTCGTTCACCAGGATACCGCGATCGCAGGTGAGCCCCGCCCGTTCCGCCAGCGAAATTGCCGGGCGGACCCCGATCCCGGCGACGACGAGGTCCGCCTCGACGGTCTCCCCGCTCTTCAATGCGACGCTCTGCTCGTCGATCGAGCTGGCTGTGGTGCCGAGATGGAAGACCACGCCGTGCTCCTCGTGCAGCGAGCGGATGAAATTTCCGACCTCGGCGCCCATGATGCGCTCCATCGGACATGCCTCTGGTGCGACCACATGCACTTCTATGTTTCGGGCCCGAAGCGATGCCGCGACTTCGAGGCCGATAAAGCTCGCGCCGATGACAACCGCGCGCCGTGCCGTCAGAGCCTTGGCAACAAGGGCGCGGCTATCGGCAAGGGTACGCAAATAATGCACGTGTGGCAGACCTGCGCCCGGACCCGCGAGACGCACGGGCTCGGCGCCCGTGGCGAGCAGGAGCGCGTCATAGGCGTGCGCGGTGCCGTCTTCGAGTTGCACCTCCCGATTCTTCGCGTCGATCGCTATAGCCCGAGCGCGCAGCTGCAGGTCGATTCCGCTGGTCTCTGTAGAATTCCGGCGATCGGAGCGGAATCCGAGTCCTCGGGAGCGTTGCCGGCGAGGTAGTCCTTGGAAAGATTGGGCCGGTCACAAGGCGCCGACTCATCGGCGCTCAGCATCGCAATGCGGCCGGAGTAGCCCTCGTTACGGAGCGTCTCCGCGGCGGCGTTGCCCGCCGCACCGCCTCCCAGGATAACGACCGATCCAGGCGCACCGGCCGCCACCGATTGTCGTCGTGGCGTCTCTTTCTCAAGTTTTTCCCGAACATACAGAGTGCGGTTTTGCCGCTCGACGCGCCAGCATGCGACGGGGTTTAGCGCCGGAGCGCGCAGAGCTTCGCCAGTGCGAAGGCTGAAGCACGCGTGATGCCAGGGACATCGGACGGTATCATCGACGAGGAGTCCTTCGGCAAGCGGGCCACCGTAATGTGTGCAAACGGCGCCGATCGCAAAGAATTCGTTCCCGCGCCGCGCAAGCATCATCGGCAAGCCGTGCGCGTGTCCGAGCAACATCGCGCCATCGTCGACTTTGGAAAGGGACACTCCGCGCTCAAGATCGGGCCCGTCGAGTGGTGCTCGTTCTTCGCCCATTTCGATCCTCCCTGATGTCAAGTTTTACTAAGGGATTGATCCGATCCGCTGCCGCTGCCTCCGCCAGCGTCCGTGTCGGTCACTTGAGAAGGGCGAGCTCCCATTTATCGCTGCTGCTCCGCATATTCCCGCATCGCGTCGAGGGCGATAGTTGAATGCGCGTAAGCGGCCCCGGCGCGCATCTCGGCTGCGACCCAGATCGCCTCCATGATCTCTTCGGGGGATGCGCCGCCATTGAGCGCCCCAGCCGTGTGACCGCGAATGCAATAGGGGCACTGCGTCGTGTGAGCGACGGCGACGGCAATCAACTGCTTTATCTTCGCGCTGAGCGCACCCTCCGCAAAGGCTTGGCGGCTGAATTCCTGGAAGGCGCGCAGCTGGTGCGGCGCGAGCTCCCGACGCCGCTCGCGCGCTTCGTTTGTGGATTGAGGATACATCTCGGTCGCCATCTCTGCCTCACTTTCCAGTACCCGCTCCCCCACTGCCGGGCTATTTTAGGATGGTGCTCGCGTAGCGCCTTGTTCTCACTCATTGCACCCCCGCAATCTTGATGAGCGGAGCCGGACGTTCTGCCAGCGACCGCGCGCGATACCGTCTACCCCTGGGCTCGGACCACCTGTCGCCCAACTCGGTAATGCACCCACATCCAAGAGACGAGGCGGCGAATGGCCGCGGCGCCCGTAGAGCGGAAATCGCATTGATCGGGTATTGGGATCTGCGCCACCGCTGACGGAGCCAAATTCATGAGGTACCAAAAGAGCGATGCACGGATCGGGCTGTTTGCCCTCTTTTCACCCACGCGGTTGACGCGAGCCAACACAAAAGTGGAAAAGCCGCTCTTGCTGGCAGACGCGTACGCCCAGTCGCCGACCTCCAGTCTCCTGTCCGTCAGCAGCAGGTCACCTCTGCAGCATCCAAGCGGCCCCAGCCGCAGATCATCGGCGGCGACGCAGTAAATTTGCGTATCGTCATCGATTACGCTTGCCGGTCCCCCGCGAAGCCAGCGTTCAGCAGCCGCGACGGCCCGGCCGCGCAGCCAGTGGCCGACAGCCCGCTGGAGCGAGCCCTGATAGCCGAACAAAGCCAGATCGCTGAGCAGGCGATCGTGCCCATCCCCCAGAGGCAGGGCGTGCTTGAGAATCGCGCTATTTCGCGGGTTTCCTTCCACCAGAGCCAGCTGCCGGTCGGGTGGGCGGCGCAGAAAATGGGCAGTGTTTCCGAACCGACTGTTCAGCTTCTCATCGGTGCTGATGTCGCGCGCGGTGAGGTTGTGGACCTGCGTCACCTCAAGCCAGCCGATCGCGAATAGACGGGGAACATCCTCGATCGGCCGCGGCATCAATCCGGCATAGAACACGAGAAGGTCGCCCGGTCCGAGCCGAAGCAACTGGTTGCGCTTTCGCGGTGCCGCGTCGCCGTAGGTGAAGGAGGTGAAATCCGGGTTGACATGCGGGGCGAGGCTCGCAATCCGCGGGGGCAGGAGCGCTGCCAAGGATGACGCTCGCCGCGTCGGCAGCGTCGCAAAAGTAAGAGGACATCGGGTCGGTACCGCTTCAGGGATAGGAACATATTCAAAGCTCCCATCACTGAATATCGGTGCCAACGCGCCGCCCGTCCCGCGATCGATCCCGACCCGGAGCAAAAGCGCGTTCCTGCCCGAGCGCTCCTTCGCCTTCGCGGGGGCGGCGCGGCTTTTCAAGAGCGCCGCTCGAGGATCGTCCTTTTGATCAGAGCGATCGCTTTACCGGGATTGAGTCCTTTGGGGCAGGTCCGCGTACAGTTCATGATCGTGTGGCAGCGATAGAGACGGAACGGGTCGTGAAGATCATCGAGGCGCTCTTCGATCGCCTCGTCGCGACTGTCTGCGATCCAGCGATAGGCTTGGAGCAGGACCGCTGGACCAAGATAGCGCTCGCCGGTCCACCACCAGCTCGGACAGGCCCCGGTGCAGCAGAAGCAGAGGATGCACTCCCAGTAGCCATCGATGCGGGAGCGTTCCTCAATCGACTGCCGCCTCTCACCGTCGGGCGGCGGCGGGGTCTCCGCCCGCAGCCACGGCTTGATCAGGTGGTATTGCGCGTAGGAAGGGCTGAGATCCACAACAAGATCCTTGATCACATCCATGTGGTTCAGCGGATAGACCATGACGTCACCGCGGATATCCGCGATCGGCATAATGCAGGCGAGGTGGTTGGCGCCGTCGATATTCATGCTGCAGGAGCCGCAAATTCCTTCGCGGCAGGATCGGCGAAAGGCCAAGGTGGTATCGATCTCGTTCTTGATCTTGATCAGCGCATCGAGGACCATCGGACCGCAATTGTCGGGATCGATTGTGAAAGTGTCGAGCCGCGGCCGCGCGCGTGTGTCGGGGTCATAACGATAGATTTGAAATCGCTTGACGCGCTCCGCGCCGGCAGGTGCGGGCCATAGTCTGCCTGTCTGCGCCCGTGAGTTTGGTGGCAGCCCAATACCACTCGGCAGCGGCGGTCGTTTCATCATCGTTCCTTGCGGCCCGGAACTCGGCCTTCAAAGCTCCTCTACCTTCCTCGATGTCGCACAGTCTCTCACGACGTTCAGCAGCAAAATGGGTGAAGCCGCCCAGCACGGAGCTGTACTTGACGCAAGACCGGCAGAGAACCGCTTATAGGTCCTCCTCCAGAAATTCATGCGGCGGCCCCGTATCGCGGATCAAAAACTGAGTTGGGCCTCGAGGCTCGCCTGACGACACCACGCATCCTCCTCGGTTGCGACACGATCTGCGAGGTTTCTCGTGACGTGAGCAGCTGCCGAGGAGAGACACCGATTTTGGAATCAGCGTAGCGGCTGGGCAGGTCGGCGCCTTGATCTTACACATTGATCGAGAGCAAATGACCTGCGAAACGACACTCCAGGGCTCTCACACCGCTCGGTCACAGACTTTTCGGACGCACCCCGCCGGAGATTCAGCACGCCGGCTCTCGGGTTTGTTGTTCCAGATCAATGTCGGGAAACAGAGCGGACTCGGTTCTTGCTCCTAATATACCCGGCCACGCTTGGGTCCGCCGTGTACCTGAATCGAGGAGGTCAGAAATGGCTATTTATGTGGAAGGCAAAGGGTTTGCGAGCGAAGCAGAGCCCGTCGGCCTGCTGACCGAGGGTGCCGCCGGGATTGCAGCCATCGTCCTCGCCATCATTGCCCTCGCTGGAATCAAGGTCGAGGCCCTGGCGTCGATCACGACAATCGTCATCGGGATCGCGTTGATCGTCCAGGCGTTCAACAACGTTGCCGAACATTGGAAAGCGGCGACGGACAATCCCGCAATGGCTCAGCAGAGAGCCCAGATCGGCGGCGAAGTCATGGTCAATTGCCTGTCCGGTATCAGCGGGATTGTGCTCGGGATTTTGGCGCTCGTCGGGGCCAACGCTGTGCATCTCGTGCCCGCCGCCCTGGTCGTTTTCGGCGGTGCCTTGCTCCTCAGCGGCGGCGTCTCCATGCGGCTCGCAGCCGTCCCGATGGTTCCCTCCGCAGGTCAGACACAGGTCGTCTTCTATGAGGGTTCGGCTGCGGCCAGCGGGATGGAGATCCTGGTCGGGATCGCCGCGATCGTGCTGGGGATCCTGTCGCTGATCATGACCGCGACTTGGGTGCTGGTACTGGTCGGTTTCATCGCGGTTGGCGCCGCGCTGCTGATGGTCGGCGCGGCGTTCAGCGGCGCCCTCCTCCGCTTGTTCACTTCGACCGCCTGATGTCCATCCATCTTCAATGACGCCTGGGCTCGCTTCCCAGATGCCATTGCTCGATCCGTTCGGGCGATGCAACCGCATTGGAGCCTGTGTCTCGGGCGGAGATGGCAGCCGCCGCGGCGGCGACCATCGCGATCCACATGACGATCGACGACCGTTTGCGGCGTGAAATAAGACCACCGTCCCCTACACATCCCAAATGAAGGCAGGCCATGGGCATCCACCTTTCCCCCCGCGCGGAAGCCCCTTCCGAGTATCGCGGAGATCCTACGGCGTAGGGTCCCCCGACCGCCGTTGGATCTCTGGACGTGGCGGAAAAAGGTCAGGGCTTGGCACCGTTGCCTTGGAGTTTGCAATGGCGACCTCAACGAAGCAACTCGACATCAGGCTGAAACGTGCTTACGAGCGGCCTTCGGCGATCGATGGTACGCGCATTCTCATCGACCGGCTTTGGCCTCGCGGCGTGACAAAGGAGGAGGCGGCCATCGATCAGTGGTTCCACGATGTCGCTCCGAGCCATGAGTTAAGGCGTTGGTTCGGCCACGATGTCAGTCGCTGGGAGGAATTCCAGCGGCGATACATGGCCGAGCTCGAACACCATAGCGCTAAGGTTGAGGAATTGCTGCAGCTGGCCCGCAAAGGGCCGGTAACACTCGTCTTCGGTGCGCGCGATGCGGAGCACAATGACGCCGTAGTGCTGAAGCAGGCACCTCCTCGAGCGCTCGAAACGGCACGCCGCCGGCATCTGAGGCAGCATCTCTGTTTTTTCGATCTTCGGTCAATCGCCTCATTGGAGGCGGCAAGCCAGCAGACCGGCCTTCCCTCGGAGGCCACCAAGCGGCGAGGAACACGCGGTCGCCGGCCATTCCTTCGCCGTCATCTGCGTCACGAAGAGGTTGATCAGTGGCGGCCGCCCCGCATCGCCCATGCGGCTGCGGTCGAGCCCAAAGCCATGGTGACAAACGCTGCAGCCCAACCCATAGCGCTGCCAGCACCGCCGAACCGGTCGAGCGCGAAACCGACCGCGACTGGACCGAGAAAAGCCGCAGTGTAGCCGGTAAAGGCGTAAGCGGCGAGCGCCGTCCCCCGTCGTGCCGGGTCGGCCGCTGTGACCGCGCCGCTGGAGAGCGCGCCGGCATCGGCGATGCTGGTGATCTGCGCCAGCATCAGCAACGGCAGGACCACGACGGTCGGCCCGCCCGCCGTCGCGGCCAGCCCCAGGCAGACCAGCATCGACGTCAGGCAGGTCGCGACAATCGCCCGTCGCCCATAGCGCAATGCGATCTCTGCCACGGCGACGCTGATCGGAAAGCCTGCCAAGGAGGCGAGCCCCGAGATCACTGCCAACCCGGGCAACGGCAGGTAATTATGAGGCAGGCTCAGCGTCCAGGAGAGATATGCCACAAACCAGACCCGCACAGCGAACACTTCCCACGTGTTGCCGGCAAAGGCCAGCACATAGGCCATCAGGGCGCGATCGCGGAGCACAGGTCGAAAGTCGAGGAAGCGAGTCTCGGCCCACGAGTGCGCCGATGCCGTGGGCAACAGGGTGATCGCCGCGATCGCCAACAACGGACCAATTCCGGTTACGACAAACGTAGCTCGCCAGCCAAAGGTGGTATCGGCGATGCCGGCGATCAGGAACGAGCCGGCGCTGCCGAGTGCGTAGGACGAGGTGTAGACAGCGGCGCCGCGCGAGCGCGATCGACCCTCGACACGCTCCACCAGGAGCTTCAAGCCGGGCATATGGACACCCGCAAGCGCCACGCCGCTCAGGAAACGCAATAGAAGCGCCACCCAGAAACCGTCTGCGTAGCCGGCAAAGGCGAAGCTGCAGCAAGCGCCGAGGAGAGAGCAGGCGACGAACACCCAGCGGCCATCGACCCCGTCCGTCGCGCCCGCTAATACCGGGACCGACGCCGCATAACCGGCAAAGTAGATGCCCCCGATCCAGCCGGCCTCGCTGGCGGTCAGGCTCCAATCCGCTGTAATCTGGGGCATAACCGCCGCGAACGTCGCGAGTGGTGCCAGGTTCGCCACCAAACCGAACGCCAGTACAGCGGTGACCCTGCCGCTTTTGATGCTTCTGCAGGGCAGGGCCACGCCGCGGTCCTTTCTCGCTTGATCTCCCTTAAGACTGGTCGGGACCGGCAAAGCAGTCACGCGCGATCGCTTCGGGCTCGCCCGAAGCGATCGTGCGGTAGTTATGCTGGCACGGGGCCGATCACGCTCGATCTACCCATGCGTGAGCCTGGCGGGTTACCCCGCGTCACCGCCAGGAATGTGGTCATAGGCTATACCGAAGCCGGCCGGCCTCATTCCGGTCTCAGAGGACCATGCTCGATTACCCGCCGACTCGCTCGACGGCATTGATCCGGATCAATGCGCATCCGGTTCGGTTGAGCGAAAATTGGCCGAACTCTAAGGAGAACGGCGATGAAGGTTGCCGAGGTGATGACGCGCGGGGTGATCTCGATCGCGCCCACCAATTCGATGAAGAAGGCGGCGCAACTGATGCTGCAATACGATATGAGCGGCTTCCCGGTGATGGACCGCGGCAAGCTTGTCGGGATCGTCACCGAGGGCGATTTCCTGCGTCGGGCTGAGATCGGAACCGAGCGGCATCGCACCCGATGGATCGAACTCCTCGTTGCCCCAGGCCAGCTTGCGGAGGAATACGCGCATGCGCATGGGCGCAAGGTCGAGGAGGTGATGACCCGCGACGTCGTGACGGTCGCCGAGGACGCTTCTCTCGAAGAAGCGGTGCGGCTCCTGGAACGCCACCACATCAAGCGGCTTCCGGTGGTCAAGGGCGGCGCGATGGTCGGCATCATCAGCCGCGCCAACCTGTTGCACGCATTCATCGTCGGTTCGTCCGAAGGCCGCCAGCGAGCCATCGATGGGCGACGCGGCGATTCGCGACGCGCTCATGGCGACACTCGACAAAGAGCCTTGGGCGCCCCACGGCGTCGTCAATGCGATCGTCGAGAACGGGATCGTCGATTTCGGGGGAGTGATACGCGACGAGCGGCAGCGCCTTGCTCTCCGTATCGCCGCGGAAAACATCCCGGGCGTCAAAGAAGTGCGCGACCATCGCCTCGAGCTCGATCCAGGCACTGTTGGATGACCGGAGAATTTTGCCGCAGCGGCCGAAGACGCAGTCGCCCCGGCTGCGGACGATTTTATCGACTGGCGTCGCCGCCGCCTGTCCATCGGTCGCCGCTGATATCGCGAAGGGCGATAGTTGCGAGGGCTACGATAATCGGCTTGTCGGGCTGCGGCGCGGACAGCAATTTGCGCCGGCGGGGGGCAGCAATCGCCGGAAAAGACTCGCTGCGCGACACTATTTCGAAATGAATAGGAGATCGCCCCCACCAAGGGCATAGGCTCCGACACCGGTTTCGTGTGACGGGTTCTAAGGGCGGAACAGCCATGGATGGTGTTGTCCTCGCGCGGGCCTTGCATGTCCTCGCCGTGGTCATCTGGATCGGCGGCGTGGCGATGGCGACCACTGTCGCGCTGCCGGCGGTTCGGCGCGGCGATCTCGGCGCCGATCGGCTCAGGGCCTTCCAGGCGATCGAGCACCGCTTTGTTTGGCAGGCGCGGAGCGCGGTCATCATCGTCGGCCTGACCGGCTTCTACATGACGGCGCGCCTGGATCTGTGGGAGCGGTTCCATTCGGCGGTGTTTTGGTGGATGCACGCCATGGTCGGCCTGTGGTTGTTGTTCACCCTCATCCTATTCGTGGCCGAGCCGTTCATTCTCCACCGGCGCTTTCACGAATGGGCGACGGCGGCGCCGGAGGTCGCCTTTGCATGGCTGCATCGGGCGCACTGGGTTCTCCTCGTGCTCAGCCTGGTCACGATCTTCGGCGCGGTCGCGGGCAGCCAGGGATGGTCCGTATTCTGAGCCGGAGGCAGGGCTGTCCTGCCACGGATCGGGCCCTTTGCGAGGCGGAGGGAAACAACGCTGGAATGCCAATTGCCCAGAGGAGAAAAACGATGACCACCGCCGTGGAGATGCGCGATCGGCCGACGGAAGATCCCGTCAGCAACGTCCTCAAATGGATTCTGTTGGCCGTCGCCGTCGTGACGTTCGCTCTCCTCGGCTGGATGACGGACCTCACCTACAAGGCTGCACCACCCTTCCCGGACCGCTTCGTCTCCGCCGACGGCACGCTCCTTATGTCAGCCGCCGACATCCAGGCGGGCAAGGCCGGCTTCCAGAAAGCCGATCTGATGGATTACGGCAGCCTCTATGGCATGGGATCGTATTTCGGCGAGGATTATACCGCCGCCAACCTCGTTCGCCTCGCCACGCTGACCGAAACCAACATCGCCAAGGCGAAGAACGGCAAAGCGCTGTCGGATTTGACCGCGGAGGAGCAAGCGTCGGTCAGGGCAGCGATGCAGGTCGAGCTGCAGGGCATCGATCTCACCAAGCAGGTCGCAACCGTTCCCGACCCCGTTGCCGCCGCGATCACGACGTTGCGCGGCGAGATCGCGCAGTCGCTGCTCCGTCACGACTTCGCCAAGGGCTGGACCCAGGCTTACAGCCTCGATGAGCAAACCGCCGCTCAGACCGCCGACTTCCTGATCTATTCTTCGCTCACGACGGTTGCGCGGCGGCCGGGAACGACCGCGTCCTGGACGCAGAATTGGCCCTTTGAGCCGCTCGTTGGCAACACACCGACCACCAGCACCTTCCGGTGGACCTGGATAAGCTTCTGCTTCGTCTTCTTCGCATTCGGCGCGGTGCTGTTCATCTTTCAGCGCTATCTGAACGATCCCGACCAGGCGCCGATGGACCCGGTGCTGGCGAAATTCGCGCCCTTGACCGCCAGTCAGCGGCGGATCGGCAAATATTTTCTCGTGGTCGCGGCAATCCTCCTGCTGCAAATTCTCGCCGGTTCGATCATGGCCCACTATTATACGGATCGGACGAGCTTTTACGGCATCCCGGTCGATCGCTTCCTGCCTTTCAACTTCCTGCGGGACGTCCACATCCAGTCGGCGATCGTCTGGATCGGCCTCTCCTGGATCGGCGCGGGGCTGTTCCTGGCGCCGGCGATCAGCGGCGGAGAGCCGAAGGGACAGGGTTTCCTCGTCGATCTGCTGTTCTGGGTGACGCTGTTCATCGTCGTGGGCGCCCTAGCCGGCAATTATCTCGGCATCATGGGCTACATCCACGAAGGCTGGTTCTGGTTCGGCAATCAGGGTCTGTCCTATATCCAGCTCGGCCGCGCCTGGCAGATCGGCTTCTTCGCCGGCCTGGTGATCTGGAGCCTGCTCGTGTTCCGCGGGCTGTGGCCGACCCGCGCGAAGCTGGCGGCGGCGACGCGGCAATTCTGGACCGGGCGGATCAGGCTCGAACACCTGCTCTGGGCATCCACCGTCAATATCGCGCTGCTCTACGTCTTTGGCATGATCCCGCTGACCGGGATCGAGAAGTCCTTCACGATCACCGATTTCTGGCGCTGGTGGGTCGTCCATCTCTGGGTCGAGCAGTCCTTCGAGTTCTTCGCCGCGGCGATCAGCGCCTATCTGCTGATGGCGGTTGGCCTCGTCTCGCGCCAGCTCGCCGAGCGATCCGTCTATCTCGAACTGATCCTGATCTTCCTCGGCGGCGTGCTTGGCACCGGTCACCATCTCTATTGGGCCGGCGAGCCCGGCCTGTGGGTGCCGCTCGGCACCATGTTCTCGTTCATCGAGGTGCTGCCGCTCGTGCTGCTGATCATCGAGGCGATCCAGCATCACCGGCTGATCAAGGCGCATGGCGAATTCAAATACGGGCTCGCCTACACCTACATCATCGGCGCCGCTTTCTGGAATTTCGTCGGCGCCGGCGTTTTCGGCGGCGGCACGCTGAATGCTCCGCTGGTGAACTACTACGAGCACGGCACTTTCCTGACCCTCAACCATGCCCATACCGCGCTGTTCGGCGCCTTCGGCCTGCTCGGGATCGGGCTGATCTATTTCTGCCTGCGCTATGTCGCCGCCGACCGGTATCCCTTCGGCGAGAAACTCGGGCAGTGGGCCTTCTGGCTCTACAATGGCGGCCTCGTCCTCTGGATCGTCTTCAACTTCTTCCCGATCGGCTGGCCGCAGCTCGACGCCGTCTACGAGCACGGGCTCGCCTATGCGCGAAGCCAGACGTTCTACGACACGACCACTCTTCTGGCAATGGATGCGGATGCCCGGCGACATCGTCTTCGCGCTCGGCGCGCTGCTGATGGCATGGGACTTCATCGTCAAGCTGCGCCCGCTCTTCCCGCGCTTCGTCGCGCGTCTCCTGCCCGGCGCGCGGGCGCTGCCGGAAGCGATCGGCGGCGCGCAATGAGCATCCGCCGCCAACGGCCTCGCTGGTCGTGGGACGCCGGCGTTCCTGACCCAGGGCTTTCGACCGTTCTTTCTCGCGGCCGGGCTCTGGGCGGCGCTCGCGCTCGCGCTCTGGATCGTCATGTTCGTGACCGGGGCGGCATTGCCGAGCCGGTTCGATCCGCTCGCCTGGCATATCCATGAAATGCTGTTCGGCTTCGTCATGGCGGCCGTCGCCGGCTTCCTGCTCACCGCCATCCCGAACTGGACCCGGCGGCTTCCGGTCAGCGGCAGGCCGCTCGCGCTGCTGGCCGGGTTGTGGCTGCTGGGCCGAATCGCCTGCCTGGTCTCGGCCCTTGTGCCGGCGTGGCTTGCGGTCGCCGCCGACCTGTCGTTTCCGGTGGTTCTGGTCGGAGTTGTCACCCGCGAGATCGTTGCGGGTCGGAACTGGCGTAACCTGCCGATGGTGGTACCGGTGACCGTTCTTGGCATCGCCAATCTGCTGATGCACCTGGAGGCCGAGGGCGCGGCCGTGCCGACAGGGCTCGGGTGGCGTCTCGGGCTTGCCGCCGTGATCGCACTGATATCGGTGGTCGCCGGCCGGATCGTGCCGAGCTTTACCCGGAACTGGCTGGCGAAGCGCCGCGCCCCCGGTCTCCCCGCCGTCCACGGCCAGATCGACCAGGTGGCGCTCGGCGTCCTGCATGCCGGCCTGTTCGGCTGGGCGTTCTTATCGACATTCCGCCCGATCGGCGTTTTGCTGCTGTTCGGCGCCGTGCTCAACCTGTGGCGCCTGCTGCGCTGGCGCGGGAGTGCGACAGTTGCGGAGCCGCTGCTCCTCATTCTCCATGTCGGCTATGCCTGGCTGGTGCTCGGCGTGGCCTTGCTCGGTCTGGCCATGCTCGATGCCGATCTGCCGCAAAGCGCCGCCATCCACACCCTGACGGCCGGCGCGATCGGCACGATGATTCTGGCGGTGATGACCCGCGTCACCCGCGGCCACACCGGACGCGACCTGTCGGCGGATCGCGCCACCAGTGCAATTTATATCCTTGTCACCCTCGCGGCGATTGTGCGCGTCGCCGCCGCCTTCGATGCGGCGCGAGCCATGCCGCTTCTGATCGTCTCGGCATGCTTGTGGATCGCCGCCTTCGGGCTCTTCGTGCTGTGCTATGGGCCGATGCTGCTCGGGCCGCGCGACGCCGGGTAAGGGTGCGCGTACACGCTTACGAGGCGTGGCCGGCGAACGTCGTTCGCGACGGCGATATTGGCCTCGTGCGATCGCAGCATCTCGGAGAGATCGGCATGCAGCCGATCGATGCGCGGAGGCGCGGCAGCATTTTGCGCAGCTTCCGCACTACCCAGCCCTGGCCGCGATTGAGGAAAGTGATCCGTTCAGCGAGATCGGCGATGGCCATCGCCTTGCCGTAGAAGGCGCCGACCTTCGGAGAAGGTGCCTCGCCGACCGCCTTGATGTGACCGGCCAGCATGGCGCACCAGCGCGCTTCGTCCCGCTGAATGGCCTGCATAAGCTCAGCGATCGGACCGCTGCCAAGCCCGCCTGCGCTCTCGAGCGTGACCCGGGCCCCGGCACGTTCAGCCTCGATCAGCTCATCGAGTAAGGTGATCAGCTCGGCTTTGCCGGCATAGCCCATATAGGCGTCGTCCGCCTCGTGCATCAAGCACGCTGGTGAGCTGCCTTCCACGGGGGCTGGTCATCCGGTCGGTTCGTCATTGCGCCACGTGCTGCAGTGTCACGGATCAGGACCGGGCGCAGTGGCGGAAGATCAGCCTTGTGCGTCCGGCATCATCGCCCTTGCCCCGTTCCACCACGCCATAGACGATGCCGCGCTTCATCTCCCGCCAGAAGGCGTCGGGCGAGAGGCCCAGCTTCCCGGCGACCAGCTCTGCCTCAACGATGAAGCCGTCCTCCGAGTGCATGATCGCGTTCTGAAGGCGCTGGTCGATGAAGAGATTACCTGTTTCGGCAAGCCGATGGACCGCTTCCCGCTGGCTGGGCACCGCTCGTTTCCCCGGTCGATGGCAAGGTCGACGCGATGGGCTGTATTCCGGGAGCGCTATCAGGCCGAACCCGCGGAGAGTTCCCGAGCGATAGCGACCCCTGTGCGACCTGACGAGGGGTGGAAGCCTCTGACCCTGCTCTTAGCGGCAAAGGACGCGGAATACAACAATGCTGTCGTGCTGAGAGACTTCGTCGTATCAGCTTAAAAGGTCGGAAGCCCGGTCTCTCCACAGAGGCGGGTGAGAAATTCAGGACCCTCGCGAACGCAGTCTCACGCTATAGACGTAGGCAACTCCTGCTCTCTTCGATCAATCTTCACCTGCAGTACGGTTCTCAGCAGAGATTGGAGAAAGAGGGGGGGTAAGTCTGCGGTTTCACCGCGTTACTCCGACCATTCTTCTTCGTTTTCTTCAGCATCGCGGCACCGATCGTGTCCGAGACTCGGCTACCGGCTATCTTCAAGGATCCCTCGCGAGATGCGCGTAACGTGCGGTGGTCTGCACCTGCGTATGACCGAGCAGCTTGCCGATCATCGGCAACCCTTCGCCGAGCGCAAGCGCGCCGCTGGCATAAGAATGTCGGAGGTCGTGAATGCGTACGCCATCAAGCCCCGCTTTTAACCGGATGCGCCGCCACGGATGCTGCAAGTCGGTCAGATGGCTGGCCGGATTTCTGCCAGTGATGACATGCGGATTGTCATCCAGCTTCTCGATGCCCTTCAGAACGGCGGCCGCCGTCTTCCCGAACGGGACGACTTTCGCACCGGTCTTGGAATTGGGAAGACGCAGTTCGCGCGCCTTCAGATCAACTTCCTCCCACCTGAGCGTCATAATCTCGCTAAGCCGGCAGCCGGTAAGCATCAGTAGGCGGATGGCGTTGACGGCCGCCTTGGTCTCGGAGCCATCTTGTTCAACTTCGCGCAGCACCTGGCCGAGTTCCGCGGTTTCGGCAGGATCGAGGAAACGTTCCCGTTTTTGCTCGGCATACTTCTTCACATGCCGGCAGGGATTACTGCCATCGGGTCGAAAGCCCCAAACTTCGGCCAGATTGAACATCTTGGACAGGACACCGAGTGTCCGATTAGCCTGATAAGGGATGTGCTGAAGCTCTTGGTGGAACTCCGCGACATCTTTTCGCTCGACATCGGTCACCTTGCGGGTGCCAAGCTTCGGGTTGATAAAAAGCTCGACCGAGCGCTTGTACTCGGCCCGTGTCGCCGGTTTGCAACGCACCGTGACATGCTCCTGGAGAAAGCGCTCGCCGAGACCCTTCATGGTCGGCGCCCTGCGCGCCTGATCGAGTTCCTTGGCCGGGTCGCGGCCGTTCTTCGCTTCCGACAAAAGTTCGTGTGCGCGGGCACGCGCTTTCTCCGCGGTAAACGCGCCGTGCGTCCCGATTGTGATCCGGCGCAGGCGCCCCTTCACCCGGCTCATGACCATGTAGACCTTGCGACCGCTCGGCCATACCCGGACGCCGAACCCGCGGAGTTCGTCATCCCAATGCATCGTCTCCTTGTCACCCGGCGTGATCTGGTCCACCACCCGCTTTGTCAATCTCGCCATCAAACCCTCCGCCGCCGCGACCTGATGCGGGAACCTGACGGTCGCCTACAGGTAACGTATAGGTAACATCCGAAAGCCGATCTGATGCGGAGAAGGGATAGCATGAGCGTGTGAAATGTCAAGAGACTATGTTAATATACAGTGAGTTATCGCTTATGAACGCAATTGATCGAAAGTGGTTCGGTGTCCATTATTCAGGCTCATAACCTGAAGGTCGCAGGTTCAAATCCTGCCCCCGCAACCAATTTTATGTACCCGACCTCAAGGCCGCTCTCGTTGAGCGGCCTTTTGGCTTTTGCGGCCAGCAACAGCATACCAGCCAGATGGCCGTGCAGGTCGATCGACGGGCGATTACCCCCGACTCGGCTGCACTCATCAAACCGAATCATGCACACCCTACCTGTCGAGGGTGTGTTTCGGCGTGGAAGATTGACCCCGGTATGGGGGTGATCGGCGTCTAATTTTGACCCCCTTTGCGATGTGATGCGCAGGCTGCCCGCCAAGGGACGCGAGCGGGTGGCGGGAAATGCTGGTTGTCATGGCGGATCGCGTAGCCGCCGACCAGCAGGGTCAACTCGATCGCCGGGAAGAGGGCGCGCAGTCGCGCATGCCATAATGGCGCGCATTCCGGCCGCGGCGGCAGGTCGCCGCCCTTGGCCGGTCCCGGATAGCAGAAGCCGATCGGCAGGATCGCCACCCGGCTCTCGTCATAAAAGGCGTCGCGCTCGAGCCCGAGCCAGCGGCGGAGCCGATCGCCGCTGTTGTCGTCGAACGACAGCCCGGTCGCGTGCACCCGCGCTCCCGGCGCCTGGCTGACGACCAGGAGCCGCGCCGAAGGCCGGCCGCGCACGACCGGACGCGGCCCCAGCGGCAGATGCGCGGCACACACCCGGCAGCCGCGGATCCCGGCGAGCAGGCGGTCGAAATCCTCGCTCAGGATGTCCGGCCCGCAGGATTGCCCGGCCGGCCCTCGGCGACGCGTCCCGCCACTCCTGTTCCGCCTGTTTTCTGCAGAGGATTTTCAGGCGGCCCAGCCCGAATTCGGCGGCATTTCGACATCTCCTCTGCCGCGCGCTCCCCGGTCCCGAAGGACCAATCTCGATCGCAACATACGACGCGATTGCGGCAATTTCAGGCGCGCCCGGTCGAATGGTTGGAGCGGATTTTCCGGGAATATCGTCGGTTCCCAGAAACGACGGAGTCGACCTCGACACCCGACTGAGCGATGACGCGAAAATGAAGAATTTCGGAAAGGCCGAGCGTGGCACCGGTGGCGGCGGGCTAACTGTCGACAGCGCCCTCGTCATCACCGGCGCACCCACATTGGTGCACGCCGGCTCCGGTATGGAAGTGCTGCGCTAAATCTACGAGGCGGGGACGGGAATATGGCCCGGCGGCCGACTTTGCTCAAAATGATCCCGGACGCTAGCAGGCAAGCCGATCCAGCGGTGCATCAATTCCTCATATAAAGAATATGTTGGTGCTGGAAACCCCGGATCGGCAAAGCAGCCGACCGGGACACCGCAGTAATCAGGGGATGGTCCGCCCTCCCACCAGACGGTTGAGCCGCAATTCGGGCAGAAATGGAGATGAACGGTGCGTCCGCTGTCGCTAGGGCGGCTGTAGATCTTGTCTGCGCCTTCCGGCCTGACCTGCGTTCTTCGGTAGTATGCACCGGAGTGCATTACGGCCCCGGTTCGCAGTTGGCATACCTTGCAATGACAGACATAGACCCGATCCGGATCACCCGTGACGATCGCCTTCAGCCCGCCGCATAGGCATCGCGCAACGCGCTCCATCGACCCCTCCAGTGTTTCCCGCCAAAGTCACCTACTTTAATGGAATTTACCAGCCCTTCAGCACGATGATCCGGCTTATCGGCGCATCCCGTAAGCAAATTACGGTGTCGAATTAGGAAGGTTCCGGCGGCGACACCGAATTGATTGCTGGGCGAGATAGAAAAATTGATTGCTGGGCGGGATAGAAAATTTCTCGCGTGCAGAAATGAAGACTTTCGGGAAAATGCCTTGAGCCAGCCCGATCAAAGGGTTACGCTTCCCGTAAGATATGACTGAAACTCACCCGCAAAACCGCCGCCTCGGCTATGCCCGCGTCAGCACCTACGGGCAGACGCTCGACGCCCAGCTTGAGCAGCTTCGCGGTGCGGGCTGCACCAAGATTTACCGCGAGAAGGTGACGGGCGCGCACAACGACCGGCGCGAGCTTCTCAAAATGCTCGACCGCCCTCGCCCCCGGCGACGTGGTGACGGTGACGCGCATCGACCGCCTCGCGCGCAGCACCTTCGACCTGTTCGCCATCGTCAAGCAGATCGTGGACGCCAAGGCGCAATTCCGCTCACTGGCCGAGCCGTGGGCCGACACCGGCACCAGCACCGGGCGGCTGATGATCGCCGTTCTCGGCGGCCTCGCCGACGTGGAGCGCGACCTTATCCGCACCCGCACCGCCGAGGGCCGCAGCCGGGCGCAGAAGCGCGGGCAGCACATGGGCCGACCCGCCGAAACTCACCGACGCGCAGAAGGCCGAAGCACGGCGGCGGCGGGCGCAGGGCGCGACGCTTGCCGAACTCGCGCGCAGCTACGGCGTGGGAAAGAGCACGATTTCGCGGCTACGCCACGGGCTAGATGAGAGCGCAGGGACGAAAAAAAGGGCTGCTACGGAGGCGGCAATGAAATCCATGCGAGTTGGGCTATGGATCGTGCTTGCCGTTCTTCTCGTAATCGGCGGGGTGGTCTTCTTCACATGGGCTCCCGTTCCTGATTGCAATGACCACCGCACAATAAACTTAGCGTTGCAAATCCTTCGAGTATCAATTGCACATCTCCGGAGATCTATCTCTGAACAACATTCGTACGAAGTTGGGCGGAATATTTTCACGCAAATACGAATGTGCAGCGGACGTTCGGGGCATAACTGAACCTGAAAATTTTCTTAACCTACACTATATCAAATATACTACACTTCGGAAGTCACTGAAGACACGCATCGGCAGTAAGTCACTGCAAGAATGACCCCTATAGCCAAATAATGGATCGGATCGGTTATTCATATGGTCGAGCGCATATCGGAATCTGGTTTGCTGATTTCATTTTCGTCGTTAAGCGCCTATCATCAACGAATGAAATTCACTCTCCAGATGTTTTGGACGAACCCTCATGGCGAGATTGAGCCATTTCTCACGCCATTGACCCTTAATTTTGCGTCTGCCGAGGAAGCGCGTCGGATTTTAGCCAAGTGACCAATCATCCGAACATTCCTGTGCATTCGCTGACGCTTATTTCAGAGGATGGCACCACTTCGGAAAGGTGGTTTCAGATCAACGGCGCTCGGGAGGCGAAAAGATGCCTAGCGCCTTCACGAAACGTTGGGGTCGATCACGACTGACGGCCAGAGCGTCACCGCTCAGGTCGCGGCGCTAAACGCTAAGGCGATGAGCGACGGTGCAGCGAAACGAGATGTCGCGATAATGGCCCGGCGTTTGATGACCGGCTACTACTCCTTTCTGGCGGCGCACCATGTCGCGGTCATTCGCAGTCCATCAATTCTCCCTGCGTCGTCCGCGCATCCCATAGGCGAAATCAAGCGGAAGGATGGTACAGTCGATATGCTTGATCTCCGCTACCATCTCGACGTGCTCCGCGAGGATCAAAGTCTCCAATGCGATTTCCTTGCGCCTTTGGGCAATGGGCGCGTTGCTGACGCTCGTGATGAGTTACCACTCATAGATATTTTGATAAGGCACCGATCCTTGAGCTTGTCTATCACTTGCGCAATGGCATCGCCCACGGTAACCGGTTCCGTATCAACAGCCCAGGCAAGCAACGCTTAGCGAAGGACCCGGCTCACAACCGCCATGCGACAAAGAAAAGCCCCTAGGGACGCTGTATGAGATCGACCCCAGCCTGACCGGACGAGTTCTCTTCGATTTTATCCGGTGCCGGCAGACGTAATCGATCTGTTGCAGTCGGTTGAGGACTACCCGCCGCGATAGGGAGCTGGCCCTGTGTTTTCCAGAATCGTCTTATGCGACACGCGCCTGTAGGCGCCCGATTAAAATGTCACCCGTCTGCCAGTTTGAAATGACACTCGCCGAGGATTTTTGGGAGGGTGTTTGGGGTGACGGTACGCCTGATGAGCGATGGGGAGCTGACGCGGCTCGAGGTGCTGCGGGACTTGGATCAGCGCCGGCTGACAACACCGGCGGCGGCGCAGTTGCTGGGGCTCGAGCGGCGGCAGGTATATCGGCTGTTGAAGGCCTACCGGGCCGAGGGCGGGTCCGGACTGATCTCGAAGCGGCGTGGTTGTCCGAGCAACCGGCGCAAGCCTGAGGAGCTCCGCAGCCAGGCGTTGGCGATCATTCGCGAGCGCTATTGGGATTTCGGCCCGACCCTGGCGGCCGAGAAGTTGCGCGAGGTGCACAAGATTGCGCTCGGCCGCGAGACGCTCCGGTTATGGATGATCGAGGCCAGGATTTGGGCTGACCGCAAGCAACGGCGCCAGCAGGTTCATCAACCCCGTCACCGGCGCGAGTGCATCGGCGAGCTGGTGCAGGTCGACGGCTGCGAGCACTGGTGGTTCGAGGATCGCGGGCCGCAATGCACTTTGCTGGTGTTTGTCGACGACGCGACCAGCCGGCTGATGCATTTGCAGTTTGTCGAGAGCGAGTCGACTTTCGCCTATTTTCATGCGGCCCGCGCTTACCTGGAGGCCTGGGGCAAGCCAGTCGCGTTCTACAGCGACAAGCATGGCGTGTTTCGGGTCAACCATCCGGGTGCGCTCGGCGGCGACGGCATGACCCAGTTTGGCCGGGCCCTGCATGCGCTCAACATCGACATCATCTGTGCCAATTCGAGCCCGGCCAAGGGCCGGGTCGAGCGCGCGCATAAGACCTTGCAGGACCGCCTGGTCAAGGAGCTACGGCTTGCGGGTGCGTCCAGTCTGGCTGAGGGGAACGCGGTCCTCCCGGCATTCACGGCCGATTACAACAGGCGCTTTGCCAAAGCGCCGTCGAACAGCAAGGATCTGCACCGGCGGCTGCGTGCCGCCGACGATCTCGACGACGCCTTTGCCTGGAAGGAGGAACGCACCCTGTCGCGGGCGCTGACCCTGCAATACGACAAGGTGATGTTCCTCCTGGAGCCGAGCGACCAGGCCAAAGCGGCGATCGGCAAGCGGGTAACGGTCGTCGACCATCCCGACGGCCGGCTGTCGATCCGCTATCGGGGTGTCGAACTGGCGTATCGGACCTTTGACAAGATTTGCCAAGTCTCGCAGGCCGCGATCGTCGAGAACAAACAGCTCGGGGCCGCGCTTGCTTTCATCCGCGAGCAGCAGCTGCGTCGCCAGCCTGAACGGCGCAGCGATCGCGCGCCGCGCCGCCGCGATCAGCACGACGCGCGTCTCTTTAAGGTCGGCTGAGCTTTTCTACGAGCCGAGCGGGCTCGGGCCCGCTCGGTAAAAAAGTCGGAGCGGTTTCGAGCGCCCTGCCGCGGTCGTCGGTCGGGCGCTGCGCTACGCCGGGGCTCCGCGCCCGCCCGCCGCCCGACCCAACCAGAGTGACATTTCTAAATGGCAGAACCGGTGACATCTCTATTTGGTGCGCCTACAGCGCCAGTCGCAACGCGAGCGCAACCCAAGCACATCGATTTTTATCCGACCCATCCCTTGTGCCGTCGGCGCAAGCGGCGGGCTAGGCCAGACGCGTTGGAGATGACACTGCCCCTGGGGTTTCCGGGGGGTGTTTGGGGTGACGGTTCGGCCGATGAGCGATCGGGAGGGGCGGCGGCTCAAGGAGCGGCAGGATTTGGATCGGTATCGAGAGACAATGCCGTCGAAGCAATGGGCAGAGGCGGACGGCCGCACCGGGCTTCGGCCGACTTTGAACCTGTGCGTTGCCGATCTCGCGCACGGCAAGGCGAAGGTGGCGAAAAATTGTCAAAGGGCGTCGAATTTTGGGGCTCATGTGATGCTCTTCACAGACTTGCTCCCGCCGAACTCGTATTGATCGAGAGGTTCCGCAAGGAATCCAAGAATGGAAGGAAGCCGGTCGATGACAACGCTAAAGACTGCTGCTGTACTCGCCGCTCTGGCAAGCGGCTCGATCTCTTTGCTCGGAGCCTCGTCTGGTAACGCCGCGGTGCTGTCGGTTGGCCCCTCGAACGCCCCCTATGGGGCCTACCAATGCGCTGACGTCAGGGGCGCAAGCCTGACCAATTTGACACCAATCCAGGCTTACGACTGCCATGCGGGGGCAAACCAGCAATACCAGTTAATTTACACAGGAGGCGTCGGCATGACGATCTATGCATTGGGCGCTCAACGCTGTGTCGATGTCACTGGGGCTGGCAAGGCCGCCGGAACCCTCGTCGAATCCTATCCCTGTAACGGGACCGTAGCCCAGAAATGGTATTACTGGCAGGGTGAACTCTACAATCCCAACAGCGCAATGTGCCTCGATGCGGGGAATATCGACAACGGCACCCAGCTCAGGATCGAGCCCTGCAACCTCTCGAAGAGCAGCCAGAACTGGCAGATCAAGTGACGGCTCCGTAAACGGACCCCTGCCACTAGGAAAACTGCCGCGCGGGGCTTGTAGCGACGAGGGCAGACCTAGCCAGGACGCCAGGGTTCGGCATCACTAAGATCCTTTGGGGCGGCGCTGATCCGGCGCCGCCTCTCTTTGTCCTGGGATGGGTTGGCGCGGCGGGAAGGCCTTTCCGGGATAGTGGGCTCGTGACCCGGTGTGCCGGGCCGGCTATGTTCAGCGGGCGTCGCTCGGCGTCCGGGATGCGCCGCAACACAGGAACGGGGGAGGAGGCGACATGAAGAAACGGTCTCGCGATATTGCCGCGGCGGTGGCGGCGGGGTTGCCGCGGCGCGCGGTGATGCAGGGGGTTGCGGCGGGGCCGGTGGCGGCGGCGCTGATGGCCGATGGCCGGCGGTGCCGAGGCCGCGGAGGAGGGGCCGTTTCCGGCGCATCCGCGGTGGAAATTCGTGTTCGTCAACCATGTGACCACCGGGCCGTTTTTCGTGCCCTGCCAGTACGGCATCCACGATGCCTGCGCGCTCCTGGGCTGCGACTATCAGTGGACCGGCTCGGAAACCTCCGACGTGGCGCAGATGGTCAACGCGATGAATACCGCGATCGCCGGCAAGGTGGACGCGATCGCGGTGTGCATCGTCGATCCGAAAGGCTTCGACCGGCCGATCGACCGCGCGCTCGAAGCCGGCATCCCGGTGTTCAGCTACAACGCCGATGCGCCGCATGGCAGCGGCAACCGGCGGCTCGCCTATATCGGCCAGGATCTGTTCCTGTCCGGCCAGCTGATGGGCGAGCGCATCGTCAAGCTGGTCGGCTCCGGCGAGGTGGCGATCTTTATCGCGACACCAGGGCAGCTCAACCTGCAGCCGCGGGTCGACGGCGCGATGGACGCGATCAAGAAATCCGGGGCCAAGATCGAGGCGACGATGATCGCCACCGATCCGACGGTCAATGTCGGGCTGTCGAAGATCCGCGCCTATTATCTGGGCCACCCGAACGTGCGCGGGATGTTCGGCACCGGCGGCGCCAATTCGATGAATATCGGGTTGATCATGCGCCAGTACGATCTGCCGAAGAAGGGCGTGCAGGGCGGCGGGTTCGACCTGTTGCCGCGCTCGCTCGAAGCGGTGCATGACGGCTTCCTCAACTTCGTGATCGACCAGCAGCCCTATCTGCAGGGCTTCTACACGGTCATGGAAATGTTCGCCTACAAGGTGTCGGGCGGGCTGGTCGGGTCCGGCCGACATCAACACCGGCCTCAAATTCGTCACGAAGGACAGCGTGCAGCCCTATCTCGACACCAAGACGCGCTACGAAGGCAGCTCGGGCGAGCCGCAGATCGTGCCGCGCACCGGCCCGATCGGCGGGTGAGCTTGTCGCCGTCGACCGCTCGACCGGGCCGGCGAACCGCGCCGCGGCATCGTCCGCCGGGTCCATGATTTCGTGTTGCGGCCGGAGGCGAGCGTCATCGTCGTGTCGGCGGCGCTGGTCATCTATTTCGAATTGGCCAACGCCAATTTCCTGACCAACGACAATCTGCAGACGGTGTCGCAGTTCGTCGCGGCACCGGTGATCATCGCCTGCGGCGAGATCATGCTGCTGATCTGCCGCGAGATCGACCTGTCGGTCGGCCAGGTCTTCGCGCTCGCCCCGTTCATCATGGAACGCGCGCAGTCGATCGGGCTGCCGGTGGTCGCGGCGATGGTGGCCGCACTCGCCGTCTGCGCGCTGATCGGGCTCGTCATCGGGCTGATCACGATCGGGCTCAGGGTGCCGTCGTTCATCACCACGCTCGGCATGCTGTTCCTGATCACCGGGGTGACCCTGACGATCTCGCGCGGCTTCCCGGCCAACACCCCGGGCGGCCCGTTCTTGAACGGGATCATGGGGGCGTGGGGCTATTCGGAGATCGTCTGGGCGGTCGCCGTCGTCGCGGTCATGCATGTCGTGCTGCGCCATACCCGCTGGGGGCTGCACACGATCGCGACCGGCGGCAACATCATCGCCGCCGCCGAGGCCGGGATCGCCACCAACCGCATCAAGATCGGCAATTTCGTGCTGACCAGCACCTTGGGCGGGTTCACCGGCTTGCTGGAGGCGTTCCGCGTCGGCTCGACCGATCCGCTGGCAGGCGGCAGCACGATCATGTTCTTGGGCGTCGCCTCCGGAGTGATCGGCGGCACCGCGATCGCCGGCGGCGCCGGCACCATCGTCGGCGGGCTGGTCGGCGGCATCATGCTCGGCGTCTTGCAGGACGGGTTCACCCTGCAGGGGATCAACGCCTTCGCCTTCGACATCATCATCGGCGCCGCGATCCTGATCGCGATGGTGGCGAACATCCATCTGGCGCGGCTGCGCGGCGGCGGTGGCGGATGAGCGGCGCGGTCGAAACGGTTGCCGGCGAGGCGATCCGCGCCGAAAAATTGGTCAAGGTGTTCGGCAAGGTGACGGCGCTCGCCGGGGTGTCGATGCAGGTGGCGCGCGGCGAGACGCTCGGCATTCTCGGCGACAACGGCGCCGGCAAATCGACGCTGATCAAGATCCTGACCGGCTATCACCAGCCCGACCGCGGGCAGGTGTTCGTCGACGGGCGGCCGGTCGCGCTCGCCTCGGTCGACGACGCGCGGGCGCTCGGCATCGAATGCGTCTACCAGGACCTGGCGCTGGTCAACGGGCTCAGCATCTACCACAACATGTTCTTGAACCGCGAATTGCTGCGTGGCTGGCCATTGCGGTTCCTCGACCATCGCGCGATGCGGCGCCGCGCGGCCGAGGCATTGGCGGAGATCGGCGTCGACGTGCCCTCGGTCGAGCTCGAAGTCGGCATGCTGTCGGGCGGACAGCGCCAGGCGATCGCGGTCGCCCGCGCGGTCTATTCGCAGGCGCGCATCCTGCTGCTCGACGAGCCGCTTGGCGGCGATGGGCGCGCGCGAGGCGCGGCTGATCATCGGCCTTGTCGAGCGGCTGAAGGCGCGCGGCGACATCGCCATCGTCATGATCGCCCACAATTACGCGCAGACCTTGGAGATCTGCGACCGGGTCATGCTGATGCAGCACGGCGAGGTGACCTTTGAGAGCCGCGCGGCGACGACCTCAGCCGAGGAGTTGTTGGAGATCGTCCGCCGCGAGTACCGCGCAATCCGCACTGGCTAACCGATCCCCGGCCGGGCTATATCAGCGCGCAGCCGCGCGCGGCCAATTCTGCGGCTGTTGCGGGGCGGTCCGCGAATCGAGGGCTTTGCGCAGCGTCCGGGCCAGCGCGTCGCGGCTGTACGGCTTCGGGATGATTGGAAAATCGCCCGATCCGGCGCTCGATCCCGGGGCGGGGTCGCGCATCGCCGGATAGCCGGAGGTCAGGACGATCTTGATCTCGCCGCGGATTCGGCGAGCCTCCGCGGCCAGGGCGACGCCGCTGAACCCGCGCGGCATGACGATGTCGGTGAACAGGAGATCGACCGCAGCGCCATCGCGCAGCAGCGCCAGCGCTTCGACCCCGTCGGCGGCCACCACCACCCGATAGCCGAGATCGCGGATCATCGCGACCGCGAGGCCGAGCACCTCCGCATTGTCCTCGACCACCAGGACCGTCTCGCCGGCCAGGCCCGAGGGCGCACCGACGCTCTGCGCCGGCGCCGTGCGGCCCGGCACCGCCCCCTCGGCGCGAGGCAGATAGAGGGTGAGGCAGGTTCCAGCGCCCGGCACGCTCTCGACTGCGACATGACCGTTCGACTGGGCGACAAAGCCGTAGACTTGGCTCAGCCCGAGCCCGCTCCCCTGGCCGACCTCCTTCGTGGTAAAGAACGGCTCGAAGGCGCGCTCGACGACATCCGGCTCCATGCCGACCCCGTCGTCCGAGACGCTGACCCACACATATGCGCCCGGGGTCGGCCCGCGCTCTGCGCTGTCGCCGGCCGGTTCGGCGTCGAGGTTTCCCGAGGCGATGCGCAGGTGGCCGCCGCCCGGCATCGCGTCGCGCGCGTTGACGACGAGGTTGAGGATGGCGGCCTCGAACTGGGCCGGGTCGATGTCGCACGGCCACAAATCCGGGGCGAAGGCGAGATCGAGAGTGATGGCCTCGCCCAATGCCCGCCGCAGGAAATCCTCAAACCCGGCGATCACCGCTTTGAGGTCGACGGTTTCCGAGTGCAGCACGCTGCGCCGGGAAAAGGCCAGCAATTGCCGGATCATCTGGGCACCGTGCTCGGCCGCGTTCTGCGCTGCTGCGACCAGCTTCAACTGGCGCTCCCGCGCCATCGCGCGGTTACCGGCGACGACCTCTTGCAAGAGATCGAGATTGCCGGTGATGACCGTCAGGAGATTGTTGAAATCATGCGCGACGCCGCCGGTCAGCTGGCCGACCGCCTCCAGCTTTTGGGTGTGCCACAGCACGTCCTCGGCCTGGCGCCGGTTGGCCTGTTCGGCCTCGAACCGGCGGTCGGCCTCGGCCAGCGCCCGGGCCCGTTCGGCGACCCGCGCCTCGAGCGTCTCGTTCAGCTGGCGCAGCTCCTGCTCGGCCTTGCGCATGCGCAGCAGCGCCTTGACGACGGCGACCAGCTCGTCGGGCTCGATCGGCTCGATCAGGTAGGAATCGGCGCCGCCGTCGAGCGCGGCGGCGCGTTCCTGCGCACTGCTCAAGGCCGACGAGGTCTGCAGCACTGCGATCTGCGGGAAGGCGGCCTTGATGTGCCGGCAGACCTCGACGCCGCCGATGTCCGGCAATCTCACGTCGAGCAGCACGAGGTCCGGCGGATCTGCCGCCACCTGCTCGATGGCGATATGCCCCGACCCGGCTTCGGTGACCGCATAACCGCGCCCGGCAAGAATATGAGCCTTGACGTACCGGCCGGCGTCATCGTCGTCGACGACCAGCACCTTCATCGCCGCGGTGCTCATGGCCTGCGCTCCCCGGCGCCAGCCAGAGCAGCGGTGATCGCCTCGATCAATGCCGGCGCCGAAAGGTCGGATTTGGAAATGATTCGAGAAGCGTTGCCGAGCCGACCGCGCTGCTCGCTGCCGAGGATCATCGAGGTCAGAACGATCGCCGGAATGCTCGGTTTCGTTGCCGAGTCGCTCGAGGAACTGATAGCCGTTCATCCCCGGCAGGTTCAGGTCGAGCAGCACGATATCCGGCCGCTCGTCTTCGAGCCGGGCCAACCCCTCGACCCCGGTCGCCGCCTCCCGGAGATCGTAGGTCCCGCGCGGCAGCAGCTGGCGCACCAGGTAGCGCGACACTTCCTCGTCATCGATCAGCAGCACGCGGGTCACCGAGCTTTGTCCGGTCAGCTGGTCGAGCAGGCCGATCAGCCGCTCGGGATCGATCGGCTTGCCCAGGTATTCGTCGGCGCCGAGATTGATCGCCTTGCGCTCCTCGCCGGCCGAGGAAACCACCAGCACCGGGATATCGGCGGTGGCGTCGCGCTGCCGCAGCTCGATCAGGAGCCGCCAGCTTTCGTCGCCGAGCAGCACCACGTCGAGGATGACGGCCGCCGGGCGGACCTGCTCCAGCGCGTGACGGGCGGCGGCGACACTGCGGGCGACGACCGCCTGATAGCGCGACGGCGCCAGGATCCGCTCGATGGCGAAGGCGTCGGCCGGGTCGTCCTCGACGGCCAAAACCGGGAGCCGCCCGTCCTGGACATGCCAATCCTCGGTTCCGTCGACGAGACCCGAGGCATCGCGGCAAATCCGCGGAACCGTGACCGAGAAGACCGAGCCTTCGCCGGGCGCGCTTTCTACGGTGATGCTGCCGCCGAGCAGCTCGGACAACTTCTTCGAGAGCGGCAGGCCGAGGCCGGTGCCCTTGATGCGTCTCTGCATCGGATTGGCGACCTGCCCGAATTCCTGAAAGATGATTTCCAGGTCCTCTTCGGCGATGCCGATGCCGGTGTCGCGCACGCTGAAGCTGACGGTGTCGCCATCGCGGTCGTAGGCTGCCCAGATCCGCACCTCGCCCCGTTCGGTGAATTTGATCGCGTTGGAGATCAGGTTGCGCAGGATCTGCGACAGCTTGGCTTCGTCCTGCAGCAGCGGCGGGATGTTGGCCGGGTCTTCGAAAACCAGCCCCACGGCGTCGCCAACCAGCAGCGGGCGCAGCATCCCGCGCAAGGTGGCAAACAGCCCCTCGGCGCTGCACTCGATCGGGGTCACGACGATCTTGCCGGCTTCGACCTTGGCGAGGTCGAGGAGGTCGTTGACCAGCTCGGTCAGGCTTTCCGCCGCTTTGCGGATGAACTGGACCTGCTTTTCCTGTTCCGCCGTCAGCTCGCCGTCGGTACGTCCGAGCAGCAGGCGGGACAACGCCAGGATCGAGTTCAGCGGGGTGCGGAACTCATGGCTCATATTGGAGAGGAAACGCGATTTCAGCTCGTCGGCCCGGCGCAGA
The DNA here is from genome assembly GCA_963795485.1 of uncultured Alphaproteobacteria bacterium. Classification (GTDB taxonomy): domain Bacteria; phylum Pseudomonadota; class Alphaproteobacteria; order ATCC43930; family CGMCC-115725; genus AP-15. The sequence goes on from CAWCIL010000003.1 coordinate 76,257, forward strand.
TGGTCGGCGCGCTCGTCGAGCTCGGCATAGAGCGCCACGACGCCACGGTTGGTGTCCTGGAGCTCCTGGTTGAGCCGGCTCAATTCCTGCTGCCGCGCGTTCAGCTCCTCGAGCTGAATCACCATGTCCTGATTTTGCCGCCGGATCTCCTCCATCAGATCGGCAGGCGCCTCGGCGGCAAGAGCCTCGGCGATCCGCTGCAACTCGGCCTGACGTACCGGGGGCGCACGCTTCGGCAAAAGTTTGGCGAGCCGCACCGCGGTCCCGGAGCCGGCCGCGGTCTCGATCCGCGAAATCGTCCATCAGCCGCCGCGCGCCGATCAGCCCGATCCCCATCCCGGTGGCCGATTGCCGCGACCCGTCGAGCACCGCATCGAGGTCGGCGATGCCTGGCCCGCGATCGGTGACGACGATTTCGAACCGCTGGGGCGTCGCCTCGCCGCCAAGGCGGAACTCGACCCGGCCCCCGCCGGCATATTCGAGCGCGTTGCGCGCGATCTCCGAGACCGCAGTGGTGATCCGCGTCTGATCCTGCGGTTCGAAGCCGACCAGCTCGGCGAGCCGGCGGGCGCGCTTGCGCACCAGCACGATGTCGGTCTCGGCCGCGAGCGGCAGGATCAGCAGGCGGGCGTTCATGAGGCGCGCATCGCCGCCACCGTGGCGTCGTCGCGACCGCGGCGATGGTCGCGAAACAATACGCCGGCGATCAGCGAGGGATGGCTCGCGGCTAGCCCCGGATAGTCGGCCAGCCCCCACTTTGCCGACAGCCCGTCGGAATGCAGGATCACCAGCGGGTTGCCGGTGAACGGATAGGTAAACTCGCGAATCCGCGCGGCCGGATGCCCGGCGATCCCGTTATGCGAGACCATGCGCCGAACATCGCCGTCACTGACCAGGGTCCCAGCAATGTTGCCGATGCCGACGTAGCGGATCAGCGACCGGCTCTCGTCGATGCGCGCGATCGCCAGCGCCGCGCCGCGGGTCGGCGCCAAGCCGCGATGCATCCGCTCGACCAGCTTCTCGCAATCCTCGTCGAGGTGCTCGCCAAAGATCTGGGCCGCCATGTGGGCCGCACGGGCGGCTTCCGGACCATGCCCCGAACCGTCGGCGACGAGCAAGGTGCGCCCCGCCATGCCGGCGCCGCACGCCCAGTGATCGCCGCACACGGTCTCTCCGGGATAGGGGGCGCTGACCGCGCCGAGCTCGACGCCGGACGGCCGTTTCGGGGCGGCCTCGAAGATCCAACGGACCATCACCGCGGTGCCGAGTCCCGGGCGCGAGAACACCGCCAGCCGGTCGGATTGCCGGCTAATCGCACCGAACCCGGTGCCGGGGCTGCCGGCGGTCGAATAGCCGTCGGCGAGGCAGCGCCTGACATCGGCCATGCCGGCACCCCGGTCGAGCGCCATCAGCTCGATTCCCTGGCCGTCGGCGTCGTCAAAGCGGTCGACGACCAGAGTGCCGCCGCCGCCATGCTTGACCAAATTCGTCGCCATCTCGGTGGCGACCAGGGCGATGCGCGCGAGCGCCGTAGCGTCGGCCCCGGTCCGGCGCGCAAATTCGACGGCCAACCGGCGCCCTTCACTGACCTGACTGGGATCGGCGATCCGCGTTTCCATCTTATCGCCAACGCGCCAAGGTCACGATGGTGCCGGTTCCTGGCTCGGATTTCACCAGGAATTCGTTGCACAACCTTTTGGCGCCGCTGAGCCCCAGCCCCAAGCCGTTGCCGGTCGTATAGCCGTCGGTCATTGCCCGCTCGAGATCGGCGATGCCCGGCCCCTGATCGGCAAAGGTCAGCCGAACCCCGCGGCGCGGACCTTCACGCAGAACCTCGAGACAAATGGTGCCGCCACCGCCGTAATCGACCGTGTTGCGTGCGATCTCGCTCGCCGCGGTGACGATTTTGGTCTGATCGACCAGGCTGAACCCGGCGGCGACCGCCCGCGCCCGTACTGCCTGGCGAACCCGCACCACATCGTCGGAGGTCCGTACCGGCATCGTCTCACTGGCCTCGACCGGCACCCGCACCCTCCTCGCCGTCGATGATGCGGCGGATCATGGCGAGGCCTTTGTCGACATTCAGCGCGGTGCGCACGCCGGTCAGGGTGAGCCCCAGCTCGACCAACGTGATCGCCACCGCCGGCCGCATCCCGACGACGACCGTCACCGCGTCGAGCACCCGCGACATGCCGGCGATGTTGTTCAGCATCCTGCCGATAAAGGAATCGACGATCTCGAGCGCCGAGATGTCGATCATCACGCCGCGCGCCCGGCTCTCGACGATCCGGTTGGTCAAATCGTCCTGCAGCGCCAGGGCGAGCCGATCGTGCATGTCGACCTGGATCGAGACCAGCAGGCAATCGGCGATCTGCAGGATCGGAATCTCGCCCATCGCCGGCCCTAACCTGCCTGCCGCTGGGCCCGATCGGCGCCGCTGCTGCCGAGCCCGACGACAGCCTTGCCGAGACGGCGCAGCGCCAGCGCAAAGGCGTCGGCCATCGTCGCCTTGGAGACGACGTTGAGCTCGAGGCCGAGATGCACGATGGTCTGGGCGATCTGTGGACGGATACCGCTGATGATGCAGTCGGCACCCATCAGGCGCGCGGCCGAGACGGTCTTGATCAGATGCTGTGCCACCAGAGTGTCGACGGTCGGGACCCCAGTGATGTCGATGATCGCAATCTCGGCGCCGGATGCGACGATCTGTTCCAACAAGCTCTCCATGACGGTCTGGGTGCGGGCGCTGTCGAGCGTCCCGATCAGCGGCAGCGCGAGGATGCCGTCCCACAGCCGGATCACCGGGGTCGAGAGTTCCAGCAGCTCGTCCTGCTGGCGCCGGATCACCTCCTCGCGGCTCTTCTGGTAGAGCTCGGTCGTGTAGAGGCCCAGCCGGTCGAGCAACGCCGACACCGTCCAGGTCGCATCGGCGAGCGCCTGCGTGTCGTTTCCCGCCTCGCGGCGCATCAGCGCGAACAGCGGCTCTTTCAACGAAAACACAAAGTTCGCCGTCTCCGACGGGCTGAAGCCCATACCGGCGCGGCCGCGCGCCAGCTCCTCCAAAATCTCACGCGTTAACGTCCACTCGGGCGCAGTGACATCGTCGATGCGGCCAGCCGCCGCGCTGTTGCGCAGCTCGTCGAGAAAGCGGTGCGAGTGGTCGACCAGCTCCGACTCCTTGATCTGGCCGCCGCGCAAGGCGCCCTCGCGCTTCTGGCAAGCGAGCCAGTTGTCGAGCAGCTGCTGATGGTTCCTCTCGATCAGCGCCGCGATCGACGTTTGGGCCATCTGGCTCATTGGTTCTGCTCCTCGCCCCTATGTTCCGTCTCGCCGGATTGGCGCATCGGGATCTGCCCAAAGTCGCGCCATGCGGCGATGTTATCCGTTGCCGCCGCTTTGGCGCCAACGATATAGTGCGGCCGCGACGACGTGCGCCGCGACCTGCGCGCCAGGGCTGCCGGAGCATTGCCATGAGTGCCGCTGATAGCGCGACGCCAAACCGCCCGCCGGGTTGGCTTCTTCTTGTCGATGACGACGCGGTGTTCGCCGAGGCGGCGGCCAAGATTTTGCGGGCGGCCGGCTACGAGGTCATGGTCGCGCCGGATCACCGCCTGGCCTTGCAGACCTTGGAGGGGGACGGGCCGATCGACCTTATGGTCGCCGACATCGTCATGCCGGACCGGGTGAACGGGCTGGCGCTCGGCCGCATGGCCCGGCTGCGCCGCCCCGGCATCAAGATCATCTACCTTACCGGCCACGACATCCCCGGGATCGAGGACGAGGCGCTGGGACCGGTCTTGCGCAAGCCCATCGACAGCATCCAGCTGGTTGCTGAGGTCGAGCGCGCTCTCGCGCTCTAGGGCAAACGAGCTTCGCCACATGCACAATCCGCGGCCGGTGAGCGAGGCCGTGGCTCGGCGCGATCCCGAGATTCTGCGAGACGGTGGGAGCGAGCAGTGAACCCGGAAACCGTGTTGGCCTCGCGCATCCAATTCGCCCTGACCATCGGGTATCACATCCTGTGGCCGGCCTACAGCATCGGCGTGTCGGGCTACATCGTGCTGCTCAACGTGCTGTGGCTGGCGACCGGGCGTGCGGTCTACCGCCATCTGCTGCGCTTCTGGATCCACCTGTTCGCGCTCGGCTTTGCCATGGGCGTCGTCACCGGTGTGGTCATCTCTTACGAGATCGGCATGAACTGGAGCGGCTATGCCGCCGCGGTCAGCAATGTCATCGGCCCGTTCTTTACCTATGAGGTGATGACGGCCTTTTTTCTCGAAGCGGGGTTCATCGGGATCATGCTGTTCGGCATGGACCGCGTCGGCCGGGGCCTCCATTTCGTTGCCTGCGTGATGGTGGCGCTCGGCGCGCTGGTCAGCGCCTTTTGGATCCTCGCGGCCAACAGCTGGATGCAGACGCCCGCCGGTTTCACCTTCGCCGACGGCAAGTTCCAGATCGCCGATTGGTCGGCCGCGATCTTCAATCCCTCCTTTCCGTATCGTTTCGCCCATATGGTCACCGCCGCCTACATCGCCGGCGACTTTGTCGTCCTCGGCGTGATGGGCTTTTACCTGTGGCGCGGTTGGCATGTCGAAATCGCCAAGGCCGGCTTCTCCGCAGCGATGTGGATCGCGATCGTCTTGACCCCGCTGCAGATCTTCCTCGGCGACATGCATGGCCGCAACACGCTCGAATACCAGCCTATCAAGGTCGCCGCGATGGAGGGCGACTGGGACACGATGCGCGGCCAGCCGCTGGTGATCTTCGCCTGGCCCGACATGGCGGCCCAACGCAACAAATACGAGATCGCGATCCCGAAGCTCGGCAGCCTGATCCTGACCCATGACTGGAACGGCCTCGTCAAGGGCCTCAAAGCCGTGCCGCCGGCCGACCAGCCCCCGGTGCCTTATGTTTTCTACGCCTTCCGGCTGATGGTCGGGATCGGCATCCTGATGTTCCTGATCGCGCTCGCCGGCCTGGTGCTGCGGTGGTCTCGCCGGCTCTACGACACGCGCTGGTTCGCGGGCATCTGCGCGTTTTCGAGCCCATTGCCGTTTCTCGCCATCCTCTGCGGCTGGACCGTCACCGAGGTCGGGCGCCAGCCCTATGTCGTCTACGGCTATCTGCGCACCGCGGACGCGGTATCGCCGCTGCCGCCGAACACCGTCGTGACCTCGCTGGTGCTGTTTTTCATTATCTACTCGCTGCTGCTGCTGGCGTTCTTCTGGTACGCCGGCCGCATCGTGCTGCGCGGCCCGGAAATCGAGGAGCCGGCGGAGCACCCGATGGCGGTCCGGCCCGGCAAGGATTCGGCGCCGGCCGGCCAGCCGGCGGATTGACGCCATTGGCGTATTCCCTTCCCCTCCTGTTCGGCATCGCGATGGCGTTCGGGATCGCCATGTACGTGATCTCCGACGGCTTCGATCTCGGCATCGGCATCCTGTTTCTGCTGGCCCCCGCCGAATCCGACCGCGACGTGATGATGAATTCGGTCGCGCCCATCTGGGACGGCAACGAGACCTGGCTGGTGTTTGGCGGCACCCTGCTGATCGGCGCCTTTCCGGTCGCCTACGCGACGATCCTGCCGGGCCTCTATCTGCCATTGGTGCTGATGCTGTTCGGACTGATCTTTCGCGGCGTCGCCTTCGAGTACCGGTTTCGCGCGACGCGCGGGCGCCGGGCATGGGATTGGGCCTTCAGCGGCGGCTCGATCCTGGCCGCGTTCACGCAAGGCCTGGCGCTGGGCGGCTATATCGACGGCATCGCGGTCAAGGACGGCGTCTTCGCCGGCGAGGTCCATGGGTTTCTCAACGGGCTCGCGGTCGTGACCGGTTTCGGGCTGGTCGCCGGCTACGCTCTGTTGGGCGCCACCTGGCTCGTATTCAAGACCGAGGGTGCCACCCAGGCCTTCGGGCGCAGAATGGCGTTGCCGAGCCTGGTTCTCTCGCTCGCCTTCCTGCTCGCGATCAGCATCTGGACGCCGCTCGACCATCCCCAGGTCATGCAGCGCTGGTTCAGCGCGCCGCAGATCTACTATCTGTGGCTGTCACCGGCGCTGGCGCTGGTCGCTGCCTTCGGGATTTGGCGCAGGCTCGACCGCGAGCCCGACGTGCTGCCCTTCCTGCTGTCGATCGCGCTGTTCCTGCTGGCCCTGCTCGGTCTCGGGATCACGCTGTGGCCCTATGCCGTGCCCTATTCGGTGACGTTGTGGCAGGCGGCCTCGTCGACCCCGACCTTGGAATTCCTCGGCGTCGGCACGGTGATCATCGTGCCGATCATCCTCGCCTATCTCGCCTACGCCCATCGGGTGTTCCGCGGCAAGACCCGCGCCGGCACCGGCTACGGGGAGTAGGGTATCGGCATTTTCGTTGGGCGAGCGGCATGGCTCACGGCGGGGTTTGCCGGCCGACGAAGCGATCCCAGCCGGCCCGGCGCAGCACGCAGGACGGGCATTGGCCGCAGCCAAAGCCCCATTCGTGTCGCTGGGTGCGGTCGCCGAGATAACAGCTGTGGGTTTCGTCGCGGATCAGCGCCACCAGCGGGTCGCCGCCAAGCTCGCTGGCGAGCTGCCAGGTCGTGGCTTTGTCGCGCCACATCAGCGGGGTATGGATCACAAAGCGATGATCCATGCCGAGCGACAGGGTCGCCTGCAATGCCTTCAACGCGTCGTCGCGGCAATCGGGGTAGCCCGAATAGTCGGTCTCGCACATGCCGCCGACGAGATGGCGGATGCCGCGCCGGTAACCGATCGCCGCCGCCAGGGTGAAGAACATCAGGTTGCGGCCGGGGACAAAGGTGTTCGGCAATCCGCCGGCGTCATAGGCGATGGTGCTGTCGCGGGTCAGCGCGGTGTCGCTGATCTGCCCCAGCACCGCGAAATCAATCAGATGATCGGCGCCGAGCCGATCACTCCATTGCAGAAATTCATGGCGCAGTTGGTCGAGCACGACCCGCCGGCAATCGAGCTCCACGCGGTGGCGCTGGCCGTAGTCGAAGCCGACGGTTTCGACCGCGGCAAAGCGCTCGAGCGCCCAGGCGAGGCAGGTCGCCAAATCCTGCCCGCCCGAAAACAGCACCAGGGCATTTTCGCGGCGGTCGACGATGTGGCGCGGTGCTTCGGACACCGCTGACGAAATAGCGCCTGCGCCGGCGCCGATCAACCGTGCCCTCCGCCGCAACCACCGGGCTCAGCGGCGGGTCACGGTCGCGACCAGAAAGCCGACGGCAAAGGCGACTGCGATGGCGCTCAGCGGGTTGTGTTCGACCTGCTCCGAGACGGTGCCGACCGCACGCTCGCCTTGGGCGCGGAACTCCTTGGCCATCTCGGTCGCCCGCTGCTGCGCGGTCTGCGCCCATTGCTCGCTCGCTTGCGTCAAGTCGCGGATCGATTGCGAGGCCTGCTCGACCACCGAACGCAATTTCTCCACCGCCTCGCTCGCCTGGCCGAACCCCCGCCGCCGCTGCCGTTGCCACTTTCGCGCTTGTCCTCCGACATCGGATCTGTCCTCATAAGGTTGCATCAACCGGGATCATGTCGGAAAACGTTCGCCCCGCCGAAACGCTCCGCACCCTCTGCCTTCAAGCGGTGGCGCCTCAGATTGGGGCGCATTCCATGGCAACAGATGTTCCCGAACCCTTTGGTGCGGTCCGTTCCGCGCACTTATCCCTTCTTTTCGCCGCCCCACGGCAGTCGATGGCCGGGCTAAACCCGGTCAGGCCCCCAAGACCAGGGAAGATCGAGCCTTTTCCGTCGTTCCCGCAAAAGCGGGAACTCGGAGCCTGCCCTTGGCTTGAACAGGGGGCAAGCGACGTACGGTCGCCCCTGGGGCCCCGCTCGCGAGGGCGATGGTGAGATATGGGAATCGTGCTCTAGACTACCCGATGGCGCCGAAGGGCGGTGCTTACAGCCGCTCACCCGATCCACCAGTCACGCCGCCAGGCGCTGCTTTTGGATCAGCGACAGGATTTCGGCGGCGGCGTGCGGGGATGTTGGTGCCGGGGCCGTAGATTGCGCTGACGCCGGCTTTTTTTAGGAAATCGTAGTCCTTGGGGGGATGACGCCGCCGCAGACCACGAGGATGTCGCCGGCCCCCTCGCGGCGAAGGGCGTCGATCAGGGCCGGGACCAGGGTCTTGTGGGCGGCGGCCTGGCTCGACACGCCGACGATATGCACGTCGTTTTCGATGGCCTGGCGGGCGGCTTCCTCCGGGGTCTGGAACAACGGGCCGATGTCGACGTCGAAACCAATGTCGGCAAAGGCGGTGGCGATGACCTTGGCGCCGCGGTCGTGGCCGTCCTGGCCGAGCTTGACCACCAGCATGCGCGGGCGGCGGCCCTCGTCGCGGGCGAAGGCGTCGATCTCGCGCTGCACCCGGCGAAACCCGTCATCGCCCTGATATTGGCCGCCATAGACGCCCGAGACTGCGCGGATCTGGGCGCGGTGCCGGGTGAACACGGTTTCAAGGGCGTCCGAAACCTCGCCGACCGTAGCGCGGGCCCGGCTCGCCTCGATCGACAGCGCCAACAGATTGCCCTGGCCGCTCAGCGCTGCTTCGGTCAGCGCCGCCAATGCCGCGCGGCAGCGCTCGGGGTCGCGGCTGCGGCGCAGCTCGGCGAGCCGTGCCACCTGCGACGCGCGCACCGCGCCGTTGTCGACATCGAGCAGGTCGATTTGCGCGGCCTCGCCCGAGCGGTATTTGTTGACGCCGACGATCGTCTCCTCGCCGCGGTCGATCGCCGCCTGACGCCGGGCCGCCGCCTCCTCGATGCGCAGTTTCGGCATGCCGGCCTCGACCGCCTTGGTCATCCCGCCGAGGTCCTCGACCTCGTCGATCAGCGCCCTCGCCGCTGCAGCGATCGAATGCGTCAGGCTTTCGAGGTAATAGCTGCCGCCCAATGGGTCGACGACATGGGGGATGCCGGTCTCCTCGGTGAGGATCAACTGGGTGTTGCGGGCGATGCGCATCGAGGCCGGGGTCGGTAAGGCCATGGCCTCGTCGAACGAGTTGGTGTGCAATGACTGGGTCCCGCCGAGCACCGCGGCCAGCGCCTCGATCGTGGTGCGGATAATGTTGTTGTGCGGATCCTGCTCGGTCAGGCTGACGCCCGAGGTCTGGCAATGCATGCGCAGCGCGAGGCTCGCCTTGTCCTTGGGCGAGAATTGCCGCATCAGCCGCGCCCATAGCAGGCGGGCGGCGCGCAGTTTCGCGATCTCCATAAAGAAATTCAGGCCGATCCCGAAAAAGAACGACAGACGCGGCGCGAACTCGTCGATCGCGAGGTCGCGCGACAGGGCGGCGCGGACGTATTCGAGCCCATCGGCGAGGGTAAAGGCCAATTCCTGAACCGAGGTCGCGCCAGCTTCCTCCATATGATAGCCGGAGATCGAGATCGAATTGAATTTGGGCATGTGGCGGGCGGTGTATTCGATAATGTCGGCGACGATGCGCATCGACGGCCCGGGCGGGTAGATATAGGTGTTGCGGACCATGAACTCCTTCAGGATGTCGTTCTGGATCGTGCCCTGGAGCTTCTGCTGCGGCACTCCCTGCTCCTCGGCTGCGACGATGTAGCCAGCCAAGACCGGCAACACCGCGCCGTTCATCGTCATCGACACGCTGATCCGGTCGAGCGGGATGCCGTCGAACAGGATCTTCATGTCCTCGACCGAGTCGATCGCGACGCCGGCCTTGCCGACATCGCCCATGACCCGCGGATGGTCGCTGTCGTAGCCGCGATGGGTGGCGAGGTCGAAGGCGATCGACAGCCCCATCTGCCCGGCCTTCAGGTTTTCGCGATAGAAACGGTTCGAAGTCCTCGGCGGTCGAGAAGCCGGAGTATTGCCGGATCGTCCATGGCCGGTTGGCGTACATCGTCGCCCGCGGCCCGCGCAGATAGGGCGGAAACCCCGGCATCTGGTCACGCAGCGGAAAGCCGGCGGCCTCGATCGCTTCGAGATCCGCTGGGGTGTAGAGCGGCTTTACCGTGATTCCTTCGGGAGTCGTCCAATCGAGGGCGGCAAGCCTCTTGTCCCTCAACTCCTTATTGGCCAGGACCGCCCAATCCTCGATCGTCTTTGCCGCAAAGGCGCCGTCATCGGCCATGGCGTTCTCCCGCACGCGAGACGGGATTTATATGGCCGCGCCGAGGCGGCCGTCCAACGCCGGCATCCATCACCTGCGGCCAACAAGGCGGATAAATCGGTTGGACGCGACTGCCGCTCACGCGCTTGTTGCGATTAATGGACAAACCGGAGCAGAGCGAACAGGATGCCGTTCATCAAGCCGTTAACCCCGAGCAAAATCCCGAAAAAGCGCACCGTCAGCCCGCGCTCCAGCCGCTCGATAGCTTGCTCGAGATCCGCTTTCGCCACGAGATCCGGCAGGACGTGCTTGACCAGCGCTTGCGCTTCGGCCGCCCGGCGATCAACGCCGGCTGCTTCGAGGGCCTTGGTATACGCGAGCGTATCAATCGTCATCGGCCAGCGTTGGTTGTGCGGAACCTCTCGACAAAACCATCCTGCCGGTTCCCGGAAGAGGCCGCAAGGTGTGGCGGAAGACGAGCGCGGCGCTCAGCAGGATAACGGCGTTGGCCTGATGCGCGACCGCGAGCGGGATCGGCACGACCAGCAACAGGGTTGAGATGCCGAGCCCGACCTGCAGCGCCACGACGCCGAGGAGCGCCCAGAGTGCCAAAAGGGCCGGCTTCGGCAGCCTCGCGCGCCAGCTGGCGGCGCACAGCAGCATTATCGCGGCGGCGGTCGTCATCGCCAGCACGCGGTGGTCGAACTGCACCGCCGCGATATTGGCGAACAGGTTGCGGATGAACGGGTGAAGCTGCGCGTAATCGGCGGGGACCAGCCGGCCGCCCATCAGCGGAAAGGTGTTGTAGACGAGCCCGGCGCGGGTGCCGGCGACAAATCCGCCGGCGGCGATCGTCAGAGCGAGAAGGGCGAGAATCGCGTCGGCCGCCCGCCGCCATCCGGCGCCGGCATCCTCCACTGCCGGCCCTCGCGCCAGGCCCAGGCCCACCCACAGGATCGCGGAGTAGATCAATAGCGCCAGGGTGAGGTGGGCGACGAGCCGGTATTGGCTGACCTCGACCCGGTGGACGAGCCCGCTCTCGACCATGTACCAGCCGAGCAGCCCCTGCGCGAAACCGAGGGCGAGGATCCCGACGAGCGCCGGCATCAGCGGCCGCGGCAGCCGGCCGCGCAGCCAGAACCACAGCAGCGGCACGGCGAAGGCGACCCCGATCAGCCGGCCGAGCAGCCGATGGATGTATTCCCAGAAGTAGATGCCTTTGAACTGCGCCAGCGTCATCCCGTAATGGATCAGCCGGTATTCCGGGATTTCTTTGTAGCTGGCGAAGGCGGCGGCCCATTGGGCATGGGTCAACGGCGGGACGACGCCGATGACCGGGTTCCATTCGGTGATCGAGAGCCCGGAGAGGGTCAGCCGGGTGATGCCGCCGACTATAACCATCAGGAAAATCAGTGCGGCACAGGAAAAAAGCCAGACCGCGATCGGGCCCGACCGATCTGGCGCCGCGGCATCTTTGGTCATCTCGACGCGTCGTGCAGAGGCCGACAGGGACAAGTCCGAGCCCTCGGAAAATCGGCGATTCGCGCAAGGTTACCACCCGACGAGGCCGCGGCAACCGCGGCGAAACGTGCCGCTCGCTTGGACGGCAGTCTGCGAATTATACGTTTGCGGCAGGTGGACCCGACCAAATCATCGTGATACGCTAGAACACTATAGTAAATAGGGGTGGCGTCATGCCGGCTTGGCGAGGAGCGAACATGGCGAAGGGTCTGGCGGCGCTGGCCGCGGGACTGTGGTGCTCGGCGGCGGTTTCGGCGTCGGCGACGACTTTCGCCTTCGACCAGACCGGTACGACCGTGCCGGGGTTTGTTGTCAACGCCTCGATTTCGATCGACGGCACGTTGGCCGACCTCCCGACCATCTCCAATTCCTTCAACCCGGGTCCGTACGACTTATCTCCGCTGTCGGCATTTAGCTTTGTGACCCCTTCGTCCTTTGAAGGTCATTTTACCTTGGCGGACATCATCGCCCCAATGCCGTATCCTACCGGCTTTCCGCGATGGTCGATTTCGCCGACAGAAATCAGTTTTTTCAATATGACCGATACATCGGATTTCATCATCACAGGCTTTGGCTTGGGCAGCACGATCGAGTTCGAAAGCGATGGGCCCACCATCCCGGCCGCCTGTCACTTTACCCATCAATGCATCGTCACCGGAAATTGGGACCCGGTCGCGGAGCCGGCGAGCGCTGTGCTGCTGCTCTCCGGGCTGATCGGCGGCGCTCTGCCGTTGCGCAAACGCATCCGGTCGGCACGGGCGGCCCGGCCCTGACGGTCGGGCGGCGCCTCTATCCCGCAGCGCCGGGGCGGGGCGGGCGCATCAGGTGGTGGTGGTCGGGAGAGTAGAGCCGGCTTTCCGAGGCCGGGCCGCCGGCCAGCGCACGGCCGACCAGTATCAGCGCAGTGCGCGTGATTCGGGCCGCCTCGACCCGGTCGCGGATGTCTGAGAGCGTACCGCGGATCAGCCGCTGGTCGGGCCAGCTGACGCGATAGGCGACGATCGCCGGGCAGTCGGTGCCGTAGGACGGGGTCAGCGCGCGCACCACCGCGGCGATGTTGGCGATCGCCAGATGGATCGCCAGCGTGGCGCCGCTCGCCGCCAGATTTTCGAGGTCTTCGCCCGCCGGCATCGGTGACGAGCGCGTTCGGGTGCGAGTCAGGATCACGCTCTGGGCGATCTCCGGCAGGGTCAGCTCGCAGCCGAGTGCGGCCGCCGCCGCGGCAAAGGACGGCACTCCAGGGGTGAGGTCGTAGGAGATGCCCAGCGCGTCGAGCCGCCGCATCTGCTCGGCGACGGCGCTGTAGATCGACAGGTCGCCCGAATGGAGCCGGGCCACCTCAAACCCGCGCCGATCGGCCTCGGCCATATGGGCGACGATCTCGTCGAGGGTCAGCGGTGCGGTATCGATCAGTTGCGCGCCGGGCGGAGCGGCGGCGAGGATTTCGCGCGGGACCAGAGAGCCGGCGTAGAGGCAGACCGGGCAGCGCTCGATCAGCCGCAGCCCGCGCACCGTGATCAGGTCGGGGGCACCGGGGCCGGCGCCAATGAAATGCACGCTCATGTTCGGCTGCCCGGAGCGAGGTCGCCGTGCGCCATGACCGGAGCGCGCCGGAAAGCCTGCGATGCTGCGGTGCTCCGTCTGTCGCGCATTCCCCCGCCGAGGGCCGGCCTCACCGCGATCTCGTCAGCTCGTTGAGCGCCCATTGCGTGCGGGTCTCCACCATCTCGATTTATCGGTGCGGCGGGTCGAAGCTTGGCCGCCGGCAGCGCGACGCGCGAACCGGGCCGAGCCGAGCAGGCAGATTGCGCAAGATAGCGGACGTTATCGGTTGCCGTCGTGGCTGATTTGGTGGACTTTGATCGGACAGCATCGGCAAAGGCGAAGCCATGCGACCTCTTTCGGGCTGCGTCTGTGCTGCGACCATCTTGCTGGCCGCTTCCGCGTCGGCCCAGAAAAATCCGGCATCGCAAGCTGCCGCCGCGCCGGCGCCGCCAGCCCGCGTCGGGCGGGTCAGCCTGGTTTCGGGAAAGGTCGGGTTTCGCAGCCCGGGCGAGACGCGCTGGTCCGACGCGGCGGTCAACGACCCGGTGTCGACCGGAGCATCCTTGCGCACCGACCCGCAGGCCCGCGCCGAATTCCGAATCGGCGCCGACACGATCGACCTCGCCGATGGCACCGAAATCAGGATCGCCAGTCTAAATGACGGTACCGCCGAAATTGCCGTCGGCCGCGGCCGAATCGATCTCGACATTCCTCGAACTCGACGCCGGCGAAAGCATCCAGATCGACATCGCGCGTGGCGGGGTCTGGCTGCTCCGGCCCGGCCGGTACGACGTCGATGCCGGGACCGGCGACCAGCCGCCGCGAATCGCGGCATTCACAGGGCGCGCGCGGTTTGTCGGCGGCGGCCTCGATCAGCCGATCAAGGCCGGCGACGCGCTCGTGCTGACCGGCCCCGGCCCGGCCGCCACTGCGATCGAGGCCGCCACGGCCGACGATGTTGCCCGATGGTGCGGATCGCACGCCGTCGACCCGGCAAAACTGTCGGCGGCCTATTTCGTCTCCCCGGCAATGACCGGATTTGCCGAGCTCGACGCCGCCGGCAGCTGGCATGGCGATGTCAAATCCGGCGAAGTCTGGGTGCCGAACACCCTGCCCGCCGACTGGGCGCCGTTCCGAGACGGCCATTGGCGCCGGGTGATGCCCTGGGGCTGGACCTGGATCGACAACGAGCCATGGGGCTTTGCGCCGTCGCATTACGGCCGCTGGGGGTTTGCCGACGGGCATTGGGCGTGGGCTCCGGGCAAGTTCTCGGCGCACCCGGTCTATGCGCCGGCGGTCGTCGCCTTTCTCGGCACGCCCGGGGTGGGGTTGAGCTATGCCGACGGCCCCGGCCCGGCGATCGCCTGGTTCCCGCTGGCGCCGGGCGAAGTCTATTGGCCGAGCTATACCAGTGATCTCGACAGGATTCGCGCGCTCAACCGCGGCGAAGTCGCTGATCTCGGCGTGATCCGGCTGCGCGCCGACGGCGAGCCGCCGGCGGAAATCGCCGACGCGCACTTTGCCAACCGACAGTTTGCCAGCGTCGTGCCGCGGCCGGTGTTCGTCGCCGGACAGGCGGTGGCCCCGGCGCTGCTCCAGCTGCCGCCCGAGCGGCTGCTTAATGCGCCGGCGATCATGGGGTCGCCACGGATCGGTCCGCCGCCGCCCGCCGCACCGGCGGTCGCTGCTGCCCGGGTCTCGATTGCCGGGGTGGTCGCCGCTCGGATCGCGGGCCGGCCGGCCGGCCGCGGGCATCCGCCGGAAACCCGTGCGGGGACATTGGCATCAAAGCGGGCGGCATGGGCCGGCGCCGTGCGCGCCGCGGCGATCCGCGCGCACGACTATCGCCGTTCGCTGCTCATTCGCGCCGCTCATCTGCGAGCGCCGGGCTATGCCGTGCCGCCCCGGCTGCGCCATTCGATCGTTCTGCGGGTGTCCGGCGTCTTGCGGGTCGGGGGCGCGGTGCACCTGCGCCACCCCGACGAAGCACGCAGAAAAGAGTTCAGGCGATGATCGACTTCCGCAGCGACAACACCGGACGGGCCGCGCCGGAAATTCTCGAGGCACTGGTTCGCGCCAATCGCGACACGGCACTCGGCTATGGCGGCGACCCGTGGACGGCGGCATTGCAGCAGCGTTTCTCCGAGCTGTTCGAGACCGCGGTGCGAGTGTTTCCGGTGGCGACCGGAACCGCGGCCAACGCGCTGAGCCTCTCTGCGATCGGCCCCTCCTGGGGCATCGTCTATTGCAGCGAGGCGGCGCACATCAATACCTCCGAGGCAAACGCCGCGGGATTCTTCGGCGGCGGCCTGAAGCTGATGCCGGTCGCCGGCGAGCACGGCCGGATCGATGCCGAGCGTCTCCGCGAAATCTTGGCCGGCACAGCGCCGGGGCAATTGCATCGCGGCCAGCCTTGCGCGGTCAACCTGACCCAGGCGAGCGATCTCGGCACGGTCTATCCGGTTTCGGAGGTTGCCGCCATTGCCGCGGCGGCGAAGGGCAGGGGTCTGCGCCTGCACATGGACGGGGCGCGCTTTGCCAACGCGGTGGCCCGGCTCGGCTGCACCCCGGCCGAAGCGAGCTGGCGGGTCGGGGTCGACATCATGTCGTTCGGCGCCACCAAGAACGGCGGCGCCTTGTGCGACGCGATCGTGGTCTTCGCCCCCGAGCTCGCCGAGGCTCTCGCGGTCCAGCTGCGCCGCGCCGGTCAGGTGTGGTCGAAGATGCGCTTCGCCTCGGCCCAGCTCTTGGCCTATGTCGAAAACGGGTTGTGGCTGGAGATGGCGCGGGCCTCGAACGCGATCGCCGCGCGCGTCGCCGCCGGCCTCGCCGATATTCCCGACGCCCGGCTCTTGGCGCCGGTCGAGGCCAACGAGGTCTTCCTCGAATTGCCCGGCGCGGTCATGGACGCGCTCGAAGCCGATGGCTTTCAGTTTTACCGCCGCAGCGCCAGCCTCGCGCGCTTTGTGTGCCGGTTCGACGCCACAGAGGCCGAGGCCGACGCGCTGATTGCCGCGTTTCGTCGCCACCTGCCGTCGGCGGCAGCACCGCGCGCCGCCGAATAGCGCTCGCGACCTTGATCTGAACTCGCAATGGCCGGGTTCGGGCCGCCGCAGCGATCGAAACACCTCGGTGAGACGAGCGTGTCAGAATTGCAGCGTTAGCTTTTCACTTTTCACCCCGGCGAAGGCCGGGGCCGATGCTGCTGGAGTGCGAGCTGGCCGTGTTTCGTAGAGGACTGCGACTGCTCGATAAATTCTGTGAGGCTGAGCAATGGGTCCCGGCCTTCGCCGGGATGACGGTAAGAAGGCCGGGAGGATGATAAGAAGCCGCATAATGATTAAGGAGACAGCGTGCCCAGGGCCGCCGCTAAGGGCACGCCGCGCTTTGATTGCTTGCTATGCCGGCGCCGGGGCAAGGTCGAGGGCGGCGGCCATCAGGGCGCGGGTGTAGGGGTGTTGGGGCTCGGTCATGATCTGCTCGGTCGGGCCGGCCTCGACGATGTGGCCGTCCTTCATGACCAGGATCTCGTGCGCGAGAGCGCGGACCACCCGCAGGTCGTGGCTGATGAACAGGTAGGCGAGGCCGCGGCGCGTCTGCAACTCGCGTAACAATTCGACGATCTGCGCCTGCACCGACATGTCGAGGGCCGAGGTTGGCTCGTCGAGCACCACGAGGCGGGGCTTCAGCACCAATGCGCGGGCGATGGCGATGCGCTGGCGCTGGCCGCCGGAGAATTCGTGCGGATAGCGCTCGGCCGCGGCCGGATCGAGCCCGACCTCGGCGAGCGCCTCCTCGATCAGCCGCCGGCGCTCGACCGCATTGGCGGCGAGATTGTGCACGCGCAGCCCCTCTTCGACGATCTGCGCCACCGAGAGCCGCGGCGACAGGCTCGAATACGGATCCTGAAAAACGATCTGCATCTCGCGCCGCAGCGGCCGCAATTGCCGCTGGCTCAGCCCCATGATGTCGTGACCCGAAAAACGGATTTCCCCCTGTGCCGCGGTCAGGCGGAGCAGCGCCAGTCCCAGCGTCGTCTTCCCCGAGCCGCTCTCGCCGACGACGCCGAGGGTCATGCCTTCGCGCACCGCCAGCGAGACGCCGTCGACCGCCTTGACGTGGCCCCTGACCCGGCGCAGCACGCCGCGGCGCACCGGAAACCAGACGCGCAGCTCGTCCGCCTCGATCAGCCGCGGTGCGGCCGGATCGGCGGGTGCGGCTCGGCCCTTGGGCTCGGCCATCAGCAGACGCTGCGTATAGGGATGGCGCGGCCGGTCGAAGATCGCCTCGGTCGGGCCGCTCTCGACGATCTCGCCCCGGGTCATCACGCAGACCCGCTCGGCCATCCGGCGCACGATCGTCAGATCGTGGGTGATCAGCAGCAGCGCCATGCCGAGCTGTTGGCGCAGGTCCCGCAGCAGGGCCAGCACCTGCGCCTGGATGGTCACGTCGAGTGCGGTCGTCGGCTCGTCGGCGATCAGGATGTCGGGCTCGTTGGCGATCGCCATCGCGATCATGACCCGTTGGCGCTGGCCGCCCGACAGCTGGTGCGGCAAGGCCCCGAGCCGGCTCTCGGCGTCGGGCAGGCCGACCAGCCGCAGCAATTCGAGGGTGCGCGCCCGCGCCGCCCGCGCCGACATCCGCCGGTGCACCAGCAGGATCTCGGCGACCTGCCGTTCGAGCGTGTGCAAAGGGTTGAGCGAGGTCATCGGCTCCTGGAAGACGATCGCGATGCGGTCGCCGCGGACCCGACGCAGCTCTTCGGGATGCGCGCCCATGAGCTCCTCGCCGGCGAAGCGGATGCTGCTCTGCGGCCCGTGCACAGCGAGCGGGTAGGGCAGCAGCTGCAGGACCGAGAGCGCGGTGACGCTCTTGCCCGAGCCGCTCTCGCCGACGAGGGCCAGGGTTTCGCCGCGGTCGAGCGAGAACGAGACGCCCTTGACCGCCTCGACCGGCGGCGCGCGGCCGCGGCCGGCAAAGGTGACGGAAAGATTGCGGATGTCGAGCAGGGGTGCGGTGCTCGATATGCCGTCGATGGGGGTTTCCGCCGGGCGAAAACCGGGGTTCGGGGTGACCGCGCGCGCGGTTGCCGGCCCCGGATTCCGGTCTTCGCCGCTCACAACGTCACCCTGCGCGGGTCGAAGGCGTCGCGCACCGCCTCGCCGACAAAGATCAATAGGCTCAGCATCACAGCGAGCGCCACGAACGCGGTCAGCCCGAGCCACGGCGCCTGCAGGTTGGCCTTGCCCTGGGCCAATAATTCGCCGAGCGAGGCCGAGCCGGGCGGCAGGCCGAAGCCGAGAAAGTCGAGCGAGGTCAGGGTGGTGATCGAGCCGTTCAGGATGAACGGCAGAAAGGTGATGGTCGCCACCGTCGCGTTCGGCAACACATGGCGCAGGATGATGACCCGGTCGGGGACCCCGAGTGCCCTGGCGGCCCGCACGTAATCGAAATTGCGCGCGCGCAGGAATTCGGCGCGCACCACGTCGACCAGGCCCATCCACGAGAACAGCAGCATCAGGCCGAGGAGCCACCAGAAATTGGGCTCGACAAAGCTCGCCATGATGATCAGCAGGTACAAGACCGGCAATCCCGACCAGATCTCGATAAAGCGCTGAAAGCCGAGATCGACGATGCCGCCGAAATAGCCCTGCACCGCGCCCGCGGCGACCCCGATCACCGAGGAGAGAAGCGTCAGGGTCAGGCCGAACAATACAGAGATGCGAAACCCGTAGATCAGCCGCGCCAAGACGTCGCGGCCCTGATCGTCGGTGCCGAGCCAGTCGACCCGCGTCGGCGGTGAGGGCGCCGGGCTCGGCAAATTGTAGTTGATCGTGTCGTAGTGGAAGGGGATCGGCGGCCAGACCATCCAGCCCTTGGCGCGGATCAGCTTTTGCACTTCCGGGTCGCGGTAGTCGGTCTCGGTCGGGAACACCCCGCGGAACGCGGTCTCGGGATAATCGGCAAAGATCGGGAAATACCAGCCGCCGTCGAAATGAACGAGGATCGGCCGGTCGTTGGCGATAAACTCGGCGAACAGCGAGAGGGTGAACAGCGCGAGGAAAATCCACAACGACCAGAAGCCGCGCCGGTTGGCGCGAAAGCTGTCGAGGCGGCGCCGGGTCAACGGCGAGATCGACCGGCCGAGAAAACGATCGGGTGCGCGAGGTGCGGGTGCGGTCGCCGGCACGACTGCCCCGGTCCGCGCCGAGCTGCTCACTCGCTCCCTCCAAGCGCAGACCTGCCGGGATAGAATTTCTTGCCCACATCGTCATTCCGGGGCGCGGCACGGCCGCGAGCCCGGAACCCATGCACACCGGCGCCACCGATAGTAACGAGATCCCTCCAGGGGCAGGATTCCTTCGCGCGAGTCACCGAGGGTCCGTGTTCATAGGTCGGGCCCGACCCTCTCGGGCCGTCCCGGAATGACCGTTGCTGCGGGCAATCGGGTATGATTGTCGCAAAAGAGCTTTGGGGACCGGCGATGCCGTATTTTGTCTATCTCCTCGCCCGTCGAAGGCATGGAACACTGTACCTTGGGGTGACCGGTGATCTCGTCCGCCGCGTCGGTCAGCACAAGAGCAAGGCGATACCAGGCTTCACGGCGAAATACGAGGTAGAGCGTCCGGTCTGGTTCGAAGCCCATGACGATCCGACTGATGCGATCGCCCGCGAAAAAGCGCTCAAGAAGTGGCGGCGGAACTGGAAGATCCGGTTGATCGAGGAGCAGAACCCGGAGTGGTGCGATCTGTTTCCGGCGATCGTCGGGTAACCGCTCTATCCTCTCCGGCGCCGCCGCGTGGCGCCAGGGCTTACCACCTCACACCGCTTTGCGGCGCAGCGGCTCGACATTCGAGCGGGCGGGGGCGCGCTTCCCGCCGAGATGCTCGGCGACCAGGATTTCGGCGATCTGCACGGCGTTGAGCGCAGCTCCCTTGCGCAGATTGTCAGCGCAAACCCAAAAATTGAGCCCGTGTGGCACGGTCGGGTCACGGCGGATGCGGCTCACGTAAACCAAGTCTTCGCCGGCCGCCTCGCTCGGCGTCACATAGCCCTCGTCGGCGCGGTTGTCGACAACGCTGACGCCCGGAGCGCGGCGCAGTGCGGCGCGCGCCATATCATCGCTGAGCGGCCGTTCGAACTCGACGTTGACCGCCTCGCCATGACCGATGAACACCGGGACGCGCACGCAGGTCGCCGTCACCGCGATGTCGGGGTCGAGGATCTTTCGCGTCTCGGCCGCCATCTTCCACTCTTCCTTGGTGGCGCCGTCATCCATGAAGACGTCGATGTGCGGAATCACGTTGAAGGCGATCTGCTTGGTGAACTGCTCGCGCTTGAGCGGGTCGTTGACGAAGATCGCGCGGGTCTGGTTGAACAGTTCGTCCATCGCCGCCCGCCCGGCGCCGGACGTCGATTGGTAGGTGGCGACCACCACCCGCTTGATCCGGGCGAGGTCGTGCAGCGGCTTCAGGGCCACCACCATCTGGATCGTCGAGCAGTTCGGGTTGGCGATGATGCCACGCTTCTGGTATTCGCCGATCGCCTTGGGATTGACCTCGGGCACCACCAGCGGCACGTCGGGCTCCATGCGGAAGCACGAGGTGTTGTCGATGACCACCGCACCGGCCTTGACGGCGCGCGGCGCGAACTGTGCCGACACCTTGGCGCCGGGCGAGGACAGCACGATATCGATGCCGTGGAAATCGTAGGTATCCAGGACTTGGACCTTGAGAATGTCGTCTTCGCCGAACGACACCGCTTTGCCGATCGAGCGCGAGGAGGCCAAGGCTACGACCTCGTCGGCGGGGAAGTCGCGCTCGGCCAGCGTGGTCAGGATTTCGCGGCCGACATTGCCGGTGGCGCCGACCACCGCTACCTTGAACCCCATGTCGCGACCCCGCAGCCGAAAGGACGAATGACCAATGATGGCTGCTGACTTACGATGCCGGCCACCGCTTTACAAGCGCGGCACGCCGTGAGCTACGCTGAGTTCTGGCGGCGCTATCTGGCGGCGCACGCCGATCCGCGCACCCGCGGGCTGCACTATTTTGGCACGTCTTTTGGTTTGGCGGCGCTGGCTATGGCGGCATCGACGCGCGATTGGCGCTGGCTGCCGGCGGCGCCGGTCGTCGGCTACGGTTGCGCCTGGCTCGGCCATCTGGCATTCGAGCACAACCGGCCCGAGACTTTCGGGCATCCGGTCTGGTCGCTCGCGAGCGATCTGCGTATGCTGGGGCTGTTCGCGTCGGGGCGGCTCGGCCGCGAATTGCGGCAAGCCGGGACTGCACCTCCAACTCAGGGGGCTTGATCGAGCCCGTGGCGGAAACAGTCATTCCCGGCAGGTTTCGGCTCTGGACCGACTTCGGCGTCGCGCGCCCCGCGTCCATCCGCAGCAACAAAGCCATGCGGGAAGCACGTTTTGTCGATCTTGCCCTCGGTGATTTCGAAGCCGTCCGGATGGTCGCGAAATCCTGGCTTGTCGCTCAAAAAGGCGAGCGCCTGCTGCGCATTTTCACGTGTGGTATAAATGCCTGGTCTCAGTTCGTGATCATATCCATCTTCGTCTACAAACCTGAGCCATAATATATAATAATCTTGCAGGTCTCCGTTGCGCCCTTCTAGAATCAGACGCACTGGTGGTCTCGCCTGCGCCTCGTAATCAGGCTCCTCATCGCCCCAGACCGTAACAAAGCCGTCTGTGAAGCACGTTTCGTCCATCATGCATTCATTGATTTCAAAGCCGTCCAGGTAGTCGTGGAACCCCGGCATATCACGTAATAAGGCAAGTGCTTGTTCAGCCTTTTCTTTAGTAGAATAGATCCCAACAAATTTGTCGTGATCTTGACCATGAGCATCTGTCCTAAGGTGCCATAGGGAATGGAACGTCCGCGTCATCTTCATATCCTATAATCCTTCCGGCGGCACGATTGATCGCGGATTGCGGAACGCGCGGTCACCGTATTTGTGGAGCTGCCTGTATTCGTCGCCTTCTCGGCTCCAATTGCCGCGGCCGTATTGCTCGTCCATCAGCCGCCTGGCGAAGTCACGGCCATTCTCACCGACATACGGGCGCTCACCACGCGCCCAGCTCGGAGTGTCCTTAGCGCCCTCCTTTCCGCTCAGCCGCGGGATCGGTTCCTTAAACGGCCGCAGCGTCTCCGGCGGCTCTTCGAACAGTAAAGGCGGGCGGACACCGAACGGCAAGAGTTCTTGCACCGGCAGCAGTGCCGGGCGATCGCCGGCGCTGCCGCTGTCGGTCCAGCGGCCGTGCCAGCCGCGCGGTTCGTCGGGATTGAAATTATATTTGGCGAGCGCTTCCGCGCTGGCGAGCTTGGCGATGCCGGCGGGCGACAATGGGCCGATCCGGGCGTGAACGGCGAGTATCATGGCCCGGCACAGATCGCCTGCCTGCAAGGCTTCGCGGATCAGCGGCAGCCGCGAAACCAGTTGCGCGGCCGCGCCCTTGGTGCCATAGGCCGCGGTCACCAGCTCGGCGACCTCGTCCGAGCCGCGACAGCGATACATACCTGCGAATTTTCCGATCAGCGCGCTGGGGCCGAGGAATAGGCCCCCGCGCCCGCCGTAGAGACCTTCTCCTTGGCCGCGGCGCTCCGCGAGCCTGAACATCCTGTTCTCCGCCGGGGGCAAATGCCGCATTATACACGAATTGGCATCGATGTGAATATCGCAATCAAAGAATTTCGTACCGCCAGGCCGGTCTGGTGTTTTGCGGACGATCCCGCATATTCTGACCAGACCGTGACTGGTCGGAGCGGGTTTCGGAGAAGGCCGATGACGATGGTGCCGCTGATCGAATACGAAGATGCCGGCGCCGAGGTGCGCGCGGTCTACGACGACATCATGGCGACCCGCGGCACCGACTGGATCAACAATTTCTGGAAGGCGCTGGCCAGCGACCCGGCGACCTTGCGCCGCACTTGGGAGAGCATCAAGCAAGTGATGATGCCGGGGGCGCTCGACCCGCTGATCAAGGAGCTCGTCTATCTCGCGGTCAGCGCTTCGAACGGCTGCGCCTATTGCACCGCCTCGCACGGGGCCGCGGCGAAGAAGCAAGGCATGACGCGAGAGATGCTGGCCGAAGTGCTGGCGGTCGTCGGCATGGCCAATGAAACCAATGCCCTAGCCAATGGCTATCGCGTGCCGGTAGACGAACGGTTCGAAAAGCTGTTTTGATGTCGCTGCATGCCGGCGGATGGCGCGGCGCCCGAACCCGCGCGCCGAGGCTGCGCACGCCGAGTTATCGGAGGGCGGGGCGGCACGGGCTGCCCGGCAAAATGGAGGTCACTGATGGCGCAACAACTCTACGACCGCACGGCCGAGGATGTCGGCAATCTCGTCGGCCTCGAACACGTCAATCTCAGGATCAACAATCAAGGGCTGGCGCAGGAGTTTTATCTCTCGGCGCTCGGTTTGACCCGCGACCCGTTCATGTTCCCCGGCACCAACAACATGTGGGTCAACGTCGGCAAGAGCCAGTTCCATCTGCCGACCGGCGAGCCGAACGTGCTGCGCGGCCATGTCGGTCTGGTCGTGCCGTCGCTCGAGGAGCTCTGCGAGCGTCTCGGCGAAGCCAAGAAAAAGCTCGCCGACACCGAGTTCGACTGCAAGCAGCACAATGCCTATGTCGAGGCGACCTGCCCGTGGGGCAACAAGTTCCGACTCTACGAGCCTGATGAAGAACGGTTCGGCGCGATCAATCTCGGCATGGGCTACGTCGAGTTCACCGTGCCGGAAGGGACCGCCGACGGCATCGCCCGTTTCTACCGCGAAATCTTCTACGCGCCCGCTTAGCGTCAAGGAGAACGGCGAGGGCCGCGCCGCCCATGTCTGCGCCGGCGTGAAGCAGGAATTGGTCTTCCGCGAGACCGACAAGCCGATCCCGGAATTCGACGGCCATCACCTGCAGGTCTATGCCCAGGAATTCTCGGGGCCGCACGACGAACTGGAAAAGCGCGGGCTGATCACCGAGGAGAGCGATCAGTACCAGTATCGCTGGCAGGACATCGCCTGCCTCGAGACCGGCAAGCACCTGTTCACGATCGAGCACGAGGTGCGCAGCGTCACTCACCCGCTCTACAATCGGCACATGGTCAACCGCAACCCGTCGCAAAATAACCGCCACTATCAGATGGGCGCGGACGAGTGGGATTGGACCCGGCCGCGCTCGACCAAGAAGATCCAGCCGGCCCGGCGGCTCCGGAGCCGGCGACGCCACTGGCCAAGCGCCGCGCCAGCCGCATGGCCGCGATGTAAAATCGGCTATTTCGGTCGCCTTGACCCGGTTCCAATGATCGCACGCGCAGGGTCGGCCCCGCATCGCTGAACCCTGCCCCGCGCATGCGGGGGAGGTGAGGGGTTGCGCGGCTTAGACTCGTGATCTTGCTAATCGGCTGATCAGGACCTGCTCGGCAACGATGTCGCCCGCACCACCAGCTTGGGGATGGTGCGCGGAACTCGCGCGAGCGCGCCGGCGGGAGCGTGCGCGAGAGTTAGATAAACTCCAGGCGGTCGTTCACGACGTTGGTCACGGCGCGAACGATAGAGTTGAAGGCGTTTCCCGGTCAGCTCGGTCCATGTCTGACCAGAGTCAACCCGCATCCGCGGCAACCGCGAGCGAAACGACCTCAAATCTGTCGGTGTTTTCGGACAGGAACGCGCATAAGCGCCGGAAACGCTCCTGGATGATTCGATTGGGGCGAAGGTTGGTATATCGGAAATCCCGCCGCTTTACGAACTCGAACGGATGGGTAACGATCACCACGACCGGATTCTCCCTGTCGTAAGCCGTGTTGAGGAGGCTGATCTGCTCGCGGGCTGTCAATGCGGTGACCTGCATCGGGCGCAGCCGTCCGGCGCCCGACCGGTCCGGTGTCGATAAAGCAGGTTACCGGCAGCTCTCGCACGCCGGCAAAATTATGGACGCCGCCGCTCACCGCCAACTCCGGCTCCGGCGGGCGATGGACCGCGAGGCAGATGTTGGATGCGTGCTTCAGTCCCGCTTGGCGCATGGCCTCGAATACCGATAGACCGGTGGAAAAGTTGCCTGTTCGCATGCCGCTCGGCCGCGCCCCGGTCCAGGCGCCGATGCGATCGGCACCCTCGCCGATCAGGGCTGCCAGATGCCCGGTCTCCAGCTCGTGACAATGGTCGGAAGCGAGATTGAATCGGTCGAGGAGCTTGCCGTCCTCGAACGACAGCCAGCAAGGGTGCAGATGCAATTGCACGTCCTGGCCGGCGCGCAGCAATCCTTCGACATAGCCGCCCATCACCGTGTCGGAAAAATAACGGGTGTGCAGGGTTTCGACGAAAAAGGTCGCGACCAGCCCGTGCGTGCTCAAGGTTTCGACGAGAAAGCCCAGCCCTTCGCTCCTGCCGTCGACCATGCCGGCCACCGGCTCGTGGATCAGCGGCTCATGGGCTTCGTCCCGAAATGCCCCGGCGACCGACGGCTCGGTGTCCACCGTCAAGACGACCTTGGTCTTCACGAAAGTTTCGCGATTTTTCATTACAGCTACGCGATCCGACGCCTCGTGCCCGGCGACGTAGGCCGACGATACAAATAGCAGACTCCTCGCTATAATCCAGCATCAGCCTGTCGGGGCACACCGGCGCATTGCAAACGAGGGCAGACCGGACCGATGTCAATGAGGAAACTCGATCTCGAAAAGTTGCTGACGTTGCGGACCCGCGACGCGCTGCGACAAGCTCTGCGCCATACTGCCCAGCTCGAGTTTCCCGCACATCCAGCCGCTGACCGATCATGCCGCGAGCCTGATGCCTGCGATGCAGGAATTTCGGTTGGGAATTGTGCGCAGCTATACCAGCGATCTGCTGGACCCGTGGCTCGGCTTGGCCGGGGCGCTCGAAGGATTGGACGTCAAGACCTATCACGCGGCCTACGGCCTGAACCTGGGGGAGGCGGATGCCGGATCGGGTTTGGTGGCGCATGCGCCGGATATTACCCTGATATTGTTGCGCCGCGAGGATCTCCACCCCGACCTGGGCCGACCGGTGGCGGCGTTCTCGCCGGATGAACAGGCGGCGCTATCCTCAGAGGTGCTGGATCGGCTGTTCGCGATCCTCGAAGCCTTTCGCGCCCAAAAGATCGGCCATCTGGTCATCACCATTCTGCCCGCGCAGACCGGTCCGGCGCTCGGCGTCTACGATCCGCAATCGGAGCGCTCGGAAGCGGCGTGGTGGTCCGCGCTGAAGGCCGAGATCGGGCGACGTCTGAGCGCGAACCTCGCGGCCTCCTTGTTTCTCGATCTCGACGAGGTCATGGCCGACATCGGACGCGACGCTTTCTTCGACCCCCGATTGTGGTATTCGGCGAGTTTCCCCTTTGCCGGCGCTGCCGCCCGAGAGGTTTCGCGCCGGATCGTCGGGCTGGGAGCAGCCCTGAAGTTTCCACGGGCGAAGGTGATCGCGCTCGACATCGACAATACCCTGTGGGGCGGCATCATCGGCGAGGACGGCTTCGACGGCATCGCGATTGGCCATGAGTATCCCGGCAACGCCTATTTGGCGTTTCAGCGCCGGCTGCTGGACTTTCAGCAGCGCGGGTTTCTGCTAGCGCTCTGCAGTAAGAACAACCCCGGCGACGTCGAGGAAGTGCTGAAGTCCCACCCGCACCAACTGTTGAAGCCGGAACACTTTGCCGCGGTGCGGATCAACTGGGAGCCGAAGACGGACAATCTGGCGGCGCTGGCCGAGGAGCTCAATCTCGGCCTCGATTCGTTCATTTTGGTCGATGACAGCGACTACGAGTGCGCGCTGGTGCGTCGCGAGCTGCCGCAGGTGGAGGTTATCCAAACCCCGGCACGGCCGGTCGAGGTGCCGTATTGCCTGGATCAGGTCTCGCGGCTCGAGCTTCTGGCGCTGACAGCCGAAGACTTGAAGCGGACGCAGATGTATGCGCAGGAACGCACCCGCCGGCTGCTGCGCCAAAATGTCGACGAGCGCGGCGGCGGCTTGGACGGCTACCTGGCGTCGCTCGAAATGGTGATGACGGTCGAGATCGACGATCCGGCATCGCTCAAGCGGCTCGCGCAAATGACGCAGAAGACCAATCAGTTCAATCTGACGACCCGACGCTACGACGAGCAGCACATGCGCCGCCTGATCGACGCACCGGACTGGATGGTCGCGCATTTTTCGCTGAAGGACATGTTCGGCGACAGCGGCATCGTCGGCCTGTGCCTGTTCGACCTTTCCGAGCCGGGGCTGGCCGAGCTGGACACCTACCTAATGTCGTGTCGGGTCATCGGCCGCAAAGCCGAAAGCGCATTTCTGAACGTGCTGCTGAAGCGGCTGGCGGCGACCGGCGTTCGCGACGTGGTGGCCGATTATCTGCCGACCCCGAAGAATGGACTGAGCGCCAACTTTCTGCCGGACCACGGGTTCGATGCAGGTGCAGATGGCCGCTTTCGCCGCAACCTCGAGGCCATGCCGCCCGAACCGGACGAGACCTACCCGATTGTATGCGAGCTGGCGGGAAACGCATCTCGGGTCACGATCGGCGAAACGGTCTGATGACGCCCTGACCCATTGCTTGTCGAGCCCGCGCTCACCGACTGTGCATAGCGAGCGTTTTATGGATTTGTTTCCCAAAGTACAAGAGCTGATCGCCCAGACCCTCAAGCTGCGATCTGCCAAAATCACGAGAGATACGTCAGACAGGGATTTGGCCGCATGGGATTCTCTTGCGCATGTCAATTTGATGATGAGCCTGGAGCAAACCTTTGACCTCTTCATGGAGGTCGAAGACTTTGCTAAGCTAACATCAGTGCCGGCAATTCTGGCATATCTGAAAGAGCACGGCGCGACATAACCGCGGTACGGCAATGCCCCTGTTCGGTTCGGCCACCAGCCTCGCGCTGCGCTACCTTCCCCACGACCAATTCGCCGCGCTGCGCGAACGGTATTTTGCGTTGCGCGCCTCATTGAGCCCGGTGTTGCGGGCGATTTACGGCAGCTTCGACTCCGCCGCGCTCGCGGCCCATCTGGAACAGCGCGTCGGGCATGATTTCGAGATTCTGATGGTGCACAGCTCGTTCAACCACATGAAGCCGATGTATGACGACAATCCGCTGGCGCTGGTGCAGATGCTGCGAGATTTCTGCGGGCCCGGCAGGACCTTGGCGATGCCCGCCTTTTATTTCGGCGATCCTGATATGCGGCGGCGACGAAACGCAACTTTCGAAAAGACCCCGCTGTTCGATCTGCGTCGCACGCCGTCTCAAATGGGGCTGGCCAACCGAGATATTTCGGCGCATGAAGGGGGTCCGGCAGAGCCGCCATCCGATCTACCGGATTTCGGCGCTGGGGCCTCTGGCCGAGGCGCTGACCACCGGTCACGAGACGGCCGAAGGCGGCTGCGGTCGCGGCTCGCCGTTCGATACCATGACCGCGCACGACACGCTGATCCTCGGCATCGGCAAGCCTTTTGAGGTGCTGACCCATGTCCATCACATCGAAGATGTGATGGGTGAGGACTTTCCGGTGCCGAGGTCGCGCGGCGGCGATCTGGCGATGACCTTGATCGACGGCCAGGAAAAGATCCCGTTCATCTTGCGGCGCAGCGGCTTCAGATGGAAACGCAACATGTGGAAATTGCGCGGCATCATGCCGAGCGGCGAGTTGCGGGAGTGGCGTTTTCATCATGTGCAGCTGTTTGCAACCAGGGCCCGCGATGTCACCGCGGCATTAAGGGATGCGGCCAATAGGGGCGTCACACTTTACGAGGAGCCGTAATCCAACAGGCGGCGGATCGATGCGCTTTCACCATATAGGCTATGCCACCGCCGATATTGACCGGTATATCGAAGACTTCTTCCGGCCTGTGTTCGCGCCGCTGGCGATTACCGACAAGGTCTGCGACCCGGTGCAGCGGGTGACCGTGTGCTTTGCCCGCATGCAGGGTGACGCGGTCATCGAGCTGGTGGAGCCGTTTGGCGAAGACAGTCCGGTCAACGCGGTAATTGCCCGCAATCGTGGCGGGGTTTATCACCTTTGTTATGAAGTCGATGATCTCGATCGTGCATTGGCGCAGTGCCGGAAAAAGCGCTGCATGCCGATCGGCAAGCCGGTTCCGGCCGCTGCGTTTGACGGGCGCCGCATCGTCTTTTTGCTGACGCCGCAGCGCGATCTGATCGAGCTCGTCGAAAAAGGTTGAAGTCGATCCCGATCCAACGCTGTCAATTCCGGCCTACGCCAGCCCAACGCCGCGCGAACAGCGCCTCGGGCGGGTCGGGCGCACCCCAAGACGCCGATCGGCGCAGCAGCATGTGCCCGCTAAATGCTAGACTGGGCTTTTGCCGCATTCCGGCGGACCGGGCCGGTGGCCAGCAAGCATGGGAGAATGCCAGTGCTCAGCGGTGTTTATCGCTTTCCGGCGATGGAGAGCGTCGTCTTCGGCACGCCTTATGCCGAGGCGCTGGCGCAGGAGGTCGACCGGCTCGACGCCCGCGCCGTCTTCGTGCTGGCGAGCGGCACGCTCGCGCGCGAAACCGACCTCGTCGAGCGGCTGCGGCAGATGCTCGGCAACCGCTTTGCCGGGGTCTGCGCCAAAATCGGCGCACACACGCCGCGCACCGACGTCGTCGCCGCGGCCAACATGGCGCGCGAGGCCGGGGCCGACCTGCTGGTCACGCTCGGCGGCGGCTCAGTCACCGATGCGGCGAAGATGGTCGGGCTCTGTCTCGGCAACGGGGTCACCGCGGCCGGGCACCTCGACAATTTCCGCGCCAGGGTCGCGCCCGACGGCACCTCCCAGCGCCCAGAGGTCAGGGCGCCGAGGGTGCGCATGATCGCGATCCCGACGACATTGTCGGCCGGCGAGTTCTCGGCGGGTGCGGGCTGCACCGATACCCTGCGCCACGTCAAGGAAAGCTTCAGTCATCCGCAGATGATCCCGCGGACCGTCATCCTCGACCCGGCCGCGAGCCGGCCGACGCCCGAATGGCTGTTTCTGTCAACCGGCATCCGCGCCGTCGACCACGCGGTCGAAGACATCTGCTCGGTCGACGGCCAGCCGATTTCCGAGGGTGCGGCCTATCACGCGCTGCGCCTTCTGGGAAAAGGCCTGCCGGCGGTCAAGACCGACCCCGCCGACCTCGATGCGCGGCTCGACTGCCAGATCGGCGCCTGGATGTCGATGGTCGGTTCGCAGACTGGGGTCAGCAAAGGGGCGAGCCACGGGATCGGCCATGTGCTGGGCGGCACCGCCGGGGTCCCGCACGGCTACACCTCATGCGTGATGCTGCCCCATGTGCTGCGCTTTAATCGTGTGGTGAACGCCGACACGCAGGCGCGGGTCAGCGAGGCGCTCGGGAGGCCCGGCGAGCCGGCGGCCGACGCGGTCGCGGCTCTGATCGCCGGGCTCGGCCTGCCGACCCGGCTGCGCGATGTCGGAGTGAAACAGGACCAGCTCGATCTGATTGCCGAGAATTCGATGCACGACCGGTGGGTCCACACCAACCCCCGCAAGATCGACGGACCGGCCGTCATCCGTACCCTGCTCGACGCCGCGTGGTAGCTCAGCGCACCAGGGCGTAGCTGAAGCAGTCGCGCGGTTCGGGGCCGATGTTGGGGTGAACCAGCCAGCGGCGCAGCATGCCTTCGCGCTCGAGCCCGGCCTTTTCCATGACCCGGGCGGAGGCGGGGTTTTCCACGTCGCAGACGGCGCCGATGCGCCAGACGTTGTCCTGGCGCATGGCCCAACTCGCGACCTCCGAAAGCGCCTCGCTCATTAAGCCTCGCCCCCAATGCGGGCGGGCCAGCACATAGCCGCAATCGAGCCGGTGCGGGTCGGGCCGGCGCAGCTCGAAGGCGCCGATCAACCGCCCGTCGGCGCGCCCGGTCAGCACGTAGGTGCGCGATCCCGTGGGCGACGCCGTCAGGCAGCGGGCGATATAGGCCTCGGTTTCGGCGAGGGTTCGATGCGGGCGCCACACCAGAAAGCGGGCCACCTCCGGGTCCTGGGCATAGGCCGCGAATATCGCGAGCGCGTCGCCGCGCGCAATCGGCCTCAGGATCAGCCGCGCGGTGGCGAAACGGTCCGGAAATAGGGCGCCGATCTGCCGTGCCGCGCTGTCCGCGTTACCCTCCGACCTAGGCGGGGAATTCCCCGCCGCCTCGATGATGCGGCTTCGCGCGCGCCGGCTGGTCTCGCTCATGGCTCGGCTGCTCCTCCGGCACCAAGCTAGCATCGCCGCGCGGGGTGAGGCGTTAGCCTCCGCACAATGCCATATTCTTGATCTTCCGGTTTCCCGGTCGCTTCGACCCGCCTCCCGCGCTCATAGTATCGAGTTCGAGGAAGAACAGCTCCGAGGGCAGCGAATATGGGCATGACTGATCGTTTCGGGCTTCCGGTCACGGCGGCGTCGGCCGAGGCGGTGAACGATTATGTTGCCGCGGTCGATCTGATACTGTCGGCCAATATCGGGGCCGACGCGCTCTTGGAGCGGGCGATCGCCGCGGACCCCGATTTCGCGCTCGCCCATATCGCCCAGGCAAGGCTGTTGCAGCTTCAGGCGCGGATCGGCGAGGCGCGGGAAGCGGCGGCGCGGGCGCGCTCGCTCGCTGGCCCGGTCTCTGGCCGCGAGCGGCGGCACATCGAGGCGATCAGTTCGGCGATCGAGGGGGCGGCGGCCGAGGCCTTGGCGGCCGTCCGCGCGCATGCGGTCGAATGTCCACGCGATGCGCTGCCTCTGTCGCTGGCGCTCGGGGTGTTCGGGCTCTTGGGCTTCAGCGGCCGGCGCGACCATCACCAGGCGCAATTGGCATTGCTCGAGGAGCTCGCGCCCGATTGGGGCGAAGATTGGTGGTTTCTGGGATATCTCGGCTGGGCCCGGATCGAGACCGGGGCGGTCGCTGCCGGGACCCCGCTGGTCGAGCGCTCACTGGCGCTCTACCCGCGCAACGCGCATGCCGCGCACCAGCGCGCGCACGGCTATTTCGAGGCGGGCGACGCGGCGGGCGGCGCCGCTTTCGTCGAGCATTGGCTTGCCGGTTACGAGCGTGCTGGGCACCTGCACTGCCATCTGTCCTGGCACTTGGCGTTGTTCGAGCTGGCGCGCGGCGACAGCGGGCGCGCGATGGCGATCTACGTCGACAGCATCAGGCCCTCGGTAGCGCAGTCGGTGCCGATGCTGAGCCTCGCCGATTCGGCCTCGTTTCTGTGGCGCTGGCGGCTCTACCACGCGACGCCGCCGGGCGAGGAGGCCTGGGCCGAGGTTGCCGTCCATGCGCGCCGGCATTTTCCCAAGGCGAGCCTCGCCTTCGCCGATCTGCACGCCGCCTTTGCCGAAGCCGCGACCGGGGATGACGAAGGGCTGCAAGGCCGCATCGCCGGGCTACGGGAACTGGCGCGCGACGGGCGTCTGCCGCCGGGCGAGGTCGCGCCGGCGCTGTGCGCCGGGGCCGGCAGCGCTCGAACGCGGCGATCCGGCTGAGGCGGCGAAGATGCTCGAAGCCGCACACGCCGACCTGCCGCGCATCGGCGGCAGTCACGCGCAGCGCGAGGTGTTCGAGGATTCGCTGATCGTCGCCTGGCTGCGCTCGGGCCAATCGGCACGGGCCGCACCGCTGCTTCAATCGCGGCTGGCTCGCCGGCCATCCGCGCGCGACGAAGCGTGGCTCGCGATGTGCTCGGCCAACCGCGAGCGGAACTGACCGCAGGGCGTTGCGTCGCCATGGGACCGCGCTTTTTCGGGACGGAACAGGTAACGCAGGAAGACCGCGCGTATCGCGGATCGTGCTTTTCGGAGGTGCGCGACGCCATCTTCGCCAACCCTTACCAAAAGGTTTGGGGCGGCTTTGGCGAGCCGCCATTACCGAGCTACGTGGTCACGCTGTCGAGCGTCCTGCGCGGGGTCCTGCCGCGCGGACTCCCGTACTTTTTCCGGCAGGCGGTCGCACGAGCCGTAAACTCCAGCGCCGATTTGCGCTGGGGCGACGATCGCCGGGGTTTTCGACGCCTGCTGCATCCCAACGGCATATGTCTCACCGGCCTGTGGGAAATTACCGAACAAACCCGATATTCGGGATATTTCCGCAAAGACAGCTGCGCTCTGGTGATCGGACGCTATTCGACCTGCTGCAACGCAACGCAGCGCGGCCGGGAACGGTCATTGTCGCTGGTCGGCAAGCTGTTTCCGACGACCGATCCGAACCACACCGAGCCGTTGCGCACCGCCAATTTCATTACCCAACAGGACATCGGCGGCGATCGCACCGATTACATCAATGACGCGGAAACGCGGAACGCTCCCAACACGACCGGTTGGCGGCGAGGTTTTGGCGCTCCGGTGCTGCTGGTGACTGGCATTGTCTTCGGCCAGGTCGACAAAAACCCGACGATCCGCCAGCTCTATCAAATTGCCGAGCTCGGCAAGCCTCAGAACGAAGCAACGCGAACGCCGGCGTTCATGCGCCTGCTCGTCGACTCCAGCCAGCCTAGAATCGATGGCGATGCATTGGATTTCCGCGATGAAATCATGGCTCAGCTATTCGATCGAGGCGATCCGGCGCCAAAACGCACGCTGACCTTCCGCATCGAGGTCACCGATGACGGATCGAACTCGCGGCCCGAACTTTTTTCAGCGGCGGACTTTCAGCAACTGGACCCCGATCGGCAAAATCACGTTCGACAATGCGGTAGCCTCGTATAACGGCGATTTCGTCATCCATTTCGCGCATCCGACCTGGCGCGATGACCCGAACGATCCCGCGACGGCGACGCGGGTCAATGAACGTAAAGTGCGTTGAGCCAAAGACCGGGTCGCGCTCGGCGCGGCGTTACGGCCACGCCCGAGGTTCGGCGATTCCCGGCTGATCCTCGGGGCGGTTTGACGGGCCGAAGATGCTGGCGATCAGCACCGCCAACACGCCGGTCAGAAAAATCCCGTCGAAGGTCCCCGCTCCGCCGATCGCGGCGACCGGCGCGCCCAACCCGGAGATTTTGTCGAGATTGAGCGGATCGGCCCCGATCAGGGTCCCGAGCGAGCGGCCGATGTAGGCCAGCGCGCCGGCGTGCCGACGCGAAAGGATCAAAGCGACCGCCGCGGCCGAGAGCGGCGGCACGAACACCGGCAGCGCGATGCCGAGGCCCGGAACGGGACGGGCCAGCGCGTGGCGTACCACGGCAATGAGGCGGTAGCGAGGACGCCGCGCACCCAGAGCCGGGTTTCTGGCGAGGAGATAGAGCGACAGTAAGCCCGGGATTACCGCGCCGCCGACGTTGACGGCAATCACCGTGCCCGGCCAGTTCACCACCACCGATATCTCATAGCTCATCCCGAAAAACGGAATCGCCTCGCCGGAAATGATCTGCGCCCCCGGCAGCCGGGCGACCGGGATGCTTAAATAGCTGCCGACCAGCGAGGCCAGCAGCAGCAGCAAGGCGATATGCGAGCCGAACCCCGAATGCCGGTAGACCAGGCGGAACGCTCGCACCTCGATCCAGACGACCAGCGCGAAAAGACCACCGCGAGGATCGAAAAATGCGGCAGGTCGAGGGGAGGTATTGCAGCCGGCTCAACTCGGTCCTCGGTGCAGGGCGCGATGGGCAGCGATGCGCCTTACCCGTAGCGTCGGCGCGCCCTCTTGGCCGGCGATCGCGCGCGACGCAGCCTCGCGGCGGCAAACGCCGCCGGTCCCGGTCGAGATCCCGCCCGGCGCTCCGCCGTCGCCGCGGTCGATCCCGGCTCGACCACCGGGCAACGGTTCGAGCCCTGGATTTCGGAGGGCGAGCGTGCGAAGACTGGCCGACCGGCGTCGTTCGACAGCCCTGACGCTGGCCACGACGCATCGCAGCACGGCGGGACGACCACACGTCAGCTTGGAGCCCGACGATGAAATTGGCGATCGCTCTCAGAGTTTCCGCCACCGCCGGCATCGACATGGAGCTAGTGGCCGAGGCGGAGCGGCTCGGCTATGCGGCGGTGTGGTGCGGCGAGGCCTATGGCACCGACGCGGTGTCGCCGGTCGCCTGGGTGCTGGCGCGGACCACGCGCATCAAGGCCGGGACCAGCATCATGCAGATGGCGGCGCGCACCCCCGCCTGCGCGGCGATGACGGCGATGACCTTGCAGGCCTTGTCGGGCGACCGCTTTCTGTGCGGCATCGGGCCGTCGGGGCCGCAGGTGGTCGAAGGCTGGCACGGCGTGCCGTTCGGCAAGCCGCTCGCCCGCACTCGCGAATACATCGCGATCATCCGCCAGATCCTCGAGCGCAAGGCGCCGCTCGAATTTGCCGGCGAGCATTATCAAATCCCGTACACCGGGCCGGGCTCGACCGGGCTCGGCAAGCCGCTCCGCAGCATCGTCCATGGCGACCCGAGCCTGAAGATCTACACCGCAGCGGTAGCCCCGGCCGGGCTGCGCACCGCCGGCGAGGTCGCGGACGGGACCCTGCCGTTTTTCATGTCGCCCGAGCAGGCCGAGGCGATCGTCGGTCCGGTGCGCGACGGCATGGCCAAGGCCGGGCGCGGCAAGACTTTCGCCGATTTCGACTTGGCTCCCTATGTGCGGGTCGCGATCGGCGCCGACCTGGCGGCTTGCAGGGACACGATCCGGCCCAATCTAGCGCTTTATATCGGCGGCATGGGCGCGCGCTCGAAGAATTTCTACAACGATCTGGCAAAACGCATGGGCTACGAAGAGGCGGCCGCGACAATCCAAGACCACTACCTCGCCGGCCGGCGCAAGGAGGCCGAGATGGCCGTGCCCGACGCGCTGATCGAGGAGACCTCGCTGATCGGCCCGAAAGAGCGTATCCGCGACCGGCTGCAGGCCTGGAAGGAGATCGCCAAGGACCACCGTATCGATTCGCTGGTGCTGGCCGGAACCGATGTCGCGGCCTTGCGCGTCGTCGCCGAGGCGGTGTTGTGAGAGAGGTGCCATGAGCGGCTCGCTGGGGACGCTCGCCGGCACGATCGAACGGGACGGCTTCGCCTTTGTCCGGGCGCCGCAAATGCGGGCGCTATTGGGCGAAGCCGAGTTGCGCGACTGGGACGCGCTCGCCGCCTGCTGGAACGATCTCGGCGTCGACGCCTATATGGCCGATGGCGGGCGCTATCGCCGCCGCCGCTTCGCCGCTTTCCGCGCGAATCCGGCTGGCCTCATGCGCAAACCGCACCAGCCGCATTATCAGAGCCAGGACTACAATCCGCTCAACGGCGGGATCGAGCGCTGGTTCGAGCCGGTGACCGAGGCCGCCGCCCGCCATCCGTCGCTGAGCGCGATCCTGCGCACGAGCCACGAATTGTTCGACCGGATGACCCCGGCCTCGGTCCGGCCTGAGGCTTGGCACGTCGAACTGCACCAGTTCCGCATCGAGGCGCGGCCCGGCCAAGAAGGTCGCCCGACCCCGGAAGGAATGCATCGCGACGGGGTTGATTGGGTGTTGGTGCTGATGGTCCGGCGCGAGAACATCGCGAGCGGCGAGACTACGATCTACGACCTTGCCAAGCATCCGCTCGGCAGCTTCACCTTGACGGAGCCGCTCGACTCGGCTCTGGTCGATGACAGCCGGGTGTTCCACGGCGTCACCGCGGTCGAGCCGCTCGACCCGCGATTGCCGGCCTATCGCGATGTGCTGGTGGTGACCTTCCGCCGGGAATAACGGCAATCGTCCGCGGAATTGGCTAGGGGCGGGCGTGCAGCAGGATTTGCGTCGCTGTCCAAATCATGCCGCCGACGGCCAGCGACGCGGCGACGCCGACCCCGATCACCCATTTGATCAGGCGCAGCTCGACCTCGGCGATCTCGCGCCGCAGATCGGCAATGTCGGTCTTGGTCGCGAGGTTTGAGAGATCGAAATCCTGCGCCTGCCGCACCGCGCGCGTGACCGCCTCGGCCTGCGCGTCGGTGAAGCCCGAGGCCTTCAGGTCCTTGACGAGCTCGTGCGTGTCGAGCGTGCTGATCATCGCCGGGCAATGTAGCGGCGTCGGCAGCGCCTGCCCAGCCGATGGCCAGCTTCCCCGCGAAAAAGCGAGAGATCCGCGCTGCCGACAATCGCGACGAGTTGATGGCGGCCTTCCGCCGCGAGTTGCGCAACGGCATGGAGAACTCGAAGGGTTCCGGGGAACCGGCTAGGGATGCGCGTGCAGCAGGATTTGCGTCGCCGTCCAGATCATCCCGCCCATGGCCAGCGCCGCAGCGACGCCGACCCCGATCACCCACTTGATCAGGCGCAGCTCGAGTTCCGCTAGATCGATCTTGGTGGCCAGGTTCGACAGGTCGAGATCCTGCGCCTGCCGCACCGCGCGCGTGACCGCCTCGGCCTGCGCGTCGGTGAAGCCCGAGGCCTTCAGGTCCTTGACGAGCTCGTGTGTGTCGAGCGTGCTGATCATCGTCGGGCAATGTAGCGGCGTCGGCAGCGCCTGCCCAGCCGATGAGCGGTCCGCAGCGGCGGCAGCGTCGCCACAGCCGGAAGCGCGGTAAAAGTTATGCGAGCGACCTTGAGCAAGGCTAGGATTGTCGATCAACCGACACAGGGAGCTTGCCGATGTCGCAGCATCATGTCTTGCCGGCCAGCCCGGAAACCTGCCATTGGGGATTCTTCGATCCTGCACTGAAGCCGGTGCTGACCGTCGCCTCGGGCGATACCGTGACCCTCGACAGCGTATCGGGTGGGCCCGACATCTTGCCGGCCGACGGCCGCTTCGACATCCTGCCCGAGCACAGGGCGATCCATGCGGCGATCGAGCCGAAGCTCGGGGCGCACATCCTGACCGGACCGATCGCGGTCGAGGGGGCCGAGCCCGGGGATACGTTGGCGATCGAGATCCTGGCGATCGATCCGCGACAGAATTGGGGCTATACCCGGATCCGCCCGCTTTCCGGGACGCTGCCCGAGGATTTCCCGGTGCGCCGCACCTGGCACACCGCGATCGACCGCCAGCGCGGCATCGCCACCGTGCCGTGGGGAGCCGAGATCGAGCTGGCGCCATTTTTCGGAGTCATGGGGGTGGCGCCGCCGCCGGCCTATGGTGCGGTTACCTCGATCGTGCCGCGCGAATTCGGCGGCAACATGGATCTCAAGGAATTGACCGCGGGCACCACGCTCTTTCTGCCGGTGTGGAACCCGGGTGCGCTGTTTTCGGCCGGCGACGGCCACGGTGTGCAGGGCGACGGCGAGGTCTGCGTGACCGCGCTCGAAACCGCGCTGACCGGCACCTTCCGCGTGACCCTGCGAAAGGACATGCCGATCGACCTGCCGCGCGCCGAGACGCCGACGCACCTGATCACGATGGGGTTCGACGAAGACCTCGACGATGCGGCCAAGACCGCGCTGCGCCAGATGATCATCCTGATCGGGGAGCGCATGGGCCTCGGGCGCGAGGACGCCTATATGTTCTGCAGCCTCGCGGTCGACATGCGGGTGACCCAGCTCGTCGACGGCAACAAGGGCATCCACGCGATGCTGCCCAAGCGCTACGTCAACGGCGGCCAGTAGGAGCGGGAATTAGAAAGCAAGCGGCGGATAGAGGCCGGCCGGCCTCCGCGCCATCTTCCCGTCACAAGGATGATGCGCAGGAGATGACGATGCTCGATTTTGACAAATGCTGGGCGGCGGTGGAAAGCCGCGATCCCGCCGGCGATGGCAGCTTTCTCTATGGCGTGCGGACGACCGGCGTCTATTGCCGGCCGGGCTGCCCGTCGCGGCGGCCGTTGCGCGCCAACACGGCGTTCTTCGCAACCATCGCCGAGGCCGAGGCGGCCGGGTTGCGGGCGTGCAAGCGCTGCCGCCCGACCGACGCCTCGACCGCTTCGCGGCACCTCGCGGCGATCGAAAAGGCGTGCGCGCTGCTGCGGATGAGCGAGACGATGCCGAGCCTGGCGCAACTCGCCGACGCGGCGGCGATCAGCCGGTTTCATTTTCACCGGGTGTTCAAGCAGGTCACCGGCGCCACCCCGCGCGACTACGCCCGGACCCACCGGCTCGGCCGATTGGCCCAGCGGCTCGATGCCGGAGAAAAGGTCACCCAAGCGATCTATGCCGCGGGGTTCGGGTCGAGCTCGCGTGCCTATGAGGCGGCGCCGGGGGCGCTCGGCATGACCCCTGGGGCGCGGCGGCGCGGCGGCAACGGCGAGACGGTCCGCTTTGTGACGGTGCCGACCCCGCTTGGCTGGGCATTGGTCGCGGCCACGGCGCGCGGGGTGTGCACGACCGCACTCGGCGACGACCGCGAGCACCTCGCGGCGATGGTCCGGCAGCGCTTTCCGGCGGCCTCAGTGGTGGCCGAAGACCAGGGGCTGAAGGACTGGGCCGAGCGGGTAGTGCGGGTCATCACCGACCCGGGCCAAGCGCTCGACCTGCCGCTCGACATCCGCGGCACCGCGTTTCAGGCGCGGGTATGGCGCGCCTTGCAGAAGATCCCGCTCGGCCGGACCGCGAGCTATTCCGAAATCGCGCGGGCATTGGGGCAACCCAAGGCAGTGCGCGCGGTGGCGCAAGCCTGCGCCGCGAACAACCTGGCGCTGATCGTGCCGTGCCACCGGGTGATCCGCGAGGATGGCGATCTCGCCGGCTATCGCTGGGGAGTGGAGCGTAAGCGGGCCTTGCTCGAACGCGAGCGGGCAGCGGCGGCAGATGCCGCCGCCTGAGGCGGCGGCCGACCGCGTCGCCGCGACCCAATGGCCGGCGGTGGCGGCCGCGCTCGACGAGCGTGGCTACGCCACCCTGCCGGCGCTGCTCGACGCCGAGGAATGCCGCAGGCTCGCCGCTCTCTACGCCGACGACGGCGTTTTCCGCAGCCGGGTCGTGATGCAGCGCCACGGCTATGGCAGCGGCGAGTACAAATACTTGCGCTATCCGCTGCCTGAGCAGGTCGAGGCATTGCGCCGGGCGCTCTACCCGCATCTGGCGGCGATCGCCAATCGCTGGCACGAGCGGCTGCGCGAGGACCGGCGGTTTCCGCCAACGCTTGGCGCCTATCTCGCGGAGTGCCATCGCGCGGGTCAGGAACGGCCGACGCCGCTGCTTCTCAAATACGGCGCCGGCGATTACAACTGCCTGCACCAGGACCTCTACGGCGCGCTAGTCTTTCCGCTGCAGCTGACGGTGCTGCTCAGCGATCCGGCGCAGGAGTTTGCCGGCGGCGAGTTCCTGCTGGTCGAGCAGCGGCCGCGGATGCAGTCGCGCGGCGAGGTCGTGCCGTTGCGGCAGGGCGAGGCGGTCATTTTCCCGGTGCATCATCGCCCGGTCGAGGGTGCGCGCGGCCCCCACCGCGTGATCATGCGCCACGGCGTCAGCCGCATCCGCAGCGGCGAGCGCTGCACCCTCGGCATCATCTTTCACGACGCGGCGTAAGCGCTCTCAGCTGCGCTCCGGTTCGGCGATTGCGGCGGACCAGGGGGACATCACGTCCGAGATGCCGTGGTTCATCCCGTCGGCGTCGCGCAGCACGAGGTTGGGACAGGCGAAGCGGGTCGGGAACACGCCGTGCTCGACCAAAGTCGCGCCGCGCTTGGCCGAGAGCTGATCGATAATTGTCGCGGGCAGCCGGCGGTCGATGCCGAACCGCTCGCCGCCGCTGACGTCGATGCGCGGGTGGTGCGCCGCCGTGTGCGGGTCCATGCCGAAATCGACGACAAAGCTCGTCATCTGCAATACCGCGGCCAGGATGCGCCGTCCGCCCGAGGCGCCGGCGCCGAACCAAGGCCGCCCGTCGCGCATGGCCACGAGCGGGCACATATTGGTCAGTGCGCGCTTCCCCGGCGCCATCGAATTCGGCCGGCCGGGACGCGGGTCGAACCACATGACGCCGTTGTTCATCAGGATGCCGGTGTCGGGCAGCACATAGCGGCTGCCGAAGCTCGACAGCAGCGTGGTGGTCAGTGCGGCGATCGTGCCCTCGCGGTCGATCGCGGTGATGTGCGAGGTCGAGGTCGGCGCCGCGGTCTCGGCGTCGCCCGCGTGCTCGAGCCGGTCGGCATAAGCCTCGCGCAACGCCTCAATGACGGCGGTAAAATAGGCGGCGTCGGGTTTTGCGCCGAAGCGCTGCCGGCCGAGCCGTTCCATCACAAAGGCCAGGGTAGGGCCGGCGGTCATCCCGGGCGCCGCCTGCAAGATCGCGCCGCGATACGGAATCGCCAGCGCCGGCACGACCCGCGCGCGACAGAGGGCGAGGTCCTCGGCTGCCAGGACGGCGCCCGCGGCGTGCAGATCGGCGGTGATCGCGTGCCCGATGTCGCCCTGATAGAAATCGTCGGGACCGGCCGCGCCGAGGCGGTCTAGGGTGTCGGCGAGACGCCCGAGCGGCAGGTTCAAGCCGTTATCGTCGGGCGGACAGACCGGCGGCAGGCCGTCCGGCAGCCAGATCCGCCGGCTCTCGTCGTAAAGCCGCAACTCCGCCGCGGCCGCCGCGACCTTGATCGTCGTAAACCAGTCGACCGGCAAGCCCCGGCGCGCCAACGCCGCCGCCGGCGCCGCCAACTCACGCCACGGCAGCCGACCAAAGCGCTCGACCGCCATCGCATAGCCGCGCACCGCGCTCGGAACCGCAAAAGCGAGCGGGCCGTGGATGTTGCGGTCGCCCTCGACCTGCGGCCAGGTAAAGAGCTCGGTCTTGCTGGCGCCGGTCAGCTGGTAGGCGGCGGGATCGAGGCCACGCGGCGCCACCGGGCCGAAATCGATGGCCTCGGCATGATCGGCGCCGGCAGGGTGGACGACCATGAAGCCGATGGCGCCGAGCCCGCTGTTCCACGGCTCGACCGCGGCCAAGGCCAGCGCCGTCGCCACGGCGGCATCGACAGCGGTGCCGCCCGCGGCCAGGATTTCGGCGCCGATAAGGGCGGCGGTGCGGTTTTGCGCGGCGACGATGCCGCCCTTGGACGAGGCACCCGGTTTGCGGATCTCCCAATTCTGGGTCAGGTGCATCGCGCCTGGCCGCTTAAGTCTCGGTGATCGAAATCGACCCGGTTCGTATAGAAGGCGTAATAGCCGGCGATCCCGGCCACCTCGTCATACGGGTTCGGATAGCCCCAGATTGCGTTTTCCGCTCGCCGGGTTTCGCGGCCGGCGGAGACTTCGATCGTCCAGTACGACGCTTCGCCCTTGAACGGGCAGCGGCTGTGATGGTCGGTCGGCCGCATCAGGTCGAGCCGCACGTCCTTTTCCGGAAAGTAGTGCACCGGGTCGTGGCCGGTCTCCTCGACCCGCAAGGTGGCGGTGCTGTCGGCGATCGTGGTTCCGGCGAATACGACCTTGAGATGCCGCCGATCGGGCACGAGGTCGACGCGATGCTCGGGTTGGCTGACGAAGCCAGGCGCAGAGTTAGGCATCGGAGGCTCCCTCTCAATGTTGCGGCGCGCTGTCGCTATTGAACGAGGCAATGCATTGCGCGTGCAGCTGCGGATCGGTGATCGGCCCGCATTCTTCCTGCATGCGCTTGGCGCGGAACGACTTGTTGCCGTGCACCACCTGCGAATAATGCTCGCTCTGCTTGACATTCGCCGCGGCTGCCGGGTTGTTCTGCGGCATCGTCTGCGCCGAGACGGTTCCGGCGGCCGCCAGCATCAGCGCCGCGGCCAGTATCTTTGCTCCATAGCTCGGCATGGATTGCTCCTCCTCCTGGGTCAATCGGCCATGGTCAGCCCGCCGCTGACGCTCAAGACCTGGCCGGTGATGTAATCCGATCGTCCGCTCAAAAAAAACAGGACCGCCTGCGCGATCTCGATCGGCTGGGCGATCCGGCGGAACGGGATGGCGCGGGTCAGCGCCTCTCTGATCCGTTCCGGCTGGCGTTGGAACAGCGGCGTGTCGGTCGGGCCGGGGCACACGCAATTGACATTGATGCGGTAGCGCGCGAGCTCGCGGGCGAGCGATTTGGTAAAGGCGATCAGCCCGCCCTTGGCCGCGGCATAGACGGTCTCGCCCATGCTGCCGACCCGCCCGGCGTCGCTCGAGATGTTGACGATCTTGCCGGCCCTGGCCTCGACCATTGGCGGCAAGACGCCGCGGGTCAGCCAGATCGCCCCCATCAAGTTGATGGCAATGAGGCGGTCCCACATTTCCGGCGGGTTTTCGAGAAACGGCTGGATCTGGTCCCAACCGGCGGCATTGACCAAGCCGTCCGCCCGGCCCGCCCGCCGATGCACCGCCGCGACAAAGTCGTCGACGGAGGTTTTGACGGTCAGGTCGAGCGGCAGATAGTTGATGGCGCCGCCGTCCGAGCCGCCCTGGGCCGCTGCCGTTCGTCCGCCCTCCTCGTCGATGTCGCCGATAAACACCTTGGCGCCTTCTGCGGCCAACAACAGCGCAGTTGCTCTGCCGATGCCGGAGGCGCCACCGGTGACGATGACGGTTCGTCCTTGCAGATCCATCGCTGACATCCCGCGCCGACGCCTTGTTGCCCCGAATGTTCCTCGCAGGCGACGGATGTTCTCCGCAGGCGGCCGGCGGTGTCAAGCCGCGCCGAGCGCCGGGCTCCTGTTTCCCTCGATGGCACCTCTCTGCTCGAGCCGGTCGAGGATCATCTGGGGCAAGCGATGCGCCGGCAGGTCGAGCCGATGCGCGCGCCGCGCCGCGCCGTCCAACAGCACATAGTCGCTCGCCCATTCGTCGAAGCCGAAATGGCGAAACGCATGCGGTAGGCTCGGCACATGGTCGCCGTAAAAGCCGAACAGGCAGTCCTGCCGACTCGGCCCCAAGCCTTCGAGCAAGATCTGCAGCATCGCGTCCGACCGCGCCAGCCCGTCGAGATAGCGCAGCAAGGGGCCGCCCTGCGGCAGGTCCGCCGGATCGAAGCGCCGCCGCAGATCCGGATCGATCGCCGGCCCGGATGCGAGCCACGGACCGTGATTGCCCATCGTGATGACGAAGACGAAGGTGCGCGGCCCGGCCTCGGCCAGCACACGCAGCACCCGATAGGCAAGGTCGGGGTCCGAGCAATAGGGCGGCCGGCTCGATCCTCCCAGGGTGTCGCGGCCGAGAAACCGCTCGAAGCCGAGCGCCGGAATGGTCTGATCGCGGCGGAAGAAGCCGCGGTCGAACGGGTGCAGGCACACCGTTTGGTAGCCTTCGGCGCGCAGCCGCCAGGCGAGCGAGGCGATCGGCGTGCGGGCGAAGGCGTGGTAGGGGTTGAACCGGTCATAGCCCAAATCCGGCTCGGGGATACCGGTCAGCACCGCGAACTCGGCGCGCATCGTGTTGGCCCCCCAGCCGGCGACATCGAGCCGGCCGAACGTCGCTCCCCCTTCTTCCCGACAGGCGTCGAGGCCGGGCAGCAGATCGTGCGGCACAGAAGGCGACAAGCGGCGCGCATCGAAAAACAACTCGCATTGCACCAGCACGAGCGGCACCGCCGGGGTGGCGCCGGCCAACGCCGGGGCCGGCAAGACCGCATACCGGGCACGGCGGGCGGCGCGCTCGGAACGGGCGATAACGCCGTAAACAAGCAGCGTGGCGAACGGGCCGAGCCTTGCCGTGTCGGCGAACGGCTCGCCGATCGGCTCGAGCCGCCGCAGC
Organism: uncultured Alphaproteobacteria bacterium; assembly: GCA_963795485.1. Lineage (GTDB taxonomy): Bacteria > Pseudomonadota > Alphaproteobacteria > ATCC43930 > CGMCC-115725 > AP-15. The sequence goes on from CAWCIL010000003.1 coordinate 120,905, forward strand.
ATGGCCGCCGCCGCGCCGAGCAACGGCTGCCGCGATATTCCCCACGCCGCGGCGCACACGCCGAGCCATGCGAGCGCGACCAATACCGGACCGGCGGCCCATAAGGGCGGTTCGAAACAGAGCAGCGCGACGCCGACAGCGAGCGTCGCGAGCGCCCCGCCGATGACCAGGCCCGGCCCGGCAAACGGCAGATAGAGCTGCGGATGAGTAAAGACATGCGGCAGTTCGGACATGTCCGAAAACACCACCGGCTCGCGCACCGCCTCGCGCTTGGTCTGATCGGCGAGCGCGAACCCGGCGCCGAGCGAGAAGAGGACGAGGCCGGAAAACACCGGCCGCCCGGTGGCGATCAGCAGCAGACCGGCGGCCAGCAGCACCGGTGCGAGATCGAGCAGGACCGCCGGCAGGCTGCCGATGCCGGCGCCCGCGACCCGGCGCGGAATCAGCCATGCCGCCAGGGCCAGCCCGGCGCCGGCAGCCAGCTCCAACGTTGCGCTCATCCTCCGGTCAGCCCGGGCGGATCTGAAAGCGAAAGCGGCGCAGGATCGCGTCGCCGATAAAGGCCGGAGCGATGTCGCAGAACTGCAGACCGAGCACCAGCGGCCATGGAAAGGCGACCCGCCTTCGACCGCGATCGATGCCGCGCTTGACGATCCGCGCGGCACTGCCGCCCTCGCGCAAAAACGGGGTCGGCCCGTCGAACCGGTCGGTCATCGGCGAATTGAAAAAACCCGGGCACACGCTGGTGACGCCGATGCCGCGCGGCGCCAGACGCGGCCGCAACGCCTCGGCATAGGCGCGCAGCCCGGCTTTGCTCGCGCAATAACCGGGACTGTACGGAAGCCCGCGATAGGCCGCGATCGAGGCCACCAGAGCGATGTGGCCGCGGCCGCGCGCGCACAGGCCGGGCAGCAGCGGCTCGACCGTGTTGATCGCGCCGAGCAGGTTCACCCGAACTTGCCGCGCGGCGCTCTCAGTACCCTCGGACGGGCTGTCGAAGTCCGGCCCGGCCGAGGTGCCGGCATTGGCGACCAAGAGGTCGACCGGGTGGTCGCGATCGAAGCCGGTCAGCCACGAGGCCATCGCCGGCGCGTCGGCCACATCGATCGCCGCCATCCGCACGCTCGCCCCCTTGGCTTCGCAGGCATCGGCGCTCGCCGCCAGCCGTTCGCGATCGCGCCCCAACAGGCCCAGCTTCGTCTCCGGCCCGGCATAAGCCTCGGCCAAAGCGGCGCCGAGCCCGCTGGAAGCCCCGGTAATGATTACGACGCGAAACTTTGGCCGCATCCCCGCAAGCTAAAAAGCCGGCGTCCAAAAGGCGTCACCGGGAGGTTGATCGTCGGGGATCAATTACGCCGCCGGTCCGAGCCTGTATCCCCGCAGTTGAAAAGCTCGGCGGGGTAAAATTGCCGCAGCCCGGTGCGCACAGCACAGAGGTAAGCGGACCTGCGCGATCAGTCGGAGCTGGCTCGGCTCGCCAAGGTCTTGAGCCGCGGAGGTGGCCGCGCCGGATGGTGTGCCGCGGCCAGGCAGGCTTCCACGGCGTCATGCAAGCTGCTGACATAATAATCGGCGCCGACGGTTCGCCCCAGATCCCGGTCCGTCAGGATCGGGTCGCGCGCCGGCCACAGCCCGACCAGCAGCGTGGCCTTGGGCAGGCGCGCCCGCAGCCGCTGCAGCAGGTAGCGCAGATGAGCCGGGTTGCCGGTGATCTCGAGATACGAGACGCACGCCATCGCGACCTGCGGCAGGTCGAGGGAATCGATCCTGGCGCGGGAGACGGCGTCGTGCGGCACCACCCGCGCGCCGAGCCCATGTTTGCCGAGCAGCTGGGCCAGCATGCTGGACGCCGCCTCGTCGAGCGGCCCGCGCCCGGCGATGCACAGGACCGGCGCGTCCCCTTGCCACCCCGGTGCCAGCCGGCTCTTGTCGAATGCGTCCCCGGCCGGCGGCGGCTCCTGCGGCAGCGCCTTCTGGTCGGCCGTCGGCCCGGCGACGGTGTTGTTTTCCTCGGCGCGCGATGGGGTGGCGTCGCCGTATTTGGCGACCTCGCGGACCAGCGCCTTGATCAATTCCTTGAGGTGCTCGAGTTTCGCGGGCGCCAGCGTCCCGCGGGCGGCATCGTTGGCGGCGAGCTGCAGGCCCTTCAGCGCCACCTCGTCGTAATAGGACGAAAGCGGCCGGTCGGCGAGGTAGCGCTCGGCCTGCTGTTCCGCCTCGTCCGGGTCGTCGGCGAGCATGCGCTGGTAAAAGCTCTCGACCGGGGTCAGCGGCGGGCGGTCGCCGAGCAGCACGTCGAGAAACTCCAGGCGCTCGACATAGCGCCCGATCAACACGAGGCACAGGGTCAGCGGCGTCGAGATGATCAGCCCGATCGGGCCCCAGATCCAGGTCCAGAAGATCGCGGCGATGATCACGGCGAGCGGCGAGAGGCCGGTGCTGTGGCCATAGACCAGCGGCTCCACCACCTGGCCCATGGTGAGCTCGGTGAGGGTGTACAGCGCCGCCGTCCAGATCACCATCGACCAGCCGGGCTCGACGGCCGCGGCCAGGGCGATCGGCAACGCGGCGGCGATCCAGGACCCGATATAGGGGATGAAGCGCAGCAACGTGCCGAGCACGCCCCACAGCACCGGGTTGGGGACGCCGATGAAATAGAGGCCGACGCCGACGATCACGCCAAAGCTGGTGTTGATGCCGAGCTGGGTCAGGAAATAGCGGCTGAGCCGCCGCCCGGCGTCGTTCAGCGCCACCGTCGTGCGCTCGAGGTCGCTCGATCCGAACAGCCGGATCGCGCGGTCGCGCAAATCCTCCTTTTGCAGCAGGGTGAAGATGGTCACGACCAGGATGATGCCGGTCGTCGCCAGCGGGCTCAGCACCGGCGAGACCACCTTTTCTCCGATCTCCAGCGCCGACATGGTGGGCTGGGTCACCACGACCGGGACCGGCTTTTGCTGTGGTGGCTGCGGTCCGGCGCTGGCCGGGGCCGGCGTGGATGCCTCGGGCGGGGCGACGGTGGAGCCGGCGCCCGAGCCGAAGACCTGATTGCCCAGGCTCTTGATCTTGTCCGACAGCCTGCCGACCGTGGCGTCGCGCAGCCTGGTGATCTTGTTCTCGATCGTGGTCTGGTACTGCGGGATGTCGCGGGCCAGCTCCGCCACCTGAGAGCCGATCGCGGTGCCGAGCCCGAGAATGACGCCGAGCGCCAGGACCACCGCGAGAATCACCGACAGGATGCGGCCGAGCCACGCCCGCCGCAGCAGCTCGACGAGCGGGCTCAGCAAAAAGCTCAACAGCACCGCGAGGGTGATCGGGATCAGCACCTCGCGCCCGAAATAGAGCGCCGCCACCAGGACGACCGCGACGACGATGGTCAGGCCCGGCGTGCCGGGTGCTCCCGCCGCCCGGACCTGGGCCGGCGGCGCCGGCACCGCCGCGGGCTCCGGCGGGTTCATCGCGTCCGGCATGGCTGATCGTCCTCCCGAGACCGGAGATGCCGAGGATGGCGAAATGCGCGCCGAGCCTCTACACTCTCCTAGGTCAACACCGCAGGGGCGAGCAATGATCGTCGAACAGATCTGGACCGCGAACGCCGGCCGCAACTTCAATTATCTGATCGCCTGCCGCGAGACCGGCGAGGCGCTGGCGGTCGACCCGCTCGACCATGAGAAATGCCTCGCCGCCGCCAAGGCGCGGGGCTGGACCATCACCCAGATCCTCAACACCCACGAGCATCGCGACCATACCGGCGGCAACCCGCAGATGGTGGCGGCGACCGGCGCCCCGGTGCTCGCGCACAAGAACGCCAAGGACCGGATCGCCGAGATGAGCCGCGGCCTCGGCGCCGGCGACGTGATCCGGGTCGGCAAGACGGTCGAGCTCGAATGCCTCGACACGCCCGGTCACACGATGTCGCATATCTGCATCATGGCGCATGGCGACACGCCGGCATTGTTCTGCGGCGACACCCTGTTCAACGCCGGCGCCGGCAACTGCCACAATGGCGGCCACCCGAACGAGCTCTACAACACCTTCGCCGGCCAGCTCGGCAAATTGCCGGAAGAGACGCTGATCTATCCGGGGCACGACTACATCGCGCGCAATCTCGCCTTCACCCTCGACCGCGAGCCGGACAACGCGCGCGCCAAGGCGATATTGCCGCAGGTCGAGAAGCAGGATACGACGCGCCCGCTCGTCACCACCCTGGCGCAGGAGCGGGAGATCAACACGTTTTTCCGGCTGTCGAGCCCGAGCGTGATCCGCCGCCTGCGCGAAGCCTTTCCCGACCTGCCCGACGATCCCGACGCGCGCACCGTGTTCCTCAAATTGCGCGAGCTGCGCAACAAATGGTGAAAGCGGCGCCCGCTGCAATTCGAGGAGGACCGAGATGCCGCAGCTGACGACCGATGACGGGGTTCGGCTTTACTACGAGGAGACCGGGTCGGGGACGCCGATCGTCCTGGTCCACGAATTCGCCGACGATTATCGCGGCTATGAAGGCCAGATGCGCTATTTCGGGCGGCGCTACCGCTGCGATCGCCTACAACGCCCGCGGCTACCCGCCCTCGGACGTGCCGGAAGACCCGGCGCGATACTCGCAGGACCGCGCCAGGGACGACATCCGCGCCGTGCTCGACGCCTTGAAGATCGACAAGGCCCATGTCGTCGGCATCTCGATGGGCGGCTTTGCCGTGCTGCATTTCGGCTTGGCCTATCCCGGCCGCGCGCTGTCGCTGGTGGTCGCCGGCTGCGGCTATGGCGCCGAGCCGGGCAAGCGCCAGCAATTCCACGACGAGACCGCCAAGACCATCGCGCTGATCGAAGGCCGGGGCATGGGCGAGGCGAGCAAGACCTATGCGCAGGGCCCGAGCCGGGTGCAGTTCCAAAACAAGGACCCGCGCGGCTGGGGCGAGTTCGCCGCCAACCTCGCCCAGCACTCGACCCAGGGCTCGGCCCTGACGATGCGCGGGGTGCAGGCGCAGCGCCCGTCGCTGTGGGAGCTGGTCGAGCCGATGCGCCGGCTCGAAGTGCCGACCCTGGTCATGACCGGCGACGAGGACGACCCGTGCCTCGAACCCGGCATCCTGATGAAGCGTACGATCCCCGACCGCCGCCCTCGTGGTGTTTCCGAACACCGGGCACGCCCTCAACCTGGAAGAGCCCGATCTATTCAACCGCAGCCTCGACGAGTTCTTCCACCAGGTCGAACGCGGGCGCTGGCCGCGCCGCGACCCCCGCGCCGTGACCGGCTCGATCCTCGGCGTGCGGTAGGTCTCGGACCGACGGATGAGATGATCCGGTCGGCCGCCCGATGCGACAGCGAGGCGTGGTGCTGTTGCTCGCGCGCCCGCGCCGCGAGGACCGCCACCGCGATCGAGACCGCGCGGTTGGCGGCATCGCGGCCTCCTGGGATGCGCGCACCACCGGCGGCTTACCGCGTCTGCTGGCAACCGGGGGCACGATAGGAAACGGGGCTATGCCGGCGCTGGTTGCGCCTGCGTGGAACCACCAGGCCAGCGCCATCAGCACCATGAGGCCGCCGATCACGACATAGGGCGGTCGAGCTCCTGCGGTTGCGCCGCCGCCGACCCGGATCGTCACCCGGGCCACCTCGGTGGGGTGCGCGCTTCGGCGGTCCACATCCCGTCGCGGTCGGCGCCGAAGACGAACTTGCCCTGCGCATCGGTACGGCCGGTTTCGGTCGGGGTCGTCAGGTCGCTGGGTGCGAACACCCGCACCGCGGCGTTGGCCATCGGCTTGCCGTCCGGCGCTCGCGAATTGCGCCGTGACCTCGTGGGTGGCGAACAGGTCGAGGGCGTGCGCCGGGGCGATTCGCGCGAGACACCCCGCCGCGACCAGCAGAACAACGGCCGCCAGCCGTGCGAGCGCGGCCGATCCGGGCGACCGGCAGCCAAGGAAAGCCATGCCTCTAACATAGCGCGCCTTTGCCCCGGCGCCAGACCGCCGAGGCCCCGCTTGCTCGCCGCTGTCGGTGCATGGCACAAGCGGCGCCGCGGAGGGGCGATGCCGAATTTCGCGATCGAGCGGCGCTGCAAGGGGATCGTCTGCGGCATCGACGAGGCCGGGCGCGGGCCGCTCGCCGGTCCGGTCGTCGCCGCCGCGGTGATCCTCGACCAGCGCCGCTTTCCCAGGGCGCTGCGCGACGAGCTCGACGATTCGAAGGTGCTGAGCGCGGTCGAGCGCCAATCCTGCTATCGGGCATTGCGGCGGTGCGTCGAGCGGGGTGCGGCGCGGATCGGCGTCGGTGCGGCGAGCGCGCGCGAAATCGACAGCATCAACATTCTGCGCGCGGCGCTGACCGCGATGGCGCGCGCTGCCGAGGCGCTCGGGGTCCGTCCGGACTTGGCGCTGGTCGACGGCAACATCGCCCCGCCGCTCGGCTGCTCGGTCGAAACCGTGGTCAAGGGCGATGGGCTCAGCTTTTCGATCGCCGCCGCCTCGGTCGTCGCCAAGGTCACCCGAGACCAAATCATGCGCGCTCTCGCCGCGCGCTACCGGGGCTATGGCTGGGAGACCAATGTCGGCTATGCGACGCGCGAGCACGGTGCGGCGATCCTGGCGCTCGGACCCACACCGCATCATCGCCGCTCTTTCGCCCCGGTGCGCCTGGCACTCGCCGGCGAGCTGCCATTGTTCGATTCGCTGTCGGCGATGCCGGTCGCCAGCGCCGAAATCGCATGACGGGCGAGCTTTTTCATCAGGCTCGGCAGCGCATGGTCGGCGAGCCGGTCGACCGGGCTCCATAGCCCGTCGGCTTCGCCCTGGCCCGCTATCACCGCGAGCTCGAGGCGGAAATGGGTGAAGCCGTGGCGAACCGTGCCCGGCAACGCCGACCACCGGGCCGCCGGCGCTGCCGCGACGGCTTCGGCGAAGCCCCAAGGGGCCGTGCGCCATTGCGGTCGAGGGGATCTCGATCATGCCGCCGAGCAGACCTTTTTCCGGGCGCCGGCGCAGCAGCACCGAACCGTCGGCGCGGGTCATCCAGAAGGCGACGCCATAGCGCAGCGGCCGGTCCGGCTTTTCCGCGCGCGCCGGCAGGTCTTCGGCAAGCCCGCCCGCGGCGGCGGCACAGGCCCCGCGCCATGGGCACAAGACGCAGCGCGGCCGGCGCGGGGTGCAGATCGCCGCACCCAGATCCATCATCGCCTGGGCGAAATCGCCGGCCCGGCGCTGCGGCACCAACGCCGCGGCGAGCGCCTTCAGCCGCGCCTTGGCTTGCGGCATGGGTTCACCGATCGCGTAAAGACGGGCGACGACCCGCTCGACATTGCCGTCGACCGCCGCCACCCGCCGGTCGAAGGCGATCGCGGCGATCGCCGCCGCGGTGTAGTCGCCGATCCCGGGCAGGGCGCGCAAGGCTGCGATCTCGCTCGGAAAAACGCCGCCGTGGCGCTCGGCCACTGCACGGGCGCAGGCGTGCAGGTTGCGGGCGCGGGCGTAATAGCCGAGCCCCTGCCAGGCTTGCAGCACCTCGTCGAGCGAGGCGGCGGCCAGCGCCGAAATGTCGGGCCAGCGTGCCGCAAATCGGTCAAAATAGGGGCCGACCGCGGCGACCGTCGTCTGCTGCAGCATGATTTCGCTGAGCCACACCCGGTAGGGATCGGGGGCGATGCCTGGTGCTGCCCGCCACGGCAGGCTGCGGCGGTGGCGGTCGTACCAGCGGAGCAGCAGCTCGGGCTCGGGCGCGTTTGCGGGCGATGAGGGAGCGGATCGGAGCAAGGTCATGAGCGCGGCGGATCGGCAGCGCAGCCTAGCCGGCGCGCCGGCCGGTGGCGAGCGCCGTGCTGGGTTTCGCGGCGACGGCGAGCGCCGTCCCGGGTTCCGCGCGGTCGGCGTGGCGGTCTCGAAATTGGCGCAGCCGATCGGCGGCAAGCGCGGCCGCGGGACCCTGGTCCGGCTGAAGACCGATTGGCCGGCGATCGTCGGCGCCGAGTGGGCGGTGGTCGCCTGGCCCGTTTCCCTCGGCCGCGACGGCGTCTTGAAACTGCGCACCGTACCCGTCGCGGCGCTTGAGCTGCAGCACCGCGCCCCGCTGCTGATCGAGCGGATCAACCTCTTTTTCGGCCGCCCGGCCGTGATCCGCTTGGTGCTGGTGCAAGGGCCCGTTGCCCCATCACGCGCCGGCCGCCGCTCCGCCGCGTCACGCGCTCGCCGCGGGCGAGGCAGAGGCGCTGGACGCGCGGCTCGCCGATGTCGCCGATCCGGAGCTGCGCGCCGCTCTCGGGCGGCTCGGCCGGGCGATCATCGCTGCCCGCAAATGAACCCGAGCGTTGCGCATCAGCCGAGAAAACCGCTACCCTCAACATATTGTGGAAAGGTCGCGCAAGATGCGGAATATCTTGTTTGCTGTTCTGAGCATTCTGACAGCTTTCGTGCTCTCGCCAAACCCAGCGCCGGCGGCGGGCCCGCCGCCGAATCCGGCCGAAGCGCAAAACCTGCTGACGGTTCACCCGGACGATCGCATCCTCGGCAATCCCGATGCGCCGATCACCATCATCGAATACGCCTCGATGACCTGCCCGCACTGTGCTCACTTCAACGAGGACGTTCTGCCCGCGGTCAAGAAAACGTGGATCGACACCGGCAAGGCCAAGCTGGTGCTGCGCGATTTTCCGCTCGATGACGAGGCGGTGCATGCCTCGATGATCGCGCGCTGCGCTCCGCCGGACCGATTTTACGCCTTTGTCGACACCTTCTTTGCCGACCAGACGAAATGGGTCGAGGCACCCGACTACCAGGCCGAGCTGACCCGGCTCGCCGAGCTGGGCGGCATGGGCAAGGACCAAATCGCCAAGTGCCTGAACGACAAGAAGCTGGAAAACCAGGTTCTGGCCAGCCGGCTCGCCGCCGGGAACCAGCTCGGGGTCAACGCCACCCCGACCTTCTTCGTCAACGGCACCAAATTTACCGGCGAGCCGACGGTCGCGAGCTTCGACCAGCTGCTTTCGGGCCTTGCGCAGAAATCGTGATCCTTAGCGGCCGCACCGATGCGGGTAGACCGGCTGCGCCTTGTCGGGTTCAAATCCTTCGCCGACGCCGCCGAGGTGGCGATCGGCCCGGGTCTGACCGGCATCGTCGGCCCGAACGGGTGCGGCAAGTCGAACCTCGCCGAAGCCCTGCGCTGGGTGATGGGCGAGACTTCGGCCAAGCGCCTGCGGGGCGGGGCGATGGACGACGTGATCTTCGGCGGTGCGGCCGGACGGTCGGCGCGCAACATCGCCGAAGTGGCGCTGACCATCGACAACCGCGGGCGTGACGCGCCGTTTGCGTTCAACGACCGCGAGGAGATCGAGATCGTCCGCCGCATCGAGCGCGGCGGCGGCTCGGCCTGGCGGGTCAATGGGCGCGAGGTGCGGGCGCGCGACGTGCAGCTGTTGTTCGCCGACGCCGCGACCGGCGGTCCGTCCGGGGCGATCGTCAGCCAGGGGCGGGTTGGCGCGCTGATCGACGCGAAGCCGGCGGAGCGCCGGTTTCTGCTCGAAGAGGCTGCCGGCACCGCCGGGCTGCACGCCCGTCGGCGCGAGACCGAGCTCAAGCTCGCCGCCGCCGAGGACAATCTCGCCAGGCTCGACGACGTGATCGCTACTCTGGCGGCGCAGCTCGCAATCCTGAAAAAGCAGGCGCGTCAAGCCCAGCGCTATCGCCGGCTCGGCGAGGAAATCCGGCGGCACGAGGCGCTGCTGTTTCACGCCCGCTGGTCCGCCGCCGAGGATGCGGCCGAGAGCCGCGCCGCCGAGCTTCGTGCCGCCGAGTGCGAAGCGGCGCAGGCGGAGGAGCGCGCCGCTGCCGAGCGGCTCGCACGCGAGGAAGCCGACGCGGCCTTGCCCGCGCTGCGCCGCGAGGAAGCCGCGGCGGCGGCCGAACTTGCAGCAGCTGACCCAGGCGCGCGGCGCGCTCGAGCAGGAGCTGGCGCGGGTCGTCGCGGCGCGCGGCGAGGCCGAGCGGCGGCTGGCGGAGCTGGCGCTTGACCGCCGGCGCGAGGAGGCCGTGCTCGCCGATGCCGAATCGGCGCTCGCCCGGCTGGCGGAAGAACGCCGCGCCCTCGCTGCCGCCGCCGCCGATGCCGAATCGGCACGAGTGCCGGCCGAGGTGCGGCTGAATGCAAAGGCGGCGCGCCTCGCCGAGGCCGAAGCAGATCTGCAGCGCGCGATCGAATCCGCCGCCGCCGCGGCAGCCCGCCGCGCGGCACTCGACCGGCGGCAACGCGAGCTCGCCGACCGCCGCAGCCGGCTGGAAACGCGGCTGGCCGAGGCCGAGCGCCAGCGCGCGAGCCTCGCCGCCTCGGCGGTGCCGGACGCGGTGGTGATCGCGGCGGGTGCCGCGATCGCCGCAGTCGGCAACCCTGGTCGAACGCCGCCTCGCCGCGGTCGAAAACGCCCGGCAACAGGTCGAGGCCGGCCAACAGCGCGAAGGCCCGGCGCACGACGCGGCGCGCCTTACGGCTTCCCGGCTCGCGCGTCTCGAAGCCGAGGCCGAGGCGCTCGACGCGTTGCTGACCCTTGCCCCCGATGCCGGCGGCGAGTTCGCCGCGGCAGCCCGCCGGTCCTGTTGACATTGCGCGTCGCGGCCGGGTTCGAGGCGGCGATCGGCGCGCTGTTCGCGGACGAGCTGTTCGCGCCGCTCGAGGCGGACGCAACCGCCGACGCGGTGTGTTTCTGGGCCGATCTCAGGGCATTCAATGCCGCCCCGGCCGACGCCGCCCCGGCCTTGCCCGAGGGCGCCCACCCGATGGCCGAGGCCGTAACCATGCCTGCCGCCATCGGCCGCAGCCTCGCCCAGGCCGGCTGGGTCGATAGCGAGCAGCGTGGCCGCAGCCTGCAACGGCAGCTGATGCCGGGTCAGCGGCTCGTCGACCGCGACGGCCGGTTGTGGCGCTGGGACGGCTTCACCCGCCATGTTGCCGGCCCGACTGCGGCGGCGCAGCATTTGAGCCACCGGAACCGCCGCGCCGAACTTGCCCGCGAGTTAGCCGTGGCCGCAGCCGCCTCCCGTTCGGCCTCAGCCGAGGCCGATGCCGCAACCGCGGCGCGCCGCGAGGCTGCCGAGACGGAGCGGGAAGCGCGCGCTCTGCTGGCCGAAGCCGAGGCGGCGCTGGCCGGCGACCGGGCGGCGGAGGCCGGGATGGCGCGGCGTGCGCTGAACGCACAGGCGCAGCTCGCGGCACTTGATGATCGGCTGGAGAAGATCGCCGCCGACCTGGCCGAGACCCAGGCCGAGACCGAGGAGGCAAGTCGCGCGATCGCCGCGTTGTGCCGGCCGTCGGCGCCAGCCGGCCCGGCGCTGGAAGCGGCCCGTGTTGCGGCGATTGAGGCGCGCCACGACGAGGCCGCAGCGCGCGCCGCGGTCGAAGGCTCGGCGCAGGCGGCTCGGTCCCGAGGGGAGCGCCTTTCCTCGATCGACCTCGAAGAGCGGTCGTGGCGCCGACGCGCGGCCGGCTCGACGGCGCAGCGCGAGACCTTGGTCGAACGGCAGCGCGCGCTTGACCGGGAGATCGCCGCCCTCGGCCTGCGCCCGGCGGCGATCGCGGCCGAGACCGAGACGCTCGCCGGCAGGATTTCGGCCTCGGCACAACATTGCCGTCAGTCGGCCGGGCGGCTGGCGCGCGGCGAAAGCGGTCTGCGCCAGGCGATCGAAAATTCGCGACTCGCCGACCAGGCGTTTGCCGAGGCGCGCGAGCGGCGCGCCCGGCTCGAAGTGCAGAGCGAGGGGGCCAAAGCCGCTCTCTCTGGTCTCGCCCGCGACATCCGCGAGCGGCTCGACGCCGTTCCGGCGGCGCTCGCCGATCTCGCCGGCCTGGCCGCGGGTGCCGCGCCGGCGCAGGCGGAATTGGTCGAGGCGCGGCTGGCGAGGCTCGTGCGCGAGCGTGACGGCATCGGGCCGGTCAACCTGGTGGCTGAAAGCGAAGCCGACGAGATCGGCGCGCGGGTCGCGGCGCTCGAGCGCGAACGCGCCGATCTGACCGAGGCGATCGCCCGGCTGCGCCGCGGTGCCGCCGCACTCGACCAGGAAGGGCGGCAGCGCCTTTCAGCCGCGTTCGAGCGGGTCAACCGGCACTTCGCGGCGCTGTTCACCCGGCTGTTCGGCGGCGGCAAGGCCGAGCTCGCCTTGACCGATGAGGGCGACCCGCTCGCCGCCGGGCTCGAGATCATGGCGAGCCCGACCGGCAAGCGGCTGCTGAGCCTGTCGCTCCTCTCGGGCGGCGAGCAGGCGCTGACCGCACTCGCCCTGTTGTTCGCAGTGTTTCTGACCAAGCCGGCGCCGATCTGCGTGCTCGACGAGGTCGATGCACCTCTCGACGACGCCAATGTCGACCGCCTGTGCAGCCTCGTCGCCGAGATCGCCGACACCACCGGGACCCGCTTTCTGCTGGTCACCCATCACCGCATCACGATGGCGCGGGCCGATCGCCTGTTCGGGGTGACGATGGTCGAGCGCGGCGTCTCGCAGCTCGTTTCGGTCGATCTCGCGCGCGCCGTCCGGCTGCGCCAGACTGCCTGATTCCGGACGCGGCCGGTCAGTCGGCCAGCCGAGGGGCGGCGAGGGGACGCGCCGGGTGCTCGCCCAGCGTCCCGCGCGCCAGCGCCAACGCCGCCACCGCGCCGATCAGCGCCAGCACGCCGGCGGCGGCAAAGGCCGAATTGAAGCTGCCGGTGGCGGCGACGATGTAGCCGGTCACGATCGGCGCCAACAGGCCAAAGGTGTTGCCGCCGAGAACCAGAAACGCGAAGGCGCGGCCCGCGTCGGCGGGCGAACGCAGGATGTCGGCGACCAGAGCCCCGTTGGCCGCCGGCCCGACATTGGCGAACGACACCGCGACCGTGACCAGCGCCATGACCCCCACCAAGGGCTGGACAAACGGGATGGCCAGGCCGACCGCGGTCAGCAGCAGGCAAAGCGCCACGAGATAGCGCCGCTTGCCGCTGCGCACGGCCGCAGCCGATAAGAGCCGGTCGCCAAACCAGTTGGCGATGATGCAGACCACCGCGGCAAAGATAAACGGGATGGCGGTGTAGAGGCCCGAGCCGACGATCGACACGTGGCGCGTCGTCTGTAGGTAATTCGGCAGCCAAGACATGTAGAGATAGAAGGTATAGACGAGGCATCCCTGGGAGATGAACAGCCCCCACATCGCGGGGCAGCGGACAAGCCCCAGATAGCCGACGCCGCCATGGCTCGGCGGCTCGATGCCGGCGTCGCGCTCGGCCAGAATGTGCTCGCGCTCGCCCTGCGGCAGCCACCGGGTCTTTTCCATGGACGACACCAGGCTGAGCCAGACCACAACCCAGGCAAACCCGACGGCGCCGGTGATGACGAACGACCAGCGCCACGACAGGGTCTCGATTAGCCAGCCGACCAGAGGCGCACCGAGCGCCAGCCCGAGCGGCGGCCCGGCCGAGATCGCGGCGATCGCGGTGCCGCGCTCGCGGTAAGGCGACCACGAGCGGACGCTGCCATAGGTCACCGGGGCAAACGGCGCCTCGCCGACGCCGAGGCCGAGCCGCGCGACCAGCATCGTCGCAAAGCTGCCGGCGATGCCGGTCGCCATCTGCGCCGCCGACCACACTGCGGTGGCGACCGAAGCCACGACGTGAGCGCCCCAGCGGTCGATCAGCCGGCCGCCGGGCAGCATCATCAGCACATAGGCCCACAGGAAGGACGAGAACAGATAGCCGAGCGCGATCGGCGACAGGCCGAATTCGTGCGCGATCGGCTTGCCGGCGACCGACATGTTGACTCGGTCGACATAGGCGATGGCGTTGAACAGAAACAGCAGGAGAAACACCCAATACCGGCGCCGGGTCATCTTCATCGATGCGCTCCTCGTTTGCGTTGCGTCGGCGCCCGCGACCCGAGCGCGCGACCTTCAAGGAGCCTCCCAATTCGACCCGCCGCCCGCTGCTCGAACGCAGCCGGCGCCCTCCGGCGCCGACGCTTCTCGAGGCGGCTTGCCGTGTGTGCCGACTAAACAACCTTTTGCGGAATTTGGCTAGATCAGGCGGTGCGTGGCGCTCAGAACCGCAGCGCGCGCAGAAGGCCGGCTTCGGCCGCGCGTCATGCCCCTCTCCCGCGCCTTCATCGTCCCGGCAATCTTCATTGCCTGGGCCTCATCGGCCGCTTCGAGCGGGCCGGCCAACCCGGAGCCGTGTTGCCGATCTGGGATGTGCGATCCTCGCAGCCGTGGGTGTGAAGCCGCTCGCCATTCATTCCGTCGGGGCGGACGGGCGCCGCCGATGCTCGATATCGGTCAATAGCCAATACAATACTCCCAAGGACAATGCCAAGCCGCCCAAGCCCAGCAGCGTGTCCACCCCCGTCTTCTCGTAGTTCAACAGGATCAGCTTCCTCGCGATCACGATGATGGCCAGTAGGACGATGACGCGAACCTGCAGAACTCCGGATCTGCGGCGCATCGCCAAGGCAATCGAGTGATTGAACTCGACCAGGATCAACAGCCCGAGGATTAGGCCGAACGTGTCCTTGATCGCGTCGTTCTGCGCAAAATAGACGCCGGCGCGGAAATCTTCGGCGATCGTGATCACCACCAGACCCAGAGAGTAAACAATGATGACCGAGATGATCACCAACAATATCCCGGAGATTACTGTCTCAAAGCGCTCGTACCCGGCTTGAAATTTTAGCTCACCCTTGAATTTCCGAAGAAACGGCATGCGCTGCTCCATACGCCCGGATCGCGGCCGGCGTGGTGGCGGAGCGCCGCAATCTGCCACGCGTGCCCGGCGCGGCCAAGCCGATAGGCTGCCGCCACCCTTGGCGCCGCAACGCTGTCCGGGCCGCTGGACTCGCGGCGCGGGCTGAGCCAAGTTCACCGCGAGGCGGGAGAGGGGCTGGGGATGACGGACGAAACCGCGCAGCAGCGCTTCCGACATTACCTGAAGCGCGAACCGGCGCAGGCGCGCGGCTATTCGCAGGCGGTCGTCACGCAGGGCGGGAAGACGGTTTGGCTCGCCGGGCAGGTCGGGATCGCCGATGCCGCCGGAAAATCGCTCGCCGGGGATTTCGACGGCCAGGTCCGCGCGGTGTTTTCCAGGCTGGCCGAGACCCTGGCCGAGGCGGGCGGCGCGCTCGGCGACATGGTGACGATGACCGTGTTCATTACCGATCCGCGCTACGGCGACCGCTTGACCGAGCTGCGCAAGGAAATCTTCGGCGACGACTTCCCGGCCAGCGCACTGATCACCGTTGCCGGTCTCGCCCGCCCGGAAATGCTGGTCGAGGTGCAAGGCGTCGCCGTCATTCCCTAGCGCGCGCGACGATCTCCGATTCCGCTGCGAGGACGTCGCGCCGTGAGCAGGTTCGCCAGGGTGCTTTGTGCGTTCCTGCTGGCAATGAGCGCGACGGGTGCGCGCTGCCGCTCCGGATTGCCGGCCCGCGCGGCTGGTGCAGTTTGCGGTCAGCTTGATGGGAAACGTGCCGATCGTCGCGGTGCGGGTCAACGGCTCGCCCGCGACCCTGCTGTTCGACACCGGGGCCGAACGCACCGTGCTGACCGCGGCCGCCGCCAAACGCCTGGGGATCGAGACGCATTACGAATATGCGCGGCAAATGCGCAGCCTCGGCGGTGCCGTCGCCAGCGGCGACGCGAAGCTGCGCAGCCTCGATTTCGGCAGCACGGCCTTCCGCGACGTGAGGATCCTGGTCGGCTCGGTGTCGTTGCCGAATGTGGCCGGCAAGCCGCTCGACGGGCTCCTCGGCGCTGATTTTTTCACCAGCTTCGAGGTCGATCTCGATCTGGAGCACCGGCGCGTGACCCTGTTCGAGCCGGCCCCGTGCCCGACCGAGGCACCAGTTTGGAGCACGCCCTATGCGACGATAAAAGCCAATCTGTCGCTGCACGAGCGCCTCTTTTTCCCAGTCGTCCTCGATGGTCACAAGATCGATGCGCTGATCGATACCGGCGCGCAGCTGACCGCGCTCGATGCCGAGGCGGCGGCGGCGATCGGTGTTACCGGGGCGGAATTGGCGCGCGATCCGGTCGCCGATCTGCGCGGCGCCGCGGCCGAGATGGTCAAGGCGCGAGCCCACCGCTTCGCCCGGCTGCAGATCGATGGCGAAACCTTGCGCGACCAGGTCATCGTCGTGACCCGGCTGGGGTTGCAGGACGCCGACCTCGTGCTCGGCAGCGACTTTCTGCATTGGCAGCGGGTCTGGCTGTCCTATCCGTCGCACCAGATCTTTGTGCAGCGCCATCTCTGAGGCGCGGCGCGACCTCTGGCCCGGCTCTAGCGCGGCAGAGACCGCGCCAGCGCCGCATAGGCCGCCTCGTCGGTGCGGTCGTAGCGCAACGGGGTGACGACGACGCGGCCGGCATTCAGCGCCTCGATGTCGCTCTCCGGGCCCTGGTCGCGCTCGCCGCGGCGAAACCCGACCCAGTAATAGGTCAGGCCGCGCGGGTCGGTGCGCGCTTCGACCTCCATGCCCTGAACGGTTCCGGCACCCTGGCGCGCCAGGGTCAGCGGCCCGGCCTCTGCTGCCGGAAGAGCGGGAAAGTTGACGCTGAGGCAGGTGGCCGCACCCCAGCCGATCGCCAGCAGCCGGCGCACGACATCCGGGCCGAGGGAGGCCGCCGTGTCCCAGGGGATCCGGGCCCGGTCGGTCCAGGCCTGGCTCAGCGCGATCGAGGGAATGCCCAGCATCATCCCGGTCATCGCCCCGCCGACGGTGCCGGAGAACACGGTCTCGATACCGAGATTGGCGCCGCGGTTGACCCCGGACAGCAGGAGCTGCGGCGGGGTCCGCGCCATCAGGTGGCTCAGCGCCATGACCGCGCAGTCGCCAGGCGTGCCGGTAACCGCCCAGCGCCGGGGCCCGCGCTCGCTGATGCGGATCGGATGATGCAGGCTGACCGCGTGCGAGACGCCGCTCTGGTCGTGCTCTGGTGCTACGATCCATACCTCGCGGGCGATCTTCGCCGCGATCCGTTCGAGCACTTCGAGGCCGGGCGCGTCGATGCCGTCGTCATTGGTCAGCAGAATGCGGTCGAGCACGCGGGCGCCTCCGGGTTATGCGGTCGGCCGGGCTTAGCATCCTGCCGTGACGAAATCGAGATGCCCGGCAGAACCGATTTGCAGATCTCGCCGCTGCTTCATAAATATGAGCCGGATCTCACAGCCGAGGGCCAGCCCTTGATCACCGACGGGCCCCTGCCGCGCTCGCCGTTGCGCCCGTCGAGCTTCGACAGCGCGCTCGGCCAAAAAATCATCGAGCTGAACGTCTGGGCGGTGCGCCAGGGATTGTGTGGGGCTGCCGGCCGATCTGCTGCTCGACGGGCTTTGCCGCCGCCTGGTCGAGGCCGGGGTTGCGGTGTGGCGCGCCTTTGCCGGGATGCGCACCCTGCATCCGCAGTGGGGCGGCTACGGCTACACTTGGCAGCGCGATGTGAACGCGATCGAGCCCGCACTGTTCGAGCGCGGCTACCAGTATAATAGAGATATCGCGAACAGCCCATTCGGCCAACTGATTCACCGATTGGAGACCTCGAGCCGCGACGAGCTGTGGCTGGACATCCGTCGCCGTCTTGCCGGAGCCGAGGCCCAGCTTGATTTTCCGGTGCTTCACGACCTCGCCGCTGCCGGTGGCACCGATTATTTTGCGCAGGTCGTAAGCTTCGGCGCGGGCGGCGACCCGTCGCGGGGGACCGGCATCGGTTACTCCTTCGCAACCGACCGGCCGGGCGGTTTTCGCAATGATGACCTGATGCTGCTGAGGGCGGCGTTGCCGGCCGTCTCGCTCGCGATGATGGCGCATGCCGGCCACACCATCGCCTCCGGCCTGCTCGCGGCTTATCTCGGCGAAGACGCCGGGAGGCGGGTTCACGCCGGGGCGGTGGCGCGCGGCTCGGTCGAGAGCATCCGCGCCGTCTTGTGGTATGCCGACATGCGCGGCTTTACCGCGATCGCCGACGGCACGCCGGGTCTCGCGGTCAACGAAATGCTCGACGAGACCTTCGAGACCCTGACCGCTTCGCTGCGGACTCGCGGCGGCCAGGTGCTCAAATTCATGGGTGACGGGATGCTGGCGATCTTTCCTTTTGCGGATGCCAGCCCGAGACGAAACCTGTGGCCGCGCCCTCGATGCGGCGGCCGAGGCGATCCGCGCAGATCGGCCGGCTGAACGAGGCGCGCCGCGCGGCCGGCAAACCCTTCGCCGCGGTCGATCTGGCGCTCCATGTCGGCGAGGTGCTCTACGGCAATGTCGGCGCCGCCGACCGCCTCGACTTTACGGTGATCGGGCCGGCGGTCAACGAAGCTGCCCGCATCGAGACCTTGTGCGAGCCATTGGGGTATAACGTCCTGGTCTCGGCCGAACTCGCCGCGGCGGCCGCGCCCGGCGCGCAGCTCAAGCACCTCGGCCGGCACCGGTTGCGCGGCGTCCGCGAGGCGAGAGACATCTATGCGCTGGAGTTTGCCTTGTGAGAGGAGACAGCGATGACCCGGCCGGCGAACGCGCCCGCCTATGAAGACGATTTCGTCGCCTGGCTGGAGGATCAAGCCCAGCGCGCGCGGCGCGGCGAGATCGACGCCCTCGACCTCGAAAACATCGCCGAGGAGCTCGAAGGCATGGCGCGCAGCGACCGCCGCGAAATCCGAAATCGGCTGACCGTCCTCCTCGTTCACCTGCTGAAATGTTGGGTGCGGCCCGAGCGCCGCTCTGCCGGCTGGCTCGGGACGATTGCCGAGCAGCGCGACGGCATTACCACAGTACTCGACGACAGTCCGAGCTTGCGGGCTTATCCGGCCGAAATACTCGACCGCTGCTATTCGTCGGCTCGCCGGAAGGCGGCCGATCAAATGCGGCAGTCCGAACGGGGCTTTCCCGAAGGCTGCCCGTTTGCGATCGGAGAGGTGCTCGACCCGCGCTGGCTGCCGTCCGATCGGACCTCGTGAGGAGGGTGTCATGGATGCGCTGAACGGCCGCGTCGGGCTGGTCACTGGCGCCGGCGGCGGGATCGGGGGCGAGATCGCGCGGCGGCTCGCAGGTGGCGGCATGATGGTCGGCGTGCTCGACCGCGACGGCGACGCGGCGCAGCGGGTCGCGGCGGAGATCGGCGGCCTCGCACTATCGGCCGATGTGACCTCGCCCGAAGCAGTGACCGGCGCCGTCGCGGCGGCGCTCGCCCGGTTCCGCCGGATCGACCTCTTGGTCAACAATGCCGGGATCGCCTGGACTGGGCCGGCGCTGGAGATGCCGCTCGACACGTTCCAGGCGATGCTGCGGGTCAATGTCGAGGGCGTGTTCATCGCCAGCCGGGCCGTGCTGCCGCACATGATCGCCCGGCGTTCGGGATCGGTTGTCAATCTCGCCTCCTGGGCCGGCAAGACCGGTGCGGCTTATTTCGCCGGTTACAGCGCGACAAAGTTCGCGGTCATCGCCTGACCCAGTCTTTGGCGCGCGAGATGGCGCCGCATGGGGTGCGGGTCAACGCGATCTGCCCGGGGATTGTCGTCGATACCGCGATGCGCTCGGCCCTCGAAGCGCAGCAGCGCCGATGGGGGCTGCCGCAGACCGCCGAGCGCGAACAGCTGATCCCCTTGGGACGTGTCTCGGTTCCCAATGACGTGGCCCGGGTCGCGGCCTTTTTGGCCTCGGACGAGGCGGCCTATATTACCGGCGAGTCGATCAACCTCTCCGGCGGCCTATTGATGGATTGAGAGAAAGCAATGGCGACGACCTCCAAGCTCGGCGAGCTTTACGAGCAGGACTTTGTGCTGTGGACCGAGGAGCAGGCGGCGGCACTGCGCCAGGCCAAGGGCGCACTCGATTGGGAAAACCTGGCCGAGGAGATCGAGAGCTTGGGGAAATCGGATCGGCGCGAGCTGGCGTCGCAAATCGGGAGCGATTCTGCGCCATCTGTTAAAGCTTGGAATCTCGCCGGCGAGGGAGCCGCGCGCCGGCGGGCGGGAGTCGGTCGTGGACGCCCGTGCTGCAATCGAACTCGTGCTGGACGACAGTCCGAGCCTGCGTCGAGAAATCGACGAATTGATCCGAAAACAGACCCCGTCTGCGACCAAACGTGCTGCTGACGACCTCACCCAGCACGGCGAGCCAGCGGAGGCGGTGCGGGCGCAGGTCGAGCAGGGCGGGTTCACCGCCGAGCGGGTCCTGGGCGACTGGTTTCCCGACGCGCCCGGCGAGGACAAAGGGCGATGAGACGTGCCCGGCCGTTGCGGATTGCATTGCACGCCGAAGGGGACCTATCAATTCTGTCTAGCGAGACCCGCTGGGAGAACGGCGATGGCCGATAGCGGCGACCTGTACGACCGGGATTTCGTGCTGTGGACCGAGGAGCAGGCAGCGGCGCTGCGCCACGCCAAGGACACCAACCTACCGCTCGACTGGGAGAACCTCGCCGAGGAGATCGAGAGCTTGGGACGATCACAGCGTGCTGAGCTGAAATCTCAAACGCGGAGAATTCTACGGCATCTTTTCAAACTCGATGCGTCGCCGTCTACCGAGCCACGCGGAGGGTGGCGCGCGACGATCCGCGATGCTCGCGCCGAGATAGAAGATGTGCTGGAAGACAGCCCCAGTCTTAGACGCGAGATTGCCGACATCATCGGGAAACAATCCGGCACAGCCGCAAAGCTGGCGGCAGCCGATCTCGCGCGCTACAGCGAGCTGGCGGCGGCCGTGCGCGAGCGGATTGGGCAAGGCGGGTTTACCGCCGAGCAGGTGCTCGGCGACTGGTTCCCCGGCACTCCCGGCTGAAAAAGGGGCCAACATGGCCTTGCGCACCAGGCTCACCGAGAGGCTCGCCATCCGCCACCCGGTGCTACTGGCGCCGATGGGCTACGTGTCCGGCGGGGCGCTGGCCGCGGCGGTCAGCGCCGCCGGCGGGCTCGGCTTGATCGGCGGCGGCTATGCCGAGGCCGAGTGGCTCGAACGCGAGCTGGCAGCCGCCCGGCAACGAGCGGGTGGGCTGCGGCTTTATCACCTGGGCCTTGGCCGAGCGGCCGGCGGCGCTCGATCTGGCGCTCGACCATGCGCCGGCGGCGGTCATGCTGTCCTTCGGCGACGCCTCGGGGTTCATGCCGCTGATCAAAAATGCCGGCACGCCGGTGATCTGCCAGGTCCAGAGCCTGAACCAGGCGCGCCAAGTGCTTGATCAGGGGGCGGACATCATCGTCGCGCAGGGCACCGAGGCCGGCGGCCATGGTGCGGCGCGCTCGACCTTGCCGCTGGCGCCGGCCATAGTCGACTTGGCCGCGTCGTCCGGGCATGACGTCCCGGTCGTCGCCGCCGGCGGGATCGCCGACGGCCGCGGTCTCGCCGCAGCGCTGATGCTCGGCGCCGATGGCGTCTTGATGGGCTCGCGCTTTTACGCCGCCGAAGAGTCCCTGGCGGCGCCCGCCGGGAAGGCGCGCATCGTCTCCGGCAGCGGCGACGACACGCTGCGCACCCGGGTTTTCGATATCGTGCGCGGTCGCGGCTGGCCGCGGGAATACACCGGCCGCGCGCTGCGCAACCGCTTCAGCGAGGAATGGCACGGCAACGAGGCGGCCTTGGCCGCAGCGGCCGGGCGCGAGAAGCCGCGCTATGCCGCGGCGGCGGCAGAGGGCGATGTCGACACTGCGGTCATGTTCACCGGCGAGGGCATCGACCTGATCCATGCGGTCGAGCCCGCCGGCATCATCCTCGACCGTATCATCCGCGAGGCCGAGGCGGCGCTGGCGCGACGCTTCGCCTGAAGCTCGCCGTGGCGGCTCAGCTGCTGCTCGGTCCGGGTTTGGCCGGGCGGCCGTGGATATGGACGTGCTGCCCGCCCGCCTCTTCGAGAATGCGGGTCGCGACGAGCTCGCGGTCGGGGTCCTCGCAACGCGCCCACAACAAGGCCGCGCCGGCATCGAGCGCCGCCCGGAAATTTTCGCTGTGGCGCGGTGCGGTGTAATCGTCGAACAGCTCTTTCAAGGCCGCACCGCCGAGACCGGCGCCGACCAATGCCGCCGCGACCGCGGCGATCGGGCCGCCCGACAGCAGCACGAACCCGGCCAAGGTCAATGGTGCGATGTAGCTGATCTCGTCGCTGAGGCCGGCGGGCACGATCTTTGTTTCGGCGCCGCCCGGCTCGCCGGCGACAGCGAGCGAATCGTGCGAGGCCAGCACCGAGAGGTCGCTCGGCGCGAACCCGGCGGCGAGCAGGCCCGACACCGCGCGGTGAAAATGTGCGCGATCGGGGAACGAGGCGACCGCCTCGCGAACGACCGGGAAAGACGCCGGGGCCTCAACCATGCCGAACCTCTCTTTCGTGCTCGCCTCCCGCCCATGCTACCGTCAAATGCCCGCCGCTGTCCGCCATCCTCGCCCGATTTGCACCCGCCTGCCGATGACCGAACCTTTCCGTTCTCAGCCAAACGCTCCCCCATCCCAGCACGCGGCCGGGGCGGGATCGCCGGTCATGGTCCAGTACCACGAGATCAAACGGGCCAATCCGGGTTGCCTGTTGTTTTTCCGGATGGGCGATTTCTTCGAGCTGTTCTTCGAGGATGCGGTCGCGGCGGCGGCCGCGCTCGACATCGCCTTGACCAAGCGCGGCCGGCACGAGGGCGTCGACATCCCGATGTGCGGGGTCCCCGTCCACACCGCCGAAACCTATCTCGCCCGCCTGATCCGCGCCGGGTTCAAGGTCGCGATTTGCGAACAGATCGAGGACCCGGCCG
Source organism: uncultured Alphaproteobacteria bacterium (assembly GCA_963795485.1). Lineage (GTDB taxonomy): Bacteria > Pseudomonadota > Alphaproteobacteria > ATCC43930 > CGMCC-115725 > AP-15. The sequence goes on from CAWCIL010000003.1 coordinate 143,602, forward strand.
AGGCGCGAAAACGCAGCGCCAAGGGGCCGGTGCGCCGGGCCGTGGTGCGCGTGGTGACCGCCGGCACCCTGACCGAGGAAGGATTGCTCGACGCCCGCCGGCATAACTACCTCGTGGGTCTCGCCGACGCGGGGGGCGAGATCGGCCTCGCCTGGATCGATCTGTCGACCGGCGCCTTTGCGGCGGCGCCGTCGAGCGAGCCCACATTGCCGGGCGAACTCGCCCGCCTATCGCCCGGCGAGATCCTGTTGCCGGAGCGGATGCTGACCCGCCCGGCGCTCTACGAGCTCTTGGCCGAATGGAAGCCGGTCCTGACCCCGTTGCCCAACCAGCACTTCGACAGCGACGCGGCGCGCCGGCGCCTCGAAGCTTTCTACGGGGTGGGCGCGCTCGACGGGTTCGGCGGCTTCGGCCGCGCCGAGGTGGCCGCCGCCGGCGCGCTTGTCGATTACGTCGGCCTGACCCAGCAGGGCAAGGCACCCTATCTCGCACCGCCGCGCCGGGTAACGCCGGGCTCGGTCATGCAGATCGACGCGGCGACCCGGCGCAACCTCGAGCTGGTCGCGACATCGGCGGGCGAGCGCCGCGGCAGCCTGCTGGCGACGATCGACCGCACCGTCACCGCGGCCGGCGCGCGGCTCCTGGCCGACCATCTGGCCGCCCCGTTGACCGCGCCCTCGGCGATCACCACCCGGCTCGACGCGGTCGAGTATTTCATCGATTGCCCAGACATCCGCGCCGCGTCGCGCGAGCGGCTGCGCCATTGCCCGGACCTCGAGCGCGCCCTGACGCGGTTGAGCCTAGGGCGCGGCGGCCCGCGCGACCTGGCGGCGTTGCGCCGGTCCTTGGGCGAGACCGCGGCGTTTCGAGAGTTGCTGGCCGAACCCGGCCTCGTGCCCCTGCCCGAGCAGCTGCTTGCCGCCCGGCGCGGGCTCGGCGAGCACGCCATCCTGGTCGACCGGCTCGGCCGGGCGCTTGCCGAGGACTTGCCGCTCTTCGCCCGCGACGGCGGCTTTGTCGCCGCCGGTTATTCGGACGAGCTCGACGAGTGGCGCCGGCTGCGCGACGAGAGCCGCCGCACGATCGCGGCATTGCAGGCGCGCTACGCCGCCGAGACCGCGGTCGCCGCCCTCAAGATCCGCCACAACAACGTGATCGGGTATTACGTCGAAGTATCGGCGAACCACGCCGGCAAGCTCGGGGCGGAGTTCATCCACCGCCAGACGATGGCCGGGGCCCAACGCTACACGACCCGCGAGTTGGCCGAACTCGAAACCAGGATCGCTCAGGCTGCAGAACGGGCCTTTGCATTGGAATTGCGGCTCTACGACGATCTCGTCGGCGAGGTCATGGCCCGCCGCGCCGCGATCGCCGAGGCGGCGGCGTCGCTCGCCACCCTCGATCTTGCGTCGGCGCTGGCCGAGCGTGCTGCGGAGGGCGGCTGGGTGCGACCCGCGGTCGAGGAGGGCACCGCTTTCGAGATCCTCGGCGGGCGCCACCCGATGGTCGACGCGGGGCTCGCCGCGGCCGGCGGCAGCGGTAGCTTTGTTGCCAATGACTGCGTCTTGGCCGAGGAACGGATCTGGCTCGTCACCGGCCCCAACATGGCCGGCAAGAGCACGTTTCTGCGGCAGAACGCGCTGATCGCGATCCTGGCGCAGATCGGCTCCTATGTGCCGGCGCAGGCGGCGCGGATCGGCATCGTCGACCGCCTCTTCAGCCGGGTCGGAGCCGCCGACGATTTGGCGCGAGGCCGCTCGACCTTTATGGTCGAGATGGTCGAGACCGCGGCGATCCTGAACCAGGCGGGGCCGAGCGCCTTTGTCATCCTCGACGAGATCGGCCGCGGCACCGCGACCTATGACGGCCTCTCGATCGCCTGGGCGGCGCTCGAGCACCTGCACGAGGCCAATTGCTGCCGCACCCTCTTCGCCACCCACTACCACGAATTGACGGCGCTCGCCGCCAAGCTGCCGGCGCTCGCCTGCCACACGATGCGGGTCAAGGAATGGAAAGGCGATGTCGTCTTTCTGCACGAGGTCGGCCCCGGCACCGCCGACCGCTCCTACGGCATCCACGTCGCCAGGCTGGCCGGGCTGCCGAAGAGCGTCACCGCGCGCGCCGAGGAGGTGCTGGAGGTGCTGGAAAAAGGCGAGCACGGCAGCGCCCTCGCCCGCCTCGCCGACGACCTCCCCCTATTCACCGCCGCCCGCCGCCGCACCGAGCCGACCCCTACGCCCGAATCCGCCGCCGAATCCCTCTTGCGCGACACCCGCCCCGACGAGCTGACCCCCCGCGCAGCCCTCGACCTCCTCTACCGGCTGAAGGCGCTGGTGGCGGGGTAAGCGAACGGATCGCCGAAGCTCCCGAAAGCGCTGCTCGCCGCGACCGGATCGGGCTATGTGATCACCGCCTAGATCGCGGCCTGCGCGGTCGTCAGCATCATCGCGACCGTCATGATGCTGGATTGCACCGGGCGCGACATCTCGCAGGAGCACGCCTAGCAGCCGCGTAGGCTCGACCCGGCCATCGACGAGCGGCGCCACAAGTTCTAGGCTTCCGTGGATGTCCGGCACGAGGCTTGTCCTCGGGCCGCGCAGCGCGCGGACCCGTGGGCCGGGCATGACGAGTGTGAGGTGGGTCTGCACCAACTGAATGCGTCTGAGCTCTATCGGGAGCGGCTGATGGCCTACGATCGCGATAACATCTTTGCCCGCATTCTGCGCGGCGAGATCCCATGCAACAAAGTCTATGAGGACGAGCACGTCCTCGCCTTCCACGACATCAATCCGCTGACCCCGACCCACATCCTGGTCATCCCCAAGGGCGAATATGTCTCGCTCGACGATTTTGCCGCGAAGGCCACGGCGGCGGAGCATTCGGCCATGATCCGCGCCTTGGGGCAGATCGCCGGAGAGCGGGGTATCGCCGAAACCGGCCACCGCATCATCGCCAACAGCGGTCGTGACGGTCACCAGGAAGTGCCGCATTTCCATGTGCACCTGTTCGGCGGGAGCGACCTCGGGCGGATGCTGCTGCGCCGGTGACCGGGCCGGTATAGGCCGCCCGAGGATCAGCCCGAGGCAGAAAACCCGCCATCGACCGGGATGGCGGCGCCGGTGACGAAGTCGGAGGCGGCGGACGCGAGAAAGACGGCGATGCCGGCGAGGTCGTCGGGGACGCCCCAGCGGCCGGCCGGAGTGCGCGCCAGCACCCGCTCATTGAGCCCCGCGACCTCGCGGCGCGCGTCCCGCGTCAGTTCGGTATCGATCCAGCCGGGCAGCAGGGCGTTGACCTGAATGTTGTCCACGGCCCAGGCCGCGGCGAGCGACCTGGTCAGCTGGACGAGCCCGCCCTTGCTGGCGGCATAGGGCACCGCATAGGCCGCGCCAAAGATCGCGAACATCGAGCCGAGGTTGATGATCTTGCCGCCGCCGCCCTGTTTCATCGCCGGGTGGGCGGCCTGCGCGCAGATGAAGGCGCCGGTCAAATTGGTGTCGAGAACCGAGTGCCACTCGGTCGCGCTGTAAGTCTCGGCCGGTTTGCGGATCGACCGGCCGGCGTTGTTGACCAGAATGTCGAGCCGGCCGAAGCGATCGACGGCGGCATCGACCATCGCCCGACAAGAGTCCTCGTCGGCGACATCAAACTGGATGAAGCAGCTTTCCGAGCCGAGCTCCCCCAGTGCGATCCGCGATTTGGCCGCGTCGCGCGCCGCCACCACGATCCTGGCTCCGGCAGAGGCGAGCCCGCGAGCCATGCCGAGCCCGATCCCGCCATTGCCGCCGGTGACCACGGCAACGCGCCCGGAAAGGTCGAAGAGCGTCACCTCGGAGCCAGCATCGGGCTCAATAGACTTGCTTCAGCGGGGTGGTGTCGCGCTTGTCCACGGTCGCGCCGGCGCTGCCGGCGCCGCTGTAGCCCAACAGCTCGCTCGACATGCTTTGCGAGCCGACGATCGCGTTCTGGTCCGGGGCCTGCGGATTGAGATTGGGCAGTCCGCTCGCCGAGGCGTGCAGGCGGAAATCGGCAGCCTCGCTGCCCGGCTTGGCCGGTCCGGCCTGGTCGATGACCTGCTCGGCCTGCTGTTCGGCGCTCTTCTCCTGCGGCCGCGGCGCCCCCGGTTCCGGGGGGCGCAGGTCGAATTCCGGCGGCACCGTCAGCGGCGCGCGCGATTCGACCGCGAACTCGTCGGGCATCGGCTGATCGAGACCGACCATCTGCTTGAAATCGGTGCAGCCGGAAAGCAGCGACGCCCCCGCCAGACAGACAACGCAAAGCGGAACAAGACCGCGGCAGCCGCCGCGAAGCCGGCGATATTCGATCATGGCAGTAGTCCCTCCCTCCCGCTCTTTACCGCGCTTCGCGATGCAGAAGCAAGCCGTCGAGCAGCATTGCGGCGACGCCGACGCAGATTGCGCTATCGGCGAGGTTGAACGCTGGCCAGTGCCACGATCCTATATGGAAATCGAGAAAATCGACGACGGCGCCGAGGCGAATCCGGTCGGCGACATTGCCGGCGGCACCGCCGATGATCAGGCCGATCGCGACCGCGAGCAGCGGATTCGAAACCCGGTTGAGCCAGTAGACGAGGCCGATGACGATCGCCGCGGCAGCGAGTGAGAAGAGCAGGGCGTCGAGCCCGGCGCCGCTCCCGGCGCCCCCATTGAACATGCCGAAGCTGACGCCGCGATTGTAGACCAGGACCAGGTTGAAGAACGAGGCGAGCCGCTCCCTTCCGAACCCATTCCCGGCGAAATGGCGGAGAATGGCGGCTTTGCTGAGCTGATCGAGAATCGCGACGATAGCGGCAACGGCGAGCCCGCGCGCCAGCATCCTCCCGCGCGCGAACCCGCGGGCCAGCATCACCCCGCGCCCGCCGCCGTGGCAGCGGCCAGGTGCGAGCCGACCACCTCGGCGCAGCGTCGGCACAGATCGGCATGGCCCGGAACTTGCCCGACCTCGGGCAGCACCCGCCAGCAGCGCTCGCAGCGCTCGCCCAAGGCCGGAGATACCCGCACCCCGATATCGGCCACGTCCGGCAGAATAAAGGCGGCGTCCGGAACCGGGCCGGCGCGGACCATCCCGGCCGAGGTGATGCACAATTCGGCCAGATCGATCCCGCGCGCCAGTTCGACCAGGCGGGCGGGCGCGAAAACCTCGACCGCGGCCTGCAGGCTGGAGCCCAATTTTTTCGCACCGCGCTCGACCTCGATGGCGCCGGTGACGACCCGGCGCAGATCGCGCAAGCCGGCCCAGCGTTCGCCGAGCGCCGGATCAAGCCAGCTCTGCGGCACCGGCGCGAACAATTCGAGATGGACGCTGCGCTCCGGCGTATCGCCGTGGCGCGACAGCCAGGCTTCCTCCGCGGTGAAGCACAGGACCGGCGCCAGCCAGCGCACCAGGCAGTCGAAGGTGAGATCGAGGACGCTACGCACCGCCCGTCGCCGGATGTCTCCCGGCGCGTCGCAATAGAGCCGGTCCTTGCGGATGTCGAAATAAAACGCCGACAGATCGGCTGCGCAAAAACTGTAGAGGGCGGTGAATATTCCGTGGAAATCGAAGGTTTCCACCGATCGGCGGACCAGCGCATCGATCTCGGCCAGCCGGTGCAATATCCAGCGTTCGAGCTCGGGCATCACCTCGACGCCGACCGCCTCATCGGCGGCGAAGCCGTCGAGCGCGCCCAAGAGATAGCGCAAGGTGTTGCGCAGGCGGCGGTAGACGTCGCTCTGATGCTTGAGGATCTCCGGCCCGATGCGCAGGTCCTCGGAATAGTCCGAGCCCACCACCCACAGGCGCAGGATGTCGGCGCCGCTCTGCTGCATGACCTGCTGCGGAGCGACCACGTTGCCGAGCGATTTCGACATCTTGCGGCCGTCTTCGTCGAGCACGAAGCCATGGGTCAGCACCGCTTCGTAAGGGGCGCGGCCGCGGGTGCCGCAGGCTTCGATCAACGAGGAGTTGAACCAGCCGCGATGCTGGTCCGAGCCTTCGAGATACAGCGAGGCGGGCCATTCGAGCTCGGCGCGCTGCTCCAGGACAAAGGCGTGGGTCGAGCCCGAATCGAACCACACTTCGACGATGTCGGTGACTTTCTCCCATTCCGCCGGATCGTAGGCGTTGCCGAGGAACTCTGACGCATCGGCGCTGAACCAAACGTCGGAGCCCGCGCGTTCGACCGCGGCGGCTACGCGCTCGACCACCACCGGGTCGCGCAACGGCTCGCCGGTGTCGCGATGGATGAAGACCGCGATCGGCACGCCCCAGGCGCGTTGACGCGACACGCACCAATCGGGCTTGCCCGCGACCATCGCCTCGATCCGGTTGCGGGCCTGCGGCGGAACCCAGCGGGTCTCGGCGATCGCCGCCAGCGCCTTCTCGCGCAGACCGTTCGTCGCCATGCTGATGAACCATTGCGGCGTGTTGCGGAAGATCAGCGGCGCCTTCGACCGCCAGGAATGCGGATAGGAATGGACGAGGGCGCCGCGCGCCAGGAGGCCGCCCGCCGCGTCGACCGCCGCAATCACCGCCTCGTTGGCGTCGCCGGGCTTGCCATCCGGGCGATAGACCGTGCGGCCGGCGAACAGCGGCAGGCTCGGCAGGTAGGTTCCATCGGGCCCGACCGTGTCCGGCACCGGCAGCCCGTTTGCCTGACCGAGTTCCCAATCGTCGGTGCCGTGACCCGGGGCGATGTGGACGAGGCCAGTGCCCTGATCGGCCTCGACAAAGCCGCCTGGCAGCAACGGCACGTCGAACTCGTAGCCCTGCCCATGCAGGGGATGGCGTGCGACCGTGCCGGCAAGGGCGGCGCCGGGAAAACGCTCGACCACCGAATAGGCCTCGATGCCGGCCTCGGCCGCGACCGCGTCGGCGAGGGACGCGGCGACCAGCAGGGCTTCGCCCGGTCGCGCGCGGCTGCCCTCGGCCGCGCGGTCGACCCGGATCGCCGCGTAGTCGAGCGCCGAGCGGAACGCGATCGCGCGGTTGCCGGGCAAGGTCCAGGGTGTGGTCGTCCAGATCAGCGCCGCCGCCTCGACCAATGCCGGCAGCCCGGTGCGCCGGATCGGAAAGCGCACCAAGACGGTGGTCGATTTGTGGTCGTGATACTCGACCTCGGCCTCGGCCAGTGCGGTGTGCTCGACGACCGACCACAACACCGGCTTGGCGCCTCGGTAGAGCCCGCCATTGACCAGGAACTTGCCGAGCTCGCGCACGATCTGCGCCTCGGCCGAAAAGGCCATCGTCGTATAGGGGTTGGCCCAATCGCCGAGGACGCCGAGCCGCTCGAACTCGGCCTTCTGCACCTCGATCCAATGGGCGGCGAACTCGCGGCACTCGCGGCGGAATTGCTCGGGCGGGATGCTGTCCTTCGACAGCTTCTTCGCCCGGTACCTTTCCTCGATCATCCACTCGATCGGCAGGCCATGGCAGTCCCAGCCCGGCACATAGGGCGCGTCCTTGCCCAGCATCTGCTGCGAGCGGTTGACCACATCCTTCAGGATCTTGTTCAGCGCGTGGCCGATATGGAGGTGGCCGTTGGCATAAGGCGGGCCGTCATGCAGCACGAATTTCTCATGCCCGGCCGCCGCCTCGCGCAGCCGCTGGTACAGCCCCATCGCCTGCCAGCGTTCGAGAATCGCGGGCTCGCGCTTTGGCAGATCGCCGCGCATCGGGAACTGAGTTTTGGGCAAAAAAACTGTCGAACGATAATCCGTCGGCATCGCGAGCCCCTGGATCAGATGCGAAAAAGAATTCAACAGGCCCCCGACCCTCAGCCGAGGATCGGGCCCATAATTCGCACTATCCAGGCGCGGCGCGGCAGCATGACGGATATATAACAGCGGCCTCGGCCAAATTCGAGGGCGTTGCTCGCCCTCACGCGATCATCGTCCGGGTTAACCGGGCGAGGGTAACCCGGCGAGGATTTCGCGGGCGCGGGCGGCGTCGGCGGCGATCTGCGCCTTGAGCGCGTCGAGGCCGGAGAATTTCTGCTCGGGCCGGATGAAGTCGACCAATTCCACCCGCAGGTGGCGGCCGTAGAGATCGGTGTCGATGTCGAACAGATGCGCTTCGAGCCGCGGCTCATGGCCGCCGACGGTCGGGCGCAGGCCGAGATTGGCGACGCCGTCGATGGTGCGACCGCCGAGCGGGTCGTCCGGGCCGTCGCCGCTGACGCGAACCGCATAAACCCCAAAGGCCGGCCGCAGGTAATCCTCGAGGCCGAGATTGGCGGTCGGAAACCCGATCGTGCGCCCGCGCCGGTCGCCGGTCGCGACCCGCCCGTCGATCTCCCAGAACCGGCCGAGCAATGCCGCCGCCGCGCGCGGCTTCCCGGCCCTCAGCAATTCGCGGATCTGGGTCGAGGAATAGACCGTTTCGTCGGCGTCGCGAACCGGCGCGATCACGCTGACGGCAAAGCCGCACTCCGGGCCGGCGGTGCGCAGGAAGTCGGGTGTGCCGCGCCGGCTCTTGCCAAAGGTGCAATCCCAGCCGACGACGACATGCGAAGCGCCAATCGCGGCCACGATGATTTCGGCGAGGAAATCCTCGGCGCTCTTCGCCGCGAACGCGAGATCGAAGTGCTGCACGAACAGAAGATCGACGCCGAGTCGGCCCAACTCGCGCTCCTTGACCCGGAACGGGGTCAGCCGGAACGGCTCGGTTGCGGGCACGAACACGCTGCGCGGATGCGGCTCGAAAGTCAGCACCGCAGTCGGCCGGCCGTGCTCCCGCGCCAGGTCGCGCGCGCGGCCGATCAACAGCGCATGGCCGCGGTGCAGCCCATCGAAATTGCCCATCGCCAGCACCGCGCCGCGCGGCTGGTGCGATTGGGGGCCGGGATGTCGGATGACGCGGATCACGGCAGCGGGAACGGGCGAAGCTTCATCGGTGGTCAATTGGCGTGAAAATAGCCCTTGCCGCGGTCGGAGGATAGCGGCTCGCGGCAGCGGCGGCGACGCGGGGTCCGAGGCGCCGCTGCTGCCCGTCGCCGATCCCCGTTTTCGCCGCAATCCTCTATAGTCCTCCCGAAATTGCCGGCGGAGGCGGGATGGGCGAGGAGCGGGTGCCGCGCGAGGAGATGGAGTATGACGTGGTCGTGGTCGGGGCCGGGCCAGCAGGCCTCGCCGCCGCGATCCGCCTGAAGCAGCTCGCCGTCGCGGCCGGGCGCGAGCTCGGCGTGTGCGTCGTCGAGAAGGGCTCGGAGGTCGGCGCCCACATCCTCTCCGGGGCGGTGTTCGAGCCGCGGGCGCTCGACGAGCTGATCCCGGACTGGCGTGAGCGCGGGGCGCCGCTCGTCACCAAGGCGAACGAGGACCGCTTTCTGCTGCTGACCGCCAACCGCGCGCTGCGCCTGCCGACCCCCCCGCAGATGAAGAACCACGGCAACTATATCATCAGCCTCGGCAACCTCTGCCGCTGGCTGGCGCGCGAGGCCGAGGCGCTGGGGGTCGAGATCTACCCGGGCTTTGCCGCCGCCGAAGTGCTTTACGACGACGCGGGACGGGTGCGCGGGGTGGCGACCGGAGATCTGGGAATCGGCAAGGACGGCCGCCCGACTGACCGCTACCAGCCCGGAGTGGAGCTCGTCGCCAGGGAGACCTTGCTCGCCGAAGGCTGCCGCGGCTCGCTGACCAAGACCCTGGTCGAACGATTCCGACTGCGCGATGGCGTCGATCCGCAGACCTATGCGATCGGCATCAAGGAATTGTGGGAGGTCATGCCGTCTCGCCACCAGCCGGGGCTGGTTGTCCACACCATCGGCTGGCCGCTCGACACTGCCACCTATGGCGGCTCGTTCCTCTACCATCTCGAAGGCGGCCAGGTGGCGGTCGGGCTGGTGGTCGGGCTCGACTACAAGAACCCCTATCTGAACCCGTTCGAGGAATTCCAGCGCTTCAAGACCCATCCCGCGATCCGGCCGTTCTTCGAGGGCGGGCGGCGCATCTCCTATGGCGCGCGGGCGCTGAACGAGGGCGGCTTTCAATCGGTGCCGCGGCTCGATTTTCCCGGTGGCGCGCTGGTCGGCTGCGCCGCCGGCTTTGTCAACGTGCCCAAGATCAAGGGCAGCCACACCGCGATGAAATCGGGGATGGTCGCGGCCGAGGCCGTGTTCCGCCGGCTCGCCGGCGACAATGCCGCCGAGGTCGGGCGCGCGCTTCGAGAGAGCTGGGTGTGGGACGAGCTGCGCCGGGTGCGCAACATCCGCCCGAGCTTCCGCCGGGGCCTTTACGCTGGTCTCGCCTATTCGGCGCTCGACACCTACATCCTGCGCGGCGCGGCGCCCTGGACATTCCACAACCATCCCGACCACACCCGGCTGATGCCGGCGAAGGCGGCGCGGCCGATCGACTATCCGAGGCCCGACGGGGCGGTCAGCTTCGACCGGATGTCCTCGGTGTTCATCTCGAACACCAACCACGAGGAGGACCAGCCGCCGCATTTGCGCCTGCGCGACCCGCAGAAGGCGATCACCGTCAACTATCGGCTCTACGATTCGCCCGAACAGCGGTATTGTCCGGCCGGGGTGTATGAAATCGTGCAGCCGGCCGGGGCGGTCGCTCCCTATTTGCAGATCAACGCGCAGAATTGCGTGCACTGCAAGACCTGCGACATCAAAGACCCGGAGCAGAACATCGATTGGGTCGTGCCGGAGGGCGGCGGCGGTCCAAATTACCCCAACATGTGACCCCGGACGGGGAGAGAGAAGGGATGGCGGTGATTGAGATTGCGCGGTGGAGACGTGTCGCGGGCCTGCTGCTGGCGATGGCGTTGGCCGGTACGGCGAGTATCGCGGCGTCGGCCAAGGACGAGGCGGCAGCGTCCGCCGATACGCCGTTCGGCGCCTATCTGGCCGGCCGGCACGCGCAGGAGGAGCGAGACTATCAGGCCGCGGCGCTATGGTATGAGGCGGCGTTGCGGGCCGACCCGCAATCGCCCGAGCTGATCAGCCGGACGTTTTCGATGGAGGCGGATGACGGCCGCTTTGCCGAGGCGCGTCCGCTCGCCGAACAGGCGCTCAAGCTCGACGGCTCCGATGCGGTCGCCGATCTCGTGCTGATGGTCGATCAGGTCAAGGCCGGCGATCCGGCCGGCGCGCTCGCCCGCGCCGAGGCGCTGCCGGATGACGGGCTGCACCGCTATGTCGCACCTTTGGCCGTCGCCTGGACGCAGATGGGCGTCGGCAACCTCGCCGGCGCCGACGCCGCGCTGCAAGGGCTCGACAAATTCGACGGTTTCTCCCCGCTCAAATATTTCCAGCTCGGTCTGCTTTACGACTTTGCAGGAAATGGGTCGAAAGCCGAGGAATACTACAAAAAGACGCTCGATGCGACCGGCCAGCTGAATTGGCGGCTGACCGACGCGATGGCCAATTTCTATCTCCGGCATGGGCGTCCCGATCAGGCTGCGGCCATCTATAAACGGTTTGTCAAGGAGAACCCCGGCAGCGAGCTGGCCGAATCGGTGCTGGCGATGAAGCCGGGCGGCACACCGCCGCCGCCATTGATAGCCTCGGCCAGGGACGGTCTCGCTGAGGCCCTTTTTGACCTGGCCAGCGTCGTCAACCGGCCCGAGACGATGGATCTGGCGTTGATCTACGATCGCTGCGCGCTCGAGCTGCGCCCGCATCTGGCGGTCGCCGAGCTGCTGCTGGCCGACATCCTGAGCGCCGAGGACGAACCCAAACAGAGCCTCGCGATCCTGACCGCGATTCCGGCCAACTCTCCTTACGCCTGGTCGGCGCAGCTTCGCGCGGCGGCCAATCTCGAGACGCTGGACCGCATCGACGAAGCGGTCGCCCAGCTCCAGGCGATGGCCGCGAAAGCGCCGGACCGGGCCTCGGCCGAGATTCAGCTCGGCGACCTGCTGCGCGGCCAGAAGCGCTTTGCCGAGGCGGCGACCGCCTACAGCGAGGCGATCCGGCGGCTGAAGGCGGCCGACATGCCGCCGCACTGGTCGCTCTATTACAGCCGCGGCATCGCTTACGAGCGCTCGGGCCAGTGGAACCTCGCCGAGGCCGATCTCGAGCATGCGTTGGAGCTCAAGCCCGACCAGCCGCTGGTTCTCAACTATCTCGGCTATTCGTGGATCGATCGGGGCGAAAAGCTGAAGCGCGGTTTGAAGATGATCGAGCAGGCGGTGTCGCTGCGGCCCGAGGACGGGTACATCGTCGACAGCCTCGGCTGGGCGCATTACCGGCTCGGCGATTACGCGAGCGCCGTCGAATACCTCGAAAAGGCGGTCGAGCTGGTGCCCGAGGACCCGACGATCAACGACCATCTGGGCGACGCTTATTGGAAAACGGGCCGCCTGGTCGAGGCGCGTTATCAATGGCGGCAGGCCCTGCAGTTCAAGCCCGACAAGGAGGACGTCAAGCCGATCGAAGCAAAGCTCGGCGGCGGCTTGCCCACCGCGGCTACCCGGGCCGGCGGCGGCTGAACCGCGGCGCCGAGCGAGAATGGCGGTTACCGGCTTTGCCCCGGCAAAGGTCAACCTTTATCTGCATGTTACCGGGCGGCGGGCGGACGGCTATCATCTGATCGACAGCCTCGTCGGCTTTGCCGATATCGGCGACCGGCTGATCGTCCGGCCGGATGCCTCGCTGTCGCTCGAAATCGGCGGGCCACAGGCCGCGGGCCTCGCCGGCTCGGGTGCCGACAATCTGGTGCTGCGCGCCGCGCGGCTGCTCGCCGAGGATGCCGGGGTCAGCTGTCGGCGCCGCAATCAATCTGCAAAAAACCTGCCGGTCGCGGCCGGGATCGGCGGCGGGTCGAGCGACGCGGCGGCGGCATTGCGGGCGCTTTCTCGGCTATGGCGGTTAGCGGGCGACGACGAAACCTTGTCCCGGCTCGGCGCGCGGCTCGGCGCCGATGTCCCGGTCTGTATTTTTGCCCGACCTGCCTGGGTCGGCGGCATCGGTGAGCGGATCGAGCCCGCCAAGCCCCTGCCGGATGCCGGGATCGTGCTCGCCAATCCGCGGGTGGCACTGCCGACCGTTGCGGTGTTCGCCGCCCGGCACGGCCCTTTCGGCGACAATGGCCGCTTCGCTCCGATGCCGCCGGACGCCGCCGGGCTCGCTGACGCGCTGAACACCCGCCGCAACGAGTTGACCGAGGCGGCAACCGGCCTCGTCCCCGAGATCGCCGCGGTGCTGAGCACGCTCGCCCGGCTGCCGGGCGCCCTGATCGCCCGGATGAGCGGCAGCGGCGCCACCTGCTTTGCGCTCTTCGCCGACCGTGCCCGGGCCGAAGCGGCGCGCGCGGCACTCGCCGCCGCCGAGCCCGGCTGGTGGTGCGCGGCTGGCGGCTTTGTTGCCGCGGAGGCGCTTTCCCGGTAATTTGGGCCGGCTCGCCGGTGGGGCGTAGCCAAGTGGTAAGGCAGCGGATTTTGATTCCGCCATACGGAGGTTCGAAATCCTCCCGCCCCAGCCAGCCGAACGCTTGCCGGGAGACAGCGATGGCAGAACACCAGCATTGGGTCGGAACTTGGGCCACGGCGCCGGCGCCCGCGGAAGCCGGCGCGTTCAACAACCAGACCTTGCGCATGACCATGCGCGCCAGTCTCGGCGGCAATCAGCTGCGAGTGCGGATCTCAAACGCCTATGGCCAGCGCCCGCTCGAGATCGGCGGCGCGCATGCAGCGCTGCGCGAGGAAGGGGCGGCGATCATCGGCGGCTCCGACCGCAAGCTGAGCTTCGGCGGGGCTGCTACGGCGACGATCGCTGCCGGCGCCGTGCTGTTGAGCGATCCGGTGGCACTCGACCTGCCGCCGCTGGCCGATCTTGCGGTCAGCGTCTATCTGCCGGGCGAGATCCTGAATAGTTTCCAGATCACCGGGCGCTATGCGCGGCAGACCAACTACGTGTCGCCGCCGGGCGATTTCACCGCGGCAAAAGTGATGCCGATCGCCAGCCTGACCAGCGACTGGTTCTTCGTTTGCGGCATCGACGTGCTTGCCAGCGCCGATACCGGCGGCATCATTGCCCTCGGCAACTCGCTGACCGACGGCAACATTTCGACGATGGATGCCTTTTGCCGCTGGCCCGACCAGCTCGCCCGCCGCCTGACGGCGCGTCACCGCGGCCGGCCTATGGCGGTGATGAACCAGGGGCTCGGCGGCAACCGCATCCTCTACGACATCCGCGGCGACAGCGGGCTGCGCCGCTTCGACCGCGACGTCCTGGCCCAGCCGGGGGTGACGCACGTCATCGTCATGCTCGGCACCAATGATCTGCGCAACCGCTGGAAGAAGCCGGAGGAGGAGCCGACCGCCGCGCAGATGATCGCCGGGCTCCAGCAGATGGCGGTGCGCGCCCATACGCGCGGCATCAAGATCATCGGCGCCACGCTGACGCCGTTCGGCAACGAGACCTATATGGCGGGCGCCTGGAACCCGCAGCGCGAGGAGGTCCGCCGGGCGGTCAATGGCTGGATCCGCGACGGCGGCGTCTTTGACGCGGTCGCCGATTTCGACCAGGCCTTGCGCGACCCCGAGCATCCGACGCAGATGCGGCCGAGCGACGATTGCGGCGACGGGTTGCACCCGAGCGACCTCGGCTACATCAAGATGGGCGACGCGATCGACCTGGCGCTGTTCGAGGAGCGCTGAAATCCCTGTTGCGTCTCTGGTGAATTATCGGATCGAAGCCGTACGCAACGCTGAGGATCTCGACGCGGTGTGCCGGCTGTTCCGCGAATATGCAGATCGGCTCGGCATCGATCTGGCGTTCCAAGGCTTTGACGCCGAGCTTGCCCAGCTGCCGGGAAAATACGCGCCGCCGGGCGGCGATCTGCTGCTGGCGCACGGCGCGCGCGGCGAGGCGCTGGGTTGCGTCGGCCTGCGGCCGCTTGAAATACCGGGAGCCTGCGAGGTGAAGCGGCTCTACGTGCGCGCGACTGCACGCGGGGACGGCGTCGGCCGGGCACTGATGTCCGCGATCGTCGAACGCGCAACGGCTTTAGACTATCGCGAGATGATGCTGGACACCTTGCCCACGATGATTTCGGCCATCGCGATCCACCGCGCGCTCGGGTTTGCGCCGATCGCGCCCTATTGGGACAATCCCGTACCCGGCATCCTTTATTTCGGCAAGCACCTGCAGCTCAGCGCGCCGCGAACTGGGTTTTGCCGAAATAGTTCTCGCGCTCGGCGTCGCTGATCTGGCCGTGCCGCTGGTGTTCCGCCAGCACCGCGACGCCGCGCTCTACCGCCGGCCGCGCCGCGATCTCGTCGTGCCAGCGCTTGACCGAGGGGAATTCCGCGAGATCGATGCCGCGCCGGTCGGCGCCGCGAATCCACGGAAAAGTGATGATGTCGGCCATGCTGTATTCGTCCCCGGCGAGCCAATGCGACTCGGCCAAGCGGTGCTCGAGCACCCGATGCAGGCGTTTGACTTCGTTGGTGTAGCGGTCGATCGCGTAAGGGATCTTTTCGGCCGCGTAAGAGGCGAAATGGTTCCATTGGCCGAACATCGGGCCGACGCCGCCCATCTGGAACATCATCCATTCGAGGCATTTGTAGCGCCCGATTGGGTCTTTCGGGATCAGCTTGCCGCCGGTCTTTTCCGACAGGTAGATCAGGATCGCCGCCAATTCGAACAGGGTGAACGGCTTTCCTCCGGGGCCGTCGGGATCGACGATCGCCGGGATGCGATGGTTGGGGGTGATCTTCAGAAATTCGGGCTTGAACTGGTCGCCGGTGCCGATGTTGACCGGGATGACCCGGTACGGCAGGCCCAGCTCTTCGAGCGCGATATGCACCTTATGGCCGTTCGGCGTCGGCCAGCTCCACACTTCCAACATCACAGCTTCTCCCGCCTACTGCGCATTCCGGCATCCCGGAGCCGGCGCGATCTTACGGGGTTCGCCCGACGGGCGGAACAGGCAGATACGCCAGAGCCGCGGTTCGTCCCGCCAGTAACGCGCCGGCAACAACGGCGCCAGGCAATGGCCGCTCAGATCAACATCGCCGAGGCAAAGGCAAAGCTGTGGTCGCTGCTCGGGTGTTCTCGGAATACGAGATCGGGGTCTTTTGGTAACTTAATCGCCGTCGCGCACGTCTTGCTCGGCGAGGCGGCGCAGCGCTTCGCCGCCGGCGCCGTAGCGAAGCCATTCGCCGAGATGCTCGATCCCGAGCCGGCGATAAAAGCTGCGCGCCGGGTTCCAGTCGAGCACCTGAAAATCGATCCGGCCCCAGCCGCGCTCGATGGCGATCGCGGCGAGCCGCGCCATCAGCCGCCGGCCGACGCCCTGCCCGCGCGCCTCGGCCACGACGTAGAGGTCTTCGAGATACATCGCCGGCCGGCCGAGCCAAGTCGAAAACCGTGGATGGAACAGAGCCAGGCCGGCGGGCTCGCCATCGAGAAAGGCAAGGATCGCCTCGAACTGCCGGTCCGCGGCGAAACCGTGGCGCACCAGATCGTCTTCGGTCGCGACCACCGCCTCGGGCGCCCGTTCGTAAAGCGCGAGCTCGCGGATCAATCGCAGGACCAGAGCGGCGTCTTCGGATTTGGCAAAGCGGATCGTGATCGCCGGGTTCATCGCTGGCCTCGTATGCGCGCGCGAGCCTAGCATTTCGCAGCGAATTGCCGAAGCCGGACCAGCCATTCATAATCGCCCAACCTCTCTCCAAGCCTTCGAAGCGAGGAAACATGGCGAACGCGAGCACACCGCAAGCGATCGAGGCAGAATCGGCGCCGCCGGCGCGACCGGGCCGCGGCTACCCGGAGCCGTTCGCCGCGCGGGTGGTGGGGCGGGTGCGGCGCCCGCTCGGCGATTTGTTCGGCCTGACCAATTTTGGGGTGAATTTGACGCGGCTGCCGCCGGGCGGGATGTCGGCGCTGCGCCACACTCATTCGCGCGAGGACGAATTCATCTACATTCTCGAAGGCGAGCCGGTGCTGGCGACCAACGCCGGCGAAACCCAGCTGAGTCCCGGCATTTGCGCCGGGTTCAAAGCTGGCTCCCGTGACGCGCACCATCTCTTGAACCGCACGATGCGCGATGTGGTCTATCTCGAAATCGGCGCGCGCAACGCCGGCGATACGGTGATCTACCCGGATGACGACATCGGCCGTGCGCTTGCACCCGACGGCGCGCGGCTCTTCGTCCACAAGGACGGCCGGCCTTATTGATGTTAAAGAAAGTGTAGGGCGGGTTACACCGGACGTGGCCGCCCGCGAAACCGAGGGCGGGTTGCACGCCGCTGCGCCCGCCCTGCGCCATCTGGAATATAGAGAGAGCCCCGCGGGGATGCGGGGCTCTCGTTGGCGCGAGACTATTCTCAGCGCTTGTTGTCGCCGCGCTCGCCGGCTTTGCCCTCAGGGCGCTCGCGGCCCTTGCGTTCGGCCTCGACTGCGACCTCGGTGTCTTTGGCATGGCTATGCTCAGGCACGTCGCGACCGACGGTGCCTCCAGGCTTGCCGATATCGGGGCGGTCCCCGGTAGAGCCGGTGGGCGGGTTCTGATGGCTGCGGCCCACTGGGCCTGTCGTCTGGGATTGATCGCGATCTGCCATGATTACGCTCCTTTGGTTTTCCTCGTCGCCGCTGATCCGCAGGATTCGAATGCGGCTTGATAATCGAACAGCAGCGAAGATTGCCGGGTTCCCGCCGCGGGTTTTGGCTGAACGCGAGAGATTAGATCGGATTCGCAGCATTGCTTGCCGAGACGGGCTAAATCTTCAGGGGTGGCGAACGACGGAGCGGTGGAGGAATGGGTCCCGGCTTTCCCCCGGAAAGCCGTGGAGAGCTGTCAGCTTACGATCTTGGCGCGGCCGGTTGGGCTCGCCGTTTACCCGAACCGCTCAGGGGCGAACGGGGCGATGTCTATCGAGGGCGGCCGACCGGCGACGAGGTCGGCGACGATTTTGCCGGTCATCGGCGCCGCGGTCATGCCGACATGGCCGTGGCCGAAGGCATAGATCACATCCGCCGTCGCCGGCGAAGGTCCCAGCGCCGGCAGCGAGTCGGGCAGGCTCGGCCGATGACCCATCCACACCGAGACGCGCTCCTCCGGATGGTCGGCGGCGAGGCCCGGCAGCATCCGGCGCCCCTGCTGCAAAAGAATCCGGGCGCGGCGCCAATCGGGCGGTGCCGTGAGGCCGGCGAGCTCGACGGTGCCGGCAAAGCGCAGCCCCAATTCCATCGGCGTCGCCACGAACTTGCCGTCGGCGTCGGCGGTCGGGATCTTCGGCATGACCTCAGGATCGCGGATCATCAGATGATAGCCGCGCTCGGTTTCGAGCGGGATATGGTCGCCCAGGGCGGCAGCGAGCGGCTTCGACCAGGCACCGGCGCAGACGATCGCGGCGTCGGCCGGGAAATCGCCGCGATCGGTGTGGATCGAGGCGAGGCGGCGGCCGTCGAGGCGAAACCCGAGCGCCCGCGCACGTACCAGTTCGCCGCCCGAGCCCAGGAACTGCGCCGAACAGGCGCTGCACCAGCCCCAGCGGGTTCGAGGTGTGCCCGTTCTCGCGCACCAGGATGCCGCGCGTATAATCGCGCGACAGGGTGGGCTCGAGCTGGCGCAGCTCGTCGGCGTCGAACTCGTCGATCTCGACCCCGTTCTCGCGGCGCAATTCCCAGGCGAGCCGGTCCTTTTCCAGGCCTTGCGCCGAGCGGTAGACGTAAAGATGGCCGAGCCGATGAACCAGGTCCTCGGCGCCGGCCTCCCGCACCAATGGTGCCAGTGCTTCAAGGGTCGCGCCGACCAATGGTCGCAAGGCGCGGGCCTGGGCGTGGATTTTTTCCGGCGTGCCGGCCCGGATAAAGCGCACCAGCCACGGCGCGATCATCGGCAGGTAGGACCAGCGCAGGGACAAGGGTCCGAGCGGGTCGAGCAGCCAGCGCGGCACGTTCCATGCCACGCCCGGCATCGACACCGGCGTCACCGAGGAGGCGTTGAACGCGCCGGCATTGCCAAAGGAAGCGCCATGACCCGGCTCGCCCGCCTCGACGATGAAGACGCTGTGGCCGTCGCGCTGCAAATAGCTCGCCGCGCACACCCCGACCATGCCGGCGCCGATCACGCCCACCCGTTTGCCGCCGATCGCCGGCATCGCCTCCTCCCGGAGCCACCGGCCGAGAATGAACCCGAGCGGCCGGAGCGACAATGGCCGCCAGCCGTCCCTTCGGGAGGAGCGCTGGGGAAGGAGGGATTCGACGGGCAAGCGCGACCAGTCCCAGGCCGATTGGATTCCGGGCTCCTTCACCGGTGTGACAACGGAAGGGATCGCGGCAGCAGAGGCAACGAGGTGCTGACCCTCGGGGCTGGCCGCCGCCGGCCGATCGCGGTTAAGCTCTCGCCCGACACAAAGGCACCCGCAGCGAGGGAGCAGGAAATGGATTTCGGCGCGTTGATGTTTTTCACCGACTACGCGATCCCGGCGGTCGACCTCGCCAGGGCATTGGAAGAACGCGGGTTCGAATCGGTATGGGCGCCCGAGCACTCGCACATTCCATCGTCGCGCAAGACCCCGTTTCCGGGCGGCGGCGAATTGCCGAAGCGGTATTACGACGCGATGGACCCGTTCGTGTCGCTGACCGTCGCCGCGGTCGCCACGACCCGGCTCAAGCTCGGGACCGGCGTGTGCCTGGTGCAGCAGCGCGACCCGATCCAGACGGCGAAACTCGTCGCCTCGCTCGACCAGGTGTCGCAGGGGCGCTTCCTGTTCGGCGTCGGCGGCGGCTGGAACGCCGACGAGATGGAAAATCACGGCACCGATCCCAAGACCCGCTTCAAGCTGATGCGCGAGCGGATCGAGGCGATGAAGGAGATCTGGACCAAGCCCAAGGCCGAATATCACGGCGACATGGTCGATTTCGACGAGATCATGGCGTGGCCGAAGCCGGTGCAGAAGCCGCATCCGCCGATCCTCGTCGGGGGCGCCTGGCCGCAGGCGGCGCGACGCGCGCTCCGCTATGGCGACGGCTGGTGCCCGATCGGCGGCCGGCCGGGTTCGAGTCCGCTCGACCGCCTCGACGAGTTCCGGAGCATGGCGCGCGATGCCGGGCGCGACCCGCAATCTCTGCCGATCACTCTGTTCAACCCGGACGAGGACGCTGACCAGCTCGCCCGCTACCGCGACAACGGCGTCGCCCGGGTCGTCGTGATGCTGCTGTCGGAGCCGACCGACAAGATCCTGCCGATCCTCGACCGCTGGGCCCAGCTGATCCGCCGGACCGCCTGACCGCCGGTCACGCCCACTCGGCGATTTCGGTAAAGCCGAGCCGCGGCGGCCGCGGGTGCGGGTGCGGACGCTCGCCGTAGCCGATGTTCAGCAGAAAATTGCTGCGCCAGCGGCCGCCCTGGAAAAATTCGGCGTCGACCTTGGCGTTGTCGAAGCCGGACATCGGCCCGCAATCGAGGCCTTGGGCGCGCAATGCCATCATAAAATAGGCGCCCTGCAGCGAGCTGTTGCGGAACGCGGTTTCGAGCGCCAACGCCTCGTTACTGGTGAACCAGCCGCGCGCGTCGCTGTGCGGGTAGAGCCGCGGCAGATGTTCGTAGAATGCGCGGTCATAGGCGACGATCGCAGTGACCGGCGCGGTGCGCACCTTTTCGGAATTGCCGGAGGAGACGCAGGGAAGCAGCCGCTCCTTCCCTGCCGTGCTCTTGACCAGCACGAGGCGCATCGGCTCGCAATTGCCGCTGGTCGGGCCGAGCTGGGCCAATTCCAACGCTTTTTCGATGACGCCCTCCGGCACCGGGCGCTGCTGCCAATGGGTAAAAGTGCGTGCCTCGCTGAACAGAACGGCGAGCGCCGCCTCGGCCAGCCGGCTCACGCGGCGAGCGCCTTGGCGCGGCTTTGCATCGTTGGCTGGATGCGCTGGCCGAACTGCTCCATGCCGATCACGAAATCGTCGAAGGTCAACATCACTCCGCGCACCCCCGGAACCTTTGCCACCTCATCGAGCATCCGCGCCACCGAGGCATAGGAGCCGACCAGCACGCCCTGATTAGTCGGCGAGGTGCGGTCGGTCAATTTGTACCGGTTCGGCGTGGCGTAGGGGTCGGGATTGGGGTCGGCGCCGGCCTGTGCGTCGCGCCAGGCAAAGGCCTCGGTCGATCCCGGCCTTGTAGTGCTCCCATTTCGCCCAGGCCGCCGCATCGGTCTCGTCGGCGATGACCATGATCAGGATCAGCGCGCCGACATCGCGGCCGGTTTTCTCGCTCGCTGCAATTAGGCGGGCGACGCTCGGGGCGGACCGGGTCGGCGAGTGGGTCTGCCCAATATCGACGCAAGCGCAGTGCCAGACCGGGTGATCGGCCGCTGCGCCATTGCGCGGCGCAACAAGCTCGATGGCCGGGCCCCGCCTGCTTAAAGCTGCGACACAGCGTTGCCGATTTGCCGGGTAAATCTCGTCATATGGTGCAAAAATTGGCAAAATTTGCAAATGTTTGATCTATTATGTCTAATTTGGTGAAATATTACCCAGAAATAAGATCGCGAAGCATCGACAAGCTTCAATGCATAATGCTCGATTTCGATGCAATTTACTTGTGGCATGCTTCTTGCGGGTCCGTTTGCTCTAATCGACGCCGGCCCAGCGGCGCGAGCCAGCAAGGAGAACGCGAATGCACACGGTCACCGAAATCGAGGAAAAGATCCGCCGGCGCTATCGCCAGCCCAAAGGGGTCGAGCAATTCGGCATCGAGCCGGTGCCGCCCGAGCTGAAGACGGTGCGCTGGTTCGACATCTTTGCGATCATCTTCGGGTTTGCCCTCAACCCCGGCTCGATCCTGGTCGGCGGCCTCGCGGTGGCCTCGGGGCTCTCGTTCCTGGGTGCGGTGGGCGCCATCACCGGCGGGGTTTTGCTGGCGACGATCGCCTATACGATCATGGCCACGGTCGGGGTCGATTTCGGGCTGCCGGGCCAGGTCTCGACCCGCATGGCCTATGGCGTGCGCGGCGCCAAATGGGTCCCTTCGTTTCTGCGCACGATCGCTTCGACCTATTGGTTCGCGTTCCAGACCGTGGCCGGGTCGCTGGCGGTGGTGGCGATCCTCGACCGCTGGACCGGAACCCGGCATTCGCTGGTCGCGGTCAGCGTCAGCTTCGCCGTGCTGCAGGCGGTGGTCGCGATCATCGGCTACGATTCGCTGAAGCACCTTTCGCGCATCGCCTTGCCGTTCAAGATCGCGATCCTGTCGCTGATACTGGTGCTGCTGGCGACGCACTCCGACCCGCATTTCGCCCCGGCGCAGGTTGTGCGCTATGCGGGCAAGCCGCAGGCCGGGTGGCTGTTGTTCGTGACCTGGCTCAACGTCACCGCCGCCGGCTCGCTGACCATGGTCACCGACTCGGCCGATTTCTGCCGCTATACCCGCTCGCGCCGGGACATGTGGCTAGGCACCCTGCTCGGCAAGGTCGGCGGCGGGTGCTTTGCAGCATTGCTCGGCGCATACGCGGCGTCGGCGACCCTGGGCACCAGCCCCAATGCCTTCGCCGTGGCTTCCGGCCTGGGCGTTGGCCACTTTGTCCTATTGCTGTTCCTGATCGTGATCGCGCTCGACAATTGGACGATCAACGTTTTGAACCTCTATACGGGCGGCTTGTCGCTGTCGAACATGTTCGAGCGCCTCGGCCGGTTCTGGACCACGGTCATCATCAGCGTGCTCGGCATCGCATTGTCGGCGACGCCCAGCGTCGTCACCGGCTACACGGCTTATGTCGGCATGCTGGGTAACGTGTTCTCGCCGATCGGCGGGGTGCTGATCGCCGACTACATCCTGGTCAAGCGGATGAAGATCGACCTCGTCGCTCTGTTCGAGCCCAATGGGCCCTATTGGTATTGGAAGGGGGTCAACCCGATCGCCGTGGTTTGGACCGCCCTCGGTTTCCTCGCTTACATGTTCGTGATCCCGGCGCCGTGGATCAAGGTCCTGGTGACGGTGCTCGCGACCGGTGCCGGTTATTGGGCGACGACCGTGTTGCTGGCGCCGCGGCTGGCAGAGCTCGGCCGCGCGGCGCGGCCGGGCGACCAGCGCGGGGCGATCGAGGACCTCGATTGGGAGCTGGCAGTGCGCTGACCCTTTGGATTCCCGCGATCGGTGGCGGTGGCTTCGAGATCTCACTCGGCATGCGGCAGAGTCGCGCGCCGGGCTCGGATGCGGGCTTTCCAATAGGCCAGCGGCCATAAGAGGCCAATCGCCGCCTGAAATGCGAAAGCGGCGATCCAAGCACTGGCGCGTCCGCCTCCTCCGGCGAGGTCGAGAACGAGCCCGAACAGCATCGGTGTGACGGCCGACGCACCGAACCCCGAAAGCGCCTGGACGGCGAGAAAGGCGCCGCGTCGTCCAGGGTCGCTCGCGGCGACCAGTCCGGCATTGATCGTTCCGGCATCGGCGGTGGCTAGAGCGACGCAGAGGATTGCGGCGAGGGCGGCGGCGATCGGCGACAGCACCGCGGCGCAGGCGAGAACGACCCCGGTGATCGCCGAAGCCGTCATCGCGATCGCGACGACGGACCGCCGATCCCACCGGGCCGCCAGCTCGTTGGCGGCGACGATCAGCGGAGTTCCGCAGAGATTGGCGACCGTCGCGACGAGCGTCGCATAACCCGCGAGACTGGGCCGCCCCGCCCGATCGGCGGCGAAGACGAGGAGGGCGACCAGCCAGCGCGCGGATCGCCGAGACCTCGCCGTTGTGCAGCCCATAGGCGCAGACGAACAGCAGCGCTCGGCGGTTGCGCAGGATCGGGCCGAGCGCCGGAAGCCAGCGCGCCCCTTGCGCGGGAGCGCGCGGCAGAGAGGGCAGCACAGCCCAGCCGATCGCCGCCGCGGCGAGCGGGCCCGCGCCGAGCAGGGCGAGGCCGAGGCGCCAGCCGAAGGCGTCGGCCAGAAGTCCCGACAGCGCGTAGGAGACGCTCACCCCGACCGTAAAGGTCGCGGTGTAGACCGCGACCGACCGGGTCTCTCGATCCGCCGGGACCGCGTCCGAGAGCGCCCGCATCCCCGGCATGTGGGCTCCGCCGAACGCCGCCCCCTGCAAAAACCGCCACAAGGCGGCACTCGCTGCACCGCTCGAGAACAGGGCGAAGCCGAGCGCGGTCGCCGCGCCGAACAACAGAGACACGACGTAGATGCGCCGCGGGTCGAGCCGGTCGGTCAGTGCGCTCAAGACCGGAACGGCGACGATGTACCCGGCAAAGTAGATGCCGCTGATGAACCCGGCCTCGCCGCCGGACAGCGACCACAGATGCTGGAATTGCGGCAGCAGCGCCGGGAACGAAACGATCCCGGCCATGCCTAGAGCCTGCCCGACAAAGATCGCGGCGATCAACCTGCCGCTCGACGAGGGGAGACGAAACCTTGTCATTCACGTTCGAATTTCACGGAGGCCAGATCGTCAATAAGCGCCCGCTCGGAAAAGCTGGTCATCGACGAGCCCATGTTGGATGCGCCACCGTCCCGACCGAGCAGCAAAGCCGCGGCTCGATTGGGGAGTCGCGCGCACCGGGAAAATAATCTAGAAACGTTCGACGCTGCGTCTTGGGAGGATGTCATGCCGGTGATCAAAGCCTACGATCTCGCTTATGGGCGGCTGCGCTCGCCCGACCTCGACCGCCAAGAAGAATTCCTGACCGATTTCGGCATGGTGCGCGCCGACCGCACCAAGAATGCGCTCTATATGCGCGGCACCGATGCACCGCACCACCTGCATGTGACCGAGCTAGGCGAGCCGCGCTATGTCGGGATCGCGGTCCATGCCGCCGGCATGGAAGACCTCGAGCGGGTATCGCGGGCCCCGGGCGCCTCGGCGATCGAGGACATCGACGAGCCCGGCGACGGCAAGCGGGTGCGGCTGACCGATCCCGACGGCTATCAGGTCGAGGTGGTTTACGGCATGCAGATGCTCGACCCGATCCCGGTCAAGCGGCCAAAGGTCAATTCGGGCGAGGACAAATACCGTCGCAAGGGGGAATTGTTCCGGGTCGACCCCGGCCCCTCGCACATCAAGCGGCTCGGCCATTTTGTCGTGATGAGCAAGAATTTCGAGAAGACGCTCGGCTGGTATCGCGAGACGCTGGGCTTCCGCTGCTCGGACGAGTTCTATGCCGGCGAGCCGAACAACGTGGTCGGCTCGTTCAACCGGCTCGACCGCGGCGAGGACTATGTCGACCACCACGCGTTTTTCTGCATCCGCGGCGACAAGAGCGGCCTCAACCATTTGTCCTACGAGGCGGCCGACATCGATGACGTGATGGCCGGGCACGAGCAGCTGGAGAAGAAGGGCTACCAGCACATGTGGGGCATCGGCCGCCACCTGATCGGCAGCCAGCTGTTCGATTACTGGGCCGATCCGTGGGGCCGGGTGCACGAGCACTGGGCCGACACCGACGTGTTGAACGCCAGCACTCCGCCCAATCGCCTGGAGCGCGGCGCCGGCGGCGGCGGGCCCTGGGGCCAGCCGATCCCGCAGATCTTCATGGGCCACGCCTCGCCCTGAACGGCTCGCGGCCGCTGCCCTGACCCCGACCCTCTCCCCGCCTGCGTCTGCGGGGAGAGGGAGGGACCCGCAGGTCCGCAATCGACGGAGCCGCGAAGCGGCGGACGAGATGTCGGACCCGCGCAGCAGCAGAGGCTGGCGGGCGCGGCCGGGTTCGGCAGCGCTGGGGTGGTCTCGGGCCAGCTCAACCTGCAGGGCGAACCTGGTTCAGTTCGGCTCGGGCGGGCTCAGCGGCTCGAAGGCGTCGTCATGTCATTGGCGCCGACGGTACCCGAGCCCGGCTCGATCGCGCTGCTCGCCTCCGGGCTCGGCATGCTATTCTTTGTCGTCCGCCGGCAGCGGCGGGGATCGTGACGCGGCGATGCAGGGCCGGAGCGGATGCGGGCGGATGGATGGGTCTATCGGGTCGTTCTGGCCTTGTCGGGGATCACGCTCGTTCTGGTCGTCGTCTATCTGGTGATGACCCAGCAGAACCGCGCGGTGCAGGCCGAAGTCAATCAGCGTCAGCAGTTCATCAGCCAGAGCATCGAGTTCGAACGCATCAACAATGCGCTGGTCCAGGCGATCGCCAGGAACGCGGCCAGCGACAAGGACGACAAGCTGCGCAACCTGCTGACGCAAAACGGGATCGGGATCAATCCCGCGACCGGCGCGCCCTTTGAGCAGACGACAGCGCCGGTCGCCGCAGCGCCGGCTCAACCGGGGAAGTGACGATGGCGATCGGTCCGGGGCCGGTTGGTGGAGGCGGCGGATGGGACCGGAACGGGCTGCCGGCGCCGCTGATTATGGTCGTCCTGGCGCTCTTCGTGCTGATGGCGTTCGAGACCGGCCAGGCGATCCACGACCACGCGGCGCTGACGGCGCTCGAGCGCTCGCAGCAGCCGACGATGCTGCAGGCGGCCAAAGTGCGCCAGCAGCTGCAGACCCTCGCCGGCAAGGTCGCCGAACTCGCCGCTGCGGGCGACGCCGGCGCCGAGAGCGTCGTCGCACAGATGAAACGGCAGGGCGTCACCCTGTCGCCGCCGAAAAAGTAACGGTCGGGGCGGTCAGTACATTTCCGGCGCGATTACGTTCTGTGGGCGGTTGGTCAGCAATGCCGCGCGCATCGTCTCGGCCGATTTGACGCGGGTGTCGTGCTCGGATTCGGGGGTGAACCAAGCCGCGTGCGGGGTGATCACCAGCCGCCCTTCGAGACCGGGCTCGCGCTCGCGATAGGCGCGCAGGATCTCGGGGAAGGGCTCGACCGGCGGCTCGACCGGCAACACGTCGAGGCCGGCGGCGGCGATATGGCCGTTGCGCAGCAGGGCCAGCAGCGCGTCGAGATCGATGATCGGTCCGCGCGCGGCGTTGACGACGACCGCCCCCGGGGGCAGCAGGGAAAGCTGGTCGTGGCCGAGCATGCCGCGGGTTTCCGGGGTCAGCGGCGCGTGGACCGAGAGGGTGTCGGTCTGGCGCAGCAGGTCCTCGAGGGTCGCGGCCCGGCCGATGCCGAGTGCCAAATCGGCGCCGTTCGGTAGGTAGGGATCGTAGAACACCACGCGAAAACCAAAGGCACGGGCCCGCAAGGCCACCGCGGTGCCGATGCGGCCGAGCCCGAGGATGCCGAAGGTCTGCACGCCAAGCCGCCGGATCAAGTCGTTCTTGACCACGCCCCAAGGGGCCGGCGGGTCCGAGCGCAGCCGCTCGTGATAGAGGACGATGCCACGGCGCAACGACAGCGCCAGAGCCATCGCATGATCGGCGACCTCGGTCGTGCCGTAATCGGGCACGTTGCACACGAGGATGTTGCGCGAAGCCGCCGCCGGCCGGTCGATCTTGTCGTAGCCGACCCCCATGCGCACGATCGCCCGCAGCCGCGGAAAGCGCGCGATGTCGGCGGCCGAGACCGCGTGGCGCATGATCATCAGCCCGTCGACTTCGGCGCAATCCGCGGGGTCGAGCTCGGCGAGCGCCTTTTTGGTGCGGCGAAGGATGTGCACCTCGGGGCCGAAGATCTCCTGCTCCAGGCCGAGATCCGGGACCTGGCGGTCTTCGGGGTAGAGCACGGTGACGGGCATCGGCGTTTCCTTCCCTCGCGGGCTCTTTTAGAGGTCACTGCCTCTGGCCGGCTAGTCGGCGCGGCGCCTTGATGGCTCCTCTCCGCCGCATAGCGTTACGGCAGAGGGGAGCAGAGAGGAGACCCGAACCAACCCTAACCCTCCCCCGCGTGCGGGAGAGGGCATGGGGAGGGGCAGAGGGCAGGCAGAGGGGCGCCTACCCGAAGCGCGATACGTCGACGGCCTTTTCGGTGATGAATTCGAGCAATGCCGGGGTGCCCTCGCGGGTCTTCTCGATGCCGCGCCGGATCGCCGCCTGGATCTCGCCGGGCTCGGTCACTCGCTCGCCATAGCCGCCCAATGCCTTGGCGAAATCGGCGTAATGGCCGCTGATGTCGGTCGAGCGGTATTTCTCGGTCGCCACCGGCATGACCTTCAATTCGATTGCCATCGAAAAGTTGTTCAAGAGGATCGACAGGATCGGAATCCGCTCGCGGACCGCGGTCTCGAAATCCATGCCGGTGAAGCCGATCGCGGCGTCGCCCCAGACGTTGATGCACAGCTTATCGGGTGCGGCGAGCTTCGCCCCCATCGCGATCCCTAGCCCATAGCCGAGCTGGGTGGTCTTGCCCCAACCGATATAGGAGAGCGGCGTCTCGCTGACCCAGAACGGCGACAGCTGATCGCGCGGGCTGCCGGCGTCATGGGTGATGATCGTGTTCTTGACGTCAACCGTGTGCAGCAATTCCCAGATCACCCGGTAGGGCGACAAGGGCTTGGTGTTCTGGGTCAGCCGCGGCATCCACTGGCCCATCCATTCTTCTTTCAGCGAGCGGATCTCGCGGGTGACGGCAGGCGCCCGGTCGCGGGTCTTGCCGTGCAGCCGGTCCTTGACCTCCTCCAACAGCGCGTCGAGGGTCAGCCCGGCATCGCCGACCGCGGCCAGCTCGGCCGGCACGTCCTTGTTGATGTCGGTCGAGTCGAGCGTGGCATGGACGATGCGCTTGCCCTTGGGCATCGCGGTGGCGAAGCTCGACCGGGTAAAGCTGCAGCCGATGCCGAACACCAGATCGGCGTTTTGCAGGAAGGTATGCAGCTGCTTCGAGATGCCGATTCCGCCCGAGCCCAAGGCTAGCGGATGGTTTTCGGGGAAGGCGCTCTTGCCCGGCAGGGTGGTCATGACCGGCGCTTCGAGCAGTTCGGCCAATTGCTGCAACTGCGGCCACGCCTTCGCGTAATGCACGCCCTGGCCGGCGACGATGACCGGGCGCTGAGCCGCGACCAGGGCCTCAGCGATTTCGGAAACCGAGCGCGGGTCGGGACCGCTCTTCAGCCGCGGGGTTTTCTGGTAGTCGAGCGGCCCGCTCAGTTCTTCGCGCAGCAGGTCGGAGGGGAATTCGATCAGCACCGGCCCCGGCCGCCCGTTCTTGACTTGGGTAAAGGCGCGGCGCAGCGCTTCGACCGTGGCGTCGGCCACCGTCACCTGCTCGCACCATTTGGTGACGTTGCGATAGTTGAGCGCGGCGTTGAAGTTGGGGCGGACCTGGTTGATGTTGCGCGCATACCCGGCCGGCAACACCACGACCGGGCAGGAATCCCCCCAGGACTGCGCGACCCCGCCAAAGGCGTTCTCGGTGCCGGGGCCGTGCTGCATGGCAAAGACCCCGATGCGGTCGCCCGAGGTGACTTTGGCGATCGCGTCGCACATATGCAGCCCGATGCGCTCCTGACGGACCATGATGGTGCGGATGTCGGCCTCGGCGGCGGCCTCGATGATCGGGTTGACCGGATAGCCGATCAGGAACTCGATCCCTTCGCGCTTCAGGATTTCGGCGACGGCGTTGGCGACTTTCATCGGGAACCCTCCTCGGTCGGCAGGTGTCGGGTGCGATTGTGGCACAACCGGCGACCGGCGCGCGAGTTCTGTCGTATCCTTGATGCGAATGCTTTGGTAGAATTATCGAACCGCTTGGTAGATGGGTAGAAGAATGGGCCTGAACATCAAAAGCGAAGAGGCGCACCGCCTCGTCCGGGAATTGGCGAGGCTCACCGGAGAAAGCATGACGGCGGCGGTCACCGAGGCGGTTCGGGAACGGCTCGAGCGCATCCGCCGCGAGCGCGGAGCCAGCCTCGCCGAGCGCTTGCTGGCAATCGGCAGAGATTGTGCTGCGCACCTCGCTGAGTCGCTCAGATCGGCCGACCATGGCGATTTGCTCTACGACGAGCGCGGGTTGCCGCGGTGATCGTCGATACCTCGGCGCTGATTGCGATCCTGCGCGACGAACCCGAGGCAGCGCTCTTCGCCGCGGCGATCGAGGCCGATCCTCAGCGCCGCATCTCGGCGGCCAATTTTCTGGAAGCGGCGATCGTCATCGACCTCGCCGGCGATCCGATCGCCAGCCGCCGCTTCGACGACCTGGTGCAAGAGGCGGGGTTCGCGATCGAGCCGGTCACCCAGGTTCAGGCGAGGGTCGCCCGCGAGGCCTACCGCGATTTCGGCCGCGGCAGCGGGCATCCCGCGCGCCTGAATTTCGGCGACTGCTTCGCCTACGCGTTGGCAAGGACCAGCGGCGAGCCCCTGCTCTTCAAAGGCAACGATTTCGTACACACCGACATCGCGCCGGCAGTGCGGTAAGCATGCGCCGGGCCAGCGAAAGGCCAAGGGGCGGGGTTACACGCTCGCGGCACCGGCACCGCCCGCGGCAACTGTGGCGCCGGCTTGCCGCGGTCGCGGGCGCCCCTTATTATCTGCGGCCGGGCCGAACCGGAAGCCGACCACCATGCTGTCTTGCTGCGAGCCGACCTTGCGCCGATCGCGGCGGCTCTTATGAGCTGACCCGGCAGCCGCCGGCGATCGGGATTGGAATGTCGAACGACCCCCAACTGCGTGGCCCGTCGGTGCGCCGCGTCCCCGAGGGCGACAATCGCGAGCGCATGATCTGCGCCGAATGTGGCTATGTTCTTTATGACAACCCGAAGATCGTGGTCGGCTCAGTCGCCCGCTGGGGTGAGCGCATTTTGTTATGCCGGCGCTCGATCGAGCCGCGCCACGGCTTTTGGACGTTGCCCGCGGGTTATCTCGAGCTCGACGAGTCAGCCAGCGCCGGCGCCGAGCGCGAAGCGTGGGAGGAGGCGCACGCCCGGATCGAGATCGAGGGCCTGCTGGCGATCTACGACATCCCGCGGATCAGCCAAGTGCAGCTGGTTTATCGCGCGCGGCTATTGGACGAAGCGGTGACGGCGGGGCCGGAAAGCCTCGAAGTGCGGCTCTTCGGCTGGGACGAAATCCCGTGGGCCGAGCTAGCCTTTCCCTCGAACCGCTGGGCCTTGCAGCACGACCGCGAGGCGCGGGCGAGCCGCGACTTCACCACCCGCATCAACCCGCCCGGCTTTTAGAGCGAACTGCCAACCCCATTTGTCATCGCGAGCAAAGCGAAGCAATCTCGGCCGCTGGGGCTAACCCCGTTCGAGCTGCTTCGTCGCTATGCTCCTCGCAATGACACCCCTGCCTTGGTCGAAGTCTTTTTTAGTAGCCTTCGCGCTCCATGCGTTTGCGAAGCAGCTTGCGATAGCGGCGCACCGCTTCGGCTCGTTCGCGGGCCCGCCGCTCCGACGGCTTCTCATAGCTGCGCCGCAATTTCATCTCTCGGAACACGCCCTCGCGCTGCATTTTTTTCTTTAAGGCCCGGAGGGCCTGGTCGACGTTGTTGTCGCGGACGAGGACTTGCACGGCGGCTCGGCTCCGTTCCAGAGGCTGTCGGCCGCAGCCTCGCTGCGGCAATCCGACGCTTATCTAGCACCGCCGGCGCCCGATGTGAAGGCGGCGAATCGCGATTGGCCCGGCTGGCGCTTTACCGGCGGCGCCGCGCGCCGCATATTTGCGGCATGGCTCTCTTGAAAATCGCCCGGATGGGCAACCCGGCGCTGCGCATGCCCGCCGCCGCGGTCGAGGACCCGCAGGCGCCGTGGGTGCGCCGGCTGGTCGAGGACATGATCGAGACGATGGAGGATGCCGGCGGCACCGGGCTTGCGGCGCCCCAGGTGCACCAGCCGTGGCGGATCATCTTGTTCTTTGTCTCCGGGGAACGCTTGACCGAATTGCCGGGCGACACGGCCCTGGATTTGACCGTGCTGATCAACCCCGCGGTCGAGCCCTTGGGGGGTGAACGGGCCTTCGGCTGGGAGGGCTGCCTATCGGTTCCGGGGCTGCGCGGCGTCGTCCCGCGCCATCTGCGCATCCGCTACCGTGCGACCGGCCTCGACGGCGAGAGGATCGAGCGCGAGGCCGCAGGTTTTCACGCCCGCGTCGTCCAGCACGAATGCGATCATCTGGACGGCGTTCTGTACCCGCAGCGGATGGTCGATCAGCGGCACCTGTTCTTCCTGGAGGAATTGCAGCGCCATCCGGTCGACCTCGCGTCGTTTCTCGCCGAGATGCCCGCGGCATGATGAGCCCGCTCGCCGACACGCAGCGCGCCGCCTTGATCGAGGCGATGCTGCCCGATGTGGCGTTCGACGGCTGGTCGCGCGCGGCGCTGCGGGCGGGGGCGCGCCGGCTCGCCGTGCCTTCCCGCGAAGCGCTGGCGCTGTTCCCGGGCGGGGCCGCCGATCTCGTCGCCGCCTTCAGCCGCTGGGCCGACTGGCAGACGGTCGACCGGCTCGAAGCCCTGCCGCTCGACGCGCTGCGGTCCTCAGAGCGGATCGCGCTGGCAATCGGCGTTCGTCTCGAAATCGTCGAGCCGTGGCGCGAGGCGGTCCGCCGGTCGCTGACCATCCTGGCATTGCCGCAGAACGCGCCATTGGCGATGCGCCTCGGGTACGAGACCGTCGACGCGATCTGGTATGCCGCCGGCGACACCGCCACCGATTTCAGCTTTTATACGAAGCGCCTGACCCTGGCCGCGATCTATGGAGCCGCGGTGCTCTATTGGCTCGACGACCGTTCCGAGGGCTTCGCCGAGACCCGCGCTTTTGTCGAGCGCCGCCTTGCCGCGGTCGCCCGCATCGGCCGCGCCCGGCGCGATTTCGAGAGCGTCCTCCAGCAATTGCCCAACCCGCTCCGGCTGCTGCGGCCGTCGCGCTGAACCCATCGTCGCGCTGACCCCGCGTTCGCGCTCAACCCGTTTCTCGGCGGTGCGGGATCAGGCGCGTGACATGCCCCATCTTGCGGCCGGGCCGGATTTCGTGCTTGCCATAGAGGTGCAGCTTGGCGAGCGGGTCGTTGAGCGCGTCGCGCCAGTTCTCGACGTCGCCGCCGATCAGGTTCGTCATGACCGCGTCGGAATGGTTCGCGACCGAGCCCAGCGGCAGTCCGCACAAGGCGCGCACCAGCTGCTCGAACTGGCTGGTGACGCAGGCGTCGATCGTCCAATGCCCGGAATTGTGCGGCCGCGGGGCGAGCTCGTTGACCAGGATCCCGCCCGACTGGGTCACGAACATTTCGACCGCGAGCACGCCGACGAGGTCGAGCCTCTCGGCCACGTGGCGCGCGATCGCCTCGGCCCGCATCGCCGTTTCGGGCTTGATCCGCGCCGGCGCGATGGTGGTGTCGAGGATGTGCGCGGTGTGCTGGTTCTCGACCGGCGGATAAGTCGCCCAGGCGCCGTTTCGGCCGCGCGCGACGATGACCGAGATTTCGCAGGCGAAGTCGACAAAGCGTTCGAGGATGCCGATCTCGCCGCCCATTCTGTGCCACGCCTCGTCGGGCCGGGTCTCGGCGGTTAGCGTCACTTGGCCCTTGCCGTCATAGCCCATGCGCACGCTCTTGAGCACCGCCGGACAACCGAAATCCGGCATCGCCCGCGCCAAGGCCGCCGCGTCGGCGACCTCGCGGTAGGCCGTGGTGGCGACCTCGATCGAGCGCAGGAAGTCCTTTTCCCTCAGGCGGTCCTGGGTGATTTCGAGGATCTCGGGCCGCGGCAGCACCGGCTTCGAGGCGGCCACCCGGCGGACCGCCGCGGCCGGGATGTTCTCGAATTCGAAGGTGGCGACGTCGATCAAAGCGGCGAAGCGGTCGAGTGCCGTCAGATCCGAGAATTCGGCGACGGTGGCGGCGCAGACCTGTGTGCCCGGGCTGTCCTGCCGGGCGGCAAAGACATGGCAGCGGTAGCCGAGCCGCGCCGCGGCGAGGGCGGTCATGCGGCCAAGCTGGCCGCCGCCCAAAATGCCGATCGTGGCCCCTGGGGCCAGCGCCTTCGCCACTGCCGACATCACGCCGGTTCCGGCTGGGGGGCGACACTTTGCGTCTGCGCCTGCCGCCAGCCGTCGAGCGCCCGTTCGGCGGCGGGGTCCCCGAGCCCGAGAATCGCCGCGGCGAAGAGGGCGGCGTTGACCGCACCCGCCTCGCCGATCGCAAACGTCGCCACAGGGACCCCGGCCGGCATCTGCACGATCGACAACAGGCTGTCCACCCCCTTCAACACGCGGCTCTCGATCGGCACGCCGAGCACCGGCAGCGAGGTCAGGGCCGCGGTCATGCCGGGCAGATGGGCCGCACCCCCGGCTCCGGCGATGATCGCGCGCAGGCCCCGCGAGCGGGCGCCGCGGGCATATTCGTAGAGCCGATCCGGGGTTCGATGCGCCGAGACGATACGCGCCTCGTGGGCGATCCCGAGCCGGTCGAGAGTGTCCGCAGCATGCCGCATCGTGCGCCAATCGGATTGGCTGCCCATGATGATCCCGACCGCGGGACCGGCTTCGCTCATTCGGTTCCTTTCAACATCATGCGCGTCGGAACTTTGGCGCCGTCGGTCTCGCTGCGCACCGCGACATCATTATAGGAGCAGCTCTAGACCGCACAAGCCGCGCCCGGGCGCTGTGCGATGACGCAGCTAGGCAATGATGTCGGGCAAGAGCTCGCTTTCGACTTTCGAGATCTGGTCCTTGAGCAGCAGCTTCCGTTTCTTCAGCCGCTGCAGCTGAAGCTGGTCGAACGGGGTGCGCTCGGAAAGCCGCGCGATCACGTCGTCGAGATCGCGGTGTTCGGTCTTCAACGCAGCAAGCTTTGCCTTCAGCGACTCGGTGTCGAGATCCATGGCCGGTTGGCGCGAAATTCCCCGCGACTATATCATCTCGAATGAGCCCGGTCGCCGGCATCGTGCAGGAGAGCGTCGTGCAGCAGGCCGTCGACTCTCCCGAGGACGCGGCCTCGGCGCGCGCGGAGCTGTGGCGGTTCGCGTTGGGGTATTACGCGCAGCCCGGCGTCGCCGCGGCGCTGCTTGCCCTGCAGGACCGCGAGCGCCTCGATGTGAACCTGATCCTGTTCGCGCTCTGGCATGGTCTCAGCGGGCGCGGGCGGCTCGACCGCGCAGGGTTGGCTGCGGCCGACCGGACGGTTGGCGCGCTGCGCAGCGAACTGATCGAGCCGTTGCGGGCGTTGCGGCGGCGGCTCAAACCGCATCCCGACCCGGACATCCGGAGCTTGCGCGAGGCCGTCAAGGCGATCGAGATCGAGGCCGAGCAGGTGGCGTTGCATCGGCTCGCGGCAAACGCCGCTTCACCGGTCGGCATCGTCGACCGGAGCGCACGAACCGCCGACGCCGAGGCCAATCTCGCGCTCTGCCTCGGACCGGACGGGACCTCGGCGGCGGAAGCCGCAATCATCCGCGATCGGCTCGCGTCCTTTGTCGGGGATCGCTGAGCTGGAGCGGTTTTCGGTCAGGCTGCATCCGGACGCGGGCGAACCCCCTCACCCTTTCCTCCCTCCCAGCAGGGGAGGGGGTTGCGCAGGCTTGGCGAGTTGCGCAGGGTTGGGTTCGCCCCAACGTCTGACTGTCCCGGTGTCGAGCCCGAACAGATCGAGGATGCGGCCGAGGGTCTGATCGACGATGTCGGCGATGGTTGCCGGCTTGGCGTAAAAGGCCGGCACCGGCGGGGCGATGATCGCGCCCATCTCGGACAATGCGGTCATCGAGCGCAGGTGGCCGGTGTGGAGCGGAGTCTCGCGCACGACGAGGACCAGGCGCCGCCGTTCCTTCAGCACCACATCCGCCGCCCGGGTCAATAGGGTCGTGGTCACGCCGCTGGCGATCTCGGCCATGCTGCGGATCGAGCAGGGAACGACGGCCATCCCGAGCGTGCGAAACGAGCCCGACGAGATCGGCGCCGCCATGTCGCCGATCGCGTGCACGACATCGGCGCGGGCGCGCACCGCCGCCGGCTTCAGATCGGTTTCGAGCGCCAGGGTCACCTCGGCCGCGCGGCTGATCACCAGATGGGTCTCGATAGGCAATGGCCGCAGCAGCTCGAGCAACCGCGCGCCGTAGATCGCGCCGGAAGCGCCGCTGATCCCGACGATCAGGCGGGGAATTTCGGAAATTTCGGCCATAGGCCCCTCTGTGCAAAATACCGTCGTGACATATTTTCGTCATCAGGGCCGGCGACCTCTGGCCGGCTGGTCGGGGCGGCGTTACCATCGTTCGGTGCTATCGTCTATGAGGAGGGTTGTGCATGTCGCTGCAGGATCGCATCGGGGCGCTCAAGCAAAAGCACGCGGCACTGGAACGCGCCATCGATGAGGAGAACGCCCGCCCGCTGCCGAACGATGATGCAATCTCCGATCTGAAGCGTCAAAAGCTCCGCATCAAGGACGAAATCTTTCAATTGGAGAGCCAGTAGCGCGCCGCGATCGGCGGTTGCGACTTTGCTCAAAAACCGGGAGGAAAAATTCCCCCGGTTTTTTTGCGGCCCGCCCTGCCGAGACTTGGATCGGCCGCGGGCGGTGATCCGCGTCAGCAATTATCGAGCATTCCGCGCGCTTGCGATGTTCGGTAGAATATGGACTCTATAACCATGCCATAGGTTGATGAGAGATCTGTATCAGTGCCTCCGATAAGAAAGTCTCGATTATAACGAGAATTGGATTAAGATATTTGAAAGGTGTTAAAACTTCGTCTGAAATGGGTTGACTACTGGTCTCGTGTGGATGATTTTCTCGCGCCGGGCAAATCTAGCTCGGTATCTAAATGTAAACGTATTGTAACGGGAGGACACTATGCTTCGAGGCGAGGGTTCTTTTTGTGTCATACGCCGGAAACATTTCCGGCTGGCGATGTTGACCGCAGCCGCACCGGCGCTGCTGCTGGCCGCCACCGCCGCCTGGGCCGCGGCGCCGGAGAGCAGCGGGCCGGTCAGTCTGCAGTTCACGATTCCGGTTCCGGTTGCATCGACCAACAAGACCGGCGGGATGTACGGGTTCGACATCAGCTTTGTCGAACTCGACGACGCAAACCTACTATCTCGGCGACCGCTCGAACGCCTCGGTCGATGAGGTCAATGCCGCCACCGGGACCTTCGTCAAGCATATTACGGCGACCCCGCCCTTCGCCGGCGCCACGGGCACCAACAGCACCTCCGGCCCGAACGGGGTGGCCAGCGGCGGTGGCTGCATTTTCGCCGGCGACGGCCCGAGCCGCGTGGTTTCGTTCACTCTCGGCGGCAGCCAGGTCACCAGCATCCTGACCGGCGGAAAATTCCGGGCGGATGAATTGGCTTACGATCCCGCCGACCGGATCCTGATTGTCGCGAATAACGCCGACGCGCCGCCCTTCGC
The DNA here is from genome assembly GCA_963795485.1 of uncultured Alphaproteobacteria bacterium. Taxonomy (GTDB): domain Bacteria; phylum Pseudomonadota; class Alphaproteobacteria; order ATCC43930; family CGMCC-115725; genus AP-15. Next base: position 180,639 of record CAWCIL010000003.1, read on the forward strand.
CACCCTGCTCAACGTCAGCACGGCGTGCAAGCTCACGATCCGAAAAAAGATTCCCTATTCCTTCGCCACAAACGGGGCGGAGCAGGCGGCGTGGGACCCGGCGACACAGCGGTTTTATCAGTCGATCCCCTCGATCTCCGGAACGACCGCGGCGCCTGGGATCGTCGGCGCGGTCATTCGCATCAATCCGCTGACCGGGTTGATCGACAACATGTTCGTAATTCCCTACTGCATGCCGGCCGGCCTGTCCTTGGGCCCGAAGGCTACATTTCTAGCGGGCTGCAGCGTCGTCTACGACACGATGGGTGATCCCTGGTTCGGCGCCGACACCAATAGCGCGAACCCGTTTCAGGTGATCATCGACACCAATGGCGTCTATTCATTTGTGGGAGGCATCGGCTCCTCGGATGAAGTTTGGTACAATTCGGGCGACGACCACTGGTACACCGGCACCTCAAACTCGTCCTATTCGGCGCATCCGGTGGCCTCGAAGACGGGCGCCACTTCGACCACCGATGAGGGTGCCGCCCTCCTCGGGGTGATCGACGGGACCAGCCAAAGCCTCGATCAGATCGTGCCGACGCTCAATGTGCCGGCGGTGACCGGAAAGCACGTCTCCGGAAGTTCCCACTCGGTGGCCGCCAATGCGACGAACAACTGGGTGTTCGTGCCGATTCCGGCAAACAATGCGATCCTCGGCTGCCTGACCGGGTGCATCGCGGTCTATTACCGGAACGACGCCGACAAGGCAGGCGCCACCGACTAGCCGAAAGCGAATCCTCGCGCAGCCTGTCCAAGCAGACTGCGGCGCGAGGAAAAGCTGCCATAGAAACGCGGGCTTCGGCCCGCGTTTCGCATTCGCGCATTTGATTTAGGGCCGGGCATTTGATTTTAGGGCCGGATCAGCTGATTATCGGTCGATCAGCGCGGCTCCGCCGATTGCTGGAGCGCCTGCCACAGCCGCGCCGGGGTCGCCGGCATGTCGAGCCCGGCGGCTTCGGGGACGGCGTCGGCGACCGCGTTCATGACCGCGGCGAGTGCCGCGGTGGTGCCGGCCTCGCCGACCCCCTTGACGCCGAGCGCGTTGGTCCGGCATGGCGCCGGGCGCAGCGCGCTGCCGAGCATCGGCAGGTCCCCGGCCCGCGGCATCGCATAATCCATCAACGACCCGGCGACCAGCTGGCCGCTCACGTCGTAGATGCCGGCTTCGAGCAGCGCCTGACCGACCCCCTGGGCGATCCCACCTTGGACCTGGCCCTCGACCAGCACCGGTTGCAACGGGTTGCCGCAATCGTCGACCGCATTATAGGCGGCCAGAGCGGCACTGCCGGTCTGAGGATCGACCTCGATTTCGGCGACATGAACGCCGTTGGGAAAGGAGGGCGGCACGTCGGCAGTGCGTCTCGTGTCGAGACTCTCGGCGATGACCCCGTCGCCGGCGAGATCAGCAGCCCGTGCGGCGACCTCGAACAGCGACAGGCGCCGGTCGGTGCCGGCGATCGCGAAGACGCCATCGTCGTAGGCGATGTCGGCCTCGGCCGCTTCGAGCAGTTGCGCCGCCACCCGGCGACCCTTGTCGACGACCGCCGCCACGGTCGCGGCGACGGCTCCGCCGACCGACATCGTCGCGCGCGAGGCGACCGCCCCGGCGCTCGGCACGCCGCTGTCGCTGTCGCCGCCCGCGAGTTCCACCTGCTCGACCGGGATGCCGAGCTGCCCGGCGACGAGGCGGCGATAAAGGGTGTGATGACCCTGGCCGCTCGGCTGCACCCCGATCGCCAGCAATAGCCGGCTGCCGCCGGGAAAGGTGATCGCCGCACCCTCGCCGGGCTGGCCGCCGGCGATCTCCAGAAAGCACGATACGCCGAGCCCGCGCCGCTTGCCGGCGGCCGCCGAGAGGGCGCGGCGCGCGGCAAAGCCCGCGACGTCGGCCTGCGCCAGCGCGGCCTCCAGCATCGCCGGGAAATCCCCGCTGTCATAGGTGGTCCCGACCGGCGTCCGATAGGGCATCATCGCCGGCGCGATTAGGTTGCGCCGGCGCAGTTCGATGCGGTCGATATCCATGACCCGCGCCGCCTCGTCGACCAGCCGCTCGAGGCAATAATTGGCCTCGGGCCGGCCGGCGCCGCGATAGGGGCCGGTCGGCACGGTGTTGGTGAAGAGGCAACGAATCCGCACCGAGAGATGCCGGATGTCGTACATGCCCGGTAGACAGCGGGTGAAGTTGATGGTCGAGATGAAGGCGGCGTGCGAGGTCAGATAAGCGCCCATATTGGCCAGGCCGTCGATCTTGAGCCCAAGAAACTTGCCGTCGCGGTCGAGCGCCAATGCCGCCTCGACAAAGGTGTCGCGGGCCTGGTTGTCGGTCAGAAAGCATTCCGAGCGGCTGGCGAGCCAGCGCACCGGCCGCCCGATATCGCGCGCCGCGATCAGCAATGCCGGGTATTCGGGATAGGGTGCGGTGCGCATGCCGAACGCGCCGCCGACATCGCCGCTGATGACGCGCAGCTTTTCCGGTGCGAGCCCCATCGTGCGGCGCAGATGGTCGTGCATGACAAAGGCGCTCTGCGATCCGCAGGTGAGGGTGAAACGGTCGGTCGCGCGATCGTGCTCGGCGAGTGCCGCGCGCGGTTCGAGGGGGACGACGACGATCCGCTGGTTGGTCAGCGCGAGGCGGGCGACGTGGGCGGCGCCGGCGAAAATCTCGTCGAGTCTGCGCGCAGCCGCGGTCTCGGTCCCGGGGCCATGCCAATCGAGCGCCAGATTGCCCGGCGCCTCGGTCCACAGGACCGGCGTTCCAGGCTCGCCGGCCTGGCGCAGCTCGACGACCGCGTCGCGTGGAGCATAATCCACCGCTACCGCTTCGGCCGCATCGCGCGCCGCGGCCTCGGTCTCGCCGACAACCAGCGCCACCGCCTCGCCGACATGGCGCACGCAGTCCGCGGCGAGGGCGGGGCGGAACGGCAGGACCAGCCCGGCGCCGCCCGGCACCGGGGCCGGGATCGTCAGATTGCCGACCCTGCCCTCGGCCATGTCGGTTGCGGTTAAGACCGCCAGCACCCCGGGCCGGCGGCGCGCCGCCGTCGTATCGAGCGCGCGGATTTCGGCAAACGCATGAGGCGAGCGGACAAACACGGCATGCGCCGCCTCGCGCGGCATCGCGTCGTCGGCAAACCGGCCGGCGCCGGCCAACAGTCTGTGGTCCTCGAAACGCGGCTCGAAATTCCGGTTCATCGCAGGCTCCCTCGCGGCGAGGGTGGCCCGGCCGCCGATCGAGGATCAAGCGCTTTGTGCCGCTTAACAGATCGCGCCGATGCTGCTCTAATGGGTCGGGGGTTGACGAAAACGCCGGCCGAGGGGATTGGAAATGCCGCGATTGCCCGCAACGGTTGGGTGTGCACCCGGCGTCGTGCCGGCCCCAAAACCGGCCCATCGCTGACGAGATGGAAATCTCGCTCGATCTCGCGGTCAACGCGATCGTCGCCGGCCTGCTGCTCGGCGGATTTTACGCGGCGGTGACGGTCGGGGTAACGATCTCCTTTGGCATGCTCGACATCGTCAACATCGCCCATCCGGCCTTTATCATGCTCGGCTCGTTCGTCGCCTATGCGCTGAATTCGCGTTTTGGCCTCGACCCGGTGCTGATCGGCGTCGCCATGTCGCCGCTGTTCTTTCTGCTCGGCACGGCCGTCTACCAGATTTATTACTATGCTTTCGAGCGGCGCGGCGAGGAGTCGATCCAGGGCCTCGCGTTTTTCTTTGGCCTGTTGTTTGTCGGCGAGGTGGCGCTGATCCTGGTCTTCGGCGTCGATTACCGTTTTGTCGCGGCGGCGTATATCGGCCCGAGCCTGCATCTGGGCGTCGTCGACCTGCCGTTGCGCATGCTGGTCCCGTTTGTCGTGTCCTTGCTGATGGTCGCCGTGCTGCAGGTGTTTCTCGGGCGCAGCTTTATCGGGCGCGCGATCCTCGCCGTGTCGCAGGACCGGCTCGCCCTGCAGCTGATGGCGGCCAACCCGAGCCGAGTCAAGCGGATCGCCTTTGGCATCTCGATCGCCACCGCTTCGGTCGCCGGCGCGCTCCTGATCATCATCCAGCCGGTCGAGCCGTCGGTCGGCCGCGACTATATCGGGCGGATCTTCGCGATCTGCGTCCTGGGCGGGATGACGAGCTTCCCCGGCATGGTCGCCGGCGCGCTGCTGATCGGCGTTGTCGAGAGTCTGACTGCCACCTTTTACGGCCCCTCCTGGGCGCCGGCGGTGGCCTTCGGCTTTCTGCTCCTGACCCTAGCGGTCCGTCCTGCCGGCATCCTCGGCCGCTGAGAATGACCGGGCTCGGCCGCTACAGCCCCTCTCCCCCACCGCGGGAGAGAGGCCGTTCTATTGCGGGCCAGCGGCGGCGATGAGCAGCGGAAAGTTCTGGCTGGCGTCGTTCGCCTTCGTGGCGGCGCTGCTGCTGGTGACGCGCTGGCAGATTCAGAACGAGTATTTCTATTTCGCCGGCTATGTGGTGCTGCAATATGTCGTGCTGGCGACCGCCTGGAACATCCTCGGCGGCTATACCGGCTACACCAATTTCGGCACTGCCGCCTTTTTCGCGTTCGGCGCCTACACCGCGGTCGTGCTGCACAAGCTGACCTCTGTTCCGGTTCCGGTGATGATCCTGGCGGCCGGGGCGGTTTCCGGGCTCCTCGGCTTTGGCATGGGTTATCTGACCCTGCGGCTGAAAGGGGTGTTTTTTGCCATTGCCACCCTGGCGATGGCGATCGTGGCGCAGACCCTGATCGTCAATTGGGACTATGTCGGCGGCTCGCGCGGCATCTACATCATCCGGCCGCAGCAGGCGCCGCTGTTCGGCGGCTATATCGAATACCTCTATTCCTTGATGCTGCTGCTGAGCTGGCTGGCGGTGGCGATCGCGCATACGATCGAGCATTCGCGGCTGGGGCTCGGGCTCGCTGCGATCCGCGACGACGAGCAGGCGGCCGAGGCGGGCGGCGTGCCGACCCTGCGGCTGAAGCTGGTCGCGACGACGCTGAGCGGCGCGTTGATGGGCATGGCCGGGGCGCCCCTGCCTTATTACGTGACCTATCTCGACCCGACCTCGAGCTTCAATCTCTCCTACGCGGTCAACGCCGTGGCGATGCCGCTGATCGGCGGCATGACCAGCTGGGTGGGCCCGGTCATCGGCGCGGTCCTGTTGGGCACGATCCAGCAGGTGGCGACGGTGACGATTTCATCGGCGCTGAACCTGTTGATCGTCGGGCTGCTGCTGATCGGCTTTGTCATCGTGGCGCCCAACGGGATCGTCGGCCTGGTCACGGCCCGGCGCCGGAAGCGGGCGCGGCGATGACCCAATCGGGGCCGCCATTGCTCGAGGCGAGCGGCCTGGCCAAGCATTTCGGTGGGTTCGTCGCACTCGACAACATCGATCTCGCGATCGCCGAAGGCGAGAGGCTGGGGCTGATCGGCCCCAACGGCTCTGGCAAGAGCACGCTCGTCAACTGCCTGTGCGGCACGCTGCGCCACGACAGCGGCACGATCATGTTCGCCGGCCGCCGGCTCGACGGCGCTCCGGCCTACAAGCGCACGAGGCTCGGGCTCGCCCGCAGCTTTCAGCTGCCGCGGCCGTTCCGTACGATGAGCCTCCTCGACAATCTGCGCATTCCGCTGCTCTACGCGGTCAATGCCCGGGCCGGGACGCATCTGCACGCAGCCGCCATCGAGGAGCGCTCCTTGCAGCTCCTCGACGAGGTCGGGCTCGCCGACAAGGCCGGCCGGCTGCCGCGCGACCTGACCCAGGTCGAGATGCGCAAGCTCGAGCTGGCCCGCGCGGTGGCGAGCGCGCCGCGGCTCCTGTTCGCCGACGAATCGATGGCCGGGCTGTCGCCCTCCGAGGTCGAGGAGATCCTCGGCGTGCTGTTCCGGCTCAACGAAGGCGGCATCACGATCGTCCTGATCGAGCACATCATGCACGCGGTGATGAGCTTTTCGACCCGGCTCGTGGTGCTGGTGGCCGGGCACAAGATCGCCGACGGGGCGCCGCAGGAGGCGATCCGCAACCCCGAGGTCGAAAGGGCCTATCTTGGCGAGTAGCCTGACGATTTCGGGCGTCGATGCCGGCTATGGCGCGGTGCGCGTGCTCGAAGGCGTGTCGCTCGAAGTGGCGGCGGGCGAGACCGTGGTCTTGCTCGGCACCAACGGCAACGGCAAGAGCACGGTCATGAAATGCGTGATGGGCATGGTCAGGCCGATGGCCGGGACCATCGTCGCCGAGATCGACGGCAAGCGGCACGACCTGGTCGGCCGTTCGACCGAGGCGATCGTCGACCTCGGCATCAGCCTGGTGCCCGAGGGCAGACGCCTGTTTTCGAAATTGACCGTTGAGGAGAATCTGCTGCTGGGTGCCTTCCGCCCGACCGCGCGGGCCCTGATCGCCGGCAACCTCGATTCGTGCTACGCGACCTTCCCCGTATTGCGCGAGCGGCGCCGCCAGCTCGCTGGCAGCATGAGCGGCGGCGAGCAGCAGATGCTGGCGCTCGCCCGCGCCTTGATGTCGGCGCCAAAAATATTGCTGATCGACGAGCCGTCGGTCGGGCTCGCGCCGGTTCTGGTCAAGCGCACGATCGAAAAGATCGAGGAATTGAAGGAGCGCTATCAGCTGACCGTGCTGATGGCCGAGCAGAACTTCAATCAAGCGGTGCGCATCGCCGATCGCGGCTACGTCATCGTGCACGGCAAGATCGCCTTTACCGGCGAATCCGCCGAAGCCCTCAACAACAACGAGCTGGTCCGCAAGTTCTATCTCGGGCTGTGACCGACCGCTTGCAGAGGCGCCCGCTCGGCGAAGGCGCTCTGTGGCCAGACAAGCCCGTAATGATCGCGCAAGGTTGCGCCGGTGTAGGCGGTGCGGAACAGGCCGCGCCGCTGAAGCAGCGGGATCACCTCCGCGGCGAAGACGTCGAGCTGCGCCGGCAGCAGGGGCGGCATGATGTTGAAGCCGTCCGCGGCACCTTCGGTAAACCAGTCCTCGATCAGGTCGGCGATCTGCTCCGGGGTGCCGGCGGCGGTGAAATGGCCGCGTGCGCCGGCGAGGTAGGCCAGCAATTGCCGCAGAGTCGGCTTTTCGCGTCGCACGAAGTTCAGGATGACTTCGGTACGGCTGCGCGCCGCCTCGACCGAGCCGGGGTCGGGGAAGTCCTCCGGCGCGAGCGGGCGGTCGAGCGGCAGATGCGAGAAATCATGCCCGCCGAATCGGCCGGAGAGCCGCTTGCGCCCGATTTCGGGGTCGGCGAGCTGGTTCAGCTCGCGCGCCAGGCGCTGCGCCTCGGCCTCGGTCGATGCGATCATCGGGCTGAGGCCTGGCAGGATCAGCACCTGGTCGGGGTTGCGCCCCTCGGCCGCGGCCAGCGCCTTCAGATCGGCATGGAATTCCTGCGCCGTCGCCTTCTCGATGTGGGCGGTGAACACCGCGTCGGCATGCCGCGCGGCAAAGCGCCGGCCGGTGTCTGACGATCCCGCTTGCACCAGTACCGGGCGGCCCTGCGGGCAGCGCGGCAGGTTCAACGGCCCGGCCACCTGGTAGAAGTCGCCGCGATGATCGATCGGCCGAATGCGGTCCGCCATGGCATAGCGGCCGGCGGCCCGGTCGTCGACCACCGCATCCTCGGCCCAACTGTCCCACAGGGCCTTGACTACGGACATGAATTCTTCGCCGCGGGCGTAGCGGTCGGCGTGGCTCACCTGGCCGGCACCGCCGAAATTGCGCGCCGCCGTTGCCAGCCATGAGGTGACGATGTTCCAGGCCACCCGGCCGTTGCTGATGTGGTCGAGCGAGGCGAACTGCCGCGCCAGGTTGAACGGCTCGGTATAGGTGGTGGACGCGGTGGCGATCAGCCCGATCCGGCTGGTCGAGACTGCCAATGCCGCCAGCACGGTGAGCGGTTCGAGCCAGGCGCGCGCTGCCTGCGCTACGTCCGGGGCAAGCGCCAACTGGTCGGCGAGGAAGACCGAGTCGAACGATGCCTGCTCCGCCCGCTGCGCCAGATCCTGGTAATAGCGGATGTCGGTGAGCGCGAGCGGCGAGGAACCCGGGTGCCGCCACGAAGCCTCATGATGCCCGCGGCTGTGAATGAACAGGTTGAGGTGCAATTGCCGGCTCATGATGTCCGTCCCCGGTCTGGCTTCGCGGTTTGCTCGGCGGGCGCCGACTTTGCCAGGAACCCGCGGGAGAGCAAGCGAGGTCTTCGGGCTGCCGCGCCAAAATGGGAACTCGCCCGACGGCCGGGCAAATTCCCAATGGCTTTGGCTCGGATGCCGAACTATCGACCGCGCCCCGCCGCACAGAGGTGATCGGCGACCTGCTGATCGGCAGCCGTCGGCGCGATGTCCGTCAGCACATTGCCTGCTTGCGCTTGCGCGATCAGCGTCGTCGCCGCCGATGTCCGCAGGAAACGTTGGCTGACGTTCTTGTTGGCCGCGTTGGTGACGACGCAGACATAGCCCTGGTGGGTCCCATAGCGCTCCTCGAGCGAGGGGCGCGGGTCGGAGGCGGCGATCCGTTCGGCCTTGGTTTCCTTGAACGGGAACGACGACGCGCTGAGGCCGCATTGCTGGCCCTTGTAGATGCCGGCCGCGTAGGTGTTCCAGCCGGTATAGGTTGCGAGCGGCGCCTGGAGCAGAACCAACTCGACCCCGGCATATTCGTTGCCGTCGCGGTCGACCCTCACGGCATCGGTCGGCAGCACCCGATGGATATCGGGGGGCTGGATGGTGACGATGCCGGTCTGGTCGTGATAGTCGATGTCCGGCCCGAAATCGAAGAGCTCGGCGTAGTTGATCTGGTTGCCCTCGAACGGATAGCCCGGAATGTCGGGGAAGCCCTCCGCCTTCTGCGTCGCCGGCACGAGCTGCCCATTCATCAGCATCGGATAGGAGTTGGGCGGCATCGGCGTGCCGTTCATGATCAAGGCGATGAAGTCGTCCTGCAAGGCGTTGTTGGTGTCGGATTCGGGGTTCGGATTGGCGGGAAAGACGCAGCCGTTGGCCGGCGGCGGATTGGCCGTATAGGTAAAGCCGCCAGCACCACCGCCATGCGTCGTCGCCGGGTTATAGTACCGATGGACGTTCCGGGGCAGCGGGATGTCGCCCGCGGCGGTGAAGCCGATCAGATCGGGCGACATCTTCTCGTCGTAGAATTCCAACGAACCGAACGTCTCCAGGATCTGGGGACACGTCTTGGTCGCCGTGCACCGGTCGAGCATCCCCTCCGGAGCGTAGTGGCGAGCGAGGTCGGGATAGTGCGCCCACCAGACCGGCGCTTCGTCGGACATCATGTAGAGGTTGGTGATCACATCGGGCAGGGCGAAACGGACGTTCATGTAGAGTTGGCGGCCGTCGATCTGCGGCCAGGCGCCGTCCAACACCTGCCGGTTTTCCTCATCTTGGTTGAAGCCGAGATGGATCGAGGAGCGGATGAACGAACCGGATTGCGACACCCCGATGCTGATGACCTTGTGGACGATGTCGGCGATCGGGTTGGCCGTGCCTTGGTCGTCGGCTGCCGCATGATGGAAGAACGAGATGATGTCGCGGGTCGCGGCATAGCCGACGCCGAGGACCAGCGGGTTCTTCGCGGTGAAGACCATCTCGTAGAGCAGGTTCGGGTTGAATCCGTTCTTCAGGCAGATCCGGGTCGGATCCGGGATGCCGGGGAACGGGACGGTGCTGCAGTCCGCCCAGGCCCAATCGGTGCTTGGGATCGTGGTCCGCGGGCCGTCGGCACCGGTGATCGACTGGTAGGCGAGGCTCCAAAACGGGGTCTTCGTCGTGTCGAGGCTGAGCGGCTGATACGGCACCGGCGTCGTAAAGATGATCAATTGCGCCGTATTGCCGGTCGCGTTCGCGATATGGCCATAGACCGGACCGGTGATGGTCGAGCCGTCGCGGTTCGTTGCCACCGGGACCTGGATGACCTGCTCGGTGCCGGTATAGGGGGCGGCGAGCGACGTGCAAGGGTAGGGGGTCGTGCAATGCGCTAGCAAATCGCCCTGCCAGCCGCTCTCGAGATAAATGGCGCCGGGAACCACCGAGGCCGCGGTCGTCGGGATCGGGCTGCTGCCGCGGTTGGACACTTCATAGATCATCAACCCATTGGCCTCGCTGGCGGTCTGCGGCATGGTGATCTGGAAGGTCGCGATGTACGGCACCCTACCGTGCGCGTCGCGGGGCGCGAGATCGATATCCTGAATGATTTGATTATGCCGATCGCTCGGATCGAGCTCCCCGAAGGCCCGCCCCTTGAGCGTTACATAGGGCCCGGCCGAACCGACCGGCGCGCCGCCATAGGCCGGCGAGGCCGGAGAGTCGATGACGATCGTCGCAACGCGGGCCTGCACGGGCGGACCCCAGGCGAGCATTGCCCCGATGGCGGCGGCGGGCAGGACGGCTTTGAACGGTTGAATTTTATTTTTCATAGAAATTTATCCCTCCCCGAAGCGGTGAATTGAACCGGCGAACCCGATGACCGCGATCACCGGATCGCGCGGTCCGAGTTGGCCGATGGTGGTTTCGTCGAGTTCCTCATACTGATCGCCCGATATTCGTCTTACAGACGCGCTCGCGTCGACGGCCGACCGGCGATTGTGTCCAAATCATGATCTCGTGCCTGGCAAAAAGGCAATGGCGGTGGGACCCGAGATCGACGCATGCCAGCCCAAATCAACCAGCGTTTGACTGGATAAAAGCTCACCGGGCCGATGAGTCTGCCTGGGCGTCGGTTGGGGCGTCTGCCACCTTGCGGTCGCATATGCGGTAATTTGATGTTGCGAGTATGACCCGAACGGGTCAAGCTCGCGATCGCGCTGAAATTCAACTCAGATGCTGAATTCAATCAAGGCAGCCGATAGTGGAGGCTGTCGGTCCGCGGAGGAAGCCCCGAATGACCTCGCGAATTCTGCCGTGTTCTGCTTGCCTGGCGGCCGTCGGACTCCTATCGCTCGGTGCTGCTTGCCTCGGTTTGGCGCCGGTCGCCGACGCCCGGGTCACGCAGATCCATATTACGAACGTCCAGTCCCCGACATTCGGCAGCACAAGCTTCGGATCGGTCGGCACCTATGAGGTGATCACCGGCATCTTCACCGACGAGGTCGACCCGAACGATCCGCGCAATGCGGTCATCACCGACATCGCCCTCGGGCCGAAAAACGCCGATGGAACGGTCAGCTTCACCGCCGATTTCCAAATCATCCGCCCGACCGACCTGTCGAAAGGGGCGCATCGCGTCATGTACGACCTGCCCAACCGCGGCGGTCCCGGCGCGCTGAGCACGCTCAACGGCGGCATAACCGCCGCCGGCACACCCATCACCGCCGGAGGCAATACCGCTGTCCCGCCATCCGCGGGCACGGCCGGCACCGGGTTCCTGATGAATATGGGATGGTCCATCGTCGAGGTTGGTTGGGATCTCACCGCACCGCAAGGCGGCAAGCTCTTCGGCCTCACCCTGCCGGTGGCGACGAACAAGAACGGCTCGGCGATCACTGGCCCAACCACCGAGGAACTCGACGTCGATCTGGGCACGACGCCGGCGGACCTGCCGCTGACCTATCCGCCGGCGAGCCTCGACCAGTCCAAGGCCACGTTGACCGTGCGCGAGAATTACGGCGACAAGCCGCAAGTCGTGCCGGCCGCGGATTGGGATTACACCACAACATGCACGGCCCAAGCCGACTTCTTCTCCCCGACATGCGTCAAGCTGACGGCAGGCAATTTCGGTGCGCCCGGAACATTCGGGCCGACGGCGCTCTACGAATTCACCTACATCGCGCAAAACCCGAACATCGCCGGGCTCGGTCTCGCCGCGATCCGCGATTTCGCGACCTTCCTGCGCGACGCCAAGACCGATGACAATGGCGCCGCCAACCCGCTCGGCGGCGATGTGAAAGACATCTACACCATCTGCAGCTCGCAGCCCTGCCGTACGACCCGCGACTTCGTGCTGTTCGGCTTCAACGACGCTGATGTTCCGGCCGGCGCCAGCCAGCATAAATGGGGCGACCGCAGCTGGTGGAGCCAGTTCTGGCTGCGCCCGCCTCATCACGAAAAAGCGATCGACGGCATGCTGAACTACATCGGCGGCGGCGATGGGATTTACTTAAACTACCGTTTCGCCCAGCCGACCCGCACCTCGCGCCAGCATATCGCGCGCTGGGACCCGGAGTTCCAGTTCCCGTTCGCTGACGTTTCGTTCAAGGACAGGGTGACCCACGAGACCGGCGGTCGGCTGGAGCGCTGTGAGGCGACCGACACCTGCCCCAAGATCTTCGAAACGAACTCCGAGAACGAGTTCTGGTCGAAGGGCGGTTCGATGCTGACGACCGACGGCCAGGGGCACGATCTCGATCTGACGAAAACGCCCGAGGTTCGCTATTACGTGCTCGCGAGCTTCCAGCACGGCACCGGAAACGGCACCGCCGAGGGCATTTGCCGGCAACTGCAAAACCCGCTCAATTCGGCCTGGGTCGAGAAGGCGCTGCTGGTCGATCTGGACGACTGGGCGAGCAACGGCACGGCGCCGCCGGCAAACCAGGTGCCGACTATCCGCAGCCAAACGCTGGTGCCCGCCTTGCCGCAATCCGGCATGGGCTTTCCGAACATCCCGAACGACAGTTGGGGGACGAACTCCAACATTACCGGCCTTTTCACCTACGCCGCCACCGGACCGGTCGCGAACCCGTCATCCGCGAACCCGGCGCTGCCGCCGACCGCGAACGTCTTTTACGACGGCATTCACCATACCGGCGATCTCTTCGATTTCGGGCCCGAATTCTATAAGGGCATCGTCTCGATCTCGCCTCCCGTCCTGCTCGGCACGCCCTATCAGGTCTTCGTGTCGAAGACGGACAGCGACGGCAACGACATCGCCGGGGTTCGCGTGCCGAGCGTCGCCGTACCGATCGCGACCTACACCGGATGGGCCCAGCGCGCCGGGAGCAACTCCGATCCCGACCCGGGCGGTGCTGCGAGCATGATCGACGGCTGCGACGGCAGCGGCCAGTACATCGCGTTTCCGGACACGAAGGCGCATCGCCTCTCTACCGGCGACCCGCGGGCCTCGCTGCAGGAGCGCTACGGGAATGCGAGCGGAACCAACGCGAACTACGTCAATGCAGTGACGGCCGCCGCCAACGCGCTGGTGTCGCAACGCTTCCTGCTGCCGCAGGATGTCGCGACCTACGTCACGCCGGCGACGTTGATGGTCATTCCCGCCAATCCCTGAACTTTTGTTCTGACGGGCGCTGCTTCACGCGGCGCCGGTCGCTCTCGAGTCTGAACGCCTTCCGCGCCAAGGCCGCGTGCGCCGGGGATCCATTCTCGACACTCTGGCCCACGTCGCCCATATCACCGAGCAGGCGAACCGCAGACGGCGTCGCGGGTGCACGGCCGGCCCCTCGGTTTGCAGGCAAGGCGAGTTCATCGATGGGCGGCCCGTTCACCATGTCCGAAAGCGCGAGCGCCGCGTTTTCCTCGGTCGCTCCCGCTCCGGGCGCCGCAGCGCCAAGCAGCTTTGCGGCCGAAGACGGCGCCGAACGGATCGCGGTCCGCGGGTATCTGCTGGGCGAGCGGCTCGATACCCGATCGGCGGAGGGCGACGGCGCGCTCGGTGCGGCCCCGGTGGCGCTCTCGGTCCCGGGCGGCGGGGTCGCGGTCTTGTTCCGCTACGGTGTCGCCGTGCTGTTCGGGGCGCCGCGCGATCGGGCCGAGCGCTTTCTGGCCTCGCTCGCCCCCTTCGTCACCGAACCCTTGCCGTTCCCGGACCAGGAGGAGGCCCAGCTGCTGATCCGCGCCGGCGCCGACCAGCCGATCGATGCCGCCGGCAACATCGTCCTGCACGAACCGACCATCGAGCGACTGCAGTTGGTGGCCGATGCGTTGGCCAAGAACTTGGTCCTCGCCTATTACGAGACCCGGATCGCCGCGATTTTCGACCGCATCGAACCGCTTGCGGCGACATTGCGCCGGAGCGGCCGCGCCGGCGCCCGCGGCCGGGAATTGCTGCAGCAGATCGGCGCCGTGCTGGCGGTGCAGCACAAGATGGTGGGTCGCGTCGAAACCGGCGAAAAGCCCGAACTCTTGTGGGAACGGCCCGAGCTCGAGCGCCTCTATTTGCGGCTTGCCGACGAATACGAGCTGCGCGAACGCGACCGGGCGCTCGACCGCAAGCTCGACCTGATTTCCCGGACCGTCGAGACCCTGCTCCGCCTGGTGCAGACCCGCAGCAGCGCGCGGGTCGAATGGTACATCGTGCTGCTGATCGTCGCCGAGCTGGTGCTGGCCGCCTACCCCCTCTTGCTCCATCGGTGAGGGCGGCGCGGCGGCGGCGGCGCTGCCGTGTTGACCGGAATTATTCCGCCGCGGCGCGAATCGGGGTCGGCGCTTCGGCGAGCACGGCGGCGGCCTCCTTGGCGACGCGGGTGCCTTCGAAGAATTTGGGGTTCTGCGTGCCCCACAGCTTGACCGCGTTCCTGAAGGTGAAGTCGCGGAAATCGCCGGCGGTGATGTGGCCGTCCTCGACCAATTCGTAGGCCTCGGGCAACGGATGGCGCATGTCGATCACGTCGAAATGCCCGATATCCGAGCTGAAGATCGCGTTGAGCTTCGACCCGAACGGGTTGTTGCGGCCGAACGCGGTGGCGTTCATCCGGTCGTCGGCCTCGCAGCCGAAATAGTAGGGCTTGGCATAGAGATCGACCCAGTCTTCCTTGCGGGCGATTTTGCAGGCCGAGAAATCGTCGATATTGTCGAGCCCGCCGGTCAGATAGGCGACCTCGGGGTCGGGCAGCCCGCCGCGCTCGCGCAAGGCCGCGGCGATGTCGCCATAGCCGTACTTCTCGACAAGGCTCAGCAATTTGGCACGGTCGAGCTGGTCCGGGTGCATGCGCTCCAATGCCTGAGCGCTGCGCCGTTCCCAATGCTCGATCAAATCGCCGAACAATTGCGAGGCCCAGCCGACGCCGCCTTCGAGAAATGCGAAACGCAGGCCCGGAAAGCGCCGGGTGACACCACCGAGGAAAATCGCCTTGGCGGTTGCGTGCCCCGCGGCGGCGAAATGGCCGATGTGGTTATAGACGAAATTGGTCGGCGACAGTCGCAGACCCTGGCTGCTGGAGGCGCTGTGGAAGGTGGGGGCGATGCCGAGCTCGACGCATTTCGCCCAGACCGGGTCGTAATCGTATTCGCTGTCGAGGCCGAGCACGTCGTACCACACGGCAAAACGCGCGGTGTCGGGGTCGTTGGCCGCGGCCGCCGGCACCTTGCGGGCCATGTTGCTGCCGAACATGCCGACCTTCGAGCCCAATTGTTGGGTCGCGAACTCCAACTCGGCGATCGCCTCGTCGGGAGTGTGCATCGGGATGATCGCGGCCGGGGTCAGCCGGTCGCCCAAGCCGCTGAAATAATCGGCCGAGACGACATTATAGGCGCGGATCACGGCGCGCCGGGCGGCGTCGTCCTGGATGCGCGGAAAGCGCAGGCCGGCGGTCGGATAGATGATGCCGAAATCGATGCCCAATTCGTCGAGCCGGTCGTACAGCAGCTTCGGCATCATTGCCGTGGCGCGGTCGAGCGTGTTCTCGGCCTGGCGGCTCATAAAAGCCTGCTGCGCCATCCGCTTGTGACGACGCTCGGCAGGCGAGGTCGACAGTGACTCGCGGGTCGTCCCCATCGCCTTCAGAAAGCCGTCCGCGGCCAGGTCGCCGCCGACCTTGCGCATCTTTTCGCTGAACACCGGATCGTATTCGACCCAATGCCCGTCGCCATCGACGATCGGATGGTCGATTTTCGAACGGACCTGCTCAGGATTCATATGCGCGCTCATGGCTCTGCTCCGGAAAGTGACGATTGCTGCGCCGCACATCTTGAGCCGGCTGTTGATGAGCGCAACTATGAATAGCCGCCGAGGCCTGCACCGGATGCATGGACGCCCCTCGGAAACCGGCCCGAGGCACCCGACCGACGCTCGGGACAGGGGGCCGGGGCGGGCGCGGCAAGGCAATATTATTCCGCCGTCGGCTGGCCAGCGACCAAGGCCAGCAACTCGGCGAAGGAAAGGTTGGCGAAATCGGGCGGCATTCTGCCGGCGAAGGGCTGCGTCAGCAGGGTGATCTTGCCGGCGAAGGCATCGGTCTGAACCGGGTCAGCGGCGTTCGGGGACGCGGCATCGTTGCCGTTGGCCGCCGGCGCCGGGCCCACTCCCCCTGTTCCCCCTGTTTTATCTGGTCGAGATCAGGCACCGCCAACTCCATAGATGACATCCCCCACCCGCTCACGGATGCCGAGGAACGCCAGAATACGGTGTGAATATGGCAATTGCGTGATTACCCATCCATCGCGTTGCGCCGCCGCCTGAATTCAATGCCGACATTTTTGCGGAGCGCCTTAGACACCGCGATCGCCGACGCCGCACGGGATCAGAAAAGGGCGGACCTCATAGCTCGTCCTCGATCTTGTCGAGGACGGTTTCTGGAGCAACGTCTTCTTTCAATTCGCCTTTGAATTCGCCGACCTCGTGTTCAACATCGGTTTCGACGCCGAGCCGGTCAGCGACCGCGGACAGTATCGCGACGAGCTTGGTGATCTCGTGCTCTGCCAAGAGGTTGATTTGCAGATCGAGTTCGGCGCGCTTTTTGGCCGCGGCGCTCATCCGGTTTTGGCTGATCAGGATAAAGGTCAACAGAAAAATGGCTTCGACCGTTGCGACCATCGCCAAAACCACAAACGACGGGTCGAATTTAGCGACGCCAGGAACCAAGCCGAGGTTGACGATGATCCACGCCGAATATCGCGACATGCAGGTAGACAAACCGCATGCTGCCGGTGAAGCGGGTGATCGCGCCGGCGACGCGTTGTTCGAGCGTCGCGCCAACCTCGTCGCGCTTTCGCCGCTCTTGCAATGTCCGGATATTCCGCGCGAGCACGGAGCCGAGCCCCGGCAGTTTTGGTGGGGGCTGCGTCGGCCGCGCAAACCGCGTCTTTCGGTCGAGCGTCCCTCCCGCCACTTTGCTGCCGTCAACACCCTGCATTCGTCGAGGAAACCGAATGCGGCGAATTCGGTTCCCGCGGCCTGGGCAAAGTCGTGTCCGGCTGCGCCGCTATCAACGCGACAGCGCCGCCCGAAGGACGGCGCTGCCGCAAGGCTACTGTCGTTGGACGGCAGTCAGGTCACTCGGCGGCGGCGCGGGTCGGGGTGTGGGCTTCGGCGAGGAGGGCGGCGGCTTCCTTGGCGATGCGGGTGCCTTCGAAGAAGCGGGGGTTTTGCGTGCCCCAGAGGCGCACCGCGTTCGCGAAGGTGAAGTCGCGGAAGTCGGCGGGGGTGATCAGCCCGTCCTCGACCAGCTCGTAGGCTTCCGGCACCGGAGAGAGCATGTCGGGCACATCGAAATGGCCGATGTCGGAGCTGAAGATCGCGTTGATCCGGGCGCCGAACGGATTGATTCGGCTGAAAGCGGTGGCGTTCATCCGGTCGTCGGCCTCGCAGCCGAAATAATAGGGCTTGGCGTAGAGATCGAGCCAATCCTCCTTGCGGGTGATCCGGCAGGCCGCGTAGTCGTCATGGACCGGGACGCCGCCATCGATCCGATCCTCCTCGTGGGCCGGCCAGCCGTCGCGCCGGTCCAATTCCGCGGCGATGTCGGCATAGCCGTATTGGTCGACATAGCGGCGCAGCAGCGGGCGGTCGAGCTTGTCGGGATGCATATAGGCGAGCCCCTTGGCGCCGCGCCGTTCCCAATGCTCGATCAAATCGGCGAACAGCTGGCAGCCCCAGCCGACCCCGCCTTCGAGAAAGCCGAAGCGCAGCTCCGGGAAGCGCCTTGTCACCCCGCCGAGGAACAGGGCCTTGGCCACGGCATGGCCGGCGGCGGCGAAATGGCCGATATGGTTGAAGGTGAAATTCGACGGCGAGTTCCTCAGGCCAAAGCTGCGGCCGCCGGTATGGAAGGTGGGCGCGATCTTCAACTCGCGGCATTTCTGCCAGACCTGGTCGTAATCATGCTGGCTGTCGATGCCGAGCTGGTCAAAGGAAACGGCGTGACGCGCGGCCTGGGGATCGACGCCCTTGGCGGCCGGCAATGGCCGCGCGATGCCGCTGCCGAACATGCCGACCTTGGCGCCCAATTCTCTGGTCGCGAATTCGAGCTCGGCGACCGCCTCTTCGGGCGTGTGCATCGGAATGACCGCGGCCGGGGTCAGCCGGTCGCTGAGCTTGGCGAAATAATCGGCGCTGACGATGTTGAAGCCGCGGACCACGGCGCGTCGGGTCTCGTCGTCGGCGATGCGCGCGATGCCGAGCCCGGCGGTCGGATAGATGATGCCGAAATCGATACCCAGCTCGTCGAGCCGGTCGTAGAGCATGCGCGGCATCATCGCGGTGGCGCGGTCGCGGGTGTTGGTGGTCTGCCGCCCCCAATAGCCTTCCATCGCGACGCCGCGCTGTTTGCGCTCGGCAATCGTGAGGCCGAGCGTGTCGGGAATGCGCCGCGTGTGCGCGAGGAAACCCTCCGCCGCCTTGTCGCCGGCGGCCTTGCGGATCCGTTCGGCGAAGACCGGCGTGTACTCGATCCAATGCCCGTCGCCGTCGATGATCGGATGGTCGAGCTTCGAATGGATCTGTTCGGGGGTCGCGTGCGCGCTCATGAGGCTACTCCGGGGTCGTGGTCGGACGGATCGGGTTATAAGGGCGTTGCGGGGCGATGCCAGCTCGTCAGCTGAGGCCGTAGAGCCGGGCGGCGTTGTCGTGGGTCAGCTTCTTGCGCATCTCCGGCGACAGATCGCTCATCTGGCGCGCGATCGCGTCCTTCGAATGCGGCCACACCCCGTCAGGGTGCGGATAGTCCGACGCCCACAAGAGATGCCCGTCGCCAAAGAACGGGATCAGCGCCATCGCCGCATAATCCTCCTGGAAGGTCGCGTAGATCTGCCGCTTGAACAATTCGCTGGGCTTGGTTTCGAGTGCCGCGCCACCCTTGTCGGCCCAGAAATCTTTGGCTTCCCACAGCCGCCAATGGCGGTAGTCGAGTTCCTGCACCAGCCATGGGAGCCACCCGGTGCCGGCTTCCGCCATCACCATCTTGAGCTTCGGATGGCGTTCGAGGATGCCCCAAGCGAACAGATCGACAAACGGCTCGAGGAAATTGCCCATGAAGAACTTGGTGTTCTCGAACACGCTCGCGGCTTTGCCGGCGGAGCGCTCGTTCGGCTTGCCGACAAACACGGTGATGTGCCAGGAGAGGATGATCCCGGTATCTTCGAGCGCCGTCCACAGCTTTTCCCAGGCCGGGTCGTCGAGCTTGGGATTGATGTTGGCGATCATCAAGGTGACCTGCCGCACCCCGCCCTTGTTCGCCAGCCGCATCAGCTCCTGATACGCCGTGTCGGGTGTCTCGGGCAGCATCGGCACGCCGATCAGCCGGTCGGGCGCGGCCTGGCAGAACTCCAGCAGCCAGTCGTTGTAGACCCGATAGCAGGCGACGCGCAGCTGCTTGGTCGTCGGTCGAGATCTGGAAGATCGGGCCAAAGATTATTTGGGCTTGCACACTGTCGCGGTCCATGTCGGCGAGGCGCAATTCGGAGACCGCCGGGCGGCGCGCGCTATGGTCGTAGATGCCGGCACGGTCGAACGAGTCGTAAAGCGGCTTTACCGGCCGCTGATTGCCGGTGGCGGGCGGCTTGCCGTTCCAGCGGCCCCATACCTTGCCGTCGCAGATCCACACCGCCTGGCCGTCGCGCTCGTCGATATAGGGCGCACGGTCGCGCAATGCCGCCGGCAGCCGGGTCGTCCACAGATCGGCCGGCAATTGCCCCAGATCCATATGGTCGTCGCAGGAGATCAGCTCGTTGGCCATTCTTTGCCTCCTATAAAGATCACGCGGCGGCGAGCGAGATGCCGAGCGCCTGCAGATCGGGGGCCACCCGGTCGCTCAACACGCCGACTTTGCGCAAATTGCGGACGAGGCCGGCATGCAGGTCGCGGCGGAAGAATTTGCGGAACGCGGTCTCCTCGCCGCCGGCCGCGCGCTCGCGCCGCAACTGCCGGATTTCTTCGATCTCGGCCCGGCTGAACCCGGTCTCCTCGTAGGCGGCGAGCGGGAAGATGCCGCGCAAGGTGCGGTTCAGCGCCCAGACCGCGAAATCCTCCATTTGGCGCCGCTCGGCCGCACTCGCCTCGGCCACCACCGCCGGCAATGACAGCATGCCGAAGCCCATGTGCCGCGCCTCGTCCTGCAAGATGCGCCGGCAGATCTGGCGCAATACCGCGTCTTTCGAGGATTCGGCCAGCATGCGGAACAACGACACGGCAAAGGTTTCGGCGACCAGCTGCAATCCGATCGTCTTCAGATACCAGGACGCGAGTGCCGAGCAGCGTGTCGAAGATCTCCTTGACATTGTTGGCGAGCGGGTAATTCCGCCCTTCCAGGCGCAGCGCCATGTAGCGGTGCAGGACCTCGTTGTGCCGGGCCTCGTCGACGACCTGCGTCGCCTGGAACAGCTTTTCATCCTGGCCCTGGACGTTCTCGACCAGCTGGCTGCACACCAGCATGGCGCCATGCTCGCCGGCCATCAAGGTCGACAACCGCCAGCGGGCGACGGCGCGGTTGACCTCGACCCGCTCGCGACGGCGAAAGACGGTCCCAGAACCGGGTCCCATGGATGTCGACCAGATCGTCGGCGATCAGCCCGCCATTCGGTGTCGAGCGGTTGCGCCCAGTCGATATCGGTCGCGGCGTTCCATTGATCGAGCTTGGCCTGCTCGTAGAGGTGGCGCATATCGGCCGCTTCGCCGTCGTAGACATGACGGAAATAGGCGATGTTGCGGCTGTCGATCTGGTGCCCGCGCTGCATTTGGCGTCTCCCGGCCGGTCTTCGCGGCGAACTCCTCAAAAGAACGCCAGGGTGCGGATTTCGATGCTCTCGCGCGGCCGCGCATTTGGCGGTGTCGAGGGGTCCTCGAAGGCGGTATGCGCGGTGAACCGGGCGCGGCCGTCCTGCAGCGACTCATAAGTCTTGAACACCAGCGCCTCGTCGGGCCGCATATGCGGGAACCAGTACCAGCGATGCGCCGGGTTCCAGGTGATCGCCGAGGTCTGGCCGATGCGGTCGGGATAGCGGCGCTCGGTCACCACCATGTCCGAGGGCGAGAGGCTCTGCGCGTCGGCGATGGCGAGCGGCCAGCTCTCGACCGGGTGGCGGATCGGCCGCCACGTCTGGATGATCGCAAACCGGCGGGCGAGCAGCGCCTCGGCCTCCTCGCCCATCAGGTCGCGCACCCGCTGCGGCCCGGACCATTCGGTATAGTCGTTGTGGACGCGGCGCACCGGGTCGCGGATCTTGGCCGCCTCGCGCAAGGCTTGGTCGGCGGTGCGCAGGGTATGATCGAAGACGACGACGCGCTTCGCCCCGCTCTCCTGTTTCACCAAGGCTTCCATCTCCGGGTAATAGACCCGGCGGATCTCGTCCTCGTCGAAGAAATCGGCGACTCGCGTCTCGTGATCGACAAAGCGGAAGCCGTTCTTTTCGAGCGCGAACTCGGCGGCATGGGGCCGGCCGTTACGGATCGTGACCCGGTGCTGTTCGGCGGCGCCGCCGCCGGTGCGCCGGTCGGATTGGCCGGGCGCCCCGACCAGGGTGACCGGCATCAGCCTTGGTATCGACGAAATAATCGAGGGTCGCGTCGAGCGTTTCGCGCTCGGTATCGAGTTCGGCGAGCTGGACCATCGGGCTCCTCCACACGCTGGACGCGATGATAGATTGGCCGATGATAGATTGGCCGGCCTGCCGACACAACAAGCGCCGAATCCCTCACGGGCCGGCGAACAAGAGGAGACAAGCCGCCGATGCCCGAGCCGACAGATCCCGACGCCGATGCCCGCAATGCGCTGAGGCTGATCGGGCCCGACCCGCAGAACTGGGTCCCGGACCGGCCGGGGATCGACCACAACGTCATGATCGTCGGCGGCGGGCAGAGCGGCTGCGCTTTTGCCTTTGCGTTGCGCCGGGCCGGGATCGGCAAGGTCGCGGTGATCGACATGGCCGAGGACGAGGCGCGGGCCGGGGTGTGGCTGAATGCGGCGCGGATGAACGTGCTGCGCACGCCGAAGACTTTGCCGGGGCCGGAATACGGCATCGCCGCCTTCAGCTTTCAGGCGTGGTACGAGGCGCGCCACGGCGCGGCGGCCTATGCCGCGATCGAGCGCATCCCGCGCGCCGACTGGGCCGAATATTTGAGCTGGTACCGGCGTTTCCTCGGCATCCCGGTGCGCTATCGCACCAGGCTCGCGCGCATCGAGCCGGCGGACGGGCATTTCCGGCTGCACCTGGAGGCGGACGGCGCGATCACGGTCGAGACCGCGCGCAAGGTGATCCTCGCCAACGGCGTCGCCGGCAATGGCGGGGCCTATCTGCCGCCGGCGTTGACCGAGGGATTGCCGCGGCACCTCTATGCCCATACCGCGGATCCGATCGATTTCGCCGGGTTGCGCGGCAAAAGGGTGGCGGTGGTCGGCGGTGCGGCCTCGGCCTTCGATGCGGCCGGGGTGGCGCTCGAAACCGGGGCGGCCTCGCGTCGATTTGTTCGCGCGGCGGCCGGCATTGGCGTCATTGCCGGTCGGCCGGGTGCGCGGCTATCCCGGCGCTTACGACAATTTTCCCGCTACTGCCCGACGCGGTGCGCTGGCACCAGGCGATCCGCTTTCGCCGCGCCGGCTCGACCCCGCCCGCCGATGCGATCGAGCGGGTGCTGAAATTCCCGAATTTCCGGCTGCATCTGGCGGCACCCTGGCTCGCGGCGCGGGAGGAGGGGGGTCGGATCATCGCGCGGGCCGCCGACGGAGAGTTCGGTTTCGATTTCGCGATCGCCGGCACCGGCTATTTCGTCGACCCCGGCGCCCGGCCCGAACTCGCCGATTTCGCCGACCAGATCCTGTTGTGGCGCGACCGTTACACCCCGCCTCCGGGCGAGGAGGACGACTATCTCGGCGCCCACCCCTATCTCGGCACCGCCCACGAATACCTCGAAAAAATCCCCGGCGCCGCACCCTATCTGAACGACATCCACGTCCAGAACCCGGCCGGCTTCGTCAGCTTCGGGGTGCCGGTCGGCGACGTGCCGAGCATGAAGCGCGGCCTGCCCGCGGTCGCCGCACGCATCAGCCATGACCTGTTCTTCGCCGATTTCCCGGCCCACCAGCAGCGCCTCGCCGCCGAAGTCGCACCCGAATTCCCCGAGCAGCTTTATGCGGCGGCGGTGTGGCGACCAGACGCCCGGCGCGTCACGCCAGTCCGAGGAACACGGCGAGCGCCCGGTTGACCGCGACGAGGGTCGTGCGGTCGACGCGGCCGATCACCCGGCCGATCCGCTCGCGTCGAGGGGTTTGCGGTTTGTCGATCTGGATCTGCGATGGGTGCTCCACACCGCTTTCGGGACCGATCCCGATGCGCAGCAGCGGCGCCTCGACCAGATGGGTGGTGATCGGCAGGACCGTGATCGAGGGATGCTCGGCGAACAGATCCGATTGGATGACCAAGGCCGGCCGCGGTTTGCCGGAATCGCCAAGCAGAGAAACGACGACGAGGTCACCCCGCGTCATTCGAGACCGCGTCCCAGGAGGCGATCTCCCAGGCTTCGTCCTCGGCCCGGGTGGCTTCGATCCCGCTGTCCCCGATCAACCGGGATTGCCGTCGGCATTCCTCGGCAAACCCCGTCGCGCGGGTATCGGGGACCCAGATCTGCACCGGCCGCAGCCCAGCTGCCCGCAGCTTGGCGCGGCGCCGCTCGACCCGCTCGGCGCGCGACATCGGCTCGGCCATCGTCACCTCCCGCCGCTACATGTAGCGCCAGCGTCAAAGGATGGCAAGAAAACTCTCGATCACCCTCGTGCGTGCGCCGCGGCGCCCCTGCCGGCGCGACGGCCGAAGACGAGGCCGGACATCAGGCCGGTACCGCTGGCGTAATTGTGGTAGAACAGGCCGCCCACCATTTCGCCGGCGGCGTAAAGGCCGGGGATCGGTTGGCCGGCGGTGTCCTCGACCTGCGCGTCGTTGGTGATCTTGAGCCCGCCAAAGGTGAAGGTGATGCCGGTCGTGACCGCGTAGGCCTCGTAGGGCGGGGCGTCGAGGCGCTGCGCCCAGTTGGTCTTGTCGATCGCCAGACCCGTGGTCCGAAGCCCGTCGCGGATATTGGGGTTGAACGGCACCTCGGGCCGCGGGGCGGCGTTGAAGGCGCGCACCGTCTCCAGAAAACGGCCGGGATCGACCCCTTCGAGGCGCGGCGCCAGGGCCTCGAAGCTGTCGGCTTTTTCCTTGGTGATGCGCGGGATGCGGTATTCCTCGCGCAGCAGGTGCGACGACCTTCTGGTCGAAGACCTGCCAGGCGAACATGCCCGGCTGGTTCAGGATCTCGCCGCCGTATTTCGCGTAAGTGTAGCTGTGGAAATCGAGGCCCTCGTCGAGGTAGCGCTCGCCGCTGGCGTTGACGACGATGCCGAACGGGTAGTTGTGCTTTTGAAAGCGGTCGCCGACATCGAGATCGCCAAAGGGCGGCGCGTTCAAATCCCAGGCGACCGAATGCGCGCCCGACCAGTGGCCGTGGACGGCCGCACCCAGGTCGAGCGCCATCTTCAGGCCCTGGCCGGTGTTGAAACGCGAGCCGCGCACCTTGGCGAGGTCCCAATTGGGCCCGAGATAGCGCGCCCGCATCTCGGCATTGGCCTCGAACCCGCCGCAGGCCAACACCACCGCCTTTGAGCGCAGCTCGCGGATACGGCCGTGGTGGCGCACCCGCACCCCTTCGACCCCGCGATCGCCGGTCAAGGAGGCCGATCGCCGGCGTCTCGTACAAGATCGTGATGCCGTCACGCGCGGCGCGGGCGTGCAAGGCCTTGACCAGTTCCTTCCCGCCGCCCCAGATATGGCAGGCGAGCCCGCCCCAGAACTTGAACCTGCCGTTCGACCTTGAACGCCTGGCGGCCGAGACCGAGCTGAAACCGCACGCCTTTCTCGCGCATCCACAGCGCCGCATCGAAACTGCCGCGGATCAGGATCTCGGTCAGATCGGGGTCGCAGCGATACTGGGTCAGCCGGCCCATATCGTCGAAATATTCGTCCTCGGTGTAGGTGCCGAAATCGACATCGCCGAGCTCGGTCTCGTTGATGTCGGGGATCAGCCGGGCGAGATCGTCGCCGCCGTGATAGACGACGCGAAACGCGCCGCCGGTAAAGGCCGAGTTGCCGCCCTTCTGGTCCTCGGGGGCGATTTCGAGCATCAGCACACGGGCGCCGTTGTCCCGCGCCGACAGTGCGGCACAGGTGGCGGCATTGCCGGCCCCGACCACGATCACGTCGAATTCTTCAGCCCGGTCCAGCGCCACGGCCCGATCCTCCTTGCCCCCGCTCACGCCCACCCTGCTGATCATGGTCGGCGATCCGGGCTACGGCAACGTCTCGCCGCCGGTGTAGCGGCGCCAGGCGCTCATTTGGATGGCCGAGGTCAGGCAGTGGACGACGACCGGGCGGGTCTTGACCGCGAAGGCATGGGCGATGGCGTCGGCGATGTCGGCTTCGCTCTTGATCGTGATGCCCTCGGCGCCGAACGAGCGCGCCCAGGCCGCGAAATCGGGGTTGGTCAGGCGCGTGCCTTCCATGAACGGGCGCTCGGGATAGCGCACATAGGAGTGCATGCCGATCGTGCCGTACATGCCGTTGTCGGAGATGATCATGATCGGGTTGGCGCCGTATTGCAGCGCCGTGGCCAGCTCGTTGCCGGTCATCAAGGCGCCGCCGTCGCCGACGAACGCCATGACCTGCGTGTTCGGCCGGCGCAGGGCGGCGGCGACCGCCATCGGCACGCCCGAGCCCATTGCGCCCACGACCGAGGCGAGAAACACCTGGCCCTGACGAAAGCCGATATAGCGGTGGACAAAGCTGCCGAAATTGCCGGCGTCCGTGGTGACTGTGGCGTCGGGGGCGAGATGCTTGTCGACCTCGCAGACAACCGCGGCGAAATTGACGCCGTCCGAGGTCGGCTCCCACTCCTTGGCCAGTAATTTGCGGTGGATCGCGTTGAGCCCGGCGACCCAGCCCCGCCGCTGTGACAGCATTGGTCGGCGCGCCGCGGCGCAGCAATCCTTTGATCACCTCATAGGCGCTGCACGGCATCCCGAGGTCGGGGCGCCACACCCGGCCGACCTCGTTCGGGTCGGGCCAGACATGGACAAACGGCAATTGCGGCTGAGGTGCCGCGGGAAAGCTGTAGGATTGGCTGACCGAATTGGTCATGCGCTCGCCGAGCGCTACCATCAGATCGGCACGCTTCATCTCGCCCAATAGCTCGGGCGGGACGCGGATCCCCATATAGCCGCCAAAATTCGGGTGCGCCGCGTCGAACAATTGCGGGCGGCGATGGGTCGGGCAGATCGGCAGCACCCATTCTTCAGAGAGGCGGTTCAACTCAGCGAAAACCGCATTGTCCCGCACCGCGTCGGCCAACAGCGCGCCGCCGACCAGCACCAAGGGCCGCTCGGCCGCCTCAAGCATGACCGCGAGCCGGTCGAGGTCGTTGGGCCGCGGGCCGGCGGTAACGCGCGGCCGGGCCGGATTTAGCGCCGCGTCGGTTTCGGCGTCGAAGATGTCTTCGGGCAGGATCACCGCGACCGGACCCGGGGTGCCGCTCTCGGCCAGGTGAAAGGCGCGGGCGATCGCCTCCGAGGCCTGCTCCGGCTCGTTGACCTCGATGACCTCCTTGGTCACATCGGACAACAGCCGCGAATAATTCTGCTCCTGCAGGGCGAGGCGGCCGAAATCCTGGCGCTCGACCTGGCCGACCAGCATCACCATCGGGGTCGCGTCGTGATAGGCCGAATGCAAGGCGACCATCGCGTTCGACAGCCCCGGACCGCGCGACACGACGGCGACGCCGGCGCGGTCGCGCAGTCGCCCGTCGGCCGCCGCCATATAGCCGGCGCCGCCCTCGTGCCGGCAGACGACGACCCGGATCGAGTTCTTTTCAAGGAGCGCGCTGGTCAGCCCGACATAGCTCTCGCCCGGAACGCAAAAAATCTGGTCCACGTCATGGGCTTCGAGGCTTTCCGCCAGCAGGCGGGCGACGGTCTGGGTCATCAGCGCGGGCTCCGTTCAATGCCTGGACGCGGCGAGGCATACAGGAAGTCCACGCAGCCCGGAAGCGCGAACGGCTATTTCAGCTGATCGGCGACCTTGTCGAGCCCGGCCTTGGCGCAGGCCTCGTCCTTGTCGCCGCCCGGCGAGCCAGAGACGCCGACCGCGCCGATGACATCATTGCCGACCTTGATCGGCAACGCGCCCTGCGCGGCAATGACCCCGGTCAGATGCACGAGGCCGGTCGTCGGATTGTCCTTGACGCGCTTCGCAAACTCGCCCGACGGGATGCGGAAGGTGCGCGCGGTATAGGCCTTGCGCCGGCTGTTCTCGACGGTGTGCGGCGAGGCGTTGTCGCCGCGCAGCAGAACGATGACCTGGCCGTCTCGCCCGACCACGGTCACCGAGACCAGGTTGCCCTCGGCCTTGCAGGTGTCGGCCGCGGTCGTGGCGATGGTCAGCGCCGTGGCCAATGACAGATCCTTGTGGTCGAGCAGCTGGGCGCCGGCCGGCGTGGCGAGCGGCAAGGCGAGCGCGGCCCAGGCCAAACGGCGCAGTCTCATGGCGATCCTCCCCGGTTTCGATGTTTCCCGATCGGCGAGGCGACTATAGTTCCGATCGTGCGCAAAAAGGGAGCGATCGGATGGCCGTACAGCAGGATGTGTTCGATGCCGATTTCGTCGTCGTCGGCGCCGGGTCGGCCGGGTGCGCGATCGCGGCACGGTTGAGCGAGGACCCAGCGACGCGGGTCGTTCTGCTCGAGGCCGGCGGCGAGGACAAGAACCGCTGGATCCACATCCCGTTGGGCTTTGGCAAGACCTTTGCCGACCCGAACGTCAACTGGTGCTACGAGACCGAGCCCGATCCGGGGGCCGCCGACCGCAAAGTGTTCTGGCCGCGCGGCAAGGTCTTGGGCGGCTCGTCCTCGATCAACGGCATGGTCTATATCCGCGGCCAGGCCGAGGATTTCGACCATTGGCGCCAGCTCGGCAACACCGGCTGGTCGTTCGACGACGTACTGCCCTATTTCAAGCGCTCGGAGCACCAGACCCGCGGCGCCGATTCCTGGCACGGCACCGGCGGGCCGCTCTGCGTCTCCGACGTCCCGGACAAGCACCCGATCTGCGAGGCGTTTATCGAGGGTGCGGTGACGCTGGGCTTTCCGCGCAACGACGATTTCAACGGCGCCGGTCAGGACGGGGTCGGCTATCACCAGACGACGACGCGCAACGGAAGGCGCTGCTCGACCGCGGTCGGCTATCTGCGCCCGGCGATGACCCGTCCCAATCTGCGCGTCGTCACCAATGCGCTGACCGAAAAGATCACTGTTTGACGGGCGGCGCGCCACCGGCGTCGCGTTCCGCCAGGGCGGGCAGATCCGCACCGCGCGGGCGGCGGGCGAGGTCATCCTGTGCGGCGGTGCGGTCAACTCGCCGCAATTGCTGCTGCTGTCCGGCATCGGCCAAGCCGAGCATCTGGTAGCGCCTCGGTGTCCCGGTGGTGCACCACCTGCCGGGCGTCGGGCAGAGCCTGCAGGACCATTATTCGGCGCCGCTCAAGTTCAAATGCCGCTTGCCGATCACGGTCAACGACATGATGCAGAGCAATCTGCGCAAGCTCAAAGCCGGGCTGCAATACTACATGTTCAAGAACGGCCCATTGGCGATGGGCACCTCGCCGGCCGCCTTGTTCGCCCGCACCCGGCCGGAATTGGCCTCGGCCGACATCAAATGCTCGTGCTCGCCGTTCAGCGCCGACCGGCCGCAGGACGGGCTGCATCCGTGGTCCGGGTTTACCATGATCGTCTATCAGCTGCGGCCCGAGAGCCGCGGCCGCATCGAGCTGAAGAGCGCCGACCCGGCGGTGCCGCCGGCGGTCTACCCGAACTATCTGGCGACCCCGACCGACCAGCAGACCATCGTCGACGGGCTCAAATTGCTGCGCCGGATCATGGCGACGCCGCAGATGCAGCGCTTTGTCGAGAGCGAATTCCAGCCCGGCCCGGCGACCGAGAGCCACGAGCAATTATTGGATTACGCGCGGCGGCGCGGCGGCACCGTCTACCACCCGACCAGCACCTGCAAGATGGGGGTCGATGCGCTGGCGGTGGTCGATCCGCAGCTGCGGGTGCATGGCCTCGAGGGCTTGCGCGTCGCCGACGCCTCGATCATGCCGAGCGTCGTCTCGGGCAACACCAACGCCGCGACGATCATGATCGGCGAGCGCGCCGCCGACATGATGCGGCAAAAGCTGCGGATGGCGGCATAGCCGTGGCCGATCCGACCTCACGGCGAGCGGCGGATCACCGCCGTCCGCGCCCTCGGGTAGCGCTTCCTGCCCCAATTCGGCCGTAGGTCGCAGCTCGCCGGGAGCATTCAGGAACGGCTCGCTCTGTGCGGGGCCTACGAAAAGCCGATAACACACCGCGAAGCGAAATCAATGGATCAGTTCACGCAACTGGTCCCGGTACGGGAACAGCGGCAGCAGGCAGAGCCGAAAGATCAGCCAGCACCCATAGACCGCATCGGGTCCGTAAGGCGTGCCGTCATGCGCCAAGCCGTGCGCAAGATCATGCCGGAGATGCGGGCCCGGCTGGTTCAGGAACACACTCTCGATGTCGGTCGTAATCGGCTTGGTGAAAGCCGCGTCGAGTTCCTCACGCCTCTGCTCGAACAGCTGCGAGATCGTCAGGCTCTTCTGCGTCTGGGTCGCGTCGTCGAAGGTGGTAACATCGTGGCCGTGCTGCTTCAGCACATTGCGAAGTGAGTTCTCGACTAGCGGCGTCAGGATGTAGACTGCGCTCGCGAAATCCCCCTGGAAGAAGCGAAGGAAGGCACGGCTGAAGGTCGCGATCAGCTCCGGCGGCACGAACGGGCTGTGCTGGAGCAGCGCGGCCAGCGTCTCCTCGGGTATAAAATGCTGCGTCATGATCGCCTGGCGGGCGACCTCGATTTGCGCCGTCGCGATCAGGTTCCGGCGGATCGCCTCGCCCTCGGCGATCCGCTGCTGCACCGCTGAGCCGTTGCCCTCGCCGAAGCCGCCGGGCTCCGAGCGGTGCACTGCTTTGCCCTCGCGGTCGTAATGTACGGCGGCGAAGAGCGACGAAAGCGGATGGTCCCGGATCGACTGCTCGGCTTCGGCGACTAACGCCGCCGGATCTGGCGATGTTGAAATCGACGCGAACAGAAAGAGATGGTCCAAAAGCGGCCGGTCGCCTATCGCGTCCTTGACCCTGGCCGCGATGTCTTTCGTGTCCCACTGGTGTGAATAGACCGACATCTCGTCCGGGATGCGTGCCTGCATGTCGACGAGGCGGTGCCGCAGCGCGATCCGCCGCTCCTTGGCGGTCGGAACGCCATGAAGCTGCGCGATCGCGCCGCTCATCATGTGGGACGCCAGCATGGCTGAAGCCTGTCTCGCGCTCTCACCGGCGAAGATGTGCTCGGCTTCGGCGACCATCGCCACGGCGGCTTCGGTCTGGCAGCGGTATTTGTCGGCGTCTCTTTTGGCGAGATGATAGCCGCGCGCCGCCAGACGCCAGAGGGAACTCGAGATATGAACGTCGGCATTCCCCAGCGCTGCGAGCATGCCCTCGATCCCGGCCGCGACCGCCGCCGGATCGGACACGCCGAAGTCGAGATCCAGCTCAGCGAACCAGAGCGCCGCGACGCCTTTTTCGCTCGCCATCGCGCGCTCGCGCAGACGGAAGACGGCGGCCCGCGCCCGAAGCGCCTCCGGCTTTTCCCAGCCGATGGTCCGGCCAATGTGCAAGGCGCGGCACGACAGATCGCGCGCGCCATGTTCGAGCGCGCCGGCACTGTCCCCATAAGGGAACTTCAGCGTCCCGGCCTCGGTCGCCTCGATCGTGTCGACATAGGCCGTGATCGCGATACCGCCCAGCTTCCCGCGCTTTCGGTCGAGCAGCCAGGCCACATCCGCCAGCCGCGCGCGAAGCACGGTGTTGGCCGCCCGCATTGCCAGGTCCGCGAGCAGATCGATATGCCCTTCACGGAAATCCGCCGGGATTGCCGAGCGCCGGCCGTCACCCATTGCCAGCATCGGCCCGAACGGCTCCTCGCGCTCATGCGCCTTGAGGTGCATGCCGGTCACGGCGGACAGCATGACGAAGAGGCGGGCCTCGGCGGTTTCCAGGCCCTCGGCTTTCGCGCCTGCTGCTTGCCCGGCCCGGCGGTAGGCTTCGCTCAGCTCGTAGCTCTCAGCCGAGACCAATCCGGCGATCGGTGCTTCGAAATCCCGGTTTCCGAGATCAGCCGCGGTCGCAAGCACCCACGGAGCGACGGGCGTAGTCGCACTCTCTGCCGCCGCCCCCCCTCATACGCACCAGCCTCAGTATGCGCAGCAACGTCGCCAGGATCCTTTATAGCGTCGATCTGTGCCATCTAACTACCTGCGGAGATGTGAATATAGCGACGGTGAAAGCCGCCAGCCGTCGGACCAAAAAATTAAAGGCTGCTGACGCACCCGATGACCGTGCGTGGTCGCATGGTGCTCGCAACCCTTCGCCTAAATGGGATGCGCTTAGGTTAAACGCGAGCTTTTCCCGCCTGATTGGTGACCAAGAGCCGCTTTCGGCGCAAAGCCGCCATTTAAACCCGCAGCAGCTTGACTTGAGTGGGCTCACCACCCAGCCGACCCCAGCGGGCGCCAAGTGTCGGATTTCCGTCGCTGGCGGCATCGACTTTCGGGCATCGCTGTGCAAAAATGCCGCGTGCCGTTCCAGGCCTGGAGGGAGTGCCATCCGATGACCGAGAAGACCCCGCAATCCGTCGCGAATTTGGGCTATCACGCCCACATCTATTATGACGTGACAAAAACGCGCGCTGTCGCCGAGCGGGTGTGCGGTGCGGTCGCCGAGAAGTTCGAGGTCGAGATCGAGGAGTTCCGCGACACGCCGCGGGGACCGCACCCGATCTCCAATGCTCTGGTTATCTTCAAGCCCGACCAGTTTGAGCATGTCGTGCCTTATCTGATGCTGAATCGCGAAGGGCTCGACGTGCTGGTTCACCCGCTGACCACGGACGCGGTGGAGGACCATAGCGGTTACGCGATCTGGCTCGGCAACCCGGTCGAGCTGAAGCTGCACACGCTGCCCCGCGGCCGCGGCGGGCAGCTGCCGAGCGGCGTCAGCGCGTAGGCGCCGGGCGACTTGCCCGCCTGATGCAGATGCCGCTCGGGCGGGCATGTCGTCCTCGAGGATCGCGAGGGTGGCGCGGCATCGGCCGATCGAGGGCGGCACATGAGGCGCCGACGCTCACGCTGGGCGAGCGAGGCGCCGACGTAGCGCTGGGAGCAGCGGTGCTTCACCGTTTGACCGTGGAACCGCAACAGAAGACGGGGACTTGCCGATGCCATCCGAAATCTCCGACGAGGCGCTCGACTTTCTGCTGGCCCGTGCCGGGCTCAGCCTCAGCGCCGCGCAGAAGGCCGAGCTGAAAGGCGGTCTATGCCGGCATCGCGGCGATGGCCGCGCGGGTGCGCCAGCCGCGCGGCCACATGGCCGAGCCGGCGTTGACTTATGGCTTCGCCGAGGAGGATCTGCCGTGACCGAGCCGATCCCGACGATCGCCGAGGCGGCGCGGCTGATCGCGGCGAAGCGGCTGTCGCCGGTCGAGTTGACCAGCGCCTGCCTCGACCGCGTGCATGTGCTCGACGACCGGCTGCACGCCTTTGTGCACCTGACCGAAGAGCGGGCATTGGCCGAGGCGCGCGCCGCCGAGCGGGCGATCATGGCCGAGGGCCCCAAGGGGCCGCTGCACGGCATCCCGATCGGGCTCAAGGACATCGTCGACACCAAGGGCATCCCGACCACCTGCCAGTCGAAGATCCTCGCCGACAACATCCCCGACGCCGACGCCGCCTGCGCCGAAAGGCTCGCCGCCGCCGGCACTGTCCTGATCGGCAAGACGACGACGCATGAATTCGCCGATGGCGGGCCGTCGTTCGATCTGCCGGCGCCGCCGGCGCGCAACCCGTGGAACCCCGACCATTTCACCGCCGGCAGCAGCAGCGGCACCGGCGCCGGGGTCGCGGCCGGGCTGATCCTCGGCGGCATCGGCACCGACACCGGCGGCTCGATCCGCGGGCCCGCGGCCCTGTGCGGCATCGCCGGCATCAAGCCGACCTACGGCCTCGTCAGCCGCGCCGGGGTCGCCCCCGCCGCCTACACCTTGGACCATATCGGCCCGATGGCGTGGACCGCCGAGGATTGCGCGCTGATGCTGCAGGCCTTGGCCGGGCACGATCCGCGCGACCCGGCCAGCGCCTACGCGGCCGGTGCCCGATTACAGCGCCCTCGCTCGGCAGCGGCATCAAAGGCCTGAAGATCGGCGTGATCCACCATTTCCACGAGACCGACTACCAGGTCAGCGCCGGGACCCGACGCGGCATCGACGGTGCGGTCGCCACCTTCCGCGGTCTCGGCGCCGAAATCCGCGAGGTGCAATTGTCGCCGTTGCAGGATTGGATGGCCTGCGGCTCCCTGATCTCGATCGTCGAGCGGGCGGCGGCCTATGAGGAATGGGCGCGCACGCGGCTCGGCGATTTCGGCGAGCGGGTGCGCAGCCGGCTGATGCTCGGCGCCTTCGTTTCCGGGGTCGATTATGTTCAGGCGGTGAGGCGGAGGCGCGAGCTGCGAGCGCAATTGCAACGGGCGATGACCGAGCTCGATGTGGTGCTGACCGCGGCCCAGCCCGCCGAGGCGGCAAGGATCGACGCCCTGCCGAAATGGGATTTGTTCGAATTGCCGAGCTTTACGATGCCGTTCAACGTCGCCGGCTACCCGGCGATCTCGATCTGCTCGGGCTTTGGCGAGGGCGGCTTGCCGGTCGCCGTCCAGCTCGTCGGCAAGCCGTTCCAGGAGCCGACCGTGCTGCGCGTCGCCGACGCCTTCGAAAAGGCGACGGAGTTCCGCAACCAGCGGCCGGCGCTGGTTTAAGGAACACTGAAAGATCAGCTTCATTTTCGTCATTCCCGCAAAGGCGCACTGTTGTCCGGGATTTTTTACCGGGGAGCGCGCTCGGCAGACAGCCCCTAGATTTTGGGCCAAAATCTTGTCGCCAAACATGATTTTGAGGCCTGCCGTGCCCCACCTTCGTACCACATTTCATCAGCTGTTGGAACCGCTGGATCGTCGGATCATTGCCCGCGCCGTCGCCGCACATGCTGGCGATCATGGAGTGGGCAGCGGCGAGCGGTCCTGGACCTGCGAGCGCCATCTGAAGAGTTTGCTGTTTGCACAGTGGGCAGGTTTGACCAGCCTGCGCGAGATCGTGGCGGGGCTGGGCGCGCACCGCCCGCGGTTTTATCACCTCAACCTGCGTGCACCGTGTCGCTCGACGCTGGCCGAGGCGAATGCCGACCGGCCGGCGGCGGTGTTTCGCGACATCGCGATGGCGCTGATCCCGGTTGCTGCCGGGGCGCTGCGCCGGGACAGCGAGGCCCTGATTCGGTTGCTCGATGCGACGCCGATCCCGCTCAAGGGTGATGGGTTCCCCTGGGCTGAGGCCAACTCCCGCACGCGCGGTCTGAAGGTCCATCTGCTCTACGACCCGCGGCAGCGCCGGCCGGTATGGTTCGATGTCACCTCGGCCAAAGTCGATGACGTGGTCGCCGGCCGCGGCATCCCGCTCGAACCCGGCGCCACCCCGGCCTTCGCCGGGGCAGGCTCTACGTCTTCGACAAGGGCTATACCGATTTCCGCTGGTGGTCCGAAATCCTCAGCGCCGGCGCCTTCTTCCTCACGCGACGCAAGCGCAACACGCGGCGCCGCGAGATCATCGAACAGACGGTCGCGGGCGACGGCATCCTGGCCGACCGCCGGCTCAAGATCGGCCATCGCCAGCCGCGCGGCGGCGCGCCGCTCAAATCCGCTCTACCAGGTCGAATTGCGCGAGATCGCCGTCGCCCGCCCCGATGACAAGGAGCCGCTTTACCTGCTCACCAACGACCTGCAGCGCCCGGCCGGCGACAGCGCCCGGCTCTACAAGGAGCGCTGGGACCCCGGCCTTCGCCGGGGCGGGCCACTGCTGTTCAAATGGCTTAAGCAGAACCTCAAGATCCGCCGCTTTCTCGGTCGCAGCGAAAATGCCGTGCGCACCCAGATCTATGTCGCGCTGATCGCCTTTATGCTGCTGCGCATCCTGCATCACACCGCCGCCCGCGCCTTCAAGAAGAGCACCGCTCTGCTCCTTACCCACCTCAAACTCGGCCTGTTCGGCCCCTTCAGCCTCTGCCAAGCAAACACACCCCCGCCTCAGTCGCCCGCCCTGCGGCTGCCAAACCCACAATCACGTTTCGCATTCCAATGAGCCCGTACCTGTCGCAAAATCCCGGACAACAGTGCGCGAAAGCGGGAACCCAGAATAAGCGACGTGCGGTCGCCCCTGGCCCCCGGCTTTCGCGAGGGCGACGGTAACATGGTGGGACCGCTCGCCTCATTTCAGTCCGACGCCTAGGGAGGAGATGCGCGATGGAAAAGAGGTTTGGGGTGGTGTCCGCGGATGGTCATTGCCGGCTGATGCACCTGCCCTTCGATTTGTGGACGAAGCGCTTGCCGAGAAAATTTCAGGACGACGCCCCGCGGGTCGTGCAGGGTGCGAACGGCGTCCGACAATGGGTCGTCGAGGGACATCCGTGGAGCGGGGTCGGCTGGGCCGGTGTGGGACGTGGGCCGGTCAACTGCTACACCCGCGCGGGCCTGCCGGAGGAGCCCGAGCCCGGAATTTTCCGCGCCGCCAATGCCAAATATCGGTGCGAAGACATGGATCGCGACGGGGTCGATGCCGAACTCGTCAACGGCCCCTACGAGCAGCTGTTGGCGATCAAGGATCCGGAGCTGCGGGCGGCGTGCGTTCGCGCGGTCAACGACTGGGCGCGGGAACTCTACGAGGAGTCGAACGGCCGGTTCATCATGCTTCTGCCCTTGCCGTGCCAGACCCCCGAGGAGGCCGTCGCCGAGCTGCTGCGGGTGGCCGAGTTCGGCCTGCCGACCGGGGTCATCTTCGACTGGGCGAACGCTCCGGAGCCGGTCATTCACCAGATGTGGGAGCCGGTGTGGGCGGCCGCCGCCGAAACCCGCCTGCCGGTCAATCTGCATGCGAACCCGAGCGGCGGGTCGCGTCAGATGGGGGTCGGGGTCTCCGGCCTCGAACCGCGCAACCAGGCGCTGATGCGGGTCGCCAACTTTCCGATGGGGCTGATGGCCGAATTGATGAGCGCCGTCGTCTTCTCCGGCATCTGCGATCGCCATCCCGGAGTGCGTTTCGTCCTCGAAGAGGCCGGCGTCGGCTGGGTCCCGTTCATGTTCTGGCGGTTTGACCGCGAGTATGATTTCGGCGGCCCGGCCAACCGCGTGTTCAAGCCCGACATCCCGCTTGCCGACAAGCCGACCGAGTACGTCAAGCGCCAGGTGTTCTTCACCTTCGAGGTCGAGGAGGAGGGCGGGTTTCGGCGCGCGCCCGAGGTCGGTTTGGGCAACTTCTTGTGGGCCAGCGATTTTCCGGGTCTCGACAGCCCGTGGCCGCACTCCAAGGCGATGGGCCATGCTCCGGCGGAGGCGGCCCTGGGCAAGGCGGCGCTGAACCAACTGGTCTTTGAAAACGCCGTAAGGCTGTACCGGATTCCGGTCGCGCCGCCGCAACAGCGGGCGCTCGGGTAAGGGGCAAGCTGACCGCGGGCCGGGTGCGCCTGGCCTAGCCCGGGCCTTACGGTCGAGCAGGCGGCGCCGGAGACGGACGAGCCGGGGCGAGGGCTCGCTCGTCGCCGCGTGCCGTCTTCACCGTGATGTGATGGCGCCTCACCTTGGCCTGCGCAAGATCCGCCGCAAATACGTGCTGCGGCCCATTCGCTTTGGCCGGTCGCAGCGGGAGAACGATCGTGCGCAAATCCCTTCTGACGATAGCGATGCAGTTCGGTCTGTGCTTGCTGGCGCTCGCCGGTTGCGCGGCGCCGGCTCCGACCATCTCGCAAGCGCAGGTTCCCCCGGTTAAGCCGGGCATGGCGCGCGTCTGGTTTTTGCGGGCGTCGATATCGCCGCAATTCGGCGCGGTGCAGGCCGCCTCGCCGCTGATCTACGCAAACGGCGCGTCGGTCGCAGCCATCTCGCCGGGGACCGAGTTTTACCGCGACTTCGCGCCCGGAACCTACCGGTTCACGGTCCAGCCCTACGGACTGCCGACGGATCAGGCGACCACCCTGCAACTCGCGTCCGGGACGCAGAATTATCTGCAGGTCGATTGGGTCGCCAGCTGGACGCAGGGCTATCCGCCGGCAAGCTGGAATTTCGCGCCCAACACCTTTGCCATCCTGACGATGCCGCCGCAGGTGGCGCAGGCCTATTTTCCGACCTTGGGCTACCTCGGCGAACGATAGAGCCGCGGCAAAGCTGACGACCCGGCGCGGCAGGCCGGCGCCCGATCCCCGGGCAAGGTTACGAAGACCCGGTCTCGCAGGTTTCGTCAACGACTCTGCCCGAGGGATTTATCAGGGCGAGACATCCTACCTCCGCAGCCGGTTATTGTTATAGACGCAATTTGCGAAAGAGGCGATCACCAGAAAACGGCCTTCCGCTTCGCCGTGGACGGGACGCGGCGAGGAGGTTCAAGATACGATAGCCAGACGCCGATGCGGGCACGAGGAGGCGAGGGAATGAAGGACGGCTTTCGCGTTTACGACACCGACACGCATATCGACCCGGGCGCCGACGTGCTGGAGAAATACGTCGACCCGGGGTTTCGCAAGCGGCTCGGCGAGCTGGCGCCCTATCGGGTCGCGATCAAGTCGCGCAGCGTCGACGGCGGGGTGCGCAACACCTACCGCTTCGACAGCAAGAAATACGAGCGCACCTTGGGCGAGGCCGAATCGCGGCCGGGATCGGCCGACGGGCGGGTGTGGCGCGGCGAGCGGCGGCCCTCGCCCGGCGTCGTCGACGACCGCTCCGACAACCGCGTCCTCGACATGGATGCGGAGGGATCGGACGTGCATTTCCTGGTGCCGAGCGTGTGGACCAGCGTCGTCGGCCTGCCCGACGTGTCGCTCGAGTTGGGGCTGATCCGCGCCTACCATCGCCACATGCACGAGTTCTGCGGGCCGTTTCCGGACCGCCTCAAGGGGCCGATCGTCGCCTCGACCCGCGACGTCGCCGAGGCGGTGCGCGAGATCCGCGAATGGGGCAATTCGAAATGGGCGGTCGCGGTGCAGCCGCTGCTCGACAATGACCGCCCGGTCGACCACCCCGACCTCGAACCGATCTGGCAGGCCGCCGCGGAGCACGACCTGGCGATCGCCCATCACAGCTTCACCTGGTCGCCGCCCTATTTCCCCGGCTACCAGGACATGTGGGACAACGTCTACCTGGCGCGGCTGTGCTCGCATCCGTGGGGCGCGATGCGGTTCATGGCCGGGTTTCTCGCCGGCGGCATCCTCGACCGTCATCCGGGCTTGCGGCTCTGCGTCCTCGAATGCGGGTTCGGCTGGCTGCCGTTCTGGGTCCGCCGCATGGACGAGCAGGTCAGCTATGTCGGCCGCACCGCCAAGCTGAAGCATCTGCCGAGCGAGCATTTCGCCGCCGGCCGCGTGTTCTGCAACATCGAGGCGCATGAGCACGAGCCGATGTTCAACATGGTGACCGGCGCCCTGGGCGAGGGCGTGCTGATGTTCGGCTCGGACTACCCGCATTACGAATCGTGGTTCCCGCATTCGGTCGAGAAGATCCTCGAATGGCCGAGCCTGGGACCGGACATCAGGCGCAAATTGTTCTGGGAAAACGCCAGCCGCTGCTTCAAGCAGACCTGAACCGGCGCCGCTTTCGCGCAGCTGTCGGCTGATCCGAGGCACGCATGGACATCCGGCACGTCGTGGTGCTGATGCTGGAAAACCGGTCGTTCGAACTCGATGCTGGGGATGCTGTATCCGAGCGGCGACGGCTTTGCCGGACTGACCGGCAGCGAAAGCAACACCTGGCACAAGCCGGACGGGTCGCAACAGGTGATCCGGGTGTGGAGCGATCCGGTCGCCTCGTCGCGGGCCCTCTACATTCCTGACCCGGACCCCGGCGAACGATTCGCCGACATCAATGCCCAAATCTACGGACTGGCCGAGGAGCATGACGCGCCGGCTTCGACTCCGCCCACAATGGGCGGCTTTGTTGACGATTACATGTGCCAGAAGGCGACGGGTCCGGGACCGGACCCCTATGGTGTCATGCATTACTTCACGCCCGAGCAGGTGCCGGTCATCAGCCGGCTCGCTCGCTCCTTCGGCGTCTGCGACCGCTGGCATGCATCCGCACCCTGCCAGACCTGGCCAAACCGTTTTTTCGTGCATACCGGCACCGCGAACGGCTATGTCAACAACTCTCCGACGCACTTTCCCTATCAGATGGAGACCGTGTTCAACCGGCTGGCCGGCGTGCGGCAGAGCTGGCGGATTTATTTCCACGACATCCCGCAAGCGGCGACCCTGGCCGATCTCTGGGGTGCAACCGTCGCCAATTTCCGTCACTTCGATCTCGATTTCGCGCGGGATGCGGCCTCGGGCGGTCTGCCGGCCTACAGCTTTATCGAGCCGCGGTATTTCGCCGACAGGCTGCTGAACAAGATCCCGAACGACGAGCATCCGCCGCACAATGTCGCTTATGGCGAGGGGCTGATCGCCGCCGTCTACAACGCGGTGCGCGGCGGCCCCGGGTGGCCCCAGACATTGCTGGTGATCACGTTCGACGAGCACGGCGGCTGCTTCGACCATGTGGCGCCACCGCGGGCGACGCCGCCCGGCGGCCCGACGCCGGACGGGTTCGCGTTCGACCGGTTCGGCGTGCGCGTGCCGGCGGTGATCGTCTCGCCCTATGTCCGTCCCGGTGCCGTGATTCGCCCTCCCGAGCCGACCCCATTCGACCATACCTCGATCATTGCAACCTTGCGCAAGCTGTTCGGCTTTGCCGGACTGACCGCGCGCGACGCCGCCGCCCCGGACCTGCTGGCTGCGCTGGGGGCCACGCCTGCCAATGACGGACCGGCCTCGATTACCGCCCCGGCCATAGAACCGGCCCCCGAACAGGTGGCGCGCGCCGCGGCCAAGCCGCCAAACAGCATGCAACGCAACCTCAGCAGCGCGGCCCTGATGCTGCCCACCTTCGGCGCCGAAGTCGGCGCGCATGCCGCGCGTCTCGCCTCGGTGCCGGACATCGCGCCGTTTCATGCGACGGTCGGCGAGGCAGCCGACGACATCACTGCACATATGAAAGCGTTCCTCGGCAGGTGAGGGTGGCTCCGCTGGCGCGCGGCGTTCGCATCGATCGGAGCTTTGAGCAGACCTGCGCGCCTGCCGCGCAAACCCGGTGGATATGGATGCGGCGCCTCGCTACGACGAGGACCAGCGGCGACTCTGCCGCTAAGCTGGCGCCTGCAACGAGGAGGTGAGGATGGCCGAATTGCCGCCGCTCGAGAGCTCCGCACTGCCGGTCGGCATCCGTTCGCGCTTCGTGCCGGGCGTCAATGGGCTGCGTGTGCATCTGCTGGAGGCGGGGTTCGCGGAGCGCGGTCGGCCCGCGATCCTGCTGCTGCACGGCTTTCCGGAACTGGCCTATTCCTGGCGCAAAATCATGCCGTCATTGGCCGCGGCCGGGTTTCATGTCGTGGCACCCGACCAGCGCGGCTATGGGCGCACCGCCGGCTGGAGCGCCGATTATGACGGCGATCTGCATCCGTTCAGCATTCTGAACGCGGTCCGCGACGCGCTGGGCCTGGTGTCGGCGCTCGGCCATGCAACGGTGGCGGCGGTCGTCGGCCATGATTTCGGCGCGTCGGTCGCGGCCTGGTGCGCTTTGGTCCGGCCGGATGTGTTCCAATCGGTCGCGTTGATGAGCGCGCCCTTTGCTGGGCCACCGTCCGTGCCCTTCGACACCGCCGACGCACCGCCGCGCGCGGCCGCCGCCCCCGACATCCACCAGGCATTGGCGGGGCTTTCTCGGCCGCGCAAGCATTACCAATGGTATTATTCGACGCGGCCGGCCAATGACGATATGCGGCACTGCCCGCAGGGCGTCTACGCCTTCCTGCGCGGCTATTTCCATTACAAGAGCGCCGATTGGCCGGGCAACCGGCCCCACAAGCTGGCATCGTGGACCGCCGAGGAGCTGGCCGAGATGCCGACCTATTACATCATGGATCGTGACCGGAACATGGCTGAGACAGTGGTCCCGGCAATGCCGTCGGCAGCCGAGATCGCGGCCTGCCATTGGCTGCCCGAGGCCGAGCTCGCGGTCTATGCCGGCGAATACCAGCGCAACGGTTTTCAAGGCGGGCTCAACTGGTATCGCAGCCGCACCACCGGGCTCGCCGACGCCGAATTGCAATTATTTTCCGGGCGCACGATCGACGTGCCGTCGATGTTCGTCGCCGGCACGAGCGATTGGGGCACCTATCAGCGCCCCGGCAATTTCGAGCGCATGCAGGGCGGGGCCTGCACCCGGATGCTCGGCTGCCATCTGATCCCTGGCGCCGGCCACTGGGTGCAGCAGGAGCAGCCGGCGGAAGTCAGCAGGTTGCTGCTCGATTTCCTGCGCCGGCGAGACTAGGCGCCTGGCCGCGGCGGTCGGGCAGCCGCCGTAGGCGCGTAAATGAAGCGCGGTTATTGGCTGAGGCGGAGGGCGAGCAGCGACTTTGCGATATTCTGGAACACCGCCTGGAGATTGCTCGTGGTCGCGGCCTCGAAAAAGCCCCCGGTGCTGCCGGGACAATTTTGCAGGTCGGTGTTGCTGCCGCCGTCGCTGCCCAGGCCGATCGTGTAGATGACGAAATTACCGCTGGCCGCCATGTTGCTGCAAACATCCGCCAGGCGCGTGTTCAAATTGCTGACCGCGGTCGTCGTGCTGGTCGTGCCGATCTTGCCGTCGGTGATCTGGCCGAGACCGGTCATATTGCCGGCCGACGGCCATTCCTCGGTCCCGTCGGTCATCAGCACGACGACCTTTTTCCATGCGGTGCTGGATGCGCTGCTGTAGCTCAGGGGGTGGCCGTTGTTCGAGGCGAACGGCCCGTTCGGCGACAGCGCCCGCCAGCCCCAGATCATGCCGACATGGACCTGGGTGCCGCCGGCATCGCGGGGCCACATGCTGCCGATCGTGTTGAGGATCGTGGTCTGGCCGGCAGTGGTGGTCGCATCGGTCAGTGGTATCATCGGCACCGGGCAACCCTGATTCGGTCCGTACTAGACCCAGCCAGTCCGTCACCACCTTGCCCTGGGTTTCGGTCGACGTATCCTGGGCGTTGACGGTGGTTGGTGTCCAGTTATTGGTGGAGTCGTGCGCCCACCACTGCGGGTACCACTGCAGCGAGCTGCTCGGCTCGTTGTAATCGGGGTCGGTGAGCGAGGCGTTGAGAACGCCGGTGCCGCTGCTGTTTTCATCG
Organism: uncultured Alphaproteobacteria bacterium; assembly: GCA_963795485.1. Taxonomy (GTDB): domain Bacteria; phylum Pseudomonadota; class Alphaproteobacteria; order ATCC43930; family CGMCC-115725; genus AP-15. Next base: position 223,225 of record CAWCIL010000003.1, read on the forward strand.
GAGCTGGTCGGCTCGGTCACGCAGCCGCCCCAGTTCTGCGTGGTCGACGACCCCGCCGGACTCGCCGAGTTGTACGTCGAGTCATAGGTGAGCGGCGAAAACTCCGCCAGCGCGGTATTGCAGCACAGGCCGGTCGCGCTGGAAAAATTACTTGGCGTCGTCGCGCTTTGTGAAATCGTAAGCGAGCCTGTGCCGGCCGCGAACTGTGCCGCGTTGCCGGTGACTGCGGTTATCGTCGTATTCGCCGGGATGCCGTTACCGACAATCACGTTGCCGACGATCGGGACGTTGCGAAAGAGGCGTCGGAAACTGTCGTGTTGCCGGTCGCCGTGGTCGCTCCAAGATTGGTAAAGGTCAACGTGTCGCCGGTCGCTGTGCCGGTCGCGCTGGCCGAGAGCGTGAGAGTATTGGACGAGACGTTGACCGAAGTCACATAAGTATTGGCGGGTATCTTTCCGACGAGGCGTCGGTCACCGTCATGCCGACCACGATGCTGTTGAGGCCGGCGCCAACGACGGTCGTGGGTCCCGCGAGACTGCTGACCGTCTTGCTGCCGCTCGTCGTGGTGCCGGCAATGCTGAAGGTCAGTGACACCGCGGTCGCCTCGTTCGTTGACGGGCTCGGCGGAGAGGGTAATTTGCGTCGCGCTGACGACCGTCGCGACCGTGGTGCCGGAGAGATGAGCCTGTCGTCGAGCTGGTGACTGCCATCCCGGCCACGATGTTGTTGGTCGTGGTGCCGGTCGCCAGGGTGACAGTCGTGCTGGCTTGTCAACGTCGTCGCTTTCGCCGGTATAGGTGGTCGGGTCCGTGTAAGGGGTGGTAGTGTTTCCGCTGGTGGGGCCGACCGCCAGCGAGTTGCCGGTAAAGGTCAGGGTCGCAGCCGAGGAGATCACGATCGACGAGCTGCTGACGCTGCTGACCGTCGCGTTGGCCGGGATGCCGTGTCCGTAGATGTACATCCCCGCCTGAATGGCGGCGGTACCCGAAACCGAGCCGCCCGGCGTCAGCATCGAGACGGTCGAGATCGTGGTGCTGCCGCTGGTCGTATTCCCGGTGATCGGGGTTACCGGCATGATGTTGCCGCGCAGGTCGGTAAAATCGCCGCCATTCGTCGCGATGTTGCTGCAACTGCTGGCGCCGGTGCAAAGGGCATTGCCGACATTGACAGAAGTCACATAGGGGACGACGCTGATGTAAAGCTGCTGGGCGCTGCTGATGGCGCTGGTGAGGGTGTTGACGAACTGGGTGGCGGCGTTGATCAGGGTGCAGATCCGGCTGCCGTTGCTCGAATTGGTGCAGGTGGTGTCCGATGCCACCACTCCGGTAGTACAGGTCGAATCGCTGTAGCTGGGTGCGCCGTCGTTGGGGCCGCACAGCATCGATCCCGTGTTGTCGAGCACAATGGCGATTTCGAGGCCGGTCGTCTTCTTGGTCTGGGCGGTGGCCGTGACGGTGACGCTGTTGACGCCGATCAGACGCATCAGGGTCATCGGCACCGTTGCCTGCACCTGATAATTGACGGTGGAGGCGGTCAGACTGGCGTTCGCCGGCACAGGAGTGACGGCCGATGGCGTGCCGAGCGCCGTCGACGGATAGTTCGCGGTGAAATAATTTTGCAGGTCGGTGCCTAATTGCGCCTGGGTCTGACTGTTTGCCTCCGATCCTACGGCCAGCGCCGCCGCGTCGAGCGCCGCGCCGAGCCGCACTTTCACCGCATAGGCGCGCCCGATATCGATCGCCATGCCGGCGGCGATAAAGACGGGGATCGCGCAAAGGGCAAAGATGACTGCGAGACTGCCCTCGCGCCGCTCGATGAGCCGGCGCAAGCCTGCGATGACGGCGCTGATTTTTTGAAGCATCGCCAGACCTCCTCGTTGCCTGCGGCTTGGTCTCACGGGCAGACGCTGCCGGTATTCAAATATGTCGCCACGCAGTTCATGTAGCGCGGTCGGTTAAAGGCCAACTCGGACAGCGTGTACGACGGTTTCAGCACATGGCTGAACGCCGAGCTGTAGGCGTAGGTGAGTTGCGCGACGATCACGCTATCCGTCGACCCGTTAGTCTCGCTACCGAGGTTTGCCAGATTTTGACTACTAGTAATATTTGCAATGGTCAGCGCGGTGGCGCCGTTCACCTCGAAATGCCAGTCGACGACCGGACTGCCGGTACTGTAAGTTACGCTGGCATAGGCGATTTTGAGTTGGCCGGCGCTGGTCGGCAATGGCGACAGCACCTGTTCCACCGCACTCGTAACGTCGGTGAAGTCGGTGCTCTGAAGAACGGTGTTGACTCGGGTCTGCGCGACCAAGTCGGTTGCGGTCTCGGCCGCGTTTTCGAGCTTCATATAAGCGAGGACGAAGTTGGCGGTCTCATAGCTGCCAAAAAAAATGATCAGCATGATCGGCACAAGAAACGCGAACTCGATCGCCGCTACGCCCGAGCAGTCGCGAGCGAGGCTAACGCCGCGCGTCGGCCGGCGTCGGCCGATCATGTGAACGGTTCGTTCCGAAAGATCACGGTCAACGTCAGGGTTATGCCGCCGGTGCCGGGGTTCGAGCCGCCGGCGCTGCCGGGGCCGGTCCAGCAGCTGCCGCCGCTCAAGCACGCCCCGACCCAGGGAATGATAAAGGATCGTTTGTAGATGGCCCGCACCGCGACGATTTCGCCCCCGGTGCCGGCCGAAAAACTGCACACCGTGCCGCTTCCGGTCTGGTTGTTGTTCAGGGTGCACGGGGTAAAGCTGACCGAGCCGAAAGTGGTGAAGGTCTGGACCTCGAAAATGACGTTGCTGTCGCAATGCGCGATCGACATCAGCGTGCTCATCTCCGAGCACAGCAGGGTCTGGAATGTGGTGATCGGGCTGCTCTGAGACTGGACCTGCCCGGTGCGGATGAGCCGCGCCGCGTCCCGCGTCGCGCCATCCAATACCGATTGGGTGGTAAGGGTCAGGCCAAGCTCGACGATCACCAACAGCAGCAGCAGAAAAGGCGGCGCGACGAACGCCAGTTCGACGGCGACGGCGCCGCGCCGGTCGCCGAAAAGCTCGCGCAATCTGCTGTTGTCGCCGCGCATGGGTCTGGTCTCCGCCGCTCCGGCAAAATTGGGGGCAGAGAATGAACGTCCGGTTAATGGCTGCGTGGAAGGGCCGGTGCGCCTGCTGCCGAACGACCGGGCTTACGCGGTCGAAGGGCTCGATCTCTTTAAATTCCTTTCGAGGCACCCTTTAGGGGATTATCCGATTGGCTTGCGCCATTCCCCGTCGCGCCAGCGCAAGAGCCTGCGGAAAAATCGCGGGGCGAGCTGCCGGGCCTGCCCCGTTGGGGCATCCCGGAATGATCATTTCCGATGACCGAGATGGTTTCACACGCTCTTTCGTGGACATGAGAGTTGGATCTGATCGGACCGCCCTAGAACCGCATCGCCTTGACCTGGATCACGTGCGGCAGCGCGCGCACGGTGTCGAGCAGTGCTGGGGTCAACGGCTGGTCGACTTCGACGAGCGCGATCGCGTCCTCCCCGGCCGCGGTCCGGCCGAGGTGAAAGGTGGCGATGTTGACCGCGGCGGCGCCGAGCGCCTGGCCCAAAGCGCCGATAAATCCGGGCTTGTCGAGATTTCGCACGAACAGCATGTTGCCGCCGAGCTCGCCTTCGAGCGGGATGCCCTCGACCGAGACCAGGCGCGGCTTGTCGCCGCCGAAGAGCGTCCCGGCGACCTCGCGCGCGCGGCGCGCGGCCGGCGGCCCGTTCGGGGCCACCACGACCCGGATCAGGGTCTGGTAGTCGCCGGGCTCGGCGCGGCGGGTCTCACTGACGCGGATGTCGCGGTCGCGGCAGATCACCGCCGCATTGACCATGTTGACGCTGGCGAGCTGCGGCGCCAGCAGGGCCGTCAGCACGATCGCGGTCAACGGCTTGACGTTGAGTTCGGCGATCGCCCCTTCGTACTCGACCGCGACCGCGGTGATGCCGCTCTCGGTCAATTGGCCGGCAAAGCTGCCGAGCTGCTCGGCGAGCCTGATGTAGGGCTTGATCCGTTTGGCTTCCTCGGCCGAGAGAGAGGGCACGTTGACCGCGTTGGCGATCGCGCCGGTCAACAGGAAGTCGGCCATCTGCCCGGCGATCTCGACCGCCACGTTTTCCTGCGCCTCGGCCGTGGCGGCACCCAGATGCGGGGTGGCGACGACGTTGTCGCGGCCGAAGAGCGGGTTCTTGCGCGCCGGCTCCTCGACAAAGACATCGATTGCCGCGCCGGCGACCTGGCCGCTGTCGAGTGCGGCGGCGAGGTCCTCCTCGACGACGAGGCCGCCGCGGGCGCAATTGACCAGGCGCACGCCGCGCTTCATCCGGGCCATCGCCGCGGCGTCGATGATGTTTTTCGTCGCATCGGTCAACGGCGTGTGCAGGGTGACGAAATCGGCGCAGGCCAGCAATTCTTCGAGCGACACCTTCTCGACGCCGAGATCGACGGCGCGCTCGGCCGACAGGAACGGGTCGTAGGCGAGGACCTTCATGCGCAGCCCCAGGGCGCGTAGCGCGACCATCGCGCCGACATTGCCGCAGCCGATGACGCCCAGCGTCTTGCCGGTCAGCTCAACTCCCATGAAGCGCGATTTCTCCCATTTGCCGGCCTGGGTCGAGCGGTCGGCCGCCGGGATCTGCCGGCACAGCGCAAACAGCATGGCGATCGCGTGCTCGGCGGCGGTGGTCGAGTTGCCGTAGGGCGTGTTCATGACCACGATGCCTCGCTGGGTCGCCGCGACCACGTCGATGTTGTCGACGCCGATCCCGGCACGGCCGACGATCTTGAGCTTTGGCGCCCGGGCGATCAGCTCGGCGGTGACCTTGGTCGCCGAGCGCACGGCGAGCCCGTCATAGAAGGCGATCCGGGTGTTCAGCTCATCGGCGCTGATGCCCGGCAGCATGTCGACCTCGATCCCGCGCGCCATCAGGATCTCGGCCGCCCGTGGGCTCAAATCGTCGGAAATCAACACCTTTGGCATGTCATCTCTTCTCAAAGAAAATAAGGTTTTAACGCAGAGCGCACGGGGATAGGCGAAGGTGGTGCAGCCGGAAACTTCGCAACCATCGCTTACCGCTGGCACTCTTCGCGCTAGTTATCTTTCTATGCCGCCCTCGCGGCGGCGCGCTGCTCGTCCCAGGCCCAGTCGAGCCACGGCAGCAGCGCCTCGACATCGCTCGCTTCGACCGTGGCCCCGGTCCAGATGCGGATGCCGGGCGGCGAGGCGCGGTGGCTGGCGATGTCATAGGCCGCGTGCTCCTGTTCGAGACGAGCGGTCATCGCCCGCACATTCTGGAAACGCTCGTCGGGCGACAGGGCCGTAAACCACGGATCGATGATCGTCAGCTGCGGCGAGGTGCAGGAAATGGTCGCCGGGTCCTCGGCCAGGAATTCGACCCAGGGGGTGCGCCGCTCCCAGGCGGCCACCGCGGCCAGGTTTCTCTCCGAGCGGGCGACCAGCCCGTCGAGCCCGCCGACCGCTTCGGCCCATTTGAGCGAATCGAGCGCGTCCTCGACACAGAGCATCGACGGCGTGTTGATGGTTTCGCCCTGGAACACGCCGTTGATCAATTTGCCCTTCGAGGTCAGCCGGAACAGCTTTGGCAACGGCCAGGGCGGAGTGTAGCGCTCGAGCCGTTCGACGGCGCGCGGCGACAAGGCGAGCATGCCGTGCGCGGCCTCGCCGCCGAGCGCCTTCTGCCACGACCAGGTGACGACATCGAGCTTGTCCCAGGGAAGCCGCATCGCGAACACGGCCGAGGTGGCGTCGCAGATTGCGAGGCCCCCGCGGTCGGGGGCGATCCACTCGCCGTTCGGCACCCGCACCCCGGAGGTCGTGCCGTTCCACGGAAACACCACGTCGCGCGCCCAATCGACCCCCCGCAGATCGGGCAACTGGCCGTAAGGTGCGTGCAACACCCGCATATCGTCGAGCTTCAATTGCCTCACGTCCTCGACCCAGCCCTCGCCGAAATTCTCCCAGGCCAGCAGGTCCACACCGCGCGCGCCCAACAGCGACCACAATGCGATCTCGACCGCGCCGGTATCCGAGGCGGCGACGACGCCGACCTGCCAATCGGCCGGGACGCCGAGGATCGCGCGCGAGCGGTCGACGACCTCGACGATTCGCGCCTTGCCGACGCCGGAGCGGTGCGAGCGGCCGACCAGCGCCGCCTCCAATGCCGCCGGGGACCATCCCGGCCGCTTGGCACACGGTCCGGAGGAAAAACAGGGATTGCGCGGGCGCCGCGTCGGCTTCATCGCACCATTCCTTGGTGGCTGGAGGCGGCCTATCAGGGGCCATTTCCCGCGGCGGAACTTATGGTCGAGTCGGAGCGCCGTCAATGCGGCGGTGCAGCATTTACCTTGAATCCAAACTGCTGCGAGCGCGAACCTCACTCCTCCTGCCGCAGGCGGCTCGGCAGCAGTTCGCCGCGCTGATCGAGGACCGGATAGGCGGCGGCGGAGATGTGTGCGTTGATCCGTTTCAGGTCGCGCAGCATGTCGAGATGCAGCGCGCTGGTTTCGACGCTCTCCACCCGGCCGGCGCGGATGCGGGCGAAATGCGCCTCGGTGGCACGGGTTTCGAGATCGCGAAAGACCTCCTTTTCGCCCAGCAACTCGCGCGCGGCGCGCACGTCGCCGGTCATGAACACCGCGGCCGCGGTGCGCACGTTAGTCGCCAGCCTCCGCAGCATAGCGCGGAGTTCGGCCGTCCCCTCGGCCGAGAACGCCAGATTGCGCTTGCCCCGCTTGGCCAGGTTTGCCGCGACGCCGCGTTCGACGATGTCGCCGGCATGTTCGAGGTTGGTGATAAAGGCGAGGATCTCCGACAGCCGGCGGTCGTCTTCGGCGTCGAGCGATTCGTGGTCGAGCGAGGTCAGATAGGCCTTGATCGCCCCATTGAGCCGATCGAGCACATCGTCGAGCCGCCTGGTTTCGGCGATACGCTTGCGGTCGCCGCGATCGAGCGCGTCCAGCGCCGCGTGCAGCATGGTTTCCAGAACATCGGCCATGCGCAGCGCCTCGCGCGACGCGGCGGCCAGCGCCACGGCGGGGATCTCGATGGCCTGGGGATCGAGATAAGCCGGGCGCGACGGGTCGGCCGGGACGGCGCTCGCCGGCAACATCCGCGTCAGCAGCCGGGCGAGCGGCCGCAGCACCGGGAAGAACAGCGCCGCCATCGCCAGGTTGAAAAAGGTGTGGAAATCGGCGACGGCGCGGGCGGCGTTCGGCTCGAGACGAGACCAGCCGCGGGCCGATCACGCCGAGCAAGGCCAGCCCGAGAGCGCAGCCGACCGCCCGGTTCAACAGATTGCCGATCGGCAGCCGCCTGGTCGCCGGGTCGCCGTTGGAACCGGCCTCGAACAGCGGATTGAGCGCGGTGCCGAGATTGGCGCCGAGGACCAGGGCGAAGGCTCGCCTCCGGCGGCACCACCCCCTGCGCGGCAAAGGACATGATCAGGAGCACGATTGCGACGCTCGAATGCGCCGCCCAGGTGAACGCCGCGGCAATGATCACGGCGATCACCGGCACCGTCGCGACCGTGCCGAGCAAGCAGCCGCAGGCTCGGCACATCCTCGTACGGCGTCAGGATGGTCAGCAGCTGACCCAGCGCCATCAGCATCAGCCCGAGGCCGATCCCGACGCGCCCCAAATCGCGGGTGCGGGTGATCCCGCCGCGGCGGAACATCATGACCCCGATCAGGACAAACAGCGGCGCCACCCGGGTGATGTCGAACGACAGCACCTGCACGATCAGGGTCGTGCCGAGATTGGCGCCGAGCATCGCGGCAAGCCCCGGCACCAGATCGACCAGCCCGCCGGCGGCGAAGCCGGTCACCATCAGCCCGGTCGCCGTGCTGCTCTGCAACACCGCGGTAATCCCGAGCCCGGCGAGAAACGCGTTGACCCGGCTGCCCAGCGCCGCGCCGAGAATGCGCCGCAAATTCGGTCCGAACGCGCGCTGGATCCCGCTCTGGACCATGTGCACGCCCCAGAGCAGGAGGGCGATCGATCCGGCGAGGTCGATCAGGGTCAGGGTCGCGTTCATCCTCGCCTCCCCCGCAAATCCTCGGGTCGGCACACCGCTTCACACTTACTCTCGGCAGGGCTTGAACTCAACGCCGGTGCGGAAGAGCCGATGCCCTTCCAGCGGGGGTTTCGGCGTCGGTGGACGCAGCCCGTAGACCGCGGCAATCTCTCCCTTGTCGATCATGTTCGAGGATGCGGCGCTCCGAGCCATGCCTCTCCCGGCAACCCCAAACGCCGCTGCGGCCGACGCCGATCTGACCGTGCTGGTGCTCGGCGGGACCGGCGAGGGACGCGACCTCGCCCGGGTTCTGACCGAAGCGCCCGGGATACGCGTCGTCAGCTCGCTCGCCGGTCGCACCGCCAGCCCGCGGCTGCCGCCCGGCGAGGTGCGGATCGGCGGGTTCGGCGGCGCCGACGGTCTCGCCGGCTATTTGTTCCAAAACCGAATCGGCGCCGTCGTCGACGCGACCCATCCGTTCGCGGCGACCATGGGTGGCAACGCCGAGAAGGGCTGCCGGGCAGGCCGGCGTGCCGCTGCTGCGGCTGGAACGGCCGGCCTGGCGCCCGCTCGCCGGCGACGCTTGGACCGAGGTCGGCGATTGGGACGAGGCGGCCGAATGTCGTCGCGAAGACATCGAGACGGGTGCTGCTCGCGGTGGGGCGCCGCGAGCTCGCGGCCTTTGCCGCACTCGACCATGTCTGGTTCCTGGTGCGCTCGGTCGAGCCCCCGGACCCGACCCCGCCGTTCGCCCAGGCCGAATTCCTGCTGGCCCGCGGACCCTTTGCGCTCGACGGCGAACGCCGCCTCCTGGCCGGGCACCGCATCGACACGATCGTCTGCCGCAACAGCGGCGGGTCGGCCGCGGAGGCTAAGCTCGCCGCCGCCCGCGAGCTCGGCGTTCCGGTGGTGATGAGAGCGCCGCCCGCGCGCGGCCGGATCTGCCGCATGCCGCCTCGGTCAGCGAGGCGGTCGCGTGGGTGCGCTCGCTGCGGGCTCGCTGACGTTCGGCGCCGGGTGCCGTGCGTACCGCCGCGGCGTATAGACCCACATCCCGCCATCGGCTCGCGGAAAAGCCCGCGTCGTCGAGGAGCCGATGATGACTACGGTGCGCATGTCGGCATCGCTCGGCGACAGCTCGGCAGAGCGGCAAGACCCGAGTGGTCTCGCCGGGACGGCCGAGGTCGTGCCCCAGCACCACCGGGGTCGCCGGCATACGCCAGCGGCGAACGATCTCGACGGCGCGGCCGAGCTGCCACGGGCGCGCGCGGGACACCGGGTTGTACAGCGCCAGGACCAGATCCGCCGCCGCGGCGAGCGCGAGCCGCCGTTCGATGACCGCCCACGGCTTCAGGTTGTCGGAAAGCGACAGCGCGCAGAAATCATGCCCGAGCGGCGCCCCGACGCGCGCCGCCGCCGCCTGCGCCGCCGAGACGCCCGGGATCACGACCAGCTCGACGCCATGCCACGCCGGATCGTCCGAGCGGTCGAGCGCCTCGATGACGGCGCTGGCCATCGCGAACACCCCGGGATCGCCGGACGATACGATCGCGACCCTGCGGCCGCGCGCCGCCAATGCCAACGCCAGCCGCGCCCGGTCCATTTCCGCGCGATTGTCCGAGGCGTGGATCGTCTGCCCGTCGCGAAACGGGCCCGCCATGCGCAGATAGGTCTCGTAGCCGACGATGTCCTCAGCGGCAGCGAGCGACCTACGCGCTTCCGCGATCAGCCATCCGCCGCCGCCCGGGCCGAGCCCGATCACGGCGAGATGCCCGCGGCCGCGGCCGAGCGCCGTCACCGCGAGCGGGGAGGCGGCGATCGCGACCCCGACCGGCCCGTCGATTGCCGGGGGCGCCACCGGGTCGGGCACGGCGCAATCCAGGAGGGCGGCGATGACCGCGCGCTCGTCGCCCATATCTGCCGGCGACGCGAGAAATCGCAATGGCCGCGGGAGCATGGCGGCAGCGGCGTGGATCTCGGGCTTCGCAGCGTGGCGCTCGGCGGCGACCACAGCGGCGACCGCATGCCAAGATAGCCGCAGGCGGCCGAGGGCTTCCGCGACCCGCTGCGGCAGATCGGGGTGGCCGGCGACGACCGCGACCGCGACCGCGCGCGGGTGGAAGATCAGCTCGCGGTCGTCGGGCTCGCGTTCCTCGGGCGTCACTGCGATCGACAGGTTGCCGTCGGCCGCGAAGGGCAGCCCGGTTCGGGCGAGCCACGGCGCATCGCCCGACAGCCTCGCCCGTTCGCCGGCGAGCAGATCCGACATGAAGCGCTTGGCGTCGCCGGGGTTGCGCAGCTCGTACCCGTCCGGCGGGTTTTCGAGCGCCGCCCCGAACCGCACCTCGCCGGTCGCGGTAATCGCCGGCACGGTGTGCAAAGCCTCGCCGATCCTTCGCGCCAGCGCGTTGACGCCGCGCAAGCCGCCGAGCAGCGGCACGACGGCGCTGCCGTCCTCAGCGACGGCGAGGACCGGCGGCTCGGCCCGCTTGTCCGACAGCAGCGGTGCGAGCGCGCGGATCACGATGCCGGCGGCGCAAAACGCGACGATCGGCACATCGTCGCCGAACAGCCGGCGCAAGGTCTCGCCGAAATTCGTAAAAAGGGCGTCGGCCCCGGTCGCACGGCCGCGAGAGCCCGTGGATCACCGCGCCGTCCAGGGCGCGCTGGACGCGGCGCGCCGCGACGAGGCTGCCGTCGCCGAGAACGAGGATCGCCGCGGGCGGGCCGCCTACCCCCGCCATCTGCGTCCGGGGATCAGGATCATCGAAAAATACGGCACGGTCTCCGGATCGACCTGCGTCAGCGGCAACGTGCGTTCGTTGGCCATCGTCGCCCGCTCGACATAGCGCGCGCGGTCGCCGCAGCCGAGACGAATGACGACGCGCCGCACCTTCTCGAAATTGCTGCCGAGCTTCAGGATCGCCGCGGCATCGGCTTCGGCCAAGCGCGCCGCCAGCTCCTCCTCGGCGAGCACCCCCGACAGCACGGCAAGGCTCTGGTTGCGGTAGGCGAGCGGCGTGCCCAGCACAGCCGCGCCGGCGACGACCGAGCACACCCCGGGGACGATCTCGGTCGGATAGCGCTCGGCCAGCCGGTCGTGCAGGTACATGAACGAGCCGAAAAAAAACGGATCGCCCTCGCAAATCACCGCAACGTCGCGCCCCTGGTCGAGATGGGCGGCGAGCGCTCTCGGCCGCCACATCGTAGAAATCCGAGATAATCTTTTCGTAGCACAACGGCGGCGGCAGATGTTCGGTCGTCACCGGAAAGACCAAGCGGCACGACGGTTTGCTCAGGCCGCAAGTATTCCTCGACGATGGCGAAGGCGTAGCCCTTCTTGTCCTTGGCCGCGAGATAGGCGACGACCGGCGCCTCGCGCAGCCGGCGCAACGCCTTCAACGTGATCAGCTCAGGATCGCCGGGGCCGACGCCGAGGCCCAGCAGCCGTCCCGGCCGCCCCATCTACTCGCGCTCCGTGGCCAGCGCGTTGACCGCCGCCGCGGTCATGGCACTGCCGCCGCGCCGCCCGCGGATCGCGATGAAGGGCACGCCGCTTTTGTCTCGGGCCAGCAGCTCCTTGGCTTCCGCGGCGCCGACGAACCCGACCGGAAAGCCGATGATCAGCGCCGGCTTGGGGGCGCCCTCGTCGAGCATCTCCAAGAGGCGGAAGAGGGCGGTCGGCGCGTTGCCGATCGCCGCCACCGACGCCGGCCAGCTGCGGGCGCCATAGCTCCACCGCCGCGGCCGAGCGGGTGTTGCCGATCCGTACGGCGAGATCGGGCACCAGCGGGTCGCCGAGCGTGCAGATAACCGCATTGTCCGCCGGCAGCCGCGACCGGGTGATCCCGGCGGCGACCATCCGCGAATCGCACAGGATCGGGGCACCCGACGACAAGGCCCGCCGCCCTGCCTCGGCGGCCTCGGGCGAAAACACCAGGTCGGCAATCACGTCGACCATGCCGCTCGCATGGGCCACTCTGACCGCCAGCTGTTCGAGGCCGGCGGGGATGCGGCTCAGATCGGCCTCGGCGCGGACCGTGGCGAAGGAGCGGCGGTAGATTTCCGCGCCGTCGCGCAGGTAGTCGATCATCCGCGCTCTCCGCCGGCAGCGGCGCGTTGCGTGGACGCCATTTCGCGCAAGAATTCGGCGGCCTGCGGCACCCTGACGCCACCGGCGAGCGGACGTCCGAACCGGCTGCTGCGGTCGCTCGCCGCGACGAGCAGCTGGTATCGTCCTGGCGCCGAGGCGAGGAGGGTCACGTCGGCGACGCCGGCGCAGGCGCAGGATTTGGCGCAGCCGGTCAGATGGATCGAGCGCGGCACTCCGGCGGCGGGGCCGAGCGCCCTGGCCAGGGAGAGCGCATCCGCCTTGGTGTCGGACAACGCCCGCGCGCATCCGGTCATCCCGGCGCAGGCGACGATCGATGCCAAGGGATGCGCGGGATCGCAGGTCAAACCCGCGGCTTCCAGTGCGTCGACGGCGCGCTGCGTATGTTCGCGCCGGATCCCGGGGATGATCACGCTCTGCCACGGGGTCAGGCGAATGCCGCCGTCGCCGAACCCTTCGGCGATCTCGGCCAGCCGCACCAACAGGTCGGGCGACAGGCGACCGAGCGGCGGGACGGCGCCGACGAACGCCAACCCTCGCCGGCGCTGCTCCCTGACCCCGACATGCCCCAGCGCCGCCGGCGTTCGGCGACGCCAAGCCGCAACCTGCGCGCCGCGCTCGACCCCGCCCGGCAGCCGTTCCGCCAGCCTTTCGAAAAACCCGGCGCGCGAGATCCGCTCGAACAGGTGCCGAAAGCGGGTCACCTCGGGGTCGCGTCGCGCCTCTTCGGCGAACAGAGCGAGCGCCGTCGCGACGGCTGCGACGGCCTGGTCCGAACCCACGGCGACAAAAGGGGTGTCGTCCCCCGCCTCGGTCGGCGGGACGCCGGCGAACCCGAGCGCCATCTTCGCACCGCCGGGCATGCTCGCCAGCCAGACGTCGTGCGGATGCGCGACGGCGGCGACACCCTCGCCGCCATCGACCAGCAGGCAGAACTTTGGTGACAGCACGCGGCACGACTCGGCGCTCTCCATCAGCGCCCAAAAGATCGTGCGCGACCGGCCGCACATCGATTTCCTGGAGCGGGTCGATGCCCGCCGAGGGGCTGACCATGACGTTGCGGCTGTCATCGGCTTCCGGCCGCGTCGGTCCGAGCCCGGCGTTAACCAGACGGTGGGTCAGGGCGGTTTCGCAGCCGGCGCGAACGCCGCGGATTTGCAAGTTCGCCCGGTTGGTCGCTTCGATGATCCCATTGCCGAAGCGGGCGGCGGCCTCGGCGACGGCGCGCGCCTCGGCGCCGGAAAGGTGGCCCAGCGGCAGCTTTATTCGGCAGATGCCGCCGTCGCGCGCGGCAACGATCCGGAACAGGCCTGGGCAGGCGCAATCGCGCCCATCGCGGCACGCACCGGCGCGCTCGTCGGCAATCTCGTGGGACCCGTCCGCCATCGCCCCGCTCCCGCGGCATTGCTGGCCAGAGCGGGATCGGGGCCGGCTGAGCACCCCGATCGCCCGTCGGAACGCCCCGTCCGCCGGGTTCGCACGTGACCTCGACCGGCGGCAGGTCTCCTGGCTCGCGGGTCCTCGCCGTGTCGTCGCCTTCCCAGCGGCCGGAGCCGCCAGTGGCTGTCGACGAACGGCTCGCCGCCTACAGTTGCGGGGGCAGCCACGGCATTGGCGCGATGCCGCACCGTGTTCCCTCTGGGGCCCTCTCGGGCACCGCCGGCGCGGCACAATAACATGACCCTGCCGGTTGTCGTAAAACATCGTCAGGCCGACTTTACCGGAATGTTCGGGCGGCGACGCAGCTTCCTCGGATGAGCAAAGAGATGCAGCCATGGCTGACTTTGGTGGGGATCGGCGAAGACGGCCTCGCCGGGCTGGGCGAACCGGCCCGCGCGGCGCTGCTCCAAGCCCGCACCCTCTTCGGCGGCCGGCGCCATTTGGCGCTGCTGCCGGACCCGCCGTTACCCGACCGGGCGCCGGAGCGCATCCCGTGGCCGAGCCCCTTTGCCGCCGCCTTCGAGATGCTGCTGGCGAGGCGCGGGACCCCGGTCTGCGTCCTGGCGAGCGGCGACCCGATGTGGTTCGGCATCGGCGCCAGCCTCGCCCGGATGCTGCCTGCCGAGGAGTTTCGCGTTTATCCGCACGCCTCGTCTTTCGCCCTGGCGGCGGCTCGGCTCGGCTGGCCGCTGCAGGATGCGGTCGCCCTGAGCGTGCACGGCCGGCCATTCGAGGCCCTGCATCCGCAGATCCATCCGGGGGCCCGCCTCTTGGTCCTCAGCGAGAACGGGCAAACTCCTGCCGCGATCGCCCGGCTGTTGCGCGAGCGCGGGTTCGGGCCGAGCCGGCTCTGCGTCCTCGAGCATCTCGGCGGCCCGCGCGAACGCCGGCGCGACGGCCGCGCCGCCGACTGGCCCCACGAGCAGACCGCCGACCTCAACCTGGTCGCCGTGCATTGCCTGCCCGACCCCGGCGCAGTGCGACTCTCCGCCCTCGCCGGGTTGCCCGATGCCGCCTTCGAGAATGACGGCCAGCTGACCAAGCGCCATGTGCGGGCGGCGAGCTTGGCGCATCTGGCGCCGTCGCCCGGCGAATTCCTGTGGGATGTCGGCGCCGGCTGCGGCTCGATTGGCATCGAATGGATGCGCTGTCACCCGTCCTGCCGGGCGGTCGCGATCGAGGCCGACCCCAAACGCTGCGGGCTGATCGAGCGGAACCGTCGGCGGCTCGGCGTGCCCGGCCTGGCGATCGTCCCGGGCCGCGCCCCGGCAATGCTGCGCGGCCTCGAGCCGCCCGACGCGATCTTTGTCGGCGGCGGGCTGAGCGAACCCGGTCTCCTCGGTCGGTGCTGGGACGCGCTACCGCCGGGCGGGCGCCTCGTCGCCAACGCCGTTACCCTCCAGGGCGAGGCGATCCTGACCCTGTGGCGCCAGCGCACCGGCGGCGAGCTCGCCCGCATCTCGGTCGCCCACGCCGCCCCGCTCGGCCGTTTCGAGGGCTGGCGCACCGCGATGCCGGTGACCATGCTCGCCGCGACCAAACCGCCCGACCCCGGCGAAGCGCGGATCTGTCCGAGTGATGTCTGATCGCATCCGGACCGGCTGTGGTGGCGTCGGCACGGTGTAGCCGAGAACCGCTCGGCCAGCGTAGACTATGCGGGCTATGAACGATGTTCCGCACCCGGCCCTGTTGCCGGCCGGCATGCACGACCTGCTGCCGCCCGAGGCCGAGCTCGAGGCGCAGGTCGTCTCGCGGCTGATGGCGATCCTGGCCGCGCACGGCTACCAGCGGGTCAAGCCGCCGCTCGTCGAATTCGAGGAAACCTTGCTGTCGGGTGCCGGGGCGGCGATGGCCACCGCCACCTTCCGCACGATGGACCCGGAATCGCACCGCATGGTCGGAGTGCGCGCCGACATGACCCCGCAGATCGCGCGCATTGCCGCGACCCGGCTCGGCGCCGCGGCGCGGCCGCTGCGCTTGAGCTACGCCGGCCAGGTGCTGCGGGTCAAGGGCTCGGAGATCCGGCCGGAGCGCCAGATCGGCCAGGTCGGCGCCGAGCTGATCGGCGCCGAGGGGCCCGGCGCCGACGTCGAAGTGATCGCGACCGCCGGCGAAGCGCTGGCCGCACTCGGCGTGCCGCATCTGTCGGTCGACATCACCACGCCGACCTTGGTCCCGGCGGTGACCGAGGCCTTTGGCATCGACGGCGAGCGCGCGACGGCGTTGCGTGCCGCACTCGACCGTAAGGATGCTGCCGCGGTCGCGCAAACCGCCGGGGAGGCCGGAGAGCTCTTGGGAATGCTGCTCGCCGCCGCCGGGCCGGCGGCCGCGGCGCTCGCCGCCCTCGACCGGGTGGAGCTGCCGGCGCGGGCGCGGGCCGAACGCGCGCGGCTCGGCACCGTGCTCGACGGGCTCGCCGCGGCCGCGCCCCGGCTCAAGGCGACGGTCGACCCGGTCGAGAACCGCGGTTTCGAATACCATAGCGGGATCAGCTTCACGTTTTTCGCCGGCGGCGGCTCGACCGGCGAGCTCGGCCGCGGCGGCCGCTATCAGGCCGGCGACCCGGCCGTGGCTGAGCCGGCGACCGGGTTCACACTTTATACCGACACGATCCTGCGGACCCTGCCGGAGATGCCGACACCCCGCCGCCTGCTGCTGCCGCTCGCCGCCGATCGGGGCCGTGCCGATCGGCTGCGCGAGCAGGGCTGGATCACCGTTGCCGCGCTCGATTCTGTTGCCGATTGGCGGGCGGAAGCGCGCCGGCTCGGCTGCAGCCATGTCCTCGTCGGCGGTGAGCCGCTGGCGCTCGGCTGAGGGAGGTGCCCGATGGGCAATGTCGCCGTCGTCGGCGCTCAATGGGGCGACGAGGGCAAGGGCAAGATCGTCGACTGGCTGTCGGAACGCGCCGATGTCGTCGTGCGCTTTCAGGGCGGCCACAATGCCGGCCACACCATCGTGATCGGCAATGTCGAGTACAAGCTGAGCCTCCTACCCTCCGGGGTCGTGCGGCCAGGCAAATTGTCGATCATCGGCAACGGCGTCGTCGTCGATCCCTGGGCATTGGTCGACGAGATCGATGCGATCCGCAAACAGGGCGTCGATGTCAGCCCGCAGACCCTGAAGCTCGCCGACAATGCCGCGTTGATCCTGCCCTCGCACGGTGCTCTCGATCGTGCCCGCGAGGAGCGGCGCGGCGACAAAAAGCTCGGCACCACCGGTCGCGGCATCGGTCCCGCTTATGAGGACAAGGTCGGGCGCCGGGCAATCCGGGTCTGCGACCTCGCCGACGGCCGGGCTCTCGAATGGCGCGTCGACGATTTGCTGCTGCACCATAACGCTTTGCTGCGTGGGCTCGGCGAGCCCGAGATCGACCGCGGCGAACTGCTCGCGCGGCTGCGCAAGATAGCGCCCCGGGTTCTGCCGTATGCCGGGCCGGTCTGGCGCGTGCTCGACGAGGCGCGCAGCCAAGGCAGACGCATTCTGTTCGAAGGCGCGCAAGGGGCGATGCTCGACGTCGATCACGGCACCTATCCCTACGTGACCTCGTCGAACACGGTTGCCGGGCAGGCCGCGGCCGGGTCGGGAATTGCCGCCTCGGCGGTCGGTTTTGTGCTCGGCATCACCAAAGCCTACACGACCCGCGTCGGCAGCGGACCGTTTCCGACCGAGCTCACGGATGTGGTCGGGCAGACGCTCGGCGAGCGCGGCCGCGAGTTCGGCGTCGTCACCGGGCGCAAGCGGCGCTGCGGCTGGTTCGATGCCGTCGCGGTCCGCCAGGCGATCAAGACCGGCGGCATCCGCGGCATCGCCCTGACCAAGCTCGACGTGCTCGACGGCTTCGACCGGATCGAGATCTGCGTGGCCTATCGCCGCGGCGGCGACACCTACGATTACGTTCCGGCGGGGATGACCGCACAGGCCGAGATCGAACCGATCTATGAAACCGCCGAGGGCTGGCGCGAGAGCACCCGGGGAGCGCGCTCCTGGGCCGACCTGCCGGCAACTGCGATCAAATACATCCGCCGGCTCGAAGAGCTGATCGGCGCGCCGGTCGCACTCCTATCCACCAGCCCCGAGCGCGACGACACGGTGCTGGTGCGCGACCCGTTCGCCGACTGAGCCGACCTCCGCGGTCAGCGGACGCCGCGGCCCTGGGGGGTGACCGGGACCTTCTCGGCGAGGCGGGCGTGATCGCGGATATAGCCGTCCACGTGGCTGGTGATCGTGTCGAGGTTGTCGGCGAAATAGTGGTCGGCGCCCGGAATCTTGCGAAAATCGATCTTGATGTCGCGCTGGTGCGACAGCTTGGCGACGAGCTTCTGCACCGAGTTCGACCGGCACCACCGTGTCGTGGTCGCCCTGCAGGATCAGCCCCGATGACGGACAAGGTGCGAGAAAGGTAAAGTCGTAGATGTTGGCGGGCGGAGCGATCGCGATAAAGCTCTCGATCTCGGGCCGACGCATCAACAGCTGCATGCCGATCCACGCCCCGAAGGAAAAGCCGGCGACCCAGCAGGTTGCGGCATTGGGGTTGTAGGTCTGCATCCAATCGAGCGCCGAGGCCGCGTCGGACAGCTCGCCCTCGCCGCGGTCGAAGCTTCCCTGGCTGCGCCCGACTCCGCGAAAGTTGAAGCGCAGGGTGGAAAAACCGTGACGCACGAAGGATTGGTAAAGGGCGTAGACGAGCTTGTTGTTCATGGTGCCGCCGTGCTGCGGGTGCGGGTGCAGCACCAGCGCCATCGCCGAGGCCGGGGCCCGGCTGTGGTGATAGCGCGCCTCGATCCGGCCCTCCGGCCCGTTGATGATCACATCAGGCATGATTGTTCCAACCGATATTCGCCAACCGGCACCCGAGCCGACATCCCAGGATGCCGCTCGGTCACCGACACCCCGGTGGGCTGCCTTTGCGTCCGCAATTCTTGATCATTTTTGTCGGACAATTATATGCTCGTTCATGGCGTCCGCGCGGCGAAATCGGCTGCCGCGGGCAGTGCCCCAGGGACGTTAATATAGTGGCAACGATGCTGCTGAAAAACCTGCGCGACGAAATAGATGCCACGCTGGCCCGCGATCCCGCGGCACGGTCGCGGATCGAGGTGGCGTTATGCTACCCAGGGTTTCACGCCGTCGTGTTCCACCGGCTGGCCCATTGGCTGTGGCGGCGCGGCTGGCTGCTCGCCGGGCGCTTCGTGTCGCATGTCGGGCGGGTGCTGACCGGAATCGAGATCCATCCCGGGGCTCATATCGGCAAGCGACTGTTCATTGACCATGGGATGGGGGTCGTTATCGGCGAGACTGCCGAGATCGGCGACGACTGCACTCTCTACCATGACGTGACTTTGGGCGGCAGGGCGCCGCGGCGCGGCGAACATGGCCAAAAACGGCATCCGACCCTTGGCAATGGCGTCATCGTCGGTTCCGGCGCACAGATTCTCGGCCCGTTCCGCGTCGGCGATGGCGCGCGGATTGCTGCGCAGGCCGTTGTACTGTCGGAAGTGCCCGATCGGGTGACGATGGTCGGTCCCTCGGCCCGTCCGGTCGCCAGGCGCGGTGCTGAGAAGCAGTCCGAATCGGTGTTCCAAGCTTACGGCATCCCGGGCGAGGAAATCCCCGATCCGATCGCGCGGGCGCTGAACGGGCTGCTCGACGAGGTCACGAGCCTGCGGGCGCGCCTGGCTGAGCTCGAAGAGGCCGACTCTGCTGCGCGGTCGACCGGGCACGGTCGACATGGCTGAGCTGCACCCCGGCAACGGCGCCGACGAGAACGAGCGCGTACCCTGAGGGCCGCGGGGTGAGGCTCAGCACCAAGGGACGCTACGCCGTCATGGCGATGGTCGATCTGGCCCAGCACAGCGGCGGCGAGCCGGTGTCGCTCGCCGAGATTGCCGAGCGGCAGGAGATTTCGCTCTCCTATCTCGAGCAGCTGTTTGCGATGTTGCGCAAGGGGAGCCTCGTCAAGAGCGTGCGCGGGCCGGGCGGCGGCTATCTCCTGGCTCATGACCGCGCCGACATCCGCATCGCCGACGTCATTCTCGCGGTCGACGAGCCGATCCGCGCCACCCGTTGCGCTCCCGGCGCTCCGGTCGGCTGCCGCGGCAACCAGAGCCGCTGTATGACCCATGATTTGTGGGAAGAGCTCGGCAACCAGATCCACATTTATTTGAGCTCGGTCTCGCTCGCGGATGTGTGCGACCACCGTGTGCTCGGGACCAGCGGCCGGCTCCATCGCGAAGCCTTTGGCGCTGCCGCCGCGGCCGGAACCCGATGAGCAATCGCGCCATGTCCCGGAAAGAGACCTATCTCGACTGGAACGCCACGGCACCTCTGCGGCCCGAAGCGGCGGCGGCGGTTGCGGCCGCGCTGGCGCGCTGCGGCAATCCTTCCTCGGTCCACCGCTGGGGCCGCAGGGCGCGGGCCGAGGTAGAAAGTGCCCGTGCGGCGGTCGCGGCGCTGGTCGGTGCGGCGAGCAGCACCGTCGTCTTTGTTAGCGGCGGCACGGAAGCGAACCATCTGGCCCTCGCCGGAGCCGGGCGCCTCCGCGTCCTGGTCTCGGCGGTCGAGCATGATTCGGTGCGGCGGGCCGTCCCCCAGGCCCAGGAGATCCCGGTTGACCGCGATGGCGTCGTCCGGCTCGACATGCTCGAATCTCTGCTGCTCGAGGATTCCCGGCCGGCATTGGTGTCGGTCATGCTCGCCAACAACGAGACCGGTGTGATCCAGCCGGCAGCGGAAATCGCCGCGATCGCCCACGCCCACGGCGCGCTCTATCATTGCGACGCGGTGCAGGCCGCGGGCAAGGTCCCGCTCGACATGACCGCGACCGGAGCCGATCTGTTGACGTTGTCGGCGCATAAGCTCGGCGGCCCGCCTGGAGTGGGTGCGCTGGTCGTGACCGGCGGGCTCGACCTGACAGCCTTGCTGCGGGGCGGCGGGCAGGAGCACGGGCGCCGCGCCGGCACTGAAAACCTGCCGGGGATCGCCGGGTTCGCCGCCGCCGCCGAAGCTGCCGCCGCCGAACTCGGGGCCTATGACCGGGTGCGGGTGCTGCGCGACGGGTTGGAGGTCGAAGTTGCGGCGACGATGCCCGAGGCCGTGGTGCTAGGCTCCGCAGCACCTCGCCTGCCCAGTACCGCGGCCATTGCGATGCCGGGCGTCGCCGCAGAAACCCAGATCATCGCGCTCGATCTCGACGGGGTCATGGTCAGCGCTGGTGCGGCCTGTTCGTCGGGCAAGGTCGGGCCGAGCCATGTGCTGGCGGCGATGGGAGTCTCGCCCGAGATCGCCCGCTCGACGATCCGGGTCAGCCTCGGCTGGAGCACGACCGAGGCCGATTTGGCCCATTTCCTGCGATCCTGGTCCGCGCTCTATCGCCGCCGGCGCGGCTGGGCCCGGGAGGGGCGCGCGGCATGAACCCGACACCCGGCCAGGCACTCCGAGGCGACGGAGCAAACACGCCGCCGATCTATCTCGACAACCAGTCTTCGACCCGAGTCGATCCGCGCGTGCTCGAGGCGATGTTGCCTTATTTCACCGAGCATTTCGGAAACCCGCACAGCACCAGCCACGCCTACGGCAATATCGCTGCCGAGGCGGTCGAGCGCGCGCGGGCCGAGTTGGCCGCGCTGATCCATGCCGATCCGCGCGAGATCGTGTTCACCTCTGGCGCCACCGAAGCGAACAATCTCGCGATCAAGGGTGCCGCCCACTTCGCCCGCGCCCATGCGCGCGGCGGTGCCGTCCGCGACCACGTGGTGACCCTGGCGACCGAGCACAAATGCGTGCTCGAAAGCTGCGCGCAGCTCGAACGCGAGGGATTTGAGGTCACCTATCTGCCGGTCGAGCCCGACGGGCTGGTCGATCTCGGCAAGCTGATGGCGGCGCTCGGCGAGCGCACCTTGCTGGTCTCGGTCATGGCGGCGCACAACGAGATCGGGGTGATCCAGCCGCTCGCTGAGATCGGGGCGCTGTGCCATGCGAAGCGGGTGCTGTTCCACAGCGACGCAGCACAGGCCGTGGGCAAGATCCCGATCGATGTCGAGGCGATGCAGATCGACCTCATGTCGATCTCCGGCCACAAGATGTACGGGCCGAAGGGGGTCGGCGCGCTTTATGTTCGACGTCGCCCGCGGGTACGTCTGTTGCCGTTGATCGACGGCGGCGGGCAGGAGCGGGGGCTGCGCTCCGGCACCTTGCCGACGCCGCTTTGCGTTGGGCTCGGTCGGGCGGCGACGATCGCCGGCGCCGAGATGGCGGAGGAAGCGGCGCGGCTGCGTCAGCTCCGCGATCGGCTCTATCAGGGTCTGGCGCGACGGGTCCCGGGCTCGGTCTCAACGGCGACGCCGAGCAGCGGCTCGCCGGCAATCTCAATCTGAGCTTTCCGGGAACCGACGCGCCGGCGCTGATCGAGGCGTGCCCAGCGATCGCGATTTCGACCGGTTCGGCCTGCACCTCGGCCACGGTCGAGCCTTCTTATGTGCTGCGCGCCCTCGGGCTTCCAGACGCAGTCGCTAATTCGGCAATCCGCATTGGCCTCGGCCGTTTCAACACCGCGGCCGAAGTCGATTTCGCAATCGACGCGCTGGCTGCGGCTGCGGCCCGGCTCGCTGCCGCGAATCCGCTGCATAAGCAGCAAGGCGCACCCACATAATCAGCTTGGGCATTGGAGAAGCGGATGAGGGCGAGAACGCAGGCGATGACGGTGACGGAAGCCGCGGCGCAGCGGATCCAGGCATTGCTGGCCAAGCGCGGCAAACCGTCGGCCGGGGTGCGGATCGGGGTGCGCGCGCGCGGCTGCTCCGGGCTCAGCTATACGCTCGAATATGCCGACGAAAAGGGCAAGTTCGACGAGGTCGTCGAAGACAGGGGCGTGACCGTCCTGATCGACCCGAAGGCGGTGATGTTCATCCTCGGCACCGAGATGGATTACGTCGAGGAAAGGCTGCAGAACGGATTCACCTTTCGCAACCCGAACGAAAAAGGCCGCTGCGGCTGCGGCGAATCCTTTCACGTGTAGTTGCTTCCGGTAGAATTCCGGTGAAGCTGTTTCAGATCGAGGAGCCGGACGGCGGCCCGGGCGATCCAGACGCGCCGGGAATGGCGATCGCCATAGATGTCAGCGGCGCCGAGCTGCAGGTGGCGGTGTCGGTCGGCGGCAATGCGGCGGTGCTGGCCGATCGCGAGGGTTTTGAGCAGGATTTGCCGGTTCCCGCCCTTGATGCCGGCCTGGAGCGATGGGAGGAGCTGTTCGCCGGGGCGCGGCTGCGGGCCGAGCGCGCGCTCGCGCGGCCGGCGACCCATGCCGTCGTCATTGTTGTCGCCGCCGCCGACAAGGTTGAGTCCGCGCGTCTGGCCGAGGCTGCGGCTGAGGCTGGGCTCACGGTTCTTCGACTGGTCGTGGCGGCCGAGCTGCCGGCGGGCACGGCGCCGGTGCTGGCCGCGGCTGTCCTCGCCGAGGATTTGGCGCCGCGGCCGGAGCCGGGCATCGAGCCGGGCGCGAATTTCGGCTGATGCCGAAGATCGTGTTCATCGAGCGCGATGGGAGCCGCCGCGAGGTCGAGGCACCCCTTGGGCTGTCGGTGCTCGAAATCGCCCATCGCCACGGCATCGACATCGAAGGAGCGTGCGAAGGCTCGCTCGCCTGCTCGACCTGCCACGTGATCGTCAACCCCGAATGGTACGATCTGCTGAAGGAGGCGAGCGAGGACGAAGAGGACATGCTCGATCTGGCCTTCAATCTCACCCGGACCTCGCGGCTCGGCTGCCAGATCGTCATCACCGAGGAGCTCGACGGGCTGACGCTGCGGCTGCCGGCGACGACCCGCAACCTGCTGCTCGGCTGAGAGGGCGGCCCGGCAAATGGCGGACGGGCTCTTTTCCCGGCTGGTCGCGGCCTCCCCAGACGCATGGCGCACCTACACTCGGCACGAATTTGTCCTGCTTTTGGCCAAAGGCGAGCTGCCGGAGACCTGCTTTCGGCGCTATCTGGTCCAGGACTATCTCTTTCTGATCCACTTCGCGCGCGCCTGGGGCCTGGCGATCTATAAATCGGATACGCTCGCGGAGATGCGCCGGGCGCAGCGGCTGGTGGCCGCGACCCTCGATGTCGAGATCGGCCTGCACATCGACTATTGCCGCGGCTGGGGCCTGTCGGAGACAGCGATGGCGGCCGCACCCGAGGCGATGGAGACGATCGCCTACACCCGGTTCGTGCTTGACCGCGGTCTGGCCGGGGATCGGCTCGACCTCGAAACCGCGCTCGCACCGTGCATCCTCGGCTACGCCGCGATCGCGGCCGAGCGAATGGCCGATCCCGCGACCCGGCTTGACGGCAACCGCTACCGCGAATGGCTCGAAATGTATGCCGGCGCCGAGTACCGGGACCTCGCCCACGAAGCCGAGACCGCGCTCGACGACCAGTTCGCGCGCCGCGGCGGCGAAGGCCGCTTCCCGTCTCTTGCCGCCAATTTTGCCATCTCTGCCAAATTGGAGGCCGATTTTTGGCAGATGGGGCTGGCAGCCGCGCATTAGCTGCGCCCAGCTCTGCGCCGCCGGCATCTCTGATCGGGAATTCGACGACGGTCGCGGTGTTGACCAAGTGTGGCGCTGGTGCGACAAAGGGCGGAGGGTACACGGTGTCGGAGTCTCGGGTGCGCAAGTCGGCAGGGACGGTCGGCGTCCTTGTCGTCGAGGACGATCCCGAGCTGCGTGATCTCGCCGCCGATCTTCTCGAATTTCTCGGCTATCGGACGATGGTGGCGCCGAGCGGGGATGCCGCTCTGGCCATCGTGCAGGCCGAGCGCGGGATCGATCTCGTCTTTACCGATCTAGTGATGCCGGGAAGGCTCGACGGCCTGGCATTGGCCGAGGAAGTCCGGCAGCTCGGCCGCGGGGTCAAAATCGTCTTCACCTCCGGCTACCTCGGCCACGCCGCGCTGAAGCAGCGCCTGCCCGGCCGACAGGAGGTGTTTGTCCATAAGCCCTATCGGACGCAGGAGCTGGCGGCTGCGATGGAGCGCGCTCTCGCCGACTGATGCACGGGCGCAGCGAAGCCGAGCCCGGTTGCAAGCCCGCCGCGCGGCCCTATAGTCTCGTGCATGAGGAGTGTTCTCGAAGACATTGATCTCGCTGGCGACCCGGCTACCCTCCGGGTCGTCGTCGCCATGTCGGGCGGGGTCGATTCATCGGTGACCGCCGCCGTGTTGGCCGAGCGCGGCTTTGAGGTGGTCGGCATCACCTTGCAGCTCTACGACCATGGCGCGGCCCTGGGGCGTAAAGGGGCGTGCTGCGCCGGGCAGGATATCGACGATGCCGCGCGCGTCGCCCGCCAACTCGGGATCGCCCATTATGTGCTCGATTACGAGAGCCGTTTTCGCAGCCAAGTGATCGAGGATTTCGCTCGATCCTATGGCCGCGGCGAAACCCCGGTGCCGTGCATTCGCTGCAACCAACGGATCAAGTTTCGCGATCTGTTGGCGACCGCGCGCGATCTCGGCGCTGCGGCGCTGGCGACCGGACATTATGTCCGACGGGTGACCGGACCCCTTGGGCCCGAACTGCACCGCGCCCGCGACGGAACCCGCGACCAGAGCTATTTCCTGTTTGCGACGACGCGGGCCGAGCTCGATTTCCTGCGCTTTCCGCTGGGCGGGCTCGGGAAGGACCAGACTCGGCGGCTGGCCCGGCATTTCGGGCTCGCGGTCGCGGACAAGCCGGACAGCCAGGACATCTGCTTTGTCCCGCAGGGCTCCTATGCCGGGCTCGTCGAGCGGCTGCGGCCAGAGGCCGGGGAGCCGGGCGAGATCGTCGACCGCACCGGACACGTGCTCGGCCATCACCGCGGCATCGCCCGTTTCACGGTCGGCCAGAGGAAGGGGCTGGGGATCGCCGGGGCGGAGCCGCTGCACGTGCTGGCGATCGAGCCCGAGCGTCGTCGGGTCGTCGTCGGGCCTAGAACCGCATTGGCCGAAACCCGGGTGTCGCTCGGCGAGCTCAACTGGCTGATGCCGCAGCCGCCGAACGCGGCCGGGGTCGGGCTCGCGGCCAAGCTGCGCTCGGCGCAGCCGCCGATGCCGGCGACGCTCTACCCGGGCACCGGGCCCGGCGAGGCTGAGCTGGTTTTGGCCGCTCCGGCATACGCGGTCGCGCCCGGGCAGGCCGCTGTTCTTTACGACGGCGAGCGGGTGCTCGGCGGCGGCTGGATCAAGCGCCGGGATGCGGCGGCAGGCAGCCATGGCTTGACCCTCACCGGACCATCTCCTATATCCGCCTCGGCGCGGCGGGGTAGCTCAGCTGGTTAGAGCAGGGGAATCATAATCCCAAGGTCGGGGGTTCAAATCCCTCTCCCGCTACCATCCATTATATTGTGTCGTGCTCGCGGTCCACAGAGCGTGGGGATCGCGCGGCGCGAAGGCGACGGAACCCGAGATTGAACCGGACCGGATGCACCGGCGTTGTTTTCACTGGCACCAGCATCGCGTGCCGCGGAGGAAAACTCGGATGAAATATTTGTTGTTGCCTGCAGCCGTCGCGTTCTTGGCAACGGCCAGCTGGATTGGGGCGCCGGCGCAGGCGGCAGGGTGCCTGAAGGGGGCCGTGGTCGGCGGCGCCGCCGGGCATATGGCGGGCCATCACGGCGCGCTCGGCGCCGCAGCCGGCTGCGCCGTCGGCCATCACGAGGCGACCAAGCACGCCCGGCAAAAGGTCGAGCAACAACCGCAGGGGTCGAACGACAACGGCCAAGCCACCTCGAATTCGGGGCATTAAAGTTATCCGATCGCTTGCGGCAATCCTCGTCGGCTTCGCGCGAGCCTGTTAAACAATCCCGTTCATAGGAGATAGTCATTCCGGGATGCCCCAGCGGGGCAGGCCCGGAACCTATGAACACCGCAGCTCGCGCAGATATTCGCCGGCCGGTGTGCTCGGGTTCCCGGGCTCGCAGGCACTATCCGTTCCGCGAAATCGCTTTTTTAATGTCTTTATATGCTCGCATGAGGGCGAATTACTGAGCGGTGGCGGGATGAGTCACGGTCTTCGCACGGGAAAGCGAAGGATTGGATTAAAGCCGCTTTCGCAGGAATATGAGCGGAGGCCACGGCCGATTTATCGGGTCGAGGTCGCGGTTGCTCGTGCGCGACGTCGCGTGGCGATGATCGCGAAGGACCAGCCCGACCCCGGCCGCCGCGGCGAGCGCCGTCAATTGCGGGCGAGCCGTCCGTGTAGGAGCTGTCCTGGTGGGTGCGGGCCCAGCGGGTAAATGAAGCTGTAGGAACGGGAGATGGCGGTTCAGCCGCAGGGCAGGGGGTACCCCTGTCGCGGACCTAGGCCGGCGGGCTGAACGGCCGGCTTGGTCTTTGCCCGCAACGCGTCGAGCGCTTCTGGGGTGTCGATGTCGACGAGGATCGCGTCGTCGTCCATCTCGATCTCGGCGACCAGCTCGGCGTGCTCGCCGATCAGGTGCCGGGCCCCGACGTCGCCGGCGATCCGGGCCATCTCGGGGAAGAACTGTCGCGCCCACAGCACCGGGTTGCCGCGCTTGCCGTGCCGGGTGGGCACAATGATCGCCCGCCCCTCGAGCGGGTTGAAGGCCGCGATCAGCCGGTCGATGTGCCGGCCGGCGACGAGCGGCATATCGCCGAGGCACACGAGCGCACCGTCGAGATCGGCGGGCAATGCCGCGATGCCGCGCTTCAGCGAGGTCGACAGCCCGTCGGCGAAGTCGGGGTTGCGCACCCGCTCGACCGGCAGCTTGCCGAGGGCGGTATCGACCTCGTCGGCGCGATTGCCGAGGACGGCGACGATCGGCCGCGCCCGCGACGCCAGCAGCCGGCGCGCCACCCGCGCCACCATCGGAATGCCGTCGATTTCAGCGAGCAGCTTGTTCGGGCCGCCCATCCGCCGCGATTGTCCCGCGGCCAGAAGCAGCGCGCCGATCCGCGGACCTTGAGTTTTTTCCCGAGGTGCGGGCGGCGTCGCCCCGGCCCGCGGCAACGGCCGCGACGGGATCTCGGCCAAGAGGCCGCCGCTGCCCATGCGCATGATCTCGGCCGGCCCGACCGGCAGCCCCGCGACCAGGCGCTCCAGCACCCAGTCGAAGCCGTTGACCTTGGGCGACCGGGCGCAGCCGGGCAGCCCCAGCACCGCATGCTCGCCGACATGCCCGAGCAGCAGCAGGTTGCCGGGATCGACCGGCATGCCGAAATGGTCGATCCGCCCACCGGCAGCGGTGATCGCCGCCGGGATCACGTCGCGCCGGTCGAGAATCGCCGAAGCGCCGTGGATCAGCAGCATGTCGATGCCGTGGCCGAGCGCGTCGCGGATCCGTGCCGCCAGTTCGCCGGCGACATGGGCGCAGCGCTCCTCGAAGGCGAGTTTGCAGCCGAGAGCGCCGAGCCGCCGCTCGGTCACCTCGCGGGTCTTGTCGAGGATGCTCTCCTTGAGGCCCGGCAGCCGGGTCTGGACCAGCCCGAACGAGAGGTCTTGAAACGGCGCCAGCCGCAGCAGCGGGCCTTCGGCAATCGCCGCCTCGACGCAATGCTCGACCGCCGCTTCGGCAGCAGAAAACGGGATGATCTTGACGGTCGCGATCATCTGCCGCGGCTCGACAACCGCGTAGGGCGGCAATGTCCCCAGCGTGATCGCTTCGTCCACGAGATTGAGCCGATCGATCCGCTCGCGCGCGAAGACCAACAGCCCGCGCCCCTCGGCGTGGAGATTGGCGCGCCCAGTGAACGGCGTTGCGACCGAGATGCCGGGCCCGGCGGCGGCGATCGCAACCCGTCGCGCCGCTTCGTCTTCGGGAATGTCGCCTGGATCGAGGCGCGCGACGGCGATCTGCGAGACGCCGGAGGCGGCGATCAGCTCGACATCGGCAGCCGACAGCACTCGGCCCTTTTTGAGCGCCGTCGTCCCGAGCTTCAGGCTGTGCGCGAGGATCGCGCCTGCGGCCTCGGCGATCGGAACCTCGCCAAATCTCATGCCGCCTCCGCGGCCCGGGCGTGGCGCAGGATCTGGGTCATCTGGGCAACGATCGAGATCGCCACCTCGGCCGGCGACACTCCGCCGATGGCCAAGCCGATCGGGGCGTGAATGCGGGCGAGGTCATCGTCGCCGAAACCCAATTCCTTGAGCCGGGAACAGCGCGCGGCGTGGGTGCGGCGCGAGCCGAGCGCGCCGATGTAGAAGCAGCCCGAGCGCAACGCCACGGCCAGGGCCGGGTCGTCGATCTTAGGGTCGTGGGTCAAGGTCACGACCGCCGAGGCACGGTCGGGGTGCAGCCGTTCGAGCGCCTCGTCGGGCCATTCCTGGGTCAGCGCGGTAATCGGAAAGCGCGCCTCGGTGGCGAAGGAGCCGCGCGGGTCGATAACTGTCACCGCGTAATCGGCCAGCGCCAGCATCTGCACCAATGGCTGCGCGATATGCACGGCGCCGACCACAAAGCAGCGCCGCGGCGGGCTGAACACCTCGACAAAGACGCGCCCCGCGGGCGTCTCGATCGTGCGGTTGCGGTCGGTGCGCAACGCCTCGCGCATTGTGCCGAGCGCCGCGTCGTCGAGTGCCAGGTCGCCCTCGGCGCCGGCGCCGTCGAGCAGCAATTGCCGGCCGGTGACGATGTCGGTGGCCAGAGCCGTCGAGCGGTGCTCGCGGGCCGCCGCGACGACCCGGTCGAGGATGCGCCCCTTCATTCGACGCGCTCGACAAAGATCTGGATCTTGCCGCCGCAGGCGAGGCCGACTTCCCAGGCCTGGTCGTCGCTGACGCCGAAATCGAGGAGCCGCGGCTTGCCGTCGCGGATTGCTGCGAGCGCCTCCTCGACGACCGCACCCTCGACGCAGCCGCCCGACACCGACCCGACCATGGCGCCCTTGTCGTTAACCGCGAGCTTGGCGCCGATCGGCCGCGGCGACGAACCCCACGTGGCGACTACGGTCGCCAATGCCACTCCCGACCCGGCCTCGCGCCAGCGCGCCGCCTGTTCGAGGATTTCCGCCGTATCGCTCATGCCGCCCTCTCCTCTTTGTGCTGCCATGCCGCCGCCGCGCCGCGCCGCGCGAAGGGCGCGCTCAGCACCGCGATCAAAGCTTCGAGACTTTCCAGATTGTGCACCGGCCGGAACTCGTCGACATAGGGCATCATCGCCTTCATCCCGAGAGATCTTGGCTCGAACCCCTCGTAGCGCAACAGCGGGTTCAGCCAAATCAGCCGACGGCACGAGCGGTGCAGCCGGTCCATCTCGCGGGCGAGCCCGGCGCCGGCATCGCGGTCGAGCCCGTCGGTGATCAGCAGCACGATCGCCCCCTGGCCCAACAGGCGGCGCGACCACAGCCGGTTGAACTCGGCGATCGAATGGCCGATGCGGGTCCCGCCCGACCAGTCGGCGACCGCCTCGCCGACCCGCTCCAGCGCCAGATCGACATCGCGGTGGCGCAGATAGCGGGTAATGTTGGTCAGCCGGGTGCCAAAGACGAAGTCGTGGACCCGGTCGCGGTCGTTGGTGACCGTATGCATAAAATGCAGGAAGACCCGGCTGTAGCGGCTCATCGAGCCGGAGATGTCGCACAACACGACGAGCGGCGGCGGCCGCCGGCGCCGGCTCTTGCGTTTCAGCTCAATCAGGCCGCCCGAGCGCAATGCGGCACGCATCGTCGCGCGCAGATCGGCGCGGGCCCCGCGACGGTCGGGGGCGAAGCGGCGGGTCGGGACATCCTGCACCGGCAGGCGCAGCCGCGCGATCGCCGCCCTGGCGCGGGCCAGCTCGTCCAACGACATCTTCTCGAAATCCATGCCGCGCAATTGCTCGCGGTCGGAAAAGGTCATGACCGCGTCGATCTCGGTCTCGGTCTCGGTCTCCTCGGGCTCGCCGGTTTCCTGCTGTTGGCCGGGATGCAATGCCTCGGCGAGGCGGCGCGCCATCTCGGCGCCGCGATCCTCTTCGGCCTCGACCCGCAATTCCGGCAGCACCAGCCCCATCATTTTTTTCAACAGATCGGGATTGCGCCAGAAGATGTGAAAGGCCTGGTCGAAGATCAGCCGCTGGTCCGGCCGGTTGACGAACACCGCGTGCAATGTCCAGTAGAAATCGCGGCGGTCGGTGATGCCGACGGTCTCTACCGCCTGCACCGCATCGATGACCTTGCCGGGACCCACCGGCAGCCCGGCGGCGCGCAGGGTGCGGGCGAAATGCATCAGATTGGCGAGCAGCCGCCCGCCGGTTTCCGGTTTTGGCTCGGGTGGCGTTTGAGCGGACATTCACATGGCGCAATAGCGTCATGGCCGGACTTGATCCGGCCACCCACGTCTCGCGCCTTCCGCGGCTGCGTGGATGACCGGGTCAAGCCCGGTCATGACGGAAAATGGACGGAATATGCCTACGATCACAGCGCAGTATCCGGTTCAACTTGTTGGCGGCCCTGTGCGGCAGTGGCGAGCGTCGCTTGGGGTTTAACGGAGGCGGGGATGTCAGAGATCGGGTCGGGAAACGTGGTTCCGCTACGAGAGGGGATGATGCTCAGAGCACCTTGCTATGACCGCGCGGGATCTCTTCGAGAAGCATTGGCCTGCGATCGACCACGCCGGGGAAGACAACGGAGAGGCATTTGCAGCTTTGGAAGCAGAGGCAAATGAGATCTCTGCGCAGCTGAAGCTATCGCCCGACGCCATCAAAACACTGAGCCAATTGATTGTGGCGGAGTTCAAGGCACATTCCCATCGCAAATTGGCGCGGGAGGGTGTTGAAAATTTCTGGCGGACGTTGGTGTCAGTCGGCCAATCATGCAGCTCAGCCGTTCAAGCTCAAGCGAAGGCGGCCGAACTGGAGCAGGTGTTCCGCAGTGGGATTCTCGGAGCGCGCGCGCGTCGTCGGGCGAGAGCGTCCCCACTGATTTCCGCGCAATTTGATCCTCATTCACGAGAAGAAGCGCCCACTGGGAGATTGAGGAATAACCCGGCTCATAATCACGCCACCGTCGCAGTGGCTTCGGCTTTGACTTGGCCGAGCAGGCGGGCGGCTTCGCTGCCTTGCAGGCGGGCGATGTCGTCCTGGTATTTCAGCAAGACGCCCAAGGTGTCGTTGATCGCGTGCGGGCTCAGCTCCAGCACGTCCAGTTGCATCAGCGCCTCGGTCCAGTCGATGGTCTCGGCGATGCCCGGCAATTTGAACAAATCCATCGTCCGCAGCCTCTGCACAAAGCCAACGACCTCGCGCGACAGGTGCTCGCTCGCCCCCGGGGCCTTGCGCTTCAGGATCTCGAGTTCGCGCGCCGCATTCGGGTAATCGACCCAATAATAAAAGCAGCGCCGCTTCAGCGCGTCGTGGATCTCGCGGGTGCGGTTCGAGGTGATGATCACGATCGGCGGCTCGGCGGCGTGGATCGTGCCGATTTCCGGGATCGTCACCTGGAAGTCGGAGAGCAGCTCGAGGAGATACGCCTCGAACGGCTCGTCGGTGCGGTCGAGCTCGTCGATCAACAGCACCGGGGGACCGGCGATGTCGGGCTCCAGCGCCTGCAAGAGCGGCCGCTTGATCAGAAACCGGTCGGAGAAGATCGTGCTCTCGATCTCGCCCGCGGTCCTCCTCGGCCGCCTCGGCGAGACGGATCTCGATCATCTGCCGGGCATAATCCCATTCGTACACCGCCGAGGCGACATCGAGCCCCTCGTAGCATTGCAGGCGAATGAGCCGCCGCGCGAGCGCCGTCGCCAAGACCTTGGCAATTTCGGTCTTGCCGACCCCGGCCTCGCCTTCGAGAAACAACGGCCGCTTCAGGTGCAGCGCCAGATGCACCGCCGTCGCCAGGCTGCGGTCGGCGATGTAATCGGCGCTGCCGAGCATCGCGAGCGTATCGTTGACCGCGGCGGGCAGCTTGGCCGGTAGGGCAACATCCATCGAACATCCGATCGCAACAAAATCCCTCTCCGTCGGAAGAGGGCGGGCAGACAATGCGAGCCGCGCAACCCCAGAGGTTCGAGCCCACGGTCAACATTTAATGCACGCGCCGCGGAGTCGCCACCCCGGCCCAGCCGCTGGACTTCCGGCACTCTGTTGCTATCATATGATAGCAACAATTTGGGAGAGATTAGATGCCACAGCTGCTGGTTCGGGACGTCCCCCAGGATGTCGTCGAAGCGCTAAAGCGCAGAGCCGCCGAGCACGGCCGCAGCGCCGAAGCTGAGCACCGCATCATTCTGGAAGAAGTCCTGCGTGCCGGCCGCGCCGAATTTCGCGAGCGCGCCGCAGCGCTGCGCGAAGCGACGCGCGGCCGTATCTCGATCGGCTCGGAGGAGCTCATTCGCCAGGATCGCGACGAACGGTGAGAATTGTTATTGACGCGTCGGTCGCCGTGAAATGGGTGCTGCGAGAGACGGGCAGCGAGGCGGCCGATGCGCTGTTGGATGATCACGACCTGATCGCACCGGTAATATGGCTCGCAGAATCTGGAAATGCGCTGTGGCGCAGACAGCGTATCGGCGAGATTACGGCCGATGAAGCAGATGCCCGCTTATCGGCGCTGCGAAACGCACCGGTCACATCACAACCGATCGAACCAATTTTGCAGAGGGCGCTGAAATTGGCGATCGAACTCGGTCATCCCATCTACGATTGCCTCTATCTGGCGCTGGCGCTGCGCCATCAGACGCATGTCGTGACCGCCGATCGCCGCTTTGCGTCCGCCGCGACCCTGCCGCATCTTTCCGGCACAGTCCGCCTTCTCAGCCCGTGAGGCGGCAATCGTCGGGCCGAAAAACCCACACTCGGCGACGAAATTTGTGACAGTCTTCGCCAGCGCTGCGGCCGAGCGCGGCGATGCCGGAAACGGAGAAACCCCATGCAATTGATGTATTTCACCGAGCAGCCGATGTCGGCCTACCCGGCCCAGGAGGGGCTGGATTTCGGGGCTACAGCGCTGATGTTCTCCAATAAATACTTCGATCCGGTGGCCGGCAGCCGGCTCTATAACGAATATCTCGAGCACTACATTTATGCCGAGGAGATGGGCGTCGAAGGCTTCATGCTGAACGAGCACCATAATGCGCCGTTCTGCATGCAGGCCAAGTGCAACATCTTTGCCGCGATCCTCGCCGCAGTGACCAAGAAGGCGAAGATCGTATTGCTCGGCAACCCGCTGCCGCTGGCCGAGAACCCGGTGCGTCTCGCCGAGGAATTGGCGATGATCGACATGATCTCGCGGGGGCGCCTCGTTTCGGGCTTTGTCCGCGGCGGCGGTCAGGAGCAGCTCGCTGCCGGGGTCAGCCCGGCCTTCAACCGGGAGCGGTTTCAGGAGGCGCACGATCTGGTCGTCGCCGCCTGGACGCGCCAGGGCCCATTCCGCTGGGAGGGCACCCATTACCAGCACCGCGTCGTCAACCCGTGGGCGGTGCCATTGCAGAAGCCGCATCCGCGGGTGTGGATCCCCGGGGTCATCAGCAAGGAGACGATCCTATGGGCGGCGGCGCGCGGTTACCCCTATATCGCGCTCAACACGCCGATCGACCGCACCAAGCAGATCTGGCGGATCTACGACGACGCGGCGGCCGAGGCGGGGTTTACCGCCGGCCCCGATTATCACGGGCTCCTCAAGCAGATCCACGTCGCCGAGACGGAGGAGAAGGCGATCCAGAACGCGCGGCAGTTCATGTGGATGCAGGGCGAATTCACCGGGCTCGCCCATCCGGTGTGGAGCACGCCTTCGGGCTATTCGAGCCCGGACAACCGCCGCGCCTTTGTCGAATTCGCCACCGGACGGTCGAAAAACCCGCGCTACCGCCCAGCCTTGGAAAAGCAGCTCGAAGAATTGATGATCATCGCCGGCACGCCAAAGCAGGTGATTGCCAAACTGCGCATTTTGCTCGAGGAAACCCGCCCAGGCATTCTCGCCTTTTGGGGCAATGACGGGACCGTCACCCACCAGGACGCCAAGACCTGCATCCGCTTGCTGGGTCAGGAGGTGTTCCCGGCGGTGCGCGAAATGGCCAGGGAATTCGACCTCCAAAGCCCGTTCGAAACCAACCAGCCGGTCAGCGTGGATTACCTGCCCGGTCTGCGACACCCGGTACGGGAAGCGGCCGAATAGCGGGAGATCAGCTGGATCGGCGTGGTGCCTCCTTCGAGACAGCCGCTCCGCGGCTTCCTCAGGATGACGGTATTTCTAAATCCATCAGCAAGTCACGTCATGGTGAGGAGCGCCAAAGGCGCGTCTCGAACCACGCACCGCGTCTGTTCAACGTCCTGCCTTTTGGTTCAGCGGCAATTCCTTCACAGGCTGCTGCGTCGGGACGGCCTTTAATACGCAGGGCGGACGGATAGTCGTTCCCAGCCGTCCCCTTCTCTTCATGGGGAGATATTCATATGCCGTCAATCGTCGGGACTTGGAAATTGGCTGGCGCGACCGCGCGGGACGCAGCCGGTGCAACGCTCCCCTCTCCCTATGGACCACAGGCGATGGGCTGCGTCATCTTCGCCGCCGACGGGCGGATGATGTCGGTCGTCTGCGACGGCCGGCCCGAGTTGCCGGCCGGGGGCAAACGAGACTACAGCTCGTATTGCGGGAACTATACTTTTTACGGCTCGCGGCTCGTCACCAGGGTGGATGCGGCGTCGGACCCGAGCCGGATCGGCAGCGATCAACAGCGCGGAGTGCGGTTTGACGGCGACCGCATGATCCTCTCTCCACCGCCACGCCGAACCGGTGAGCGCGAGGAATACCGTGAACTGACCTGGGAGCGCATCGCCGCCGAATAGTTCGGCAAGTTAGCCGCAGGCAGCGACGGCGCGGCGGGCCATGACGCCGACCAGGTGAGCGCGGTATTCGGCGCTGGCGTGGATGTCGGAGTTGAGGTTGTCGTCGGGGATCGCGATGTCCTTGATCGCGTCGGGGGTGAAGGATTTCGCGAGCGCGGCTTCCATCTCGGGGACGCGGAAGACCGAGGGCCCGGCGCCGGTCACGGCGAGGCGAACGCCCGAGCCGGTGCGGGCGACAAAGACGCCGACGATCGCGTAGCGCGAGGCCGGGTTGCGGAATTTCTGGTAGCACGAGGCCTGCGGCTTGGGAAACCGCACCGAAGTCACGATTTCGTCCGGTTCGAGGGCGGTTTCGAACATGCCGGTGAAAAAATCCTCGGCCGCGATCTCGCGCTTGGTCGTGTGCACGGTGGCCCCGAGCGCCACGAGGGCGGCCGGATAATCCGCCGCCGGGTCGTTGTTGGCGATCGAGCCGCCGATCGTGCCGCGGTTGCGCACCGCCGGGTCGCCGATCAGGCCGGCCATCGCCGCCAAGCCCGGGATCGCCTGCTTGACGACTGGCGAATTGTGCACCTCGCCGTGCCGGGTCATCGCCCCGATCACGATCGCCTCGCCGGCGTCGGTGATGCCGCGCAGGGACGCGATCGCCGCGAGGTCGACCAGATCCGACGGGTGCGCGAGTCGCTGCTTCAAGGTCGGGACCAGGGTCATGCCGCCGGCGACGAGCTTCGCATCCTCGTTGGCGCCGAGCAGGTTCGCGATCTCGTCGAGGCTCGCGGGCTTGTGATAGGTGAATTCGTACATCGGGCTCTCCCTATTCCGCGGCGAGCGGCTGGCGGTGCTGCTGAATGACGCGCCACAGCTTTTCCGGGGTCGCCGGCATGTCAAGGTGACGGACCCCGAGCGGCTTCAGCGCATCGACCAGCGCGTTGGTGATCGCCGCCGGCGCGCCGATCGCCCCAGCTTCGCCGCAGCCTTTGACGCCGAGCGGGTTGTGGGTGCACAGCGTGACGTTGGTCGATAGCGCAAAATTCGGCAGGTCGGCGGCGCGCGGCATCGTGTAGTCGTTGTAGGAGCCGGTCAGCAGCTGGCCGGTCTCCCTGTCGTAGACGCAGCCTTCGAGCAGCGCCTGGCCGATCCCCTGGGCGAGCCCGCCATGGACCTGACCGGCGACGATCATCGGGTTGATGATACGGCCGAAATCGTCGCTCGCGGTGAAGTTCACGACCTCGACATGCCCGGTTTCGGGGTCGATCTCGATTTCGGCAATGTGCGCCCCCGACGGATAGGTGAAGTTTTTCGGGTCGTAGAACGCGGTCTCATCGAGCCCCGGCTCCAGATCTTCGGGATAGTTGTGCGGCACATAGGCGGTCAGCGCCACCTCGCCGAAGCTCTTGGAGCGGTCGGTGCCGGCGACCGAGAACTTGCCGTCGGCGAACTCGACGTCGGCCTCGGCCGCTTCGAGCAGGTGGGCCGCGATCTTGCGGCCCTTGGCGACGACCTTGTCCATCGCCTGGACGATCGCCGAGCCGCCAACCGCCAGCGAGCGCGAGCCGTAGGTGCCCATGCCGTAGGGGATCTTGGCGGTGTCGCCATGCACGATCTCGATACTCTCGATCGGGATGCCGAGCCGGTCGGCGACCAGCTGCGAGAACGTCGTCTCGTGCCCCTGCCCGTGGCTGTGCGAGCCGGTCAGGATCGAGACGCTGCCGGTCGGATGGACCCGCACCGCCGCACTTTCGTAGAGCCCGGCGCGGGCGCCGAGCGAGCCAACGACGGCCGAGGGAGCGATGCCGCAGGCCTCGATATAGGTGGCGATGCCGATGCCGCGCAATTTGCCGCGCGCCATCGCCTCGCGCCGCCGCGCCTCGAAGCCGGCATAATCTGCCGCCTGCAGCGCCAGGTCCAAGGTCGTCCCATAGTCGCCGCTGTCGTATTGCAACGCGACCGGCGTCTGATAGGGGTAAGCGTCCTTCGGGATGAAATTGCGGCGGCGCAATTCGGCCGGGTCCATGCCGATCTCATCGGCGGCAAGGTCGACGATGCGCTCCAGCAAGAAGGTCGCCTCCGGCCGGCCGGCGCCGCGATAGGCGTCTACGGGCACGGTATGGGTGAACACCGCCTTGGTCTCGACATAGATCGCCGGCGTCGTGTAAGTGCCGGCGAGCAAGGTCCCGTAGAGATAGGTCGGGATGCACGGCGCGAAGGTGGACAGATAGGCGCCCATATTGGCGATCGTCGAGACCTTGAGCGCCAGAAACTTCGGCTTGCGCGTCGAGCGCCAGCTCGACATGGGTCACATGGTCGCGGCCATGCGCGTCGGACATAAAGCTCTCCGAGCGCTCGGCGGTCCATTTGACCGGGCGGCGCAATTTGCCGGCGGCCCAGGTGACGATCGCCTCCTCGGCATAGTGATAGATTTTCGAGCCGAAGCCGCCGCCGACATCGGGGGCGACGACGCGCAATTTCGCCTCGGGGATGTGCAGCACGAAGGCGCCCATCAACAGGCGGATCACATGCGGGTTCTGGCTCGTCGTGTAGAGCGTGTAGTCGCCGGTGGCGCGGTCGTATTCGCCGATCGCGGCGCGCGGCTCCATGGCATTGGGGACGAGCCGGTTGTTGACGAGGTCGAGCCTGACCACCCGCGCCGCCTTGGCGAAAGCGGCATCGACCGCGGCGAGGTCGCCGAGGCTCCAGTCGTAGCAGAGGTTGCCCGCGACATCGGCAAAGACCTGCGGTGCGCCGGGCCGCAATGCCTCTGCCGGATCGACGACGGCCGGTTCCTCGACGTAGTCGACGCGCACCTGTTCGGCCGCCTCGCGGGCCTGGTCCAGGGTCTCGGCGACGACGACGGCGACCGGGTCGCCGACATGGCGCACCCGGTCCAAAGCGAGCGGCGGGTGCGGCGGCTCGGCCATCGGCGAGCCATCTTTCGAATGAACCTGCCAGCCGCAGGGCAGCCCGCCGACCCCGTCGGCCGTCATGTGCTGGCCGGTGTAGATCGCCGCGACCCCGGGGGCGCGCGCGGCCGCCGAAGTGTCGATGCCGGCGAGCCGGGCATACGCGTGCGGGCTGCGCAGGATATAGGCGTGAAGCTGATGCGGCCGGTCGATGTCGTCGGTGTAGGTGCCTTGGCCGGTCAGGAAGCGGTAATCCTCGCGCCGCCGGACCGGGGTACCGACCGTGGCCATCGCCTTACTCCGCCGCCGCCCCATGGACGTTAGCCGGTGGCGCCTCGCCGCGCATTACCGCGGCACCCTCGGCGATCGCCAGCACGATGTTGTGATAGCCGGTGCAGCGGCACAGATTGCCTTCGAGATATTCGCGGATCTCGCGCTCGGAGGGGTTGGGGTTGTTCTTGACCAGGTCGAGCGCGCTCATGACCATGCCGGGGGTGCAGAACCCGCATTGCAGCGCGTGGTTGTTGCGAAAGGCTTCCTGCATCGGGTGCAGCGCGTCGCCGGTCGCCACCCCCTCGATCGTCAGCACCTGGCGGCCCTCGGCCTGCACCGCCAGCAGCGTGCACGACTTGACCGCCTCGCCGTCGACGTGGACGACACAGGCGCCGCATTGGCTGGTGTCGCAGCCGACATGGGTTCCGGTCAGCCCGAGCTGTTCGCGCAGCAGCTGCACCAGAAGGGTGCGGCCCTCGACCGTCGCCGACACCGGCTTGCCGTTCACGGTGAGGCTCACCGTCTGTTGCATCGAACCCTCCCTGGATCGCACATCACGGCCGTCGGCGGACGGCGGCGGCTCGGCAAAGTTTTGGGCCGGCAAGCGCTCCCGGTCAAGGCGTTCGCCGAGCGGGTCCGGCCGCTAACGCACTCCGGCGGTGCGGGTAAAATAATACAGCATCAGAGCGACGATCGCGGTCAGCCCAGTGACCCATACTGCCGGCGGCAGCCTGCCTGCCGTGGCGGCGGCTGCAGTCTCGCGATCGGCTGCTGGCGCGGCCTCGGTTGCGCGAACGGCCGGTGCCGGCTCTACCCCGACTCGCGCCATCGGCCCGGTCTCGCCGCCGGCTGCTTCGCCGATTGGCGCGGCCGAACCCGCCTCTCCGGGCGCGACCGCGGCCGCGAAGCGGGTGAAAAAATCCTCCGCCATCTTGCGCGAGGTCGCATCGATCAGGCGCGACCCGATCTGCGCGAGCTTGCCGCCGACATGCGCCTGAACTTCGTATTTGAGCACGCTCGCCTCGCCGTCCTCGTCGAGCCTGACCTTGGCGCTGCCCTTGGCGAAGCCGGCGACCCCGCCGGTGCCTTCGCCAGCGATCGTATAGCCCTGAGGCGGATCGAGGTCGGCGAGGGTGACCTTGCCGCTGAACGTCGCCCTTACCGGCCCGACCTTGGCCACCACCTTGGCTGTGAACTCGGTGTCCGACACCTTCTCGATCGTCTGGCAGCCGGGAATCGCTTGCTTCAGGATCTCCGGATCGTTCAGCCCCTCCCAGACGCGCTGGCGCGGCGCGGGAATGCGAAATTCGCCCGTCATCTCCATCGGCGTGGTCCTTTCCTGCGTATCTTCAATGTGCTGCCCGAAAGCAGCGAATGCAACCGCCGATGAGTTGTCGCCCTGCAA
The DNA here is from genome assembly GCA_963795485.1 of uncultured Alphaproteobacteria bacterium. Lineage (GTDB taxonomy): Bacteria > Pseudomonadota > Alphaproteobacteria > ATCC43930 > CGMCC-115725 > AP-15. The sequence goes on from CAWCIL010000003.1 coordinate 263,141, forward strand.
GGTCCGGCCGCTTGGGGATGCCTAACCGCTTCTCAACCGGGTTCGCCGGGGATCACCGCGATGGCACTGATCTCGATCAGATAGTCGGGCGAGGTCATCTTGGTTACTTCGACCATGGTCGAAGCCGGCAGCGGTTCTGTGAAATATTCGCGGCGCACTTTGTGGATGATGTCGAAATGCTCCATGTTGCGCACATAGACGTCGACCCGGCAGATGTCGTCGATCTTGCCGCCGGCAGCCTCGGCGGCGGCTTTCAGGTTGTCGCAGACCTGACGCGTCTGGGCCTCGATGTCGCCGAGCCCGGCGATCGTGCCGTCGGCTCGCCGCGAGGTCAGGCCGGAGATGAAGACGAGCCGGCCGCGCGCCTCGATCACCGTTGCCTGGGAAAAGTGCCCGCTGGGCCGGCCCAGCCGGTCCGAGCTGATTTGCCGCTTCGCCAAGGCGTCCTCCTGCGTTAGGCTCGGGCGCAATGATAGCAGCTACCGCGGCCGTCGGCCCCGATCCGGAGAAGAACATGAGCTCGGTCGGCCTCCTCCGCGACATTCCCCTGCGGATCGAAGACCGTCTGATCGTCGCCCTCGATGTGCCGAGCATCGCCCAGGCGCGTTCGCTGATCGACCGGCTGGACGGCGTCGCGTCGTTTTTCAAACTCGGGCTGTGGCTGCAATTCGCCGCCGGGTTCGAACGGCTGGTCGACGATCTTCTCGCCCGCGACAAGAAGATCTTTCTCGACACCAAGATGTTCGATATCGGCGAGACGGTCAAACAGGGTGTCGCCCGAGCGGCCGAACGCGGCGTCAGTTTTGTCACCGTCCATGGCGACGACGCCATTGTCAAGGCCGCCGCCGAGGGCAAGGCCGGCAGCGACTTGCGAGTGTTGGTGGTCCCGGTGCTGACCAGCCTCGACGCCGCCGGGCTGCGCGAGCTCGGCTATGGCGGCAGCCTCGCCGAGCTGATCGTCGACCGCGCCAGGGCAACCGTCGCCTCCGGCTGCGACGGGATCATCGCGGCACCGCGCGACAACCCGCGCGAGATCCGCCGGGCGGCAGGGGCCGAGGGGCTGCTGGTGGTGACTCCGGGGATCCGGCCGGCCGGCTCGTCGCTTGACGACCACAAGCGCTCGGGAACCCCGGCCCAGGCGATCGCCGCCGGAGCCGATTATCTCGTCGTCGGCCGCCCGATCGTCAACAGCGAGGATCCTGCCGGTGCTGCTGCCCGCATCGTCGCCGAGATGCGCAGCGCCGCCTAGCCCGCGCGCGCGGCCCGGTGGCATTGACGCGGTGGCGGCGTTCGAGCCTCGCGCTCATTTTTTGGCGACGCTCCACATAAACGGGATTGGGCCGACATCGACGCCGACCAGGTTCTTGTGGAATGCGGTTCGGGCGGAATATTCGCCGGTCGGGATATAGGGCACGCTTTTGAAAGCCTCGCGCTGCAGGTTGGCGGCGATGGCTTTGCGCTCGGTCTCGCCGAGCGCGAAAATCCACTCGCGGCGCAATTTCTCGATGATCGGGTCGTCCGGCCATCCGACCCAGGCAGCGGCGCCGTTGGCGCGCAGCGGCATATCGACCGCCGGGTCCATGATCGCAATGCCGGGGAACGTCGTCAGAAAGATGCTCCAGCCGCCCTGATCGATCGGCGCTTTGGAGGCGCGGCGGGACACGAGGGTACCCCAATCCATCGCCTGAATTTCGACATTGACGCCGAGTCGGCGCAGCACGTCGTTGGTCACCAGCGCCAGCGCATGGATGGTCGGAAAATCGGTCGGGTCGAGCAGCACGATTTTTTCGCCGTGATACCCGGCCTCTTTGATCAATTGCTTCGCTTTGGCCAAGTCGCGCGGCCCCTCGAGCGGGCCGGCGCCGGCCTCGCTCGCCATCGGCGCGCCGCAGCTGTAGAAGCTGAAGCAGGTGTTCCAGTATTTCTTTTCCCCGGCAAGCGCCGCCATGTCGTCGGACTGGTCAACGGCATAGAGCAGCGCCTGCCGCATCGCGACGTTGTCGAACGGCGGCTGCAGATCGTTGAAGCGCAGCAGTCCGCTGGTGCCGAACGGGCTGCCCTGGACCAGCCTCACGTCGGGATCGCGGGCGAGTATGGGATAAAAATCCGGAGGCGGGTTTTCCCACCAATCGGCCTCCCCGGCGGTGAACGCCGCCAACGCGGTGCCGGGATCAGGAATGTAAAGCCACTCGACCCGGTCGATTCTGACGACCTTGCCGCCCGACGCCCAGCTCGGCGGCTCCTTGCGCGGCAGATATTCGGGGTTTTTGACAAAGACGACCTTGTGGCCCGGCTGCCATTCGCTGGCGACGAATTTGAACGGCCCGGAGCCGGTGGTGTCCTTGATCTGCTGGTCGGCGCTGGTTTCGGCAACGCGCTGCGGCATGATGAACGGCACGATGCTGTCCGGTTTGGCGAGGGCGTCGAGCAGCAGCGGAAACGGTTTTTTCAGAATAATTGAAAAGGTTTTATCATCGACCGCCCGGTATTCGGCGATCACCGAGGCGACGGTCTGGCCGAGCGCGTCGCGCTTGCTCCATCGTTTGAGCGAGGCAATGCAGTCGGTGCTCTTGACCGGCTGGCCATCGGTGAATTTGAGGCTGTCGCGCAGGGTGAGGGTGTAGGTCAGCTTGTCGCTGCTGACCGACCAGTGGTCCACCATCTGCGGCTGTGGTTTGAAGTGGCTGTCCATAGCGAACAGCGTGTCGTACACCATGTAGCCGTAGTTCCGCGTGATCGTCGCGGTCGTCCAGATCGGATCAAGCACGCGCAGATCGGCTTGAGCAATAAAGCGCAAAGTCGAGCCCGGGGAAGCGGACATTGCGGCGCCCGTCGGCAGGCTGAGCGCGCATGCCAGCAGCAGCGCGGAAGGTGCAAAGCGGTTCATCTCATCGCGTCCAATTTTTTGGCAACCGCCACGGCGCATTGCGGGCTCTCGTCCCGGTCTCTGGCCAACGCCGTCCAAAAATGGGGCACAGCATGCCCTCGCCTCGGTCGCACAGCGTCGGTTGCGACCATATCGTCCAGAATTCCCTATCATATGGTTAACAGATTTGGCGGCCGAACGCAGCTTTTGCCGACGCATGCCGGAGGTGGCCCTTATCTGCTTCCACTTGCACGGGTATGGCCGCAGCTTCTGGCGCACGCCTGGAGGTCGACCAGCGCCGCCGTCGCCGCCTCCCGTCCGTTGGCTCCTGAGCGTCCCTTATCTCGTCCCTGACCGCCCCTTGACGGCCCGGCCCTTGCGGCGCAACGAATTTCCGGGAATATGACTCACTGACAATCTTGAGGAGTTGATCTATGGCCGAGACGGCGATCTGGAATTTTCGGCAGTTGGCACACCACGAACTCGATGGGTTTGGCGGCATCGGCGAGGGCATGTCGATCCAAATCGCCAAGGACGGTCGCCGCATCCTATGGCTCGCCCACGAAAGCGCGCCGAAGAATTTCACGGCGGTCGACGTCAGCGACCCGCGCGCGCCGAAGATCGTCGCCCGCCGCGACCTGCCGCAATCGCATATGCGGTCGAACTCGCTCGAAACGGTCGGCGACATTCTGGCGGTGGCTTATCAGACGACGCTGCCGGGCCTGCAGCCCGCCGGGTTCGAGCTGTTCGACATCTCGGTGCCGGAAAACCCGCGCTCGATCGCCTTTTTCGACTGCTCCGGCGCGACCTCGCGCGGCGTCCATCAGCTATGGTTCGCCGATGGCGAGTATATCCATATGAGCTCGGGCGCGCCGGACTTTCAGCCGAGCCACCCGAAGGACGACCAGTTCTACCGGATCATCGACGTGAAGAACCCTTCAAAGCCGGTCGAAGTCGGGCGCTGGTGGCTGCCGGGGACCCGGGAGGGCGACCGCGCGCCGCCGCCGGTGCGCCACCCCGAGAATGCCGACACCGGATTTCGCCCGCACAACACCAACGTCTACCCCGAGCGCCCGGACCGCGCCTATCTCGGCTATATCGACGGCGGCCTGGTGATCCTCGACATCGCCGACAAGGCGCATCCCAAGATGGTGGCGCGCTGGGACTACCACCCGCCTTATTTCGGCTTTACCCATACCGTCGTGCCGTTTTTCGACCGCGGCCTGCTGATCGTCAGCGACGAATGCACCCGCACCGAGGGGGCCGACTGGCCCAAGCTCGTCTGGGTGGTCGACGGACGAGAGGAAACCAACCCGGTGCCGATCGCGACCTGCCCATTGCCGCCGCTCGATACCTATATGCGCAAGGGCGCCCGCTATGGCGCGCACAATCTCTACGAGAACCTGCCAAAGCCGAATGCGTGGAAATCCGACCGTGTCGTGCTCGCCACCTATTTCAATGGCGGCCTCAGGGCCTACGACACGTCAAACCCGTTCCAGCCGGCCGAGATCGGCTATTTCGTGCCCGAGCCGCCGGCGCGGGCGCCGAGCGGCGCCATTCAGATCAACGACGTCTTCGTCGACGAGCGCCAGATCGTCTATACGGTGGATCGTCATGTCGGCGGACTCTACACGCTTGAAATGGATTTCTGAGGCGCGGATCGGCCCACTCGAATGAGCGCCGGCGCTGCCGAAGACCTGTTCGGCGGCAAGGATGCGCCGCGGTTCGGGCGCCGCCAGCGCCGCGCCCGCGGGCCGCGGCTGCCGGTCGTCGCGGTAACGGGCTTTCTCGGCTCGGGCAAGACCACGCTCATTCGCGCGCTGCTGGCCCGGCCCGAGGGCGCCAACACCGCGATCGTCGTCAACGAGTTCGGCGAAGTTGGGATCGACCAGGCGCTGCTGCGGTCGAGCAGCGACGTGACCGTGCTGCTCGGCAATGGCTGCCTGTGCTGCAACGTCCGTACCGATCTGCAAGAGACCCTGCGCGCCTTGTTCGCCGACCGCGCCCGAGGGGCGGTGCCGAGCTTCGAGCGGGTGATCATCGAGACCTCGGGGCTCGCCGATCCCGGGCCGGTGTTGCAGACCTTCGCCACCGACCGGGCGCTGGGCCGCGAGTTTCACCTGCAGGCGCTGGTCACCGTGGTCGATGCCGTCGCCGGCGAGAGCAACCTCGAGCGGATGCCCGAAGCCCTGAAGCAGGTGGCGCTCGCCGATCGCATCGTCCTGACCAAGAGCGATCTCGCCGATGCCGAGACGACCCGGCGCCTCACCGACCGCATCGCGGCGATCACCGGCGCCCCGGTCGAAATCGCGAAGAACCGCGAAATCAGGCCCGGGTTTCTGCTCGACGAGCCGGAGACGCCGCGGCGTCTCCTCGATCTCGGCGGAGCGGCGCACACGCACGGCCTGGAGAGCTTTTTGCTGACTTTCGACATGCCGCTCCCTTGGGCCTCGTTCGAGCAGGCGATGGCGGTGCTGACCGCGCTGCGCGGCCCCGATCTGCTGCGCGTCAAGGGGATCGTCGCGATCACCGAATGCCGCGGGCCGGTCGTCGTCCATGCGGTGCAGCACGTCGCCCACCCGCCGGTGGAGCTCGAGAGCTGGCCCGACGCCGACCACCGGTCGCGGCTCGTCTTTATAACCCGGCGCTTGCCGCGCGAGCCGGTCGCACGGCTCTTCGCCGCCGTCGGCGGGATCGCCGCCGCCGTCGCGCATCGATGAGCCGCCGACTTGCCGGGACTCCGGCTAGGCCGGGCCTCGCTCAGCTCGGGGTGTGCGAGACCAGAAACGGCAGCGCCGCGGTGTTGAACTCGCGAGCGCGGACATGGTTGAAGAAGTGGCCGCCGCGTGGAAACAGCTTGATTTCCGCGCCCGGGATCAGCCGGGCCAGCTCCTCGGAGAAATAGGCCGGGGTGACGATGTCGTCCTCGGCGCCGACGACCAAGGCCGGAGTCTTGATCCTGGCCAATTCGCCGGTGCGGTCGAAGGCCAGCATCGCGTCGATGCGGGCGGCGACGATTTCCGGCGGTGCGAAATTCGCCAGATGCTGAGCCTCGATGTGGCGCAATTGCTCGTTGTTGCGGGCGATCCACCAGCTCGGATACCACAGCAACGTCGCCGATTGCAGATACATGCTGGGCCCGAGCCGCTGCAGGATCTCCTTGCGCAGAGCGTAGACCCGGCGGAAATAGGCGTCGGCCTTGGTCCAGGTCGCCGACAGCACGACGCTGGCGAGCCGATTGGGATGCTCGATCGCCAATACCTGGGCGACGGCACCGCCGGTCGAATGGCCGACGACATGAGCGCGGCGGATCTCGAGCGCGTCGAGCAGGGCCACGGCATCGACCGCCATCCGCTCGACCGTATAGCCCATCCGCGCGGGGTCGCTCTGCCCGATGCCGCGATGGTCGAAGGTCACGACCTCGAACCGCTTGGCAAACGCCGCGACCTGGTCGGCCCAAAACGACGCAAATCCGCCGAGCCCGGTTATGAACAGGACGGGAAAGCCCATGCCTTGCCGCTCGTAGTAGAGCGAGCACTCACCAATCGAGATGCGTGGCATCGATCTCAGGTTCAGAACCGGTTCGCCGTCGGTATCATCGGCACGGGCGGGTGTCAACGCGAAGGCCATGCGGGAAATGCAAATGTGAATGGCGTGGTGCGCTGCGGTAGGGCGAAGCTGCCCAAAAATTGCCACACGGCAACGCTTCGATGCGCGACACCATGCGGTTGAGCATGGCTGCCGGATCTAGCGTCGCCGTTCCGACGACCGCGACAGAACCGGAAACGAGCGCCCCCGGCGGGGCACGCCATTATGATTTGATCGAGTGAGCGAGAAATGAGAGAGCAGCAACCGATGACCAGCCAGGGTCGTGCCGAGCGGCCGATGTCTCAGCCGATGTCTCACCGGCGGCCCGGGCGCGAAGCCGCCCCCGCGCCGCGCCGTTCGACGAGCCGAACCCAGGACATCGACCGTCATGTCGGGGCGCGCATCCGGGAGCGCCGGATCATGCTCGGCCTGACCCAGCAGCAGCTCGCTGATTTGATCGGCGTGACGTATCAGCAGGCGCACAAATACGAGCGCGCGATCAACCGGGTCTCGGCCGGCCGCCTATTTGAGATCGCGCAGGTGCTCAGCGTGCCGGTCAGCTATTTCTTCGATGGTCTCGAGGACCAGGATCGGTCGGTCAGCCCGCGCGAGCGCATGTGCCTCGAACTCGCGCGAAACTTTGCTCAGATCCCGAACGAGCGGCACCAGGAGGCCCTGAGCCTCCTGGCGCGGGTGCTCGCCACCGATTGAAGTGTCGGGGTCAGACCCCGACCGGGTCAGATCGGCGGGCGTCGCCGCCCGGCAAAGCCGGTGACCAGGGCCACGACGAAAATGACCAAAAAGATGAAGAACAGGATCTTCGCGATGCCGGCGGCGGCGAACGCTACGCCGCCAAAGCCGAGAAATCCGGCAATGATGGCGACGATCAGAAAAACCAGAGCCCAGTAGAGCATCTTCTCCTCCGTTGCCGGCCCAACCGAGATCGAGTTGAATTGCCCCGGTGGGATGTGGCTATTGCGTCAAACAAGCTGGCTGCGGCTCGGTTCCCATCAAAAGCCGGCCGCGGACCTGGGCCGGCCGGGCTGACGAGAAGCAGCGGCGCCTCGGCGATCTCGATCGAGATCGGCAGCCGGCCGCCGATCTCGCCGTCGATCTCCACCAGAATGGGCTGGTCCGACCCGAGCCCGTCGGGGTCAGGCCCATCAGCGGCGACCGAGACCTTGCGCGCGGTCACGATCGAGACCTCCGGAAGCCGATGCAGGACGCCCAGGACCAGCGCGCCCAGCGAGCGCAGCGCGGCTAACCGCCCCGCCTGGCGAAACAGCACGACATGGAGCAGCGGATCGACCAGCCGCGCGGCGGGGGCGATTACGAACTGTCCGGCATAAAGATGCCCCTTGACGATGATCGCCGAAGCCGCCCGATGGGTGGCGCCGTCGGCCTCGACGATGAACTCGCCCCGGCGATATCGCCGCAGGCATGAGAGGATCGCCCAGGCAAAGGCGAGCTTGCCGATCCGGCGCTTGAGGTTCTGGTTCAGCGCGACCACCACTTCGGCGTCGAATCCGACCCCGGTCATCGCCACGAACAACCGGTTGCCGATGCGGGCGGGCCAGATCGGCAGCGGCGGATCCTCGGCGATCACGCGCGCGAGTGCTTTCGGCGCGCGCGGCAGGCCGATCACGTTGGCCAATACGTTGCCGGTGCCGAGCGGCAGCACCGCCATCGGCCGCAACGAGCCGGCGAGCGCGTTCGCCACCTCGTTGACGGTGCCGTCGCCGCCGGCGGCGACGATCAGATCGAAAGCGGGCTCGGCCTCGCGCGCCAGACGCTCGGCGTCGGTCGGTCGGTCGGTCCGGCGGATCACCAGGCGGCAGCCCCGCCGCTCGAGCTCGGCCACGACGCGCCGCAGACGACGGGCGGAACGCCTGGTGCGACCGGCCGCGGGGTTGACGATGACGAGAATCCGCCGCGGCACCGGCGCGCCGATCTTGTCGGTCCACGCCGCCGCCGCGATCAGGCCGCCGGGCGCAGAACCACCGTGTCGGCCGGTGCGTCGATCCACATTCGGAACCACAATTCCAGCATCAGCAGCGCCCATAAACGGTTGTGGTGATCGGCTTCTCGGCGGCAATGCTGGTCGAGCAGGCGGCGGACGTAAGCCGGCCGAAAGAGGCCGCGCTGTCGCGCGCTCCGGGCCAACAGGGTGTCATAGGCGAGTTCCTTGAGCGCGCCGCGAAACCATTGATCGATCGGCAGGCCGAAGCCGCGCTTTGGCCGATAGAGGATCTGACGCGGCAGGTAAGGCTGCATCGCCGATTTGAACAAGGCCTTGGTCGTGCCGCCGGTCATCTTCACCGCATCCGGCAGCGTTGCCGCCCATTCCATCATCTCGTGATCGAGCAATGGCGAGCGCGCCTCGAGCCCGTGCGCCATGCCGGCAACATCGACCTTTACCATCAGATCGTCGGGCAGATAGGTGTCGATGTCGGCGCGGTTGGCCCCTGTAACCAAGTTCGGCGCGGCGCTGAAATGAGGTGCCATCAGGTCGAGGGCTGAGCCCGCGCCGTGCCCGCGCATGGCCTCGCCATAGCCCTCCTCCTTGTCGTTGTCGGCGAAGAACACGATCGTCGGGGCGTAGCGCGCGGCCGGCTGCGATCGCGAGGCCAACAGCGCGCTTTGGATCCGCTGCGTCTTGAAATGCCGCTGCAACCGCCGCGGGGCCAGCGCGAGGAGGCGCCCCAGTCCCTCGCGGCTCAAGCGCGGCAGCCGGTCGAGGCGGTCGAGCCAGCGCATCGCCCGGTAGCGGCCATAGCCGAGAAAGCACTCGTCGCCGCCATCGCCGGTCAGGGCCACGGTGACCCGGCGCCGCGCCAACTCGGCGACGTACCAGGTCGGGATCGCCGACGGATCGGCGAACGGCTCGCCATAGTGCCACACCAAACGCGGCAATACCGCGACCGCGTCGGGTTCGATGATGTGCTCTTCGTGATCGGTGCCGTAGCGCTGCGCCACGATCCGGGCAAAGCGGGTCTCGTCGTAGCCCTTGGCGGCAAAGCCGATCGAGAAGGTTTTGACCCGGCCGCCGCCGGCGCGCGCCATCATCGCCACAACGGCGGAGGAAATCGACGCCGCCCGACAAGAAGGCGCCCAGCGGCACGTCGGACAAAAGGCGCAGTCGGACCGAATGTTCGAGCCTCTCCGCTAGCTCGCGCCGCAATTCCTGCGGCCGCCACCGGGCGGCGGCGCTCGGGGCGGGCAACTGCCAGTAACGCACCGGTTCGAGGGCGCCGAGACCGCTGCCGGCGCCGGGCTCGACCACCAGGTAATGGGCGGCCGGCAGCTTGCGGATGCCGGCAAAGGCGGTCTGCGGCGCCGGCACGTATTGCAGGGTCAGATAATGGTCGATGGCGCCGAGATCGGGCTCCCGCGACACTCCCGGCCAGCCCAGCAGCGCCTTGATCTCGGAGCCGAACAAGAATCCCGATCGGGCATGGGCCCAATAAAGCGGCTTTTTGCCCATTCGATCCCGCGCCAGGATCAGACGCCGCGAGCGCCGGTCCCACAGCGCCAACGCAAACATGCCGCGCAGCCGGGAGAAGATCCGCGGACCCCAGGCGTGCCAGCCGTTGACGACGATTTCGGTGTCGCTGCGGCTGCGGAACGGATAGCCGAGGGTCTCGAGTTCCCGCCGGATCTCGGGGAAATTATAGACCTCGCCATTGTAGGTGATCCACACATTGCCGTCGGCGCTCGACATCGGCTGATGCCCGGCGGGCGACAGATCGATGATCGATAGGCGAGCATGGGCGAGACCCGCGCTGCCGTCGGTCCACACCCCCTCGTCATCGGGCCCGCGATGGCGCAGGGTCGCGATCATCCGCCACAGCCGCGCTTCGAGCTCGGCCCGCGGCGGCGCCGTCCCGATCGTCACAAACCCGGCGATCCCGCACATGCCATAGCCCTCGCGCAACCGGTCGGCACGTCGCCGAGAAGCTCGCCCGGGCGTCGCAGGCGAGCCGGCCGCGTACCATAACAAAGACCTCGGCGTCGATCTTGCGCCGGCCCGATCCGAGCTCGCGCCTTTGGCGACTGCGATACCTTAGGGCTTGTCTTCGAAGGATTCGCCGAGCGACTTGGTCATTTCGAGGAACTGGTGGCGAATCTTCGGGTCCGGAATGGCGTAATAGAGCCGGATGAACTCGATCGTTTCCGGCCGCTGCAGGTGCTCGCGCCAGCGCTGGTCTTCGGGGCTGATTTCGGCGTCGTCCGGCCGCAGGTCGCCGAAAAAATACGAGATCGGCACGCCCAGGATCTCGGCCATCGCCGACAGCCGCGACGCGCTGACCCGGTTGGCGCCGCCTTCGTATTTCTGCACCTGCTGAAAGGTCAGGCCGAGCGCGTTGGCCAAGGTTTCCTGGTTCATCCCGAGCAACAGGCGGCGCATGCGGACGCGGTTGCCGACATGCACGTCGATCGGGTTGGGGACACCGGTGCCGCGCCCGTATTTCGGCGCGGTTTTGGTGTCGTCCGCGGATAGTGCCGAGTTCTTCAACGCGTTGGCCTCTCGCAACAGCGGGCTGCCTCACCTAGCATCGGCATCCGCCGAAGCGCAAGCAGCATTCGACAAATTTTGGCGTAATACGAGCGCAGGCAGCAGGGAAACTTAAGCCAAGGTTGAGCGGGCGGCCCCACGAGCAGCATTTGCCGCGGAGTTGGGTTGCGACCGGGTGGCTAGCTGAGCCGACGCGTCGCTGCGGAGCGAGAATCGGCTCAGCGGTCGGTGCGGGCGTCCTCGTCGTAGCCGCGACGGTTGCTGAGGAACATCAGCGCCATCAAGCCGATGCCGAGCGCTAACATCGCGATGGTCCCGAAAATCATCGCCAGCCAGCCGGCAAGGCTGATCTGCGAGGCGCCGAGCGTGTTCCAAAAGCTGGCGATGACGCTCGCGACCGCGACCACCACCGTGATCGCGGCAGCGACCGCTGCCCAGGTGAACATCGAACCCATCGCCTCTGCCTCCGCGGCGTGTCGCCATTTGTGGAGCCGTCTCCCATCATGTTGGGACGGCCGCGACTTTGCGCAAATCATCGATAAAGCGCTGGATTTCGCGACGCCGGGTGTCCTCGTCGGGCGCGCGAAGCAGCGCCGAGGGATGCACGGTCGCAAGCGCGTAGGGAGCCGCGGCCAGCGGGATAAATCGGCCGCGATCCCTGGTCACGCGAAAGGCCTTGCCAAACAGCGCCTGCGCCGCCGTCGCCCCCAGCGCCACGCACGATCCGCGGTCCGACGGCGCGGATCTCGGCTTCGAGCCACGGAAAGCACGCGGCGATTTCCATCGAGCCGGGCTTGCTGTGAATCCGCCGGGTCCCGCGCGGGACCCATTTGAAATGCTTGACCGCGTTGGTCACCCAAACCCGCCCGCGGTCGATCCCGGCCTCGGCCAGGCAGCGGTCGAGCAGCTTCCCGGCCGGTCCGACAAACGGGCTGCCGGCGAGGTCTTCGGCGTCGCCCGGCTGCTCGCCGACCAGCATGATCCGCGCCTCGGCTCGCCTTCGCCGAACACCGTTTGGGTGGCGTTTCGGTAGAGCGGGCAGGCGGTGCATTGGCCGCCGCCGCGCGCAGCTCGGCAAGCGTCGCCTCGGCGGGATCAGGTCGCGCGCGCTGCCGGTTTCAGGCGGAGCGGCACGGGGCTGTCGGCGAAAACGGCATACAGGGTCAACGCCGCCGCAGCGCGTTGCACCCGCGTCGACACCGAAGTTGACCGCGCCCTCTAAAGCGGCTTAACCCGCGAGCGCGCTCATGGCAGAGTGCCCGGCCGCCGCCCTCCCGATGGCGGAGAACGAAAATGCCGACCAAGAGCCAGCATCCCGAGACCCTCGTGCTCCATGCCGGGTATCGCAGCGACCCGACGACGACCGCCGTCGCCGTCCCGATCTACCAGACCACCAGCTACCAATTTCGCGACACCAAGCACGCCGCCGATCTGTTCGGGCTGGCCGAGCTCGGAAACATCTATTCACGAATCATGAACCCGACCAACGCGGTGCTCGAAGAGCGGGTCGCCGCGCTCGAAGGCGGGGTCGCGGCACTGGCGCTGGCTTCCGGCCAGGCTGCGTCCCTTGTTCGCGGTCCAGAACATCTGCCAGGCCGGCGACAATTTCGTAAGCTCGACAGATCTTTACGGCGGGACCTGGAACCTCTTTCTCAATACGATGATGAAGACGATGGGGATGGAGGTCCGCTTTGTCGATCCGGCCGACCCGGAGAATTTCCGACGTGCGACCGACGCCCGAACCCGTTGTTATTACGCCGAAACCCTGCCCAATCCCAAGCTCGAAGTGTTTCCGATCGCGGAGGTCGCCAAGATCGGCCGCGAACTGGGCGTGCCGTTGATCGTCGACAACACCGCGGCCCCGGTGCTGTGCCGGCCGCTCGACCACGGCGCCGCCATCGTCATGCATTCGACCACCAAATACATCGGCGGCCACGGCACCTCGATCGGCGGCATCGTCGTCGATGGCGGCAATTTCGATTGGGAAAAGCACGCTGACCGGTTTCCGCTGTTGAACCAGCCGGACCCGAGCTATCACGGCGCGGTCTGGACCCAGGCGACCAAGCCGATGGGGCCGGTGGCCTACATCATCAAGATGCGGGTGACCCTGCTGCGCGACCTCGGCGCGCCGATGAGCCCGTTCAACGCCTTTCTGTTCATTCAGGGGCTCGAGACCCTGCCGTTGCGGATGCGCGCGCATTGCGCCAACGCGGTGACCGCCGCCAAATTCCTGTCCGAGCACCCCAAGGTCGCCCGGGTCATCCATCCGAGCCTGATGACCGGCGAGGCGCGGCGGCGCGCCGACGCCTACCTCAAGGGCGGCGGTATGGCGGGCTGCTCGGCTTCGAGCTGAAGGGCGGGCGTGACGCCGGGCGGCGCTTCATCGACGCACTCCAGATGTTCTACCACGTCGCCAATATCGGCGATTCGCGCAGCCTGGCGATCCATCCGGCGTCGACGACCCACTCGCAGCTGTCGCCGGAAGAGCAGTTGCAGACCGGGGTCACCGACAACTACGTGCGGCTGTCGATCGGCATCGAGCACCCCGACGACATCCTCGCCGATCTCGCTCAGGCGCTCGACGCCGCCTGACCCGCGCCGGGTATCGCCGCGGCAGGCGTGAGAGCGGGGCAGGGGTGAGCGCCGGCGAGATCTTGCTGCCGCTGCCCTCGCCGATCGATCTCGCGCTGACCGTCGCCAGCCACGGTTGGGCCCATCTGGCGCCGTGGCGCTGGGACGGCGCGAGCGGCGTCCTCGCCCGGCGCGAGCGGATCGATGGCCGGATCGGCATGATCGAAGTGACCCAGCATGAGTTCGGCGCGGTCGCGATCCGCCGGGACGGTTTCGCCGAGGCGGACGACGACGCGGTCCGCAACCGGGTGCGGCGCTGGCTCTCGGTCGATTGGGAACCGGCGGAAGCGGTGGCGGCGCTCGGCGACGACGGGGCGCTGATCGCACGAGGGGGCGGCCGCCTGCTGCGCTGCTCCTCGTTCTACGAGGATTTCGTCAAGACCGTGCTGACCATCAACACCGCCTGGTCGTCGACCTGCCGGATGGCGGCGGCGCTCGTCGCCGAGCCGGGCGGCGGCGGCTTTCCGATGCCCGAAGCGGTGCTCGACTATGGCGAAGAGCGGTTGCGCCGGTGCGCCAAGCTCGGCTTTCGCGCACCGACCGTCATCTCGGCCACGCGCCGGATGCTGGAAGACGGGGCGATCGACGCCGCGGGCGAGGGCGCGGCCGGATTATCAATACCTGATCGGGCTCAGCGGCATCGGCCCCTACGCCGCCGCCCATTGCCGGGTGCTGCTCCATGATTTCAGCCGCATCCCGGTCAATTCGGTGGTGACCGCGCATCTGCGCGAGCGCCACGGCCGTCGACCCGGCAGCCTTCGTCGCGAGCCGAGCGGGTTGGGGCGCGTACCTGGCGCTCGGCTACCGGCTCGCCCGCTTGCGCGAAAAGCTCGAAGCCGCAGCCTCGCAATGATCATCCGGTGTCGCCAACCGACAAACTTGCACGCCTGAGAGGTGGTTCACATTGGAGCGCGGCCTCTCGGATATAGTTTCGGGTCGCCTAACGAGGCCAGTCCTCGGTTGGGTGACGAACCAAGGAGTGTCCCGATGAGGAGCCCTGCTGCCAATCGGCGCATGCTCGCCAATAGCGTGCATCATCTGCCGCCGGGTTCGGTGGCGAAACGACGGACCAACCCCAACCGCTGGCTCGAGCTGACGGTCGGCGTGCGCCGGCGAAAACTGCTGCCCGATCTGTCGGCGCTCGACGCCAAGCGTCCGGGCGAGCGCACCTACATGACCCGCGATCAGCTGCGCAACGACTACGGGTCCGACCCCGCCGCGGTCGAGGCGATCGAGAAGTTCGCTGCCGCCCACCATCTGGTGGTGACCAGGAACGAGCCAGCTTCGGCGCGGCTCGGGCTCGGCGGTACCGTCGCCGATGTCAGCGACGCCTTCGGCGTCAAGCTGTTCGATTACCAGTCATCCCAAGCTCGGCGATTTTCACGCGCGCACCGGTCCAGTGATGCTGCCGGCGGAGGTCGGCGACGCGATCACCGGCGTTTTCGGCCTCAACAATCACCGGGTCATGCACCGGCTGCCGCGCCCGCGGCAAAAGATCGACGCGCTCAGGCTCGACAGCAAAGGCGCGGCCGTGGTTCGTCCCGACCGAGCTCGCCGGCATCTATAATTTCCCCGATGCCGACGCCAGCAGCCAGTGCATCGGGCTGTTGGAGTTCGGCGGCGGCGTCGAGACGGCCGACGTGACCGCCTATTTCCAGAAGATCGGCGTGCCGGCGCCCACCGTCGAGATCGTCGCGGTCGACGGCGTCGGCACCGACCCCACGGCCGACCCCGAATTCGACCGGCGAGGTCATGCTCGATGTCGACATGGCCGGCGCCCTCGCCGGCGGCGCCAAGGTCGCGGTCTATTTCTCGACCTTCGACGAAAAGGGCCTGGTCGACATCCTGAGCGCGGTGATCAACGACTCGGCCAACGATCCCGGCGTGCTGTCGGTCAGCTGGGGCTGGGACGAGAACCAGCCGTTCAACGGCTCGAATATCTTGTGGTCGTCGGCCGCCATCGACCATGTCAACCAGAGCCTGCTGGCGGTGGCGCAGCTCGGCATCACGGTCTGCGTCTCGACCGGCGACGACGGCTCGGAGGCGCAGGTCAAGGACGGCAACGCCCACGTCAACTTCCCGGCGACGAGCCCCTATGCGCTGGCCGTCGGCGGCACCACGCTGCACGCGCGCAAGAGCGCCAACGGGCAGACGGCGGTCACCGAAATGGTGTGGAACGACGGCCCCGGCAGCGGCACCGGCGGCGGGGTCAGCGACCTGACCCCGGTGCCGAGCTGGCAGGAGGGCAGGGTGCCGCGCTCGATCAACCCCGGCAATTTTGCCGGGCGAGCGATCCCGGACGTCGCCGCCAACGCCGACCCGGCCACCGGCTATCTGGTCATGTCCGGCGGCCAATTGGGGATCGTCGGCGGCACCAGCGCATCGGCGCCGCTATGGGCGAGCCTGATCACCCGGATCAACGCGTTGAACGGAGCGCGCGCCGGTAATTTCAATGCACTGCTCTACGGCACGATCGGGCCGGCAGGGGTGCTGCGCGACATCACCAGCGGCAACAACGACACCGACGGGCTGCTCGAAGGTCGGTTTCAGGCCGGGCCTGGCTGGGACGCCTGCACCGGCTGGGGCGTGCCGGACGGCGCCAAGCTGTTGGCCGCGCTAAAGTCGCCGGCGAGCTGAGCCGCCCGCCGTTTCGAGCCGAACCGCTGGTAACGTCCCGCGGGTCATCCAGGGGTCACCCGGCCCCTGGAGCCGCGGGCTATCGCCTGATGCGTTCGCCGACGCAGGCGCAATTGGCGCTTTCGATGCATTCAAGTATGGTTAAAGACACGCCGCAGCCGGGACCGCCGCGAACGAGGGCCGTAATGAAAACATCTCGCCCGATGGTGCAGCACCTGTTTGCGGCGGTGCTCGCCGCCGCCACCTGCGCAGCCTTCGGCGCCGTGTCGGCGCCAGCGCAAGTGATCGACGAAGCGCGCCAGGCGGGGCGTTCGGCGCAAAGCATGCCGGCGGCCGACGAGGATTATTTCCATGACATGGATGGCGGCATTCAGCTGACCCCAGACGAGGTCAAGGGCCGCGACATGTGGCTGGTGTGGACCGGCGGCGACGACCGGCTGTGGGACCGGCTGACCAATCTGACCTTCGGCTCGTTCGATCTGTTGAAGATCCTGTCCTCCTATCCCGGCCTCAAATACAGCCGCGACAATCGCTGGGATTATCTGGGGCTGGTCAACGAGCCGTGCTTTACCAAACCCACCGGCCCCGACCCGAAGCATTACGGGCTGTGGCTCGACCAGCGCAGCGCGAACTGTCCGCCGGACCCATTCGCCAATGCGCAAAAATATCCGGGCGTGGCGGTCGGCGCGCGCGGCAAGAACATTCCGGTCGGCTCGTATTACGGCGAGCCGACCGGGATCGTCGGCCTGCGTCTCTTCCCCAACCCGGCCTTCGACAAAGCGGCGGCCAAGCGCTGGGACCCGCAGCGGTTTTACAGCGACCCCGGCTATTACCTGTCGAAGGATCTGGTGCGGCCCTACCGGGTCGGCATGTCGTGCGGCTTCTGCCATGTCAGCGCCAACCCCGAAAAGCCGCCGGCCAATCCCGAGATGCCGCAATGGGCCAATCTGAGCTCGACCGCCGGCGCCCAATATTTCTGGGTCGACCGGATTCTGGCGTGGAATGCCAATTCGTCGAATTTCCTGTTTCAGGTATTGCACACCGCGCGGCCGGGATCGCTCGACACCTCGCTGGTCTCGACCGACAACATCAACAACCCGCGCACGATGAACGCGATCTATAATCTGCTGCCGCGGCTGGAGAACGCCAGGCGCTGGGGGCATGAGACCCTAGGCCCCGACAATCTCGCCAACAAGCAGTTCAACGATTTCGTCAGCAGCGGGCCGCTGACCCAGTTTTTTCAGCCGCCCAACACAGTGTGGACGCCGCATGTGCTGAAGGACGGCTCCGATTCGGTGGGCGCGCTCGGCGCCTTGAACCGGGTCTATCTGAATATCGGCCTCTACAGCGAGGAATGGCTGCGCCACTTCAATCCGATTCTCGGCGGCAAAAGAGTGACGCCGATCGAGATTACGACCGCGCGGGCGAATTCATCCTATTGGCAGGCGACCGAGGCGCAGACCCCGGACATGGCGCTGTTCCTGGTGAAGGGGTCCTATCCGCACAAGCTCAAAAACGCCCCGGGCGGCAGCGCCTATCTGAACGACCCGCCGGCCGCAGTGCAACAGGGCAAGCTCGTTTTTGCCGACAATTGTGCGATGTGCCATTCGAGCAAGGCGCCGACGCCACCCGCTGACGCGGACCTCGGCAGCTGCATCGGCCCCAATTACCTCGAATG
The DNA here is from genome assembly GCA_963795485.1 of uncultured Alphaproteobacteria bacterium. Taxonomy (GTDB): domain Bacteria; phylum Pseudomonadota; class Alphaproteobacteria; order ATCC43930; family CGMCC-115725; genus AP-15. The sequence continues at coordinate 281,057 of CAWCIL010000003.1, forward strand.
CTGGAACCGCTATTGGGCGTGGAGCCATACGCGACGATTTCCGCAGCAAGATGCGCCAGATGGTTCAGGCGAGCGATTTCCTCGACGACAATTATCTGTCGAACGATGCCCGCGTGCCGGTGACGCTGCTGCAGACCAACGCCTGCAGCCCATTGGCGACCAACGCGATCGCCGGCAACATCTGGGATAATTTCTCCTCGGCCTCGTACAAGTCGCTGCCCTCGGTCGGCACGATCACCGTCTACGACCCGTTCACCGGCAAGCCGCAGCCATACAAGATGCCGGCCGGCGGGCGCGGCTATACCCGCGTGCCGTCACTGATCAGCGTGTGGGCGACCGCGCCCTATCTGTTGAACAACAGCGTCGGCAAGTTCGAGCCGAGCCCGGCGGTCGCCTCGCGCATGGCCTCGTTCCAGGATTCGATCGCCCAGATGCTATGGCCGACAGAAGCGCGACAAGGATCCGGTGCTTGGCGACAAGGTGCCGGGGGTGATCGACCGCACCACGGCGACGAGCTGGCTGCGCATCCCGACCGGCTATCTGCCCGACGCGGTCAAGGCCTCGCAGAGGGTGCTGAACCTCGCCGTGCCGGTGTTCGACCAGAAAGGGATCGAGATCGGCCCGATCCCTGCCGGGCACGCCGGTCGACCTGCTGGCCAATTTCGACCCGTTGCCGCGAATCGGCAGCAAGCTCGGCGAGCGCCTGGAGCATGACAAGCAGGTCGTCGCCGCCGTCTTCAAGCTGGTGCACGATCTGCGCGCGCTGCCGAAGAACGCGACCGACGAGCAGGCCCGCCAGGTCTTTGCCAATGTCGGCGAGCAGCTGTTCGCGCTCAGCAAGTGCCCGGATTACGTGGTCAACCGCGGGCATTATTTCGGCGCCAAGCTCAGCGACGCCGACAAGACCGCGCTGATCGCCTACTTGAAGACGTTTTAGGCCGACGGGGACGGGCGCAATGAGCGGCGGCAACGCTTACGACTACATCGTCGTCGGCTCGGGCGCCGGCGGCGGCACTTTGGCGGCGCGGCTGGCCGAGGCCGGGCAGCGGGTGCTGCTGCTCGAAGCCGGCGGCGATCCGCGCCTCTTATCGGGCAGCAACGACGACCAGCCCGGCGTCAACCGGCTGCCCGACGATTACGACGTGCCGGCGTTTCACGGCTTCGCCTCCGAGAACGATGCGCTGCGCTGGGATTTCTTCGTCCGCCACTACGCCGACGCGGCGATGCAGGCGAAGGACCCGAAATATGTCCGCGACTACCGCGGCCAGCGGGTCGACGGCGTGCTCTATCCGCGCGCCGGGACGTTGGGCGGCTGCACCGCGCACAACGCGATGATATTCGTTTACCCGCACAATGCCGATTGGGACGGGATCGCGCAATTGACCGGCGACCCATCGTGGAACGCCGACGCGATGCGACAGTATTTCGCGCGGCTCGAAAACTGCGATTACCGTCCGCTCGAGCGGGTGCTGGCCAAATTCGACGACAACCCGTCGCGCCATGGCTGGGACGGCTGGCTCAATGTCGAAACCGCCATTCCCGAGGCCGCCCTCGCCGATTGCGGGCTGATTCAGGTTCTGCTGCACTCGGCGGCCGGGGCGTTCGAGGATATCGGGCAGCCGATCGAGCGCCTGTTCAGGCTCGCCGAATCGAAGGCCGACCCGAACGACTGGCGGCTCGTCGCCGGGAACGCGGTCGGTGTGCGCTACACGCCGCTGACGACGCGCCATCATCATCGCATCGGCGCGCGCGAGCGGGTGCTGGAGACCGCGCAGAAATATCCGGACCGGCTGCATCTCGAGCTCGACGCGCTGGTCACCCGCATCGTCCTCGACGACAACAACCGGGCGACCGGCGTCGAATACCTGAAAGGCGCGCGGCTCTATCGCGCCCACGGCCAGCCGGCGACCGCGCCGGGGGTGCCGATGCGGGCCGCGGCCAGCCGCGAGGTGATCCTCAGCGGCGGCGCCTTCAACACGCCGCAGCTGCTGATGCTGTCCGGCATCGGGCCGCGCGAGGCGCTGGAGCCATTTGGCATTCCGGTCAGGATCGCATTGCCGGGGGTCGGCAAGAATCTGCAGGACCGCTACGAGATCGGCGTCGTCAACCGGATGAATTTCGACCGCTGGAAGATCCTCGACGGCGCGAGCTTCAGCCGTGGCGATCCGCAATACCGCGATTGGGCTGCCGGGCATGACGGCGTTTACGCCAGCAACGGCGCGGTGCTGGCGGCGATCCTCAAATCGGCGCCCGAGCGGCCGTTGCCCGACCTGTTCTGCTTTGCGCTCCTGGGCCTGTTCGGCGGCTATTTCCCCGGCTATTCGTCGCTCGAAGTGACCAAGCCCAATTACCTGACCTGGGCGATCCTCAAGGCGCACACCCAGAACCGCGCCGGCGAGGTGCGGCTGCGCTCGGCCGACCCGCGCGACACGCCGCTCGTCAACTTCCATTATTTCGAGGAGGGCAATGACGCGGCGGGCGAGGACCTCGCTTCGGTCGTCGCCGGCATCCGCTTTGTCCGCCGCCTGACCAGGGAGCTCAAGCAACAAGGCCTGATCGCCGCCGAGGAGCAGCCCGGCGAGGCATTGCAGAGCGACGACGAGCTCAAGGATTTCGTGCGCAGCCATGCCTGGGGCCACCACGCATCGTGCAGCTGCGCGATCGGGCCGCGGCAGGCCGGCGGCGTCCTCGACAGCAACTTCCGCGTGCACGGCGCTCAAGGCCTGCGGGTGGTCGATGCGTCGGTCTTTCCGCGCATCCCCGGTTTCTTTATCGCCAGCGCCATCTATATGGTCGCCGAAAAGGCCGCGGACGCGATCCTCGCCGGCTGACGCGGGCGAAGCGAAGCAATCCCGGCCACTGGAGCTTGCTGCTTCGACATTGCGTCGTCGCTGCGCATGTCGCAATGACATCGCTGCAACCTGATCGAAATCTCGTCCAGCAACTATCGTGTTACGATATGTCAGCGCTGAGTTGGACAGATTAAGAAAAAATCCGGATGAGGCCTTTGCATTAGCACTCAACGCTTGCGCTTTACCCCAGCAGCCGGCGAGAATAGTCGCACAACGATCGGATCTGTCCTCGTTTGCATCAGGCGCCCCTCGACCGCGCCGGCGGAGCGCGGGCGCAGCGCCGCCGCCATCGCAGCGTGTGACGACAAGCACGGGTGGGCGACGCTAGCGGATACCGGCCGGGAGTTTTCCTGTGAACGGCGGAGGATGCGCATGGACAGAGGTGGTGCCGCGGTCGCGCAGCTTGGCGGGTTGCGGGCGATCAGCCGCTATCAGTGGCTGGTTTTTTTCGTGGTCTGGCTCGGCTGGACATTGGACGCGGCCGATTTCGGGCTCTACTCGCTGGTGCTGCGCCCGGCATTGACCGAATTGCTCGGCGGCAACCCGACCATGGCCCAGATCGGCCGCGTCGGCGGCCTGCTCAGCATGGCCGGGTTGCTCGGCTGGGCGTTCGGCGGATTTCTGTTCGGCATCGTCGCCGACTATATCGGCCGCATCCGCGCTCTCGCCTACAGCATCGTTATCTACAGCGTCTTTACCGCACTCCAGGGTTTGTCGCACGGGATCTGGGATTTCGCCATTTACCGGTTCATCGCCGGTCTTGGCACCGGCGCCGAGCTGATGGTCGGCATTCCGCTACTGGCCGAAACGATCGACGAGAAGCACCGGGCCAAGGTGGCCGGCTTCATGATGACCGGCGGCGCTGTCGGCACCTTTCTCGGAGCCTGGGCGTATGGTCTCGTCGGCGGCTATGGCTGGCGCATCGTGTTCTTTATCGGTGTGGTGCCGGCGATCCTGTTGGCGGTCATCCGCCGCCGCATGATCGAACCCGATCGCTTCGCCGCCGTGCGGGTCCGCCGCGAAGCTGTCGCCACGGGCCGCCGCACCGGCGCAGACGACCGCGAGTTCATGCGCTTCGTGCCGATGCAGCTGTTCTCGACGCAGCACCGCTACAACACCTTCGTCGGCCTCTTGTTCGGGCTCGGCTCGCTGCTCGCGATCTGGACCACCGTCATCTGGCTGCCGACCATACTATCGCTGATGGTGCAGAAGGCCGGCGCGACCGGTGTCGCCGCCGTGCCATTCGTCAGCCGCGGCATGATGCTCTGGAGCCTCGGCGGGATCTTGGGCTACATCGGCTTCGGCTTTATCGCCGATGCGATCGGGCGCCGAGCAACCGTGATCTTCTACAGCGCCGGAACCATCGCTGCCGGACTGATCCTCTATCTCGGTCTGCACGCCTACCACCCGTGGTATCCGGTCGTATTGCCGATCTTCGGCTACTTTGTCTTTGGCGTGTTCTCCGGCTACGCGATCTACCTGCCGGAGCTGTTCCCGACCCAGGTGCGCTCGACTGCGGTCGGCTTCTGCACCGGCACGGCGCGGATCATTACCAGCTTCGGCCCGCTGGTCGCCGGCATCATGGTCGGCGCCTTTGGCGGCAGCTTTAACAAGGTGACGGCGTTCATGACCTGCTTTGCGGTTCTCAGCATCGTGGCGATGCTGCTGGGTCGCGAGACCAAGGGCCTCGTGCTGCCCCGCTGATCCTCGGAACATCGGGCGCAGCCGATGGTCAGCCCGGCCGCCCTTCCTGTAGACTGGCGCCAGCGGAAAACCAGTCGAGGGGAGGGCGGTCATGGCGTTGGAAGTGAGGCGGATCGTCACCGGGCATGACGCGAACGGCAAGGCGGTCGTCGCCACCGACGAGCGGCTCGCCGCGGTGCCGCGGCTCAACCGCCCGCACATCTCGGGCGTCGAGATCTGGTCGACGGACAAGATGCCGGCCGACAATTCGGCGGCGGCCGAGCCGGCGCAGCGGGCCGGCTTCGTCAAGCGCTACAATTATGTCGGCACCGGCCAGGGCACGGTGATCCGGGTCACCGAATTCGCTCCGGGCGCGCCCAAATTCATGCACCGCACCGAGACCGTCGACTACGCGATCCTGCTGTCGGGCGAATGCGACCTCGAATTCGACAGCGGCGAGATCGTGCACATGGAGCCGGGCGACATCTGCGTGCAGCGCGGCACGATGCACGCCTGGGTCAACACCGGGTCGGCGCCGGCGGTATTCGCCTTCATCCTGATCGACGCCGAGCCGGCCGAGGTGGGCGGCGAGGCTCTGCGCACCCATTACCCGGCGCCGTGACGACGCGCTCGATCGCGCGCGCCGGCACCAGCCGCGAAATCTTCGATCAGATGCGCCGGCGGCGCGGAGCCCCAGATCGCCGACATAGTCCGGCCGGCGGTGTGGTCAGGCGGTGCGATAGCGTGCGAGCGCAGAGGCGTCGAGCTCGATGCCGAGGCCCGGCCGCTCCGGTAAAGGAATCATGCCATCGCCGTCGATCCGGATCGGCTCCTTCAACAATTCGTCGCGCAGCCCGTTCGGGTTCTGGTCGAATTCGAGCACCAGCCCGTTCGGGATCGAGGCGATGAAATGCAGCGAAGCGGCGAGGGTCACGGCACTGGCAAAGGCATGTGGTGCCACCATCAGGTGATGTGCCTGGGCCAGTGCGGCGATGCGGCGGCATTCGGAAAAGCCGCCGGACCAGGCGAGGTCGGGCTGGACGATGTCGACCGCACCCCGCTCGATCAGCTCGCGGAAGCCGTAAAGCCCGGTCTCGGTTTCGTAGCCGGCGATCGCGGTGGCGAGTGCGGCGGCGACGCGGGCGCTGCCGTCGATGTCGTCGGTCGCGACCGGCTCCTCGATCCAGTAGAGCCGGCAGGTTTCGAGCGCGCGTCCCATCTCGATCGCCATCGCCGGGCTCCAGGCGCAGTTGACGTCGACCATCAGCTTGGCCTTGGGCCCGAGCGCCTTGCGCACCGCCGCCACCCGCGCGATGTCCTCCTCGGGCTCGACTTCGCACATTTTCGCATTGGCGGCGAGGTGGCGCAAGGTGAGACTGGGTCGAGGGGTTGCGCCCGATCTTCATCTTCATGCCCTTGAAACCGCGGGCGCGGTAGCCCTCGGCCTCGCCGGCGAGGCCGTCGGCAGATTTGCCTTCCTGATAGAAGCCGCCGCTGGCATAGGCCTCGACACGGTCGCGGCAGGCGCCGAGCAGCCGGTAGACCGGCATCCTCGCGACCTTGCCGGCGATGTCCCAGAGCGCAATGTCGATGCCGCTCATCGCATTCATGACGATGCCGCGGCGGCCGTATTGGCGAGTGCGCGCGAACATCTTCTGCCACAACCCTTCGATCAGCAGCGGGTCCTCGCCGAGCAGCATCGGCCGCAGCTGAGCTTCGATCACGTTGCGGGCGCTGCCGCCGCCGACCCCGGCCTCGCCGATGCCGATAACGCCGCTATCGGTTTCGACCTCAACCAGGAGGCCGCCGCGGGCCGACTGCATGCCGCCGGCGCTGCCATAGGGGGGCTCGCAGCGGTAGGACAGCGGGATCGTGCGGACATCGACGATCTTCATCGGCTCAGCTCTCGGCCAGCACGGCCATGATGTCGCATTGGATCTGCATCGGCGCCGCCAGATCGGGCGAGGTCATGGTGTGGCGCGCCGGCCGCGAATGCGGGTCGGGAAACATCGCCACCCAATGCCGGTTCAGGGTCTCGCGCAACGCGCGGTCGGTGATCCACACGGTCATTTTGACGATGTCCGCCGGGGTGCCGCCGGCGGCCGCCATGACCCGTCCGACATTCGCGAACATCGCACCGCACTGCGCATCGAGGTCGGGGTCGACTTTGCCGGTCTGCGGGTCGGCGCCCGAGATCGCCCCGGTCACGACAAAGGGTCCGCGCCGGCAGGCGCTGGGGATCGGGTTGACGTGCCGGGCTCCGGGCACGTCGATGCTCCGCCGCTGTTCCATGGGTCGTCCTCCGATTGCCTCAGCCGGCGGCGCCCGCGACCGCGGACCCGCCGCGGTGTAGTATGCCAGCATCGTCCGCGGGTTTGGAGCCGCCATGCTGAGCGAGGATCAGCGCCGCTTTCTCGACAGCCGCCGGGTCGGCCATCTCGCCACCGCCGATGCGGGCGCGGCGCCGCATGTCGTGCCGGTGTGCTTCGCCGCGGCCGGCGACACGCTCTACATCACCATCGACCAAAAGCCCAAGGGCGAGCCGCGGGCCTTGAAGCGCCTGCGCAACATCATGGCCAATCCGGCCGTGGCCTTTGTCGCCGACCGATATTCCGAGGATTGGGCCAGGCTCGGCTGGGTCATGCTGCGCGGGCCGGCCGCGATCCTCGAAAGCGGGCAGAGCGGGTCCGGCGGCGCGGAGCACGGCCGCGCGCAGGCGCTGCTGCGCTCTCGCTATCCTCAATACCGGGCGATGCGGCTCACCGAACTGCCGGTCATCGCCATCCGCATCGAACGGGTGGCGAGCTGGGGCGATCTGTCGGTCGATCCCCAGCCGGCCGGTCGATCCTAGCCGGCAGGGCTGCGGCAATGGCGGCGAGCTATGCGCAGCCCGCGTTGGTGCGGTCGGCATAGCCGGCCTAAGCTCGCGCGATGTGAACGACCCGATCGAGGAGCAAGAAGCCATGTCCGCCGCAACCCACAATCTGGAGACCTCCCGTCTTTACGGCGAGCTCGAGGATCGGCTCCTCGCCCGCGATCAGGTCGGCGGCAGCCGGGTGTATTACGAATTGCTCCGCCGCGGCCGGCCGTTGCCGGAAATCATGGCCCAGGCGGTGCGCATTCACGCGCCCTATACGCATGTGCCCTACCATCAGCGCATCGACGACGGCTTTCCCAACTTCGTCAACAACGACCATTGCCTCCTGTCGGCGCGCGCCGCGGTCAATTTGACCAAGATGCTGCCGGAAAAGCTGGCGGCGCTGCCGTTGGCGCAGACCGTTTGGTACATCCCTTCGGGGCTCGACATCTGGAACCAGAAGATCCTGAAGGCGCCGGGCCACTACGCGACCCGCGGCTACAAGATGCCGAACAGCGAGCCGCCAAAGCCCGTCGTCTATTGGCCCGACCAGGAGCCGCTGCGCGAGACCGGGCCGCTCAGCGAGCGCCTCAACAACTGGCTGACCCTGGTCGAGCGCGGCCAGGTCATCGACGCTTACCGCACCTTTCTCGGACTGATGGAGGAACAGGATCACCGGAAGGAAGTCCTGGCGCAACTGGTCTTTGCCGGGCTGATCGATGTCCAGGACCGCATGCTCTACAACCGCTCCTATACGACCGGGCACAAGGCCTACCGCGCCCGCTCGGTGGTCGAGATCGGCAACGCGATCGGCTGGGACAACGCCCACGACGTGATCTACGCCGGCGCGCTCGACATCGCCGTGGGCCCGCGCTGGCACTCGGTCTACGAGATGGCCTGCAACATCGTTACGATGTTTATCGAGGGTGCGGAGGTCCACGCCGTCCCCCAGGGCGGCACCACCGAGCGCGAGCGCACGCTCTTGGCCAATACCGGGGATCTCGGCAAGGCCGAAAGCGACGAATTGGTCGACGCGCTGATCCGCCAGCACGAGCCTGCCTATATCGAGCGCATCAGCGCGCTGCTGCTGGCCGGCAAATCGCCGCGGCGGATCGTCGACGCGATCCAATTGGCGGCCGGACAAGTCGTGCTCGAAACCAACGGCCCGAACGCGTTCTCGATGCCGCAGCATACTTACGAATATTGCAACACCCTCGGCTGGTTTTACGACAATTTCGAGCATCCGCAGCGGCTCAAGCTGCTGTTCGTCGCGGGGTCGATGGTCAACCAGGCCGCGTGGAACCAGAAGCACATGGGTTGGGCCAAAGCGGAACCGGTCAGCGCGCCTGCCGGCGCCGACCGTCTGACCGGCACCCAGATCATCGGGCGCCTCGAAGACGCGCTCGCGGCGCTCGACGCTGCGCAGGCGGTCGCCTGGACCAAGGCCTATCTCGACAGCGGCGAGGACCGCTCGCTTTTGGTGCAGCGGCTGGCACTGATGGCGGCGCGCTTCGGCAACGACCCGCACAACCAGGAAATCCCGCAATGCCTATTGCAGGATTACGGCAAAAACCAGTGCGCCGACCGCGACCGGCTGCTGCTCGCCTGCGCGCACATCTCCGCCGGTCACCGCAAATACGGCGACACCTTCGAGGCGGCCCGCCGCTTTGGCGAAGCCATGGGCCACGCCGAACTGCAATAGCGTCGTCCCAGCGAAAGGGCCCTCATCCCTCTCGCTCCGCTCGGCGCCCTCTCCCTCATTGCGGGAGAGGGAAGGGGCTGTCGCGATAGCGATGGGAAGGGTGAAGGACGGGCGGTCTCTTAGCGCGCTGATCGCAGAACACCGGCGGCTGCTTCAGCCCTTACCGGCGCTCATGCGACGCGGAACGCCGCAAAAGCGAACCCGTCGCTGCGACATTCCTCGATCGTTTCGAAGCGGCTGCTCAGGAACGCGTGTGCGGCACGCACACCGGGCCAGTCGATATCGTCGAGGACGATGGTTCCTTCCGGGGCCACGAGTTGCGACCAGTGGGTGACGTCAAAGATCGCCTGCGCCTCGGCATGCGCCCCATCGATGTGCAGAAAGTCGATACCCCGCCCCACTTGCTGCGAGACCGCCGCGCAGGCTTCGGCAGAAGGCAATTCCAAGATTTTGATCAAGCTCACCAGGTTTTGAGAGACCATTTCGCGCAGGAACGTGCTTTTGATTGCGACCAGGTCGACGCTGTCCCACCACTCATGGTCCTCGTCATCGGTCGGCGCAGAGGCCGCAACCGCATTCTCCCAGGCATCGACCGCGTAGACCGCGCGGCCATGGTTCGCGGCGACCGCCAAGGCGATCGGGAACACCGAGCGGCCCGCGTAAACGCCGAGCTCTGCGGCGATTTTGTAGCCATTCTCCATGATCCGGTCGGCCATCCATCTGGCTTTTCCTTCTGGACACCACCCGGGCAGTCGCGCGTCCATTTCTTTGAGCCGTGCCGGAATATTGTCGATGCGCGGCGGCAGCCGAGGGGTCTCCAGGCGCCGGATCTGACCCTCGAGCCGAGCGATCCTCTCCTCCCTCTCTTGGACCGTCGTTTCGCGACGGGCAATTTCGGTCGCGGCCGCGCGTTCGCGTTCGCGCATCGTGGTCTCGCGCTCTCGAAGCAGCCCCTCGAGTTCCGAGATCGTCGCCTCCAGGGAGCCGATGCGCGCCTCTCTGCGGACGAGCCACCCCTCGCGCTCGGCGACCATTTGCGCAAGCTTCCGGTTCTGTCCCCATATCTTCATTTGAGCAGGACCTATCCGGTTGCGCTCCCGCCGTCGCCGCCCTCGAACCAGGCGACGACGAACCCCCGCGCCGAGCGATGCGAACGACGGGTCTTAACGGACCGCCAGGTTCCGATCGGTCAGTGAAACTGCGGCTTGACCTTTTCGCATAAGAGCTGCAGCGATTTCAGCACCCGCTGGTTGGGGATCTTGGTGCCGCAATTCATCTCCGCGAGGATGCCGTCGAGGCCGAGTTCTTCCTTCAGGCCCATCAGCCGGTCGGCGATCTGCTCGGGGGTGCCGACGATGATCTTGTCGCGCAACGCCTCATCATAGCTGATCGTCTGCAGCCGGCGCCCGCGCGCCGCCCGGTCCTCGACCGCGCGCACGCCGGAGCGGGTCGCCGAGTCTTCGAGCCGCTCGCCGAGATAGCGGTAAAAGTACATGATGCTGTCTTCCGGCTCCTCGCGGGCCTGCTGCGCGGTCTCGGCGACATAGACCGGGGCACGCAGGAACACCTGGCCCTCGCCGGGATGGCCGGCGGCCTTATAGGCCTCGCGATAGGCGCGGATGTTCGGAGCGAGCTCCTCCAAGGTGCCGAGACGCACGGCGACGAACACGCCGTGGCCGAGCTTGCCGATCGCCGGAAAGGTGTCGGCGCTGTTGGCGGCGATGCGGATCTCCGGCCACGGCTTTTGATACGGCTTCGGGGTCAGCCGGACATTGTCGAACTTGTAGTATTTGCCGGCATAGGAAAAGCTGTCCTCGGTCCACGCCCGCTTGAGGATTTCCAGGGTCTCGGCAAAGCGCTCGCGGCTTTCGCCATAGGGCACTCCATAGGCCTCGTAGGTGCGCGGAAAGCCGCTGCGCCCGACCCCGAAGATCAGCCGGCCCTGGCTGATCTGATCGACGGTGGCCGCCTCCTCGGCGATCCGCAGCGGGTGGCACAATGGCAATACCTGGACCCCGGTGCCGATCCGCATGCGCTTGGTGCGCGCGGCGATGGCGCTGGCGATGGTCAAGGGTGCGGCGCACACCGAGCGCTCGGGTGCCACATGGATCTCGGCCAGCCACATCGCGTCGAGCCCCCAGCGCTCGGCGGCGTCGACCTGCGCGAACGACTCGGCAAAGGCCGCCTCCTGGCTGGTCCCGGCCGGGCATTGAAACTCGTGAAACATACCGAATTCAAACGGCATCCCGACTTCTCCTCCTCGCCTTGCAATGGCCGCCCGCCGTCGGGGCAGGGCGGGCCGCGATGGCGCCGCAGACGGTGCTCGCACGTCGCAGTGTCGTTCGATGGCCGTCGAACCGTCACATTAGGAGTGTCGGCGTGGCGATGCCAGACAAGAAATCCGCGCGCGGCGACCAAGCCCTGGCGAAAGCCGCACAGGGCCGCAGATCGACGCGGCGGCACATTCCTCCCCGCGGCGATCGGAACGCTAGCCGGGGGCCGGCCAACAGATCACTGAAAGCACATACTTTTGACGATGCAGTGACGCGGCGGGCGACGGCTTTCTGACGAATCAGAACGATACTCGGAAAGCCCCATCCTGCGGCCGCGGCAAGTGCCGGAAGTTCGGCTCCCGCCGTTGGCGTCGGAACGGGGCAGAGCGTCTCCGTCCGGCCCGTCAAATCGAGAGTACCGCATCATTGAGCGACGCCCTCGAATTAGCGCCCCATGCGACCGGCGACGCCGCTTTGCAGCAGGCGTTGGGTGACGGCGATTTGCCGGCTGTGCCAGCGCGATCTCGCCGATTGCGCCCTGCCGGACGATGAACGGGCCGCGCTCTACTGCCGCCTGGGGGAGAGGCTCTTTTATCGCGGCGACCGCGACGCGGCGGTCGATTGCGCCCGCGCCGCATTTGACCTGCGTGACCAAGATCAGTCGGTCGCCGATTTCTGCGCTTGGCTGTTCAGCAATTGCGAGCGGCATCGCGAAGCAGCGGCGGCCTATCAACGCCTGTTGGAGCGGCGTCCCGACTGGGCCGCCGGACACCGCCACGCCAGCGGCTCCTTTGCCGTCGCCGGCGAGGTCGACCGCGCGGTCTTCCATGCGATCCGGGCCTGCGAGCTCGAGCCGGGCTCGTCCGAATTTGCGGTTCACGCCGGCGGTCTACTCGCCTCGGCCGGCCGGCACGCGGACGCGCTCGGCCATCTGGCACGCGCCGCCGAGATCGACCCGACGACGCTGCGGTCCTGCGCCAGTTGTCGGCGGTGGCCTTTGCTCTCGACGAAATCGAAAAGGCGGTCGGTACTGGCGCGGCGCGCCCATCCGCGGCGCCCGCCGACCGCGCCGCAGCACTCCATGCGGCCGAACTGCTGCTGCGTTCGGACCGGTATGACGAGGCGGCCGACGATCGTCACCGCCAATCTCGTTCTCGCCGGCGCAGACCACGTCGCCTATCGCCTGCTGTCGGCGGCACAGATGATGCGCGGCCAGATCGAGGGCGGGATCGAGGCGATCGACCGCGCACTGGCCTTGGCCCCCGGCGCGGCGGAATATCATTTGCACCGCGGCAACCTGCTCTACCGGCTCGGCCGGTTCGACGAGGCGGCCGCGGCGCTCGACCAGGCTGCATCGCTCGACCCGGAAAACCCGGCGGCGAGGCGATCGCAGCTGGCCGTGTTTCTCGACAGCGGCCGCTATCGCGAGGCGCTCGCGGTCGGCGGCGAGCTGATCCGCACCGCACCCGACAACGAGGAATACGCTCGCGCCGTGCTCGAGGTGCTGAACCGCCGGCTCGAAACCATCGACGGCGACTACATCGTGATCGGAGAGCGCTGCCCGCGGCCGGACCGTGCGCCCGGATCGCAGCCCGGTTGCTGGGCGGCGTTGCGCACCCAGTGGCGCGTCGTCCATGCTCTGATCGTGCGCGAGACCCGCACCCGGTTCGGCGATTCGACCCTCGGCTACGGCTGGGCGTTGCTCGAACCGATCCTGCACATCCTGACACTGTCACTGGTGTTCGCCGTTTTGATGCATGGCCGGCCGCCGATCGGCAACCAGTTTTTTATATTTTATTATACCGGGATCATCCCCTACCACCTGTTCGTCCATACCAGCAGCAGCATGACCTACGCCGTCACCGCAAACGGCTCGCTGCTGCAATTGCCATTGGTCAGCACCTTCGACGTGATCCTGGCGCGGGCCTTGCTCGAACTGGTGACCGATCTCTTGGTGGCCGTCATCCTGCTGGCCGGGTTCGGCGCACTCGGGTTGGGCACGTTGCCCAATGATTTTGCCGGCGTGTCTGCGGCGGTCGCCACGGTCTGGCTCTTGGGCTGCGGCATCGGCTTCGTCAATGCAGTCGTCAATGCCTTTTTCCCATCGTGGGACAAGATCTGGGCGCAGCTGACCCGGCTGTTATATTTCTGCTCCGGGATCTTTTACGTTCCGGGCAACATGCCGGATTGGATCCGCAATATCCTCGCCTGGAACCCGGTGTTGCACGCCGTCGACTGGTTCCGGTCGAGCTTTTCGTCGATTACGAGCCGCATTGGCTCGATCGCACCTATCTCGCCACCTGGCCGGGCTGGCGTTGCTGGCGGGGTTGGCGCTCGAGCGCGGTTGCGGCGCAAACTCTACGAACCGCAATGATCCGGCTCGAACGCGTGGCCAAAGCATATCGCACCCGCGGCGGTCGCAGGGTCGTGCTCGACAATGCCAATGCCGTGTTCGAGTGGGGCACAATTTCGGCATCCTCGGGGTCAACGGTGCCGGCAAATCAACATTGATCCGCCTGCTCGCCGGTTCCGAGCTGCCCGATCGCGGGGTGGTGCGGCGCTGGGCGCGTGTCGTTTCCGCTGGGCTTCGGCGGCACCTTCCACGGCGCCCTCTCCGGGCGCGAGAACGCGGCGTTCATCGCCCGCATTTACGGTGCGGGCGAGCGCCGCGATGATCGGCTACGTCGAGGATTCTCCGAGCTCGGCGAATATTTCGACATGCCGGTCAACACCTACTCCGCCGGAATGCGGGCGCGGCTGGCCTTCGCCGCCTGCCTCGCCATCGATTTCGACGTCTATCTAATCGACGAGGTCACCGAAATCGGCGATCAGCGGTTTCGCCGCAAATGCGCCGAGGCTTTCCGGGCACGGATGGCGCATTCCGACATCATCCTCGTGACCCACAACCCTCAGACGATCCGACAATATTGCGACCGCGGCGCAATCCTCGCCAATGGCGCTCTCTCGCTCTACGACGATGTCGGCGCGGCACTGACGCGCTACCATCGCATGCTGCAGGACGCTGTCTGATGCCGCAGACGGCGCTGGCGAGGCGCGATGCGCGCCGCCGGTCCCGAGACGGCCGAGCGCGCGGCGGCGCCGGTCGCGCTGGCGGCGTCCTCGGCCTGTCCCGCCGCGAGCCGGAGGGCGAGGTCGCACTTTTCCGCGAGCCTATTCGGAATGGAACCCGGCCGCCGAGCACCGGCGGATCGCCGGCGCCTGGATCTGGTTTGTGCTGGTCGTGGTGCTGCCGGTCGCAATCGCGGCGGCTTATTATTTCTTCCTCGCCGCCGACCAGTACGTCGCCGAGTTTCGCTTTGGTCTGCGCTCTGCCGAGCCGGCCCCCGCCGAACCCGGCGCGCTGATGCAACAAGGCGTGGCGCCGTTGCAGATCGGGCTCAATTCCTACGTCGTCGCGCAATACATCCGCAGCCGCGCGATCGTCGACGATCTCGATCGGAACCTCGACCTGCGGCGGATGTTTTCGCCGTCAACGGCCGATTGGTTGGCCCGGCTGCACCTGCCGGTGCCGATCGAAGAACTGGTGGACTATTGGCGCGGCCAGGTCAACGCGTTTTTCGATCCCACCAACGGCACGATCGTGGTCCGCGCCCGCGCCTTCACGCCGCAAGACGCGCTCGCACTGGCGCAGGGCATCCTCGCCTCGTCCGAGCGGCTGGTAAACGGCTTGTCGGCGCGGGCGCGGCGCGATGCGGTGCGCAATTCCGCTGAGGAGGTGCAGGCGGCCGAGCGGCGTCTGAGCGCGGCGCTGGGCCGGCTGCGCGATTATCGCGACAAGGAAGGTCTGATCGACCCGAACAAGACCGCCGATGCGCATGCCGCGCTCGCCGGTCGGCTGCGCGACGAACTGGTCCGCGCCAGCACCGAGCTCTCGACTCTGAAGGCGTTCGTGCATGCCGATGCGCCCCCTGTCCAGGTCCTGGAGGCCGGATCCGATCGCTCGAGGCGCAACAGCAAGCGGTCGAAAGCGAGGTCACCGATACCGCGAAGACGCGCATGCAGGCGCTCTCCGGGGTGATGGGCTCCTATGAGGAGCTCGAAAGCGAACGGCGCTTTGCCGGAACGCCTATCAGCATGCGCTCGAAGGGCTCGATCGCGCGCGCAGCAACGCCGACCGCCAGCACATCTACATCGCCGACTTCGTCCAGCCGAGCCTGCCCGAGGAGGCGCTTTATCCGCGCCGGCTGCGCGCGCTGGGCGTCACGCTGCTGATCGCCTTCACCGTTTGGGCGATCGGCGGCCTGACCATCCGGTCGGTGCGGGATCACCTGCTGTAGGCGGCAGCCCGGCAGCGACAGGCGGCGGGAGCAAAAAACCATGGCGAGCATCGAGTTCGAAGCCAGCGCACCCTTTCTGTTTCCGGCCGGTGCGGTCCGCGCGCCGCCCTTTGCCGCGGCCCACCAGCCCCCGCCCGCGCCTCGCCCTGGTCTCGACCTACAGCGATCTGTGCGGGATCGCCGCCTATTCGAGAAGCCTCGAAATGCAGCTCGCCGATGCTTTCGATGTGACGGTCTTCGATCTCAACCAATTTCTGCTGCGGGCCACCCACGCTCGGGTGCGCCGCTTCGCCGACCGCCACATCCAGGAGATTTGCCGGGAGATCAGAGAGTTCGATGCCGTCAATCTGCAGCTGGAGCACGGTACGCTGGGTCGCTCCTGCCGCGACATCTTCCGCCGGTTCACCTGGATCGCCCGAGCGGCGCCGCGGCTTTCAGTGACCTTTCACACCGTGTTCGAAGCCGAAGAGTTCGATTTCAAGCGATTTTTCCGGGAGATCCTCGGGTTCAATTTCGGCAAGGCGATCAGCCTGCGTTCGGAATACAACCGGTCCCACTTGCTGTCGGCCGGGGTCGCCACCCATCTGCGCCGCGCCCAGCGGCTGAAGCCGGTCGCGGTCATTGTCCATACCCGCCGCGAGCTGTGGCACATGAGGTACGTCCACGGCCTGCGCAATGTCTATGATCACCCCCTGTCGTTTCTGAGCGAGGACCAAGCCGACGAGGTCCGCCGCACCGCGTCGCGCGACAAGTTCCCGTTGCTGGACCGGGTCCCGAACGACGCCAAGCTGATCGGAGTTTTCGGTTTTCTTGGGCGCTACAAAGGGTTCGATGCTGTCATCCGAGCCTTGCATCACCTGCCGAAGGACTACCATCTGCTGATTTTCGGCGGGGTTCACCCCAACGAGATCAAACCGCATCAGCCGATCGACCCGGTCGTGTCGTCGCTGTTCGATGCCGGCTATGTCAACACCAACATCGCCGAGCGGATGCGGCTCGGAGCGGGGCGCGGCGCACCCTCCGTCTCGGTCGCCGTCAACAGCTCGATGCGCGACCTCCTGGTTGGCCATCCCAAGGATCTGTCGCAGCGGATCCATTTTCTGGGCGCCACCAGCGATGCCGAATTTCTGTCGGGGATGGCGGTTTGTGACACCGTCGTCTTCCCTTATCTCGAGGTCGGCCAATCTTCGTCGGGCCCGATCTCGCAGGCGGTCGAGCTCGGCTGCCGGGTGATCGCCTCGCGAACCCACACGTTTCTTCAATTCGGCCGCTATCATAAGAACGTGATCGAATACTTCGATATCGGCAACCATCTTGAATTGTCCGCCCGCATCCTGGCGCGGCCGCAATACGACCGGCGCAACGGCCGGCTCGCCTACAATGTCGAAACCAACAAGGCGGTCTACCTCGCCGCCAACGGCGCGTCGCCCAAGAAGATCCGGCTGGCTGTCGACCGCTCCACCCGGTAGGACGCGCCCGGAAGGCGGCCGCGCCCGGCGTCGACAAGGCCGGTCGACAAGGGCCGGTCGACAAGGGCCGGCGGCGATCCTATGATGACGCGGTCAAAGAAGACCGCAGCGGCGAGCGCCGAACGGAGGAGAGGCGATATGAAGAATGGTTTCCGCGTCTATGATTCAGACACCCATGTCAACCCGGCCGCCGAGGTGCTGGAACGCTATGTCGATCCGGCCTTTCGTGAGCGTCTTCCCGAACTGGCGCCCTATCGTGTGTCGGCGGGTCAGGCGGTCGAAGGTAACGGTGAGCTCCACAACTATCGCGTCGGCGTCAAATACTACCGGCGCGTTCTCGGTGAAAAGGCGCCGCGTGAGACCTTCACCGGTCGCGACACGCAATGGATGGGAACCAAGCAGCCGCGGCCCGGCACCCAGGACGACCAGGCCGGCAACCGGGTCGCCGACATGGACGATGAGGGCACCGATGTCCATTTCCTGATCCCGACTTCGTGGCTCAGCCTCGTCGGGCTCGATGATCCGACCCTCGAAGTCGGCATCATTCGCGCCTACCACCGCCATATGGCGGATTTCTGCGGCGACTACCCCGACCGGCTGAAGAGCATGATCGTCGCCTCGTCGCGCGACGTACCCGAGGCGGTGCGCGAGATCCGGGAATGGGGAAAGTCGAAATGGGCGGTTGCGGTGATGCCGCTGCTCGCCAAGGACGTGCCGGCCGACCATCCCGATCTGTATCCGATCTGGCAGGCCGCCGCCGAGCACGACCTGCCGATCGCCAACCACAGCTTTACCTGGACCCCGCCCTATTATCCAGGCTATCTCGATCTGTGGGAGAACATCTTTATCGGCCGCGCCGCCGCCCATCCCTGGGGCGCGATGCGATTTGTCGCCTCGTTCATCGGCGGCGGGCTGTTCGACCGCTATCCGAGCCTGCGCATGGGCGTGCTCGAATGCGGCTTCGGCTGGCTGCCGTTCTGGGCCCGGCGGCTCGACGAGCAGGCAATCTACGTCGGCGGTATTGCGCCATTAAAGCAGAAGCCAAGCGAATACATGGCGAGCGGCCGGTTCTTCTGCAGCATCGAGCACCATGAAGGCGAGGATATGTTCAATTACGTCACGCAATTCCTCGGTGACGATTTGTTGATGTATGCGTCCGACTATCCGCATTCGGAGTGCCAGTTCCCGAATTCGGTCGACAACATCATCGCCTGGCAGAGCCTGAGGCGACACCAAGAAGAAGCTGCTCTCTAGCAACGCCGACCGCTTCTTCAAGCAGACCTGAGGCCACGCGGCCAAAAAAAATCGCGCAACAGCTCGCGCGCACACTCCGATCGGTCGCCCCCGCGAAAGCGGGGGTCCACGGCCAGCCGTTAAGCCCTCGGAGTTGGATTCCCGCGTTCGCGGGACTGACGATGGGAACGGATTGATTTACGGTCGATTGTGCAGGCGGGACCGAAGAGGGGAGGAACGACGTGAAGAACGGGTTTCGCGTTTTCGACTCCGACACTCATGTCAACCCCGCCGCCGAGGTCCTCGAGCGCTACGTCGATCCCGGCTTTCGCCCGCGGCTCGCCGAATTGGCGCAATACCGTTCGCCGGTCTCGCGCGAGGCTGGCAGCCTCCACAACTACCGCGTCGCCACCAAATATTACCGCCGCATCCTCGGCGAGGCGGCACCGCGCGAGACCTTCACGGCCGCGAATCCCATGGCGCGGCGGCAAGACGCCGCGGCCGGGAGTGCAGGACGACCAGGCCGCGAACCGTGTCGAGGACATGGACGACAAGGGGACCGACGTTCATTTCCTGATCCCCGGCTCGTGGATGAGCCTTCTCGGCCTGCCCGACCCCTCGTTCGAAGTCGGGATGGTCCGCGCCTATCACCGTCACGTGCGGATTTTTGCGCGCCGTTCCCGGACCGGTTGAAAGGCTTGATCGTCGCTTCCGGGCGCAACGTCGAGGAGGCGGTGCGTGAGATCCGCGAATGGGGCAATTCGAAATGGGCGGTCGCGGTCAAGCCGATGCTGCATATGGACATTCCGCCCGACCACCCCGACCTCGAACCGATCTGGCAGGCCGCCGAGGACCACGGCCTGCCGATCGCACACCACAGCTCGACCTGGAACCCGCCCTACTATCCGGGCTACCGCGATGTCTGGGACAACATCTTCCTCGGTCGCTTGGCCTCGCATCCGTGGGGGGCGATGCGGTTCGTTGCCGCCTTTATCGGCGGCGGCATCCTCGATCGCTACCCAGGATTGCGTTTAGCCGTGCTCGAATGCGGCTTTGGCTGGCTGCCGTTCTGGGCGCGCCGCATGGACGAGCAGGCGGTCTATGTCGGCGGCGTCGCACCACTAAAGCACCGGCCCAGCGAATACATCGCCGGCGGCCGGTTCTTCTGCAGCATCGAGCACCAGGAAGGCGAGGACATGTTCAATCACGTCACGCATTTCCTCGGCGACGATGTGTTGATGTACGCCTCCGACTATCCGCACTCCGAATGCCAGTTCCCGAATTCGATCGACAACATCCTCGCCTGGCAGAGCCTGCAGCCCGACACCCGGAAAAAGCTGCTGTGGGACAACGCGGCCCGCTTTTTCAAACAGACTTGATGCGTCCGCGAGACACCACAGCCGGTTCAGTGCCGTGGCGGATGTAGTCGTGACTTCCTCCACCGTATCCGAGCCCATTGGCAGCAGCGGCTGAGTGCACTCGAGGGCCTGCACCTGGCTCTTCTCAATCGCGCACAGAACCAAGGCATTTTCCGGTGGCTTGAGGTAAAGCCCGACCACGTCGCGCACCTTCTCCGATGAAGAACCGGGTCAGTAGAGAGTTTGAAGGCTCCGAAGCGATGAGGTTGTACGCCCCAAAGAGCGCCAGGTGGCGAGCTCCGTTTGCGTCGCCGATACGACCCTCGCCGTGACTCCGCCGATCTTGGCGGTGTCGTCGCCAGGAGTCGTGGAGAATCCCGTGCCGTAAACCGTGATCTGCGTTCCGGACGCTCCCTGGTCGCCGACGTCCGGAAGCAGCAAGAGTGCCCAAGGCGACCACCTGGCGCGACGTGATGTTTCCCGAGGAACCACTCGTATATCACCGCGTGGCCACTCGTGGCGTCGGTCGCCTGATCGGCCCGGCCCGAGGCCGTACGCGTAGGTCAGGTCACCGGCTCGGGCCTCCGCGATTGCCCAGTGTACGTTTGAGCACCAAACGAAGCGGCCGCCCGAAGGCGGACCACGAGGACTCGTCCGTCCACGGTCGCTGCAGCGACCGATCAGCTTATCGTCACCGGAATGATGATGGTCGAGACCGCCTTGGTCGCCTCCGCGGTCACCGTGACAGTAATGTTACCGTTGCCGGCGGCAGAGGCGGCCTGGAGGAGAATGGGAAATGCATCGCCCCCGACGCTGGAGCTACAACCTTCGTTGAAGGAGGTAGAACCCGAAGTCGTACCCACGGAACTGTCGACGAGCACGGCGATCGAGGAGCCCGCGGGAATCGGATTTCCGTTGGAATCTCCGATGTACAACGAGAGAACACCGCTTTCGCCATGGACAATGGTCAATGCACCGGTATCGTACCCGGCACCGGTGAAGGTCCAGGCCGTCTCCCCAGTGGGGGTTTGCGGAACGATGTTCCATACCCAGCCTGCGACTCCGACATGATGATGAGGTGTGAAGCGCCGAGCGCAAGCTCGTGCTCAGTGCACGTCGAGCTGGGAGAAGTGCCATTGCAGGTGATGCCCACGAACACGGGCGGAGTCGGCGGCGGGGCTACTGCCCGGTTTGTTTGTAATCGAGGAAGTGATCCCCCAGTACGTATGCGGAATTGCTATATAGCTGGGGAGCAGAAAGCTCCTGCGAGTTGTCGTACGGCTCCCCGAGATTCGCGAACGTATCACCGGACCTGATAGAACCCGGCTGCCGTCTACGTCGTCGAAGGACTCCTCGCCGATCGCCGTCGCGAGAACCATGGCGCGGCCGGGTCCGCCGATGTCGAAGGCTCCGCCGTAGTCCGGCGACGGCCTTGGATCATCGCTCGTCCAGGTGACCGTGCAGCTCGCCGTGCCTGTGCCCGTGATACCTGCGCCAGTCCGTGAGACAACTGCCTGTGATCTTACCGCCGTCGGTGAAGAAGCTCACCGCAGTTCCGTCGAGACCGGATTGCCGTACCGATCGGCGAGGCTCACAGTGATCGGAACGTGACTCCGTCGATGTCATATGCCTCTACGTTGGTACAGGCCGGTGGAGTGCTGGTTAGGCCTGGGTACGTGGCGGGCCCGACCGCGATCGAGAACGTGTTGGATGCGGGAATGCCGGTCGTCACCGTCAGCGAGCTGGATTGTGTGCTTAGCGCCGGCGAAGCGATGGAGGCTGTCACGGTCACGGACGTGTGCACGGTTCCGGAGCTCACTACCGTCTGCACGGTGCCATCAGCAGCCGAGGTGGCGGTAGCCGGCGAGAGGCTGAGGCCGCCCACGGTGGTATTCAGAGCGAAAGTGACCGAGACGCCGGGCTTCGGCGCACCGGTTGCGTCCAGCACTTTGAAAATGAGCGTCGAGGTCACATGCTGTCCGGTGCCCTTCAGGCCAATGGTCGTCGGCGCTGCCGATACGAACTCAATGGATCCTGTCGCAGCAGCCGCGACCGTTACGGTCCCGGTGGCGTAAGGTTGGTGCTTCCAAGCGTGGCGGTCGCCGTGATGACATCGGAACCACTGCAGCCCTTGGCAGTGTACGTCGCATCCGCGGTTCCGGTCGTGGTAATGACCGTGTTGGCAGTCGATGCCTGCTGAGGTGCTGCCGGAGGCGGCGACGGCGGCAAGCCCCTGCGAGATGCAAGTCGAGCTGAACGTAATCGTCACAGCCGCTGTCGTATAGAGCGATTCCCGTCTGATCCACGATGGACACCTGCAGGCTGGTCGAGCCGCCTGCGGAAACGGTGCCGCTCGAGATGCCGATCATTCCCGACTGGAAGCCGCTGCCGCTGCCATTGCCCATCGAGTAGGTCGTGGTCGTCCCGGTGCCGGTCCCAGTCCCAGTCCCAGTCCCGGTGCCACCGCTGCCTGACTCGCCAGTCAGCGATCCGCCGCTGCCGCCCCCGCAACTCGCGAGCGCGAGTGTCGCGGCGGCGATTACCATGCTTGATACGAGCTTTCTCATGTTACCTATCCACCCTGAATACCGCACGTGACGGCGCTGCCCTCATCTCAGTAGACATTTACGCCCTGCCGAATGATCTTCGGTGTGACGAAGATCAAGAGCTCATCCTTATTGTTGGTGCGATTCGTATTCTTGAAGAAATTTCCCAGGATCGGAATCGAGCCGAGGAACGGGACCTGGTTCACGATGTTGCTGGACTGGGTCGTGAGGATGCCGCCGAGCACGACGGTCTGCCCATCGTTGACCAGCACCTGCGTGGTTACTTCGCGCGTGTCGATCGCCGGCACGTTTACACCGCCGGACTCCACGACCACCTGTCCGACCTCGTCATCGCGAACGTCGAGGTCGAGGATGATGCGGTTGTCGGGCGTGATCTGCGGAGTGACCTGCAGCTGCAGCACCGCGTTCTTGAACGAGATCGAAGTGGCGCCGCTCGAGGCCGACTGCTGGTACGGGATTTCCACGCCCTGCATGATCGTCGCCTGTTTCTGGTTGGCGGTGATCACCCGCGGCGAAGAGATGTCCTTGGCCTCGGTCTCGGCCTCGGCGGCGGAGAGCTCGAGGTCGACCAGGCTCGAGGCGGAGAGAATGCCGACGGCGATCGAGCCATCGGGTGTGCCCACGGGCAGGTTGACGTTGTAGCGGTTGGACGCGCTCGATCCCGTCGGAATGGAGACCGGGAAGGGCTGGCCGTTGGACTGATCGTTGGTCAGCGCGGAGCTGACGATCGAGTCCGTGCCGGCGGCAGCTGCCCGTGGTCGTTACCAGACCGGTCTGTCCGTTCCTCTGCACATCGGTGAGACCCAGGGTCGCGCCGAGCTGGCGATTGAAGTCGTCGTTGACCAGCACCACACGCGCCTCGATCTCGACCTGACGCACGGGGACATCCAGCCGGGCCACCAGCCGGTTGACCTGCTCCAGGTTATCCGGGGTGTCCTGCAGCAACAGGGTGTTGGTGCGGTCGTCGACGGCGACGTTACCGCGCTTGGAGAGCAGCGAGTTGCTCTGTCCCTTGATGAGAGCGGCGAGATCGGCCGCCTTGGCGTAGTTGACCTGCAGGTATTCCGAGCGCAGCGGCTCGAGCTGCTGCACCGAGTCCTGCGCCGCCAGGTCCGCCTTCTCGCGCGCGGCGAGCTCCGCCTGCGGCTCGACGAGAATCACGTTGCCTTCCTCGACCTTGCCGAGCCCCTTGGTCTGCAGAATGATGGCCAGGGCCTGATCCCACGGCACGTTCTGCAGGCGCAGCGTGACATTGCCGGTGACCGTGTCGCTGACCACGATGTTCTTGCCGCTGGCGTCCATGAGCAGCTGCAGCACCGCGCGCACGGAAATGTCCTGGAAGTTCAGCGTCAGGCGCTCGCCGGTGTACTTCGGCCGCAGCGACTCCGCTTCGCCCTTCTTCAGCGGCTGCAGCTCGACGACGTACTCGTCGTTGGACTGATAGGCCAGCTGATCGTACTCGCCACCGGCGTCGATCGCGATGCGCGAGCCGTGGCTGCTGTTGGTGACATCGAAATCGGTGACCGGCGTGCCGAAATCGCTCGCGTCGTAGCGTCGGACCAGGTCAGTCGGCACCGTCGCGTTGGCGAAATCCACGACGATCTGGTTGCCGACCTGCTGCAGGTTGATCGGAATGTGCGGGTCGGAGAGGCGAACGATCACGCGCCCGGAGCCGTCGGCTCCGCGCCGGAAATCGATGCTGCGGATCTCCCACGGTTGGGCGTAGCCGCCGCCTGCGGCGGCCTCCGTGGGCGCTGCCGCGGCGCTCGCGGCCTCGCCCGCGCCTTGCGCCTCCGGTTCCGTGCTCGCCGCGGCGTTCGAGCCCACAGTGACGATAATGTCATTGCCCTGACGCTGGATATCGTAGGGCACCAGGTGATCGAGGCTGAGGACGAGGCGCGAGCGGTCCTTGGCCTCTGCCGCGAGAATCGAGTCGAGGCCGCCCGACTGCACGTCGATGCGGCGCGAGGGCAGCGCGAGCGTGGTGTTGGGCAGATCGATCGCGATACGCGCCGGATTGTCGATGGTGAAGGAAAGCGGCTGCGGCGCCGGTCCCGACAGGTGCAGCGTGAGTTGCACGCGCTCGTTGGTGAGCGGTGTCACGTCGATCGACTGCAGCACGGCTCCGTCCGCGGCCCAAGCGGTGCGGCTCGGCAGCGTCGCAAACGCGGCCAGGACCACCAGCCAGGCAGTCGCGCTCAGGATCCGACACATCGGGGAAAGGGATTTCATTGTTCGAGACTCCCTACTGGCTGAGGCTCAGCGCCGCCGGCCGTTTCATGTAGCCGCCGAGGCCGTCGGGGACGATCTCGGCGAGGTCGATCTTGGAAGGTGAGATGTCGGTGATGCGGCCGTCGTTCTGGCCCAAGTAGTTGCCGACCGTCACCCGGTGGACGATGCCGTCCTTGGTCTGCACCAGGGCATACATCGTCCCCTCGATCCGGAGGGTGCCCACCATCGTCAGCGTATCCAGCGAGAACTGCTCCAGGAACTCACGCGGCCGCTTGGTGTCGCGCCGCACCGAGTTGAATCCGGTCGCCTGGCTGGGGACGAATGGCGAGCGCAGGCCCTGGTCGTCGTAGACGAAGGTCTCGTAGGGCTTGATCTCCGGCAGCGGGTCGACGTGGCCGCCGGGCTGCGCCTGAGTCTGCTGGATGAACTGCTGCAGGTCGCTGTCGGCGCTCGAGCAGCCGGCCAGGCCGCCGGCGATGGCGATGACGGCGGCGAATGCCACGGCGCAGGCACGTGCGGCGTTGGTTCGCGCGAGAATGTGTTGTTGCATGTGAGTGACCACCCCGCTTCGCTCCTCAGTGGCCCGGCGGACGGGCAAACTTCGTCTTGCCGTGCTGCTGCTGCTGCGACATCTCGTCCTGATCGAGGTAGCGGTACGTCTTCGCGGTGAGGGTCAGCGTCAGATCGTCGTAGCTGCCGCCGCTTTCGGTCGGCTTGATGTCGATGTCGTGCAGCGTCACGATGCGCGGCAGGGCGGCAATGCCGCTCACGAACTCGCCGAACTGGTGATAGCTGCCGGTGAGCACCATCTTGATGGGCAGCTCCGCGTAGAAGTCCTGGGCCTGCTCGGGCTCGGGCTGGAAGAGCTTCTGCTGCAGGCCCGCGGCAAGCGCCGTCTGGGAGATGTCGACCAGGAGGTTAGGCACCTCGGTCCTGCCCGGGAGCTGGCGCAGCAGCGCCCCGAAGGAGCGCTGCAGGTCCTTGAGCTGTTGCTTGTAGACGGCGAGGTTGACCGCCTGCGAGTGCTTCTGCTGGTACTCCTGCCGCAGCGACTGCTCCTGGCCCTCCTTCTGCTGCAGCTCCGGCCGCACGTCGTTCCAGACGAAGAAATAGATCAGGAACAGCGTCAGCAGGATGAACGTCGCGCCCACCGCTCCCGCCAGGACGGGCAGCGGCCAGCGCCCGGGATCGCGCGGATCGAGATCGCGCAACTCCTCGAGAAAGTTCAGGTTCAGATTCATCTACTGCTCCCCCGCATTTGCCACGACGCCGGGGTCATCGGCGCCGGCGGCATCGCCCTGCGGTCTGCTCGGCATCGAGCGTGAAGCTCGAACCGAACGCGCCCGGGGTGGACTGGATCACCTCGAGGGTAGGATTCTTCATCCACTGCGACGAATCGATGTTGCGCATGAACGCCGACACCCGCGTGCTCGACTGGGCTATACCGCTGAACTTGAGGTGATCGCCCGTTTGCGTGACGCCAGTGAGATAGACGCCATCCGGCAGCGTCCTCACGATCTGGTCGAAGAGATGCACGATCGCGGGTCGCGAGCGCTGCAGCTTCTCGATGATCTGCATGCGCGCGATGAACTGTTTCTTGGTCTGCTCCAGGTCATTGATCTCCTCGATCTGCCGGTCGAGGATCTTGATCTGCTGCGTCAGCATCTGGTTGCGCGAGTCCTGCTCATCGATCATGGTGTTGTAGAGCAGGTAGACCGCCACCGTCATTACGCAGGCGCACACGGCGGCGCCGCCCAGCGCGACCAAAAAGTTGAGCTTGCGCTCCTTGCGCTTCGCCTCTCTGTGGGGGAGTAGGTTGATGCGCGGCATATCAGTCGAAGCTCCTCAAGGCCAGTCCGCACGCCGTCAACAGGGCGGTCGCATCTCGCTGCACCGCCTGCGCTTTGGCGCGAGAGGATAACTTCATTTGTCCGAGCGGCTCGCCCTTCTCGGCGGCGATACCGACGCGGCTCGAAATCACCTCGGCGACGCCCGGGACGTTGGCGCAGCCGCCACATACCAGGATCTTCTCCGGCTGTTCGCGGCCGGAGCCGGAAGCGAGATAGAACTGCAGCGAGCGGCTGACCTGTTGAGTCATGTCGTCGATGAAGGGGTCGAGCACCTCGGACTGGTAGTTGCCGGGCAGCCCGCCTTCTTTCTTCGCCCGTCCGGCTTCCTCCATGGAGAGCCCGTAGGTGCGCATGATCTCTTCCGTGAGCTGCTGGCCGCCGAAGGCGAAATCGCGCGTGTACACCACCTTGAGATTGCGGAGCACGCTGAAGGTGGTGCTGCTCGCGCCGAAGTCGACCACCGCGATGGTGCGGTCGATCCCCCCGTCCGGCATCTGGTGGGTCATCAGTTTGCAGGCGTTCTCCAGCGCGAACGCCTCGACATCCACTATCTTCGCCGACAGCCCGGCCGCCCTGACCGCCGCCTGGCGCTGCTCGACGTTCTCCGTGCGCGTGGCCACGAGCAGGACATCGTTGGTCTCGGGGTCCTTCTCAGAGGGGCCGAGCACCTCGAAATCGTAGCTGACCTCATCCATCGGGAAGGGGATGTACTGGTCGGCCTGCATTTCGACCTGCGCCTCGAGGTCGTTGGCGCGCAGGGCCCGCGGCATCTGGATGACCTTGGTGATGGCGGCATCGCCGCTGATCGCCACGGCAGCTTCTGTGCTCTTGGCCCCGGAGCGCTTGACCGCCCGGCGGACCGCTTCCCCCACGGCCTCGGCGTCCACGATGGCTTTCTCGTTAATTGCATTCTGGGGGGTGGGCTCGGCGGCATAGGCCTCGACCCGGTATTGCCCCCCGGACATGGTAATCTCGATCAGCTTGACCGAGGATGTGGTTATGTCAAGTCCCAGAAGGGGCCGGTGCTTGCGCTGAAGGAGGAACATTTTTATTTCCTTTTCAGGTACTTACGCCTGAAAACGACCGCCCCGTGTGAATACCCGACGCACTATATATCAGCGCAAAGTTAAATTGAACGTGAGCGGGCTCACGGAACCAGGCGATCGCTCCCCGGAAGGGCGGGAGCCAGGCATGCAAAGTGCCTGCGGCGTCACACAGGACAAAGGCCGCCCGCCCTTGTCCGAGCCAAGTGTGTAGGGTCTCCCGCAAGCCGCCGCCGGCGGCCTTGAGGCAGAGGAGAACGCTATGAGGTGCCTGTGCCGTAGCCAAACATTCTGGAGACGCGCCTTCGGTCGGACGGCCACGCGCGAAGCGAGGAACGGTCCGGAAACCAGACCGGCAACCCCGCTGTCATAGGCACATGTGTCCCGTAGACCGGAGGCTTTGCGTCCCCACCTTTCGGTGAGTTTGCCCTGAAACGGGCGCTACTATGCATAGCCCCCGCGGCGAGCGCAAGCAGAGAGAGTCGTTTTCTGTGAAATGGAAACAGGTTCGAATTCCGGCCACCGCCCTGGGCGGTGTGATGTTGATCACACTTCTCGGGCTGTACGTCTACGCCTGCAGCTACGTGTATCTGCAGCCGTCCCTCCCGACCAGCGCGCAGATGCGCAACGTGGAGCTGAAAGTCCCGCTGCGCATCTACACCTCAACGGGCGATCTCATCGCCCAGATCGGCGCCCAGCAGCGCACGCCGGTCCGCTACGACCAGATCCCGCCGCTGCTGCGCAATGCATTTCTCGCCGCCGAGGATCATCGCTTTTTCCAGGAAAGCGGCATCAGCTTCCTGAGCATCGCGCGCGCGGCCATGGTCGATCTGATCGCGGGCAAGAAGGTCCAGGGCGGCAGCACGATCACCATGCAGGCCGCCCGCAACATGTTCCTGACGCTCGACAAGACTTTCCGCAGGAAGCTGCAGGAAACCTTCGTCACCTACGAGATGGATCATGAGTTCACCAAGGAAGAGATCTTCCAGCTCTATCTCAACAAGATCTTCTTCGGCCAGCGCTCCTACGGCGTCGCGGCCGCGGCGCAGACTTACTTCGGCAAGGGCCTGGATCAGCTGACCGTGGCAGAGGCCGCCACGCTGGCGGGCATTCCGCAGGCGCCCTCGCTTTACAACCCGATCATCCATCCGCACCTGGCCGTCGCGCGCCGCTCGTATGTGCTGCAGAGAATGCTCGATCTCGGCTACATCGACGCCGCTACCGCGCAGACCGCCAACCACGCGCCGATGGACGCCAGCCTGCACGCGCCGCACGTCGATGTCGACGCACCCTACGTGGCGGAGTTGGTGCGGCAACAGATGGAGCAGTCGTACGGCCCCGCGGCCGAGACCGCCGGCTACCGCGTCTATACGACCATCGACGGCCGGCTGCAGGCGCTTGCCAACCGCGCGGTGCAGCTCGGGCTGATCCAGTATGACCGGCAACAGGGCTGGCGCGGCCCGATCGGCCGCACGGTGCTCGCCGCCGGAGCCACTCCGGCGCAGCTCGAGCAGTTGGTCGACGAGTACACGCCGATCGGCATGCTCATGCCCGCCGTCGTGGTGAAGGTGGGGACACAGGATGCCGGGGTTTACATAAGATCACGCGGTTTCGCCGACATCGACTGGAGCGGTCTCTCCTGGGCTCGCAAGGCGTTGGGCGAGGATGCGCTGAGTGCCTCGCCAAAGACCGCCGCGGATGTCGTAGCGCCCGGTGACGTGGTGTACGTGGTCGCGGACAAAGAAGGCCATGCACAGCTTGCGCAGGTGCCTCAGGCGCAGAGCGCATTCGTCGCGATGGATCCCAACGACGGCGCGATCGCGGCGCTGGTCGGCGGTTTCGATTACTTCTCCAACAAGTTCGATCGCGCGACCCAGGCGGAGAGGCTCCCGGGCTCGGGATTCAAGCCGTTCTTCTACTCGGCGGCGCTCGAGGACGGCTACACGCCGGCGAGCACGCTTCTCAATGCGCCGGTCGTGGTTGGAGGGGAGGGCCTGGAGGCAACCTGGCGGCCGGAGAATGACACTCGCTCGTTCAGCGGGCCGGTGCGCCTGCGCGTGGCGCTCGCGCATTCTCTCAACCTCGTCTCCATCCGACTGCTGCGCGACGTCGGCCTGCCGTTCGTTACCCAGTATGTCAGCCGCTTCGGCTTCGACCCGAGGACCATACCGCAGAACCTGACTCTGGCTCTCGGCACGCTGCGGGCGACGCCGCTGCAGATGGCATCGGCGTACTCGACCTTCGCCAACGGCGGCTTCCGGATCGAGCCGTACTACATCGACAAGGTGGAGGATGCCTCGGGCAAGGCCGTGTGGCAGGCAGCCCCGAAGATCGCCTGTGCGCTGTGCGCCAATCCGGCCGCGCCCAATGATCCGAAGCCCGCGGCGAGCGCGGCGGCGCTACTCGCCCAGGAGGATGTGCTCCGGGGCAGTGTCGGCCCGCTGCCGCCGGCCATGGCCGCGCCTCGAGTCATAAGCCCGCAGAACGACTACCTCATGACCTCCATGATGAAGGACGTCATCAGGTACGGCACCGCCGTCAAGGCGCTCTCGCTGAATCGCGACGACATCGCCGGCAAGACCGGCACGAGCAACGACTACCGTGATGCGTGGTTCAACGGCTACACGCCGGAGCTCGAGGCCACTGTTTGGGTCGGGTATGACGACGACAGGCCACTGGGCGCGGGCGATGAGGGCGCACACACGGCGCTGCCCATCTGGATCCACTTCATGCGTTACGCCCTGCAGGGCGTTCCGCAGTGGCAGCGTCCCATGCCGACAGGTATCGTCACGTTGCGCGTCTCGCCTCAGACAGGCACGTTGGTGAGCGATGAGAATCCCGACGGCATCCCTGAGGTGTTCATGGCCAACCACCTGCCGACAGCGGGGCCCGGACCAGGCTCGACGGCGCAAGGCACGCCGGCCCAATCCGGCGCCGAATCGATATTCTGACCGACATGGCGAGAAGACACCCGACACCTCGCGGCGACAATCTGCGGCGGGCGCTGGCGCAGGAAGCGGCCCGCATCATGGCGGAGCATGGGATCCGCGACTTCTTCGTCGCCAAGCGCAAGGCGGCGGAACGGCTTGGCGTCCAGGACGGCGTCGCGGCGCTGCCGAAGAACACCGAGATCGAGACGGCGCTCGCGGAGTACCAGCGCCTCTTCGGCCGCGAATCGCATGAGGAGTCGCTGCAGGCGCAACGGCGCGCGGCCCTCACGGCCATGCAGCAGCTGCGGGAGTTCGAGCCGCGCCTGGTCGGCCCGGTGCTGAGCGGTACTGCGACGGAGCACTCGGAGGTACAGCTCCACCTGTTCGCCGAGCGCGCCGAATCGGTCGCGCTCAAGCTGATCGACCACGGCATCGCTCACGAAGTGACGGAACGGCGGGTGCGCATGAGCGCGGAGCGGGTGCTTGCCTACCCCGGACTGCGCTTCGAGGTCGAGGATCAGGCGATCGAGGTCACCGTGTTCCCGACGGACGGCATCCGTCAGGCACCGGTGAGCCCCGTCGACGGCCGGCCGATGAAGCGGGCGAACGCGGTCGAGGTCGAGCAGCTACTCGAGCAGTAGCCGCGGCAGCCTTTACTTGCCGGCGGCGGCCGCCGTACTTCTTGCGGAACTTGTCGACGCGGCCCGCGGTGTCGACGATCTTCTGCTTGCCCGTGTAGAACGGGTGGCAGCTCGAGCACACTTCCACCTGCAGGTCATGTCCGAGCGTGGAGCTCGTCTTGAACGAGTTACCGCAGGTGCAGGTGACCGTAATCTCTTTGTATGCAGGATGGATGTCGGCTTTCATGGCGGGCTTCAGGCTGTGTGGCGTTCCGTCCCTAGATGGGGCCGGGCGCGCTTCGATTCAAAGGGCCGGCGAGTTTAGCCGTCGATCCCGGCGGCGACAAGCGTTTCCGAAGCCACCGCCTGGGCCGGCCCAGGCCGACCGGATTTACGGCTCAGCCCGAGGCTCCCTTATCCACAGAAGCTGTGGATAACTCTGTGAGTGAGCGCAGCCGCAAGGGTAAAATTTCCCGGCTATATTGCATATTTATTGCAATGGCTAAAAAATAACCAGCTATTTTTGACCTGTTTTATCAATGGCTTGCGACCACATCATTGACCTACATGGTCGGTTTGATGGCTAATTTGCTCATTTTACGTTACCGCCTGCCGTGCCTGTGAATAAAGCCCGCTTGGCAAGCGCAGCCGCAGGCTGCGGGGCGGTTGACAATTCCGATTGACCGGCGGCTCTCGGGATTTCCGTCACAAAACGTAACAGGACATCGTTGAGGAATCGCAGGCCGCGCGGGCTCGCCCGGTACCACGTTCCCGCGGTGACGATCAAGCCCTCGCCGGCCAGCTCCGCCATCGTAGCGGCAACGGCTTGCCCAGGGCAGACCCGTTCTGCCCGTAAAGGTTCGCACCTCGAAACCCTCCACCAGCCGCAGCGCATTCAGCATGAATTCGAACGGCAGCTCATGCGCTGGAACGGGCGCGCGCGTGAACGTCCCGCGCCCCGCCGATGACAGGTACCGGCGGGGCTCGCGCACCTGAGTGGTGCGCACCACTTGTCCCTGGTCCGCCAGGCTCAGCTTCCCGTGCGCCCCGGCGCCGATCCCGAGATAGTCGCCAAAGGACCAGTAGTTGAGATTGTGGCGACACCGCCGCTCGGCGGCGGCATAGGCGGAGACCTCGTATTGAGCAAACCCCGTCTGTTCGAGCCGTTCGCGGCAGGCATCCAGCATCGCGTCCGCCGCATCGTCATCGGGCAGGATCGGCGGACGGCCGGCGAAGACCGTGCCGGCCTCGATCGTGAGCTGGTAATGGGAGAGATGGCTGGGGCGAAGCGCCAGGGCTTCCTCGACGTCGCGCAGCGCTGCGTCAACGTCCTGGCCGGGCAGGCCATACATGAGATCGATGTTGAAATTGGCCACGCCTGCGGCGTGCAGCTCGGCTGCGGCGCGCCGTGTCTCGTCCGCGCAGTGAATGCGCCCCAGCGCTGCCAGGCGCGCGTCATCGAACGACTGCGCGCCGAGCGAGACCCGATTGACGCCCGCGGCGCGGTACTCGGCAAACCGGCCGCGCTCGATGGTTCCGGGATTCGCCTCCAAGGTCACTTCGAGGTCAGCTGCCAGCGTCAGCTGCCGTCGTGCTGACTCCAGCGAGCTGCCCGATGGCGCGCGGTGAAAACAGGCTCGGCGTGCCGCCGCCGAAAAAAATGCTGCTGACCTCGCGGCCGGCCAGCTCCGGCGCCTGCGCCGCGAGATCGCGCTGCAGCGCGGCGACGTAGCTCGGCTCCTCGAGCTCCCCGTGAAGAGTGTGCGAGTTGAAATCGCAGTACGGGCACTTGCGGACACACCAGGGGAAGTGCACGTAGAGCGCTAGCGGTGGGGTTTCGAGCACGGCTCCGAACGCGTGAAAATTAAGGCTCGTTAATATTACCCGCCGGTAGGGCGGTGTGGCGCAATTGCGTCTTGATTCGGAGCGCGGACCGTGTAAACCTTCCCTTTCTCCCCCCGCTGGCGCCGACGGCCCTTAAACGCAAAGCGTCCACCGAATGACCGAGAAG
The DNA here is from genome assembly GCA_963795485.1 of uncultured Alphaproteobacteria bacterium. Lineage (GTDB taxonomy): Bacteria > Pseudomonadota > Alphaproteobacteria > ATCC43930 > CGMCC-115725 > AP-15. The sequence goes on from CAWCIL010000003.1 coordinate 314,035, forward strand.
ACATTCGAGCTCTCCGATCGAGCCTCCGACCGCAAGGTCGCCATGCCCGTCCGTCCGGGCACCATCGGCCCCTCCGTCGTCGACATTGCAGCGCTCAACAAGGAGCTCGGGGTCTTCACGTACGATCCCGGATTCGGCGTCACCGCTGCGTGCGAAAGCCGGATCACTTACATCGACGGCGATGCCGGGGTGCTGCTCTATCGCGGTTATCCGGTGGAGCAGCTGGCGGAGAAGAGCTCGTTCATGGAGGTCTCATACCTGCTGCTGCACGGCAATCTCCCGAGCCGCAAGCAGCTCGAGGAGTTCGAGGGCAGCATCCGTCATCACACGATGATCAACGAGTCGCTGCTGCGCTTCTTCCACGGCTTCCATTACGACGCGCATCCGATGGCGATGGTGTCCGCGGTGGTGGCGTCGATGTCCGCGTTCTATCACGACACGATGGACATCTATAACCCGCGGCAGCGGGAGATCTTCGCTCACCGCATCATCGCCAAGATCCCGACCATCGCCGCGGCCGCCCACAAGCACGCGCTCGGACAGCCCTACGTCTATCCGCGCAACGACCTCGACTACTGCAGCAACCTGCTGCACATGCTCTACGCCGTTCCGTGCGAGCCGTACCACGTCGACCCCATTGCGGCGCAGGCCCTGGACCTGCTCTTCATCCTTCATGCCGATCACGAGCAGAACGCCAGCACTTCGACGGTGCGGCTCGCGGGCAGTACCGGCGCCAATCCGTACGCCGCGATCTCGGCGGGCGTTTCCGCGCTCTGGGGCCCGGCGCATGGCGGGGCCAACGAGGCGGTGCTCGCGATGCTGGAGCAGATCGGCAGTGCCGAGAACATCCCGAAGTTCCTGGGTCTCGCCAAAGACAAGTCGAGCCATTTCCGCCTGATGGGCTTCGGCCATCGCGTCTACAAGAACTTCGATCCGCGCGCCAAGATCATCCGCGAGATGTGCCACAAGGTGCTGGCACGCCTCGGCCGCTCCGACAGCCCGCTCTTCGAGCTGGCGTTGCGTCTGGAGGAGATCGCGCTCAAGGACGACTACTTCGTCGAGCGCAAGCTCTACCCTAACGTCGATTTCTATTCCGGCATCATCTACAGCGCGATCGGCATCCCGCGCTCGATGTTCACGGTGATGTTCGCCATCGCGCGCACGGTGGGCTGGGTCGCCCACTGGCAGGAGATGATCGCCGACCCCTCGATGCGCATCGGCCGCCCGCGCCAGCTCTACACCGGGCCGACGCGCCGGGACTACCTCGAGATCGGCAAGCGCACCTGACGCGTCGACGGGCGCGTCACTCACAGCGCCGCGGTCTTCACTCCGCGTTCTGCACCTGCTCCCGCATCTGCTCGATGAGGACCTTCATATCGACCGCGGCTGCGCGTGGTCTCGAGGTCCTGAGACTTCGATGACAGCGTGTTCGCTTCGCGGTTGAGCTCCTGCATGAGGAAATCCAGCCGCCGGCCGGCGGGCTCGTTGGCGGCGATGACGCGGCGGATCTCCTGGATGTGGCCGGCAAGCCGGTCGAGCTCCTCGTCGACATCCAGCCGCTGCAGCAGCAGCGCCAGCTCCTGCTCCAGCCGGTCCTGGTCCACGCTCGCGCCGTCAGCTCCGCCAGCCGCTCATCCAGCCGCGCGCGCATCCGGGTCTGCACCTCGGGCAGGCGCTCGCGCACCTGTCGCACCAGGTCCTCAAGGCCCGTGCAGCGCTGCTCGAGGAGCTCCTTGAGCCGCAGCCCCTCGCGCGCCCGCGCCGCGACCAGATCCTCGAGAGTGCTGCCGAAGAGCGCCTTGCCGCGACCAGCAGCTCCTCGCCCGCGGCGGTGTCCTCCTTGAGCACGCCCGGCCAGCGCAGCACGTCGAGCGCAGATTCACCGTATGCGCCGGGAAGGAGCGGCCAATGTTACTCCTTCAGCCGCGCCAGCAGGCGCTCGAGCGCCTCGGCGTCGACCTCGAGCCCGGCCGTCGAGATTGCGCGCGGCGGTAGCTGATCGAGCAGTCGACCTTGCCGCGACTCAGCTCGCGCGCGAGATGCTGGCGCAGCTCGCCCTCCGCGGCGCGCAGCTCGTCCGGCAGGCGGAAGCCGGCTTCCAGGAAGCGGTGGTTGACGCTGCGCAGCTCGCAGACGAGCGACCCCCAGGGGCCGGAGATTTCGCGGCGCGCGAAGCCCGTCATGCTGGCGATCATGAGCTAAACGCTTAGCTCCTGGCGTCCCGCGGTGCTATAAAGACGAATCGAAAGTCTAACAGATGCACGGAATTATTCTTGCGGGTTGAGTACGCCGACGTCAGCCTTCTGGGCGGGCGCGAGGAGAACCAGGACCGGGTAGCCGCCGCCGTCGCCGATCATGCGGCGTTGCTCGTCGTCGTGGACGGCATGGGCGGCCACGCCAACGGTGCGCGCGCCGCGGAGATCACCCGCGAGATCGTGCTCGATGCCTTCTGGGCATAGCCCGCAGCCGCTGTTCGATCCGCTGGGATTCCTGCACCTGATGCTGGGCCGCGCGCATGAGGAAGTCGTCAAGCTCGGTGCGTCGCTGCCGCTGGAGCAGCGGCCGCGCGCCACCTGCGCGCTGTGCCTGGTGCAGCAGGGCGCCTCCTGGTGGGCGCACGTCGGCGACAGCCGCATCTATCAGCTGCGCGCCGGCGCGCTCGTCGGCCGCAGCCGCGACCACAGCCATGTCGAGGTGCTGCTGCGCGAGGGCCTGATCACCGCCGGAGCAGGCGCATAACTCATCCTCATGCGCAACTACGTCGAATGCTGTCTCGGCGGCGATCCGATCCTTCCTGACATGGCCATCACGCGGCGGCGCCCGCTGCAGCCTGGAGACGTGCTGCTGCTGTGCACCGATGGTGTGTGGGGCGGCCTGAGGGACAGCGAGATCGCCAGCGGAGTTGTCGGCACCGGACCGGCGGCGACCTCGCGTGACCAGCTGCGCGAGAACTGCTCGAGCTGGCCAGAGAGCCGTGTCCGCGCGACGGCACGCGCAGCGACAACACCTCGGCGGCCGTGCTGCGCTGGCTGAGCTGCGATGACACGCCCGAGCGGGCGCGCGCCCGATGAGATGCGCGCGGTCACCTTCGACGCAGCGGTTCGCCAAGCACGCCGAGGGCGCGGTGCTGATCGAGGTCGGCGACACCCAGGTGCTGTGCACCGCCAGCGTCGAGGACACCGTGCCGCCCTTCCTGCGCGGCAAGGGCCAGGGCTGGGTGACGGCCGAGTACGGCATGCTGCCGCGCTCCACCCACACCCGCTCGGCGCGCGAGGCCGCGCGCGGCAAGCAGAGCGGCCGCACGCAGGAAATCCAGCGCCTCATCGGCCGGTCGCTGCGCGCGGTGATCGATCTCAAGGCGCTGGGGCCGCGCACCATCACCATCGACTGCGACGTGCTGCAGGCCGACGGCGGCACGCGCACGGCCTCGATCACCGGCGGCTACGTGGCGCTCGCGCAGGCCTGCGAGCAAGCTCGTCGCGCAGCGCACGATCGCCGCAAGCCCGCTGCACGGACAGGTCGCGGCCGTCTCCGTCGGCATCGTCGGCGGCGCGCCCGTGTTGGATCTCGACTACCGCGAGGACTCGCAGGCCGAGACCGACATGAACGTGGTGATGCGACAGCGGCGGCGGCTTCGTCGAAGCTCCAGGGCACCGCCGAGGGCCACGCCTTCCGCCGGCACGAGCTCGATGCCATGCTCGCTCTCGCGGCCGGCGGCATCGAGCGCTTGTTCGCCTTGCAGACCCAGGCGCTCGCGGACCGGAGCGCATGAAAGCCGTGCTGGCGAGCGGCAATGCCGGCAAGCTGAAGGAGCTCACGGCGCATGCTGCGCCGCTGGGCCTCGAGCTCATCGCGCAGAGCGCGCTCGGCATCGACTCGCCGCCGGAGACCGGCACCACCTTCCTCGAGAACGCGCTGATCAAGGCACGTCACGCGGCGCGAGCGTCGGGCCTGCCCGCGCTGGCGGATGACTCCGGCATCGAGGTCGACGCGCTCGACGGCCGGCCGGGCGTACGCTCGGCGCGGTTCGCGGGCGAGGGAGCGAGCGATGCCGACAACCTCCACAAGCTGCTCGCGGAGCTGCACGATGTCCGGATGGAGTTTCGCCAGGCGCGCTATCACTGTGTGATCGGCTTCGTGCGCCGGCACGACGACGCCAGCCGATCGTCGCGCACGGCACCTGGGAGGGCCGCATCGCGCTCGAGCCGCGGGGTTCCGGCGGATTCGGCTACGACCCGATATTCCTCCCGCGGATGCGCGAACGGCACCGCGGCGGAGCTCGACGCGCCGTGAAGAACGAGGTCAGCCACCGCGCCCAGGCGTTGCGCGCGTGGGCCGCCGCTGCGCGCGAAGAGCTCGACCCCGAAACGACACGGACGACGCCCACGACCGCGGCACGCTCTTCGTGCTGGCCGCGCCCTCCGGCGCCGGCAAGACATCGCTCGTGAAGGCGCTGCTGAGCGCATGCCGCGGTCTGCAGATGTCCGTTTCCCACACCACGCGCACGCGGCGGCCTACCGAGGAGCACGGACGGGAGTACTACTTCGTCACGGTGCCGGAGTTCGAGCGGCTCGTGGCCGAAGGCCAGTTCCTCGAGCACGCGCGGGTCTTCGACAATCTCTACGGCACGGCACGCGCGCCAGTCGAAGCGCAGCTCGCGGCAAGGCGGTGACATCGTGCTGGAGATCGACTGGCAGGGCGCCCGGCAGGTGCGCTCGGCCATGCCCGACTGCGTGACGATTTTCATCCTGCCGCCGTCCCGCGAGGCGCTCGAGAAGCGCCTTCGCAGCCGCGCGACCGACTCCCCGAAGTGATCGCGCGCCGTCTGCGCGATGCCGTGGGCGACATGTCGCATTGGCGGGAGTTCGACTACGTGGTCGTGAACGATGACTTCGAGAAAGCGGTGGCGGACCTGATGGCCATCGTGTCAGCGCACGGCGAGAGAGTCACTCCCGCGGTGGCAGCAGCCCGGAGCGGAGGTCTGGGCGGGGCGCGGCGACTGGCCGCCGGCCGCGCCGAGCTGGCTCCGCTCCTGGCGCGCCTGCTGGCCTGAGCACCCGATATGGGCTTATAGTAGGCAACCTCCGGCGCCACCCGGCGCTCCTTATTTCTTACCTTAAGTACCCCTACCATGGCCCGTATCACCGTCGAAGACTGCCTGCAGAACGTCGATAACCTCTTCCAGCTCGTCATCCTGGCGGCGCAGCGCGCCCGCCGGCTGGCCAACGGCGCCGAGCCCACGGTCGGCTGGGAGAACGACAAGCCGACGGTGGTCGCGCTGCGCGAGATTGCCGCGGGCAACGTGACGCTCGAAATGCTCCGCGAGCCCGAGCCTCCGGCCGAGCCCGCGATTCCGGAGCTCGAGGCGCAATCGACCTTCCGCGCGCCGCAGTTCGGGCTGGGGGACTGAACCCTCCCGGCAACTCCTATGGACTACGCGTCTTCGCTCCTGGGACTGCTCCCCGGCGGAAGGCGCACCCCGGGACTCAAGGAGCTCCTGGCCGCAGTCGGCAAATACCTGACGCCGGAGCAGGTGACGCGCATCGAGGAAGCGGCTGAGTTCGGCGCCTCCGCTCACAAGGGACAGAAGCGCCTCTCCGGCGAGCCCTACATCGCCCATCCGGTGGCGGCGGCCGCCATCCTCGCCGACCTGCACCTCGACGCCGATACGTTGATAGCGGCGATCCTGCACGACGTCATCGAGGACACCCCGACGCCGAAGGATCAGCTCGCGGCGCGCTTCGGCGCCGACGTCGCGGAGCTCGTCGACGGCGTGACGAAGCTCGATGCGATCAAGTTCAAGAGCCGCGAGGAGGCGCAGGCGGAATCCTTCCGCAAGATGCTCCTCGCGATGGTGCGCGACCTGCAGGGTCATCCTGGTCAAGCTCGCCGACCGCACCCACAACATGCGCACCATCCAGGCCATGCCGCTGCCGAGGCGGCGCGCCGTCGCGCGCGAGACGCTCGAGATCTACGCGCCGATCGCGGAACGCCTCGGCCTCTACAACATGAAGCTCGAGCTCGAGGACCTCGGCTTCGAGGCGCTCTATCCGCACCGCTACCAGGTGCTCGAGCGGGCGCTGCGCAAGGCGCGCGGCAACCAGAAGGAGTTCCTGAAGAAGATCGACCAGCAGCTCACCGGCGCCCTGGCCAAGAACGAGATCCACGCGCGGGTGGAGACGCGCGAGAAGCACCTCTACAGCATCTACAAGAAGATGCTGCGCAAGCGCGCCTCGCTGGCCGAAATCGTCGATGTCTACGGTCTGCGCATCATCGCCGACAAGCCCGATACCTGCTATCGCGCGCTCGGCGTCGTGCACTGCGGTGTTCAAGCCCATGCCCGGGCGCTTCAAGGACTACATCGCCATCCCGCGGGTCAACGGCTACCAGTCGCTGCACACGACGCTGTTCGGCCCCAACGGCGTGCCCATCGAGGCGCAGATCCGCACCGAGGACATGCACCGCGTCGCGGAGTCCGGCATCGCGGCCCACTGGAAGTACAAGAGCGGCGGCGATGCGGACTCCATCGCAGCAGCAGCGGACACGCGAGTGGCTGTCGGGCCTGGTCGAGCTGCAGGAGGATGGCAGCTCGGAGGAATTCCTCGAGAGCGTCAAGGTCGACCTGTTTCCCGACAAGGTGTACGTCTTCACGCCGAAAGGGCACGATCCTGCGCCTGCCGAGCGGCGCGACCGTGGTGGACTTCGCCTATGCCGTGCACACCGACATCGGCAACCGCTGCGTCGCGGCCAAGGTCGACCGGCGGCTGACGCCGCTGCGCACGGTGCTGCGCAACGGCCAGACGGTGGAGATCATCACCGCCAAGGGCGCGATGCCGAATCCCTCCTGGGTCAACTTCGTCGTCACCGCCAAGGCGCGCAACGCCATCCGCCATTACCTGAAGAGCCTGCGGCGCACCGAGGCCATCGCGCTCGGCCAGCGGCTGCTCAACCAGGCGCTCGGGGAGTTCCGCCTGACACTGGAGGAAGTCAGCCCCGAGGTGCTGCAAGCCGTGCTCGGCGAGTTCGGCATGAAGGATCTCGACGATCTCTACGAGAAGATCGGCCTCGGCGAGCGCCTGGCGCCCCTCGTCGCGCGGCGACTGCTGCCGGCGCAGCCGGCACAGGGCGGCGATCCGCGCGCGCCGGCGCCACTGGCGATCGCCGGTACGGAAGGACTGCTCGTCTCCTACGCCCGCTGCTGCTTCCCGCTCCCGAACGACCCGGTGTTCGCATTCCTCTCCGCGGGCCGCGGCGTGATCATCCACCGCGAGCGTTGCGTCAACGTCGAGGACTACCGCAAGCACCCCGAGAAATGGCTGCCGGTGAGCTGGCGGTCGGCGCCGGAGCGGCTCTTCAACTCGGAGATCCGCATCTATGTCGTCAACCGCACCGGCGTGCTCGCGGCGGTCGCCGCGGCCATCGCCAGCACGGAGACCAACATCCATCACGTCTCGATCGAGGAGCAGGAGGGCGACGCCTCGATCCTGACTTTCGAGCTGAAAGTGCGCGATCGCAAGCATCTGGCGCGTGTGATGCGCGTCATCCGGCGCATGCCGGACGTGACGCGTGTCAGCCGGACGATTGCCGCCCACGCGCGCACCGATCCGGCGGACGGGCGCATAGCAGGCGTCGATGAGAGCGACGATCAGGATCCCAATCCCGACAGCGAGTGAGCGAGCAAATGAGCCGTAAAGTGATTCATACCGAGCGGGCGCCGCAGGCGATCGGCACCTACTCCCAGGCGGTGCGCGCCGGCGATACCGTCTACCTCTCCGGCCAGATCCCGTTGGACCCGGCCACCAAGGAGCTGGTCAGCGGCGACATCGAGGCGGAGATCCGCCGCGTGTTCGAGAACCTGAAAGCGGTCGCCGAGGCCGCGGGCGGCAGCCTCGCGCAGGCGGTGAAGGTCAACGTCTATCTGACCGACCTGGCGCACTTCGCCAAGGTCAACGAGATCATGGCGCTCTATTTCCCGCAGCCCTATCCGGCGCGGGCGGCCGTCGGCGTCGCGCAGCTGCCCCGCGGCGCGCGCGTCGAGACCGAGTGCGTCTTGTACCTCGGCTGACAGTGCCGATCGGCCTCGTCACCCGAGTCATGAAGCAACGCGACACCGCGACTCAGGCACAGGGATGTGCCCGGCCGCCGAAGGTGGCGGAGTCTCGGGCAAAAACCACGCTTTTGCTGGCCGAGACGGCGCTGGGCCGGGCAGGATGCCCGGATCCAGCGCATCCTCACCAGAGCAGCGACCGATCACCGCGATGCGCGGCGTCGGCGACGCGCTGGCGGAGCGCCTGGGGCGCCTCGGCGTCGCACAGGTTCAGGATCTGCTCTTCGTGCTGCCGCTGCGCTACGAGGATCGCACGCACGTCGTCAGATCGGGTCCCTGCTTCCCGGGACGCGAGCGGTGGTCGAAGGCGAGATCCAGCTCGCGCAGGTCGTCTACCGCAGGCGGCGGCAGCTGCAGTGCAGCCTGTCGGACGGCTCCGGATTCCTGACACTGCGCTTCTTTCATTTCTCGGCCTCGCAGCAGCACGGGCTGGCGCGCGGCACGCGGATGCGTTGCTTTGGCGAGATCCGCCGCGGCCCGCAGGGCTGGAGATCGTGCATCCGGAGTATCGCCGCGTGAGCGGCGAAGAAGCGACCGCCGGAGGAGACACTGACCCCGATCTATCCGCTGACGGAGGGCGTACCGCAGGGGCGGCTGCGCGCGCTCATCGCGCAGGCGCTGCACGAGCTCGATACCGCGGCGGTGCGCGACTGGATCCCGCCGCAGGTGATGGAGTCCCTCGAGACTGCCGTCCCTGCGGGACGCGCTGCAGTACGTGCATCGGCCGCCGCGAGAGGCGCAGCTCGGCGAGCTCGCGGCGGGCCGCCATCCGGCGCAGCGGCGGCTGGCGTTCGAGGAGCTGCTCGCCCACCAGGTGAGCCTGAAGCTGATGAAGCGCGCCGCGAAGACCGACCCGGCGTGGCCGCTCGATGACCCGGAGGCGATGGCGGCGCGGCTCACGGCCGCTTTGCCCTTCGCGCTGACGCGCGCGCAGGCGCGCGCACTGTCCGAGGTCGAAGCGGACCTGCGCGCCAGCGTGCCGATGGTGCGCCTCATCCAAGGAGATGTCGGCTGCGGCAAGACCGTGGTGGCGGCCGCTGCAGCGGCGCGTGCCGTGGGCAGCGCGCTGCGAGCGCCCGATGAGTATTCCAGGCTGCGCTGATGGCGCCCACGGAGCTGCTCGCCGAGCAGCACTGGCGAAATCTCGAGCAGCTGGTTCAGGCCTCTCGGTCTCGACGTCGCGCTGATCTCGGGCTCGCAGCCCGCGCGGACGCGCCGCAGTGCGTTCGAGGCGATCGCCTCCGGCGAGATCCGCGTCGTCGTCGGAACCCACGCACTCTTCCAGGAAGGCATCGAGTTCGCGCGTCTCGGGCTCGATCATCGTCGACGAGCAGCATCGCTTCGGCGTGCAGCAGCGCCTGCGGCTGCAGGAGAAGGGCAGCAAGCTCGGGCGCTTTCCGCATCAGCTCATCATGACCGCGACGCCGATTCCGCGGACGCTGGCCATGACCGCCTATGCCGACCTCGACATCTCCGTGATCGACGAGCTGCCGCCCGGCCGCACGCCAGTGCAGACGGTCGTGATGCCGGAGCAGCGGCGCGACGAGGTCGTTGCGCGCATCGTGCAGGCGTGCCGCGACGGCCGTCAGGCCTACTGGGTCTGTCCGCTCATCGAAGAGTCGGACGAGTTGCGCTCGCAGGCCGCGGAAGAGACCGCCGCCGCTCTCGCGGAGGCGTTACCCGAGGTGCGGGTGGGGCTCGTGCACGGGCGAATGCCGCCCGCGAAGAAGGACGAGGCGATGCTGGCCTTCAAGGCCGGACGATCCAACTGCTGGTCGCCACCACCGTGATCGAGGTCGGGGTCGACGTTCCCAACGCCACGCTGATGGTCATCGAGAATGCCGAGCGCATGGGGCTGGCGCAGCTGCACCAGCTGCGCGGCCGTGTGGGTCGCGGGTCGGAGGCGAGCACCTGCGTGCTGCTCTATCGCGCGCCGCTGTCGCCGCTGGCGCGCGCAGCGCCTGAAGGTCATCCGCGAGACCAATGACGGCTTCGAGATCGCGCGCCGCGATCTGGAGTTGCGCGGCCCTGGCGAGCTCTCGGCACCCGGCAGACGGGGCTGGCGCAACTGCGCGTCGCGGATCTGATGCGGGATGCGGATCTGTTGCCGCGCGTGCAGGAAGCGGCGGAGCTGCTGCTCGCGCAGTACCCGGATAATATTGCGGCGCTCGCCGCCCGGTGGATCGGGTCGGCGCGAGCGTTATGGCGAGCGTCTGAGCTGAGACGCGACAGCAGATGATAGCGGCATGGCCGCCGGTAGCACCGCGAAGTCGACCTCGGCGCCGCAGCCCAAGCCTCGGAGGCGCCCTTCTTCTACCGCGTTGCGCGGCGCATCGAGGAGTACGCGCTGCTCGCGCGGCTCGATCGTCCGATCGGCACCTGGCTGCTGCTGTGGCCGGCGCTGTGGGCGCTGTGGATCGCCGGGGCGGGCGGCCGCATCCGAAGGTGCTGATCGTCTTCGTGCTGGGCGTGGTCGTGATGCGCGCCGCCGGCTGCGTCATCAACGACTTCGCCGACCGCAACATCGATCCGCACGTGAAGCGCACGCGCGAGCGTCCGCTCGCCGCGCGCCGCGTGGCCCCGCGAGGCGCTGGTACTTGTTCGTCGTGCTCGTCGCGGTCGCGCTGTATCTGGTCACGCGGCTCGATCTTCTGACGATCAAGCTCGCCTTCATCGGCGCCGCGCTGACCGTGTCGTATCCGTTCGTGAAGCGCGTTCTTCCCGCTGCCGCAGCTGTATCTGGGCATCTCGTTTGGCGGCTGGAGCGTGCCGATGGCCTTCGCCGCGCAGAGCGGCTCGCTGCCGCGCGTCGCCTGGGTGCTGTACATCGCCGCGGTCATCTGGGCCGGCGATCTACGACACGATGTACGCCATGGTCGACCGCGAGGACGACCTAAGATCGGCGTGAAGTCGAGCGCCATCCTGTTCGCCGACATGGACAGGCTGCTGATCGGCGTCATGCAGGCGATGATGTTGTTCGCCCTGGTGCTCGCCGGGCGCACATGAGTTCGGCAATGGTATGACGCCGGGCTCGTGGCCGCGGGCGCTGCTCTTCCTTTACCAGCAATGGCTGATCCGCGCAGCGCGAGCCGGCGGCGTGCCTGCGAGGCGTTCTTCAACAACCACTATGTCGGCATGGTCATCTTCGTCGGCATCATGCTGCAGTACGTAGTACTCGCGAGTTGAGCCCGCATGCACAAGAATCAGCCGCTTTCACGCCGCGTGGGTTTCGCGCTGGCCGGGATCGCTGCACGCCGTGCGCACGGAGCGCAGCGTGCGCTTCGAGGCTGGCGTGTTGCGTTCTGGTCGTGGTGGCGCTGCTGATCCTGCGCCCCGGCCCGTCTGGTGGGCGGCCGTGATGCTGGCGAGCGCGGCGTGCTCGCGGCCGAGATGCTCAACACGGCGATCGAGGAGCTGGCGGACCATCTCAGTCCCGAGCTCCATCCGCAGATCCGCGAGTGAAGGACTGCGCCGCCGCGGCCGTGCTTCGTCGCGTAGCTGGGCGCCTGGCGGTGGCCAGCCGCGCTCGCCGTGCATCTGCTGCGTCACGGTGATCACAAAATGATCAATTGTCTACTCGAGGGCACCGGTTTCGTTGACATCGGCGCTGCCGCCCGCGAACATCGCGCCGCGTCGCGACTCACCGGATCTGCGCCATGACCCCGACCGCCCTCGGAACCGTTCGCCACGACTGGACGCTGCCGAGGTCACGAGCCTGCTCGGCCTGCCGCTCATGGACCTGCTCTTCCACGCCCAGCGCGTGCACCGCGAGCATCACGAGCCCAACACGGTGCAGATGAGCACGCTGCTGTCGATCAAGACCGGCGCCTGCCCCGAGGACTGCGCCTATTGCCCGCAAAGCGTGCGCTACGACACCGGGCTCGAGCGCGAGGAGCTGATGGAGGTGGCCGCGGTGCGCGAGCGCGCGCAGCGCGCCGCGCGAGCGGGCGCGACCCGGTTCTGCATGGGCGCGGCCTACCGCTCGCCGAAGGCGAAGGAGCTGCGGCGTCATTGCGCAGATGGTCCGCGAGGTCAGCGCGCTCGGGACTCGAGACCTGCGCCACGCTCGGCATGCTCACGCCGGAGCAGGCGCAGGAGCTGAAGGACGCCGGCCTCGACTACTACAACCACAACCTCGACACCTCGCCGGAGTTCTACGGCGAGATCATCACCACCCGCACCTACCAGGACCGCCTCGACACGCTCGCAGCGGTGCGCGACGCGCGGATCTCAAGGTGTGCTGCGGCGGCATCGTCGGCATGGGCGAGTCGACCGACGATCGCGCCAGGCTGCTGCATGACGCTCGCCAATCTGCCCGCAGCATCCGGAAAGCGTGCCGATCAACCAGCTGGTGCAGGTGCCGGGCACGCCGCTCGACGGCGCCGCGGCGGTCGATCCGTTCGATTTCGTGCGCATGATCGCCGTCGGCGCGCCTGATGATGCCGCGCGCGCACGTGCGCCTGTCGGCGGGCCGGCAGGAGATGAGCGATGAGCTGCAGGCGCTCTGCTTCCTCGCCGGCGCCAACTCGATTTTCTACGGCGAGAAGCTGCTGACGACCGGCAATCCGGACGTCGAGCGGGATCGCGAGCCTCCTCGCGCGGCTGGGCATCAAGCCCGAATCGCCCGCCTGCAGCCGCGCATGAAGAGACAGCCGCTTGAGCCGAGCGCTCGAGGAGATCGAGCGGCAGCATCTGCGGCGTCGCCGCGCGACCGTAGACGCGTACCCGGCGAAGCGGCAGCCACACGCAGGTGATCGTCGACGGCCGCACGGCTCGTCGACTTCAGCAGCAACGACTATCTCGGCCTGGCGGCGCATCCAGCGCTCGCCGCGGCGATGGCGGAGTGCGCGCCGCGTTGCGGCGCCGGCAGCGGCGCCTCGCACCTCATCAGCGGTCACGGACGCGAGCACGCCGCTCTGGAAGAGGAGCTCGCCGCCTTCACCGGCCGCCCGCGCGCGCTGCTCTTCTCGACCGGATACATGGCCAATCTCGGTGTCGTGACCGCGCTCGCGGGTCGCGGCGAGTCAGTGCTGCTCGACCGGCTGAGCCATGCGTCGCTGATCGACGCCGGCCTGCTGTCCGGCGCGCGATTCCGGCGCTATCGCGCACTGTGATGCCGCCGCCGCGCGCCGGCTGCTCGCCGAGAGCACGCCGCAAACGACCGTGGTCGCGACCGATGGCGTATTCAGCATGGACGGCGATATCGCACCGCTCGCCGCAGCTGTCAGAGGCCGCGCGCGCGCATGACGCGTGGCTCGTCGTCGACGATGCGCACGGCATCGGCGTGTTGGGCGCGAACGGCCGCGGCGCGCTGGAGCATCGCCGGCCTCGATTGCGAAGAAGTGCCCGTGCTGGTCGGCACGCTCGGCAAAGCGTTCGGCTCCTTTGGCGCCTTCGTCGCCGGCGCGGAGGATCTGATCGAGCTTCTCATCCAGCGCGCGCGCCCCTACATCTACACCACCGCTCTGCCGCAGCCCGTCGCGGCGGCGACTCGCGCGGCGCTGCGCGATCGCGCGCGAGGAGAGCTGGCGGCGCGAGCGCGTGTTGGCGCTCACCGCGCGCTTTCGCGCGGCCGCGCGGCAGGCAGGCGTGCCGCTCGCCGACTCCGCGACCCCCATCCAGCCGATCCCGCTGGGCAGCGCGCAGGCGGCGCTGGCGGCACAACATGCGCTGCGCGAGGCCGGCTTCTGGGTCGTCGCCATCCGCGCGCCCACCGTGCCCGCGGGCGCGAGCGCCTGCGCGATCACGCTCGCCGCCGGCCACGAGGAGAGCAGGTCGACGCCCTCGTCGAGGCTCTGAGCCGCATCTGCGCGGCGAGGCCCATGCCCATGAGCCGCCTCTACACCGAGGTCCGCGGCAGCGGGCCGGCGCTCGTACTCCTCCACGGCTGGGGACTCAACGTGCGCGTCTGGGACGGCCTCGATGGCCGCGCTCTGCGACCGCTTCCGAATCATCACGGTCGACCTGCCCGGCCACGGCCGCAGCGCCTGGGTGCCCGAGCGCTCATCGCTCGAAGAGCAGGCCGCGCAGGTCGCCGAGACCGTCGCCGCGATCACCGCCGAGTATTCACTCCTCGGCTGGTCGCTCGGCGGGCAGATCGCATTGCAACTTGCCGCGCACGCACGCGCGACGCGCGGCGCGTCGCGACCGGCTGGTGTTGATCGCGACCACGCCGCGACTCACCGCCGGCCCCGACTGGCCGCACGGCGCACCGCCTGAGCGTCTCGCGGCACAGGCGGACGGGACTGGAGACGGATTACCGGCGCACGGTGAGCGATTTCCTGGAGCTGCAGGTCCGCGGCAGCGCGGGCAGCGCCGCAAGCGCTGGAGCAGCTGCGCGCGGCGCTCTTCGCCCATGGATATCCCGCGCTGGCGGCGCTCGCCCGCGGCCTCGAGCTGCTGCGCGAAACCGACTGCGTCCGCTGCTCGCCGACATCACGCTGCCGACTCTCGTCATCGCAGGCCAGTACGACCGCGTGACCCTGCCGGCCGCCTCGCACGCGCTCGCCGACAGCCTTGCCCGATGCGCGCTACGTGGAAATCCGCCGCGCCGCGCATGCGCCATTCCTGTCGCATCTCCCCGAGCTCAGCACGCTGATCTGCGACTTCCTGCTGCCGACATGACCGCCGGCAAGCCACCTGATTCCTTTCAACTCGACAAGGCCGGCGTGCGCGCCGCCTTCGATCGCGCGAGCGCCAGCTACGAGGCGGCCGCCGTGCTGCAATCGCGGGTGGCCGATGAGCTGCTCAGTCGCCTCGAGCCCTTCGACTTCAGTCCCGAGGTCATTCTCGACCTCGGGGCCGGCACCGGCCGCGTCGCCGCGCGAGCTCAAGCGCCGCTACCGCGGCGCCATGGTGATCGCCCTCGATCTCGCGCCCGGCATGCTGCGCGAGGCCGCGCGCCATCAGCGCCTCTTCCGCCGCTTCGAGCGCGTTTGCGGCGATGCCGCGCGCCTGCCCCTCGCGATCCGCGAGCGTCGACATCGTGTTCAGCAACCTGATGCTGCAATGGTGCGATCCGCTCGATGACGCTCTCGCGGAAGTGCGCCGCGTACTGCAGCCTGCAGGGGCACTTCGTCTTCAGCACCTTCGGTCCCGACACCCTGAAGAGAGCTGCGCAGCGCCTGGGCCGAAGCCGACAGCCACAGCCACGTCAACCGCTTCCTCGACATGCACGACGTTGGCGACGCGCTGGTGCGCGCCGGGCTCCTCGAGCCCGTGTTGGATGTCGACCGCCATCTAGTTCACCTACGACGACGTCGTGACGCTCATGCGCGATCTGAAGTCCATAGGCGCTCGCAACGAAACCGCGGGCCGCCCGCGTACGCTCCTGGACGCGGCCACCTGCAGCGCGTCTTCACCGCCTACGAGGCCTTCCGCAAGCGACGGCAGACTCCCCGCCACATATGAGGTCGTCTACGGCGCCGCCTGGGGCACCGCCGGAAGGCCCGCGGCAGCCGCGCACGCCGGCGAGGTCAGGATCTCTCCCGCCGACATCCGACGGAGGAAATGAGGAGTTCATGCGACACAAGGCATTCTTCGTCACGCGGCACGGACACCGGGGTTGGCAAAACCATCGTCGCCGCCGCCCTGACGCGCGCACTGGTGGCCCGCGGCCTGCGGGTGGCCGTGATGAAGCCCATAGCCTCCGGTTCCGACCCAACACCCGAAGGCCTCAGAAATTCGGACGCCCTCGCCCTGATGGCCGCCGCCAACGTGACAGCCCCCTATGAGGTCGTAAACCCCTACTGCTTCCTGCCTGCCGTTTCCCCTCACATAGCCGCCCGCGAAGCCCAGGTGTGAGATCGATCTCGCTCTCCTGCGCTCGCGCTTCGACTCCCTGGCTGGCGCCGTCCGACTGCGTCATCGTCGAGGGCGCGGGCGGCTGGCTCGCTCCGATCAGCGATACCGCGTCCATGGCCGACCTCGCCGCCGCGCTCGCGGTGCCCGTGCTCCTGGTCGTCGGCCTGCGCCTCGGCTGTCTCAACCACGCGCTCCTCACCCGCGAATCCCTCGCCAGCCGAGGCACGCCCTTCGCGGGCTGGATCGCCAATGCCATCGACCCGAATTTCGAGCGCGCCGACGAGAATCTCGCCACTCTCACCGCGCGCCTCGGCGCGCCACCTCTCGCCAGCGTGCCCTTCCTCGACCGCGGCCACGGGCCGCCCGATCTGGGCGCAGCCGCGAGCAAGCTGTGCACTTGAACAGGTCCATCCGGCCGCTCTACCATCGATCCATCATTCATAGGAGGCGGCTCGAGCGGCCTCGATTGCCGCACGGCCGGCGAATCATGGAGGCCCCGCTGCAGACCCGGCAGCCCGTGCGCATCGTCATCTGCCCGAACTGCTCGCTCAGCCTGCGGGCCGCGTTGCTATTTTTCGGCGGCTTGTGCCTCTTCTGCTTCACGCTGGCGGGCGTGCTCGCTCTCAAAGGGATGTGGCCCATCCTGCCCTTCTCCGGGCTGGAAATGCTGCTTCTCGGCTGGGCGCTGCACGCGAGCCTCGCACGGCGCTATCGTTCCGAAATCATTACACTCACGGACTCGGATGTGAGCGTCGAGTCGCGCGATCGCGCCGACTGCCACCTTACCGTGTTCCAGAGGCACTGGGCTCAGGTTAAACTGCGCCGTCCTGCCTCGCGACTGCATCCGAGCCGGCTGACCATAGAGTCACACGGCCGGCAATGCGAGCTGGGCAGCTTCCTCACGGATGAGGAGCGGTACGGTCTGGCGATGAGATTGCAGCGCCTGATCGGCCGCATCAACGAGTCGCCCTCCCTCGCGGGACGCTTCAGGCAGGCTCGGAAGCCTCGGGGCGCAGGCGGTTTTTGGTTTGATTAGCGAATCGCGCGGGGGGCCTTCACTGCAAGGGACCGCGCGAGAAAGGCACGACAACGATGCATCGCGCAAGACTCGGAATACGGCCCGGGACATGGCTCGGCCTCGCGGCGCTGCTCGCCGCGGCCTGGAGCGGCTTCGCCCGCCTGGGCGGACGATCCGTCCGCTTCGAGCGGCTGGGGACTTCTCAACCTGCCTGTGGGAGTCACCAGCATCAGCCGGGATGTCTACGGCCTCCACATGATGGCCTTCTGGGTCTGCGTCGTGATCGGCATCCTCGTCTTCGGGGTGATGATCTGGTCGATCATCTTTCACCGCAGGTCGCGCGGCGCGGTGGCCGATGTGACCCTCGTCCACAACACCAAGGTCGAGATCATCTGGACCGCGGTCCCCGTGCTCATCCTGGTCGGAATGGCGATCCCGGCGGCGCGCGGCATCGTGCTGATCGGGGACGACGCCAACTCGCAGCTCGAAATCAAGGTCACGGGCTTCCAGTGGGGCTGGCAGTACACCTATCCCGGCAAGGGCGTGAGCTTCGTCTCCAAGCTCGATGAGAAGAGCATGGCCGCGAGCGACCTCGACTCCGGCATCAGCCCGTACAGCGTGCCGCACTACCTGCGCAACGTCGATCATCCGCTCGTCGTGCCCGTGGGCACCAAGGTCCGCCTGCTGATCACCGCGGTGGACGTGATCCATTCCTGGTGGGTGCCGGACTTCGGCATCAAGAAGGACGCGATTCCCGGCTACATCAACCAATCCTGGTTCGAGGTCGACGCCGACAAGCCGGGCGTCTACCGCGGCCAGTGCGCCGAGCTCTGCGGCCGCGGCCACGGCTACATGCCGATCGTGGTCGACGCCGTCTCCAAGGCGGATTTTGCAGGCTTGGGTGAAGCGCGAGGCAGCCGCGGAGAAAGCCGCCGCCGCCGCCAACGCGTCTTCGAGCTGAGAAGACGGAATCAATCGCGCCTGACCTTTCAGACCGGACCCAAAAGTTTTCGAGAGGGTAGATCCCATGGCCGAGACGCCGCACACCGAAGTCCACGCGCACGCCGATCACGATCATGATCAGACCACGATCACAAGCCGCACGGCTGGCGCCGCTGGGTGTTCGCGACGAATCACAAGGACATCGGCACGATGTACCTCGTCTTCTCGTGCCTCATGTTCTTCACCGGCGGCGCCTTCGCGATGCTGATCCGCGCGGAGCTCTTCAAGCCCGGGCTGCAGATCGTCGATCGCGGGAGTGTTCAACTCCCTGACGACCATGCATGGCCTGGTGATGATCTTCGGCGCCATCATGCCGGCATGGGTGGGGCTCGCCAACTGGATGATCCCGATTCAGATCGGCGCGCCCGACATGGCGCTGCCGCGCCTCAACAACCTGAGCTTCTGGATCCTGCCGTTCGCCTTCGTGCTGCTCCTCTCCTCCTGGCTCGTGCCCGGCAGCGCGCCGGCCGGCGGCTGGACCATGTACCCGCCGCTCACGCTGCAGTTCGGCGCCTCGTTCCCGATGCTGATCTTCGCGATCCACATGATGGGCATCTCCTCCATCCTGGGGGCCCTCAACGTGATCGTCACCATCATGAACCTGCGCGCCCCCGGGCATGACGCTGCTGCGCATGCCGCTTTTCGTCTGGACCTGGCTCATCACCTCGTTCCTGCTGGTGGCGGTGATGCCGGTGCTGGCGGGCGCGGTGACCATGATGCTCACCGATCATTTCTTCGGTACCAGCTTCTTCAACGCCGCGGGCGGCGGCGACCCGGTGATGTTCCAGCACATCTTCTGGTTCTTCGGCCATCCCGAGGTCTACATCATGATCCTGCCGGGCTTCGGCGTGGTCTCGGAGGTGATCCCGGCCTTCTCGCGCAAGCCCCTCTTCGGCTACGAGGCGATGGTGTACGCCACCGCCTCGATCGCGTTCCTGTCGTTCATCGTCTGGGCGCACCACATGTTCACCGTGGGCCTGCCGACCTCGGCGCTGCTCTTCTTCATGTTCGCCACCATGCTGATCGCGGTGCCGACGGGCGTGAAGGTCTTCAACTGGACGGCGACCATGTGGCGCGGCTCGCTCTCCTTCGAGCCGCCGATGCTGTTCGCCCTCGCCTTCCTCTTCCTCTTCACCATCGGCGGCTTCTCCGGCCTGATGCTCGCCATCGTGCCGGCCGACTTCCAATACCAGGACACCTACTTCGTGGTGGCGCACTTCCACTACGTGCTGGTCTCCGGCGCCGCCTTCGCCATCATGGCCGGCGTCTACTACTGGCTGCCCAAGTGGGTCGGGCGCATGTATGACATGCGCCTCGGCAAGTGGCACTTCTGGCTGTCCGCGATCTTCTTCAACGTGCTGTTCTTCCCGCAGCACTTCCTCGGCCTCGCCGGCATGCCGCGGCGCATCCCGGACTACGCGGTGCAGTTCGCCGACTGGAACATGGTGTCCTCGATCGGCGGCTTCGCCTTCGGCCTGTCGCAGCTCCTCTTCCCCTATCTCATCTGGAAGTGCGTGCGCTCCGGCAAGCCGGTGGAGGGCACCAGGGCATGGGAAGGCGCGCGCGGCCTCGAGTGGGAGCTGCCCTCGCCGGCGCCGTATCACTCCTGGACGACTCCGCCGACGGAGGCGATGATCGCCCGCGGCGCAGCGCATTGAGCGATCTCGCTCACGAATGCAGAGTAATGACTTCATCGGAGCAGGCGATCCCGATGCGCCAGGACGACGCGCGGCGGCGCAAGCGAGTTCGACGCACCACTCTCGTGGTGACACTCGTCGTGCTCGCCTTCTACTTCGGCTTCATCGCCATGATGCTGTACCGCGCCACCCGATGAGCGAAGCCCGACAGCAGGCAACTTGAGCTTCACACTAAGGTTACGACATGGCATCAGACGCACACGCCCCCGACAGCCAGCACTACTACATTCCGCACGGTAGCCCCTGGCCGATCGTCGCCGCGGTCGCGCTTTTCACCCTGATGTGGGGTGCCGTCGCCTTCCTCGACAACTGGACGGGCGGCTGGGTGTTCCTGCCGGGACCGCTGTTGCTGCTGTTCATGTTCGTCGGCTGGTTCCATACCGTCATCGGCGAGAATCAGCTCGGCATCTACAACACCCAGGTGGACCGCTCCTTCCGCATGGGGATGATGTGGTTCATCTTCTCCGAGGTGATGTTCTTCGGCGCCTTCTTCGGCGCGCTCTTCTATGCGCGCGTCCTCGCGGTGCCGTGGCTCGGTGGCGGCGGGCTACAGAGCCATGACCAACCTCATCCTCTGGCCGCAGCTATGAGGCCGCATGGCCGACCAACGGTCCGGGTCAGATCGGCGGTGCGAACTTCGAGGCGGAGAGCGCCTACGGCATAGCGGCCATCAACACCCTGATCCTGTTGACCAGCGGCCTCACCGTCACCATCGCCCACCATGCGCTGCGCTCGGGCAATCGCGGACGGCTCAAGCTCTTCCTCGCGCTGACCTTCATCCTCGGCTTCTGCTTCGTGGCCCTTCAGGGACACGAGTACTACGATGCCTACACGAAGATGAACCTGCGCCTCACGACGGGCATCTACGGCTCCACCTTCTTCATGCTCACCGGCTTCCACGGCCTGCACGTGACCATCGGCGCCATCATGCTGGTGGTGGTCTGGCTGCGGGTGCTGCGCGGGCACTTCACGCCGCGGCAGCACTTCGCGTTCGAGGCGGTGTCCTGGTACTGGCACTTCGTCGACGTGGTGTGGCTGGGCCTCTTCATCTTCGTCTACTGGCTGTAGATGAAGGCCGGGCAGGAGCCCGGATCCGGCGCTCAGCGTGAAGGAATCAAGCCATGGGGCGTGATCAGCCCCGCATACCAGGCGATCATGATCAGCGCGAAGAGCGCCAGTGACAGCGCGATGCGGACCGTCAGCGCACGCGCCAGCTTGGCGGAATCCTTCTCGGTGCCGCGGGAGAGGTGATACAACGCCGAGCCCAGGCTCGCCACGATGGCGGCGAGCACAATGAGCACGACGATTCGAAACAGCTCCGGCATGGCATCGTCCAGTTTACTCGCAAAGCAACCCCCGTACCCATGCGCCTGAGCTTCGGCGCCCGCCGCTTCTCGCCATCGCCCGGTCTCACGATCCTGCTGTTCGTGTTGTGCGTGCTGTTCATCGCGCTCGGACGCTGGCAGTGGCGGCGTGGGAACCTGCACGCCGCGGAGCATGCGAGCTTCGAGCGCGGCGCCCGCCAGGTGCTCGCGCTGGGCCCGAGGACCGCTCGCGCAAGTGCCCAGTGATCAGCGCGTGAGCGTCACCGGCACCTATGATTCGGCGCACCAGTTCCTCATCGACAACATGAGCTATAACGACGTCGACGGCTATCAGGTGTTGACGCCGCTCGAGCGCGCCGGCGGCGCGACGGTGCTGGTCAACCGTGGCTGGGTGCCGTTCCTCGGCAGCCGCGCCCATCCTGCCGGACATCGCCATCAGGAGCAGCGGATCCGTGACCGTCAGCGGGCGCGTCGGCAACTCTGCCCGTCGCCGGATTGGCGATCGGCCGCGCGCCTCCGCCCGACAGCGGCCCGTGGCCCAGGGTGACGAGCTTTCCGACCATGGCGCAGCTGAGCGCCGTGCTCGGCCGGCCGCTCGAGCCGCGTGTCATCCTGCTCGATCCGCAGGATCCCTGAGGGCTACGTGCGCGACTGGCGTCCGCCCGGTATCCCTGCACTGCAGAACTTCGCCTATGCCTTCGAATGGTGGTGCTTCGCGGTGGCGGCCGCTGGTGATGTGGGTGGTCCTCAGCACCCAGAAGCCGAAGGAGGGCGCGTGACCACCAGTCGTGCGCGAGCTCCGCTCCCGCAACCTGCGCACGCTGGCCGCGCTGGCGGCCCTCTTCTTCATGCCGCTTCTCGCCTCGGTCTGGCTCTATTACGGCATGGGCTGGCGGCCGGCCGGGCGGATGAACCATGGCGAGCTCATCCAGCCGCCGCGGCCGCTGCCGCGTGCAGAGCTGCCGCGCATCGCGGGCGGCGGGGACACGGCAAGTGAGCTCCGGCATCGATCCGGCTCTTTTCCGCGGCGAGTGGACGCTGGTCTACATCGGGGACGGAAGCTGCGATGCCTCCTGCCGTGGGACG
The DNA here is from genome assembly GCA_963795485.1 of uncultured Alphaproteobacteria bacterium. Taxonomy (GTDB): domain Bacteria; phylum Pseudomonadota; class Alphaproteobacteria; order ATCC43930; family CGMCC-115725; genus AP-15. The sequence goes on from CAWCIL010000003.1 coordinate 336,073, forward strand.
CTCTATGTCATGCGGCAGACTCGGCTCGCGCTCGGCACAGACCAGACGCGCCTCGCGCGGGTCTTCCTGGTCACCGCGAGAGTGCTGCGCCAAGGACTATCTGGCGCGCGAGCACGCCGGAATGACGGTCTTCGATGCGACGGGCGCCGCAGCCGCGCCGCTGCTCAGCCTGTTTCCCGCCGGGGGACGAGGCTCACACGCTCTTCGTCGTCGACCCCCTCGGTAATCTGATGATGCGCTACGATGTCCGGCGCGACCCACGTGGCCTGCTGGTGGATCTGAAGAGACTGCTCGAGCTGTCTCAGATCGGCTGAGGCGGCCCCGGACCCGCCGATCGATCAGGAGATTGCTTGTCCCAGATGCCCATCGACCGCTGGCTGCGCGGCCTCGCGCTCTTCGGGGTGCTGCTGTGCTTCGGCGTGGTCGTGCTCGGCGCGTACGTGCGGCTCACGGACGCCGGCCTGGGCTGCCCCGACTGGCCCGGATGCTACGGTCACGTCAGTCCGCTGGGTGCGGAAGACAGCCCCGACGAGCCAGGCGCAATTCCCGGGCAGGCCCCTGCAGGCCGGAAAGGCGTGGCACGAGATGACTCATCGCTATGCGGCGGGCACGCTCGCCTGCGTCATCACCGTGATCGCTGCGCTTACGATCGCCGCCCGCAAGCCCAAGGTCGTGGGGGCGGGATTCGCGACTGCTGCTATTCGCCACGGTGATCATACAGGCCATCC
>CAWCIL010000004.1:0-3585 GCA_963795485.1 uncultured Alphaproteobacteria bacterium
TCATCCGCCGGCATCTTTTTCCTCTCCTCAGAAGGCTCGATCAACCGCAATCAACACCGAAAACGTTGGCGGCGCGAAAACGCTCCGCATCCGGTCGGCGAGCAACGCCATGGTGCCGGAGGCCGCGAGAGACACCCGCAATCGTCTTGCGCGGGCTTGACCCCGCATCCACGTCTTACTTTCGGCGTCCGAAGGCGCGGATGGCCGGGCCACGCCCGGCCAAGACGAAAATCGGCGGCTACTGCTTCCGGGTGGCTGTCGCTCCACATCCCCGGGCGGAATGCCCGAGGCCAAGCCGGCAAATGAGCGCCCAGACCGGCGTGTCAACCGCAAAGATTGGTGTTCGGCGGAAGAGCACCGTCGCGAAGGTCGCAAGGAAGAGGCTGGATCATGATCCATCCATTGATCGGATCGTTTAATGCGTGAGCTTCCTCACAAACAAAGCGGTGAACTGCACCTATGTCTGCTCCGCGGTATCGATTAATCCGCGTCTCCCTATCCAGCTAGCACAGGTTCGGCAACTGTCACGGGCATCCGTCGGTTTCGCGTAGCCCCGGCTGCCATACCGCCGGCCGTGAGCTGGTCATAGGTTATCGTGGCGCATTCGACAGCGCGCCGGATGAGATACCGGTCGAGGCCCTCGGGCAGGTTGCGTCGGTTGAAGCGATACGCCCATTCCCGGAGGTAGCGCGGCAGGTGCTTGGCGCTGACGCCGTGATGGGTTCCGACCAGCCAGGCTTTGATGTTGCTGAAGAGCGTATGGATGATCGGGAAGAATTCGCCCGCATTGGCGTCGGCGCCCTGGGTCACCGGGGTGTGTTTCAGGTGTTCGCCAAGGGTGGCGTCGCGCCCCTGGTATCCTTTGAAGCCGTCGGTCAGGAGGTGCGAGCGAGCCTCGATATTGGCCTTGAGGAACGCCCCGAGCTCGGCGCCGGTCGCGGCCGGCAGCACGGCGATGCGGGCATTCCCGGCATAGAAGCCGTGCTGGCGCTTCACCGCGTGGCCGTGCTTGCCCTTCTTGTTCTTGGGCGCCGGCACCTTCTCGACCGCCACGACGACCAGGCTCTTGTCGGGGTTTTCCGTGCTTCGTCCAGGACTTGACGGATCGCCCCTGCCGCCGATGAAGCTCTTGTCCGCTTCGAGAAAGCCGCTGAGCGGGTGAGCGGGATCCTCGCTGAGGGCGTGGCGCAGCTTGTGCGCTATCGTCCAGGCCGTCTGGTAGGCGACGCCGAGTTCACACTGCAGAAACTCGGCCGAGACCCCGCGCTTGTCGCGGCCCAGCAGATAGGCGGCGAGGAACCATTTCGGCAGGTCCGTCTGCGTCCGGTGGAACACGGTCCCTGAGGTCACCGATTCCTGATGATGGCAAGTGCCGCACTCGTAGACCGTGGCCGCCGCCCTTCAGGCGCCAAGCCTCGCGGCCGCCGCACTTCGCGCAGACGTAGCCACCCGGCCAGCGAAGCCCGGCGAGATGCTCGATGCACTGCTCTTCCGAGCCGACCGAGACACAAACTCGAGAAACCCGCCATCCACGCCTCCATGAATCCATACTGGGAATATACTCACGAACGAACAGGTCGGCAAGAACATTCAGTGAACCTGTGCTATCTGGATACGCAGAATCCGCGATTGCCGACAGGTAGTTTTCACCTGTCTTTGGAGGATACCCCAATGTCAAAAAGCATTCGTGTGTTCTGGCAGCCGACAAACGGCACGCGGCCATTTAACTTCAACTGGCCGGCCATCAACGCCGACTCGGTCGTCCTGGTGACGGCGAGCGAGTACGATCCCTCCGCCCGACCGGACGCGGACGGATCGGCGCGTCGCTTGCTCGGCGCTGCGAACATCAGGGTCAATAACATCGCCCCACACGGCCCGCCGTCGGACCCCAACCACGGCGTAACCTTCGAGCTCGAGGTGGATTGGGCAGCCCGCTCAACGTTTGCACCGACATAACGGTGTTCGACGATCCCCGCAGGTCACCTATCTCGAAGGTGCGGCCTCGCCCCAGCATTGACGCGCCGGGTGCGCTCCTCTTGCGATCACGCGCGAACCGGCATGCTGCCGCCGAGACGAGATGCCCCCCTAAGCAGCCAGTCGCTGCTTTTGGATCAGCGACAAAATCTCGGCGGCGGCTTGCGGGATGTTGGTGCCGGGGCCGAAGATTGCGCTGACGCCGGCTTTTTTTAGGAAATCGTAGTCCTTGGGCGGGATGACGCCTCCGCAGCCACGAGGATGTCGCCGGCCCCCTCGCGGCGAAGGGCGTCGATCAGGGCCGGGACCAGGGTCTTGTGGGCGGCGGCCTGGCTCGACACGCCGACGATATGCACGTCGTTTTCGATGGCCTGGCGGGCGGCTTCCTCCGGGGTCAGGAACAACGGGCCGATGTTAACGTCGAAACCAATGTCGGCAAAGGCGGTGGCGATGACCTTGGCGCCGCGGTCGTGGCCGTCCTGGCCGAGCTTGACCACCAGCATGCGCGGGCGGCGGCCCTCGTCGCGGGCGAAGGCGTCGATCTCGCGCTGCACCCGGCGAAACCCGTCATCGCCCTGATATTGGCCGCCATAGACGCCCGAGACTGCGCGGATCTGGGCGCGGCGCCCGGGTGAACACGGTTTCAAGGGCGTCCGAAACCTCGCCGACCGTAGCGCGGGCCCGGCTCGCCTCGATCGACAGCGCCAACAGATTGCCCTGGCCGCTCAGCGCTGCTTCGGTCAGCGCCGCCAATGCCGCGCGGCAGCGCTCGGGGTCGCGGCTGCGGCGCAGCTCGGCGAGCCGTGCCACCTGCGACGCGCGCACCGCGCCGTTGTTGAACATCGAGCAGGTCGATTTGCGCGGCCTCGCCCGAGCGGTATTTGTTGACGCCGACGATCGTCTCCTCGCCGCGGTCGATCGCCGCCTGACGCCGGGCCGCCGCCTCCTCGATGCGCAGTTTCGGCATGCCGGCCTCGACCGCCTTGGTCATCCCGCCGAGGTCCTCGACCTCGTCGATCGGCGCCGTCGCCGCCGCAGCGACCGAATGGGTCAGGCTTTCGAGGTAATAGCTGCGCCCAACGGGTCGACAGTACGGAACGCCAGTCTCCTCGGCGAGGATCAGCTGGGTGTTGCGGGCGATGCGCATCGAGGCCGGGGTCGGTAAGGCCATGGCCTTGTCGAACGAGTTGGTGTGCAATGACTGGGTCGCCGAGCACCGCGGCCAGCGCCTCGATCGTGGTGCGGATAATGTTGTTGTGCGGATCCTGCTCGGTCAGGCTGACGCCCGAGGTCTGGCAATGCATGCGCAGCGCGAGGCTCGCCTTGTCCTTGGGCGAGAATTGCCGCATCAGCCGCGCCCATAGCAGGCGGGCGGCGCGCAGTTTCGCGATCTCCATAAAGAAATTCAGGCCGATCCCGAAAAAGAACGACAGACGCGGCGCGAACTCGTCGATCGCGAGGTCGCGCGACAGGGCGGCGCGGACGTATTCGAGCCCATCGGCGAGGGTAAAGGCCAATTCCTGAACCGAGGTCGCGCCAGCTTCCTCCATGTGGTAGCCGGAAATCGAGATCGAATTGAATTTGGGCATGTGGCGGGCGGTGTATTCGATA
>CAWCIL010000005.1:0-84978 GCA_963795485.1 uncultured Alphaproteobacteria bacterium
TCGCGCTGAGCGAGGGCGGCGTTCTGATGCTCGGCGGCTCCGAAACTGTGGGCGGTCTCGACGACCGTTTCGAGCCAATCTCCAAGACGCAGCGGATCTATCGGCAGATCGGCCGCAGCCGGCCCGGCGAAATCGATTTTCCGATCGGCTCGAGTGGCGGTGCACGAGCGATTTGGCCGGGAGCGCCGCGCCCGGCAGCCGCGCGGGCCATTAGCCCCAGCGATCTCATGCACCGGTTGCTGATCGAGACCTATGCGCCCGCCTCGGTCCTGATCAATCGCAAGTACGAGTGTCTCTATTACTCAGGGCCAACCGACCGCTATTTGCAGGTGGCCGCTGGCGAACCCAGCCGCGATCTGCTCACCATGGCGCGCGAGGGCCTGCGCAACAAGCTCAGAGCGGCGATCCAGCAGGCGAGCCGGGAACACGTGCACGCGATCGCTACCGGGGCCCAGACGAGCTATGGGGGCAGTTCTGTCCCAGTCCGCATCGCGGTCCATCCGGTGCAAAGCGAAGGCGAGGAGTTGCTGCTGGTCAGCTTCTTCGACGAACCGACGCGCGAGCAGCGGCGGCCGGACCGTCCGGTCGAGCCGACGGACGATGTCCCACGGATCGCCGAGCTCGAGAGAGAGCTCGACACCACTCGCAAAGAGCTGGAGAGCGCCATCCACCACCTCGAGATCGCCAACGAGGAGAAAGGCGATCAACCAGGAAGCGATGTCGGCGAACGAGGAGTTCCAGTCGACCAACGAAGAGCTGATGACCTCGCGAGAGGAGCTGCAATCACTTAATGAAGAGCTGACCGCCCTCAACACCCAGCTTCAAGAGACGCTCGAACGCCAGCGTAGCACATCCAATGATCTGCAGAACATACTGGACAGCTCCGGGGTGGCAACCCTGTTCCTGGACAACGAGCTTAATATTCGGTTTTTCACGCCAGCGGCCAAATCGCTGTTTCGCGTCATCGCTACCGACATCGGCCGGCCATTAGCCGATCTCACCCCGCTTGCCGCCGACCGCGATCTCCTCACCGACGCCCGTACGGTGCTCACCAACTCTGCACCGGTGGGGCGCGAGGTCGAAACCGCAGGCGGCGGCTGGTACTTCCGCCGCATCCTGCCTTATCGCACCCAGGACAACCGGATCGACGGGGTGGTCATCACCTTCGCAGACATCTCCGAGATAAAGGCGGCGGAGCGCGAGGTCCAGGCGGCACGGCCTATTCCGACAGCATCATCGGCACGATCCGCCAACCGCTGGTCGTGCTCGATGACGAATTGCGGGTCGTCTCTGCAATCGCTCCTTCTACCAAATTTTCGAGCGCTCCCCGGGGAGACCGTTGGCCGATCACTGGCGCTCGCCGATGAGGGTCACTCGGAAATTCCGGGCCTGCCTGGGTTTCTCGAGCGGGCCCGGGCCGAGCCCGTTCCGGTCGAGGGTCACGAGGTCGAGATCGAGCTCCCGCTGCTTGGGCGCCGGTTTCTGCTGCTGAACGCCCGGGAAATCCGCGACGGGCCGCGAGGCGGACGGAAGATCTTGCTGGCGATTGACGACGTCACCGAACGCCGGCATGCGACTGAGGCGCTGAAGGCCGCCAAGCGAGAAGCCGAGCAGGCCAACCTGGGCAAATCGAGATTCCTCGCCGCCGCCAGCCATGATCTGCGCCAGCCGTTGCAGACGATCAGCCTATTGCACGAAATATTGGCGAAGAAGGTCGAGGACAAGGCCACCTTGCGGCTGGTCGACAGGCTCGACGAGACCGTGAGTTCGATGTCGGGCATGCTGGACACGCTGCTTGACATCAACCAGCTCGAAGCCGGGATCATCCGCCGGGAGATGGTTGATTTTCCGATCAATGTGATGCTTGAGCAGCTACGCACGCAGTTCACCTTTCACGCAACGGCGCATCGCCTCGGCTGGCGTGTCGTGCCGACCAACCTCAGGGTACGCAGCGATCCGCGCCTGCTCGAGCAGATGATCCGCAATCTGCTGTCGAACGCGGTCAAATACACCGATAACGGCAAGATCCTGCTTGGCTGCCGGCGCCGCGGCGATAAACTGCGCATCGAGGTCTGGGACACCGGGATCGGCATTCCCGAAGAGCAACTCCAGGCGATTTTTGGCGAGTTCCATCAGCTCGACAATCCGGCGCGCCAGCGCAGCAAAGGCCTCGGCCTTGGTCTCGCCATCGTCGAGCGTCTGGCAAACCTGCTGGGGCACACTATCGATGTTCGATCCCGCCCTGACAAGGGCTCGGTCTTTGCTGTCGAGGTGCCGCTCGCAACGGGCGTGCCGCGGCGGCCTCGTCAAGTCTGGCATGAGCCAACCGAAAACAGACATCAGAGCGGGGCAATCCTGATCATCGAGGACGATCCTTCAGTCCGCGAGATGCTGGCACTTGTGCTCGACGGCGAGGGCCACCGCACAACCACCGTCGATGACGGACCAAAGGCGCTGGAATTAGGGAGGCGAGCCGCAATACGTCCGGACCTCGTCATCGCCGATTACAATTTGCCGAATGGCCTCAATGGCCTGCAGGTCGTCGCCAGCCTGCGAGAGATGCTGAATGACAAGGTCCCGGCTATTATCCTGACCGGGGACATCTCGACCGACACCTTGCGGGAAATTGCCCAGGGGGGCCATCTGCACGTGAATAAGCCGGTGAAGGCAAAGGAGCTGATGGACTTAATCCGGCGCTGCCTCGAAGTGCACCCGCCGGCGCAAGCGGACATCAGGCAGCCCCTTGAGATTGCTGGCGACGGGCCGCGACCGCCAACCATCTTCGTGGTCGACGATGACAATGCGGTGCGCGAGGCATTGCGCGATCTGCTCCAGGAAGACGGCCGAACGGTCGAGATCTTCGCCAGCTCCGAGGCCTTCCTCGATGCTTATCGTCCCGGCCGCGACGGGTGCCTCATCGTCGACGCCCGGATGCCCGGCATTGGCGGGCTCGAACTGCTGCAGCGGCTCAAGAGCGAAGGAACCCGGTTGCCGTCGATCATGATCACCGGCCAAGGCGACGTGCCGATGGCAGTCGAGGCGATGAAGGCGGGGGCTGCGGATTTTATCGAAAAGCCGATCCGCCGCGACGAACTCTTCGCCAGCATCGAGCGTGCCCTGGAACACATCCGGGGTTCTGAACAGTTGGTGGTGCGGCAGGGGGCGGCAGCGACGCGCCTCGCCGGGTTGACCGTGCGCCAGCACCAGATCATGGATCTGGTGCTCGCCGGACATCCCAGTAAGAATATTGCCGCAGACCTTGGTATCAGTCAGCGCACGGTCGAAAACCATCGCGCCGCGGTCATGAAGAAGACCGGCTCCCACTCGCTCTCGGCATTGATTCGCTTGGCGCTTACCGCCGACCGAGGCACCGTACCGCGATCTCTGTGCTGACCGACGTCGTGACGCGGCGCGGTTATTACTAACCCTTCAACATTCCGGGAGTACAATGTAGTCGGCGAGACGGAACCTGTCATAGTTCCACATTACATCAGTAGCAAGTTGGATAGGTGATCATCATAACTGCGTTTCGCCCGCTCGACCTGCGCGATCGGGGCGAATTTTCATTCCTCCTGCAGGGCTGTCTTTTGCAAGCAGCGTAGCACTTCCGCGACGCTCCAGGCCTGGGCGATGCAGCCGCGCGGCGTGAACGGGGGTTCGGCGTCGAAGACTTCGCTGATCGAGCCGATGCCCGCCTCAGCGAGATGCGGCTCGAAGCCGTCAAGGAAATGCCGCGCCGCTGTGCGGTCGTCGGGATAGACCTTGAGCCAGGCATCGATGAACGGGCCGATCAACCAAGCCCACACCGTACCCTGGTGATAGGCGGCATCACGGGCGCGCAGGTCGCCGAAATAGCGCGGCTTGTAGCCGGGCTCGCCTGGAGCCAGAGAGCGCAGCCCGACCGGCGTCACCAGCTTCGCACGCACCGCTGAAACGACCGCTTCCCAATATTCACGGTCGAGGACCGGGTGTTCGAGCGCAATCGCGAAAATCTGGTTTGGCCGGAAAGCGGCGTCGTCGCCATTTTCGCCGTCGACGACATCGTACAAATACTTGCCGGCGGCGTGCCAAAATCGACGATTAAAAGAAACATGGGCCTTGTGAGCATGAGCCGCGATCTCGTCGGCCTCCGGGTCCTGCACTTCGCGCAGCCAATCAGTCAGCAGCCGGAGCGCGTTATACCACAGGGCATTGATCTCGACCGCCTTGCCGCGGCGTGGGGTCACCACCCAATCGCCGGCTTTCGCATCCATCCAGGTCAGCGCGTAACCTTCCTGCCCTTGGGTGACGAGCCCGTCACGCGGGTCGACCTTGATGCCGAAGCGGGTGCCTTCGAGGTGATGCCGTACGATGTCCTTCAAGATTGGCAGAAGGAGCTCCAGGGTCGTCTCGTCCCGGCAATGCTCGACATAGCGGTGCAGCGCGTGAAAGAACCACAGCGTCGCATCGGCGGTGTGATAGAGGCCCTGGTTTTGTCCTTCCGGAAACAGGTTAGGAATGAGTCCGTCGCGTACGTAGTGAGCAAAGGTCCGCAGGATCCAGCGCGCCTCGATCGATCGCCCGGTTGCCAAAGTGAGTCCCGCGAGCGAGATCATCGTGTCCCGACCCCAGTCGGTGAACCAGTGGTAACCCGCGATCACCGTGCGGATCTCATCTCCCTCGGCGCGCGCCCGCGCCCCATCAGCAATGCGCCCCACCGGGGTGATGACAAAGGTGTCGGCGGCGAGGACGAGTTCAGCTGCGAACCCGATTTGTGCCGGCGCCGCCACCATCCCAACGAGACGCCGCCGCCGCTCGCGCTCGAAGGTCAGCGCGTCGTCGGGGCTCAGTGCCAGCACGGTGTGCCAAGCCTCCGTCGCCGCGATCAGTGTCAAAGGGCAATCCTTGCGGACCTCTCCGGCAAAATAGCCAGGACTCCATAGCCAGCCCCGCGAAATCATAACCGCGCTGCGCCTCGATGTCGTAGAAGCGCTCGCGGCGCGCGCCGCCGTCGGCGGTAAAGGTCGGGCCTTCGACGCCCTCGACAGCCAGCCGCAACGTCGGCAGATCGGACCCCGCGCTGATCTCGTATCGCTCGCCCTGGATGGTTAGCGTATAGCGCTGGGACAGCGTTTCGCCAACGGGCGCTTCGAGCGGACGAAAATTGATCCAGGGTCTTACGCGCAGACGGACCTGCTTGGCGTCGCCGAGCGAGCGAAAGGTGGAATGCGCGATGTTTTGGCGCGATGGCACGACGATCGACTTCTCGATGACGATGCCGTCGAGTGCATAGCGCCAGCTCGGCAGGCCCATGTCCAAGGTGAAATCGAGGAAGCGGCCTTTCTCGCGCAGGTTGACGACCCTACCGTCTTCGAGTTCGACATCGACCTCGAGATCGTTGAGGACCACCATGCGGCCGAGCGGAGCGGGCTGGGCGGCGATCAGAAAGCCATGGTAACGCCGAGTGATCGCCCCCGTTATCGTCGCGGAAGCGTAGCCGCCCAACCCATTCGCCACGAGCCACTCACGCGGAGCCTCTGGTAACGAGCTCTCTTCGCGGATGGCCCGGGTAGGATCAACCATTGGCCCGTCGGAGATGGAATACTTTCTTTGCCTCGGGTATCGCGACTGAGGTGCCCGGGACGAGGACGATGGCACTCTGGCCCGGGACGAGCCAATCCCCGGCGGCGTCCTGCGCCGGGCCACCCGACCCACCGTAAACGGGAGCTTCGCTGGACCATAAGATCCGCCAACCGAGACCCTCGACTGGTGCCAGTAACGGCTCGGGCGCGGGGCCGAGGAGGAGGTCGCGGCCGAGATTGACAATCAGCAAGCGGTCGGCGCCGTTTGGTGCGAAAAAGCGCAGCATCCAGGCTTCATCCGTGAGCGCGGCGCCATCGATCCGGCATGGCCGCTGTCCAAGCACCGGGTCCGAGCGCCGCAGCTCCAGAAGATCGCCATGCAGGGCATAGATCGAAGCGTGCCGTTGACGTTCGCCAAGATCGAGCACCGATCGGCGGAACGTGTCAATGTCGCCGGGATCAGCGAGCTCGGCCCGCATTTCGCTCGTCGCGAGACTGGGAAATTGCGCGAGCTCGCGGCGGCGCCCCTTACGGACCTCGCGCGACAGCTCGATCTCGTGATCGGCAAAATAGAGGAATGGGCTCGACGCGGCGAATTCCTGTCCTTGGAACAGCATCGGAATGCCCGGCATCAGCAAGAAATAAGCGGTCATCGCGCGAAACCGGCCAGGGCTCGTCAGCGCGTGACAGCGTTCTCCGGTACCCGAATTGGCGATTTGGTCGTGGTTCTGTAGAAAGACGACAAAGGCTTCCGCCGGGAGGTCGAGCGTCGGCGTGCCGCGCGCTTTCCGCTGCCACTGGTAGCGCTGCCCTTGATAGAGGAAGCCGTGTTTGGCGGCAGCGACGAACTCACCGGGTCTACCGCGGTAATCCGAGTAGTAGGCCTCGTGATGTCCGGTAAGTGCCACCATCGCGCTGTGATGGAAGTCGTCATTCCACAACGCGTCGAGCCCGTATCCACCCCGCTCGGTCGGGCGCACCAGCTTGGCGTGCTGCGGCTCGTTCTCAGCGACGACAAAGGTGATTCTGTCGCACCCCGCCAAGCGCGCCTGCCGAGTGACGGCCGCGAGAATATGATCTTCCGATCGATCGAAAATTGCCTGTGTCGCGTCAAGCCGCAATCCGTCGAGGTGATACTCATTGATCCAATAGCCGGCATTGGCGACAAAGTATTCGCGCACCGGGCCCGAGTCGGGTCCGTCAAAATTGATCGCCTCTCCCCAATCGTTATCATGACGATCAGTGAAATACGCCACGGAGAACAATTTGAGATAGTTTCCGTCTGGGCCGAAATGATTGTAGACGACATCAAGAATGATGGCGATCCCAAAGGCATGAGCACGATCGACGAAGCGGCGGAAATCATCCGGCTGGCCGTAAAGCCGGCTTGGGGCGAAAAAATTGACCCCGTCGTATCCCCAACCGAACCGGCCCGGGAACTCCGCCACGGGCATAATTTCAAGGCAGGTGATACCGAGCTCGGCGAGAGCCGGCAGCTCATCTGAGGCGGCTTTCCAGCTTCCCTCCTGGGTGAAGGTCCCGACATGCATCTCGTAGATGACGAGGTGCTCCCGAGCGACTCCGCGCCATGCGCCGTCGGTCCAAGCGAAAGTCTCCGGATCGACGATTTCCGATGGCCCGTGCGGCCCTTCGGGTTGAAATCTCGACGCGGGGTCGGGCAGTGCCGTTTCAACCCGATCGAGACGAAAGCGATAGCGCATGCCGGCTCGTGCCGTCGCGCTCCACAGTGAGAAGTACCCGTCGGCCTCGGACTGCAGTGCTGCCGGTTTGAGGCCTTCGATCTCGACGGCAATCTCGTCGCAGTCGGGCGCCCAAACCCGGAAATGGACGCCGCTATCGGACTGCGGCTCGGCGCCGACCGGCAGACGCCGGACAGGTGCCGCTTCGGGCGCAACTGGATTTTCCAGAGTGACGATCCGGGGCGCCATCGTGGACTGTCGCTGCTTGGTGCTGCCGACGGCGGCGCGGGAGTCAACGTATCGCGACCTCGCTCTCATCCTATGGGCCGCTTTCGTGCGTCCGCGGTTGCCGACACGATGCCTGCCGCGATCACGTCATCCTCTTGCATCTCCGACGCGACCTGATCCGGGACGCTCTTCGTGATGGTCGACCGCACCACGCTGCGAATGGTAGTCGCCAATTGAACCAGCCGAGCAGCGTATGCGTGATCTTTTTCAAAAAGCTTGGAGGCTTGGGGATGAGCCCGCGTGACGTGATCGGAATCACCCGCTGCAGGGGCGTGGTGTTCCGCGCTCCTAGGCGCTGTAGTCATGTTTCCTCCGAGTTTTGCGATGTCATGTCGCATCCTGGGCGGGATTGATAACTCTAGCCCACTACACTACGATTGCGGCAGGCTCGGAAACTACTCAGGCGCTGGGTTCGGAAACTACGCAGCCGAGAAGATACAATACCAGGCCGTTGATCTCTGCGCGGTATGTTGCCGACGGCACGGCCGCGACAAGCAAGGTCCTGCCGGCGGGCGGTCTTCGACGGCGCTGCCATCTGCGTGATAATCTGATGTGTTGCGTAGGACGCGTATGAGCCCGGCACTAACGAATTTGAGGGGAGACCTAACCAGGCGGACCACCGTGGTCGCGCCCCGCCGCCGACAGACTGCCCCTCACATCCCGACCATAGGTAGTTTCCGAAGCTATTTGCGTTCGCTCCTCACGGGCAACCTACTCCCATGCCTGGGAGCGGTCGTTGACCCGGGAGGGGCTGACGGCACCCCTCGCTTGAGGGGACGATCGCATGGTTACAACGACTAACGCCACGACTGTGATGAGAGAACAAGCCCTGGTCTGCGCGGCAAAGTATCGCCTGCTTGCATTAAGCGAATCAGATCAACTGATGGTCCGATTATTCGAAGAAAACGCTCTTAGGCTTGAACGCACGGCGGCGCGCTTAAAACGAGCCAGCAATGTTTTAATTTGACGCCGCCCGACCGGACCACCTCGCTCCTGTCGTGGTGGCCGTTTCAACAGGGACCCTTCCTTACGGACTGGTAAATCGATCTTCCGGCGCTATCGCAAAGGTAGAAGTTCGTCAAAGTCCGCTGAGATGCATCACTGCGATACAAATCCTCGGCCTCAGCTTTTGCGGCAGCATCGTCAGAAGCGTAGATATCGCGACGCCGCCACAGCAAGGGGGCGGGATGACCCGGCTTACGGCCCGGTTTGAAGATGTCCATCCGATATTTTGCCATGATGACTCTGCCTCCATTCGCCTGGTAAGCATATGGGGACGGCCCGGGCGCGGCGTGCGCTTTCGCTGATGGTAGACGGCAACAGACCGGGCGCGTGTGCAGGTTGCGATGTTGGCCGCGATGAATTCGAGGAGGCGGATGCCGGCGCGTTCGCGGCCGGCGGCGACGAGAGCCGGGATGACAGGCTCCAGGGAAGGGTGACGAGCTGGTTCACGGGTACCGCTGCTTGTAGCGGCTTTGATAATCCGAAAAACGCCCCTGCATCGCCGTTTCGGTCACAAGACTCTCGGCGCAGGCTTTGCCGAGATTGTCGCTGCCCTCGGCACGGGCGTCTCGGTGATCCTCCCAAGCCTGATGATAGGCATCGATCAGAGAATCATCGCTGAGCGCCGACAGACTTTTGGCGAAGCGGTCGACCGCGCGCTGTTGTGCGGGGGTGAGCATCGCTGAGGTGCCTCCTTGTTCGCCTGGCTCCATCGCCTCCGGCCAGAACCCGGGTTGCTTTGTCCGCTTCCGGCTGAACGGGAGATTTCAAGCGCCACCGGCAACAAAACGCCCCCGAAATTTGGGGACGCTCTGATTTTCGGACAGCGCGGTCCGACGTGCCGATTAGGCCGCCTTTTGCTCCGTCACTTGCGGTTGCACGGGCTCGACTGTGGTGCCGATCTTGATCGTGCGCGGCTTGGCCGCCTCGGGCACTTCGCGAACCACATCGACGTGGAGCAAGCCATTGTCGAGGCTGGCGCCCACCACCTTCATGTGGTCGGCGAGGCTAAACCGTCGCTCGAAGGCGCGCCGGGCGATGCCACGGTGCAAGTAGCCACCGCCGTTTTCGTCCTCCGTCTGTGCCTTGCCCGTCACCAGGAGGGTGTTCTCCTGAACAGTGATGTCGAGCTCTGTCGGCGAGAACCCAGCCACCGCCATCGTTAGCCGATAGGCGTCCTCACCGGTCTTCTCGATGTTGTAAGGGGGATAGGAGAGGGACGCGCTGTCAACGCGGGTCGCTGCGTCGACGAGGCGGGTAAGACGATCGAAACCGATCGTTGAGCGGAACAACGGAGAGAAATCGAAACGATCCATGACCATATCCTCCTGTGAGCAACATGGGTTTCGGCACTTCCAACAGGGACAATGCCCAATCTCTGATGCACGGACCCACATGGCGACCGTGTAATTCAGATATGGCAATTACTGACACTTATTCAAGTGGGTGATCTGATTATACAGCTATTCACGCTGGTGAGACGGAAAGAGCGGCCCTACCCATCGCTTTCTAAACGTCGCTCGGATGGTTTTCTTTGGTCATTCCCCCGAGAGACGACTGCTCGCCGCTCTTCGTCCCGGCCATCCGGCGATGATCCTTTCTAAATCGGAGCCGATAAATGCTCATTCCGCTTCCTGGTGACCGGCGGGGCTCGACGCGGCGCGCCGGAACGCATCCATCACCCCACCTTCTGGACAGGCCGCACTGTCATTTTGATCGCTAATTGGCGTAGGTTTGTGATCGCTAATTGGCGTAAGCTGGGGGCGTGGTAACGCCCTTCGATCCTTCATCGAGCGAGGCGCTGACGGGGCTGTCGGAGCGACAGCGCGAGCGCGCCCTCGATCGGTACAGGATGCTCCAACCGCATCTGGAGCAAGACGCGCCGCTCGCCCGCGTCGCCAGGGAGGCGTCGCTTCCGTTCCGAACTGCGCAGCGCTGGGTCAACCGATATCGGCGGTTCGGGCTTGTCGGCCTCACTCGCGCCGGCCGGTCAGATCAGGGCAAGCGGCATGTCGCGGAGGATCTGCTCCGGCTCGCCGAAGGTCTCGCCTTGCAACGCCCGCCGTTTGGCCCCGGTGCCGCTTACCGGGAGGTTTGCCGCGTCGCGCGGGCGCGCGGGGAACAGCCTCCGGGGTATCACACGATCTACAAGCTGATTCGCGCCATCCCTGAAGATTTGAAGACCCTCGCCCTGGACGGCGAGAAGGCCTATCGCGAGGCCTACGACCTGGTTCATCGCCGCGAGGCCGAACGGCCGAACCAGATCTGGCAGGCCGACCATACGCAACTCGATCTCTGGGCCAAACGTGCCGACGGCACGTCGGCGCGGCCGTGGCTGACTGTCGTGATCGACGACCACAGCCGCGCGATTGCCGGCTTTTTAATCTCGTTCGACAGCCCGTCGGCCGCACGAACTGCTCTCGCTCTCCGCCAGGCGATCTGGCGGAAATCGGACGCCCATTGGATCGTCTTCGGCGTTCCCGAGATTTTCTACACGGATAACGGCAGCGACTTCACCTCGGCCCACCTCGAACAGGTCGCCGCCGATATCAAGATGCGGTTGATCTTTTCGGCACCCGGCCAGCCCCGCGGCCGCGGCCGCATCGAACGGTTCTTCGAGACCGTCAATCAGATGTTCCTCTGCACGCTTCCCGGCTACATCGAGGCCGGTGCCGTTCGGGGCCGGGCGGAATTGACGGTCACGGATTTGGAGCGCGGCTTCCGCGACTTCCTGCGCGAGTACCATGCTCGGCCGCACGGCGAAACCAAGATCGCGCCGCAAGAGCGCTGGCAGCATGGCGGCTTCGTTCCGCGCATGGCGGAATCCCTTGAGCAACTCGACCTGCTCCTTCTTACGGTCGCCAAGGCGCGGAAAATCCAGGCGGACGGAGTGCGTTTCCAGGGGATGCGCTATATCGATTCGACCCTCGCCGCCTATGTCGGCGAGAGCGTGATATTGCGCTATGACCCGCGCGATCTTGGCGAGGTCCGGCTCTTCCATCAGGGAAAGTTTCTCTGCCGCGCGATCTGTCCCGAGCTCGCGGGCGAGACCGTCGCGCTACGCGATATCAAACGGGCTCGGGATCAGCGGCGGCGCGAGCTTCGCGAGACGTTGCGCGATCGCCGGAAGACCGTCGAGGCGCTGCTCGATCTGCGCCGCGGGTCGCAACCGGCCGACGAACCGATCGCGCCGCAGGCCGACGAACAAAAGCCGGCTCCCGGGCTCAAGCGCTACCAGAATGAATGACGCCAGCCCGTTCCTGATCACCAGCGAATATCGCCGCTTCGCCGAGTTCTGCGATGCCTGTCGGCACTATCGCTACATCGGCCTCTGCTATGGCCCGCCTGGGGTTGGCAAAACCTTGTCGGCTCGTCACTACGCGGACTGGGACCGTTTCGAGGCTTTGCCCTCGGTCTCGAAGGCCGATGACGAAGCGCTCGCCGCCTTCGCCAGCGCCGATACCATCTTGTACACGCCGGAGATCGTGAACAGCCCAAGCGCCGTGGCAAATGGCATCAGGAATCTCTGTACGAGCCTGCGCAGCATCCAGCAGGCGCCGCAGCGTCGCGCCTTTCAGGCTGCCGTCCAGGCGCTGGCTCGCGAGGAGGAGCGAAGACGCCAAGAATTCTTCCTCGAAGACGATTGGTTTGCGCGCATGCGGGAGAGCGAGCCGGCGGCACGGCTTTTCGACGTGCCCGTCGCTCCGCGGCAACCATCGCTGGCGCCCGCCCGGCTAATCCTCGTCGATGAAGCCGATCGGCTGAAGGTCACGAGTTCTGGAGCAACTGCGCGACTTGTTCGATCGGAACGAGGTCGGCCTGGTGCTGATCGGAATGCCGGGGATCGAAAAGCGCTTGGCCCGCTATCCCCAGCTCTATTCGCGCGTCGGCTTCGTCCATGCGTTCCGTATCTTGCGTGCCGAAGAAATCCGCCGGCTTCTGGCCGAGCACGCGCCGGAGATCGGTTTGACGCCTCCGACCTCGGACATATCCGACCAGGACGCGATCGCCGCCATCATTCGCATCACCGGCGGCAATTTCCGCCTGCTCCGACGGTTGCTGTTACAGGTCGAACGCATTCTCGGCATCAACCAGCTGCGGGTGGTCACTGTGGCTGTCGTCGAGGCGGCGCGGGAGAGCCTAGTGATCGGGACGGCATGATCTCCCGCGTGATCCGGGCGGGCAGCGGGCGCAGGTGTCCGACAAACGAACGATGAGCGGCCAGCTTCAGGGTGTCCGGAAAACTGGACTCCAGACGGCATTTCGGACAAGATGATTGTCGGACGGAAAGACGGACGCGAACCCGTGACGCAAAAACCGACTTGTTCAACGGAATCGGGCAACACCGGCCGGATCTCCCCTGCCTGTCATTTTGAACATTATCGGGCGGTGTTTTTTGAACGCTATGTGGCGGCGCCTGCCCGATCTCCGCCGACGTGGCGCTCGTCGTCCGTTTTCCCGTCCGACAATCATGCTGTCCGGTTTGGCGCCCTCGGCCCAACGGCGGGTGACCCGCGGCGGATGAGGTCGGCCACTTCCATTCACGGCAGAGCAACCGCCGAGACAAAGTGTCTGCGGTGAGGCTGTCGCCCCGGTCGAAACCGCTTCACGGCGTCAGGCGAAAACCGACCGGCGCCGATTTAATAGTAGCGAGGGATAGGACCGTTGTGCGGCGTGGCGCGATCGCTGAGGTCGAGCATGATCTCGTCGATGTAACACCATCCCCAGCCTTCGGACGGGTCATAGCCTTCGACAATCGGATGGCTCGTCGCGTGAAAGTGCTTGGTCGCGTGGCGGTTCGGCGAGTCGTCGCAACAGCCGACATGGCCGCAGGTTCGGCATAGGCGCAGATGCACCCATGGCGAGCCGATCTTCAGGCACTCCTCGCAGCCGAGCGCGCTTGGCGTCACGTCGCGAATGGCGGCGGCATGGGTGCATTCGTCTGACATCAGTGTCCCCCGATGTTGGCGGGGAGCGCGGCTCTGTCGCCGACCTCCGCGAGGAAGGCGTGAAGCGCGGCTACCACCTGTGCGCCTTCACCAACTGCAGCGGCAACTCGTTTGACCGATCCCGAGCGTACGTCGCCGATGGCGAATACGCCTGGCAGGCTGGTTTCAAGCTGCCTGTGGATGTTTGAGCCTGTGCTCACGAAGCCCTTATCATCGAGCGTCACGCCGGACCGCGACAACCACGCGGTATTCGGCTCCGCACCGATGAATAAAAACAGGTGGCGGATCGCCCGCCTCACCTCTTCACCGGATCGGTGGGAGCGACAGCGGATCGCTTCGAGAATGCCGTCCTGCCCTTCGAGCGCGGTGACCGCCGTCTGGGTCAGGACCTCGATGTTTGGCCTTGCGGCGATGCGGTCGAACGAGATAGCGCGACATGCTGGCATCCAGGCTCGGTCCGCGGACGATCAGCCAGACCTTGGCGACCTGGCTGGACAGATATACCGCCGCCTGACCCGCGGAATTGCCCGCGCCCACCAGCGCCACTTCCTGCCCCGCGCACAGCCGCCCCTCCAGCGGCGACGCCCAATAGTGGACGCACGAGCCCTCGAAGGACGCGAGATTTTCAACATCGAGACGGCGATACCGCGCGCCGCTCGCGATGACGACGGCGCGGGCGCGGGCGCGCTCCTGGTTGACGAGAGTGAGCAAGAAGCGTCCGGCGGCCGAACCGGCCTGTCTCAGCAAGCTGCCCACTTCATCCGGGATTGCCATTTCGGCTCCGAATTTCAGCGCCTGGCTATAAGCTCGTCCCATCAAGGCCATGCCGGTGATGCCGGTCGGAAAGCCCAGATAGTTCTCGATCCGTGCCGACGCACCGGCTTGACCGCCGAAGGCGCGGCAATCGAGCACGAGCACCGACAGACCCTCGGATCCCGCATAAACCGAGGCGGCAAGACCCGCGGGCCCGGCGCCAACGATGACCACGTCATAAATCTTGTCCGGGTCGATCGGCTTGACGAGGCCGATGCAACGAGCGAGTTCGACGTCGCTGGGATTGCGCAGCAGCTGTCCGTTGGGACAGACGACGATCGGCAATTCGCGAGAGTCGATGTGGAAGCGCTCGATCAGCGTTTGCGCACACGGATCCGTTTTTGGGTCCAGCCGATGGTGCGGATGCCCGTTGCGGGCAAGGAACCCTTCTAGTCGCAGCACGTCGCCGTGATCGGCGCTGCCTACGATCACGGGCCCGCCGGCACCCACATCGAGAAGGCTGACACGGCGCAGGATCAAGGCGCGCATGATGCGCTCGCCCAGTTCGGCCTCTTCCACCAGGAGATCGCGCAGCCTGCGCGGCGGAATGACGAGCGCCTCGACTGCTTCCTTGGCGTAGGCATCGACCAAGGACGGGCGGCCGGATAGCTGAGCCAACTCACCCATGAACGAGCCCGGACCATGGGTCACGATGGGTTGGGAATGTCCCAGGCTTCCGCCTTGCATGACTTCGACCTGACCCGACAGGATGAGGAAGGCGCCGGCCGGGATTTCGCCGGTCGCGACGATGCGTTCACCCGCCCCATAGGATTTGCGCTCGCCGAACCTTGCCAGCCGATCGATTTCCGCCGGTTCCAGCACCGGGAACATCTGGTCGCGTCGGGCTTCGATGAGCGGATGTACAGACTGGGGCATGGTTTCCCTCACGGGCAGGCTAACGCCAGGTGGACCTCGCTGCCAACCGTGGTCGATCATCGCGCTTTGAAACATATGGGTGTTAGGCTGCGAACTCTTAATTCCCGCACATTGCGGTTGCTCTGCCGTGAATGGAAGTGGCCGACCTCATCCGCCGCGGGTCACCCGCCGTTGGGCCGAGGGCGCCAAACCGGACAGCATGATTGTCGGACGGGAAAACGGACGACGAGCGCCACGTCGGCGGAGATCGGGCAGGCGCCGCCACATAGCGTTCAAAAAACACCGCCAGATAATGTTCAAAATGACAAGAGCGCTCGCCCTCCGGTTTATTCTTATTCTTGATAAAATCTGTTATCAATAGTAAAATACGCTCATGTCCGACCCGCGACCCGACCCCCAGCTGCCGACCCCGATCGTCCCGGCCGAACGGCTCCTGACCGCCGCCGAGTTCCGGCGGCTCGCGGACGTGCCGCCCGAGGCCGAGTGGTTTGCCAACATCACAAACCCGAACAGCAAGCGCGCCTACAAGAAGGCGATCGGCGACTTCGTGCGCTTCGCTGGCGTCGAGCACCCGGAGGAATTCCGCACCGTGACACGCGCGCACGTCATCGCCTGGCGCGACGACCTGGCGCGCCGCGGGCTCGGCGGTGCCACACTCCGGCACCGCCTCGCGGCGCTGTCGTCGCTGTTCGCGTATCTGTGCGATCGAAACACAGTCACCCACAACCCGGTCAAAGGCGTGAAGCGGCCTCGGGCCGAGAGCGGCGAAGGCCGGACGCCGGCGCTCGGCGACCACCAGGCACGCGACCTGCTTTCGGCCCCCGGCAAGGAAACTGAGGTCGGTGAGGAAACGGTCAAGGAGAGGCGCGACCGGGCGATCCTGTCGACCCTGCTCTTCCACGCGCTGCGGCGCGACGAGCTGTGCAAGCTCAAAGTCAGGGATGCCAGGCACGCGCGGCGCGGTGTGCCGCATCTGAAGGTCGCCGGAAAGGGCGAGAAGACGCGGTATCTGCCGCTCCATCCGGGCACCAACGAGCTGATCCACGATTACCTCGATGCCGCCCGGCATGGCGAGGACGAGAACGGTGCCCTGTTCCGTCCGCTGAAGAACAACCGCACCGGCCGCCTCGAGAAGGCGCTGACGCCCGACGGGGTCTACAAGCTGGTCCGGAGATATTCCGCGGATCTCGGCTTTGAGATCGGCGCCCATGCGCTGCGGGCGACCGCCGCCACCAATGCGCTCGACCACCAGGCCGACATCGCCAAGGTCCAGGAGTGGCTCGGCCACAGCAATATCGCCACCACCCGCATCTACGATCATCGCAAGACGCGGCCCGAAGACAGCCCGACCTTCAAGGTCGCGTATTAATTTAATAGGCCAAGATCGCAAGCACGTATGATCGAGATCGACGAGCCGACGTTGCGTAAGAAGGGAGGTTAGCTTCAAACATACTCGCGCGCGACGATAGCGACCGTGCGCTGCTGTCGTTCTGCCGTCGCAGTCCCTTGATGCTTAGCGGTGCCCTGGAACATCCCAAGAGCTACTTGTCTTCGACTGTCGCGCGTCGGCTTTAGCATGGTGAGAGCGTTTCGAGGCTTCGGCATAAATGACGGAGATCGACTCACCCAGAAGCGTGAAATGAGGAACGGGGAGTGGATAGACGACCCTAAGACTTTCAGGGCAGACCTTGAGCTTTTCACGCAGCTCCATGAGAAGGCGGCCAAGGACATTTTGGCCGCAGAGCGTGTCGTCATCGACCATCTTCGCTCCCCAATAATCGTCCTTTCGTAAATCCTCGACGATGGGATGATCCCCGGTCGCGAGGAGAAGGTCGCCAAAAGCCGTCCAGTTTTGCGCCAGCTTCACGCGTAGGCACCACTTCATGATGGGTACGCGTATGGCATCCCAATCTAGGCGCAAATCTTTCCTGTAGGGCTTTGAACGCATTTTTGCCGTCATAGGGCTGCGCTCGTTGAGAATGACCTTCTGCACCTCTGGCATGTGGGGGAACCGGCACGCCTGATACAGCGCTTCCGCCGTGCGAACATGAGCGCTGTTAACCTCCAACCGGAAGCCGGGAGCCATGTTCGAAAGACCGCCGAATTTCTCGTTCGTCTTTCGAAAGGCGACAGCCATTTCACGTGAATAGGTCCGGGTTTCTGTTGTCGTGGTGCCCATCAGTTCGTCTTTCTGGCAAAAAGCGGATACCAGGGATTGCCGACCCATAGAACAAGAGGAGCGTTGTTCGGGCAGTTCCGGAAGGTGACGATCATCGAGCCAAAGCCGGTCGTCTTCAGAACGATGTTCCCGAGTGGGCGCTGATAGACACCGAGATTGGGGCATATCGACCGGATATGCACGCCCGTTTTGAGAAACTCCTGTTCGAGCAGATTCCGGCCTTCCTCGGATGAGAAGAAGCCCTTCCCTCCAACATTGCCGGGCTTGCGGAGCGTTGGCGCATATCCAAGGTCCTGCACATAGGCTTGCGTCGGTGGATCGTTCGGAATGACCGTTGGCCGCAGAACATCTGAGGTGTCCGTGCATGCATTACGGTCCTCGATCTCCACGGCACGCCACCAGGTAAGCGTGATCGACTTCCCAGCAGCTTTTGCGGCCGTGTCGATCCGTCCCCTTGCATAGAACTGTCCGCCGGAGTGCAGGCCCATGGTAATGACATGCACATGAGCTGCCGCCGGTGCGGCGGAACCGATCCACCCGGTAATGTCCTTCAGGATGCGGTTGCCGGTGAAGAGCACGTCGTCGAGATAGACGACAGTGGTTGACGCGTTGCTGCCACATTGCGCGGCCGTGAAACCACACTGCTTCTGGAGAGCGGCGCTGAACAGAGCCAGCATATCGCGCTGGCTGTTGCCCCCGCCTTGGATGTCGAGGAACTTCACCCCGCGCCAGAAGGCGCAAGGATCATCCCCCGCTACCTTGGGATTTTTGACCAGACTTTCCAGGAAGCTTTCGACGTTGGCCTTGGTCAGATAGGTGCGCGCGAGAACATGCTCTATTTCAGCGAGGATCGGCTGTTGCATAGGCTGGGGAAACTGTGCGATCCAACGTTCGACATGGGCCGGGGTTGGCTGGGGAATTTCGCCGGCCCGATAGTCGGCAATCGTGCCAGCGATCGCTTGCAACAAGCGGTTCAGCTCGCTCATGGCTTCCCTCCCTTGATTATGAAAGCCCCGCTCACCGTGCCTCGCTCGTCAGTGTGCGCGTTCCCCCGAAACGGGATCAATGTAGCACCCGTGCCGTCTGCGCTTGGCTCGGGAGTAAGCCCGCGACCTTTCAGGCGCGGGAGCGTCACGAAGTCAGCGCCGCTTGACGTCATGAAGCCGCGCGGCAAACCGCACAGGGATTCGACATCTGAAGCCGGCAGCCGAAGGTCATCGAGCAGTTGCTCGCGCGTCCGGATGTGCTCGTCGATCAATAAGCGTACCGAGCGGCCGAGCAGCCGGGGGGTTTCCACAGGTATAGTGTCATCGAGAGGCTCAGCTTTGCGCCAGCCACGTGCGCTGTAGTGCTTCCACAAGCGCTGTTCGTATTCGTCGTTGATCATGCCGAGGTTTCGGCAGCGCTTGACCATAGCGCCGACAGATACCCTCCATCTCTCTTTCAGGGGGAGAAGGCCGTTGAGTGACGGTGACCAGATTTCAGCAGCAAAGCTTTCGGCCGGAAGCAGAAACGCCCCCGCAAAAAGGAAAGCCTGCCGTTCGATCTCTTTGAACGAGGCTGCGTCAGCGAGTGTTTTCTCCTTGATACCACTATGAAGCACGAGATGACCGAGCTCATGAGCGGCATCTAGGCGTGACCGTACGCACGTATCCTTATCGGAGGCGATCAGCACGTAGGGACGGTGATCCGCGTCCGACCAGTGCGATAGGCCGTCCATCGCGACGCTGCCGACTTCTTCCTTCACCACGCAAATGCCAGCGTTCTCAAGAATGAGAAGCACGTCGGCAATCGGTCCTGTCCCCAGGTTCCAGCGTTGCCGGCACTCCGTTGCCATGCGCTCGATATCGGCTTCGCCAATCTCCCGATAGTCGGAAACATTAGGGCGTGGCACATCGACCGTCGGCAGATCAAGCCATTCCTGGAGAACAAGAGCGATATCTTCGGCCCAATGCAGCCTTCCGCATGTGCGACGGCGAAGGGCTTGCGTCGTGCTCGCCATAGAGCGGAAGAACATCGGCTTGTCGCCGTGAGCGGGCTTAGGGCGGAGGAAGAAGGTGATCGGCAGATTGAGCGCCCGTGCCAGAATATCCAACGCTTCGGGTTCGGGCGATTGGTTGCCGGCCTCCCAGCGCGAGATGCTCGAGCTCGTGCGATTGATGAGATCAGCTAGGGCAACCTGGGTTAGGCCTCGCGAATCCCTTCCTTCCACCAGCCGTTCCGATTGGAACCCTGGTGTTCCGTTACGCATATGATCCCTCCTGTCCCGTCGCCGAGATTCTCGAATGTTACCCCGCGTCGGGCCGCTTCTTGAGGCGTGGCACCGCCACGTCCTTGACCTCGATCTGTGCCTCCACGGGCTTCCGCGCTGCCGCGTCCGCATCGTGGTAAAGCGCAAGCAGGTCGGTGATAGCGATCAGACGCACCCAGTCGGAGAGATCGGCATTGGGGATGCCGAGGCCGACATAGGCCGGCACCGTCGGTTCACCTCGGCGCGGATGGGCGGTGATGACAAGCATCCCGCACAGGCGATCGGTAGCCAGCGGCGAGATGTGCTTCAAGAGGTCGAGTTGTATCGGGTCCAGCCAGGCATTAATCTCGGCCCACTGCTTCCGAAACGCGGTTGCACGCGGCGGACCGCAATGGCGTTGAATGTTACTGCGGATCAGATGGATTCCACCCCCCTTGATCATGCTGTAACGCCCGCCTGCCGGGTCCGTATGGGGTGCGAACACTGACAGGCCGTTGTCACGAGCTGCTTGCCGGAATCCCGCCTCGCACCGTGCATGCCTAAGCTGGCCGAGCATGTTGGCGCGCTCCGGTTCCTCGGAGTGACGCGACGCCAAAGTCCAGGCTTCCCCAAAGCTGGCGTCGGCGTATTCCAAGGTCTGCCGGAAGAATCCGACGGGGTAGGCACCCAAGATTCGGGCAATTGGGTCAGACATGCATGGCCTAATACAGTTTGCGTTTATCGGAATATGACATATAAATTTTGCGTTATCAAGTAGCCAGATTCGACGCGACCCACAAGCTGGTACGTCACGGCTCCCGCCCCTTCGCCAGCGATCCGGTCAGAAGCGAGATGATGTGCTCAAGAACCCAGATCGTCCGACCGAGCCGGAACAACGACAGCAACACCGCGAAGATCAGGGGAACCATCAGCCACCGAACGGGGGCGGTATCGCGATCCAGGAGCAGACATAACAGGGCGATGATCGTCCCGAGGGCAAGCGCTCGAATCGTCGCGCTGAAGGTTTTCCAGAGCATAGGATATTGTGCGCTCCCCCGCACGACCCCAAGGCGCTCCGATCCCGAGAAGCCGAGCACGATCGAGGTGGCCGTGATGGCGAACCCGAGCAGCGATCCGAAGATCGAGGCCATAGTCCCGTAGAGCGTGGCGCGATTGTCCTTCAGGATCGCGTTCGTTGCACACGCTCCATCAAACCAGAAATACCAAATCCCGAAGCCGATCGTGACCGCGATCACCAGCGCACCCTCGACGACGAGAAAGTGTCGCCTCCAAAAGAGAGGCAACCGAATCATGACACAAGGCTGGCGGCCCGGCGCAGATCGTCCCCCAGCTCGTCATGCGCCGCCCTGATTGCCTCGAATGCCGAAGTCGAATCGACCGCACGGCTTCGCTCGCCAAGCCGAAGAATCTGTTTACGCGCAATGAGTTGATCGCGCAGGAGGTCTATGACTTCGACCTTCCCCGTTTCATCATGCTTCCCCCTCACCTGAAAGCGTCGGGCATTTTCCCGGAGTTCACGACCGCGCACCAGGGCTTTCAACGGCGCAATGAGGCGCTGTAACGCGCCATGCCTGGCGTCCTTCGAGGGCTTCAGAACGAGTTCCAGTTCCTCAACCTCGCCATCTAGCACGCGCGCATTCGCGGCGAACGCATCACCGAGCGAGGCATCAGCCTGCCGGACAATCTCGACATAGGACGCCTTCACCTTCAGATCGAAGAGGCGAAGCTCGGTCAGGTGATCCAGTTGCTCCGCCACGTCGTGCCGCAACAGCGGATAAAATGACGCCAGCGGAACCGCGTTGCCGGACTTAACGCGCAGGTAGTAGCCAAGGCGGGAGAGCCGAGGCCCGTAAAAGTTGAAATCTGCTCCGACGATGTTGTCGGGGAAAAACGCGACATGGACAGGCTCAAGCAATCCGGCATCGGCAGCGATGTTAAGGTCCGACACCGTGCCCGCCTGTTCAAGCTGCGGCAAACCCGTCCGTCGTATCTGGCAGAAGCGTAGCGTCTGCAGCGCCCTGCCCCCGCCCGGCCAGACGCAAACTGCGTTTCCGTCGTCGCCCACCATGTAGCGGCCAGCAGGGCCGTCCGCGAAGGGCAGCCCCGCGATCGCCGTGAGCGCGGGAGCCGGATCGAAAGGCAAGGGCCGCCCGCCGCCATCAACGCCGGTATCGGCACGATAGAAGTGGATTTTCCGTTCGAGCGTCGGCGGCGCGCCGTTCTTTGTCCGCGCCATTACACCCTCACCCGCAAGCCGTAACAAGCTGCCCGAAGCTGGTCAGCTTGTGCGCCTCCCAGTCTTCTTGTCGAACGAACAGCGCATGAAACTGGCGGCCCGCCGGGTTGTGCTTCGAGGCATCCTCGCACCACTGGCGCAAGCGTTCCCATTTGAGCGGATCGTCAAGGTCCTCGCGGCCCTTGGTCTCAACGATCCAGACTTCATCATCCGAGCGCTTGACGATGAAGTCCGGGTAGTAGTTTGCGATCCCGCCGACGGCGTTGCGATATTCGATCCGAAAGTTGGTGCTTTGGCTGTTTTTGATGAACGACACGATGTCGCTGCACCCGTCGAGAAAGCCGGCCATCTCCAGCTCGAAACCGGAATCGCCGACGATCTTGTTGAACACCGATTTTTTCGGGACGACGTATGCCTGCTCCTTCACCAGGAAGGGCCGGGTCTTGCCGATGTGGATGGACCCGCGCACTTCGGTCATCCCTGCATCGAGCACAGTGAGCGCGTTGACGCCCGCCTTGATCGTCTCGGTGAGGGTGCGCGTAGCCTCGATTTCCGAGAGGTTGCGCAGGACATTGAGGTCCTCGAGATCGATTGGCTGCTCGAACAGCTCGGCTTCGACGAACTGCTTGATCTTCCCGAACAGCACATCGAAGCCACCCACCAGGCGGAGGTCTCGCATGATGCTGCGGGTGAAAAATCCAATCATGTTCTGGTAGTTGGGAGTGAACGCCGTATCCATAGCCGTGACGTGGCTCTGTGCGTCGGTGTTCAGGTCTCGGAAGACGATCTCCCGCTGTTGCTCGGCGGTGAAGCTCTTGATCGGAAGCCGCTTGTGCGGCAACGCGGCCGGATCAAGGTCCGACAGGTTCTTGTATTCCCGCTGGATGCGGGGTGCGAGCAGCGGCAAATCGATGTCGAGCCGGTCGAGGTCTTTCGCCGGATTCCCCCGGTCAACCTCGACGACTATCGGCGACTTCGGCCCGCTCGATCCGCCCATTGGTTGATACTCAAGCTCGACACCCTCGACCTTGATGCCCTCAACAAAATCCATGAACGCGTCCGTGCCGATGACGCTGACCCGCTCCTGAACCGGTTCCCCTCGGAACATCCGCCGCAGGCCCCGCCCGAGCGTCTGCTCTGGCAGGATGCGCGCCTTGCTGGTGTAGGGACGCAGCCCCACGATCGCGACGACATTCTGCACGTCCCAGCCTTCGCGTAGCACCATCACCGAGACAATCGCCTTGTAAGGGCTGGCGGGATCGTCGATGTCCTTACTGGCGGCCCGGAGCCTGTCCAGCTCTTCCTTGCTCTTGCCGGTGGACGCCTCGGAAATCTCGCCATTGTTTTTGGTGTGGATGACCAGCACCGCGTCCTTAAGCTCAGGGTATCGGGCCTCAAGGTATTCCGCCACCTCGTCGCAATTCCGGGTGTCGTCGGTCATCACGAAGAGCACCGACTTTTTCCCGGTCGGCTGAAGCGCGGCATAGACCTTGCTCCATTCGAGATAGCCGAGGTGCAGATAGTCCTCGTACTGCTCCGTGAATTTCGCGCTCTTCTTTTCGGTCAGTTTGGCCCGAGATGCCTGGTCGGGCAGCACCGGGGTTTTCACGACCCCCTGCCGGATCGCCTCGACCAGCGGGTAGTCGGAGACCGTCTGTACGAAGATCGCGCCGTTGTTGTGCTTCGGCGTCGCCGAGAGATCGAGCTGCACGGAGAGCTGCGAACCCTTCTGCCGCAGCCGCAGCGAGATGTCCTCGATCGCCTTGAACCAGGCGCTCCGCTCATCGTGCAGATGGTGCGCCTCATCGTTCAGCACGACGAGATCGGGCACGTCCCGGATGATGATACCGAGATCAACCGGCGGAATCCGTCGTCTTGCCGACCGGCTTCGCGCCGAGGAAATACCCGGTCGTATCTGCATCCTCGAAGCCCGGTGCGTCAGTTCCCTCATAGACCCGGTGAATGTTGGTCAGAAAGAGATTGCCTTGCGGGCCGACGAACCCGATGTCGTCCTGGATATGCACGGTCAACTGGAAATCGTTCTGCCAGTCGCGGCCTTCGTAGCCGTTGTCCGGCAGAATCGGATCGTCGAAGAAAATGCGTGTGCCGTCGAAATCCGTCCGCAGCCGATCGAGGACGATGATGTTCGGCGCGATCAGCAGGAAGTTGGTCGAGAGTTCCGAGCCCGCCTCGTAGAGCTTGTGAAAGTAGGACCAGGCCATGAGCAGGCTCATGACCTTTGTCTTCCCCGCGCCGGTCGCGAGTTTCAGGACGTAGCGGGTCCAGTCCTCCGGGAACATGCCCTTGGAGACGCGTCCGGAGGTGTCATAGCGCATCAGCGCATAGGGATCGCGAACACGCTCGACTTCATATAGCCAGAGGGCCGATTCAACGGCCTCCTGCTGCGCAAAATACCAGCGGAACGGCTCGACCGTCCCGTCCGCCTGCGGCATCAGATGCTCGGTGCGGAACCAGTGCAGCAGCAGGGCCCGTGTTGTAGCAGACGCGCCGGCATAACCGCTGTCGCGCCATGCCTTGACTCCCTGCCGCACCTTGTGGACCAAGGGCGGCAGCAGCATGGCGTAGCCCATGTCCCCCAGCATTTCCTCGCCGGGATACCAGCGAATGGCAGGATCGAGGACCGACATACGGATCGGTCGGGAAGTCCGGGTGAAGGCGCCATCAGACCGTGACCTCCGCCACCTTCGTCGTGTCGTTGCCGAAGATATCGATCACCTTGACGGCGATCTTGTAGCGACCCTTGCGCTCATACTCATGGGGCGCGCTGGCCAGTTCGAGCGTCCGGTCCTTGCGGGTTCTGTAGGACTGCCATTCGTTCTCGAAAATGTAGCCGCCGGTCCAGACCTCGCGTTCGGCCCCGTCCGCTTCCGTCAGCCGGATAATCTCCTTGCGGTTCTCGAAATCAAAATCCACCGCCCAATAGTCGATCCAGTCGGACCACGCCTTCGTCAGCACTTCGCGCGTGACGATCCCGCTCTTGTCCTTCGAGACCTTCACCACCTGCCCGGCATCGACCGTCACCTTCGACACGCCGTTTTTCATGGATGACACCAGAGCGTCAACGTCTTCCTGCCGGTAGTAGACCCCAAAATCCCGAAGCTTGACGGTAACGCTCCGGCCTTTGATGGCCGGCTGCACCTCGACGAAGGCCACGTCGTAGAAGATCACCTGGCCCTTCTCGACGGCGCGGCGGTCGAACACATCTTTCGGGATATACCGAAGCGCGAGCGCCACTCCCTTCGCCCGCGCTTCGTCCTGGGCGTGCGGCACCAGCCCCATCTCGAACTCGAAGCCGAGGATGTCGAGCTTGGATACCCGCAGCTTGCGCGCGGCGTCGACCGCCTCATGCACCTGGGCTTGCGTGACGGGCGCATCGATTGGCCCGACCAGTACGAGCGCAGACGCCTTGCGGCCGTGGAAGGGGGGCGATCTGGAATGCCCGCTCCGCCTTGTAGGCGGAAAGGATCAGCGTGAGGTAGTGCTCTTCCTTCTGGATCGACAGCGCGCGGCGCTGCGCCTCCGGGAGGGTCGGGTCGATGCCGGCGAAATACTGCCGCTCATACTTGCCGAGGTTGAGAATCTCGAAGCTTCGATAACCTTTGCCGTCTGCCTTCAGCTCGCGCTGAACACCGATCAGCCGCTTGCGGCTGGTGTGAATCGCGAACCGGCCGAGATCGCAGCCGATCCATTTGCGTCCCAGCTTTTCTGCGACGCCGAGTGTGGTGCCGGAGCCGCAGAAGAAATCCGCGACGAGATCGCCACAGTTTGTAGACGCAGCGATAATCCTATCTAACAGGACTTCAGGTTTTTGCGTCCGGTAACCGACGCGTTCTTCGGATTGTGCGTGTATCATGTTTAAGCGCCACACATCCCCGCATGGCTTGTCGCTGCTCATAACACGAACCTGCTTGCCGCTGAGCGGATCGATGACAGGGATCCGCTTGCCATCCACCTTTCTTGTCTGCAATTGAGTTCCTTTATATTCGCTATCTACCCGTATTTCATTAAAGCAGTGAGACGAGCCCTTGGCGTACCAAAACAACGTGTCATGGTGCCGGTCAAAAATGTCTCCTCCCGTGGGCAATTTGTTTGCGTAATACCAGACAAGTTCATTCAGAAAGTGGTCTCTGCCGAATATTTCATCCATTATAGGACGAAGCATATGGGAAACGTGCCAATCACAGTGTAAGAATATAGTACCTGTCTCACTGAGCAGACCATGGATGATCGATAAACGCTCATACATCATTGAAATGTACGATGCGCTGCCGCGTCCCCATGTGTCACGGTAAGCAACGTCTTCTATTATGCTTGGCTCCTTAGTGACGGCCTCGCTGCCGACGTCGATATCGAAGGAAAAGTCGGCACCCACATCGAAAGGCGGGTCGATGTAGACAAGCTTCAGCCCGCCAGCCGCCTCGATCTCCTTACGCATCGGGCCGTTCCTGAGGGAAGCCAAAACTAGCTTGTTATCGCCCCAGATGAGTTTGTTGGTCCAACCCCCAGTCTGCCGACCGGTGCCCTGGTCGAAAGCGAAGAGATCCGGGGTTCCTGCTTGTGTTCCGGCGCGCGGTTCGTCGATCTGTTCGATCGACTGGAATGGCAGCACGACGTTCGTCACCTCATGCGTCTTGCCGGGCCAGATCAGCTCCGCCTCGCGCGGCTGATCGAACAGAACGGCCTTGTAGCGCGGCGGCAGCGGTTGCCCGGCGTCGATGAGCGCCTTGAGTTGTTCTTTTTCCCGGTCACTCAGCGTCATCCGTCCCTGCCTTCAAATCTTTTGGCCCGTCAATCGGCAGGCACTTCTCTCGGCCCTGCAGCTCATTGCGGGCCAGGAACTCGATCACTGCACGACGCACGACCCAGGACACCGCCGCGCCGTTGCTGCGCGCCAGTTCGTCGAGAGCGGCGTGCTGTTCCTCCGTCAGAGCGACGGAAACCCGGTGCGGGAGTTGGCGACCTTTGGGGCGCGGCATGCTGTCGATCTTTTCGGGCCGTATTCTGCCGCACAAAACTACGGAAAACAACCTGAGATGAGTTCTCCCTGGCTCGGACCCATGGCCCGCCCCGCCGGGACCGTGATCGCGCCCTAAGCTTGCACCCCGACCCATGGACGATTGTTTAAGGCGCTGATGACTGCACACCTTCCAAACTGACGGCCGGGTGTTACAGGCTCCAGCGCGTCGCGGTTATGCCGGAGCCGAGTGGAAGTGAATGGGAACCGTCGGTGCCTGGCTGCCTTCCGGCGTCACGACGATATCGATCTCACAGCCCAAGCGGGTCAGCATCCGCATGATCCGTTCAACCGAGACGTCGCGGAACTGACCTTTCAGCAGCCGGGAAATATCGGGCTGGCTCATCCCCACGGTATCGGCCGCCTGCGTCTGGGTAAGTTTCCGGTCGCGCATAATTTCATGCATGCGGTTGACCAGCTGGGCTTTCAGCAAATGGCTGTCCGGGTCAGGGCGGTCCAGATCGGCAAAGACATTGTCGCTGCCGCGCCGGATGGTGCTATCGCTCTCATGGGTCATGATGTCCCTCGCCTCTGTGCGTTGTGATCCTGCTCGGCGACCTTCAGGCGCCGCCGCACCAGGTCGATCTCCTCCTGCGGAGTCTTGATCCCCTTCCGTGCCTTTTTCTGGAAGGCATGCAGGACATAGACCGCGCGCTCGAATTTGACGGTATAGACGGCGCGGTAGGTGTCGCCGTGGTGATCCTCGACGATTTCGAGGACGCCAGCGCCACCGAAGCCTTTCAGCGGCTTCGCGCTGTCCGGCATGCCGCCAACCTGAGCCTGGTAGAGAGCGAAGCCCATGGCGTCCTGCACCGGATCAGGAAAAGCCCGAAAATCCTTGTAGCTCGATCCTACCCATTCCACAGGCCGCAATCTGTCTGATGCCATAGCTTACTATGGTGGAACCGCCATATTTTGTCAAGCCCGGGCGAATTAACACGGGGCGCGTCCGCCACGGCGACCGGGCGCTACTCGCCTGAAGGCTCCCCGAGCCGCCGCGGCGTCTCGGCCCTCACGGGTGACAGTCCCTCGCGCGTCTGTTCCCGCCTCCCGGCGTGAGCCTTCTGGCGGCGTGCCGCCGCCGTTCCCTTAAGGGCGCTGCCCTCGCGCGCGGCGGCCGCCGCCTATCGATGCGCTGCTCCAAACCTCCAGAAAGGCAAGAGTGCCGCGCCCGACGATGTGCCCTACGCGCCGCCCCAGGGGCGGCGCGCCTCCGTCGCGGCCATAAAGGGAGAGGAACGCGGGGGGTCCACTGACGGGTTGAGATTGAGAGAGAGGCTTTCGGCCGCCCGTCGCGGAGATTCGTGATGTCACTTTCAGCCGCGCGTGCCAGCAACGTTCGGGACCGGACGAGCCTCTATCAGGAAATCACCGACAGGATCATCGCCGAGCTGGAGGCCGGACGTGTGCCCTTGCGCGAGGACAACCGCGCGATCATCCGCGCCGCAAGCGCCGCATCGAAGGCGGCCGACTATCTGCTCGCCTTTGGCGTCGGCGATCCCGCGCCAGCGGCAGCCGCTGAACAGGCAGTGGCGGCATGACACGGCGACGGCGCGCCCTCCCTTTCCGGGCGACGGTTCCAGCGGCAACACCCAAGAGGAAGAGGACCGGGAGAGGATTTTTGACGTGTCTTACAGGGCAAGAGAACGGCTCTTGCCCGCCCGTCGCGGAATAACCCACAAATGACCACCACCCCATCTGCCGTTCGGAATATCCCGCTCAACAAGCTCGTGCCGTCCTCGACGAATGTCCGCAAGACGCCGCCCTCGGCCGCCGAAGACGCCGAGCTGAAGGCTAGCATCCGGGCGCGCGGCTTGAAGCAGAATCTCGTCGTTCACCCCTCGGTCGGCGAGAAGGGCGTCCACGCCGTGACCGCCGGCGGCAGGCGGCTCAGGGCGTTGCAGGAACTCGCAGCCGAGGGTGTCATTCCCGGCGATTTTAGGGTTCCGTGCCTGGTCGAGGCGGCGGAAGACGCGCTCGAGACCTCGCTGATGGAAAACCGCATCCGCGCCGCCCTCTCACCGGCGGACGAGTTCGTCGCCATGGCGGCGCTGATCGATACGGGCGAGCCGGTCGAGGCGATCGCCACCCGGTTTGGCGTCTCGGAACGGCATGTCCGGCAGCGCCTGCGCCTCGGCAAGCTCGCACCCGAACTGCTCGACGCCTATCGCAACGGCGACATCAGCCTCGATGTCGTCACCGCCTTTACGCTCGGCGCCGATCATGCCGGCGCAACTGGCGGTGTGGAATCAGCTCAAGGACAATTCCTGCATTCAGCCCTACACGGTGCGGCGTCTGTTGACCCAAACCGCCGTCCCGCTCGACTCCGATCTCGGCTTGTTCGTCGGCAGCGCCGCTTACGAGGCCGCCGGCGGCACGGTGACACGCGATCTCTTCAGCGGCGACGACGAGGGCTTCATGGACGATGCGGCACTCGTCCGCCGGCTGGCGATCGAGAAGCTCGAACAGAAGGCCGCCGAATTGCGCACGCGCTGGGCCTGGACCAAGGCGATGCTCGATCCCGCGTACGACTTCACCGCGCAATACCGCCGCGTCCGTCCGCTACCGGCCGAGCTGCCACCCGAAATCGCCGGGGAAATCGAGCGCATCGAAGCAGCGTCTCGCGGAACTCGAGGAAACCCCCGAGGACGAGTGGTCCGACGCATTGATCACCGAAGCCGCCCAGATCGAGGAACGACGCGACGAACTCGCCGAGAGCGTCGAGGATCTCGCGGTCTACAGCGAGAAAGACCGCGCGGTCGCCGGCGTTATCGTCACGATCGGCGATGATGGCGAATTTCGGCTCCATGAAGGGCTCATCGAATGCTCGGCGATCAGCGCCGAGGATGGCGACGACGACGAGACGCTCGGGTTCGCAGGCTCGCCCAGACGACGAAATCTCCGGCCCGCTCCCCTACCGCCGGGCAGACCGTCCGAAAGGAATGCGGCTTCAGCCAGTTGCTGGTCGACGATCTCAAGGCGCACCGGCTGCAGATCACCCGCGCCCATCTGGCGGCGGATTTTGCGGTCGCTTTCGATCTCGCGCTCTATGCGCTGTGCGTCGATCTGTTCGGACGGTTCGGCTATCGCTCGCACCCGCTCGATTTGCGGGCGATCGAGACCTCCACTGCGCAGCTCATTGAACGATCTCGGCGGCACCGCGGCCGATCGCCTGCTCGAAGCCCAGGGCTGCGGACTCGATCTCGACTGGCTCAAACTGCCGCCGGCGGAAAGCTTCGCGGCGCTTGCGGCATTGCCGTCCGAGATCAAGCAGCGACTTTTCGCGCGGTGCGTCGCCCTTTGCCTTAAGCCGCAGCTGGCGATCGAGGACGGGGCCGATCCGGTCATCGAAGCCGCCGGCCGGCGGCTCGCGATCCCGTTTGCCGATTACTGGCGGCCGACCGCCGCCAATTATTGGGGCCGGGTCAAGAAGGCGCACGGCCTCGCGATCGGCAGGGAGATCCTCGGCGAGCGCTGGGCTCGCGATCACGCCGGCGACAAGAAGCCGGAACTCGCCGCGGCGTTGGAAACCGCCTTCGATTCCGCGAAAAGCACCGCCTGCATCGGTCTCGACCGGGCGGCGCGCGAGGCCGCTGCGGCCTGGCTGCCGCCCGGCATGGCCTATGCCGGTGCTGCCGCGGACAACGCTGCCGCCGATCCGCAATGCGACGAAGCAGCACCATCGGCCGGCGATCCTGACGACGCCGAACCCGCCGAAATCGACCTCGCGGCGGCCGAATTGCCGGCCTTCCTGACCGAGGACGAGCCGGTCGGCAGCGGCGCTCAACGGGGCTTCGGCACCCTGACGCGCATTTTCGGAACGCAAGAGCGGGCGCGGCTATAGCGGGGACGTACCGGCCGCACCCGCTGCTCGGCAGGATCAGCCAACCGACCGCAGGGGTGGCACACCCTGCCGACCTGTGCGCCAAATCGACCGCAGCATTCGGCCAATAACTGGAAACCTCCGAGCCCTGGCCCGCCGCCGCGCGGGCCTTTTTTCATTCAACCGTGCCGCTGCCGCGAGGCCGAGAGCGAAAGGGGGGCCGGAAGGCGGGTGAACCCGGACGGAGAAGAGAGAGCGCCTGGCCGGGCTCATCCGAACCCCGCTCTCGGAGATCTCCCGCATGCTCGGCCTTACACCCGCCGCGGCCACCCTCCCGCTGTTTTTGCCGCAAGCCCCGCCCGACAAGGTTTCGGGGCTTTTTCATGCCGCGACATTGCTGGCGCAATTGCTCGGGCAAGGCCGCGCGCTCGATAGCCGCGCGCTGCGCTCGGCGATGGAAGCCGCCTTCGGCGGCACCGACGCCGAAGGGGCGTGGGTGTGGAAGGACGCCTACGAGGCGCTCGAAGCCGCCCAGGTGCTGTTCCTGCGCAAATTCGGCAGCGCGATGCGCACGCGCGCGGGCTCGGCCGCGGCGATGCTCGAGATGCTGACCCGTCTCGCCGGAAGGCTCCCGTCGCAGACCCGCCGCTCGGAAGAATCCGAGCACTTCCAGCAATTCTCGACGCCGATCGCACTCGGGTTTGTCGCTGCCGAGGCGGCAGCGCTGACCCCCAGCGATGTCGTTCTCGAACCATCGGCCGGCACCGGGCTGCTGGCGATTTTCGCCGAGCTCGCCAAAGCCCGGCTCGCCCTGAACGAGATCGCCGAGACCCGCGCCGGGCTCCTCGGCCGACTGTTCCGCGACGTTGCTGTCACCCGCCACAACGCCGAGCAGATCCACGACCATCTCGATGCCGCGCTCCGCCCGAGCGTCGTACTGATGAACCCGCCCTTCTCGGCCTCGCCCAAGGTCGAGGGGCGCTTTGCCGAAGCCGCGATGCGCCACGTTGCGTCGGCGCTGGCGCGTCTCGCCGAGGGCGGACGGCTCGTCGCGATCACCGGCCACAATGTCGGTCCCGATCAGCCGGCCTGGCGCGACGGCTTTGTGCGCTTGCAGGAAAAAGGCCGCGTCGTCTTCACCGCGACGCTCGCCGGGCAGGCCTATGCCCGTCATGGCACCACAATCGAGACGCGGCTGACGGTGATCGACCGCGTGCCCGCCGAGGACCCGGCCGCTTTTCCGTCATCTCCCGGCATGGCGGCCGATGCCGCCGAATTGCTCGACCGCGTTTCCCGTCTGGTGCCGCCGCGGCCGCCGGTGACCGGGCCCTCTCCCCGCCCCGCCCCCGCCGTGTTTCCGCTGCGCTCGGCGCTCACCACTCGGTCGAAAACTCCGGCGCCGCCGCTCGCTCCCGGATCAGGTCCGGGCAGGTCTCGTCAAGCTAGGCCGTCCCCGGATTTCGCGGAACTGGCCTACGAGAGCCTGCGAATGGACGCCCGCCGGTTCTGCGCGTCTGACCGCGAGCCTCTACGAAGGCTACGCGCTGCAATCGATCCGGATTCCCGATGCGAAGCCGCATCCGACCAGGCTCGTGCAGTCCGCCGCGATGGCCGCGGTCGCCCCTCCCCGCCCCTGCTATCGGCCGCATTTGCCGCCGCGCCTGCTCGCCGGCCGGCATCCTGTCGGACGCGCAGCTCGAGAGCGTCGTCTATGCCGGCGAGGCGCATGCCGGCCATCTTGCCGGGTCCTACACGGTCGACGACACCTACGACGTCGTCTCGGCTGCCTCGGAAGACGCCCAAAACGCGGTCCGTTTCCGCCGCGGCTGGTTCCTCGGCGACGGCACCGGTGCCGGCAAGGGCCGCCAGGTCGCAGCGATCATTCTCGACAACTGGCTCAAAGGTCGCCGCCGCGCTCTGTGGGTCTCCAAATCCGATAAATTGATCGAAGATGCCGAGCGCGACTGGACCGCGGTTGGCGGCTACCGCTCCGACATCGTGCCGCTATCGCGCTTTCGTCAGGGCGCTGCGGTCGCGCTCGACGAAGGGATCCTCTTTACGACTTACGCGACCCTGCGCACCCAGGCGCGTGGTGGGAAGCCCAGCCGCGTGCAGCAGATCATCGACTGGCTCGGCCGCGACCCCCGCTCGGGGGCCGGGGCAGGTTTTGATGGCGTCGTCGTCTTCGACGAAGCCCACGCCATGGCGAATGCCGCCGGCGACAAAAGCGAACGCGGCGAGAAAAAACCCTCGCAGCAGGGCCAGGCCGGATTGCGCCTGCAAAATGCGCTGCATGACGCGCGCATCCTCTACGTCTCGGCGACCGGCGCCACGACGGTGCAGAACCTCGCCTATGCCGCGCGGCTCGGGCTTTGGGGCACCGGTGACTTTCCGTTCGCGAACTCGGGCCGAATTCGTGTCGGCGATGGAAGGCGGCGGCATCGCCGCGATGGAGGTGCTGGCTCGCGATCTGAAGGCCCTCGGCCTCTACGCCGCCCGGTCGCTCTCCTTCGAGGGCATCGAATACGAGATCGTCGAACACAAGCTGACGCCCGAGCAGATCCGCATCTACGACGCCTATGCCGACGCCTTTCAGATCATCCACAAGAACCTGAATGAGGCGCTGAAGGCTGCCAACATCACCGGCGCCGACGGCGGCACCTACAACCGCAACGCCAAGGCCGCGGCGCGCTCGGCCTTCGAATTGAACAAGCAGCGCTTCTTCAACCATCTGCTGACGGCGATGAAATGCCCGACCCTGATCGCCGCGATCGCGCGCGATCTCGAGGAGGGTCACGCTGCGATCCTGCAGATCGTCTCGACCAACGAGGCCTTGCTCGACCGCCGCCTCGCCGAGATCCCGGCCTCGGAATGGGCGGATCTCTCGATCGACATCACGCCGCGCGAGTACGTCCTCGACTATCTGAGCCACTCGTTCCCGACCCAGCTGTTCGAGCTCTACACCGACGACGAGGGCAACCTGCTGTCGCGCCCGTCCTACGACGGCGACGGCAATCCGGTGATTTCGCGCGAAGCTGTCGAGCGCCGCGACCGGATGATCGAGCATCTCGCGTCATTGCCGCCGGTGCAGGGCGCGCTCGACCAGATCCTGCACCGCTTCGGCACCGATCTTGTCGCCGAGGTCACCGGCCGGTTGCGGCGCATCGTCAAGCGCAATGACCGCCTCTGCATCGAAAGCCGGCCCGCCTCGGCGAATTTCGCCGAGACCGCCGCCTTCATGGATGACGACAAGCGCATCCTGGTGTTCTCCGATGCCGGCGGCACCGGGCGCAGCTATCACGCCGATCTCGGCTGCAAGAACCAGCGCCGGCGCATCCACTACCTTTTGGAGCCGGGCTGGCGCGCCGATGCCGCGATCCAGGGCCTCGGCCGCTCGAACCGCACCAATCAGAAGCAGCCGCCGGTCTTCCGGCCGGTCGCGACCGACGTGAAGGGCGAGAAGCGCTTCCTGTTCGACGATCGCACGCCGCCTCGACACCTTGGGTGCCATCACCCGCGGCCAGCGCCAGACCGGCGGGCAGGGCCTGTTCCGCGCCGACGACAATCTCGAAAGCCCCTACGCCAAAGCCGCGCTTCGGCAGTTCTATCAGCTGCTTTATGGCAGGAAAATCGAGGGCTGCTCGCTCGGTGATTTTCAGAACGCGACCGGTCTCGACCTTGTCGACCAGGACGGTTCGCTCAAGGAAGAGCTGCCGCCAATTACGCAATTCCTGAACCGCATTCTGGCGCTCAGGATCGCGATGCAGAACACGCTCTTCGCCGCCTTCGAGCAACTGCTCGATGCGCGTACCGAAGCGGCAGTTGCCGGGGGCACCTACGACATCGGCGTCGAGACGCTCACCGCCGAGAGCTTCCGCGTCGCCGAACGCCGTACGGTGCACACCCATGCCGCCACGGGTGCCGAAACCCGCTGCTATCGCGTGCTGCGTAAGGACCGCAACCGCCCTTTGCCTCTCGCCGAGGCGCTCGCCTTGGCCAGGGACACCGGCGCCCGCTTGCTGATCAACGAGCAATCTCATCGTGCCGCGGTGCAGGTCCCGGCTGCCAGCCTGATGGACGATGATGGCCGGGTCGAAGCGCGCACCCGCCTGATCCGGCCCATGACCCGCGAGACCCTGACGCTCGACCATTTCGAGCGCTCGCACTGGCGCGAAGCCACCACCGAAGAATTCGCGCCGGTGTGGGAAACCGAATGCGCGCAGGTTCCGGAATTCTCCGACAGCGCGTTTCACGTCATCACCGGGCTCCTGCTGCCCATCTGGGACCGGCTGCCGGCCGAGAACATGCGCGTCTACCGTTTCGAGACGGAAGACGGCGAGCGCGTCATCGGCCGCCTGGTCACGCCCGAGGCGCTCGCCAGCGTCTACGAAGGGCTGGGCATCGAGACCTCCCCCGGCCTTTCGCCTGACGAAGCCTGGAATGCCGTGATCAATCGCGGCGCCGCGCTCGATCTTGCCGGTGGGCTGCAGATCCGCCGCTCGATGGTGATGAACGCACACCGCGTCGAGCTGACCGGCTTCGCCGATGGCATGGTCCCTCAGCTGAAGGCGCTCGGCCTCGCCTCCGAAATCATCGCCTGGCGCCTGCGGCTCTTCGTGCCGGTCGCGGCCGATCGCGGCCCGGCATTGCTCTCAACACTCCTCGACCGCCACCCGCTCCTCCGCGCCAATGCCCGCGCCGCCGCCTGATCGCGAGATGACCCGTGATCAGCGCCGCCGCCGATCTGGCGCGCCGCCTCGCGCGCGACGCGGAGGCCGTGTGCCGTCATTACCTCTCGAACGGGCATCGCCAGGGGCATTACTGGGTTATCGGCGATGTCATGAATACTCCGGGCCGCAGCCTCTATGTGCGGCTTAACGGCGCCGACTCCGGCCCTGGTGCGGCCGGCAAATGGACCGACGCCGCGAGCCCGAGCGAGCATGGCGATCTGCTTGATCTGATCCGCCTCAACCACAACCTGCGCGATCTCGGCAAGGCCATGGACGAAGCGCGCCGGTTTCTCGCCATGCCCCGTCCCCCGATCCCATCGCCGCCGAATCTCGGTCGTGCGCCACCAGCAGCAAGCGGCTCTTCCGAAGCGGCGCGCCGCCTGTTTCAGGCTGGTCGCTCCCTTCCTGGCACACCGGCCGAGGCTTATCTGCGCGCCCGTGGCATCACCGGACGGCTCGACTGGCCCGCCTTGCGCTATCACCGGTCGGTCTACTACCGCGAAACGGACCACGCTTCGCTCGAAAGCTGGCCGGCGCTGCTTGCTGCCGTCACCGATCTCGGCGGCAATATCACCGGCATTCAGCGCACCTGGCTCGATCCATGGCGGACCGACAAGGCGCCGCTTGCCGATCCGCGCCGCGCCCTTGGTCATCTGCTCGGCAACGGTGTGCGCTTCGGCAAGGCGGAGCCTGCCCCCGCGGAAGCGGGGGATATCGTCGCGGCCGGCGAAGGTGTCGAAACGATGCTCGCGCTTAAGTCGGTGCTGCCCTCATTGCCGGTCATTGCCGGGCTCTCGGCCAACCACCTTGCCGCCCTCGACCTGCCCCCGGCTCTACGCCGTCTCTATGTCGCCCGAGACAACGACACGGCTGGTCTCCGGGCGGCGGAGAGGCTGCGCGAACGCGGCATCGCCGCCGGTATCGAAATCCGCGAGCTGGTGCCGGTCCATGGCGACTTCAACCTCGACTTGTGCCGTCTCGGCCCCGAGGGCATGCGGGCACATCTCGCGGATCAGCTCGTCCCCTCCGATCGGACGCGCTTCTTGCCAGATACACGCCGCTCCGATCCGCGCCGGTGAGCCCCAGGGTCTCCCGGTTTAGCGGTGCCGCGCCGGAAGGAAGAAAGGCTTTTCGTCTGCGGCGGCGGTGTGCCTCAGCCGGAAAAAGAGCCGCGCATGCGGCCTTCCCGAGCTGCGATTTGCCGGCGGCGAAGCCGGATTGCAATGGCGCCGGGCAGCTATTTTCCGCCGCCGGGCTGATCATCCAACAGATACGAACATCGGGAGCACGCGATCAGCCCGGCTTTGCAGCGCGAAGCAAAATAGCTGCCCGGCGGCGCCATCCTCCGCTGCGCTGCGGCCCCTGGGGGTGCAACCCGTCTCTGCCGCCGGCCAAGGGATCGCCGTGAAGGCCGCGATCGGCGCGGCTGACCCTCCGGCAGAAGGCGCCCCGCCATGGCACAAAACAACAGCCCCCTCCCCTTCCTCGACAGCGACACCGATCCCGAATTTCCCGCCGCCTCGCCGACCGCGCATCTGCTCGACGAACTGGCCCTCTACGGCTATCGCCCCGGCCAGGACGAACCCGACCCGCGGCCATTGCCCGAGCCCGATGCCGTGCAGGCCCAGCTCGACAATGCCGTTGAAGCGTTGAGCGCCATGCTGACCGGCACCCGCCTCGAGGACGATCTTGCCGACCTGCTGTGGTCGTTCGTCAACCTGTTCCACCGCAAGCTCGACCGCATCGAGCGCGAGCTCGACGGTAACGAGCAGGCCCAACGTCGCGGCCAGGCCGAGCAGGACGGCTCCGAGGTCAAGTCGGTCGAGCTCGAACGGCTGATCAATCAGGGCGTCAGCCTGATCGAACGCCGCAACGCCTTCGAATTCGTGCGCGACCATGCCGCCGAGCTGTTCGCCGCCGAGACCGGCTCCGTCTGGCGCCCGCACACCGGATCGATGGTCAATCATCGGGCATTGACCGCCTCGGTCATCGACAGCCGCGAATTTCTCGCCGCCCGCCGCCGCGCCGACGCGCAAGTGCTGGCACCCGCCGGCGCCCGCATCGCCTTCACCGGCGGCACGGACTGCAACGATCACGCCCGCATCTGGGAGGCGCTCGACAAGATCCGCGCCAAACACCCGGACATGGTGCTGTTGCACGGCGGCAGCCCGCGCGGCGCCGAGCGCATCGCCGCCTGCTGGGCCGATAATCGCAAAGTTCCACAGGTGGTCTTCAAGCCCGACTGGACCCGCGACCGCAACGCGGCACCCTTCAAGCGCAACGACCGGATGCTCGAGGCGCTGCCGATCGGCGTCGTCGTGTTCCCCGGCTCCGGCATCGCCGCCAACCTCGCCGACAAGGCCAGGAAACTCGGCATCCCGACCTGGCGCTTTGACCAGCCGGCTCGTACCAAGATCGAGGCCGAGGGTGGCGCCGCTTAGGCGCCATCACCATCCTCGTTTAACCGACGGCGCCCCGGTTACTCGCCGGCGCCGTCGGTGGAAGTGGGTTGACGACATCCCGACAGTCAGGATGGCGGCATTCCACGCAAGGCACCCTCTCCCGCGTGTCGCCGGCATTGGATAATCTCTTCCGGATCGCGCACTCACAGTTTTCGTCCGGTGATCCCTGAAATCGACATCTGGCGGGCAGCGCTCTTGATGCTCAAGCGCTTCGGGGACAACGCCCCCAAGGAAAGCGCCACGCGCGCCGGCAACCTCGAGACCGAAGGCGATCGCGACGGTGCGGCGACCTGGCGCCGGATCACCGATGCCGTCGAGCAGCTGGCGAAC
Organism: uncultured Alphaproteobacteria bacterium; assembly: GCA_963795485.1. Taxonomy (GTDB): domain Bacteria; phylum Pseudomonadota; class Alphaproteobacteria; order ATCC43930; family CGMCC-115725; genus AP-15. The sequence goes on from CAWCIL010000005.1 coordinate 38,236, forward strand.
CCAACGCCGACCGGCCCAGTGCACTGACCGCAGCGTAAAAGGCCCAGTCAACCCGCTCGTCGCTCGGTGCGCTCGCAAAGCTTCGCCTGCGCGGCTTTCGTTTGCGGGCCCGGGTCTCAAGCGTGCCGCTCGCCTTGACGCCGGTCGCTCCGGACATGTGACAGCCGAGCTTGGTCTTTAAGCCGAGGCCAACATCCGCCAGCGCCACCCTTAGAGTTGGCTTCAGAGCTTCAGATGCCTCTCGGATGATGCGCCACCCGGTCCCTTGTCGCGGTTTCCGCAGGCCCGTCCCTGGCATGTCTCTCAAAGCCCTAGAGCCCGCCGGCGCCGCCGCCAACCGGTCCGCCGGAAAAATTTCCCCGGCCGGCAACAGAGCCGGCCTCCTCGCGGCCGCTGCGCTGTCAAATTTTTCCGCCTCCCCGGTCCTCCGTTGGCACTCCGGCCGCTGCCCGCGGTGACGGCGGCGCCGTTGCGGTCTCCGAGCCCGAGACATCGCCGGGACGGTCCCGGCGAACAACCCGAAAGGAAACCTCTGATGGCGATCACCCTCGGCACCTTCACCCAGCTCGATGACGGCGTCCTGACCGGGATGTTCAAGACCCTCAACGTCAGCGTCTCGCTGGCCATCGTCCCGATCGACAAGACCTCCGACAAGGCTCCCGATCACCGCGTCTATGCCGGACCGCGCCACGAAGTCGGCGCCGGCTGGAGCCAAGTCGCCAAATCGAGCGGCGAGACCTACATCAACCTCAAGATTGGTTCGCCGGAATTTGGCCCGGTCTGGGTCCGCTGCCGCCTCGTCAAGCTCGAAAAGCCGGCCGAAGACGGCGCCACCCACATCGCCCTCTGGGAACCGCGCGACTAGCAAGCACCATCGCCCCGCCGCGACACCCGCGGCGGGGCTTTTTCGCGCAACCGCCCCTTTAGGTATCGGACCGACTGCTGCTCCCCCTTCAAAAGCCGTCTCGCCGGATTTGCGATCCTCCCATGCCGGCCCACGCCGGCTCAAGGAGGCTGCGGTGCCGCCATGTGTGGACGGCCCGTGGAATGCAAGACTTATTCTATGGTGACGATCGATCAGGTTCAGTCATGTGTCCGGCCTTTGACGCGACGCCTGGGTCGCTGGCCCTGATGAAGTCCGCGGACGGAAAGCCAATCAATTTTACGCGCTCGCAGCGCTGGGGGCACCCAGGCTTTCCTCCGTCCCCGGTCTGACCGGTTCGTCATCACATCTCAGTCCTTCATTCCTCCCTCCAGGCCTTCGTCACCTGGGTGGGATTCGATCACGCGGCGGCTGGGCGATAAACCTCTTGCCGTCGCAGTATGGCCCATGCGACGCGGGCAGTCTTATTGGCGGCAGCAACTGATGCCAGCCTTGCTGGTTTGCGTTCAAGGAGCTGTGCGAGCCATGGGAATGCCGCCTTGTTCGTTCTTGCGCGTCGCAGAAGCGCTGTTGCGCCAACAACCAGCAGTCTTCGAATGTTGCGATCACCCTGTTTGGTGATGCCGCCCAGCTTTTCTTTTCCACCGCTGCTATTTTGTCGAGGCGTCAGCCCGAGCCATGCAGAAAATTGACGAGCCGATTTGAACTCAGAGGCGTCTCCAACAGAAGCAGAAATCACGCTGGCCGTTAACGGGCCGACGCCGGGAATTGTCATCAAACGGCGAGCCGTCGCGTCGGTTCGACACCACTTGAGTATTATCCGATCCAGCTCGGCGATCTTAACGTCGAACTCCTCGAGCTGTTTGCGGATGTGACCGAAGGCCAGCCTGGCGGCGGTTGGGAGTTCGTCCTTCGCCGAGCGCAACGCCTCGATTGCTGCTCGGACGCCCATGGGACCCCGTGCCGTGACGATACCGAATTCTGCCAGATGTCCTCTCAGGGCATTGATGAGCGCCGTTCTTTGCCGGACAAGAAGGTCTCGTGTCTTGTGCTGCATCAAGAGCGCCTGCCTTTCGCTGCTTTTGATCGGAACAAAACGCATTGTTGGGCGCGTAACGGCCTCGCAGATGGCCTCGGCATCGGCGGCATCGTTCTTCCCGCGTTTGACATAGGGCTTAACATAGGCGGGCGGCATCAGCTTAACATCGAAGCCGAGGCGCTTGAGTTCACGTCCCCAGTAATGGGCGGTAGCGCAGGCTTCCATGCCGACGAGGCAGCGCGGAAGCTGCTCGAAATAGTTCAATAGCTGATTACGACGTACCTGGCGGCGAACCAGAACTCGACCGTCAGCATCGATCCCATGCAGTTGAAAGACGTTCTTGGCCAGATCGAGGCCGATCACTGCGACAATTCCTGTAATCATGTGAAGCTCATCCGAGTAGGTCTGGGACGATCGGACGTTACCACCCTTGCGTCGAAGCGGCGGTGGGCCGTCCACATCATCAATTTTACCGCGCGGGTGAGCGCGCCAGCGCGCGCCGGTCTTGATGCGCACGCGACAAAATCGGCACCCCCGCGCCCCGCTGCGCGGCGCCTGCGGCGTCCTTGACCCAGCCCAGCCCGGCATGGCGCCCGCCTCCCGTCTTTGCGACGGAAGGAGTCACGATGATCACCCTCTACGACCATATCAACGAGCTGCGGGCCGAGCTGCGCGGCTGCTACTTTACGCGCCGCGAGCGCGCCGCCCTCCGGGCCGAGTTCGCCAATACCATCGCCCGCCAAGCCGAGCTCGACCGCGCATTCGACGACGCCCTGGAGGCGCTGCCGGATCCTACCGAGCAGATCGGGGCCGCCGCGTAAGCGGCCCCTTCCCTCTTCCGCTGCTCTTCACGATCTACGCAACGAGATGCTACCATCCGGGTACTGACATCGGCAGTGCAGCAAGCAAAACTAGGGCGAGAGGAAGAGCTAGGTACAATATGATCCGTACCCCAAGGTCATACAATGCGGAACGGATCCGCCACCTCAGCGCAACGACGATCGCATATTACGATCGGTTTGCGCGTGCTTTCTGGGACGGTACGAAACACCACGATGTCAGTCAGAACTACCTGGCATTCCTCAATGCGATCGAGGGCGGGTCACCTTATTCGATTCTTGACCTCGGTTGCGGACCCGGTCGCGATCTCAGTCACTTTCGATCCTTGGGACATGAAGCCGTCGGGCTCGATGGATCTCAGCAGTTCGTTGCCATGGCGCGCGCACATTCAGGATGCGAGATCCTGCACCAGGATTTACTTTCTATGCGATTGCCGGGGAGCCGCTTTGATGGGATTTTTGCCAATGCCTCGCTGTTCCATGTCCCGAGCCAGAAATTGCCGAGGGTTCTGCTGGAACTGTTCAGAACGTTGAAGCCGCGCGGTGTCCTGTTCTCGTCAAATCCACGAGGAAACAACGAAGAGGGCTTCAGCGACGATCGCTATGCCTGCTTCTTCGACCTCGACACCTGGTGCGATTATGTGACTTCGGCTGGTTTCGTCGAGCTGGACCATTACTATCGACCGCCTGGCCTACCGCGAGACAGGCAGCCCTGGCTCGCGACCGTTTGGCGCAAGACATAGCGCGAGAGGCTGCGACATGCCGCTCCCATTGCTCGCGCTGCAGGACATCAGCCTGACCTTTGGGGTGGTGCCGCTGCTATCCGGCGCGGCTCTGACCGTGGCGGCTGGTGACAGGATCTGCCTAGTCGGCCGTAACGGTTCCGGAAAATCAACTTTGCTGCGCATCGCCGCCGGACTGGTACATCCCGACGCCGGAGGACGCTTCGCCCAGCCTGGCGCAACCATTCAATACCTGTCGCAGGAACCCGATTTGCACGGCTTCAGCGCCGTGCTCGATTATGTCGAGGCCGGGTTTGACGCCGCGGCGACCGACGGTCGCCACCGGGCGCTGTATCTGCTCAAGGAACTCGGTCTTGCAGGCGACGAGGACCCCGCATCCTTGTCCGGCGGCGAGGCGCGCCGCGCCGCGCTGGCGCGTGCAATGGCGCCCTCCCCCGACATCCTGCTGCTCGACGAGCCGACCAATCATCTCGACCTGCCCGGTATCGAGTGGCTGGAGCGGGAGCTGGCCGAGATGCGTTCCGGCATCGTGCTGGTCAGCCATGACCGCCGGCTGCTCGAACGGTTCTCGCGAAGCACGGTATGGCTCGACCGCGGCATTACCCGCACGCTGCACGAGGGTTTTGCCACATTCGAGGCGTGGCGCGATGCGATACTCGAACAGGAAACCAGCGAACAGCACAAGCTCGGCCGCAAGATCGCGATGGAGGAGGACTGGCTGCGCTACGGCGTGACCGCGCGGCGCACACGCAACCAGCGGCGGCTCGGCGAGTTGCAGGCGCTGCGCCGCCGGCGTCGAGAGCACCGCGCCACCATTGGGGATGCCTGGCTCGAAGCGGCACAGGCCGATTTGTCCGGCCGCCTCGTCGCGACCGCGGAGGGGATCTCCAAAGCTTATGGCGATCACCTGATCGTGCGGAGATTCTCGGTGCGGATCATGCGAGGCGACCGGGTTGGCATTGTCGGCCCGAACGGCGCCGGCAAAACGACCTTGCTCAACCTGCTGACCGGCGTACTCGCCCCTGATGTCGGCGTCGTCCGGCTCGGCACCAACCTAGCGAAAGTTGTGCTCGACCAGCGGCGGGAGAGCCTGGACCCGCAACAGACCTTGGCCGACGCACTGACCGACGGGAGCGGCGACGCGGTAACGGTAGGCGGCCAAAGCCGGCATGTGATCGGCTACATGAAGGACTTCCTGTTTCGCCCCGAGCAAGCCCGCACTCCGGTCGGCGTGCTGTCCGGCGGCGAGCGGGCCAGGCTCACACTGGCACGCGCCTTCGCTCGACCGTCGAACCTGCTGGTGCTCGACGAGCCGACCAATGACCTCGATCTCGAAACCCTCGACCTGTTGCAGGAGAAACTGGCCGAGTACGCCGGCACGGTGCTGCTGGTCAGCCACGATCGCGACTTCCTCGATCGCGTCGTGACATCGGTCATCGCCAGCGAAGGCAACGGCCGCTGGATCGAGTACGCCGGCGGCTACACCGACATGCTGGCGCAGCGAGCAGCGGCAGGGCGCGACCCGCTATCGGCCACAGTTCGGGCCGTCAAGCCATCCGCACCGGACCTCCAACGTAAACGGTCAACGGCTCGCCGTTTGCCCCGGATGAACTTCAATGATCAACGGGCGCTGGAAACCCTGCCGGACCAGATCGCAGCGTTCCAAACGCAGATAGCGCGACTGAACGCGGTCCTGGCCGACCCGGATTTGTACGCCCGCGACGCGGCGCAGTTCCGCGCTGCAACGCAGGCCCTCGCCATCGCGCGCCAAGCACTGGCCGCAGCCGAGGAGCGGTGGCTGAGACTGGAGTTGCTCCGCGAGGAGATCGAAGCAGCCGGTCCACGGTCGTGATGCTTGGAGCGTCGTCACTGTGCGGCCGCACGGCCCAAGCTCGCCCGTGGAAGCCGAAAACCAGCATTCACGATGCTCCCGTCCGACGAGCGAGCGAAAGGAATCCTCATCAGCCTGGCCCTCGTGCTTAGCCGTGACACGGAAATGCCCGCAAGGGATGGATGACGGTTGTGGGTCGCGGGTGGCTGATGCGAACGGGGGATCGAATAAGCGAGGGCTCTCGCCGGACCTTGTCGTCGCGGACGAGCAACGGCGAGGTCGGGTGGCGGTCCCCTTAAACGCCGCAATGCGCCTCGATTCGATCCCCGTCGGGGTCGACCGGGAAGGCGGCGCAATCGTCGGCGCCGTAGCTTGGCGCTCGTTGTCGGAGATTTGCCGGCGGGCGTGGGCGCCGGCCCGGGTCGAGTGGAATCCGGCGGTTTGGGCCGGTGGCCCCACGAAAGCGGCTTTGCGATGGGGCGCGCCCCATGTATGGGCTCGAGCGGCGGCGGCTTTGCCGGCGACATGGCGGCAGATTCCATACGTCGTCCTGCGTCTGGCAACCCTTGCACCAGGTTCCCTCAGAGAGAACAATGAGCCATAATGCAACAAAATCGCGGTCACGCCGCCAACGGGAAAGAGTGCCATGGACCTCGGATTGCAGGACAAGCATGCGATCGTGACCGGCGGCAGTCGGGGCATCGGCAAAGCCATCGCGCGGGAATTGGCTCGTGAAGGGGTCGATGTGGCGATCGTCGCCCGAAACAAGGCGGATCTCGAGGCGACGGCACGGGAGTTGGCGGCCGAGACCAACCGGCGCATCCTTCCCCTCGCCGCCGATGTCACCAGCAAAGAGCAGGTGGACCGGGCGGTCGCCGAGGCGGCACGGCAGCTGGGCGGGCTGCACATCCTGGTGAACAGCGGGTCCGCGCCCGGGGGCTCGACCACCGCGACCGGCCCGATCGAAACCGTCGTCGACGAGGATTTGATCGAGGATTTCAACGTGAAATATGTCGGAGCGCTGCGCTGTTCCCGCGCCGTCATCCCGTTCATGAAGACGGCAGGCTGGGGCCGCATCATCAACATCAGCGGCGGCAACGCCCGCAACGCCGGCAATCTCAGCGGCGGCGCCCGCAATGCCGGCCTGGTGCACATGACAAAGACGCTGGCCGTCCAACTGGGCCGTCATGGGATTACGGTCAATTGCATCCACCCCGGCACGACCCGCACCGAGCGCACGCCGAGCCTGGTTGCCGCCCGCGGCGCCCAGCTGGGCGTATCCCCGGAAGAAGCGGAGCGGCGGGACTTCGCTCCGGATTCGCCGCGCGGCAATGCCATCTGCCGCATGGTGGACGCTGCGGAGGTCGCGTTCGTCGCGGTATTCCTGGCCTCGGACAAGGCCTGGGCGGTCTCCGGCGAGCTGGTGGCGGCAGGCGGCGGAGCCGGGCGGTCGGTATATTACTGAGCAGCAACTCGAATACGCATCCGAAATACGTGACTTTGCGGGCGGGCGGCGGCGGGCCATTCCGTTCCCCCTCGTTCGGTCAGGGTGCAGTGCGCAAGGTTCTCCTGTTCTATGCCGGCAGAGCGCTCCAGCGTGCATGGGTTTTGCCGGGCGACAAGAGCCAAATGGCGGAGATGGCAATGAAGGTGCTTCTGACAGGAGGGTCGGGAGATCTCGGCCAGACCCTCGTCCCCAGGTTGCTCGACAGGGGTGATACGCCCGTCATTCTGGATGTTCGGGCACCACGAGATCTGAAGCCGGGAGCGGTGTTTACCAAGGGATCTATTCTCGACCGGCCGAAGCTGACGAAAACATTTCGTGGTTGCGATTGCATTGTTCATATCGCCGCCTGGCACGGAATCCACGAGGATCGCGGCGAGAGAAATGCATACGATTTCTTTGACCTGAATGTCCGCGGCACCTTCGAGGTCTTCGAAGCCGCCGCTTCGCTCGGCATCGACAAGATCGTCCACGACCAGTGTCTATCGGCCGGATATCACGATACGGGAGCAGCAAAATTCTGGCCGAATTGATTGCCGAGGATTACCGAAAACATCGCAATATGAATGTGTCTCCCTATCCAGCTAGCACAGGTTCGGCAACTGTCACGGGCATCCGTCGGTTTCGCGTAGCCCCGGCTGCCATACCGCCGGCCGTGAGCTGGTCATAGGTTATCGTGGCGCATTCGACAGCGCGCCGGATGAGATACCGGTCGAGGCCCTCGGGCAGGTTGCGTCGGTTGAAGCGATACGCCCATTCCCGGAGGTAGCGCGGCAGGTGCTTGGCGCTGACGCCGTGATGGGTTCCGACCAGCCAGGCTTTGATGTTGCTGAAGAGCGTATGGATGATCGGGAAGAATTCGCCCGCATTGGCGCCGGCGCCCTGGGTCACCGGGGTGTGTTTCAGGTGTTCGCCAAGGGTGGCGTCGCGCCCCTGGTATCCTTTGAAGCCGTCGGTCAGGAGGTGCGAGCGAGCCTCGATATTGGCCTTGAGGAACGCCCCGAGCTCGGCGCCGGTCGCGGCCGGCAGCACGGCGATGCGGGCATTCCCGGCATAGAAGCCGTGCTGGCGCTTCACCGCGTGGCCGTGCTTGCCCTTCTTGTTCTTGGGCGCCGGCACCTTCTCGACCGCCACGACGACCAGGCTCTTGTCGGGGTTTTCCGTGCTTCGTCCAGGACTTGACGGATCGCCCCTGCCGCCGATGAAGCTCTCGTCCGCTTCGAGAAAGCCGCTGAGCGGGTGAGCGGGATCCTCGCTGAGGGCGTGGCGCAGCTTGTGCGCTATCGTCCAGGCCGTCTGGTAGGCGACGCCCAGCTCACGCTGCAGAAACTTGGCCGAGACCCCGCGCTTGTCGCGGCCCAGCAGATAGGCGGCGAGGAACCATTTCGGCAGGTCCGTCTGCGTCCGGTGGAACACGGTCCCTGAGGTCACCAATTCCTGATGATGGCAAGTGCCGCACTCGTAGACCCGTGGCCGCCGCCCCTTCAGGCGCCAAGCCTCGCGGCCGCCGCACTTCGCGCAGACGTAGCCACCCGGCCAGCGAAGCCCGGCGAGATGCTCGATGCACTGCTCTTCCGAGCCGAACCGAGACACAAACTCGAGTAACCCGCCCATCCACGCCTCCATGATCAATTCGCGGATTCTACTCACGAACGAACAGGTCGGCAAGAACATTCAGTGAACCTGTGCTATCTGGATAGGGAGATTATTCCATACTGGAATCGCGAGGTGTACGCCAGCTTTAGCGACTGGGCCCGGTGGTTTTGGAAAGGAGCGGTGCACATCGATGATGTTGCCGCGGCGGTTATTTTAAGTCTGGATCTCATCTTTCGGCAACACATCGATCGTCAGCTCGTCCTTACGCTCGACAGCGCCTATCAATACACAGATGCCGACCTTGCCGACTGGGATGCCGAGGAGCCAGGTTCGACCTTCAAGAAATACTATCCCGAATATTACGATCTGGCGCTTTCTCACGGGCTCGATCCGGCCTCGAAGCCGACCAGGCTCGATATTTCCGAGACGGTTCGCTGGCTAGGCTACAAGCCTTCCTATAGCCTGGCGAGCTTGTTGTCGGAACTGGGAGCCTATGGCGACAGCAGCCCGCCGCGACTTGGCGAGGCATAGAGAGGCCCATGCTCCGGCCCGCACGCCCGACAGCATTGGCAGATTAAGTCGAGGCTCGCTTAATGACGCCGGCAGGCTCGCGAGCGCGACTACGGGTCGCCGATCCGGTACGCGCGGACCGCGGTATCGTGGAACAGGGCGGCCCGCTCGGCGGCCGACCAGTTGTGCGACAAGCGCTTACAGGCGTTGAAGAAAACGTGGTGCGAGAACGACACTTTATCGACCGGGAAGTTGCTCTCGAACATGCAGCGCTCGGGGCCGAACTGGTCGATGCAATAGGTCATGATCGGCGTCATCGACGCCGCCAATTCTTCTGAGCCGATCGGCTTGGCGCGAGCATGCCAGTCGAACCCGAGCCTCGGCATCCCAATGCCGCCCAGCTTGAGGTTGACGTTGCGGCACTGGGCTACGACCGCGAGCCCACGCCGCCAGGCTGCTAAGACCTCGTCGTCGCGGTTGCCGTAAGGGCCGACCCGCTGCAAGCCGCCGAGATGATTCAGGACGATGGTCAGGTCGGGGACCGCTCGGGCGAAGTCGGCGAGCTCGGGCAGTTGCGGAAAGCACACCCCGGTATCCAAAGAGAGACCCATGCGTGCCAGCACCCGCGCGCCGGCGCGATATTCGGGGCTGGCCAGCACCCCTTCTCGTTCCCGGTTTTCGACCTCGGGATGCGGGTCCCATGTCACCGTATGGCGGATGCCGCGAAACCGATTGGGGCTGGCGGCTTGCAGAGCCTCCAGCACGGGCGCCACCCGGTCTGCGAGCTTCAGATCGGCATTGCCGACGATCGCCGCTGCCGCCCGGCACGGGCCGTAGAGCCCGGTGGCGCCGGCTGCTGCCAGGCCCTGCACGAACTCGACCTCGCCGACCGGGCGCAGCTCGACCGGCCCGTCGGGGCGGTACATCGATCGCGCCTCGATAAAGACCGTGGAACGCACGTTGTGACCGCAGTTCACATCGGCGGCGAGCTCAGGCAGCAGATAGCGCTGGTAGGGAATGCGCTCGGAGCGGAAATCCCAGAAATGATGGTGCGGATCGCAGATCGGGATCTCCGGCTCTAGGGTCGGCTCCCGGGTCAGGGCGAGCCAGTCGTTTCCTCCGTATGGCATCGGCGCCTCCTTGGCCGGTGTTGATTTTCCGCCGCGTCACGCGACAGCATAGGGAGGCGGCGGCGGCCGAACAATCTTCCGGAGGGAGGGGCTGCAATGATTGTCGGAAAGCGGGCAAGTTCAAATATCGGGTCAACGCCGACTGGGCGAAATTGCCGGATGGCTGGTCGTGCAAAGACGTCGGCGAGGTCGGGGTCGATGCCAGCGCCACGACAGCAATAGCGCGATGCCATCCTCGTGCCGGGTCAGCGCGGCGATGTCGAGCTGGGCCAATTCGGAGGGCCGCAGCGCCGCCGCGAAACCGACGAGCAGCAGGGCGCGGTCGTGCAGCCCGGGCAAGGTGTCGGGATCGCCCGCAAGGCCGCGCGCAACAACTCGACGACGAGCGCGGTCTTCTCGGAGCGGCCGGCGGTGGGCGCGGCGGATCCCGGCAAAGGTCGCCGACACAGGGGGCGAGGGACCGTCGCGGACGGGAGAAAAGCGCTGGATTTGGCGGCGCAGGGTGCGATCCGCCCGGACCTGATCGTCGCCGACTACAATCTGCCGCAGGGGTTGAACGGCCTGCAGGCCGTGGCCGGCCTCAGGGAGACGCTCGGCCGTGAGGTGCCGGCTGTCATCCTGACCGGCGACATCTCGACCGGCACCCTGCGCGAGATCGCCCAGGACGGCTACCTGCACCTGAACAAGCCGGTGAAGGCCAGGGAATTGACCGACCTGATCCGCCGCTGCCTCGCCGGACCACCGCCGCCGCTGCGGGTCGGCCCCCGGCACCCGGGCGAACCGGCCGGCGACAGCCCGCAGCCGCCGTCCAACTCCGTACCGACCATCTTCGTCGTCAACGATGACGGTGCGGTGCGCGAGGCGATGCGCGCCCTGCTCCGGGCAAATGGCTGGACGGTCGAGACCTATGCCAGTTCCGAGGCGTTCCTCGATGCCTATCATCCCGGCGGCGAAGGATGCCTGCTGCTGATCGATGCCCGGATGCCCGGCATGAGCGGGCTCGATCTGCTGCAGCAGCTCAAGGGCGCGGGAGACCGGCTGCCGGCTATTATGATCACCGGCCAAGGCGACGTGCCGATGGCGGTCGAGGCGATGCGGGCCGGGGCTGCGGATTTTATCGCAAAGCCGATCCGCGGCGGCGAACTGATCGCCAGCATCGGGCATGCGCTGGAGCACGTCCGGGATGCGGCCAGATTGCCGGTTGGCCAGGAGGCCGCGGTGGAGCGTCTCGCCGGTCTGACCACGCGCCAGCGCCAGATCATGGCGCTGGTGCTCGCCGGGCATCCCAGCAAGAACATTGCCGCCGACCTCGGCGTCAGCCAGCGCACGGTGGAGAACCATCGCGCCGCCATCATGAAGAAGACCGGTTCGCACTCGCTTTCGGCGCTGATCCGCCTGGCGCTCGCCGCCGACCCCGGCGGCGCGCTGTCGGCGGCGAGTCCCGGGGGTCAAGGCTGAGCGGTCGATTGCCCCAGCGGCAAACGGAAGCTGATTGTTGCGCTCGAGGCGAATGGTGGCGAGGCGGCTCCGCCGGGTCAATATCAGGTGACGTGCGCATTCAGCTGATAAGTAGATTCCGAGGCTGGTAGCCTAGGTATCCCGTATCCAAATGTTAACAGGGAAATTCCCCGCCATATGTTTTGGAGGAAATTATGGATTTGATTTTGATCGTCTTGGTGGTTGTTCTACTTTTCGGAGGCGGTGGTTTTTGGGGTTACAGCCGCTGGCGGTAACAGGTTTGTCGTTCACTTGCAGGTTGGCGATGGTAGGCGGCGGTACCGACCGTACCGCCGCTCCGGCACATCCCCTTCCGGCGGCAATGCAATCATACGCATGGAACCGACGATGAGGCACGCGCCATTGCTGTCCATCCGGGGCGACGCCGTATGAGATAGAGGCGACAGGGTTTGGTGGTTTTAAATGACTTATTCTTCGGCTTCTCAGCTCGGACCTGAATTCGAGAATTTTCTATTCGCGCCGATCGGTGCGGATCGGAATGGAATGCTGCTTAGCGTCCTCTCGGCGCTGGCGCGGCTCGACATCGATCCTTGGCAGGAGGCTGCCCAACTAGCGGCGTTGCCGGAGGAGACCGCGACGCGGAAACTCTCATCATTGATTGCGGCCCTGCCAGACGGCCCATCGGCGCATCCCAACCCCGAGACGAATGCCGCTCGCCTGATCGCGCTCCTGCCGCTTCGGGCCGGATCAAAGATCGCCCCGCGCGCGGGAGTGCCCAGCGCCGTTGCGGCAACCCAGTCGCATGCCATCACATACGTGTATGTGATCTTTATGGTCATCGCACTGAGCGCACAATGGATCGCAGCAGGCCGTCAGCCGCCGGCGCAGGTCGGCAACGTTCAGGCGCCGACCTCCAGCACCGTTTCCCCAGCGGCGCAACCGCCGATCTCCAAGTAAGGAATAAAATTAACGGTAGTGGTGCCATTACCGTGGAACTGCTTCTCCGCAGTCGTGATCGAACGATACCCGATCGTGCCGGACCTCCGATCAACAGGCCGACTGCGAGCTAGACGAGTCGGGCGCCTGCGGCCAATTCAGCCTTTCGGTTGAGACATGGAGCGTTCGGTGGCGTCGCAGTTCGTGAGGCTCACCGCATACGACGAGACTCATCGGCTCTCCTGCTTCCAGCGTCGCTTCGACGAGTTGTCCGCCCGGAACGATCTTGATCCTCAGGTAGCGGCCGCGCCACTGAACCCGGAAGCCGAGACTGCGCCAATTTGGCGGCAGTTGCGGGTCGATGGCCATGCCGTCGCTGCGCAGCGACAAGCCGGCGAAACCGAGCACTGCCGTCATCCAGATCCCGCCGAGAGCTGCTATGTGCACGCCGCCGTCGATTGCCGCATGGGTATCGGCGAGATCGATCGCGCCGGTCTGCTCGAAGTAGCGCAGCGCCGTATCGCAGCGGCCCAGCCTCGCAGCAACCATCCCATGCATGGCGCGGCTCAGCGAGCTGCCGTGGCCGCAGCGCGGCTCGTAGTAATCGAAGTTCTTCGCCCCCGTCTCGCCAACGAACTCCTCCGGCAGCAGCCCCAGCAGCGCCACGACATCGGCCTGCTTGATCACCTGGGATTGTTGCGTCCGCTCTCGCCCAAGCACCACGTCCATTGGCACGGAGCGGCCGGCATAGTGCGTCAGATCGATGTCTTCGAGAGCGAAAAAACCCGCGAACTGCTCGAAAAGTCCGGTTTTACGGTCAAGGCCGGTCGCCATTTTTTCGGCGGCGCTCCGCCAAAGTGTCAGCTCGGTGTCGTCGAGTCCGAGGCGGGATGAGAGGCTCGCCCAGCGCTCGGGCCAGCGCTCGCGCAGCAACGCCGCGGCATCGAGCGCCCGCCGGATGTTCCAGCGCGCCATGACGTTGGTGAAGGCGTTGTCGTCGATGTGTTCGTGATACTCGTCCGGGCCAATGACGCCGCGGATATGGCGGCGGCCGTCCGCTTCCGGCTGCGCCCGGCTCGACCAGAACCGGCCCGTCTCAAGCAGGATCTCGGCCCCGGCGTCGAGCAGGAACCCTTCATCCCCGGTCGCCCGCCAGTATTGCCAGACCGCATAGGCGACGTCCGCGCTGATGTGCTGCTCCTGCTTGCCGCAGAGGATAGGGATGACCTGACGATCCGGGCCGATGACCTGCTCCGGTGCCGTCTCCGCGCCGGTATCGGCGGACTCCCAGGCGTAGAATGCACCACGCCAGCCCATCCCGGCCGCCTTTGCCCGCGCGCCTTCAAGAGTGCGGAAGCGATACATCAGCAGCGCCCGCGCCGCTTCGGGCCAGGTCAGGATATAAAAGGGGAGCAGGTAGATCTCCGTGTCCCAGAACACATGCCCACGATAGTCGTCGCCGGTCAGCGCCCGGGCGCCAATCGAGACGCGATCGTCGGTCGGGTTGGCTGCGCTGTTCAAATGGTAGATAGCGAACCGCAATGCCTGTTGCGCGGCCGCATCGCCATCGACCTCGACGGCGCTGCACTGCCAGCGGCTTGCCCAGGCCGCCTGGTGATCGGCGACCACGCCGCGCCAGCCGAGCCGTCGCGCAACGTCGAGTTGTTCCCGCGCCACGTTGGCGGGGTCCACATCTCGGGTTTCGCTCCGCACCACGCCGACCGAGCGTTCGAAACGCACGACCTGCCCCGGGCGGGATGTCCAGGTCCATGACCATTTAAGTGGACCAAGCGCGGCCGGTGCAAAATCCTGACCGTCGATCTGCAGCGACGATGCGGTTCCGATGGCGAGGCCCCTGCCGGAACCGTGCGTGCGCCATACGCCGAGGTCCTGATTGAGCCGCTCGGGTATTAGCAAGAGGTCCACTCCTTCGAACGATGCTTCGAGCGTGATCTCCACCTCTCCTTCATCGATCTGCATGTGAAGCAGCTGAAGTCCAATCGCGCGCTCGCTGAGTGACACGAGGCGCAACGTGCGCAGGCGGATGCCCACGAGTTGTTCAATTGACAGGCGGCATCCGGTCAGCAACGCGCCCCGACCCATGTCGAGTGTTCGGTGATGCGACGACATCTCGAGGGGCGGGCGCGCCGATGGCCCGCGAGATAGCGAGATCCGCACCTGCAGCCAGTCGGCGCCAGTTACCAGCCCCGGTATAGGTTGCTCCGCGCCGAACGCGTCGAACAGCCCGGCGACATAGGTGCGAGGCGGGCGGGTCGAATGCACTCCCCGGTTGATCGTTCGAGCGCCTCTTATGCCGAGGAAGCCGTTGCTGATCGCAAAGCGCGACTCACGGCTGGTTTCGCGTAGCGGGTCGAAGCCATCGTCGCCGAGGAGCCAAGAGGGGTCGGCATTTGCCCCCAGCGCGTCCTCCATTGTTCCTAGCTCGCTCATGTCGGCTGCCGGCAAAGCCGCCCGCCAACCAGCGCATCGAGCGCGACTTCATCCAGGCTCGTCACCACCAGATCCGCTCCTGCCGCCCGCAAACCGGCCGAATCTTCAAGTCGAGCGACGCCGAGCCCGGTCATCCGGCCCGCCTTGGCCGCCTCAATGCCGGCTGGCGCGTCCTCGGCCACGAAGCAGTGGGCGGGTGCTATCCGCAACTCCGTCGCGGCGAGCAGGAATATTTCCGGGTTGGGCTTGCCTTGCCGCAAATCGCGACCGCACACGTTCACCTTGAAGAGGTCGAATAGGCTTTGGCCCGAATCAAGGCGGATCTGCCGCATCATTGCATTGGCGTTCTTCGAGGACGATGCAACGGCCATCGGCCAGCCCAGCGCGTCGACCGCTTGAACGAAGCGCAGGGCATCGGGAAAGGCAGCGACGCTCCCGGCGTGAACCAGTTCCTCGAGCCGCTTCTGTTTGCGCTCGGCGTAGGCGACGGCCTTCTTCTCGGCGTCCGGCACCCCCAATGCCTCCAAGGCAGCGCGGGCACCGTTGAGCCGCGATTTTCCTGCTACATGGGCCTGATACATCGCGGTGGTGAAGCGAGCAGGCTCGGCAAACCCGGTGAGCGCCTCGCGCCAGGCTTGCTCATGCGGCGATGCGAGCAAGACGCCGTCCACGTCAAAGATGGCCGCGGTCAAGGTCTGGGGATCGCCGGGCCGGGGTTCCTCTCGTTCGCGCATGCTCATGATCCTTGCACGTTGCTGCCGAAGCCGCCGAAGTCGCCAGCTGAGGCGGGTTCCGGTTCCGCGAGCTGCTTTCGAATCGACAGCAATTCCTGGTGGCGCTCAGCGCTCGTTTTTGGGTAAGTCATGTTGAGTCCTTCGAGCGTATCGAGGACAATTTGGGAAACAATCAGCCGAGCGTTCTCTTTGTCATCGGAGGGAACGACATACCAGGGCACATCGCTTGTGCTTGTCGCACTGACGCATTCCTCATAGGCCGTCATATAGTGGTCCCAGAATTTCCGCTCCTCGATGTCGGCAAGGCTGAATTTCCAATTCTTTTCCGGCTCATCGATGCGTTCGAGGAAACGCTTTCGCTGCTCCTCCTTCGAGAGGTGGAGATAGAACTTGATGATGCGGGTGCCGTTGCCGTGGAGGTGTCTTTCCAAATCCACGATGGAACGATACCGGTTACGCCAGACCGCCTTCTCGTCGAGCAGGGCGTCCGGGAGCCCTTCTTTGCGGAGAATCTCGGGATGCACGCGGGCGATCAGCACCTCCTCGTAATAGGATCGGTTGAAGATCCCGATCCGCCCGCGTTCGGGCAGATCGCGCGTGGTGCGCCACAGAAAATCGTGTAGCAATTCGCTGGCGCTGGGATGCTTGAAGCTGAACACTTGGCAGCCCTGCGGGTTGACCCCGGACATCACATGCCTGATGGCGCCGTCTTTTCCCGCCGCATCCATCGCCTGAAAGATCAGCAGGACCGCATAGCGGTTGGATGCGTAGTGAAGCCGCTGCAGCGCGCTCAGTTGCGCAACGTGCTCTTCCAGCAGTTCCTTATAGTGCTTCTTCGACTTGCATACGGGCTTCACGTTCGTCGGCCACTTGCGGAGATTGACCTCGTCTCCCTCCGCTACGCGGAAATCGTTTGAACTGATTTTCATTTCGATCCTCTTCGGCGATCCTCGCCGCTGGGCCGTCGGTTCACCTTCGCGGCGGCCTTAGCGCTCATATCGTTCGTTGGTTCACTCGGCGGCCTGCGGCGTCACATCGGACGGCGTCTTGGCTTTGGCGTCCGGCTCAGGCTTGGCTTTGGCCTTGGACTCGGCTTTGACCGCAGTCTGAGTTTCGGCTTTGGGTTCAGGCGCCTTCGCGGCCGCGGTGGGCGCCTCAGCCTCGGTGATAGCCGCGGCGATGACGCGCCCGGCATCCTCCGGGTCTTTGACTAGGCCCGCCAGGAGGAGGTCGCCGAGCGATGTGTTGAGCAGTGTCGCGACGCCGGCATTGGTTTCAGGCTTAGGCTCGGACTTGGCGTCAGGCTGAGGCGCAGCTTTGGCTTCAGGAACGGCCTCGGGTTTTGCGTCTGGCTTCGGCTCGGCTTCTGTCTTCGGCCTGGCCTCCGCTTTGGTTTCGGACCCGGCGTCCGGCTCGGTCGCGGCCTTGGCTTCGGCCTTGCGCTGGCCTTTGTCAGTATCGAGGATCTTATAGGCGAGCAGCTTCACCGGATCGGTAACCACGAACCAAACGAAGGCATAGGCCCAAACCATCCCCGCATACTTCCAGCCAAGCGGCGTCACGAGCCAGGCGCCGTAGACCGCAATCAGCGTTGCCACGGTCTGAGTCCCGATCACCGCCGCCAACAGGATCCACGCCGGGCGGGTGGACCACCACGGGCCGCGTGTGCGGGTCTGGAAGATCGTCAAATGGCCGGCAACCGACAGCATCAGATACATCATCGTCTGCAGCTGCGGATGGCCGAGGTGAAACACGCGGTCGCCAAGGAAAAACAGGCCAAACGCGGCGATCGGGCCGACGAGACCCAGCACCGTGGCGATCCCGAGAATCAGGCGCATGTTCCATGCTTCGGGCTGGTTCCGGTAGATGACATTGTCATAGGCGATGGACAGGATCGCGCCATCGTTGAGCAATGCCAGCATCACGATCATGATCGCGGTCAGCGGATAGAAATTGAAGATGACGATCGCGACCGTCATGAACAGCAGCACGCGCAGCGTCTCGGCGATGCGGTAGATCGCATAGCTGTTCATCCGCTGGAATATCTTCCGGCTCTCCTTGATCGCGTCGATGATCACCGATAGCCCCGGGGCGACCAGCACGATGGAGGCCGCGGCACGCGCCGCATCCGTTGCGCCGGATACTGCGAAGCCGCAATCGGCCTTCTTCAGCGCCGGGGCGTCGTTCACCCCGTCGCCCGTCATGCCCACGATGTGACCGTGCTTTTGAAGAACGTTGACGATATGGAATTTGTGCTCCGGGAACACCTGGGCGAAACCATCGGCGTCCTCGATGGATTTGGTTATCGCCGCGGTTTCCTTGGTCTTGGCATCACCGAGGGTGGCGCCGTCGAGAATGTTCGTTCCCATTCCCAACGTCTTTGCGGTCTCCCGGGCGATCGCCAGGGCGTCGCCCGTCACCATCTTGATCTTCACGCCCATCTGGGCCGCAGTCGCGACGGTGGATTTGGCGTCTTCACGCGGCGGATCGAACAGCGGCAGCACGCCAAGTAGCTGCCACTTCCCGTCGCCATCCGCCCGGGCCACGCCGAGAGCACGAAAGCCGCGCGCGGCGAAATCGTTGACGGCCTTGTTGACCGCGGGCTTGACCTGTCCGGCATTGGCCGACAACGCCAGGATAACCTGGGGCGCGCCCTTGGTTACCTTGAACACCTTGCCGTCCGGTCCCTTGACGACGGCTTCGGTGCGTTTGTGCACCGGATCGAACGGCTGGAAATGCGTGACTTGGTAGGGCTTGAGCCCCTGTTTGTCCTTCAGGCCGCCCAGAACGGCGAGGTCGATCGTGTCATCATTCTCCGCTCGCGAGGCCAGCGCGCCGGCGAGGATGACCTGGTCGGCGGTGATATTATCGAGGCAGAATGGCTCACCCAAGGTCAGCTTGTTTTGAGTCAAGGTGCCGGTCTTGTCGGCGCACAGCACATCGACGCCGGCCAATTCTTCGATGGCGACCAGTTTGCTTACGATTGCCTGCTTCTTCGCGAGCAGCCGGGCGCCGACTGCCATCGTGACCGACAGCACCGTGGGCATCGCCACCGGGATCGCCGCCACCGTCAGCACCAGGGCGAACTGCAACACCGTAAGGACCGGCTCGCCGCGATAGACGCCCATGGCAATGATCACCGCCACCATGGCCACCGCCAGCAAGATTAGGTAGTTGCCGATCTTCAGCACAGCCTTCTGGAAATGGCTGACGGTAACGGCCGTCTGCACCAGTTCGGCGGTCTTGCCGAAATAGGTTTTTCCACCCGTCGCATAGACCAGCGCCTCGATCTCGCCGCGACGGATGATCGACCCGGAGAATACCGCGTCGCCGGACTTGCATGTTTTGGGCAATGATTCGCCCGTGAGCGCGGCCTGATCGACGGACACCTCGTCGCCTTCCAGCAAGCGCGCATCCGCCGGCACGATATCGCCGAGGCGCAGGCGTATGACGTCTCCTGGCACCAGTTCCCGCGCCGCCGGGGTGATCCATTTGCCATCCCGCTTGAACTCGGGCCTTGATCGCCAGCCTGGCCTTGAGCGCATCGATGGCATTGCCCGCCTGGCGTTCTTCCCAGAAGCCGATGGTGGCGTTGGCTAGGAGCAATAGCAGGATGATGAAGAAATCGGGCCAGTGCCGGACGATGCCCGACAGCACGACCGCCACTTCGATCATCCACGGGATCGGGCCCCAGAAGTAGGAGAGGAACTTCAAAATCGCATTGGTCTTCTTCTCCTCGATCTCGTTCAGTCCGTATTGCTTCAGCCGTTTCTGCGCTTCGGCTTGGGTGAGGCCTTCCGGAGATGAGCCCAATCTTTCCTTGATCTCCGCGATCGGCAGGGTTTTCAAATCGTCTTTCGCAGCGGGCTTCGATCCCGCCCTCGCGGTGTCGATCAGGCACTGCGCGATCATTTGGGGTCGCCCCACCTCCAATTCCGGATTTCCGGCAGGTCTTGGCCGTGCTGGTCGATGTAGTGTTTGTGCTCAATGAGCTTGTCCTGCATCATCTGCTTCAGATAGGCTCCCTTTGAGCCCAAATGCGACAGCCGATCCACCACATCTTGCACGAGATGGAACCGGTCGAGGTCATTCTGCACCCGCATGTCGAAGGCCGTCGTGATCGTGCCTTCCTCCTTGTAGCCGCGGACATGCAGATTGCGATTGGTCCGGCGGTAGGTCAGCCGGTGGACCAGCGAAGGGTAGCCATGGAAACCAAAGATGATGTGCTTGTCTTTGGTGAAGAGCGAATCGTAGTCGATTTCGCTCAATCCGTGCGGGTGTTCGCTCTCAGACTGTAACTTCATCAGATCGACGACATTGACCACACGTATTTTCAGATCGGGCAAATGCTGGCGAAGAATGGAAACGGCGGCCAGGATCTCCAAGGTGGGCGTGTCGCCGCAGCAAGCCATGACCACGTCGGGCTCGGCGTTCTGGTCATTGCTGGCCCATTGCCAGATGCCAATTCCTTCGGTGCAATGCACAGCCGCCGCTTCCATGGTTAGCCATTGGGGCAATGCATGTTTTCCTGCGACCACCACGTTCACATAATGCCGGCTACGCAGGCAGTGATCAAAGACCGATAGCAGACAGTTGGCGTCGGGCGGAAGGTAAACCCGCACGATATCGGCCTTCTTGTTGATGACGTGGTCGAGGAAGCCGGGATCCTGGTGAGTGAAGCCGTTGTGATCCTGCTGCCAGACATGCGAGGCGAGGAGATAGTTCAGTGACGCAATATTCCGCCGCCAGGGCAGCTCCGCCGTTACCTTCAGCCACTTGGCGTGCTGGCTGAACATCGAGTTGACGATGCGGATAAAGGCCTCATAGCTGTTGAACAGCCCGTGCCGGCCGGTCAGCAGATATCCTTCCAACCATCCCTCGCACTGATGCTCGCTGAGCATCGAGTCCAGAACACGTCCGCTAGGTGCGAGGAATTCGTCATTCTCGACGATGCGGGCGTCCCACTGACGATTGGTCGTTTCAAACACCGCGCCCAGGAGATTCGACAGCGTCTCATCGGGACCGAAGATGCGAAAATTATGGTGATCGTGGTTTAGCTTGGCCACTTCACGCAGGAATTCACCGAGCACGAGCGCATCTTCAGCGTCAACAGCGCCGGGCGAAGGCACATTCACCGCGTGGTCATGGAAGTCCGGCATGCGCAGGTCCCGCAGCAGAATGCCGCCATTGGCATGGGGATTGGCGCCCATCCGCCGGTTACCTTTCGGCGCCAGCTCGGCCAATTCGGGCATGAGCCGGCCATCCGCATCGAATAGTTCCTCTGCCTTGTAGCTCCTCATCCAGCTCTCAAGCTGTGCGACATGCTCGGGATGTTCGGCGTCAACGATTATCGGCACCTGATGCGCTCGAAATGTGCCCTCGATCTGGAGGCCATCGACGCATTTCGGTCCCGTCCAGCCCTTCGGAGACCGGAGGACGATCATTGGCCAGCGCGGCCGAGCAGCATCTGTTTTATTCCGTGCGTTCCCCTGGATCCGCCGGATGTCTTCGACGGCCTCTTCCATCGTGATGGCCATCAACTGATGCATCTTTTCCGGCTCATCGCCTTCGACAAAGTACGGCGCCCACCCGCAACCTCGCAGGAATTGCTCCAATTCCTCATGCTCGATACGGGCGAGGACGGTCGGGTTGCTGATCTTGTAGCCGTTGAGATGGAGGATCGGCAGTACGGCTCCGTCGGTAATCGGGTTGAGCAGCTTGTTGGATTGCCAAGCGGTCGCCAATGGCCCGGTTTCCGCTTCGCCGTCGCCGATGACGCAGGCGACGATCAGCTCGGGATTGTCGAACGCCGCTCCGAAGGCGTGGCTCAGCGAATACCCCAGTTCGCCGCCTTCGTGAATCGATCCCGGCGTCGTGGGTGCAACATGGCTTGAAATCCCACCGGGAAACGAGAACTGCTTGAACAGCTTCTTAAGCCCGGCCTCGTCCTGGCTGATGTTTGGATAAACCTCGCTCCAGGTGCCTTCGAGATAGACGTTGCCCACGATCGCCGGGCCGCCATGACCGGGGCCGGCGATGTAGAGCATGTCCAGATCATGTTTCTTGATGACCCGATTCAAATGCACATAGATGAAGTTCTGGCCCGGCGTCGTGCCCCAGTGTCCAACCACCAGCGGCTTGACGTGCGACAGTTTCAGCGGCTCGCGCAATAGCGGATTGTCGTAAAGATAAATCTGGCCAACCGACAGATAGTTGGCAGCGCGCCAGTAGGCGTTCAGCCGGCGCAACTCGTCGCAACCAAGTATCGCCCGGCTGTCGGGTGACCGATCGTCAACATTTCGGTTCTGAGGCTCTGGGGTCAAAATGAGTGCGTCCATTCTCACGACTCCATGTGTGAAACGAGCTCGTATTCAGTTACGCTGACGACGTGCTGCGCGTTCAACTGCATGCTCGCCGAGCCCCGATAATGCGGACACCAAATCCCGTGCGGTAACATGGGCAGGCGGCCGTAGATGAGGCAGCGCAAACCGGGCCCACGGCCCGATCAAGGCATCAACTGAATGACTTTAGAGGTCGCAAGGTCGCCCGGGGAGGCTCGGAAAATACTCATCCCCGGCGAGCCCTCCGACGATGCGAAGCAAAAGGCGCGGCATCCGTCCTATCGCTTCAGCACCTTGGCGATGGGGCGCCGCGCAGGCGGCGGGCGGCGGCAGGTCGCGACCCGGCAACGGCCGCAGAATTCCCCTGGAAGGCTGGGGTGATATCCCTGCCCGAGGGTGCGATGAACGCATCGGCCATCACCTCGGTCTTTCGGCAACCTTGGCTAGCTTCACCAGCGCGTAATCGAGGGCGTAATCGCCGGTGCACCGGATCACGATGCCGCGCACCCGTAGCGCGCCATGGATCTGCTCGATCTCAGGAAAGAGTCGCGCTTCAAGCGCGGCGCCGGCCAGAGATCGATCGATCACGCCGTCGGCTCGCCGCCCTCGGCGATCGCCAACTGGCCGCGTCGCATTGCCTTTGGCTCCTGTTGGCCATTCGAGTGGAGCCATTCGGCATCGTCGAGAGCTGGTTTGTCGCCGAGATGGAGTCAGCGATAGCGCGAGGCTCATTCGCCAAAGTTTCCGTCGAGACATTCATTCTCTCACGGAGGAGACCGCATGCTGCTCTAAGGATTCAATTGTGACCTTGGACAGCCCTAATGGGCAGAGAGCAGATCATGCCGCGCTGAGGGAGCATCGCGGCAGCCGGTTATGCGATCCGCAGGCGCGCGAACACCGGGACCTTTACCCCATCCAGGACGAAGGCAAACACGGCAGCCGCGGCAAGCGTGCCGGCCACCACCAAGGTCGGCAAGGGCGTCATGGCGAACCCTCCTATGGCGAGTGTCGACGCGATCGTGACATCGGCTACGGACGATGCAGCGAGCCACAGGCGCGGGCGAGACCCCCACAGGTGCCGGCGTTGACGGATGGCATAGATCGTCGCCTGGCTGCCGAACACCAAGGCTACAAAGGCCAGAGTTCTAAGTGCCCCCGTTTCGAGGTCCAGCTCAAATTTCCCGACGGCGAGGACACCGGTGCAGAAGGCCAGCAGGCAGACACCCATGATCACGCCCGCAATCGTCAATTTGCCGATATGCCACGCATTCGGCATTGGCGACGGCCGCACGTTGTCGGTGGTCAACGACATCGACAGGAAGTCGCCGGCGACCATGATGATGACCATCAGCCGCGGGGTCAGAATCGCATGCCCGGTCATGATCAGGCCGAGCACCAGAAACAGCACCGTCACAATCTTCTTGATGATCGAATTCAGCGTGTAGGTCAGGATACGCTGGAAAATCACCCGTCCTTCCTTGACCGCGGCGACGATGTCGGCGAGGCCCGGCTCGGTCAGCACCATGCCCGCAGCCGATTTGGCGACGTCGGTGGCGGTCGAGACCGCGACGCCGATCTGTGCCTGGCGCAGTGCCGGTGCGTCATTGGCGCCGTCGCCGCACATCCCGACGGTGTAGCCGCCTTGCTGAAACGCCTTGACGAGCTTGTACTTGTCTTCCGGCAGCACGCCCGCGAAGACCGCAAACTTCCCAGGGCGCACGCCATCCGGAATCGGCCCGGGCGGACAGACCGCGCCGTCGAGCCCGACGGCATGCGCAACGATCGCGGCCGTCGCCGGCGCGTCGCCGGTCACCATCACGGCGCGCACCCCCAGCCCGTGCAGTTCGGTGACGAGTGCGGCCGAATCCGCGCGCGGCGGATCGCTGAGCGCGATCAGCCCGGCGAGCTTCATCGCCGCCGGTGCTCCGGCCGCAACCGCCAGCACTCTGAAACCCTGCCCTTCGAGTTCGGATGCTGCCGTCGTCGCGCTCGGCGAGGGCTGGGCGAGCCCGACGACCGCGGCAAAGGCACCCTTGACGACGCGTTGGATCTCGCCGGTCGATTGCCCGATCGTGGCCTCTGACATCTTCGTCGCCGGATCGAACGGCACAAACTTGATCAATCTAGGCAAATCGCCGGCGTCCTTGCCGCCGGCGGCCGTGTGAATGGCGCCATCTACCGGATCCTGCCCGCCCTCCGAACTGGCGAGCGCCGCCAGCTCCAAGACGCGCGCCCTATCGAAACCCGGCATCGGGCGAACATCCGTCACCTTCAGCTCGTTGCGCGTCAACGTGCCGGTCTTGTCGGCGCACAAAACATCCATCGTTGCCGCTTCGTCGACCGCGGAGAGCCGGGTCGGCAGCACGCCCTCCTTTGCCAAGGCCCGCGCGCCGAGCGCCGAGGCCAGGGTGAAGGTGGCGGGCAGCGCCACCGGAATCGATGCGAGGACTGCGGTTAGGACCAGCGGAATGATCTCGGCCAGCGGCAATCCGAGAAAATAGGCATATCCCACCAGCATCACGATGACGATGCCGTTGAATACGGCCAGATTGCGCACTACGCGCAACACCGCTTTCTGCTGTGAACTGACGACATGCGCGGTGCGGACCAGTTCCGCGGTGCGGCCGAATTTGGTGCGCGTCCCGGTCGCGGTGACCTCCGCCACCGCCTCGCCGCGCCGCACCAATGCTCCGGCATAGGTCTCTATCCCCGCGCCGGCTTCGATCGGGATCGATTCGCCGGTCAGCATCGACTGGTCGAGCAGGATCTCTCCCCCAGTGAGCCGCACATCGGCGGCGACCACGGCGCCGAGCGATAGCTTGACCACATCGCCCGGGACCAGTTCGGCCGTGGGTATGGTTTTCCACCTGCCGTCGCGCCGCACCGAGGCGTTCAGCGCCAGCCGTGACTTCAGCGCCGCAAGGGTGGCCTGGGCGCGGCTCTCCTGAAACAGCCCGAGTGCGGCATTGAACACCAGCAGAAGTGCGATGATTGCGGCCTCGACATATTTGCCGAGCACCAGCTCGAGCATGATCGCTGCCTCCAGCATCCACGGAACCGGCGCCCAGAATTTTTCGAGCGCCATGCGCAGCGGGTGCAGCGACGTATCCGGCATCGCGTTTGGGCCAAACTTCGCCAGACGGCTGTGGGCCTCATCGCCGGTCAGGCCGCTCGCCGGCTCGCCGGGGGCGGGCGGGCTGGTGGGCTTCGCAGGCGATTTCCTTATCGCGGTAGGCGTGCTGGCCATCGTCATAATCTCGCTATGATCTTGCATCGGCGGCCGCTGCTCGGCCGCTGGAACGCTCTACAGCGAGGCGAGATCGGCGCTTCCGGGCGGCGGCGGATCATGCGCTCCAGACTAGGAACAGGCCGATATCGTCGGGCATGCCATCGGGAAAATCGAGCACCCGGGCCTCGAGGCGGAAGCCGCGAGACTTCAGGCCGCGCTTCCATCAGAGATACATCTCGCTGGGCTCACTGCGCAGTGTTTCCGGCCAGTCCGGAGGCGGCGTGTTCGACGGCACGTCCGCCGTCACAGCACAGACTGGCGGGAAACCGGACTACCATCAATTCTCTTTGGCCGTGCTCGGCGGCTTCGCAGGCATGGTGGATCATCGATCGCCAGCCCTTGTCGGTGAAATATAGGCCGATCAGCGCCTCGACCCTCTTGCGCCGTGCCTGCGCCGCTTCGTCGTGAGCTTCGACCCGGTGCTCGGCTTTTGATGCGCGAAACCGGCGACGATATCCTGGAAGCCGGCGACGGTCAGATCGCCCTCGGTTACGACTTCTGAACCGGCGCGCGGAGAGGCCGGTAATCCAGGACCATCGCGGTGGTCGAACTGATCCTCGATTGCGGTAACGAGACCTGCGACCATCCCTTCCCGACGACGCTGGTTTTTGACAGAAGACGGCCGGGACTGCCTGGCACCCAGCATTCGGACCAAGTCCGCGCGGCTGACGATCCCGACGACACGGCTGTCGTGCACGACCGGAACCCGCTTGATGCAACATCTCGTCAGAACTCTGGCGATCTCTTCCGCCTCGGTCGTTTCGGAGACGTTGACAACCGGCGCACCCATCACGTCCCGCGCCGAACGTTGCGGCTGGCGCAGGCCTTGCAGAAAATTCCGTTGGAACTTCTCGCCGCCGCCCAGGAACATCAACCAGGAGTTGCGCCGCGCCTCATGTTCCCCCGTCATCCCGCCCCCCGCCATCGAGGTCTCCCCCGCTCACCATACCGATCGCGATGCCGGCCGCATCGACCACCGGTGCGGCGGCGATGCCGTGATCGCGAAGAATCCTCGCGACCTCGTTTACCGGAGTATCGGGAGAGACCGGAACGACGGGCTTGGTTATCAAGTCGCGGGCGAGCATCGTCATTGGCGACCTTCTCTGTGTCACGAGTTCATAGATTTCGAGGACATCTCGATGGCGCCGTCAGCCGCCGGCATCGGCGAAATGCCTGTCGGCTCCGCGGCTTTCACACCGGTGTGCAGTTCGAGGCGCGAGGGGTTCGCCGTCCCGAGGATCGCCTTGGCGCGCGCCATTTTCGCTGCTGTACCGTGCGCCGATTCGAGCACGATATCGAGCCGGCCGAATTCGCGCACGACAGCGGCAACTGCCGCATCGACTGCCACACGGTCGCGCACGTCGAGAGCCGATGCGGTTGCCTGCCCGCCGGCAGCACGAATGCAAGCAGCGGTGGACTCGGCCGCCGAGCCGTCAAGGTCGGTGCAAAACACCGCCGCATCCTCGCGTGCCAGCGCCTCGGCCCCGGCGCCTCCGATGCCGCCTCCCGCTCCCGCAACCAGCGCCACTTTGCCCGCGACCCGCCCCATGCCGCCCTCCTGTCATGTCGTCCTGCGGTTTTTACCACGGGGCCCGGAAGCCGTCGCGACGGTGGCGGTGTTGCAGGTCTGGCCGGGACAGGAAGCGCGCAGCCAGCGTGAACGGCGCGCGCACGCCGCGCTCGTCGATCCGCGCAGAGACGGGCTTTCGTTGGGACGCAGCCTGGTAGTGGGTCACGAACTGGCCCACCACCGTCAGCGTCGCTAATTCCGCGCAGCGGCCAATGCTGCCCACCGTGTTGTTGACCGTCGAGCATGCCGAGCCGGCAGCGCCTCAGCTCGGCCTATGGCGGGCCCGATGCGCGGTTGGACCGTGTCGCCGCCGATTTGCACAGCGCTATCAGCCCTGCGTCATCCGCACGCCCGATCGACGTGCTTGCGGCGATTGTTGCCGGCGGCCGGACTCGGCCGATCCTCGCTGTCCCCCACGACTTTGAGGGTCCCGGGCAAGTCCCGCGTCGGCTGCCGGCAATGAGTGCCTCGGGCGGATTCGCTGGGTGCTCGCGTCGGAATCTCCGCAAACCCGCCCCTGCATGTCTCTGCAAGCGCTAGATCCCGCCGTCGCCGCCCCCCACCCCCTGCGGCCCAAGAATTTCCCCGGCCGGACGAGCCGGCCTCCTCGCGGCCGCTGCGCTGTCAAATTCTCCCGCCTTCAAGGTCCTGCGCTGCGCTGCGGCCGCTCGCGGGCTGGCGGTGGCGGCGGCGCCTTTGCAGTCTCGTCCCGCGAGACATCGCAGGGACGGCCCCGCGAGATCCTCAACGGAGACCCATCATGGCGATCACCCTCGGCACCTTCACCAAGCTCGACGACGGCATCTTCTCGGGCACGCTCAAAACCCTCAACGTCAGCGCGGCACTGACCGTTGTCCCGGTTGACAAGGTGTCTGACAACGCTCCCGACTACCGGGTCTATGCCGGCCCCCGTCACGAAGTCGGCGCCGGCTGGAGCCAGGTCGCCAAATCGAGCGGCGAGACCTACATCAACCTCAAAATCGGTTCGCCGGCTTATGCGGTGCACCGCATAAGCCCGAATTCGGCCCGAACTGGGTCCGCTGCCGGCTGGTTAAGCTCGACCGCCCGGCCGAAGACGGGGCCACCCACATTGCCCTGTGGGAGCCGCGCGACCGCTAACCGGAAGGCCCCGCCGCGGTTACCGCGGCGGGGCTTCCGCACTTCGGTTAAGAGCGGGCGCATTGACCTCAGGCAGCGTCGGAGCGTGGGGCACCCGGCCTGTCCTGGGCGAGGCGGTCGAGAATTGCCTGCGAGCGGCGGATCACCTGGTCCGCTTCGCGCATCCAGTCATCGAGATCGCTAAAGTCGAATTCCGTGCGCTCGAGCGGCGTCAGCTTCAGCGGCTTTGGCACGGGCGGCGGCGTATCCGGCGGCTCGGCATTATCGGCCCCGCTTCCCGGCCTCATCGCTCCGAGCGCGCCGCGCCGCAGCGCGCGGCGCGGTGGTGCCGCCTCCGTCCGCAACGGTGCCAAGTGCTTGAGCCCGAAGAGGCGCCGCTTCGAGCGATGGGTGACTTCGATCGCGATGCCGCGCGCGACGAACCCGTCGAGCAGGGTGGCGGCGTTCTTGACGGCGATATCGAGGCTGTGAGCGAGCGACGTCGCGGAGACGATGGGGGCCGCCGCCATGATGTCGACCGCGGCGGCGGCGTGCGAATCGCGGCGCCGGCCGCGGATCGCGGCACGCGCGGCAAACCATTCCCGCTCCAACAGGCGCAACAGGGCACTGGCGGCTTCCGCCTCCTCGGCGAGTGCGGCGAGGAATTCGGCTGCCCAGGCCTCGATCTGCCGTGGGATCTCGCCGCCGAACGCCTTGGCGCCGGTCAGCAGCGGCGCGCTGACGTGCATCAGCCCGCAACGTTGCCAATGAAGCGCCAGCGCGGCGCGCAACGGCGGGCGCTCGCCGCCGCGGTCAAGCCAGGCGCGTATCCCGAGCGCGGCGCCGAGGAGCGGCGCCGAGTGCCCGCTCGTCGACAGCCCCGCGGCGGCCTGCTCGATCGCTTGCGTCTGGCCGGCGTCGGGGCGCGCGAACCACCGCCACAGCGAGAACGCATGGCGCGCCGCCTCGAAGATCGCGCCGCGCTCGACCATCGCCGCGGCGCGGTCCATGCGGAAGCGCACCCCTTCGATCATCGCGGCGAGATGCCAAGGGTCGATCGCGCGCCCGTCGCAGGCGGCGTGACGGCGGACCGCCTCGAGCCGAGCGCGCCACAGCCAGGCCGATATCAGCGGGTGACCGGTGGCGAGCGCATCGAACCGGGCGATCGCCGAGGCGGCCTGTTCGAGCGCACCGGCGAGCCCGGCGAATCGGTCGAGTGGCCCGGGCGCCTCCTTCGGCTCGCCGCGGGCGGCGGCACGGCCGCCGGCCGACAGCGCCATCATCGGGGCCGCGCGTGAGGCGCAATGCGCCCGCATCCCGGCTGCGGGCGACCGCCGCCGGGTTTGCGAAACGTCCGCCATAACCTGACCGAAGACCGGGCGATTCTTCGGGCTTGGCGGCGCGGAACGCGGGGGAAGTGCAGCGGCCGCATGACGCTAGCTTACCTTTATCGGTCTGATCCGTACAATAAGGTCGCAAGCGTCGGCGCCTGATTTTTTACGGGTCCCTATGTCCGATAACACAGATTGTCGGGAATAACAATATCGTGAGCCGTGATCATTGTTCTTGTCACGAGTATTGTTGTACGCATTCTAAAATATATAACATGAGGGCGCTGTCAGTCGACTATCGCACTCTAATATGGCACGCTGCCTGTGTGATAATATTTGTGACAGCAGTCGCTCCTGGGCGGCCACCGGAATGACAGAGAGGCTGCTCGTCATCGCGCCGGAGCCGGTACTGACGGGCAAGACGCAATGGCGGCGGCGCTGTTACCGTCCCGCTGCTTCCGGCCCGAGAAGGTCGATTTCGGGTATCGGGTCGCCGCTCCACCGGAAGCGGTATGTCGCCCCCTTTCGCACATTCATAACCAGTGCGGGCCGGAGGCACGCAAGACACGTTCCGCCGGCGCGGCGCACGCTCGGATAGACGACGCCGAGCGCGCCGGCCTCGACCAGCCGTTCGGCTAATGCCTGGGATTGGACATAGCTTTCGCGATCGAGGATTTCGGCGAAGCCGCCGTCGCGCAGGTCATGAAACTCGCCGCTGAAATCCGCCATATAGTCATCGACGGTAATCTCGTCGTCGAAGCGCCCGATCTCGGCCAGCTGCAACGTCTTGTGGAACGCGATTTCGGTCTGCGCCGTCTCGATCTCGAAAGCGGCGTACCAAGCACCGCGCTCGGGTCCGTTGAAGCGGCTGCCGAGCGGATGTGCATGGGTGAACGCGGCGTTGACAATGCGGTAATAGGGAACGCCAAACACCAGTTCGCCCACGCCGATCCCGGGCAACAGTTCGCTCTCGGCGAGGAGCCGGTCGTCGGTCCCATTGTCCAGTTCGAGAATGTCGGCGAGATGCCGGTCGTCGTCCGCAATGCGGGCGAGCACCCCGCCATCGGATTCGCTGTATCTCGACGGAATGAGGCGATGCGTGTCGTAACGGCGGACGAGCGACGTACGGGGTGACTGCGTCACCTGCCTTCTTGGCGCGCGTCGAGCAGCCGCCGAACCGTCTGCATCGCCGGCACGCCGCCTTTCGTCATGTAGGCGAGCGGTGTCGTCCCGCTGAAGATGCGGTTGGTATTGGGAAGGCGCACCCAATCGTCGGCGAGTGCCTTACTGTGGAGAATGTTGAGGGCCTTGAAGATGCCGATCAGATAGGAGATGCGCAGCAGCTTGTCGGCATCGAGGACCCGGCCTTCAGGGGTCTTCTTCATCTCGTAATAAGGGCCGTTGCTGACCCCGCCGAGGAGCCGGCGCGCCTCCTCGTCGCGCACATGCCAGAGTTCGACGATGTTGAAGAACGCCTTGAGCGCCGACGGGCTCAACCGCTTTCGCTCCTCACGTGTCGCGAAGTCGATGACCGGCGATGGGGCGTATCGTGTGGCGGGATAGCTCAGGCCGGACACGGCAACGACTCCTCTTCAGGAGAAGATACGCTTTCGAACAGGAGATTTCAACCGGCCGATCTGTCCCGGTCCAGTCGTTGCCGGATTCTCACCACCGGTTTACAGAACATCCTTCAGCGGGTGGTTGTGCCGCAATTCGTCGAGCTCGACATATTCTTCCAAGCTCTTCAATGAGGCGTGGCCGGAGAACTGCTTGAGCCGGGCGATGTGCACCCCCTGGGCGACACCGCTCGAGATCGCGCCACGCCTGAGGCTGTGCCCGGCAAAGGCGGCGCCGTCGAGCCCGGCGCGGCCGGTCCATTTCTTGACGACCAGTGCGATCGAATCGGTATCGATCGGGTTGGTACCAATCCGGTAGCGGTCGGCTATCGGTTTTCGTTTGGCTGCCTTCGGCAGGCGCGGTGGCGGCAGACGCCACAACCGGCGAAACAGCGGCCCATCGGAGATCTCCGCGGCCGCGAGCCAGGCTTCGAGTGCCCTGACCGGGCACAGATCGGTATGCCCCGCGGGCAGCCACACGGTCGTCCCGCGCGCCTCCTGGTCGTTTTTGCGCCATGGCAGGAACAATGCGATGCCGTCCTCGTGCCGGGTCAGATGCTCGATCGTGAGGGCCGCAAGTTCGCTTGGCCGCAGCGCCGCGGCAAAGCCGACGAGCAGCAAGGCACGGTCGCGCAGTCCCGGCAAGCTGTCGGGGATCGCCCGCACTGCGGCGCGCAACGGGTCGAGTACCAGTGCCGTCTTTTTGCGCAACGGCCGGCGATGGGCGCGGCGGATGCCGGCAAATGTTGCCGACACCAGCGGCGACGCGGTCGGCGGCGGGTAGCCGGCCAACAGGTGTAGATAGCGCAACGCGGCGTGGCGCAAGCGCAGGGTGTTGACCGCGAGCCCCCTGCCCGCCTCGGCCGCAAGAAACGCGGCGATGGTTTCGGGCAAGGCCGGGAGCGCGGCCTGGGCATGTACCGCACACCATTCGGTAAAGGCGGCGACACCGGCGCGATAGGCGCGCCTTGTGTTGTCGGCGCGGGCGGCGCGCCGGTAATCGGCGGCGGCGGCCTCGGCTTCGGCGAAGCTCAGCGCCGGCGCTGGCAGGTCGACGATGGTTTCGAGCTCGAACCAGTCGCGCACCGCGTAGGGGTCGGCCCCGGCCGGGAGGTGCGCCGCAAGCGCGGGGCCCATGCCCGCTGGCGCGGCCGCGATCGCGGTCTCGTCGACCGAACCTCCGCCCGAGGCCGCCAGAGCCCCGTGCGCCAGCGCCGAAACGACGGCAGCATCGGGTGTCGCGTCGCGATAGGATGAAGCAACCGCCGGTTTCTCTCGCGCTTCCGCGACATCGCTCGGCGCTGCAATGGCCGTCCCGGTGACGTCTCCCGACCAGGCACGCGGCGTGTCAAACCCGCGGCGTTGCTGGCTGTCGGACATCGGTGCCCTCCCCCCGCTATGATGCGGCCCGGTGCCGCGCCGGTTCCCGATCCCTGGCTCCTGATACCCGCTTTCCGCAGTCGGGACAATAGTAGTTATCCCGAATACCGCAGCCGCAGCGTAGGATAATTGGGGTCATTTTACTGATCAAGGTGCAACAGGTACATCAATGTCCGTCACCGCTCCGGATCGTGCCCCGGTGCGAGTGGTATGCAGGGATCGTGGATGGCGGTTTGATCTGATGGAAGACCCGTGACACAAACACAGCGATGGGCAACCCAATGCTGTCGCGGCAATATGCGGTGCGCTTGGCCATCCGACTTCGGTTGACGGCCACACAAACTGAGAGCAGAGCGACGATGAACCGCCTGTTGCTTGGCCTGTACTTCCGGAAATCGTAATGCACCACGATCGCCACAGCTGCATCGAGGCCCCGGCGGCACCCATCGCCGCGGCCCTCGAGCGCGCCGCCGGCGCCATCGCCCGGCTCGACGCGGCCGTCGCCGACCACCCGCTCGCCCCGGCCTGGGCCTACCGCGCCCGGCTCGACGCGGTGCGCCGTCAGGCCGCGGTTGACGGCAAGGCGATCGACCCCTGGCACCTCGCCGCCCTGATCGAAGGGGTGCGCTTGCGGCTTGATCATGTGCCGCCGATGCTCGAGCGCGGTCTCTTGTTCGCTGCCGCCCAGCACGCGTTCGCACTTTATCGCTGGTTGGTCCAGCCCGACCGGGCGCAACAGGACGCGATCAGCGCGGCCGTGGCCCACCTCGAAGCCGGCGCCGACCGCCAATCGCCGCTGCTCGGCGCCGCCCTCGCGGTCTATGACTGGCTCGATCGCGGTGGCGAGCGGCCGCCGCTGCGCGCCGCGCTGGTTCGGTATTGGCTGCGGCGGGGGCTGACCGCCCTGCCCTGCCCGCTGTTGACCGGGGCCGGCGCACTCGGCGCCGAAATCCCGTGGGCGCGCGAGGCCTGGATCGGGCATTTTCTCGGCGCCCTTGCCGCCGAAGCCGAGGACGGGATCGCGCTGCTGCGCAGCATCGAGCGCCCGTGGTTGGCCGCCCGCGCCGCGGTCGCCGGCCGGCGCCGCAATTCGCGCGCGGCCCAAGCCGTCGACATCCTGGCCGCGGCCCCGCTGGTCTCGGCCACCTCGCTCGGCCAGGCGCTGGGCATGGCGACCAACAACGCGACGCGGCTGCTCGACGGCTTTGTCCGGCTCGGCGTCGCCGTCGAAGTCACCCACCGCGCCAAGCGGCGGCTCTACGGGCTCAAGGATTTGGCGCCGCTGCGCGAGGTGGCCGCCCGGCCGCGCCGCCCGCTGCCCGGCCGCCGCCCCGGCCGCCGCCCCGGCCGGCCGAGCGCCGCCGGCGTTGCGAAGGGCGCCGAAAATGATGCCGCCGCGAGCGCGCAAGTCTTGCTCCCCGCCCCGCCCCTGCCGCCGTTCGCCCGCCGCGAATTCGACTTTACCGACCTCGACCGGTGGCTCGATCTGACCGAGCAGGCCATCCGGCGCGTGCAGCGGGTGCTCGAACAGGAGGTCGGCCCGCAATCTTCGTTCTAAGTTTGGGACCATTCGGGCCGCGTTTGGCTGGCCGCACACGAGCGCTTCTAGGCCGGAAACTTGGTTTTCCCTGCCGAGGCTTGTTTCCGTATCCAATTGAAATAACTCAATCTGCTGTCCAGATTGTCCTGGGTCGCTCGGAGAGTGCGGGTGAGCCGGCGAGATCTGTCTGATAGGACCTGAGAGGCGGGGCGGGCAGAGCGGCGCGCGCAGGCGTCCGTTATGGAATTTCGTGCTCCTGCTTTATGGTATTAGCGGTGCGGTATGGTCGTTGCGCTTGAGCATTCTGGCTGTGTAGTGTGGGCGGATACACGGGAATCGATGGAGCTGGTGAGCTGATTCAGGGGGACTGACGTGCAGCTCTTGGTAGGCGGCGTGAAAGGTGGAACCGGAAAATCGACGCTTGCGGCGAACCTCGGTATCGAGCGCGCGCGTCACGGGAAGAAGGTTATTTTGGTGGATGCGGATCCGGATCAGGAGAGCCTATCTGACTATATCGCCAATCGGGACGAGCATGGCGCACTCCCGTCAGTCCCCGTCGTCCAGGCTAAGGGATCAACGACTGCGAAATCCCTTCAGGCCTTGGCGCGCGATTTCGACGACGTAATTGTTGACTGCGGAGGATTCGACTCTATCGAGTTGCGACAAGCGGCTCTCATAAGCCATGTGTGGGTCGTGCCGCTAAATCCATCCCAAATGCAAATCTGGACGATGCCCAAGCTGAAGAATGTCCTAGATGAGGCAAACGCGATGCGAGGCAACGCCCAACTTACAGGATGGCTCCTCGGGATGCGCATCTCGACAAATCCCTATTCAAGCGCTAAGGATGACCTACATGCCGTAGCGGAGGCATTTCCAGGTTTTCGAGCCCTTCGGACAATTATTCATCAGCGCGCCGCGTTCGAGAAGGCTGAGAAACTAGGACTCGCCGTCACAGAATTAGATAAACCGAGCACCTCAGAGCGCAGGGCGCGTGATTCGATACGTGAGCTACATGAAGAACTCTTCGGCAACATAACCCCGGTCAGGACCGCAAATGCCTAAGCCGCCGCTCAAGTTAACCCGGCCCACGCGCCCTGAAGTGCGCAATGAGCAGTTTGATCTGCGGCCGGCACCGTCGCCTGAAATAGATCTTAATAGTCCCGAGGTTCAGGCCTTTTCTCTGCGGGGTCGTGTGACTGTTCCACCGTTGGTGGAGGACGGGAGAGGGGGAGGGGTACTCGCGCTGGGGATACAAGCGCGTTCGCCGATGCTCGCGCCGCGATTTGAGTCCGCGCAGCGAGATGATCTTGTCGTCGACGACCCTTGGCGGTATGCCGCAATCAAGTTGCCTACACCGAGTGGGCGAAAGCTTTCAGAGATCGCTGATCTGCGATGCTCCAAGCGTACCCGCGTTGCTCTCGAACTTCTCCAGCGTCCACTGCGCGAACTCGCGCGCGATCATCGCGCCGGCCAATGTCCACTGCTGCGCCGGGTAAGCGCAGGAGTGTCACGCTCTGGGGTATCGCTTATACTTCCGCAAGATCTGGCTGACGATCTGCGGTATGTCGTCGAGACACGAGGCGCGGTTAAGGCGCAGGTACTTGCCCGACTGCTGGTCCCCGAGATCGACGCACAATACGTAAAAGAAATCCTTCGTGGGCCTTAGAGCCCGACTCAGAATCGGATAGGTTGCATCGCTGTTCTCGTTAGGGGGCAGATACGCATAGCAATTCTTCTTGTGAGAAGCTTGAGGCTGGCGATCATCAGCCAGGCGAGAGCGCTTTCGATCGAGGCCTCGAAATCCTTGGCCAGCCGGCGATTGCGGTTGAGCCAGGCGATGGTGCGCTCGACCACCCAGCGCCGCGGCAACAGGGTAAAGCCCTCGGCGCCCTGTGGCCGCTTGACGATCTCCAGCGTCCATCGCCCGAGCTTGGCCAGTGCTGCTTCGAGCTTGCCGCCGGCATAGCCGGCATGGGCAAAGACGTGGCGCAGCCACGGGAAGCTGAAGCAGATCGAGGCCAGCAGCGGAACCGCGCCGTCGCGGTCCTGAACCTCGGCGCCATGGACGATCGCCCCGACCAGCCGGCCGCCCCGTATCGGTGATGATGTGGCGCTTGCAGCCCTTGATCTTCTTACCGGCGTCGAACCCGCGCGGGCCGCCCGCCTCGGTGGTCTTGACCGATTGGCTGTCGATCACCCCGGCCGACAGCCGGCTTCGCGTGCCGCCGCCCCGCGCGCCTGCATCAGCAGCGTATGATTGATCCGCTCCCAAGTGCCGGTGTCGCGCCAGCGGTACAAGTATCGCTGCACTGTCGAATAGGGTGGGAACTCCTTCGGCAGCATCCGCCACTGGCAGCCCGTCGCCGCGATGTAGAAGATAGCCTAGACCACCGCGCGCAGCGCCGTCGCTCGCGGCCGCCCCAACCGCCGGGGCTCTGCGACAAACGGCGCCAATCAACTCCCATTCTGCACCGAGCATGTCGCTTGAATACCGAAGCCCCTTGCGTCGATACTTCAGGCGAGTGGTTTCAGTCCACGACATCATCTTGTGGCCTCTTCGTTGGTTTGCACAACGATTATGCCACGACGGACTGAAATCACTCAATTCATTTTGGGTCAGGCTCTTAGAAAGCCGCGCGTTCATGGTGTTTGGCCAGAAAACCCAATGCTGGATCAATCTTCTCGAAAACCCACGTCCGCGCCCAGCCGAGGCACCCACAGCGGTGTCCAGATGTCCGACTTCGTCCAAGCCTGTTCGAGAGGCCTTACCCCGGATGCGTTTTAGACAAGGGATTCGTACCATCAAGGACATCGGCACGTGGTAGCCCGGTTTAGATCGTATAACGCTTTGTATTAGCTATCGTTTTTTGGGCACTATGTCGGAGATGATGGTTCGATGTCCGATATCTCCGGCACCGGCAAATGTCCGCGTGGGTACGAGGTCTAGCGAGCTAGGCAGTCCATTTTTCAGCGATTCGCACCATGGCCAAGCTCACACTCGTACCTCCGCGGACATTACGGCCAACACCTCGTACCTTGATAGACATCTCGTCTCATGTTTTCGGTCGGCCAATTGGCTGAGCTCGTACTTCCGTGGACGTTGTGCACAAAAAGCTCGTATCTCCGCGGACGTGAAAGCGAATTTTATTGATCGATGCCCTATGAGCGGCACTCTGTTCGCTGCGGACACGCAGGTAGGTTGAAATGGGAACGGCACAACAGAGCCTGCCGGGTCTCGACAGTCCCCTGACCGGGGACGTGTCGAATGACCGGAACACCATGCTCCATTCCTTTTTTGCACTTGAATCCGCACGCACCAATCCGATCGAGTACAAGGCCGACGGAGTTGAGATCGTGGTCCAGGGTACAAAGTCTGGGATCGCCACGATAAACGACAAGGAGATTCTCGTCTATATCTGCTCAATCGCTAGCCAAAAGCTGTCGCGCGGCGAGCAGGTTAGCCAAAAATTCCGGTTTACAGCGCATGATTTCTTCAGCGTGACCGGAAAGACTCCCGGCGGCAAAACCTATCGCTACTTCGCGGTTGCTCTGGAGCGTCTGCAAGGGACTCAGATCAAAACTAATCTCGTCACTGGCGGCCGTCGCGAGCGGACGTGGTTCTCCTGGCTCAAGTCGGCGCGAATGGAGACCGCCGTCTGGAGTAATGGCCATGAGGCGATGAAGGCCATCGAGGTCGAGCTTTGCGATTGGTTGTGGCGCGCCATCATCGACGATAGAGCTACGCTGATCTCAAGCGAAGGCTACTTCTATCTTCCCCCTCTGGAGCGCAAGCTCTATGAGGTCGGTTACGCTGAATGCGCAGATCGCGCAACAGCGGCGGTGCCCCTTGAGGAGCTTCGCCGACGCATGGGCGTCTCCACTGACCTACGGCACTTCCGACACAATCTAGGGAAGACGATCACAAAGGGGGCGCTCAAAGGCTTTGTCATTGAGTTCGTCCACCGAAACGAGGTCGGGCGTCTCGTCCCGCTACAGCGGCGCATTTCGCTGGACCGCATTCTTGTCCGGTTCGAGCGTCGTCCTAACGTGCCCTTGATCGACCCCGCTCTGATCCGGCGCCGCGAAGTGGAGGCGAGCGCCATGGCATGATCAGCGAAGGGGGGGAAGGCCGGTCCCCTAAAGAGACTTGGCCCTTGAACTGACGCGGCGTCCCAAGCCGGATTGTTGGATTATTGAGAGGCTGGTTCCGAAACAACACATGACTTAGGACCGCGAAAGCCCGCCTTGCCGGGCGGGCTTTCTGCACTCGTGACGGGCCATACGGCTTCCGTCGGGGCACACAACAGGCTCCGTGTAGCCGATACCTGCCTCAACTGCAAGCGGAAATTGCCGTTTCCGCTGACGGAGAGGGTTTTGCCCGTCGCGCCTGACCGAGATGAGGGGGAGCGATGGATATGGAGAGCCGCGCCGAGGAGGCGCCACGGAGGGGACTTGCTGGTAGCCCGACGGGCTTCCGGCGGTTGACGCCAGGTCTGTTGAGGGTCGATCGGGCGGCGGAGAGTTTTGCCGGACTGCCGGACGGGGTGACGGCGCACGGCCAATTGCTGGCGGCTTTCAAGGCGGCGTCGCCCAGGCTGGGTCTGTCCGCCCGCCTGGTGCATGCGGTCGACTGGCTGTTCCGCTTTACCCAGCCGCAGGATTGGGAGCGGGGAGGGCGGCCGATCGTCTGGCCGTCCGCCCTGCTGCAGCAGGAGGCACTGGGTCTGTCGGAAAGTCAGGCGAAGCGGCTCAACCGCTGCCTGATCGAGGCCGGCCTGGTGACGATGAAGGACAGCGCGAACGGCAAGCGCTACGGCAAGCGCGACGCTAAAGGATGGATTGTCGAGGCCTACGGTTTTGATCTGGCGCCGATCGCAGCGCGCCATGCGGAATTTCGGCAGCTGGCGGAGGAGGGGAGGGCGGAGCGTGAGGCCCTGGGGCGTCTACGGCGGCGGACGACGATTGCGCGCAAGGGCATCGTCCAGATCCTCGAGACCGCGCGCGACTACGCTTTTGAAGGCGAAGAATGGGCGACGTTAGAACGCGACGCCCGGGCCATTGCGCGGGGATTGAAGAGCGTGGACCGTCCGGACGAGATGGAAGCCGGGGTTCTCAGCCTGGAGCAGTGGCAGCGCAAGGGCCGTGAACGTCTCGAGATGCTCCTCAAAGATGTTAAAAAGAACCCCTTGGGGAGCGAAAATGCGCCCCACCAATATACCTACAACCCAAACCCCTATCCTCAAGAGGATACGGTAATAACATCCAACACTGGTAGCGAAATGGCGGCGGCGCCGGTTTCCCGATCCGAAGCACCGGATCCGCGAGAGAAGCCCGACAAAGGCAAGGTCCACGGGATCCGTCCAGACGAGCTGGTGAACCTCGCACCGCGTTTGAAGTCCTATCTGCGACGGCCGAACCCGACCTGGCCCGAGATCATCGACGCCGCGGACTGGCTGCGGCACGATCTCGATGTGTCGAAGCCGCTGTGGAGCGATGCCTGCCTGATCATGGGCCGGGACCTGGCCGCGGTCGCGCTGGCGATTGTCTCGACCAAGGAGCCGGAGCATTTCCGGACGACGCCGGGTGGCTACTTCCACGGCATGGTGCAGAAGGCCAAAGCTGGTGAGCTCCACCTCGAGCGGACAGTGTGGGCGCTGCGCCGTGCCGGACAGCCCGAAACGCGCCGCGAAGCGGGGCAGGGGAGGGGGCCGTGACCGCGGTGACGTTCCGATGCACCTTGTTTGGCGCGGCGGATGGAACTGGCGAGCCGGGACCGTGACGCGAGTGGCGGCTGGATCGAGGGTTGGCAGCAAGGCGAGCGTAGTTTGGGCGACCTCGCGCCTGCCCCGCTGCGGGAATATCTGTTGGCGCCGGGCCGCAACATCCGCGAACGCGCCGCCTTTCCGGCTATTCGCACGTTGACAGCTCGGGCACGCTGGCCGCGATCGTTGCCTCGGTCGCCCCGAGGATCATCCCCGAGAACCGAAGATCCGTCGCGGGCGCGATCCAGTGAGAATTGGCGACGGCAGACCCAGCCCGAGCGGGAACTCGCCGAGGCGAAGCCCGCATAGCGCTCCTTGAGTAGCAGAACCGCGCACTCGCCGACCGGCCCGGCCGGCAATGCCATTCCGAAGCAAATCCACCTGCGCCGGCGGAAACCGATGCTGCCGGCGCAGCTGGTGACGGGACACACCCGCAGCGCGGAAATTGCCGATGGCCGCCGAGCGGAACGCGCCAGGAACGGCGACAAGGCGGCCAGGTGATCGAGGTCACCGCCGATACCACATCTAGATTTCCGGGCTGGTTTTTGCCGGCGCGTCCAGGCGGTTTCTCCAGGAAGCTGAGCCGGCTTCCAGCCAGGGAGCGGCTCGATGTCGTTGATGCCGACCCTGATGACAACCGCTTGCTCGAATGCGCCGTGGCCGCCGCTCGCGCTTTATCGTCACCGGCGACGGCGACTTGCGGCGGCTTGGCGCCTAGGCCGGGATCCGGATTTTGAAGGTCGCCGATTCCGCGGCTGATTCGCGACCCCACCGGCCTAAATCGACTCCCAGCCGATATGGGCGATTGACGACGACCATTGCTGGTCGATTCGGTGATGCTTGCTCCAAAATCCCGTGCGAATCGCTTGTACCGCCGATCGGGATACGATAAATGGCCAAAAAATTGCCTCTTCTTATCAGTAGGATAATAGCCAACTTGGCGCGGATACTGGAACAGCCGCTATCGGCGTCTGATGACGAACGGGTCCAGGAAGAACAGGCTTGGCGACGGGCGTGTATCGGCTTCAACATCAGGAATGGCGAAAGCAGCGGGACTGTCGCAGCGACGGCCTCCCGTACGCGCCGGTGCATCGGAAGGCTATATGAGCGGACGTTGAGCTGGGCCGCCGCGCCGTTACCATCAATTGTATGGTGCGGGTTGCTTTTTATCTAGGGTATCGCTGGAGGGCCCGTTCTCCGATTAAATCGTCATTCAGACCGAAATTGACATCGGGCGTTCCGGGCTTGTCGTGGAGCCTGTCGACAACTCATGCCCGCGGCCGGCGACGGTTGACGCGCTGACCGATTTCGGCCTCCCTATCAGATTCGCGTCGCGAAGGTCTTTGATTGGCGCGCCTGCCGATGGTCCTGAATAGCCGAAAGCGTAATGGCAACGATTCCCAGCCTCACCCGATAGGGCAAGCCAACTGGCCCACGCTGAACAGTCGATTAAC
This sequence comes from uncultured Alphaproteobacteria bacterium, assembly GCA_963795485.1. Taxonomy (GTDB): domain Bacteria; phylum Pseudomonadota; class Alphaproteobacteria; order ATCC43930; family CGMCC-115725; genus AP-15. The sequence continues at coordinate 79,271 of CAWCIL010000005.1, forward strand.
CAAATTACCTCCTTTTCATATGGCGCATTGGCCTGTGGCAAATCCGAGCCTTGCCCAATAGGGTCGGGTGACTTAACGCATTTTGGACGGACAGCCAGGCTGAAGCCGTTTAATGCAGCTTTCTCGCCGATCGTATTGGTTAACGTCAGTCCCGCGCCAAAACTTCGGGCGGAAATTCGAGCCGGTCGAAACCGCGGATTTCCGCGGGTTTTAACGGCTTCTGGCCGGTGCGCACCGACCCACAGAGCCGGTCGTCGGCAACTGCCCTCAGATACTGAGCGCTGCAACTGGACGCTTGACTTCTGGTTTTATGCTGGGGCAGCCTTTGCAGCTGTAGACCTGCTGGGGCCACCCAAAGGATAGCGGCAAACCGCCCGTCACCGGTTTCAACGTCCTCGCCTGGATCGACATCACCCACCCCGAGGCCGAATTGCATGTCCGCAGCGTCGTGTCGTGGATTTACGATGAATCGGCGGCGGCGCAGGCGACTTCGCCGGGGCGTGCCGAGGATCCCTTCTTCGCCCCGATGGGCCGCTCGCTCGTCACCTGCTTGCTCGCGCATCTGGTCTGGTCCGATCCCCAGGCGATCGACATAAGCCTGGCAACCTTTGCCGCCGCGATCGCGGTCTCCGAAGAGGAAATCCTCCACCTCCTGGCACATATCCGCATCGCGAGCCGCAGCCCCATGGCCCGGCGCCTGGCTGCCACCTTGATGAAGTGCAAGGCCGAGGAAACCTTCAGCGGCGTGTTCCTGAACGCCGTCAAAGGCGTCGAATGGCTCTTCACGGCAGCTTATGCCGAACTGGTCTCCGAGGGCGACTTCGATCCCCGCGCGCTGCTGATCGGCAATACCACCGTCTTTCTGAATATCAGCCTGCGTACCCTCGAGACCACGCCGCCGATCGCCCGCGTCCTCGTCGGCGCCCTCTTGAACACCGTCTACATGGCCGACGGCTGGACGCGCGGACGGATACTCTTCCTCCTCGACGAGGCCGCGCGCCTTGGCCGGATGAAAACGCTCGAAACTGCCCGCGACATCGGCCGCAAGTACGGCGTCTCGCTCCACATGCTGTTCCAGTCGGTCGGCCAGATGGCCGAGGCCTGGGGCCGCGAGGGTACCCGCGCCTGGATCGACGCCGCCCATTGGGTCGGCTATGCCGCGATCCGCGCCGGCGGCGCCGGCAAGGACCTCAGCGACCAGCTCGGCGCCCATGGCGTCTTGGCCTGGTCCGAGGGCGACAACCAGGGCCGCCAGAAGCCCTTTGGCCTGAACTTCGGTTCGACCTCGCGCGGCATCAACGTCAACGTCCACGAAATCCGCCGGTCGCTGATCGCGGCCTCCGAGATGCAACAGGACCTGCGCGAAGACGAAATCATCATCGTGCCGGCGGCCGGGCTCCCACTCCGCATCGGCCGGGCGATCTATTTCCGGCGACCCGAAATGATTGCGCAAGTCGCAACCAACCGTTTCGTCAACTCAGCAGCGGAGTGACCCCATGGCCGATCAGCCAACCCGAACAGAGCGTAACCATGCGCGGGAAGTGCGCGAGGAACGCCGGGCCGATTTCTGGCAGCGCCAGATCAACGAGGGACGCATGCAACGGCAGGCCGACGATCAAATGAACGCGGGCGAGACCCCGGAACAGAAGCCTCGCCGCCATCGCCAAAACCCGTAGAGGGACTTGCGACGATGATGCCGCACGACACATCGGCAACGGGCCGGCCCTCGCGGGAAGTCCGCGAGGAACGCGCCCGCGCCTTCTGGCAAGCTCAAATCAATGAGGGGCGGGCGAGGGCCGCCGAGCAACAGGCCAGAACCAATAAGCAGGCCGCGCCGCCGCCAGAACCACCACCCTCGCCGCCGCCGCGCGCGTTCCTCTGCACGTAGTATCTCCCGAGACGCCGCCTACCGCCGAAACGCAGCCGATCGATCCCTCGCATCTTGCGGGCCTCTCACCGACTGCCATTGCCATCCTCGAGCTGATCAATGCCGGCACAGCGGATGGTCGCCGGTACACGGCCACGCCACCAATTCCAGATCGCTCGGCTTGGCGCATCGTGCAGCGCCACATTCCCACTTTGACCGATCAGCAAGCTCAGACGGTAATCGATACCTGGCTGCAAAACGGGGTTCTCGAACTTCGAACCTATCGCGACCCTCTCAATCGTCGAGACAGCCAGGGGTTGTTTGCAAACTCACCAGCATCTCCGCAGTGTTAAGTTGTGGGCGTGTCTGCCTTACACTGTCTCATAGACATGCGCGCCGGTTTGCGCAGGTGCGCGCGCTTGCGCACCGCCATATGGATTGCAGTAACTCTCTCCAATCGCGACCAGGCGCACTCATTCGCTATCCCCAATCGGTACCCGCTTATGTTTTTGTCCGATCTCGGCGGAAACGTTGTGGTTCGGGCCATAATCTCTGAGTGCGCGGGTGCGCGCTTTGGGGCACAGACCAAGGTACTCCTGACGGAGTACAAAAATGAGCGACGGCGATGATGACCTATCGGGTCGGCGCCTGCGCGTCGCCGTCATCCGGAAAGGCAATGGCGGAATACTACCTGGCCGGGACGCTGAAGACCGAACCGGCGCGGGCCGCCGAGTACTACACCGGCGCCGAGGCCAGGGAAGACCGCGCCGCGGAGTTCTGGCGCGGCGCCGCCGGCGACACCGTCGCCGAGCTGCGGCCCGACCTCTCCCCGGCTTTGGCAGCACGCCTCGGCATCGCCGATCCCGGCCGGCCATTGACCCAGGCCGGTATTGCGAATTTGCTAAATGCGACACGCCTGGACGGCGAGGGGATCACTGGGCGTAAGAAGCATACCGCGACCCGCAGCGTCGCCGAAGTGTTCAGTCTCGATCCGAAGCAGCCGGCATCGGCGGAAGCGATCGGGAACGTGCTCGCCGGCAAGCGCGCGGACGGCGGCATGCCCCAGAACGCCGCCGGCAAGCCGCTTCCGGCCGAGATCGTCGAAGGGGCGCGCAAGCGGTTCAAGGCGGCGCTGGGCCTGCCTGTGCACCGGGAGGCAACGGCCGCCGAAACCGCGCAGCTGGAGAACGGCCGACTGGCTACCGGCCGGCTGATCGATATGGCGGATTACCGTCGGCAGATCCACGCCACGCGCCCGCCAGTCGGCTTTGTCGACATGACGTTTTCCGCGGACAAATCGTTGTCGGTCGCCTGGGCCTTGGCGCCGACCGCGGCGGAACGGACCGTGCTGCTGGATATTCACCGGAACGCCGTGGCCGACACGATGGCCTATGGCGAGACGCACCTCGGCTTTGCCAGCAACAGAGCCGCGGGGCTCTATGCTGTCGAACCTGGCACTCTGGGATGGATCAGCTTCCAGCACTACACCGCACGGCCGGCGGTCGATATCGAGCGGCAGGACAGAGAAGGCCGGGCCTACACCGACATCCGCGAAGTGCCGTTGCAGACGGCGGACCCGCAGCTGCACACCCATGTGACGGTGTTCAATAGCGTCCTGACCGACAGCGGGCATATCGGCGCCGTCGACCTCGACCGGCTGGCCGGGCGGGTCAAGGAGCTGGGTGCCGTCTACCATGCCAACGTCGCGGCCCGGGCCCGGCGGCTTGGCATCGAGACCATGCTCGACCAGCGCACCGGTGCGGCACGGCTCGCCGCGATCCCGCATTCGGTGCGCGAGTTGTTCAGCAAGCGGACGATCGAAGCCCAGGATGCGGCGCGCGAGTTCGCGCGGCGCAAGGGGATCGATTGGGACGAGATCACTGCCGAGCAGAAGATTGCCCTCCTGAAGGCTGGCGCGGCCGAAACCCGCCAGGCAAAAACAGAGACCGCGGAGGGCGTCGAACAGAAAAGCGATTTCGCGGTATGGCGCGAGCAGGCCGCGGCGGCCTCCTATCGGCATCGCAGCGTGTTGCGGCCGGATCGAGGTCATGCCCGCACCGGCTGCCGGAACAGCGCCACGAGGCCGCCTATCGCGCGGCCCTGCCATTGCTCGAAGGGGAGCTGAGCCGCCGCGCGGTATTGGACGGCCAGGAATTACGCGAGATCGCGGCGCGGGCATTGATCGTCGCCGGCATCGGCGAGCGGCCGGGCGACGACATCGACGCTGTGCTGAAAAGCTTCCGCGAGCGGGGAGTGGTACAAGACGGTCAGCAGGTGGCGCTGCTGTGGGGCAGGGGGGCTCCGCTGCGCGGCAAGGAGCGCTGGAATGTGACGACGGCGCTGCATATCGACCAGGAACGCGAGCTGATCCATCTGGCCAAAACTGCCTCGCTCGATTTGTCGGGCGCTCTTCCGGCAGCGCAGATCGACCGCGCGGCCGAGGCCTTCCTGGTGCGCAATCCCGCGATCGATCCGGCCGCAGCGCAATGGCAGGCCCAGCGGGCGATGATGACCAGACTTGCCAGCGGCGGCCGGCTGGGTGTCGCGATCGGCGTCGCCGGCGCCGGCAAGAGCACCGCCCTGGCCCCGCTGGTAGACGCCTGGAACGCCGATGGGCGCGAGGTGTTCGGCATCACTCTGGCCTGGCGCCAGGCCGCCGATCTCAAGTCGGCCGGCATCGCCGAGCGGGCCTCGGTCGCGGCCTTTTTGAAACGCGTCGAGATCGGGCGGTATTTGCCCGACCTCAACAGCGTTGTGGTCGTCGACGAGGTTGGGCTCATCGGTACAAGGCAAATGCTCGATCTCTTGCGGCTGCAGCAGCGAACCGGCATGCAGATCGTCATGGTCGGCGACCCGAAGCAATGCCAGTCGATCGAAGCCGGGCCGGTCATCGACCTGTTGCGCAAAGCTATCGGCGACGAGGCCATTCCCGAGATCCTGACCTCGATCCGGCAGAAGACCGAGCGCGAGCGCGAAATCGCCAGCCTGTTCCGCGCCGGCCGGGCGGCAGAAGCGCTCGAGATGAAGCAGCAGGACGGCACTGCCGAACTGGTGGCCGGCGGCCGGCAGAAGACGGTGCAACGGGTGGCCCGGCTGTGGCGAGAGCGGCTCGAGGCCAATCGAGGCGATCCCGGTTTCAGACTGACGGTCTCGGCGCCGACCAACGCCGATGCGCGTGAGATCGGTGCGGCCATCCGCGCCGAGCGCCGCCGGGCCGGCGAGATCGGCGCCGATGCCAAAGTCCTGGACGCGACCGATCGCACCGGCGACACCTACCGGCTGCCGCTCGCGGTCGGCGACCGGGTGCGCCTCTATGATCGTGTCCATGACGCCCGGGTCTCGGGCTGCAAGACCGTCCTCGCCAGCAACGGCGAGGTGGTCGAAATCCGCGCGCTGATAGGTGAGGGCATGATCGTGCGCAACGATGCCGGCGTTGAAGGTCTGGTCGCCTGGCGCAAGATCCAGGGCCGTCGCGACGCTCCCGTGCGTCTCAGCTATGGCTACGCGATGACCGTGGACACCGCGCAAGGCAGCACCGCAACCGAGCATATTCACGCCATGCCGGTCGGATCGCTCGCGATCCACGGCTTCAAAGCCTACACCGCCGCTAGCCGACACGAACGGACAACATGGATCGTCGTCGACGAAGCCTCGGAGCGGCGACATCTCGCCAGCCGGTCGATGATCGGGCACAGACAGGAAATTCATGAGCCGGATGTGTGGCGCCAAATCGGCGAAAATCTCAGCCGCCAGCCGCAGAAGGCTAGCGCGCTCGAGATGCTGCATCCGATGGCCGAGACGCCGCGTCAGGGCCAGCGGCAGCGAGTACGCCAAGGCGCCG
>CAWCIL010000006.1:0-890221 GCA_963795485.1 uncultured Alphaproteobacteria bacterium
CGCATCATTTATGCCCAGGTCAAGGGCTTCGGCGCCGGCAGCCCTTATGAAAACGGGCTGTGCTTCGACCCGATCGCACAGGCGGTCGGCGGGGCGATGAGCATCACCGGCGAACCCGGCGGCAAGCCGTTGAAGCCCGGTCCGACGATCGGCGACACCGGCACCGGCATGCTGTTGGCGTTCAGTATCGTCGCCGCACTCTATCAGAGGAACAGCACCGGCAAGGGTCGGCAATTGCAGGCGGCGATGAAAATTCGGTCATGCATTACAGCCGCGGAATGTTCATCCGGCAGGCACAGTCGGGAAAAGCGGCGCCGCGCCGGCCGGCTGGCGGCAATTGCCCCTCGGGGATCTTTCCGTGCAGGCCCGGCGGACCCAACGACTACGTCTACATGCTGACCAGCCGCGCCAACCCGCAGCATTGGCCGCGATTGCTGAAGCTGATCGGGCGCGAGGACCTGATTGGCGACCCGCGCTACGAGAAGCCCGCCGCGCGGCTCGAGCGCGAGGCCGAGGTCGAGGAGATCATCGCCCAATGGACGCGCCAGCACACCAAGGAAGAGGCGATGGCGCTGATCAGCGGCGCGGGCGTCCCGGCGGGTGCGGTGTTCGATTCGATGGAATTGACCAACGAACCGAGCTTCTGGGAGCGCGGCATCCTGCAGACGATGCATCACGGCGATTGGCAGATGCCGATGACCACCTGGCCGGTGCGCTTCGACGGCGCCCCGGCCCCGCTGAAGCCCGCACCCTTGCTCGGCGAGCACACGACTGAGGCGCTCGGCGATTGGCTCGGGCTGAGCCCCGACGAGGTCGAGAAGCTGCACGCCGACGGCGTCGTCTGAGCGGGACCACGGTAAACCCCTCCCTTGCCTCACGGCTCCGGCACTCTCTGCCTCAACGCGCGAGAGGAGGTCCGGATCCGAGGGGCCGGGGTGGATGAGGCCAAGTGGCAGGAGGCCGCAGTCTTTGCCTCGCACCGCTCTTAAGACCCGCGGGACTTTTGGGTGCCGGGGCCAGCAACGAGACCGAGAGCCATCAATACCTCGGAGAACGAACAATGTGCGACGTAATCGGGCTCGATCAGTCGTGCTTCTTCCTTTAATCGTTGTTCCTGCGCAATTTCCTCTGCCGACCAATGAGACACTCGCACGAGAGCGTTATACATTGCTGAATTATGTGCTGAACCGTAGGCTGCCCATATGGCATATACGCCAGCGCGCTTGGCCATCAGTATATCTTTAGCGACGCTGTCTCCAATATAGGCTGCCGCGTCTGTGGTGATACCTTCATCAGAGCATATTTCGAGCAGCACGTCCGGATTTGGCTTTCGTTGATCATGTGACAGTTCGACAACCTTTTCCATCGGGAAACCTTCCAGCCATTTGCTGCCCCGATCGTGATTTGGATGAAGCGAGTTTGACCGCTGCCGGCAGTAAACTCTTGTGAAATAACGGTCTAAATCCAGGCGCCTCAAGCGATCGATTGCCGCATATAGAGTGCTTTCCGTATGTGCGACCAGTCTAATATCTGCATATTTTAGAAATCAAGGGTTTCTCGCACCTGTGAATGCAGTTTTAAGTATTTGCTTCGCGCGGTATTGAAGGCGTGAAAGGCTGGATCGACCATCTTCGCTATAATTTGAGGAGATACGTTGCTATATATTTCTTGCAATGCTTGAGTTTCTAGAAGCGCGAACGGTTGTTCAAAATCACCGTATTTTTGATGAACGACCTTAATGCTGTCCAATAGCTCCTCTCGATCACATCCCGTTATCTCAACAACCGTATCGACCATGGCATAGAATGAGGGTACGAAATAGCTTACCCAATCATAAAGTGTATTGTCAAGATCACAAATAAGAAGTCTTTTATTTGACATGACCCCCTGCCTTTCCGGAGATTGGAGTCGTATCAGGAGCGTATCTGCCGGGATGGCCAAAATCTCCGGTAGCGATAAACAAAAAGACGGCCGCTATGACCAGTGTGCTTATGGAGACGCGGTAGAACCATAAAATTTTGGTTAGGGCATCCCGTCTATTTAATCCAATATATGAATACCTTCCGTTCTCAGCACGAACGTTAGCATCACTGTGTCGGCTGAAATGCGAAATTGCTTGCGTCATTCCTTTTTCCAGAACAAATATCTGTTTCATATAGTTTTCTTCGAAGTCTTCTCCGAACGCGACAGCCCCTCTAAGCATTTTGTGATAGACTTTCAAGTCAAGGATCCGGACGGCATAAAGTGCCATTGCGCTCGCAAAAACGATCAACACCGTTGCGTCGATATCAAAGCCGCCGAAGTAATATACGGATAAGGAAAAGTCCTGACGCCGGACGAGAAGGACGATGCCGAGGCCGAGCGCTGCGGCCACAAACCCCAGCCCAAATTGACGCGATTTAACGGACATCTCGTTGAAATGCATCTGCGTATCTATGGCCTTCGCCCAGATAGCGACGTAAATTTCCTGCTGGTCGTGGGGTACGGACATCGGTATCGCCACACGGGTTGTCACAGCGGATCGCGTGCTCGTATCGGGTATCCAACCATAACGCGCCGTGTATCTGATCAAAAGCAACTTTCAGCCCTCTTCCTGCAATGAGAGGAGGGTGGCGTTGCCGCCGGCGGCGGTGGTGTCGGTCGCGATCGTGCGCTCGGTCGCGAAGCGGTGCAGGTAACGCGGGCCGCCCGCCTTGGGGCCGGTGCCGGAAAGCCGTTCGCCGCCGAAGGGCTGCACGCCCACGACGGCGCCGATCATGTTGCGGTTGACGTAGCCGTTGCCGACGCGCAGGCGGGCGAGGATGCGGCGCACGTTTTCCTCGATTCGGCTGTGGATTCCGAGGGTTAGAGCGTAGCCGGTCGCGTCGATCTCGTTGAGCACCTGATCGAGGCGGTCCACCGGCCAGCGCACGACGTGCAGAATCGGGCCGAACACCTCATGGTCAAGCCGTCGGGCGCTGTCGATCTCGAAGGCGCGCGGGGCGAAGAAAGTGCCACGGTCGATGCCGTGCGGCAGGGCGCACTGATAGAGCAATCGACCCTCGCGCGCCATCCGCACGGAGTGCTGTTCCAGCGCGTCGCGGGCGTCGTCGTCGATGACCGGGCCGATGTCGGTCGCGAGCAAGGCCGGGTCGCCGATGGTCAACTCCGCCATCGCGCCCGCCAGCATCGCCAATAGCCGGTCGGCGATGTCGGCCTGTACGTAGAGGAGGCGCAATGACGAGCAGCGCTGCCCGGCGCTTTCGAAAGCCGAGGTCAGCACGTCGGCGACCACCTGCTCCGCCAAGGCCGACGAATCGACGATCATCGCGTTCTGCCCGCCGGTCTCGGCGATCAACGGCACAATCGGGCCGGGGCGGTGGGCGAGCGCCAGATTGATCGACCGCGCGGTTTCGGTCGAGCCGGTGAAGGCGACGCCGGCCACCCGCGGATCGGCGATCAGGCGCGCCCCGACCGTCTCGCCGGTGCCCGGCAGCAGATGCAGCGCGTCGCCGGGGATGCCGGCTTCCTGCAATAGCCTGACCGCGGCCGCGGCGACGAGCGGCGTCTGCTCGGCGGGCTTGGCGACGACGGGGTTGCCGGCGGCGAGCGCGGCCGCGACCTGGCCGGTGAAGATCGCCAGCGGGAAATTCCATGGCGAGATGCAGGCGACGACCCCGCGTCCGTGCAGCGAGAGCTGGTCGCGCTCGCCGGTCGGTCCGGGCAACTGCTCTGCAGCGCTGAAATCGGCGCGGGCGCGCAGGGCGTAGTAGCGCAGATAATCGACCGCCTCCCTTGCTTCGGAGATCGCCGCCGGCAGGGTGCGCCCGCCCTCGCGGATGATCGGCGCGATCAGCAGGGCCCGGTGCTTTTCCAAGAGGTCGGCCGCGTGTTCGAGAATCTCGGCCCGTTTGCCGGCCGGCCTGCGATCCCAGTCGGCGGCGCTCGCGGCGGCGCGGGCGAGCGCCTGGTCGATCTGCTCCGCGCCGGCCGCGACCACGGTCCCGACCCGACGCCGGCGATCGCTCGGGTCCAACACGGCCTCGCCCACGCCCGACTGCTCGACCCCGCCGATGATCGGCGCCGCATGCCACGGTGGGTGAAACGCCGTGCTCAGCTCGTCACGCAATGCCGTGAGGGCCGGTGGATCGTTCAGATCGAGTCCGCGTGAATTCCGCCGCGCCGGGGCGTAGAGATCGGCCGGCAGCGGAATGCGCGGGTGCGGCTTTTCCTTCAGCCGGGCGAGGCGCGCCACCGGATCGGCGACAATCTCATCGATCGGCTGCCGCTCATCGACGACGCGGTTGACGAACGAGGTGTTGGCGCCGTTTTCGAGGAGCCGCCGCACCAGATAGGCCAGGAGTTCCTCGTGGCTGCCGACCGGGGCGTAGACGCGGCACGGCCGGTCCATCTTGTCGGGGCAGACGATCTGCCCATAGAGCGCCTCGCCCATCCCGTGTAGGCGCTGAAACTCCCAATCCCGCCGCTCGCCAGCGAGTTCGAGCACGGCCGCCACAGTGTGCGCGTTGTGGGTCGCGAATTGCGGGTAGAATGCCGCTCCGCCATCGAGGAGACGCCGCACACAGGCCAGATAGGAGACGTCGGTGGCGAGCTTGCGGGTGTAGACCGGGTAGCCGTCGAGACCGCGTTCCTGGCTGCGCTTGATCTCGCTGTCCCAGTAGGCGCCCTTGACGAGGCGGACCATCAGCCGCCGCCGGCCGCGACGGGCGAGGTCGGCGAGCCAGTCGATCACCGGCAAGGCCCGCTTCTGATAGGCCTGGACGGCGAGGCCGAGCCCATCCCAGCCGGAGAGCTCGGGGGCGAGCACCAGGGTCTCGATCAGGTCGAGCGACAGGTCGAGGCGGTCGGCCTCTTCGGCGTCGATCGTAAAGCCGATACCGGCGGCGCGCGCCTGCCGAGCCAATGCCAGCAGGCGCGGGGTCATTTCCGTCAGCACCCGATCGCGCTGCGCCATTTCGTAGCGCGGGTGCAATGCCGACAGCTTAACCGAGATGGCCGGCGCCTCGACCACCGCTCGGCCCGCCGCGGAGCGGCCGATCGCGGCGATCGCATCCGTGTAGGCATCGAAATAGCGCACCGCATCCGCCGCGGTCGTCGCCGCCTCGCCGAGCATGTCGTAGGAGTGCCGCCAGCCGTGCCGCTCGGCCGGCCGCGCGCGGTCGAGCGCCTCGGCGATGGTGCGCCCCATGACGAATTGCCGAGCGAGGATGCGCATCGCCGCGGTCACCGCCTGGCGCACCACCGGCTCGCTCGAGCGCGCGACAAAGCGGTGCAACACGGCGCGCAGATCGTGCACCTCGCGCTCGGAATGCAAGAGCCTTCCGGTCAGCATCAACGCCCAGGTCGAAGCGTTGACGAAGGCCGAATCGGAATGCCCGAGATGCTGCGCCCAATCGGCTTCGCCGAGCTTGTCGCGGATCAGCCGGTCGATGGTTTCCGCATCGGGGATGCGCAGCAGCGCCTCGGCAAGGCAAAGGAGCGCCACCCCCTCCTGCGACGACAGCGCGTATTCGTGCAGAAACGCATCGATGCCGCCTTTGCCGAGCCGGTCGCGGCGGACGGCGGCGACGAGGTCGCGCGCACGCTCGGCAATATGGCTGCGCGCGTCGGCTGGGATTTCGGCGGCGGCGAGAATGCGCGCCACCGCCTCGGTTTCGTCGATCCGGGTGTTGTCGCGGATTGCCGCGCGCAGCGGCGAGGCGGGCGGCAGCGGGCAAGCAAAGACGATGTCCATCACGGGCCTCCTCTCGCCCGGCGCGGCTTGACCGACGCGCCGGAAAGATCTGGTTTCCGGCCCGCATTCGGGTCCTCATTAATGTGGTGCGCCGGCTGAAGGTCGGGGAGGCCCGCCGTCCAAGGGTGGCGGGTGCCAGTCAGTTCTCGAAGCGCAGAATTTCGACGCAGGGCGGCTGCGTCAGCACCTCGCTGAAGGCGTGCATCCAGCTGCCGGTTTCCTCGGTAGAGCCGACCCCGCGGTTGCGGAACTGGTCGAGCTGATCCAACCCTTTCAATTCGATCTCGAATTGCAGCGAAGCGCCCTGGCCGGGGCCGCGCGTCAGCGGCACCAGCAGCCGGGCGTTGAGCCCGTTCTTGCGCGCCGCGTTGACCTCGCGGCGGATGAAGTCGACCGCGCGCTGGCGATTGATCGGCAACACATCGTAGGAAAAGCGAGCGAGATACATCGCATGACTCCGTTCGAAATGGGCCCGAAATGGGCCGGCGCCGGAGCGGCGGAACCGAGGCCGAAACCGGCCGTCCTGTCCATCAACACGCGAGGCCCCCGCCCGATGCATGGACGCCGTCATTTTCTCGCGATTTCCCTATCGGAGCCTGCGAACTAAGACAGCCGATCGCTGATGCCGCGCGGCGGATTTGACCGGGAGCCGGCGCCGGCGAGCCTTGCGGATCGGCCGGCGAAGCCGCATACACTGCCGATTGCCGTCGAGCGGGCAAGGTGAATTGCTGCGGGCGATATTGCGGGGGGAGTACGATGAGATCTGCGGTTCGAAGATCCTCTTGTTTGCTGCTGCTTGCGGCGCTTGCCTGTCCGCTCGGGGCTCGCGCCCAGACCAGTCCGCCCGCTGGAAGTCCGGCTGCGGCAGCTCCAGTTGCGGCAGGCCCGGCTGCGGCTAACACGGGGAAACCCCGTTATCTGGTTTATTTCGACGAGTTCAGCGCTTACCTGTCGCCACGGGCAAAGAAGATCATCGCCGATGCGGCGAGGCGGGCGAAGCAGACGGATGCCAAAATGATCACCGTGCAGGCGCGGGCCAGCGCCACCGGCACGGTCCAGACCAACAAATACCTCGCGATGACCCGCGCTTCGATTGTCGCCGACCAATTGGCGGCAGACGGCGTGGCGCCGGCGATAGTCGAGCAGGAGCCGATCGGACAGACCGGATCGAGCGACCCGTCAGTGTTCAACCGCCGCGTCAACATTATCCTCAAACGCTAGAGCTGGACGCATTCAGATGGTGCAGTCTCTGCGTATGTTTGCGTCTGAGCACTAGCGCGCTGAGCGCCGATCATCCGGCTGCCGCCGGCGCCCGTTTGGGTCGGCGGCGTCGGGTCGCGGGTCACTGGCCTTCGCGCACCACCGGATTGCTCAAGGTGCCGATACCGGTGATCTCGATGTCGATCGTGTCGCCGTGCTTGACGTTTTCGGGGGCGCCCTCGGTGCCCATCCAGACGACATCGCCGGGGTAGAGCGTCATATATTGCGACATCCGGCTGATGAAGGTCGCCGGGCCGAACAGCATGTGGTCGGTCTTGAAGCGGATTTTTTCGTCGCCGTTGACGCGTATGATCGTGTGCGCCGCGGCGAGGTCGAAATCGGTCTCGATCCACGGCCCCATCGGCTTGAAGGTGTCGGCGTTCTTGGCCCGCCATAGGGTGCGGTCGCCGGCCTGCCAGGTGCGCTCGCTGAAGTCGTTGCCGATGGTCCAGCCGAGCACGCAGGAGAGCGCATCGTTTTCGGAGAGATGCTTTGCCTTCTTGCCAATGACCGCGACCAGCTCGCCCTCGTACTGGCAGCGCTCGGTCGCGTCCTTGGGAATGACGATCGGCTCGCCATGCGCCACCAGCGCGTTGTTGGCGCGGTAGCCGATATCGGCGGCCTTTGGCAAATTGGGCTCCTGACCGCGTTTTCTGGCGGCCTCGATCACATGCTCGGCGTAGTTGAGCCCCGCGCAATAGAAGGTGCGCGGCTCGACCGGCACCAGGAGCTTGACCGATGACAATTTATGGAGGGTCGAGGTTTTTTCGTAGCCGGCGAACGGGTCGCCCTTGACCTCGGTCACGGCGTCGCCGTCAACGATCCCGTAGGCCGCACCACCCTTCGTCTCGAACCGAATCCAACGCATCTTCTCGCCTCCTCCAGTTATTGCGGACAGCGCGGTCAAACCGGCGTCTCGCCTTTCAGCATCAGGCGGTAGAGATACCGCCGCTCGTTCATGTCGTAATCGGGATTGGCCTTGTGGATGACGCTGCGATTGTCCCAGATCACGAAGTCGCCGTAGTGCCATTGGTGGCGGTATTCGTATTTCTTTTGGATCGCGTGCGCCATCAGTCCGGCGACGAGATCGAGCGCGTCCTGATCCTCCATCCCTTGGATCGATTCGATCCGCACCGGGTTCAGATAGAGCGCCTTGCGGCCGTTTTCGGGATGCGTGCGCACCAGCGGGTGCACCCCTGGCGGCGGCACCTGCCGGCTTGACTGTTCGCTGAGCGGGCGCAATTCGCGCGGGCTGTATTTGCTCAGATAGACATGCACCGCCTGAAGCGCGTCGATGCGCTCTCTTGTCGGCAGCGGCAGGTCGTTATAGGCCTCGTGCATATTGACATACTGGGTGTCGCCGCCGCTTTTCGGCAACGACACCGGATAGAGCATCGTCGCCTTGGGCGGGGTCGGATGATTGGAATGGTCGGTGTGAAAGGTCTCGCCCGAGATGTAGCGCTTGCCGGGCACGGTCTGCTCGTTCGAGACATAGTAGATTTGCGGATAGCCCGGCACGTGCATCTCGCGTTTGTCGTGCTGGAACAATTCGCCAAAGATTTGGGCGGCGGCGATGAATTGCGGCGGGGTGAATTCCTGGTCGCGGACCACCAGGACATGGTGGTCGGCAAAGGCGCGGTTCAGCGCGCCACGGGTCTCGGAATCGACCCCCTGGCTCAGGTCCAGGCCGCGCACTTCCGCCCCGGTGTGCCGGGTCAACGGGGTTATCGTGTATTCCATCGGCCGGCTTCCTCCCTCGAGCTTCGGTCGAGCGAATTATGGCGACGGCCGCCGGCCTTTTGCAATGCTCTGCCCGGACGGCAGGCTGGCGAGGCTATGGCGGCGCTCGGCGCGCTCGGGCCCTACGAGGCAATCGGCCCAGAGCGAGGCGATCGGCCCAGCGAGGCGATCGATGCGGTCATCGGCTGTTGAAACGGGCTTTGGCAGTGACCGCCAGCCGGTTCAGGACTGCCCGGTTCGAAAAGGATACCGACGCTCGATATGCTCGGCCATCCGATTGAAGCGTTCGGCCAGATCCAACAATTCGCGGCGGACTTCAGGAGCCTGGGTCCGTTCCGCGAGCTGCCTGATCTCCTCGGCAACTTTGCGGTAATATTCGGCGGTGGGTAGCTGCTCGCCGCTCATCCAGCCCGTCATGCGCTAACGTGTGCGCCCGAAGATGTGTGCGCCGCCCGGCAACGCCATTTTTGCGCTCTCCGTTCCCGAGAGCGATACAATCTCACAATTATGCCGCACCATATTCCCGTGGTTATCATGGTGTTACTAACTTGGAACAATTCGTAAGCAATATCGGAGATTGTCGTCCAATGTTACTATTGAAAATAGAAATATGCATGGTCTTTGAAACCAATTCATACGGGATCATGTTCCCCCATGCATCATGATAAACCATATCAGATTTTTGCGCGAAAGAGCAGAGGCGCTGCGAGAACTGGCGCAGCGGGCGCCGCAGATCGCCGAACGGCTGCGCCGGCTCGCGGATCAGCTCGACGCCATGGCCGCGGAGCTGGAAAACCCACCGGACAAACCGCGCGGCTGTTGACGCGGCGATTTTGATCCCGCGGCACCCCGCCTTTGGGTTTGTCGGAGTTGGCAGGCTGCAATTCGGCGCTACGCCTTGGTCTTGGCCGCGGGATCATCGCCCGCGGGCGGCGGTGCGGCCCGGCGAGGGGCGATCGGTGCGCTGCGGATGGCGGCGACGTCGATTTTCGGCATCGCCAAGTCGAGAGCGCCCAGAACCGCATTGGCCAGCTCGTTGTAATCGCGAAAACTGCGGCGCAGCCAATGCCGCCAGTTGACCATGCCGCCGCTGGCGTGCAGCTCGAACGCCGATTCGCGGCCGTCGAGCGCCGAGGACACATGATCGGCGGCCAGCTGCAAGAGAGCTGCGCGCTGCAACGCGGTATACCCGCCGCCGCCGAACGAATCCTCGAGCCCGGCGGCCAGCGCCGGGTCGGCGAGATCATCGTCGGAGGGAGCGACGACCACCGAGGACCCGGGCACGATCCGCAAAATCTCCGAGATGCGCTGACGCACCTGGAACAGGGCGATACCGCCGGCGGCGAGATGCGCGTGGTCCGGAAAGCAATAGCCCCCAGGAGTGAAATCAGGGTCGCGCTCGGCCGCGGTCAGACAGCTGCGGACGGTCTGCACCGCCGCGACCAAGTCGATCAGGTATTCGATCGTCTGCTGGTTTTCGTTGAGGCCCATCGCGTGGCTGAGCGCCAGCGCGAGGCCGAGGGTGAACTCTGCCTTCGCCAGCCAACCATAAAGATGATGCCACCTGAGCCAACGCGGAATTGCCTCGGGCAAGGCGTCGACGAAAAACACCCGCTCCCACGGGATCGACACATCGTCGAGCCACATCTGGCCGTCGAGCTCGTCGAAGCGGCTCGACAGCGGCGCCATGAACGGGTTGTCGCTGCGGGCCGCGCGCTTGCGGCACAACACGGTGACGCCGGGTGCGGCGACCGGCACGATAAAGCTCGCCCGCCGGCCGCCGATGTCGATGCCGGAAAGCGCGCCGACATAGACGTCCTCGGCATAGGCGGGGCTCGTGTGCATGCCGAGCCGGCCGCGCAGGACGACCCCGGCATCGGTCTCGCGCACCAGGGTCAAGGCGACGCGTTCGGCCGGGTCCCGGCGCATGCGCTGGCCGATGATCGGCGCGCCGCCGCAAAAGGTCAAAAACCGGCCGGTGCGGGCGATGCACGTCACGATAGGCGGCGGCCGCGGCGGCGTGCTCGGGCGGGAGGTTTTTCGCCTGCACCGCGGTCAGCACGCCGAGCGCGATCAGATTGCCATAGGCCGGGGTGTGGGTGATGTTGCCGGCGCTGAGAAATAGCGTCTTCGCAAACGACCGGCCCATGCCGACCAGATCGGCGCTGCTTCCGCGGCGCCACATAGGCCCAAGGGATGCGTTCCCCGTCGGCCTGGTGGGGAGAGAGCAAAGCGTCGTGCCAGGCCGGGTCGAGGTGGCGGTCGTACCAGGCCGCGTATTCCTCGACCATCGCTCGGGTCGCAGGATGGGTGGTCACGTCGGCGACCCGGCCCTCGCCCATGACCCACACCTTGCGCCCGTCGCGCAGGGAGTGGCGGTAGTCGGCGCCCGTTCTCATCGGCAATCAGCCCGCGGCGGAAACTCGATCGGAGGCTTGCGCAGCCAGCCCGAAAATGCAACACGGCTCGGCGGCAGGCGGCAGGCGGCAGGCGGCAGGCGGCAGGCGGCAGGCGGCAGGCGGCAGGCGGCAGGCGGCAGGCGGCAGGCGGCAGGCGGCAGGCGGCAGGCGGCAGGCGGCCATATCGCCGGCAGCTGCCGACGAGCCCGGCATCGGGCTTGCGCCGCGCCGCCGAAAATGCCACAGAGCCGGCCGGGAGAAATGTCTGGAGGCAAAGATGGCGCAAGCGCCGTTGTCGGCCGCCGAAACCGCGCTGGAGAACCAGCGGATCGGCGGCTTGCAGATCCGGGTCGCGGCAATGTGCACGGTGGTGCAGTTCCTGCGACGGGTTTGACGTAAATTCGATCGGCGTTTCGGTGCCGCAGCTGACCCACGAGTGGCACCTGCCGGGGCCGGCCTTCACCGTCGCGTTCTTGTGGTCGAGCATCGGCATCCTGGTCGGCGCGCTGTCGGCCGGGCCGATCGGCGACCGTTTCGGCCGCAAGCCGCTGTTGATCGGCAGCATAACGATCTTTGGCATGGCCTCGCTGTTGAGCGCATTCGCCGGCTCGCTGCCGGTGCTGACGGTCCTGCGATTTTTCACCGGCCTCGGCATCGGCGGCGGGTTTCCGGGTGCCGCTTCGCTGACTGGCGACTACGCGCCGCAGCGGCGGCGGGCCCTGATGATCATGGTTAGCTTCACCGGCGCGCCGATCGGCGGGTTCGCCTGCGGCCAAGCTGCCGGGGTGCTGCTGCCGACGCTCGGCTGGCCCAGCATCTTCTTGATCGGCGGCATCATTCCGTTGGCGCTGGTGGTGGTGATGTTGTTCTGGCTTCCCGAATCGCCGCGTTTTCTCGCCCGGAAAGGCAATTTGACGGCGCGCGAGGCGGCCTTGCTGCAGCGCCTCGACATCGCACCGGGGCAGGCAGCCGCCGGGCTCGATCTCGCCCACGGCAACCCGGTCAAAATGCTGTTCAGCAAAGGCTACGCGCTGCAGACCGTGCTGATGTGGATCATCTTCTTTTGCAGCCTGATGAACCTGTTTCTGTTCATCTACTGGATGCCGGAGGTGTTGCACTTGACCGGCATGACCCCGGCCGTCGCGGCACGCGCCACCAGCTTCCGCGAGCTCGGCGGCATTGTGGCCGTGCTCTATCTCGGTCTGGCGATCGACCGCTTTGGTCCGGAACGGGCGCTGGCCTGGAATTACGCCGCCGGCGTCATATTCATCGGGCTGATCGCGCTGGTGGCGATGGCCTATTTGCCGCTGGTGATCGTGATCTTCTGCTCCGGCGTCACGATCATCGGCAGTCAGACCGGCGCCAACGCGGCTTGCGGCAAGCTCTATCCGGCGCGGATGCGCACCAGTGGGCTGGGCTGGGCGCTCGGCATCGGCCGGCTCGGCGGCATCGCCGCGCCGGTGCTGGGCGGATATCTGCTGTCGCGCGGCGTGGCGCCGACGCATATCTTTCTGAGCGCCTGTCTGTTCGCGGTCATCGCCGCGGTAGCGACCGGCCTCCTCGCCCTGAGCGGCGCGCGTCGGGTGGCGTCGTCGGACCCGGCGGCGGCGCCGGCCGCCCTTGGCTGATCCGTCTCCGGCGTGATCGGCAGGTCGGCTAATAGACCGCGCCGCGGGCGGTGATCGGCCAGATCGCTTCGACGCGGTTGTTGCGGACGCCGACATACCAGTCGTAGAGGTTGACGGTCGGGTCGCAATGGCCGGGGACGAGACGGATCTTGTCGCCGATCCGCAGCCGGTTGGTGGCAGCGGCGACGGCGAGCCTTCCGTGCTCGTCGGAGGCGCGTTCATAGGTCGCCGCGGGTTCGTCCCAGACGAGCGGCGGGCCTGAATCGAAGGCCAGGGCCTTCAGCCCGGCATCGAGGATGGCGCGGTCTTCGGTCGGGCGGCTCATTACCGTCGCCCATACGAAGAGGCTCGGCTCGAAGCGGCTGACCGGAGCGCCGTCGCGGTCGAGATTGCGGCCGTAATCGGCGTCCATGAAGATATACGAGCCGCATTGCAGCTCGGTATAGACATCGCTCGCGGCTTCGAACTCGAAGCTGCCCGTGCCGGCCCCGGTCACCACCGCGCACGGGATGCCGTTTCGCGCCAACAGATCGCGCGTGCGGCCGGCCTTGTCCACGGCCTGGGCGATGGCCTGGCGCCGTTCCTCCCACCCGCGCAAATGCTGGGCCGAGCCGTGATAGGCCTGGAGCCCGGCAAAGACGAGGTGCGGCGCGTCGGCAACCCGCCGTGCCAGATCGAGCGCCGGCTCGCCCGGCTCGACCCCACAGCGGTTGCCGCCCATGTTGACTTCGACATAGACCGGCAGCGTCACCCCGGCTTCGGCTGCGGCGGCTTCGAGTGCTCCGACCTGCCCGGAATCGTCGGCGCACACCCCGATCCGGGCGGCCGAGGCGAGCGCCATCAGCCGGCGCAATTTCTGCCGGCCGACGATCTCGTTGGTGACCAGCACGTCGCGGACCCCGCCATAGACCATCGCCTCAGCCTCGCCGACCTTTTGCACGCAGACCCCGACCGCGCCCTGCGCCACCTGCTGCAGTGCAATGACCGGGCATTTGTGGGTCTTGGCGTGCGGGCGAAGCCTGACCGCGCGGCCGGCGATCTCGTCCGGGCAGCCGCCGCAGATTGCGCCCGAATGCGTCCAGATCAACCACCAGCGCAGGGGTGTCGACCTCATCGAGCGGCATGCCGATCTCGGCGGGCGGGCGGGTCGTCATGCGATCGAACTTTCCGAGGCAACGGAGCGGAGGACAGGATCAGGCTCGCGCAGCCCGCGCGCAAATGCAACAGCCGGGTGCCGCGCATTCGCGGGATGTTGACCGCTATCATGTTGCACCGCATCATGAGCCGATCGACGGTCGAGAAGCCGCACGCAGCGGCGAGGACCGCGAGCTGGAAGCTCGAAACGGGGAGCGCTCGAAGGCGGTTTTGGACGGCGGCGAAGCACGAACGCTGCCGACAGCAGGTCCATGTGGCGGGAGATGTCTGCGATGGCCGAAACCACCGACTTCCTTGAAGGCGTCGTCGTCTGCGGGGCGATGAAGCCGGGTTACGAGAAAGTTCTGACCGCCGAGGCGATCGCCTTTCTCGCCGGGCTCGAGCGAAAGTTCGGCGCCGAGCGTCGCCGGCTGCTCGATCGCCGGGCCGAGACGCAGCGCCGGCTCGACGCCGGCTGGAAGCCCAATTTTCTGGCCGAGACCAAGGGGATCCGCGAGAGCGATTGGCGGGTGGCGCCGATCCCGCGCGACCTCGCCGACCGCCGCACCGAGATCACCGGCCCGGTCGACCGCAAAATGGTCATCAACGCGTTGAATTGCGGGGCCAGCGTCTACATGGCCGATTTCGAGGACGCGAACACCCCGTCCTGGGACAATCTAATCGAGGGCCAGGCCAACCTTTGCGATGCGGTGCGCCGCACCATCGCATTCGAGGATCCCGAAACCGGACGCCACTATTCGCTGAACGGCACGACCGCGGTTTTGTTCGTGCGCCCGCGCGGCTGGCATCTGCCCGGAAAAGCACCTGCTCGTCGACGGCGAGCCGATGTCGGGCGCGCTATTCGATTTCGGCCTGTTCTTTTTCCACAATGCCAAAGAATTGGCCGCGCGCGGCACCGGCCCTTATTTTTATGTCCCCAAGATCGAAAGCCATCTCGAAGCGCGGCTGTGGAACGATGTGTTTGTGCATGCGCAAGCAGCGCTCGGTCTGCCTAAGGGAACGATCCGCGCGACCGTGCTGATCGAGACGATCATGGCGGCCTTCGAGATGGACGAGATTTTGTGGGAACTGCGCGACCACTCGGGCGGGCTCAATTGCGGCCGCTGGGATTATATCTACAGCTATATCAAGAAATTCGCCGAGGACCCGGCCTGCCTGATGCCGGACCGCGCTCAGGTGACGATGCTGAGCCACTTTCTGCGCAGCTACAGCCTGTTGCTGATCAAGACCTGCCACCGGCGCGAGATCCACGCGATGGGCGGGATGGCGGCGCAGATCCCGATCCGCGACGATCCTGCGGCCAACGAGGCGGCGATGGAAAAGGTGCGCGCCGACAAGACGCGCGAAGCCGCCGACGGGCATGACGGCACCTGGGTCGCCCATCCCGGGCTCGTCGGCATCGCCAAGGAGATCTTCGACCGCGAGATGACGCAGCCGAACCAGATCGCCCGCAAGCGCCAGGACGTGCATGTCAGCGCCTCCGACCTGCTGGCGGTGCCCCAGGGAACGATCACCGAGGCCGGGCTGCGACAGAACGTGAATGTCGGGATCGGCTATATCGAGGCCTGGCTGCGCGGCACCGGCTGCGTGCCGCTGTACCATCTGATGGAAGACGCGGCCACCGCCGAGATCAGCCGCGCTCAGGTGTGGCAATGGATCCGGCATGGCGCCCGGCTCGATGACGGTCGTACGATCGACGTGGCACTGTGCCGCACGATGCTGGACGAAGAGCTGACGAGGTTGCGCGACGCAGCCGGCAATACCGCCGATCGGCACGATCGTTACGAGGACGCGGCGCGGCTCTTCCGCGAGCTGATCGAGGCGCGCGCCTTCCCCGAATTCCTCACCCTCCCCGCCTATGATCTGATCGTCGCCGAGGGCGCATAGGCGGGATGGGCGTTAAGGAAAGGGCGAAGGTCAGCTGGCCCGCGCCGTGGTGCCGGTCAGCATGTCGGCTTTACGGTTGAGGGCCGCGATCAGACCGTCGACGCCCTGGTTCCTCAGAATGTCGGCGAACTCCGAGCGATGGGTCGCGACCTCGCTGATCGAGCCGTCGAGATAGATGTCGCCGATCAGCCAGCTGCCGCCGTCCTGACGCATCAGATAATCGACCTCGACCGGTTCGCCGTCGGATTTGATGATCTGGCTGGTGACGATCAACCCGTACGGGTTCTGGCGCTCGCCGGTCACGTCCAGGCGCTGTCCGTGGTAGCTGTCGAACCGGTCGGCGTAAACCGCGGAAATATAACGGCCATAGCTCTCGGTCACCTGCTGCTGCTGGGCCGGGGTCAAGCTCGCCCAGCCGGGGCCGAAGGCCAAGCGAGCCATGAAGGGCAGGTCGAAGCTGCGGCGAATGACCGGCGCGAGCTGCGTATAGCGTCCGCTGCCGCCCAGCATCGAGCCGTTTTTCATCGTGCTGAGCAAGGTATCGTAGAGACCCTGGACGGTGGCACCGCCGCTCGACGCGTGTGCCGGACCCTGATAAGCGACCGAGGCGAGGACCAGCATCGCGGCAAAACCGACAGCCTTGTGCCCGACAGCCTTGTGCCCGACAGCCTTTCGCCCGGCAGTCTTTAACCTAAGGGCGCTCGTCGTCATCGGCCGCATTGCCGGAAGGGCTTTCGCTAAAATGGTCATGACTAGTCTCTTTGACTCCTGTCTCCCGCCCGTCTAGGTACGCCCGGCCCTGCGACATTCAAGTGCATGGCTGAGCTGCGGACATATCATCGAGATGCTACCAAGGGCGGTCTTGCGCATGGCGCGCCGCGCACCACGCGGGCGTTTACCGTTGTGCCGCGGCGCTTCGGCGCCCACCCGACATCGCGCGGAGGCTGGTCCAAGCAACGGCATGATCCGCATGGGTTCTTATTGTGACAAATAATGGTGCGGCATGCAATCCCCATTTGACTTGCTAGCGCTGCTTTTGGTATTGGCCGCAATTTTTGGTTACCTGAATCATCGGATTTTCAGCTTGCCGTTGACAGTGGGTTTGCTGCTGCTCGCCTTGCTGAGTGCGGTCATATTGATCGCCGTCGGTGCCGCCATGCCGCAGCTCGGGCTCAAGCTCGCCCTTCGCGGCCTGCTCGCCAGCGTCAATTTGCCGGTGGCGCTGCTCAACGGCTTCCTGAGCTTTCTGTTGTTCGCGGGGGCGCTGGAGGTCGATTTCGCCGAACTCGTCGCCCGCAAATGGACGGTGCTGGTCCTCGCCATTTTCGGCACTTTGCTGTCGACGGCGCTGGTCGCTGCAGCGCTTTTTGGCGTATCCGCAGCGCTGGGGGTCGGGATTCCGCCCGCGTGGTGCCTGGTGTTCGGCGCCCTGATTTCGCCGACTGACCCGGTCGCGGTGCTGCTGGTTTTGCGACGCGTCGGCATCCCGCAATATCTGCAGGCGATCATCGCCGGCGAGAGCTTGTTCAACGACGGCATCGCCGTCGTCCTGTTCGCCCTGCTGTTGTCGCTGGCGACCGGCGGCGGCGAGGCGCACGGCCCGCTGGCGATCGCCGGCGACTTTCTGCGCTCGGCGGTCGGCGGCGGCGTCCTCGGCCTTGTGCTCGGCTATGCCGCGTTTGTGCTGCTCCGCGGGGTCGACGATTACAATGTCGAGCTGATCATTTCGCTGGCGCTGGTGACCGGCACCTACAGCCTCGCCGGCATGCTCGAGGTCTCGGGCCCGGTCGCCGTCGTCGTCGCCGGTATCCTGATCGGCAATCAGGGGATGGAGCGGGCGATGAGCGAGGTGACCCGCCAACACTTGAAGACATTCTGGCTGCTGGTCGACGATACGCTGAACGCGCTCTTGTTCCTGTTGATCGGGCTCGAGATCGCGGCGATCGACCTGGCGGCACGCGCGCTCGCGGCGACCGCGGTGATGATCCCGATCGTGCTGGCGGCGCGCTGGCTCAGCGTCACCGCGTCGGCCTTGCCTCTCAGTCTTCATCTGCCGAGCCGTTTTGGATCGTTCCTGGTCCTGACCTGGGGCGGGCTGCGCGGCGGCATCTCGGTGGCGCTGGCGCTGTCGCTTCCGGCCACCCCTTATAAGGATGCAATGTTGACGATTGCTTACGGGATCGTCGTGTTCACGATCGTCGTCCAGGGGCTCACGCTCGAATGGGTGGCGCGACGCAGCCTGCCCGCGCCGCCTGCCCCGGTCGCCGCAGAGGAGCTATGATGTCACCGGCGATGCGGCCTCGGCGGCCCCATTTGCGCTATAAGGCGGCAACCGCCGCGCAGAGGAACGGCCCGGGACGCTGATCATGGATAAAAAGTTTCACATCAATTTCTGGTACGTGATCGCCGCAATTCTGGGCATGCTGTGGGTGCAGAGTCTCTACCTGGAGAGCACTCAGCGGACGCCGATCCCGTACAGCCGTTTTCAGACCCTTCTCAACGACGACCAGGTCGCCAAGGTCGACATTGGCCCAAACTACATCACGGGCTCGTTGAAAAAGGAAGCGCCCGACAAGCTCAAGGACTTTATCACCGCGCGGGTCCCGCCGGATCTGGTGCAGAGCCTCGACAAGCACGGCGTCACCTATACCGGCGTGGTCGAGAACCACTTTATCCGCGATCTGTTGTCGTGGATCTTGCCGGCGATCATCTTTGTCGGGATCTGGATATTCGCGATCCGCCGCATGGGGCAAGGCGGGCTCGGCGGCCTGATGCAGATCGGCAAGAGCCGCGCCAAAATCTATGTCGAGAAGGAGACCAAGGTCACCTTTGCCGATGTCGCCGGGGTCGAGGAAGCCAAGGACGAGCTGGTCGAGATCGTCAACTTTCTGAAGGACCCGGTGCGCTACGGCCGGCTCGGCGGGCGGCCGCCCAAGGGCGTCTTGCTGGTCGGCCCGCCCGGCACCGGCAAGACCCTGCTCGCCCGCGCCGTCGCCGGCGAGGCGGGGGTGCCGTTCTTTTCGATCTCTGGTTCGGAGTTCATCGAGATGTTCGTCGGCGTCGGCGCCGCCCGCGTCCGCGACTTGTTCGAGCAGGCGCGCCAGCACGCGCCGGCGATCATCTTCATCGACGAGCTCGATGCGCTCGGCAGCGCCCGCGGCGCTTACGGCGTCGGGGGCCATGGCGAGAAGGACCAAACCCTGAACCAGCTCCTGGCCGAACTCGACGGCTTCGACCCGACCAGCGGCCTCGTCCTGATCGGCGCGACCAACCGGCCGGAGGTGCTCGATCCGGCATTGCTGCGCGCCGGGCGGTTCGACCGGCAGATCCTGGTCGACCGGCCGGACAAGAGAGGGCGTGTCGAGATCCTCGCCGTGCATCTGAAAAAGGCCAAGCTCGGGTCAGACGTGATGCCGGAGGAGATCGCGGCGCTGACCCCGGGCTTCACCGGCGCCGATCTCGCTAATCTGGTCAACGAGGCAACCCTGCTCGCCACCAGGCGCAACGCCGAGGCGGTCGCGATGGCCGACTTTACCAGCGCAATCGAGCGCATGGTCGCCGGCCTCGAAAAGCGCAACCGCATCCTCAATCCGTTGGAGCGGCGCGTCGTCGCCTACCATGAGCTCGGGCACGCGATCGTCGGACTGGCCTTGTCCACCACCGACACCGTGCACAAGGTGTCGATCATCCCGCGCGGGGTCGGCGCCCTCGGCTATACGATCCAGCGGCCGATCGAGGACCGCTATCTGATGACCCGGGCCGAGCTCGACCACAAGATGGCGGCGCTGTTGGGCGGTCGCGCTTCGGAGCAGCTCGATCTTTGGCGAGATCTCGACCGGTGCGGCCGACGACCTCGCCAAGGCGACCGACATCGCCCGCGCGATGGTGCTCGATATGGCATGAGCGAGGCGCTCGGCAACGTCACCTATGACCGCGACCGGTCGCCGTTCCTGCAGCCCGCCCTGCCCATGCCGCAGGAGCGCAGCTATGGCGAAGCGACGGCGCAGGCAGTGGACCGCGCGGTGCGCGCCTTTGTCGACCACGCCTTCGCGCTCGCCAGCGCGGTGCTGGCGGGCAACCACGCGCTGCTCGACCGCACCGCCGCCGCACTGCTCCAAACCGAAACCTTGGACGAACCGGAAATCGAGCAGCTGAAGCGACAGATCGAGCCGGTGACGGATTTGTTGCCGGCCCCCGAGCAACCGGCCCCGGCCGCAGCCTCCTGAACCTCGGGTTTAGGTTTGGTTTACCGGGGAGGTCGCGCGGGACAGTCCGGTCATACCGCGTCGGGCCCCTGCTCGCCGGTACGGATGCGGATCGCCTGCTCGATGGGCACCACGAAGATCTTGCCGTCGCCGATCTTGTCGGTGCGTGCGGCGTCCTGGATCGCATGCACGGCGCGCTCGACCAGGGCGTCGTCGAGCACCACCTCGACTTTAATCTTGGGCAGAAAATCGATCACGTATTCCGCGCCGCGATAGACCTCGGTGTGTCCCTTCTGCCGCCCGAAGCCCTTGACCTCGCTGACCGTCATGCCGGTGACGCCGACCTCGTGCAAGGCGTCTTTGACCTCGTCGAGCTTGAACGGCTTGATGATCGCTTCAAGCTTTTTCATCGCTGCACCATTCTGCATGGAATTGGCCGGTCGGCGAGCCGCCGCCGGTCACTGCACCGCCTCGCCGTGGATCGCCAGGTCGAGGCCCTCGCGTTCGATGTCGCCGTCGACGCGCAGCCCGATCGTCAGATCGACGAGCTTCAAGAGGATCAGCGACACGATCGCATCGTAGACCACGGTCACGGCGACGGCGTAGAGCTGCACGACGACCTGGTGCGGGTTGCCGTCGATCAAGCCGCTCTTGCCTGGTCCGCCGACCCAGGCGACGGCGAGGACGCCGGTCAGGACGGCGCCGAGGGCACCGCCGACGCCGTGCACGCCAAAGGCATCGAGGCTGTCGTCGTAGCCCATCGCATGCTTGAGGCCGGTGGTGCTCCAATAGCAGACGATGCCGGCGGCGACGCCGATGATCAGCGCGCCGCGCGGGTCGACAAAGCCGGAGGCCGGGGTGATCGCGACCAGCCCCGCGACGGCCCCCGAAATGATCCCGAGGACGCTGGGTTTTCCCCTGGTGACCCATTCGGCGAACATCCAGGCCAATGCCGCCGTGGCGGTCGCGATCTGGGTCACCGTCATCGCCATGCCGGCGTGGCTGTTGGCCGCGGTCGCCGAGCCGGCATTGAAGCCGAACCAGCCGACCCACAGCAGCGAGGCCCCGATCACGCTGAGAACCAGGTTGTGCGGCGCCATCGGCTCAGCGCCGTAGCCGCGACGCTTGCCCAGCATCAGCGCCGCCATCAGCCCGGCGACCCCGGAATTGACGTGGACCACGGTGCCGCCGGCGAAATCGAGCACCCCGGCACCGTTGAGGAACCCGTCCGCGCCCCACACCCAGTGCGCAATCGGCGCGTAAACGCACAGGCTCCACAGCCCGATGAACCACAAGAGCGCGGAAAATTTCATGCGATCGGCGATTGCCCCGCAGATCAGCGCCGGGGTGATGATCGCAAAGGTCATCTGAAAGCACATATAGACCGTTTCGGGGATGGTCGGGGCCAGACCGTTGACCGTCGTCCATCGTCATCCCGAACAGCAGGAACCGGCTCAAACCGCCGAGAAACGGCGATCCTGTGGTGAAAGCGAAGCTGTAGCCGACAACCGTCCACAACACGGTGACGAGACAGGTCACGGCAAAGCTCTGCATCACCGTCGACAGCACATTCATCTTGCGGACCATGCCGCCGTAGAACAGCGCCAGGCCGGGGATCGTCATCATCAGGACCAGTGCTACCGAGGTCAGCATCCATGCGGTGTCGCCGCTGTCGAGCTTCGCAGGAACGGTCGCGGCCGCCGCGGCAGGGGTCTGCGCCAGGGCCGAAGCGGCCGCCAGCGACACCGGCAAGGCGGCCAAAAATGCGATCTGTCCGTGGCGATAGAATGGTCTCATCCCTCTGCCTTCTCGGTGGAACCCTCGGCGCTTGTAACATGACGCGGCGATGTCCCGAACAGACCGCGGTCGGCGATCCTGAGAATCGCGGAAACCGACACGTGCCGTATAGCGTTGGGTCAATCCTGTCCGGGACGCGCTCAACGGGATCGGGCCGGTCGTCGCGACCGGCCCTCCGTACCGCCGGCAGCGAGGGCCGCAGGCTTATTCGGCGACCGCGGGGATCTCCTCCCCGTCACCGAAATTGTAGGCGGTCTCGCCATGAACCGCATCGTCGCCGACGCGCAGCGTCGCCTCGTCCATCCGCAAGGCCACGAAGATCGAGATCACCTTGAGGATGACGAAGGTGGCGACGACGTTGAAGACGATGATGAACGCCGCGGCGTAGACCTGCAGCATGAACTGGTGAAAGCTGCCGTAGAACCAGCCGGTTCCGCTCACGCCCGGCGCATCCTTCTCGGTGCCGATGTATTCGATCATGTCAGGGTTGGCGAGGATGCCGGTCAACAGGCCGCCCATCAAGCCGGCGACGCCGTGGGTCGACAACACGCTCAGGGTATCGTCGACCTTTGCGGAACAGCGCCGTCGTCTGCACCTTGTTCATGAAGAACCAGGGAATGATGCCGGCGCAGACGCCGATGATGATGGCGCCCCAGCCGCTGACGTACCCCGCCGCCGGGGTGATGCCGACGAGGCCGGCGATCATGCCGTTGACCGCGCCGACGACCGACGGCTTGCCGTAGGACATCGAGTCCATCATCGTCCAGACCAACAGCGCGACGCAGGTGCATAAATTGGTGTTGAGGATGGCGGCGGAGGCATCGGCGTTGGCAAAGTAGGGGTCGCCGCCGTTAAAGCCGTTCCAGCCGAGCCACAGGATGCCGGCGCCGGCCAGTGCCATCAAGCAGGCTGTTCGGCGGAAAATGGTCGCGATCCTGCTGGATGCGCGGGCCGATCACCGCCGCCGCGACAAAGCCCGAGGTGCCGGCGGCGAGATGGATCACGTAGCCGCCGGAGAAGTCGAGCGCGCCGAGCTGAGCCAGCCAGCCGCCGCCCCAGATGCTGAAGCAGCCGACGGTGTAGACAAAGGTCATCCACAACGGCACGAAGATGATCCACGCTTTGAAGCTCATTCGCCCGATCAGCGAGCCGGCGAGGATGATCACCGTGATCGCGGCGAAGACGAACTGGAAGAACATCATCGTCGCCATTGGGAAGGCCAGCGCGGGCATGCCCGAGGCGGCGGCCGGGATCGTCGCCTGACCGGTCAGGAAAGCGGCGGAGAGTGCCGGCTTCGGCTTGCCCCAGAACGGAAACAACTGCGGGCCGAACGACATGTTGTAAGCCCACAGCACCCAGACGACCATCACGGCGGCAAAGGCATACATCGCCATGAACGCCGAGTTGATCGCCCATTTCTTTTTGACGATTCCTCCATAGAGGATCACCAGCCCGGGAATGCTTTGCAGGCCGACAAAGGTCGCCGCTGCCATTTGCCAGGCGTTGGAGCCGGTATCGAGCCATTTTGGCGATGGAACTAACATCTCTCTGCCTCTTGCGGTTGTTATCGGACTTCGGCGTTCAAACCGAGCCCTTCACTGGCGAATGCAGGGAAGTGCATCCCCTCGAGATCGCTTTGAGGCAAGATCCATGCCTAGAATTGAAAACCGTCGCGGCTCTCGACGAGAGGCTTGTTTGATGATGCTCGATCCGATTGGGTTCGCATCGGCGACAGCGCCGCGTCTCGCGGGCCGCGGAGCGCCGTTGTCGATGGATGATTTGCGGGATCGCTGCGGGCGCCCTGCTGCTGGGCTCAGCCGGGGACGGCCGGGCCGTGACGGCAATCCTCCACCTGCGCTGCACCAACCCCGTAAGCGGGGCGAGTTGGCCCGTCGTCGTCGATCTCGATCGCGGCCGCGTCGATTCGCTTCCCGCGACGATCACCGACAAGGCGATCAGCTGGCACGATCCGAAACAGGGATTTTTTGACCTTGATCGCGATACGGGAAAGCTCCAATTCCGCAACGCGTCGAGCACCGGCGGCTATTTCCTCAGTTACACGTGCCGGCCGGAGTAGCGGGGGCGGGCTCCCGGCGGCACCCTGACCATGTAGCGACGCTCTGCGAAGAGGTTAAACGCCCACATTATAGGCAATATTATGCCTAAATATTTGGGCAATTCCAATCGCAGACGTTCATAGCTATAGTCTGAAGCTCCAATTGATGAAACTCGAATAGCCGGAGAGCCGAAATTGAACCCATCGCGTCGAGCCTCGGTGGCCTTTTTTGCTGCGTTCGAAGCCGTCCGGAGCAATCGCGGATCGACCGCGGAACCGCGAGCGCGAATTCGCGTCCGCCCGACCGCCGGCTTCCGAGCGAGGCGACCGCCAACCCGGCGGGATGGGTGTCATGGCGACGACGGTTGAGGTTGGCGTGCAGGCGCGCGTCGGGTTCGCCTCGAAGACCGGGCCGCGCAAGCAGAACGAGGATTTCGCCGCCGCCCTCTACGGCGCGGAGCTGCCTGAGCCGCGGCAGGAGGTGATCGCGGCGATCGCCGACGGTATCGGCGGCGCAAAGGGGGGCCGCGCCGCGGCCGAAACCGCGGTGCGCGGATTTCTCGATGGATTTTGCGATCTGCCCGAGACCATGGAGGTGCAGCGGGCGGGTGCCCGGATCATCGATGCACTCAACGGTTGGATCAATACCCAGGGCCGCCAAGACCCGAAGCTCGCGGGAATGGGCTGCACGTTTACCGCACTGGTGCTTCGCGGCCGCGTCGCCCACCTGCTGCATGTCGGGGACACCCGCGCCTATCGATTGAGTAGAGATCGCCTGACCTGTCTCACGGTCGACCATGTGCGCCAGGACGGCAGCGGCCGCTCGCACATGCTCACCCGCGCGATGGGGGTGGAGGCGGAAGTGCGGCTCGACTACGCCGCGCAGCCGGTGGCGCTGCACGACCGTTTCCTGCTGTGCAGCGACGGCGTGCACGGGTGGCTCGCGGAACAGACGATCGCCGACATCCTGCGCGACCGCTCCGCTCCCGAGGATACCGCAGCAGCGCTGGTGGCAGCGGCGCTCCAGTCCGGCAGCGACGACAATTGCACCGCCTTGGTTCTGGACGTGGTTATGCTGCCGACGGCGGGATCGGCCGACATCAGCGCCGCCATGCTGCAGCTGCCGGTGATCCCGGTGCCGGTCAGCGGCGAGACGATCGACGGATTTGTCCTGAGGGCGCTGATCTCCGACGGCCGATACAGCCGGCTCTACGGGGCGGAGGACGAAATCGAGGGCGGCAGCGTCGCCTTGAAATTCCCCAAGCCGCAGCTCGCCAGCGTCGCCGCTCACCGCGCGGCGTTCGTCCGCGAGGCTTGGGTCGGCGCTCGAGTGCACAATCCCGGGGTCGGGCGCGTCATCGAACTGCCGCCGGGACGCCAGACCTGCCTCTATACGCTCATGCCGCTCTATCAGGGCGAACTCCTGGAAACGCGGCTGTCGCGCAGCCCGGCGCTGGGATTGGAAGAAGGGCGGAACATCGCGGTGAGCTTGGCCCGCGCGGTGGCCGCGCTGCATCGCGCCGGCATCATCCATCGCGACATCAAGCCGGACAACGTGATCCTCGAAGGCGGCGGCTCCTTGAAGCTGATCGATCTCGGGGCGGTTCGCGTCCCCGGGCTCGAGGATTTTCCGCCCGAGGAGATTCCGGGCACGGCGGCTTACATGGCGCCCGAGATGTCCGAGGGCGAACCCGGCAACGAGACCACCGATGTCTACGCGCTGGGCGTAACGGTGTTCCGTGCTTTCACGCGCGAATATCCTTACGGCAATGCCGACGCCACCAGCCCGGCGCGCCGCAACCGGCCGAGGGACTTTTCCGAGCTGCGGCCGGATCTTCCCGCCTGGGTTCAGGCGGCGCTGACGCGCGCGATCGCTCTCGATCCCGCGAGACGCTTTCACGATATGACCGAGTTCGCGCTCGAAATGGAGGCGGGACCGGCGCGCGCGCCCATCGCGATGCAACGGCCGCGCACGCTTTACGAACGCGCCCCGCTGCGGGTCTGGCAAGGGATCTCCGTCCTCTTGGCGCTGGCGCTCCTCGCGTCGCTACTGCTGCGTTAATCGGGCTGCTGCGCCAGTCGGGCTGCTGCGTCAGCTGCCGTCCCAGCGGTCGCGGTGAACGACCTCGTCGAGCGGGCGGCGGGTCAGCGGCCCGAATTTGTCGAGCGGCCAGCCGATCGGCATCAGCGCAAAGGTGTCGACATCGTCGGGGATGCCAAGCACAGCCTTGACCTCGTCCTCGCAGCGGATGTGGTTGGTCGTGATCACGGTGCCGAGGCCCAGCGCGCGGCAGGCGAGAACAATGTTCTGCACCGCCGGGTAGATGCTGGCGCCGCGAATGCGGTCGACATAGGCGAGCTCGTTCTCGTAATGGCCGGCAATAGCGGGCGGCAGCGCCTCGCGCAGCGGCACCACCGGACGGCGCTGGCACGGGATCAGCAGCACCGGGGCCTCGCCCAGATGCTCCCAAAGATACCCGCCCGCCCCCATCATCCGAGCGAATTGTTGCTCGGTCAGGTGCGGCGGCCGGCCGCGCGCGGCGTAGACCGCCGCGGCGATATCCGACGCTTTGCCGTAGATGACGCCGAGCTTGCGCCGCTGCTCGGGATCGCGCACCACGACAAAAGCCCAGTTCTGTGCGTTGCCGGCAGATGGTGCACGAATTGCAGCATCGAGGATTTTCACGATCATTTCTTCGGGGATCGGGTCGGGTTTGAGGCGGCGTAGCGATCGCGCGGAATGGATCGCCTCGAACAATCCGATCTCGGCCATCGCCGATCCTCCTCTGCTCAACGTTTTTCGATGGTATCACCGTCGCGCTTTGCTGGGCCGGGCGATCAAAGCGATTCGGCGAAATCTCGTCGACCGCGCGATATCGTCGGTTGCCCGGGCCGTGAGCTACCGTACGGTCGCGGCATCGCCGCAAACCGGCGGGCAGCGCGATGAGCGAAACCATCGGGGACTTCTGGCAGCCGCACTGAACGAGCTGCCTCAGGTCGAGAAATACCTCTCGGTCCGAGGGATCGAGTATCAATCCATCGATGGCGGACGAAGGGGGCCTGGAAGAGCTGCGCCGGCTGGGGGCGCGCTCGGTGCCGGTCGTCTCGCGCGGCGACCGCTTCGTGTTTGCGCAGGCGATCCGCGACGTCGTCGAATTTTTGGGGCTCGACGAGAAGACGACACCGGTGCTGTCGCCGACGGAGTTGCATGCCCGCGACGATCAGGTGCTCGAAACCGCAATCCGGCTGGTGCGGCAGATGCCGGACGACCGGCTACAGGCCCCGCTGCCGAACCCGCCGCGCTCGCGGCGGATGCTGATGCATCACGTCTTCCAGATCCCGACGGCGCTTTTGGACATGGAAGAGGCGGGCGGGACCCTGACGCGCGAGCGGCTCAGCAGGCCGCGGCCAGTAGGACATCCTTTCGAGCTGCGGGATCATCGCAAGCTTCCGATCAGCGCCTCGACCTCGGCCGGGACGCCGACCGAGAGCGCGGAGAGATCGGGAGCGATCCGTTTGACCAGCCCGGCGAGCACCCGTCCGGGGCCGATCTCGACGATATCGGTGACCCCGGACGCGGCGAGAAACAGCACGCTCTCGCGCCACCGCACCATCGCCGTGACCTGCTCGACAAGCAGAGGCTCGATCTCCGCCGGTACGCTGACCGGGCGCGCGGAGACGTTGGCGACGAGCGGCACCAGCGGCGGCCGCAGCACCACCTGCGCGAGCGCCTCGGCCATCGCCGCGGCGGCGGGCGCCAGCAGCGGCGAGTGAAACGGCGCGCTGACCGGCAACAGGATCGAGCGGCGCGCGCCTTGTTCGCGCGCGATCGCGATGGCGCGCTCGACGGCGCAGCGATGGCCGCTGACGACCGCCTGGCCGGGGGCGTTGTCGTTCGCCACCGCGCAGATTTCATCCTTGTCCAAACCGGCGCGCGTCGCCTGGGCGGCAACGGCGCGTGCGGTCGCGACATCGAGCCCGATCAGCGCCGCCATCGCTCCCTCGCCGACCGGCACCGCCCGCTGCATCGCCCGCCCGCGCAATTTTAAGAGCCGCGCGGCGTCGCCGACCGCGAGCGCGCGCGCCGCCGCCAGCGCCGAATACTCGCCGAGGGAATGCCCGGCGACGAAGGCGACATGGCGCTTCAGGTCGAGCCCGCCTTCGGCTTCGAGCACCCGGACCACGGCGAGGCTCGCCGCCAGCAGTGCCGGCTGTGCGTTTTCGGTCAGCGTAAGCTCGCTCTCCGGCCCCTCGAACATCAGGCGCGAGAGCGGCTGCGACAGCGCCTCGTCGACCTCGTCGAACAGAAGCCGCGCGGCCGGAAAGGCGCCGGCGAGGCCGGCCCCCATGCCGACCGCCTGCGATCCCTGACCCGGAAACACCAATGCACGCTTCATCCCGAACGCATCCCCCATCCCTCGGCCCCCGCCGACCGGCATCGTCGGGAGCGGCACCGCCATCTTGTCCCGCCCACGACTTTCTGTATAGTGCGCGCCGCGCCCTTGCCGGCTGTTGCCGGCTCGCCCCGACCGGCGCGTTTTGCGCGGAGGGGACTTATCAGCCAAAAGGGATCTCTTTCCTATGCCGTTGTACGAAAATGTGTTCATCGCGCGCCAGGATATTTCTGGCGCCCAGGCCGACGCTCTGGCCGACAGCTTCGCCCAGCTGATCGCCGACAATGGCGGCGAAGTCAAGAAGCGCGAATATTGGGGATTGCGCAACCTATCCTATCGCATGCGCAAAAACCGCAAGGGGCATTATGTGCTGATGAATTTGTCGGCGCCGGCGCCGGCAATCGCCGAGCTCGAACGCACCATGCGGATCAACGAGGACGTGCTGCGCTATTTGACGATCCGGGTCGACGCGCACGAAGAAGGCCCGTCGGCCGTCATGCAGAGCCGCGGCAGCCGCGATGACCGGGGCCGCCGCGGGGACCGTGAGCGCTACGGCGAATCGCGTGACGCCCGCGACGGCGGCGCCGAGCGCCCCGTCGGCGAGCGGGCCGAGCGCCCGGCGCCGGAGCGCGCAGCCCCTGCACCGGCCGCGGCCGAAGTAGTGGAGCCCTAAAATGGAAAGCCAGTCCCAAGGCGAGCGCGGGCGCGGCGGCGCCGCCCGCCGGCCATTCTTTCGGCGGCGCAAATCGTGCCCGTTCTCGGGTCCGAACGCCCCCAAGATCGACTACAAGGACGTGAAGCTGCTGCAGCGTTTCGTCTCCGAGCGCGGCAAAATCGTGCCGAGCCGCATCACCGCGGTCTCGACTAAGCGACAGCGCGAGCTGGCGCAGGCGATCAAGCGGGCGCGGTTTCTCGGCCTATTGCCCTACATGGTGAAATAGGGGCTCTGGCGAGTTCGGCACCCGGGCGTCCCGGATTTCATGTCGCGGATACCCGTGGGGCGGCTCGGAAACGCTAGTTCGGGGGCATTGTTGGGCGCCCTCGCTGCCGGCTTCTACTTGGCGGTGCTGACCGGTTCGCCGAGTGCCGCGATCCTCGCCTATCTGGCGCAGCTGCCGCTGTTCGCCGCCGGATTGTGGCTCGGTGTCGAGGCGGCGGCGGCGGCCGGGCTGACCGCCGCGATCGTCTTGCTGGCAGCGAGCGGCATGGTCGCAGCGGGGTTGTTTGCCGGGCTCTATGCCATTCCCGTCGTCATCCTGGTGCGACAGGCCTTGCTGGCGCGCGCCAAGCCATCGGGCGAGCTCGAATGGTATCCGCCGGGGTTGCTCACCGGCTGGCTGACCGGGCTTGGCCTCGCGGCCTTTGCCGCGGCGCTGCTGTTCCTCGGCGGACCGGGCGTCGTCGAGGCCCTGCTGCGTCACGCGCTGGCGCCGGCGATCGACCGTTTCGTCGATGAAAGCGGGGCCGCCCGCGATGCGCTGGCGACGCTGCTCGCCCTCGTCATTCCCGGAGTCGTCGTCGGCTCGTGGATGATGATGACGGCGAGCAGCGCCATCCTGGCGCAGGGCGTCTTGGCACGGTTCGG
This sequence comes from uncultured Alphaproteobacteria bacterium, assembly GCA_963795485.1. Taxonomy (GTDB): domain Bacteria; phylum Pseudomonadota; class Alphaproteobacteria; order ATCC43930; family CGMCC-115725; genus AP-15. Next base: position 29,841 of record CAWCIL010000006.1, read on the forward strand.
GCGGGCTTGGCGGCCCTCTCCCGATCTGGCCGCTTTGCGCCTGCCGAATTGGATCACGCTGATGCTCGCGGTCGCCGCCGCAGCGAGCGCGCTGGGCGGCACGGCGCGCTTTTTCGGGGTCAACGTGATGATCGTGCTGGCGCTGCCGATGTGCCTTGCCGGGCTGGCGGTGCTGCACGCCCTGGCGCGCCGGCTGGCGCGGCCGCAGGTCCCGCTGGCGATATTCTATGTGCTGGCCGGCTTGTTCGGTTGGCCCTTGTTGGTGATCGCCGTATTGGGGGTGCTCGATGCGCCGCTCGGGTTGCGGCGGCGCTTTGCCCAGCCTCGATCGATCGGAGGAAAAATCGATGATTGAATTGATCCTGCTCGAACGCGTCGAAAAGCTCGGCCAGATGGGCCAGCTGGTCAAGGTGCGGCCGGGTTTTGCCCGTAATTACCTGTTGCCGCAAAAAAAAGCGCTGCGGGCGACCAAGAACAACCTCGCCTATTTCGAAACCCAGCGCGCCCAGCTCGAAGCCAACAATCTGCAGCGCAAGGCCGAGGCAGGAGAGGTCGGGGGCAAGCTCGAAGGGCTGACCGTGGTGATCGTTCGCCAGGCCGGCGAAAGCGGGCAGCTCTACGGCTCGGTTGCGGCCCGCGACATCGCCGAGGCGGTCACCACGGCGGGCTTCACGATCGAAAAGCGCCAGGTCTCGCTTGACCGGCCGATCAAGAATTTGGGGCTGCATCCGCTGCGGATCGTGCTTCATCCGGAAGTCTCGGTCACGGTCGTCGCCAACGTCGCCCAGTCGGCAGAGGAGGCCAGCATGCAGGCGCGCGGCATCGACCCGCTGCGACAGCGCGACGAAGACGAGCCCGAGGAGGAAGCGGTCGAGCGGTCCGCGACTGCCGCCGCCCCTGAGAACCTTGATCGGAACCCCTGATTGCACGGCGAACGTCTTGCGTTTGCTCGGGCTTCGTGAATAGTGCCGCGTCGGCTTCCGCAGCGGTGTCGTCGCGATGTTGCTCGCGCGTCTTTTCGAGAGAGTCATATCCGTCGGCCGGCTTCGCATCACAGATGCGGGCGGCGCCTCGCACCAGGTCGCCGGAGCGCCGGGGCCGAGCGCGGCGATCCGTCTGCACGACCCGGCGTTGCACTGGAAGCTGCTCGTCAGGCCGCGCCTCTATTTGCCGGAAGCCTATGTCGACGGCACCCTGACGATCGAAGAAGGCGACCTCTACGATCTGATCGACCTGTTGGAGCTCAATCTCGAGGCGCTGCCCGAGGGGGCGCTGTCGCGCGTGCTCAATGGCTCGTCAACGTTTTTGCGCCGGGTTCACCAATATAATCCGCTGTTCCGCGCGCGGCAGAATGCGGCGCACCATTACGATCTGTCGGACCAGCTCTACGAGCTGTTTCTCGATCAGGACCGGCAATACTCGTGCGCCTATTTCCGCGGCGGGCACGACGATCTCGAGACTGCGCAGCTCGACAAAAAACGGCACATCGCAGCCAAGCTGATGATCGAGCCCGGGCAAAAGGTGCTCGACATCGGCTCGGGCTGGGGCGGCTTGGCGCTCTATCTCGCCAGCGAGTGCGGCGCTGAGGTGACCGGGTTGACGCTCTCGGTCGAGCAGCATCAGGTGTCGATGCGCCGCGCCGCCGCGGCCGGGCTCTCCGAGCGTATCCGCTTTCACCTGCGCGACTACCGCGAGGAAGACGGGCAGTACGACAGGATCGTCTCGGTCGGCATGTTCGAGCATGTCGGCATCAACCATTACCGCACCTTTTTCGCCAAGGTGAAGTCGCTGCTGACGCCCGACGGAGTGGCGCTGCTGCACTCGATCGGCCGCATGGACGGGCCGGGCTCGACCCACCCCTGGCTGCGCAAATACATCTTTCCCGGCGGCTACGCGCCGGCCCTCTCAGAAGTCGTGCCGGTGGTCGAGCGGTTGCGGCTGTGGATCACCGACATCGAGATCCTGCGGCTGCATTACGCGCAGACGCTGCGGGCGTGGCGGTGCCGGTTCGAGCAAAATCGCGACCGCCTGCGCGCGATCTACGACGAGCGCTTCTGCCGGATGTGGGAACTCTACCTGGTCGGCTCCGAGATCGCCTTTCGCCGCGCCGGCCACCTGGTCTTTCAGATGCAACTGGCCAAGCAGGTCGACACCGTGCCGCTGACGCGCGACTATATGCTCGATTGGGAACGCGCGCACAGGGTCGCCCCCGATCGCGCCGCCGCGGACCACCGCGCCGCTCCCGAGCGCACCGCCGCCAATCGCGCCGCCTGACGATTCCCGCCTTCCACAGCTTGTGGATCTTATTGCCGCCGGTTCCAAACGGCCCCCGATGGTAGCCTTGGCGCCATGGAAACGACGACGGCCGCCCGAATCACTCCGCTGCGCGATACCGACCCCGAGCTCATTCGCACTCCGCCTTTCAATACCGAGGCCGAACAGGCGCTGCTGGGCGCGATCCTGATCAACAACGCGGCCTTTCCGCGGGTCTCGGAGTTCCTGCTCGGCGAGCATTTCGGCAACGCGGTTCACGCCCGCATCTTCGCGGCAATCGGCAAGCTGATCGAGCGCGGCCAGATCGCCAACCCGGTCACTCTCAAGAACCTGTTCGACCAGGATGGCGCGCTCGCCGAGATCGGCGGCGCGCAATATCTGGCCCGGCTCGCGGGAGCCGCGGTGACGATCATCAACGCCGAGGATTACGGGCGCGCGATCCACGACCTCTATCTGCGCCGCCAGCTGATCGCGCTCGGCGAGGACGTGGTCAACGACGCCTTTCGCCACGATCTCGACGACCGGGCCGTCGAGCAGATCGAGCGGGCCGAAAAAAAGCTGTTCGATCTGGCCACCGCCGGTGAGCGGGAAGGCGGCTTTCGCGCCTTCAGCGTGCCGCTGACCACTGCGATCAACATGGCGGAGGCGGCGTTCAAGCGGAGCGGCAAAACGGTCGGCGTCGCCACCGGGTTTGTCGATCTCGACCAGAAGCTCGGCGGGCTGCATCCCTCGGACCTGGTGATCCTCGGCGGGCGGCCCTCGATGGGGAAATCGGCGCTCGCCACCAATATCGCCTTCAACGCCGCCAAGTCTTACCGGGCGGCCCGCGCCGCCGATGGCCGCATTGTCGCCCAAGACGGCGCCGTGGTCGGGTTCTTTTCGCTCGAAATGTCCGCCGAGCAGCTGGCCACCCGCATCCTCGCCGAAGAATCCGGGATTTCCTCGGACCGCATTCGCCGCGGCGATGTCAGCCATCAGGATTTCGACCGTTTCGTGCAGGCGAGCCATCATCTTCAGGCATTGCCGTTGTTCATCGACGACACTCCGGCGCTCAGCGTCTCGGCATTGCGCACACGGGCGCGGCGGCTGATGCGCCAGCAGGGCCTCGGCCTGATCGTCGTCGACTATCTGCAGCTGATGCGCCCCTCGGTCCAGGTGCGCAGCCTGGAAAACCGGGTGCAGGAAATCTCCGATATCACCCGTGGCCTGAAGGCTGTGGCCAAGGAGCTCGATGTCCCGGTGCTGGCCTTGGCGCAATTGTCGCGCGCGGTCGAGCAGCGCGAGGACAAGCGGCCGATGCTGGCCGATCTGCGCGAATCGGGCTCGATCGAGCAGGACGCCGACGTGGTCATGTTCATCTTCCGCGAGGAATACTATCTATCGCGGGGACAGCCGCTGCGCCGAGCCGATGAAACCGACGACAAGTACAACGACCGCTACGAGCGCTGGCAGAACCGCTTCAACGAGGTCTACGGCACCGGCGAGGTCATCATCGCCAAGCAGCGGCACGGGCCGATCGGCACGATCAAGCTGCATTTCGACGCCGAGACCACGAAATTCGACAATTTCATGGGTCCGGACCACCTGCCCGTCGGCATCTGACCCGGTTGCGCTCAGGACGAGTGTAAAAAGTCTGCTGGAAACGCGCCAAAAGGCGGCATCACCGTCGCGCGTGCTTCGAGACGCGCCTTCGAGCGCTCCTCAGCATGAGGTAAGTTGTCGATGGCATTTGAGGAGTTCCTCATCCTGAGGAAGCCGCGACGCGGCTGTCTCGAAGGACGCACGCCGTTGATCCTGTATCGCCCCAGGTGAGCGCCGGAATCCGCCATCTCCACGCCCGTATCCGCGGCGCCGCGGCGGCGAGTGCCGTGTTCGCGGTGCTCGACGAGTTCGCCGCTGCGGTTTCGGCTTTCGAAACAGCGCCCGAGGAGTGGCGGCTCGAAGCCTATCCGAAATCCTCGGTGCTGACCCCGGAGCTGTCGGCGCGGCTGGCGCTCGCGGCCGCCGCTGCCGGCGGCGAGCTGGTCGAGGTCGCCGAGGAAAGACTGCCCGACCGCGACTGGCTCGCGGAGAACCAGCTAGCGTTCCCGCCACTGCGGATCGGCCGGTTTTTCGTCTATGGCTCGCATCATCGGGGCGGGGTGCCGGCCGGGGCGATCGGGATCATGCTCGATGCCGCGACCGCGTTTGGCACCGGCGAGCATCCTTCGACCCAGGGCTGCCTGATCGCACTCCAGGCTCTGGCGCGCCGGCGTCGGATCGGCCGTCCGCTCGATATCGGCGCCGGCACCGGGATTCTGTCGATCGCCGCGCGCCAAGCTGTTGCGGCGCCGGGTGCGGGCGAGCGACATCGATCCGGGCTCGGTCGCGGTCGCCCGCCATAATGTCGCGCGTAACGGCGTCGCCGGCTTGGTGCGGGTCGGCCACGCCTCCGGATATTCGCGGCCGCGGGCTGCGCCGGCACGGCCATGATCTTGATTTTGTCGAACATCCTGGCGCGCCCGCTGGCGCTGCTCGCCGCCGACCTCGCGCGAACCCTGATGCCCGGCGGGCGGGCGGTGCTGTCGGGATTGCTGCGCCGCCAGGAGGCGATTGTGCTCTCGCCGCATCGCGGTCTCGGCGTGGCGCTTGAACGCCGCATCGTCCTCGACGGCTGGTCGACGCTTATTCTGCGGGCCGGAGCAGGAGTGCCAATGAAGATGGAGGCCGCGGCCCCCATCTATCGATCAGGTTGGAAATCGGGTTTGGGTCAGACATCGATCATGCGGTCCGTCGCCGGGCGAGGGCCGCAGGCTGCTGCGAAGCAGCAGCTGGCTGCGACCGGGCGGCCTCGCGATCGGCTGCCAGGATCGCGCGGATCTCCGAGCGGTGAATCCCGATATCGGCCAACGCGTGGTCGTCGAGCGCCATCAGGTCATTATAGGCGCGCTGTTGCCGACGCCAATCGGACAACGCCTTCCCCGCCGAGATGAAGAGGTTCAGAAACGGCATCACACATACTCCGGTGCATCGTGTTTGCTGCACTGCAACAAGATATGGTAAAGCGCCGCAACATGTGTCAGGGCCTTGTTGCAATTCAGCTATGCCGAGGTTCTGATTGCGTTAGGCAAGTGCGGGATGAGGAGCGGGCGATGACAATAGAAGCTTCGGACCGGGACGAGCTGGCGCGGCTGCTGCACGAGGCGCACTCAACCTACGATCCGGAAGGAGTCGAGGCTTTGATCGTGGGAGTGCTCGGCGCCCCGGCCGAAATCGGCACGAGCTGGCATCTGCTCGTCGCCGACCCGATGTCGCCGGAGCTCGCCCTGGCGCTCGAAGCGCTGCGGGCGCAGTTGGCAGCCGGGTATCATGACGGGCTTGCGCGCGACGATTTTGCGCGGCTGCCGCGCGCCGAGCGGCTCGCCAGATTGCGTCGCGAGCTGTCTGCCCGCGGGCTCGACGGGTTCGTCGTGCCGCGTTCGGACGAGCACCAGGGCGAGTATGTGCCGCCGCGCGGCCAGCGCCTCGCCTGGCTCACCGGCTTTACCGGCTCCGCGGGGCTGGCGGTGGTGCTGCGCAAGCGGGCCGCGTTGTTCGTTGACGGCCGCTATACCCTGCAGGCGGCGCAGCAGGTCGATCGCGACCGGTTCGAAATCCATCACCTGATCGACGAGCCGCCGGCGCGCTGGATCGGCGCGGCGCTCGAGGCGGGCGCGGTGCTCGGCTACGATCCGTGGCTGCACACCCCGCATGAGGTCGAGCGGTTTCGCGCCGCGGCGGAAAAGGCGGGAGCGACGTTGCGCGCCGCCGCCGACAACCCGCTCGATCGGGTCTGGCCCGGCCAGCCGGCCGCACCCTTGGCCCCGGTGGTGCCCCATGCCGATGAATTTGCTGGCGAGGATGCCGCATCGAAACGCACCCGGCTCGCTCGCGGCCTCGCCGAGGAAGGCATCGCCGCGGCGGTGCTGACCATGCCCGAATCGATTGCCTGGCTCCTCAATATCCGCGGCGGCGACGTGCCGCACACGCCGTTGCCGCTGTCCTTCGCCATCCTGCGCAACGACGCCAGCGTCACCCTGTTCGTTGACCGCCGCAAACTCGCGCCCGGTCTCGATCGCCACCTCGGCAATGCGGTGACGGTGGTGGCCCCCGAAGAGTTGGGGCCGGCGCTCGACGCGCTCGCCGGCGAGGGCGGCCGGGTGCAGGCCGATCCGGCGAGTGCCGCCTCCTGGATCTTCGACCGGCTCGATGCGGCGGGGGCCAAGCTCCACCGCGCCGCCGACCCGTGCATCTTGCCCAAGGCGTGCAAGAACCCGGTCGAAGTCGACGGCACCCGCGCCGCGCACCGCCGCGACGGTGCGGCATTGACCCGGTTTCTTGCTTGGCTCGCGCACGAGGCGCCCGAGGGCGGCCTCTCCGAAATCGCTGCCAGCGACCGGCTCGAAACCTTTCGCCGCGACGGCGAATATTTCCGCGACCTGAGCTTTCCGACAATCTCGGGCGCCGGGTCGAATGGGGCGATCGTCCATTACCGAGCGATGCCCGAGACCGAGAAGCGGCTCGAGCCCGGCACCCTCTACCTGCTCGACTCCGGCGCGCAATATCTCGACGGCACCACCGACGTGACGCGTACGGTGGCGATCGGCGAACCCTCGGCGGAGATGCGTGACCGCTTCACTCGCGTGCTCAAGGGCCACATCGCGCTGGCGCTCGCGCGGTTCCCCAAAGGCACAACGGGGACCCAGCTCGACGGCTTCGCCCGCCGCGGGCTGTGGCAGGCCGGGCTCGACTACGATCACGGCACCGGGCACGGCGTTGGCAGCTATCTCGGCGTGCACGAAGGGCCGCAGCGCATCTCGAAGGCGCCGAGCGCGCAGCCACTGCTGTCCGGCATGGTCGTCTCGAACGAGCCCGGCTACTACAAAACCGGCGCCTACGGCATCCGCATCGAGAACCTGGTGCTGGTGCAGCCCTGGGACGGCACGGCCGAGCGCGAGATGCTCGGCTTCGAGACCCTGACCCTGGCGCCGATCGACCGCGCGCTCGTCGAGCCCTCGCTGCTCGACGACGACGAGCTCGCCTGGCTCGATCAATACCATGCCAGGGTCCGCGAGACCCTCACCCCGCTGGTCGATTCCGACACCGCACATTGGCTGGCGCAGGTGACTCAGCCGATCGCGAGTCCGACCTAGCGCTCAGACGCATTCAGGTGGTGCAGTCCTGACCTCACTGTCGTGCCCGGCCCACCCCGTTTGAGAAATCGGGGCTAAAGCGATTCCCGATCGGTCAACCATGCTATTGCCGTAATCGCATTATACTCTCGGGCCTATCACCACCCGCGAGCGGGCCCGGATGGGCGTCAGGGAGGGTGGGCAATGCCTGATCTCAACCTGATAAAACAGCAGGAACAGGGCGCGGATACGCTGGCAGTCACCCACTCGGTTGAGCGCACGTCTCACGGCGCGGCGGGAAAGCCCGTGCTTGTGTTTTGCTGCGGAGATTCGGCGATGACCGATCTCGCCGCCCACCCCCTCCAGACCGAGCGACGGCGGCTATCACGCTCACACTCAATAGGTCTCGCGCGCCAGGTTGAGGTGGGGGAAGGCGCTGTGCACATGCGGCGACACCACTTGGCGCGCCGGGCGGAGGTAGGATCGATCGAGCTCGTCCCAGCCGCTGACCCCGAGGAGCGACAGGCAGATGCGGATCTCGTCTTCGAGGATTTCGAAGAGGCGCACGACCCCCTCGGCCCCGGCCGCGGCAAGCCCGTAGACGTAGAGCCGGCCGCAGGCCACTGCGTCGGCCCCGAGGATCAACGCCTTGACCACGTCGGTGCCGCGGCTGACGCCGCCGTCGACCAGGACCTTGGCCCTACCGCCGACCGCCTCGACCACCTCTGGCAAGACGTCGATCGAGCCAACGCCCTGGTCGAGCTGGCGCCCGCCATGGTTCGACACGTAAACGCAATCGGCCCCGTATTCGAGTGCCAACTTGGCGTCCTCGGCGGTGGCGATGCCCTTCAGAATGATCGGGATATCAAAGTTTTTTTTGATCCGCTCGATGTCGCGCCAGTTGAACTGGGCCTGGTAGATTCGGGCGTCGTCGACGCGGACGCGGCGGCGCTGGTGGCGCTTGGCGATGTCGCGCTCGCGGCGCGAATAGCTGTCGGTGTCGACGGTCAGGCAAAACCCGTCATAGCCCTTGTCGATGGCGCGCCGGACATGGTCGTTGACCCAGGCGGCGTCGCCGCGCACATAGAGCTGAAAGATCTTGAAGCCGTCGCCCGAGGCCTCGGCGGTCGCGTCCAGCCCCGGATGCGAGACCGAGCTCAAGATCATGCCGTTGCCGAATTCGCGCGTCGCCGCGGCGACGCTGGCGCCGCCGCCCGGCTCGAACACTTCCAATGAGCCGACCGGCGCGCACAACACCGGGATGCGCAGCTTTTTGCCGAACAGCCCTCGGCTGCAGTCGATGTTCGACACGTCGCGCAGCACCCGCGGCCGAAAGCCGATCGCGTCGAACGCCAGTCGGTTGCGCGCCAGGGTCGTCTCGGTCTCCGAGCCGCCGATCAGATAGTCCCAATGGTTGCGGTTGAGGTTGGTGCGCGCCTGGGTAACGAACTCGTGCAGGTTCTGAAAGCGGTCCTGGAGCGACTCGGGCATGGTGGTTGCATCTCGCTGGTTGACGAAGGTATCGCTGGCGGGGACGAACGGATCAGTGCAGCGTAGCCGACGCCGCCGGCGCCGTGCAATCGGCTCGGCCCGCCTGCGGCCTCGGTTTTTTGCGCTTGGGGGTGATAGCCGCGTGTCGTTACGATGGCGTGGTGTCTCGCCGTCACCGGCCGTGGCCGCGGACGGCCTATCCCCAACCAGACGCGACAAGCCCCGCGCAAGAGGAGACGCTCAAAATGCCCCGCATCCTGACCCCCGCCACCCATTCCGACGAAACCTTGGAGATCGCCCGCGACTTGTTGCCGCCGGGCTTCGATCTGGTCATGGCGCCGCACGGCCGCCCCGAATTCTGGGACCTGCTGAAAGACACCGAGTATTACATCGGCGGCGGACAGTTCCCGCACGGGCCGGATTTCTATCAACGGGCGCCGAAGCTGCGCATCGTCCAGACCTTGAGCGCCGGCTACAACACCTATGACCTCGACGCGGCGCGGTCGGCCGGTGTGCCGATCTGCAACAATGGCGGCGCCAATTCGACCGCGGTCGCCGAGCATGCGATGATGCTGATGCTGGTGGTCGCCCGCAAGCTGATTTGGCAGCATGAGGGGGTGTCGTCCGGGCGCTGGCGCGGCAATGATTTCAACGCGACCAAGCTCTACGAGCTCGAAGACAAGACTTTGGGCATCATCGGGCTCGGCAACATCGGCAAAAAGGTGGCGCGCCGGGCCAAGGCGTTCGACATGCACATCAAGTATTACGACATCAACCGGCTGACGACCGACCAGGAGGACGCGCTGGGCATCCGGTTCGCGCTGTTCCCGGAGCTGATCAAGACCTCGGACATCATTACCCTGCACGTGCCGCTCGACCTGTCGACGCACAATCTGATCGGCGAGCGCGAGCTCGGCTGGATGAAGCCGACGGCGATCCTGATCAATACCTGCCGCGGTCCGGTGGTCGACGAAAAGGCGCTCTACAATGCGCTGCGCGACGAAAAGATCCTCGGCGCCGGGCTCGACGTTATGGTCGAGGAGCCGCCCAAGCCCGACCACGAACTGTTCACCTTGAAGAACATCACCTTTAGCCCGCACGGCGCCGGCCCCACCTGGGACAATCACTGGAAGCGCTGGCGCAACGCCTTCGACAATTTCGAGCGAGTCGCCCGCGGCCAAAAGCCGTTCTGGATCGTCCCCGAACTGCGCGACTGAGGAAGCTTCGCGGTGCCGGTGGTCGGGCCCGCCCGGTCCGCCGGCAACGCCCGCTCCTGCTTTTTCGGCACCACCTGATGTAAAGCATCTCACATGAGGTGGTCCCTCTCGATGATCTGGTCGGGAAGATGAGCGGGTGGGGACGCGGGCCGGACGGGCGTCGCGGCTACCACCACGGCAATCTGCGTGAGGCATTGATCCAGGCGGCTCTCGACCTGATCGCCAAAAAGGGGCCGGGCGGCTTCACCTTTGCCGACGCGGCGCGCTCGGCCGGGGTCAGCTCGGCCGCACCCTATCGCCATTTCCGCGACCGCGACGCGCTGATCGCGGATGTCGCCCGCCGTGGCTTCGAGTTGTTCGCGGATCATCTCGACCGGGCGTGGAACGACGGCCGGCCCGACCCGTTTGCTGCGTTCGAGAATGTCGGCCGCGCCTATCTCGCCTTCGCTCGCGACGAACCGGCCTATTATTCGGCGATGTTCGAGGCCGGGCTGTCGTTTGACGACGACCCGGCCTTGCGCCAGGCCGCCGACCGCAGCTTTGCCGTGCTGCGCCACGCTTCGGAAACCCTGTGCGCCCGGCTGCCACCGGAAAGACGGCCACCATCCCTGATGATGAGCCTCCATGTCTGGGCCCTATCGCACGGCATCGCCTCGCTGTTTGCTCGTGGCGACGGCGGCCGGCGCCGGCTGCCGATGAGCCCCGAAGACCTGCTCGAAGCGGCCATGCTGATCTACCTGCGCGGGCTCGGCATCATCGCCGAACCAGCGGCTCCCGAATCCTGAACCGGCCGCGCTTGACAGGCGAGCGGACCGAAGCTATGTAAATGTTAGACACATTCACATGGTGCGGTCATGTATCACTTGGCGGCGCATTTGGACAATCTCGGCAAGCCGGCATGGATCGGGCTGACGGTGTTGAGCTTTATGCTGTGGTGGCCGCTGGGCTTGGTGGTTCTCGGGTTTCTGATCGGGAGTGGGCGAATGGCATGCTGGGCACAGAACGGCGGCGGACGCTGGCAGCGGCGCATGGAACGGATGCAGCAGCGGATGGGCCGCATGCAGGCGGCGGCTGAGCGCTGGGGCTGCGGCGCGAGCGTCGGGGGCGGAACGCGCGCCCGCTATGCGACCGGCAACCGCGCCTTTGACGAATATCGCGCCGAAACCCTGCGCCGGCTCGAAGAGGAGCAGCGCGAGTTCATGGAATTTCTCGACCGCCTGCGCCACGCCAAGGACAAGGCCGAGTTCGACGAGTTCATGGCCGAACGCCGACGCCGCTCCGACGAACCGGCACCGCAGCCGGAAATCATCTGAGCAGATCGGGCAGGAGATCGGTGGGGCGAGCCGTTCGCGAGGGCGGCTCGCGCCATTTTCACTGCCGCCATGTTGCCGCGCGGCGGCGCATGGGCTAAATCCCGGCTTCCCTTGAGCCTCGCCGGAGCCGGACGATGCAGCAACAGTCTTCCGCCGCCCAGGGCTCGCCAGATCCGGCGGGCGCGGCGCCGGTTGTCGTGACCCTGCCCGACGGCAGCCGCCGCGAGTTTGCCGGGCCGATCAGCGGCGCCGAGATTGCAGCGGTAATCGGGCCGGCGCTCGCGAAGGCAGCGATCGCGATCCGGGTTGACGGCACGCCTCGCGACCTCGCGACGGAGATCGACCATGACGCCGCCGTGGCGATCGTCACCCGCGATACCCCCGCGGGGCTCCAGGTCCTGCGCCACGACGCTGCCCATGTCATGGCCGAGGCGGTCAAAGAGCTGTACCCCGACACGCAGGTCACCTTCGGCCCGGCGACCGACACCGGCTTCTACTACGATTTCGCCCGCACCGAGCCCTTCACCCCCGAAGACCTCGAAAGGATCGAGGAGCGGATGCACGCGATCGTGCACCGCGACGAGCCGATCACCCGCGAGGTCTGGGACCGCGACGCCGCAATCGCCTTCTTCGACGGGATCGGCGAGCGCTACAAGGCCGAATACATCGGCGAGATCGCGCCGGGCGAGGAGATCAGCCTCTACCGTCAGGGCGGGTTCGTCGATTTGTGCGTCGGCCCGCACCTGCCCTCGACGGGCCATCTCGGCCACGCGTTCAAGCTCATGAACGTGGCCGGCGCCTATTGGCGCGGCGATGCGAAGAATGCGCAGTTGCAGCGCGTTTACGGGACCGCCTGGGCCAGCCAGAAAGAGCTCGACCAATACCTGTTCAGGATCGAGGAGGCCGAGCGCCGCGACCATCGCCGGCTCGGTCGCGAACTCGACCTGTTCCACCTCGGCGAGGAGGCGGTCGGCAGCGTCTTCTGGCACCCGAAGGGCTGGACCCTGTTTCGGATTATCGAGAGCTATCTGCGCGCCCGGCTGGAAAAAGCGGGCTACCTCGAGGTCAAGGGCCCGCAGCTGCTCGATCGCAGCCTATGGGAGAAAACCGGGCACTGGGAGAATTTTCGCGAGAACATGTTCATCGCCGAGAGCCGCGACAACCGGGTGCTCGCGGTCAAGCCGATGAACTGCCCCGGCCACGTGCTGATCTTTCGCGACCGGCTGAGGAGCTATCGCGATTTGCCGATGCGGCTCGCCGAATTCGGCAGCTGCACGCGCAACGAGCCGTCGGGCGCGCTGCACGGCATCATGCGGGTGCGCGCGTTCACCCAGGACGACGCGCACATCTTTTGCACCGAAGACCAGATCACCGCCGAGTCGGTCGCGTTCTGCCGGCTGCTGCTGTCGGTGTACAAGGATTTCGGGTTTGAGGATGTGGTGATCAAATTCGCCGACCGCCCGACGCCGCGCACCGGCAGCGATGCGATCTGGGACCGGGCCGAAGAGAGCCTCAGGGAGGCGGTGGCGGCGGCCGGGCTCGACTATACGCTGGCGCCCGGCGAGGGCGCCTTTTACGGTCCCAAGCTCGAATTCCACCTGCGCGACGCGCTCGGCCGCGACTGGCAATGCGGCACCTTGCAGCTCGATTTCAACATGCCCGAAGACTCGGCGCCTCCTATGTCGGCGAGGACGGCGGACGGCACGTCCCGGTCATGCTGCACCGGGCGATCTTCGGCTCGATGGAGCGGTTTATCGGCATCCTGATCGAGCATTATGCCGGCCGCTTTCCGCTGTGGCTGGCGCCGGTGCAGATCGTCGTCGCCTCGATCACCGCGGAGGCCGCCGATTACGCCGCCGAGGTCGCCCGCAACTGCGCCGAGGCGGGGCTCCGGGCCGTCCTCGACAACGGCAACGAGAAAATCGCATACAAGGTGCGCGAGCACAGCCTCCAGAAGGTGCCGGTCATGCTCGTGGTCGGGCGGCGCGAGGCACAAAACCGGGGTGTCGCATTGCGCCGTCTCGGCGGCAACGCGCAGGAAGCCCTTGCGCTCGGCGAAGCGGTTGCTAGATTGAAGGAAGAGGCGGCGGTCTCGTCGTTGCCCTAACGGTATTGGCTTAATCGGGACTGCGCGCTTCAACCCACAAGAGGAGAATGTAGATACCCAGACCACCGATGAACCTCACCCCGACCCGCGAAGGGCCCCGGATCAACGACGAGATCGGCGTGCCGCGCGTGCGCCTGGTCGATGATAAGGGCGCCATGGTGGGGGTGGTCGGGCGCAACGAGGCGCTCACAATGGCTGCCGATGCCGGCCTCGATCTGGTCGAGATCGCGCCCAATGCCGACCCGCCTGTCTGCAAGATGCTTGATTTCGGCAAATATAAATATGAAGAACAAAAAAAGAAGAACGAAGCGCGCAAAAAACAAAAAATCATCGAAGTCAAGGAAATCAAGCTGCGGCCCAGCATCGACGACCACGATTACGATGTGAAGATGCGCAGCATGTTGAAGTTCCTCGACGAGGGCGACAAGGTCAAGGTGACGATGCGGTTCCGTGGGCGCGAGCTGGCGCATCAGGAGCTGGGCATGGACGTCTTGATCCGGGTCCGCGACAACCTTCAGGAGATCGCCAAGGTCGAGCAGATGCCGCGCATGGAAGGCCGCCAGATGACCATGGTCATGTCGCCGAAATAGCCGAGTTCTCCGCGGCTTGCTTTCGCCGGGAGCGATCGTTATAAGGCGCGGCTCGAAGGGCGTGGCCCGCGCCGCGGATCCTCCGTATCCGTTACTGGATCATCAGATGCCCAAGCTCAAGACCAAGAGCGGCGCCAAGAAGCGGTTCGGCCGCACCGGCGCCGGAAAGATCTGGCACAATTACGCCTACAAGCGCCATCGGCTGATCAGCAAGGACAAGCAGGGCAAGCGCAAGCGGCGCGGCACGACCGTGTTGGAAAAGGGCGACAGCAAGCTGGTGCTGACCTACATGCCCTATTTGCGGGGTTGATCGATGGCGCGCGTCAAACGCGGGGTGACGACCCACGCCCGCCACAAGAAGGTCCTCGAGCTCGCCAAGGGCTATCGCGGCCGTGGCTCGACGGCTTATCGCATCGCCATCGAAAAGGTCGAAAAGGCTCTGCAATACGCCTATCGCGACCGGCGCAACCGCAAGCGCGATTTTCGTGCGTTGTGGATCCAGCGGATCAACGCCGGGGTGCGCGAGCACGGGCTCACCTACTCGCAATTCATGCACGGCCTCAAGCTCGCCGGGCTCGATCTCGACCGCAAGGTGCTCTCGGACATCGCGATCCGCGAGCCGGAGGCGTTCGCGGCGATCGTCTCGACCGCCCGCTCGGCGCTGCCCGCGGCGCCAACCGCGGCGGCCGCCTGAATTAACGCCAGATATGAATAGATTACCGCGACCACCCTTGCTGTCATCCCGACAAAAGTCGGGGCCCATTTCGGCTATGGGTACCGGCCTTCGCCGGTATGACAACAAGGAGCGATTTAAGGGTCGGCGAATGTGTTGAAGGTCGGCGCCGAGGCGTGTGATAACCGCAGAGGGGCCGTATGAGACGGCCCTTTTTATTTGCGCGGACAAAGAGGAGAACGTGTCAATGCAAGATCCGCGTGAAGTAGTGTTGGACGATTTGAACCGTCTGACAGAAGCTGCAACGGCGGAAATCGAGGCATCTGCATCGCCCGAAGCGCTCGAACAAGTGCGCATCAAATACCTCGGACGCCGCGGCTCTCTCAGCCTCTTTATGCGCGGACTGGGGCGGATC
This sequence comes from uncultured Alphaproteobacteria bacterium, assembly GCA_963795485.1. Taxonomy (GTDB): domain Bacteria; phylum Pseudomonadota; class Alphaproteobacteria; order ATCC43930; family CGMCC-115725; genus AP-15. The sequence continues at coordinate 45,071 of CAWCIL010000006.1, forward strand.
GCTCCGGAAGAACGACCGCTATGGGGCAATGCGCTCAATGTCGCGAAGGATTGGCTGACCGACGCAATCAGTAAACGTGCGACCGAACTCGGCCGGGCGGCACTCGCCGAGCGCCTCGCCGCCGAACGCGCCGATGTCTCCTTACCGGTCCGGTTTGCCGGCGAAGGCCGCATCCACCCGATTAGCCAGACCATTGATGAAATCGTTGCGATCTTCGGCGAGATGGGTTTCGCGGTCGCCGAAGGGCCGCATATCGAGGAGGATTTCTACAATTTTACGGCGCTCAACATCCCGCCCGAGCACCCGGCACGGCAGGAGCACGACACCTTCTACCTGCCCGAGCGCGCCGACGGCAGCCGGTTGGTGCTGCGCACCCACACCTCGCCGGTGCAGATCCGCACGATGTTGGCCGAGCCGCCGCCGATCCGGATCATCGTCCCCGGCCGCACCTTTCGCTGCGACCACGACGCGACGCATTCGCCGATGTTTCACCAGGTCGAGGGGTTGGTCATCGATCGCTCGACTCATATGGGCCATCTGAAAGGTTGCCTGATCGAGTTCTGCCGGGCGTTTTTCGGGCTCGACGATCTGCCGGTGCGCTTCCGGCCGAGCTATTTCCCATTCACCGAGCCTTCGGCCGAGGTCGATATCGGCTGCTCGCGCCAGGGCGGCCGGCTCGAGATCGGCGCCGGCGGCGACTGGCTCGAAATCCTCGGCAGCGGCATGGTCCACCCGAACGTGCTGACGAATTGCGGCATCGACCCCGCGCAATATCAGGGCTTCGCCTTCGGCATGGGGATCGAGCGGGTGGCCATGCTGAAATACGGCATCCCCGATCTGCGGGCATTTTACGATTCCGATCTGCGCTGGCTGCGCCATTACGGGTTTCTGCCGCTCGACATCCCCTCGCTGGTGCGCGGCCCACTGACCGGGGCGAGCGCCGCATGAAGACGACCCTCGCCTGGCTCAAGACCCATCTCGACACCGACGCGCCGCTGGCCGCGATCGTCGAGCGGCTGATCAAGCTCGGCCACGATGTCGATGCGGTCGAAGACCGCGCCGCCGGGCTCGAACCTTTCATCGTCGCGGTGGTCGTCTCAGCCGAACGCCATCCGAACGCCGACCGGCTTCGGGTCTGCGTCGTCGATACCGGCAACGAGCGGACCCAAGTCGTCTGCGGCGCGCCGAATGCACGGGCCGGCATGAAGGGCGTCTTCGCCCCGGCCAGCACCGTCATCCCGCGCACCGGCGCCGTGCTGAAGGAGAGCACGATCCGGGGCGTCGCCTCGCGCGGCATGTTGTGCTCGGCCTATGAACTCGGGCTCGGCGACGAGCACGACGGCATCATCGAAGCGCCGCCCGACGCGTTGATCGGGGTCAAATACGCCGACCTCCTCGATCTCGGCGACGCGGTTATCGATATTAAGGTGACGCCGAACCGCGCCGATTGCCTCGGCGTCCAGGGCATCGCGCGCGACCTTGCGGCGTCAGGGCTCGGCCGTCTGAAGCCGCTCGACACGACCCCGGTCCCCGGCCGTTTCCGCTCGCCGATCGGCATCGACATCGAGGACCTGTCCGCCTGCCCGCTGTTTCTCGGCCGACATTTGCGGGGTTTGCGCAACGCGGAGAGCCCTGATTGGCTGCGTCGCCGGCTCGAAGCGATCGGGTTGCGGCCGATCTCGGTCTTAGTCGACATCACTAATTTCCTGACTTTCGATGTCAACCGGCCGTTGCACGTGTTCGACGCCGGGCGGCTCCAAGGCGATCTGATCGTGCGCCTGGCGCGCGAAGGCGAGACCCTGCTCGCGCTGAACGGCCAGGACTACGCGCTCGATGCGGAGATGACCGTGATCGCCGACCGGGCCGGGGTACAGAGCCTCGGCGGCGTCATCGGCGGCGAGGCGACCGGCTGCACCGAAGTCACCACCGAAGTCTTTGTCGAAGCGGCCCTGTTCGACCCGGTGCGCACCGCGGCGACCGGCCGCAAGCTCGGCATCGCCAGCGACGCGCGCTATCGCTTCGAGCGCGGGCTCGACCCGGTTTTTGTCGGCAGCGGGCTCGAAATTGCCACCCGGCTAATGCTCGAACTGTGCGGCGGCGAGGCCTCCGAGATCGTGACCGCCGGTGCTGTGCCGGAGTGGCGGCGGCGCTATCGGCTGCGCGCTGGGCGGCCAGCCAGCCTTGGCGGGCTCGATGTGGCACCTGAAAAGAGTTCGGCAATCCTGATGGCGCTCGGCTGCGCGGTCGAGCCTGAGGCGGACCGCGATCTCTCGGTCGAGCCGCCGTCGTGGCGCGGCGACATCGAGGGAGAGGCCGACCTCGTCGAAGAGGTGCTCCGCGTGAAAGGCTACGACCACATCCCGGCGATGCCGTTGCCGCGCACGGCGCCATTGCCACGCCCGGCTCTGGTCCCGGCCCGGCGGCGCTCCGAACTAGTCCGCCGTGCGCTCGCCGCCCGCGGGCTGGTCGAGACCGTGGGCTTCTCGTTCATCTCGGCGCGCGAGGCCGAACTGTTCGGCGGCGCCAGACCCGAATTGCGGGTGGTCAACCCAATCAGCGCGGATCTCGACATGATGCGGCCGTCTCTGCTGCCGGCCCTCGTCGCCGCCGCGCGGCGCAACGCCGATCGCGGTTTCGCCGATACGGCGTTGTTCGAGCTGGGGCCGCTTTATCGCGACGACACGCCGGAAGGCCAGATGCTGGCGGCAGCCGGGCTGCGCGCCGGGCGGGCCGGCCCCAGGCATTGGCGCGAAAAGTTGCGCGAGGTCGATCTCTACCAGGTCAAGGCCGACGCATTGGCGGCACTGGCCGCGATGGGCGCCCCGGCCGAGAGCGTCCAGGCCGGCGCCGATCCACCCGGTTGGTACCACCCGGGCCGGGCCGGCAGCATTCGCCTCGGGCCCAAGACGCTGGGCGCCTTTGGCGAACTGCACCCGGCGGTGATCGAGGCCCTCGATGCGAAGCCGCCGCTCGCTGCGTTCGAGGTATTGCTCGATGCCGTTCCCGAGCCTCGCGCCGGCCGCGCCAAGCAGCCGCTGCAATTGTCGGTGTTCCAGCCGATCGAGCGCGATTTCGCCTTTGTCGTCGATCGCGAATTGCCGGCCGAGACCCTGCTGCGCGCGGCCCGGGGGGTCGATCGAAAGCTCGTGACCGAGATCCGCCTGTTCGACGTCTACGAAGGCGCCGGCCTGCCATCGGGCAAGAAGTCGCTGGCCATCACGGTCGTATTGCAGCCGCACGACCGCACCTTGACCGATTCCGAGATCGAGGGCTTCTCAAAGCGCCTCGTCGCTCAGGTCGAGAAAGCCACGGGCGGCATGTTGCGCGGGTGACGGCCATGCCGGGCTGGATGCTGGCCCAGGCGTTCGGCTTCCCGCTGCTCGTTGCCGTCATATTGTTCGCCGCGGCGGGGCGGTTCGACCTTCCGCTCTACTGGGTCTATGTCGCGGTCATCGCGGCGCTCTCTGTCGGCGGGCTGTTCCTGATCGGCGAGGATCTGACGCGCGAGCGGATGCGGCCCGGCGGCAAGCCGCCGCCATGGAGCCTCCGCGTCGCCTTTCTGCTGTGTCTTTTCTATTGGGCGATCGCCGGCCTCGATCGCGGCCGTTTCCATTGGTCGGACACGGTGCCGCTGCCATTGCGTCTCGCCGGGCTCGCGCTCTTTGCTGCTGGCTCGGCCCTCGGTCTCTGGGCGATGCACGTCAATCGTTTCTTTTCGTCCGCCGTTCGCCTCCAGCAGGACCGCGGGCAGCGCGTCGTCGCCGACGGGCCCTATCGCTGGGTGCGTCACCCCGGTTATGCGGGCGCGATCCCGGCGATTGCGGCGAGCGGGCTCGTACTGTGCTCGTGGCTCGCGACCGGTCTCGGCGCTGCCGGCGCTCTCTGGCTCGTGCGCCGCACGGTCGTCGAGGACCGGATGCTGCGGGCCGGGTTGCCGGGCTACGCGGATTACGCCCGGCAGGTGCGCTGGCGCTTGCTGCCGGGCGTCTGGTAAGCGGCGCCGATCCGCCTCGAATTGCTTTTCGCCGGTGGTGGCGACACTCTATCGGGGCACCGGCAGGAGGTCGGAGGATGGCGCTGGCAAACGAGCGGGTCGCGTGGTTCAACGGGCGGATCGTGCGGGAGAGCGAAGTCCTGATCCCGTTCCGCGACCAAGGATTTCTGCGCGGCGACGCGGTCTTCGACATGACCCGCAGCTTCAACGGCGCCGCCTTTCGCCTCGAACAGCACGTGGCGCGGCTCTACCGGTCTCTGAAATACCTCGACCTCGATCCGGGTATGGCGGCCGAGCAGATGGTGGCGATCAGCGCCGACGTGCTCGACCGCAACCGGCATCTCTTGACCCCCGGAGAGGATTACTGGCTGGCGCAGCGGGTCAGCCGCGGCATCCACCCGGTGCCGGGCGACAATTGGGAACATTACGGGCCGAACCTGATTGTCGAGTGCGTGCCGTTGCCATTGCATGAGCGCGCCCGGCATTTCCGCGACGGGATCGAGGTGATCACACCCTCGCTGCGCCGCACCCCGCCAGACTCGTTGTCGCCGCGCGCCAAGATGCACCAATATCTGAACCTGGTCCTCGCCGACCGCGAAGTGAAGGCGCAGAATTCCGAGGCGTGGGCGGTGTTGCTCGACGTCAACGGCAACCTCGCCGAGGGCCAGGGCAGCAACATCTTTCTGGTGCGCGACGGCCGGCTCGCGACGCCCAGGGAGCGCTACGTCCTGCCGGGGGTCAGCCGTCAGGCGGTGATCGACCTCGCCGGCCAGTTCGGCATCCCGTGCGTGGAGGCCGACCTCGATCTCTACGACGCCTACACCGCCGACGAGTGCTTTCTGACTTCGACGAGCCTGTGCATCTGCGGCGTGCGCAGCCTGAACGGCCGCACCTTCGGCGCCGGCCAGGTGCCGGGGCCGGTGACCCAAAGGCTGACCGAGGCCTATAAGGAATTAGTCGGCTGCGATTTTGTCGCGCAATACCTGCGGCGGCTCGAGGGCTGAGCCCGGCAGCGCCGCCCGGAGCCGCCTGAGGCGGGGATCGTTCCGGCGGCGGCTGAGGCGGGGATCGTTCCGGCAGCGGCTGCATACCCCTGATCGAACGCGCCTCGGCCATCGAGCCGCAATTCGACGGAGGTCTTCGTGAACAGGAAGTTGCCCGCCCTTGTAATCGCTCTCACAGCCGCAATGGCGGTGCCGGCCTTCGCCCAGCCGGAGGAGAATACCGGGACCCCGCCAAGCCAGACCGCCCCGGCAAGCGGGCAGGGCCAAGCGGGTAGCGCACAGGGCCAATCGGGTAGCCCACAGGGCCAAGCGGGCAGCGCACAGGGCCAAGCGGGCAGCGCACAGGGCCAAGCGGGCAGCGCACAGGGGGGCGAGGCGCAGGGGGTTGGGGAACAAGCCGGCGGCGGCCCGTGGATGCACCGCCAATGGATGCGTGGCCAGGAGATGCGCGGCCAGGGGATGAACGACCGGGGCGGCTGGGGAATGCGGGACGGCCCGATGCGCCGGATGTGGATGATGCGCTGGGACCCGCGGGAACGCTGCATCGACCGGCTCGCCTGGCGGGCCGCACGCCGCGCCTATGTCGAAGCGAAGCTCGGCCTTACCGCGCAGCAGCGCCCGCTATGGGACAAATTGCAGAGCATCGCCGACAGCGAGCAGCAGAAAGAGCGGCAGCTGTGCCAAGAGCTCAAACCGCGTGAAGAAACGACATTGCTCGACCGGCTGGACCGGGCGCAGCAATTCCTGTCGGCGAAGCTCGACGCGCTGCAATCGGCCAAGCCGGCGCTCCAGGCGCTCTACCAAGCGCTGACACCCGAGCAGCAGGCGATCATGAACCACCCGTTCCGCCCCTGATTTTTGCGCTACCGGATCAGAGGGGCGCGCCCATTCTCGAGTGCCTTCTATGAATTGGCGGTGTCAGCGTATTCCGGCACGCGATAATAGACCCAGACCAAATTTGCCAGCAGCACCGCGCCCGTGACGAGAAACACCCAGCGCAGCCCGAACGCCGCCGCGACGGCGCCGCCGCTCAGCGGGCCCAATGAATTGCCGAGAAACATCGCGGACGCGGTGATGCCGTAGACCGTGCCGCGCTGTGCTCGCGGCACCAGCCGCCCGACCAGCGCGTTCGCGGTCGGCAAGATGCCGCCGATGAACATGCCGACGCCAAAGCGCTCGGCGGTAAAGATCCAGTAATTGCCGGCAAAAGCTTGCGGCAGGGTCATCAGGGTCGCCCCCAACAGGCTGATCAGCAAGACCCGGCGATAGCCGAGCACATCGCTGCGCTTGCCGAGAAACGGCGAGGCGACGACGTCGGCGAGCCCGGTCACCGAAAAGGCGATGCCGCTCAAGGTGGCGAGATCGGGCCGCATGCCCACCAGCTCCTTGACGAACAGGGTCACGACCGGCTGCACCGTGCGCACCCCGAACTGGGCCATCAGCAGCACAAAAAACAATGGCAAGAGCCCCGGCGAGCGCGCGACCGCGATCAGGCTGGCGAGCAGCGAGCGTCCGCCGCGGGTCCGCGGCGGTGCCACGAACCGCTCACGCACGCCAAACCACACAAGGCCCGTCGACAGCAGAACCGTTGCCCCGGTGCAATAGAACGGGATGCGGTAGCTGTGGGTCGCATCGGCCAGCGTACCGCCCAGCAGCGGGCCGACCAGCGAGCCGACGAGTTGGCCGGTGCTGAGCCAGCCGAGCGCGAAACCGAGCCGTTCTTCGGGCGCCTGGCTCGCGACCAGCGCAATCGCCGAGCTGGAGAACCCGGCGAACACGCCCATCAGCGCGCGAAAGGCGAAGAACTGCCAGACGTTCGCGGCGATCCCCATCAGCGCCGCGAAGATGCCGATCGCCACGCTCGAGCGCAGCAGCATCAACTTGCGGCCGCGACGGTCGGCGAGACGCCCCCACAGCGGCGAGGCAAAAGCCGCGACGAAGGATGTCACGCCGGAGAGGATGCCGGCCCACAAATCGACCGCACTCGCCGAGCGGACCCCGAGCACCGGCAGAAACAGCGGCATGATCGGGCTCAGCATCGAAAACGCCATGGTCATCACGAACTGGATGCCGACCATGGCCCAGAGCGTGCGCTGCCATTCCGGGGCTGGCGGTTGGGGGCGGCTGTCCTCGACGGCGTCGATGCGCTGTTCGGCCATATTCCCCGCTGACTTGGCTCGGCTCGGATCGAAGGGTTCGGCCGAGTCCGTGGCGTTTTAGCCGAAGCGATGTGCAGTCGGCATCGGTTTTGCGCGACGGCGACACCGCCGAGAAGCCATGGCACGTGCAAATATCGTGCGCGCTGGGATTAGCTGACTCGTTCGTCGTTGGCGTCCGGCACAAATCCAGCCGCGTCGGGCAGCGCGCCCACTCGTCATCAATGGATCGCGGGTCACGGCCAACCGCCTAAATTTTGACCGCAATAAAAATGAGCAAAATAGCCAGAGACATTCGCGCACTACTGCCCTACACTTGCTGCAAGGCTCCTCTTCAAGGGGGCCGTCTCGAACAGGAGAGTGTGTCATGGCGGCGGCGGAGAGCGTAAGGGGTATCCCGTGGTGGAAGGAGCCGACCAAGGATCAGTGGTACGCCTTTGTCGCGGCGTGGCTGGGCTGGACGCTCGACGCGTTCGACTTCACCGTCTTCCTGCTGATCATGCATCCGATCGCGCAGACGTTTCACGTCTCGATGACGGCGGTGACGTTCGTGTTTACGCATTACGCTTGTGGATGCGGCTGATCGGCGCCACCGCCTCGGGCTGGTTCGGCGACCGGTTCGGGCGCAAGAAGCCGCTGATGATCGCGATCCTCGGCTACTCGTTGTGCAACTTTATCGCCGGGTTTTCGCCGACGTTCCTGTTTCTGTTCTGCGCTCGCGCCGTGCTCGGCCTCGTTCATGGGCGCCGAGTGGCCGGCCGGCGCCTCGCTGGCGATGGAAACCTGGCCGATCCGCTCGCGCGGGATGATGGGTGGGCTGCTGCAGGGCTCTTGGGGCTTGGGCTTTCTGCTGTCGTTCGCGTGCTACGGCCTGTTCTATAATTCGATCGGCTGGCGCGGCCTGCTATGGATCGGCGTGCTCCCGGCGCTGGCCGTCGTCTATGTCCGCTTTTTTGTCAAAGAGCCGCCGGTCTGGGTCGAGAACCGGCGCCTGCAGCGCACCCAGCACCGCGAGGTCAAGGCGCCGCTGTTGAGCATCTTCAAGCGCGGCATGATCCTCAATACGCTGAACTGCTGCTGGTTCATGGCCAGCGGGTTCGTTCTCTACTATTCGATCAACGTGCTGTTCCCGACGCATCTGCAGGTCGATTTGAAGATGTCGCCCGGGGCGATCGGCGAGATCGGCGTCGCTGCCAACCTCGTCGTCTTTCTCGCCAGCATAAGCTGGGGGTGGGTGGCCGATAAAATCGGTCGCAGGGCGGCCCAGATCCTGCCGGCCCTGATCGCGATCCCGATCGCCCCGCTTTATCTGTTGACCGGCAATTTCACGCTGATCTGGTGGGCCTATGTGGTCCAGGGGGCGTTCGGCAGCGGCGGCTTCGCCAGCCAGGCGCCGAGCTACCTCGCCGAGCGGTTCCCGACCGAGGTGCGCGCCACGGCGGCCGGCTTCTGCTATCACCAGGGCGCGATCTGGGGCGGGCTGGTGGCGCCGATCCTGGCCTATGCCGCCACTGCCTGGCATCTCGGCTACGCCATCCCGATGCTGGTCGGGACCATCTGCCGCGGCATTGAGTTTTGCCATCGCGATCGCGCTTGGCCCAGAAACCAGAGGCAAGGAACTCTCCGCCGAACTGGTCGTGGCCTGAACCGGCCGCCGCTGGTAGACCGAAGAAGCGGCCTCTTCCGGCATTGCAGTCGGGAGAGGCCGTTTTGCTTCAGTGCGCGGCGCGCATCGGGTGGGCTGGCGATCGGAATTCGGCGAGCGCTCCGACCGGCGCCGCATCATGATTTCCGCAAGGCTCCGATCAAGGAGCCGTATCAAACGGGAGGTTCACCATGTCGATCAGCCGTAGAGACTCTGAAACCCATTCCATGGTGGAAGGAGCCGACCAAGGAGCAATGGCTGGCCTGGGTCGCCGCCTGGCTCGGCTGGACCCTGGACGCCTTCGATTTCACGATCTTCCTGCTGATCATGCTGCCGATCTCGCAGGAGTTCCACGTCGCCGTTGACCGCGGTAACCGCGGTCTTTACCATAACCCTGTGGATGCGGCTGGTCGGCGCCACCGGCTCGGGCTGGCTCGCCGATCGGATCGGGCGCAAAAAACCGCTGATGATCTCGATCGCGTGGTATTCGGCGTGCAATTTCATCGCCGCCTTCTCGCCGGCATTCTGGTTCCTGTTTCTGTTCCGGGCGTTGCTCGGCATCGGCATGGGCGCGGAATGGCCGTGCGGCGCGGCACTGGCGATGGAGATCGTGGCCGATCCGCTCGCGCGGCTTTATGGGCGGCGTGCTGCAATCGTCGTGGGGTCTCGGCGCCCTGTTGTCGAGCGCGGCTTATGGGTTGCTCTATACCAATCGGCTGGCGCGGCCTGTTGATGATCGGCGTCCTGCCGGCGCTGTGGATCGTCTATGTGCGCCGCTATGTCAAAGAGCCGCCGGTATGGGTCGAGAACCGCCGGCTGCAGCGCCTACAGCAGCGCGAGGTCAAGGTGCCGCTGCTCAAGATTTTCAAGCGCGGCCTGCTCGCCAATACAATGACCGCGTGCTGGTGGATGGCCAGCGCCTTTGTCGTCGGCTATTCGGTCGGCGGGCTGTTCCCGACCTATCTGCAAAAGGATCTGCACCTCAGCCCGGGGCTGGTGGCCTTGCCGATCATGCTGCAAAGCATCGTGTTTTTCTTGTCCGGTTCGGCCTATGGCTGGCTCGCGGACCGCTTCGGCCGCCGCTGGGCGATCATCATCCCGGCTCTGCTGACGATCCCGATCGCACCGCTTTACCTGTTGACACACGATTACACGATGATCGTCGTGTTTTTCACGGTGCAAGGCCTGTTTGGCGGCGGCGGCATGCATACGCTCTACCCGGCTTATCTCGCCGAACGGTTCCCGACCGAAGTGCGTGCGACGGCGGCCGGCTTCGTCTATCATCAGGGCGCCATCTTCGGCGGCTGACGTCGCCGATCATCACCTATTTCGCGATCAACTGGCATTCCGGATTTGCGATCCCGATGCTGATCGGCACGTTCTTCGCCGCCTCAGCGTCGCCGCGGCGGTTTTCGCGGGACCCGAGACCAGAGGCAAGCAGCTCCTCGCCGAACTGTCGGTGGCTTGAACCGGCATGGTCGCGAGCGGCGCATTGCCGCTGCCCAGCATCGGCTTTGCTGACAAGGCACGGAGGCTCGTGGTAGCGGCCTCTGATCAAGGCTGGTGCGGTCGCGGCGGCCGTTGTAGGCTGGCCCGCGCGGCTGGAGGCCGGCCGGCGGTTGATGGGCGGGCGCCATGAGCGAACAAGACGGCGGGCCGCCGGGAGAGCCGTTTCGGCTCGAAGAGGCGACGATCGACGAATTGCACCGGGCGATCCGGGCCGGGCGGACCAGTTGCGTAGCGGTCGTGCGGCATTATATCGCCCGAACCCGCGCCTATAACGGCGTCGCCAGCGCGCTGGTGACCCGGGACGGCGCGCCGGTCCCGGCGGCCACGGGTGCGGTGCGGGCGATGGCGCCGCTCCGCTTTCCGACCGAAACCGTCGCGGCCGCGACGATCCTGCCCGATCTCGACAAATACGCGCGGGCCGCCGCTCGAATGGGGCCGCATGGAGCCGACCGCCTCCGATCCCCAGGTGCAGCAGCAATACGGGATGATCGCCGGCATCCCCGATGCCGGCCAATTGAATGCGCTCGCCACCTTGAACATCCGCGGCGAGCGCTCGGTCACCTGCCGCGGCGAGTTCGACCGGCACCCGTCCGAGGGCCCGCTGCCGCCCGAGGCGCCACCGGTCTGCGAGGTGTTCCGCCAGCTCCCCGACGCGCTCGAACATGCCGCCGAACTCGACCGCACCTATGGCCGCAACCCGCCGCTCGACGAGATGCCGATGTACGGGGTCGTGTTCTCGTTCAAGGACCCGTTCGACACCAAGGACATGCGCACGACGGCCGGTGGCGACGCGGCCTACGACATCGATTTTCCGGCGCGCGACCATGTCTTGGTCGAGCAGTTGCGCAACAAGGGAGCCATCATCTTTGCCAAGGCGGTCAACACCGAATACAACGGCCGGGCCGGCGATCCCGGCGGCCACCACCGGCCCGAAAAGGTGCTGCCCTCGACCCTCGGCTATCAGCGCTCGAGCTGGGCCGGCAACCCGGCCAACCCCTATGATACGACGCGCGCCGCCTCGCTCGGTTCGTCGTCGGGCTCGGGCGTGTCGGTCAGCGCCAACCTCGTGATGGCGAGCTTGGGCGAGGAAACCCGCGCTTCGACCCGCGGCCCCGCCAACCACAACGCCGTGGCATTGATCCTGCCGCACAAGGCGATGCTCGGCTTCAACGGCGGGGCGATCGGCGCCGACATCTATTGCGACCGGAGCGGCATTCTCTGCCGCACGATCGTCGATTGCGCCAAGGTGCTCGACGCGCTGAAGGACCCGGAGCCGGCTATTACGACCCGCGCGACCCTATACGACGGTGCCGCGCTCCTCGGTGCTGGCGGACCCCTTATGCGAGCCACGCCCGGATGACCGGCGCCGCGGGGTCGCTCGCCGGCATGCGCATCGGGGTCATCCGCGAGTCGATGCTGGTGCCGCCCGGAGCCAAGGCGCCGGCGCCGATCGCCACCGCTGCCGCGGCCGAGATCAAATCGGTGCTCGGCGAACAGCTCGGTGCGGCCCTGGTCGAATCGTCCGATCCGCTGTGGGAGCCCGATCGCGACCTCGAACGTATGAACCCCGATTTCCGCCGGGCTTTGGCGCGGCTGGTACCGGTGTTCATGCCCGATCTCTTCTTTCGCCTCGATCCCGAAGGCCAACCGCTGTTCGAGGAGTTCGCGGCGGCGATCCGGCCGACCGAGTTCATGTCCGGAAAAATCTTCGGCGCGGGCGGGATGACGCCGATCGACTATCTGGTCGAGCTGGCCGAGGGTCGGATCGCACCGCCCGCAAACCTCGACATCGCCACGATCCAGCAACAGGAGCTGGCGATGTCGTTCCGCTTTCACGTCGACGCAATATCTGAGCCGGCGCGCCGCCGACTGGCGTGCCCGCGGCTTTACCGAGACCCTCGCGGATTTTCGCAGCCTCAACGCACGCTCGAAATTCTGGGGCGACGACGGGCGCGCCGCCTTCAAAAACTGGGAAGAGGTTGTCGATCCGCGCAACCCACTGGGCAAACGCCAGGGGGTCGACGAGCGCATCATGCTGCGCGAATTGCTGCGCCGGGTCGACATGATGGTGATCCTGGAAAACCGCCTCGATGCGCTGGTGCGCCTGCACACACCGCCGCCGCCGGCCAAGATCGGCGGCGCCCACGATGCCTCGGGCGGTCCGTCGAACCTGCGGCTCGAATCTGTTCTACGGCCCGAATGCCGGATTGACCGAAATGCTGGTCCCGGCCGGCTACGTCACCCCGTCTACGATCCGGCCTTCGCCCTCAGCGCCGACCGCACTCGCTACGTGCCGGTCGCCTCCGACGCCGCGACCACGATCCCGCCGCCGGGACTGCCGTTTTCATTGGTGTTCCGCGCCGAGCCCGGCAAGGAAGATGTTCTGCTGCGGATCGCCTTCGCCTATGAGGCCGCCTCGCGGCGCCGCATCCCGCCGCCCGCTTTCGGCCCGCTTGCTTGACCCGCTTCGCCGTCGCGGATGCGGTCTCGCTGATTCGCCCCGATGTCCTGATGACCGTGCGTTATAGTCGGCCGTCCGCCGAGCGGCGGGGACCAATATTCTGGCGCAAGGGAGAGGACGATGGCGCTGACCCTGGAAGAAGCCAACCGGATTGTTCGCGGCGCCCTGGCGAAAGCCCAGGAGCTGGGCATCAAGGTCAGCGCCGCGGTGTGTGACGCCGGCGGGCGGCCGATCGCGCTCCAACGCATGGATGGGGCGATCTGGGCGAGCGCTTATGGCAGCCAGGGCAAGGCCGTCGCTTCGGCCGCCTTTGGCCGGGCCAGCGGCGAGTTGGCGGCGCGTGCCGACCAGCCTACCCCGCGCGGTATCGCCGCTGCCGAAGGCGGTCACATGATCATGGGCCAGGGTGCGGTTCCGATCATCAGGAACGGCGTCGTCGAAGGCGCCTGCGGCGTCGGTGGTGGGACCTCGCAACAGGATGAAGACTGCGCGCGCGCCGGCGTCGCGCAGCTGTAGCGCCCTCGCACCACTGCGCGGGGTTGCAATATGATCGTCATGCCCGGAATTTTTCCACGGCTGTCCGGGTCAGCTTTCTCGCGCAGCTGACAGTAGCTATTAAGGATGCTGCCATAAGCCGCAGTCTCGGCGTGGCCGGACTTGGTCCGGCGACCCACGTCTTTTGAAAGACGTGGTGTTGACTCCGAGAAGGCGTGGACGGCCGGGTCAGTCCCTTCGCGGTCGATTGGGGGTCGCCACATCCACCTTGCGCCGGATGCGCTTTACGATCTGCCAGCGCATGTTTCCGAGCCGGCCCGGCGCGCGCTTTGGTTTAGGCCGTTATGCCGAGCAGCTTCGCCGCGGTGCCGCCCAGGATCGCGATGCGCTCGTCGTCGCTCAAGCCCGGGATCGACATGATATGATCAACGGGCACCTTGTTCCACGGAAACGGATAGTCGGTGCCGATGACCACTTGCCCGACCCCGCTCTCGGCGATCAGGTGACGCATCCCTTCCGGCGTGAACATGATCGAGTCGAAATAGAGCTGACCGTCCTTAAGGTACTGCGTTGGTTTTTTCTTGGGCAATGGGCCGACCCGGTTCGGGAAGGTGGTGATCACCGCGTCCGAGCGGTTGGCGTAGGACGGTAGAAAGCCGCCGCCATGCGCGGCGCAGATCTTCAAGCCCGGGAAGCGGTCGAGCGTCCCCTCGAAGATCAGGTGCGACAAGGCGATCGTGGTTTCGAGCGGGTTGCCGATCGTGTTGGTCAAGAGGCCGCTGCCCTTGAGCCGGCCGCTCGGCTCCAATTCGCGGGTCCCGAGCGGGTGCATGAATATCAGGATGCCGAGCTCCTCGGCCTTGGCCCAGACCGGGTGGAATTTCGGGTCGGCCAATTCCTGGCCGGCGACGCTGCCGCCGACCGAGAGCCCGCGCAGCCCCAAATGCTTGATCGCGTGCTCGAGCTGCTCGACGGCGAGCTGCGGGTGCTGCAGCGCCACGGTCGCGAAAGCGACAAAGCGGTCGGGAGTGACGGCGCAGAATTCGGCGAGCTTCTCGTTCTGGATCTTGATCAGCTCGGCGGCCGCGTCACGCTCGGCACGGTACCAATAAGGGTTGATGCTGAGCGCCTCGACATCGATCCCCTCCGCATCCATCTCAGCGATGCGGTCGGAGAGATTCTGCCACAACAGCCCCGGCGCCTCGAGCGGATGGCTGATTACCGCCGCCGCCTCCGGGACGATTGTGTGGGCGTGGACGTCGACGGTCTTGACCCGCTTGCCGTTGACGACGACCTCGCGGCGCCGGCCCGGCCGCGCCGATCCTTGGGCGGCGTGCGCCGGCCTTGCGTTGGCCAGGCTGCAGCCGACAAAGGCAATGCCGGCGAGCGCGCCGGTCAAAAGTTCCGCACCGATGGCCATGTCGCGTTTCCCCTGATTGATCTCGGTCGGCGAAATCTAAGCCAGCGACGCCATGCGGCGCCACCTGTTTACGCTCGGAGCCCGAGCTCCGACGGCGGAGCTGCGGAGAGACCGGGGTATCTCGGATTCATCACCACCCCGGCGGACCCATCATTCCCGGCTTTCAGCGGTGGAAACGGAACCGGACCAGCTTGGAAGGCCCATGCGCCGGAACGACGGCCGGTCATCCAGGATCAGGAGCCCTTGGGCGGCTCGAGCAGGTCGGCGAGCTTGGTCTGCATCATCTTCGCCTTATAGGACGGGATCTGATAGACCCAGCGCGATACCCGGTCATCGATCTTCTTCGCCTCCGCCGCGGATTTGCCGGAGCCAGCGGCGGCGAGCTCGATCCAGTTCTTGTTGTCGTGCTGGAAGAGCTTGAGGTTGACCCTCAGCCCGTCGAAGCTCGTATATGACGCGGCGGTGACGCCCTTGTCCGGCACCCTCAGCTTCGTCGCCGGCTGCACGTCGTCGAGATCGAGGGTCTCGAGCGCCATCGCCGGCTCGCCCAACACCGCCTCGTCCTTGTATTTGGCGTTCGCCGGCGCCCCCGCCACCGCGAATTTCGCGCTCGGCGCGGCTCGATTCAGCATCAGGGTCGAGCCGTCCGGCTGGATCAGGCTGACCTTGGCGATGCGCTTGTCGGGGATGTCGACGATCCTCCGGTCGAGCCAGTTCGCCATTTCGTCGGAGAAATCGAGCGAGCCACGCGCCAGCCACGACTGCGGGTCGCCGGGCTTTCTGACGTAGACCCCATTATCGCCTTCGCCGAGCCGGTCGTAGCGCTGCTTGCCGACGATCAACCGGGCCAGCACCGCCGAGGATTTGTCCCGGAGCGTGACCATGGTCGATTTGCCTTTGCCCGGATCCCCGATTTCGAGGCGCGGGTAGAGGTCGGGCTCGCGGGTTTTCGGCTCGACCAGGGTCAGGTCCGCCAGCGCCAGAACGATCCGGGGGATTTTCCCGGACGCGGCGGGATAGCCGCCCTTTTGCGCGACCAGCCAGTCGTTGCCGTCGCGCACGAAAGTCAGGTCGAGGCCGCGGCGCCGAACCGCTACCGAAACGACCTGTCCGAGCTTGTCCGCCAAACCGGGCAGCGCGGGCTGGTCGGCCGCCGGGCGGCTGGCGCGGTAGCCGCCGGTGACCAGCGCCGCCGCCGCCACCGCCGCTAGCACCACCGTCGCGGCGGCCAACGGGATCAAACTGCGTTGCTGCATGGCGCCCTCTCGCCGGTTGCCGGACCGGCGTTCACGCTTCCACCGCACGCCGGCGACGACGCTTGACGCGCACCGCCCCGACGATGATCGCCGCCACCGCGACGATGATCGGGATCAGCGCGATGTCGAGAAATTCGAATCCTTCCTTCAGCTCTTGGATGTTGCGGCGCAATGCCGCCTGCACATCGCGCAGCTGGCGGCGGGTCTGCAGCATGTCGGCGCGGAACTGCTCGACCGCTTTGCTCTGCTCGGGCGACAGCGTGGCCGGAGCGCCGGCCTCGTTCCTCCCGGTCAGGTCGGCGAGCTGGGCTTCGGTAGCTTTGAGCTTGGCCTGCAGCGCTTGCTCCTCGGCGCTGTAGCGCGCCTGGGCCTGGCGCTGGATGCGGTCGACCACCTCGAACGGGCGGGTCGCCGTGCCGCGGCTGCGCAGGCCGATCAGATCCTGGCCGCCGGCCAGCACGTCGATCGCATTGGCGACAAAGTCGCCGTTGTTGGCGATCGGCACGACGAGCTGTTGACCGAAGAAATTCTGGCTCTGCACCCACAGCCGGTCGTCGAGCATGTCGGTGTCGGCGACGACGACGACGTTGATCGGATGCGCCGACTGCTTGAGCCACGCCGGGCCGCCGGCCCTCTTCGCTGCGGCCGTCTTGGCACCCTTGGGTTTGGCCGGCGCCGGCGGCGTCTGCCCGGGCGGGCCGTCGGGAAACGCGGTATCGACCATGCCAGTGACGTGGGCGGCGAGGATATAGCGCTTGCCGTCCGGCCTGAAATTGGCGAGCAGGCCGGCGACGTCGGGCATCCCGTCGAGCTTCTCGACCGGGATCTTGTCCGAATCGCGCGAGGTCCAGATCAGCGGCTCGATGTTTGTCTTTGCGCCCGGCAGCGGGGTGAGGATGCCGGCCGAGGCCATGTCGACATGGCTCAAATCGGCGGTGATCATGTCGCTGCGATTGAGGTTCGCGGCGTGCAGGTCGAGCCAGGCGACATAGTCGAGCGGCTGGTCGCCATGGCCCGGCACCGGCACGCTGACCTCCTGCGCGTCGCGACGGTCGCCGGCGACGAATTTGGGCGACATTTGGAAGCCCCAGGCCTTGAACAGCGGCGCCAGATTGCTGCCGGTCGGCGAGCCCGGCGGGTTGAGCTGGCTCGGCTGCGAAGCCTGCAATTCCGAATGCGGGTCGACGAAAATCAGCGCCTTGCCGCCCTTCAGAACAAACTGGTCGATCGCGAACATCGTCTTCGGCTGGAGGTGCTGCGGGTGCACCACCATCAAGACGTCGACATCGGCGGGAATGGCGCCGAGGTCGCTGCCGAGCGGCTCGACCTTGTCGAGCTGCTTCAGCTGCTGGATCACCGCCATCGGCTGGCTCGGCTGGCCCTGCATCATCGCCATCATGTTGCCTTCGAGCGGCAGGCTGGAGATCAGCCCGACCACGGGCTTTTTCGGGAAGGCGAGGCTGTGCACGAGCTTGGTCAGATCGTATTCGAGAAAGCGCTCGCGCTCGGGTGAAAAGAACGCGATGACCTGCTGGTCGTCGGTCGAGTTGGTGCCGGCGAGGCCGAAGTAAACCTGGTCGCCCTCGCTGTCGAGCGGCACCGCCTGCAAGCCGAAGGCCACCGCCTGGTCCTCGACGTTCGAGAACGGCTGGGGATGGTAGATTTCGAGGCGCAGCTTGCCGTGCGCCGCGGCGACGTACTGATCGAGCAGTTCGCGCACCCGCGCGGCATAGACGCCATAAGCCGGGACATCGTCGCCGAGCCGGTTCGAATAATAAAAGCGCAGGGTGATCGGCTCGTCGATGTGCGCCAACGTGTGCAGCGTGCCGGGCGACAGCGTGTAGAGGTGCTCGGCGGTCAGATCGAGCCGCGCATTAAAGAACCGGCCGATGATGATGTTGGCCGAAACGAGCATCAGCCCGATGCAGACGAGTGCCGCGACCGCGACCGCACGGCGCGAGCCGAAAAAGCCGGCAGAGCGGGAAGTCGTGTTCATCTCACTCGGCCTTTTCGAGGTCGACCAGGATCGCGTTGGCGAAGAGGAAGGCGATCATGATCGACACGAAATAGGCGACGTCGCGCACATCGAGGACGCCGCGGGTGATGGCGTTGAAATGGTCGAGAAAGCTCGCCTGGGTGACGGCCCCGATCAGCCATTGCGGCGCCCAGCCCTGGAACAGCCCCAACACCACCGGCGACCCGGCGACGGTAAAGACAAAGGCGATGGCCGCGGTCACGACAAAGGCGATCACCTGGTTCTTGGTCGCCGCCGACACGCAGGCGCCGATCGCGAGCAATGCCCCGGCCATCAGCCAGCTGCCGATATAGCTCGCCAGGATCACCCCGTTGTCGGGATGGCCGAGCAGGTTGACCGTGATCCAGAACGGAAAGGTCAGCGCCAGCGCGATCCCGGCAAAGCACCAGGCGGCGAGGAATTTTCCGATGACCGCCTCGGTCATGCGGATCGGCAGGGTCAGGAACAATTCGATCGTCCCGCTCTTGCGCTCTTCGGCCCACAGCCGCATCGACAATGCCGGGATCAGCACCAGGTAGAGCCACGGATGAAACGCAAAAAAGGGCTGCAGATCGGCCTGGCCGCGCTCGAAGAAATCGCCGACGAAAAAGGTCAGCACCCCGGCCATGACCAGAAAAATCACGATGAACACGTAGGCGAGCGGCGTCGCGAAATAGCTCGCGAGCTCGCGGCGAAAGATGGTCAGGACGTTGCGCATGGCGGGTCAGGCGGCAGCGGCGAGCGGGGCGGTCTCGGCGGGTGCGGTGGTGATTTCGCGGAAGACGTCGTCGAGCCGACCGTGCTCGACCCGCAGCAGCGCCACCTGCCAGCGATGGGTGCGGGCGAGATCGGCGACGTCGGCGACGAGGTCCTCGCCGCCCCGCGGAAAGACCAGGAGCGCGTCGCCTTCGCTGTCGGTGACCGGCTCGACCGCGGCCACCGCCGGCAGCCGCGAGAGCTCGGCCCGGATTTGCGCAGGCTCGCCGCCGGCGACGACCAGGCGCACCGCATTGTGGTGGCGCGAGCGCCGTGCGAGCTCGGCCGGGGTCGCGTCGGCGAGGACCCGGCCGCGGGCGATGATGATCGCCCGGCTGCACACCGCCTCGACCTCTTCGAGCAGATGGGTCGAGATGATGATCGCCTTGTCCGGGCGCATCGCGGCAATGATCTTGCGCATTTCGTATTTCTGGTTGGGGTCGAGCCCGTCGGTCGGCTCGTCGAGGATCAGCACCTGCGGGTCGTGCAGCAATGCCTGGGCCACCCCGACGCGGCGCCGGTAGCCCTTCGACAAGGTCTCGATCGGCTGGTGCAGGACCTCGGCGATATGGATCATCTCGACCACCCGGCCGATGCGCAATTGCGCCTCGCGTCCGGCAAAGCCGCGGATATGGGCGATAAAGCCGAGGAACTCGGCCGGGCGTCATGTCGGGATAGGCGGGGGCGCCCTCGGGCAGATAGCCGATGCACCGCTTTGCCGCGATCGGCTCGCGGGCAATGTCGTGGCCGCAGACGATCGCGGTGCCGGCCGTGGGTGCGACAAAGCCGGTGATCATCTTCATCGTCGTCGATTTGCCGGCGCCGTTCGGACCGAGAAAGCCCAAGACTTCGCCGCGCGGAACCATGAACGATACATCGTCGACCGCGATCAGCGCGCCGAAATGTTTGACCAGATGACGGATCTCCAGCATAGAGCAGGCCCCCAGCATGGCCGCGCCGTTTTGCCATTCTCCGCCGGTCCGCGCAGTGCGGCGCAAGCGCGCAGCATTGCGAGCGGCCGGAATTCGGGCGGCTAGAATGCGCTCGGCTGACCGCGCGCCGGCGACGGAACTCGCAATCGGGCGACCATCCCCTCCGGGCCGCCCAATGATCCGCCGAGTGCGGCTTTTTTCGGGCGTGGTGATGCTCGCCTACGTGACGATGCATCTCTTGAACCACGCCACGGGGCTCATCTCGCTGCCGGCGATGGAAGATCGTGCTCGTCTACGTCTTTCGGTTCTGGTCGAACCCGCTGGCGCAGGCGCTGCTCTATGGCAGCTTCCTCACGCATTACACGCTGGCGCTGTGGGCGTTATGGGAGCGGCGGACCCTGCGGCTGCGCGGCGGCGAGCTGATGCAGGTCGGGCTCGGCTTTGCGATCCCGATCCTGCTCGCCCGTCACGTCGTCGGCACCCGCATTTCCGACAGTTTTTTCGGCACCTACGACCTCTATTACACATATGTCCTGTGGAACTATTTCGTTCATGCGCCCGAGCGCGGCGTGCTGCAGCTGCTAACCTTGGTGGTCGCCTGGAGCCACGCGATGATCGGTCTGCATTATTGGCTGCGGGTCCGGCCGTGGTACGCCCGGGCGCAGCCAAGCGCGCTCGTCGTCGCGGTGCTGGTGCCGGTCCTGTCCTTGCTCGGCGCGATCGAAGCCGGGCGGCAGGTCGCCGCCCTCGCCGCCGACCCCGCCTGGACCCGCGCCGCCTTTGCCCATATGCGCCTGCCGTCGCCGGCGGTGGCGCGCGAGCTCGATCTGATCGGCACGCTCTTAGACTGGTTCTTTGCCGGCGACGATCGCCGCCGTGCTGCTGGCGCGGCTCGTGCGCCGGCTGTGGCAGCGCAGCCACGGCCTGGTGCGCGTCGGCTATCCCGATGGCCGCCACATCGATGTGATCCCCGGCACCAGCGTGCTCGAAGCGAGCCGGCTCCTCGGCGTCCCGCACGCCCATGTGTGCGGCGGCCGCGGCCGGTGCTCGACCTGCCGGGTGCGGGTGCGCGGCGAGATCGGCAGCGTCGGTCCCCCCGGCGATACCGAGCGCCGGGTGCTGCGTCGCATCGCGGCCACCCCCAATGTGCGCCTGGCCTGCCAGTTGCGGCCAATGGGTGCAGTCGAGGTGACGCCGCTGCTGCCGCCCTTCGCCTACCCCATGGACGGACGCCGTCGGGTCGATTTCGCGCAGGGCAGCGAACGCGAGATCGCGATCCTGTTCGCCGACATCCGCGGCTTTACCGCTCTTTCCGAAGGCCGGCTGCCCTATGACGTGGTGTTCATCCTCAACCGCTATTTCGCCGCGGTCGGGCGCGCGGTCGAGAGCGCCGGCGGCCGCGTCGACAAGTTTCTCGGCGATGGGGTCATGGCATTGTTCGGCATCGAGAGCGGCGCCCAGGTGGGCTGCCGCGAGGCGCTCGCCGCCGCCCGGTCGATGTCGCAGCGGATGGACGAGCTCAACGCCTCGTTGCGCGATGAAATCGAACAGCCGCTGCGCATCGGCATCGGCATCCACGCCGGGCCGATCATCATCGGCGAGATGGGCTATGGCGGCGCTACCGCGATCACCGCGATCGGCGATGCGGTCAATACCGCCAGCCGACTCGAGGAGCTGACCAAGGAATTTGGCGTCGAGCTGGTGGTCTCCGAGGAGGTGGCGCGGCGCGCCGGGTCCGACCTTTCCGCCTTCCCGCGCCAGGAGATCGAGATCCGCGGCAAGCGCCAGATGCTGGCGGTCAGAACCCTCGCCAGCGCCGCCGAATTGCCGCCCCCCGCCGCAGCACCGGGGCTTCGCGGGGAGCCGGCGCCCGCCTGACCTCAGCTGTTCTGGGCCGGAGCATCCGGTCGATTTCGCCGGTGATGCGGGGGTCGCCCGGCGCCACCTGCGAGGGCCAGGCGCCGGCCAATTCGCCCTCGGGGGAGATCAGGAATTTGTGGAAATTCCAGCGCGGCGAGCCGGCCTCGCCCAAACTGTCGGCGATCCAGCGGTAGAACGGATGAGCCTTGCTGCCGACGACCCGGCATTTCTGCGCCAATGGAAAGTCAATCGCATAATTGGTTTCGCAGAATTTTTTGATCTCGGGCGCGGACCCCGGCTCCTGCTGGCCGAAATCGTTGGACGGCACGCCAAGCACGAGGAGACCGCGGTCGCGATAGCGTTGCCACAAGGCTTGGAGATCGCGGTATTGCGGGGTGTAGCCGCAGTAGGACGCGGTGTTGACGACCAGCACCGGCCGGCCGCGCCAGGCGTCTAGCGGCAGCTTCTCGCCGTCGATCGAGACAAACTCGAATTGATGGGCGTTCTCTGGATCGGGCATCGGCAACCTCCGTGCAACAGGGATCGCGCGTGAATCGCATTCTCGCGGCCAGCATAGCGCAAGTCTTATCGTGGGAAAGCCGGCGCATTGCGCCTCGGCTTCCGTTCCCGGAGAGTGATCCAGGTTTGCGCGCAAGATAGCCACAGATGCTTTTGGTGTTTCTCATAAAAGGCATCGTGGTCGGCGTGGTGATCGCGGTGCCGGTCGGTCCGGTCGGCATCCTGTGCCTGCGCCGCACGATTTTCGAGGGTCGGCTCTCCGGACTGGTGTCGGGACTGGGTGCTGCGACCGCCGACGCGGTGTTCGGGGTCGTGGCCGCCTTCGGTCTCACCCTGGTCTATCGCTGGCTGATCAGCTGGGAAGACTGGCTGCGCGCCGCCGGCGGCGTTTACCTGCTCTATTCCGGCGGGTCGGCCCTCTTTTCCAAGGCGCAGGAAAAGGTGACCGAGGAATCCGATCCGGAAACGCTGGTCCGCGGCTTTGCTTCCGCCTTTGCCCTGACCATCACCAACCCGGTGACGATCCTGGTTTTCCTTGCGATTTTCGCGGCCCTCGGGCTCGGCGGCGCACCGGCGGCGCTGCTCCGCGCGGCCTTTCTGGTGCTCGGGGTGTGGGTCGGTTCGCTCTTGTGGTGGCTGGGACTGAGCTTGGGTGTGGGCATGTTTCGCCGCTCGATCGAGCCGCGTCACCTCGCCTGGGTCAGCCGCGGCTCGGGCCTGATCCTGTTCCTGACCGGGGCAGCGCTGCTCGTCACGATCGTGGTAGAGCATCTGGGCTGAGCGCAAAAGAAGAGGCTGCAATGGTCTATCTGCCCCCCGCCTTTACCGAGGCGCGGCCCGAGGTGCTGATCGCCCATCTCGAGCGCTACGATTTCGGCCTGCTCGTCAGCCAGGGCGCGGCGGGACCGGTGGCGAGCCACATCCCATTTCTGGTCGAGCGCCCAACTGCGGTGTCGGGGGACGAGACGCTGCGTCTGCTCGGCCATCTCGCCCGCGCCAATCCGCAATTGGCCGACTTGGCCGAACCCGGTCGGGCGGGGGGTGGCGAGGTGCTGGCGATCTTCAGCGGCCCCCACGCCTATGTCTCGCCCGGCTGGTATGCGAGCGGGCCGGCGGTGCCGACTTGGAATTATGTCGACGTTCACGCCTATGGCACGCTGCGCCTGATCGAGGAGGAGGACTGGCTGCAGCGTTTCTTGCAGCGCCTGTCGGAGCGGCACGAGGAGAGCCGCGAGATGCCGTGGCGGATGGCGGACCAGCCGCCCGCCTATTTGCAGGGGATGATCAAAGGGGTCGTCGGCTTCGAGATCGCCGTCACCCGGCTCGAAGGGAAATACAAGCTGAGCCAGAACCGTCCGGCGGTCGACCGGCCCCGCATCGCCGCCGCGCTCGAGGCGCGGGGCGACCCCGACGCCCACGCCGTCGCCCGGCTGATGCGCGAGCGCGAGCCCGATTTGCGCTGAGCGCGGCGGTCAGCGGCCGCGGAAGTGCTTATAGAAATCGACGACATCGGGACCCTGCTGGAAACCGAGGACAAAGTTGAGGTCGGTTCCCTGGTGCCCGGCGAGCGCAATCGTCTCCTCGATATGGTCGGACACGCCGGACCGGCTCTGGTCGGGGTCAAACGCAATGCGGACCGAAAACGGTTTTTTACTGAGGATGGTGCGATCGGGACCGGTCACCGCGACGAAATAGTTGAGATCCACCGAGTTGGCCCTGGCCGCCGGTCCGCGCTGGCCGATGACGATCACGTCGAGCGCCATGTGCACCGCGTCGCCAGCGTACTCGCACTTGCGGTCGACCTCGCTCAAGAGACCGTAGAACGCCACGTTTTGAGGAACCCGCTGCGGCGCCGAGCCAAACACCGCGGTGTTGGCGAGCGGCCGCAGGATCACCGCGCTCGGGCAAGCCGCGGGAGGTGTCGATGACAGGAACGGGAGCGAGCTACAACCGGCAACGGCCAGGATACCGGCGAATGCCGCGGCCTGCGCGGCCCGGACCCGCCTCACAGCCCGCTGTGCGTCCCGTCGCAGAACGGCTTGCCGCCGGTCTGCTTGCAGCCGCACAACCAAACCTCTTCGCTCGCCGTGGCGGTGAACGGCACTGGGGTGAGCCCGGTGCCCTGATGCGAGCCGTCGCAGAACGGCTGGTTGCCGCTGCGCCCGCAGGCGCACCAGAAATACCGCTTGCCGGCTTCGACGGTGATGCCGTAGGGCTCTTTTTGCGCTGGGATCGGTTCGGCCACTCCATCGTCCCCTATCATTGTGGTCGCCGGTTTTCGCGTGCTGCGGCGGCGTTTGAACGGCGCCGGGACTGTATTCGAGCCTCGCCCGGCGCACAAGTCCGGGGCCGATGCCGGGAGCGCGGGAACAGCCGATGGCGGTTTATACCGACGTCGCCGACGACGAGCTGAGGTCCTTTGTCGCGCTCTACGACATCGGCGAGGTGCTGTCGTGCAAGGGCATCGCCGAAGGGGTCGAGAACTCGAACTTCCTGGTCACGACCGAGCGGGGCAACTTCATCCTGACCCTCTACGAGAAGCGGGTATCGCGCACGGACCTGCCGTTTTTCATCGCGCTGATGGACCATCTGGCGCAGCGCGGCGTCGCCTGCCCGACGCCGCTGCGGGGCCGCGACGGGGAGGCGTTGCGCGAGCTGTGCGGCCGGCCGGCGGCAATGGTGACGTTTCTCGCCGGGATGTGGCCGCGCCGCATCCAGACTTTCCACTGCGCCAGCCTCGGACGCGCGTTGGCGGCGTTGCACAGCGCCGGCGCCGGCTTTGCGATGAGGCGCGCCAACGATCTCTCGGTGGTCGGCTGGCGGCGGCTCTTCGACGCCTGCGGCAACCGCGCGGACGAGGTCCAGCCAGGGCTCGCTGGCGAGATCAAGGCGGAATTAGCGCTGCTCGAACCCGCCTGGCCCCGCGACCTGCCAGTGGGCGTGATCCATGCCGACCTCTTTCCCGACAACGTGTTCTTTCGCGACCGGGAGGTCTCGGGCCTGATCGATTTCTATTTCGCCTGCACCGATTTTCTTGCCTACGACTTGGCGGTGTGCCTCAACGCCTGGTGCTTCGAGGCCGACGGGAGCCTCAACGTGACCAAGGCGCGGCTGCTGCTCGACGGTTATTACCGGGCGCGGCCATTGGCCCCGGCCGAGCTCGCGGCATTGCCTCTGCTGGCCCGCGGCAGCGCGCTGCGCTTTCTGCTGACCCGGCTGTTCGACTGGCTCAACCCGCCGCCGGGGGCCCTGGTTCGGGCCAAGGACCCGGTCGAGTTTCTGCGCCGGCTGCGCTTTCACCGCACCGTCGAGAGTCCGCGCGACTACGGCCTCGATGTCTGAGCCGCACGGGGTCGGAGCGGACGGAGCCGATGTCGGCGGGGCCGGGCTGGCGGACGTCGACATCTTCACCGACGGCGCCTGCAGCGGCAACCCCGGCCCCGGCGGCTGGGCCGCGATCCTGCGCTATCGCGGGGTCGAGAAGGAGCTCTCCGGGTACGAGCCCGCCACCACCAACAACCGCATGGAAATGACGGCGGCAATCTCGGCTTTGGAAGCCTTGAAGCGGCCGTGCCGGGTGCGGCTTTGGAGCGACAGCCAGTATCTGCGCGACGGCATCACCCGGTGGATCCACGGCTGGAAGCTGCGTGGCTGGCGCACCACCGACCGGAAGCCGGTCAAGAACATCGATCTGTGGCAGCGCCTCGACGCTGCCGCGTCCCGCCACCAGGTCGCCTGGGAGTGGGTGCGCGGCCATGCCGGCCATCCGGAGAACGAGCGCGCCGACGCGCTCGCCCGCGCCGCCATCGCCGCGGCCGGCGGCGTCACGGCCGGGACTGGGTCCGGCGCCTAGTGCTCAGACGCATCAGATGATGCCGTCCACACATGGATGGCCGGGTCAAGCCGGCCATGACGGATTGGCTGAATCATACGTTTGTATTCGGGCATTAGCGGAAATTCCGGCTGCGCACGACGATGTCTCGGGCGTCGCTGCCGGGCATTATTTTCGGGAGCCTGACCGGCGGACCGGCCTCGCCGGTGCGCTCGCGCAAGGTGTCGAGGCGCGGCGTCAGGTCGGCGAGACGGTCGGCGACGACATGGATCACGCTCTCTTCGCGCTGCAATTTTCCGGTGCACGAGAGCAGGGTGGCGCCGAGTGCCGCGCGGCGGAAGCGTTCGAGGACCGGCGGCCATATGATCAGGTTTGCGATCCCGGTCTCGTCCTCGATGGTGATGAAGACGACGCCATTGGCGCTCCCCGGACGCTGCCGGATCAAGACGATGCCGGCGATCGACAGCCGCCGGCCGACCGGCAGACGGGCGAGGTCGGCGGCGGGGACCAAACCCTCATGAGCAAGCTCGGCGCGCAGAAACGCTAGCGGGTGGCGCTTGAGGCTCAGGCCGAGGCTGGCGTAATCCTCAACCACATGCTCGCCCAAGGGCATTTCCGGCAACAGCGCCGCGGCGCGGGTTTCGCTGGGTACGCTTTCTTCCTGCTCTCTTCTCCCACCCTGCGTGACGGGGAGAGGGTCGGGGTGGGGGGCCTTTTCGGCAACGGCGAACAACGGCAATGGCGGCTCGCCGAGCGCCTTCAGCGCCCATAAGGCGCGGCGGCGGTCGAGCCCGACCGAGCGAAAGGCATCGGCTTCGGCCAGGCGATCGAGTGCCGCGCGGCCAAGTCCGCTGCGGCTCCACAACGCCTGTGGGTCGGGATAGCCTGCCCGACCCCGCGCGGCGAGGAGCCGCTCGGCGTCGGCCTCGGCGAACCCCTTGATCTGACGAAAGCCGAGCCGCAATGCCCATCGCCGGCTCTTATTCAATGTCATTCCGGGGCGCGGGCGGCGCCCGCGAGCCCGGAACCCATGCACACCAGGCTGGACCAATACTGGCGAATTCCTGTGTTCATGGGTTCCGGGCCTGTCCCGGAGGGGCATCCCGGAATGACGATCTTCCTCTTTTCTTAAACAGAAATCAGCAGGCGAAAAGCCGGCGGGTGAAACGAGGAAATGAGGCGGTGGTGTTGCGGGTTCGAGAGTGCAGTCCCACTGGCTGTGGTTGACATCGACGGCGCGCACCTCGACCCCGTGCTCGCGCGCGTCCCGGACGATCTGCGCCGGCGCGTAGAAGCCCATCGGCTGGCTGTTCAACAACGCACAGGCGAACACCTCGGGGTAGAAGCATTTGATCCAGGCCGAGATGTAGACGAGCAGCGCAAAGCTCGCCGCGTGGCTCTCGGGAAAGCCGTAGGTGCCAAAGCCTTCGATCTGGCTGAAGCAGCGCACGGCAAAGTCGCTCTCGTAGCCGTTTGCGACCATCCCGGCGACGAACTTGTCGCGGAACAGATGGATATCGCCGTTGCGCTTGAAGGTCGCCATCGCGCGGCGCAGCCGGTCGGCTTCCTCCGGGGCAAAGCCGGCGCCGACGATCGCGATCTTCATCGCCTGCTCCTGAAACAGTGGCACCCCCAGGGTCTTGCCCAGCACCCGGCGCAATTCGCCCGATGGATATGACACCTCTTCGCGCCCGGAGCGCCGGCGCAGATAAGGATGCACCATGTCGCCCTGAATCGGCCCTGGCCGCACGATCGCGACCTCGATCACGAGATCGTAGAACTCGCGCGGCTTCAGCCGTGGCAGCATTGTCATCTGGGCGCGGCTCTCGACCTGGAAGACGCCGAGTGAATTGGCGCGGCTCAGCATCTCGTAGACCGCCGGGTCCTCGGCCGGCACGCTGGCGAGGTCGATCGGGCGGCGGTAGTGCCGTTCGATCAGCGCGAAGGCCTTCCGGATGCAGGTCAGCATGCCGAGCGCCAGAACGTCGATCTTCAAGATGCCGAGCGCGTCGAGATCGTCCTTGTCCCATTCGATGACGGTGCGGTCCTCCATCGCCGCGTTCTCGATCGGCACCAGCTCGCTCAACGGCCCGCGGGTGATCACAAAGCCGCCGACATGCTGCGACAGATGGCGCGGAAAGCCGACGAGCTCGGCGGCGAGATCGAGCGCCAGGCGCAGGGTCGGATCGGTCGGGTCGAGCCCGGCTTCGCGCACGCGCTCGTCGGCGATCGGGTCGTTGCTCCAGCCCCAGACGATGCCGGCCAAGGCCGCGACGACATCGATCGAGAGGCCCAGCACTTTGCCGACCTCGCGGATCGCCGAGCGCGAGCGATAACAGATCACGGTGGCGGCGAGCCCGGCCCGGTCGCGGCCGTATTTTTGATAGATGTACTGGATCACCTCCTCGCGCCGCTCGTGCTCGAAATCGACGTCGATGTCGGGCGGCTCGTTGCGCGCGGCGCTGATGAAGCGCTCGAACAACACGTCGATGCGCGCCGGATCGACCGCGGTGATGCCGAGGCAATAGCACACAGCCGAATTGGCCGCCGAGCCGCGCCCCTGGCACAGGATGCCGCGCTCCCGCGCGAACCGCACGATGTCGTGCACGGTCAGGAAATAGCGCGCGTAATCGAGCCGCTCGATCAATTCGAGCTCGTGCGTAATCAGCTCGCGGACCTTATCCGGGATGCCGGATTGACCGCAGTCGGAAGACGACGCCTCATCTTCTCCCTCTCCCCCCCAATGGGGGGAGAGGGTTCTGCTGTTACTGGGGGAGAGGGTTTTATGGAGAAGCGCTCCTTGGCCCCTTCCCAGGCGAGCTCCTCCAGGCGCTGCTGCGGCGTCTGCCCGTCTTCGGCCACCTCGTCCGGGTATTCGTAGCGCAATTCGTCGAGGCTGAAATGGCAGCGTTGGGCGATTTCGAGGCTGCGGGCGACGGCATCTTCGTGCCCGCGGAACAGCCGCGCCATTTCCTGCGGCGATTTCAGGTGGCGCTCGGCATTGGCGGCAATGCGGAAGCCGGCTTCTGCGATCGTGCATCCTTCGCAGATGCAGGTCAGCACATCCTGCAACGGCTGTCGCTCGGGGACGTGGTAGAGCACGTCGTTGGTCGCGACCAACGGCAGCTCCACCGCCTCGGCCAGCGCGGCGAGGTCGGCGAGGCGCCGCGCATCGTCGCCGCGATAGAAGTGGTGGGCGGCGAGATAGGCGCGGCCCGCGAAATCTGCCGAGACGCAGCCCGCAAAACTGGCGAATCCTCTACCGAGATGGAGGTCAGCGGGTGGTAGCACAACCAAGATTTGGCCTGCGCCGTACGCCACCACATCGGTATAGTCGAGACGGCATTCGCCCTTGGCCGCGCGGAGCTTGCCGAGGGTCAGGAGCCGCGTCAGCCGGCCATAGGCGGTGCGGTCTGTGGGGTAGGCGAGCAGGCTCGCGCCGTCGGAGAGATTGAGCCGGCAGCCGACGACGAGGCGAATGCCGATTTCTTTCGCCGCGTGGTGCGCGCGCACGATGCCGGCAAGGCTGTTATGGTCTGTGATCGCAATCGCCCGGTGGCCGAGCGCCGCGGCCGTCATGACCAGCTCGGCCGGATGCGCCGCCCCGCGCAGAAACGAGAAGTTGGTGGCGACCTGCAGCTCGGCGTATTGAGTTGTCATTGCGAGGTGCCGAGACGCGCCGAAGCAATCTCGATGGAGTGGGGCACCATCGGCACGAGATTGCTTCGCCGGGCTCGCAATGACAGCGACGCGTCGGGCCGCGGCTCAGGCAAAGAGGCCATGGATGAACCATCTTGGCGGGGGGTCGCCGCCGGAGAGGCCGGCCCGGAACAGCCAGAAGCGCCGCCCGTCCTCGTCCTCCACCCGGTAATAATCGCGGATCGCATCGACGGCGCCGGAGCTGCCCGACCGCCACCACTCTTCGGCGATCCGCTCCGGCCCGTCGGCGCGCGTCACCCGGTGCGGGCATCGCCGCCAGGTAAAGCGAAACGGAGGGTCGTCAGGCAACAGCCAAAATGCTTCGACCGGCTCGGGCGGCTCGAACAGCCGGATCGGCCGCGGCGGTTTTTCGCTGCCCCTCACCCTCACCCACCCATCCCTTCGGTCTGCGGCTCCCCCCTCTCCCGCACTGCGGGAGAGGGGGCCGAGCGCAGCGAGGCGGGTGAGGGATCCGCCGACCGGCACCCTGGCCGCGGCGCGCTCGGGGATGTGGCTTTCGCGCGGCTCGAGCCGGTAGAGCGCCCCGAGCCCGAGCCGGTTGCCGAGCCGATCGAGCAGCGGCGCCACGCCCCTCCCTTCGCTCGCCCGCTGCGGGGGAGGGTTAGGGTGGCGCCGGAACGGGAGCCGGCAAAATTGATCTGCTCGGGCGGCAACGGCTCGATGGCAAAGGCGGCGAGGATCACGTCCTCGACGCCGAGGCCGGGATCGACGGTGTCGAGCCGCTCCTTGAAGAGGGCGGCGAGGTGGTGCGGGTCGCGGCTGGGCCAGGCGGTTCCGATCACGATATGCTCGACCCGGCCGTCGATCCGATGAAAGGCAAGATCGAGCCGCCGCGCGCCCGTCCCTTCCCGCGCCAGGCGAGCGGACGAGATCCTGAGTGAGCCGCTCGGCCGCGCGCGCCAGATCCTCGGGGTCGGCGATCGGCTCGGCAAAGCTCAGCCGCACCCGGCGGACCGGTGCTTCGCCCAATGGCGACAACGGTTCCGGCAAGTCGCCCTGCGCCTGGTCGAGGCGCCGCACCACCCCGTCGCCGAACCGGCGCGCAAGGGCGGCGCGCGGCATCGCGTCGAGATCGCCGATCCGCTTCAATCCGACCCGCCGCAATCCTTGGGCGGTGGCCGGATCGAGGCGCAATGCCTCGACCGGCAACGGGGCGAGGCCGGGGCGCGCGTCGCCCGGCGGCAGGATCGCGGCGCTGCCGCCCGCCAGCGCAAAGCGGGCCAATGCCCAGGCGGCGCCGAGCGTGTCGGCGATGGCGATATGGCAGGCGACGCCCTGGCGGTCGAGACGGGCCGTGAGATCGGCGGCGAGCGCTTTCTCGCCGCCCCACAGATGAGCGCAGCCGGTGATCTCGACCCGCACCCCGTCCATTCCGTCGGGTGCGGTCCACGGGCTGTAGCGGCCGCACCACTCGGCCAGCCGGCGCAAGGAAGCGGCATCTGCGGCGGGCTCGGCCGCGGCGGTGGCGAGACCGGGCAGAAACGAGAAGGCGTCGGCCAACGGCATCCCCGGAGCAAGGCCGGCAGCCGAAGCCGCCGGGTTGACCGCCGCCAGCAGACGCCGCCCGGCGGCGTCGATCACCGTGGCGAACGGGGTCTCCTCAGCCGGTGCGCCGGAATTTTTCCGGGAAAGCAGCATCGCGGCGCGGCGCATCCGGTCGATCGGCCAGTGCGGCAGCCAGAGATAGAGAACCCGTCGCATCCCTCACCTTCCCTTCCCCGACCTCCACCTCCCAACAGGCCGGCTCGCCGCCGCGGCAGCGCAATAGCTCGATCCGCCAGCGCGGGCGCCCGATCCCCGGCCCAGTCCTTCGACCGCTCCCGGTCTGCTGTCCGTCACCCCCGCGAAAATATCCGTCTCCCCCGCGATAGCGGGGGCCGAGGGTCGCTGGCGATGTGCTGGAAGTCCCCCTGTTCAGGCCAGGGGCCGGCTCTGGATCCCCGCTTTCGCGGGGATGACGAATGCTGGGCATGGGGGAATTCGAGAATCCTATGAGCAGAGGCTAGTGTGGGAGACCGCGACGGCAGCGCCGCGATCCGCCAGCGCGTCGCCGCCGCGTTCGGCCGGTTGCGTTCGCGCGCCGCCTCGTCGCCGTCGCGCCAGCGCCGCAGCACCAGGGCGGTGACGCCGGAATGTTCGGCGGCGAGCTGCAACCGCCGGCTCGCCACCGCGGCGAATACGCCGATTTCGCCGACCACCGCGGCGACGCCGGGTGCGCGCAACCCTTCCTCCATCGCCCACAGGATCTCGGCGTCGCGCCGCGCCCGGACCAGCACCAGCCGGCCGGGATCGAGCCCATAGGCGGCGAGGCCGGGCCCGTAAAGATCCGGCCGCGGCAGGCACCACAGCACGATGCCGGTTGCCGCGACGAGCCGGCCGAGGATGCCGGCGGCGAAGGCGGCGGCGAGCGCGCCATCCTCCTCGTCGCCGCCCATTCCCAGGATCTCGTGAAGAGCGCCGCGCGCCAGCCCGCCGCCCGGCAGGGCCCGGTCGATCGCGGCGACGCCCAAGGACATCACCCCATGCACTGCCGCCGTCGGCCGCTCGATCCGCCGAACCCGCTCGCGAAGTGCCATCAGAAATTCGCGGGACATGCCCGGCAAACACCCGTTATCGCATAAGTTCCCTTTTTGTTCCAAAATTGGCATGCTGTCAATCCCAACCGCAAACGAGTTTTCCGGCAAGCTCGGGACAGCAGCGGTTGCCGGCTTCGATCCCTAATCCGCCTGCCGCAGCCAGGCAGTGAGGCGGCGCGCCGCCTCGGCGATGTCCGCGGTCGGACCGGCGAACGACAGACGCACCCAGCCGCCGCCGTGGAGCGGGTCGAAGTCGAGCCCGGGGGTGATCGGCGACGCCGGTCTCGGCCAAGAGGCGCCGGCAGAAATCGACGCTGTCGCGGGTCAGGCTCGAGACGTCGACATAAAGGTAGAAGGCGCCCTCGGCCGGGGCGAAGCGGGTGAGCCCGGCGGCGCGACAAGGCGTCGATCAAGAGGTCGCGGTTGGTGCGGTAGCGCGCGACATGGCCGTCGAGCTCGGCATGGCAGCCGAACACCGGCAGCGCGGCGAGCTGCGACAGGGCCGGCGGCGAGATGTAGAAATTCTGCGCCAGGCACTCGATCGAGCGCAAGAGATCGGGCGGCGCCAGCATCCAGCCGAGCCGCCACCCGGTCATGCTGTAATATTTCGAGAACGAGTTGACGACGACGGCCTCGCGGCCATAGGCGCGCACCGTCGCCGCCGGCGCGTCATAGGTGATGCCGTGATAGATCTCGTCCGAGACGAGGCGGACGCCGTTGTCACGGCACCAGCCGGCGAGCAACACGAGGTCGGCGGCGGCGATCATCGTGCCGGTCGGGTTGGCCGGGCTGGCGATGACCAGCCCGTCGAGCGGCCCGGCCTCGGCCAACAGCTCGGGGTTGGGCTGATAGTGGGTATTTTCGCCGACCTCGATCAGCACCGGCTCGATGCCGAGCGCCGCCAGAATGTTGCGGTAGGCGGGATAGCCGGGGGCGGCCAGCGCCACCCGATCGCCGGCCTCGAAGGCGGCGAGAAACGCCAGCTGAAAGGCGGCCGAGGAGCCGGTCGTGACGACGACCTCGGCCGGATCGACGGCGACCCCGTATTGCGCGCGGTAATGCTCGGCGATCGCTCGCCGCAGCGGCGCGATGCCGAGCGCGTCGGTGTATCCGATCGGCGCTTCGGCCAGCGCCCGCCGGGCCGCCTCGCGCACCGCCGCGGGCGCCTGAGTGCCGGGCTGGCCGACTTCGAGATGGATCACAGCCTCACCGGCGGCCTCGCGCTCGTTGGCCGCGCGCAGCACGTCCATGGCGATGAACGGCGGGACCAGCCCGCGCCGCGACGGGCGCAGGCTCATCAGGTCCGGCCGTCGCGGTTCGACATCGATCCGCACATCTTCGCACCATCGCGTTGAGCGGGCATCCGCCACCCCGCGCGAAGAAGTTGCCATTCCGCGCCGGCTTTGGCTATGTCGAGCCGCCGTTCGCCGCCCAAGGAAGCCCGACATGACACAAACGAAGCCGCGCCTGATCGGAATGTCGGGCAGCCTGCGCGCTGGCTCGTATTCGAACGCGGTGCTCGAAACCCTGCGCGAGCGGTTCGCCGGCCGCGCCGACCTGACGCTGTGGGACCTGGCGCCGATCCCGGCTCTACAACCAGGATTTCGAGGGCGAGAAACGCCCGGCCGCGGTCAAGCAACTGCTCGCCGCGATCGCCGCGGCCGACGGCCTGGTGCTGTGCGCGCCCGAGTTCAACCACAGCATCCCGGGCGTGCTTGAAAAACGCGCTCGACTGGGCATCGCGCCCGGCCTTCACCTCGGTCATGGCGTACAAGCCGGTGGCGATCATGGCGACCTCGCGCGGGGCGTTGGGCGGGGCGCGCTGCCTCGAGCATCTTCGGGTCACGCTCGCTTCGATGCTGGCGCGGGTGGCGCTGGCGCGCGAGGTCGTCATCACCGCCATCGCCGACAACGTCCGCGACGGCCGGCTCGTCCACGAAGCGTCGCTCGGCTTCGCCTGCGGGGCAGTCGAGGCGCTCCTGCGCGAGATCCTCCTGTGGCAGGCGGCAGGCGCTGATCGCTAGGATCGGGTGATGCCGGCGATGGCCCCTGAGGCGATCGCGGCCGAAGCTGGGAAGGGAACGGGCTGCGAGTTCGGCGCAAACGTCTCGGTTGCCGCGGCCGAGCATCATTTGCCGGGATGCGGCAGAACGCCGCGGTCGCGAACCTTTGCGGCACCGCTGCCGAGGCCGCGCCCCACGCCGGCTGATGACAATCGCC
Source organism: uncultured Alphaproteobacteria bacterium (assembly GCA_963795485.1). Classification (GTDB taxonomy): domain Bacteria; phylum Pseudomonadota; class Alphaproteobacteria; order ATCC43930; family CGMCC-115725; genus AP-15. Next base: position 79,440 of record CAWCIL010000006.1, read on the forward strand.
GGAATTAACCTACATTTTTATTGGGATTTCCACGTCCGTAATATATGCTGATGGAAATTGGGAAGGCGGCCACAACATGTTGTCCGAATCCCGCAGGATCGCGCATCAGAAGGGCGGCTGGCGAGCCGATCGCAGACTGGCGCCGAGGCTCCGCACTCTCGCCACAAAGGCTTGGCATACTGGTTGCTTCGAAAAGGCATGCGGAACGATCCATGGTCTCGGGCGATCATGGTCTGGTTCCCTCGGTCCACGGCCGGGGGCAGGCGAGGGAGCGCGGTCGCAGGGCGCCGAACTGCGATCGGGACCGATGCGGATTTCGGCGAATGGTTATTCAGCACGCGGCGTTCTCTGATCGGGCACCGTGTGAGATGGCAGAGTTGGGCCTTGGCGCCTGTTGAGGTGTGACATGAGATTCGACGACGACGGAATTTTCGGACTCTATTCACGGTTGTACGACAACCGTCGAGAGGTGGAGCTGTCGATCGAGGATTATCTGAGGAAATGCTCGGACGATCCGTCCTTTTACGCTGGTGCCGCGGAGCGCATGCTGCGGGCGATCGGCGAGCCGGCGATGGTCGATACCAGCCTGGACGGGCGGCTTGGCCGCATCTTTAGCAACCGCACGATCAAGATCTACCCGGAGTTTGCGGATTTCTTCGGGATGGAGGAGACGATCGAGCGCATCGTCGGCTTCTTCCGGCATGCCGCCCAGGGGCTCGAGGAACGCAAGCAGATCCTTTATCTGCTGGGCCCGGTCGGCGGCGGCAAATCCTCGCTCGCCGAGCGGCTGAAGCAGCTGATGGAAAAAGAGTCGGTCTATGTGCTGAAGGCCGGGAAGGAAGTCAGCCCGGTGTTTGAAAGCCCGCTCGGGCTGTTCGACCCGGTCACGCTCGGTGATGAGCTCGAAAAGCGCTACGGCGTGCCGCGGCGGCGGCTGACCGGCACGATTTCGCCCTGGGCGGTCAAGCGGCTCGAGGAGTTTGGCGGCGACATCACCAAATTCACCGTGGTCCGGCTGCAGCCCTCGCGCCTCAAGCAGATCTGCATCTCCAAGACCGAGCCGGGCGACGAGAACAACCAGGACGTATCGAGCCTGGTCGGCAAGGTCGATATCCGCAAGCTCGAGTTCTTCAGCCAGAACGACCCCGACGCCTATTCCTATTCGGGCGGGCTCAACCGCACGACCCAGGGGCTGCTCGAATTCGTCGAGATGTTCAAGGCCCCGATCAAGATGCTGCACCCGCTCCTGACCTCGACCCAGGAGGGCAACTACGTCGGCTCGGAGAATATCGGCGGGATTCCCTATCAGGGCATCGTCTTGGCGCATTCGAACGAGGCCGAGTGGCAGACCTTCAAAAACAACAAGAACAACGAGGCCTTTATCGACCGGATCTCGGTGATCAAGGTGCCGTACTGCCTGCGCTCGACCGAGGAGCGCAAAATCTACGAGAAGCTGCTGCAAAATAGCGAGCTGTCAACCGCGGCCTGCGCGCCCTCGACCCTGGACATCCTGTCACGCTTCAGCGTGCTGTCGCGGCTGAAGCCGCATGAGAATTCGAACTTGCACTCGAAGATGCGGGTCTATGACGGCGAAAGCCTGAAGGACACCGATCCGCGCGCCAAATCCGGGCAGGAGTACCGCGACGCGGCCGGGGTCGACGAAGGTATGGAGGGCATCTCCACCCGGTTCGCCTTCAAGGTGCTGTCCAGCACGTTCAATTTCGATACCCAGGAGGTGGCGGCCGATCCGGTCCATCTGATGTACGTGCTCGAGCAGGCGATCTGGCGCGAGCAGTTCCCGGACGACGTCGAGAAGAAATATCTGAACTTCATCAAGGCCGAGTTGGCGCCGCGCTATGCCGAGTTCATCGGCCACGAGATCCAGAAGGCCTATCTCGAATCCTATTCCGATTACGGCCAGAACCTGTTCGACCGGTATGTCGCCTATGCCGACGCGTGGATCGAGGATTCGGATTACAAGGATCCTGACACCGGCCAACTCATGAACCGCGAGCTGTTGAACCAGGAATTGTCAAAGATCGAGAAGCCGGCCGGGATCGCCAACCCCAAGGACTTCCGCAACGAGGTCGTCAAATTCGCCTTGCGGGCGCGGGCCGCGAATTCGGGACGCAATCCGTCCTGGACCTCGTACGAGAAGTTGCGCGAGGTGATCGAGCGGCGCATGTTTTCCCAGGTCGAGGATCTGCTGCCGGTGATCAGCTTCGGTTCCAAGAAGGACAGCGAGACCGAGAAGAAGCACGCCGATTTCCTCGAGCGGATGGTGGCCCGGGGCTACACCGAGCGGCAGGTGCGCCGCCTGGTGGAGTGGTACATGCGGGTGAACAAGGCCGGGTAGGCGGGTATGATGCCCGGTCTGGTATGACGCCCGGTCTGGAGGGAAGACGATGAACATTGTCGACCGCCGGCCCAACCCCAAGGGCAAGAGCCTCAGCAACCGGCAGCGCTTCCTGTCGCGGGCCCGCGCCGAGGTCAAGTCTGCGGTGCAGAACGCACTGCGCAAGCGCAAGGTCGCCGATGTCGAGCACGGCGAAAAGGTGGCGATCCCGATGCGCGGGATCGTCGAGCCGAACTTTCACCACAGCCGTCGCACCGGCCGCAACGAACATGTCGTGCCGGGCAACAAGGAGTACGTCAGAGGCGACGAAATCCCGCGTCCAACCGGCGGCGAGGGACGCGGCGGCTCGCAGGGCAGCCCCGACGGGTCCGGCGAGGACGCCTTCGAATTCACCCTGTCGAAGGACGAGTTCCTCGATATGTTCTTCGAGGATTTGGAGCTGCCCGACCTGGTTAAAAAAAGCTTGCGGGAGACCTTCGCGGTCGACCTGCAGCGCGCCGGCTACACGGTGACCGGCAGCCCGGCCAACCTGAGCATCCGCCGCACGATGCGCAATAGCATGGCGCGGCGCATTTCGTTGCGGCGGCCCAAGGCGTGGGAGGTCGAAGAGCTGCGCGAGGCGCTCGCCGGGGCCCGAGCCCGCGGCGACGAGGACGAGGTGCAGAGCCTGACGCTCGACCTCGAGCGCCTTGAGTTCCGTACCAAGATCATTCCCTACATTGATCCGCTCGACGTCCGCTACAATCGCTTCGAGCGCGTGCCGCGGCCCAACACCGAAGCGGTGATGTTCTGCCTGATGGACGTGTCGGGCTCGATGACCGAAGCGATGAAGGATCTCGCCAAGCGGTTCTTCATGCTGCTGCACGTTTTTCTGATCCGCCGCTACCGCCATGTCGACGTGGTCTTCATCCGTCACACCAGCACGGCGGAAGAGGTCGACGAGGAGACATTCTTCTACAGCCGCGAGACCGGCGGCACGGTGGTGTCGACGGCACTCGAAAAGATGCTGGAGATCGCCCGGGCGCGGTATCCGACCGACCGCTGGAACATCTACGCCGCCCAGGCCTCGGACGGTGACAATTACGGGGCGGACAGCGGCCGTTGCGTCTCCTTGCTCGGCGGCGACGTGTTGCCGCTGTGCCAATATTTCGCCTATGTCGAGGTTGGCGACGGGATGGGCGGCAGCTTGACCGGTCTGGCGCGTGACAGCGATTTGTGGCGCGCCTACAGCGAGGTGGCGCCCGCGCACCCGCATTTCGCGATGCGGCGGGTCGGCGATCCCTCGCAGATCTTCTCCGTGTTCCATGAGTTGTTTGCGAAAGGGGGCGTTCGTGCCTGATACTGCTCTCGCGCCGATGGCGCGGCTCGAAGCCGCCGCGCCGCTGTTCAACGGGCCGAACTGGGATTACGGCTCGCTGCGCCAAGTCTACGAGGCGATCGAACGCATCGCCGTCGACGAAATCGGGCTCGATGTCTACCCGGTCCAGGTGGAGGTCATCACTTCCGAGCAGATGCTCGACGCCTATGCCTCGGTCGGCCTGCCGCTGATGTACCGCCATTGGAGCTTCGGCAAGCGTTTCGCGTTCCACGAGACGCTCTACCGCAAAGGGTTGCAAGGGCTCGCCTACGAAATCGTCATTAATTCCAACCCGTGCATCTGCTATATCATGGAGGAAAACTCCATGACGATGCAGACCTTGGTCATGGCCCACGCCGCCTTTGGCCATAACCACTTCTTCAAGAACAACTATCTATTTCGACAGTGGACCGATGCTAACGGCATACTCGATTATTTAAGCTTTGCCCGCGATTATGTCGCCAAATGTGAGGAGCGGCACGGGGTCGAGGCGGTCGAGCGGGTGCTCGACGCCGCGCACGCGCTGAAGGACCACGGGGTCAACCGCTACGCCCACCGCACCAAGCCGAACCTCGCCGAAGAGCAGCGTCGGGCCGAAGAGCGGCAGGCCCATGAAGAGGCGACCTACAACGATCTGTGGCGCACCGTGCCCGGCACCGGCAAGGACAAGGAAGATCCGGACGCCGCCGAGGCGCGGCTGCAGGAGATCAAGCGCGAGCTCGGCCTGCCCGAGGAAAATCTGCTCTATCTGATCGAGAAGCGGGCGCCGCGGCTCGAGGACTGGCAGCGCGAGCTGATCCGCATCGTCCGCCTGATCGCCCAGTATTTCTATCCGCAAAAGCAGACCCAGATGATGAACGAAGGGTGCGCGACCTTCGTCCATTACGAGATCATGCGGCGGCTGCACGACAAGGGGCTGATCACCGAGGGCTCGATGCTCGAATTTCTGCACTCCCATTCGAGCGTCATTTTCCAGCCGGATTTCGACGACCCGCGCTTCAGCGGGCTTAATCCCTACGCGCTCGGGTTCGCGATGATGTCGGACATCCGCCGCATCTGCGAGGACCCGACCGAAGAGGACCGGGCCTGGTTTCCTGACATTGCCGGAAACGGCGATGGCTATGGCGTGCTGCGCCATGCCTGGGCCAACTACCGCGACGAGAGCTTCGTGCTCCAGTACCTGAGCCCGGCGATGATCCGCAAATTCCGGCTGTTCCATGTCTCCGACGACAGCACCAAGCCGGCGCTGCGCGTCGAGGCGATCCATGACGACATTGGCTATCGCCGGATCCGCACCGCGCTGTCGCGGCAATACGACCTGTCGCGGCGCGAGCCCGACATCCAGGTCGTCGACGTCGACCTACGGGGCGACCGCTGCCTCATTCTTGCGCACTATGTGCACAACGGCGTGCTGCTTGCCGAAAAAAGCTGCCGCGCGGTGCTGCGCCACGTCGCCGTGCTGTGGGGCTATTCGGTCAAGCTGCTCGAGATTGACGCCGCCACCGACAAAACCCTGAAAACCTACGAGGTGGCCCAGCAGGGCTGAACGCCGCGGCCGATCCGACCCGCGCCGGATCGGGTCCGCCGCCGGCTGGCTTGTCGCCCGATGTTCGTTCTCCGATGACCGTCCGTCGATGATCATCCTCGGCATCGAAACCAGCTGCGACGAAACCGCCGCGGCGGTCGTCGAGGGAACGCCGTCGCCTCCACGGATCCGCTCCAACCTGGTCCATTCCCAGCTTGCCGACCATCTGCCCTATGGCGGCGTCGTGCCTGAGATTGCGGCGCGAGCGCATCTCGATCATCTCGATGGTCTCGTGCGGCGCGCCCTCGCCGAGGCGGAGACCAGCCTCGGCGAAATCGACGGTGTCGCGCGCGGCCGCCGGCCCCGGCCTGATCGGCGGGCTGATCGTCGGCACGATGATGGCCAAGGGGATCGCCTGGGCCGCCGGCAAGCCGTTTATCGCGGTCAACCATCTCGAAGCGCATGCGCTGAGCGTCCGGCTCGGCGGCGCCGTGGCCTTTCCTTATCTGCTGCTGCTCGTCTCCGGCGGCCATTGCCAGCTGCTCGCCTGCGCCGGCGTCGGCCGTTACACCCGCCTCGGCACCACCCTCGACGACGCCGCCGGCGAAGCCTTCGACAAGACCGCAAAGCTGATCGGGCTCGGTTATCCGGGCGGCCCTGCGATCGAGCGAGCGGCCCGCGGCGGCGACGCGCGGCGATTCGCCTTGCCGCGCCCGCTGGCCGGCAGGCCCGGCTGCGATTTTTCCTTTTCGGGGCTGAAAACGGCCGTTCGCCGGATCACTCTCGAATGCGGGCCGCTCGGGGTCCGACGATCGGGCCGATCTCGCCGCTTCGGTCGAGCTCGCGATCTGCGATGCATTGTGCGACCGCACCGCAAACGCCATCGCCTCGTTTTGTCATAGCCATCCGGAGGGCAAGAGCCTCGTCGTTGCCGGCGGGGTCGCCGCCAATGCCCGGCTGCGCGATCGCCTCGCCGACCTCGCGCGGTCGGCCGGCCTCGACTTTCTTGCGCCGCCGCCGGCGCTCTGCACCGACAACGCGGCGATGATCGCCTGGGCGGGCTTGGAGCGGTTGCGCCTCGGTCTCCTCGATGGTCTCGATGCCGCGCCGCGCCCGCGCTGGCCGCTCGACGCCCGGGCTCCTCCGCGGCCGGGAGCCGGGGTCAAGGCATGATCCCCCAAATGGCGTCTCCGGGCACGGCGTCTCACCACATCTCGCCCAAGGGCCCGGAGCGGTGAAGAGGCTCGCGATCGTCGGCGCGGGCGCCTGGGGAACGGCGCTCGCCATCGTCGCCCGGCGTGCCGGGTCCAGTCCGGTGCTCTGGGCGCGCGACCCCGCTGTCGCCGCCGCGATCGACGAGGGGCATGAAAACCCCTCCTACCTCCCCGGCATCGCGCTCGATCCGGCGATTGCCGCCAGCGCCGACATCGAAGCGGCGGTGGCCGGCGCCGATGCGGCGCTGCTTGCGGTGCCGGCGCAGTTTCTGCGCGGCGTGCTCGGTCGCCTGTCTCGGGTCCTGCCGCCGGGGCTTCCGGTACTGCATTGCGCCAAAGGGATCGAGGCGGGCTCGCTCGCCATGATGTCGCAGGTGGGCACGGAGATCTTGCCGAATTCGCCCTATGCGGTGTTGTCGGGGCCGAGCTTCGCCAGCGAAGTCGCCCGCGGCCTGCCGACTGCGGTGACTATCGCCAGCGCCGATGCAGCGTTGGCCGAGCGCTTTCTGGCGGCCCTCGGTAGCAGTCGTTTTCGCCCCTATCTGTCGGCGGACCCGATCGGCGCGGAAATCGGAGGGGCGGTCAAGAACGTGCTGGCGATCGCCTGCGGGATCGTGGTCGGGCGCGGTCTCGGCGACAATGCCCGGGCCGCGCTGATCACCCGCGGACTTGCCGAAATGGTGCGGCTCGGGCTGGCTTTAGGGGCGCGTGCGGAGACCTTTCGGGGGCTCTGCGGTCTGGGCGACCTGGTGCTGACCTGCAGCGCCGGCATGTCGCGCAATTATGCCCTCGGGCTGGCGCTCGGCCGTGGCCAAAGCCTCGACCAGGCGCTCGGCCTCCGCCGCTCGGTCGTTGAAGGGATCGCCACCGCCGCCGCGGTCGCCGCACTGGCCGCGAGGCTCGGTATCGAAATGCCGATCAGCGAGGCGGTCGATGCGGTGCTGCATCGCGGCGTCTCGATCGACGCGATGACCGGCCGGCTGCTGCGCCGGCCGTACCGGGCGGAGTAGCCGGCGGTGTCGCGAGCTGACCCCGGGCATACGCTCCATGCGGAGGAAAAACCTTTTCCGGGGCTGCCGAAAACCAATATCATAAGACAGCGAGCTAGGCGACCGGTCCGGATCGAGATGAGCGACAACGGAAAGCGCGGCGAGGAAGGACCGGGTACGGGCGTCGTCGTCAAGGCCAAGCCGAAGACGAAAAAGCCCTCGATGTACAAGGTATTGATGCTGAACGACGATTACACACCGATGGAATTCGTCGTGCACGCGCTGGAGCGATTCTTCGCCAAGAGTTCGACAGGAAGCGACCCGTATCATGCTGCACGTACATCGCCGCGGGGTCGGGATCTGCGGCGTCTACACCTATGAAGTGGCCGAGACCAAGGTGACCCAGGTCATGGATTTCGCCCGGCAGCACCAGCATCCGCTGCAGTGCACGCTGGAAAAGGACTAGCCAAGGAAGGAAGGGCGGGAGTGCTGTCACGCAATCTCGAGAAATCGCTGCATCGGGCGCTCGCCCATGCCAACGATCGCCGCCACGAATACGCCACGCTCGAGCACCTGCTGCTGGCGATGACCGAGGACCAGGACGCGGTCGCCGTGCTGCGCGCTTGCAGCGTCGATCTCGACCGGCTGCGCCGCGAGGTGCTGACCTATGTCGACAACGAGCTCGGCAACCTTGTCGCCGCGCATAAGGACGACGCCAAGCCGACGGCGAGCTTCCAGCGGGTCCTCCAGCGAGCCGCCATTCACGTCCAATCCTCGGGCCGCGAAGAGGTCACCGGCGCCAATGTCCTGGTGGCGATGTTCGCCGAGCGCGAGAGCCACGCCGTCTATTTCCTGCAAGAGCAGGACATGACCCGGTTCGACGCGGTCAACTATATCTCGCACGGCATCGCCAAGGCGCCCGGACGCTCGGAAACCCGGAGGGTTCAGGGGGCGGACGAGGACGAGCGCAGCGACAAATCGCAAAAGCGCAGCCACGACGCGCTCGACGCCTATTGCGCCAATCTCAATAAAAAAGCCAAGGGCGGCCGGATCGACCCGCTGATCGGGCGCGAGGCCGAGGTCGAGCGTACGATCCAGATCCTGTGCCGGCGGTCGAAGAACAACCCGCTCTATGTCGGCGACCCCGGCGTCGGCAAGACCGCGATCGCCGAGGGGCTGGCGCGCCGCATCGTCCAGCGCGAGGTGCCCGAGGTGCTGGTCAACGCGACGATCTATGCGCTCGACATGGGGGCCTTGCTCGCCGGCACGCGCTATCGCGGCGATTTCGAGGAACGCCTGAAGGCGGTGCTCTCGGAACTCGAGGCGCAGCCCGGCGCGATCCTGTTTATCGACGAGATCCATACCGTGATCGGCGCCGGGGCGACCAGCGGCGGGGCGATGGATGCCTCGAACCTGCTGAAGCCGGCCCTGGCCGGCGGGGCCATCCGCTGCATCGGCTCGACCACCTACAAGGAATACCGCAACTATTTCGAGAAGGACCGGGCGCTTGTCCGCCGCTTTCAGAAGATCGACGTCAACGAGCCGACGGTCGAGGATTCGATCAAGATTCTGCGCGGCCTGAAGCCCTATTACGAGCGGCACCACAAGGTGCGCTATACGACCGACGCATTGCGCGCCGCGGTCGAATTGTCGCATCGCTACATCGGCGACCGCAAACTGCCGGACAAGGCGATCGACGTGATCGACGAAACCGGGGCGGCACAGATGCTGGTCCCGGAAAACCGGCGCCGCAAGACGATCACCGCGCGCGAGGTCGAGGCGGTCATCGCAACGATGGCGCGGATCCCGCCGAAGAGCGTGTCGCGCGACGATCGCGAGGTCTTGCGCAATCTCGATCGCGACCTGAAGACGATGGTGTTCGGCCAGGACAGCGCGATCGAGGCGTTGGTATCGGCGATCAAGCTCGCCCGCGCCGGGCTGCGCGACGCCGAAAAGCCGATCGGCAGCTATCTCTTTTCCGGTCCGACCGGGGTCGGCAAGACCGAGGTGGCGCGCCAGCTCGCCCGTACCCTCGGCATCGAAATCACCCGCTTCGACATGTCGGAATACATGGAGCGGCACACCGTGTCGCGGCTGATCGGCGCGCCGCCCGGCTATGTCGGCTTCGACCAGGGCGGATTGCTGACGGACGCGATCGACCAGCACCCGCACAGCGTGCTGTTGCTGGACGAGATCGAAAAGGCCCACCCCGATCTGTTCAACATTCTGCTGCAGGTCATGGATTACGGGAAATTGACCGATCACAACGGCAAGAATGTCGATTTTCGCAACGTCATCCTGATCATGACGACGAATGCCGGTGCCTCGGATCTGGCCAAGCCAGCGATTGGCTTCGGCAGCGGCATCCGTCAGGGCGACGACCACGAAGCGATCAACCGCATGTTCACGCCCGAATTCCGCAACCGGCTCGACGCGACGATCTCATTCGCGGCGTTGTCGCCCGAGACGATCGGGCGGGTCGTCGACAAGTTCGTATTGCAGCTGGAAGAGCAGCTGGCCGACCGCAACGTCACGATCGAGCTCGACCCGTCGGCCCGCGGCTGGCTCGCGGAAAAGGGCTACGACCCGCTGTTCGGCGCCCGCCCGCTCGCCCGGGTGATCCAGGAGCATGTCAAAAAGCCGCTCGCCGAAGAGCTGCTGTTCGGCCGCTTGGCCAAGGGCGGCATCGTCCGGGTCACCAAGAAACCAGAGGAAGACGCGCTCTCCTTCGCCTTCGAAGAAGGCCCGGTGGCGCCCGCCGCACCCAAGGAGCCGATGCTGGTCGAATAACCCGCGGCCGCGCTGGCCTTTACGAAGAGCAGGGGCCCGCAGCTCAGCTCACGGGCTATCGGTCGATTAGCTTAATCCGCCGCCGTCGTGCAAGACGATGCGGGCGTCGCCCGCCCGACGGGTCGCGCCGATCCGATCGAGATATTCGAGGATGCTGATCGCCAGATTGCGGCCGACGCCGGTGCGGTCCTTGAAGGCTGCCGCGGTAAAGGTGCCCTCGGGCGAGGCGACGGCCAGTTCGCCCGCGATCTCGGCGAGGCTGGTCACGGTTTCCGGCAGAAAATATCGGTTGTCGGCGACTTTGGCCACGCGCCCTAGCCGTTCGGCCCGCCGCAGAAAGCGGTCGACCGGCTCGGGCCCGAGCGCCAGCTTTTCGGCGATCTCGCGCACCCGCGGCGGGCGCAGCCTGGTGGCGGCGAGCAGCGGGCGAACCCGCTGCCACAGCTTCTCGTCGGCGTTGGTCAGACGCGGCTGGTGCTCGGGCAGGCGCCACAGCGCCCCTTCGCGCACGACCCGGCCGCCGCCGGCGAGGGCGGAGAGCGCGGCATCGAGCGCCGCTGCCGGTGCTTCGCCGCGCAATTTTTCAAAGAGCGCTGGGCGCGGCGGGCCGAGCACGTCGGGCTGCGCCTGGTGCCAACCGGCGAGCGCCGCCACGATCGTCTCGCCGAGTGCTGCGATCCGCTCGGCGGCGACGGCCACCGGAGCGCGCGGCGGCCCGACCCGCAAGAAGGCGCTGTTCTTGGTCAGCGCGTCGAGCTCGGCTGGCGTCAAATTGCGCACCAGCGCGAAATTCGAGAGATCGACGACCCCGGCCACTGCGAGCATCCCGCTCAGCGCCGCTGCCGGCTCCGCCGCAGCCATCGCGTCGAGCAATGCGAGCCGGGCCGGCAGCCGGCGCCCGCGTCGCGGCGCCACCGGGTCGACGACATGCCCGCCGGCCAGGGTCCGCCGCGCGGCATGATCGCGCAGCACGACGCGGTCGCCATAGAGCACGCCCACCGCCTGGTCGAGGTCGATCTGGACAAAGCCGGTTTCGCCGGCGGCGAGCGCGCGTCCGCTCAGCACCGCGGCGCGGCCGACCACATCCTCGGTGCCGAGATGCAGGTGCACCGGCAGCCCGTCGCACAGCGGCGCCTCGGCATAGCGCGAGGCACGCACCAGCAGATCGATGCGCCGCGCCGGCAGGTGCCGCTCGGGCATCAAAAGCCAGTCGCCGCGCCGCGGTTCGCTGCCTTCGGAAAACGAGCCGACAATGTTGACGGCGCAGCGCTCACCGGCGGCAGCGGTGTCGATCGCTCGGTTTTGGGCGTGCAGCCCGCGCACCCGGACCGGATCGCCGCGCGGGCTGATCGTCAGCCGGTCGCCGACCGCGACCTCGCCCGCCGCCACGGTGCCGGTCGCCACGAGCCCGATCCCGGACAGGGTGAAGACGCGGTCGATCGGCATCCGGAACAAGCCCGAGGGAGCGCCCGCCCGCCGGGTCTGGAGCGCGATGGCGGCATTCCGCTGCAAATGCGCTGTCAACGCGGCGATCCCTTCGCCGGTGCGACTCGACACCGCAAAGATCGGGCTCTCGGCGTAACCGGCCTCGGCGAGCAATTCCCTAACCTCGACCTCGATCGCCGCGACCCGCTGCGGCTCGGCCCGATCGGTCTTGGTGACGACGCCGGTGATCTCGGCGACCCCGATCAATTCGAGAATGTCGAGGTGCTCGATCGTCTGCGGGCGCGGCCCGTCATCGGCGGCGACGACCAGGAGCACCCGGTCGATCGACAGCACCCCGGCCAGCATGTTGGGCAGAAACCGCTCGTGGCCCGGAACATCGACAAAGCCCAATTCGGTGCCGTCGGGCAAATTCGCATAGGCAAAGCCGAGATCGATCGTCAGCCCGCGCCGTTTTTCTTCGGGCAGGCGATCGGCATCGACCCCGGTCAGCGCGCGCACCAGCGCCGTCTTGCCATGATCGATATGCCCAGCGGTCGCGAGGATCATTGCCTTGGTCGGGCCCGAGATGTGTTTCCGTCACCCCCACGAAAGCGGGGCCCCAGGACAAGGTCTCGGTCATTACCACCCCTGGGTTCCCGCTTTCGCGGCAATGACGGGCGTAATGTGATGGGAACTTTGCTTGATAGAAATCATTCTTGCGAGGTCGTCGTACCGGGCAAGGCAGCGAGCTGGGCGAGGAAGCCGGCCTCGTCTTCGAGACAACGCAGATCGAGCAAAACGGTGCCGGCCTCGATGCGGCCGATGACCGGGACCGGCAGGGCGCGCAAGGCACGCGCCAGCGCCTCGACCGCGCCGCCGCGGTGACCAATCGGGCGTAGCGCCAGGGCCGTGCTCGGCAGCAATGACACCGGCAGAGCGCCGCTGCCGATCTGGCTGCACGTCTCGATCAGGCTGGCTTCGGCAACGCCGGCGAGCGCTTTGGCGAGCGCGGGCAGCACGCGGCGGGCGAGCCCCTCGACCTCGGCCGCGGGACGGGACAAGAGCCGCAACGTCGGCAGCCGTTCGGGCAGGCGGTCGGGGTCGGCGTAGAGCCGCAGCACGGCTTCGAGCGCCGCGAGCCGGATCTTGTCCAGCCGCAGCGCGCGCTTCAGCGGGTTTTTCGCGAGCGCCGCTATCAGATCGGCGCGGCCGACAATGAGCCCCGCCTGCGGACCGCCCAGTAATTTGTCGCCGCTGAAGGTGACGAGGTCGGCCCCAGCGCCCAAGGCCTCGGCCACGGTCGGCTCGTGCGGCAGTCCCCAGGTCGAGAGATCGATCAGCGAGCCGCTGCCGAGATCCTCGACAAACGGGATCGCCCGCTCATGCGCGAGTGCAGCGAGCCGGACCGCCGGCACTGCGGCGGTAAACCCCTCGATCGTATAGTTGCTGGTATGCGCCTTCAGAATCAGCGCGGTCTGCGGCCCGATCGCGGCGGCGAAGTCGGCGAGATGCGTGCGATTGGTGGTGCCGACCTCGCGCAACCGCGTGCCGGCGCGCGCCATGATGTCGGGCAGCCGGAACGAGCCGCCGATCTCGATCAATTCGCCGCGCGACACGATCGTCTCGCGCCCATCGGCCAGCGCGTTCAGCACCAGCACCAAGGCGCCCGCGTTGTTGTTGACGGCGAGTGCCGCCTCGGCCCCGGTCAGCCGCTTCAGCCAGCCCGAGACATGGTCGTCGCGCTCGCCGCGCCGGCCGGTTTCGAGATCGTATTCGAGGGTCGAAGGATCGCGCATCGCTTCCGCCGCGGCGGCGATCGCCTCCTCGGGCAACGGCGCGCGGCCGAGATTGGTATGTAATACGGTTCCAGTCAGGTTGAAGACGCGGCGCTGCGACGGCCGGACCAGGCGCGCCAGAGCCCGCGCGCTCTGTTCGACGATCTCCGCCACCGAAGCTGCGGCATCGAGGCTCCGCCGCTCTGCCAGCGCGGCCCTGACCGCGTCCACGACCAGGGCGCGCCCATACTGCGCGACGCAGGCGCACCCTCGCTCGGATCGCAGGACCTTGTCGACCGCCGGCAAAGCGGCACGGCCTTGGTGCTCAGACCCGGTCATCAGGCGGTGACCGGGTCCGGCACGACCTCTGCAGCGCCAAGCTGGAGGCGTGACGCGCGGCTCGATGCCGCTTGCCGGCGCGATCCGGCCGATCACGGCGGCGCGATAGCCGAGCGCACCGAGCCGGGCGATGCAGGCGGCGGCGCGCGCGGCAGGAATGCCGGCGAGCAGCCCGCCGGCGGTCTGCGGGTCGATCAACAGCGCCGCGACCGGGTGCGCTTCGCCGGTCGCCAGTGCCGCCAATGCCGCGAGATTGTCGGCGTGCAGGGAACTCGTGAAGCCGCGGCCGAGCAAGTCGAGGGCGCCGTCGAGCGCCGGGATCGCCTCGGGGTCGAGATCTGCGTCGCGGTTCGAGGCGCGCAGCATTTCGAGAAGGTGCCCGAGCAGCCCGAACCCAGTCACATCGGTGCAGGCCGTGGCGCCGTGGGCGACGAGGCAGTCGGCGGCGGAAGCGGCCGATTGCAGCATCGTTGCGATCGCGCCCTCGACGACCCGCGCCGGCGCCAGCCCGCGCCCGTCGGCGGCAAGAATGATGCCGGTCCCGAGCGGCTTCGTCAGGATCAGCCGGTCGCCGGTGCGCAATCCGCCCTTGCGCAGAAGGGTCCCGGAGGGCGCGCGCCCGGTCACTGCGAAGCCGAGCGCCAGTTCGGCCCCCTCGGCGCTATGGCCGCCGACCAGCACCGCACCCGCCGGTTCGAGCACGTCGAGCCCGCCGCGCAGCATGTGAAATAGATCCTGCTCGACGATTTCCGGTCGCGCCGCCGGCAGCGTGGCGATGGCCAGCGCCGTCTCCGGCTGGCCGCCCATCGCATAAATGTCGTTGAGCGCATGGGTCGCAGCGATCCGTCCGAACAGATAGGGGTCGTCGACCATGGCACGGAAAAAATCGACGGTCTGCAGCAATGGCGGCGCGCCGGGAAAGGCGATCAGCGCTGCGTCGTCGGCGCCGTCGAGGCCGATAGCGACCCGGTCGCTCGTAGCTGGCCGCAGGCGGTCGATGACCCGGCCCAAGACCGCGGCCGGGACCTTTGCCGCACAGCCGCCGCAGCGCATCGGCTCCTCGCCCGGCTCGGGCACCATTTCGGGCAATTCGCGATAGCGCCGCATCCAGCGCCGGTCGATCCAGTCCTTGAGCTGCCACCATGAGGTGCCATAAGCGGCAAAGGGTCCGCGCGAGGCAACGGCATGACGGTCTCCGGTGCCGATCAGGGCCAGCCCGCGGGGCTGCGGCACGGCGCGCTGCAGCCGCTCACCGGCGAGCGCCCGGCGCAGATTGGCGGCGAGCGGCGGTCCTTGGCGCACCGCGTAGACGCCTGCCTTTTCGCGCGGATGATCGGTCATCGTCGCGACGTCGCCGGCGGCGAAGATCCGCGCATCGGCCGGCGAGCGCAGGGTTTCGTCGATCGTGACGAAGCCGTCGGTGGTCAGCGGCAGTCCAGTCTTAGCCAACCACGACGCCGCCCCGGCATCGGTGACCCACAATGCCTCGTCGAATGCGATACGTCGGCCGTCGGCGCAGATCAGCAGTCCCGGCTCGACCCGAACGACCGCGCTGCCGGCGCGGACCACGATCCCGCGCTCGGCGAACATTCGCGCGAACAGCCGGCGGACCTGGCGATTATGCGATGCCAGCAGCCCGTCGCGGGTGACGAGCACCACCTCCAGCGGCGCCACGCCCAAACCGGCGAGCCGATACTGCGCGCACAGCGCTAGCTCGACGCCGGCAGCGCCGCCGCCGACGATCGCAAGGCGCAATTTCGGCATACGCCGCGCGCGGGCCAGCAGCGCTTCCCAGCGTGCCGCGAATTGGGCGATCGGCTTGACCGAGACGGTGTTTTCGGCCGCACCCGGAACGTCGTGCGCGCGAGGGGTCGAACCGATGTCGAGCGACAGCACGTCATAGCGGACCGGCGGATGCCCGCGGCTGATCAGCTGGCGCTTTGCCCGGTCGAGGCCGATCGCCTCGTCGCCGATCAGGCGCCCGCCGGCAAAGCGGGTGAGCCGGCCGAGGTCGATGTGGCATTCGTCAAAGGCGTAATGCCCGGCGACCCAGCCCGGCAGCATGCCCGAATAGGGCGTCTCGACCTCGCGCGCGATGAGGGTCACCCGCACCCCCGGCATCGGCCGCATGCCAAAGCTCTTCAGCACGTGGACATGGGCATGTCCGCCGCCGACGAGCACGAGGTCCTGGGCGATCGCCACCTGCTGCCGCATCGGCCGCACTATGCCGGAGCCGCGGCGGGATGGCGAGAGAGAGGCGCCTGCGGCCAGGACTCTGGTTCAGAGCTCCTCGTCCGGGATCGGTTCCGGGTCCTCCTCGAGCCACGCCTGCAAGAGGGTGTAGGCGACCGCGAGCACGACCGGGCCGAGAAAGATGCCGACGAGCCCAAAGGCGATCAGGCCGCCGATCACCCCGGCCAGCAGCAGCACCAGCGGGATGTGCGCGCCTTTCCGGATCAGTAGCGGGCGCACGATGTTGTCGAGGCTGATCACGATGACCGACCAGACCAGCAGAAAGGTTCCCCAACCGGCCGCCCCGCTCCAATAGAACCAGACGACGGCGGGGATCAGCACCAGGCCCGGCCCGAGCTGGGCGATGCACAGCATGAACATGACCGCGGTCAGCACCGCGGCGAACGGCGTCCCGGCGATCGCCAGGCCAATCCCGCCCAGCACCGATTGCAGGAGCGCAGTCACGACGACGCCGAGCGCCACGCTGCGGATCGCCTGACCGGCCAGCCGCACCGATTGGCGGCCCCGCTCGCCGGCGAGCCGATGGCCGAAGCGCTCGGCCATGGCGGCGGCGTGCTCGCCGCCGGCATACATGACAGCGGCGATGACGAGGGTCAGGAGGAATTGCAGCGATGGCGATGCCGAACCCGCTCAAGACGCCGGCAAACCATCCCGCGGCGCTCCCCGCATAGGGCGCCGCCTTGGCCGCCAATTCGTCGATGCCGCTCGCCTCGATCCGCTGCCACAGCACTATGATCTGGTTGCCGAACAGCGGAATGTTGTCGAGCCATACCGGCGGCGGCGGCAGCCGGAACGACGCCATTGCGTTGGCCCAGCCGACAATGCGTTCGAAATTCTGGGTGATCGTCGCGACCGCCAGCCAGAATGGCCCGATAAAGACCAGCAGCAGGGCAAGCGTCATGACCGTGACGGCGAGCCAGCGCCGATGCCACAACCGGCGCTGCACCCGCAGCATCAGCGGCCAGGTCGCGACCACCAGGGTCGTCGCCCAGATCGTCGCCGGCACAAACGGCCACAGGATCCAGAACGAGGTGGCGATCAGCCCGGCGACGAACAGAACGGCTAGGATCGTGCGGACGAGGTCGAGCGGGTTCGCCGGCGGGGGCCGCTCGGGCATCGGCTCGGACCAGCGCCGCGCCGGCGGCGGCCCCTGGATACCGGTCAGTCGCTGCGAGAGCGGGAACTTGACGCGCATCAGAGGCTGCAGCGGGGCAGCATCGCGATCACATCACCTCGTCGCGGTCGTGGCACATCGTCCCTCGTGGCACACCGATCCCTGGCTGGCGCATCACCCGGCGGAGTGGAGTGCGGCGGCGCGGCGCCCGGTCAGCCGGCGGTCGCCGATCAGCGCCGCGACCACGGTCAACAGCATAAAGAGCGCGCTGCTGCCGAAAATCCAATGCGGCATGCCGCGGTCCATGATCCAGCCGAACAGCATCGGCCCGATCGTGCCGCCGATGCTGAAGCCGATCGTGACGATGCCAAAGGCTCGCCCGATCGCTCCGGCGGGCGCCGCAGCGCGCACCAGCATATCGCGCGACGGCATGATCATGCCAGACAGAAAGCCGGCGAGAGCCATCGCCATGACCAGCAAGGCCGAACCGAAACCGATCGTGCCGATCAGCAGCACCAGAGCCGCGTTCAGCCCAAAGCCGATGGCGGCGACCTCGCCGTGGCGGCGGGTGATGTCGGC
The DNA here is from genome assembly GCA_963795485.1 of uncultured Alphaproteobacteria bacterium. Lineage (GTDB taxonomy): Bacteria > Pseudomonadota > Alphaproteobacteria > ATCC43930 > CGMCC-115725 > AP-15. Next base: position 97,156 of record CAWCIL010000006.1, read on the forward strand.
GACAAAGCCGCCGCCCAGCACGCCAAATGCGCTCGCCGTCAGATACGCGGTCAGCGCCAGGTTGGCGGTGGCGAAATGCAGGCGATAGGCGCCCATCAGCGCCGGGACCGAGAAGTTGGTGATGCCGCTGGTCGAGAGGCTCAGCAGGATGAAAAACACCATCATGCCGAGGATCGCCGGGGTGAAGGCCGAGCCGGATCGGCCCGGAATCGAGTTCATTCCGGTGCGCCCCCGCGGGCTTGGCGAGCGCGTCGCCTTCGACCGCCGGGGCGCAGATCAGCGGGATCGCAACCAGCGGCCCGACCAGTCCGGCCATGATCAGCGCCGCCCGCAACCCCACCATCGGGGCGAGCACCAGCATCGCCACCGGGGCTGCGGAATTACCGAGCATGCCGGCGAAGGTGTGAACCGAGAAGGCCCGGCCGATGCGCCTCGGCGCGATCCTCGCCGAGAGGATCGCATAATCGGCCGGGTGATAGACGGCGTTGGCGATGCCGGAGAACCCGGCCGCCACCAGGAGCCAGGCATAGCGGTCGACGACGCCCACCGAGGCGAGCGCAAACCCGCCGAGACACAGCGCGAAGATCAACAACTTGCGCGAGCCGAAGCGGTCGGCGAGATAGCCCATCGGCAGCTGGGCCAGCACCGAGACGATGGCGTAAACCGTCAGCGCCAGGCCGAGCTCGATGAAGTCGACCCCCCATCGCGCCTTGAGCAGCGGAAACAGCGGCGGCAATACCAGGCCCTGGAAATGCGCGACAAAATGCGCCGAGGAGACCAGCCCGACCGTCTTGATCGCGTCGCCCCTCGTAATCTGCGGCACGGCGATCGTCTCGCTCACCATTTTTGTTGCCCTTGAGCGGTTTTGTTGTGGCGCAAACATAAGCGGCAAGGGTGCAGGCGGCAATCGCCGCTGCCCCTAATTTTGGCAACAGGATCAGACGGCGGCAGAAGCGAGGGATTTGAGCCGGTCGTATTCGGCACGCACCGGCTCGGCGCCATAGGCGCGCTCGAGTCGGCGCACGGTGAAATGGCCGCGCGCCAGCTCCTGGAAATGCTCGATGAAGGCGAGGTTGAGCGCGGCCCCGCCGACGGCGCCGACAACCGCTACCGCCTGTGCCGCGAGCTTCTCCGAGACAACGGCGCCGAACCGCGAGACAATCGGCGCCAGCATGCGCAGGGCCACCGCCGACCCACCGCGCAGCGCACCCTTGTCGAGGACGATATCGGCGGCCTCGGCCAAACCGCGGGCGAGCAGCGCGCGGACCGCGAAATAGCCGCGCTCGCCGACCTCGCCATCCGCCGCTGCCGGGCCGCCGAGCGCGAACACTTCGAGGCAGGCGAGCCCGGTGCGCGGGTCGGCCAAATCCTCTCCCTCGTCCTGCGCGATCGCTGCGATCGCGCGCAGCATGATCGTCGTCGACACCGGCAGCTCGATCGCCAGCGCCGCAACGCCAAAGGCGCCGCCGACCGCCCCCGAAGCCGAAGCCAGGGCCGAATGAACCACCCGTCCGCCGGCGAACCGGCCGCCGCGCAGGCTGAACAGCGCTACCTCGAGCGCCCGTTCGAGCGCGCGCTCCGCGACCCTGGCGACGACTGCCGCCGCCGGACCCGGCAATGCCCGCGCCACCAGCGCCGCCGGCTTGCCGGCGAGCTCCGCCAGCCGCCCGGCAAAACCCGGCCTCTCCAGACGGCGCACCGCCGCCGCAAGTGCGGCCAAATCCGCATCGGACAGAACCATGCCCCCTAGCTGACCCTGCGCCGATCCCGGCGCAAGGGCCGCGGACCTGCCCGCCTCCACCGCGCAGCCCAAGTTTTCCGCGGCACGTTCTCGCCGCGTTGGGGTAAGAAGCCGGTGCAGCAACGAGGCCGCATGACCCGCCATCTCGCCCCCGATCTGTGTGTCATCGGCGCTGGTGCGGGCGGGCTGTCGGTCGCCGCCGGGGCCGCCCAGCTCGGCGCCGCGGTGGTCCTGATCGAGCGCGCGGCGATGGGCGGGGATTGCCTGAATTTCGGCTGCGTGCCGTCGAAGTCTTTGCTCGCCGCCTCCAGACTCGCCGATTTGTGGCGGCGGGCGCCCCAATTCGGGATCGCGTATGCCGCGCCCGGGGTCGATTTCCCCGCGGTCGGCGACAGCGTCGCTCGGGTCATCGCGACAATCGCGCCGAATGATTCGGTCGAGCGCTTCGAGGCGCTCGGCGTCACCGTATTGCGCGCCGAGGCACGATTCACCAGCCCATATACGGTGCAGGCCGGCGAGGCCGAAATCCGGCCGCGCAGGTTTGTAATCGCCACCGGCTCGCACCCGAGGGTGCCGCCGATCCCAGGGCTCGACTGCGTACCCTATCTGACCAACGAGACCGTCTTTGCCAACCGAGACTTTCCCGAGCAGCTGATCGTGATCGGCGGCGGGCCGATCGGCATCGAGATGGCGCAGGCCCATCGCCGGCTCGGCGCCCGGGTCACCGTGCTCGATCTGGGCCCATTGCTGCCTCGCGACGATCCAGAGCTCGCCGCCCTGCTCGGCAGCCGGCTCGCTGGGGAAGGCATTGTGCTGCGCCCGCAGGTGCAGATCGCCTCCATCGAACCCGACGGAAGGGGTGTGGTCGTGGCGCTGAAAGGCGGCGAGCGGATTACCGGCTCGCATCTGCTGGTCGCCGCCGGCCGGCGGCCGAGCATCGAGGCGCTCGACCTCGCCGCCGCCGGGATCGCCGCCGGCCTGCAAGGGATCACGGTCGATGCGCGGCTGCGCACCAGCAACCGCCGCGCTTTTGCCGTCGGCGATGTCGCGGGCGGCCCGCAATTCACCCATGTTGCGCTTTATCACGCCGGAATCGTGATCCGCAACGCGCTGTTCCGCATCCCGGCCCGGGTCGATTACCGGGCCCTGCCGTGGGTCACCTACACCGACCCCGAGCTCGCCCAGGTCGGGCTGACCGAGGCGGCGGCGCGGGAAGCCGGCAGGTCGGTCCGGGTGGTGCGCTGGCTCTTCGCCGAAAACGACCGCGCCCAGACAGAGCGCGACACCGCGGGTCTGGTCAAGATCGTCATCCGCCGCGACGGCCATATCCTCGGCGCGTCGATACTCGGGGCCGGGGCCGGCGACCTGATCATGCCCTGGGCACTGGCGGTCTCGCAGAAGCTCAAGATCGGCGCGCTGGCCGATCTCATTGTGCCCTATCCGACCCGCGGCGAGGCTGGCAAACGCGCCGCCGGGAGCTTTTACACGCCGGCATTGTTTTCGCAACGCACTCGCCGCATCGTACGTTTCCTGGCGCGGTTTGGCTGAACTCGGACAATTTCCCGTGCTGCTGAGGAGCCTATCGGCCCGTCTTCTCGTGCTGACCGTCTTTTTCGTGATGGTCGGCGAGGTGCTGATCTTCGTGCCGTCGGTCGCGCGCTTTCGCATGACCTATTTCGAGAACCACCTGGCCTCGTGCGCGCTCGCGACCTTGGCGCTCGAGGCGAGCCCGACCGGGCGGCTCGACCGAGGCCTGGTCGACCGGCTGCTTGCCCAGGTCGGCGCTCACGGTGTGATCGTGCACCGCGCCGACGGAATGGTGCTGATGCTCGACCGCCCGGTGCCGCCAAGGGCGGATCTGACGATTGATCTGACCCATCCCAGCATGATCGGCGCGATCCGCGGCTCGTTCGTGGCGCTGTTCCACGGCGGAAATCGCCTGCTGCGGGTGCTCGGCCCGTCACCGGCCGGTATTGGCGAGACGGTCGAGGTCTTGCTCGACGAGGCGCCGCTGCGGGCCGAGATGTGGGGCTTCGGCATCCGCGTTCTCGAACTGTCGATCGTGATCTCGCTGGTCACCGCGGCGCTCGTCTATCTGAGCCTGCAATGGCTGCTGGTGCGGCCGATGCGCCGGCTGACCGCGAGCATGATCGAGTTCCGTGCAGATCCCGAGGACGCTTCGCGGATGATCACCGCGGGTCGCCGCGGGGACGAGATCGGCGTCGCCGAGCGCGAGCTCGCGATCATGCAGGAGACCGTGCGCCGCGCCTTGGGCCAGCGCGCCCGGCTAGCCGCACTCGGCACCGCGGTGACCAAGATCAACCACGATCTGCGTAACATCCTGGCGACGGCGCGGCTGGTCACCGACGGCCTGACCGCGAGTGCTGCACCCGAGGTGCGGCGCATTCTGCCGCGGCTGATCGAAGCGATCGACCGCGCTGCGGCGTTATGCGCGCGCAGCCTCGACTTTTCGCGCGAGGGTGCGGCACCCATGGCGCCGAGCCGGTTTCGCCTTGGGAAGCTGATCGACGAGATCGGTTCGGGCCTCGCCGTTTCCGAGCATGATCTGACGGTCGAATGCGCGCTCCCGGCCGATCTCGAGGTCGAGGCCGACCGCGACCAGCTCTACCGGGTGCTGTCGAACCTGGCGCGCAACGCGCTCGAGGCCGGGGCGCGTCGGCTGCGCTTTGCCGCGGCGCGTGAAGCCGGGTCGGTCACGATCGAAATCAGCGATGACGGTCCCGGCCTGCCGCCCAAAGCGCGCGAAAATCTGTTCCGTCCGTTTTTCGGCTCGGCCCGGCCCGGCGGCAGCGGGCTCGGCCTCGCGATCGCCCGCGAATTGGTGCGCGCGCATGGCGGCGAGCTGACCCTGGTCGCCAGCACCGGCGCCGGCACCGTCTTCCGCCTGACCTTGCCCGCTCCGGCCGCCCACGCGGCTGCGGTCAGTCGAGCGCGAGCGTCGTCGCCTTGAGATAGGCAGTCTCCGGCAGTGCCGGATGGACCGGGTGGTCGGCCCCGGCGCCGGTCTGGCGCAGGATGCGGAAGCCGCGGCCGGCATCGGCGAGCCCGCGTCGCACCGCTTCGGTGAAATCCTTTGCATCGACATTGTAGGAGCACGAAGCGATGAACAGGATGCCGTCGCGGGCGGTCAGCGCCGCTGCCAATCGCGCCAGCTTGCGATAGCCGCGCAATGCCGCCGGCACTTCCTTGCGCGATTTTGCAAAGGCCGGCGGATCGGCGACGACGATGTCGAAGCGCTCGCCGGCAGCGGCGAGCCGGGCGGCTTCGCCGAACACCTCGGCGCGGCGAAAGGTGCAGATATCCTCGACCGCATTCAGCGCCGCCGCCTCGGCCGCGAGAGCGAGCGCCGGCTGGGAACGGTCGATGCCGAGCACGGCGGCGGCCCCGCAATGCGCCGCCTGGACCCCAAATCCGCCGGTGTAGCAATAAAGGTCGAGGACGCGCCCCCCACCCGCCAGCCCGGCCATCCAGCGGCGATTGTCGCGCTGGTCGAAAAACCAACCGGTCTTCTGCCCGGCAAGTGGGTCGATTGGAAACACGGCCCCAATTTCGTGGACCAGGATCGGTTCGTCGAGGACACCCAGGGCCACCCGAACCTCTGGCGGCAGACCCTCCTGTGCGCGCACCGGGCTGTCGTTGCGCACCACGATCGCCTGCGGCTGCGTGAGCACCGCGAGCGCGTCGATGACAAGCGGCTCGAGCCCGGCCATCCCTGCGGCGTTCGACTGGACGACGAGAACCTCGCCATAGCGGTCGACGACCAGGCCCGGCAGGCCGTCGGCCTCGGCATGGACGAGCCGGTAATAGGGTGCCTCGAACAGGCGGTGGCGCAGCCGCAGCGCGCGCTCGATCCGGCGAGCGAGAAAGCGTCTGCCGATCGGCCGGCCGGCGTCGCGGTCGAAGAGGCGCGCGGCCAACAGGCAATGCGGGTTGAACATCGCCACCCCGAGCGCGCTGTCGTCGGCGCGGCGCAGGGTGACGAGAGCGCCGGGCGCAAGCGCGCGGGCTGCTTGGTCCATTTGCACTTCGTTGGCGAAGATCCATGGGTGCCCCAATTCGGCGCGCTTGTGCCGTGCCGGCAACAGCGCCACCGAGGGCCGGGTCGCCGGGTCGTCGTCGGCCGCCTCGTCGAAAGCGGCTGTCTCGGGGTTCATGTCTCGACCACTTCCAATTTGCCGATTGCGGGGCGCGCCATTGTCAACCGGCACCGCACCGCCGGCGCCGTCCATGTCGCGCCCCCGATGCGGCTTGCCTTTTCCGGCGCCGCCGGATTAGTTTAACCGCTATCGTCGACGGCTCGCGTCGCCGCGTGCGCCCGTAGCTCAATTGGATAGAGCACCAGACTACGGATCTGGGGGTTAGGGGTTCGAACTCCTCTCGGGCGCGCCAATCTCCTCGGCGCATTAGAGCGAGATGGGCACGGTCGTGCGAGCTCAATCTCAGCAGTATGTCAACAAAAGCTCGCCATGTCTCCGGTTCGCGTCTGGGCGATACCTGTTTCGGCTTTGGCGTGAGCGGCGGCTGCGATTTGACGAGGACAGCGCGTGTCGGGACGGCGCACAGGCAGAAAGCCTCAGGCGGATTCTCGAGTTCGCTGGGGCGACGACGTCGCCGTCATGACGCAACGATGGTCTCGCCGGTGCTGAAGCACGTCTTCACCAGGTACAGGTAGGCTTCAACAATATCCTCAGGCTTGCTGATCCTCATCTCATCCGCTGGACAGGGCGCGAGCAGACCCTTGAGCTGAGGCATATCCACCGGCTCCTCGCCCAGCCACACCGACTACCTCTCGGGCTTCGGGACGATGGGCACCCGATCGTGCAGGGTGTCGTCGTGATGATCGTGAAGCTGAGCACGCGCTCGCTCGCCGAGGAGCGCCAAGTCTCCCACAGGCCAGCCGAGGCCATCAGACCCCGATCGGCGCGCGCGACGGCATAAGGTTGCGATCTACGTCCTCGACGCTGCGTTGGCTCCGGCTTTCGTGTCGCGATGGACGTCATGCCGCCGAGATCGACAAGAATTTGCGGCGCACCGCGTGCTATCGTATTTGGCGGAGAGGGTGGCCCCGAACATCGCTACATACCGATCGCCGACGCTTCCGGATTCTGGCTGATGATGTGGACATGATCGAATTTGAAGGCTGGACCGCTCATCGTTCATCCCTCGTCCGCGAAATCGGCCAAATCGACCGGCGCTCTGGCCAGGCGCAGCAGCTTCAGTGAGCCGATGCAACATGATCCCTCTGGCCGATAAACTCGTCATTTGCTTTGCGCACGTTGCCTATCGGCTCCAGGAGCGGTTCTCGGCGGTCGAGACCGGCATCAACACCTTTGCGGTCCGCGACCACGAGACGCTGATGAAGCAGGTCGGCGAGGCCGATGTCTTGGTGATCTCCGGACTCTGGCAGAACCAGCTCCTTGATCAGACGAAAAGGCTCCGGTTCGTCCAGTCGATCGGCGCCGGCACCGACCAATTTCCGCGCGAAGAGCTGGCAAGACGCGGTATCCGGCTCGCCAGTGCCCGTGGCGTCAATGCCCGGGCCGTGGCCGAGCACGCGATGGCGCTGATGCTCGCACTGAGCCGTCGCCTCCCCGAGGCCCGCGACAACCAAGGCAGGCGCATCTGGCGGGGCATGATCGGCGATCTCTCCCAACGCGAGGATGAAGTCGACGGCAAGACGCTCCTTGTCGTCGGCCTGGGGGACATCGGCGGTCGACTGGCCCGACTGGCAAAAGCATTCGATATGCACGTGGTCGGGCTACGGCGCCATTCGACCTCCGGTCGCGGGGCTGCTGATGCGGTACACGCGATGGAGGAGCTCGGCCGGCTCTTGCCCGACGCCGATTTCGTGGCTCTGACCTGTCCGCTTACCGCCGAAACCGAGAACCTGATCGACGTCGAGGCGCTGAGCCGGATGAACCCCACAGCCTACCTCGTGAATGTCGCTCGCGGGCAGGTGGTGGATGAGGCCGCGCTGATCGAGGCGCTGGCGTCGCGTCGCATCGCGGGCGCCGGCATCGACGTGACGGCAGAAGAGCCGCTGGCGCCGAGTTCGCCGCTCTGGGCAATGGAGCATGTCCTGATCACGCCCCACACCGCGGGCGAGACTCGGCGTTACGAGGACAACGTGATCGAGATCCTGCTCGACAATCTGGGGCGCCTCTGGCGCGGCGAAGAGCCATTGCGGAACCAAGTCGTCTGAAGATTCTGCGCCAACGTGCTTCGTCTGAATCTAGGTTAGCGCGCGGGCTCGGGTGATCGTGCCCAAATCCGACCGAGACGCCGAATCGATTACCGGCGGCGTCCCTGCTGGTCATCGGTTTACCTCGCAGCATCATCGGAGAGGATTCCTTGAAGCCGGTTCTTCAACGAAGCTGCAGTGGCCCGAGCAGCTCTTCGGCAACCGCGAGGATGCTGCTGGTGCTTCAGGTCGGCGGACGCGGGCGCACAACATCGCGCGCCGGCCCGTCCTCGCGAATCGCTTCATAGACGACCTGGCGCAAGAGGCCGCCATCGGCCGAGGTCAAATACTTCACCTCGGCGCCGCGCTCGGGCCGGACCCGCGCCGGCGCTTCACCTGCCGTTCGATTTCCGGTGAAGGCTGAATTGGACTTATGGTGCATGGAAGGTAGCGTCCAGCGACGCGCCATGAGCGGCCGATCGTCGGGTCGCGAGCCGATGACGCGGTTCGACCTAAGGCGCCGTCGTGTCCGTGCGGAAAGATCGACTGGTTCTGCCCCCAAACCGGTCGTTCCTGGGCGCCCTTGACGCGGCGGCGGGCGGATCATGATACTGGTTGATACAGATTCGGGCACGGGAGGAAAGGCCATGGCGGTCCGGCTTGTCGTTACGTTCCACGCGGCGCCTGGCAGGGGCGCCGAACTCGCGCAGGCGATGAAGGCGCGCTGCGAGATCTCGCGGCAGGATACCGGCTGCGAACAGTTTGAGGTGTTCCAGAGCGTCGTCGATCCCGACCAGCTGGTCCTGCTCGAATTGTGGAAGGACCAGGGGGCACTTGACGCCCACGCCAAACTGCAGGCGCAGCGCCCGCCTTTACCGGAGGGGCTGCGGCTCGGCGCCGGCGAGCGCGAGGACTATACCTACAACCGCACCCGCTGAACCGGGGAGGCGCCAAAATGCAGGTCTCGTATTTCGAAACCGGCCGCTACCACGCACCCTCCAACCTGCCGCGGCAATGGCCGATGCCGGCCGGCGCCTACGACCGCGAGGCGGGCGCGCGCGCCTTTCGCGGCATGGTCGAGCGCAGCCGGTATGTCGAGGAACTGGGGTTCGACTGGGTCAGCGTCTCCGAGCACCATTATTCGCCGCGCATCCTGACCCCCTCGCTGCCGATTGCCGCGACCTACATCGCCTCGCACGTGCACAACATCAAGATCGCGCTCTTGGGCCCGATCGTGCCGCAGAGCAACCCGGTTCTGCTCGCCGAGGAAATGGCGATGCTCGACACGATGGCCGAGGGCCGGCTGATCGTCGGCATGCTGCGCGGCACCACCAACGAGATGCTGACCTACGACCTCAACCCCGAGGAATTGCGCGAACGCACCGACGAGGGCATGGAGCTGATCTTGCGTGCCTGGAAGGAACCGCAACCCTTCGGCTGGCAGGGACGGCATTTCCATTACCGCACCGTGTCGGTATGGCCGAAGCCGCTGCAGCAGCCGCTGCCGCCGATGTATGCCCTCGGCACCAGCCGCGAGGCCAGCGACGTCGCGGCGCGCAACCACATCGGCATCGGCGTGTCGTTCGGCCCGTTCGACGCAATGGGCAAGGTAACCGGCTACTACAAGGACCAGTGCGAGCACTACGGCTGGCAGCCGGAGCCGCACCAGATCATCTACCGCGCCAACATCCTGATCGCCGAGACCGGCGACAAGGCGCAGCAAGCGTTGGCACAGTATCCGCGGCAGGCGGTGTTCCCGCTGAAGCCTGGGGTAGGCGCCGCGCTGTTGGAGCTCGACCAGCGCAACGTCGCCGGCGAGGGACGGCGGCCGGCCAATGTCAACCGGGCATTGCCGATCAATTTCTGCGGCGGGCCAGACGAGATCGTCGCGCAATTGAAAGAGGCCCGCGAGCAGATCGGCTGTGGCGTCGTCGATCTGTCGTTCCAGACCCCGGGCTCGGAAGACCCGGACGAGCTGATGGAAGCGCTCGAGCTGTTCGGCAAGAAGGTGCTGCCGCACGTTCGCGACATCTGAGCATAACAGGAGGCAGCAATGGCGGCGGACTACAGCATATGTCTTGGAACGGCCGGCTGGGGTGTGTGGCACAGTCCGGATGCCGGCGAGTCGTGGACACGGCATCGCGCTCCGTTTCCGCTCAACAGCCGCATCCAGGCGCTGGTCGCCCATCCGACCGAGCCGCATACCGTTCTCGCCGGCGGCGATACTGGCTTGTTCGTGAGCCGCGACGGCGGGGCGCAGTGGGAGCGCATCAGGCCCGATGGAACCGTGGCAACGATTTGGTCGCTGACCATCGACCCGGTCGATCCCGATATTCTCTTTGCCGGCACGCGCCCGGCCGGGATCTATCGCTCGCGGGATGGTGGGCGGCACTGGGAGAAACTGCATGTAGACCTCGCCCGCGAGTGCTCGATTGGCACACCCTTCGTGACCAGCGTTGTCGTCGATCCCGACGATCACCGTATGGTCTGGGCCGGGGTGGAAATCGACGGCGTCTTCCGCAGCCGGGACGGCGGGGACACATGGACGCATCTTGACCGTGAGACGGGTTTGTACGATCCGGACATCCACGCCGTGACGATCGCGGCGACGCAGCCCAAGCGGCTCTATGCCAGCACGGCCCGCGAAGTGTTTGTCAGCGACGATCTGGGTGAGACCTGGGAGCCCTTGGGCATCAAGGAAAGATGGCCGCTGCCCTACGCCCGCGGCATGGCGGTCAAGGCCGATGACCCCGGCGTGCTGTTCGCCGGGTGCGGCGAGACCACGACCGGCGAAAAGGGCCACGTGCTCCGCACCGCAGACTTCGGCGAGAGCTGGGAAATCTCGCCGCTCCCCACCGAGCCCAATGCCACCGTCTGGGGCCTTGCCACGCATCCCGCCGACCCCGACCGCATCCTGGCGTTCACCCTCTTCGGCGAGGTCTACGTCACCGAGGACGCCGGCGCCTCCTGGCGCAAGATCGCCCGCGAATTCGGCGAGATCAGAGCCGCAGCCTGGCTGCCAAACTAGAGCGCTTTCTACCAGGGTCCGTGCAGTCGAGTTGCATCCGCTCGCACGGGCTTGACCCGCTGGCAGCCCGTCACTGCCGCCGATGGCGGCCGGCATGGGCGCTCTGGACAGAGACCTGCGGTGATAGCCAAACTCGCATGGGACAGAGGAGTTACCTCGATGACGATTATCGATTCCCAGGTTCACGTGTATGAGGCGAACACGCCGAAGCGGCCCTGGCACAGCGTGCCGAACTGGCCCGATCACGTCACCGGTGACGAGATGGTGGCGGCGATGAACAAGGTCGGCGTCGACGGCGCGATCTTCATCTCCGCCTTTTCGATGTACCAATACGATGCCAGCTATGCGGTGGAAGTGCAAAAGGCGCACCCTGATCGGTTCGCCATCGTCAAGCCGGTCAACCCGGACGATCCGGCTGTGGCCGATGTCATCGCCGAGTGGAAGAAGATTCCGGGCGCGGTCGGCATCCGCATCATGCTGACGAAGGAGGCGAACCGCGCACCGGACGACCCGGGCCTCGACCGGATCGCGCGCGCGGCCGCCCGCCACGGTTTTCCGGTCAATGTGCTGTTCTGGGGCAATGTGGACGCGGGCACGGCACTGATCGATCGCCATCCCGAGACGCGCTTTATCATCGACCATCTCGGCATCATGCAGCCGCGCGTGCCGCCGGCGCCGCCGCAGCCCTGGGCCGACCTCCCGAAGGTGCTGGAACTTGCCAAGCGCCCGAACGCGGTGATCAAGGTCAGCGGCGCCTGCACATTGTCGCGCGAGCCGTACCCGTTCCCGGACATCTGGGACCCGCTCGCTCGCGTGTTCGATGCTTGGGGTTTCGATCGCTGCTTGTGGGGCACGGACTGGACGCGTGCGTTTGCGGTCGTCAATTACGAGCAGGCGGTCGCGCCCTTCCTTAAGACCGACCGCCTGAGCGACAGCGAGCGGGCCACGCTGATGGGCGGCGCGTGCGCCAAGGCTTACGGCTGGTCGCCGAAGAAAGATTAGCGATCGGCAGGCGGATCAGCGCGGCGTCATCCACCGGAGCTGGGCCCGTTTCGGCGTGTTACGCTTCACTAACCCACCCTACGCTTGTTTCGGGGCCGACCGGCAGGAAGCGGCAGCCGCTTGGCGCGCTCGAAGGGAACGACAATGACGAGCGTTCCGACGAACCGAACCAAATGCGCAACGGCACATCCGACCCAAGAAGGTGATGCAGTCGCAATTTGCTGACGATCAGCTTCAACGCGATTGCAGCCGTGTCGATGAAGGCGTCGATAATGGTCAAGTTCTCGTCGTCCGTTGGCCTGCCTCGCATTCCGTCCAGATGAAATCGTCCGGGGGCGCCTCCGTAGAGGTCCATGACCTCAGGATATCTTGCATGGAAATAGTTCTAGAGCGTGATCTGGTTAGGCTGAAGCATAGCCGGCATTGGCGAGGTAATTGGCGCATTCCGGTGGGGTGAAGCGGCCGAGGAGGTCGCCGATGCTGCGCCAAGTGGCCTCGATCGTGCGCGGGTCGGTTTTGCGCAGCAAGGTCTTGAGCTTGGCAAAGACTTGCTCGATCGGGTTGAGATCGGGCGAGTATCGGGGCAGGAAGAACAGTTTGGCGCCGGCGGCGCGGATCAGGCGGCGCACGGCCTTGCCCTTGTGGCTGCCGAGATTGTCGATGACGACGATGTCGCCGGGGCTGAGGGTAGGCACCAGAAACTGCTCGATATAGGCGCAAAAGCTGGTGCCCCCCGCCTTCGCAGGGGCAGGCTGTTGATCGGCCCGTCGATGACGCAGGGCGCGGCGATGCGGTCATGGCGCAGCGCCGCCAGGAACGTCACGGTGCGCCAGCGGCGATGCGGCACCTTGGCGACCAGCCGGGCGCCGCGCGCACAGCGCCCGTGGCGGCGCGTCATGTTGGTCTTGGCCCAAGTTTCGTCGAGGAACACCAGGCGCCGCGGGTCAAGCCGGCCCTGATGCATCTTCCACCGCGCCCGCCGGCGGGCGACATCGACGCGATCCTGCTCGCTGGCGTGCAGGCTTTTTTTTAAAGGTAATCCCCTCGTGGGCGAAAAAGCGCCACACCGCGCCGTAGCTGGCCGGGGTGCCGCGCTCGGCCAGCTCGGCCACCACCGCCCGCAGCGTCAGATCCGGTTTCTCGGCAATCCGCGCCAGCAGCCAATCCCGCTCACTCTTCAACCGCAGCGGCCGCCAGCCGCCCATCTTCGCCGCCGCGGCGCTGCCGGTCGCTCGAAACCGCTGCGACCATTTCACCACGCTGGCGACACTCACCCCAAACCGCGCCGCCACTACGCGACAGGTGCGACCGCTGGCCACCGCCGCAACCACCCGATCGCGCAGGTCCTGTGAATAGGGTCTTGCCATTCGATGCTGGCCCCCAACCCCAGCCAGCATCTTGAATCACCAAACGCAGCGCGGGTGAATATCTTTTTGATTCAAACTCTTAGGATCATGCTCTAGGAGGCAACCCCCGCAGGCCCGGGGCTGGTTCCGCGCCCCGAGAGAGTTGCCGGTCAGCGCGGCACCACGCGGCGATAGAGATGCCAGGTCGAATGCCCAAGCAGCGGCATGACCACGATCAGACCGAGCAGACAGGGGATCGAGCCGAGCACCAGCCCGCCGGCGACGATCAATCCCCACAGCGCCATCGGGCCGGGGTTGACGACAACCGCGCGCACCGAGGTCGCAATCGCGGTGTCGAGCCCGGCCTCTCGGTCGAGCAGCAGCGGAAACGACACGACGCCGATCGCCAGCACCAAAAGGGCGAACAGGAAGCCGACGCTGACGCCCGCGCCGATCAGGGTCCAGCCGCGCGTCGTGGTGAACACGTCGCGCACGAACCGGCCGATCGAGGCCGGCGGTTCTGGGCCGAGGGTCAGCGCCCAGATTCCCATTGCCGCAGCGAGCCAGAACAGAAAGAGGGCCATCAGCAGCAGGCCCAGCAGCACGATCGCGCCGAACGTCGGCGAGCGGACGACGCCGAACGCATCGAGCCAGCCGGTTTCGAGGCCCTGCTCGCGGCGCCGGCTCATCTCGTAAAGGCCGACCCCGGCAAACGGGCCGACCAGGGCAAAGCCCGAAACCAGCGGGAACAGCAGCGGCACCATCTGATAACCAAAGACCACCCGGGCGAGGAGTAGTCCGGCCACTGGATAGAGAACGCAGAGAAAGAGGACGTCGGTGCGAAAGGCGGCAAAATCGGAGAGGCCGACGGCCAGCGCCTGGCGCAGGTCGGCGGCGCCGATTCGGGCCACCGCCGGCGCCGGAGAGTGCAAACTGTCCCGTGTCCGCCGCCCGGCCCGGCCCACTACCTCGACCGCAACGGCGGCGTTTTTCAGCTGGTCAACCCCCCATTCGACGGGGTTTCGGATCGTCAACATGAGCGTTCCTCCCAAGCCTTGGGCTCGGAGGGCCGCGCGCAGCCCCTTGACGGCATCCCAACCGGCTGCCGGCCCCGAGCGAACTCGCGACCCGCCAACGCCGCAGATGTGTGCATCCGCGGTGCGGCGCGCTACTCCGGGGCCGACGATTTATATGGCGGTCGGCTTATATGGCTGTCGGCCGATATGGGATCGGCGTCGCGGTCAGCGCGACCAATCGAACTCCGCGTCCGCTGCAGCCATGAGGTCGGGGCCGCAACGCTCGGCGATCCGCGCGTGCTGCACCGCCGCGGGCTCGACCCGGTAGCGGCGCCGCAGAATTGCCGCGGAGGCCGGATCGGCGGCGGCCAGATGGCGAGCGATCAATTCTCCGACCTTGCGCGAGAACGGGCCGGTCTGCTGCTCGATATAGACGACGCGCAGCGCCCCTTGGCGCTCGGGCTCACCGGCCAGCCGCCGGTCGAGCCAGCGGTCGATCGTTTCCAGGCCGCGCCTCGGGTCGCCGGCAGCGGGATCGCGGCCGTAGAGCCCGTCAAAGACGTGAAGCTCGTCCGGAGGCCGCCGGGCGCCGGCGATCGCGTCGACCGCCGGCATGCCGCCGCCGGAATGCGCGGTCAGGATCAGGCGATCGGCGGCGAGCGCCGCCGGCGCCGAGGAGGGCAGGGCCGCGGCGAAGCGCTGCAGGCTGTAATCGACAAGCCGGTCGATCCCGCCCTCGAGCAGTGCCGGAAAATCGTACCAGCTATAGCGCAGCCAGTTGCCGCGCGGCAAAATCGCCAAGGTCGGCCGAGTTCGGCGCGACAGGTCGAGGCCGCTGCGCGCAACCTTTTCCGCGAGTGGCATCGCCGCACCTTGCTGCGAAAACCCGTGCAGATGGACGACGATGTCCAAGGCCACGATGTGCGGGGCCAGGATGTCCGGGGCGGCGGCGAGCGGGACGGCGTTCCAGCTGAGGAACAGGTCGGGCTGCGTCCCGGCATGCGGGCGCAGCACCGGCGTGTCGCCGAGATAAGCCTCGCCGGGCGCGATGCCTCCGGCGGACAGCGCAATGGGAAGATCCGACATCGCCCACTCCTTTCTCGGCTCACCGAATGGCGGGCGCGGCCGCGGGATTGGGCAACGGGATCAGCGACAGGGTGAGCGTGACGACGAACAGAATGGCGAGCCCGCCCATCACTCCGACCAGGCGCTCGAAGCCGGGCCCGATCGACAGCGGCGGCCCCTGGCTCTGGACCATGCTCATCAGAAAAGCGAACATCGCCTGGGTCCCGACATAGCTGACCCCGGTGGTCCCGGTCTGGATCTGCGAGCACAGCCAGATCCCGGTGACCAGCAGCACCATCCACAGCGCGAAATCGCTGCCGACGACGGCGAGACAGGCGAGCCCGACCAGCGCCCCGAGCAGACAGCCGATGACCCGGTGCGCCGCCCGCTCGACGATGACGCGGGTGTTGGATTCGAGGATCGCGGTCGTCGGGATCGACATCACGATGACGACGGTGACACCCATCGTGACCGGGCTGACCGGCGCCAGCCAATTCGCCAGAGCCGGCAGCAGCATGACCGTGAGCCCGCCGCGGCAGGCGTGCATGACCAGCGGCCATTTGCCGGGGAGCCAGCGCTGCAGCTCGGCGCCGTAGCGGCGGCGCCAAAACATCAGCGGCGGCGGGGCGAGCTGGCCGGGCGCGGCGAGCGGTCCGGCATCGTCCGGCGCCGGCATCAGGCCGCAGACGATGAGCGACGCCGCGGTGCCGATCACGACATCGGCGACGCGGTCGACGGCGATGGTAAAGGCATTCTGCGGCGCGGTGAGCGCCATCAGCATGATCAGGCTGCCGGTCACCGCGCCGACCAGCCAAGCATAGCCGAAGCGCGAGGTCGCGAACCCGAAGAAGCCGACGCATGAGAGCACGAAGAGGCAGAGGCAAAACGGCAGCGGCTGGTAGGCGAACGCCGCGAGCGCGACCAAGGCTATCGCGGCCCCGACCACGCTGCCGGCGACCCGCATGACGCCGCGCGAGAGTGCCAGTGACAGCGAGGCTCGGGTCACCATGAAAGCGCTGATCCCGGCCCACCAAGGATCGTCGGAGTGCACCGCCAATGCGGCGAGCACGGCGAGCGAGACCGAGAGCGCCGCCCCCAACGCCTCCAGGCCGCGCGGGCCGCCAAAATCGAGCAGACGCAATTCGGCGGCGAGCGCCGCGGGGATCTCGCGGACCATCCCGTGGGCTCAGAAAAAGATCAGGGCGCGCGCGTCGGAGCCCATGTGCAGCGTCACGTCGGGGTGCGGGTCTCGCAGCACCAGGGTCACCGGAAAGCGCCGTTCGAGACGAATCCAGTCGGTGGTCGGCTCGACATAGGGCAACAATTTGTTCACCGTCGGCGCGCGGCTGATGCCGCGGGCGATGCCCTGGATCACCGCTCGGTGAACGTGCCATGGATAGGTGTCGAGCCACACCCACGCGGTGTGCCCGATCTGCATATGACGGATCACGCTTTCCTTGTAATTGGCCATGATGCGCCAGGCATGGGCATCGACCAGCCCGATCAGCGGCTGGTTCGCCACCGCCTGGTCGCCGACCCGCAGGGTCAGATTGGTGATCGTGCCGTCGACCGGAGCCAACACCCGGGTCTGGTCGAGCTGCCATTGCAGATAGGCGATCGCCGCGGTGATCGCGGCGACCGTCGCCTCGTGCAGCCGCTCCGTCTGGCGCTCCTTGACGACGATGGTCTCGGCATCGGCGAGTGCCGCCTGGGCTTCCTGCTGCTGTGCGGTGGCGGTGTCGAGCGCCTGGCGCGACAGAAAGCCGGCGGCGGCAATCGGGGTGGCGCGACGCAGATTGTCGTCGGCCAGGCGCTCCTTGGCGGCGGCCTCGTCGCGCGCCTCCTTGGCCGATTTGACCAGGTCGTGATCGACCGCGAGCTGCGCCTCGGCCTCGACCCGCTTGGCCAGCTGCTCGGCAAGCGCCAGCCGGAACGGCTGCGGATCGATCGCCGCGAGCAGCATTCCCTTGGTCACGGTCTGATTGTCGACGATCGGCACGGTAATGACGCGGCCGGTGATCTGCGGCGCCACCGCGACCAGATCAGAGGTCACGTAGGCGTCGTCGGTATAGGCGAAGAGGTAGCTCGATCCCCAGTAGAGGGCCGCCACCATGGCGAGCGTCGCCAGCACCAGCAGCACCCGCCGCCGATAGCGCGCCGCCGCCGCGGCTTTCGGGTCGCGCGCGGCCTGGTCCGGCGCGGCGCGGGGCGGCAACGGCATCGGTCCGGGCGCTAACAGCTGCAGCGCGGCAGCCCCATCGCTGCGGGGCGGGTTTGGCTGGTCACCGACAGGCATCGTCTGGGCTCGATCCGGAACTGACCCCCGCGGCATGGATATGCCGCTTACCGCGGCTATCCTACACGATCTGCGGCCCGCTTGCAGCGATGACGGGCAGCGCGCCCCCGCGGCATCGAGCACCTCGACCGGCGCGGTACCGATGCGGCACAATCACTTGTGGCAGAGAAATCCGCCGAGAATGCCGCTCGCTTCCCCGTGCCTTTTCTGTCCCCTGCAACTTGCCACGCCCGACAGCGTTCCCTTGCAATATCTCCCACTGAGAGAAGCCCGCCCGATGACCGTCAACGTAGTCGCACTTCAACCCTTGGTAGCGCTGATTGCCGGAATCCTGATCCTGCTGGTTCCGCGCCTGCTGAATTACGTCGTCGCGATCTATTTGATCCTGATCGGGCTGATCGGGTTGTGGCCGCATTTGCTGTACCACATGCCGCATTGACCGGCTGCGCCGCGGACCCGCGGGCTTCGCGCGCCGGTTTCGGTGCGTTAGTCTTCTTCCGGCGGGGTGTGCCCCGAGGAGGCAGTCATGGCGCAGGAGACGGTTCGGCTCGCTGGCTACGCGGCGGCGCTCCGCTGGGAGGACCTGCCGGCGGAGATCGTCCGGCGGGCCAAGGAGTGCATCGCCGACACGGTCGCGGCGATCATCTGCGGTGCCTCGCTGCCGTGGAGCCGGATCGTCATCCGCTATGCCGAGCGCACCGGGCCCGGCGGCAGGTGCCACGTTCTCGGCAGCATGGGACCGGCACTGCAGGCGCCGGCGGCAGCGCTCGCCAACGGCGCCCTCGCGCACGCATTCGAGCTCGACAGCCTGACCCGGCCGGGAGCGGGGGTGCATCCGGGCGCGACGCTGTTGCCGCCGGCACTCGCCATCGCCCAGCAGCAGGGGCTCGGCGGCCGCGCGCTGATTGCCGCCTTTGTCGCCGGCTGCGAGGTCATGGTGCGGATCGGTCGCGCCACCGGACACACCAACGAAGAGCGCGGCTTTCACGCGCCCGGCAACACCGGGCCGTTCGGCGGGGCGGTCGCCGCCGGGCATCTCTTGGGGCTCGATGCGGCGCGGATGACGAACGCCCTTGGCATCGCCGGTTCGCTGGCCTCGGGTCTCCTGGAATTCGCCCGCGCCGGCAATGGCGGCATGGTCAAGCGGCTGCACCTCGGCCGCGCCTCCGAGGGCGGCGTTTTGGCCGCCAGCCTGGCGCAGGACGGCTTCACCGCGCCCGATACGGTGCTCGAAGGCGCGTTCGGCTTCCTGGCCGTCTTTTGCCGCGAATGGGATGCGGCCGAACTGACCAAGGGCCTCGGCCAGCATTGGGCGACGACCGGCATCGCCCTCAAGCGCTACCCCTGCCACATCAACGCGCATGCCGCGGTCAAGGCCCTGTCGCAATTGCAGGCCGAGCACGGCTTTAAGGGCGGCGAGGTCGAGGCCGTGGCAATCTGCGGCAGCGAGCGCATGGCCACCCTGCACAACATTCCCGAGCCCTCCGATCTGATGATGGCGCAATACAGCGTGCCGTTCTGCGCCGCGCTCTCGCTGTACCGCGACCCGCGCAATCCCGAAATCCTTCGCCGACGGCGCGCTCGACGACCCGGCGATCCGGTCGCTCTGCCGTCGGGTGACGATAGAGGCGGTGTCCCCCACGCCCGGTCACGGCGCCTCGGCAACCACGGTCACGGTTGATTTGAAAGGCGGCCGGCACCTGGCCAACAGCGCCGAGGACGGCCTCCTCGACGCCGCCGATCTGGGCGACAAATTCGGCCGCCTGACCCGCGCTGCCCTCGGCGACCGGGCCGTGCCGTTATTCGAGCGCCTGCAGCATCTCGAACGCGAAGACAGCCTCGACTGGCTCGGCGCCGGTTTCGGGTCCTGATCGTACTATATTCTCGGTACGCACTGCCCTGCCGCTCCGCACTTGGGCTGAAGCAACAGCCCGGTCGGAGGACCGCTTCGGATCTGCCCTTCCCCAGTACGCTGCACGCGAGTAGGCTGGGACGCCGGGCTCGGAGATCGGGGGCGGTCCTCGTTTCGCTCTCCGATGCGCCGCACCCCACGCAGCTCCGGGAGGGAGTTAGAATGCCGACCTATGAAATCACCACGGAAGACGTCGAATATCTGCGCCACGGCGACAAGAAGCTGATCGCCCGGCTCTATAAGCCAAAGGGCGACGGGCCGTTTCCGGCGGTCGTCGATCTGCACGGCGGCGCTTGGACCAGCGGCGATCTCTCCGGGACCAAGGGCCTCGATGAAACCCTGGCGAAAAACGGATTTGTCGTCGCCTCGCTCGAGTTCCGCCACAACGCCGACGGCTACCCGACCTCGCTGATCGACATCAACTACGCGATCCGCTGGGTCAAGGCCCACGCCCGCGAGCTAAAGGTCGATCCCGCCCGGGTCGGCAGCGGTGGCGCGTCGAGCGGCGGGCACCTCGCGATGCTGGCGGCGATGCGTCCCAACGATCAGCGTTACGCCTCGGCGCCGTTGCCGGCCGGCTCGCCCAAAGTCGACGCGAGCGTGCGCGCCGTCGCGATGTCGTGGCCGGTCATCAACCCGCTGTCGCGCTATCGCAATGCGCAAAAGGCGGCAAAGACCCCGAACCCGCCAGCCTACTCGATCGGGATGAAAGAAAAGCACGACCTCTACTGGAAGACCGAGGCCGCGATGACCGAGGGCAACCCGATGCTGCTCCTCGAACGCGGCGAGAAAGGTCACGATGCCGTCAGCGCTGTGGGTCCAGGGCAGGCCCGATATCGTCCACGACTACCATGACGACAATTCGAGTTTCCCCGGCAACGAACCCGAGCGGTTCATCTCAAACTACCGCAAAGCTGGCGGCGACATCGAGATCGTCTATATCGACAACGAGAAGCGGCAGACGAACGCGGCGTACGAACCGATCACCGCCTTCTTCAAAAAGCACCTCGGGTAAGACCCGAACCCTGCTCGCTACTCCCTCTCCCCGTCTCGCGGGGAGAGGGGCGGTCGTCCCCGGAAACCAATCGCCCAGCACCTGTTCCTCGGTGTAGCTCGCCCCGTCGACCCTCGCCAGCGCCGCTGGCGTCGCCTGGCCATGGCGAATGAAACTGCGAGCGACCAAGCGCGCGGCCTTAGAGGTTTCTGCCGCGATCATCCGGGCGACCTCGCCCCTGAGGCTCGGGTTCTGTTGCAGCACGCGCGCGGCGTCGGATCGCTCGCGGTCGATCGTGTCCATCCAGCCGGGGCGTCGATCGCGCGCAGGCGAATTTTCCAATTTGATCAGGTGTTCCAGGATAACGGTGAGCCGACTGCCAAGTTCGTTTCTTTGTGAGCGGCCCAAGCCGTCGATCTCCTCGGCGAGGTTCTCCCAATCGAGCGGCAGGTTGGTGGCGAGTCCCGCAGCGTCGCGCAGCGCGGCCGCCTGCTGCTCGGTCCAGCGGACGAAATCCTCCTCATAAAGCCGCGCGGGGTCGCCGGACACGATCGGTCCTCCTCCGTCCCCAACATGATCGCTGCGGAACATGATCGCTGCGGCGGGCCGGATCAATCGCCGTCGGTCGGCGCGACGGGAGACCGGGCACCGCCGCCGATTATCCGCTCGGCAGGGCTCGGGGGGCGCATCCTCGGTCGTTCGGCGGGATCGCTCAGCGCCTGAATATGGCCTCGGCGCCGCGGCCATGACTGCGCTTGGCCGCGATTTCGGCCTGGGTCCGCGCGATTTCGGCTTCGAGCTCGGCAATATAGGTTTCGAGCTCGGCGATCCCCAGCAAACTCAGGTCCTTTGGTGTCACCGGCTTGCGGCGCGGTTCGAGTTCGAATTCGTCCATCGGTCTTGGGATCCTGTTGGCGTCTTCCCCCGATCGAGGCGCGGGACTATATAATACCAGAGTTTTTGTGCTCGCCCCACGCCGCCGTATTGCCGGCGCCGGGCCGCCGTCGAAACCGGGACCTCATCATGCCTGCTCCGTTGATGCCAAAGGCGACCGCCGTATGGCTGGTCGAAAACACGTCGCTCACCTTCGAGCAGATCGCCGATTTCTGCGGGCTTCATCCGCTCGAGATCCAGGCGATCGCCGATGGCGAAGTGGCGAACCAGATGCTGGGCCTCGATCCGGTGGCCAACGGCCAGACCACCGCCGAAGAGATCGCGCGCTGCCAGGCCGACCCCGAGGCTCGGCTCGCGCTGTCCCCTCAGGCGACGCCGCCTCAGGCGATCCGGCACAAGGGGCCGCGCTACACGCCGATCGCCAAACGCCAGGACAAGCCCGATGCGATCGCATTTCTGCTGAAGAGCCACCCCGAATTGTCGGACGCTCAGATCTCGAAACTAATCGGCACGACAAAGCCGACGATCTCCGCGGTGCGCGATCGCACCCACTGGAACAGCCCCAATATCAAGCCGCGGCATCCGGTCGGGGTTGGTTTGTGCACGCTCGACGAGCTAGAAGAGGCGGTCCGCCGCGCCCGTGCCAAAATGCCGGCGGAAGAGGCCGTTCTCGACAGCGAACAGTCGGAGCGCCTCGAAACCTGAGATCCCGGCTGTTCCGCGCGATATCTCGGCTGGGCACCGGCGCAGGAGCCGCAGCAGAACGCGGTTCCCGCTCGGGCTTACCGGCGCGGCTCCTCCGAGGCCACGCCATCCGGCCTTGGTTGCGGGGTGGCGATTTGGACCGCGGGGGTCGCCGGATCGCTGAACCGCCATACCAGGATGTAACGCCCGACCGGATTTTTTGCGGCCGGTGGTCCAAGCGTGGCCAGGGCTTCGCGGTAATCTTTCGGCGACTGTTTTTTTGCGGCCTGTCCGGTGCGCCCGTAGACCGCCCAAAGGTCATGGCCGGCGGCCTCTTTAATCGCCTGCGGCAGGTTCCAGCTCAACCTGACCCCGTGATCGGCAAGACCGGCGCGGGCGGCAAAAACCGCGAGCACGGAATAGGAGTAATAGCTGTCGAGCAGCACCACGTCGCCCGGCCGGCCCGTGGCTGCGAGCTGCGCCGCCACCAGATCCCAGCGCGGCTTGGTCTCATAGCCGTAATAGGGAACCAGATTGACCAGGCACGCCACCGCGAACGCCGCCGCCGCCGGAACAAAGCGCCGGAACCGGAGCTGACCCAGGCCGGCCCCGGCAAAGATGAAAAACGGTGCCGCACCCCACGCGAAATAGCGCGGCACCAGCACCGGCACGAACAGCGAGACCACCAGCAAGCTGACCGGCAGCAGCAACGCCGCGCTGCCGATCACCGCCAGCACGGCCGGCTCGCGGCGCAGCCGCCAAGCGCCCAAGGCAGCCATGATCGCGACCACGAGCGCGAGCCCCGGAATCATGACCGGCATCAGGCCATAGGTGATGAAGCGCGAGATGCGCAACAGGTAGACCGGTGCGACGATCGACCAGATCGCCCCGGCGCTCGCCGCCGGCGCCCAGCCGGCACCGTCGAGAACCGCACCCTGGCCAGTAATATAGATGCTGGCGACCGAGGGCAGCCATGTCGCTAGGATCAGGGCCTGGGCCAGCGCCCAATTGCGCAAAAATGAGCGTCTGCCGGCTCGGCCGCCCGCAGCGCGCCAGACGATCGCGACCATGCCGAGATTGGCGGCGATCAGCCAGGGCACGGCGACGTTGAGCACGTTGAGCGCCGCCGCGGTTCCGAGACAATAGGCGATCCACGGGCCACGCAGAGCGCCGCTGCGGTGTAGCGGTAGGCCCGCTGCTTCCGGCTGCTGGGCCAGCCGCACGAGCCCGAACAGCGCGGTCAGGATCAGGCAGGAGACCAGGGTGTAGGAGCGCGCCTCCTGCCCGAACTGAACCTCGAACGGCGACACCGCCATCAACAGGCCGGCGACGAGCCCGCTGCGCGGGCCGGCCACCCTGCGTCCGATCGCACAGGCCAGCGACGCGCCGAGCGCGCCGAACAGCGCCGACGGCAGGCGCAGCAGCCACTGTGAGGTGCCGATCTTCGCGACCAGCCACAACAGCAGGAAATAGCTCGGATAATGATTGTTGTGCAACGAGTCGTAGACGAGGTCGTGCAGGCTCGAGGTGGCCCGCCGCAGGCTGGCGATCTCGTCGAGCCAGAACGGTTTGTCGCCGAGCCCGTGGAGTCGCAACGCCAGAGCGAACGCCCCGATCGCCGCCGGCAGCATCCATGCCGGGGCATCGGCCCACACCCGTTCGAGGTCGCGGCGAAGCGGCAGCGTCATTGCGGTGAGCGGTCGCATCCCCCGATCCGAACCAAAGCCGCGACAGCGGCGCACCCGTGATCTTAGGCGCGTGGCAGCGCTGCCATCCCTCCGGCTGGGCGCACCACGCTTGCGTTGCTCAGAGCAGCCGGTCCTGGACAGCGGTCGCCTCGCGGGCCGCGGTGCGGAAGGTGGCGGCGGCATCGATGCGCGGGATGCGCGGGCGCACACCCTGGAACAATTCGGCGAGGGTGATGATCTGGATTTTCGGCACCTGCTCGAACGGCCCCTCGAAAAATCCGGCGGCGATCGCCTCGCGCTCCATCGCCCGCGTCGGCAGCGCCAAGGAGATCACGACGCCGACCGCCGCTTTCTCGCGATCGACGACGGCGATCAGGTCGCGCACCATGCCGACCCCGACATTGTCGCCGCCCTTGACCGAAATCAGCGCCTTTTCGGTCTTGTCCTTGTCGCTGCGGAAAAACAGAATGCCGTCGATGCCGCCATCCGCGCCCTTTTTCTTGCCGCCATAAGGCCGCGCATCGACCAGCGACACCGCCCACCACTGAAACTGATACTTGTCGCGCCGGGCGAGATCGATGGCGCTGTCGAGGTCCTTCGGTCAGCCCAGCACTTCGCGGTTGACGACGTTCTCGCGGTTGGGCTTGCCATCGAGCACGCTCAGGAGGTTCTGCACGGTGGTGACCGCCATGCGCTCGACCGCCTCGCGGGTGACCCCGGCGACATGCGGAGCGGCGATAAAGTTCTTCAGGGTCAGCAGCGGATTGTCCTTTGGTGTCGGCTCCTCGACAAAGACGTCGAGCGCGGCACCGGCGATCCGGTCGGCTTTGAGCGCGTCGTAGAGTGCCTTCTCGTCGATGATGCCGCCGCGCGCAGTGTTGACGACAAAGGCGGTTCGCTTCATGTGCGCGAGCCGCGCTGCGTCGAACAGACCCACGGTTTCCGGCGTCTTCGGGCAATGGATCGTGATGAAGTCGGCACGCGCAACCGCGGCGTCGAGATCGCCGACCGGCTCGTAGCCCATGCCGCGGATCGTCTCGGAATACATGTAGGGGTCGTAGACCAGGACGTTCATCTCCATGGCGCCCAGGCGCTTGGCCGAGCGGGTGCCGATCTTGCCGAAGCCGACGATCAGCACGGTCTTGCCGTAGAGGTCGACCGGCATCTCGTGGTAGCGGTCGTGCCAGCGGCCTTCCTTGACCATCGCATCCATTGCCGCGCCGCGCCGCGCCAGGTTCATCAGCAGATACACTCCGGCCTCGGCGACGCTGACCGAGTTGGCGGTGCCGGCGATCATCAGCGGGATGTGGCGCCGGGTCAGCGCCGGCACGTCGACCGCGTCATAGCCGACGCCGATGCGGGCCACGACTTCGAGGCTCGGCCCGGCGTCGAGCTCGGGATCGCTGAACGGCGTCACCGAGAGCGCCACCCCGGCGACATCTTCGAGCAGCCGGTGCAATTCGGCCTTCGGCGCCGTCGTCTGATAGGGCACGCCTTCGACATCCTCGCGCGCCTCGACGATCGCCCAGCCGGCCTTGGCCAAGGTCGTCGGCAGCAGCAGTTTCTTGCGGTTGGTCTGAGTGGTTGCGGCCATGGGTTCACCCCTGTCGGTGGGTTGAGAGAGCGCGGTCGGCGTCGTTTAGGCGCGACGGCCATCAATCATCATGGCGTGTCCGACGCGCGTTAGAAAGGCGGCAAGAAATCGCCTTTCCAGGTGAGCTTCCCGTCACCACTCTGGCGGATGACTTCTGACGGAGAGCGCCCCGTTTTCCACCACACCGGCGACGGCCGGTGCCCACGGTTGGGATGGGTTCTGGCCTGCGCCGGGACGGCAGCAGCAGTGGAGGCAAGTGTCGGGTTCGCGCCACTAGCAGGCTGCTGAAAAAGGGGTTGCTGATTTTCCGCGTTGTGCTCCCTTGGGGTAGGGATGGGGGTGGCGATGCGCGGCGACGACGGGATTTGCGGCAGGCTTTTCAGCTACATCGATCTTGAGAAGCGGGTCCGATCGGACCATCCGCTGCGACTGATTCGGCAGATCGCCAACGCGGCGCTGCATGTGCTCTCTGGCGAGTTCGCCAAGCTGTATTCGGCGATCGGGCGGGTCTCGATCCCGCCGGAGCGGCTGCTGCGGGCCTTGCTGCTGCAGGCGTTCTACTCGATCCGCTCGGAGCGGCAATTGGTTGACCGGCTCGACCACGACCTGTTGTTTCGCTGGTTTGTCGGGCTCGGGATCGAGGATGCGGTGTGGGATGCCACCACCTTCACCAAGAACCGCGACCGGCTGCTGGAGGGCGAGGTGGCCGGGCAGTTTCTCGCCGCGGTGCTTTCCCAAGCCAGGGTCAAAGCCCTGTTATCAAGTGATCATTTCTCGGTCAAGCCTGCCCCGGCGCAGGCCGGGGGCACCTTGTTGGAAGCCTGGGCGAGCCTCAAAAGCTTTCGCCCAAAGGACGACGCGGGCGAGCCACCCGGCCCTGGACGCAACGGCGAGCGGGACTTTCACGGCGAGCATCGTACCAATGACACGCACGCCTCGACCACCGACCCCGACGCCCGTCTCTATCGTAAGGGGCCGGGCAAGGAGGCCCGGCTCTGTTTCATCGGCCATGCGCTGAGGGAGAACCGCAATGGTTTGGTCGTCGGCGCGGTGACGACCCGCGCCTCGGGACATGCCGAGCGCCTGGCCGCATTGGCGCTGATCGACCCGCACGCCGATCGTCCACAGCCGGTCACGCTCGGTGCCGACAAGGGCTACGATACCGGCGACTTCGTGATGGAGCTGCGCGACAAGACGGTGACCCCGCATGTTGCCCAGAACCAAAACGGCCGGCGCTCGGCGATCGACGGCCGCACCACCCGGCATCCCGGCTATGCCGTCTCCCAGCGTATCCGCAAACGCATCGAAGAGGTTTTCGGCTGGGCCAAGACGGTGGCCGGCTTGCGCAAGATGCGCCATCGCGGGCTGCCCAAGGTCGATTGGCAATTCACCCTCGCCATGGCCGCCTACGATCTCATCCGCCTGCCCAAATTGCTCGCCGCGCCCGTGTCGTGACCGGCCATCACACTCGCCGGCCAATATCCCCGCCCCGCTCGCCAACGCATACTCGCGACTGCGATGAAAAGCGCATCGAGCACTCATCGTAATCGCTCATGTCAAGCCTTCCGGGACCAGAAAAAACCGGAAAGCTCTCTCTTTTTCAGCAGCCTGCTAGCGGCTGTGCGGCGGACCGAACGGTTTCTCGGAAAGGAGCGGCGTGAGGGCGGCGATGCTATGCCGGGTCGAGGCCCAGCAGCCGGCGCGCCAGGGTCAGGTGCGGGCGGTCGATCATCTTGCCGTCGAGCGCGATCGCGCCGGCCTCCGGGTGTTCGGAGAAGAGGGCGACGACCTTGCGCGCCCAGGCGAGCTCGTCCTCGCCGACCGTAAACGCGCGGTTGATGACCGGGATCTGCGCCGGGTGGATCGCCATCTTGGCGGTGAAGCCCGAGCGCCGCGCGGCCATGCACTCGGCGCAGAGCCCGGCCTCGTCCTTGAAATCGGTGTAGATCGTGTCGATCGGCGTGACCCCGGAAGCGGCCGCCGCCAACAGGCACAGCGAGCGCGCGAGGCGGTAGACGTCGTCATAGCTCCCGTCGGCGCGGCGGTTGCCGCCGCCGATCGAGGCCGCCAGGTCCTCGGCCCCCCAGGTAATGCCGTCGAGCCGCGGCGAGACCCCGGCGTAGTTGCCCAGTGCGAACATCGCCGCCGGCGTCTCGGTCGCGATCGCGATGACCCGAATGACACCCCGGGGCAACGCCGCGGCTGCCTCGAAAGCCGACAAATAGTGGTCGAGCGCGGCCAGATCGTCGGGCACGCATTTTGGCAGCAGAATGCCGTCGGGCCGACCGGCGACGGTCGCGACCAGGTCGTCGAGCGCCACACCGCTCGCCAGCGGATTGATCCGCACCCAGCGTTGGTAGTCGGCCGAGACGGTCGCCTCGAGGAAACTGCGCGCCTGGGTCCGCGCCATCGGCCGGTTCGCCGGCACCACCAAATCTTCGAGGTCGAGGATCAGCGCGTCGGCACCCGATTCGGGCCCGCGGGCGAGCTTGCGCTCGCTGTCGGCCGGCACAAACAGGAACGAGCGCATTTATCCCTCCTGCTGATCCGGTCCCGGTTGATCCGGCGGCCGGCATTTCATCAGGCCGGCCCGGCGGCAGATCGCGACGGTTTCGCCGCGCTGGTTGATGCCCTGGTGCTCGAACTCGACGATGCCGGCGTCGGGCCGCGAGCGGCTCTGGCGCTTCGCGCGCACGATCGTGCGCGCCCGCAGGGTGTCGCCGTGAAACACCGGCTTGGGAAACCGCGCGTCGCTGATGCCGAGATTGGCGACGGTGGTGCCGAGCGTCGTCTCGCCGACGCTGATGCCGATGACCAGGCCGAGCGTGAAGATGCTGTTGACGAGGCGCTGGCCGAACTCGGTCGTTTTGGCGAATTCCGCGTCGAGATGCAGCGGTTGCGGGTTCATTGTCAGGGTGCTGAACAGCACGTTGTCCATTTCGGTGACGGTGCGGCTGATCGCATGTTCGAACACCTGCCCCTCCGCGAAATCCTCGAAATACAACCCTGCCATGGTTCCTCCCGATCGCGGTGCCGGAGGCCGGGCGCCCCCGACGGCGCACCTTGCGGCGGCGCAGGCTGATCTTGTCGCGACAGGCGGTCAATGCCGTCCGCGGCCGATATCGAACCCGGTCACCGGCAATCATTTCTTCGCGTTCGCATGTTAAATTCGCGAGACAGTGGCAATTCTGCTCGACCGTCGGCGCCGAAAAACCTAGCATCACGCCGCGCCAAAAGGGACTGCGTCGTCGGGGCAAGCAGGAACGGTCGAGGAATGGAGATTAATCGGCTCATTGCTGAGCATGGCGCCTGGTTTTATCTGCTCGCGTTTATTTGGACTTTTCTCGAAGGCGAAACGATCGTCGTTTTTGCCGGTTTTGCCGCGGCACAGGGGGTGCTCGACCCGTTTCTGGTGGTTGCGGCGACCGGGCTCGGCAGCTTTGTCGGAGATCAGAGCTGGTTCTGGGTCGGTCGTCACTTCGGGTCGAAACTGCTCGACCGGTTTCCCCGCTGGCACACTGGCGTCGAATCGGCGCTGCGCTGGCTCGAGCGCTACAATACCGGCTTCATCCTGTCGTTCCGCTTCATCTATGGGGTACGCAACTTCTCGTCTTTCGCGATGGGGATGAGCGCGGTTCGCAGCCGCCGCTTTCTGGCGCTGAATTTTCTCGCGGCGGCGCTGTGGGCAGCGAGTTTTGTTGCTCTCGGCTATTTTCTCGGCCATGCGTTCCGCGCGGTGCTCGGCGATTTGGCCCGCTCGCTCAGCCTGGTGATGCTCGGCGTGTTCGTGATCGTCGCCTGGGGTTTGGGGCTGATGCATCGGTTCCAGCGGCGACGCCGGCCGAGGGTCTCGTCTGAGCTTCTGAAATCCAGTCAGCATCGGGCCAATATCGCCGCCCCGCCATCGTGACGCCCGGCTCGGGCATCGCGCCTCGCCGTTCACGCCAGGATCGCGACGGGAGTTCCGACACGGAGACCGAGCGTGCTCTGGGCGCTGCCGGCGTTGACCGCGATCTCGGCGAGCCCATTCGAGTTTTCGTACCAAAACGCGGAGCCCGGCGGCAGGTCGGAAAAGACGCGGGCGCACGTCAGTTGGTGCACACCTGCGCAAAGCCGCGTCTGCGCCGAGAGCGCCGCGGCGCGCAGCCCGGTCATGGCATTGCCGTAGCCGTCAACATAAACGATCTCCGGCAGGTCGTCCGGCCAGTCCGGGCAGCGGCAGATCTCGGTGTCGCGCAGGGCATCCGGGGGCAGCGTGTCGGCGGCGAGCCGAGCCGCGACCGGGGCGAACAGGTCGCGCCCATGAAAGCTCGCCGACATCCGTTCGGGGCGCCAAGCGATCTCGTACGCACGGGCCTCCCCGGCACGGCGCCACACGAGCTCGAACAAGCCGTTGTCCGGCCCGACGTAAAATCGTCCGTCGGCCTCGACGACGACTGCGGCGCGGGCGCCGCCGACACCGGGATCGACAACCGCCAGCACCACGGTCGCCGGCGGGAACCACGGCCCATAGGCCGCCAGCAGATAGGCAGCCGGCTTGGGTTTTGCAGCCGGCAGGTTGGCGAACAGGTCAACGATCGGAACCCCCGGCGCGATCCGGTGCAGCACCGTCTTGACTTGGCCCGTATAGGGTCCGCCGAGGCCGAAATCGGTGCAAAGTGCGATCATCGCCGGGTCCATCGCCTCGTCCGTCCGAATCGTCGAGCTTTCCCAAGTTTACCAACGAAAATTTCTGCCGCGACTTCGATCTTGCCGAGGAGCCGGGGTTCTGGACCACGCCGCATCAATCGATCAATCTATGGTTGGAGAACCATTCTGCGTTAAGCTATGAAAAAGACAGGCTTTGTTGCGGCTCGCCGGAGGGATCGACGACAACGCGAATGGTTTCTCTTGAACATGCTCACGGGCTGCGTATGCTGCGCCGGTCGCAGGGGAATATCTGGGGGAAATGCGATGAGAAAGGCCGTCCTGGCTGCGGCGATCTTTGCTGCCGCTTCGGTTCAGGGTGCGTCGGCTGCCGACCGGCATTGTTACTCGGCGACGGATATGGAGGCGGAGCAGGCAATCCGGTTCCAGACCAACCTGATGGTGATCAGCTCGGCGTGCCGAGATTCGGTCTATGGCGAGTTCCGGGCGCGCAACAGCAGCGCGATCATCCGCTACCAGCGAATCATGATCGCCCATTTTCGCCGCGAAGGGGCGCGCAACGCGCAGAGCGAATTCGACGCCTGGAACACCAGTCTCGCCAACGAGATTTCGTTGAGCGAAGGCGCCCAGCCGACGGTCCTCGTCTGTCAAAGGGCGGCCGACCTGCTGAAAATGGCCAGCACCCTCAACTCTCAGGGACTGCACGACTATGCCGTCGCGCAGGCGGCGGGCCCGACCGAAACCCATCCGAGATGCGCCAGATGAGCTGACCCGAGCGGCCGCGGCCCATCTCACAGCGCGACTGTGCGCGCCGCAGGGCGCCGGATGAGCCGGCCGAAGGGCACCGCCGTGAACCGGCAGGAATGCGCGCCTCCGGCACAGAGCGCGACTGCCACGGCCATGACAAGGCCGCCCCGGTGCCCGAGGATGCCGCGGCGAAGCGGGTTACTCCCTTCCCTCGCCCAAACGCGCCACGCATGCGGAAGGGATGATTGCGGTAAGCCTACTCGGCCGCCTGCGGCATCTGGCTGATGTCGGTCGAATACTTGAGGTGCACCGGGGCGTCGGCCTCGAACGGATCGGTCAGGCCGAGCTCCTTGCCGATCTCGCGCATCGCCGGCATGACCTCCTGGCCCAACAGCCGGATGCAGGTCCGCGCGTCCTCGTTGCTGACGTTGCCGTCATTGCCCCAGAGCCCATAGATACTGGGGCGGGTTTCTTCGAGGATGTGACGCATCTTCGGGATTACCGTTTTCGGCGTGCCGAAAATGACCCTGCCGTCGGCTACCTGCTTTTCGAAGGTTGGGCGACCGCGTGGGCTCTCGGCCCGGCCGACCGCGAATTCGACGAACTGGCGGCGAAACTCGGGTGAGAAATAGCCGGCCGGGTTCGACCATACCGGATGGGCGAGGCCGGTGAACTCGCCCTGCATCCACAGAAACTGGCGGGCGTTCTTCTCGGCCTTTTCTTCGCTGTCGGAGACGTGGACCTGCTGCAAGTAGCCGCGGTTCTGCGGCCCGGCCTCATAGCCCATCTCGCGCGCGACCTCGTCATAGAGCTTCCAGATCGTCTTGGTCGCCTCGATCGAGGTGTTGAGCGCGATGTAGGGATAGCGCTGCTTGGCCGCCCAGATGATCGTCTCCTTGCTCAGCACGCCCGGGATCCACACCCGCGGATAGGGCTTCTGCAGCGGCACCGCCCACGGATTGACGACCCGGTGCTGGTAGTGGGTGCCCTCCCAGCGGAACGGCCCCTGCCGGGTCCAGGCGGCGACGACCAGATCGTGCGCCTCCTCGAAGCGCTCGCGGTTGTAGGCGGGGCTAACCCCGTTGGCGAGCTGCTCCTGACCGCCGCCGCGGACAAAGCCCGAGACCAGGCGGCCCTTCGAGATCATGTCGATCATCGCCAATTCCTCGGCGAGACGCACCGGGTTCTCGGCCAGCGGCAGCGGGTTGCCGAGCAATACGATCTTCGCCTTCTTGGTCACCGCGGCGAGAATCGCGGCAAAGATGTTGCATTTGGCCTGCATGCAGAACGGCGCATTATGGTGCTCGTTCAGCATGAAGCCTTCGACGCCCATCTCCTCGGCGTAGATATACTGCTCGACATATTCGTTGTAGAGCCGGCTGCCGGCAACGGAATCGTAATATTTGTTGGAGAACATCAGCGCGGTGGCGCCGAATTCGAGACCCTTGTCGGCCGGATAGGCGGACATCGGCTGCTCGGTGAAATACATCACATGCATGGTTTCCTCCGATTCCTGTTGGCCTGCGCCGCGCCGAGGCGACGAGCCTGCACTCTAATTTTCGGCAACGAAGCCGCTGACGAGGCGCTCCAGCGCCTCCGGCTGCTCCATCTCGACGCAATGGCCGGACGCGCGTACGATCTCAAACCGCGCCTTGGGCAACGCCGCGGCATAGAGCTCGCCAGCGCTCCGCGGCACGATCTGGTCGTCGTCGCCCCATACCACCAGAGCCGGCGCCCGCACTCCGCCCAGCAGATGCGGCAGGGTCTGGCTATACATGTACGGCTTCCAGGCGATGCGAAAGCACATCTCGCGGCAGATGTCCCAATCGACCAGCTGGTCGGTCGAACACGTCGCCATAGATGCCGGCGAACGCCTCCTGATCGTGAAACCCGGCGCGGGCATAGTCGAGGTAGCTGACGATCGCCTGGTCGAAAATGTCGCCGTCGGGAGGCTTCACTCCCATGGCCCCCACCAGCACCAGCCGGTGCAGCGCGTTGGGTGCCATCGTCGCCATCTCGGCCGCGATCCAGCCGCCAAAGCCGAGACCGACCAGCGAGGCGCGCTCGATCCCGAGATCGGACAACAGCCATTGATAGATGACGGCGACGTCGCGCACGCTGCGAAGCCATTGCGGGCGCTCGGATTTCCCGTAGCCCGGGTGGTGCGGGACGATGACATCGAACCGGCGCGCCAGCGCATCGTAAAACTCGAGCCGCTCGGGGCTGCCGATATCGTGGTGCAAGATCACCACCGGGCGCCCGCTGCCGGCGCGTGCGAAATGCAGCCTTCCCCCGGCCAGCTCGACCTCGCTCCGGGTCCAGTCCGTGCCCGCCGCCATCGCCGCTCCTCTCCCGATATCGTGGCGCACAGCCTAGCGCCTCGCAGGCGCCGCCCGCAACCGAGCGTTTGATCATTGCAGGGTTGCAGGTTAGTAAGGCTGTATGATCATAAGCGTGCTTACCACGACGCCTGCGTTCCGGCGACGCCGGCGCGGCGGCGGGTTCGGGCCGAGCGGTAAACCCCATCAACACGGAGAACATCATGCAGGTCGTGACGACTGAAAACCTCGCCGGACACCAGGTCATCGAAATCAAGGGCCAATGCTTTGGCGTCGTTGTCAGGAGCCGGGGGCTCGGCGGCAATTTGATGGCCGGGCTGCGCTCGATCGTCGGCGGCGAGATCAATGAATACACCCTGTTGCTCGAGGAGGCGCGGCGCCACGCGATCGACCGGCTCGTCGAAAACGCCACCGCGATGGGCGCCAACGCCATTCTGATGATGCGCTTCGACTCCGCCGAGATCGGCCAGACGATGAGCGAGATCGTGGCCTACGGCACGGCGGCCGTGGTCGAGCGGCTGCCCAGGTAAGCGGACCCGGATGAGCCTGCGCGTGCTGCGCGCGGCATTGCTGGTCGTCGGCCTCGCCATGCTGGCCGGTGCGGCGGCGTTAGCCGGGGCTGGCTGCGGCCTGGGCCCCGCCTTGCGCCTGATGATTCCGGGCCTCGTCCTGGTCGGCGCCGCCCTCTTCGAGCGCTGGCGCTACAAACGCCTGGCCGACAGCCGGCCGGGTCCCGAATGGGTCGCCACCGCCGAGCGCTTTGTCGACCCCGAGAGCGGCAAGCTGGTCACCGTCTACTTTCGCCCGACGACCGGCGAGCGCCGCTACGTCGCCGGCTGAAGTGCTTTGCCTCACGGCCGTCGCCGGCCGCTCTACTGACGGTGATGTCCCCGGACTTGACGGTGATGTCCCCGGTCATGCCGGCCCAGTCGTGGTCGGGGCAGCGCATGTCGTAATGGCCGGTCCGTTTTGCGACAAAAAAGAGATCCTCTTGCTGACCCGGCTGGATCACGAGCTCGGCGTGATCCTCTCCGAGTGCCGCGGGGTTGCGCAGCGCGATGGTCTTGAAAAAATCGGCCGCGTTCAGCTCGTGCAGCTCACGGCCGCGGTTGACGACGTGCAGCCGATAGGCGACGCCGCGGCGAAACACCAGGTGGCTCGGTAAAAAGCGGTAATCGACGGCGGTCACAGCCACGAGCCGGGCCCTTGCCCAGTCGATCCGCGCCGCTCCAGCCGCCGGAGCCGCGGTCCAGCCGACCGCCGCGACCAGCGGCAGAACGGCGAGACGTTGCGTCCGGCCCCACATGATTAGCCGAGCCGCGCGCCGTAGCGGTCGATGTGGTAGGGGGCGCGGGCGAGGCCCGGACAATGGCTGTCGACCACCGGCTCGAGTGCGTCGTAGAGGCGGCGGTTGTCGGCGTTGGCGGCGGCGAGCCGATCGCGCGCAGCCTCGACGCGGCGGCGCAGCCGGTCGAGATCGCCGGTCGCGAGCCGCCGGTTGTCGACCACCAGCCGGCCACCGATCATCACGCTTGCTACCGCGGTGCCGTCTTCGGTGTGGACCAGCTGGTTGACCGGGTCGTTCAGCGGCAGCCAGTTCGGGTGGTCGAGGTCGAGCATGACGATGTCGGCCTTGTAGCCCGGTGCCAGCCGGCCGATCCGGCCATCGAACCCGAGCGCACGGGCGCCGCCCTCGGTCGCTGCCAATGCCGCCTCGCGAGTCGTGAGCCACCGCCCTCGATCCGGCCCCCGTACCTTGGAGACGAGCGACGCGAGCCGCATCGCTTCGTACATGTTCTGATTGTCCGAGCAATTGGCCCCGTCGGTGCCGATGCCGAGATTGATCCGGCGGTCGAGCATCGCCCGGCTGTCGGCGAGCCCGCCGCCCAAGCGCATGTTGCTGCCGGGGTTGTGGGCGACCGAGGCGCCATGGTCGCCGAGCCGGGCCATGTCGTCACCGTCGAGCCAAACGCCGTGGGCTACCGTGAAACGCGGCCCGAGCACGTCCAACGCCTCCAGATGCGCGGTCTGGGTCATGCCGTAGAGCCGGATGCCGGTCACCGCCTGCACCTTCGAACTCGGCGACATGGCTGTGCAATCCGACATCGAAATCGCGGGCGAGATCGGCGCAGCCAAGGATGAATTCATCCGAGCAGTGGTGCGGGATGGTCGGCGCCACCGCGGGCCGCACCTGCTCGCGGTCGAACCGCCAATCGGCAAAGGCGCCGCGGATCGCCCCGAGGGTAGCCTCGGCCGGCGGCAGACGCAAATCGGCGACGCGCGCCCGCAAAGCCGGCGGCATCGCCTCGATCAGGCCGGGAATCGCCTCGTAGAAGCTTCGGTCCGCGACCATCGGCGCAATGACCGCGCGCATGCCGATCTCGGCATAGGCCTGGGCAGCCAATGCCAGTCCCTCGACGGTCGGCAACGGCCACTCGAATGAGAGGTCGTAGCAGGCGGTGCAGCCTTTCATGACCATCTCGACCGCGCCCAGCTGGGTCGAACAGATAGCGGTCGTCGAGATTGCGGTTGCCGGTGATCCAGGGGGCCGCGGTCAGCAGCAATTCCAAGGTCCAGCGGTCGCCCATCCCTTTGGCGAGGTTGCCGTGGCCGTGGGTGTGGGCGTTGACGAGACCGGGATGCAGCAGCCGGCGCGCGGCCAAAATCTCCGTCGCCCCCTCGGGTGCGGCGCAGCCGGGCGGACCGATCTCACGGATCGTGTCGCCCTCGATCAGGATGTCGGCCAGCTCGGCGCTGCCCGCGGCAATGTCGAGCACCCGGCCGCCGCGCACGATCGTGTAGGTCATGCTATCGTCTCCATAACAACGCGCCAAATGATAAACCTGCACGGGCGAGGAGCCGAGCGATGCCGAAGGTGACGGTCGAGCGGCACGAAGCGGTGCTTGAGATCGTCCTCAACCGCCCGGAGGTGCTCAACGCCGTCGATCGGGAGACGATCGCGGCGCTCGCTGACGCTGCCGCCGAAGCGGCCGAGGACAAGGCGGCGCGAGCGGTGCTGCTGCGCGGCGTCGGCAGCCATTTCTGCGCCGGCGGCGACATCGGGATGTTCGGCGAGCTGATCGGCTTGCCGCCCGAAGAGCGCCGCCGGGCGCTTTATCAGACCGTCGACTTGCTGCACCCGCTGTTGATCCGGCTGCGGCACATGCCAAAGCCGGTCGTCGCCGTGGTCCAGGGCGCGGCGGCTGGGTTCGGGCTGAGCCTGGTGTTGGCCGCCGACCTCGCGATCGCCGCCGAGGATGCGGTCTTCGCCTGCGGCTACGTCCATCTCGGCGTCAGCCCCGACGGCGGCATGACGGCGCTGCTGCCGGCGATCGTCGGGCTCAAGCTGGCGAGCGAGCTGACCCTGCTCGGCGAGCGTTTCGACGCCCGCCGCGCCTTGGGGCTGGGCCTCGTCAACCGTCTCGCCGCGTCCGATCAGCTCGCCGCCGAGGCGGAAGCCCTGGCGGCGCGGCTTGCCGCCGGTCCGACCGCGGCTTATGCCCGCACCAAGGCGCTGATCCAGGAGACTCTCGGCGACGCGTTCGAGGCGCAATTGCGGCGCGAGGCGGAGAACTTCGCCGCCTGCGCGGCCACCGAGGACTTTGTCGAAGGGGTGCGCGCCTTTCTCGACAAGCGCGGCCCGAATTTTTCCGGCCAGGAGTGAGGTGTGCGATGCGATGGGGTCGATTATGGCGGGTCATGCTGATCGTGCTGGCGGGTGCCGGCGGGTTGTCCGGATGCTATTACGATCCCTACACCGGCGGCTATTACCCATACCCGCCCTATCCCGCTCCTTATCCTTACCGGCCACCTTATCCCTACGGAGCGCCGCCGCCGGTCCCGAACCCGGCGACCGGCTTTCCGCCGGGAGCAAACGCACCGGTCCAGCAAACCCCGCTGCCGCCGCCGGCGGAGTAGCGCCGCTTTCGGCCGGCCCCGGCCCCCGCCTGGTTGCAAGCTAGGAGAGGCCGGCTCCGCACGGAACTGGTCCACCGGGAGTGATCGGGGGGTGGCCTCAGCCGGGCGCGATCGCAGAGGCTGATGCGGCGAGCGATCCGAACGTGCCGGAACCCTAGCGTTCGAGCTTTGCGTCGGGTTGGGCGAGATCCGCCGGGCTCAGCTGATTGACCGCCTCGGCCATCAGACGATACTTGATCTGGGTGAGGTTGGCGTCGCGAAAGTAATGGACCAGGTCGCCCCACGGATCCTTCACCCGCCCGATCCCGGAGATGAAGGCAACCACGCCGCCGATGGCCAGCCGGCCGGTATGAACCGCCCAGCCGCCGACCAGCAGCGCCGCGACGATTTGCAGGTGATTGGAGACATTCATCAAAAAATTCGTGGTGAACCTGAGCTTGAAAATTCCCATATCGAGCGCAAAGGCCCGCTCGATCCGCTGGTCGTCGGCGCGGTTGCTGGCGTCGTCCGCTCCCTCGGCTCCGCCGATCATCGCGGCGCCGAGCCGGCGCAGCACCTGGATGCGGGCGCCGGTGCGCCGGTTCAGCGCGGCCTGCAGCAGCGGGACGACGACCAGTTGGGGGATGAACAGCCCGAACGCGGCGAGCGCCATCCAAATGTCGACGTGAATCAGGTAGGCCGACACCGACAGCATGGTCCCGGCCTGCAGCAGCGGCTCGGAGATGCTCTGGCCGACGAAACCGCCGATCGGCTCGACTTCGGCGACGATCATCGAGGTGGCGATGCCCTGCGCTTCGACCGCCGGCTCAGCCGCGGCCGGGGACTCGACAAAGGCGTGGACCCGCCGTCGCAGGTCGCGCTTGGCCCGCTCGCCGACCCACGCGCGATAGATGTTGAGCACGAGCTTGGTGCCGCCCTGGACCAGAACGATCCCGGCATAGACCGCGCCCAGCACCAGCACCGAGGAAAAGGCGCGGTGCTTGACCAGGTTGTCGACGATGCGGCGCTGCAATTCGAGCGGCACGACCTCGATCACGGCGACGATCGCGGTCAGCGCCAGCAGCACCAGCTGATGCGGACCACTCGTTGCCAGCACGTAGCGATAGACGCTGCGCGGCAACGCCCCCGCCGGGGCGGCGTCGAACTGATGAAATCCACGTCCCGATGCTCATCGCCCGACACCACGACCCCAGACCGGTTGCGTCACCGCTGTGGTGGGTTAAACATCGGGTCCCGCCGACCGTCGCCGCGCGTTGCTGCGGCATTGTCGGGGTCGGCCGGATAGGCGTGCCGGCCGCCGGCCCCGTCCTCGACGGTCCATCCGCCGGATTCCGGGTCCGGGGCGGCCGCACTCGCCGCGAGCGGCACCTTGCCCCAGCCGCCGGGAATGTCGAGCACGTAGGTCGGCTGGCACAGCCCCGAGCTGCCGGCGCGTAACGCGTGCACGAGCTGCCGACCCTCGGCGATCCCGGTGCGGAAATGCGCGGTGCCACGGGCGAGGTCGGCATGGTGCAGGTAATAGGGCTTGACCCGCATCGCTACGAGACCGCGAAACAGCGCTTCGAGCACCGTCGCGTCGTCATTGACCCCGCGCAGCAGCACGGTCTGCGACAGGACCGGGATGCCGGCCCGAGTGAGCCTCCTCACCGCCTCGCGCGCCGGCCCCGTCAGCTCGCGCGGATGGTTCGTGTGGACCACCACGTAGACCGCCTTTTCCGCGGCGAGCGCCGCGACCAGCGCCGGGCCCGACCCGGCCCGGGTCGACGATCGGAACCCGGGTGTGAAAGCGGATCACGGCGACATGCTCGATCGCTTCGAGCGCCCGCACGATTTCGCCGACGCGGCGCGGCGCCAGGACGAACGGGTCGCCGCCGGTGACGATGACCTCCCAAACTTCCGGATGCTGCCCGATGTATTCGAAGGCGCGCTCGAGTTCGACCGGCCCAAGCATCGCGTTCGTTTTGCCGACCACCTCGCGGCGAAAGCAGAAGCGGCAATAGACCGGGCATAAGAGGGTCGGCTTCAGCAGGACCCGGTCGCGATGGCGATGGACAATGCCGGGCACCGGCGACCAGCGCCGGTCGCCGATCGGGTCGGCCAGCTCCTCGGCGGCGACCGCGAGCTCGGCGGCGCTCGGCACGAACTGCGCCGCGATCGGGTCGTTCGCATCGGCCGGATCGATCAGCGCCGCCATGTCCTCGGTCACGGCGACGGCGAATTGATCCGCCGCCCGCCGGATTTCGTCGAGCCGCTCGGGCCGGGCGAGCCCGGCCGAGACCAGGTCGTTCGCACGCAGGGTCAAGCTGTGGTCCTCTCTCCGCGCCCGCCGGCGCCGAGCGATCAGTCTGCCACGGGACCCGGCATATGTAGATAGGGACCGGCGGCCGTCACCTGGCTCGGCCGGTAATTGCCGAGCCTTCGCCGGCATGGACGCGCCGCCGATCCGGCCCATAATGGCCAGGGACTTCGTTGACTGCGAGCAAACGCGGGAGAAGCCGATGAAAAAGGTCGAAATCACCGATTACGGAACGCCTGAAAACGTCGCGCATTGCGTCGAGGCGCCGGATGTCGGCGCCCCCGGGCCGGGGGAGATCGTGTTCGACGTGCTGGCCTTTCCGATCAACCCGGCCGACATCTCGTTTTGCCGCGGCAGCTACCGGCTGCGCCCGCCATTGCCGGCGACGCCGGGTGCGGAATGCGTGGGCCGGGTCGCTGCGGTCGGCGCCGGGGTCGGCGACATCAGGACGGGTGATCTGGTCATCCACATGCAGCGCGAAAATTGGGTGCAGCGCCGGCGCATTCCAGCCGAAGTCGCGATTTCGCTGCCGTCGGGGCTCGATCTGGCGCAGGCGGCGATGCTGCGCATCAACCCGGCGACCGCGCTGTTGCTGCTCGAAGACCATGTTGCGCTGCAGTCCGGCGACTGGGTGATCCAGGACGTCGCCAATTCCGCGGTCGGGCGCCATTTGATCGTGCTTGCCAAGACCAAGGGCGTGCGTACGGTCAATGTGGTGCGCCGCGACGACGTCGCCGCCGAACTAAAGGCGCTCGGCGCCGATGTTGTGCTGACTGATGGTCCCGATTTCGCCCAGCGGGCGCAGCAGGCGACGGGCGGCGCGCCGCTCCGGCTCGGCATCGATGCGGTGTCGGGCGAGGCGTGCAAGCGCATCGCCGATTGCCTCGCCGAGGGCGGGGTCATGGTCAGCTACGGCTCGATGAGCGGCGCCGATCTGGTGATCAGCCGCGCCGCGCTGGGGCGAGGCATCAGCCTCAAGGGCTTCATGCTCGGCGACGGCCTCGCCAAGCGGACCACAGCGCAAATCCGCGCGCTCTACGCCGATCTGGCGGCGCAGCTGCGCGATGGCGTGCTGAAGGCGCCGATCGAGGCCTTCTACCCGATCGACGAGATCAACCCGGCTCTCGCCCACGCCCAGCGCGGCGGCCGCAGCGGCAAGGTGCTGGTCCTGCCCAACGGCCCGCTCTGAACCCCCTCTGCGAGATTTCTGGGCGGCAGCTTGAAATATCGGGGACCTCTGCCGGCTAGCGCTGCATGATGCCGGCGGCGCCGCTGGGGTCGTAGCCGACGGCGACGCGAACGTCGACGACGCAGACTTTGCCGGCGCGCACCGCGGCGACCGCTTCGGTCATCGCTGCGACCAGCTTTTTCGGGTCCTCGACCGGGCCGACGCCGACGCAGCCCTGGCCGCGGGCGAGGGTCGCGAGGTCGATGTCCGGCTCGCGGATCGACTGGCCGATCCAGCGGTTCTCAGCGGGCCTTCCGCGGTCGCGCGCGACCCGCTCCTGATGCAGCTCGTCGTTGAAGAACGAACGATTGTTAGCGATCACGACCAGCAGCGGGATCGCGTTATGCACCGCAGTCCATAACGCCGTGACCCCCATCAGGAAGTCGCCGTCGCCCAATATCGCGACCGGCAGCCGCCCGCTTCCGGTGTCGCGCAATGCCAGCGCCGCGCCGACCGCCATGCCCGGCCCCGAGCCGATGCCGCCGCCGCCATCGGTGCCGAGAAAATCGAGCGGGTGGCGAAACTCCCACAAATGCTCGGCCCAGCTGAGCGGCAGGCGGATCATTGTGACCGGGGTGTCGCCCAGCGCCGCCTTGAGCGCCGTGGCCGCCATCGGCACCTCGATGATCGGGGCGGTGTCGAGCGCCGACAGCGGCGGCGGCGCGCGCCGCGCACGCGGAGCCGGCAAGGGCGGCGGGCTCGGGCGCAACTCCTTGACCGCCGCCAGCAGCGGCGGCAGCGCGGCATCCGGCTCGGCCAGCAGATAGATGTCGGCTGGGGGCAGGCCCTGGTAATCCATGCTCCAGCCGTTGTGGACATACTGGTCGACCGAGATCTGGATGACCTTGCCGGCCGGCGCCCTGCCCTGGCAGGCGGTCTTCAACGTGCCGGCGAGGTCGACCCAGTCGAGGCTCAGGATCACATCGGCCCCAGCCAGAAGCTCGGCCCCATCGGGCGATGCCGTGGCGGGTCCGGCGGCATGCAGCGGATGGTCGGTCGGGAACACCGCCCCGGTCTTGCGGTCGGTCATGACCCGCGCACCCAACGCCTCGGCCAATGCCACCCGCCGCTGCCACGCCTCGGGATCGCGCGAGGCGCGGCCCATCAGGATCATCGGCCGCTCGGCCCGCGCCAGCAATTCGGCCGCCTGGCGGACCAGTGCGCCGCCGGGCTCGGGCGAGGCCGGCGGGGCAAAGCGCGCGATGTCCGGCATCGCCGGCACGGTCTCGATCTCGTCCTCCTGCAATGCCAGGTCGAAATTCAGATAGACCGGCCCCTTCGGCGCGGTCTGGGCAATCATGTTGGCGCGCAACACCGCTTCCTGCGCTGCGCCCACCGAGGAGGGCTGGTCGTCCCATTTGCTGAAGTTGCGGATCAAGGCGCCCTGATCGCGCGCGGTGTGAATCCATTCGATCCACGGCCGCCGCCGCGTCGCGTC
This sequence comes from uncultured Alphaproteobacteria bacterium, assembly GCA_963795485.1. Classification (GTDB taxonomy): domain Bacteria; phylum Pseudomonadota; class Alphaproteobacteria; order ATCC43930; family CGMCC-115725; genus AP-15. The sequence goes on from CAWCIL010000006.1 coordinate 139,231, forward strand.
GAGCGCGCCGGTGGCGCCGAGCACGATCACCGGCGCCCGGTCGCACCAGGCGTTGAAGATCGCCATCGTCGCATGCATCAGCCCGACATTGGCATGGACGATGGCCAGCATTGGCCGGCCGGTGACCTTGGCCCAGCCATGCGCCAACGCGACCGCACTCTCCTCGTGCAGGCACAACAGCATGCGCGGCCGGGAATTGCCGAGATAGTTGACCAGGCTGTCGTGCAGGCCGCGGTAGCTCGACCCGGGGTTGAGTGCGACGTACGGAATATCGAGCTCGCGGATCGCCGCCGCGAGCGCATCGCTGCCCCACACCCGGTTCGACGCTGCGCTCGGTACCGGGCGGTCGATTTCGTTGCCGGCGGCCACTAGCGGCCTCTCGGACGGAATATCCATGGCGCTCCTCCCTCGCGATGCCGTTCCCGCGTCGGATTACGCCGCATTCCTCCCGCTCCGGCAAGGCTGCCCGTCGCCAGTTGCGCCCCGCTCCGCCGGCGGAGCGGGTGAACGGCGCCGAGCGACCCGCCAATCGACCGGTTGGTCACCGCCGTCCTGCCTCACTCGCGTGCCACCGGTCCGCACCGCGGCAACGTCTTCGGAACCTCCGAAACGCTGCGCGTGTTTTTTCCGACATGTGCCGACGCGGCCATTCCGATGCGCTCGCGTTGCGATATTGGAGGAATGATATGGATAAGAAGATTGCTGGATTGCTCGGCGCCGTCGCTGGATTAGCTGCCGTGAGTTCCGCCCAAGCCGCCCTCAATCCTGCTCCTGACGCGGCGGAGGCGCTGCAGGCGTCCTCCTATGCCGACCTGCTCGCCCCGGTATCCAATGCGGTCGTACTGCTGAAGGCCGACGACGCGGCCCGTGTTCGGGAAGCGGCGGCTGACGCTGCGGATGCCGTCCAAGTCGCTCAGGCGTATTATTATCCCTATCGGTATCCTCATTACCGCTATCACCATCACCACCATCATCACCACAGCTACTCTCGTCGTTATTCCCATCACCACCATCATCATCACCACGGGACCTTTGTTGGCGTGCCGGGCGTCGGCGGGGTGGTGGTCGGCGGGCGCTAGCGGCCAGCGAGGGGCAGCTCCGACACATTCCGCCCAAATGTCTCACCGGCAAAGCCGGCGCTCAGACGCCCATGAGCCGCACCTTCGCCAGGCCGTCGCCGGGAAGACAAGAAACGAGCCTTCGTGTCGAGAGTTAGATTTGCTGCATCCAGCCGATTGTCGTTCCCTGGAAGGCGGCTAGTGGAATTCTGGAATGCTCATTCGCCGGCCTCCCTCGCCTTGGCGCGTGCCGCGCGCAGGATGTGGCGGTAAGTGCCGTCGAACACGGTGTCGGTCGAGGAGGTCCAGGTCAATTCTTTCCCCAATGTGTCGCGGCTGGCGTGAATGCGGCGGTAGCGCATTTCCCGCTCTGCCGCTTCCTCTTCGTTCATCGGCACCAGCTCGAACTGAGCTTCCGCCGGCAGAAACAAGATCTGCATAAAGGGCTCGCCCGCCCGGAAGATGTGGGTCCGGCCCTCGGGTGGCGCCTTGAACACCACAAACGAGATCATCGGCCACCAGCTGGTGCGTAAGAGCGCCGGCACCGCGAGCGGCACATCGTCATCTGACGAGGTATAGAATCGGGGGTGCGGCTCGGTGCGCACGGCCATGTCGTCGGCAACCGCGAGATCGAGCAGTAGCTGATAGGTGTAATAGCCCTCGCCGAACGAGCGGAACGGCGGCCAGTTGATGCCGATCCCTGGATCGGGGCCGAAGTCGCCGTCGAGCATCACCTGACCGGCGCGCTTGGTTACGTGCAATTCGTTGTCAAAGGGGTAGAATAGCTCGATGCCGTATTGCGCGCCTTCGTTGAACGGCATGCAGTGCCAGGCATGTTCGTGCGAGCCGTCGCGGCGCGGCTCCGGCTTGCCGCCCCAGCCCGGCACCTCGAGCTTGGTGCGGCGCGGCGACAGGCGCGGCTCGAACAGTCGGTATTTAACGGTTTGCAATGGAAGCTCCTCGATCGTAATACCGATAGAAGAGGATGGCGAGCCGCTGTCAACGCCCGGACCTCTGGACCGGTTCCCGAAGACGTTGTACCCGGCGGTCCGCCGGGTGCCGGCGAGCTGACCTCAATTCGCGGTATCGAATTCGGTTGACAGATCGCGTCTGCCCGAGGCCGATGTTTTGGCCGCTGGCTGGCAGATCCCATAGGAGCTCACGATGCACCGACGCCGTTTCCTCGCCAGCGCCGCGATGGCGCCCGTGGCTGTTGCAGCCGGCCGGCTCGCCCCGGTCCGTGCCGCCGACGAGGGCGACAAGTGGCGGCGCTTCGAGGTCACGACCGAAGTCACCTTGACCGCAGCACCAGCATCCCTATGGCTGCCGATCGCGCAAACGGCGCGATCCTACCAGCGCGCACTGTCGCTCTACTGGGAAGGTACGGCGGATCGGGCCGAGCTCGTCGAGGATCCGGTCTATGGTGCCCAGCTGTTGTGCCTGGGCTGGAAACCGGGGGACAGCGCGCGCCAGGTGCGAGCCGTCCAAACCGTCGAGGTGCAGGACCGCGCCGGCCAGCCCGACCCGGCCTCGCCGGCCGAACGACGGCTTTTCCTGCAACCGACGGCGAACATGCCGACGGACGGCATCGTGCGGCAAACGGCGGACAAGATCGTCGCCGGCAAGGAGGCGCCGCGCGACCGGGCGCGGGCGATCTACGATTGGGTGGTCGACAACACCTTTCGCGACCCGGCGATCCGTGGCTGCGGGCTCGGCAACATCGCGGCGATGCTGCGCAGCGGTTATCTGGGCGGCAAATGCGCGGACATCAGCAGCCTGATGGTCGGGTTGTGCCGTGCAGCGGGCATCCCCGCGCGCGAGGTTTACGGCATCCGGGTCGCCCCTTCGCAGCAGTTCGCGTGTCTCGGCCATAAGGGCGACGAGACCAAGGCTCAACATTGCCGCGCCGAAATTTATCTCGAACCGCAGGGCTGGATGCCGGTCGACCCGGCCGATGTGCGCAAGGTCGTGCTCGAGGAGAAGCTCGCGCTCGACGCGCCGCCGGCGCAGGCGCTGCGCCGACGGCTATTCGGATATTGGGAGATGAACTGGATCGGCTACAACAGCGCCCGCGACTTCACCCCCGAGGGCGCGCCGCACGCGCTCGATTTCCTGATGTATCCCTACGCCGACACCGCAGCCGGCGAGCCGGACTGGCTCGACTCCGGCACTTTCCAGTACCAGATCACTTCGCGCCGGGTCTGAGCCGACCGCCGGTTCTGCCGGTCGGCGCGAACGCACCCCTCAGAGCGCGTCCCACAGGGCGCAGATCTGTCGGCGCTGGGCGGCATCGGGCAGGCGGCCGAACCCAGCGCCGAGATTGTCCGCCATGTGCTCGGGGTCGCGCGTCGCCGGGATCACGCAGGTCACCGCGGGCTCGGCCAGGATGTATTTGAGCAGCAACTGGGCCCAGCTTGCGCAGTCGAGTTCGCTCGCCCAATCCGGCAGGGCCCGTCCGCGCACCCGGCGCAGCAGCCCGCCCTGCCCGAGCGGCTGGTTGACGATGACGGCCACTCCGCGCGCCGCGGCGACCGGCAGCAGCTCACGCTCGGCCGCGCGCGCCGCCAGCGAATAGCCGCATTGCACAAAGTCGATGCCAGGCTCGCTCTGGAGAATATGCGCGAGGTCGGCGAGCGCTCGGTCGGTGTAATGGGTGATGCCGAGATAGCGGATGCTTCCCACCTCCTTCATCCGCCGCAAAGTCGCCAGATGGGTGCGCCAGTCGACCAGATTGTGAATCTGCATCAGATCGACGGTCTCGGCACGCAGCAGCGCCGCCGAGTGCCGCATCTGGGCGATGCCGGCGTCGGGCCCGGTGGTCCACACCTTGGTCGCGAGAAAAGCCGGCGGCCCCCCCGCGAGATCGGCGAGCAGGTCGCCGGCGACCGCCTCGGCCCGGCCGTACATCGGTGAGCTGTCGATGATCCGCCCGCCCTTATCGAGCAGCCGGCGCACCACCTCGCGCAGCGGCGCCCGCCCCGCCTCGCCGATGCCGACATCGAACACCGGCCAGGTGCCGAGGCCGACGACCGGCATCATCTCGCCGCTCGATGGAATCGGCCGCGACAGCATCGTCGGCATCCGCGACCGCCCTCCTATTGCCTCGCCTCCCGCATGGCGCGCCACAGGCGCTCGGGCGTTGCGGGCATTTCGAGATGGCGGACGCCGAGCGGGGAGAGCGCGTCGATCAGGGCGTTACCGACCGCCGGCAGCGCGCCGACATTGCCGGCCTCGCCCGCCCCCTTGACGCCCAGCGGGTTGGTTTTGGTCGGCACCGGGTTGCTGTCGCATTCGAAGACCGACAGATCGCCGGCCCGCGGCATCGCGTAATCCATGAACGAGCCGGTCAACAGCTGGCCCGAAGCCGGGTCGAAGCGGATGTCCTCCATCAGCACCTGGCCCACGCCCTGGACGATGCCGCCGCAGATCTGGCCTTCGAGCAGCAGAGGGTTCATGACCGTGCCGACATCGTCGACGACGCTGTAGCGCAGGATCTCGACCTCGCCGGTCTCCCGGTCGATCTCGAGCTCACAGATGTGAACGCCGTTCGGGAAATTCTGCTGCTTCGCGGTAAAGGTGGCGCCGGCGATCAGTCCGGGCTCCATGTCGTCGGGCAGGTTCGGCGGGTTGAACGACTCGGTCGCGATCTCGCCGATTGTCAAGGCCCGGTTCGAGCGCGGTGCGGTAAAGAGCCCGTCGGCGAAGTTGACCTCGTCCGCCTCGGCGCCGAGCAGATGGGCGGCGATCGCCTTGGCCTTGGTGACGATCTTCTCGGTCGCGAGATAGACTGCCGACCCGCCGAGTGCCGCCGAACGCGAGCCGCCGGTGCCTTCGCCGTTCGCGACCTTGTCGGTGTCGCCCTGGACGTAATGCACCTGACCGGGGTGGATGCCCAACCGGTCGCACAGCAATTGCTTGTAGACGGTCTCGTGGCCCTGGCCCTGGGTGATCGAGCCCGAGACCAGGGTCACCGTGCCGCCGCGGTCGAAGCGGATTTCGGCCGCCTCGAAGCCACCCGCCGCGGCGCGCTCGATCGTGTTGGAGAGCCCGATGCCGCGCAATTTGCCGCGGGACGCGGGCCTCGGCGCGGCGCCGCTCGAAGCCCTCGGCATCGGCGAGCTTTAGCGCCAAGTCGAGGTTCTTTTCGAATTCGCCGCAATCATAGGTGAAGGTCAGCCCCGATTTGAACGGCATCGCCTCGGGTGGGATCATGTTGCGCCGGCGCAATTCGAGCCGGTCGATGCCGAGTTCGGCGGCGGCCTCGTCGACGATCCGCTCGATCACATAGGCGGCCTCGGGCCGGCCGTTGCCGCGATAGGCCCGCACCGGGTTGGTGTTGGTGTAAACGGCGGTCACCTCGGCCCGGACCGCGGGGGTGCGGTAGACCCCGGCGAGGGTCCCGAGATTGGCGACAAAGGCGTTGGAGCCGGCCTGCGGATAGGCGCCGACCGCGGCGATCGTGCTCGACCCTGAGGCCGAGAAATCGCCCGTCCCGGTCGAGCGCCAGCGCGGCCTCGGTGACGTTGTCGCGGGCCTGCGCGTCGCCCATAAAGGCCTCGGAGCGGGTGCTGGTCCATTTCACCGGCCGCCCGACCGTCTTCGACGCCAACAGGACCAGCGCCACCTCGTTGTAGATCGCCGACTTCATGCCGAAGCTGCCGCCGATGTCGCCGGCGACAACGCGCACCCGGCTTTCCGGGACTTTCAGCACCTGCCGCGCTAATTCGGCGCGGTAGCCGTGGGTGCGCTGCAGGGTCGTGTAGATGGTCCAGCGGTCTTCGTGCGGGTTGTAGTCGCCGATGGCACCCCGCGGCTCCATGCTGGCGGCGGTCACCCGGTTGATCACGAAACGGCGGCGGACGACATGCGCAGCGCCGGCAAAGGCGGCCTCGGTCGCCGCCGCGTCGCCCTCGGTGTGGAAAAAGGCGACATTGCCTGGGTTTTCCGCCCAGACCGGCGGAGCATCGGGCGCGACCGCGCCGGCCGTCGACACGATCGCCGGCAACGGTTCGTAATCGACCGCGATCAGCTCGGCGGCGTCGATCGCCTGCTCCCGGGTCGCGGCCACGACAAAGGCGAGGTAATCGCCGACCCAGCGCACCCGGTCCTTGACCAAAGCCGGGAAACGCGGGCGGAAGGCGGGGCTGCCGTCGCGCAGTCTAAGCCCGCTGGGGCTCGGCAGGTCGCCCCAGCCCGAGGCTTCCCAATCCGCCCCGGTCAGCACCGCCAGCACGCCCGGCGCGGCCTTCGCCGCGCTCGTATCGATTGCGCGGATACGGGCATGCGCGTGCGGCGAGCGCAGCACCTGGCCGAACACCATGCGCGGCAATACCATGTCGTCGACATAGCGGCCGCCGCCGCGCAACAGCCGCGGGTCCTCGAACCGCGCCACCGGCTGACCCAACGCGAAATCGCCCATGATCGTGCCTCCTGACCGTTGTTAAAGAAGCCGCCCGCGTGATGGTCGCAGCACGGCTGATCCTTCCCGACGCCGCTCTGACGCTTCAACAAGGTCTATACCGGCATTGCGCGGCGCTGGTGAGCGCGGCCGACGAGTGCGGTTTCCTCGCGATGGCCGGCGATGACGCGCACGCCCTCGTCGAGCTTGGCGGCGATCGTCTCGGGCGAGCAGGTCTCGAGAAAGGCGACGCCGTGGTTGCGGCACGCGGTGAAGACGCGCCGGCGGGCCTCGCCCATCTCGGCCGGGTAGGGCTCGCGCGGGACTGCGACATAGCCGAGCGACAGGCCAAGATCGCCCGGCCCCAATTCGGCGAAGCCGAGCCCCGGCACCGCCAGGATCTCGTCGCAGTTGGCGATGCCCTCGGGCGATTCGAGCTTGATCCCCAGCAGCAGCTCGGCCTGCGGGTCGAGCGGCCAGGGGTCGCAGCGGTCTAGGTAATGCTCGGCCAAGATCCCCCAGACCGGCGCTGCCGTGGCCTCCGAGCCGCGGCCGCGGGTGCCGATGCCGAGCCCGCTCTTCGCCTCCCGCACCGCACCGTGCAGCCGCTCGACGGGCGTCGGCAGCGCTGGGTCGACCCCCGCCTTATGGTGCGGATAGCGGCAGGCTTCGACAAAGGCGCGCACTGCGTCCGCCGATTCGGCCTGGCACAACAGCACCCCGTGCACGCCGCGGCCGAGGATCTGGCGAAACTGCCAGGCGTTGATGCGCACATTGGCGGCGTCGGTGCCGTTGACCGGTGCCTCGACCACGACCGTGGGGGTGCGGTGCCCCGACCGAGTCGGCCCGCCCTCAACCAGCCCCTGCATGTACTCGGCGAGCCCGGCCATGTCGAAGGCGCCGTGCTCCATCCCGACGTTGATGTAATCGGCCCAGGTATGGGCGTCCTCGCGTCCCTGGGCGCGGCTCAACACATGCCCGCTGTGGCCGCCGACGTAATAGATCGCGTGGCCCTGCGCCAACAGCTCGATCGCTCGATTGATCCGGCCGGCCATGATTCCTCCTCGCGTTGAGCTTCCGTGATACGGGGCCCGTTGACCCACCGCCCGGCGCGACTATAGTCGCGGGCCGGCTCGCGGGCGTGGCGGAACTGGTAGACGCGCTGGACTCAAAATCCAGTTCTGGTGACAGAGTGTCGGTTCGATTCCGACCGCCCGCACCAACCCTGCGCCGCTCCAGGGATGGACCCAGCCGAAGCGAAATCCTCGCAATTCTGCGCATTCAAAAGCGTCGATCGATCTTGATCGGGTCAACCGCGGCTGGTCCGTTCACAAATACGGGTCGGCGGTTGCGAGGTGCCGGGTGACGCAGTCGCGCACCGCCTCGTCAAGCGGGGTGAAGGGTGCCGTATAGCCGGCCTGTCGCAGCTTGCCCATCGCGGCCTGGGTGAAATACTGGTAATTCGTCCGGATCTCCGGCGGAGTGTCGATGTATTCGATGACCGGCCGAACCCCGCAGGCGGCGCCGAGCGCCAGGGTCAGGTCGCGAAAGCTGCGCGCCGCGCCGGTGCCGAGATTGAACACCCCGCTCTCGGTCGCGTGATCCAGCAGCCATACCATGACGGCGGCGCAGTCCTTCACATAGACGAAGTCGCGGCATTGCTCGCCATCGGCGAAATCTGGCCGGTGCGATTTGAACAGGCGAACCGGTTGGCCCTCGGCGACAAGCCGATAATTCTTGACGACCAGGCTCATCATCTCGCCCTTGTGGTGTTCGTTGGGCCCGAACACGTTGAACAGCTTGAGCCCGACCCACAGCGGCGGCGCCCGTCCCGCCATCGCCTCGCGCCCGGCCCACAGGTCGAAGGCGTGCTTCGACCAGCCATACAGATTGAGCGGCCGCAGTCGTTTGAGCTCGGCGACGCCGCCGCGGTCGTCGAACCCTGCTGTGCCGTCGCCGTAGGTCGCCGCCGACGAGGCATAGATCAGCCGCTTCCTCGCGGCCGCGCACCAGCGCCATAGGGCGACCGAGTAATTGAGGTTGGTGGCGATGATCTTGTCGGCATCGCGCTCCGTCGTCGACGAGTTGGCGCCGAAGATGAAACACCGCCTCGACCTCTGCGCCGAAGCGGTCGAGCCAGCCGAACAGCCCATCGATCGGCACGATCTCAAAGAGGTCGCGCTTGGCGATGTTGCGCCATTTCTCCCCGGTGCCGAAGCGGTCGACGATGACGAGGTCGCTGCGGCCGGTCTCGTTGAGCCGGGCGGCCAGCACCGAGCCGATGAACCCGCCGCCACCGGTGATGACCAGCATCGCTCGATATCCCTCCTGCGATGCGGAGGTCTCCTGGCTCGGGGTCGTCGCCCGCGGCGCCTTCCCGGTTTCCCAGTGGCGATTGCCGCGGTCTCGCCGCTTAGGGGGCAGCGCCGGCCTTGCACCGGACTTCCCTGTCGCATCGCCAGAAGGCTCTAGCACACCCGCCGCCGGCCGTCTCGCGGTTTACGCTCGATCCGAGTGCCCCGGCCGGGCTACGATGCCGCGCGCGGCGAGCGCCGCGGTGCAGTGAACAGGAGAGGCCAATGAAAATCGAGGGCGGATGCTTGTGCGGCAAGGTGCGCTATTCGGCCGATGCCGAGCCGGCCTTCGTCGGCGTGTGCCACTGCAAGAACTGCCAGAAGGGCAGCGGGGCCGCATTCGCGACGGTGGTGGCGCTGCCCAAGCAGGCGGTGAGCGTGCGTGGCAACCTGAAAACCTTCAACGACCGCGGCGACACCGGCAAATCAATGTTCCGGCGCTTCTGTCCGGAATGCGGCTCGTCGGTCATCGACGAAGCCGAGTTGATGCCGGATGTCGTTATGATCATGACCGGAACGCTCGACGATCCGAGTTGGGTCAAGCCCAACATGGAGATCTTCTGCGACAGCGCACAGCCTTGGGTAGAGCTCGGCGGCAACATGCAGCGCTTTCCGAAAATGCCGGCTTCACCAGGCTGATGCTCAGCACGCCGGGCGGTTGACGGTCACCACCCGCCAGCCGTGGCCCAGGCCGGGGCCATCGAACCGGTCGATGCGGGTCAGCGAGCAATTGTCGATCGAGAACGCAAGCGCCGCTTCGGGGTCGAGGCCGAGCGCCAGCCCCAGCGCCGCGCGGATCGTGCCGCCATGCGCGACGGCGATGATGTCCCGTCCGCCGTAGGTCAAGACCAGCTGGTGGATCGCGCGCGACACCCGTTCGATGACCGCGGCAAAGCTCTCGCCGCCGGCCGGCGTCTCGTGCGCCGGGGCATGCCAGAAGCGGTGGAAGTCGCCGTTGCGCGATTGGCTCAGCTCATCATGGGTCAGGCCCTGCCATTCGCCGAAATGCTGCTCGGCGAGATCGGTCATCGCAACCGCCTCGGGTCCGGGGATCGGCTGCGGCCCTGGCAATCCCGCACGGATGATCGCCGCTGCCGTCTCATGGGTGCGGCGCAAATGGCTCGTCACCCAGATCGCGTCGCGCGGCAGTTGCCCGACGAGACCGGTGAACAATGCGGTCTCGGAACAATCACACGAGAGATCGCTCTGGCCGTAGATGCGCCCCTCGTGCGGGACCGCGGCGTGGCGCACCCACCAGAAGCGCGTGACGGTGGCGTTCATCGCGCCGCCGCTGCGAGCAGCATCGCGATTTCCGCGATCTGCTGAAAGCCGCCCAAAACATCGCCGGTGTAGCCGCCGATCCGACGCCGGGCGAGCATCCCCGCGGCAGCCACGGCTACGGCAGAAACCACAAACGCGATCAGCCCGAGCCAGGGCCCGAGTGCGGCCAGGGCAACGACGACCCCGATCGCGACTGCCGCGATCGCAGGCACCGAGCGCGGCCTTCCGGCTTCGACCGCGAGGCCGTCGGCGCGGGCCGGGGTCAGCGCCCACATCGCAACCGGCAACAAGGCGCGCGAGGCGGCGTGCGCCGCGATCAGCGCCAGGCCGGCGTAGATTGCTTCTCCGGCTTGCGCGAGCGCCGCTGCCCGCAACGCGACGCTCAGCACGATCGCCACGACGCCAAAGGTGCCGTGCCGGCTGTCGCGCATGATCGCCAGCCTCGATGACCGGTCGGCGCCGCCGAAGATTCCGTCGGCGCTGTCGGCGAGGCCGTCCTCGTGCAATGCCCCGGTCACGCACACACCGGCGAGCACCGCCAGCAGAGCCGCCGGCCCATCGCCAAGGCCGAGCAACTCGGCCACCAGAAACGCGAAAGCGGCGATGGCGCCGATGCCGGCGCCGACCAGCGGAAAGGCCCATGCCGCATCGGCGAGCCGCCAATCGCCCCCGACGGGCGTTCCGACGGGCACCCGGGTCAGAAACCCGACCGCTGCGGCGAAGCCGGCGACAAATCCCGGCCGGCGGTCGGTGGAGTGCTCGGGGGCGATCATCCTGCAACCATAGCCGAAGCGCCCCGCGCGCCGAAACGACCGGTGCCGCGGCGCTTTTCCGCTTGGGTTCCGGCCGCGCTTCAGGGACGATCGTGCGCAAAGGAGAGCCCCGATGCCCGACCCGACCGCGAATCTGGACGAGATGCGCGCGCTGCTAACCCAACTACCGGGACCGGACCTCGAAGCGGGCAGCGCCGCCGTGGCACGCCAGGCGTTGCTGACCAAGCCTGCGGGGTCGCTCGGGCGGCTCGAAGAACTGGCGGTGTGGCTCGCCACCTGGCAGGCGCGGCACCCGCCCCGCCTCGACCATCCGCGCACCGTGGTCTTTGCCGGCAATCACGGGGTCGCCGCCCGCGGGGTCTCGGCCTATCCCGCATCGGTTACCGCGCAGATGGTGCAGAATTTCGTCGCCGGCGGCGCCGCGGTGAACCAGCTGTGCCGGGTCGTCGACGCCGACCTCAGAGTTTACGAGATGAACCTCGACACGCCCACCGCCGACATCGTCGGGGGCCCGGCAATGAGTGCCGAGGAATGCGCCAAGGCAATGGCCTACGGCATGATGGCGGTCGAGCCTGGCATCGACGCGCTGGCCGTGGGCGAAATGGGGATCGGCAACACCACCGCCGCGGCAGCCTTATGCGCCGGGCTGTTCGGCGGCGATGCCGGGCTGTGGACCGGCCCCGGCACCGGTGTCGCCGGGGCGGCGCTCGACCTCAAGCGGCGCGCTGTCGCGGCGGCCGTTGCGTTGCACCGTCCGGCCTCCCGCGATCCGTTCGAATTGCTGCGGCGCCTCGGCGGGCTGGAGCTCGCCGCGATCGCCGGTGCTGTAATGGCCGCCCGGCTCGGGCGGGTCCCGGTCGTGCTCGACGGCTTCACCTCGACCGCCGCCGCCGCGGTCCTGTTCGTCGCCGATCGCCACGCGCTCGATCATTGCATCGTCGCCCACGTCTCGGCCGAGCCAGGCCACCGCGTGCTGCTCGAGCGGGTCGGCCAGCGGGCGCTGTTCGATCTCGGCATGCGGCTCGGCGAGGCCTCGGGCGCGACCCTGGCGCTCGGCATCCTCAAGGCCGCGGTGGCCTGCCACAGCGGGATGGCGACGTTCGGCGAAGCCGGGGTCAGCGGCCCCGCCCGACCGGTGGGTCAAAATCAGGCGGATGGTGCGCGCAGACCCTCACCGTCCCAGCCCGAGCGGGCTGGGACGAGCGCAGCGAGACGGGCGAGGGTTCGGCGGCACAAAGTATAAATTTTATACCTCTATGTCGGGCTGGTTGAGGCGGCCGGGACCACCCCGGTGGCCGCCCAGGCGGTGGCGGCCATCGAGCGCGGGCCGTCGGGAGCGCCCGCCAGGTAGGCCCGGCGCACCGTCGCCGCGAGAGCGGTCAGCCGCTCGGGCGGCAACGATTTGACATAATCGCCGACCGGCCCCTGCGCCTGCTTGATCGGCTCCCAGTAATCGGCGAAATCGCGATACTCCAGGCGGACCGTCAACGAGCTGGCGTGCACCCCGCCGAGCCCGGCGTTGCGGAACGCGGCGGCAAGTTCGCCCGGACCGGTCAGCGGGCTCGAATAGTGGCGGGCGCGAGCATGGTCGGCGGCGGGATCGAGCGCTGCGGCGGTATCCCAGAAGACCCGCTGGTAGACGAGGCCGCCGGCGAAGTCCCAAACCGCGGCGGCGACCACCCCGCCCGGCCGGGTGACCCGGCGCATGGCGGCCAGTGCGGCGGCAGGCTCGGACATGAAATTGAGCGCCAGCTGCGAGAAGGTGCGGTCGAAGCTCGCAGCCGGAAAGTCGAGTGCTGCGGCGTCCGCAGTGGCAAAGCTCAGCCGCGGATCGGCCGAGCGCGAGGCGGCAAAAGCGACGTAGGGTGCGGCGATGTCGACGCCGACGATCGCGGCGGGCTCGGAGCGGGCGGCGAGCGCCAGGGCGAGGCTGCCGGTGCCGCAGCCGACATCGAGCACCCGCTCGCCGGGCTCGATCCCGGCCCAGGCGATCAGCTCCGCCGCCAGCCTCGGGCTCCAGCGCCCCATCAGCCGCTCGTAAGCCTGCGGGTCGGTCGCGGTATAGCGCGACGGCATCGGAGGAAATTCCTCAGTTGTTTTGGAAGCTGTATGCTTGAACTCGTTCCATCAAAGCTGAAAAACCGCTGTGGTGATTGGGCCAGACACCTTGATTATCGTGCTTTCGCCCTGCCCAACGAGAGCAACAGGTCCGCCGATTTCGGGGCGTAATACATAGATTTTCGAATTGGTGATTACGAACGCCGAGTCCTTTGCAACAAACACTCCCTGGAGCCTTACAACACCTGGCCTCATCACCTCGATGTCGAGGATGGTACTTTTGTTGCCGTTTACAAAATCGGGCAACGCTCTCCACATGACCTTCGATACCCACAAAGGTAGGTACTTGTTAGCATCCGGAATGGTGATACTGATCTTTCCAGGGCGGCGTTTTACAGCCAGGGACTTATCATTTTTTATGATGACATGGTTTTCCAAGATCGTGACAAGGACTTTATGAGACAAATCTTTGACGACGCAATTTGCCATAAATATGTCTTGGCCAACGATCCGAAATGTAAAATGGTTTGAGTTTCGATAGCTTGAAGACGGTAGCCCCTTCTCCAGATGGGGCCACGCATATACTTCCAATCAAAACCTTTATGTCGTCTGAAGGCTCGACGTAAAGGCTGGTCTCTGATCTCCCGGTGCCTCGCTGTATACCTTTCCAAGCGTAGAGCGTCTCGTCAGGGATGCCATCAGCACCATGCACGGCACCGTGGCACGAAGGGCAAATAGCGATCATATGGTTGCCATCATGCGTCTGATAGACAGACCAATGCTTGATATGATGGATATGGGTGCTCCAGTTCAAGCAACCTGGATTTGCACATTTTCCGCCAGCCTCGTCCACTAACTGCTGTTTCAGTATCCTGGGAACTTTTCGATGGGTGGACATCTGCTCAGCTCGATCTGTCTTCGGCGATTTTCATGCTCTTGTGGTCTCGGTTCGAGAGGCGCGTGTCGTTGGCTTTGCCGATAAACCAGCACCACATCAGATGCGTACCTCTATTTTCTGCAGTGGACAGCGCCGTATACGTGAGTCGCTCCAGCGGCCAGGCGCCCGCCGGCTCACTCCCCCATCTGCAACAGCGCGCCGCGCTGGCGGGCGTCGCGGAAAGCCAGGAAAAACACCGCCGCGCCGCCGGCCAGCCAGACGAGGTCGAGGGCGCCGGCGGTCAACAGATAGCCGGCCCGGAAGACATGCCGAAACAGCACCGCGCGCATGCCTTCGAAGACATAGGTCGAAGGCAACGCCCAGGCGACGTGCTGCAGCCAGTGCGGCAGGATCGACACCGGGTAGTAGACCGCGCTGATCGGCGACAGCGTGAAAACCGCGAGCCAGGCGAGGCTCTCCGCTCCCATGCCGTGGCGCAGGATCATCCCGCAGATCGCCAATCCCAACGACCAGCCCATGATCAGCAGCACGGCAAAAAACGCGGCGAGCGGCAGCCCCAACGAAAAGATCGAATAATGGTAGAGCACGATCGCCAGCAACGCCGCCGGCACGACGCCGATCAGCACCCGGATCAGGCTCATCGCCAACAACGCGGCGACCCACTCATAGGGCCGCAGCGGGGTGACGAACAGATGCCCGAGGTTGCGCGCCCACATCTCCTCGAGGAACGAGATCGACAGGCCGAGCTGGCCGCGGAACAAGACGTCCCACAGCATGACCGCGGCCAGCAGCACGCCAAAGGCGCGGAACACGTAATTGCTGTTGACATAGAGAAACTGGCTCATGAACCCCCAGATCAGCATCTGCAAGGTCGGCCAATAGAGCAGCTCCAAGGTGCGCGGCCACGAACTGCGCAGCAGATAAAGGTAACGCAGCAGCATCGCCCAGACCCGGCCCGGCGAAAATCCGTCGCCGCCCCGGCCGCCCCGGTTCACGACACCGGCTCCAGCTCGCGCGAGGATCTGCGAACGATATGTAGAAACACCTCTTCGAGATTGGCGCGGCCATAGCGCTCGACCAGCGCCTGAGGGCTGCCGCGGTCGACGATCCGTCCCTCCTTCATCATCAGCACCTGCGAGCACAGCCGCTCGACCTCGGCCATGTTGTGCGAGGCCATCAGGATCGTGGCCCCGGTGCGCGCGCGCCACTCTTCGAGATAGCCGCGCACCCAGTCGCCGGTGTCGGGGTCGAGCGAGGCGGTCGGCTCGTCGAGCAGCAAGAGCTCGGGCTCGTTCAGCAATGCCTTGGCGAGCGCGACGCGGGTCTTCTGCCCGGCCGACAGCTTGCCGGCCGCGCGGTCGAGGAACGCGCCGATCTGCAGGTCGGCGGCCAGGCTCTCGATCCGCTCGCGCCGCTGCGAAAGGCCGTAGAGCCGGGCGTAGATCAGCAGGTTCTGACGCACGGTCAGCCGGTGCGGCAGGTCGACAAAGGGCGAGGAGAAGTTCATCCGCGGCAGCACCCGGTAGCGATGGCGCAGGATGTCCTCGCCGAGCACCCGCACCTGGCCGGCACTCGGCAGCAACAGGCCGAGCAGGATCGACAAGGTCGTCGTCTTGCCGGCGCCGTTGCCGCCGAGCAGTGCCGCGGTTGCGCCGCGCGCGACGGTAAAGCCGATTCCGTCGACGGCTATTGCGGTCGGGTAGCGTTTGACCAGATCGACGACTTCGATGGCGACGGCGGGCATCGCCCCTATATGGCGCATAGGGGCGCGATCGGCCAGCATCGGACTGGCGGCCACGGCAGCGACCCGGCAAACTGCAACCCGGCAAACGGCAACCAACGTGCCAGGCGACGGGACGAGACGCGATCGTGACCGACACCAGCCTCCTCGCTTCGAGCGAACCGGTCGCCGGCTCCGGCCGGATCAGCCTGCGCACCCTGGTGCCGATCCGCTGGGTCGCGATCGTCGGCCAGGCGCTGACCATCCTGACCGTCCATTACGTAATCGGCTTTCATCTGCCGCTGCTGCCCGCGCTGGCCGCAGTTGCCGCCTCGGCGCTCCTCAACCTGATCCTGATCGCCCGGCGCCAGGTCGCGCGCCAGCTCGGCGAGCGCTATGCCGCGCTGTGCCTCGGCTACGACATCCTTCAGCTGGCCATTCTGCTCTACCTGACCGGCGGCTTGCAGAACCCGTTCTCGATCCTGATCCTGGCGCCGGTGACGGTGGCGGCGACGATCCTGTCGAAGCGTCCGGTCATCATGCTGTCGGTCTCCGCCGTCGCCGCGATCAGCGCGCTGGCACTGTGGCATCTGCCGCTGCCGTGGCGAAGCGGGCCAGGCCCCTTGCTGTTCCCGCCGGAAATCGTCGTCGGCACCTGGATCGCCCTGGCGCTGGCGACGGTGTTCATCGGCGGCTACACCTGGAGTGTGGCGCAGGACGCGCGCCGGCTGCGCGACGCGGTGGCGGCGACCCAGCTGGCGCTCGCCCGCGAGCAGCGGGTCTCGGCGGTGGGCGCTCTCGCCGCGGCCGCAGCGCACGAGCTCGGCAGCCCGCTCGCCACGATTGCGGTGGTCGCCCGGGAGCTGGCCCACGAGCTGCCGCCCGACAGCCCGCATGCCGAGGACGCGGCCTTGCTGCTGAGCCAAACCGAGCGCTGCCGCCATATCCTTGCCGAGCTCTCGCAACGGCCGGAAGAGGATGGCGGCTCGCCCTATGCGCGGCTGCCGATATCGGTCCTGGTCGAGGCCGCCGCAGCGCCGCATCAGCAGCGCGGAGTGAGGCTGATGTTCGCCGCCGCCGGGGCGCCGGCCGACGACGAGCCGCAGGTCCGGCGCAGCCCCGAGATCCTGCACGGGCTCAACAACCTCATTCAGAACGCGGTCCAGTTCGCCCGCCGCGAGGTCACGGTCACCACCTTCTGGGACCGGGCGAGGGTGACCGTCGAGATCGCCGATGACGGGCCGGGGTTTCTGCTGCATCTGCTCGGCCGCCTCGGCGAGCCTTACCTCTCGACGCGCGCCGGTGCGGCCGACCATATGGGGCTCGGCATCTTTATCGCGCAGAGCCTGTTGGAGCGCAGCGGCGCCAGGCTCGCCTTCGATAATCTCGAAGAGGGCGGCGCCCATGTTGCGATTTCGTGGAACCGTGCCAATCTGGAGACGATAGAGAAGACCCGACCGCCCGCGGCGATGGTGCGCGAGCATCGCTAGCCGGCATTCCGGCCGCGGCGGTCCTGGCGGGCAGGTTCAGCGGCGACCGGCGAGCATCGTGAACGCTATGGTGAGCATCAGGCGAGCATCATGAACGCAATCGACCGACCCAACCCTTCCCCCGCCGAGGGGCCTTCGGCGGCCTTGCGCGGCCTGCCCGAGGCCGAGCGCACGTTGCTGATCGTCGACGACGATGCGCCGTTGTGCCAGCGCCTGGCGAGGGCGATGGAGCGGCGCGGCTTTGTCGTCGCCACCGCCGACAGCGTTGCCGGCGGCACCGCCGCGGCGAGCGAGCATCCGCCGGCCTTCGCGGTCGTCGATATGCGGCTCGGTGACGGGCGCGGGCTCGACGTGGTCAGCGCCTTGCGCGAGGCGCGGCCGGGGGCCCGCATCGTCATGCTGACCGGCTACGGCAACATCGCGACCGCGGTCGCCGCGGTCAAGGCCGGCGCGATCGACTATCTGCCCAAGCCCGCCGACGCCGACGCGGTCGAGCGAGCTTTGCTCGCCCAGGAGGACAGCGTCCCCGAGCCGCCCGAGGATCCGATGTCGGCCGACCGGGTGCGCTGGGAGCACATCCAGCGGGTGTTCGAGCTGTGCGAGCGCAACGTTTCCGAAACCGCCCGCCGCCTAAAAATGCACCGCCGCACCCTGCAGCGCATCCTATCGAAACACGCCCCGCGCAATTGAGAGCGTGCGGGCGACAGAGGCATTGGCAGCGGATCAATCCGCTGTGGAGATTGCTATCGCTGCGGTCTCGCAAAGATTGAATAGAGCGAATACGGATTGCGATCGATCACACTCCATTCATAGCGATGCTTTTGTAACAGCAGGAAGAATGCCTCTTAGCTTACGCCCGTGAGCTAGAGTTGCGGTGGGTGTATCTCAACGACCAGTGTCGGACGGATTTCGACAAGAGACGTTCAGCACCCTTCAGAAACCTCGAGTTCGAAGCCTTCGACATCAATATTGACGAGAGACGGAGGTCGAAGTTCACTCAGCAACGTGTCAATTTTCCGCATGGTCACGCGGATGTTAAGAATCGGCTGCCCGAAATTGCGATCCGAATTAAGTTCCGTCACCTCTTCAACGAATGAAGAAGAACTGGAAGTTCCCTGGGCGGCGAACGAAATAGATCCTTCGGCGTTACCGATACAGCAGTGAAGGATATGAATTGTGTTAACGCTCAGCGTATTGCAGCGGAGCAACGCGAATACCTCAGGCGACAGCTCAAACGAAACAACATGCCCTGTGGCCCAACGATTTTTGATGCAAGCAGACTAAATAATCCGACGTTAGCCGCGAGATCGCAGAATATGCCGCCGGGCGATAGATTGGTCTTTATGGCCGTTGCCATATAAGGTTCATCTCACTATCCAGATAGCACAGGTTCACTGAATGATCTTGCCGACCTGTTCGATCGTGAGTAGAATCCGCGAATTGATCATGGAGGCATGGATCGGCAGGTTACTCGAGTTTATGTATCGGTTCGGCTCGGAAGAGCAGTGCATCGAGCATCTCGCCGGGCTTCGCTGGCCGGGTGGCTACGTCTGCGCGAAGTGCGGCGGCCGCGAGGCTTGGCGCCTGAAGGGGCGGCGGCCACGGGAATGACGAGTGCGGCACTTGCCATCTTCAGGAATCGATGACCTCAGGGACAGTGTTCTACCGGACGCAGACGGACCTGCCGAAATGGTACCTCGCCGCCTATCTGCTGGGCCGCGACAAGCGCAGGGTCTCGGACAAGTTTCTGCATCGTGAACTGGGCGACGCCTACCAGACGGCCTGGACGATAGCGTACAAGCTGCGCCACGCGTTCAGCGAGGATGCCGCTCACCCGCTCAGCGGCTTTCTAGAAGCGGACGAAAGCATAATAGGCGGCAGTGGCGATACGAAAAGACCTGGACGAAGCACGGAAAACCCCGACAAGATCCTGGTCGTAGTGGCGGTCGAAAAGGTGGTGGCGTAAAAGAACAATAAGGGCAAGCACGGCAACGCGGTGAAGCGAAAGCACGGCTTCTATGCCAGGAATGCCCGCATCGCCGTTCTGACAACCGCGTCCGGCGCTAAGGTCTGAGACGTATCTCAAGACCAATATCGAGACTCGCTCGCAACTCCTGAAAGACGGCTTCAAAAGATAACAAAGACGCGACGACACACTTCGCGAACACCTGAAAAAGACCACGATGACCCCGGCCGCCGGCGACAATGCGGGCGACTTCTTCCAGATCATCCATACGCTCTTCAGCAACATCGAAGCCTGGCTGGTCGGAACCTTTCACGGAGTCAGCGTCGAGCACCAGCGGCGATACCTCCGGGCATGTGCGTATCGCTTCAACCGACGCAACCGGCCCGAGGGACTCGACCGGTATCTCATCCGGCGCGCTGTCGAATGCGCCACGATGACCTATGACCAGCGCACGGCCGGCGGTATGGCAGCCGGGGCTACGCGAAACCGACGGATGCCCGTGACAGTTGCCGAAGCTGTGCTAGCTAGATAGGGAGAAAGGTTCATATTCCAAATACAAGTGATGTGCAACAACTCGGATAAAGGAAGACCGCACCATCCGAAATAATAGGTATGGAGCTTTTGGTAGCAGCGAGAACCGGCGCGTGCGACCAGATTGGCAGAAGTGAAAGCATGTTGCTTATATCGCATAGAGCAACTCGATGCGACGCAGCAAGACTAGCGTCATGAGGAGCACTTTGACCGCGCGCGCGCATCACCGTCAATGAGTATGATCCGGCATCGTAGCGTGCTTATAATGATCATTTAAGGTTGATGGAATGGATACCGCAATCGATATCGGATATGGCCTATCCGTCGCGAGAGCATCGATGGCATCGAGAGCATATTGCTTTAAAAGGAGCTTGCGCGATAAGGGCGATGGAATCGATCGATGACGCATCCGTTCCGACGCCGATCCTGTTCACCCATTACGGCGACCGGTGGATTCGCGGCAGCGAGCAGCTGCTGCTCGATTTGTTGAGGCATCTCGATCCGGGCGCGGGTGCGGCCGATCGTGTGGTGCAATCAGGTCGCGATGGCCGATGCGGCGAAGAGCGCTCGGGTTCACCACCTATCGCAGCGATTTCGAGATCGATTTCGACTATCAATCACCGCGGTTTCGGCTCGGCCGTTATCGGCGCGCTGATGCGCGAGGCGCGCGATCTGGTGCGCGAGCATGAGGTCAGGGTTCTTCATTCCAACAGCGCCGGGCCCTGCCAGTGGCTGGCGCCGGTGGCGCGGCGGGCGCGGGTGCCGCTGCTGGCGCACCTCCACATCGGCTATTTGCGGCGCAGCCGATACGCTTTCCTGCTGCACCAGGCCGCGCTGGTGGTCGGGGTGTCGCGGCAGGTGATCGAGCCATTCCTCGACGACGGCATGGAAGCGGACAGGACACAGGTGATTTACAACGGGATCGACTTCTCCCGGCTCCGACCGAAAACGAGCGCCGACCCACGGCGCCAGCTCGGCATCGCCGACGATGCCACGGTGGTTTCCGCGATCGGGTCGCTGATCCGGCGCAAAGGCCAGGATGTCCTGCTCCGGGCGTTCGCTCTGCTCGGCCCGGCGCGCAATGTTCATCTGCTGATCGTCAGCGATGGTCCCGAGCGGGCCAATCTGGAGCGGCTGACGGCAGAGCTCGGGCTCCAGGCGCGCGTCCAATTCCTCGGCTACTACAACGATCTCGCAGGATCTACGCGGCGAGCAACATCGTGGCGCTTGCCTCTCGGGGGGATGCGTTCGGGCTGGTCCTTGCCGAAGCCGGCTATCATGGGGTGCCGGTGGTGGCCACGGTGGTCGGCGGCATTCCCGAAGTGGTCGAGGATGGGGTGACGGGCTGCTGGTGCCGCCGGAGGACCCGCTGGCGCTGGCGGCGGCGCTGACGCGGCTGATCGACGACCCCGACTATCGCGAGCAGCTCGGCTGCGCCGGCAAAAAGCGGGTCGAGGCATTGTTCGGCGTCGAGCGGATGGCGGCGAACTTCCACGAGACCTACGATCGCCTCGGCCGGCTGCCGCGCAACCGGCTCGGCTGGCTCGACGCCGCGGCGGCGCTCAGGCCATATTCGCGGCTGCTCCCCGGGCAGCGCGGCCACATTCCGTGATCATCACTCCACAGCTTTACAAGCCCCGAGATGGGCGACCGTCAAGTTTCGCACGATTTTGACCTGGACGAGTCCACCGCTCGGTAAGGAAATTTCTAGCCATTTCTCGGCTCAACTTAGGATCGGTCTCGGGGACTTGTCCAATGGCTTTCGATTGTTCCGTAGTCATCCCTACCTATGATCGTGCTCGCGTGATCGGCGCCACGATCGAGTTCGATCTTGCAGCAGACCCTCCGGCCACGAGAAGTTATCGTCGTAGATGACGGCTCCGTCGACGATACGGCGTCGGTCGTTGCCGGCTACGCGCCGCACGTCACCTATTTGCGCAGCGAAAATCGCGGTCCGCCGGCAGCGCGAAACCTCGGACTTGCAGCGGCGCGCATGCCGTGGCTGGCGCTCTGCGACAGCGATGATCTATGGGGTCCAGACCACCTCGCCGAAATAGCCCGGCTGACCCGGGCAGCGCCGGAGGTTCAATATGTCTTCACCAATTTTACTCATTTCACCGGCGCCGGTTGGGCATCACAGACGATATTCGACACGCTTCCGCCGACATTTTGGCCGCTCGACAGACGAGAGCCTGTCCCGGGCGGCTGGGTGCTGGACGAGCCGCTCTATCCAGGATCCTTGCCCATTGGCAACCGATATTCCCGTCGGCCACCGCTTTCACGCGCAACCATCTCGTTCGGGTGGGCGGGTTTGACGAGCGCCTGAACCGGAACCCGAGCGAGGACTTGGAATTCACGCTGCGCAGCATTCGAGAGGCTCCGATTGGTGTGCTGACCAAGTCGGCAGTAGGCATCCGGCGGCAAGCGGGCAGCTTTTCTGGCGGCGGGTTGAGGGCGATGTTGGGCTCGATTGGAGTGTTACGCTTGGCGCTCGAAAACCACTCGATCCCGGAGGACTGGCGCGATCTGCTCCGCCAGCAGATCATCGGCCGCAGCAGCGGTGCGGTCGATGCCGCTTTCGGACGACAGGATTTCGCTGCGCTCCGCAGCCAAGACCTCATCCCAGCGGAGTTGTCAGCCCGGCGGCGAATCAAAACCACAATCGCCCGCTTGCCGAGGCCGGCCGCAAATTCCATCGCACGCGTCTTGCTTTCGATCGGCGGAATGCGCAAAGCGCCCGGTCAGCAGTAACTGGTAGGCCCGGCAGCGCCCTTCATCTTGCGGGCTGTCGGCAGCCGCCCTTGCATCGATTAACGAACCGGTCGCGACGCGCCCCACTCGCCGGCGTTACCCGAAATGCAAGAACAACGATGCGCCCCGTCACCGCGACCGGGGCCGGATCACGACTTGGCTCAGCCCTTGACGCGCCCAACGTCAGGCCGGCGGTCATGCGGCTGCGGAACAGGTAATAGACCAGGACAGGCGGGATCGCATAGATCACGGCAGTGGCCATCATGGAGTTCCACGGCGACTCGTCGCTGTTGAGGAACTGGGCCAGCGCCACGGGCACGGTCATGCTGCGCGTGTTCGACAGCAGCAGGAACTGATAGAGGTATTCGTTCCAGGCGAGCAACAGCGCGTAGGTGCCGACCGCGACCAGCGCCGGCGCCATCAGCGGCAGGTAGATCCGGAAATACACCTGGAGCGGCGACGCCCCGTCGATCCGCGCCGCCTCGTCGAGCTCGATCGGGATTCCCCGGCCATATTGCTGAAAGATGAAGATCGCGTAGGGGGTGGCAAAAGTCACCCCGGCCGCGATCACCCGACCCCAGATTGTTGCCCAGGCGATAGCTCTGCATGATCCGGTAGACCGGGATTGCCAGAAACGACGCCGGGATCACATAGGTCAGGAGCGCAGCGTTGCTGAGCAGCCAGCCGTGGCGGATGCGCATCCGGCTGATCGAAAAGCTGGTCAGCGAGCCGATCGACAACGTAAATAGTACCGGCATCGCCCCGATGTAGAGGCTGTTGCCGAATTGGTGCCAGGAGTTCCCGAGATACCAAGGCGGGAGCGGCCGAACGCGCGTGTCTGTATGGCTATCTCCCTCATTCTGACCGGAGCTGCTCGATTTCGATCGGGGCGAACTCCGGCGCGGCAATCTTCGCCGCCTCGCGCCGCCTTTTCAAGCTCGCACCGGAGGGTGCCATCGGTCGCCCAGGGCTAGGCGCGAGCGGCGGCGCAAAACCGATCCGGTTGTCGGTAGACCGGCCGCTCAGGCCTGCTGGATCGGGTAGTTTGCGAAGATCGTCTCGCAGCGCTTGAACGCCTTATCGATCGCCGCCTTGGGCGTCATCCCGTTATTCATCACATCGATCATCGCAAGGGCGAAGACATGATCGGAGCTGACCTGCGCCCGCGCCGGGTTGAACACCTCGTAGGGCGGGATCGTCGGGCCGAGCACGCCCTGCCGCGTATAGGCTTCGAGCGGCTCGTTCTTGGGATCGAGCCAGAACGCCTTGTCGTTCTCGACGATCGACGGCATCGGCGGCAAAAACCGCCCGAGCCCCGTTTTCAGATAGGCCGCGAGCACATTAGGCTCGATCGAATATTTGAGGAATTCCTTCGCCGCCGTGATGTTTTTTGCGCCCTTGGGGATCACCGCCGCCGCGGTGCCGATGATGCTCGGCACTTGCTTGCCTTCGTTCGACAGCGGCAGGCCCAGCGTCAGAATATCGTTGTATTCCGCCTTGTCGTCCCACAGCGCGACCTCGGTCGAGATCGTCCCGTCGAAATCCATGACCACGAGCTTGGCATGAAAGGCGTTGTTGTCGTCGTTGTCGTTCCAGCTCAGCACTCCGGGCGGGATGAAGCCTTGGTTGTAGAACCCCGTCAATGTCGTGGTCGCCTTGATTGCCGCTTCCTTGATCTGCGGATCGTCGGTATGCAATTTGCCGTCGGGCGTGAACAAATGCTGGCCGCCATAGGCGATATTGAAATGATCGAACGTGAAGATACAATCGAACCCGACCGCTCCCACCTGAAACGAATAGGCATAGATGTTGCGCATTCCCTGCGCCCGCAATTTCGCCTGCATCGGCTTGAAAAAATCAAGAAAGGCATCCCAGGTCTTCGGAATATCGGCGAGTTTGTAGCCGGCCTTCGCGACCAGCGGTTTCCAGACGTGGAACGGAACCACCGCGATCCGGTGTGGGATCATGTAATAACTGCGCTTTTTCGCTACGTTGTTGTAGGCGTAAACCGTGCTCAGCGCCGTCGGGGTGAACAGCGATTTCTGCGTGTCGATGACGTCGGTCAGATCGACCAGCTGGTCCTTCCAAGCGCTCAGCACGGCAAAGTAATAGTCGCCGACATTGATGATGTCGGGCACGACGCCGCTCGTCACGGCGGCGATTTCCTTCTCGCGCATCGCGGCAAACGGCACGATGCTGTATTCGATCTGGTTGCCGCTCGCCTTCTCGTAGTTGGCGACCATCTGCTTGAAGCCGATGTCCTCTTGCGGGGCGAACCCCTGCACCCACCACACGGTCGCGGTCGTCGCCGCGGCGTTCGCAATATAGGGGCGCGCGACCGTGCCTGCCGCCGCCAGCCCCATCGATGCCCCCAGCAGCGAGCGCCTCGTCAGCTTCTCCATTGAATTCCTCCCTCGTTGGTGCCGGCGGCCCTTAGCGACTACGCGCCGATCCTCGGTCCGGGAAAGTATGCGCCGAGGGAAGGGAGGGTTCAACCATTCGCGCCCGGATCCGCCGCGTCATTCAAGCGGAGGAACCCCTTGCAGGCCCCTCGACGAGTCCCGCCTCGAACGCGCTACCTTCGGGCTCAGCCCTTGACGCCGCCCATCGTCAAGCCCGCAGCCATATACTTGCGGAAGGCGTAATAGAGCGCGACCGGCGGCAGCGCGTAAATGACGGACGTGGCCATCATGAGGTTCCATGGCGACTGGTCGCTGTTGAGGAACTGGACGATCGCGATCGGCACCGTCATGCTCTTCGTCGAGGACAACAGCAGGAACTGGTAAAGAAACTCGTTCCACGCCAGCAGCATCGCAAAGGTGCCGACCGCGACCAGCGCCGGCATCATCAGCGGCAGATAGACGCGGAAATAGATCTGGATCGGCGAGGCGCCGTCGATCCGCGCCGCCTCGTCGAGCTCGATCGGGATGCTCCTGCCGTATTGCTGGAAGATGAAGATCGCGTAAGGCGTGGCGAAGGCGACCAGCGCGGCGATCACGGCCCACAGATTATTCAACATGCCGTATTGCGCCATTAGGCGATAGAACGGGATCGCCAGAAACGAAGCCGGAATCACATAGGTCAACAGCGCGCAATTGGTCACCAGCCAGCCGTGCCGGACGCGCAGCCGCCCGACCGAAAAACTCGCTAGCGTGCCGATCGACAGTGTGAAGATCACCGTCATCGCGGCGAGAAACACGCTCCTGCCGAATTGTTCCCAGAAATACTCAAGATACCAGAAGCCCTGGGTGACCACCAGCCAGTAGCTGTCGGCCGAGGGATGCGTAGGGAACAGATGGGTCGAAAACACGTCGCTGTGCGAGTTGAGCGAGACCATGACCATGTTGTAGATCGGCAAAACCGACCAGACCACCAGCACGATGCCGAGGAGGACCGCGCCGACATTGGTCAAGTAGCGCCGCCGTCGCGCCACCCGAACCGCCTGCAGCACGTTGGTATCGGGGTGGGCCCTGGTCCTGCGCCCGACGGCAATGACGCTCATCGTTACTGCTCCACGGCCATTGTGCGCAATCTGCGCATCAGAAAGATCACCAGCGGGATCATCACCGGCAGCGCCGACATGACCGTGGCGACGCCGAGATTTGGATCCGACAGATCGAAGGCGTTACGGATGCCGAGGTTCGCCAGGGTGTAGGTGGTCAGCGCCGGGCCGCCGTTGGTGATGAAGAACGGCGTGGCGAAATCGCCGACCGTAAAGATCGTCGACAACAGGGTGTTGACGAAATAGAGCGTGGCGAGCAACGGGAAGGTGATGTGGACGAACCGCCGCAGCCCGGTCGCGCCGTTGACGGCCGCCGCCTCATACAGCTCCGGTGAGATCGCCATCCGACCGGCGATAAAGATCACCGTCCAGAACGGCATGTATTTCCAGATATAGGAAGCGATGATCGAGCCCAAGGCGAGCCAATGTGAATCGAGCCAGAATGGGCCGTTGATGCCGAACACCTCCCACAACAGATTGTTGAGCAGCCCCCATTGGCCGTCGAGCATCCAGTGGATCGAGATGAAGGCGGGCAGCGCCGGGATCGCCCACGGCAGGACAAAGACAATCAGCAGCGCTTTCACCCACCAGCCCGGCCGCACGAAAAAGCCCGATAGCAGGAAGGCCAGGAACATCTTGACGTTGACTGCGACAGCTAAGTATATCACCGTATTGATCAAAGTATTAACATAGACCGGATCGTCCCACAATTGCATGTAGAGCGCCGGGCTGCGCCCCATCCACAACCCATAGACGATCGGATAGGCCACAAACGCGATGAACACCGCCATATAGGGGATCACGAAGGCGAGCGCCCAGGCGTATTCGTTGCCCTTCAGGTGGCCGCGCAGGTAATCGAACGACCGACGCCGCCCGATCGCCGGGCCGCGAGCGTCGAGGACGGATATGCTCGCCATGTGCCGTTCTCCTCACGCCTGCGCGATCGGGAATTTCGCCAGGGTCGTCTCGACCCGCTTGAACGCCTGGTCGATCGCCGCCTGCGGCGTCATGCCGTTTTTCATGACGTTGATGACGGCGTTCATCATGACGTTCTCGGCCCCGACCGGACCCATGCCCGGGTTGTACGCCTCGTAGACCGGGATCGTCGGGCCGAACAGGGTCATGTCGGTCAAGGCGGTGCGGTGCGGGTCCTCTTTGAGCCAGAACGGGTCGCTCTTGGCGAGCGCTGGCATCGGGATCACCCAGCGGCCGAGCGACGCCTTCAGATACGTGTTCAATATCTTGGGCTCGCTCACATAGGTCAAGAACTCCTTGGCGAGCGGCACGTTCTTTGCCCCTTTCGGGATCGTCACGCCGAAGGTGAAGACCTGAGACGGCAATTTCTTCCCGTCATTGCCGAGCGGCAAGCCATAGGTCTCAATGTCGTTGTACTGCTCCTTGTCGTGGTAGACCGCGACCTCGGTCGACAAGGAGCCATCGAAATCCATGACCACGAGCTTCGAGTGGAAGGCGTTGTTGTCGTCGGCGTCGTTCCAATTGAGAACGACTGGCGGTACGTAACCGTCGGTGTAGGATTTCGCCAAATAGGTAGCGGCCTTGATCGCCGCCTCGCGCACTTGGGGGTCGCTGGTATGAAGCTGGCCGTTCGGCGTGACCAAGCCCTCGCCGCCATTAGCGATCATGAAGATGTTGAAGGTGTTGATCGGATCGACCCCGGTGTCGGTCAGCTGATAGCCGGACGCATAGATGTTGCGCATCCCCTGCTTGCGCAGGCCGTCCTGCACCGGCCGGAAAAATTCGTTGAACGCATCAAAGGTCTTCGGCACGTCCGCGACTTTTTGGCCCGACTTCTCGACCAAGGATTTCCAGAAGCGGAACGGGACCCCGGCCGATTTCCACGGCACCTGATAATAGCTGCGCTTTTTCGTGGAGTTGTCATAGGCAAGGCTGCAATCGACAGCATTCTTGCTCCACTGGGCTTTCTGTTTTTCAAAGACGTCGCTGACGTCCAACAGATTACCTTTCCAGGAGTTCAAGTACAGGAAATTGAAATCTGCGGTCTCCATCATATCCGGCACGACGCCGGCGGCGACCGCCGAAACCATCTTTTCTCGCATTGGGGCGAACGGTATAATGCTGTATTCGATCGTATTGCCGCTGGCCTTCTGGTAATCGGCGACCATGGCCTTGTAGGAGGCATCCTCTTCGGGGATGAAACCCTGCACGACCCACATGCTGGCGGTCGTGGCCGCGGCGTTGGCGATATACGGGCGTGCCAGGGTTGTCGCCGCCAGCAGCCCGGCCGAGCCGCGAAGCATCGAACGCCGTGTGGGACTATTCATTGCGTGTTCCTTCCCTGCTCACATGGCCCGTTCGCCGCCGACGCATCCGGGCGCTCGAAGCGCCACGACCGATTATATAAACCCGCCGCCCCGCGTTCTCAATTGATACGCAGCCGCGCGCCCGGCTGAAATCATATCGCAACGACGGCGCCGGCTCAAACGATATCGCAGCGGCGCGGCCGGCTCAATTGCCATCGCCGATCGACTTCGGTCGTTTTGGCTGAGCAGCTCTTAGCGGCCTGACGGACTCCGAGGTCGGTCTTCGCGGCTGGCAACTCCGGCAGCGGCAGCGCGTCATACCGATTTTTCGAGCTCGCGCAAGACCGTGTCGCCCATGACGCGGGTCGAGACGCGGGCGGTGTTGGACTCTGCTATGTCGTTGGTGCGCACCCCGGCGGCGAGCGCGCGGCGCACCGCGTTCTCGACCAGGTCGGCCTCCTCGGCGAGATCGAACGAGTAGCGCAGCATCATCGCGAACGACAGGATCGCGGCGAGCGGGTTCGCCACGTCCTTGCCGGCGATATCGGGGGCGCTGCCGTGCACCGGCTCGTAGAGCGCCTTGCGCCGGCCCGCCGCGTCCGCCGCACCGAGCGAGGCCGAGGGCAGCATGCCGAGCGAGCCGGTCAGCATCGCCGCGCAATCCGACAGGATGTCGCCGAACAGATTGCTGGTGACGATCACGTCGAACTGCTTGGGGTTGCGCACCAGCTGCATCGCGCAATTGTCGGCGTACATGAAGGAGAGCTCGATCCCGGGGTAATCCGCATCGCGCACCCGCTGCGCCACCTCGCGCCACAGCCCGCCCGATTCCATGACATTGGCCTTGTCGACCTCGCAGACCCGGCCGTGACGTTTCGTTGCCAGCTCGCAGGCGACGCGGACGACGCGTTCGATCTCGGCCTCGGCATAGATTTCGGTGTTGATGCCGCGGCGGCTGCCGTCGGGCAGGGTCTCGACCCCGCGCGGGTCGCCGAAATAGATCCCGCCGGTCAATTCGCGCACGATCATCAGGTCGAGGCCGGCGACCAGGTCGCGCTTCAGGCTCGAGGCGTCGGCGAGCGCCTCGAACACCACCGCCGGGCGCAGATTGGCGAACAGGTCCATCTCCTTGCGCAGCCGCAACAGCCCGCGTTCGGGGCGCAGCTCGAACGGCAAGGTCTCCCATTTCGGGCCGCCGACCGAGCCGAACAGCACGGCGTCGCTCTCCAGCGCCTGAGCGAGCGTGGCATCGGTCAGCGGCGCGCCATCGGCATCGTAGGCCGCACCGCCGACCAGACCCTCGGCGATGTCGAAGCTGGCGATATGGCGCCGATCGAAAAAATCGACCACGCGCAGCACCTCGCGCATGATCTCCGGGCCGATGCCGTCGCCCGGCAGCACCAGGATCTTGCGGTTCGAGGCGCTTGTCTGAACCATCCTTTACGCCCCGCGCTGGGTCATGCCGAACTGCCACGGGCGCTGCAGGCGCGTCTTTTCCTCGTAGCCGGCGATGTCGGCGCCCTTCTGCTCGGTCAGCCCGATATCGTCGAGCCCGTTTATCAGGCAATGCTTGCGGAAGCCGTCGATCTCGAAATGCACTCTTCTCGCCATCGGGGCGGGTGATCGTCTGAGATTCGAGATCGATCGTCATCACCGCGTTGGCGCCCTTCTTGGCGTCCTCCATCAGCTCGTCGCAAATCCCCTTGGGCAACGCGATCGGCAGGATGCCGTTCTTGAAGCAGTTGTTGTAAAAAATGTCGGCGAAGCTCGGGGCGATGACGCAGCGGATGCCGAAATCCAAGAGCGCCCAGGGTGCGTGCTCGCGGCTCGACCCGCAGCCGAAATTGTCGGCGCCGATCAGGATCTTGGCATTGCGATAGGCGGCCTGGTTCAAGACGAAATCCGGATTTTCCGAGCCGTCGGGGCGAAACCGGATTTCCTGGAACAGCCATTGCGCGAGGCCGGTCCGCTTGATCGTTTTCAGATAGATCGCCGGAAATATCTTGTCGGTGTCGAGGTTGATGATCGGCAGCGGCGCCGCAACGCCGGTCAAGGCGGTGAAATTTTCCATCGAGAGTCCTTTTCTGGATATGCAGGGTCACTCGGCCTTGACGGGTTTCTTGGCGCCGATCGTGCTCCCGGTCGCGACTGCGACCGCGCGACCGATCCACTCGTCAAAGCCATGGCTGAATGAATTTTCGATGATCCCACAGATTAGCATTGCCTCGTCATCAGCGGACCACCCCTGTGGATTTATGCAGCTGGTTAGCCGGTGAAGCAACTCATTGATCCACTTCACGCGATCGAAAATTCGTCCGTCCGGCTTCACTTTCGGCAACTCGTCCGCGCCCGGCCGAAGCGATTCAACGATCTCCTCGGTCGTCCTCGATCTATGATATTCAAGACTTCCGCCGGGCATCCGGATCTTGTTCGTAAACCGCATCGCTGTGAATCCGCCGCAGCGGCGGCTGGCCACAGCCGCCATGACGCACGGCTTCACCCTAGTTGGCGCACGTCAGTCAGCTTGCCGGTGATTGCGGCGGCGGCGGCCATCGCCGGGCCCATCAGGTGCGACTTGGCGTTCTTCCCTTGGCGGCCTTCGAAATTGCGGTTCGAGGTTGTCGCCACCCGCTCTCCGTGCATCGCCTTGTCGTCGTTCATCGACATGCACATCGAGCACCCGGCGTCGCGCCATTCGAACCCGGCTTCGAGGAAGACGCGGTCGAGACCCTCCTCCTCGGCCTGGTGCTTGACGTGGCCCGAGCCGGGCACGACCAGCGCCGTGACCCCGTCGGCGACTTTACGGCCCTTGGCGACCAGGGCGGCGGCGCGCAGATCCTCGATGCGGCTGTTGGTGCACGAGCCGATAAACACCCGCTGCACCGGCACCTCGGTCAGCAAGGTGTTCGGCTTCAGCTGCATGTAGTGCAGCGCCCGCTCGATCGCCGCCCGCTTCAGCGGGTCGTCGATCTGGGAAGGATCGGGCACGCGGCCCGTGACCGGCGCGGCCTGTTCGGGGTTGGTGCCCCAGGTGACGTGCGGTGCGATGTCGGCGGCGTCTAGACGCGCCTCTTTGGCGTACTTGGCGCCTGGATCGGTCGGCAGCGTCCGCCAATAGGCGAGCGCCTGCTCCCACGCCGCACCCTTTGGGGCGAAGGGACGGCCCATCACATAGGCGAAGGTCTTGTCGTCCGGCGCGACGAGCCCGGCGCGGGCGCCGGCCTCGATCGACATGTTGCACACGGTCATGCGGCCTTCCATCGACATGTCGCGGAAGGTGCTGCCGGCGTATTCGAAAACATGCCCGGTGCCGCCGGCGGTGCCGATCTTGGCGATGATCGCGAGGATCACGTCCTTGGGGCTGACCCCGGCGCCGAGGCCGCCATTGACCTCGATCAGCATGTTATTGGCCGGCGCCTGGATCAAGGTCTGGGTCGCCAAAACGTGCTCGACCTCCGAGGTGCCGATGCCGAAGGCGAGCGCCCCCATCGCACCATGCGTCGCGGTGTGGCTGTCGCCGCAGACGATGGTCATGCCCGGCTGGCTCAGGCCCTGCTCGGGCCCGATGATGTGGACGATGCCCTGGTCGAGGCTCGTGATCGGAAAATACGGAACCCCGAATTCCTTGACGTTGCGCTCCAGCACGTCGACCTGCAGCTTCGAGTCGGGCTCGATGATGCCGGCGGCGCCGGCGCTGCGGTTGGTGGTCGGGATGTTGTGGTCGGCGACCGCCATCGTCGCGTCCGGGCGGCGAACCTTGCGCCCGGCGAGCTTCAGCCCTTCGAAGGCCTGCGGGCTGGTCACCTCGTGCACCAGATGCAGGTCGATATAGATCAGGCAGGTGCCGTCGTCCTGCCGGTCGACGACGTGGCTCTGCCAGATTTTGTCAAACAGCGTGCGCGGCGCGGCCATGATTGCGATCCCTCCGAGTGGTTACTTGTCGCCGCCGGTCTTCGGCGACGGCGCTTTCGTTCCCTGGCGCACGCTGTCGCGGGCGCGTTCGGCGATGCGCGCGCGCCGGCCGGTGAGACCGCGCAGATAATAGAGCTTGGCCCGCCGCACGACGCCGCGGCGCACCACGTCGATCGCGGTGATCCGCGGCGAATAGAGCGGGAAAACGCGCTCGACGCCCTCGCCGTAGGAGATCTTGCGCAAGGTGAAGTTCGCGTTGATGCCGCCGTTCTTGCGCGCGATGCACACGCCTTCGAAGGCCTGAATGCGTTCGCGCTCGCCCTCGACTACTTTGAGGCTGACCCGCACCGTGTCGCCCGGCTCGAAAACCGGGACCGGCCGGCCGGCGGCCAGCCTTTCGACCTGCTCGTGTTCCAGTTGCTGCAGAAGGTTCATCGCTCGACCTCTCGATCCCTTTCGCCGCCGCGTCCCACGGCATCGCCGGGCACGGCCAGATAGCGGTCCCATAAATCGCCGCGCCGCTCGCGGGTCAACCGTTCGGCCTCGGCCCGCCGCCACTCGCGGATCAGCCGATGGTCGCCCGAGAGCAGCACCGGCGGCACCGCTCGGCCCCGCCACAGCTGCGGCCTTGTGTATTGCGGATACTCGAGCAATCCCTGGGCAAAGCTCTCCTCGGCCAAGGCCTCGGCATCGCCCACCACCCCCGGCAGCAGCCGCACGCAGGCGTCGATCAGGGCGATCGCCGCGGGCTCGCCGCCGGACAACACGAAATCGCCGAGGCTCACCTCCTCGATTGCGCGGGCCTCGAGCACGCGCTCGTCGACCCCCTCGAAGCGGCCGCAGATCAGCGTCACCCCCGCCGCCGCGGCGAATTCCGGCCACCCGCCGCTGCTCGAGCCTGCGACCGCGCGGCGACAGGAGGATCAGCGGTCCGACCCCGCCCGAGCCGGCGACGGCCGCGTCGAGCACGTCCGGCCGCATCACCATGCCGGGCCCGCCGCCGTAGGGCGCATCGTCGACCGAGCGGTGCTTATCGCGCGCAAAGTCGCGGATGTCCACCGTTTCGAGCCGCCATAGCCCGGCGCTCAGCGCTTTGCCGGCGAGCGAATATGCGAGCGGGCCGGGCAGCATGTCCGGAAAGATCGTCAGCACCGTCGCCTGCCAGCTCATGCGCCTTCCTTGACGGCGGCTTCCCCGATATCAGGCTCCTTGGCCTCGGGGGGCGCAACAGCTTCCGCCTTGCCGAGCAGACCCGGCGGCGGCTCGACGACGAGCCGGCCGGCCTCGAGATCGACGAGCGGAACGATCACGCGGGTAAACGGCACCATTGCCGGCGGCGCGCCGGGGCGCTCGATTTCGAGCGTGTCGCCGGCGCCGAAATCATGGACCGCGCGCACCCGTCCGAGCGGCGTTCCGTCGCCGAGCGCCGCTTCGAGCCCGATCAGGTCGGCGTGGTAATACTCCTCGGCCTCGGGCGGGGGCAGCGCCGAGCGCGGCAGGTAAAGCCGCAGGCCGCGCAGCTGCTCGGCTCGATTGCGGTCCTCAACCCCGGCGAGGCGCGCGATCAGCACGCCTTTCGCGGTGCCGAGCAGGCGCAGATCGAGGTGGCGCCGGCCGCTCTCGTCGGCGAGCGGCCCATAGGCGGCGACATCCTCGGGACGCGCGGTAAAGCTCTTGATCCGCACCGCACCGCCGACCCCGTGCGGTCCGGTGACGACGCCGACGCAAACCTGCTTTACCGCTGCCATTGCCGTTGCCCGAGCGTCTCGCCGCAGATAGGCCTCAGCCTCGGCCGGCAGCAGCCGCGGCCGCTTCGGCGGCGGCCTTCTGGCGTTCTTGCGCCTTGGCCTTGGACGCCGATTTGACCGGGGTCTCGCGGATTGCGGGCTTGTCGATCAGCCCGGCCTCGCCAAGGAAACGCGCGACCCGGTCGGTCGGCAACGCGCCGACCCCCAGCCAATGCTGCACTCGTTCCGATTTGAGCGTGACTCGATCGGGGTGCGATCGTTCGACCATCGGGTTGTAGGTCCCGACCCGTTCGATAAAGCGACCGTCGCGGGGGCTGCGCGAATCGGCGATAACGATGCTGTAGTAGGGCCGCTTTTTGGCGCCGCCGCGCGCCAGGCGGATCTTCAACGACATAGTGTCACCCTTTCACTGGCGGAAGGCGGAAGTCACTGGCGGAAAGCGCCGGGCATCAGTCCCGCGAGACCATGGCGCGCGACGCCCTTGGGGCCGAGCTTCTTCATCTTTTTCATCATGTCGGCCATGTCCCGGTACTGCTTCAAGAGCCGGTTGATCTCCGGCACCGAGGTGCCCGAGCCCGACGCGATCCGGCGCCGGCGCGAGCCGTTGAGCAGCATCGGGTTGCGCCGCTCGCTTTTGGTCATTGACGAGATGATCGCCTCCTGGCGCTTGACGATGCCCTCGTCGATGTTCGCCTCGTCGAGCTGCTTCTTGAATTTGCCGATCCCCGGCAGCATCGACAGCATGCCGCCCATCCCGCCCATGCGCCGGATCTGGCGCAATTGGCCCGCAAGGTCGTCGAGGTCGAAGCTCCCCTTGGCCATCTTGGCGGCGAGCTTTTCGGCTTCGTCGCGGTCGACCGTCTCGGCCGCCTTCTCGACCAGACTGACGACGTCGCCCATGCCGAGGATGCGCCCGGCGATGCGCTCGGCGTGAAACGGCTCAATCGCCCCGATCCGCTCGCCGGTGCCCATAAACACGATCGGCTTGCCGGTGATCGCGCGCATCGACAGGGCCGCCCCGCCGCGCGCGTCGCCATCGACCCGGGTCAAGACGATCCCGGTGATCGCGGCGCGCTCGCCGAACGCCTTGGCGAGGTTGACCGCATCCTGCCCGGTCATCGCGTCGGCGACGAGCAGCGTCTGATGCGGGTTGGCCGCCTCCCGCACTGCGGCGACCTCGAGCATCAGCTCCTCGTTGACGTGAAGCCGGCCGGCGGTGTCAAAAATGATTACGTCGTAGCCCTGGCTCCGCCCGGTCTCGAGCGCCCGCCGGGTGATCGCCACCGGCTTTTCCCCGGGCACGATCGGCAGGCTGGCGACGCCGATTTGGCGGCCGAGCACGGCCAACTGCTCCTGTGCCGCCGGGCGCTGCACGTCGAGCGAGGCGAGCAGCACCTTTTTGCGGTCGCGGGTTTTGAGCCGGCCGGCGATCTTGGCTGCGGTCGTGGTCTTGCCCGAGCCTTGCAGCCCGACCAGCATGATCCCGACCGGCGCCGGAGCGTTGAGGTCGAGCCCGTCGGCGCCGGCACCGCCCAGCACCTCGACCAGATGGTCGTGGACGATCTTGACCACCATCTGCGCCGGCGTGACCGAGCGCAGCACCTCCTGGCCCAGCGCCTTCTCGCGCACCAAGGCGACAAAATCCCTGACCACCGGCAGGGCCACGTCGGCTTCGAGGAGCGCGAGGCGGATCTCGCGTAACGCCGTCCCGACATCGTCCTCGCTGAGCGCGCCGTGGCGGCGCAGCCGGTCGAAGACCTCGCCGAGGCGATCGGTCAGATTGTCGAACATGCGAATTCCCGCATTATGCGCCGGCGACAAAAAGCGCCAGTGCGCGACACTCGCGGACCGGCGGCCCCAGGGTTGGGGTGTTGCCCCCTCGGGAGCAACTAAACCGTAGTCCCGTCACCTTGTGCTGTCAATTGTGCTGCCGGTCGGGACAGCCGGCGCCGGCGGGCCCACCCGCGGACGATCCGCGGCCGGCTTGCGCAGGTCGCGGCGAGAAGATCACAATTACGTGAAATAGGCCCTGGACAGATGGCGGCCGAGCGTAATAGCTTTGTCGCAAGTCGCGATGGGTCTGGGCGGACCTCCATCAAAAAGCGAAACAGCACGCCCAGGCGCGGGTGACGGCGGGGACCGGGGTATTCGCTCTTTGGTTGATGAGCCGGTCGTTGAACAGAGCAGGTCTCGCGTGTGCCCGTCCCGGACCAGCCCGGTGCCGGCTCCCGCACCGTTCTGCCGGGAGGAGTTGCTGTGGAGGCGAATGTCGCGCCGGACCAGGCGGTCGCGCACAGTCGTGGCAGCCAGGTCGTCCGCATCATGGTGGTTTGGGGAGCGCGCTTTCTCGGCGAGGTTCTCGCCGAGCTGCTCGAACGCGACCCCTCGGTGTCGGTCTTGGGGCTTTGCACCGACCTCTCCGAGGCGGTGGCGATGAGCGCTACCCTACAGGCCGATATCGTGCTGCTAGACGCCAGGATCCCCGACGGCGTGGTTTCGGTCCGGCGCGCCCTCGAGGTCGCGCCGGGCATGCGCATCGTCGTCTCGGCGGTCCGGGAGACCGAAGAGGACGTCGTCGCCTGGGCTGAAGCGGGGGTCATCGGCTACATCCCGGGAACCACCGCGCTCGCCGATTTTGTGCGCCTGGTCATGGACATCCACAGCGGCGAGCAGGCCTGCTCGCGCCGAGTCGCCACCGGCCTGCTGCGCCGGATCGCCTTGACCGCGAGGCAGAGCGTCGGCCGCAACCCGGCCCTTCCGGCTCCGGCCCTCACCAAGCGCGAGCGGCAAGCCGCCGACTTGATCATGACCGGGCTCAGCGACAAGGAGATCGCTCGTCAGTTGAATATCAGCTTGGCGACGACGAAATCGCACGTGCACAACCTGCTCGGCAAGCTGAATGTGCGGCGCCGCAGTCAGGTTTCCGAATGGCTGTGGAAGTACGAGCGCCGCCCGGCCTCGGCCCCGGTTCTTCCGGCCTTTCACGTGGAACAGAGCGACGCCGGAACCCCTTGATCTGGGGTATTTTCAGTCGACAGCCCGGCCGCGGTTGAGAAGCGTGGCGAGTGCGTTGTCCGGGAAGCGACGGAGCCGGCAGATCAGATGCCGCTGCGCCCGCGGGCGATTTCCGCCTGCGCAACCTGCGGCGGAATGAGCCAAGCGTAGAACGAGTTGCGCTGAATGTCTCGGGAGACGCTGACGCTGCTCGCCCAGCTGGTCAACGACAGGATCTTGACGTAGGCCTGTTGGCCGGGACCCAGGGCGACGTTGGTGTCCTGGTTGAGGTCGCGGGCCCAGCTGGCGGGCGCGATATGATAAATTCCGGGCGGAATGTCGCGGTAGAACGCGCTGCCGTTGGCCACCGACCCGAAATAGCTGCCGTTCACATCGATATTGGCAAGATTGAGGCTCTCGGAAGGCTGCCAGTCGCGGTAGAACCAGATCCGGGCTTGGCCCGCCGGGACCGGGGTTGGCGGTGGCGGTGGCGCGGCGCAGCCAGCCACGATCGCCAGCAGGCAACCCGCCAACTTTACCCGACATCGAGACCGCAAAGAGGGACCCGTCGCCATCGGCTGTCTCCTCGCCCTCTCTTGGATTTTGCGCTTCGCGGGCCGGCACCTCCGCGCAACCGCCCTGCAACTGAGTGGATATGTAACGGGCGATAGCGCCATCAAGGGCCGATGAACCAAAACGTCATCGTCCGCATCTTCTCGGCCGAGCGACCGTCGACTCTCTTTCGCGAATGGCGCTTCAGTCGGCCAGCTGTCGGCGCGCGGCGGCCTTTTCCCGATTTTCTCCGGGGGAGCGGCAAATTTACGGTGCAAACACTTGGCCTGCCAGTCAGGCGGCCACCCTTCAGCTGACGGTAGGGCGCAGAGCTGCCTAGAGGTCCGGCGGACAGCCAGCGGGCAAAGCGGGTTGTCTCGAGGCGGATCGGAATTTCGCCTTTGATACCTTCGCCAGGCCGGACCTCGGTGGTTTCCGACATCTCGGCAATTCGCGCATTTCAGTCCTTAGTTGCCTTTTTGTACTGGAGCGTTCGGCGTGCAGATGTCGGCTCGCCTCTCGTCGAGCCGGCCCGTCGGCGTGATCGCCAAAGCGGCCATGCCGCCGATAGGTTTAGACCTTTTGCCTCTAGGATCTAAATCCTCCGCCCAGAAGATCGGGTTCTTTGAGCCATACGATTTGGATCTTCTGTCTACACCCTATTTCAATCTGACGATGGATGGCCCCGGAACCCCGCGCTCGGTCAAAATCAACTTGTGATTTCAGAGGTCGGGTTCACCGGGGGAGCGGCTAGCGATGATGAGAGCCCATGGTATCGGTAGGTTGGCGGCGATTGGCGGCATGGCCGCGGTAATCGCTCTGCTGACGGGTCTTCCCGCCGCGCAGGCCGACGAATTGGCGGATCTGCGCGCCAACCAGCAGCTGCTCCAGCAGCGGATCGACCAGCTGGCGCAGGCCGTGGCGCAAGCTCCGCCACTGCCCGGTTCCACCGGCGGCGGCGGCACGATCTCGTTGGGCACCCATCCGCCCCCGCCGGGCACCGGGACCACCGCCGGCAGCTTCCCGCGCTCGTTCCTGATCCCGGGCACCGACACCTCGATCCGGGTCGGCGGCTTTGTCGACCTGACCATCCTCGACTTTCTGCAGGGCGGCGGCGCGGTCGACGGCAGCAATTTCGGCTCCAACTCCGGGCAAAACGGCAATCTGCACTCGATTCCGGTCGGGAGCGGGTTCGTCCCCGGCCCCGGCTTTGTGAACCCCAGCGCCACTGCACGCGCGCCGTCGCGCAACAACGGCGTCCTCGAGTTCAGCCCGCAGCAGTCGCGCATCGACATCGAGACCCGCACCCCGACCGCCTGGGGCGAGGCGCGCACCTTTCTCGCCTTCGACTGGGCTGGGTGCAGTTCCGGCGCCAGCTATACTTGCCAAACCCTTGCGCAATCCGGCGGCGACAGCCTGCTGCCGCGCCTGAGGTTCGCCTACGGCACGTTGGGCGGGTTCCTCGCCGGCCAGGCGCTGTCGAACTTCTCCGACGCCGACGCCGACACCGAATTGATGGAATTCGGCGGCACAGAGGGCTCGACCGGCGGCCAGCGCATCCCGCAGGTGCGCTACACGCTCGCCGGTCCGTACGGCAGCGCCTTCTCGGTCTCGGCGGAAAACCCGTGGACCTAGCGTGATCACCCCGGGCGGCCTCGAATTCGAGCGACTATGCCTTGTCCGGCACCGGCACCGCGACCACTCCGCCGCAGCAGACGATCACCGGCACCACGCTGTGCAACGGCATTCTCTGCACCGGGACGAACACGACGGGCATGGCCGGGACATCGGCGACCGACACCACGCTCGCCAACCCGACCGTGGCCAAGGCCCCGAACCTGACCGTCGCCTCCTACTGGGCGCAGCCTTGGGGGCATGTGGATTTCGCCGGCCTGGCCCGCTTTTACTGGATCGCCGACGGCACCCACATCAACCAGCAGTTCATGGGTTACGGCGGCCATGTCTCCGGCGACGTGCACCCCGGCTGGTTAGGCTGGACCAAGGACGACTTCCTGTTCAGCGGCATCGCCGGCAATGGGATCGGCAATTATGCCAGCGGCGGCGAAAGCACCCTGTTCCCGCTGGCCTCGAACTTCACCGTCACCACCGCGTGCGACACGCCGATCGCCGGCAAGTGCACCGGCCAGTACGCGGCCTCGAACATCATCTTCCACCCGATTTTCAGCTATAGCGCGCAAGGCGGCTACCAGCACTGGTGGACCTCGAATTTGCGCTCGACCGTCGCCATCGGCATGTCCTCGCAGGACGTCTCCTCGCAGCTGATCGGCCCGACCCAGGCTGAAGCGGTCAACAAGCGGCTGTGGAACACTTTCGTCAACCTGGTGTGGAACCCGGTCGGGTTCATCACCACCGGCGTCGAATACATGTACGGCCACCGCCTCGTCGTCGCCAATCTGAGCGGCCACGAAAACGTGCTGATCGGCAAGTTCCGCGTCGCCTTCTAAGAGGGGCGAGCCACTCTCGGGCGCCTGGCCTCCTCGGGTCAGGCGCCCTTTTTTGCAATGCGGCGGATCATCTGGAGGGACGGCCGGTGATCGAACTGATCGAGGGGCTTCCCAAGAATGTCGTCGGCATCTCGGTCAAGGGCCGGGTGACGCGGCAGGAGTGCCGCGAGATCCTGACCCCGGCGATCGAAAAGTCGCTCAGGTGGCGCGACAAGATCCGGCTCTACTACGAGCTCGGCTCGCGCTTCCCGGGTGCGGGGTGGGACGACCTCGATCTCGGGTTCGAGCATGCCGCGTGGTGCGAACGGATCGCCATCGTCACCGACATCGCCTGGGTGAGCCTGACCGTCAAGGCGCTGCGTTTTTTGATCCCGGGCGAGATCCGCGTGTTTGCGACCCTTCAGACGGCGGAAGGCCGGGCCTGGATTGCCGCCCGTCCCGGATCGCGAACATCGGCCGAGGCAACGCCATCCCTCCGCCCCCGGACGGCCCGATCGCAGTCGGCAAAAAGGCTGCCGCACCGACCGCGCCTCGCCGCCGCCGCAATGCCCCAGCTGCTTGAAGAGAGTCATCCGGGCTACGCCGAATGACAGCGGCGGAGCATAGGCGTGTCGAGCCCCGCCTCGCCCGACCTGGCGTAGCGGTATCTATCGGCTGGAGCGGTTTTTCGATCGGATCGACCCGTCATTCCCGCGAAAGCGAGGGGCTGACCGGGAAAAATCCCGGCTGTCAGCGTCAATGAGGAGGCCGCCCATCGCGGACGAGGCTCCGAGGCGCACAATTGATGGCCGCCACCTCGAAAATTGGCGCACAGCCGGCGGCGAGGCCAATTCGACGAGGATGGATTTAAGAGCGATGGAATTCGGGATCTAAAACTGCCCCCTTACCGCGTCATTCTTTTGCTCAGGCAGCCTCTCCTTCTTCACGTCCAGCGTCTGCAATCGGAAGTTTTGTAGAAATCCGCAGTCTGCCGCCGGTCATGGCGGGTGACCGTCGAGACGTCACGAACAACACCCCCCAACGATCCGCATCGCGACTTACAGCTACGAAAGATGGGTAAGTAAATCGGATCTTATTCGTAAGATGGATGGTCCGCCCTTGCGCCAATCGGCCAAAATCAACTGGCTGTAACCATGCGGGGTGGGGGCGTAATGATCAAAAAGCGGAATTGGGAAATCTGCTGGCGATCGGCGGAATCACGGCCGGGCTCGCATTGCTGGCAGGTGTTCCCGCCGCGCAGGCCGACGAATTGGCGGATCTGCGCGCCAACCAGCAGCTGCTCCAGCAGCGGATCGATCAGCTTGCGCAGGCTGAGGCCCAGGATCGGGACCAGACTGCCGCGCTTTTTCCGCCCGGCATCTCGGGCGGCGGCGGCACGATCCCGTTGGGCACCCATCCGCCCCCGCCGGGGACCGGGACGACAGCCGGCAGCTTCCCGCGCTCGTTCCTGATCCCGGGCACCGACACCTCGATCCGGGTCGGCGGCTTTGTCGACCTGACCATCCTCGACTTTCTGCAGGGCGGCGGCGCGGTCGACGGCAGCAATTTCGGCTCCAACGCCGGGCAAAACGGCAATCTGAAAGCGATACCGCTGGCCAGCGGGTTCGTCCCCGGCCTCGGCTTTGTCAACCCCAGCGCCACTGCACGCGCGCCGTCGCGCAACAACGGCGTCCTCGAGTTCAGCCCGCAGCAGTCGCGCATCGACATCGAGACCCGCACCCCGACCGCCTGGGGCGAGGCGCGCACCTTTCTCGCCTTCGACTGGGCCGGCTGCAGCGCCGGCGCCAACTACACCTGCCAAACCTCGCAGCAATCCGGCGGCGACAGCCTGCTGCCGCGCCTGAGGTTCGCCTACGGCACGTTGGGCGGGTTCCTCGCCGGCCAGGCGCTGTCGAACTTCTCCGACGCCGACGCCGACACCGAATTGATGGATTTCGGCGGCATCGAGGGCTCGACCGGCGGCCAGCGCATCCCGCAGGTGCGCTACACGCTCGCCGGTCCGTTGGGCAGCGCCTTCTCGGTCTCGGCGGAAAACCCGTGGACCTCGGTGATCACCCCGGGCGGCCTCGAATTCGAGCGACTATGCCTTGTCCGGCACCGGCACCGCGACCACCCCGCCGCAGCAGACGATCACCGGCACCACGCTGTGCAACGGCATTCTCTGCACCGGGACGAACACGACCGGCATGGCCGGGACATCGGCGACCGACACCACGCTCGCCAACCCGACCGTGGCCAAGGCCCCGAACCTGACCGTCGCCTCCTACTGGGCGCAGCCCTGGGGGCACGTGGACTTCGCCGGCCTGGCCCGCTTTTACTGGATCGCCGACGGCACGCACATCAACCAGCAGTTCGTCGGTTACGGCGGCCATGTCTCCGGCGACGTGCACCCCGGCTGGTTAGGCTGGACCGCAAGGACGACTTCCTGTTCAGCGGCATCGCCGGCAATGGGATCGGCAACTATGCGAGCGGCGGCGACAGCACCCTGTTCCCGCTGGCCTCGAACTTCACGGTCACCACCGCGTGCGACACGCCGATCGCCGGCAAGTGCACCGGCCAGTACGCGGCCTCGAACATCATCTTCCATCCGATTGTCGGCTACAGCGCAAACGGCGGCTACCAGCACTGGTGGACCCCGAATTTGCGCTCGACCTTCGCCATCGGCTTTGACAGCCAGGACGTCTCCTCGCAGCTGATCGGCCCGACCCAGGCTGAAGCGGTCAACAAGCGGCTGTGGGACGGCCTCATCAACCTGGTGTGGAACCCGGTCGGGTTCATCACCACCGGCGTCCAGTACATGTACGGCCATCGCCTCGTCGTCGCCAATCTGAGCGGCCACGAAAACGTGCTCGTCTACAAGTTCCGCGTCGCCTTCTAGAGGGAGCGAGCCACTCTCGGGCGCCTGGCTCGTCGGGCCAGGCGCCCTTTTTTGCAATGCGGCGGGTCATCTGGAGGGACGGCCGGTGATCGAACTGATCGAGGGGCTTCCCAAAAACGTCGTCGGCATCTCGGTCAAGGGCCGGGTGACGCGGCAGGAGTGCCGCGAGATCCTGACCCCGGCGATCGAAAAGTCGCTCAGGTGGCGCGACAAGATCCGGCTCTATTACGAGCTCGGCTCGCGCTTCCCGGGTGCGGGGTGGGACGACCTCGATCTCGGGTTCGAGCATGCCGCGTGGTGCGAACGGATCGCCATCGTCACCGACATCGCCTGGGTGAGCCTGACCATAAGGGCGATCCGCTTCCTGATACCAGGCGACATCCGGGTGTTTGCGACGGACGCGGTGCCGGAAGCGCGCGCCTGGGTCGCCGCGCGGCGCGGATCGGCGGCGGACACCGACGGCGCCGCACCGGTCCGGAACCGTGGCGCCCGGGCCCCGCGGCGATCTCCCCAGTGGGCCCGCCAGACGGCTTCGGGCCGGCAAAAAATCGCGGAAACGGTCGCAGTCTACGCCGAAGCGGAGTGATCCGGCCGTAGGCACGCGCCGGCGGGTTTGGCCGCCCGGTCGATCCCGCCGGGCGTTCTGGGGCCGACGCCGCAGCGGCTTCCGCTTGCCGCGCCGTGCTTCGAATTCGCATCATGCTTCGCCGATCCGGCACTGACGATTGGGGAAGCGGATGCATTTCGACCTCGAAAAGATTGCGGCGACGGACGCCTACAAGCTGTTGGTCTCGACGGTGGTGCCGCGGCCGATCGCGCTGGCGACGACGGTCGACGCCGGGGGCCGGATCAACGCGGCACCCTTCAGCTTTTTCAACGCGGTCAGCTCGGTTCCGCCGGTCGTGGTGCTGGGCATCAGCCCCGGCGATGCCGGCGGCGACGGGTACAAGGACACCGAGCGCAATATCCGCGACAGCGGCGAGTTCGTCGTCAACCTGGTCGACGAGGCGTTGGCCGAGCGGATGAACATCTGCGCGGTCGATTTCCCGGCCGGGATCGCCGAGCTCGACAAGGCCCGAGCTGACCGCGCTGCCCTCGGCCGGCGTGCGCCCGCCGCGCATCGC
Source organism: uncultured Alphaproteobacteria bacterium (assembly GCA_963795485.1). Taxonomy (GTDB): domain Bacteria; phylum Pseudomonadota; class Alphaproteobacteria; order ATCC43930; family CGMCC-115725; genus AP-15. The sequence continues at coordinate 182,966 of CAWCIL010000006.1, forward strand.
CCAATCGCCGGTCACGCTTCGAATGCCGCCGGATCACCGGGCTGTCGCTCGGGCCGCGCTCGACGCTCGAAATCGGCCGGGTCGTCCACATCCACATCCGCGACGACCTCGTCGACACGGCGAGGATGTATGTCCATACCGAGAAGATGCGGCTGATCGGCCGCATGCACGGCCGCGGCTGGTATGCGCGCACCAGCGACCTGTTCCTGATGGAGCGGCTGTCGCGGGAGGAGTGGGAGGCCGGCGAAAAAGGGTGAGCGGGGGCGGCCGGCGGCGCGGCGCGACCGCAATCGTGTTTGCGCGCTCGCGGCGATGATATGATGGGTGGCGCCATGATCGCCGCCCTCGACACTCTCCAAACCGCGAAGCGCCTCAAGGAGGCGGGCTTCGACGACGCTCAGGCCGAGCTTCACGGCGCTGGGCGCGCCGATATCGACCGGCCGGTCGCGGTACCAGCGCGATATCGAGAGGCTGGCCGCCGACATCGAGAGGCTGGCGCGAGGGCTGGGCGCCAAGGCGGATATCGACCGACTTGCCCGCTGCGAACGAGGCAGACCTCGACGCCCTCGAGGCCAAGATCGACACAAAGTTCGAAAGGTTGCGGCCGAGGTCAGAGCGGAGTTCGCGCTGCTTCGGTCCGAGATGGAGGTGTTGCGGCGGGACGTGACGATTCGGCTGGGCGGCATGATCGTGGTTGCTACGGGGGTGCTGCTCGCGGCCAAATTCTTCGCGTGATTTTTCGTTCGGGGGAACGACAGAGGGGGAAGTCTGATGGCGAACAGGCTCGCAATCGTGGCGATTGCCGCGACGCTTGGCGGCTGCGACCATGACGGCGCACGCCGCCGGGATGCCGGACAGCGGCACCAAGAACTTCGTTCCGGGCGGCGACGCGCCCGCTTACCTGACCAATGAGAACCTTGCCGTGGCGCCGGGGAGCGCCGGCCAGTCGCCGCTCGGCACCGCATACAACGCAGCCGGCCGGCCCGGAGCAGGACGCGGCGGCGCCGCATGCCGCCGAGACCAGGACGCGGCAGCACGGCAGGACCAGCGCGGGACATCGGAGCGGGTATCGCGCTGCGGCGAACGCCAGAGTCCGAAAACCCGCTCCCGCCGCCTCGCCCGCAGCAGAACGGAGCGGGTCGGCCGGTCGGCCTCGCTCGGCAGACAACAGGCGGCCGACCCGAGCCGAGAACAGAACAGTCTCGGCGGCGAAGGCCCGGGACCCCGAGACACGGCAAGGCGAATGCCCGTCACGCCGCGGTGAAATCCGCCGCCAGGAGGGGGTAGGCCGCGCATCAGGCTGCTCGGCGCGGCCCGGCGTTGGACAGAGCCGGCGGCGCTGCCATATAAGGCGGCGCCATGGGCAAGGTGCCGTTTCTAAAAATGCACGGGCTCGGCAACGATTTTGTCGTGCTCGACGCCCGCGGCGGCGAGCTTGCGGTCGGGGCGGAGGGCGCGCGGGCGTTGGCCGACCGGCATACCGGCATCGGCTGCGACCAGCTGATCGTGCTCGAACCGCCGCAGCACCCGGCGCGCGCAGCTCTTGATGCGCATCCGCAATCCCGACGGCAGCGAGGCCGAGGCCTGCGGCAACGCCACGCGCTGCGTCGCCTGGCTCGTCGGCCGCGAGACCGGTCTGTCGCGGCGTCGGATCGAGACCAGCGGCCGGGCTCCTCGAAGCCGAGATCATGCCGGACGGGCGGATCGCGGTCGATATGGGCCGGGCGCGCACGGCCTGGCAGCGAGATCCCGCTGGCGCGGGCCGCCGACACCGATGCGCGTCGATCTGGCGCTGGGACCGCTGTCGGCGCCGGTCTGCACCAACATCGGCAACCCGCACGCGACTTTTTTCGTCGAGGATGCCGAGGCGGTCGATCTGGCGGCGCTGGGCCCGGTCCTCGAACATCACCCGCTGTTTCCGCAGCGCGCCAATATCGGCGTCGCCCAGATGCGCGACCGCGGCAAGATCCGGCTGCGGGTCTGGGAGCGCGGCGCCGGGATTACCCGCGCCTGCGGCAGCGGCGCCTGCGCCGCCCTCGTCGCCGCCCATCGCCGCGGCCTCGCCGAACGGCGCGCGGTCGTGGCGCTCGACGGCGGAGCGCTCGACGTGTGCTGGCGCGAGGACGGGCACGTGATCATGACCGGCCCGGCGGCGCTGAGCTTCGAGGGCGCCTTCGACCCCGCGCTCCTCGGCGCAAGCTGACGCGGGCCATGCAGCGCAACGAGATCATCACCTTCGGCTGCCGGCTGAACGCGTTCGAATCCGAGGTGATCCGCGCGCGCGGCGGCCGAGGCCGGCCTCGACGGCGCCGTCATCGTCAACACCTGCGCCGTCACCGCCGAAGCCGAGCGCCAGGCGCGCCAGGCGATCCGCCGGGCGCGCCGCGATCATCCCGAGGCGCGAGATCATCGTCACCGGCTGCGCCGCCGAGATCGCTCCCGAGCGCTACGCCGCGATGCCCGAGGTCGACCGGGTGCTCGACAACCGCGCCAAGCTGCGCGCGCAGAGCTATCTCGTCGGCCGCGGCGGTCGGCGCCGGATTTCGGCGAGAGCGCCGCGCATCTGGTCGACGGTTTCGAGGGCCAGGCGCGCGCCTTTCTGCAGGTCCAGCAGGGCTGCGACCATCGCTGCACCTTTTGCATCATCCCCTTCGCCCGCGGCCCGAGCCGCTCGGTGCCGATGGGCGCGATCGCCGAGCAGGCGCGCCGGCTGGTCGCCGCCGGCTATCGCGAGATCGTGCTGACCGGCGTCGATCTGACCGCCTACGGGGCCGATCTGCCGGGCACGCCGAGCCTCGGGCAGATGGTGCGCCGGCTGCTCGCCGCGGTCCCCGAGCTCGAGCGCCTGCGGCTCTCTTCGCTCGACCCGGTCGAGATCGATGCCGAGCTGTGGCGGCTGTTGGCCGAGGAGCCCCGGCTGATGCCGCATCTGCACCTGTCGCTGCAGGCCGGCGACGATCTGATCCTGAAGCGGATGAAGCGGCGGCATTCGCGCGCCGATGCGATCGCGGTCGCCCGCCGTGCCCGCGCGCTGCGCCCGGAACTGGCGCTCGGCGCCGATTTGATCGCCGGCTTCCCGACCGAGACCGAGGACAATTTTCGCCGCAGCCTCGATCTCGTCGCCGAATGCGGGCTGGCCTTTGTCCATGTGTTTCCCTACAGCCCGCGGCCCGGCACCCCGGCGGCGCGCATGCCCGCGGTTGCGAGCACCGTGGTCAAGGAACGCGCGGCGAGGCTGCGGGCGGCTGGTGCGGCGGCGCTCGCCACAGAGCTGAGGGCGCGCGTCGGCAGCGAGAGCGATGTGCTGGTCGAAGCGCCCGGGCCGCGGGCGCACCGCCTTTTACGCCGAAATCGGCTTCGCGGATTGCCGCCGCCGCCGGGTCGGTCAGCCGGATGCGGCTCGTCGACAGCGATGCAAAGCAGCCTGGTCGGGGTGCCGGTCGAATGAGGTTCTGGCGGCGCAATGTTCCGGCCGAACCGGCGCAGGATCTCGACGAGAACCCGGCCCCGGCGAACGAAGAGGTGGCGGAGCTTCGCGACCGGGCCGTCGAGGAAGAGGCGGAGCTTCGTCAACCGGACCACGCGATCGAGGAAACCGCAGCGCCGCCGCTGCCGGAACGGCGGCGGTCGCCGAAGCCGCAGCCCCGCCGAAACCGCCGAGCGCGCCGAGCAGCGCGGCTGGTTCGGCCGGCTTCGGGCGGGCCTCGCGCGCAGCTCGGCGCGGCTCAACGACGGCATCAACACGATCTTTCTGCGCCGCCGGCTCGACGACGAGGCGCTCGCCGAGCTCGAGGAATTGCTGATCGCCAGCGACATGGGCGTCGGCATCGCCGGCGAGGTGACCGAGGCGTTGCGCAGCACCCGCTTCAACCAGGAGGTTTCGCCCGAGGAGGTCCGCACGGCACTCGCCGAGCAGGTGATCCGGCTCATTGAGCCGGTGACGCGGCCGTTGCGCATCGACCGCGCGCGCCGGCCGTTCGTGATCCTGGTCGATCGGCGTCAACGGCAGCGGCAAGACGACGACGATCGCCAAGCTCGCCAAGCAATACCGCGACCAGGGGCTCGCGCGTCGTGCTCGCCGCCGGCGACACCTTCCGCGCCGCCGCGGTCGAGCAATTGCAGATCTGGGGCGAGCGGATCGGCGCGCCGGTGGTGACGCGGCCGGCCGGCGTCGGATGCGGCCGGGCTCGCCTATGACGCGCTCGTCGAGGCGCGGGCCGACGGTGCCGACATCCTGCTGATCGACACCGCCGGGCGGCTGCACAACAAGGCCGATCTGATGGGCGAACTGCAAAAGATCGTCCGCGTCCTGAAAAAGGTCGACCCCGCGGCGCCGCATTCGGTGCTGCTGGTGCTCGACGCGACGACCGGCCAGAACGCGCATGCCCAGGCCGAGATCTTCCGCGAGACGGTCGGCGTCACCGGCATCGTCATGACCAAGCTCGACGGCACCGCGCAGGGGCGGCGTCCTCGTCTCGCTGGCCGAGAAATACGGCATCCCGATCCACTGCGATCGGGGTCGGCGAAACCGCCGAGGATTTGCGCCCGTTCGAAGCCCGCGCCTACGCCCGCAGCCTGGTCGGCCTCGACCCCTGACCCGAGCGGACGCTCGGCCCCTGATAAACCTGATAAATGCAGGAAAAAAATAGAGGCGCGGACCGATACTCACCCTCTTACCCCGTGCCCGCCGGTCGATGATCAAAGACCGCTTCGCACGGCACCCGTGCCTGACCGACCTCGAAGGCATCAAAGAACGCTACTTTGCGGCGATTTTGAGGATGCCTTTCCGGTATGCCCGCGAAAGCCGGCGGAACCTCTGAACACGGACTTGCGAGATCTATCGGCGAGCCGCGGCCGCCCGCAAACTCCGCATTTCGGTTCACTCTTCGGGCGGCCGAGTGCCTCAAACGGGGCAAATGACCGAGAGGTGGAGGGCTAGGTCCCGGCTTTCGCCGGGAAAGCGATGGGCGCTCACCGACGTGGATAGGAATACCGCCGTTTTCGGCGGGGGCGATTGGCGCTCGGAATGACGATTTCCAGGCGCGAATTTCGCGCACAGCCTCTTTCGCGGGGAAGACGAGAGAATGGAGTCACGCCGGTTTCGCGGGGGCGAAGAATGCGAAAATGGGAACCGGCTCACTCCATCGCCTTGACGATTTCCTCGGACATCTTCTTGGCGTCGCCGAACAGCATCATCGTGTTGTCGCGGTAGAACAGCTCGTTTTCGACGCCGGCGTAGCCCGAGGCCATCGAGCGCTTGACGAACAGCACGGTCTTGGCGCGCTCGACATCGAGGATCGGCATGCCGTAGATCGGCGAGGACGGATCGGTCTTGGCCGCCGGGTTGGTCACGTCGTTGGCGCCGATCACAAAGGCGACGTCGGTCGAGGGAAAGTCGCGGTTGATCTCGTCGAGCTCGAACACTTCGTCATAGGGCACGTTGGCCTCGGCCAGCAGCACGTTCATGTGCCCCGGCATGCGCCCGGCGACCGGGTGGATCGCGTAGCGGACCGTGACCCCCTCCTTTTTCAGCAGATCGGCCATTTCGCGCAGCGCGTGCTGGGCCTGGGCCACCGCCATGCCGTAGCCCGGCACGATGATCACCGAGCCGGCGTTCTTCAGGATAAAGGCGGCGTCCTCGGCGCTGCCCGACCTGACCGAACGGTCGCCGACCCCGGGGCCGGCCGCGATCGCACCGCCCTCGGTGCCGAAGCCGCCGAGGATCACGTTGACGATCGAGCGGTTCATCCCCTTGCACATGATGTAGCTGAGGATCGCGCCCGACGAGCCGACCAGCGCGCCGGTGATGATCAGGAGGCTGTTCGACAGGGTGAAGCCGATGCCGCAGGCCGCCCAGCCCGAATAGGAGTTCAGCATCGAGATCACGACCGGCATGTCGGCGCCGCCGATCGGCAGGATCAGCAGCAGGCCCAAGCGCCAGCGACACCAGCAGAGATGAACGAGAACGCCGCCGCCGCTTGGCGTCGCGACAAAGACGACGATCAAGAGGACCAGCAGGACCCCGAGACCGGCGTTCAGCGGATGCTGGCCGGGGAAGGTCAGCGGCCGGCCGGTGACCAGCCCCTGCAATTTGGCGAAGGCGACGATCGAGCCGGTAAAGGTGATCGCCCCGATCGCCATGCCGATCGACATCTCGACGAGGCTGGCGCGCTCGATGGCACCGGGGATGCCGATCCCGTACTCGGCCGGCGCGCTGAACGCGGCGATGGCGACGCAGACGGCGGCGAGGCCGACCAGGCTGTGAAACGCCGCGACCAGTTGCGGCAGCGCCGTCATGTGGATGCGCAGCGCGATCCAGGTGCCGACCGCGCCGCCGATCAGGATGCCGAGGACGATCAGCCACAGGCTGACCACATGCGGGGTCAGCGAGCGTGGTGACCACCGCGATGACCATGCCGGCGATGCCGAACAGATTGCCGCCGCGCGCGGTGTCGCGGCGACGACAGGCCGCGCAACGCCAGGATGAAGCAGATCGACGCGATCAGATAGAAAAAGGCCGCAAGGTTTTCGCTCACCGCCGCCCCGCTATTTCTTTCGCTGGAACATCTGGAGCATGCGCTGGGTGACGATGAAGCCGCCGAAGATGTTGACCGCGGCCAAGGTCGACGGCGACGAACCCGGCGATCTTGGCAAAGCTGATGCCGAGCGGCCCGGCCGCGATCAGCGCGCCGACGATGATCACGCTCGAAATCGCGTTGGTCACGCTCATCAGCGGCGAATGCAGCGCCGGGGTGACCCGCCACACCACGTGGTAGCCGACAAAGACCGCGAGCACGAAGATCGTCAGCTCGAAGACAAAGGGCGTGCCGGCCGTCGGCAGCGGCGCCTGCTACCGCCAATTGCCGCGCCAGCGCGTCGAGGTGGTGGGCGAGCGCGCCGGCATCGCCGGCGAGCTCCCTGGCGCGCAGGGCCAGAGAGGCGGGATCCGCCATCGCGTTCTCCGTCAGCTGTCGGGGATCGAAACCGGGTTCGCCGCGACCGCCGCCGGCGCCGGCATCAGCGCCGGGTTGACGACCGCGCCGTCGCGCGTCAGGAGGGTCGCCTTGACGATCTCGTCGTCGGCGTCGATCGCGAGCCGGCCGTCCTTGTCGACCAGCAGCGCCAGGAAAGACAACAGGTTGCGCGCATAGAGCTGGCTCGCATCGGCCGCGATCCGCGACGGCATGTTGAGATGGCCGATGATCTTGACGCCGTTCGCGGTGGTCACGACCTCGCCGGGCCGGCTGCCCTCGACATTGCCGCCGGCCTCGACCGCCAGATCGACGATGATCGAGCCCGGGCGCCATGCTCGGCGATCATCGCGTCGGTCAGCAGCACCGGCGCCGGTCGGCCCGGAATCAGCGCGGTGCAGATCACGACGTCGGTGCGCTTCAGCGCCTCGGTGACCTTCTCGCGCTGCCGCCGCTGATAGTCCTCGCCCATCTCGCGGGCATAGCCCTGGGCGGTTTCCGCCGATCGGGCGGCCGCGTCGTCGACGCTCAGAAACGCGGCGCCGAGGCTTTCGACCTGCTCCTTGGCGGCGGCGCGCACATCGGTCGCCTGGACGATGGCGCCGAGACGCCGCGCGGTGGCGATCGCCTGCAGCCCGGCGACGCCGGCGCCCATCACCAGCACCCGCGCCGCCTTGATCGTGCCGGCCGCGGTCATCATCATCGGAAAGGCGCGGCCGAACTCGTCGGCGGCGTCGAGCACCGCCTTGTAGCCGGCGAGGTTGGCCTGCGACGAGAGCACGTCCATCGCCTGCGCCCGGGTGATCCGCGGCAGCAACTCGACCGCGAACGCGGTGATCCCGGCGCCGGCATAGGCCTCGATGTCGACCGGGTTCTGCAGCGGCTGCAGCAGGCCGATCAGCACCGCGCCCCGCTTCAGCGGCCGCAGTTCGTCGATCCCGCCGTCGCCGCCGAGCAGCGGGCGCTGCACCTTGAGCACGATATCGGCGTCGGCGAGCGTTGCCGCCGGATCGGCCGCGATCGCCGCCCCGGCCGCAGCAAAGGCGGCGTCGCTAAACCCGGCGCCCTCGCCGGCGCCGCGTTCGGCGACGACCTCGAGCCCCATCGCCACCATCCGCTTGACGGTGTCGGGCGAGGCCGCGACGCGACGCTCATACGCCCGCCTTTCCTTGACGACGGCAACCTTCATCGGGCGGCGGTTCCTGAATGCGCGGGCCGGCGGCGCCGCACAATGGCGCGAACCCCGCGGTTTGTGAAGAGCGAACCCCGGCCTCCGTCGTCGCTGCCGCCGGCCCACGCCAAGCAATGCGGGCGCGCAATTCGTCACGCTTTCGCCCGATTTCGCCGCCGTGGTAGGTTTGCGAGGGACGATCCGATGCGGCGGCGCGGCGTCGGGCGCGCGTCTGCCCCGCGTCGCGTATCCAAGAGCTGCGCCTCGGCGGCGGTGCGGCAGCGCCGGGAATAAGCTTTCAGGAGGGGCGTTGTCGCCTGAGCAGAGATCGGCGGGATCGCCGGCGCGGCTCGTGATCGGCGAGGATGCGGCCCGCAAGCGGTTCGGCGACCAGCTGATTGCGGTGTTGCCGCGACTGCGGCGCTTTGCGCGCGGGCTGGCGGGTTCGGCGGTCGAGGCCGACGACCTGGTTCAGGCGGCCTGCGAGCGGGCGCTGCTCGCGACGGCATCAGTTTCAGGAGGGCACCCGATTCGACAGCTGGATGTTTCGCATCGTGCAGACGATCTGGATCGATCAGATCCGCTCGCGCCGGGTGCGCAAGGAGGACGGCGACATCGGCGAGGAGCGCCTCGGATCGGACGAGCCGGTGCGCCGCGTCGAGGCGCGCCTGGCGCTGAGCGAGGTGCGCCGCGCCGTCGACCGGCTGCCGCCGGATCAGCGGGCGGTCCTGGTGTTGGTGACGGTCGACGGGCTCAGCTACAAGGAGGCGGCCGAGGTGGTGCAGGTGCCGGTCGGGACGATCATGAGCCGGCTCGCCCGCGCCCGGGTCGCGCTCCAGCTCCAGCTCGAGGCGGGCGGGGCAATGCGCAGGAGTAGGAAGGATGCAGAAGCGCAGTGACGACCGTCTCGTCGCCTATCTGGATGGCGAGATCGAGGCGGCGGAGCGGCGCGAGATCGACGCCTGGCTCGACAGCGATCCGGCCGCCCGCGCGACAATTGGCGGCGCTCGCCCAGTCGGCAGAGCTGCTGCGCCGCGCCTTTGACGAGGTGCTGCACGAGCCGTTGCCGCAGCGGCTGATCGCCGCCGCCCGCGGCGAGACGGCCGTGGGCCAAACGGCTGCCGGGGCAACGGCTGCGGGCGAAACGGCTGCCGGGGCAACGGCCGCGGGCAAAGCGGTCGCGGCCGAGACCGGCCCGCAGATCCTGCCGTTCGGGCGGCTGTTCGCGCGGCGCCCGTTGGGGCGTCGGGGGGCTGCCGCGCGGCGCCCTTCCTTGCGGCGCTGGCGGCTGGGAGTGCCGGTCGCCGCCTCGCTGCTCGGCCTCCTGGTCGGCGGCGGCGCCGCCTATCTCGGCATCGGCAAGTTCGTCCCGACAAGTGCCGCCGATGCAGGCGGGCCGCCGGCAATCGAGGCGGCCCTCGCCAACAATCTGTGGCTCGACAACGCCGCCGGATATTTCAAGCTGTTCGTCAGCGCCGGCGGCAACGCGCTGGTCGACGTTCCGGCGAGCGGCGATCCCCGCGAGGCCCTGCAAAAGATCAGCCAGAGCCTGCCGCAGCAAGTCCGCCTGCCCGATCTCAAACCCTGGGGGCTCAATTTCCGCGGTGCCCGGCTGATCGTCGTCGACGGCCGGCCGGCGGCCCAGCTCGTCTACACCACCGACAACAAGGCGATCGGCCCGCTGGCCCTGATCATCGGATCCTCGAAACAGCCCGATATTTCGCCGACCTTTGAGCGCCGCCAGGACGTCAACCTGGTCTATTGGCGCCATCAGGGCCGCGCCTATGCCCTCGTCGGCCAGACAAACATCGGTTATCTTTGGGGAATCGGCAACGACGTCGCCTGGCAGCTCGACGCGATCTGAAGCAGGGCAACCCGGTCGTCGGGGCGATGCAGCGGAAAGAGTTCAGGTCGGAGCTGCTGCGCCCAGCTGCAGCGCAGGAAGCGCAGCCACAGCTGGCGGCGCGCCGCCGTCTGGCGGTCGTCGATCGACCGGCGGGCGATCGATAAAGGGTCGGCCGAGCTCGACAGGAAGGCCCGATGCGATTGCTGCTCATCGAGGATAACGAGCGCTTCGCCGAGCTGCTCAAGCGCGGTCTGACCGCAGCCGGGTTCGTGGTCGACGTGCTGGCGACGGCCGCCGATGCGATCGCCGCGTTGCGGACCAGCCGGTTCGAGATCGTCGTCCTCGATCTCGGGCTGCCGGACGCCGACGGGCTCGAGGTGCTGAGCGAAATGCGCCGGCGCCGCGACGCGACCCCGGTCCTGATCCTGACCGCACGCGGCAGCCTGAAGGACCGCGTCACCGGGCTGGGCAACGGCGCCGACGACTATCTGGTCAAACCCTTTGCCCTCGAGGAGCTGGTCGCCCGGCTGCGCGCGCTGCTGCGCCGGCCCGGCAATCTGCTGGGCGTCCCGCTCGAGCTCGGCAACCTCACCCTCGATACCGTCGCCCGCCAGGTTTTTGTCGGCGAGGAGCCGATCTTCTTTTCGCCGCGCGAGATCGCCGTCCTCGAGCATCTCTTGCGCCGCAGCGGGCGGGTGGTCGGCAAGTCGCTCCTCGAAAACAATCTCTACGGGCTGTCGCAGGAGGTCGGGTCGAACGCCGTCGAGGTCTACGTCCACCGCCTACGCAAGCGCCTCGCCGAAGTCGAGGCTTCGGTGCAGATCCATACGCTGCGCGGCGTCGGCTATCTGATCTCCGAGAGAAAATGAGGTGATCCGGTTCCGCTCGGTCGTCTCGCGGATCGTAGCGCTGCATCTGCTGGCGATCGTCGCGGCCTCGATCTGCATGCCGGTGGCGCTGTTCCTGATGCTGAACTCTGCCGCGCAGGGATTGCATCAGCGGGCGCTTGCGCGACCAGGCGGCCGAGATCCTGCGCTATCTCGCGAAGACGCCCGACGGGACTCCTCGATTGTCGCTGCCGCCCGGTCTCGCCGCGTTCTATTCCGAAGGCTATGGGCGCGCTGCTTTCGCGGTGCTCGACGGCAGCGGGCGGGTGCTGTTTTCCTCGCTGCCGGAAAACCGCCCCATCGCGTCCGAGCCGCCCAAGGATCGGCCCTTCCAATTCTTCTCGCAGCAGCGCGACGGCGATCCCTATTACGGCGTGACCGTGACCACCGATTTCGGCGGCCGCCGGCTCTTGGTGCAGGTTGCCGAGGACCTCGCCCATCGCGACGTGCTGATCGACGACATCGTCGCCGAGTTCTTTACCCAGGTCGGCTGGATCACCGTGCCGCTGCTGCTGCTGCTGCTGCTGATCGACGTGCTGATCTTCCGGCGCGCGATCAGGCCGATCATCGCCGCCTCCGCGCTGGCCGAGGAAATCGGGCCCGACCGTACCGAGCTCAGATTGCCCGAGACCGGCATGCCGCGCGAGGTGCTGCCGCTCGTCCGCGCCGTCAATCGTGCGCTCGATCGGCTCGACGCGGGGTTCCGCGCCCAGCGCGAGTTCACCGCCGATGCGGCGCACGAGCTGCGCACCCCGCTGGCGATCCTGCGCACCCAGATCGACATGATCGAGGACCGCGAGATGGCCGGGCCGCTGCGGCAGGATGTCGAAAGCATGAGCCGGCTGGTCAACCAGCTGCTCGAAATGTCGGAGCTCGAAACCTTTGTCGTCGCCGAGGACGAAATCGCCGATCTCGTCGCGATCGCGACCGACATCGCGGCGTTTCTCGCCCCGCTCGCCCTCTCGCAGCGCAAGAGCGTGGCGGTGACCGGCGCGTCGCTGCCGGTGCGGGTGCGCGGCAATGGCGATGCGCTCGAGCGCGCGGTTCGCAATCTCGTCGAAAACGCGCTCGCCCACACCCCGCTCGGAACGACCGTCGAGATCGCGGTGGCGCGGCGACGGGGTGATCCGTGTCATGGATCGCGGGCCGGGAGTGCCGAGGGCCGAGCGCGAACATATTTTCGAACGGTTCTGGCGCCGCGACCGGCGGCATGGCGGCAATGCCGGGCTCGGCCTGGCGATCGTCGCGCGCATCGCCGAGATGCACCGAGCCGCGGTCGAAGTCGACGAGCGGCCGGGCGGCGGCGCGGTCTTCGCGATCCGGTTTGCCGGGGTGCTGCCGCCCGATCCGATCGCGGCAGGTCAGTTGGAGACGGCCCGCTGATCGGCATCTGCGGGCTCGCCCCGGCGGCGCGACCGAAGATTTCCTGGACGGTTTCGGCCGCATCGGGCATCATCGCGGCTGCTGTGGTTCCGACCGGAAATTCTCGCATGGAGTTCCGGTTTCCTTGTATCGGGTGTAGACGAGACCCTGCTCGTGCTGGCGCCTTAAAGTATCGGCAAGAAAGGCTAGACGATGGTTTCTATCGAATCGACCCCGGAAATGGCGGCTGCCGTCTACGCGACCATGGCGCGCAATCTCGCGGTGGTCCGCCGCCGGCTGGGGAAGCCGTTGACCTTGGCGGACAAGGTGTTGCTCGGCCACCTCGACGACCCGGAGCATCAGGAAATCGAACCCGGCAAGAGCTATCTGCTGCTGCGCCCGGACCGTGTCGTGTTCCAGGACGTGCTCGGCCAAACCGGCCTCTTGCAGTTCATGCAGACAAGGCGCGACAAGGTCGCGGTCGCGGCCACGATCCATTGCGACCATCTGATCCAGGCGCGGGTGGAAGGCGGCTCGGACCTGCGCGAGTCGCTCGCCGAAAACAAGGAGGTCTACGACTTTCTGCGCTCGGCGGCGGCGAAATACGGGCTGGGGTTCTGGGGTCCCGGCGCCGGCATCATCCATCAGGTGGTGCTGGAGAATTACGCCTTTCCGGGCGAGCTGATCATCGGCACCAACTCGCATACCCCCAATGCCGGGGGGCTCGGCGCCTGCTCGGTCGGAGTCGGCGGCGCCGATGCGGTCGAGGTCATCGCCGGGCTGCCGTGGGAGGTGCTCTATCCGCGGCACATCGCGGTCTACCTGACCGGAAAGCTGAACGGCTGGACCGCGCCCAAGGACGTGATCCTCTACGTCGCGGGGGCGCTGACCGTCTCGGGCGCGACCAACGCCATCGTCGAGTACATCGGCCCCGGCGCGCGTACGATCAGCGCCACCGGCAAGGCGACGATCACCAACATGGGCGCCGAGCTCGGGGCGACGACCTCGATGTTCCCGGCCGACGAGCACATGGCGAGCTACCTGCGCGCGACCGGCAAGCCGGGGCTCGTGCCGCTCTTTCAACAGCATCTCGATCTGCTCGAACCCGACAAGGAGGTCGAGGCCGATCCCAGCAAGTATTACGAGACCGTGGTCGAGCTCGACCTCGCAAAGCTCGAGCCCTTCATCGTCGGCCCGCATTCGCCCGACCGCGCCCGCCCGATCTCCAAGCTCGCCGCCGAGGTGCGCGACCCGAAAAACGGGTTCATCGACCAGATCTCGACGGCGCTGATCGGCAGCTGCACCAACTCCTCCTACGAGGACATGAGCCGCGCGGCCGATGTCGCTGAGCAGGCCAAGGCGCACGGGATCAAGGCGGGCGTGCCGTTTCTGGTGACGCCGGGCTCCGAGCAGGTGCGTGCGACGATCGAGCGCGACGGCCAGATGCAGTCGCTGAAAGACATCGACGGCGCGGTGCTGGCCAACGCCTGCGGACCGTGTATCGGCCAATGGCGGCGGGCGGCCTCGGAGAGTGCCGTGCCGAACACGATCGTGACCTCCTACAACCGCAACTTTCCGCGGCGCAACGATGGTCAGCCGACGACGATGAATTTCATCGGCAGCCCGGAAGTCGTGACCGCGATGGCGCTCTCCGGGCGTCTGTCGTTCAACCCCTTGACCGACAGCCTGACCGATGCGCAGGGCAAATCGTTCCGGCTCGACCCGCCAAAACCCGCGCCCGAGGTGCCGGCGCACGGTTTCGACGCCGGGCACGCCACCTACATCACCCCGCCCGAGGACGGCAGCGGCATCACCCTGGCGGTCGATCCCAAGAGCGAGCGGCTGCAGTTGATGGAGCCGTGGCTCGAATGGGACCACAAGGACTTCGTCGACTGCCCGGTCTTGATCAAGACCGCAGGGCAAGACCACGACCGACCATATCTCGCCGGCCGGGCCGTGGCTGCGCTATCGCGGCCATTTGGACAAGTTCTCCGACAACATGTTCATGGGCGCCACCAACGCCTTTACCGGCGAAGCTGGGACCGGCATCGACGTGCTGAGCGGCGAGAAGGGTGCCGCCATCGCCAAGATCGCCCGCGACTACAAGGCGCACGGGGTCAAGTGGGTGGCGGTCGGCGACGACAATTACGGCGAGGGGTCGAGCCGCGAGCACGCGGCTTTGTCGCCGCGCCTCTTCGGCGGGTGCGCGGTGATCGCCCGCAGCTTTGCCCGCATCCACGAGTCGAACTTGAAAAAGCAGGGCCTGTTGGCGCTGACCTTCCAGGACCCGGCCGATTACGACCGGATCCGCGCCGATGATCGCTTGAGCCTCGTCGGCCTGGAGGAGATGGCGCCGGGCCAGCCGGTCGAATGCCGGATCAAGCACGCCGACGGGTCGAGCGAGAGCTTGCGCCTCAACCACACCTTCAGCGCCTCGCAGCTCGAATGGTTCCGCAAAGGCTCCGCGCTGAACCTGTTCCACCATTGAGCGACGCCGGCTTTCAACATCCGGGCGTCATGCGGCGACGCCTGCCACAGGCGCCGGGCCGGCGACATCGGTCTGTTCAGTAAAAAGCACCGCAGGCGGGCCAGCCGCCGCATCGGGGAGAGACGCATGTTTCGCGCACATCCGCTCAGATACCGGAGGGTGGCAGCGGTAGTCGCGGCGATGCTGGCCATACCACTGGCGGCGTCGGCGGCGGCGCCGTCGGGTAAGCCGATTACGATCGGCTTCAGCATGGCGCTGACCGGGGGGCTCGCGGTCAACGGCACGTCGGGCCTGCTGGCGATGCAGATCTGGGCCGACGACACCAACAAGAAGGGCGGGCTGCTGGGCCGTCCGGTCAAGCTCGATTACTATGACGACCAGACCAACCCGTCACTGGTCCCTGGCATCTATACGAAGCTGCTCGACGTCAACAAGGTCGATCTGGTGGTATCCGGGTACGGCACCAATATCGCTGCCCCGGCGATGCCGGTCGTGATCGCCCACAACATGACTTTCATTGGGCTGTTCGCGCTCGACATCAACAAGGAGTTCGAATACCCGAAATACTTCTCGATGCTGCCGGTCGGCCCCGACCCGCGGCCGGCGATCTCCGAAGGGTTCTTCGCCATCGTCGAGGCGCAGCAGCAGAAGCTCGGGCTAAAGACGATCGCGCTCGCGGTCGATGACGGCGAGGCGACCCGCAACGCCGCCGACGGAGCCCGCGTCAACCTCAAAAAGCTCGGGCTCGACGTGGTCTACGACCGTACCTACCCGCCGGATACGACCGATTTCAGCCCGATCATCCGCGCCATCCAGGCGACCAAACCGGACATCGTCTATATTTCATCCTATCCGCCCGACAGCGTCGGCATCATCCGCAGCGTCCACGAGCTGGGGCTCGACACCAAGATCTTCGGCGGCAATTTGACCGGGCCGCAGAGCACTTCGATCAAGACGTCGCTCGGGCCGATGCTGAACGGCATCATCACCTTCGACTGGTGGTTGCCGGCCCCGGCCCTGCGCTTTCCGGGGGTCATGGAGTTCCTCGCCGAATACCAGAAGCGGGCGCAGAGCAAGGGCGTCGACCCGCTCGGCTATTATCTCGCGCCCTGGGCCTATGCCGATCTGCAGGTTCTCGGTGACGCGGTCGAGGGCGCCAAGGGCCTCGACCAGGACAAGATCGCCGACTGGATCCGCACCCACACCTTCAAGACCGTGGTCGGCGATGTGACCTTCGGCAAAAACGGCGAGTGGGCAAAGCCGCGGATCATGACCATCCAGTTCCAGAACATCGCCGGCACCAAAATCGACGATTTCCGCGATGGCAAGGGCGAAACCGTGCTGTGGCCGGACCAGTACAAGGCCGGCGACGCGATCCTGCCCTATTCCAAGATCCAGCACTGAGGCCCGCTCGCCGCCGAAACGACGACGGACGGCGGACCGATCTTGCTACCGCGAATGCAGCCCGGTCGGGCCGACGACGACCGGCATCGGGTTGACCGAAGCTTCGCCCTGGGTCGTGCCCGCTTGCCCGCCGGCGATCGCGGAGGTGTCGGATGGCCTCACCGGCCCCGCACACCCGGCAACCAGCAGGACGCAGACCGGCAAAACCCAATTCCGTGAGAAGGCGCTCATCTCGTTCCGGCGAATATCGCCAGCATAACATACTCTAAAGTTGTAGAACAGTCAACAGGCGTCCGGCCGTAGCGTCAGATGGAACGGCGGTGGGTGGTCGGGCTGGGTGGTGACGACGGCGCGCGGGGTGACCGGGGCGTCGTCGGCGCGCTCGATGCGGAAGGCCTGGATCATTGTGGCGAGCACCAGGGTGGCCTCGGTCAAGGCGAATTGGGCGCCGATGCACACCCGCGGGCCGATGCCGAACGGCAGATAGGCGAAGCGGTCGGGCGGCGGCGCGTCAGGCAGAAACCGCGCCGGGTCGAAGGTTTCAGGCTCTTTCCACAGCAGGCGGTGGCGGTGCAGGACCCAGGGCGAGATCAGCACCACGCCGCGGGCGGGGATCGCGATGTCGCCGGCGACATCGGCGCGGATCGCCTGGCGCGCCAGGGTGAAGGCCGGCGGGTAGAGCCGCATCGCCTCGTGCACGACGGCGCGGGTGTAGACGAGGCTCGGCAAGATGTCGGCGGCGCGGGCGGGACCGAGGTCGAGCCGACGCACTTCGGTGGCGAGCCGGTCCTGGATCGCCGGCGCGGACGCCAGGAGATAGAGCGACCAGAACAGCGCCACCGCGGTCGTCTCGTGGCCGGCGACGATCATCGTCGCCACCTGGTCGGCGAGGCGGCGCGGCGGAAACAACGCGCCGCTCTCCGGGTCGCGGGCAGTCGACATCAGGTCGAAAAGATCGCGCGGCGCCCCGGCCGAACCCTGTCCCCGGCGCGCCGCGATGATCCGCCCGATCAGGTCGAGCCAGCGGCGGCGAAAGCGCCAGCGCGCCACATCGCGCGGGCTCGGCAGCGTCGGCGGCAATAGAAAATCCAAGAGGTTCGGCCGGCCGAGACGTGCCGCGTAGCCCTTGATCAGACGGCGCAATTCGGCGCCGTAGCGCTCCATCTCGAGCGAGAACATCGAGGCGCCGGCGATCTCCAACGCCAGAAACTGCATCGCCGCCAAGAGGTCGACCGGGGCGGCGCTGGCCTCTTTGAGACGCTCGACGGCGGCGCCGGCGGCGCGCGCGACATGGCCCGCCAGGATCGGCATCGTGCGCGGGGCGAAAGCCGGCGCCAGCGTGCGGCGCTGATGCCGCCAATCCTCGCCCTGGCTCAGCAGCAGCCCGCGGCCGAGCAAAGGGCGCAGAATGCGGATGCCGGCGGCGGTGCGGCGGTAATTGCCGGGATTGTCGACGAGGATGTGCTGGATCGCTGCCGGCCGGCTGACGATCAGCTGGCGGCGGCCGAAGACTTTGCGCAGGACGAGGTCCTGATCGAAGGCTTGCGCCGGAAATATGCCGATCGCGTTGTCGCGCAGCGAGCGGGCAAAGCCGCGCGAGGAAGGGGGCGACCTGGGCGCTCCGGGCCGCTCGCCGGTCGCCGGGGAGAGAACGGGGTGCGCCTCGGTCACGTTCCCGACCTCGTACCGATGGTATCCGCTGCCGGAGAGATCGGCATCCCCGAGGCCGCTGCCAAGCCTCGCGCCGGAGAGCGCAGCAACGGCAGCAACAGCAAGGATAAGAGGATCAGGCCGCCGAGCAGGAGCCAGGCGTCGTTGAAGGCAGCGACGAGCCCGGCGCGCTCGACCAAGGGCGCCGCGAAGTCGCGGGTGGCCTGGTCGACCTGGCCGAGCGGGACGCCGGTGAAGCGCGCGGCCGGCAATCCGACGAGGCGTGCCGCTGCAGCATCGCCGGCCTGGAGGCGGCCAACGAGCGCTGCGACATGGGTCGGCGTGCGCTGCTCGAGGATGGTGTCGATGAGCGCGAGCCCGATCGCTCCGCCGAGATTGCGCATCAGATTGAAGAGGCCGCTCGCATTGGCGACACGGGCCGGATCGAAGCCGCCGAGCGCCAGTGCCGTCGTCGGCAGCAGGCACAGCATCACCGCGGCGCCGCGGGCGATCTGCTGCCAGAAGAGGCCCCAGAAATCGGTCTGGAAGGTCATGAACCCGTTGCCGAGCCAGCCCAACGCCAGCAACGCGTAGCCAGCGCCGATCAACAGCCGCGCGTCGCTCCGGCGCTCCAGAAGATTGGCGATCGGGGCCATGAGCAGCTGTGCCGCACCGGTGACCATCATGATCTCGCCGATCGGCAAGGCGTCGTATTCGCGCACCAGGCCGAGAAACACCGGCAACAGATAGGTCGCCCCGTAGAGCCCGACGCCGAGCACAAAGCTGAACCAGCAGCCGATCGCGAAATCGCGGTTGCCAAAGGCGGCGAGATCGATCAGCGGCGTCGGATGGCGCAGCGAGCGCCGCAGCAGGCCGCACCCGCAGCCCAGGCAAAGTGCGGCCAACAACAGCATCGGGAGGCTGAGCCAACCGCGCTTGGGCGCTTCCTTCAGCAATAATTCGAGGCCGCCGAGAAAGACCGCGAGCAACGGCAGCGCCAGGAGATCGACCGAGCCGAAGCGGCCCCGGACGGGGCGGTCGATATCGACGGCCCAGGTTACCAGCAGGGCCACGACAAGCCCGGTCGGCACGTTGATCAGAAACAGCCAGTGCCACGACAAGCGGTCGGTGACAAAGCCGCCGATGCCGGGGCCCAAGGCTGGCGCCAGCATCGCCAGGAGCCCGGCGACGAGCGTCGCCCGCGACCGCGCCGTCCGCTCGAAAATCAGGAAAATCGCCGAGAACACCAGCGGGATTAAGAGCCCGCCGCAAAAGCCCTGGACCACCCGCGCCGGGATCAGCGACCAGAACCCGGTCGAGGTGGCGCAGGCGAGGCTCGCGGCGGTAAAGCCGCAGATGCAGGCGACAAAGGCGCCGCGGGTCGACAGCATCCGAGTGAGCCACCCGGTCAGCGGGATCGCGACAATCTCGGCCATCAAATAGGCGGTCTGCACCCAGCTCAGCTGGTCGAGCGGCAGGCCGAGCCCGGCCTGGATCTCCGGCAGTGAGCTGGCGACGATCTGAATGTCGAGGATCGCCATGAACATGCCGACCGCCATGGCGACAAACCCGATCCAGGTCTTGGCTCCAGCCGCCGCCTGGGGCAGGGCGATGCTCACGGTCCGCGTCGCGGTGCCAGCGCCCGGTCTTCGATGCCGATGCGCCGGGCGATCAGCGCCAGGTTGAGCAGCGAGAACGCGACCGCCACGGCGACCGCGCCAAAGGCCAGTGGCAACACCGCGATCTCGGCGACGACCAAGAGGTAGTTCGGATGGCGCACCCAGCGGTAGGGGCCGGTGCGCACCAGCGGGGCGCCGGGCAAGCTCAGGATGCGGGTGGTCCACAGCCGGCCCAGGGTCGCGATCACCCAAACCCGGCCGAGCTGCAACAGGGCGAAAATTCCCAGAAGGGGCCAATCGGGCCGCCTCGCGGGGGCGACCGACAGAGCGAGGCTGGCGAGCCAGCCGGCATGCAGCAGGACGAAGAACGGGTAGCCGCCGGCATCCGCCTCGACCGCGCCGAGCCGGCGCAGCCGCCTCGTATTGCGGGCGGCCCAGGCGAGCTCGACGAGGCGCTGCAGGGCGACAAGAGAAAGCGTCCAGTAGAGGGCCGTCACCGGTTGTCGAGCACGAGAAACCCGGCGGAGAAACCCGGTCCGAGAGCGTTCATCAATGCCCGATCCCAGGGTCGCCCTTCGGCGAGCATGCGGTCGAGCACGAACATCACGGTCGCGGCCGACATATTGCCGTAATCGCGCAACACCCCGCGCGCGCCGTCGAGCGCCCCCTCGTCGAGGCCGAAGGCGCCTTCGAGCGCGGCTATCACCTTGGCGCCGCCCGGATGGCAGACAAAGCGGTCGATGTCTGCGACCGCGAGACCGTGACGGGCGAGGAACTCGTCGGCAACGATGCGAAAGCGGGTCGCGACGAGCTGAGGGATGTCGCGGGAAAAGATCGCGCTGAGCCCGTCATCGGCGACCTCCCAGCCCATCACTTCGAGGCTGTTGGGCCAGGTGTGCTCGCCGGTGGCGACGATGGCCGGCCCGTCCCCGACGGTTGACAGCAATGCCCCGGCGGCGCCGTCGCCGAAGAGTGCGGTGGCGACGATGTTGCTCTTCGCGAAATCGTCGCGGCGGAACGACAGCGCGCACAGTTCGACGACCAGAAACAGCACGGTCTCGCCGGGCGCCGCTACCGCCTGGCTCGCGGCGCGGGCAAGGCCGAGCACGCCGCCGGCGCAGCCGAGCCCGAAGATCGGCAGCCGCCGCACGTCGGCGCGCAGCCCCATCCGCTCGATCAACAACGCGTCGAGGCTCGGTGTGGCGATCCCGGTGGTCGAGACGACGACGATCGCGTCGATCTCGTGCTTGTTGCGGCCGGCTCGGTCGAGCAACTGGATGGTCGTCGCTTCGAGCAGGTCGAGTGCCGCCGACAGATAGATCTGGTTACGCTCGGGCCAGCTGTGGCGGCGATCGTACCATTCGAGCGGCACGCACGAATAGCGGGTGCGGATGCCGGTGTTGGTGAACACCGGCAGCAGCCGGTCGAGCGCCTGCGCATCGCCAAACAGCAGCTTCACGCGCTCGATCACGTCATCCTGGTCGAGCGGATAGGGCGGAACCGAGGTCGCGACGCTCAAAAGACGCGGTGCTGTCAGCATCGGCCGTCACCCTACCTGTTCGGGAACCTCCCCGATAGCGAATAAGACAAGGACCGCTGCGGCATATTCCACCGGCGGAGGCGATGGTGGGGGTCTTACGAGCGTAGGGCGCGATGTGACCTGCCGTGCCGCCCGGAAGAATGAGGGGTTTCCCGGTGGTCAATCCATCCTACGCCCCGACGAGCTCGTCGAAGATTGCGGCGAGGCGGGCGAGGTCGGGGGCGGTCGAGAGGCGGTGGTCGCCGTCCTTGACGAGGGTGACGGCAACGTCGCGGCTCGTCAGGCGCTCGGCGAGGCGTAGGCTGGTCTCCCACGGGACCGAGGCGTCGCGCATTCCGTGCAAGAGCCGCACCGGGCAATCGAGCGCGACCGGGGCGCGCATCACCAGATGCCGCCTGCCGTCCTCGATCAGGCTCAGCCGGTAGGTGTAGCCGGCCGGGTCGTATTCGGAGGGCAAGGTCACCGAGCCGGTCGTCAACAACTCCTGGCGCTGCGCCATGTCGAGGCGCGGCAACATCAGGTCTTCGGTCGCGTCGGGCGCGGCGGCCACGCCGACCAGCGCCCTCACCCGCCCGCGGCGGGCGAGTGCGGCCAGCAGCATGATCCAGCCGCCGAGGCTCGACCCGACCAGGATTTGCGGCCCTTGGGTCAGCCGGTCGAGGACCGCGATCGCGTCCTCGGCCCAGCGGCCGACCGTGCCGTCGGCAAAATCGCCGCTCGACCGGCCGTGGCCGAAATAGTCGAACCGCACATAGGCCCGCCCCTGCCGGCGGCAATACTCGTCTAGGTAGAGCGCCTTGGTGCCGGTCATGTCCGAGCGCAGGCCGGCGAGAAAGACGATTCCCGGCGCAGCGCCCGGCAGCCGATGAAAGGCGATCGTGTGACCGTCGGAACGGGGCAGGGTTTCGGGCGAAGTCATCGCAGGCTTGCGGCGGGCCAAGAGGACCGCGACGATAGCACGATGCCTCTCTCGCCAGAACTCCCGCTGCTGCATGGCCGCCCGCCGGCGGTGTTGCAGATCGTCCCGAGCCTCGTCTCGGGCGGGGCCGAGCGCGGCACCGTCGAATTGGCGGCGGCGCTGACCACGGCCGGCTGGAATGCCTACGTCGCCTCGTCCGGCGGACCGCTCGAACGCGAAATCGCCCGCGCCGGCGCCACCCACCTGACACTGCCGCTCGCCTCGAAGAACCCGCTGGTCATATGCCGCAACGCCGCGGCGCTGGTGCGCGCGATCCGCCGGCTCGGCATCGACATCGTTCACGCGAGGAGCCGCGCCCCGGCGTGGAGCGCATGGTCGGCCGCGAACGCCACCGGCCGGCATTTCGTAACCACCTTTCACAACGCCTACGGCACGGACTTGGCCTTCGGCATCGGCGCCGGCCTGAAGCGCCGGTACAATTCGGTCATGGCGCGCGGCGAGCGGGTCATCGCCATTTCCGAATTCGTCGCCGACCATGCCGCGAGCGATTCTACGGCGTCGGCGCCGACCGGCTGCGTACGATCCCGCGCGGCGTCGATCTCGACATGTTCGATCCGATGCGGGTAAACGGCCAACGGATCGCCAGCCTCGCCCGGCAATGGCGGCTGCCCGACGGCGTGCCGACGGTGATGCTGCCCGGCCGGCTGACCCGG
The DNA here is from genome assembly GCA_963795485.1 of uncultured Alphaproteobacteria bacterium. Classification (GTDB taxonomy): domain Bacteria; phylum Pseudomonadota; class Alphaproteobacteria; order ATCC43930; family CGMCC-115725; genus AP-15. Next base: position 205,536 of record CAWCIL010000006.1, read on the forward strand.
TGGAAGGGCGGGCTCGATTTCATCGCGGCGATCGCAGCACTGGGCCGCCGCGACATCTGCTGCGTCTTGGTCGGGGCCGAACAGCGGCCGGGCTTTCGCCGCGAGCTCGAGAAGGAGATCGAGGGAAGGGGGCTCACCGGCCTGTTCCGTATCGTCGAGCCCTGCGCCGACATGGCGGCCGCCTACATGCTGGCCGATGTCGTGGTTTCGGCGTCGAGCGATCCCGAAGGCTTCGGCCGGGTCGTCGTCGAGGCCCAGGCGATGGGGCGGCCGGTGGTGGCCACAGATCATGGCGGCGCCCGCGAGACGATCGTGCCCGGAGAGACTGGCTGGCTCGCGCCGGCGCGCGATCCCCAGGCTCTCGCCGCGGCGATCGGTGCCGCACTGGCGCTCGGGCCGGGCGAGCGGTCGCTGCTGGCATGCCGCGCGCAGGCCCATGTCGCCGCCCATTTCACAACGCAGGCGATGTGCGCGCATACCATCGCCGTCTACGAAGAGCTGCTGTTTCCCGAAAACGACGAGGCGGCGTCGGATAACGCGCCGGCCGTCTTGCGAGCATAAGCGCCCGGCGTATCGGCGGCGGGGCGGTGCCGGCTATTCCGCCTCGAAATCCTCGGGCTGGAGCGCGATCGGGGCGCCGTGCGGGGTGCGTCTGGCGGCATGACGCCAGGCAGCGCGGGTGCGCGCGAGGGCGGCCGGATCGGCCGCGGCCTTCTCAGCGGCGAGGCGTTCGAGGGCCGCGAGCCAGTGCCGGTAATAGGTGCCACCGGTGTCGGGGTCACCCTGCGCTTGGGCGCGCCTGATCTCGCCGGCCAGGGCGGCGGCCCATTCGGGCCAGGTGAACAGGCCGCGTTCGTGCAAGGCCAGCGCCATGGCGAAGGCGTGGGCTTCCCACGGCGCGTGAAACACCGGGCCGCCGGGGTCGCGGGGAATGCCCGGGACGGCAGTCGGCGATATGCCGTCGACGGCGCTCATGCCGGGTCGAGATAGGGCTCGAACGCCTCGATCGAGATCTTGATCGCGGGGTCGGCGTCCTCGCCCCATAATTCGCGCGCCGGAAAAACGACCGTGTAGAGCCATTGCGGGTCGTCGCCGGCGCCGAGTGCGGCGGTATCCGGGAAGACGTGGCAGCCGCGCACCGCCTCGACCGTGCCGGTCTTGCCGCGGGCATAGCGCGGCAGCCGGGTGTGGGTCACGGGGTTGATGTTTCCGGGTGCGTACCCGTTCGCCTTCCTTGAACCGCGCCGGCGTGTTGGTCGGGCGGCCGAATTCGCCGCGGGTCAAGGTCTTGCCGATATCGGCCTGATGTCAGGGTGCGCGGTATTGCCGGGCCGGCGCGCACCGAACGGCCGGCGGCGAGCTCGTCCTCGCCGATCAGGCCGCGCCGCAGCAGCCGCTGTTCGAGCCCGAGAAACCAGCGCCGGTAATAGGACGAGCCGAGATAGTCCAACGGCGGCAGCGCTTCGAGCGAGGCCCGGCCGGCATCGATCGTCCACAGCCCGGTAAAGCCCATCGCCCGCTGCAGCGCCAGGACGCGGCCCTCCCAGCGCTGATGAAACGGCGGCTCGTCGGGCTCGGGCTCGACCCGGCCAAAGCCGTGCATGCCGCCCATGTCGTGCAACGAATTGGTCATGCCGGCGTCGCCCCGTGCGCCCTCTCGTGCGGCGCCTCGGCGAGGCCGGTGCCGATCATGCTGTCGCGGGTGACGAGCCCGGCGAGCCGCTCCTCGCTCCAGCCCGCGGTGCCGGCCGGCCGCATCGGCAGAACCAGAAAGCGGGTTTCGGCCGTCGAATCCCAGACGCGGATCCCGGTCCCGGATGGCAGGGTCACGCCGAACTCGGCGAGCACACCCTTGGGGTCGATCACCGCGCGCGAGCGGTAAGGGGCGGATTTATACCAGTTGGGCGGCAGTCCCAGCACCTCCCACGGGTAGCACGAGCACAAGGTGCAGACGACTAGGTTGTGGGTCTGCGGCGTGTTCTCGACCGCGATCAGGTGGCTGCCGACGCGGCTGAAATGGCCGGCCGAGTTGACCGCGGCGGTCGCATCAGCCAACAGGCGGCGCTTGAACTCGGGGTCGGCCCAGGCGCGGGCGACGATATGGGCGCCGTTACGCGGCCCGATCCTGGTCTCGAACGCCTCGACGATCTGGTCCAACGCCGCCGGGTCGACATAGCCCTTCTCGGTCAGGATGGTTTCGAGCGCCCGCACCCGTATCTCCATCTCGGACAATTCCGAGCCGTGGCTGTCGGCATCGGCGTGGGAACGAGCAAGGTCCTCGGGCATCGCTGCTGCTCCTCGATCGTGCATGGGCGAATGCGGTAGTGCGCGCGCGCATCGGTCGCGACCCGCGCACGGGCGGTCGGCGCGGCGCCTTTTGCGCCCGATCCTCGCGGCTTGCAAGCGGTCGGCCCGCTGTCGAGCGGAGAGCGGCTGCCGATTCTGAGATTTTTAGCACCGTGCAAGCCGCCGTGGTTGTAGGATGCGCAATCGGCTCGCGACCCAGCCGCGGCCTTGGATCAAGGAGCATCGGCCGCTCAATTGAAAGAGGTCGTCCGGGAAGCTCGGGTTCACGGCCGGCATGGGGCGCTCGTCGGCGCCATTTCGGTACAGGGACCTCAGCAGGGGAGAACGTCATGCGCTGGCTGATCGGATTGCTGTGCGCCGTCGGATTTTTTTGCTTGCCCGCTGCTGCGAAAGCGCAGGCTCCGTCGCCCTCGCCCGCTGGAACGTCATTTGACGGCACCTACCGGTTGGTCTCTTCGGCGAAGGTCGATCAAACTTACGTGGCGCGCAACGGGCAACAGGGCCCATGTCCGGACCGGGCCGCCGGGCCGCTCACCGTCGAGAACGGTCAAGCGCAGTATACCACCGCGACAGGCTACACGCTCGCGGGAACGCTCGGGCCGCAGGGCCAGCTGGCGATGCGCCTGCTGGCGCCGACCAACAGCAGCAACGCCGGCTCGCACCCGATCGACATCATCGTCAACGGCGGCATCGACAGCGCCGGCACGGCGCGCGTGCGCGAGAGCAGTCATTCCTGCAGCTACGATTTCACCTGGCAAAGATGATCCCCAGCAAAGACTGCCAACAACCCGAAACACGAAGGAGACAGTCGTCATGAAAGTGGTCACGCTCAAAGACGTCCCGAATCTTCCGGTCGAAGGCGCCGAGCGGATCGAAGGGTGGAACGGGCCGGTCTCCCGGTCGCGTCAGACCATCATCCAGCCGGGCGACTCGGGTAACTATAACTGCAGCGTGGTGAACTTCAGCCAGGGCTGCACCACCGGATGGCATACCCATACCTGCGACCAGATCCTGGTCGTGACCTCGGGCTCCGGCATGGTCGCGACCGAGCACGAGCAGCACGAGATCAACGTCGGCGACGTTGTGCACATCAAGGCCGGCGAACGCCATTGGCACGGCGCCAAGGCCGACACGACGATGGGGCACATCACGATCACCGCCGTCGGCGGCCAAGCCAGCTGGGGCTAGTCCGGCCCCGCGGGGTCTGCGCCTGAGGCGAGACCCAACGCGGCACGATGGCTGGCAATCGCCCAATCCGCTACCTGGTCAGCAACGTAGGAGATAGGGTGAACAGCCGGAGGGGCCGCGCGTCAGTAATAGCCGGCGCCGCCATTGACGTGGATGGTCTGGCCGGTGATGAAGCCGCCGTCGTCCGAGACCAGGAACAGGCAGGTGGCGGCGAGCTCGTCGACATGGCCCTGGCGGCCGAGCGGGATGCCGGCGGCGTTCGGCGAGTGCCCGCGATACCATTCGGGATTGTCGCGCCTGGTGTCGATACTGCCCGGCGAGACGACGTTGACGCGAATGTTCTGCGGCGCGAATTCGGTCGCGAGCGCCCGCGCCAGGCCGACCAGCCCCATCTTGGCCGCCGAGACATGGGCCCGGCCGGTGCCGCCGGTAAAGGAGCCGTCGCCGGTGAAGAACAGGATGCGGCCAAACCGGTGCTCGACCATCGCCGGGATCACCGCCTGCGTGGCATAGATCGCACCGTCGAGCACCACGCCGCGGACATGCTCCCACTCCGGCACGCTGACTTCGGTGAAGGGCTTGTGCGGCCGGATCGCGGCATTGTTGATCAGGATGTCGATCCGCCCGAATTCCGACAAGGTGCGAGCCACCATCGCATCAATGTCGGCCTTTTTGGCGATGTCGGCGAGGATCGGCAATGCCTTGACCCCGCGGTCGCGGGCTTCGCGCGCGACGGCCTCGGCCTCGGCCTCGTTGCTGCGGGCATTGACCACGACATTGGCGCCTTCCCCGGCCAGCTTCAGCACGGTGGCGCGGCCGATATTGCGGCCGGAGCCGGTGACCAGCGCCACTTTCCCATCGAGCTTACCCATCGGCGTTGCCCCCTTGACGATGTTCGAGACATAGCAGGATTTCGCACTCTATCAGCCGAGTTCGGGGAAATCCTCCTCCCAGAATTCGCGTTCGGCGCGGCCGTCCCCAGCTTGGCGGCGGGCGGCTTCGGCGGTGCGCAATTCGACGCGGCGGATCTTGCCCGAGATGGTTTTGGCAATTCGGCGAATTCGAGCCGGCGCACTCGTTTGTAGGGCGCCAGATGCGCCCGCAGGTGGCGGAAGATCGACAGCGCCGTGTCGCGGTCGGGCGGATGGCCCGCAGCCAATGCGACAAAGGCCTTGGGGATGGCGAGGCGCAATGGGTCTGGCGACGGCACCACCGCGGCCTCGGCGACGGCCGGGTGCTCGATCAGGGCGCTCTCGAGCTCGAACGGGCTGATCCGGTAGTCGGAGGCTTTGAAGACGTCGTCGGCGCGGCCGACATAAGTCAGATACCCGTCGGCGTCGCGCATCGCCACGTCGCCGGTGCGATAGACCTCGCCGGCGAGCGGCTGAATGGCGCCGTCCTCGCCCTGGTAGCCCTGCATCAGCCCCAAGCGGCGGCGGGTCGAGCGCCAGGCAGATTTCGGCCTCCTGCTGCTCGGCGCCGTCGGCGTCGAGGAGCCGCACCCGGTAACCAGGCGCCGGTTTTCCATCGACCCCGGCTTGACCTGTTGTCCCGGGAAATTGCCGATCTGCAGCGTCGTCTCGGTCTGCCCATAGCCGTCGCGCACGGTAACACCCCAAGCCGCCCGGACCCGCTCGATGATTTCGGGGTTGAGCGGCTCGCCGGCGCCGAGCGCCTCGCGCAGGCTCACCCTCGACGCCGCAAGATCCTCCTGGATCAGCATGCGCCACACCGTCGGCGGCGCGCAAAAGGTCGTGACGCCGCAACGCGCGATCGCGTCGAGCAGCCCCTTCGCGTTGAACCGCGGCTGGTTCAGCATGAACACGGTCGCCGCGGCGTTCCACGGCGCGAAGACGCAGCTGTAGGCGTGCTTGGCCCAGCCCGGCGACGAGATGTTCAGGTGAACGTCGCCCGGCTTGACGCCGAGGTAATACATTGTCAACAGATGGCCGACCGGATAGCTCTGGTGGCTGTGCAGCACCAGCTTTGGCTTGGCCGTGGTGCCGGAGGTGAAATAGAGCAGCAGCGGGTCGGAGGCATGGGTCGCGCCGTCGGGGGCGAACTGCGCCGGCGCGTCGTAGCCCGCCTCCCAGCTGTGCCAGCCCGGAGTGACCCCGCCGACCGCGATCCGCGTATAATCACCGGGCAATTCGGCGAATATGCCGAGGTTGTCGACGCCGGCGACGACATGGCGGACCCGGCCGCGCGCGAAGCGGTCGACGAGATCGTCGCGGTTGAGCAACGTCGTCGCCGGAATCACGACGGCGCCGAGCTTCGTCGCCGCCAGCATGCACTCCCATAATGGCGCAACATTGCCGAGCATCATCAGGAGGCGGTCGCCGCGGCGCACGCCGAGGCTGCGCAGCCAGTTGGCGGCCCGGCTCGACCGCTGGGCGAGATCGGCAAAGCTCAGCCGGGTTTCGCCGCCGCCTTCGTCGACAATCCACAACCCTGGGCGATCGTTGCCCTGCGCCATCGGGTCGAAATAATCGAGCGCCCAGTTGAACCGGTGCAATTCGGGCCAGCGGAAATCGCGGCAAGCCCGCTCGTAATCCTCGCGATGAGCCAGAAGAAAGTCCCGCGCCTCCAGAAACGCCGTCGCCGACATGCCGCCCTCCCCGAAAATTTGCTCGGTTATCCGGCGATCATAGCGCAAACCAGCTCCGCCCGCCCGCAGCAGCCGGGCGTCACGACGAGGCTGCCGAAGGGCATGAAAAGGGCAGGCGACGCGCCGTTAGCGGGGGCCATTCACACATGTCATCGGGTGGGCCAACGGCCGGACCCGGGACCGGCAAAGCCGGGCTGCAGGGTTCGAGAGCCAGGGGGCGACTGAGGCTTCGCGATGGCGACAATAAGTAACGAGATCGTTCGTACTCAGACCGCGGTTCCGTCTGCGTCGGGCGTCGCTCCCTCGGGCGGCTGCTGGCGGCGCAGCAGCTCGGCAAAGTCGATCGGGTTGATCATCAACGGCGGAAAGCCGCCGTCGCGGGTCGCGTTGGCGATGACCGCGCGGGCAAACGGGAAGATGATCCGGGGGGTCTCGACCAGCACCAAATTCGCCAGCATCGGCTCCGGCGCGTTGCGGACCGTCACCACCGCAGCATAGGCGAGCTCGACCAGAAATACCGGCTCGCTTTGCGCGTTTGCGGTCACGTTGACGGTCAGGACGACCTCATAGGCATCCTCGTTCAGATGGCGTGCCTTGACGTCGACGTTGATCGCCACCTCGGGCTGGACCGTCTGCTGGATCAGACTTTGCGGCGCGCGCGGGTTCTCGAACGACAAGTCCTTTATGTATTGGACATTGATAAACAGCTGAGGCCCCTCCGGGGTCGCCGGGACCGCATCGGTTTCGCCGTTGCCCCTCACGTCGCCCGCCATGGTTCCCTCCCGCGCCGGCCCCGATCGAAGCGGCTGGCTAGCATGGATCGGCAACTGGCATCAATGACCGGCTCGGCGGGTCAGCCGATCCGCGCAGCCCGGCTCCGCCGGGCGTCTAGGTTTTGAGGTCGGGATGCCGTCCCGCGCCGTGCCTTATTGGAGATGTCATCGGCGCGCGCGCCGGACGCGCTTGCCGGGGCAGCGCCGACGCCCCATTTGAACCGGGAAGCATGCGAGGGCCTTTCCCCGGCCCTGGCGGGAGGGTGGCGGAGCGTGCGAAGCCGATGAATGATTATTTCGGGATCATCCTGCTGGCGATGATCGCCGCCTTCCTCATTCTGCGGCTGCGCAGTGTTCTCGGCCGGCGCACCGGAAACGAGCGGCGGCGCGATCTGTTTGTACGAAGCGCTGCCCGGATGACTGACAAGCCCGGCCCCGAACAGGTGGCGCTGCCCGCCAATCCGGACAAGAATTCGGCGGTCGCGGTGCTCGCCAGAAAACCGGCGGGTTCCGCGGCCGACGGGCTGAACCGGATCCGCCGAGCCGATCCGGGCTTTGACCCCGCTGACTTTCTTGCCGGAGTGCGCGCCGCTTTCGAGATGATCGTCACCGCCTTTGCCCGCGGCGACAAGGAGGCGTTGCGCCCGCTGCTCAGCGACGAAGTGTTCCGCCCCTTTGCCCAGACGATCGATGAGCGGACCGCCGCCAAGGAAACGCTCGAAACCCGCGATCTGCGGCTCGACCTGGCCGAGATCGCCGACGCCGATTTGGTTGGGCGCACGGCGCGGGTGACGGTCAAGCTCGTGTCGCAGCAGATCAACGTGACGCGCGCGATGGATGGCGGCATTGTCAACGGCGATCCCGAGCACCCGGTCGAAAAGACCGATTATTGGACCTTTGCCCGCGACACCCGATCCGCCGACCCTAACTGGGTGCTCGTCGCCACCGGCAGCGGCTAAAACCCGACGCCGGCGACGGCGATCCGGCGCGGCCGCTGTCGTCGCGCTGGCGGCGCTGACGCTCGGGCTCGCGCGCGACGCCGGGCCGCCGCGGCTGGAGTTGACCCCGGTCAGGTTCGCCGAGCTAGACGGCTGGGCGGTCGCCCAGGTGGCCGCGACCGTTCCCACCTTTTTGAGATCCTGCGCCCGGTTGCTGAACCGGCCCGACGCGGCGGCTTTCGGTCCGGTCGAGAGCGGGGTGGATTACGGACGCGTGGAGGACTGGCGCCCGCCCTGCCGCGAGGCCGCTTCTCTTCCCGCGAATGACGACGCCGCCGCGCGGAATTTTTTCGCGACGGCGTTCGTGGCAATGGCGGTAGCCGATTACGGCGCGCGCGAGGGGCTGTTCACCGGCTACTTCGAGATCGGGCTGCATGGCTCGCGACATCGGCACGGGCCGTACCAGACGCCGATCTATCGGCGCCCGCCCGATCTCGGCTCGGACCCGCGCTATAGCCGCGCGCAGATCGAAGACGGGGCGCTCGCCGGCCGCGGGCTGGCTCTGGTTTGGGTCGATGATCCGATCGACGCGTTCTTTTTGCAGATCCAGGGCTCGGGACAGGTCCGGTTGGACGACGGTCGCACCATCCGGCTCGGCTACAATGGGCAGAACGGGCTGCCCTATGTTCCAGTCGGGCGGCTGTTGATCGAGCGCGGGCAGATCCCCCGCGACAAGGTGACGATGGCCTCGATCCGCGCCTGGATGCGCGCGCACCCCAAAGCCGGAGCGGCGCTGCGCCGCGAAGACCCGTCCTATGTATTCTTTCGAGAAATCAAGGGAGACGGGCCGATCGGGGCCGAACGAGTGGTGCTGACGCCAGAGCGCAGCCTCGCCGTCGACCGCAGCTATGTCCCGCTCGGCACTCCGATCTGGCTCGATGCCGACGAGAAGTTCGTTCCGAACGCGCGGGTGCGCCGCCTGGTCGTGGCGCAAGACACCGGCGGTGCGATCAAAGGCCCGATCCGCGGCGATCTCTATTGGGGCTCCGGCAGCGCCGCCGGCGACCGGGCCGGCGAGATGGACGCGCGCGGCCGGTATTGGCTGCTGCTGCCGCGCCGCCTGGCCAATCGGCTCGCCGCCGAAGAGGCCCGCCGTTGATGGCAGACCCATAGATCATGCTGGTATCGATTGTGCGTCCGGGGCCGGTCCGGCGATCCCGAGGAATACGACGACGGCACGGTTCACGCGGACAATGTCCGCATCGGCCAAACGCCCGACCCGCACGCCGACCCTCGCTTTTCGCACCGTAGTGATCTTGTCGACCATCAGGCGACACTGGCTCCTCAAACCATTCCGTTCGCTGGGCTCAATCGCCAGTCGCATCAGCGGCGCCTCGGTCGGATCGCTGGTGAATGCACAGACGGTGATAAAGTCGGTCATGTCGAAGCGATCATCTTGCAGAATTACAGCGGGGCGGGGTTTGCCGGCATAGTCGCTGCCGCCGGCGACGGTCCATATCTCGCCGCGTTTCACCCGTTGGTCCCATCGGTGATCGCGTCAACGAAATTCTGGTCCTCCTCCGAATATTCGCTCCGAGCGACAGCGAGCGATTGCCGATGGGCTTCGTCGGCAAAGCCCGGGGACCGGACGTCCGGGACCCAAATCTGGATCGGCCGTAAACCTCGCCGGCGCAGTCGTTCACGATAGGCCCTAACCTTTCCCCGCGAGGAGCCTGGGCTTTCCGGTAGGGTCATGCCAACCTCCAGTCGGTAACATGTAACCTATTTGGCGGCGGTTTCGATCGGGGACAAGGCTTGCCCGATTGATTTGCGGCGCGCGCGGCGGCTTATTACCGGCACCTGTCGAAACCGGGAGTGGCCGAATGGCCGAGAAGCGGACGCGGGTGGCGCTGTTCGTGACCTGCCTCGTCGATCTGTTCCGGCCGACGGTCGGGTTTGCGGCGGTCAAATTGCTGGAGCAGGCCGGCTGCACGGTCGAGGTGCCGCGGGCGCAAACCTGCTGCGGCCAGCCCGCCTACAATTCGGGCGACCGCGACGATGCGAAAGCCATCGCCGTGCAGGTGATCGAGGCCTTTGCCGGCTATGATTACGTGGTCGCCCCGTCCGGTTCTTGCGCCGGGATGATCCGCTGTCACTACCCCGAGCTGTTCGCCGATGATCCGGCGATCCTGCTGCGGGCGCAGGAGCTGGCAGCGCGGTGCTGGGAGCTGGTGTCGTTTCTGAGCGACGTCCGCGGCATGCAGCGGGTCGGAGTGCGGTGGGAGCGCGAGGCGACCTATCACGATTCCTGCTCGGGATTGCGCGAGCTCGGCATCAGGGACCAGCCGCGTCGTCTGCTCGCCTCGGTCGAGGGCCTGCGGCTGCGCGAATTGCCCGGGACCGAGATATGTTGCGGCTTCGGCGGCACGTTCTGCGTCAAATACCCGCAGATCTCGGACCAGATGGTCGACCAAAAGGCGGCGGACATCGCGGCCACCGGTGCGGCGGCGGTGCTGGCCGGCGATCTCGGCTGCCTGTTGAACATCGCCGGCAAGCTCGCCCGCCGCGGCGAACCGATCGAGGTCCGCCACGTCGCCGAGGTGCTGGCCGGCATGACCGGCGACGTGCCGCCGATCGGAATGGCCCGGTAGCGGCGATGCGCGCCACCAGTCGCGATTTCACGGCGAACGCCGATGCCGCGCTCGCCGACCGGAACCTGCAGCGGGCCTTGGCGATGATGACGCAGAGCGGGTTTCCGCTGCGTCGCCGCGAGGCCGTGGCAAAGTTGCCCGAATTCGAGGATCTGCGCGAGATCGGCCGTGCGATCAAGGAGTACACGCTCGCCCATCTCGACTTCTACCTCGAACTTTACGAACAGAACGTCGTCGCCGCCGGCGGCGAGGTGCATTGGGCGCGCACTCCCGAAGAGGCCTGTGCCGCAGTGCTGAAGATCTGCCGGGCCGCCGATGCCAAGACCGTCACCAAGGGCAAGTCGATGGTCGCCGAGGAGGTCGGGCTCAACGAATTCCTCGAAAAAAACGGCGTCGCCCCGGTCGAGACCGATCTCGGCGAATACATCATCCAGCTGCGCCACGAGCCGCCGAGCCATCTGATCGCGCCGGCAATGCACCTGGTCAAGGAGCAGGTGGCCGAGACGTTTCGCGCGGCGCACAAGTCGCTCGACCCGAACCGGCCCCTCGCCGAGCCGCGCCAGCTCTGCGACGAGGCGCGCGCCCTCATGCGCCCGCGGTTTCTCGCCGCCGATGTCGGCATCACCGGCGCCAATTTCCTGATTGCCGAGACCGGGTCGAGCATCATCGTCACCAACGAGGGCAATGGCGACCTGACCCAGACCTTGCCGCGCGTCCACGTCGTTCTCGCCAGCCTCGAAAAGCTGGTGCCGACCTTCGAGGATGCGGCGACGCTGCTGCGCCTTTTGGCGCGCTCGGCGACCGGCCAGGAATTTTCGTCCTACACGACGGTCTCGACCGGCCCGCGGCGGCCGGGCGACCTCGACGGACCCGAGGCCTATCACGTCGTGCTGCTCGACAACGGCCGCAGCGCGATGCTCGGCGGCGAGTTCCACGACATGCTGCGCTGCATCCGCTGCGGCGCCTGCATGAACCACTGCCCGGTCTATGCCGCGGTCGGCGGTCACGCCTATGGCTGGGTCTATCCCGGGCCGATGGGCGCCGTGCTGACACCGGCCCTGATCGGGATCGACGAGGCGGCGGCGCTGCCCAACGCCTCGACCCTGTGCGGGCGCTGCGAAAGCGTGTGCCCGGTCAAGATTCCGCTGCCGAAGATGCTGCGCCACTGGCGCGAGCGCGAATACGCGAAAAAGCTTAGTCCCCGGGTGTGGCGCACCGGGCTGTCGGTGTGGGCCTGGGTGGCCCGGCGGCCGGCGCTCTATCACGCGCTGACCGAAATCGCCAGCCGGGCGCTCGGCTGGGCGGGCGGGCGACATGGCCGGTTCCGCAGCCTGCCGTTCGCCGGCGGCTGGACCGCGGTGCGCGACCTGCCGGCGCCGGAGGGCCGCAGCTTTCATCGCCTGTGGGCGGAGCGGCGCAAGCGCGGGGCTGCCCGGTGAATTCCGCTCGCGAGGATATCCTGGCCGGCATCCGCCGCTCGCTGCGGCGCGGCCGGCTCGACCCGCAGACCGAAGCCGAGCTGCGCGCGCGGGTCGCGGCGCACGCGCCGCAACCTCGTTCCGGCACGAGCCCAGGGGCTCGACCCTGCCGGCCGGATCGACCTGTTCACGGCGATGGCCGAGGAGGTGCAAGCGACGGTTACCCGCGTCCAATCGCCCGACGCGGTGCCGGAGGCGGTGGCGCGCTATCTCGCCGCCGAAAACCTGCCGGCCGAGCTGGTGATGGCGCCCGACCCCGGCCTCGACGACATTCCGTGGCACACCCGGCCGCTGCTGCGCATTCGCCGCGGCCGGGCCGAGCCGGAGGACGCGGTCAGCCTGACCCCGTGCTTTGCCGCGGTGGCCGAGACCGGCACGCTGATGCTGGTGTCCGGGGCGCAGACGCCGACCACTTTGAATTTTCTTCCCGATACCCATATCGCCGTGGTCCGCGCCGCCCAGGTGGTCGCTGCCTATGAAGACGGCTGGGATCGTCTGCGCGCCGCCGCGACCCCGGGAATGCCGGCCCAGGCCTTGCCGCGGGTCGTCAATTTCATCACCGGGCCGTCGCGGACCGGCGACATCGAGCAGCGCATCGTGCTCGGCGCGCACGGGCCGAGGCGCCTCCACATCGTCCTCGTCGAGGACCGGCAGGAACAGAAAGATGGCCAGGACGGCGGGCAGCCGCGCAGCGGCACCCCATGATGGGGCGGTGTGGTCCGAGGCGGTGCGCGACGTGACCCCGTTGCGCGGACGCGGCACCCCCCCTTCGGGCGCGCCGTCCGCTATATCCGTACCCGCCGCCGCGGCCCGGCCGATCGGCCCAGCCGATTCGCACCCGGCCCTGCCCGATCCGTTCGACGCCATCGCCGGCATCGACCGGGCCAATGCCGAGCGTCTGAAGCGCGGCCTGCATGAGATCGAGGCGCGCCTCGACCTGCACGGCATGACCCAAATCGAAGCGCATCGGGAGCTCGCCGAGTTTGTCGAAGCCTCGCGCCGGGCGGGCCGGCGCTGCCTCTTGGTCATCACCGGGCGCGGGCTCGGCCCGACCGGGACCGGGGTCCTCAAACGCGCGGTGCCGCGCTGGCTGGCCGAGGCAGGCTTGCGCCGGCATATTCTCGCCATCGCCGCCGCCCAGCCGCGCCATGGCGGCGCCGGCGCGCTCTACCTGCTGCTGCGCCGGCAGCGCGTGCAATAGTGCCGGCCCGCGGCAATCTTGCATTCGGCGGCCGCTGCGGCCAAAAAAGGCAGGCGCACCCCAATCGACAAATGGCGATGGCCGACAACCGCGACCTTTTCCGCTATATCGAACGCTTGAAATCGGCTCGCGTCCTGTGCGTCGGCGACGTCATGCTCGATCATTTCATCTACGGCCAGGTCGAGCGCGTGTCGCCCGAAGCGCCGGTCCCGGTGCTGTCCATCGAGCGCGAACTGAAAAGCCTGGGGGGCGCCGGGAGTGTGCTGCGCAACCTCACGGCGCTCGGTTCGGCACCCTCCTTCATTTCGGTCATCGGCAATGACGACACCGGCCGCGAAATCGGTCGGCTGCTGGAGGCGCAGGACGGCGCCCAGGTGCATGTCCTGGTCCAGCCGCAGCGCGCGACCACGGTCAAGACCCGCTATGTCGCGGCCAATCACCAATTGCTGCGGGCCGACCGCGAGAGCGCGGTGCCGCTCGACCCCTACATTCGCGAGGACCTGTTGCGGCTGGCCCGCGAGCTGGTGACCGACCACGCGGTCGTGATCGTCTGCGATTACGCCGAGGGGGTGCTGACCGAGGGGGTGGCGCTTGAAATCATCCGCGCGGCGCGCGAGGCCGGCGCCTGCGTCATCGTCAACCCCAAGGGCGGCGACCCAATTCGCTATCGCGGCGCCGATCTCTTGCAGCCGAGCCGCCGGGAGCTGGCGCACGCGACCGGCATGCCGGTCGCGACGGCGAGCGAAATCGTCGCCGCCGCGCGCGCGCTGATCGAACGCTGCGACTTTGGCAGCGTGCTCGTCTCCCTCGGCCGGGACGGGATGGTCCTGGTCGGTGCCGACGATGTCTTGCAGCTCCAGCGCCCCGAAGGCTGCGAGGTTTACGATGTCTCCGGCGCCGGCGATACGGCGGTCGCGGTATTGGGCGCCGGGATCGGAGCGGGAATGAGGCCGATCGATGCGGCTCGCCTCGCCAATGTCGCCGCCGGCATCGCGGTCGGCAAGATCGGCACCGCGGTCGTCTACGCCAGCGAGCTCGGAGCCTGTCTCGAGGGTCGCAGCCTCTACACCGCCGACAAGGTGGTCAAGACCGCGGGCGCGCTGGAGCAGGTCGAAAGCTGGCGCCGACAGGGACTCAAGATCGGCTTTACCAACGGCTGCTTCGATCTGCTGCACCCCGGTCATATTGCGCTGCTGCGGCAGGCCAAGACGGCGTGCGACCGGCTGGTCGTCGGCCTCAACAGCGATGCGTCGGCGACCCGGTTGAAAGGGCCGACCCGTCCCCTCCAAAATGAAACCGCGCGGGCCGCGGCGTTGGCCTCGCTCGTCGCGGTCGATCTGATCGTGATCTTCGACGAAGACACGCCGGTCGAGCTGATCCGGGCACTGCGTCCGCAGCTCCTGGTCAAGGGGACGGATTACCGGCTCGACGAGGTTGTCGGCGCCGACCTCGTCAAGGGCGGCGGCGGCGAGGTCATGCTGGCCGAGGTGATGCCGGGCTATGGCACCAGCGCCTTGACCGCGCGCCTGGCATATTAGTGGTGCGGACCTGACGCTATCCCATCGCTAGGCTCGACCCGGGCCGGACGGGTTAGATGCCGTCGAGGCGGCCGCCATCCGGGTCGATCGAGCGGCGCAACCTGGCCGCCGCGATGCGGGCAAAGCGCAAGGTCAGGGCGCGCCGCCGGGCGGGGCTGAGCGGGCTCGCGGTGCCGTCGCGCAGCAATGCCGCACCAAACGCGTCCGCCACCATCAAGCCACATTCCTCGGGAATCAGCGCGGTCGGAAACCGGGTTGCCACGGCGAAATAGAGGCGATCGGCGAAATCGCGGTAGCTCGCCCACTTGCGGTCGGCGCGGAAATCGGCGAGCGAGCTCTTGATCTCGACGATCACCAGTTCGCCGCTCCTGCCGAGGGCCAAAACATCGGCGCGACGGCCGTTGGCGAGCGGGAATTCAACGAGGCTCGCGTAACCGAGCTGCTCGAGCGCGCGGCACACGCCGCGCCCGAGCAGCGTGGCCGGAATGGGCTCGATCGCGACGGAGGCGGCGCTGGGAGGAGCGGACATCACGACCGGCGCATCTTAAGCCGAATGGATGTACAAATCGTGCAATAGATCCAGCGGGATCGACGGAGGGTATGGATGGCGGCGGCAAGGGAGCGGGGGTTCCTGCGTCAGGCTTGGGACCTCGCCTGGCCCTATTGGAAATCGGAAGAGAAGTGGTCGGCTATCGGGTTGCTCGCCGCCGTCGTCGCCCTCAACCTGCTTTCGGTATGGCTCAATGTGCGGTTCAATTACTGGAACAACGCGTTCTACGACGCCCTGCAGCAATATAATTGGGTTCAGTTCTGGCGACAGTTCGGCATCTTCGGGCTGCTGGCGCTCGGATTGATCGTCGATGCGGTCTATGCGCTCTATCTGAGGCAGATCCTGCACATCCGGTGGCGACGCTGGCTGACCGAGCATTTTCTGAACGAATGGCTCGACGACCAGAAATATTACCGCATGCAGTTGAACCAAGCGGTGACCGACAATCCCGATCAGCGCATCTCCGACGACCTCGACAGTTTTGCGACGATGAGCCTCGGCCTGTCGCTCGGCCTGCTGAATTCCCTTGTCACCCTGCTGTCGTTTCTGTCGATCCTGTGGGTGCTGTCGGGCGCCCTCAGAATCCCGCTGGGCGGCGGGGCGAGCATCAGCATCCCGGGCTACATGGTCTTTGCCGCTCTGATCTATGCCGTTGCCGGCACGCTGTTGACCCGCTGGATCGGCTACCCGCTGGTTCGGCTCGGCTTCGACCAGCAGCGCTACGAGGCCGATTTTCGCTTCAGCCTGGTGCGGCTGCGCGAGAATGCCGAGAACGTCGCCTTCTACGGCGGCGAGGCCCGCGAACTCGACAACTTCAGGACCCGTTTCGACCGGATCATCGGGAATTGGTGGGGGATCATCCTGCGCCGCAAAAAGCTGACTTGGCTCACGACCGGCTATGCCCAGCTGGCGATCGTGTTTCCGTTCATCGTCGCCGCCCCGCGCTACTTCAACAAGGTGATCCAGCTCGGCGGCCTGATGCAGATCGCCTCGGCCTTTGGCCAGGTCCAGGACTCGCTGTCTTTCATCATCTCCTCGTACACCGACATCGCGTCGTACCAGGCGGTGGTGCAGCGGCTCGCCGGGTTCCGCGCGCGCATGGACGAGATCGCGGCGCAGCGGCATGCGGCGCAGCCGATCGCGATCGAACGCGGCGGCGCCGGCGTCGAGGTCGAGGCGCTCGATCTCGATTTGCCCGACGGGTCGCCGCTGCGCCATGACTTGGCGCTCTCAGCGAGCCCGGGCCGGCCGCTGCTGATCACCGGCCCCTCCGGCGTCGGCAAAAGCACCCTCTTGCGCGCCCTCGCCGGGCTGTGGCCGTTTGGGCAAGGCCGGATCAGGGTGGCCGACAGCAACGTCCTGTTCTTGCCGCAGCGACCCTATCTGCCGCTCGGCACCCTGGCCGACGCGCTCGCTTATCCGCGCGCTGCCGGCACGCTGGCGCAGCAGAGCCTTGTCGACGCCCTGGGCGCGGTCGGATTGCCGCAGCTGGTCGATCGGCTGGAGCAGGACGCGAATTGGGCTCAGCGGCTGTCGATCGGCGAGCAGCAGCGGCTGGCGTTTGCCCGGGTGCTGCTGGCGCGCCCGGAGATCGTCTTTCTCGACGAGGCGACCTCGGCGCTCGACGAGGCGGCGGAGACCTCGCTCTATCGGCTGTTGCGCGATGCGCCCTGGCAGCCGACGATCGTCAGCGTCGGCCATCACGGCACCCTGCGGCGCTTTCACGACACGATCGTCGACCTGGCGCCGCAACCGGTGTCCCAGGCGGCGGCCGGTTGAGCCGGTCACGATAGGGTTTTGGCGATGAGCGACGACGAGGACCCGCTGCGGACGGTTCGGCTGGCCAAGCTCGACGGATTGAGGGCGCTGGGGATCGACCCCTATCCCTACGAGTTTGCCCGGACCGACGAGGCGGCCGAACTGGATCGGCGCCATGCCGGGCTCGCGGCTGGTGCCGAGACCGGCGAGCGGGTGCGCGTCGCCGGCCGGGTACGCGCCATCCGCAACAGCGGCATGTTCATCGACCTGCACGACTCCTCCGGCAAGATCCAGGTGTTCTGTCATCGCGATTTTCTCGATCCGCAAGGCTTGGCGGCGGTGCGTTTGCTCGACATCGGCGATTTGATCGGCGTCGAGGGCCTGGTGCGCCGCACCCCACGCGGGGAGCTGACGGTCAATGCCGCCGCGGTGACGATATTGGCCAAGACCCTAAGGCCGCTGCCCGAAAAGTTCCACGGTCTGGCCGACATCGAGCTGCGCTATCGCCAGCGCTATCTCGACCTGATCATGAACCCCGAAAGCCGCGAAACCTTGCGCCGGCGCAGCCGGATCGTCGCGGCGCTGCGCGGTCATCTGGTCGCGCGCGGCTATCTCGAGGTCGAGACGCCGATGCTGCACACGATCCCCGGCGGTGCGTCGGCCAAGCCCTTCGTCACCCATCACAACGCGCTCGACATCGACCTTTTTTTACGGATCGCGCCCGAGCTGCATTTGAAGCGGCTGGTGGTCGGCGGCCTCGCCGACAAGGTGTTCGAGATCAACCGCTGTTTCCGCAACGAGGGGCTCTCGCCGCGGCACAATCCGGAATTCACCTCGCTCGAGCTCTACGAGGCCTATGTCGACTACACGGCAATGATGCGGCTGACTGAAGAGCTGATCAGCACCGCCGCGCAGAGCGTGCTCGGGACCCTGCGGATCGAGTATGGCGGGACCGGCATCGACCTCGCGCCTCCCTGGCCGCGGCGCGGCATGGCCGAATTGGTGCATGAGGCGACCGGCGTCGATTTCCTCGCACTCGGCGAGGCCGAAGCCGCGCGCGGCGCGGCCCGCGCGCTCGGCGTCGTGCTGACTGCCGGCGAGACATGGGGGCAGGCTCTCGAGGCGGTCTTTGCCGCGCGGGTTGAGGACACCTTGGTCGCGCCGATCCATGTCACCGGCTTTCCCCGCGACATCTCGCCCTTGGCCAAGGCGGACCGCACCGACCCCAGGCTGGCCGAACGGTTCGAAACCTATGTCTACGGCTGGGAGGTCGCCAACGCCTTTTCCGAGTTGACCGACCCGCAAGACCAGCGTGCGCGCTTCGAGGCGCAGATGGAGGCACGCGCCGCCGGCGACGAGGAGGCGCAGCCGCTCGACGAGGATTACGTGACGGCGCTCGAATACGGCTTGCCGCCTTGCGGTGGGCTCGGCATCGGGATCGACCGGCTGGTCATGCTGCTGACCGACAGCCCCTCGATCCGTGACGTGATCGCCTTCCCGACCCTGCGCCCGCGTTGAACGTCCGACTTATTTGAATGCCCGACCGATTTGGACGCCGACTCAGACCGATTTGGATGGCCGACTCAGAGGCAGCGGATCGTCCAGGTGGTGAAGACGCCCGGCTCGTCGCGCGCCCGGTCGGGGGTGCCTTGGTGCCTGGTGTCGTCCAGCACCCGATAACCTCCAGGACACACTTGCTCGGCCACCCGGCGGTTCGGAGCGTCGGAACCGCCGGGGACGCCGTCCGACTGGATCTGAAAGGTGCGGTAGTCGAGCTTGCTCAGACTGGCCCCGACACAGCCGGCGAGGGGGAGCAGGATCAGCAACAGCAGCAGCGCGCGCATTCTGGCTCACGCAAAAATGACGATGTGACAGGAAAATTTACCTCGGCCGCTCCCTATATGCCAGTCGCAAGATGGACCGCCGCCCGAGGAGATACCCGATGCGCTCGATCTCGATCACTCGTCGGCGCCGGTGGCTATCGGTCGGCGCGACCTGCCTTTTCGTCGCGACGTTCGACGGCTGCGTGCCGCGCCCGACAGTCGGCTCGGCGATGATCCCGCCGATCCCGCCGGGCGAGGCGCGGGTTTGGGTCTTCCGCGACTACATCCCGTCGGAAAGTCTCAACATGACCGCGGTGACGATGAACGGCGTCTATGCCGGCTATTCGCAGCTGGGCGGGGCCTTTTACCGTGATGTTCCGCCCGGCGTGTACCATGTCGCGGTCAACAGCTACGGCGTCGATTTCAACCAATCGACGAACATCGCCGTGGTCCCCGGACAGCAGGCGTACATCAAGGTCGAATCGCTGCGCGACTGGGCGACCGATTACGGTTTAGGGTTCACCGCGGGACGGGACACGTTTTACGCGCGTCAGATCCCGATCTGGCTCGCCCGCGCCCAGATTGCGCAGAGCTTTTATGATGGCGGCAGCTGAGCGGCCGCCGGCGATGTTCCGCAAGCCGATGTTTGCAGGGTGGCGGCCGCGGCGATTGCCGAGGGCCGTACTGGTGTTTGCCGGCCTGGCCGCGAGCGGCTGCGCGCAAACCCCGCCGGTCGCCTCCGCGGTGGTTCCCCCGGTCCCTCCGGGCGAGGCGCGGATTTGGATTTACCGGTCGTTCGACCCGTCCGAGAGCCTCAACGTCGCCACAGTCTCGATCAACGGCGCGGTTACCGGTTATGCGCAGCCGGGCGGCGGCGCCTTTTACCGCGACGTTCCGCCCGGCTGGTACCATATCTCAGTTCAGAGCTACGGCATCGATTTCAACCAGTCCTCGAATATCGATCTCGTCGCCGGTCAGGACGCATACGTCAAGATCGAGACCCTGAATGCTTGGACGACCCAGGGCGACCTGGATTCTTTCAAGCGCGATACGTTCTACGCACGCCTGGTTCCCCCGCAACTCGCCCGCGTCGAAATCGCCAGCAGCCGTTACTACGGCGGTAGCTGAGCGCAGCGCGCCAAGTTCGGCGTGCGCAGCGGCGACGAGAGATGATTTCCAGCGGCTCGCAAACATAAGGCTCTAATCGCGCTTTAGTCGAAGGTGAAGCCGCGGGCGCGCAGATGGGGCGGGAAGGCCTGGCCTTCGGGCATTGCGGCGGCCTGGCGGGCCTTGTCCTCCGACCAGCCGTAAAAATCGGCGTAGCCGAAGATATCGGGGGCGCGCTGCTGCTCGCGCGGCGGCGAATAGCGTGCGGCACGCCGACGGTCGTAGCTGTCGGCCTCGTCGGCGAGACGGGCATCGTCGTAGCGGTCGGTATGGAGGGTGACCGCGAGCGGCAGGCGCATGCTGACGAAGCCCTCCGCGGCCGGGTAGCCGAGGCTGAGGCCCGCCACCGGGAAGACCTTGTCCGGCAATTCAAGGATTTGGCCGACGGCATCGGCGTGGTTGCGGATGACGCTGATCGGGCAGCAGCCGAGGCCGGCGGTCTCGGCCGCCAGGATGAAGGTCTGCATCGCCAGCGCCGCGTCGACCGCGGCGTTAAAAAAGCCTTCGAGCCGGCCATTCGGCTGCGGGTGGCCGTGCCATTCGGCCAATTGTTCGAGTCGGCGCGCGTCGCCGCAAAACACGAGGAAAACCGGTGCCATGCCGATCCACGGCATGTCCGGGACCAGCGCCGCCAGCCGGTCGCGCCGGCCGCGCTCGGCGACCCGGATGACGCAGGCCTGCTGGAAATCCGACTTGGACGAAGCCGAAAACGCAGCACCGAGCAGCAGGCGAAGCAACCCCTCGGGAACCGGGCGCGGGGCGTAGCGGCGATGGGTGCGGCGCAGCAGCACCTGACGCAACCATGGAATGTCCGGAACCTCCCCCGGCGCCTCGGAGTCGTCGCCAAAGCGGGCGCGCCATTCGGCGCCGTAAGTCTCGGTCATATTCTACTTTTCCCGCGTTTCGATGGCGTCGCCTCTGGCGTCAGCCAAACGCCAGCATGCGCTCGACCGCCCGGCGTGCCCGGTCGGCGATCGCCGGATCGACCGTCACCTCGTGGGTCATGGTTTCGAGCGCGCTGCGGATCTTCGGCAAGGTGATCCGCTTCATGTGCGGGCACAAATTGCAGGGCCGCACAAAATCGAGCTCGGGATATTGCAGGGCCACATTGTCGCTCATCGAGCATTCGGTCAGCAGCACGACGCGCGAGGGCCGCTCCTTGCCGACATAGTCGGCCATGGCCGCGGTCGAGCCGGTGAAATCGCATTCGGCGACGACTTCGGGCGGGCATTCCGGATGAGCCAGCACGACGACCCCTGGATGGCTCGCGCGCACGCTGCGCACGTCCTCCGCGGTAAAGCGCTCGTGCACCTCGCAATGACCCGTCCAGGCAATGATCTCGACTTTGGTCTGGGCCGCGATGTTGCGCGCCAGGTACTCGTCGGGCAGCATGATGACGCGCGGCACGCCCAGCCCCTCGACGATCTTTTTGGCGTTGCCCGAGGTGCAGCAGATGTCGGATTCGGCCTTTACCGCGGCCGAGGTGTTGACATAGGTCACGATCGGCACGCCCGGATGGCGCTCGCGCATCAGCCTGATGTCGGCCGCGGTGATCGAGGCGGCGAGCGAGCAGCCGGCCTTGAGGTCGGGGATCAGCACGGTCTTTTCGGGGTTCAGCAGCTTGGCGGTCTCGGCCATGAAATGGACGCCGGCCAAGACGATCACCTGGGCGTCGGTGGTCGCCGCCTCGCGCGCCAGGGCGAGGCTGTCGCCGACGATGTCGGCGACCGTGTGGAAAATGTCCGGCGTCTGGTAGTTGTGCGCCAGCACGACCGCGTTGCGTTCCTCTTTCAGCCGCAGGATGGCGGCGACGTCGTCGGCCAGGACCGGCCATTCGAAGGGCGGGATGTGCCGCGCCACGCGCCGGTAGATCTCGGGCAGCGGCATCGTCGCCGTGGCGGTCGAGGGTGCAGTCTCCAGCATCGTTTTCTCCTTTATACTCATAATGAGCATTTATTGGCTCCAGAAAAGCCGGGCAAATTCGCCCGGCCTCCGGTTATGCTGCATATGAGGATAAGCCTCATCACAGAAGTGTCAAGATCCCCTCTTGTCGATCCCGCGGATCGCTGCCCGCCGGCCGGACAGCAAACCCTTGCCGAGCAGCCTCTTGCAAAACGGCGCCGTCGCAGCAATTGGTGGTGCGCGATGCCAAGCGCTTTCGACAAGCTCGCCTACGATGCCGCGCAGGCCGCTCGCATCGGCTGGTTTTTCGGCCAAAAAGTGCTGGCCGCCCGAATGAGCCGCCCGGTGCCGTTGCCCGAACCGTTGCGTGGACGGCCGATGCCGGACCGGCGGCGCATCCTCGCCGATCTGCGCGGGCTGATCGAGCAGGACTGGCGCAACATCGAGGCCGGATGCTACGCAGCTCCCGCCGACGGCCTCGGCGGGCCGGTCGCCGCGCTGCGCCGCGCCCGCGATTTTTTCGGGGACCTCGCGGCGGTGGAAGAACGGCGGCATGGCTCGCCCCGCGAGCGGCTGCTGCGCGAGGCGCCGCCGGGCAACTTTCCGCGCTATTACCTGCAGAAATTCCATTTTCAGAGCGACGGCTACCTGAGCGACGCCTCGGCTGCGCGCTACGACCACCAGGTCGAGGTGCTGTTTGGCGGCGGTGCCGCGGCGATGCGGCGCCAGGCGCTGGTGCCGCTCAAACGCGCGCTCGCCGAAGTTGCGGTCGAGAAGCGCGACGGCGCTCGGCTCCTCGACCTGGCCTGCGGGACCGGCAGCTTTTTGCGTGAAGTCAAGGCGAACTGGCCGCGGCTGCATGTGACCGGGCTCGACCTGTCGCCGCATTATCTGGCTGTCGCCCGGCGCGAGCTGGCGCCGTGGTCGCGCACCCGCCTGATGGAGGGTCTGGCCGAGGCGATGCCGTTTGTCGACGCCGAGTTCGACATCGTCACCTGCGTCTATCTGTTTCACGAGTTGCCGCCGCGCATTCGCCGGGCGGTCGTCGGCGAGATCCGGCGGGTGCTGAAGCCGGGCGGGACCCTGATCCTGGTCGATTCACTGCAGACCGGCGACGAGCCCGATTACGACGCGATGCTGGAATCGTTCCCCGCCGGGTTTCACGAACCCTATTATTCGAGCTATCTGCGCGAGGATTTCGACCGGCTGGTGAGCCCCGGCTTCACCCCGGCAGAACGCTTCCCGGCCTATTTTTCAAAGGTGCTGAGCTGGCGGCGCGAACCCGCTGCCGGGTAGCGCACGTTTCACCTCCTCCGTCGCCCTAGTCTAAAGCGGAAATCGATGGCCGGTGCACGACGCCGGCCTATAAAGATTGCTCAGCCGCGGCTCGCTCGGAGCCGGCATACGGAAGAGGCAGCCAGCGATGAGTGAGCTCGTCTTCGACGGCTTGAAGGTGATCGACTGTGCCAGCTTTATCGCCGGCCCGGCGGCGGCGACGGTGATGTCGGATTTCGGCGCGGCGGTGATCAAGATCGAGCCGCCGGGTGCGGGCGACCCTTATCGCCGGCGGGCGCAGCCGCCGATCGGGCCGGGGCTCGCCGGCAACCCCGGTTTTGTGCTCGACGGCCGCAACAAGAGGAGCCTGGCGCTCGATCTGCGCTCACCGGCCGGCCAGCAGGTCCTCCATCGCCTGGTCGCCACTGCCGACGTGTTCATCACCAACTATCCGCCGCCGGTGCGCCGCCGCCTCGCGATCACCTATGAGGAATTGGCGCCGCTGAACCCTCGGCTGATCTACGCGTCGTTCACCGGCTATGGCGAGGCCGGCCCCGAGGCCGACAAGCCAGGCTTCGACGCGACCGCGTGGTGGGCGCGCTCGGGCTTGATGCATTTGGTGCGCGCCGGCGAGGAGGCGGCGCCAGCACGCTCCTTGCCGGGGATGGGCGACCACCCCTCGGCGATGGGCACCTATGGCGCCATCGTCACCGCACTCTATCAGCGCGAACGCATCGGCAAGGGCGCCTATGTCGGCTCGTCTCTGCTGGCGAACGGGCTGTGGGCCAATGGCTGCTCGGTGCAGGCGGCCTTATGCGGCGAAAAGGTGGTGCCGCAACCGCCGCGCGAGCGCGGGGTCAATGCGCTCAGGATCCACTACCGCTGCCGCGACAATCGCTGGCTGCTGCTGTCGATCGCCGCCGACGAATGGCGCTGGGACAAGTTCAAGGCGTGCATGCGATCGGAGGCGCTCGACGATCCAGGCTATGCGACCGCCGCCTCGCGCGAGGCCAATGCCCGGCTGCTGATCCCGATCCTCGACGACATTTTCGTTACCCGCGACCAGGCCGAATGGCGCCGCATCCTCGATGACGCCGGGCTGATTTTCGGCATCGTCGCCGACATGGACGAGATCCACGAGGATGCCCAGATCCTCGCCAGCGAAGCCCTGGTGCCGTTTACCGACGGCAGCTCGTTGACCGTCAACAGCCCCCTATGGATCGCCGGTCAGCAAAAACTGCCGCCCCGGCCCGCCCCCGTCGTTGGCCAGCACAGCGAGGAGGTCTTGCGCGACGCCGGCTATGCCGAGGCCGAGATCCGCGCGATGCGAGAGGCGGGGGTGATCGGCTGACAAAAAAACGCCGGCCCCGCGAACGGGACCGGCGCCAGCGTGCCGTCAGCTAACGCGTGATCATCTGCTTCTCGGCAATGCTTACGATTTGAAGTTGAAGAGATCCATCAGATTGCCGATCGCCGGCACGTTCGCCGGCTTGTCCGGAGCTGGAAACCGCCGACCAGGATCAATCGAGCCGGTTCTCGGGGTGCGCGGATTGATTTCCACGCTTGATATGCACGCTGAAGTGCGTAGTCTTGGGGAAGGCCAACCGGGAAGGTGCCGGCTGGGGAGAGGCCGTATGTGTGGCTGATAAGCCTCGCACAGCATCCTTGGGGCAACACATCGAGTTCGCTGTACCTGGGCCGACTATCACAGCAAGAGCGTCAAGCACTTCAAGCGCGGTTATGGTCCCAGCAGAATGGCAAATGCTTCATCTCAGAGAAGCCGATCGACATTGATCTCGACGAGCTGGATATTGATCACATTATTCCTACGCGAGATAACGGAAAGGACGATCCCTCGAATTTCGCCCTGACACTCGCGAGCTACAATCGCTCGAAGCAAGCCGCCGATCTTCGGATTGCGCGTGTGCTCGCGCGCTTCGACAAGATTAAAGAATCAGCCGAAAGCGACGAACGCGGCGCAAACCTTAACGACATTCTCAAAGCGTTCGGCGGAGCGCAGAGCAATATCCGAGTTAAGATAGATGCGAATGCGGTGACTTACGTCGCTTGCAGCAAATCTGGGGAAGAGAAACTTACGGTTCCTCTTTATGCGGACAAGCTTTCGGGAATGCGCCATTTCTTCGCGATGCTGCCCATCGAGGTGCTTCACCATGACGAACGAATAAATCCGCGACCGATCGGCGCCAACCTTCGGGCCTGATAGAGGAATTTCACAAGGGCCGGCCTCAATTGCATGTCGCGCTGGCATGGATCGAAACCTCGCAGGTACCGGAAGCGCAAATCCACGTCTTCGACGGGCAACATAAGGCCGCTGCACAAGTTCTTCTCGGCGCAGAGAGCTCCCAATCCGAAATCTTTGTCAACCCGGAGGAGCAGGTTCTACTGACAGCTAGATTACTAATGCCGGGACAACTCTGGACAGGTTGCCTTCGACAAATCCATTCAGCGGCGTCTCGGCTCCTCCATCCTTCTTGATCGACTCGACCGATATAGAGACGAAAAAGGTCTTCCTCCCGACTTCGAAGATTTTTCGGAAAAGGAGCTGGTCGAACATTTCAAGGGTGAGCAGCGTGCGATGACGCGGTACGTGCTCGACAGTGTGCGTAACGCAATTACCCATTCAACTGACAATCGATTGCGGGATTTTGTTGAATATGCGGGGAAAAGTTCAGAAAAACCGTTGTCATACAGCGCCATCGAAAGGACATTCTATAGCAGATTTATCTATGGGAAGATGCTCGAAACACCGTGGAACTTCCGTGCCGACTTTGGCGAGAACCCCCGCGAACTGGAGAAATCGCAGATCGTACGGCTGATAAGTCTTATCGCCGAGAAAATTTACATCGGCCGCTACGACGACGAGCTCGGCACACGTCGCCTCGAAAATAAAATCCAAGCCGGCGAAGACGTTCCCGCAACCGCACCTGCGCGCTTTTCGGATGGCCAAAGAGGAAATTTTGTATTGCTGGATCGGCTACATCGGCCAAATTATCGAGAACCATCATTTGACCTTGGGTAAAGTGGTCAACAGAGATAAACTCTTTCAATACCCTCTCCCTGAACAGTTGTGGACGAACATCGGAAACTTTATTGACAATCTTTCGCGTCGGCCAATCTGGATAGACCGGCCGGCTTCGTCTACCATCTTCGGAAGTAAGCAAACTTATAGTTTTTGGGAAGCGATCTTCGAGACTGGAACAAGCACAGCGGGCCATAAAGCGATGTCATCCGGCCTCAACATCATGGAAATGATTAAGGCATAAGGGACGATCGCGACACGCGCGCTACCGAGGCGCCGCCTTTCAGAGCCCGACCCGCCTGTGCCCCGCTCAGGTGAACGTTTGGAGCGAGCCGTCGAGGGCCATCAGCCCGGTCTCGATCGCGAGCTGGGGATGGTGTCTCGCGACCGCTTCGCGGAACTCGGCGAGGACCTCACGATGGGTCTTGGTCTCGATCTGCGAGGTGGCGATGCTGTCGTCGCCATAGGCGATCTTGGCGGCGCCGCAATCGCGGTGGTCGATCGCGATGACCCGCTTCAGGTGGTGGAGTTCGACCGAGGTTGCGAGGTTGTCCCAGAACGCCGGTCGCCAGGATGCGAACTTGGGCGCGACCACGGCGATGGCTGCGCCGGCAATGACGAACTGGCTGTATTTGCCGCCAAGACCGCGTTGCTCCATGTAATTGTAAACGGGCGTCACCATGCGCGGATCGATGCACGACACCAGCATCGCCTCGTAATCGCCCTCCGCGGCCCAGGCCTTTAGCGGCAGGGCCGCCGCCATCCCGGCAGCTCCCGCGGCCTTCAGAAAGCCGCGCCGACCGAGGCGGCCGCGCAACACATCGCCGCAGCACGTGCAGGAACCCGTGTCGGGTATCGGATGCATCACCGGGCCTCCGTCAGCCCGCGCTGGCGCAGCAGCGCCGTGATGTCCGGGTCGCGGCCGCGGAAGGCGCGATAGAGCTCCATCGGGTCGCGGGTGTCGCCGGCGCTGTAGATGTCCTCGAGCCGCGCGGCGAGCGCCGGGTCGAACACGTCTCCCTTGTCGGTAAAGGCGGCGAAACCGTCGGCATCGAGCACCTCGGCCCACAGATATGCGTAATAGCCCGCGGCATAGCCGCCGCCCGCGAACAGGTGCTGGAAATGCGCCGGGCGGTGGCGCAGCCCGATCTCGCGCGGCACGTCGTGCGCCTTCAGGAATTCGCGCTCGAACCGGTCCGGATCGCGGTTTTCGGGGTGGGGGTCGCGGTGCAGCTCCAGGTCGATCAGGGCGGACGCGGCATATTCGACTGTGGCAAAGCCTTCGTTGAAGGTGCGGGCGGCGAGCAGCCGGCGCAGCAAGGGCTCGGGGATCGGTTGGCCGGTCTGATAATGGCGCGCGTATTTGCGCAGATTTTCCGGCGCCGACATCCAATGCTCGAAAATCTGCGACGGAAACTCGACGAAATCGCGGCGCACCGCGGTGCCGGACTGCGAGGGATAGCGCACCCGGCTCAACAGCGCGTGCAGGCCGTGGCCGAATTCGTGAAACAGGGTCTCGGCGTCGTCGAAGCTCAACAGGGTGGGATCGCCGCTGGCGGGATCGGATTTCGCGAAATTGTTGTTGTTGACGACGATCGGCGTCACTGGGCCGTCCAGAGTTTGCTGGTCGCGGTAGCGGCTCGACCACGCACCCGAACGCTTGCCGGGACGGGCGAAATTGTCGTGCAGGAAGAGGCCGACATGGCGGCCGCTCCGGTCGCTCACTTCCCACACCCGAACATCCGGATGGTAGACCGGCAGATCCGGGCGAGGCGTGAAGGAGAGGCCGAACAGACGCCGGGCGCTGTCGAACGCCGCCTCGACCATGTTGTCGAGGACGAAAAAGGGCTTCACCTCGGTCTCGTCGAGGTCGTATCGGGCGCGGCGGACCTGCTCGGCGTAGTAGCGCCAGTCCCACGGTTCGATCGGCTCGTTGAGCCCCTCGGCATGGGCCATCTGCTCGAGCTCCGCACGCTCTCCTCGCGCCTTCTGCTTCGCCGGGTCCCACACCTGGAGCAAAAGCTGCTCGACGGCGTCGGCGGTCTTGGCCATCGAATCGTCGAGCCGGTAGGCGGCGAAATTGTCGTAGCCGAGAAGCCGCGCCTGCTCGGCGCGCAAGGTCATGATCTCGCGAATGAGGGGCGTATTGTCGGCCTCGCCCGGATGGGTCCCGCGCGCGGTCCAGGCCTGGTGCGCGGTGCGGCGCAGATCGCGCCGCGCGGAAAACGTCAGAAACGGCTCGATCGACGAGCGGGCGAGGGTCACGACGTGCTGCCCATGCAACCCGCGCTCCCCGGCGGCCTGCGCCGCGGCGGCGCGGAAAAAACCGGGCAGCCCGTCGAGATCGGCCGCGCCCAGCACCAGCCGCCATTCGCGCTCGTCATGCAGCACGTTCTGTCCAAAGCGGGTGTGGAGCGTGGCCAGCCGCTCGCCGATCGCCGCCATGCGGGCTTTCTGCTCGGGGCCGAGCCGCGCGCCAGCGCGCACCAGGCGCAAATGATGGCGTTCGAGGAGGCGCAGCTGGTCCTCGGCGAGGCCGAGCTCGCCGCGCCGGGCGTGGAGGTCGGCGATGCGCGCGAACAGCGCCGGATCGAGCGCGATCCGGGTCTGATGCCGGGCAAGCTTTGGCGCAAAGTCACGGGCGATCGCTTCGAGCGCCGGGCTGGTGTCGCTCGCATCGAGGTTATGGAACACTCGGCTCACCCGCTCGAGCGATTTCCCGCTGCGTTCGAGCGCCTCGATCGTGTCGGCAAAGCCCGCGGGCGCCGGTGCTGCGACGATCGCCGCCACCTCGGCCAGCTGCTCCTCCATGCCGCGCTCGAAGGCGGGCGGGAAATGCTCCGGCCGGATATGGTCGAACGGCGGCATGCCGAACGGCGCGTCCCAATCGGCGAAAAACGGGTTGTCGGTCATCGGGTCTCCTCTGCGGCGCTGCGCGAATGTCGCGCATCATAAACGGTTTCGGCCCGCTCGTGGGCGCCGACCCGGACGAATTCCGAGCGCACGCCTTTGACGCTTCGGTCCGGCCCGAAGCGACAGGTCGGGACATCGTCGGACAAACTCCCCAGATTCCGGGCGCGCGCAAAACCCATAAGCCTGGAGATGTCGCTTCCCGAGACGCGGCCACCACTGAGGAGAAAGCCCCATGTTCGCCGTGATTTTCGAAGTCCAGCCGAAGGCAGGACGGTTCGACGACTACCTGAACCTCGCGAAATATCTGCGGCCGGAGCTCGAAAAGATCGACGGCTTCATCGACAACGAGCGCTTTGCCAGCCAACGGACCGACGGACGGGTGCTGTCGCTCTCGACCTGGCGCGACGAGAAGGCGATCGTCCGCTGGCGCACCCTCGGCGCCCATCACGAGGTGCAGCAGAGGGGCCGGTCCGAGGTCTTCACCGATTATCACCTGCGCGTCGGCGAGATCGCCGCGGACACGCAAATCCCCGAAGGCCACACCCTGGCGCAGCAGCGCCTTGACGAGACCGCGATCGCCGAGGCCAAGGCCGCGACCATCAGCGAGCTCTCGCCCGCGTCCGGCAAGGAACCCGCCAGCACCGATCTCGCCGCTGACCTCGGTCTGCCCCCGCCCGGCAGCCTCGGCCTCGTCGATCGGGAGGTCTTCGAGAGCATCTCCAATCCCGGCAAGCTCTTGCTCCTCGCCACTTGGCAGGACGCGACCGCCGCCGATCGTTGGCAGCCGACGGCGGTGGCCGCCGGCCGGCTGCGCCAGCGCCGGGTTCGCATCATCCGCGACTACGGGATGTTGGATCGCCGCGAGGCGCCGCAATACTACCCGCCCGTGCCCCAAGCCAGCGGCCAGGAATGAACCTCGCGGTCGCCGTGCGGGTCCCGCGGTCTCGGCCCGACGCTCGCGTCATCCCTCGAACCGGTCTCAGGACGCCGCGTGGCAGATTGATCCCACACCGGAAGCTGGGCGGGTCTCTCGCCACGGCGGTCGTCGCCGCCGAGCTGGCCATCATGTTCATCCGCGCGACCTTGCCGACGCCGCTCTACCCGATCGATCGCCGGACCTTGAGCTTTTCCGGAATGACCTTGACCCTGATTGATGCGGTCTACGTTATCGGCAATCTGGTGGCGCCGTCGATATGATATGGGCGCGGATGCGCATGCCGCGCCCGCAATCTCGCCAGGGGAAGGCCGATGCAATCGACGACGCCGGGGACCGCGACCAGTCTTCATCTGGCGGTGCGGCCCGATTGGCTCGACCGCCGCCATGAGGCGATCATCGAACCCGACCTGCCGATCGTCGACCCGCACCATCACCTTGTCGAGCGGCCCGAGACCGGCCGCTACCTACTGGCCGAGCTGCTCGCCGATCTCGACAGCGGCCACAACATCACCGCAACGGTCTATCTCGAATGGCTGTCGATGTATCGCGCCCAGGGCCGGCCCGAGCTGCGTCCGGTCGGCGAGGTCGAGTTCGCCAATGGCGTCGCGGCGATGACCGCCAGCGGCGTCTACGGCGACAGGCAGGTCTGCGCCGGCATCGTCGGCTATGCCGATCTCACATTGGGCGCCGCGGTCGAAGGCGTGCTGGAGGCGCAGATCGCGGCCGGCGGCGGCAGGTTTCGCGGCATCCGCTTCATCTCGGCGACGCACCCGGATCAGGCGCAATGGGGATCGATGGTCGCCCGGCCGGCGGGGCTGCTGTCGGACCGCCGCGTCCGCGAGGGCTTCGCGCGGCTGGCACCACTCGGCCTCAGCTTCGACGCGTGGCTCTACCATACCCAGGTCGGCGAGCTCCTCGATCTCGCGCGCGCCTTTCCCGAAACCCCGATCGTGCTCGACCACGTCGGCGGGCCGATCGGCCTCGGCCGCTATGCCGGCCGGCGCGCCGAGGTCTTTGCCGACTGGCGCAGGCGCCTCGATGAGCTGGCAGCCTGCCCGAACGTGTCCATCAAGCTCGGCGGGCTCGGCATGCGCATGTTCGGGTTCGACCTGCACACCCACGACCTGCCGCCGAGCTCGGAAGAGCTGGCCGCGGCCTGGCGGCCCTATATCGAGGCTTCTATCGCCGCCTTCGGCCCCGAGCGCGCAATGTTCGAAAGCAACTTCCCGGTCAACAAGGGCAGCTGCAGCTATCACGTGCTGTGGAACGCCTTCAAACGCATCGCTGCCGGCCATTCCCCCACCGAAAAAGCCGCCCTCTTCTCCGGCACCGCGAGGCGATTCTATCGGCTTGGCTAGCGCCTGCTGGCGCGTCATCGCGAGCAAAACGAAGCAATCTCGGTTAAGCCTCGAGGCCGCCGGGAGATTGTTCCGTCGCGCGAAGCGTCTCTCGCAATGACGAGGGTGGGCAAGATGGGTCGAACGCGAGTGAAACCCATCAGCCGCAAGGCGAGGCCGACCGACAAGGATGGGCTTCGCCGGCTCAGCCCATCCTACGAGCTGGCGGCCTGACCTTTGACCGCCTCAAACTCCACCCCGATTTACACCACCTTGACGGACGCGACCGGTGGTGTGCCTTGCGCTCGGCCGTGTGGCAGGCAAAACTGCGCCCCGCAGCGGCATTTGTGATCGGCGGAGGGAACATGCGCGTCGGATTTATCGGGCTCGGCATGATGGGCAAGGGCATGGCGGCCAATTTGCAGAAGGCCGGGCACGAGCTTGTGGTGCACGATCTGAGCCGTGCGGCGGCCGAGCCGTTCCTGGCGAAGGGTGCGGTCTGGGCCAATTCGCCCAAAGAGGTCGGCGGGCAGACCGAAATGGTCTTTACCTCGCTGCCGGTGCCGGGCGATGTCGAGCAGGTGGCGCTCGGGCCGAACGGGCTGATCGAGGGCATGCGCCCCGACACCGCCTTCTTCGACATGTCGACCAATTCGGTGGCGATGGTGCGCAAGATCCACGCCGCCTTCGCCGAGAAGAACCTCTACATGCTCGATTCCCCGGTCAGCGGCGGCCCCTCGGGTGCGGCCAGCGGCAAGATGGCGATCTGGGTCGGGGGCGACGAGCAGATCTTCAACCGCCACAAACCGGTGCTCGACGCGATGGGCGACCAGGCGGCTTATATCGGCCCGATCGGCGCCGGCACGATCGCCAAGCTCGTGCACAATTGCACCAGCGCTGTGATGGGTGTCGCGCTCGCCGAAGTCTTCACGATGGGGGTCAAGGCTGGGGTCGAGCCGCTCGAATTGTGGGAGGCGGTGCGCCAGGGCGCGACCGGCCGCCAGCGCACTTTCGACCGGCTCGGCCGGTTCCTGTCCGGCAAGCACGACCCGGCGGATTTCGCCTTGCGCCTGTTGCACAAGGATGTCGGGCTCGCGGTCGGCCTCGGGCGCGAGGTCGGGGTGCCGATGCGTCTCGCCAACATGGCCTACGAGGAATTGACCGAAGCGATGAACCGCGGCTGGGGCGCCCGCAACAGCACCGTCGGCCAGCTGTTGCAGGTCGAGCGCGCCGGCATCGAGCCGCTCGCCGTCGATCCGGAACGGGTGCAGGCGATCCTCGACGCCGACAAGCAGAAATAGATCGCGTCACGGCCGCCGTCACCACGCCTCGCGGCCGCGGGCGGGGCGGGCGGCGGGGGGGCCGGCGTGCGCTGCGGCCTGTTCGGCTTCGTGCTTGTCGAACATGGCTTTGGCGGCGGCGTTGCGCTTGGCGCTGAACTCGGCGCGGTTGTCGCCGCACCATTGGTAGGAGGCGGCGCGGCTCTGGTTGAGCCGGCTGAAATGCGGCATCACATAGCGGGCGTAGAGCTCGTATGACCGCTTGGTCGCTTCGAAATCGGCCCAGTTGTGCGCCTGCTGCAGGAAAGCGCCGAATTCGCCCTGCTTTTCATAGAGCCGGTCGATCAGCGCGATCGCGTCCTCGGGGGTGCCGCATACGCCGTACCGGTTGTCGACAAACCATTCGAGCGGGTCCTGCCCCGCCGGCACGATAAATCGCGGCTGGTTGTTGTTGAGGTAGCCCAGATAGCGCTCGAAGCCGAACCGGGCGTTGGCGAAGGCCTGCTCGCGGGTCTCGGCGAGGTGCATCGGGCCGACGAGGCGCAGCCGGTCCGGGTCCATTTGGCGGCCATGCTCGGCTGCCGTATCGCAGGCGATCCCCCAGTTCGAGCCGAGCGCGTCGAAGCCGAACGGGTTGGTCGCGGCGACGCAGATCATGCCGAGATCGTATTTGCCGGCGAGCCTTCCGCCCGATGGGGTCACCGCGCTGACCACGGCGACCTCGGGATAGGGCTTGGTATAGGGCAGGAGGTGCAGGCGGCAGCCCTCCATCGTGTACCAGTCGGTCTTTTCGGTGACGATCTCGCCCTGGAACAGCCGCAGGATCACGTCGATCGATTCGGCCATGCGGTCGCGCTGGGTCAAGGGATCGATCCCCATCATGATCGCGTCCGATGCCAAGAGGCCCGGACCGGCGCCGAACATGACCCGACCGCGGGTCATGTGGTCGAGCTGGACGATGCGGTCGGCGACCATCATCGGGTGGTGGTAGGGCAGCGAGACGACGCCGGTACCGAGGCGGATGTGCCGGGTGCGCTCGGCGGCAAAGGCGATGAAGATCTCGGGCGAGCTGATGATCTCGAACCCGGCCGAATGGTGCTCGCCGATCCAGGCCTCGTGAAAGCCGAGCTTGTCCAGCCACTCGATCAGCTCGAGGTCGCGCTCCAGGCACTGGGTCGGGTTCTCCTCGTTGGGATGGAACGGCGGCAGAAAGATCCCGTGGCGGAGATTGGTCAGTGACATCGGATCCTCGCTGGGTTACCGCTCTTACCCTCGGGCCGATGCCCGAGAGCCGGCGTGGCGGCGATGCTAGCGAAGATCGGGGGGCAGGAAAACACCCGCTCCCGCGCGGCAGCCGCCCGGATTGGAACCAGCGGGAGGAGCGGCATGGCGATCAAGCGGGAAAAGATTCAGCCGGAAGGGATTCATGTCCGGCGGGTCGGCGGGCAGGCCTCCTACACCCAGGTGGTGACGGTCAGCGGCAGCGGGCGGATGATCTTCGTCGCCGGCCAGCTGGCGCGCGACGCGCAAGGAAATCTCGTCGGCAAGGGCGACATGCGCGCCCAGATCGAGCAGACCGGCGAGAACATCAAGACCTGCCTCGAAGCGGCTGGCGCCAGCCTCGCCGACATCGTCAAGACCAGCACCTTCGTCACCGATTTCGGGGAGTTCTCGAAGCACGGCGACATGCGCCTGCGCTATTTCGGCCCGGCGACGCCGACCAGCACGACGGTCGAGGTGCGCCGCCTCGCGGACCCCGACGCGATGATCGAGATCGAGGTCATGGCGATCGTCGACTGAGCGACGAACGCTGCCCGATACGTCCTTCCCTGGGCCGGCCCCCGAGGCCGGCGCGCGGCCCCCAGCCCGGGCTCTTGCGATTTCAAGCCGCGACGCGGCCGGGAATTCGCTTGCGGGGCCCCGCCCGATCGCCGACCATCGCGCGTAGCAGGCACTTCCGCCGGAGGGCACGGCATGGACGAACTCTATCTGCGCAGCGGCATTTTTCTGGCGCCGTTCCACAATCACGACGAAAACCCGACTCTCTCGATGGAGCGGGATCTCGAATTGCTCGAGCATCTCGACCGGCTGAATTATCACGAGGCGTGGATCGGCGAGCATCATTCGGGCGGGTTCGAACTGATCGCCTCGCCGGAGATGTTCATCGCCGCGGCGGCGCAGCGGACCCGCCATATCCGGCTCGGCACCGGGGTCGTGTCGCTCCCCTACCACAACCCGTTCATGCTGGCCGACCGCATGGTCCAGCTCGACCACATGACCCGCGGCCGGGCGATGTTCGGGGTCGGCCCCGGCGCCCTCGTCCACGACGCCTTGAAGATCGGCATCGATCCCGGCAACCAGCGCCAGATGATGAACGAGGCGTTCGAAGTCATCGTCCCGCTATTGCGCGGCGAGACCGTCACCCGCAAGACCGATTGGTTCAACCTGACCGAGGCGCAGTTGCAACTGCGCTCGTACACCCGGCCGACGATGGAATTGGCGGTGGCCGCGGCGCGCTCGCCGTCGGGTTCTCTCTTGTCCGGCAAATACGGCATCGGCATGCTGTCGATCGGCGGCACCAGTCCGATGGCGATGGAGCGCCACACCGAGAATTGGGGGCTTTACGAAGAGACCGCGCGCGCCAACGGGCATGTGCCCGACCGCAGGAACTGGCGCGTCGTCGGCCTGTTCCACATCGCCGACACCCGCGAGGAGGCGCGCCGGAATGTGCAATTCGGGGTGCAGGCCTTCGCCAATTATTTCCGCGATGTGGCGACCTTCCCGATCATCCCGCCCGATGTCGGCGATCCGGTCGAATGGCTGATCGAGACCGGCACCGCCTGCATCGGCACCCCCGACGACGCGATCCAATATGTCGACCGGCTGGTCGAGGGCTCGGGCGGGTTCGGCGTCTTGTGCGAGCTGGCGCAGAACTGGGCCGATTGGGAAGCGACCAAACGGCATTACGAGCTGATGGCGCGCTTCGTCCATCCGCGCTACCAGCAGAGCCGCGAACTGCTGCGCGGCAGCTACGATTACGCCACCGGCCACCATGTCGACTTCACCGGCAAGGCCAGTGCGGCGATCCAGAAGGAGATCGACCGCCACGCCGCGACCCGCCCTGCCGAGCCGCCGCGGCGCGACGCCGCCGAATAGCCGGCGATCGGGCATCGACAATGAGAAGCAACGTTCCGGCGGCGCGCAGCGGCCGCCATTTCCTGCAGATCCCCGGGCCGACCAATGTGCCTGACCGGGTGTTGCAGGCGATCGCCGCGCCGACGATCGACCATCGCGGTCCCGACTTTGCCGAGCTCGGCAAGGAAATCGTCGCCGGCATGAAGCGGGTGTTCCAGACGGGCGAGACGGTCGTCGTCTATCCGTCTTCCGGCACCGGGGCGTGGGAGGCGGCATTGGCGAACACCTTGTCGCCGGGCGACCGGGTGCTGATGTTCGAGACCGGTCATTTCGCCAGCCTGTGGCGGGCGATGGCCGGGCGGCTCGGGCTCGAGATCGAGTTCGTGCCGGGCGACTGGCGGCACGGCGTCGATCCGGCGCAGGTCGAGGAAAAGCTCGCTTCCGACCCCGAGCATCGGGTCAAGGCGGTGTGCGTCGTCCACAACGAGACCTCGACCGGGGTCGCGAGCCGCATCGCCGAGATCCGCGCGGCGATCGACCGCGCCGGTCACCCGGCGCTCTCATGGTCGACACGATCTCGTCCTTGGGCTCGATCGACTACCGCCATGACGAATGGCGGGTCGACGTGACCGTCGCCGGCTCGCAGAAGGGGCTGATGCTGCCGCCGGGGCTCGGCTTCAACGCGGTGTCGAAAAAGGCGCTCGCCGCTTCCGAGACCGCGAAATTGCCGCGTTCGTACTGGGATTGGCAGGCGATGCGCGACAGCGGGCAGACCGGGTTTTTCCCCTATACGCCGGCGACCAATCTGCTGTTCGGGCTGCGCGAAGCCTTGCACATGCTGCTGGAGGAGGAGGGGCTCGACGCAGTCTTTCGCCGCCACGCCCGCCATGCCGAGGCGACACGGCGCGCGGTCGCCGGGTGGGGGCTCGAAATCCTGTGCGCCGACCCACGCGAGCATTCGAACTCGCTGACTGCGGTGCTGGTCCCCGACGGCTACGACGCCGATCGGCTGCGTGAAATCATCCTCGATAATTTCGACATGTCGCTCGGCACCGGTCTCGGCCGGCTCAAGGGCCGGATCTTCCGCATCGGCCATCTCGGCTGGTTCAACGATCTGATGCTGTGCGGCACGTTGAGCGGGGTCGAGATGGGATTGCACCGGGCCGGCATCCCGCACCGCCCCGGCGGCGTCGCCGCGGCCCTCGAATTCCTCGGCGCTCGGGATTCCTGAACCCGTCTTGGACCGTCAATAACCCCGTTCCCAATCGATGACGTTGCGCAGCGGCTTGCCTGTCGAGATAGGCGCGCAGGTTGTCGCAGAAGAGATCGATCGCGCCATGCCGGTTGTCGTCGCTGTGGCCCGAGACATGCGGGGTGATCAGAACTCTCGGGTCGGACCACAGCCGCGCCGGGGGCGGGTGCTCGAACTCGCCGACATAGACGTCGAGCACGGCGCCGCGCAGATGATCGCGCTCGAGTGCGTCGGCCAGCGCGTTCTCGTCGACGATTTCGCCGCGGGCGAGATTGACCAGCACGCTGCCCGCCTTCATCGCGGCAAAACGCTCGCGCATCGAAGAGGCCGGTCGTCTCCGGCGTCCAATGGCAGCAGATCACGACGAAATCGCTCTGCGGCAGAAACCGCGCGAGATCGCCGGGGCCGCCGAGTTCGCTGAACCCAGGCGGCAAGGGCTCGCCCGGTTGCGGGTGGCGGCGGGTGCCGACGACCCGCAGACCGAGTGCGGCGCACAGCCGGCCGACTTCGAATCCGATGCCGCCGGCGCCGACGACGCAGGCGGTCTTGCCCTGCAGCAGCAGCGGTCGATAGGCGCGATGGTCGAACTCGCCAGCCTCACGATCGTCCCCGGCGTGGCGCAGGTCCTTGGCGAAGTAGAGAATGCCGGCCAGCGCGTATTCGGCCATGGCGAGCGTGCTGCCGACGCCGCGCGAGGTCGTGACCGTGACGTCGCTGCCCCACAAATCGCTGCGCAGCAGATTGCTGGCGCCGGCCGGGCGTTGATGAAACCATTTGAGCCGCGGCGCCCTCGCCCGCAGATCGAGCGGAAACGGCCAGCCGCCAAGGATGATTTCAGCGTCGGCGAGCAGGCTGTCGCGATCCGCGCGGGTTCCGCTGCCCATCGAGCCCGGCGCCAGATAGCGCGCCGCGGTAAAGCCGGCCAGGTTTCACGGATTTCGCCCGCGAACCAGCCGCCGGCGTCGGTCAACCGGATCGCCGGGCCAACGGCTTCGATCTTCGCCCGGTCCTGGGCGCTGATGCGCTGAATATTGAGCACGTTGATCGGTCGCATGGATGCCTTTCCAGGGTTCGGCGGGGAGCCGGCGAATCATAATGTGCAGAGCCGAGTTTGCCATCGGCCGACGGGCACATGCCAGCGCCGACAATTTCGGCGGCCGCGCATCACCCTTCGCCGCGCCGGGGCAGCCGCGCCCGATCGAGAGGAGGCAATCGGCCAGGGTCGAACGGCGACAGGTCGACCGTGCGCGCGGCGCCGTCGGCGATCAGTTCGGTTATGGCCTCGCCGGTCGCCGGAGCATTCAGAATGCCCCAGACGCTGTGGCCGGTGGCGATATAAGCGCCGGCGACGCCCGATACCCGGCCGATCAGCGGCAGGCCGTCGCGAGTGATTGGCCGGCAGCAGGCCTGTCGCGCCAGAATTTTTGCCGAGGCGAGCGCAGGCGACAGGTCGCCGCACATCGCTTCGAGCCGCTCGATCGCGCCCGGGTCAGGAGCGACCTCGGCGGGGTCGCGCGGCAGCGGGCCGTCGCTGGAAATCGCGCAGACATAGGTGGTCCCGTCGGGGCGCGGAAAGAGCTCGGGCGACAGCACTGCTCCGGTCCTCTCCCGGTATTCGAGAAAGAGCGCCTCCGCCGACAGCTTTGTGGCGGTGTCGAAGACGAGGCTGTGCCCCTTCAGCCCGAACACCGCAGGCAGCGGCAGCCAAGCCGCGGCCGAGATCGACCACGGGCCCATGGCGATGACGACGGCGTCGCCCTTGATGATGACGCCATCGACCGCGACGCCTTCGACCCGCCCGTCGCCCGATCGCCGCGCGACGCCGGTGACCTGTCCGAGGCGCAGCGCCGCTCCCTGCGACTGCGCGGCGCGCATCATCGCCGCGGTAAACTTTTCGGGGTGCACCTGAGCAGTGGTGTCAGGCGACCCGAGGCGCCGATCCACCCTGACGCCCGGCGCCAGCCAATCGATGTCATAGCCGTTGCCGCGATCGTGGGCGTATCGTCGATTGCCGGCGAAGCCGCCAAAGGTGGTGAGGCGGCGGTAGCCCCAATCTCCATCGATCTGCCCGGCCAGTTGGGCGTGCAGCGCAAAGCTGCGCCGGGCGAGGGGTTCGAGCGGAGTGCCGTCGCACCAGTCGCGGGCAAGAAACCCGCCGGACTTGCCGGACGCCGCGCAGGCGAGCCCGGTGCGCTCGACGACGATCGCCTCGACCCCGCGGCAACTGAGGAAATAGGCGATCGAAGCGCCGATCACGCCGCCTCCGCAAATCAGCACACGCACCGCTCACCCGGGTTTCTTGGGGATGAATCCGGCCCTTGTCGGGATCAGGGGCCCTTTGCGGCCTGCCAGCGGGCGAGCGCGTCGTGCGGCTTTGAGATCGCCGGGTCCATGATCTCGCCGTGCGTGCCGGTGTCGGCGGTCAATTCAATGATGTAGCCGTTCGGGTCGCGGAAGTAGATCGAGCGCACGAAACCGTGGTCGACCGGCCCGCGGACCTCTATTCCTTCCGCCTTCCCCTTTTGCAGCATGCGGTCGAAAACGTCGGGTTCGACCCCGAGCGCTATATGCAGATCCAGCGCGTCCTGGCGCTTGAACTCGAACGGCGAACCCGGCACCTCGAAAAAGGCGAGGCAGGAGCCGTCATCCATCTCGAAAAAGGTGTGCAACGCTCGACCGCCATCAATCTCGAACGCGCTGACCAGCCGCAGTCCGAGGAAAGCTTCGTAAAAGGTCCGGGTCTCCTCCGAATCCCGGCAGCGATAGGCATTGTGGTGCAGACCCTTGATCATGCGATCCTCCTAGCGTTTGCCGCGCCCGGACGATATAGCCGATCGACGATCGCTGTCATCGGCTTGTTGGGCCGGGTGATGCCCTCAGCTTTATGGGCAGTCGAGCCAGGGATTTGGATAAAAGCGGGCCGGGGTAGCCGAGATAAGATCAATTGGCAGCCGGAATCCGACCCCGGTGTATCAGCGCAAAGGGGTTACCGCGGATACGAGCGATTGGCCGGCTGGTGAAGCTTGGGGTACGGCCATATCACCCGGCCCCGGGGGGTTAGCGGCATAACTCGCAAGCTTGAACGCACCGTATTCTTCTCGTGCTTCGTCGGAATCTTGATTGAACGATAGACCCGGCGATTGAAAGCCTTGCCGGATATTCCAGTCCTGATAGCCAATAGAATCATTCCACGCGATCGAGTTCGACAGCCAGCTGTACCTTGCCAGCCCGGCTCGTTTCACCGCGTCGCAAACCGCTCCGGAACCGTAGACGCCGACCGTGTAATCCGCATTCCCTCCACTCGCGGCCGTAAAACCGGCTGCCACACCGCGGAAATAATCGTCAATCGCTGCGAGCGTCCAGCGAGGCGCGTTGAAGTCGACGGCAAAATAGATGGCGCTGCCACGAGGCTGGCCAACGGCCTTTGCTTGCCAGTAGGCCATCATCGCGTCGCCATAGCCGACGGAATAGGAAAAATGCGCGGGGTCCCGTGAGTGGGATTCCCACACGGCGACAATCTTCAGACCCAGCGACGACAGCCGCTGAGCCTCGCTCGCCGAAAGTGCCGGCCATCGGGATTCCGGCTGGCGATAATAGCGGGCGACAAACCCGATCCGGCTCTCCTCCAACTCATTCAGCACATCGCTGGCATCGGTCGGAAGGTCGATCCCCAGCCCCGCTTCGACACTGCGTGGCAACTCGATGACTTGAGGCGGGGGCGGGCTCGGCGCGCCGGAGCATGCCGTGAGAATCAACCCTGGCAAAATCGTTCCCAGCTTTGCGAGCTTCACATGCTTGCTCCGTGCCAAACAAGCCCGCGCCAACCAAAGTGCCGGCACGCCGGCCGATATCCCCCGGGTCGCGGGCCCTTCGGTAATCTTTGTTTCTGCCCAACGTCGGCGCAAGCAAATTCGCTCGCGATCACGCGATACGCGTCAGGCGCGGAGGCGCCATCAGCGCGGTTCGCTGCGAAGGACTAAAAGCGGATGTCTTGGGGTGGGAGGCCGAATTCGGAGCGGGCGAAGATGAAGGAGGCGCGTTCGGGGTTGTTGCCGGCGTGTGCCCGCATCGCATGGACGTCGCGCCAGGCGCGCTGGATCGGATTGTCGAGAAAGAGCGCGTGCCCGCCGGCCGCCTCGAACAGCCGATCGACGGCATAGATGCTGCGGTCGATCGCCTTGCCCGAATCCCAGCGATAGCGGGCGCGCAGACCAAGCGGGATCTCCTCGCCGGCACGCGCGCGCCGCATCATCTCGGCGAAATTGGCCAGCATCCTGTCGCGCGCCGCGTCGATTTCCGCCGCCGCCTCGGCGAGGCGATGTTGCATGAACGGGTCCTCGACCGCGCGCGAGCCGTCGCGGACATTGATGCGCTTTGCCGCCTGCTCGCCA
The DNA here is from genome assembly GCA_963795485.1 of uncultured Alphaproteobacteria bacterium. Lineage (GTDB taxonomy): Bacteria > Pseudomonadota > Alphaproteobacteria > ATCC43930 > CGMCC-115725 > AP-15. Next base: position 246,978 of record CAWCIL010000006.1, read on the forward strand.
AACGCCGTGAGCGCCCCCTGTGCTGCGCCGATCGCCGGCGACACGATCCCATAAGTAAAGACGAGGCCAAACGGCAGGCGATAGAGCGGCGCGTCGTTGACCGCGGCTCCTGGATGGTTGAGGGCGAAGGCATCGCGGTAGGAATGGGTGCGGTACTCGGGAACAAAGGCGTCTTCGACGACGATGTCCTTGCTGCCGCTGGCGCACAAGCCCATCACATGCCAGTTGTCCTCGATCCGATAGTCGCGGCGCGGCACCAGGAACACCCGCGGATCAGCGGGCTCGCCGGGCGATGCCGGCGGGACAGCGCCGCCGAGCACGGCCCATCGGCAATAGTCGCAGCCGCTCGAAAACGACCAGCGGCCGCTGATGCGAAAGCCGCCGGGAGCGCGCGCGACTGTCCCGGTCGGCGCCAGCGAGGTCGACAGCTGGACGCTGTCGTCTTCGCCCCAGACATCTTCCTGCGCCTGCGGCGGCAGGATCGCGACATGCCAGTTGTGGACGCCGAGCACGCCAAGGATCCAGCCGCTCGACCCGCAGACTGCGGCGACCTCGGTCACCGCCTGGTAGAAGATGCCGGGGTCGAGCTCATAGCCGCCGTAACGCTTCGGCTGCAAGGCGCGGAACAGGCCAGCCTGCTGGAAATCCGCAAAGGTTTCCTCGGGCAGCCGGCGCAGCCTTTCCGCCCGCGCCGCGCGATCGCGCACGTCCGGCAGCAGCGTGCGAACGCGGTCGAGATAGGCCTCAGGCGTCATAGCGCGAATCGCTCCTGATTCGGTGGGAAATGATCGATCGCCGCATAGAAAGGGTTATCTACGTCCCGGCGAGTTGCGCGACCACCGGGGCGAATGCGCTGATGTAAGGCTCAAATATTGTGAAGTAAGAGATGCCCCAGCGCTGCCGGTGCGTCCGTAATTCCTCGATGATCTGGTCCACGGTTCCGACCAGCACATAGGGGCTGTCGAGGATCTCGTCAGGAGCTAGCTGATTCCAACGGCGTGCCAGCTCCTCGGCGGCTCGCCGACGATCGTCGACCACGACGACCTGCTGCACCAGCGCGTTCAGCTCCAGCTCGGCGTATCGGTCGCCCGAGACCTCGCGGACGAGCCGGATCCGCTCGTCCACAGCCGAGGCCTTCCATCCGGAGATGTCGGGCTCCGTGCCGCCGCGGCGAAAGGTGATGCCGGAGAGGCCGATGATATCGGCCTCCCGCGCCGCCAAGGCCAGGAGCCGCCGGCCATTGCCGCTGATGACGATCGGCGGATGCGGCTGCTGGGCTGGGAGGGGGAAGATCGCGTGGTCGGTGACGCAATAATGCCGACCGGCGAAGAGGACCCGTTCCCCGCTCAGCAGTCCCTTGATAATGGCGACCGCTTCCGCCAGCCGGTCGACTCGGATGGTTCCCTTATCGAAGCCTAACCCCGCTTGGTCGTATTCGGACTGCATGTGCCCGGCGCCCAGGCCGAGCGTCAGCCGGCCGTCGGTCAGCAGATCAACAGTCGCCGCCTCCCGCGCCACCAGCACCGGATGACGGAAGTCGTTGTTGAGCACGTTCGTGCCGACCCGGAGGGTCGTCGTCGCCTCGGCCGCGCTGACCAGGGCTGGCATCGGCGCCAGGAAGTCCGCAAGGTGATCCGGTACGGTCAGCGCGTCATAGCCGAGAGCTTCGATCCTGCGGGCCTTCTCGATCCATTCGGCGCGCGAGCGCGACGGCCCGACATTGACGCCGAACCGGTACGGCTTCATTCGCGCGGTCTTCTAGCCGAGCGGGCCTTGGAAGACCTGATCGACATATGTGTCCGACAACGGTTCCAGCGCCTCGGGCCAGTTGCCGTTGACCTGACGGCGCTCGGCGGCCTGGCGGACGCGGCCGTCCCAGCCGACCTGCTCCATGTAGTAGTAGAGCTGGATGCAGTGGCCGTCGGGGTCGAGCGCGAAAGCCGAGTAGTCGATGCCGGGGTAAAGCTCGGGCGGGATCGAGTCGATGAGGGTGACGCCGTGCTCCTTCAGAAAAGACACGGCCGCGCGCAGCTGTGCGTAGCTGCCGAGCTCGACGCCGAACGACATGCAGGTCGTGTGATGGCTGAGGCCCAAGGTGCTGCGCAGCTCCTTCGGGTAGAGCGCCACGCTGTGATGCTCGGCGCCGCAGCGCAGGAAGGTGCAGCGAGCGCCGCGGTAGATCGTCTCCTCGCTGGGCACAAAGCCGAGCCGGTCGCGGTAAAAGGCCTCGGCGCGGTCGACATCATCGACAAAGAGGCCGACCGGACCAACCTTGGTGATCTTGAACGGCCGCGGCAGCAGCACGCCTCCGACGTCATAGGTCGCGGGCAGGGCCTCTTTCGGCTGATGGCCCGACAATACCGCGATGCCCTTGTCATAGGCTTCGGCCAGCTCGGCCGCCTCGGACAGCTGCGGCAAGGGCGGCTTTTCGTTGAAGCCGCGGTAATACATGTCGCGCGGCTTCGATAGCCGGTTCCAGCCGATCTGCTCGATGCCGTAATAAAACTCGTTGGTATGGCCGTCGGGATCGTAGACGTAGACGTGCCAGTTGCTGCCCGGCATGTCGCGGCCGACGCGCTGGACCCGGACCTGGTGACGCACAAAGTAGTCGTGCGCGTCGCCGATTTCCTTGAGGCTGCCGCATTGCCAGGTGATCTGGTTGATCGTGACCTCGGGCGCGAATTTGCGGTCGGCGCGGTGGTCCATGACCTTTTTCGGGAACAGCACGAAGGCGTGGTGGTCGGTGCCGTAGCGCATGAAGTAGCCGCGCGGATCGCCGAGGTCGGCGTCCTGCGGGAACCATGGCGCCCGTGAAAAATCGAGCGTGTCGGAGGCGGTGAAGCCCAAGAGGTCGCTATAAAATTCGCGGCCCTCGGGCAATTTCTCGACGTTAAAGCCGAAATGTCCGAGCCGGCGAACCTTGAACGGTCGCGGCAGATGCACGCCGCCGACATTATAGCGCTCGACAACAGCTGACATGACCTCACTCCCTCTTCGGCGCGTGCCGCCCTCGGTGGCCCGGGTTTGTGCGCTTCGATCGCCGCCCGAGCGTGCTCGTGATCTTTCCCGCTAGATATCTTAATCCGGCGTGAGCTGCCAAGCCCCGCCGCTGCCTCGAGCCTCGCTAAACCGCGAGCTCGCACCAGATCGGAGTGTGGTCCGAGGCCCGCTCCTTGGCCCGCGGCTTTTTGTCGATGTCGCAGGCAGCGACCCGGTCGGCGGCGTGCGGCGACAACAGCAGATGGTCGATGCGCAGCCCTTCGTCGCGGTGCCAACGCCCAGCCTGATAATCCCAGAAGGTGTAGCGGTGGGGCTCACGGTGAAAGACACGGTAGGCGTCGGTCAGGCCCAGATGCATCAGGGCCCGGAACCGCGAGCGCGATTCGATCCGGCACAGTGCGTCGTCGCGCCAAGCCACCGGGTCGTACACATCTTCGTCGGCCGGGCAGATGTTAAAGTCGCCGGCCAGCACGAACGGGACCTCGCGGCGCAACAATTGGCGCGCATGCCCGACCAGCTGCTCCATCCAGGCGAGCTTGTAGGTGAATTTGTCGGTGCCGACCGGGTTGCCGTTGGGCAGGTAGATCGAGGCCACTCGGACCTCGCCGAAGGCCGCTTCGAGATAGCGGGCCTGCTCGTCCTCGGCCATGCCGGGCAGCCCGCGGACGAGGTCCTGGGCCGGCTGCTTCGACAGCAGCGCGACGCCGTTATAGGCGCGCTGGCCGATCGTCTCGACACGGTAGCCGAGCGCCTGGATTTCGAGCATAGGGAAATCGGCGGCCGGGCATTTGGTCTCCTGCAGGCACAAGACATCGGGCTGCGCGTCTTCGAGGAAGGCAAGCAGCAGCGGCAGCCGCACCTTGACCGAGTTGACGTTCCAGCTGGCGATCTTCACGGGTGCGATCGACGCGACGAAATCGATGCGACGAAATCGACGCGGAGGTCAGCCGATCGAAAACGAGTTGCCGCAGCCGCAGGACGAGGCCGCGTTCGGATTGCGGATCTGGAACGAGGCGCCCATCAAATCCTCGACGAAATCGACCTCGGCCCCGCCCAGCAGCTCGAGCGATACTTCGTCGACCACGACGGCGACGCCGCCGCGCTCGAAGACGACATCGTCCTCGTTCTTCTGGTCGTCGAAACTGAAGCCGTACTGAAATCCGGAGCAGCCGCCGCCCGAAACCGCGATCCGCAGAAAGGCACCTTCGGCCGCTTCCTGCTGCCTGAGCGTCGCGATCCGACGGACGGCGCTTTCGGTCAAGAGGACATTCCGCTCTTCGACCTGGTCTGCGTGTTCTGACATGTTTTCGCCGCTCCAAGGCTTGCCGGATCGCTTGCGACCGCCGCATCGTCTATGTAAGCACGCCAGCCGGCGCGGTCAAATCGGCAACGCTTCCCGGCTCCCCGGCCAGCTATTCGGCGGCGAGCGGGCGCGCGGCGGGCTCCGGCTCGGCGAACGGGCGATCGTGGTTCAGCGACGGCACCATCCGCCGCGCTTCGGCGATCCGCGCCGGGTCGATATGGGCGCTGATGATCCCGACGCCTTCCCCGCCGTCGGCCAGGACCTCGCCCCACGGGTCGACGATCAGCGAATGGCCATAGCTCTTGCGCCCGCCGGCATGCTCGCCCCATTGCGCCGGGGCGAAAACGAAACAGCCGGTCTCGATCGCCCGCGTCCGCAGCAGCACGTGCCAATGCGCTCGCCCGGTCGGGACTGTGAAGACCGACGGGATCGTCAAGAAATCGGCCCCGGCCTTGGCCAGCGCGCGGTAAAGATGAGGGAAGCGCAGATCGTAGCATATGCTGAGGCCGAGCCGGCCCCATGGTGTCGCCGAGGTGACGGCACGGTTGCCCGGCCGATAGGCGCTGCTTTCGCGATAGCTCTCGCCGCCGGCGAGATCGACGTCGAACATGTGGATTTTGTCGTAGCGGGCAACGATGGCTCCTTGGGCATCGATCAGGAACGAGCGGTTGGCGAGCCGCCTCTCGCTCTCGGCGACACCAGGCTCGCCGGCAATGTCGATGACCAGCGAGCCGGCCAAGAGCCAGATCCCGTTCGCGCGCGCCAGCTCGCGAAAGGCCGCGAGCGCCGGATCGTCGCCCTCGCGGCGCGCTTTTTCGTGCCGGCGCCGGCCGGTTTCGATGAAGTTGGTCACCTCCGGCGTCATCACGAAATCGGCGCCGCCGTCGCGCGCTTGCCGGATCATTTGCGCGACCTCGCGGAGGTTGGGCTCGGGCTCGGAACCGGCGGTGAATTGGATGCAGGCCGCGGTGAAAGCGCCGCTCATCTCGCAAGTCCCAGCTTGCGGTCGAGCCGGCCGGCACGATCGAGCGCCACGAGATCGTCGCAGCCGCCGATATGATCGCCGTCGATGAAGATCTGCGGCACCGTGCTGCGCCCATTGGCGCGCCGGACCATCTCGCTGCGCCGGTCCGGCTCGTCGTTGATGTCGATATCGACGTAGGCCACGCCCTTGCGCTGCAGCAGCGCGCGGGCGCGGGTGCAATAGGGACAGTATTTCGTCGTGTAGAGCTCGACTTCAGCCATCGCTGCCGTCCTTCCCACGCGGTCTCTCGCCTGCGCCCGATTATGCGCCGGTCCGCAGCGCGCGCGCCAGAGTGAGCACGCCGACAAACTCGGCCCCGGCGCGTTTCAGGACGCGCGCGCACTCGTCGACGGTCGCCCCGGTCGTCATCACGTCGTCGATGACGACGATCCGCTTGCCGGCGATGTCGCGGCCCGGCCGCATGGCAAAGGCGCCGCGCACGTTCCGCTGCCGCGCCCCCGGCCCCATATGCCCCTGCGAGGGTGTACGGCGACGGCGGATCAGCCAGTCGGGAGCGACCGGCGGCCCGCCCGCGGCGCGGATCGCGTGCGCCAGCAGTGCGGCCTGGTTGTAGCGGCGCTGAGCCAGGCGGGTCCAATGCAGCGGCACCGGAACGACGAGGTCGGCGCCGGTCAGGACCTCGCCGCCCGCGCGCTGCATCCACTGCCCGAATGCGCGCGCCACGGGAGTATTGTCGGCGTGCTTCAGTCCGAGGATCAGGCGGCGACTGTTCTTGTCGTAGCGCAACACCGCCCGCGCCCGGTCCCAGGCCCGCCGCTCGCGGGCGCAGTCGGCGCACACCGCGTCCTCGCCCATCGGGTGAGGAAAGGGCAGGCCGCAGCCGGCGCACCACGGCGGCGTGAAAAAGGCGATCCCGCCCCAGCACCGCCCGCACAGCGCTTCGGGTTCCTCAACCGTCTCCCCACAGGCGAGGCAGCGCGGCGGCAGCACGACATCGACGAGCCTTCGGCCGATCCGCCGCAAGCGGCCAAGGGCCCGGACGGGAAGGGGTGTCAAGATCGCCATCGACGAACAACATCAAACTGCGGTCGGGTTCGTCAACCCGCACCCGCGCACAGAGGCCGCCGATGCCGCCGCACAACTCCCACTCGACACCGCTGTTCGATCGCCGCGCCTGGCGGCTGCACCGTGAGCGTGCGGCGCGGGGTGTCGTCGCCGATTTCCTGCATGCCGAAATCGCGGCACGGATCCTCGACCGGCTCGACGGCGTCAATCGGCGATTTCGCGCGGCGCTCGATCTCGGCTCTTACAATGGCGCGCTGTGGCGGGCGTTGGCCGGCCGGCCGGGGATCGAGCGCGTCGTCGCGGCCGAACCCGCTCTCGGCTTTTTGGTCCGCGCGCCTGCCTTCAGGGTCGCCGCCGACCCTGAGCTGCTGCCCTTTGGCGATGGGAGCTTCGATCTCGCGGTCAGCGCCTTGGCGCTCCATTGGGTCGGCGATCTCCCCGGCGCCCTGATCCAGCTGCGCCGGGCTTTACGGCCGGATGGACTGTTCCTCGGGGCGATGCTCGGCGGCATCACTCTCGCCGAGCTGCGCACCGTGCTGATCGAGGCCGAGTTGGCCGAGGAGGGCGGCGCCGGCCCGCGGGTGTCGCCGACCGCAGATCTCGGCGATGCCGCGGCCTTGCTGCAGCGCGCCGGTTTCGCGATGCCGGTCGCCGACGCCGACACGATCGCCGTCACCTACCCCGATGCCCTCGCGCTCATGCGCGACCTGCGCGCCATGGGCGAGACCAACGCGCTGTCGGCACGCCGGCGCGCCTCGCTGCGCCGCGGTACCCTGGCCCGCGCCGTGGCGCTCTACAGCGAACGGTTCGGCCTCCCCGACGGGCGGATTCCGGCGAGCTTTGAGATCCTGTTTCTGACCGGCTGGGCGCCGGCGGCGAGCCAGCCGCAGCCGCTGCGGCCGGGCAGCGCCAGCCACCGTCTTGCCGACGCGCTCGGCACCGTCGAGATTTCCGCCGGCGACCAGGCGGCGCCTGCCGACGGCGAGCCCCGCTGACGCCTTTTCCACATCCGCATTTTCCACGCCGGTGCGACCCGGAACCGGCCGGCGCTCCCGGCGGTTTGAGCCTTGCGGCATCCGCCGCTTGCAGCATCAAGGATTGGACGATGGCAACCCAAGCGAAGACCAAGGCCAGCCGGACCTCCGAGAGGAAATCCAGCCGCGCACAGACCGCATCCCGAAAAAAGGAAGCGCACGCATCGAGCATAAATGCATTGGATCTGTTGGAACAGGACCATCGGCAAGTCGAAGAGTGGTTCGACGAATACGACGAGCTGCAAGATGGCGATCAACGCAAGGGAGAGCTGGCGGAGAAAATTTGCCTGGCGCTCAAGGTGCACGCGCAAATCGAAGAAGAGATTTTCTATCCGCACGCCCGCCAAGCCACCAAAGACAATGATTTGATCGACGAAGCCGTCGTCGAACATGCGACAGTGAAAAACCTGATCGCGGATATCGAAGACATGGAGGTCGGCGAGGACCTCTACGACGCCAAAATCCGGGTCCTCGGCGAAATGGTGAAACAGCACATCAAGGAAGAGGAAGAGGAGCTGTTCCCGGAGCTCCAGTCAAGCAAGATGGATGTCGGCGCCGTGGGCAAGGAACTGGCTAAGCGCAAAGCGGAGCTGATGGCGGAAATGCAAGCCTGAACGCACCGTCAGAGCCTTGCTCCCTTGCTGGCGGTTGGGGCGGCCCGGGGTTTCCCCGGGTCGTTCCGCCAAATGTCATTCCGCCAATTCTCCGACCTGCGCCGGCGTCAGATAGCGGGTCTTGGCGCCGCGCAGCAAGAGATATAGTTTCGCCGTTTCTTCGAGTTCTTCGATCGCATTGACTGCGGCATCAAGGCTCGACCCGGCGACAACCGGTCCGTGATTGGCCAGCAGCACGGCGTGGTGCCGGCCGGCAAAGCCGCGCACCGCCTCGGCCAACGCCATGTCGCCGGGGCGGAAATAGGGGACGAGCGGCAGCCGGCCGACCCGCATCACATAATAGGCGGTGATCGGCGGCAACACGTCTTCGGGGTCGATTTCGGCGAGGCACGAGACCGCGACCGAGTGCGTCGAATGGAGGTGCACGACCGCACCGGTCCGATCGCGCTCCTCGTACATGACGCGGTGCAGAAAGCTCTCCTTGGTCGGCGGGTCGCCGGAGACGAGCCGCCCGTCATGGTCGAGCAGCGACAGCCGCGCCGGGTCGAGCCGGCCGAGCGAGGCGTTGGTCGGGGTCATCAGCCAGCCATCCTCGGTGCGCATGCTGAGGTTGCCGGACGACCCGGCGGTCAGACCGCGGTTGAAGATCGAAGCGCCGATCGTGCAGATCGCCTCGCGCTCGTTTGCGTCACTCATTGGGTGCCCTCACTACGCGACCGACTATACCTTCACCCGCTTCGCTGCGCTCAGCCCGAAGGGATGGGTGGGTAGAGGGCCGGGTCGGAGCGGAAGCGGTCATTCTTTCCCTCTGTCGAGCACGGCAAAGGCGCGCAGGAAAAAGTCGGGGGCGCCGAAATTGCCGGATTTGAGCGCCAGCGCCAATTGCGGGTGATCGAAGCTCCCGGGGAGGCTCACGGTCCACGGCACGCCGGGATCGATCTGAGGGCCGATGCGCAGCCCAGTGACGCCGAGCGCCTGCACCGCCGCCCCCGCAGTCTCGCCGCCGGCGACCACCAACCGCCGCACGCCCGCATCGACGAGGCCGCGCGCGATCTGCGCCATGACGCCTTCGACGATCGCACCGGCGCGCTCTCGGCCGAGCATCTGCTGGACCGCGGCGACGTCTTCGGGCGGCGCCGTCGCGCTGATCAGGACCGGCCGCTCGCCGAGCCGCGGCCCCGCCCAGGCGAGCGCCTCCTCGGCAACGTCGCGTCCGGCGGCCGCGGCAATCGGGTCGATCCTGAACACGGGCGCGCGCTCCCCCATATACGCGACCTGCGCCAGGGTCGCGGTCGAGCACGATCCGGACAGCACCGCCGCCGCACCCGCGACCGGCGGCAGCGCGTCGGCAGCGCCGGTATCGCCGAGCAGGCCCCGGCGACGGAAATTCGCCGGCAGTCCGAGAGCGATCCCCGACCCGCCGGTAATCAGCGGGAAATCGGCCGCGGCCTCGCCGATCGCCTCGAGATCGCGGTCGGCGATGGCATCGACGATCGCGTGGCGAAAGCGCGCCTGCCGCAGCGCGGCAAAGGCGTCGCGGATCGCCGATGCGCCCCGCGCCACATCGTGCCGCGGCACCAGCCCGACCCGGCCGCGGCTCTGCCGTTGCAGCACGCGCACCAGCGAGGGGTCGCGCATCGGGGTCAGCGGGTGGTCGCGCATTCCCGATTCCGACAGCAGCACGTCGCCGACGAACAGGTAGCCCTGATAGATGCTGCGCCCGTTTTCCGGAAAGGCCGGGCAGAACAGGGTGAAGTCGCTGCCGAGCGCGTCGAGCAGCGCCTCGGCGACCGGGCCGATATTGCCGGCGTCGGTCGAATCGAAGGTCGAGCAGTATTTGAACAGGATCTGGCGCGCCCCGGCCGCCTTCAGCCAGGCGAGCGCATCAAGGCTCTTGCCGATCGCGTCGGCCGCCGGCGCCGTCCGGCTTTTCAGCGCGATGACGACCGCCTCGGCATCGGGGACGCCCGCCGCCGGCCCCGGCACGTCGATCAATTGCACGCTGCGCATGCCGCGCCGCACCAAGGTGTTGCACAAATCGGTGGCGCCGGTGAAATCGTCGGCGATCGCTCCCAGCAATACAGCCACCAGCGGCCTCCCTTGCGTTCGCTCGCGCGCCAGAGAACACTAGCGTTCCGATGCGCCGGCCGCAAACCGGGAAAACATTACTTCTAAAGCGCTTATTGATGGACCTTCACTTCATGAAAACTATCACGCGCGCGGATAATCCCCCGAGCGCGCACACTTCCCCCCACACCTCCCCTCACTCAAAAAAAAAAAAAAAAAAAAAAAAAACCCCCCCCTCCTCCCCCTTTTTCCCCCCCCCCACAACACCAACCCCCCCCCCCCCCCCTACACCCCCCCCCCCCCCCCCCCCCCCCCCCCTATTGGACAGCGCCATCATCGCCGCCGCGCGCGCCTCGATGCCATACCTAACGAAGACATTCCATAGAAACCTCATGGTGTTGTCCTCTCCTTTTCGCGTCCCCAAGCTGACTGGCGAGCCGCTGCCGGGAGGACGCGCCATGCCGAAATTCGCCGCTAACCTCAGCTTCATCTTTCAGGAGGTCGGATTTCTCGACCGTTTCGCGGCCGCCGCCCGGTGCGGCTTCAAGGCGGTCGAATATCTCGGCGCCTACGACCAGCGGCCCGAGACCGTCGCCGCGGCGCTGACCCGCAACGGGCTTACCCAGGCATTGTTCAACATGCCGCCGGGCGACTGGGCGGCGGGCGAGCGCGGCATGGCGGCCCTGCCCGGGCGCGAAGCGGAATTCCGCGCCGGGGTCGAGCAGGCGCTGACCTATGCGAAGGCGACCAATTGCCGGCTCGTGCACGCGATGGCCGGGCTGTGGCCCGAAGGCCGCGACCGCGCGGAGGCCGAGCGTGCCTATGTCGCCAATTTGCGCTTTGCCGCCGAGCGCCTCGCACCCGAAGGCGTCACCGCGATCATCGAGCCGATCAACAACCGCGACATCCCCGGCTATTTCCTGAACACCACGACCCAGGCGATGGCGGTCATCGACGAGGTCGGCCACCCCAATCTGCAGCTCCAGCTCGACCTCTACCACGTGCAGATCATGGAGGGCGACCTCGCCCACCATATCCGGACCCTCGCCGGCCGTTACCCGCATATCCAGATCGCCGGCAATCCTGGCCGGCATGAACCCGATGTCGGCGAGATCAACTACCCCTACCTGTTCGGTCTGTTGGACGAGATCGGCTATTCCGGCTGGATCGGCTGCGAATACCGGCCGAAAGCCGAGACCACGGCCGGCCTCGGCTGGGCCGCGCGGTACGGGATTAGAGGGTAGGCGATGCGCATCGTCATTACCGGGGGTTGCGGCTTTCTCGGGCGGCGGTTGGCATTGCTGCTGCTCGAGCGGGGCAGCAGCCTCGGGTCGCTCGACGAGCTGGTGCTGTTCGACAACGCCGAGCCGGTATTGCCACTGCCGCACGACCGGCGGCTGAAGCTGGTAACCGGCGACATCGCCAACCGCGAGACCGTGCACCGGCTGCTCGCACCCGGTGCTGCGGCGGTGTTTCATCTCGCGGCGGTGGTCAGCGGCCAGGCCGAGGCGGACCCTGATCTCGGCTACCGGGTCAACCTCGACGGCACCCGCGCCATGCTCGACGCCTGCCGCGCGCTCGGAACCTGCCCGCGCTTCGTCTTCGCCAGCTCGCTCGCGGTCTACGGCGGCAAGCTCCCGCCCGCGGTCGGCGACGACACGCCGCTGACGCCCCAATCTTCCTATGGCGCGCAGAAGGCGATCGGCGAATTGCTGGTCAACGACTACAGCCGCAAAGGTTTTGTCAACGGCCGTGCGTTGCGGCTGCCGACCGTGGTGGTGCGGCCGGGCCGGCCCAACCGCGCCGCCTCGACCTTCGCCTCTTCGATCATTCGCGAGCCGCTCTCGGGAGAGGACGCGATCTGCCCGGTCTCGCCCGACCTGGTGATGGCCTTGGCCTCGCCGCGCCGGGTGGTCGCCGCCCTGCACCGCGCCCATGAACTGCCGGCCGACGCTTTCGGCGCCAACCGGTCATTGCAATTGCCGGGGTTTTCGGTCGCGGTCGGCGACATGGTCGAGGCGGTGCGTCGCGCCGGCGGCGAGGCCGCCCACGCCCGGATCCGCTGGCAGCACGATCCGCAGATCGAGGCGATCGTCGCCGGCTGGCCGCGGGCGCTCGCCGCCCCGCGCGCCATCGCTCTCGGCTTTACCGCCAATTCCGGCATCGACGACGCCGTCCGAGCCTTTGTCGAGGACGACCTCGAAACCCAGAAAATGCTGGTCTGAGCCAGCGCAGGCTGGTGGCTGCAGCCTCACACCCCGAAGATAAACCGGCTGCCGATGTTGGTGGTGACCAGGCGGTCGGGCATTTCGCGGCGCATCGCCTCGATGAACTTGCCGCCGCTGCAGTGCATCGGGACGACCACGTCGGGCGACAGGCTTTTGAGCTCGGCGACGGTGTGCTCGACATAATCCATCGGCGCCGGGCCGAGGTGAAAGCCGCCGAGAACCGCGTGCAATTTGTCAACGCCGGCCACCGCCATCGCGGTTTTGATCGTGTTGATCAGCCCGACATGCCCGCATGACGAGATGACGACGAGGCCGCGGCCCTGCACCAGGTAGCAGGTCGCGTGCTCGTCCGGATGCTGATCGGGAACCAAGCGCCCCAAGCGTTCGGCTTCGGTGAAATGGTCGGGCGCCGGGGTTGCGGGTTCGATCAAGGTGCTGCCCGAGATCTGCTCGAGAATTGGGGGATCGGCCCGGGGTGACGGGCCGGCGAGCGCCTGGGGCCGTCGCAGCACACGTCGCACAGTCCGCCTCGATCGCGGCGCGGTCAGCCTGCCACGAAACCGGACGACATGGCTGTGATCATTCGGCAAAGGCTCGCGCGGCAATAGCTTGAGGTCGGACGCTTGGACGCGATGGCGGGCGACGAACCCCGAGCCGCCTAATGGTCGCGTGGCTGCTGAGGATCAGACCGCGACGGCGGGACGAGTCGAGCAGCGCGAAAGCGGACAGCACCTCGGCGGTAGCCGAAATCGAGCAGGTATGCGGAGCGGGCCGCGCTCGAGGCGAGATGAGCGACAAGCCCACGCGGCAAGGTCGAGCTCGTGACCGGGATGTGGCGGACATGCTCGACGGCCATCGGATGGGTGGCGTCGCCGATAAACCGGTCATAGCCAGCCACGCACGCGAGGCGGGGGGGGGGGATCGGGCGCCGGGGTTGCGGGTTCGATCAAGGTGCTGCCCGAGATCTGCTCGAATGAATTGCGGGCGATCGGCCCGGTGGTGAACGGGCCGGCGAGCGCCTGGGGCCCGTCGCAGCACACCGTCGCGACATGCTCCGCCTCGATCGCGGCGCGGTCGAGCCTGCCCCACGAGACCGGATCGACATTGCGCTGTTTGATCCATTTTTCGGCAAAGGCGTTCTCGCCGCCGGCGAATAGCTTGAGGTCGGACGGCATATGGACGCGATGGCGGGCGACGAACCCTTCGAGCCCGCCGTAATGGTCGCGGTGGCCGTGGCTGAGGATCAGACCGTCGATCCGGCCGGGATCGAGGTCGAGCAGCGCGAAATTGCGGATCAGCACCTCGGCCGTGTAGCCGAAATCGAGCAGGTATGCGGAGCGGGCCCCGGCTTGCTCCGAGGCGAGATGGAGCGACAAGCCCCATTCGCCGGCAAAGGTCGATTGCTCGTGACCCGGGATGTGGCGGACATGCTCGATCCGAGCCATCGGATGGGTGGCGTCGCCGATAAACCGGTCATAAGCCGAGTCGACGACGACCCGCACCGCGAGGCTGTCGACCAGCGGTGCCGCAAAGGGTTCGGCGCTCGCCAGCTCGATGCTCATTTGCCATGCTCCGATCCGCCAGCCGTCGGCGATCCTAGCACGCGACCAGCCGCGGCGCGACGCAAGCCTCGGGGTCCGGGTGGACATGGCCCGTCGCACTGGACAGTCTCGCCGCCTTTCGCCCTCGGGCGTCAGCGATTGCTCAATTCATGTCTCTCGGAGAGCTTTGGGCGACCCTCGATGCAGAGGGGTTCGGCCGCATCGTCGGGCTGTCGCTCGGGGTCAGCCTGGCCGCCGCCGCGCTGGCAAGCGTGCTCGGAAGCGCGCTTGGCGCGGCACTCTGCGTCTATCGCGTGCCGGGGCGGCGCGTCTTGGTCGTTGCGATCAACGCGCTGCTCGGGCTGCCGCCCGTCGTCGTCGGGCTGGTGCTGTACCTGCTCCTCTCCCGCTCGGGTGCCCTCGGCGGTCTTGGCCTGCTGTTCACGCCGAGCGCCATGGTGCTGGCGCAGACCGTGCTGGCGCTGCCGATCGTGGCCGCGCTCGTGCATGCCGGGACAACCGATTTGTGGGCGGAATATGGCGGGCCTCTGCAAGTCGACGGCGCAACGCGGCTGCGGGCCATGGGCGCCTACACGATCAGCGATCGCGGGACGTGGCTCAGCTTCGGCAACAAGGGCGATCTTGCCGTTCTGGTCGAAGGCGACCCGAGGCTGTTGAACCGCTATGACGTGATCCTGCTCGATCCGAAGAAGCATCCCGAGGCCAAGCAGCAACCGGCCCACCGCCTGGCGGCTTGGCTCGTTTCGCCGGCCGGCCAGGCCGCGATCGGCGGCTACAGGGTCAACGGCAAGCAGCTGTTCCACCCCTCGGCCGCCGCGCCGAAATAAGCCGGCGCTCGCTACTCCGTTTCGGTGTCGGACCAGGCTTCGGGGCTGGCCCCGGTGAGCGCCCGCACGCGCTCCTCGTCCTTGGCGAATTCGGCGGCGGCGCCGGAAAAGACGACGCGGCCGTCGTCGAGCACATAGGCGCGGTCGGCGATCTCGACCGCCGCACGCACATTCTGCTCGACCAGCAGGATCGAGATCCCCTCCTGTCGCGCCGCGGTCACCACTCGGAACACTTCCTGCACGATCAGCGGGGCAAGGCCTTGCGACGGCTCGTCGAGGATCAACAGCCGGGGATTGAGGATCAACGCGCGGGCGATCGCCAGCATTTCCTGCTCGCCGCCCGACAGCTGGCGCCCCTTATTGTTGCGGCGCTCGGCCAAGCGCGGAAACAGACCATGGATGCGCGCGATCGACCACGGGCCCGGCCGTTCGAGCGGGACCAGCAGGTTTTCCGCGACGGTCAGATTGGGAAATATCCGCCGTCCCTCGGGCACATAGCCGACGCCGAGCGCGGCGATGCGATAGGGCGGCCACAGGGTGGTGGCCTGACCGAAGATCCGCACCGCCCCCTCGCGCGGCGGCGTCAGCCCGACGAGACTGCGCAAGGTCGTGGTCTTGCCGGCGCCGTTGCGCCCCAAGAGGGTCACGATCTCGCCCTCGCGCACTTCGAGCCCGACGCCGTGCAGGATGTGGCTCTTGCCGTAAAAGGTGTGGAGCTGTTCGACTGCGAGCGCCGGGACGGTCATGCCGTCTGTCCCAGATAGGCCGCCTGCACCCGCTCGTCGGCGGCAATTTCTTGCGGCGTGCCGTCCGCCAGCATCCTGCCCTCGGCCAGGACCATGATCCGGTCGGCGAGGTGAAAGATGACGCGCATATCGTGCTCGATCAGCACGATCGACAGTCCTTCCTCCCGGTGCAATCGGCGGATCAGCCGGGTGATCGCGTAGGTTTCCTGCTCGCCCATGCCGGCGGTCGGCTCGTCCAGCAGCAACAGGCGAGGGTTGAGCGCGAGCGCCATCATGATTTCGGTCGCGCGCTGGTCGCCGTGGCTCAGTTCGCCGACCCGCCGGTCCTCGCGATCGGTCAAGCCGCCGCGCTTCGTGAGATCGGTGACGCGCGCGCCGACCGCCGCCTCGGCCCGGCGCGAGATCCACGGCCGCAGCCGATAGCCCGACGCCGTCTCGACCGCGATGCGCAGATTTTCGCGCACTGTGAGCTCGGGAAATATTTCGGTGATCTGAAAGGTGCGCGCGATGCCGCGCCAGACGCGCCGCGCCGGCAATAACCCGGTGATGTCCTCGCCGTCAAACCGGATACGGCCCGAACTCGGCGACAAAAAGCCGCTGATCAGGTTGAAGAAAGTGGTCTTGCCGGCGCCGTTCGGGCCGATCACGGCGCGCAGCTCGCCCGGCTCGACCGACAGCGAGACCGTGTCGACCGCGACCAGGCTGCCAAAGTGGCGCGACACGGTCTCGACCTCCAACAAGCTCATCGCGCGGTCCTGCGCCCGAAAACACCGAGCACGCCCTGCGGAAAGAACAGCACCACGAGCACGAAGAACAGGCCGATGAACGACATCCAATTGGCTGTCTGGCTCGAAATGTAATCCTGCAGCACGACAAAGATCGCGGCGCCGATCAGCGGCCCCCAGAAGACCCGCATCCCGCCCAGCACCGCCATGATCACGAAATCCCCCGACTGGTCCCAGCGCAGATCGTGCGGGTCGGCAAAATTGTTGAGCAGCGCGTAGAGGGTGCCGGCGAGGCTGACGAACAGGCACGAGATCACCCAGGACAGCCAGATGTGCTGATCGACAGGGATGCCGAGAAACCGTGCGCGCCGTTCGTTCTCGCGGATCGCCAGCAAGGTGCGCCCGAACGGCGAGCGCAGCAACGCCGCCATGATCGTTACCGCGACGGCAAAGAAGAACAGGACGAAATAATAGAAGACGTGGGGATGGCCGAGAATATCGGCTTTGAGGAAGCCGAGATCGACCGGCATCCGCTGCCACCCTGAAAGCCCATCGTCGCCGCCGGTGACCGAATTCCAGCGATAGGCGACGAAATAGAACACCTGACCAAAGGCGATCGTCACCATGGCGAAATAGATGCCGCGCAGGCGCACGATCAACAGGCCGATCAGCGCGGCGGCGACCGTGCCGACCCCGACCCCGACCGCCATGCCGACCAGCGTATTCGGCACCAGGTACCTGATCGTCAGCCCGGCTCCATAGACGCCGAGGCCGAAATAGGCGGCATGGCCGAACGACAGGACGCCGGTAAACCCCAACAGAAAATTCAGCGACATCGCGGCCAGGGCCAGCACCAGCACCTGGGTCCCCAGCGCCGTATAGCCGCCGATCCAATCGAGCCAATAGGGCATGGTCAGCAGCAGCGCCCAGACCGCGATGTCGGCGATGCGCTTCTTGAGCGGGCTCACTAGAACCGGCCTTCCTCGCCGAGCAGCCCGCGCGGCCGGACGAGCAGGACGAGCGCCATCAGCACATAAATCACCGCCTCGGAAGCGGACGGAAAGAACACGGTCGTGATCCCCGAGGCGACGCCGATCAGAAGCCCACCCAACAGAGTTCCCGGCAGGCTGCCGAGGCCGCCGATGATGATCGCGACAAAGCTCGGCATGATCAGCGTGCTGCCGATTGTCGGCTGCAGCCCGAGCATGCCGGCGGCGAGCACGCCGGCAAGGCCGGCGAGGTAGATGCCCAGGCCGAAATTGAGGCTGCGAAGGATGCGGGTGTTCACGCCGAGCACCGACACCGTTTCCAGATCCAGGGTCCCGGCCCGGATGCGCATGCCGAGACGGGTGCGGTTCAGGATCAGAAACAACGCCGCGACCGCCGCAACCACCAGGACGACCATGAACAGGCGATAGCCGGTCAGGAAAAAGAACCGGCCGCTGAGCGGGCTCATCAGCCAATCGGGGACCGCAAAGGGTAGGGTCTGGGCGCCCCAAATAAAGCGCGTGCCGTCCTCCAGCATAAAGGCGAGGCCAAAGGTCAAGAGCAGGCTGTACAACGGATCGCGGCCGTATAGCGGGCGGATCAGAATGCGCTCGACCATCAGGCCGATCGCCGCGGTCAGGATCGGGGCGAGCGCGAGCGCACCCCAAAAGCCGAGATAGGGGGTCAGCGAAAACGCGATATAGGCGCCCAGCGCCAGAAAGCCGCCATGCGCGAAATTGATCACCCCGGTCAGGTTCAGGATCAGCGACAGACCGAGCGCCATCAGCGCGTAGAACGCGCCGATGATCAGCCCGTTGAACAGGTTGAACAGGATCAGCTGAGTCATGGTCGAAAGGCGCCCGAGGTCGTCCTCACCCGCCTCACTGTGCTCGGCGCCCTCTCGCGCGGTGCGGGAGAGGTGGGTGAGGGTAGAGCCGCGCTGTTCGTAGAGAGATCATCAGCGGGGTCAAGCCGGCCATTTGAGGTGGCAGCCGGTCTCGGCGACAGGCAAGAGCCGCATCGACGCCTTTGACCAGCTGATCGACGTGGAACAGATCTTCGGGCTCGGGGCCCTTCGCCACCGCGTGGCCGACATAGAGCGTTGGCATCAGCTGATGGTTGCCGGCGCGATAAAAGGTGTCGTAGGGCATCAAGGCGATCTCCGGGGGCAGCTTGAAGCCTTCGAGCGCCTTGGCGAGCTTGAGCGGATCGAGCGTCTTCTCTTGGTTGGCGACCAGCGCGCAGGTCCAGGCCGCGGTATAGCCGAACCAATGGCGCGCGGTCGGCACCTTGCCGCCGTTGACCTTTCTGATCTCGGCGACGAATTCTTTGACGTGCGGCACGTTGGGCTGCACCCAGTACCATTCGAACACCCAGGTGCCGATGCGGGCGTCGGGCGGCAGGCCTTCGAGCACTTCGAGCTCCTGCTGCGCGCCGGCGATGTGGAAGCGCTTGTTGAGCCCGAACTCGACCGCCTGCTTCAAAGCGTTGACCGCGTCGTCGCCCGCCTGCAGGAAGATGATGACATCGGGATTCGCCGCCTGCGCTTTGATCAGATAGGACGAATAGTCGGTCGTGCCGAGCGGGGTCAGCGAAGCGCCGACTTCGGTGCCGCCGAACTTCTTCAGGTTCGCCTCAAAGCCCTGCTGCAAGGTGTGCCCGAAGGCGTAGTCGGGAGTAAGAAAATACCACCGCTTGCCGTATTTGCTCAGCAGTGTCTTCGACACCGCGTCGGTTTCCATCCGTGTCGTGTTGCACACGCGGAACACGTTCCAATGGCAATCGTTGCCGGTGACCCCGTCAGTATGGCCGCCGGTGACGATCAGCAATTTCTTCGCCTGGTTGGCGACCTCGCCGATCGCCAGCGCCATCGCCGAATTGACGTTGCCGAGCAGAAAATCGACCTTGTCGCGCTCGATCAGCTTGCGCGCCTTCTGCACCGCGATGCCGGTGTCGGCGCTGGTCGAATCCTCGACCAGGAGCTGGGTCTGGCGGCCGAGGATGCCGCCCTTGGCGTTAATCTGCGAAATCGCCAGCTGGCACCCGATCTGCTCGTTCTTGCCGAGCTCGGCATAGGTGCCGGTCAGCGGATCGTCGAGACCGAACTTGATGATGTCCGCGGCCCGCGCGGTGATCACGAAAGGTGCGGCGATTTGCGTGATTCCGGCGCCGACAGCCCCCTTGATCACGCTGCGGCGGTCGAATTTCTGCAAAAATGCGGCCTTGGTCACGACGATCCTCCCAGTTGTGGCGGTTTATGTTCGGTTTGTCGGCGAGCGAGAGCACACGCCGACCCGCGTCTATACCCCGACGACCGTCAACGTGTCGCCTGTTTCAAATGTCGCCGGCGGGTTTGCGACGCTTATCTCGCGATCGCTCAGAGATCGGCGTGGCCGGACCGATGTTGCGGAAATTCGGCCTCAGGCTAGGCCGGGCTTTGGCCTTTCCACCAATGCGAAGTCGTGGTCTGCTGTTGGCCGCAGAGGAGCGATGACCATCCCGACCGATCCCGCCCCGCTTTATCGATGCCCGGCCTGCGGGCGGAGCTGGACCGCCGACCAACCGCGCTGGCGGTGCGATTGCGGCAGCCCCTTAGACCTGATGCCCGGGCATGGGCTGCGCCACGCCGATATCGTCCCGAGCGAGGCCTCGCTATGGCGCTATGCGGCGGCACTGGCGGTGCGCGACCCGCCATGCGTGTCGCTCGGCGAGGGCTGGACCCCGCTGGTGCGCCGCGACTGGCAGGGTGTACCTATCTGGTTCAAGCTCGAATCGCAGATGCCGACCGGTTCGTTCAAGGACCGCGGCACGGCAGTCATGATCAATCACCTTCTGGAGGTCGGGGTCGGGCCGATCCACGAGGATTCGTCGGGCAACGCCGGGTCTTCGATCGCGACCTACGCGGCTGCTGGCGGCATCCCTTGCCGGATTTACGTCCCGCCGCCGCTCCGCGCGCCAAGCTGGTGCAGATCGCCGCCGCCGGCGCGGATGTTCGCGCAATCCCCGGGACCCGCCAGGCGGTGACCGAGGCGGCGCTCGCCGCCGCCGGCGAAAGCTTTTATGCGAGCCATAACTGGCACCCCTATTTTATCGAGGGCACCAAGACCCTGGCGTTCGAATTCTGGGAGCAGCTGGGTTATCGGCGTACCCGACAACATCCTGGTGCCGACCGGCTACGGCAGCAATATCCTGGGCCTCGAACGCGGCTTCGACGAGCTCGAAAGGGCCGGCGAAATTGGCAGCCGACCGCGGCTGTTCGCGGTTCAGGCGGCAAATTGCGCGGCGTTCGCGGCGGCCTGGGAGGCCGGCGCCGACGGGTTGGTGCCGTTCGCCGCCGCTCCGACCGTCGCCGACGGAATCGCCACGACGCGGCCGGTGCGTGCGGCGGCGGTGTTGCGCGCATTGCGCCACTCGCGGGGGGGCGTCGTCGCCGTTCCGGAGGCAGAGATCGCGCCGGCACTTGCCGCACTCGGCCGGCTCGGGCTCTTCGTCGAGCCCACCGCGGCCACCGCTGGCGCTGCGCTGACCCGGCTGATGCGCGACGGCACGATCAAGCCCGGCGAGACGACGGTCGCGGTGCTGACCGGCTCCGGCCTCAAGGCGGCCGACCGTATCGGCGACCTGCTCGGCATCCACCAGGAATAAAACGCCCGGCCTCGCGGGGCGATGAGTGGGCGTCGTGCTCGGGCAATTCAATACCGCAGGATCGCCGCGGGGAGACCGGGCGGCGGAAGCGCGTCGCGTGCGACCAGCATGACCCGGCCGCCCTGGCGCAGGGTCATCCGGGCGGCGTAGTCGAGCAGGTCGACAGCGCCTTCCACGGCCTGCGAGTGGCCGACGATCCGATCGGCCACTTCGTCGAAATCGCCCCAGAGGTGCTCGTCGCCGCCGAGGAATAGCGTGTCGACCCGGGCATAACGCGCCGCGCGGACGATTTCATCGGGCTTGGTCGTCGCCTGGGTGCTGCCGAGCCTTGTGTTGAGGCGATCGAGAGCGACATTGCGGGCCGCCGACTGCGAGCGAGATGGCGGGTCGGGCCTCGATCGCCACCAGTTCGTCGAAATCGCTGCTGCTGAACATGATCGACCTCGATTGAGAAGGTTTACCTTCGGAACCTCGGAACAGGAGCCGGCGTTCCTCGGCCGGCCCACCGGCCTGTCGCGGCGATCGAGGTTGCCGATCCGGTTCGGCGTCGTGGGCTGTGGAGCTATTCGTGCTTCTCTTCGGGCTTGCCGCCGCGGGCGGGTGGCGCATGCGCCGCCGGGGGATGCGGCACCGCTGCGGCCGGCCGCGCGGCCGGCGGATGGGCCACCGGTGCCGGACGGGCGACGGCCGGGTGGGCCACCGGGGCTGGCGGGCGAACCACGACAGGCGCCGGGCGGCCAACCGGGGCCGGGCGGGCAGCGGGGACCGGGCGGGCAACGGGAGCCGGCGGGCGGATGACCTGCGCCTGGGGATGGGGCGCCGCGACCGGTCGCGGCGATGCTGCCGGGTGGGCTTCGTTAAGCGCCGCGGGGCGACGTTCGGGGCTAGCCGCGGGCCGCGGCGGGACTTCGCGCCGAACCGCAGCCGCGCCCGGTCGTCCCGGCGCGGGCAGGGCCGCCGTGTTCGGCACCCCGGCCGGATGCGCGGTGCCGCGTTCGGGCGTTCCCGGCGCCGGCGTTTTCGCCTCACCGATGGCCGCGGGAGCATGAGGCCCATGCTCGTTGGCGTTGGCCGCGCCGGGGCGCGGCGGAATGGCGGCGGTGTTGGCCGGCGCGGGCGGGTGGCCGGGCCCAGGGCCGTGCCCCGCGGGCGTTCCCGGCGGGTGGGCGGCTGCCCCCGGCAGGCTCGCCGCCGCCGTTCCCGGACGACCGGGCGGCGGGACGCCCGGACCCTTCGGCACCGGGCGTGTCGTCGTCGGGCCGCGCACCGCCACGGCCGCGGGCCTTGCGGCCGGCCTCACCGCGGGCGGATGCAGCACGACCGGCGCCTTCGCCAGTGCGGCGGGGGCGACGTGCAGCGCGTGCGGCGCCACCGGCTGGGCGTTGGCGAAGACCTGCTGCGGCACCACCGTAGCAAACCGCCGGTTGGCGAAATTTCCGTTCGTGGCCTGCGCCGGCGGCGCTCCGTTCGATCGCGTCACAATGGTGTTGATGTCCCGTACGTTGGCGCGATTGACGTTGCGGATGTAGTTCTGGTTGTGGGTGTAGCTCGGCCAATAGGGCTCGTTTGGCGCAAGCGGGAACCAGCCGACCGAAGGTCCCCCGCCGCCGGCGATGAACCCGCCCGCCGCTGCGCCGACAAAGGCGACGAGTGCGGGCGCGTAGACCGGCTGCGGCACGTATTGGCCGGGTACCCAGCCCCAGCGATTGTCCATATAGGCCCAGCGGCCATAGTGAAACGGCGCGAAGCCCCAAGGCTGCTGGTCGACCCAGGTCCAGCCCCAGGGCTGCACCCAGACCCAGCGGCCGTCGCGATAGGGCGCCCAATTCGCCGGCTCCTGGCTCGGATACCAGACTTCGCCATATTGCGGGCTCGTCTGCCAGCCGCCGTATTGGTCGAGATCGGCGTAGCCGGTCATCTGCGGCGAAACGTAGTGGGTCGCCGCTGCTACCTGGCTCTGCTGATAGTCGCGCGAGCGGGCCCAGGCGACGAACGCATCGGGAGCGGCGCGCGCGACCTGTACCGTGACCGGGTTCGACCCGCTGAGCACCGCGGTGTCGCCGGGGTTGACGCCGGTGTCGGCGCTGCCGCCGACAAAGCGGGCGCTGCCGGCGAACACGGCGACGCGGGCCGGCTGGTTCGCGGCGCCGGCGTCAATGTCGTAAGCCCCGGGCTGCAGCAGCCAGACGGCACCCTGCGGCAGGTCGATCTCAAAGCTCTGGCCGGCCTCGAGCTGACGCAGATGCAGGTAGAGCGCGCCCTGCGGAATGCCGATCTGTGCGACCTGCTCGTTCAGGTCGGTCACGTCGATCTCGGTGCCGCCGGCCATGTCGACCGTGCTGGGGCCGATCTGAAGCTCGGCGCGGGCCTGCGGATCGGTCCAGAACGAGCCGCCGGTCGCGACCGGATAATTGACCCCCGCCGCCGACCACTGGGTTTCGCCGGCGGTGTGGAACGCGATCGTGCCGGAAACGTAGCTGACGCTGCC
The DNA here is from genome assembly GCA_963795485.1 of uncultured Alphaproteobacteria bacterium. Classification (GTDB taxonomy): domain Bacteria; phylum Pseudomonadota; class Alphaproteobacteria; order ATCC43930; family CGMCC-115725; genus AP-15. The sequence continues at coordinate 270,254 of CAWCIL010000006.1, forward strand.
GACGCGGGCCGGGGGCTCCTGTTGCTGCGCCAGCGCCGGCTGGGCGACAGCAAGTCCAAGGAGCGCGAAAATCAACCGGAGGGACATGGATCACCGATGTTGCTGGCCTGATAGCGCTAACGGCGCGATTGAGGCGAGTTTGAGGCAGGCGCGACGACAATGCGGCGCCGGCGTCTAATTTCGGGCGATCAGGCTGCGGCCGATGATCTGTCGGTGGATCTGGTTGGTGCCTTCCCAGATCTGGGTGATCTTGGCGTCGCGCATCAGCCGCTCGACCCGATATTCCTTGATATAGCCGTAGCCGCCATAGAGCTGCACCGCCTCGGTCGTCATCCGCATCGCCAGGTCGGACGCGCGCAATTTCAGGATCGAGGCTTCCGCTGCGAAATCCGACGCACCCTGATCGACCAGCCGGGCGACGTGCCACAACCAGCTCTCGCACAACGCCAGCTCGGCGGCGAGGTCGGCGAGCAGGAACTGGATGCCCTGGAACTCGATGATCCGCCGGCCCGACTGGCGCCGCTCGTTGACGTAGGCGACGGCATCCTCGAAGGCGGCGCGGGCGATGCCGAGCGCATGGGCGGCAACACTCGGCCGCGACTTGTTCAAGGACGCCAGCAGCAAGGGCAGGCCGGCGCCGGGCCCGGCCAGCAGATTGGCGCGGGGCACCACACATGTCCTCGAAGGCGAGCGCCGCGGTCGAGGAAGCGCGATGCCCCATCTTGTCCTCTGTGCGCAGCACGCTGAAGCCCGGGGTGCCTTTTTCGAGGACCAGCGCCGAGATCGCTTTGCGGCCATCCTCGATCCCGGCCCATTTGCCGAACACCAGGATCAGCTCGGCGACATCGCCATTGGTGATGAAGGTCTTGCCGCCCGAGACGACGATCGCGTCGCCCGACGGGGTGAAGCGGGTGGTCATATGGGTCGCATCCGAGCCGGCCTCGGGCTCGGTGATCGCCAGTGCCGCGAGCGCGCCCTCGGCGACGCGCGGCAGCAGGCGCCGCTTCTGCTCCTCGCTGCCGAAGTCGATCAGCGGCCTGGTTGCATGAAAGTTCGTCGCCCAAATGATCCCGGTCGAGGCGCAGGCCTGGCTCAGCTCGCGCACGCAGGCGAGATAGGCGGCATAGGAGAACGCCGCCCCGCCATAGGCCTCGGGCACGAACATCGCGTTGAGGCCGAGCGCGTTGATGTCGCGGACATTGTCCCACGGGAATTCGCCCGAGCGGTCGTGAGCCGCGGCCCGCGGCCCGATCCGCTCGCGCGCCAAGGCGCGCACGCTGTCGAGAAGCTGCGCCTCCTCGGCCGACACGGCCGGCACCGCGTCGATGCGGTCGAACAGCTTCATCGCCCGGGCCGCCGCCACCGCAGCCCGGCGCTCTCAATGCTCCTGCAGGCGCGGCATCAGCTCGACGAAATTGCATGGCCGGAAGCGGTTGTCGAGCTGATGGACGAGGATGTCCTGCCAAGCGTCGCGGCAGGCGCCGGGCGACCCCGGCAATGCGAACAGATAGGTGCCGCCGGCGACCCCGGCCGTCGCCCGGCTCTGGATCGTCGAGGTCCCGATCTTCTGGTAGCTGAGCCAACGGAACAGCTCGCCAAAACCGGCGATCTCCTTTTCGTAGACCTGGTGAAACGCTTCGGGCGTCACGTCGCGTCCGGTGACCCCGGTGCCGCCGGTCGAGATCACGACGTCGATCTGCGGGTCGACGATCCAGGCCTTGAGCTGCGCCACGATCGCGTCCTGGTCGTCGCGCACGATCCGCCGCGCGGCGATCTGGTGCCCGGCCCCGGTCGCCAAGTCGGCAAGCGTGTCGCCGGAGCGGTCCTGGGCCGCGTCGCGGGTGTCCGACACCGTCAGCAACGCGATGTTGACGGGCAGGAAGGGGCGGGTTTCATCGAGCCGGCCGGGCATGGCGATCGCTCCATCTGACGATGCGCCGAAGATAGCCCGGCCGCGCGCCGGCGGCTAGCCGGGCCCTGGCTCGGCTCGCAGCAGCGCGTCGAGGCGGGCGCGCAGGGCCAGCAAATCGTGCCAGGCCTCACGCTTGCGCTCCGGGGTGCGCAGCAGAAACGATGGATGGAACATCGGCAAAGTCGGCACCGGCCGGTCGAGCCCGGGAATGGCGAGATCGAACCAGCGGCCGCGCAACCGGGTGATGCCGGGGCCGGGCGGCAGAAGCGCGCGGGCCGCGGTGCCGCCGGCCAGCACCAGCACCTTGGGCCGGACCAACGCAACCTGGCGCAGCACGAAGGGCAGGCAGGCGGCGATCTCGTCGGCAGTCGGGGTGCGGTTGCCGGGCGGACGCCAGTAGATCGCGTTGGTGATCAAGACATCCTGTCGGCCGAGGCCGATCGCCGCCAGCATGCGGTCGAGCAGCTGCCCGGCGCGCCCGACGAAGGGTCGCCCGATCCGGTCCTCATCAGCCCCCGGGGCCTCGCCGATGATCATGACGGGTGCCGCGGGATTGCCGTCGGCGATGACCGTGTTGGTCGCGGTGCGCTTCAAGGCGCAGCCCTCGAACCCGCTGATGGCGGCTTCGAGTTCGGCCAGCGTCTGGGCGCCGGCCGCCAAGAACCGCGCCGATTGCGCCGCTTCGCCCGGCGAGTCGGCAAAGGCTGCCGGCGGTGACGCCGCAATCGCGGGCGCCGAGGGTGGCAGGCTCGGCTTCGCCGCCCGGTCGGCAGAAGCCGGCGGAGGCGGCACGGCCAGCCGGTTCACCGGTGCTTCGGCGATCGCCTCGTCCGCGCCCATTTCGACCTGCCAGCGCAGCAGCGCCAGTGCCCTCGCAGGATCGCCCGTCGTCGACCTGTCCTCCGGGGATGATGCCATCGGCGCCACACTATCATCATCATCGAACGGACGGCCTGACATCTGATCCGACGCCTGTCGCTTGCTTTGCCGCTGCGGCCGAAATGGGCGCCGTGAGCTGCGTGCCGGCTCGTCGGGGATGCGGGGCGACCGGCTGCGACGTTTCGCGCACGCTGGGTCAGGAACTGGCGGGATGGACAAGCTGCCGCAGAATCTATAGGGTTTATCTATGATAGACTTTCATTAACTTTAATAACCAAGGGAGTCGTTTGGCATGCTGAGGCGTGCACTCGCCGCCGCCGCGATCATCGTCGTAGCGATCGCAGTCATCTGGTGGCACAGCCTGGGCGGGAACGGGCCGCAGGCGACGGCGCAGATGCCGGCCCCGGCAGTGCCGGTGACCGCCGGAACCGTCCGTGCCGAAAATGTCCCGGTGTTCCTGCACGGCATCGGCACGGTTCAGGCCTACAACATGGTCTCGGTAAAAAGCCGGGTCGACGGCCAGATCGTCAAGGTCGATTTCAAGGAAGGCCAGGAGGTCAAGGAAGGCGAGCCGCTGTTCCAGATCGATCCACGGCCCTTCCAGGCGGCGCTCGAGCAGGCCCAGGCGGCCAAACAGAAGGACGAGGCCCAGCTCGCCGGGGCCAAGCTCGACCTCGAGCGCTACGCGAAGCTGCTCGGCACCGGCTATCAGACCCGGCAGAGCTACGATCAGCAGACCGCACTGGTCGGTCAGGTAGAGGCTGCGATCAAGGGCGACCAGGCGCAGATCGATACTGCCGCGCTCAATCTGGGCTATGCCGACATCCGCTCGCCGATCGATGGCCGGCTCGGCGCCCGGCTGGTCGACAAAGGCAATCTCCTGCATGCCACCGACAATACGGTGCTGGTCACGATTACCGAACTGAAGCCGATCTACGTCAGCTTTACCTTGCCGCAGGAAAACCTCGACGAGATCCGCGAGTACCAAGAGAAGGCGCCGCTCGCGGTGCGCGCCTACAGCGGCGACGGCAGCAAGCTGCTGTCCGAGGGCAAGCTGACATTGATCGATAATTCGATCGACCAATCGACCGGCACGATCCACCTGAAGGCGCGCTTCGACAATCGGGACGAACGCCTGTGGCCCGGTGAGTTCGTCAGTCTGCGGGTGATCCTCAAAGTGCTCCCCGAGGTCGCGACGGTGCCGTCGCAGACCATCGAGGAGGGGCCGAGCGGCCGCTACGCCTATGTCATCAAGCCCGACGACACGGTCGAGCGGCGTGCCGTTGACGTCGCCTCGATCCAGGACGGCATCGCGGTCATCACCAAGGGTCTCACTCCGGGTGAGCGGGTGGTGGTCGAGGGACAATACCGGCTGACCGAAGGTGCGCGCATCAAAATCCTGGCCGAGCGGGCGCCCGGCGCGGCGAGCTGAACGCGACCGCCAGCGCCCGCCGTCTCGCTGCTCGCGAATTCCCGTGTCTATCAGTTCCTGTGCCGAATCTCGACCGGAATAGCAGGTAATCGCCGATGAATGTCTCGGAGCCGTTTATCCGCCGGCCGATCGCGACCTCGCTGTTGATGCTGGGCGTGCTGGTGTTCGGCATCGCCGCCTACGGCCTCTTGCCGGTTGCGGCACTGCCCAACGTCGATTTTCCGACGATTACGGTCAGCGCCAGCTATCCCGGAGCGAGCCCGGGCACGATGGCTTCGGCGGTCGCAACCCCGCTCGAACAGCAGTTCGCGGCGATCCCCGATCTCGACCAGATGACCTCGACGAGCGGCGTCGGCACGACCTCGATCACCCTGCAGTTCGATCTGTCGCGCAACATCGACGGCGCCGCGCAGGACGTGCAGCAGGCGATCAACGCGGCGAGCGGGCTGTTACCGTCGGACCTGCCGAGTCCGCCGACCTACCGCAAGACCAATCCCGCCGACCGCCCGGTGCTGATCTTCGCGGTCCATTCCGACGGCATTCCGGTCTATCGCATCGACGATTACGCATACACGGTTCTCGCGCAAAAGCTGTCGACGGTGCCGGGCGTGTCCGAAGCGCGGATCTTCGGCCAAAAGCCCTACGCGGTGCACGTGCAGATCAATCCTGGGGCTTTGGCCTCTCGCGGCCTCGGGTTCGAAGACGTCCGCAACGCGCTCGCGGCGACGACCATCGACAAGCCGAAAGGCGATCTCGAAGGCGCCCACCAAGTCTATACCCTCGACACCAACGACCAGCTCTTCAACGCCGCCGCCTACAGCAACGTCATCGTCGCGTATCGCAACGGTGCGCCGGTGCGGGTCAAGGATGTCGGCCGGGCGATCGAACTCGGTGCAGAACGACCGTACCGGCGCGTGGTACGGGAATACCCCGGCCGAGGGCCTGGCGCTCCAGCGCCAGGCCGGCGCCAACACGATTCAATTGGTCAACACGATCCGGGCGATGATGCCCCGCCTCGAGGCGTTGATCCCGCCTTCGGTCAAGGTCGACCTGCTGTCCGACCGCTCGCTGATGATCCGTGCTGCGGTGCATGACGTGCAATTCACGATGATGGTCACGATCGCCCTCGTGATCCTCGTGATCTTTCTGTTCTTGCGGACATTATGGGCGACGGTCATCCCCAGCATGGCGGTGCCGCTGTCCCTGCTGGCGACGTTCGCGATCATGTACGGGGCCGGCTACACCCTCGACAACATCTCGCTGATGGCGTTGACGATTTCGGTCGGCTTTATCGTCAACGACGCGATCGTCATGATCGAGAACATCGTGCGCTACATCGAGCAGGGCATGCGCCCGTTCGACGCGGCGCTGAAAGGCGCCGGCCAGATCGGCTTCACGATCATTTCGATCACCTTTTCGCTGATCGCGGTGTTTATCCCCCTGTTCTTCATGGGCGGCATTATCGGACGGCTGTTCCGCGAATTCGCCGTCACCGTGTCGACGGCGGTGGTGGCCTCGGCGGTGATCTCGCTGACTTTGACGCCGGTGCTGTGCTCACTGTTTCTGAAGGAGCAGGGGCTGCACCCGGCAAACCGCTTGAACCGGCTCGCGGAGAGCGGCTTCGAGTGGATGCTGCGCACCTACGACAAAGGGCTCGGCTTCGTCTTCCGCCACCAATTCCTGACCCTGCTGTTGACTTTGGCGCTGATCGTGGTCACGGGGTATTTGTACGTGAGGATCCCCAAAGGATTTTTCCCGCAGCAGGATACCGGCTTTATTTTCGGCGAAGTTGACGCCCGCGAGGATTCGTCGTTCCAGGCGACAGCGGCGCTGGCCCACCGGATCGCCGATATCGTGCAGAAGCAGCCCGGCGTTGCCGGTGTCATCTATTTCGCCGGAGCTTACGCCTACAACCCGACCGAAAACACCGCGCGGATGTTCATTCAGCTCAAGCCGCATGACGAGCGCGAGTTGAGCTCGGACCAGATCATCCAGCGCCTGCGGCCCAAAGTCGCCGCCGTCGAAGGCGCCAAGTTCTTCATGCAGTCGGGACAGGATGTCACGATCGGCGGCCGCCTCAGCCGTACCCAATACCAATACACGCTAACCGACACCGATCTCGCCGAGCTGACCCATTGGGCGCCGATCCTCGAACGGGCGATGCGGAAGCTGCCACAGCTGGAGGACGTCGCTTCCGACCAGCAGGTGGCGGCCCCGCACATTGCGCTCGAGATCGATCGCGACGCCGCTTCCCGGCTCGGCATTTCGCCGTCCCTGATCGACGCGACCTTGTATGACGCCTTCGGCCAGCGCCAGGTCGCGACGATGTTCACCTCGACCAATCAATACAAGGTGATCCTGGAGGTCGATCCGAAAGTCCAAGAGGATCCGACCGCGCTGTCCAGGGTTTACGTGGCCGGGCCCAACGGCGCGCAGATCCCGTTGAGCACGTTCGCCCATTTCTCCTCGAAGCTCGAGCCCTTGTCGGTCAACCACCAGGGCCAGTTTCCGGCGGTGACGCTGTCGTTCAACCTGGCGCCGGGGGCGGCGCTCGGTCCCGCGGTCGACAAGATCCTGGCGATTGCAGCGGCGCTGCGCATCCCAGCCACCATCCAAGGCTCGTTCCAGGGTTCGGCGCAGGCGTTCCAGGCCTCGCTGTCGTCGATGCCGCTGCTCGTCGCCGCCGCGATCCTGGTCGTCTACATCGTGCTGGGCGTGCTCTACGAGAGCTACATCCATCCGATTACGATCCTCTCGGCCTTGCCCTCGGCGGGGGTCGGCGCGCTGTTGGCCTTGATGCTGCTGCATTACGACCTGACCGTGATCGCGATGATCGGGGTCATCCTGTTGATCGGCATCGTCAAGAAAAACGCGATCATGATGATCGACTTCGCGCTTCAGGCCGAGCGGCTGGAGGGCAAGAGCCCGCGCGAGGCGATCCATCAGGCCTGTCTGTTGCGCTTCCGACCGATCATGATGACGACATTCGCGGCGCTGTTCGGCGGGCTGCCGATCGCGCTCGGGCAAGGTGCGGGCTCCGAGCTGCGCCGGCCGCTCGGCATCGCCATCGTCGGCGGCCTCGCCGTCTCGCAATGGCTGACCCTCTACACGACGCCGGTCGTCTATCTCTATCTGGAACGCTTCGCGCGCTGGGTCGGCCGCCCTTATCGGCCATCGCGGATGGCGGAAGTCCTGGCGGGCGAAGGCCGCCCGCTGCTCGCACGAGAGCGCCAGGGGGCGGAGTGACGGCGCTGTCTCGTTGTCCGGCAGCGACCGAGTTCCCAAAACTCACCGCTTTTTGCCCCGGATCGGGAGAATATTCTTGATTGCGAGCCGCCGCCGATGAGCATTTCCGAACCCTTTATCCGACGGCCGATTGCCACCTCCTTGCTGATGCTGGGGGTATTGGTGTTCGGCATCGGCGCCTACAACCTGTTGCCGGTGGCGGCGGTGCCCAATGTCGACTTCCCGACGATCACCGTCACGGCACAGTACCCCGGCGCCAATCCCAGCACGATGGCGTCGGCGGTCGCAACCCCGCTCGAACAGCAATTCATCTCGATCCCGTCGCTGAGCGAGATGACCTCATGGAGCGGTGTCGGCGTCAGCTCGATCACGCTGCAATTCGACCTGAGCCGCAATATCGATGCCGCGGCGGGGGACGTGCAGCAGGCGATCAATGCGGCCAGCGGCCTGTTGCCCCAGGACATGCCGACCCCGCCGACCTACCGCAAGGTGAACCCGGCGAATTTTGCCGTCCTGATCTATGCGGTCCACTCCGACGAGCTGCCGCCCTACAAAGTCGACGAGTACGCCACCAACGTCATCGCGGACCGCCTGTCGACCGAGCCCGGCGTCGGGCAGGTCTTTGTCTTCGGCTCGATGCCGTATGCGGCCCGCGTCCAGATCAACCCGGCGTCCCTCGCCGCCAAGGGTCTCGGGCTGGAGGACGTCCGCAACGCGCTCGTCGCAGCGACGGTCAACCGGCCGAAGGGCGAAATCGAGGGCGAACACCAGGCGATCGCCCTCGATACCAACGACCAGCTGTTCAACGCTGCGCAATACGGCAACATCATCATCGCCTACAAGAATGGCGCGCCGGTGCAGATCAAGGATGTCGGCGACGTCATCAACTCGGTGCAGAACGAGCGGCTGCGCTCGTGGTTCGGCGACCAGCGGGCAGAAGGAATCGCCATCGAGAAGGAACCGGGGGCCAACACGATCGCCGTGGTGGACCGCATCAGAGCGTTGATGCCGAAGCTCGAGCAATCGCTGCCGCCGGCGGTCCATGTCGACCTGATGTCCGACCGCTCGCAGACGACGCGAGCGGCGATCAGCGACGTGCAATTGACGATGCTGCTGACGATCACCCTCGTCATCGTCGTGATCTTCCTGTTCCTGCGAACGTTGTGGGCGACGGTGATCCCCAGCCTGGCGGTGCCATTGTCGCTGCTCGCCACCTTTGGCGTCATGTATGTCGGCGGCTACAGCCTCGACAACATCTCGCTGATGGCGCTGACCATTTCGGTCGGTTTCATCGTCGACGATGCGATCGTCATGATCGAGAACATCGTGCGCTACATCGAGCAGGGGATGCGGCCGCTCGACGCGGCGCTGAAGGGCGCCGGGCAGATCGGCTTTACGATCATCTCGATCACCTGTTCGCTGATCGCCGTGTTCATCCCGCTGTTCTTCATGGGTGGGATCATCGGCCGGTTGTTCCGCGAGTTCGCCGTAACCGTAGCGGTAGCGGTGATCGCGTCGGCGATCGTGTCGCTGACCCTGACCCCGGTCCTATGCTCGCTGTTTCTGAAGCAGGAAGGGCTGCATCCCAAGGGCCGCTTCAACCGCGGCGCCGAGCGCGTGTTCCAGGCGGTGCTGCGGCGCTATGACCGCGGGCTCGGTTTCATCTTCCGCCACCAGTTCGCCGCGCTGGTGGCGACGCTGCTGCTGATGGTCGCAACCGGGTATCTCTACGTAAAGATGCCGAAGGGCTTCTTCCCGCAGCAGGATACCGGGTTCATCTTCGGCGAACTTGATGTCCGCGAAGACGCTTCGATGATCCAGACCGACAAGATCCGGAGCAAGGTCGTCGACATCGTCATGCACGATCCCGGTGTCGAGGGCGTCTTCTCGTATGACGGCGCCACGCCTTACAACCCAGCCGAGAATACGGCCCGCATCTTTTGGGGGCTGAAGCCCTACGACCAACGCGACGCCACCGCGGAGCAGATCATCCAGCGGCTGCGCAAGAAGGTCGCCGGCATCGAGGGTGCCAAATTCTATATGCAGGTGCCGCAGAACATCACGGTTGGCGGCCGCCTGAGCCGGACGCAATACCAGTACACACTGACCGACACCAACATCGACGAGCTCAACCATTGGGCGCCGATCATCGAAGCCGGGATGAGGAAACTGGCCGAACTACGGCAAGTCGCGTCCGATCAGCAGATCGCTGCCGCACATTTGGCCATCCAGATCGACCGCGAGGTCGCCTATCGGCTCGGATTGTCGATGAACCAGATCGACCAGACGCTCTACGATGCATTCGGCCAGCGGCAGGTCGCGACGATTTATACTGCGACCAACCAATACAAGGTCGTCCTCGAAGTCCAGCCGCAGTACCAGCACGACCCGAACCTGCTGTCCGAGATTTATGTCTCTGGTCCCGGTGGCGTTCAGGTGCCGCTGGGGAGTTTCGCGCACTTCGCGCGGAAGGCCGAACCGTTGCTGATCAGTCACCAGGGCATCTTCCCGGCGGTCACACTGTCGTTCAACCTGGCTCCAGGCGTGGCACTCGGACAGGCGGTCGACGCGATTCAGGCGATGACCCAGCGCCTGCACGTGCCGCCGACGCTGAACGCCTCGTTCCAGGGCACCGCGCAGGCCTTCCAGGCCTCGCTGTCGTCGATGCCGCTCTTGGTCGCGGCGGCGATCCTGGTCGTTTATATTGTCCTGGGGATTCTCTACGAGAGCTACATCCACCCGATCACGATCCTGTCGGCATTGCCCTCGGCGGGAGTCGGCGCGCTGTTGATGCTGATGCTGATGCATTACGAGCTGTCGGTCATCGCAATTGTCGGCATCATTCTGCTGATCGGCATCGTCAAAAAGAACGCGATCATGATGATCGACTTCGCGCTGCAGGCCGAACGGCTGGAAGGCAAGAGCCCACAGGAGGCGATCCATCAGGCCTGCCTCCTGCGCTTCCGGCCGATCATGATGACGACGTTCGCGGCGCTGTTTGGCGCGATGCCGATCGCTTTCGGCCAGGGCGGGGGCGCCGAATTGCGGCAGCCGCTCGGCGTCGCGATCGTCGGCGGGCTTTTGGTGTCGCAATGGCTGACGCTTTATACGACGCCGGTTATTTATCTCTATCTCGACCGCTTCGCGCGCTGGGTCGGCCGTCCCTATCGGCCATCGCGCGTGGCAGATGCGCTGTCCGGCGACGGCAGGCCGGCGCTCGCTCAAGAACGGCAGGGGGCGGAGTGACTATGATGACCCGGACCCCGGCGGCAGCGCGGGCGCAGGCGGCGCCGGCCGATCGGAATTTCGGCTTTCTGGTGCACGACGTCTCGCGGCTGCTCAAGCGGCGCTTCGAGCGGAAGGCGCGGCAGACCGGGCTGCCGATCACCCGGCGCCAGGCCGCGGTCGTGCTCTACATCGCCCGCAACGAAGGGGTGAGCCAGGCGGAGGTGGCGGTGTGGCTCGACATCGAGCCGATCGCGCTCGTCCGCATGCTCGACAAATTGCACGAGGAAGGGTTGGTCGAGCGCCGTGCCCATCCGACCGACCGGCGGGTGCGGACGCTGTGGCTGGCACCCGGGGCCGAGCCGGTGGTCGAGCGGATTCTCGACATCAATCAAGCGATCCGCGAGGAGGCCTTCGCCGGCTTGGCGCCGGGCACCCGCGACGCGATGATCACTGCATTGGGCAGCATCAAGGAAAACCTCGCCTTGCGCGAGGAGAGCGCCGCCGAAATCGCCTTGGAAAGCTCGACCGCCTAGCCGAGGGGCTGCCTTCACGCCTAACCGCTGCTCACGGCTTAGGGCGAACCTTCCCAGGCTTTGGCGAAAGCGAGGAGCTGTTTTGGCTCGACGTCGGAGACCGCCCACAGCGTCATGCCGTCATGGGTCCAGTGCACGACATCGTAGCCGTGGCGCTCGCTCGTTGAGGGGTTCGCACCCTCGCCGCCTTGCGGCCACACATAAAGGTCGATGATGTGCTTGCCGCGCTGGTAGACGAGCGCCGCGACGGGACGGCCGTCGACATAGTCGAGCCGGCCGCCTTTCAGCGGAAAGCCGATTGCGGCCAAATCCTTGACCGGCGGGGCGAAGTCGAGCCGACCATCGAACCACGGCTTGACCGTGTGCTGGTCGGTTGAACACGACGTCTTCGAGGTGGCCGGGCTGCAACGCCCGGATATGGTCGGCGACGAGCTCGCGGGTCAGGTTCGGCTTGCCCGGCGCCAGGATCAGCAGCGCCAGCGCAGCGGAGCAGGCAGCTCCCAGGCCAAAGCCGAGCCCGGCGGTCCACCAGGCGCGCAGCCGCGACCAAAGCTGCGGCGCAGGCGCCGGCCGGGCGGCTTCGAGCCGTGCCAGCACGCGCCGGCGCGCGGCGTCGGGCATCGGCTGGTAAGGCGCCTCGCGCATCAGCTCGCGGGCCTGTGCCAATCCCCGCCCGGCGGCCTGGCAGACCGGGCACTGCGCGCGATGCGCCGCCAATGCCGCCGCCTGCGCCGCATCGATCTCGCCGTCGAATTCGGCCTGAACCAAAAGGACCATCTCGCAGCGTCGAGAGGGGTCCGGTCCGCTCATCGGCTCAGCTCCTGTTCCGCCGCCGCCAGCAACAGGCTGCGGCGCGCCCGCCACAGCCGCGACATCACCGTGCCGATCGGCGCCCGGGTCACCTCCGCAATCTCCTTGTAGGAAAGCTCTTCGAGCTCGCGCAGGATCAGCGTCTCGCGCAATTCGACCGGCAATGCGGCGATCAGCTCGCGCACCCGGCTGCGGTCGCGCGATTTGATCAGGCTCGCCTCCGGATCGTCCTCGCCGGTCGCCAATTCGACACCCAATCCCTCATCGTCTTCGACCGAGCCGGCGAGCGGCACGAACTGGACGCCGCGATCGAGGTTCCGCGAGCTGTAGGCGGTGTTGCGGACGATCTGCAGCAGCCAGGCACGGGGGTTGACGCCCCGGAAGCTCGCGAAATAGGTCAAGGCGCGCAACAAAGCTTCCTGCAACACATCCTCCGCCGCTGCGCCATCACGCACCAGCCAGCGGGCCAGATTGTGGGCGGCGTCAAGATGCGGCAGCACAACCCTCTCGAATGAGCCGTGGTGCGACGAAGCCGGCACGTTGCCCTGCAGAAAGCGAATGCTCGACACCGATTGGCAATGGCGTGCGATCCGGTTTAGACCGCGCCGGCCGGCAATTTATTCGCGCGCCTCAACAAGCGGTCCGGTCGTCGAGAAAGCTACGTGGCGAGATAGCCGCCATCGACGTAGAGCTCGGCGCCGGTGATGTAGGAGGCCTCGTCCGAGGCGAGGAAGAGCACGGCGTTGGCGACCTCCTCGGGGCGTCCGGCGCGACCCATCGGCACCTGGCGCAGCATCTTCGCCCGCACCTCGGGATCGGCGGTGCGCCCCGACGAGCGCATCGGCGGCATCAGCCCGGGATGCACCGAATTGACCCGGATGTTGTCGGGGCCGTGCTGCACCGCCGCGGCTTTGGTCAAAGTGCGGACGGCCCCCTTCGAGGCGTTGTAGCCGACATGGACGCCATGCTGGCCGGTGATGCCGGAAATCGACGAGATGTTGACGATCGAGCCGCCGCCCGCGGCCTTCATGACCGGGATCGCGAATTTCATGCCGAGGAAGACGCCGCGGGCGTTTACCGCCATCAGCCGGTCCCAGGCCGCGGTGTCGAACAGGTCCTCGACGGCGCTGCCGCTAAGCCCGGCGTCGTTGACCAGGATGTCGAGCCTGCCGTATTCGGCGAGGGCGGCGTCGACCGCCCACCTCCACTCCGCCTCGCTCGCCACGTCGAGCCGTTGAAACGTCGCGGCGCCGTTCGCCTTGACGATGTCGGCAACGACCAGCTTGCCGTCCGCGTCGAGCACATCGGCGACGACGACCTTGGCGCCCTCGCCGGCGAAGAGCCGTGCCATGCTGGCGCCCATGCCGGACGCCGCCCCGGTGATCAGCGCCACTTTGTTTTCGAGTTCTCATCGACGATCCTCCCTGGCTGCTTCCGCCGTTCCGTACCCTAATCCACGGCTGTCGATGGCGAAAGCGACCGGATCATTACGAGCAGGGGAGCGTCTCGCATGACACCGGCTGGCCGAGTGCGCCGAGGCATCCTCGGCAATCTCTTTCAGCGCGAGACGCGGGCGATGGCTGTTCCTGGGACCGCGGTGTAGCATTTCGGGGTCCGTGCGAATTTTGGAGGAGACCCGATGAACCGGCTCGATGGCAAGGTGGCGCTGATCACCGGGGCGGCGCGTGGGATCGGGGCCGAGACGGCGCGACTGATGGTCGAAGCCGGGGCCAGGGTGGTGATCGGCGATGTTTTGGACGAACCCGGCCGACGGACCGCGGCCGGGATCGGCAGCGAGGCGATCTATATTCGTCTCGACGTGACCAGCGAAGCAGATTGGCATGCGGCGATCGTCGCGGCGACCCAGCGCTTCGGCGGCCTCGACATCCTGGTCAACAATGCCGGGATCTTTCTCGGCAAGAGCCTCGAGGAGGCCGGTCTGGACGATTGGCACCGGTTGTGCGCGGTCAATCTGACCGGGGTTTTTCTCGGCACCAAGCTGGCGCTCCCGGAATTGCGCGCAACCGGGCATCACAGCCCGCATGGGAGCGCCGTCGTCAATCTGTCGTCGGTCGCCGGACTAGTCGGCTCGTCGGGTGACCCGCTCTATTCGATGACCAAGGGCGGGGTGGCGCTTTTTACCAAATCGGCTGCGCTCGAATTCGCGCGCAAGGGCTATCGAGTGCGGGTCAACTCGATCCATCCGGGCACGACCGACACCGATATGGGCGATCAGGTGGTGGCGATGCGAGCGCGCAACCTCGGCGCCAACAATCTCGATACGGCGCGGCGCGAGGCGCTGGCGCGGCTGCCGCTCGGCCGCATGGGAACGGTCGGCGACATTGCCAAGGGCATCCTGTTCCTGGCCTCGGACGATGCCGGGTTCATGACCGGTGCCGGTCTCGTCGTCGATGGCGGGATTACCGCACAATAAACCGTGGGCGCGGGATCGCGTGAAGCGGAACGCCACCGGGGCCGGGGCGGGGTGCGGAGCCAGCCAAGTGTGCGGACGGCAGCGATGGTGAAAGGCGCCGGTTGCGTAGTTAACTTAACCTTAAATGCGGCACGCTTAACCATCAATTCTCTGCGGTATTTCGGAACTTCTGCTTAGAGTCGGGCGATCAACAAAGACCGACCACAGGGGATCGAGATCATGTCGCAGAGCGAACACGAAGCGGCGGTGGCCGCCTTCATTCGCAACCAAGGCATCACCCGCTGCCCGACGGCCTGCGTCGTGCGCACTCAGGGCACGGTCAGCAATGCCGACCGGGAAGCGCTGCAGCAGCGCGCGGCGGAATTCGAAATGTTGCGAAATCGGCGGCGCCCGCGCGGCCCGTCCGCCGTGCTCAAGGGACGCTGCTGACCCCGGCGTCGCGGCCAATCCGATGACCGCGGCCACCTTTTCCGGCGCAACTGCTGGGGGCGTGGATGCACAGGGGCGAACCCAGAGCCGCCGAGTTCGGGCAATTCGGCGGCGAGGGAATTGACCCAGATAACCCCTCTTTCCGGTGGCCGAGTCGCCGCGGGCGTGCAGCCCCGCGATCAGGTCGGGGCGAAGGGACTTTGAGACCATGTCGGCATAAGGACGCCGTTCTCACAGTCGTGGCCCAAGCCCGATAACGACCGTTGACGCGTGGGATTACCTCTCGACCTGCCGAAATCCTTGCAGATTCGCGGCCCTCGGCACGAAATCAGCTGCGGGCGGCCGGCGGCGGCGAGGGCGGGCTCGGGGATGTCGTCGTCTGGCTGTCCGAGGCGGCCGGCAGCGGCGGCAGAACCGGCATGCATTTGGCGACCAGCACGGTCAGGTCGAGCATGCCCAGACCGATCGCGATCGCGAGAAGCCATGCATTCATCTCGCTGGCGATCCGGTCGAGACGAACCAAGCTGTGTTTCATCCGAGACCTCGCGTCCTGATTCTTGATTTCTCTTCGCCAACGCTACAGCCGATCATGCTGCATTGCAACATGCAATTTTGGAATGCCTCTCATAACTTCCTCTAAGGCTCTGTGACCTAAACATAATTGCGTAAAGAGGATTGACGGCGACGTCGCCCGGCAAACCGCGATCTACCGAAAGGACATCGTTCCGTTGCTCGAGACGGCGACCGGCGGAAGCGCGGACGTCGGATTTGGCACATGCAAGGTGGTCGAGGCCAAATCGGACCGACGCTCGGGCCCGCCCTCCCTCAAGCCGGCATCCGCCCGGACGGCACGGCCGTTGCTCAGTCGGCGGCGGCTTTCGCCGGGATCTGGCAGGCGACGCCGGTGCCGCCGAGCCCGCAATAGCCGTGCGGGTTTTTGGCCAGGTATTGCTGGTGGTAGGCCTCGGCGAAATAGAACGGCGGCGCGTCGGCGATCTCGGTAGAGATCGCGCCGTAGCGGGCCGCCTCCAGCCGCGGCTGATAAGCATCCCGAGACATCTCGGCGGCACGTCGCTGCTCGGGCGAAAAGGTGTAGATCGCCGAGCGGTACTGGGTCCCGACATCATTGCCCTGGCGCATGCCCTGGGTCGGGTCGTGGCTCTCCCAGAACAGCTTGAGGAGCGCGTCGTAGCTGGTGACGGCCGGGTCGTAGACGACGAGCACCGCCTCGGTGTGGCCGGTGCGGCCGCTGCACACCTCTTCATAGGTCGGGTTCGGCGTCGAGCCCCCGGCATAGCCGACCGCGGTGACCCACACCCCCGGGGCCTGCCAGAACACCCGCTCCGCCCCCCAGAAGCAGCCGAGCCCGAACACCGCCTTCTCGAACCCGGCCGGATAAGGTCCGGCGAGCGGATGGCCGTTGACGAAATGCCGCTCGGGCACTTTCATCGATTCGGCGCGGCCCGGCAGGCACTCCTGCGGCGCGGGAACCACCAGCTTGTCACGCATGAACGGCCACATCTGGCACCCTCTCCTCAATATCCGACGACATCGCGGAATGCCGCCTCGATGTATGCAGGCGGCCTCGCGCCGCCAATGCTTGTCGCGCGAGCACGAGAAAAATGCCAGCTTGCTGCGATCGCGATTTCGGACCGCGAGCGCAGGGGGGACGGCGATGTTGCGGGGGTTCGTGGCAGGCGTGCTGGTGGCGATTTTCGTGGCGGCTCGTCGGCGGCTACATGCTTTTGCAAAGCGGGGTCGTCGCGGCCAACGCCGACGCCGAGCCCGGCCCTCTGGAAAGCTGGGCGGCGAAAACCTCGCTGCGCGCGACCCTGGCTCGCGAGGCGCCCAAAATTGCCAACCCGGTGGCGCTGACCGACGCGAACCTGGTCGCCGGGATCGGGCTCTACGGACAGCACTGCGCAATCTGCCACGGCACGGCGAAGGGCGACGCATCGGCCTCGCCCGTTGCCAAGGGCGAATATCCGAAGCCGCCGCAACTGGCGACCGACGGGGTCGAGGACGATCCCGAGGGTTATTCCTTCTGGAAAATCAAGCACGGGATCCGCTGGACCGGTATGCCGTCGTGGGCGGATTCGCTGTCCGACCAGCAGATCTGGACGCTCGCCTTGTTCCTCAAGCATATGGACAAGCTTCCGGCCGCGGCGCAACAGGCTTGGCAGCAGTTCAAGAACTGAGCCGCTCGCCCGCCGCCGTCCTCGTATGCCGGGCGGAGCTTTCCGGTCGATCGGAACCTGCGCCTGTTTGAACCCGATGTTACGATACGATGATATTGTCAGCCGGATGCTACCGCGCTATTAGAGGGCGGCGAGCCAAGGCCGTAGGGGGACAGTGACCATGGCTTTTTCCAGCCGGCGGAACTCTGTCGCGGAACGCGAGGAGAGACGAAGCGCCGTGCCGCCGACCCGCCGCTTGCTGCTGACGGCGGGACTGCTGCTGGCGGTGGCCGCAGGACCGGCAATGGCGGCGGCTCCCAGCGACGGAGCCAACGCGCCGGCGGTCGCCTTTATGAACAAATTGTGGAGCCGGGCGATCGAGGTCCTCAATAATAAAACCCCGATCGCCCAAAGACAGGCGCAATTTCGCGAATTGTTCCACGACGATTTCGACTGTCCGGGCATCGCCCGCTTTGTTCTCGGCCGGTACTGGCGCAGCGCCAGCCCCGATGAGCAGAAAGAGTTCCTAAAGCTGTTCGAGGATTATGTGGTTTTCGTCTACACGACGCGGCTTTCCGATTTCGGCGGCGAGCAGTTCAAAGTCAGCGGCAGCCGGCCCGATCAGGACGCGGTCATCGTCTCGACCGACGTGATCACGCCGGGGGCGCCGCAGCCGCTCAAGATCGATTGGCGGCTGGTCAACGACGACGGCGCGTTCAAGATCGCCGACGTCATCGTCGAGGGGGTCAGCATGATGGTGACCCAGCGCTCCGAATTCGCCTCGGTGATCCAACGCCACGGCGGCCAGGTGCAGAATTTGCTGGACCTGATGCGGGAAAAGACCGCCAGCGCCGCACGTTAGGCCGGCCGCCGGGTAGCGGAGCCGGCAGCGGACCCGAAGCACGTCGGCAGAACCCGGCCGCTCCTGTCGCCAATTTACGGCCGTCGATCTTCGCTCATTGTCCGCGTCGTTCAGAACTTCTCAACCGCATCCGGCGAGGATCCCGGCGGGTTCGGGAGGTTCGAATGCGGTGCCGCGCGTGCGTCATCTGGACGGCGGTGGTTTTGCTGGCGGCCGTCGACGCGCTGCTGTGCCATCGATTGCGATTATGTTTCACGGACTGGGGGCACCTGCTGCTGGCGGGTGCCGTCACCGGCGCGATCGCGCTGTTCTACCGGCTTTCCGGACGCAGCGCGCCGCTCGCCCGGGCCGCGCACTGGACCCTGCTCTGGCTCGTCTTCGTCAACGCCGGCACGGTTCTGACCTATGTCGCCGCGGCCTATGGCGGGGCTGCGCGCGATGCCGAGCTTTCGGCGATCGATCGGGCGCTCGGCTTCGATTGGCTGCGCTGGTCCAATTTCCTCGCGCCACACCCCGACCTGCGCTTCCTGTTGTGGCTCAGCTATCTGAGCCTGTTTCCGCAGATCCTGATTTCGATCTTCTGGCTGTCGTGGCGCGACCTCGACGGCTTCAACTGTGAGCTGCTGCTCAACAACATCGTGAGCCTGCAGATCGCCACCGCGCTCTTTCTGTTCTTCCCGGCGCTCGGTCCGCTGCAGGGTGGCGGCCAGCCCGGTCTCCCGGTGCTGCTCGCGCTGCGCGGCGGCGGCCCCCTGTCGTTCGACATGACCCAGCTGCAAGGGCTGATCTCGTTCCCGTCCTATCACACGGTACTGGCGGTCTTGCTGACCTACGCGCACCGCCGCTCGGGGCTGCTGGTTCCGTTTGCGGTCGTCAACGGCGTCATGCTGGTCTCGATCCCGACTTTCGGGCCGCATTACCTCGTCGACATCGTTGCCGGCATCGCCGTCGCGGCGCTGGCGATCAGGGCGACGACGATCATGGCGCCGGCGATCGTCGCGCCGGCGGTCGAGAAGCCAGCGCCGTCGATCGCGCCGGCGACGCCGGTCTGAGCGGTGTTCTGGTCGCGCCCCCGCGTCGGGCGTGACAAGGTGCTGTCCCGATGGCCGGGGAAGCCGGTAAACTCCGGCGATGACGATCCGCCTGCTGCCGCCCGTCCTGGTCAACCGCATCGCCGCCGGCGAGGTCGTCGAGCGCCCGGCGGCGGCGGTCAAGGAGCTGGTCGAGAACGCGATCGACGCCGGCGCCCGGCAGATCGACGTGACCGTCCACGACGGCGGCCAGAGCTTGATCATGGTCGACCGACGACGGCGGCGGCATGAGCGCCGACGAGCTCGAGCTCGCGGTCGAGCGCCACTGCACCTCGAAGCTGCCGGACGACGATCTCTTGCGGATTTCGGCCTTGGGCTTTCGCGGCGAAGCGTTGCCGTCGATCGGTGCGGTCAGCCGGCTGCGCATCGTCTCGCGCCCGCCCGATGCAGCGAACGGCTGGGCGATCGCGGTCGAGGGCGGAACCAAATCGCGCTCCGGTCCCGGCCGCGGCGGCGCGTGGAACCCGGGTCGAGGTGCGCGATCTGTTTTTCGCCACGCCGGCGCGGCTCAAATTCCTGAAGACGGCGCGGACCGAGCGCGAGCTGGCGCTCGATGCGGTCCGGCGGCTGGCGATGGCCTATCCTCGGATCGCCTTCACCCTCGCTGTCGAAGACGGGCGCCAATTGCTGCGGCTGCCGGCGGCGGGCGACCGCCGCACCCGGCTGGCGGCCCTGCTCGGCCGCGATTTCGCCGAGAATTCGCTCGCGATCGAGGCCGAGCGCGGCGGGTTTCGGCTCACCGGCCTCGCCGGGCTGCCGACGCTCAACCGGGCCCTGCCGCGCGACCAGTACCTCGTCGTCAACGGCCGCCCGGTGCGCGACAAGCTGCTGGTCGGCGCGGTGCGCGGCGCCTATCAGGATCTGCTGGCGCGCGACCGCCACCCGATCGTGGCGCTGTTTCTCGACGGGCCGGAGGACGAGATCGACGTCAACGTCCACCCGGCCAAGGCCGAAATCCGGTTTCGCGACGCCGCCCTGGTGCGCGGGCTGATCGTCGGCGCGCTCAGAACGGCCCTCGCCGGCGCCGGGCATCGCGCTTCGACCACCGTCGCCGCCGCCGCATTCGGCGCCTTCCGCCCGGCGTCGCGGACTTGGGAGACGCACATCCGGGCGTCGCGGACTCGAATGGGTTCGCCGCCGGCAGCCCGCTCCATTTTGCCTTTCCGCCGCCACCAGCGACCGCTTCCCCGGTTTCGCCGAGACCGCCGGTGCCTTCTCGCTCCGGCCGGCCGAACCCGCCGACCGCGGCACCCGGCACCGAGGCCCCGCTCGGCAACTGCGCGGGCGCAATTGCACGGGACCTACATCTTGGCCGAGACCGCGACCGGCATCGTGCTGGTCGATCAGCACGCGGCGCATGAGCGGCTGGTCCACGAGCGCATCAAGCAGGATCTCGCCCGTCATGGGGTCGCGCGCCAGACCCTGCTGCTGCCCGAGATCGTCGAGCTCGGCGAGGCCGCCGTCGGCGCGGCTCGCCGCCCGTGCCGCCGAACTCGCCGAATTCGGCCTGGTCATCGAGGCGTTCGGGCCGGGCGCCGTCGTCGTGCGCGAAGTGCCGGCGCTGTTGTCGGGGCTCGATGTCGGCGGCCTGGTGCGCGACCTCGCCGACGAGCTCGCCGAATGGGGCGACGCGCTGTCGTTAAAGGAGAAGATCGAGACCGTGTGCGGCACCTTGGCCTGTCACACCAGCGTGCGCGCCGGGCGGCACCTGTCGCCCGGCGGAGATGGACGCATTGCTGCGCCAGATGGAGACGACCCCGAACAGCGGCCAGTGCAACCACGGCCGGCCGACCTATGTCGCCCTCGACCTCGCCGCGATCGAGCGCCTGTTCGGCCGCCGCTGAGCGCGCAGCGGTTGCAGCAGAAGGAGCCGCGATGAACCCGCGCATCGCCCTGATCCACGCCGTCACGGTGGCGATCGCGCCGGTCGAGGCGGCGTTCCGCGAGCTGTGGCCGCAGGCCGAGTGCGGCAACATCCTCGACGATTCGCTGAGCCTCGACCGCGAGCGCGACGGCATGCTGACCGCGGCGATGGCGGCGGCGCATCGTGGCGCTGGCGGACTATGCCGCTTCGACCGGTGCGGCCGGCATTCTGTTCACCTGCTCGGCCTTCGGCGAGGCGATCGAGACCGCCGCTTCGCGCATTTCGGTGCCGGTGCTGAAGCCGAACGAGGCGATGTTCGCCGCGGCGCTGCAGGCCGGAGAGCGGATCGGCATGCTCGCGACCTTCGCGCCCAGCGTCGAAGGGATGGAGGAGGAGTTCCGCGCGATGGCGGCGGCCCGGCATTCGCCGGCGACGATCGAGACCTGTTGCGTGCCGGAGGCGATGGCGGCGCTGAAGGCCGGCGACGCCGAGACGCATAACCGGCTGCTCGCCGCGGCGGCGCCGCGCCTGGCGCATTGCGACGTCGTGCTGCTCGCGCATTTCTCGACCGCTCGCGCCGCCCCGGCGGTACGCGCGGTGCTCGACTGTCCGGTCCTGACCAGCCCCGGCAGCGCCGTCGCCGAGCTCAAGAGGGTCATCACCGGGGAGGACGCCCGGTCGAGCAGCGGGTTCGGTGAGCCCGCGCTGAACCTTCTTGGCCCTGACGCCGCGGATCGGATCGAGGATCTCGGCGCGACCCTCAGCCGCTGCCGTTGTAAATGTTGACCATCTCGCCATGCGCCCATTTGACCGCGTCTTCGGGCGCCGTGCCCTGGACCGCTTTCGTGTACATGTCGACGATGATGAATTTGGAGATGGCTTCGGCCGCCGCCCGGCCCGCCGGCCCGGCATAGCCGGCAAAGCGGCCGCTTTCCGCCGCGGTGCGGAACGGCGCCATCGACCGGGTCGATCTTCCACAGCGGGTCTTGTTCCCACATCTTGGTGCTGCCGACCGAGAAGCCCTGCTGCGAGGTGAACCACTGCTCGTAGATGTCCTTCGACTGGAACCAGCGCAGGAAGTCCTTCGCCGCCTTCTGGTTTGACGTATAGGTCGGGACGATGTTCGAGAACGGCACGTGATAGCTGAACTGCCCGGCCGGTCCCTTGGGCAGAGGGGCGTGGAACATGTCCTTGCAGATCGGCGTGCCGGTTTCGGTCAGGTATGTGTCGGGTTTGCTTCTGGCCAAGAGGTAGATCGAGGCGCCGTTGTTGGTCGAGCTGATCGTGTCCGACAGAAATGCCCGGTTGTTGCCGGCGTCGTCCCAGGAGAGCCCGCCCTCGTCGTAGCAGTCCTTCCACATGGCAACGGCGAATTTGACCAACTCGATCGTCTCCTTGCTGTTCAGCGCCACGGTCTTGCCGTCGGCATCGACCTCCTTGCCGCCCCAGGACCACAGATAGGGGTACCAGAACGCCGGTCCGTCGCCAAAAGCGTGAGCCAGGGTCTGGCCATAAGGCTGCTGCTTGGGCTTGAGCTGTTTGCCGACGGCCCGATACTCTTCCCAGGTCTGCGGAAACTTGCCGGGGCCGGCGCCGACCGCGGTGAACCACGAGGTGCGGTTGGCCAAGAGGGTGCCGAGGATCGTGTACGGCACCGCGATCCATCGATTGCCGGCGTAGGCGACATCGCGCGCGGTCTCGTAATAGCCGCCCTGCGCCTTGCCGATCGCCTCGGCGACATCGCTGACATCGACGAGACTGGCGGCGTAGAGCTGCGCCCAGTTGTTGACCGCCATCAGGATGTCGGGACCGGTCTTTGACTGGATCGCCGAGCTGATCCGCGCCTGGACGCCGTCGCCGTTGATGGTCTCGATTTGGAGCTTGATGCCGAGCGCCTTCTGGCACTCCTCGCTGATCTTGCCGCGCAGCAGCTGATCGGAGATCGGCACGAAATCGACGAATTTGAGCCAATGCAGCGTGGTTCCCTGGGCATAGGCCGGCGCCCGCCCGGAGGCGAGGATGCCGGCGAGACCGCCGCCGCCGGTCGCGAGCGTAGCGGCGCCGGAAAGCTTCAAGAAGCGGCGGCGACTGGTGTGTTGCATCCCCATTGCTCCTGAAAGGACTTTACTTGGATTCTTTTCGCCAGATCGTCTCATAACTACAGTTGCCGATCGTCTTGCGTGCTGTTACGACCCTGTCTTTCCCAATGGTGCCGATGACTCCACCAACATCGGGGATAAGACGTATCATCGCCAGTTCGCCGTGAGAACCAACGGTTCCCTCGTAAACCTGCAAGTGTGCCTCACCTCTGCTGATCGTAAGCGTCCCTGCTCCCACTTCCGGACATTGGCCTGTCTGCCCTGTCATTCTGTTCATGTAAGATTCATTCGCTTTTGTCGAAGAGACGAATGCGTATGTACCATCGAATTGAGCACTCGGGGTCGGAAAGGACGCATTTTGCACTTTCCGCCAGATCAAATCATAACTGCAATCATAATCCGACCAGCCTGCTCGGGCGGTGCCGTTTTCGTCGATCCTCCCACTGGTCAATACGTCCCAGCCGGGCATAAACCCGGCATGGCCCACGGGCGCCGGAGACACGTTTCGCAATTCCAACTCGCCCCGCGTTCCAACCATCCCCTCTTGCCGGTTAAACCGAGCGCGGCCGTTCGCAACGATCAGCGAGGTCGGCCGCGGCAAGTCCCCACACGGTTTCAGCCGGCCTACAGTGTCTGTGTAAGTTTCTTTCACTTTCGTCAACGACATAAACGCGTAGATGCCATTATACTTGGTGACGGGTGTCGGCGCCGACGGGGTTTGTGCTATCGCTGCAGTCGTCAACGCGAAGAATACGACAGCGCACACCCAGTAAACTCGTCTTTGCATGTGCTGCCCCCCAATTTCGCGCTATTTCTTTCCTCTCAAGGCTGTCGCATCTGCGTTTGAGCTGTCGTCACCCCCGCGGAAGCGGGGGGTCCAGGGCAGTCGTTGCGCGGGCGTGCGGCTCTGGATTCCCGCATTCGCGGGAATGACGAAGAACAGTGGAAATCGTTAAGGTCGTTCTATCTGGCTTCTTTTTGCCAGAGGAAATCGTAGCTGCAAGAATTGCCGATCTGGCGGGCGCGGGCGTAGCCGTTGGTGCTGACACTGCCGGTGACATTGGTCACGACCGGCCGGTAGCCGCCGCCGCTGCTCGGCGGCGCGACCGATCCCATCGTCAGCTGCCCCTGGGGTCCGACCGTCCCGGCGAGCTGGTGGCCGGTGTCAGTGGTGTATTGCGCGCGGCCCTGCGCGACCGTCAGCGGACCCGCCGTCAGCTCCGGACAGAAGCCGGTCTGCCCGCCCCTTGTCGTGTAGGTTGAGGTGACCTTGGCCGAAGAGAGGGGGGCATAGGTGCCATCAAATGTCGTCCCCGCGGTCGCAGCCGGCGGCGCCTGCGCATTCGCAGCAGCGAGCGACCCGAAGAATGCGACGGCCCAGAGCCATCCGCTGTCGCGTTGCATGACCGCACCCTCCCTCAGCTTGTGGATTTTCCTCGAACAGGCCCATTCAGATCACGGCCTCGGATTCCGCGTCGAAGAAGTGCAGGCGTTCGGGGTTCATCGCCAGGCGCAAGCGGTCGCGGACATTGACGCGGATGCTGGGCTCGACCGAGGCCACCATCGTGTTGCTGCCGACCGCCACGTCGAGCAGGATTTCCGAGCCGAGCTTCTCGATCACCTCGACCGCGGCGTCGAAACCGAGATCCTTGGGGTCGGCGTCGGAGGCGAGGTGCAGATCCTCGGGCCGGATCCCCATCGTCACCTGCTGCCCGGCATAACGGCCGAGGCGCTCGGCGATCTGGCCCGGCACCCTGATGCGGATGCCGTCATCCTCGGCCCACAGCGCGCCCGCGGCTTCGCGCACCCTGACGGTCGCGAAATTCATCGCCGGCGAGCCGAGAAACCCGGCGACAAAGCGGTTGGCCGGCTCGTTGTAGAGCTCGAGCGGCTCGCCCACCTGCTGCACCAGCCCGTCGCGCATGACCACGACGCGGTCGCCCAAGGTCATCGCCTCGACCTGATCGTGGGTCACGTAGATCGCCGTGGTGCCGAGCCGGTCGTGCAGCTTTTTGAGCTCGACCCGCATCTGCACCCGCAATTTGGCGTCGAGGTTCGACAGCGGCTCGTCGAACAGAAACACCTGCGGGTGGCGCACGATCGCGCGGCCCAAGGCGACGCGCTGGCGCTGGCCGCCCGAAAGCTGCCGCGGCTTGCGCTTCAAGAGCTGGTGGATGCCGAGGATCTCGGCCGCGTCCTGCACCCGCTGGGCGATATCGGCGCGGTCGAATTTGCGCATCTTGAGACCGAACGCCATGTTGTCGTAGACGCTCATATGCGGGTAGAGCGCATAGTTCTGGAACACCATCGCGATGTCGCGATCCATCGGCGACAGCTCGTTGATGACCTTGTCGTCGATCAGGATGCGCCCCGAAGAAATCAATTCGAGCCCGGCCACCATGCGCAGAGTGGTCGTCTTGCCGCAGCCCGAGGGGCCGACCAGCACCATGAACTCCTTGTCGCGGATCGACAGGTTCACGTCCTTGACGGCGTAAACTTCGTCAAAATTCTTGTTGAGGTTCTGGAGGACTACCTCGGCCATCGCTCTCTCGTATGGTGATGCTATCCCTTGACCGAGCCGGTCACGCTGGCGACGTAGTGCTCGACAAAGAACGAATAGACAAAGGCGACCGGGATCGAGCCGAGCAGCGCTCCGGCCATCAGCTCACCCCAATAGAACACGTCGCCGCGGATCAGCTCGGACGTGACGCCGACCGATACCGTCTTTTCCCCGGGCGAGGAGAGAAACACCAGAGCATAGAGGAACTCGTTCCACGACAAGGTGAAGGCGAAGATTCCGGCCGACAGGATGCCGGGAACGGCGATCGGAAAAATGATGTAGAGCATCGCCTTCCAGCGCGCGGCGCCGTCGATGCGGGCGCATTCCTCCAATTCTTTCGGGATCGACTTGAAATAGCCCATCATCAGCCAGGTGCAGAACGGAATCAGAAAGGTCGGATAGGTCAGGATCAAGGCCCACGGTGAATCGCCGAGGTGGAAGTTGCGGATGATGTCGGCGAGCGGAATGAACAGCAGGGTCTGCGGCACCAGATAGGTGATGAAGATCGCGGTGCCGAGCAGCCCGGCAAACGGAAACTTCAGGCGCGACAGCGCATACCCGGCGAGCAGGCCGCAGAACAGCGAGATCGCCGTCGCCGACAAAGCGATGATCATCGTGTTCAGCAACCAAGTCGTAAACAAGGTCTGCGTCAGCAGGTCCTTGATGTGCGACAGCGTCGGATGCCAGGTCCAGAACGGGTCGTAATTGACCGAGTTCCAGGGGCGATAGAGCTCGCCGTCCGGCCGAATGGTGGTGATCACCATCCAGTAGAACGGGAACAGCAAAAACACGATAAAGCCGGTCAGCGGGACGTAAAAGAAGACCCATCGCCGCCAAGTCGCGCCCTCGATCATGGCTCAATACGTCTCCACCTTGCGGATGTAGAAGAGCTGGACGATGACGACCAGCAGCAGGACCGGGAAGACGGCGAGCGAAATCGTCGCGCCCTGGCTGAGGAGGCCAGTGCCGATGCCGATCTGATAGGCGTAGGTGGCGAATAGCTGGGTGGCGTTGGCCGGCCCGCCGCCGGTCAGCACATAAACGAGCTGAAAATCGGCGAACGTCTGGATCACCGAGAACAAGGTAACGACCAGGGTCACCGGCAGCAGCAACGGCCAGGTGACATGGCGGAAACGCTGCCACGCCCGGGCGCCGTCGATCGCCGCGGCCTCGTGCAATTCGGGGCTGATCGTCTGCAGCCCGGCGAGCAAGGTGATCGCGTAGAACGGCAGCCCGCGCCAGACATTCACGATGATCACCGAGATCAGCGCCAGATCGGGATCGCCGAGCCAGTTGATCCGCCCATGGATCACATCGAGCCGGAACAATATCCAGTTGAAGACGCTGAAGGTCGGGTCGAACATCCACTTCCAGGCCAGGGTCGACAGCACCGTCGGAATGATGAAGGGCAACAGGATAAAGGCGCGGGTCAGCGTCTTGCCTCTAAAGTTCTGGTTGAGCAGGACCGCCAGCCACAGGCCGAGCGCGAGCTTTACGACCGTGGCGACCAGAGTGTAGACGCAGGTGTTCCACACCGCGACGCGAAAGATGCTGTCATTCCAGACCTCTTCGAAGTTCTGCAGCCCGACGAAATGGCCGGGAACGCCGACCTTGGCGTCGGTCACCGACAGCATGACGCCCTTGACGAACGGATAGGCGATAAACAGCCCGAGCAGCACTACCGTCGGCAGCAGCAGCAGCATCGCCAGCCAGCGCTGGTCTTCGAGCAGCCGGGTGACCGGTCCGCGCCGCGGCGAGCCGATATAGGCCCGCCTCGGAGCCGCGACTGTGGTGAAAGTCATGGCAAAGTCTCCACGCCAGCCCGGCCCGACGTCACGTGTACACCTTGGTCAGCTCGCCCTGCGCCCATTTGACCGCGTCTGTCGCCGCCATGCCTTGAACCGCCTTGGCATACATGTCGACGATGATGTACTTGGTTTGGGCTTCGGCCGAGGCGCGGCCGGGCGGTCCGGCATAGCCCATCAGCCGGCCCTGCTTCGGGATGTTGCGGAACGGCAGCAGGACCGGGTCTTTGCTCCACACCGCGTCCTTTTCCCAATATTTGGTGGCGCCGTCGGTATACCCTTGCTGCGAGGTAAACCATTGCTCGAAGATCGGCTTCGAGTTGACCCAGAGAATGAGCTCCTTGGCCGCCTTCTGGTTCTTCGAGTAGCCCATCAGCATATTGGTAAACGGGCCGGGCAGGTTGAACTGGCCGCCGGGGCCCTTGGGGAGCGGCGCGTGCAGGATGTCCTGATAGAGCGGCGTCCCCTTCTCGGTCAGGTAGGTGTCGGGCTTGCGCTTGGCTTCGAGATAGATCGAAGCGCCGTTGTTGGTGGCGCAGATGCTGCCGGAGAGAAAGGCGCGGTTGTTGCTCGAATCATCCCAGGCCAGCCCGCCCGTATCGCAGGCGTCGTTCCAAAAGGGCACCGCGGCCTTGACCGATTGCAGCGTCTCGTTGCTGTCGAGCGCCACCGTCTTGCCGTCGGCCTCGACCTCCTTGCCGCCCCACGACCACAGCCAGGGATACCAGAAGCCCGGCGGGTCGCCAAAGGAATGGCTGAGCGCCTGGCCGAGCGGACGCCCCTTGGATTTGAGCGTTTTACCGGCGGCTTGGAGAGCATCCCAGGTGTCCGGGAACTTGTCGTGGCCGATTTCCTGGAACCAGGATTTGCGATAGGCGACGAGCCCGCCGCCAACGCACCACGGCACCCCAATCCATTTGTTGCCGGCGGTCGCGACCGCTTTCGAGATCGGGTAATAGCCGCCCTGGTCCGCACCGAGCTTCTCGGCCACGTCGCCGACATCGGCGAGGCTCTCGGTATAGAGCTGCGGCCAGTTGTTGAGGGCGAGGATGATGTCCGGCCCCGATCCGGACTGGACCGCCGAAGTCACCCGCGCCTGGATGTCGTTGGCGTTGACCATTTCGAGCTTGAGCTGGATGCCGAGCGCCTTCTGGCATTCGGGCGCTATCTTATCGAGCAGGAGCTGGTCGGAAGCCGGCACGAAATCGGACCAACGCAGCCAGTGAACGGTGCTCGCCTGTGCAAAGGCGGGTGCGCGTCCCGAGGCGAGAATGCCGGCGAGGCCGCCGCTGCCTGCTGCAAGCGCGCCAGCGCCGGACAGCTTCAAGAGCCTGCGTCGATCGATACGACCAGTCATCATTCCTCCCCAAAGTCGAGCCGCGTTGCGCTGGCGAGGGCGATGTTTAGAGCCAACCGTGCGGCGGCACAAGCCGGAACGGGGGAAGCCGCTTGCCCGAGATCGGCAGGTGCGATAAGGGGTTGCTCAGTATATTCCGGGTAGCGCGAAACAGGAGAATAGCATGAGCGACGCAAAGGGAATTACTGTTCTCGGCATTTGCGGCAGCTTGCGCAAAGCTTCTTACAATATGGCGGCGCTGCGTACCGCGATCGAATTGAAGCCGCCCGGGATGACGATCGAGATCGCCGAAATCGGAACCATCCCGCTCTACAATGAAGACGTGCGCGCTCAAGGCTTTCCGCCGCCGGTCGAGACCTTGCGGCGCGAGATCGCCGCCGCCGACGCGCTGCTCTTTGCCACCCCTGAATACAACTACTCGATGTCGGGTGTGCTGAAGAACGCGATCGACTGGGCGTCGCGGCCACCAGACCAGCCCTTTGCCGGCAAGCCGGCGGCGATCATCGGCGCCGCCGCCGGAATGGCTGGCAGCGCACACGCGCAAGGCGACCTGAGGCGCTCCTTCGTCTTCCTCGACATCCATCCGATCAATAGGCCCGAGGTGCGGATCGGCCAGGCGCACACCAAGTTCGACTCCAATGGCGGTCTGACCGACGAAGCCGCTCGCGGATTTATCCGCGATATGCTGGTGGCGCTCGAGAAGCTGGACCCGACAAATTAACCGCAGGCACTGAGACCGGCGTCAAAAGCAATTAGCGGGAGGAAAGCCATGGATCTCGATTTCACCGGCAAGGTCGCGCTGATCACCGGGGCCGGCAACGGCATCGGCCGCGCCACTGCGCTCGGTTTCGCCAAGGGCGGCGCCAAAGTCGTCCTCGTCGATCGCGACGCGACCGGGGGTGAAGCGACCGCCGGAATCATCCGTCAGCAGGGCGGCGAGGCACGGTTCGTACGGGCCGACGTCACCAAATCGGCCGAGGTGCGCGACTATGTGAAAGCGGCGCTCGACGCCCATGGCGCGATCGACTGCTTCTTCAACAACGCCGGGATCGAAGGCAAATGGGCGCACACCGCTGAGCATGACGAGGAGGCGTTCGACCAGGTCATCGCGGTCAACGTCAAGGGCGTGTTCCTCGGTCTGCGCCACGTCTTGCCGGTCATGCTCCAGCAGAAGCGGGGGGCTATCGTCAACACCGCCTCGGTCGCCGGGCTGGTGGCGACCCCGGGCATGCCCGCCTATGTCGCCTCCAAGCACGCGGTGATCGGACTGACCAAGACCGCCGCCGGCGAGGTCGCCCGCCAGGGGGTGCGGGTCAACGCGGTCTGTCCCGGCCCGGTCGACACCAGAATGATCCATTCGCTCGAGGCCCAGCTCGACCCGGCCGACCCGGCGAGCGTCAGCCGTCGCTATCAGGCGGCGATCCCGATGGGTCGCTATGTGACGCCGGACGAGATCGCGAATACCGTCATGTTCTTGTGCTCGGACCTCGCCGCGGCGATCACCGGCGCGCAATACGTCGTCGACGGTGGGCGCACCGCCACCGGGGGTGCGGTGACCCAGGCCATGCAGCGCTGATCTCAGGGGGAGTTGCGTCCGCTCCACCGCCGAGATCGGGCGTGATCTGCCCGCTTATCCTCGGACGAGCAATGCGGTCGGCACGCTGTTGCTAGGGATGCAGCCGCGATCGCTCACCCGAGCGGATCTGATCCGGCCGGCGCCGATTACGGCGGCGACACCGGGCCGCCGACCGGCGAGGCGGCGCAGTACGAGTAGTCGTCCTGACCGGCCTGGGTCACAAACGCGGTGTGCGGCGGGACGGCTGCCCCTTCGGGCAATTCCCCGAGCGGGCAATAGCAGCTCGCGACCGGCACCCCGTTGATGTAACGCTCGTTGTTGCAGGCGAAGCTGAAGCAATTGGACAGCTGGCTTCCGAGATTGAAGTTCTTGCTGCAATAGAGTAGCGGCGCTTGGGCCGCCGGGCCGGTCGTCACCCACCCGTTGATCGCCTGCGGGATCTCTTTTTTGACGCCGTAGAGCGACCAGAGGGCGCCCGGCGCCGGGGGCGCGCAGGAGCCTCTCATATTGCCGCCCACGACATCGGCGATCGCGTCGCCGGATTCGATCGGGCAATTGCACTCGACCTCCGGGTAGCGCGCAGTGCCGCCGCCGGCGACGTTGACGGTTATGGTCTTTCCGGTTCGCGTGCAGGTCGAGGCCGCGCACAGCGCGTAATAGCCGTGGCAAATCTTGAATGAATGATCGTCCCTGGCCGACGCGGAACCGCTGAGCGCCGTCCCCGCAAGGATGATCGCCGGCAGCCCGAAGGCCGCCTTGATCAACAGGGCACGCGCCGGCGTCGGGCGTGGGGTGGACCGATCTGTGGAACGGATTTTATCTGGATTTCTCATGACTGCCCCTTTTCTTCGATATCTCTTGGCGCTTTGGTCCAGAGCGAATTTGATCTGAAACCGTTGAACAATCGTAAATAAAGAGAGCAGGCACTGGGTGCTCTTGCTTCCTGGCGCCTACGTTCGACGAGACCCCGACAAATGCCCGAGCCTGGCCGCCGTCTCGACCGTTGGAGCGAAGAGGCCGGGGCGGCGGGGCGCCGCCGTGGCGAACCCGCAACGTTGAACCAAGGCGCTAATGCCGGCGCTGGCGGCGGGACCGAGGCTGGGTTATTGTTTAAGCTTGCGGCTTTGGCCGAAAATGAGGTCGGAAGGGGAGCCATGCACCAGATCCGCACGCTGGCAATCGATATCGGCGGCACCGGCATCAAGGCAGCCCTGCTCGACGATGGCGGCCAGATGCTCAGCGAGCGCCGCCGCGTGCCGACCCCGCCCAAGCCGGTGACGCCCGACGCGCTGGTGCGCGCGATCGACGAGGCGGTGACGCCGCTCGGCGCGTTTGAGCGGGTGTCGGTCGGGTTTCCGGGTTATGTGCGCGAGGGGCGGGTGCTGACGGCCCCCAATCTGGGGACCGAAGTGCTGAGCGGCTTCGATTTGCAGGCGGCGCTGGCAGAACGCTGGGGCAAGCCGGTCCGGGTTCTGAACGACGCCGACGTGCAAGGGTTCGGCGCCATCAAGGGCGACGGGCTCGAAATGGTGCTGACCCTGGGGACCGGGGCCGGCACGGCGCTCTTTCGCGACGGCGAGGTCATGCCTCACCTCGAGCTCGCCCACCATCCGATCAGCGGCAGAAAAACTTATGACGAGTATGTCGGCAACGCCGCTCGCCAGAAAAAAGGTAAGAAGGCGTGGAACAAGCGGGTCGCCAAGGTGATCGACATCCTGCGCGAGGTTGTATGCTTCGACCATCTTTATGTCGGCGGCGGTAATGCGAAAAGCCTGACTTTTCCATTGCCCGACGACGTGACGATCGTGGCGAATACCGATGGGCTGACCGGCGGCATCGGTCTGTGGCGAGCCGACCCGCCGCCGCACACGCCGGCAGGCACCACCGACGGTGACGATCAGCCACAGGCCGAACCCGAGGCGAGCGCGACTCCTCCCGGCGAAGGCACGCCGCCCGCGGCGCCTCCTGCCTGACGAGACTCCCGACAGCACCTTCGCAGACCAAAAGCACCTTCGCAGAAATCGAGGCGACCATGCGCCGACCGGCCGCCCTGTTGCTGGCGCTGTGGTTCGCAGGCTGCGCCGCAGCGCCGCCGCAGGGCCCGCGAATCGCGGCGTTTCCGTCGCCCGCGACCTCGCTGACCGCTAATATTCCGCCCTTTGCACGCGTGCCCTACGAGCCGTTCTCGCGCGAGGCGGCGGTACAGATAGCACTCGGCGAATGGCGCGCCTTTCGCCAGCCGGTCGTCTACCCCAACATCGAGCTGCCCGAGGACGAGGAGCGCGAAAACGGGCTGTGGCAGCGGGTCGGCCTCTATTGGTGGCTCGGTCTCGACCCGAGCTGGCGGCAAAGCGCCTGGACCGGGAAGCACGACGAAAACGGCCAGGTTTTCTCGGCCGATGTCGATGGAAACTACGCCTGGTCGGCAGCCTTTATTTCCTATGTGATGCGCATGGCCGGCGCCGGCAGCAGCTTCCCCTATTCAGAGACCCATTCCGACTATATCGACGAGGCCGCGGCCCACACTCCCGGAGTGGCGCTGGTCGCGGAGCCGGTGCGAGACTATGCGCCGCAACTGGGCGATCTGATTTGTTTGTGGCGCGGCGCGCGGCCGGTGACCTTCGAGGAATTGCCGGCCGGCCGCTTTCCCGGCCATTGCGACATCGTCGCCGCGATCAAGCCGGGGGTGCTCGACGTGATCGGCGGCAATGTCGACAACGCGGTGGCAATGAAATACATCCCGGTCACCGCCGACGGCCGTCTCGCCGGGTCGGACGGCATCGTGCTCGATCCCGACCATCACTGGTTCGTCGTGCTGAAGGTGCTCTATCAGCGGGACGGGACGGCCCCACCGGCGGCGATCTCTTCAGCAACGCCGGGGTCCGCTCGCA
Organism: uncultured Alphaproteobacteria bacterium; assembly: GCA_963795485.1. Classification (GTDB taxonomy): domain Bacteria; phylum Pseudomonadota; class Alphaproteobacteria; order ATCC43930; family CGMCC-115725; genus AP-15. The sequence continues at coordinate 303,439 of CAWCIL010000006.1, forward strand.
GCCTCGGCTAGAACGCGCCGGCCGCCGCCACCTCCCGCCCGCGCCCACCCTCGATCATCGCCTCCGCCAATCGCGGCTCGCGGTCGAGCGCGGCGCGGTAGTGGCCGCCCACGGCGGCGGCGATCTCGCCACTGCGGCCGAGCAATGCGTCGCCGAATTCGATGATCCGCAGATTGGGCCACGCCCGCGGCCGTAGCCGGATGACCTCGCGCACGATTTCGCGCGCCGGTCGGCGGGGTTCGCGCTGCGCGAGGATCAGGATCGCGGCTGCGGTCGACCGCGACACGCCGGCGTGGCAGTGCACCAGCAGATGCGTCGGCGTCGGCTCCAGGCCGGCCTCGCGACACGATCCGCCGAAATTGCGGGCAAAGGCGAGCAGCAGCTCGACATCCCAGCGCTCGGGCGCGAGCGAGCCCGGCAGCGTCTCGATTACGTCGTGAAAGTGCAGCTTCAAGCGCCGATGCACGTCAAAGGCGCGCAATGGCTCGGGCTCGGGCCAGCCCGGATCGAGGATCGAGAGCACATGAGTGACGCCGCTCGCATGGCAGTCTGCGAGCTCGTCGAGCCCGCAGATGGTGATCCGGAACGGCGTCGGCGCGCTGCTGGTCACATTCCTTCTCCCTGCCAATCTTACCGGCGCAATCATGATACGAGCCGCTTGTGGCAATTCTGTGCGCGGTCCGCTGGGCGCCCAGAGGCCCTTGGGATTGGTCCGCCGAGCAGATTCCACGAGAGAACAATTCGGCATTTTGGCGAACACTTATCCCCGCTCTTCCGGGAATGCTGCATCGCAGCATGGGCCGCGATCACCCGGTAGATTTCCCATATGGCGTGGCTGGGCTTCGCGTCTACCTCAAAGGGGCCAAAGCGAGCGGAGAGCGGCGCGGATCAAAACTCCAACGGATTTGCAACCCGTTTCACACGCCCTTTACCGCATAGCTGCAATCCTGTTTCGACCAAGCCTCTCGAAGGTGGCTCCCATGTTGCGACGTTCCCTTCTGACCACCGCCGCCATCCTGTTCGCCGGGACCCTGGCGCCCGCGATCCCCGCCGCGGCCAACGATCCCGCCGCTTTTGTCGGCAATCTCGGGACCCAGCTCGAGGCGGCGGTCAACACCGCTACCCCGGCGCAGAGGCTGGCTGGGTTTCGCGAGCTGCTGGACGAGGATTTTGATGTCCCAGACCTGGGCCGCTTTGTCCTCGGCCGATTTTGGCGGGTTTTCACCCCGTCGGAGCAGCAGGAGTTCATGGGGCTGTTCGAGAATTATGTCGTGCTCGCCTATAGCGACCGGCTGTCGGAATATGCCGCCGACGGCGGCACTCTCCGAGTGACCCGCAGCCGGCCCGATCCGGATGGGGCGATCGTATCGAGCGAGATCACTCGCGGGTCCGGGGCTTGGAATGGCGGTACGCCAACGGGTCAGCCGATCGAGATCGATTGGCGGCTGACCGGTCGCGACGGCTTTTATAAGGTCAGCGACGTCATCATCGACGGCCTCAGCATGGCGGCAAACGGGCGCTCCGAGCTCGAAGGTGTGGTCGAGCGCAACGGCGGGCGGGCGCAGGCCATTCTCGCCGTCATGCGGCAACAGATCGCCAGCGCGTCCCGCTAGTTTATCCTGGGAGTGGTGCGAGCCTGACGCCGGGTGCTGGCGCACTCTCACCCGCTTCGTTGCGCTCGACGCCCTCTCCTGCATTGCGGGAGAGGGAGACCCGGCCCCCTTCCATTCCCTCGCCCGCCCGCGGGGGAGGTCAGCGTGGGGGCCGGGTGGGCGAGGTCAGGCGCGGGCACACAAGTTCACGCGGGGCGGCGGTCGGCGCGCTCGGAGAGCCGGGTCTCGATCGCGTCCCAGATCCTGCCGGCAATATCGACGCCGTCGAGACGCGCTATCTCCTGAATGCCGGTCGGCGAGGTGACGTTGATCTCGGTCATCCAGTCGCCGATCACATCGATGCCGACAAAGATCAGCCCCTGAGCTCGCAAGGTCGGCCCGATCGCATCGCAGATCTCGCGCTCGCGCCGGGTCAGGACGGTCTTCACCGGGCGGCCGCCGACATGCAGATTGGCGCGGGCCTCGCCCTCGGCCGGGACCCGCAGGACGCCCCCCACCGCCTCGCCTTCGACCAGGATGATGCGCTTGTCGCCCTGGCGGATCTCCGGCAGGTAGCGCTGCACCATAACCGGCTCGCGATGCATCGAATCGTACATTTCCAGGAGCGCCGTCAGGTTCTCGTCGCCCGGGCGCAGCCGGAACACACCGGCCCCGCCCATGCCGAACAGCGGCTTCAGGATGATGTCGCCGTGCTCCTTCCAAAAGGTGCGGATCTCGTCGCGGTCGCGGGTCAGGAGGGTCGGCGGCATCAGCTCCTTGAAGCGCAGCACAAAGAGCTTTTCCGGGGCGTTGCGCACCGCGGCCGGATCGTTGACGACCAGCGGCCCATCTTCGGGGAGCAGTTCGAGCAGGTGCGTCGCGGTGATATAGGCCATATCGAAAGGCGGGTCCTGGCGCATCAGGATCACATCGAATCCGGCCAGATCGAGCTCCTCGAAGGCGCCGAAGCGGTGGTGATGACCGTGGCGGCGGACGACTTCGAGCGGCCGCCCGCGGGCATAGAGCCGCCCGTCGCGCAAGGTCAGCGCGTCCGGCAGGTAATGGTACAGCGCGTGGCCGCGCACCTGCGCTTCGATGGCGAGGGCGAAGGTCGAATCGGCGTCGATGTTGATCGTGTCGATCGGATCCATCTGGATCGCGACGGCGAGACCCATGGGTTGCCTCCCGAATGCGTCCCGGCCGCGCGCCGGGCTCAGTTCAGTTGCGCGCGCAGCTGCTGCAGGATCGCCGCCGCCTGGTGGCGCGCCTGGCCGTCGGGGGCACGCAGCACATACTGCTCGAAGGCCGCGGCGGCGGCCCGCATATTGCCGAGCTGGCGGTGCAGCATTCCCCCTTCGCGCCACAGCTCGGCGCGATCGGGCGCCAGCATCAGCATCGTCTCGACCACCTTGACCGCCCGCTCGTCGCGCTTCTCCAGAATGAGGCGCGATTTCAAGTTGTTCTGCAGGCGCAGCAGCACGTCCCGGTCGGAGACCGGCGCGTAATATTCGGGCGCCAGCTCGCGGTCTTCGCCGACGACCGCCTTTAAGAGCTCGCGCAATTCGGCAGCACCGCAGATCTGGCCGTTATGGAACGGGATCGAGGATCAACCGCTCCGCCCGGTCGGACAGCCGGATCGAGGAAATGCCCGGGAAAGGCGAGCCCGGCCGCCTCCCACCCCTGGGCGCGGGCGGCGTCGATAAACAGGATGCCGAGCACCACCGGCAGCCCTTTCCGACGGTCGATCACCCGAATCAGATTGGCGTTCTGCACATCGTCGTAGGTCAGCTCGTCGCCCGAATAGCCGTACTTCAACAGGATGATCTCGTTGAGCGCGCGGGCGCGGCCGGCGAGGTCGCCCGAGGCCGTCGGATGGCTCGCGACATCGCGGGCGATCAGCGCCAGATGGTCGCGATAGCGGGCGAGATCGACCCGCCGACGCTCGAACGAAGCCAGGGCCAGCGCCGCCTCGGCGATCGGCAGGACACGCGCTTCGGAGGCGCCGAGCTCGCGCAGAAAGCGCGCGCAGCTCTCGGGGTCGGGGTTTTCAGGCGGCTCGTTCATGTTACCGTCCGCCGGCGGTCGACTGGTTCGGCTGCTGCCGAAGGTATATTTTTCAGCCCGTTACCGTCCACCCAGGCAAAGAGGCTCGATGTGTTCGGTCGCAGAAATTCGCCGATCAGGGCGAGAAAGTCGTCGAGCCGGTCGTGGTGCACCCAATGGCCGGCATTCTCGAAGGTGACCACCCTGGCGTTGCGGAAGTGCCTGCACCCGGCCGTCGTCGAGCGGGTTCGAGGCCCAGCTCTCCCGGCCGTAGACGAGCAGGGTCGGGCAGGCGATGCGACCCCACAATTCCTCGATCTCGGCCATCGTCATCTCATAGGGCGGCTCGGCGCGGACGTAATTGTCGAATTTCCAGCTGTAGGTGCCGTCCTCGTTCTGGTTGACCCCGTGCTGGGTCAAATGGCGCGCCTGCTCGGGCGAGAGATGCTGGTTTTCTTCCTGCATGCGGCGAAAGGCGTCCTCGATCGAGGCGTAGCGGCGCGGCAGGCGCCCGGAGAGCCCGCGCTGCTCGTCGATCCAGCTCTGCATCCGCACCGCGATCGGGCGCTGCCGGCGCTCGCGCACCCGCCGCGGCGAGGCGCCCAGCCCCTCGACGGCGACGAGCTTGGCGACGAAATCCGGGATAGATCCCGGCATAGCGCAGCGCGATCACGCCGCCCAGCGAGTGGGCGACGATCGTGACCGGCGCCAGCTCCTGCTGATGGATCAGCTGGGCGAGGTCGTAGACATAGCCGGCGATCGTATAATTGCCGTCGGGCGACCACTGGCTGTCGCCGTGACCGCGCAGGTCGGGCGCCAGCACGTGCCAGTCGCGCCGCAGCGCCTCGGCGACCCAGTCCCAGTTGCGGCAATGATCGCGGCCGCCATGCACGAGCAGCAGCGGCGGCGCCCCCGGATTTCCCCAATCGACGTAATGCAGCCGCAGGCGCTGCGAAAAATAGATGCGTGAGGTCGGGCCGGAACTGTCGAGGGTCATCCAGGGGTCCCGTTGCTGCGCGATACCCCGCGACCCTAATCTCCCGCGGCTCCGGCGCAAAGCCGGATCGACCGGGCCGGCATGCAAAGACCCCCGCGCGCGGTCAGGCGTCGGACGGGGGTCGCTGGTGAAGCCTTCGCTTCGCGCCCGGGATTACGACCCAGGCGATATCTTGGACTTGATGCTCGGTTGCCGATGCCAAGCGGTCGGCAACTCGGACTTCTCAGGTGGACTCATGTCGATCGGACATCCTCCTGCTGAGTTGGCGACCTACCGAATGTAGGACCGTTTCCAAGCGGGGTCAAGAGGCCGCGCGCCTGCGCGTCGCGGCGCTTGCAATCGCAGCCCGCCGGCGCGCTTTAATTTTTGTTAGCACTCCCGGCCGAAGAGTGCTACACATCGCGCTAACGATCGGTCTTTATGGAGGTACCCCGTGACATTTCGACCGTTGCAGGATCGCGTGCTGGTTCGTCGCATCGAAGAGGAAGAAAAGAGCAGAGGCGGCATCATCATCCCCGACACCGCTCGGGAAAAGCCGATGGAAGGCGAGGTGCTCGCCGCCGGCCCCGGCGCGCGGGGCGAGGACGGCAAATTGCACCCGCTCGACGTCAAGATCGGCGATCGCGTGCTGTTCGGCAAATGGTCCGGCACCGAGATCAAGATCGACGGCGAGGATCTCGTCGATCATGAAGGAAAGCGACATCATGGGCGTCGTCGAACAGACCGCCTGAAGGAGAGAGAACAATGGCAGCAAAGGAAGTCCGGTTTCACAGCGACGCCCGCGATCGGATGCTGCGCGGCGTCGATATTCTCGCCAACGCGGTCAAGGTGACCCTGGGGCCCAAGGGCCGCAACGTCGTTCTCGACAAATCCTACGGCGCGCCGCGGATCAGCAAGGACGGGGTCACCGTCGCCAAGGAGATCGAGCTCGCCGACAAGTTCGAGAACATGGGCGCGCAGATGGTCAAGGAGGTCGCCTCGAAGACCAGCGACCAGGCCGGCGACGGCACCACCACGGCGACCGTGCTGGCGCAGTCGATCGTGCGCGAGGGTGCGAAGGCGGTGGCCGCCGGGATGAACCCGATGGATCTGAAGCGCGGCATCGACCGCGCCGTCGAGGCCGTGGTCAAGGACATCGAAAAGCGCTCGAAAAAGGTCTCGACCAACGACGAGATCGCCCAGGTCGGCACGATCTCGGCCAATGACGACCGCGAGATCGGCCGGATGATCGCCGAGGCGATGCAGAAGGTCGGCAACGAGGGCGTGATCACGGTCGAGGAGGCCAAGAGCCTGGAGACCGAGCTCGACGTGGTCGAGGGCATGCAGTTCGACCGCGGCTATATCAGCCCGTATTTCGTGACCAACGCCGAGAAGATGGTGGCCGAGCTCGACGAGCCCTACATCCTCTTGAACGAGAAAAAGCTGTCGAACCTGCAATCCCTGCTGCCCCTGCTCGAAGCGGTCGTTCAATCGGCGAAGCCGCTGCTTGATCGTCTCCGAGGACGTCGAGGGCGAAGCCTTGGCGACGCTTGGTCGTCAACAAGCTGCGCGGCGGGCTCAAGGTGGCGGCGGTCAAGGCGCCGGGCTTCGGCGACCGGCGCAAGGCGATGCTCGAAGACATCGCGATCCTGACCGGCGGCCAGGTGATCAGCGAGGACCTCGGCATCAAGCTCGAAAACGTGACCCTCGACATGCTCGGCAAAGCCAAGCGGGTGCGGATCGAGAAGGAAAACACCACGGTCATCGACGGCGCCGGCGCGAAAAACGACATCCAGGGCCGCATCGCCCAGATCCGCCAGCAGATCGAGGAGACCACCTCGGATTACGACAAGGAGAAGCTTCAGGAGCGGCTGGCCAAGCTCGCCGGCGGGGTCGCGGTGATCCGGGTCGGCGGCGCCACCGAAGTCGAGGTCAAGGAGCGCAAGGACCGGGTCGACGACGCCACCCACGCCACCCGCGCCGCGGTCGAGGAAGGCGTCGTGCCCGGCGGCGGCGTCGCCTTGCTTTATGCGGCCAAGGCGCTCGACGGGCTGACCCCGGAGAACAGCGACCAGAAGGTCGGCATCGACATCGTGCGGCGCGCGCTGCAGGCGCCGGTCCGCCAGGTCGCCGAGAACGCCGGCAGCGAGGGCTCGGTCGTGGTCGGCAAATTGCTCGACAGCAAGGACCCGAATTACGGCTACGACGCGCAGTCGGGCGACATATGTCGACATGGTCAAGGCGGGCATCATCGACCCGACCAAGGTCGTGCGCCTGGCCTTGCAGAACGCCGCGTCGGTTGCGGGCCTCCTGGTCACGACCGAGGCGATGATCGCCGAAAAGCCGGAGAAAAAGGCGGCGCCTGGAATGCCGCACGACCACGGCATGGACGGAATGGACGACTACTAAAAGCCGCCGCACGTCACGAGGAGGCCGATACCGCGAGGTGTCGGCCTCTTTTTTTGCCTATCCCCCCACCCCCCGCGCGTCAGCGCCGACCCACGATGAGATCGTCGCCGCGCGTCCTTGCCAGGGGGCGGCGCGCCACCCATACTGGTGACCATGCGGCGCCTGGTGCTGGATCCCGTTTTCGCGGCCGCGGCCGAAACGCCGGTCCGGATGTGCGATCATCCGGAATGCGCGGCCGGCGGCGATTTCCGTGCGCCGAAATCGCGCCTCGATCTGCACGATTATTACTGGTTCTGCCTCGATCACGTGCGCGCCTACAATTCGGCCTGGAACTATTATGCCGGCATGAGCGACGGCGAGATCGAAGCCGAGATCCGCAGCGACACGGTGTGGCAGCGGCCGACCTGGCGGCTCGGCGAGCGGCACGTGCCGGGCTGGGCGGCGCGGGTGCGCGATCCGCTCGGCCTCTACTCGGGCGGCGGCGCTCCGGGCGGCCGGGACCGCGACCGGCCGGAGCGCGAGGCGGCGCGGCGCGCGCTCTCGGCGCAGGAGCAGGCGCTCGCGGTGTTCGAGATCGAGCCGCCCTTCACCCCGGTGCGGCTCAAGGCGCGCTACAAGGCGCTGGTCAAGCTGCACCATCCCGATGCCCATGGCGGCGACAAGGCGGCCGAAGAGAAGCTCAAGATCATCAATCAGGCCTATGCCACTCTGAAAGCCGGCTATTTCGCTTGAAAGCCCGGCTATTTCAATTGAATCGCAGGCCCGCATCGCGCAAATTCCCCTCCGCTCCACCATCAGGACGCAAGAAAAGAATGCCATCCGTTCAGCCAACGGCGCCCGCCGACGCGTTCCCTCTCGACAAGCCCGACATCACGATCTCGGTCCGGCAGACCTTCGGGATCAACAGCGATCTCCAGGTCCCGGCCTTCAGCCAGGCGAGCGAGCACGTCCCCGATTTCGACGACGCCTATCGCTTCGACCACGACACGACATTGGCGATCCTCGCCGGTTTCGCGTTCAATCGCCGGGTCATGATCCAGGGCTATCACGGCACCGGCAAATCGACCCATGTCGAGCAGGTCGCGGCCCGGCTCAACTGGCCCTGCATCCGGGTCAATCTCGACAGCCACATCAGCCGCATCGACCTCGTCGGCAAGGACGCGATCGTATTGCGCGACAACAAGCAGGTGACCGAATTCCGCGAGGGCCTGCTGCCCTGGGCATTGCAGCACCCGGTGGCTTTGTGCTTCGACGAATACGACGCCGGCCGGCCGGACGTGATGTTCGTGATCCAGCGGGTGCTCGAAGTCGAAGGCAAGCTGACCCTGCTCGATCAGAACCGCGTCATTCGGCCGCATTCGGGGTTCCGCCTGTTCTCGACCGCGAACACGGTCGGGCTCGGCGACACCACCGGCCTCTATCACGGGACCCAGCAGATCAACCAAGGGCAGATGGACCGCTGGAACATCGTCGCAACCTTGAATTATCTGCCGCACGACGCCGAGGTCGAGATCGTGCTGGCCAAGGTGCCGACCTACGACAACGAGGAGGGAAGGCGCACGATCAGCGCCATGGTGGCGCTCGCCGACCTGACCCGCGCCGGGTTTATCAACGGCGACATTTCGACCGTGATGTCGCCGCGCACGGTCATGACCTGGGCCGAAAACGCAGCGATCTTCGGCGATTTGTCATTCGGCTTCCGGCTGACCTTTCTCAACAAATGCGACGAGATGGAGCGGCCGGCGGTGGCCGAATATTATCAGCGCTGCTTCGGCACCGAATTGGCTGAAACCGGCGTCAACGCGACGTTGATGTAGGCCGCGGCATGCCGATGTGGCTCCTCTTCGCCGCACAATTTATTGTCACCCCCGCGAAAGCGGGCGGCCCAGAGCCATGCCCCTGGCCTGATCAGGCGGGCCGGTCGACTGAAGCCGCTGGGTTCCCGCTTGCGCGGGAATGACGGACTGGGTGCTGATATGGCGCAGGAATTCTCCCCGACCGAGATCTTCAAGCGGGCGACCGCGGCGACCCTGCGGGCGATCGCCGAGCGCGACGATCTGACCGTCGGCTTTGGGCCGGAGGCGGCCGGGCTCAGCGGCACCCGGGTGCGGCTGCCGAACCCGCCGCGCGACCTGCCGGCCGACGAGGCGGCGCAGCTGCGCGGTGCCGCCGACAGCATGGCCCTGCGGCTGCGCTATCATGACGACGCGGTGCACAGCAAACGCATCCCCGGCAGCCCCCTGGCGCGCGCCGTCTTCGAGGCGGTCGAGCAGGCGCGGGTCGAGGCATTGGGCTCGCGCCGGATGGCCGGGGTCGCCGCCAACCTCGCCGCGGTGCTCGACGAGCAATATCGCCGCCAGGGCTTCGAGCGGATTACCGAGCGCACCGAAAGCACGATGGCCGAGGCGGTGCGGCTCTTGACCCGCCAGGCGCTGACCCACGAGCCGCCGCCGCCTTCGGCGCGGCGCGTCGTCGATCTGTGGCGCCCCTGGCTGGAGGCGCGGATCGCGAGGGATCTGGGCGAGCTCGACCGAGCCATCCTCGATCAGGACGAATATGCGCGGGCCACCCGCCGCATGCTGCAGGATCTCGACATCGACCTCGGCGAGGCCGAGGAGTCGGAGAGCGACGAGCAGCAGGAGGGCGAAGAGGCCGAAGGCGAAAACCAGAGCGAAGGCGAGGGTGCGACCACCGGCGCGCAGCCCTCGCCCGACGGCTCGCCCGGCCGATGGCGAGGCCGAGGACGCGCAGGATGCGGCCGATGCCGGCGAAGGCGAGATGATGCCGGGGTCGAGCGACGACGATCCCGGCCGCCCGGGCCGCCCCGGCACCCTGCCGCGCGGACGCCCCGACGACACCGCGATCTATCGCGCCTTCTAGCACCGCGTCGGACGAGGTCGTCGAGGCCGACGAGCTGTGCGACCCCGACGAATTGTCGCGATTGCGCCAATTGCTCGATCAGCAGATCGCGCATCTGCAGAGCGTCATCGCCCGGCTCGCCAACCGGCTGCAGCGCAAGCTCCTGGCGAAGCAGACCCGCGCCTGGGAGTTCGACCTCGACGAGGGGCTGCTCGACGCCGCGCGGCTGTCGCGGGTGGTCGCCAACCCGGTCCTGCCGCTCGCCTTCAAGCGCGAGCGCGAAATGGATTTCCGCGATACCGTCGTGACCCTCTTGATCGACAATTCGGGCTCGATGCGCGGCCGGCCGATCACCGTCGCGGCGATGAGCGCCGACATCCTGGCGCGCACCCTCGAACGCTGCGCGGTCAAGGTCGAGATCCTCGGCTTTACCACCCGCGCGTGGAAGGGCGGCCAGGCGCGCGAGCGCTGGATCGCCGCCGGCAAGCCGGCCAACCCCGGCCGGCTCAACGATTTGAGGCACATCGTCTACAAGCCGGCCGACGCGCCGTGGCGGCGCGCCCGGCGCAATCTCGGGCTGATGCTGCGCGAAGGCATCCTGAAGGAGAACATCGACGGCGAGGCCTTGGCCTGGGCGCACCACCGGCTGCGCGAGCGCACCGAGCAGCGCCGCATCCTGATGGTGATTTCCGACGGCGCCCCGGTCGATGATTCGACCCTCTCGGTCAACCCCGGCAACTACCTCGAAAAGCATCTGCGCGAGGTCATCCGCGACATCGAGAAGCTGGGCGAGGTCGAATTGACCGCGATCGGCATCGGCCACGACGTGACCCGCTACTACCGCCGCGCCGTCACCATCGTCGACGCCGAGCAACTGGGCGGCGTCATGCTCGAAAAACTGGCCGAACTCTTCGACGACGAAGGCGCGGCAACACCCGCGTCAAAAGCCGCCGCCCCCGCGCCGCCTGACGGGCGGAATTCGCCGTATCCGGACCCGTGCCGGTTCAACCGGCCGCGAGGCGGCGCAGCAGCCGTAGGGCAAACGCAATCTTTCGCGTGCGGGCCGCAGCCCGTTCACCCGACCCAACTGATATGGCGGACCGCACCCGTTTTGCGCTCGCTATCATACGTTGCATTTATGAAGAACATATATCGAACTTTCTCGTTGTAGCTGCACACCTCTTATGCAATAATGCGTTCCGTAGGTTGCATCTGAAATAATGCGGGGCACCTGCTGACACAAGATGTTGTTCTCTGTCTGAAATCAGCTACTATGTTCGGCGGGGGTATAAAAATGGTACGACAAAACATTGCGGTCCTAGCCGGTGAGCCCCTTAGCCGGCGCATACGGGACGACCCACTCTATATTCCTGCTACCGACAACGAGCAGGGGGCACCCGCAGCGCTCTTAAAGGCGAACCGAATTCTCCGGGAGCGTCGATGGCCTGCGCCGTACGACCGGACGCGTCACGAGATGATCCTCGGCGATGCCCGCGACCTGAAGGCGCTCCCAAGCGAATTCGGTGCATCTCGTCGTTACCTCACCGCCGTACTTCAACTTGAAGGCCTATGCTTCCGCGGCGGACGGCCGCCAACTCGGTCGAATTAGTGATTACGAGGCTTTCCTCGACGAGTTAGACCAAGTTTGGCGAGGGTGCGCGCGGGTTCTTGTACCCGGGGGTCGAATTTGTTGCGTTATCGGCGACATTCTGATCCCGAGGCGCTCGGATGGCCGTCATCGGGTCCTGCCGCTGCCCTCCGACATTCAGGTTCGCAGCCGCGATAACGGCCTCGACAATCTTACACCCATTCTTTGGTTCAAGATCGGGAACCGGACGAACGAGGCCGGCGGCGGATCGAGCGGATACTACGGCAAGCCCTATCAGCCGGGCGCGATCATCAAGAATGATCATGAGCACATCGTAATGCTGCGGAAGCCGGGCGGCTATCGAACGACACCGATGTTCCAAAAGGCGCTGTCGATGCTGCAGCGGGACGAGATGGACGCGTGGATGCGTCCGGTGTGGTCCGACATTCGCGGTGCGAGCCTGCGAGATGGACACCCGGCACCCTTCCCGCCCGAACTCGCGCAGCGCCTGATTCGAATGTTCAGCTTCGCCGGCGATACAATTCTTGATCCGTTCGCAGGTTCGGGCTCAACCGCAATCGCCGCAATCCGGGCTGGTCGGAATTCCGTTTCGGTCGAGATCGAGGAGGAATACCTGAATTCCGCAACTCGACGCGCAGCGCGAGAAGCGGCGGGCCGGCTAGTCGAGAGCCATTCAGCAACCGTGGTTGAGTGGACCAGCCCGCACGGCCGGAAGGGTCAAAGGGGGACGATCGTTGCCCTATCTCCTGCTAAACCAATTTCAGAGCCTCTTTGACGGTATCGTCTACCGACATCGTCGTTCGAACCTCGGCAACTCCGTCGCTCGGCGTCTTCCGGAAGATCTGTACGCGCTTCATCTCTCGCCGAGACTGGACGCGCTGATAGAAGATGGCAGTCGCGTCTTGAAATCTTCGCAATATCCTTCGGGGGGTGAAATCCCGGCGCGGGGATGCGACGTTTGGCGAAGCAATTCCGCGTTCTCAAACAATCGCGGCACAAGATTTCGTTGTGCGTCAGGGTGAAATCGCAACCGTAGAGATTGGAACAGAGGTAAAGATCCTTGCGAAGGCCATGATTAAGCAGATCGACCGCGTTGTGAGCGATCTGCTCAGGCAGATCCAGCAATTCCATGCGGGCGGCGGCGAACCCATCTGTGTCGGAATCGTCGGAATAAATTACGCGGATCAATATACTTCTTTTGAGGGCGACCGGACTTATCCGACCGACGGGCAAGAGTATAAACATCCTCTACAGGAAGCAGCGGACGCAGAGCGGCATTTAATATCGCGGGCTGCGCCCGCCTTTGATGAATTTATCGTTCTTCGCTTTACGGTACGCAACGAGCCTCCGTTTGAGTTTGGGTGGCTAGACGAACATCAGACAGAACTTGATTATGGTGCCGCTCTGACGAGGATCGTGCGAAAATACGAAACACGGTTCCTTAGAATATGAACAGAGGCGCGGGGACAGAGGCCTGACCTGGGTTGCGCGCCCGACGCCAGTCTGGCTGAAGATCGGCGGTGCGGGGGCGGGGGGCGGTATATGGTGGGGAGCGTCAGCCCTTCGTAGCGAGCGACATGCCCGGCCTCGCCGTTTCGACTTCACCGCTCGACGTTGTCGCCCACGTCATTCAGGTGGCGCTGACGCCGGTCTTTCTGCTGTCCGGCATCGCCACCCTGCTGAACGTGTTCTCGACCCGATTGGCGCGGGTGGCCGATTTGATCACCAAGGCGATCGAGGGCAGCGGCGGCGAGGAGACCGCGGCGGTGACGGCCCAATTGGCGCGGCTGCGCCGGCGGTCGCTGGCGCTCGATACCGCGGTGGTGCTGGCCGCCGTCGCCGGGGCGCTCACTTGCGTCTCGGTGCTGACCTTGTTTGTCGGGGCGCTGAAGGACGCGACCGTGGCCTCGGTGCTTGTTCACCACCTTTGGTCTCGCCGTCCTGTGCACGATCGCCGCGATCGGCGCCTTCGCGGTCGAGATGCTGATCGCCGGCAGCGGCATGCGCGCCGAAACCCCGGCCGGCCGCCATTCCCCCAAGGCCTGAGCGCGCGCGGCCCCGCCGACGGCGACACCGCCGGATCGGAACCGCTCTGCCGTTCGTCTCGAGTCAGACCGGACGCAGCCACGCTTCGACGCGGCCTCGCCGATCGCGCAGCGCCAGCCCGGCGGCCATGAGGCGATCGCGGATTTCGGCGCAGGCGGCGTTGCCGATGATCTGCGGGTGAAATTCGACGATGGCGACGCGCAGGCGTTCGGTCAGCCCCATGTTCTCGGTGAAGAACTGATGCTCGCCGCCCTCTATGTCGATGACCAGACTGTCGAAGGCAAACCCGGTCTCTTGTTCGACCCGCTCGACCGTTGTCGTCGGCACCTCGATCTTTGACCGGCCGATCCGCACCGTCGAGCTGCCGGCGATCGAAGGGTCGCGGCGATAGAAGGTGGCAGTCGAGGCGCGTGCGATAATCTGCTGACGAACCTGAAAGCCGCAGCCGTTGCGCGCCCGATTGGCTTCGAGATAGGGAGCGATCAGCGGGTGCGGCTCGAAAACGACGTGTCGTCGAGGGTCGGCGAGGCGCCGGTTGACCAGACACGAAATCACCCCGAGGCAGCCGCCGAGTTCGAGCACCGTGGCGTCGCGGGCGATGTGCTTCCGGGTCAAGACCCGCTCGGGAACCTCATAGCGGTGCAGCAGGAAGCGCGCGCGAAACTCCGGCGTCGACAACTCCCGAGGGATTTCGAAACGCAATCCCCGATGGCGATATTCCTGGACATAGCGGTCGAAAAAACGGCCTCCCGCCCGCAGCAGGCGACCGGCGATCGCGCTTTTGACGCCGCCAGCGATTGCCGAGCCGCGGCCCCTCAGCGAAGGTTTGGGGGGCGGTCCAGGGCAGGGGGCCGATAGGGTCCGATCCACCAGCTCCCGCAGCTGCGCGGAGCGAAGGCGGCTTTTCGAGCGCCGGCAGGCCTGCCCGACGCATGGCCGGCAGCCAGGCGGTGTTCGCGGTCATCAGGATCACCCGGACGCCGCGCGCCTGGGCCGCGCGCGCTTGATTCATTGCCACGCGCTCTCCGCGCCCCATGCAGTCGGAGAGCATCAGATCGGGTGCGGCCGCCTCAATGGATCGCGCGGCCTCTGCCGGAGCGTAGACGCAGGCGACCTCGTGGCCTTGGTCGCAGAACATCCGTTCCGCGCGATCGCGCGTTTGGGGGTCATCGGTCAGCAACAGAATGCGCGCCATTCAAGCGACTGCCGCCGCTCGCGCACTGCCGATAGGGCGGCCCACGCCACATGACCGGGCCGGGAGCCGGCGGGAGGCGCAACGCGCCTCCCTTCTCTCCCCTAGTGAGGGCTAGGCGGCGTGGAGCAATTCGAGGGCTTCCTCGTAGACCGCCATGTTCTTGCCGAAGGAGATCGCCGCGGCCTGCACGCCGCAGACCAGATGCATCCAACGCCAGGGCTCGCGGGTGGCGTAGAATTCTTCGACGATCGCCTGGTGGTGCTTGAAGGCGTGCATCTCGGTGAAATTGTCGTGGCAGACGATCTCGGCGAGCCGTGCGATCAGCGCCTGCGCGTCATAACCGCTGTTCACGTATTGCTGGGCCAGGTTCACCGTCGCCCTGACCTCCGGCACCGCTCGCATCAGGCCGAGATTGCTGACCTGGGACCAGTCGGTCGGCGGCTGGTTGTAGACGCTGTGCGTGATGGCGTCGAGCAGCGCCTCCTGCGTCCGCGGCGGCAGGGCCGCGACGGCCGTCCAATCCGGCTGCGGAGCCGGCTGCATCCGACCCGCGGTCGACCGGATCTCCGGGCCGGACTGCCAAGTCAGCAGCAGCAGCAATTTGTTGCGCAGGCTCAAGCCGTCGATCTTCAACAAATAGCGCCGCAGGTTGGCGCTGGTATGCAGGTGGACATCCATCGGATTGCCGCCGAGCGAACGCAAGAACAGGCCGGCAGCCCCGATCGAGAGGGCCTCGCCCGCACCTTCGAGCGATAGTCCATCCGACAGCGCCGTGGCCATCAGCACCGGGATCTCGGCGAAGACGTCGACCCGCCCCATGGCTTCCCCGAGGGCGCCGATCGCAGAGGTTTCATCCTCGCCGCTCTGCTGGCGGGTGACCCGGGTCATCAGCTGATGCTCCTCGATCAGCATTTCGATTTCCGGGATCATCGGGGCGGTCGGGAAGCGCGACACGTAGCGTACCGCGGGCCGCATCAGCACCGAGAAATACTCCGGGTCGATCGCCTGGTTTTCGAGCGCGCGCCAAGTGAAGGCGGGGAACGCGAAGTAATGGTCGTCGACGACATTCTTGGGGATCGCGATGCTCAGCAGCAGGTCGAAGGCTTCGATCCGGGGGGCGTGCTCCCACAGCCAGAGGAACAGATGATCTGCCTTATTGCTTTCGCCGCGATTGACAGCAGCGAGGAAGGCCGCCTTGGTCGCCGCGACGCCGCCGGCGTCTTCCGGCGCGAACTCCAACAGGGCGTAGGGGCCCATCGCCGGGTGGTGGATGTGCTTGTTCGACAATGCGACGTGCTGCAGGACCGGGACGAAACGGTCCTCGCCTTGCAGGCGCCCGACCAGCTGCGACACCGCATGCAGGCCTACCAAGGGATGCAGCGGACCGCCGTGATGGCCCGGCGGCAGGTCGGTGGAGCGCGTCACCGCCAGGGCCGAGGCGGTCAGCATCGTCTGGGTCGGGACCCCGGCGCGCAGCTTGTCCAAGGTGCGATCCAGGATCTCGTCCGGAGGCGTATCCTCGATGAACTGCACCAACGGCTCGATCGCTTCGGCAAACTGGACACGTTGCGGCATGGTGAGCTCTCCTCTTCGTAAGTGCGTTCGGCGCCGCGACTATTTCTGTTGAATTTGTCGGCGCAGCCTCGGCTGACCACAGCATATGGCCTCAGCCGGCAAGGTCAATCGGCTTATCCGCATGGTCCTAATGCGGAATCGCCGGTCATCGCGTGGCCTCGCACCCCGCCTCGGCCGCGCAGGCATTCGATGCGAACGCCGGCCAACCGCCTGACCAAGCCTCCGCTCACCACCGGCCGTAGCGGCATACGTACCACGCCAGCCCGATCAGCTCGTGGAGGGCATAATAGCTGTCGAGCAGCGCCGGGACCTGGGGCAGCAGGACCGCCGGCGTCCGCGCCAGCGAGCGGCCGTCCCGGCTCGGCGCCGCGACCACCGGGTAGCCGACGGCGCGGAACGACCACAAGGCCCGCGCCATGTGCCACGGATTGGTCACCACCAGAGCCGCCGGCACCCCGGCCCGGCGCAGGATCGCAGCCGAATCGCGCGCATTCTGATAGGTCGTCTGCGAGCGGTCCTCGCGCCAGCGCACCGGCACCCGGAAATCCACCTGCAGGGCTTCGGCCATCATTCCGGCCAACGAATTATCGGATTTGCCGAGCCAGCCGCCGCTGACCAGGATCGGCAATCCGAGCCGGCGCTGTTCCTTGGCGGCCTCGGCCAGCCGTTCGAGGGTGATCGGACCGACCGTATCCCTCGTGCCGGGGGTGGTGCCCGGTCGGTAATCGCCGGCGAGGACGACGATCGCCCCCGGCGGCGCCGGCAATTGCGGGCTGGGGATGGCTTTGGCCAGCGCCTCGGCGGAGCGGATCAGCACGATGCCGACAAGGGGCGTCGCCGCCAGGTAGAGACAGGCCATCGCCATCGTCGCCAGCACGAGGCCCCCTCGCCGCCAGCGCCAGGCGAGGGCGATCCCGATCATCGCCAGCAGGATGAAGATATTCGGCGGGATCAGCGACGAATAAGAGATCCACTGCAGCATCGCTGACGACGCGGCCGGGCTCGCGTCAGCCGAACGGCACGCCGATGCGCTCGCCGCGCAGCCGGTGATAGAGCTTGGCCGCCTCGCGCCGCAGGCCCAGCCCGAGGCCGTGCCGGGTGCGCGGATTGGCCGCGGCGATCCCCCAGCGTTCCCGGCGTTTCGGCAGCCACAATTTTTTGTAGGGGTCGTCGCCGCGGCCGAAATTGATTTCGTGCGGGCGATCCTCGCTGAGCACGCGCTCGATCATCTCCATGGTCAAGAGGGTGCCGAGCGAAAAATCGTCCAGCCGCTGGTCGTGGGCGAGCTTGTATATGACAGCGCGGCCGTTCCACACGATCCAGAACTGGGCGGCGGCCGGAGCGCCGTCGAGGGTCGAGAGGCCGAGTCGCAGCGCTCCCTTCTCGGCGGCAAGCCGGATCAGCGCCGGAATAAAGGCGGGATACGCCTCCTCCGGCTTCCAGCTCCGGGCGTAGACCGCTTGGTAGCCGAGGATCGCCTCGTCGATGCCGGCCGCCGTTGCGTAAAAGTCCGTTTTCAGTCGACCGCCCGAACCCAGGCGGCGGCGCTTGCGGCGCCAGGTGTTGCGCAGCTCCGAGGGGCGCTGGGCGAGGTAGTCGGCAAAACTCATCCCGGCGGTCTCTTCATACCAGGTGCCGGAGTGGAACATGCATTCGACGAGGAGGCCGCTGCGGCGCAGCGCAGCAACCGCGGCGCGATAGGACGGCGCGCGCGGATCGAGCTCGTCGAGCGCGATCGCGTCCCAGCGCGGAAATTCGTCGAGCAGCTGGCCGGCGATCGTGCCGATCGCAGCGGTGACGTCGGCGGCCGGTGCGCATACGATTCCGTGCTCGACGCTGTAGGCGTTGGCGAGGCTCGCGAGGCGCCGCCCGAGGCGTCCCTCGACGACCCGCAGCGCTAGCGCCGCCGACGTGCCCGGCCGCTCGTCGCTGTAGAGACGGATTTCGCTCGCCGGCGGCACGCCGTGGCGCGCCATCAGATCGTACCAGCCGGGCAGCGCGAAGAAAGAATCGCGGGCGGCATCATCGAAAATCCCAGCGATCCCGCTCGGCAGTCGCAGAAAATCTGGGTTGCGGTAGACTGGCATCAGGCGACCGGCATTATGCGACGCCGCACCCGGCGCATCTCGACTGGCCCCGCAAGTGCAGATCCTCACCTTTACGACGTTATATCCGAGCGCGGCGCGCCCTCAACATGGCATCTTTGTCGAGACGCGGCTGAGGAAACTCGTAGATAGCGGCCGGGTCGAGGCCCGCATCGTCGCACCCTGTCCGTGGTTTCCGTTCGCCTCGCCGCGCTTTGGCGCCTATTCGGCGATGGCGCGAATGCCCGGGCAGGAGACATGGCACGGTTTGGCGATCGATCACCCGCGCTATCCGCTGCTGCCCAAGCTCGGCATGAGCACCGCGCCGTTGGCGCTCTTCGCCGCGGTGCTGCCCCGGCTGCGCCGCGAGATCGCTGCGGGCCGCGACTTCGAACTGATCGACGCGCATTACTTCTATCCGGACGGGGTTGCTGCGGTGCTGCTGGGGCGCGCGCTCGGCCGGCCGGTGGTCGTCACAGCGCGCGGCAGCGACCTCAACCTGATTGCCGACTACGCCGTGCCGCGGCGATGGATCCGCTGGGCGGCGGCGCGAGCGGACGGCTTGGTCGCGGTCTCGCGGGGGCTCAAGAACCGGCTGGTTGATCTCGGCACCGCGCCGGAGCGGGTGCGCGTCCTGCGCAACGGCGTCGATCTCGGGCTGTTTCGGCCGGGCGACCGCGACGCCGGGCGGCGTCGCCTGAACTTCTCGCGGCCGACCCTGCTCGCCGTCGGCAATCTCGTCGCGCTGAAGCGGCACCGGCTGATGGTCGAGGCGCTGGCGCTGCTGCCCGATGCCGAGCTGGTGATCGTCGGCGATGGGCCCGAACGGCAGGCCATCGCAGCATTGGCGCGGGCGCGGGGCGTATCCGACCGCCTGCGCCTGCTCGGTCGGCTTCCCCAGCAGCAGCTTCCCGAGATCTACGGAGCGGCCGACCTGTTGCTGCAGGTCTCCACCCATGAGGGCTGGCCCAACGTATTGCTCGAAAGCATGGCCTGCGGCACCCCGGCCGTGGTGTCGGATTTCGCCGGCGTCGGCGACATCGTGGCCGCGTCCGCGGCAGGCCGCATCGTCTCCGAGGTCGGGCCGAACTCGATTGCCGCCGCGATCGGCGGATTGCTCGCCGCACCGCCCGCGCGCACTGCAACCCGCGCCTATGCCGAAGCGTTCGACTGGCAGAGCACGACCGACGGCCAGATCGCGCTGTTCGACGAAATTTGCGAGCGGCGCCGCGAACGGAAATCCACGCCGACGCCGGCTCATCGGCGCAGCACCCGGTCATAGATCTCGGCATAGCCCGCGACCGTGTGCGCCCAGGAGCGCTCGGTATCGATGAAGCGGGTGGCGGCGGCCCGGATGCTCGGCCACGATGCCTCGTCGCCGAATGCGGCAAGCACCCCTTCGGCGAGCCTTTCGGGGTCGTCGGGGGGAAACAGATAGCCGGTCTCGCGGTCGCGGATCAGCTCGCGATGGCCGCCGACATTCGAAGCGACGACGATCCGCTCCTGCGCCATCGCCTCGAGCGGCTTCAGCGGCGTCACCAGCTCGGTCAGGCGCAGCGACAGGCGCGGAAACACCAGCATGTCGGCCAGGTCGTAATAGCGGCCGATCTCGTCATGCGGCACCCGTCCGGTGAAGACCGCGCTGCAGCCGAGGCCGAGCTCGCTCGCCAACGCGCGCAGCCCGTCTTCCTGCGGGCCGCCGCCGACCAGCAGGACGGCGATGTCCGAGCGCCGCCGCTGCATCAGCGGGACCGCCCGCAGCAGCAGGTGCAATCCCTCATAGGAGTAGAACGAGCCGAAGAACCCGAGCACCCGCTTGCCCCCGAGGCCGAGCCGGGCGGCGAGCGCGGGATCGGGGGCGCCGGCCCCGCGAAAGGCGTTGCGGTCGACCGCGTTGGCGATGACCGTGACCTTGTGGTCGGGGATGCCGCGGGCGACGATCTCGCCGCGCAGCCCTTCGCAGATTGTTGCCACCGCGTCGGCGCGCCGCAATGCGCGGGTTTCGAGGAACCGTGTCGCGCGGTAGCGCAGCCCGCGGGCGCCGTGGGTGCCGTGGTCCGGCGCCGCGTCCTCCCACAATCCTCGGACCTCATAGACGACCGGAATGCGCTGCCGGCGACCGGCGCGGATCGCCGGCAGGGCGTTCAGCACCGGGGAGTGGGCGTGCAGGATCTGCGGCTCGACCTCGCCGATGACCTCGTCCAGGCGGCGGCCGAGATCGCCGACGAGCTTGAGCTCGCGCACCCAGGGCAGCCCGGCGCCGAGGCCGCCCGGCATCCTCGTGCGCAGATATTCCCAGTCGCCGATTCGCTCGCGCAGCGGTCCCGACGAATTATGCTTGCCGCTCGTCAGCAGCACCGGCTCCCAGCCGAAGGCGCGCTGCTGGTCGACGATGCCGAGCGTGCGAAAGACGTAGCCGCTCTGCAATGGCAGCGAATGATCGAGGATGTGCAGAACCCGCATCGCCCCACTTGGGTGTTGTTGCCGACCGCCCGGCCATATACCAGCTTTGCGGCGGGCGCGAGTTTATGCGGTATTGGCTGAACCTCGATTTAACAGCGGCCGGCTGACAGCGGCCAGGAAACAGCAGCCAGGAAACAGCGGCCAGGTTAACGGCGATGTCCGGCGCGGTCGAATTCCGGCGTGAGTCGCTGCCGCCGCCGGCGGCCCTCGAACCCGAATGGCGCGCGCTCGAAGCCGTCGCCCGCCCGTCCTTTTTCACCTCGTGGGCATGGATCGGCACATTGCTCGCCGCGGTCCCGGCGGCGAGCCGGCCGCTGCTGCTGCGCGGGCGTGCGCAGGGCGAGACGGTGGCGCTGGCGTTGCTCGGCAGTGCCGTTACCACCCGCCGGCACGGGCTCGTCCGTTCGCGCAGCCTCTACCTGAACGAAACCGGCGACCCGCGCTTCGATGCGATGACCATCGAGCACAACGGCATCCTGACCGCGGGCGAAAGCGAGCCGGCGGTCCTCGACGCGCTCCTCGGCTGGTTCGCCGGGCGGCGCCGGGACGCCGACGAGCTCAGCCTCAGCGGCTCGCTGCGGCGCCTATCCGAGGCGGCGCTGGCCTCGCGCGGTCTGCTGTGCCGCGAAATCGCGCTGCCCTCCTATTCGATCGAGCTCGACCGTCTCGCGGCCGGTAGCGGCGCGCTCGACCCGGTGCTCAGCGCCAATGCCCGCCAGCAGCTGCGCCGCGCGTTCCGACGGTTCGAGGCGCAAGGCCCGCTCAGCCTGCGCGAAGCGATGACGGCGGCAGAGGCGCAGGACTGGTTCACCGGATTGAAAGCGCTGCATTGCGCCTCATGGGCGCGGCGCGGCATCGCTCATTCGTTCAGCGGCGGATTTTTCGAGCCGTTTCATCGGCTGCTGATCGAGCGGGGCTTCGCCGAGGGCGCGATTCAAATGATCGAGGTCCGCGCCGGCGCGAGGGCGATCGGCTATCTCTACAATTTCCGACACCAGGGCCGCGTCTATGCCTATCAAAGCGGGTTCGCCGATGCCGACCCACGGGAACGGCCGGGTGCGGTAACCCACGCGCTGGCGATCGGACACTCCTCCCGAGCGGGCCTGCGCATCTATGATTTCATGGCCGGCCACAACCGGCTGAAGGCAAGTTTTGCCACGTGTTGCGAGCCGATGCTGTGGCAGGTGGTGCAGCAGCCGCGCCTCGCCTTCCGGCTCGAAGATCTCGCCCGCCGGGTAAAGCAGCGAGCCCGCCGTTCACAATGAAATCGCTTGCCGAAGGCGCGGCGAAACGATAGGGCAGACCGCAGCCGCGCGCCAGGAGCCTCATGTCAACCCTTCTCACCGGCGCTGCCGGGTTTATCGGCTTTCACGTCGCCAAGGCGCTGCTGGAACGCGGCGACCGTGTCGTCGGGATCGACAACCTCAACCATTATTACGATGTACGGTTGAAACAGGCGCGGCTCGCTGAGCTGTCCGCGTTTGCCGGATTTAGCTTCACCCGGCTCGACGTGGCCGACCGCGATGGCGTCGGTGCCCTGGTCCGGGCGCACCAGGACCTCCGCGGCATCATCCATCTCGCCGCCCAGGCGGGAGTGCGCTATTCGCTCGAAAACCCCTATGCCTATATCGAGGCGAACGTGATGGGGACGCTCGTCCTCCTCGAGGCGGCGCGGCGCATCGACAAGCTCGACGCGTTCACCTACGCCTCGTCGTCCTCGGTCTACGGCGCCAACCGCAAGCAGCCGTTCAGCGTCGACGACCCGGTCGAGCAGCCGGTCTCGCTCTATGCCGCGACCAAGCGCAGCTGCGAGCTGATCGCGCGCAGCTACAGCCATCTCTACGGCCTGCCGACGACCGGGCTGCGCTTTTTCACGGTCTATGGGCCATGGGGTCGGCCGGACATGGCGGCCTATCTGTTCACCCGGGCGATCCTCGCCGGCGAGCCGATCAAGGTCTTCAACGAAGGCCGGATGGCGCGCGATTTCACCTATATCGACGACATCGTCGCCGGCACGATCGCCGCGCACGACCATGCCTCGGTCGCGGGCGCCGCCGCCGACGGGGTGCCGCACCGGATCTACAACCTCGGCAACCACCGGCCGGAGAGATTGCTCGACTTCATCGCCGTCCTCGAACGGGCGCTCGGCCGCACCGCGAGAAAAGAGCTGCTGCCGTTGCAGCCCGGCGACGTTCCGGAGAGCTTTGCCGACATCGAAACCGCGCGGCGCGACCTCGGCTTCGAGCCGAAGACGACGATCGAAGAAGGGATCGGCCGCTTCGTCGCCTGGTACAAGCATTACCACAAGGTGAATTGAAAGGCGGTCGGAGCGGTCTTTGTTGCGGAGAGGTCAGGTGGCGAAAACGGAAAACGATCCCGCCCGGTCGGACCCTGTCGTGACGGATGCGCCTGGGCAGCGCGCCGAAGCGGCGATCCGCGACGGGCTCAGCGCCTACAATTTCGAAAAGGCCGGCTATCGCGACCAGCGTCCACTAGCCGTCCTGGTATCCGACCCCGACACCGGCGAGGTCGTCGGCGGGCTGCTCGGCCGGACCTCGCTGGGCCTTCTCTATATCGACCGCTTTTTTCTTCCCGAGGCGCTGCGCAAGCAGGGACTCGGCAGCCGCATCCTCAGAGCGGCCGAGGAGGAGGGGGCGCGACGCGGCTGCAGCCGCGCGATCCTATCGACGCTTTCGTTCCAGGCGCCCGGCTTCTACGAGCGCATGGGCTGGCAGGTGCTCGGCCGGATCGATTGCGACCCGCCGGGCCACACCCGGTTCACGATGACCAAGACCTTGGCGCGCCAACAGTCGCCGATCGGCTCGCCAGGATAATCATTCGCGACCGTGTGCCTGCAGGCGTTCAGGGGTGGGCGGCGGGGAAGAGCCTCAGCACCGCGAGGATCGTCGCCACTTGCGCGAACCCGACCCCGACGACCCATTTGACCAGCTCGGCCTTCATCTCGGCCATTTCGCGCCGCAGATCGGCGAGGTCAGTCTTTCTCGCGAGATTCGACAGGTCGAAATCGACCGCCTGCTTGACCGCTGCGGTGAGGGCCTCGGCCTGGGCATCGGTGAAGCCCGCAGCTGTCAGGCTCTTGACCGTCTCATGCGTATCGAGGGTGCTAATCATCGCAGCACCCTAGCCACCTTCGAGCTTGGGGATGAAAAAAACTTCGCTGCCTTGGCGCAAGGGCTGCAGGTAGCCGACTTCGTGGATCTCGCCGTCGATCGCGAC
This sequence comes from uncultured Alphaproteobacteria bacterium, assembly GCA_963795485.1. GTDB lineage: Bacteria > Pseudomonadota > Alphaproteobacteria > ATCC43930 > CGMCC-115725 > AP-15. The sequence goes on from CAWCIL010000006.1 coordinate 327,527, forward strand.
CGTGGTTTCGACTTCAAGGTGCTCGCCCAGGCCGGGGTAGAGCTTGTCGAGCGCCTTGATCACGCCGCGCAGGGTCTTTGCCGCAATCTCGAATTCGCGGGCGCCGCCGGTGTAGCGGCGGCTGAACCCGCTCGACAAAACCACCCGCGCGGTCATTTCCGACATCACTGCTCCTTGCCGCTCGCCAATGTCATTGCGAGCGAAGCGCAGCAATCTCGGCCTCTTCACCGGGCATAGCCAGATTGCTTCGTCGCTTCACTCCTCGCGATGACAAAGGAGGCTAATCGTCGGCGCCAGCGGCGTCGAGGGCGGCGCGCACCTTGGGCGGCGACATCGGCAATTCGGTCAGGCGCCGGCCGATCGCGTTGTCGATCGCGTTGGCGATCGCCGCCATCGGCGGGCAGATGTTGACCTCGCCGACCCCCTTGGCGCCATAGGGATGGGCCGGGTTCGGCACCTCGATCAGCACCGCCTCGATCATCGGCACGTCGGAAGCGACCGGCACCCGGTAATCGAGAAAGCCCGCGTTGTCGAGGCGGCCGTTGCGGTCGTAGATGTATTCCTCGTTCAAGGCCCAGCCGATGCCCTGGGTGACGCCGCCCTGGATCTGCCCCTCGACATAGGAGGGATGGATCGCACGGCCGACATCCTGCGCCGCAACAAACCGCAATACCGTGACCTTGCCGGTCTCGGGATCGACCTCGATGTCGCAGAACTGGGTCGTGAAACCCGGCGCCTGGCCGCCGGCGTTGACCGAGGCGTGGGCGCCGATCGGGCCGCCGGTCAAGGCTTTCTTGGCGGCGAGTTCCTTCAACGACAAGGGCGGGAAATCGCCGACATTGGCACCGGCGGGCTTGGCGTGGCCGTCCTCCCAGACGACGCCATCGACATCGACATCCCAGATCACCGCCGCGCGCTGGCGCAGTTCGTTGACCACCTTCTTGCTGGCCTCGACGATCGCCATGCCGGTGGCGAAAGTGACGCGCGAGCCGCCGGTCACGTGGGTGTAGCCGATCGAGGCGGTGTCGGCGACGATCGAGCGCACCTGGCTGTAGTCGATGCCCAAGGTCTCGGCCGCCATCAGCGCCATCGAGGCGCGCGAGCCGCCGATGTCGGGGCTGCCGGTGGCGACGACGACGGTGCCGTCCTCGTTGACCTGCACCGAGGCGCTCAATTCGCCGCCGCCGTTGAACCAATAGCCCGAGGCGACCCCGCGCCCCTGGTTCGGCCCCAGCGGGGCTTGATACTGCGGATGGTCGATCAAGGCCTCGAGGGTCTCGACGTAGCCGCCATGGGCCATCTTCGGTCCGTAGATCATCGTCGTCCCCGGCCGGGCGGCATTCTTCAGCCGGAATTGCAGCGGGTCCATGCCGACCTTCTTGGCCAGGATGTCGAGGACGCTTTCGACCGCGAAGGCCGAGATCGGCGAACCCGGCGCGCGATAGGCCGCCGCTTTCGGCCGATTGCACACCACGTCGTAGCCGACCGTGCGCGCATTGGCGATGTCGTAAGGGGCGAACGCGCACAGGCACGCATTCATAACCGGCGAGCCCGGAAAGGCCCCGGCCTGGAATTTGAATATTCCGTCGGCGGCGGTCAGGGTGCCGTCCTTCTTGACGCCCATTTTGACCCACATCGAGGCGCCCGAAGTTGGCCCCGAGGCCTTGAACACTTCGTCGCGGCTCATCACGATCTTGACCGGATGCCCGGCTTTCTTCGACAACGCCGCCGCCACCGGTTCGAGGTAGACGACGGTCTTGCCGCCAAACCCGCCGCCGATCTCGGCCGGGTTGACCCGCACGTCGCCGACCGGCATGCCGAGCAATTTCGCGGTCAGCGCGCGGACGACAAAATGCCCCTGGCTCGATGCCCAGATCTCGGCCTGGCCGTCGTGGTCGACCCGCGCGATCGTGGCGTGCGGCTCGATATAGGCCTGGTGCACCGCCGCGGTCTTGAACTCCTTCTCGACGACGAAATCGGCTTCGGCAAAGCCCTGGTCGAGATCGCCGATCGCGAATTCGAGGCGCTTCGAGATGTTGGAAGGTTTCTCCGGTGTCGGCTCGACACCGCGGGTAATCATGTCCTCGAACAACAATGGCGCGTCGGGGGCCATCGCCTCGTCGACATCGATGACGTGCGGCAGGACCTCATAGTCGATCTCGATCAGCGCCGCCGCCTCTTCGGCGACGGATCTGCTGGCAGCGGCGACAGCGGCGACCGCGTGCCCCTCATAGAGCACCTTTTCGCGGGCCATCACGTTGCGGGTAATGTGCCAGAAATTCTGCGCCACCCGCTCCGGCCCGACATATTCGAATTTGTGGTCCGGAAAGTCGGCCGCGGTCACCACCGCCTTGACGCCGGGCAATTTGAGAGCCTTCGACGCGTCGATCGAGCGAATCCGCGCATGGGCATGGGGCGAGCGGATGACCTTGCCGTAGAGCGCGCCCGCCATCGCCAGGTCGGCGCCGTACAGCGCCCGGCCCGTCACTTTCGGCACGCCGTCCGGACGGACCGGCCAAGTTCCCACCCATTTGTAGCGCGACGGCGCGATGTCGTTCACGGCTCTGTCTCCTGATCGCCCGAGAGGAAAGGTCAACTAGCGGACAGCATCGCGCGGCCGGCGCGCCACTGCAAGACCTGGCGAAAGCTATAGCTCCCCCGCCAGCTCCGCGTTCCTCTCACTCTCTCGACGATCGCGCGGATGGGGGCAACCGAACGGCTGGCGTCGGATCGGTGCGTCAGCCGTGCGGCGGCCAATAATGCAACGCCGTGAACAACAGACCGATGAGGACGACGGCGCCGGCACCCAGTCGAATGACGAGCCGCTGCTCGATCTCCCGCATCTCCGCACGCAATGCATTGATGTCGGCTTTCATCTCCGCACGCAATGCATTGATGTCGGCTTTCACCTCCGCGCTCAATGCATTCATCTCCGCACGCAATGCACTGATATCGGCTTTGGTCGCGACATTTTCGTGGATCGCGTCGTAGATCTCGGTCGCCACGCGTTCGGCAACACCGCTCGCCAGGCCGGCGCTCTCAAAGGCGCGCGTCAGCGTCAGCCGATCGGCCATTTACCTGCACCGCTTCCCAGCCCCATTCGACGGCCAGCCTCATTCAGCGGCGTGGCGCGTCGGCTCGAGGGTGGTTGTGGCGGCCGGCAGCCGCGGCACCACTTCCCTGGCCATCAGGCGAATGCCCTTTTCGGCTTCCCGGTGGTCGAGAAGGCCCGAGCGCCCGACAAAGATGAAATTGGCGAAGCCGCCGACCTGGTCGTAGATGTCCATGATCTGCCGGTGGACCGTATCCGGGTTGCCGGCGACCAGGATGCCGCGGGCGATCGCCTGTTCGGCGGTGATGCCGATCAGGCTGTCGGCCGGGCGCGCCGCGGTTCGGCCGCCGGAACGAGGCGCGGTGCGGTAGTTCTGCGCCGCCAGCTGTGGCGGCATCCGCCCCGGTAGCAGTTTCGACATCTGCGGCGCCTGCTTCAAACTGGTGTTGAGGAACCACAGGAGCTTCGAACCGACCCGCACGCCCTCCTCGTCGGTATCGCCGACATAGGCGAGTGCCGCATAGGCGAAGCGGTCGGTGCCGGGTGCCGGCAATCCGGCTTCGCGGCGGGCGGCGCGATAAGCGTCAAAGGCGCGCTTGCTGGCCTCGGGCCCGCGCAGGACCAGCGCGTTGACCATGCCGCGCCGGCCCAATTCGGCCGAAGTCTCGGGGTCGCCGGTCGCCGCCCACATCGGCGGGTGCGGGCGCTGATAGGTGGGCGGCCAGATGTTGACGTGGCGGTGGGTGAAATGCTTGCCCTCCCAGCTGAACGGGCCGTCATGCGAGATCAGGGTCTTCTGAATGAGGTCGATCGCCTCCCAGAAGCGCTCGACATAGCCGACCGGGTTGGCGTTGCCCGAGATCATCTCGCTATCGCCCGATTTGACAAAGCCGATGTCGAGCCGCCCATGCGAGATCACGTCGGCGGTGGCGTATTCCTCGGCGATGCGCACCGGGTCAGGACGGATCGAGATCAGGGTGCCGAGGCTGAGAATGCGCACGTTCCTGGTCTGCCGGGCGAGGATGCCGAGGATCATCGGGCTCGCGCCATAAAGGCTGTTAATGCCGGAATGATGCTCGATCGAGACGATGTTGACCCCGAGCTCGTCGCACAGCAGATGCTCGTCGAGGCATTCCGCGAACAGGTCCGCCGCGATCTTCGGGTCGCAATATCTGTTGGGCAGGCTTGCCCGCACCGAGGGTGCTGCATCGAGCACATCCTGCGGCACAAACGGATAGACGTTCTCGCAATGGTACCAGGCTCGCACTGTGCGTTCTCCGCTCTCTCGACGTAAGTTGCCAATAGCTTACCGGCGCTTCACTCGCCACAAATATCGGCAGGTCATGAAACGGCTACCTCGGCAAGGTCGTCGAGAAATCGCGTCAAGGCATCGACCGCGGACATGGCATCGCCATCGAGCCGGTGCCGCCGAGCGAGCCAGCCTAGGTCGTTGTAAGAGAGCCAGACCTTGCCATCCTCAGCCTGCCACCCGAGCACCTTCAGCGGCAGATCGATCCCGATGCTTTGCCGCGATTGCATCAGCGGCGTCCCGGCCCTGGGATTGCCGAAGATCAGCAGCTCGGTCGGTCTCAGGGTCATGCCGACCGAGGCGGCGCCCGCGGCGTGATCGATCCGCGCGAACACCGCGACCCCCTTGGCTGCAAGACCGGCTGCGACGCGGTCGATCGTGTCCTTGACCGAATGAGTGCTCTCGACTGTGACCAAACCATTCTCAGGCATGGCGGTCTCCTGATGGATCGCGGTCTCGATCACGCGTGGGCGGTCACGCCGGTCATTCCCCGAGGAAACCGGCGACGCGCTCGGCAAAGGCCTCGGGCTGCTCGATTTCGGGATGGTGGCCGGCGCGCTCGATCAGCTCGAAACGGGCGCCCGGGATCAGCTTTGCGTAGGCGCGGCCGTAATCGGGGCTGACCACCCGGTCGCTTCCCCCCCACAGCACCAGGGTCGGCACCGCGATCCGGCCGAGCCAGCGCGGCAGTTGCGAGTTGTACATATAGGGGTCCCAGGCATAGAGGCACAGCGCTTCCCGATTGCGCGCATGCACGACCAGCGCCTCGTCCGACATGGCGTTGAAATCGGGCGCGAACCGGTCGGGGTCGTGCCAGCTGCGGCGGCGCACCTCGTCGGGCGACCGGTTGAAGATGTCGAGAATGTCGGGAGTTTCGCGGTCGCTGACCTTGATCCCGACCGGGTCGACCAGGATCAGCTTGTCGATGCGGTGGCAGCAGGCCGCCGCGACCTCGGCCGCGAGCCAGCCGCCAAACGAAAACCCGAGCAGCGTCGCCTTTTCGCCGGGCAGCGCGTCGAGAGCGGCGAGATAGAGATGCACGAGGTCGTAGACCGTGTCGAAATCCTGGGGCCGCGGCGAATGGCCGAACCCGGGCGACGACGGCGCCACGATCTCGGCGTGACGGCCGAGCAGCTCGAGAAACGGCGCCTCGGCATCGATGGTATCGAAGCCGTGCAGCAGCAGCATCGCACGCCCGGCGCCGCAGCGCCGCGTTTCGAGCTCGATCCCCTGCACCCTCAGTCGATCGGCGCCGGTATGACCACTCGTCATCATAACCCCTTCTTTGGCCGCGCTTTGCCGGCGGGTATATCGCTTCGGTCGCGGCCAGGCGAGAACCAATGTCGCCCTTCGCCGGCGCCGGCGCCCGCATCACAAGTCAGCCACAGCCCCTGGAAGGAAGCGGGCGGAAGACTACATTGTGCGGCGACCGGAGAGCGGTTCGGCCACGGCCCTGGGGCTCGACCCCGAGGGCGGCGGCTCAGGATCATCCGGACCCCGTTTCCGGCCCGTCGCCGACGCGCCGCCTTCGTGAAGGCTCTGATGACCACGATTGCCCGCCTGCACCGTCCGGCCGCCAGGGCCGCCGCTGCCGCCCTGCTGACGCTCACGCTCTATGGCTGCAACAGCGCGGGGGCCGGGGCGGCTGCCTCATCGGACAATCCCCCCGATTTTGCGCTGCTGCAGGACGTGGCCCGGCAGGTGCAGACGAACTACGTCGCGCCGGTGACCGGCGAGGAGCTGACCAAGGACGCCCTGAAGGGCATGCTGACCCGGCTCGACCCGCATTCCGACTACATGGACCAGGAGCAGTATCAGGAAATGACCGCGATGACCCGCGGCCAGTTCGGCGGCATCGGCATCGAGCTGACGCTCGAAGGAAAGGTGCCCGAGGTCATCGCCCCGATCGAAGGCACGCCCGCCGCCGATGCCGGCATCGAGCCAGGCGACCGGATCGTCAAAATCGACGGCCTGCCGACCGCCGGCATGGATGTCGAGCGGGTGGTCAAGCTGTTGCGCGGAGTGCCGGGCTCAAAGGTCACCCTCGAAATCGCCCGCACCGAGCGGCCGCCCTTCGATCTGGTCCTGACTCGCAACACGATCCATGTCGTCTCGGTCAAATCGGCGCTCCAACCCGACCGGATCGGCTACGCCCGGATCACTACCTTCAGCGAGAACACGGCCGCCGAGCTCGCCAGCGCCATTGCCCGGCTGAAGCAGGAGGCGCATGGCCGGCTGAACGGCTTCGTCCTCGACTTGCGCAACGATCCGGGCGGTCTGCTCGATGCCTCGGTCGATGTGACCGGCGAGTTCGTCGACGGCGGCGTGGTGGTCACGACCAAGGGCCGCAACCCGGACGACGACCGCGTCTACCGCGCGCCGGTCGCGGGCGACCTCATTCCTGGGGTACCGGTCGTTGTGCTGATCAACAGCGCCACGGCGTCGGCGGCCGAGATCGTCGCCGGGGCATTGCAGGACGACCATCGGGCCACGATCATGGGCACCCGCAGCTTTGGCAAGGGCTCGGTGCAGACGATCATCCCGGTCGAGGGGCACGGCGCATTGCGGCTGACGACGGCGCTCTACTACACGCCGTCCGGCCGCTCGATCCAGGACCGGGGGATCACTCCCGACATCGTCGCCACCCTGCCCAAATCCGAGCAGGTGGCCAACGCCGTCCTCAGCCACGAAAGCGATCTTTACGGGGCGTTTAAGAACACCGGTCCGCTCAACGCCGAACAGAGCGCGGCGGCGACCGGTGCCTCGAAGATCGGTACCGAGATGGCCGAGCACCCGATCAAGCCGCTGGTCATCGGCACCCCAAAGGATGCCCAGCTCGACGCGGCGGTCGGCTACCTGCAGCGGGCGGTGCGGCGCGACGCCGGAGCCCATCCCGGTTGACCGCTCGACGGGGGCTGATCCCGCCAGTGGCATGAACGAAACCCACGACGGCCGCGGCCCATTTCCGTCGCCTTCGCGAAAGAGATTGTGAAATTGGAGATGTCGGTTGCTCCGGGGCGCCGGCACAGCCCGCGAGCCCGGACCCCCTGATCACAGACCTTGGAAAGTTAAGGACCGGCTGGTGTTCATAGTTTCCGGGTCTGCCGCGTTTGGGTAACTCGGAATGACGATTTTCTATGAACGAGATGATTGCGCCGCTGCGAAAGCATAGGCCCAGGGCTCCTGGATACCCTCTTCCGCCCGCCTCCGCGGGTCTGACGCTAGAGGTCAGCGGCTGGGCCGCGATGGCAGCGGCAATCGCCGAACAAGGCTGTAGCGGAGACCGCGCCGCAGCCAGCGCAGCAATGCCCCGGCATCCTTGAGGTGGCCGTAATCGTCGAACTGGAACAGCACGAAGAGCCCGTAGATTTTTCGCGGGTCGATCCTGCGCAGCAGCCGGATTCGCACGAACATCGTGATGCCGAGATCGGAGAGGTGATTGTTGCGCAGCACCTCCTTCATTGTCTGCGTCGGCACCTCGACGATGAAGTCGCCGCACCCATCGCTCTGCCCGCCGCCGGACGCGCCGAAGGTGCCGAGCCGCCCGGATCGCGGGTGGTAGGCCAGGCAGCGCTCGCCCAGCCGGAACGCGAAGCCGCGCGGAAACAAGAGCCGCAGCAGCCAGCGAAAACCATTGAGCTTGCGCTCGAGCAGGGCCTCCTCCTCGGCCGAGATCTCGGCCGCCATCTCCTCGGCCGCGCGCCGGCGGATCGGTGCGCCGAGCCGCGCCGGCTCCATTGGGCGCCAGTGCTCCGGCGCGATCGAGCAGTGGGTGAAATCGTCGAGATCGAGGGTCGTGTAGGGCGGCAACAGCCGGGCATGCGAACGCCAGCAGCCTTGCAGATCCTCGTAAGTCGTGCGGTAATCGTTCGCCCAGCGGCTGTCGGCGCGGCAGAACACCGCTTGGCTCGCGAACGGCAGGTAATAGTCGATCGCCAGGAGGTCGCACAATCGGCAGACGTAATCGACGTAGTGCCGCGCCGGGCGCAGCGACACGATCCGCTGGTCGTCGAGAAAGCTGTTGACGAGACTCGCCGGCGAATAGCTGCACAGCAGCACGCGCGGCTTGGCGACGCGGTCGCCGAGGCGGCGTAGCGCGCCCAGCACCGGCGGCGGCGGCTTGGCGTCGTTCAGATTGAAAATCAGCGCGTCCGGCGTGTCGACCAGCAGCAGGCTGTCGTCGTTCCACACTGGAATCGACAGGATGGTGACACCGGACCCGAGCGGGCGCCAGCGCAGCGGCGCGACGCTCGAAGCGCGATAGCCGCGCGCGGTCAGGTAATCGAGGCAGGGACACTCGGCCAGTGCCGGTAACAGGTAATTGGGGCCGCTGCCGAGCCGGCGGATCGACGGCATGTGGAAGTGATCCGGGTGCTCGTGCGTGACGTAGACGTTGGCGCTCCTCGCCAGCCAGTCGATCTCCGCTGCGCTCGGGTAATTTTGCAGCCACCAGCTGCGCCAATAGACCGAGCCGACGAGCCACGGATCGGTCAGCAGCAAAGGCCTCTCCCGATCGCGATAGAGCGCCAGGGAGGCATGGCCAAGCGTCTTTGCCTTCAGTCCGCGAGATGCCGGCTGCGGAGCGCTCATGGCGGGTCCGGCCGGTGCCGCGGCTCCCGAGATGCGACGGGCATGCGATCTCCTTCTCGGGCACCAGCCGAAAGCCGTTATGCGCTCGGCCAGCCGACATTGTGCACCAACCGGCCGGCCCGCGCATCGGCGAGGTCAACAGGGCGCAGCCGCGGACCAGCCAGCCGAGTTGACGGCGCCGAACAGGGCAGCCTAAACCTCCGCCCGGAACCGGGGAGCCGCAGGCCGGACTCGCCGCCGAAAGGGAGGACGGAAATGCAGGGACAGACCTCGGACGACCTCTTAGCGCTGTTCGATAGCGCGCCGCTCAACGCCCGGTATTGGACGACGTTCGTGCTGATGTCGGCGGTGTTCGTGTTCGACTTCTTCGATTTCCTGGTGGTCGGCTACCTGCTGGCCGCGGTCAGGGGCGAGTGGCACCTGACCTATGGCCAGGCGGCGCTAATCCTCTACGCAGGCGGGGTCGGCGCGATCATCGGCGCTCTCGTTTTCGGGGCGTTTTCCGACGCCTGGGGGCGCAAGCGGCAGATCATCATCGGCGGCTTGATCTGCGCGGTGGCTTCGGCGCTGATCGCGATCATCCCGGACCGGGGGTGGTGGGAATTTGCGATCCTGCGCTTCTTCGTCGGCGTCGGGCTGACCGCCGCGGTCACCCCGTCCTTGACCATGGTCGTCGAATTGACGCCGACCCGGCATCGCACGATCGCAACGAGTTTCTACGTCGTTTGGGCGTCGGCCGGGGGCTTTCTGGCACCGGTCATCGCGACCGCCTTGCTCGGGCCGCTCGGCTGGCGCGGGGTCGCCCTGATCGGCATCATCCCGGCGATCATCTCCCTGCTGGTATGGCTCTTCACCCCTAAATCGGTGCGCTGGCTCGCCGCCAAGGGCCGCTTTGCCGAGGCCCGCGCCGAGGTGGCGACGCATCTCGGCGTACCATTGCAGCAGGTGCCGCTGCCGACGGTTCCCCCGGCCACGGTGCCGCGCGGCAATCTGCTCGACCTGTTCTCGCAGCCGCGGATGTTCTGGGAGACGATCCTGATCTGGGGCGGCTCGTCGACCGCCGGCTACGGCGTCTATCTATGGGGTCCGACGATCGTGGCCCTGCTGCTCAAGGTCTCGGTCCCAGAGGCCGCGAAGTATTTCATCTTCGTCTCGGCCGCCGGGGTCGGCGGCAAGATCATCGTGACCTTGATCGCGCCGCTGATCGGAAGGCGCCTGCTCGGCATCGCGTGGGGCTTTGCCGGAGCGGTGGCGCTGGCGGCCGCGGGCTATTACCACGGTGTGCTGGTCAGCGGCCTGCCATTGCTGATCATCCTGTTGATGTGCTCGACCTTTTGCATCGAGGGTGGGTTTTCGAACCTCGCGCCCTACACGGTCGAGAGTTACGGCGTCAGCCTCGGCGCACGCTCGTCGGGCCTGGGGCAGACCGCGAACGGCGTCGGCAAGATCCTGGGGCCGCTGAGCTTGGCCCTGATTGCCGGCACCAGCAACCTGATCTCACCGGGCGCCACCGAATCGGCGGTGTTTCCGGCCTTTCTGTTCCTGGCCTTCTGCATGCTGCTGGTCGGATTGTCGTTCCTGATCCTCGGCGTCGAGACCCATGGCAGGGCGATGGCGCTTGGCGCAGGCGCCCCGGCGCCCCGGCCGGGCTCGCCCGCGGCGACAACCGGCGCTCATTGAGCGAAGTCAAGCGCCGGAAGCGACACGCGGCGCGAGCGCACTCGCTTGCGCCGGCGGGGAAGTGCGCCTCCCGCCATATGATCATAGGATGGGCCAATGGCGGCAGAGACCTCGCAAGACCTCCTCTCCATCTACGACCGCGGCCCGCTCAATGGCCGGTACTGGACGAGCTTCGCCCTGCTCGCCGGCGTTTATGTGCTCGATTTTTTCGACTTCTTTCTGATCGCCTTCATCCTCGCGGTGATCGGACCGATCTGGCATCTGACCTACGGGCAGGCGGCCCTGATCCTATACGGCAGCGGGGTCGGCGCCATCGTCGGCGCCCTGGTCTGGGGTTCGCTGGGCGATCTTTTCGGACGCAAACTGCAGACCGTCAGCGGCACCGTGATCTGCGGGATCGCCGGCGGGCTGATCGGCTTCCTGCCGACCGGCGCCTTTGTCTCGTTGGCCGTCCTGCGGTTCTTTGTCGGCTTCGGCCTCGCCGCCGCGATCACCCCGGCGCTGACCATCATCGTCGAGCTGACCCCGACGCGCTGGCGGAGCGGGCTGACGAGCCTGTTTGTCGCGGCGGCGAGCTTCGGCCCGCTGCTCGCGTCGCTCACCTCGCACGCGCTGCTGCGCGCCCTTGGCTGGCGCGGCGTCGCGATGTTCGGCGTGCTGCCGATCCTGATCGGGGTGGCGGTGTGGATCTTCGTGCCGGAATCGGCGCGTTGGCTCGCCGCCAAGGGCCGCGCCGGCGAGGCACGGGCGGCGGTCGCAAAGCATCTGGGCCTGGCACCCGGCCGGCTGCCGCTGCCGAAGAAACCCTCGGTCGAGCCGCGCGCAAGCCTCGTCGAACTCTATGCCGATCCGCGGCTGTTCTGGCAGACCATTCTGATCTGGGGCGGCTCGACGACCGCTGCCTTCGGCTATCTATTGTGGGGGCCGACCATTGTTTCCCTTGCCCTGCACACCTCAGTGCCGCGGGCTGCGACGTACTTCGTTTACGTCACCGGGTGCGCGATCGCCGGCCGGGTGCTTGTCGCCGTGATCGCCCAACAGCTGGGCCGACGGCGCGTCGGCGTTGTTTGCGCCTTCGCGGCGGTAATCTTTCTCGGTCTCGCCGGATATTTTTGCGCGGCAACAATCGGCGGGTTGCCGATGTTCGTCGTCCTGGTCGCGGCGTCCGCCTTTTTTGTCGATGGCGGATTGAGCAACATCACGCCCTACACGGTCGAGCAATATGGGGTGAGGCTGGGCGCGCGCTCGTCGGGTCTGGGCCACGCGGCGGCCGGGATCGGCAAGATCCTGGGGCCGCTGAGCCTGGCGGTGATCGCCGGCACCAGCAACGTCCTGCGCCCGCAGGCGACGGCGGCTGCGGTGTTCCCGGCCTTCCTGTTCCTGGCCTTCTGCATGCTGTTGGTCGGGTTCGCCTTCCTGTTCCTCGCGCGCGAGACGCACGGAAGGGCAATGGCGCTCGGCATCGAAGGCGAGGAGGTACGACCGCGGCCAATTGCGGTCGCGCGCTGAGCGAGCGTTAGCGCCGTCCCTCGCGGCACACGCCGATGCGGCGCGCGTTCTTGCCCCAATAGAACAGCGGCGGTTCGGGCGCCGCGGTGCCTTCGCGCAATGCCACCGCGCGCGCCAGCATGAACCGGGTCACGTCGCGGAACCCGTCGATCAGCACTTGCTCGATCCGGCGCCAGCCGGCGTCCTCGAGCTCGGTGCTGGCCGCGGGCTCGCCGAACACGTCGCCGCCGTCGCCGAGAAAAAACCGGGTGTTGAAGCGGCGGAACGAATGCGACGGGGTGATCGCCCGGCCGACGTAAATCAGCCGGTCCATTGCCGCGACCAGGCCGCGTTCGCGATAGGCGCATTCGATCGCCAGCTTTGCCGGTTGGTTCGTCGGCGCTTCGGCCGGCCTTGCGACCATCACGCCGACTTCCTCCCAGGTCTCGCGGATCGCCGCGCGGGCCGCGCCGACGAGCCGCGGCGGCAGTTCCCGCGCGCCGCTCTCGATGCTCCAGGGGATGCGGTCCGGCGGGTCGATCGCGCCACCCGGAAAGACGTAGACGCCGGGCATGAAGCGCGCTGACAGCGGCCGGCGCCCGACCAGCACCTCGATGCCGTCGCCGTCGCCGCGCAGCAGGATCAGCGAGGCCGCGTCGCGCGGGCGCACCACCGGCCTGCGCGTCCGAGATGCCCGAAATTCCTGATCGAGTGCGTCGTTCATCCCGCCAGTATGCGCAATCCCGCGCCGAACGCTCCAGCCATCGCCGTCAGACCGGGTTGCGGCGGGCGCGCTCGATCGCCGCAATCCAAGTGCCGAGCGCCTGGCGCAGCTCGTCAAAGGCGTAAGCTTCCGGACGCGAATCCTCGACAACGGCGTTGCGGATCGTCGCCCCTTCTAGGGAGACCGTGATCGCATAGGCGTTGCCGACGCCCGCCGGCTGCGTCGCTTCGCCGCGCTCGGCGGCGCCGATCTCGGCGAGCAGGCCCCTCGCCGCGGCAAGGTCGCCCTGGACGTCGCTCTGCAGAAAGCTCGCCAGCACCTCGCCATGCCGACCGCTGCCGCGCGCGGCGCGCGCCTCGATATACCCGGCCGGGTGTCGCCTCGCCGTGATCAGCCCCGCGCGGGCCACCCGTTTTTTCGCCATCACGGGCGACGCAGCGGATATGCGGCGACGATCCGCCCAGACTGATACCAGCCCTCGATCGTAAACCCGTGGCCCGAATTGCCGAGGAACCGCCCGTCGCCGCGGACCCGGCCATCATGAAAAGCGGTCAGCACCGCCTCGATCACCTGGTCGTCGGACATGGCGTCCGGGAAAAAGGTCGAGGCCGCCCGCTTGTCGATCCACTCCCCGCTCGCCGGATTGCGTATGGCGACGCGGGCGCGATAGACGCCGTCGGCATCGGATGGCTGCACGATCCGCAGCACTCGCGCCCCCGGCGGATCGACCCCGTGCGCCCGATGATGATAGCCGACCGCCTCGCCGTGGCGGTTGATCTCGCCGGTCTCGATATGGGCAAAGTCGATCGGCGGGTCGGTCGCCGCGCCTCGGCTCGCCGGCATTACGTCGTGGGCGAAGAGCCCGGCCGGCAGCAGCGTCAGCAGCAGGGCGCACACGCCGATCGCGCGGGTAAAGCGCTCCATCGCCTGGTATCAGCGCCAACCGCGGCGGTGCGGCCGATAATCTCGCGCGGCGAGCGTCACGCGAGAAGCCGCCAGCGCAGGATTTCGCCGGCGCGGAACGGGACGACCGCGGTCGCGCCGTTGCCGACGCGCTCCGGCACGGTCCAGGGCTCGCGCCGCAGGACGACCCGGGTTTCATTCGGCGGCATCCGGTAGAATTCGGGGCCGTTCAGCGCGGCGAAGGCTTCGAGGCGGTCGAGCGCTCCTTCCTCCTCGAATACCTCGGCATAGATTTCGAGCGCGCACGGGGCGGTGAAGATGCCGGCGCAGCCGCATGCCGCCTCCTTGGCTGCGACCGTGTGCGGGGCACTGTCGGTCCCGAGAAAAAAATGCGGGTCGCCCGAGACCGCGGCCCGGCGCAGCGCCAAGCGATGCTCCTCGCGCTTGGCGATCGGCAGGCAATAGAGATGCGGCCGGATGCCGCCGGCGAACAGCGCGTTGCGGCTGATCGCGAGATGATGCGCGGTGATCGTCGCCGCCAGGTTCGGGCCGCCCGAGGCGACGTATTGCACGGCCTCCAGGGTGGTGATGTGTTCGAGCGCGATGCGCAATTCGGGCAGCCGGCGGTGCCACGGGTCGAGCATCCGGTCGATGAACACCGCCTCGCGATCGAAGATGTCGATCTCGGGATCGGTCACCTCGCCATGAACGAGGAGCGGCATGCCGATCGCCGCCATGCGCTCCAGCACCGGCCCGACCCGCTCCAGATCGGTGACGCCGAATGCGGAATTGGTCGTGGCGTGCGCAGGGTAGCATTTGACCGCGGCAAAGACGTCTTCCTCCCAGCCGCGGGCGATCTCGTCCGGCCGGGCCGCTTCGGTCAGGTAGCAGGTCATCAGCGGCGTGAAGTTCGCGCCCAGCGGCAGCGCCGCCAAGATGCGTTCGCGATAGCCCCGCGCCGCGGCAATCGTGGTCACCGGCGGCACCAAATTCGGCATCACGATCGCGCGGGCGAATTGCCGCGCGGTGAGCCGGGCGACTATCCCGAGCATCGCCCCGTCCCGCAGATGCACATGCCAATCATCCGGCCGGCGCAGGGTGATCGTCTCCATTCTCTCCGCCATTTCTTCACCCAGATCGCGCATTTCTTCTGCCCATACGACGATAGATCAGGCGCGGGCGGGCTTGCTATTGCCGAACCGACGATCGGCTCGAAGACGCCTCGATCCTGAGCGCCGAGCGTCGGGCGGCGTTACGGGTGAGCGTTCGGCAGATAGCGGATCGCGGCCAGCAGGATGCCGACGGCGACGACGATCACGCTGCCAAGGCGGATCGTCAGATCGCGTCGCAGCAGCTCGATCTCAGCCTTCAGCTCCGTCCTGACCGCCGCGATATCCGCCTTCAATCGCGCCTCCACCGCGGCGATGTTGGCCCTCAGCGATGTTTCCACCGCTGCAAGATCGGCTTTGACCGCGCCCACATCGGCTTTGGTTGCAAGCTCGTCGCCGGACATCGCGTCTGCCAGCGCCTCGGCGGTGTCCCCTGCCTGTTTTGGCGGAAAGCCTGCGCTTTCGAGCCTGCGCGCCAGCTTCAGCGTATCGACGGGAACAGCAGCCATCCAAGGAAACGTATGCCGCCTGGCCGGCAATGTCGAGATTACGGCGGGGAGCTTACTCCTCGCGCAGCCGGGCTTCCGCCGGCGTTCGCGTGACGATTTGGAGATCGCAGCCCGCTGTCCAGCGAGGGGCGTTTCCTCCGACGCAACTCCGTGCATCCTGAGCGTGTCCGCCCACAAGCGGAAAGAATCGCGGCAAAGGCGAGGCCGCCCCATATCAGCACGGAGCGGCACGGACGGGCTTTGTTGCGGTCTGTGGCCGGCGCGTTGGAGGGCAGCAATGAGCGGATGCATCGTCGGCTGGGCGCATACGAAGTTCGGCAAGCACGAGGGCAAGGGCATCGAAGAGCTGATCGTCGAGGTGACGCAGGCGGCCTTGGCCGATGCCGGGGTCGCGGCGGCCGACATCGACACGATTTATCTCGGCACCATGAACGGCGGCTTCGTGCGCCAGGAGTTTCCAGCTTCCTTGGTGTTTCAGGCCGACCCGGGCTTTCGGTTCAAGCCGGCGACCCGGGTCGAGGACGCCTGCGCCACCGGCTCGGCCGCGATCCATCAGGGGCTGAACGCGATCGCAGCGGGAAAGGCGCGCCTCGCGCTCGTGGTCGGCGTCGAGAAGATGACCGAGGTCTCGGGCATGCAGGTCGGCGACATCCTCTTGGGCGCCAGCTATAGGAAGGAGGAAGACCGCATTGAAGGCGGCTTTGCCGGCATCTTCGGGCAGATCGCGCAGAGCTACTTCCAGCGCTACGGCGACCAGTCCGACGCGCTCGCGCGGATCGCTGCCAAGAACCACAAGAACGGCGTCGCCAACCCTTTGGCGCAGATGCAGAAGGACCTCGGCTACGAGTTCTGCCGCACCGTCTCCGACAAGAACCCGATCGTCGCCGGTCCGTTGAAGCGCACCGACTGCTCGCTCGTCTCCGACGGGGCGGCGGCAGTGGTATTGGCCGACACCGCGACCGCGCTGAGCCTCAGAAGGGCGGTGGTGTTCCGCGCGGCCGAGCAGGTCAATGATTTCCTGCCGATGAGCCGGCGCGACGTGATCGCCTTCGAAGGGCCGGCATTGGCGTGGCGGCGGGCTTTGGCCGATGCCCGGCTGTCGCTCGACGATCTCGACCTGGTCGAGACCCATGACTGCTTCACGATCGCCGAATTGATCGAATACGAGGCGATGGGCCTGACCCCGAAGGGCGAAGGTGCGCGCGCGATCCTCGAAGGCTGGACGGAAAAGGACGGCAGATTGCCGGTCAACCCCTCGGGCGGGCTCAAATCGAAGGGCCATCCGATCGGCGCCACTGGCGTCTCGATGCACGTGCTGGCGGCGATGCAGGTGACCGGGACCGCGGGCGGCATCCAGGTGCCGGGCGCCTCGCTCGCCGGGGTCATGAACATGGGCGGCGCGGCAGTCGCCAATTTCGTCAGCATCCTCGAACCGCTGCGGACGTAAATCTTGGATCTTCTTCGTCGTTCCCGCGAAAGTGGGGCGACGGTCGAGGGGGGTAGAATGGCGGCGTTCCGGGCTTTGATGCTGCGCGAGGAGGGCGGCAAGGTCGTGCCGCGCCTTGAAACTGTCGACGAGGACCGGCTGCCGGCGGGCGAGGTCACCGTCGCGATCGAATGTTCGACCCTCAATTACAAAGACGCGATGGTGCTGCAAGGCCAGGGCCGGTTGGTGCGGGATTATCCGCACATCCCCGGCATCGATTTCGCCGGCACGGTCGAGCGCTCGGATTCGCCTGAATTCGAACCCGGCGACCCGGTGGTGTTGACCGGCTGGCGGGTCGGCGAAACCCATTGGGGCGGCTATGCCGAGAAGGCCCGGGTCAAGGCCGATTGGCTGGTGCGCCGGCCGCAAGAGCTCGGCGCCGTCCAGGCGATGGCGATCGGCACCGCCGGCTTGACCGCGATGCTGGCGCTGCTGGCGCTCGAGCGCCACGGGCTGCGTGCCCGGCGCCGGCGAGGTGCTGGTCACCGGCGGCGCCGGGGGCGTCGGCAGCGTGGCGATCGCGTTGCTCTCGGCGCTGGGGCACCGGGTCGTCGCCGCGACCGGCCGGCCCGAGCTGCGCGAATACCTGACCAGCCTCGGCGCCGCCGATCTGATCGAGCGCGCCGCCCTCGCCGCCAATCCGTCGCGGCCGCTCGACCGCGAGCGTTGGGCGGGTGCGGTCGACGCGGTCGGCGGCACCACCCTGGCGACGATCCTGACCCAGCTCCAATACCGCGCCAGCGTCGCCGCCTGCGGTCTCGCCGGCGGCAGCGATCTGCCGGCGACGGTGATCCCGTTCCTGCTGCGCGGGGTCAATCTGCTCGGGATCGAACTCGGTGATGTGTCCGCGCGACGAGCGGATCGAGGCATGGCGCCGGCTCGCCCGCGATCTGCCGCTCGACCGCCTCGAAAAGATGACCCAAATCGTGCCGCTTTCCGCTTTGCCGGAGCTGGCACCGAAGATTTTGCGGGGCGAGGTTCGCGGCCGCACCGTCGTCGATGTCAGGGCGTGATCGAGCGGGAATTCTCAGCGCGTTCGCGCGTTGGCGAGGCATGAAGAACAGTTCGGCGACACGGCCCATTCTAACCCCGGCCCAGCGCGGTCGGATCGTGCAATTCGTGATCGTCGACGGCTGGACCAGTGCCGAAGCCGCCACCGCCTTCGGTCTGCGCGAGCGCATGGTCGCAGCCTGGGTCGCCGACTACCGGCGGTACGGCATGGCGAGCCTGCGCGACCCGCCGCGGACCACCGTCGCCGCCGAACTTGTCCGGCTGCGGCTACTGCGACCGTTGCGCTTCGTCGTGCGCGGCGTTTCGGGCGCGGCCGATTGGCTGGTGGCGCATCAGCGTCCCATCGCGCCCTCGCCGCTGCGCCGCTCGCAGGACGACCGCCGCGGCGGATCGTAGGCCTTTTGCGACTGGGCGTTCTGCGACTGGGGCGTTCTGCGAACCGGGGCGTTCTGGTTCCCCTGCGTTAACCTTGTGATCACTGGCGGCGTGCGCGGCATCGGCGCATGATACCTTCCGCTCGACAGATTTCGGGTGGGCCGAACGCGTGCTGCCGGGGGGCAGGGGATGCGGAACATCACAGGCGCGCGGCGCCCCGTGCTGCGTGCGCTGGCGGCTTGCGCTGCGATGGGGTGGGTGTCGGCAACGGTTTCGGCGCAGCCGCCCGGCCGCGCGTTGTGGGACCAGCCGCCGCCGGAAAAGCCGCGCGCACCGTATCTGCCAATGGTCTTTCGGCCGATGGTCGTTCTCGATCCGGGGCATGGCGGCATCGACCCCGGAGCGATCGGCGCCGACGGCGTCTACGAAAAGACAATCGTCTATGCGACAGCGCGTGATCTCGAGCGCGACCTGGTCGCAACCCGCCGCTTTCGGGTGGCGCTGACCCGCGGTCCCGACGAATTCGTGCCGTTGCGTGAGCGGGTGGCCCGCGCCCGCGCATGGCACGCCGACCTGTTCCTGGCGATCCATGCCGATGCGCTGCCAAACCCGGCAATGCGCGGCCTGTCGGTGTTCACCCGGTCCGCGACCGCCTCTGACCGGGACGCGGCGGCACTCGCCGAAAGCGAGAACCGGGACGTGGTGGACCGGGTCCGGCTGTGGCTCGAGCCGCCCGAAATCGGCGACGTGCTGATGGATCTGGCGCGCCGGCAGACCGACAATTCATCGATCGGCTTCGCCCGCGACCTGGTGGCGGCACTCGGCCCCAGGGTCGCCTTGCTCGACCATCCGCAGCGCTCGGCCGCTTTCGTGGTGCTGACCGCACCCGACATCCCATCGGTCCTCGTGGAGTTGGGTTGCCTCTCCAACCCGGCTGAGGAGCGGCTTCTGGAGCAGCCCCTTTACCAGCAGCGTCTCGCTCGAGGTCTCGCCCGCGCGGTAGAGACTTATTTTACGATCCACCGCTAGTCTGAGGATGTGAGAGCGCGCCGATCCCGTCGGGCGCCACCAAATCGCCGGCCGGAAGGCCGACGTGGCGCAGCGAGTTTCGCTGGCTGTGAGCGCGCTCACAGCCAGCACTACCAGAACGAAACAGGATGGGGCTGGAGCGGCGTGATCTTGGCCACTCTGTGTGCGAAAGCGATTGGGTGCTCGTATATGCTCGACCGGACCCTTTCCGCGCTGATCAGCGCCTGGATTACCACCTTGATCGCAACCACGCTGCTCGCGACCGCTCTTGCCATCGCTCCGGTGTGGAGCAGCGCCGTCTACCTTCGGGCATTGCCGCGCGCCCTGAGCATGGCGCCATAGCCGCGGCGCGGCGCCCTGGCTTCCGCCAACTCGCCGCCAGCCCGAACTGGCGTCGCTGGAGGAGGATTGCTCTCCTGTCCCTCAGGCGGCACGGGCCGGCCAGACCGGCTGGTGATGGCCGAGCGGGGCCGAGGGCCGCGCCCAGAAAGGCGGGGTTTCGGAAAGGCGCACGGTTGGCCCGAGGTGCCGCAACCGGCCGACCGGGGTGTCGCTCTCGATCGACCAGCGCGCGATCTCGGCGGGGTAGAGTTCCTTGTCCACATCCTTGAGTGCGGTTTCCGGGATCTGGCCGCGGTCGACCAGCCAGCGCCCGGTCTGCGCCAGGGAGATGCGCACCAGCCAGCTGCCGCCCTCGCGCGCGCGGCGGGCCAGGGCCACCATCGCGCCGAACGCCATAAAGTAGCCCGTTAAGTAATCGATAGCGGAAACCGGATAAAACTGCGGGCCGGGGTTGGCGCCGGGGAACAATTCGCCCTGGCGCGTCGTGATCCCGCTCACGGTCTGCACCACGGTGTCGAAGCCGCGGCGCGAGGCCCAGGGGCCGACATGACTAAACGCGCACATCGACACATAGACGAGGCCCGGCCGCAGCCGCGACAATTCCTCGGGCGAGAGACCGCGGTTGTCGAGCGTGCCCGGACGATAGCCCTGCGTGAACACATCGGCATCGCGGACCAGCCCGCGCAGGGTTTCGAGATCCTGCTTCTGGCGCAGATCGAGATGGGCCTGCAATTTGCCGTGGCCGGTGTCGTATTCCTGATAGCCGATATTCGGCAAATGCGGGGCGGTGATCTTCATCACCTCGGCGCCGTGCTCGGCCAAGGTGCGCGCCGAGGTCGGGCCGGCGAGCACCCGGGTCAGGTCGAGGACGCGGATGCCCGACAACGGCCGCTCGCCCTCGGGCAACGGTTCGGGCGCGCTGTCGCCGATTTTGACGATCTCCATCAATGGCAGCGAGGCGATCGCAGCGGCTTGCGGATGCTTCGCCCATTCGGCCATGCTGCGCACCATGCCGCCCGCACCCTTGGCGGCGAGGATCGCCTCTTCCAATTCGAGCGCGTCCCATTTGGCCACCGCCTGCCGCACCGCCTCGCGCTCCTCGGGCACGCCGAGCACATGCATCGCGGCGGCGCGGTGGTTCGGGAAATTGGCATGGATATAGCTCCAGCGGCCGTTCTTCGCCGGGTAGACGCCCATCACCGGGTTCCGCTCGGTCGAAATCGCCGAGCCGTTGATCTGCAGGTAATGGCCGCTGCGCAGCGAGGCGACCGCCTGGCGCAGATCGACCGAAACCTGTTGGCGGCGGCCGCTGCGCAACTCCCACAGATCGGCGGCGGCGAGCCCGGTCGCTGCCAGCGCCGCGGCGCCGGCCGCACCGATGCGGAACGGGGTCGGCAAGACCGGGTCGGCGCCGCCGGTAATTTCGACTTCGCGGGCACGCTCCTCGGGCCAGCCGGCGATCGGCAGAATCGTGCGCAAGGCGTCGTTGGCCATCCTCGGATCTCCATGGCAATTCCCGGCGCTTGCGTCGGCGCCGTGCAATAACCGATGATGCCGCTAAACCACGCAGAAAGGGAACGCCGATGAGCCAGGTCATGATCGTCGTCGATTTCGAGGTGAAGCCCGAGCACCGCAATCAGTTCCTCGATCTGATGCGCGGGCATGCGCAGCGCTCCCGCCGAGATGACGGCTGCCTGCAATTCGACCTGATGTTGCCGAAAGAAGACGACAAGCATGTCTTTTTGGTCGAGAAGTGGCGCGACCAGGAGGCCCTCGATGCGCATTCCAAGGGGCCTATGCCGGGCAACACCTACAAAGACTGGATCGTCGGCCGCAAAGTGGCGCGCGGCGCCCCGGCCGATTAAAGGGAGACCCGCCATCGGGACTGCGATACGAGCTGTCCGAATCGGCCTCGCGGCGGTTCTGATCACCGCCGCAGCCTTGACCGGCGCACTGGCTGCGTCAAAAAACGGGTCCGGCCAGGCCTCGAACTCGGCCACGCAGGACCCGCCGGCCCAGGTTCGCGCGCTGCTGAACCTGCTTGCCGATCCTACCACCCAGAAATGGCTCGAGAAGCAGGGTCTGCCCAAACAGGCGGCGCCGCAGCCGCATCTCGCCTCGCAGGTCTCGGCCTCGGACTATTTTTCCTCCCGTGTCGGCGCGATCCGCGAGCATATCGTTGCGCTGGCCGTCGTGCTCCCCGATCTGCCCAACCAGTTCAAGCGCGCGACCGGGCTCGTCACCGCGGAACTCGGCCACGGTGGGCGGATCAAGATATTGTTCCTCTTAATCGGTTTCGTGGCCCTCGGCTTCGGCGTCGAATTGCTGTTCCGCAAGGCAACGGCGAGGATCCGCGGCCGTCTCGACGGGCTTCCGCTGGCCACAGTCAACGACCGCCTGCGTGTGGTTGCGGTGCGGTTCGCCTTTGCCCTCGGCCTGGTGGCGGCATTCGCGCTGGGCAGCATCGGCGCTTTCCTCGCGTTCAACTGGCCGCCGCTGACTCGCGAGATGCTCTTCAGCTATCTGATCATCTTTCTCGTGATCCGCGTCGCGATCATCGTCGGCCATCTTTTATTGGCGCCCGATCACGAACGTTTCCGCATCTGTCCCGCGGATCGGGCGGCGGCGCGGTTCTGGCACCGGCGGCTCGTTGCGTTTGTCGGCTGGTTTGCCTTTGGCTGGGTGGAGATCGGTTTTCTTGCAACTCTCGGGGTCTCGTTGGCGGGCCGCCAGCTCCTGGCCTACATACTCGGCCTCGGTCTCCTCGCCATTGCGCTGGAGACGGTTTGGCGCCGTCCGGTCGCACCGATCGGCTTAGCGGAACCCCCCTCACACCTAAAGCACCACCTTGGCCGGGGCGCGGGAGACGCGTTGCTGTCGGTCGGCATCGTGCTGTTGTGGGTGCTCTGGGTGCTGCGCGCCATGCCTGGCTTCTGGCTTGTTCTGGTCGTCATCACCCTGCCGCTCGCGATCAGGGTGACCCGGCGTGCGGTCGAGCATCTGCTTCGGCCCCCGAACTCGCTCGAGACGACAGAGGGTCCGCCCACCGTGATCACGGTCTGCCTCGAGCGCGGCATTCGGGCATTCTTGATCATCGGTGCGGCTGCGCTGCTGTCCTGGGGCTGGGGCATGCCCGTCGATCGGATGATGATGGGCGAGGACACCGCGCTCAGCCGCATCGTCCACGGCGTGTTGAGCGCGATCATCATCCTCTTGGTCGCCGACGTCTTGTGGCAGGCGATGAGAGCGGCGATCGATCGCAAACTTGACGGCGCGGCCGATCCCGGCCTGCCCAACACCGATGAAGCGCGGCGGCGGGCTCGGCTCCGGACGCTTTTGCCGATTTTCCGCAATGTGCTGTTCGTCGTCGTCATCGTCGTCGCGGTCATGATGTCGCTGGCGGCGATGGGCGTCGAGATCGGCCCGCTGATTGCCGGTCTCGGCGTCCTCGGCGTCGCGATCGGCTTTGGCGCGCAATCTTTGGTCCGCGATGTGATCGCCGGCATGTTCTACCTGCTCGACGACGCCTTCCGAGTGGGCGAGTACATCCAGAGCGGCAACTACAAAGGCACCGTCGAATCCTTCAGCTTTCGCTCGGTCAGGCTGCGCCATCAGCGCGGCGCGCTCTACACCGTGCCGTTCGCGCTGCTGGGCGCCGTTCAGAACCAGAGTCGCGACTGGGTCATCGACAAGCTCACGGTCGGCATCACCTATGACAGCGATATCGACAAGGCCCGAAAGCTGATCAAGCAGATTGGGCTGGAGCTGGCCGAGGAGCCGGAATTCAAGCCGCTGATCCTGGAGCCGCTAAAAATGCAGGGGGTCGATGCGTTTGGCGATTACGCGGTCCAGATCCGGATGAAAATGATGACGCTGCCCGGCGAAAATTTCGTGATCCGGCGACAGGCGCTGGCCAGGATCAAAAAGGCTTTTGACGCCAATGGGATCAAGTTCGCCTATCCGACCGTGCAGCTGGCCGGCGACGGCGAACCGTCGACCGCGGCAGTGGCCCAGCAGGCGCTCGCGCTAACTCGTCCGATCGCTGCGGAGTAGCCGGGGCGCCGCGCCGGATTTGGAAATCCTGTTGCGGCTGGCTTGCCGACGGCGGCTAGCGGTGGGCGGCGTTGAACTGGGCGAGCGCGGCGGGGCCGGGGCACAGCTCGGCTTCGCCGAGCGCGTTCAACGGCGCTTCGGCGGTGTCGAGGAACTCGTGCATGTCGCCCGAATCGGGCTCGACGAACAACAGGCCGGTCACGATCTCGCCGACCGCGTGGCGCTGTTGGAGATAGGTCAATGCCGAGATCCGGTCGCAGGGATCGTAATCGGCCGCGAGCTTGCGCAAGCGCAGGATCGAGCCGTCGTGCTGGACCACGGTCTCGACCGTTCCCGGCGCGTAATCGGCGGTGATCTCGTCGCGCTCGAGGATCACGTCCAGGCGGTTGACCGCCTCGTTATGAGCGCGGACATAGTCGAAGCTCTTGGTCGATTCGGGGTTGTTGTTGAAGGCGACGCAGGGCGAGACCACGTCGATGAAGGCCGAGCCGCGATGCTCGATCGCCGCCTTGATCAGCGGCACCAGCTGCGCCTTGTCGCCGGAAAAGCTGCGGCCGACAAAGGACGCTCCGAGCTGCAATGCCAGCGCCACCAGATCGATCGGCGAATCGGTGTTGACCGCACCCCGTCGTGCCTTCGAGCCTTTGTCGGCGGTGGCCGAAAATTGGCCCTTGGTCAGCCCGTAGACGCCGTTGTTCTCGACGACATAGACCATGTTGACGGCGCGGCGGATGCAGTGGGCGAACTGGCCGAGCCCGATCGAAGCCGAATCGCCGTCGCCCGAGATGCCGAGATAGATCAGGTCGCGGTTGGCGAGATTGGCGCCGGT
Source organism: uncultured Alphaproteobacteria bacterium (assembly GCA_963795485.1). Lineage (GTDB taxonomy): Bacteria > Pseudomonadota > Alphaproteobacteria > ATCC43930 > CGMCC-115725 > AP-15. Next base: position 352,016 of record CAWCIL010000006.1, read on the forward strand.
CAACACCGAGGGCATGCGCCCGTGCACGCTGTTGAAGCCGTGCGACTTGCCGAGAAAATAGGTCGGCGTCTTCGACGAGCAGCCGATGCCGGAGAGCTTGGCAATGCGGTGCGGCGGCAAGCTCAGCTCAAAGCAGGCCTGGATGATCGCGGCGCTGATCGAATCATGGCCGCAGCCGGCGCACAGGGTCGACACCGCACCCTCGTAATCGCGATGGGTGTAGCCGAGCGCGTTGGTCGGCAATTTGGGGTGATGAAGGCGCGGCTTGGCGATATAGGTCATGCGGACCTCGGGTGAGCGATCAAGAGGATCGTCGCCCCCGCGAAAACGGGGGTCCAGAGCCTGCCCCTGGCTTGAACGGGGGCAAGCTTAAGGTGCTGCGGCCCTGGGTTGCCGCTTGCGCGGGAATGACGGGGAAGCAAGGGGTCACGGCAGCGCTTTGCGCAGCGGGGCGAGGGTGACGATTTCGAGCATGTCGGCGATCGCCTTGACGATAAAGCGCGCGGTGATCGGCGTGCCGTCGTAATGGAGGATCGGCACCAGCCGGGCCGGGTCGATATCGCCGTCGTTGATCAAGAGGCTACGCAGCTGCGCATCGCGATTCTGCTCGACGAGGAAGACCCGGTCGTGCGCGGCGACGAAATCGAGCACGTCGTCGTGAAACGGATAGGCGCGTACGCGCAGGGTGTCGAGGTGAATGCCCCGCTCCTCGAGGGCTTCGAGGGCCTCGGTCATGGCCGGCGCGGTCGAGCCGAAATAGATCGCGCCGAACCGAGTCGGCTCTCCCGCTATGCGTTTGATCGGGGCCGGCACCAGGCGCTTGGCGGTCTCGAACTTGTGCAGGAGGCGCTGCATGTTGTCGACGTAGTCCGGCCCTTCCTCGGAATAGCGCGCGTAGCGGTCCTTGGTGGTGCCGCGGGTGAAAAAGGCGCCGCGGGTCGGATGGGTTCCCGGCAGGGTGCGATACGGGATGCCGTCGCCGTCGACATCGAGATAGCGGCCGAATTCGACCCCGGCTTCGAGCTCGGCGGCGGTCATCACCTTGCCGCGGTCGAAACGCCGGTTCTCGTCCCAGGCGAGCGGCTCGATCAACCAGTCGTTCATGCCGATGTCGAGGTCGAGCATGACAAAGACCGGGGTCTGCAATCGATCGGCGAGGTCGAACGCCTCGGCGGCAAAGGCGAAGGCCTCGTGCGGGTCTTCCGGGAACAGCAGAACGTGCTTGGTGTCGCCGTGCGAGGCATGGGCGCAACTGAGGATATCGGCCTGCTGCGTGCGCGTCGGCATGCCGGTCGAAGGGCTGCCGCGCTGCACGTCGAAAATGACCGCCGGAATCTCGGCGAAATAGGCGAGCCCGATGAATTCCTGCATCAGCGAGATGCCGGGGCCCGAGGTCGCGGTGAAGGCGCGCGCCCCGTTCCAGGCGGCGCCGACGACCATGCCGATCGAGGCGAGCTCGTCCTCGGCCTGGATGATCGCGTAGCGCTTTTTCTTGGTTTCGGGGTCGGTGCGGTAGCGCCGGCAATGGTTGGCGAACGCTTCGGCGAGCGAGGACGAGGGGGTGATCGGATACCACGCGGCAACCGTCGCCCCGCCATAGACGCAGCCGAGTGCGGCGGCATCGTTGCCGTTGATGAAGATGCGGTCGCCGACCTTGTCGGTGCGCTGCAGATGCAGCCCGATCGGGCAGTCATGCTCGGCCAACGCCCAGTCGCGGCCGAAATTGAGCGCGCGCAGATTGGGCCGGATCAGGGTGTCCTTGCCGCGGAACTGCTCGCCGATCAGTTTTTCGATCGCCGCCACATCCATGTCCAAGAGGGCCGATAAGGCGCCCAGATAGATGATGTTCTTGAACAGCTGCCGCTGCCGCGCGTCGTTGTACTCGCGGTTGGAAATCGCGGTCAGCGGCGCGCCAATGACGGTGATGTCGTCACGGAATTTCGACGCCGGCATCGGCTTGGTCGCATCGTAGAACAGGTAGCCGCCGGGTTCGATCTCGGCGATGTCCTCGTCCCAGGTTTGCGGGTTCATCGCCACCATCATGTCGACGCCGCCGCGGCGGCCGAGATGGCCCTTGTCGCTGATCCGCACCTCAAACCAGGTCGGCAGGCCTTGGATGTTCGAGGGGAAGATGTTGCGCGAGCTCGCCGGGATGCCCATGCGCAGGATCGACTTAGCAAACAGCGCGTTGGCGCTGGCCGAGCCCGATCCGTTGACGTTGGCGAATTTGACGACGAAGTCGTTGACGCGGGCAATCGCGGCAGTTTCGAGGTTGGTCTGTGATGCCATCGGCTCAGAGCCTGTGAAAATACGCCGGACCACGGTCATTCCGGGGCGCGGGCGCAGCCCGGGAGCCCGGAACCCATGAACTCGGCATTGTCGTATGCCAGCGGCGGCCGGTGTTCATGGGTTCCCGGGCCATCCCTTCGGGCCGTCCCGGAATGACGCCAGTGGTATATGACGGTCAGCGGCTGCGGCATGCAGGGCCGGCCATGGTGATGTCGAGCAGGAATTTGCGCATGTCCCAGGCGCCCGTCGGGCAGCGCTCCGCGCACAGCCCGCAATGCAGGCAGACATCCTCGTCCTTGACCATGATCCGCCCGGTCTTCAGCCGATCGCCGATATAGAGGTCTTGCTCGAGGTTCAAGGCCGGGGCCATCAGACGCCCGCGCAGCTCATCCTCGGCGCCATTGTCGGTGAAGGTGATGCAATCCATCGGGCAGATGTCGACGCAGGCGTCGCATTCGATACACAGCTGCCCGGTGAACACGGTCTGCACGTCGCAGTTCAGGCACCGCTCGGCTTCGAGATAACCGAGCTTTTCGTCATAGCCGAGCTCGACCTCGACCCGGATGTCGGCGAGCGCCACCGCGGTCTCCCTGAGCGGCACGCGATAGCGCACATCGTTCGAGATGTCGTTGTCGTAGCTCCACTCGTGGATGCCCATCTTCTGGCTGACCAGGGTGACGCCGGGCGGCGGCCGGTCGCGGACATCCTCGCCGTTGCATAGCTTGTCGATCGAGATCGCGGCGTCGTGGCCGTGGGCAACGGCCCAAATGATGTTCTTCGGTCCAAAGGCGGCGTCGCCGCCGAAGAATACGCGCGGCAAGGTCGATTGCATCGTCTTCGGGTCGACCCTGGGCATGCCCCAGCGGTCGAATTCGATGCCGATGTCGCGCTCGATCCAAGGAAACGCGTTCTCCTGGCCGACCGCGACCAGCACGTCGTCGCACGCGATCAAAGTGTCGGGCTCGCCGGTCGGGACCAAATTGCGCCGGCCGCCGGCGTCATACTCGGCCTTGACCTTTTCGAACAGGACCCCGGTCAGCCGGCCGCCCTCGTGGGTGAACTCCTTTGGCACCAGCCAGTTCAGGATCGGGATACCCTCGTGCGTCGCGTCTTCTTTCTCCCACGACGAGGCCTTCATCTCGTCGAAGCCGCTGCGCACGACGACGGTGACCTCTTCGCCGCCCAGCCGGCGCGACGAGCGGCAGCAATCCATCGCGGTGTTGCCGCCGCCGAGCACGATGACGCGTCGGCCGATCCGGTCGACATGGCCGAACGAAACGCTCGACAGCCAGTCGATGCCGATATGGATGTTCTCCGCCGCTTCCTGGCGGCCGGGGATATCGAGATCGCGCCCGCGCGGGGCACCACAGCCGACGAAGATCGCATCCCAATCCTCGGCGAGCAAAGCCTTCAGGCTGCGCACCGGATCGCCGAAACGGGTCTCGGCGCCCATGTCGAGGATCAGGTCGACCTCCTCGTCGGTGACCCGTTCGGGCAGCCGGAAACGCGGGATCTGGGTGCGCATCATGCCGCCGCCCTTGGCGTCGCCGTCGAACACGACGCAATGATAGCCGAGCGGCAAGAGGTCGCGGGCGACGGTCAGCGAGGCCGGACCGGCGCCGACCAGGGCGATGCGCTTGCCGTTCTTGTCGCGCGGGATCGCCGGTAGATAGGGGGTGATGTCGCCCTTGTTGTCGGCGGCGACGCGCTTCAGCCGGCAGATCGCCACCGGCTGCTCGTCCTCCTCGACCCGGCCGCGCCGGCAGGCCGGTTCGCATGGGCGGTCGCAGGTGCGCCCGAGGATGCCGGGGAAGATGTTCGAATACCAATTGACCATGTACGCGTCGGTGTAGCGCCGCTCCGCGACCATGCGGATGTATTCCGGCACCGGGGTATGCGCCGGGCACGCCCATTGGCAATCGACGACTTTGTGGAAATAATCGGGGACGCTGATATCGGTCGGCTGCACTAGGCTCCTCCTGCCGAGCGGGGCCATGCCCGCCTTGGCCTCATCCCTGTCCCGGCCGTCCGCCCGGTGTCGGCGCCAATTGGGCGAGCGCCGGTCGAGCCAAGCATCGGCGCGGCCTTATAATCGGGCTCGGCCCGGCCGTCATCTTTCTTCTCGCTCGGTCTGCCTTGCGCATATGGGGTGGCTTGGATGCGCTCCCCCTCCTCAGGCTGCGGCAGCTTGCCTCATCCCCGGCAAGCGCGCAACAGCCGCGCCGCGAACCCGCCGCCAGGATACCCGGCCCGAGTTCGGCCCGGCTGGACCTTGTCCCGCCTTGACTTTGACGCCGCAGCGGCGCACTTGCTACCCAGAGCATCGTGCTCGACTCGCGGAGCAGAGCCGCGGCGCCCCGCCAACCCGCGGCCATGGGCTGCGGCCGGTCCAGTGAAAGCCAGCCGCGAATCATCCTCCCATTCATCTTCCGAAATCGCCGGTGCGCCGCATCCGCAGGGTCCGACGCCGGCCAGCGCGAGCGCACATCCAAACCCGCGTTCCAACAAGAAAGAATTAATTCACGTGACTAAATTTCAAGACCTTGGCCTGATCGAACCGCTGCAGCGGGCCCTCGCCGAGGAAGGCTATGCCGCGCCGACCCCGATCCAGGTTCAGGCGATCCCGCATCTTATCGCCGGGCGCGACCTGCTGGGGATCGCCCAGACCGGCACCGGCAAGACCGCTGCCTTTGCGCTGCCGATCCTGCAGCGCCTCGCCGCCGATCGGTCGCCTGCGCCCGCGGCGCTGGCGCGCAAGACGGCGCGCTGCCTGGTGCTGACCCCGACGCGCGAGCTGGCGTTGCAGATTCGCGACAGCTTTCGCGCTTACGGACGCCATCTCGGGCTCCGCGCGAGCGTCGTCTTCGGCGGCGTCGGGCAAGAGCCGCAGGTCGCCGCGATGGCGCGCGGCGTCGATATCCTGGTGGCGACCCCCGGGCGGCTGTTGGACCTGATCGGCCAAGGCCATGTCAGGCTCGGGCGGACCGAGACCTTCGTGCTCGACGAGGCCGACCGCATGCTCGACATGGGCTTCATCCACGACGTCCGAAAAATTGTCGCGCTGTTGCCGAAAGCGCGCCGGACCCTCTTGTTCTCGGCGACGATGCCGCCCGACATCGCCCGGCTCGCCGCGGCGATCCTCGACGCGCCGATCCGGGTCGAGGTGACGCCGGCCGCATCGACGGTGGAACGCACCAATCAGCTGGTCATGTTCGTCGAGCGCGCCGACAAGCGGGCGTTGCTGTGCGAGATCCTGCGCGACCCGGCGCTCGCCCGCGTGCTGGTCTTCACCCGGACCAAGCACGGCGCCAACCGGCTCGTCGAGCAGCTCGGCCGCGCCGGGTTCGGCGCCGAGGCAATCCACGGCAACAAGTCCCAGGGCGCCCGGCAGCGCGCGCTCGATGAGTTCCGCGCCGGCGCCGTCCGGGTCTTGGTCGCGACCGACATCGCGGCGCGCGGCATCGACATCGACGCGATCAGCCATGTGATCAATTACGAATTGCCGAACGTGCCCGAAACCTATGTCCACCGCATCGGCCGCACCGCGCGCGCCGGCGCCTCGGGGGCGGCGATCTCGCTGTGCGACACCGAGGAGCGCGCCTATCTCAAGGACATCGAGCGCCTGATCGGCCAAAAGGTGCCGGTGGCCGGCGATCATCTGTTTCGTGCCGCAGCCTACGCCGCCGGCTCGCTCGCAACCCGTTCGACCGCGGCGGCGGGCGGCGTGAGCATCCGACGAGAAAGCAGACGAAATCGAAGCGGCCTCGGCAACGACGGACCCGTCGCTCTCGCCCAGCACCGTTGACATATTCACATTAGCATCGACCGCGAGATGGGGTCGGCGGACACAAAGGGAGATTCACTGATGGGAGGATCTTCCCGCTGGCCGGCCGCGATTATCGGCATCGCCCTTTTGACCACGGCGTGCGTGAATTCCGAAGAGGCGACGGCGACGGGCGACCGGCTTGTCGCTGCCGGTTTCGTGCAGCGAAAAGCCGACAGTCCGGAACGGATCGCCGCATTGCAGTCGCTGCCGCCTCACCAATTCGTAGTGCGCAGTTCCAACGGCAGCGTGAAGTATTTGTACGCCGACCCGATCGCCTGCGATTGCATCTATGTCGGCGGCCAGCGCGCCTACAATCAATATCGCCAAAGGATGGCAGGATCAGTGCCGGCCGTTCAGTTGCGGGCGATTTTGAGCACCGCGCCTCTCCCCGCAGGATCGGGGCTTTAGTAAAGCAAATCCGCGGCTGACCCCGGGGCCGCTTTTCTCGGCATTGTGCATCGTCTTCTGGGCGGGATCACCCCGGTGACAGATGCGCGACTTTCGGCATCACCTCATGCGCCAGGAGGCGCATCGAGTGGCGCCAGGCCTCCGGGTTGCCGCTGTAGTCGAAGCAGAACAGCAACAGCGAGCCGAAGCCGCCGACCTCGTCATACATGCGCTCGATCTTCTCGACCACGGTCGCGGGCGAGCCGATCAGCCAATTGTGGCGGGCGCAGTATTCGGGAGTGATGTCGCTGTCGGCGACGCTGGGATCGTGCTTGAGGAACTCGATGACGCCGACATCGCTCAGCAATGGCAGAAAGTATTCGCGCATCATCCGGCCCATCATGCCCTCGACCGAGAGCCGCCAAGCCTCGGCGTCGGTGTCGGCGACAAAGATCTCGCGCACCAGCCGCCATTGCGCGCGCTGCGGCGTGCGGCCGGTGCGGCGCGCCCCCTCCTCGACCGAATCCCAGTGGCTCGCGACATAGGTCGGGTTGAGGTTCAGGCTCATCGGCAGAAAGCCGCGCTCGCCGGCGAGCTTCAGGGTGTCAGAGCCCTTGCTGACGCCGGCGACGCCGATCGGCGGATAGGGCTTTTGCAAAGGCTTGATGTGCGGCCGCAGGGTGCGCAGCATCAAATCGGTCTTGGTCACCTTCCAGTATTTGCCGGGATAGTCGAACGGCTCCTCCTCGGTCCACAGCCGCAGGATGATGTCGAGCGCCTCGCGCGTCATCTCGCGATGCTGCCCGGCATAGCCGTCGACGTTGAACATCGCCCAGTCGCTCGGCAATCCGCTGGCGGCGACGCCGAAATTGAGCCGGCCCTGGGCCATGTGGTCGAGCATCGCGACGCGATGGGCGAGCTCGGCCGGGTGATGATACGGCAACAAGAAACCGCCGGGGGCGAGGCGGATGGTTTTCGTCTCCATCAAGCGCCTGAGCGATCAGGAGATCGGGGGCCGGATGCGGTTCCCATGGGGCGGTGTGATGCTCGCCGATCCACGCTTCGGAAAAGCCCAGCTCGTCGGCCCAGCGCAATGTGTCTAGGTCCCAGCGATGCCCGTCGTAAAGGCCACGCTCCGGCGGATGCGAGGGCATCGTGAACAGGCCGTATTCCATCGTGACCCTCCGGGCTGTTGGTTTGATCCTTGCGTCGGCGCGGGCAGTCTAATGCGCCGCTCGCCCGCGCGCGAGACCGGCCGGCTGTGCCGCAGGTGCGGCCGCGGACTGTGCACACGCCGGAAGCGGCTGGCACCGCTCAATAGCCGAGGTTGTGGAAGCTCTGCGCGGCCGAGCTGACGACAACGCTGCCCTGGGGCTCGACCTCGAGGACGGCTAGGGCGCGCTCCACCAGACCTTGCGGGGTGAAGCGGAACAGCCCGTCGACCCCGGTGAACCCGTTCGGGTTCAGAATTGCCTGGCGCGAGAAGGGCGGCCCACCCTGGCCGCGCGCCAGCACCGAAGCGAGTGCGGCGGCGTCGTAGCCGAGCGAGGCGAGCCGCGGCGGATCGCGGCCATAGGTCGCCAGATAGCGCCGCTCGAAATCGCGCCGGGCGTCGGGCGGCGAGGCGGCGAACCAGCCGCCGTCGAGCGCCGGCTCGTTGCCGATGTCGGGGACGTCCCACAGCCCGCTGCCGAGCAGCCGCGTCGCCCTGGTGTCGAAGCCGGCGGCGACGAGCTTGCGGGCGATCTCTTTCAGCTGGTCGCCGCCTTCGGGCAACAGCAGGGCGTCGAAATTCGGCGCCACAGGGGGCGCCGGAGCGGCTTCTCCGGACGCGCCGGGGTCGGCACCGGGCGGACGTAGCACCCGCTGGAGCCGCACCCGCTGGAGGCGCGCCGGGCGGCGTGGCGCTCGCCGGCAACAGGCGCGCGATCGCGGCCGAGGGGTCTCCGGGGCCATAAAACTCGGCCTTGGTCACGGTGCCGCCGGTCGATGACGCGGCGTCACGCAGCGCGTCGACCATCAGATGCCCGTAGGCCGTGTCCGGAGCGAGTGCGGCGAACCGGCCGACCCCGCGCTCACGCGCATAGGCGACCTCGCGCACCACCTCCTGGCGCGGCAGAAACCCCATCAGAAAGGCGTTGCCGCCGGCGAGGTCGGTCACCGTCGAAAACGCGATGACGTTAAGGTGGGCGTCGCGGGCGATCGGCTCGACCGCCTCGACCTCTCCGGCGAGCAACGGGCCGAGGATCAGGCTGACGCCCTCGCCGACCGCGGCATGCGCGGCATCGGCCGCACCCGAGGGCGTTCCTCTGCTGTCGCGCGGGACCAGGGTCAACTGGTCGCCGCCGGTCTCGAACAGCGCCAGCTGCGCCGCGTTGAGGATGGCCTGCCCGAGCCCGGCATTGGGTCCTGACAGCGGCACCAGCAGGGCGACCTTGGCCGGTCCGGCCGGGACCGTCGGCGGCGGCGCAGGTGCGGGGATCGGCGGCGGCTGGCCATAGGGCGGTTGCGCGGTAGCGAGCGGCGCCGGTAGAATCGGCGGCGGCACGCATCCAGCCAATACCCAGGCGGCGAGGACGAGCACGGGTGAGGCGAACCAGGGGAGACACCAGCGCGGCAAGGGCGACCTCGGGCGACGACGGCGAGGGGCGCGAACCTAACGGCGCCGCGGCCGCGAGTAAACCCGGCTCGGCCGAACCTGCGGGCGCCGGCGCTGCGGTGCCGCCGCCGCCCGGCCTGCATCTCGTGGCGACCCCGATCGGCAATCTCGGCGATGTCGGCCTGCGCGCCCTCGCGGCTCTGCGCGGCGCCGACCGGATCTATTGCGAGGACACCAGGGTCACCGCCCGGCTGCTCGGCCGCTACGGTATCCGCGACCTCGCTCGAAACCTATCACGACCACAACGCCGAAGAGGTGCGGCCGGCGATCCTGGCGGCGTTGCGCCGCGGCGAGCGGGTGGCGCTGGTCAGCGATGCCGGGACGCCGCTGGTCTCCGACCCCGGCTACAAGCTAGTGCGCGCAGCGATCGCCGAGGGCCTGCCGGTGACCGCTATCCCCGGTGCGTCGGCGGCGCTGACCGCGCTCCTTCTTTCCGGCCTGCCTCCGGACGCGTTCCTTTTCGCCGGCTTTCTGCCGAAGCAGCGGACGGCGCGGCGTCGGGCCTTGGCGCGCTGGGCGGCGCTGGAGGCGAGCTTGATCTTTTACGAGGCTCCGCCCCGGCTCGCCGCGAGCCTCGCCGACATGGTCGAAGTACTGGGATCCCGCCCGGCCGCAGTCGCGCGCGAGCTGACCAAGCTGCACGAGGAGGTTCGGCGCGGCCCTCTCGCCGAGCTCGCCGGCCATTACCGCGATCATGGGCCGCCGCGCGGCGAGACTGTCGTCGTCGTCGGACCGCCGGAGACGGCTGTGCTCGACCCCGAGGAGGTCGATCGGCGGCTACGTGCGGCCTTGGCGGAGTGCGGAGTGCGCGACGCCGCGGCCAGCCTTGCCGCCGAGACCGGGCTTGGGCGCGCCGAGCTCTACCGCCGGGCGTTGGCGATCCGCGCCGGCGAGCAATGAACCGCGGCCGCCGTCGCCCTCTGTTGCGGCGTCAGCGCGCCGAGCGCCGCGGGCGGATCGCCGAATGGCTGTGCGTGTGGCATCTGCGGCTGCGCGGCTGGCGAATCGTCGCGCGCGGCTGGCGCTGCTCGGCGGGCGAAATCGACATTCTCGCGCGCCGCGGCACCATCCTGGCGGTTATCGAGGTCAAGTCGCGCGGCGATCTCGCAATAGCCGCGACAGCATTGCCCCGCGCCAGCGGCGGCGGATCACCCGCGCCGCCGAAGCCTTTCTGACCACGCATCCGGAATTCGCCGGATTGGGCCTTCGATTCGATCTGATGCTGGTGGCGCCGCGGCGCCTGCCGCACCACCAGCCCAGTGCCTGGCGCGCCGACGGGTAGGGATTTGCGGTCGCCGCAGAGCCTTGCCGTCGCATCCAACCGTTTGATTTCGCTGGAGTTCGAGGAACAAGGCGCAAGCGGCCGACCGGCCGGCGGCAGCCTCAGCCGAACCGGCCGCGAGACTGGCCATTGGAGCCGCCGCCCGTTTGGCGGACAGTCCACAAGGACATCTGTGCCGGGGGGTGATCGGTGTCGAAATTCCGTTTCGTCCTTTGGCCTATGGCGGGTCTCGGGCTGAGCCTGAGCCTGGGCGGGTGTCCGTTGGCCATCATCGGCGGCATCGCCGCGGCCGGGGGTGCCGGCTATGCCGCCAATCAGGAACGCGGCGTCAACGGCACCGCCGACGACTTCGCGATCAAGACCGACGTCGAGACCGCCTGGGCCAAGGCCGGGCCGGATTTTCCGCCAGATTTCGGCGTGACCGTCTACGAGGGCCGCACGCTCTTGACCGGCCGCGCGGCAACGCCGCAGATCAAAGCCGAGGCGGCGAACCTCGCCAGCCGGGTGCCCGGGGTGCGGGCCGTCTACAACGAGATCGAGGTCGCGCCCGACGAAACCCCCTGGGATTCGGCGAAGGACGCCTGGATCACCGCGCAGGTGCGCTCGGACCTGGTGTTTAGCAACGTCCGCTCGGTCAACTATACGGTCGAGACCGTCGACCACTCGGTCTATCTGATCGGCTCGGCCCGCAGCGAGGCCGAGCTCGACCATGCCACCGATCTCGCGCGCAACGTGCGCGGGGTCAGGCGCGTCGTCTCCTATGTCGAAATCCGGCCGGGCGTGCCGCCCGGCTCGCAGCCGCCGGGTCCGCCGCCCTCGGCCGAGGGCCCGCCCGGTCCCGACATGCCTGCCGCGGCGCCGACGACCCCGGTCGAGGCGCAAAAGCTATAGCCGCGACAGCGGCTAGGCGCGGCTTTGGCGTTCCCGCTCTTCGTCTCGGACGGTGTCGAGAATGCGGTGGGCGGCGCCGAACAGCGACTGGGCCTGGTCCTCGTGCCCAAGCGAATGCTCGGCGCGCGCGAGGTCCAGCTCGATATAAGCGAGGGCCGGCGTATCGCGACCGGCGCCGCGCTCCAAGAGGCCGATCGCGGTGTGAAACGCCATCGCCGCGTCGGCAGCGCGGCCGGTCGCCAGATAAATCGAGCCGATGTCGTGAAAATCCTCTGCGATCAGCGGATGGCTCGCACCCAGCCGGCGCTGGTCGATCGCCGTTGCTTCCTCGATCGGCGGCAGCGCCTCGCCATAGCGCTTTTGCCGCAGATAGGCCTTGCCCAGCTGCGCCAGGCTGCGCGCGGTTGCGAGCCGGTCGCCATCGGCGCGGTCGAGGGCGAGGGCCCGGCGCAAGACCCGCTCGCTGTCGGCGAACCGCCCCTCGGACATCAGCACCGCGCCCAGAACGCGCAGCCGATCGCTACGCGGCCCGGCCTCGCTTTTGTCGTCGATGGCGATCGCAGCCTCGGCCCATTTCCGGGCGTCGCTCTTGTCGCCGCGCGCGAGTGCGATCCGCGCCCGGTCGGCCAGCACCGGCGCCATTGCCGGGTCTACGGCGCCGAGCCGGGCCGACAGCACGTTGCCGGCGGCGATCGCCAGCGGCTCGGCGTCGAGGTATCGCCGCAATGCGATGTAGAGGCGGGCCAGCGCCGCCATCGCTTCCGCCGCCGGCGCCGACTGGTTGCCATAGGCGCCGATCGCGATCTTCAGCGAGCGTCGCCGCAATGCCGTCGCCGCGGCGATGTCGGCATCCTCGAACCGCAATCGCGCGAGGGGGGCGAGGATCGCCAGCAATTTCGGGTCGGACCGACCCAGCCGCTGCTCGGCCGCCGCCAGGCAGCTCGACAACGCGGCGCTGGTTTCGTGCCGCGCCGGCGGCGGGTCGGCGCGCGCCAATGGCGCCGACAAACCCAGGATCGCCGCTGCGAGGGTGCAGCAAAAGCGGCGCATTGCCCCTGCCTGCCGATCGATCCCGCTGCGGACCAAAGGCCGCGGATCGGTCGGAACGATGTGCTAGGCGATCTTCGCCGAAATCACCGCCGCGGGTTCGCGGACCAGCCGGCCGCGCAGATCGGCCAGCAACGGCATGATCTCGGCCAAACCGTCGCTGACCGCGGCACCGGCATGCTGGGTCAGCGAGACGGCCTTGTGTTTTTTTATCGTCTCCTCGGCGAAAAACCCCCAGCGGACCAGATTGCCGACGCGCTCCTTGATCGCCAGATGTCCGAGCCTCAGCCGGTCCCACATCTTGCTGATGATCTCGTCGACGACCAGCGCTGAGGGACCGCCGCGATCGTTGCCGAACGGGCTCGCCGACCACAGCAGCATCACGACCGCCCAATACTGGTAGGTCACGAGGTGGTCCATCGCGTCGTCCAGATAGGCCGGGGTCAGGCCTTTTTTCCGGACGATCTGCTCGCTGGTTTCGCGCCATTTCTGGTCGCAGGCGCCAAAAAAGCGGTAGATCTCGGAAATCGTTGCCTCGTCGCAGGTCACCTCCGGCGGGCAGTCCCGGTCGCCGGCGACGGCGCAGATTGCCTCGATCGTCTCGCGGCAATGGGCCTCGAAGCTTTCCCACAGCTTGTCGGTGGCGCCCACCAGACATCCCGGCGACGGCGCGCATTCCCGGTTCGAGGCGTCGAAGACCCGAATGAACCCGTCCGCCTCACAGTCCTTGATCCGCTCGATACAAGTCCGGATGTCGGTGCCATAGGAGCCGTAGAGGGTGCGGTGGATCGCTCTGCTCGAAATACCTGCGTCACCATTGGTTTTCGCCATAAACATAACATGCCAGTGGGCGCGCTTGTTCAAACCGGGAAAATGTTTTTCCCAAATGCTATAGTATTCGAGCAAAAAACGCGCGACCAGGCGTGCGGGGGATTCGAGGTCGCTATAGCCGGGATGCATCGCGCCACCGTGCAGATCAATACCCTCCTGTAAGTTTAGCTGATTTTGGCCTGCGGCAAAAGCGAACATGGCGGGAACTTGGTCGAAGGCCGCAGCGGGGCTCTGCCGCAATCATCCGGCGCGGTCGTGACCGGTTGGGGCCGCCGCCCGCCGGGTTGACGCGGATGGCCGATGGTAAGAGGGTTGCCGGGTCTTAACGCATCAACCGCGAGCGAGCCGATGAACGCAGCGGAACAAGCCCGACAGGCCGAGCACTTTCGCAATATGCACAGCGGGCCGTCGCTGCTGCTGCTGCCGAATGCCTGGGACGCGCTCAGCGCGCGCATCTTTGCCGCCACCGGTTTTCCCGCGGTCGCGACGACCAGCGGCGGCGTTTCCTGGTCGCTCGGCTATGCCGATGGCGAAGCGGCGCCGTGGGCCGAAGTAGTGGCCGCGACCCGCCGCATCGCGCGCTCGGTCTCGCTCCCGGTGACCGCCGACATCGAAGCCGGCTTTGGCGACACCCCCGAAGCGGTCGGCAAATCGGTCAGGGAGATCATCGCGGCCGGCGCGGTCGGGGTTAATCTGGAGGACGGGATGTCGCGCGGGGCGACGCCGATCCGCGCCGTTGCCGACATGGTCGAGCGCATTCGCGCCGCGCGCGATGCCGCTCATGCCGCTGGCGTGCCGATCGTGGTCAACGCCCGCACCGACCTCTATCTGCGGAACATCGGCGACACCGCGGCGCGGTTCGACGAAGCCGTCGAGCGCGGCAGGGCCTATCTCGCCGCCGGCGCCGACTGCTTTTATCCGATCACCCTGCGCGATACCGAGATCATCGGCCGGTTGGTCAAGGCTTTGGCGGCGCCGGTCAACATCAATGTGCGCGCCGGCTCGCCGAGCATCGCCGAGCTTGAGGCGCTGGGCGTCGCCCGCGCCAGCACCGCGAGCGCCATCGCCCTGATGGCGGCAGCGACAACCCGGCAGATCGCCGACGAACTGAAGACGAGCGGCCGGTTCGATGCTCTGAACCCGACGCTCGCGCAGGCCGACCTGCAGCGCCTGTTCTCCCGCAACTAAGCCCGAATTTTTTACACACCGTCATGGCATAGTGCAGTGACGTCGTCAGGCGGGGGAGCAAATTCGTCTCTCAAATTCCCCATGGGCGAGGCAGGACGCGGCTGTAGCTGTTCGTGTAATAGCCGCAGTTATGCGCCGGTTGCCAGGCCGGAAGAGCGCGGATCGCTGCGCCGAGGATCATGGCGCCGCCGAGAACGATGACAACGGATCGCTTCACAGATCGAAGAATGAGGAACAGCCGATGGATCACTTTGAATTTTTAGCCGCCAAAAACCCATCGGCGGTTAAGCGATACTGATCCGTCGATTTGTCAACCCATCCCTGTTCAGCGGCGTAGTCCATCGCCGCCGGGAAATCCTTCCTCACCGGGAAATGAAGCGGCCCAAGCTCGATTAACTCTCCGGGTCGCGTACCATGATGAATAAACGCGCGAAGAAATTGGATGGCGAGATCCCTGCCGGTCATGGGCTAAAATCCATCCTAGTCGAAATCTGGTCCCCTATATCTGCTTGCCGTCAAGCAATCGTCCGAAACCTAGCATGAGGTTCTATCTCCCTCTCGGCTCATTAGTCAAATTTGCGCCCGAATACCGAATAATAACGTGCGGCATCCTAGGAGCGAGCGCGGACGCGTGATGCGACAGCGATTAAAATCGCCGGCCTGGCCGATCTCGTAGTCAGCCTAGGGATGGCAAGCTGAGGCTGGTCCCCCGCCCGAATACCGTAAATCCTCCTTTTCGCAAGGGATACAACAGCGTCACCGCCGGCGCAGGATTGCCATGTGGCGGCCCTCGGGCGTCAGCGGGGCGGTCAGGCTGAAATCATTGTACCAGCCGATAAACTCGAAGCGGCTGCTGAGCTCAATCAGGCACAGAAACTCCTGCGGGAAATAGATTTTCGCCGGGACCCGGCCCTCGATCGTCATCTTTTTGCCGCTGTCGTCGACGCTGAAGGTCAGGGTCTCGTGGTAGGTCTGCGCAACCGGGTCGAGAGGCTCGGCGCGATAGCGCGTGTGCACCGTGACCCCGCCGCGGCGCCTGGTCCAGCTTCTGCGGTAGTCGTGCCACATGCGGAACCAGACGACGCTGTCCAACAAATAGAGGGCGCCCGGCGTCAGTAGATCGGCCATGCGGTCGAGATGGGCGAGGAACTCGGGGTTGGACCGGGTGTAGAGCGACCCCAGCATGATGTAGGCGAGGTCGAACGGGCCGAGGCCGCGGTCGAGGTCGCGCATGTCGCCGTGCACAAACTCGGCCTCGATCCCGCTGCGGCCGGCCTTTTCGCGGGCGAAATCGAGCATTGCCGGACTCAGGTCGAGGCCGCAATAGCGATAGCCGCGCCGATGCCATTCCTCGAGATAGGGGGCGGTGCCGGCGCCGAGCTCGAACACCCGCCGAACCTTCGCCCCGGAAAACCTGCCGATCGCGGCCTCGAAAAAATCGAGTTCGGCCGCCGGATCGTCCGGCGCTAGCGCAATTTCGTAGTAACGCGGGTAGCGATAAGCCTCCATCGCACTCGGTCAGGTGGCGTTACCAAATCGCCCGCGGTCATGCGGTGCGGCAAAATCGAGCTCGGGGCCGAGCGGAATGATCCCGCTCGGGTTCAAATTGCGCATCCCGCCCCAATAGCCGAGCTTGATCCGCGGGATGTCGACGGTCTCGGCCACGCCCGGCATCTGGTAGATGTCGCGCAGGTAGTTCGACAAATTGCGGTAATCGGCGAGCCGGCGCAGATTGCATTTGAAGTGGCTGTAATAGACCGCGTCGAACCGCACCAGGGTCGGAAACAGCCGCAGATCGGCCTCGGTGAAGCTGTCGCCGACCAGCCAGCGCTGACGCCCGAGCCTAGCCTCGAGCGCATCGAGCGCGGCGAACAACTTGCGGAAGCTGGTTTCGTAAGCCTCTTGGGTCTTGGCGAAGCCGCAGCGGTAGACGCCGTCGTTGATCGCCTCGTAGACGAAGGCGTTGACCGTGTCGATCTCGGGCCGCAACGGCGCCGGATAGAGGTCGAGCGACCCCGCGCCGAATTCGTCGAACTCCGCGTTCAGCATGCGGATGATCTCGGAGGATTCGTTGTTGACGATCGTGCGCGCTTGGCGGTCCCACAGGACCGGCACGGTGGCACGGCCGGTAAAATCGGGGCGTGCCGCGCTATAGACCTGGTGGACGTGAAAGACGCCGTCGGACCGGGGCCAGATCGTCGAACCCCCGCGAATAGGCCCAGCCTTGGCCCTTCGGCAAATCCGACTGCAGGATCGCGATCGCGTTTTCGAGCCCTTTGAGCCTGCGCATCAGCACGGTGCGGTGCGCCCACGGACAGGAAGGTGCGGTGACCAATAGGTAACGCCCGGCCTCGGCCTTGAAGCCCGAGGCGCCGTCGCGGGTCACCCGGTCGCGAAACCCGGATTGCAGACGCACAAAACTGCCGTCGGCTGCGGCGGTCGGCGGGTCCTCCTGGTGCCAAACCCCGTTCACCAGCATTCCCATCTCGGCTCTCCTCGCATCAATTGCGGCCATCGACGCCGGCCGCGGCCGGCGATCCTACTCCCCCCGCTGCCGAGCGCACCCGATCAGGCCGAGCCGCCCTCGGCGGGCTCGACCGCGATCGACCGGTCGGAGCCGGAAATGGCCGCGGCGGTGCGGGTGCGGGCAACCCCCTCGATGTGCTCGCGCAGCGCCGGCTCGGTGCCGAACAGCCGGCTGAGGTCGCGCGCCGCGAGGCTCAGCATCTGGCAGTAGCCGAGGGCGACGACATCGGCGTTGCGCCGATCGGCGACGAGCAGCGCCAGTTCGCCGAAGAAGTCGCCGCTGCCGAGCCGCACCGGTTCGGGAGAAATGCGCACCTCGACCGCCCCCGACGAGATGAAATACATCGCGTCGCCGCGCTCGCCGCGGCGGACGACGATCTCGTCGGGCACCGCCAGGCGCGGGCGCAGCAACCGGGCGACGGCGTGCCGGTTCTGCTCGTCCAGCGCGGCGAACATCGGCACGCGGCCAATGAGTTCGCTACGCTTGAGCCCGAGATCGAGCACCGTGCGGGTCTCGACCGCGCGCCGGCGGCGGCGCAGCTGGCGCTGCAGATCCTCGAAGACGTCCTGGTTGATGATCAACTCGGCGCGCAGCTGGCGATAACGCTCTTCCTCGAACCGCGCTGCGGTGCGCGCCAGAAACTGGGTCTCGAGCTGGCGCACATAGCTCGGGTACTGCAATTTCAGGGCCGAGATCGCGCGATCGACCTCAGTGAGGCGCAGCTCGACCTGCCGGGCCATCGTCGCGGCGGGTCCATTGCCGAACAGGCGACCGATCTGCTCGCGGGTGAACGCCGCCAGGTTTTCCAGCACGAAACGAGCGGCGAGCTGCACCTCGAACCGGTCGGCGAGCTGTTTGGAGAGCGGCCGGGCGATGCCGATCCACCGATGCAGCGACAGCGCCAGGCGAAACCGCGGGCCGAACGCACGCAGCCGCGCCGCCGCCCGCTGGTAGCCCTCGATGCCCTCGCTGCGCACCCCGTCGCGCAAGCGCGCCGCATGGGCGAGCAGGTTCGCCGCGACCCGGCGCGTCACGGTTCGCCCTTCGAAATATTCGAGACAGTATTCCTGCTCGCGGTCGGCCAGGACGGCGAGCGCCGCGCGGCTCCTGAGCTCGTTCGGCAGCTGGGCGTTCTCCTCGGCGATGTCGGCCGGGTTGCGGCGGCGCGCATCGTAGGCGAGCGTGATTTCGCCGACGATGTCCGCTGCTATCTGGTGCTTGCGCCCGACGGTCTCGATCTCGTCGCGGATCGAGGACAGCGACAGGCCGATCACCCGTTCGCGCAGTGCCACCTCGGCGGGCGGCGCGTCGCTGAGCCGCAACAGCCGCATCAGCGGACGCATCGTCGGTGCGGTCACCAACAGCGTGAACAACACGAAGCCGGTGGCCAGCACGCCGACGAACTGGCGGATTTCGGGCGGAAGCGACATGTTCTCGGTCGCCGCCAGGGCCAACGCCAGCGATACCGCGCCGCGCATCCCGCCCCACAACATGAAGAGCTTGTAATTGACGTCGATCGGTTGGGCGATGCGGGCGAAGCTCAGCACTGGGATCAACCCCCAGAGCGTCAAGGCGCGGGCGATCAGCGCCGCTGCGATCAGCGCGCCGAGGAGCACCAGATCGCGCCAGCTCGCCTGCGCCAAGAGATGCGGGGTCTGCATCGCCGCGAACAGGAAAATCAGCGAGCTCGCCCAAAACGCGAGCTGCTCCCAGCTGCCGACGAGGCTCTCGAAATTCGACGGAGCGAGGCGGCGGCGACCCTCGGCGCTGACCGCGAGCGCCGCGGCGGCGACCGCGACGACCCCGGAAACGTGGAGGTAATGATCGCAGACGATGTAGATCGCATAGGCGAAGCCGATCGTCATTGTCGCTTCGGAGAGCCGGTTCGAGCGCAGCACGGGCATGAACAGGGCGGTGGCCCAGCCGGCGACATAGCCGACCGCGAGACCGCCGCCGAACTGGCGGATAAAGGTCAGGACGCCGCCCAACGGGCTCGCCGGCCGATGGCCGCTCAGAATGGCGACGGCGAGCGAATAGATCGCGATCGCCGCGGCGTCGTTAAACAGGCTCTCGCCCTGGACCAAAGTCGACAAGCGGCGCGGCGCCCCGATATCGCGAAAGATCGCGACGACGGCTACCGGATCGGTGGTGGCGATGATCGCGCCGAGAATGATGCAGGCGAGGATGCCGACCGGGGCCAATGGCCACAGCGCGAAGCCGACGACCAGGGTGCAGACCACGACGCCGATGACCGCGAGCAGCAGGACGGGCGCCATCTCGTCGCCCAATTGCCGGACATCGACATTGAGCGCCGCCTCGAACAGCAGCGCCGGCAGAAAAATGTACAAGAGGGATTCGGCGCTGAGCCCGAAATCGTGCAGCGTGCCGACGATGTCGCGGACGGCACCTGCGTGGAGATAGACCGCGGGGATGTGGGTGGCCGTGCCGAGCGCGACCCCGACCACGGCCAGCAGCACCGTGTATGGGATCGAGAACCGTTCGGCGAGCGGCAGCAGCAGGCTGACCAGCCCGAGGAGCGCCGTGACGGCGAATACGGTCAGAACGGTTTCGTGCATGCCGGGTCCGCCGGGAGCCTACCGGTGCCAGTCCTGCCTCACAAGGTGCGGCCGCCCACAGATCGCATGAGCCGAACCCGCGGCACTCTGCCCTGCCGCCGACTCGTTCGATCAGGCCATAATATTGATCGGGGCAGCTGAAGGATTGTTTCGCATGTTCACGCGCCGCGCCGTTCTCCTGCTGGCGTTTTTATTCGCGACTGCCGTGGCCGGCGGTGCGGCCGAACCGCAATTCCAGCAATTTGCGACGGCCAAACTGACGATCGTCGGCGCCGACGGGCGTCATGATTTTACCGTCGAGCTCGCCGAGACGCCGGCGCAGCAGGAACAGGGGCTGATGTTCCGGCAGAGCCTGGCGCCGGACGCCGGCATGCTGTTCGACTTCAAAGAGCCGACGGTGGCCACCATGTGGATGCGCAACACCCTGATCCCGCTCGACATGCTGTTCGTCGATCAGCATGGCCGGATCGTCAACATCGCGCAGCGTGCGGTGCCCGAATCCGACGCGACCATCGCTGCGGCGGCGCCGGTGCGGGCGGTGATCGAACTGAATGGGGGCACCGCCGAGCGGCTCGGCATCAAGCCCGGCGACCGTGTGCTCTACCCGATTTTCGGCAATTGGCCGTGATTAGAGCCGGCGCGACGGGCTCGATCCCCGACCTTCGGCGGGAACAGGTTGGTGGCGCCGCCGTTAACCCCAGGGACGAGCAGGAGGCGCAATCATGCCGGCCGCCGCCCGGCCATACTGGACCGGGTTTCTCAAGCTCTCGCTGGTGACGATCTCGGTGCGCCTCTACGCGGCGGCGACCGAGAAGGAGCGCATCCATTTTCACATGATCCACGAACCCTCGGGTGAGCGAGTGCGCACCCAGACCGTGGTGCCGGGGCTCGGGCCGGTCGAGCGCAGCGAGATCGTCAAGGGCTACGAATACGAGAAGGGCCGGTACGTCACAGTCGCGCCCGAGGACCTCGAAAAGCTGCGGCTCGAGACGACGGACACGATCGACATCACGGAATTCGTCGAAGCGGACGGGCTCGACCCAGTCGAGGTCGACGACCCCTATTACCTGGTTGCCGATGGCAGCCTCGCCGAGGCCGGCTACCGCGTCTTTCGCGAGGCGTTGCACCGGACCGGCAAGATCGCGGTCGGTCGGGTGGTGATCAACCAGCGCGAGCGGGCGGTCGCGGTCCGGCCTTACGGCGTCGGTCTTCTGGTCAACGCGCTGCGGTTCAGAGACGAGGTCCGCGCCGCCGAGCCGTTCTTTGCCGGCATCGGTGAGGAGCCGGTCGATGCCGACGAATTGGCGATCATGGAAGAGATCATCGCCCGCCGGAGCCGCCCGTTCGAACCCGACAAGTTCGTCAACCACTATCAGGCGGCCTTGCGCGATCTGATCGAGCACAAGCTCGCCGGCAAATTGCCCGAGCGGCCGGCGGAGCGCAAACCGGCGCAAATCATCAACCTGATGGATGCGCTGAAGCGCAGCCTCGCCGAAGAAGGCGCTGGGTCCGCGCCCGCCGCAGGACGAGCACGGGGCGGCCGTGGCAAGGGTCGCTCGGCCGCGCCCTCAGGCGGCGTCAAAGCCTCGCGCGCCCAGCCGAGCCTGCTGCTGCCGGTCGCGGGCGGACGAGCCAAGGCGGCCCCGGGCGACCGGAGCCGCGGAATCCGCCCCGGCAAAGCGCCGGAAGAAGGCGTGATCCTGCCGGCATGATCATGCGGTTGGAGCACACGAACCACCGCCGCCGGGGGGCCGTAACTTTAGTCAAACTCGTCATTACCGGGCTCGACCCGGTGATCAACGTCCCGTCGCGTCGGTGCCGGATCAAGTCCGAACATGACGACTATGGACGGCAAGCGCTGTTGACTTTTTTACAAACGCGATTGCCGTTACGATTTTTCCGGCCGGTCAATAGAGCCGGTTCTTGTAGCTCTCGGCGGTCGCGCGCTCGGCCTCTTCGGGATCCATGCCGCCGATCTGCTCGGCGACAATGCGGCCGATCGACGGGAAACCGCCGCGCTTGACCTGCTTCTCCGGGTTCCACAGATCTGATCGGATCAGCGCCTTGCCGCAGTGGAAATAAATCTCCTCGGCGGCGACCAGGATGCCGCTCCTCGGCACCTTTCCATCGACCGCGAGCGGGTCGAGCAATGCCGGGTCGGTGGTGACCTGCGCCCGTCCGTTGATCCGCAAGGTTTCGTTCACTCCCGGCACGAAAAAGATCAGTCCGACCCCGGGCCGCGCGAGCAGATTGCCCAACGTATCGATCCGGTTGTTGCCGAGCCGATCGGGGATCAGCAGCGTCTGGTCGTCGATGATCCGGACAAATCCCGGTGCATCGCCTTTGGGCGAGGCGTCGCAGCGGCCGTCCGGGTCCGATGACGCGATCACCAGGAACGGCGACAAGGCGATGAAGTTGCGGCAATGCCGGTCGAACCGGGTCAGCTGCTTTTTCACCGCGCGCTCGCCGGGCTCTCCGTAAATCTCGCGCAGCCGCCGCGGGTCCTCAATCGTGTCCATCTCGCTCGTCTCCTCTGCAGGTGCGCCCGATGATAAACGCAAAACGGGGCAACGGGCAGAGGTGCTCGTAGCGGGGCTGTCCGATATCGCCATACCGGCAAGCTGCGGGAGACGTGAACCGGTGAAGCTCCAGACGCCCGTCAGGTCATCGCCGCCGGACGCAGCCGCACGTCATCGTCGCCCAGGGAAGCGACCCCGACCGCTTCCAGCGCGCGGCGGATCTGGTCGATTTCGCCGGGTTCGGGCGTCCGCCGCTCCAATTCGAAATCGTCGATGACGCTCTCGCTGACCGAAGCGGTCGATGCGAGCTTAGCTATCGACCAGCCGAGGAGGGTGCGCGCGGAACGGCATTGGGCGGCGGTGATCGCATTGCCTTGGGCAAAACCGTGCATTGTCCTGGCTGGCAGGTGCGGGCGATTGTCTAACTTTCGTCATGTTGTGCAAACGCATGCCGCAATCGAAAGGTTGCCGGTCCGCTCCCCGCACCGAGGACGGCGCCGCCGATCGGCGAAATCCGCAAGGCCGCCATATACCAATCTGGCGTCGCAACCGGCATCGCGCGACTATCGTCTCGAGGCTGATTTTGCGAGGGTCATCGTCATGGTCGATTTTGCCGGCAGCCATGTCGTCGTGACCGGGGGCACGGGCGCCCTCGGCCGCGCAGTCGTCGCCGTGCTGCGCGCGGCCGGAGCGGTCTGCCACCTGCCCAATCTGGTCGCCGCCGAACTCGCCGACTTTCCCCTTGTCGGCGATACCGGGGTGCATATCGCCCGCGACGTCGATGTCGCCGACGAGGCCGCAGTCCACCGGTACTATCAGGCGTTGCCGCCGCTGTGGGCTTCGATCCATCTCGCCGGCGGATTCACCATGGCCCCGGTCGCCGACACCTCGGCGGCCGATTTCCTCGAACAGTTTCGGATGAACGCGCTCTCCTGCTTTTTATGCTCGGCGGCGGCGGTGGAGGCGTTTCGCAAACGCCGGGGTCCGGGTCCGGGCGGGGCGCGCGGCGGCCGGATCGTCAATGTCGCGGCGCGGCCGGCGCTCGAGCCGCGGCTCGGCGCCGGCATGGTCGCCTACACCGCGTCCAAATCGGCGGTCGCCGCACTGACCCAGGCGTTGGCCGAGGAGACGGTCGACGAGGAGATCTGGGTCAACGCGGTCGCACCCTCGGTGCTCGACACCCCGGCAAACCGGGCGGCGATGCCGAAGGCCGACCATGGCCGTTGGGTGCGGCCCGAGGATGCGGCCAAAATCATCGCGTTTCTGGCGTCGCCAGCCAACCGGGTGACCCGCGGTGCCGTGATCCCAGTTTATGGCGGATCCTGAGCGGCCCGCCGAATGCCGCCTCGCTCGCCCGCCGCGGCTGCCGGCATCTCCTCAATCTGTCCGATTTGCTCGCGTTTGGGAGGAGTCGAGTTTTTCAGAGAGGAGATGTCGCCGGGCTTCATGCCCGCCAGAACGGCCCGGCGCGGTTCAGTCGGCGCAAGCGCTGATGCAGCTTTGCCTCGCCCTGGAGAAGGGCCCGCTCGTGCAGTTCGAGCAGCTGGCCGCCCGCTTCGGCGATCGGGTCGGCGTGCTCGGCCTTGTGGCCGAGCTCGATGACGAGGCCATAGGCGACGCGGACGTCGTTGGCATGCCCGAGCTCGTCCTGGACCGGCTTCAACGAATCGACATATCGGCGCGCAGTCGCGCTGCGGATAGAGGCTGCCGAGAAGCTCGACCGTGTAGCGTAGCTTTTTGACGGCGATGCGCAAGCGGTGCCGCTCTTTCGGCGTGAGCCTGACGAAGTGCCCGGCTGCGCCTGCGCACCTTGCGCCGCCGCCGGTCGAGAAGGTCCGGCGCGATCGTGCTCGATCGGCGCGGTCAGTTCCGGCAGCTCCGACAGTTGCGGCGCCTGTGCAGCGCGCCAGCCGAGCCCGTCGAACCAACGCAGCAGGCGAAGCACCGCTTCGGTATGCCGCGGCGACAGAATTTCCTTGGCGACCCGGTCGTGGGCGCCGTCGCGCGCCTGCTCGGCCACCGCCGCGAGGTCGTCCCAGCCAGGTTCGCCCGGGCGTTCGCAGCGCAGCGGCCGCAACAGCTCGGTGGCGAAGACATCGAGATTGCGCACCGGGCCGAGCGGAGCGGCGAGCCCGGCCAGCTGGTCGGCGATCACGCGGCGCTCGATCCCGCGGCAGCAGCTTTTTGACCCCGGAGAGGAGCGAGCGCAGGCGGCGCACTGCGACCCGCATCTGATGCACGCCTTCGGGCGCGCCGGCGAGAGCGGCGGGCTCGTTGCGCAACAGATGGGCGAGACATGCGCGGCCGATGTTCTGCAGGACGGTCTCGACGGTCATGCCGGGATCGAGAGCTACAGCCTCGGCATGGACCGCCATCGGGCCCGGGCGGGTGACGTCGGCGAGACCGTATCCGCGTTCCGATTTGCTGCGGCTGTCGATCCGCAGCGGCGCCGTTTCGAGGAGCTGGAGGGCGAGGTCGTAAAGTGCGGCCGGGTCGCCGCCTTTGAGCTCGAGCTCGATTTCGCTGATCGGCTCGACCGGGCCGCCGTCGATCGGGCGGATCTCGCCGACATCGATGGCCGCCTCGATCCGGGTCCCCGGCGACGGCTCGATGTCGACGGTTTCGCGGGTGACCTCGGTGACAAAGAGCGGGGATAGCGCGCCGGCCACTCCCTCAGGCAGCCGCAATCCGCTGTGCGGCGCCTGCGGCTCGGGGCGGTTCTCGGCTACCGGGTCCTCCCATTCGCCGCGGGCCAACAGATTCGCGCCCGCCGGATCGGCGGTTTTCAGCGACTGGACGAAGCGGCCGTCCTCCTTGCGCACGCGCAGGGTCGAGCCGGCCCGCTTCAGCGCGAGGTCCGGCGTATCGAAATAGGTCGAGACAAGCGTCCGCC
Source organism: uncultured Alphaproteobacteria bacterium (assembly GCA_963795485.1). Lineage (GTDB taxonomy): Bacteria > Pseudomonadota > Alphaproteobacteria > ATCC43930 > CGMCC-115725 > AP-15. The sequence goes on from CAWCIL010000006.1 coordinate 376,931, forward strand.
GAACCATCGGCGCGCCCGGTGCGATCGCCGCCAGCGCACGTTTGAGTTCGGGCAGATCGGCGGCCTCGGCGGCGAGCTTCAATTCGACTTCGATCGAAATAGGTGGCTCCGCGGTGAGGATTCGCAAATGTTTGTGCAAACGTCGGGCCGCGCCAAATTAATCACGCCGCCGCGGCAGCGGCCAACCCGCGCCGGAGCCGTTGCCCAAAAATTGCTCAGCCGTCGAAATCTCTGCTAATCCTGAGGCAAAGCAGGCGGCAGCGCAACACGCGCGGCGAGGGTCGGAAACCGGTCGGAGGGCGGGAATGGGGAGGGTGAGGTGGCCGCGGGCACGGCGGGTTCTGCCCGGCGGCCCGGCGTCAGCCTATGTCGCGAGCGGGCCGATCGCGGCTTCGGCCCCGCGCGCTTGGCTGATCGGCCAGCCCGATTTCTGGCGGCTGTGGCTGGTCGGCCTGGTAGTCTTCGGGGTGCGCTGGTTGGAGATGCTGGCGATCGCGGTCTTTGTCTATCAGCGCACCCGGTCGCCGTTCATCGTCGCCGCGCTGACCATGCTGCGGATGCTGCCGATGGCGCTGTTCGGCGCGGTGATCGGTGCCGTGGCCGAGCGGATCGAGCGGCGCACCGCGCTCGTTCTCGTCGTCCTGTCGATGGGGCTGACCTCGCTGACCCTGGCCTTGCTCGCCTTCGCCGGACAGCTTGCGGTATGGCAGCTCGCGGTCGCGAGCTTTGTGAACGGCATCGGCTGGACCACCGACAACCCGGTGCGGCGCACGATGATCGGCGAGGTGGTCGGGCCCGAGCGCATGAGCACGGCAATGTCGGTCGATGTCGGCGCCAACAATGCCAGCCAGATCCTGGGCCCCGCCCTGGGCGGCGTTCTGCTGGCGACGTTCGGCATCGGCGGCGTCTTTTGCGTCAGCGTCCTGTCCTATCTGGTGGCGCTCGCGGCGGCGTTGCGGGTGCGCCATCGCAATCTTGCCCGCCCGGCTGGCACGCAGGGCATATTGGCGCGGATGATCGAGGGTCTCGTGCTCGTCCGCCGCGATCCGCGGCTGATTGCCGTCCTGATGATTACCGTCATCTCCAACGTGTTCGCCTGGCCTTCGACCAGCATGATCCCGGTGATCGGGCATGACCGGCTCGGGCTCGGCGCGGTCGGCATCGGCGTGCTCTCCAGCATGACCGGGGTCGGGGCATTTTGCGGCGCCGTCGCGATCGCGCTGCTGGTCCGGCAGGCTTTGTTCTCGCGCATCTATCTGGGCGGGGTCGTCGGCCTATCTGATCATGGTGCCGGTGTTCGCGCTGGCTCCCTACCCGCTGCTCGCCGGCTCGGTATTGCTGATGACCGGTGTCGCCAACGCCTGCTTCAGCATCATGCAGGCGACGCTCGTCTATCTGTCGGCCCCGCCCGAGATGCGCAGCCGCGTCTATGGCGTGCTGTCGGTGTGCATCGGCGTCGGCATGGTCGGCTTCCTCCAGATCGGCGCGCTCGCCGGGCTGATCGGCGCCTCCGGGGCGGTCGCCGCGACCGGCGTCGCCGGTCTGGTGGTGCTGCTGCTGACCCGGCGCTGGTGGCGCCCGCTCGCCGCGTCGGGGTGATGCCGCCCTCGGGCCGGCGGTTGTCGTGGACATCGCGGGCGGAGGTGGGTTGCATGGAAATCTTCTCCAGAACCCGTCGCGGCGATGTATCCTGAGCGACGGGACAGCGCTGCCGGCCAAGGGAGAAAAAAATGGCGTCGATCGAGCTCGATTCGACACCCGTCGAGACACGCGGTATCGACTATGTCGAACGTGCGCGCTCCTCGCCCCGTTGCTCGAAGACGCCGCGGACGAGATCGAGGCGCAGCGGCAGCTGCCCGAGCGGGTGGTCGAGGCTTTGATCGAGGGCGGGTTTTTCAGGCTGCTGCTGCCGCGCTCGCTGGGCGGGGCCGAGCTGCACCCGCTGACCTACGTCCAGGTGCTCGAAGAGATCGCCAAGGCCGAGCCCAGCGTCGCCTGGTCGCTGGGGCAGAATTCGGGCTGCTCGATGACCGCACCCTATCTCGACCCGGCTGTGGCGCGCGAGGTCTTCGGGCCGCCGCGCGGCATCCTCGCCTGGGGGCCGGAATTGCCCGGCGCCGGCCGCGGCGTCGCAGTCGAGGGCGGCATTCGCGTCACCGGGCGCTGGGGGTTCGCCACCGGCAGCCGGCACGCCACCTGGCTCGGCGCGCATGTGCCGATCTTCGAAGAGGACGGTACCCCGCGGCTCAATCCAAACGGGCGGCCTTTCGTGCGCACCGTGCTGTTCCCGAAGACCCGCGCCAAGATCATCGACAACTGGCAGGTCATCGGCCTGCGCGGCACCGGCAGCGACAGCTATGCGGTCGAGGATCTGTTCGTACCGCAGAAATACACCGCCTCGCGCGACAACCAGGCCGAGCGGCGGGAGCCCGGTCTTCTATACAAATTCACCAGCGGCATGGTCTATGCGATGGGGTTTTCGAACGTGTCCCTGGGCATTGCCCGCGGCGCGCTCGAAGCCTTCATCGTGCTGGCGCGCGACAAGATCCCGCGCGGCGCCCGCAATCCCTTGCGCCAGAACAACGTGATCCAGTCTCAGGTGGCGCAATGCGAGGCGCGGCTGCGCTCCTCGCGCGCCTTCATTCACGCGACCCTGCGGGAAATGTGGGATGCGGCCGAGCAGACCGGCGACTTCCTGCCCGAGCAGCATGCCCGGCTGCGCCTCGCCTCGACCTGGGCGATCCAGCAGGCGCGCGACGTGGTCGCCGCCGTCTACAGCGCCGCCGGGGCCACCGCGATATTCAACGAGAACCCGTTCGAGCGGCGGCTGCGCGACATCCACGCCGGGACCCAGCAGGGCCAGGGCCGACCGGTCCATTTCGAGACCGTCGGCCAGATCCTGCTCGGCCTCCCGCCCGAAGGCCGCATGTTCCGCTAGCTGTTGCTGCTACGCCCTAAACCTGAAAAGGCCTCCCCATCGATGGGGAGGCCTTGGAAGGGGCGGCAAAAGCGACATGCCCGGACGACTTCGTGCAGCGCCGCCCCGGGATTTTTCACCTTCGAGCTTTTCGGCGGCGGCTTTTTTGCAGTGATCCCCTTTATGATCATCGGCCCCATTCGGATGATCGGCAGGTCCGGACGCTCTCGGCCGGTCTTGCCGGCGTCGCGAAAGTAAGAATAGCTTTCCTGAATTGCTTCCCATCCGAGCCAGATCAAGCCAGAGGCGAACAGGAATAGGATTCCGAACGGATCGAGCGGCCCCCCTGTTCCCGGGCCGCCGCCCAAAAACGCCACAGCCGCCAAAACCAGAGCGAGCGCGGTGAAGATCATCCTGGCAGCCATCCCAGTCTCCGAGAGCCGCAGGGCAAGCGCCATTCTCCGGCGTTTCGCCGTCGACCGCAACCGGCACCGTCAGGCCGAATGCCCGGACAGCTCAGGCGCGGCTCGCCTCTGGTCCTTCGTCGGTGGATCGAGGCGGTCGATCGCTCTCGCGTTTTCGATGACGCTGCCGTAGATTGGCGGCCTCGCTGATTTTGCGCGGCAAACATAACATCCGCCTCCTCGGGTAGAAGTTTTCCGGGGCAGATCGAGCGAGAACAGGAAGGCTGAGCTTACAGCGGCCGGGGTCAACCCGCGCTGCGTCGAGGGAGGTGGCGATGAAGCACTTCGCCCGCACGGGCGGACTGGTTGCCGCGGCGATCTGCGCGGCTTTGTTGTCGGCCTGTTCCACTGGCAAATCCGATCCCCCGGCTCTCGCGGCAGCGGCAGTGGCGCCTTACCCGCCGCCGCCGATGCGCGCCGAAATACCGCCGCTCGCCCGATCGGCGGATTCGCTGTGGTTGGTCGGCCATTGGAACTGGGGCGGCGCGAGATATGCCTGGACGCCAGGTCATTATGTCCAACGCCCAACCCCCAACGCCAATTGGCTGCCGGGTTATTGGGGCCGGGAAGCGGGTGGCTGGGTGTGGACCGAGGGCCACTGGCAATCTTGATGCGGCACCGGTCGGCCGGTGACGGCGCGGCGACAATCGGCCGAAAACCCCGACTGGGAATGATCGGCGCTTCATCGTGTTTCTACCTCCGGGAGCAGCGGTCGGGATGCCCGCGCTGCAGGAACGCGTGGAGGATCGGATGCAGTCTCTCGGTCGGCTCGCCGGCATCGCCGCGATAGCGTTGGGCGCCACAGCCTTGTCCGGCTGTGTTGCACCCCCACCCCCACCCCCGCCGGCGGCGGCCGTGACGCCGGCATATCCGCCGCCGCCTACGCGTCGGGGTGGTCACGCCGGATCAGACGCCGCCATATGCGCCGCCGGTGGCCACGGTCGCGCCGGATGAGACGCCGCCATATGCGCCACCGGTGGCCGCGGTCGCACCGGGCGAGACTTCGGCATATCCGCCTGCGGCCTATCCGCCGACCGCGAACGCGGCGCCGACACCATTGACGCCCCCCAACTCCGACTACGCGCCGCCGCAATACGGATCGAGCACGGGGCCGGCGATGGCGCCGAGCAGCTCGGGAACGATGAGCGCGAACGTGGTAGCCCTCTATGCTCCGCCGCCGCCGCGGATCGAAACCCCGCCGCCGTCACCCTCGCCCTTGGCGATGTGGCAGGCCGGGCATTGGAGCTGGAACGGCTCGCAATATCGCTTGGACGCCCGGACATTATGTCGAACGCCCATCGCCGAGCGCCAACTGGCAGCCGGGCTATTGGCAGCAAGGGGCCGGCGGCTGGACCTGGGTCGACGGCCATTGGACGACCTGAACCGCGGCTGACGCTGGCGGTCAGCGATCGCGGGCGAGCGCCAGATCGATCAGCGGCAACAGGGCGGGGGCGGTCGGCAGGCCGCCTCCGACGATGTCGTCGCGGCTGAGCCAGGCGACCTCGTCGGCATCGTCGCCGGCGATGCCCTCGCCGGTCCGCCAGATGCCGCGGACGGCGACCAGGGTGTAGTGATAGCGAACCCGGCCCTCGTCGTCGCGGTCGATCGTGTCGATGACGGTCAGAGTCCCCGCCGGCTCGGCGACGACGCCGGTCTCCTCGACGAGTTCGCGCATCGCCCCCTGCGGCGACGGTCTCGCCCAGTTCGAGCACGCCGCCCGGAAATCCCCAGCGCCCGGCCAGGGGCGGGTTGTGCGCGCCGCACGACCAGCGCGCGATCGGCCGCGCAGCACCACCGCCAGCACGCCGACGATCGGCCGGTCGGGATAGCGGCGCGCCTCTCGACCGGGAGTGCGCCCCTCGCGTCATTGCGAGCGCCGCCACGCAATCTCGCGGCGCGGCACCGCGGTTCGGGATTGCTGCGCTGCTCGCAATGACGGTCTAATCCGCCGCCGCGCGCGGCTGGCCGTGCTCGTCGGTGTAGATCTCGCGCGCCCTGCTTGAGAAACTCCTTCGACTTCTCCTCCATGCCCGGCGCGGGCGTAGTCGCGGATCTCCTGGGTGATCTGCATCGAGCAGAATTTCGGGCCGCACATCGAGCAGAAATGCGCGAGCTTGGCGCCGTCGGCCGGCAGGGTCTGGTCGTGGAACTTCTCGGCCGTCTCGGGGTCGAGCGACAGGTTGAACTGGTCGCGCCAGCGGAACTCGAACCGGGCGCGCGACAGCGCGTCGTCGCGCTCGCGCGCCGCCGGGTGGCCCTTGGCGAGATCGGCGGCATGCGCCGCGATCTTGTAGGTGATGACGCCCGACCTTGACGTCGTCGCGGTCGGGCAGCCCCAAATGCTCCTTCGGCGTCACGTAGCAGAGCAGCGCGGTGCCGAACCAGCCGATCATCGCCGCGCCGATGCCGCTGGTGATGTGGTCGTAGCCCGGCGCGATGTCGGTGACGAGCGGGCCCAGCGTGTAGAACGGCGCCTCGCCGCATTCCTCGAGCTGCTTGTCCATGTTGATCTTGATCTTGTGCATCGGCACATGGCCGGGGCCTTCGATCATGACCTGGACATCGTCCTCCCAGGCGATCTTGGTCAATTCGCCGAGGGTTTCGAGCTCGGCGAACTGGGCGCGGTCGTTGGCGTCGGCGTTCGAGCCGGGGCGCAGCCCGTCGCCCAGGGAATAGCTGACACGTCATAGGCCCGCATGATCTCGTTGATCTCGCGGAAATGCGTGTAGAGGAAGCTCTCCTGGTGATGCGCCAGGCACCATTTCGCCATGATCGAGCCGCCGCGCGAGACGATGCCGGTGACCCGCGAGGCGGTCAGCGGGATATAGGCGAGCCGCACGCCGGCATGGATCGTGAAATAGTCGACCCCCTGCTCGGCCTGCTCGATCAGCGTGTCGCGGAACAATTCCCAGGTCAGCTCCTCGGCCTTGCCGCCGACCTTTTCGAGCGCCTGGTAGATCGGCACGGTGCCGATCGGCACCGGCGAGTTGCGGACGATCCATTCGCGGATCGTGTGGATGTTGCGCCCGGTCGACAGATCCATGACCGTGTCGGCGCCCCAGCGCGTCGCCCACACCATCTTTTCGACCTCCTCGGCGACCGAGGAGGTGACGATCGAATTGCCGATATTGGCGTTGACCTTCACCAGGAAATTGCGGCCGATGATCATCGGCTCGGTTTCCGGATGGTTGATGTTGTTCGGGATGATCGCGCGGCCGCGGGCGATCTCGTCGCGGACGAATTCCGGGGTCACGTGGTCGGGGATCGACGCGCCGAACGAATTCGCCGTCGACGCGCGCCCTCGCGCCGCAGCTGGTCGCGGCCGAGATTTTCGCGGATCGCGACATATTCCATCTCCGGGGTGACGATGCCGCGCCGGGCATAGGCGAGCTGGGTCGCGGCGGCCGCCCGGCTTTGGCGCGCAGCACCTTGCGCCCGCCGCGATCGAACAGCGAAACGCCGCCCGCCTCGCCGCGGCGCAGGCCGTTATCCTCGGGCTTGACCTCGCGGCCCTCGATAGAATTCGACATCGCCGCGCGCCGAGGATCCAGGGCTTGCGCAGCTCGGGCAGGCCCGCGCTGGATATCGGTCTCGACGGCCGGGTCGGAATAGGGGCCCGAAGTGTCGTAGGCGCGCACCGCCGGCTCGCCGGACGCACGCTTCGAGCTCGATCTCGCGCATCGCGACCGAAATATCGGCGATGAGCCCGGCCCGCCACATGGACCTTGCGCGAGGCCGGGAACGGCCCGGTCGTGACCCGCAGCTCCTCGACGTTCGGCATGAGCTTCGCGGTTGAAAGTGGAGCGGAATCGGGCATCGTCGATCTCCGTGTGCGTCGGTTGAACGAAGATCCGGAGGTATCCGCGAGGAGAAGGCCGGCCGCAGCCGAGATGTTCCTGTCCCTACGCCGGTACGACCCGGATCAGGTTCGAAGGGTTTCCGCGCCCCGCTGCCCACTCTCGATCGAAGCGGACGGGCCGGCGGTGTCTCAGCCCCCTGCCGGGGCACCCCTTGGACGGCGCGATTATCCGCAGAGTCCCGCCCCGCCGTCAAGGTTACGGTTTGATGACGCCGCGGGCCCCGCGCGTCAAATCCATTGCGCCCGCCGCCATTTCGAGTAATTTTGCGACAACAAAGAGCAGGGGCTTCTGAAATGATCGCTGGGCGGGTGATCGGGTGGATCATCGTCCTCGCCGGTCTCTCGGTGCTGATCCGCGATGCGATCACCTGGCTCGATACCAGGATCTGGGCACCGATCGCGCTCGGCCAGTTGTGGTACGAACTCGACCGCCCGAGCCTGAACTTCGCCCAGGCGGTGATCCAGCGTTACGTGTCTCCGGTCCTGTGGGATCCGGTCATCGTCAACATCCTGCTGTGCTGGGCCTTCGCGGTGCTGATCGCCCTGGGCGCGGCGATCTTGCTGGCCTTCGGAAAAAATCCGCGCCGACGTGGTTGAGTGCCGGCTGGTCGGCTGTACCCGTGGATCGTGCTCGGCCGCGTTGCGGCGGGACTACCCGCGGATCGCGATCGTGCTGCCGGGACCGAGGAGCGGCATCAGGCGGAGCAGCACTTCCCTATCGACCGCGATGCAGCCGGCGGTGGGAGAGAAATCGGGACGCGCGATGTGCAGAAAGATGGCGCTGCCCGCGCCGGGCACGACCGGGTGCATGTTGTAGCCGATGACGACCAGGAGATCGTAGACCGCGTCGTCGAGCCACATCGGCTCGGCATGGGCCGGGTAGGGCAGGGAGACGAGGCGGTTGTAATTGCGGTCGGCCGGGTCGTCGACCCAGGCGTCGTTGCGGCGACAGCGCGCGCATCGGCAGGCCCGAGCGGGGCGGCGCCATCCGGTCCGCGCGGTAGAACCCGGAGACCAGCGGATAGGTCCCGGCAGGGGTGGCGCCGTCGCCCTCCTTCTTGTTCGCGGCTGACGCCGGCCCGCCCGACCGCCGCCCGCGCGCTGCCCTCCCGGCCATATCAGCCGGCCGTCGCGGTATTCGAGGTCGAGGGACACCGCCGGAGCCGCTTGCGCCAAACCCGCCGCCGACAGCATCGCCGGAAGCGCGAGCAAGGCCCGGCGGGCGATCGGCATCTGCTCAATACATGTGCTGGCCGCCATTGACCGAGAGCGTCGAGCCGGTAATGAAATCGGCGTCGTCGGCGACCAGGAACAGGACCGTGCGGGCGATGTCCTCGGCCCTGCCGAGACGGCCGACCGGGATGCGGGCGATGATCTTTTCCAGCACGTCCGCCGGCACCGCGCGCACCATCTCGGTGTCGACATAGCCCGGCGCCACCGCGTTGACGGTAACGCCGCGCGCCGCCCCCTCTTGGGCCAAGGCCTTGGTGAAGCCGTGGATGCCCGATTTGGCGGCGGCGTAGTTGACCTGGCCGTATTGCCCGGCCTGGCCGTTGACCGAGCCGATATTGACGATGCGGCCAAAGCCGCGCGTCGCGCATCCCTTCGATGACCTGCCTCGACATGTTGAAGCACGAGGCGAGATTGGTCTGGATCACCGCGTTCCACTGCTCGAAGCTCATGCGGTGCATCGTCGCGTCGCGGGTGATGCCGGCGTTGTTGACCAGGATCTCGATCGGCCCGAGCGCCGCCTCGATCGCCTTCACGCCCTCGGCGCAGGCGGCGAAATCGGCGACGTCGAACTTGAACGCCGGAATGCCGGTCTCGTCCTTGAGCTGCTGCGCCGCCGCATCGTTGCCGGCATAGGTCGCCGCGACCCGATAGCCGGCATTCGCCAGCGCTGCCGAGATCGCCCGGCCGATGCCGCGCGTCCCGCCGGTGACCACCGCCACCCTCGCCATGCGTCCCTCCCTATCGGCTTGGCCACTCTCGTCCGCGCTAATCGCGCTCGAGGCACATGGCAATTCCCATGCCGCCGCCGATGCACAGGGTCGCCAGGCCTTTCTTCACGTTGCGCCGCTGCATCTCGTAGAGCAGCGTGATCAGCACCCGCGCGCCCGAGGCGCCGATCGGGTGGCCGAGGGCGATGGCGCCGCCGTTGACGTTGACCTTGTCGACATTCCAGCCGAGGTCCTTGTTGACCGCGCAGGCCTGGGCGGCGAAGGCCTCATTGGCCTCGACCAGATCGAGGTCGCCGGCGGTCCAGCCGGCTTTTTTGAGCGCCATGCGGCTCGCCGGGATCGGGCCCGACGCCCATGATCGCCGGATCGACGCCGGCGGTCGCCCACGAGACGATGCGGGCCAGCGGGCGCACCCCGCGCTTGGCGGCCGCTTCGGCGGTCATCAGCACCACCGCCGCCGCCCCGTCGTTGATGCCCGAGGCGTTGCCGGCGGTGACCGTGCCGTTCTTGTCGAAGGCCGGGCGCAATTTCGCCAGCACCTCGACCGTGGTGCCGTGCTTGGGGTGCTCGTCGGTGTCGACGATCGTCTCGCCGCGCCGGCCGGCGATCTTGACCGGGACGATCTCGTCCTTGAAGCGGCCGGCCTTCTGCGCCGCTTCGGCCTTGGCCTGCGAGGCGGCGGCGAACGCATCCTGCTGCTCGCGGGTGATCTGCCAGCGCTGGGCGACGTTCTCGGCGGTGTTGCCCATGTGATAGCCGTTGAAGGCGTCCCACAGCCCGTCCTTGATCATCGTGTCGACCAGCTCGGCGTCGCCCATCTTGACGCCGTTTCTCAGATGGATGCAGTGCGGCGCCTGGCTCATGCTCTCCTGCCCGCCGGCGACGACGATCTCGCTGTCGCCGGTGCGGATCGCCTGCCAGCCGAGCGCCACGGTGCGCAGCCCCGAGCCGCACAGCTGGTTGACGCCATAGGCGGTGACCTCGAACGGCATGCCGGCGGCGATCGCCGCCTGGCGGGCCGGGTTCTGGCCTTCGCCGGCGGCGAGGATCTGGCCCATGATGACCTCGGACACCTCCTTGGGCTCGACCTCGGCGCGGCGCAACGCCTCGACGATCGCGACCTCGCCGAGCTTGTGCGCCGGCAGGCTCGCAAGCCCGCCGTTGAACGCGCCGACCGGGGTGCGCGCGGCGCCGGCAATGACGATATCGGCCATCGGGAGATCTCCTCGCAAGTTTGCGGCTTATCTGGGCAGGATGTCCGCGAATGTAGGAGCGCGCCGCCGCGAAGTCCACCGGCCCCGGCGTTACCGCTCGCCCAGATGCGCGCGCAGCCACTCGGCGATCGGCGTCCACAGCATTGCCGGGGCCTGTGCCGCCGCCATCATGCCGACATGGCCGAGCGCCGGACGCAGCACTTTCGCCCGGCCGAGCGCCGCCGCCAGCGCCTCGGCCGAGAGCGGCGGAACGATCCGGTCGCGGCCGGGAATGACGACGAGCGCGGGCCGCCGCAGCAGCCTCGGCTGCATCCGATGGCCGGCGACCCGCCAGGTCCCGCGCCCGGGCTCGTTGTCGCGATACCAGGACCGCAGGCAGTCCCGGGCCAGCGCCGAGCCCAACGGGACCCCATCGTTGATCCAGTCTTCGAGCGCCACAAAGCTGCGCGCCGCCTCGCTGTCGGGATCGAGCCGGGCGAGGCGGACGAATTTGCGCTCGGCGAGGAAGGGATCGAGCAGAAAAAAGAAACTCTGAACCATTTCGATCGGAACCGTCTCGGTGACGGCGCCGGCTTGGGCCAGCCCCTGCGCGCCGAGGCCGAGAAGGCGCGCCGCCATGCCCTGCCCAGCATGGAAATCCCACGGCGTCGCCAATAGCGCAACGCAAGCGACCTGGCGCCGGCGCCGCAATGCCGCCGCCACGGCGAGCAGCCCGCCCATGCAATAGCCGAGGATCGCCAGCGGGGCGCCGGCGCTCTGCACCGCGGCGGCAAAGCCGCGGTCGAGGCGTTCGCCGTAACCGCTGAGATCGAGCCGGCGCTCGGCAGCGCCCGGGGCGCCCCAGTCGACGACCAGCGGTCGCAAGCCGCGTCCCGCAAGATGCCGCAGAAAGCTGCGCTCCGGCAGCAGGTCGAGGACGTAGTAGCGGTTGATCAGCGACGGCACGACCATGACCGCGGGGGCCGGCCGGCCGCCGCCATAGTCGAGGAGCCTGGTGGTCCCTTCCTGCCAAAGCACCGGCGGGGCGGGCGCCGAGCGGCGATAGGGATGGCGGCGGTAGGCTTCGAGCCCGCACAGATAGGCTTCGGCGCGCAGGACGATTTCGTCGTCGAGCGCGCGGGCGACCCGGTCAGGCCCGAACGCGTCGATTTCGCCGGCGAGGGCGTGCAGCCGTTCCCCACCGCGCCCAATAGGGCCGGGCTCGAGAGGGCCGCGCTCGACGGCGCGACATGCTCTTCAACAGCGGCAAGGCGGTGCGCGAGCTCAGCCATAACCCGATCGCGCTCGCCAGATGCGCCGGAAACGGACGCGGCGCGAGGCGCCGGTCCGGGGTTTGCGGCAAGATCATCCGGCAGCGGCGCCGCAGCGCGATCCGATTCTGGGGCGAGTTCTGGAGTGAGCCGGCGCGCGAGCAGATCCGCGGCGCCGGGGTCGGACAGCAGCGCCGTCAGATAGTCTTCCCACAGCGCCAGATAGCGGCGGGCGAGGTCGCGAGCGTCGGTCATCGGCGGCAGTATACGCCCCGCGGCCGGCGACGAAAGCCAGGCGGGGCTCGGCGCCGCGTGTTTGATGACGCGAACCCGCCGAATCTCTGTATTGTGATGATGGGGACGGGTTTCCGACGGGAGACGGCGCGCGCATGAACACCCCGAACAACGAGAGGCCCGGCGGCGGCAAGCCGGTCGTCGTCAAGAAATATGCCAACCGCCGGCTCTACAACACGGCGACGAGCAGCTACGTCACCCTCGACGATCTGGCCAAGCTGATCAAGGAAGGCGGCGACTTCGTGGCGCATGACGCCAAGACCGGCGAGGACATCACCCGCTCGGTGCTGACCCAGATCATCGTCGAGCAGGAGCAGAAAGGGCCAGAACCTGCTGCCGATCAGCTTTCTGCGGCAGCTGATCGGCTTTTATGGCGACAGCATGCAGGTGCTGGTGCCGGGTTATCTCGAGCAGGCGATGGTCGCCTTTGGCCGCAACCAGGAGCAGATGCGCAAAAGTCTGCAGGCGACCTTCGGCATCTTTCCGTTCGGGCAGTTCGAGGAGATGGGCAAGCAGAACATGGCGTTGTTCCAGCGCGCCCTCAAAATGCTGGCCCCCTACCCGGCCGAGGAAAAGGCGCCGCCGGCCGATGCCGGGAACGCCTCGCCGCCGGGCGAAGATCCGCGGTTAAAGCGGCTCGAGGCGCAGATTGACGCGCTGACCCGGCAGCTCGAAGCGCTGGGGCGGGATCGCCGCGGCGATCAGCCCCAACCACCGCATGACCAGCCACCGCAAAAGCAGGAATGATGGTTGCCGCGAAAATCTGCGGGTTGTCTAGCGAGCCCGCGGTGACGGCGGCCGTCGCCGGGGGTGCGGCCTATCTCGGTTTCGTCTTCTACCCACCGAGCCCGCGCGCGGTCACGCCGGCCGCGGCTGTCCGGCTCTGCGAAGGGGTGCCCGCCGGGATTGCGCGAGTCGGGCTCTTTGTCGACGCCGAGGACGCAACCATCGCGGCCGTTCTCGGCGCGGCGGCGCTCGACATGCTGCAATTTCACGGAAGCGAGAGCCCGCAGCGGGTCGCCGACAGCCAGGGCGCGTTTTGGCCGCAAGGTGATCAAGGCGGTGCCGATCGCCGGCCCCGACGATCTCGTCCGCGCCGGAGAGCACGAGGATGCCGCCGATTTCCTGCTGTTCGACGCGAAGCCGCCGTCTCGGCCGGGAGCGCTCCCCGGCGGCAACGGGCTGGCTTTCGACTGGGCGCTGATCGCCGGCCGTTCATGGCGCCGCCCTTGGCTGCTGTCGGGCGGCCTCACCGCGGCATTGCTGCCCGAAGCGGTACGCATTTCCGGCGCCGCCTGCGTCGACGTGTCCTCCGGCGTCGAGCGCCGCCCCGGCGAAAAAGACCCCGCCAAAATCCGCACCTTCCTCGCCGCCGCTCACGCGCTTTAGCGGTACGCACCTGACGCTTACCACCGCGGCCCCGTCTTGCTTGGTGAAGGAGCGTGCCAAAAAATCAGCGCCGGCCGGGGGGTTGTGGGGGGGGGGGGGGATGGTGAGTGGTGGGGGTGGGTGGTGGGAGGGAAGTGTTAGGGTAGCGGTAGGGTTATGGGTTAGAGTTGAAGATAGCGGAGTGATTTAATGACGCTGCAGGTGAGCGGTAATTTTTTATGAAGATGGGGGGTGCTTGCTAGTAGGCTGTTGAGTTTTTGCTGAGAGGCAAACCGATGCAAGCACCTGGTCGCGAGATGCGCGAGAGGGGAGAAAGGAGCCTTTACCTCGGCGTCAACTTCTCGTTACGCCGTTGACCCGAGCGTTGGGCGAGCGCGCGGCGACTCTACAGCACAACCTGCAGCACTTGATCGTCGGCGATTTCCGCGAATTTGCATCAGCGATCGCGAAATGCGTCGTACCCGGGGAAACAGTGAGGACGCACGCGGGACCTCGCGCGACTTTAACGCTGGGTGCGCGACAGAGCGAACATGATGGCGATATGGGAGCTAGCATGGGAAGGAGGAGGAAGGGGGGAGGGGGGCCACGGCCGCGCGCGCTCGGCATCGCAGTTGCGATGCCCTGACGGGTTGTCGGGTAGGGGCGAAACCAGCATTGTTACTTACGATACGGCATCTTTCAACGGGACCTTGCGGCAATGAAGCTCGATCAGGCGATCAATATCGAAGACCTGCATCGGATGGCGAAGCGGCGGCTGCCGAAAATCGCATTCGATTTCATCGAAGGCGGCCTCGAAGACGAGCGCGGGCTGGAGCGCAACACCTCGGCCTTTCACCAGCACCAGCTGCTGCCGCGCTATCTGGTGGATGTCTCGAAGCGCGATCAATCGGCGACCTTGTTCGGCCACACGTATGCGAGCCCGTTCGGGATTTCGCCCACAGGTGGCGCTGGGCTCTTCCGCCGCGGCGCCGATCTGATGCTGGCCAAGGCCGCGGCGAAGGCGAACATCCCCTATATCATGTCCGGGGCCAGCAACGATTCGATCGAGGCGGCGGCGCGCGTCGCTCCCGGCCACGCGTGGTACCAGCTCTATTCGGCGCGCGAGGCCAAGGTGCGCGAGGACATGATCCGGCGCACCGCAGACGCCGGGCTCGGCGCCCTGGTGCTGACCGTCAACGTGCCGGTCGGCTCGAAGCGCGAGCGCAACATCAGGAACGGCTTTGCCAATGTCCGCGGCGGGCTGTTGCAGGCGCTGAGCTTGAAACCGTTGATCCTCGCCGAGGCGCTGACCCATCCCGGCTGGATCGTCGAATATCTGCGCCACGGCGGCGGCACCCCGATGCTGCAAAATTGGCAGCCCTATGCGCCGAACGGCGCGAATGCCGAATCGGTCTACAATTTCGCGCGCGCGCTGCAGCCGTTCAACGCACAGACCTGGCGCGATCTGGAGCGTTACCGCCGGCTCTTCCCGCGCGCCGTCGTGGTCAAGGGTATCATGAGCCCGGCCGACGCGGTGCGCGCCGCCGAGATCGGATGCGACGGGATCATCGTTTCCAATCACGGCGGCCGGCAGCTCGACCAGGCGCCGGCTTCGCTCGACGTGTTGCCGGCGATCAACGAAGCCGTCGGCGACAAGCTGACGGTGATGCTCGACAGTGGGGTGCGGCGCGGCGCCGACATCCTGATCGCGCTGTGCCTCGGCGCGCGCTTTGTCTTTATGGGCCGGCCGACGCTCTACGGCGCCGCCGCCGGCGGCATCCCGGGCGTCCACAAGGCGATCTCGATCTTGAGCGGGGAGATTGATCTTGTCATGGCCCAGATCGGCTGCCCGAGCCTCAACGAGCTCGGCCCCGATTTCTTGTGGCGCGACCACTGGCCGCGCAACGATTGACCGCATTGGGGTCAGAAAGGCATCGCTTTCGCGGGAACGACCACTAACCGTTTGGGTCTTACGCTAGACAAGAAAAGGGCCGCCTTTGGTCAGGCGGCCCGTCTCGGATTGCAGCTCAGGGGCGGTTTTAGAAGTCCATCCCGCCCATGCCGCCCATGCCGCCCGGCGGCATCGCCGGCGCCGGTCTGGGCTCCGGCCTTTCGGCGACCATCGCTTCGGTGGTGATCAACAGGCCGGCGATCGAGGCCGCATCCTGCAACGCGTGGCGGACCACCTTGGTCGGGTCGATGATGCCGGCCCGGATCATGTCCGTAAACTCGCCCTTTTGCGCGTCGTAGCCGTAATTCGGGTCCTTGCTGTCGAGCAATTTGCCGACGATGATCGAGCCGTCGGTGCCCGAATTTTCGGCAATCTGCCGGGCCGGATAGAGGATCGCCTTTTTGATGATCTCAATCCCGACCTTCTGGTCGCCGTTCGACGGGTTCAAACCCTCGAGGGCGCGGGCGGCATAGAGCAGTGCGGCACCGCCGCCGGCGACGACCCCCTCTTCTACCGCGGCGCGGGTCGCATGCATCGCGTCGTC
This sequence comes from uncultured Alphaproteobacteria bacterium, assembly GCA_963795485.1. Taxonomy (GTDB): domain Bacteria; phylum Pseudomonadota; class Alphaproteobacteria; order ATCC43930; family CGMCC-115725; genus AP-15. The sequence continues at coordinate 392,753 of CAWCIL010000006.1, forward strand.
GACCCGGTCCTTGCGCTCCTTGACCTCGACCTCGGTCGAGCCGCCGACCCGGATCACCGCGACGCCGCCGGCGAGCTTGGCCAGCCGCTCCTGCAGCTTCTCGCGGTCGTAATCCGAGGTGGTCTCTTCGATCTGCGCGCGGATCTGGGTGATGCGGCCCTGGATGTCGTCCTTGGCGCCGGCGCCGTCGATGATTGTCGTGTTCTCCTTCTCGATGCTGACCCGCTTGGCCTGGCCCAGCATGTCGAGCGTAACGTTTTCGAGCTTGATGCCGAGGTCTTCGCTGATCACCTGGCCGCCGGACAGGATCGCGATGTCTTCGAGCATCGCCTTGCGCCGGTCGCCAAAGCCCGGCGCCTTGACCGCCGCCACCTTGAGCCCGCCGCGCAGCTTGTTGACGACGAGCGTCGCCAACGCCTCGCCCTCGACATCCTCGGCGACGATCAAGAGCGGCCTGGCCGACTGCACCACGGCCTCGAGGACCGGCAGCATCGCCTGCAATCCGGACAGCTTCTTCTCGAACAGCAGGATGTACGGATTTTCGAGCTCGGCCACCATCTTCTCGGCGTTGGTCACGAAATAAGGTGACAGGTAGCCGCGGTCGAACTGCATGCCCTCGACCACGTCGAGCTCGGTTTCGAGACTCTTCGCCTCTTCCACCGTGATCACGCCCTCGTTGCCGACCTTCTGCATCGCTTGCGCGATCATTTCGCCGATCTCGCGCTCGCCATTGGCCGAGATCGTGCCGACCTGGGCGATTTCCTCATTGGTCGAAATCTTTTTCGAGCGCTTCTTGATGTCCTCGACGACCGCCGCGACGGCCATGTCGACGCCGCGCTTCAGATCCATCGGGTTCATGCCGGCGGCCACCGCCTTCGACCCCTCGCGCACGATCGCCTGCGCCAGGATCGTCGCGGTCGTAGTGCCGTCGCCGGCCTGGTCGCTGGTCTTGGAGGCGACCTCCTTGACCATCTGCGCGCCCATGTTCTCAAACTTGTCGGAGAGCTCGATCTCCTTGGCGACGGTGACCCCGTCCTTGGTGATCCGCGGCGCGCCGAAAGATTTGTCGAGCACGACGTTGCGGCCCTTCGGACCCAGGGTCACCCTGACCGCGTTGGCGAGAATATCGACGCCGCGCAGCATCCGTTCGCGCGCGTCGGCATGAAATCTGACGTCCTTGGCTGCCATTCCTCGGTTCTCCTCAAGCGACCTTTCTGGCCGGGGCGTCGTGCTCGATCACGCCCATGATGTCGGATTCTTTCATGATGATCAGTTCTTCGCCGTCGAGCTTGACCTCGGTGCCCGACCATTTGCCGAACAGCACCCGGTCGCCCGCCTTGACCTCCATCGGCTGGATCTTGCCGTCTTCACCGCGCGCACCCGGACCGGCAGCCATCACCTCGCCTTCCATCGGCTTTTCCTTCGCCGTGTCCGGAATGATGATGCCGCCTTTGCTCTTCTCTTCCTCCTCGACGCGCCGGATCACCACACGGTCATGCAGCGGACGAAATTTCATGAAACCCTCCTCGACCCCGATCTCGATTGAACGATTGGCACTCCCGGCGGTTAGCACTCTTCGCCCAAGAGTGCTGCCTAGATAATTGGGCGGTTTCGGCTTGTCAAGCAGCCGGGCCGCCGCAAGCCGGCGGTGATCGCCGGCAGTTTTGACAACAGCGCGTGCGCGGCGCACTCTTTGCGGGTTATGATGGGATCAGCCCCCACTGATGAGCCGCTCCAATGCCGCGAAACCTAGATTGGGAAGTTCCGGGTGAAATCCAACCGAAGCCTGGCGACTGCAGCTTTGACCTCGACCGCGCGCTCGGTGCAGTGCTGGGCTTGCGCGCCACGGTGCCGGAGGACGCCTTTACCGCCGGGACGCTCGGCACCGAGCGCGCCGGCAGCGGCGTTCTGATCCGCGAGGACGGTCTCGTCCTGACAATCGGGTATCTTGTTACCGAAGCCGAAACGATCTGGCTGACTTCGCCGAACGGCGGTGCCGTACCGGGGCACGTTCTCGCCTACGACCAGGAAACCGGGTTTGGTCTGGTGCAGGCGCTCGGCCGGTTGAATGTGGCGCCGCTCGAGCTCGGGGTCGGCATGCGGGTCGGCGCCGGCGACCGCGCCATCATGGCCGCGGAGGGCGGACGCCGCCATGCCATCGCCGCGCGGGTGGTCGCCCGTCAGGAATTTGCGGGCTACTGGGAATACGTGCTCGACCGCGCCATTTTCACCGCCCCGGCGCACCCGTTTTGGGGCGGTGCAGCGCTGATCGCCGCCGACGGTCGGCTGATCGGCATCGGCTCGCTGCATGTCCAGCATTCGAGCGGCCGCGAGCTGCGCCGCGACGTCAACATGGTGGTGCCGATCGACCTGTTGCCGCCGATCCTCGACGACATGCTGACCTATGGACGCCCGAATCGGCCGATGCGCCCCTGGCTCGGCCTTTACGCCGCCGAAGTGGAGGATGCGATCGTCGTCGCCGGTCTCGCCGAGCGCGGTCCGGCGAGTGCCGCCGGGCTGCGGCCCGGGGATCGCATTCTCGCAGTGCGCGAGGATTCGGTCGCCAGCCTCGCCGGGTTGTGGCGCAAGGTGTGGGCCGGCGGTCCAGCCGGCAGCGAAGTCCAGCTCCAGGTGGCACGGGACAGCGAAACCTTGACGGTGCGCGTCCTATCCGCCGACCGCACGCGATTCTCTGAAGACACCGAAGCTGCACTGAGCCGGGGCGCCGAAGCTGCGCCGGCGAGGGAAGGCTGGCACATCGAATAAAGGCTGGCTTCGGCACTCTGCGGATGGCGCGCTCGGTCGCAAGTCGCCGCCGAATTGGCGACTTAGTACGGGACCTTGTCGGGCTTCGCCTGATATTTCTTCCAGACCTCGACGGCTTCGTTGCGATGGATCTGGATCGCTGGAATGGTGCGATGTTGCGTCGGACGGCGCAGCTGCTCGAAGATTACCGCGTCGTCGAACCCGCCATACTCGAACGCATCGCCGACCGTCGCGCCGAAATAGATCTGTTCGATGCCGGCCCAGTAGGCCGCGGCGGCGCACATTGGGCATGGCTCAGCGCTCGTATACATCGTGCAGCCCGTCAGTTTGAAGGTGCCGAGCTTCTTGCACGCCGCACGAATCGCCTCCATTTCGCCATGCCAGGTCGGATCGCGCTCGGCGATGACGCGATTGGCGCCTTCGGCGATGGTTTCGCCGTCTTTGACGATGACGGTGCCGAACACCCCGCCGGCATTGTCGACCAGCGCTGTTTTGGCTGACAGCTCGATCGCCCTGCGCATGAATCTCTCGTGCTGCGCGTCGCTGACCATAGTTGGTGTCTCCAATTCCACCTGCGATATGGCGCGCCCGAGCGCCCCTGTTCACACTGGCGCGAAACGGTAAAATTAGAATGAATCCCGGCGCTACTCAGATGACCCGAACGAAGACGGCAATTTCGGTAATGTAAAGGGCGAGGAGAAGGACGATGCCGGCGGCAGTGACCAGCCGCGGCCCGAACGGTCCGGGCCTCAGCCACCAATCGAATGCGCGGTTGGCGAGCGGCATCATCGGCCAAGCCAACAGCCAGACACTGATAGCGTTACCGAGAAAGGTGACGAAGACCGGATCGAGCCCGCGCAACCGAGGAACCAGCAGGCGCAGCTCGATCATTACGATCGGAAACAGCATCAAGAGGACGATCATCGATTGCTTCCAACCCGGCGGCGCACGGCCGGCGCCCTCGGGTGGAAACCAGCCGGCGAACGCCCCTTCGAGCCGTCGGCTGGACCACGATTCGACCAGGGCCGCCGACGCGTTCGACCAGACGGCGCCGTTCCGCCGAGGCCAGCCAGGAATTGAGCTGCCCCGTCGTCGCAAAGCGGATCAGCGTAGTCCAAGTCGTCTGCTCGCGGGATGGCGCCTGCAGATAAGTACCGCGATAACCGGGAAACTCGGCCTGTGCCTGCTGGATCCGGGCCGACCAATCTCGAAACGCGCTCTCCAGACCCGGCCGGACCCGGGTCGCGATGACCTCGGTGACGCTGCCTTGCGCATGAAAATCGGCAGACTGCTCCTCATACGGCACCGCGCCGTCGAGCAGTCCCTCCAATTCCTGATAGAGCGACGCTCGGGGGTGCGACACCCGCCACTCGCAGAGCCGGCTCGCATCCGAAAACTGCAGCACCATTTGCCACTCGGAGCGCGACTGCAGCACCGGGACGAATTCGATGCTGACGAAGCCGGTCGCCGCTGCGGCGATGTTTGTCATGCGTGCCTGCCACGCGAGAAACGCAGCGTGCGCGGCGTCGCGGACGCGCAGCCGGACGGCGATGGCGGCGGGCGCGGACGCTTGATCTTTCATGAGTGTCTCCGAGAATTCCGGCGAAGCGGTCGGCGAGTGTCGCGGCGCCGAAACGCCCGGCAGATCGCGACCTCGCGGGTTGCGACCGAAAGCCGCGGCTTTATTCGAGCATGTGAGCATTCGCACCGAGTGCCGGCCCGAGTCGATTTATGCGCATGGAAAGTCCAAATTTTCGTAAAGGTTTCGCCGCTGCCGCCGGCTTGACGGGAAGCCGATCTCCGGCCCTTGATCCGGCGGTGTTCCTCCAGGTTTGACATCCGCAATCCTGTTCTCTAATGGGGATGCTCGCCGTCAGGTCCGCGTAAGATTGCCCGTGTCTGATCCTGTCGAACCTTTCCGGGCGCAGCCCCCGCGCCCGGCTCATCTGCATCGCCTCGAAGCCGAAGCGATCGCTATCATGCGCGAGGTCGCGGCCGAATTCCGCCGTCCGGTCATGCTCTATTCGATCGGCAAGGATTCGAGCGTCATGCTGCATCTGGCGCGCAAGGCGTTTTATCCCGGCCAGCCGCCTTTCCCGCTGCTCCATATCGACACCCTGTGGAAGTTCGGCGAGATGATCGCGTTTCGCGACGCGACCGCGCGCCGTATCGGCATCGAGCTGATCGTCCACACCAACGAGGACGGAGTGCGGCGCGGCATCGACCCGATTTCCTCGGGCTCGGTCTTGCACACCTCGGTGATGAAGACCGAGGCGTTGAAGCAGGCGCTCGATCGTCACGGCTTCGACGCGGCGTTGGGCGGGGCGCGCCGCGACGAGGAAAAGAGCCGAGCCAAGGAACGGGTCTTTTCGCTGCGTGGCGCCAACCACGACTGGAACCCGAAAAACCAGCGCCCCGAATTATGGAGGCTCTACAACACGCGTCTCGGCGAGCGCGAGACGATGCGCGTCTTTCCGCTGTCGAATTGGACCGAGCGCGATGTCTGGGAATACATCGCGGCCGAAGAAATCCCGGTCGTGCCGCTCTATTTCGCAGCAGTGCGGCCGGTTGTGGAGCGCAGCGGTGCCTGGATCATGGTTGATGACGAACGCCTGCCGCTGGAGCCGGGCGAGATGCCCGAGCAGCGCCGCGTGCGGTTTCGCACCTTGGGATGCTACCCGCTGACCGGGGCGATCGAGTCGGCGGCGGCGACCCCGGCCGAGATCCTCGCCGAATTGCGCGACACGCGGCGCTCCGAGCGGCAGGGCCGGCTGATCGACGGCGACGAAGACGCGGCCATGGAACGCAAAAAGCGCGAGGGTTATTTCTGATGGCGGCCCCTTGCGCGGCGACCCGCAGGTCGCGCGACCGCGATCTGTTGCGCTTTTTGACCTGCGGATCGGTCGATGACGGCAAGTCCACCTTGATCGGCCGGCTGCTGCACGATTGCGCGCTGATCCTCGACGACCAGATGGCGGCGCTGGCAGCCGAGTCGCGGCGGTTCGGCACGACCGGGGAGGCGATCGACTTTTCGCTCTTGCTGGACGGGCTCGAAGACGAGCGCCAGCAGCGCATCACGATCGATGTCGCCTACCGATTTTTCGCCACCCCGGCGCGCGCCTTTGTCGTCGCCGATACGCCGGGACACGAGCAATATACCCGCAACATGGCGACCGGCGCCTCGACCTGCGAACTCGCCGTGATCCTGGTCGATGCGCGCAACGGCGTCCTGCCGCAGACCAAAAGGCACGCGTTCATCTGCTCGCTACTCGGCATCCGGCACCTCGTGCTGGCGGTCAACAAGATGGACACGGTCGGCTTCGACCAGCGCCGCTTCGAGGAAATCGTCGCCGGCTTTTCGGGGTTTGCCGCGGGATTGGGCAACCCTGCGGTTTGCGCCATCCCGCTCTCGGCATTGGCGGGCGACAACGTCACCCAGCGCTCCGCGCGCGCAGCGTGGTATCGCGGGCCGACCCTGATCGAGCACCTGGAAACCGTCGAGGTGGCCCAAGGCGGTCCGGCTCGGGCCGGCCCGGCTGAAGATGGGGAACGCCCCTTCCGCTTTCCGGTGCAGTGGGTCAACCGCCCGAACGCAGGGTTCCGCGGCTTTTCCGGCACGCTCGTCTCTGGCTCGATTGCGCCTGGCGACCCGGTCCTGGTCGCCGGTTCGGGCCGCTCGACCCGGGTCAAGGAAATTGTCACCTTCGATGGTCCGCTCGCTCGCGCCCGCGAAGGCGACGCCGTGACTCTGACCCTGGCGGACGAGATCGACATCGCCCGCGGCGACCTCTTGGTCGACCCTCGCGACTCGCCCGAATTAGCCGATCAGTTCGCCGCGCAGGTGATCTGGATGAGCGAGCAGCCGCTGGCTCCCGGCCGCTCCTTTCTGCTGAAGATAGCGGCTCGCACCGTGCCGGCGACCGTCACCGCGCTCAAGCACCGCATCGATATCGAGACCATGGCGCCCGTCGCCGACAACCGCCTCGCCGCCAACGAAATCGGGCTTTGCAACCTGTTCGACCGCGATGCCGATTGCCTTCGATCCCTATGCGGTCAACCGCGACACCGGAGCCTTTATCCTGATCGACCGTTTCACCAACGAGACCGCCGGCGCCGGGATGATCGCCTTTGGCCTCCGCCGGGCCAGCAACATCCATTGGCAGGCGTTGACCGTTGGCCGGGCCGAGCGGGCGGCGCTGAAGGAGCAGGTTCCGGCGGTGCTGTGGCTGACCGGATTGTCGGGCGCCGGGAAATCGACGATCGCCGATCTGGTTGAAAAAAAGCTGCTCGCGCGCGGCCGTCATACGATGCTGCTCGACGGCGACAACGTGCGGCACGGGTTGAACCGCGATCTCGGCTTTACCGACTCCGACCGGGTCGAAAACATCAGGCGAGTCGGCGAGGTTGCCAAGCTGATGGCCGAGGCCGGGCTGATTGCGATCTGCTCGTTCATCTCGCCATTCCGCGCCGAACGCGAGTTGGTGCGAGAGCTGACCGCGCCCATTCCGTTTCTCGAGATATTCGTTGACACGCCGCTCGAGGAATGCATCCGGCGCGACCCTAAGGGGCTTTACGCCAAGGCCAAGGCCGGACGGATCGAGCACTTCACCGGCCTCGACTCGCCTTACGAGACGCCGGAGCGCCCCGACCTTCGCCTGACCACGATCGGGGCCGGGCCCGAGGATGCCGCCGAACAAATCATCGAGGCGCTGCGGCAGCGCCGGATCATTTGACCAGGAGCGCCGGCGGCGCACCCGGCAAAAACTAGGGGGCGCGGTTAAGGCGGTTGCCGACGAGGTCGTCGACGACGGTCGGATCGGCCAGCGTCGAGGTGTCGCCCAGCGCGTGGTGCTCGTCAGCGGCGATCTTGCGCAGGATGCGGCGCATGATCTTGCCCGACCGGGTCTTCGGCAGGCCGGGCGCCCATTGCAAGAGATCAGGGGCGGCGATCGGGCTGATCTCGCGGCGCACCCAGGCGATCAGCTCGTGGCGCAACTCCTCCTTCGGCTCCTCGCTGATCTTCAAGGTCACATAGGCATAGATTCCCTGGCCCTTGATGTCGTGCGGGAACCCCACCACTGCGGCCTCGGCGACCTTCGGGTGGGCGACGAGCGCGCTCTCGATCTCGGCGGTGCCGAGCCGGTGCCCGGCGACGTTGATCACATCGTCGACCCGGCCGGTGATCCAGTAATAGCCATCCTCGTCGCGGCGCGCCCCGTCGCCGGTGAAATAGAGCCCCGGAAAAGCCGAGAAATAGGTTTCGACAAACCGGCGATGGTCGCCGAAGACGGTGCGCATCATGCCTGGCCAGGGCCGCGCCAAGCATAGGTTGCCTTCGCCCGGACCCTCGATCCGCTTGCCGTCGCCATCGACCAGCACTGGCTCGACGCCGAAGAACGGACGGGTCGCCGAGCCCGGCTTCAGCGGTGTGGCTCCCGGCAGCGGCGTGATCAGGATGCCGCCGGTTTCGGTCTGCCACCAGGTGTCGACGACCGGGCAGCGCCGCTCTCCGACCTGATTGTAATACCACAGCCAGGCCTCGGGGTTGATCGGCTCGCCGACCGTGCCGAGGATGCGCAGCGACCCACGGCTGGTGCGTCGGACCGGCTCCTCGCCTTCGCGCATCAAGGCGCGGATCGCGGTCGGCGCCGTATAAAAAATGCTGACCTGGTGCTTGTCGACGACCCGCCAGAAGCGCGAGGCGTCCGGATAGTTTGGCACCCCCTCGAACATCAGCGTGGTGGCGCCGTTGGCCAGCGGCCCGTAGAGAATGTAGCTGTGTCCAGTGACCCAGCCGACATCGGCGGTGCACCAATAGACCTCGCCCTCGCGGTAGTCGAACACGTATTCATGGGTCATAGAGGCATAGACGAGATAGCCGCCGGTCGTGTGCAACACCCCTTTGGGCTGCCCGGTCGAGCCCGAAGTGTAGAGAATGAACAGCGGGTCCTCGGCCGACATCTCCGCGGGCGGGCAATCAGGCGAAGCCGCGGCGCAGGCTTCGTGATACCAGGTGTCGCGGCCTGCGACCCAATTGACGTCTCCGCCGGTGCGGCGCACGACGATCACCTCGCGCACGTCGGGGCAGCTCACGAGGGCGGCGTCGGCGTTGCGCTTGAGCGGTACGCTGCGGCCGCCGCGCAGCCCTTCGTCGGCGGTAACGAGACAGGTCGAGCGGCAGTCGCGGATGCGCCCTGCGAGGCTGTCCGGCGAAAACCCGCCGAACACGACCGAATGGACGGCGCCGATGCGGGCGCATGCCAAGACCGCCACCGCGATCTCCGGGATCATCGGCAGGTAGATTGTGACTCGGTCGCCCTTGTCGACGCCGCGCCCCTTTAGCACATTGGCGAAGCGGCAGACCATCTCGTGCAATTCGCGGTAAGTGATGCGGCGGTCCTCGCCGGGGTCGTCACCTTCCCACAGGATCGCAACCTGGTCGCCGCGCCGGGCGAGGTGGCGGTCGAGGCAGTTCGCGCACGCATTCAGGGTCCCGTCCTCGTACCAGGCGAGGCGAATATCGCCCTCGAAAGCGGCGTTCTTGACTTTGCTGTAAGGCTTGATCCAGTCGAGCCGCTTGCCGTGCTCGCCCCAGAACCGGTCGGGATCGGCCAGCGATTCCCGATAAAGCCGGAAATAATCAGTCTCGCTGATCTTGCCGGTTTGCGGATGGGCCGAGATCGGGATCACGGTCCGGCTCGACATGGCGCGTTCCTCCTCGGCTGGCGACGCCGCTCAGGGCGCCGCGGGCGGTTTGCCGAGGATTATTCCGCCCGGCCGGAGGGTTTACAAGACCCGTTCCACCTGGCTGACGCAGGCTGAGCCGTCCAACCGGCGGGCGCCGGTCGCGAGCAGCGCCGCCTGGGTGCGGTTGGCTACGCGCAGGCGCTTGATGATCTGCTTGACGTGGGCCTTGACGGTGCTTTCCGACATCGACAGGGCATCGGCGATCAGCTTGTTCGACCGGCCTTCCGAGATCAGCGCAAGGACATCGCGCTGGCGCCGGGTCAATTCCCGCCACGGCCGCTGAGGCTGGCTCGGAGCCGCGTCCTCGATCCCGGGCTCGGTCAGCGCCAGCGGCACGTAGGTCCCGCCGGCGCGGATGCGCTCGAGCGCGGCGACCAGAACCTTGAGGCTGAGGCTCATCGGCAGAAAGCCGCGGGCGCCCGAGCGAAGGATCGTGCGGGCGCGCTCCGGGTCGTCGCAGTCGGCCGCCACCAGGATCGGGGTCTGAGGCGCCGCCGCGGCCAACACCGCGAGGTCGATCAGGTCAATTTGCCCACAGGTCGAGCCGCCGAGCAGGATCACCGCGAAGCCCTCTCCGTGGCGCAGCAGCCGCACCAGCTCCGCGGCGGTCGGGACATCGGTAATGTGCCAGCGCCTCGGCTGCTGGCCGAGCGCCAGTTTGAAGCAATCCCGCCGCAGCCGGCTCTGATCGACGATCGCCAGATGCCGCCGAACCGGCTCGACAAACTCGACGGCCGCATTGCGCGACTCGTCGCCATGGTGCCGGTCATCGATATTGCGCGGCCCGTCGATGACGTTGTCGCGCAGCGCGTTCAGAGAGTGGTGAAGTTCCAAACCTTGACCCCCGATGCTTAAGGTTTGCCATCCTCAGGATGCCCTTTTGCGCATAGCATCAGCGTAACTTTTTGTAAACTCGTGTAACGCCGTGTGAATACATAGCGCCGCCGGCTTAATCCATTGGACGAGCACCAAAAATGCGACCTGGGGCCCTTGCAGGCCATCTCTTATTTGACGTTCTTTTGTCACAAATGACCGTGAATTGGTCAACCGCGCGAACGAGCTCAGACGAATAGACGCACACCGGATATGATTTCGGCCTTCGTTCGGCCGGTCGAGCACAGCTGGCGGGGGCGGCGGGTTCAGATCCGAGAACCGACACCGTTGCATTCGCAAACCGCCGCCCGAGATTCCCTCCGAGCCAAAACGCTTTCAGCCTGCTACGCTTGAAACCATCGATTCTTGCCGGGAGGCACAGATGCAGTACGGGTTCGGCGCGCCGGTTAGCGGTTCCCTCGCCAGGCCGGAGAACCTCGCCCGCATCGCCGTCGAGGGCGAGGCGGCCGGTTACGATTACGCGACGATCAGCGACCATGTCGTGATCCCGCGCGACATCGAGGCCCGCTATCCCTACAGCGACACCGGCGAATTTCCCGGACGCTCGCGCGGCGACCGGCACGAACAATTGACCGCGGTAGCATTTATCGCCGGCAAGACCTCCCGACTGCGGCTGGTGACCTCGGTCACCGTCGTCCCGCACCGGCCGGCGGTGCTGCAAGCCAAGATGCTGGCCACCATCGACGTGTTGTCGAACGGCCGGCTGACCTTCGGCATCGGCGCCGGGTGGATGAAGGAGGAGTTTGCGGCGTTGGGCGCCCCGCCCTTCGCCGAGCGGGGTGCGGTCACCGACGAATACGTAATGGCCTGCCGCGAGCTGTGGACCAAGGACGATCCGCGTTTCGAAGGCAAGCACGTCAAATTCGCCGACGTGCTGTTCGAGCCGAAGCCGGTGCAGAAGCCGCACCCGCCAATCTGGGTGGGCGGTGAAAGCGGCCCGGCATTGCGCCGCACCGCGCGGCTCGGCGACGGCTGGTATCCGATCGGCACTAACCCGCAGCACCGGCTCGATTCGATGAAGCGCTTCCAGGGGGCGGTCGAGCGACTGCGCCGGCTGACCCGCGAGGCCGGGCGCGACCCGGCGAAGGTCGCACTTGCCTATCGCGTTACCGGCTGGGGCAAATCCCTGCCCGCCCGAGCCGACGACGGCGAACGGCGGCTGTTCTCCGGCGACACCGCCGACGTCGTCGCCGATCTGCGGGCATTCCGCGATTTCGGCGTGGGTCATGTCGATTTCAATTTCGAGGGCGCTACCGCCGACGAAATGATCGCCAACATGCGCCGCTTCCGCGAGGACGTGCTGGCCAAGGTTTGATTGTTCACCGCAAGAGGCACAGAAGGAGCTGCCGCGACAGCCTCGTCACACCGGCCAAGGTTGGCATCTATGGCAAATGGGTCCGGTCTGGAGCCACTCCTCGGCTTGGCCAAGGGCCGGATGCGTGTGCCGGGATGGAGAAAAATTTCTCCTTTGTTCTCTCTGTGCCCCTGTGGTGATCCTTACTTGAGGAGCTGCAATTGCTGAAGCTCGGATACAAGGCGTCGGCCGAACAGTTCGGACCGCGCGAATTGCTCGACTTCTCCTGCCTGGCCGAGGAGGCCGGGTTCGAGTTCGGTCTTTGTCAGCGACCACTTCCAGCCGTGGAAGCACACCGACGGCCACGCCCCCTCGGCGCTCGCCTGGCTCGGTGCGCTCGGCGCCCGAACGCGGCGCGTGGTGATCGGCACGAGCGTGCTGACACCGACTTTCCGCTATCATCCATCGGTTGTCGCTCAGGTCTTCGGCACGCTCGGAACCATGTTTCCGGGACGCGTCGTGCTCGGCGTCGGCACTGGCGAGTCGCTGAACGAGGTGCCGGCGATCGGCGTCAAATGGCCGGGCCCCAAGGAGCGGCGCGACCGGCTGCGTGAGGCGATCGCGCTGATCAACAAATTGTGGACCGAGGACCGGGTCACCTTCGAGGGCCAATTCTATCGCACCGAAAATGCTACGATCTACGACAAGCCCAAGGAGAAGGTGCCGATCTGGGTCGCCGCCTCCGGCCCGCTCGCGGCGGCGATGGCGGGCCAGATCGCCGAGGGGTTCATCTGCACCAGCGGCAAGAACCCGCAACTCTATACCGAGCTGACCGGCAAGGTCGGCGAGGGCCTCGCCAGGGCCCGGCGCGAGCATGCGAGCCTCGAAAAGATGATCGAGGTCAAGGTGTCGTTCGACACCGACGCGGCGCACGCCAAGGAAGACACCCGACATTGGGCGGCGCTGGCGTTGACGCCGGAGGAGAAGGTCGGGGTCGAGGACCCCATGGAGATGGAGCGGCTCGCCGCCGCCTTGCCGCTCGACCGCGCCGCCAGCCGCTGGATCGTCTCGGCTGACCCCGAGGAGCAGGTCGAGAAGATCCGGCCCTATGTCGAGCTCGGTTTCAACCACCTGGTGTTTCATGCGCCCGGCCCCGACCAGGCCCGCTTTCTGAAGCTCTACGCCGAACAGGTATTGCCATTGCTGCGCGCCAAGTTCGGTTGATGAGCCAAATTCGGCTGATGAATCACGAAGTCACGATCCGTGCACTGACCGGCATCAAGCTGGTCGAGCCGGGCGACGATCTTGGCGCGATCACTGTTGCCGCGTTCGCCGCGAACCGGCTGGCGCCGCAGCCAGGCGACTTGCTGGTCGTGGCGCAGAAGATCGTCTCGAAAGCCGAAGGCCGCTATGTCGACGTAAAGACCGTCGAGCCGTCGGAACGGGCGATCGCGCTAGCCGCCGAGACCGACAAGGACGCGCGCTTTGTCGAGATTGTCCTCGGCGAATCGAGGCGGGTCGTGCGCCATCGACCGGGCTTGCTGATCGTCGAGCACCGGCTTGGCTATGTCATGGCCAATGCCGGCATCGATCACTCGAACATCCCGACCGGTGACGGGGTGGACCGCGTGCTCCTGCTGCCGCGCGACCCGGACGGCTCGGCCGACAGCTTGCGGCAGCACATCTTCGGCGCGCTCGGCGTGCCGATCGGCGTCGTGATCAGCGACAGCTTTGGCCGGGCGTGGCGCAAGGGCACGGTCGGCATCGCGCTCGGCGCCGCGGGCTTGCCGGCGGTCATCGACCTGCGCGGCCGGCCCGACCTCTTCGGGCGCGAATTGCTGGTAACCGAGACCGGCTTTGCCGACGAGATCGCCGCCGCTGCCGGGCTTGTGATGGGCCAGGCCGATGAGGCGATCCCGATGGTGCTGGTGCGCGGGCTTGGTTGGTCCGCTCCCGATGCGCCGGCCGCCGCCCTGATCCGCCCGGCCGAGCACGATCTGTTTCGATGAACCTGGAGAAGGGTTCCGTCCTGGCGCTGTCGGGTGGGATCGGCGGCGCCAAGCTGGCGCTCGGCCTCTACCGGGTCCTGCCGCCGGCGGCGCTGACGCTCGTGGCCAATACCGGCGACGATTTCGAGCATCTGGGGCTCGCGATCTCGCCCGACCTCGACACCCTCCTCTACACGCTCGCCGGCCTCGACAATCCCGCGACCGGCTGGGGCAGGAAGGACGAGACCTGGACCTTTATGGCCGCGCTCGAGCAGCTTGGCGGGGAGACCTGGTTCAAGCTCGGCGACGGCGACCTCGCGACCCATATCGAGCGCACCCGGCGCCGCGCTGCCGGCGAAAGCCTGTCCGCGATCACCGACGATTTCCGCCGCCGGTTCGGGATATCGGCGCGTCTCTTGCCGATGAGCGACGACCGGGTGCGCACCCGGGTGCTGACTGCCGAGGGCTGGCTCGATTTCCAGGATTACTTCGTGTGCCGCCAATGCGCCCCTGTCGTGCGCGAGATCGCCTTTGCCGGCGCCGCGGCGGCCCGGCCCCATCCCGATTTTCTCGCCGCGCTCGCCGACCGCAATCTTCGCATGGTCGTGATCTGCCCGTCGAACCCGTGGATCAGCATCGATCCGATCCTCAGCCTTCCGGGAGTGCGCGAGGCCTTGCGTGCATGTCCCGCACCGGTTGTCGCGGTCTCGCCGATCATCGGCGGCAAGGCGGTCAAGGGCCCGACCGCCAAGATCATGGCCGAACTCGGGCTGCCCGTCGACGCGGCCGCGGTCGCCCGCCATTACGGCAATCTCCTCGATCATTATGTGATCGACGAGCGCGATGCGGAAGCGGCGGCCAAGTTGGACTTGCCGCTGACCCCGACCCGCACTTTGATGGAGACGCTGGGTGATCGCGAAGCGCTGGCGCGCGCGGTGTTGGCCGCCGCCAGAAACTTTTTGTGACCTGTGGTTCCTCTTGCTCATCCCGGCGCATGCCGGGACCCATGTCAGCGATGGGCACCGGCCTTCGCCGGTGTGGCCGGAAGAGGGGCTAGTCTTATAGGAAGCAAGCCGCAGCCATGGATTTGTGGGCGGTGGTGCCGGTCAAGGAGCGTGATCGGGCCAAGGAGCGGCTCGCCCCGTTGCTGCTGCCCGAGCTGCGCCGGGCGCTTGCGCTGGCGATGCTCGAGGACGTGCTGACGGCGCTCGCCGGCGCCTCGGGGCTCGCCGGCCTGCTGGTGGTGAGCGTCGATCCGGCCGCGCGGCTCGCTGCCCGGCATTATGGCGCGCGCGTTGTCGAAGTCGGCGCCCGTGACGGTCACACCGGCGCCGTCGCCGCGGCGGCGCGCCTGCTGGCGGGCGAAGGGCGCGCCGGCATGCTGACCCTGCCCGGCGACATCCCGCTGGTCACCACCGATGAGATCGGCCGGGTCATAGCTGCGCATCGCCCGGCGCCGTCCTTCACGATCGTCCCGTCGCATGACGAGGGCGGGTCGAACGCGGTTCTGCTGTCGCCGCCCGATGCGGTGCCGCTGCGCTTTGGCGCCGACAGCTTTTTCCCGCATCTGCGCGCGGCCGAGGCGCAGGGCATCCGGCCGACCGTGCTGCGTCTGGCGGGGATCGCGCTCGACATTGACAACCCAGAGGATCTTGCCGCCTTTGCCCGCCAAGCGGCGCCGAGCCGCACCCGCGCGTTCCTCGCCGAACATGCTATGCTGCCGGCATTGCTCGCCTCGGCGCACCGATAGGAGACCGTTTGGAATGGCGATCGACCGGGTTTTGCATGAGGTCCGAAGCGGGCGGCGATTGTCGACCGAGGCCGCCCTGGCGCTCGCCGCCGTCGAACCCGGGCCCGCTGATGGTGGCAGCCGCTGCGTTGCGCGACGCAGGGCACGGCGATCTCGTCACCTACTCGCCCAAGGTGTTCATTCCGCTGACCCAGCTGTGCCGCGACGTGTGCCATTACTGCACCTTCGCGCATCCGCCGCGGCCGGGCGAACCCGTTTATCTCGGTGCCGAGGAGGTGCTGGCGATCGCGCGCGCCGGGGCCGAGGCCGGCGTTCACGAGGCGCTCTTCACCTTGGGCGACAAGCCCGAATTGCGCTATGCCGCGGCGCGCGACGGACTGGCCCGGCTCGGCCACGCGACCACGCTCTCCTACCTAGCCGAGATGGCCGGGCTGGTATTGCGCGAGACCGGGCTGTTGCCGCATCTGAACCCCGGCATCATGACCGGCGCCGATCTCGACATGCTGCGGCGGGTTTCGGCGTCGCAGGGGATCATGCTCGAAAGCGCTTCCGAGCGGCTGCGCCGGCGCGGCGGGCCGCATTTCGGCTCGCCCGACAAGGACCCGGCCCTGCGGCTCGAAACCATCCGCGCGGCCGGCGAGGCGGCGGTGCCGTTCACCACCGGCATCCTGATCGGCATCGGCGAGACCCGCCGCGAGCGGATCGAGTCGCTGCTTGCCGTCCGCGAGCTCAATGACCGCTACGGCCACATCCAGGAAATCATCATCCAGAATTTCCGGGCCAAGCCCGGGACCCGGATGGCTGAGGCGCCCGAGCCCGATCTCGCCGACCATCTGTGGACGATCGCCGCCGCCCGGCTGATCTTCGGCCCGGTGATGAACCTCCAGGCGCCGCCCAATCTGAACCCGGGCGGGCTGGCCGAGATGATCGCCGCCGGGATCAACGATTGGGGCGGGGTGTCGCCGGTCACCCGCGACCACGTCAACCCCGAGGCGCCGTGGCCGGCCCTCGATCATCTCGCCCGAGAGACCGCGGCGGCCGGCAAGGTGCTGGTGCCGCGCCTGGCGATTTATCCCGAATACTCGCGCGACCCCGAGTGCTGGCTCGATCCGGCATTGCGCACGCCGGTATTGCGGGCGATGGACGCCGAAGGCTTCGCCCGCCCCGACGGCTGGATCGCCGGCTCCGGCAGCGAGCCGCCCGCCCTCACCCTCACCCCCTTCACTGCGCTGAAGGACCCTCTCCCGCATTGCGGGAGAGGGGGGCCGATCCCGGAAGAATCGGGTGGGTGAGGGGCAAAGCGGGCAGCTCGCGACCATCCTCGACCGGGCCGCAGCGCGGCGAGAGGCTCGCCGAAGCCGAGATCGTACGGCTGTTCCAGGCGCGCGGCGATGGGTTCGCGCAAGTGTGCCGGGCGGCCGACGAGCTGCGCCGGCGGGTCAACGGCGACACCGTCAGTTACGTCGTGACCCGCAACATCAACTATACCAACGTGTGCTATTTCCGCTGCCAGTTCTGCGCCTTCTCCAAGGGCAAGCTCAGCGAGAACCTGCGCGGCCGGCCCTACGACCTCGATCTGCCCGAAATCCAGCGGCGGGTCGAGGAAGCCTGGGAGCGCGGCGCCACCGAGGTCTGCCTGCAGGGCGGCATCCACCCCGAATACACCGGAGCCACCTATCTGGGAGTGTGCCGCGCCATTAAAGAAGCGGTCCCCGACATTCACATCCACGCCTTTTCGCCGCTCGAAATCTGGCAAGGCGCCAAGACCCTCGGCCGCACCCTCCCCGATTTCCTGCGGGAATTGAAGGAGGCGGGGCTCAGCTCTCTGCCCGGCACCGCGGCCGAGATCCTCGACGACGAGGTTCGCGCCGTGATCTGCCCGGACAAGATCAAGACCGCGGAATGGCTCGAGGTCATGGAAGCCGCGCACGGCGTCGGCCTGCGCGCCACGACCACGATCATGTACGGCCATGTCGACCATTACGAGCATTGGGCGCGGCACCTGTTGCGCCTCCGTGCCCTGCAGGCCCGGACCGGCGGCTTCACCGAATTCGTGCCATTGCCGTTCGTGCCGATGGAGACGCCGATCTACCTCAAGGGCCGCGCCCGTCGCGGCGCCACCTGGCGCGAGGCGGTATTGATGCACGCAGTCGCCCGACTGGCGTTGCACCCGATCATCGCCAACATCCAGACCTCCTGGGTCAAGATGGGCAGCGGCGGCGCCGCGTACTGTCTCGATGCCGGCGCCAACGATCTCGGCGGCACCCTGATGAACGAAAGCATCACCCGCGCCGCCGGCGCCGTCCATGGCCAGGAGATGCCGCCCGCGGCGATGGAGGATCTGATCCGCGGCTTCGGCCGCACCCCGCGCCAGCGCACGACGCTCTACGCCGACGCGCCGGCTGCCCGCAAAACCGCCGCCTTCGCCGCCGCCCCATTGACCGAGGCGGTCAATACCCCGGCCCGCCGCTACGAACGCCACCGCGAGCACGCGGCCGTCGGCGACTGAGTGAGGTCTCGGCCCCGCGCAGGTGTAGGCCCCCAAATGGCGCTAAGATTTCGGCAACAACTCCCATAATCGCGCCAGCCGGAGGCATGAATTAGGCGGATCGCCAAGGGTACTCTGGTGGTCGATCAGGTAATAGCAGCCGACGAGCGCATCGTGCACAGCAACGGCTTGCTCGAGGGTCAGGCCGAGCAGGGCATGGCGCAATATAGCATTGCGCTCCGCGGGTGACATTGCTACGAGGGCCGATATCTTATACTCGGCCGAAAGCAGCCCTAATGCCGGCGGCAGTCCGAGCGCCGGGTCCGTTGCCGGAACGTTGCTTTGTGCGAAACCCTCTCGCCCACCCCAGTTGGTAACGACTGAAAGACTAACGACAATCGAGAGAACCTTTATTAAAGTGCTGTTGCTCATCTGAGCCTCTCCTGCGAAAGTATAGGGCGTAGTCTGTGTTACGGCAGTTAATGTGAGATGAACTGATCCTTGATTACGAGCTTTTTTTGGGTCAGACTGGGTCAGGTTTCAGGTGTTCGGGGAGGCGCATCATGGAGATCAATGCCGCCGTGTTTCGCAAGGTGCACGAACCGCTGACGATCGAGGCGATCGACATCGACAAGCCGTGGGGGCGCGAGGTCTTGGTGCGCACCGTCGCGACCGGGGTCTGCCACAGCGACCTGCACGTCGTCGACGGCGTCGGGCGGTTTCCGCTCGACCGGCCGATCGTGCTGGGGCACGAGGGCGCCGGGGTGGTCGAGGCGGTCGGCGAGGACGTGACCGCGGTCAAACCGGGCGATCATGTCGTCGCCTGTCTGTCCGGTTTTTGCGGCAATTGCCCGCAATGCCTGTCGGGACATCCGAATCTGTGCACCGGCGGCATCGTCGCCCGGCCCGACAACGCCGCGCCGCGGCTGTCGCAGAACGGCGAGCCGCTGCGCCAGTTCATCGGCATTTCGAGCTATGCCGAAAAGATGCTGCTGCACGAGAACTCGATCGTGCGGATCGACCCCGAATTGCCGCTCGACCGGGCGGCGCTGGTCGGCTGCGGCGTCTTGACCGGGGTCGGCGCGGCGTTGCGCAGCTCGGGGCTCGAGGCCGGCCAGACGGTCGCCGTGTTCGGCTGCGGCGGGGTCGGGCTGTCGATTGTCCAGGGGGCCCGGATCGGCGGCGCGCGCCAGATCATCGCCGTCGATCAGTTCGAGGCGAAGCGCGAGATGGCGACCCGCGCCGGCGCCACCGACTTCGTCAACAGCGCCGAGGACGACCCGGTGAAAAGGGTGCGCGCGTTGACCGGCGGGCAGGGCGTCGATCACGCCTTCGAGGCGGTGGGCGTGGCCGCGCTGGTGCGGCAGGCGATCGAGAGCCTGGCGATCCGCGGCACCGCGACGATCGTCGGCGTGTTGCCGCCGGACGCGATGATCGAGTTTCCGTGGATGGCGATCCGCCCCGAATGCAAGGTGCAGACCTCGCGCATGGGCTCGAACCGGTTCCGCACCGACATCCCGCTCTATCTCGACTTCTACCGCCAGGGCCGCCTCGACCTCGACGCGATGGTCACCAAGCGCGGCCATCTCGGCGACATCAACGAAGCCTTCCGCGCGATGAAAGCCGGCGAAGTCGCCCGCACCGTGCTAACGTTCGGTTAGGGCGGCGGCGGGCTCGCGAAGAATAGCGTAACCCGTGAGTAAGGTCCGATTGATCGCGCGCGGACAGCGGGCCGCACTGTCAAAGCCGTTGCAAGTTTCGGTGTTTCGAAGAGACGGATGGCTTTGCTGCTGGTGCAAGCGACCAGTCATCTTCGCGCCTGTTATGAAATATCTTGACCGCGAAATCCGCGCGTCTGGTCGTGGAGATGACCTCTCCTATTACCATGCTCATTGGACGCGCGACGGCTCGCCCTTGCTCGATCTCCTGGGCGCCGTCATCGACCATATCGAGGCGTTCTCGACAGGGGGCGCCGACCATATCGACAACCTTGCAACCGCCTGCAACAAGTGTAATGGACGCAAGAGCGCTGCGACGCTCGACCAATGGGGCGAGCGCCTCATGGATCGACCGATCAAGGGCAAATACGGCGAACCGCAGAAATGGGATGGGATGTCGGCACTGTTCGTGATGCTGGCGCAGCGCAGCCCCGCCGCACTTACGGCGGGCGAGAGGGATTGGCTTCGAGCGTTGACGCAGTCGTCACGGGCCTCGGCA
Source organism: uncultured Alphaproteobacteria bacterium (assembly GCA_963795485.1). Classification (GTDB taxonomy): domain Bacteria; phylum Pseudomonadota; class Alphaproteobacteria; order ATCC43930; family CGMCC-115725; genus AP-15. The sequence continues at coordinate 412,897 of CAWCIL010000006.1, forward strand.
TCGCCGGGCACCGAGATGTGATTTCCGCTCTCAACGGGGGTAGGGCGGATTTCAATCCGCCTTGCGATCGACTGCCTCCGTGATCGTGTCATCCGCCGCGGGCGGCTCACCGCCTTGGCGCTGCATCAGCCGGTCGAAGGCGGCGAAATCGGCGCGGTCGCGGCGTTCGGCAAAGAATTCCGCAGTCCGCATAGCCGAGAGCTTTTCTGCAACGGCAGTCGCGATGAACTGGTTGATGCTGACCCCGTCCTGCTTCGCGAGCCGCTCCACCTCCGCCTTGATCGAATGCGGCAACCGAAGCGGATAGGTACTGTGTTTCTTCATGTTTTAATCCTCCGCAGCGCTTCGGCAGGTGTCAGAACGTCGATCCCAAATCGCATAGGAGCCGCACCAAAATCCCGACGGTTAAACGTTACGATGGCGGCGGCGCGCCCATTGATTGCTGTCTCCAGGACCATCTCGTCAGCCGGATCGCGCAACTGTGGTCGCCACAAGAAATGCGGCTCGATTGGCTCCGCCATCGCCAGCACCGCGTCAATGAACGAATCCACTTCGTCGAGATCGAGCCCGGCCGCCACGCGATGTTCGGCCAGACGGCAGGTCGCTTCATATTCCAGTGCCAGGGCGACGGTGGCGAGCATGGTGACCGCAGAATGACGCGCGGCCATCAGCAACGCTGCCGAAGCGCCGGTCGGGCTTCGCATCGCCGCGACGACAACATTGGTGTCGAGCACGTATCTCACATTGCCGGTGATACCATTTCCTATATAATCTCGCCAAAGAGCTGATTAAAGTACCGGTCTTCGCCGGCCACTACGCGTGATATGATTTCGGCGAGTCCGTTTCGCATTTAGCAAGGCAGCTCAACTGTCAAAGCGCTCCAGTCAAGAACCGATGCGCCAGCCGGCTTTGGCCGCAAAGTCTTCGAAGAAATCAGTGTCGTAGGCCTGTTCGGGTGCGGCACGCACCAGTTCGTCGATCACATGGGCGTCGTGGCCGACCAGGATGCGCCAGCTCTCGGCCTTGACGCCGTCGAGGATGATCTTGGCCGCCTGCGGCCGCGCGTCGTCGGCGCCTCTTCGCGAAAGCGGCGGGCGCGCTCGGCGACCAGTTCGCGGATGTCGTCATCCGACAGACTCGCGGCGTCGCGGCCCATCGAGGCGATGCGCGCCCGCGCCTGCGCCAACTGCGTCGCGTCGATCGCGTCGGATTCGACTGCCGCTCTGGATCTTGCGCGAATTGACGATGATCGCGGTGCCGATATGGCCGGGCATCACGACCGAGCATTTGATGTGCGGCGCGTTGAGCCTGAGATCGGTGATCAGCGCCTCGGTGAAACCCTTTCACCGCGAATTTGGCGGCACTATAGGCGGTGTGCGGACATGCGCGGCCCGACCGAGGCCCAGAAGCCGTTGACGCTGGAGGTGTTGACGATGTGGCCTTCCTCGGCCTTCAGCAGCATCGGCAGGAAGGCGCGGACGCCGTAGATAGACGCCGCCCCAGCAGATGTTGAAGGTCCTTTCCCACTCGCTCGCGGTCGTTGGCGAACATGCTGCCGCCGCCGCCGATGCCGGCGTTGTTGAACAGCAGGTGGATCTTGTCGGTGTGCCTGACTGCTCGGCGACCTCGTCGCGAAAGCGCTCGATCTGGGCCTCGATCGGACACGTCGGCGATGTGGGTGGTGACCCGCAGGCCCTGCGGCAGTCCCGCCGCCTCGCACAGCCGCTTGGTCTCCGCCATCGCCTGCGGCCGAGACATCGCACATCGCGACATTGCAGGCTTCGGCGACCAGCTGGCGGGCCAGCTCGCGGCCCATGCCCGTGCCGCCGCCGGTGACGACCGCGATCCGACCGGAGAAGTCTCTCATTTGTCGTGCCCCTCGGGTTGCGTGCTTTGGAGCAAAAGCTACTGGCTCGGCTATCTGGATGAAAGGCGAGCCTCAGCGGATCAAGACGATCTCGACGCCGATATCGACCCTCGCCCAGGCTCGGTCGGCGGTGATTACAGCGCATCCGAGCTTGTCGCCAAGAGCGAGGCAGGCGCGATCGCCGAGCGATAGGCCGGCATGCCGCGTACTCGAGCGGAGTTGTGCTGCGCCGCGTGCCTGCGGCTCGTCAAAGGCGACGACACGCAAATCCATTGTGGTCACCGCTGCGTCCGCTTGAGCGCCGTTCAGGCCATCATCGTGCAACTTCGAAAGGATCTCGCAAAAATTAACGGCGCTGATGGTCGCGCCGACGAGGCGGAGGGGATCAATATTGTCGAATGGCTCATTCTTTAGTGCGGCGAGGATCGCTGAAGCGTCGGCAACGATGTCGTCCTCATTCACGCGCCGCCTCTTCACGCCGCTCGGCGATCAGCTCTGCCACCAAGTCGCGACCCGAACTATGGCGAGCCACGATCCGCTGCGCCTCGCGCAACGCTTGTTCCCTGGTGCGCAGGCGCAATTCGCCTTCCCCGACCGGCTCGATCAGCAGCTCGTCGCCCGGCTTCAACCCGGCGGCGGCGCGACATTCGACCGGAATGACGATGCGGCCCTGCTGGTTGATGCGTGCCCTGCCTTGCATGTCCAATATCCTAAGCGGTGTCATTAGATAATTAAAATGACACTCTTGTCAGAACGTGTCAATCGTCGGCCCTATTCCACAGCGATGTTCGGGTCTGCTACGCTCGCTGCCTGGAGGGAGAACGCCGATGCTGACCACCACGCGCGACTTGATCATGCCGACGGCGATCACCGGGTCGTATCCGCGGCCGTTGTGGTTCGACGCGAGCCTGCAAGGCCGGTCGTTCAAGGCCGCACTCGGCGACTCGCTGTTTCGCGAGCAATATCTCGACGCGGTCGCCGCGGCCATCAACGCGCAGGAAGCCGCCGGGCTCGACATCGTCACCGACGGCGACAGCCGCTTCGATCTCGCGGTCGGCGGCAAGTCGTGGTTCTTCTATCCGATCGAGCGGCTGGGCGGCATCCACGGCCACCGCTCGACCTCGCGGGGCTGGATGGGCCGGCCCGGGATCGAGCCCGGCCATATCCTGTGGGAGGTGCAGGAGGCCTATCAGCCGGCCGTCGTCACCGAACAGCTGACGCGCGGGCCGCTCGAATACGCCGCGTTGTGGCAGATCGCCCAGCGCCTCAGCGACCGGCCGGTCAAGTTCGGGGCGATCTGCGCGCCCGCGCTCGCCAGCATGCTGTGGAACCAGCATTACCCCGACGACCGGGCAATGGTGCTCGACCTGTGCGACATCATCAACGCCGAGCTGCGCGAACTAGCCGCCGCGGGCTGCCCGGTGATCCAGGTCGAGGAGCCGCGCCATCACGGACTGACGACGCGGCCCGACTGCACCGAGGCCGAGCTCGAATTCCAGACGCAAGCGTTCAACCGCCAGCTCGACGGCGTCGAGGCCGAAATCTGGGCGCATACCTGCTGGGGCAACCCCAACCAGCAGCGGGTATACTGGGAGGTGCCGAGCTACGAACGGGCGCTTCCCCATCTGCTGCAACTGAACGCCGACGTCATCACCTTCGAATGCGCTTCGAGCGAGGGCAAGGACCTGCCGCTCTTCGCCAAATTCAAGACCGACAAAAAGATCGGGATCGGTGTCGTCAACCACTGCAACACGATCGTCGAGCCGCCCGAGCACGTCGCCGGGCTGATCCGGAAGGCGCTCGAATACATTCCGCCCGAGCGGCTCGTGATCACCACCGATTGCGGTTTTGGCCGCGAGGGGCTGTCGCGCCGCATCGCCTATTACAAATGCGTGTCGCTGGTCCAAGGCGCCAACATCGTCCGCCGCGAGCTGGGCCTCGCCGAAGCCCATATCCGCGCCGCCGACCCGAAGCTTTATTTCGCCGGTTCCGCCGAGAAGTGAGCACCTCTCGGAATACCGGCGCCGTCGTCAGCAACGGAGAACTCCCATGGTCGCGATCCAATCCGTCGCCCATTTCAGCATTCCGGTCAGCGATGTCGCGAAGAGCACGCAGTTTTATACGGAAATCGTCGGCTGCCGGCACTTGGCGACCGTGGCGCGCGGGCAGATGGCGTTTCTCGACGCGGCCGGGACCTGTCTGATTCTGGTCGAGCGCGACCCGCCGATCAACCCCGTGCCCGACGACCATGGCGGGGTGCATCATTCCTTTGCGGTGGCCCACGACGATTACCCCGCCGCACTCGACCATCTGCGGGCTCACGGCGTGGAGATCACGTTTGAGGAAGACCGGCAAGGCGGCGTGGTCAACGGCCCGCGCGCATATTTTCATGATCCCGACGGCACCGTCTTGGAATTCATCGACCTGACCAGCTACGCCGGCGATCCGCCCGGACAATCGACGTGAGCTGAGGCGCACACCCGGCAAGCTGTCGAGTTCGCAAACCGAGATGGAGGACCCGTTCAACCTGCGGCGGTTTGTCGAGGCCCAGGCGCTGGTTTTCCAGGAGGTCTGCTCGGAGCTGCGCCAGGGCCGCAAACGCGGGCATTGGATGTGGTTTATCTTTCCGCAGATCGCCGGGCTCGGCCACAGCCGGTTGGCGAACAACTACGCGATCCCCTCGCGTGTGGAAGCCCAAGCCTATCTCGATCATCCGGTGCTCGGACCGCGGCTGCGCGAATGCACCCGCCTGGTAAACCTCGTCAAAGGACGCGACATCGAGCAGATTTTCGGCTACCCGGACAATTTGAAGTTCCGCTCGTGCATTACCCTGTTCGCTCATGCGACGGAGGACAATCAGGTTTTCACGGATGCCGCGTGGAAGTACTTCGCCGGCGAATACGATCGCGTCACTTTGCAGCGATCGTGAGCAACTCTAAGCGTGGTGAGTGGTTGGCATGCGTCGCGGCTCGCGCCGGATGGCAAGTGCTCGCTTCGCGCCATCAGCCTTGCGAACTGAGATCCGAGGCGAACCCCGAGACCGGAGTGTTGTTCAGTTCGCCTCGCCGCCGGGGTTGCCGTAGCGGATGGCGACGACCTCGATCTCCTCGGTTCCGGAGGGGGCGCGCAACGCGACAGTGTCGCCCTCGCGCGCCTTGAGCAGGGCGCGGGCGATCGGCGAGATCCAGCTGACCTGGCCGCGGGCGAGATCGGCTTCATCGATACCGACGATCGTGATCGTGGCTTCGGCGCCGCGCTCGTTCGCATAGGTGACGGTCGCGCCGAAGAACACCTGGTCGCGGTTTTTCTGCTGCCTCGGGTCCACCACCTCGGCACTCTCCAGCCGCTTCGTCAAAAAGCGGATACGCCGGTCGATCTCGCGCAGCCGGCGCTTGCCATAAATGTAGTCGCCGTTCTCCGAGCGGTCGCCGTTGCCGGCGGCCCAGGCCACCGTCTCGACCACCTGCGGACGCTCGACCCACAATCGGCGCCGCTCTTCTTGCAGCTGGCGGTGGCCCGTGGGGGTCATGTAGTTCTTGACCCCGGCCGGGATCGCCGCCGGCTCCTCGGGCAGGTCGGCCTCGTCTTCAACTTCCTTGACGAAGGCTTTGCTCATCGGCTCACCCGTTCCTCGCCACTGCCGAAGTCTCCAATTTGAGAACAGCGGATCGGCGCCCAACGTCCGCCTCGATGTAGGATAGCCTACCCCATCGTGCCACAATGCACCCGATGCGACGCGATGCGGTGCGGCCGCGGGAGGAGAGGCGATGGCGATGCTGCAGGACAAAGTCGTGCTGGTGACCGGTGCCGGGGCGGGGATCGGCCGGGCGACAGCGCTGGCGATGGCCGAAGCGGGCGCCGCGGTGGCCGCCGCCGACATCGATCTCGCTGCGGCCCGGCGCACGGCCGAGGAGGCCGCAAGCAACAACCGGCGGGCGATCGCGATCAAGGTCGATTGCGGCGATGTCGCCAGCATCGACGCGATGGTCGTGCGCGCCGTCACCGAGTTCGGCCGCCTCGACGTCATCGTGAACAACGCCGGCGTCACCCGCTATGCCGAGATCATGGACCTGACCGAAGCCGATTGGGACCACATCCACCGGGTCAACGCCAAGGGCGTGTTTTTCTGCCTGCAGCGCGCGGCAAAGGAGATGATCGCCCAGAATCAAACCGTCCAGCATCGAGCGGATCGAAGCGGCGGGCGGATCATCAACATCGCCTCGATCTCGGGACGCGGCTATGCCGGCGCCTCGAACGCCGCCTATGCGGCGAGCAAGGGGGCCGTCATTGCCTTGACCAAGACCGCTTCCCAGCAACTCGGCCGGCACAACATCAACGTCAACGCGATCTGCCCAGGGGTGACGCGGACCGAACTGGGCGCGCGCAACGCCGTGGCGCGAGCGGCCGAACGCGGCATCAGCGTGGCCTTGTTGGAGGCCGAGGCCGAGGCGCGCATCCCGATCGGGCGCGCCAACATGCCCGAGGATATCGCGGCGATGGCGGTATTCCTCGCCTCCCCCGGGGCGCGCAACATTACCGGGCAAGCTTACAATGTCGACGGCGGGTTGGTGCCGAGCTGAACGAGCGGTCGAAGCTATCGGCCTATAGCTGCGCCCCGCTCGCCATCAGCGCGACGAAGCGCTCGAACAGATAGTGGCTGTCGTGCGGGCCGGGGCTCGCTTCGGGGTGGTACTGGACCGTGAACACCGGCTTGCCAGCGACGCGAAAGCCCTCGTTGCCGTGGTCGAACAGCGACACATGAGTGGGTTCGACGCCCGGCGGCAGGCTATCGGGATCGACGACAAAGCCGTGGTTCTGGCTGGTGATCTCGACCGTGCCGGTCGCGAGATCCTTGACCGGATGGTTGGCGCCGCGATGGCCCCGCGCCATCTTCTCGGTGCGGCGCGCCGAGCGCCAACGCCATCAGCTGGTGGCCGAGACAGATCCCGAAGATCGGCTTGCCCGAATCGATCAGCTCGCGCAGCACCGGCACCGCGTAGATGCCGGTCGCGGCCGGGTCGCCCGGCCCGTTCGACAGAAAAATGCCGTCGGGGCGATGGCGCAGGATGTCGTCGGCCGAGGCAGTGGCGGGGACCACGGTGACCCGGCAGCCGTGCTGGGCGAGCATGCGCAGGATGTTGCGCTTGGCGCCGTAATCGACCGCGACGACGTGGCAACGCGGTTGGCGCTGCCGGCCGTAGCCGCCCTCGCGCTCCCAGATGGTCTCGTCCCAGGCATAGCTTTGACGGCAGGTGACCTCGATGGCCAGGTCCATCCCTTCGAGACCGGGCCAGGCCGCGGCGCGGGCACCGAGCGAGGCAATGTCGAGCGGCCGCTGCGGATCGAAGGCGAGGACGCCGTTAGGGGCTCCCCGGTCGCGGATCAGCCGGGTCAGCCGCCGCGTGTCGACTCCCGAAATCCCGATCAACCCGCGCGCTTCCAGCCAGGCATCGAGCGGCCCCTCGGCACGCCAATTGGCCGGCCCGGTGACTTTGCTGCGAACCACGAGCCCACGAGCGGCCGGCGTCGCGGTTTCGAGATCCTCGGAATTGGTCCCGATGTTGCCGATATGAGGAAAGGTGAAGGTAATGATTTGCGCGGCATAAGAGGGATCGGTCAGGATCTCCTGGTAGCCGGTCATCGCGGTATTGAAGCAGACTTCGCCGACCACCGCGCCGCGCGCGCCGAAGCCGCTGCCCCAAAACACCGTGCCGTCGGCGAGGACCAGCGCGGCGTTGCAGTCGGGCGGTTGCAGCGACGGGTCGCGCATTTGGGGCAAATCCGCTGGGCAAACCGCGAGCCGCCCGGTGTCGGCGACGGGCGGAGGGCGGAACCGCGCAGAGATAACCCGTCGGATGTTCGCGGTCAACACCTCCGCATCCGGAACCCCGCGCGGTTTCAATTACTTAGAGGAATGCGCGCGGAATTGCCGCCAGCGTCGAAACGGGGTAGGCTGAATTTCTCAGCGCAAAGGGCATGCCGATGCTGCGTCAGGCCTTCGCCGACCGGCTCAAAGGAGCGATGAAGGCCAGGGATACGCGCACCCTTTCGACGGTGCGGCTCATATTGGCCGGGCTCAAGGAGCGCGACATCGCGGCCCGTACCGAGGGCAACCGCGACGGCCTCGCCGAGCCCGAGATCGCGCGGATGCTGCAGGCGATGATCAAGCAGCGCCGCGAATTGATCGTCCTTTACGAGCAAGGCAAGCGCGACGATCTCGCCCGGCAGGAGCGCGACGAGATCGCGGTGATCGAGAGCTTTCTGCCGCGCCAGATGAACGAAGACGAGACCGAGGCGGCGGCGCGGGCGGCGATCTCCGAGACCGGCGCTGCCGGCATCAAGGACATGGGGAAGGTGATGGCTGCTTTGCGCGAGCGTCATGCCGCCGCGATCGATTTCAGCCGCGCCGGTGCCGTCGTCAAGCGGCTATTGGGCTGATCCGCGGATGCCGCCGGCCCGGCCGCCTCAAAAACCCCCTCTCCACCCACTTACGGGAGCAGAGGGCTGGGGTAGGGGAGGGACCACCGTCACACGCCCGATCGGTAAGGCCCTCACTCTCCGATCGCGGAGGCGCGTTGGGCGCCTCCCTCTCCCGCGGTGCGGGAGAGGGGCAAACGCCTAGCCCGCGGTTTCGGGATGGCGTTTGCGCCGGGTTTTCTCGACGAATTGCGCGGGCGCGTGTCGCTGGCCAGCCTGGTCGGCCGCCGGGTCAAGCTGATCAGGCGCGGGCGGGAATTCGCCGGGCTCTGCCCGTTCCACCACGAAAAGACGCCGTCCTTCTACGTCGTCGAGGACAAAAACTTTTTCCACTGCTTCGGCTGCGGCGCGCACGGCGACGCGATCGGTTTTGTGATGCGCGCCGACCATCTTGATTTCCTCGAAGCGGTCGAGCGATTGGCCGGCGAAGCCGGGCTCGCGGTGCCGCAGGCGACGCCGGAAGAGCGCGAACGGGCGCAGCGGCAGAAGACGCTGCTCGAAACCCTCGAAGCCGCCGCCGGCTTTTACGAGGCGCAATTGTGGGCGCCGGCCGGCAAAGCGCCGCGCGACTATCTGCAGGCGCGCGGCCTCGACCCCGAGACGATCCGCCGCTTTCGCCTGGGCTGGGCGCCGGATTCTCGCGAAGGTGGGGACCGGCAGGCGCTGCGCCGCGCCCTTGCCGGCGATTTTCCCGAGCCGCTGCTGCTCGAGGCGGGCCTGCTGCATCGCCCCGCGGAAGGTGAGCCGTTCGACTATTTCCGCGCCCGGGTGATGTTTCCGATCGGCGACCGCGCCGGCCGGGTGATCGCCTTCGGCGGCCGCGTGATCGCGGACGGGCAGCCCAAATACCTGAATTCCCCGGAGAGCCCGCTGTTCGCGAAGGGTCGTGTACTCTACGGCTGGTCGGCGGCGCGCGCGGCCGCCCCCGATCGCCGCGATCCGATCGTCACCGAAGGCTATATGGACGTAATCGCGCTGCACCGCGCCGGGTTCACCTCCGCGATGGCGCCGCTCGGCACGGCTCTCACCGAATTCCAGCTGCAGGAGCTGTGGCGGCTGGGGCCGGAGCCGATCCTGTGCTTCGACGGCGACGCTGCCGGGCAACGCGCCGCATTGCGTGCGCTCTTCCGCGCGCTGCCGTTGCTGCGACCGGGCTACAGCCTTCGGTTCGCGGGCCTACCGCCGGGCGAAGACCCGGACTCGCTGATCCGCCGCGGCGACCGCGCCGCGTTCGAACAAGCCGTGGCAGCGGCCCGACCGCTGGCGGATATGCTTTGGGAAGCCGAGGTGCGCGGATCGCCGCGCGACACGCCGGAACGGCTCGCCGGGATTCAGGCGCGATTACTGGAACGCATTCAGACAATATCGGACGCGACGGTTCGACGCGAGTTCGAGACGCTGTTCCGAAGGCGATGCGATCCCTGGCAAACCAGACGCAGAAGCGTGCGTTCGCCGCAGAGCACGGCGGTTCGCGAGGGGCCGCCGCCGCCGCCGCGTCCGCCGGCGCGCGTCCAGCGCGAAATCCTGTTCTGCCTGCTGTTCAGCTTTCCGGCATTGATCGACGAGGTCGCCGAAGAGTTCGCCGCCCTCGACATCCCCGAGGCGGCGCTTGACAAGCTTCGCCATGAGATTTTAGAGATCGCGGCCCAGCGGCCGGGGCTTGACGCTTCGGCGCTCCGGCAACACCTTAGCTTGAACGGGTTTGCGGCGGCCGTGGATGCGCTCCTCTCGCCTTCGGTCGATTTCGGGCTTTCTGGTCCGGCGCGCGGATTGGCGCACGGCTCGCAACGAATGGGCCCATGTGATCGGAATGCTGATGGGAGGTCATCGTTCGGCCTTGGCCGAAGCCAGCAATCACCTGATCGACGAGGTTTCGGCAGCCAGCTGGGAGCGCTTTTTGGCGATTCGGGAGCAGGTATTGCAGGAAGACCAGATCGATGACGAACCCCGGATCGATGACCAGCGGGTGTGACCCAGGCCGGAGTGACCCAGGCCGGTGTGAGCCGGGCCGGTGTGACCCGCAATGTCGCCGGCAGACTCGAATCGCGGAAATTTTTGCGTTCGGCCTCGGCGGGGCCGGTGCGAAACCTGTTTAGGGATGGTGGAATGGCGAGCAAAGCGGCGAACACGGCTGAAGCGACGGAAACCCGCGAGGAGGCTGCCGAGGCGCCTCTGCTCGATATCCTCGCCGCCGCAATCAAGAAGATGCTGGCCCGCGGCCGGGAGCGCGGCTACGTCACCTATGACGATCTGAACGCGGCGCTGCCGCCCGACCAGGTGTCCTCGGAACAGATCGAGGACACGATGACGATGCTGTCCGAACTCGGGGTCAACGTGATCGAGAGCGAGGAGAGCGAAGAGCCGGCCGCCGCCGAGGCCACCGAGGCCGATGGCGAAGCCCGCGGCAATCTCGACGACGACGACATCGGCCGCACCGACGATCCGGTGCGCATGTATCTGCGCGAGATGGGGTCGGTCGAGCTGCTGTCGCGCGAGGGCGAGATCGCGATCGCCAAGCGGATCGAAGCCGGACGCGAGATGATGATCGGCGGCATCTGCGAGAACCCGGCGACGATCCGCGCGATCATCGGCTGGCGCGATGCGTTGAACGAAGGCAAGATGCTGCTGCGCGACATCATCGACCTCGACGCCACCTATGGCAGCGGCGGGTTTGAGCAGGTCGCACCCGAAGCCGCCACGGCGGCTCCGGCCGAGCCGGCCGCCGAGTCCGGGGGCGGTACCGAAGCAGCGGCCAACGGCGCCGCGGCGGAACCCGAGCTCGCCGATGTCGAGCCGGAACTCGCCGCCGAGGAAGCCGACGCCGAGGAAAGCTCGATTTCGCTCGCCGCCATGGAAGCCCAGCTGAAGCCCGGTGTGGTCGCTGCCTTCGATACCATTGCCGACGCGCACAAAAAGCTGCTGCGGCTGCAGGAGCAGCGCATCAACGCCCTCTTCAAGGGCGAGCCCCTGCCCAAAGTGACCGAGCGCCGTTACGAGAACCTCAAGACCAAGGTCATCGACGAGGTCAAGCGCATCCGGCTGAACAACTCTCGGATCGAGCACCTCGTCGACCAGCTCTATGAAGGCAACCGCAGGCTCGTCGCCGACGAGGGCCGGCTCCTGCGGCTGGCCGAAAACGCCGGGGTCAAGCGAGCCGATTTCCTACGCGAGTATTTCGGCAACGAGCTGGCCCGCGATTGGCTCGAGCGGGTGGCGGCGCTGCCCGCCCGCGGCTGGCCGCGGCTCATTGAAAAGCATCATGCCGAGGCGACCCGGCTGCGCGTCCAGATCGCGCAGGTCGCGGCCGAGAGCAAATTGCCGATCGCCGAATTCCGCCGCATCGTGCAGACCGTGCAGCGCGGCGAGCGCGAGGCTGGGCGGGCCAAGAAAGAGATGGTCGAAGCCAATCTGCGGCTCGTCATCTCTATTGCAAAGAAATACACCAACCGCGGGCTGCAGTTTCTCGACCTGATCCAGGAAGGCAACATCGGCCTGATGAAGGCGGTCGACAAATTCGAATACCGCCGCGGCTACAAGTTCTCGACCTACGCCACATGGTGGATCCGCCAGGCGATCACTCGCTCGATCGCCGACCAGGCGCGCACCATCCGCATCCCGGTGCACATGATCGAGACGATCAACAAGCTAGTGCGCACCTCGCGCCAGATGCTGCACGAGATCGGCCGCGAGCCGACCCCCGAGGAGCTCGCCGAAAAGCTGGCGATGCCGTTGGAAAAGGTGCGCAAGGTGCTGAAGATCGCCAAGGAGCCGATCAGCCTCGAAACCCCGATCGGCGACGAGGAGGATTCGCATCTCGGCGACTTCATCGAGGACAAGAACGCGGTGTTGCCATTGGACGCCGCAATCCAGGCCAATCTGCGCGAAACGACGACCCGCGTCCTGGCGTCGCTGACCGCGCGCGAGGAGCGCGTCTTGCGCATGCGCTTCGGCATCGGCATGAACACCGACCACACTCTCGAAGAGGTCGGCCAGCAATTCTCGGTAACCCGCGAGCGCATCCGCCAGATCGAGGCCAAAGCGCTGCGCAAGCTCAAGCACCCGAGCCGCTCGCGCAAATTGCGCAGCTTTCTCGACACCTGAGTTCGGACCGCCCTTCACCCTCCGGCGCGATTCTCCCTGGCCTCGCCTGCGGGGAGAGCGTCGAGGTGAGGGGCGACAGCGCTCCGGCTTGACGGTATCCTATACACTGGCGGGCCCGTAGTTCAGTTGGTCAGGACGCGCCGCTCATAACGGTGTAGTCGCAGGCTCGAGTCCTGCCGGGCCTACCATTGCCGGGCGTGCCGACGATGGCGCGCCGCAGCTGGGAGGGGGCCATGACAGCAGAGCGCAGCGAACATCCGACCGTGCATTTCGTCGGCAGCATCCCGCTCCCCGATGCCGAAACCGTGTTCCGCACGCTTGCCGCTGCGGCGGGACCGTATCTGCTGCGCCTGCCGGATGGCGAGACCGGCATCCGCAAGACCTGGATCCGCTTTTTGCAGGATGTGCTCGCCGAAAACCCGGCGATCGAGCGGGCCGAGGACGTGCCGCCGTTCAAGTTCACGCAATGGGACGGCAAGGTGCTGCGCGAAATCCCGCGACTGCGGCTGCGGGCCGGCGCCACGCCCGATCCGGCGACTTTCGCCACCGGCTATGCCGATATGGCGATCGCCTCCTGGGGCCTGTTCGACCGCCTGCAGACCGCTGGGATCATTCCGCCCAAGATCAAGTTCCAGGTTTCGCTGCCGACTCCGATCGCGCCGACCTACAACAACATGATGCCCTCCGACCGGCCGGCGCTGCTGCCCGCTCTGACCGCGCATTTGATGGCCGAGGTTGCGAAGATCGCCGACGCAATCCCCAACGACCGCGTCGCGCTGCAGTGGGATGTGTGCCAGGAGGTGCTGGCCTGGGAAGGATATTATGAGCCGGGGCCGGTCGATTTTCGCACCGAGACGATCGAAATTCTGACCGCGATCGGCGACGCCGTGCCCGCCCCGATCGAGGTCGGCTACCATCTGTGCTACGGCAGCCCGGCGGACGAGCACTGCGTGCAGCCGAAAGACACCGCGATCATGGTCGAGATGACGAATGCCGTCGTCGCCGGGGTTGCGCGTCCGATCCAGTTCTTCCACATGCCGGTGCCGAAAGAGCGCACCGACGACGCCTATTTCGCCCCGCTCGACGGTCTGCGCCTCGCCGCGGCGACCGAGCTGTACCTCGGCCTGATCCATTACAATGATGGTGCAGGTGATGCTGCACGGCTCGCCGCGGCGCGGCGCCATGCCCGCGTGGACGGCGTCGCCACCGAATGCGGCATGGCGCGCGGTGCTCCGGAGCGGCTTTCGACGCTGCTCGCCGCCCATATCCACGCCGCGCAAATTCAAGGCGGCGATTAGCGCCGGTTTGGAACAGGGAGGATCCGCAGCGCCTCACGACACCTGCGCAAGATCAGACTCGAGCCGCTCGCCCCAAGCCTATCCCCGCGGAGCGGGGGAGCCTGCCCCGGACGTGATCCGGGGGTGAGGGGCGACGCCGCGTTGGCGATCGGATATTCTGCGCCGCCGGCGGGCCCGTAGTTCAGCTGGTCAGAACGCGCCGCTCATAACGGTGTAGTCGCAGGTTCGAATCCTGCCGGGCCTACCGATCCTTTTTCGCCGCTTCCTTCAACCCGGACACGAAAGCGCTGGGTGTCGGAACTTCGTCGGGGTTTCGGCAACGACCCCTGGAAAGCAAGCCAAAGCCAGCCATATACCATCTTACAGGATGGTGTATGGATGGGAATTATGTCCAGCGAGCTGAGGGCGAGAGGGCCCGAGAGCGAAAAGATCACGATCAATCTCGGCTATGTCGATCTCGGTCACATCGACCTGATGGTCCAGGAGCGGTTTTACGCAAACCGGACAGACTTCATCCGTACCGCGATCCGCAACCAGATCGAGCGACACGCCGAGGCGGTCGCGAAATCCGTATCCCGCAAAAGCCTGGATCTCGGACTGCGGCACTACTCGCGTGAAGAGCTCGAACGGGCTCGCGCAACCGGGCAAACGCTTGAGATCAATGTGCTGGGCCTCGCCAGCATCGCCCAGGATGTCACCCCCGAGCTGGCGCGCGCCACGATCGCCTCGGTGGTCGTGCTGGGGGCGCTCCATGCCAGTTCGCCGGTGAAAGCGGCGTTAGCCGATCGAGTGCGTTAATCCCCGAGGTTCGCGGTCGCTCGCGTACCGACGCGACTCGCCCAAACCGCCGCCGATTAGCCACCGACAACATTCCCAACCGGGGTTGCGGCCAGGCGTCTCCTCGCGAGCGCGGCTGACCAATGGTCCCAGCATAGAGAGTGAGCGACGTGAAGGACTTGTTGAACCGTGACATGCCCCAGGCGGTCAGCCTCATCCGCAAGGGCCGGCTCGCCGATGCGACAGCACTGCTGCGCCGCGCGTTGGGAGGGACGGCGATGCCTCCTTCCCCTGATGGGGCCGCCGATGCGAGCCGCAGATCGCGCATGATCGACGAGGCGCCTGAGACAATCGAAGTCGGCCAGGCGGAACGAACCGTCCAACCGCCCGTGGCGCGGACGCCACCCGCATTCCTGGAGCGCTTAGGTCAAATCAGCGCTCAGCCCGGCCTATGGGCGCGACGGGCGAGGCAATCCCCGGCGCCTGCGCCCCAGCGGGTGCCGGAACACGCGCAGTGGCTGGCCAAGTCCTATCACAACCAGGCCGGTAGCCGCGCCTACAAGCTCTATGTGCCGAGCGGCTATCGCGGGCAGGCGCTGCCGTTGATCGTCATGCTGCACGGCTGCACCCAGTCGCCCGATGATTTCGCCGCCGGCACCCGCATGAACATGCTCGGCGAAGAGCAGACTTGCCTGACTGCCTATCCGGCGCAGGCGGCGTCGGCCAATGCGTCGAAATGCTGGAACTGGTTCAGCCCGCGCGACCAGCGACGCGGCGAGGGCGAGCCATCGCTGATCGCCGGCATCACCCGCGAGATCATCGCCGACTATGCGGTCGACCGGCGGCGCGTCTATATCGCCGGCCTCTCGGCGGGAGCGGCGGCAGCCGCGATCATGGGAATGGCCTATCCCGATCTCTACGCCGCGATCGGCGTGCATTCCGGGCTCGCCTGCGGGGTCGCGCACGATCTTCCCTCTGCGCTCGCCGCGATGCGTCAGGGGGATGTCGCGAGTTTGCGCCGACCGGGCGCGGCAACAGGGTCGGACACGGTGCGAGCGATGGTTCCGACCATCGTCTTTCACGGCGATCGAGACACCACGGTTAACCCAGGCAACGGCGATCAGGTCGTCGCCCAATCGACAGCAACCGCGGCGATCGAACTGCGCAAGACGGTGCAGCAGGGGCAGGTGGAAGGCGGCCACGGCTATCGCCGCACGCTCTATGCCGACATTAGCGGACGCACCGTCATCGAGCACTGGGTCGTCTACGGCGAGGGCCATGCCTGGTCGGGCGGCAGCTCTGCTGGCTCCTACACCGATCCGCTCGGACCGGATGCCTCGCGAGAGATGCTGCGCTTTTTCCTCGAGAATCCCAGACGCCGCGCCGACTTTGCGCAGAGCTGGTAAAGGGTGGTGATTTTTCGGTTTCGGAGTTGCATCGACGCTGTCCCAGCGTCGGCTGGGATATGCTGCGCCATTGCTGCGCAGCTAGCGTGATGCGGGCCGCCCTCTGGCGGTGGATCGAGTCCGCGGCGCACGCTGGCCGAAGGCGGAGGCACCTCAAAAGGGAATGGCGGGATAAGGGGGATAACGAGAACCCCTTTTTTTACCCCCTTTCCAGCAGCATTACCCTCTTTCCCATGAAGGTCAGGAGTTCGGTCGATCGGCAACACTGATTGCGAGCGGCCGTGCCATCACGACACCTGGGCGAGCTCCCGCGTCCTTGTCGACTGCGCGGCGGCGAGGTGGTCCTTGGCCAAGACCGTGTAGACCGCGGGCAATACGAACAGCGTGAACAGGGTCCCGATCGACATGCCGGCGACGACGACGACGCCGATCGAGAAGCGGCTCGCCGCCCCGGCCCCGCTCGCGGTCAAGAGCGGCACCAGCCCGACCACCATCGCCGCGGTCGTCATCAGGATCGGGCGCAATCGCACCCGTGCGGCCTGCTCGATCGCGCGCCGTCGGTCGAGCTTTTCGCTGACCTGCAATTCATTGGCGAAGGCCACCATCAGGATGCCATGCTTGCTGATCAGGCCGATCAGGGTCACGAGCCCGACCTGGGTATAGATGTTCATCGTCGCCAGGCCGAAGAACAGCGGCATCATCGCGCCGCAGATCGACATCGGCACGCTGACCAGGATCACCAGCGGATCGCGCAGGCTCTCGAACAGCGCCGCCAAGACCAGGAAGATGATGATCAGCGCAAAGACGAAGGTGACCGCGAGCTGGTTGCCCTCGCGCACGTAGAGCCTCGTATCGGACAGATAATCATGGCTGAAGCCGACCGGCAGTTGCTTTGCCTGGGCCTCGAGAAAGTCGACGGCCTGGCCGGTCGTCACGCCCGGCATCGGCACCGCCTGGAATGTCGCCGAATTCAGCTGGTTGTATTGCGTCAGCGCGTTGGGTTCGGTGCTCGTCGTCAGGCTGACCAGGTTGGACAACGGCACCGGCTGGCCCGCGGCGGATTTGACGTAGTAGCGGCTCAAGGTCCGACCGTTCAGGCGGTCGGCCCGCGGCACCTGCGGGATCACTTCGTAGGAGCGGCCATTCAAATTGAACCGATTGACGTAGTTCTCGCCGACCAGGAGCGCCAAGGTGTCGCCGATCGATTGCATCGTGACCCCGAGCTCGTTGGCCTTGGAGCGATCGATGTTGACGTTGATCACCGGCTGGTTGAAGTCGAGGTCGCTGTCGACGACGATGAACATTCCGCTCTTGCGGGCCGCGGCTTTGATCTTCTCCATCTGCAGGTAAACTGTTTTGTAATCGCGCGGCGAATAGATCACCATCTGGATCGGCAATCCGCCGATGGTCGCCGGCAATGGCGGCAGGTTGAAGACAAAGGCGCGCAGCCCCTCGACCGCATTCACCTTTTGCTGGATCAGCGGCAGCAATTTCTGCGCCGAGCGCGACCGCTCTCCCCACGGTTTCAAGATGACCCCGGCGATGCCCTGGTTCGGGCCCAAATTGCCGTTGACGATGAACCGCAGATAGGTCTCAGGAAACGAGGCCAAAGCGCGGTCGAGCTTGTGATCGTAGGCTTCGGAATAGTCGAGATTGGAGTATTGCGGCGACTTGGTCACGGCGAACAGCACGCCCTGGTCCTCCGCAGGCGCGAGTTCGGAGCTGGTGTGCAGGTACATGAACACAAGGCTCGCCAGCACCGCGGCGCCGAACAGCGCGGTCACCGGGCGGTAGTCGAGCGAGCGTTCGAGGCGGCGGCCGTACCAGCCGGCCAAGCGCGAAAAGGCGCGGTCGATCAGCCCGACAAAGCGGCCGTGCAGCATCTCGCGGGAGAGCAGCAGCGAGCACATCATCGGCGACAAGGTCACCGCGACAATGCCTGAGATGATCACGGCTCCGGCGAGGGTAAAGGCGAATTCGCGGAACAGGGCGCCGGTGACCCCGCCCAGAAAGCCGATCGGCGCATAGACGGCGGCCAAGGTCAGCGTCATCGAGATGACCGGGCTGGCGATCTCGCGGGCGCCGATCAGCGCCGCCTGCGCCGGGGTGCGGCCCTGCTCGATGTGGCGGTAGACGTTTTCGACGACGACGATCGCATCGTCGACAACGAGCCCGATCGCCAGCACCATGGCCAGCAGCGTCAACAGGTTCAGGCTGAACCCGAGAGACGCCATGATGATCCCGGCGCCGACCAGGGACAGCGGAATGGTCACGATTGGGATCACCACGGCGCGCAGGCTGCCGAGGAACAGAAAGATTACCGCGACGACGATGACGACAGCCGATCCGAGCGAGGATTCGACCTCGTTGATCGAAGCCTGGATGAACTTGGTCGAGTCATAGGCGACCTGCATATTGACCGAGGGCGGCAGGTTGCGCTTGATCTCGGGCAACAGCGCACGCACGCCCTTGACCAAAGTCAGCGGATTGCCCGATGGGGTCGCCTGGATGCCGATGAACACGGCGTGGCGCCCGTTCATCATGACGCTCGAGGTCCAGCTCTGGGCCGAGAGATCCACGCTGGCGATGTCCCTCATCCGCACCACAGCGCCGCTCTTGGCCTTGACGACCATGTTCTCGAACTGCGCAACGTCGGTCAGCCCTGTGTTGGCGCTGACATTAGTCACGGTGAAATAGCCTTTGGCCTGCCCCGGCGCCGATTGATAGTTGTTGGCCTGGATCGCGGCGGCGACGTCGCTGGCCGAGATCCCGCGCGCCGCCATCCGGGCCGGGTCGAGCCACAGCCGCATCGCAAAGGTCTGGCCGCCGAGAATGTCGGCCGAGGCGACGCCGTCGACCGTGTCCATCAACGGCTGCACCACCCGTGTCAGGTAATCCGAAATCGCAGCGCTCGAGATTTCATCGCTCGAAAAGCCGACATACATGACCGCCGTGGTCTGTCCTGTCGCCTTGACGATGATCGGGTCCTGCGATCCGGTCGGCAGCAGGTATTTGACCTGCTGGACCTTGGCCATGACCTCGGTCAACGCCCTGTCCGGATCGTAATTGAGCTGGATATAGGCGACGATCGTGCTGGTGCCCTGGACCGAGGACGAGGTCATGTAGTCGATGCCCTCTGCCGTCGCCACGGCCTGGGCGATCGGCGTCGTGATGAAGCCCTGCATCAGATCGGGCGAGGCGCCCGGGTAGATCGTCGTGATCGTTATCGTCGTGTTCGACAGCTTGGGATATTGCCGGATCGGCAGGCCCATCATCGCCCGCAGCCCGATCAGCAGGATCAACAGGCTGACGACCAGCGCCAGCACCGGACGGCGGATAAAGACGTCGGTGAACGACATGGATCGCTGGCGCCCCTGCTGTCGCCGGTCAGTGCAAGGTCGGATGCGCTGGCGGCTGCGGCGGCGGCGAGCCGGTGACCGCGACCTGCGCCCCGTTCTGGAGCTTGACTTGGCCGGCGGCGACCACCTCTTCGCCGGGCTTGAGCCCGCTGAGGATCGCCACCTTCCCTCCCCAGCGCTCTCCGGTCCTGACCGGCGTGCGCACCGCCTTGAGGACCGGCTTTCCGTTGGCGTCCTTGCCGTCCCGGCGGATCACGTAGACACTGTCGCCGTAGAGCGTGTACTCGACCGCGGTCTCCGGCACGACCAACGTATCGGGCTGCGGCGGCAGCACTACCGCGGCGTTGACGAACATCCCCGGCAGCAGCGCGCCGCCGGGATTGGGCATCGTCGCCTGGACCTCGACGGTCCGCGTGTCGGGGCTGAGCTGCGGCTCGATCGTGCTGAGCTTGGCGGTAAAGGTCCGGCCGGGATAGGCATCGGACGTCACGTCGACCCGCTGGTCGACCGAGATCTCCGGGCGCTGCTGCGAGGGCAGGGTGAAATTGACGTAGAGCATCGACAGGTCGGTCAAGGTGACGATCGGCGCGCCGGCGCTGAGATATTGCCCGAGATCGATCTGGCGCACGCCGAGTTGTCCCGAAAACGGCGCGCGGATCAGCTTTTGCGCGATGATCGCCTGGGTCTTCTGGATCATCGCATTCATCTGGTCGAGCTGGCTCTGGTTCTGGTCGACGGTTTCCTGCGGGGTGAACTGGCGTTTGACCAGCTGCCGGGACCGCGCCAGCGTGATCTGCGCCAGCCGCGCCTGAGCCTGATAATTGGCGAGGTCGCCGCGGTCGGGCGCGTCGTTCAGCTGAACCAGCGGATCGCCGGCCTTCACCGTCTGCCCCGGCTGGAAAAAGATTTTGGTGACGCGCCCGGCGACCTCGGGGTTGACCGTGACCTGATGGACCGCAACGATCGAACCGATGCCCGGCGCAGACCTTGGCACCGACTGGGTTTCGACCGTCACCGCGCTGATCTGCGCCGGCGGCGGCTTGTTGTGGGCGAAGAAATTGGCGATCGCGTGGGTGCGGAAGCTGTTGAACTCGTAGAGCCCGCCGAGCACGACCGCGACCAGCAGCCCGACAATGATAAACCAGCGCACCATTTTCGGGCGCGGCGGGGCGGCGCGGCCGCTCTCATCATGCTGACGCAAGCTCGGCTCGGCGGCCAGGCCTTGAGTGGTTCGGTGCGCCGGCGCCATCTGATCACCGTCCATCGGCTGCTTCCATGGCAGGGGATGTGAATTCGAGCGGATGTCGCGTGCTGGCGGGCAGTGCCGCGGCGATCGCCGCCTCGGTCAGGCCGATACCGCGCAGGATGAAGCAGGTGGTCTCTTCGACCAGCGCCGCCATCGTCCCCTCATAGGAAAGGCAGGCGCGCGCCGGCAGCAGCACGAACGCGATCATCGCCGCGACATGATGGCCGAACCAGAAGCGATTGGCCGAGGCGATCGAATCGAAGGCCATGTCGCCGGCGGCGATTGCAGCCTCGATCGATGCGGCAAACAGCGGATGAACCCGTTCGAAGATCGTGTCGAACAGCTCGCGCGCGTATTCGCCATCCTCGAGAAAACTGTGCAGCACCAGGCGCAGCCGTGAGTCGCGCTCGGTTCGCTCGGCGTCCCCCGCGAGCAGAAAAAGGCGAACCATGTAATGGGTCATGCGGACCAGCGTGACCGTCGAGGGCTCGAGCGTAGCCAGTCGTTCGAGCGCCGGATCGCCCTCGCAGCCGAGCCGCAGGATCTCGCCGTAGAGGTGCTTTTTGCTCGGGAAATGCCGAAACAGAAGCGCCTCGGATATCCCCGCCGTCTCGGCGAGCTCCTTTGTCGTGGTGCCGGCGAAGCCCTTGCGGGCAAAGAGCGGAACCGCCGCCGTCACAATCGCTTTGCGGCGCTCGTCGCTGTCTAATCGGGTCATGGCCATCGCAGCGAGCGGAGTAAGCGCTTACTTACCTGATGTCAAGCGGCTTGTCGCGGAAGCGTCGCACGCTCGACCAGGTCTCCTGCCACGAACAAAGCGGGACCGGTGCTCTTAGTGAACGGTTCATGATAAGAGTCGGGCAGCAACTTCTCAGCTTCGGACCGACGCGTCAGGGCCTATGGGCTTACCCGATAACCGAGTGATCACCCGCACTCTCAAACGGGTTTTTGACGGCGATAGCGATCGAACTCTTACGAGCGACGACCTAGTGAGCATGTCGCTTGAGGATTATCAGCAGCTTCGCCGTGAGATCACGATCTGTCGCATGAAGGGGACCCCGCGCTTTTTCTGTAACGAGTGTGGGTACCCCGTTTACGCGCCGCGCCATCGAAAGTCCGGGCCTTATTGGAAGCATTTTTCGGGCGAGTTCGCAGGAATGTCCATGGTGGACTGGAAACACCTCCTCCGCCGACGAAATTTCCAAGTGTCAATTTCATGGGCAGTAAGAAAGCCCTTTACATCATAGGCTAAAACATTTGATTGCAGAGCTTCTCAATATGGACAGAAAATCGTCGAATGTAATAGTCGATGAATATTTAATCGCGCCTAACGGAGGTCGCAGGCCCGATGTTCGTGCCGACTTCGCAGGACGGGCGGTCGCCTTCGAACTTCAACTTTCAACGATCCAGCTTCCGACCGCCCTCGCACGTGAACTCTTCTATGAACAAAATCACCGACATCTCATCTGGATGACCTGGGATTTCTCACCGCTTCCCCTCGCTGAGGTTCGCCAAGCCTTTCTGGATATCCGGACCGCCCACAACGGCAATCTATTTACCATGGATGCCGAGACAATCGCACAGTCGCGGCGTCTAAACGCCTTTGCCCTTCGCGTCCTGTGGTGGTGCGAGAGTCATTGCTGCTCAAAGCTGGTGACACTTGACGAGTTGCAATGGCCTGCGAACGGTCTCCCTTTTGCGGTGGCGCCTGCGCCGCCGTGGCACGCGGAGTTCAAGGCGCGTGAGGTGACCCCCTGAAACTCCTCCAGGCGAAGGTAGAGTCCGGCCCCATGGAAGGGACGGACGATGAAGCGAGGCAGGTTCACGGAAGAGCAGATCATCGCGGTGCTGCGGGAGCAGGAGGCCGGGGTTCCGACGGCGGAGGTGTGCCGCAAGCACGGGGTTAGCTCGGCGACATTTTATAAATGGAAGGCCAAGTTCGGCGGTCTTGATGTGTCCGAGGCCAAGCGGCTGCGGTCGCTGGAGGATGAGAACGGCCGGCTGAAGCGGATGCTGGCCGATGCCATGCTCGACAACGCCGCGCTGAAGGATCTTCTGGGAAAAAAGTGGTGATGCCCGCCGCGCGACGGGAGGCGACGACGTATCTGCGTCAGACCTTCGAGATGAGCGAGCGGCGGGCCTGCCGGGTGATCGGGACCGACCGGACAAGCGTGCGTTATCGAGGCGTGCGAGCCGACGACGGGGCGTTGCGCGAGCGGCTGAAAGCCCTGGCCCAGGAGCGAAGACGGTTCGGCTACCGTCGCCTGCCCGTGTTGTTGCGGCGCGAGGGACATCCCGTCAACAGGAAGCGGGTCCAGCGGCTCTACCGTGAGGAGCGGTTGATGGTGCGCCGACGGGGCGGCCGCAAGCGGGCGATGGGAACACGGCGGCCGATGGTGACGCCGCTGGCACCCGACCAGCGCTGGAGCCTGGACTTTGTCTCGGACCAGCTGACCGACGGCCGGCGCTTCCGCATCCTGGCCGTGGTCGAACGACTGCACTCGAGAATGCCTGGCCCTGGTCGTCGATACCTCGATCTCGGGCCGGCGCGTGGCCCGGGAGCTGGACGATATCGTGCGCTGGCGAGGGCGACGCCCGGACACAATCGTCAGCGACAACGGCACCGAGCCGACCTCGAACGCCATCCTCGGCTGGGCGGACGAGACCGGCGTCGGCTGGCACTACATGGCGCCCGGCAAACCGCAGCAGAACGGGTTCATCGAGAGCTTCAACGGCAGGCTGCGCGACGAGCTGCTCAACGAGACGTTGTTCAGATCGCTGCCGCACGCCCGTGCCGCGCTCGAGGCCTGGCGACGCGATTACAACGAGGAGCGACCGCATTCCAGGCTCGGTTGGATGACGCCTCGGGGCTACGCCAGCGCCCTCATCGGCGAGGTCGGCCGGGACGCTGCGCTACGCTCGGGCTCCGCGCCCCGGCCTCTTGCCACCCACCAAACAGAAGGTTCAAATCAACCCCGGACTCTCGTTCCGACTGGATGAAAAACGGGGGTCACCTCACTTCACGAATGCGATGGCTTATGAACCAGGCAGTTTTGAGGGTGACGCCGAGAGTTCGGTGAAGCTGATTGCTGCTGATCCCCTTTTTGAAAAGCACAGCAGGAACATGGCTTGAAGCCACACATGCAGCTTGACGTGGCTGGCCTCGAAGATGCATCAGCGGCCCCCATGATCACCGCCGCGCCGGCGTTACCAGATTTGGGGTCCAGTAATATGAAGTGTTCTGGTTTGTATTGTTCACGACCTTAAATTGATCACTACCGGGATCGTAGCAGACCGATTGCGACCCAATTCTCGGTCGGCAGGTCGCGTGTCTGTCCCAATTGGGCTGTGTCGCGGTGACCAAATTGGCCACCCCACCTCCGATTACATATTGCGCCGTACCGCGGCTCCTCGAATTCGTGATATCGAACGACCCCTCTTCCGTCCCACTCAAAAGCACCGCCGCGGCCCCTCTATCGGCAGTTGTCCTCATCGGGCTGCCCGGCAAGAGATCGACATACGGGCCCCCCAACAAATAAAAACCTCCATTGATCCGATTATAGAACTCGACCAGATTTCCGGCCACGCTTACCCTTGAGCCTGGCGCCCCTGTGATCGTCCATTGCGTATTACGGAAATCGTTGTTCGTCAGCCTCATTCCGAGGATCGCTCGGTTGGTAGTTAAAGTGCCCGGCAGGAGAAATAAATCGTCGCTGATGTTCCATCCATCGACGTTGGTCGCTGGATTAACATTGAAGAAATTCGGAGATGCACAGGCACCAGAATACCCAAACGCCGAGGAATGAGTAAATTCGAAATCGTAGAGATCGGTAATTGTGCTGTCTGTCGTCAAGATATGACATATTGTCTCAACATGTCCGTGTGTGAATTCGAAGAGATTGGCACCCGTATGCCCTATCAGGCCTCGAATCGGCGCGCAATTGGGACAATTTGCATAATTGACGAAATTCTGCACTCTCGGGCCGAACGCATCGAATTGATCCACCGTCACGCCAGACGGTCCGGAATTTACGTTTTCCGCTTGACCGCCGGTGATCAAGAAATAGTTGACCGAGACGAGCTGGTGATCGGTCAAACGATGCTGAGCCTCAGAGACGAGATTTCGCGATCTTTCCGTCGTGCCGATAAAAAGCTGCGCCGGGACGACAAAAATACATAAAGGTTATCCCTCGGCCCGCTCCCTCTGGCAGCGTCAGTAGTGAGAATTTGGTGAGACGGCCGGCGGCGGCGCGGTCTGAAGCAGGACGATGATCCCCTCTCGAACTCGAACAGCGAGCGCAGGGCGGATGCGATCCGCCATTTTGGCTGTTGCCGGTGCTGAGTCGTTTCGTCACGGAGGCGGCGCGGACGCAGGGGTTTCACCATCGAACTGCCCGGCACGCGCGCGGCGGATTGCATCCGCCCCGTCTGATCCCGATCGCGGATACGGCGAGACGGCCGGTCAGGCGCGTTCGACGAAGGCGTCCATAATTTTTTTGTCGCCGGCGTGCTCGAAGCGGATGGCGAGCTTGTTGTCCTCGACCGCGGTGACGGCGCCATAGCCGAATTTCTGGTGAAACACGCGGTCGCCGACCGAAAATCCGCCGACCTGGCGGATCTCGGCGCCGCGCCGCGGCACCGGACCGGCTTCGATCAGCAGCGGCCGCCGCCGTTCCGCCCACGGGCCCGCCGGCCGCGCTTGCGGCAGATCGGCGGCGCCGCCCCAGGCCGCCGCCGCAAACGGCGCGCCGCGAGCGGCGCCCGGCTGCAGCCCCGGCTCGGCCACGACCTCGATATGCTCGGCCGGCAGCTCGTCGACAAACCGCGAGCGCATCGCACTCTGCCACTGGCCGTGGATGCGGCGGTTGGCGGCGAACGAGACATAGCCCTTATGGCGCGCGCGGGTCAGCCCGACATAGGCGAGGCGGCGTTCCTCTTCGAGCGCGGCGAGCCCGTTCTCCTCCATCGCCCGCTGGTTCGGGAACAGCCCCTCCTCCCAGCCCGGCAAAAACACCGTATCGAATTCGAGCCCCTTGGCGCTGTGCAGGGTCATCAAATTGACCATGTCGCCGGCCGAAGCGGCGGCGTTGTCCATGACCAGGCTGACATGTTCGAGAAAGCCGCCGAGGTTCTCGAACTCGGCCATCGCCACCACCAGCTCCTTCAGATTTTCGAGGCGGCCGGCGGCGTCGGGCGAGCGGTCGTCCTGCCACATTTGGGTGTAGCCCGATTCGTCGAGCACGCTCTGCACCAGGTCGGTATGCGAGACTCGCCCGGCGTCATCGCGCCAGCGGTCGAGCGCCCGGACGAAGCCGGCCAAGGCGTTGCGCGCGGCCGGCCGCAGCCGGTCCCCGGTGATCAACAGCCGCGCCGCCTCGGCCAACGGCAGGCGCTCGTCCCGCGCGAGGCCGTGCAGCTGCTGCACCGTCGAGCTGCCGATGCCGCGGCGCGGAGTGTTGAGGATGCGCTCGAAGGCGAGGTCGTCGGCCGGCTGATTGACGAGCCGCAGATAGGCGAGCGCGTCGCGGATTTCCTGGCGCTCGTAAAAGCGCGGGCCGCCGATCACCCGGTACGGCAAGGCGAGCGCGATGAACCGCTCTTCGAACTCGCGGGTCTGGAAGCCGGCGCGGACCAGGATCGCGATCTCGCCGAGCGCGTGACCCTGGCGCTGCAACGCCTCGATCTCGTCGCCGACCCAGCGCGCCTCGTCCTCGGCGTCCCACAGCGCGCGCACCACGATCTTGTCGCCGTCGCCGGCCTGGGTCCACAGCGTCTTGCCGAGCCGGCCGCGGTTGTGCGCGATCATCCCGGCCGCCGCACCCAGGATGCGCGAGGTCGAGCGGTAGTTTTCCTCGAGCCGGATCACCGCCGCCCCCGGAAAATCCGTTTCAAAGCGCAGGATGTTGCCGATCTCGGCACCGCGCCAGCTGTAGATCGACTGGTCGTCGTCGCCCACGCAGCACAGATTTCGCCGCGCCTGGGCCAGCAGACGCAGCCACAGATACTGCGCAACGTTGGTGTCCTGGTACTCGTCGACCAGCACATAGCGAAAGCGCCGGTGATACTCGGCGAGAATGTCGGGATTTTGGGTGAAGAGGGTCAAATTGTGCAGCAGCAAATCGCCGAAATCGACGGCGTTGACGGTCAAGAGCCGCTCCTGGTAGCGCTCGTAAAGCGCGATCGCGCGGCCGTCGGCAAAGCCGTCGGCATCGCCGCGCGGGACCTTGTCGGGGCCGAGGCCGCGGTCCTTCCAGCGCTGGATCACCGACAGCAGCACGCGCGCCGGCCAGCGCCGCTCGTCGATGTCCTCGGCCTGAAGGATCTGCTTCAGAAGGCGGATCTGGTCGTCGGTGTCGAGGATCGTGAAGCTCGATTTGAGCTCGACCGCCTCGGCATGGCGGCGCAGCATGCGCGCGGCGATCGCATGGAAAGTGCCGAGCCACACGCCGTCGGCGGCACGGCCGATCATCGCCTCGAGCCGCTCGCGCATCTCGCGCGCCGCCTTGTTGGTGAAGGTGACCGCCAGCAATTCGGACGGAAACGCGCGCCGGGTGGCGAGGATGTGGGCGAGCCGCGCGGTCAGCACCCGGGTCTTGCCGGTGCCGGCCCCGGCCAGCACCAGGACCGGGCCGTCGACCGCCTCGACGGCACGAAGCTGCGCGTCGTTGAGGGCGGCAAGGTAGGAGGTCGCTGCGGACGACGAAGAAACGAGAACGGCGGGATCGGGCATCGGACGATGATATAGCAAACCGACGGCGTCGATGCAGCGTGGCGTCGCCATTCCCGCGGTAGCGCTTGGCACGGGCATTGCGGATATGATGCCGCGCCCGTCGCTTGGCTGTCCCGATGCACGCCGCGATCGTCCTTCTCGTCCTGATCCTGACCTATGCCGGCATGGCCGCCGGGCGAATCGCCTGGCTGCAGGTTGACCGCACCGGGATCGCGCTGCTCGCGGTCATCGCGCTGTTGGCCAGCGGGCAGATGACGCTCGACGATTTCGGCAGCGACGTCGACATGCCGACGATCGCCTTCCTGTTCGCGATGATGATCATCTCGGCCCAGTTCGCGCAATCGGGCTTTGTCGATCTGTGCGCGCGCACGATCACCGGCACGCCGCGCGGGTTCGCCACCCTGATCGGGCTGACCGTCGCCATTGCCGGTGCTCTGTCGGCGGTGCTGGCAAGCGACATCATCATTATCGCGATCGCCCCCTTGCTGATCGCCGGCGCCCAGGCGCGCAGCCTCGACCCGCGCCCGCTGGTCATCGCCTTGGCCGCCGCCACCAACGCCGGCTCGGCCGCCACCCTGATCGGCAATCCGCAGAACATCCTGATCGGCTCGCTCGGCCAGCTGAATTTCTGGAGATTTTCGGCGATCTGCGCGGTCCCGGCATTGTTTGCGCTGACCGTGGTCTATGCGGTCGTCTGGCTGCAATGGCACCAGCGCATCACGCTGGGCGCGCCCGCGGAACCTGCCGAGCCGCCCGCTGTTGCATCGCCGATTTTCGCCGCCGCCCGCCCGTTTGACCGCAACCAGACGATCAAGGGGCTGGTCGCAGTGCTGGCGCTGCTGGTCCTGTTCGCGACCCCGCTGCCGCGCGAGATCGGCGCCCTGATCATCGCCGCACTGCTGCTCGCCAACCGCAAGATCACCAGCCGCACGATGATCGCCGCGGTCGATTGGCCGTTGCTGCTGCTGGTCTCCTGCCTGTTCGCGATCACCGGGGCGCTGAACCAAGCCGGCGTCACGGCGCGGCTGCTGGCGTTCCTGACCGACCACCGCCTCTTGCCCGACAATCTCCTGCTGCTGACGCCGTTCAGCCTCCTCGCCAGCAATGCCATCGGCAGCGTCGGGGCTTCGATGCTGCTGCTGCAATTGTGGCCGACGGCACCGCCGGGCGCGCTCTATGCGCTGGCCCTGCTCTTGAGCCTCGCCGGCAACCTGATCCTGACCGGCAGCCTGACCAATCTCTTGATCGCCGAGCGGGCGGAGCGGATGGGCGTGAGGCTCGGCTTTGCCGAGCATGCGCGCGCCGGAGTGCCGATCGCGATTCTGTCGATCGGCTTTGCCGTATTCTGGCTGGCGCTGACCCGCACCCTGCCGGTATTGCCGGGCGGCTAGGCTGCGCCGGCACAAATCCTTTGCCTGGGCATATCCTGGCGCCTACGCCAATTCCGGCAAAGGAGCGGGCTGCCGGGCTGGCTCGGCAAAGACCGCGGCGTAGCGTTTCATGACCTCCTCGGCGACATCCTGGGCTTTCGCCCACTGCTTTCCGGTTCTCTGGTTGAGGGTGCGGTACAGCTCCGGGATCTCGCGGCGATATTTCTCGTCCCGCGCCTCCAGCCGCCGTTGCCTCAGATCGCCCTTGAACCGCTCGCGCAGAAAGCCGTAGGCGACCAGTTCGCTCAGCAGAATCGTGAAAATATCCTCGGCCTTGGCCGGCTCGTACTCGACCAGGCCCTTGATCGATTTGCGCGCGCTCTCCAGCCCGAGAAACTGCATGTAGATCACGCTGACGAGGGCGCGATGCCAATCGTCACTGCCGGCGACCCGCCTGCCGGCGACGGGTGGATGTCGGCGAGTTTTCGCAGCGAATCCCGCATCACCTTCATATACGTGTAAAACGCGGTGACGTTGTCGACCACGTCCGCTTCCAGCGGCTGCAGATCCTTCACCGACAACTCGAATACCGGGAAATAGCTTTCCTGCGAGGTGAAATGACTGCCGTCGTCCGGCATGTCGCCATCGATGTCGCGCGGCCGGACGGTCTGCGGTCCGCCCTCGAACAGGGCGATGTAGCGCGGCACCATATCGACCACGGCGGCGACGCGGCACAGGGTGGCGATCTCGCAGGCGAACAGATCGACCACGCCCAGACGGGCGCTGCCGGTCTGATAGGTCCAGGTGAGCACGCCGCAGCCGACCGCCCCGATCGCGCCAATAAAGGCGGCGCTGTCGCCGATCGCCGAGAACACCAGCTGCGGCCAGATCCAGCCGCTGTGGCTCGATTTGATGGTCTTCCAATTGCTGATGACCTCGTGCTCGAAGCAGAAGAGCAAGGCGAGGATCGAGGCCGCGATCATGATGATGACCGTGACCGAAAAGATCAGCCGCAGATCCGCGACATGCCGCGACCGGCCGAGCCGCTCGAAAGTCGAGGATTCCTGCCCTTGACGGAGCTGTCGCAGGATGTTGGGCGGCCACAGCGAGGAGAGAAGGTGCATATGGCCTCCGTAGAGCCGGCGCCGGGGCGATCGGTGATCGCCTGCGGCGGCTCGGCACATCCCAGCATCAAGACCGCCATCACGCTGTGACCCGCTTCACACCACAGCAGAAAATTTGCCGCCCGGCTTTGATCGGGCGCCGGCCTCACGCCGGTTGGAACGCAGCCTGCGGTCGGGTTAAAAGAACGGCGAGGACATGCCCGCCCCACCCCGCCCCCTGCGCATCGGCAGCCGCGGCAGCCCGATGGCGCTGAGCCAGACCGGGCTCGTGCGCGACCGACTGCGCGCCATTCATCCCGACCTCGCCGCCGACGGCGCGGTCGAGATCGTCGCCATCCGCACCACCGGCGACCGGGTGCAGGACCGGCGGCTGGCCGAGATCGGCGGCAAGGGGCTGTTCGCCAAGGAGATCGACGAGGCGCTCCTCGCCGGCCGGATCGATCTCGCGGTGCATTCGCTGAAAGACCTCGAGATCTGGCTGCCGGACGGGGTCGAGATCGCCTGCGTCCTGCCGCGCGACGACCCTCGCGACGCATTCCTGTCGCCGGGCGCCGCGGAACTCGCCGCCCTGCCGCAGGGTGCGGTCGTCGGCACCGCCTCGCTGCGGCGCCAGGCGCAGCTGCTGCGGCTGCGGCCAGATCTCAAGATCGTGCCGTTCCGCGGCAACGCCAATACGCGTATCCGCAAGCTCGAAGCCGGGGAGGTTGACGCGACCCTCCTGGCATTGTGCGGGCTGGAACGCATTGGCCTCGCACACCTGGCGACCGAGATCCTGCCGCCCGAGATCATGCTGCCGGCGGTCGGCCAAGGGGCGCTCGCGGTCGAATGCCGCGGCGGGGACGACTGGGTGCGCCAGCTTCTCTCGCCGCTGCACGACCCGCGAAGTGCTGCCTGCACCGGCGCCGAGCGGGCGATGCTGGCGGTGCTCGACGGCTCGTGCCACACCCCGATCGGCGGCTTAGCCCAACTCGATGGCGACCGGCTGACGATCGAGGGGTTGCTATTGACCCCGGACGGGCGCGCCGAGATCCGCGCGCGGCGATCGGGGCCGATGGCCGACGCCGCTTCCCTCGGCACGGCACTCGGCGAGGAACTGCGCCGCCGCGCCGGTCCCGCCTTCGGACTCGATCCGAGTTAGAGATCGGCCCGAAACGAAATGGGCTGACTTCGTAGGTTATCGTCGGATCAAACCGGCCTGGGAGTTGTCGCGTTTGCGCTCGTCCCTCCCTCCCGGCATCCACCTTTCGTTGTCGTTTGCCCTCATTCGCCCGCGTAATAGTGAGTTTCGTAAAGCAGGCAGCCGCGGATCGACTTGAACGGGCCGTGCACCGCACCCGGCGGGCGGCACGCATAGGTTCCTGAGGGGAAATTCTCGCCACCCTGTCCCTGCGCATCGTTGCCGACGGTCAGGTCGCCCGCAACCAGGTAGACCTCCTCCCAATAATCATGGACAAACGGCGCCGTCGTGAACACCCCCGGGGCAAAGCGCAACAGGCGAGTGCGGCTGCCGCGATGCCCTTTCTCATCGAGCGCGCCGGCAAGGATCTTCTGCTCGATGCCGGGAGGATAGCCGGACGGCGTCTCCCAGCCGGAGCTCATGTCGACGCGGTGAAATTCGAGATGCGGCTTGTCGGGGTGCATCGGGCGGGTTCCTCGTCGCGGCGGATGCCCGGCTTTACCGCGGTCGCGCGCGGGCGGCAACCCCGCCCTGTCCGCTCTCCGCGCTGGCGCCTCGCCGGCCGCTCCGCGGGGTTACCGGGCTGGCCTGAAAGAGCGTAGGCTCCCGTACCGAGACCCCACAACCATGCGGAGGGAGCGATGCGCGGCGTGGTCTTCACGGGCGAGCGGGAAATCGAGCTGATGGAGTTTCCGGACCCGACGCCAGGGCCGGGCGAGGTCGTCGTCGAGATGAAGGCCTCGGGCATGTGCGGCAGCGACCTGCACCAGTACCGCCGGCCCAAATCCGGCGGCGCCAGCGGCGGATTGCCGGTCAACCCCGACCCGGTCATCGGCGGGCACGAGCCCTGCGGCATCGTCGCCGCGGTCGGCCCGGGCGTCGACGCCAAGCAGGCGAGGGTGGGCCAGCGCGTCATGGTGCACCACTACAAGGGCTGCACCGTGTGCAACCATTGCCGCTCGGGCTGGTCGCAATTGTGCCAGGAGGAGCCGGTCCTGGTGTACGGCAACAATGCCCATGGCGGGCACGCGCGCTGGCTCAAGGTGCCGGCCTTCACCCTGGTGCCGCTGCACGACGAATTGTCGTTTGCCGCCGGGGCGGCGATCGCCTGCGGCACCGGCACTGCCTATGGCGCGTTGCGCCGGCTGAACCTCTCGGGCAACGACACGATCGCGCTGTTCGGCCAGGGGCCGGTCGGCTTGTCGGCGACCCAGCTTGCCGCGGCGATGGGCGCGCGCGTCATCGCCCTCGACGTCAGCCCCGAGCGGCTCGAACGCGCCAAGGAATTCGGCGCCTGGGAAACGGTCAATCCGCGCTCGAACGATCCGGTGGGCGCCATCAAGGACCTGACCCATGGCGGCGCCGACTGCACCCTCGACACCTCGAGCCAGCCCGAGGGCCGCATCGCCGCAGTGCGCAGCGCCAAGGTCTGGGGGACCGTCGCCTTTGTCGGCGAGCGCAACAACGTGACCATCGACGTCAGCCCCGACATGCTCAGGAAGCAGCTGACGATCATCGGCTCGTGGACCTTCTCGTGGCAGGGCCAGGCCGATTGCGCGAAGTTCTGCGTCGAGCGCAAGGTCGAGGTCGAACCGGCTCTTCACCCACCAGTGGAAGCTCGACCAGGCCGACGAGGCCTACCGCCTGTTCGACACCCAGACCACCGGCAAGGGCGTCTTTCTGATGTAAAGAAAATCGGCGCCTCCGGCATGCCCACCCTCCCGCCAACGCGGGTCTCCTCCCCTTCCAGCAGGCGGGGGAGAGTTGGCGTGGAGGCTCCTCGGCCCGAGACAATGAATATTGGATTTGGCTCACGAGCGGAGCACGTAGCCTTTGGGCGCCTCCTGCATCACGGCCAACGTATGGCCGTCAGGATCGTCGAAGAACGCCATCCACAGATCGTGGTCGTCCATCTCCGCGATCCGATGAGGCCGATGCGTGATGGTGACGCCGCGCCTCTCGAGCTCTGCCACGGCCAAGGCGATGTCCGCGCAACGAAAGTAAATGCATCCCCTGCGGATGGAACTCGGCAGGGTCTTTATCTTCTCGAGCAGGAGCCGAACTCCGGCGCAGTCGAAGAACAACAAATCCCCGAACCGGTACAGCTTGCGCAGGCCGATCACCTTCTCGTAGAAGGCTTCCGCGCGCTCGGTATCGATCACCGGCAAGGCGATTTGGCCGATCTGATTGAGGTTGAGGCGCATTGTTCTCTCGCGGCATGATCGGAGACTGGCCAGCCTACCAAAGGCCGGGTGTCGGGCGAAAGTCGCGTGAGTGGCGCCCCGGCCGGCCATCGACTACGATCGCCGAGTGTCGTGCTTGGAGGGAGGAGTTCGCGATGCCCGCCGATCCCAACCGCGTGATCCTGACCGGCGAAAACCCGTTTATTCGCTTGAGCGCCAGCGATGGCGGCCCACAGACGACCAATGCCAGCTTCTGGCGCATCATCACCTGTCCGGCGGGACCGGGACACGTCCTCTATCTGAAGAGCGAGCTGACCGAAAACCGCTGGCGCATCTGGTCCGACAACATCGCGATGGCGCGCTGGCTGCAGGCGACCGTCCAGGGGATGCTGAACCCGGAGACGGCGGACGCGGCGATCCCGGTCACCGATGCCGAGTTCGTCAAATCGGGCGACCCGCGCTATTTCTGGACCGAGCGGGTGGTGTCGAGCGACGAGGAGGTGGTGCTGACCTGGTACGAGATCGGCGATCCGATGCTGATCCACACCCAGCCCAACGAGGGAGGGCGGCGCTTCGGGGTGTGTAGTCTGCTGATCCCGGCGCTCGGCGTCCGACTGACCGTCGACGGCAGCGAGGCCGCGGGCCGGCCGTGGCCGGTGCAGCGCGAGGGGCGGCCGTTCAGCACCTGCGCGCTGGCCTTCTCCGAGAGCTGGACCGAATCCCGATAAGGAACGGCCGATGACCGTCGCCCGCGACCTCGCCGAGTTTCTGACCAGGACCTCCGCCGCCGACCTGCCGGAGCAGGCGATCGACCACGCGGCGATGCTGATCGCCAGCACGATCGCCAGCGCCGCCTTCGGCTCCGGCCTTGAATCGGCGGCGATCATCCGGGCCTTGGCCCGCGAGCGCGGCGGCCGGCCTGACTCCGCGGTGTGGTTCGAGGCCGGGGCCAAATTGCCGATGGCCGATGCGGCCCAGGCGAACGCGGTGATGAGCGACGCCGCGGCTTGCGACGACAGCGATCTGCGCAACATCGTCCATTGCGGCACGCCGTTGACCGCGGCGACGCTGGCGATCGCCGAGCGCACCGGAGCCGGGGGCGAAGAGGTGCTGACCGCGATCGTGCTCGGCTACGAGGCGGCCGGCCGGATCGGCGAGGCGATCACCCCGGGCTTCCGAAGAAGCGGCTTTCACGGCTGCCTGGTGGCGATTTTCGCCGCGGCGGTAGCCGCAGCTCGCTGCTGCGGCTCGACGCGGCGCGGACCGCGCAGGCGATCGCGTTGTCGGCGACCTCCATCGGCGGCCTCGCTGCGGCGGCCAACACCAGCGTGGCGCGCGAATACCATGCCGGGCTGGCGGCGCTGCTGGGGGTCAACGCGGTGCTTGCGGCCGAGCGCGGGTTTCAGGCGGAAGAGAGCATTCTCGAAGCTCCCCACGGGTTTTTCGCGGTCTATGGCGAGGTCGGCGGCGCCGCTGCCGGGGCGCAGGTCACGCGCGACCTCGGACAATCCTGGGACATCGTCACCGACATGGCGGTCAAGCTGGTTCCCGGCGGCCATCCGCACCACGCGCTGGCCGAGGCCGCCGCCAACGCCGCCAGAGACGGGCGGATCGCCGCCGACGAGATCGACAGCATCACCCTCTCGCGCCCCGGCGTCACGGCGCTCGCCGGGCCACTGCACCCGGCCGACCTGATCGACATGGCGCACAGCCCGGCCTATTTCCTCGCCGCCGGCGCGGCCGACCGCGAATTCTCCTGGGCGCACGCGACCGCGGCCAAGATCGCCGACCCGGTCATCCATCGGCTGATCGACAAGGTCCGGGTGGGCCCGCCGCCGCGCGACGACATCGCCCGCTACCGGCAGGGCGCCACCGTGACCATCCGCACGACCGACGGCCGCACCGGCACGAGCACCGTCTTCGTGCCGAAGGGGGCGGGAATGCTCGGCATCGCCTGGGCCGATATCGACGCCAAATGCCGCGCCCTGCTGCCACATGCGCAGCTCTCCGGCGAGCGGATCGAAGAAATCCTGGCGCTGATCCACGATTTCCGCGCGGCGCCGCGGGCGGCCGCCCTGACCGATCTGCTGTGCTCGCGGACGATTGACCCGGATCCCGGATGCGCGGTCGAGACCGGCGAACAGCCGAACCCGTCGGACAATCGGGCCGCTCAGTGTCATGAATTTGCCCATATCTGGCGATAGTCGAACGGGCTTCACAGCGTTCCGGTCCTGCGCCGTTGGACAACCTCAAATTCCTTTCGGTCGATCCGCTCGATGCCGCGTGCGACGCGCCGGCGTCGGCAGCAGGGTTTCACGCTGCTCGAGCTGCTCGTCGTGCTCGCCATCCTCGGCCTGCTGATCGGCCTGGTGGCACCCGCGGCGCTGCGCCAGCTCGGCTCCGCCAAGGAAAAAATCGCCCACCAGTCGATCGAGCGCATGGCCAGCGTGCTCGATATCTACAAGCTCAACGTCGGCAGCTACCCGACGAGCGATCAGGGCCTCGAGGCGCTGCTGGTGCGCCCCGAGGGAGTGGAGAATTGGAGCGGGCCGTATCTCAAAGGGGAAAAGGTGCCGGACGATCCGTGGGGTCATCCGTTCCTCTACCGCATGCCGAGCGATCGGCCGGGGCACGATTATGATCTCTACTCGCTGGGCCCGACCGGAAAGCCCGGCGGCACCGGCTCGGATGCGGAAATCGCCAACAACTGAACGGCGTCCGGCCGGAACGCTCGCGCGGGTCTGCCGGATCAGTCGACCCTGTTGCCCCAGGCCAGCACCACGTAGCCTTGCGGCAGGGTCGATCCCACCCGCACAATGGCGGTGCGGGTGATCCGGGCGTTTCCCGGTCCGAGCGCCGCGGCGACGATCCGCACGGTCAGCACGTCCTCGGGCGCAGGGTTCGCCGGAAGATCGGTCTGGGAGGCCGTCGCGAGCTGGGCGAGAGCCGCGGCGACCACCGGGTCGGCGCCGCCCGGATCAGGCTCGGCCGCTCCGTAGAGCGTCAGATGTGGCCGCAGCTTGGCGAACAGCGCCGGGGTCATGCCCAGAACGCGGCCGAGTTCGTCCAGGCTCTCGGCCGGCGCCCCAGGCGGTCCGTAATCGAGCCCGCCCGCGCTGTACTGCGCCAGCAACGCCGTCTGCGGCTGCGGCGTTTCGCTCGTCCCGACCCAATCGGCGATGGCCGCCGCGAGACGATGCGCGGTTTCGGGGTCGCTGCCCACAGCGCGCAACAGCGCCTCGACCAGGGCCGGCGACGCCAGGTTCGGATTGACCCGCGCCGCCTCGTCTTCGAGGCGCACGACAACGCGGCTGTGGCCGATGGTCAGCGCATGGGCGGTCCCGTCGAGCGGCCAGCGTTGATCGGGCTGCGGGTTCGACAGGTTGAAGATGGCGTCGGCAATGGCCCCGTCGGCGGCGGCCCCGGTCACCGCGTTGTCGACGAGGTTGTCGGCGATGCGGATCTCGGTTCTCCCGCTCGCGGTCAGATGGAGCACGAGAAAGCCGATCAGCACCAACGTCCACAGCACGATCAGCAGCGCAAAGCCGCCGCTGCGGCGCACAGAACTGCGCGGCGCCGGCCGCCGCATCGCACTCACAGGCCGTTGGGGTTGGCCGAGCCCGAAGCGCCCTGCCGCTCCACCTGTTGCGGAACCAGCCCCGCGTTGATCAGCTGGCTGCGCAGGTCTTCGGTCAGCGCCCGCGCGTCGCGCTGGTCGTGCACGACATGCGGGGTGATCAGCACCAACAGCTCGGTGCGCATCCGCGAATTGGCCTGGGTCGAAAACAGCGTGCTGAGGATCGGGATGTCCTTGAGAAAGGGAAGCCCGGCGTTCTGCTGCGAGACGTTGTCGCGGATCAGCCCGGCGAGACCGACGGTCTGGCCGTCCTGGACCGCGACCCGAGTCCGGAACACCTGGTCGTCAAAGGTTGGCGAGCCGGTTACCGTGTTGGTCGCCGCCTGGGCAACGTCGCTGACCTCCTGGGCGATGTCGAGGGTAACCAGACCGCCGGTGTTGACCCGCGGCGTCACCTGCATGATGACCCCGGTCGCATAGTAGTCGACGCTGTTGACGATCGGGGCGCCCGAGGTCAGCGTGCTCTGCTGCGTCTGGGTCAGAACCGGCACCTGCTGGCCGACCTGTAGGCGTGCCGGCTGGTTGTCGAGGACCATGACCTCGGGCGCCGACAGCACCTTGACCTTGGTCACGTCGGCCAGCGCGGCAAGCGCGAAATTCGGCGATTTGCTCAAGATGAAGTACGGCGACGGTGACGGGAAGGCCAGACTCGTCAGCGACGGGAAGCCGCTCGGCGACGGCGTCCCCAAGGTGTTCGCGATGTGGTCGGCCTTGAAATAGAACTGCGTGCCGTATTGCAGCTGATTGTTGAGGTCGACCTCGGCGATGGTGGCGTCGATCAACACCTGGAGCGGGACGATGTCGATCTTGCGCAGCATTCCTTCGATCACCGAGTATTCGTCGGGTGTCGCATAGATCAACAGAGCGTTGTTGGTCTGGTTGGCCAGAATGCGGATCCGGTTCTCGGCGCCCGCGGCTTGGCCCCCGGTCTCGGCCGACAGCGGCTCGGTCGCCGGGGTGCCCGCCGCCGCGGTGGTTGTCGCCGCCGGTATGCCCGAGCCGAGCCCGCCCGGGGTTCCGCCGGCGCCGGTCTGGCCGGTTGCGCCGGCGCCGCCGCTCAGACCGGTTGTCCCGCCGGCGCCCCCGAAAGCCGTCGAGCCGCCGGCGGCGCCGCCGGCTCCGCCCGCGGTGTTGCCGAAACCTACGGTCTGCTGCCCGGCACCGGGAGCGGTGCTGCCGGGTGCGGCGGGAGTGGGGGAAACGTGGCCCGGGGTAAACGCGCGCTGCAGCAGGTTTTCGAGGTCGGTGCTCTGGCCGTTCTGCACGTAATAGACGTGCCAGGTCCGCGCGGTCGCGTCTTGGACCCGCGCCGCCAGCTTGAAAAAGCGGTCGGCGGCGTCGAGATAGCGCGGCTGCGAGGAGACCACGAGAACCGCGTTGACCCGCTCCATCGGCAGCACCTGGACAATGCCGCCGAGCGGGC
Source organism: uncultured Alphaproteobacteria bacterium (assembly GCA_963795485.1). GTDB lineage: Bacteria > Pseudomonadota > Alphaproteobacteria > ATCC43930 > CGMCC-115725 > AP-15. The sequence continues at coordinate 451,072 of CAWCIL010000006.1, forward strand.
CCTCGGTCTGGGCCTGCAGGACTTTTTCGAGCTCGCCCGCGATCTTGGCCGGATCGCCGTCGCCGACCGGGAACAGGGCGTAGGACCGCCCCGAGAGAATATCGATGTCGAAGGCTCGGATCAGCGCGACTACGGTCTGGCGCACGGCGGCGTCGCCGGTCACCAGGATCGCATTGCGCGCCGGGTCGGCGGCAATCTTGCCGCCCTCGCCGACGTAAGGCTCCAGGATCTTGGCGAGGTCCTTGGCCGAGGTGTAGCGCAGCGGGACGACCTGAGCGCCGGCACCGACCGAGCCGGCGCCCGAGGCCTGGTTGCTGACCGCGCCGACCGCGATCGGCACGATGGCATAGAGCCCGCCGCGCTGAACCAGCGTCGCGCCATTCTGGTTGAGCAGGGTTTCGAGCGCCGGCAGCAGGGCCGAACGCGGCAGCGGCGTTGCAGTCTCGATCGATCCGGTGCCGTGGACCGCCGGGTCGATGGTGAAATCGAGCTTCAGCGTCGTGCCGAGAATGGTGCGGGCGATCTCGCGAATGTCGGTGTCGACGAAATTGAGGGTGACGTCGCCACTCTCCCCGGCGACGACGCCGGGCGGGGGCGATCCGGCCGAGCCGGCGGCCATTCGGCTCGGGGCCCGGCGGTCCTCGAAGGCGCGCTCATGGGTTTGCTGTCCCGGAATGGACCCGCTCACCCGCGGCGCTGCCGGCTGCAGCGCGGCCGGCTGCTCGAGCGGGGTCAGGCTGGGGGTCGGCGGCACCTGGCACGAAGCGAGCAGGATCAGCCCCACGGCCATCGCCGGCAGGGCGGCCGATCGTCGCCGGCGGTTCACGGCCGCCCTCGCAGACCCGGGCGCGGCGGCGCACGGTTGAAGACCGGCGGCAGCCCCGGCCGCACCCCCGGCCCCGCCGATCCGGGGAAGGACGGGAATGGGGCGCCGCCCGGCCCGACGGCCGGTCGGTTGACGACGGAGGGCGGTCCGGCGGCCGGCGCCAGGTTCGGATCGAACTTCGGCTGCAAGGTCTTGATCCCGCCCGGGCCGCTCAATGAGACCTCGACGGGGGTGATGCTGTCGACCCGCCACCCGCCGACGGTTTCGCCCTCGGTCACCGTCATCGGCTTGGCGCCGGACGGAGCAAAGATCGCGATCCGATGCCCGGGCTCGGTGACGATCCCTGCGAGCCGGGTATCGGCAAGACCCGAATCGGCGTCACCGTCCGCGCCGCCGCGCGGTGGCGGGCGCCGCGTGCTGCTGAACAACGGGCGCGCGAGCGCGGTTGCCGAGAGCGCGTCATACCGGCTGCCGGGCCCGCGGCGCTGAGGAGTTGGAGCAACGCTCGGCATCGGGGGCGCCGCGGTTGCGAGCTTCCAGGGAGCCGGAGAGGGCTCGAGCTCGATGACGAGGATCGCCCCTAACAGCAGGCAGCCGGCGAGCAGCAACGGCAATGTCAGACGTTCGATCATGGCTCGTTCGCTGCCGATTTGTCGGCGCTGCGGAACCCATAGACATCGAGCCCGGCATCGAGACCGGGATCAGATTCGGCGTCCTGCGGCAACCCCGGCCGGCGCAGCACGCCGTGGATTTGCAGATTGTCGACGATCAGCGGCGGCGTCGCCTCCGCCAGCTTGGCCAGCAGCTTCACCACGGTTTCGTATGGACCGTTCAACGCAAACCGCAGCCCGATGCGGCGGTAGCCGTCGCGGGTCTCCGGCGGCAGGCTCTCGGTGCTGCCGATCGTGGCACCAACCGCGGCGGCGAAGCCTTCGATACGGCTCTGCAGATTGGCCGAGGCAATGGCGTCGCTGGCGCCGTCCAGCGTGACCTTGCGCGTGCGTGCCGCGGCGCGCAGTTCCGCGACCCGCGCCCGCAATTCCGGCAGCGCGGCGTCGGCGGCCTGCAGCCGAGGCAGCAGCATGCGGCCGTTCTCCAACTGCTCCTGTCGGTCCGCGTAAAGGCCGAGCAACGGAGCGACGGCGAGAAAATAGAGGCCCCCCAGGGTGACGAAAGCCAGACCCAAAGCCAAGAGTCGACCCCGCCGGCCAGTCGGCATGGCTGTGAGCGAGATTACGGCGCGACCTCCGCAATGATCGTGAAGATTTCCTGATGCAGTGCCTCGATCCGTGTGACCGGCGCGGCAAAGGCCGGATTGCGGAACTCGCCGCTGGCGGCAAAAGCCCCGATCAGGCGGGCGGCGGCGGCCGACCGGCCGCTCAGCGTCAGCTTGCGCTGACGCAGCTCCATCTCGGTCAGATAGCTGTCGTCGGGCATGACGTCGGTCGCCGCAGCCAGCACCGCGAGCGGCTGTCCAACCGTATTGCGCTCCTTCTCGACCAAATCGGCGCTGCCCGACAATTGCCGGATTTCCCGGCGCAGGCTTTCGGCTTCGGCGGCGGCGGCGCGTCCCGACGCCAGCTCCCGATCGAGCCCGGCCATGGTCGTCGTCTGCCGCATGAAAGGGATGACGATCGCGGCCAGCGCCAGGGCCGCGCAGCAAGCCGCCGCGGGCCGGATCAGGCGGCTGGCGCCGGGATGGACCGGCCGGCCGTCGCCGTCGAGCGGCAGCCAGGAGCCGGCGTCGGGCCCATCGGCGATCTCCGCCCGCACCGGCGGCAGACCGGTCTGAGCGAGAAACGCAATCAGCGGGTCGAGCTTCGTCTTTGGGATCACCAGCAGGCGCACCGAAATGCGCCCGGTTTGCCGGTCTGCCGCCAGGATGCGGTGGTTCCAATAGAGCTCCTCGGCCTTGAACGGGGTTTCCCGGTCCATTTCGAAGGCCAAGGCCTGGTCGATCTCTCGTTCCGCGGCGAGCGGCAGGATCAGCGTCTTGCCCAGCACCTCCGCCTCGCCCAGGCGCAGCACCGCCGGCGTAGCCGACGAGCGCGGCAATTCGGCGAGCCCGGCGGCGCCGATGGCGAAATGGCCGAGCGGCGTCTCCCTGCCGTTTCGGCGCAGGCCGACCGCGACCTCCGCAAAACTCCCATCCTCCGCGGCAGCCGGTGTGATGACCGTGGCATCGGCGACCGTCGGATCGGAACGGCGCAAGCGCTGGGGCAAGAGGTCCGCCAGCTGTCCGAACCACCAGCGAAAGAAATCGCGCACCATGACCTGGAACCGAACCGATCCAAATCCGCCAGAAAGCTGTGCCGCCATGCTACAGAGCGCCGGGCGCGCGGCAAGGGCCGACAGGACGCCAATCGTGGCCTGGCCAACAAAGTGCCCGAATGTGGCCCGATCAAGGCGTTTGCAACAAGAGAGCCGGTCAACCGTTTGTCGGACAGCCCGAAATTCTCGCATGCCGGGTCTTACGATCCGATTGACCGCCAAACGAGAGAACTCCCTCGCGGTCCTCGATCGCGACGAATTTCGCTGCGCCGCGAATCGCCGGCCCTGCTCAGAGCACGGGAGCGACGATCAGATCGGGCCAGCGGCGCCGGTCGCCCTTGGCGAAGACGAGCCGAATGCGAATCAGTTCGGGAGCCGCGGGGCCGTCCCACCGGGTCTGCCATGCCGCCGGCTGGTCCGGCGACGCGGAGCCCCAATAAGAGAACTCGATCCGGGTGACGCCGGCGATCAGCTCGGTCTCGGTCGGCCGGGGCGCCGGACCCGTCGAGATTTCGTGCAGATGCGGGGTCCAGCTCAGCACCAGGTTGCGCCCACGAAGCACAATCGTGATATCCGCGCGCCGCGTGGTGCCGAGCCCGGTTGGCAGGTCGCCGACAAAGCTCAGATGATCGCGCTCGCCGGTTATCGCCTCGACGCTGCCGCCTGCGCCCGACCCGTCCGCCGGGGCCGCCGCGATACCGGTCAGCAAGCTGCGCAACAGGCGCGCCGAATCGTCCAAATCTGCGGTTTCGCCGAGGCGGCGCTGCTGCGCATTCCACAACGCCAGCCCGCCGCGCACGCCCTGGGTCAGCCCGACCACGAGCAGGCCGAGCACGACCACGACGACGAGCATTTCGAGCAGGGTGAACCCGCTCTGTCCGCCGACCGGGTGTTTTCCCCCGATGCCCGGCTCGGCCGCCATGATCTCAGCCGCTGCCATGTCAGCCGCTGGCGCCGCCGCCGCCGAGCCGCAGGGTGCGCAGCACGACCGCGCGCTGGTGCCCCCGGTCCTGCCAGGAAATCGCGACCTCGACGTCGAACAGCGCCGTCGTCTGCGGCGTGACCCCGTCCGCCGCCACGCCCTGCCGCTGCGCCACCGGCTGCACCCGCAGCCGCCAGCGGTAGCCGCCGCCGTCGTCGCCGCTCGAATCGCCCTCGATCAGAGCGGCGTCGCGACCGAGTGCGGCCAGGTGGGACTGGGCGCGCTGCAACGCCTCCTCCGACCGCGCCGCGGTGTCGACCGCAAACAGCCCGCCGCTGCCGGCCTGAAACAGCGCAACCAGCGCCAATGCGGCGATGGCCAGCGCCACCACGACCTCGAGCAGAGTAAAGCCGGCGTCGTCCGGCGCGCGCTCAGCGCGCATCGGCGACCGTGACCCGTCCGGTCAGCCAGTCGACCCCGACGGCCATCCGCTGGCTCCCGTCGGCGAGCGTGATCCGGCCGCCGGTCGAGCTGCCGTCCGGGTTGAAGCGGATGTCGCCGGCGGTGGCGTTGAGCTTTTCGCCGTTGACCGTCAATAGCCCGAGCGCCAGCCGGACGGGCAGCGGGTGCGGCGGGGTATCGCCGACCCGGTAGCGATGGGCCGCCAGATCCAGCGCAAAATCGACCGGGCGGTTGTCGGCGATCGCCTGCGAGCGCGCCAGCCGCAGGCCCGAGGCCAGTTCGGCGGCGGTGCCCTCGAGCCCGAGGGTGCGGCTCCACGGCGCCTTGTAGCCGGCGATCAGCATCAGCGCGAGACCCATGACGGCCAGCGTCACCAACAGCTCGATCAAGGTGAAGCCGCGGCCCCGCCCGATGCCGGGCGCATGGCGGCGCAGGCACGGCGGCGGGCCGGCTTCAGTGGGCAAGGTCATTGAGGCTCAGCATCGCCGTCAGCAGCGCGCTGATAATGCCGGCCACCGCGAGGCCCATCGTGATCGTGATCAGCGGCACCGCCAGCGCCACCAATCGCTGCATCTTCAGCCGCGCCTCCTCGTCATGGATGTCGGCCGCCTTCAGCGACATCTGGGCGAGCTGCGCCGCTTCCTCGCCGAGCTGCAACAGGTGGATCGTGCGCGCCGGAAACACCCGCGCGGCGGCGAGCGGGCGGGCGAGGCCGGCGCCGCCCTTGGCCTGGAGCGCCGCCGCGTCGACCGCGTCCGCCGCGGCGAGGTTGCCGAGCGCGTCCTTGGCGATGCCGAGGGCGGCGATCAGCGGCACGCCGTTTTCCAAGAGGCTGCCGAGCGTGCGCGTCAGCCGTGCCGCGATGGTCTCGCGGATCAGGCCGCCGGCGACCGGCAGGCGCAGCAGCAGCCGATCGAAGGGCAGCCGGTAGGCGGGCTGGGCCAGCAGCTGGCGCACCACCACACCGCCGACCAGCGCCGCCGCCAACAGCCAGGGGGTCGCGGCGCCGACCACGCTGCCCAGGGCCATCAGCACGCGGGTTGCGGTTGGCAGCTGGGCACCTGACTGCTCGAAGATCGGGACGAACTGCGGCAATACGTAATCGAGCAACAGCACAATCGAGCCAATCGCCGCCACCACCAGCAGCGCCGGATAGATCAGCGCCGCGCGCAGGCTGGCGCTGAGGCTGCGCTCGCGCTCGAGGAGTGCTGCCAGGCGCTCGAGGGTGGCAGGCAGAGTGCCGCCCGCTTCGCCGGCGCGGACGAGACCGACATAGAGCTTGGAAAAGCTGCGCGGCTCGCCAGCGAGTGCCGCCGCCAGCGAGCTGCCCGAGCGCACTTTGTCGCGGACCCGGCCGAGGACGGTGCGGGCGCGGGTGCTGCGGGTATTGTCGACGACGAAGCGCAGCGCGCGGTCGAGGTCCTGCCCGGCGGCCAGCATGATCGCCAGCTCGCGGGTGGTCTCGCTCAGCGCATTCTTGTCGAGGCCGCGCGCACCGCCGATTTCGAGCTGCAACAGCTCGCCCAGCCCGCGTCGCCCGGTCGCCGGGTCGGCGCGCAGCACCGTCTGCCCCTGTCGCTGCAGCCGGTCGACCACGGCGCCGCGGTCGGGTGCCTCCATGACCCCGCGCACCACTTCGCCGCCGCCATTGATCGCCGACCAGCGGAACGACGGCATCTCAATTCTCCGGCTGCGGGCTCATCCGAGGCCCCGTAATGATCGGCTGCAGTTGTCCGCCGACTAGCGGCGCGCGTCAATCCACGCCCGGCAATCGTAGGATGGGCAGAGCGGAGCGACGCCCATCATGGTCCGCTGAGGCGGCGGGTTTCGGCGAATTTCCCCCGACTGTCGCCCGGCTCGACCCACCCTACGCCGTCACGCCTCGCTCCTGATGCAGCGCACCACCTCCTCGATCGTGGTGTCGCCGTCGAGCACCGCCAAGAGGCCGCTGTCGAAGATCGGCCGCATGCCGCTCTCGACCGCGGCGCGCTCGATCGCGCTGTCGTCCGCACCCTCGAAGATCAGCCGGTCGATCGCCCGGCTGGGCACCAAGAGCTCGGCGATCGCGCGTCGTCCGCGAAACCCGGTGCCGCGGCATTCGGGGCACCCCTTCGGGTGGTAGAGCGTGATCGGGCCGTCTCCGGCGAGCCGGTCGAGGCCAAAGCGCTCGCGCAGCGCCGCCGGCGCCGCCTCCGGCGTCTTGCATTTGGGACAGAGCCGCCGCACCAGCCGCTGCGCCAGCACCGCTTTCAAGGTCGCGGTCAACAGATAATCTTCGAGCCCCATGTCGCGCAGCCGGGTCATCGTCGCCGCGGCCGAATTGGTGTGCAGCGTCGACAGCACCAGATGCCCGGTCAGCGCCGCCTGGACCGCGATCTGCACGGTTTCGAGGTCGCGGATCTCGCCGATCATGATCACGTCCGGGTCCTGGCGCAGGATCGAGCGCAACAGGCTGGCGAAATTGAGCCCGATCTGCGGCCTGACCTGGATCTGGTTGATGCCGGTCAGCTGGTATTCGATCGGGTCCTCGACGGTGACGACATTGCGTACCACCGTGTTGAGCTTGAGCAGACCGGTATAGAGCGTCGTCGTCTTGCCACTGCCGGTCGGCCCGGTGACCAGCACCATGCCGTTCGGCAGGTCGAGCGAGCGCTCCAGCCCGGCACGGATGTCCTCCGGCAGGCCGAGCTTGTGGTAGTCGAACTCGACCGCGGTCCGGTCGAGCACGCGCAGCACGACCTTCTCGCCGTAGAGTGCGGGGATCGTCGACACCCGGAAATCGATCTCGTGGCCGCGCACGGTCAGCTTGATGCGGCCATCCTGCGGCAGCCGGCGTTCGGCGATGTCGAGCCGCGCCATGATCTTGATCCGCGAGATGACCGCGGCTTGCAATCGGGCCGGCGGCGCTTCGATCTCATGCAAGACGCCGTCATAGCGGTAGCGCACCCGTAGCCGGTCGGGAAACGGTTCGAGATGGACGTCGGAGGCATGGGTCTCGACCGCGCGAGCGATCAGCTGGTTGACCAGCCGAATGACCGGCGCCTCGCTGGCGAGGTCCTTGAGCCGCTCGGCGTCTTCCTCGGCCGGCTCGGCGTCGGTGACGACCTCGTCCAGCATCGCCTCGCCGTCGCCGCCTTCGCCCTGCTCCGAATAGAGCCGGTCGAACGCCGCCTCGAGCTCGATCGGCACGGCAATCGCGACCGCCACCGGCCGCCCGAGCGCGGCCGCCACCGCGTTCCGGGTAAAAACGTCGAGCGGGTCGGCCATCGCCAGCACCGCGCCGTCTTCGTTGTCGGCGATCGGCATCGCATGCGCCCGGCGCAAAAACTTGGCCTTCAGCCGGTCGACGAAGAGGGCGGCGTCGGGATAGTCTGCCGGGGTGACGATCGGGGCCGCGACCAGCTGCGCCAACGCCTCGGCGAGCGCGCGCTCGCTCACGAGGCCGAGCTGGGTCAGCACCCGGTCGAGCCGGCCGCCGGTCTCCGATGCGACGCGACGCGCCCGCTCCAGGGTGCGCTGGTCAACGGCACCGCTGCCGATCAGCGCCGGGCCGAGGCGGGCGAGCGCGTCGTCGGCGTCGCGCGCGGTGGGTAGAGCAGTGGCGGCGTCGAACGTCATGAAGGTATCTGGTCCTTATCGGCGGCATCGTTTCGAGGGTCGCCGAATCACCACGATGATCGCCGAACCGCTACAATAAACGATTGATGCGGGGAGCGGGAGGGCATGTTCGGGGCGGAACTGGTCGACCGGATGGCCGCTCCCGCCGCCGCGGGATGGGGTGCCGTGCTGGCCGCCCCGTTTGTCGGGAGCTTTCTCGGCGTCGTGGTCCGCCGCCTGCCGGAAGGCCGGTCGGTCGCGTGGGCGCGCTCGCAATGCGAGGGGTGCGGTGCGGTCCTGAAGCCGCGCGACCTGGTGCCGCTCGCGAGCTGGCTCGCGACCCGTGGCCGCTGCCGCTTCTGCGGCTATCCGCTCGGCCGCTTCTACCCGGCGATCGAGCTCGCCGCCGTGGCGGTTGCCATCATCGCCGCGACTTTCGACAGCGGCGGCGCGGCCTGGCTCGACTGCCTCTTCGGCTGGTGGCTCCTGGTTCTCGGCTGGATCGATGTCCGCCACTGGCTGCTGCCCGACGCGCTGACCCTGCCGCTGATCCTCGTCGGGCTCGCCGCCGCCGCAGCCTTCGATCCCGACGGGCTGATCGACCGTGCATTCGGCGCCGCCGCGGGTTACCTGGCGCTGTGGGCGATCGCCAGCCTCTATCGCGCATTGCGCGGCCGCGAGGGCCTGGGCCACGGCGACGCCAAGCTGCTGGCGGCCTCGGGGGCCTGGGTCGGGGCGAGCGGCTTGCCGCAGGTGATCCTGATCGCCGCCCTCGCCGGGCTCCTCGCCGCCGCCGGCCTGCGCCTCGCCGGGTTCCGGCTCGGACTCCGGTCGGCGCTGCCGTTCGGCCCGTTTCTGGCCCTCGCCACCTGGCTCGTCTGGATGCTGCCGGCGGTGCTCGGCTAAAGCTGCGGCACCTGCATGCCGCGCTGCACGGCCGGGCGCGCGGCGACCGCGGCGAACCAGCGCTGCAGATTGGGGTGATCGGCGAGCGAAACGCCTTGCCATTCATGCCGCCCGACCCACGGAAAACATGCGATGTCGGCGATCGAATAGCCGTCTCCGGCCAGAAACTCGCTGACCCCGAGGCGCTTGTCGAGCACCCGGTAGAGCCGCGCCGCCTCCTTCGAATAGCGCTCGATCGCATAGGGCAGGGGCTGCGGCGCAAACCGGCGAAAATGCTGCGCCTGGCCCAGCATCGGCCCGAGCCCGCCGACCTGGAACATCAGCCATTGGATCGTCTGCGAGCGCTCGCGCGGCGTCGCCGGCAGAAAGCGGCCGATCTTTTCCGCGAGATAAATCAGAATGGCGCCCGATTCGAACACCGTGAACGGGCCGCCGCCGGGCCCCTCCTGATCGACGATCGCCGGGATCTTGCCGTTGGGGTTGATCGCCTCGTACTCCGGGGCGAACTGCTCGTCATTGGCGATGTCGACCGGGTGGACGCGATAATCGAGCCCGGTCTCCTCGAGCATGATCGCGGCCTTGTGCCCGTTGGGCGTCGCCCAGGTGTAGAGATCGATCATCGCCGCCCGCTATTGCCGGCCCGGCCTACCACCCGAGCGCGTAGGCGGCGCGGCGCGGGTCGGCGCCGGCTTCGATGACGCCGCGCTTCCGGTCGACATCGATCGCGCAGACTGCGCCCGCGGTCCAGGTCCAGTCGGGCCAGCGCTGGATCTCGTGGCCGCGGCGGGCGAGCTCGGCGATGACCCTCTCGGGGATGCGCGCTTCGATCGCCAGCCTTCCGGGGTAATATTCGAACGGGGCGAACGACGAGGGATAGCTGTAGCTGGCGAAACGCGGGCTCTCGATCGCTCCTTGCACATCCTGGCCAAAGACAAACCGGTTCAGCAATACCTGCAGCATCGCCTGCGTCTGCACGTCGCCGCCCGGCGTGCCGAACGGCAGAAACCGGTCGCCGCCCTTGATCGCCAGCGCCGGGTTGGGCGTCAGCCGCGGCCTCTTGCCCGGCGCCACGCCGGCCGGATGGCGCGGGTCGGGGCGCGATTGCGAGCCGCGGTTCGATGGAATGAGCCCGGTCCCCGGCACTACCGGCGAGCCGTAGGAGCCGTCGCTCGGGGTCGCGGAGAAGATGTTGCCGTGGCGGTCGGCGACGCAGACATAGGAGGTGTCGGGCTCGGGGTTCGGATCGCCCGCGGCCGGCGCGAAGCGCCCGGTCGCGCGCCCGATCTCGCCCGCCGGCAGGCATCTCGGGCCAGGCCTGGTCGGGACGGATCAGTTTGCGCCGCTCGGCCGCGTATTCCTCGGAGATCAGGGTCGCCGAGCGGCACCTCGACCATCGCCGGGTCGCCGTAATAGGCCTCGCGGTCGGCAAAGGCGAGCTTCAGCGCCTCGGTCGCGCGATGAATGTAATCGGCGCTGTTGTGGCCGAGGCCGACGAGATCGGTGCCTTCGAGCAATGCCAGAGCCTGCAGCAGCACCGGCCCCTGGCACCAGGCGCCGCAGGTGAAGACTTCGAGGTCGCCAAACCGGCGCCGCTCCGGCCGAGTCACCGGCGAATGATATTCGGCCAGATCCTCGGCCGACAGCAGGCCGCCTTCCTGTTTCATGAACGCGACGATCTTCTTGGCGATGTCGCCGCGGTAAAAGGCGTCGTGCGCGGCTTCGAGCCCGGCCTCGCGGCTCCGTCCGGCGGCGGCGCGCTCCTCGTCGGCCATATATTGCAGCGAGCCGGCGAGGTCGGTCTGGCGGAACACTTCGCCCGCCTCGGGGACCCGCCCGTTCGGCAAAAAGATCGCCGCCGAGGACGGCCAGGCGCGATGGTCGGCCGCGTGCCGCTTCAGGCTGTCGGCCATCAACGGGTACATCGGAAAGCCGTCGCCGGCGAGCCGGATCGCCGCTGCGGCGACCTCGCCAAAGCTCATCGTGCCCCAGCGGCGCAGTGCGGTGATCCAGGCGTCGGGTGCGGCCGGGACGACGGTGCGCAACACACCCTTCGGGATCTTGCCATGGTGCTCGCGCATGAACAGTTCGGGGTCGAGCGCCTTCGGCCAGGGGCCGAGCCCGGCGATGGTCACGACCTCGCGGCTCTTCGCGTCATAGATCATGATCGGCGCGACCCCGGCGACATCGACCAGATCGCTCTGCAAGACGCCGAGGGCGATCCCGGCCGCGCAGCCGGCGTCGATCGCATTGCCGCCGGCCTCCAGGATCGCAAAGCCGGCGGTCGCGGCGAGGTAATGGCCGGCCGAGATCGCGTGGCGGGTCACGGCGATGGTCGGGCGGTGCGCCGATGCTGCGGTCATGGCAAGCCCCTTGCGCGAGATTTGGCCTGCGCCACAGTAGCGCTCGACCGGCCGTCGGTAGAAGGGGCGTTGTCGCCGAGATGCGGGAATACGAGGGCTTTCTTGCACGCTGCCGGAACCGGGTTCGCGCCACAGCACCGGCGCTCGGATGAGCCGACAGCAGGTCGATCGCGACGACGCGGTCGAGGGGCACGGCAGCCTGTTGGTCCTCGCCATGCTGGCGCCGCTGGCCGGGGCCGGCGTGGGGCTGATCGTCGCCATGTTTCGGCTGGCGCTGGACCGGGCCGACCATTGGCGCGAGGTGCTGATCGCCGATGCCCATGGCGACCGCCTCGCCGGGTTCGTGTCTCGTCGTCGCCGGCTGTGCTGCTGCGGTCGCCGCCGCCGCCTGGCTGGTGCGCCGGTGGTCGCCCTATGCCTCGGGCAGCGGCATCCCGCAGGTCGAGGCCGCACTCGCCGGCGAGCTGGCGCCGGCCCCGCCGCGGCTGATCCTGGTCAAGTTCGGCGGCGGGGTGCTCGCGATCGGCGCCGGCATGGCGCTCGGCCGCGAAGGCCCGAGCGTGCAGATGGGGGCGGTTGTCGCCGAGCACGTCGGCAAGGCCTTCCGTCGCTCCTGGCCCGATCTGCGCATCCTGCTCGCCGCCGGCGCGGGTGCGGGTCTCGCCGTCGCCTTCAACGCGCCGATCGCCGGCTCGGTCTTCGTGATGGAGGAGCTGGTGCGGCGGTTCGAGCCCCGGATCGCGGTCGCCGCACTCGGCGCCTCGTCGGCGGCGATCCTGATCTCGCGCCTGTTCCTCGGCGATGCCCCGGATTTTCAGGTCGCGGTCTCGTCACAAGCCGTGATGGGGACCGGGCCGCTGCCGTTTGCCGTCGCCGCGAGCTGGCCGCTCTACGTCGCGATGGGCGCCGTCGCCGGGCTCGCCGCCGCGTTCTACAGCCGGGCGATTATCGGCGCCGTTGCGCTGGCCGAGCGGCTGCATCGCTGGCCGGTCGAGTTGCAGGCCGGCCTGATCGGCGCGCTCGTCGGCGTGGTCGCCTGGTTCGCGCCGAGGCTGGTCGGCGGCGGCGACGCGATCACCCAGCTTGTGTTCTCGGGCGGCGCGGCCTTCGGCATGATCCCGCTCGCCTTTGTGCTGCGCTTCGGCCTCGGTGCGGTGTGCTACGCCGCGCGCACGCCGGGCGGGCTGTTCGCACCGATGCTGGTGCTCGGCGCCCAGCTCGGCCTCGTCTGCGGCGTGCTGTTCCGGCTGGCCTTCCCCCATCTCGGCATCGAGCCCGAAGCCTTCGCCGTCGTCGGCATGGCGGCCTTTTTCGCCGGCGTCGTCCAGGCCCCGGTGACCGGGATCGTGCTCGCGACCGAGATGACCGCCGCCTTCACCACGCTGTTGCCGATGCTCGCCGCGTTCGCTTTGCCGCGATGGTGGTGGCCAACCGGCTGCGCATCGCGCCGATCTACGATCAGCTGCGCCAGCGCCTCGCCCGCACCCCCTCGGCGCGATAATCGCGGGCGCAGATCGCGATGGCGGCCGCGCACCTTGCTTTCTGGCACAACAGGGACGCGATCGGCCGCAACCGCAGCGAAGAGGCAGAGCGGATGAGCGACTATGATCTGGTGATCCGCAACGGCACCGTGGCGACCGCGGCCGACACGACCCTGTGCGATGTTGGCATCCGGGACGGCGTCATCGCCGCGCTCGGCCGCGGCCTCGGGGCCGGCGAGCGCGAGATCGACGCTTCCGGCAAGCTGGTGCTGCCGGGCGGGGTCGACAGCCATTGCCATATCGAGCAGCGCTCGTCGGCCGGGGTCGTGTGCGCCGACGATTTCTACAGCGCCACCGTCGCCGCCGCGTTCGGCGGCACCACCACGGTGATCCCGTTCGCCGCCCAGCATCGCGGCCAAAGCCTGCGCCGGGTGGTCGAGGACTACCGTGCCGCGGCCTTGCCCAAGGCGGTGATCGACTACGCCTTTCACCTGATCATCACCGACCCGACCGCCGACGTCATGGGCCAGGAATTGCCGGCCTTGATCCGCGACGGCTACACCTCGTTCAAGGTCTACATGACCTATGATCTGTTGCAGCTCGACGACGGGCAGATGCTCGACATCCTGGCGGTGGCGCGGCGCGAGGGCGCCTTGGTCATGGTCCACGCCGAGAATTACGACATGATCAAATGGCTGACGTCGCGGCTGCTGGAGCGTGGCCATGTGGCGCCGCGCTGGCACGCGGTCAGCCACGCCCGGCTCGCCGAGGGCGAGGCGACCAACCGCGCCGTCGCCCTGGCGCAGCTCTTGGACGTGCCGATCCTGATCGTCCACGTCTCGGCCGCCGAGGCGATCGAGGTCATCCGCAACGCCCAGACCAAGGGTCTCAAGATTTATGGCGAAACCTGCCCGCAATACCTGTTCCTGACCGCCGACGACATCGCCAAACCCGGCGTCGAGGGCGCCAAATTCTGCTGCAGCCCGCCGCCGCGCGATCATGCCGCGCAAGAGGCGGTGTGGGCGGGCCTCCAAAACGGCACGTTCCAGGTGTTCTCCTCCGACCACGCGCCCTACCGCTACGACGCTTCCGGCAAGCTGCCGCATGGCGACAAGACCAATTTCAAGGACATCGCCAACGGCGTCCCCGGCATCGAATTGCGCCTGCCGTTATTGTTTTCCGAGGGTGTGCGCCAAGGCCGGCTCGACCTCAACCAGTTCGTCGCCCTGACCGCGAGCAACCACGCCAAGCTCTACGGGCTCTATCCGAAAAAGGGCACGATCGCGGTCGGCAGCGACGCCGACATCGCGATCTGGGACCCCGAGCGCGAAACCACGATCAGCTGGGGCATGCTGCACGACAATGTCGGCTACACCCCCTATGAAGGCCGCCATCTGCACGGCTGGCCGGTCACGGTCCTGAGCCGCGGCCGCATCGTCGTCGACAACGGCGCGCTTGGCCGCCCCGCGCGGCAGCGGCCAGTTCCTGCCCTGCGCCCTCTCCACCTTCGCCAAGCCCGCCGGCGTGCCGGTCCCCGAGCTCGCCCTCGCCGCGACGAGCGGCGCGCCGCTGGTCTGAACTTGGCTGACCGGTTTAGCCTCGCATGCACGGTAGGTCTGGTGCCCGCACATATTTACCGGACACGCGGTTGCATGAAGGACGCGAACCCAAAATTCAGCAGAGGGCGAGGTCATGTGTTGACACATCGCCCGGCGATGCTACCTTGGATGGCATGGAAATTCATCTCGCGCCCGATCAGGAAGCCCATCTTGCCGCGCTCGCCGCCCGTGCCAGGCGCAGCGAAGGAGCTTGGCCCGAGTGATGATTTCTGGCAAATGGCAGATAAGATGGATCTGGAAAACGCCGGGTTTGCGCTTGCGTATGAGCCGCCCCTAGGGTGGCTTTCCGGTGGCGAACTAGAAGGGAAACTCGTCAGCAACCACTTCTAGGTTGATAATATTTTCAAACGTCTCCGTTGTCGTAAGCACCTTAACCACGGACTTACCGGTCAACCTGTACGAATCTTTAGTTCTTCTCCATTGAAGGAATATGCTAGTACCTTCTGGCCGACAAGCTTCACTTGTGCCCATCCGCCTTTCATCACACGACCGACGGGCGACCGGATAAGATGCCGTATCTGATATTCGCTAAGGTCGGAGACGGTATTCAGGCATTCCTGATTGTCCTGCGAAAAACTCCAGCCCTTACCGGTATAAAAATATATTGTTTCGATCTTCGGCGAATTGATTGTCGATCTATTATGGATATCTAGGTATAGGTCTACTGTAGCCGTAGCCGAATATTTTGTTTTTGTTAAAGCCCCCTCGATCTTTCCAAGTTCAACGTGGATGGGGCTTTCCCTTGCTTCTAGCTCGACCTTCACAGCAGCAAGGTCTATCGTTAGTTTTCGCTTCAGCGCGACAATGGAGTTGTCGTAGACAATGTGGCGCTGGTGCTTCAGGTCGAACGGGATGTCCGCTGCATCTGATGTGAGCAAAATAGAGGTTTTTTGTTTTGCATGAGCATATCCAACCTCGTAAAAGACGTTAGGATTTCTCCCGGTCATGTCGGCAATTATAAAGTCGCACGCATCAATTTGGTTATATATCCTCTCTAAAATTCCCTCCTTGTGGAACACCTGCTCATCAACTCGCGCTGCAATCATCCCAAGCTCTCCGACCGCCGCCTTTATCCCAAGGCGATATACGTCGTCAAAGCGGGCCTCGAATGGCATCAGGACAAAGGCAAAAAGTTTTTCCTTTGCGGTCATGCGAGTAAGCATCGCTCCGCTTCGATGTTGTCGTCAACAGGTGGGAAATCAGTGTCAGTGGCTTTGACCCTTGCCTAGCCCCCGATCACCGAAGCAGACTCCTATGACTGCCACTGGCCAGGGGCGCTGTCAAGATCCCGCGCGTTTGCGGTGATGTACGGAGATTTGTGTCAGGGCTGTGAGAGGGGGTACTCGGCGGATTGCCGAGGTCCGCAAAGGAGCACCCCCAATGCCACAGGCTGTGACGATCGCGAGCTTACCGAGAGCATTCGAGTTGGTGAAGGGATGCAGGCGCAAGGGCTGGAATGGGGCGATGGCTACCGGGGCCTTGGTCGGACGGCGCTCGCCGCGATCCTTCAGGATCAGATGTCGGGCGCGATCGATGCGCATCTCGACCGGATGGCCGCGCTCGACCAGGCGGACCGGCGCAACGGCTCCTATCGGCGGCATCTGTTGACCGAGTTGGGCGAGATCGAGCTCGCGGTGCCGCGCACTCGCCGTTTCGCGCCGATCGCGGTGCTGCGCGCCTATGCGCGGCGAGCCGAGCAGCTCGACCGCATGATCCTGGCCTGCTTCGTGCTCGGATTGTCGACGCGCAAGGTCGGCGAAGCGCTGCTGCCGATCCTGGGACGTCCGATCAGTCCGGCGACGGTGAGCACGGTTGCCAAGCAGCTCGATGCCGTGGTTGCCGCTTTCCATGCCCGGCCGCTCAAAGAGCGCTACCGGGTGCTAATGCTCGATGGCGTCGTGCTCGCCCGCAAGACCGGCGCCGGCGCGATCCGCCGGCCGGTATTGGTTGCCCTCGGGTTGCGGCCCGACGGCAAGAAGGAGGTCATCGACTTTCGCCTGGCGCAGAGCGAGAGCGCCGCCGAATGGGAGCGCTTTCTCGGCGACCTGATCCGCCGCGGCCTCACCGGCGACGGCCTCGAGATGATCTGTGTCGACGGCGGTGCCGGGCTGTTGGCGGCATTGCCGACCGCCTATCCCGGCCTCCCCGTCCAGCGCTGCTGGGCGCACAAGATGCGCAATGTGCTGGCCAAGGTGCGTCGGGCCGACCAGCCTGCCGTCAAGGCCGATCTGCAGGCCGTGATGAATGCCAACACGCTGCCCCAGGCACGCTCCGCCGCCCGCCGTTTCGCCGACCATTGGGAAACAAGACTATCCCAAAGCGGTCGCCTGTCTGCGCAACGATCTCGACGAGCTCTTGACCTGCTGGCGCTACAAATCGCTCGCCGAGCGCAAGAAGGTCAGAACCACCAACGCCATCGAGCGCCGCTTTCGCGAAGTCAGACGGCGAACCCGCCCGATGGGCGTCTTCTCCGATCGCACCTCGATGGACCGCATCCTATTCGCCGTCTTCAATCACGAAAACCGCAACCAAGGCGTCAGCACCCCTCTCCTGCTGACACAACCCTTTTGACGTCACCCGCGTTTGCGGGCCTTCGGTTTTGCTGCCCGTCGCCGGTTGATCCGAGGGAGCGCGGCCAGCACGCGTAGGGCGGACAAGCGCAGCGCATTCCGCCGTTCTGTGAGGCCGGGTGCACGGCAAAATTGCCGTAATCGCATCCTATGGTGCGGGCCGAGACGATGGTCGGGAGCCGGGCGCATTGCAACATTTGCGGTGTCGATGCCGACAGGGGCGGGCGGAGGAGCCTGTTAATCACCTGCAAAAAACAGGCGGAACAGGATGCGCGGGGCATTTCGGGAGGATCGGTCGGGCAATTTCGCGGGTCGACGGCGCCGCCGCCATCGCTGCCTGTCGAACGAGCCGAGACCGCTTGCGGGGGCGGGAGAGATCGGCCGCGGGTTTTGCTGCAGATTCGCTGCAGATATCAGCGGGAACAGCGGGGCCGATGCACGCACGCAATCGTTTGCGGTAAGCTCGGCGGCCGAGCGTTGTCGTCAGGAGAATGGCCTTGTCCCGCAAGCTGAACGCCGCCGTCGCCCAGCTCGGGCCGATCCACCTCGCCGACAGCCGGGCTGCGGTCGTCAAGCGGCTGATGGCGCTGCTGCGCGAGGCCTATGGGCGCGGCGCCCGGTTTGTCGTGTTTCCCGAACTGGCGCTTGACGACGTTTTTTCCGCGCTGGTGGATGACCGACCAGGCCGAGATCGACCGGTTTTTCGAGCGCGAGATGCCGAATGCCGAGACCCGGCCACTGTTCGATCTGGCCAAGGAACTCGGGGTCGGGTTCTATCTCGGCTATGCCGAACTGACCCAAGAAAAGGGCGAGGCGCGGCGCTACAACACCGCGATCCTGGTCGATCCGGCGGGCCGGATCGTCGGCCGCTACCGCAAGATCCACCTGCCGGGGCATGCCGAGCATCTGCCCGAGGCGCCGTTCCAGCATCTCGAAAAGCGCTATTTCGATGTCGGCAACGAGGGCTTCAGGGTGTGGCGCGCCTTCGACGCGGTTATCGGCATGTGCATCTGCAACGACCGGCGCTGGCCCGAGACCTGGCGCGTCATGGGATTGCAGGGGGTCGAGATCGTGGCGCTCGGCTACAACACGCCGATTGAAAACATTCACCACCGCGAACCCGAGCACCTGCGGATGTTTCATCATCTGCTCTCGTTGCAGGCTGGGGCGTATCAGAACGCATCTTGGGTGTTGGCGGCGGCCAAATGCGGCGCCGAGGACGGGTTTGCGATGATCGGCGGCTCGGCCATCGTGGCGCCGACCGGCGAGATCGCGGCGCAGGCCCTGAGCGAAGAGGACGAAATCATCGCCGCCAGCCTCGACCTCGATCTCGGCGACTATCTGCGGCGCACCGTGTTCGATTTCGCCAAGCACCGCCGCATCGAGCATTACCGCCTGATCGCCGAGCGCACCGGCGCCCGAACCGAGGTTTAGCCGCCGGCTTTCCCGCCTCCAGGCAATTTTTTGGCGAACCCGTCCGGCGGCGAGCGTTACCTCTCCATGTCCGACCACACCGCGATCATCGAAACCGACATCCCGGCGCGGCTCGACCGGCTGCCCTGGACCGGGTTTCATACCCTTGTCGTCGCGGCGCTCGGCATCACCTGGATCTTGGACGGGCTCGAAGTAACCTTGGCGGGCTCGATTGCCGGCGCCTTGCAAGAGAGCCCGGTGCTGCATTTTTCGGCCGCCGAGATAGGCGGCGTCGGCAGCGCCTATCTCGCCGGCGCGGTCGCGGGCGCGCTCATATTCGGCTACCTGACCGACCGGTTTGGCCGCCGCAAATTGTTCTTCGTGACCTTGGGGGTTTATCTGGTGGCGACCGCGGCAACGGCCGCCTCGTGGAATTTCTGGAGCTTCGCCCTCTTCCGCTTTCTGACCGGCGCCGGCATCGGCGGCGAGTATGCGGCGATCAATTCGGCGATCCAGGAGTTCGTGCCGGCGCGGTTTCGCGGCCGCACCGACCTCGCGGTCAACGGCAGCTTTTGGCTCGGCGCCGCACTCGGCGCCGGCGGTGCGGTGAGCGTGCTGCAGCCGGGCTGGCTGCCTCCCGATGTCGGCTGGCGCGCCGCCTTCGGGATCGGCGCCGTGCTCGGCCTCGGCATCCTGATGCTGCGCCGGCACATCCCGGAAAGCCCGCGCTGGCTGATGCTGCACGACCGTTTGCCCGAGGCCGAGACCGTGATCGGCGAAATCGAGCGCCGGGCCGGGGAGGGTGCGCTGCCCCCGGTCCCGGCCGAAAAGCGCATGCGCTTCGCCGCTTCCTCGCGCACCGCGGTCGGCCGCATGGTGCTGGCGATCTTGCGCGACTACCCGCGGCGCGCCCTTTTGGGCCTGGTGCTGATGGCGGCGCAGGCGTTCTTCTACAACGCGATCTTCTTTTCCTACGCGCTGGTCCTGATCCGGTTCTACCATGTGCCCTCGGATGCGGTCGGCTGGTACATCCTGCCGTTCGCGCTCGGCAATTTTGTCGGGCCGCTGGTGCTGGGCCCGCTGTTCGACACCCTCGGCCGCAAGCCGATGATCGGTGCCACCTACGCGCTCTCGGGGATCTTGCTGGCGATCGTCGGCTGGCTATTCCGCGAGGGTGTGCTCGGCGCCGGCGAGCTGACCGCATGCTGGACCGGCATCTTCTTTTTTGCCTCGGCCGCGGCGAGTGCGGCCTATCTGACCGTCAGCGAGAGCTTTCCGCTCGAGGCGCGGGCATTGGCCATCGCGATCTTCTACGCGCTCGGCACCGCGACCGGCGGGGTCGTCGCCCCTTGGCTGTTCGGCATGCTGGTCGGCACCGGCGAGCGCGGTGCCGTCTTCGCCGGCTATCTTCTCGGCGCCGGCTTGATGATCGTCGCGGCCCTGACCGAGTTCGCGATCGGCATCAAGGCCGAGCGGCAATCCTTGGAGAGCGTCGCCCGGCCGATTTCGGCGCTCGGCGATTAGGCGGCGACCAGCGTGCAATAGACGAACTGCGTCGCCGCCCTCCCCAACCGCTCAGGCTCTGCCCCACAATTCGTCGGAGGCGAGCCGCGCGCCCTCGGCCAAAGCGGCAAGCTTTGTCCAAACGACGCTCGGATGGACTTCGCAGGACGTGGAAAAGCTGGCGAAGCCGCAATCGGCGCCGGCGATGATGTTTTCGCGGCCGACGACCCCGGCAAAGCGGGCGATCCGCTGCGCGATCGCCTCCGGATGCTCGACGAGATTGGAGGCGTGGGTGATGACGCCGGGGATCAGCACCTTTCCCGCCGGCAGTTTGGCCGTCTCCCACACCCGCCATTCGTGCTCGTGGCGCGGGTTGCCGGCTTCGAACGAATAGGCGCCGGCATGTACGCCGAGCATGATGTCGACGATGTGCTTCAATTCCATGTCGTGGACGCGCGGGCCCATATTGATGCTGTAGCAGGTGTGATAGCGCACCTGCTCCTCGGGAATGCCGCGCAGCGCATGGTTCAGGAGCTCGACGCTGTCGGCGGCCCATTTGCGGCACTGGGCGAGGTCGATCCCCGGGTGCATCGCCCAATGGCTCGCCAGCTGCGGGTCATCGATCTGCAGGACCAGGCCGGCATCGACGATCGCCCGGTATTCCTCGTGCAGCGCGTCGGCCAGCGCCGCCCGGAATTCCTCGTCGGTCTTATAATGTTCGTTGCGTGTTCCAATTGGCGAGGTTGGTCGGCGACACCGCCGGCATGAATGCTTCCTCGCACGAGACCCCGGCGATGGCGGCTTTCAGATTGTCGATGTCGCGCTGCAGGGCGTCATGCCCGCGATAGGAGATCGGACCGGTGCAGACCCATTGCGTCGGCGGCGCGCGCCCGGCGGCGCCCGGCATCTGTGCCGCCCATTGGTAATATTCGGGAAAGGCCTGATGCTCCCGCGACCCGGCCCAGCCGCTGCGGCCGCCGACACCCGGACGCGGCTCGATCCCGGCGAGCCGTTCGTTGACGTAGGGGATGAACCCGAACCGCCCCATCTCGCCATCGGCGACGATGTCGATGCCGCTCTCGGCCTGCCTGCGCACGACCTCCTTGACCGCGGTCGCGACCCGGCCGGCATAGGCCTCGGCATCGAGCGGCCGGCCTTGCTCCTTCGCCTGGATCATCTCCAGCAGATCGGGCGGCCGCGGCAGGCTGCCGACATGCGTCGTGAGCATCCGCTCCGTGCTGCGCTTCATCTCGTCCCTCCCGCGCTCGGCGTCGATGACCCGGCGGAACCCTACTCTTGGGAGGCATCGCTGTCGATTGCGGGGTATGGGAAGAAGAAGCGCGGATCAGATGTGACGAATCGCGCCGAGGGCGGCGCTGCGTTCGCGGTTCTTTGCAGCGAATTTGCTGCGGGACGCGTCCCGGCCGGGAAGTGCTGCCGGGAGATCGCCTGCTTCTGCAACAGCTCTGCAGGCTTGGGAGGCATCGCAGCCGCGCTCGCTCGGACCCCGGCGCGACGGCCGGTTCGCTGGCGCTACCAGGCCAGCTGTGGTTGCGGGCGCTGTACCGCCATAAATGTCGAAATAAGCGCTGACGAAATAACGATCTGCTCTCAACTGCGTTATTGGCGCCGCAACATCATACGCCGGTCAAGTCAGAACCGTGCGCAGCGCGGTCACCGACGGCATGAAGAAATAGGCGGCGGCGGTCAAGGTCACGAATTGGTCTGGAATGTGGAGCGTCGTCCGCCGGTTCCCGGCCGGGTAGTTTGGGAATGGCTCGTCCATCTCGCGGGCGCCATTGCCGGGGGCCTGTCCGATGATCGGGTCAAAGCCCGGCCTGACAACCTCGCCAGTGCCGGGACGGTGTTTTCCACCCACAAACCCGGGGTTGTCTAAGTAGCTCCTCTGGACGAATTCGAACTGCCGCTCGATCGAGGTCTGATAGCACACGAACATCAGCCCGCGGCTGTGCCGGGTTGTGGTCTCGCCCGGCTTTACCTCCGGACCGAACGGAATGCCAGCGCGAATGATGCGATGGCGTTGCGCCTCCGCCGCATCGCCGGTATCGTCGCGGGGGTAGACCTTGCGAATATGGGCGGCATAGGGACATTTGCGTTGGAACGGATCTCCGCCATACGAGAAATCATTATTGCGATGATCGTCTCGGCCGAGCGCCGGATCGTCGCGCAGCGCCGCCAATTCCAAAGGGGCTCCGCTCTTCCAGCGTCCTACCATTCGGGCCGCCAGATGTTCCCGGTCCATTCCGAGCCGCGCTGCCTGCTCGGCGATAAAGCTGTGGAACTCGGGTACTTTCTGCTCGAGCCGTCGGAACACCATAAATGAACCGTTGCGCAGCCACGGCGCCGCCATCGGGGGAGGCGGCCCCTCCTCGATTGGATCGTTCCGATCCTGACCGGGATAACCGAACACGAATTCGCCCGGCCAGATCGACTCCTGCGCCGGCAGCCCCCGATCGGGCTGGTATGTCGGGTTCGGCGCCTGCCTCACTCCGTGTATTCTGGGCTGCGAGATCCCGTCGAGAAAGCCGAAATGTTCGTGCCCGCGCCCCGCTCCCGGCCGAACTGTGCCCATTTCCGAATACACGATCTTGATCGCCGGTCCGAGGCGTTCGCGTACGGCATTGCCATGATACGTCGCAAAAGTCGGCTCGGGGCCGGTAATCAAAAATACCCCGTCGATCCGGTCCGACAGGAATCGGGAAATCCATTTCGATGCGGGCGGGTCATTGAGCCCCGCGATGGTTACCGGGTGATCGGCCCCGCGCTCAAAAGCGGGATCGAGGCGCTGACGGCTGGTTCCTATCAGTTGTGTCAGCCCATCCTTGGTGAAACCTAGGTTCAACGCCATCCATGCTTCGGTCTTTGCCTGTTGATGGCGCTTTCGTTCGTAAATGCGTCGTTCTCGTTCTTGTACTGTTCGCGCAGTCGTGATCTGGCGGGTCAAGAATTCCTTTGTTATCGTTTTAAATCGAGCGACATCGGTTATCTTGAAGAACATGAATATCTCGGCATTTTTTTGCATGCCGATCAGCAGATCCCCCTGAATGTCGGCCAAATCCAGCCGAGGCGAGCTCCGCTGCGCCACGCGCCCCCGATTACTCACCTCAGCCATGAGCTGCACCGCAGCGGCGCGCTGGCGAGCCGGTTTACCCGCCCATACTACCCTCGAATCCGATCAGCAAATAATCTTCGAGCCAATACAAGGGATTCCCATTCTGATCATTGACCGGAAACCGGTATTTGATACGGTATGCCATGCCGACCCTCTGGGGGTCGCCTTTGAACGTCCAGTCTTGCCGATAGGGGCCGTCCGATTCTATCTCGATCTGGTCGATATTGCCAGCCGTTCCCGGATTGGGGTTTCTGCAATAGGGATCCATGTCCCCTACCGTTCGCAGCGGATCACTATAGGGGATGTCTTTGGTTGTGTACGGGTTCAGCCTGAGGATCAGGTTCCCGAGATCATCTTGTATTGCCATGGCGCTGCTCCTTCCTGGTTTCCCTTAGTTTCGCGGGTCGGTTCTTATGCGTCATTAGCCATCCCCGAGAAAAGCGGCTTCTTCGATCATTGATCTTAATACCATCGCGACTGTCGCTGATGTGAGGTAATTCACACTAACCTCTCAAGTTTTCGGCTAAAGGCGCAGCAGCCTCAGAACAGGGTCCCAAGCGGCTGGGTCGGGGAGCCCGGTTCGAGCGCGACCATTGCCGACTTTACGCGGGCAGGCTCGTCCAGCGTTCCGAGCTTCTCGAAGAGCGCGCCGGCTTCTTCAAGAAGTCCTCGCGCTCCGCTGAAGTTACCACGGTGTCGGTCAAGCTTAGCTCGAGTCATCAGGGTTTTTGCAAGATCGTTTTGCGCGTCGATTGCTTTAAAAATTCGCTGCGCCTCGTCAACATGCTGCATGGCGACCACGGGCGACTGGTGGCAAAGGTATTCGCCCATAAACCGGTTGGCCAATCCCTCAAGATAAAGATAGCCGGTCTGCCGGCTCTTCGACAGGACCTCCTCGATCAGCGGCCCCGCGGCCATCATCTCGCCCGCAAGCAGGTATCCCTCGGCTAGGCGTAAGGAGGGAGCCAATCGGACGTGGGACAAACCGGCCGCTTCGAGCCAGTCGATTGCCTCGCCGAGATCGGCGATGCCAGCGTCAAGCCGGCCGGCCTTTATCCGACCGTACCCACGGAACACCTTCGCCATCGCTACGTCATAGGGTATCGGCTTGAGCGCGAGCGCTTCATCGCAGCAGCCTAATCCACGCTCGATATCGCCCTGCTGAATGTAGGCGGACCCCGTGCGGTACAGGCCGACGGCCTTGAGGCGCAGATCGTTCAAGGCGGTGCCGTGCTCGAGCGCGCGGCGGCAGTAGGTCAGGCTCGCCTCCCATTCGCCGAGATAGATAGCCGCCTGAGACAAGTGCCACAGGGTCCGGCCGGCCCACCACAGATTGCCCTGCAATTCAAAGCTCGCGAGCGCGCTTTCGCCAATTGTAATCGCGTCGCGCGGTCTGCCGGCGATCGTATAGACTTGGGCCAAACAGGATTGCGCAAACGCGTTGATTTCAGCCGAGCCCGCCGCGACCGCCAGCGCCGCTGCTTCGTTGCAATGAGCGATCGCTACATCCGGCCGGCCGCCGGTGAGTATGTGCAGGAACCCGGTCCAATAATGCCAAGCGGCCCGGCGGTGCGGATCGTCTGATAAAATCGATGATGCCGCGAATTCCCTCCAGCGCTTGGATCTGCTCGGCATGCTTGCCGATCGCGAATTTGGCCTCGGCCTGCTTGAGCACGGCGTCGATCCGGCGCAGCCGATTGGGCATGGTGTCGGGCAATGCGTCGAGGCGGCGCAGAGCGTCGTCGAAATAGCTCAGCGCCTCGTTGTTGGCCCAGCGGCGCTGCGACTTTTCCGCGGCGGCGATCGCGTAGTCGACCGCTTTTTCGGCGTCGTCGCTATGCCCGAAATGCAGCGCCAGCAGCTCCGCCACCTCGTCGGCTGCGGCCGGCGTAGAGAGCTTCGAGCGCCGCGCCGATGGCGGCGTGGGAGGCGCGCCGATGACGCTCCAGCAGACTGCCATAGGCAGCTTCCTGGGTCAGCGCGTGGCGGAAGACGTAGACCGCGCCCTCGGGCTCGACGCGCTCATAAAGAAAGTCGAGCCGGCACAGCTCGCGCAGCCATGCCTCGGTCGCGCCGCGGTATGGCCAAACCGCGCGCAGCAGCCGAGCGAAAATTCCCGGCCGATCACGGCGGCGGTCTGCAATAGCCGCTTGGCGTCGTCCGGCAGCCTGTCGATGCGCGCCATCACCACGTCGTGAATCGTCGCCGGCACCATCAGCTCCGAGCGACGGCTCTTGGCCTCTCCGGCATGCAGCGCCAGCTGTTCGAGAAACAGCGGGTTGCCGTCGGCCTTGGCGACGATCTCCTCGGTCACCGGCTCGGAGAGGACGTCCTCGCGCAGCACCGAGCGAACGACGTGCAGGCTGTCGTCGGCGCTCAGCGGCTGCAGCGCGATCTGTTCGGCATAGGATTTGTCGATCCACGGCGGGCGGTATTCCGGGCGGTGGGTGGCGAGAACCAGGATGCCGGCACCGGGAACGCTCTCGGCCAGATAGCCGACAAACTCGTGCGACAGCGTGTCAATCCAGTGCAGGTCTTCCAGCACCAGCACCAGCGGGCGACGCCGGCTGCCGTTGACCGCCCACCGGCGAAGGATCTCGAACGTCTTGTCCTTGACCGCTTCGGGCCGCGACAGCAGCGAGGGTTCCTCGATCCCCTTGATCCCCAGCGCATGGAGCAGGAATGGGCTCTCCTCGTCGGGGTCCATGCCGACCTCGTGCAATCCCGCGCGGATTTTCCCGTCGATGTCGTCAGGCGCGTCGGTCTCGACGATCCCGCAATTGCTGCGCAGCAGATCGAGGGCGAGCAGGTAGGGGATCGCCGTGCCATATGAAAGACACCTGCCTTCGACCCAGGTGACGCGTCCGGGGGCCAGCCGGCGAACGAACCTCATCGATGATCCGGGACTTGCCGATGCCGGGTTCGCCGACGATGCCGACAGCCCGGCCACGGCCGCTTTCGGCCTCTTCGAGCAAACGCTGCAAGGTCGCGACCTCAGCGGTGCGGTCGACGAAATTTGTCGTCCGCTCGGGCATCGACCCGTCGCGGGCGGCGCGCCGAAGCGAAACCCCGATCAGGCGATAGGCCGGGACCGGCTCGGCCTTGCCTTTGATCGCCAGCGGCCCGACCGGTTCGACGCGCGCATAGCTCCGCGCTGCGAGCCGGGTGGCCTCGCTCAGCAGGATGACCCCGGACCCGGCCGCCTGCTGCAGATGGGCGGCGAAGTTGGCGGTGTCGCCGATCGCGGTCTCGATCGCAAAGCTGCCGCCGATCGGGCCAAAGACGACCGGGCCGGTGTGGATGCCTATATGGATCGGCAGGTCGAGCCGAGCGTTCTGGTGCGCGCCGCTGCCCCCGCCGAGCGCCTGGCGGATCCCGAGCGCCGCCAGCAGGGCGCGCCGCACGTGATCCTCCTGAGTCTTGGGTGCACCGAAGATCGCCATGAAGCCGTCGCCGGTGAATTGCGGTACGCTCCCCTCGTAGCGCTCGACCTCGGCGACAGAGATTTCGAGAAACCGGGTGACGAGATCGCGCATCGCCTCGGCCCCGATGCGCTCGGTCAGCGCGGTGGAGCCGGCGATATCGCAGAACAGCACGCTGACCTGCTTGATCTCGCCGGCGGCGCCGGGCCGGACCGCCGCGCCGGATCGCACAGGTGCACTGCCCGCGGGTTCGGCGAAGCCGGACGGGCGAGCCATCTCGAGCGGCGCCGCACATTGCCCGCAATAGCGGTTTTGCGGCGGGTTGACGGCGCCGCAGGACCCGCAGACGAGATCGAGCGGCGCTGCGCACCGGCCGCAAAGTCTCGCACCGGCGGGATTCTCGGCATCGCACCGTGAGCATCTCATGCCCGGCCTCCCATCGCGCCGGGATGCTGCGTCGGCGAGAGAGTTAAAAATATCCGATGCGCGCCGAGATTGGCAAGTTTCGCCGGCGGCGGGCGGACACGATCGGTGCCGCTGCGGTTCGGCTGGTAAGCTGAATTTAAACTGAACACCTGGCCCTGTGAGGCTGGTCACAGGCCGAGGGGAGGATCGGTGGTATCTGACAATTGCGTCCGAAAACCCGTCAGGAGATGGTCATGACCATGCCGACGCTGCAGCGCTGGACCGAGGAAGCCGAGGCCGAGCAAATGTGTGCACTGGCCATGTTCGAGCGCGAACCGCAGAATGTCGCGGCATGTTCGGTGGCGGTGGCTCCGCACGCCGTCTCGCAGCGCTACGCCTCCGCTTTGCTTAGCCGAATGCGGGGCTGGTTCGGCGGCGGAGATTTGCAGTTCGCGCGAGACGAGCGGCGGTGAAGCTGCCTATACTGCGCTGCGATTAGGTTAACTTGCCAAGCGGGGACGCCGGCCGGCCCGAAGGCTGCGCCGCGTTTGGGTGACACGTGCGACCGTCGCGGGGCGGGGTTGGCCCGCGGTGCTGCGACAGTGTGCGGGAGGGTATTATGACCGGCCCGACTTATGCAGAAAAGCGCCGGATCTTCGAGCAACATTTTCTGCTGGGAAAGCTCAGCGGCAGCGAGATCGACGCGCTGCTGACCTATTCGCGGGTCGAGCGCTACCCCGCCGGCCACGAGATCTTCGCCAAAGGCGCACCGGGGCAGAGCCTGATGGCAGTGCTGCGCGGCAGCGTCAGGATCAGCTCGATTTCGTTGGCGGGCAAGGAGATCGTCTTCAATATCATCAATCCCGGCGAGATCGTTGGCGAGATCGCAGTGTTCGACGGCGGCGAACGCAGCGGCGACGCGACGGCGATCACCGACTGCGAGCTCTTGGTTCTCAGCCGGCGCGACTTCATGCCGTGTCTCGAAAACCATGCCGATATCTGCCTGATGCTGATCAAGATCCTGTGCCAGCGCCTGCGGCAGACCAGCGAGCAGGTCGAGGACCTCTTGTTCCGCCATCTCGAGGGGCGTGTCGCCAAAGCGCTGCTGCATCTCGCCGAGCAGTCGAGACAGCGGGATATCCGCAGTTCGGCGCTGACCCTGCATCTCTCGCAGACCGAGCTCGGCCACAAAGTCGGCAGCTCGCGCGAGAGCGTCAACAAGCTGCTGCAGGTTTGGCAACGCGCCGGGCTGATCGAGCTGGCAAAGGGTTCGATCATGATCCGCGACCCCGCCGCGATCGAGCGGTTGATCTGAGCGCAGCGCCGCAGCACAGGCTCTCAACCGGTACGGGCGGGACGGCCGGTTTCCCTCCCGGCTTCGGGTTCCCATATCGGGGTTTGTCGCCGCCCACGCCGCTGCCAGATGCCGATCACCGCACCGCCGCCCGAAAGCTGGATCAGGACTACTGCGGACGGGCTCTATTGCGTGCCTGGCGATTTCCATATCGATCCGCGGCGGCCGGTCCGGCGCGCCGTGATTACCCATGGGCATGGCGACCACGCGCGTTCCGGAAACGCCCGGGTCTTGGCCACCGGCGAAACGATTGCGATCATGCAGTCGCGCTATGGCGAGGCCGCCGGCGGCGCATTTCAGATGCTCGCTTATGGCCAGAGCCTGGCGATCGGCGACGTAACGGTTCGGCTGATGCCGGCGGGCCATGTGCTCGGCAGCGCCCAGATCGTGCTCGACCACCGGGGCAGCCGGGCGGTCGTCTCCGGCGACTACAAGCGCCGCCCTGACCCGACCTGCGCGCCTTTCGAGCCGCAGAGCTGCGACCTCTTCATCACCGAGGCTACCTTTGGGCTGCCGGTCTTCCGCCACCCGCCGGACCGCCAGGAGATCGATAAGCTGCTCCATTCCTTGGCGCTGTTCCCCGACCGCTGCCACCTCGTCGGCGTCTACGCGCTGGGCAAATGCCAGCGGGTGCTGGCGCTCCTGCGGCGCGCCGGATACGAGGAGCCGGTCTTTCTGCACGGCGCGCTGATTGCTCTGACCCACCTCTACGAAAGCTTCGGCGTGGCGCTGGGTCCGGTGTTGCCGGCGACCGGCGTCGCGCGCGACGCGCTCAAGGGCCGCATCGTGCTGGCCCCGCCCGCGGCGTTGGCCGGCATCTGGTCGCGGCGGCTGCCCGATCCGTTGGTGGCGCTCGCTTCAGGCTGGATGCGGGTGCGCCAGCGCGCCAAGGCCGCCGGGGTCGAATTGCCGCTGGTCATTTCCGACCACGCCGATTGGGACGAGCTGACCGCCACAATCGAGGAGGTCGCCGCCGCCGAAATCTGGGTCACTCACGGCCGCGAGGAGGCGCTCGTCCATTACGCGACGAAGACGGGCTGCCGTGCCCGCAGCCTGGCGCTCGCCGGTTTCGAGGAGGACGAGTGAACCGGCTCGGCCACCGGCGCCGCCCTTCACCGCCGGATCCGGTCCGGGGTCGGCTCGCAGCTGCGCGAGCCCCTTCCTCTCCCCGCCCGCGGGAGAGGGTCGGGGTGTGAGCGATCCATGAACCGCTTCGCGGCGTTGCTCGACGCCCTTTTGTTCACCCCGTCGCGCCTTGGCAAGCTGCGCCTGATGCGAGAATATTTTGCCGACGAGGCGGACCCCGAGCGCGGCTGGGCATTGGCGGCATTGACCGGCGGGCTGTCCTTCGCCGAGGCCAAACCCGCGCAAATCCGTGCGCTCGCCGCCGAGCGGGTCGATCCGGAGCTGCTCGGCTGGTCCTATGATTTCGTCGGCGACCTCGCCGAGACTGTGTCGCTGATCTGGCCGGCACCGGCGCAGCCGCCGGGGCCGGTCCCGAGCCTCGCCGAAATCGTCGACAAGCTTATGCGAACGAGCCGGGCCGAAGTCGGCCGGCTGCTCGCGCCCTGGCTCGACGCGCTCGACGCGGCCGGGCGCTGGGCCCTGCTCAAGCTCGTCACCGGCAGCCTGCGGATCGGCGTCTCGGCGCGTCTGACCAAGGTGGCGCTCGCCGAATGGAGCGGGGTTCCGATCGACCATATCGAGGAGGTGTGGCACGGGCTCGAGCCGCCCTACCAACCGCTGTTCGCCTGGCTCGAAGGCAACGCGCCCTCGCCTCAGTCCGGCGATCTGCCGAACTTCTGCCCGCTGATGCTGGCCCAACCGCTCGAAGACGCCGATCTTCCGACGCTCGACCCGCGCGACTACCTGGCCGAATGGAAATGGGACGGCATTCGCGTCCAGCTGGTCGGCCGCGGCGGCCAGAAACGGCTCTATTCGCGTTCGGGCGACGAGATCGGCAGGGCGTTTCCTGATGTCACAGCAACGATTGGCGACGAGGTGACGCTCGACGGCGAGCTGCTGGTCGTGCGCGACGGTGCCGTGGCGCCGTTCAACGACCTGCAGCAGCGCCTGAACCGCAAGACGCCGACCGCGAAGATGCTGCACGAGTACCCGGCGGCGGTGCGGCTCTACGATATCTTGCGCGAGGGACCCGAAGATCTGCGCGGGTTGCCGCTCGCCGAGCGTCGGCGGCGGCTCGAAGCGTGGCACGCGCGGGCGTCGCGACCGGGCCTCGACGTGTCGCCGCTGGTGCCGTTTGCCGGCTGGGACGAACTGCGCGAACTACGCGACGGCGCCCGCGAGCGCGGCATCGAGGGGCTCATGCTGAAGCGGGGGACCTCGCTTTACGTCGCCGGTCGGCCGAAAGGCCCGTGGTTCAAATGGAAGCGCGGTGCCCTGACCCTGGACACGGTACTGATGTACGCGCAGCGCGGCCACGGCAAGCGGTCGTCCTTCTATTCCGATTACACCTTCGGGGCGTGGGCCGGCGACGCGCTGGTGCCGGTCGGCAAGGCCTATTCGGGCTTTACCGACGACGAATTGCGCCGCCTCGACCGCTGGGTGCGCAACAACACGGTAGAGCGCTGGGGGCCGGTGCGCGAGGTGATGCCTGGTGTCGTCCTCGAAATTGCCTTTGACAGCGTGCACCGCTCGACTCGCCACAAATCCGGGGTGGCGATGCGCTTTCCGCGCGTGCACCGCATCCGCTGGGACAAGCCCTACCGCGAAGCCGACACCCTCGAAACACTGGAGAAGCTGCTGACCTGAGAATTGCTGCCTTTATGTACGGTCGTAGCGGGTGACGCATTGGTAGTTGATCGGGAAGCGGCAAGCCGCCGCCAGGCATCGAGCTTCGCGCCGTCGGGTTGACCCTGGGCGTGGCAGGGTCCTACCATCGCGTTTTCGGAAAAGGAGTGCCGCGATGGCCGAAACCTCTCGCCTCAATGGCGTGATCCGGGCCTTGGAAGAGGGCAAGCCCGCCTTCGTCACCTTCGCCGCGGCGGAGGTCAGCGTGGCGCAAGCGGTGGGTGCCGCCCCCTATGACGGCGTCGTATTCGAGATGGAGCATCGCGCCTACGACATCCGCGCCTTGCGCGACAGCCTGCAATACATGCTCGACCGGCGTCAGATCGCGCGCAGCGGCAGCCTGGCGCCGGCGGTGACACCGTTCGTGCGCATCCCGCCCAATGGTGGGGAAACCAGCCAATGGGTGGCGAAGCAGGTGCTCGACCACGGCGTCTACGGGATCGTCTGGCCGCATGTCAGCACCGTCGAGGAGGCGCTGAACGCGGTCACCGCCTGCCGATATCCGCGCCCGCGCACGGCCGCCTATTACGAGCCCGCCGGCCAGCGTGGCGACGCCCCGGCCGCGGCGGCGCGCTATTGGGGGCTCTCGGCGCAGGAATATTACGAGCGGGCCGACGTCTGGCCGCTCAATCCCAAGGGCGAGATCCTGGTCGCGGTCATGTGCGAGGAGGTGCGCGCGATCCGCAACCTGCCGAAGATGCTCGAAGAGGTCCCCGGCATCGGCGTCGTCATTATCGGCGAGGGCGACCTGTCGCAGGATTTGGGCTATCCGCGGCAATACGAGCACCCGACCGTGGCCTCGGCGATCGACGAGATCCTGGCGATCTGCAAGGCGCACAACGTGCCGTGCGGCCACCCGCATGTCGATGCCAAGAACATCGAGAAGCTGATCGAAAAAGGCTTCCGCTACCTGATGCCGGCCCCGGTTTATTCCTTCGCCGCGCTGCAGCTCGGCCGCAAAGCCGCCGGCCGTACCTAGGGGGTCCGTCCGCCAGCCGGGGTTACGCCGCGGCGCTCGACGCCAGCCGGTCGAGCCAGCGCTGCACGCGCTGGTCGTCGCAGACGGCGACGTTGAACCGGATCCACGGCGAACGCTCGAGATGCGGGCGGAATACCGCGCCGGGCGCCAGCACGACGCCATCGCGTTGCGATGCTTCCGCCAATGCCAGCGAATCCTCGATCTGCGGCAGCCGCGCCCAGACGAACATGCCGTCCGCCGGCTCGGCGAACAATTCGAGCCCGATGCGCTCGAATGCGCGCACGACATTGCCCCGCGCCTCCCCCAGCCGCTCGTGCAGCCGCGACAGATATTTGCGGTAATGCCCGTCCACCAGCATCAGGTAGATCAGCCGCTCGGTGAAAGGCGAGGTCGTGATGCTGGTCAGCATCTTGATGTCGGCGAGTTCGTTGGCGATCCGCTGGGCGCAGGCGACAAAGCCGACGCGCAGGCTGCCCGACAATGTCTTGGAAAAGCTGCGGGCATAAACGACACGGTTGAGCTGATCGAGCGTTGCCAGACGCGGTGTAGGCCTGACCTGCAGGTCGCAGAAAATGTCGTCCTCCACGACCATGAAATTGTGCCGCTCGGCAGTCTGCAGCACCTTGAAGGCGACATGCGGGCTCATGTCGGTGCCGGTCGGGTTCTGCATCACCGACTGGGTGAAATAGACCTTGGGACGGTGCGCCGCCGCCAACTGGTCGAGAACCGCAACGTCCGGTCCGTCGGGATTGCGCGGCACCGCCAGCATTTCTACTCCTTGCAGCCGCAAATTGCCGAACAGGTTGTAGTATCCGGGATCGTCCACCAGCGCCGCGTCGCCGGGTTTGAGCAGATAGCGGATGACGAGTTCGAGTGCTTGGCTGGTGCCTTGCGTCAGCAAAATCTGGCCCGAATGCGCGGCGATGCCGAGCCCGCCAAGCATCAGCGCCAAGTGTTCGCGCAGCGGCAGATAGCCGAATGGACAGCCGTATTCGAGCAGATGGGCGCCGTTCTTGCGGGCGAGCACATTGAGGCTCTGGCGGATCCCGGCTTCGTCGAGCCATGAATTCGGCAGCCACGGGCCACCCGCAAGGATGGTGTGGTCGTCCGCTTCCAGCAGACGGCGGATCAGCCAGACCAGCTCCTCGTTACCGTTGTGGTCATCGGGCGCAACCGGGTGCGCCGTCGCCCCCGCCGCGAGGGTGGGAGCGGCGGTGTAGAACCCGGCGCCGCGGCGCGACTGCAGACAACCCATGGCGACCAGCCGGTCGTAAGCCTCAACCACTGTGAACCGGCTGACCTTGCAGCTCTCGGCAAAGCTGCGGATCGATGGCAGCTTGGCGCCTGGTCGCAGGTGCCGATCGTCGATCTGCCGCTTGATGCCGGCCACGATCTGGTCGGCGAGCGGCTGGCCGCTCCGCCGGCTGAGGGTCAGTGAGAGCATGGAGCCGGCCTCATGTCGGATTGGCCTGGTCAGTGTACCGGTACAGTTACGCAAACCGACGTTGAAACTGTCCATGACTGATCGGGCGAGTGTTTGGCACAATAGCGGCGGTGTCAAGAAGGATGCCGGCAGGCCGCCCTATTCTCTCTCGGCGCCCGACCCCCAAACCCCATGGGACAACTGGAGAATCCGATGCCGCTCATTCAGGTTCGCGTGATCAAGGACGTGTTCACCAAAGAACAGAAGCGCCAGATCATCAGCAAGCTGACCGACGCGATGGTCTCGATCGAGGGCGAGAACATGCGCAGCGTCACCTGGTGCCTGGTCGAGGAGGTCGAAAGCGGCGATTGGGGAATCGGCGGCAACGCGCTCACCACCGCCGACGTGCACGCCTTGGCCCGGGGCAAAGCCGCGTGACGGCGCGATCTTGCGTTGGGGCCGCCGTGTGGCCACCGAACCGGCGGCAGGAATTACGCGCAGCCGGCCGAGCGGTCGCCTGCAATCAGACGCGGCCAATCGATCGCGGTGCCGAGCTTCAACCGGGTGCCGGCTTCGGGCATCGGGTATTTGAGCCCGGTCGCGCAGTTGAACAGCACCACCCGCTCGTCCGGACCCACCCGGCCATCGGCCAGCGATTGCCGATAGGCGGCGAATGTCGCGGCCCCCTCCGGGCATAGCAGCAGACCTTCTTCGCGGGCCACCTCATGCCAGGCGGCGGCGATCGCCTGATCCTCGACAGCGATCGCAAACCCGCCGCTCTCGCGCACCGCGCGCAGGATCAGAAAGTCGCCGATCCCCTGCGGCACGCGGATGCCGGCGGCAAAGGTGTGCGCGTTCTCCCAGCGCGCGGCATGCTCGACGCCGTCCGCCCAGGCCTTGACCATCGGCGCGCAGCCCGCCGCCTGAACCACGACCATGCGCGGCCGTTTGGGCCCGATCCACCCGATCTTCTCAAGCTCGTCAAAGGCTTTCCACATGCCGATGATGCCGGTGCCGCCGCCGGTCGGATAAAAGATCGCGTCTGGCAATTCCCAGCCGAGCTGCTCGGCCAGCTCGATGCCCATCGTCTTCTTGCCCTCGATGCGATAGGGCTCGCGCAAGGTCGAGCAATTGAACCAGCCGACCGCCTTCTCGCCCTCGGCGACCAGCCGGCCGCAATCGTCGATCAGCCCGTCGACCAGGAACACCTCGGCACCCTGCATCGCGATCTCGCGCACGTTGACCGAGGGCGTGTCGTCGGGGCAGAAGACGTAGGATTTGATCCCGGCGCGCGTGCAATAGGCGGCCATTGCCGCCCCGGCATTGCCGTTGGTCGGCATCGCCATGGTCGCGACCCCCAGCTCCTTGGCCATCGACACCGCCAGCGCCAGCCCGCGCGCCTTGAACGAGCCGGTCGGCAATCGGCCCTCGTCCTTGACCAGGATCTCGCCGCCATGCGCCAGCCGCGCGGCGATGCGCGGCAGCGGCACCAGCGGGGTCACGACCTCGCCCAAGGACAGCACATTCTCCGCTAGCCGCACCGGTAACAGCTCGCGGTAGCGCCACAAGCTCTGCGGCCGGTCGGACAGCGCCGCGCGGCGAACGCCGCCCGGATCGCGTCGAGGTCGTAGCGCACCAGGAGCGGCCTGCCGGCCCGCGACAAGGTCTGCAGCCGATCCGCGGGATAGCGCTCGCCGGTCAGGCTGCATTCGAGATGGGTGACAAAAGTCGGCAGGTCGCCGCCGGTCCAGTCGTAATCGAGCATTCAAAAGTCTCCACCCCAACCGGCACCGTTGGCCGAAGCCCGGGATCACCGGCGGTCCGTCAAATCCGCGCCCGATCCTAGGCCCGCATGCACTCGCCTGTCATCCGACGCGGCGGCGCCGCGTTGGTCGCTTGCGATGCGATATTAGAATCGTTATAATGAGACTGGCAGTCAGGGAGGAAGAAATGTCCACGCCGCCCTACGCGACGCTCGACGACGCCTTGGACCAGATCGCCCCCTACGGGATCGAGCTGCGGAATGGGAACAGCAATCATGCACCGATGGTCGCCGAGGCGCTGTGCGCGTTGGGCCGGCCCGAAGCGGTGATATCGTGGCTCGCGCGCTACCGCGAGCGGATGATGCCACGCCCCGCCGCCGGCGAGCGCATCCGCAGCGACGAGTGGCGCATCGCACTGGGCAGGCGGGAACGGTTCGAGGATTGGAGCCGGTTGTTCGGCCACGCGGTGAGCGAGGCGCCGTGGCGCGAGGTGCTCGACCGTTGGGTCGCGCGTCTCGCCCCCGGTTTCTGCGCCGCCGCGACGCACGGGGTTATCCGCGTCGGACATGCAGCGCGGGGCCTCGCCGCCGGCGAAACGCCGCAACGGATGCGCGAGCTCGCCGATGCGCTCGCCGGCTGGGCGGCGACCTGGCAGGAACTGCCGGCCAAGGGCTGCATCGCGGTCGGAAAGCTGGCGCCGCGCCTGGCAATAGCGAAAGTGCCGCTGGTTCCGCCTGAGAGGCGGCGCCCCGGAAACATCGTCATGGCGCTGGGCGGGCTCGACGATTTTGCCGAGTTTGCGCCGGCGATCGATCTCCTCGACGTCAGCGGCGCCGTCGCTCCGCTGATCGCCGAGCTGACCGAGGTGTTCGCGCGGGTTTATCTCGCCAACGCCCGCAACATCCCGACGACGATCGCCTTCATCCATGGCGTCACCAGCCACGCAGCGCTCGGCAACATCGTCCCGCACGTCAGCGACGCGACCGCGCGCACCGCGCTGCGTTACGCCTGGCAGACCGGGTGCGGGCTCTATGCGTGCTATGGCGGCGGCACGGCGACGGCGGAGGAGTTCGCGCCGCCCGATATCGCCGAGGAGGCGATAATCGATCGCGCGATCGGCAATGGCGACGAGCATGTGATCAAATTCACCGAAGCCTGCCTCGGCCGGTACGCCCTAAACCCGTCGCCGGCCTACCTCGTGGCGGCCCACCATGTGGCTGAGATGGTCGGGCCCCGCTTAGGGTAACCCGCGGCGGCGCTTAATTCGCGCGGCAGCAGCGCGGGCTTGGCGAAAGACGCTCGGATTCTGGACGCCCGATCTCACGCGGGCTGATCCGGCCCGATGCTTCGGCGCAGCCTCAAGCTCCCGCCGGCGTCTTTACGTGTTCGGGGCGAAACCCGAGGCCGATCAGGCGGGCCGGCAGTCGGCGCAGGAACGGCCACTTCCCAAACAGCCGCACCACCAACGGCGGCGACAGCGTTGCCGTGCTCTGCAGGACTCGGCCGACGATCCGGTTCTGCGCGAGCACCTGCATCCGCTGCGTCGCCCGAGTGGGGAACTCGCGCCGGCGCTGCACCGCATGCAGATCACCCTCTGAAACCGCACCCCTAAGCAGCGGCCGGGCCAGGATGTTGGCGGTCGCAACCGCATCCTGGATCGCCAGGTTGATGCCGACGCCGCCGATCGGCGACATTGCGTGCGCGGCATCGCCGATACACAGGAGGCCGGGCCGGTGCCACACCCGCAGGCGGTCAAGGGCGACGCTCAGCAAGCTCACGTCCGACCAGTCGGCGAGTTCGGCGGTGCGCTCGCGCAGGTAGGGTGCGAGCCGGGCGATGTCCTCGCGGAACGCCGGCAGGCCTCGCCGCCGGATCTCCTCGAACCCGCCTTTGGCGATGACGAAGGCGCATTGCCAATAATCCTCCCGGTTCAGCATCACCAGGAGCCGGCCGGCGTCGACACGGCCCAAGGTCTGCCCAGGGTCGTCGGGATGGCGCGACAACCGCATCCACAGCACGTCCATCGGGGCGCCGATGTCGTCGACCTCGAGACCGGCCTTGGCGCGCACCGTCGAATGGCGGCCATCGGCGCCGACGACCAGGTCGGCGTGGACCGTCAGAGCGCCCTCGGGTGTTTCGGCCCGCACCCCGGCGATCCGCCCAGCTTGTTCGATCAGGCCGGTCACCTCGGCGCGGGTTCGCAGCTGAAAGGTAGGATAGCGCCGCGCCTGCTCGGCGACAAAATCGAGGAAATCCCACTGCGGCATCAGCGCGATGAACCGGCAATGGGTCGGCAGGTGGGTGAAATCGGCGAGCTCGATGAAATCGTCGCCGATCTGCGCGCCGAGGCTTCGCGCCTCCTGGTGCGGGCGGCGCAGGAATTCATCGAGCAAGCCGAGCTCGTGCATGATTTCGAGGGTCGAGGGGTGGATCGTATCGCCGCGGAAATCGCGCAGAAAGTCGGCGTGCTTTTCGAGGACCAGCACCGGGACTCCAGCGCGCGCCAGCAACAGGGCCAGCATCATGCCGGCGGGTCCGCCGCCGGCGATGCAGCAGCGGACCGAAACCTCGCTATTGCTCATTGGCCTCTCCCGGCGCAGGCATCGATTGCAAACCCGCTGCCGCGCCTCACATCGGCGGTGACGGCCAGGGATGAACCAGCCGCCGCAACGCTTTGGCCTTTTCCAGACGGGCCGCCTCCTTGGCCGCGACATGGAGACGATAGGCGGCGCGATCGTCATCGGCGACGGTCGCCTGGGTCGGGACCGCGCATACCGTAGGGCAACGGGTAACGCTCCTGGTGCGCAAAAACAGGGCGACCTCAGTCTCGTAATCGGCGGTCTCATGATCGGTCTGGGGCATGACCGATGCTCCGTTTGGTTGGGGGTACGCCCCTGATAATCTAAACTGGTTAACGACAGGTTTAGAGGAAGACCCGGAAAATCCCGCGGATTGCCCGGCGACCCACGCGCACCCGTATAGCTTTTTTCGTTGAATCGAACGATATTGTCGCCGAGGGGGACGAGCAAATCAGGACCCGGACCTTGGTCCAGCCGAATTACACGGTGCGGTTCTGGGGTGTGCGCGGCAGCATCGCCTGCCCCGGCCCCGATACCGTGCGTTACGGCGGCAATACCTCCTGCGTCGAAATCAGATGCGGCGACCGGCTGATGGTGTTCGACGGCGGCACCGGGCTGCGCCTGCTCGGCAACGAGCTTATGCGGGGAGGGGGACCGGCCGAACTAGACCTGTTCTACAGCCACAGCCATTTCGACCATATCTGCGGCCTGCCGTTTTTTGCCCCGTGCTATGACGCGCGCAGCCGGATCCGGATCTGGGCCGGGCATCTCGACGGCCTCGGCATCGAAGCCGTGCTCAACAGCATGATGATCGCGCCGCTGTTTCCGATCCCAATGGGCATTTTCACCGCCAAGATCGAGTTCGTCGATTTCGCCGCCGGCAAAAAGCTCGCCCCGCATCGCGGGATCCGCATCGCCACGGCGCCCCTCAACCATCCCAACGGCGCCACCGGCTATCGCATCGAATATGCCGGCAAGGCCGTTGCCTATATCACCGATACCGAGCATCGCCCGAGCGGGCTCGACCGCAGCATCCTGGGGCTGGCCGACGGCGCCGACTTGATGATCTACGACGCCACCTACACCGACGCCGAATACCCCAGCCACAAGGATTGGGGGCATTCGACCTGGCAGGAGGGGATGCGCCTTGCCGATGCGGCCGGCGCGCGCACCCTGGTCATCTTTCATCACGATCCCGGTCACGACGATCAGTTCATGGACCGAATCGCGGCCGAGGCGGCGAGCGCGCGGCCGGGGACGATCGTCGCTCAGGAGGGGCTCGTGCTGCGGCCTTGAAGCGACCGGCGCTCAGTCATTCGCCCGCGCTCAGTGATACGGGTCGGCGGCGTCGCGCAGCCCATCGCCGAAAAAGTTGAAGGCGAGGACGGAGACGATGACCGCCACGACGGGCAGCATCAGCCAGGGATAGAGCGCCACGACGTTCATGTTCTGGGCATCGCTTAAGAGGATGCCCCAGCTAGTCATCGGCGGCCGTACCCCGAGGCCGAGAAACGACAGCGCGGTCTCGCCGAGAATCATGCCGGGGATCATCAAGGTCGCCGAGGCGATCAAATGGCTGGTGAAGCTCGGCAGCAAATGGCGGCCGATGACGCGCGCCGGCCGCGCCCCCATCAGCACCGCCGCGGTGCAGAAATCCTCCTCGCGCAGCGCCAGGAGCTTGGAGCGCACAGCGCGGCCCAGATGCGTCCAGTCGATCATGCCGAGGATCAGGGTGATGCCGAAATAGACGAAGATCGGGCTCCAGCTGACCGGCAGGATCGCCGACAGCGCCATCCACAGCGGCAAATGCGGGAAGGACTGGATGACCTCCATGCCGCGCTGGATCAGGATGTCGGTCCAGCCGCCGTAGTAACCCGCGATCCCGCCAATGAAGATGCCGAGGGTCAGGCTGACCGCGACGCCGAGGAGACCCACGGTCAACGAGACGCGGGCACCGTAGATCATCCGCGACATCAGGTCTCGGCCCAGCCGGTCGGTGCCCAGCAGGAACAGCTGCCCGCGCTCGGCCGGGCAGACAAGATGCAGGTTTCCCGGAATCAGCCCCCAAAACCGGTAGTCGTCGCCATGGCAGAAGAATCGCAAGGTCTGCCGCTTGTTCGGGTCGGGCGTGTAAATCCGCTGGAGCCGGCGCATATCGAGCCGGTAGTCATAGCCGTAGACGTAAGGAGCGGCCAGCCGGCCCTGGTAAAAGATGTGCACCGGCTGCGGCGGAGCATAGATGAAATCGGTGTTGCGCGTATCGACGCCATAGGGGGCGAGGAACTCGCAGATCGTGATCCCGAAATACATCGCGGCGAGGATCGCCCCGGCGATCACGGCGACGCGGTGGCGGCGCAGCTTCCACCACATCATCCGCCACTGCGAGGCGACGTAGAAGCGCTGCTGCGCCGCGGTCATCCGCTCGACGGCATAGGGATCGTAGGGAGCGGTCGAAACGTAGTGCGGCAGCGGCGCCGCCGCGCCGCCGCCCTCGGCCGGTGCGGGCGGCGCGCCGGGAACGAGGGTGAGGTCGCTCATTGGCGCCGTCCCGCCTGCAATCGGATGCGCGGATCGAGCAATGCCAGCGCCAGGTCGGAGACAAACACCCCGATCACCGTCAGGGTCGAGATGAACATCAGGAACGAGCCGGCCAGATACATGTCCTGGCTGCGCAGCGAATCGAGCAGCATCGGCCCGGTCGTCGGCAGCGACATGACGATCGACACGATCGCGGCGCCCGAGATCACTTGCGGCAGCAACGACCCGATGTCGGAAATGAACGGGTTCAAGGCCATGCGCAGCGGATATTTGAACAGCACCTTGAACGGGTGCAGCCCTTTGGCGCGCGCCGTCACGACATATTGCTTTTGCAACTCGTCGAGCAGGTTGGCGCGCAGCCGGCGGATCATCGCCGCGGTTCCGGCCGAGCCGATAACGATGACCGGGATCCAGATATGCCCGAGCAGCGACAGGGTCTTCCCCCAGCTCCACGGCTGATCGACGTATTTCGGGTCCATCAGCCCGCCGATCGATATCCCCAGATAAACATTCGCCAAATAGAGCAGCACCAGCGCCAACAGAAAGCTCGGCGTCGCCAATCCGAGAAAACCAAGCAAGGTCAGCGCATGGTCGCTCCAGCTGTACTGATGCGTCGCCGAATAGACGCCGATCGGAAACGCGACGAGGTAGGTGAAGATGATCGTGGTGATCGATACGATAGCGGTCAGCAGCATGCGGTCGCCGACCACCTTGTTGACCGGCAGGTCGTAGGAGAACGAGTACCCCATATCGCCGTGCAGCAGCCCGCCTACCCAATAAAGGTATTGCTGCCATAGCGGCCGATCGAAACCGTACTCGGATTCGAGGAATTTGACCTTGGCGAGGTCCGCCGTCTCGCCCGAGCTCTGCAGCTCGGCGACGTAGGTCGTAAAGTAATTGCCGGGCGGCAGATTGATGATGGTGAAGATGACGATGCTGATCGCGACCAAGGTCGGCACCATGATCAGCAGACGATGGATGATGTAGCTAAGCATCGGGCAGTCCCGTCAGTGCTGAACGCGGACGGTGCGTATTCTCGCCCATCGGCGCGGAGTGGAGTGCGCTGTTCGAGGCGGGGAGATCGCGGCGGCGCGGCGAGAGTCGGATCATGGGGTCGCTCGCGGCGGCACCGGGCCGGTCGGGCCGGCGGAGGCTGATTTTGCCGCCGACGGCGGCGGCCCGAACCAGAATTGATCGGGCTTGTACATGCCGAAAAAGGCTCCGGGATCCCAGTTGTAGATCCCCTTTTCGGGAAGGTTGTGCAGATTGTCGCTGACCACCACCGGCTGCAGCACCCCGGCGACGGTCCCGATCGAAAACACCTGCTCGGCCCAGATCTGCAGGATCTGTTTCCAGATCTGCGCGTGCTTCTCCTCCGATGCGGTGCCGAGCCAGTCGTTGTAGAGGTCCCGGAGCTGCACCGCCGACGGCAAATCCGGCGGTTTGCCCGCCATCTCCTTGGTCTCGTAATAC
This sequence comes from uncultured Alphaproteobacteria bacterium, assembly GCA_963795485.1. GTDB lineage: Bacteria > Pseudomonadota > Alphaproteobacteria > ATCC43930 > CGMCC-115725 > AP-15. The sequence goes on from CAWCIL010000006.1 coordinate 492,882, forward strand.
TGTCCCCATTTTGGCCATTCGAGCTGCTCCTGGCTCGTCGGCGCGAACTCCCACGGCGAGGAGGATGCGTTGGGGAGCCCATCGTCCACTCCCTTGTCGATCGACATCAGCGTCTTCCCGGCGAAGACCCGGCGCCGGAACAGGGTCAGCTGCAGTGGCTTGGCGAACAGGCTGACGCCAATGTGGCGCCACGAATCGCGGATCAGCTCGAGCACGTCGGACATCTCGGGCCATTCGCCCGAATCCTCGATGACGATCTCCATCGGCCGGCCGTCCGGCAACAGGCGCACGCCGTCGCCGTTGCGCTTCTCTAGCCCGATCAGGTCGAGCAGACGATTGGCCTCGCCCAGATCATATTGCGCCCAGGCCTTGCGATAGCCGGCCTGATAAAGCGGGCTCTGCGGCAGCACCGTGTTCTGGCCTTCGATCGCCAGCCCGAAATAGAGCACCTCGTTGAGCTCGTGACGATTGACGGCGAGCGAGAGTGCGCGGCGAAAGCGCACGTCGCGCACCAGACCGCGCCATACCGGATCATCGACGTTGAGATTGGGATATAGCGCGAACTGGCTGCCCGGACCAGTGCGCCACAGATGAACCTGGAAGTGGTTGCGGTCCTCGTTGCGCCGCAGAAACGTATAATCGTCGAAGCTCAGATAGCGGGCCTGCAGATCGCTCTCCCCGGCGGCGGTCTTGGCCGGGATGATTCGGCTGTCGGCGATCGACAGCGTCACCCGGTCGATATATGGCAGCTGGTTTCCGGCCTTGTCCACTCGGTAATAATAGGGGTTCCTCTCGAACACCAACCGCTCTGCCGGCGGTTTGTTCTTCAGAACCCATGGCTGCAGAGTTGGCAGCTTGGGATTGTCGTTCCGATACATCGCATTCATTCGATTGTGCAGTGCCGCCCAATTGTGAACTCTCATCTTCTTGACGAGAGCGGCCAGCTTCGTCTTGTCGGCATATTTTTGGTTGAACTGCTTCAGATAATGGGCCGGGCAATAGATGTAGAGCGGGTCGGCGTTGGCGAGGGCCGGCAAAAACAGCGGGTTCGGCTGCTCCCAGCTATAGCGGACCGTGGTGTCGTCCAGCACCTCGAAGTGCGGCGGCTGGCCCTGCGGCAGCAATTCCACCGGTAGCCCCGAGGGCGACAGCTTGGGGTTTTCCGCCACGTCTTGGAACCAATAGCGGAAATCCTCCGCGGTAAAGGGCTGACCGTCCGACCATTTCATGCCCGGGCGCAGATGCAGGGTAAACACCCGGCCATCCTCGACATCGATCGACTTGAGGATGTCCGGCTCGATGTCGAGCTTCGGAGTGTAGCCGACCAGCCGCGCATAACCGTAGACGGTCATCATGCGAGTGTCTTTGGGATGGGCCATCAGCATGCGCAGCGTACCACCGGGCTTTCCGGTGGTGTCGACCACGCTGGGATCGGCCGGCACCCGGTCGTCGACCTTTGGCAGCTTGCCGCTCGCCACCGCTGGTTCGAAGAACGGGGTCTCGACCAGCGCCGGCCGGTCGGCGCGAGCCGCGCCCGCAACCGACACCAGCAGCGCCGCCAGAGTCAGCGCGAGGGCGATGCGGCGTGTCACCGCGGTGCTCCCGATCGCTGCAGCCGCTCTTGCTTCATTGGCGCGCATCTCCGCGGAGGCCCGGCTCGGTCAGGCTCGGGCCAAACCGCCCGTGAGCGCAGGCAGTGGCGGCAACGCCCGGGCCTCGACGGCATGTCCGGGGGCGACCTCGATCAGGCGCGGCGGGTTCGCCGCCTCGCGGCGGAAGGGTTCGGGCCAGGCCGCCGGGTTCGAGGCGCGATCCTCCATCAGCCGGGCGAAATCGAGCGGATGGGTCAGATCGGGGGCCGGCACCGCGGCCAGCAGCGCCTGGGTGTAGGGATGCACCGGCCGGCGGAACAAGGTCGCCCGGTCGGCGATCTCGACGATACGGCCGGCGCACATCACCGCGATCCGGTCGGCGATGTAGTCGACCACCGCCAGATTGTGGGAAATGAACAGATAGGTCAGCCCGAGCTTTTGCTTGAGGTCCATCAGCAGGTTCAGGATCTGCGCCTGGATCGAGACGTCGAGCGCCGAAGTCGGTTCGTCGCAGATCACCAGGTCGGGCCGCAGCGCCAAGGCTCGGGCGATGCCGATCCGCTGTCGCTGACCGCCCGAGAAGCTGTGCGGATACCGCCGCAGGTGATTTCGGTCGAGACCGACCAGGCCGACCAGCTCGTCGACCATCTCGCGCCGCGAGCGCGCGTCGCCGATGCGGTGAATCGCCAGCGGCTCCTCGATGATGTCGAACACCGTCATGCGCGGGTTGAGCGAGCCGAACGGGTCCTGAAAGATAAACTGCACCTGGCGGCGAAACTGCTTTAGGCCCTCGCTTTCGAGCGCCAGCACATCGACCGGCCGGCCGCGATCGTTGAACACGATCGAGCCCGCGTCGGGGGTCACCGCGCGCAGCAGCACCTTGCTCAGGGTGGTCTTGCCGCAGCCGCTTTCGCCGACCAGCCCGAGGCACTCGCCGCGTTCGATCTTCAGGCTCACGTCGTCGACTGCGACGACCTGCGCCGCAGCACCGGCGAACCAGCCGCTCTTGCGGATCGCATAACTTTTGCGGACGCCTCGGCATTCGAGCAGCGGCGCGGTCGGCCCCGTCGGCCACGGCACCTTTTCGGCCATCAGATGCGGCGCATCGCCCGCCGCCACCTCGCGGATCGGCACGAGGCGCTCGCCGGGCTTCATGTCGAAGCGCGGCACCGCGTGCAGCAGGGCGCGCAGGTAGGGGTGTTCCGGATGCCGGAAGATATCCTCGACCGTGCCGCTCTCCACCACCTCGCCGCGATACATGACGACGATTTCTTCGGCGACGTTGGCCACCACCCCGAGATCGTGGGTGATCAGCAGCACCGCCATGCCGAGCTCGTGCTGCAATTCGAGCACCAGCTTCAGAATCTGCGCCTGGATGGTCACGTCGAGGGCCGTCGTCGGCTCGTCCGCGATCAGCAGGGCCGGGCGGCAGACCAGCGCCATCGCGATCATCGCGCGCTGCCGCAACCCGCCCGACAGCTCGAAGGGATAGCTGCGCAGCGCGCGCGCCGGATCGGGGAAGCCGACGAGGCGCAGCGTATCCCGCGTCAGCTCGGCGGTCTCCGCGGCGCCGACCGGGCGATGCAGACGCAGCGCTTCGCCGACCTGGTCGCCGATCGTGTGCAGCGGCGACAACGAGGTCATCGGCTCCTGAAAGATGATCGAGATCCGGCCGCCGCGGATCGCCCGCATCGCGGCGCCGTCCCTCGGCAATTTGACGAGGTCGACCGTAGTACCGTCGCCGCGCGGGTCGGCGAACAGGATCGCGCCCTGGGTGATCTGTCCGCTACGCGGCAGGATGCGCATGATCGCCTGGCTGACGACCGATTTTCCCGAACCGGATTCGCCGACCAGCGCCACCGTCGAGTGCGGACGCACCCGGAACGACGCGCCGGTCACGGCGCGGATGAACCCGCCCGGCGCGGCAAAGCGGACATGCAGGTCCCGGATCGACAAAAGATCGCTCACGCCCTCACCCCGTCCGCCGGATCGGCCCCAGGAAAGCTCGCGGGAAAGGCGGGCGCCCCGATCCCGAGCGCTTCGAGATTGGCCGCCGTCGCCGGGCTCGGCACGAGCCGGCGCGCCGCCGCCGCCATGGCCGACCGCTCGACCAGTCCGGCAAACCCGTCGATGCGGCCGTCGAGCCGGATCACCGACCGGCCGGAGCGCAGCTCGAGCTGCATCCACCCGTCGCGACGGTCGCGGCGGGTCGAATAATAGGCGAGCCTGATGCGGTCGAGCTCGGTCCAGCGGATCGTCGCGGCGAGCGGGCCCAAGGTGGAGATCCCGGATTGGGTCACCTCGACCCGGCTGACGTGGCGCAGCGCGGTGCGAATGCCGAACACCAAAAATAGCGCCGCGAACCCGCCAACTATCCCGGTGGCGACCGCACCGAGAGGGGCGATCGCGAGGATCGCGGCGGTCGGCACCAGGCCGGCGGCGGAGCGCAGGTAGTCGCCGAGCATCGCCGAACCCGGATAGGCGTGCCGGGTCATGGCGGAGCAGCGTTCCCCGAGCCGCCGGCTGACGACGGCTCGGCCGCGGGCGCAAAGATGTCGCCGCCGGCCGCCGAGGCCCCGAGTGCCGGGGCGAAGACCTCGCCGCCGGTCAGCCACCGGGCCGCCGGATGGGCGGCTGTCAGCCCGGTCAGCCGGCCGAGAAAAGCGCCGGTGGCCTCGTCCTGCACCAGATGATGGGTCAGGATCCCGCTCGGCTCGCCGCGATCCGCGGCGCCGGTCCGGCGCGCCCGCAGATGCCCGAGGAGGCCGGCGAGCGCCGCGGTCTCGCCGATAAAGCCGCGGTCCCTCTTCCAGGCGACGAGATCGACGTGGACATTGGCCTCGAACACGCCCGATGCCGGCCATGCCGCGCGCCGCAGCCCGAGGCGCGAGACCGCCGCGATCCCGCACCCCGCGAGGAGCGGCAGAAAGCGCTCGGCGAAGCGGTTCCAGGGCGGAGCCAGGACGGCGAGCGCGCGCGTCCCGAACAGCGTCGTGAGCCGCGCCCGCCCCGCGCGCAGCTCGGCCGTTACCGATCCCGGCAGGCGTTCCGCCGGAAACTCGCTCTTTTTCGGACGAGGTTCGTTTTTCGATGGAGACCCGCCGTTCTCGGAGCGCGCCGCGTGGTTAGAATGGCTCCAGCCGTGCTGAAGGACGGTAATTAAAGGCGATTTGGTCGAGCGCCGGTCGGGAGCGCCGAGCCGGGCAGCGAGGTCGAGCACTGCTTCTGCCGGAATGACCGCCAGGGCCACCGGAACCGTCCCGGCGATCTCCAGCAGGCGGTCGAGTTGCCCGCACGGCGCCGCCGCGTCGTCGTCACGCCACCACAGAGTAGCGATCCTCCCTTCATCTCCCCAGCGGTCGAGCTCGTGCGCCAGATCGGCCCAAGATGGCTTCGCAGCCGAGGAGGCTTGCGAACGATTTAGCATTTGCCGACCGTATAGTCACCCGGCGACATTACGGAATCCTCAATCGCCACTGTTTTCGCTCCGCTGCAATGGGCAGCCTTGGCCGTGCCGATCATTCCGCCGACCCAGAGCGCGGTGCGGCGCGCGCCCGCGGTGTCGATGGCGAGCGCCTGCGGCCGATGTCCGGCGGCACGCTCGATCGCGGCGGCGAGCCGCTCCGGCGACAGCTCGTGCGGGGCCAACATTTCGACGACCCCGCGCGCCGCCAGCCGCTCCGCCCGCAAAGTCTGCTCGCTCTCGCGCATCTCGGCAAACGGCACCACGACCGCGGCGGCCCCGGCGGCAAGGATGTCGAGGACCGTGTTGTAGCCTGCCTGGCTGACCGAGACCCGGCAGTGCCGCAGCATCTGTGGAAAATCACGCCGGTAGCGCTCGATGACAACCCCTCGCGGCAGGTTGGCGGCCAACGCCACGAATTCGGGCTCGGGCAGGTTGGGTCCGGTCAAGAGGCGCCAGCCGAGATCCGAGAGGCAGCCGCGCCGCCGCGCCGCGAGCGCCGCCGCGAGCAGCGCGCCGCCAACCGCCCCGCCGCCGGCCGAAACCAGGACCTCGCCCACTCCCGCCCCGTCATCCTTGCCCTGCGGTCCTGGGGGGGCGCCGACATAGCCCGTGTAGACGAGCCGATCGGCGATTTCGGACGCCTCCGGAAAGCTCGCTTCCAGCGTGATCAGCGCCGGGTCGCCATGGACCAGCACGGCATCGAAGCCGGCCTCGACGCGATCCACAATCTCGCGGCGGCGCGTCGCGGCTTCGGGGGCGACGACGATGTCGCGCAGCGAGCACAGCACCAGTGCCGGGGGGCGGCGCCCGCGGGCCGCCTCGATCAACGGGTCGAGTTCGAAGCGGAAGGCGCGGCGGCCGAACGGAAACGCCTCGATGATGACGGCATCGGGCCGCGCACCGGCAAAAGCGTCGAGGAGGGCCTGTCGCCGCGTCGCTCGCAACGCGTCGTCGACCGGTCGGCCGTGGCTGTCGACGAGGTCCCTGAACCCCGCGTCGCGTGCTCGGATCGGCGCCAGCTGAACAATGCGCTCGGCCGCGGTGCCGGCCAGCTCCGGCAGCATCTCGCCGCCCGAGACCAAGGTCACGCCGACGCCCTCCGCCGCCAGCGCCTCGACCAGGTGGAGCGCCCGCCGCAGATGCCCGATGCCGAGCAGGTGCTGGACGTAGAACAGCACGGAGCCGGTCACGCGGCCCCGATCACGGCGCGTCGGCTGGAGCTACGCGGCATGCGCCGGCGGCAGGCTCTCGAGCATCGCAGCCAGACGCCGCGCCGCGGCCGGGAGATCATGCTCCGCGAGAACGCGCCGCCGCGCCGCCTCGGCAAACCGCGCGCGCAAGGCCTGATCGACGATCAAGCGCCGCACCGCCGCGGCGAAGGCCGCCGCGTCGTCCGGCGGAACCAGCAGCCCGGTCGTCCCCGCCGCGACGATGTCGCCGACGCCGCCGCCGGCACCAGCGACCACCGGCAGGCCGCTTGCCTGGGCTTCGAGCAGCGCCATGCCAAAGGCTTCGTTGACCGCCGGCCAGACAAAGAGATCGGCGGCGGCGAGACGGCGGCCAACCATCCCCCCGCCGAGCGCCCCGGCCCAGCCGACCCGCGCGCCGAGCGGGGCGAGCGCGCGCTCGACCTCGGCTCGGGCGGCACCGTCGCCGACGACTTCGAGCGACCAATCGAGATCGGCCAGCTGCGCCAACGCCGCACCCAGGATTCGGTACGAGGCGAGCTTGTCGCCCGGGCGCATCATCGCCACCGCGATCAGCCGGGGCGGCCAGCTGCCGGCCCGCGCCTGCAGCACATAGTCCCGGGCGTCAAGAAACGGCTTGATCGCGACCCATCGCCTCGGGTCGGGGAGCAATGGCAGGACGCAATCGCGATCGCCGGGGTTGAGCCCGATCACCGCGTCGGCCTGCCGGATCGCCGATCCGACGGCGCGGTGGCTGGCGGCCCAGGCACCGTCCGCCTGCTTGGGCGCAAACGAGGCCTCGGCCACGACATAGGGGATGCCAAGCGCGGCGGCGATCTGCGGCCCCAGCCAATCGGCTGCTTTGTGATAGAGGTGGTAGGTGAACCACAGATCGGGGGTGGTCTCGGGAGCCGTTCGACAACGGCGCAAATACCGTCTCGCAAGGGTGTGCCCGATGGCGGCGAGCCGCGCCTGGCGCTCAGCGCCGCCCCGCCCCTCGAAGCTGCGAAAGCGCGAAGCGAGGACCGGCTGGTGCCCGGCGCCGCGCAGCGCCGACAGAAACAGCTGCGCCATCCGGCGGTCGCCCGACGGCACCGGATGATCCGGCGATTTGAGCGGCGCATAAAAGGCGATGCGCATGGAGCCGCTTGGCTACTGTGCTGCGGCGAGTTCCGCAGCACCTAAGTCCGCGTTTTGCGGGTCGGCGGCGTCAAGCCCAAAGCGGCGCGCGAGCTGATCGATCCCGGCCTGCATCGCAAAGGCGCTGCGCACCCGCCGCTCGCCGGCGGCGCCGAGCGCCCGGCGCCGCGCCGGATCGCCGATCAGGTCAGCGAGTGCCAGGGCCAGCGCCCGCGGGTCGCCGGGCGGCACCAGCATGCCGGTCGCCCCGTCTTCGATCAGCTCGGGGATGCCGGAGACATCGGTCGCCAGGCAGGGGAGGCGCTGGCTCTGCGCCTCCATCAGCACATTGGGCAGCCCGTCGCGGTCGCCGTCCGCGGTCACCTTGGCGGCCAGCACGAAGAGGTCGGCCCTTCGGTAGGCGGCCAGCACCTCGGGCTGCGGCAAGGCCCCGCGCCAGGCGATGCGCGGCGCCAGGCCGAGCGCCTCAGCCCGCACCCGCAGGCTCGCCGCGAGCTCGCCGCCGCCGATATGCACCAGGTGCCAGGCGAGACCGGCCGGCAGCAGCGCCAGTGCTGCGAGGAGATCGCCATAGCCCTTTTTCGCCACCGTGCGGCCGACCGAGAGCAGCATCACCGGCTGTTCGGGATCGCGGCCGTCGCCGCCGTCGCGGCGCACCGGCGGCGGCGAAAAGCGTTCGAGGTCGAGACCGTGATAGCACAGCATGACCCGCTCGGGCGACGGCGCCAGGCTCGCCAGGTGAGCGCGCCCGCTCTCGGTGCAGGTCGCGGCCCATCGCGCCTCGCCGAGCTTCTCCCGCTTTTCCCAATCCGGGATCGTCCAGATGTCCTTGGCATGCGCCGACACCGACCAGTCGCGCCCCGCAACCAGCGCCGCATAGCGCGCGACCGAAGCCGGCGTGTGCAGAAAATGCGCGTGCAGGCGATCGACGTCCGGGGCAATTCCGCCGCCAGCACCAGCGCCTGACCGAACCGGCGCACCCGGTTCGGGGTCGGATCGCGGACCAGATCGGCGAGCCACATGCGCCATGCACCTCGATAGCCCGGCATCCGGCGGGCACGCCGCCAGCCGCGCCAGACTCGCGACAGTTCCTGGTAGAGATATTCCGGCAGGTAGAGCCGGGCGGCGCGGATCGCCTGGTGCACCGGATGGGTGGTGCCATCGGTCGGCTGACGCAGCGAGACGATCAGGATGTCGAGCCCGCGCCGTTCGAGCGCCAGGATCTCCTGCGCGACAAAGGTTTCCGAAAGTCGCGGATAGCCCTTCAGCACAAAGGCGACCCGCCCCCGCGCCCCGGGCAACGGCGCCCCGGGCAACGGTGCTCCGGGCAACGGTGCTCCGGGCAACGGCGCCACGTTCAAGCCGCCACCTTCAAGCCCCGATGCGCGCGCGCACCGCGCCGCGGCCCGCCCGCGCTCGGTCGAGCCATTTTTTTGCCAGGCGATTGACGTTGGGCATGCCGTCGAGCAGGCCGGGGATGACGACGGTCGAGGGTGCCGGCTGCCCCGGCAGCCGGCGCAGCGCCGCGGCCATGACCCGCGGGTCCCGGCCTTGCTGCTCCGACAGCATCGCCACGAGCCCGAGCTCGGCGGCGCGTTCGGTGCGGATGAACTGCTCCAGCCGGGGTGCGGTGCGCGGCATGATCAGCGCCGGCTTGTCGAACGACAGGATCTCGCAAAAGGTGTTGTAGCCGCCCATCGCGACGACGCCGGCGGCGCGCGCCATCACCGCCTCGAGCCGGGCATTGAAGGTGATGGCATGGACATTCGGCAGCCGGGCGGCGCGGGCGGCGAATACGGCGCGCTGCTCGGGCACCATAAACGGACCGAAGACGATCAGCGCCGGCAGCGGGATGCCGGGATCGTGCTCATAGGCCGACAGCACTAGATCGACGAGCGCGTCGCCGTCGCCGCCGCCGCCCGGCGTCACCAGCAGGAACTCGTCTTCGACCAGCTCCTGGAGGTCTGGCGTCACCGCCAGATCGGTCGCACTGCGCCGCAGATAGCCGGTATAGACCATCCGCCGGCGCACGCTCGCCGGCACCGGCAGCCCGGCCAGCGGGTCGCAGATCTGGGGCAGGCCGTAAACCCACAGCTCGTCGTAATATTCGGCCAGCGCCGGCACCGCGTTCTTGCGCTCCCATTCGCTTTCGAGCGCCTCGGGATCGTCCATCACGTCGCGCAGCCCGAGGATCACCGTCGCCCGCCGGCGCTGCATCAGCTGCAAGGTGTCGCGCACCTCACCGCGCAACCCCAGCGGTTCCTTGTCGACAATCAGCAGATCGGGGTCGAAGATGTCGGCGGTGTGCCGGATGATCGAGGAGCGCATCGCCAACGTCTCCTCGATGTCGATGTGGAGGCCGAGCGAGACGTACTCGCCGTTGCGCAGCTTGATGACGCCGGGCACCCGCACGAAATCAACCCGGGCACGAAAGTCGAAGCTGCCGATGATCGGCGACCCCGACAGGATCAGGATCGACAGTGCCGGGTCGGCATCGACCAGAGAGTGGGCGATGGCTCGGCAACGGCGCAGGTGGCCGAGGCCAAAGCTGTCATGGCTGTAGATGAGCACACGCTTGTGACGACGCCGACCAGCCACTTGCGCCCCCCTGCGCATGCCTGCGCCACGACTATTGCATAGGGCCGTGGGTGGCGGAATGATCTTTTTATGAAGCCGGTCGGGATCGACGGAACAAGGGTCGCGGCCACCGCACCCGGCGGGGCGCGGCCGGCGCCGCGCGGACTGACCGACGGCCTGTTGCGCCGGCTCGGACCGGCGACGATGCCAGCGGCGATCGGCCCGCCGGTGCCGAGGCCGCCTTGGCGGCACGCCCGCTGTTGCAGGGTCGCGGGCCCCGATTGCGGGGCAGGGACGAGCGGCTCAAAGATCGCCTGTGCACGGTTCGCCAGGGCGCCGATCGGGTCGATCGATCGGCGGCGACGATCGTCGAGGTCCACAGACGCGCCGCGGTCAAACTGCCGCCGGCTGGTTTGGCTGACGTGCTGGGAGGGATCCACGGCATCCGTCTCGGGAACTGTCGGTGCAAATTCTCCGTGCACATCATTTAAATTCGACTGCTCGGCCGCCCCCGTTCTATTGTTGCTCGATCGGCGACGCAGCCGTTGGCCACAGCGCAATGACGGGGATGGGCAGCCAGCCGGGCGTGCTCCGGCAGGGCCGCCTGGCGGGCGATCTCGGATGTCGAGGCTCGCCGCCACCGAATGGGATGACCCGCGCGGCCGATGAAGGGAGGGAGGAATGAGCCTGAAACAGGAATTCGAGCTGCTCCGGCGAGTGCCGCTATTCGCCGAGATCGAGCCGTCCAGGCTGAAGCTCTTGGCGTTCATGAGCGAACGCGTCGGATATGACCCGGGCAAGATCGTGGTCCGCCAGGGCGACGCCGCCGACGCGGCGTATCTGATCATCGACGGGCACGCCGAAGTCATCGCCGAAACTCCCGCCGGGCCGGTAATCCTGGCGACGCTCGGCGCCAACGAGACCGTCGGGGAGATGGGCATCCTTTGCAACATGCCGCGCAACGCGACGGTGCGCGCCAAGGACCGGCTGGTTGCCCTGCGCATCGCCAAGGAGCCGTTCATGCGCATGGTGCGCGAATTCCCCAACATCTCGGTCTCGATCATGCAGGAGCTGGCGCACCGGGTCAACACGACCAACAACCAGCTGCGCGCTGCGCTCGCCGAAGTGAAGAAACTGCGCGAGCAGGCCGGCTTCGGCAGCTGACCCGCCGGTTCCGCGCCAGATGAGCCGGCTCGACAGCTTTATCCGCCGGCTCGAGGCCCAGCGCGCCTGCCTCGACCTGGCGGCGGTGCTGGTGCGCGGTCTCGACGGGCCGGTGCTCGAGCTCGGGCTCGGCAACGGCCGGACCTACGATCATCTGCGCGAGCTGTGTCCGGATCGTGAAATCTTCGTGTGCGAGCGGGGCGTCGCCGCCCATCCCGATTGTATTCCGCCGCCCGAGTTCCTGATCCTCGGCGACATGCGCCAGACCTTGCGCGCGGCGCGCGGGTCGCCTCGAAGGCCGGGTGGCGCTGGCCCATCTCGACCCGGGAACCGGCGATGCCGCGGCGAGCCTCGCGTTGGCCGCCGATCTCACCCCGCTGATCGTGCCGCTGCTATGCCCGGGCGGCGTGCTGGTCAGCGAGCCCGCGACGACCGCACCCGGATTGGCTCGGTTGGCGCTGCCGGAAGGGGTGGCTGTCGGCCGCTACAATCTTTATCGCCGCGTCAGCCCCCGAGTGTCAGCATGACCGGCACATGGTCGGAGGCTTTGTCCCAGCTGCGGCTGTCGCGGTGGATCTGCGTCTCGCGAGAGTGCAGCGGCGACCGTTCCCGAGACCCAGATGTGGTCGAGGCGGCGGCCGCGGTTGGAGGCGACCCAATCGCGGGCGCGATAGCTCCACCAGGTGTAGAGGCGCTGCGGCGCTGGGACAAAATGCCGCACCGCGTCGACAAAGCCGCCCGCCGCCTGGAAGCGGCCAAGGCGTTCGACTTCGATCGGGGTGTGGCTGACGACGTTCAAGAGCTGCTTGTGCGACCACACATCGGCCTCGAGAGGCGCGATGTTGAGGTCGCCGACCGCAATCATCGGGCGACCGCCGCTGCGTTCGGCGGCAAACCATTGGGTCAGCTCGTCGAGAAACCGCAGCTTGTGGGCAAATTTCGGGTTGGCCTCAGGATCCGGCAGATCGCCGCCAGCTGGGACGTAGATGTTGTGCAGCTCGACCCCGCCGGGCAGCACGGCGATCGCGTGGCGACAATCGGTGCGGGCACACCAGTTTCGCGTTTCCGGCGATTCGAACGGAAGCCGCGACAGGATCGCCACCCCGTTATAGCCCTTCATCCCGTGGACCAGCCGGTGGCCGTAGCCGAGCTCGACGAACGCCTGGTGCGGGAACAGCTCGTCCGGTGTCTTGGTCTCCTGCAGGCACAGGACGTCTGGGGCCCACTCCGCGATCAGGCGACGCACGTTGTCGATGCGCAGACGCACCGAATTGATGTTCCAGGTGGCGAGCCGTAGGCTCACGATCCGGTGCGTTGCCGAACCGCCGGGCGCTGTACCGGCGCGAAACGAAAGGCCCAGCCCGGACGCAGTGGCGCCCGGTCGGGGGGGAAGACCGGGCGCCTGCATGTCAGAAGCGTTTGGGGGAAATCGGACCCGCAGGGGAAACGGGACCGCTTTTTGAGAGAGCTTATTGCCCTCTCCGCTTCTGGAATAGAGAGGTGGGGCGCGGCCAAGGGAAAACCAACCCCGATTCGTGCATGCCGGAGACAAAAAAATCGCATGCGGGGCAACGGAACTATCGGCGGCTCGCTCACGCCGCGCGTGCCGCGGAGGACAGCCCCGTTCCGATTGCACCGCACGCCGCCGCAAAGGCGGCGAACAGGGCCGCCGAGAGCGGATTTTCCAAGGCCTTGTGCTCGGGGTGCCACTGCACGCCGACGACAAAGCGCGCCCCGGGCAGGCTGACCGCCTCGATCTGGCCGTCGGGCGCCACCGCCTCGACGCGAAGCTGTGCCGCCGGCCGGTCGATCCCCTGCGAATGCAGCGAGTTGACCATCACCTCGTTAGCCCCGGCGAGTGCCACGATCAGCCCGCCCGGGGTCAATGCCACGCTGTGCGCGGGCCCATACGGACCCTCCGGCGCTCCCTTCTTCGGGCGGTGGCTGATCCGGTCCGGCATGTCGTGGAGCCGCTGGTGGAGGGTCCCGCCGAGCGCCACGTTCAGCTCCTGAATGCCGCGGCAGATCGCCAGCACCGGCAGGTCGCGACGCACCGCTTCGCGGATCAGCGGCAGGGTGGTGGCGTCGCGGGCGAGATCGTTCAGGATCTCCGCATCGAGCGGCTCGCAGCCGTATTCGCTCGGATGCACGTTCGACGGGCTGCCGGTCAGCAGGAGCCCGTCGAGAACATCGAGCACGGCGGTCGCGTCGATCCGCGACCCGATCGCCGGGATCAGCACCGGCAGACACCCGGTCGCCTCGATAATGGCGCTCGGATACTTGTCGGCGACGGTGTGCAGCAGGCGTTCGTTGACGGTGCGCGTGCAGGCGGGAATGCCGATGATCGGCAACCGGCGGGCTGGGGTCGGGCGGGCTGGCATCGGGCTGGGGCTCAATTATCGTTGTATCGAGCGGATCGGTGGTACGGGTCTTGATATACAAACAGGTTGGGGTCGAGCGCCATACCGAATTGCTCCTGCGACAGCGATACGGTCGTCATGTGGCGCTGCTGATCGACCACCGTCCATTGGAGCAAGGCCAGCGGTTGGCTGGAGAAGGTCATCGTCAGGCTGCCGTTGTCGGGCGCCTTGGGATCGACGACCGTGACCTGTAGCGAGTGGTCGCCGCGCTCGAACCGGGTGACGGTCAAATCGTCGAAGCTGATCGGAACCCGCAACAGGAACCAGGCCGGGGTGAATTTCAACCCGACCTTCGACATCTCGGCGAGCTGGGTATCGACGTAATAAACGTAGAACTGGTCGGCGAGCAGCAGAATCGGGGTGGGCGGGTCGTATTGAAAGCGCATCCGGCCGGGCCGCTCCATCCACAGCCAGCCCTCGGCAGTGCCGCCATTGGCCGTTTATTGGTGGAAGCGGGCGGTCATTGTGCCGATGCTGTTCAGATAGGCGGCGATGCGCTGCAGATCGGCCTGGTCCGACGCGGTCAGCGGCGCCGGCTGCGGCGGCATGTCGGCTCGCGACATGTCTGGCGCCAAGAGCAGCGCGACGGCCAGCCCAACCGCCGCCAGCGTCCGCCGGCCGAGCCCTCGGCCGATGCGAAAGCCCCCCGTCTGTACGCGGTGTTCCGCGATCCCGACCATGCCGCGCTTTCCCGTCCGCAATCCGCCCCGCATGGCGGTTGTCGGGGGACATGAGGTCGCTGCGCGCCGCGTTCAATTGCGCTCAATCGCCGCCGCGCGCCAGGACCTCGCGCTTGCCGACATGGTTGGCGGCGCTGACGACCCCCTCGGCCTCCATCCGCTCGATGATCCGCGCGGCCCGGTTGTAGCCGATCTGCAGGTGGCGCTGGACAAAGCTGGTCGAGGCCTTGCCCTCGCGACAAACGACGGCGACCGCCTGACGGTAGAGCGTGTCGCCCGATTCGTCGCTGTCCTCGCTGCCAAGCGGGTCGAATGGCGCCTCGTCGTCCTCGGTGATCTCGTCGATGTAGTCGGGCTCGCCGCGGGCCTTCAGAAACGTGACGACGCGCTCGACCTCGGCGTCCGAGACGAAGGGCCCGTGCACCCGGGTGACTCGGCCGCCGCCGGCCATGTAGAGCATGTCGCCGCGGCCCAAGAGCTGCTCGGCGCCGCCCTCGCCGAGGATCGTGCGGCTGTCGATCTTGGACGTTACCTGAAAGCTGATGCGGGTCGGGAAGTTCGCCTTGATCGTGCCGGTGATCACGTCGACCGACGGGCGCTGGGTGGCCATGATGATGTGGATGCCGGCGGCGCGGGCCATTTGCGCCAGGCGCTGGATCGCCGCCTCGATGTCCTTCCCGGCGACCAGCATCAGATCGGCCATCTCGTCGACGACGACGATGATCAGCGGCAATTCGCTGGTGTCGAAGGGCTGCGCCTCGAAGATCGGCTCGCCAGTTTCGTCGTCGAAGCCGGTCTGCACCTTGCGCACCAGGCTTTCGCCTTTGGCCGCGGCTTCGGCGAGCCGGGCGTTGAACCCCTCGATGTTGCGCACGCCGAGCTTCGACATCTTGCGATAGCGGTTCTCCATCTCGCGCACCGTCCATTTCAGCGCGAGCACCGCCTTCCTCGGATCGGTGACGACCGGGGCGAGCAGGTGCGGGATGCCGTCATAGACCGACAATTCGAGCATCTTCGGGTCGACCATGATGAATTTGCAGCGGTCGGGCGGCATCCGATACAGGATCGACAGGATCATCGTGTTGATGCCGACCGACTTGCCCGACCCGGTGGTGCCGGCGATCAACAGATGCGGCATTTTGGCGAGGTCGGCCAGCACCGGCTCGCCGGAGATGTCCTTGCCGAGGCTCAGTGCCAGACGGCCGGGGTGCTTTTCATAGATCGGCGAATTGAGCAGCTCGCGCAGGTAGACGGTCTCGGCCCTGCGGTTCGGCAATTCGATGCCGATCACGGTGCGCCCCGGCACCACCGCGACGCGCACCGAAATCGCACTCATCGAGCGGGCGATGTCGTCGGCGAGGCCGATGATCCGCGACGCCTTGATCCCCGGCGCCGGCTCGAATTCGTAGAGCGTCACCACCGGGCCGGGACGGACCTGGACGATCTGGCCGCGCACGCCATAATCGTCGAGCACGGTTTCGAGCATCCGGGCGTTTTTTTCGAGCGCCTCCTCGTCGACCGTGGCGGCTTTGGCGGCGTGCGGCTTCTCCAACAGCTCGAGCGAAGGCAGCACCGGCTCTTCGTCGGGGACAAGATCGAGGCGGGGCTGACGCTCCTGCTCGCCGCGCCTGCCGGGCGCTGTCGCCCTGGGCGGCGGCGCCACCAGCCGAACCAGGCGGCCCTGGTCGCGCCCGGCGTTCGCGGCTTCGATCGGCGCCGCCCGGTCGAGCCGCGGCTCGCGCCGCTCGGGCATCGGCGTCACCACCGAGCGAAGCTGCGGTTCGGACGCCGCCGCAGGGGCGGCTCGGCCAGACTGCGCCTGCCACCAGCGCCGCACCAGCCTGCCGCCGAATCCCGCCGCCGCAACGGTCCCGCGCCCGGAAAAGAGGGCGAGGCGGCCGGCTCCGCTGCCCGCGCCGCTGCCCAGATCGCGCCAATCGCGCCACGAAAGTCCGAGAATCATCAGCAGCAAGAGGCCGAGCCCGGCGGCCGCCGCCATCGAGATCGGCAGCGCCAGCGGGCAGAGCCCGAGCCAGGCCAACAACCGCTGCAGCGCCCAGCCGACCGCACCCCCGCAATCGGCTGCGCCGGAGGACGCGCCCTGGTCGAGCACCGACAACGCCAGCGCCGCCAGCAGCAAAGCGATCGGAAGCAATGCGAGCTTGACCCACAACCGCTTCAACGGGCGGTTCAGCAGCAGCCGCAGCGACCAGCCGAACAGCACGAGCGGGATCACGAAGGCCGCCAGTCCCAGGACCTGGCGCAGCAGATCGGCGAGCATCGCCCCGTCATGGCCGAGGAAATTGTGCGCCGCCCTATCGACCGCAGTGTCGAGCGACGGGTCTTGCCGGTCATAGGAGATGAGCGCCGCCGCCACCGACAGCGCCGACAGCAGCAGGCCAAAGCCGAGGGTCTCGAACAGGCGGCGCTTCAACGCCGCCAGAGCCTCGGCCCAGCCGTGCCCGCGGCGCCTGTCTGCGCCCGCAGAAAAACCAATCGATCTGGCCATGCTTCCCCCGATGCCGGCCTTCGCCAAATCCGCCCTCACCCCTAGCCCATCCGTCCCATCCGGGTAAAGCAACGGGTTGAGCGGCACGCCGGTCCTTGACGCAATACGGCAGCGCAACACTAAGCCATCGCCGCACGTCGCGAAAGCCCGCATCGGTTTACCGCTCGCTACAGGCTGCTGCTCGCGACAGGCTGCTGCTCGCGACAGGCTGCTGCTCGCGACAGGCTGCTGGACAGCCCCCCGGCCTCGCCGCATGCTTTGGCGATGAGCGATGATGCCGAGCTGCTGATCGCCGGCGGCGGCCTCAACGGGCTGTTGCTCGGCATCGCCTGCGCCGGCGCCGGGCTCGCCACCGCACTGGTCGATCGCGAAGACCTGGCGGCGATGCTCGACCGGGGCTTCGATGGACGCAGCTCGGCGATCGCCTACGGTTCGCAACGGGTTCTGGAGGCACTCGGGCTGTGGCCGCGGATCGCCGCCGACGCCGAGCCGATCTGGGAAATCCGCGTCGCCGACGACAATGCGCCGCTGTTTGTGCATTATGACTATCGCGAATTGGGGCCGTCCTCGCACCCGATAGGCGCACCGCTCGGCTGGATCGTCGAGAACCGGGTCCTGCGCGGCGCGCTCATCGAGCATGCACGGTCGCTCCCGGGCCTCGCCCTTCTCACCCCGCTCGCGGTCGAGGCCGTTTCGACCTCGGCCGTGGGCGCCGAGGCGGCCTTGTCCGACGGGCGCCGGCTGACCGCCCGCCTCGTCGCCGCTGCGGACGGTGCCGGATCGCCGTTGCGCCGAGCCGCCGGCATCCGGACCGTCGAATGGCGCTATCCGCAGACCGCGATCGTCACCACAGTGCGGCACCAGCGCCCGCATCTCGGCATCGCGGTCGAGCATTTTCTGCCGGCCGGGCCGTTCGCGATCCTGCCGATGACCGATGATCCTGCGCCGGCGCACGCCGCGCTTGCGTCGAGAGGGCGCTCGTCGATCGTGTGGACTGAGCGCGAGGCCCTGGCGCCGCGCCTGATGGCGCTTTCCGAGGTCGAGTTCGCCGCCGAACTGGCAGCGCGCTTCGGCGATTTTCTCGGCGTCGTCGAGCCGGTCGGGCCGCGCTGGTCGTATCCCGTCGGGCTAATGCTGGCCGAGCGCTATGTCGACCGCCGGCTGGCGCTCGTCGGCGAGGCGGCGCACCTGATCCATCCGATCGCCGGCCAAGGGCTCAACCTCGGCATCCGCGATGTCGCCGCCCTCGCCGAGATCGTCATCGACCAGCGCCGGCTCGGGCTCGACATCGGCGACGACGCGCCGCTGCGCCAATACCAGCAGTGGCGCCGCCTCGACATCTTTCTGCTCGCCGCCGTGACCGACGGCCTCAATCGCCTATTCTCGAATTCGATCCCGCCGCTGCGCCTCGCCCGCGACCTCGGTCTGGCCGCGGTCAACCGCCTGCCGCCCATCAAACGCTTCCTAATGCGCGACGCGATGGGCGTCACCGGCGATCTCCCCCGCCTGCTGCATGGCCAGCCGCTGTGAAAAGCATTTTCCACAAAGGGACGCCGAAAAGCCGTCGAGGCCGCCGAAGTGGCGCTCAGCGTGGGTGTCGGACCGAGTATTGTCAAAGACGGGGTAGTGCGCGCTCCGATCTATCAAGACTAGGGAGATTGCAGGCGGGACGAAGGAGTACTTGCGCTCCTTCGCGGTCCGATGAGCCGGTCAGCCTGACCGCATCCGGGCCCATTGAGAAATTGTCAAGAGCGGCGCTTCGGCCAGTCTCTTACCTTTGGCGGCGGGTCCCAAACGCCACTGCGACGCCTTGCCGGGGAGGTGAGACTTTCGGGGGAACGCTGGTGCTGCCGGTAAGGATTGAACTTACGACCTCCCCCTTACCAAGGGGGTGCTCTACCACTGAGCTACGGCAGCGCACCGCGCGAAACCCGTTCCGCGCGAGCGCCGAGAGATACACCCGGAGGCGGAGGTTGGCAAGGCGAGGGGTTGGCGAGGCAGGCCGGTCGCAGGCGCGGTTGGCGGAACCGCCCCCAGCGCGGGCGCGTTGACTCATTGTTCGGGGATAGCTGCACTGCGCCTCCTGCCGAAAGGGACAGAATGCGATGAATGGCCTCTTATCGGCCGCCGATCCCGTCAGCAAGGCGACGACGGGAGCGGTGCTGAGGGCGTTCGAGGCGGCGCGGGCCGAGGGAAGGCCGTCGGTCGAGTGCTATCGCGCCGGGGTTGCGGCGTGGCGCCTCGCCCATCCCGAGCAAGCCCCCGAATACGCGGCCAAACGCGCGGTCGCGGTGATCCTCTCGGCGTATGTAAATTTGCACCCGGAGATGTGACGCGCCGAGATGTGACGCGCCGGTTGACATCGGTGCGGTTCTCCCGTTGCTTTGGTGAATGAGCACGGTGCCCGATCTCTCCGCCAAAAAACGGGCGGAGCTTATCGCGCGGAACGAGCGCTTGGTTCGCGCGTTGCGCGACAATCTGCGCCGGCGCAAGGATCAAGCGCGTGCGCGGAACGAGCACGCCACCGCAGCGCCCGAGGCCGTCCCGACGGCCGCCTCCGGCTTGAGCCGCACACCCTTCTCCAGTAAAAGCAGTCGGCACGGCGGGACGACCGCCGATTGAGTCCCCCCGCTGCCTCCGTCAGGCCCGCCTGGCCGGTCGGCGGCACGAAGAGCCGAGGCGATGGACAGGATCCGGATCAGAGGCGGCGTGCCGCTCGACGGAGTGATAGCGATCGGCGGCGCCAAGAACGCGGCCTTGCCGCTGATGGCGGCGAGCCTCCTGACCGCGGAGACGCTGACCCTCGAAAACGTTCCCGACCTCGCCGATATCGCGACGATGGCGAATTTGCTGGTCCAGCACGGCGCCGCCGTTGCCATGGCCGAGCCGGGGGGCCCGGTCGGGCGCAGGCTGGACTTGGCGGCGGCGCATATCACTTCGACGACCGCACCCTACGACCTGGTGCGCAGGATGCGGGCGTCGTTTCTGGTGCTCGGGCCGCTTTTGGCGCGCTGCGGCCGGGCGCGCGTGTCGTTGCCCGGCGGCTGCGCCATCGGCACCCGGCCGATCGACCTGCACGTCAAGGGGCTGCGGCAGCTCGGCGCCCAGATCGAATTGCGCGAGGGCTATGTCGACGCGCGCGCGCCCAAAGGGCTGCACGGTGCGGAAATCGCCTTTCCCTCGGTGTCGGTCGGGGCCACCGAGAATCTGCTGATGGCAGCGGCGTTGGCACAGGGCGAAACGGTGCTGGCAAATGCTGCGCGCGAACCGGAAATCGGCGATCTCGCCGCCTGCCTCCAAGCGATGGGAGCTCATATCGAGGGGATCGGCAGCGATTGTCTGCGGATCGTCGGGGTCGGCCGGCTGCATGGTGCGACGCATCGCATCCTGCCCGACCGGATCGAAACCGGGACCTATATGATGGCGGCGGCGGCGACCGCGGGAGAAGTGCGTCTGACCGGCACTCGGCTCGACCTCGTCGGCGTGGTCGCCGACATTCTCGAAGGTGCCGGTGTCGCCGTGTCGCCGACGACGGACGGGCTTACCGTGCGACGGCGTGACGGTATCCTCGCCGGGGTCGACATCGAGACCGCGCCCTTTCCCGGGTTCCCGACCGACCTGCAGGCGCAGTTCATGGCCTTGATGGCGATCGCCGAAGGCGGCTCGACCATCGCCGAGACGATTTTCGAGAACCGCTTTATGCATGCCCCCGAACTGGCGCGGATGGGTGCCGATATCGCGGTGCAGGGCGCCATAGCTCAGGTGCGCGGCGTGAAGCGGCTGATGGGAGCGCCGGTGATGGCGACCGATCTGCGCGCTTCGGTCTCGCTGGTCGTGGCCGGCCTGGCGGCCGAGGGCGAGACGGTGATCAGCCGCGTCTACCACCTCGATCGCGGCTATGAGCGGCTCGAAGAAAAGCTGGCGGCCTGCGGGGCACGGATCGAGAGGCTTAGCGATGGCGCTTGACGACGGTCCCGGCGCGCTCAGATTGCGCGCCGAGGATGCCGACGATCTGGTGGTGCTCTCGGCTTGTCTGCAGGACGCGCTGGTTCCGGTTCGCGACCTCGCCTATGTCCCCGACCAGCAGGTTTTCGTCCTCGTCGCGAACCGGTTCCGGTGGGAGGGCGGGGTGCGCCCGATGCCCGGCGAGGGCGCCCGTCAGCGGGTGTTGTGCGCAGTCTCCTTCGCTGCCGTTCTCGGCGTGTCCTATCGCGGCTTTCGCCGCAGCGACGAAGACCGGATCCTGGCGCTGCTGGCGCTGCGGGTGGGACCGAAAAGGTCTCAACCGGCGGCGGTTCATCTCGAATTTTCCGGCGGCGCCGCGATCCGGCTCGAGGTTGCCCGCATCCTGTGCCGGGCCAAAGATCTGGGCGAGCCTTGGCCAACCCCCTGGTACCCGCGACACGAAGAGGAGCAGCGGGGGTGACTGGCAGCCTAGGGGACCGGCTGATCCTGGCGCTGCCCAACGGTCGGATTCTCGCCGAGGTGATGCCGCTGCTGCGCCGGATGGGGGTCGAGCCCGAGCCGGCTTTCGCCGACCCGGCGTCGCGCCGGCTGAGCTTTGCCAGCAGCGACCCGCGTCTCGACCTGATCCGGGTGCGCAGCTTCGACGTCGCGACATTCGTGGCCTTTGGCGCGGCCCAGCTCGGGGTGGCCGGCAACGACGTGTTGATGGAATTCGATTATTCCGAGATCTATGCGCCGCTCGATCTCGAAGTCGGGCATTGCCGGATCGCGGTCGCGGCGACCGCCGATTGGGTGGCGCGCGAGGACGGCCGGCGAGCGAGCCACATCCGAGTGGCGACCAAATATCCCGAAATCACCCGGCGGCATTTCGCGGCGCAGGGCGTCCAGGCGGAATGCATCAAGCTCAATGGTGCGATCGAGCTGGCACCGCGGCTGGGCCTGTGCCGCCACATCGTCGATCTCGTTCAGACCGGCGCCACTTTGGAGGCGAATGGGCTCGTCGAGATCGAGCGCATCGCCGAGGTCAGCTCGCGGCTGATCGTCAATCGCCCGGCGCTGAAGACGCGCCCCGAGGACGTCGGCGACTGGATCGAGCGGTTCCGCACCGCGGTCGGCGAGGCGGGCTTCTCGTCTGGCGCCGGTGCCCCACCCGCCTCGCTGCACTCGGCACCCTCTCCCGCAGTGGACAGGGAAGGGGCCGATCGCAGCGTCAGCCCTAAGCCCGCAGGCTTGACCCGCGGGGACGGGAAGGGTGAGGGCGGCCCCGCTGCGGCCCGCGAGAGACGCTGATGTCCGTAAGGCTGTCGACCCGCGATCCCGGCTTCGAAGCGGCGTTTGCGGGGCTGGTCGAGGCCAAGCGCGAAACCGCGGCCGATGTCGATGCCGCGGTCGCCGCGATCATCGAGGATGTCGCCGCCCGCGGCGATGCGGCCCTGATCGATTACACGAGCCGGTTCGACGGCATCGAAATCACGGCGGCGGGCCTTCGGCTGTCGGCGCGGGAGATTGCCGAGGGTGCGGCGGCGGCGCCACGTGAGACGGCGGCGGCTCTGCGCTTGGCGGCCGAGCGGATCGAGAGCTTTCACCATCGCCAATTGCCGGCGGCGCTCGACTATGTCGACGGGCTCGGGGTGCGGCTCGCCGCCCGCTGGCGCCCGGTCGCCGCGGCTGGCCTGTACGTGCCGGGCGGCACCGCGGCCTACCCGTCCTCGGTGCTGATGAACGCCATTCCGGCGAAAGTCGCAGGCGTCGAGCGTTTGGTCATGGTGGTGCCGACCCCAGGCGGGGTGCCGAACCCGCTGGTTCTCGCCGCGGCCGAGCTCGTCGGAATCGACGAAATATATCGGGTCGGCGGCGCGCAGGCGGTGGCCGCCCTGGCCTACGGCACGGCAACGATCCGCCCGGTCGACAAAATCGTCGGGCCGGGCAACGCCTATGTCGCCGCGGCCAAGCGGCGGGTTTTCGGCCGGGTGGGCATCGACATGATCGCCGGGCCCTCGGAGATCCTGGTCGTCGCCGATAATAAAAACGATCCCGAATGGATCGCCGCCGATTTGTTGTCGCAGGCCGAGCACGACAGCGCCGCGCAAGCGATCCTGATCGCCGACGACAGCGATTTCGCGGCGGCGGTCGCGGCGGCGGTCGAGCGCCGCCTGGCGCTGCTGCCGCGGGCGGCCATCGCACGAGCGAGCTGGCGGGCGAATGGCGCGGTGCTGCTCGTCGCCGACTGGAGCGAGGCGCCGGCGCTGATCGACCGCCTCGCCCCGGAGCATCTCGAACTGGCGATCGAGGATGCCGATTGGATGGCGGATCGGGTTCGTCATGCCGGGGCAATTTTTCTCGGGCGCTGGACCCCCGAGGCGATCGGCGACTACATCGCCGGACCAAACCACGTGCTGCCGACCGCGCGCAGCGCGCGCTTCGCGTCTGGCCTCGGCGTGCTCGATTTTTTGAAGCGGACCTCGCTCGTCCGCTGCGACGCGGCCAGCCTCGCAGCGCTCGCGCCCGCCGCGATCAGTCTGGCCGAGGCCGAAGGGCTCGAGGCCCATGCGCTGTCCTTGGCGATCCGGCTCGACCGGCAACGCGAGGCGTGAAGCTACGACGATGGATGATAAGCAGAAGGGCGACACCGAGGCCGGCCGACGCATTCTCCGCATCACCCTCGACGAGCATACGGTGGTGCGCCGCAGCGCTGATATCGAGCACGAGCGGGCGACGGCAATCGCCGACCTGTTGGAAGAAAATGCGTTCGCCCCGGTTTCCGGGCGCGACGGGCCGTTCGAACTGCACCTGGCGATCGAAGAGAATCGGCTGAACCTCGACATCCGCTCGCAGGCGGACGGGTCGGGCGAAACCATCGTTCTGCCGCTCGCCCCGTTCCGCGGCATCGTCAAAGACTATTTCATGGTTTGCGAGAGCTATTACGAGGCGGTCCGCGCGTCCCGGCTGGCGCAGGTCGAGGCGATCGACATGGGGCGGCGATCCCTGCACGACGAGGGCTCGACGCTCTTGATGGAGCGGCTCGCCGACAAGGTCGCGATCGACCATGCGACCGCCCGGCGCCTATTCACCCTGATCTGCGTGCTGCATCTGCGCGGGTGAGGGCCGGGCCGTGACGGCGCCTTTGCTGGTGTTGGCCTCGGCCTCGCCGCGCCGGCTCGAATTGCTACGGCAGGTCGGGATCGTGCCCGACCGGGTCGACCCGGCGGCGATCGACGAGACCCCGCGGCGTGACGAGGAGCCGGCGGCGCACGCGCTGCGCCTCGCCGCGGCGAAGCTGCGCGCGGTAATGCCGCGTCACCCCGGCGCCTACATTCTTGCCGCCGACACCGTGGTCGCCTGCGGCCGGCGCATCCTGCCGAAGCCGGCGGACGAGGCCGATGCGCGCCGCTGTCTCGAACTGTTGTCCGGGCGCCGCCACCGCGTTCATTCCGGCATCGCGCTCGCGAACCCCGATGGGCGGCTGGCATTGCGAGGGGTCACGAGCCAAGTCGCGTTCAAGCGGCTGAGTGCGGACGAGGTCGCCGGCTATCTGGCGAGCGACGAATGGCGGGGCAAGGCCGGCGGCTATGCGATCCAGGGCCGCGCCGCGGCCTTCGTCCGCTTTATCTCCGGCTCCTATTCGAACGTCGTCGGCCTGCCCTTGTTCGAGACCGCGCAGCTGCTCGCCGGCCGCGGCTATCGCCCGCAATGCGCCGCGAGCTCGTAATCGCCGCCGGGCCCGGCGAGTGGCGCGCGGCGCTGCTCGAAGACGGCGCTGCGGTCGAGCTCCGGGTCGAACGGGGAGAGGGCGGCGAAGCCGCCAGCATCCATCTCGGCCGGGTCTTGCGCCTCTTGCCGGCGCTCGGAGCGGCATTGGTCGACATCGGCGGCGACCGGCCGGCCTTCCTGCCGCAGAGCGAGATCCTGCCGCGCGGCCGCCGGCTCGACGAGGGCGAGCGGACGCTGGTGGAGGTGCGCCGGGAAGCGCAGGGCGGCAAAGCGCCGCGGCTGACGACCGCGGTGGCGCTGCGCGGCCGGTTTGTCGAGCTGGTGGTCGGCCGGCCCGGGATCATGGGGGATGGCGCGCTGTCGGCGCACGATCGCATGCATCTGCTCGAAACCCTCGCGACCCTCACCCACCCCTCCCTGCGGGCCGGATTTCTCCTCTCCCGCAATGCGGGAGAGGGTGCCGAGCGCAGCGAGGCGGGTGAGCGGCGGGCCCCCGCCACAGCCGGGCTGCGGGTGCTGGCACCCGCACCGGTCGAGGATCTGGCGGCGGAGGCCGCAGCGCTCGCAGAGTTCTGGCCGGAAATATGCGAGCGTGCCAGGCGCCTCGACCCGCCGTCGCGTCTTCATCCGGCTGCGAGCTTTGCGGCCGCCCTCGCCGGCGCGCTGCCGGCCCCGGACGGAATCGCCGTCGACGACCCGGCCGCGATCCCGGAAATCCGCGCGGCCTTTCCCGATGCCGAGGTGGCTCACCAGCCGGACGGGGACTGGCCGGTCGAGCTCGACGCGCTGTTCGACGAGGCGTTGTCGCCGACACTGGCGCCTGCCGGTGGAGGCTCGGTTCACATCGAGGGGGCGCGAGCCGCAACCTTGATCGACGTTGACAGCGGGACCCCCGAAACCGGCTCGCCCGAGCAATCGGCATTGGCCGCCAATCTGGCCGCCGCCGGCTTGATCGCCAGGCAGATCCGTCTGCGCAGCCTCGGCGGCGCCATCGTCGTCGATTTTGTCGGTCTCGACGACCGGCATGCGCGCGAGCGGGTGCGTACCGCCTTTGCCCGGGCATTGGCGACCGATCCGGCCCGGCCGCAGCTGCTCGGCTGGACGAGGCTAGGTCACCTCGAACTGGTGCGCCCGCGCCGCCTTCGCCCGCTCGCCGAGGCCCTGCTCGAACCTGCTGCGGGCGGCACGCACGTCAAGACCGCCATCACCGTGGCATTCGAAGCCCTGCGCGGGTTGCGCCGCGAAGCGCGGGCCCAGCCGGGGCGGCGCTGGCGGCTCATCGTCGCACCCGAAGTCGCGATGGCTCTTGCCGGCGGTGCCGCTGCGGCGCGGCGCCACCTCGAACAGCGCCTCGGGCAAGAAATCGCGGTCGCGGCCGATCCGCAGCTCGGTCGCGCCGGTTTCCAAATCGCCCCGCAGTGACCATATCGGTAAGCCATGCCTGCCGATCTGCCGACTGGCGATTCGCCGATTCCAATGCCACGGCCATGCCCGATCTGCGGCAAGCCGGCGAGCCTGGCGCACCGTCCGTTCTGCTCGGCGCGCTGCGCCCAGATCGATCTCGGCCGCTGGCTCAAAGGCAATTATCGCGTCCCGACCGACGACGCCCCCGACGACCCCGACGAGGAACATTAGCGGGCGATCGGCGGCGGTTGACCCGGTCCGCGCCGACCCCGAGGATGAGCCGCGCAAGCCAATCGGGGGGCCAATGACCGCGTCGCCTCTGCAGAACCGGTACCGGGTCATCTACGCCGACCCGCCCTGGACCTTCTCGACCTATTCGCGCAAGGGCAAGGGCCGCAGCGCCGAGGCCTATTACGACTGCATGTCGGTCGCCGAGATCAAGGCATTGCCGGTCGCCGACTGGGCGGCCGATGATTGCGTATTGCTGCTGTGGGCCACCGACCCGCTGCTGCAGACTGCCTTCGAGGTGATCCGCGCCTGGGGTTTCACCTACAAGACCGTCGGCTTTTATTGGGCCAAGCTCAACAAATCGGCGGAGCCCGACGGTGTACCGCGAGGCCAGCTTTTTCACCGGGCTGGGCTTCTGGACGCGGGCCAACCCGGAACTGTGCCTGCTGGCGACGCGCGGCCACCCGCACCGCCGCCGGGCCGATGTGCGCAAGCTGATCGTCTCGCCCGCGGCGCGAGCACAGCCGCAAGCCGGACGAAGCCTATGAGCGCATCGAGGCGTTGTGCGAGGGGCCTTATCTGGAGATGTTCGCGCGCGCCTCGCGGCCGGGCTGGGACCGGTGGGGCGCAGAATCCGATCTGGCCGATCGGGGCCGCGGCGATGGCGCGCCAACAGCTACCCCGACGCGTCCGAGGCCGCGGATTAGCAGCGCGCTTTCCGATCGGGTCGAAGCGCCAACCCCGTCGGGTCAATGCAGAGCCCCCGAATCGGCGCCAAGCGCCGCCCGAGGACTGGCTCCCCGACGCAATCTTTGGCCACCGGAGCTTGCTTCGTCGCGGCGCTCCTCGCAATGACACCGCATTGGCGGGCTCGTTCTCCGGCGTCGCCAGCGCTCGAGAGCTTCACCGAGGCTTAACCACTCTCGCCGACAATCCGACCGGGTGATTTTCGGGCGGCGGCATGATCGGCTGGGCGCTGCGCTGGGTGTTGGTGTGGTGCGGCGTGACCGTGATTTGCGTTGCCGTTATCGATGGAGACAAATGGCTGCCGTCGACCGGAGCGGCGAAACTCGAAATCATGCCGCACGAAAGGACCTCGGCCGAGCCGCAGCCGGGGCCAGCGTTCGATACTCTCGTCTATCCCACCGACCGGGCCGGACACGTCGTGATCGATGCGGTCGTCAACGGCGCGCCGATGCGGATGCTGGTCGACACCGGCGCCAGCCTCGTAACCCTGACCCCGGCGGATGCGCGGGCCGCGGGCATCGCTCCGGGCGAACTTATATTCAACCGGCGCGCCAGCACGGCGAATGGCCTCGTCCGCATCGCGCCGGTGACCTTGCGAGAAATCCGCATCGGCCAGCTGTCGATCGGCGATGTTCCCGCCGCGGTGATCGAAAACCTCAATGTGTCGTTGCTGGGAATGAGTTTTCTCGGCCGGTTGCAGAGCTATGAGATGCGCGACGGCAAGCTGACGATCACCTGGTAGCCCGGGCACTTGGCGCGCGCCGACCGACAACGTGAACGGCTGATCCGCCGGGCGTTCCAGCTGGAATTGGCTGACTCTCGCCTGGATGGCGAACGAGGCCT
The DNA here is from genome assembly GCA_963795485.1 of uncultured Alphaproteobacteria bacterium. Lineage (GTDB taxonomy): Bacteria > Pseudomonadota > Alphaproteobacteria > ATCC43930 > CGMCC-115725 > AP-15. The sequence goes on from CAWCIL010000006.1 coordinate 520,516, forward strand.
TTGTCGCAACCTGGTCGGGGGCGGCGGCGCGCAGCCTTACCCTGACCGCGTTTGGCCGCGACAGCGTAGTCGAGCTCGCCTCGGCCGGGGTCTTGATCTGGCGCCTGTCGAGCGAGCTGCGCCATGGCCGGGAAATCTCGGAGCAGGCTGATCGGACCGCCAGCCGGATCGCCGGCGCTCTGCTGCTCGCCCTCGCCGTCTACGTCGTCGCTTCTGCCGCTTGGAGCCTGGCGCGCCAAGCCTTCTCCCGGCCGGGGCTGGCGGTCGCGCTGCTGGCAATGCCGGCGATGTTCTGGCTGGCGTCGCGCAAGCGGAGCCTGGCCGAGCGGCTCGGCAGCCGGGCGTTGCGGGCGGACGTCGCCGAATCGGTCGGCTGCCTGTGGCTGTCGTTGGCTGTTGTGATCGGCCTGATCGCCCAGCTCGCGCTCGGCGTGGTGGTGGATCGACGCGCTGGCCTCGCTCGCGATCGTCTGGTTTCTGGTCAAGGAAGGGCGCGAGGTGCCTTCCGGGGATGACGACGATTGACCGGGGCGATGAACCAGAAATTCGTCTGACTTTGGGTGATTGCATCCCTTGCTGCGTCACACCGGCCCACGGGTCCGGCCTTGGGCCGGCCCGAGGACAGGCTCCGGCCGGTGCCCATGGCGGGATGGGTCCCGGCTCCCGCCGGGATGGCTGAAAAATGAATACGAGTTTCAAGATCGAAACGCTGGCTCATGACACTACGCTCGCGTTGCTCGTCCTTCGCGGAGCGGCAGTGAAAGCGGAAGTCGCCGTCAGATCCCGTACAAATTCTCCGGCGCGGCCGGCATCCTGCCGTGCTCGACCGCCTTGACGGCCGCGATCAGCTTCAGATGGGTGGGTGCGGGGACGCCGACCTCCTCGCCCTTCTCGGCGATCAGCCCGTTGATGAAATCGATCTCGGTGCGCCGCCCCTTGAGCATGTCCTGGCCCATCGAGGGGCGCTGCAGGTCGCTGCGGGTGTTGGAGCCGGCCTCCGCCAGGATCTGCGATTCGATCTCGTCGAGCGCCTTCGGGTCGCCCTCGCCGGCGCGCGCCAGGGTTTCGGGATCGTGCATGCGGATGTGCTCGAGCTGGTAGCCGAGCGCCTGGCCGACGCGCACCGCCTCGCCGCCGAGGCGGATCGAGAGCCGGCGGATCCCGTCGTGCCGGTCCATGCCGTTGCCGGAGAGGCCGGTCGTAGCGCCGATGCCGTTCCGCATGCCGTTGACGCACAGCTTCGACCAGCGCTCGCCCCACAGATTGCGCGTCGGCCTCACCGTGTCGACGGTGGCGATCATCGCCGCCAGCTCATCAAGCCGCTTGGTGATGCGGCCATGGACCTCGCCGACGCGATAGACCTCCTGGTGCGAGGCACCTTTCGCGACGGTGCGGCGCACCCGTCCCGGGGCGTAGAGCTCGGCCGCGAGCAATGCCGGAATGACGCCGACCGTCTTGTCCCAGCCCACAACCCCGGCGATCCGCTCCTCGTTCATGCAGTTCTGCAGCGAGACGACGTAGCCGCCGGGCGCCAGATACTGCGCGATCAGCCGGGTCGCCCACTCGGTGTCGTAGGATTTGACCGCGATCATGGCGATGTCGATCGGCTTTTCCTTGGCCAGATGCTGCAGCTCGGTCAGGTGCATCGTCTTCGGCCGGGCACAAACGAACTCCTGCTCGGTCACCCCCTCTATCGCCAGCCCGTCCTTGCGGATCGCTTCGATATGCTCGGGCCATGGGTCGATCAGGATCACGTCGAACCCGTTATGCGCGAGCTGGCCGCCGGTGTAGCCGCCGATCGCACCGGCGCCGATCACCGCAATGCGCCTCTCCATGATCTGATCCCTCTATGCCGCGGGCGGCGGCATGATAAGCTGACCCCCGCGAGAAACCATCCGATAAACCTAGCGAGGACGCTGCCACCATGAACTGGACCGAACGGCGCGAGCGCTTTCGCGCGATCCTTTCCGGGAACCGCTGCGTGCATCCGGGCTCGGTGTACGACGCGATCTCGGCGCGCATCGCCGAGGATCTCGGCTTCGAGGTCGGGATGTTTTCGGGCTCGATCGGCTCGATGTCGGTGCTGGGCGCCCCTGATCTGGTCGTGCTGACCTTGACCGAATTCGCCGCCCAAGCGAACCGCATCTGCCGTGCCGGCAATCTGGCGCTGCTGGTCGACGCCGATCATGGCTACGGCAACGCGCTCAACGTGCGCCGCACCGTCGAGGAATTGGAGACCGCCGGCATCTGTGCGATGTCGATCGAGGACACGGTCTTGCCGCGGCCCTACGGCCCCAACGGCAAGCCGAGCCTCAGCTCGGTCGAAGAGGGTGTGGGCAAGATGAAGGCGGCATTGTCGGCGCGCCAGGACAAGAACCTGGTCATCGCCGGGCGCACCAGTGCCTTGGCGATCGCCAATGTCGACGAGACGGTCAAGCGGGCCAAGGCCTATGAGGCGGCCGGGGTCGACGCGGTTTTCCTCGCCGGCGGCGTCACCGTCGAGGCGGTCGAGGTCGTGTCGTCGGCGATCAGAATCCCGTTGATCCTCGGCGGCGGCAGCGGTCAGCTCGGCGATCTCGACTGGCTGGCGGCGCATCGGGTGCGAGTGGCGCTGCAGACGCATGCGCCGTTCTCGGCTGCGGTGCAGGCGGTCCACAACACGCTGAAGGCGCTGCGCGACGGCACCAAGCCCGGCGAGCTCTCCGGCATCGCCTCGCCCGAGCTGATGCGGCGGGTCACCCGCGCCGACGATTACCAGCGCTGGACCAGGGATTATCTCGGCGGCGTCTAACGCGTCGCCGGCCGGGGCCTTCTTCGCGCCGACGCGACCGGGCGGTTAGGGCTGAATTGTGCTTCTGCCGCCGTTTGAGTAGAAGAGTGAGCATCCGATGAAGGCCATGTCGTAGTTGATCGAAGATGGTGGAATCGATTGACGGTGAGACAGGCCGCTTCTAGTTTTGAGAGGGCTTGGGTACGGCCCGCCGCTCGCGCCCCCTCAGGGCATGGTGAACGTATTCGGATCGGTCGTCTGGTCCTTTCCGGTTCAGCGGACGAGTCAGCAACGCGAGCACTGATCTTTGTCGTTCGCCGCAACGGAGGATCAGACTGTCATGCGTTCGTTTCGTGATGCCAAAGCGATGGCAAAGACTCTGCGTGAAGTGATGCGCCGCCGGGAGATCGCGTTATCACATTCCGAGAGTTTGGAGATCGTCGCCGCCCAGTTCGGCCTCCGCGACTGGAATATCCTCGCTTCCAAGATCGGTGCTGCAGAGGCTTACACCGTAGAGGGCCATCCAAGTATCGACGGCGTGTCCCTTGATTCGGCGGTGCCGATCCTGCGCATCTTTGCCGTGGACAAGGCCAAAGAGTTCTATCTCGATTTTCTCGGTTTCTCACTCGAGTGGGAGCACCGGTTCGAAGCGAACTTTCCCCTTTATGCGCAGATCTCCCGATCGGGTCTGACGCTACACTTGAGCGAGCACCATGGGGACGCCAGCCCCGGCTCAACGGTGTTCGTCACGATGCGCAGCGTTGAGGCGTTGCATCAGGAATTGATCGGCAGACAGTACCGTTACGCGAAGCCTGGTATTGAGGACATGCCGTGGGGCCGCGTGCTGCAGGTGACCGATCCATTCGGCAATCGCCTTCGGTTCTGCGAAAGGAAGAGGTGAAGCGTAGCGATGCGTGGAAGATGCCGGCCCGCTTATCAAAATTCGGGAAAAGGCGGGCGAGGCTGCTGCCGCGTATGCCTATCTTAACTCGGTAATACCGCCGCCTCGCGCGGCTCCCGAGCCTGCGATCCCGCCGACCGAAAGAGCAAAATCCGTGCGATCGACCTTGCTGGCCCTCGTGCTTTTCTGCGCCGCCGCGTGCGCGCCGCAGCCGGTGCGGCCGGGAACCCTGCTGCTGAGCAATCCCTATTTCGGCCCGACCAATGTCGAGGCGGTGATCACCTCGAACCCGGATTGCGTGGCGCGCGGCCCCGGCTATGTCTCGACCTCGGAGTTTGTGCTGCCGAACAATGCGACGAAGTTCATCGACGTTCCGCTCGGGACAGAAATCTGCTGGCGGCGCGATCGCGACCCCGACCAGCCGGTGGCCGGAGAATGGTCGCCATGGGACCGGGCCTATGTCGCGCCCGGAACGACGATCGACGCCAATCTTTAGAGCCGAGACTCCGGAGCGGAGAACTGGCCCTCAGCGGCCGAGGCTGAACCGGATCGCCACCGACACCTCGATGCTCGTTTGGTCCATGCCGGGCGGGAACGGCGGCAAGGTGGCGCCGCGCAGCATGTTTTCGAGGGCGGCGTCGAGGTCCGGGTAGCCGGTGCTCTGCACGACGGCATATTGGGCGACCCGGCCGCTGCGCTCGACCACGAAGCGCAAGATCGCGCGCCCCTCCTCGTCCTGTTGGCGGGCGCTTTCGGGGTAGCGCTTGTGGGCTTCGAGCCATTCGCTCAGCAGCGCCCGATAGCCCGGGCTGATCGCGCTTGACGGGGCGGGAGCGCGCGCCGGCGCCGGCGGCGCAAACGCGGTTTGCGGCAAAGCGCCGGGCGCCGGCGGCGCACGGGTGAAGGCTGGAACCGACGGTGTGTCGCGGGGATAGACCTGCCGCCGCTCGACGGGCCGCCGCATCGCGCGTTCCGGCGCCGGCGGAACCGGAGGCTTGGGCGGGGGTGGCGGCGGAGGCGGTGGCTCGCTGGTAGCCGCCGGTGCGGGCGGTGGCGGCTCGACCGCAGCCGGCGGGGGTGGCGGCGCCGACGGTGGTGGCGGAGGTGGTGGGGTCGCGACCGGCGGTGGCGGCGGGGTGGTCTTCACCGGCGGCGGAGCAGGGGGCTTCGCGGGCTGCGGCAGCGAGGGGGCGAAGGCGACCTCGATGCCGCCGGCGGGGAGCGGCGGCGGCTCCGGCGGCGCCGAAGCCGGGACCAGCAGCAGCAGGGCCAATACGATCGCATGCGCGGCCAGCGACAGCGCCAGCGGAATCTTGAACCCGCTCACTTGTTTCCGGCTGCGGCGGCGACCAGCGTGACCTTGGCGAACCCGGCGCGGTTGACCTCGCTCAGCAGGTCCATCAGCTGCGCGAAGGAGATCGTCCGGTCGCCGCGGACATAGACGATCCGCGCCGGATCATCGGCGGCGAGCGCGGCCAGCTTGGTCTCGAGATCGCCGGGCGGGACCGGGTTGTCGCCGATGAAGGTCTCGCCGCGACGGTCGAGGCTGACGATGATCGGCTGCTTCGGTGCCACGATCGCGGCTGCGCTGGTCTTTGGCAGATCGAGCGGCACCCCGACCATCAGCAGTGGTGCCGTGACCATGAAGATCACCAGCAGCACCAGCATGACGTCGACCATCGGCGTCACGTTGATCTCGGCCATCGGCGCATAGCGCTCGCCGGGATCGTCGCCCGCGGGGGGCCGCGACATGGCCATCGCTCAACTCTCTGCGGGGACGCGCGCGAGCAGTCGCAGCGAACGCCCGATCAGCCCTTGCATGCGCCCGGCAAGACGTCCGAGGTCGACGGTGATCTTGTTGTAGGCGACGACCGCCGGGATCGCCGCCGCGAGCCCCATCGCGGTCGCGAACAGAGCCTCGGCGATGCCCGGCGCCACCACGGCGAGGCTGGTGTTGTTGGCTGCGGCAATGCCGGCAAAGCTGCGCATGATCCCCCACACCGTGCCGAACAGCCCGATGAACGGGGCGGCCGAGCCGAGGGTGGCGAGAAACGGCAGGCGCGCTTCGAGGCGGCGCAATTCGGCGTTGAGCTCGAGCCGCATCGCCCGCTCGATCCGCTCGCGCCGTTCGCTCGATCTCTCGGGCGCGGAGCATGCCGCCTGCCGGCTCTCCGCCCAACCGGCGGCTAGGACGATACCGGCCGGGTCCGACCCGTCACGCCGGCCCGAGGGCGCCACCAGCTCCTCCGCGGTCTGCACCGTGGCGACACGTCCCTCATACGCCTGGACCGAGCGGCGCGCCGCCGCCAGCCGCCATAATTTGTCGAGGATCACCGCCCAGCTCCACACCGAAGCCCCGAGCAGCAGCAGCAGCACGCCCTTGACGACGATGTCGGCATGCAGAAACAGGGCGACGACCGATATGGTTGGAGCTGAAGCGGTCACGGGCGGGCCTCTGCGGCTTGCTGAACCGGGAAGACGTCGGATCCGGGGGTCGGACCCCGATAACGGCGCTGTCGGCGATAGGGTAGACACGCAGCCATCATGGCTATTTCATGGAGACCGCATCGATATGGCAGCTGGGCCAAGCCGCTGAGCTCCCAAGCTCAGAACGCCTTGTTGAGACCGAGATAGACCGTACGCCGCGGCCCATACTGGTTTGAGAATTCTCCGACCCCAGTCATGCTGCGCAACAGATAAATCTTGTCGAGCAGATTGACGATGGCGAGACGCACGGTGACCGGGCCGCCGGGTGCTGCGAAGACGTGCGATATGCCGAGGTTCACCTGCTGGTAGGACGGCACCGTCTCCCCGTTATATTGGAGATCGTTGTCCGGTTGGGTGCGCAGCCCGGACCCGGCGACGAGATCGGCGCTGAACCGCGTGCCATGCCACAAATACGCCACCCCCGCAGATTCGGTCTTCAGCTGGCTGTGATCGGTGTTGACAAACATGCTGTCGGCCGAAGCGAGCTGCTGCGGGGTGAAGTTGAACTGGGCCGACTCGATGCCCTTCGCCAACTGGTTGGCGATCGCGAGATTGCCGTAGAAGCTGAAATTGCCGAGGGCATAGTCGGCTGTCAGCTCGACGCCTTTGTTGATGCCAATCTTATAGTTGAATGGGGTGAGAACGATCGGCGCGCCGAACTGCCCTTCGTCTAGCAGGTCGTGCGCGTATTTGTAGTAGAGGTCGATGCCCGCTGTTAGGCCGGGAAATCAGGTGCTGCTTGACCCCGGCATCGAAATACTCGGCACTCTCGTTCTTGATCGGCGAATTCTCGGTGCTCGCGGGTGCGCCGCTGGTGTTCGCATAAAGTGCTACATTCTCGGTAGAAACCAGCTCCTGCGGCGGCGGCGTGAAGTAACGCGCGTAGCCGACGTGAAAAGTTGTCGACGGGGTCGCCTGCCAGACCGCGTTGATACGCGGACTGAGCTGACTTCCCTGAGTATAGCCATTGACGACGTCGAAGCGTGCGCCATAGTTCACGGTAACATTCTGCAGCGCTTTCCATTCGTCCTGAAGATAGGCGCTGTACGTGTAGCTCGTCTTCTCGCTGTTCGCGGCAATGGCGGTCGTTGTGGTTGCGAAGATCGGATTGCCGAAACTGTCGGTGCCGATCTGGTCGAGCACGTCGGACGCGGTCTTCGCCGTCACATGTTCGCCGCTGACCAGAAGGCCGCCGCGCAAGGTGTGGGCAGGATTCAGCCGATAGGTGCCCTCCGCCTGAAGGTCGTTCGCCCAGCTGGTGCGCGCCGCATCTTCGCTGATGCCGTTGAAGGCGAGATCCCCCAACCCCGTATCCGGAAAGTATTGCAAAAAGCTATACTTCGAGACTGCAGAGATCTGGAAATCGAGAGGACCCTGCGAGTGCAGAAACGAGACCGCCCCGAACTGGCTGCCCTCTACCTGCAGCTCATTGAGCTTCGCCGAGTTGAAAGCAGAAATCGGCATGCCGTTGATCGCGGTGATCCCGGGAAAGGTGGCTTGGCCCGGGTTGTTCGGTATTTGAAACAGGCCGTTGAACTCGCCGACCATCACACTGACCCGGTCATTTGGGTCGATAATCTTGTCGATATAGGCAAAGTCGTGGGTCTGCTGTGTAAAGTCGTGGATCTGGTTGTATTTGGCGGTGACGTCGTTGATCCCGTTGTTGCTCTGGAGGTAGCTGCCGGTGACGAAATAGTTGTAGCCGTCGACAGCGCCGCCGGCTTCCATGCTCGGATTGAGGGTGGCGTAGCTGCCGCCATACATTTCGACCGAGCCGCCCGAGTTGAAGATCCCGCTTTTGCTCTGGATATCGATGATGCCGGCGGTCCGCAGCCCGTATTCCGCGGGCAGGGCGCCGGTGATCAAGGTCATCGAATCGACAAAGCGCAGGCTTAAATCCTGCCCGAAGAAACTCAGCCCGTCCGGAATGATGACGCCGTCGATGCGATACTGCACGTTCAAGTGCTCGTTGCGGATATGCAGCCCGCCATTGGCCAGATTGTCCTGGTCGACGCCGGGCATTTGCAGGATGGCATTGTCGATCGGCGTGTTCTGCGCGCCAGGCAGGTTTTGAATGGCGCTTGGGGTCAGCGTGTAGGTCGAGGCGCCGGTCCGCGGCTCGATGTTGATGCGCGCATGGTTGAGCTGCTCGGCGACGATATTGAGATCGAGCGAAAGGCCGGGTACCAGATCGGCGCCGACTTGCGGATTTGCGTTGATGCCCGAACCTTGCGGCGAGCTCAGCCCGGCCGCAGCCGGCGCAGGTTGGGCTGCCAAAGTCGGGGTCCCGACATGCGGGATGGCTGAAGCGTCTGGCGTCGTGCCGGAGGCAGTGCCGACGGGCGAGCCGGTCAGCAGAACCGGATCAGCTTGGCCCGGCGCGCTGCCGGCCATGCCGGTCTGCGCGAGAACCATTAACGGGAGCGCAGACGCGCGCCACACTCTCGCAAAAATGCGGCTCACTGTCAGGATTCTAGCGTCGTCAGTGCGAATTGGCCGGGCGCCTCGAGATTGCCTCATATAATGTTATATCATAACAATACTCTGCGGCGTTGCAACCCCGGTGCAGCGAGCGCCGAGAACCTGAGCCGGGGGCCGGGGAAGCGCTTACCCGCCGCCGAGCGCCGATTTATGCTCGCGCGGTCCGCTGCGGAGCCAACCCGATGAGAGCCGTGCTCGCTTTAGCCGCCGTGCTGGTTGTGTTGCCGCCGATCGGGGCAACGCGCGCTGCCGCCGAACAAGCCCAGGCGAAGGCCGGCGGCGTCGACCTCGAAATCGTGCTCGCCGCCGATGTGTCGCGCAGCATCGATGACGGGGAGTTCCAGCTGCAGCGCAAGGGCTATGCCGCGGCGCTGACCGACCCGCGGGTCCTCAAAGCCATTCGGGCAACCAAAAGCGGGGCGATCGAGGTGTGCTTTGTCGAATGGTCGGGCGAGGACGAGCAGCAGGTCGTGCTCGGCTGGACCGAGATCCGCGACGAGGAGGATGGCGGCGGCGCAGCGGCGGCGATCCTCAAGGCGCCGCGGTCCTTCACCGGGCGCACCTCGATCAGCGCCGCGATCGATTTTGCAACGGCGTATTTCTCCAAGGCGAATTCGCCGGCGGCGCGCCGGATCATCGACATCTCGGGCGACGGCACTAGCAACGCCGGGCGTCCCCTCTCCGATGCGCGCGATCAGGCGGTTGCCGCCGGCATCACCATCAACGGGCTCGCGATCATCAACGAGCAGCCGAACCTGGGCTATTCGGCGCACACCCATCCGCCCGGCGGCCTGCCCAATTACTACCGGCAAAACGTGATCGGCGGGGCCGACGCTTTTCTGATCGTGGTCAAGGATTTCAACTCCTTTGCCGAGGCGATGGCGAACAAGCTGGCGAAAGAGATCGACGTCGCCGGCGACGGACAACCGGAACAGACAGCCGGGCTACGCTGAAGCGCCGGCTCGGCCGCCGTCATCGTTGGGCTTGACCCTGATCATTCTTCCGCAGACACGCGGCCGGTGCTTGAGGACCCCATGACGAACTCGCCATCGCCGCCGTCGACTGAGGTTTCGGGCGCGGAACGTGCCGCGCCGGCACTTTCCTGACTAGGGATTCTGGCCGCGTCCTCCTAAACTCGCGGCGATGATCAGCCGCCGCGATCTTTTTCCGCCGATCGAGCCCTATCGGACCGGCACCCTCCGGCTCGATGCCAGACACACGATGTACTGGGAAGAATTCGGGGAACCCGCGCGGTGCATCGGCGCTGTTTCTGCACGGCGGTCCAGGTGCAGGAGCGACCGCGGTGCACCGCCGTTTTTTCGACCCCGATTACTGGCGGATCGTGATCTTCGACCAACGCGGCGCCGGGCGGTCGCTGCCGCTGGGCGAGACGCGGGACAACTCGCCCACGCACCTCGTCGCCGACATCGAGCACCTGCGACTCGATCTCGGCATCGACCGCTGGCTGGTGTTCGGCGGCTCGTGGGGCTCGACCTTGGCGCTCGATTACGCCGAGACCCATCCCGGGCATTGCGCCGGGCTGGTGCTGCGCGGGATTTTCCTGTGCCGCGCTGAGGAGATCGACTGGTTTCTCTATGGCGTACGCCGGATCTTTCCCGAGGCGTGGCGGGCCTTTGCCGGGTTTCTGCCCGAGAGCGAGCAGGGCGACATTCTCGCCGCCTATCACCGCCGCCTGCTCGATCCCGACCCTGCCGTCCACCTGCCGGCGGCGCGTGCGTGGAGCGCCTATGAAGGCGCCTGCTCGACCTTGCTGCCAAATCCTGAGGTCGTTTCGGCTTTTGGCGAGGAGCGGCTCGCCCTCGGTCTGGCGCGCATCGAAGCGCATTTTTTCCGGCGCCATCTGTTCGAGGGCGCGCGCGACCTGATCGCCCGGATCGGGCCGATCCGCCGGCTGCCGGGGGTTATCGTGCAGGGGCGGTACGACATGGTGTGCCCGATCGGCAGCGCCGATGCGCTGGCCCGCGCCTGGCCCGAGGCGGACTACCGGATCGTGCCCGACGCCGGCCACTCGGCGATGGAGCCGGGCATCCGCGAGCAGCTGGTGCTGGCCACCGAGCGCATGAAGCGGCGCTGACTGGCTCTGGGCACGCGCTCGTTGCTCCAGCGCCAGGTCTCGCGCCGTGAGTCTCGGGTCACGCTGCGGCTTTGGGGGCGACCGCTGGAGCGTCCGCTTCCGGGGCGCTGCCAGCCGGCTCGAAGGTCAGCATAAAGGTGGCGCCTCCGCCCGTGTCAGGATCGCGATGGTCCGCGCCATCCCCGAAGGCGCGATCGCATTGCGAGACGGTTTGGTTTGCCCGGCGGAGTTCGTCTTCTAGAATGCGAGGCCGGGCAACCTACGCGCTAGCTGCAGGAGAGCAATGTGAACCTCGCAAGAGCCGCGAACCGCGCCGCATTGGCCGCCCTGCTGCCGCTCGGCCTCTTCGCTGCGCAGCCCGCCGCCGCCCAGTTCGTCACCTTTGGCTCGCCCGGCGACCCGCCGCGAGTGGCATTGGGCGGGGGCGTCTTCGACGTGCTGCCCGACTCCAAAAAACCAAATGCGACCAGAGCGTTTATGGTCGGGAGCGAGTACCGATTTGGCGACGTATTGTGGATTTTTTCGCCGTTCGTCGGTGTTTTTGGGACCGCCCAGGGTGCCTTTTACGGGTATTTTGGGTTTGGCTTCGACATTAATTTCCCGTATAGTTTGGTCCTGACCCCGAGTGCCGCGGCGGGCTATTTCGAGCCCGGTGGCGGCCTCGATCTCGGCTATTGGTGGGAGTTCCGCACCGGCGCCGAGCTCGACTATCGCTTTGCCGATCAGCGGCGCGTCGGGGTCGGCTTTTATCACATCTCGAACGCCGGGCTCGGCAAGGAAAACCCCGGCCAGGAGATGGCCACCGTCGTCTTCACTTTGCCGATGCGATGATCCCCAGCGCGATCTCCCGCGGTCGGCGTTTTCGCCTTCGGCACATGGCTGCCAGAACCTAGTGCAGCGGTCCCTCCGCGACCCCGATCGCGCAGAGCCGGCGACGAGCGCGGCTCAGGGCAGGGGCGGGCGGCGGTCGCGTTCGGGGGCGATCTCGTCGATCGCCCGGGCGAGGGCGATGTCGCGCTCGCTGACGCCGTTGACGTCGTGCGTCGCCAGCACGATTTCCACTCGGTTGTAGACATTGAACAGTTCGGGGTGGTGATCCATCTTTTCGGCCAATAAGGCGATTCGCGAGATGAAGCCCCAGGCCTCCGAGAAATTGCCGAAATGATAGCTCTTGCGGATCGCATCGCGGTCGGCCACCTCGACCCAGCCATGGAGTTCGTGGAGTGCGGCATGCCGCGCCGCTCCGACCAGCTTTTCGACCATGTCGCTCTCCCATCCTTGTGGCTATTGAGGGAAGTGCGCGATGGGGCGGCCGAAATCAAGCGCCGGGTGAGCGCATGAGCGGGCGTGCCGCGCCGTCCCTCGCCGATATCGAGGAGCTGGCAAACCGCGCGCTGGCCACGATCCCGCGCCGCCTGCGGCGCCATCTCGGCGCGGTGGTGATCCGGGTCGAGGATTTCCCGGACGACGAGACCGAACGGGCGATGGGGCTCGACAGCCCGTTCGACATTCTCGGCCTCTATCGCGGCGTCGCCCTGCCGCACAAGAGCGTCAGCGACCCGCATCCGCATCTGGACATGATCTTTCTCTATCGCCGACCGATCCTCGAATATTGGTGCGAGACGGGCGAAGACCTCGGCCATCTGGTGCGCCACGTGCTGGTCCACGAGATCGGCCATCATTTCGGCTTCAGCGACGCCGACATGGCGCGGATCGAGGCGTCCTCGGACTGAGCGCCGCCTGCGTCCGCGCCCGCAGCACCGGCAGCGCCTCGTCCTCGAACCACGGGTTGGCGCGCAGCCACAGCGCCGAGCGCCAGCTCGGATGCGGCAGCACGAAAATTGCCGGCAGAAACTCGCGCCAGCGCGCGATCGCCGCGGTCATCGAGCCTGCCCGGGTGGCCGGCAGGTCATGGCGGATCGCGTAGCCGCCGACCAGCAAGGTCAGCTCGATCGCCGGGAAGAGGGCGCGCAGCCGCACCTGCCATAGCGGCGCGCATTCCGGCCGCGGCGGCAGGTCGCCGCCCTTGGCCGGTCCCGGATAGCAGAAGCCGATCGGCAGGATCGCCACCCGGCTCTCGTCATAAAAGGCGTCGCGCTCGAGCCCGAGCCAGCGGCGGAGCCGATCGCCGCTGTTGTCGTCGAACGACAGCCCGGTCGCGTGCACCCGCGCTCCCGGCGCCTGGCTGACGACCAGGAGCCGCGCCGAAGGCCGGCCGCGCAGGACCGGACGCGGCCCCAGCGGCAGATGCGCGGCACACACCCGGCAGCCGCGGATCCCGGCGAGCAGGCGGTCGAAATCCTCGCTCAGGATGTCCGGCCCGCAGGATTGCCCGGCCGGCCCTCGGCGACGCGTCCCGCCACTCCTGTTCCGCCTGTTTTCTGCAGAAGATTTTCAGGCGGCCCAACCTGATTCGACGGCAAATCGACATCTCCTCTGCCGCGCGCTCCCCGGTCCCGAAGGACCAATCTCGATCGCAACATACGACGCGATTGCGGCAATTTCAGGCGCGCCCGGTCGAATGGTTGGAGCGGATTTTCCGGGAATATCGTCGGTTCCCAGAAACGACGGAGTCAACCTCGACACCCGACTGAGCGATGACGCGAAAATGCAGACTTGTGACCGTGCGACTGCGCCGCGCCGCGTGGCGCTCGAAGGTGTCCCGCATCACAGACGATGTGCAATCGTTGCTGTTCATGCAGAAGTCAAGAGTTCTTGCATGGGAGAATCTGGGCAAATATTGTCGGCTGAGCGGGATCTCTCCATAGAGAGGCCTCATCTATAAGTCATAGAAGAGCCCGCGTGACGTTTTCCACTTTTCATTTTATTAGAAACCTGAAGTATCGGTACGACCTCGCTCGCCGGGTAGCGCAGGTTCGCTAATCCGCCGAGCCGTCGAATGCGCCACCCCCTATAATATTTGGTAACGCCCAGTTATTACCTCAGCGCATTTTCGCCTTGCCTTGCTATTCGCGGTCGAGGGCGGTGCCGTGGGCGAGAGCGGCGTAGAACTCGAACGAGTCCTTGGGGCGGCGTTCCTGGGTCTCGTAATCGACGTGGACCAGGCCGAAGCGCCGGCTGTAGCCGAGGGTCCATTCGAAATTGTCTAGCAATGACCAGACGAAATAGCCTTTGACCGGCACCCCGGCGGCGATCGCGTCCTGCACCGCGCCGAGATAGCCGCGCAGGTAGCTGATGCGCCGCTCGTCGCGGATATGCCCGTCGGGGTCGACCCGGTCGGGAAAGGCGGCGCCGTTTTCGAGGATGTAGACCGGCAAATCGCCGCTGTAGCGTTCCTTGGCCTCGATCAGCACCGCGCGGAACGCGTCGGGGGCGATCTCCCAGCCCATCTCGGTGACCGGCGCGCCGGGCTCGGGCGGCAAGGTCCCAACCTCGAACGGATGGTCCGGGTCGCGCCGCGCCCGCGAGCGGGTGTAATGATTGAAGGCGAAGTAATCGAGCTTCTGCTGGATGATTTCGAGATCGCCGGACTGCACCAGCGGTTCGACCATCTCGGCGGCGAGCGGTTCGGGATAATGCCCGAGCATCTGCGGGTCGGGGAATGAGCGGTTCCACAGCGCATCGACGATCTGGGTGGCGATTTCGTCCTCCTCGCGCTCGCTCGCCGGCTCGTAGGGGTGAAAATTATAGATGTTGCCGAGCAAGAGATCGGCGCGTTCGGAGCGCATCGCCTCGATGCCGCGGCCATGCGCCAGGTTCATGACGTGGATCGCATTGAGCGCGCTCGCGCGGCCGCGGATGCCCGGGGCATGCTCGCCGTCGCCATAGCCCTTGACGCAGGCGCAGTTGGGCTCGTTGAAAGTCGCCCAGTGCTTGACCCGGTCGCCGAGCCGCCGCACCGTCAGTTGCGCATAGTCGGCGAACCAATGCGCGGTGTCGCGGTTCTGCCAGCCGCCGCGATCCTCGAGCGCCTGCGGCAGATCCCAGTGGTAGAGACAGACCCACGGCTCGACTCCGGCTTCCATGATCCCGTCGATCAAGCGGTCGTAGAATTCGAGCCCCTTCTCATTGGCCGCGCCGCGGCCCTCGGGTAGGATGCGCGGCCACGAGGTCGACAGCCGGTAGGCGCCGATCCCCAGTTCGCGCATCAGCGCCACATCCTGCGGCCAGCGATGGTAATGGTCGCAGGCGACGTCGCTGGTGTCGCCGCCGACAATCCGGCCCGGCTGATGGCTGAAACTGTCCCAGATCGAAGGCCCGCGGCCGTCCTCCCTGACGGCGCCCTCGATCTGGTAGGCCGCGGTCGAGGCGCCCCACAAAAAGCCGTCGGGAAAATTTGCCGCCATTACCGTTTCACCGCTGTTGATGCGTGCCGGCGGATCATGACCGCCCCTCCTGGGTAATCGAGCATTCAGCCGGGCGCCCGTGCCAGCCCCGGCCAGAGGTCGATCGTCTGCGGTCCGTTGCCGAGGCGCATCGCGCGCCATTTGCCGGGATCGCGCATCGCCGCGGCCGGCGGCCGGCCGGACAACGACATCCAGCGGTCGCGGTCCCACGAGGTGACCGCGATTTCGACGCGCAGCCGCGTTCGCGCTTCCGGCGGCGGAATGCCCAGCGCCGACCACGGGATGCGCGCTTCGGCGGTGATGCGCGGCTGGTCGGCGCCAAAATACACGGCTTTGCCGCCGGCGACCGGGGTGCAGCCTTGTGTGATGGCGCGCGGCGCCGCTCCGGAGCACAGCTCGGCCGCCATCTCCGGATAGTCGTGGATCTTGGTTCGCGGCGGAATGAAGAACAAGGTGAAACGCCGCGGCCCGGCGCCGAGATCGACGCCCAATTCGACCCGGTAGGCTTCGCCGAGCGGAAAGGGACCGTGATAGGCCAACAAATCGAGGTCGAAATAGTCCTGGCCGATGGTCGCCAGCTGCAGCCCCTGCTCGCTCCAGCTGAGATAGGCCTCACCGAATTCGACCGCCCCTGGCGAGGCGGTCAGCGGCGGCAACAGGCTCGCCGGTTTCGGCCAATCCGCCAGCGAGCGGGCGGAGAGCGCGACGCGGGCGTGCGGCACGGTAAATACCGGCGCCCGGCCAGCCTCCGGCTCGGTTGCTTCCTCGTGGATCTCGAACGCGCGCCGATTTGCGACCGCCAGCGCCTCGGTCAGCCGCCGATATGGCCGGTCGTTGATGTCGACCAATCCGAAATCGTAATCCTCGCCGTCCTCGCGCCCGCCCTTGGGATGATCGTAATATTGAAACCAGTGAGCTCCGACGACTTCCGGGATCGTGGCGAAGTTCTCGGTCGCCGCCGCGGCACCAGCGGCCCGTTCGGCCTGAGTGTCAACGGTCATCAGATGGCCGTTGTTGAGGTTGCCGGTGCGGTTGTTGTTGGCCGCGAAGAACCATTCGGAGATCAGCACCGGCTTGCCGCCTGACAATTTCCGCAGCCCGTCGAAATAATAGGGCGCCACCCAACCGTCGCTGCTGTCGACGTTATAGTTGGTGGCGATCGCGTCGACATAGGCGGCCATCGCCCGCATTGCCGCCGGGTCGTAATAGATCGGCAGCCGGTCGCCGAAATAGAGGGCATTGGGGTCTGCCGCCCGGATCGCCTTGGCGGCGAGCGCGTAATAGCGCCGGGCGACGATCCCGGTCCATTCGCGCACCGCGTGAATCCCGGCACCACCAGGGCGCATCCGCGTCATCCCGGTCGCGGCGAGCAGCCCGTGCCCAGGAATTGACCCCGGCAGGCGGCAGAAAATCGGCGGTGAAACGCGCCCAATCGCCGGCGTAATGCTGGCGCAAGGCCTCGACCCAGCGCTGTTTCGTCGCCGAGCCCGCCGGCTTCGTCGAATAAAACACAAACAGCGCCCCGGCCCACCAGCCGACCTCGTTATCCGAGAAGTAGCCGATGCGATACGGGCTGTCGCGATAGGGGGCGACCAGCTTTCGCGCGAGCGCCATCATCCGCGTCTCGGTGCTGGCGGCAAACGGGTCGAACCAGTGAAAGCGCGCCTGGCGCCCCAGTTCGAGATCGATGATCGCCGGCAGGCGCAGCACCTGCGGCGGCAGGGACCAGCCGCCGGCGCTGTTGAACCCCCATTTCGCCAGCCGCTGACGGGCGGCATCGACCCATTGCGCCCGGGTCGGGTCGAACGCGGTCCAGCTGTACCAGACCTTGCCGTCCTTGCGGCGGTAGGGATAGCCGCCGTCGAGGGCGTTGACGCCGAGGCTGAAAAAGGGCTGGCCGCAGGGTGTCACCAGCCACGAGATGCCATGCTCGGTCATCAGCGACCAGCGCGTCGAGGGCGCTTTCGCAAGATCGGTGCAGGCCGCGGTGCGCGCCGCCGGCACCGCCGCAACCACAGCGGCGAACGCAAGCGCTCTCGCACGACCACGAAACCGCATGGCCCCCCCTTCGCGGCCGCCGCCGAAGCCGCCGGCGTGGTAAATGGCGCTACGCGCTGGTGCCGCCGACCGTCAACCCGTCCATGCGCAAGGTCGGCTGGCCGACGCCGACCGGCACGCTCTGCCCGTCCTTGCCGCAGGTGCCGATCCCGTGGTCGAGGCCGAGGTCGTCGCCGATCATCGTGACTTTGGTCAGCGCATCGGGGCCGTTGCCGATCAGGGTGGCGCCCCTGACCGCCGGACCGACCTTGCCGTTCTCGATCAGATAGGCCTCGGAGGCGGAAAAGACGAACTTGCCCGAGGTGATGTCGACTTGGCCGCCGCCGAAATTGACCGCGTAGAGGCCGCGCGGGACAGAGGCGATGATCTCCCGCGGGTCCCGGTCGCCCGCCAGCATGTAGGTGTTGGTCATCCGCGGCATCGGGGCGTGGGCAAAGCTCTCGCGCCGGCCGTTGCCGGTCGGTGCCGCGCCGAGCAGGCGGGCGTTCATCCGGTCCTGCATATACCCCTTCAGGATGCCGTCCTCGATCAGCGTGGTGCAGTTGGTCGGCGTCCCCTCGTCGTCGACCGTCAAGGAGCCGCGCCGATCGGGGAGAGTTCCGTCATCGACCACCGTGACCCCCTTGCTGGCGACGCGCTGGCCGATCATGCCGGAAAAGGCCGAGGTCTTCTTGCGGTTGAAATCGCCTTCGAGCCCGTGCCCGATCGCCTCGTGCAGCATGACGCCGGGCCAGCCGGGCCCGAGCACCACGGTCATCTCGCCGGCCGGCGCCGGCACCGCGCCGAGATTGACCAACGCCTGGCGCAGCGCCTCGTCGACCTGCTCCTTCCAGTGGACCGGATCGAGATAGCGCTCGTAGGCGAGCCGGCCGCCCGCACCCGAAGAGCCTGTTTCCATGCGGTCGCCCTCGCCGACGACGACGGCGACGCCGATCCGAACCAGCGGGCGGATGTCGGCGACGCGGCTGCCGTCGGCGCGGATGATCTGCACCGCCTGCCACACCCCGCTCAACGACGCCATGACCTGGCGGACCCGCGGGTCGCGGCTGCGCGCATAGGCGTCGATCTCGGCCAAGAGCCGCGTCTTGGCCCCGAGATCGACGAGGCCGAGCGGGTTCACATCGGTATAGAGGCTGCGGTTGGTGCCCGCAGGCGGTCCCGCCATCGTTCCGGAATGGCCGCTCGCCACCGCCCGCACCGTCGCCGCGGCGCGGCGGATCGCCGCCTCGGAAAGATCGGAGGCATGGGCGTAGCCGGCCGCCTCGCCGGCCACCGCGCGCAGCCCGAACCCCTGCGTCGTGTCGAAGCCGGCACTCTTGATACGGCCGTCGTCGAGCGCCAAGCTCTCGGACTGGCTGTATTCGAGATAGAGCTCGCCATCGTCCATTCCGGCCAGCGCCTCGGCGACGATCGCCTCGACCCGCCCTGGGTCCATGCCGGTGCGCTCGAAGAACAGTTCGTCCGCGACAGCCAGATCGGCCATTTGCTGCTCCTTTGGTGCTGCCCCCAATATGGTCGCCGCCACCCGCGAGCGGAAGGCGCATCGGTTCGGGCATCATGCCCTCGTCTTAGGAGTGCGGGGCGCGGGGATCGCGTGCGGCGGCTTGCCGCAACGGGTTGGGCCGGTTGTGGGGCGCGCCGGCGATGGTGTAGGCTCGGTGCGTGGCCGGGGGAATCCAGGCGCCGCTGCCGCGGTCGGGCGGCATTGAGCCCGATGGCGGCATCGAGGTCGGCGCGCGCGCCGAAGCCGCAGGGCGCTCGACCGCCAGGCTGGAGCGGATCAGGGGCGAAGCACTTATGCCGGGGTTGAAGAGGATGGGGACAACAGGACGGGCAGCGCGAGCGCTGACCGGGCTGGCCTCCGCGGTCGTCGCCACGGGGACGCTCGCCGGCATCGCTTGGGCGGCCGAACCGCGTCCGTGGCAGCTCGGCTTTCAGCCTGCGGCCACCCCGGTCGAGGCGCGGCTGGAAGCATTCAACAACGAGTTGACGGTCATCATCGGTCTGATCACCGTCTTCGTCTTGGGGCTGCTGCTTTATACGATCGTGCGCTTCGACCACCGGCGACACCCGGTGCCGACGCAAACCTCGCACAATCTCGTCATCGAAATCCTGTGGACCGTGGTCCCCGTGCTGATCCTGGTGATCATCGCGATTCCATCGTTCAAGCTGATGTATTACATGGCCCAGGTGCCGAACCCGGCCATGACGGTCAAGGTGACCGGGCATCAATGGTACTGGTCCTATGCCTATCCCGACCAGGGTGGCCTCGCCTTCGACAGCAATATCGTCCAAGAGGCCAATTTGAAGCCGGGTCAACCGCGGCTGCTGACGGTCGACAACCCGCTGGTCGTGCCGGTCGACACCAACATCCGGGTGCAGATCACCTCGACCGACGTGATGCATGACTGGTTCGTGCCGTCGTTCGGCGTGCAGGAATATGCGATCATCGGCCGGGTCAACGAGAGCTGGTTCAACGTCGAGCACCCGGGCACCTATCGCGGCCAATGCGATCAGCTCTGCGGCATCAACCACGCGTTCATGCCGATCGAAGTCAAGGCGGTGTCCAAAGACGAGTTCCAGCGCTGGCTGGTCACCGCGAAGAAGCAATTCGCGCGCAACGAAAGTGGCGGCGGCAAGGTGCGGCTCGCCGCAGCGGGGTCGCCGGCCGCGGTCCGCTCGGCCATCGCCGGAAACTGAACTCAAAGGGGTCGAGAATGGCTTACCACCCGGCATCTGATGCCGCCGACGCGCACCTTGCCGCGTATGGGCACGGCGCCACGCCGGGCTTCTTCCTCCGCTGGTTCTGTTCGACCAACCACAAAGACATCGGCACGCTCTATCTGATCTTTGCGGTCAGCGCCGGAGTGATCGCCGGCGCGCTGTCGGTGACGATGCGCACGCAGCTGATGTACCCGCACAACACGTTGATCACCGATCATCAGGTCTACAACGTGATCGTCACCGCGCACGGGCTGATGATGATCTTCTTTACCATCATGCCAGCGATGATGGGCGGGTTCGGCAATTGGATGGTGCCGCTGATGATCGGCGCGCCGGACATGGCCTTCCCGCGCATGAACAACATCAGCTTTTGGCTGCTGGTCCCATCCTTTGCGCTGCTTGCCGGCTCGACCTTCGTCGGGGAAGGCGCCGGCACCGGCTGGACGCTCTACCCGCCGCTGTCGGAGACGATCGGCCATCCCGGGCCGGCCGTCGACATGGTGATCTTTGCGCTGCATCTGGCCGGCGCCTCGTCAATTCTCGGCGCGATCAATTTCATCACCACCATCTTCAACATGCGCGCCCCCGGCATGACGATGTTCAGGATGCCATTGTTCGTCTGGGCCGTGCTGGTCACGGCGTTCATGCTGGTGTTGGCGTTGCCGGTGCTCGCCGGGGCGATCACGATGCTGCTGACCGACCGCAATTTCGGCACGACCTTCTTCCAGCCGTCGGGCGGCGGCGACCCGCTGTTGTTCCTGAACCTGTTCTGGTTTTTCGGCCACCCCGAAGTCTACATCATGATCATTCCGGGTTTTGGGATGGTCAGCCAGGTGGTCTCGACGTTCTCGAACAAGCCGATCTTCGGCTATGTCGGCATGGTCTTTGCGATGCTGGCGATCGGCGTCCTCAGCGTGGTCGTTTGGGCGCACCACATGTTTACGACCGGGATCTCGATCGACGCGCGCGCCTATTACACGGCGGCGACGATGGTCATCGCCGTGCCGACCGGGATCAAGATATTTTCCTGGATTGCCACGATGTGGGGCGGCTCGATCGAGCTGAAGACTCCGATGCTGTTTGCCATCGGCTTTATTTTTCTGTTCACGATCGGCGGCGTCACCGGCGTGGTGCTGGCCAACGCCGGCGTCGACTTTTCCTTGCACAACACTTATTACGTCGTTGCCCATTTCCATTATGTCTTGTCACTCGGAGCGGTGTTCTCGCTGTTTGCCGCTTTCTATTACTGGATCGGGAAGATGTCGGGGCGCACCTACAACGAGACGTTCGGCAAGATCCATTTCTGGACCACCTTTATCGGCGTCAACCTGACCTTCTTCCCGATGCACTTTCTCGGTGTGGCCGGGATGCCGCGGCGGATCGCCGATTACCCGGACGCGTTTGCCGGCTGGAACTTCGTGGCCTCGATCGGCGCCTATATCTCCTATGCCTCGACATTGTTCTTCGTCTTTATCGTGTTCCATACCCTGTTTGCCGGGCGCCGGGTCGGCGCGAATTATTGGGGTCCGGGAGCGACCACACTCGAATGGCGCGTGTCATCGCCGCCGCCGTTCCACAGCTTCGACGAGATCCCGTTGGTTTCTGAAGTGCCTGTGGCTCATTAGGGAGCGCGGAGCCAGTGTCGCAATTGCTCGAGGCCCGCCCGGCCGACGCCACCCCATTAGTGGCGCCGCCGCTGGCGACGGTCGGCGACTATATCGAGATCCTCAAGCCGCGGGTCATGTCGCTGGTCGCCTTTACCGGGCTGGTCGGGCTCGCCGTAGCGCCGGGGCATCTCAATCCGGTCCTCGCTGCGGTGGCGGTGCTGTGCATCGCGGTCGGCGCTGGTGCTGCCGGCGCGATCAACATGTGGTATGAAAGGGACATCGACGCGGTCATGCGCCGCACCGCGGCGCGCCCGCTGCCGGCGGGCCGGATGATGCCGGGCGAGGCGCTCGGCTTTGGCATCGTGCTGGCGGTCGGCGCGGTGCTGATCATGGGACTGGCGCTCAACTGGGTCGCCGCCGGGCTGCTGGCGCTGACCATCTGCTTCTATGTCTTTGTCTATACGATCTGGCTCAAGCGGCGCACCCCGCAGAACATCGTCATCGGTGGCGCCGCCGGCGCGCTGCCGCCGATCATCGGCTGGGCGGCGGTTACCGGCGGCATCGGCTGGGGAGCGATTGCGCTGTTCGCGATCATCTTTTTGTGGACGCCGCCGCATTTCTGGGCGCTCTCGCTCTATCGCACCGAGGATTACGCCAAAGCCGGCGTGCCGATGCTGCCGGTCGTCGCCGGCCCGCGCCAAACCAAGCGCCAGATGCTGTTTTATACGTTGCTGCTATGGCCGGCGGCGTTGGCGCCGTGGGTCCTCGGGGTCGCCGGCTGGCTCTACGGCGTGTCCGCGCTGTTGCTGAGCGTGGCCTTTACCGGCGCGGCCGTCCAGGTCTGCCGCGACGAGGGCGACCGCAGCGCCCGTCGCATGTTCGCGTTTTCGCTACTCTATCTTTTACTGGTCTTCAGCCTGTTGCTGCTCGATCGCGCGGGCGGGGGCTGGACGTGACGGGAATGGACCCGGCGCAGGCGCGCGACCAGACGCTGCGCACCCGCAACCGCGCGCTGTTCGCCTTGCTCGCGGCGCTGGCGGTGTTGCTTTATGCGGTTACCCTCGTGCGGATCGCGGGCTAGCGCATGCCGGCCCACCGCCGTCCGGGTCCGGCCGGCCCGTCGCGTCCCGTCAAACGAGCCATCGAGACCCGACCCCAATGAGCGAGATGCACCGATGAGCGAGATGCACCGATGAGCGAGATGCACGGGGCGCACGGGGCGCATGCGCTCCATGCGCCAAAGCACCCCTATCACCTGGTCGAGCCGAGCCCGTGGCCGATCCTCGGCGCGCTCGCCGCCGGTCTCGCGTTCGGCGGAGGCATTCTCTACCTGCACGGCGACAGCTGGCCGCTGATGATCATCGGTCTTCTCGGCATTCTGGCGATCATGGCCGTGTGGTGGCGCGACGTGATCCGGGAAGCAACCTTCCAAGGCTACCACACCCCGGTCGTGCAGCTCGGCATGCGCTATGGCATGGCGCTGTTTATCGCCTCCGAGGTGATGTTTTTTGTCGCCTTTTTCTGGGCGTTCTTTGGGTCGAGCCTGTTTCCGGTCGACGGGGTATGGCCTCCCAAGGCAATCCAGCCATCCGACCCGTTCGTCTTCCCGTTTCTGTTGACTCTGGTGCTGCTGCTGTCCGGCACGACCGTGACCTGGGCGCATCATTCGCTGCTCGAAAGCGACCGCAGCGGCCTGCTGCGCGGCTTGGTGGTGACCGTCCTGCTCGGCCTGTGCTTCACCTCCCTCCAGGTCTATGAGTACAGCAACGCCGCGTTTCACTTCACCGGGGGCATCTATCCGTCGACTTTTTACATGGCTACCGGGTTTCACGGGTTCCACGTCATTATAGGCACCACCTTTCTGTTCGTCTGCCTCGGGCGCGCCTGGCTCGGACATTTCAAGGCGGACCATCATTTCGGCTTTGAGGCGGCGGCGTGGTACTGGCATTTCGTCGACGTCGTCTGGCTGTTCCTGTTCGTCTGTGTCTATTGGTGGGGCAGCGGCGGCGCCACCTATGCGAGTGGGCCCGGCTGATCTCAGGGCAGCGCGGCCCCGGTCGTCTGATCGAGCGGCAATATCGCGATCCTGGGTCCGAGCCCGTATCGCGCCCCCCACATCGTGCGGCTGAGCGGCCGGCTGAGATGACCGGTTTCCGCCCGCAATTCTGGCCGACCGTCCTGGCCGTGCCGATTGTGCTGCTGTGTCTCGGGCTCGGCGCCTGGCAGGTCCGGCGGCTCTCCTGGAAAGAGGGCCTGATCGCCGAGCGGGCCGCGGCCGTCGCCGCCCCTCCGGTCCCGGCGCCGCTGACCGCCTCCCAGGCGCGCGGCATGGAATACCGTCACGTCACCGACCAAGGCGTGTTGCTGAACGACAAGGAGATCTTTCTCGGCGCCGTCTCGGCGGCCGGGCAAGCCGGCTTTCAGGTGCTGACGCCGTTGCGCGAGGAAGACGGCCGCGTCGTCTTCGTCAATCGTGGGTTCATCCCGTCGGCGCTCAAGGAGCGAGGCAAGCGCATGGCCGGCGAGCCCTCCGGCACCGTGCGGATCGAGGGCTTGCTGCGGCTGCCGCGGGACCGACCGCCGAACTGGTTCGTCCCCGACAACCGGCCCGACCTGAACTATTGGTTCTGGGTCGATCTGCCGGCGATGGCCATGGCCGACAAGCTGCGCGACGTGGCGCCGTTTTATATCGACGCCGACGCCAGCCCCAACCCGGGCGGCTGGCCGAAAGGCGGCGTCACCCGCCTCGCTCTGCCGAACAACCACCTGCAATACGCGATCACGTGGTTTTCCCTGGCAGTTGCGATGATCGTCATCTATGTCGTGTTTCATCGGCGAAACGCGGAGCATCGATGAGCCCCTATCAGCAATTGGAAGCGCGATTTCGCCGGCTGGGTGCGCTCGATGAGGCGATCGGGGTGCTCAATTGGGATGGTGCGACGATGATGCCGCCCGGGGGTGCGGCGACCCGCGCCGAGCAGCTGGCGACCCTGAGCCGGCTCGCGCACGAGCAGCTGGCCGCCGCCGAGGTCGGCGACCTGCTGGCCGAGGCCGAAGGCGAGAGCGGCGGGCTCGATCCATGGCAGCGCGCCAATCTGCGCGAAATGCGCCGCCGCCGCGGGCATGCCGCGGCGATGCCGGGCGCTTTGGTCGAGGCCGTCTCGCGTGCGTCGTCCGCATGCGAAACGGTGTGGCGAAAAGCCCGCCCGGAGAACGACTTTACCGCGGTCCTGCCGTTGCTCGACGAAATGCTGCGCCTGCAGCGCGAGGTGGCTGCCGCCAAGGCGGAGCATTTCGGGGTAAGCCCCTACGAGGCCTTGCTCGACCGCTATGAGCCGGGCGGCTCGGTTGCGATGATCGACCGCCTGTTCGCCGAGATCGCAGGCTTTCTGCCGGACCTGATCGAAGCGGCACTGGCGCGCCAAGGCGCGCTGGCGCCGCCGCCGGCTCCGCCCGGCCCGTTTCCGATCGCGGCGCAGCGGCATGCCGCGGTTCGGCTGATGGAGGCGGTCGGCTTCGATTTCTCGCATGGCCGGCTCGACGTCAGCGCGCACCCGTTCTGCAGCGGCGCCCCCGACGACGTGCGCATTACGACGCGCTACGACGAGCGCGATTTCGGCAAGGCGCTGATGGGGGTGCTGCACGAGACCGGGCACGCGCTCTATCAGCGCAACCTTCCCGCGATGTGGCGCCTGCAGCCGGTCGGTGCCGCTCGCGGCATGGCGGTTCACGAGAGCCAGTCGCTGCTCCTCGAAATGCAATGCTGCCGCAGCCCGGCCTTTATCAACTTTGCGGCACCGATCCTGCGCGAGGCGTTCGCCGTCGACGGTCCGGGGTGGGAGGCGGAGGCGCTCTACCGCCGGCAGATCCAGGTCAGCCGCAGCCTGATCCGGGTCGAGGCCGACGAGGTCACCTATCCCGCCCATGTGATCCTGCGCTACCGCCTCGAACAGGCGATGATCGCCGGCGATTTGAGGCCGCGCGATCTTCCCGGCGCCTGGGCAGAGGGCTTGCGGACGCTGCTCGGCGTTGCTCCCGAGAACGATCGCGACGGGTGCCTGCAGGATATCCATTGGTATGACGGCTCATGGGGCTATTTTCCAACCTACACGCTCGGCGCGCTGATCGCGGCGCAGCTGTTCGAGGCCGCGCGCGACAGGGTCCCGGGGCTGCTGGCCGGCATCGCCGAGGGCGACTTCCGGCCGCTCTTCGCTTGGCTCGGCGAGCACGTGCACGGCCGAGGCTCGCTGTTGTCGACGGCTGAGCTGGTCCAGAACGCCACCGGGCGTCCGGTCGGCACCGCGAGCTTCGAGCGCCACTTGCGCGCCCGCTATCTGGGCGGGCGCAACGAACCCGCTGACGCAGCGTTAACCGGGACATTGAACTAACTTTGGGGGGCTCCGTGCGCGACACCGCTGCTCACCAGCAAGCCGGCAGCGCCGATCGCCGGATGGCGCTCGACCGGTTCGAAGCCGTGCGGCGCGACAGCGAGGCGCTCGCCGCCAACCTGACGCCGGAGGATCAATCGATCCAGTCGATGCCCGACGTCAGCCCGACGAAATGGCATCTGGCGCACACGACCTGGTTCTTCGAGACGTTCGTCCTCGGCCGGCTCGATCCCGATTACCGGACCTTCGACCCGGCTTTTGCCTATCTGTTCAACTCCTATTACGAGGCGGCCGGCCCGCGGCATCCTCGTCCCCAGCGCGGGTTGCTGTCGCGCCCGACTGTCGACGTGGTCGGCGCCTATCGCGACCATGTCGGCGCCGCGATGGCGCGCTTTTCCGGGCGCGCGGCCGAGCCGGCCTGGCGCGCGGCCGCACCGCTGATCGAGCTCGGCGTCCATCACGAGCAACAGCATCAGGAATTGATCCTGATGGACATCAAACATGTCTTCTCGATCAACCCGCTGCTGCCCGCCTACCAGGCGCCGCAGCCGCAGATCGCGGCCCCGGCGGCGGCGCTCGGCTGGTTCGAGCATGCCGGCGGCTTGGTCGAGATCGGGCATAGCGGCGACGACTTTGCTTTTGACAACGAGACGCCTCGGCACAAGGTCTGGCTCGAACCGTTCCGCCTCGCCGCTCGTCCGGTGACCTGCGGCGAGTTCCTCGAATTCGTCGAGGCGGGCGGTTATCGGCAGCCGGAATTCTGGCTGTCGGACGGCTGGGCGACGGTGCAGGAGCAGGCCTGGGAAGCCCCGCTCTATTGGCGGCGCGACGATGGGGGTTGGTCGATCTTCACCCTTTCCGGGAGGCGTCTGCTGAACCCGTCCGAGCCGGTCTGCCATGTCAGCTTTTTCGAGGCCGACGCCTATGCCAGATGGGCCGGAAAGAGGCTGCCGACCGAAGCTGAGTGGGAAATCGTCGCGGAGCGGGTGCGGATCGCCGGCAATTTTGCCGATCGCCGCCAATTTCATCCTTGCGCCGATCGCGTCCCCACGCCCGAAAACGGCGGCGCATTGCCGCGCCAGATGTTCGGCGACGTATGGGAGTGGACGGCGAGCCCCTATATGCCTTATCCGGGCTTCCGCCCCGTTGCGGGCGCGATCGGCGAATACAACGGCAAGTTCATGTGCAACCAGATGGTGCTGCGCGGCGGCGCCGCCGTGACTCCGGCGGGTCACCTGCGGGCGACCTATCGCAACTTCTTCCCGCCTGCGGCGCGCTGGGCCTTTGCCGGGTTGCGGCTCGCGGAGGATATTTGATGAGAGATGTTTCGCGCTTCGAGTTTTACGATCTCGCCCCGGGCGAAGAGAGCTTTCGCGACGCCGTTTTGAAGGGTCTCGGCCGCGATCCTAAGGCGATCCCGTGCAAATTTTTTTACGACGCCCGCGGTTCCGCCCTGTTCGAGGAGATCTGTCGGCTTCCCGAATATTACCCGACCCGAACCGAGATCGCGATCCTCGAGGAGAACGCCGGCGAGATCGCAGCGCAAATGGGCCCGCATTCCCGGGTCATCGAATTCGGCAGCGGAGCCAGCGACAAGGCCCGCATCCTGCTTCAGGCGCTCGACCGGCCGGCCGCCTATGTGCCGGTCGACATCTCGCGCGAGCATCTGCGCGAAGCCGCCGCCTCGCTCGCCGAGGACTTCCCGGAACTGCCGGTCATCGCCGTCTGCGCTGATTATACCGGCCCGTTCGCGCTGCCGGCTTTGCCTGAGCCAAGCGGCAAGCGGGTGGGGTTCTTTCCGGGCTCGACGATCGGCAATTTCGAGCCCGATGCGGCCCGGCGCTTTCTGGCGAACTGCGCGCGCATCCTCGGCCCCGGCGGGGAGATGCTGATCGGGGCGGATCTGAAAAAAGACAGCCGCGTCCTCGAAGCCGCGTATAACGATCGGGCCGGGGTGACCGCCGCATTCAACCTCAACCTATTGGAGCGGATCAACCGCGAGCTCGACGGCAACCTCGATCTCGACCAGTTCGAACACTTTGCCTTTTACAACGAGCCCGAAGGGCGGGTTGAAATCTATATTCGCAGCCTCGCCGACCAGACGGCGGAGATCGCCGGTCGGCCGATAGACTTTGCCGCGGGCGAGCTGATTCATACCGAATATTCCTACAAATACTCTGTCCCCGAATTTCGCGACTTGGCGGCGACCGCCGGCTTTCGCCCGGTCGACACCTGGACCGACCCGGCCGAGCTGTTCAGCGTCCATTACTTCCGGCTGCGTTAACCTATACTCCACCTGCTATCTTGCTTTCATGTCAGGCGAAACGGATTGTTCCGGACCTGGCTCGGCCAGTGCGCCATTGTAAAGAACGGCTGAGATCAATCGCTTGTTTACGACCACAACCGGTGGTTCGTTTTCGTTGAAGTCGAGCGTCGCCGATACGGGCCGGGTGGTTATTGCCAGTGTTTGATCCGTTTCGAGCAGCAAGTAGGCTTTCACTGCCAACACGTCGCCTCGGCTGCCGAGCGAGAAACCTTGCCGATCAGCCCACGGAATGGTCGCTTTCGTGACCTCCGAAGCAAAGATGACCTGGATTGCCTCCTTTCGGCCGCCGCCCCATTGCGGCGATAAATGCGGGTAAACCAAGTAACCGTACGAAATTAGCGCTCCGGCAGCATACGGCATGATGAAAACGAACGGAAACCAAAGATCCGCGCCAGGCAAATGGCGGTTGCGCAGCCAATTTTTCAGGATCTCGCGACAATAGGTTGGCAAAAAGCCAATCAAAGTCAGCACGATGATCGACGGCATAAAGAATAATAAATTCTGGTGCCATTGCCGAGATAACAATGATAACATCATAACCCAAATGAGATAATATAACCAGAGCAATGTTACTGAGGTCGCGAGCACGACAACGATGAGGACCGTAAACACCAATATCGTAAGCGGAAGGAAGAATGCGATAGTAAACATGATGGAGGCGAGGCCGCGTCAACGAGCGTCGAGGAAGCGGCGGGCGATCGTTGTCCACCATTCAGAAACAATAGTCACAAAAAAAGGCAGGATACGTTCGTCCTTCGACGGAGCGTTTTGTTGGTCTAGTGGGTCGTGTTCATGCAAAAACAGGGAGGGGGCGTAGTGGGCAGCATAGAGAGCACCGCGAAAGCCCAAACCTGCAAGACCGACTAAAAACAACGCGAGACCGCCAGAAAAGAGATACTCCGACTTGGCAAGATCGACTGTGGCCAGCCCGTAGCGTGATAAGTCGATATTAACGATGATCACACCCACGGTATATACGCTGGCGGTGAAGATCCCCAGAAAGCGGACGGCTTCGCCAGCAATTGCTGAAAGAGAGGGTGACGAGGCGCTCTGCGCGGTGTCGCCTTCCGCCGGGAGGTCGCGCTGCGCATTCGACCCCGGAGTCATCATATTCGCCCGTTCGCCTTGCTGCGGTCACAGGCCAGAATGTCGGCGGACGGGTTTATTCCCCGGGCTCGCGGTCTTCGCTCGAGACGGCGGCGAGAAAGCTCGGCAGATCGCGCCAGCCATAGGCGAGCGCCTCGATCCGGCTGCCGCCGATGGCAATCGTCTTGCGGCTCACCTGATGGCCGCCGAGCCGTTCGTAAAAGAAGCGACTCGGATTGTCGCGCAGCACCCAGACGATCGCCGCGTCGAGGCCGGAGGCGGCAAGGCGGCGGAACAGCGCGATCAACAGTCGCCGGCCGAGCCCCTCGTTCTGCCGGTCGGGCATCACGTAGAGCGTGAACACCTCGCCGGGGAAGTGGCGTTCGCTGCGGCTGGGCCCGCAGCTGCCGAAACCCAAGACCGTGCTCGCCCCGTCGACCGCGACTCGGACGTCGCGGGGCTCGCGCAGGATCACCATTCGCCAGCCGATCTCGCGCCGGCGCGCCGACAGCCCGACCAGATAAGATGTGGACAGCACGCCGGCATAGGTCGCGCGCCAGGTCTCGACATCGAGCCGGGCGATGCCGCGCGCGTCTCCCGGCCGCGCCGGGCGGATCGTGATCTCGTCCATCGGGCGCATTGTGCCCGGTTTCGCCGGCCAGCGGGAGAGGTCGTGCGCCGTGCCGTGCAAGATGCTAGGATTGGCAAGGTTGCGGTTGCGGCGGAAGCATTTTCGATGTTCAGCGAGTATTTCGCGACCCTCGCGCGCTACAACGCCTGGGCCAACCGACGGCTCTATGAGGCTTGCGAAAGGTTGAGCGAGCAGGAATATCTGCGCGAGCGGCTTTCGCCCCTGGTCTCGCTTCACGCGATCTTGAACCGCGTGCTCGTCATTGACCGGATCTGGATCGCGCGGATCGAAGGTCGCACCGTGCCGGGCCTCCGCCCCGATCAGATCCTCTATGCCGATCTGATCGGGCTGAAGGTGGCTCGCGCGGCGGAGGACGCGCATCTGTCCAATCTCGTTGCCGGCATATCCGAGACCACGCTGGATCAGCCGCTGATCTACCGCAACGCGCGCGGCGACCGGTGCGGCGCGCCGCTGCGCCTGGTGCTGGGCCACCTCTTCAATCACGAGGCGGAGCATCGCGGGGCGGCCCAGGCTTTGCTGCGGCAAACCGATGTGGCGCCGCCGTCCCTCGATCTGATCTGCTTTGTCCAGGAACAAGCCGCCGCACCCGCCTGTTAGGCCGTGGCCTTCGTCGATCGGCGGCGCTAGAGTGTGGTCATGACGATCTCCGGTCGCACCCGTCTTGGTCTGCTAGCGGCTCTGGTTTTGCTGGCGGCGCCGCCGGGTCGCGCGGAGACCGTGAAAAAGCACGGCGAAGCACCCCGCCGCGACCGCTCCGGCGCAGCGGATCGGCGGTGTCGGCGCCTGGAACGCCTACCTTTACAAGGCGAAATCGGGGCGCGTGTGCTATCTTGCCGGCGCCCCGCAAAAAAGCGCGCCGGCAAAGCTCAGGCGCAAGGCGCCCTCGCTGACGGTGACCCATCGTCCGGATGAGAACGTTTTCAACGTGGTGAACTTCTTCGAGGGCTATCCGCTGAAGCCGGGCAGCGACGCGTCGCTCGATATCGACGGGACGAATTTCGATCTGTTCACCAAGGATGATGGCGCTTGGTCGCGTACTTCTGACACCGATCAGGCGATCGTCGAGGCGATGGCCAAAGGCAGGACGGCGGTTATCAAAGGCATGTCCGAGAAGGGGGCAGCGACAACCGACACCTATTCTCTCGCCGGTTTTACCGCGACCCTGGACCTGATCGACAAGGCGTGTGGCGTTAAGCGCTGACCGCCGGGCATGGCGCTGCGGTCGGGCGACGGCCATATCTGCAGATGATGTCCAGCAACACTCCGGTCAGCGATCGGCGCCACAACCTCGTCGGGATCGGCCGCGCCGAGCTCGCCGCTCAGATGGAAGCGATCGGCGCCGAGCCGTTTCGCGCGCGCCAGCTGTGGCACTGGATCTATCACCGCGGCGCCGCCGACTTTGCCGGGATGACTTCGCTGTCGAGGGCGTTTCGCGACCGCCTCGCCGAGGCCTACGAGCTGCGCCGGCCGGCAGTGACACGCAGCCTCGCCTCGGTCAACGGCACCCGCAAATGGCTGCTGCGGTTTGCCGATGGGCATGAGGTCGAGACCGTCCACATCCCCGAAGAAGATCGCGGCACCCTGTGCGTCTCCTCGCAGGTCGGCTGCACCCTCAACTGCACCTTCTGCCACACCGGAACGCAGCTTCTGGTGCGAAACCTCGGGCCGGCCGAGATCATCGGGCAGGTCATGGTGGCGCGCGATGCGCTCGGCGAATGGCCATCGCCGCAGCACGACCGGCAGGTGACCAATCTCGTGCTGATGGGAATGGGCGAGCCACTCTACAATTTCGACAATGTCGGGGCGGCGATGAAGGTCGTCATGGACCCCGAGGGTCTGTCGATCTCCCGTCGCAAGATCACGCTCTCCACTGCCGGGGTGGTGCCGATGATCCGCCGCTGCGGCGCCGAGCTCGCGGTCAATCTCGCGATCTCGCTGCATGCGGTGCGCGACGACATCCGCGACCGTCTCGTGCCGCTCAACCGCAAATACCCGATCGCCGAGCTGCTCGACGCCTGCCGCACCTATCCGGGCAGCAGCAACGCGCGCCGCATCACCTTTGAGTATGTCATGCTGAAAGGGATCAACGACAGCCCGGCCGAAGCACGCGAGCTGGTACGGCTCCTGGCCGGGATCCCGGCCAAAGTCAACCTGATCCCGTTCAACCCGTGGCCCGGCGCCCCTTACGAATGCTCGACCGAGACGGCGATCGCGGCATTTTCCGACATCGTCTTCGCCGCCGGCTATTCGGCGCCGGTGCGCACCCCGCGCGGCCGCGACATTCTCGCCGCCTGCGGCCAGCTCAAATCGGCCAGCATCAAGTTGCGCCGCAGCGAGCGCGAGCGCGCCGGCGCGCTGCCCGCCTGAGAGCCCCCACGGCCCGCCCGCGTGCTTTACCCGCTGTTCGGATGTGCGCTGGCCGCTTATGGCGGTGTCCTCAGCGGCCTCTACCTGTTCCAGCGGCGGCTGCTCTATCGCCCGCGCAGAACCCGGCCGGAGCTCGCCGATCTGACGCTGCTCGGGGTGCGCGAGGTAACGCTGACGACGACGGACGGGCTTTCGCTGCTGTCCTGGTACCGGCCGCCCGACGCCGGCCGGCCGGTGATCGTCTATTTTCACGGCAACGGCGGACACATCGGCTATCGCGCCGAGCGGGCGCGCCGATTTGCCCGCGAGGGCTACGGGGTGCTGTTGGCGGAATATCGCGGCTACGCCGGCAATCCCGGCATGCCCTGCGAGACGGGGTTGTACCTCGACGCCGAGGCGGCGCTCGATTTTCTCGGCTGCGAGGCGATCGCGCCGAGCCGGCTCGTGCTGTGGGGCGAGTCGCTGGGCTCGGGTGTCGCGGTCTGCCTCGCTGCGCGGCGCGAGATCGCCGGCGTCATTCTCGAAGCGCCGTTCACCAGCGTCAGCGCGGCGGCGCAGCGGCAATATCCGTTCGTGCCGGCGGCCTTGCTGGTGCACGACCGCTTCGACTCGCTGTCGCGGATCGGCCGGATCAAGGCGCCGCTCCTGGTGCTGCATGGCGTGCGCGATCGGATCGTGCCGGTCCGCATGGGCCGCGCGCTTCTCGATGCCGCACCGCAGCCGAAAGAGGGCTGGTTCGCCCCGAGGGCCGGTCACGAGAACCTCGCCCAATTCGGCGCGCTCGACGCCGCGATCGACTTTATCGAGCGCCGGCTCGGCCGCGCCGCGCCGGAAGCCATTGCCGCAGGCGCGAATTTCGATTAGTGCGGCGCAGTCGGCGGAGCGAGGGGTGAGAGCGATGCCCGATGCGGTGAAGAAGGTCGTGCTCGCCTATTCTGGGGGGCTCGACACCTCGGTGATCCTGCGCTGGCTGCAGCAGACCTATCGCTGCGAGGTCGTGACCTTCACCGCCGATCTGGGCCAGGGCGAGGAGCTGGAGCCGGCGCGCCGCAAGGCCGAGTTGCTCGGTGCTGCGCAAATCTTCGTCGACGACCTGCGCGAGGAATTCGTCAACGATTTCGTCTTTCCGATGTTCCGCGCCAACGCGCTCTACGAGGGCGCCTACCTGCTCGGCACCTCGATCGCCCGGCCGTTGATCGCCAAGCGCCAGATCGAGATCGCGCGGCTGGTCGGCGCCGACGCAGTCGCCCACGGCGCCACCGGCAA
Source organism: uncultured Alphaproteobacteria bacterium (assembly GCA_963795485.1). GTDB lineage: Bacteria > Pseudomonadota > Alphaproteobacteria > ATCC43930 > CGMCC-115725 > AP-15. The sequence goes on from CAWCIL010000006.1 coordinate 554,031, forward strand.
GGGCAACGACCAGGTGCGCTTCGAGCTCGGCTATTACGCGCTCGCCCCCGACATCAGGGTGATAGCACCTTGGCGCGAATGGGATTTGACCTCGCGGACACGCCTGCTCGATTACGCCGACCAGCACCAGATCCCGATCGCCCGCGACAAGCGCGGCGAGGCGCCGTTTTCGATCGACGCCAACCTCTTGCACGTTTCGGCCGAAGGGAAAGCGCTCGAAGACCCCTGGGCCGAGCCCGAGGAGTTCGTCTACAGCCGCACCGTCGCTCCCGAGGCCGCACCCGACATGCCGCAATATGTCGAGATCGCGTTCGCGCGCGGCGATCCGGTCGCGGTCGACGGTGAAAGACTTTCGCCTGCGGGGCTATTGACGCGGCTGAACGAGATTGGCGGCCGGCACGGCATCGGCCGGCTCGATCTGGTCGAGAACCGCTTTGTCGGCATGAAATCGCGCGGCGTCTACGAGACCCCCGGCGGCACGATCCTGCTCGCCGCGCATCGCGGCATCGAGAGCCTGACCCTCGACCGCGGTGCGGCGCATCTCAAAGACGAGCTGATGCCGCGCTACGCCGAGCTCATTTACAACGGCTTCTGGTTCTCGCCCGAGCGCCGGATGCTGCAGGCATTGATCGACCAGAGCCAGGAAAACGTCGCGGGTGTCGTACGGCTCAAGCTCTACAAAGGCTCGGCCAGTGTCGTCGGCCGCAAATCGCCGAACAGCCTCTACAGCCAGGCCCACGTCACCTTCGAGGAGGACGCCGTCTACGACCAGCGCGACGCCGAAGGCTTCATCAAATTGAACGCCCTGCGCCTGCGCCTCGCCGCGAAGCAGAATCGGTAGCGCCCCTCGCCTGCGGCGCTGCCGAGGACCAAGCGACGACGGCGACGAGATGCCGCAACTTTTCCCTCCCCCGCCCGCGGGGGAGGGTTAGGGTGGGGTGTGATGCGCGGCGGCCCGTCGATAATTAGGCACAGTCGGCAGCTCCGCTGCAACATGACGAAGGCGGAACGGGCATTGTGGAGTGGCTTGCGCCACGATCAGCTGGGCTGCCGGTTCCGGCGCCAGCACCCGGTTCCGCCCTATATCGTGGATTTCGCCTGCGTCGAGGCAAAGCTCATTGTCGAGGTGGACGGCGGGCAACACACCGACAGCCATGATCAGGTGCGGGATGAAAATCTCAAGCTGCAAGGATGGCGCGTCATCCGGTTCTGGAATAATGAGGTTCTGGAAAATCGCGACGGCGTGCTTCAGGTGATCGCCGCTGCGCTCGCCGCGTCAAGCAAGCCCCCACCCTAACCCTCCCCCGCGTGCAGGGGAGGGGACATCCCTCAGCGCGCGCTACCTCGTCGATCGCGCGACGCTGACGGGGCAGGTACCGAATACTGTTCTCACTCGCCTCAAAAACGTCCAAAACGGATAAAAATAAAGGCAGGCACCAACGAACCGGCGGTAAATCAGGTTTATTAGCTTGCGTCACCGCGCCTTACGCTGCGCGTCGAGCCAGCCGAGCATGATGCGGTTGAAGGGGGCGGGGGCTTCGACGTTGGGGAAATGGCGCATGCCGGCGATCTCCTCGTAGCGGGCGCCGGGGACGAGGCCGGCGAGGCGGCGGTTTTCGCCGGCCGGGGTGCCGGCGTCGTGCTCGCCGCAGACCACCAGCACCGGCAGCCGCAAGCGACGGCAGCCGGGCCACGAAATCGAAATCGAGGATCGCCGCCGAGCAGCCGAGATAGCCGGCGGGCGTGGTGCCGACGCACGGTGTCGCGCAATTGCTTCCAGCGGCCGGGGTTCTTGGCCTGGAAGGCCGGGCTCAGATAGCGGTCCATGCTGGCCTCGGCGATCGGCGCCAGCGAGTTGGCTTCGCGCACCGCCTTGATGCGCGGGCCCCAGATCTCGGCGGCGCCGGGCGGGCTCGCCGGCAGGGTGTCGCACCACATCGCCGAGATCAGCCTGTCGCCGTGCTCGAGGGCGAAGGCCTGGCCGATCATGCCGCCGATCGACAGCCCGATATAATGCACCCGCGCCAAGCCGAGCGCGTCGAGCACCGCGACAACGTCTCCGGCGAGCTGCTGCATCGTATAGTCGCCGGCGACCGGATCGCTGCCGCCATGCCCGCGCATGTCGAGCCGCAGCACGCGGAACCCGGCCTCAAGCAAGGCCGGCACCTGCTCGGCCCAGCTGCCGCCGTCGGAAGCGAGCGAGTGCGTGATACAGACGACCGCGCCGTCCTCGGGGCCGGCCAGATCGTAATAGAGACGGCGAGTGGCGAGCGGCAGCAGCATGGCAATTCCTCTCTTTCCAATCGAGCGCGGTCCAAGGCGCCCCACTCTACCCGTGTGCAGCCTATGGGACCACCACCGGCACCCCAGCGAAGATCGGATGGGCGAAATAAAGGACGGCGTAGAGCAGCAACGCGGCGAGCGGGCGCAATAGCCCGATGTCGCGCCAGCGCAGCCGGGTCCGGCGGGCGGCAAGCGCCGCAAAGGGCAGGTTAGAGGTTACGTTCGCTAGACGCTGCCAGTGGCTGCCGAGGGCAAGCCGCTTCTTGCGGTCGATCAGCACGGTGCCGCCGAATGCCAGCGCCGCGATCGAGCCGAAAAACCACAGCGAGGCGAGGTCGCCGTTGGCGATCAGGTGGCTCGATGCCCACAGCCCGACCGCCCACATCACCGGATGCCGGGTCACCCGCAGAATCCCCGGCGCCGGGTCGTCGGCCCGCACCGACCGCTCCATGCCGACCGCGGTCGGGTTGGGGGTGGTGTAGCCGGCGACCAAAAGGATCGTCGCCAACGGCATGACCGCCACCGGGACCAGTGCGGTCCATTCCCGCGCCGGCCACAGCCGGATCGTCGGCGCGTGCGAATAGGCCACCACGAACCAGGCGAAGGTCGCCAGCGCGGTCAGCGAGTAGACCAGCAGAAAGCCCTGCTCGCCGAGCTGGTCGCGGAGGGAGCCACGCAGTCGCGTGCTGGAAAGGAGGGTATGCGACCCGCAAAAGGAGACGCCGGCGATGGCCAGCGACAGCAGCGCATGGGCCATGCCCCGCCCGCCGTCTCACCGACCGGGGAGAGCCGCGATCAGGGCGCCGAGCCGGTCGCGAAGCGGCCCCGGGCCGCCGGCGACGCGCACCGTCTTGTGCCGGCTGGTGGCCCCCGCGAGGGCGAGGATCGCAAGATCGCAGCGGTACAGCCGCCAGGCTCGCGCCAACCGCGGCATCAGCGCCTCGTTGCCGTGCCCGTTCGCTGCCGGCGCGGTGACGCAGGCCTCGACCACCTGCCGGTCTTCGGCGGCGGCAGCGGCGGCGAGCAGGCGGTCGGCCTCGGCCAGAGGCGTCAGGCGGCTCGCCACGCACAGGCCGTCGCGGGCACAGGTCAGCGGACCTTCAGCCAAGATATTCGAACATCAGATTGTCGAACGAAATAGAGCAGCAGGATCAAAATGACCGGCGAGATGTCGATGCCCCCGAGATCGGGGATGATGCGGCGAATCGGCCGCAGCAGCGGTTCGGTGATCCGCCACAGAAAATCCCCGACCATGGCGACGACGCGATTGTGCCGGTTGACGATGCCGAAGGCGACCAGCCAGCTCAGCACCGCCTGGATGATCAACAGCCAGATAAAGATCGTGATCACCGTGTGAACGAGGTTCAGCAGCGCGTACATCCAGGCGAAACCTCGGGCGGTGACGGCGCCCGCGACCGTAGTCTCCACGGCGGGGGTCCGCAAGCGGAGCGGCGCTCGCTCGCGGGCCCGCCTTGACAGCGGAAAACCCGCTCAGCATAGTCCGCGCACCGGTGACAGATCCGAAATCGCGCGATGGGGCCGTAGCTCAGCTGGGAGAGCGTCGCGTTCGCAATGCGAAGGTCAGGGGTTCGATCCCCCTCGGCTCCACCACGATCGCAAGGGTTGCAGTAACAATTTACGGATCGTGAGCGAGCGGCTGTCTTAGGATGAGGGACTTTCCGATTTATAAGGGTTGCTGCATCCCTCGTTTCCCAATTTCTTCACACGCTCGCTAGCCGGAACCTATCCCAGCCCGTGGGCACCGGCCTTTGCCGGCGTGGTGGAAAACTGGGTGTTATCCGTCTCAAGTCATCCACTAGGCTCCGGGGTGGCCCGCGGCCTGCGATGGCCGGAAAGCTTTCTGGTCAACGCCGGTCTGGTGCTTCGGGCAGCTTCGGTCGAGGTCATTTCTGGGCGCCGCACAAGGTGCCGTTGATCAGGCATTGCGGCATGACCCCGATCGCTTCCTGCGCTTGTTCAGCGCGGCGATCTGGGCCTCGGTGGCGGCGTCGATGTCCCGGCCGGGCGTGTCGCAGCCGCAGACCTGGCTCGCGCCGCAACTGACCTGGTCGATCTGTTCGAGCGCCAGGATCGCCCGCAGTCCGTTCAGCTCCGAAAGGCCGCCGCACGCGTTCTTCAGGATCTCGGCCTTGAGCAGCGGGTCATGCTTGGGCGGCTTTGTCTGGCCGTTGCCGAGCGTCGTGCACAATGCGGCGTCGCAGGTATAGCCGATTTGGATTCCGCGCGGAGCCGCGGGGTTCGAGCTCCGGCGGATGCCGGCGCGATAGTCCGCACAGACTTCGCGGCACAGCGGGCTGCGCTTGGTGATTGGATAGTCCGTTTGAGCGGAATAGAGCGGGCAGCCCTTGCCGCCCGGCGCGTCCGGCAGGCAGCCATTGGCCGGCGGATCGATCGCGGGGTGATTGAGCGCCGGATTGTGCGCGGCCGACCACACATAGACCGGCGCCGGCGCGGCGGTCTTCGATTGCTTGGTCGGCGGGGTCAGCTTATTGGCGTCGCACGGCACCCCCGCCTGCGAGAGCTCGAACGGGCCGTCATAGACCGGGCATTGGCATTGCACCAATGGGTTGCCGGCGTTGTCCCTTTTGCCGGAGTAATGGCACGGCGCCGTCATGCATCCGGCGTATTTTCCGGTCGTGCACGAGGTCGAATTGGGCGACGCCCCAGTGGCGTAATCGCTGCTCTTGACCGTCGAAAACACCGAGATCAATTCGGTCCCAGGGATCACCCGGCCGGCGTTGGCGGCGCGGCAGACCGGCGCATCGTTCCACCAGCTGTAGCTGCGAAGCTCGCGCGGGCTGCAGTTCTCGCCTTCATGGCCGCATGCGCCGACGGTTCGCAGGTAGAGATCGAGGTTGAGGATTGCATTGATGTCGACGAAATAGGGAACATAGGGCGGATATTGCTCGGTAGACAGCGCATAGCAGGTGCAATCCGCGGACTTGCCGTCGGCCGACAATTTGCACGGCAGCGCCGGATTGGCCGCCGCCGATCCCTTCGTCGGGACCGGGGTGCCGACCGCCGGACCCGAATAGAGGCACAGCGCATAGGCGAAGGGCCGGCTCAGCGGCGGCTTGCAGGCCAGAAAATTCGACTGATGAAGCCAGATGTCGGCATAGGCCGGACCGAACGCCGTGGTCCTGCGGTCGTTAAAGCGAAAGCGGCCGAACCCCGCCGCGCCCGCTCGGGCATCCGCTGACGCCCCAGCCGCAAACGGAGTGTTGGGCGACTGTGCGCGCGCGACATTGTGGTGCGTGCAAAGCAATCCAATGAAGATCAGGCACAGTATCCAGAATCGAGACGACAGCCTGAATGATCCGCGGTTGACGAGCATGCGGGGAGGAGCCTCTGATCGGTTGGCCGCCGATCTTCGCCGCAGAGTCGTTGCCGTTTGGTTAATGGGGCCCGCACCGGTCGTGCCGCCGCCGACACCATGACATACGAACCGGGAGCGTCCTCAAGCGCGTTGGACTTGCGCCGGGATGGCGGAACGGCCTGCCCACAAGAGATCGTTGGCCGGCTCAGTGGGTTGGCCGAAGCGAGTGGTCCGCACCTGACGTTTGGCACCCTTCGAGCCCATCCCGCGTCTTCCCGGCGCAGGCCGGGATCCATGGTGCCCATGGGCACCGGCCTTCGCCGGTGTGGCAATTTTTCGGGTACGATCTGTCAGGATTGTTCCACTAGGGCGCTCGCATGCGCAGATCCGGCGCCGCCGAAGCCGGCTCGGGCTCGAGGCTGGCGAGGCTGCGGCCGCGGGTTTCAGGGAGCAGCATCAGCATGACGATCATAAAGCCGAACGCGCCGGCGCTAAGCAGCGCAATCGAGACGCCGAGCGACAGGCTCTGGCTCAGAAACCCGACGAGCGTCGGCAGGAACGAGCCAATCGCTCGGCTCGCGTTGTAGCAGAAGCCCTGCGCCGTGCCGCGAACCGCGGTTGGGAACAGCTCGGTCATGAACGGCCCCATCGGCGGAAACTTCATCAGCAGCAGGATATTCATCGGGATGCCGAGAAAGAACAGCGCTTCGTTGTTCATCGGCACGAGCATAAAGATCGGCACCATGATCAAGGACCCGATCGACGACCAGAAAAAGGTCCATTTGCGGCCGATAGCGTCGGAGAGGTATGAGCCGAGCAGAAAGCCGACCAGCGCGCCGAGGATCTGGACCAGCAGAAACCCGCCGGTGCTGGTCGCCGACAGGTGGCGCACCGTTCGAAGATAGGTCGGCATCCAGATTCCGAGGGTATAGCCGCCGCCATGCGCACCGGCGACCATCATCGTGACCTTGACCGTGGTCCACAGATACGGGCGGCGAAAGGCGGCGAACAAATGACCGGCGCCGACCGGCGATCGGTCGCGGCGGCGTTGCCGGAAAGCCTCGGATTCGTCGACGTGCCGACGGATCCACACGACGAAGAGCGCCGGTACGAGACCAATCGCGAACAGCGCGCGCCAGGCGATCGTCTCGGGCAAAAAAGCATAAAGGGCCGTATAGGCGAGGGCAGAAACGCCCCAACCGACCGCCCATCCGGTCTGCACCAGGCCGACGGCACGACCGCGGTACTTGTCGCGGATGACCTCACCCATCAGCACCGCACCCGCCGCCCATTCACCGCCAAAGCCGAACCCGTGCAGCGCGCGCAGGATAAACAGCTGCTCGAAGTTCTGGGCAAACGCGCACAGGAAGGTGAAGACGGAGTACCATAGAACCGTGATCTGCAGCATGCGCACCCGGCCGAACCGGTCGGCCAGGGTGCCCGAGAACCACCCGCCCAACGACGAGATCAGCAGCGTGACGGTGCCGATCAACCCGGCCGCGCCGCGCGACAGCCCCCAGACGGCGATCACCGTCGGAATGATGAAGCTGTACATCTGCACGTCGAACGCATCGAGCGCCCAGCCGCCGAAGCACGCGCCCATCGTGCGGCGTTCCGCAGCGTTCAATTCTCTGAACCAGGCGAGCATTCCGGTTCCCCCGATCATTTTCAGCCTGCCCGCTCGCAGCCGACGCTTTGGGCTTCGGTCGCAATCTTAACAGGCTCCGACGTCATCTCTGGAGACCGTCGCCGGGATGGGAGCCATGTCGCCGACGCTCACGCCGACATGAACAGCGACCGCGACCACGTGATCGAAACCAATTCGCCGGGTTCAGGGCGACGAGTTCGGCCTGGCCGCCGGGCCGAATTCCTGATCGAGCGGGTCGCCGCCGCAAGCCTCGCTCGCGCCGCCGGTACGCAGGGTCAGGCCTCCGCCCGCACCATGACGTAGGAACCCGGGGCGTCCTCGATCGGGGTGAGCTTGCCGTCGCCGGGATGGCGGGGCGGCACCTCGCCGCCGGCGTAGGCGCGAGATCCAGCGCTGCCATACGGGCCACCAGGAATCCGGGTGCTGAGTGGCGCCGGCGAGCCATTCCTCGGGCGTCGGCGGGTTCTTGTCGTTGAGCCAATGACCGTACTTGCTGCCGGGCGGGCTGACCACGCCGGCGATGTGACCCGAGGCGGACAAGACGAACTTGACCGGCCCCTTGTAGAGCCGGGTCGCGGCGTAGGTCGAGCGCCACGGAGCGATGTGGTCCTCGCGGGTCGACAGCAGAAAAGCCGGCGTCCTGATCTTGCCGAGATCGATCGGCACGCCGCCCAAAGTGATGCCCCCAGGTTTGACCAGCAGATTTTCCTGGTACATGTTGCGCAGATAAAAGCTGTGCATCGCCGCCGGCATCCGCGTCGAATCGGCGTTCCAGTACAACAGGTCGAACGGAAACGGGGACTTGCCGAGCAGGTAGTTGTTGACGACGAACGACCAGATCAGATCATTGGCGCGCAGCATGTTGAAGCTCTGCGCCATGTCGCGGCCTTCGAGATAGCCCTTGGCGTTCATCCGCTCTTCGAGGGCGTGGAGCTGCTCCTCGTCGATAAAGACCGATAGCTCGCCGGCCTCGGCGAAATCGACCATCGTCACAAAAAACGTGGCGCTCTTGATCCGGTCGTCGCGCTTGACCGCCAGATAGGCGAGGGTGGCGGCGAGCAGGGTGCCGCCAAGACAATAGCCGATGACGTTGGCCTCGCGCTCGCCGGTGGCCTGCTCGATCGCGTCGAGTGCGGCGAGCGGGCCTTCGCGCATGTAATCGGCAAAGCTCTTGCCGGCCAGACGCATGTCAGGGTTGACCCAGGAAATCACAAAGACGGTGTGGCCCTGCGCGACCGCCCAGCGGATGAACGAATTTTCCGGCCGCAAGTCGAGGACGTAAAACTTGTTGATCCACGGCGGCATGATCAGCAACGGCCGGCGTTTGACCTTCTCCGTTGCCGGCTCGTACTGGATCAGCTGGATCAGCTCGTTTTGATAGACGACCTTGCCCGGAGTCACCGCGATGTTCTCGCCGATGCGGAAGGCCGCCATGTCGGTCATCCGGATCGCCAGCCGGCCCTTGCCGCGGTCGAGGTCGTCGAGCAGGTTTTTGAGGCCGTTGAGCAGATTTTCGCCGCGGCTTTCGACGGTCGCGCGCAGCACCTCGGGGTTGGTCAGCAAAAAGTTCGAGGGGGCCAGCGCGTCGACGAATTGGCGCGTGTAGAAATCGATCTTGTGCGCGGTGCGCTCGTCGATGCCTTCGACGTCGCGCACCGTCCGTTGCAGCCAACGGGCGGTCAGCAGGTAGCTCTGCTTGATAAAGTCGAACAGCGTGTTGTCGTTCCAGGCGGCGTCGCGAAAACGGCGGTCGCCGCTCGGCGGCTCGATCAGGGGCTCGGGATTGCCGCCGAGAAACCGCTGCGCCGTGCGCTGCCACAAGGTCAGGTAATCGTTCCACAGCGACAGCTGGGCCTGCACCAGGCGCGAGGGGTCGGCCATCATCCGCGCCGTCATCTCGAAGAAAGCGGCGCCGATGGCGAGCGGGCTCGCCATCCCGATCCCGTCCTCTGCCGATTGCCGCTTCAGGAATTCGCCGACCAGCTGCTGGCTCTTTTCGGCGATGCCGGCGATCTGCCGCGCCACCTCGTCGGCTTCGGCGAGAGGCTCGCTCGCCGGTGCCGGTCCGGATGGCGCATTTCCGCCGCCGGGCATCACCCGGTCCCCGTCGTTCATCGCCGCTTCCTCGCCCGGATCGGATGGGCGCGACCCCGTCCGGCCGCGCAGCCAAGCCAAGGCGGCGCCGGATTTCCGTCGTCGCCCCGCCCGTTCGCCCGATCAAATGTGGTGACGCGCCGGCCCGGATCTAATACACCAGCGCCGGGCCAAAGTGCAGCAATGGGGGATTTGCCGTCGGCCTGGGGCGGCGGCCGGTTCTTCGGGTAGATGGTTCGGTTGGTCATGGGCAAAGCCCCGTCATGCCGTCGCGGCACCGGTACGAAGGCGCGCTGTCCGGCGCCGCGGCTGATGATCGCGGCGATGTTGGTCGGGCTCGCAGCGTGCAGCCCGATCGAGACGTATCGCAACCTGATCGGCGTCAGCAAGAACGACCCCAACCCGGAAACGACGCCGAACACCAAGAACCTGGCGGCCGGCGAAGCATCCGACTACCCGAACCTCGCGACCGTGCCGGAGCCGCCGACCCAGGCGCTGTCCACCGCCCAACTCGACAAGCTGACGCAAAGCCTGATCGCCGATCGGACCAACGCCAAATATACCACCGAGCAGCTGCAAGCCGGTTTCGACCAAGCGGCGGGAGCGGTTCCGCCGCCGCCACCCGCTCCTGCGGCGGTCGCGGCGAAGCAGGCGAAGGCCTCCCTCGCGACGTCGGCGGGCGCATCACCGGCCCCGAAGCAGCCGAGTGTCGCCGCTGCCGGGACCGCTGCCGGGACCTCGGTCCCGCCGGGCGGTTCGACGACAGGGTTGCGCAAGGCCGGCGAGCCGCCCGAGCCCGGCCCGATGGAATCGAGCCTGCAGTCACCGAAGATGTCTTCGTTGCCAAACCCCGAACAAAACGAGCCGGCGCCGCCGCCGCCGCGCGAGCTGAGGCTGCCGTCCGCCTCGACCGCAGCTGGCGCGCCGCGCGGCCCGGCGCATCTGCCGCCACCGCCCGCCCCGGCGCCGCTGCCGGCCGCGATCGCCTCGGCCAAATTCGAACCGGCGCCGACGCCGCCGGTGCTGCCGCCGGCGACTCCGACCCGGACCGCCGCGGCAGCTGCACCGGGCAAGGGCGCCGCCACACTGCCGGTCGATACGCCGATCGCCGAAATCGACTTCGTCGCGAGCTCGACGAGCTTGACCGATGCCGCCCGACAGGACCTCGGCAAGATCGCCCCGCTCTATCGGCGCCACCCGGGCAAGGTGCGCGTCATCGGCTATGCCGGGGTCGGCAGCGGCGCGGTCCAGCAGTTGAACGGCTTTCAAGTGGCACTCGACCGGGCGAACGCGGTCGCCGCCGCCTTGGCCAAGACGGGGATACCGGCGGGCAAGATCCTGGTCGAGGCGGCACCGGCGGAATCCGATTCCGGCCAAGGCCGCGCCGAAATTCTGTTCGAGCAATGAGTGCGGACGCGATCGCCCCCGGGGCGCGGCCACGGAAAATTATCGAAACTTTGATCCGCGCGGGATACAACCCGTCGAGACGCCGCTCATATGGGCGGCGTCCGAATGTGCCCGGACTGACTTCGGGCCTGTCGCATCGGGGTCGCCGGGATCGTGAACCCACCGTTGAAAATCGCCGTCGCGGGCCTCGGCACGGTCGGGGCCGGCACCCTCAACTTGCTGCAGGCCCAGGCCGAGCTGCTGGCCGCGCGCGGCGGGCGCAGGATTGTCGTCGCTGCAGTTTCCGCGCGTGATCGGCGCCGCGACCGCGGGGTCGACCTCTCGGCGGTGCGCTGGTTCGAGGACGCCGTGGCGATGGCCGCCGATCCCGAAATCGACGTCGTCGTCGAATTGATCGGCGGCGCCGACGGGATTGCCCGGCGGGTCATCGACGCGGCACTCGATCACGGTAAGCATGTCGTCACCGCCAACAAGGCGCTGATGGCGCATGACGGAACGAGGCTCGCGGCGCGGGCCGAAGCGCAGGGCCTGGCGCTGTCGTTCGAAGCCTCGGTCGCGGGCGGCATCCCGGCGATCAAGACCCTGCGCGAGGGGCTCGCCGGCAATCGGCTCGAACGCGTCTACGGCATTTTGAACGGCACCTCGAACTACATCCTGACGACGATGCGCGAGCGCGGGCGCGAGTTCGCCGAGGTGCTGGCCGATGCGCAGAAGCTCGGCTACGCCGAGGCCGATCCGAGCTTCGACATCGACGGCATCGACGCCGCGCACAAGCTCGCAATCCTGGCGAGCGTCGCCTTCGGCCGCCCGGTCGATCTCGCCGGGGTCCATGCCGAGGGCATTCGCCACGTCTCGCGGCTGGACATCGATTTCGCCGAGGAGCTCGGCTTCCGGATCAAGCTGCTCGGCATCGCTCGGCTGACCAAGGAGGGGCTCGAGCAGCGCGTCCATCCGTGCATGGTGCCGCGCGCGACCCCGATCGCGGCGGTCGAGGGCGTTTACAACGCGGTCGTCGCCGAGGGCGACTTTGTCGGCCGCGTGGTGCTCGAAGGGCGCGGCGCCGGGGCGTTTCCGACCGCCTCGGCGGTCGCGGCCGACCTCGTCGACATCGCCGCAGGGCGCCGGGTGTTTCGCGTTCGGGATTCCCGCTGCCGAGCTGCGGCACATTCCCGGCGTGCCGATCGAACGGCACCAGAGCGCCTATTACATCCGGCTGATGGTGGTCGACCGGCCGGGCGTCATCGCCGACGTTGCCGCCGCGTTGCGCGACGAGGAGGTGTCGATCGAAATCGATGATCCAGCGCGGGCGCGCCCCGGGCGAGGCGGTGCCGGTGGTGCTGACCACCCATGTCACGCTCGAGGCCGCGATGCGGCGGGCGCTTGCCCGCATCGAGGCGCTCGACACCGTGCTCGAACCGCCGCGCCTGATCCGGATCGAAGATTTCTGAGCGCAACCGTAAAGATTAAAGATCCTCTGGTCGAAGCCCGGTGTGCTTGGCGATGCGCGAGAGCATTCGCGGCCCGATCTCATCACCATCGTGGAACGCAACACGTAATCGGGCCACCCTGGCCTCTGTAGGGTGCGGTGTGAGCCGGTCTGCCGCTGAGCCGTCCAGCCGATGCGGTAGAGCCGCGCTCAAGAGCCGATCCGACTTCGTCGCCGGCCGCGTGCTCACGCCGCAACAAATATCGTGGCGGGATCGACGGGCACCGGTTCACCATGCTCGATCCGATCGGCAATCACGCGCAAGGCGAGCGCCGTAGCCTTGATCAGCGCTTCAGCATGGGAGGCGCCGTAGGCAAGGACCCCGGGAAGCGCCGGCACTTCGGCCAGCCAGCGGCCATCCGCCTCGCATTCGATCTCGATCCGCCGCATCGCCACCACCTTTGATAAGGGTCATCATCGGTGCTTCGCGGCGACGGGCGCAACCGAACCGAGGATAGCGCCCACGCTCCCGAAGGCGGGCCGCCAAAGCGGTATATTGCCGCCGCCTTATTTCAGCGGGAAATAGGCGATCCGGTCGCCGCGGAACGTGCCGACGAAGATTTCGTCGCCGATCTGCAACCCCACCGTCGCGTCGCCGAATTCCGGGTTGCCCTGCTCGCTGATCACCGGCGTCACCTTCATCGCCGCGGTATCCCATTTGACGATGCGCCAGGGCTGGGTGCAGCGCGTCTCGTGGCTCTGGAAGCAGCCGAACACCTGTTTCGCCGAGGTGTTCTGACCGGCGACCATCAGCTGGCCGTCGGGCGCCCAGCGCAAATTGTCGGCGAGGAAGCCCACTGGAATCGTGTCGCGCTTGACCGGCGCGCCGCCGCCTCGGGACAAGCGGACCACCGCCTTGTTGCCCCAGGCCGCGACATAGATCCACTTGCCGTCGCGCGAGACCTCGATGCCGTTGTTGCCGGACATCCGACTGTCGGGAACCAGCGCGTAGCCTTTGTGCGGATGCCATTCGTAGACCGCACCGGTATTTTCGCCGGCGTTCATCTTGTCGGGGGCTTTCGGGTCTTTGGGATCGAACATGTCGGTGACGACCATGCCGCCGTCCGGCAGAGGCGCCACCGAATTGGGCCAGGTGTGAGCTGGCATGACGGCGCATCCGACCCAGGCCACGGTGGGATCTGCCTCCCTTGGTGTCAAGGGCAAAGAATTCGATCAATTCGCGGCCGCCGTGATTGACCACATAGAGCGTGTCGATGCCGTTGTCGCCGGGACGCAGATTGAGGCCGTGCGCCCCGAATTTGCTGAGGTCAGGCGGGCTGGGGCAATCGCCGTAGGTCGCCTTGTCCCATTTCACTTGCGGGTTGCTGCCGGGAAACAGCGTTTTCCACGACTTGTCCCGGCATTGACCAGATGCAGGCTGCCGCGCGAGCCGGCGGCACCGCCGTCCATGCCGCTGGCGACGATCCACTCGGTCCCCGGCACCTGGACCAGATCCTCGGAGTTCAATGGTCCGCAGACGAAATCTAGCTTGCCGGCGGCATTGCAGGGCGTTGCGGCCGCCGTCGGACGGCTGCCGCCGAGCGCGGCCGCCCCCAGGATAAACAGACCCAGGGCAATCATCGTCCTCATATCGGTTCCTCCCTCGGGTAATCGGCAGCTTTGCGAGCGGTCGCTGCTCGACCATCCTACAACGTTGCCGCTGGCTTGTTGATTGCGGTACGGACGCCGGCGCATTGACGCCGCCGGACCCGGCGCTTACGGTCGGCGCCGAGCCGACCTTGACCCCGCGGCGAGATTTGCGAGCGTCGCCCGAATCGATCGAATGTCCGGCCTGCGCGCTCCGCTTCGCCGAGCCTTCTGCAACGTGCCGAGGCAACACCTTCAGCTGATGGGTTTGATCATCGGTCCGGCTCCGATAATTATCATTCTCACGAACGCCGAGGAGGAAGGCCATGCCCGAGACGTCGAAGATGGATCGCAATCTGGCGCTGGAGGCCGTGCGGGTGACCGAAGCGGCTGCACTCTCGGCCTCGCGTCTGATGGGGCGCGGCGATGAGAAGGCCGCCGACCAGGCCGCGGTCGACGCGATGCGCGAGGCGCTGAACAGTCTGGCGATCGACGGCACCGTCGTGATCGGCGAGGGCGAGCGCGACGAGGCGCCGATGCTTTTTATCGGTGAGAAGGTCGGCACCGGCAACGGCCCGCCGATCGATATCGCGCTCGATCCGCTCGAAGGCACCACGATCACCGCCAAGGGGGGCGCCAACGCGCTCGCGGTCATCGCGATGGCCGATGCCGGCCACTTCCTCAACGCGCCCGACGTTTATATGGACAAGATCGCGGTCGGCGGCGGCCTGCCCGAGGATCTCGTCGATCTCGACGAGCCGCCGGCGGTCAATCTCAAAAATCTGGCACGCGCCAAACAGGCCGAGGTCGCCGATCTGGTCGTCTGCATCCTCGATCGCCCGCGCCACGCCGAGCTGATCGCCAAGGTGCGCGAAGCCGGCGCCCGCATCGCCTTGATCTCGGACGGCGATGTCAGCGGCGTCATCGCCACTTCGAGCCCGGAGACCGGGATCGACATGTATGTCGGCTCGGGCGGCGCGCCCGAAGGGGTATTGGCGGCCGCGGCACTGCGCTGCATCGGCGGCCAGATGCAGGGGCGGCTGTTGTTCCGCAACGATGACGAGCGCACCCGGGCGCGGCGGATCGGCATCGCCGACCTCGATCGCAAGTACAAGCTCTTGGATCTCGCCGCCGGCGACGTGATGTTTGCCGCGACGGGGGTCACCGGCGGCACGATGCTGAAGGGCGTGCGGCGGTTTCCGGGCGGGGCCTTTACCCATTCGGTCGTGATGCGGTCGAAATCCGGCACCGTGCGCTACATCGAGGCCCGCCACGACTTTACCCGCAAGCAATCTTTTGGCCCATCCGCGTAGGGCGGGCTGATGGACGGCGCGGGGGGCGCCGCCTGTCCCACTTCTTCCGTTCTCGGGGTCGAGCAATCGGCGAGCGGTCGCCGTTGGCGCTGGCGCGGCGGCGACCCGCGGGCCGGGCAGGAGATCGCCGAGCGGCTGATGCTGCCGGAGATCGTCGGCCGGTTGCTCGCCCAGCGCGGGATTGACCTCGACCATGCGCCAGCGTTCCTGGCACCACGCCTGCGCGACCAGCTGCCCGACCCCGCGCAGCTGCGCGACATCGAGGCGGCCGCCGCACGGCTGGTCCGCGCGGTGCGCGACGGCGAGGCGATCGCGGTGTTCGGCGATTACGACGTCGATGGTGCGACCTCGGCGGCTCTTCTCACGCGGTTTTTCGCGGCGATCGGGGCGCGCAGCCGCATTTACGTGCCTGACCGCCTGCGCGAGGGCTACGGCCCGAACAGCGCCGCGCTGCTGCGGCTGCACAGCGAGGGGGTGCGGGTCGTCGTCACCGTCGATTGCGGCACGAGTGCGCATCTGCCGCTGGCCGATGCCGCCGAGAAGGGGCTCGACGTCATCGTCGTCGATCATCACGTCGCCGAGCCGCTGCTGCCGCGCGCGGTGGCGGTGGTCAATCCGAACCGGCTCGACGAGGCGAGCCCGCATGGCGGCCTGGCGGCGGTCGGCGTCGCCTTCCTGCTCGTCATCGCGGTCAACCGCGCGCTGCGCATGGCCGGCTGGTACGTCGGCCCTCGCACCGAGCCCGACCTGCTCGGCTGGCTCGATCTGGTGGCGCTCGGCACGGTATGCGATGTCGTGCCATTGGTCGGGCTCAACCGCGCATTGGTGGCGCAAGGGATCAAGGTCGCGCGGCGCGGCGCCAATCCTGGCCTGACGGCGCTGGCGGCGGTTGCCGGCGTGACCGATCCGCTCGATGCGTACCACCTGGGCTTTGTCCTCGGCCCGAGGGTCAATGCCGGGGGCCGGGTCGGCGCCGCCGAATTGGGCGCGCGGCTGCTGGCGACCGACGACCCCGTGCTCGCGGCCGAATTGGCGCTGCGTCTCGACAGCTACAACCGCGAGCGCCGCGACATCGAGGCACGAACCCTGGCGGCAGCAATCGCGGCGGTCGAGGCGGCGCCGCAATCGCCGGTGCTGATTTTTGCGGCGGCGGCCGATTGGCATCCCGGTGTGATCGGGATCGTCGCGGCACGCCTCCGGGAGCGCTACGAGCGCCCGGCGATCGTCGTCGCCCTCGCCGACGGGATCGGCCGCGGCTCCGGCCGCTCGGTTCCCGGGATGCCGCTTGGTCCGGCGGTGATCGCAGCGCGGCAGGCCGGGCTGTTGATCAACGGCGGCGGTCACGCGATGGCCGCCGGCTTTACCGTCGCCGCCGACCGGCTCGATGCGCTCGGAGACTTTCTGAGCGCGCGGCTTGGCGACGGGGTCGATTTTCAAGCGCTGGTTCCGCAGCTCGGCATCGACGGCGCCCTCTCCGTCATGGCAGCCCAGTCCGAGCTGATCGGCCATCTCGACCGGCTGGCGCCGTTCGGCGCCGCCAATCCCGAGCCGCGCTTTGTCTTTCCCGCGGTGCGCATCGTCCATGCCGAAATCGTCGGCGGCAGTCACCTGCGCTGCACCGTGGCCGATCCGCTCGACGGAGCGCGGCTGCGGGCGATCGCCTTTCGGGTCGGAGAGACGCCGCTCGGTCGTTTCCTTGCCGAAACGCGGGGTGCGGCGATCCACCTCGCCGGCCATTTGCGCCGCGACAGCTGGCGCGGCGGCGACAGCGTGCAGCTGGCGATCGACGACGCAACGCCGGCGACGCCCTCGGCGACCGGGACCTGAAGTGAAATTACGCCGAAAAGCGCGGTGCCCTCTACTTGGCGACCATCACGTCCGAAGCCTTGATGACCGCGAACGCGTCGTCGCCGACCTCGAGGCCGAGATCGTCCACCGCCTCGTTGGTGATCGACGAGGTGACGACGACCCCGTTGCCGATGTCGATGCGGATGTGGGCGGTCGTTTGACCCTTGGTCACGGCGACGATCTTGCCTTTGAGCTGATTGCGGGCGCTGAGCTTCATCGGATGCTCCTCTGAGGTTATCGACGGGACGCTTCGACGCCGGATCTAACCCTTTGCCGCGGCGCGCCGTCGATCTATCCTGTCGGATATGGCGATGCCAACGGAAAAGGTGGACCCGGCGATGCAGACCGAGAAGGGTTCGATCCTCGGCGAAACGCTTACGGCGGTGGACGCGATCCTCGGCCCCGAACGCAACGAGATCGCGGTCGAGCGGGTGGTGGTCGGGTTGTTCTTTACCGGGGTCAAGCTGTCGAACGGCGTCGCCGGCGCCTGCGCCACGCCGATCAAGACGATCCCCGAGGCGGTCTGCTGTCCCAGCTCGGCGATGGCGATGCCGTTCCCCGGCAAGCTGGCCGGCCGACCCGCCGCCGATCTGGCGCGCGACGCGCTGTCGTCCCACGGTATTCGCCGCGCTGTCGGGATCGCCGCGCTCAACGCCCTGGCGGATTGTTGCTGGCAGCGGCGGCCCAATCCCGAGACCGACCTGTGCCCGGGCCTCGACGCCTTCGATGCGAGCGATATCCGCCCTGGCGACAGGGTCGTGGTGGTCGGCGCTTTCGTGCCGTTTTTGAAGGAGCTGAAGCGGCGCGGCCAGCCCTTTCTGGTGCTCGAGCAGGACCCGGCGACGTTGAAGGCCGACGAGCTGCCGTTTTTTCGCCCGGCCGAGCAGGCGGCCGATATCCTGCCGCAGGCCGAAGTCGTCCTGATCACCGGCTCCACCCTGGTCAACAATACCCTCGAAGAGCTCTTGGCCTTGGCCCGGCCCGAGGCGCGGGTCACGATCGTTGGACCCACGGTCGGAATGCTGCCCGACGCGTTTCTCCGGCGCGGCGCCGATGTCCTGGGCTGTGTTCGGATCACCGCGCCCGACGCGTTCCTCGACCTCCTGGCCGAGGGCGGGTCGGGCTATCACTTCTTTGGGCGCTCGGCGCAGAAGATCGTGCTCGCCCGGCGGCCGGCCGGATTCGCCGCCAAGGTCGCCTGAAACGCGTGACAGCAGCCGGGTTCGCGGGCCGCCGCTACGATAGGCTCAGCGCCAAGCGGTGGGTTTTCCTGCCCGTGGTTGGGGCGGGTTCCGAGCCCGGGTCGGCGAGTGCGGCCGACAAGGCGGTGATATCGGCGGCGCCGGCCGCCTGTGCCGCAGTCTCGACCGCGCGGTAGTGCCGCACGACGGCATGGCCGAGCTCGGTCAGAGAGGCGCCGCCGCCATGCTGGCCGCCCGTCTGCGAGGCGACCACCGGCTCGCGAAAGCAGCGGTTCACGCTGTCGACCAGCAGCCAGGCGCGGCGATAGGACATGCCCATATGCCGCCCGGCCGCCGCGATCGAGCCCAGGCCGTCGATCAGCTCCAACAGCTTGATCTTGCCCGGGCCGATCGCCCGATCCTGGTCGAAGTCGATGCGCAAGGTCAGCCTCGGCATGGAATCGATCCCGGCCTCTTCTGCAGCGGGCTGGCGCGCCGGCGCCGCCGACCGTCCCCGCTGCTCTCTCTATGCGGTCTTGATCCAAACCGCCGCGACATTCAACTTTCTTCGCTCTGCCGGCTTCGCACGAGGTCGGACCGGAGGTCAGCGGGCGGCGAGCAGCCGGTCGACCATCATCGGGGCGACGCCGAGGTAGTTGGCGGGGTCGGTCAGCGCGCGCAGCTTCTCGGGGCCGAGGGGGCCGGCGACGGCGGGGATTTCCAGGAGCACGTCGAAGAGGGCGCGGTCGGTCTCGATCGCCTGCCGGCAGGCATCGTAAACGAGGTCGTGCGCCTCGTTGCGGCCGATCGCCGGCGCCAATCCCATCATCACCGCCTCGGCGACGATCAGGCCGTGGGTCATGCCGAGGTTCTGGGCCATGCGCGCGGGGTCGACGATCAGCCCGCCCAGCAGAAAGCGCGACTGGTGGAGCGCGCCGGCGGCGTAGGCGAAAGCCTCGGGCACCGCCACCCATTCGACGTGCCAGGGGCCGGTCGCCCGCTCGAAATCGGCAACCATCGCGTCGAGCACGAGGCCTGCATGCTGGCGCAACACCTTGGCGGCGGCGAGGATCAGCTCGCACGAGATCGGGTTCCTTTTTTGCGGCATCGTCGAGCTCGAGCCGCGCCCGGCGATAAAGGGTTCGGCCGCCTCGCCGAACTCGGTCGCCGACATCAGCATCACGTCGAAGGCAATCTTGCCGAGGCTGCCGCCGAGGAGGGCCAGGAGCTGCACGGTCTCGGCGATACCGTCGCGGGCGACGTGCCAGGTGATCGGCGGGTCGCCAAGCCCGAGCTCGCGGGCCAGCTCGGTGCGGCTGCGGATCGCCGCCTCGCCGTCGCCGAGCGAGGCGAGGGTGCCGGCCGCACCGCCGAATTGGGCCAGCAGGACGCGCGGGCGCAGCTCGGCGAAGCGGACGGCGTGGCGGTCGAGGGCCGATAGCCAGACCGCGGCCTTGTAGCCGAAGGTCACCGGCAGCGCGTGCTGCAGATGGGTACGGCCGGCCATCGGCGTGTCGCGATGACGTCGGGCAAGATCGGCCAGATGATCGCGCGCCGCCCTGAGATCGGCTTCGAGGAGGTCGAGCCCGGCGCGGATCTGCAGGACGATTGCGGTGTCCATGATGTCCTGGGTGGTGGCGCCCCAATGGAGCCACCGGCCGGCCTCACCGGCATGCTCGGCGAGCTGGCGAACCAACGGCAGGATCGGGTAGCCGACGGTCTCGGTCTCGCGCTTCAGACGGGCGAAATCGAGGGCTTCGGGCTTTTGCGCAACCGCAGCCGCCGCCTCGGTAATCGCCGTTGCGGCCTCGGCCGGGATCATGCCCAGCCGGGCCTGGGCGCGGGCGAGCGCCGCCTCGACCTCGGCGCAACGGACGAGGAACGCGGTGTCGCCGAACACCGCGCGCATCGGCCCGGTGCCGAACATGTCGGCGAACATCGCCGAATCGAGGATGCCGATCGCCATGTTCGCGCAGCCTTTCGCCCCTCACCCCGGCCCTCTCCCCGCACGCGGGGCGAGGGAGGACACCGCATCGTCGGCGGGCGGCGGCGCGAAATCGACCCAGCCGGCGGCGGTCAGCTGCTCCAGCGCCGGGAAGCGCGCTTTGTAGGCCATTTTCGGGCTCTCGGCGATCCAATAGCCGAGATAGACATGGGGAAGGCGATACCGCCGGCAGTCCTCGACCAGCCGCAGGATGCTCCAGGTGCCGAGGCTGCGCTTCGTCTGATGCGGGTCGTAAAAGCTGTAGACGGCCGAGACGCCGTCATCGAGAAGATCGATCAGCGAGGCGGCGAGGAGCGTCCCGGCGGCGTCGCGGAACTCGGCAACCCGGGTGCGCACCGGGCTGTCCTCGACCATCGCCCGGTAATCCGCGTAGGTCATCGTCGCCATCTCGCTGTCGCCGTGCCGCGCCCGCTGATAGGACGAGAACAGTCGGAACTGCTCTGGTGTCGCGCGCGCACCGGCGAGAACGCCGCCGAGGTCGCGGTTGGCGTTGCGCACCCGCCGCGTCGAGCGGGTGTGTCGAAAGCGGTCGACGGCGATGCGGACCGGCACGCAGGCGGCGCACACGCGGCACGCCGGCCGGTAAGCGAAGCGGTGGCTTCGGCGAAACCCGGCACGTGACAGCTCGTCGTAGAAATCGGCCCCCTCGCTGCCGCCGAGCTCGACGATCAGCTTGCGCTCGACGCGGCCGGGGACATAGGGGCAGGCAACCGGAGAGGTCGCAAAAAACTGATGCAGCGGGGCGGCCGGTGCCTCCCGCGTCGGAGCCCGCCGCGGATTTCGCCAAAACCGATCGCGGTTCGGTCTGTCGCCGCCCGCCGGGCCGATATCCATGCCCCTCGCCCTTTCCGCCGCAGTTTCGCCTCAGTATGGACGAGACCACGGCCCGGCGACCAGCCCCAAGCTGGGCGGCTCACGTCGGGCCCTTGGTCCAGCGGAACCCGGTCAGGATGTCGCCGTGAAATCGGCATTCGACAGCGAGGTGACGCGGCAACGACCCATGCGGCGGCAGATCGCTGCGCACCCCTTCGACGTGGGCGATGATCGTCGTGATGCTGGTGGCCGCGGCCTCGCTATTGGTGACGTCGATGTCGGCGCCCGGATCGGCCTGCCGCATCAGGTCGGCGCAGCGCCCGGCCATGCCGCCGGTCGGGGCGAGATGGCAGCCGCCGACCATGCACAGCGAACTCGCCGCCAGGATGGCCGAAACTCGCCGGACGCAAAGCATGGCGACAGCACCGTTCAGTGAAGCGTTGAATGTCGAACCTCGCGGAACGGGAGTAAAGCGATGCGTGCGGAATTGTTGCGGGAAGCCGGTCAGCCGCTCGTCGCCGCGGAATTGCCGCAGCCGCGGCCGGGGCCGCAGCAGGTGCTGATCGCGGTCAAGGCCTGCGCCGTCTGCCGGACCGACCTTCATGTCTTCGACGGCGAACTGCCCGACCCCAAATTGCCGCTGGTGCTGGGGCACGAGATCGTCGGCGCCGTCGTTGAGAAGGGGAGCGAAGTCGACCGCTTTGCGATTGGCGACCGGGTCGGCGTCCCCTGGCTCGGCTGGACCTGCGGGGAATGCGAATATTGCCGCAGCGGCCGGGAAAACCTGTGCGACCGCGCGCGCTTTACCGGCTACCAGATCGATGGGGGCTATGCCGAGCTGACCGTCGCCGACCAGCGCTATTGCTTTTTGGTCGATGCCCGTTATGGCGATGTCGAGGCGGCGCCGCTGATGTGCGCCGGGCTGATCGGCTATCGCACCTTGCGCATGGCCGGGGACGCACCCCTGATCGGCATCTACGGGTTTGGCGCCGCTGCCCACATCGTCGCCCAGGTGATCAGGCACCAGGGTCGCCGGCTGTTTGCGTTCACCCGGCCAGGCGACCGCGCGGCGCAGGATTTCGCCCGCGGGCTCGGCGCCGAATGGGCCGGGGATTTCGACGCTGGCTCCGCCCGAGCCGCTCGACGCCGCCCTGATCTTCGCCCCGGTCGGGGGACTGGTGCCGGCCGCGCTCGCCGCTGTCAGGAAGGGCGGCACCGTCGTTTGCGGCGGCATCCATATGAGCGACATCCCGTCTTTCCCGTACGAGATTCTGTGGGAGGAGCGGGTGCTGCGCTCGGTCGCCAATCTGACGCGGCGCGACGCCGAGGAATTTCTGGCACTGGCGCCGCAGGCGGGGATCAAGACCGAGACGGTCTCCTACCCGCTGGCCCGGGCGAACGAGGCGCTCGTCGACCTGCGCAATGGCAAGCTGCAAGGGGCCGCCGTGCTGGTTCCTTGACGCTGGTCGCATCGGCGCCGCTTGACCCGCCTCGGCGAATTGCGCCACAGACACCTCCCCGATCCGAAAAACGGTCTGCCGTGTTCCTCTCGTTCTTTACCGAATTGCGCGCGGCCAAGATCCCGGTCTCGCTGCGCGAATACCTGACCCTGATGGAGGCGATGCACGAACGCGTCGCGGCTTTCGCGATCGAGGATTTCTACGTCGTCGCGCGCACCGCGCTGGTCAAGGACGAGCGCTATTTCGACCGTTTCGACCGGGTCTTCGGGCAGTGCTTCAACGGCATCGAGACTCTGGCCGATCCCCAGGCCGAAATTCCCGAAGAGTGGCTGAAGAAACTGGCCGAACGGCTGCTGACCCCGGAGGAGAAGAAGCTCGTCGAAGCATTGGGCGGCTGGGAACAGCTGATCGAGACCCTGCGCCAGCGGCTGGCCGAGCAGAAGGCGCGGCATCAGGGTGGCGGCAAATGGATCGGCACCGCCGGCACCTCGCCCTTCGGCGCGCATGGCTACAACCCCGAAGGCGTGCGCATCGGCCAGGAAGAGGGCAAGAACCGCAGTGCCGTCAAGGTGTGGGACCGGCGAGAGTTCCGCAACCTCGACGACACCGTCAACCTCGGCACCCGCAATATCAAGCTCGCCTTGCGCCGATTGCGCCGGTTCGCCCGCGAGGGTGCAGCCGACGAGCTCGACCTCGACGGCACCGTCAGATCGACCGCGCACAACGCCGGCTGGCTCGACTTGAAGCTGGTGCCCGAGCGGCACAACGCGGTCAAGCTGCTGCTGTTCGTCGATGTTGGCGGGTCGATGGAGGACCATGTCCGGATCTGCGAGGAATTGTTTTCGGCCGCGCGCTCCGAGTTCAAGCACCTGATGCACTTCTACTTCCACAACTGCGTCTACGATTGGGTGTGGCGCGATTCGCGCCGGCGCCATGTCGAGCAGGTGCCGGTGGTCGAGCTGATCCGCACCTACGACCGGAACTACCGGGTCGTCTTTGTCGGCGACGCCAGCATGAGCCCCTACGAGATCGAAAAGGAGGGCGGCAGCGTCGAGCGCTGGAACGACGAGCCCGGCGAAACCTGGCTGCGCCGCCTGTTCGAGGCTTACCCGCGCGCGGTCTGGCTGAACCCGGTGCCGGAGAAATATTGGACCGCCACCGCCAGCATCGGCATGATCCGCGGCCTGACCGAAGACCGCATGTTCCCCTTGACCCTCGACGGCCTCGACCGCGCGATGCGCCGCCTGCGCCGCAAAGGGTGACCGAGGGCGGCCGGCGATCAGGCGGCGTTCGAGTTCTGCTCCTTTGGGCGGACGTAGGCGATGGCCGCGTGCTCGGCGCAATAGGGCTTGCCGGGCACCGGCCGCGCGCCGCAGAAGTGGAAATTCGGGTCGTTGGGATGGCCATGAGGCCACAGGCAGCTCGGACCGGTGAATTCGAAGACATTGCGCCGCGGCGGCGCTTTCGGCGCCGGTTCGCGCCGGGTCATCGCGTTCCTATGCAGCCGGCCGATCACGGCGTTTTTGGTCAGCCCCATCCGGCGGCCGATCTCGGCTGTAGGCAAACCCTCGGCAAAAAGCTGGCTGAGCCGCTCAACTCGCTCCGGAGTCCAGGTGATGTCCATCAATTCCCCCGTATCATGTGGATCCCCCGATCCACCCCCACAAAATACGGTAGCACCCTTGTAGGCTCAGCGCAATCGATATCTATTAGTGGTAGTTTGTATAAACTGGTCCCGGCATTAGGAAACTAGCGGTAGAAAATGGCGAGCCATACCGTCGCTTGGGCGGGATCGGTCCAATCGACGCGATGGCGCCGGCGCGGCGCGATGTCGAGCCAATCTCCGGCGGCGAGCGGGCGGGTCTCGGCCTCGTCCTCGAACCGCAGGCGGGCGGCGCCGGCCAGCAGCAGAACCCACTCGCCCTCCGCCTCTTCGTACCAAAAGCCGGGTGGGCTCGCCTGTCCCTGCGAGACGATGCGTTCGATGCGCAGACCGGGCCGGGCGAGAAGCGCCTCGACCGCTTCGGCCGCGCGCGCATCGGGCAGCACCGACAAGAGGTTCACGCGGGCGCCGCTGCGCGCTCCAGCGCGGCGCGGTCCCAATGTGCCGTATCGGCGGCGGCCTCATAGGTGCTCTGCAGGAAATCGAGCAAGGTCTCATCGGGCGCCGCCACCACCCGGACCTCGTCGTAGGGCAGGATGAACTCGCCCATCTCGCGCGCATAGAAGGCGGCCTTCGGGCGGACCGGCCTATCCTTGAAGCCGGCCGGCTCGGCATACGCGTAGGAATAAAAGACCGGCTGCTCCAGCCCCGCGCCGCCGGGCCAAAACCCGCAGCTGCTGACTTCGTGCGAATAGGCTTCGCGGGTGACCCGGTCGGCGACGTTGGGTGCTCCCGGATGCGGCGGCGCGCGGCGGCCCGAGAACCGCGTCACCGCCAGATCGAAGCTGCCCCAGAAAAAATGCACCGGGCTCGCCTTGCCGAGAAAACGAGCGCGAAATGCGGTGAAGACCCGGTCGGCCTGAACCAGGACCCGCCAGAAGCGGGTGGCATAATCGGGGTCGTAAGCGCCGTGCCGCCGGTCCTTTTCAAACGGAACGGGGTCGGCAATCTCGACCGGGGTCGTCCAAATCCGCAGGTCGAGCCCGAGCGCCTTCAGCCGCTGCATGACCTCGACATAGAAATCGGCAACTGTCGCGGGGCGCAGCGGAAGAGTTTCGGTCGCCCCGTCGCTGGTCCCGATCCGGAGCCGGTGGTCGAGGAAATCGAAATCGATCTGGAAGGTCCGCCTGCCATAGGGGATCGGCGAGGTGGTCAGCCCGCGGCTCGTCACATAGAGCGGCACTTGCCACCAGTGATTGATCAGCGGCGCCTGGGCCAGCCGGATCTTGCCGATCACCTGGGTCCACAACTGGAGCGTCGCACAGGTGTCGCGCCACTCCGCATAAGGCAGGCTCGGCCATTCGTCAGAGCGGGTCATCGCCTTCTCCATCGGTGGCAGCGGGTGCGGCGGCGAGCACGCCGGCGACCGCGCGGCGCCACCCGGCATAGCGCTCCTCGCGCTCGGTTTCCACCATCTGCGGGCGGAAGCGGCGCTCGGGCCGCCGGCGCGCCGTCATGGTCTCGGGACCGGGATAGAGCCCGTGCCCGATCCCGGCGGCGTAGGCCGCACCCCAGGCGGTGGTTTCGACCTCATCCGGCCGCTCGACGACAGCGGGCAGGATGTCGGCCAGGAACTGCATCGTCCAGTCGCTCGCGCTCATCCCGCCGTCGACTCGCAAGGTGCCGATGTCGATGTCGGCATCGGCCGCCATCGCCGCCATCAGGTCTCGAGTCTGGTAGCCGACCGCTTCGAGGGCGGCGCGGGCAATCTCGGCCGGCCCGCATTCCGCCGTCAGCCCGGTCAACGCGGCCCGTGCCCGCGGCGCCCAGTAGGGTGCGCCGAGCCCGGCAAAACCGGGCACGAAATAGAGGTGCTGGCGCGGGTCGGCCTGCGCGGCGAGGGTCGAGGCTTCGGCCGCCGTCGCCACGACACCGAGCCGGTCGCGCAGCCAATGCACCGCCGCGCCGGCGACAAAGATGCTGCCCTCGAGGGCATAGGCGGTCCGGCCGTCGAGGCGATAGGCGATCGTCGTCAGCAGGCGGTGGCGCGAGGCCGCCGGTTCGCTGCCGATGTTGAGCAAAGCGAAAGCGCCGGTGCCATAGGTCGATTTGATCATGCCGGGAGTAAAGCAGCCCTGGCCGATCAGCGCCGCCTGCTGGTCGCCGGCCATCGCCGCGATCGGGATTGCGGCGCCGAGCAACTCGGGCAGGCTGGTGCCGAAATCGGCGCCGGTGTCGAACACCTCGGGCAGAATCGCGCTCGGGATTTGAAAGGCGTCGAGAAGGTCGTCGGCCCAGGCGAGCCGGCCGATGTCGAACAGCATCGTGCGCGCGGCATTGGTGACGTCGGTCGCATGGCGCTTTCCGCCGGTCAGCCGCCATAGAAGAAAGCTGTCGATCGTGCCAAAGGCGATCTCGCCGGCTTCGGCGCGCCGGCGCAGCCCCGGAACCGTGTCGAGCAGCCAGCGGATCTTTGACGCGGAGAAATACGGGTCGATGACCAGCCCGGTTCGCCGTGCCACGGTTTCGGCCAGCCCCTCGCGGCGCCAGCGCGCGCACTGATCCGCGGTGCGCCGGTCCTGCCAGACGATCGCGTTGTGGATCAAGCGGCCGGTGGCGCGCTCCCACAGGAGCGTGGTCTCGCGCTGGTTGGCGATGCCGATCGCGGCGATCGGGCCATCGGCGGCCGCGGCGGCGGCACGACCGGTCGAAAGTACACTTTGCCAGATTTCCTCGGGGTCGTGCTCGACCCAGCCCGGCCGCGGGAAATATTGGGTCAGCTCGATTTGCGCCGTCCGCCGCGCCCGGCCGTCCGCGTCGAACAAGATCGCGCGAGTGCTGGTGGTGCCCTGGTCGATCGCCAGGACATGGGGTGATCCGGTCATGATCCGGCTCCGGCGGCTGGCTCGCGGCGGAAGCAAAACTCCAACAGAAGCTTAACGCATGTTTTCTTACGACTTTCAGATCGGATCCGGCATCAGCCGCCGCGAGCATCGCACGGTCGCGTGAAATTCAGACTTTGCAGCGCAATCTCCTGAACATCGACCGTCAACGCGACGTTGCAAGAAAGTTGATCGAGCGGCCATCGGATTGTCAATGTCTGCGATCACGTCATCTCATCCACCGCGCGTTTGGTTGAGACAGCTCGTGATCGTATGGTTCGGCGCGCCCGCGCTGCGAGGTCGTCAATGAAATATTTCGCCCTCTTCGCTGCTCTCGTCCTGACCCTCGCCGGCGGATCGGCGGAGGGCACCGCTCAGTCACCGCCGCAGATCTATCGCGTCGGGCTGCTTTCGGTCGGCGCCGAGGCGACCGATCAGAGCCCTTTCGGCGACGGGATGATCCACGGCTTTGCCCGGCACGGGTTCGTCCTTGGCAAAAATCTTGTGTTTGTCAGGCGCGGGGCGCACGGACAGATCGAACTGCTGCCGCAGCTCGTCGACGAGTTGGTCGCGAAGAAGGTCGCGGTCATCGTGACCTTGGGCTATCCGGCGGCGCTCGTCGCCAAAGCAGCACACGACCCTGCCGGTGGTGGTGGTCCGGGCGGGTGACCCGGTGGCCGATGGGCTGGTCGCCAACTTTGTCCATCCTGGCGGGCACCTGACCGGCCTCTCCGAAGTGGCGGCCGAGCTTTCGACAAAGCGTTTGGCGCTGCTGAAAGAGGCGGTGCCAAGCATGCACCGCGTGGCGATGCTGTGGAATGCCGATGATCTCGGGATGTCGCTGCGCTACCAGGCGGCGGACGCCGAGGCCCGCAGCCTCGGGATAGAGGTCCAGTCGTACGGGGTGCGCGCCCCGGACGATTTCGACACCGCCTTTGCCGCGATGACGCGCCATCCCCCGGATGCGATCCTGATGGTCACCGACGTGCTGACGAATCTCAATCGCGCGCGCGTTTTCGAGTTCGCGTTGCAGCATAAGCTACCGGCGATCTACGAATACGACTTCCTGGTGCGCGACGGCGGCCTGATGTCGTACGGCCCGGATCTGAGTGAGATGTTCGATCGCGCCGCCGGGCTCGCGGTGCGCATCCTCAAGGGCGCCGATCCGGCGCAGCTCCCGCTGGAAGAGCCGAGCCGGTTCGTGTTGGCGATCAATCTGAAGACCGCCGAGGCGATCGGCCTGACGATCCCGCCGTCTTTGCTTGCCCGCGCCAACGACGTAATTGAATGAGCGGCGCCCTGCAACCGCTTGGTGCGGTAACAAATCCTGTGTCCTGCCGTCAGCCGCGAGCCATCGGCAACAGGAGCGCGGCATGGGTCTTTAATCACGAGATGTTGTCGAACGCGTTGCTTGGCGTTCTCCCTTCTCGGGCCTTATGGTCGTTTCAATCGTCCCGTAGAGGTTGTCGAATGAAAGTCATCGGGCTCGTCGCCGTCTTTCTCGCGGGACTGGCGATTGCGGCTGGGGGAGCCGCCGCGCAACCGTCTGCCGCAGCTCTACCGCGTCGGGCTGCTCTCCGTTGCCGCCGACCCGACCGATCAGAGCGCACCTGGCGCGGGGCTCATTCGCGGCTTTGCGCGGGAGGGGTTCGTACTCGGCAAAAACCTTACGCTTGTTAGGCGCGCGGCGCATGGGCAGCTCGATCGCCTGCCGCAGCTCGTCGACGAACTGGTCGCGAGCAATGTCGCATTGATTGTCACCGTGGGCTATCCGGCGGCGCTCGCCGCCAAGCAGCACACGAGCTTGCCGGTGGTGGTGGTGCAGGCGGGCGATCCGGTCGAGGATGGGCTCGTCGCCAGCTTTGCCAGACCGGGCGGCCACGTCACCGGCATCTCCGAGATCGCCGCTGAGCTGTCGGCCAAAAGGCTGGCATTGCTGAAGGAGGCGGTGCCCAGCGTGCATCGCGTGGCAATGCTGTGGAATGCCGATGATCTCGGCATGTCGCTGCGCTACAAGGCGGCGGAGGCGCAGGCGCGCAGCCTCGGCATGGAGGTCGAACTCGCTCGGCGTGCGCGCGCCCGACGATTTCGCCACGGCGTTTGCGGCGATGATGCGCCGACCGCCGGATGCGATCCTGATGGTCAGCGACGTGCTGACGACCTTGAACAGGAAGCGGGTGATCGACTTCGCGGCCCAGCATAAAATACCAGCCGTCTTCGAATACGACTTCTTGGTGCGTGACGGCGGCCTGATGTCCTATGGTCCGGATTTGAACGAAATGTTCGATCGCGCCGCCGGGCTCGCCGCGCGCATTCTGAAGGGTGCGAACCCCGCCGATTTGCCGCTCGAAGATCCGAGCCGGTTCGTGCTGGCGATCAATCTCGGGACCGCCAAGGCGATCGGATTGACGATCCCGCCATCCCTGCTCGCCCGCGCCGACGACGTGATCGAATGACAGGAGCCGGCGTCTCGTGCTCGCCAGAGACGATGTCGCATTCGAGGTGACCGGGGCCGCCGGGGGGCCCGCCCGCCGGCGTCTGCGGATCGGGCTCGCGCTCAAGCTGGCCCTCGCCTTTGTCGGGCTCGTCAGCTTTGTTCTGGTGGTGAACGGCTCGGTCGACATGTGGCTGGGCTACCGCGCCGCCGAACACGCCGCGGTGCAGATCCAGCAGGAAAAGGCTCGGGACGCCGCCCGGCGCATCGAGCAGTTTGTTTCGGAGATCGAGCTGCAGATCGGCTGGACCACCCTGCTGCAGTGGGACGCGCTGCCGCTCGAAGAGCGCCGCTATGACTTTATCCGGCTGATGCGCGAGGTGCCGGCGATCGCCGAGCTTACCGAAATCGACGGATCGGGCAGGGAAGAGTTGAAGCTGTCGCGCATCGCCCCCGATGTCGCGGGGAGCGGCATCAACGATGCCGCCGACCCTGCCTTCGTGCAGGCGGAGGCAAACGGCGTCTGGTTCAGCCCAGTCCATTTCCATAACATGTCCGAACCCTATATGACGATCGCCGTCGCGCATGCCGGGCATCGGGCGGGGGTGACTGTCGCCGAGGTCAACCTCAAATTCATCTGGGACCTGATCACGGCGCTGCAGGTCGGACGCACCGGCTACGCTTATGTGGTCGATTCCCGCGGGCGGCTGATCGCCGACCCCGATCTCAGCCTGGTCCTGCGCGAGACCGACCTTTCGCACCTGCCGCAGGTGGCGGCAGCGCTGGCCAGCTTGCATCAGGGCACCGCGGCGAACGGTGCCCATACCGCGACCGGGCCGACCGGCGGCACGGTTTTGACCGCGTATGCGCCGATACCGCGGCTCGGTTGGATTGTCTTTGTCGAACTGCCGCTGCGTGAGGCGCTGGCGCCGGTTTATGCTTCGCTCTGGCGAATGGCGGCGCTGCTGGCGCTCGGCCTGTTGCTGGCGGCGACCGCCGGCACGTTGCTCGCCAGGCGCATGGTGGTGCCGATCCGGCGCCTGCAATCGGGCGCCGAGCGACTGGGTTCGGGCGAGCGCAGCCAGCCGATCGAGATCCGTACCGGCGATGAGATCGAAACCCTCGCCGATCGGTTCAATCAAATGGCGGCGAAAGTGCAGGAATCGCACGACACCTTGGAGGCCAAGGTCGAGGCGCGCACCGAAGAGCTGCAGGCGCGCGAGCAGGAAGCCAGGGCGGCCCGGCTTGCCGCCGAGGAGGCGCTCTCCGGTCTGCATAAGGCGCAGGACCGCCTGGTCGAGACGCAAAAACTGGCCTCGCTCGGCCAGCTGACCGCCGGCATCGCCCACGAAATCAAAAATCCGCTGAATTTCGTTAATAATTTCGCCGAATTGTCGGCGGAGCTGACCGACGAGCTGCGCGAACTGCTGATGGCGAAGGATGCGCCGTTGCCCGACCCGTCGCGCGGTGAAATCGACGATCTGACGCGGACGCTGAGCGGCAACCTCGCCAAGATCGTCGAGCATGGGCGGCGCGCCGACAGCATCGTCAAGAACATGCTGCTGCATTCGCGCGGCGATGGCGGCGAGCGCCGCCGCGCGGATCTGAACGCCCTTGTCGAGGAAAGCCTGAACCTCGCCTATCACGGCGCGCGCGCCGAAAAGCCGGATTTCAACGTGACCCTGCACCGGGATCTCGACCCGCTGATCGGCGAGATCGAGCTTTATCCGCAGGAAATCACCCGTGTTCTGCTCAATCTTTTCGGCAATGGGTTCTATGCCGTGCGCGAACGCCAGCGCAGCGCCCAAGAACCGGGGTTCGAGCCGACACTTTGGGTCGCCACGCGGGCATTGGCCGGCCGGGTCGAGATTCGGGTGCGCGACAACGGCAGCGGCATTCCCGACGAGGCGAAGGCGAAAATCTTCGACCCGTTCTTTACCACCAAGCCCGCCGGCGAAGGGACTGGCCTCGGGTTGTCGCTGAGCTTCGACATCATCGTCAAGCAGCACGGCGGCAGCTTCGACGTCGAGAGCGAGCCGGGTGCGTTCACCGAATTTGTCATCGCCCTGCCGATG
This sequence comes from uncultured Alphaproteobacteria bacterium, assembly GCA_963795485.1. Lineage (GTDB taxonomy): Bacteria > Pseudomonadota > Alphaproteobacteria > ATCC43930 > CGMCC-115725 > AP-15. The sequence continues at coordinate 585,487 of CAWCIL010000006.1, forward strand.
GAGACCCCGCCCGGTGCCGAGCCCGGCAAAGGAAGGAACGCATGACCGCGATGATCCTCGTGGTTGATGACGAGCCGGATCTGGAGTCTCTGGTCCAGCAACGGTTCCGGCGCCAGATCCGCGGCGGCGAGCTCGATTTTTGCTTTGCTCGCGACGGCGTCCAGGCGCTCGAGATGCTGACCAACGGCACCGTCGTCGACATGGTGCTCAGCGACATAAACATGCCGCGAATGGACGGCCTGACCCTGCTGCAAAAAATTCAGGAAAGCGCCGACCCGCTGTCGACCGTGATTGTTTCGGCCTATGGCGACATGGCCAACATCCGCACCGCGATGAATCGCGGGGCATTCGATTTTGTAACCAAACCGATCGATTTCACCGATCTCGAAACCACGATCAAAAAGACCCTCGCGCATATCGAGCGGCTGCGCGAAGCGCGCCGGCGGCAGATCGCGGCGGAGGAAGCGCATGCGCTCTTGTCGCGCTATTTTTCACCCAACCTGGCCGAGCGGCTGGCGAACGACCCCGACGCGATCGACCTCGGCGGGCAACGCCGCGAGATCACTTCGCTATTCACCGACATCGCCGAGTTCACCTCGCTGGTCGAGACCCTCGACCCGGAGATCATCGCGCCGTTGTTGAACGACTATCTGGGGGCCATGACCGACATCGTCTTCGCCCATGGCGGGACGTTGCTAAAGCTGGTCGGCGACGCCATGCACGTGCTGTTTGGAGCGCCGGCCGATCAGCCCGATCACGCGGAGCGTGCCGTCGCCTGCGCCCTCGAGCTCGACGCGAGCGCAGAGGCCTTTCGCGAACGCTGGCGGCAGCGCGGGCTGGCACTCGGCGCGACCCGTCTCGGCCTCGCCGCCGGTCCGGCGATCGTCGGTAATTTCGGCGGCGGGCGCTATTTCGACTACACGGCCTATGGCGACACGGTCAACGCGTCGGCCCGGCTCGAAGCCGCGAACAAGCAGCTCGGCACCCGCATCTGCGTCGGCGAAAGCGTCGCGAGCCGTGTCGCCGGGTTTCGCGGAAGGCCGGTCGGCGAGCTCGTTCTGCGTGGCCGCAAAGAGCCGCTGCGCGCGTTCGAACCGCTCTCGGCCGAAGCTTTCGACGAGCCGGCGACCCGCGCCTATCTCGACGCTTTCGCCAAGCTCGAAGCCGGCGACCTCGCGGCGATGCCGGCCTTTGCGGCGCTGCTCGGCCTGCGCAGCGAGGACCAGCTGGTCGGCTTTCATCTGCGGCGCCTGTTGAGCGGCGCCGCCGGTTCGCGCATCCTCCTCGAATAGATCTCGCGCGCACCTCGCCGGCCAGTGATCGCACGCTCGCGCCGAGAGCGCCGCCGAGCTTGGCGCTCCACCAGGAGAGAATTCCGAAAGATCAGCCCTTGGCCGTCGTTCCCGCTTTGGTGGGAGCATTTTTGATACGATGCGCAATCTCTCTCAATAATCGTATTTGTAATTGAGCCCGATGCCGGTGCCCCCGTTCTGCCCGGCCTCGGTGTCGACCGTCACATGATGACCCACATCGACCTCGACCGTCACCTTGCTGGTTGGCGGCGAGACGCCCTGGGTCACTCCGACCGAGACCCCCGGGGCAATGTATTTCCCGGCGCTGACCGCGGTCGTGCTCGAGGTCGTCGGGGTGACCACGCTCGGGTTGAGGATCGGGCTCGCCGCCCCGGCCGGGCCCTGGCCGAACCCGAGCCAATCGAGACCGAGCTTGCCGCGCAGCCGGTCGAGCACGCCCGGGCCACCGCCGGCAAGGGTGGCGGCTGCTTGCGCCAGCTGCAGTCCCTGACCGGCGGTGATCTGTCCCACTCCCTGGCCGAACAAAACGCGTGACAGGATCTCGTCCTGCGGCACCGCCGGGATCGAGGAGAGGGTGATCTTCGGCGCCGACGCATAGCCGCTGATGATCACTTGCGCGGTGATGTCGGCCGCGTTCGCCTCGGCGACGATATCGAGAGCGGGATCGAGCGTGGCGCCGCCATCGAAAGCGATCGTGCCTCGGGTCAAGAGGAAGCTCTTGCCCAACAGGTCAACGCTGCCGCGGCGCGCCACCAAAGTCCCGGAGATTTGCGGCGCGGCCGAGGTGCCGGCAATCTGGAGCCGGCCATGCCAGTCGCTGTTGAGGCCATGGCCGCGGACAAACACCTGGCCGGGCATGCCGAGCTTGATGTCGAGTGGCATCGGAAGCACCGGCGCCGGCGTCGCGGGCGGTGGCGCGGATGACCGCCCCTTGGCGTTTACTTCGGTGACCTTGAGAACGACGACGCTCGGCGGCAGGCTGTCCGGCAGCGTGATATCGGCGCGGTCGATCGTCAGCGCCGCCGCCACCTTGGGCGCTGCCAACGGGCCGGTCACCGCGACATTGCCGGTCGCGGTCGCCAGCACTTCGTCGCGCGCCGCCACGCGGAAATCGGCGAGCCTCGCCGACAATTCGGCCGTCGGCCCCGAGGCGCCGCTCAGCGCGACGCTGCCCTGCGCTCCAAGCGTGCCGCCGGCGCCGTCGCCGGCCGAGAGCGAGGCCAATCGGAAGCGGTCGCGATCGCCGACCACGAGGGCGTCGAGATTGGTCAGCTGCGCGCCGCTCGCGAAATTTTGGTAGCGGGCGCCGGCGAGCCTAAGTTCGCCACTCGCCGCCGGCGAAGCCACACTGCCGCCGACCATGACGTCAGCGGCAAAACGGCCGCTGATCCGGTCCTCGCCCAGTGGCAGCAGATCGGCGAGGTGGCCGATATCGCCGCCGCCCTGAAGCCGCAGCGCGAGCGGGTCCTGCGAGGGCACCGAAATCCCGAGCGGCGCCCGGGTCAGCACCATCGGCAGCGAACCGGCGATCGAGATCCGGTCGCCGGCGAGCCCGGTGACCCGGCCCTGCAAACCGACGGTCCGGCCGTTCCAGTCGCCTGCTACGCTCAGCCCAAGTTTCGGCGTCTGCGCCTGCCGGGATGCTGCCAGCGAGAGGTCGTCTGCGCTCAGCACCGCATGTCCCCGCGGGGCACCGAGGGTGCCGCCCAAATTCGCCTCTAGCGACAATGCGCCGCGGAGGCCGGGATAACCGATCAGCTGCGCGCCGGGCGCAATTGGCAGGTTGGCGGCGTTCAAGGAGACCGAAAGCGCCTCGCTCTTGATCGCCGCATTGCCGCTGATTCGGCCGGGACCCAGCCGCAAGGCCAAACCGGCCAAGGAGAGATCGGCGCCGCGCCGCGACAGGTCCAGCGGCTGTTCCAGCAGGAAGCGGGCGCCGCCCAAGGACCCGGTCAGCCGGGTCAGGCGCAGTTCGGCTCCGCCTGGCACGACCCCGCCGTCGCCGGCGAGCGTCAGCGACAGCGGATGCCCGTCGGCAGTGCCGTCGAAGGCGACGCGGCCCGGGCGCGGGCTGGAAAAACTGGCGACGGCGGTGGCGAAGTCAGCGGCGCCGAGGCGCACCGCGCGCAAGGAGAGGTGCCCCGTACCCGCCGGCATGCGCCACAAATCGGCGAGCCGCGCCGTCAGGCCAAGCCGGCCGATCTCGATGTGCGATCGGTTGGCGCCGGCGGCGAGCCCTTGTCCGGTCGCCGAGAGATCGAGCCCTTGCCCGCCTCCCACCGCACCGAGCCGAGCGGTCAGGTCAAGGCTGCCGCCGAGCGGGGTGCCGGCGACTGCCGACCAACGCCCGAGATCCGGGATTCGGCCGGTCAGCGAGCCTTGGACGAGGCCGGTCGTGAAGTCGACCCGCAGATCGCCGTCTATCGCCGTGTCCGCCGCGGTCAGCCGCAGACGCGGCACGACCAGCTCGGAATTTCCATTCAACTCTGCGGCCAGTGCCACCTGGCCGTCGAGCCCGGAGGCACGAAAACCACCGTCGATCGCTCCCTGGCGTCGCGACAGATCGGCGACCGTGCCGGAAAGCTGCAGGCGTTCGATGGGGGCACCGGCAATGGCGATGCCCCTGCCCTCCACCTCGCTGGTCATGCGCAGATGGTCGAGCGCACCCTCGGCCTTCACCCGAGCCGAGGCGGTTCCAGAGATCCTGGCGCCCAGTGCCGCGCCGAGCGGCTTCAGCTGCGGCACCGCGAGGGTCAGCTCCGCTGCCAGCCGATCCGAGGCCGGGTCGAACCATGCATTGCCGGAGAGCTTGGCGGCGGCGCCGGTCAGCGCGAAATTGTCGAGATCGAGGGCGCCCGCCCGGTCGCGCCGAATGGCGCCGGCGAACCTGGCCTGGCTGCCGAGCAGCGCATCGGCGGCCGCGATGCCCGTCCGCATCCCGACCTCCGAACCGGCAAAATCGACAGCACCGGCAAGGCTGTGCCCGCTCGTGGCGAGGCGGCCCGAGCCGTTCAGGTCGAGACCGCCGCCCTGCACCGAAAACCGGGCAACCTCGAGCGTGCTCGCGTCTCGCGCGGCGGTGCCGGCAAACGACCACCCGATACCCGCGCCCAACTGCTGCCCCAGCGCGCCGGCCGCGGGGACCGCGAGCCCGTCGATCCGACCTTTTGCCGCTACCGCGATCAGGGTCGCTGCTTGGTCGAGCGGACCGGAGGGGGTCGCCGTGACATGGACTTCGATGCGCTTCGCCCCGGACCCGGAAACTCCGATCCCGGTTCCCGATAGGTCCGCGTTTACACGCGGCCGGTCTTGGCTCCCGGTCGCGGCGATGCTCAAACTTGCCGCACCATGAAGCGGCGCGCCGGAAGCGCCCGACAGCCGCCCAAGGTCCGGGATATCCACGTGCAGATGCGCCGCGATGGCCCGACTGGGCCCGGCGAAAGAGGTGTCGCCGGTAACGGTGCCGGCGGCGATCCCGACCGCCAGCCGGCGGACCGCGATCCGTTCGCCGAACTCCGCATGCAACGCAAAAGTCGCCCGATCGCCGATAATTGTCGCTAGGTCGGGCGGCAGCAGCGGCGCCACGGCCGCGGTTCCGGTGAGGCCGAGGTCTGTCTCGGAAGCGACGCCGAGCGTAATGTCGGAGGCGAGGCGTGCGTCTGCGCCGGCCGAGGCGGTCAGCCGGCCGTGCCAATCCGCCACCGGACCGGTGCCGGCGAGCGACAGCGCAAGCGGTAGCCGGTCCTGCTCTCCGAGCAGGCGGCCGAGCAGGATGCCGGTCGGCTCGGTCGCCTCGAGGCGCAGGCTGAGAACCGGTTTCTTTCCGCTCAGCGCCAGCTTCAACGCGAGCTTTCCGGGAATGCCGTCGATGCGGTGCAGGTCGATTGCGGCGCGTGCGGTTCCGCTATCGACCGTGGCGTTCCCTTCGATCGCGGCGGCGACGCTTTCGCCTAAAACCGCGGGCATCAGCGAGAGGCGCGCAATCGCGAGCCGGTCGAGCACGACAGGGACCGGGAGATGCGGCACGCGAAGATAGTCGGCAAGCGGCCTCGATGGCGCCAATGACGGGCGCGCCATATCGATTTCGGCGACGGTCAGTGAGCGGATATGCAGCCGGCCAACGAGAAGTTCGGCCGGCGCGATCTCGAAGCCGATATCGTGCAGCGTCAGATAGGTGCCGCCCTTGTCCGCGAGGCGGATGCGAGCGATCCCGACGCGGAACGGCACGACGCCGCCCAGCCCCTCGATCGCCACGGCGAAATCGGAGGTGCTCACCGCCCGCGCTATGGTTCCCGCCAGCCAATCGCGCCCGACTCGCGTCTGCAGTATCCCGAAACCGATCAGCAGGATGGCGATCAGGGCGAAAAACACCGTTCCGAGCCAGCGCAGCACCCGGCCGATGGCACGCATCAGAACGCCTCGCCGAGGCTGACATAGACCTGGATCCAGGAATCGGCGCTGCGCTTGTAAAGCGGGGTCGCAAGGTCGAGGCGCAGCGGCCCGAACGAGGTGTAATAGCGCAGGCCCAACCCGACGCCATAGAACAGGCGGTGGTCGAGCTGCGGCACGCTCGTCTCGTAATAGCTGCCGGCATCGACGAACGGGACCAAGCCGATCGCGTCGGTAACCTTCACTCGGGTCTCGAAATTGAGCACCAGGCTCGATTTGCCGCCGATCGGGTCGTTGTTGGGAGCAAGCGGCCCGGCCATCTGGTAGCCATAGGCCCGGATCGACCCGCCGCCGCCGGCATAGATCCGCTGGTCGGCCGGCACCCCTGACAGCGGGGCGCCGTCGAGCGAGGCGAGCGCCACCCTGCCGGCGAGGATCGCCCGCCCTTGAGTGTCGATCTTCCAGTAGGTGCTGGCCGAGGCGAAATTGGTCACGAAGGTCTCGCTCGGGCTCGAAAAAATATGGGCCGGGGTGACTGCGAGCTCAGCGCGCCAGCCGCGGGTCGGGCTCAACAAATTGTCGGTGGCGTCATATTTGACATAGGCCGGGACGCCGAACAGCGTGTACCGCTGGGTGCGTTGCGCCGAGGTGTTGGTCGAGACGTTGGCGAGCTGCTCGACATTGGCCTGCTCGCCCTCGAGCGCCGCTCCGATCGTCAGCCGGCGGCCGAACCGACGTTCGAAACCGGCGGTGGCGAGTGCCCGGCGGCTGTGATAGGCGCTCGGCGTATCGTCGGCGATCTCGGCGGTGGCGAGAAAATCCTGGTCGGTGGTAAGGAAATCGGGCCGGCGGAAATTCGCGTTGAGGCCGTAGACCTGCTGCCCGGCGGTGGCGGAGAGCCGCAGATATTCGGCATGGCCGAACAGGTTGCGGTTTTCCCAGAACACCCGGGCCGCCGCACCCTGGCTGGTGTTGTAGCCGACCCCGGCGCCGATCGTGCGGTGCGGTCGCTCGGTCGCCTCGACCGTCATGCGCGCGGTCCCGGGTTGCCCTGGCTCGGCCGTGGGCGTGATCCGCACAGCGTTGAATAGGCCGCTTTCGATCAAGATCTGCCGGGTCTGCTCGACCTTGGCGGCATCGTAGACCTCGCCGCGACGCCAGCGCAGCCGGCGCTCGACATAATCGGGGTCGAGGTCTTTGAGCCCCACGATCGCCACCGCGCCAAACTGGGTCTGCGGCCCGGGCATGATCGTGTAGGTCACCGCCATGGTGTGCGCGGCGTGGTCGATCAGAACCTGCCGGTGCTCGACCTTGGCGAAGGGATGGCCATTGTCGCCGAAAGCGTCCAGCAACGCCGTCTCGGTCGCCAGCACCGGGGCGGTGCGCGCCGGTGCCCCCGGTGTCAGCGGCAGCGGGGCCTGGCCGGGCGGGACCGCCAAAGGTTTTCGGTCCGGTCCCAGCACCGTGACCGAGGCGACATGGTAGAGCGGTCCGGGCGTGACCGCGACCGTGACCTTTTGCGGTTCGGCGGCGGTATCGACGCGGTAGGAGAAGCCGGCGTCCCAGTAGCCCAGGCTGTGTGCCGCGTCGGCTAGTCGGCCGAGGTCGCGGTCGGCGCGGCGCCTGAGTGCTTCCTCCGATGCCGGAGGATGATCCTCGAGCGTCTTGAGATCGGAGACTTTGTCCAACAAATCGGCGAGGTCGCCGTTGCCGGCGCCGCTGATCGTCGCCCGGTAGCGGATATCGGCACGGCCCGTATCGGCGGGCAGCAATGCCGCAATCAGGCTCAGCGCCGGCACGATCCCCCGAATCGCTGTCCGAATTCGGGCGAAAACCCCAACGGGGCGCCACACCCGCCCGGGCTTATCCGCTCCGGCGTGCGGCGGCCGCCTCGACCCGACGCTTTAGCCGGCGGATCTCCGGCGTCAGCTTGCGGTCGGGGGTATCGCGCAAAAACGCGTCGATGCCGCCCTTGTGCTCGATCGTGCGGATCGCCGCCGCGGTAATCCGCATCGGAACCGGCCCGAGCACGTCGGACAGCACTGAAATCTGCTGCAGATTAGGCAGAAAGCGCCGCTTGGTCTTGTTGTTGGCATGGCTGACATTATGCCCGACCTGAACGCCCTTGCCGGTGATCGCGCATCTCCGCGCCATTGCCGCACCTCGACCCGAACACAACCGCTGAACCTCGTGCACCCGGCCTTTACAGGCGCAGCGCCGGCGCGTCTTCTACGCCGCCCCGAGGCACGGCGTCAAGGATCCGGTCGCCGCTCGGCAGTGCCTTTTTTGAAATTTGCCTCGGCCATTTCAGATCGCTGGTCAGCTATGCTCCTTTGGAGATAGACGGTTCCTTAACTTTTGTAGCGTTGACTTATATGTCAATACGCGGTGAAATCAGTGCGAGGACGAGCGAATCACCGCCTAGGCTGTACTTTCTATCGCCGCTCATCGCTAGCGCACGCATCGTTCGGGAGATGTTCGTTTCGGAGGAGGTCAACATGGTGGCGCATCCGCCTTGGCCCAACACTCGCGAGGGTTGACGGCACGCCCAAATGCGCGCTTACCTCGATGCCTGGACAGAAGGGCGGTGCTTGACGGTCGCGGAGGATCCGTACAAGAAACCAAGGGTTACAAATATGGCCAGAGCGGACCCGATCGAATCTGAGGTGTTCGATATTCGCTGCATCGATCCGAAGCCGGGCATCCGCGTGCTAGGTTGTTTCGCAGATTTCGACCTGTTTGTCGCACTTACTTGGAACGTTCGGGAGAATTTACCAGACGACAAATCTTGGAGAGACGAAATCGAACGCTGCAAAGCGGCCTGGCGTCGCCTGTTCCATCCCTACCTTCCATTCTGCGGGGCAGATCTCAATGCTTACCTCTCCAACTTCCAATCTGTCTAAGCCGTATGGCGCTGAGCCGATCCCACCCTGGGAGCTAGCCTATTTTCAGGCCCGCAACCGGAGTTGCGTGCATGAGCTCGTGCTCGGTCAGTTCCAGAAAAGCGGCATCAGCCAAGCCGACCTTGCGCGACGCATGGGCAAAAGACCAGAAGTAATATCGCGCTTATTGGGTGCCCCAGGAAATTGGGGCCTTGATACTGTCAGCGATCTTCTATTCGCAATTTCCGGAGCAGAACCAAGATGGGAGGTCAATTATCCACTTGATCACGCCGCACGGAATTACCGAATCCCTGAATGGCTTGCCGACAACAACGCTACAACCGGCGGCACATTAACGGTGAGCGGCCCATGGATTAACGCATCCGGTCAGCTTCCTGCAAATTTCGGAGTAACCTCAACTGCCAACTCAGATGATATTAGATTTACACGAGTACAATGACCCCACCACGCCCAAGCATAAAACCGATATTTGCTTTATTTTGCGACGATATTCGTCGTGAGATTAATGGAAAGGACATTCTCATAGGGGTTTACAGTGGGGACATCCGGATCCCATTTTTGCCTGCTCCTGTAATACTAGCGATTTGGGTGGCTTTTGAAAAAGAGGGCGCGGGGAAACTTCCAATCGAATTTCGGACTTTAGGCCCCGACGGAGCGGCGCTGGGATATGGTTCTACAACAGTTGAAATCATAGATGACGATGTATCCATCGGGACTTTTCGACTACCTGGACTCTCCACAGTATTGACCAAACCGGGCGAAATTACATTTCAGATAAGGCAATACGATGAACCTTGGCAGACGGTCAGAAAAATGCCGCTCAAAGTAATGCCTAAGCGGAGTTAGTAGGTCTCGGGGAGGAGGCCGGACCATGCCGCAAGCCAAAACCAACCCCTATGAACTGGGGCTCGACAAGAACGCGGCCAATTTTGTGCCGCTGAGCCCGATCGGCTTTCTGTCGCGCAGCGCCGCGGTTTATCCCGACCGTCCGGCGGTGATCTACGGAGCGCGGCGCTACGGCTGGCGCCAGGCGCTCGAACGCTGCCGCCGGCTGGCTGCGGCATTGGCGGCGCACGGGATCCGGCGCGGCGACACCGTGGCGGTGATGGCGCCCAACATCCCCGAGATGTTCGAGGCGCATTTCGGGGTGCCGATGGCCGGGGCGGTGCTGAATGCGCTGAACATCCGGCTCGACCCGGAAACCATCGCCTTCATTCTCCGCCACGGCGAGGCCAAGGTCTTGATCACCGACACCGAATTCGCTCCGGTCGTCAACGAGGCGCTGGCCCGGCTCGAGCGCAAGCCATTTGTCGTCGACATTCTCGATCCGGCGGGACCCGGCGGCACGCAGCTCGGCCAGGTCGATTACGAGGCCTTTCTCTCCGGCGCCGATCCGGGTTTTGCTGAAATCACCCCCGCCGACGAGTGGGACGCGATCGCGCTCAACTACACTTCGGGCACGACCGGCAACCCGAAGGGTGTGGTCTATCACCATCGCGGCGCCTATCTGAACGCGCTCGGCAACATCCTGGTCTGGGGGTTGCGCCAGCACCCCGTCTATCTGTGGACCTTGCCGATGTTCCACTGCAACGGCTGGTGCTTTCCGTGGACGATCACCGCCTTGGCCGGGACCCATGTCTGCTTGCGCCGGGTCGAGGCGGCGGCGATCTACGAGACGATCGCGCGCGACGGCGTCAGCCATCTGTGCGGCGCGCCGGTGGTGATGAACATGCTGCTGAACGCCGGGCCGGAGTTCGACCGGCTCGCTCGACCGGCGGGTCGAGATGATGACCGCCGGGGCCTCGCCGCCGGCCGCGGTGATCGAGGGCATGGAGGGGATCGGCTTTCACATCACCCATGTCTACGGCCTGACCGAGGTCTATGGGCCCGCGACCGTATGCGCCTGGCACCGCGAATGGGATGCGCTGCCGACCGAGGAGCGCTCTCGGCTGAAGGCGCGCCAAGGGGTCAACTACCCGGTGCTCGACGGGCTGAAGGTCGCGGACCCGGCGAGCCTCGCACCGGTCGCGGCCGACGGTACGGCGATGGGTGAGATCTTCATGCGCGGCAACATCGTCATGAAGGGCTATCTGAAAAACCCGCAAGCAACCGAGGAGGCCTTTGCCGGCGGCTGGTTCCACACCGGCGATCTCGGTGTCGTCCATCCCGACGGCTATATCGAGCTCAAGGACCGCTCGAAAGACATCATCATCTCCGGCGGCGAGAACATCTCGACGGTCGAGGTCGAGAGCGTGCTCTACCGCCACCCGGCCGTGCTCGAAGCGGCCGTCGTCGCCCGCCCCGACCCGATGTGGGGCGAGACCCCGTGCGCCTTTGTCGATTTGAAGCCCGAAGCCGTTGCCAGCGCCGACGACATCATCGGTTTCTGCCGCGAGCACCTGGCCCGCTTCAAGGCGCCGCGCACGGTGATCTTCGGCCCGCTGCCCAAGACCTCGACGGGCAAGATCCAGAAATTTTTGCTGCGCGAGCAGGCGAAGGGCGGTTTCTGACCGCCGGCCGTCGGCTGATCCGATCGGGCTGCCGGGACTTCGGCGCCGCCGAAAAGTGACCGCGGCGCGTCTTGGGCCCGCGATGCGGTCCGGCCTCGTCGACGGTGCGCGCCGGCAAGTGGAAGCCGACGAACTCGAGGAATCGGCTCTCCGCGCCGGCGCGACCGTAGCGGGCGCCGAGCGCCGGCGGGACAGTCGTTTCTGCTCGGAATTCGGCAAAATCGACCGCTTCTCGATTCGTTAACCCGTTACGGGTGTGCAAAATTAACCATATGTTATTACAGTTGTATTTTACTCTCTGGGGATATATCTCCCGGATCAATAATTCCAGGGAATGTCTTACGTGTGGGAATGGATCGCTGACTTCCCGGCTGGGCCGATCGGCGCCGCCCAGCTCGATTTTCGTCACGCCCGATCGCGCGATAATACCGTTTCGGCGACGCTGCCGCCGATGTTTGCGGTCGGTTGATGGGCAACCGCGACCGTATCGCCATGCCCGATGCACTGGCCTTCGGTCCCGGCCCACAGGCCGGCGAGACCGGGCGGACGCGCACCGCGGCGCCCGAATGGTACGACGTGACCTGGAACCCGACCGCGGGCTGCTCGGCCGTCGGTCCGGGATGCGAGCATTGCCAGGCGCTCCGCACCGTCGCCCAGCTTGCCCGCATGGGTGGCAAGGGTGGGGCGCGCTACGCCGGGCTGGCGACGACCGGGCATTCGGGCCTGCGATGGACCGGCGAGATCCGGGTGCGTGCGGACCTGATCGCCTGGCCTCTGCTGCAGCGGCGTCCGCGCCGGATCCTGGTCGATTCGATGTCCGATCTGTTCCACGAGAAGCTGGCGATCGAAACCATCGACACCCTGCACGCGGTCATGACCATCGCGCATTGGCATCAATTCCTGGTGCTGACGAGGCGTGCCGAACGGATGCGCCGCTATTACGCCGATCCCGGCACGCCGCAGCGGATCGCGCTCGAGGCCGCGAAGCTGGCGGCGACGGTGCTGCCGACGCTCGGCAGCGGCCCGAAACCCGATGCGGGGGAGGCCGTTGCCGCTCCGGTCGCCGCCCGCGCCCGACAAAAGGGCCAATGGGCGGCGGGGCTCGCCCGCATCATCCGCCGGACCGGCGACAGCGACGCCCTCGAGCCGCGCCCGGCCAGCCAGTCGGATCCGGCAGGGCTCGATCCGTGGCCGCTGCCCAATTTGTGGCCGGGAGTTCTCGGTCGAGGACCAGGAGCGGATGGGTCGCATCAGCGAGCTTCTGCAGATGCCGGCGGTGCTGCGCTGGGCGTGCTTTGAACCACTGCTCGGCCCGTTGCGGCCAGATGCCGTGCCGGTCGGCGACGGCTATGTCGATGCGCTGGGCGGCGGCCGCTCGAGGCTCGACAGCCTGGGCCTGATGGCACCGCTCGCCGAGCCGGCATGGCGCCCGCTCGACTGGGTGGTCGCCGGAGGCGAGATCGGCACCGGCGCCCGGCCGACCGAGGCCGACTGGGTGCGTGGGCTGCGCGACCGCTGTGTGGCGGCCGGCATCCCGTTCTTTTTCAAGGGATGGGGCGAATGGACGCCGGAACCGGACGGCTTCGGGCAGCGGATGGTGCGCCGCGGCCGGCGTGGCGCTGGCCGCCTCGTCGACGGCCGCTCCTGGGACGAGACGCCGCTAGCGATCCGCCGGGGTAGGACCCGACCGCGCTGATTGTCGCAGCACGGCTTCTACCCCTTCTTTTTCTCGATCGTGATACCTGATCGACACTGACGCGCGATCGGCGAGGGGAGGACAATCGGCCTTGGCTCCGTTGTACACTGCACCGCGCGCGCGGTGGTCAAGGCGCGCCTGTTGGGGTTTGCCCTCCTCGCACGCTTCGCGCTGCCGGTTCTGGTGAGCGGCGGCATGTTTGGCCGCACCAAAGAGGTGCCGTGGTACCTGGCGCGACGCGATCCGACCGGGCTCGCTCCCGATCCCACGACCACCCCCGAAGCGGTGATCCAGGTCTATGCCGCCCGCGCCGTTTCGTGGCGCGGCGTCTTTGCCGTCCACAGCTGGATCGTCGTCAAGCCGGCGGGCGCTGAACGCTTTTCGCGATACGAGGTGCTGGGCTTCGGCGTCGCCAACGGCGCTCCGTCAGTGCGGATCGACCGCACGGGTCCCGACAACTACTGGTTCGGCGCGCGTCCGGCGCTGGTGCTCGACCGTCGCGGGCCGGACCTCGGCCCGGTCATCGAAAAAATCCGGGCGGCGGTGGCGAGCTATCCCTACCCGCACGAATACCGCGCCTGGCCGGGGCCCAACAGCAACACCTTCGTCGCCCATGTTGCGCGCCGGGTGCCGGAGCTCGGGCTGGCATTGCCGGCCAACGCGATCGGCAAGGATTTCCTGCCCGGCGGCGCCGTCGTCGGAGCCGCGCCGAGCGGCACCGGGGTGCAGGTCTCGCTGTTCGGGCTCGCCGGGCTGCTGGTCGCAGTGAAGGAAGGAATCGAGATCAATCTGCTGGGGCTGAATATCGGTATCGACTTCCGGATGCCCGGGCTGAAGCTGCCGGCGGTCGGGCGGCTTGGCTTCTGCTGACCAGGCGCACGCTCACCATCCCCTCGGGCGCACCTTACCCAGATTATTTCGGGAAGATGCGCTGGTAGACGCCGGGCGAGCCTTCGTCATGGCGCAGGTTTGGGGACATCCGCCGGGTCCATGGGTTGCTGGCCCGAGCGCGGCTCCACGCCTCGCTCTCGGGCACCCTGGCGTGCTCGAATTCGTAGAGCGTCAGGTATTTGGGCTGGCCCTCGACGGCGACGTAGCGGCGTGCGGCGATGCAGCCCGGCACCGCCAGATAGCCCGGGATGTAGACCGTGTTGTACCAGGCGTTGAACTCCTCCTCGACGGCACTCGACACGTCGATCCGCCCCATCTGCAACACCGGCGCCATGCCGGCGGTCTGCTCGATTGGGTGGGTGTGCACCGGAAAGATCTGGCGATAGGCGTTGCGCAAAAAGTTGCGGCCGATCCGGCTCGTCCCGGTCTTCTGCCGCTGCGGCGAGGGCTGGTATTTGAGGGTGTCGAGATAGGCCCCGCTGCGCAGCACGTTATGGTCTTCGAGCTCGTAGATGGCGAGGTATTTGGGGCCGCCCTTCAGCGCCGCATAGCGTCCGGCGCTCAGAAAACCCGGCATCTGCAGCAATCGCGGGATGTGCTCCCCATCGTACCATCGATTGAACTCGGGCTCGAACTCGGCGTCGATGTCGGTCCACACCATCAAGAGCCCGGTCCCGCGCGTCTTGGCCATCGCCGCCTCCTCGATCGGTGTCGCCCGCAGACCCTAGCACTGCTCGCGTCCGTCATGGAAGCAACGGTCCGCCGGAATAGCCGTCGCGAGGGCGGTGCGCTAGGATCGCCTCAGATCGAGCAGCAGGCTGGAAAGGGAAGGACCATGAACCGCGCCTACAACGTCATCGATGCAGATGGCCACGTGCTGGAGCCGACCACGCTGTGGAACGACTACATGGACCCGGCTTTTCGCGATCGCGCGCCGCGGCTGATTCGCAACAACGATGGCAAGGAGATGCTGCTAGTCGAGGAGAAGATCCTGGGCAGCCAGCAGGGGATGGGCGGTATCGGCGGGGTCGGCGCCCGTCAAGGCGTGGTCCAGGCCTCGACGATGGCCTACACCGAGGGGCGTCCGGGCGGCTTCGACCCGCACAAGCGCATCCCCGACATGGACCTCGACGGCATCGACGCGGTCTTTCTATATCCGAGCATGGGGCTCTTCGCCGGATCGGTGCAGGACCCGCCGCTCGCCGCCGCGATGTGCCGCGGCTACAACCGCTGGCTCGCCGATTATTGCAGGCCTTACCCGGATCGCCTGTTCGGCATCGCCATGCTGCCGATGCAGTCGATCGGGCTGGCGATCAAGGAGATGCAGTTCGCGAAGAGGGAGCTGGGCTTTCGCGGCGGATTCATCCGCCCCAACCCATACAACAACAAGATGATCCATCACCCCGATTACGAGCCGTTCTGGCAGGCGGCCGAGGATCTTGATTTCGCGATCGGCTTTCACGAGGGCGGCAACAGTGGGATGCCGACGGTCGGCATCGACCGCTTCGAGGGGCGTGCCGCCCAGCACATCATCAGTCACACGATGGAAATGATGCTGGCCGCGATGAGCGTGATCTGGGGCGGTGTGTGTGAGCGGCACCCGAAGATGCGCATCGGGTTTCTCGAATCGGGCGGCGGCTGGATCGCCCCCTGGCTCGACCGCATGGACCGCCATTTCGACGACCAGGGGTTCAACGATTCCGGCTTGACGACACGACCGAGCGAACTCTTCCAGCGCAATTGCTGGATCTCGTTCGAGCCGGTCGAGGGCAGCCTCAAGGTGCTCGCGGACTATATCGGCCCGCACAAGATCCTGTGGGCGACCGACTACCCGCACCGCGACGGCTTCTTCCCGGGCGCGCCCAAGATGATCCTCGACCGCCTCGCCGATGCTTCGCCCGAGCTGCGTCATCAGGTCATGGCCGGCGGCGCGATGGGCTTCTACGGGCTGCAATAGCAGCCGCGCGAGAGGCGATCGGCGGAGGGCCCCCGACGAGCGCAGTTCGTTCCGGTATGGAGGCCGAGTTCCGGTGAGGCGCCGACCTCGCGTCGGCGCCCGCGGGCATGGCTCAGGGGCTGTTGCCGGCCACGCCGTTGTGCTCGATCGACAGCCCGACGAACTGCGTGGTGCCTTGCCGGTCGATCAGCAGCAGGATGTTGCCCGCCTTTGCCGCTTGCTTCAGGGCCGCGGCGGCGTCCTGCGGGGTCGTGACCGGCTTCTGGTTCGACCGATACGATCACGTCTCCGGCCTCGATTCCCAATGAGGCGACCGGGCTGTTGTCGGCGACGCTGCGTACGACAACGCCGTTCACGTCCTTGCCGATCTTCAGTTCGCTGCGCAGTTCCGGGTCGAGCGGGGCGAGCTGGAGGCCGAGGGCGCTGGCAGCGGTGCTCGGCTGCCCGGTCGTGCCTTCGGCCGAAGCTTCCTTGGCCGGCATTTCGCCGACGTCGGCGACGATGGTTTGGCTCTTGCCGTCGCGCATTACGGTCAGCGGCAGCTTGCTGCCGATCGGCGTTTCGGCGACCAGTCGCGGCAGGTCGTGGACGTCGCCGATGTTTTTGTCGCCGGCCTTGATGATCACATCGCCGGATTTGACGCCGGCCTTGGCCGCCGGGCTGTCGGGAACCACCGAGGCGACCAGCGCGCCTTCAGGCTGCGGCAGCCCGAGGCTCTTGGCGATCGACGGGGTGACGTTCTGGATCGCGACGCCGAGCCAGCCCCAGGTCACCTTGCCGTGCGCCTCGAGCTGGTTGACGACGTATTTGGCGTTGTTCGCGGGAACCGCAAAGCCGATCCCGACCGAGCCACCGGAGGGCGAATAAATGGCGGTGTTGATGCCGACCACCTGGCCTTCGAGATCAAAGGTCGGGCCGCCCGAATTTCCGCGGTTGATCGGCGCATCGATCTGCAGGAAATCGTCGTACGGTCCCTCGTTGATGTTGCGCCCGAGCGCGGAGACGATGCCAGCGGTCACCGTGCCGCCGAGACCGAACGGGTTGCCGACCGCGACGACCCAATCGCCGACTTTGACCTTGCTGCTGTTGCCCCAGGCGACGTAGGGCAGCGGTTTCTTCGTTTCGATCTTGAGCAGCGCCAGGTCGGTCCTCACATCGCGCCCGACGACCTTGGCCGGATGCGAGCTGTGATCCTGAAAGATGACCGTCACCTTGTCGGCGTTGGCGACGACATGATTGTTGGTGACGATATAGCCGCGCGGATCGATGATGAACCCGGAACCGAGCGCCATGACCTTTTCCCCCGGGTGGGGCTGGGCCATCGGGTTCTGAAAGAACCGGCGCAGAAACTGATCGAACGGGTTGGCGCCGGGCGTGGCCGGGAAACCACCGTTGCTGTTGTCGCTCTCGCTCTCGTCCTGGATCGCCGCATGCTGGGTCAGCTGGACCGAAATATTGACCACCGCCGGCAGCACCCGGTCGGCGAGCGGGGCGAGGCTCGGCAGATTGATCGGCGCCTTCTGGACCTCTCGGGTCAGATTGAGGCCACCGGCGGCATCGTCGCCGGCCGCCGCGGCAAAGGGCGACGCGAGGATCATGGCGGCGCAGACTGCCCCCGTCAGGCTCGATCGGCTACGGCTGACGATCATCACTGTACATCCCTGGCAAAAATTTACGACCCGCCAAAGTTTATCGGGCCAAAACCGCGGGTGGCTGCCCTTGCCCGTCGCCGCCGAGCGCACTCGCAGAGAGATCGCGCGGCAAGGGCAAAAGTTCCGATCGACAGCCCGCTTCGATCATGGAGACGTTGACTGCCCAAATTCAGTATGCTGACCGCTGACGACAGAAACGCAGCACAGGCGCAATCCCGACCGACACAGAGGACTTCATGGCACGTTTGAGGATCGGCGACGCCGCCTCGGCATTATGGACGAGGCTGCCGCTCGCCGCGCTGTTCCGCCGCTTGCTGCCGGGGGGCACGACGGACGGGCTCGAGCCGTCGGTTTATGGGTTCATCGTGCGCTATAGTTGGCGCGAGCAGATTTATGTTGTCGTCATGACTCTGCTCTCCTTCCCGTTTCTTTATTATTCGCTCGATCTGCCGAAAGTCATCATCAATCGCGCCATCTCCGGCAAGCATTTTCCGCAGCATTTTCTTTGGTTGAAGCTGGGACAGGTCCCCTATCTGCTGGTGCTTTGCGGGGTGTTTCTGGCGCTGCTTTTGATCAACGGCTGGTTCAAGCTGCACGTCAACGTCAGGAAGGGGCGACTTGGCGAGCGCATGCTGCGTCGCCTGCGCTACGAACTCTATGAACGCCTGCTGCGCTTTCCGTTGCACCATTTCGATCGTACGGCGACCGGCCAAATCGTGGCGATGGTCACCGCCGAGCTGGAGCCGGTCGGCGGGTTTGTCGGCGAAGCCTTCGCAGTGCCGATTTCGCAGGCCGGCACCCTGCTGACGATCCTGTTTTTCATGTTCGTGCAGAACCCGGTGCTCGGCGCCGCGGCCCTGGCCTTCTATCCTCTGCAGGGTTACCTGATCCCGAAAATGCAGCGGGTCATCCGAGCCCTCGGCCGCACCCGGATCCGCAAGATACGCGGTCTGTCCGACCGCATCGGTGAGGCAATCGCCGCTCGGATCGAGATTCGGGTCAATCATGGCGCGCCCTATCAGCTCGCCGAGATCGCCCATCGTCTCGGAGAAATCTATGATATCCGGCTCGAAATCTACAATCGCAAATTCTTTGTTAAATTCCTGAATAATTTAATCGGCAATCTGACGCCGTTTTTCTTTTTCTCGGTCGGCGGGTATTTTGTCATCACCGGAGAACTGTCGTTTGGGGCGTTGGTCGCGGTGCTTGCCGCCTACAAGGACATGTCGTCGCCATGGAACGAATTGCTCAATTACTACCAGAACCAGCAGGATGTCGCTATCAAATACGAGCAGGTCGTCGAACAGTTTCATGTTGCTGACATGGTCGACAGGCGGCTGCTGCTCGAAGACCCGGAGCATGTCGAGCCGTTCGCCGGCGAGGTGGCCGCAAACCATGTCGATGTTGTCGACAACGACGGCATCCATCTGCTCGAAGGGGTCGATTTCGCCTTTCCGCTTGGCGCCGATGTCGGCATCGTCGGCCAGAGCAACAGCGGCCGAAATCTGCTGCCGCAGCTGATCGCCCGCCTGGTCGCTCCGACCAACGGCCATCTGACCGTCGGCGGGGCCGACCTCAACACGATGCCGTTTGCCGCCTCCGGCCAGCGCATCGGCTATGTCGGGCCGACCAGCTATCTGTTCTCGGCGAGCGTGCACGACAATCTCCTGGTCGGGCTGCGGCATCGCCCACGCGAGATGCCCGACTACGATGACGCGGCCAAGGCCGAGCGCCAACGCCAGATCGAGGAGGCGCGCCTGTCGGGCAACAGCCCGTTCGACGTTGCCGCCGATTGGATCGACTACGAGCAGGCCGGGGTAGCCGATCCGGCCGAGCTCGGGAAGCGCATCCTCGACGTGCTGCGGCTCGTCGACCTCGACGAAGACGCCTATCTGTGGGGGCTGCGCGGTCGGCTCGACCCGGAGCAGCGGCCCGAAATCGCGGCGCGCATCGTCGAGGCGCGGCGCCTGCTGGCCGATCGCCTCGCCGCCGGCGGTATCGCCGACCTGGTCGAGCGGTTCGACCCCGAGCGCTACAACACCAATTCGATGGTCGGCGCCAACCTGCTGTTCGGCACTTCGATCGGGCCGGTGTTCGAGGGCGATGGGCTCGCCCGCAACCTCTACGTGCGCAGCGTGCTGGATGGGCAGGGGCTGCGTCCCGACCTGATCAGGATCGGCGTGCAGCTGGCCCGGACCAGCGTCGAGCTGTTCGCCGGCATGCGGCCCGAGCATCAGTTCTTTGAGGAGTTCAGCTTTCTCGGGGCCGAGGATTTGCCCGAATTCGAGCGGATCGTGACCCGCATCGACAAACTGGGGCTCGACAACCTGCTGCCGGAGGAGCGCGCCCGGCTGATCGGGCTGGCGCTGCGGCTGGTCGCCGCCCGCGACCCTTTGGGCCTGCTCGACGAAGCCTTGCAGCGACGAATCTTGGCGGCGCGGCGAAACTTTGCCGCGGGGTTGCCGGATGAATTACGTGATTCGGTCGAATTCTTCGATCCCGTACGTTACAACGCCGCCGCCTCGATCCAGGAAAACGTGCTGTTCGGGACCATCGTCCGCGGCGAAGCGGGCAGCCGCGAGCGCATCAACGGCACCATGAGCGAGGTGCTCGACGAACTCAGCCTGCGCGAGACGATCATCGTGGTCGGGCTCGACTACCCGGTCGGCACCGGCGGCTCGCGGCTGTCGGAAACCCAGCGGCAAAAGATCGCGATCGCGGTCGCGGTGCTGAAGCGGCCGGATGTTGTCGCCTTCAACGACGCGACCGCCGTGCTCGACGGCTCGACCGAAGCCGCCATCCTCGAGCGCCTGAAGCACGAGCTCGAAGGCCGCAGCCTGGTGTGCAGCCTGCACCGCCCGCGCCTGGCGTCGGCCTTCGACCGCATCTTCGTGATGGACCAGGGGCGGCTCGTCCAGCAAGGAGCTTATGACGATCTGCAAAAGCCCGGCAGCCCGATGGCGCCGCTGATGGCGGCAGAATGAGCGGGCGGCGTGCAGCGGTGGGATCGAGCGCGAACGGCACGGCGCAAACGACCCTGCCGGCTTCGACGACGGCGCTGAAGGCCCCTAGTGCGAATGGTGCGGCACAAGTTTCGCATGGAGCTCCCGTCAAATACCGCCGAAAGCTTATCACGACGGTCGGATTCGGTGCAGACGGCGGATCACAAGGGCCACGAGGCCGCACAGCGGCAACATCAGGGTCGCGTAAATCAGAAAGCTGTGCCCCGCGCCGAACCGGTCGGCGATCGC
Source organism: uncultured Alphaproteobacteria bacterium (assembly GCA_963795485.1). Classification (GTDB taxonomy): domain Bacteria; phylum Pseudomonadota; class Alphaproteobacteria; order ATCC43930; family CGMCC-115725; genus AP-15. The sequence continues at coordinate 606,049 of CAWCIL010000006.1, forward strand.
GCCCATGACCGGTGGCACCAGGATCGAGCTGAGCCGCTGACCGGTCTGGCGCAGCCCGACGACAGCGCCCTGCTGATGCCGCCCGACGGCGCGCGCCTGCACCGACAGGATGACTGGCTGGATCGCCCCTTCGAGCCAGCCGCGCGCGATCTGGAACAGAAGAAGCAGGCCGAAGATGCCGCCGAGCAGCGGGGTCGCGGCGATCAGCAGGATCGACAGCACGGTGCCGTTCAGCATCGTGCGCTGCGGATCGCCCAGCCGCACCGCGCGGCCGGCAAAGAGCGCGCCGAACCCGCTGGCGATCTCGGCGGCGGCAAACAGAATGCCGATCGACGTGCCGACCAGCCCGATATCGTGGAGATGGACGACATAAACCGAGGTCTGCATGCTGTAGGTCGTATTGCGCATCGAGATGACGGCCATCGACGCCGCGACTGCGGGGATCGCGATCAAGCTGATCGAGCTGACATAGTCCGAGGCCCGTGGCCACGCATCGCGGACACGGAACCGCCCGCTTTCGGAGGCGGCGGAGGGCGGTGCGAAGACTTCCGCCTCGGGCGTCCACAGCAGCGCGGCGGTCAGCACCGCGCCCCAGGCGCAACCGAGCAGATAGGCCGGCCAGGCTCCGCCGAGATCCCAGACGGCACCGGCAACGATCGGCGCCGAGGTCGATCCGATGCGGGCAAAAAAGCTGAACCTGCCGATAGACCGCGGATCGCCTTCGGCGAGCTGGGCAATCAGTGTCTGCGCTCCCGACCAGGCAAAGGACACAGCGGCGCCATTGACCAGCTGGAGCAGCAACAGCGACCAGAAGCCCGGCGCCAGCGGAAACAGCGGCGCCAGCAGCATGCCGGTCCACACGAATACGAGGCTCACCGCCCTTGTGCCGAAACGGTCCATCAGGACGCCGACATGGATCGACAGAAAGAGCGCGAGCATCGATCGCGCCCCGACGAGGACGCCGATTTCCGAGGCGTCGAGCCCGAGCGACAGACCGTAGAGCGGGATCAAAAAGGTGAAGAAATCGACATAGCCCATACTGAAGGGTGCGGCCAGGTACAGAGAGGCCGGCCGATGGGGCGCGGCAGCGGGCGCCGGGGCACCGCGGATCGCTGGGCGGGAGATCATGCCGCCCATCTTGCCATGCTTGTAGCTCGCGCCTTCGTTCGATTGCGGCGCGGCCGCGGAAGCGGCAGCCCGTCGCGCGGTATCAGAGCCTGGAAAGGGGGAGCAGCATGGCGACCGACAATTGCCTGCCCGACGTGCTCAAAAAGACCGAGCCCGACCGGTGCAGACCGTGCTCTTTAATCGCCGTCTAGTCCGGTCGGCTGCTCCCTATTCGACCTTGCCGCTTTCCAGTTCTGAGCGCGTCCGGCTCCCATTTGAATGCCCGGTTTTGCCACACCGACCGTCGCCCGCCTTGTGTGCTCAGTAATATACCGACCGCCCGGCCCCACCGCTTGCCGCGACCAGCTCGCCGGAGACCGCCCACGCCTTTTCTGAGGCCAGGAAAACTGCGACGGACGCAACCTCCGAGGCGTCCACCATGCGGCAGATGGAATTGCCTCGCGGCGAATCCGGAGCGAAGTCCCGCCGCTCCGCTTCTTCCGGGGATACGCCCAGCTGGGCGGCTCGGGCCGCGACGAGGCTCGGCGTGCGCTCGGTGCGGGTCGTGCCGGGATGGATGCAATTGACCGTGATCCCATGACGGCCCAGTTGGACGGCCAGCGTTTTTGTCATGTGCACCAGGCCGGCATTGCGGGCGCCGCCGCTGAGATTGCCGGCGTTGCGGGCGTTGCCGCCGCTGATGTTGATGATGCGGCCCCAGCCCGCCGCTTTCATGAAAGGGATGACTGCGCGCGAACAACGCAGCGCTCCCACGTACTTCACGTTGAAATCCTCGATCAAGTCCTCGTCGACGACAGTTTCGATCGGGCCGGTCGCGGTGGTCGAGCCCCCCGGCGCGGAGCCGCTGTTAACCAGGATGTGCAGCCCGCCCAGCTGCTGTGCCGCCTCGGCGACGATCCGGTCCACCTGCTCTTTGCTGGTGACATCGGCGGCGAGGGGAAGGATGCGCCGGTTGGTCTCGGCGGCCAGTTCGCGTGCCGTCGCCTCGAGATCCGCCTTGCTTCGGGCGACGATCGCCACATCGGCCCCTTCGCGAGCCAATTCCCGCGCGATGGCCTTGCCAATGCCCCGACTACCGCCAGTCACGATCGCATGCTTGTCCTGCAATCCGAGGTCCATGGCATTCTCTCCCTCGTTTGAGCGCTGTGGTTTTGTTGTCCCGCCGCTCATTGTTCTCTCTGAGGCAACCTGGCGCAAGGCTTGCCGAACGCAGAATGATGCGTCGAACGCGACTAACGGCCTCCGACTATCCGGATCGCCGGCGCCGCGGCGACGTCCCCTGTGCCCGATAAGTGTATTTCGAGCGTAGCGGCCAAAGGATTGGTGGATATTTTCTGCCAACGGATTTTGACGGATCGGTGCCGTCGATATCGCAGGCGTCGTGATGAACCGCGACTTCCTGCAGGGCGTTAGATGGGGAGGAACTCGCGGACCCGGGGCCAAGTTTAATCTTGCGCAAACTTCGCAGGTCTGAGAGGGCAGCGCGGTCATGGCGGGCTCTGGCGCCTGACCCCTCGGCCGCCCGCAATGCCCGGATGAAGTGGAGCCGACCAGGCCCGCTACGCCGCTTTTAGGAGGAAAATCTCCATGTCTGGCATTACCCCCTGCCTCTGGTTTGATGGCAACGCCGAAGAGGCCGCCAAGTTCTACGCCTCGCTGTTCCCCAACAGCCATGTTGATGCGGTCCATCGCGCACCGAGCGGCTATCCCTCGGGCCAGGCAGGCGACGTGCTGATGGTCGAGTTCAGACTGATGGGTCGGCCGTTCACCGGCCTGAATGGCGGACCGCAATTCCAATTCAATGAAGCGATCTCGTTCCAGATACCGGTGGAGACCCAGGCCGAGGCCGATCGCTTCGCCAACGCGCTCTCGGCCGTCCCCGAGGCTGAGCAATGCGGCTGGCTGAAAGACCGCTTCGGCGTATCGTGGCAGATCGTTCCCCGCCAGCTCATCAGGCTGATCGGCGGTGCCGATCGCGCACGCGCAAGACGGGCCTTCGAGGCGATGATGCAAATGAAGCGCATCGACATCGCCGCGCTCGAGCGCGCCGCGGACGGCATCACCCCAGCCGCCTGAACCGCCAACTATGCGGAGCTGCGCGTCGGTAGTATCGCGCTCGGATGAGAACGCGTATCGGCTCAGGTTCGTACGATTGGTGCCGATAGCGGCGCAGGCGCGATCTCCACGCCGCCACAGTGCGGTAACGCGGGCGCCGGCTACGACCTTTCTACCCTAAGCCACGGTATTTCGCGGGACGTCCTTGAACGGCCTTTCAGTGTCGCCGGTCCGCTCGCGCGGCATCTTCAGCACGCGTTCGCTGATGATGTTGCGCTGGATCTCGTCGGTACCGCCGGCGATCGAGCTGGCCGGAACCGACACCAGGATCTCCGCCAATAGTCCATTCATCGGGCTGTCATCGCCGGTCAGCAGCGCGTCCGCCCCGAGCAGCGCTGTATGCGCGCGGGCCGCCGCACGGGCGATGATGCTCGACGCCAATTTGCCGAGGGAGCCCTCGGGGCCCTGTGGCCGGCCCTGCTCCTGCGCCGTGCGGGCGCGCCGGGCGGTCCATTCCGCGGCCTTGGACATCGCCAACACCTTGGCGATCTCCTGCCGCAGCACCGGATCGTCGATCTTCCCGGTCGCCCGCGCCCGCTCCAACAGCAGATCGACGCGGCCCGCGCGCTGCGGATACCACTTGTAGGGCTCCATCGTCGTGCGGATTTCGTCCCGCTCCTCCTCATAAATGCGGCCCGGCCTGTCGGAGGGGATCGCCCAGCTGCGCAGCGAGTCGGAGCCGCGGCGCTCGTGCATCAGCGTCGTGGTCGTCACCGCCCAGCCATTGCCGACGTCGGACACGAGGAACTCGGGCTCGACCTTGGCGTCCGTAAAGAACACCTGGTTGAACGAGGCATAGCCGTTCATCTGCCGCAATGGCTGCACCGTCACGCCCGCCTGCTTCATGTCGAGAACGAAATACGACAGGCCGCGGTGCTTCGGCTGGTCCCAATCGGTGCGCGCCAGCAGGAGTCCCCAATGCGCCTTGTGCGCGCTGGTGGTCCACACCTTCTGCCCGTTGACGATCCATTGATTGCCGCGGAACTCGGCGCGCGTCAGCGCGCCGGCCACGTCGGAACCGCTGCCCGGTTCGCTGAACAATTGGCACCAGATATCTTCGCCGGTCAGGATGCGCAGCAGGAACTTCTCCTTCTGCAAATCGGTGCCGTGCGCCAGAATGGTCGCGGCGGCGAGGGTGCGGATGCCGACCTTGGCGACGCCGATTGCACCGATACGTTTGAACTCCTCCTCGACCACCGGCACCAGGCCGAGGGGAAGGTCACGGCCGTACCAGTGCCGCGGCCAATGCGGGACGCCCCACCCGGCCTCGGCCAGTTTGAGGCGCCATTCAACCAGCCCGTAATCCGGGTTCCAGTTCGCTTCCAGCCAGGCCCGGGCCTCGGCGCGGACGCTGTCTTCGTTGATCTCGGTCATGTCGCTCGCCCTCAGGCCGACCAGTTCTGCAGCATCAGTTCGCGGTGATGATTGGCATCGCCCAGCAACATCTCCGAGCTTTTCGCCCGCTTGAACCAGAGATGCGTGTCGTTGTCCCAGGTGAAGCCGATGCCGCCATGGATCTGCACCGCATGGACGGCGGTTTGCATATACGCATCGCTGGCACAAGCTTTGGCGAGATGCGCGCTTGCCGCCGCGTCCTCATCCCCGTCGTCGAGCGAGGCCGCGGCATAGTAGGCGGCCGACTTGGCCAGCTCCACCTCCAGCAGCATATCGGCCTGCTTGTGCTTCATCGACTGGAACGAAGCGATCGGCTTGCCGAACTGCATGCGCATCGTCGCATAGGCCAGCGCATCCTCCCGCAGCCGGTCGGCCCCGCCGACCATTTCGTTGGCCAGACAGACCGCGGCCTCGACCATGGTGCGGGCGAACGGGGCCGCGGCACCGCCCGCGGGGCCGAGCGGGCGGGCCGCCACACGGTTGAACTCGAGGCGGGCGAATTTACGTGTCGGATCCATCGATTTGAGCACGCGCCGGGTGAGCCCCACGGCATTGCCGTCGACGGTGGACAGTGACAAGCCCTGCGGCGCGCGGGCGAGAACGACGATCAAATCGGCGGTGTGGCCGTCGACGACGTAGCTCTTATGCCCGGTCAGCACGATTTCCCCGGCTTCGGCGGTCGCGGTCAACGCCGTACCCTCGGCGTCCCAGCGCCCGTTGTCCTCGACCCAGGCAAGGGTCGCGGTCGTGTCCCCGGCGGCGATGTCCGGCAGCAGTGCTTTCTTTTCGGCCTCGGTGCCGGCATTCATGATGGCGCCGGCGGCCAGCACCGCAGTCGCAAAATACGGTGCGCAGAGCAGGGCCCGCCCCATCTCCTCCAGCACGATGCATTGATCGCCGAGGCCGAGCCCGTAGCCGCCATAGGCTTCGGGAATGCGGATCGCGGTCAGACCGAGCGCGGTATTGATCGCGCGCCAGCCGTCGCGTTCATAGCCACGATCGGTCTCCATCAATCGCCGCACTTCTTTCGTCGGCGAGCGGTCCGCCAAGAAGCGGCGCAAGTTGGAGCGGAACTCTTCCTGCTCGCCCGAAAAACTGAACTTCACGGATCTCTCCCGCGTGTCAGCTCTCGATGCGGGCGGCTGCCGCCCGCTCCCTGTCCGAGACGCCTATCGACGCCCAATTTCCTGACGCGCTCCTGATGGGCCGTCAACACGGTAATTGCGGAAGAGCGCCTATTGCTATCGGGCAAGGGGCGATGGGCACCCCCTGCGCAAGCGTCCACGCGCTTTGGCCGGGCGGCGTCGCCGACGCCGCGGACACGGTCAGCCGCGTTTTGCCAAGCTTGGCCACGAGCGGCTGCCGAACGCACCGGGGAAGGGTGGCAAGCACGTGATCCTGCTGACGCGCGCCGGTGAAGGCGTGGCTTAGGGGGCGTGGTGATCGTGGTCGGCAGCCACTTAATGCGGTCACGGCTTCTTGGCGCCGCTCAGCCTCGGTTGCACCCGGGCGGGGGCGGCGGTAGCGTCGTGTCATCGTACCTTCCGCACGAGGCCACCGGTCTTTGCCGATAGACGTCGATGCCAGCGGTGGCCGGAAGCAAGGCCCGCAATGCGGGTTCCGCACGGGATGAACCCGGTTTTTTGAGGTGGGAGCCATGCCGACATTGGACGCTCAGGTGCACGCCTATGAACGCAACCATCCGGGGCGCCCGTGGGTCGGTACCCTCTACGGTCCCGCCGAGGTCACTGGAGACCAAATGGCCGCGGCTATGGACACCGTCGGAGTTGATGGTGCGGTCCTGGTTTCGCCCTTCAGCATGTACCGCTATGACGCAAGCTATGCCCTTGAGGTCTACGCCGCGCATCCGAGCCGTTTCAGGCTGGTAAAACCGGTCGATCCAACCGCTGACGCCGTGATTGAGACGATCGCCGAGTGGGCCCGTACCAAGGGCACGGTCGGCATTCGGATCTTCTTGCGAGACAACGCTTCGACGGACCCGGCCGACCCCGCCATCAACCGCGTTCTCGCGACGGCAGCCTCGCACGCGCTGCCGGTGAATGTCGCTTGTACCGGACGCCTCGACCAAGCCCGGCAGCTGGCAGCGCGCAACCCGAACACACGACTGGTGATCGACCACCTTGGGCTGCCGCAACCACACGAGCCGCCACCGCCCGCGCAACCCTTCGCCGACCTGCCCAAGCTGCTGGCGCTCGCCGCCCACGACAATGTGGCCGTGAAGATCAGCGGCGCCTGCACGTTGGCGCACGAACCCTTCCCCTATCGGGACATCTGGGATCCGCTTGCCCAGGTCTTTGACGCTTTTGGCTTCGATCGCTGCATGTGGGGCACCGACTGGACCCGAGCGGTCGGAATGTTGACCTACGAACAAGGGGTGCAGGCATTCCGCGTTACCGATCGGCTCTCCGAGGGAGATCGTGCCAAGCTTATGGGAGAAACCCTCTCGCGGATCTACGATTGGCCCAAGTCGCAAGCCTGAGATCGCACCAAGACCTAAAGCCCGATTGGCACCGGGCGTCGCTAGGGGTGCACTTCTAACATTCGTAGCTCATGTAATTCGCCGTCATGCCCGCGGAAGCGGGTACCCAGGGCAACCCGCACCTCGCTTGGAACCCTGGACCCCCGCTTTTCGCGGGGGCGACGAAAGACAGAGCGCGGGAGACTCGTTTGTATGGTTTCTACCGCTAGCGCAGCGATAGTCTGGTCAATCTGACGGAAAGAACGCGGTCCCGCCGCGCGCCGGACGATCCGCGGCAATCGACGCCCAAGGGAATGCAGCTAAGTCCGGTACTGACGAGGTTCAACGACGGTCCGCAGCCAGTTGCCGATCTCAATCGTCCGGCGGACGGGATCCATGATCTCGCTCGCAATCCCATAGCGCCAGATCAGGTCGCGACGGGTCGGCTCTGCGTCGAGCGCGCGATAGTCGGCTGCGATCGCGACGATCTCCGACGGCTCGGCGCCAAAGCCCTCTTCGACAAGCTCCGCGGCTCTCATCTCGATCAGGGCGGCCGAGACCGCCAGAGTGTGTTCGGGGTGATACTGCGTGCCGATAAAGCTGCCCCGCCATGGGGTTTGGGTGGCTACCGCCTGGATGGCGGAAAGCTCGTTCGCGGCCAGAATTCGAGAGTTCGGCGGCAGCGTTTCGATCTCGTCGAGGTGCGAGCAAAGAGCGTCGAAAACGGCGGGGCGGGACGCAAGAAGCGGGTGGGCCCGGCCGGCTTCCGTCACGGTGATCGCCCGAGCGATCGGGAGTTCGCGCCCGCGGGGGTTGCGGCGGACCGATCCGCCGAGCGCCACCGTGGCGAGCTGCAAACCCCAGCAGCTCCCCCAGACGGGCACGCCGGCGGCAAAGGCAGCCCGCGCGAAATCGATCTGCCGCGTGACGGCGGGTGTCGGGTCATAGACATGGAGCGGGGAGCCGGGGATCATCACACCGTCGAAGTCCGAAAGCGCGGTGCCGAACGGCAAGGCCTCGCCGTCGGCGATGTTGAGGGGCGTGCAGCGGATGCCCGGGCGATGCAGCCGAGCAGCTGAGCCAAACAGCGCAAAGTTCGAAGGGATGCCGAACTCCGCGCGCTCGGCTTGCCAGACGGCCGGCGTTCCCTCGGCAATCAAGATGTTCAGCATCAGAGCCCCGTTGATTTCCGCTTAGTATATTTCGCGGCAGCTCTGGCTCAGCGTCCGTTCACGGGGAGCATTGCCGCCAATTCGCCGACCGTCAATTGCGCCGAGCCGGCGAGGGCGGCGGTCAGGGGCGCCGCGACGGGTCGGGTTGTGCCATATTCGGCCGGCGCCATGAACCGCCGGAGCCACCGATGCCCGCACAGCGCGCCTACGGCATGGACCAGGATGCGGGTGCGACGGAGGAGGGCTCGGGCCTGTCAGGGGGCGCAGGCGGTTCGAGTGCAGCCTGTTTCCACCGACCGTCTTTGAGATGAGTCGCTGTGCGACACCATCATTAACCGCGACCGATGATCGCCAAGGACCCGCTGCTCCGCGATCCGGCGTGGTGGCCCTATGGCAGCCAAGAAAGCGGTGTGCGGCGAGCCTTCGAAAGCTGTTCGCCGCCAAATGGGCGGCCAATCGCAAGTGCCGCAGATCGCCTTAAAGCTCAACTAGACGTAGAAAGGGCCTAGCTGGTGGCGGCTAAGCCCTTGTCATAATTGGTGGAGCCAACCGGGATCGAACCGATGACCTCTACAATGCCATTGTAGCGCTCTCCCAGCTGAGCTATGGCCCCAAACATAGGCGCGTTGGCGGCGCGGAAACTCGGACATGCAAAATAGTGAACGCCTCCAGGTGCCGGCAAGCGAAAATCGCGGGCGCGCCGGCGGCGGCGAACTCAGCGCTCCTCCTCTTCGACGTTTTCGATGACCTCGGCCATGTCGTCCTCGTCTTCGCCGAGCTCGGAGGCGTCCTCGATCAGCTCCTCGTCTTCCTCCTCGGCTTCCTCGAGCGGAAGCGCTTCCTCCTCCTCGCCGGCGGGCTCGGCCTCTTCGGTCTCGACATCGGCATCGAGCTCTTCGGCGCCGGCCGGTGCGACTTCCTTTTCCACCGGTGCCGCCGGACGCGTCCGGCGCGACTTCAGAAACGCCTCGGGATCAAAGGGCGTGCTGCATTTCGGGCAAATCACCGGTTTGTGCTGCAGATCGTAATAGCGCGTCCCGCAGCTCGGACAAATCCGCTTGGTGCCCCATTCGGGTTTGGCCACCATCTACTCCATCGAAGTTTGTCGGGCAGAAGCTTGTCGGGCAGAAGTTTACCGGGCTCGCTCGCCGCGCCATTGCCACAGCGGCGTCACCCTGTCAAAAGCAAATCCGCGCGGCGGCGCGCGACGGCTTGCGCATATGGGCGGCCGGCGCCGACGCCGCAACCGCCGACCCCGCATTTCGGGACGCTGCCCGCCATGGTCCACCTGTCTTCGCCCCCCTTGCCCCGACCATTCACCTCGACCCGGCCGCGGTCCCCGCTCTCCGGCGACACTCGCGTGCCCGGCGACAAATCGATCTCCCATCGCGCGCTGATGCTGGCCGCGCTGGCGGTCGGCCGGACCGAGATCACGGGTCTCCTCGAGGGCGAGGACGTGCTCGCCACCGCCGCCGCGCTCAATGCGCTGGGCGCCGCCGCAGCCCCGACCGGCGATGGCCGCTGGACCATCGACGGGGTCGGCATCGGCGGCCTCTCAGAGCCGGAAGACCTGCTCGATCTCGGCAATTCGGGAACCTCGGCGCGGCTCCTGCTCGGCATCCTCGCGACCCACCGGCTGACCGCTTTCGTCACCGGCGACGCCTCGCTGCGGCGCCGCCCGATGGGCCGCGTCACCGTGCCGCTCTCCCGGTTCGGCGCGCAGTTCCTCGCCCGCGAAGGCGCCCGCCTGCCGCTCGCCGTGACCGGGGCCGCAGACCCGCTCCCGATCGAATATCGCCTGCCGGTGCCGTCGGCGCAGGTCAAGTCGGCGGTGCTGCTGGCCGGGCTCAACACCCCCGGGGCGACGACGGTGATCGAGCCGCAGGCGACCCGCGACCACACCGAGCGGATGCTGCGCCATTTCGGCGCGACGGTCGCGACCGAGCCCGCCGAGGGCGGCGGCCTGCGGATCACCGTCGAGGGCTTTCCCGAACTCGCCGCGGCGCCGATCGCGGTGCCGGGCGATATGTCCTCGGCCGCGTTCCCGCTGGTCGCGGCGCTGATCGTTCCGGGGTCGGAGGTGACGATCGAGGGCGTCGGCGTCAACCCGCTGCGCAGCGGCCTCTTGGAGTGCCTGCGCGAGATGGGCGCCGACATCGCCCTCCTCAACGAGCGCGAGGAAGGCGGCGAGCCGGTGGCCGATCTGCGCGCCCGCGCCGGCGACTCTGACGCGGCGCCGACATCCCGGCCGAGCGGGCGCCGCGGATGATCGACGAATACCCGATCCTCGCCGTCGCCGCCGCCTGCGCCCGCGGGCGCACCATCATGCGCGGCCTCTCCGAGCTCGGGTCAAGGAGAGCGATCGTCTGGCGGCGATCGCCACCGGGCTCGCCGGCTGCGGCGTGCGGGTCGCAATCGAGGGCGACGATCTGATCGTCGAAGGCGCCGGCAATTTTCCGGCAGGCGGGGCGACAGATCGAGACCCAGCTCGATCATCGCATCGCCATGGCCTTCCTTGTTCTGGGGCTCGCCACCAACGAGCCGGTGCGGATCGACGACGCGCGCCCGATCGCAACCAGCTTTCCGGATTTCGTGCCGCTGATGAGCCGGCTCGGCGCGACTTTCGGCGACGGACGCTGATCGGACCTCGGGGATGGATCGACTGCAGGCAACGCGTCGCGCCAAACTCGGGCTGCCGTGCGGATAGCGGAACCGGGAGGAAAGCATGGCGAAATGGCAGCTCACCGGCGACTATTTCGAGAACTGCAACTGCGATGTGGTGTGTCCGTGCTTGGCCTCGACCGCGGCACCGCTGACGGCAGGGCCAACCAGGCAGGTGTGCGACGTGGCACTCGTCTTCCACATCGACCGGGGCAGCTACGAAGACGTGTCGCTCGACGGCCTCAACGTGGCGCTGGCCGCGCATGCGCCGGGCCCGATGGCCGACGGCAACTGGGCGGTGGCCGCCTATATCGACGAACGCGCCGACGACCGGCAGACGGCGGCTCTCGGCGCGATCTTCACCGGCGCCGATGGCGGCCCGATGGCGGCCTTCGCGCCGCTCGTCGGCAGCCAGCTCGGCGTCAAGAAGGTGCCGATCCGTTACGGGGTCCAGGGAAAGACCCGCTCGGTGGAAATCCCCGGCATCATGCAGATGGCGGTCGAGCCGATCCCGACGATGCATCCGAGCGGCGAGATCTGGGCGGCGCTCGGCCATCCCGTGGCGCCGAACCGGCTGGCGTTGGCGGTCGGCCGCGCCGGCAGCACCTTTGCCGACCATGGCATGCGCTGGGACAATTCCGGCCGGAACGGCCATTACGCGCCGATCAGCTGGTCGAACTAGCGGGTTGCACACTGTCCGGAGCGGGCATCTGGTCGGAGGCAGGCATCTGATGTCGCAGGCGTTGCCCGCCTCGCCGTTCGTGCAGCGCAATCCCGTGCTGCTCATGCTGCTGCCCGCGGCGGCGATGTGCCCGACGCGGTAGCGCGTGGAGCCGTTTGTCGTCGCGATCGACGGGCCGGCCGCCTCCGGCAAGGGAACCCTCGCGCGCCGTCTCGCCCAGCGTTTCGGTTTCGCCCATCTCGACACCGGCACGCTCTACCGCGCGACAGCACTCGGGGTGCTCGACGGCCAGGGCGATCCGGCTGATCCGGCGACCGCGGCAGCGGCGGCGCGGCGTCTCGACCTGCGCTCGCTCGCTGATCCGCGGCTGCGCGGCGAGGCGGTCGCGGGGGCGGCCTCGGTGGTTGCTGCGAACCCGGCGGTGCGCCGCGTCCTGCTCGCGTTTCAGCGCGACTTCGCCGCGCATCCGCCGGCGCCGGCGCCGGCAGCGACGGCAAAGGGCGCCGTGCTCGATGGTCGGGACATCGGCTCGGTCGTGTGCCCGCGGGCGCATCTGAAGCTTTTCCTCACCGCCGCCCTCGAGACCCGCGCCAATCGCCGGGTCGAAGAGTTGCGCGGCCGCGGCGTCGCCGCTATATACGATAGCGTCTTGCAAGATCTGATAGAACGCGACGCGCGCGACAGCCAGCGTCGGGCTGCTCCGCTCTCGGCAGCGCCCGATGCCGAAATCATCGACACGACGGCGCTCGATGCCGATGCGGTGCTGGAGCGTGCCGCCGATCTTACCGCGCGCGCACTCGAGGCGCGCGCACTCAAGGAGAAGGAATGGCATTAGAACTGCAAACGGGGGAGGCGTCGGCGAAGGAGAATTTCGCGGCCCTCCTCGATGAGTTGCTCGGCATGGCCAGCGGTCTCGAAGGCACCGTCGTCAAGGGTCGGGTCATCGCCGTCGAAAACGACGCGGTGCTGATCGATGTCGGCCTCAAATCCGAAGGCCGCGTGCCGTTGAAGGAATTCGCGGCCGGCGGCGGCGAGCCCGAGCTCCATGTCGGCGACACCGTCGAGGTCTACCTCGAGCGCATGGAGGACAAGAACGGCGAGGCCCAGCTGTCGCGCGAGAAGGCACGTCGCGAAGAGGCCTGGACCCTCCTCGAAAAGAGCTTTCAGGCGAACGACCGGGTCACCGGGGTGATCTTCGGCCGGGTCAAGGGCGGGTTCACCGTCGATCTCAGCGGCGCCGTCGCCTTTCTGCCTGGCAGCCAGGTTGACATCCGCCCGGTGCGCGACATCACCCCGTTGTTAGGATCGCAGCAGCCCTTCCAGATCCTGAAGATGGACCGCTCGCGCGGCAACATCGTCGTCTCGCGCCGCGCCGTGCTCGAAGAGAGCCGCGCCGAGCAGCGCTCGGAACTGGTCGCCAGCCTCAAGGAAGGCCAGATCCTCAACGGCGTCGTCAAGAATATCACCGATTACGGCGCCTTTGTCGACCTCGGCGGGGTCGACGGTCTCTTGCATGTGACCGACATCGCCTGGCGGCGGATCAACCATCCCTCCGAAGCGCTCAATATCGGCCAGAACGTCAAGGTCCAGGTGATCCGCTTCAACCCCGAGACCCAGCGCATCTCGCTCGGCATGAAGCAGCTCGAAGCCGATCCGTGGGAAGGCGTCGAGCTCAAATACCCGGCCGCGGCGAAGTTCAAGGGCCGCGTCACCAACATTACCGACTACGGCGCCTTTGTCGAATTGGAGCCGGGGGTCGAGGGCCTGGTCCATGTCTCCGAGATGAGCTGGACCAAGAAGAACGTCCATCCCGGCAAGATCGTCTCGACCAGCCAGGAGGTCGAGGTCATGGTGCTCGACGTCGATCCGCAGAAGCGCCGGATCAGCCTCGGGCTCAAGCAGACCCTGGCCAATCCGTGGGACGCCTTTGTCGACGAGCATCCGATCGGCGCCGAGCTCGAGGGCGAGGTCCGCAACATCACCGAGTTCGGCCTCTTTGTCGGCCTGCCCGGCGACATCGACGGCATGGTCCACCTCTCCGACATCGACTGGAACCGCGCCGGCGAGGACGCGATCAACAACTACCGCAAGGGCGAGGTGGTGCGGGTCAAGGTGCTCGACGTCGATGTCGAAAAGGAGCGCATCAGCCTCGGCATCAAGCAGCTCGAGGCCGACCCGTTCGAAGCCGGCATGTCCAAGCTCAGAAAGGGCGAGGTCGTCACCGGTACGATCGCCGGCATCAACGAGGGCGGGGTCGAGGTGGCGGTCGGCGACGGGCTCCTCGGCTTCATCCGCAAATCCGAGCTGTCGCGCGATCGCAGCGAGCAGCGGCCTGATCGTTTCGCGGTCGGCGAAAAGGTCGACGCCAAGGTCACTGCGATTGACCGCGCCACCCGCAAGGTCAGCCTGTCGATCAAGGCGCGCGAGGTCGACGAGGAGAAGCGCGCGATGGCCGAGTTCGGCTCGTCGGATTCGGGCGCCAGCCTTGGCGACATCCTCGGCGCGGCGATCAACCGCGCTCGCCGCCAGGACGTGGACCGGCAGGAGGAGGCCGAAGAGAAGAGCTGAGGGCGCCGCGCCGCCCTTACGCACCGAATCCATGTGCCGGCGGGCCTCCTCTTCCCGCGTTGCGGTGAGAGGAGGCCCGTGCGGCGAGGCCGGGCGGGCCCGCGTCCCCGGCTTGACGCTCGCCCGGCGGTTTGGCAGGCTGGTCGCCTTCGGTGAGGGGTGATGGCCATGACGAAATCGGAGCTCGTGCAGAAGCTGTCCGAAACCAATCCGCATCTCTATCAGCGCGACGTCGAGGTCATCATCACCGCGATCTTTGACGAGATCGCAGCGGCGCTCGCGCGCGGCGACCGGGTCGAGCTGCGCGGCTTCGGCGCGTTTTCGGTCAAGCGCCGCGATGCCCGCGTCGGCCGCAACCCGCGGACCGGCGACAGCGTGCGGGTCGCCGAAAAGCACATTCCGTTTTTCAAGACCGGCAAGCGACTGCGCGACCGCCTGAACCAGAGTGCGCCCAACGCGTAAGGCTATGGAGCAATTAAAAAACCGGTCATTCCGGGCCGCGGGTGCAGCCCGCGAGCCTGGAGCCTATGAACACCGGCTTGCGAAATTTCCCGGCGAGCGGCGGTGGAAATGGCGTTCCGGCCTGCCCTGCCGGGCATCCCGGAATAACAACTTCCAATGGACGAAATTCCTTTATTCGCTCGTAAACGGGGACGCTCGCTGGTGAGGCCCCTGGCATGAGGGCCGTCTACTGGGCGGCGGTTCTCGTTTTCGCCGCGATATTGAGCCTGTTCGCCGCCTCCAATCGCGAGGCCGTGTCGTTCGGCCTGTGGCCGTTGCCCTATCTGGTGGACGTGCCGCTCTATCTCGCCTTTTTTGTTGCGCTGCTCGGCGGCTTCGTCGCGGGTGCGGCGGCGGCGTGGTTCGGGGGACGCCGCAGCCGGCGCGAGCTGCGGCGCTGCCGCCGGCGCAGCGAAGCCCTGGCCAGCGAGCTCGCCGCCACTCAATCCCAGCTCGCCGCCGAGGCCCGGACGGCGGCCCCAGCCCTGCCCGTAACCCGCTGAGCTCGTTCGCCCGGCCGGCGCAAAGCTTTTCCCCCGCAAAGCTTTTCCGGCACAAAGCTTTTGACCTCGCCGCCGCGTCGGGTTCAGTGTGCAACCGCGACCAAAGGACAAAAAACGGACCCCCTCGATGGACCTTCCCGAAAGCGTTGCCGCCCTCGGAGAGCGGCTCGACGGAACCGGCGCGATCACGCCCGATCCGCAATTGCTGACCGGCGCCGACGTGTTCGCCAGCGAGCGGGACCGGTTGTTCATGCGGCCGTGGATCGCCGTCGATCATGCGCGCCGCCTCGACCAGGCCGAGCGCTATTTCCGGTTTGACGCCGCGACCCGCTCGATCCTGGTGACGCGTGCGGCGGACGGCCGCCTGCACGCATTGCGCAATGTGTGCATCCACGCCGGCTACCCGGTCTGCGATGCCGAGGAGGGGCCGGCCGAGCGCCTCGTTTGCCCGTATCACGGCTGGGAATTTCTGCTCGACGGCCGCCTCGTCGAGCCGGATCTGTCGGCGCGCATCGACCCGGCGCGGCTGCGGCTGGCGAGCTACCCGGTCTGCGTCCAGGACGGGCTGATCTTCGTCGACCTGTCGGGTTCGGCCGGCTCCGACGAGCCATCCCCCGAAGCCGTCGCAGCCACACCCGTCCCGGATTGGCTCGCCGATGCCGAAGTGACCCAGCGGACCCGTTGCAGCACCAACTGGAATTGGAAGCTGGCGCTGCAATTCCTCAAATCGGCTCCACATCTGGTGTTCGACGAGCCCGGCGATCCCAGCCCGACCGTTTTCGGCCCGTTGAGCCTGATGATGACGCAGCCGCAGCAAGCGGCGCTGATCCGGGTCATCCCGAAATCGGCCGAGCGCACCGACATTCAGCTGATCCGGATGGCGCCCCGCGGCATGCCCCTCCCGATCGAGGCTGTCGACGGCGTCGATCGCCTGGGCGAGGGGTTGCGGGAGGCCGGCGATGCCGAGGCAGTGGCCCGGTCGAACCGAGCTCGATCGGCCGTTTTTTGCGTGGTACTGGTCGCTGATGTCAAAGAACTGAGCGACCCTCGCGGCGCCGGTTCTTCGTATGGCCGCCACCGCGAGTGCGATGACGCCCGGCGACACTGGGGAGAACCGAAGCGTGGCCGTGGCCAGCATGACCGGGTTCGCACGGGCGCAAGGTGAGGCGCACGGCACCTCCTGGGTCTGGGAGGTCAAGAGCGTCAACGGGCGCGCGCTCGATCTGCGGCTGCGCCTCGGCCCCGGCTTCGACGCGCTGGAGCCGGAATTGCGTGCTGCACTGGCGCAGCGTTTTCGCCGGGGCAATTTCTCGGGCAACCTTTCAGTGACGCGCACCGCGCCAGCGGCATTGCGGATCAACCGCGAGGCATTGGCCCAGCTGGTCGCGCTGATCAACGAATTGACCGGCGAGATCGAGGCGGCGCCGCCGCGCCTCGACGGGTTGCTGGCCCTGCGCGGCGTCGTTGAAACCGTCGAGGACGAAGCCGAGGCGGTTGTCGAGGCGCGCCGAGGTGCCGTGCTCGCCGGGTGGACCACCGCTCTCGACCAGTTGGCGAAGGCCCGCGTCGCGGAGGGGTCGCGCATCGCCCTGCTGCTGGAGAGCCAGCTCGATGAGATGGCCGCTCTCGTCACCGCCGCCGGAAGCTGCGCCGCGGCCCAGCCGGCGGCGATCCGTGAGCGGCTGCGCACGGTGCTCGCGGGCCTCGCCGATCAGATGTCCTCGATGCCTGAAGAGCGGGTCGCGCAGGAAGTGGCTCTGCTCGCAGCGCGCTCGGACATCCGCGAGGAACTGGAGCGGCTGCGTGCGCATCTCGAACAGGCCGGCGAATTGTTGCGAGAGGGCGACGCGGTCGGCCGCCGCCTCGATTTCCTGTGCCAGGAATTGAACCGCGAGGCCAACACGCTGTGCTCGAAATCGGCCGACATCGCGCTGACCCGCGCCGGGTTGGCACTGAAGGCGGTGATCGAGCAGTTCCGCGAGCAGGTGCAGAATATCGAATGAGCGCCCCACCGATCCGGCGGCGCGGGCTGTTGCTCGTCCTCTCCTCGCCCTCCGGCGCGGGCAAGACGACGATCGCCCGCCGGCTGGTCGAAACCGAACCGGGCCTCGCGCTGTCGGTCTCGGTCACGACCCGGCCGCAGCGGCCGGGCGAGGTCGACGGGCGCGACTACCGGTTCATCGACCAAGCCCATTTCAATGAGATGGTGGCCCAGCGCGAATTGCTGGAGCACGCCCATGTCTTCGGCCATTCTTACGGCACGCCGCGCCGGCCGATCGAGGAGGCGCTCGCCTGCGGCCGCGACATCGTCGGCGATCTCGACTGGCAGGGGACCCAGCAGCTCGCCCGCACCGTCCGGCCCGATCTGGTCGCGGTCTTCGTGCTCCCGCCGAGCCTCGCCGCCCTCGAACAGCGCCTCAACGCGCGCGCCCAGGACAGCGCCGCCACGGTCGCCGCGCGCATGGCGAAATCGGCCGAGGAAATGAGCCACTGGCCGGAATACGACTACGTGATCGTCAACGACACGGTCGAGGCGAGCGTCGCCGAGGCCCGCGCCATCATCGCCGCCGAACGCCTGCGCCGCGACCGCCAACCCGGCCTCGCCGACTTCGTCGCCACCCTGCGCCAGGGCTGACAAGAGTGGGGCCCCGCCAGGAACGTAGGATGGGTTGAGCGTCGCGAAACCCATCGCCGCGCGGGCGGCCAGGCGCGGAAACCCAGGCTGCGTAGGGTGGATTGGATCTGCCCTACGTCCCTGCGCGGGCCGAAAAAGGGGCGCCTCACCGGGAGGCGCCCCATCGTCAGCAGGTCCGTTAGTAACGCGAGTTGCCGTTGTCGAGACCGAGGCCGGGCAGGATCTGGGTTCCCTCCTTCTGCACCGCGGTCAGCTTGTCCGGGTCGAGGCCCAGCGCCGCCAGGATCGTCGGTGCGATCTGCATCGTCTCCACCGGGCTGGTCACCGTCTCGGCAGAAAAGCCCTGGTTCGACACCAGCATCATCACGTTGGTGTCGTCATGCGAGAAGCCGCCGTGCTCGGCGAGCTTCTTGCTGCTGCCGGAATAGGTGACGCCGATATTCGGGGTGACGACGATATCGGGCGTGCGCGGATCGCCGTTCGGCGGCAGCCCCGGCAGGTTGAACAATTGGCCGATCGCCGGTCCGGAGAAGATCTCGCCGATCCCGGCGATGTTGCTGGTCGCCGGCGACTGGCTTTCCAGCATCCCCACGGCGGCTGCGGTCTGTGACGAATTCGCCAGCCAGATCAGCGAAACATCGTCTTCGGTCGGCCCGATCCCATTGGGGTTTGCCGGCGATTCGGAGAACGGCAGCAGGTTCGCCAGGATCGTCGCCGGGGATGTCGTGATCGGGTCGTTGGGCGTGGTCGAGATCCCCAGGTAGCGTGCGGAGTCGATCGGGCTCTGGCCGTGCTTGGCCGAAATCACGATCAGCGTCGAATTGTACCGAACCCCGAACTCTGGAGTGCTGCCACCATCTTGCCGATTGACGCGTCAGCAAATTCGATCTCTCCAAGCAATGCCGGCGTCGGTCTTCCTTCTCCGTCCAGATAGCCGCCCGTCATGCCCACGGACTTCTCAATCAGCTTTTGCCCGACGCTGACCGCCTGAAAGTTCATCCCGAAGACGTTCGGGACCGGTCGCCGCAACTTTCCGGAGTGGTCCTTGCCGTCGATCTCGTTGAGGATCGCCTGCACCTTCAGGCTGTCGTAGCACTCGATGTTGGCAAAGCTGTCGGTCCACGAATTGCTGCTGGACACTGCCGTTTGGTCGGGCAGCGGATTGCAGGACAGCAATTTGACCTGCGGCAGCGCAACCGGGATCGAGTTGATTTCCGGCGCGTAGTAGTCGTCGACATTGGTCCCGTTGCCGGGGCCCGAGACCGCCGAGTAGGACGGATGCTTGTCCGACCAGGCGGTGTAGCCGTGGGCCGCGTGGACCACGCCAAAAATCGTGTTGGTGCGAACGAAGTTCCACGGATAGACCGGAGCACAGCGGTGCGCCGGGTCGCGCTCGAGCTTGTTCGGGTCGATCGACGCGATGCCGCCGTCCGTGCCGGCGGGTGCTCCGCCGTTCAGGAGAAGCTTGTTGATGTCGATCCCTTCGTCGAATTCCGTGGTCGTGCCGGTCGGCGGCGCCGCCGGCGTGCACAGCCCCGGCGCTCCCGCGACGCCGTTCCCGGTGGTCGTCGCCGGCGGATCGAGCGAGCGGTCGTAGGCCACGTCATAAAACGCGCCGACGCTGCGCGGCGAGCCCCCGGTCATCAGCGCCATCAGTCCGGGGAACGAATCGGACGGCTTTGAGGTCGAAGTATCGAGATAATTCACCCCGGTCTCGGCGAGTGCCGCCAGATGCGGGCAATAGGGCGCCCCGCCATTGACCCCGCTGATGCCCTGCGAACAGTTGATGAAATCGAGGGCGTGCATGCCGTCGATGCTGATTAGCAGCACCCGCTTGATGCCGTGGCCGCCCAAATCGCCGCTGTCGGCATAGACCCGCGGACCGGCCGAAGCCGCCAGCAGACCCACCCCCACGACCGCGCTTCGCCATAACATGCGCATCGCCCGCTCCGTTTTTCCGAATGCGCGCGGAAGCTACGCGGCACGGATGACCGCCGCATGACAGTTTGATTGCGTGAGGATGGCAAAGCCCGGCGGCGACGCCCCAGCAGGTCCGCGTCAGAGGTGTCGGAGTCGGAGCCGAGAGAGACTGCCCGATGGCCGGCACTCGTTTTTGTGATGCGGCGTCGACAACCACGCAATTGCCACGATCGCATACTATTCTCCGGCATCGCTGCTGGTGAGGGGGTGAAGATTGTCATCTGAGGCGGTGCAGAGACCTGATCTCGACCTGAAAAAACAGGCGGAACAGGCGATGCGAGACCGGTGCGGGCGGTTTGGCGAAGGGCCGGTGCAGCTATCCTCCCTCGATCGCGCCGGCGAGGGCGCAGAATTGGGCGATTGTGAGTTCCTCGGCGCGCGGCGGTCGATGCGATCCCGGCACGGTCGAGCAAGGGCAGGACCGGGAGGCCGAGGGCGGCGAGGCTCGAGCGCAGCATCTTGCGGCGCTGCCCGAAGGCGGCGGCGGTGACCCGTTCGAGCGCCGGCTTGGCGGCGGGGGCCAGCGGGGTGGCGCGTGGGGTGATCCCGACCAGGGTCGAGGTGATTTTGGGCGGCGGGGTGAAGGCGCGGGCCGGCACGTCGAACAATATGCGCGGCTCGGCGAGCCACTGGGTCAGGACCGACAACCGCCCATAGGATTTGGTGCCCGGCGCCGCGACGAGGCGCAACGCCACCTCGCGCTGGAACATCAGGGTCAGGCCGGCGAATTCGCCGATCCGGTCGAACCACTGGAGCAGCAGTCGGGTGGCGATGTTGTAGGGCAGGTTGGCGACGATCCTGCGGGGCGCCGGGGCCAATGCCGCCGGGTCGAGCGCCAGCGCATCGCCGGCGACGATTTCGAGAACGTCCGGGATAGGCGGCGGCGAGCTCGGTCAATGCCGCTAGGCAGCGCGGATCGCGTTCGACGGCAATGACATGGCGGGCGCCTTCGGCAAGAAGCGCGCGGGTCAGCCCGCCGGGGCCGGCGCCGATTTCGATGATCGCGCCCTGGTCGAGCGGCCCGGCGGCGCGGGCGATGCGCCCGGTCAGGTTGAGGTCGAGGAGGAAATTCTGCCCAAGCCGACGCCGGGCGGCGATGCCGTGCCGGGCGATGACCTCGCGCAGCGGCGGCAGCGCCTCCGGGGCCGGCGCGGACAGCGGCGCGCTCAGGACGCCTGCCGGCGCGTTGCCGCCATGTCGGCCGCCAGCCGCAGTGCCGCGACCAGGCTGCCTTCGCGGGCGACGCCTTTTCCGGCGATCGCAAAGGCGGTGCCGTGGTCGGGCGAGGTGCGCACGAACGGCAATCCCAGGGTCACGTTGACGCCGCCATCGAAATCGATGGTCTTGATCGGGATCAGCGCCTGGTCGTGATACATGCACAATGCTGCGTCATAAGACCGGCGGGCTTCGGCGTGGAACATCGTGTCGGCCGCCAGCGGCCCGCGCGCGTCGATACCGAGGTCGCGCAATTCGGCAATCGCCGGCGCCACGATCTCGGTCTCCTCATCGCCGAGCGCTCCCGCTTCGCCCGCATGCGGGTTGAGCCCGGCGACGGCGAGGACCGGGGCGGGGATGCCGAAATCCCGGCGCAGCGCCGCTGCGGCAATGCGCCCGGTTTCGACGATCTTCGCCGCGCTCAGGCTGTCGACCGCCCGCCGCAGCGCCAGATGGATCGTGACCGGGACGACGCGCAATTGCGGGCAGACCAGCATCATGACAGGGGTCGTTCCTTCTCCAGCGAGCTCGGCCAGGTATTCGGTGTGGCCCGGATGGCGAAACCCGGCGCGATAGAGGCTCTCCTTGTGGATCGGGTTGGTGACCAATGCTGCGGCGCCCCCGTTCCGGACATCGGTGACGGCGGCCTCGATTGCACCAAGAATCGCCGGCACATCAGCCGGATCGGGATGACCCGGTCGGCCGCGCAGCGCTGCGCCGATCGGCGCTACCGGCAGCGCCCCGGCGAAGACATCGGGGGCCTCGGCAGGAGCGGCGATGGCGCGGACCGGCACCGGCCAGCCGAGCCGTGCCGCAAGGGCGGCGAGGCGCTCGGGATCGTCGATCATGTAAAAGACCGGGTCGCCCGGAGTGCGGCCGAGCCACGCCTTCAAGGCGATTTCGCCGCCGATCCCGGCGGGTTCGCCCATGGTTACGGCTATGGGCAGGGCCGCGGCGAGCGGCAGGATCACGGGTCAAACCCTGACATCGACATAGGCGGCGCGCCGCAGATCCTCCATGTAGCGCCGGGCGAGCATGTCGAGCCGGTTGCGCATCAGGCTCTCGGCGACGTCGTCGCGCGTTTCGTTGACCGGTTTGGGCGTGGCCTTGTCGCAGACCATGATCACGCCGACGCCGTTCTTTTGCAGGATCGGCTGCGACGGCTGCCCGACGCCCAGCCCCAGCACCATGCTGCGCATCGCCGGGGCGATTTGGCTGACCCTCAGATCGCCCTCGCTCGACAGCGGCGACGCCTTCTCCTTGCCGATCCTGATCATGTCCGCGCAGGTCCTGGCGTCGGCCTTGACCGACTGGGCGGCGTCGAACGCGGCCCGCCGCGCTTCCTCGCTCGATTGCGGAGTCAGCGGGAACACCACCTGGGCGAGGTGCAATACGGTATCCTCCTCGCTGACCGAGCGGCCGTTGCGGCGGTCGAGCACCAGCATCAGGTAATAGCCGCCTGCGGTGCGGATCGGCGGCGACAGTTCGCCCGGGCGCATCTGAGCCACCGCCTTGGCCAAGGTTGGACTGAGCTCGTCCGGGTGAATCCAGCCGAGGTCGCCGCCGACGGCCGCGGTCGGAGATTGCGAGAATTGCTGGGCCACCGCAGAAAATCGTGCGCCCCGCTTCATCTGATCGACCAGCCGCTGGGCGAGTGCCAGCACTTCGCCATCCTGCTGCGGGTTGTCGACCGACAGGAAGATTTCGGCGACCCGGCTCTCCGGCTCGTTTTGATCTTGCTTGAGACGCTTCAGGGTATCGTCGATTTCTGTGTCGGAAACGGGGTCTGTGTCCGCCGCGATCTGCCGCACCAGCTTGGCCCATACGATCGACGCCTTGACCTGGTCGACCAGCGCGCTGCGATCGATGCCGTTCGCGTCGAGGACTTGATCGAGCTGGCCGGGCTTCATGTTGTTCTGCTGCTCGATCGAGGCGATCGCCTTTTTGATCTCGGCGTCGGTCGCGGTGATGTTCTTGCGCTTGGCCTCCTGCATCTGCAGCTTCTCGTCGATCATGGTGCGCAGCACCTGGGCGGCAAGCCGCTGGCGCGCCTGCGGCGTATCCGCGATGCTGGTGGACAGCATGACCATCCGGATCCGCGAGGCCAGGTCAGAGACCGAGATGACTTCGTCATTGACGACAGCGGCGATCCGGATTTCGGGATAGGGACCCCCTGGCGCCGGGGCCGGCCGCGGACCAGCCGCCGGGGCGGCAGCGGCAGGATAACCACCGACCAGCAGCAGCAGCAGCACGGCAAGCCCGCAAATCCTTGTCATCGTTCTCAGCCTCGCGTTTTCGATCGAGCATCCGATATTACACCCTTGTCGTTGCGCCGTCGCCCGCATGCAGGATTCCGGGGCGGGGCTGCTGGACTTGCTGCCCGGGCCCGCGCACCACGCCTCGCGCTGTCATGGCAGCGAGCCGCCGGCGATCGAGGCGACGGTGCCGCCGATCTCGCCGAGATTCTTGAACACGACGCTGAACTGTACCGAGACCCCGGGGGTTACGGCGCCGTTGCGGATGCCGGATTGGGTCAGCGACCCGATAAAAGCCATGCATTCATCCTGATAGATTGCGGCCAGGGTGGCGTAGAGGCTGCTGCTGCTCGATTCGGGCGTGGCGACCCCGTTGACGAGGTTAGAGCTGCCGGTGAGATTGATCGTCTCGCTGCCTTGAAGCGACCAATAG
The DNA here is from genome assembly GCA_963795485.1 of uncultured Alphaproteobacteria bacterium. Taxonomy (GTDB): domain Bacteria; phylum Pseudomonadota; class Alphaproteobacteria; order ATCC43930; family CGMCC-115725; genus AP-15. The sequence goes on from CAWCIL010000006.1 coordinate 629,771, forward strand.
CGCGTCAGCTTCGCGGTGAGCGCAAAAGCAAGCTGCTCCTGTTTGCCGTAGAGGACGTTCTGACCGGTGACCGGGTTGGTCACAACTTCGCTCGGAAGCTGCGCCGGGATCAGCACGTAATTGGCGCTGACCCTGAGATTCGTCGGACCGGTGGCGATCGTCGCCTGCTGTTCGCGATAAGCGAAATCGCTGGCGGCGAGGCGGAAGCGATAAATCAGATCGAGGTAGGAGTTCGGCGCCAGCACGACCCGGCCGACGACATCGGAGAGCCGGTTTTCCGCGCCAGAGCCGGGCGGCAGAAACGGGTTGATCTCCGCCCGGTAGCTTTGACCGACCAGAACCCGATAGCTTCCGCCATTATTGTCGTAGAGCCCGAATTTGGCGCCGTAGTCGACGCGCTGTCCGGTATCCACAATATCGTAGCCGGACAGGCGGTCGGGCCGGAACAGATCGGTGTCGTCATAGTTGAAGGACAGGCTGTCCTCGTCCGGGATCTTGCGCTGGTTGCCGCCGTTGGGAGCGGCATAAACCGCAACGATCGGCTCGATCAGCGGGGTGAGCGTGTCGCCCGGGTGGATCAGCGGATAGTCCCATTTCAGCCCGACCTGGGGGAAGGCGCGGCCAGTCAGAAAATTGGTGGTGATCGGCTCGGCTGCCGGTTTCCCGTCCACCGGGAAATATGCCGAGGGCAGGTCCGGGTTCGACACCGGGCTCAGATCGGCGACCGAATAGGCGTCGCCGCGCAGGCTCGCGGTAAACAGGTATTGGCCGCCGATGCCGTCCTTGAAGCTGCGCTCCCATTCCGAGCCGAGCGAGAGCCGCCGGGTCTGCGTGCCGACCTCGCGGACGATGTCGAGAAGATTGGCGTTGAGGTTCCAACGCCCGCCGAGCGCGTCGGGCTCGCTCTGCCAGTTGCGGTTGACGACCGGCAGGACGATCGGCTGGGTCGAATCGCCGAGGCCGGGCAGCAGTGGCTGAAACACGTAGGCATCGACATCGGTCGCGCCCCGCCGGTCGAACCCTTGCAGATAACCGTGGCTGATCTCCGCGTTCAGCAGCGGGTTGCCGTAGCCGAATTCCAAGAGATAGCTCTGGTCGGAAACGCGCTGCACGTCGAGGCCGGTGCGCCAGGTGTCGTCGAGGTCGAACACGCTGTGCTCATCGATGTTGCCGCGCACGATGTCGCCGGTGTCTTTGGTCCCTTCGGGGTTGCTATAGTTGAGGCTGCCCTCGGCCACGAGCTCGCCATTGTCGAAGCGTTCGCGGTACTCGCCGCCGAGCACCACGCCGGCCTTGGTGGTGAAGCGCGGCGTCAAGGTCAGGTCCTTGTCCGGTCCGAGCACCAGGTAATAGGGAATTGCGAAGTGCTCGCCGATCGTGCTCGAGCTGCCGAAAGACGGGGCGAGAAAGCCGCTCGCGCGCTTAACCCCGGGCTCGGGAACCGAGATGTACGGGGTGTAGAAGATCGGCCACCCGTAGAGATCCATCGTGGCGTCGCGAAACTCGACCAGCTTCGTGGTCTTGTCGTCGTCGATCTCGCGCGCCTCGAGCTGCCATTCCGGCGGCGCGCTCGGGTCTTTGCGGCACAGGTCGCAGGGCGAATAGACGGCGCGCCGCAGCTCGGTCCGATTGCCGTTGGTGCGCCGCGCGGTGTTGGCCGCCAGCCGCGACCGGTCGGCGAGCAGCATGCGCACATCCTTGGCAAATCCCTGGTTCATTGCATCGCGCAGCTCCAGGTAATTGGCGAACAGGATCTCGCCGGTCGGCTGCGACAGGCTGACGTTTCCCGATGCCGTGATCGTATCGGTGCGCTGGTTGTAAGTGACCGTATCGGCCAGCAGGACCTCACCGTTCTGGGAGATCTCGACGTGCCCGCGAGCGATCGTCAGGGCGAGGTCCTCGTTGTATTCGACTTCGTCGGCGCGCAGCGCGATCGGGGCGTTGGGGTTCTGCTTCTGGCCGGAAAGACTAATCTGGGCCGCGGCCGGAAATGCGAAGGCGACGGCAAGCAGCCAGGACAGCAGAGTGCCGAGGGCGCGCCGCGACACGATCCGGGAGCCGAGCCCGGGCCTGGCGAGAGCCCGGCCATCCCCCATCAGCCATCCTCCAGATGCAGCAGCATCGAGGCGCCAAAGATCAGGCTGACCCCGGTGGGTGTCCAGGCGGCGAGGACGACCGGAACCTTGGCCGAAAGCCCGAGTGCAAAGACGATGTCCGAAAGGACGTAGAGCGCAAAGCCGCTGGCTACGCCGCCGACGATCATCAAGGTGGTTCGGCCGCGCCGCTGCATGCGCAGGCTGAAGATGGCGGCGATCAGGACCATCGCGCACAACAGGAAGGGACGCGCCAGCAGCACGTTGAAATGCAGCTGATGGCGCTGGGCCGGAAAGCCCGATCGTTCCAGCAAGGCGATGAAGCCGGGCAGCTCCCAAAACGACATCGTGTCGGGCGAGGCGAAGCTCTCTTCGATTTTATGCGGCGTCAGCTGGGTCGGCAGGCGCCACTGCGGGAAAGCTTGCGGCGGTGCGTTCGGCCGCCAGCGAACGCCGTTCTCGACCACCCAATCGCCGGCTTCGAGCTGTGCCGTTCGCGCATCGATCCGCGAGGTGAACTGGGTCCGGTCATTAAAGAAAAACAGCGTGACGTCGTCGAGATTGAGACCCGGGCCGGCGAGCTTGGCCGCATGGATGATGATCTGCCTGCCGGCCTCGTCGCTCTGCCGAAGCCAAAGCCCTGCGTTCGACAGCAACAGCTGATCCGATCCTTCGCGCAAGACGCTGCTGTCGAGCCTTTCGTAATTCGCTTCCGCCACCGAGGCGATCGGGTTGAAGATCGTGACGGCGAAAATGCCGATCAGCAATGCCACGAGCACGGCGGGGGTCAAGAATTGCCAGACCGAGACCCCCGCCGCGCGGGCGACTACGAGCTCGTTGCTTCGCGTCAACCGCCAAAAGGCGAGCATGGTCCCGAACAGCACCGCAAACGGCAGCACCTCCTGGGCGGTCTGCGGCAGCTGGAGCGCCGCCATCTCGAACAGCAGCCCGAGGGTTGCTTGGATTCGCGATCCGCCGCGGCGGATCAGCTCGATGTAGTCGAGCAGAAAGGTGATGATCGCCATCGCCGCGAAGACGCCGCAGAACCATGCGAAGAACTGCCGCGCGATATAGGCGGAAAGGGTCTTGGCGAGTTGCACGAGCGGAGCGGCCTTCGGTGCGCCGGCCCGTCAGGGCGCCTGGCCGGCGGCGAAGATCGGCCGCCCCAAACCCGGCCTGATCCCGCCCCGGAGCAGAATTCCCAAGCTGAGGGCGGCCGGCAACAGGACGATCACGTAGCTGAGCGGGATCACGAGGGCAAAGCGGGCGGCCAAGTCGTTGATGCCGAAACCGATCAATTCGAACGCAAACGCGGCGCCGACGGCCAGCATAATGCGCTTCAGCTGTCCCCTTCGGTTGAAGTCGCCGGGCAGCAGGAAGGCGAGCGGGATCAGCGCAAAGCTGAAGACGGAGAGCGGGATCAGAATGCGCTGATTGGCCTCGATGACGAAGCTGTGGCGCAGCATCGGGTTGATGCCGGGCGGCGGAAACAACAGCTCGCCGAGAAAGCGCTCCTGCGCCTCGCGAAATCGGACCACCGGGGCGTCCTGCAAAGCGCCGAGATCGAGCGTATAACGTGAAAAGGTCAAGACCGAAAGCTTTCTCGTTTGCGGGTCGTATTGCTGGCGGTTGCCGTTGATCATGATGATCCGCGAGCCGGTCGGAGTGTCGACAAAGGCGGCGCGCTCGGCGAGGATCGTGACCGGGCGATGCGGGTCGCGGCTGTCGTTGATCAACAGCCCGACAACATCGCCGTGGTCGTCTCGGCTGCGGATATAGAAGGTCAGCTTGTCCGAGACGGTAGTGAACGTGCCTTCTTGAATGAGGCTCGACACGAACCGGTTGCGGATCTCGAACTCGAGATCCTTGAAAGCGCGGTTCGCGACCGGCAGGAAGTAGAGCGACAGGCTCATCAGAAAGACAAAAGCGATGCCTGCCAGGATCAGCACCGGCTTGGCCAGAGCTGTCGGGCTCATTCCCGCCGCACGCATGACGACGAGCTCGCTCTCCGCCGTCATTCGATTGAAGGTGAACAGCACGGCGATGAAGACACCGATCGGCAGCACGATGTCGAGAAAGCGGGGCAGGATCAGCGCCGCAAGATAGAGGAAGACCTCTATCGAAAGTCCCCGGTTGACGATCAGATCCACCAGGCGCAAGGACTGCGCCAGCCAAACTGCGGCGCTGAGAGCCATGGTGACGAAAATCATGACGCCGAAGCACTGTCTCAGCATATAGCGGGTGAGGCTCGTCATCGGCGCGCGATCATAGGGAGGCCGTCCGGGCCCGGCCAGAGGCATTTCGGCGGCAGCTCTGCGCGGCAGGGCTGCCGATCGCCGGTTGGGCCCAGATCTGCGCATTCCCGGACCTGCGCCGCCGTTCGGTCCGCAGCATCTGGCGCCGACCCCCGCCTTTGATGTACTTATCGGCCGATGTGCTCGGGGCCAAGAGCGGCGGTTTGGCCGCTTTCCTGCGATTGTTTGAGGGTGCGCAATGAAGATCAGCTTTGCCGAGCCGGACCTGCCGCATTCCGGGGCCGCGGTCGCCGGGATCTGGGAGGAAAGGGTATTGACGCCAGCCGCCCGCCGGCTCGATGAGGCGAGCGGGGGCGCGATCGTCAGAGCGCTCGCTGGCGCCGCCCGATTCAGCGGCAAAAAGGGCGAGCTGTTGCCGCTCGTGGCGCCGGCGAACCTGCCGTTGAGCCGAATCGTCTTGGCCGGGCTCGGCAAACCGGCAGAGGCCGGCGCGCGGGTCTTCGAGGATCTCGGCGGCGCGCTTGCCGCGCATCTGAACGGCGCCGGGGAGACCGAGGCGACGGTTGCTGTCGATGTCGGCGAGGGAGCCCCGATCGGCGCCGCCGAAGCGGCCGCCGAGCTCGCCTTCGGCGTGCGGCTAAGATCTTATCGCTTTGACAAGTACAAGACCAAGGAGAAGCCGGAACAGAAACCCTCCCTCACCCGGTTGACCGTGTCGACCGCGGCGGCCGGCGCGGCGAAGCGCGCTTGGCGGTTGCTCGAAAACACTGCCGAAGCCGTGTTTTTCACCCGCGATCTGGTTTCCGAGCCGGCCAACGTGATCTATCCCGAGACGTTGGCCGAACAGGCGCGTACGCTCGAGGAAATAGGCGTCAAGGTCGAAATTCTCGACGAAAGGGCGATGCGCAAGCTCGGAATGGGCGCGCTGCTCGGTGTCGCCCAGGGCAGCGCCCGCCCGCCCCGCCTCGTCGTCATGGAATGGCACGGCTCCGGCGGTTCCGGCGCGCCGCTCGCATTCATCGGCAAGGGGGTCACCTTCGACACTGGCGGCATCTCGATCAAGCCCGCCGCGGGCATGGGCGACATGAAATGGGACATGGCGGGCTCGGCTGTAGTCATCGGCCTGATGCGGCTGTTGGCCGCGCGCAAGGCCAAGGTCGATGCCGTCGGCATTGTCGGCCTGGTCGAGAACATGCCGTCCGGTACCGCGCAGCGGCCGGGTGATATCGTCACCTCGATGTCGGGACAGACGATCGAGGTCCTCAACACCGACGCCGAGGGGCGGCTCGTCTTGGCCGATGCGATGTGGTACTGCCAGGACCGTTTCAAGCCGCGGCTGATGATCGACTTGGCAACCCTGACCGGTGCCGTCATCGTCGCACTCGGCCACCACCGCGCCGGGCTGTTCGCCAATGACGACGAACTGGCGGAACGGCTGACCCAGGCCGGCAAATCGGTCGGCGAGGAGGTCTGGCGCCTGCCGCTCGCCGACAGCTACGACCGCGAGATGGACAGCGACGCCGCCGACGTCAAGAACATTGGCGGTGGACGCGCGGCCGGCAGCATTACCGCGGCGCAGTTCTTGCAGCGCTTTGTCAACAAGGTGCCATGGGCGCATCTCGACATCGCCGGGATGGCGTGGTCGAGCAAGGATACCGCGACCGTCCCCAAGGGTGCGACGGCCTTCGGCGTTCGCCTACTCGATCGTTTCGTCGCCGCCCATTACGAAGAGGCATAGCGGCGTTTGACAGAGATCGGCTTTTACCACCTGTTGTCGATGCCGCTCGAACGGGCCTTGCCGAAGCTCCTGGAGCGGGCGCGCGCGCAGGGTCATTCCGTCGTCGTCCGGGTTGGCTCGGCCGAACGCGTGGCGTGGCTCGATTCGATCTTGTGGACCTACGAGGAGGCGAGCTTTCTGCCGCACGGTTCGGCGCGCGACGGCGATGCCGCGGCGCAGCCGATCTGGCTCACCGACCGAGACGAAAACCCGAACCGCGCATCGATGGCGGTGCTCGTCGACGGCGTCGAGGAGGGCGATCTGTCGACCTTTGCACGCTGCGCCGACATGTTCGACGGCAAAGACCCGGAGGCGGTCGAGGCGGCGCGCGAGCGCTGGCGCCGCGCGCGCGCGGCGGGCCATGTCCTGACTTATTGGCAGCAGACCCCCTCGGGATGGGAGCGCCGCTCCTAGTGAGCCGGCCACCGCCGATTGCCGGCCGCGCGGACCGGGGCTATAAGCAGAGGCCACTCCCAATGCGAAGCAGCCGATGCCGATCGAGCGGACCTTGTCGATCCTCAAGCCGGACGCCACCCGGCGCAATTTGACCGGGGCGATCAACGACCGATTCGAGCGGCGCGGGCTGCGCGTCGTCGGCCAGAAGCGCATTCGGCTGAGCGAGGCACAGGCCGAGCGGTTTTACGCGGTTCACGCCGAGCGCCCATTCTACCGGGGTCTTGTCGCGTTCATGAGCTCCGGCCCGATCGTCGTCCAGGTGCTTGAAGGACCGGATGCGGTCGCCCTCAGCCGCGAGATCATGGGTGCGACGGACCCGGCGAACGCCGCACCGGGAACCATCCGCAAAGATTTCGCAGAGTCGATCGAGGCCAATTCCGTGCACGGCTCCAATTCGCTGGAAAATGCCGCGCAGGAGATCGCGTTTTTCTTTTCCACGATCGAAATTCTTGCCTGATCGGGAGGGGTGGTGCGCCGGGCGGGCGGACTTCTCGAGATGACGATCGGCGCTGCGCGGTCTCCCCGGCGTTCCGCTCCGACGACGGTGCGGCGGCTGGCGATTGGATTCGAGGCGGGCCTGGATGCGGCGGCGCTGCTGTTCTTTCCGCTCCTTGTCCTGGTGCCGCGAGGCATCGCAGCCTTGGCCTCGCTTGCGGGTTTGTTTGCCGCCGGGCTGATATTGTCGACGAGCCGACCGGCCTGGCGCCGCGGTCTCGCCGTTCCGGCCAAACTGGCCGTCGCTCTTCTGGTCTGGGGTTGCGTCTCCGCCCTATGGTCGATCGATCCGTTGCGTTCGCTCGACATGACGGCCCGGCTCTCCGGCCTGTTCGCGGCCGGTCTGGCGATGGCGCTCGCGGCCGATTTGGTTTCGGCGCCGCGGCGGCTGAACGCGTTTCTGCTCGCCGGCTTCGTCCTCGCGATTGCGATGGCTGCGACCGATCTCGCCACCCACGGGGCGCTGAGCAAGCCCTTTTCCGACCGCTTCTATCAACCGGCGTGGCTCAACCAAGCGTCGGTCGCGTTTGCCATCCTGCTGCTGCCGACGAGCGCCGCGCTGATGGCGCGGGGCCATAAGCTCGCCGCACTGTTGTTCGCGCTCGCCGCCGCCGCGATAATCTGCGCGCTCGCCGGGACCGCGGCAAAGGTGGCGCTCGCCGCCGGACTGGGGACGGCGCTGCTCTGCTATTGGCGGCGGGTGGGTGCGATGCGAACGGCGGCGCTGGTCGCGGTCCTCGTCATCGTCACCGCGCCTTTGACCTTTGCCCGACTCGAACGCGGCTCCGACCTGGTCGAGACGGCGGACGCCATCAAGCTCTCGGCCGGACATCGGCTGCTGATCTGGTCTTTTGTCGGCGACCGGATCGCCGAGCATTCTCTCGCCGGCTGGGGGCTCGAACTCGTCGCGGGCGATACCCGGCGGTGGAGACCCGATCCAACCAGGGGAGACCTGGCTGCCGCTCCATCCGCACAATGCAGCACTTCAGCTTTGGCTCGAGCTCGGGGTGCCGGGAGCGGTGATGTTCGCGCTTCTGATCGGCTGGGCCTGGCTGGCGCTCGCTGCGGCCGAGTGGCCGCGCCTGTTTGCCGCCGCCGCCGCCGGCAGCCTCGCGACCGGGTTTGTCGCCTCCTTCGCCACCTATGGGATTTGGGAGGAATGGTGGCAGGGGACCTTGTGGTTCTCGCTGTTTGTCGTTCTGGTCATGGCGCGGGTCGCGTGCGGCGGCGCGGAGCGCGCCTGATGCGGGTGTTTGCGACCCTGCCGGCGAAGCATTGGCGCGACGCCGGGCCGTTCGCGGCGGCGGCGGAAGCGGCCGGCTTCGACGCAGTGACCACCGTCGAGCTCGGCCACGACCCATTCGCCCCGCTCGCCTTTGGGGCACTCGCCACGACCCGGATCGAGCTGACCACCTCGGTTGCGGTCGCTTTCCCGCGCAGCCCGACGGTCATGGCGAGCCAGGCCTGGGATCTCAATGCGAACGCGAACGGGCGGTTCGTGCTCGGTCTCGGCAGCCAGGTCAAAGGCCACAACGAGCGCCGCTTCGGGATCGCCTGGAGCGCGCCTGCACCCCGGCTGCGCGACTACATCGGCGCGCTGCGCGCGATTTGGCGCTGCTGGCAAACCGGCGAGAAGCTCGACTACGAGGGAGAGCACTACAGGCTCAGCCTGATGACGCCCGATTTCTCGCCGGAACCGACCGGATTGCCGACGGTCCCGGTGACAATCGCCGCGGTGGGGCCGGCAATGCTGCGCGTCGCAGGCGAAATCTGCGACGGGGTACGCCTCCACCCGCTGTGCTCGCGCCGCTATCTCGAGGAGGTGTGTTTGCCGCGAATCCGCGAAGGGATGCGGCGCGGCGGCCGCAGTCGGGAGCATTTCGATGTGCATGGCGGCGGCTTTGTCGCGACCGGCGCCGACGAGAAGGCGCTGGCCGAAGCAATCGACGGGGTGCGCCGGCGTGTCGCGCTCTACGGTTCGACCCGAACCTATTTGCCGATCCTGTCGCTGCACGGGCTCGACGATCTCGGGTTGAAGCTGCATCGTCTGTCGGTCGAAGGGCGATGGAACGAGATGCCGGCCGAGGTCTCGGACGAGGTCGTGCGCGTTTTCGCCGCCTGCGGCACCTATTGTGAAATCGCCGCGGCGATTGATCAGCGCTTTGGCGGTCTCGCCAATTCGATCGATCTGAACTTTCCCCGGTCCGCTCCGGCCGGGTTGCAACGCGAGCTGTTGAGCGACATCCGCCATATCCCGCAGCTGTTCGAGGGTTTCTCTACTGGTCGACCAGCAGGATGACTTTGTCAGACGCCGAGCCAATCCACGGCGCTGGGCTTCCGGTGGTCTCGCTGCGAGACCGGGTGAACGCATTTCGACAGAGCCTTAAATTTAAATGGGTTCCTTTTCGGGGATATTACCGCTATCGATCCTATAAATACATGAAACATATCGACCCTGAGATGGCGTTATTGCAATTCCTGATAAATCCGGCAAAGATCAGCCTGGATGTCGGAGCCAACCTGGGGTTGTTCACCTACTTCTTGGCACGTTACAGTAAACATGTGCACGCCTTCGAACCAAACCCGCTGGCTTTTAATATTCTGAAACATGTGGCTGACCGTAATGTGACGACGTATCGACGCGCAGTAACCGACCGAGCGACCGAAGTAGAGCTCTTCGTCCCTCGGAACCGCAAGGGGTGGAGCAGTAATGGCGGATCGCTAAATCAACCCGCTGCGGGACAATATGGATTGGTGCGAACCCCGGGATGCCGTATCGACGATTTGCATCTGGGTCCCATTGGATTTATCAAGATCGACGTTGAAGGTCATGAATTGAGCGTAGTACGCGGCGCTGCAGAAACGCTCCATCGGGATCGCCCGACCCTTTTTGTTGAAAGCGAGTGGGCCCATGTCGGCGATGCGATCCATAAGGTATTCGATACATTGATCACCATGGATTATGACGGCTTATTTCTCGGCAGCAATGGATTGACGAACATTAATCACTTTTCTGCAGAAGAGCATCAGATCGCCCCTCGAAGTAACCCGGCATCACGGGCCCGTTATGTTAAGAATTTCATTTTTATCCCACGCTGAGGCGGCGCGGCGGCTTTAAGAAGAGGGTTGGACAATAGGTCAATCGATCGCTGCACCGATCGGGCTGTACCCACCCGGGCAACTGCCATTGGTTTATGATCGGGCGTCGGATTGCGGGTTTAAGGATCAGAACCCGGCCGCGGCCGTCAGCGCGCCGAGAATGCGGTCGGCGGCGAAATGCTCGCAGGCCAGCGCGCGCGCGGCGCGGCTGTGGACCGGGTAATCGGCAGCGATCGCGTCGATCGCGGCGAGCGCCTCCTCGACGTTCGAATATTCGAACAAGCCGCGCCCGACCGGGTAGAACTTGCTGAACCCGGTGCGCATGGTCACAACCGGCCGTCCCGCGGCGAGATAACAGACGCTGCGATCGCTGAACCAACCGCTGTTCGGCCGGACATAGATGTCCTTGGCGACGGTGAATTCGCCGCGCGACCCGGCGATGAAATCGCGATAGGGCGCCATTCCAGCGGAAATCGGACCGGGATCGACGAGGCTCCAGCCGGCTTCGGCGACCTCTTCGCGCACCCCGACGTCGGGCGGGTCCATCGCCAAGCTAAAGCGGGTCTCGGGACGGTGTCGCGGCAGATCGAGGAAACGCAGAAAATTCATGTGCTTGGACCAGAGATAGCGGGACCCGGCGAACTCGATGTCCTTACCCTTGTTCTCCCAGGTGGCGATGGTCGAGAAACCGAGCGGGACATCGCCGGGTTCGGGCCACAACGAGGGCAGCACCGGCGGCCGGGTCGGGCGCCAGGCGATCCCGGACAGCGGCACCGGGCAGTCGGCCGCGCCCAGATTCTCGCCGTAGCTGAAAAAGTGGGTATGCGCATCGAGATAGGCGCGCGCCGCAACGTCGGATTTGGCGTATTTGATCTGCTCGTAGACCGGATCGGTGTCGATCATGACGCGAACCGGGCAGGCAAGATGCTCCTCGCGCAGTCGGGTGGCGCCGCACAGGTTGATCAGCCCGTCTGCCTCGGCATAGAGCCGGTGCACTCGCTCCCGCCCGAGACCGTGCCAGACATCGTTGATCGCGTCCCAGTAGGCCCAGCGCCCGCCGAGCCCGTGGCTCACCATCGCGCGCCGCAGAAAGGCGACGTTGTAGTCGCATTCCATCGTGACGCTGGCGATTCGCGGGTCGTAGGGGTTGGCCCCGCCATCCTCGACATACCAGACCTCATAGCCGAGCTGCTGCAGGCCCAGCAGGTAATGCATTGCCTGCCAGGCAATGCCGGCGAGCGGCATCTGACCGACAAAGTGGAGAACGAGGACCGTGCCGCGCTTGCTCAAAGGCCGCATCCATTATCTTACGCGCGGCCACAACGGCCGGTGCGACAATTCATTTCCGCGGTCGTCGCCAGCGTCCGCGATCGGGTCGGGTGCGGGTAAGCGGCGCAAGACCCCAAACCATGTGGGGTTGCCCCTGCTCGGCGCGCCATGCTAGGCACGCGACGATGATCGATAGTATTCTGGGATGGTTGGCGGGTGCCCCCTCGGGCGGCACGACCGGACCGCAGGACGAGCTGCAGCTGGCTCTCGCCGCATTGCTCGTGGAGGTCGCGCACAGCCACGACCATTTCGACGAACGGGAACGTGCCGTCGTGGCGCGACTGCTCGAACGGCGCTTCAAACTGTCGCACGAGGATGCGCGCGCCCTGCTTGGCGCCGGCGAGCGCGAAGCCCTCCGCTCGGCCGAGCTCTTTCACCTCACCCAAATCGTCAACGAGCGGTTGTCCTTCGCGCAGCGTGTCGAGCTGGTCGAAATGCTGTGGGAGGTCGCCTATGCCGACGGTGTGCTCGATCAATATGAGGACAGTCTGCTGCGCCGCGTCGGCGGGCTGATTTACGTGCCCGATCGCGAACGCGGCATGGCGCGGCAGCGCGTTCTCGAGCGGCTGGGGCTCGACGCGACACCCTGATCCGTCGCTGAGCCGAACCGGCCGCCCGAAGCGCTCAGGAGAAGAAGCCACCACCATGACCTATGTCGTCACCGAAGCCTGCATTCGCTGCAAATACATGGATTGCGTCGAAGTGTGCCCCGTCGACTGTTTCTACGAAGGCGAGAACATGCTGGTCATTCATCCCGACGAGTGCATCGATTGCGGGGTGTGCGAGCCGGAATGCCCAGTAGACGCGATCATTCCCGACAGCGAGACCGAAGCCGAGCGCTGGGTCGAGCTGAACCGCGACTATGCGGCGAGCTGGCCAAACATCACCCGCAAAAAGCCATATCCCGAAGATGCGGACGAGTGGAAGGACGTCCCCGACAAATACGAGAAAGAGTTCAGCCCAAAGCCGGGCGGCAGCTGACCGGCACGGGCGGGTCGGGCCGGGGATATGTGCCCGAAGCATAGGTGACCCGCTGGCTTCAGTGCCGATTTCGTGATAGTCTGGTTAGTGTGCGGTGGACGTGTTCCTGTTCGATTCCGCTGCTTTTCGCCGAGTTGTAGGCGGTTGCCGTCGCCGCGGTGCAGCAGCGCGCTAAAGCGTCCCGGCATGATCACTCGGTTCGATAGCGAGAGACGGACATGACGTCGGAAAAGCCTCTATTCTCTACGGGTGATCTCGTCGTCTATCCGACGCATGGGGTGGGCAAGATCGTCGGCATCGAGACCCAGGAGATCGCCGGGTATACGCTCAGCGTCTTTGTCGTCGCCTTCGACAAGGACAGGATGACCTTGCGGGTGCCGCTGGCCAAGGCCAAGGTGTCGGGCCTGCGCAAGCTGTCGAGCCGCAAGGAAATGGATGCCGCACTGGCCAAGCTGCGCGGGCGCTCGCGCGCCAAGCGCACGATGTGGAGCCGCCGCGCGCAGGAATACCAAGCCAAAATCGCCTCGGGCGATCCCGGCCTCGATCGCCGAGGTGGTCCGCGATCTTTACCGCAACGTCGGCCAGCCGGAGCAGTCCTACAGCGAACGGCAGATCTATCAGGCCGCGCTCGATCGATTCGTGCGCGAGTTCGCCGCAGTCGAGCGCATCGACGAGACGACCGCGACACAGCGGGTCGAGCAGCTGCTGACCGCCTGAACCGGGCGCCGCCGCTCGGGGCCGAAGCAGGGCGTGGGGTGAACCGGGCAGCAGCCCGAGCAGCATATCGTGCATCTGCGGGCCGCGCGTCGGGTTTGGGCGATCGCCGCCATCCACGCCGAGGCGCCGCGCCTGGTGCGCCTGCACGACCGGATCAGCGAGCGTTTTCAAGAGGGCGACCGGGTCGTCTATCTCGGCAATTACCTCGGTCACGGCGAGGCGGTGCGGGCCACGATCGACGAGCTGCTCGATTTCCGCCGCCGGTTTCTCGGCCGCCGGCGCGGCTTTGCCTGCGACGTGGCGTTTCTGCGCGGAGCCCAGGAAGAGATGTGGCAGAAGCTGCTGCAGCTGCAATTTGCGCCTAATCCCGGCGAGGTCCTGCGCTGGATGGTCCGGGCCGGCGTCGAGCCGACCGTGCGCGCCTATGGCGGCGATCTGCGTCAGGGCTTTGCCGCCGCCCGCGACGGCCCGCGCACGATCACCCGGTGGACCGGGGCATTGCGCAGCGCGATGAACGCGGCCCCCGGGCACATCATGCTGTTTTCGGCGCTGCGCCACGCCGCCTTCACCGAAGATCGCGGGCTGCTCTTTGTCCATGCCGCGATCGCACCGTCGCGCCCGCTCGCCGCGCAAGGCGACGCCTTCTGGTGGGGCGGCGACGACATCCTCGATCTCGCCGCTCCGTTCGAAGGCTTTCGCCGGGTGGTCAGAGGTGTGGACCGTCAGCAGCGCGGGCTGGTCGAACGCGAGTTCGCCGTATCGCTCGACGGCGGCGCCGGGCGCGGCGGCCGGCTGATCGCGGCCTGCTTTGCCGCGAACGGGACGCGTTCTCGACCAGGTCGAGGCCTGAGCGGCCCGGCCGGGATGTCGGGTCAAATTGCGGTGTAGCCGCCGTCGACGACCAGGTCGCTGCCGGTGACAAAGCTGGCGCCGTCGCCGGCGAGAAATACCGCGGCCGCGGCGATCTCCGGCGGTCGGCCGAGGCGTCCCAAGAGATGCTTGGGGCCGATCGCTTCGCGCGCTGCCGCGAAGCTGCCGTAACGGCGCAGGATCCGCTCGGTCTCGACCGCTCCCGGCGACAAGGTGTTGACCCGGATATTCTCCCCGGCATGGTCGATCGCCATGACCTTGGCGAGCTGGATCAGGGCGCCTTTGGTCGCGCAATAGGCCGCACGCCCGGCGCTGCCGACACGCCCGAGCTGCGAGGCGATCAGGATGATCGAGCCGCCGCCGCCGGCGATCATCAGCGGCAGCACCGCCCGACAGAGCAGAAACGAGCCGGTCAGATTGACCGCCACCACCCGCTCCCATTCGCCGGGCTCGGTCTCGAGAATCGTGCCGCCGGCGTCATGCGGTGCGGCGCCGCTGACCAGGATATCGAGCCGGCCAAAGGCGCTCTGTGCCGCGGCCGCGGCCGCCCGCGTATCACTCCTCGACGGCAACGTCGCAGCGCCGGGAGAATGCGCGACCGCCGGCCTGCTCCACCAGCCGTGCCGTCTCCGCCGCCCCGGCGACGTCGATGTCGCAGCAGGCGACCGCCGCGCCGGCCTCGGCAAAGGCCTGCGAGATCGCCCGGCCGATGCCTCCCGCCGCACCGCTGACGAGAGCGGCTTTTCCGCTCAGCGTCATCGCCGCGGCTCGCACGACCGCCCGGGTCAGACCACCAATTCGGTTTGCGGGTCGATCAGATGCATCTGGTTGAGGTCGGCGACGAGCGGCATCGGCTCGCCGACCGCGCCGGCCGAGGTCGGGTTGACCCGGCCGCACACCTCGACCCCGTCGACGATGAAATAGACCATCGTTTCCATGCCCATCGGCTCGACGACATCGAGCCTGGCCGAGAACGGTACGGCACCCGGTACCGATTCGCCGCGCGCTTCGGTGATGTGCTCTGGGCGCAGTCCGAACAAGAGCTCGCTGCCGAGGTGCGGACGGTAATGCGCTTCGCGCGACGGGGGCACCGGGAAGGAGAGCCAATCCGATAGCCGAACCGTCATCCCGCTGCCGTTTTGGACCAGGCGGCAGGGCAGCAGGTTCATCATCGGCGAGCCGATAAAGCCGGCGACGAACCGGGTTCTCGGATGGTGATAGACCTCGTTCGGCGTGCCGATCTGGTCGATCCGCCCGCCGTTCATGACCACGACCCGGTCGGCCAGGGTCATCGCCTCGATCTGGTCGTGGGTGACATAAACCGTTGTCGTCGTGACCTTCTGATGCACCTTTTTGATCTCGGTGCGCATCTGCACGCGCAGCTTGGCGTCGAGGTTCGACAGCGGTTCGTCGAACAGGAAGACCTTGGGGTTGCGGACGATCGCGCGGCCCATCGCGACGCGCTGACGCTGGCCGCCGGACAGCGCCTTTGGCCGGCGGTCGAGCAGGGTCGTGATGTCGAGGATGCGGGCCGCAGCCTCGACGCGCTCCTTGATCTCCGCTTTCGGGAACCTCTTCAGCCGCAGGCCGAAGGACATGTTTTCGAACACCGTCATGTGCGGATAGAGCGCGTAGTTCTGGAACACCATCGCGATGTCCCGGTCCTTCGGCGGCACGTCGTTGACCAGCTGGTCGCCGATATAGATCTCCCCTTCGGTGCATTCCTCGAGGCCGGCGATCATCCGCAACGTCGTGCTCTTGCCGCATCCCGACGGGCCGACCAGGACGATGAACTCGCGGTCGGCGATGTCGAGATCGATGCCCCGCACCGCCGGGGTCTTGTCGAAGGTCTTGACGATATTCCGAAGCGCAACCTGCGCCATGCTGTTCAGCCTTTCGTCATGCCGGCCGTCAGACCGGAAAATGGAGGTCGTCCGACGTGCAGCTCGGGTGCTTTGCGCCCACGCGCCCGAACGCTGCCAGCTTACAGCAGGCTTACGCCCAATCGTCGGAGTGTTGCGCCCATTGTAGCGCAGCCATGCGAAATCGCGCCATCTATTTTATGCGGGAGGGCCGGTCGGAGCCGCGGCCAGAGCCCCTCGCGGCGGCAATTCGCCGCTGGCGTGGCAGGTGAAGCCGTTTTCGGCTATTTTTGCCCGTGCTGTGTCGTTGCCGTCGAATCGCCGGAGGCGGGGCTGAAAATGCCGGCATCGTCCTGCTGCGCGCCGCGGTGGCGTTCGAGCTCGTGCGCGTAGCGGCGCAGCGCATAGGCCTCGCTCAAATAGCCGAGGATACGGCGGCCGTCGGCGTTGTCGATGACCGGCAGCATCTCCTGCGCCGCCTCGCTGAAACGATCGAGCGCGGTGCGCAGATTGTCGCCCGGAAGCAGAAACGGGGCGGGTTCCGAGACCAGGTCGCCGACGGTCTTCGCCTCACCGGCGCGGTCGGCGCCGTTCGCCTCGGTCGGGTCGATGATGCCGGACAGACGGCCCTCGCCGTCGACCACGAAGACCTGCTTGGTGCTGCCGGCCGGAAAGCGCCGGTGCAGTTCGTCGAGCGGCAGGTCGGCGGCGATGACCGCCGGGTCGCGCCGCATCATCGGGCCGATAAACAGCTCGTTGATCCAGCCGATATCCTCGGGGCTGCGGATCGCCAGCCCGCGCAGATGAAAGCGCCAGGTGGCAAAGGAATAGCCGAACCAATGGCGCACGGCGATCGCCGCGGTGACCACTCCGACCATGACCCCGATCGTCGCCGAAAAATCGCCGGTCGTTTCCAGCACCAGCATGATCATCGTCATCGGCGCCCCAACGATCGCGGCAGCGACCGCACCCATCCCGACGAGCGCATAGATCAGCGGATCGGCGGACAGGCCGGGCCCGAGACGGACCAGCAATCCGCCGATCAGGCTGCCGAACAGGCTGCCGAGAAACAGCGACGAGCTGAACAGTCCGCCGCGAAACCCTGAGCCGATCGAAACCGCCGACGCGATGATCTTGGCCACCACCAGCCCGGCGAGAAACGGCAGCGCGTATCCGGAATGCAGCGCGTGCAGGATGCCGCCGTGGCCGCTGCCGAGAATCTCTGGGAAGGGCAGCGCAATGAGACCGATGATCAGGCCGCCGAGCGCCGGCCGGGCCCAGCGCGGCACCGCCTGCAGCCGAAACAGGGTCTCGGTCGAGGTCACCCCTTTCATGGTCAGGATGCCGAGCCCGGCCGAGGCGAGCCCAACCCCGAAAAAGGCCAGGTAATCCGATCCCGACAAGGCGATGTCGTGCCACACGACAAAGATCGGGTTCGAGCCGATCAGCCCGCGCACGACCAAAGTCCCGGTCAAGGCGGCAATACCGACCGGCGCCAAGGCCTGCAAGGTATAGCTGCCGATGATCAGCTCGAAGGCGTAGAAGGCGCCGGTCAGCGGAGCGTTGAAGGCTGCCGCGATGGCCCCGGCAGCACCGCAGCCGACCAAGGTGCGCATATCGTCGCGGCGCAGCTCGACGCTGCGCCCGAGCCGCGAGGCCATTGCCGCGCCGAGTTGGGTGTAGGCCGCTTCCATCCCGACCGAGGCGCCAAACCCGCCGGAGAGGATCGTTACCCAGACGAGCCCGAGACTGTCGCCGAGCGACATCCGTCCGCCGAACAGCGCGTTCGCCTCGATCGCGTCGACCACCTCGCGCGGGCGCCAGCGGCGCAGCAGCAGCGAGCTGAGGCCGGCGAGGATGCCGCCGATAACCGGCACTGCCACCAGGCGGGCCGGCCCCAGGGCGGCGGCACTGCTCAGATGACCTCCAAACGGCATGGCGAAAGCGTAGTGCCGGATCACGTCGAGCAGCAGATCGATGACGACGACGCCGAGGCCGGCGGCGATACCGGCGCCAAGCGCGAGCACGAGCAAAAACAGTTCGCTGTCGCGTAGCCGCGCGTCGGCGCGGCGGGTGCCGGCGGGCGCGGTCTCGATCTCTTCTGTGCCGGCGGCGGGTGCGATCTCGGCCACGCGCCTGCGCATAGGCGAGATCGCCGCAACTGGCAAGGGCGGCTTCGCGACAAAATTTATTCTGGTTGCTCAGCCAAAAATTTGTTCAACCGCTCGAGAAAATCCGTTTCCGTCAATGTCGCAGGAAATAGACGCGGTAAAGCTGCTCGCGGAAACTCGCGCTCGTTTCGATCGCAGATTGGAAATCGGCCTTGCCGAGCACGAACGCATCGCTCGGCTCGGTTGCAAGGACGGTGGCGTTGCGCGGCTCGCCGCTGATCAACGCGACCTCGCCGAAGAAATCTCCCCGTCCCAGCCGCGCCACCTCGTGGTCGGCGCGGACGACGTCGAACTTCGCCGTCGGAGATCAGGAAGAATTCTTCGCCCGGCTCGCCCTCGCGGATGATCGCGTCGCCGGTCGCGAAGTGGCGTTTTGTCATCTTCTCCGCGACGTTGGTCAGCTGGGTCGGGGTCAATGCCCGGAACAGATCGACAGCGCGCAGGAACTCGCAAATTCGCAGCGCATCGTGCAGCACCACATCGGACGCGATCCGACCATCGACCATGTGCACCAGGCGGTCGGCGGATTCGATGATGCGGTAATCATGGGTGACCATGATCACCGCGGCGTTGTCTTCGGCTGTCGCCTCCTTGAGCAGGTCGATCACCGTGCGCGCCGAAATCCCGGTCGAGCGCCGCGGTCGGCTCGTCGGCGAGGATGAGGCGCGGGCGGTTGACCAGCGCGCGAGCGATCGCCACTCGCTGCCGCTCGCCGCCGGACAAGAACCGCGGCTTGTAATCGATCCGGTGGCCGAGCCCGAGCCGCTCGAGGATGCCGATGCCGCGCCGCCGCATCTCGCTCGGCGGCTCGTGGCCGAGCTGCATCGCCATCTTGACGTTTTCGTAAGCGGTGAGCGCGTCGAACAGATTGTGCATCTGAAAGACAAAGCCGATGCCGCGCCGCACCGCCACGAGATCGTGCGGCGCCAAATGCGACAGATCGCGGCCCAAGACCTCGATCCGCCCCTCCTGGACCGAGCGCAAGGCGCCGATCACGGTCAGCAGGGTGGTTTTGCCGGCGCCCGACGGGCCGGTCATCACCACGAGCTGACCCGGCGGGATCGCGATGCTATTGTCGAACAGGACCTGATTGCGCGCGACGCCTTCGCCGTAAAAATGGTTCAAGGCATCGACCATCACGACGGCCGGCAGTTCCGTCGCTGCCGCGACCGGAATCGCCGCCGGTTCGGCGACTATTGCGGAGCACATCAGAACACCTCGGCGGGGTCTGCCGCGATCACCCGGCGCACCGCGATCACGGCCGAAATCAGGCACATGCCAAGGGTGAGGCCGAAGCTCACCAACGAGATTCCTACACTCATCCGCAGCGGCAGCAGAGCTATTTCGCTGATGACCCGGTAAAGGACGAAGCCCAAGAGCCAAGCCGGAAGCCAGCCCGCGAGCGCGTTCAAGCCGGCCTGCTCGAGCACCACCCGCAGCAGGTAAAGCGTCGGATAACCCATGGCCTTCAAAGTCGCGTATTGCGGCAACTGATCGGCGAGATCGGCATAGGTGATCTGGTAGGAGATCAGCATGCCGACGACAAAGCCGACCACGGTCCCGATCGCAAAAATCGGCCCGGCGGAGGACACATTCGCCTGATAGGCGCGTTCGAATGCGACGAGCTGGGCCTTGGTCAGGACCGTGATCGTATGCGGCAGGGCCTTGCCAAGCGCAGCCTGCACGGTGGCCGGGTCGGCGCCGGGCTTGAGCTTGATAACTCCGGCTTCCATCCCCGGCGGATTTCCGGCGGCCCCGCGCAGCACGTTGGCAAAGGTGCGGTCGCTCATCATGACCGTGCCGTCGCTCTGAAAATCGGGGCCGAGGGCAAAGCTGCCGACGATGTTGACCTTTGTGCCGTTCAATTCGGATTGTCTGGCGGCCCGGTCCATGCCCAGAAAGCGCCGGGAGCGCCGGTCGACGAGAACCGTGTCGGGAGCATTCAGCTTTTGGCGCTGGGCGTTCACTTGCGCAAAGGTGAAGACCGGCTGGTCGGGTGCGAAGCCAAAGGCGCGGATCAGGAACAGCTTGCCGTCGAACGGGTTTTTCCAGAACAAATCGTACCAGTCGGCATAGAGCGGCCGCGCGCTCGCAACCCCGGGAACGGCCCGCGCGCTCGCCAGCTCCGAAACCGGGATCGGGTCTTGCGTCGCAAACTGATACTTGTGCGCGCTCTGCACAAAGATGTCGCCATCGAGCGCGCTGATGACGTCGAGCGAACTATCGAAGAAGCCTTTTTCGAAGCCGAGCTGCATCAGCATCAACAGCACCGCGAAGCCGATGCCGGCGCTGGACCGCAACAGCCGGCGCTTGTTCGCCATGAGGTTGCGCCAGGCGAGCGGGACTGGCCCCGAAGACAAACCTGCTCGGCCGCGGCGCAAGGAGGCGATCGACACGGTCGGCGGTCCCGGCTCAAAACACGTCGGCGGGATCGGCGCGCCGCAGGCCGCCGAGCGCCAAGAGCGCCGAGATCGCCGCCATCGCCAGCGCCGCACCCAGCACGGAGGCGGCATGGCCGGCCGTCATCGTCACCGGCAGCAAGGTGCGTTCGCGGATCAGCCGATAGCTCCAAGTCGCCGCACCCAGGGCCGGCGCAAACCCGGCAATTACCAGCAGCAGCGACATTGCGGCGACCGTGACGGCGAGCGCGCCGTCGCCGTAGCCGATCGCCTTCAAGGTGGCGAATTGCGGCAGTTGCCGGCCCACCTGGGTCGAGACGATCTGATACACCACCATGATCCCAACCACGACCGCGATCAGCAGCCCCGACCCGAAAATCAGCCCGACCGAGGTCCGCGTCGTCCAATACGAAGCTTCGTGTCGGGCCAGCTCGGCGCGCGTGAAGATTTGCGTGCCGGGTCCCGCCAGCCCGCGCAGCTGCGCCGCGGCCGAAACGGGGTCGACTCCGGGCTTTAGCCGGATCAGGCCGAGATTGACCTGGCCGAGACCCCGGCCCGGGAACAAGCGGACGAAGTTCGCCTCGCTGGCGATCGCGACGCCGATGCCCATGAACCCGGTTCCGAGCGTGTATCGGCCGCCGATCGTCACCGGGAGATTACCGATCTCGACCACCCGGCCGGTCGTGAACGGGCCGAAGAGCGAGCGCGAGCTGCGGTCGACGAGCACCGTATCCGGTCGTTCGAGCGCCGGGAACTGCCGGTTGATGCTAGCGGGCCGGAAGAGGCCAGCGACCGGCCCGAAGCCCATCACGAAGAGGTCGGGCCAGACCCCGCCCTCGCCGCCTTTCCATTTCGCCACGCCGAAATAGAGCGGCGTCGCCGCGGTGACATCGGGCGCCGAGCGCAGCTCGCTCGAGGCGGGTCAGCGGGAACACCCCGGGTTGCGCCTGATATTGGTAATGGTCCGAGGCCAAGAGCAGGTCAAAGCGCATGTTGTCGTAGAGTAGCATTCCTCCCTGCGGCACCGCGAAGAACAGCCCGAGCTGAATAAACACCAGCAGGATCGCCATGAAGATCCCGACCAGCGCCAGCGCCGTCCGCCCCTTTTGATGGGTCAGGATCCGCCAGGCGAGCGAAACCGTCACGATTAGCCGAGCTCCCGAGGAAATCCCTGCTGGATCATGATCAGATCCTGCCTGATCGCGGCGACGAAAGCTGGTGTTCATTTCGGGAACCGGCCCCGACCAAGCCTTCGCCGCATGAGGTTTGCATCATCGCCGATCAGCGGCGGAGGAGGTCAATCCGACCGTTCGGATTTGAGCGAAGGCAGCCGCAAGCATTTGCTTCATAGCCGCCGACAGCACGTTTTCACAGCTCCGTCTTTGCGTCAGCGATATCGGCCCTCCTCTTGGTCCGGGAGGGGAGGAATGTCGGCGCGAATCGCCGCGATCGTGTAGTGCTCGACTTCGAGCGTCCATGGCGAGTCGATGGCCGTCTGCGGCACCCCGGCATAAGGCAGGTACAATGCCAAATTCGATACGTAGAGGGTCTTGCCGTCGGGACTGAATGCCGGGCTCGCCGGGAACAGCAGGCCCTCGATCGTGCCATTCCGGCTGATGCCCTCGAAGTCGCCGCGCTTGGCCACGACCTTCGCCACGGTGTCGCCCAAGGCATCGACCGCGTTGGGGTCGATCACGTCGATCTCGTCCTCCTGATTGGCGACAACCCAGATCCTATCGCGCCGGTCGACGGCGATCCCGTCGGGGGCATTGATGCCGGTGGTCAGCACCGCGGCCGCCTTCGCGACCGAGACCGACCCGTCATGGTTCAAGGTCAGCGGCACCTCGACGATCGAATGGTAGGCGGTGTTGGCCACATACATTTCCGTGTATTCGTTGTTGAATTCGACCCCGTTGGCGCCGAAGGGAGGGACCAGAATCACCCCGGAGGCGGCCTGCGGCGACAAGGTCTGCGAGCTGGCGAAGACCGTCGGGGTGCCGCCGTTGGGACCGGTCTTCCAGATGACGCCCTGGAACGAGTCCGAGACGTAGACATTCCCGGCCTTGTCGAAGGTCAGGCCGTTGAGGCCGGAGGCCGACCCGTATGGGGTCGTCATGAAAACGCTCGCTGCGCCGGTTTTGGGATTGGCCTGCCATACGATCCCCTGGTCGAGGTCGCAGATCAACAGAGTCTTCGAAGACGCCTGATACACCAGCCCCAGCAGGTTGACGCTGGGCTGAGGGGCAGGAGCGGCGACCGGATTGACCAGCGCGACATTGTTGAGCAAGTCGCCGTTCGGCTTGAACGAGAACAGATGCGGCGGTCCCGCGGCCGGACCCTTGGCGTTAACGCCGAACGACGGCGTATAGACCGTGCCGTCCGGGCCGACCGTCAGTCCTTCGACATCGACCGGCACATTTCCGGACAGGTCCGGCACGACCGCGAATGTTTCGGTCTGTCCACGGTCCCAGGCGCTCGCCGGTCCGGCCGCAAAGAGCAGCAGCGACGCCAAGGCTGCTGCTTGGCCGAACAATGATGTGCGCATGATCTCCCCCCGGTCGTTATAGTTAATTCTTCTTTAAGATCGCGAACCCCGTTCCCGATCGCGCAACAGCAATCCTGGTCTGCGCGAATCTGTCAAGTGCGCACGACCGAAATCACGGCCCCGCCGCCGACGCGCCGGGCACCGCGCGAGTATTCGTCCAGCTCAAGCCGGTCAATCATCAGAGATTGTTCCCTGCCGTGACCCGGTCCTTCAATCTGACGCCGGGTGTGGCGTTCAGCCAGGCGGTTGCCGCGATCGACGCGCTGCGCATCAAGATCGGCGAGCCGGCGACGCTGAACGGCGCTTTTGAGGGCACCGCCCAGGCCTATCAGCAATCGCTGGTCACGATCCCGCTCCTGATCCTCGCCGCGATCTATGTGATCATGGACGTGCTGTACGAGAGCTTTGTTCACCCGATCACGATCCTCTCGTCGCTGCCCGCGGCGGGAGTCGGCGCGCTGGCATCCTGATGCTGTTCGGCTACGAGCTGACGCTGATCGCGATCATCGGCATCATCCTATTGATGGGCATCGTCAAAAGAACGCGATCATGATGATTGATTTCGCGATCGAAGCCGAGCGCGTCGAGGGCAAGAGCGCGCAGGACGCGATCCACCAGGCCTGTCTCTTGCGCTTTCGGCCGATCTTAATGACGACGGTATGGGCGCTCGTCGCCGGCCTGCCGCTGGCGCTCGAATCGGGCGCGGGTCGGAACTGCGCCGGCCGCTCGGCGTCGCCATCGTCGGCGGGCTCCTGGTCTCGCAATGGGTGACGCTCTACACGAGCCGGTCGTCTACCTTTATCTCGACGGCCTTGCGGAGCGGTTCGGCCGGCGGCGGCGCAATCGCGGCGCCTGCGTGACGGCTCACGGCC
This sequence comes from uncultured Alphaproteobacteria bacterium, assembly GCA_963795485.1. Taxonomy (GTDB): domain Bacteria; phylum Pseudomonadota; class Alphaproteobacteria; order ATCC43930; family CGMCC-115725; genus AP-15. The sequence continues at coordinate 653,692 of CAWCIL010000006.1, forward strand.
AGGGCGGTAACCGGCACTCGTGGAGCGGCGGAACCCGTCCAGAAAGCCGGCGGGTCAACAGGCGCGGCACCCCGGTCGGTGCGCCGACGTAGATTGTCGCTCCGGTATTGGTGTTGGCGACGGCCTTTTTGCAGTTTCGGAAGAATGATCGTTGGCACGGATAAGGGCCGGCAATTTGGTAGCCAGCCGGCGAGTTTTGCGGGGTGGCGACGGTGATCGGGCACGAGCAGATGATCTGATTTTTCGCCAAGGGCTCGTCGAACCCCGGAAACGACTGGCCCTTGCTGCTGGTGAAGCAGACGCCGCCGTCGCATTGGGCATAGGCGCCGTTCGAGGCGCCGCCGGGACAGTCGTAGAGCGCCTGGTCCCCCTCGGGTGCGACGACCGACGGGGGCAGACTGTAGGTGCTGACCATATATCCGTTTTTGGCTCCCTCGGCGTTGATCGTGCAGACATTCTGGTTGCGGTCGAAGTTGAACGGAAGGCTGATGCTGTCCCCCTTTTTCACATCGCATTTGCAATAGGAGAGACCGTTCAGCACAAAGCAGCTGGCGACGGCGCACAGCGCATAGGTCTGCTGCGTGCAAATTTTGAAGACCCGAGGCGAGGTCGAGAAAAACGCGCTTGCTGGATCGTCGGCGCGGGCGGCGGCGCCGGCACACAGGAGGACCGCGCCAAGCAATGCGGCAAGCAATCGGGTTCTCATCGGACCCATCTCCCTTCTGGAACAGCGATCCTGCCTGGGGCACCGTCAGCGAAACGTCCGCGAAGCTGCCGCGGGCCGCCGGCCGCGGCCGGCGAAGCGTTGACAATCTTTTGTCCGGACGGTCTGATCGGCTCGGAATTTCCGGAATTCGGGAGGGAGCCTTGGCCAAGTTCAGGATCGCCACGCCGGCGGGTGCGAGTTTCACCGTCGCCGGCGGCGGCTACGGCTACGAGATGGAGGCGCTGACGCCGATCGATGCCGAGATCTATGAGATCCCGGCGGGCTCCGAGGACGAATTCGTGCATGCTGCGCGCGACGCCGACGCGCTCTACGCGAAGGGCCGACGCATCACCAAAAAGATGATCGACGGTTTGCATCGCTGCCGGATCATCTCGCTCGGCAGCGTCGGGGTCGATACCGTCGATGTCGAGGCCGCGACCGCCAAGGGCATTCCGGTCACCAACTGTCCCGATACGTTTATCGAGGAAGTCGCCGACCATGCGATGACCTTGATCCTCGCCACCCATCGCCGGCTGATCGAGCAGGACCGGATGGTTCGCGACGGACGCTGGGCCGAGGGCCGGCCGGCATTGCTCAAGATCCCGCGCCTCAGGGGCATGACCCTGGGGCTGATCGCGTTTGGCCATGTTGCCCGCGCGGTCGCCGAGCGCGCGAAGCCCTTCGGGCTGCACATCATCGCCTATGACCCCTTTATCGAAGAGATCGTCATGGTTGAGCGCGGGGTCGAGCCGGTCAGCCTCCCGGAATTGCTGGCGCGCGCCGACATCCTCTCAATGCACACCCCGGCAACCGAAAGCGCCAACCGGCTGATCCGCGAAGAGCATTTCCGGCAAATGAAGAAGACCGCGATCTACGTCTCGACCGGGCGCGGGCCGACCACGGACGAGGCGGCGCTGATCAAGGCGCTCGACGAGGGGCTGATCGCCGGCGCCGGGCTCGACGTGCTGGAGCAGGAGCCGCCGGGCGGCAACAACCCGCTCCTGCGCATGGACAAGGTGATCCTGACCGCGCATGTCGCCTCGGCCACGGCGCGGTTCGATCCGGCGCGGCGCCGGCGCGTGGGTCTCGAGCTGTCCTTGGCGCTGACCGGCAAATGGCCGATGTCGTGCGTCAACCCAAGCGTGCTGGCGAAGAGCGACCTCAAGCGCTGGCAGCCAGTGTCGATGGAGCGCGGCCCGAATTCTTAGACAAGTCTGCGCCATTGCGAGGAGCGTGAGCGACGAAACAATCCGGTTCCGTAGCGCAAACCCCGAACCAGATTGCTTCGCTTCGCTCGTAATGACAGCGTAGAAGCGAGAGGCAAACATGCCCGACGAACCGATCCGCTACCCCGATCCCGGCATCAAAATCCTTGACCCGCGGTTTGCCGCGCTGGTGCTGGGCAACGCGGCGATCGAGCGAATCGCCGGCGGCTGCCGCTTTACCGAGGGGCCGGTATGGTTCGGCGACGGGCGCTTTCTGCTATGGAGCGACATCCCGAACGACCGCGTCATGAAATGGGAGGAGGAAACGGGTGCCGTCAGCCTCTTCCGTAAGCCGTCGCATTATGCAAACGGCAACACCCGCGACCGCCAGGGCCGGCTGGTCACCTGCGAAATGGACGCGCAGCGGCTGACCCGCACCGAACATGACGGCACGATCACGGTGCTGGCGGAGGCCTTCGACGGCAAGCAGCTGACCGGGCCAAACGACGTCGTGGTCAAATCGGACGGCTCGATCTGGTTCAGCGACAACGGGGCCGGCATTCGCGGCAATTATCTCGGCCACAAGGCGACACCGGAGCTGCCCTACCGCGTCTACCGCATCGATCCCCGGACCGGGGCGGCGACGATCGCGGTCGGCGATATGGAACGGCCAAACGGACTCGCCTTTTCGCCCGACGAGCGACTGCTCTACGTGATCGACACGCCGGGCCCGGGGCGGCGCTCGATCCAAGTCTACGACATCGTCGACGACGGCACCCGCGCGGTCAACCGGCGGCAATTCAATGCCGCCGAGCCCGGCGGCAGCGACGGCATGCGGGTCGACATCCATGGCAATTTGTGGTGCGCCTGGTCCGGCGGCGAAGCCGAGGACGGGGTCGCGGTCTTCGCCCCCGATGGCGCCCTGATCGGCCGCATCCTGTTGCCCGAACGCTGCGCCAACGTCTGTTTCGGCGGGCAGAAGCGCAACCGGCTGTTCATGGCCGCGAGCCAGTCGGTCTATTCGCTCTACGTCGAAGCCCAGGGCGCGCCCGGCGGGTAGCCCCGCAAAGCGGCCTGGACGGCGGTGTCGAGTGCGCTGAGAAACCGCGAGCGATCGGATTTGGTAAACGGCGGCGGCCCCTCGCCGCCGGCGCCCAATTCGCGCAGATGGCGAGCGATCTCGCGGCCGGCGAGCGCATTGCCGATATTGGCGGCGGTGAACGGCCGGCCGGTCGGCGGCACGACCCGCGCCCCCTTGTCAGGCAGCGCGCGGCGAGCGGAATATCGGCGGTGACGCAGACATCGGCCGCGCTGATGCGCTCGGCGATCCAGTCATCGGCCGCATCGGAGGTATCGCCGACCATGACCATCTCGCACAAAAGGCAGATCGGGCGGCCGGATCGGCCGAGATCCGTTCGAGACGACGTAACACGCCGACGCCAAGCCGACCGGCGACCCGGTACACCTCCTCGCGCACCGGGCAGGCATCGGCATCGACATAGATCTCGGTCAATCGAAGCGCCGCTCATCCCGGAATGCGCGCGAACAGTACGAGCCTCAACTTCGGCCGAGGAGGGGTACGCGTCGGGGGTGCACATCCGTGTTCACGGGCGGCAGGCTCGTGGTCTGATGCCCACACCCCGGATGACGCCATCGGCATCTGCTCAATACGGGCTGCTGCTCCCGCTAGCGGCGGGCTTCGCAGGGCGCTGCCGCCGCGCATTTCTGCACCGCCGCCGGCCGCCCATCGTCACGAAGCGGGTGTCGCCGCCGACGGTGACGAACTTGAAGCCCATCTCGATCATCTGCTTCGCATAGGCGGGTGCGCCGCAATGGATGCCGGGCTTGACGCCGTGCTTTTTGCAGCCGTCGAGCACCTTTTTGAGCGCGGTCATCATCCACTCGTCGGGCTTGTCGCCGCCCGGCGGATAGCCGTGCGAAATCGACAAATCGGCTGGGCCGACATAGACCGCGTCGAGCCCCTTGACCGACAGGATCTGGTCGAGATTGGCGATCGCCTCGGCAGTCTCGATCATGCCGAAGGCGACGACGATGTCGTTGGCCTTGGCATGGTAATCTGCGCCGCCATAGAGCGAGGCGCGGATCGGCCCCGAGCTGCGGTGGCCCAACGGCGCATACCGCATCGAATCGGCGAGCTTCTCAGCTTCGGCGCGGGTATTGATCATCGGGCAGATGATGCCGTAGGCGCCGGCGTCGAGAGCCTTTTGGATATGGGCCGGGTCGTTCCACGGCACCCGCACCAACGGCACCGTCTCGGTCGTCGAGATGCCTTGCAGCATCGTCACCATCATCTGGTAGTCGATCATGCCGTGCTGCATATCGACGACCAGCGAATCCCAGCCGGCATGGGCCATGACCTCGGCCGAAAAGCTCGACGGGATGCCGCACCAGCTGTTGATGACGGGCTTGCCCGCCTGCCACAATTCCCGAACCCGGTTCGCCCGCGCCATCCGATCCTCCCATGCAATGCAAGGCCGCGATCCCGCCAGCTAACCGGCTGCCTGTCAAGCGTTGGCGCCTCGCCCCCCCTCGGCCGGTTCGTCGGGCCATACCGAAGTGGTAGGATCGGAACGATAATTTAGCGGGATGCAATCAGGGTCACATCAGTTGTATCGGCACCCGGACGGGCGGCGCGCGACTTTGACCTTCCACCACCCCGGCCAAACTTTCGCTGCGAAGACGCTACGGTCGATGATCGAGCTACAAGCACCCTGGACGGAGGACGACGTCCGCCGGCTCAGGCTGATCCGGTGACCTCGATGATCCCTATTCCGCCGCCATCGCCGGGCGCTCGCCGAGGTGGTGCAGGCAGCGGTCGATCCATAATTTGGTCAGCTTTTCCTGGGCGCCGTTTTGCGACAGGCGGCGGCGCAGCGCGGCGAAATCGACACGGTCCATCTCCTGGTCCTGGTTGAAGCACGAGAACACGACGGTTTCGGTGCCGGTCATCGGGTCGCGGTGGCGCTGCAGGCACTGCGCGCAGATTTCCTTCATCATGCACTGCATCGGTGAGTTGATCGACGCGATCGCCCGATGATCCGGCCGGAAATAATGTTCGAGCGAGGCCCGGCGCGCCTCGGCAACCGCGTTCATCATGCCGTCCGAACCGATCGCGACGATGCGGTCGACCTCGGCGAGCGGGATCGGGGCCGGGCCCAGCATGCCCGAGCCATAGGCGGCGATCGCCTCGACGATGTTGCCGACAAACGCCATATCCTGCGGCCGGCCGGGCGCGAAGCCCGGCGCCTCGTCGCAGCACCACACGACGCTGTCGGCGGAGCGCTCGATATCCTCGACCTTATAGCGATCCTCGATCGCCTTGTAGCCGGCGAAGTAGAGCACCCGCGAGCCCTGCGCCCTGAACGCCGCGGCGATCGAGAACAGGACCGCGTTGCCGAGCCCGCCGCCGACCAGCAGGACGGTCTCGCCCGAAGGCGTCTCGGTCGGCGTGCCGGTCGGCCCCATCAGGATCACCGGCTCGCCCGGCTTAAGGAGCGCGCACAGATCGGAGGAACCGCCCATTTCGAGGACGATCGTCGACAACAGCCCGTTATCGCGATCGACCCCGGCGCCGGTCAGCGCCAAGCCCTCCATCGCCAGCGTCGTGCCGTCAACCCGCGGTGCCAAAGTCTCGTAATTCTGCAGACGGTAGAACTGGCCGGGCTTGAACGCGCGGGCTGCCATCGGCGCCCGCACCACGATCTCGATGATCTTTGGGGTCAGCCTGATGACCTCGTGCACCCGCCCGCGCAATTCGTCGTCGAGCCGTGCCCGCATCTCGGCTGCGTTTGGCGCCGCCGGCCGCCGCCGTGAAAGTATCCGGCTGACCACCGGATAGCCCAGGGTGGCGCCGCCCATCGCCTTGACGACGTTTCCCGAAAAGCTCGGATGCAAATCGCCGAAAAAGCTGACCGCGCGGCCGTCCTCGCGCAAATTCATCAGCACTCGCACCGCCGCGGGCTTGGCAACCCGCTCGGGCGTGACCGGGTGGCCCGCCTCGTCGAATGCCTGGAAATAGCGTCCGTCGAGGGTGACGTTCGCCGGGTCCTCGCGGGCGAGCACGGTGTTGGGCTGGGTTCCCGCGGCGACCAGGATCGTGCGCGCCGGCAGCACCACTTCCTCGCCCGGCCCTTGATCGGGCTCGGGCCGGCCGCCGCCGACCTCCTCGCGGCGATGCCGCGTCAGCCGCAATGCCGCCGCCTGGCCGTAGAGATCGACCTCGACCGCGACCGGGGTCAATGCCTCGGCGAAGCGGATGCCTTCCTCCATCGCCTTGGCCACTTCCTCATGGTTGAGGGTGTAGCTCGGCGCATCGACCAGCCGTCGGCGATAGGCGATCGTGACCCCGCCCCAGCCGTCGAGCAATGCCGCCAGACGCGGCGCACGGCTTTCGCGGCGGGCGGCATCGCGTTCGGCGCGGATCGCCCGGCCATGGTCGATGAACTCGGCGGCGGCCTCGCGCTCGGCCGCGTTCCACTGCCCGCGCACCGCCTCCTCGCCGCGTTCGAGGACCAGGGTTTCATAGCGCGACAGGAACTTCTCGACCTGCACCGGGTAATAGGCGAGCGACTCGGTCGCGGTGTCGATCGCGGTCAGCCCGCCGCCGATCACGACCACTGGCAGGCGCACGGTGAGATTGGCGATATTGTCGGTCTTGGCGGCGCCGGTCAGCTGCAATGCCATCAGAAAATCCGAGGCCTGGCGCACTCCGGGGGCGAGATTGTTCTGCATCGGGATCACGGTCGGCCGGCCGGCCCCGGCGCACAGCGCCACATGGTCAAAGCCCAGATCGAACGCGCTGTCGATGCCGATCGTGCCGCCGAAGCGCACCCCGCCATACATCGCGAATTGGGCGCGGCGTTCGAGCAGCAGGCGCACGATTTTCAGGAAATTCTTGTCCCAGCGCACGGTGATGCCGTATTCGGCGACCCCGCCGAAACCGGCCATGACCCGGTCGTCGAGACCTTCCACCAGGCTCGCCACGTCGCGGATCGGGCGGAACGGCTGCCGGCTGCCGTCGGGCATCACTCCGGAGATTTCGGCCGGCAACGGCTCGATCTTCAGCCCGTCGATCGCGGCGACGAAATGGCCGTCGTTGATCAAATGATGCGCGAGGGTGAACCCGGCCGGGCCGAGGCCCACGACCAGCACCTTGTAGCCGCTCGCCGGCCGCGGCAACGGCCGGCGCAGATTGAGCGGGTTCCACCGCGTCAACAGCGAATAGATCTCGAAGCCCCAAGGGAGACCCAGCACGTCCTTTAGGGTACGGGTCTCGATCTGCGGAATATCGACCGGCTCCTGGCGCTGATAGATGCAGGCCTTCATGCAGTCGTTGCAGATGCGGTGCCCGGTCGCGGCGCAGATCGGGTTGTCGACGGCGACGATCGCCAAGGCGCCGAGGCTAAGCCCGCGCGCCTTGACCAAATTCATCTCGGAAATCTTTTCTTCGAGCGGGCAGCCGGCGAGGGTGACGCCGAACACGCTCTTCTTGAACGCGCCGTCCTTCTCCTTGAGGCCCTTGGAGCAGCTGTCCTTCCCCTGGTTGTGGCACCAGATGCAGTAATTCGCCTGGTCGAGCGCGCCCGTCAGGTCGGTGCCGTGATCGGTCAGGGCAAAGCCCTCGCGGCGGCGCCATTCGTCCTCGGGCAGCCGCAGCATCGTGACGCCGTCATGCTCGATGGTCTCGACCGGCACCAGATGATGCGGATCCAGCCGCTGCGGCACCTTGAACAACACGCCGCGACGGTGCTGGTCGCGGCCTGCGGGCGACAAGGTGGCCCAGGCGGCGTAGCGCTGCGCCACATCGAGGGCCGCGGCATGCCCGGCCTCATCCTCGAGCCAGCGCGCGACATGCTCGGCATAGCGCTGTTCCCAGTCGGCGATCGGCTCGTCCGGCGGAGCACCCGTCAACCGGTCGAGTTCGCGGGCGAGCCCGGGCCCGTCGAGCGCCGCCGCGTCCGTTTCCTTGACCCCCTTGACTGCGCGGCGCTGCACGAACAGGCGCTTGACCGAATAAAGCGGCGCCAGTGCGTGATGGCGCGCCTGCAACGCCCGGACCTCTTGCGTGATCCCGAACAGCCCGCCGAGGAAATCTTCTACATGCGGCGCCAACTCGACCAACAAATCCGATTCCGCCGCCCGCCCCAATCCGTCCGGATCGCGCCGCGCCATCATCAGCCGGTCATGCAGCGCAACAGCGGCTTCAGCGAGATGGCGGACGAACTCACGATCGACGCGCACGAGGCCGTCGCGATGGTAGAGGTCGGAAAAAAGAACCCCGTCTTTCAGCGCGAGATCGGTCATCGGCAGCGGAAATCCAGCAGCAGCCAAGAGCTCGATAGGGCAGGTAAGTGGTGCCGGGGCGGTCCACTCACGCCAATTCGCCGCGCCAGGGTTGCGCTCGCCTCGGCATTGCCATTTGCTGAATGTTGGGCCGCCGCTGCTTCCAGTAAAGGGCGCACCCCGCCAAACTCGTGGCGGTCGCGGCGCCGGCGCGCGGGTCCCTCCTGCACTTCCTCTCGCATCCGCCGCCGCTGCTCCAGCCTCTTGATAGCACGCCGCAACCGCGAACTGTCTCGCCAATCTTGCGGGATAGAACACCGGCGCCGGGCTGCGTTCGATGAAGTCGTCCATGCCGGCCGTCTTGTTTCTTGTGCGCAGCCCATGGGTTCGCGCTTTGCCCGGCTGACAGGCGACGCGACGAAGCAATCTCGGGTTCGCGCACCGCAATCAGCCATTTTGCCAGTGTCGCGCGCAGAGCCGAATGCCCGGCAAACCCCTGGCAATCGACCGCCCGAGTCTATTACGATTGCGGCCAAAGCGGAGACCGAGCCGGCCCAAAGCCCCGCAACTCCGCAAGCAAAGAATATTGGGAGTGGAAACGATGTTGGGGTTTTTGCACCGTGATCGCACGGTGGCGCCGCCTGGCTACAACCGGTGGCTGATCCCGCCGGCCGCGCTATGCGTCCATCTCTGCATCGGCCAAGTCTACGCGTTCAGCGTTTTCAATCTGCCGATGACAAAACTGATCGGCATCAGCACGCACGCGCCCGAGGATTGGAAGCTGACCGATCTCGGCTGGATCTTCAGCATCGCGATCGTTTGTCTCGGCGCGGCCGCGGCACTGCGCGGTCGCTGGGTCGAGGAAGGTGGGCCGCGCCGGGCAATGTTCACCTCGGCCTTGTGCTGGTCGAGCGGATTTTTTGTGTCGGCGATCGGAGTTTACCTCCACAAATTGTGGATCGTCTACCTGGGGTACGGCGCGCTCGGCGGGATCGGTCTCGGGATCGCTTATATCTCGCCGGTATCGACCCTGATCCGATGGTTTCCCGACCGGCCGGGCATGGCGACGGGCATGGCGATCATGGGCTTTGGCGGCGGCGCCTTCATCGCCGCACCGCTTTCCGTATGGCTGATGAGCGAGTTCTCGACCCCGACCCATGTCGGCGTCGCCGAGACGTTTGTCGTCATGGGCCTCCTCTATCTCTGCTTTATGATGGTTGGGGCGGCGATCGTGCGGGTTCCGCCGCCGGGCTGGCAGCCGCTGGGGTATGTCGCGCCGGTCCAGCCGAAACGGCTGGTAACGACCCGCGACGTGTTCGTCTACGACGCGCTGAAGACACCGCAGTTCTGGCTGGTGTGGCTGGTCTTGTGCCTTAACGTGACCGCCGGCATCGGTGTCTTGGGACAGGCCTCCGCGATGAGCCAGGAAATGTTCCATCACCGCATCACCGCAGTCGCCGCAGCGGGCCTGGTGGGCTTGTTCAGCCTGTTTAACATGGGCGGGCGCTACTTCTGGTCTTCGATCTCCGATCACGTCGGACGCAAGAACACCTATTTCGTGTTTTTTGCGCTCGGCACACTACTCTACACAGTAGTGCCGCACAGCGGTGCGGTCCGCAGCGTCGCGTTGTTTGTGTTTTGTTATGCGGTGATTTTCAGCATGTATGGCGGGGGTTTCGCGACCGTCCCCGCCTATTTGCGCGACCTGTTCGGCACCCGCTATGTCGGTGCCATTCACGGGTGGCTGCTGACTGCCTGGTCGATGGCGGGGATCCTTGGCCCGGTGCTGGTCAACTACATCCGCGAATACAACGTGACCCACGGCGTCGCCGCCGCGCGGGCCTATAACCTGACGATGTATGTGATGGCGTGCCTGCTCGTCCTCGGCTTTGTCGCCAACGCCCTGATCAGGCCGGTGGCCGAGCGGCACTACATCGGGGAGGCGGCTCGGGGCGGCCTCGGACGCCCGGCCTCGGCGGAGTGATCACCATGGCGGATGATCGGCAAAGTACAGCCACCCATAACGGGATCAAACTGGTGCTCGCCTGGGGCTTTGTCGGGATTCCGCTGGTTTGGGGCGTGGTCCAGACCTTGCTCAATGCGATCAAGGCTTTTCACTAGGCTGGGCTAAGGGTCCCATCTGCAGTTTTGGTCGCCGCCGGCATTCGCGCGATTCGCGGTCTGACCTTAGGGGAGGCACGGGCTCCGCCGGCCGGGCGTCATATTGACAAATTCGTTACAATGTGATATCAGCACGCCTTCAAAAGAGAGGTTTGGAGGCGGATTAGATCCTGATCTCGACCTCATAAAACAGGGATAACAGGCCGGCAACTCGTTGCAGCTGGGCGGCGGGTTGGGCCGTGAGGTGCTGTTGAGGCTTGCCCGGCTCCAAAAGCGAGCCGCATTTTTCGCGGTGACGGAAGGGTGAGAACCGTGGATGCGCTGACCGCTTCGTCAGCCGCCGCGACCGGTGGTTTCGAGCAGCACGTTGAGCAGCACGTTGCAACCGGCGGCGAGGTCGGTGGGGGCGGCGTCTTCGATCTCGTTATGGCTGATGCCGTCCTTGCATGGCACGAACACCATCGCGCTCGGCGCCACCCGCGCCATGTAGACGGCGTCGTGGCCGGCGCCGCTAATGATGTCCTGGTGCAGATAGCCCTGCGCGCTCGCCGCGTCGCGCACCGCGGCGACCAGCGCCGGGTCAAACGGGGTCGGCGGAAAATGCCAGAATTCCTTAACCTCGGCGGCGAGTCCGCCGCTCCCGGCCGCGGCGTCAACGCATGCCTGCCGCAGCTCCTGGTCCATGCGGGACAGCACCGCGTCGTCGGGGTGGCGGAAATCGACGGTGAAGAACACCCGGCCGGGGATCGTGTTGCGCGAATTCGGGCTGACCTGGACAAAGCCGCAGGTGGCGCGGGCGGCCGGCGCATGGGCCTCGCCGATCCGGTTGACCGCGTCGATCATCCGCGCCGCGCCGAGGAGCGCGTCCTTCCGCCGCGGCATCGGCGTCGTGCCGGCATGCGCCTCCTGGCCGGTGACTGTGATCTCGTACCAACGCTGGCCCTGCGCGCCGGTCACGACGCCGATAGGCTTCTTCGCCGCTTCGAGGATCGGCCCCTGCTCGATATGCGCCTCGAAATAGGCGGTGACCTTGTGCTCGCCGGAGGGTGCGGACCCCGCGAAGCCGATGCGGGCGAGCTCGGCGCCGAGCGTCAATTCGGGAATGTTGTTGTCGCGCGTCGCCAATGCCTCGTCGAGCTTGAACACGCCGGCGAACACCCCCGACCCGACCATCGCCGGCGAGAAGCGCGAGCCTTCCTCGTTGGTCCAGGCGACGATCTCTATGGGCGCCTCGGTCTCGTAGCCGAGGTCGTTCAGGGTGCGGACGATTTCGAGCCCGGCCATGACGCCATAGGCGCCGTCGAACTTGCCCCCGGTCGGCTGAGTGTCGAGATGGCTGCCGGTCATGACCGGCGACAGGCTCGGATCGCGGCCGGGCCGACGGGCAAAGATGTTGCCGATCCCGTCGACCGTGACCGTGCAGCCGGCTTCCTCGCACCAGCGAATGAACAGGCGACGCGCCTCGGCGTCGAGATCGCTGGCCGCGAGCCGGCACACCCCGCCCTTGGCCGTGGCGCCGATCCGCGCCAATTCGATCAGGCTCGCCCATAGCCGCTCGCCATTGACTTGGAGGTTGCCCATCATGTCCTCGCGGTTTTAGCGGTTCGATAATAGAGCCATTTCCGGCCAGAATTGGCGCAGCGTCATCGTTAGGAGCGTAGCGACGCGGCAACGCCGAAAGGACGATGCCAAGCGGAGCGAGATTGCTTCGCTTCGCTCGCAATAACAGATCCGGAGGCTGATTGCGGCTGGCACGCCGGCCGCTCTCAGGCTTTGTGTTGCGCTGGGGCTGCCATTACGGCCGGCCGGGTTGGACCAAGCTGCATCGCCGGTGGCGTGCGGGCTCAAGCGCGAGCCGGCAATACACGCATCGTCCTCGAGGATGACGTTCAGGCGGTTGACGCCGCTGCGGCCGGCGCGATCGGCTGACGGCGCAGCCGCGCTGCTGCCGACTGGCCTCGGGGCCGATCCGATGGGCTTGACAATTCGGGCCTCGAGCGGCAGCACTTCGCGCATGAGGTGCAGCAGACTGCTCGCCATGATCGCTTGGGTGGCGTCGGCGATTGTCGCCGGTCCGGTAGCCGCGGCACCATTGTCGGCGCGAGGCAAGGCGCCGGGGAACGTCGCGGCACAGGTCGGGGCGTTGATCCGCAGCAATTCCGGCAATGTCGAAATCGTCGCCTTCGCCGATCCTCGGCTGGCTCCGGTCAAGGTGGTGCGCGGCGGAAAAGCACCCGTGCGGTCACCGGTCCGACGCGGCGCGGCCGGCCTCGCCGCCTTCTCCGATCCGCGCCCGGGAACGGCGATGCTGACGCAGGCGTCCAGCGGCGGCACGGTCGAGATCGTGGCGTTTACCGAGCGCGGGGAGCGGCCGGTGACCGTGTTGCGCGGCTCGCCGGCGACGCTGGTCAGCCCCGATCCGTTCGCAACGCAGGCGGCCGACAGCCTCGACTTGTTCGGCGCGGCGCGCGGCGCCGATCTCGATCGGGTGGCCTTTGCCGTCGACGGCGCCGAATCGAGCCACGGCGCCGATCCGGCGATGTGGCGCCCGGAATTCGACGGTCCCCAGGGACCGATGCAGGTCTCCGCGGCCGCGGCGGTCGATGCCGGCGGCGGCGACCGCTTCGACACGATCCAGAACCGCCTGCTGGGGCGGGCCTATTTGGCGCACCTCTACCGGCGCTACGGCAATTGGCCGGACGCGGTAGCGGCCTATAATTGGGGACCAGGCAATCTGGACGCGTGGATCGACGGCGGCCGACCGGCGCTCGTGCTCCCGCTCGAGGTCGAGCGGTATCGCGACCGGGTGCTGCGCGACGGCGGCATCGAGCGGGCGGCGATCGGCATGACCTCGGCGGCCGCTATCCGCAACCCTCAAAAATAGACGCCGGCCCGCGGTGCCCGGCCTCAACTTTGCCGCGAGGCGATTTCGTCAGTCACGACCTTGAACCCGGCGAGGGTCGTCAGGCCGAAGCTGTTGCTGATCGCGACATCGGCGGCGTCGCGGCCGCGGCCGATCAGGATACGGCCGATCCGCGGATGATTGTGGCGCGCGTCAAAGGTGTACCAGCGGCCACCGAGGTAGGCTTCGAACCAGGCGCTGAAATCCATCGGCGCCGGGTCCGGCGGCACCCCGATATCGCCCAGATAGCCGGTGCAGTAGCGCGCCGGAATGTTCATGCAGCGGCAAAACGCGACCGCCAGATGGGTGAAGTCGCGGCACACGCCGCGCCGCTCTTCGAACACGCCGAGCGCCGTCTTGGCCGGGTTGGCGTGCTGGTAGCCGAACGTCACATGATCGTGCACGAAATCGCAGATCGCCTGCACCCGCGCCCAGCCCGGCGGCGTGTTGCCGAACAGCGACCACGCGGTGTCGGACAACAGGTCGGTCTCGCAATACCGGCTGCCGAGCAGAAACATCAGGCTGTCCGGCGGCAGATCGGCGATCGCGTGCTGGCCGGCCGAAGGAGCGACATGATCGGCTTCGCCGCTGTCGCGCACGACAGCCTCGGTCGACAAGACGAGCCGCCCGGCCGGCGCCACGATCCGGCCGCAGATATTGCCAAAGCCGTCGCGGTACTCGTCGATCGGGATCGCCGGCGTGCTGACGATCGGGTCCGGCATCGCCAAATCGGCGGCGCGCGAGGGATGCACGCGCAGCATCAGCAGCATCGCGGTCGGCTGCGGCAAATCGTAGACGATCTCGTAGCCTACACGGATGTTCATCACAGGAGTCCTGTTGATTGGGCTCGCCGTCGGCGGGCACCGGGTCAACGCCGGCGCCAAGGATTCGTTCGGGGGTGCCAAGCAAAGGGTTTTATGCATGATCGGTGCCAGCGCCGCGCGTCGCGATCGCTCGACGTTGCTGCGCCTCGCCCGAGCCCGGCCCAGCCGCGCAGAATTTTCAGCGCCGCGGTGCGCTCGGCCGGAATTTCCGGGCGTTTGCCGCCAAAAGTCGGGTGGCCTTGGCAGCAGGCGCTGACATGAGCAAGCGGAGCGTCGCGACCCGCGACCGACGCCAGGTGGAGCCGCGCCGTCCGCCGGAACATCGCCGAATTCCTGGACCAGCTCGAGGCGTTCGCCGCCAGGCGGCAAATCATGACGGCGCGGGCCGGCTGAGGCCGCTCCGTCAAAAACGGGTCGAGAGCCGAATCGCGAGCCGCGAGCCGGCCTTGACGAAAAGGCTCAGCAGCGCGTAGCCGGGGGTTTCCTCGGCGCCCATCGCCAGTGCGGTGTCGCGGTGCGCCAGCTCGTCGTCGCGGAAGGCGAGGACCGTCTCGCGCAACGCGGGGTCCGCGTCGGCCAGCCGATCGGCTTGGTCGCGGTAGTGTTCGTCGATGACGTCTTCGACCGCGACCGTGCAGGCCATTGCCGCGCGCTCGCCGAGGAGTGCGGTTGCCGCGCCGAGCGCATAGCCGGCGACCGACCACAGCGGGTGCAGCAAAGTCGGCCGCACCCGCCGCTCCCGCAGCAGCGTCTCGAACCGGGCGAGATGGCGTTCCTCGGCCTCGGCCATCCGGCGGATCGCGCCGGCCGCGCGGCCTTTGCCGATCACCGCGAGCTGACCCTGGTAGATCCGCGTCGCCCCGTACTCGCCGGCGTGATCGACGCGCAGCATTCGCGCTACCTCCGCCACCTCCGGCGGGTCTCCGGGCAGGGGGTGCGTAGGCGCGCCGGTCACATGATCCTCCGGCCGGCCCGGACTGGCGCTTTTCCGCGCAGCCCCACGGCAACCGCGAGGCAGAAGCCGGTCATCGCCAGCGAAGCCACCAGATTCCAGCCGGCCATCGAAACGCCCCAGAGCGACCACGCCGGCTCGTCGCAGCGCACCGGCTGCTGGTGCAAAAGCTGCGCCTTCAGCGCCGCCAATGTCGAGGGCGTGCCGGCCGCCGCGGTGCAGGCGCTGGGGCCGGCAAACCAATGCTTCTCGACCCCCACGTGATAAAAGGCCAACACGCTCCCGGCAGCAAAGACCGCGGAGAGCACCAGCGCTACCCAGGGCAAGGCCGGCCGGCTGGCAGCCATCGTCGCGACAAACGCGATCACGATCGCGACGGCCCACGGCCAACGCTCGGTCAGGCACAGCTCGCAGGGTAAGAGCCCGCCCCAATATTGCGCCAGCAGCACGGCGCCGAGCACCGCGGCACTCGCCAGCAGGACAAAATCGGAAACGCGCGGGGTGGGGGTCTCATGCCGTTATAAATAACGGACGGCCACGGTCCCGCCAACCGATAGGCTGGCGGGCGGCGAGCCCAAGAGCTCAGGGCTCGGCGTCGGGATCGATGTCGATCCCGTCGTAAAGCTCGGCCATCGTCACCGCGAGGTCGACCGAGGCGAGGCGAAGAACGGCGTCAGGCCCGCGAACCAGGGTCGTGAGCCAACGGTCTCCGTCACGCCGCAGCACCTCGGCGTAAACGCTCTCCGAGTCGATCAGCAGGATCTCCTCGACGCTGCCGATGCCGCGGTAGACCGGGACTTTGGTCAGCCGATCGTGCCTCTCGGTGCCCGGAGACAGGATCTCGACGATCAGCAGCGGTTCCTGAAGCAGCTGCTCACCTCGTTCGTATGGCCGGCAGCTCACGGCAACGTCAGCGACGTAAAAGCTGTCGTCGCGATCCGGCCTGGCGATCCCGGCCTCCGTCTGTGCGGTGCACGGCCGTCGGCGACGCAGGCCTGCGTCGATCAGGCCCGCGAGCCGAGCGCACAGGATGCCATGCGCTCTTGCGGGCGGGGCCATTGCCAGCGGGAAGCCGCCGACGAGCTCGTAACGCGCGTCGGTGCCATCCTCCCAGCGCAGGAACTCCGCGACATTCATCGGCCTGATCGCCCGCTCGCTCATCTCTGCCCTCCGCCGCCAATATAGCGATATTCCGCCGTAAACCGGGGGCTATTCGGCGGCGGCGAGGCCCGGCGGGCCGACCGGATCGAGAAATCCGCCCGATTGGCGGCGCCACAGCCGGGCATAGGTCCCGTCGGCGGCCAGCAGCGAAGAGTGGGTCCCCTCCTCGACGATCTGCCCCTTGTCCAGCACCACCAGCCGATCGAGGCGGGCGATCGTCGACAGCCGATGGGCGATGGCGATGACGGTGCGCCCGCGCATCAGGCTTTCGAGCTGCTCCTGGATCGCGGCTTCGACTTCCGAATCGAGCGACGAGGTGGCTTCGTCGAGCACCAGGATCGGCGCGTCTTTGAGGATCACGCGGGCGAGTGCTACGCGCTGGCGCTGCCCCCCCGACAGCTTGACCCCACGCTCGCCGACATGCGCGTCAAAGCCGCGCCGGCCGTTCCAGTCTTCGAGCCCCTCGATAAAGTCGATCGCATGCGCCTGCGCCGCGGCGCGGCGCACCTCCCACTCGCTCGCCCGCGGCCGGCCATAGCGGATGTTGTCGCTGATCGAGCGGTGCAACAGCGAGGTGTCCTGGGTCACCATCGCGATATGCCCGCGCAGGCTTTCCTGGGTCACATCGGCGATGTTCTGCCCGTCGATCAGGATCCGGCCGCTCTCGATGTCGTAAAAGCGCAGCAGCAGATTGACCAGGGTCGACTTGCCGGCGCCCGACGGCCCGACCAGCCCGACCCGCTCGCCGGGCATGATCGCGAGGTCGATCCCGTGCAGCACGCCGCGCGCCGTTCCATAGCCAAAGCGCACATTCTCAAAGCGCACCTGGCCGCGGTCGATACGCAGCGGCGCCGCATCGGCCCGGTCCGGCATCTGTCGCGGCACCGCGATCGAGCGCATCCCGTCCTGCACGACGCCGATGTTTTCAAAGATCGTCGTGACGTTCTGCGCGACCCAGCCGGCGATGTTGGAAATCTGCCAGGTTAGCGGCAAGGCCATCGCGACCGTGCCGATCGCGATCCGGCCATCGCTCCACAGCCAGATCGCGACCGCACCGGTACCGACCACCATCGAGGCGTTGAGGGAGGCCAGCATGACGCCGACCGAGGTCGTCAGCCGCAGCTGCGCCCGAAACGCATCGGTCTGCTCGTCGACCGCGGTGCGGACGAACGCATCCTCGTCGCGCGGCCGAGCGAAGAGCTTGACCGTCAGGATGTTGGTGTAGCTGTCGACGACGCGCCCGACCAGGTTCGAACGGGTCTCCGACGAGCGCCGGGAGCGGTTGCGCAGACGCGGCACGAAGTAGCGCAGCAACACCGCATATCCGGTGAACCACAGCAGCACCGGCACCGCCAGCCGGATGTCGCTGCGACCCAACAGAATGATGGCGCCGCTGCCGTAGACCAGGATGTACCAGACCGCGTTGGTGCCGGAGACGACGCTCTCGCGCAGGGCCGGGCCCGCCTGCATGACCCGGTTGGCGATGCGGCCGGCGAAATCGTTCTGGAAGAACGTCCAGCTCTGGCGCACGACATGCCAATGGCTCTGCCAGCGGACCATGTTCGCGAGGCCGGCGGCAATCGCCTGGTTGGTGATCAGGTTCTGCAGCAGCAGGGCCGACGGCCGGATCACCAGCAACACCGCCGCCATGCCGAGCAGCTGCGGCCAGTAGCCGTAGAGAATATCGGGCTTGTGGCTCGACACCAGGGTCACCACGCGGCCGATAAAGACCGGGATCGTGGTGTCGAGCAGCGCCACGACAGAGCCGGCCGCGAACAGCGCCAGCACGAGGCCGCGCGCCTGCCGGGCATGGTGCCAGTAGAACGCGAGGAGGCCCGCCGGCGGGGGCGCCTCCGGCGACAGCGCCGTCGGCTCGAGCAGACCTTCGAAAAACCGGAACACGCGCATGATCTGGGCTGCTATCGCTGGGCTCCTAAAGGGTCTCGATTCGGCGCCGGCCCGCTCGCCGAGAACTGCACAACAAGCGGGCAACCTAGCACATCATACGCGGGCAATGTTGCCGAAGATCCCAATTTGCCCCGCGGCGGCCGGAATTGCTCAATGCAGCGGCAGGCTCCGGGCGACGCCTATCGGGACGCCGACCTTAGAACTCCTCATGATGTCGATTGATTTCCCTGTCGCATCCGATATGCTCGCCATGGTTAACAACGCCTCGGACCTGACTGAGGCCAAGCCAGCATTCCGCTGGAAAGCAAAATGCGGAGGAAACCCATGATGCGAATATCGCCGCGTTCTGCGGATGCCCTCGCGCCCTCCAGCATGCTCGTCGCCGCCGTCATCATGCTGGTGTTGCTGGCGATACCGGCATGGGCCGCCTCGGTGCCGAACCCGACTGTGACCGGACCGATCGCTTCGCCTGACATTCCGGGTACGCCGACGCATAACTACCCGTTCTTCGCGTCAAACCACGGCCTGGCTAAAGAGGGCTATGTCGAACAGGAATACTATTTCCAGGGTGCGGCCAACCGGTACAACACCCCGTCGCTGGCGACGGGAACGATCATCGACAGCGGTCACCCCTACTTGACCAGGATACTGGTACGGCGGCCGGCCGATCCGAAAAAATTCAACGGCACCGTGCTGGTCGAGTGGCTGAACGTGACCAACGGCTTCGATGCGGACAATGAGTGGTTCTTCTCCTGGGAGCATATCCTCGCCGCCGGCTATGCCTGGGTCGGCGTGTCGGCGCAGGAGGTTGGCGTCGCTCGCCTGCAAACCTGGAACCCGACGCGCTATGGCGCGCTCAATGTGACCGACAGCGGCACGGTCACCGGCGACGCATTATCCTATGACATTTTTTCGCAGGCGGGACAGGCCATCAAGCACCCAACCGGCGTCGATCCAATGGGTGGGTTGAAGGTCCGCCACGTGATCGCGATCGGCGAATTGCAGTCGGCCTCGCGGTTGGCGACCTACGTAAATTCGATCGATCCGTTGGCCGACGAATATGACGGCTTTGTGCTGCTGTCGACTTTGGGGAACACGTTCCGCACCGACCTCAGGGTTCCGGTGTGGAAGATCCTGACCGAGTTCGACGTGGAGTCGCTCGGAGGCCTCGACTTCGCCAGCCCGACACCTCCAAATTCCGCACCTGGGAGGTGGCGGGTACGTCGCATGTCGATCAACATCTGCGGAGAAGCCGCGAGCCGCTTGAGCTGCGCGATTTCAGCACCCCGACCGTGGCCAGTTCGGTCGAGGCGATCCTGGCGCCGCAATGCGCCATTCCGCTGCTCGGAACCCGGGTTCCGACGCATTTCGTCGTCGGACACGCCTATGATCTGATGGTCCGCTGGATCACCGACGGGACGCCGCCGCCCTCGGCGCCGCGGATCGAGATCACGACATTTGGAGCGCCGGGACACTCGTCAGTAATCGCCCGCAACAGTTTGGGCCTAGCGCTCGGCGGCATCCAACTCTCAGAGTTGGCGGTTCCGACCGCCGCGAATGTCGGGGTCAACAGCGGTCCGGGGGCTTGCGTGCGGTGGGGCTACTCGGTGCCTTTCGACGTCGCCACCCTCGATTCGTCTGTACAAAAGCCACGACAGCTATGTCGATCAGGTCATAAACGTGACGCGCGGCAATGTTCGTAAGGGTTACATCAGCGCTGCCGACGGGCGGCGCAGCATCGTCAGGGCCGTCTACTCCGATGTCGGCGGCAGCGACGGGACGCAAAACCAGGTCCGTGACTTCATCGACTTTGCCAGCGACCCAGATTTCCGCTGAGCGGCAGAACGCCTGAACAGGGCGAGCGGCCGGCTCGCCCTTGCAATTCGGAGGGACGGCGTCAATCTCCCGCGCCGAGCCATCGGGCGACGCACTGGGCGAGAGCCTGCTCGGCGCGACGCTCGATTTCGGCTTCTGTCAGGGTGCTGAGCGGGTGGTCGATGACGACCGGGGCGAGGTCGGGCATGCCGAGCGCATCGCGCTGCATTCTGGCTTCGTGCAGGAATTCGGTAGTGACGACGACCGCCGTCGGACGGCCCAGGGTTTCGAGGCGAACGGCATCATGCGTACAGCACGAGGTGCACGAGCCTCAATCGCCGATCGCGGTCAGGACGATGTCGTTGTCGGCTGCGATCGCCTCGAGCAGCGCCGGGTCGGCGTCCTTCGAAAAGCTCTCTTTGCGGTAATAATTGACCGCGGCCAGGGGTGCCCGTTCGCCGAGCCGGGCCGCGGTCTTGCGCAACAGGCGGTTGGCGTTCCACTTAGCGTTGTCGAGCACGCCGAGCCGCAGCCCGCCGAGTGTGCGCGCCCGTGGCGCGAGCTCCAACCTGTCGACCTCGACCACGCCGCGCGGGTCGAAGACGATTTGATCCTGCATGTTCGTCATTGGGGATCTCCAGCGATATTGCGACGATCGAATAGCCCTCGAACTATTCTCGACCAGGCGATGGTCGTGTCAACCGAACGAGCCTTTACTCGAGCGGATAGACAAACAAATGTCCTCCGGGCGGCGTGGTGCCGTTGTCGGTGCCGAAAATAAAGCACGTGAACACCAGCGCCGGAACCCCGGCGCCGCCCGACTGCGCCGGCAATGTCACAAACGAGACGGTTGGGTTGCCGAGCGACTGGGCGCCTCCGGCCAGCATCGGGCTCAGCTCCCGGATGGTATCGGTAGTTTTGTCAATCAGGAACAGCCGCCATGAGCCGAAATCGCTGCCCGATACCGGATTTACCTGGGCTTCGACGATCTCATAAACCTGAGATCCGACTTCGAATACTTCGCGATCGCCGATTTTGCCGCTGCCGCCGGCATTGCTCACCAAATTATTGGTCTGGGAATCAGGCGAGCCCGACCAGCCTTTGAAATTGGTCAGAGCGCCGTCGCCGTCCAGATCGCGCCGGCCCAGATAAAAGTAATGATAGGTAATTTCTATCTTCGAGCTGGCGATGGCGCGGCGGTAGGCAATGCGGCCGAATTCCGGCGTCCCGTCGGCCTTGGCCGACGCGGTTCCCGGCAGCGTGATCGTGCTGGTGGGCGCCGCGGCAGGGTTGGCGATAAATGCCTGCAGGCCGGTGAGGCGGTTCAGGCCATAGTATTGGACCCTGACATGTGGCCGGTTCGACGGGTTGTATTCTTCCGCGTAAAGGACGCTGTCATCGGGAAGAATGCGAATATCCGGCTGACTCGCCGGGCGATCGATTTCTCCAAGAGTATGCCACACCTTAAGGTCGGTCGAGTAGGCGAGATCGGCGGCGAATTGGCTGCGGTTGATTTTGTTATGAAAAACCCCGAGGTAAGGATGCGCGCGATCATCGGTCTGCACGACCTTGAGCGGCGCGGCGCTGGCAACGACACCGTTCGGATCGGTGGTTTTCAGCTGATAGGCCACGAGATAGGGCGGATTTGGCCCGGTCTCGTTCAAGATTGCCGCGATCTGGTCGAAGGATAAACCGCCCGCGGCAGGTGGGGCGACTTGAGGCGCCGCGTAATCATAAGCCGTGGCGCCTTCGCTGCGCGGCGGGAGATCGACAACCGATAAGACAACAACGCTCAGGCCGACAATCAGAGGGCGCGAGATCAAGACGTCCGCTCTCACAAATAGCAGGTGCCGTCGACGCAGATGGGCTCGCCTTGTGGTGCGGCGGCGTCTTCGACGCTGCGCAGCACAGGAGACGACATATGGCCCCAACCGGGGATGAAGGCCGAGAAGCGGCCGGCCTCGCCGCCGACGACAAAGAGGTGGATGTGGTCGGGGCCGGGCACCACCGGGATGCGCGACGACTGCTCGCGCTGGTACCAGCGCGGCAGGTTGCGATTGTAGATTTTGCCATAGCGCTCGTCGAAGGTCAGCTCGGAGAACAGGTTATAGGCGTTCATCGCCAGGTAGCTCTTGACGTCGTGCCGGCCCCAGCCGCTGCCGGCAATGGTGCGCGCATGCTCGGGACCGATGATCACCGCGCAATGGCCGCTCGACACCGCGTTGTTGTTGGCGATCGTGCTCATCGCCGAACAGATGCTGTCGAGTATGCCTTGCGCGTCGTTGGCGACGTGGTTGGTGACGCTGTGCGGCGGCTCGGCGGCGAGCACGAAGACAGTCGAGTCTTCCGGCCCAAAGCCCTTTTCGACGTGATAGGGAGCCCACGGGCTCGCCGCCTCGTTCTCGGCGACGCAATAGGTGTATTTTCCGGGGTGGCCCAAGGTGCTCTTGTCGAGATCGCCCGGCCGGCCGCCGCCGACATTCAACAGAATGAGGCGCAAGGCCCGGCCGATCGTCGCATTGGCGCGGTTGCCCGAGCCGAAGGCGTTGCAGTCGCCGTTCATGCCGATCGTGCGGGCGATCGGGCCGTTGACGATCAGCAGGGGTGCGGCCATGTGCGTCGTCGCCTGCACCCCGTTGAGGTTGAACGCGGTCGCGCTCAGCGCCAGCATCGCGGCGCGGACCACCGGCGCGTATTCGGGCTTGCAGCCGGCCATCACCATGTTGACCGCCAGCACTTCGCGGCTGAGGCTGCCGTGGCGGGGCGGCACCTTGCATTCGACCCGCTGCGGGTCGCCGCCCAATGCCGCGACGAATTCGTCGACCCGTGCGCGCGTCGGCGGCACCACCGGCAGTCCGTCGGTCCAGCCCTGCTCGAAATACCATTCGACGAGGTCGGCGCCGGCCAACACTTTCGGGCTGTTCTCGTCCAGCAATGCTAAGGGTTGCGCCATGCTCGCCTCCAGCTTCGAGCGTGAGGAAATGGCACTCGCCAGAGATCGTCATTCCGGGCCATTCGCCGGTCCGGGGTCATAGGTTTCCGGCTCGGGGCAGCGGCCAGCGCCGCAGGGCTGTCCACACATGACGCATTCCTACCTTGCACCCGACTGCGCCCTGGCCCAGCTGTCGCGCAGCCCGACGGTGCGGTTGAAGACCAGACGGCCCCGGCGCAAATCGGAATCTGGGCGCGAGTCGGCATCGAGGCAGAAATAGCCTTGTCGCTCGAACTGCAGGGGCTCGCCCGGAACCGCCGCGGCGAGCGCCGGCTCGACCCGGCTGTCACTCAGCACTTCGAGCGATCGCGGGTTCAGATCGGCAAAGAAATCGGCGCCGGCGCCGGGATCGGGGCGGGTGAAGAGCGGGTTGTAGAGTCGAATTTCCGCCGGTAGCGACGGTCCCGCCGCGACCCAGTGCAGGGTCGCCCTGACCTTGCGCCCATCGGGCGCGTCGCCGCCGCGCGTCGCCGGGTCGTAGGTGCAGAGCAGTTCGACGACCTCGCCGGCGGCGTCTTTGACGATTTCGCGGCAGGTGACGAAATAGGCATAGCGCAGCCGCACCTCGCGTCCCGGCGCCAGACGGTAAAAATTCTTCGACGGATTTTCCATGAAATCGTCACGCTCGACATAGAGCTCGCGCGCGAATGGGACCGCGCGCGCTCCGGCCGCCGGGTCTTCGGGATTGTTGACGGCGTCGAGCTCCTCGCTCGCACCTTCGGGATAATTCTCGATGACGAGCTTCAATGGGCGCAGCACTGCCATGCGCCGGGGCGCGATCTTGTTCAGCTGCTCGCGCACCGCATGGTCGAACATCGCCACGTCGACGAGGCTGTTGGCGCGGGCGACGCCGACCCGCCGGGCAAAATCGCGGATCGCCGAGGCCGGCACCCCACGCCGCCGCAGACCGGCCAAGGTCGGCATGCGCGGGTCGTCCCAGCCATCGACCCGGCCCTGCCGGACGAGCTCGGTCAGGAAGCGCTTCGACAATACGGTGTGGTCGAGGTTGAGCCGCGCGAATTCGTATTGCCGCGGCCGCGACGGCACCGGCAGATGGTCAAGGAGCCAGTCGTAGAGCGGCCGATGGTCCTCGAATTCGAGCGTGCACAGGGAATGGGTCACGCCCTCGATCGCGTCCGACTGGCCGTGCGCAAAGTCATAGCTCGGATAGATGCACCATTTGCTGCCGGTGCGCGGGTGGGCCGTGTGCAGGATGCGGTAGAGCACCGGGTCGCGCAGATTGATGTTGCCCGACGCCATGTCGATCTTGGCGCGCAGCACCCGCGCCCCGTTCGGGAATTCGCCCGCGCGCATGCGGCGGAACAAGTCGAGGTTCTCGGCGACCGGCCGATCCCGGTAGGGGCTGTTGCGGCCGGGCTCGGTCAGGGTACCGCGCATCGCCCGCATCTCCTCGGCTGGAAGATCGTCGACATAGGCTTTGCCTAGCCGAATCAGGTGCTCGGCCCAGTCGTAGAGCTGATCGAAATAATCGGACGCATGGTAGAGGTGATCGCCCCAGTCGAAGCCCAGCCAGCGCACGTCGCGCTCGATCGCGTCGATGTATTCCTGTTCTTCCCGGGTCGGGTTGGTGTCGTCGAAGCGCAGATGGCAACGCCCGCCATATTCCTGCGCCACCCCGAAATTGAGGCAGATCGCCTTGGCGTGGCCGATATGCAGATAGCCGTTGGGCTCGGGCGGAAACCGCGTCACCACCTCCCTCGTGCGCCCGGCGGCCAGGTCGGCCTCGATGATGTCGCGGATAAAGTCGCGCCCCGCCGCCGCTCTCGCCGTCTCGCCCGCCATCGCCTTCCCCGTTCGGATCGCCGGTCTAATGTGGCCAATCCGCCGCTCGCCGCCAAGCCCGAGGTGCGGAACGCGGCTCGAGCATCGTCAGTCCGGCAAAAGCGACCAGATAGAACAGGGTCGCCAGCCGCGGCACCTCCAAGAGGTTGTCGAACAGACCGGAGCACAGGAACGCCCCTATCGACCCGGCGACGCAAGCCGCCATGCGCTCGCCCCGGCCGATCGCCCGCACGGCCCCGAGCAGCGCCGCCCCGGCGAGCACGATCAACGAGACCAGACCCAATGCCCCGCCCTCGAACAAGCTCATCAGATATTGGTTCTTGATCCGCCAGACGAGGTGGTCGTCGTCGGTGAAATACCAGTGCTCGGTCCCACGGGAGAAATCCCCATTGGCAACAACGTCATGGTCCTGGGGATCGAACAGGCGGATCTGACCGACCTCGACGGGGGTGCTGGGCGCGGGATCGGACAGGCTCAATTCGATCGGACGCCTGAGCCAGCCGAAGAGGCGGCGCCGGTCGAGACCGGCGGTCGAGATCGCCGCCCCGAAATTCTCCCATTTGCCCGAGTCGCGGGGGCGGAACAGGGCGCCGCGGCAATTCTCCGAGTAGAGCAAAAGCTTTTCGCACAGCAATACCGACAGCGATCCTTTGCCGTCGCGCGAGCGCAGGGCAAGAAACAGCCGATATCGGCGGTCGGGTTCGACCGAGACCTTCTGTCCGAAATAGGTCGGCGAGCCGGCGTTCAGCGACAGAAAACCATAGCCCCCATCATGCCTGACAAGGAAATTGGTCGGGGAGCGATTCACCGGCCTGCGTGCCAGGACGGTGCGCGGATAGGTCCCGAGCCCGGTGCCGAACAGAGCTGCGACGATGCCGTCGCCGCGCAGCGCCAAACCGCCGTTCCAATTGTTCTCGCGAGCGCCGAGATCGGGCGACACCTTCTCCAGCCGCTCGGCCATGAACGGCGTGCCGAACCCGGCTGCGACAATGCCGCCGACCATCAGCAGCACCATCCCCGCCAACAGCCGCGCCGCACCCGTGCCGGGTTCGCGGCGCGCGCTCCACATCCAGGCGAGGCAAGCGGTCACGATTGAAATCATCGCGCTGGCGTAGGCGGCGCGGGCAAAGCTGACGACCAGCGCGTAGCCGGCGGCCATGATCAGAGCGGTCATCGCGAGCAGCGACCAGGGGCGCGGCCGCAGCAGAAAAACCAGCAGAAACGGCAAAGCCATCGCGATGTAGGCGCCGATATATCCGCCGCCGAGATGCATGCCTGAGAAGGTCGCGACGATGCGGTACTCGCTGGTGAAATCGAACAGACCGGGAAAGAGGGCGCGTTCTACCAGAGTGGCCGCGGCGACCACGGTGAGCCCCGCCGCCATCCCCCTGCCGAGCCAGGCCATCGCGTCGGCCCCCACGCGCAGCCGCTCGCGCAGAAACGGCAGCAAGGCCAGTGCCGTCAGCAGCCCCTTGGCCAGCAGCAGAGCGTTGTCCGGGCGCAAATAAGGATTGTCCGATCCGCCCGCCGGCGCCGGCACGGCCAGCCCGATGGCGATGCTCGAAAGGCAGCTGACGACGGTCAGCGCCAGCACCACGGCGGGAACCCCGCGGACCCCGAAATCGGCCGATCGCGGCGGCGCGCGCAACGTCAGGATGCCGATCGTGACGAGGGCGAACAGGTCGGGTTCGCCGATATATGACCAGCCGGTCCACGGCGTCAGGTCGAGCGCCGGCAACACCGCCGGCAGCACCACGAGCCAAGCCGACGGCCAACGCCACAACGCGGCGCCGTAGAGCGTGAGCCCGATGCCCAGAAACCACGGGGCCAGCGGATAATTCCCGGTCAATAAACCGGCGGCCGTAAGGCAAAGCGCGGCGAGGGCGAGGCGGGCGAGAGTCGTTGCCGGGCCGCTTTGACGATCGTCCCGAAAAGCCGCGGGATCGGGCCGCTCAGCCGACGCGCCGCGCCCGATCCCGCCGGCCGCGAGGGCAGGGGCGGAAGGGGTGCGGGCGAAAGGGGTGGGGGCGGTAGCGACGCGGGCGGGCGGGACGATCCTCGTTACGGCGGATGGCGTGCCCTGCAGCGCCTGCCAGAAAATCGGGGTCCAGCGGGCGGCGAGCCCGGCGGCGACGGCGGCAATGATCGCGTTGCTGAAATCGGGCTGCAGGCCCGGCTTGAACCAGCGGCCGATTTCGATCGCCAGCGAAAACAGCGCCGCACCGAGCGCGGCGGCCCCCACCGGACCGCGTCCGCCGCCGCGCCGCAGCGCGACCATCACCCCGATCGGGGCAAAGATCAGGACCTCGGCGGCAATGCTCTGCGCCGCTTGAGCCTTGGCGACCATATAGTGGTGATAGAACGGAAAGAGACCGAGTTCGTCGAACGCCGCACGCGCCTGAGCTATACCGCGCCACTGCCGGGACAAGAGGCCGTTGGCGAAAACGACAGCCAGCGCATAGGGCAAAATCATCCAAGGGACGAGCCGAGCGAAAAACGCGTGCCATCGAGCCGCGTCGCCGCCGGCCAGCTGTTTTGCCAACATGCCGCCGATCACGATCCCCGCGGTGTGATAGCCGATCTCTGCCAGCGACGGCGTGGCGTCCAGCAGCAAGAGGCTGATCGCCGCCACCCCCGACATGATCAAAAGACCGGCGAACGCGATCCTCGGCAACGACCGCGAGCGGCTCGCCAAACCGAGCAGCGCGCCAACGGGGATCGTCGCCGCGGTGGCGGCCAGCACCAGGATCAGGCGCAGGCCCGACGGTCTTCCCGCCCCCGGCCAGGACAGCAGCAGATCGGGCAAAACGGCGACGCGTTGACGCAGGTCTGCGGCGCTGAGGACAAAATCGAACGGAAACAGGAAAAATAAGAAAAGCGCCGATGTGTAGAGCCCGCAGCCGACGATCAGCGCGCGTCAACCGCCGCTGGCCAAGTCCCGCCGCAACGCATCCAAATGGTCATGCGACAGCAAAAACAGCACGATCCCCAAGAGCGACCCGAATGCTTGCGCTAGGATGTAATTGAGGGAAACGGTACGCGGCGGGAAGAACAGCTGTGCGTATTTGACCGCGATGACGAAAGCGACGCAGCCGATCAGCGCCGCGCCGGCTGCCGCACCGCGCCGGATTGGTCCGCGTCGCCGCCAGAGCGCGCCCGTCGCCAGAAAGCCGAGCGGGACCGCCATCAGCAGGTTGGCCACCCAATCGGGGCGCTGATCGGAGCCGCCCGCCAAGTAGGGCGCCGCGAGCAGCATGCGCCAGGCGGTCGCGGGGTCGCGCGGGACAAAATTCATCCCGATCGGACCCAGAACGATGCTGACGTAAACGACGGCCAGGGCGTAGAGACAGGCCCACCGCGCAAAGCAGGCGCTGCGGCGAACCCACGGCGCCGAGGGCCGCGTCAGGGAATGGTCCGTCATTTGCCCTGACTCTGTCATTCCTGGGCCGCCGATGAGGGTCGCGGCGGGTGCTCGGGCTGCCGGATCGTCAGCGCGCCGCCCGCACTGGGAGGGAAGCGGGAGGAGGTTAAACTTTCTTTATCCGCCGGTTGGATTCTGCCGCTCTGCCGACGGCTTCAAAGGCGGTGAGCGTGGCGAGGATTCTCCCGCCGGGATCGGAGAGAGTGTGCCGCCGCCGGCAACCGCTCCGGCAACTCGCCGGCCGACGAGCTTGCGCCCCAGAACCGTCACTCCGAGAACGAGCCCGCAACCTCACTTCGCCGCCAAATCGCGGCGCCGGTCGAGTGGAGCCGCTAAGGGTGCGAACCTGAAACTTGGCAGCGGCGAACCCTCACCCCTTCGCCGCGCTCAGGACCCTCTCCCGCGCCGCGGGAGAGGGAGGACCCAGCCCGTTAGGGTGGGTGGGTGAGTGAGGGTACACGTTGGCGCCACCCAGTTTGATCTTTACCGTTAGGTGCGCGGCGCCCCGATGGTCTTGTGGAAAAAGGCGAAGACCTTGTGCCAGCCGTCGACCGCCTGTTCGGGCCGGTAATTCGGCCGGTAATGGGCGAAGAACGCATGCCCGGCGCCGTCATAGCGGTGGAACTCGTAATTTTTGCCGTGCTTTTTCAGCTCGGCCTCGGTGCGGTTGACCTGGTCGGCCGTGGGGTTCGGGTCTTCGTTGCCGAACAGGCCGAGGAGCGGCGTGCTGATGCCGCTGGTGAACTCGATCGGCGCCGTCGGCTGCGCCTTGGTCAGGCGCGACTTGTCGTCGACGATGACATTGCCGCCCCAGCAATCGACCGCACCCTGGATCAGATGCGACAGCTTGGCCGCGACCAGATAGGTCTGCCGGCCGCCCGAGCAGAAGCCGATCACCCCGACCTTGCCGCTGGCGTGCGGCTGCGAGCGCAGAAAGTCGATGGCGCCGGTCACGTCGCCGAGCATCTGCTCGTCGGGGACGCCGCCGCCCTCGCGCACCTTGTTGACGACCGCCTCCTGGGCGCCGTCGCCGACCCGGAAATAGAGGCTCGGCGCCACCGCGGCATAGCCGTGATGGGCAAATTTGCGGGCGACCTCGCAGGTCCATTCGTCCCAGCCCGGCATGTGATGGATCACGACGACGCCGGGATGCGGCCCGGCATTATCGGGATGCGCGTAATACGCCTCGCCGCGGTCGCCGCCGTGGCCCTGATAGTGCGCCATCCCAGCTTGGATATTGCGGAACGCCATGTTGGTCCTCCCTCCAGATACCGGCGGCTCTCTTCGCACCAGGACGCACGAAACGCAAGGCGCATCCGATGCCAGCGCTCCGGCGCCTTGACATTTCCGCCTCGGTCCCGACGCTGCAGTGAGCCGCCACTCGGACGGGTCTTTAGTTGATTTCCACTATGGGTTAGGAGCAGTCCCCTGCATTTTATCGCGCATCGGCGGCGGCCGTAACGCAACTCGAGGTCACCGCTTACCATGATGCTCGCTACCGACCGTGTGATCCTAAGGCCATGGCGCGACGCCGACATGGACGAGTTCGTGGCGGTGCACGCGGACCCCCGAGGTGATGGTCGATGCGCCGGCGCTCACACGGCCCAGAGCGAAGCCAAATTCCGTCGCTACAGCGAGACCTTCGAACGTGTTGGATTTTGCCGCTGGGCGTTACGACGCCGGGACGACACGTTTCTTGGCTATGTCGGCATCATGCCTATTCCTCAAGCGCACCCTGCTGAGCCCGGCGTGGAAATCGGCTGGCGGCTGGTGCGGCCGGCATGGGGACAAGGCTACGCAACGGAAGGTGCGAAAGCGGTGATGAGGGACGGCTTTGACCGCATGAGCTTCTCTGAAGTGGTGAGCTACGCTTCGCCGGAGAACTTGCGTTCACACTCGGTGATGCGACGGATTGGCCTTGAACGGGATGTTGGTCGCGACTTCGTTGCAACGACATCGGAAGGGATCTGGATTGGTTGGGTCTGGGTAGCAAGTGCACATACATGGGATCGGCCCATCGCCTAGCATGCCGATCGAGAAATTTGTTGGATTTTAAGCTAAGTCCCCTGTACCCCCACACCGGCGCAGGCCGGTGCCCATGGCCGGGATGGGTCCCGGCCTTCGCCGGGACGGCGAGGAGGGTCGGGCTGCCTGGACCTAACGAATTTTTCGATCAGGGCGCACTAAGAGGGACCGAGACTATACCTATTGTCAGGAACCTGCGGCGATGAACAGTGCTTTGGGCGGGTTGCGCGTGCTCGATTTTACGACGACGATCGCCGGGCCGCATTGCGGGCGGATGCTCGCCGACCTCGGCGCCGAGGTGATCAAGATCGAGGCGCCCGAGGGCGACATGATGCGCACCCGGCCGCCGTTGCGCAACGGCGCCAGCACCAGCTTCGGGCAGCTGAACGCCGGCAAGAAGAGCGTCGCGCTCGATCTGAAATCGCCCGCCGGGGCCGAGGCGGCGCGCCGGCTCGCCGCCACCGCTGATGTCGTCGTCGAAAATTTCCGGCCGGGGGTGATGCGGCGCTTCGGCCTCGACTACGAAGCCCTCAAAAAGATCAAACCCGACCTCGTCTATTGCGCGATCTCGGGCTACGGCCAGAGCGGGCCATCGGCCGAATTGCCGGCCTACGCCCCGGTGATCCACGCGTCGTCGGGCTATGATTTGGCCCAGATCGCCCATCAGCAAGAACAGCGGCGCCCGGATTATTGCGGCATCTTCATCGCCAACGTCTTGACCGGCACCTATGCCTTTGGCGCGATCATGACGGCGCTCTATCGGCGGCAGCTGACCGGCGAGGGCCAGATGATCGACGTGTCGATGCTGGAAAGCATGCTGAGCCTGACCCTGAGCGAAATCCAGGCGGCGCAGTTTCCGGTGACGCCGCCGGGACGGCCGATCTTCGGCCCGATCGCGACCAAGGACGGCTACATCATGCCGGCGATCGCCAGCGAGCGGACGTTTCAAAACCTCGCGACGGCGAGCGGTCATCCCGATTGGATCACCGATCCGCGCTTCGCCGATTACATTGACCGGCGGCGGCATTGGGGCGACCTCGTCGACGAGCTGGAGCTGTGGTCGAAGACCCTGACCACCGCCGAGGTCCAGGCGATCTTCGACCGGCACGGCGTGCCGTCCTCGCCCTACCGCACCGTCAAGGAAGCGATGGCCGACCCGCAGCTCGCCCACCGCCGCGCCTTCTCCGAGATCGCCGATGCCGGCGGCGCCTTCCTCGCGCTCAATCCGCCGTTCCGTCTCTCCGCCGCGCCGGTCGCGGCAAATCCGTTCGCCGCGGCCCTTGGCGAGCACACCGAGGCAGGTGCTGGCCGAGCTCGGCTACGGGCCCGCAGAGATCGCAGACGCTGCGCGCTCGGCGCTGATGCTCAGCGCGCTCGATGATCCGCGGCGAGCAGATCGGCGGCGCGGCGGCACTGCTTCGCGGCTCATATCAAGATGGGTGACGACGCGCACCGTGCGCGCGGCGAAGGCCGACACCAGCACCCCCACCTCCGCCGCCTGCGCGACGATCGCCGCCGCGTCCGGCATATCCTCGGCCAGGTGAAAGATCACGATATTGGTCTGGACGGTGGCGAGATCGAGCGCCACTCCGCGCAGGCCGGCGAGGCGCTCCGCCACCAGCCTTGCGTTGGCGTGGTCCTCAGCCAGGCGGTCGAGGTTGTGGTCGAGCGCCCATAGCCCGGCGGCGGCAAGGATGCCGGCTTGGCGCATCGCGCCCCCGAACATGCGACGCGCGCGATGGGCGTGGACGATCTCGGCGCGGCTTCCGGCGACGACGCTGCCGACCGGGCAGCCCAGCCCCTTCGACAGCGCCACTGAGACCAGATCGAAAGGTGCGGCCAGTTCGGCGAGGCTCCGCCCGGACGCTGCCGCGGCGTTGAACAGCCGCGCCCCGTCGAGATAGCTGTTGAGCCCGAGCTCGCGCGCCGCGACGCAGACCGCCTCCACTTCGCCCTGCGGGAAGACCACGCCGCCGCCGCGGTTATGGGTGTTCTCGATCGCGACCAAGGTCGTCGGCGGGAAGACGATGTGTCCCGGCGGCTTATAGGCGGCGCGCAGATCGGCGGCGGTGAACAGGCCGCCATTGCCGACCGCGGCGAACTGCACCCCGGAATTGGCCGCACCGGCCCCCAATTCATGCCAGACGATATGGGCCTCGCGACCGAGCACGACCTCGTCTCCGGGGCGGGTCAGGACCTTGAGGCCGATCTGGTTCGCCATCGTCCCGCTCGGCACAAAGAGTGCCGCATCCTTGCCGAGCAGCTCGGCGATCCGGTCTTGCAGCCGGTTGACCGACGGGTCCTCGCCATACTGGTCGTCGCCGACCGGGGCCGCGGCCATCGCCTCGCGCATCCCCTGTGAGGGCCGGGTGACCGTGTCCGATCGCAGGTCGATCGCATTCATCGTGTCAACCCCATCAGTTCGAGGGCCGCCCGCCCCAGCAAGCCATAGGGGTTGGCGAGGGTCTCGGGCAGCTCGAAATGATTGTAGTGCTCGCCCACCAGCAGCCGAACCGGCTTTCCGGCGGCGGCGACGGCCGCGGCAAATTCACGGTTCTGGCGCTGAAATTCGGGGGTCTCGCAGGTCCCGTAGGCGACGACAACAGGGACGCGCAGACGCTCGAGATGCCGCAGCGGGCTCAGTGCTTCGACCGTTATGTCGTCGAAAGCGACGTAGGCACTGCGCTTCGACAGCCGCACCGGCGCCAGATCGTACATGCCGCTGATGCACATGCCGCCCTTGATCAAATCCGCCGGTAGATCGAACTCCCGCTGCCAACAGGTGGTCAGCGCGACCGCCGCGAGATGCCCGCCCGAAGATTGCCCGCAGACGTAGACCCGGCTCGGGTCGCCGCCAAAGCGGGCCGCGTTGCGATAGACCCAGGTGATCGCCCGTCGCACCTGATCGGCCAGCACCATCAGGCTGCCGCCGGCATCCTGCACCCAGCTGAAATCCGGCACGACGTAATGCGCTCCGGCGGCGGCGAACATCTCGGCCGGCGCCGCGCAGTCCTCGGCACGGCCCCCGCGCCACGCACCGCCATGGATAAAGATGAAGATCGGAGCCCGGTCGCGGGCGGCACGATAGATGTCGAGCTTCTCAATTTCCGCGGTCCCGTAGGCGACGCGCTCCGGCGCCCCGGTCCTTGCGCGCGCCGCCGCGCTGTCGCCGGCTCTTCGCCGGATCAGCTGCTCGCGATTGGGCGCGTAAACGGCCTGGTCGTAGGCCGCGTCAAGTGCCGCCTGGTCATAATCGAGGAATATCGTCGGACCTTTATCGGGCATTGAATCCCCGTCGCGTCAGCCTGCCGGCGAGCTCCAGCAACACGCAATATCCGCAGTGCCGCCGGCGCCGGCTTGTTTCGGTTGGTCGGCGACCGCAGCGGTGCCGGCATTGGCGCAGGCCTCGTCCTTGTCGGCGCAGGGCGAGAGACATGTTCCGGGATCCTCGCTGAACCCGCGCATGCCGGGCGGCCCGAACGGAACCGCAGCCGGCAAAACTCAAAGGTAGACTTGACGATAAGGCTCTATACCTGTTGCCGCCCGCAGGCCAGCTTCCGCGCAGTCTCTCGGCGTGAACTTTACCGCGCTCGACCGGCCACCGCCGCGTGGTTCTGGGGCGCACCGCGGGCGATTGAAGCTGGACGCGACGTTGACGACTAGGTAGCATACCTGCGGGGATGGCTTATGTGGGGGGTTTTAAATGAGGCGATTGATCTTCGCCGCCGTGACCCTCGCGATTGCTGGCGGCTGGGCCGCAGCCGATGCCGCACCGTGCGGTCCCAAAACCGGCCGCAAATGCTTCGAGGCGCCGGTGCCGATCAACTTCGGCTCGGTTTCCGACATCTCGAAACAGATCGTCAGCGAAGAGCCGAGCGCCAAAAAGCCGCCGACGCAAACGCTCGAAGCACCGCCTATCACCACCTATACCGGCCCGACCGTCGGGGTCGACACGATGGCCCGCGCCCCGACCGTAGGCTATTACTGGTCGCTGGAGCCCCAGACCAACGCGCATTGAGGCTCATTCGGGGTCTTCCGGCGAGGGCGCCATATGCCGGCGCCTTTCCCGATCGCGCGCAGCACGGTGCGCACGGTGCTGCACGTTGCGATTCCGTCATCGACGACGACAACCGTCCTGCCGGCGATCGGCGCTGGCAGCCAATGGCCGAGATAGGCCTCGCGTCGGCGCTCGATCTCGACGAGCTGGCGCCGGGTCTCGCTCTCGATATGGGCAGGGTCGATGGCCAGTGCGGCGACGAGGCTGTCGTCGATCAGCACCTGAGCGGCGTCACCGTCAACCACCGCGCTCAGCGCCAGCTCGGGCTGCCCGGGCGCACCGATCTTGCGCACCAGCACGATTTCCAGCGTGGCGTCGAGCGCCTCGGCGATCTCGAAGCCGACCGGCACGCCGCCGCGCGACAGGGCGAGGACGATCGGCTGCTCGGCCCGCAAATACCCCAATCGAATACCGGGCCCGCGCCCGGCCGCCCTGCGATCGGCGAACATGGCCCGGAACCTCCGCGAAATCGGCTGCTGCCACAGATATGGGGCGGCGCTCCCCGGCCGCCAGGATTGCGGCGATGAGCCAGCCGGCAGCAGCGTTCTGGCAGCGCCGCGAGGCCGAGCGCCTGGCCGATATTTGCGTCCTCGGCTGCGGCCTTGTCCTTGGGCTCGGCGCTTCAGTCGTGCTGTTGGCGATGGCGCTCGCGAACGGCGAGCCCCGTATCGTCATCGGGGCGAGCATCTATACGGCCGGGCTGCTGGCGATGCTTGGCGGCTCGCTCCTCTACCGCTCGGCAATCGAAGCGCGGCGGCGACAATTCTTTCGCCGGCTGGACCATGCGGCGATTTTCGCGCTGATAGCCGGGACCGCGACACCCTTTGCCCTGACCCACGGCGGCATTCGCGGGATCGCCTTGGCGGTGGCCCTATGGGCCGTCGCGACGATCGGGATCGCGGTCAAGCTGTGCTTTCCGATCGGCGGGATAGGGCGCTCGGTGGCGGTATATCTGCTGCTCGGCTGGGCGAGCCTGGCCGCGCTCGGCCCCACGATATCGGACCGGGCGGTGATGCTGATCGCCTGCGGCGGCGGTTTTTATTCGGTCGGGGTCTGGTTTCTGTTGTGTCGCGGGCTGCCCTACCGCCTCGCGATCTGGCACGCCTTCGTGCTGGCCGGAGCCATCTGTCACTACCTGGCGATCATGACCGGGGTCGTCCACGCCTAGCCCGGCGTTCGGTGCATTTGCCGCCTGCTGGTCGACGCCCGCGGCAACAAGAATGTGATGTTCGGGGTCGAGCGCGGCTATAACGCGGCGGCCCAGCTGATCGGCATCGAGATGTAGGGGATCGACATCGCCGTGCTGTTCCCGACCGCGGGGCTGTCGTTTTTGGTGCGTGACGATATGGACCCGCAGTTTTCGAACGCGATCTGGCCGCGCCTACAACGACTGGCTGCATGATTTCATCCAGCACAGCCCCGACCAGCTCAAGATGGCGGCGATGTTGCCGGTGCACGACGTCAACCTCGCCTGCCGCGAGTTGCATCGTTGCGTCAAGGAATATGGTGCGGTTGGCGCTTTCGTGCGGCCGAACTCCGGCAACGGCCGCTATTGGCATTCGACCTATTGGGACCCGCTCTACGCGATGCTGCAGGATTTGCAGGTGCCGTTGTGCTTCCACGAAGGCACCGGGTCGTATTGCTCGACGATCGCGCCGCGGTTTGGCGAGAACCGCTTCAGGCGCCATGTCGCGAGCCATTCGACCGAGAGGCAGCTGGCGCTGATCGCGCTGAGGCTGGGCGGGATTCTCGAAACCTAGCCGCACCTCGAGGTGGCGTTTCTCGAAGCACAGAGCTGGTGGGTGCCGGGCCTCTTGGGCCGAATCGAGTGGGAGCTGCGCCAGCACCATCAGGCCGATGCGCCCTATCTGAAGGCCCCAAAATCGGACCCCGGTTCAGTTCAAATCGGGATCGCCAGCAGCGTGTCGATCTGGCGGCTGTCGAGGATGACGGTCTTGGCTGCGAACTTCCAGCTCTCGCCGTCATGCCTGACCCGGTCGGCATAATGGCCGGCGGCAAACACAGTCATGTCGCCTTCCTGCATCGTGCGCACTATCAGAAAGTTCGCGACGAGGTCGAGCGACCCGTGCGCCTCGGAGACGATCCTGAACGACGAGACCAGATGCCGGTAGCGCTGCGGCTCGTAGATGTTGGCCTCGCGCAGCGCACTGACCCGGTCCTTCAGCATGTTGCGCGAGGTGGCGTAGATCAGCCCCAACGGCAGACCCGCCTCATAGTTCTCGGCCGAGGTGATCCGGTAGAAGCAGTCCTCGGTAAAGAAATCGGGCCAGCCTTCCAGCTTGTCGGCATCGAGGCAATGGACGTAATCGGCATAGAGCTGCTCCAGCTCGAGCCGCCGCGCCATCGCCGCGAAGTCCATCGCCTCAGAAGCCCATCAGCGGGCGATAGGCGTGCCAGAAGCTGCGCACCGACGCTTCGGTCGTGCGGTTGGCTTCGGAGACATGGCCGGAACCGCCCATTTCGAGCACCGAGCAATCCTCTTCCGAACCGTGGATCGCGCGTTGGATGAAGTTGCCGACCGCACCGTCTTCCATCGAGACGTAGCCGGCGGGGCCGACCAGATTGGCCTGGGCCAGGCGTAGCGCGGTCATCTCCGCGTCGTCTTCCTCAAAGCCGAGATAGATCCATTGCAATTCGGTCTTGTCCGGACCTTTCGGCAATACCAGGCGCAGGGCGATCGAGTTCTGGATCTGCTGCAACACGAAATTCGGGAACAGCGACAAGATCTGGGTCGTGGTGTCGTCGCCGAACTCCTCGGTCATCGTGAGGAAGCTGGGCTCGGCGAGACGGAAATTCTCGCGCAGCGACGGGATGCCGGCGTAAAGCTGGTCCGAGGTGGCGGCATCGACGCGGTCGACCTTGTTGCGCGTGTAGCTCGCGTGATGCGCCCCATTCTCGGCGATGTCGACACCGCCTTCGGAGGTCAGGCGCGACACGCGGAACGTCGTGAAAAAGCTGTGCAGCAGGGTCGCGTGGTAGGTGTCGCGCACGTTCTCGAAATAGAGCTTCCAGTTGTTGTGCAGAATCTGCGAGGTGGTCCCCAGGATCTTCGGCGTCCCGTGCATGACCCGGTGAATGCGCGAGCCGATCAGATTGCCGATGTAGTCGCCCAGGGGCGGCGCTTGGGGCGACAAGGTGCCGAAGACCAGATCGCCGAAGCGGTCGACGCGCAGCTGCCTGAGCCCGTGATTTTCAAGGTGGAAGCTCTCGGGCATGCCGCCCTTGCCGGCGATGCCGCGGCGAAAGGCGACGCTGTCGAGGTTGCCGGCGAGATCGTAGCGCCAGGCGTGATAGACGCAGGTCAGGTTATCGGCATGGCCGCGCCGCTTCAGGCAGACGAGGTTGCCGCGATGGGCGCAGCGGTTGACCATCGCGTGAATCTCGCCGTCATGCCCGCGGGTGACGATGACCGGGGTCTCGCCGAGAAACGTCGTCAGATAGTCGCCCGGCTGCGGCAGTTCACCGGCGAGGGTCAGAAACTGCCAGACCGGCCCGAGAAAGATCCGGGCCAACTCCTCG
The DNA here is from genome assembly GCA_963795485.1 of uncultured Alphaproteobacteria bacterium. Lineage (GTDB taxonomy): Bacteria > Pseudomonadota > Alphaproteobacteria > ATCC43930 > CGMCC-115725 > AP-15. Next base: position 691,427 of record CAWCIL010000006.1, read on the forward strand.
CGGTAGATGTCCGGGTCGGCAAACACCCGGTACGGCACACGGGCGTTGCCCTCGGCCGGCCATGTGAGCGCAGGCTGGTTTGACATCGATAAACCCTTCGTTCGGGCCAACCCTCACCCGCCTCGCTGCGCGAGGCACCCTCTCCCGCATGGCGGGAGAGGGAAGGGGCCCATCGCGACAGCGATGGGAAGGGTGAGGGCATCGCGTTGGCAGACAGAGCCGGGGAGGCGCCTCAGCCGCCGTAGAAGACGTTGTCGCCGAGGTCCTTCATTTCGAGGATCGCGGCGTCGGGACGGCCGGTGACCGGCTTTGGCAGGTGCGCCTCGACGACCTCGCCGACGACGATGTGGTGGTCGCCCTGCTCGACGACGCTGGTGACCCTGCACTCGACCGCGGCCAATGCCGCATCGAGGATCGGCGCGCCGTTCGTGCCCTTGTGGATGGCCTGGCCGGAGAGCTTGCCGTCTTCGAGCTTGGTCGGCTTGAAAAAGGTGAACGCCATGCCTTTCGCGTCCTTGCCCAGCATGTTCAGGGCAAAATTCCGAGTGTTCTTGATCAGCGGATAGGCGCCCGAAATCGGTCTTGACCCCGACCACCACCAAGGGCGGAGCGAAGGCGCTCTGCGTCACCCAGTTGACCGTCGCGGCGGCGACGTTGCCGTTGCCGTCATCCGCGGTCAGCACATAGATCCCATAGGGGATCATGCGCAGCGCGGTCTTCTTGGCGTCCTGGTCCATGGTTCGGCCTCCTCGAATACCGTCGGCGCGGATCATAGACCGAGACCCGTCCGCGATGAACCCCCGTCGAAGCTCGGCTGAACGTGGCGGGGGTTCAGCTGATGAAGAACAGCTGGTTCGCGGTGTTGATCGAGGGTTCGCCAGTCAAGGTGGCGACCAGGTGCGAGGTGCCGCCGCTGCCGTCGGTGCTGGAAAAGAGTTCGCCGTTGGTCGTGTCGTAGGCGAGGCGCTGGCTCGTGTTGGCAAAGGCCCCGGTGCCGTTCGCGGTAAATAGGGTCGTCGACTGGCTCGCCGACAGCGCTTGCGGCGTCGAGGTCGCGCCGCTGAGGCCGAGGCTGAAGCCGGAATTGCTGAACACCAGCTCGTTGGTCGAGGACGCGCCAAAATCGGCGATCGTGTTCGAGGCGCCTGGCGCGGTGAAGATGAACTGGTTGGTCCCGCCCCCGCCGGTCATCTTGGTGTCGCCGCCGGCATAGAAGACGTCGTTGCCGGCGCCCCCGGTCAGCGTATCGGCCCCGGTTCCGGCATGGACAATGATCGAATCGCTGGAGGTCAAGGTCGAGCCGCTGACCGTGTTGCCGGAATTGCCGTCATTGACCGTGATCACCCCGGCGGTGCCGGTGAAGTTGGCGGCGACGAGGGTCAAGGTGTTGGCCGCGCCATTGGCGAACCCGATCGTCGTAAAGCCCGACACATTGGTCAGGCTGTCGGTCCCGGTCTTGGCGAAATCCAAGGTCGCCGCCGCCGCTGCCGTAGAGCGAGCCGTTGACGGTGACCCCGTTATCGGTGAGCGTGCTGTCGAACTCGGCGGTAAATGTGCTGCCGGCGGCGATCGTCACGTTGGTCAGCGTCCCCGCTTCGCCAAAGCCGGTCTCGATCACGCCCGACCCTGAGGTGGCAAGGGTGCCGCCGGACACCGTGCCGCCGTCGAGGATAAGATCGCCGGCGACGGTAAGGGTATTGCCGAGCGCCAGAACGCCGCCGGCGCTGAGGGTGATGCTTCCGGTGTCCGAGGACGCGCCGGTCAGGCTCAAGGTCCCGGTGGCGGAGCCCGTCCCTCCACTCGATGTTGATCGAGCCATTGTCGGTCAGCGCTGCCGCAGTCAGCTTTGTTGCCGCAGTAAGGCCGCTGTTGCCGACATAGATGTTTTCGAAGCTGTTGTTGGTTAGCGTCCCGCCGATGGTCAGGCTGCTGCCGCCGCTGCCGCCAAAATAATCGACTTCCAAAGTGCCGCTGTTGGTGAGGCCGACCGTGGTGGTCAGCGCGGCGCCGTTTTCGAGAACAACGGTGCCGGCGTTGCTGGCGAGCCCGGTCAGCGCGCTGTCGGTGGTCAGCGCGGTGCTCAGCGCCACCAGCGGATTTCGCCCCATTGAGGGACAGAAATGCGCCGCTGCTGATCGCGGTGATGCCGCCGCTGGCGAATTCCAGCAGCGCGTCGCCGGAAAGATCGAACGTCCCCGCCCAGGGTCGCCGGCGCCGCTGCGGTTATATCCAACGTCGCCTTGGTCGCCGCGCCTCCGGTCAGCTCGATCGTGCCGGTGTTCGACAGCCCGGCCGCGGCCACCGTCGTCGCCTTGGCGAGGCTGGTGTTGCCGACATAGAACGAGCCGCTGTTGGTCAGGGTGCCGCCGATCGTCAGGATGCTGCCGCCGCCGCCAAAACCGGTGTCGATTTCGACGAGGTCGGTGTTGCCGAAGGCGCCGGTGACTTTCAGCGTCGCCGCCGCCGTACCGCTGGTCAGGTCGATCGTGCCGGAATTGGCGACCGAGGCAGTGGTCACGGTTGTCGCCTTGCTGAGACTGCTGTTGCCGATCTCGATCGTCTCGGAGCTGTTGTTGGTCAGCGCTCCGCCGATCGTCAGGCTGCTGCCGCCGCTGCTCCAAAGCTGATCGACCTCGACGAAGTCGCTGTTGGTCAGGCCGACGGTGGTGGTCAGCGCGGCGCCGTTTTCGAGAACAAAGGTGCCGGCGTTGCTGGCGAGCCCGGTCAGCGCGCTGTCTGTGGTCAGCGCCGTGCTCAGCGCCACCAGCGACTTCGCGCCATTGAGCGACAGCGAGGCGCCGCTGCCGATCGCGGTGATCCCGCCGCTCTTGTATTCCAGCAGCGCGTCGCCGGCCAGATCGGCGGTTCCGGTCCAGGTCGCCGGCGCCGCCACGGTGATGTCCAAGGTCGCCGGGGTCGCCGCGCCGCCGGTCAGCGTGATCGTGCCGGTGTTCGACAGCCCGGCCGCGGTCACCGTCGTTGCCTTGGCGAGGCCGGTGTTGCCGACGTAGAACAAGCCGCTGTTGGTCAGGGTGCCGCCGATCGTCAGAATGCTGCCGCCGCCGCCAAAACCGGCGTCGATTTCGACGAGGTCGGTGTTGCCGAAGGCGCCGGTGACTTTCAGCGTCGCCGCCGCCGTGCCGCCGGTCAGGTACGACGTCGCCGGCATTGGCGACCGAGGCAGCGGTCACCGTCGTCGCCTTGGCGAGGCCAGTGTTGCCGATGTCGAGCGTTCCCTTGTTGGTCAGGGCGCCGCCGATCGTCAAGCCGCTGCCGCCGCTGCCGCCAAAATTGTCGACGTCTAACGGTGCTGCTGTTGGTCAAGCCGACAGTGGTCGTCAGCAAGGCGCCGTTTTCGAGGCTGAGCACGCCGGCGTTGCTGCCGAGCCTGGTGAGCGCGCTGTCCGTGGTCAGTGCGGTACTCAACGCAACCAGCGACTTGGTCCCGTTCAGCGTCAGATCGGCACCGCTGGCGATCGCGGTGACGCCGCCGCTCTTAAATTCCAGCAGCGCGTCGCCGCTCAAGATTATAGGTTCCACCCAGGGTCGCCGGCGCCGCCGCGGTGATGTCCAACGTCGCCGGGGTGCCGGCGCCGCCGGTCAGGTCGATCGTTCCGGTGTTGGCGAGCCCGGGGGCGGTCACGACGGTTGCGGCGGTGATCCCGCTATTGCCGATGTCGAAGGCGCCCGCCGTGCTGTTGGTCAGGGCCCCGCCGAAGGTCAGGTGGGATCCGCCGTTCCCGAAGGTGTCGACATCGACGAAGCTGGTGTTGCCGAAGGCGACGGTGGTGGTCAGCGCGGCACCGCCGGCGAGGCTGAAAGTGCCGGCGTTGCTGGCGAGCTTGGTCAAAGCGCTGTCGGTCGTGACCGCCGTGCTCAGCGCCACTAGCGACTTGGCGCCATCGAGCGAAAGATCGGCACCGCTGGCGATTGCAGTGATCCCGCCGCTGGCAAACTCCAGCAATGCATCGCCGGCGAGATTGTATGTCCCGGTCCAGGTCGCCGGTGCCGCCGCGGTGCTGTGCAAGCTGGCCAGCGTTACCGCGCCGCCGGTCAAGTCGATCGTCCCGGTGTTGGAAAGACCGGCCGCGATGAGCGCGGTCGGCGCCAGGATGTTGCTGTTGCCGATATCGATCTGGCTGCCGTTGGTCAGCACCCCGCCGATCGTCAGGGTGCTGCCGCCGTCGTCGGAAAAATCAGAGCCGTAGTAAAAAGAGTTGAGATCGAGGGTGCCGCTGTTGGTCAAGGCGGTGGTCGTCGTGAGCACCGCACCATCCGCAAGGTCGAGGGTGCCCAGGTTTTTGCCGAGCCCGCTCAAGGCGCCGCTGGTGGTCGTGTTGCTGTTCAGCGCGACCCGCGCCCGCGGGCCGTCGAGAGCCAGGCCGGCGCCGGAGGCGATCGTCGTGATGCCGCCGCTAACGAACTCCATCAGCGCGTTGCCGCTGAGGTCGAGATTTCCGGTCAGGGTCGCGGGCGCCGCCGCCGCGATGTCCAAGGTTGCCCGTCCGGCGCCGCCGCTCAGATCGATCGTCCCGGTATTGCTGAGCGCGCTGGCCGTGACTTGGATGGCCGAACTGCCGCCTTCGATCTGTAAGCTGCCGCTGTTGGTCAGCCCGCCAACGATGGTCAGGTTGCCGTCGTCGATCGACAAATCCCCGCTGTTGGTCACCGCCCCGCCGATGACCGGGCTAGCGGCGTCGATCGAAAAATCGCCGGTATTGGTCAGCGCCCCGCCGAGTTTCAGCGTGCCGCCATCGACCGAGAGCTGGTTATGGTTGGCAAAGGCGGTGGTCGTGGTAAGTGACGTATCCTCGAGATCGAGAATGCCGCTGTTGGTGGCGAGCGCGGTCAGCGCGCTGTTGCTCGTGGCGGCGCTGCTCAGCGCCACCCAGGCGTCAGGGCCGTCGATCTGCAGTTCGGAATTCGCCGCGATCGCGGTGATGTGGCCGCTGCCAAACTCCAACAGGGCGTCGCCCTGCAGATAGTAGAACCCGGTCAGGGTCGCCGCCGCGGCGCCGGTGATGTCCAACGTTGCCTTGGCGGTATCGCCGGTCAGGTCGATCGTGCCCATGGCGGCGTTGGCGAGCCCGGCCGCCTTGACCGTCGCCGCCGTGGTGAGCCCGCTGTTGCCGATGTCGAGATCGCCGCGGTTGGTCAGCGTGCCGGCGACGGTCAGGCTGCTGCCGCCGGCGTCGCCGGTGCCGAAAATATCGTTGTCGACCTCGATCAGGCCGTTGTTGGTCAGGGCGCCGCCGGCGGCGATCGAGGAACCCAGTTGAATCGCCAGCGTGCCATTGTTGGTGGCAAGGCTGATCAATCCGCTGTTGGTCGTCGTGCCGGTGCTCTGCGCCAACCGGGACTGAGCGCCGTCGAGGACCAGCTCGGCATGGCCGGCGATCGAAACGACGCTGCCGCCGGTGGGGCTGACGCTGCTGCCTTCGACCTCTAACAGCGCATTGCCGCGCAGAACGTAATCTCCGGTCAGGTTCGCCAGCGTCGCGCCGGTAACGTCCAGTGTCGCCTGGGCCGTGCCCCCGGTCAGGTCGATCGTGCCGGTGTTGGCGAGTGCCGCGGCGGTCACCGTCGACGCGGTGGAAATGCCGCTGTTGCCGATGACCAGAGTGCCGCTGTTGGAGAGAGTGCCGCCGACCGTGAACTTGGTTCCGCCGCCGCCAGTGGTGTCGATTTTGACCGCGCCGGCGGTCGTGAAGTTTTTCGCCACCGCCTCCGTCTTGCCGGGGTCGACGATCGCCAGGGTTGCGCTGGGGTCGCTGAGCGTAATCGAATCGACGGTGATCGCCGTGCTCACCGCGACGGTATAGGAACCGGCGACGGCGATGGTTGCGTCGTCGGCGGCGCCGGGCACCGCACCCGTGCTCCAATCCGCGGCGACGGTCCAGTTGCCGGAAACGCCACTCTTCCAACTCACCGCGGCCATCACGCTCTCCATGCACTCGATGCCGGTGCGCGTCGCAGCGCCGGCAACCGTTATTAGAACACAATTCAATTCAGAACAACACAAACTTGACACAAATGCCTCCGAAAGGATTAAGAAAAGCCCTCGGTCTGCTGTCCGGCCCTCGGCTTCATCACGGCCTGTCGTCGCCGGTTCGCGGTCGCCCAAGGGCAGGCCGGCGCCGCGCCGGCAGGCGTGCAAACGCCTGGGTCGCGGCGTTGCCGCCCCGATGCGGATTTATCCTTTTCTTTACCGGCTCGGGGGATGATCCGGCGTGCTGAACGCCGTCTATAGCTGCCTGACGCAGCAAAACGACCTCCGCCTGGTGGCGCTCGCCGGCCTGATCTGCGTCCTGGCGTCGTTCACCGCGATCAGCCTGTTCCTGCGCGCCCGGGAAGCGCTCGGGAAGCGCTCGCTGGTTCTGCTGTCCGGAGCCGCAGCGGTGTTCGGCGCGGGCGGTTGGGCAACCCATTTCGTTGCCGAGCTCGCCTACCGGCCGGGTCTGCCGGTCGCTTACGACAGCGGCCCGACGATATTATCGCTATTTATCGTCGTGGCCGTGGCCTGGTTCGGCATGGTTGTCGCGGTTCGCCGGCAAAGTCCGCTGATCGGCGGCGGCATCATCGGCTTGGCGATCGGGGCGATGCACTTTGCCGGAATGGCGGCGCTGCGCGTCCCCGCCGACGTGCACTGGAATTCCTCGTTCGTGGCAGCCTCGCTGGTGATCGGCGTCGTGCTTTCGGCGGCGGCGATCTCGGCCGCATGGCTCGGTTCGGCGCGGCTACACCGGCTGTCGGCGACGATGTTGCTGGTCGCGGCGATCTGCGGTCTGCATTTCACCGCGATGGCGGCGATCGGGCTCACTCCCGATCCGCTGATCGCAATGCCGGCCGATGTCGTCGCCCCGCAACTGCTCGCCGTGCCGGTGGCGGCGATCGCCTTGGCCATCGTGATGCTCGGCATGTCGGCCTCGATCATCGAAGAGCAGCGCACTCGGCAGCAGGCGCACGAGGCCGAGCAGCTGCGCCGCAGCAAAGATCATTTGGCGCGGGCGCAGCGGGTGGCGGCAACCGGCAGCTTCGAGCTCGAGCTGGATTCCCGCCAGATCGAGTGGTCCGAAGAGACCTATCGCATTTTTGGGGTGAGCCCGCAGATCGGTCCGTTGGACCTGGCGCTGCTCGAGGACATGATCATTCCGGAGGATCGGCCCCGTCTGAGGGAGCAGATCGCGGCTTTCGTGGCAGGAGGCCCGCAGCCGGCGCTCGAATACCGCGTTCGCCGCGCCGATGGCAGCGTTCGGGTGTTGTATCGCGAGATGGAGCTGGTGCGAGACGGCGCCGGTCAGCCGCACAAGCTCGTCGGAGTGATCCGGGACGTGACCGAATTGCGTGAGGCGGAGCGGCGCAGCGACGAGCTGGAGCGCCAGCTGATGCATTCGCAGAAGCTCGAGGCGCTCGGCACCTTGGCCGGCGGGGTGGCGCACGACCTCAACAATACCCTGGTGCCGATCCTGGCGCTGGCCAAGCTCGCCCTGGAGGATCTGCGCGAAGGCGACCCGATGCGCGGCGACATCGAAACGATCGTACGCGCCAGCGAGCGCGCCCGCGATCTGGTCAAGCAGGTTCTGGCGTTCAGCCGCAAGCAGGATTTTGTTCGGGAGGAGATCGACCTGGCGGCGCTCGCGCACGAGGCGCTCAACATGCTCCGCGCCAGCCTGCCGGCCAGCATTCGCATCGACGAGCAGATCGCCGCAGTGCCGCCGGTGTTCGGCGACGCCGGCGAGCTCCACCAGGCCATCGTCAACCTAGTAACCAACGCCGGCCAGGCGATCGGCGGCGAACCCGGCGAAATCACCGTCCGGGTTTGGCCGGAGCCGCGCACAGCATCGACTGCAGGCGCCGAGCCGGCGGTCTGTTTCTCGGTCGCCGATACCGGCTGCGGCATCGAGGAGGCCACACTCGATCGCATCTTCGAGCCGTTCTTTACGACAAAAGGGGTCGGCGAAGGCACCGGTCTGGGGCTTTCAGTCGTGCATGGCATCGTCACCCGTCACGGCGGCCGCATCGAGATCCGCAGTCGGCCCGGCGAAGGCAGCGAGTTCCTGATCTCGCTGCCGGCGCTCAGGCGGCTGCACACGACGATGCCGATCGCGTCCGTCGCCGGCTGAGGAACCGCCGCGACGCCGCGATTTCAGGTCAGCCGAATTTTCAGGATCGGCCGCAATCTAGGGTCAAAGGGTCTGGTTCATGCCAAAGGTCCTAGTCATCGACGACGATCTTCTCGTCCGCGAGACGATCGTGCGCATTCTCGAGCGCAAGGGCTATCAAACGCTATCGGCACCCGATGGCCGGCGCGGTTTGAGCGCCTTCTGCACCGAACAGCCGGATCTGGTGATCACCGACATCATCATGCCGGACAAGGAGGGTCTCGAAACCATCCGCGAGATCCGGGTCGAGCGCCCGGACGCAAAGATCATCGCCATCTCCGGCGGCGGCCGCATCGCCAATCTGGATTTCCTCGAATTCGCCGGCAAATTCGGCGCCTGCGAGATGATGTCGAAACCATTCGACCCGGCAGATCTGCTCGACGCCGTAGCACGCTGTCTCGGCTGACCCCAGAGCGCCACCGCGCGCCGGCGTCGATTACCGCCGCCGACCTGTGAAAGCCGGCGCGGGCCGGCGACGGCCAGCGACGACTGGCCGCCGTGCCAAGGGCGGGTTAGGCTGCGGCGTCTCTTGCGTTTTCGGGCGAGCGCATGCCATTCGACAATCCGGCCGGGTCGCGCCTCGAAACGCGGCTGCGCCGCGAGCTTCGCGGCGAGGTCTTCTTCGATCGGTTCAGCCGCGGGCGCTACGCGACCGACGCGTCGATCTATCAGATCGAGCCCCTGGGCATCGTCGTTCCGAAGAGCCGCGAGGACGCCGCAGCGGCGATCGCGATCGCCCGCGCGGAAGGCGTGCCGGTGTTGCCGCGAGGGGCCGGCACCTCGCAATGTGGTCAGACCGTCGCCCGCGCGCTCGTCCTAGATTGCAGCCGGCACCTGGATCGGATCGTCTCGGTCGATGTCGAGGCGCGCCGCGCGCGGGTCGAGCCGGGGGTGGTCCTCGACCGGCTCAACCGCTCACTGAGACAACATAAGCTGTTCTTCCCAGTCGACCCGTCGACCGCGAGCCGGGCCACGATCGGCGGCATGACCGCCAACAACAGCTGCGGCTCGCGCTCGGTGCGCTACGGCAACATGGTGCACAACGTGCGCGGGATTGACGCGCTGCTCGCCGACGGGACCACCGCGTGGTTCGCCGAGGTGCCAGGCAATTTCCCGGCCGATGCCGACGCCGCGATGCCGGAGCGCTATCGCGACCTTGTGCGCCACATGCGCGCCTTGCACCGGCGCGAGGCCGACGAGATCGAAGCGCGCTTTCCACAGGTGCTGCGCCGGGTCGGCGGCTACAACCTCGATTCGATCGACGACAGCGGCCACAACATGGCACGCCTCCTGGTCGGCTCCGAAGGCACCCTCGCCTTTTTTAACGAGATCGAGCTCGAATTGCAGCCGATCCCGGCGCACCGGGTCCTCGGCATCTGCCATTTCCCGAGCTTTTACGGCGCGATGGACGCGACCCGGCGGATCGTCGTATTGGGTCCGAGCGCGGTCGAGCTGGTCGATCGCACGATGATCGAATTGTCGCGGGACATCCCGATGTTCCACGCCATCGTCGACCGTTTTGTCCGGGGCGAGCCGGCCGCGGTCCTCTTGACCGAATTTGCCGGCGACGACCCGGCCGAAAATTTGCGCCGGCTGAAGGCGCTCGGTGAATTGATGGGCGATCTCGGCCTCCCCGGCGCGGTGGTCGAGGCCGTCGAGCCGGCGTTTCAGGCGGCGGTGTGGGAGGTGCGCGCGCAGGGTCTCAACATCATGATGTCGATGAAAGGGGACGGCAAGCCGATCTCCTTTCTCGAAGATTGCGCTGTGCGGCTCGAAGATTTGGCCGAGTATACCGAGCGGCTGACCCGGATCTTCGAAAAGCACGGCACTTACGGCACCTGGTACGCGCACGCCTCGGTCGGCTGCCTGCATGTGCGCCCGGTGCTGAACGTCAAGCAGGAGCTCGAAGTCAGAAAGATGCGGGCGATAGCCGAGGAGGCGTTCGCCATGGTCCGCGAATACAAGGGCTCGCATTCGGGCGAGCACGGCGACGGCTTGGTGCGCTCCGAATTTCACGAGGCGATGTTCGGCTCACGCCTGGTGCGCGCATTCGAGGAGGTCAAGGACGCCTTCGACCCCGGGGGCCTGTTCAACCCAGGCAAGATCGTCCGCGCCCCCAAAATGGATGACCGCAGCCTGTTTCGCTACCGGCCCGACTACCAGCCATTGCCGCTTGCCACGGCGCTCGACTGGTCGGAATGGGGCGGGTTCGCCGGTGCGGTCGAGATGTGCAACAACAACGGCGCCTGCCGCGCCCGCGACGCCGCCGTGATGTGTCCGTCGTTCCGCGCCACCGGCGACGAGCAGCACCTGACCCGCGGCCGGGCCAATAGCTTGCGACTGGCTTTGTCGGGACAGCTCGGCCCGGACGCGCTCGTCTCCGAAGATATGCGCGAGACGATGGGCCTGTGCATCTCGTGCAAAGGCTGCCGGCGCGAATGCCCGACCGGCGTCGACATGGCGCGGATGAAGATCGAGTTCCTGCACCATTACCGGCAGCGCCATCGGCTTTCGGCGCGCGATCGGCTGGTCGCGTGGTTGCCGCGTTATGCCCCCCATATCGCGCGCCTGGCGCCGCTGCTCAACCTGCGCAACCGAGTGCCGCCGCTGGCGCGCCTCGGCGAGCGGCTGTTCGGGCTCAGCGCCGCCCGCAAATTGCCGCGCTGGTCCGACCGCCCCTACCGCGGCAGCCCTGCCACCGGGAGCGGTCGCGACGTGGTCCTGCTGGTCGACACCTTCAACCGCTGGTTCGAGCCCGAAAACGCCCGCGCTGCCGAGCGCGTCCTGGCCCGCGCCGGCTATCGGGTCGCAACCCCCGACCCCCCGAGCGGCCGGCCACTATGCTGCGGCCGGACCTTTCTCGCCGCCGGCCTCGTCGACGAGGCCCGGCGTGAGGCGCAGCGCATGGTCGCCGCGCTCGCTCCCCACGTGGCGGCCGGTACGCCGATCGTCGGCCTCGAACCCTCGTGCCTCCTGACCCTGCGCGACGAGTTTCCGGCGCTGCTGCCGAGTGCTGCGACCCAGGCGCTCGCCGGCCATGCCCAGCTGTTCGAGGAATTCGTCGATGCCGAGCGCGCCGCCGGCCGGTTCGATCTGGATCTGGCGCCGATGCCCGGCCGCACCGCCCTGTTGCACGGCCATTGCCACCAGAAGGCCTTTGCCACGGCCGGCGCGGCGGTCAAGGCCTTGCAGCTGATCCCCGACCTCACCGTCGAGACCTTCGAATTCGACCTGCTGCGGCATGGCCGGATCGTTCGGTTACGAGGCCGAGCATCACGAGATGTCATTGAAGATTGGCGAGCTCGACGTGCTGCCGCGGATGCGCGCCGCCCCCCGCGACACCCTCCTCATCGCCTGCGGCACCAGCTGCCGTCACCAGATCGCCGACGCAACCGGCCGCGATGCCCGCCACATCGTCCGCCTCCTCGACGACGCATCCGCTGGGACCAACTCATCCATGACCCTCCCCAATCGGGCAACAGCACTCCTCGATTTCTGGTTCGGGACGCCGGGCGATCCCGGGCGCGAGCAGCATCGCGACATTTGGTTCAAGAGCACCGAGGAATTCGACGCGGCGCTGGGACGCGAGTTCCTCGCCGATTACGAAATGGCTTCAGCGGGGGCATTGTCCTCATGGGAACAAGAGGCTGAAGGTGCTCTCGCGCTATTGCTGCTGCTCGATCAAGTGCCGCGCAACATCTTCCGCGACACGCCGCGCGCCTACGCGACGGACCCGGCAGCGCGGGCTGCGGCCGATCGGGCGCTCCAACGCGGCTTCGACCAAATGGTGCCGCCGGCCTGGCGATTGTTCTTTTACATGCCGTTCCATCACAGCGAAAATCTCGCCGACCAACGACGCTCGCTCGCTTTGTTCGACGCCCTGCCGCGAAATCCGGATCGCGGCGGTTCGTTGCGTCGCTACGGGCACCCCTATATCGAGGTGATCGAGCGCTTTGGCCGCTTCCCACACCGCAACGCGATCCTCCGGCGGCCCTCGACCGAAGAAGAAATCGCGTTTCTGGAGACGCGTGATTTGTCGCCCTGAGCGCCGACGGAGCCGATCATTCCCGATGCCCGAAGCCGAGCATCCGGGCGACCGGGGCAACGGTCCACCCCTGCACCAGCAATGACGCGATTACCAGGATGAAGATGCTGGCGAACAGGCGTTGGTCGCGGCTGGGATCGGCGAGCGCGGGGATGATGCTGAGATAGATCGGTACCGCCCCGCGCAATCCGACCCAAGAGGCGAAGGCGGTCTCACGCAACTTGAACCCGAACGGCAGCAGACAGGCGAAGACGGCGACCGGACGCGCGAGAAAGATCAGCACCGCCGCCCCGACGATCGCGCCAGGCAGGTAGGGCGGCAGATCTTCCGGGGTCACCAGCAGACCGAGCATCAGGAACAGCACGATCTGTGCGAGCCAGGCCATGCCTTCGAAAAAGTGCTTGACCTCCTGTCGGACGCGATATTGCGCGGCGCCGGTCACCACCGCTGCGAGATAGGTCGCGAGAAATCCGCTGGTGCCGAGGAGCTGGGCCAGACCGAACACGGCAAGCCCGCCGACCAGCACCAGCACCGGCGCCAGCGAGGCTTCGAGCGGGAGGCGCTTCAGCAGCTGCGTGAGCACCCAGCCGCCGGCGAGGCCAAACGCTGCTCCCCCCGCCATCTCCTCGAAGAACAGCAGCACGGCTTGGCCGATACCCAACGAGCCGGGCGCGGCAATCAGGTGCAGCAGCAGCAGGACCAGGAACACCGACATCGGATCATTGAGCCCGGACTCGACTTCGAGCAGGGCGAGAAGCCGCTCGGGCAGCGCCGAGCCGGCGCGGCGCAGCAGCACCGCAACCGCCGCCGCATCCGTCGGCGCCGCGGCGGCACCGGCGAGCAGCGCGCCGACGAGCGGCACGCCATCTACCAGGCAGATGAACACGCCGAGAACGACGGCGGTCAGCGCTACACCGATCGTGGCCAGCACGGCAGCCGGCCAGAACGCGAGGCGCAGCATCGAGAGCGGCGTCTTGAGGCCGCCCTCGATCAAGATCACGGCGAGCGCCACGCTGCCGATCAGATAGGCGGAGGGGAAATCGTTGTAGGGAATGCCGAGGACGTAGTCGTCGCCGGCGAGCATGCCGAGAGCAAGGAAGACCAGCAGCATCGGCGCGCCGACGCGGCGCGAAATCACTCCGGCGATGATGCTCAACAGGCCAAGCACACCAGCCACCAGGATCAGCTCGTGCGCTTTCGCTATCGCCGCACGGCCGTGCGCGAGCAGGTCGGCGCCGTTCATGCCCGATGCCATCTTCGGTCGTTTCCTGGTTGTCCGCCGTCAGAAGGTGCGGCGAAATCGCTTGATCAAAGGCGGAAGCGGGTCAATATCGCCGCTGCCGTCCAGAGGCCGCCGGGTCACTGTGATCGGCATGGGATTTTCCACTGTTGACGACGAAAACGGCGTGGGAGTTCGGTGATGGGCATTGTCGAGATCAAAGTCGATGCGGTCGAGCCCTTCGCCGAGAAACGGGCTTTCGGCGAAGCCGGCCCCTACGTTCGAATCACAGGCGTCGCCAAGGGCGAGCTCGATCCGGCGGCGCCGGAAAACACGGTCATCGCCGATCTCGACAAGGCACCGATGAACGCGCGCGGGATGGTCGAGTACGAGACCGACTTCTTCATCCTGCGGCCGGCCGAGCCGCAGCCGGCGGGCGGCGTCCTCGTCTACGACGTGACCAATCGCGGCCGCAAGGTCATCCTCGGCCGGCTCGACGAGGCTGCGGCCGGAGCCGATACCAACGACCCCAAGACGGCGCAGGATGTCGGATTGGGATTTACTCTCGGGCGCGGCTATAGCCTCCTTTGGTCGGGCTGGGACCCGGGGGCGCCGCGCGCCAATAACGGGATGACGGCGCGTTTGCCGCCGGCAATCGAAAACGGCGAGCCGATGGTGCGCCGCATCCGCGACGAGTTCCACATCGGCACCCGCGCTCCCGGCAAGGGCGACCTCGTGCGGCTCAGCTACCCCGCGGTCTCGACCGACCCGCGCCAGGCGCGGCTGACGGTGCGCGACCGCGAAAGCGATGCCCGCACCGAAATCCCAGCGGATAGCTGGGAGTTTGTCGACAACCGGTCGATCCGGCTGCTCCCGGCTCACAGCAGCTTCGCACCTTACAAGATTTATGAGATCTGGTACGAGGCGACCGGATCGAGGGTGACCGGCGTCGGCTTTGCCGCGACCCGCGACCTCGTTTCCTTTCTTCGCTACGAGCGCGCCGACGCCCGCGCAACGGGCAATCCAATGATGGAAGCCGGCAGCGGGGTTACCCATGCGCTCGCCTTCGGCGTGTCGCAGGCCGGCCGCTTTCTGCGCCATTTTCTCGAGCTCGGCATGAACGACGACGGCCACGGTCGGCGTGTCTTCGACGGCGTGCTGAGCCACGTCGCCGGTGCCGGCAAGGTGTTCGCCAACCACAGTTTCGCGATGCCGGGCCGCACCGCGACGCAGCACGAAGACCGGCTCTACCCGGAGAACTGGTTCCCGTTCGGCAACGCTGTGACCACCGACCCATTTTCCGGCCGGAACGGCGCCGTCCTGAAGGGCGGGCCGACCGATCCGCTGATGATCGAGGTCAACACCGCGACCGAGTACTGGCAAAAGGGTGCTTCTCTCGTGCATACCGACCCGGGCGGCCGGCACGACGCAACATTGCCGTCGACGGCGCGGGCTTACCTGATCGCCGGGACCCAGCATGGCGGCGGCCCGGGCACCGATCCGAGCCCCGGCCCTTGCGTCAACCCGCGCAACCCGCACAGCGCGAGTCCGGCATTGCGTGCGCTGCTGGTGGCGCTCGAGGAGTGGGTGGTCGCAGGCGTGGCACCGCCGCCGAGCCGGGTCCCGTCGATCGCGCAGGGCACGGCGCTCGCGGCTGCCGCGGTCGAGATGCCGAAAGTGCCGGGTTTCGCCCTCGCGCCGGGCGCGAACCAAATCGGCCCGCCGGTCGATTGGGTCGACCCGCCGGCGCGGCTGGACAATTTTTATGACACCCTAGTGTCGGCGGTCGATGCCGACGGCAACGAGGTCGCCGGCATCCGATTGCCGCCGATCGCGGTGCCGCTCGGCACCTATACCGGGTGGAACGTCTACCAGGCGCAACCCTGCGAGCTGTGTGACCGCGACGGGTCGCTGATCCCGTTCGCCCGGACGAGCCGAGAGCGCGAGGCCGCCGGCGACCCGCGTCTCTCGCTCGAAGAACGCTACGCCAGCCGCGAGGACTATGTCAGTCAGGTCGAAGCCGCGACCACCGCACTTGTCGCCGAGCGCCTGCTGTTGCCGGCCGACGCTGCCGCCTATGTCAAAGCCGCAAAGGAGTGCGACCGGTTTTGATCGCGGTATTCCCGCGGCGGTCAGGGATGGACGCTCGGGAACAGCCTCAGCACCGCCAGGATCATCGCAACCTGCGCAAAGCCGACGCCGACCACCCAGCGGATCGTCTCGGCCTTGCCCACGGCAATTTTAAGCTCCAGTTCGGAACGCATCCGGTCAAACTTGTTTTCGAGAACGAACAGCTTCCCTTCGAGATCGACGCGCGCGCCCTCGATCTTGTTTTCGAGATCGGATCGCGTTGCGTCGATCTTATGATCGAGCCCGGAAATCGCCGCTTCGAGCCTGACAATGCCGCTCTTGGAGGCGGTCGCCGCCTCGGAAAACTCGGCGAGAGCCTCGACCTGCTCTTCCGTGAAGCCCGCTCTCTGAAGCTTTAGGATCGCAATCCCGCTCATACTGGTATCATGACGGATCGCTCCGCGGGCCGGAAGGGCATCGAACGGAATTCTTCGGGTCCGCCGGTCGAGTGAGCGGGGAGTGCGCATCCGGTAAAGCGCCGTAACCCAAGATGGGTCGAGGGAGGATCACCTTGAAATTCTTTAAACTCGCCGCTCTGGCTGTGGGCTTGCTCGGCTGGGGCTGGATCCCGGCGCACGGGCAAAGCCTGATCGTCGGCAACGACGACAAGAACGGGGTGGACCAAAACTTCAAGCCGGTGATCCGCCCGCCCGGCCACGATACACTCTCGGTGATCGACCTCGCCAATCCTGCGGCACCCCGTGTCGCCGCGACGATCCCGCTGATCAACTCGGTTGTCGGGCCGCCGACCAACCTCGCGATCGCGCCCTCGGGCGACATCGCGCTCGTCGCCAACTCGCTAAAGCCGGTGATCCAGGGGTGGGGCCACCGGCTCGAGCCTGACGATAAGGTCTTCGTCGTTGATCTGAAAGCGAACCCGCCCAAAATCATCGGCACCGTCACCGTCGGTAAGCAGCCCTCCGGCTTGGCGATCGATCCGAAAGGCGATCTGGCGCTGGTGGCGAACCGCGCCGACGGCACGATCTCGGTGCTGTCGATCCACGGAAACGAGGTTCTCGTCGCCGGCACGGTGCCGATCGGCGCCCCCGCCGACCAGGTCTCGGCCGTAGCCATCACGCCGGACGGCAAACACGCGCTGGCGACTAAACCGGAGGCCAACAAGGTGGCGCTCCTGACGATCGACGGCGGTAAAGTTTCTTACACCAAGCGCGACCTGCCGACCGGCATCTTCCCCTACAACGTCGCGGTGACGCCTGACGGCAGATTGGCGCTGACCGCGGATAATGGCGGCGGCGGCACCTCCGACGGAAATGTCGACACGGTCGGCGTCATTGATCTCGCGGCAAACCCGCCGCGGGTGATCAACCACGTCGTGGTCGGCGATTTACCCGAGGGCCTGGCGGTCAGCCCCAAGGGCAATCTCGCGGTGTCGATCCAAGCGGAGGGTTCGAACACGCCGCCCTCGGTTTTTTACCATCACGCCGGAGGTAGCGTCGCGGTCCTGGCGATCGACGGCACGAAAGTTACCAAGATCGGCTCGGTGACCGTCGGCACGCTGCCCGAGGGGGTGGCCTTCAGCCCTGACGGCGGCTATCTCTACGTCGGCAATTTTATCGACGGCGACCTGTCGATCCTCAAGGTCGACGGCACCAACGTGACCGATACCGGCCAGCGCCTGAAGCTGCCCGGCCACCCCGCCTCGATGCGCGCCGGTCCGCAATGATCGGGGGCTATGTCAGCGCCAGCAGGCAGGCGCGGGCGGCGGCGTCGAGGATCGCCTCGGCGTCGATGCCGTAGGCGCGGTAGAGGTCGGGGATGGGCGAAGTCGTGTAGTGCGTTGCGCGAACGCGGCATCGCTCGCAGCGCTTTAATCTCGCGATCCCGTATCCAAAATGTGGCCGTCACGGGATAGAATTACGCGCAGTGGCCGGCAACCGGCCGTTAGCAGAATACCGTCGGCCATGCGTGCAGCCCGCTCGCGTAGGATAATAGTTCGTGTAGGTCGACTCAGACAGCTTGGTGCTATACCAGCCCTACCGAGTAGTGTTTTGTCGCTATTGTTCAATGCGAGGTTTTGTTCCACAGGTTTCTCAAATTCTTTAGTAATCTCCTTGCCAGGGTTTGCCGCCCAGGCAAATGTTCCAATGAAAAGAATCAATAATGGAAATATGACTGCTAGAGTCTAGGCATAACTCGTCAAATCTTTTCTGGGTTTCAATCAACGCTGCGTTCTCAAGAATTAGCATCACCACATTAAGACCATCTCTCCCCTCTCTTCGTTCATTCTCTGACCCTGACCTTTGTTGATGTTCGCACTTCAACAAGAAGGCGTCATCAAAGATATTCCATCTATCTGCCTCAGCTGCTTCCTGCCTCGGAAATCTATACCCAATACGCCGATATATCTCTTTTCGATGCTTCGCATATTTAGATTTATTCACAACATCACTAATTATCAGAGTGCGGCCAATCAGAACCCGCACCGCAAACGATACGACAGTGGCGACGCCTAGCAGGCCCAGAACGCCGGCTATGATCGCCAGCCAGAGCCGGATACCCGGTCGAAGTGAACCCAGCCCCGTTAGCGGGCTACTGCCCAGAGCTAACGCTGCCATCCCGGCCGCGGCCGCGACTATCCACTTTGACGTTTCTCGGAGCTGCTGGATTGCAGCCCTGTAGAGACTCTCACCGCCGCGTTCGCTCATGTCCGTCAGTTCGGTGCGACACCCACGATCACCTCAAGATCGTCAGGTATGCCGCCGAGCACCTCGCGAAGCTTACGTATATCAACTGTATTACCAGCGTGCACAATAAAGATTACACGGCTCGAGCCAAATCTCGTCAAAAGGTGCCACGCAGCCTCGCCTCCGCGTACGAGCTCTTCCAGGGCCTCCCATGAATCAAAGGAAGCTAAAAATCCACTAGTTCCGCGGCGGGCTACAAGATACGGCAAGATACCCGAGCCAGGTGGGATGTAATCAGGCCCATGGTAGTCGGGTTCGTCCGGGGGTGGTGCGCTGGGATCGGAATTTTGACGTTCTCCAACTTCGACGACCACGCAAGCCTCATCTCCGCAGCAGACCTTGACGGAACTCTGGCCGATGGGAATGATTTTCGGAGTCATGACACTGAGTTCTCCTATCATTGAATTTTAATCCTTCGAGCACAAACACAGCCCGCCCGCTGACAGTGCCATCCAGGAAATTATCTCACTGATCGGGCCTCGTCCAATGGAGCGCCAGCAGGCAGGCGCGGGCGGCGGCGTCGAGGATCGCGCTCGGCGTCGATGCCGTAGGCATGGTAGAGGTCGGGAATGTCGCCCGATTGGCCAAAGCGGTCGACCCCGAGCGGGACGATCGCGTGGCCAGCGACGGCGCCGAGCCACGACAAAGTGGCCGGATGGAAGTCGCCGACCGTGACGAGGGCCGCACCCGGCCGCAGCTGCGCCAGCAGCCGCTGAGCCACGCCATTGCCGCCGCTGGCTTGTGCGATTCGCCAGTCGCGATGCAGGCGATCGGGCGAGGTGATCGCCAGCAGCCCGGCGCCGGGGACATCCTCGGCGACCGCTTCAAAAGCGGCCAGCGCTTCGGGAGCGACCGCGCCGCAATAGGCGAACGCCAATTCCGCATCGGGCTCGGGCTCGCGCAGCCAATAGGCCCCTTCGACGATCGCCTCGGCGAGACCCGGATCGAGCTGCCGCCGCGGCTGCTCGATCGGCCGCGTCGACAGCCGGAAATAAACCGAACTCGCCGCCCTCGCGCTGGATTTCCGCCAAAGCCCAGCGCAGCAGCACCGCAAGCTCGTCGGCAAAAGCCGGCTCGAAGCTGGCGAGCCCCGGCTGGGCGATGCCGATCAGCGGCTCGCCGACCGATTGGTGCGCGCCGCCCTCCGGCGCCAGGGTAATCCCGGACGGGGTCGCCACCACGATGAAGCGCGCATCCTGGTAGCAGGCGTAATTGAGCGCGTCGAGGCCGCGCTTGATGAACGGGTCGTAGAGCGTGCCGATCGGTAGGAGGCGCGTGCCGAACAGCGGCGCCGCCAAGCCAAAGGCCGCCAATTGCAGGAACAGATTGCTCTCGGCGATGCCGAGCTCGATGTGCTGGCCCTGTGGTGACATCGCCCAGCGCTGCGCCGAGACGACTTTTTCGTCGCGAAAGGTGTCGGCGCGCTCGGCGCGATCGAAGATCCCGCGGCGATTGACCCAAGGCCCGAGATTGGTCGACACGGTGACGTCGGGCGAGGTCGTCACGATCCGCCGTGCGAGGTCGGTGTCGCTCGCGGCGATGTCGCCCAGCAGCCGGCCGAAGGCTTCCTGCGTCGACAGCCTGTCGCCGCGCGGGACCGGAAAACTCCTCGGCACCGACACCGGCGCGGCCTCGTGCCGGCGCGGCACCGGCCCGGCCAGCGGCAAGGTCTTCAGAAACGCGGAAAGCCGTTCGGCCGGCAGGTCGAGGCCGGCGAACAGGTCCCATTCCGCACCCTCGGTCACCCCCATGCTGCGCTGGAAAGCGGCCATTTGGCCCGGATTCATCAGCCCGGCATGGTTGTCCTTGTGCCCGGCGAAAGGCAGCCCGAAGCCCTTGATCGTGTAAGCGATAAAGCAGGTCGGCCGATCGTCTAGAATGGCGTGAAAGGCGTCGAGGACCGCGGCCAGATCGTGGCCGCCGAGATTGGTCATCAGCCGCTGCAGCCCATCGTCGTCGTGGTCGTCGAGAATCGCGCGGATGCCGGGATAGCGGTTGAGGTCGCGCTGGAGGTGCTCGCGCCAGCCCTCGCCGCCCTTGTACACCAATGCCGAATAGAGCGAGTTCGGGCAGGCGTCGATCCACTCGCGAAGATGATGCCCGTCGGGGCCGGCAAAGGCCGCCTCCAGCAGCCGGCCATATTTCAAGGTGACCACGCGCCAGCCCATCATCTCGAACATCGCGTCGATGCGCCCGAACAGCCGGTCGGAGACCACCGCATCGAGGCTCTGGCGGTTGTAATCGATGACCCACCACAGATTGCGCACGTCGTGCTTCCAGCCTTCGAGCAACGCCTCGAAGATGTTGCCCTCGTCGAGCTCGGCATCGCCGGCGAGCGCGATCATCCGGCCCGGCGGCTCGTCGGTCGGGATCAGCTCCTTCAAGCCGCAGATAGTCCTGGGCGATCGAGCTGAACAAGGTCATGCCGACGCCGAGGCCGACCGAGCCGGTCGAGAAATCGACGATGTCGCCGCCGTCCTTGGTCCGCGAGGGGTAGGATTGGGCGCCGCCATAGGCGCGGAACCGCTCGAGTTTCTCGCGGGTCTGATGCCCGAGCAGATACTGGATCGCGTGAAACACCGGGGATGCATGCGGTTTGACCGCGACCCGGTCCTGCGGCCGCAGCACGTCGAAATAGAGTGCCGTCATCAGCGTCGCCACCGAGGCGCTCGACGCCTGGTGCCCGCCGACCTTGAGCCCGTCGCGATTGGGCCTCAGGTGGTTCGCGTTGTGGATCATCCAGGTCGACAGCCACAACACCTTGCGCTCGAGCGCGCCGAGACAGGCGAGCTTGTCGCCGGGCTCCACCTGCTCCTGGCCGACGCGTCCGCCTTCTATTACCTGCGGCATCAAACCCAACTCCTGCCTCCGCGATTGAGCTTAGCCGATATCGGCTGAGGACATGAATTTTTCAGCCTCTCCGGGGCTAGTGAGGCAGTGAACAAGTTTGAGCGTCACGCTGATCGATCGCGCCGCTGCCACGTTTTTGATCGTCGCCCTGTCATCCGCGGGCATCGCGCCCAGCTGCGCCGCGGAAAGTGTGGCGGTGCCGCAGATGAACACCGGCCACACCGCCAACCGGTCGCCTAGCCGGCCCTGACGGTGCGCCGCTCGGTCACGTCCAGAATGTGGTGCTGACACTCGGGAGGGGCGTCTCGTGGCGCTGGTCGTCGATACTGGCGGCTTCATCAGCATCGGCGCGAAGGACCACGCGGTGGCGTGGAATGCCGCAAAGCCTCAACTCGGCAAGACCGGCGCCCCAATTCGCATCGCTCTCTCCAAAACGCAGGTCGAAGGGGCGCCGGTGACGGCAACGATGGCTCGCGCGCCGATGGCGCCGAAAGCCGGCAACAATCAGACACAGATCCGCCGCAACTCGGCCGAGAACATCAGCGGCAGCAAGATCCCGGCTCCGACCAACAGTCGTTAGCCAGAGCCAGGTTGTTGCCTCGCCCGCCGGAACGGCGGCTGAAGCCAACGAAGACTTGCCGGCGCTGCGCCAAATCGGCGGACACGGGCCCGACCGATTTGGTTTACCAAATTTTACCGAAAATCCGGTGCCGGCGCGGTCCCGCGGCAACACATCGAAGTGCAGGGAGAACCGCCTGAAGTCGCTTCCGACCCATGGGCGGCGAAATCGGCCCAAGGTTTCAGCGGAGCTTATCGATGCATCGATCCAGCGAAACGGCCGCCCCGCCGTCGAAGAAAAGGACGCTCACGCGCGCCGCGGCGGCAGTGTTGCTTTCCGCCCTGCTCGGCGCCGCCGGTCCGGCCCTTGCCGAACCGCATGGTGGCGGCGTCCACGGCGGCGGCTTCCATCGGGGCGGTTTCCATGGTGGTTTTCATGACCGAGGATTTCAGGCCAGGGGATCTCACCGAGGGTTTGATCGAGGGTTTTATCCTGGGCTCGGGCTCGGGGTGGCGTTTGGACTGGGGTATCCCTGGGGCTGGGGCTACTCCGCGCCGTACTATGGCTATTACGGCTATGCTGCGCCTTATGGCGCGGCGCAGCATGACTGGTACTATTGTTCCAACCCGGCCGGCTATTATCCCTATGTGACACAGTGTTACGGGCCGTGGCAGGTCGTACCGGCGAGCTGAGCGCGATCACCGGCCTTCCGCCGCCGGCCCGGGGCGAGAAGAGCGCCAGGTCAGGTGGCAGCCTGAAACTTTTTCCGGAATTGCCGCTTGCGTTCGAGGCGGATCGGCGTATCTATCGAGACCTCGACGCACTCGCACGTGCCTATGGCCCATGGTGGTTATGCAACGACGTAACGCGTCCTTTTTGGTCGTCCGGCCGCAACGCCGGTCCCGAGAGGGAGGTCGATATGGTTGCTTTCCGACTGAGGGGCGTGGTGCCCTGCCCTGACGCGAACCTTCGCGGAACGCGCCTGCGCGGGCGGGGCAGCCGGGTCATCGACCCGAGTAGTCTGAGCTAAGCACAAATCCGACCGAGCCGGGTCTTTAGGACCTGGCCGGCCGTCGTTTTCGGTTTGCGCTCGGTCAACACCCGAGGGTGTGCCGACGTGTTTGAACACGTCGTCATCACTCCGGGGCCAGGCCGACCGCACCTGCTTCGCTCAGCCGCCTCGCGGGAAGGATGACCCCCAGTAATGAATGAGAGGATTTCGCGCTTCCTCGCCGAAAATTCGCCCGAGACCCCCTGCCTCGTCGTCGATCTGGCCACCATCGCCGAGGCTTACGACGCTCTGTGCCGGCACTTGCCGTTGGCTCGCATCTATTATGCGGTCAAGGCCAACCCGGCCCCCGCCATCGTCGCCATGCTCGAAGGCAAAGGTGCGAATTTCGACGTGGCGAGCCGCGGCGAAATCGAGCTCTGCCTCGACAACGGGGTGGGCGCCGATCGGCTCTCTTTCGGCAACACGATCAAAAAGGAAAAGGACATCGCGTTTGCCTATGGCAGCGGGCTGCGGCTCTTCGCCTTCGACAGCGCGCATGAGCTCCTGAAGCTGGCGCGCGCGGCGCCGGGGGCGCGCGTCTTCTGCCGCATCCTCGTTGACTGCGCAGGGGCCGAATGGCCGCTGTCGCGCAAATTCGGCTGCGCCCCCGAGATGGCGGCCGAGCTGCTGCGCCGAGCGCGTGATCTGGGTCTCGACCCCTACGGTGTTTCGTTCCACGTCGGCTCGCAGCAGACCGATCTGCAGCAATGGGACGGTGCGGTCGGGGCTGCGGCGCGCATGTTCTCGCTGCTCGCCGAGGCCGACATCGATCTGCGCATGGTCAATATCGGCGGCGGGTTTCCGGCGCATTACACCGGGGAGGTGCCGGCGGTCGAGCGCTATGCCAGGGCGGTCATGGCGGCGGTCACCCGGCATTTCGGCAATCATCTGCCGGAGATCATCATCGAGCCCGGCCGCTCGCTGGTCGGCGATGCGGGGGTGATCCAGAGCGAGGTCGTGCTGATCTCGGAAAAGGGCGGCGGCGACGCGCGGCGCTGGGTCTATCTCGACGTCGGCAAGTTCAACGGGCTGGCCGAGACCATGGATGAGAGCATCAAGTATCGGATCGCAACCCCCGACCGCGGCGGGGACTGCGGACCGGTGATCCTCGCCGGGCCGACCTGCGACAGCGCCGACATCCTTTATGAGCGGACCGAGTATCGGCTGCCGCTCGGGCTCGAGGTCGGCGACAAGGTCGAGATCCTGTCGGCCGGCGCCTATACCGCGAGCTACGCCTCGGTCGGGTTCAACGGCTTCGCCCCGATCCGCACCTATTGCATCTGAGCGCACGGCGGCCGAGGCCGTTTAAATGGTCGCGCTCAAGCACGGCCGACAACCGCCTGCGGCACTTCGCTCCGCCACCGCTCTCTCTCCCGCTCGGGGCGTATCCACCCCATCCCGATGGCGCCGCCAACTAGCGTGATGACGCCACAGATCATGAATCCGGTGTTGAAGCCCTGGAGCGGGGTCGCCGCCGTCTCGATGACGCTGCCCATGACGTAGGGCGCCAGGAGCCCGGCCGAGGTGCTGACCGCGGTGCCGATGGCGAGCAGCGCGCCGCGCTGGGCGACCGGCGTGATTTCGCCGATCACGGTATTGCTAATCACGTAGATGACCGACGGCAGCGCCACCCCGATTGTCGTCAGGCCGATTTTGAGCGCGATGCTCGGTACGTACGGCATGATCGTCAGTGCCACCCCGCCGAGTGCCACGCAGGCGCCGCCTAACAGGCCGCGCGCCACCCGGCTCGACACTCCCCCGGAAAGCAGACGCTGCGAATACCAGCCGGCAACGATCATCAGGATCACACTGGCCCCCGACGGAAGCGCGCCCAACAGGCCGATCGAGCCCTGGGTGAAGCCCAACCCTTTGATCAGGAATGCCCCTTGCCAGGAAAGCGCCTGCGAGAGGCCCCAATAGGCGCCGAAATTGGCACACCAGCACGCAACAATTGTAGGGCTCGACAAAAGCCATCCATAAGGAACCCGTCCGGCCAGCGGCGCCGCACCCCGTGGCTCTGCCGCGGCGATGGAGCCCTCGCGCCCAAGCACCAGCCACGCCCCGCTCCAGAGCAAACCGGCGATGCCGAGCACGCCAAAGGCCCAGTGCCAGGAATGGTGGAGGATGACCCAGTTGAGCACCGGCAGCGCCACCATGATGCCGAGCGCGCTGCCTTGTAGGACTAACGCAGTTGGTAATGTGCGAAGCTCGTTGGAGAACCACTTGTAGGCCGAATGCAGCGCCACCGGAGCGGCCGGTCCCTCGCCGGCGCCCAGCGCGATCCGGCAGACCACGACGGTCGCGAAGCCGAGATTTGCCAGCATCGGCAACTGGGTCAGCGCCCAGACCAGCCCCATGGCCAGCAACGCCCAGCGCGTCTGCACGCGGTTGACCACGAAGCCGGTGGCAATCGCAGAAACCGAAAACAACAGGAAAAAGCTTGAGCCGATCAGACCGAACTGGCTCGGAGTGAGCTTCAGGTCGTGCATCATCGGAACCGCGGCGATCCCGATTACGGCTTTGTCGGCGAAATTGATCGCCATAAACAAGAACAGCAGAGCGACGATAAGCCAAGCCTGCTTTGGCGCCCGCTTCGGGTAAGCGTCGGCAGTCCCGCCGAGCCCGGCGGCGATCGTCCGAATTTCGGCGCTTGTGGACGGGGAAGTCTGGACACTCATGACTGCCTCGTTGCAAGATGGAGGTACCTACCGGTACCTCTGCTGCAATGTGGGTACGTACCGGTACCATGGAAAGCGAAAACTCTCGCCCGCATGAAAAAACCTGCAAGCGCGGTTTCGACTGCGGCTCAAGACCCCGCGGCCCGGAACCCAATTCGAGAGCGCATTCTGGGTGCGGCGTTTCAGGCATTCACTGAAGAGGGTTACGCCGCCACCAGCACGCTTGAAATCGCGACACGGGCCAAAGTCTCCAAACGAGATCTCTATGCAAATTTCGGCAGCAAGCAGGAGATGCTCGCCGCGTGCATTAAGAGCCGCGCCGAGCGAATGCGATTAGCCCCGGGTTTGCCGATCCCGGACAGCCGGCCGATGCTTGCGTCGATGCTCACCGCCTTTGCGACGAAGCTGGTGCGCGAAACTTCCCACCCCACGGTCGTCGCAGCGTTTCGCCTGGCGATCGCCGAAGCGACGCGCGCGCCCGAGATCGCTCAGACTCTTCGACCTCGCCGGCCGTGAGGTCACACGCAACGGATTGGCGGAACTGTTGGCCGGTGCCCAATCGGCAGAGCTCCTTCGCCCGGGCGAGCCAACCGAAATGGCGGCCCAATATCTGGGGCTTCTCTGGGAAGGCCTGATGATGGGATTGCTGCTGGGGGTCGCCGCCACGCCCGCGCTGGCCGAGGCCGAGCGACGGGCAAGCAAAGCGACCTCGGCGTTTATGCAGCTGCACCCCGATCCTGCCAACAGGTCATAACGCTCGACCGTCGCTGCCGCCAACCCCGCCCAACAAGCGAGGTGGGCCGCCACTCGAAAAGGCCTGTTGCCGAGCGACAGCGGGCGTCCGCCGGCCCGCCACCTCCTGCACCAGTTTTCGCAGCATCGCGTCGGCGAAGCTGTGGAAGTCGCGGGCGGCGAGAACAAAGGCGTCCGGGCCGCCGATCACGTTGTGCCGGTAATAATCTTCGAGCCAGGGCTCCTCGGTCAGGATCGCCAGCCCGTTGATCGTGATCCCGGCTGCCACCAGGCGGTCGCGCACCGCCGCCGGGGGCGGGCCGAAATTCGCCATCCCGTCGCCGGAGATGTCGATGACCCGACGCGTCGCCGGCTGCGGCAGATGATCAAACTTGGCGGCCGAAGCGGCGAGCGCCGGCCCAATCGCGGTCAAGCCATGCGAACTGCGAGTCGTCGCCCGCACGGCGGCGGCAAAGCCGGCGGCGCTTTGTTTGTCGGTGACCTGGGTCCAGCCGACCGTAACCGCGATCTTGTCCGGGTCCGACCATTCGAGGACCAGAACCTCGATCCCGCCCGGGGCGGTGGCGATCGCATGGATCAGCCGCGGATCCTCGAAGGCGCGGGCGATGCCGTCATGCTGAAGTATGTACAAATCGGCGGTCACGCTGGCGGACACGTCGATGGCCAGCACGACCGCGAGCGGCACCTGATGCGCTGCCGCCGCGCCGCACCGGGCGATCATGACAATCACCAAAAAAGCGCGCCACATCAAAGGCTAGATCCCAAAGGCCGGCGAAGCCCGCAGCGCTCGATCGCGACGGTGCGGCGCAGCCTACTGCGGCAGCGTCCATGGCGCTATAAATGACAGGGACGTGGATCGGGGGGAGCGATGAGAAGGACGATGTCGGTATGCGCCTGTCTGGCGTTCGGCTTGACGGCGGCCAGCGCCTTTGCGGCAACCAAGCATTCGGCCGGGAATGGGCATCCGACCGAGAAGGGACCGCCGGCCTGCGGCGCGCTGACGTTCCGGGCGGTGGCCGCGGGGGCCAGCGACGGCGATCAGCAGGCCGGCTTCTACCGGTCGCGCTACGGCACGCTGGCGCTCCATGCCGATGTCAAGCAGGGCCAGCCGGTCGATTATTTCGTGCTCGCCGACGGCAAACGGCTTGCCGCGGCGCCGGCCTCCTTGCCGGATTGGGCCGAGAATTGTGCGGCGGAGAAGAAACTGCCAAAGCCGGCCGCGGCCGCTGCTTCGCCGTGCACGGGCCAGCGGTTCAGGGTGGTCCTTGCCCATACCGGCAACGAGCGCTTGGCGCTGCTGTACGCGTCCGACAGCTCGACCTGGCATTATTGCAGCGCCGGCAGCTACTGAGCAGTCTGGCGCGGGCGGACGCGGCGGCCATTGCCAGCGCGGAGGAGCTTCAACTAATGTCTCGACCGTAACCGGCCGCGCGCGGCGCGGTCTCGGCGATTGCAGCGACGATCGTCCAAGAAACTTGTCGAGAACGGGACAACCGTTTCGCGACGCCACGTCGGCATGTCGGGGCGCCAGCATTAGGGAGAGCGCGATGTTGGAGTTGTTGGAGCAGCAGAAGAAGCTGACTGCGAATCAGTGGAAGATCGCGGGCGCCGCGACGCTTGGCGACATGCTCGACTTCTTCGACTTCTTCCTGATCGGCTTCGTCTTGGCGTTCGTCGTCAAGGATTGGCATCTGACCTATGGCCAGTCGGGCGCGATCCTGCTCGCCTCGGGCGTCAGCGCCCCGTTCGGCTCGCTGCTGTACGGCTGGATGGCCGACAAGGTCGGCCGGCGCAAGGCGCTGGTCGCCGCGGTGCTGAACGTCTCGATCGCCACCGGCGCTATGGCGCTGACCCCGGAAGGCGGCTGGATCTATCTGGTCGCCTGCCGGTTTTTCGTCGGCTTCGGCGTGACGGGCTTGTATTCGGTCGACATCACCTTGATGCAGGAATTTTCGCCGGCCCATAAGCGCGGCTGGTTCACCGGAGTGACCACAACGATGCTGCCGGCCGGTGGGCTGCTCGCGGCGCTGCTGGGGGCGTTTGCAGCACCCCATATCGGCTGGCGCGGGATGGTCGCCGTCGGGTTGCTGCCGGCCTTTCTCTGCTTGTACATTCGGGCCTTCGTTCCTAAATCGCCGCACTGGCTGCTGCGCCGCGGCCGGGTGGAGGAGGCGCGGCAGGCGCTCGCCTGGGCATTGCAGATGGATCCCGCGCGGATCACGTTGCCGGCGGTGCCCCCGGTGATTGAGACGACGCGCTGGCTCGAGATCTTCAAATACCCGCGCAGCATCATCGCCGGCTGCCTGACCGGGCTGACCCAGACCGGCGGCGTGGCCCTCGCGCTCTGGCAGGTGACCTTGTTCGTCATGGTGCTGAAGATCACCCCGCCCGAGGCCTCCAAACTGGTGATCTGGCTCAGCCTGTCGGCGATCGCCGGCCGGTTTCTGTGCTCGTGGCTCTCGGATTTGTGGGGCCGCCGCGCCTCCGGCGTTTTCGCCTGCGTGATCGCCGCCTTCTTCATGGCGATGGCCGGTTATCTGCACAGTGTGTTCATCGGCGGCACGTCGATGTTTTTTGTCATGATCCTGCTGCAAAACTTCTTCGGCAGCGGCAACTACTCGATCGTTGGGCCTTATATGGGCGAGATGTGGCCGTCGCGGCTGCGCGGCAGCGGCATGGGCTTTGTCTATGGCGTCGGCAATCTCGGCAAGTTCATCGGCCCGCTCGGGCTGGCCTTGATCGCCGGTTCGTCGAATTACGTAAAGCCGGCGGTGACCCTCAATGCGCTGATCCCGGGGTTCCTCTATTTCGCGTTCTGGTACCTCTTGGGAGCGGTCGCGTTCTGGCTGATCGGCTTCGAGACGAGCGGCCGCACCATCGACGAGATCAATCGCACGCTCGACGCGGAACGGCCGGCCCCCAGGGCGGCGGCCGGGCGCGCCGCCGGGAATTAGGGGGGCCGCGGTCGGAGCGAAGGCTCGCCGCCGGCGCGCTCAGCGGTTCTGGGTCCAGTCGTCGCGCCACAGGAAATCGGGACCAAGCTGTTCGAGGCTCGGGCAGCCGATCTGGGCCATGACCAGATCGATCTCGGTGCGGAAGATGTCGACCGCCTTCTTGACTCCCGGCGCCCCGCCGGCCACTGCGCCATAAAGGGTCGGCCGGCCAAAAAAGACGAATTGCGCGCCGAGGCAGCGGGCGATCAGGATGTCGGCGCCGCGCCGCACACCACTGTCGAGCATCACGGTCAGCTTGTCGCCGACCGCCGCCTTGATCGCCGGCAGCGCGTCGAGCGAGGCCGGGGCCTGGTCGAGCTGGCGGCCGCCATGGTTCGAGACGATGATCCCGTTGACGCCGATCTCGGCGGCGCGGATCGCGTCGGCTGGGTGCAGGATCCCCTTGACCACCAGCGGACGCGGAAACAGCCGGCGATAGCGTTCGAGGTCGCGCCAGGTCTGCGCCGAGGCCGGCGTCTGGGAACGGCCCAGGCGGATCGCATCCGCCTTCCCGGCGCCATTGCCGGCGTGCGGCGCCCAGTTGCCGAGGGTCGGGGCACCACCGCGGCGTACATAATCGGCGACCCAGGCGGGGTGGGTCATCGCCTCCAACAGGATCGACGGCTTGAGCTTCAAGGCCTCCATGACCCCGCCGTTGCGCACGGTGGCAAAGCCGTTGCGCCAATTGCGCTCGCGCTTGGGATGCACCGGCACGTCGACGGTCAGCACCAGCGCGCCGACCCCCGCGTCGCGGGCGCGGCCGATCAGCGCGTCGGTCAAGTTCGCGTCTTTTGCCGCGTAGAGCTGAAACCAGGTGTTGTTCGGCGCAATTTTGACGGCTTCTTCCATCGAGGCGTTGCTGCCGCCCGACATGATGTAGGGGATGTTGGCCTCGGCCGCCGCCTCGGCCAGCATCAGATCGCCGCCGGGGCGGTAGAGCCCGGCGCCGCCGGTCGGCGAGATGCCGAACGGGCTCGCATAGGTGTGGCCGAAGACCGTCGCCGACTGGTCGCGCACCGACACGTCGACCAGGTAGCGTGGCAGAAGCTGGTGCTTGTGAAAGGCGGCGCGGTTGCGTTCGAGGCCGCGCTCGTCTTCGAGCCCGCCCTCGATAAAGTCGAAGATAATCTTCGGTAGCTTGCGCTTGGCGATTCGGTGCAGGTCTTCGATATTGATGGCTTGATTCAGCTTCATAGCTCATCGACCTCAGGACAAATGGCGGTCTTCAACTCCGCATTTTGGTGATAATCCAGTTTACTTGTCATTCCCGCGAAAGCGTCGCGATCTTCCGAGCTCTTCGGGGAAGAAGCGTCCGGGCCGCCCGGATTTCGTCTGCGGATCTGGTCGACCGGCGGACGCCGGCACCGGACCTGCTGTCGGGCGAGATCGGCGAAGAAACGCTCGACCCGATCGGGACGCCAGGCCCGCAGGACCGGTTCAGCCCAGCGCCTTTTCCAACAGGTCGAGGGCGGCGATCGAGAACGTGCGCATGTTGTCGACGCGGTCGGCCTTGCCGGTCTCGACGGTGATCGCGCGCTCGCCCGAAGGGCCGATCACGGCGATGCAGGAATGCCCGGCGGCGTGACCGTAGCGGCTGCCGGTCGGCCCGGCGGTCCCGGTCTCGCCGACCGACCAGGTGGTGGCGAGCTTGCCGCGGATCTTGCGGGCGAACAGCAGCGCGTAAGCCTCGGTCGAGGGGGTGATGCCGGTCAATTCCTGGTCGGTCACGGTGAGCAGCGCCGCGCGCGATTGCCGGGTATAGACGACCGCCCCGCCCATGAAATAGGCCGACGCGCCGGCGATCGCCAGCAATGCCGCCGAGATCATCCCGGCGGTCGAGGATTCGGCGATCGAGATCGTCTCATTGCGTGCCTTGAGCCGGGCCGCAATCCGTTCCGCCTGGGGCAACAAATCCTGTAGCATCGCTCCACCTCCATTCCGTTTTGGCGAGACCCCTGTGTGCGAGACACCCCCGCGATGAATTACCAGACAATCCTCTACGCCGAGGACGGGCCGGTCGGGACCCTGATCCTGAACCGCCCCGAGGACGGCAATATGTTCACCCCGATCATGTGCCAGGAGATCTGCGATTGCATCAACCTCGTGCGGCGCGAGACGCGCACCCGGGTGCTGGTGCTCACCGGTGCCGGCGATCGCTTCTTCTGCATCGGCGGGCGCAAGGTGGGTCTCGACGACACGCTCCTCTATCCGGGCGTGCTGCCGGTGCTCGACATGTATGACGCGATCGAGCGGCTGCAGAAGCCGGTGATCGCCTCGGTCAACGGCTACGCGGTCGGCGGCGGCAACGTCTTGCAGGTCATGTGCGACATCACGATTGCCAAGGAGAGCGCCATCTTTCGCCAAGTCGGGCCAATGATGGGCAGCTTCGACGCCGGCTACGGCACCTGGTACCTCGAAGACCTGGTCGGCAAGAAAAAAGCGAAGGAGATCTGGTTCCGCAACCCGCGGCTCTCGGCGCGAGAGGCGCTTGATCTCGGCATGATCAACCAGGTCGTGCCGGATGCGGAGCTGGCGTCGGCGACCCGCGCGATGGCGCTCGAGATCGCCGAGCGCGGCGCCTTTGCGCTGGCCGCGATCAAGACCGCCTTCAGCGCCCGCCACGGCGGCGCCGGCGGCCTGTCGCGCATGGCCCACGACCTGCTATTGCGCGGCTACCTCGAAACCGAGGAGTCGCACGAACTCGGCCAGGCCTTCGCCGAGCGCCGCAAACCCGACCCCGACAAATTCGGACATTGAGCGATCGTATATACCCCGTGAATAGAGCTCATTTATTCGAAGAACCGCCAGCGCAGGTTCAGGTGCTAATTTCGACCTTTGATGCTGACATTCGTCGGCAAGTCGTCGGGCAGCTACCCCACGATGACGCGGATAGCGCCCAGCTTGAGGCACAGACAGTGCCCGAGCTGCTCGCGATATACGTGAACTGGCTTGAGCGGCTTGTACCCGCCCGTCCCCGCCAGGTCCATCGGTCAAAGGCACTCTCGGAAAACCCTCTTGCGGTTCATCCCGTAAATCGCCCCGGCTTCGATCAACTCATCGAGAAGATCAAAAATGGTGCCAATATTCTTCCGCATCTGAGCCGCGGCATCCTGCATGGCTTCAAGGGTCCAGATTCGACGAAACCGAAGGCGCTGTCAAAGCGACGTGACCTCGATCTGCTCCTGAACGATTGGGGCGTCCATCACCTGCACATTGGGACAAAACTCGGCCCGGATGGCTTCGTTGAGCGAAAGCGGTCGAAGCCGCCGAAACCCATTCTATTTGCTGTATTCAGGCCCAACGATGCCTACCTGATCGATCTCATGCAGCATGGTAATTGGGCACATGAACATTTGGTCGAAGTCATGGTCCGGGAGTGGCCCGATGCCAATCTTGCGCTAGACGCAAAGATGATTCTACCGCCGCGGCCCGGCGAGGGGTTCTCGCGAGAGCATCGCGGTGACCTTCGCAACGCGGGAATTGTCACCTTCGTGTACATGGACGGAAGGGCATTTTGCGGCAGAGGCAGCATGAGCACAGCGGGTGTGGCGGCTCAGACATGGTGGCAAGTCAATAGAATAGCCCTCGCCATCAGGGGATTTTTGATGCGGGTTGCCGAGAATCAGGACTACGTGGCGAATATCATTCAACAACGTGGCGATTCCGTCCCCGCCGAGCTTGATCTTCATTTCGAGTTCTTCGAGACAGGCGGGTTCGGAATCACAGATGCTCGGGCCGGTCGGGTGGTGACGCTCGGATGACCAGCACGCTCCTGACCCTGCACGACCCGGAGATGGCGCGGCGATACTATGCCGAGGGGCTATGGCGGCGGGACACGCTGTACAGCCTGTTGTGCGAGCATGCGGAGCGGCGGCCGGGGGCGTTCGCGGTGCGCGACGCGACGCGGCGGCTGACCTGGCGCGAATTGCGGGCAATGGCCGATGCCGTCGCCGGCGATCTGCACATCGCCGGGTTGAAGCGTGGGGAGCGGGTTGCGGTGTGGCTGCCGAACCGGGTTGAGGCGGTCGCGATCTTGCTCGCCTGCTCGCGTCAAGGCTATGTCTGCAACCCGTCATTGCATCAAAATTACCGCGTCGGCGATATCGTCGAACTGCTGACCCGCATCCGCGCGGCGGCATTGTTCGCCATTCCCGGCTATGGCGCCGATGCCCGCACCGCCGACGTTTTCGCCGCCTCTCAAGCGCTGCCTTCGCTGCGGCGGGTCTATACGCTCGGCGACGGACCGAGCGCTGCCGCGCTGTTCCCGACTAAATCCGGCGCCGCTGCCGCCAGCCGATGCCGACCCGGACAAGATCGTCTATCTTGCCTTTACCTCGGGCACCACCGGCATGCCCAAGGGCGTCATGCATTCCGACAACACCTTGCTCGCGAACGGCAGGGCGATGGTCGCCGACTGGGGTCACGACGAGCATTCGGTGCTGCTGAGCCTGAGCCCGATGAGCCACCACATCGGCGCCGTCGCGGTCGAGCAGATGCTGGCGGCCGGGCTGGAACTCGTCGTCGAACGCGCCGCCCGCCGGTCTCGATGCGCTCGACTGGATCATCGAGACGGGCGCTACCTATGTGATGGGGGTGCCGACCCACGCGATGGACATCCTCGCCGAGATGCGTCGGCGGCGGCTCGACAAGCTCGGCGCGGTCAGGGTGTTCTACATGGCCGGCTCGCCGATCCCGCGCGAGATCGCGCAGGCGTTTCTCGACAAGGGTGTCTTGCCGCAGAACGTCTACGGCATGACCGAGAACGGCTCGCACCAGTACACGCTCCCCGGCGACGACCCGCAGACCATCGTCGAGACCTGCGGCCGGGCCTGCGCCGCCTATGAGATCCGCATCTGGGACCAGGACAACCCCGACATCGAAGTGGGGCCGGACATGGTTGGCGAGATCGGCGGGCGTGGCGCGTGTCTGACCCTCGGCTATTTCGACGACCAACGGGCGACCGAGGATTCGTTCAACCGCTCGGGCTGGTTCATGAGCGGCGATTTGGGCCGGCTCGACGCCAAGGGCTGTCTCGAAATCGTCGGCCGCAAAAAGGACCTGATCATCCGCGGCGGACACAATATTCATCCCGCCCGGATTGAGGATTTGGCGATGCGCCACGACGCGATCGCCCGCTGTGCCGCGTTTGCTGTCGCCGACGAGCGGCTCGGCGAAAAGGTCTGCCTCGCGGTGATCCTCCATGAGGGCGAGCGGGTCGCGGCCGATGAGCTGCTGGCGCATCTCGACCGCGCTGGCCTGTCGCGTTACGACATGCCGGAATATTTTATAGCGATTGATGCGTTCCCGCTGACCGCGAGCGGCAAGATCCTGAAGCGCGAACTGATCGCATGGGCCAGGGAAGGCCGGATCGCGCCAGTGCCGGTCCGTTGGCGCGGGAGCTGAGCCGATGACGCTCCGTCTCACCCGTCTCGACGAACTGGCGCTGCTGACCCTCGACCGCCCCGAGGCGTTGAACGCGTTGAGCTTCGCGCTGCTGCGCGAGCTCGCCGCCGCCTTTGACGAAATCGCCCGCAGCGATGCCCGTGCATTGCTGGTGACGGGGGCCGGTGACCGGGCGTTTTGCGCCGGCGCGGACATTGGCGAGCTGACGGGCCGCTCGCTCGAGGCCGCGCGCGACGGCGCCACCTTTGGACAGGCGACCCTGGCCAAGCTCGACGTGCTGCCGGTCCCATCGATCGCGCTGGTCAACGGCTACGCCTTTGGCGGCGGCCTCGAACTGGCGCTGGCCTGCACCTTTCGCATTGCCGCGCCTGGTGCCAGGCTCGGCCTGCCCGAGATCAAGCTCGGCCTGATCCCCGGCTATGGCGGGACCCAGCGCCTGCCGCGGCTGGTTGGCGAAGCGCGCGCGCTCGACATGATCCTGACCGGCCGCACCGTCATGGCCGACGAGGCATTGTCGATCGGCCTCGTCAACCGCATCGCCGCGGGCGATCTGCTCGAAGCGGGTCTGAGCTTCGCCCGCGAAATGACCGGCTACAGCCTCGGCGCCCTCGGCCTCGCCCGCGACGCCGTGCATCGCGGGCTCCAGACCAGCTTGCGAGAGGGCCTCGCGATCGAAGCCGAGCTCAACGCCATGGCCTTCCAGACGGCCGACGCCGCCGAGGGCATGACCGCCTTTCTCGACAAGCGCAAGCCGGTATTCCGCGACCGGTGATCGGACGAAGAGTGCGCGCGGCTTTGCGCAATTCGCCGTCGAGCGAGGCGAGCGGCAGGCGGCGGCAGTGCACGAGCTCCAGATAGGACGCGTCGTAAAGGGTGAGGCGAAAGCGGTCGGCAAGCCGAAGCGTGGCCGTTCGGTGCTGGGCATCGGTTTTGGGGATCGACCGAGATGTCGAGCAGCGCCACATCGCCGAGAGCGGCATCGCGGAATTCGGGGTCCCTTTATCCAGCTTAAGCTAGACTTGATAAGCTCGATCGTTGCGGGAGCAAGAGCCCCGAAAACACCTGACTGACGCCATTCAGAACCCGCGCCGGGGGTGGAGGCGGCGGTAGGCACGGGCGTCGTCGACGTCTTCGAGGGTTTCGGCAAAGCCGACCCTAAGAGGGCGCGGCAAGCCGGCGAGGGTGTCGGCGAGCGCGTGCGGCCCCGACCATCGCACCCGCTGGAACAGACTTGGCAGATTCCGAGAATGCCGCGCGCCGACCAGCCAGAAACCGCCATCAGCCGCCGGGCCGAAGACTAGATCGCGGCTGCCGAGTAGGCGGAAGGCGGCGGCGACATGACCGGCAGCGAGTGCCGGAATATCGCTGCCGACCAACACCGACGGGCCGGGCGGTGCGCCGGCGAGCGCCCGGCGCATGCGCTGGCCGAGGTCGCCATCGCCTTGGCCGAGAACCGTGGCGGCGCGGCGCCAATGCCTGCCCCGGCGGCAGGCCCGGTCCGGGGTAACCGCGATCCGCAATTTCCAGCGCGCGTCGGCCCCCAAGCGGCGCAGCAAAAGCGCGATCATCAGCCGCTCGAACCGCACCGCCGCGAGGTCGCCTATTTCTTTCGCCAAGCGACGCTTGCCAAGCCCAAACGCCGGGGCGCGGACGAACAAAATCAGGTGACGGCGCATCACCCGTAGAGCCGTGCGATGCGCTCGGGCGGCAGGCCGGCGAAGTACAGCGAGAGGCAGAGGAGGTTGCGCAATGACCGGCGCCAATAGCCGTCGCGGCGATATCGGCGCGCCGAGGCAACGCAATTGGCGCCGATGCGTGCGAGCCGGTGGCGGCCGAGCCGGCGCGCCAGATCGACATCCTCCATCAGCGGCAAGGACGCAAAGCCGCCGACCATATCGTAAAGCTTCCGGCTGATCAGCAGCCCTTGGTCGCCGTAGGGCAACGCCAGCACCCGGCAGCGCCAGGCAACGATCCGCTCCAGCCGCCGCGCCGCGGGCGCCGGGTCGTCGAGCACAAGATCGAAATAGCCGGCGCGTTCCGCCGATCGGGGCGCTGCGATGAAGGCGGCGACCGCCTCGGTCCAGCCCGGTGCCGGAGCGCAGTCGGCGTGCAGAAACAACAGCCAGTCGCCCGATGCCGAGGCGGCGCCGGCGACGAGCTGCCTGCCGCGCCCGGCTCGGGCAAGGACGACCAGCATGCCGGCCTGCTCGGCGATAGCGGCGGTAGCGTCGGTCGAGCCGCCGTCGGCGATGACGACCTCGGCGATCACCGGCGCGCAGGGCAGCGCGGCCTGGAGCTGCGGCAGTGTCTCGGCGGCGTTCAAGGTTGGAATCACCACCGAAAGTGAAAATAGTTCTTGAAACGTTCCCATCCTTGGAGCATACTCGACGGCATGGAGATGCCGGTCACGATTATATCGCGCAAAGGGCGCGGTGCGGCGAGCAACGACAGCGGCCGGTTCGAAGCCGAGCAGCGGACGGCCTTCGACGACGGCTGGGGCACGGGCGGGGGTGGGGCCATAACCGACGACGAGCCGCCGCTGCTGGCCACGACGCTCTCCGTCGATTCGACGCGCACGATCATCGCCCGCAACGACTCGCCCGATATCGGGTTCGACCGCTCGATCAATCCCTATCGCGGCTGCGAGCATGGCTGCATCTATTGCTACGCGCGGCCGAGCCACGCCTATCTCGGCCTGTCGCCCGGCCTCGATTTCGAGAGCCGGCTGTTCTACAAGCCACAGGCGGCGGCCTTGCTCAGCGCCGAGCTGCGCAAAAAGGGCTATGCGTGCCGGCCGATTGCCCTCGGCAGCAACACCGACCCCTATCAGCCGGTTGAACGCCGGCTCGGAATTACCCGCGCAATCCTCGAAGTGCTGCGCGATTTTCGCCACCCGGTCACGATCGTCACCAAAGGAGCGCTGATCCGGCGCGACCTCGATATCCTCGCCGAGATGGCCAGGTACCGGCTGGCGATCGTTACGATCTCGGTGACGACGCTCGACCGCTCGCTGGCGCGAGTGATGGAGCCGCGCGCGGCGACCCCCGATCGCCGGCTCGAAACCATCTCAGCACTGGCTGCTGCCGGCGTCCCGACCGGCGTGTTGAGCGCGCCGATGATCCCGGCCCTCAACGACAGCGAAATGGAGCAGATCCTCGAACGGGCGCGCGGCGCCGGCGCAGTTTCGGCCGGCTATACTTCGCTGCGCCTGCCGCTCGAGCTGAAGGCCCTGTTCCGCGAATGGCTCGAGGAGCACTTCCCGGACAAGGCGGCGCACGTGCTTTCTCTCGTCGCCCAGACCCATGGCGGCAAGCTCTACGATTCGGCCTGGTCAACGCGGATGACCGGCGCCGGCCCCTATGCCGACATGCTGCGGGCGCGCTTCGACCGCGTCTGTCGGCGTCTCGGCTTCAACCAGCGCTCGACCGCGCAACTCGATACCACGCAATTCCGCCCGCCGGCGCAGCAGGGCGATCAGCTGAGCCTGTTCTGATTAACCGATCCCGTTGCCCGATGGATGCGGCACGGTCCGCCTCGGAGGTGTTGAGCAAAAAGGCCGGGCAAAAACTCCCCTCTCAAACCCAGCCGCCGCCGCCTTTGCGCCGCCGCGCAGCTGTTGCTGCTTGCTCCGATCGCGACGGCCGGCCTAGGCTCGCCTCCGACAGGTTCGGGAAAAGGGATTTTCACGCCATGATCGTCGATGTCCACGCACACTATACGCCGAAGAATTTCAGCGAATTTATGGGCGACCGCTTTGCATCGCCGGTTCATCTGCCGGTCAAGCGCGGAATGGCGCGCCACCCGTTCTCGGATTCCGCCGAAGACATTCAGGGACGTTTCGAGCTGATGGATGCGGCCGGGGTCGAAAAGCAGGTGCTGTCGCCGAACCACCCGCCCTACCTGCCGGACGAGGCGGAATGCGTCAAAGCCGTTCAGATGCTGAACGACGGCTATGCCGACCTCGCCCACCGGTATCCGCAGCGGATCGCCTCCTACGTGATGCTGCCGCTGCCGCATATCGACGCGGCATTGCGCGAGATGGAGCGCGGCTTCGACCAGTTGGGCTGCGTCGGGGTCAACATGAACATCATCTGCCTCAATCGCTCGATCGCCGAGACCGAGTTCGAGCCGATCTACGCGGAGATGAACCGGCGCGGCGCCGTGCTGTTCGTCCACCCGGCCGGCACCGGCATCTGCTCGCCGTTCATCACCGAATACGGTTTTCGCGCTGCGGTCGGCACCTCGCTCGAAGACGCGACTTTTGTCCTGCACATGATTGCGAAGCAAATCCCGCACCGCTATCCAAAGATCCGCTTTATCGTGCCCCATCTGGGCGGCCCGATCCCGATGCTGTTAAACCGCCTCGACCAGCAGGGCCAGAGCCAGAGCGGCCATCCCAACCTCGCCGAGCCGCCGAGCGTCACCGCCAAGAAATTCTGGTACGACACGGTGTGCTATGGCTCGAAGGCGGCGTTCACTTGCGC
Organism: uncultured Alphaproteobacteria bacterium; assembly: GCA_963795485.1. Classification (GTDB taxonomy): domain Bacteria; phylum Pseudomonadota; class Alphaproteobacteria; order ATCC43930; family CGMCC-115725; genus AP-15. Next base: position 730,459 of record CAWCIL010000006.1, read on the forward strand.
GCTCGAGGCGTTCGGCGCCGACCATCTGGTGACCGGCAGCGACTACCCGGTGCTGCAGGATTACGAGACCTATAAGGAGACTTTCGCCTATATCAGCCGGCTCGGCCTGGCCCCGGCCGATCTCGACAAGATCCTGCACCGCAACGCCCACCAGCTGTTCGGCTTCGACCATTAGAGCATGATCCTAAGAGTTTGAATCAAAAAGATATTCACCCGCGCTGCGTTTGGTGATTCAAGATGCTGGCTGGGGTTGGGGGCCAGCATCGAATGGCAAGACCCTATTCACAGGACCTGCGCGATCGGGTGGTTGCGGCGGTGGCCAGCGGTCGCACCTGTCGCGTAGTGGCGGCGCGGTTTGGGGTGAGTGTCGCCAGCGTGGTGAAATGGTCGCAGCGGTTTCGAGCGACCGGCAGCGCCGCGGCGGCGAAGATGGGCGGCTGGCGGCCGCTGCGGTTGAAGAGTGAGCGGGATTGGCTGCTGGCGCGGATTGCCGAGAAACCGGATCTGACGCTGCGGGCGGTGGTGGCCGAGCTGGCCGAGCGCGGCACCCCGGCCAGCTACGGCGCGGTGTGGCGCTTTTTCGCCCACGAGGGGATTACCTTTAAAAAAAAGCCTGCACGCCAGCGAGCAGGATCGCGTCGATGTCGCCCGCCGGCGGGCGCGGTGGAAGATGCATCAGGGCCGGCTTGACCCGCGGCGCCTGGTGTTCCTCGACGAAACTTGGGCCAAGACCAACATGACGCGCCGCCACGGGCGCTGTGCGCGCGGCGCCCGGCTGGTCGCCAAGGTGCCGCATCGCCGCTGGCGCACCGTGACGTTCCTGGCGGCGCTGCGCCATGACCGCATCGCCGCGCCCTGCGTCATCGACGGGCCGATCAACAGCCTGCCCCTGCGAAGGCGGGGGGCACCAGCTTTTGCGCCTATATCGAGCAGTTTCTGGTGCCTACCCTCAGCCCCGGCGACATCGTCGTCATCGACAATCTCGGCAGCCACAAGGGCAAGGCCGTGCGCCGCCTGATCCGCGCCGCCGGCGCCAAACTGTTCTTCCTGCCCCGATACTCGCCCGATCTCAACCCGATCGAGCAAGTCTTTGCCAAGCTCAAGACCTTGCTGCGCAAAACCGACCCGCGCACGATCGAGGCCACTTGGCGCAGCATCGGCGACCTCCTCGGCCGCTTCACCCCACCGGAATGCGCCAATTATCTCGCCAATGCCGGCTATGCTTCAGCCTAACCGGATCACGCTCTAGCGGGTCGTCGGTCATTCTCCCGCCGATCGGGCCGAATCTGGCACATCACCGAGCGGTGGAGGAATGGGTCGCGGCTTTCGCCTGGCGCAGGCCAGGAAAAGCGAGCAGGCCAGGAAAAGCGAGCAGGCCAGGAAAAGCGAGAAAGATATTGGATTACAGAGTGCGCCGCCAGCTCCATCAGGCCGCCGCCCGCGCCTCGGCGAGCGCGGCCTCGATGTGGCGACGCAGGTCCGCGGGGCTGAACGGCTTTTTGATCAGCCGGTAGGGGCGGCGGTCACCGGCGACGCCGACGGGATCGGCATAGCCGGAAATGAAGACGATCGGCAGCAGCGGCTGCGACGTCTGGGCCTCGCGGGCGAGTTCCGGCCCGCTCATGCCGTTCATGACCACGTCGGTCAATAAAACGTCGATCATGCCGCTCTGGCCGAGCAGCTCGAGCGCGGTCTCGCCGTCGCCCGCCTGCACCACCGAATAGCCGAGGTCCTGCAGAACCCCGGCGGTGGTGCCGCGCACCGCTTCGTCGTCGTCGACCACCAGGATGATTGCCTCGCTCGCCCTCTGCTCGTCGCTCTCGACGGTCGGCGCTATGGCAGGCACCACCCCGGCCGCGGCGCGGGGCAAATAGACGGTGACCGCGGTCCCCTTGCCGGGCATGCTGTCGATCCGCACGTCGCCGCCCGATTGGCGAGCCGTGCCGAAAACCTGCGAAAGTCCAAGCCCGGAACCCGCTCCCGGCCCCTTGGTGGTAAAGAACGGCTCGAACGCCCGGGCCTGGATCTCGGGCGTCATGCCGACGCCGACATCGCGCACGCAGACCAAAACGTAATCGCCCTCGGCCGGCTCTTCGCCGCGCAACGGCGGCCCGCGATGGGCCTCGGCCGTCTCCACGGTGACGACACCGCCCTTGGGCATCGCGTCGCGGGCGTTGATGACGAGGTTCAGGATCACCAGCTCGAACTGCGTCGGATCGACCATGGCCGGTCCGAGACCTGGTGCCAGGCGCGTCTCGATCTGCATCCGCGGGCCGAGCGCGCTTTGCAGCAGGCCCTGCATGCCGCCGATCAGCGCGTTCAGATCGACCGCCCGCGGCGACAATGGCTGACGCCGGGCAAAGGCCAGCAAGTGTCCCGTCAGAATCGCACCCCGCTCGGCCGCGGCGCGCATCGCGGAGAGGCGCTGCGCCAATGCCGGGTCGAGCGAGGCGGCTTTGGCGATCAGGTCGATATTGCCGATCAGCACCGTCAGCAGATTGTTGAAGTCGTGGGCGACGCCGCCGGTCAGCTGGCCGATGGCTTCGATCCGCTGGGCTTGGCGCAGCGCCGCCTCGGCCCGCTCGCGCTCGGCCATCTGTTCGATCACCTGGCGGTGCGCCTCTTCGGCGCTGTCCTTGGCGACGCGATATTCGCCGAGCAACCTTTCGATCTGGCGCGAACGCTGCGCCAGCAGCAGCAGGAGGCCGACAATGGCCAGCGAAGCGACGACCGCCACCAGCGAGAAGGTCCAGGTCTGGCGCCGCCAGCCGGCGAGCACCCGGTTTTCCGCGACGGACACGTTGACCGCCAGCGGAAACGCCTTCAGCGCGCGGATCGCCAGCACGCGCCGGCTGCCGTCGATCGGGCTGTCCATGACCACGGTGCCGGCCATGCCGTGCGCCAGGATGTCCTTGAACGGCGGCAGATCGGCATAGCTCTGGCCGATGATCGCGTCGTGATGGGGGTAGCGGGCGAGCACGGTGCCGTCGCGCAGGTGCAGCAGGATGGCACCGCCCGCGTTGAGCTCGACCGCGCGGTAGAAATCCTCGAAATAGGCGAGGTTGAGAAAGGCGATCGCGGCGCCGTCGAAGGCGCCGTCGGCGGCCTTGATCGGCCGCAGCATCAGCGCCGTCCATCGCCCGTTTGCGCCGGCGGATCGGGTCGCTGAATTTCAGCCCGGCGGTGGGCGCGCCGCTGGCCTCGGAGGCGACCAGCGCCCGCATCCGCGGCGGCAGCTCGCGCTAGCGGCCCGGGGCGCGACGAATAGAGGATACGGCCGTCGCGGTCGGCGATCGCGATCTCGTTCAGCTGATGCACGCCGGCGATGCGCTGCCGCAGCCAATCGTTGTAGGCATGGCCGTCGAACTGGAGGTGCCGCACGTCTTGTCTGCAAGGTTTCGATCGCGTTGCGCAGCAGGAAATCGACGCTCTCCACGGCGCGCCCGGTCTGCTCGGCGAACACCATGTCGAGGCGCGACAGCTGATACTCGGTATCGGCCAGGATCGCCGCCCGGCTGGTCAGAAGCTGGTGCGCCGTCGCGGCCACGATCAGGACGACGACAAGGCCCGCCAACACCTGCAAGGACCGGCTGACCGAGAGCAGGTGGGCGCGCCGGATGGTTGGAACGCGGTCGCTCATCTGCGCGCCTCCGATAGGATCGCCGGATCAGCCGCTGTCGGCCGGCGCGGCGCGTATCGCGCGCCACAGCCGTTCCGAAGTAGCCGGCGGCTCGATCGCCGGAGCGCCGATGCGGGCCAGTGCGTCGTTGACGGCGTTGATCGCCGCCGGGATCGCGCCAAGGGTGCCGGCCTCGCCGACCCCCTTGACGCCGAGCGGGTTCTTCGCCGTCAAGGTCGGATTGCCGGCGAGGCGGAAATCGCACAAATCGTCGGCGCGCGGCATCGCGTAATCCTGGAACGAACCGGTCAAGAGCTGCCCGCTCGCCGGGTCGTACACCACCTCTTCCATTAGCGCCTGGCCGACGCCTTGAACCACGCCGCCATGGATCTGTCCCTCGCACAGAAGCGGGTTGAGGACGCGCCCGACATCGTCGACCGCGCTGTAGCGGGTGAGCTCGACCGCACCGGTTTCGGCGTCGATCTCGACCTCGCAGATATGCGCGCCGCTGGGAAAGGTCGCCGAGCCGGCCGGGCCGTAATTGGCCCGTTCGGTAAAGCCCGCCTCGATGTCGTTGGGTAGATAGCCCGAATCAAAAGACCGCCGCGCGACCTCGGCCAGGGTCACGGAGCGGTCCGTGCCGGCGATGGCGAAACGGCCGCGCTCGAACACCACGTCGTCGGCCGCCGCCTCCATCATGTGGCCGGCGATCCGACGCCCCTTGTCGATCAGCCGGTCGGCGGCGACCACGATCGCCGAGCCGGCGAGCTGGGCCGAGCGCGAGCCGAAGGTGCCGATCCCCATTGTCACCAGGTCGCTGTCGCCATAGCGGTAGCGGATCAGGTCGGCATCGACGCCGAGCCTTTCCGACAGGATCTGCTTGAACGTCGTTCCGTGGCCCTGGCCGTGGTCCATGCTGCCGGTCATCAGCACGATCCCGCCGCCCGGATCGAAGCGGATCTCGGCATGCTCGTAATCGCGCCCGCCGGTGGCGGCGACCGCGGTGGCAACCCCGATCCCCAACAGCTTGCCACGCTTTCTCGCGGCCTCGCACCGCGCTGGCGCCGTAACGTAATCAGCGAGCGTCAAACAATCGTCCAAATTTTTGACGAAGTCGCCGGCGTCGTAGGTCTGCTGCAGCACGGTCGTATAGGGCATGGCGCTCGGCGGGATCGTGTTGCGGTGGCGCAGCTCCAAGGGTTCGATGCCGAGCTCGCGCGCCGCCTTGTCGATGATTGTTTCGGTGACGTAGATCGGTTCCGGCCGGCTGCCGCCACGATAGGGTGCCGTCGTCATCGTGTTGGTCAGTGCGGCGACCACGCGCGCATGCACCGCCGGGATGCCGTAGGTGTTGACCAGGCAACCGAGCCCGATGGTCAACGGGATCGTCGGCCGGTCGGTCGAGAAGTAGGCGCCGATCGCCGCCTGCCACTGCGCGCGCAGGGCCAGAAACCGGCCGGTCTTGTCGAGTGCCAACTCGGTCTCGATGACGCTGCCGCGGCCCTGCTCGTCGCTCGCCAGGCCCTCGCTGCGCTCGGCGATCCAGCGCACCCGGCGCCCCGTGGACTCGGCGGCCCACAACGACAGCGCGTATTCGGGATAGCAGCCGCCCTTCATGCCGAACCCGCCGCCCATCGTGTCGCAGACCACCCTGAACTGGTGCTGCGGCAATTTGAAAATGCGGTCGGCGAGGGCGGCGCGAGTAGCATGCACCGACTGGATCGTGCAGCGGATTGTATAGCGGTCCTGGGAAGGGTCGTATTCGGCGATGCAGCCACGCGGCTCCATCGAGTTCGCGGTGACCCGGTTGATGTGGATTTCGTCGCGTACGATATGGTCGGCGCGGGCGAACGCGGCGTCGACCGCCGCCTTGTCGCCGACCTCGTGAAAAAAGGCTTCGTTGCCCGGGTTCTCGTCCCACACCGCCGGCGCGCCGGGGGCGAGTGCCGCCGCGGCGGTGACCAAGGCGGGCAGCGGCTCGTAGGCGATTTCGATCAGCTCGGCCGCGTCCTTTGCCTGGTTCAGGGTATCGGCGACGATGAATGCAACCGGGTCGCCGACATAGCGCACCCGATCCTGAGCAAGCAACGGCTGCGGGCAGACGAAAGCCGGGCTGCCGTCGCGGCGCCGGCGGGGCATGCCGGGCTGCAGAGTCCCGAGACCGCGGCGCCGCAGATCCTCGCCGGTCAGCACCGCGAGCACGCCGGGTGCCGTCCAGCGCCTGCCCGACATCGATCGCCGCGATCCGCGCATGGGCGTGCGGCGAGCGCAGCACATAGCCGCGCGCGTCGCCGACTTGGCCAGCGTCATCGACATAGCGGCCTCGCCCGCGCAACAGCCGCAGATCCTCCTCGCGCCGCACCGGATCGCCAATCGCCTGCACCGCCATCGCCTACTCCCTTCCGCGGTCTTAACGCTTTCCGAACATCGCTGCCTGCCGCCGTTCAGTCGCGGCGGGTCGGGTCGGGGCCGAGGCGGATCAGCAATTTGCCGAAATTGCGGCCTTGCAGCAGGCCGATAAAGGCTTCGGGCGCGCGGTCGAGGCCGTCAACGATGTCCTCGCGATATTTGAGCGCGCCGCTCCTGACCAGCGGAGCGGCCATCGCCCGGTACTCGCCCCAGCGCTGCCACTGGTCGCTGACGATGAACCCCTGGATCTTCAGGCGCTTGCGCACCGCGGCCATCAGGTTTGGGCCGGGGCGCGGCTCAACATCGTTGTATTCGGCGACCATGCCGCACATGACCATGCGGGCGAAATCGTTGAGCCGCGGATAGACCGCCTGCTGGACCGCGCCGCCGACATTCTCCCAATAGACGTCGATGCCGTTCGGGCAGGCTTGGTCGAGTGCCGCGCCGAGGTCGCCGGCGCGATGGTCGATCGCCATATCGAATCCGAGTTCGCTTTCGACCAACCGGCATTTGTCGGCCCCGCCGGCGATGCCGACGGCACGCGCCCCGGCGCGCCTGGCGAGCTGGCCCACGACCGCGCCGACCGCCCCCGAGGCGGCTGAGACGACCACGGTCTCGCCCGGCTGCGGCCGGCCTATCTCGCTCAAGCCGACATAGGCGGTCAGCCCCGGCATGCCGAGGACGCCGAGGGCGGTCGACAGCGGCGCCTCCACCGGGTCGAGGTGTACGAGGCTCCTGCCGGGGACCGCGCTGTAGAGCTGCCAGCCATTGCCGCCGAATACAAAATCGCCCTTGCGGAAGGCGGGATCGCACGAGTGCGCGACCTGGCCCACGACCCGTCCTTCCATGACGGCACCGACCTCGACCGGCTTGGCATAGGAGCGCGCGGCACTGATCCGGCCGCGCATATAAGGATCGAGGGACAGATAGATCCCGCGCACCAGCACCTCGCCCTCGGCGGGGTCGGGCATTGGCGCATCGACGATCGCGAAATCAGCGGTCGTCGGCATGCCCTGCGGCCGCTGCTTCAGCAGCACCTGGCGGTTCTGATCTTCCATTGCTTGCCCCCTCCTGCCCTCAACCCAACAACTACCGCATCGCCGCGGCGAACCGAAGCGGGTTGGATCGGATGACGCCCGCCGGCCCGCGGGTTAATATCGGGCACCGGACAAACGGCACAGGAGACGCCGATGGAACCGACCCTTCGCAACTCCGCCCGCGACCGCCTCGAGGCCGGAGAGCTGGCGCTCGGCGTCGGCCTTCGCCAGAGCCGCACGGTCGACATCGCCGCGATCATGAAGGCCTGCGGCTATGACTGGCTGTTCCTCGACCTCGAGCACAATTCGATGGACCTCGACACCGCGGTCCAGATCTCGGTGGCCGCTTTGGGCGCCGGCATCGCGCCGATTGCGCGGGTGCCGGCCGGGCAGCACTGGCTCGCCACCCGAATTCTGGACGGCGGCGGGCTCGGCATCGTCATGCCGCATGTCGACAGCGTCGAGGAGGCGCGCGAGATCGCCGACCGGCTGCGCTATCCGCCGCGCGGTCACCGCTCGATCGCCGGCGGGCTGCCGCATTTCGGCTATGCCCCGGTGAGCACCGCCGCCGCCACGGCTGCGATCGACGCGGCGACCCTGGTCGTCGTCATGCTCGAAACCCCGAAGGCGATTGGGAACGCGGCGGCGATCGCCGCCGTGCCCGGCATCGACGCGCTGTTGATCGGCACCAGCGATTTGTCGATCGAGCTCGGCATTCCCGGCCAGTTCTCCGACGAGCGCATCGTCGCCGCCTATCGCGGCGTGGTCGAGGCCTGCCGGGCGCACGGCAAGTTTGCCGGCATCGGCGGCATCTATGAGGAAACCCTGCTGCGCCGCTATATCGGCATGGGGGTGCGGCTGGTGCTCGGCGGCAACGACCTCGGCTTTATGATGAGCGCCGCGACCGCGCGCTCCGGGGTGCTGCGCGGCTGCCTCTGATCCCGCTTTCGCCGGTACCGGAGGTGGCAACCGGACGCCGCCCGACGTTTTGTCACTCCGGCGTTGGGGTGATGGCGACCGCCCCCTGCTTCTGCAGGGAATTTGCAGGCGCGCCGCGGCGGTTGCCCGTCACCGCCGGCTTGCTGGCGCCTCGCCGAGGAGCGCCGTTGTGGCATGAGCGTAGGCCGCCGCGAGCTGGCCGTCCTGCAGAAGTTCGGCGGGATCGCAGTCGTAGAGGTCGCAAAGTGCCGCCAAGTCGGCGAAATGGATGCGGCGCGCCCCGGTTTCGATACGGTGATAGGTCAGGCGTGGCACGCCGAGGATTTGCGCGGCTTGCTCCTGGGTCAGCCCCAAGGCGCGCCGGCGGCGCCGCAGGGCGGAGCGAATGCAAGCCTGGGCATCGGCCGCGGAAGTCATCGGCTTCTCCTCGAGTTGCGGGTTGTGTCGCGGGCCAAACAGACGGGCGGAGAGGGCGGCGCCGGCGCGCGCCGATTTCGAATGCGCGCCCGCTCGCGGCGCGAGTGCAAATGTTGTCATAAGCACACTATTGCATAATTCCACTCACATGTCAATATAACAATTACGAAAATGCGTATGACGTCGGCTTGACCGAATACCGCCGAACCCGGACGATGTCGGAGCTACCGCTCGCTCGACCGATTGTTCTGGAGCCGCCGATGGATTTTGCGTTGTCCGACGATCTCGTCACATTGCAGGAGCGCACCCGACGTTTCGTGCGCGAGCGGGTCATCCCCTACGAGACCGATCCGCGGCAGATGCCGCACGGCCCCGCCCCCGAACTGCGCCGCGAGCTGGTGGCGCTGGGGCGAGAGGCCGGGCTGTTGTCGCCGCATGTCGGGCACGAATGGGGCGGGCTCGGTCTCGATTACCGCGCCCAGGCCGTGATATTCGAGGAGGCGGGCTATTCGCCGCTGGGGCCGGTGGCGCTCAATTGTTTTGCCCCGGACGAGGCCAACATGCACCTCCTCGAACAGGTCGCCGAGGCGGACCAGAAGGAGCGCTGGCTGCGGCCGTTGGCGGCGGGCGAGACTCGTTCGTGCTTTATGATGACCGAGCCCGCTCCCGGCGCCGGCTCGGATCCCTCGATGCTGAAAACGACGGCCCGCCGGGCAGACCGGCGGCAATCGCGGCGACTTTGTCATCGACGGCGAAAAATGGCTGATCACCGGCGCCGTCGGTGCCGAATTCGCAATCATCATGGCGAAGACCGACAGTGACGATGGCGGCTCGGCCGGGGCGACGATGTTCCTCGCACCGATGTCGGCACCGGGAATCGTCGTCGAACGGGTGCTCGACACGCTCGACCAGTACATGTCGGGCGGCCATGCGGTGATCCGGCTCGACGGGCTGCGGGTGCCGGAAAGTGCCGTGCTCGGCCGGATCGGCGAGGGTTTTCGCTATGCCCAGGTGCGGCTCGCCCCGGCGCGGCTGACGCATTGCATGCGCTGGCTCGGCGCCGCCCGGCGCGCCCATGACATCGCCGCCGACTATGCCCGCCGCCGCACCGCCTTCGGCAAGCCCTTGGGCGAGCACGAGGGGGTGGGCTTCATGCTCGCCGACAATGCGATGGATTTGCACACCAGCCGCCTCGTGATCTGGCACACCGCTTGGCTTTTGGACCAGGGTCGGCGCGCCGGCCACGAATCGAGCATGGCCAAGGTCGTCTGCTCGGAGGCGATCTGGCGGATCGTCGACCGCAGCATGCAGATCCTGGGTGGCCTCGGCATCACCGACGACACGATCGTCGCGCGCCTCTTCCGCGAGGTCCGCCCGTTCCGCATCTACGACGGCCCCTCCGAAGTCCACCGCTGGTCGATCGCCCGCCGCCTCCTGCGCGGGCCGGAGGATCTACAGAGCCCTAAACCATAAGGGCATGCGAAAAGAGGTCCGAAGATTGAATTCCTGGCGGTCATTCCCGCGACCGTGATGCGACAGCGGGAACCCCGCAGGGCAAGACCTCGGCGGTCTCCATCGCCTTGGCACAGCCGAGTTCTCGTTTTTTCCCAGCAAATCTGACGGATCAGTGCTCGGGCACCCCCGCCAGCAGCAGCCCTTTGGACAATTCTCGCACACTTTCCTGCATGCCGGGGTCGCTCTGGGGGTTCTCATGTACGTAAACATCGCGGATCCGGTGCACCGTGTAGTCGCCAAACTTGGCTGCGAAATCTTTTCGTGCCGCAAGGCCCTCGGGCTCGTTAACCCGTCCGGTGAGAGCATAGGCACTGAGCAGATATGCGCGCGTGTACCAGGCGTTACCTCGCAACTCCACTGATTTTCTTAGCCAAACTATGGCATCATCATATTTTTGCATGACAAAGTACGCACGCCCGATGATCCAGTAGAACACCGGAACAGCCGGATCACGTGGACTGAGCGTTATCGCCCGCAACGCAAATGGCAGAGCTTCCTTCGGACGTCCGACCATGACCAGCTCATTGGCCTTCTGAGCCCAGGCGCGGGCGAAATCCGGGTCGAGCTGAAGCGCCTGGTCAAACGCGTCCAGTGCCGCAAGGTGATCTCCATGCGCGCGACGGACGAGCCCGTCGGCTTGATGCGCGATCGCAATGGCCGGATCGATCCTCAGCGCGTTCTGCACAGCCTCCTCCGCTGTCCGGAGCAGGTCTGGGAGAGTTTCGCCATCGACAACCCAGCGGCTGTAATAGTCATTCATCAATAAATGAGCCAGCTGACCCCAGCCTTCGGCCGACTGAGGATCGAGCCGCAGTGACTCCTCGAGATAGCGCCGCGCCACGAGGTGGTGCTCGCGGGTGATCGGAGAAAGAAGGAGAGCCATGGCGTGTAACCTCAGATCGGTGGCGTCGGGATCTGCCGGTCGTTCGGCAACCGCGCGATGGTATTCGGCCTTGATCAGCTGAAGCTGGAGTGAGGATGCGATCCGCCCGGTAATGTTGTCCTGGAGTTCGGAGAGATCGGAAAATTTGCTCTCGAAGCGATCGGCCCAGATCTGCGTCGCCGAAGCCGTCTCGACCAGCCGGGCGTTGGTCTGAACCCGGTTCCCGGTTCTCTCGATGCTGCCTTCCAATATATAACGGACGCCACATTCACGGCCGACCTGCCGCGGATCGAACGGTTTTCCCTTGTAAGTGAAGGCGGTGCCGCTGGCGATGACCAGGGTACCGGAGAGCCGCGACAAATCCGTCGTCAAATCATCGGTCACTGCGTCGGCCAAGTACTCCTGCTTCGGATCGCCGCTGAAATTGTTGAAGGGCATGACGACGATCGAGGCGCGCGGCGGCACGGGTGGGCTTGCGCGCCAGATCGGCGGCGCGGCCATCGCGAGGATGCCCGAAACCGCGATCAGCGCAGCCATCAGCAGAGCCCAACGCCCGCCCGGGCGACATGCGGTTCGGTAGAGGCGGCGAGCGACGGCGAGCGCACTCGGCGGCGATGCTCGCGGCTGCTGATCATAGTCGACGCGAAATACGCGGATCGGCCGCTCGATATTCTTGACGCGACGTTCGCCCCGGTCCTCAAACGCCAGCGTGGGGTATCCTCGCAGTTGGTCGCGGACGCTGCGGGTCACATAGATCTGCCCCGGCTCGGCCAATCCTTCGAGGCGAGCGGCGATATTGATGCTGTTGCCGTAGATGTCGCGCTCGTCGACGATCACATCGCCGGTGTTGATGCCGATTCTGAAGTTGTATTCGTTGGTTGGTCTCTCGTGATTCCTGCTCCGTCAAGGCGCGCTGAATATCGACACCGCAGCGCACCGCATCGAGGGCGCTGTCGAACTCGACCAGCATCCCATCGCCCATGCTGCGGACCAGCCTGCCGCGGTGCTCGGCCACCGCAGGCTCGATCAAGATCTTTACGTAATCGGTCAGCCGAAGGTGCGTGCCTTCCTCATCGACGCTCATCAATCGACTGTAGCCGACCACGTCCGCCAGCAGGACGGCGGTCAACCTGCGCCTCAGATGGACGTCGTCCATCCCGATCACCCGAATTTCTTAACACTTTAAGTTTAACATGATGGGGTGATCTTGTCACCGCCGAAACTTGCTCCGCTGTCAACAGGCAATTTCGCAGCAGACCAGCCCGCCCGTGGGCCGCGGATCAGGCAGCGGCGCCGGTCAGGGGAGCGGGGTCGCGGCGGGGGAGGGGGTCGGGGTTGGCGAGCGGGGTGAGCGCGGGGTCGATATAGGGGCGCGGGTCGCGCTCGACACGGCGGCGGATCTTGTGCAGGTAGAGATAGAACGCGGCGAGTTTAGCGTGGGTCTCCGCCACTTCGCGGACCCGGCGCGGGTAGAAGAGGAGCGGGCTTTCGTGCGGCAGGCCCGAGCGGCGGTTGCGCCGGATTTTGCGACGGAAATAACCCCCCTGCAACGGATGCACGTTTTCCTGAATAAATGTGAAATAGAATTGCAGGATGTGGTTGAGGAGACGCACCGGCTTGATGCCGCTGGACTTGGCGCGGCGGAAGATGGTTTCGATGTGCTCCTTTGAATAGTAAAGATGCCAGGCTTGGCGATAGACCTGCTGCCATTCCTGCGCCGTCATGACCGGATGGCCGGTGGTGACGTGCTCGAGGTCGTATTTGTTCATGTCGGGGTCCATCCATACCCCTTTGGCATCGAGCGCCTGGTGGTCGGCGGAGCCCGGCAACGGGGTCAGGATGAAGAATTCGAGCAGGTCCACCGGCAGTTCCTGCTGCACGGTCCAGATGTCCTGCGCGATCCGCTCCGGCGTGTCGCCGGGGAAGCCGAGGATGTAGCCGGCATAGGTGATCACCCGCTACGCCCGCCAGGCATGAAACATCCGCCGGTATTCGGGCACCCGGTTCTGTTTCTTCTTGGCCGACAAAAGGTTTGTCGGGGTTGATGTTTTCGAGGCCGATAAAGACCCGCTTGCAGCCGGCGCGGGCCGCCTTGTCGGCGAAATTCGGGCTGCGGTGGCACAGCGTGTCAACCTGGATGATGAATTGCAGGCCGAGCCCTTCCTGCTCGCGGATTTGGATCAGCCGGTCGAAAATCGCTTCCCAGTTGCGGTTGCGGGCGAAGTTGTCGTCGGTGATGAAAAACCGGAACACGCCCTGGGCGAGGTTGGCGCGCACCAGCCGCTCGACGTCGTCGGCGTCGCGCCAGCGCGACTTGCGGCCCTGGACGTTGATGATCGTGCAAAAGCTGCACTGGAACGGGCAGCCGCGCCCGGCATCGAAGGCGCCGAGGCTCTCGCCGTAGCGGCGCACGATGGCGGCCGGCAGAAACGGCGTCACCTGCCGCTGCAACCCCGGCAGATCGTCCATGAAGTTGTAGATCGGCTGCAGCCGGCCGGCGAGCGCATCGGCGAAGACGCCTTCGAGCCGACCCTCCGCTTCGCCGGCGAACAGGGTGACGCCGATCTCGCGCGCCCCTTCGAGATCCGATGGTAGCCGCGGCAGCATGGCCAGGCAGCCCGACACGTGAAACCCGCCGATGGCGACCGCGATCCCGGCCGCCCGGAACTGCGTCGCCAGATCCATTGCTCGCGGAAACTGGTTCGACTGCACGCCGACGAGGCAGACGAGGCCGGCGTCCGCCGCCTCGATGCGGCGGATGATTCGGCCCACCGGGATCACGGTGTGGCACTCGTCATAGGCGTGGATTTCGAGCGCGACATCCGCGCCGAGCGCGCGGCGCGCAGCAATGTCGCCCGCGAGCCCGTAAAGGCAGGCCTGCGAATTCGACGGGATCCAGGATTTCCACCGCTGGATCACATAGCCGTCATCGTCGTAATGCGACGGCTTGACTAATTCGACGACGAACCGGCGGTCCCCCACCACACCCTCGCCCCGGTAAGCCCCTGGCGGGTCATATTACGCTGCGTTTGCATTCCGGGAAAGAGCGAGGGCGACGGCAAACTCCGGCTTGCAGCCAATATCGCCGGGTACTCACGGCTGATGGACGCGGACGAGGAGGCCGGCAGATCCGATTGTCGATTACAGCAAGCTGGGACACCCTACGGGCGAATGTAGCTCCAGCCCTGCTCCTGGAGTTGCGTCAGGCGAACGACGCCCGACGGCACGACGGTGGCTTCGGGGATGATGGTGATCGGATGGCCCTCGCGCTTCTCCATTGCCTCTTTCGTATTGTGGCAGGCGGAAAAGCGGATTTTGCCGCCAATCTCGGACGCCTTCAGGCTTTTGATCCGGTCCTTCACGGGCGAGGTATCTTCCCGCAGCATGTTGAGGCCCGGCCCGTAGGCGACCACCTCGACCTCGATGGTCTCGCCCTTGCCGCTGTAATACTTGATGGCGTTCGCGGTGTTGAGGAGCGCGAGGTTCATCCGCTCCGGGTCGTTCTGACTTACCTGGATCGCGATGTGATGGCTCGCCGCCTTCTCGGCGGCAAACCCCGGCGCGGCAACGAACGCCAACGCGCAGGCGACCAAAACGCCCCGGAAAATCGCTTGCATCTTGTTCTCCCCTCTTCTTCCGAGTAGACGTGCTTTCATGGCACGCGATTGATGCAACCACCAATGGGAAGACGGTACCGCCTTCGTGCTCGCCCGTCTCTATTGTTTAACGCCGTTAACCGCAACCACATTAAATTTCGCGTACTTCTCGCCAAGCTTATGCGCGGCCACGTATTCTGGCGAATAACGCCAGCCCTTCAGTTGCTCTAGGCTGTCCCACCGAAGAATGACGAAGCGTGTTCCCGGCAGCGATCCTTCTATCACCGTTCCCGGCCCTCCGGCGACGTACACACCGCCATGCGGTTTGAGCGAAGCTTGGGCGGGTGGAAGATATTCCTTCGCGTAACCGGCCGGGTTGGTAACGTCGACAATTCCGATCATGTACACCGGCGGCTTGGTCTGAGCTTGAAGACCGTGCAGGCCCAATGCCCCCATTCCGATGCCGGCGAGCATCGCCAGTGCGACGGCGCTGCGTGTCTTCATGTAAAATTCTCCTCTCGATTTAGCCGAGCGTGATGCTCGACTTCGCGCATTCTCCCACGCCGCGATCGATGCAGGAGACCAATTGGCGGCATCGGGGGGCGCATAGGTACCTCGGCGGCGGGCATGACGCTTTACCGCCGGCTTCCTTTTTCCTTACGATAACCTTATGATTTGCTGAGGGTCAGGAGGCTGCCGGAGTACGGGTGTGGTTCTGGCGTTTGGCGACCACCGGCTCGATATCGAGCGCCGCGAATTGCGCCGCGGCGCCGAGCTGATTGCGATCGAGCCAAAGGCGTTCGATCTGCTGACCTTTCTGGTGCAGCAGCGCGACCGCGTGGTCAGCAAGAACGATCTCCTGCAGGCGGTATGGGGCGGCCGGATCGTCTCGGAATCGGCGCTGACCACGCGGATCAATGCGGTACGCCGGGCCATCGGCGACGACGGCGCCGCCCAGCGGCTGATCCGCACCTTCACCCGTAGGGGTGTGCGCTTTATCGGCGCGGTCAGGGATATGCCGGACCAGGCGGCGCCGGCCGCCGGCGATGGGCTCGGCCCGGCTCCGGCTGCTGCCGACAAGCCCTCGATCGCAGTGCTGCCGTTCCAGAACCTGAGCGGCGACCCCGAGCAGGAATATTTTGCCGACGGCATGGTCGAAGAGATCACCACCGCAATCGCGCGCTGCCCCGGGCTGTTCGTCATCGCGCGCAATTCGAGCCATGCCTACAAGGGCAAGGGCGTCGATGTGAAGCAGGTGGCGCGGGAACTTGGCGTGCGCTATGTGCTCGAAGGCTCGGTCAGAAAGGCCGGCAACCGGGTGCGCATCGCCGGTCAGCTGATCGACTCGACGACGGGCGCGCATATCTGGGTTGACCGGTTCGACGGCATCCTCGACGACATCTTCGAATTGCAGGACCGGGTGGCAAGCGGCGTCGTCGGCGCGATTGAGCCGCGGCTGCGACGTGCCGAAGCCGAGCGCGCCGTCCGCAAACCGACTGCGAGCCTTGATGCCTACGACCTCTACTGGCGCGCCCAGGCGCAAGCCTACAAAAGAACCGGCGAGAGCTTGGCGGAGTCGATCAGGCTGGCGCGGCTCGCCCTCGACATCGATCCCGCCTATGGCCCGGCGATGTCGCGACTTGCCCTAAGTCGAGGGATGCAGCGTCAGCGGAACTGGATCCCACCCGCCGGCCCGGAGGTCGAGGAGGGCATCGCGATGGCGCGGCGGGCGATCGCCGCCGCCGAGGATGATCCTTGGGTGCTGGATTTTGCCGGCTTGGCGCTGGCGCAGCTTGCCGGAGATAATGATGCCGCGCTCAGCGCGCTCGACCGCGCGACCGTGCTCAACCCCAACTTTGCCCTCGCCTTCGGCCACCGCGCCGTCGTTCTGGCGTATCTCGATCGACCCGACGAGGCGATCCGCTCGGCGCATCAGGCGATCCGGCTGAGCCCCCTGGATCCCGCCATTTTTTCTTTCTACCAGGCGCTGTCTCTCGCGGAGCTGGCAGCGGGCCGCTATGCGGCCGGGTTGCCGTGGGCCGAAGCGGCGCTGCGGGAAAACGGCGGCATGCCGGCGCTGCGCCTCAAACTCAGCTTGTGCGGGTATCTGGGTCGGCACGGGGAAGCGCGTGCTTACCTCAGTCGTGTGCGGGAGTTTCACTGCGAGCCGACGATCGCCGCGGTTATGCGCGCGTTGCCGAAGGGCGTTGTCCCGCAACTCGCCGCCCGTGTTGCCGAAGGATTGCGCAAAGCCGGGCTGCCGGAGGGGTGATGCCCTTACGCGGGCCCGCCAGGCTCAGAGTCCGACCCGTATGTTACCGTCGCCCCCGCGAAAGCGGGGGTCCAAGCGCGAGCGCACATCCCTTGCCCTCGATTCCCGCTTTCGTGGAAATGACGCTAAAAATTGCTCCTGATCAAATCTTTCGGGTCAGACCCTCGCTAGTGCTTAGACGCAGACACAAAATTCATCCAAGCCGTCATGGCCGGGCTCGTCCCACGGCTGTCCGGCACATTTTGTGCTGTAGGGGTGGCATGGCGCTGTATCTATTCGTGGTTGAACGTCACCACACGTTCCGGACACGAAACTGAGGTCAGCGCCATGCGCCCCACAATAGCGTTTTTCATCAGTTGCTGAAGCATGTCGGTGGGAGGAATTCGACCGACTGGTTGGGGTGTACTGGGCCGACGCGCGGGCCCGCCGGTTGACCACCAAGAGCCAGATTGTGGCCCTGCTGTATGGGCAATTGGCCGGTGCTGCGAGCTTGCGCGAGATCGTCGGCGGGATCCAGAGCCAGCAGGCGCGGCTTTATCATCTGGGGGCGAGGCTGCCGCGGCGCGCGACCCTGGCCGACGCCAACCGCGACCGGCCAGCCGACGTCTTCGCCGCGCTCTTGGCGCTGATGATCAGCCGGGCCCATCGCGGGCTGCGCCGGAGCCTCACCGAGACCACCTATCTGATCGATGCGAGCGGTCTGCGGCTCGACGCGCGCAGCCGCGATTGGGCGCGCTTTTCCGAGGGCGTGTGCGGCGCCAAACTGCACGTCGTCTATGATCCCGACGCCGACCGGCCGATCTATGCGGCGATACCGCGGCCCGGGTCAACGACATCACCGCCGCTCAGGCGATGCCGATCGAGCCCGGCGCTACCTATGTCTTTGATCTCGGCTATTATGATTATGCGTGGTGGGCCAAGCTCGACGCCGCGCAATGCCGCATGGTCACCGGCTCAAAGCCAATACCCCGTTGACGGTGGTCGCGGAATTGGCGGTTTGCCGTGACGGCGCGATCCTCTCCGACCGCATCGGCCATCTGCCGGCGCGCCAAGGCAGCGGGCGGAGCAACCCGTTTGCGGACCCGGTACGCGAGGTCCGCATCAAGCTCGATACCGGCAAGGTGTTGCGCCTGCTCTCGAACGATCTGGATGCCGCCACTCAAGAGATCGCCGATCTCTACAAGCGCCGCTGGGCGATCGAGCTGTTCTTCCGCTGGGTCAAGCAGACCCTCAAAATCCGCCGCTTTCTCGGCACCTCGGAAAACGCGGTGCGGATCCAGATCGCCGTCGCGCTGATCGCCTTTTTGTTGCTGCGTCTCGCCCAGGCCGGGCAGCAGGCGGTCACCAGCCCACTCGCCTTCGCCCGCCTGGTCCGCCTCAACCTGATGCATCGCCGACCGCTCGACCAGCTGCTCGACCCCGAACCACCGCCGATTGCGAACCCCGCGCAAATGATGCTGCAATGGAACCCCAGCTGAACCGGACAGCCGTGGGCTCGTCCCGGCCATCCACGAACTCGCGGCACGAACACCGCCGGCTTCCGTGGATGCCCGAAGCAAGGCCGAGCATGACGATTGCGGTGAGACTGCACCATCTGAATGCGCTGAGCGCTAGTGACAGAGTTTAGCGTTAGAAAGCCGCCGCTCGCCGCCGCCGCTCGAAATCACTAACCTGCCGCATCGACCTAAGCCTAGGAGGCGGCGCATGTTCGAAGGCTTTACCCGGACCGAGATCGAAACATCGGGTGCGCGGATCAATTTGCGCCATGGCGGCGACGGCCCGCCCTTGCTGCTGCTGCACGGCAATCCCCTGACCCATGCCTCCTGGGGCAAGATCGCGCCGCGCCTGGCCGAACGTTTTCATGTCGTGGCGGCCGACCTGCGCGGCTACGGCGACAGCGTGGGCCCCGACGAGGCCGGCGACAACAACATCAACTATTCGTTCCGGGCGATGGCCCAGGACCAGGTCGAGGTGATGGAGCGCCTCGGCTATCGCCAGTTCTTCATCGCCGGGCACGACCGCGGCGCCCGCACCACCGCCCGAATGTGCCTCGACCACCCCGACCGGGTCAAGCGCGCGGCGCTGATCGACATCCTGCCCAACCACCACATCTGGACCCACACTTCGAAGGAATGGGCGTTGCGCTCGTGGCACTGGGCGCTGATGGCCCAGCCCTATGATTTTCCCGAGCGCATGCTAGCCGGCATTCCCGCCCAGTATTTCATGGAGAAGAAGTTGTCGAAGCCTGGCATCGGCCTCGGCTTTTTCGATCCTGAGGCGTTTGCCGAGTACGTCCGCTGCTTCGACTGGAAGACGATCAAGGGATCCTGCGCCGATTACCGCGCCTGCGCCACTTGCGACTTTGAGATGGACAAAGCCGATTTCGAGGCCGGGCATAAAATCACGGTTCCGCTGTTGGTGATCTGGGGCGCGCGCAGCCATACCGAGGGCGTCCACGGCGGCGTGCTTTCAGTCTGGCAACGCGGTTACGCAACGGACGCCCGCGGCGGCGCGCTGCCGTGCGGCCATTACGTGCCCGAGGAGGCGCCCGACGAAACCCTGAGCCGATTGCTGGATCACTTCGGCGGCTGACGCGGTAGATCAGGCGCGGCGACGCTTGTTGTTGACGCCGCCCGCGTCAGCCCCTATTCCCAAAAGCATTGGGGAGTAGCCTCCGCTATCTCCGGCGGGACCGTGTCAACAGGCTCGCGCCGCGGCGCGTGGCACGGTCGGCAGACCGAGAGTTTCTGCTAGGCGAGACCAGTATGCATCCGGGGCCGTTCCGGCCGGTCCCGGAATCGCGTGCTGCTCTCGTCCGGCGAGCCGGTCATGAGCTTTCTCGCCATCGTCGTCCTCGCTTTCAGCATGTCGGCCGATGCGTTTGCCGCGGCCCTCGGCAAAGGCTCGGTTCTCGATCGCGCGCCCTTGGGCGAAGCGCTGCGCTGCGGTCTGGTCTTCGGCCTCGTCGAGGCGCTGATGCCGGTCCTCGGCTGGGCTGCCGGCACCGCCGCGAGCGGCTACCTCGGGGCGGTCGATCGCTGGGTCGCGCTCGCCGTCCTCGCCGCGATCGGTGCCAAGATGATCTGGGACGGCTGGCGGCGCCCGGCCGAAGCAGCGAAGCCGAAACGGCATTCGCTCCGGATCTTGGTCGTGACCGCGATCGGCACCAGCATCGACGCGATGGCGGTCGGGGTAACCTTGGCATTCTTCGAGATCGGCATCATGGCGCCGGCGCTGGCGATCGGCATGGCGACCTTCGCGATGACGACGCTCGGCATCCTCATTGGCCGCATTGTCGGCGAACGTTATGGTCGCCTCGCCGAAATCCTCGGCGGAACCGCTCTCGTCGCGATCGGCGTCAAGATCGCCCTGGGCCATGCAGGCTTCGGCTAAGGTTGCCGGCCGGCCGCCGCCTCGCGCAGCTTGAAGCGCTGGATCTTGCCGGTCGCGGTCTTTGGCAATTCGTCGACAAAAGCGATCCAGCGCGGGCACTTGAAGGGCGCGAGCAGGCTCTTCGAATGCTCTTCGAGCGTGCCCGCGAAATCGTGATCGGCGGCGATGCCGGATTTCGCCACGACAAACGCCTTTGGCTTGATCAGCCCGTCGGCATCGGGCACGCCGATGACCGCGGCTTCGAGCACCTGGTGATGGGCGACGAGTGCGGCTTCGACCTCGGCCGGCGAGACGTACATGCCGTTGACCTTCATCATATCGTCGCTGCGGCCACAATACACATAATAACCGTCTTCGTCCTCGAAGTATTTGTCGCCGGTTCGCGTCCATTCACCGAGAAACGTCGCCCGGCTGCGCCCGCGATTGTTCCAATAGAGGGCGGCGCTGGTCGGCCCGCTGACCAGGAGATCGCCAATCTCGCCGCGCGGCACCGGACGGTCGTGCTCGTCGGCAATCGTCAGCGAATAGCCGGGCACCGGCTTGCCGGTGGTGCCGTAGCGCACGTCGCCCGGCCGGTTGCTGAGAAAAATATGCAGCATCTCAGTCGAGCCGATGCCGTCGAGGATGTCCACCGCCATTCGCTGCGACCAGCGCCGGCCGATCTCCTGCGGCAACGGCTCGCCGGCCGAGACGCAGCGGCGCAGCGCCAATTCGTCCGAGCGCGGCAGCTCCGGGTCGGCCAGCATCGCGTTGTAGAGGGTCGGCACTCCGCAGAAGATCGTCGGCCGGTGCCGGCGCAATACGCGGGCGACCACGGAAGGGGAGGGGCGCTCGGCGGTCAAGACGCTGGTCGCACCCACCGCCAGCGGAAAAGTCAGCGCGTTGCCGAGCCCATAGGCGAAAAACAGTTTGGCCGCCGAAAACACGATGTCGTCTTGCGTGATGCCGAGCACCGGCACCGCATAGCGCTGCGCAGTCTCGATCAGGCTCGAATGGACATGAACGGTCCCCTTGGGCGGGCCGGTCGAGCCCGACGAATAGAGCCAGAAGCAGGGCTCGTCGGGATGGGTCGGCGCGGTCTCGGCGTCGGCCGGCGCGTCGCCCAGAAAATCGGCGAACGAGCGCTCCCGCGATTCGACGCCGGAGACGATGACCGCGGGCCTCGGCTCCGGCAGCAGCGCCAGCGCCGCTTGCATTGCCGGCCACACCGGCGCCGACACGATGACCGCGCGCGCCCGGCTGTCGGCCAGCATAAAGGCGAATTCTGGTGCGCTGAGCTGGGTGTTGACCGCGACCGGCACGATGCCGGCCTTGATCGCGCCGAGAAACGCGGTCGGAAAATCGATGCCGTCGTGCAAGCACAAAAGGATGCGTTGCTCCGGCTCTACCCCGAGCCGGCGCACGGCGCTGGCGAATCGGCCGGCCCGTTCGGCGAGCTCGGCGTAGTTGTAGTACCCGCGATCGTCGATGAAGGCGGTCTTCGGCCCGCGCCCGGCCGCGAGGTTGCGCTCGATCAGATCCGCCGCGGCATTATAGGTCATCGGCGCGCCCCTTGTAGCCGAACGCTGGTGACAAGCATTATATTTCCGGTATGCTTCGTCAAGCATGACGAAAGCTGCGCGAATTCCGAACCAGGACGGCTATCTCGCCCATTTGGGCGAGCGGGTGCGCGAGGAGCGCGCGCGGCGCGGCATGACCCGCAAGATCCTCGCCCGCGATGCCGGGCTGTCGGAGCGCTATCTGGCGCAGCTCGAAAGCGGCAAGGGCAATATCTCGATCGCGCTGCTGCGCCGCGTCGCCGAGGCCTTGAACCAACCAATGGCGCGACTGGTCGGCGACGAGGCCGGCACGCCGGTTGAATTGCCAGCGGCGCTCGAGCTGTTGGGTCGGCTGTCCCCGGACGAGCTCGCCGAGGCGCATGCCCTGCTCGCCGCCCGCTTCGCGTCGGCGGAGGACGCGGCGCGGGAATGCCGAATTGCGCTGATCGGGCTGCGCGGCGCCGGCAAATCGACCCTCGGTAACCGGCTTGCCCGCCATCTCGCGGTGCCGTTCATCGAACTCGATGTCGAAATCGAGCGCGATTTCGGCCTGTCGCTCGGCGAGATCTTCGCACTCTACGGCCAGCCGGCGTATCGCCGCTGCGAACGCCGGATGCTCGACAATGTGCTCGGGCGCTCCCCGAGCTTTGTGCTCGCCGCCGGCGGCAGCCTTGTTGCCGAAACCGCCACTTTCGAACTGCTGCTGGCGCAATGCTTCACGGTCTGGCTCCAGGCCTCGCCGGAAGAGCACATGCACCGGGTGCAGGCGCAGGGCGATCTTCGCCCGATGGCCGACAACAAGGAGGCGATGGCCGATCTGCGACGCATTCTTGCTGCGCGCAACCCGCTTTACGCCAAGGCCGATGCCGCGGTCGACACCTCGGGCCGCAGCCCCGAGGCCAGTTTTCGCAGCCTGCTCGCGGTGTTGCCGAGCCGGGTGATGAAAGATGTTGCATCTTCCTTGGCGGTATGATGCATTAAAGTTCCTATGATCCAGTTCGACACCGATCCCAGCCATTACCGCCACTGGCAGTTGTCGTTCGACGGCCCGGTGGCGACCCTCGCCCTCGACGTCGCCGAAGACAGGCGCGCTCGAACCGGGCTATCGGCTCAAGCTCAACTCCTACGATCTCGGCGTCGATATCGAGTTCGCCGACGCGCTCAACCGCATCCGCTTCGAGCATCCGGAGGTTCGGGTCGTGGTGTTGACGAGCGTCAAGGAGCGCGTGTTCTGCTCGGGCGCCAACATCTACATGCTGGGCCAGGCGAGCCACGCGCAAAAGGTCAATTTCTGCAAATTCACCAACGAGACCCGCAACGCCATCGAGGATTCGAGCGCCCGTTCCGGGCTCAAATTCCTCGCCGCGGTCAACGGCGCCTGCGCCGGCGGCGGCTACGAGCTGGCGCTCGCCTGCGACGAGATCGTCATGGTCGACGACCGGTCGAGCACGGTCAGCCTGCCCGAGGTGGCATTGCTCGGCGTGTTGCCCGGCACCGGCGGCCTGACCCGCCTGGTCGACAAGCGCCGGGTGCGGCGCGACCTCGCCGATGTGTTCTGCACCACCGCCGAGGGGGTGCGCGCCGACCGCGCCAAGGCCTGGGGACTGGTCGACCATATCGCCCGCCCGCCCGATTCGCAGAGATGGTGAAGGAGCGCGCCCGAACGCTCGCGGCCGACAGCGACCGCCCGGCCGAAGCCGCCGGCGTTGCGCTGAGCCCGCTCGAACGGTGCATCGACGAGCGCGGCTATCATTACCGCTGGATCGAGGTCGAGATTGCCCGCGGAGAGCGCATAGCGACCGTGACCGTGACCGGGCCGCAGGCCGAAAACGTGCCTGCCGGTCTTGCTGGCATCCTCGCCGCCGGAGCGCGCTGGTGGCCGCTGGCGATGGCGCGCGAATTGGACGACGCGATCCTGCTGCTGCGCGCCAACGAGCCCGAAATCGGGACCCTGGTGCTGAAGACCTGCGGCGACCCGCAAGCGGTTCTGGCCTGCGACGCAGCCATGGTCGCGCATCGAGACGATTGGTTCGTGCGCGAGACCATCGGCTTCCTGCGCCGCACCTTGCAGCGGCTCGACGTGTCCTCGCGCAGCCTGTTCGCGGTCATCGACGACGGCTCGTGCTTTGCCGGCAGCCTTTTCGAATTGGCGCTCGCCGCCGATCGCAGCTACATGCTGGCCGACGGGCCGCATATCGCGCGTCGGCGCCCTCAATTTTTGCGGGCTCGAAATGGTCAACGGCCGCACCCGGCTGGCCGTCCGGTTCAACAGCGAGGATAGGGCCGCAGCGTTCGAGCCATTGGCCGGCACGCCCATCGAAGCGGGCGCGGCGCTCGATCGGGGCCTCGTCACCTTTGCCCCCGACGCGCTCGACTGGGAGGACGAAATCCGCCTCGCCCTCGAAGAGCGCGCGAGCCTGTCGCCGGACGCACTCTCCGGGATGGAGGCGAGCCTGCGCTTTGCCGGGCCGGAGACGGTGGCGACCAAGATCTTCGGCCGGCTCTCGGCGTGGCAGAACTGGGTCTTTTCGCGGCCGAACGCGGTGGGGGAACACGGCGCGCTGAAACGCTATGGCAGCGGCGCCAGGGCTCGCTTCGACCGGGAGCGGGTATAGCGGAGGGGGAAGGGGATGGGGATAGATTACCGGGAGCAGATCCCGAACAATGTCGGGCTCGAAGATAACCGCGCCCTGCAGCGCGCACTCGAGCATTGGCAGCCGCGGTTTCTCGACTGGTGGCGCGAGATGGGGCCGAGCAGCTCGCAACGCCACGACGTCTATCTGCGCACCGCGACCGCGGTCGATGCCGAGGGTTGGGCGAGATACGGCATGGTGCGGATGCCGGAATACCGCTGGGGCATCTTTCTCGCCGACCCGGTCCCCAACCGGCGGATCGGCTTTGGCGACGCGTTGGGCGAAAAGGTCTGGCAGCAGGTGCCGGGCGAACATCGATCGAGCCTGCGCCGGCTGATCGTGACCCAGGGCGATACCGAGCCCGCCTCAGTCGAGCAGCAGTGCCTCCTGGGCCTCAACTGCCCGTCGCTCTACGATTTACGCAACCTGTTCCAGGTCAATGTCGAGGAAGGCCGCCATCTGTGGGCGATGGTCTACCTCTTACACGCCTATTTCGGCCGCGATGGCCGCGAAGAGGCCGAAGAACTCTTGGCGCGCCACTCGGGCGACTCCGACAAGCCGCGCATTCTGGGCACCTTCAACGAGCCGATCGAGGATTGGCTGAGCTTTTTCATGTTCACCTATTTCACCGACCGCGATGGCCGCTTTCAGCTGAAGAGCCTGGCCGAGAGCGCGTTCGACCCGCTGTCGCGGACCTGCCGCTTCATGCTCACCGAGGAAGCCTATCATATGTTCGTCGGCGCCAGCGGGCTCACCCGCGTGGTCAAGCGGACATTGGAGGCGATGCAGGCGCTCGGCAGCGACGACCCCGCCGATGTGCGCGGCGCGGGTGCGATCGACCTGCCGACCCTGCAGCGTTATGTCAATTTCTGGTTCAGCTCATCGTTGGACCTGTTCGGCGCCGAGATCTCGTCGAACGCGGCAAATTACTTCGCGACCGGGATCAAGGGCCGCCCGGACGAGGCGCGGCTCGCCGATCACCTGGCATTGGACCAACGCCTGCGCATCGACATGCCGGACCGAAAGGGCGGCGTGATCCCGGAAGAGGTGCCGATGCGCAGCGCGATCAACGAGGTGACGCGCGACGCCTACATCAAGGATTGCCGAAATCGGCGATCGAGCGCTGGAACCGGCTGATCGCCGCGGCCGGCCGCGAATTCCGCCTGGCCTTGCCGAGCCCGCGCTTTCGCCGCTCGGTCGGCGTCTGGGCCGACACCCGCACCGACCCGCAAGGCAATCCGATCGCCGAGGAGACATGGCGCTCCCGACAGCGCGACTGGCTGCCGACCGGGGAAGACCGCGCCTTTGTCAAATCACTGATGCAGCGGGTGACCGAGCCGGGCAAAGTCGCCGCCTGGATCGCGCCACCCGAAATCGGCATCGACAACCTGCCGCCGCCTTCGAATACGTCCGCCTGAATTGATGATTAGCATCAGGGCTCCTTCACGTCTCGGGTGTGCTGGGTCAGACGTGGCCGGTTCGGTTTTGCCACAGATCCTGTATATCTGGTTTACGCTGAGCGAGATAATCAAGGGCCTTGGGGCTATATCGTTTGTGTTGAGACCCGCCTATTCTTATCAATTTGAAGTACTCTGGGTCGGCCTGTATCTTGTCCCGTTTCATGAGGAGGAGAATTCTTGCCTGGGGTATTCCCAGTTTCTTCTCGAGGTCGCGCATCCCGAGGGAGTAATAATCTAACTCGTTTACTCGCTTTACCGCCATTACGGTTGCGCCGGGCGTGCCCTCCGCCACAAGCCGCACCTCTTCTCCGCGATTTCGCGTGATCCTGATTGACAGACCAGGCCCGTCCGCTGCTGGATCAATTCTAAGTGTGGCCACCCCAGGGAAGATCGCCCGCCATTCCTGACCCTCGTTTATCTTCTTCACAACCAAATCTAGCTCGCGGTCGCTCGGCTGCGACTTTTTCCCGTCGAGCGAGTTTTGCAAGACGGCGACTGCGCGAAGTCGTGCCTTGGCATCGAGCCTTTTCCGCGATCCCGGAGCAACCATTGCGCATATGTCACTAAACTCAAGGTCGAATACGGAGCCCAGATCCTTTGGGGGGACAGGGCAAAGCGGGATTACGCGCGTGGGCACATCATCCTTCAACGGGCGGACGAGAACCTCTCGCGTAAGCCGGATAAACAGAGTGACAGCAGCCTGCGCGTAGACATAAAGCGCTTGTTCCGGTAGTTCTACGAGGTAATGCTGTGCAGCATCGCGGAGGCTGTTTAGGTTTTGGACCGACAGGGCATCGTCTTCACCCAGACATCGTATCGGCTCCTCAGAAAGGCATTTACGAAGGCAAGAATCAAATCCGATCGTCAAGTCCTCACGCTGCCCTCGAATTCGTACCACCCCGATGAACTATTATCGCCTTTAACAGTAATTCGAACGCGCGATCTAGACGGATAACAACGGCCTCTGCCCGCCCACGATCCCACGCGCGGTTGAAATGATCGATACCTAGTACGAGCAAATCGACAGCCTTTCGATGGAGAGCACGAACTTCTCTGCGCATGTTACCCCGAAACTCCGATATGACAGGCGGTTCACCCGCATATTATCTCGGTCATGCAAAATTCAACTGGCGGCTGTCCAATCACGAATTCATCGTTGGCGGCCGCTGACTGAGCTGCGTCCTGACAAACAGCGCGTTGCTCTCAAACGAAAGAGACCAAGCCAAGCAAGGTCGCCGGCTGCATTCGCATCCCCCGAAATTGGTATCGACAACCCGCCGCCGACTTTTGAGTATGTCCGGCTGAACGGATCGCTCCCTGGGGCACGGAGCGTCGCGGCGGCGCAATTCCGACATCCTGTAGCCATGCTGTCACACAACCCAATTAGTGGTAGGGTGGTTGCGTGATCGGCTTGGCTACGGGAGATGCTGATGGGAAAGCGCTGGGCAAACGCCACCTCGGTCATCCATCTCGCCGAAGCGGGGCATGCCGCTTACGGGGCCGACGACTGGCTGGTCGCCGCCGGCCGCGAGGCCGAGCGCGAGCACAGCTGGCGCCGCAAGGTGCGTCTGCAAAGCGAGGGCCAGCGCCGGCTGATCGCGGCGATCGAGGCGCACGCCCTGACGATCGCGCTTGGGCCCGCCGGCACCGGCAAGACCTATCTGGCGATCAGCGCCGCGGTCGAGGCGCTCGCCGCGGGTGCGGTCGGGCGCATCGTCCTGACCCGACCGGCGGTCGAAGCCGGCGAGAGCCTCGGCTATCTGCCCGGCGACATGAGCGCCAAGCTCGCACCCTATCTGCGCCCGCTCGACGACGCGCTGAGCGAGCGGCTCGGCGGCAAGCGGGTCAAGCAATTGGTCGGCGAGCGCGCCATCGAGATCGCCCCGATCGCCTATATGCGCGGGCGCACCTTGAACAATGCCTTTATCGTCATCGACGAGGCGCAGAATTGCACCTACGGGCAGATCAAGATGTTGCTGACGCGGTTGGGTTCGCATGCGCGGATGGTGGTGACCGGCGACCCCGACCAGAGCGACCTGCTCGACGGCCTCTCCGGTCTCGCCGAAATCGCCCGCCGGCTCGAACCCGTCGGCGAGGTCGCGGTGGTGCGCCTCGGCGAAGCGGACATTGTGCGGCACCCGCTGGTCGCCGAGATGCTGACGGTGCTGTGAGCACGCCTCCGCGGGTTGCAAACGGGAGTTGACGCGCGACGCGGCCGGGTCGCTTACTGCCGCAATCGCGAAGACTGGCCGCAGGAGCCCGCAAATGACCACGCAGCAATTCCACGGGGCGCTGGTCCCCGTTCTGACCCCGTTTACTCCGGCGGGCGAGCCCGACGCCGGGCGCTTCACCGCGTTCTGCCGCTGGCTGCTCGAACAGGGGGCGGGTGGACTGTCGATCTTCGGCACCACCAGCGAAGCCAACTCGATGTCGCCGGCCGAGCGCATGGCCCTGCTCGACCATCTGGTCGAAGCTGGCATCCCGGCCGCAAAGCTGATGCCGGGGACCGGTGCCTGTGCAATGACCGACGCGGTCGAATTGATGCGGCACGCCGTCGACCACGGCTGCGGCGGGGTGTTGATGCTGCCGCCCTTTTATTACAAGCCGGTCAGCGACGACGGCATCTTTGCCTTCCTGTCGACGGTCATCGATCGGGTCGCCTCCGCGGCGTTGCGGGTCTACCTCTACCACATCCCGCCGGTAGCGGTGGTCGGCTACTCGCTCGACCTGGTCGGCCGCCTGATCAAGGCCTATCCGCAGATTGTCGTGGGCTTGAAGGACAGCTCGGGCGATTGGAATAACACTGCCGCGCTCCTCGACCGTTATCCGGGGTTTGCCGTCTTTCCCGGCTCCGAGGTGTTTCTGCTCGAGGCATTGCGCCGGGGCGGGGCCGGCTGCATCACCGCGACCGGCAACATCAACGTCGCGGGGATCGCCAAGCTGTACGCCAATTGGCAGGGGGCCGCAGGCCGACGCCTTGCAAGCCGAGGTTACGACATTGCGCAAGACCCTGCAGGCCTATCCGATGGTGCCGGCGCTGAAGCAGGTCGTCGCCCATTTCCACGACGATCCGGACTGGGCCGCGGTGCGCCCGCCGCTGGTGCCGCTCGATCGGGCGCAGTCGACGGCACTGATCGCCGACCTCGGCAGGATCGGCTTTAGCCTGGGCGAGCGCCGGCAGCGGGTCGCCGCAGAGTAAAGGCAGCGAATCCAGATCCGTTGGGGATTGCTTCCTCGCTCCGCTCTTCGCAATGACACGACTGTTGTCATTGCGAGCGAAGCAAAGCAATCCGGTAGTCAAGGAAGGATCGCAGCATGGCAACCGAGCAGTTCGCCGCCCGCACCCCCGAGCGCGAGGCGTTCTACGAGCGCATCGCTGGCGCCAACCTCGCGCCGTTGTGGGAGCGGCTGCACGGGCTCGTCACCGCCCAGCCGGTGACGCCGTGCCTGCCGGCGATCTGGCATTACCGCGACGTGCGGCCGCATCTGATGCAGGCGGGTGGCCTGATCAGTGCCGAGGAGGCGACACGGCGGGTGCTGATCCTCGAGAACCCTGGGCTCAAGGGTCAGACCTCGATCACCCATTCGCTCTTCGCCGGGTTGCAGTTGATCCTGCCGGGCGAGGTGGCGCCGGCCCACCGCCACACCCAATCGGCATTGCGCTTCATCATCGAGGGGAATGGCGCCTATACCGCGGTCGACGGCGAGCGCACGACGATGCGCCCCGGCGACTTCGTCATCACGCCCTCCTGGACCTGGCACGACCACGGCAACGAAACGCAGGAGCCGATGGTCTGGCTCGACGGGCTCGACGTCCCGCTCGTGCGGCTGCTCGATGCGAGCTTCGCCGAGCCGGGCGAAGCCGATGTGCAGGCGGTCACCCGGCCCGAGGGCGACAACGCCGCGCGGTTTGCCAATAATTTGATGCCGGTCGATTGGCGGCCGGCGGTCAAGACCTCGCCGGTGTTCAACTATCCCTATGCCCGCTCGCGCGAGTCGCTCGACGTGCTGAGCCATAACGAGGACCCCGATCCCTGCCACGGACACAAATTGCGCTACGTCAACCCGGCAACTGGCGATTTCGCGATGCCGACGATCGGCGCATTCATCCAACTTCTGCCCAAGGGCTTTGCCACCCGTCCCTACCGATCGACCGACGGCACGGTCTTTGTCGCAGTCGAGGGCTCGGGCGAGAGCCGGGTCGGCGACCAGGTGCTCCGCTGGGAGCCGCGCGACGTCTTTGTCGTGCCGAGCTGGGCGACGGTCAGCCACCAGGCGCAAAGCGAGGCGGTGCTGTTCAGCTATTCCGACCGGCCGGTGCAGGAAAAGCTCGGCCTCTACCGCGAGCAGCGCGGCAACGCCTGACGCGGGTCGCGGGGCCGCCGGAGGCATGCGATGGATGTGATCATCATCGGCGCCGGGATCGGCGGGCTGACCTTGGGCCTCTCGTTGCATCGCGCCGGCATCCCGTGCCGCATTTTCGAGGCGGCGGCGGCGATCGAGCCGATCGGGGTCGGCATCAACGTCCTGCCGCACGCGACCCGCGAGCTGGCCGAGCTCGATCTCGAAGCAGCGCTGGCACGGGTCGGCATCAGCACCGCCGAGGCGTGCTTCTTCAACCGCTTTGGTCAGCTGATCTATCGCGAGCCGCTGGGCCGGGCGGCCGGCTATGCCTGGCCGCAATTCTCGATCCACCGCGGCGATCTGCAGCAGGTGCTGGCCGACGCCTTTGTCCGCCGCGCTGGCCCCGGCCGCCTCTCCACCGGATGGCGCTGCCTCGGGTTCGAGCAGGACGGAAAGCAGGTCGCCGTCCATTTCGAGAATGCCGAGAGCGGAGAAAGCTTGCCGTTGCAGCGCGGCACGGTCGCGATCGCTTGCGACGGCATCCATTCGGTCGTCCGCAAGCAGCTCTACCCCGAGGAAGGCGAGCCGGTCTATTCCGGGCACAATATGTGGCGCGGAGTGACGCGGTGGCCGCGGTTTCTGTCGGGAGCCAGCATGGTCCGCGCCGGCTGGCTCGCCACCGGCAAGATGGTGATCTACCCGATCCGCAACGATATCGACCGCGAGGGGCGGCAGCTGGTCAATTGGGTCGCCGAAATCGAGACCCCGCGGCACGAGGCGCGCGATTGGAACCGGCCGGGCGCGCTCGCCGATTTTCTCGGCGCGTTCAAGGATTGGCGTTTCGATTGGCTCGACGTGCCGGCGATGATCTGCGCCGCCGACGCGATCCTGGAATTTCCGATGGTCGATCAGAACCCGCTGCCGCGCTGGAGCTTTGGCCGGGTCACCCTTCTGGGCGACGCCGCACATCCGATGGTGCCGCGCGGCTCGAACGGCGCTGGCCAGGCGATCGTCGATGCGCGCGCGCTCGCTGAATGCCTGTCGCAGACCGCGGACCCGGTCGCGGCATTGCGCGCCTACGAGGCGGTGCGGCGCGAGGCCACCGGCAGGGTCGTCTTGACCAACCGCACCAACCCGCCTGACGCGATCCTGCGCGAAGTTTATCTGCGCACCGGCGACCGGCCGTTCGACGACATCGACGCGGTGATCAGCCGCGACGAGCTGCGGGCGATATCGGAGAGGTACAAGCGGGTCGCCGGCTACGATCGGGAAACCCTGGCGCGCCGCAAATGACCCGCCGCAAATGATCCGCTGCGTCGTTGCCGCGGCGGCGTTGGCGCTGGTCGCCGCACCGGCTGGTGAAGCGGCGGCGGCCCCGCCGCAGGCGGTCGAGGCCGAGCACGGCATGGTCGTGACCTCGCAGCACATCGCTTCCGCGGTCGGCGCCGGTATTCTCGCCGCCGGCGGCAATGCGATCGACGCCGCGGTCGCGGTCGGCTATGCGCTCGCCGTCGTCGAGCCGTGCTGCGGCAATATCGGCGGCGGCGGGTTCATGACCCTTCACCTCGCCGATGGGCATGACACCTTTATCAATTTCCGCGAGACCGCGCCGGGGGCGGCAACCGCCGACATGTATCTCGACGCCGCCGGCAAGCCGGTGCCCGAGCTCAGCCGCGACGGCTGGCGCGCGATCGGCGTGCCGGGGACGGTGATGGGGCTCGACCGGGCGCTCGACGAATATGGCAGCCTGCCCCGCGCGGCGGTGATGGCGCCGGCAATCGCCTTGGCGCGCAACGGCTTTGTGCTGAGCCGCGACGACGCCGCGGTACTCGACGCCAAGGCCGACCGATTTCGCGGAGACCCGGCCGCGGCCAGGATCTTCCTGCGGCCCGATGGCGGCCGTTTGCGGCCCGGCGACCGTCTGGTGCAAAAGGACCTCGGGGCGACGCTCGCGGCGATCGCCCAAAAGGGCCCGAATGATTTCTACGAGGGGCCGGTGGCCGCTGCGGTCGACCGGGCGAGCCGCGCCGATGGCGGCCTTCTGACCGCGAAGGATTTTGCCGACTACCGGGTGACCGAGGGGCCGCCGCTCGCCTGCTCCTACCGCGGCTATAAGATCGTGTCGGCGCCGCCGCCGAGTTCGGGCGGGGCGACGATCTGCGAGATCCTGAACATCCTCGAAGGTTACGATCTGAAAGGGATGGGCGTTCGCTCGGCGCGCTCGGTCGCGTTGATGGTCGAGGCGATGCGCCGCGCTTACGCCGACCGCAACGCCGATCTCGGCGACCCGGCTTTTGTCGCGAACCCGCTCGACCGGCTGCTGTCGAAAGGCTATGCGGCCGGCATCCGGGCCGCCATCGCGACGGGCGGGGCGCGCCCGGCGGCGGTACCCCCAGCACCGCACGAACGGGCCGAGACGACAAGCTTTTCGGTGGTCGACGGCGCCGGCAACGCCGTCGCGGTGACCTACACGATCAACGGTTATTTTGGCGCCGGGGTGATCGCTCCCGGCACCGGCTTTTTTCTGAACAACGAGATGGACGACTTTACCGCCAAGCCAGGCGCGCCGAATCTGTACGGTCTCGTGCAGGGCGAAGCCAACGCGATAGCCCCCGGAAAACGGCCGCTCTCCTCGATGGCGCCGAGCCTGGTCGAAAAGGACGGCCGGGTGTTTCTCGTGCTCGGCAGCCCCGGCGGCTCGCGCATCATTACAACGGTGCTCGAAACCATCGTCAACGTCGTCGATTACGGCATGGGCCCGCAACAGGCGGTCGATGCGCCGCGCTTTCATTTCCAGGGATTGCCGGACAAGGTGTTCTACGAGCGCTCCGGCCTCTCGCCCGACACGATCGCGACCCTCGGCCGGATGGGCCTCGAGCTCGTCCCGCAGAAGCCGTGGGGTGCGACTGCGCTGGTCGAGATCGGCAACCGCCGGCTGTGGGGCGCCAATGACAGCCGCCGCCCTGACGGGGCCGCGGTGGGGTATTGAGCCTGGGGCCGGTCCCGCGATGTGCGGCTGACAGGCGTCGACCGCGTGGCTTCCAAGTGAGTGTCCCGATCGAGACATTCCTTAGGTCCCGTGTGTTCCAACCCTCCTCGAGCATCCCGGGGAAGGCCGGGATCCATACCGACCATGGCCACCGGCCTGCGCCGGTGTGGCCGGTATCTCGGGATGACACCGGTGCAACTTGGTCGAAATCTGCTCTAATCGTCGATCGCCCGCCTTCTCACCGCACCTAGGAGGGACGAATGCTGAAATTGGCGCTCTTTTTTCTGATCGTCTCGATCATCGCCGGGCTGTTCGGGTTTACCGGCATCTCGGCGGCCGCGGCCGGCGTCGCCAAGATCCTGTTCGTGATCTTTATCGTGATCTTCCTGGTGCTGCTGATCGTCGGGCTGGTCATCGGCTCGAGTTTTTTCTAGCGGAGACCCCGAGATGCGGTTTTCGCCGCTGGTCGATCGCATTGCCGGCCACGGAGCCAGCGCCTGGAGCGTTTCTCGCGAAGCGGCGCGGCGTCGCGAACTGGGCCGTGACGTGATCTCGCTGACCGTCGGCGACCCGGACCAGGCGCCGCCCGGTCCGGTGATCGATGCGACGATCGAAGCGCTGCGCCGCCATCGCACCGGATATTCTTCGATGGTCGGCTACCCACGGGTGCGGGAAGCGATCGCGGCCAGGTGCCAACGGCGGACCGGGCAGCCTTGTACCGCCGACAATGTCGTCGTGACACCGGGCGCCCAGGGCGGGGTCTTTTGCGCATTGCAATGCCTCGCCGGTCCCGGCGACGAGGTCATCGTGCCCGAGCCGGTCTATGCCACCTACGAGGCGGTGATCGGGGCGAGCGGTGCGCGCATGGTCAATGTGCCGTTGCGCGCCGATCGCGGCTTTCATCCCGACCTCGACGCGATCACGCAGGCGGTGACGCCGCGCAGTCGGGCGATCTGGATCAACAGCCCGCACAACCCGACCGGGGCGGTCTTTACCGCAGAGGAGATCGGCGCCATTGCCGGGCTGTGCCGCGAGCGGAACTTGTGGCTCGTATCGGACGAGGTCTACGAGGACCTCGCCTTTGCCCGCCCGCATGTTAGCCCGTGGTCGCTGCCGGGCATGGTCGAACGCACGGTCGTCGTTTCAAGCCTGTCGAAATCGCACGCGATGCCCGGCTTTCGTTTGGGCTGGATCATCGGGCCGCCGGCACTCTCGGGGCACCTCTTCAACCTATTGCTGTGCATGACTTACGGCAGCCCCGCCTTTATCCAGGACGGCGTGTTGCCGGCGCTCGAACATGACCTCCCCGAAATCGCCGCACTGCGCGAGGAATACCGAAATCGCGCGAGTTTGCTGTCGCGCACCCTTGCCGAGGCGCCGAATTGCCGGGTCACGCCGCCCGAGGGCGGCATGTTCGTGCTCCTGGACATTCGCGGAACCGGGCTTGGCTCCGAAGCTTTCGCACGAGCGCTGCTGGAACATGAAGATGTCGCGGTCCTGCCCTGCGACGGCTTCGGGCCGAGCGCCGCCGGCCACCTGCGGATCTCGCTGACCGCCCCCGAACCGCGCCTCGCCGAAGCCGGGCGGCGGATCGTGCGTTTCGCCGGCAGGCTTTCCCAAAACAGCCGGCCGCGGCCATGATCAGCCGACCGGTTTGAGCGCCACTTTGTGGGGCTGGCCCCGAGGCGGGACCAGATGGCCGGGATTGGCCCGCCAGTCGCGCCACAACTCCTCGAGGTACGGCAGCACTTCAAAGACCGCGACGGCACCCAGAGTGGCCGCCACATAGCGTGTCGGCAAAGGAACGTCCTTGAGACGAATGGTGGGGGTCCGGGTCTCGCGCCAGGCCGACAAGCGCGCGCAGCGCCGGCCAGCGCAGCACCGAGATAAAGCCCGCCGCCATCAGCGGCAGCATTTCGAGAAAGCTGTGGATGGCGGGGTCGAGAAGCAGGTCCGCGCGCGGCGGGTCGAGAAAGACCATGCGCTCCTCGCTGCACCCGGAGATGGCGGATTGGGCGAGCTACCCGGTCGGCCGCGCGGTCGGGCGCTCGTCGCTCAAGTTCTTGACTTCCTGCGGCGCTGCCCCGCGGGGCGCCGGGTCGTCGTCGTACTTGAACTCCGGCTCTCTGTTCCCACGGCCACGGCCGTCGAGCGCGCCGTCCCTTCCCGTGGTTGAGACAGCCGTCGCTTGAGCGCGGCTGCTTAAGCCCACCAACGGGTCGGTTCGGACGAGGTTCCGCTTTCTCGGGCTGGGCTAGGCGAGTCCGTGCGATGAGCGCCGAGCGCGAGTCGAAGTTGGTCATTCGGTGAGATCCGATTAAAGATCGGCCAGCCGCAATGTTTTTTTAACGACTTTTGCAGCCTCGGCGAGGGCAAAAATGCGGCACGGCGGCGGACCCTCGATCCGCGCGGGCGCACAGTTTTGCCTCACTCGGCATCCGATCCTGTTTCGGTCAACGAACATAAGGGGCGAGGGCAGAGCGCGCGGACCGGCCGACCGGATCGTCGGGTGACGACAGATCGTCGTCGGCGCGAGATTTGGCCTCGATTCGCGGGCCGGGACATGCCTATTATCGCGATTGCGCGCCTCCGCTCGCGGACGCGCCGCTGCAACTCGTGAAACAAGTTCAGGTGAAGAGCAGCCGCGATGGGATTGCCTGAGAGACAGGGACTTTACGATCCGCGCAACGAGCACGAACTCGTGCGGCGTCGGTTTCGTCGCCAATATCCGGGGACGAAAATCGCACGACATCATTGCGCGCGGCCTGGAGATCCTGGTCAATCTCGACCATCGCGGCGCGGTTGGAGCCGACCCCATGATGGGTGACGGCGCCGGTTGCCTGATCCAGATGCCCGATGCGCTGCTGCGCGATTGGGCGTGTGCCCGGGGTCTCGTGCTGCCGCCGCTCGGTCGCTACGCCGTCGCCATGTGCTTCCTGCCGCGGGACGATGCCGCACTTGACTTCGCCATCCGCCATGTCGAGCATTTCATCGCGGCCGAGGGCCAGAGGTTAATCGGCTGGCGCGACGTGCCGACCGACACGACCGGGCTCGGCGCCCGCGTCGTCGAGACGATGCCGGCGATCCGTCAGGCGATCGTCGCTGCCGATCCGACGCTGGCCGACCAGGACGCGTTCGAGCGCAAGATCCTGACGATCCGCAAACAGGCGCTGAACAGCGTCGTGGCGCTCGGGGCACAGCTCGACCTGCCCGGTCTGCCCGAGCTCTACATGCCGTCGTTTTCGACCCGCACCGTGGTCTACAAAGGACTGCTGCTGGCGCCGCAGGTCGGCCGCTTTTACGAGGATCTGCGCAACCCATTGACCGTTTCGGCCCTGGCGCTGGTGCATCAGCGCTTTTCGACCAACACCTTCCCGTCGTGGCGGCTGGCCCATCCCTACCGGTTCTTATGCCACAATGGCGAGATCAACACCGTCCGCGGCAACGTCAATTGGATGCACGCGCGTCGCCAGGCGATGACCTCGGAATTGCTGGGCGCGGACTTGGCCAAGATGGTGCCGCTGATCGGACCCAACCAGTCCGACACCGCCTGCATCGACAATGCGCTGGAGCTGCTGGTCATCGGCGGCGGCTATTCGCTTGCGCATGCAATGATGATGCTGATCCCCGAGGCGTGGGCCGGCGACCCGCTGATGGACCCGCAGCGGCGCGCCTTTTACGAGTACCACGCAGCGTTGATGGAGCCCTGGGACGGCCCGGCGGCGATCGCCTTTACCGACGGCCGTCAGATCGGCGCGACCCTCGATCGCAACGGACTGCGCCCGGCGCGCTATGTGATCACCAAGGACGATCACGTGATCATGGCGTCGGAATCGGGCGTACTGCCGATCCCCGAAGAAAACATCAGCCGCAAGTGGCGGCTGCAGCCGGGGAAGATGCTGCTGATCGACCTTGACGAGGGGCGGATCATCGACGACGACGAGGTCAAGCGCAAACTCGCCGCCGAGCATCCATACGAAGGCTGGCTGGAGGCGACCCAATTCAAGCTTGCCGAGCTGCCAGAGTTGCCGGGAGACGCTCCGGGAACCGCCCACGGCACCGCGGCGCGGTCCAACGATCCGACGGCGCACCTCAATCGGCAGCAGGCGTTCGGCTATACTCAGGAAGACCTGCAGGTCTTTTTGGAACCGATGGCGCGCGATGCCGACGATCCGGTCGGCTCGATGGGGACCGACACGCCGCTCGCGGCGCTGTCGGACAAGCCGAAGCTGCTCTACAATTATTTCAAGCAGAATTTTGCCCAGGTCACCAATCCGCCGATCGACCCGATCCGCGAAGAGCTGGTCATGTCGCTGGTGTCGATGATCGGGCCGCGACCGAACCTCCTGGGCCACGAGGCCGGCTCGCACCATCGGCTCGAGGTGGCCCAGCCGATCCTGACCGACGGCGATCTGAAGAAAATTCACGGGATCGAAAGCCTGGTCGGCGCGTTCCGCACCGATACGCTCGATGCAACCTGGCCGGCGGGCGAGGGCGGCGACGGCATCGTCCCGGCACTGGAGCGGCTGTGCCGCGAGGCGACCGAGGCGGTCGAGGCCGGACATAACATCCTGATCCTGTCCGATCGCGCGACCTCGGCCGAACGGGTCCCGATCCCAGCATTGCTGGCGACCTCGGCTGTGCATCATCACCTGATCCGGGGAGGCCAGCGCACCTTGACCGGAATCGTCGTCGAGACCGGCGAAGCGCGCGAGGTGCATCATTTTTGTGCGCTCGCCGGCTACGGCGCGGAGGCGATCAATCCCTATCTCGCCTTTGCCACGATCGAGCAAATCCGGATCGAGAACGGCCTGCCGCTCAGCGCCGAGGTGGTGCAGAAGAATTATCTGAAAGCCGTCGGCAAGGGCATTCTCAAGGTCATGTCCAAGATGGGCATCTCGACCTATCAATCCTATTGCGGTGCGCAGATCTTCGATGCGGTCGGGCTCGCCAGTGATTTCGTCGCAAAATATTTCACCGGCACGGCGACGACGATCGAGGGGGTGGGTCTGCGCGAGATCGCCCGGGAAGCCGTCGAACGTCACCGCCACGCCTACGGCGACCACCTGATCTATCACGAGATGCTCGACGCCGGCGGCGACTACGCCTTTCGCCTGCGCGGCGAGGACCACGCTTGGACGCCGCAGTCGGTGGCGAGTTTGCAGCACGCGGTGCGCGGCAACTCAGCGGACGGATACCGGGACTTCGCCGCGACGATCAACGACCAGAGCGAGCGCCTCCTGACGATCCGCGGGCTAATGGCGCTCGATTTCGCGCCCACGCCGGTGCCGCTCGACGAGGTCGAGCCGGCGAGCGCCATCGTCGAGCGCTTCGCCACCGGGGCGATGAGCTTCGGCTCGATCAGCCGCGAGGCGCACACGACGCTCGCGATTGCGATGAACCGCATCGGCGGCAAATCCAATACCGGCGAGGGCGGCGAGGAGGCGATCCGCTTCCAGCCGCTCGACAACGGCAATTCGATGCGCTCGGCGATCAAGCAGGTGGCCTCGGGGCGGTTCGGTGTCACCACCGAATACCTAGTCAACGCCGACGTCTTGCAGATCAAGATGGCGCAAGGGGCGAAGCCCGGCGAGGGCGGGCAATTGCCCGGCCATAAAGTCGACAAGGCGATTGCCAAGGTGCGGCATTCGACCCCGGGGGTCGCGCTGATCTCGCCGCCGCCGCATCACGACATCTATTCGATCGAGGATCTGGCGCAGCTGATCCACGATCTGAAAAACGCCAATCCGCGGGCCGCGGTGTCGGTCAAGCTCGTCTCCGAGGTCGGGGTCGGCACCGTCGCCGCCGGTGTGGCCAAGGCGCGCGCCGACCATGTGACGATCGCCGGGTTTGAGGGCGGCACCGGAGCCAGCCCATTGACCTCGTTGACCCATGCCGGCTCGCCCTGGGAGATCGGGCTCGCCGAAACCCAGCAGACATTGGTGCTGAACGGCTTGCGCGGGCGCATCGCAGTGCAGGTCGACGGCGGGCTCAGGACCGGGCGCGACGTTATCGTCGGTGCATTGCTCGGCGCCGACGAGTTCGGGTTTTCGACCGCCCCGCTGATCGCCGCCGGCTGCGTGATGATGCGCAAATGCCATCTGAACACCTGCCCGGTCGGCATCGCGACGCAAGACCCGGTATTGCGCGCCCGCTTCACCGGCCAGCCCGAGCATGTGATCAACTATTTCTTCTTTGTCGCCGAGGAAGTGCGCCAACTGATGGCTCGGCTCGGCTTCCGCAAATTCAGCGAGATGATCGGCCGGGTCGACAAGCTCGACACGATCCGCGCGATCGAGCATTGGAAGGCCAAGGGCATTGACCTCTCTCGGCTGCTGCACCGGGCGATGCCGGCGCCGGGAGCGGCGGTCTACAATTGCGAAAGCCAGGACCATCACCTTGACAAGGCGCTCGACAACGAGCTGATCGCGGCGGCGCAGTCGTCACTCGACCAGCGCGAGCCGGTGCGCATCGAACGGCCGATCCGCAACGTCCACCGCACCGTCGGCGCCATGCTGTCGGGCGAGGTGGCGCGGCGCTACGGCCATGCCGGGTTGCCGCAGGACACGATCTGGGCAAGCTTCCGCGGCACCGCGGGCGGAAGCTTCGGCGCGTTCCTCGCGCGCGGGGTCACGCTCGAACTGTTCGGCGACGCCAATGATTATGCCGGCAAGGGATTGTCGGGCGGCCGGCTGATCGTTCGCCAACCCCCCGAGGCAACGCGCGAGCCGACCGAGAACATCATCATCGGCAACACCGTGCTCTACGGCGCCGTCGCCGGCGAGGCTTATTTCGAGGGCGTCGCCGGCGAGCGCTTTGCGGTGCGCAATTCAGGCGCGGTCGCGGTCGTCGAAGGCACCGGCGATCATGGCTGCGAATACATGACCGGCGGGGTCGTTGTGGTGCTCGGCGAGACCGGCCGCAATTTCGCCGCCGGGATGTCGGGCGGGATCGCCTATGTCTACGACCCGAAGGCCCGGTTCGGCGATCTGTGCAATCGCGCTGGCGTGGAATTCGAGGGGGTAGCCGGCCCCGATCCGGAGGAAGCCGACGATCCGGACCGCCCGCATCAGCGCTCGCCCAACGCCGAGGATGCCGGCATGGGCGATCCGTTGCGCTTCGACGGCGCCAGGTTGCGCATCCTGATCGAGCGCCATCACCTCTTCACCGGCAGCGCGCGCGCTGGCGCATTGCTCGAAGACTGGGACGAGGCGCTCGTCTACTTTGTCAAGGTCATGCCCAAGGACTACCGCCGCGCCCTGCTCGAACTCAGGAGCGAGCAGGAGGCGGCGCGCTTGGCCGCCGCCGAGTGAGGCGCCGCGACCTAATCACCCTTGCTGGCCGTCCTGTGCTTGTTGACCCGGTCGGGGGCTTGGCGCAACAGCCGAAGGTGCCCATCAATCTGAGGGCGGCGAAGGCATTCGGCGTGACCCTTCCGCCCTCGTTCGTCCTCCGCGCCGACGAGGTCATCGAATGAGATGACGCCAACCGTCCGCCCCCGGCACCGGTCGTACCCGGCGTTGATGCCGGCGGTGAAATCAGCCAATATGGAAATAAGTCAGCAATGGTGACCGGCCCGGCCGGGAAGATTGCCGAGGACCGAACCATGGGTAGACCGACCGGTTTTCTGGAAATCGCGCGCCGCGACCGGCCTTACGAGAAGCCGGAGATTCGCCGCCGCGGCTGGAACGAGTTCGTCAAGCCATTGCCCGAACCCGAAACGCGCAAGCAGGCGGCGCGCTGCATGGATTGCGGCATCCCGTTCTGTCACAGCGGTTGTCCGGTCAACAATTTGATCCCCGACTGGAACAATCTCGTCTATCGCGACCAGTGGCGGGCGGCGCTGAGGACGCTGCATTCGACCAATAATTTTCCGGAGTTCACCGGCCGCGTCTGCCCGGCGCCGTGCGAGGCG
Source organism: uncultured Alphaproteobacteria bacterium (assembly GCA_963795485.1). Classification (GTDB taxonomy): domain Bacteria; phylum Pseudomonadota; class Alphaproteobacteria; order ATCC43930; family CGMCC-115725; genus AP-15. The sequence continues at coordinate 771,418 of CAWCIL010000006.1, forward strand.
GCCTGCACCCTCAACATCGACGACAATCCGGTCACGATCAAGACGATCGAATGTGCGATCGTCGACCGCGGCTGGGAAGAGGGCTGGATCGAGCCGGTCGCACCGGCGCAGCGGACCGGCAAGAATGTCGCCGTGGTCGGCTCGGGACCGGCGGGGTTGGCCTGCGCCCAGCAGCTCGCGCGCGCCGGGCATCGGGTGACCGTGTTCGAAAAATCCGATCGCGTCGGCGGCCTGTTGCGTTATGGCATCCCCGACTTCAAGATGGACAAACGGCTGATCGATCGCCGCGCCGAGCAGATGGCGGCCGAAGGCGTCGTCTTTCGCACCGAAGTTGAAATCGGCGTCGATGTCGCGATGGCCTCGCTGATCGCGGAATTCGACGCGCTGGCGATGACCGGCGGGGCCGAGCTGCCGCGCGATCTCGAAGTCCCCGGCCGCGAGCTCGACGGCGTGCACTTTGCGATGGATTTCCTGCCGCAGCAGAACAAGCGCAATGCCGGCGACCCCGAGGAGCGCGCCGCGCCTGTCGGCACGATCACCGCCGCGGGCAAGCACGTCATCGTGATCGGCGGCGGCGACACCGGGTCGGACTGCATCGGCACCTCGGTGCGCCAAGGGGCGGCGTCGATCACCCAGCTGGAAATTCTGCCGAAACCGCCCGATCAGGAAAACAGGGCGCTGACCTGGCCCGATTGGCCGTTGAAACTGCGCACCTCCTCCTCGCAGGAAGAGGGCTGCGAGCGCGACTGGTCGGTGCTGACCAGACAGGCGATCGGCGCCGCCGGCCGAGTCAAGGCGCTCGAATGCGTTCGCGTCGAATGGGCCAAGAACCCGGACGGCCGCTTTACGATGCAGGAAATTCCGGACAGCACGTTTGCGCTGAAGGCCGATCTGGTGCTGCTGGCGATGGGGTTTTTGGGGCCGCACAAAAGCGGGATGGTCGAGCAATCGGGCGCCGCCCTCGACCGCCGCGGCAATGTCGAGGCCAATACCGTCGACTACCGCACCTCGGTCGCCCAAGCTGTTCGCCGCCGGCGACATGCGCCGCGGCCAGTCGCTGGTGGTGTGGGCCATCCGCGAAGGCCGCCAATGCGCCCGCGCGATCGACGAATTCCTGATGGGTGCGAGCCTGTTGCCGCGCTGAGCCGCGAGCGCTGGCGCGTCGTTCGGCGGGTTGTGACGCCGCAGCAAATTGACGGGCGTCATTGAGTTTTAACGCCGGAGGGGTCAGTTCTCCGTCGAATGTGAGCCCGTGGAAAGGAGAGCCCCGATGGCGCGGACCATTGCCGACCAGATGGTCGAGACCTTCGCCGCTGCCGGCGTCAAGCGCATTTACGGCATCGTCGGCGACACCCTCAACGGCTTCACCGATGCGCTGCGCCGCCATGGCGGCATCGCCTGGCTGCATGTGCGCCACGAGGAGGTCGCCGCGTTCGCCGCCGGGGCCGAGGCGCATCTGACCGGCGAGCTCGCTGTCTGCGCCGGTAGTTGCGGCCCGGGCAATCTGCACCTGATCAACGGTCTTTACGACTGCCACCGCTCGCGTGTGCCGGTGGTCGCGATCGCCGCCCATATTCCCTCGCCCGAGATCGGCGCCGGCTATTTCCAGGAGACCCACCCCGATCGTCTGTTCCAAGAATGCAGCAGCTATTGCGAGCTGGTCTCTACGCCCGATCAAATGCCGCGCGTGCTCGAGATCGCGATCCGTCGGGCGACGGCCGAGCGCTGTGTCAGCGTCATCGTGATCCCCGGCGACGTGGCGCTCAAACCCGTCGCCGCGGCAACCGCGCCCAAGCCGCTCGGCCTGGTCCCGCCACGGCCTATCGTGACCCCGTCGGACGAAGCGCTTGGCCGCCTCGCCGCCATGCTGAATGACGCCGAGCGGGTGACCCTGCTGTGCGGCGGCGGCTGCCAAGGCGCGCATGCCGAAGTGCTGCAGCTCGCCGAAGCGCTGAAAGCGCCGGTCGTCCATGCCCTGCGAGGCAAGGAATATGTCGAGTGGGAAAACCCCTACGACGTCGGCATGACCGGGCTGATCGGCTTCTCCTCCGGCTATTATGCTATGGAGAGCTGCGATGCGTTGTTGATGCTGGGCACCGATTTTCCCTATCGACAGTTCTACCCGCAGACCGCGCACATCGCGCAGATCGACATCAGGGCAGAATCGATCGGCCGCCGAGCGCCGGTCGAGATCGGGGTATTGGGCGATGTCGGTGCGACCCTGCGGGCATTGCTGCCACAGCTGAAGAGCAAATCGTTCGGTGGCCATCTCGACACCGCGGTGAAGCATTATCGGGAAGCGCGCCGAGGGCTCGACGAGCTGGCTACCGGCCGGCCCGGCGGCGTGCTGCACCCCCAGCAGATCGCCCGCACCGTCAGTGAATTGGCGAGCGGCGACGCGATCTTCACCTGCGATGTCGGGCTGCCGACGGTATGGGCGGCGCGCTATTTGGCGATGAACGGAAAGCGCCGGCTGATCGGCTCGTTCTGGCACGGCTCGATGGCCAATGCGCTGCCGCAGGCGATCGGCGCCCAGGCCGCCTTTCCGCAGCGCCAGGTGGTCTCGCTGTCGGGCGATGGCGGCTTTTCGATGCTGATGGGCGACCTGTTGAGCCTCGCCCAGCTGAAGCTGCCGGTGAAGATGGTGGTCTTCAACAACGGCGCGCTCGGCTTTATCGAGCTCGAACAGAAATCGACCGGGTTCCTGACCAATGGCACCGATCTCCTCAACCCGAACTTCGCCCAGATGGCCGAGGCGGTCGGCATCAAGGGCCTGCGCATCGAGAGCCCGAGTGAGGTCGAGCCGAAACTCCGCGAGGCATTGGCCCATCCCGGCCCGGTCCTGGTCGACGCAGTCGTCAACCGCATGGAGCTGGCCATGCCGCCCAGGGTCACCGCCGAGATGGCCAAGGGCTTCACGCTCTACATGCTGAAAGCCGTGCTGAGCGGCCGTGGCGACGAGATCGTCGAACTCGCCCGCACCAACCTGCGCCGATAGCGCAGGCGCGGCTATTCGGCGGCGAGCAATGGCGGCTGTACCGCTGCGCGCTCGGCGCGGGCCATCGGCTGCGGCCACCAGCGGTCCTCCCATTCCGGGAACAGGCCCTTCAGCTTTGGCATGACCCGCTCGGCAAAGAGCCGGGTGTTGTAGGCCGCCAATTCCTTGCCCATGCTGCCGAACTGCAAGAGCAGCATCAGGTGGCCGACATTGAGGTCGGTCGCGACCTCGGTCAGCTGCTCGACGACCTCGTCGGGCGAGCCGACGATGACATAGCCGCGCTCGACGATGTCCTTGATATCGGTCGTGGCGCGGGCCTTTTGCCTTGCGTCTAGGCTGGCGGCGCGGCCGATCTGGCCGACCACGCCGGCGCGCTGCGTCGCTTCGGTGATGTAGCCGGGTGGCATCGCCCAGCGCGGGTCGACGCGCAGGCAGCGGCCGTAGAAATATTCGGCCGGCTCGCGGTAGAGCCGCATCGCCTCGTCGCGGTTCTCGGCGACGCCGACGAATTGCAGAAAGCCGGCGCGGTAGGGGTTCCGGTCCTTGCCGAGCCGCGCCATCTCGTCCCAGAAGCCCTGCATCGTGGCGCGCCCGTCCTTGAAGCCGAAATAGGACAGGTAGGCGTAGACGTAATCCATCTGGGCGCACCACTGCCAGGTCTCGACCGAGCCGCCGCCCGGGATCCAGATCGGCGGGTGCGGCTTCTGCACCGGGCGCGGCCAGATGTTGACGTAGCGCTGCTGGTTGAAGCGGCCGTTGAAGGCAAAGGTGTCGGGCTCGGTCCAGGCGCGCAAGACGAGATCGTGCCCTTCCAGATAGCGCTCGCGCAGGCTCGACGGGTTCTGGCCATAGGCAAAGCAGGTGTCCATCGGCGTGCCGACCGGAAACCCGGCGATCAGCCGCCCGCCCGAGATCACGTCGATCATCGCGAACTCTTCGGCGACCCGCGTCGGTGGGTTGTACAGCGCCAACGAATTCCCCATCACGCACAGCGCCGTGTCGCTGGTGCGCCGCGCCAGGGCCGAGGCGATCAGGTTGGGCGACGGCATCAGCCCGTAGCCGTTCGAATGGTGCTCGTTGACGCAGACCGCGTCGAAGCCGCATTCCGCGGCGAATTCGAGCTCGTCCATAAAATCGTTGTACATGTGATGGGCGCGCCGCGGGTCGAACAGCGAGGAGTGGATGTCGACCCACACCGAGGGATGCTTCTCCCGGAAATCGTCCGGCAACTCGGTATATGGCATCAGGTGAAACCACATCAGCTTCATGGCTGGCACTCCGCCGCATCGTTCGTCGGGCCAGCGTGGCCCGGCGCCATGGCCGCGTCAATCTGATCTTCGGGCGACACGGGATTGATGCGGGCAGGGCGGCCGCGCGCTAATCTCATCGACGACAACCGATGGCCGCACCGCCTTTTGCCCTGATCCTCGAAGCCGCGCAGGCCCGTCACGGAGTGGCGGCGCTGACCGCGCGCTTAGCACAGCCGCGCAGCACCGGCCGAGCTCGAGGCGCTGGGCGACGACCGCTATCTGTCGCAGATGTCGCTGCGGATCTTTCGCGCCGGGCTCCGGCACAGCGTGGTCGATACGAAATGGTCGGCTTTCGAGGAGGTGTTCGGCGGTTTCGAGCCGAGGCGCGTGCGGGCGATGCCGGACGAGGCGCTCGAAGCACTGCTCGCCGACCGCCGGCTGATCCGCCATTGGGGCAAGCTCAAGGCGGTGCGCGACAACGCCGCGGCGATGATCGCGGATTGCCGACGAGCACGGCAGCTTCGGCATTTGGCTCGCGCGCTGGCCGGGCAGCGACATCGTCGGGCTGTGGGCGGAATTGGCGAAACGCTTCAGCCAGATGGGCGGCAATTCCGGGCCGAGCTTTCTGCGCATGGTCGGCAAGGACACGTTCGTCCTGACCCATTCGGTCGTCGCGGCACTGCAGCGCTGGGGTGCTGCGGAACGGCCGCCGAAGACGCGGCAGGACCGCGCCGCAATCCAATCCTGCTTTCAACGACTGGGCCGCCGAGACCGGCCGCCCATTATGCCAATTGAGCCAGATCCTCGCCGCCTCGATCGAGGATTAGGGCCGGGCCGGTCAGTGTCCGAGCAGCTTCGCCACCCCGAACATCGCAGCAATTTCAACGACCACGTTGACAATGGTCGCGCCGACGATGATCCGAGTTATCCCCCGAAGGATATGGGTTCTGAAGGCATCTGATCTCGCCTCGATACGCACTCCGAACTCGCGCACATCTCTGCGGAGCGCGGCGAACTCTGCGCGAAGTGCCGCGCTTCCGACCGCGGCGTTCTCATTGATGCCGACCACTATCGTGCGCTCCGAATTTCCTTCAGGAGCGCGTCTGCGACTTCGACAAAGCCGCTGCCTCCGGCGCCGTTGGTCACCCATCGCGGCGGCGTCGCCATGCGACCGACATAATGTCGCACGCTCGCAACGCCGACCGAATTCGGAAAAAAGCCGAACATCGGCTCGTCATTGAGCGAGTCGCCGACGTAGATGAACGTGTCGCGGTCGCGCTCGATGTCGGTCGCATAGAGCTCGGCGAGCATCCGGCGGGTCATCGCCAACTTGTCGAAACCGCCGAGCCAGCCGAGCACCCACAGCGAATTGACGACCGTGTGGGCGCCGGCCTCGGCCAGTGCCGCAACGATCCGCTCCGACAATGGCGGACCGGGATTGCAGAACGCGAGCGTGGTTTCGCGATAGGCTTGGTCGGGCGCCGTCGCCGAGCCCGGGACCGACGCCCGGATCTGGGCACCGAGCGCGGTGAGCCGGCGCCGGGCGCGGCGCCGCTCGACCTCGGGCGTCCAGAAATACCGCTCCGTCTGTCCCGCCTCGCGATCGTGCCGGAAGCACAGCCCGCCATTCTCGCCGATGACCGCGGCGACCGGCCACATCCGGCACATCAGGTCGCACCAACCCGCCGGTGCGGCGGTAATCGGGATCACCCGAAGGCCCGCGTCATCCAACCGTTCCAGAGCTTCGTAAGCCGCGGCCGGTAGGCGCGCCCCTTCGGTCAGGGTGTCGTCGACATCGGTCAGCACGAAACGGATGGTGCCGCGTGGCATCTCGGAGAAACGCTCGAACGGTTGCATCGCGGGCCCGCCTTGCCGGAGGGAAATCCCTTCCCTCGATATGCCCCTTGTGTTAGCGCACGCCCATATGTAAGCGCACGGTCAGGCAGACAATGCCGCGACCAGTGCGGAGAACGAGAGGATGCAGAGCCAGAATCGGTTTTTCGACGATCTCGCCCGTGTCGCCGCCGGGGCGATGGGCACCTTGTCGGGGGTCAAGGGCGAGGTCGAGTCGCGGTTGCGCGAGCAGCTTGAACGAGTGCTCGCCGGGATGGACCTCGTTACTCGCGACGAATTCGAGGCGGTCAAGGCCATGGCGGCGAAGGCCCGCGCCGAGCAGGAGGTGTTGGCCAGACGGGTGGCGGAGCTCGAAACGCTGGTCGCCAATCTGCGCGACCGCCAGCCGCCGCCCGAGTTACCCAGCCCCAATCCCACAACTCCGTCCTCATCCTTGTGATTCGGATTTGAGACCATTGTGTCGAGCTGCCCGAAGGAGCGCCCGATGACATCCGTTGCCCTCTCCGAACCAACCCCTTTTTCCGGCAACCCGATCGATCTCGTCGAAGAGATCGTCAGCGCCAACGATTGGGCGCACGACCGGGCCAGCGAGGAGGAGTTGGTCGTCGAGATTTCCGGCCGCTGGTGCGACTACCGGCTCTATTTCGTCTGGCAGGAGGAAATCTGCGCAATGCACTTCTCCTGTGGGTTCGACATGAAGGTCCCGAAAGGCCGCCGGGTTGCGGTCTACGAATTGTTGGCGCTGGCCAACGAAAAGCTGTGGCTCGGGCATTTCGACCTGTCGGCCGAGGACAACTCGCCGGCGTTTCGCCACGCGGTGCTGTTGCGCGGCGTCGGGGTGGCGAGCGCCGAGCAGGTCGAGGACCTGGTCGACATCGCGCTCTCCGAATGCGAGCGCTTTTACCCGGCGTTTCAGCTCGTGCTGTGGGGCGGCAAGAAGCCGGCCGAGGCGATGGCGGCGGCGATGATCGACCCGGTCGGAGAAGCCTGAGGGTGGGCGACACGTGATGGGCGGCACGCCCGGCGAAGGCGGCGATCCGGCGCGGCGCACGCTCGTTCTCGTCGGCTGCGGCAAGATGGGCTCGGCCCTGTTGCATGGCTGGCTCGCCGGTGGCGCCGGCTCGCGTTTTCTGGTGGTCGAGCCGGCCGGCCCGCCGGCAGGCTTCGCGACCTGGCCGGCCGTCTCGTTTCACCGAACGGCCGAGGAATTGGCGGGCGAGCCCGCGCCCGACGCGGTCGTTTTCGCGGTCAAGCCGCAAGTCGATCGACCAGGTGCTGCCCCTCTATCGCCGCTGGGCCGGGCCGCGGACCCTCTTCCTCTCGATCGTGGCCGGCAAGACCATCGCCGGGATCAGCCGCCATCTCGGCCCGGCTTCGCTGGTGCGGACCATGCCGAACACGCCGGCGGCGATCGGGCGTGGGATCACCGTCGCTTGCGCCACCCCGCGGGTCACCGCCGGGCAGCGACGGCTCTGCGATGAATTGCTCGCCGCCGCCGGCGAAAGCGTCTGGGTCGAGGACGAGGCGCTGCTCGACGCGGTCACCGCCGTTTCTGGCAGCGGTCCTGCCTATGTCTTTCTGCTGATCGAGGCACTGGCGCAGGCCGGTCGGGCGGCGGGGCTGCCGGCGGATCTCGCCGCCCATCTGGCGCGCAGCACGGTCGCCGGATCGGCCGAGCTCGCCCGGCGCACCGAAGAGAGCCCGGCGCAGCTGCGCCAGAACGTCACCAGCCCCGGCGGCACGACCGAGGCCGCTCTCGACGTGCTAATGGCCGAGAACGGCTTGACTAAGCTGATCGGCCGCGCGGTCGCCGCGGCGGCGGCCCGGTCGCGCGAATTGGCGAGCTGAGCCGGGTACCGCCGGAGATTTGGGACATGGCCAAGGGCACCGGCCGCACGGGCGAGGCGGGACGCAGGCGCACCGGCGGGCCCGACACCGCCGGCGAGGCCGAGCGGATCATCGAGGCGGCGCTGGCCTGTATCGCGACCGAAGGCTGGCGGCGGCTGTCGCTGGCTGCGATCGCCCACGAAGCCGGACTGCCGATCCTGCGCGTCTACCGGATCTTTCGTTCGAAGCAGGCGATCTTGTGCCGCTTTATCCGGCGGATCGACGAAGCGGTTCTCGCCGAGCCGCCTGCGGCAGAGGAAGACGAGCGGCCGCGCGATCGGGTGTTCGATCTCCTGATGCGGCGATTCGACGCGCTGCGGCCCTATCGGTCCGCCCTCGATGTGCTGCGCCGCGAACTCGCCGGCGACCCGGTGTCGGCGCTCGCGGCGGCGGCGGCGCTGGCGCGCTCGATGCGCTGGATGCTCGAAGCCGCCGACATCCCTACCGCCGGTCTGCGCGGCGCGTTAGCGGTCAAGCTGACCGGGGCGGCCTATTTGTCGGCCATGCGCGTGTGGCGTCGCGACGATTCGGCGGACCTCGCTCAAACTATGGCGGCGCTCGATTCCAGCCTGCGCCGCATCGAAGGCTGGCTTTCGCCGAGCCGCCCGATGCGCCACCGCGACGAGCCTGCCCGCGCCTAATTTTGCTGCACTGCGCAAAACTTTTCTTGACTGCGACCCGATGACCGCCGATATTTTGGGCGTTGTGCATCGCACAATAAACCGCAGCCCAAAATGGAACCCAGCCTATGGAAGCCCGTCCGAGCTTTTTCGATTTCGATGTGACCAAGATGATGACCGATTTCCGTTTTCGCGCGTTCGACGTCGAAGCGATCATGGCTTGCCAGCGCCGCAACATCGAGGCGCTGAGCCAGGCAAACCAGCTCGCTGTCGAAGGGGTCCAGGCGGTTGCCCGTCGCCAGGTCGAGATCGCGCGTCAAGCCTTCGAAGACGTGTCGACGATGTTCCGCGAGTTCGCCCAGCCGTCCTCGACCGAGGACCGCATCGCCAAAAACACCGAATACGCCAAGCAGATGCTGGAAAAGAGCGTCAATCACGGACGCGAGATCACGATGCTGGCGACCAAGGCGGGCTCCGAGGCGGCCGACGTTCTGCGCAAGCGCGCGAGCGAGGGCCTCGACGAATTGCGCGAACTGGCAAAGCAGCAGACCGCTCGCTGATCGCTGGAAGCGGCTTCCGTTCAATTGAACCGTCAGTCCCCGCTTGGCGTGAATGGCCGGGACGAGCCCGGCCGAGACGTGAGCAGAAACACCGGGTCCTGCAGCCGAAAGCTTTTCCCCGGAAATCCCTACGCTTGCGCGGGGGCGACCGGATGATGCTCAACTCGTCCGGGGAGGCCGCCCCCGCCGCGGGACGGCCTTTCTGTATGTTGCGGCGACTTGGTGCGCCTTATTGCGGCAGATGAACCCGGGCGCGCAGACCGCCATGCGGCGAAGTTTCGAGCCGGACATCGCCGCCATGACCGCGGGCCACGTCGCGTGCAATGGTCAGGCCGAGCCCGACCCCGCCCGTCGACCGGTTGCGTGAGGGATCGAGGCGGACAAAGGCCCGAAACACGCGGTCGCGGTCGGCCGACGGTATCCCCGGCCCGTCATCATCGACGAGAATGTCGATGCCATTGGCCACCGGCACCGCCGTCAGCCAGACCCGGCTGCCGTGTCGGCGGGCGTTGCCGATCAGATTGGCGAGGCAGCGCTTCAGCGCGTTCGGGCGCACCGGGATCTCGTATTCGGCCGGAAGGGTGAGCGACAGCGGGGTCCCCTCGCGCCGCATCGCCGCGGCGACATCGTCGAGCAGCAGGGCGATGTCGGTTTCGACCGGCGCTTCGCTTCCCTCGCCGCGAACAAAGTCGAGATAGCCGTGCACCATGTGCTCCATCTCGGCAACATCCGACTTCAACTCCTCGACCACCGGGTCGTCGCCGAGGATCGCCAGCGCGAGCTTGATCCGGGTCAGCGGCGTGCGCAGATCGTGCGAGACCCCGGCCAGCATTTGCGTGCGCTGGCGGATCTGCCGTTGGATGCGTTCGCGCATGGTCATAAAGGCGACCGCCGCCTGACGGATTTCGACCGCTCCCTCGATCTTGAAAAACGGCACCGGGCGGCCTTTGCCAAAACCGTCGGCTGCCGCCGCCAGACGGCGCAGCGACTTGACCTGATTGCGCAAAAACAAGGTGGCGACCGCCAATAGGACCAGCGAGGATCCGACCATCCACATGACGAATATGTAGGTCGTGGAGCTATACAGCCGGTCCCAGGGCACCTCTACTCTCAACACGCCTTGGGCCAGCTGAACCTCGATGCGCAGTCCTCGCGGGTCGTCGAGGCCGCCGATCCGCCACGCCCGGCCAACTCGGCCGCCCATCGCCTGGTTCAGCTGATCCTGGAGCAGGGTGCCGCTCAACCGCGACGGCGCGGCGGCGGCAGATGCGCGCCGCGTTCGAGGGTGAAGCCGAGATCGGTCAACGCCCCGCCGCGTTCCAGCAGAAGTTCGGTCGCGGCCGCGGAACGGGTCAACTCGATCGCCTCGATGGTCAGCGCGATGTCGCCGGCAACCCCGGTCGACAACCGCCAAGAGATCGCCGCCCAGTGGCGATCGTAAAAGATCCAGGTGGCGATCGCCTGCAGCAGAATGAGCGGCATCACGACGATCAGAAGCGAGCGGCCGAACATCGTGCGCGGCAGCACACGCTTGATCCACCCCGCCGGATGGACGGCGTGCTCGCCCCAGAGCTCGACCTCGGTCTCGCCGCCGGACTCCGCCGAGGGCCCGATCGCCGGGCCCGTCGGCACCCCGATCGGCATGGGCTCAATCCGGCTTGAGGACATAACCGGTGCCGCGGACGGTCTGCAGGTAGCGCGGGAAGCGCGGATCGCGCTCGATCTTGCGACGCAGCCGGGTCATCTGGACATCGACGTTGCGCACGTTGCCGCTGAACTGAGACGACAGCGACAGCTCCTCGCGCGAGACCGGCTCCCCTGCCTTCTGCGCCAGGCTGGCGAGCAGCCCAGCCTCGGCCGCGGTCAGACGAATCATGTCGCCGCCCCGGAACAGCTCGCTGCGGGCCAAGTCGAAGCGGCAGCCGCCAAAGCGCACCTCGCGGCGCTCGGCATCGACCGCCGGACGCCGCTGCAGCAGATTGCGGATGCGCAGCACCAGTTCGCGCGGCTCGAACGGTTTGGAGAGATAGTCGTCCGCACCCTGTTCGAGCCCGTTGACGCGATCCTCGGGCTCGGCCATCGCGGTCAGCAGCAGCACCGGGACCCTGTCGTCGCGTCGCAGGGCGCGCGTCAAGTCGAGGCCGCTCTCGCCTGGCATCATCACATCGAGCACGACGAGATCGAAGGCGAAACGCGCCAAATGGGCGCGCGCCTCGCGTGCATCCGCCGCGCTCGTCACCCGGAAGCCGTTCTCCGAGAGGTACCGCCGCAGCAGTTCACACAGCCGCGCATCGTCATCGACGACCAGGAGATGCGGTTCGAGCTCGCTCATCGCGGGTCGAATTATACGCCGCCGGCGCCGTCAACGCTTCACGCTCGATCCGATCTCGAAACGACTCCGGTCGACGGCGTCGGCGATGATCCCCAGCAGCACGCTGCGGAACCCCTCGACCGCGGGCCCTCCGGCCTGGCGATAGGCTTTAGCGACGCGGGCCCGCTGGGGCGCCGACACCTCGCGCTCGAGCGCGCGACCCCGCGCGGTCAGCTCGAGCAGGCGCTGCCGCCGGTCGTGCGGACCCGGCCGCTGATGGATGAAACCCTGTTCCACGAGTTCGCCGAGAACGCGGCTCAGGCTCTGTTTGGTAATGCGCAGAATGCCCAGCAATTCGCTGACCGTCATCTGCGGGTGGCGGCCGACGAAATGGATCACCCGGTGATGCGCACGCCCGAACCCATAGCGTGCGAGCACCGCGTCCGGTTCGGCGGTAAAGTCGCGATAGGCGAAGAACAGCAGCTCGATCCCGTCTCTGATCGCATCCTCGTCGAGAAAAGGCGGCCCGGTTCGGGCTTTTATGTCAGACATATTGACTTATCTCGCAACCTTGGATACCTTCAGGCGTCCTCTTGGATATAAAGTTCCATCGCGACCGAGCCGGCGAGGTTCGCGACCAACAGCCGGCTCGAACAGCTCCGGTGCAAGGAAGACGTTCATGGATATGATCCCTTTCGACGACCGCGACGGCTTCATCTGGTATGACGGCCGCCTGGTTCCCTGGCGCGACGCCAAGCTGCATGTGCTGAGCCACGGGCTGCATTATGCAAGCTGCGTCTTCGAAGGCGAGCGTGTCTACGACGGCGCCGTCTTCCGGCTCGACGACCACAACGAGCGGCTGGTGAATTCGGCCCGGATCCTGGGCTTCGAGGTGCCGGCCAGCATGGACGACCTGACCAGGGCGACCCGGGAGGTCATCGCCTCGAACCATATCGTCGACGGCTATGTGCGGCCGATCGCCTGGCGCGGGGCCGAGCAGATGGGGGTTTCGGCGCAGGCGACCCGGATCCACCTGGCGCTCGCCGCCTGGGAATGGCCGGCCTATTTCTCGCCGGAGGCGCGGGCCAAGGGCATCCGCATGAAATGGGCGCCGTGGGCGCGCCCGGCGCCGCACACCGCGCCGACCCAGGCGAAGGCGGCCGGGCTCTACATGATCTGCACGATGTCGAAGCACGACGCCGAGGCCGAGGGCTGCGACGACGCGCTGATGCTCGACTGGCGCGGCCAGCTCGCCGAGGGCACCGGCGCCAACCTGTTTCTCGTCATCAATGGCGAGTTGCACACCCCGACGCCGGACTGCTTTCTGAACGGGATCACCCGCCAGACCGTGATCGGCCTCGCCAAAAAACGCGGGATCAAGGTGGTCGAGCGCGCGATCATGCCCGAAGAGCTGTCCAAGGCCGAGGAGATGTTCCTGACCGGCTCGGCCGCCGAGGTGACCCCGGTCGGCGAGATCATCGGCGAGCGCGGCCACTACCGCTTCACCCCCGGTGCCCTCTGCCGGCTGATGTGGGAAGACTACGACCGCACCGTCGGCAAAAAGGTCGGCGGCGAGCGCCGCGTAACGAACACGATCGCTCGTCGGTGAAGGCAAGCCGTGAGCGACGAACGGGCCGATCCTGATCCTGAACATGCTGCGGGCGATCCGCGCCGAGCAGGCAGCGCAGCGCGAGAAGCTCGACGAAATCATTGTTCGCCTCGGCCGGCTGGAACGCGAGGTTGCCGGGCTGCATGCCGACTACGCCGGCCTATCGATAAGGCTGGACAATCTCGACCGCCGCGTCGGGCGGATCGAGCAACGGCTGGAGCTGGTCGAGGTCCCGACATCCGATCTAACTAAGTTGCTTGCAGCGCACTGGCCCATCCGGCTCCTCCTCGCGGCGATCCGGGGTGGACAAACCTAGAGTTGAGCGTTGGTGTGCTGCAGAAAAGCATATTGGACGGGAGACGGGGTGATGCGAAACCTGGGGCTCGGCCGGATTTTGGGGCTGATCGCGGCGGTGCTGATGGTGGCGAGCTTCGCGCCCGGGAGCGGTGCTGCGCTGGCCGCTACGGAGCCCCGAGTTGACGCACATTGCAGCCCGGCGGGCTGCCGCTTCGCCGTCAGTCGCGTCGCGGCCACCGAGCAGGAATCGGCGGCCGCTGATGCAAGCTCGGCTCCAGTCGGGATGCGGACCAGCAACCTGCTCCTCGGCCCAGGGAGCCCCATTCCTCGGAGGTGACGGCAGCGTGAACCCGCTCGCGATCAGCAGGTTCAGATAGGTGGCAATGGTTCGGTGCTGCTTAACGACACCTGCGGTCAGCCAATCGGTCGAGCGCGGCCCCTCGTCCAGGTAAGAGTTGACCGGCCAGGCGGTGCGCCCATCCGCGCCAGTCGACCATCCTGGTTTTATCGGCGCCGTGTACATCGGATGCTCGACCGAGAAGACCAGGTTGCCGCCCGGGGCCAGCGATCGCGACACGCGCCCGATTAAACCCCCGAGATTTTCCAGGTAATGGAAGACGAGCGAACTGTATGCCAGGTCGAACGATGGCGGCGGCAGTTCCAGGTCTTCGAGATCGCCCCTGCGATAGTCGATCGCCTGATCCGTCGCGAATTCCTTGGCCTTGGCCAACATGTTCGCCGAAACATCAATGCCGAGGGCATACGCCGCCCCCTGCTGCCGGGCCCAGCGGCAGAACCAGCCAAAGCCGCAGCCGAGGTCGAGGATGCGGCGCCCGCGCAGATCCGGGAGCAAAGCGCGCAAGGTCGGCCATTCGGGCGCCCCGTCCAAGCCTTCGACCGAACGCGCGAGCCGGCTGTACTCGACGAAGAAATCCGCCTTGTCGTAAATATTCTGCGTCACGGTCTGTCCCTCCGCGATTCCGCCTTGGGGCGGCAGTCGGAAAACGGGTGTTCTGTCGATCGTGCGGAGCTATCCTTGCCCGCTCGTGGCGCACCTTGCGCGGGAGCCGCTATGCCGGATCATCTTTATAACCCGAAATCCGCGCTGTTCGCGGCCTATCCGGCGATGAAGAATCTCTCCAAGGAAACGATCCGGATAAAGGCGACATGATCCCCGACTTGTATTACTTCGCCGCCGCATTTCTCGACACGATCGGCTTTTTTGAGCGCAGCAGGCGGTTCTGGACCGATCGGCTGCTCCCGGACCCGGAACCGATCAGAAAAGGCATGATCGCCCAGCTGAATCGGTTCAACGCCGATCTGACCGTGGTCGACGACACGCTGGAGAGGCTGCACGCGGGCGTGCGGCCGTGGTCGAACGCAATACTGTAGGCGGACCAGCTAATCTGCCGCCGCGTCCGGTTCCCGCGTCCCTCGCCAACGCTCCTTCGCGGCGTCGTCATCAGCGTGGGCTTCGACCCAGCGCTCGCCTGAGGGCGTCTCCTCGCTCTTCCAGAACGGCGCGTCGGTCTTCAGCCAGTCGATCAGAAAATGGCAGGCGGCGAGGGCAGCTTCGCGGTGCGGCGAGGCGGTGGCGACCAGCACGATGCGGTCGCCGGGTTCGAGCCGGCCATAGCGGTGGATGATCAGGGAGGCGTCGAGCGGCCAGCGCCGGTGCGCCTCGAGCTCGATCTCGGCCAGCTTTTTCTCGGTCATGCCGGGATAATGGTCGAGGGTCAGCGCCGAAACCCGGTCGCCGCCGCCCAAATCGCGCACCAGCCCGATAAAGCTCGCGATCCCGCCGACCCGGTGATTGCCGGCGGCGAGCCGGTCGAGCTCGGCGCCAACGTCGAAATCCTCGCGCTGCACGCGGATCATCGCCTCAGCCTCCGGTGACCGGCGGGAAGATCGCGACCTCGTCGCCATCGCGCAAGGGGTGATCGAGGCCGACATAATCCTGGTTGACGGCGACGCGGACGATGGCGAGGTTCTGCAAGGCCTCGGCATAGCCGCCGCCGCGCGCGCGCAGCCAACCGAGCAATCCGGCCACGTCGCGCACCTGCGGCGGCAGCGGCAGATCCTCCTCGGCGTGGCCGATGCGCGTCCGCAGCCAGGCGAAATACAAGAGCTTCACCCGAGCACCTCGGCGAACGGCAGAAAGTCGACTGTCGCGCCGGCAGGGAGGTCGCTCACCGCTTCGTCGAGGACGACAAGCCCATCCGACTGCACGATCGAGGACAGGATGCCGGCGCCGTCGCGGGCGTATTTGACGGCGACGAGCTCGGCCCCGTCGCGCTCCAACCGCGCGCGCACGTATTCGCGCCTGCCGGACTTTTTGCGATAGGCAAAGCCGGCACGGACCGGAAACTGTCGGGGCGCGCGTGGCTGCGGCGCCGGCGAGCTTCAGGATCAACGGGCGGGCCAAGGCGGCAAAGGTCACGACGACTGCGACCGGGTTGCCGGGCAGCCCGATCAGCGGCACGCCCTTGACCTGCCCCAGCGCCACCGGCCGTCCGGGCTTGATCGCCAGCCGCCAGAAATGGAGCGCGCCCAGCCGCTCGATCGCGCCCTTGACGTGATCCTCTTCGCCGGTTGACACCCCGCCGGAGGTGACGATCAGATCATGCGCGGCGCTGGCTGCGGCGAGCGTGTCGGCGAGGGCGGCCTCGCGGTCGGGGCGGATGCCGAAATCGGTGACGACGCAGCCGAGACCCTCGATGAGCGCCTTCAGCATAAAGCGGTTGGCGTCGTAGATCGCGCCCGGCGGCAGCTTAGCGCCCGGCTCGCGCACCTCGTCGCCGGTCGACAGCAGGGCCACCCGCAAGCGGCGGAAAACCGTCAGCTCGGCGCAGCCGAGCGCCGCGGCAAGACCGAGGTCGGCGGGCCCGAGCCGGCGTCCGGCGCCGAGCGCCACCTGACCCACGCCGACATCCTCGCCGGCGCGTCGTCGGTTCGCGCCCTTCTTGATGCCGGGCTTGAGCCGGACCTGGCCGTCGGCGGCAACGCAGTCCTCCTGCATCAAGACGGTGTCGGCGCCCTCCGGCATCGGCGCGCCGGTAAAGATGCGGATCGCCTCGCCGGAGCACAGCTCGCGGTCGAGCGGGTGGCCGGCCGCCGCCCTGCCACCGACCGGCAGCACGGTTTCGCGGTCGGGCGACAGGTCGGCGTGCGCGACCGCGTAGCCGTCGACCGCGCTGTTGGCGTAGGGCGGCAGGTCCATCGTCGCCACCAGGTCCTGCGCCAACACCCGGCCGGCGGCCTGCGGCAATGCCACCCTCTCGCTGTCGACGACCGCAACGACGCGCGCGTCGATCCGGGCGAGCGCTTCGTCGACGCCCATCAGGGCGCCGCCGAAGGCAAAGCAATCGTCGCTCAGCTGGGCCATCGGGCATGCCCGTCATGCCGGAGGATGAAGTCGGCGACAACCGCCGGATCGCCGAGCGGCAGCCACGGCAGCGCCAGCCCGGGCAGCTCCTCGTCGGTGGCGACCGCGACGATAAACGGGTCCTCGGGGTGCAATGGCGGCTTGCCGAGCGCCGGGCGGTAGATTTCGATCTTGGGGTGGGGGTGGTGCTTGAAGCCCTCGACCAGCAGCAGATCGACCGGGCTCATCAACGGCGCCAGCTCGTCGAGCCCGGGTTCGGCCGCACCGCGCAGCTCGTGCATCAAGGCCCAGCGGCGCTCCGAGACGACCATGACCTCGCTCGCCCCGGCGTGGCGGTGGCGCCACGAATCCTTGCCCGGCTGATCGACGTCGAAGGCATGGTGCGCGTGCTTCAAGGTGGACACGGTGATGCCGCGGGCGACGAACTCGGGGATCAATGCGGTCATCAGAGTGGTCTTGCCGCTCCCGCTCCAACCGGCGAGGCCGAAGATGCGCATCGCCGCTCTCTGCGGCCTCACTTGGGGGCGGAGCGCCGGCCGCGGCAATACGCGCCTACGCCGGCTTGCTGGATTTGCGCGCGAGCGACCGCCGCGGCACGCGGTGGGCGGGTGATGTGCGGCAGCCCGGCGCGCAGATAGTCATAGCCGGTCACCAGGGTCAGCGCCGCCGCGATCCACAGCAGGCCCTCGCCGATCGTCGTCACCGGCAGAATACGCGGACCGGCGTCGCCGACGATCAAAAAGCCGATCGCGACCATCTGGATCGTGGTCTTCCATTTGGCCAACCGTGAGACCGGCATGCCGACGCGCAGCCCGGCGAGATATTCGCGCAGCCCCGAAACGAGGATTTCGCGGCACAGGATCACCACGGCCGGAAGCACCGCCGCCGCCGACAGCCGGCCAAACGTCGTCAGCATGAACAAGGTGGCCGCGACCAAAAGCTTGTCGGCGATCGGATCGAGGAACCGGCCGATCTCCGACTGCTGTTGCCAGCGCCTCGCCATGTGGCCGTCGAGCCAATCGGTGACGCAAGCGGCCGAGAATAGCGCGCAGGCGAACCAGCGCGCGTAATCGCCCGGCACGTAAAACGTGGCGATCACCAACGGGATCACCAGGATTCGCGACAGGGTCAGCAGGTTGGGCAGGCTGGTCAGCGGCACGCGCCACCCCCGGCGGACAAGCACAACAACGACAACAGCGGCATCTTACTCATCGGCATGAAAATGATCATAAATCTTTTTGGCGACAGTTTTGCTGATGCCGGCGACGCGCTCGAGCTCGCCCAACCCGGCGCGGGCAACCGTGCGCGCCGAGCCGAAATGGTGCAGCAGCGCCTGCTTGCGGCGCGGCCCGATCCCGGCGATCTCGTCGAGCGGCGAATGCCCGATCGCCTTGGTCCGCCGAGCGCGATGGGTGCCGATCGCGAAACGGTGCGCCTCGTCGCGCAGCCGCTGCAGGAAATAGAGCACCGGGTCGCGCGGGTCGAGCGAGAACGGCGCGCGGCCGGCCATGAAAAAGCGCTCGCGGCCGGCGTTGCGGTCGGGCCCCTTGGCGATGCCGACGATCGCGACCTCGGCGATGCCGAGCTCGTCGACGACGCCTTGCGCGATGTTGAGCTGCCCCAGCCCGCCATCGATCAGCACGAGATCGGGCCAGCTGCCCTGCTCGCGCTCGGGGTCTTCCTTCAGCGCGCGGGCGAACCGGCGCATCAGCACCTCGCGCATCATCGCGTAATCGTCGCCGCCGGCTACGCTCCCGCCCTCGCTCCGAACGTCCATCGCGGGCTGCCCCTCACCCTCCCACGCCTGCAGCGCGGGTCCCTCCCTTTCCCCGCGCGCGGGGAAAGGGAGGGGGCGGGTGGCGACGCGCGCGGCAACCCCGCGGATGTTGAATTTGCGATAGGCGCCTTTGACCAGGCCTTCGGGTCCGGCGACGATCATCGCGCCGACCGCGTTGGTGCCCTGGATATGGCTGTTGTCGTAGACCTCGATGCGGTTCGGCGCGGCCTCGAGGCCGAAGGCGGCGGCAACGCCTTCGAGCAGCCGGCGTTGCGAGGCGCTCTCGGCGAGCCTGCGGCCGAGCGCTTCGCGCGCGGTAGCGAGGACGCGGCCGACCAGCTTCTTCTTGTCGCCGCGCTGCGGCACCGCCAGCGAGACGCGCGCACCGCCGAGCGACAGCGCCTCCTCGACCAGCTCCTGCTCGGGCAGGCGGTGGCTCAGCAGCACCACAGGCGGCTTTGGCCGGTTGTCGTAAAACTGGCCGACGAACGAGCCCAGCACCTCTTCGACCGAGAGCTGGCGATCGTGGCTTGGAAAATAGCCGCGGTTGCCCCAATTCTGTCCGCCGCGGAAGAAAAATACCTGGACGCAGGTCTGGCCGCCGGCCTGGTGCGCAGCGATCACATCGGCATCGGCCACCCCTGGAACGTGAATGTCCTGGTGGCCCTGAACCAGGGACAATGCCCGGATGCGATCGCGGATCAGCCCTGCCGCCTCGAAATCGAGCGCCGCAGCCGCCGTCTGCATCTCGGCCGCCAAGCGCTGCTGCACCGCGCTGCTGCCGCCCGAAAGAAAGGCGTGCGCCTCTTCGATCAGACCGGCGTACTGCTCGCGGCCGATCCGCCCGACGCAGGGCGCGCTGCACCGCTTGATCTGATGTAGGAGGCACGGGCGGGTCCGGTTGGCAAAGACGCTGTTGCTGCACGAGCGCAGCAGAAATGCCTTTTGCAGGGTTATCAGGGTGCGGTTGACCGCTCCGGCCGAGGCGAATGGGCCGAAATAGCTGCCGCCCTGGCTTTTTGCGCCGCGATGCTTGGTCAGCTGAGGGAAGTCGTGATCGGCGGTCAGGTGAATGAGCGGAAAGGATTTGTCGTCGCGCAGCAGGACGTTGAAGCGCGGCATCAGCCGCTTGATCAGGTTGCATTCGAGCAGCAGCGCTTCGGCCTCGGTGTGGGTCGAGACGATTTCCATCGTCGCGGTCTCGGCCACCATGCGCCGCAGCCGGTTCGACAGGGCCGCGGGATGGGCATAGTTCTGCACCCGGGTCCTAAGGTTGCGCGCCTTGCCGACATAGACGGCGTCGCCCTTACGATCGAGCATGCGGTAGACGCCCGGCGTCGCCGGCATAGTCTTCAGCGCGGCGCGGACGATGGCGACCCCCGCCGCGATCCCGCTCGGGGTCGTCTCGCCTCCTGGCGTGGGCTCCGGATCGGCCGAGGCCTCCGAAGGCCGCGAGTCCGACTCCAACTCCGGGTGCGACAGCGGGCCGGCGCCAACCCCGAGGGGCGCACGGCGCGGGTCCATCGGCGCCGGCCTGCGCCGCACAGACGGGCGCCGCGGGACTGCCGCGGGCGGGGGGACCGTCAGTGCTCCGTCAACCGGTTGTGCCGCCATCGGAATTGCTGTCGCTCCGCCGATATCCACGAAATCGGTGGATAACTCTGTTGAGAACTCGGCATGATCGGAGCTGGAGTCCAGCCTTCGCTCCGGTCTCGTCCTCTTGCATAAAAATTAGGCAGCATCATAAAAGATTGATTTCGCTTGTCATTATTTTCATAAGATTAATTTTCTCCAAATCGAACCAAACCTGGGCTGAGTCCATTGTTGTCGCACGAGTGTCACATCGCCTGTGAACAAATCGCCACCGCTCGGCAATGGCACTGCCATGTCAACGAGATCATTCGGTTAACGCTGCCCTAAGACGAAAGTCTCGTTCGCGCTCGGGGCGAACCCGATCATTCGAGCACCGGCGCGCGCTGCGGCTGTGCCCATCCCAGGTGCTGGCCGCCATCGAGCGCGATCATCTGCCCGGTCAACGCCGGCGCCGACAGGATGAAGCGCATCGCCGCGGCGATCTCCTGCGGGCTGGTGCCGCGGCCCAGCGGCATCATCGCGCACTGGCGGGCGAATTGCTCGGCGCTCTGCCGCGGGCTCGGCAAAGTCGGGCCCGGGCCGATGCCGTTGACCCGGATGCGCGGCGCCAAGGCCAGCGCCATAGTCTGGGTCAAGGTCCACAAACCCGCCTTCGACAGTGTATAGGAGACGAAATACGGGGTCGGCGACCAGACCCGCTCGTCGAGCATGTTGACGACGACCCCGCCCGCATCGCCCGGCAGCCGCGCCGCGAAATCCTGGATCAGCACGAACGGCGCCCGCAAATTGACGGCGAGATGCCGGTCCCAACTCTCGCGGGTCACGGTCTCGACCGTGTCGTCGCCAAAGACCCCGGCATTATTGACCAGAACGCCGACCGGCCCGAAGGCCTGCTCGGCCTGTGTCAGGAGGCTGCCCACGGCGCCTTCGTCGGCGAGATCGGCGCCGAGCGCCAGCGCCCTGCCGCCCCGGCCGCCTATCGCCTCGACCACCGCTTCGGCCGCCAGGCGCGAGCGGTGATAGTGGACCGCAACGGCGAACCCGTCCTCGGCCAGCGCCAGCGCCAATGCCCGCCCGATGCGGCGGCCGCCGCCGGTCACCAGCGCCGCCTTGGGAACGGGCGCTGCCGGCACCGCCCCGGTCAGCGCGTTGGCTTCGGGGTCAGCGGCGGAGGGCACGGCGTTCCTTGCGGGCGCGCACCTTGGCGCGGGTCACCTCGCGCGCCGAAACGCCGGCACGGCCGCCGGTCGAGCGCCCATGTCCGCCCTCCACGCGCCGCGGCCCGGTCCCGGTCGCGCCCATCGATGGCGGCGCGAGACCGAGATCGACCTGCTCGAGCCGGCGGATCTCGTCGCGCAACCGCGCCGCCTCCTCGAATTCGAGATCGGCGGCGGCGTCGCGCATGCGCTTTTCGAGGTCGGCGATCACCGCCTGCAAATTCTTGCCCTGGTAATGCGCCGCCTCGCCTTCCGACAGGCCGTAGGTCACATGGTCGCGCTCGTACACGCTTTCGAGGATGTCGGCGATGCCGCGCCGCACGCTTTCGGGCGTGATCCCGTTTGCGGCGTTGTAGGCCTGCTGCTTTTCGCGCCGGCGGTTGGTTTCCTCGATCGCCGCCTTGAGGCTGTCGGTCATCCGGCCGGCATAGAGGATGGCACGGCCGTCGATATGCCGCGCCGCCCGCCCGATGGTCTGGATCAGCGAGGTGCGCGAGCGCAGATAGCCTTCCTTGTCGGCGTCGAGCACGCCGACCATCGCACATTCCGGGATGTCGAGCCCCTCGCGCAGAAGGTTGATCCCGATCAGCACGTCGAACACGCCGAGTTGCAGGTCGCGGATGATCTCGATGCGTTCGAGCGTGTCGACGTCGGAATGCATGTAGCGCACCCGCAGCCCGGCTTCGTGCAAATATTCGGTCAGGGCCTCGGCCATCTTCTTGGTCAGGGTGGTGACCAGCACGCGGTGGCCCTTCAGCGCCTCCTCGCGGCATTCGGCCATCAGATCGTCAACCTGGGTGTCGACCGGACGGATCAGGCAGGGCGGATCGACGAGCCCCGTGGGTCGCACGATCTGCTCGACAAAGACGCCGCCGGCGCGGGTCATCTCCCACGGCCCCGGCGTCGCCGAGACAAACACCGTCTGCCCGCGCATCGCTTCCCACTCCTCGAATTTGAGCGGGCGGTTGTCAGTGCAGGACGGCAGCCGGAAGCCGTATTCGGCGAGGGTCGTCTTGCGCATCCAGTCGCCGCGGAACATGCCGCCCAATTGCGGCACCGTGACATGGCTTTCGTCGACAAAGACCAGCGCGTCGCGCGGCATGTATTCGAAGAAGGTCGGCGGCGGCTCGCCCGGCTTGCGCCCGGTCAGATAGCGCGAATAATTCTCGATGCCGGCGCAGCTGCCGGTCGCCTCGATCATTTCGAGATCGTAGGTGGTGCGCTGCTCGAGCCGCTGCGCCTCCAGCAATTTGCCCTCGGCGAACAATTCTTCGAGCCGGATCTTGAGGTCGCGCTTGATCTGCTCGATCGCCTGAAGGAGGGTCGGGCGCGGTGTCACATAGTGGCTGTTGGCGTAGATTTTGATCGACTGCAGGGAAGCGGTCTTCTCCCCGGTCAACGGGTCGATTTCGTGGATCGCCTCGATCTCGTCGCCAAACAGCGAGATGCGCCAGGCCCGGTCCTCGTAATGCGCCGGGAACAGTTCGATCGTGTCGCCGCGCACGCGAAACGCGCCGCGGGCGAAATTGTGGTCGTTGCGCCGGTATTGCAATTCGACGAAGCGGGCCAGCAGCTGGGTGCGGTTGACCCGGTCGCCCTGGGCCAGGGCGAGCGTCATCTGCGAGTAGGTCTCGGCCGAGCCGATGCCGTAGATGCACGAGACCGAAGCCACGACGATCACGTCGCGGCGCTCGAGGATCGCGCGCGTCGCGGAATGGCGCATCCGGTCGATCTCTTCGTTCAGCGAGGATTCCTTTTCGACATAGGTGTCGGTGCGCGGGACATAGGCCTCGGGCTGGTAGTAATCGTAATAGGAAACGAAGTATTCGACCGCGTTTTCCGGAAAAAAGCTCTTCATCTCGCCGTAGAGCTGCGCGGCCAAGGTCTTGTTCGGCGCGAGGATGATCGCCGGCCGCCCGGTGCGGGCGATGACGTGGGCCATGGTAAAGGTCTTGCCCGAGCCGGTGACCCCCAACAGCACCTGGTCGCGCTCGTCGCGGGCGATGCCCTCGCACAATTCGTCGATCGCCTGCGGCTGGTCGCCGGCCGGGCGGAATTCGGACGAGATCGCAAACGGCTTGCCGACATCGCTCTTGGGGCGTTCGGCGACGAGAAGCGGGAGCATGGCGATAGAATGTAAGACCTCGGCCGAGTTCATGCCACCCACCTCAGGCGCCGCCCGCGGCGGTCGGCAGACCTGCCCCGTTTGCGATGCGTCGCGGCAGGCGGATCGTGAACTCGGTGTATTCGCCCACGACACTGTTAACCGCGATCGTGCCGCCGTGCTGCTGCGTCACGATATCCCAGCTGATCGACAGGCCGAGCCCGGTGCCTTCGCCGGTCGGCTTGGTGGTGAAGAACGGCTGGAACAGCTTGTCGCGTAATTCTGGCGCGATGCCGGTGCCGTTGTCGCGCACGCTAATCACGACATCGCCGCCGAGGTCGCGGGTGGCAACGTTCAGCGTCGGATGGAAGGCCGCGTCTGCGGTTTCGCGCCGGCGCTTGCCCACGGCGTAGAAGCCGTTGCCAAACAGGTTGAGCAACACGCGGGTGATGTCCTGCGGCATCAATTCGAGCGGTGCGATACCGTGTTCGAGGTCGCGTTCCAGGATGATGTCGAAATTCTGATCCTGGGCGCGAGCTCCGTGATAGGCGAGGTTCAGCGCCTCGTCGACGAGCGCGTTGAGGTCGACCCTCTGCCGCTCGCCGCTGCCGCCGCGCGAATGATCCAGCATGCTCCTGACGATGCCGTCGGCCCGCCGGCCGTGCTCGGCGATCTTTTCGAGGTTGCCGGTCAAGGTCGCGACGATGTCTTCGGCTTCGGCGCGCGTCTCGTCGCTGAGAACCGCCAACGCCGGCGCCGCCGCCTCTTTCAGCTCGTCGAGAAGCTCGACCGAGAGGCCGGCGAAGTTGTTGACGAAGTTCAGCGGGTTTTTGATTTCGTGGGCGATACCCGCGGTCAATTGCCCGAGAGCGGCCATCTTTTGCGCGTGGATCAGATTGGCCTGCGCCGCCTCCAACTCGCGCAACGCCCCCTCGGCGGTGTCGCGCGCCGCGCGCAGCCGCGCCTCGGCCTCCTTGCGCTCGGTGATGTCGCTGTAGATCAAGACAAACCCGCCGCCCGGCACCGCGTTGCGCCGCACCTCGATGACCCGGCCGTCGGGACGCGTGCGCTCGAGGCGCAATTCCTGGTCGGTCTCGGCAAGGCGCCGCTGTAATTCGCCCTCGATGTCGTCGCTGCCGAATTCGCCGCGCTCGGCGAGGATGCGCAGGTATTCGGCATAGCTGGGCCGAGCGGCCAAAACCGCATCGGGCAGATCGAGCAATTCCTGAAAATTGCGGTTCCACGCCGCCAGCCGCAGCTCCTCGTCGAACATGACGACCCCGTCGCCCATATTGTCGAAAGTGACGCGCAACTCGGCCTGGCGCGCCGCGAGCTCTTCCGTCCGCTCACGCAGCTCGTCGAACAGTCGCGCATTCTCGATCGCGATCACCGCCTGATCGGCAAAGGTCGTGACCAGCGCAATCTGTTTGTCGGTAAACAGCTCGACCCGCTTGCGCGCCAAGCCGATCACGCCGATCGGCGAGCCCTCGCGCAGCAACGGGACCCCCAGCATCGTGTGGACTCCGCCCTCCCGCGCGTCGTCCTTGGCCTCGTATCGTGGGTCGATCCACGCGTCGGCGATCTGCACCGGGCAGCCTTCGAGCGCGGCCCGGCCGACGATCGTGCCGGGTCCCGGCAGAAGCACGAGATCGCGCTCATGCTCTTCGTAAGCCGAGGTTGGCGCGTAGCCGCCGGCCCAGCGGTATCCGCCATTCTCGTTCCGATAGATTCCGGCATGGTCGGCCCGGCACAATCGGATCGCGCTGGCGACCACGGCTTCCATGACTGCATCGAGGTCGAAGGCCGAACGGCTGATCACCTTGAGCACGTCGCTGATCGCGGTCTGGTATTCCAGCGACTCCTGCAGATCGCCGGTGCGCTGACGCAGTTCGCCGAGCAGCCGCGCGTTCTCCATCGCGATCACCGCCTGCGCCGCGAAACTCTGCAACAGGGCGATCTGCTTTTCGGTGAAAGGACGCACTTCCTGACGATAGAGTACAAAGGCGCCGACAAGAGTGTCGTCTGTGACCAGGGGTACCGCGATGAAGGTCCGGATGCCACCCAGCTCGACGGATGCAACGCTCAACGGATCGCCTTGCCGATAGCTATCGCGTTCCGCGACATCCGAGAGGTGTATCAGCCGGCGTTCGATCGCCATCCTCCCCAAGCCGGTCTCAGGGCTTGGGCGCAGTGGCTCACGGGTCAGAAATTCACGGAAAGGAACGGGCGTACCGTGCCAGGCGGTGGCTATGAAGCTACCGCTGTGGTGGGTGAAGAGAATTCCAATTTCCGCTTCGCACAGGCTCGTCGCCTTTTCGAGCATCGCGTCAAACACCGGGGCGAGATAGCCGGGCGAAGAGTTGATGACCTGCAATACTTCGGCAGTCGCGGTCTGCTGCTCCAAGGCC
The DNA here is from genome assembly GCA_963795485.1 of uncultured Alphaproteobacteria bacterium. Lineage (GTDB taxonomy): Bacteria > Pseudomonadota > Alphaproteobacteria > ATCC43930 > CGMCC-115725 > AP-15. The sequence goes on from CAWCIL010000006.1 coordinate 797,288, forward strand.
TCGCGCGTCTCGGTCAACAGCCGCGCGTTCTCCATCGCGATCACCGCCTGCGCCGCGAAATTTTCGACGAGCGCGATTTCTTTTTCGGAGAACGGGCGTACCTCGCGACGGGCCGATCCGAACATCCCAAGCAGCGCGCCATCCCGCCGCAATGGCACGAACAGCACGCTACGGATTCCATCAACCTCCGCGGCTGTCCGAAACGCTATGTGATCGATCTGCGCCGCGTCGGTGATTTCCACGAAGCGCCCGCCCTCGAGCAAGGATCGAGAAGCCGGCAACTCCGTGGCCGGATAGCCTTCCCGAAGCGTTTCCGCGAACATGTCCGATGCCCCGTGGACGGCGACCGCGTGCATGCTCTCGCCGTCATACAGCTCAAGGGAGGCATGGTCGACACCGCACAGGCGCATCGCCTTATCCAGCATTGCATCGAACACCGGCGCGAGGTCGCCGGGCGAGGAGTTGATGACCTGCAACACCTCGGCGGTCGCGGTCTGCTGCTCCAACGCCTCGCGCGTCTCGGTCAGGAGCCTCGCGTTCTCCATCGCGATCACCGCCTGCGCCGCGAAATTCTGCAACAGCGCGATCTGCTTTTCGGAGAACGGTCGCACCTCCTGGCGATAGAACCACATGGACCCGAGCAAGGCATCGTCCTTGCGCAAGGGCAGCTCGAGCCCGGTTCGGGCCCCCCCGATCTCGACCAACGCACGCGGATGCGAGGCGAGCGACCCGCGCACTTCCTCCGCTGCCATATCGGGTATGTGCAGCAACGCCTCGCCGCGAAGGAACCGCGCATAAGGGCTGTCGCCGTCGCGCCGCGGAGCGAACGGGCTGGCGAACAGATCAACCAATTCCGGGGCAAATCCCCGTGTCGAGACCGCGCGGACCTGCTCCCCGTCGAAGGACATCAGCGCGCCAAAGGCGGCGCTGGACAAAGGCATCGCTTTGTCAAGGATCGCTTCGAAAACCGGGGCGAGGTCACCGGGCGAGGAATTGATGACCTGCAGCACCTCGGCGGTTGCGGTCTGCTGCTCCAGCGCCTCGCGCGTCTCGGTCAACAGCCGCGCGTTCTCCATTGCGATGACCGCCTGCGCCGCGAAATTCTGTAATAGCGCGATCTGCTTGTCGGTGAACGGACGGACGGTGTGCCGGTGGACGTTGATGACGCCTAGCAGGACGCCTTCTTTGTGCAAGGCCACCGCAAGCCATGTGCGAATTCCCCGAAGATCGAGTCTTTCTCGAACCACCGGATCGTCGCGAAAGATGTGGGTTTTCCGCACATCCGCGATATGCACAACGCGTTCGCCGCGCGCGAACGGCTCGTAGAGCCCAAAAGCCCGGGTCGGGCCGAGTTGCCGCAACCGCGCGGCGACATCGGGTTCGCTACCATGCACGGCGACGAGATGAAGCAAATCGCCATGGAAGGTGCGAAGCGCCGCTTCATCAGCCTCGCACAGCCGTGCGGCGCGCTCGACCATGGCGTCGAACACCGGCGCGAGCTCGCCGGGCGAGGAATTGATGACACCCAGCACCTCGGCAGTCGCGGTCTGCTGCTCCAACGCCTCGCGCGTCTCGGTCAAGAGCCGCGCGTTTTCCATCGCGATCACCGCCTGCGCCGCGAAATTCTGCAACAGCGCGATCTGCTTGTCCGAAAAGGGCCGCACCTCCTCTCGGTAGAGCGTGATCGCGCCAAGTGTGACCGCGTCTTTGCGTAGGGGGGCAATTACAACACTGCGAGCACCGGCGAGGTCGACTATCGCCCGTGTCAGAGGATCGCCGGTGAGGTAGGGCGGATATGCGGTCAGATCGACAATCGCCAATGTGTCTTCGCCCCGCATCACGCGGGCGGGGCCGGATCCGGGGCGGGGCGGAACGGAGCGCGGCAGAGTTCGGCATAGGCCGCCGGGACCTGATGGCGCGCCCCGGCACGCGCGAACTCGCCGTCAAAGTCCCATAGGATGCCGAAGCTCGCCTCACACAGGCGCGTCGCCTTTTCGAGCATCGCGTCGAACACGGGCGCGAGGTCGCCGGGCGAGGAATTGATGACCTGCAACACCTCGCCGGTTGCGGTTTGCTGCGCGCGCGCCTCTTTAAGCTCGGCGGTGCACGCTTCGAGTTGCCGCCGCAGCCCGGCATTTTCGCGTTCGAGGGCGGCCTGCCTGTCGTCCAGCATCGTCACGTGCCGGCTCGCTCCCTGTCCTGGCGATTGCAGTCTACTCGCTATGTCGCGGATCGGCATCACTGTTGACGATAGTGGCTACTGGAAGCTACTTAACGGTCATGCATACCGTCGGCCTCAAAACCCTAAAGAACAAGCTCAGCGAATACGTTCGCCTGGCGGCGGCGGGCGAGACCGTCGTCATCACCGACCGCGGCCGCCCCGTCGCCGAGATCATCCCGCCGCGACAATCGGCGCAAGAAAGCTTTATCGAACGCGGCGTGCGCGAAGGTTGGCTGACGCCGGCGAAAAACCGCGGCGGCCTGCCGCCGGCACCCAAGCCGGTTCCCGGTCTCACATTCGAGCAGCTGATGGCCGACCTGGATCGTGACCGGGAAGATCGGTGATCTACCTCGACAGCTCGGTGGCCTTGGCTCAGCTGCTGTTCGAAACGCGGTCCCCGCCGGCCGCTTTCTGGCAGGAACCATTGGTTTCCAGCCGGCTGCTTGAATACGAGGTCTGGAACCGAGCGCACGCCTATGGTTTGGCAAGCACGCGGGCCGATGACGTTCATGCAATTCTCGCGCTCGTGGACATGATCGAAATGACGGGCCCGACGCTAGCGCGCGCGTTGGAGCGCTTTCCGGTTCCGGTCCGCACTCTCGATGGCCTGCACCTCGCCACGTTGGCTTCGGTGCGTCGATCGACGGCCGCGGCGGTCGAGTTGGCGAGCTATGACGCCCGGCTGCTCAGCGCCGCTCGCGCACTCGGTATTCCGCTCGTGGCGTTGTGACCGCGGCGCGCAAGCGCGGCCCCGCGTTGATCCGGCGATGTCGCGGCCCTATGTTCCGGCTCCTATGACCCCGCTCGCCCAGATCCGCAATTTCGCGATCATCGCCCATATCGACCACGGCAAGTCGACCCTGGCCGACCGGCTGATCGAGGCCACCGGCGGGCTCGAGGCGCGCGAGATGCGCGAGCAGGTGCTCGACCAGATGGAATTGGAGCGCGAGCGCGGCATCACGATCAAAGCGCAGACGGTCCGGCTCGAACTACCGCGCCCAAGACGGCGAGAGCTATGTCCTCAACCTGATGGACACGCCGGGCCATGTCGATTTCGCCTATGAGGTCAGCCGCTCGCTCGCCGCCTGCGAAGGCTCCTTGCTGGTCGTCAACGCGAGCCAGGGGGTCGAGGCGCAGACGCTGGCCAATGTCTACCAGGCGATCGACGCCGGGCATGAGATCGTCCCGGTCCTGAACAAGATCGACCTGCCGGCGGCCGAGCCCGAGCGGGTCAGGGAGCAGATCGAGGACGTGATCGGGCTCGACGCCGCCGATGCGGTGCTGATCTCGGCCAAGACCGGGCTCAACATCGAGGGCGTGCTCGAAGCCCTGGTGACCAGGCTGCCGCCGCCCCAGGGCGACGCCGCGGCGCCATTGAAGGCGCTGCTGGTCGACAGCTGGTACGACCCCTATCTCGGCGTCGTGATCCTGGTCCGGGTCAAGGACGGCGGATTGCGCGCCGGTCAGAAGATCCGACTGATGGCGACCGACGCGGTCCATGCGATCGAGCGGGTCGGCGTCTTCACTCCGAAAGGCGTCGCGGTCGATGCCTTGGGGCCTGGCGAGATCGGCTTTATCACCGCCGGCATCAAGACGGTCGCCGATTGCCGGGTCGGCGACACGATCACCGAGGACCGCCGCCCCGCCGCCGAGCCGCTCCCCGGCTTCAAGCCCGTGCAGCCGGTGGTGTTCTGCGGCCTCTTCCCCACCGACGCCGCCGATTACGAGCGGCTGCGCGACAGCCTCGCCAAATTGCGGCTCAACGATTCGAGCTTCGAATACGAGCCCGAGACCTCGGTCGCATTGGGCTTCGGCTTTCGCTGCGGCTTTCTCGGCTTGCTGCACCTCGAAATCATTCAGGAGCGGCTCCTTCGCGAATTCGACCTCGACCTGATCGCGACCGCGCCCTCGGTCGTCTACCGCGTGCATCTGACCAATGGCGCCCTACGCAACCTGCACAACCCGGCCGACATGCCCGACCCGGTCAGGATCGACCATATCGAGGAGCCGTGGATCAAGGCGACGATCCTCGTTCCCGACGCGTATCTCGGGCCCATTCTCGCCTTGTGCGAGGAGCGCCGCGGCGAGCAGGTCGATCTGACCTACGCCGGCAGCCGGGCGATGCTGGTCTACCGCCTGCCGCTGAACGAGGTGGTGTTCGACTTTTACGACCGGCTGAAATCGGTCAGCCGCGGCTATGCCAGCTTCGACTACCAGATTGACGACTATCGCGAGGGCGACCTCGTCTTGATGAACATCCTGGTCAACGGCGAGCCGGTCGATGCCTTGTCGATCATCGTGCATCGCCACGAGGCCGAGCGCCGCGGCCGCGCCCTGTGCGAACGGCTGAAGGACCTGATCCCGCGCCAATTGTTTCAGGTGGCGATCCAGGCGGCGCTCGGCGGCCGGATCATCGCCCGCGAGACGGTCAAGGCGTTGCGCAAGGACGTGCTCGCCAAATGCTATGGCGGCGACGTGACCCGCAAGCGCAAGCTCCTCGAAAAGCAGAAAGAGGGTAAAAAGCGGATGCGTCAGTTTGGCAAGGTCGAAATCCCGCAATCGGCCTTCATCGCCGCCCTCAGAATGGGCGACGCCTGACCCGAACGGCACGAATGGAGAGAGAGCGCCATTACTGGCGCCCTTCCCCACCATTACGTCAGACCGAAATTCCGTGCTCGCGTAGCACCCACGCGACAAGCGGATGCGGCAGCCAAGTCCGGATCAGTGCCGCAAGAGCATGAAGATGATCCCGACGGTCCCGGCGAGGTCGAAACCGATCATCCAGCTCAGCAATTTGAGTTCGCCCGCCATGCGAGTGAGCGGTTGCTCGATCCCAGCAAACCGATTTTCATAGCCCGCGATCGCCTCTGCGGCTTTGCGTGCCTTATCCTCCGGTGATCCGGCTGCGATCAGCGCGTCGTAAACCTCGGCGATCATCGTAGTCATGGCGAGAATCTCGGGTTGGACTTGGCGAAACACAAGGTCGTCTATCGCGTGCATGTGACAAACGGCACCGTGCGCACCCTGCACAACCCGGCCGACATGCCCGACCCGGTCAGGATCGACCACATCGAGGAACCGTGGATCAAAGGCGACGATCCTGGTGCCCGACACTATCTCGGGCCGATCCTGCCATTGTGCGAGGAGCGCCGCGGCGAGCAGGTCGATTTGACCTATGCCGACAACCGGGCGATGCTGGTCTATCGCTTGCCGTTGAACGAGGTCGTGTTCGACTTTTACGACCGGCTGAAATCGGTCAGCCGCGGTTACGCCAGCTTCGACTACCAGATCGACGGCTACCGCGAGGGCGACCTCGTATTGATGAACATCCTGGTCAATGGCGAACCCGGTTGAACGCCTTGTCGATCATCGTCCACCGCCACGACGCCGACCGCAGCGGCCGGAGGCTTGTGCGAGCGGTTGAAAGACCTGATTCCGCGGCAATTGTTCCAGGTCGCGATCCAGGCCGCGATCGGCGGCCGGGTCATCGCCCGCGAGACGGTCAAGGCCTTGCGCAAGGACGTGCTCGCCAAATGCTATGGCGGCGACGTGACCCGCAAGCGCAAGCTTCTCGAAAAACAGAAAGAGGGCAAAAAGCGGATGCGCCAGTTCGGCAAGTTCGAAATCCCGCAATCGGCCTTCATCGCCGCGCTCAAAATGGGCGACGCCTGACCGGCGCCGCTTTTGCCCCCCAGATGGTTTGTCCGTCGGGGCTGGCAGCGTCCTGCAATCTCTCGGGTTGGTCAATGGCGCCTGCATCTCGGCACGGGGCGGTTCGGCCTTGACCGCGCGGATTTGCAAGCTGCTCAGCGACCTGAGGGAGACGTTTTGGCTGGTCCCTGGGATCATGGTCGTGGCTGGGGTGCTGGCGGCGGTGGGCTTCGTAAGCCTCGATCGCAGCGGCATCGTCCCGCAATCGCTGATCGACAGCCCGTGGCTGTATAACGGCGGAGCCACTGGCGCCCGCACCTTGCTTGGCGCAGTGGCGGCCTCCACGATCGGGGTCGCGGGCACCGTGTTCTCGATCACCATTGCCGCGCTGTCGTTGGCGGCCGGGCAGATGGGACCACGGCTGCTGCGCAACTTCACCCGCGACCGGGGCAACCAGGTCACTCTCGGCGCTTTCCTCGGCATTTTCTCCTACGCGCTGATGGTGCTGCGCAGCGTCCGTACCCGAGCGAGGGCGAGTTCGTCCCGCATGCGTCGCTCAGCGTCGGTATTCTGTTGGCCTTCGGCTGCGTGGCAACCCTGGTGTTCTTCGTTGGTCACATGGCCGGTCGCATCAATGTGGACACCGTGATCGAGCTGGTCAGCGAGGATGTCCGTTCCGCGGTCCAACGGCTGACAACCGCCACGCGGCAGCCCTCAGCGCCGCCTTCCGCCTTCTGGCACAATGCCATGCCGGTGACCGACCCGCGGCGCGGTTATCTGCAGCAGCTGGACGATGACGGCCTCGCCGATTGGGCGGCCGAGCACAAAACCGCCATCCGTCTGCTGGTCCGGCCGGGGGATTACGTGTTCCCCGGTGCCCCGATCGGATTGATGACCCCGCCCGCAAAAGGGGCCGAAGCCGCAATCCGCAATGCCACCGCCCTCGGGCCCCAACGCGTGAGCTCGGCCGATCTCGAATTTGCGGTTCGGCAGCTGGTCGAGGTCGCGGTCCGGGCGTTGTCGCCGGGCATCAACGACCCGCACACCGCGATGAGCGTACTGGACCGGCTCGGCGCGGCGCTGTGCGACATCGCGCCCTTGCATTTGCCGACCGGTGTTTGGCTGCGCGGGGCCTGGCCCGCTCTGGTCGTCCCTAGCATCGACTATGACGGGCTGGTCGATGCGATGTTTCATCCGATCCGACAGAACGCCGTCGGCAATGCAGCCGTGCTGATTCGACTGGTGGAGGTCCTGACCGCGGTGGCCAGCTGCGAGCGCGATCCGGCCAGGCTCGAGGCCTTGCAGCGGCATGCCGATCTGGTGTTGGGCGATGCGGAGCGGGACATTGGGACACCAGCGGATCTTGGTGACCTGCGCAGGCGCCACGCAGGCTTCGAAAACATGAGGAACCACTGCGTCGTCGAATATATCTCCCGGTCCGAGGTATAAAGGGAGACAAAGGTAGGGTGGAACTGTTTTTTCCGACAGGAGATCCTCAAGGCGAAGCCGTGCCGACCCGGAGATAGTCCGACTGGGATAGCGCCGCGATCGGTTTTGGGAGAGACGGCGTGCACTTATTTGGCATCTTTGGCATCGATTGGGTCGGAATCAACTCCGAGAACGGGCGCAAGCTTCTGCTCTCGCTGGTGTTTATCGGGGTTGTGCTGCTCAGCTTTACCGTCGGCGACGCATCCCGATGGGGGGTGTGCGCGGCGACGTGCTGCGACTGGGTTTTATTCAGACGACAATCATGGAGATGGGGGAGCCGCCCAGCGTGCAGGCCGCCGATCCGGTCATGTGGGTCAAAAGCCGCCAGTTCACCGGCCGCATCGTCACGGTCAGCAACTCCAAGATCTTTTCTGACCCGGTGTTCAATTACACCCGCGACTTCCCTCTGATCTGGGAAGAGATGACGATTCCGATTACCTACCAAGCCGATCGCGACCGGGTGGAGGCGATCCTGCTGGAATCAGCCAAACGACACGCCCTCAATCCCGACGCCATGGCGAGCGAGGCTGAAACCGATGTGCAGCGGCGCTTTGGCGTGGAGCCGATCGATCTCGAACCGCGGGTGTTCTACCGCATCACCGACAATTGGCTGGAGCTGACGGTGCGCCTCATCGTCGGCACACACCGGATCCGCAACGCCAAGGACGCGATGAGCCGCTACATCATCACCGAACTGGACAAAGCGGGGATCGGCATCGCCTCTGCGACCTACGACATCGTTGGCTTTCCGGCGATCGAAATGCGGTCGGCCCGAGACGGCAAAGACCTGCGGCGACAGCGCGAGGCGTAGACGCCACGAGCTTGTTCTCCGGGGTCACGCCATGCTGCACGGCGAGCAGGGCTCGTAATGGGCCGAGCGCTATGCCCATTCGGCGGGGGCGGCGACCGCCCAGGCCGCCAAAAAAACCCGGCCGTCGATCAGCTGCGCCGCAACCTTGCCCGCCGCTCCCTCGTCGGGGGCCTGCGCCTTGCCGGTCTCCAGATCGATGACCCAGCCATGCGACGGGCACATGACGACGCACCCGCGGACGGTCCCTTCCGAGAGCGGTGTACTTTGATGCGGGCAGCGATTGACCAGCGCGAAAACCCGGTCGTCGGCGGTGCGAAAGACCGCGATCGGGTACGGCTTGCCCGCGGACCGCTTCACCCGCCGCGCGCCCTCGCGCGGGATGTCTTCGAGCCCGCCGACTTCAACCCAGCGCTCGTCCGGCATGGCTCAGAGCACCTTTGTCCGGACGGCGCGCACCAGATGATTGGTCACTCTCCACCCTCGTCTGCCGTTCACGCCTGTGCCGGCATCATAGCGAACCTCGGCGCCGGCGAAACCGACGATCAAGCAGCGCTGCCCTGCCGATCTCGACGAGGTCGGGAAAACGGCTGGTCCGGGCGGCGGCGGGGCATTTCAGGGGTAGGCGGAGACCGGGGGAAGGTGACAGACTGAGCGCCGAGCTGTTGCGTGTTGCGGCGCCGCACCGGCGCAGCGAGGTGATCCGATGACAGAGACGAACTCCGGCCGCGTGCATCTGATAGCCGGCGGTTTTCCGCCCGGCTCGATGGCCGGGCACGACCACGATTACGCCCGTCTGCGGCTGTTGGGGCTGCTGGCCGAGCGGCGGGTTCCGGCCTCGGTCGCCAGCGACTTCGCCGATGTCGAGAAATGGCTGCCGGTCAGCCGGCTGCTGATCACCTATGTGGCCGGTCCTTATCCCGACGCCGGGCAGTGCCGCGCCATGCAAGGCTGGCTGGAGGCGGGCGGCCATTGGCTGGGCCTGCACGGGACCAGCGGCGGCCGGGCCGAGCGGGTCGAGGGCACGCGCCAGCGCCGCACCGTCAAGACCGAGCATCACGATCTCCTCGGGTGCCGCTTCCTGACCCATCCGCCGATCCGCGAGATCCGCGTCGAGGTCGGCGCCGGCGACCATCCGCTGACCCGAGGGCTCGGCAGCTCATTCGTCGTCGAGGACGAGCCGTACTTTGTCGAATTGCAGGATCCGGGCACGACGCAAATCCTGCTGACCGCGGATTATGGCCCGGGTGCTGTTTCGCCCGCGATCGGCGCCCTCTATCCCTCGGACACCTCGCTCCTGCCCGATGGCCGAACCCGCGTCATCGGCTATACCCGTGCAGTCGGCAAAGGGGGCGTCACCTACTTTGCGCTCGGCCATTGCCACAATCCCGCGATCCGCGCGGCCCGTCCCGCCGACCCCAATGACTCGACCCCGCCCACCTTTGGCGGCCCATGGGAAAACCAGGCATTCCTCACGCTGCTGCGCAACGCGATCGACTGGGGTGTGGGCGTCTGATCGAGGACGGCCGTTGCGAATGAGATGGCGATGACGCGATCGTACGGTGCACCGACGCGGTTCCCCGCATCGGAGGCCGAGCGTTGACGGCCGGAGCGCTCAGGATCGCCGTGATCGGCGGCGGGATCGGCGGGCTCAGCGCCGCCCTCGGTCTGCGCCGGGCCGGGTTCGAGGTCGAGGTCTACGAGCAGGCGTCAGAACTGACCGAGGTCGGCGGCGGCATCAATATGGGGCCGAACGCCGTGCGCATCCTGCAGCGGCTCGGCCTCGCCGAAGGCCTCGCACGCGAGGGTGTGTGCCCGGTCGGGACCCACCAGCGGCGGTGGCAGGACGGCCGGACCCTGCAGCGGGCGGCGCTCAACCCCTTGTGCGAGGAGCTCTACGGCGCCCCGCACATGACATTGCACCGCGCCGATCTGCTGGCGGTCATCGCCGCGCGGCTTCCCGGCCGGGCGGGTTCATCTCGGGCATCGTCTGGTCGGCTTGGCCGAGCGCGGCGACAGCATCGAAGCCCGGTTCGAGAACGGTGTCCGAATCGCCGCCGACGTGCTGGTCGGCGCCGACGGCATTCATTCGGCGGTGCGCGCCGCATTGTTCGGCGACGAAGCCCCGCGCTTTGCCGGCTGCGTCGCCTATCGCGGGCTGGTGCCGGCCGAGCGCATTGCCGATCTCGGCCTCGAGCTCGGCTCGCAATCCTGGGTTGGGCCCGGCGCGCATCTGGTGCACTATTTCGTCTCGCGCGGGCGACTGCTCAACTTTGTCGGCTGGACCGAGCACGACCGCTGGAACCGCGAAGACTGGACCGACCGCGCCACGGTCGAGCGCGCGCTCGCCGCGTTCGAGGGCTGGCACGGCCAAGTTCGCCGGATCATCGCCGCGGCCGAGACCTGCTTTATCTGGGCGTTGTTCGACCGCGACCCGCTGCCGCGGTGGTCGGTCGGCCATGCGACGCTGCTCGGCGACGCCTGCCACCCGATGTACCCGTTTATGGGGCAGGGTGCGGCACAGGCGATCGAGGACGGCGCCACTCTTGCCGCCTGCCTGGCCGCCGACGCCGGCGATCCGGCCGAGGCCCTGCGGCATTACGAGCGGCTGCGCCTGCCGCGCGTCACCCGCCTTCAGGACATGTCGCGCGCCAACAAGACCCGCTTCCACTTGCCGGACGGGCCGGCGCAACAGGCGCGCGACCTAGAATGGGCGAAGGCCGCCGACCGCTCGCCCGACGCCCTGCGCTGGCTCTATGCGTTCGACCCGGGCAGCCTCGAGCCGCCGTCGGGTTAGCCCAGTCGTCGGAGCCGTGCGTGGCGCCCGCCGGGTTGCTCGCGCTTTGCCCGATCACTCGGCGGCCGCTCTCATTCCAATGGTGTCAAATCGGTTAGACACAAACTCGTATAGTCGATGCTCGGTTGCGTTGATCGATTGCAGCAGGTCGAGCGAATCAGTAAAATTCGGCGATGTCGGTCGACGGAGACGCATAATCGTTTTGATTTGCGGTTCTCAACTGCTTTCGCTTGATGTTGTATCTTCGCGCGACGAGGGCGAAAAATTCGGCGGAGCGGCTGCAGGGGGCAAAAACATATTGCTCCGATGACAAAAATTTCTGAGCACGAGCCAGGTAAATCTGCTGATCGGAAGAGCTTTGGAATTTCTCGTGACTGCCCCCCAGCATGATCAGCTGCTGGAACGCTTCGAATTTTCCGCTCTCGGTTTGAATAAATTCGCGAAACGGCCGGTCGCGCATGGCGCGCATCGTCGCCGTGAAAGTCGATTGGTCCTCCCAGGGGCGACGGCTGTGCAGGAAGGCCGAGAGCAAACGTTCCGTCGGCTGACGCATCAGGCCCAACACCTGATCCCCAGGAGTCAGGTATTGCGAGATTACCGAGAGCGGCAGATGCCCCCCGATCAGGTCATATTCGTCGACATTCGGCGGATTTGCCAGGAAGGCTACAAAGCTTGGATAATAAATCCGCGAGGGATATTCTTGAGCAAGGACCCGCCACATCCAGGTGCCGGCCGCCTTCGGCAGGTGGACATACCAGATTCGCGAGGCTCTGCGCCGCAGCTCCTTCGACTGCAGGAACCTGCGCAGCGCATTGGGTGGAAATCGCGCCTGCAGAACCCGAAAATCAACTCGATTCCTGCCCTGTCGCATGTCGCGGCGCACACGGGCATCTTTACTGAAGCAGAGGAATACGTCATTTCCGAAAATACATTGCCATGTATCCGATATGTCTCGGAGTTTGGCTTTGTCGATGGCGCCGAAGCGCCCCTTGTGCAGGACGAATACCGTTGCATCGCCGATGTCTATCAAATCGTCATAGAAGGCCGCTGCGCACGGCAGTTCCGGCCAATCGCCATGGGGCAGCAACACGCTGTCGTCCGAGCGCAGAATGCGGCGCAGCCCTCGATAGACTTCCCCCCATCTAGGATCTTTCATGAGCAAGAGGTCTCCTGCCCGAGATGTCAGCCTTGGCAAAGCACCGCGTTGCCATCGGCAACCGGCAAATCCGGGTTACGGCGTGGCATTCTTGATCACGGCGCCGGTCACCACCGGAGCAGTGATGGTGTTCAACAGCGTGAAGAATTTCTGCAATTGGGTCAGCGGCGCGTTGGCGATATAGATCACATCCTTGTTTTCGACCTGGAAGCGCTCGGCCAAAAAGTAGCTGTTGGCATCGCCCAGATCAAACCGATACACGATCGGCGAACTGCCGCCGGGCCCGATCGGCAGCGGCGGAGCTCTAAGGGCGCCCACCACCCTGGCCGGCTCGAAGCGAAACAGGAATACGCCGGCCGGATCGGCCCGCTGGTCCTCCAACCCGCCGGCCTTGGCCAGAGCGTCGGCCACGGTCATCCTGGCCGCGTTGAAGTCCACTTGGCTATTTTGACCGGCTGCGCCAAACACCGCGAAGGTCTGCGGCAGCCGTACCAAAGTCAACACGTCGCCGGGCCATGCATAAATGTTCTCTGCCGGGTCCGACACCAGCTTCTCCATCGGGATCGTCACGGTCACTCCGGCGCGGGACAGGCGCACGAAGGTTTCGTAAATCGGCGATTTGGCACCCCCGGCGGCGGCGATCAGATCGAGCAGACGATCGCCGGCAATCGAGAGCGGCACCCTGGCGCCACTGACGACCTCCCCCGATACGGTGACGCTATTGGTGGCGCTTTTGACGACGGTGACGAGGACCTGCGGTTCGATGGTCTTCTCGGCCAGGCGTTGCTCGATCTCGTGCTGGACCTCGAGCGGCGTGCGCCCGACGACCGGAACCCGATCGGCGAATGGCACGCTGATCCCGCCGTCGCGCGCGACCACCTGCTCGGGGATCGTGACCTTCTGCGATCCGGTGGGAGCCGTCGTCGTCGGCGGTGCGCTGAACAGCCCGCCCCCCGGGGCCTCCCAAATCGAGACCTCGATCGTGTCGCCGATCCCGATCTTCGGATTGGGCGGCCTGCCGTATCCGCGAAACTGCGCTCGAAAGCTCTGTGTGGGTTGGGCCAGAAGGGTCGAGACGACATGTTCGCTGACATCGACCAAGTCGAAACGCTGCCGGCCGTTCCGTACCGACTGATCCACGACCTGGTTCGCACTCGGCCCGGCGGTCGGCAAGGTGGAGCACCCGACGAGTGCCGCAGCGGTCAGGCAACCAAAGACGCTAGCGAGTTTCATCGGCGCGCCGTGGTTTATAGACAGCGAGCAATGTTCTACTATCGCGAGGATCGGCGCAAGAACCCACCGCGATCGGCAGTCGGCGCCGAACCCGCCCGCCCGGCATAGGCCGCACCATTGCTGTCGAATACCCCCCACCCCCGTCGGCGCCCCGGCCAAGCCTGAGTGCTGCAGCAACGACACCCGGTTCCAGTGTAAGAGGCAGCGCCATCCGCCCGACGCGGCATATGGGCGCACGATTTTTCAGCATGCTCAAGGGTACAGCCGAACGACAACCGCCGCGGCCGCAAAGTTCTGGCGGTCACGACTTCACGGTCCGATCCGGGCGACTGTTTCCGTCGTCTGTTCGATTCGTTCCGTCGTCCAGCCGAGGCCGACGAGTTCGTCGCGGGCGTGGCGCCGCCCGGGATCGAGCCGTGCCGAACGCAGATAAGCATCCCTCGCCTCGTCGATCCTTCCCTGAAGCTTCAGCACATGGCCGAGCTGGAGATGGGTGTCTGCTTCGTCCGGGGTGAGGCTGATCGATCGCCGATAAGCATCCTCCGCTTCGCCAAGGTTTCCGCTCTCCTTCAAGGCATGGCCATATTGGACCCAGATCGCGGATGCGTTCGGCAGGTCTTGCAGAACTTCGCGATAGCAGCGGGCCGCGAGCTCCCATTCGCCGGCGTTGCGGGCGCGATTGGCCCGGTACACCCGAGCGGTATCGGGCTCGCGCGCGCGCAGCGGCAAACCCTTCCGCCGCGCGACACAGCGGCTGAACGCGAACCAAGGGCGGCAGATCTCATGCGCGAGGAAACCGCTGCGGCCGTCCGATCGGAAGGGAGGCGGCCGGTGCGAATCGGTGTTGAACCCGGCGGTATGCCAACGCTCCCACAGGGCCTGGTCGAGGCGATGGGTCGCGCGAATCGCCTCGCGCGTTGCCGGCGACAGCGTGTCGACGCTCACCAGCCGCCATCCGGTCTGCCCTTGCAACTCGGCCGAGGTGTTGCGCGGCCGGGCAAGCGGCGGGACCCCGAGTTCGGGGCCGATCGACTCGACCAGGCGATCGCAATCGGTATGGGCGCCGACGAACCAGAAGCCGGCAAGCATGCGATCAAGGATGCCAAGTTTCCGCTCGTCGCCCATCAGCATCAGCCTTGACCAAGGGATCTCCAGCCAGCGCGACAGCAGAAAATGAGCGATAAAATTGCGCGGCAAGGCCTGCAGGTGAAGCTCGAAACTGTATGTCCCCAACCCTTTAGCCAAGTGATCCATCATCTGCCAATTGTAGAGCGAGACTTGCAGCTCGAGCGGATCGCGCAACAATAAGACGCGGCGAATCGGGCGGCCGGAGAACAGCGCTTCGAGCGATCGTCCGATATGATGTCCAGAGACGAGGCGAGCACGATCGAGATCTGGCAGATCGTCGGGGCGGGCGCCGCGCCCCAGCCTGAGCCGCCCGCGCGACTGCCAGAACACGCCTGGCGCACAGTGCTCGGCGAGATGGACCTGGATCGTCTGCCCGGCGGTCTTCGGGATGTGCAGCAGGAAATAAACGGGCTCGTCCCGGCGGGGGTGCGATTGAAGCGGCATGGTCAGACGAAGGGAAGGGTGCGCAGCGCCGACGCGATATCCTAGCATCCGCCATGCGGCACGCAAGTTGCCGTGCGACCGTGCCGGCGTCCGGGGGTCAGCGATGCGCGTTGCCGGCGGATCGGGCGCCGGATCGGACGAGGACGCTCCACCGCCGCGCCAGCATCCCCTGGAGCCGGCGCGCGACAACGAGGAGACCAGGCCGCCACAGCTCGGGGTCGTCGAGGCGCTCGATAACGATTTCCGGGGTGCAGGACAGCCGGGTCACCGGATCGAGATAGCGCGGGTAGAGGATCAGCGCTCCGGCGACGAGCTCTTCGAGGGTGAGGCATCGGCCGCGATCGACCGCCGCGAGATCGGTTGTCAGCCCCCAGCCGGCATAGAACGGCCGGCCGTAAACCACCACCCGGCGATGGCGCAGCAGCGCCTCGAACCCGGTCAGCGAAGTTAGGGTGTGCACCTCGTCGATCTCGGCGAGGAGTGCCGCCGGGGAAACCCCGCGCACGACGATGTCGGCGTATTCCCTGGCGAGCGCGTCGCGGATGACGCCCTTGCGATGGCCGGCTTCGACGTCGGGATGCGGCTTGTAGAGGATGAAAGCGTCGGGATTGGCGGTGCGCACCCGGTCGAGAAGATCGCGGTTGCCGCGAACCCCGCCGCCGCCGAGCCGCACCGAAAGATCGTCCTCGACTTGCCCCGGAACCAGGATGCGGCGCCGGCTGCCTGGAAATTCGCCGGCGGGGAATTCGAATCCCGCGGCCGACGAGCCGAGATTGTATTTGGTGACCCCGCGGACGACGAGCCGCTCGATCAGCTTGCCGGCGCGCAGGGTCAGCTCGGGGCCGAATTCGGCCTCGCACAAAAGGCGCTCGAGATCGCTGCGAACGCGCGGGTCGTAATGCATGCCGTGATGGTCGAGCACCAGCGAGGCGGCCGGCATGAAATCCGAACCGAGCCCGACCGAGCGGAGAAACCCGTCCTCGACCTGGATCAGCGGGGTCCCTTGCCGTGCCGCGGCTTCGGCGAGCCCCGGCGGAGCGCGCGAGGCCCATACCGCGACCGCACTCCCCGGCCTGCGCCGGGCCGCGGCGAGTGCTGCCTGCGCGCTGCGGCGAAAGGCCGGCGGGCCCGCAACCGAGCGGAAGAATTCGGCGACCCGGCGACGCTTCCAGAACGACATGCCGACCAGGACGGCAATATGCCGGTTGGCCTCCTCGATCCGCCGCCAGTCGGCCAGGATCGCCACGACATCCTCAAAGGGTGCGGCGGTGTTGCGAAAAGGGTCGCGGCAGCGGGTGGCGAGCAGGCACGCGCCGGCGAAGATCTCGTCGATGGTGCGGCGGAACGGCCGCTGCGGCACGCTCCGGTCATCGCTGGTGACGCCCCAGCCCGAATAGAATGCACTGCCGAAAGAACGCACCTCCCGACCGGCGAGCAGTGCCAGAAAACCCGTCTCGTCGCCGGCCGAATAGACGCGCCCGGCATGCTCGATGACCCGCCACGGATCGACCTGCCGGGTCACGAGGGTACAGCCGCGCGCCGCCGCGGTCGCGAACGGACCGCTCGCACGGGGTCGGCCCGGCGCGAGCACGACGATTTCTTCCGGCGGGTTCTCCGCCAGCGCCGCAGTCAGCATCGCGCGGCACAGCGGTGCGGAAGATGCCGCGTCCGCGACAACGGCGACCTCGCGCCGGTCCGGCGGCAATTCGCCATCGTGCCACCAGGCGCCGCCGACCCGCTGCGCCACCAATTCGCGCCGCGCCGCGGCGGCGCGCTGCAGCAGCTCCGGCGTTTCCCAACCGCGGGTCGCGAGCAGCCGATCGGCAGAGAGGATGTCGGCCGGCGACGTCGGCCCGTCGATCGTCGGCGCCGTCACGCTCAATAGCGGGTTACGATCGCCGTGGCCGGGAGGGGCGCGCAGCACGCCGTTGTCGAGCCGCAGCAGCGGGACCCCGAGCGCCGCGGCGCGCCGGGACAGCCGGCCTCGACCGCGCCCGCCCGACCATGTTGCGATGGCCGCCGCGGTATCTTGGCTCGTGGTAATCGTGAAATCGGGAAACAGTGCCGCGAGAGCCTGCCGATCCAACGGGCCGGCCTCTACCGCGAGCCGTCCGAGATCAGCACGCGGCGGTGAGCGTTCAGCGCCCTCCCGCTGCGATGCGAGCGTGGGCGCACGGACAGGATCGGGGCTCAAATCGGACTGAATTCGTTTCGCCTCCGGCTGCGGGCGTTTCGCTCCGGCGCTCCGACCGACTCCGCACATCACGGCGCACTCGTACAGGGGGGCAGCTGCGAAGTCCAGGCGACCGGCCAGCCGCAATACGAACGCTGACGCCCCCTCGCTATACGAACGCTGACGCCCCGCCGCGGTGATGATACCCTACTTGCTGCGGTCTGTCGCCGAAGCCTCCCTGGAGACGAGAATGCCGTCGCAGCTGCGCCGAGCGATCATGACCCCCTGGTGGATTGCGCAGCTCGGCACCGGAACGAAATCGTTCGAGCGCAATCTCGTGATCGGCAGCCGGCGCCTGAACCAGTGGGGCCTGCATGCCGCCCGCGTCAAGCTCGCCCACCAGCTGGCAGTGGCACGCCGCCGCAGGCTCGCCCGGTTGATCAGCGAGACCGACCGCGAGGCGTTCGACCGCGACGGGTTTGTGGTGCGCCGCGATTTTCTGCCGCCGGAGGAGTTCGAGGCACTCGTCGCCCAGCTCAAAGCCTATCGCGGGCCGCTGCGGGACATCGCCGAAGGCGACACGATCATGCGCAAGATCGCGCTCGACCGGCAAGTTCTCGCCCGACTGCCCGCCCTCGGCGCGGTGCTGCGATCGGGGGAGTGGCGCGGGCTGATCCGCTATGCCGGCGCCCGCGACGCCGAGCCGGTCGTCTGGGTCCAGACGATCCTGCGCCATGCCCGCCCGGGTCCGCGCGATCCGCAGACCTTTCTGCACGCCGACACCTTTCACCCGACGGTCAAGGCATGGCTGTTCCTGACCGATGTGGCCGAGGATGCCGGCCCCTTCACCTATGTTCCCGGCTCGCACCGGCTCGGCGCGCAGCGGCTCGCTTGGGAACGGCGGATGAGCCTCGACGCCCGCCATTCGCCGAACGCCGACACTCGGCAAGGCTCGCCGCGCATCGACGAGACCGCCTTGGCGGGGCTCGGACTGCCGCCGCCGCGCGCCTTTGCGGTGCCGGCCAACACCCTCGTCGTCGCCGACACCTTTGGGTTTCATGCGCGCGGAGCCAGCACCGGCGCCTCGTTGCGCGTCGAGATCTGGGCCTATGGCCGGCGCAGCCCGTTTCTGCCGTGGGCGGCGCTGCTCCCGTGGACCACCGCCGCACTCGGCCGGCGCAGCCTCCTGTCGTGGAAATTCGGCGATCTGCTGGAGATGGCGGGCCTCGGCAAAAACCCGTGGCGCGCCCGCGATGGCATCTCGGCGTTCGACCCCCCCGGCGACGGTGCCGCGATGCCCGACCGAATTTCCGGAGATACCGCTCAGCCCTCCGTGTGGGCGCGGCCGTAGCGGGTGAACACCGCGTTGAAGGCGGCGACGGCGGCGTGCGGGCCTTTGCGGGTGGGACCAGATCGCACCGATAACGGCGAGGAAATCGGCGCCGGCCTCGACCAGCGGACCGCAATTTTCGGGGGTGATGCCGCCGATCGCGCAACACGGGACGACCGTCGTTTCGCTCCAGTCGCGCAGTATTTCGGGGTCGGCGCGGTGCTTGGCGGCCTTGGTGCCGCTCGGAAAAAACGCGCCGAACGCGACATAATCGGCGCCGGCCTCGGCGGCGGCAATGGCGCGGTCGCGGCTCGCGCCGCAGGTCACTCCGACGATGCGGTCGGGACCGAGCAGGCGCCGCGCCTCGGCATAGGGCATGTCCTCTTCGCCGACATGGACGCCGTCGCAATCGAGCTCGGCGGCGAGGTCGGGGCGGTCGTTCATGATAAAGGCGACGCCGTACTGTTGCGCGATCGGCTTCAGCACGGCCGTGGCCCGCCGGATTACGCCGTCATCGACCTCCTTCAGGCGCAATTGCAGGCACGCCACATCGCCGCCGGCCAATGCCGCTTCGAGTTCCGCGGCGAACCGATCGGGATCGAGCGCCGGCGGCGTAACCAGATAGAGCCGGGTCGACGCTGCCGTCTGGGAAACCGACGCAGTGCGAGCTAGTGCCATGCTCCTCCCCGTTTCCCGTCGTCCCCGCGAAAGCGGCTGTAGTCCAATCGACCTCGGTTGAGCACCGCTTGCGTCGCCGCTTTCCCCAGCTCAAGCCGGGACCGCTTCTCTCAACCGCTCGGTCATTTGCCCACACTCAGCGTGTGCGGCGCGTGATGCCGGTATGGTACCAGAACCGGCCGGATCGGGCGAGAAGGCGTTTCTCGGCAGGTCCGGCTCTCGTCGATGGAATGCCTCGTCCGCAGTCTTCGCATCGCCGCAGTCTTCGCATCGCCGCAGTCTTCGCATCGCCGCAGTCTTCGCGTCACCCTTGCGTCGATGGCGGTTGCCGGGCGCGGGCCGCGGCGCGACACTCCGGGCAACGTCACGAGAAGAAGCGGCCCCGGAGGAACGATGGTGACAGTCACCAAGCTTGGCAAAACAGCGGAAGTCGCCCGCTCGGTCCGCGCTGCTGCACCATGACGAGGCTGCCCGTCGCCGGCCGCGCGAGCGCCAAGGCGGAGTCGGTCGAGACACGCCGTTCCTGGCTCGTCGCCATCGTCGCGCTTGGCATCCTCTCGATCTCGTTCGGCGGGCCGGTCATCACCATCGTGGCCCTGAAGCCGATCGCGGCCGAGTTCGGCAATGTCCGCTCGGTGCCGGCGCTGGCGGTCTCGCTCGCCTGGCTCGGGTCCGCCGTCGGCGGGATTGCGATGGGCCGGATCGCCGAGCGCATCGGGGTGCGCTGGACAGTCATCTTCGGGGCATTGATGATCGCCGCCGGCCTCGTGCTGTCGAGCCTCGGCGGACGCTGGTCGCTCTACGTCGGGCACGGGCTCTTTATGGGGCTCCTCGGCAATGCCGGGATCAATGCGCCGCTCTACGTCTATGTCGCCCGCTGGTTCGACCGCCGGCGCGGCTCGGCATTGGCATTGATCGCCAGCGGCCAGGCCGTGGCCGGGACGATCTGGGCGCCATTGTTCGGCCACGCGATCGTGGCGTTCGGCTGGCGTTCGACGATGCAGCTCTATGCCGGCTTTGTGGTGATGGCGATTTTGCCCTTGGCCTTTCTGACCTTCGCAGCTCTGCCTGAGGCGTCGAGCGCCGCCGAGGCCTGGCCGGAGCCGGCCGCGGGCGCCCCGGTCCTCGGCATGCGGCCGCGCACGGCGCTCGGCCTGATCGCCGTGGCGAGCTTTCTGTGCTGCGTGCCGATGGCGATGCCGCAGGGCCACCTGGTCGCCTATTGCGGCGACCTCGGCATCCCGGTCACCCAGGGTGCGGCGATGCTGTCGGTGCTGTTGGCCTGCGCCTTTGTCGGCCGCCAATTCTGGGGCTTTGTCGCCGACCGGATCGGCGGGTTGCGCACTGTGCTCGCCGGCTCGGCCTGCCAGGCCGCGACCTTGACCGGGTTTCTCTTGACCCAGAACGAGGCCGGGCTGTTCGCCGTCTCGGCCGCCTTCGGGCTCGGCTTCAGCGGCATCATCCCGGCCTATGTGGTGGCGATCCGCGAGCTGTTCCCGGCCTCCGAGGCCTCATGGCGGATCCCGACGATGCTGCTGTTCAGCGGCTCCGGCATGGCGGTGGGCGGCTGGCTCGCCGGCGTCATCTACGACTGGGCCGGCTTCTACGCCGCGGCCTTCGCCGTCGGCATCCTGTTCAACCTCGCCAACCTCGTGATCGTCGGCACGCTGGTCCTCCGCGAGAGCCGCTATCGGTCGCCGGTGCTGGCGCAGGCCTAGACCCTGGCGCTCCGGCGAGGCCACCTCGCCCAGCCGTCCTCACCCTGACCCTCCCCCGCACCCGATCAAGAGGAGCCGGCATCAGCAGCAGCACGGGACCGCCGGCGCCGATCGAGCCGACGGTCGCGCCTAGTCAATCCGGATTACGACAGCAGCTTGAAGCACCGCTCCTCGATGCGGTCCTCGGAGGCAAAAAAATCGGCGCCGATATCTAGTGCCACAGGCGGACCGGCGGTTTCCAGGCGAACGCCGTGCTGATGGGCGATGTCGGCGAGGCGGCGGGCGACGTTGGCTCGGCCGGTGAAGAGCACGCACTCGACCTCGGTGCGGATCGCCGCCAAGGCCGCACCGGCCTCGTCGCCGCAATCGAGAATCGCCGAAAATTGGGCTTCCGGGACAGCCCCTCGCGCCGCCTCGACCAACGCCCGGAACCAACCGGGGCCGGCGTAAATGCCGGCTTCGGGCGCGCTCGCGAGTATTACGGGCCGGCCGGCGCGGGCCGCGGCCCGCAGCGCGCCGACGGCATGGGCGAGCGCATGGACGACGATGACCGGCGGCGCCGATCCGATCATTGCAGCCGCGTGCTTCCCGGCGCGCGGTCCCGATTTACGGCCCTCCTCGCTCATCGAGCGGCAAAGGCGGCCCGCCGCCGCGCCCTTGGCTGGAGCCGGCCGCTAGCGGGTGGCGCCACCGGCCAATCGCGGGCAAGACGACGATGACCGCTGCCATCGTCTCCATCGCAAGGCAAGCGAGAAGCCCTCCAGTGTAGCCGCCGGCCAAATATCGGAACTCGCCGAGAAGGCTCGGGCCGAACGCAAAGCTGAACTGGTTTATCGCGATCACGAGGCCGACGACACGGGAGAAATGCTCCTTCGGAAACTCCCGATGGACGATAAGGCCGGGCAGCGACGTGGTGTTGCCGACGCCGAGACCAAACAAAATACAGCCGAGGTAAAGCCCGGCACGGCCAGTCGCCGCGGCCAAAATTCCCATCCCCAGAGCCTGGACGACAAAATTGCCGCTGGCCACGGCCCGGCGGTCCGCCCGGTTGACGACAACCCCGCCCGCGACGCGGCCGACGACCGCGGCGAACGTCGTCAGGCTGACCGACCAGCCCGCCGCAAATTCTCCGAGCAACGGCAACAGATATGAGATCTGAAGAGTGAGAAAGCCGACCTGCGCCGTCAGCCCCAGCGCAAACGGAACCGAGATCGTAACGAAGCTCCTGTTGCGCAGCACAGTGGCGAGATGCCAGTGCAACGGCTCGGCGCAGGGCGATGTCCTGTCCGTGGAAATCGGATCCGCCAGGTCACGCTCGCCGGCGCGTCTCGGACGCAACACCAAGGCCGCGACCGGAATGATGACGACAACGATCCCTGCGGCTGTTATGCCGAGAGCCGCCGACAGCCCGAACCGGGTGATCAAAAAGATCAACAGCGGCGGAGCAACCACCCCGCCTGCGCTCGCGCCGTTGAAGGCCCAGCTGACGGCGAGGCCGCGGCGCTCGTCGAACCAAGGTGCCACGATGATGTTGATCGCGGCACCGCTCGTTGTCGCCCACCCGACCGACATCAGAGCGAACGCCGCGTAGACCTGCCAGGGTCTCGCCACCAGACCGAGCAGCATGAGTCCGCAGGCCATCGCGACGACCCCGGCCGCGACGACCATTCGCGCGCCCCAGCGCTCGAAGAGCGGACCGACGCAGAAGAACAGCAAGGTCGCGCCGAAGACATAATAGGCGGTGATCGCCGGCGAGATCTCGGCGACGGACCAGCCGTGACGCGCCTCGAGCGCGACCAGGTAGACGCCGGGCCCGTAGAAGCCGAGGCCGAACCCGAACATGGCAATGAGAAAGGCCGCTGCGACCACGAGCCAACCGTGATAGAGCGCCGCGGCGCCGCGCAGGTCGAGGCGAGTCCGATTGTTCATATGCCGGAAGGTGAGCGGCCGGGCTTGCCGCCGCTGGCCGTTTTCGGACGCCGTCCGCCGACCGCGTCCGATTCCGGCTATTGTCTCCCGATGGTCCCGGCTAGCTTGCGGGTCATGCCGATGAATACGCTGCCGAACCTCGACCGCACGACATGCGACCGCGCCCGCCTGGCGCGCGACGCCGCCTTCGACGGCCTGTTTTTCACCGGGGTGCGGACGACCCGGATCTATTGCCGACCGGTCTGCCCGGTGCGGCCGGCGCGCTCGGAGAATGTGGTGTTCTTCGCGTCGGCCGCCGCGGCGGAGCGTGCCGGGTTCCGGCCATGCCTGCGCTGCCGGCCGGAGACGGCGCCGGGCAGCCCGGCCTGGAGCGGGACGGCGACGACGGTGGCGCGTGCGATGCGTCTGATCGAAGAGGGCTTCCTCGACGAGGCCTCGGTCGCCGAACTGGCCGAGCGGCTCGGCATCGGGCCGCGTCATCTGCTGCGGCTGTTTCGCCGCCATACCGGCGCCGGCCCGAGCGAGATCGCCGCGACCCGACGGGTGCAGATGGCGAAGCGGCTGATCGATCAGACTGCGATGTCGCTGTCCGAAATTGCCTTCGCCGCCGGGTTCCGCAGCCTGCGCCGGTTCAACGACGCCTTCCATGCGACCTATGGGCGTCCGCCATCGGCCTTCCGCGGAGCGGCGCCGGTCACAGGCTCGGCCGCACGGCAGGCCTCGGCTGTCGAGATCCGCCCTCGCCCCATAACATCAACTTTGCGCCGGGCGATGGCACGGTTTGCGGCCGGCATTGTTCTTATAAGGGCCACAACCGCATTCGCAGGTGCTCCGATGCCATTCGACGGTGCAAATCTCGTCCTCTCGGCGCAAGAGGTCTTGGACTCGGTTCTTTCGGCCGATGGACTCGAACCGATCGAGCCTTGCGTGCTCGCCCGGCACATGGCCGAGCAGGTCCGCCGGCACCCCGCAGGTTGGGCGTACCGGCATCAGCGGGCTGTCGAATCGGCGCAGGTCGCGGCGCTGATGGCGGGCGTCATCTCGTTTATCGCGCTCTTCGCCGCCGATCAGGTCGCCTGGGGGGCTGCAGCCGCCCTCGCCGCTTTCGCATTCGGGCTCGTGCCATTGCTGGCGCCGGTCAAGGGGCCGGCCCGGTGGCGGGAGCGAAGCATCGACGATCTGCGCGGGGTGCCGGCGCCGATCCGCGCACGCGCATTGCTGCTGCGGCACCGGCTGCCGGAAGCGAGCTTTGTCGTCGGCGAGCTTTATCAGGATCGTGTCAGGCTCGATCCGTACCTGCTTGTCGAATACGGCGACGCCCGCACGATCCTCGGCATCTGGGACGGGAACCGGCTGATCGCCTGCGCATAGGCGGCCGGTCAAGGCGACGACACGGCTTCAACCGACTGAATTCGCTGCGAGGCCGAGCGTCGGCACTCCGTAGGCTCTGATTTTCCCGTCCCGGGTGCCGAAAACTCATGTGTTCGAAAAGGCCCGGGCGACGAGGACGCGGTCGAACGGGTCGGCGTGAGATGGCTCGGCAAGCGCCGCGGCAAGTCGGAAGCAGGCCTGGTGCGAGCGTCGGTTCGATGCGCACGATCCGGGATTGACCGCGGGCGCCGGACGGTATCCCATCGGGGGCGATCATATTCGCCTCGAAGGGGAGAAGAGCCGCCGATGAGCATCAAGGGCAGGGCCAATATCGTCGGGGTCTTCGAGCACCCGACACGCAAGGCCGACGACAAGTCGCTGTTCCAGCTGCACGCCGAATGCGCCCGCGGCGCGCTCGATGACGCCGGGCTGACAAAGGACGACATCGACGGCTATTTCTGCGCCGCCGGCGACACGCCGGGCCTCGGTGCGCTGTCGATGATCGACTATCTCGGGTTGAAATTGCGACACTGGGATTCGACCGACACCGGCGGGTCGTCCTACCTGTTGCAGGTCGGCCACGCGGCCGAGGCGATCGCAGCGGGCAAATGCTCGGTGGCACTGATCACCTTGGCCGGCCGGCCGCGCACCGAGGGGGTGGCGACCGGCACCGCCCCGCGCGCCGCGACAGTGCAGTCGGCCGAGACCGCGTTCGAGAACCCCTACGCCCCGGCGACCGCGAACATGTACGCGATGTGCGCGATGCGGCACATGCACCAGTACGGCACGACCAGCGAGCAATTGGCCTGGGTCAAGGTCGCGGCCTCGCACCATGCGCAATACAACCCGCATGCGATGCTGCGCGACGTGGTCACGGTCGAGGACGTGGTCAATTCGCCGATGATCGCCGATCCGCTGCACCGACTCGATTGCTGCGTGATCAGCGACGGCGGCGGCGCCATCATTGTCGCAGCACCCGAGGTGGCGCGCAGCCTGAAGCGACCGTTGGTCAGGATCATCGGTGCCGGCGAAGCGCCCAAGCACCAGATGGGCGGCGAGATCGACCTGACCTATTCCGGGGCGGTTTGGTCGGGGCCGAAGGCGTTCGAGGAGGCCGGGATCAAGCCTGCCGACATCAAATACGCCTCGATCTACGACAGCTTTACGATCACCGTGGTGATGCAGATCGAGGATCTGGGCTTCTGCGCGAAAGGCCAGGGCGGCCGGTTCGTCGCCGACGGCAATCTGATTTCGGGCACCGGCAAATTGCCGTTCAACACCGATGGCGGCGGTCTCTGCAACAACCACCCCTCGAACCGCGGCGGGCTGACCAAGGTGGTCGAGGCGGTCCGGCAGCTGCGCGGCGAGGCGCACCCCAAGGTGCAGGTGGCCAACTGCGATCTCGCTTTGGCGCACGGCACCGGCGGCTCGCTCGGGACCCGCCATGGGGCGGCGACCGTGATCATGGAGCGGGAGTGAGCGCGATGCAGAGCCAGGAACGCCAGGAACGCAAAATCCAAGCGCCGCAGCCCAACCTCGAAACCAAGGCATTTT
Organism: uncultured Alphaproteobacteria bacterium; assembly: GCA_963795485.1. GTDB lineage: Bacteria > Pseudomonadota > Alphaproteobacteria > ATCC43930 > CGMCC-115725 > AP-15. The sequence goes on from CAWCIL010000006.1 coordinate 822,967, forward strand.
GGGCCGCCGCCTCGGAAGGCAAGCTGATGGTGGGGAAATGCAGCGCCTGCGGCAAGAACTCATTATTATCCGCGCATGCACTGCCCGTTCTGCTTCAGAGACCGAACCGAATTGCAGCAAGTTTCAGGCAACGGCACGATTTATACTTACAGCGTGATGCGCCGCGCGCCGATCCCCTATGCGATCGCCTACGTGACCCTGGCCGAGGGGCCGACGATGATGACCAACATCGTCGATTGCGACCTCGACCAGATCCGCATCGGCCAGCCGGTGAAGCTGGTCTTCAAGCCCAGCGAAGGCGGCCCGCCGGTGCCGATGTTCACTCCGGCGTAAAGGGACGCTGCATGAGCTGGCGAGAGCGGATCGTTATTGATGCGAAGATCCATCATGGCGATCCCTGCATCAAAGGTACTCGAGTTCCGGTCAGCGTGATCATCGGCAGCATTGCTGAAGGCGATACGGCTGAGAAGGTCATTGCCTCGTGGCCGCAACTCACTGGAGAGGACGTAAAGGCTGCTCTGAGGTTCGCAGCAGAGGCGGTAAACAACGCTGATTTCATTCCCTTTTACTCAGTCTAACTGCCGCGCGGATGAAGTCGCGGGTGATCAGGGGCATAACTCGGCCCGCTCCTCAGAAACACGCGGAATCATCCAGGCCTACACCCCGTGTGGCAAATGTACGGGTGAAGGTAGACGAAGACCTGCCGCGCCAGATCGTCGACATGCTGAGCATGCAAGGTCACGACGCGGTATCGGTGCTCGGTCAGGGATGGCAGGGCGCGTCTGATGAAGTCCTTTGGCCGAGGATACAGGCTGAAGGTCGCTGGCTGATTACAGGGGACAAGGGGTTTGCTGATCTGCGCCGCCATCCGCCCGGCACTCATGCCGGAGTGATCTTGCTGAGGCCCGAGGTCGAGAGCCGTGCCGCCTATGTGCAGCTTGCCGCAGCCGCGTTTGAGCGGCTGGACCTTGATCATCTCGTAGGCGCTGTCATTGTAGTGACCAATCGGGGCGTTCGGATCCGCCGGGCGCCCAGTTCCTGATCAAGCAGACGCAGTCGAGAGGAGACAATTTTGGACACGCTCGAAGCAAACCTTGCGAACCAGCCTGCCCACATCAGCCCCGAGGAATGGAGGGTGCGGGTCGATCTCGCCGCCTGCTACCGGCTGATCCGGCATTTCGGCTGGGACGATCTGGTGCTGACGCACAATTCGGCGCGGGTGCCGGGCACGACCGACCAGATGCTGATCAATCCCTCCGGGTTGATGTTCGACGAGATCACCGCCTCGAACCTGCTCAAGGTAGACATTTTCGACGGTCATCTGATCGAGCCCTCCGAATACGAGCCGATCAACGCCGGCGTCGTGATCCACGGCGCCATCTACATGGGACGGCCCGATGTCGAATGCGTCGTCCACACCCACACCGAGGCCGATATCGCGGTCGGCGCGCTCGAGGAAGGGCTGCTGCCGCTCAGCCAGTGGGCGATGCGGTTCTACAACCGGCTCGGCTACCATGATTACGAGGGTGTCTCGCTGGAGATGGACGAGCGCGAGCGGCTGCAACACGACATCGCCCAGCACCCGGTGCTGGTGCTGCGCAACCACGGCCTGCTCGCGACCGGGCGCAACGTCGCCGAGGCGTTTTCGCTGACTTATCATTTCGAGCGCTCGGCCGAGGCGCAGCTGAAGATCATGGCCGCGGTCGCCGCCGGCGCCAAGATGGTGGTGCCGTCGCCCGACACCTGCGAGCGCCAGGCCGCGCAGTTTGCCGGCAATATGCCGCGCCTCCAGGGCCAGCGCGAATGGCCGGCCTTGCTGCGTCTCGCCGACCGGCTCGACCCGAGCTACCAGAACTAAGGTTCGTTCTTGATCGGCGCGGGGCCAGCTCGCGCCGATTTCGCCCGCTCCCGAGTAAAATCAACGCCATAAGCCTGGACGGCAAAAGCTGAGTCGGGTAGCCGGGGCCAAGCGTCGCGATGGCGCTTTCGTTCGCAGCTGAAAGCCGGGGCCGGCCCCGGCGACGACGGACAAGCGACGGTGCGGCCGGTCGAACGGCGCGCGGATTACTCTTTGACAAGCATTGCCGCGGCGGCTAGACTGCGCGAATAGTTAACAACTAATTAACAAACCCGCGGCGCGGTCGGCACAGAACATTGGGGAGACGGCGATGGCCGGCACCATCTACAGCGGCACTTACACGACGCTGATCGCTCTGAGCAATCCGGCGACGCAGCGCACGGCGACCGTGACCGGCAAAATCACCAACGTCAGCGGCCAGGGCATTTTCGGCAACGCCGACTTTGCCTGGACCGTCGACAATCGCGGCACGATCGAGGCCACGGGGAGCACGTCTGGCTTCGGGATCCAGCTGTTGGCGGGTGGGACCATCGACAATCTGGTCACCGGCTCGGTCACCCCGAGCGGGGTCAGCGGCGAGGCGCTGATCGCCGGGTACAGCGACGGCATCCTGATCGAGTTTGCCCCCGGTATCGTCACCAATCTCGGCGAGATCGAGGGCACCGGCGCCAACGGCATCGGGATCGACATGAACGCCGGCGGCAGCGTCGTCAATGGCTCGGCCGCGGCGACGAGCGCGCTGATCTCGGGCGTCAGCAACGCGGTGCTGGTTGGCGGTGGCGTCGGCGCGGTGACCAATTTCGGCACGATCGCGAGCGCGGATTCTCATACGACCGTCTTTTTGAAAGCGGGCGGAAGCGTCGCGAACGGCAGCAGCACCTCGACGACGGCGCTGATCAGCAACACCGGCAGCGCCAACGGGGTCTATGTCGGCTACGGCGCCGGCACGGTGACCAATTTCGGCACGGTCAAGGGCGGCAGCGACGGGGTGTTCTTGGACGATGGCGGCCGGGTCGCCAACGGCCGGAGCGGCTCGACCGCCGGGCTGATCGTCGGCACCACTGGAGGCGCCATCGCAATCGCCGGAACCACCGGCACCGTCGTCAATTTCGGCACGCTGGAGAATGCGGGCAGCCTCGCCAATGTCGCCCTGCTCGAAGGCGGCTCGGTCAGCAACGGCGCCGCCGGAGCGACGGGCGCCTCGATCACCGGCCCCGGAACCGGCATCTACATCAACAATGCGCCCGGCACCGTGACCAATTTCGGTAAAATCATCAGCACTTCCGCCGCCAGCGGAAATGGCATCGTTACCGAGCACGGCGGGAGCATCACGAATTTCGGGACGGTCCAGAATACCAGCACGAACGCGGCGATTTATCTCCACGCAGGCGGCAGCGTTACCAACAGCAGAACCGGCGTCAGCGTCGGATTGATCTCGGGCGACGGAAACGGCATCGCCTTCCGCGGCGGCGTCGGGACGGTCACGAACTCCGGTTCGATCAAGAGCTCCGCGGAAAACGGGGTCTACCTGAACGGCGGCGGCACCGTAACGAACCAGGCCGGCGGGCTGATTGCCGGGCATCTCGACGGCATCTACAACCGCGGCGTCGCGGTCAGCGTCGTCAATGCCGGTTTGATCGAGACCACCGGCACCCTTGACGGCATCTACCTGCGCGGCGGCGGCAGCGTCACCAACAACGCCGGGGCGACGATCGCCGGCAGCGCCGCCGGAGTGGCGCTCGGCCAGGCAGGCGGCGTCGTGACCAATAGCGGGATCATCAAGGGCGTGATCGGCTTCTATGGCGGAATCCACCACGAGGGCAATACCACCCTGATCAATTTCGGTACGGTCGCCAGCACCTCGACGGCGACGGGCGCCGTGGCGGTTCAGATGGGCAGCAGCGTCGGCACCAAGGCGCTGGTGGTCGAAAAGGGGGCGGTGTTTACCGGGCTGGTCGAGGGCGGCGGGCGGGGCGAGATCGAATTTGCCGCCGCCGGCACCGCGGCGATGGGCGCCAATATTTCCGGCTTCAATACCGTCGCGTTGGCCAATGGCGGGGCCGACAGCCTGACCCTGGCAAACGCCAATTTTACCGGTGTCAACGGTCGGATCACGGTGATCGGCGGCGACGACGGCAATACGGTCAACGCCTCCACGGTGACGACCGGGCAGCTGACTATCGACGGCGGCGCCGGCGCCGATGTCCTGACTGGTAGCGCCAATGGCGAGCACGATTTTCGTGTTCACCGCGGCGACGCTGACCGCGGCGGATAAGATCACCGGCACCGGCTACAACAACGAGCTCGAGGTCACGACCCCCGGCACCATCGCGGTCGCCGGGGTGACCGCTGTTCAGATCTACCGGCTCGCCAATGGCGGGGCGAACAGCCTGACCTTGACCAATGCGAACTTCACCGACGTGCTCGCCAGGCCGATCAACATTTACGGCGGCACCGGCGGCAATACCATCAATGGCTCCGGGTTGACCGGCACCACCGACAATCTCGACATTTACGGCGGCGCCGGGGCGGATGTGCTGAAGGGGGGCGCCGGCAACGATATTTTCGTCTTCACCGCGGCGAACCTGACCAAGACCGACACGGTCAGCGGCGGCGGCGGCAATAACGAATTGCTGATGACGACGGCCGGCGCGATCGCCGCCAATGGGGTCAGCGAGGTCGAAACTTATGTGCTGGCTGACGGTGCCGCCAATACCCTGAGTCTCGCCGCCGCCAATTTTGCCGTTGCCGGCTCGACGATCACGGTCTCCGACGGCAACAACGGCAACACGGTCAGCGCCGCGGGCGTGGCCGCACCCGACCGCATCGTCGTCTACGCCGGCGGCGGCGCCGATGTCCTGACCGGCGGCGCCGGGAATGACGTCTTCTACGCCGGCGGCGACACCACGATGACCGGCGGGGCTGGCGCCAATCTGTTTGTCTTTTCGGCGGCCGGCAGCAACACGATCGCCGATTTCACCGCGTCGGCGAGCAATGAGATGGAGTTTGTCAGCGGCTCGGGCTTTGTCCTGCCGGGCGCCACCGCGACGCCGAAGCCGCTCGGCAGCCTGTTCGTGCAGGATGCCGCCGGAAGCTTTACCGCCGCCACCGAGCACTTCGCTTATGGCACGACCAATGGCAACCTCTACTACTCGGCCAGCGGCGCCACCGCCGGCGAGGAGCTGGTAACACATTTGACCGGCGATCCGACGTTGAGCGCGTCGCAGATCTCGCACCTGCTGTTCGTCACCTGAGGAGCTCGGCGGCGATCTCTGCGATCACCGGCTCCCAGCTTCGCTCGGCGGATTGGCGGAAGAGGCGCGCGCTCGGGTACCACGGGCTGTCGGCGCGGTCGAGCAGCCAGCGCCAGTCGGGCGCGTAGGGCAGCATGATCCATACCGGCTTGCCCATCGCACCGGCGAGGTGGGCGACCGCGGTGTCAACCGAGACCACCAGCTCGAGGCCTTCGAGGATCGCCATCGTGTCGGCGAAATCGCGGATTTCGGGGCCGAGGTTCAATAGCGGCGCACGTCCCCAATACTGGGCGATCTCGGCCTGCGCCGGACCTTTCTGCAACGACACCAGTGCGACGCCCGGCAGTGCCGCCAATGGCGCCAAGGCGGCGAGCCGGATCGAACGCCGCAGATCGTTGCGGTGGGTCGGGCGCCCGGCCCAGACGATGCCGATGCGCCGGTAGCCGCGCGGCAGCAATCCCCACAGCCGCTCGACCCAGACGGCGAATTTGGCGGCATCGGCGCGCAGGTAGGGCGCCGCCGCTGGGATCGTCTCCAGCCGCGTGCTGGCCAGACGCGGCAGGCTCGATAACGGGCAGAAGGCGGCGAAATCCGGCGCCCGGCGCCAATGGTCGAACATCGTGCCCACACCCGGCAGCTGTGCCATGACCGGCTGCAATTCGCTGCTGCAGGCGAGTGCGATGTCGGGGCAGCGCGCCGCCGCCCATGGGATGTAGCGGGCGAACTGGATCGCGTCGCCGTAGCCCTGGTCGGCGATCAGCAGCAGGGTCCGGCCGCGCCCGAGCGGCATGCCATCCCATTGCGGCCGGTCGCTCGGCGGCAACAACGGAGCCACCCCGGCGAGCCCGAAGCGCCACTCGTATTCGTCCCAGCCGCGGGCGAAATCGCCTCGCAGCAGCGAGGCCTCGGCAATAGCGAAATGGGCTCCGGCAAAACTCGCCTCGATCGCGAGCGCCCGCTCGGCCGCCAGGATCGCGTCGTCGAGATCGAGCCGGTCGTAATGGACGATGCCGAGATTATGGTGGCAGTGCGGGTCGGCGGGATCGAGCGCTGCGGCCCGCCGGCCGGCGGCCAATGCGTCGTCGAGCCGGCCCAGTGCGCGGCAGACTTCGCAGAAATTGCGGTGAAACAATGCCGAGCCCGGATCGAGCATGATCGAGCGCTGCATCAACGCCGCCGCCTCGCCGGCCCGGCCGCGCCGATAGGCGAGGATGCCCTGTTGATGCACCGCTGCCGGCTCGTCCGGCGCCGCGGCGAGGATGCCGTCGACAATGGCTTGCGCCTCGTCGAGCCGGCCCTGCTGCTCGTGCTCGCTCGCCAGCGCCAGCAGTGCCGCCAGGTCGGGCCCGACGGCGTCAGTCGATTGCATAGCCCAGGCGCTCGATCGCCGGCGTCAGCATGTCGATGACCGGCGCCAATTGCGCGCGGTAATGGCGCCAGCGATAGCGCGAGCCGTCATAGAGCGGCTCCGTGACCTGGGCATAGCTAGCAGTGCGCGCATAGCGCCGGTTCCGGTGAAAATCGAGACAGCGCCGGTCGAATTCCTCGCCGATGAAGTCGAGCATGCGCCGCACGCTCGCCTCCTGCTCGTCGACGATGTCCTCGTAGCGGACCGGCAGATAGCGCAACGCCAATTGCGCGCGGTAATGCTCGACCAGATCCAGGGTCAACAGATAATGCCGCGCCGCGCTCTCCAGCGCATAGCCGCAATAGAACCCGTGGGTCAGGTGATTGGAAAACGTTGACAACACGACATCGAGCGGATGGCGCAGCACGTGCAGCAGCGGTGCCTGCGGAAAAATCAGCGCGATCAGCCCCAGATGGGTTTCGTTGAGCGGCATCTTGTCGGTGAACCACCGGGTCTCGGGGCCGAGGATGCCGAGCCGGCGCACCCGTTCGAGGTAGTCGTCGCGCAGCGCGTCGAGCCCGTCGCGACGGTCGCCCATCCACAGCTCGGCCAAGGCCTCGGGATAGGCGAGGGGGCTGTTCAACGCCCGCGGCATCGTCGCCGCCAGCTCGTTGACGAATGGCAGCTCGTCGCCGGCGGCGATATGCGGGTGGGCCGACAAGGTCTGCTCGACCAAGGTCGTCCCCGATCGCGGAAATCCCAGGATGAAGATCGGCTGGGCGATGTCGTCGCGCGGTCGCGCCCGCGGCAGGATCTGCATCCGGGTTTCGCCGAAAAAGCCTTTGAGACGCGAGGCCAGCTGCAATGCCTCGTCGGCCCGGTAGGCGAGCCCGCTCTCGGCGTGGCACTGGCGCTTGCCCTCGTCAAACGCGGCAAAGGCCTCGTCCCAGCGCCCAAGCCGGTCGAGCAGCCGGCCCTTTTCCAATAGCTCGCCGGCGCCGAGCCCGCCGCTGCCGCCCGCTGCCGCGCGGTCGAGCACCGCGAGCGCCTCGGCATAGGCGCCGCTGCGGCCGTGCAACACCGCGCGCGTCAGCAGGATGCTCGGATCATTCGGGGCCAGCGCCTCGGCGCGGCCGAGCAATTCGCCGGCGCGGGCGAAGTTCCGGTCGGCCTCCTCCATGCGCGACCAGCCGAGCAGGGTCGGCACCACCTCCGGTGCGGCCGCCGCCGATTCCTCGTAGAGCCGGCGCGACTCGGTCATCCGGCCCTGGTTCTTCAAATTCCAGGCGAGGTTCGCCAATAGGATCGGGTCGCGCTCACGCGACAGCTCGATCACCCGGCGGTAATGGTATTCGCCGGTCTGCGGCCGGTTGGCCTCGGTCATGACCATGCCGAGGATGTTGTGCGATTGCGGGTTTTCGGGGGCGATGCGCACCCCGTTGCGGGCATGGGTCTCGGCCTCGGCGAGCGCCCCCTTGGCCAGCAGCAGCAGGCTCAATTCATGCGTTGCCCACAGCGTGTTCGGGTGCAATGCCACGAGGCGGCGCAGCAACGCCTCGGCAGCGGCGGCGCGGCCGTCGGCCCGGCAGATCCGCCACAGGGTCGAGAGCGCCTCCGGCTGCGCCGGCATCAGCTCCAGCACCTCGCGGCACAGCCGCTCGGCCTCGGCGAGCGCACCCCGTGCATGCGCGGCTACCGCCTGCTCGACGACCGGCAACAGCGGGGCGCCCGAGCCCGGCGGCGGCAGGCCCGCGACATCGAGGCCGCAGCAGCGCAGGGTCCTGAGGCCGCTGCCGCACCTGCATGAGGATTGATCCGCCAGCATAGCCATCTACAATCGCGCCGGACCCGATCATTTTGGGTCGGCCCACTCGGATTTAAAAGGGGAAAACCGGTTTTCGTCAACACGGCCTTGGGCCGGGCGCGGCCATGAGCCCCGCCGAAGTGCTGGCGCTCGCCGCGAAATATCTGCTCGACCGCGCCCGGCTCGAGCTGGCGCGCGAGGTCGCCGCGGCGGCCTTGGCCGAGGACGCTCGATGCGCCAATGCGCACAGCGTCACTATTGCCATTACCGATCACACTCGAACAGTCGCGCGCAGGGGGGCGACGAGGCGTTCCTGCCATCGTTCACTGATCAGGCTCGGATCGCCCGGCAGGCCGATTCGCAACCCAATCCAACGGGTTGCTGCACTGTGGGAGGCGAGCAGCGCCGCTTCGCTCAGGGTGGGGGCGCTGCCGATCCGTTCGAGGCGGATGTCACCGGTATTTCGTCCAGACCCTTGTAGCGATAGACGATGACCGAACCGACCCAGGCAGCGATGAACAGGCCGATGACGGCCACCCCGAGTGCCGTGAAGTTGCCGTTCAGCGCGCCGACGGCATGCCAAAATACGCCTTTCAACGCGAACTGATCGCCCATCAATCCCAGCGTCTCGATGCCCCCGATCACAACCGCGACCACGACCGACACAAAGGTGATGGTCAGGTTGTAGTAGAGCTTGCGAATGGGCTTGATGAATGCCCAGTTATAGGCGCTCAGCATCAGGATGCCGTCGGTGGTGTCGATCAGCGACATCCCGGCGGCGAAGAGCGCCGGGAACAGCATGATCGACCAGATCGAGACGCCTTTGGCGGCCGCGGTTGCCGAAACCGCGAGCACCGCAACCTCGGTCGCGGTGTCGAACCCGAGCCCGAACAGGAAGCCGAGCGGATACATGTGCCAACTCCGGCTGACGAGTTGGAACAGCGGGCAGAACAAGCGCGCCAGCAGGCCGCGGCTGTTGAGCAGCAGGTCGAAATCCTCCGCCACGTAGCGCCCGCCCTTGCGCACGCGCTGGAAGGTTTGCCAGACGCCGCGCAGGATGATCAGGTTGGCGGCGGCAATGGCGAACAGGAACACCGCGGAGACGCTGGTGCCGATGATGCTGCCGACCGCCTCGAACCGGTCGAACGACCCGGCCAGCGCCGTCGCCGTGCCGGCCACGCCGGCCGCGGCCAGGATCACGACGGTCGAGTGGCCCATCGCAAAGAACAAGCCGACCCCGACCGGCCGCTGGCCTTCCTGCATCAGTTTGCGGGTCGCGTTGTCGATTGCCGCGATATGGTCGGCGTTGACCGCATGACGAAGGCCGAACCCATAAGCCAGCAGCGCCGTGCCGAGCAGGACCGGCTGCCCGCCGAACACCAGCACGGCCCATGCCCACACGGCCAGATTGGCGAGGATCAGCAGCGCGTAGATGGCGATAATCGGCTGCCGCAGCGCCGCGGGCTGTCGCAAGGTTCGGCTCAGCAAGGCGAGCATGTCGTTCTCTCTCTGGCGCCATATCCTCGGCGAGCCGCCGCCAATGACAGCCGGCAGCCGGGGTTCCCTCGACTCTTTGCGGCGGACCGATCGAGGGGCACAGCGATCGTGTCCACAAGGAATAATCGACGCGACCGCCGAACCACCGCGGACGCCGGGCGGCGCCGAGAGGTCAGTCTCGGCCGCGACCGGAGCTTCCTGCCTCAGATCAACGCCAGTCGATCGTCGCGACCTCGCCGCCGACGATAGTAACGGTATTGGGCTTCTGCGCGTTTTCCCAAATGTCGTAGTCGCCAGCGCGCAGCCCGGGAAAGACCGCCGCGAACACCGGCCGGTCGTTAATTCTCCGCTCCAGGACCTCGACATGGACTCGCTTTGCTTCGCTGCCCTGTGGGCTGACCTCGATTTCCCGGCCGCGCAGCCCGGCATCGGTGTAGATGACCAGCGCCCCGACATCCTGTCCAATATCCAGCACGACGGTTTCCGAATGGACCCGGTCAATGTGTTGCTCAGCCATTTTCTTGGCCTCCTCCATAGATCTCGCTCCCTCATCAAAAACCCGCAGCCGCGCCTAGGGCTCAGACGCAAACACACAATTCGCTCAACCCGTGATGGGCCGTCGAGGTGAGACGGCACCATCCGAATGCGTCTAAGCGCTAGGAACTCGGGTTGTCGAAGCCGGAGTAGGGTATCCCCAGATAGGGAAAGCTGGTCAGGAACGGGGAACTGATATTGGCCGGGGTGAGGCCATCGGTGACCGCGGATGCGGCCCCGTCCGGGCGCAAATGTCGGATCGACCAGAGGGATGGTGACGCCGGCGATGGCGCGCAACTCGATCGTAAAGACGTCGTCGAACACCCGGCGTCCATTGGGAAATCCGGCGAGGTCGCCGCCCAAGATCCCGAAGATGCTCGGCCCCGTCGTCGTCGGTTTGATGGCCATGTTGAGCCGCAACAGATCGGCGAGCGTATCACCGGTGTAATTCTGGAAGCCGGAAATGATGCCCGCCGGGATCCCGGTCAGAAGAATGGCGACCAAATCGGCTCGATCCTTATGGTAAGCGGCCAGATTGGGGAAAACTCCCGGATAATACTCCACCAGCCGAACTGGGACCTCCGGCTGCTGTACATATTTGAGAAACTGCTTGTCCCTTCTGGGAGGTTGCGTGTTCCAGAAATCCTTGCGCCCGAGCGGGATGATGACTTCGTTGAACAACGGATCGCCGAGCCGCGAGACTTGCACCCATGGTCCCGCCTCGTCGACCTGCCCATTACCCTCGAAAATTCTCGCCTTCTGCCGACTGGCCGAAGCATAGACGCCGATGACCGAGCGCGGGTCGCTTTCATTCGTCGGATTGTAGCCGTCGCGCGTCAGCATCGTCTTGGGGACCTGGATGGCCATGGTATGGACATTGAGCCGGTTGGTCCCATTGACGCCGGGGGCGGCGGCCATCGGATTGATATGCAGGTTCTGGAACGGCCGCAGATCGAGGAGGTCGAAGACCGCGCCCAAATCGACGTAGAACCCCTCCGCGCGCTGCCCGGCAAACACGGTCTCGCCACTCGGCAAACGGTGGATCGCCTGCTGAGCGAGCGCGGCATAGTTGGGCGTGGAAAAGGGGCCGATGTTGCAGGGCGGAGAGGCCAGGTCCTTGCCCAGGACGGTGGCGCGGCCATTCTTCACCCGGGTCAGCGAATAGAACTGGCGCTTATTCCAATTCGGATCGGTCAGCGAGCTGATCGGTCCGGTATTGTATAAAAAAGTGTCGGGATTTTGCAGCGTGCTATAGAAACGAAATTGATAGACGATGTCGTCGTCCGCGTCCCCGTCATTATCGATGTGGATCTCATAGAGCACATCATCGCCGAACTCATAGAAGTTCGGTCCGCCGGCCGGCCCTTCGAGCGGAATATAATTGGCGATCAAAGTGACCATGTCCGGATTGTCTGGGCTGACAAACGCGTAGACATCGGTGTTGTCGGCGACCGGGTCTTTGGAAATCTCCGGGGCTTCACGATGGGATGACATCTGTGCACCTCTCCTTTCAATCTGAAAAACGAGCGGCGGCTTTACAAAACGAATGGCCGCCTTACGAACGACCGCCTGCGCTGCGGAGAAGGCCTTGTCAGGCGCCCTGGCCCTCGCGGGTTGCTGCTACGAGGCGCGCAACGATTCGAGGATCGCGAAGGACGATCTCCCGAGCCCCCACGAGGAGCGTCATCTCGCCCGTCGCGGGATTGCTGACATGGACCATTATCGATTTGGAGCCGGCGGCCTCGGCGGACAAAGGGGGCGCCGCAGCTTCCGGCGAGTGGCGGATGCCGGCCAGGGCCGGCATCGCGGGCAGCAAAGTCAGGGTTGCTGCGCTTACCGGGGTTTGCTGAAGAAACGAGCGTCGGGTCAGCTTTGTCACTGTGCTCTCCTTAGCGATGACGTGGTTACTGCTTCGGCGGTCAATCATGTAACGAAAGATGCATCAAGCGGCGTAGCAGATGGCGGGGGCAAAGGTCGTTTTACTGGAACTGTGACCGCGTATCGGGCGGATGTTCGAGAACGTACGCCCGAGCTCACAAAACCGCGCCATCGCCACCGCGCACAGCCGGTCACATTTGCGTGAGGTTCTGTTTGCCTGCCGAGACCTCGGCGCACAGGACTTCTCCTGGATAAGGGCGACCGGAATCCGTCGCTGCTCGCCTCTACGCAGCCATCCGCCGAATGGATGCAGGCGAGGCGAAAAAAATCACGCCTCAAGAAGTCATTCCGATGGAAAGCGGGCGGGCATCATCGGTCGCGGCGGCAGGTTTCCGGTGCAGCAGCAACGCCGCTGCGCAGCTCGAAGCGGTGGTCGGATGCGCAGGTTGCTGCCGAGCGGGTTGTCCCGCCGCTGCCTGACAGCTTGACCTTGGTGCGCCACAGGGACGACAGTTGTCGCCGAATCCAGCCGTTGCCCGGCCGCGCACCGCGCCGGTCCGTGTCGGCGGCGTGAACAGCACACTCGAACCACGAAAGGGCCGCATTCGTGAGCATCGGAACCTTGCCGCTGTCGCATTTCACCGTCCTCGACCTGACGCATGCGCGGGCCGGGCCGACGGCGGTGCGCCAGCTCGCCGATTGGGGCGCCAACGTCATCAAGATCGAGCAGCGCGGCGACGACGGGCGCGATGTGACGGGCTCGCGCCGCGAGGGGTTCGATTTCCAGAACCTGCACCGCAACAAGCGCAGCCTGACCCTCGATTTGAAGACCAAGGACGGGCTGGCGATCTTTATGAAATTGGCCGAGAAGGCCGATGTGATCGTCGAGAATTTCCGCTCGACCGTGAAGCACCGGCTCGGCGTCGATTACGAAAGCGTCAAGAAGATCAACCCGCGCATCGTCTATGGCAGCATCTCCGGGTTTGGCCAGACCGGGCCTTACGCCAAGCGGCCGGGGGTCGATCAGATCGCCCAGGGCATGGGCGGGCTGATGTCGATCACCGGACTGCCGGGGCAGGGGCCGGTGCGGGTCGGCATCCCGATCGACGATCTGTGCGCCGGCCTCTTGCTCGCCCAGGCGATGCTGATGGCATTGATCGAGCGCGAGAAATCGGGCGAGGGGCAGTGGGTGCACACCTCGCTGCTGGAGGCGCAGATCTTTATGCTCGATTTCCAGGCGTCGCGCTGGCTGATGGCCGGCGAGGTGGCGAAGCAGGCCGGCAACGACCACCCGACCGGGATCCCGACCGGGCTGTTCCCGACCGCCGACGGGCAGATCAACATCGCCGCCTCGGGCGACCACATGTTCCGCCGCTTCTGCGAGGCGGCCGATGCGATGGCGCTGCTCGACGACCCCGATTACGCGAGCGGGCCGCAGCGCTCGAAAAACCGGAAGGCGCTCAACGAGCGGATCGCCGAGATCACCAAAAAGCGCCCGAGCGCCTATTGGGTCGAGCTGATGAACGAGGTGGGCGTGCCGTGCGGGCCGCTCTACACGATCAATGAGACCTTTGCCGACCCGCAGGTGCAGCACCTCGAAATGGCGCGGCCGATCGACCACCCGAAGCTCGGCCCGATCAAGGTGGTCGGCCAGGCGATCAACATGACGCGCACGCCGGAACCCGAAAAGCTGCGCCCGACCCCGGGTCTGAGCGAGCATACCGACGAGGTCTTGCGCGAGCTCGGCTACAGTCCCGCCGCGATCGCCGACCTGCACGCCCGCGAGGTGGTCTGACCCGGGAAAGCGGACCGAACGCCGAAAACCGCAACGTCCCCGTAGCTCAGCCGGATAGAGCAACAGTTTCCTAAACTGTGGGTCGCGTGTTCGAGTCACGCCGGGGACGCCACACCATTCACGGAGACCGCGGCGCGGGACCGCTGCTGTCATCGATAGCACCGCCGACCGGGCCCGGCCCGGCGCTGGGATCGGAGTGTGGCCGGTCGCGGCGGCCCTCGCACTGCCGTGGCTCCTCAAGCTCGGCCTCGGCCGACAATCCGGCGACATCGCGATCCGGCGGAGGAATTTTTCCTTTTATTTCCCCGTCGTCGCTTGCCTCGTCGTCAGCGCGATCGTTTCGCTGATCCTGTGGCTGCTGAACCGATGACCGGGTCCGGCCGATAAGCCGACCGTCGCCGAAGCTGGAGGCGGCAGCGAGGCCGCCTCGGAACGAGGGGTGCCGGCGGACGTTCGGGAAAAGCAGGGGCCGCCGAATGTCGGCGGCCGTCGTCGGCGGCAGGCCGACATAATGCCGTACGGCGGTTCGACCAAGGGCACGCGGATGGACCAAATCGAGGGTTTGCAGCAAGGCGCGGCCTGCGCCGCGACTTCGGCGACGCAGCCGAAACGGGGCGATGACCGGAGCCGGACGCCGTGGCAGGGTGCCGTCGCGCTGGCGGCGGGCGGAATGGTTGCCGGCGCCCTGATCGCGGCCAGCCGGCGCCGCGATCGAGCACAAAGGCGGGCGTCGCCGGCGCTGGCGCCCGCGGACCGCACACTTGCCTGGGCCTCGCCCGCGGTCCTCGGCACGAGCCCGCAGCGGCGTTTTTATGCCGGCGGCAATCTCGACCGGGCGGTCGCGATCGAGGATCTGCGGGCGATGGCGCATCGGCGCCTGCCGCGCTTTGCGCTCGAATATCTCGAATCGGGCGGCGACGACGAGGCGGCTCTCGCGCGCAACATCGCCGCCCTGGCGGAGTGGCGCTTTCTGCATCGCTCGCTCGTTGACGTGTCGCGATGTGACGCCTCGACCGTGTTGTTCGGGCGCAAGATGGCGATCCCTCTGGCGATCGCGCCGACCGGGCTCAACGAGCTGTTCTGGCCGCACGCCGATCTGCACCTGGCCGAGGCCGCGGCCGAGGCCGGGGTGCCGTTTGCCCAGAGCACGATGTCGAACGATCCGATGGACCGGGTCGGGCGCGTGCCGCGATTGCGCTATTGGTGGCAGCTCTACGTGTTCGGTCCGCCCGAGGTGCGCGAAAGCCTGATCGAGCGGGCGGCCAACGCTGGATGCGAAGCGCTGGTCGTCACCGTCGACGCCCAGATTTATGGCAATCGGGAATGGCACAAGCGCACCATGTCGGACCCGAAATCGCTGACCTGGAGCTCGAAATTCGACGCATTGATGCATCCGCGCTGGCTCGCCTCGGGGTTGTTGACCCACGGCATGCCACGGTTTGCCAATGTGATCGATTTCGTGCCGAAGGACCGGCGCCGGTTTTTCGACAGCGCGCAGTGGATCCGCTCGCAAATGGATCGGGCATTGTCGTGGGAGACGCTGGCGCGGATCCGCGCGCGGTGGCCGCGCAAGCTGATCATCAAGGGCCTCTTGAGCGTCGAGGATATCGTGCGCGCGGCTGAGATCGGGGCCGACGCCGTCGTGATCTCTAACCATGGCGGGCGCCAGCTCGATTGGGCGGTGGCCCCGCTCGACCTGCTGCCGGCGGCGCGTCAGGCGGTCGGCGACCGGATCGCGATCCTGGTCGATGGCGGCATCCGCCGCGGCACCGACGTGATCAAGGCGGTGGCGCTCGGCGCCGACGCGGTGTTGGTTGGACGTGCCGCGCTCTATGGGGTTGCCGCCGCGGGGAGGGCCGGCGTCGAGCGGGCGCTCGACATCCTGCGCGAGGAGATCGACCGCGACCTCGGCCTCTTGGGCGCACCCTCGATCGCCGCGCTCGGCCCGCGCCTCTTGGTCCATTCCGGCGATAGGCACCAGCCGGGCGGCGGCGCCTTCTAGTGCGGGGAACCTGAGGCCCGTCGAGGGTGGTCCTCGCCCCCTCGTTGCGCTCAGTCGGTGAGGGGTTTGCATTGCGGGCGATCGATCGTTTGTTAAGCGTGCTGTTGCCCATTTTCGCGCCGTAAGTGCAAGCCGTCGCCCAAGGCTCGCGCTCAGTGGAGGCGGGAGAACGCGAGTGGCCGCGGTGGGCCCGTTTGTTGCATGCGCCGTGAGCCATCATGACGGTCATCGCGGCGGAGCCTTACCCGTTCGATCTCGATCCGGCGCGTGCCGGCCTCGTGATCATCGACATGCAGCGCGACTTTCTGGAGCCGGGCGGCTTTGGCGCGGCGCTCGGCAACGACGTCTCGCTGCTGCGGCGGACCATCGCGCCGACCCGGCTTCTGCTGCAAAGGGCGCGCGCCGCCGGGCTCAGCGTCATTCATACGCGCGAGGGGCATCGCCCGGACCTGGCCGACCTGCCGCCCTCCAAAAAGGCGCGCGGCCGGCTCCCGGCTGGGATCGGCGACCCGGGGCCGATGGGCCGCATCCTGGTGCGCGGCGAGCCCGGGCACGACATCATCCCCGAGCTCTACCCGGTGCGCGGCGAGCCGGTTGTCGACAAGCCGGGCAAGGGCGCTTTTCACGCGACCGACCTCGACGCGATGCTGAAAAATCGCGGTATCGCCCAGCTGATCGTCTGCGGTGTCACCACCGAAGTCTGCGTCAACACTACGGTGCGCGAGGCTAACGACCGCGGCTACGAATGCGTCGTCGTCGCGGACTGCGTCGGCTCGTACTTTCCCGAATTTCAGGAGATGGGGCTGCGCATGATCAAGGCGCAGGGCGGCATCTTCGGCTGGGTCGCAGAGTCAGCTGCGGTGATCGCCGCCTTGCCGGCGACCGATCTTCGAGAGGGAGCGCGATGAACCGGACAGCCTACGCGCCCCGTTGGTGGGTGCCCGGCGACTGGAACGGCTTTTTCGGCCTGTTCACTAACGTCGTGCTGAACGTCATCGTCTTGACCGGGCTGTGCCTGCATGTGGTCAACCTGCCGGCCGACATCGTCTATGGCCGGATTCTGCCGGCCCTCGGCATCGCGTTGCCGTTGGGTAATCTCTATTACGCCTATCTGGCCTGGCGGCTCGCCAAAACCCAAGGGCGCGACGATGTGACGGCGATGCCCTATGGGCCGAGCGTGCCGCACATGTTCATTGTCGTCTTCCTGATCATGCTGCCGATCTACCTGAAGACGCATGATGCGCTGCTGGCCTGGCGGTCGGGGCTGGTGTGGTGCCTGGTGATCGGCGCGATCGTGCTGCTCGGCGCCTTTGTCGGTCCGACCGTGCGCAAATACACGCCACGCGCCGCGATGCTCGGCACCCTCGCCGGCATTTCGATCGCCTTCATCTCGATGCGTCCGGCCTTTCTCGGCTGGGAAGACCCGTGGCTGTTCATGCTGTCGCTGGCGATCGTGCTGGTCAGCTGGATGGCCGGCGTGCGCCTGCCCTTCGGCCTGCCCGGAGGACTGGTCGCGGTCGTGCTCGGCACGGCACTCGCCTGGCTGGCGAAGCTCGTCCACTTCGACAATCTGATGCAGCCGGCTGACGTGGTCGCCGCCTTTGGTCAGTTCGGGTTGCGGCTGCCCTATCCGTCAACTGATTTCGCCAAGGCATTGGGCGCCATCGGGCCATTGCTCGTTACCGCCGTGCCCCTCGGCATCTATAATTTCACCGAGGGCATGAACAATGTGGAAAGTGCGGCGGCCGCCGGCGACGATTACAGCCTGCGCCAGATCCTGCTGGCCGACGGCACCGGCGCCATCGTCGGCGCGCTGCTCGGCAGCCCGTTCCCGCCGGCGGTCTATATCGGCCACCCCGGATGGAAGGCGGTCGGCGGCCGGATCGGCTACTCGCTGGCGACCGGGGTGGTCATCGCCGCGGTGTGCTTTCTCGGCCTGACCGCGTTGCTGCTGGCCATAATCCCGCTGGTCGCGATCCTGCCGATTCTGCTCTACATCGGTCTCGTCATCGGCGCGCAGGCGTTCCAGGCGACGCCGCCGCGGCATGCGCCGGCGATCATCCTGGCGATCCTGCCGAACATCGCCGCCTGGGCCCAGACCATGATCGATGGTGCCCTCGCCGCCGCCGGCACTTCGGCCGACAAGATCGGCATGGCCAAGTTGGGGGCCGCCGGCGTCGTCTATCACGGCATGGCATTGCTTGGCGGCGGTGCCGTGCTCGCCGGCCTGATCCTCGGCTCCATCGCGGTCTTTATCATCGACCGCAAGTTCGAGTGGGCGGCGCTGTTCGCCGGCGCCGGCGCCATCCTGTCGTTCTTCGGCTTCATCCACGGCACCTCGCTCGGCATCGGCAGCTCGGCGCCGGTGGCGCTCGGCTATTTGATCGTCGCCGGGTTCTGTCTGATCCTCAGCCGGCAGAGCTATCCGGAACCGGTGATGCTCGCCGGCGAGCCGGCCGGAGAAGACTGATCCGCGTTTCGAAAGCCAAGGACCGGCGTTCAGAGGCGAACGGCGCCGCGCGGCAGTCCCGAGGCCGCCTGGCATTGTGCCGCCAGGCCGAGGAGCGCCCGATCGGCGAAGGCGGGAGCAATCAGCGAAACCCCGAACGGCAAGCCGGCGCCGGTGAATCCGGCGGGGATTGCGATTGCTGCAAGATCGAGCAGGTTGACGAAATTGGTATAGAGCCCGAGATCGGCGTTTAGCCGCACCGGCTCGGCCGCGACCGCAGCGGTCTGGTAGATCGTGCCGGCGGTCGGCAGCAACAGAAGATCGATGGAAGTGAACACGCGGTCGACAGCCCGGCGGAGCCCCGCCAGCTCGTACTGCGCTCGATAGACATCGAGCGCACGGTAACGCCGCCCGCCCTCGATGATCGAACGGGTGACCGTCAGCACCGCCTCGGGATTTTGGCACAAGAGCGCGTCCGCGGCTTCGAGGCGCTCGGCGACCCAGGGGCCGTCGTAGAGCAGTCGCCCGGCATCGCGAAACGGCGCAAACCCGACCTCGACCGGCGTTCCGCCGAGGGTCCCGAGGCGCCGGACTGCCGCGGCGAACAGGTGCGAGGCGTCGTCGTCGCCAAAGAACTCGAGTTCGACCGAGGCCGGTACGCCAAATCGGAAACCGGGCGCAAAGCCCGACCCCGCCGTATCCGGGAGGCGGGCGAGCGGGTCGTCCGGGTCGAACCATGCGGCCACGTCGAAGACGCAGGCCGCGTCCTCCGCGGTCAGCGCGAAGATCGAGACGCAGTCGAGCGACCGGCAGGCCGGGACGACCCCGCGCGTGCTCAATAGGCCGCGGGTCGGCTTCAGCCCGACGATGTTGTTGAAGGCGGCCGGGACCCGCCCCGATCCCGCGGTGTCGGTGCCGAGGGCGAAGCTGACGAGGCCGGCCGCCACTGCCACCGCCGAGCCCGAGCTCGAACCGCCGGGAATGTATCGGGCATCGAACGGGTTACGCGGCACGCCATAGGGCGAGCGGGTGCCGACCAGCCCGGTCGCGAACTGGTCGAGATTGGTCTTGCCCAGGAAGACGGCGCCGGCATCGACGAGCCGCGCCACGACCGGGGCGGTCGCCGACGGGTTATAGGCAAAGGCCGGGCAGCCGGCGGTGGTCGGCAGGCCCGCGACATCGATGTTGTCCTTGACCGCGAACGGGATGCCGAACAGCGGCATGCGCTCGATGAAGCGCGGATCGGCCGCAGCCGAGGCATCGAGCGCGCCGGCATGGGCACGCACCGCGGCCTCGTCGGTTCGCGAGATCCACAATGCCGGATCCTCCCACTCGGCGATTCGAGCGAGCACCCGGTCGAGCGCCGCTGTCGCGCGCAGCTGGCCGGCGAGATAGGCGGCGCGCAGCGATCCGATTTCGATCGGGAGCGGGGCGGACATCCTGGCGCAGACGAGGTGGCGGGCTCAGGACAGCAAGGCGCCCAGCACGGCGTTGAGGCGCTGGCGGCCGGCGGGGGTGGCAGTCAGATGCTGCTCGTCGAGAGTGAGGAAGCCGCCTTCGATCAGCCGGGCGAGGCTGTCGGCGAACAGGGTCTCGGCATCCTGGCCGGCGAGGGCTTCGAGATCGGCGCGGGCAACGCCTTCAATGAGGCGCAGGCCCATCATCAGCATTTCCTCGATCGCCGTGTCGCGTTCAATCGCCGCAGTTTCCTCGAGGCCGATCCCGGCGGTCTCGACCGCGGCGAGCCAGCGCTCGGGCGTGCGATATCCGCGGGTCGCGTATTTGACGCCGCCGCGGGTCACCCGCCCATGCGCGCCGGGGCCGATGCCGGCATAGTCCCGGTAGCGCCAATAGGCGAGGTTGTGGCGGCATTCGGCGCCGGGGCGGGCGTGGTTGGAGATCTCGTAGGCCGGCAGCCCGCGGGCGGCGAGGCGTTCCTGGGTCGTCTCGAACAACGCCGCCGCGGTGTCGTCGTCGGCCGGCACGAGGCTGCCCTGCCGGGCCGAGCGTCGCAAAGGCGGTGCCGGGCTCGATCGTCAGCTGGTAGAGCGAGAGATGCTCGCCGGCGAGGCCGAGCGCCTCGTCGAGCTCGTGCCGCCATTGGGCGAGGCTCTGGCCGGGGCGGGCATAGATCAGGTCGAACGAGAAGCGGGCGAAATTGTCGCGCGCCTGCTCGATGGCGGCGATCGCCTCGGCCGCGGTCGTGGGCCCGGCCGAGAAACCGCAACGCCGCCGGGTCGAGCGCCTGGACGCCCAACGACAGCCGGTTGACCCCGGCCGCGGCAAAGGCGCGGAAACGGCTCGGCCTCGGCCGAATTGGGGTTGGCTTCGAGGGTGATTTCGACATCGGCGGCGACCCGCCAATGGCGATGCACCCGGTCGAGCAGTGCCGCGACGGTCTCGGGCGGCATCAGCGAGGGGGTGCCGCCGCCGAAAAACACCGAACCCACCTCGCGGCCCGGCAAGCAGATCGGCCTGGCGGTCGAGATCGGCCAGCAACGCGCGGGTCCAGCGCGCCGCGTCGACCCGGTCGCGGACATGGCTGTTGAAGTCGCAATAGGGGCATTTCGACCGGCAGAACGGCCAGTGGATATAGATCGCGAGCGGCTCGGCACGGCCGGCAACCCTCTACCTCACACGCCCGGCGAAGCACGCGCGACCAGCTCTGGCGAAGGCGCGGGCGCGGTGGCTGATGCCGTGCTTCCAGCCGGCATCCATTTCGCCGAAGGTTTCGCGCCGCCGCCCTCGGGCAGGAACATCGGGTCGTAGCCGAAGCCGCGCTCGCCGCGCGGCGGCCAGACGAGGCTGCCCGCAACTTCGCCGCGGAACAGCGCCTCGTCGCCGTCGGGCCAGGCCAGTGCCAGCACCGCGACGAAATGGGCGCTGCGGTCCTTGTCGCCGAGGTCGCGGTGGACGCGCGCCATCGCCAGCCGGAAATCCTTGGCCGGCCCCGCCCAGCGCGCCGAATAGATGCCGGGCGCACCGCCCAAGGCCGGCACGACGAGCCCGGAATCGTCGGCGAGCGCCGGCAAGCCCGGCTGCCTGCGGCTGCGGCGCGCGCCTTCAGCGCCGCGTTCGCTTCGAAGCTGTCGCCGGTTTCCTCGGGCTCGGGGAGGCCGAGTGCGGCGGCCGAGACGGTCTCGATCGCGAACGGGGCCAGCAGTTCGGCGATCTCCTCGACCTTGCCGGGGTTGTGGCTGGCGATGACCAGCCGGTTGCCTTCGAAGCGGCGCGCCGTCATCTCGAGCCGAGCCCCAATGCCGCCCACTGACGCCGGGTCAAGCAGGGCGATTCCGGCGCGCGCCAGCCGCATCATCTCGGCGAACAGCGCGTCGTCGAACGGGGCGCCCTCGGCGGTCGCCTGGATTTCGACGATGCCGCCCCTGCCGGTCAGCACGAAATTCGCATCGGTCATCGCCTGCGAATCCTCGGCGTAATCGAGGTCGAGGACGGCGCCGCCGGCGACGATCCCGCACGACACCGCGGCGACGCTGTCGGCGAGCGGCAGCGCCGGGAGCTGCCCGCCGCCGACGAGCCCGGCGAGCGCCTGATGGAGCGCCACATAGCTGCCGGTGACGGCGGCGGTGCGGGTGCCGCCATCGGCCTGCAGCACATCGCAGTCGATGCGGATCTGGCGCTCGCCGAGTGCGGCGAGATCGGTCACCGCGCGCAGGCTGCGCCCGATCAGCCGCTGGATTTCCTGGGTGCGCCCGCTCTGCCGGCCGCGCGCCGCCTCGCGGTCGGTGCGGGTTTGGGTCGAGCGCGGCAGCATGCCGTATTCGGCGGTGACCCAGCCCTTGCCGGTGTTGCGCAGAGAACGGCGGCACGCGCTCCTCGACCGAGGCGGTGCACAGCACATGGGTGTCGCCGAATTTCGCCAGGCACGAGCCCTCGGCATATTTGGCCACACCGCCT
This sequence comes from uncultured Alphaproteobacteria bacterium, assembly GCA_963795485.1. GTDB lineage: Bacteria > Pseudomonadota > Alphaproteobacteria > ATCC43930 > CGMCC-115725 > AP-15. The sequence continues at coordinate 845,301 of CAWCIL010000006.1, forward strand.
TCGAGGCTGACCGGGCGCAGCGCATCGGGGGCGCGTCCCGAGGGTCGCATCGTGTTCTCCGTCGAGGGCTCGAAGTCGGCGAAGCTACTCGCGCCGGTCGGCCGCGTCCAGTCGCGGCGCGGGATATGGTACGAAGCGAGCGGCGATCAGCGGCGGCCGCCGACCCCTAGAAGAGCTGCCCTTGCTCGGGCCGGGGCGAAGCCCGACGCACCGGGCGGCGCGGGGTGCGGCCGGCGATGGCGCCGACCTTGCCGTCGTAGAATTCGAGGTCGAGCGCCGCGCCGAGCTTGACCTTTGCGGCCTCGGTGACGACCCGCGCGTCGCCGTCGCGGACCACGACATAGCCGCGCGCCAAGAGGCTCTCATGCCGTTCCGAATGGGTCGCGAGCCGGCCGGCGAAATTGTCGAGCATGTCGCGCCCGGCCGCGAAGGAGCGCCCGAGTGCGGCGCCGAGCCGGGTCTCGGCGTCGGCGAGGCGGTCGCCGGCGCGGGCGAGATCGGCCGACATCACCTCGGGCCGCAACCGCACCGCGGCGAGGTCGAGCCGGTGCCGGGCGGCGCGCAGATGACCCTCGGCAGAGAGGCGCAGCCGCTCGGCGCGGTCGTCGAGGCGCTGCGCCATATGGCCGATCAAATCCTGCGGTGCGGGCAGCCCGCGCGCCAGGCCGGCGAGGTGCAGCCGGCGCTCGGCGAAGAGACGCGCGAGCCCGCCCGACAATCGCGAGGATTTGCCGGCGAGGTCGGCGACGAGGTCGAGCCGCACCGGCACCGCCATTTCGGCCGCCGCGGTCGGGGTCGGGGCGCGCCGGTCGCTGGCATGGTCGATCAAGGTCGTGTCGGTTTCGTGCCCGACCGCCGAGATCAATGGGATCAGCGAGGCCGCCGCGGCGCGCACCACGATCTCCTCGTTGAACGCCATCAGGTCTTCGAGGCTGCCGCCGCCGCGGGCGACGATGATCAGGTCGGGGCGGGGGACGGCGCCGCTGCTCGAAAGCCGGTTGAATCCCGCGATCGCCGCCGCCACCTGGGCCGCGGCAGCTTCGCCCTGCACCGCTACCGGCCAGACCAGCACACGGCGCGGAAAGCGGTCGGCGAGGCGGTGCAGGATGTCGCGAATCACTGCTCCGGTTGGCGAGGTGACGACCCCGATCACCTTCGGCAGAAACGGCAGCGGCTTTTTGCGCTCGGCCGCGAACAGCCCCTCGGCGGCGAGGCGCCGGCGCCGCTCTTCCAAAAGCTTGAGCAGCGCGCCGACCCCGGCCAATTCGATCGTGTCGATGACCAGCTGGTATTTCGAGCGCCCGGGAAAGGTCGTCAGGCGCCCGGTGCACACCACCTCCATCCCGTCCTCGGGCTTGACCGCGAGCCGGATCGCGGTCATCCGCCAGCACACCGCGTCGAGCACCGCGTCGGCGTCCTTGAGCGCGAGATAGCAATGGCCCGAGCCGTGGCGCTTGAACCCGGATATTTCGCCGCGCACCCGGACATGGCCGAAGCCGTCCTCGATCGAGCGCTTGAGTGCCAAGCGACAGCTCGGAGACGGTATATTCGGTCAGGTTCGTGCGGGGCGGGGCCGCGACCAGCAGATCGTCCATCCCCACATGATAGCCGAGCATGGGAGCGAGCGCGATGCGGGTGCTGGTGGTAGGTTCGGGCGGACGCGAGCATGCGCTCGCCTGGGCGATCGCCGCCTCGCCTTTGGTCGACCGGCTCTTTTGCGCGCCGGGCAATGCCGGGATCGCCGAGGAGGCCGAATGCGTGGCCGTCCGCGCGACCGACATCGCCGGTCTGGTCGGGCTCTGCCGAAGGGAACGGATCGATTTCGTGGTGGTCGGGCCGGAGGCGCCGCTGGCGCTGGGGCTCGTCGATGCGCTCGAAGCCGAGGGTGTCGCCGCCTTTGGCCCGACGGCCGCGGCCGCGGCGCTCGAAGCCTCGAAATCCTTTGCCAAGGATCTGTGTGCACGCGTCGGGGTTCCGACCGCGCCCTATCGTTGTTTTCGCGATGCCGGCGCCGCCAAGGCCTACGTCGCCGAGCGCGGCGCTCCGATCGTGGTCAAAGCCGACGGCCTGGCCGGCGGCAAGGGCGTTACCGTCGCGATGGATCTGGACACAGCGTACCGGGCGATCGACGCCGCGCTGATCGAGCGACGGTTCAATGCCGCCGGACTCGAACTCGTCGTCGAGGATTTTCTCGAAGGCGAGGAGGCGAGCTTTTTCGCGCTGACCGACGGCACGGACGCGCTGCCGCTCGCCAGCGCCAAGGACCACAAGCGGCTCGGCGACGGCGACACCGGGCCGAACACCGGCGGCATGGGTGCGGTCTCGCCGGCGCCCTCGCTGACCCCGGCGCTCGAAGACCAAATCATGGACAGGATCATTCTGCCCACGGTCGCGGCGATGCGGGACCAGGGACGCGTCTACAAGGGCGTCCTCTACGCCGGGCTGATGCTGACTCCATCGGGCCCGATGCTGCTCGAATACAATGTGCGGTTTGGCGATCCCGAGGCGCAGGCGATGATGATGCGGCTGATCAGCGACCCGTTGCCGGCGCTGATCGCGGCGCGTGACGGGGTATTGCGGCAGGTCGACCTGCGTTGGCATGAAGATGCGGCGTTGTGCGTGGTGCTGGCGGCGCGCGGCTATCCCGACGCGCCCGAGCGCGGCAGCGAGATCCGCGGCCTCGGTCTCGCCGGCACCGACCCCGCCCTCAAGATCTTCCACGCCGGCACCCGGCGCGACGGCACGCGCCTGTTCGCCGATGGCGGTCGGGTCCTCGGCGTCACCGCGCTGGGCGGTGACCTCGCCCAAGCCGCCGCGCGGGCCTATGGCGCCATCGACCGGATCGAATGGCCCGAAGGCGTCTTCCGCCGCGACATCGGCCGCCGGTCTGTCGGGGGTTAGTCTATGAACCCGTCGCCAGGGCGAGCCTCGGCTGGCGGCAGGTCGGGCATTCCGGGTCCTTGGCGATGCGGATCGGGTGAAAGCGGGCGCGCATCGCATCGTAGAGCAGCAGCGTGCCGTCGAGGCTTTCGCCGAGCCCCAGCAGCTCTTTCAGCACCTCGACCGCCTGCAAGGTGCCGAGCACGCCGGCAATAGCGCCTAGGATGCCGGCGGTTTCGCACCGCGGCACCAGATCGGGCGGCGGCGGCTCACGGAACAAGCAGCGATAGCACGGGTGTCCGGCGCCGAGATAGGGGCGGAAGGTCGAGAGCTGGCCCTCGAACGGAGACAATGCCGCTGCCACCAGCGGCTTTTCGAGACGGCAGCACAGATCGGTCAACAGGTAGCGCGTCGCGAAATTGTCGCTGCCGTCGGCGACCAGGTCGTACTCGGCGATCAATGCCTCGGCGTTGTCCGGTTCGAGCCGCACCGGGTAGATATCGACGCGAATTCCGGGATTGACCGCAGCCAATGTCGCACGCGCGCTCTCGACCTTGAGGGCGCCGACGCTCGGCGTCGCGTGCACGATCTGGCGCTGCAGGTTGGTCAGGTCGACCCGGTCGTTATCGACGATCCCAAGGGTCCCGACCCCCGCCGCCGCCAGATAGAGCAGCATCGGCGAGCCGAGCCCGCCGGCGCCGACCACCAGCACGCGCGACTGCAGCAGTCGCGCCTGGCCCTCCTCGCCGACCTCGTCGAGGATCAGGTGCCGGGCATAGCGCTGAAACTGCTCGTCGCTGAGCTCCATGCGCGGTCCCCTCAGAGCCCCTCGAACAGCGCGGTCGAGAGATAGCGCTCGGCGAAATCCGGCAGCACCACGACCAGTGTCTTGCCGGCCATGTCCGGCCGCTTGCCGACCTCGAGCGCGGCCGCGAGCGCTGCACCCGACGAAATCCCGACGGTCAGCGCGTCCAGCCGCGCCGCCTCGCGCGCCACCCGCATGGCGGTATCGTTGCCGATGCGGACAACCTCGTCGATCAGGCTGGTGTCGAGGATGTCCGGGATGAAGCCGGCGCCGAGGCCTTGAATCCGGTGCGGACCCGGCGCTCCGCCCGACAGCACCGCGCTGTCCTCGGGCTCGACCGCGATCATCTTGAGCCCCGGCTTGCGCGGCTTTAAGACCGAGCCGACGCCGGTCAAGGTGCCGCCGGTGCCGACGCCGCTGACCACCACATCGACCTTGCCGCCGGTGTCCTTCCAGATCTCCTCCGCAGTGGTGCGGCGATGGATCTCGGGGTTCGCCGGGTTCTGGAACTGTTGCGGGATGAACGCGTCCGGCAAGGACCTGGCGATCTCTTCGGCCTTGGCGATCGCCCCCTTCATGCCCTGCGCCGCCGGGGTCAGCTCGAGCTCGGCGCCGAGCAGGAGCAGCATCTTTCGCCGCTCCATCGACATGCTGTCAGGCATGGTCAGGATCAGCCGGTAGCCCTTGGCGGCGCACACAAAGGCGAGTGCGATCCCGGTATTGCCCGAGGTCGGCTCGACCAGCACGGTGCCGGGCTTCAACCGCCCGGCGGCTTCGGCCGCTGCGACCATCGACACCCCGATGCGGTCCTTGACCGAGGCCAGCGGGTTGAAGAACTCGCATTTGGCCAGAATATCGGCCTTGGCCCCCGCCTCTCGCGCCAGGCGATGGACCCGCACCAGCGGCGTGGCGCCGATCGTCTCGATAATGCTGTCATAGACGCGGCCGCGAAACTCGGCGGTCTGAGAATTGGGCATGCCGGCGGTGTCCATCAGGTATTTCTCCCGTGGGGTGTGCGTTATTTATGTAGGCGCCGGTTGCGGCGCTGCAACGAGCCGGCGGGCCGGCTCAAATCTCGAAATCGCTGAATTCGGTCGCCCGGCCGGGAATGGCGGCACGGTGCGCGCGGGTGCACAGTTCGTCAAGCGTCAGCGCGTCGAGCCGCCGCATCATTTCCTCCTGCAATTCGAGCCACAGCGGGCGCACCACCTGGTGGCCGAGAGCGCTGCCCGCCGGATCGCTGATCGGGTCCTCGGCGGTTTCGAGCCCGCGCACCGTGCGCACGATGTCGCCGAGGCTGACCAGGCGCCGCTCGCGCGCCAGACGATAGCCGCCGCTCGGCCCGCGAATGCCGAGCAAAATTCGGTGCCGCACCAGCTCCTGCAGAACCGGCTCCAGATAACGGCGCGGGATGCCCTGTCGCTCGGTGATCTCGGCCGAGCGCACCGGCACCGCGCCGCCATTATAGGCGATGTCGAGCACCGCCTCGATCGCGAACAGGAGTTTTTTGGTCAGCCGAACCATGTCACGCGGCCCGCCGCCGAAGGTTCACCGGGTCTCGGGGGTGAGTGTCGCCGCACCGCTCGCTGCGGACAAGCGGCCTCGACACCGGGCTGAAATTGGCCGGTAGCTCCGCCAGGTCAGTCGCTTACGGAAAGAGAGCAACACCGCAGCTATCGTGGCGACTATCAGCGCGATGGCACTCAGCTTCATTGCGGCCGAAGACGCTGCGCGATGCGGTCGGCGAGGCGGGTCGGCGACTTCGCGCTTGGTCATCGCCGGCCAGTCCTCGACGCCGTCCGCATCGACCAGGTGGATCGTGTTGCGCTCGCCGCCGAAGGTGCCGGTGCCGGGCGAGACGTCGTTGGCAAGGATCCAGTCGCAGCGCTTGCGGGCGCGCTTGGCGCGGGCGTTGGCGACGATGTCGTCGGTCTCGGCGGCAAAGCCGATGACCAGCGCCGGCCGGTCGTTGGCGTGCTGCGAGATGCTCGCCAGGATGTCGGGGTTCTCGGTCAGGCGCAGCAATGGCGGCCTGCCGCCGTCCTTTTTGAGCTTGTGCCCGGCTGCGGTCTCGACCCGCCAGTCGGCGACCGCCGCCGCCATCACCGCGACATCGACCGGCAATGCCGCCTCGCAGGCGGCCAGCATCTCAACCGCGGTCTCGACCGGGACGATCCGCACCCCGGAGGGCGCCGGTTCGTGGGTCGGCCCCGTCACCAGCACCGTCTCGGCGCCGCATGCGGCCAGCGCCGCCGCGATCGCATGGCCCTGCTTCCCCGAGGAATGGTTCGACAGATAGCGCACCGGGTCGATCGGCTCGCGGGTCGGCCCGCTGGTCACCAGCGCCCGCCTTCCGGCGAGCCGCCGGTCGGGTCCCGCCAGCATTCCTTCGATCGCGGCGACGATCTCCAGCGGCTCGGCCATGCGGCCCGAGCCGACCTCGCCGCAGGCCAATTCGCCCGAGCCCGGTCCGACCCGCACCACCCCTCGCGCGTCCAAGGTCGCCAGATTGGCCTGGGTCGCCGGGTGCGCCCACATCATCAAATTCATCGTCGGCGCCAGCAGCACCCTTTTGTCCGAGGCCAGCAGCGCCGTCGTCGCCAGATCGTCGGCGAACCCCGCCGCCATGCGCGCGATCAGATCGGCGCTGGCCGGGGCCACGACCACCAGGTCGGCCTCGCGCGACAGGCGGATATGGCCCATCTCGCTCTCGTCGGTCAGCGACCACAGATCGGTGTAGACCTTGTCCTCGCTGAGCGAGGCGACCGACAGCGGGGTCACGAAATGCGTCGCCGCCGCGGTCATGATCGCGCGCACCGCCGCCCCGCGCTCGCGCAGCCGGCGAATCAGGTCGAGGCTCTTATAGGCCGCGATCCCGCCCGAGATGATCAGAAGGATGCGCCGATCCTGCAGCAAGCCGAGCCCTCCGATATCCGTCGCGCCGCCGAGTATGCCGCCGCCCGCGAGCGAGAGCGAGGAGCTTCACGCCGCGTCCGACGTCACGACGAGGCGGCGGCCGAGGGCGCGCATCGCCTTTTCGATTTGATCGAGGCGCGGAGCGCGGCGGATGTCGAAGAGGCGGCGCGCCTGCTGCTCGGATATCCCGAGGCGTTCAGCCAAACCCGCCTTGGTAAAGCCGGCCTTGCGCATGGCCCGAAAGAGTTCCGCCTGGGCTGCGACAAGGGGTGCCAATGCTACTAGCGGTCGACCATCGGCTGCGGATGGATCGGGCAGGTCCCAATCCTCGGCCATGTAATTCGCCACCATCGTCTCGAGCAAATCGGCGGCCTGTGCGAGCGCTTCGTCCCGCGAGTCACCTTGTGTCACTCCGCAGCCAAAGTCTGGAAAAGCGACCACGTAGCCGCCTTCCTCATCCGGCTCCAGCCGGGCGGGGTAGGTTAGCGGTGTAGTCTCCCATTCGCTCATCGGCTGATCCTCTTATCGCATACCATCTTCCGTAATGCCGAGATCGCGGAAGATTGTATGAAGCGTACCCCGCCTTAACTCGCCGCTCCCTGTCGGGACAAAGGTCTTGCGGGTGCCGAGCAACACCATGACATGACCGCCTTTCCCTCGCCCGGGAACGACGCGTGCCCCGAGCCGGCGCAGCCGGCGCAACAGCTCGCTGCTGGTCATCGCAAATTATACTTGGAATGTGCCGCTTGGACGATGCCGACCCCGCCGCGCAACTCCCATTTCGACAACGCCAGGGTCGCCCCCGGACGCCGCCGCGGTCAGACGGAAGCGGGGCGGCGAGTCATAGGTCACGACGACTGCGCTCTTCCCCCACAGCCGGCCGGCGCTGCGCGCCTTCGACACGCTGGCGACCTATTTCCGATCGCACGCCCGGTTGTCCCAGCCGACGTAATCCTCGATGCGCGGCGGCAGGAAACTCGCCTGCTCGCGGCTCTAGCCGGACTTGTAGGTGCAATTCATCATCACGAAATCGTACACCGGCGCAAGTCGCGGACGAGGCGAATTCTTGCCCAGCCTCAACGCTCCACCCACCCTACGTGCCACCCACCCTACGTGCTCAATTTAACATAGATTTAATATGGATCGAGTCAGATTTATACTCAACAGATCGAAATCCAGATTTTCCGTCAATCCAATTATAAAGAAAACCAGTGCAGGGTATTGCGGCTCAGGCGAAGGCCGGTGCGCGCGGCTTTTGACCGAAATCGAGGCCGTCGAGCAGGTTGTAGGCCCGTGCGTCGCGCTGTTGCAGCGGCGCGAGGCCGAACCGGGCCTCGATCAGCGCCAGCACCGAAGTGGTGTCGGCGATGCGGTGGTCGATATAGCCCTTCCGCGCCCAAGGGCTGACCAGGAGCGCCGGCACGCGGGTGCCGCAGCCGTAGGCGTCGGGCATTGGCGGAGCCACATGGTCCCAGAAGCCGCCGCCCTCGTCATAGGTGATGACGACCGCGCTCTTCGCCCACAGCCGGCTGTCGCCGAGCGCCCTTAAGAGACTTCATGACCCACGCCTCGCCCCATTGCGGCGCCGAATCCGCCGGGTGCTCGTCATGGCTGCCGGTCGCCTTGATAAACGAGACATTGGGCAGTCGTCCCGCTTTCAGATCGTCGAGAAAATCATCGCAGTCGCGGATATGGCCGGCTTTCACATTGGCAAACCAGCTCGGGTAGTATTGGAACGGGTTGTGATGCGACACGTAGAGGGCGGGCGTGTCGGCGACGATCGAACCGTCGCCGGGTCCGAAGGCGGTCTTCAACGCCCAAGGTTTGACCGCGTTCCACCCCTCGTTGTACCAGGCCCAGGAGAGCGAGGCAGCGTTGAGCCGGTCGCCGATATTGGGATAGGTCTGCTCGTCGGGCGGCGGCGCCAGATCGAGCGAGCCCATATAGGTTTCGGTCGGCCCGTTCACCGGCGCCACGTCATTGATCAGAATTCCGCTTCTGTCGTAGGGCCGATCGAAGACCGGCGGGTCGAGGCTCCCGGTCTTCGACGATGGCGGCTTGGTCCATTGGGCCGAGCGCGCCGCCGCCAGATAGAGCGCATTGCCGGTCGAGCCGCCTGACATCGCCTGAAAGAAATGATCGAACAGCACGTATTCGTCGGCCAGGCGATGGTAGTGGGGGAGATCCTGGCGCGTATAAAAGCCCAGGACCGCACCCGAGGGCGTCGACTCGGCGAGCATCATCTCGGTTGGGTTGCGTCCCGGCCCCTTGTCGAAAAACACATGCTTGCCGGGCAGCGCCAACGCCACGAAGCGGTCCATTTTGCCGTGGTTGACCTGGGCGAACATGCGAAAGAAATGGTGCATCGGGTCCCAGGGGACGTTGGCGTCGGGCGGGATGAACGGGGCCAGGCGAAACGGCCCGTTCTCGATCAGCGCATCGGCAAAGCCAGGAATTTGATACGGCACCGGCAGATAGCCATAGGGAACGCCGGCCGGGTTCTTCTGCAGCCCGGCAAAGCGCGCGGTCGATCCGCCCGTCGCGGTCCAATAGGCCGGCGACGCCGCCGCCGCCGGGGGGCTGGTAGGCTCCGAAATAATGATCGAAGCTGCGGTTTTCCTGAAAAATCACGATGAGGTGGTCGATCTTGTCGTGCAGCCCCTGGAGGTCCGGGCCAGTCGGAGTTGCGGCCCGCACCGGTGCCGCAAAGCGCGCGGCGAGATAGGCGGCGCCGCCGGTCGTCGCGACCGATTTGAGAAAGCTGCGGCGGCTTTGCCTGAGGATCGTCATTCTTGCCCCCGATCTTGGCGGCCGCAGCGCCGCCTGGCAGCCGCGACCGGCATCGCGCGAATATCACGCTTTGATGACAGTTGTGAGAAGCAGCAAATATGCGCGTCGAGCGCACCTCGGCCGGCGCGCCGCCGGCGCCTTGCCAAAGCCGCGGCTGGACCGTACCTATCTTTTGACGGGCGCGGCTCGGCGCCGCCGCCCAAGGGAGGTGGGCGATGAAGCTCCAGGACCAGAAGCTGTTTCGGCAGCAATGCTATATCGACGGCGAGTGGGTCGACGCGCTGAACCGCGGCACGATCCCGGTCACCAACCCGGCAAATGGCGAAACCCTCGGCACGGTGCCGCGGATGGGTGCCGAGGAGACCCGGCGGGCGATCGAGGCGGCGGACAAGGCGCTCCCGGCCTGGCGCGCCAAGACCGCCAAGGAGCGCGCCCACATCCTGCGCCGCTGGTACGATCTGATGATGGCGAACCAGGAGGATCTGGCCGCCCTGATGACCGCCGAGCAGGGCAAGCCCTTGGCCGAGTCGAAGGGCGAGATCGCCTATGCCGCCGCTTTCATCGAATGGTTCGGCGAGGAGGGCAAGCGCATCTACGGCGACACGATCCCGGCGCATATGGCCGACAAGCGCATCGTCGTCACCAAGGAGCCGATCGGCGTCACCGCAGCGATCACGCCGTGGAACTTCCCGGCGGCGATGATCACCCGGAAATGCGGCCCGGCCCTGGCGGCGGGCTGCACGATGGTGCTGAAGCCGGCGACCGCGACGCCTTATTCGGCATTGGCATTGTGCGAATTGGCCGAGCGCGCCGGGGTGCCGAAGGGTGTCTTTTCCTGCGTCACCGGGGGCGCCAAGGAGATCGGCGGCGAGCTGACCTCGAACCCGATCGTGCGCAAATTGAGCTTCACCGGCTCGACCGAGATCGGCAAATTGCTGATGGAGCAATGCGCCGGCACGGTCAAGAAGATGTCGCTCGAATTGGGCGGCAACGCGCCGTTCATCGTGTTCGACGACGCCGATATCGAGATGGCGGTCAAGGGCGCGATCGCCTCCAAGTACCGGAATGCCGGCCAGACCTGCGTGTGCGCCAACCGCATCCTGGTGCAGGACGGGGTCTATGACGCCTTTACCAAACAGCTCGCCGCGGCCGCCGGCGCGATGAAGGTCGCCGCCGGGTTCGAGCCGGGTGCGGTGATCGGCCCGCTGATCGATATGAAGGCCATTGAAAAGGTCGAGGCGCATGTCGCCGACGCGCTCAAAAAAGGCGCCAAGGTGGTGATCGGCGGCAAGCGCAGCGCCTTGGGCGGCAGCTTTTACGAGCCGACGGTGCTGACCGACGTCACCACCGACATGGTCATCACCCGTGAGGAGACCTTCGGCCCGGTGGCCCCGCTCTATCGCTTCAAGACCGAGGCCCAGGCGATCAGCATGGCCAACGACACCGAGTTCGGGCTGGCCGCCTATTTCTACAGCCGCGACATCGGCCGCATCTGGCGCGTCGCCGAGGCGCTCGAATACGGCATCGTCGGCATCAACGAGGGGATCATCTCGACCGAGATCGCCCCCTTCGGCGGCATGAAGGAAAGCGGCATCGGCCGCGAAGGCTCGAAATACGGCATCGAGGAATTCCTCGAAGTCAAATATCTGTGCATGGGCGGCATCGACCGCTAAATATGATTGGCGGCGCGCCGCTACGATGATTCACAATGGAGTTTATCGTTATCGGTGCGCCGCGGAGCGCCAACGCAAACCCGCGGTCACGGCGACGATGGCGCGAACGGGTGGCGCAAGCCGCGCGGGAACGCATTCAGTCGGAAGGACTGACCGATGCGGACCTCGCAGTCTTGATCATCTATTTCTATCATGGCGAAACTACGCTTGACGTCGATAATATAGCCAAATCCTTGCTCGACGGACTTAAGGGCGTGCTTTTTCGGGATGACAACCAGGTATCGGAGCTTCTGATCCGAAAAAGCCGCTTCGGTGCTGGGTTATCTGTGACCGGAGCCAGCCGGTATCTGCTCGATGCAATCGAGCGGATGTCGATAGCAGGCTCCGATTTCGTCTATGTGCGCGCGGACGAAGCGCCCGACCATGGCAGGATCCCATGAGCAGCGGCACCGATTTCATCACCAGCGAACGTGAAGCGATCACGCAGTATGCCGACTGGTATTCGCAGCAAGGCTACCAGGTTTCGGTACACCCTTCACCGCGAGAACTGCCCGAGTTCTTGCGCACGCTGGCGCCAGATCTGGTCGCGCGCCGAAATGGCGAGAACATCGTTGTCGAGATCAAGACCTCCTCTCCGGCCAGCTTCGAGCAAGTACAGCAGCTGGCCAGGGTATTAGAGAATCGCGCCGGCTGGAAGCTCCGGGTTGTATATGCCGATCTTGCCGATCCAGAATGGACACCGCCCCCGGAATTGCCAGAAATTCAGGAACTTTCCGAGCTGTTGGCGAGCGCGGGTAGCGTCGACGGGGATGACGATCGGAGCCGTCTACAATTTCTATTGTTATGGTCGATCATCGAGGGGGCGGCCCGACACCATCTATCGTCGCTGAAGATCCGCCCGACCCGCCGGATTTCCTCATCGGCTCTGCTGAAGATGCTGCTGACTGAAGGCATCATTGAAGAAGATCGGTACGCGCTGCTTCGCCGCGGCTTGGCGGCTCGCAATGCCATCGCGCACGGCTTTCTCAACCAAACGGTCGATCCCGCGCTGTTAGAGGACCTTCGAAATACCGCCGGGCGGTTGTTACGGTCGGTTTCCCGAAAATGATCGCCGGCCCCCTTGCCTACAGCCGCGACATCGGCCGCATCTGGCGCGTCGCCGAGGCGCTCGAATACGGCATCGTCGGCATCAACGAGGGCATCATCTCGACCGAGATCGCCCCCTTCGGCGGCATGAAGGAAAGCGGCATCGGCCCCATTGCGAATTACTGGGGCTCGAAATACGGCATCGAGGAATTCTTCGAGGTCAAATATTTGTGCATGGGCGGCATCGACCGGTAAGGATCTCCAGAGCGCGTAGGGGGCGGTTCTCACCGCCCCTCTCGGCCGCGCCTAAGCCGATTGCAATGGCACGAGCTACAATGCTCCGACAAAGAGGGCGGTACGGGAGTGAAGCCTATAATTCCCATAAAATTGCCAGAATTGCATCATATCGTCGCGACGCTGGAGAGCGACTGAAAGCGGGCGGCTCGATGCGAAGGAGGCAACGGTTTGCTGCAGATATGCTGCAGAAGCAGCGAGCGTCGAAATTGGAGGCGTTCGCGCTCGGGCGCGGGGAATGGCTTTCGGCATTGGGCGCCATCGCCTTGCAGATTTCCTGCTGAAAACAGGCGAAACAGGCGCCCGAGACCGGTCGAGGGGACCGTTCCAAGGCCGTCACGATCGGAGGCCGTCACGATCGGGTCGCGTCGAGGTGCAGATCAGGTTTTGCTCAGGGGTGGGTCGAGAATGCCTGGATCTGCGTCAGGACCCGGTCGAAGGGCTGGGTCAACACCCGGAAGTCGCCGCGGAACGGGTTGCTGAGCGCGATGATCAGGATCAGCACCAGCATTCCGGAAACCGCCAGTGCTGCGGACATGACCAGATGCATGACCAGGTTCGGAACGCCCAGCAACGCGGCGAAGGCGACCGTCAGAACGCCGCCGACGATGGTGACGATCCAGACGATTGACGGGACCGGGGTCTCGTCGGCGAGCAATCTCCGCTGTCTCGCGTCCCCCAGCCGCATCAGGGTCTGCGCAAACATCCCTTGCCGGTCGCCATCGGCCGTGGCCGAGGGGTTGAGACGGATCGCCATCCGGTTCAGCTGTTGCAGATAGGCGGAACCCCGGTCGAGGCTCAGGCCTCGGGCTTGCGCCGGCCACTCGACCCGGATCACGGTATCGAGGTAGTCGATTATGCCGTCGCGCATCGCCGATCTCTCGGGGTCGGGAAAACCGAGCGAGACATTGTAGAGATCGAGAACGGATTGCGCCTCCGCGTAGCTCGCGGCTTTCGCCAGGTTGAAGTGATCCCAGGCGAGCATGGCCACAAAGGCCAGCAGCACCGCGAAGGTCACGCCGATGACCGAGAAGATCGCCGCCGCCACGTCATTGTGTCGGCGCCGGAATTCGATTGGCAGAAATTGCCAGGCCAGCAGCGCGAGCAGCATCGCGCCGAGCGCCGACAGCCCGCTCAGCAGCAGCCCCACCGCCCACAGCGGGTATTCGTAGACCATGCCGGGCTGCATCAGCATGTAAATCATGCCACGGGCGCCTTTTGTGCCAATCGGGTGACGGGGAAGCAGAGCCCGTCACAGATCCAATTCGAGGACTGCGGATTTGGCACGCGAGCAGCAGATCAGGACGTAGCGCTCGCGGTCTTTGGCCGAGAGGATCTGGTCGCGATGGTCGGGCTCGCCGGTCCCATATCGGGTCAGGCACGCGCCGCAATAGCCGAGCTCGCACGAGGCTTTGACCGGCAGGTCGTGACGGCGCAGCACGTCGATGATGGTTTCGCCGGGCGGGATCTCGTACTCGGCGCCGCTCTTGGCCAGCCTGATGCGGAACGGCAAGTCCTCCGCCAGGGGCTGCGGCGGGCGCGCGGCCGGGCCGGTGAAATATTCGCAATGCACGGTCCCCGCCGGCCAATGGGCCGCGGCAGCAGCGGCGGCGGCCATCATGCCGGCCGGGCCGCAGTAATAAAGATGGGTCCCGGGCGGCGCTTCACGCAACGCCGCGGCGATGTCGAGGCCCCGTGCCGGGTCGCCGCCATCATGATGAAAGCGGACGCGCCCCTGTGCCGCGAGCAGGTCGAGATCCTCACGGAACGCGGTCGCCTCGGGCGAGCGGGTGCAGTAATGCACCAGGAAGTCGGCGCCGCGGCGGCGCAATTCGGCGATCATCGCCATGACCGGGGTGATGCCGATGCCGCCGGCGAGAAACAGGTGCCGCACCGCGTCCTCGGCCAGCGGAAAGTTGTTGCGCGGCAACGACACCTCGACCGGGTCGCCGACCCGCGCCGCCTCGTGCAATTGGCGCGAACCCTCTCCATCGCGCTCGCGCAATACCGCGATGCGGTAATGCCGGCGCTCGGCCGGGTCGCTGCACAGCGAGTAGTCTCGAAGCCGCCCGCCGCCCAGGTGTCCGCCGCCCAGCCGTACTGCGATGTGCGAACCCGCCGCAAAGCGCGGCAGGTCGCGCCCGCGCGGGTCGACGAACTCATAGCCGTTGATCGCTTCGGCAAGATAGGTGATCGAGCGGATGCGCAGCAGCATGTCGGAGGTCTCCGCGCCGGAACTGGCGAATATGCGCGCGTCGCTCGCCGGGCGCATCCCCCGATCTTGCCGATCCCGGTCGGCTCGGGCAAAGATCTTCCGGCAGAAATTCGAACCAGCCCCCCGCCCAGTCGAAGGAGACCGAGGATGCCGCTCAAATTCCGCCGGGTCGTGACCGGCCACGACGCCAACGGACGCGCCGTCGTCCAGATCGACGAGATGGCGAAAAACCTGGCCTCGGCGCGGCCGGGCGCCACCGCGGGCGTGGTGTGGACAACCGAGGGCTTCCCGGTCGACAACAACGGCAGCGAGGACGAGGGGCGGCGCCGGACCGGCACTACCCTGGCCAACGGCACGGTCTTTCGCATTCTCGAGCTGATGCCCGGCTCCTCTCCGCGCAACCACCGCACCGATTCGATCGACTACGCGGTGGTGATGTCGGGCGAGATCGACATGGAGCTCGACGATTCGAGCGTGCATCTGAAGGCCGGAGACGTGCTGGTGCAGCGCGGCACAATCCACAACTGGGTCAATCGCGGCACCGAGCCCTGCGTGATCGCCTTTGTCCTGATCGCCGCCAACCCTGTGACCGCCGGCGGCAAGGTGCTGAACGCGCAGGGATAGATCGCGAGCATGGAGCGGGCCGGGAGGCATGCTCCTCTCAGACAACAGGAAACCAGCCCGTTTCGGGCGATTTAGCGCCTCAACCCCGCTTTCAACCCCTTTTCGGCAATGATACTCCGGCTCGATGCGGGCAGCGGGAGAGGTTGCAGCTATCGTGTGCTAGCTTTGATCAGCAGGCGATGGGCGAGTGCCAAACCTGGGCGCGATCGGGGCCCGACAGCCTCAACGGTGTGCGGCGCCCGCTTGTGCGATAGTCGCGACATCGGAAGCGGTGATCCGCGCCTCCAAGTCCTGCCGGATCGCGATTGTTGCCTCGTTGTAGCGCCATTCGATGTTCACGCATTGCGGTTCGAAGAGCGCGGGCGTGCTGCGGCCGTCGGCAGCTGGCCCGGCCATTGCGTAGCGCTCGCATACCAATTCCGCCTCGAACAGCCTTGGGTCCTGCCGCGAGAAAATTTCTCGGGATATTTGCCGGAACGTTTCATTCGCCTCCGCGAATGCATCGCCGTTGCCGGTAGCCAGCCCGATGCGGGATTGCCTTTGCGCCGCCGCGTAATCGGCGACTTCCTCGAAGGTCGGCCCGGGCGGGGTCAGCTGGACCGCCACCGGATAACTTGGAGCGCAGGCGGCGAGCAGAGCGCAGACGACGGCGGGGCGGCCTATCGCCCTAATCACCAGGGGCTTGATCATCGGACCTTCTCTGGCTCGTCGCACTCGGCGCGGTCTCCCTATATCACCGGATCATGACGCTCGTTACCGAAGACGATTGGGTTGCTGGCGCGGCCGAGCGCCGATGGCTTCCGGATAGAAAACCAATCGGTTGTAAGTGGAGCGGGCGGGGAGGCATGGGCCCCGCCTCCCCCGCCGACCCCCTGGGCCGGCCGCGAGGGTAACCCGGGATCCCGCGGCTCGTACCCAAGCTCATGTTGACAGGACTATAGCCGGTTTCCTCCCGGCTGTAGACAGGCTCGATCAACTTTCCCCGGCGGTGTCGTCGCCGATCAGGACGGAGACCGGGAAGCTAGCGAACAGCTCGGCAGCCGCAACCCGGTCCTGACGGTCGAGGCGGCGTCCGGTAAAGATGTCTCGCCAACCCGCACCCCGCGGCAGAACGATCTCCGCCTCGCCCCAATCGGCCGCCTCGCTGCCGCCAAAGAGCTGATGCACCAGGCGCGGCACGACGACGACGAGCACGCTGCCGGCATGGCCGCGCGAGAAGGCGCAGAGATGGCTGCTGCGGTCACCGGCGCAGTCGAGCGGCTGATAGTCGCCCGCGGCGAAGAGCGATGGACGGGTGACGCGCAGCGCCAATAGACAACGGGTTGCGAACAGCTTTTCGCGACCGTCCTGCCAGTCCGGAGCGAGGTCGCCCGGCCGCGCCGCCTCGGTCGTTTCGAGCAAAGCCCGCCGCTCCTGCCAATCGACCGGCCGGCGGTTGTCGGGGTCGACAAGGCTGAAATCCCATAATTCGCCGCCCTGGTAGATGTCGGGCACGCCGGGCACCGTCAGCTTCAGCACCAGCTGCGAGAGCGAGGTTATTGCGCCCTCGCGGGCGATGGCGGCGAGAAACCCGTGGAACTCCGCGAGAAACGGATTGGGCCGAGACGCGTCGAGCACGCCGCGGACAAAGCGCTGCAATGCCGCCTCGTATTCGGCGTTCGGGTTGCTCCAGCTCGATTCGAGCTTTCTCTCCCGGACCGCCTTGACCAGGTAGGCCTCCATCCGCTCGGCGAGGCGGTCGACCCCGGCGGCGTCGCTGGGGGTCAGGGCAGGGGGCCAGGCTCCGAACAGCGCCTGGTAGAACAGGTACTCGACATTGCGATTGGGCACGCTCTCGCCGTCGATTTGGGAGCGGCGCGAGCGATTGAGGCGCAGCCACTGGAACACCCGGCGGCCCCATTCGCGCGGCATCTCGGACAAGAGTGCCAACCGGGCGCGCGCATCCTCGCCGCGCTTCGTATCATGCGTCGCGGTCGTCACCATCGCCTGCGGCCACTGCCGGGCGCGCTGCTGCGCCAAATGGTGAAAGGCCGCGACCGACATGCCAAAGCGCCGCGGGTCGCCGCCGACCTCGTTCAACGCCAACAGCCGCACGTAGCGATAAAAGGCGGTGTCCTCGGCGGCCTTGGCCATGACCGGCCCGGTCAGCTGCTGAAAATGCATCGCCGCGTAGAGCGCGCCGCCGGGGCTCGGGTCGCGCTCCGGTTCGGCGGCCTCGCCGGTCAGAACCGTCCGGAGAAAGTCGAAAATGCTGGTTTCGGCGCCGCGCCAGCGCTTGCGCGCCTGTCCGATCGCCCAGTCGATATAGCGGAAATCATCGGCGCCGGCGCCGCGCGGCGAGACGTAGGTGCGATAGACCGGAAACGCTGCGACCACCTCTTCGAGGGCGGCCAGCACGCCGTTCAAGGTGAAGTCGCGGGTGCGCCGGTCGCGCATCGCCAACTGGTGGAACTCGCGTGCGATCACATTCATTTCGCTGGCGAGATTGACCTGCATGATACGCTTTTTGCAGGCGTAGAGAACGTCGTCGAAGCTCTCGTCGCGCGGCGCGAACCGGCGATAGAGCCGGTTCATCGCAGCCTCGCCCTCGGGATCGACAAAAAGCGCCAGCACCTGGTTGACGAAATCGTAGCCGGTGGTGCCGGCGACCGGCCAATCCGGCAGAATTTCGTAGCGCGCCAAAATTTTTTCGACGAGCACGTAAAGCGGTGCGTCGGCACGCTGCTGCAGCCGCTCGCAATAGGCTTGCGGATCGAACAGCCCGTCGATGTGGTCGATGCGCAGCCCGTGCAGCTGGCCTTGCTCGATCAGGCCGAACATCAGACGATGGGTCTGCTCGAATAGCTCCGGCAGCTCCATCCGCAGCCCGGCGAGGTCGTTGATATTGAAAAAGCGGCGATAGTTGATCTCCTCGGCGGCGACCCGCCAGTCGGCGATCCGATAGGATTGGGCTTCGAGCAGCTGGTGCAGTGGGGCAAAGCTGTCCGGGTCGCCGGGCCGCCCGGCGAAATGTTGTAGCGCCGTCTCGATCGCGCCGGCGACGCCGGGATCGCCGGCACGCTCGGCCAAGAGGCGCTTCAGCTCGGCCGCGCGTTCGCGCGCCGCCGCCGAGGGCAGGGCGCCGAGCGCCGCGAAGCTCACGGCTAAGCCGGAGAGCAATCCTTCGCCCGCGAAGATCGTCGGATAGGAGTGCGGCGAGATCGGAAAGCGGTGATCGAAATACCACGCGCTGAAACTGCCTTCATCGCGATCGAAACGCAGCGCGATCTCGCCTTTTTCGAGGACGACCCCGTATTGCTCGCCCAATACCGGGAGCAGCACGCGACCTTCGAGGTCGGCGCGAAGGGGATGCCAGTTGATGTCGAAAAAATGGGCGAACGGCGAATTGCGGCCCCATTCCAGAACATCGCGCCACCAGGCGTTGTCGGCGCCGATGCCCATATGGTTCGGCACGAAATCGACGATCAGGCCCATGCCGTGCGCCCGCAAGACCGCGCTCAGCGCCTGGAAATCCTGGTCGCCGCCAATTTCCGGGTTGAGCCGGTTGTGATCGATGATGTCGTACCCGTGGGTCGAGCCGGGCCGCGCCTCGGTGATCGGGGAGGCGTAGAGGTGGCTGACCCCCAATGCAGCGAGATAGGGCACCACGGCCGTTGCGTTGCGGAAGGTGAAATCGCGGTGAAACTGCAGCCGATAGGTAGCCCGGATCGGCGTGCCGTTCTCGGGCCGGCCGCTCACGGGCCGGCCCGGCGTCGGCGCGCCGCCTCGATCAGCGCCGCGGTCCGGCGCAGGTCGGGGCCGTCGACGATTTCCTCGAGGGTGCAGCTGAGGCGGCGGCGCCAATTGGGGTGCTGGTTGCTCGTGCCCGGCAGGTTCGCCTGCTCGCTTTCGCCGATCACGTCTTCGAGCTGGACCAGCATCAGCCGTGCACGCGAATGAGCGAGATAGCGCTGGATTGCGTCTCCGAGCTCGGGGAAATAGCTGGGCTCGCCGGTTTCCGAAAGAAACTTGCCGAGCTCATCCGCCCGCAACAATCCCTCGCCGACTAGCGCGTCGAGCAACAGGCGGCGATCGCGGCGGCGCTCGGCCGCCTCGACATCCGGGTCGGGACAGAGACCGAGCTGCCGGCGCCAGGCGAGATCGCGGCCGAGCCAGAACCCCTCGAGGGTGGCGAGGTCGTGCGTCGCCGCCGTCGCGGCCGCCAGCGGCGGGTATTCGGATGGCCGCACAAGAGCGCCGTTCCGGTGCCGCTCGAACCCCATCACCCGATAGGACAACATATTGGCGCTGCGCATCGTCTCGCGAAAGCCTTGCGGCACCGTGCCCAGATCCTCGCCGACGACGGCGCAGCCGTGGCGGGAACTCTCCAGGGCAACGAGCCGCAGAAGATCGTCGAACGGATAATTCACATAGCAGCCGGCGGTCGGATCCATCCCGCTTGGGATCCAATAGAGCCGGTTCAGCGCCATCACATGGTCGAACCGCAGAACTCCGGCATGCTGCATATTGGCGCGCAGGCAGGCGATGAACGGGGCAAAGCCCTGCTGACGCAGCACCAGCGGATTGATCGGGGCGAGGCCCCAATTCTGCCCGAACCGGCTCAGCACGTCGGGGGGGGCCCCGATCGAGGCGTGCGGCACCACCAGCTCCTGATCGGCCCAGGCCTCGGCCCCGTTCGGATCGGCGCCCACCGCAAGATCGCGATAGAGGCCCAGCGACAGCCCCGACTGGCGCCCCGACTGGGCCGCAGCGGCGAGCTGCCGCTCCGCCTCCCATTGTAGAAACTCGAAGAACTCGACCCGGTCGCGATGCGCGGCGGCGAACTCGGCGGTTTCGGGCGAGCGCGGATTGCGAAGCGACGCCGGCCAGTTTCGCCATGAGAACCCGAGATGCTCGCGGCAGAAATGCTCGTGCAGCGTCTCGAAGACGGCAAAATCGACGAGCGTCTGTCCGCCATCCTGCTGAAATCCGCGAAAGCTGTGGCCGAGCGCGGTCCGGGCAGTTTTGCCGTCGCCGAGATCGAGGCTTTGAAAGCGGCGCCACAATGCCTCCATGACCGGCCGCTTGCAGGCGGCGACCGCGCCGTAGTCGATCAGCGCGGCCGAGCGCGCGGCCCATCGCGTGGCGCCGAACGGTTCGCTCTCGAGCAAACTCTGCACGGTTGCATCCTCGGCGAAGCCGGGGACGGCCGTCGGGTCGATGTAGAGATAATCGAGGCGGGTCCGGCTCGATGGCGAATAGGGACTGAGGTGCAAAGGCTCGGCCGCGAACCGGGCGTGCAAAGGATTGACGCCGAGCACCGCGGCGCCACCGCCTCCGGCGCTCTGGGCGAGAGCGGCGAGATCGCTGAAATCGCCTATTCCCCAATTGTGCCCGCTGCGCAGCCCATAGAGCTGGCAGGTCAGGCCCCAGCTGCGCGCCCCGGGTCCCAGTTGCGTCGGCAGATGGCAACGGGCGGGGGCTACGGTCAGGTTGAGCTGCACCGCGATGCCGCCGGCCTCGACCGCCAGCCGATGATATCCGGGCGGCAATCCGGGCGGCAGCGGAACGGCGGCCCGGCCGCCCTCGACTGCGAGTGTGATCGCCATCCGTCCGGAGCGCTCCCCGCCGTCTTCGAGGCGGCAGATCCACACGATTTCGCGGGCTCGCGCGGGCGTCCGCAGCACGAGCTTGGGGGACGGCTCTTCGGCGTGGACGAGATAGGTCGGGCTGAGTCCCAACGGCGCCGCGCGCTCGCGCTCTTGCAGCTCGGCTGCCGCCTGCGTCGGGTCGGTCGGCAAGCCGAATGCGCCGATCACTGCGAGCAGGGCCTCGTCCGCGGCCTCGCGGGGCTGGCCGAGCGCATCGGTGTAATGCGTTTGGATGCCGACGAGCCCGGCCAGGCGGACTAGCGCGGCGCGGTCGATCATGTCAGGGCGCGGCTGGTGGCAGCAGAAAGAAGCTGGCATTGACCGGCGCTCCGGGTGCTGCCGACGAGTAAAGCATAGTTCCCGCGCTCGCTTCCGGCGGGGCCGGCATCGCGCCGCCGGAGAAATTCGCCGCGAGCAGCAGCCGCGAGCGGTCGCCGAGCTGCCACTCGACCACGAGCGATCCCGGCCCCGACACCCGGTAGCGGCCGGCGAAGGACGGCATCCCGGCGAGCCGCGGCACGATCTCGCGCTGCCGGATCTCGATCAGGCCGCGGTAGCGGGCGAGCCAGCCGGCATGCTCCGGCTGCGCCGCCTCGGCCCAGTGGAGCCGCGACATCGCGAATGTGCTCTCGGCCGTCGGGTCGGGAATGCGCTCGCGCGCGGTCTCGTCACGGAACTCGGGAAATTGCGCAAATTCGCGCCGGCGGCCGTCGCGCACCGCTTGGGCGAGACCGGGCTCGAAATCGCAGAAGAACGCAAAAGGACGCTGGCTCGCCCACTCCTCGCCCATGAACAGCAGCGGAATCTGCGGCGACAGCAGCACGATGGCGATGCCGGCATGCAAGGCCGGTTCGGCGGCGCGCGCCGCAAGCCGCGTGCCCATCGGGTGATTGCCGATCTGATCATGATTCTGCAGAAAGGCGACAAAGGCTGTGGCCGGCAATTCGGCCGAGGCTTCGCCGCGCGGCTTGCCCTCGCGAAGCGGCGACGGCTCGCCCTGATAGGCAAAGCCTTCGGCCAGGGTGCGGCCGAGATGGCGGGCCGGCTCGTCCGCATAGTCGCCGTAATACCCGGAGTTTTCGCCGGTGATCAGCACATGGAGGGCGTGGTGCAGGTCATCGTTCCACTGGGCGCTGAAACGCTCGATCCGGCCGCCGTTCCGCCGCAGGCGGCGAGCCTCGTTGCGGTCGTTTTCGAGGACGAGATGAACCGGGCGAGCGGTTATCTGCCGTCGGACGGTGTCGCCGATCTCGTCGATGATGTTGGGTATGGTCTCGTCGAAAATGGCGTGGACCGCGTCGAAACGCAGTCCGTCGAAATGGTACTCTTCGAGCCAAAAGAGCGCGTTCTGGACGAAAAAATCCCGTACTGGCCGGCTGCGCGGTCCGGCGAAGTCGAGTGCCGCACCCCAGGGCGTGTGGTGCCGTTCGGTAAAGAAATCGGCTGCCACAGCCGGCAGATAGTTCCCCTCCGGTCCGAAATGATTATAGACGACGTCGAGCAGCACCGCCAAGCCGCGGGCGTGGCAGGCTTCGACCAGCGATTTCAGCGCCTCCGGCCGGCCATAGCGCGAGGACGGGGCGTAAGGGAAGGCCCCGTCATATCCCCAGTTGCGCTCACCGGGAAATTCGGCGATCGGCATCAGCTCGACCGCGGTCACGCCGAGCCGGCACAGATGATCGAGATGGCGCGCCGCACCGCCGAAATCGCCGGTCTCGGAAAAGGCCCCGAGATGCAGCTCGTAAAGGACGATCTCTTCCCAAGGGCGGCCGCGCCAGCGGTCGTCGCTCCAGTCAAAGGCCGTGGGATCGACCACCTCGCTCGGCCCGTGCACTCCGTCGGGCTGAGAGCGCGAGGCGGGGTCGGGAAACGGCTTGCCGTCGACGACGTAGCGATAGCGCGTGCCCGGCCGCGCGAGCTCAGTCGTTGAGGCAAACCAGCCTGCGGGTTCGCGGTTCATCGCCGCGAGTGTCGGGCTCGGGCCTTCGATTTGCAGCGACACGGCTTCGGCGCGCGGCGCCCACAGGCGAAAGCGGACCCCATCGGCGGCGGTTTCGGCGCCGAACGGCAGCTCATGCCGGCGGCGCATCGGCTTCCTCCGTCTCGTCCGCCGGATCGAGCGTGGTGACCTCGTCGTAGAACCCGCGCGGCTCGTCGCCGTCCTCGGCCGGCGCCGAGACTTCCGTCTCGACCTCGGCGGCAGCCGGCAGTTCCGGGCGCGGTGCGCGATTGATAAACAGCGCGAAGGAACGGGCTTGCAGCCGGTAGACCTCGCCCGGCACGTAGAGCCGGCTGTCGGCAACCCGCCCGCCGGCCTGCGCCGTGTCGACCAAGGGCTCCCACCACATCGGCGCAGCCAGCTCCGGAATGCGAAAATCGAGATCGCCGCGGTCGGCGTTCATCATCACCAGGAAACTCTCGTCGATGTCGCGCTGACCTCCCGGCGTCAGAAATTCGCCGGCTGCTCCGCTCAACACATATCCCAGCGACAGCGCGGCCGCGTTGGCCCAATCTTCGGCCCGGGCTTCCTTCCCCGACTGGGTGAACCAGGTGATGTCCTTGACCCCGGCCTCGGACAGCACCTCGCCGCGTAGAAACCGCGGCCGCGAAAACACGCTGTGCTCGCGGCGCAGGTGAATCAGATAGCCGACAAGCCGGCCGATCTTCTCGTCTTCGAGCCGGACCTGTTCCCAATCGGTCCAGGAGACCTCGTTGTCCTGGCAGTAGGCGTTGTTGTTGCCGCGTTGGGTGCGCCCGATCTCGTCGCCGGCGAGCAGCATCGGCACTCCGAGCGACAGCAGCAAGGTCGCCAGCATGCTGCGCTTTTGCCGGTCCCGCAAGGCGACGATCTCGGGGTCGTCGGACGGCCCCTCGACGCCGTAGTTCGAGCTCAGGTTCGAGTCGCTGCCGTCGCGATTGCCCTCGCCGTTTGCTTCATTGTGCTTGTCGTTGTAGCTGACCAGGTCCTGCAAGGTGAATCCGTCATGGGCGGTGATGAAATTGATGCTGGCCCAGGGGCGGCGCCCGCGATAGTCGAAAATGTCGGACGAGCCGGCGACGCGCGAGGCGACGTCGGCGACGAGCCCCTGATCGCCCTTCCAGAAGCGCCTCAAAGTATCGCGGTATTGAGCGTTCCATTCCGCCCAGCCCGGCGGAAAATTCCCGAGCTGGTAGCCGTAGGGGCCGAGGTCCCATGGCTCGGCGATCAGTTTGAGCCCGGTCATCACCGGGTCCTGGCGCACCGCATCGAAAAATGCGCTGCCCTGCGCGTAATCGCCGTTTTCGCGCGCCAGCGTCGTGCACAGGTCGAAGCGGAAGCCGTCGACGTGCATTTCCGTCGCCCAATAGCGCAGCGAGTTCCATCACCAGCTCCAACACCCTCGGGTGATCGAGGTTCAGCGTATTGCCGGTGCCGGTCACGTCCTGATAGAAGCGCGGATCGGCGTCGAGCCGGTAATAGGACGCATTGTCGATGCCGCGAAACGACAGCGTCGGGCCGAGGTGGTTGCCCTCGCCGCTGTGGTTATAGACGACATCGAGAAAAACTTCGATCCCGGCATCGTGCAGCCGCCTGACCATGGTCTTGAAACCGGCGATCGACTCGGTCGACAACAGGCGCGGGTCGGGGGCAAAAAAGGCGATGGTGTTGTAGCCCCAGTAATTGACCAGCCCGCGATTGACCAATTGGCGGTCGTCGATCGTGGCATGCACCGGCAGGAGCTCGACCGCGGTGACGCCGAGCCCGACGAGGTAGTCGATCATCGCCGGCGAGGCGAGGCCGGCAAAGGTGCCGCGATGCTCGGGAGCAACGCCGGGATGGCGTTGGGTAATGCCGCGCACGTTGAGCTCGAGAATGATCGTCCGTTCCCACGGGGTCTGCGGCCGATATTCCTCGCCCCAGGTAAACGCAGGCTCCACGACCCGGCATTTGGGAACGAAGCGGGCGTTGTCGCGCCGGTCGATCGCCAGATCCTCGCGAGGGCCGCCGAGGCGGTAGCCGAAATCGGCATCGGCCCAGCGCAGCCGGCCGTTCAGCGACCTGGCGTAGGGGTCAATCAAGAGTTTGTTGGGGTTGAAGCGGTGCCCATTGGCCGGGTCGTAGGGGCCATGGACGCGATAGCCATAAAGCTGGTCGGGGCGCCCGTCGGGCAAATAGACGTGCCAGACCTCGTCGGTATATTCGGGAAGCTCGATCCGCGCTTCCTCGCGAATTCCGGCGCGGTCGAACAGACACAGCTCGACCTTTTGCGCATGCGCCGAGAACAGCGCGAAATTCACCCCCTTGCCGTCCCAGGTGGCGCCCAGCGGATAGGGGCGGCCCGGCCAGACCTTTGTCGGTGACGCCATCGCCCGCTCAGCGCAGTTCGGTCAGGCGAAGAACGGCAGGGTAGAGCAGGCACCCGCGAATCGGGATCATAACGCCTAGCCTCGACGGTCAGTCCGCGGTGAAGATGAGAACCCCGAGCGGCGGCAGGCGCAAGCGAAGCGCGTGCTGATTGCCGTGCATAGGACGCGGTTCGGTATGGACTTCGCCGGCATTGCCGAAGCCGCTGCCGCCATATTCGAGGGCATCGGTATTGATCCGCTCGCGATAGCGGCCCGGCCGCGGCACGCCGATCCAATAATCCTCGCGCGGGACCGGAGTGAAGTTGCACACGACGATCGCCAGCTCGTGCGGGTCGCGGCCGCGGCGCTGATAGGAGATGACGCTCTCCGCTGCGTTGGCCACGTCGATCCACAAAAAGCCGTCGGGGTCGCAATCGAGCCGGTGCAATGCCGGTGTTTCGCGATAAAGGCGGTTCAGATCGCGCACCACTCGGCGCACCCCCTCGTGCAGCGGCTCGCCCAGGAGCTGCCAGTCGAGCCCAATATCGTGGTTCCACTCGCGTTCCTGGGCGAATTCGTCACCCATGAACAACAGCTTCTTGCCGGGGTGGGTCCACATGAACGCAAAATAGGCGCGCAGACTGGCGAAACGCTGCCATCGATCGCCGGTCATCTTGCTGATCAGCGAGCCCTTGCCGTGCACCACCTCGTCATGGCTGAGCGGCAGAATGAAGTTTTCGTGATAGGCGTAGAGCAGACCGAAGCTCAGATCGTTATGGCGGTATTTGCGATAGATCGGGTCGGTCGCCATATAGCCCAGCGTGTCGTGCATCCAACCCATGTTCCATTTGTAGCCGAAGCCGAGCCCGCCCACATAGGTCGGCCGCGACACCATCGGCCAGGCGGTCGAACTCCTCGGCCACCGAGGTGGCGCCGCTCAATTCGCCAAAGATCAGCTCGTTCATCCGCCGCAAAAAAGCGATCGCCTCGAGGTTTTCACGACCTCCGAAGACGTTCGGAATCCATTCGCCCGCCGGCCGGCTGTAATCGCGATACAGCATCGAGGCGACGGCATCGACGCGGATGCCGTCGATGTGAAACTCGCGCAGCCAATAAAGCGCGCTCGACAGCAGAAAATTAGAGACCTCGCGACGGCCATAATTGTAGATCAAGGTGTTCCAGTCACGGTGAAATCCTTGGCGCGGGTCGGCATGCTCATAGAGGGCGGTGCCGTCGAAGCGGCCGAGCCCGTGCGGGTCGTTCGGGAAATGCCCGGGGACCCAATCGAGCAGCACACCAATATCGGCTTTGTGGCAGGCTTCGACAAAGGCCCGGAAATCGTCGGGCGCACCATACCGGCTGGTCGGCGCGAACAATGAGACCGGCTGATACCCCCACGACCCATCGAACGGATACTCCATGACCGGCATGATCTCGAGATGGGTAAAGCCCATCTCGGCGACATGGGAAACCAGCTGGTCGGCCAGCTCGCGGTAAGTCAGATAGCGCCCGCCCTCGGCCAGGTTGCGGCGCCACGAACCGAGATGAACCTCATAGATCGCGACCGGCGATTCGCGATCGTTCTTTCGCCAGCGCTCGGCCATCCACACGCCGTCCTGCCAGACGTGGCGCGAGGGGTGCGCGATGATCGACGCGGTGCCTGGCGGCTTCTCTGCCTGCTCGGCCTGCGGATCGGCCTTCAACGGCAGCAGCTGCCCGTCGGGACCGTGGATCTGGTATTTGTAAAGGTGGCCCGGCCGCAGCCCCGGCACGAACAGCTCCCAATATCCGCTCGAGCCGCGGCGGCGCATCGGCATCCGCCGGCCGTCCCAAGCATTGAAATCGCCGACGACGCTGACTGCTTGCGCGTTGGGCGCCCAGACGGCAAAGGCCACCCCCTCGACCCCTTCATGTTCCACGGGATGGGCGCCGAGCTTGCGGTAGCTCGCCAAGTGGTTGCCTTCGCCGAGCAGGTGTAGGTCGAGCTCGCCCAAAACCGGAGAGAAGCGGTAGATGTCGTCGAACTCGTGGGCGACGCCGCCGCTCGACACCCGCAATCGGTAACGAAACCGCTCTTGCCTGCCGGGAATCTCGGCCACGAAAACGCCGTCGCGGTGCAGCCGCTTGCCTTCGGCCGCGATCTCGCCGGTGGCGCTGTCAACGACCATCAGCTGTTGCGCGGCCGGCATGACCGCGCGCACGCAGATCCTGGCGGCGGTCTGGTGCATGCCGAGAAAGGCGAACGGGTCGCCATGGCGCGCTTCGACGATGGCCTCGATCTCCGAGTCTGGCTCGGGCTGGCTCGGTGCAGTCTGGCTGGGCCCGGTTTGGCTGGGCTCGGTTTGGCTGGGCTCGGGCTGGCTGGGCTCGGGCCGGCTCGGCGCGGGGCGTTCCGTTTCGCCGCGGTCCGGTTGCGGACGTCGCGGATCAGGGCGCTTCGCCACCGGCTGCCGTCCTTGTCTTGTCCAAGATGCCGAGAATGCCGTCGAGCGGGATGTCGACCCAAGAAGGCCGGTTCGCCAGCTCGTAGGACACCTCGTAAACGGCTTTTTCGAGAGTAAAGAAAGCGGTCATGTCGCGCGCCTGTTTCTTGCTCGCGGGGTAAGCGGGACAACCGCGCATCGTCTTGCGATAGGCGGCGCGAAACCCGTCGACCGCGCGCTGGCGCCAGGCTTCGGCCAGCTGCACCATTCGCGGCCCGGCCGCGGGCCGGGTTTCGGCCAGATGCCGCACGGCGGCGACGGCGGCGTAATCGAACGAGCGAATCATCCCGGCGACGTCACGCAAGGGCGAACTCTTGATGCGGCGGGTGGCCAGCGGCCGCGAGGGCTCGCCCTCGAAATCGATGATGAAAAAGTCGTTCTGCACGACGATGACCTGGCCGAGATGGTAATCGCCATGAAATCGGGTCTTCTGCGCCGCGACTTCGTCGGGGAGCAAGGTGCGGATATGGCTGAGCAGCCGGTCGCGCTTAGCCAGCAACTGCCCGGCGCGCTCCTTCGCCCGATCCGGAAGGCGCCGCTGCTCGCGTTCGAGTTTCGCCAGCATCGCCGTAGCCTCGGTTTCGAGCGCCTGACGCCACCCCGCGATGTCGTCGCGGGTGATCGGCTCGGGGGCGAAATCAGGATCCGATCCGCCATGCTCGGCCAAAGCCCGGTGCATCTCGGCGGTGCGGATGCCGATCTGGCGCGCCAGGGCCAGAAAGAACAGGTCTGGGTCGGCCAGCTCGGACGAGCGCGCATCGGTGGCGATCAGCGCATCGTCGAGATACCGCGTCAGATAGTTGAGCGCCTGGGTCCACCCGTCGCCCTGATTACGGACAAAGCCGAACAGCACCCCGAGAGCCATCCGCTGCGGCTCGTCGCCGCCGCCGACGGCGAGTTCGATGGTGGCGAGCGGCGGCGGGGTGTTGGCAAATCCGGCGCGCTCGACCAGAAACCGCGACATCTCGATTTCCGGGTGCGGGCCGGGTTGGAGCCGCCGATAAATCTTGAGCATCCCGTATTCGTCGAAGAACACCGAGCTGTTCGACTGCTCGACCCCGGAGCGGCGAACCGTCAGCCGTTCCGGTGGCGTCGCTTGCTGGTAGCTCGGCGTCTGGAGGCTGCGGATTTCGCCGCGATCGAGCGGCAGCCGGGCCTCGCCGGCGATTGCCTCCATCATCGCCAGGACAAACCCGTCCTGCGACAGCGCATCGACGAGGGCGCCCTCGCGGCGGAACTGGCGCAGTTCGGCGAGCGTGACCGGAGCAAGGCCCTGGCGCAGCTCGGTCTCGGAGGGCGACCAGATCTGCGCGAGCGGCACGAAATAATGCTGCCCGTCCTCGTCGCCAAACCCGACATCGGCCACGGTCGCGAGGTAGGTCTCCGCTGCCGCACCATCTTCTGCTGGTCTGACGATCTCGCCTTGGGCCGCGACCGACACCTTGCGGATGCGCCGGTCCTTGGCGCCAAACCAGCGCTGGCGCATCAGAAAGCTCGGGATGACGTCGCTTTCGAGCTGCACCAGATTGTGCGGGCGAAACAGATCGCCCCAGCCTTGGGGCATTACGAGGGTGACGAATTCGGGCGGTGAGGATTGCAAATTCGCCGCCTCCTGAGCGCTGAGCAAGAGCTCGAACCAGAAAAAGCTATGTCCTTGCAGGGTCAGCAGATAGGGGAGGTCGCCGATCGTCGGGAAGGTGCTGCGGCCAAGCAATTCCACCGGATAGCGCCCGCGAAACTCCGCGAGGTCGAGCTCGACCGCCTGCGGCGTGCGCGACAGGTTGACGATGCACAGGATGACTTCGTCGCTATAGGCGCGCAGATAGGCGATGACCTTGCGGTTGGCCGGGTACAAAAAGCGCAAGGTGCCGCGGCTGAAAGCTCGACGCGAGCGGCGCGCCGCGATCAGGCGCTTCATCCAGTTTAGGAGCGACGAGGGCGACCGGCTCTGCGCTTCGACATTGACCGCCTCGAAGCCGTAGACCGAATCCATGACCGGCGGCAGGTAGAGGCGGGCGGGATCGGCGCGCGAGAAACCGCCGTTACGGTCGAACGACCACTGCATCGGCGTGCGCACGCCGTCGCGGTCGCGCAGAAAGACATTGTCGCCCATGCCGATCTCGTCGCCGTAATAAAACACCGGGGTGCCCGGCATCGAGATCAAGAGCGCATTCAACAATTCGATCCTGCGGCGGTCATTCTCCATTAACGGCGCCAGCCGCCGCCTGATCCCAAGGTTGATCCGGGCGCGCCGATCAGCCGCATAGTGGTTCCACAGATAGTCGCGCTCGCGATCGGTGACCATTTCGAGGGTCAGCTCGTCGTGGTTGCGCAGAAATACCGCCCACTGGCACGAATCCGGAATGTCCGGGGTCTGACGCATGATATCGGTGATCGGGTGCCGGTCCTCGGTCGACACCGCCATGTAGATGCGCGGCATCAGCGGAAAATGGAACGCCATGTGGCATTCGTCGCCAGCGCCGAAATACTGCAGCACGTCTTCGGGCCATTGGTTGGCCTCGGCGAGCAGCATGCGGTCGCCATAGCGATGGTCGAGCTCATGGCGCAGGCGGCGCAGAACCTCGTGGGTCTCGGGCAAATTCTCGTTGATCGTGCCCTCGCGCTCGATCAGATAGGGCACGGCGTCGAGCCGCATCCCGTCGACCCCGAGGTCGAGCCAGAACCGCATCACGTCGGCCACAGCCCGGAATACCCGTGGATTGTCGAAATTGAGGTCGGGCTGATGCGAATAGAACCGGTGCCAGTAATAGGCCTGCGCCGCCGGGTCCCACGCCCAGTTCGATTTCTCGGTGTCGACAAAGATGACCCGGGTTTCGGGAAACTTCTGGTCGGTGTCGCTCCACACGTAATAATCGCGGAAATGCGAGCCACGCTTGGCCTGGCGCGCACGTTGGAACCACGGATGCTGATCCGAGGTGTGGTTGATCACGAGCTCGGTGATGACCCGTAGATTGCGGCGGTGCGCCTCGCGGACAAAGTTTTTGAAGTCGTGCATCCGCCCATAGGAAGGGTTGATGTTCTTGTAATCCGAAATGTCGTAGCCGTCGTCGCGCAATGGCGAGGGATAGAACGGCAACAGCCACAATGCGGTGACGCCGAGATCCTGCAAATAATCGAGCTTGCGGCACAGCCCCTGGAAATCGCCGATGCCGTCGTCGTCGGCGTCGAAGAACGCCTTGACATGCAGCTGATAGATGATTGCGTCCTTGTACCACAGCGGGTCCGCGGTCGCGGTGCGGGCCAGCACGCGGCCTTGCGGCAGCAGCGGGGAGGCGTCGTCGGGTGGGCTCATCAGGGCTCGGCGTGAGGCAGGCGAAAGAGCAGGGCCGGGTTGGTTTCCGGGTCGAGGCGAAACCGCTGGTGCGTGCCGCGGCAGGTAAACATGGCTCGGGTAAACGCTTCCTCAAGCAAAAATGCGGCATCCGCCGCCAGCCCGAGTTCGGCCAGCGGCAGCACGACATCGCCTTCACGGACCGCGTGCGGGTCGAGATTGACGACGACGATCACCGCATTGGCCGGATCGGCCGAGATTTTCGCGTAGGCGAGGATATCCGGGTGGTCGCAGGCGAGAAATCGCAGATTGGCAAACTCCTGCAACGCCGGATTGGCGCGGCGAAAACGGTTGAGCAGCCGAATGTCATCTTTGATGTTGCCGGGACGGTCCCAATCCCAGACCTTGTGCTCGTATTTCTCGGAATTGGCATATTCCTCGCGGCCGGGCAGGGCCTCGTTCTCGCACAATTCGAAGCCGTTGTAGATCCCGTAGGCGGGCGACAAGGTGGCGGCCAGCACCAGGCGGACCCGGAACGCCGGCCGGCCGCCCTCCTGCAGGTAGACCGGCAGGATGTCGGGTGTATTGGTGAAGAAGTTCGGCCGGAAAAATTCCTTTGCCGGGTATCCGGTCAGCTCGGTCAGGTACGTCGGCCAGCTCGGATTTGGTGTTGCGCCAGGTAAAATAGGTGTAGGACTGGCTGAACCCGGCTTTGGCCAAGGCCTGCATCATTTTCGGCCGGGTGAAGGCTTCAGCCAGAAATATCGCCTCGGGACAACGCGCCTTGACTTCACGGATCAGCCATTCCCAGAACGGCAGCGGCTTGGTGTGCGGATTATCGACGCGGAACGTGCGCACCCCCTCGCCGACCCAAAACAGCACGATATCGCGCAACGCCGCCCACAGGCCTTCGCGATCGGGGTTGTCGAAATCGACGTTGACGATGTCTTCGTATTTCTTCGGCGGGTTCTCGGCATATTTGATCGTGCCGTCGGGGCGAAAGCGGAACCATTGCGGATGCTCGCTCACCCAGGGGTGGTCGGGGGCGCATTGGACCGCAAAGTCGAGCGCCACCTCCATTCCCTCGGCCGCGGCGGCATGCACGAAGCGGCGAAAATCGGCGAGGGTGCCGAGTTCGGGATTGACCGCGCAATGCCCGCCTTCTGCGGAGCCGATCGCGTAAGGGCTGCCCGGATCGCCCGGCTGCGCCACCGTGCTGTTGTCCTTGCCCTTGCGGTTGACCCGGCCGATCGGATGGATTGGCGGGAGATACACCACGTCGAACCCCAGCGAGGAGATCTTCGGTAGGCGCGCGATGCAGTCGTCGAAGGTGGCGCTCCTGCCGGGCTGCCGGCCCTGGCTGCGCGGAAACATCTCGTACCACGCGGCAAAGCGCGCCGCCTTGCGCTCGACCACCACTTCGAGCACGCGCCCATAGCGCACGGCCCCGTCGCGTGGTGCGGCGCGCTCCATCGCCTGGCGCAGCGTCGAAGAGCGCAGCACACCGGCCCGCCGCGCCGTGCCGCCGCGAGCCGAATCGCGCAATGCCTGCCTGATCGCGGCGGCGTCATCCGAGCCGAGCCTCGATCAGCGCCTCTTCGAGGATCGCCCGGCCCTCGTCGAGCTCGAGCGCGATGTCTTGCCCGGCCTCCAGCTTCTTTTCGATCTCCTCGCGCCAGCTCGCGAAGCGGTCGGTCCAGGCTTCGATCGTGTACTGCCACAGCCCGACCCGATCGAGGGGAAAGCGGGCGACCCAGCGGTCGTTGTCGAAGAAGATCAGCGGCGCTTCGCGCCAGGCGGCGGTCTCATGCCGGTATTTGACGATGCTGCGCAATGCGTCGTGGCCGTCGCGAAATAGGTCGGCCCAGACCTCGAAGGTGTCGCCTTCGATCCGCTTGACCGGGTAGCGGCCGCCATCGAGCTCGGGATAGACATTTTCGATCGCGATCCGCGCCTCCGGTCGCCACAGCGGAGGCATTGCGACCTCGGCTTCGGCGGCCGCCGGACCGCGTTCGGCGACCGCCGGCCCCGCGTGCAGCACCCGCACGCCAAGGGGCTCGACCATCAGCCCGTTAGGCGGCAATCGGGCGTCCGACTCATTAAAGAAGGCCTCGGGCATGATTTCGTGCGGGCGCCGTCGGTCGCGGTTGACCGCGATCAGGGCCCGGTCGTCGCCGCTCTCGCTCCGGCGCTCCAGCACCACCAGATCGTCGCCGCTCGGCAGCAGTTTTTGGGGGCCCTCCTCGTTCAAGGCCGGGATCGCCCGTTTCGTCGCATTGACCTCGGCAATGAATTTAGCTGAGGTCGAAGCGCCGCGGCTCGGGCGGCTCGTCGCGTCCCATCACCACGGCCAACGGTCGCCCCCACCCGTATTCGAACCCCATCGGCATCAGCACACCCGCTGAATAAGCCGCGGCAAAGGCATAAGCTTGGCGATACCGTGGCTCGATCTCGCTTTCCGGGACGCCGGCGGCGCGCAGCTCGGCGACCAGCCGCGGGGTATCGTGGCTCTCGGGAAAGCCGATCGACGGCGCGATATGACGAAAGGCCTCGTACTGTTCGAGCAGCCACGGGCTCTTGAAATCCCACCATTTGACGCTGTTGAACAGGTAATCGAACCCGGCATCGGCCAGCGCCAGCACCGCTTCCTTCGGCGCGCCCACGGTTTCGGCGCAGAACACCACGTCGGGAGCCGCCGCCTTGGCGGCCCCGGTCAAGGCCGCGCCAGACCTCGGCCGGGACCTTGTAGGCCGCGTCGCAGCGAAAGCCGCCAAAGCCGAGGTCCGCATAGTGGCGCACGAGCTCCTGGAAATAGGCAAGCGAGCTGGCGGCGCTGCGGCCCCTCGGTAATCGAGTTCGGCGAGATCGCCCCACACGGTCTTGCGAGTCGGGATCGGCCGGATCGGTCGCGAACGGCGACCGGATCTCGCCCTTGGCGTCGCGGGCGAACCAGCCGGGGTGGTCGGCGACCAGCTCGCTGTCCTTCGAGGTGTGGTTGACGACGAGATCCATGATCACCCGCAGCCCATCGGCGCGCGCCGCCTCGCGTAAATCCGCGCAGCAGGCTGTCATCGTCTTCGCGCTCGTCGCCGCGAAAACGCGGGTTCAGCCGGTAATAGTCCTTGACCGCGTAGAGGCTGCCGGAAAATCCCGGATAGTGGAACGGATTGACGTAGACTGCATTGAACCCCA
Organism: uncultured Alphaproteobacteria bacterium; assembly: GCA_963795485.1. Taxonomy (GTDB): domain Bacteria; phylum Pseudomonadota; class Alphaproteobacteria; order ATCC43930; family CGMCC-115725; genus AP-15. The sequence continues at coordinate 879,507 of CAWCIL010000006.1, forward strand.
TTGCCGCGATCCGCGGCAGGTGCTCGGCCCATTGCCGGATCGTCCCGGCCAGGGTCGGAAACAGATTATAGATGCGCAGGCCTTCGCGCACCGCACCGGCCTCGGGTTCGCGCACGCTCGACCCACATGTCATCCGCTACCGGAAGTTAAGTGGCATTGGCCGCCAAACACGGCAGCGTGCCGAAGGTTCCTTTCAGAGCGCCACCTCGACCAGAAACGGGCCGGGTGTCGGCGATCCCTTCGGCGAGGCGCCGGTTGAACTCCTCCATCGTCGCTACCCGCGCGCCGGGGACGCCCATGCCCTTGGCCAAGGATCACGAAATCGAGATCGGGCTGGCCGAGCTCGAGCATGTCGAGCGCCTTTCTGCCGGGATTGCCGGCGCCGACATTGGCGAGCTCGCCCTTGAGGATCGCATAGCTGCGGTTGGCGAACAAGAGGGTGGTGACGTCGAGCCCTTCGCGCGCCTGCGTCCACAATGACTGCAAGGTGTACATCGCACTGCCGTCGCCCTCCAAGGTGATCACCTTGCGGTCGGGGCAGGCGACCGCGGCACCGGTCGCGACCGGCATGCCCATGCCGATCGAGCCGCCCATGTTCGAGAGCCAGTCATGCGGCTGGGCCGAGCGGGTCGGCGCGAAAAAGCCGCGGCCGGTCGTCACCGCCTCGTCGACGACGATCGCGTTCTCGGGCAGCAGTGCGGCGAGAGAGATGCCGAGCGCCTCCGGGGTGATCTTTCCCGTGGCCTTCGCGGGCGGCGGGTCGTCGACTACGGGCGCCGGGGTCGCGCGGGCGCCGATCTCCTCGGCCAGGGCTTCGAGCGCGCCGAGCAAATCTTCCTCGGGCCGGGCGAGGAGGTGGCCCTGGGCATCGGGCGGGGCCAACAGGCTCGGCTTGTCGGGATAGGCGAAGAACGCGACCGGCATCTTGGCGCCGACCAGGATGATGTGCTTGAGCCCGGCGAGCACCCTGACCGCCTGGTCGACGACGTAAGGCACCCGCTCGACAAAGACCCGGCCGCGGCCCGCGCTGGGTGCGCGCGTTCGATCCCTGGGCGATCAGCTTCGCACCCGTCTTGGCGGCGATGCGGCCGGCGAGATCGAGCCCCTCCTGGCGCAGGGCGCGGCCGGTCACCAGCAGCAGGCACGGCTCGCCCGAGCGCAACGCCCGCGCCGCCTCGGCGACCGCATCCTGCGACACCGGCGCGGGGGCGGCGGCACCGGCACCTCGGCCGGGCCGGAGCCCTCGTTCCATGCGGTGTCGGCCGGCAGGATCAGGGTGGCGATCCGGCCCGGCGGCATCCGGGCGGCGGCGATCGCGGCGGCGCCGTCGGCGGCGACCGAGCGCGCATCGGGCGAGGTCTTGACCCAGCGCGAGAACGGCTTTGCCGCGCTCTCGATGTCGGTCGTCAGCGGCGCGTCGTAGCGGCGGTGATAGGTCGCATGATCGCCGACGATGTTGACCATCGGCGACGACGCCTTGTTGGCGTTGTGGATGTTGGCGAGCCCGTTGGCCATGCCGGGGCCGAGATGAAGGAGGGTCGCGGCGGGCTTTTCGCTCATCCGCGCATAGCCGTCGGCGGCACCGGTGACGACCCCCTCGAACAGCCCGAGCACGCAGCGCATGCCCTCGACCCGGTCGAGGGCGGCGACAAAATGCATCTCCGAGGTTCCGGGATTGGCAAAGCACACGTCGACCCCGCCGCCGACCAAGGTGCGTACCAGGCTTTCCGCGCCGTTCATCGACCGTCTCCCGAATACGCCATCCGCCGCCAGCTCGCTTCGCGCCTGCGGTGCGGCAAACATGCCTGCCGCCTCCCTCAGCCGCAAGGCGCGTGTGGCGAGCCGAGGCTCGACAGTCCGAGCGCGCCGATCTTTGAGGCGACGCCCAGGAAGCCTATAGGCTCGGCGCCCCGAAGCCGTAAGCCCGGCGATCCTCCATTTTAGAATGACGAGATTGGTGTCGATCTTGGCGAAGCGCCCCTTAATGGGCGGCAATTTTCTCGGCCCCCACGCGCTTTTTCCCGGCGCACCGGCAGCCAGCAATCCCTCGGAGGTCTCGAATATATCGGCTCCGGCCAGACGGGTCTGCCCGGATCATCTTTGCAAACTCATCGCCGACCCGGCATTCTGCATGGCGAATCGAGACTTCAGGATGACGAGCATGGCCTTTTCCCTGATCGACGACCACCAGCGCCGCGACACCGATCGCCGCCTTGACCAAGGACCGGCTGGCGCCGTGGCTCGAAACCGCGCCGGAGCATCAGCGCAACTGGCTGCGCGCGATCGGCTTTTCGGCCGATGCCGGCAAGCTCGCGCTGGTGCCGGCAGCAGATGGCGGGCTCGCCCGGGTGCTGGTCGGGCTCGGCGAGGGCGGCGACGCCGCGCCGGCGATGTGGGCGCTGGCCGGGTTGCCCGAGGCGCTGCCGGAGGGAAATTACCGGCTCGAAACCGCGCCGGAGGGCGCCGACCCGACCGCGGCTGGCGCTCGGCTGGGCGCTCGGCACCTATGCCTTCACCCGCTACCACGCGAGGCCGGCGAGCGGCGCGGCGCTGGTCTGGCCCAAAGGCGCCGACCGCGGCCGGGTGCGAGCGGCTGGCGAGTGCGGTGTTCCTCGCCCGCGATCTGGTCAACACGCCGGCCGGCGACCTCGGGCCCGAGGAGCTCGCGGCGGCGGCGGTGCGCGTCGCCGAGACTGCCGGCGCCTGCCATCGGGTGATCGTCGGCGACGAGCTCCTGGCCGAGAACTATCCGACGATCCATGCCGTCGGCCGGGCCAGCACGCGGGCGCCGCGTCTCGTCGACATCGTCTGGGGCGAGCCGTCGGCGCCGAAGGTGACCCTGGTCGGCAAGGGGGTGTGCTTCGACAGCGGCGGGCTCGACCTGAAGACCGCCGCCGGCATGCGGCTGATGAAAAAGGACATGGGCGGGGCGGCGATCATGCTCGGCCTCGCCCAGGCGATCATCGACGCGAAGCTGCCGGTGCGGCTGCGGGTGCTGTTGCCCTGCGTCGAAAATTCGGTCTCGCGGCAATGCGATGCGCCCGATGGACATCGTGCGCACGCGCAAGGGGCTGACCGTCGAGATCGGCAACACCGACGCCGAGGGCCGGCTGATCCTGTGCGACGCGCTGGCCGAGGCCTCGACCGAGAAGCCGGCAATTGCTGGTCGACATGGCGACCCTGACCGGGGCGGCGCGGGTGGCGCTCGGTCCCGAGCTGGCGGCGCTGTTCTGCAACGACGACGCGCTCGCGCGCGCATTGCTCGACGCGGCCGGGGCCGAGGCCGACCCGATGTGGCGCATGCCGTTGTGGCGCCCCTACCGCAAGATGATCGACAGCAAGATCGCCGACCTCAACAACGTGTCGGAGGGGCCGCATGCCGGGGCGATCACCGCGGCACTCTATCTGCAGGAGTTCGTCGAGCCCGGCATTCCGTGGGCGCATCTCGACGTGATGGCGTGGAACCCGCAGAGCCGCCCCGGCCGCCCCGAAGGCGCCGAGGCGACCGCCCTGCGCGCCCTCTACGCGCACATCGCCCAAAGGTTCGGCTGATGCGGGTCTCACCAGAGGCGTCGGACCGCGTAGCGATCGAACACCGCTTCGTTCGAGACCAGGGTCAGGTCGAGAGACAGCGCCTGCGCGATCAGTAGTCGATCGAACGGGTCGCGGTGCGGACCGGGCAGATTGCCGGCCCGCTCGGCCTCGCGCACGGTTATCGGCAACTCGTCGAAATCCCTGGCTGGCGATCGCCCCGGCAATGTCCACCGCAAGCAATGCGGCCGAGGGCAATTTTCCGATCCGGTGCTTTGTGGAGATTTCCCAAGCCGAGGCGGCGCTGACCATTACCTCGTTGTCGCCGTCAGCGATCGAAGCCCTTGCCGCGACGGATAGTGCGGGATCGCCGAGCAGCCACCAGATCAGCGCATGCGTGTCCAACAGCACTCGCACGCGCTATCGGTCCCAAAAATCGAGCTCGTCCTCGGGCAAAGGCTCGAAGAATTCAGGCCCGATGCTGAATTTGCCGCGCATCGCCCCGAACTCGCGTTTCCCTTTGCGGACCGCCGGCACCAGCTTGGCGACCGGCGTCTTGCCGCGGGCGATCGTGATCACCTCGCCGGCTTCGACCCGCGCGAGAAGCTTCGACAATTGGGTTTTGGCAGCGTGGACCGACACCATCTTGTCCATCGCGCACCTCCTGTTAGTCTTTTAATTAGCTAAGGTACGCGTTGCTGTCAACCTTTTGCACAGCGTCGCTCAATACCCCCGTGACGGGTCGACCCGGTTGAGGAGCGGGCGGCCGGCTTCGAAGCGGCGGATGGTGTCGAGGACGATCGGGGCGGCGGTCGACGGGGTTGGTCGTGCCGGCGATGTGCGGGGTGACGAGAATGCGCGGGTGCTGCCAGAATGGGTGGCCTTGCGGCAGCGGCTCTTCGCGGAACACGTCGAGCGCTGCGGCCGAGAGCTGGCCCGAATCGAGCGCCGGGATCAGGTCCTCCTCGACGAGGTGCGCGCCGCGGCCGGCATTGACCAGACCGGCGCCTTTTGGCAATGCCGCAAAGGTGCGGGCGTTGAGGATGCCTTGCGTTTCGCTGGTTAGCGGCAGCAGGCAGACCAGGATCTCGCTCTGTGCCAGAAGCCGCGGCAGACCGGCCGCGCCGGCGAACGTGGCAAACCCTTCGACGGTCTTTTCTCCTCGACCCCAGCCGGAAACCGGGAACCCGAGCGCCTTGAGCTTGCGCGCCGCATCCTGACCGATCTCGCCAAAGCCGAGGATGCCGACCGGCCGTTCGCCGGCGTTCGGCTGCGGCAATTCGCGCCAGATCCCGGCCTGCTGCTGGGTACGGTAATCGAGGTCTCGGCGGTGCAGCCGCAGCACCTGCAGCACCACGTACTCGCTCATCGCGTCGGTCAGATAGGGGTCGACCAGGCGGACGATCGGCACGTCTCGCGGCAATTGCGGGTCGATGAGGATGTGGTCGACCCCGGCGCCCAGGGACAGGATCAGCTTGAGGTTGGGCAGCGCGGCGAGGAGCCCCGGCTCGGGGCGCCAGACGAGCGCATAATCGATTTCGGCCGGATCGCCGATCTGCGGCCAAACCCGGATGTCGAGCCCGGGCATCAGCCGGGACAGCTGCCCGCTCCAGCGTGCGGCGGAATCGACCGAGGAACGGAACAGCAGCGCCATCGCCTGTGACTATAGCATGATCGGCCCGTCGCCACATTGCGGCCCGTTTCGAGGGCCATGACGGCGCCGCCATCACCAAGGGGGGCCGGGCGATGCGCTCGCTGTGGAGAATGATCGCGTCAAGATGGCTCGGCGGGCAGGGCTCGGAGGCGCTGACCGGCGATTCGGCTCTGCTCGATCTGCTGACGCTCGCGGAGCGCCCGCACATCCCGCCGGCGTTTCGGGTCAGTCGGCAATCCGAGGTGTCCAGCCACGCGATAATGTCCCGACGCGGTGCTGGCCAAGCCGAGGACGAAGCCGCTGGCACAGAGGTGGGGTGGGACGATCCGGCCGGATGAGTCTGACCCCCGGATATGCCGGAGCTTCGCATCGCCGGCGCGTTTGGCCGCGGCCGCTGCCGGCCAGATCGGGACGATCCGGTCGGCCATATCGAGCGTCGAACGCCGGTGCGCCACGTTCAGCTCGCCTCGCAGGCGCAGCTTGCTCCCCTTGAGCTCCTGCAATTGGGATTGGGACTGCATCCATGCCTGCCGGCGCGCATGATCTTGTCGATCGATGTGCCTCGCCCTGCTGCCACCGGGAGAAAATTCGGCCCTCCTCGCCAACATCGACAACAAGGCCCGCTGCGGCAGATCCGAAAAGCACCACGCCGGCGGCGTGCCCGAGCCGTGCCGGGGCGGTGTTGCAATCGGGCATGATCCGTGTTGTGTTGGGCGCGCCTGGTCTCGCGCTCGGTGACGCGCGACAGGCGGGCTGCACCGGGTCGTCGCAAAACCGGCCGCTGAAAGTCGGACAAAAAGGACCAGGGCGTGAGGACGAAGCACCAGGAGCTGCGCGGCCCATCGAACCTCGGCTCATCGATTTCCGAGCGCGGGATCGGCTTCGTCGAACGCCTGCGCGACTATTTTTCGCCGCACGAAATCGTCGACACCTCGCCCAAAGTGTCGGACGAGGTCAAATACACGACTTGCTACATGTGCGCCTGCCGCTGCGGCATCAAAGTCCATCTGAAGGATGGCGGCATCCGCTATATCGAGGGCAACCGCGATCATCCGGTCAACCGCGGGGTGATCTGCGGCAAGGGCGCCTCGGGCATCATGCAGCAGCAGTCGCCGGCGAAACTGCGCAAGCCGCTGCGGCGGGTCGGCGAGCGCGGCTCCGGCGAGTTCCGCGAGATCGAATGGGACGAGGCGATCGCGACCGCGGTCGAATGGCTGGCGCCGATCCGCGCCGCCGACCCGAAACGGCTCGCCTTCTTCACCGGCCGCGACCAGAGCCAGGCTCTGACCGGCTATTGGGCGGCGCAGTTCGGCACCCCCAACTTCGCCGCGCATGGCGGGTTCTGCTCGGTCAACATGGCGGCCGCCGGCATGTACACGCTGGGCGGCAGCTTCTGGGAATTCGGCGAGCCCGATTGGGAGCACACCCGCTTTTTCATGATGTTCGGGGTCGCCGAAGATCATGATTCGAACCCGATCAAGATCGGGCTTGCGGGGCTGCGCCGGCGCGGCGCGAAATTCGTCTCGGTCAACCCGGTGCGCACCGGCTATTCGGCGATCGCCGACGAATGGGTCGGGATCAGGCCCGGCACCGACGGCCTCTTCGTATTGGCGCTGATCCACGAACTGCTCGAAGCCGATCGCATCGATCTCGACTACCTGGTCCGCTACACCAACGCCGCCTGGCTGGTGATCCAGGCCCCGGGCGCGGCCGATGACGGGCTCTTTGCCCGCAACGAAGCGGGCGAACCCCTGGTGCTGGAGCCCTCGGGCGCGCTGGCGAGCGGCATGGAAGCCGGGGTTGCGGCACGGCTCGTCGGCGATGCGGCGCTGCCCGACGGCAGGCGCGCGGTGCCAGTCTTTCAGCTGGTCGCCGAACGCTACCTCGACCAGCAATATGCTCCCGAAGCGGTGGCCGAGACCTGCGGCGTCCCGGCCGCGACGATCCGGCGGCTCGCGCGCCGAGATCGCGCAGACGGCGTTCGAAGAAGAGATCGAATTGCCGGTGCCGTGGACCGATTGGGCCGGCCGCCGTCATGACACGATGCGCGGCCGTCCGGTGTCATTGCATGCGATGCGCGGCATCTCGGCGCATTCGAACGGGTTCCAGACTTGCCGCGCGCTCCATTTATTGCAGCTGCTGCTCGGCACGATCGACGTGCCCGGCGGCTGGCGCTACAAGTCGCCGCACCCCAAGCCCTGTCCGCCGGGGCCAAAACCCACCGGCAAGCCCGATCAGGTGGTGCCCGGACAGCCCTTGCCGGGAATCCCGCTCGGCTATCCGATGTCGCCCGAGGATTTGATCCTGGACGCCGAGGGAGGGCCGGCGCGGCTCGACAAGGCGTTCTCGTGGGAGGCGCCGATCGCCGCTCACGGCATGATGCACATGGTCATCGCCAACGCATCGAAGGGCGATCCTTACCCGATCGACACGCTCTTCATGTACATGGCGAATGTCGCTTGGAACTCGGCGATGAACAGCGCCGAGACGATGCGGATGCTGACCGAAAAGGACCCGGCGACCGGCGGCTACCGCATCCCGCGGATCATTTATTCGGACGCGTATTATTCCGAGACCGTGGCCTATGCCGATCTGGTCCTGCCCGATACGACCTATCTCGAACGCTGGGACTGCATCTCGCTGCTCGACCGGCCGATCGGCGGGGTCGACGGCCCGGGCGATGCGATCCGCCAGCCGGTGGTCGAGCCCGACCGCGACGTTCGCGCCGTTCCAGGACGTACTGATCGAGCTGGGCGGCCGGCTCGGATTGCCCGGTTTCGTCGCCCCGGAAGGAGAGCCGCGCTACCCGGGCGGCTACGCCGACTACATCGTCAACCATGAGCGGCGACCGGGGGTCGGACCGTTGGGCGGCTGGCGCGGCGCCGATGGCGAGCGCGCAGGCCGCGGCGCGCCGAACCCGCGCCAGCTCGAGCGCTATGTCGCCAATGGCTGCTTTTGGAAGCACCAGCTGCCCGCGCGACCAGCTCTATTTCAAGCACGCCAACCAGGCCTATCTCGAAACCGCGGTGGAAATGGGCTTTATCGACCAGGCCCAGCCGATCGTGCTGCAGCTCTATGTCGAGCCGCTGCAGCGCTTTCGCCTCAGCGCCGCGGGCCACGGCGTGGTCGTGCCGCCGCAGGCGCATCGCGAGCGGATCGCCACCTATTTCGACCCGCTGCCGTTCTGGTACATGCCGTTCGAGGAAGCCCAGATCGATCGCGAAACCTTCCCGCTGCACGCGCTGACCCAACGGCCGATGCAAATGTACCATTCCTGGCATTCGCAGAACGCCTGGCTACGCCAGATCCTCGGCTACAACCGACTCTATGTGAACCGGATCACCGGCCATGCGCTCGGCCTCGCCGAGGAGGACTGGGTGTGGGTCACCAGCCATCACGGCCGGATCCGGGTGCCGACCCGGCTGATGGACGGGGTCAACCCGGACACGGTGTGGACCTGGAACGCCATCGGCAAGCGCGCCGGCGCTTGGAACCTCGACCTCGAACGCGCCCGAATTCCGCAAGGGCTTTCTCTTGAATCATCTGATTTCGGAGCTGCTGCCGGCAGGTGGCGGGCACCGCTATGCCAATGCCGACCCGATCACCGGCCAGGCAGCGTGGTACGATCTGCGGGTGCGGATCGAGCGGGCCGCGCCGCTCGAAGCCGGCACCAGCGCGCCCGCCTTCCCGCCGGTCGCACATCCGCCGTCCCTGCCGCGCCTGCCGCGCATCCTGCGTTATGGCGCGCATGACCGCCATACGGACGCTGGCCGATGACCTCGCTGCCAGCGCCGCGGCCGGGCCAGAAAAAGCTCGGCCTCGTCATCGACCTCGACATCTGCGTCGGCTGTCACGCCTGCGCTACCGCCTGCAAGGAATGGAACAGCGGCGGACACATGGGACCGCTGCCGGATTTCGACCCCTATGGTGCGGATAGCTGGGGCGTGTGGTTCAACCGCATCCATTCCTTCGAAGAGGGCGACGGCGAGGGCGCACGCACCGTGCATTTCCCCAAATCGTGCCTGCACTGCGAGGAGCCGGCCTGCGTGACCGTGTGCCCGACCGGCGCTTCCTACAAGCGCGCCGAGGACGGCATCGTTTTGGTCGAGGAGGCGCTCTGCATCGGCTGCAAGCTGTGCTCGTGGGCGTGCCCCTATGGCGCACGCGAATTCGACGCCGACGAAGGGGTGATGAAAAAATGCACACTTTGCATCGACCGCATCTACAACGACAATCTGGCCGAGGATGACCGCCAGCCGGCCTGCGTCATGGTGTGCCCGGTCAACGCCCGGCATTTCGGCGACCTCGGCGACCCCGATTCGGTGGTGTCGACGCTGGTGGCGGCGCGGCGCGGCGCCGATCTGATGCCGGAGCTCGGCTACAAGCCGGTCAACAAATACCTGCCGCCGCGGCCCGGACGGATGATGCCGCACCGGTCCTCGGCGCCCGGTGCGGCGCCGCGTTCGGCCCCGGCTTCGCCCGCCGACAAGCTCTTGCGCTGGGTCGACCGGTTGCTGTCGCGCTGAAGCTCGCCCCGGCCCGAGAAGGCTGCGATGCAGCCGGCGCTTTCGATCGTCCTGTTCACGACCTCGTCGGGCGCCGGCTTTGCGCTGTTGCTGCTGCTCGGGCTCGGCGCGCCGTTGGGGCTGCTGCCAATGCGGGCCGGCTTTGCTTTCGCCGCACTCGCGGTCGGCGTCGCCCTCGCCGCCGCGGGTCTCGTCTCGTCCGCGTTTCATCTCGGCCGGCCGAAACGGGCCTGGCGCGCGTTCTCGCAATGGCGCTCGTCCTGGTTGTCGCGCGAGGGGGTGTTTTCGGTGCTGACCTTCGTGCCGCTTGCCATTTTCGGCATCGGCTGGGTGTTTTTCGGCGCGACCCGGGGGATCATTGGGCTGTGCGGCATCATCGCCGCCGCGCTCGCCGCCGCGACGATCTACTGCACCGGGATGATCTACGCCTCGCTAAAGCCGATCCACCAATGGCATAACGGGTGGGTGGTGCCGAACTACCTGACCCTCGGTTTGCTGGGGGGATGCCTGCTGCTCGATTTCCTGGTCCGGCTGTGGGTTCCGCGCGCCACCGCTCTGGCGCTCTTGACCTTGGGCGTCGTGCTCGCTCGCCTGGTGGATCAAGGAAGGCTATTGGCGCTTCATCGACACGAGTTCGGCCCGGAGCACCGTCGCCAGCGCCACCGCCCTCGGCCGGCGCGGCAAGGTGCGCCTGTTCGAGCCGCCGCATACCGAGGAAAACTACCTGTTGAAGGAAATGGGGTTCCGCATCGCCCGCAAGCACGCGCGCCGGCTGCGCCGGATCGCTCGGCTGACCGGCTTCGCGCTGCCGGCGATCGGGACGCTGCTTGCTCTCTTCCTCGCCCATGCGGCGGGCGCAATCGCGGCCGGGTTCGCCGTCATCAGCGCGGCACTCGGTCTCGTCGTCGAGCGCTGGCTGTTTTTCGCCGAGGCGCGGCACACGGTCACCCTCTATTACGGCGCCGACGCGGTCTGAGCGCACCGCGGCTCGCCGCGGCCCCCAA
>CAWCIL010000007.1:0-352025 GCA_963795485.1 uncultured Alphaproteobacteria bacterium
CGTGCGGTTTTTCGGATCGAGAAACCAGCGTACCGCGCGCATGTAATCGGTCAGGAAGTCGATCATTGCCGGACGATGCGCGGCGATGAAATCGGCCCTGCGCACCAGAAGACCGCTTCCGAGATCCTTCACCTGAGCGGCGGTAAACAGGATGCGGTATTTGCCGGTCGCCATCCGATCACGGCGAATTGCGGCGACAGACGATGATCGACCTGCCCTCTTCCAGCATCGCCGGCTGATTGGCAAAGTTCGCCTCGACCATGGTAACGTCGCTGCTTCGTACGTGCTTGCGCAGCGTCGCACGCATGGTCAAATCCGCTTCCGAGCCGATCGCGTTGGTGGCAACCCGCTTGCCTTTGACATCGGCGACGGTTTTGATCGGGCCGTCGTTGGCGACCACATACTCGCCCGGAAAATAGCCCTTGTGGCCGGTCTGGATCACATCGGCGATGATCTGCACGTCGGATGCGCATTGGTGATGGCGAGCGCGAAGGCCGAGTCGGAGAAGGCCGCCACTTCGAGCCGTGGATCGCCAGCGCCTGGATCTGCGGGGTGCTGCCGGGGAAGCGGATCGGCTCGAAATCGTAGGTCTTGCCGTCGCCGGGCATGATTTCCGGATGTTCTTGGCGAGCACGGCGACTAGCGGAGCGAGATGGCCCGGGTATCCGCCCAGCCGACGCGGATCGGCACCGGCGTCGCCGCGGCGGCGGGCGGCGCATCGCGCTCGCGAGGGCGCCGCCGATCAGCACGGCGACAACGGCTAGCAGGATTTTCATCGGCATCGCCTCCCTCCGGCAGGTGCTTTCTTTGGTCGGTACCGATCTCTAACGTGTCTCGCGCGGGTGAAACAGCCCCCGGCGCGGAGTGTTCCGCCCTTTCCGATCACCCGGTTACCATTGGCCAGGGCGATCGCCGCAATTCCGAAACCGGCCACACGGATCACCCGGCATTCGCCTGCTGCGCCAACAGCGCTTCGCCGCGCACCAGGTTCCAGACATGGTCGACGATCTCGACGAACGCCCGGCTGCGAAACAGCCCGGGATCCTCCTTGTCGAAACGCGCCTCGACGATATCCTTGATCCGCCCCGGACGCGCCGACATGACCGCGATCCGCTCGGCGAGAAACACCGCCTCCTGCACATCATGGGTGACGAAGATCACGGTTTTGCGCGAGCGCTGCCAGATGCGCAGCAGTTCGGCCTGCATCAGGCTGCGGGTCTGCGCGTCGAGCGCGCCGAACGGCTCGTCCATCAGCAGGATGCGCGGGTCGATCGCCAAGGTGCGGGCGATGCCGCGCGCTGCTTCATGCCGCCCGACAGCTGCGAGGGATAGCTGTCCTGAAGCCGGCGAGCCCGACCAGGTGGATATGCTGCGCGGGCGCGACGGGTCGCGCTCCTCGCGCGGACACGCTGCTTTTCGAGGCCGTAGAGCATGTTCTGCAGCACCGTTTTCCACGGAAACAGCGCAAAATGTTGAAAGACTACGCCACGGTCGGGGCCTGGCCCGGCAACCGGCTTGTCTTCGACATGGATCGCCCCGTGCTCGACCGGCAGAAAGCCGCCGACCAGATAGAGCAAGGTGCTCTTGCCGCAGCCGCTCGGGCCGAGCAACGCGACGAATTCACGGTCGCCGACTTCGAGCGAGACGTTGTCGAGCGCCGTCACCGGGCGGCCGTGCGGCGGGCGGTAGACATGGCTGACCCGGTCGATGATGATTTGCGCGCCTGCCTGCGCCGCGGCCGGCGCGATCCCGTTCCCTGCCACCCTTCACGCCTCGCCGGGTAAGTTGTGACAGCCCTTAGCAGAAACCGGCCGGTGGCGCGAGATGACGGCACGTCGCGGAACCGCTAAAATCGCCTTGATCCGGCAGCTTTCGGAAGGGAACAAAGACATGGCCTGGCAGCGCATGGTGCTCCAGATCGGCATGGGCACCGACATCCGCGGGGCGGATTACACCAAGGCGGCGGTGCGCGCCCTGCGCGACGCCTTGTGGCACAATTCGCTGAGCGTCGCCGACGCGGTCGGGCTGCCGGTCGAACTCGATGCGGGTCGAGGTCAGGATCGGCGTGCCGCACCCCGAACAGGTCGACAAGGCGGCGGTTCTGGCGGTGTTGCCGCATGGCACGGGCACGGTCGAGGTGGTCGAGGGCGGGCTCGAAATCGCCAATGATTCGGGCACCAATAAGACGGTGATCGCTAACGCCGCCGCAATCGTGCGGCTCGACCTCGCCGGCGGGAGAACGCCATGACTGCAAAACGCGTCATTCTCGAAATGGGCAGCGGCAACGACCTGCACGGCGGGGACTATACCAAGGCCGCGGTCCGCGCTGTCGCCGACGCGCTCCACCACAGCTCGCTGAGCCTGATCCGCACCTTCGGGCTCAACTCGCGCAAGATGCTGGTCGAAGTGACGATCGGGGTTCAGCAGCCGGACAGGGTCGACCCCGCCGCGGTCAAGGCCGCCCTGCCGCATGGCGAGGTCACGGTCGCTGTCGTCAAAGGCGGCCTCAACGTCCCCGACGAAACCGGCGACACCGCAATCATCGCCACCGCCGCCATATCCGTGCGGATGGAATTGCCGCAGGCCGGGCGCTGAGCCAACCGCTAAGTTCGAATCACGGCACAATCTGAGCAAGGAAAGGATCTCCCGCGCCAAACTTCAAGGCGGCCGGCAAAAGGCCGCTGGCTCGGATCCCTTGCCGGCGCATTTGCAAGATCGCGCGAGGCAGTGATTGAGGCTCGGTACGTTGGCCGGATAACATCGAAGCCCGTAAATCGGACGGCACCGGCGACTGATGGGGGCGGACAACCATGGGGCGGAAAGCATGAGCGACTGGAGCGGGGTGACCCGACCGATCCCGGCGCCGAACGAGTGGACAAAACCGTTCTGGGATGCGGCGCGGCGCGGCGTTCTGGAATTGCAGCGCTGCCAGAGCTGCGGCCATTTCCAGCACCCGCCTTACGCGACCTGCACCCAATGCGTCTCGACGGACCTCAAATTCGAGCCGGTGCGCGGGCTCGGAACGATCTATGCCTACACGATCATGTATCACACCGGCGACAAGCGCTTCGCCGCCGCGGTCCCCTACGCCAGCATCATCGTCGAGCTCGACGACGCGCCAGGAGCGCTCCTCGCCGGCAATCTCTTGGAAGCGGAATACACCGAGGCCAAGGTCGGGCGGCGCGTGGAGGTCGTCTTCGAAAAGCTGAACGACGACATCACCTTGCCGCAGTTCCGGCTGGCGCGCGCCAAGCCGGCCGAGTGAGCGGGAGAAGCAGATGTGGGAGAACCGATGCAAGGTGGCGGTCAGCGGCGTAGGCTTTTCCAAGGTCACGCGCTCGGCCGAGATCCCGCTTGCGGCCCATGCGCTGACGGCGGTCAAGGAGGCGGTCGCCGATTCCGGGCTCGAGCTGTCCGACATCGACGGTCTGGCGACCTATCCGGAACTGCCGGCCACCGGCCACGCGGAGGTGGACGGGATCTCGATCGTCTCGGTCAACTGCATGATGGCAATGCTGAAATTGCCCGACCTCGGCTGGCACATCCAGGTCGGCACGACCAACATCGGCGGTGCGGTGCAGCAGGCGGTCAACGCGTTGCTCGCCGGGGTGTGCAAATACGCGGTGGTGTGGCGGGCGATGCACAACCCGCGCGGCACCTACCAGAACCTGCCCGGCGCCACGGCCCAGGGGGCCGCCCAGTTCACCGCACCTTATGGCTTCGGCGGCCCGGGTCAGGGCATGGCGGTCGCCTATACAAGATGGCTCGAACGCCACAACCAGAACCGCGAGAAGATGGCGACCTTGGCCGTGACGCAGCGCCGTCACGCGCAGCACAATCCGCACGCCTATTTCTACGGCATGCCCTTGACTCGCGAGGATTACCTCAACTCCCGAATGGTCGCGTATCCGTTCTGTCTGTTCGATTGCGACATCCCGGTGCAGGGGGCGGTGGCGATCGTCTTGACGACGGCCGACCGCGCCCGTGACCTGAAGCCGCGGCCGGCCTACCTCGCCGGCTACGGCCAGCGGCTCCACTTCGAGGTAGCAGGCCGCATCGGCAGCCTTTCGAGCTACATGGAGGGCGGCAGCAGCTCGGCGAGGCTGACCTGGGAGCGCTCCGGCTTCACTCCGAAGGACGTAGACGTGGCCCAGATCTACGACGGCTTCTCGGCCTCGGTGATCTACGGTCTCGAGTCCTATGGTTTCTGCGCGGAAGGCGAGGCGCTCGACTTCATCCAGGACGGGCGCATCGAGCTCGACGGCAAATTGCCGCTCAATACCTTTGGCGGCAGCCTCGGCACCGGCCGCATCCATGGCCTGTGGCACATCATCGAGGGCGCCTTGCAGGCCTCGGGCCGCGCCGGCTCACGCCAAGTCGAGGACGCCAACGTCTCCTTTGTCGGCGCCAGCGCGCCGATCGTGACCGGCACGACGTTTATCTTCGTACGGGAGCCTTACTGAACACCCCGCCCCGGCTCTGTCCTGCCGCGCGCCCGCCCGATGCGGCTGCGCTACCTGCCATAAGCCGGATAGCAGCCGCCGTTATAATAGGTGTATCCGGCGCCGCAGACCGGAGCCGCCGTGGCGCCGCCGGTGAGCGCATTGGCAGTGCCGGCAACCGCGCCGCCAGCGATGCCGAGCGCCCCGCCGACGATTGCGCCGACCGGACCGGCTGCCGCTCCACCGGTCGCAGCACCGGAGGCGCCCCCGGCTGCCGCGCCGGACAATGGACCCGCCGGATACGCAGGTGCGGCCGCCGGGACCGGCTGGCAGGTGCCGCCGTATGGCGCGTATCCCGGCGGGCAGGCATATTGCGCCATCGCCGCGCTCGACGTGCCCGCCGCCAGAGCCGCAGCGATCGCAAACATCTTGAGCTTGGTTGACATCGTCACCTCCTCGAAGCGCGCAAAGGAGCGGCAGAGCGCCGCCGTCCTGGGTGAACAGGCGAACATGGCATCGCGTTCCGCGATGGCGACGCCTCGTTTCCCGCCCGTCTGCCGCGATCATTGCACCGGCGAGCGTGGGAAAACCAGTGAGGGCGCGCCGCAGGTCTCCGGCTGCGCCGAATCGCTACGGGGGAAAATCGACCAGGGGAAGCGTCCAGCCGACGGCTTGCCCTCCGGCTTGCAAAAAATACAACGGATTTACGGCAAAATCCCGTGGCCAGGTTGAACAGAAGCATTCGCTCGCCGGAACAGCTTATGCTCCGCGCAGCTTGGCGGCGCGGCATGGCGGGCGCAAGCCGGCTGTGATAGGGTTATGAGGCAACGAACTCCGGTGATCGTCACGCCGGCATTGGGGCTGCGGGTCGGGTCCGGTGCCTCCACCCACGATTTTCCGGAGATGCACATCCGGCGAGAGGAGACTTGAAGATGTCGGAACAACCACAG
Source organism: uncultured Alphaproteobacteria bacterium (assembly GCA_963795485.1). GTDB lineage: Bacteria > Pseudomonadota > Alphaproteobacteria > ATCC43930 > CGMCC-115725 > AP-15. The sequence continues at coordinate 5,393 of CAWCIL010000007.1, forward strand.
CCAGAGCCGCAGCGGACGCAGACCATGCCCGAGGACGGCGGCGGATGGCACCGCGTCGATGCCGGGCCCTATCTGCACATCATGTTCCACCCCAATCGGCAATTGCTCGGACGGGAGCCGGACGGCATCGAACGGCCCTCGATCGTGGTCGCCGTCGCGGGCCGGCGGGAGCAGGCGCTGCGCTTCGATCCGTTCAGCGCGGGCAGTCATTATCACATCCGCCCGAGCCTGCGCGGCAGGCAGCTTCCGCTCTGGGTCGAGGAGGGGCAGCAGCCGCTCGAAATCGCGCTCGCGTTCTTCGAAAAGCCGTTGCGGTTCCGCGGCCTCCTCGCCCAGGCCGGAGAAGACGATGTGGCCGCGCGGCTCGATGATTCCGACCTCGCCGGCGCCGCCCGCCAGATCCGCGAACTCCACACCGTCGCAGCCCACTCGCCCGTTGCCTGACGGCGAGCCACGGCAGCTCCGAGGATCGGCCGAGCGTCGGATGGAGGTCCCCGAGCGGAGGCCCTGCGATTGAGGCGAACGCCGGGGACCCAAATCGGCGGTGGGCGCCGGCCTTCGGCGGAGTGACGGGCTGAGTAGGTACGATCGGTCGGAAGGGATCTGCCAACCGCCGGGTGGTTGCGTCAGTCGACCCCGTATTCCTTGAACCAGGCCAGCGTCTTGGCCCAACCGTCCTTGGCGGCGTCGGCGCGGTACGACGCGCGGTAATCGGCGTTGAACCCGTGCGGCGCGTCGGGGTAGACCTTGAGCGCGCAGGTTTTCCCGGCCGCCTTGCACGCCGCCGCCATTTTTTCGACGCTGGCGACCGGGATGCTCTGGTCGACGGCACCGTAAAGTCCCAGCACCGGGCATTTGAGATCGGCGGCGAGATCGATCGGGTATTTCGGCTGCAGCGCGGTGCGCGGCCGGTCGATCGGGCCGTACCACGCCACCGCCGCCTTCAGCTCGGGATTGTGCGCCGCATAGAGCCAGGTGATCCGGCCGCCCCAGCAGAACCCGGTCACCGCCAGCTTTGCCGTGTCGGCCTTCCCGGTCGATTTGGCATAGGCGGTGGTGGCGTCGAGATCCGACATGACCTGCGCGTCGGGCACCTTGGCGACGATCTTGGCGATCAGCTCCTTGATGTCGCTGATCTGCGCCGGGTTGCCCTCACGCGCATAGAGCTCGGGCGCGATGGCGTAATAGCCGAGCTTGGCGAACCGCCGGCAGATGTCCTTGATGTGCTCGTGCACCCCAAAGATTTCCTGGACGACGAGCACGGTCGCAAACGGCCCGCCCTGGTCCGGCATCGCGCGGTAGGCTGGGATCGACCCGTCGGCGACCGGGACCTTGACCTCGCCGGCCACCAGCCCGTTCGCGTCGGTGTGGATCGTCTGCGCCGAAACCGGCTGTGCTGCGAGGGCAAAGCCGGTGGCGAGCGAGGTCATCACAAACCCGCGCCGCGTCCATTGCGCGCGCGGCACAAACCCCTCCAATTCGCCGTCAACGATGGCCATTGCCTCCTCCCCGGATGTCGCGCGGAAGGATAGGGGTCGACCGAGCGCTGCGAAAGACATCGCGCTCGCCACTCACGCAGGTGTGATCAAAGACGCCAAGCGGATGCCATCCGCCTCCATGGCACGTGCCGTGCAGACGATAATCAACCCTACCGCGCAGCTTTCCTCATCGGAGCGACCTGGTCATGGGCGGGGCGGGTACCTTTACGGCACGACGGAGCATGGCGGTGCTCATGGCCGGGCATGGTGTTCGCGCTGCCGTAATCAGCCTTTGTCCGTTGATGGCGAAACTGTTTCGCTTCGCTCATGCAACGGCTGAGCACCGGTATCCTGCAGGATGGCGAATTGCATCCGCGTTACGACTGCTCTGAGGCTTTCTTCCTGGCTATTCGACCGGTACGAAGATCGAGTGGCGGATCTTGCCCTCGACATGCTGCGAGAGGTGGCCCTTGCCGGTGGTGTCCTCGACCAGGATCACCTCGCCGGTGCCGATCACCCGGCTCTCGCCGTCGCTGGCGGTGATCTTCACCCCGGCGTCGAGATTGACGATATATTGCCGGCGCGGTGCCGGATGCCAGTCGACGTCGTGCTCGGCCTGCGTCTCGCGAAAGATGATGCCGTTCGCCGGCAGGCGCTTCGACATTTTGCTGCCACGCCGCTCCTCGACCCATTCGACCTCGATGTCGCGGAAATGCGATTGGCCGTCTGCATCGGTGTAGAGGTTGTGAATGCGCATGCGTCGTTCCTCCCCTAGGTATGCAAGCTCGGGAAAATCATACCGGAAGGCGGCGAACCGGACCACTGCCGCTTTATGGGGCGATCCGCTTTCTGCTGCGGCTGGCCGAACCGGCCCCCGTCCCTCGCTGTTGCCGGCGGGATGCCTGCGCGGGGTTTGAGCAGGTGCGCACCGGCTGGGCATGGCGGAACGCTGGTCCGGGAATGAGGTCCGGATGCGATCCGGCGATCCCGGCCCGGATCGGCCTGTGCGCTCGCCGCGACGGCCCGGACCTGAAGATATCCTGTACAAGAACCGTGCCAGCCGCGCTGCCAGGGGTCAGAGCGCGGCGGGGCACCAGCCGCCGTAGCCCGGATGATCGGGGCCGAGAGGCAGAGCCACCGCGGTGCCGGTCGCGGCGGAGCAATAAAGCGCCGTCGCCAGCTCGATCGCGCACCTCGCGTCGGCGAGGGCGACCGGCAATGGCGCGGCCGCCGAAAGCGCGCCATGGTAGGCGCCGAACAGCCCGTCGTAGCCCGGTGCCAGCGGACGGTAGCCGGCCAGCAGATCGCCGATGCGTCTTTCCGCTGCAGGCGAGCCGGGCACGATCGCCCAGGGGTCGCCGCCGGGGGCGTAAGGCGATTGTGCGCTTTCGAACGTCACATGCTCGAAGCACAGGCGCAACCGGGTGATCTCGCGCTGCGAGCCCAAAGTCGCGGCGAGCGAGACCAGCCCACCGCTTTGCATGAGCAGGCTGGCGACCGCGCAGTCCTCGGTCTCGATCGGGTTGACCCGCGTCGCAATGCGCGCGAAGACCGAAATGGGCGGCCCCAGCAGCCAAGTCATCAGATCGTGGGCATGGATTGCATGCGTCAGCAGCACGCCGCCGAGCTCGCTCGACCATTTCCCGCGCCACGGCGTCCCGTAATATTGCGCGGTTCGCTTCCAGGCGGTCTCCACGGTGGCGAGATAGGGTTTCCCTGCCAGCCCGGCGGCGATGATCCGTTGAGCCTTCTGCACTCCGTCGCCAAAGCGGTATTGGAACACCGGCAACACCCGGCCCGGCGCCTCCGTTTCGGCGGCGGTCATCCGGTCGATGTCGGCGAGCGAGCCGGCCAGCGGCTTTTCGCAGACGACGTCCTTGCCGGCCGCCAGCGCCGCCAGCACCTGCGCCATGTGGAAGGATGGCGGCGTACAGATATCGACGATGTCGACATCCTCGATGCGCAGCAATTCATCGAAGGCCGCGGTGCGGCGTGCGATGCCGAATTCGTCGCCGACGGCAGCGAGTCGGCCGGCATCGACATCGCACAACGCCACCACCCGAAACTTGTCGGGGTGGCGCGCATAGCCTTGCGCGATGTGGGCGCGGCCGATGCCGCACCCGACAACCGCGACACCCAATCGAGATCGCATCGCCGCGCCGCCGCGCCCTGGCAAAGCTCCGAGAGAGTGTGTCATTGCGAGCACTGCGAAACAATCTCAGCGCCGCTGTGCCATCCCCGCTCGGGATTGCTTCGTCGCCTGGCGGCTCCTCGCAGTGACCGAGAGAGGCCGCTCAGGCCCTTACTGCTGAGCGAGCCGGCCCTTCAGCACGATGCCGGCGGATTGGCCGGTGGCTTCGCCGTTTTCGACCGCGACGATGCCGTTGACAATCGTCGCAGCGATCCCGTCGGCCTTTTGCACCAGCCGCCGCGCGCCGCCCGGCAAATCCTGCTCGACGGTCGGCAATTGCGGCTTGATCCGCGCTTCGTCGAAAACGACAAGGTCGGCGGCGTAGCCGATGCGTAGGAGGCCGCGATCGGGCAGTTCCCAGGCCGAGGCATTGTCGAAGGTCAGCATCCGCACGGCTTCCTCGAGGGTGAATTGCTGCTTGTTGCGCACCCAGTAGCTCAACAGATGGGTCTGCAACGACGACCCCATCTCCTGGCACACGTGAGCGCCCGAGTCGGAGAAGGTCGCGAGCGTGCGCGGGTGTCTCAGCAGGTTCAGCACATCCGCCGGCCTCTCGTTGACGATCGGCTGGACAAAGACCCGGTTGTCGTTCTCCAGCGCCAGGTCGAGGATCACCTCGACCGGATGCTTGTTTTGGCGCCGCGACAATTCGCCGACGCTCGGATCGTCCCAATCGACGCTCAGCATTGGGAACAGATTGTCGTAATCGGGCTTGCGCGGATCGGTCGTAGCCGCCCCGCCGCCCTGCAGGATGCGGTCGCGCGGCTTCATTCCCGCCTCCTCGGCAATCAGATGGCGGCGAACCTCCGGATCGGCGAGGCGGCGCTTCTGCTCGGCCAATGGCAACGCGCGGACCGCCTTCCAGCCGGGCAGCACGTCAAACGGCAGATAGGATTTCAACGAGAACACCGCGTTGATCGAACGGGTTGTCGCCTGGCCCCACATGCGCCCGCCCAAGGCCACGGTCTCGTCCATGAAACGGGTCTGGAAGTCCCACGGGTTGGGGTCGATCCCCTGCCGCGTCGCCAGCATGCCGAACATGACCGGCCGGCCGCTGTCGAGCGCGATCCGGCGCAGGTGGTCGAGACAGACGCGCTGCGCCTCGCCGCCCGAAATGTCGGGGCCGATCTGAAAGATGCCGGCGTTCAGTTCCCCCATGATGCCGACCAGGCGCTCGATCTCATACCAATCGGCGATGCGGCTGGCGACCGGGGTGTCGTCCGGCGTGACATGCGTCGTCGCCCGCGAGGTCGAAAAGCCCAGCGCTCCGGCGCGCATCGCCTCGGCGACCGCATCTTCCATGTGCCGCAGATCGTCCTCGGTGGCCATCTGGTCGAGCCCGCGCCGGCCCATCGCATACATGCGCAGCGCCGAATGGCCTATATACATGCCGTAATTGAGGCCTTTGGGCAGGCGCTCGACGTTCGCCAGGTATTCGGGAAAAGTCTCCCAATTCCACTCGATTCCGGCCAGCATCAACTCGGTCGGGATGTCCTCGACCGCGGTCAGGCAGCGCGCATACCACTCGCGGTCCCCGGGCTTGCACGGCGCCAGTGCAAAGCCGCAATTGCCCATCACGACGCTCGTCACCCCGTGCCAGCACGAGCAGCTGCCGAGCGGGTCCCAGGCGACCTGCGCGTCCATATGAGTATGGCCGTCGATGAACCCCGGCGCCACGATCAGCCCGTCGGCGTCGATCGTGCGCTCGGCCGCGCCGCGGATGCGGCCGATCTCGACGATCCGCCCGCCCTTGACGCCGACATCGGCGCGCTGGCGCGGCATCCCCGATCCGTCCACCACCGTGCCGTTCTTGATCAAGAGGTCGAGGGCCATTGCCAATTCTCCAAATGCGGTCGGGCGAGATTCGGTTGCCGGCGGAGCCGCTGTCAACCGGCGTTCCCGACTGCGGGCCATGCTCGCCTGGCTTGGCCATGGGGCCGCTACCATCGCAGAAGATTCTGAAAAGGGCTTTCGCTAACCCGAGCGTAACCGTATCGGTAAGCGGCGACATCCGGATCGACAGGAACCAACATGCGGATCGAGATCATTTGCACCGGCGACGAGGTGCTGACCGGCAAGATCGTCAACACCAACTTCAGCTATATGAGCCAGAAGCTGGAGGATTTCGGCCTGTCGGTCGCGTGGGGGACCATCGTCGGCGACGATCGCGAGGAATTGCTGGCGGCCTTTCGCATGGCCGGCGAGCGGGCCGATGCAGTCATCGTCAATGGCGGTCTCGGGCCCACCGTCAACGATCTGTCGCAGGAAATCGCGGCGCGGGCCGCCGGCGTCGATCTTGTCCTGAACGAGGACTGGCTCGGCCGCATGGAAGATTTTTTTCGCCGGCGTAACCGGGTCATGTCGGCGAACAACAGGAAGCAGGCGATGCTGCCGGTCGGCGCCGAGATGCTCGACAATCCGGTCGGCACCGCCTGCGGCTTCGCGCTCGATATCGGCAGCGCCCGGTTTTTCTTTACCCCCGGGGTACCGCGGGAGTTGTTCCGGATGCTCGAGGAACAGATTATCCCGCGCCTCCTGGCCCGCGCCGGGACACCGGGTGTCATCCATCTGAAGCGGTTTCATTCCTACGGGCTCGGCGAGTCGCATGTCGACCAGCTGCTGGCCGGGGTCGAGGATCTGGTTCCGGGCGGCACGGTCAAGCTCGGCTTTCGCAGCCACTATCCGCAGATCGAAACCAAGCTGACCGTGCGCGGCGCCGACCGGGACGATATCGAGCGCCAATTGGCGCCGGTGCAAACCGAAGTGCGCAAGCGGCTCGGCAATTTCATCCTGGCCGAGGACGGGGAGACGCTGGAAGGCGTGGTGTTGGCGGCGCTGACCGCGCAAGACGGCTCGCTCGTGGTGGTCGAGACCTTTACCGGCGGCCAGATCGCCGCCCGCCTCGCCCATCTGCCAGGGGCGGAAAAGGTGTTCCGCCGCGGCATCGTCGCCCGCGACCCGGCCGAGATCGCCGGCGCGCTGGGCATCGATGGCGAGCTCATCGCCGGCGATCACAGTCGCGAGACGGCCGAGGCGGTCGCCCAAGCGGCGCGCGCCGAGACCGGCGCCAGCCACGCGCTGGCGGTGCTGATCGAGGTCGATGACGGCCCCGACCGCATCGATTTCGGCGGCAGCATCCATCTCGCGATCGCAGCACCCGGTGGCGTTGAATCGCGCCGCGCTCGCATCCATGGCGGACGCGACTGGGTGCGCCTCGGCGCCGTCGAGCTCGGCCTCGACTGCCTGCGCCGCCACCTGCACGGCCTCCCCGTCACCGAGCGCACCGATTTCGAGCGGGTGTGAGGGGATTCTTGACGCGGCCTGTTTTTAAGTAGTAACAATAAAACTGGATGCCGATCACATTTGACGCTGCCAAGAACGATAGGAACATCGCCGAGCGCGGCTTGTCCTTCGAGCAGGTGGCGGAGTTGGAATGGGAGACGGCACTGCTCGCTGAGGACACCCGGCACGACTACGGCGAGACAAGAGTTCGCGTCTTTGCGTTCCTTGACGGGCGACTGCACATCGCCGTGGTGACGCCGCGCGGCGAGGAGCTTCGCGTCATCAGCTTTAGGAGAGCGAGCCGGAAAGAGGAACGAATATATGACCGATACCAGAAAACCCGATTCCGAGCGGGCTGACGAGGACAATCCCGAACTGACGCTGGAAGAGCTGCTGCGGGCGCGGCCGGCAGCTGAGGCACTGCCGGAGCTGATCGGCGAGAAGGCGGCAGGCGAGCTTCTGCGGCGCGGCAGGGGCCGCCCGGAGAAGGTCAACAAGAAGGTCAGTCAGACCCTCCGCATCGATCCCGACGTGCTGGAGGCCTACCGGCAAGAAGGGCGAGGATGGCAGACGCGGATCAATCAGGTGCTTCGTGACAACATGCCAACTCGTCGGAAGGCTGAACCGTGATGCCTGCCCGAGCCGCCGCCGTGGTGCTTGTCCACAGCTCCGACATTCACGTCGATGACGATCGGATTGCCGCGGCACATGGTGGCGACGGCACGGCGGGACTGGCGGAGGTGCTGACCACCGCGCGGGCATTGCGGGCGGATGTCGTACTGCTCGCCGGCGACACTTTCGAGACCAATCAGTTGGGCGAGGCGGTCATCGACCGCGCCGCAAGGCTGCTGGCCGAGGCTGGCACGCCGGTGGTGATCCTGCCCGGCAATCACGATCCGGCGTTGCCGGGTTCGGTTTATGTCCGGGGCGGGTTGGCGCAGATCCCCAACCTTGCGATCCTCGGCGTCACCCACGACGAGGCGGTGCTGTTTCCCGAGCACGATCTCGAAATCTGGGGGCATGCCCATCGCGATTATTTCGACATGCCGCCATTGCGCGGACCCAGACCGCGCTCGACACGCTGGCAGGTCGCGGTCGGGCACGGGCATTACGAGCCGCCTGAAACCCGCGCCAACCCATTGCGCCCATCCTGGGTGTTCGGGGACGAGGAGATCGCTGCGACCGCGGCCGACTATCTGGCGCTCGGCCATTGGGACCGGCCGATGCGGGTCGGCGACGGCGCCGTGCCGGCCTATTATTCGGGCTCGCCCGAATTGGCGCAGACCGTCAACCTGGTGCGGCTCGTCGCGTCGGGCACGGCGGTCGTTACCCGAGAAGCGCTGCTGCGCCAGAGCTGATCGATCGCAGCCGGGTCCGATCACCTTGCGCCGCGGTGGCAGCCGCAGTACCGGCGGCGGGACTCCGCGTGTGAGCGGCGGCAGGCGCGGAGCGGCGATCGGGAGCGGAGAATGAAGCGCCAAGGGGATCTGCCGGGTACGCCCAGGTTGATTTTTGCTTCCGTGCACCAGCACCGATCAGCGGCGGTCCTTGGCCGCGCCGCCATCTCCTATCGCGAACCGGACCCAAGCGCTGGCGGCATAGTGCGGGTCGCTCTTCCCTACCGCAAACACACGCCAAGCGTAGCGGCCCGGCGGTAGCGAAACAGGGCGCGCGGAGACGTCGGTGTAACCGGATGCCGCCTCGTGCAGCGGTCCAGCTCCGAGCGGCACGATTTCGGTGTAGAACGACACCGGCGCTGCCTCGGCCGGCGCGGTCCACACCAGGGCAATCGGAACTTCCTCCGCGGCGCGCGCCGCCATCGGCCCGGCCGGCGCCACCGGCACCGGCGGCAGCAGCACAGTGCCGACACCGTCTGCCGCGACCGGTGCGGCGCGTCGGAGGTCGGCGAGCTTGCCGGCTGCGGCCGGCAGGCCGCCGGCCGCAGCAGCGCGATACCATGCGGCGGCCTCCGCTGGGTTATGCGGCACCCCTTCGCCATCGGCGTAGAGCTGGGCCAGGTCGAATTGCGCACGATGCTGGCCTTGCGCCGCCGCCCGGGCATACCACAGCGCCGCCGCAGCGGGGTCGGGCGACACCCCGACGCCGCTGTCCAGCATCACCGCGACGTCTAGCTGGGCGTCGGCCAGCCCCGCCTCGGCGGCGCGACGGTACCAGGCATAGGCCTTCGTCGCGTCCTGCCTGACACCCTGGCCGAGGTCGTAGAGCAGGCCGAGCCGGAATTCGGCCTTCGCGTCGCCCTGTGCGGCCAGCGCCGTCCAGATCCGGCGAGCGGCGGCGTAGTTGCCGGCGTCATAGGCGCTCTGTCCGTCCGTCGGTGCGGTTGCCCGAGCCGGCATTGCCGGCTCCGTCGCCAGCAAAGCCCACACGAGAGCCGGCGCGAGCGTGCGCAGAGCGGTGCCGCTCAGCGCCAAGTGATCTCCACACGGCGGTCCTGCGCCTCCGGCGTGCCGTCCGGGGCGGCAACCGCCGGCTCCGTCTGCCCCTTTGCCAGCGCCTGAAACCGGACCTCCGGGATGCCGCGCGTCACCAGCCCCTGTATGACCGCGTCGGCGCGCCGCTGCGAGAGCATCAGGTTGAGTGCGGGCGAGCCGACCGAGTCGGTCGCACCGCTGACGATCATTACGACCGGGTTGCCGGCGCGATAGAGCCGCGCCGCGTGGTCGAGCACCGGCTGGTATTGCTCGGGCACGACAGTGCTGCCGGACGCGAAATAGATCACCAGCGGAGCCGGCGCGGCCGGCGCCGGCGCGGTTGCGGCGGTGGTTGCAGTCGTCGCGAGCTGTTGCTGCGGCGGGGTCTGCGCAGACCCCGGTGGGGCGGCGCCGATTAGCGAGGCACCCAGGAGAACCCCGGTCAGCCCGGCCTTGGCCATCATCCTCGTCATGCTCATGGTCACTCTCCTCGCTGTTCAGGGACCGAGATTTCCACCGTCCCGGGCGGCGCCAGCGCGTCGCCGCGGCGCGCGCCGAAAAGCTCGGGCGCCCCGGCAAAGCCGGCGATCAGTTGGTGAGCCGCCGCCGCGACCCGCTCTGCTGTCGCCTGGTCTTCGACGAAGAAATAGCGGATCGAGGGCCGGGACCCGGACGCAGCCGAAATCGGATCCTCCACGTCCAGCCCGTCCGCGCGCAGGGCGAGCGCCAGCGCCGCCGCTAACCGCTGCGCCGGTTCGCTGCGGACGGGATAGGCCAGCACGACGCGAGCGGTCGCCGCCGCCGGCAGCGCCGGCTCGGCAACCCGAGGGACGGCCGGAGCGGGCGGCAGCGGGGCGTCGAGCGTCGCCAATCGGGTTTGGGCGGCAGCCGGGGGCAGCGCCGACGTGATCGCGGGGCTCGCCCTCGCGATTGCGGCGTTCCCCGCGACCGGAGCCATCTTCGCCGGCGCCGCCTTTGCTTGAGCCGTCTTGGTAGGCGAGGCGCGGTCGGGCGCGGGGCGTGCGTCGGCGATGGGCGCCGCCGCCGCGTCAAGAACAATCAGCCCTGGTCGGTCACCCAGCTTCGGCGAGTGTGGCGGCGTCGGCGCCGCAAGCGCGCGCGTGCGCCGCACCCCACGCGCCGAGGCCCGTACCGGCGGAATGGTAAGCGGGGGATGGATTGCCGCAGACGCGACCATCGCGACCGGGCGGGGCTCGGGCGCCGGATGCCGGAACAGGACGAGGGAAGCAATCACTGCCGCCGCGCCGCCGACGGCCATCGCGCCGAGGATGACGCTTCGTTGCGGCCGGACTTTCCGGGCGCGGGCGCGAACGTCGGTGACCGGAACGTCGGTGACCGGAACATCGGTGACCGGAACGGCCGTGACGGCGGCAGCGTCCGCATCTGCCGCCGCGGCCGGCGTCGCAGACACCGCGGCGGATGCGTCGATCGGCTTCTCGCCATCGCGAAATGCGACCGCCGCCTCGATGTGGTGCGCTTCGACCCGCTCCGAACCGTCCATTCCGGCCAGAAACAAAGCCATCCCGGCCAACCTGTCGATCACCCGAGGTATTCCGGCGGACTCCGACGCAAGCCGTTCTGTCGCGGTGCCGGCGAACACGTCAGATGCGTACCCCGCCGCCATCAGCCGGGCGGCCAGGAACCCGCCGACCTCGTCCGGCGCCAAAGGTGCTATGGCCACGATCTCCACCGAACCCGCCAGTTCGCGCAGTCGCTCGGCCAGGATCGGAAGGTCGGCCACGATGTACCCAGCGCCCGGCCCCTGATCCAGACGGTCGAGGGTCGCCACATCCATCCGGCCGGCTTCGTCGATCAGCATGATCGCCCCCGCGGGGCTGTCGATCACGAGATCACCGCGAACCACAAGCTCCGAGGCGACCCCGCGCGACCGCAGCAAGTGCGCAAGCTCCTGCAGCAGCAACGTCTTGCCGGTGCCGGCCGGGCTCAGCACCGCCACCCATCGGGCGCCGCGGCCGAGCGCCGACAGCGCTCGCTCCCGCGTCTCCCGCCAGCCGCGATGCGCAACGATCCGTTGCACGTCGCATGTGTTGCGGAACGCGGCGGCGCATTCAGCCAGCGCGCGGCCGGGTTGCTTCGTCGTTTGCGTCCCGCCGGCCGAGGTCGAGGAAAGAAGAACCAGACCACCCCCTGTTCGACATCGCAGCGCCAGCAACCCGACGCATCCACGTTAGCCTACTAAGAAATTAACGCAAATCAAACGATCGAATCAGGGTGGAGATTCCTGTCAGCGTCGTTAACTTTGCTTACAGCCGTGTTAGCGGCTCTTCACGCCGCCCGCAGCAGGCGCGGCCATAATCTTGTGTTACTATGCAGTGAGCCCGCAAACAACTTGAAGGCGAAATTTAAGTGGGATGAGCGTAGCTTCTTTTTCGAGCAGCGCGTATGATCGAGCCGCGCAGCGAAGCCTATCATCCTTCGCCGAAGCCGCTCTCGTCGTTCTTGGGGTCGCCTGCCTGGAGGAACCATGCTGTCACCAGCCGCGATCGCGGCCTATCGGCGCGACGGGTTCATCGTGCTCCCTGATATCCTGAATCCGGCCGAAATCGAGGCACTGCGCCGGGTCACCGACGGGTTCGTCGAGGGCGCGCGCGCCGTCGCCGCCAATAACGAAATCTACGATCTTGAGGACTCGCATTCCGCGGCCGAGCCCAGGGTGCGGCGGATCAAGACCCCGCAGCTGCACCATCCGGAATATGCGCGGGCGGCGAGGCACCCGAACATCGTCGCGGTGCTGAAGGATTTGTGGGGCACGGTGCGCTTCGACACCGGCAAGCTCAACATGAAGTCCGCCGGCTATGGCGCGCCGGTCGAATGGCACCAGGATTGGGCGTTTTATCCGCACACCAACGACGATCTGGCCGCGGTCGGGATCATGCTCGACGATTGCGAGATGGAAAACGGGCCGATGATGGTGGTACCCGGCAGCCATTCGGGTCCGATCTATGATCATCACGGGCCGGACGGCCGGTTTTGCGGCGCGATCGACCCCGAGCGCTCCGACATCGGCGTTTCGCGCGCAGTGCCGTGCCTGGGCAAGGCCGGCTCGATCACCGTCCATCACGTGCGCGCGGTGCACGGCTCCGCAACCAATTTTTCCGGCCGGGAGCGGCGTTTTCTGCTGTTCCAATACCGAGCCGCCGACGCCTGGCCGTTGCTCGGCTTCAAGGACGGGATCGAAAAATTCGACGGGCTGCTCTTGGCCGGCGCCCCGACCCTGATGCCGCGCCTAACCCCGGTGCCGGTGCGCCTGCCATTGCCGCCGGCCGAATACCAGGGCTCGATCTACGAGAACCAGCGCGCCGCGGGCAGGCGGTTCTTCGCGACCGCGGCGGGCGAGGACAAGATTGCGGCCGCGGCGGATTAGCCGCCGCCCTCGGGCGCCGATGTTCGACTGGAGCTGGTCATGAGCGACGACACCACCGCCGCGGCCGCCACCCTTGACGCGACCGGGCTGCTGTGCCCGCTGCCGGTGCTGAAGGCGCGCCGCGCGCTGAAGCCGCTGGCGCCGGGCGCGGTGCTCGAAGTGCTCGCAACCGACCCGGGTGCGGTCAAGGATTTCGAGCATTTCTGCGATACTACCGGCTGCACTCTGCTCGAATCTTCGGAACAGCCGGGCGGCGTGCTGCGGTTTCGCCTGAAAAAGCCGGGCTGAGGCGGAGATCGCGATGATCGCCACGATCACCGCGCCGCGTTTGCTCTCGATCGGCGGCGGCGCGCTCACCGAGCTGCCGGGGGTTTTGCGGCGTTTCGGGATGAACCGGCCGCTGATCGTCACCGATCCCTATATCCGCGGCTGCGGCATCTTGGATCGCGCGACCGGCCTGCTCGATCACGCCCGGATCGGCTGGTCGGTCTTTTCCGATACGGTTGCCGACCCGACCACGGCGGTCGTTGAAGTGGGGGCGCGGATTCTGGTCGAGGGCGGGTTCGACAGCCTGGTGGCGCTCGGCGGCGGCAGCTCGATCGATACCGCGAAGGCGATGAGCGTGCTCGCCGCCAATGGCGGCAAGATGCGCGACTATAAGGTCCCGGCCGAAATCCCCGCGCCGGGGCCGCCGATCGTGGCGATCCCGACCACCGCCGGCACCGGCTCGGAAGTCACCCGCTTCACGGTCATCACCGATACCGAGACCGACGAGAAGATGCTGATCGCCGGGCTCGCCTGCTGCCCATTGGCGGCGATCGTCGATTACGAATTGACCCTGACGATGCCGTTGCGCCTGACCGCGGATACCGGGCTCGATAGCTTGACCCATGCGATCGAGGCCTATGTCAGCCGCCGCGCCAGCCCCTATACAGATGGCCTCGCCAAGAACGCGATGGGATTGATCGCGGCCCATATCCGCACCGCCTGCGCCGAGCCCGAGAACCGCACCGCGCGCGAGGCGATGATGCTCGGCGCCACGACCGCGGGGATGGCGTTTTCGAATTCGAGCGTGGCGCTGGTCCACGGCATGAGCCGGCCGATCGGCGCCTTTTTTCATGTGCCGCACGGACTGTCGAACGCGATGCTGCTGCCCGAGATCACCGCCTTTTCGGCGCCGGCCGCACTCGACCGCTACGCCGATTGCGCCCGCGCGATAGGGATTGCCGACGCGAGTGAAGGGAGCCAGGGCGCGGTCGCGCGGCTCCTCGACGAGTTGCGCCGGCTGAACCGCGATCTCGAGGTGCCGAGCCCGCGCGAATGGGGCATCGATGCCGAACGCTATGAAGAGTTGCTGTCGGTCATGGCGAGCCAAGCGCTGGGCTCCGGCTCGCCGGCCAATAACCCGCTGGTGCCGACGAGCGACGAGATCATCGCTCTATACCGGCGGGTTTATGGCTGAGCGCGCTCGCCCGGCTCTCTTTAACAGCTCAGCTGAGCTTCACTTCGATGTCGTCGCCGACGAGGCGGACCGGGTAGGTCTTCAAATCCTCGGTCGCTGGCGGGTCGAGCACCTTGCCGGTGCGGATGTCGAAGCGCGCGGCGTGCAGCGGGCACTCGATGGCAGTGCCTTCGAGCCAGCCGTCGGACAGGCAGGCATAAGCGTGGGTGCAGACGTTGTCGGTGGCAAAGAGGCCTTCGTCGCTGTCGTAGAGCGCGATCGAATGGCCGGCGACATCGACCCCGATGACCTCGCCCGACGCCAGATCGCCACGCCCGGCCACCCGCACCCAGCTTGCTTGATCGGCACTCATCGCTCACCTTCCCCAATCCATCGAAACCGGGATGGCATCGCTGGAACGCGAATGCAACAGCGACGGTCGAGGCGGCCCGGGCTAGGCCGACGAATCCTCGGAGAACGCCTTGAAGGCGATGATCGTGAAGGTGTCCCTGACGCCAGGAAGCCTCTGCAATTGCTCGGTGACAAAATGCCCGGTATCGACCGTCTCCGGCAGGTAGACCTTCATTAGAAGATCATATTGGCCCGAGGTCGAATAAACCTCGGAGACCTGCTCGATGTCGCTCACTGCTGTGTCGGCGACGGCGTAGGCTTGGCCGAGCTCGCATTTGACCATGACGAAGATCGTCTTCATCGCGGCCCGCCAATCGGCTCAGATCGGCTCAGGGGCCGGCGACGGCCCGCGGCGGGCGGGCGAGAAAGGCCGGCAAGTCGTCGCCGAAGCCGATGATCTTGCGGTCGTCGTCGGGCTGCCGTTGCGGTTGGCGCGCCCGACGCGGCTCAGCGGCGCGCGGGAACTGCGTCACTTTTGCGCCATTCGTGTCGGTTGCCGCCGGCTGATGGCGCGGCGGAGAAGCCGCAGCCGGGCGCGGCCTGCGCCGGGCGGGGGGCTGTGCCGCCGATGCCGGACTGGCCGACGCGGGGTCGTCAGGAATGCGGCTCGCACGATCGGGGACACGGTGCGCGGCACGATCGGGGCGCGGCGCCCGCCCGCCGGCAGCGCGCGCGGTGGAGCGCGATCCGCGGCCGCGGCGCGCGGAATAGTCGAGCTCGGCCGTGGCGACCCCCTCGATCGCGACCGACGGAACCTCCCGGCCGATCAGCTTGACGATGTCGGCGACCGCTTTGCCGTCCTCGGGTGCGGCCAGCATGAACGAGCGCCCGGACAAGCCGGCGCGCCCGGTCCGGCCGATGCGATGCACATAATCCTCGGCGTGGATCGGCACGTCGAAGCAGAAGACGTGGCTCATGCCTTTGATGTCGAGCCCGCGGGCAGCGACGTCGCTGGCGACCAGGAGGCGGATTTCGCCGTTCCTGAAGCGCTCCAGGGTCTCGGTCCGCTTCGGCTGCGGCATGTCGCCATGCAACGCCGCCGCATCGAAACCGTGCTGGCTCAAGGATTTGAACAGGATGTCGACATCGCGTTTGCGGTTGCAGAAGATCAGCGCATTTTTGACGTCTTCAGAAGCGATCAACCGGCGCAGCGCCTCGCGCTTGTCCTGCTGGTCGATGACGGCCAGCGATTGGACCACGGTCGCCGCCGGCGAGGCGGGCGGCGCCACCGCGATCTCGACCGGATTGGTCAGAAAGGCGTCGGCGAGCTTGCGGATCTCAGCCGGCATCGTCGCCGAAAAGAACAGGGTCTGCCGGCTCTTCGGCAACAGGCCGACAATGCGCTCGACATCGGGGATGAAGCCCATGTCGAGCATCCGGTCGGCTTCGTCGATGACCAGGACATGAGCATCGGACAACAGGATCTTGCCGCGCCCGTGCAAGTCGAGCAGGCGGCCCGGCGTGGCGATCAGCACATCGACGCCGCGGTCGAGCTTGCGTTCCTGATCGACAAAGCTTTCGCCGCCGATCAACAGCGCCATGGTCAGCCGATGATGCTTGCCGTAGAGCTCGAAGGAGGCGGCGACCTGGGTCGCCAGCTCGCGCGTCGGCTCCAGAATCAGCGAGCGCGGCATTCGCGCCCGCGCGCGCCCCGCCGCCAGCATGTCGATCATCGGCAGCACAAAGCTCGCCGTCTTGCCGGTGCCGGTCTGGGCGCATCCAAGAACGTCCCGTCCGCGCTGAACGTGGGGGATCGCCTGTTCCTGGATCGGAGTGGGAGTCGTGTAGCCAGCGTCTGAAACTGCCTGAAGAACTTCAGGCGACAAGTCGAGTTCGGGAAAACCCATTGAGAAGTTGTAGCCTTTTTGTAATAATTAGTTGCGTTGAAGCCTGCATTGTAGATCGGGTCTGTCGCACCGCATGTCAAACATTTTCTGCAGACGAGATATGCCGGTGGGACAGGGCAGCACCCCGCTCAGCGCCGGCGAAATTGCGGACGCGGCGTCATCGGCGGCGCCGCCCGCTCGTCCTTGTGGCGGAAGTTGATGCGGCCCTTGGACAGATCGTAAGGGGTCATTTCGACCGTGACGCGATCCCCCGCGAGGATCCTGATCCGATTTTTTTTCATCCGTCCAGACGAATAGGCAAGGGTTTCGTGCCCGTTGTCGAGGCGCACCCGAAAGCGCGCGTCGGGCAGCAGCTCGAGCACCATGCCGTCGAATTCGATCAGGTCTTCCTTGGCCAAACAGCCCTCCCCGACAAAGCGACGGGGGCACCGCGGCGCCCCCGCATAGGCTTGTTCTCCTCCCTCAGACCGGGCGCAGATTGACCGCCGAGACCCGGCCTCGCTGCCCCTGCTCGAGCTCGAAGCTGAGCTTTTGTCCTTCTCGCAGATTGTCGATCCCCGCGCGCTCCACGGCGGAGATGTGGACGAAGACGTCAGCGCCGCCGTTTTCGGGCTGGATAAATCCATAGCCCTTTTGCGCGTTGAACCATTTGACCGTACCGGTCGCCATCAGCAGTAACTCCACGTAACAAGAATAGGCCGTTGCACGAATGCGCAACGCATCGGACTTCGATTGGCTCGGGAGACACGGTCGGACGATCGCACACGAACGCAAGGCCGGAAAGCCGAACCCAAACGGGCCGACATAGGTTAGGTAGGCCGGTCGCCGGCGTTGCGCAAGAGTTTTTGGGTGGACACCAATGTCTTTCCGCAACGGCGCGGCGCCGCCCGCATTCAGTCTCCAACGAGGCGAAACCAATCTTCGATGGCCGACATTCCGTGCACCCAGATCAGGAATAGACCCGAAGCCTGCGCTCTTTCGAGATCGCTGACGCCGAACACGCCGCTCAGCAAGGCGATCGGCACGATCGGCACGATCGTCATGCCGGCATGACGGTCCCAGTGTTTTGCCTTGGCCGCGGTGTCGTTCAGCACTCGTTTGACGCTGTTGACCACCGAGCTCGAATCCTTGGCCTCCACGGCCGCCACTCGGCCATCGGCCAAGCCGACGAAGAGATCGGTCTTGCGGCCATATACAGCGCACTCGCCGTAAAATTCGCGCGACCGCGGGAAGTGCACCGGCGCCGTGATTCGGCCCTTATTCGCTGCTTTGACCTTCTGAAACCCGATCGACACGAGCTTCTCGGCAAGCATCGCCTCGACTCGCCTCCCATACGCGCGTCGCTCGGTTTGCAGGCGCTGGAACGCGTGCATCGCCACGGTTGCGCGGATCGACAGCTTGAGCTCGCTCGGGCGCGGCCGCCTGCCGGTCTTTAGCCAGGGAAATCGAGTTGTATCCGCCAATGAGCATATCAACTTGATCGTCTCGTCGAGCAATTGCGGCTCCTGCTCGATCAGGCGCCGCGACAGGCGGATCGGTCTTCTGGTGACCAACACCATCAAGTCGTCCTCGGAGACCGGCGGTGCAGCCACATAACGCAGCGCAGCCAGCAGATCCTCGTCGAAAAGAATGGCGTGCAGGAGACCGCGATCCGGATTGTCGGGGTCGAACCTTGCCAACAGCCGGATCAGCCTCCCCAGGTGTCCGCGCCGCTCCTTCGCGTGGCTCGGGAAGCGATCGGCTGATTCACCCAGCCGACGGGACACGAACGCTTCCAGCGAGGCCTGTGCGTCGCGCGTCAGATCCTCAAGCGTCCAGACTGGCGGCAAAGGATTGTTCGACTGCATCCGCGAAGACCCAACCGGCGGGGATCAGTATTCTTTCAACTTCACGCGGCTCGAATTTCGTCAGCCCGCCGGAATAGGTGCGGCCGTGGTCGCGGCGCACGCTTGCCCGGAGCACGGCGGCAAGCAGAAGGAGCTGCTCGTCCGACAGCTCGTCTCGCGGAAAAATGCCGTGCGCGATGTTGAGGAGACGTGCGCCGGCGCGGTTGCGAACGAATGCAGGCACCCGACGCGCCATGTAAGTGCACACGATCGGGGCCGCTTGGCCAAGGCGAACCGCCCACCAGGGCGAGCGGTGCCGCGAGACATAACCGTCCGCGGCCCCGGCATCCTTCGCCCACCGTATGAATTGCTCGACCGAGGCCCGCTCCGACCCCTCGATCTGATCGAGCGAAGCCGGCAGATCGACAACCCGTGCCAAATTCCCGTCACGTTCCAAAACCGGCTCCGCCTCGATCAATTGTTCGGCGCGCGTGATCGTCGGCATCAAAAATCTCTCAGGAACCCTTTGGGTGTGTTTGCCGGCGATCCAGACGCGGTTGCTGCCGGTCACCTGTCCCCGATGCACCCGGCACAGCTCGCCGAGCTCGATTGTGCCGGGGGCAGGTTTTGGCGCTTCGCGCACCAGAAGCGACCATTTCGGCGTTTGGCTCAGCGTCGGCCAGCTGACGGCGCGGCCGCCCTCGAGCCGATCCAACCCCATCGACGTTTCAATGCGCCGCAGCCGCAATTCCGGGGTGCGGCGACCGATCCGGAAACCCGTGATCGCCGTCGTCGTCATCGTGCCTGGGAAGGCCTCAGCGCGGGGATCGAGCACATGAATCTCTACGCCGCCGAGGCTGTTTGCGAGCAGCGATCGCAGCGCTGCGCCGTATCCGACATCGAGCCATTCGGCCGCGGTGATCAAGCAGCCGAAATCGCCCTCGCGCCCGATGTCGGCGATTTTGGCGAAGAAGTGAAGGTGCAGTCCGGCTAGCTGGCTGGCAACTATTCCGTGCCGCGCGCACGTTTCTACGTACCACTCCTTCCATTCCGAAGCGATGTTGTGATGGCGCACATATGGCGGATTGCCCAGGAACAGCGTGGGTCCGGCGATGGGTTCGAGGCCAACCCGCCGGAAGTCGTCGGCCACCACGCGGATGCGATCGTCGAGCCCGGCGATATGAAGGTTCGCCCTGAGCAGCAGGACAAGCTGGGGGTCGTTCTCGACGGCGACGATGCGAGCCTCGGGAAATCGCCGCGCAGCTTCGATGGCGAAGCGTCCGGTCCCGGCGCCGGTGTCGATTATGCGCGAAGGCGTTCCTGAAGTTTTCGCTTCTCTCTCGGCCCAGCCGATCATTGCCTCGACGATGCGGTGCGGAGTGAGTGTCACGCCGCGCGATCGGCGTTCCGCCGGTGGGCATATGGCGCTGTAATTATCGCCGAGCGGATCTTCGCCGCGGGCGAGGCGGGCAGAGAAGCCGGCACGAAGACCGGGAGCCGTCCATCGATCCGCCCCCTCGGCCATTGCGCTGGCGCGGGAGAGGAGCAGATCGAGCTGGCCTATTGGCGCGGCAGGTCTGTCCGGGCGGCGCGATGACTGGCCCATAGCTCCTGTATTAGTTTGCCGAGGCTGATCTTTCTTCGGCGCGCCTCAGCTTTGAGTTCGACGATCAATTCGCTGGGCATTCGGACGCCGACAATGCCCTCGCCCAGCTTGGTACGCTCCTGCCCTGGTGATCGCGCCATGCGCGAATAGAGCAACAAAACGGGTACGCATGTCAAGCCGGGATTTCGCTTAGCTCACTCGGCCCAGACTGCGAATATGCTGCTACAGGTCGAGGTCGCGGACGAAGCGGGCGTTCTTTTGGATGTAGTCGAAGCGCAGTTCCGGGCGCCGGCCCATCAGGGTTTCGACCAAGGCCCGAGTTTGCGTGCACGGCCCCGCCGCCGGCGGCATCCCCGGCTCGGCCGCGGCGGCGATCTTGACCTGCAAGAGGGTGCGCTGCGCCGGGTCCATCGTCGTCGCCTTCAGATAACGCGCCGGCATCTCGCCCAATCCCTTGAAGCGGCTGATCTCGATCTTGCCGCGGCCGGCAAAGCCCGAGCGCTGCAATTCCTCGCGGTGGGCGTCGTCGCGGGCGTAGAGCGTGACCTCGCCCTGGGTCAGCCGATAGAGCGGCGGCAACGCCAAAAACAGATGCCCGTTGTCGATCAGCTGCGGCATCTCGCGAAAGAAAAAGGTCATCAAGAGCGAAGCGATGTGCGCGCCGTCGACATCGGCGTCGGTCATGATCACGACCCGCTCATAGCGCAGCGCGTCCTCGCGATAATGCGTGCCCGAGCCGCAGCCGAGCGCCAGGATGATGTCCGACAATTCCTGGTTCGCGCGCATCTTGTCGGCCGACGCACTCGCGACGTTCAGGATCTTGCCGCGCAACGGCAGGATCGCCTGGGTCTCGCGGTCGCGCGCCTGCTTGGCCGAGCCGCCGGCGCTGTCGCCCTCGACCAGAAAAATCTCGGTGCCGGCGGCGCTGTCGCGGGTGCAGTCGGCGAGCTTGCCCGGCAGCCGCAATTTGCGGGTCGGGGTCTTGCGCGCCAGCTCGCGCTGCTGGCGCCGGCGCTGCCGCTCCTCGGCGCGCTCGACGATATGGTCGAGCAGCGCTCGGGCGGCCGCCGGGTCGGCGCCGAGCCAATGGTCGAAATGGTCCTTGACCGCGTTCTCGACGAGCCGCGTCGCCTCGGCGGAGGCGAGCCGCTCCTTGGTCTGCCCCTGAAACTGCGGATCGCGGATGAACAGTGACAGCAGCATCGCCGCCGCCCCGGTCACATCCTCGCCGGTCGCCTGGGCGGCGCGGCGGTTGCCGGCGAATTCGCCATAGCCCTTGATCGCGCGTAGCAGCGCATTACGCAAACCGGCTTCGTGGGTCCCGCCCTCCGGGGTCGGGATCGTGTTGCAGTAGGAGTGGCTGAACCCGGCCTCCTCGTCCTCGGGCCAGGCGACCGCCCATTCGACCTTGCCGCCGTCGGCGAGGTCCGCCTCGCCGACAAACGGCCGCGGCGTCAACATGCCCTGGCCGTCCAGGCTCGCCGCTAGAAAATCGCCGAGACCGCCGGGAAAATGCAGCCGCGCCTCCGCTGGAACATCCTGCGGCAGCGGCATGGACGGGTCGCAGCTCCAGCGGATTTCCAGGCCGCGAAACAGATAGGCCTTCGAGCGCGCCATGCGGTAGAGCAGCGCCGGGCGAAAGCCGAGGCCGCCAAAGATCTCGGGATCGGGATGAAAGCGCAGGGTCGTGCCGCGCCGGTTGTTCACCGGCCCGCACTCTTCGAGCAAACCCCGCGGGGTTCCGCGGCTGTAGCTCTGGCGCCACAGCCGGCGGTCGCGCGCGACCTCGACTTCGAGCGCGTCGCTCAGCGCATTGACGACGGACACGCCGACGCCGTGCAGACCGCCCGCGGTGCGATAGGCCTCGCCGCCGAACTTGCCGCCGGCATGCAGCGTCGTCAAGATGACTTCGAGGGCCGATTTGTCCGGGAAGCGAGGATGCGGATCGACCGGAATCCCGCGGCCGTTGTCGCGCACGGTCAGCCAGTTGCCGGCGGCCAGCTCGATCTCGATGCGCGATGCGTAGCCGGCCACGGCCTCGTCCATCGCGTTGTCGAGCACCTCGGCGGCGAGATGATGCAGGCCGCGCTCGTCGGTGCCGCCGATATACATGCCCGGGCGCCGGCGCACCGGCTCCAGCCCTTCGAGGACCTCGATGTCCTTGGCCGAATAGCTGTTGTCGGGCCGCGCCGCCGCCGGGTCGAACAAATCGCGCATCGTGCAAATATATCGGAGCGCGGAGGCAGCGCAAGCAGCATCCGGTGGCAGGCGCGTTCGAGGCAACTACATCTTGAAGCGGGCGGCAGCCGTTTCCCGCTCCTGGGCGCGTTGCCCGCGGTCTGGAGCAGGCGTCTCGGGAACCCTGTCGCCGGCTCCGGGGCTTTACCTTGATGGCGATGATGACCAACGAGCGCAAGATCTGGGAAGCGGCCCTGCTTCTCGTCCGCCGCCACGGCGCCGCCGCGGCCGAGGTCGCGCAGCATGAGGCGCAGCGCCTGCGCGGCAGAGACGATGAGCTGACTTGCGTCGTCTGGTGCTGGATCGCCCGCTCGACCGCAGAACTCCTGCGCCCGTTTCCCGAGAACGGCGAGCGGGTGCATTAAGGCTTTTGCGCCGCGCCTCTTAACGTCGGCCGTACGCGTTCCGATATCCGCTTGCGGTGAGTTGCCGATCGGAGAAAGCGTGATGGCTGGAGGTCTGTTGGGTCGGCTCGGCGGCAAGGGGCATTCGCGCGGCAAGCAATTTGCCGTGTCGCTGAGCGAGGAGGAGTGGCGCAACAAGCTCACAGCGCCGCAGTTCCGGGTGCTGCGCGAGCACGGCACCGAGCGCGCCGGATCAAGCCCGCTCGACAAAGAGCACGGCGCCGGGATTTTCCATTGCGCTGGCTGCGGGCAGCCGCTGTTTTCGTCCGATGCCAAATTCAACAGCGGCACCGGCTGGCCGAGCTTTTCGGAGCCGCTCGCCGGCGCTGTCGAAACCGAAGCCGACCGCAGCTTTTTTATGGTGCGCAACGAGGTCCACTGCAGCCGCTGCGGCGGCCATCTCGGCCATGTGTTCGATGACGGGCCGCAACCGACCGGTCAGCGCTACTGCATGAACGGCGTGTCGCTGGCGTTTCAGCAGGGCGAGACATCGCCGGCGCAGGGCACCGCGAAGGCCAGCAAATCGGATGCAGGATCCGGCCTGACGCTCGCCTCGAACCGGCGCCGAGGCCTCGGGCCGCAATAACGCGCGCAGCTCGGCCCGCAGCCGATCGGGGCCGGCCGCGGGGAGGCGGCATTCGATCGCCGTATGCTCGCGCTGCCATACCGGGAGGGCATCGGCCAGCAGATGCGTGGCCGGCCGGCGTCAGGCTCAGTCGGCGGCGGCGCTTGTCGGCGTCGCCGATCGTCACCTCGACCAGCCCGCGGCGCTGCAGCGGCTTGAGATTGGCGGTGAGCGTGGTTCGGTCCATGGCCAGCAGGGCGGAAACCTCGCCGATGCTCGGCGAACCGGGACGATTGAGCGACATCAGCAGCGAAAACTGACCGTTGGTCAGCTCCAGCGGGCGCATCGCCTCGTCGAAATGCCGTGCCAACGCCCGCGCCGCCCGCTGTAGATGCAGACACAAGCAAGTGTCCCGAACGTGGCGGGTGATCTCGATGGGCACCTGATTGCCGCTTGACATACGCCAATATAGGTTGATATCAACTATCTCGTCAAGGGGATCCAACATGCCGACGGTCCGGTTCACGAGTGCGCTGCAACGATTCTTGCCGGCCTCCTCCGCGGCGGTCGGGGGAGCGACCGTCGGCGACGCGTTGGCGGCCGTGTTCGCGGCGCAGCCGGTGCTGCGCGGTTATGTGCTCGACGACCAGGGCGCGCTGCGCCGGCACGTCGCCGTCTACGTAAACGGCGAACCGGTGCGCGACCGCGTTGGGCTGACCGACCCGAGCGGTTGCGGCGACGAGATCTATGTTCTCCAGGCGCTGTCCGGCGGCTGAGGGAGGAGAGAATGGCGGATCGGCTCCATGTCGCGACCCGCAAGGGTCTGTTCGAAATCGTCCGAAGCGGCGGCGGCTGGGAGGTGGTCGATGCGCAGTTTCTCGGCGATCCGGTCTCGGCCGTGCTGGCCGATGCCGACGATGCGGTTTACGCAGCGCTCGACCTCGGCCATTTCGGGGCAAAGCTGTGGCGCCGCTCCCCAGGTTCGAACCCGGGTGCCGGAGCGTGGCGCGAGATCGCGGTGCCGGCATTTCCGCCGAAGCCCGAGAACGATGAGGGCGATCCCCATCCCTGGTCGCTCGGCAAGATCTGGGTGATCGAGCCGGGCGGCGTTCCGGGACGGCTGTGGGCCGGCACCATGCCGGGCGGCGCTCTTCCGCTCCGACGACGGCGGCGCTTCCTGGTCGCTGGTCGAGACGCTGTGGCGGATGCCGGAGCGCCGGCGCTGGGTCGGGGTCGCCGGCGGCGAGCAGCCCGGCATCAACTCGGTGCTGGTCGACCCGCGCAACCCCGCCGACATCCGCGTCGGCGTGTCGACCGCCGGCGTCTGGGCGAGCACGGACGACGGCGCCTCGTGGCGGCTGATCAACGAGGGCATGTATGCCGAATACATGCCGCCAGAGCTGCGCGCGGAGCCGATCGCTCAGGACGTCCACCGTCTCGCGCGCTGCGCCGGCTCTCCCGAAATCGTCTGGTGCCAGCATCACAACGGGGTCTTCCGTTCGGAAAACGCCGGCGTCGCCTGGCACGAGCTGACGGCGATCCGCCCGTCGAAATTCGGCTTTGCCGTCGCCGCCCATCCGCGCGACCCGATGACCGCCTGGTTCG
Source organism: uncultured Alphaproteobacteria bacterium (assembly GCA_963795485.1). Lineage (GTDB taxonomy): Bacteria > Pseudomonadota > Alphaproteobacteria > ATCC43930 > CGMCC-115725 > AP-15. Next base: position 30,125 of record CAWCIL010000007.1, read on the forward strand.
TGCCGGCAATCAAGGACGAGCGGCGCATCCCGGTCGACGGCCGGGTCGTCGTCGCCCGCACCCGCGACGGCGGCGCGAGCTTCGAGGTGCTGACCAGGGGCCTGCCGCAGCGCCATGCCTACGATCTGGTCTGGCGCCATGCGCTCGCGGTCGATGACACCGGCGAGCGACTGGCCTTCGGCTCGACCAGCGGCGGGTTGTGGATCTCCGAGGATGGCGGTGAATCGTGGGCGATGCCGGAAGCGCGGCTGCCGCCGATCGCGGCGGTGCGCTTCGCCCCCGCGTAGCCGCCGCCATGTGCGAGAGCGGAGATCCTCCGCCGGTCTGTCTCGATTTCTGGACTTCGGCCTATCAGGCGATTGACGACTGAAGCGCCGAATTAAAGAACATTTTCGTTCAATCCTTGACGAAGGAAGCGGTCATGGAAATTCAATCTTATCTGTTCTTTGATGGACGATGCGAAGAGGCGATCGAATTTTACCGCAAGGCGGTCGGCGCCAAGGTGGAGATGATGATGCGCTTCAAGGACTGCCCCGAGCCCATGCCGTCCGGCACGGTCCCGCCCGGTTCGGAGAACAAGGTCATGCATGCGAGCCTGCGCATCGGCGACACCAATGTGCTGGCGTCCGACAGCCGCTGTACTGGGAACCCGAGCTTTCAGGGCTTTGCGCTGGCGCTGACGGCCAAGAGCGAGACCGAGGCCGATCGCGTGTTCGCCGCGCTCGGCGAGGGCGGGCAGGTGCAGATGCCGCTCGGCAAGACCTTTTTCTCGCCGCGGTTCGGCATGGTCGCCGACCGCTTCGGCGTCTCGTGGATGGTGCTCGTCGAACACTGAGAGAGCGGCGGACTCGGCCGGCAGGGAGATATGACGTGCGGTTTATGATGTTGATGATCCCCAAAGGGTATGAGGCCGCGGCGCCGGGCACGATGCCCGACGCCCAGGCCATCGCTGCGATGATGAAGTACAACGAAGTCCTTGCAAGAGGCCGGCGTGCTGCTGACGCTCGACGGCCTGCATCCGCCCTCGATGGGTGCTCGCGTCTCGTTCCCCGATGGCAAGCCCCAAATCGCCAACGGCCCGTTCCCCGAGGCGAAAGAGGTCCTCGGCGGCTATTGGATGATCGACGTGACGTCGAAGGAGGAAGCGGTCGCCTGGGCCTCGCGCTGCCCCGCCTCGGCGAACGAGGTCATCGAGATCCGCCAGGTGCAGGAGATGTCGGAGTTCCCGCCGGAGGTTCAGGAGCAGGCGGCCAAATTGCCCCAAATGCAGCGTCAGGGTGGGTAGGACGGCGGCTGCGGCGCGGCCTTCTCTTGCGTCGGCCGTGCAGAGTTGATTTGATCGGGCGCCTCCCGGAGTAGCAAGCGATGGCGCTCCCCGAATCGAGCCGCTTCCGGCTCACTGCCGATCTTTCGATCTGCCGCATCCTCAATGGGATGTGGCAGGTCTCCGGCGCTCATGGCCGGATCGACCCGGCCCGCGCCGTCGACGCGATGTTCGCCTACCACGATGCCGGCTTCACCACCTGGGACTTGGCCGACCATTACGGCCCGGCCGAGGATTTCATCGGCGAATTTCGCCGCCGGTTCGCCGCCCGGCACGGCCCCGAACGGCTGCCCGAGATCCAGGCGTTCACAAAATGGGTTCCCCATCCCGGGCCGATGACCCCGCGTGTCGTCGCGGACGCGGTCGGCGTCTCGCTCGCGCGAATGGGCGTGACGACGCTCGACCTCTTGCAATTTCATTGGTGGGATTATGGCGACGGGCGCTATCTCGATGCCCTCGGGCATCTCGCTGATTTGCAGCATGAGGGCAAGATCCGCCATTTGGCGCTGACCAATTTCGACACCGAGCGGCTGCGCGTCATCGTCGATCGCGGCCTGCCGATCGTCTCGAACCAGGTGCAGTATTCGCTGATCGACCGCCGGCCCGAAGCCCGGATGGCCGCGTTCTGCGGCGATCATGCGATCAGTTTGCTGGCCTATGGCACGCTGCTCGGCGGCCTCCTTTCGGAGCCCTATCTCGGCCGCGCCGAGCCGCGGCGCGACCAGCTCGCCACCGCCTCGCTGCAGAAATACAAGCACATGATCGACGCCTGGGGCGGCTGGCCGCTCTTCCAGGAGCTGCTCGCGGCGCTCGAGCAAATTGCCGCAAGGCACCGCGTCAGCATCGCCAATGTCGGCGTGCGCTATGTGCTCGACCGCCCGGCGGTGGCCGGCGTCATCGTCGGCGCGCGGCTCGGAGCGGCGCAGCACCTCGCCGACAACACCCGCGTGTTCGGTTTCGCGCTCGACCCGGACGATCTCGCCGCGATCGAGGCGGTGCTGGCGAAATCGCGCGATCTGATGCAGGCGATCGGCGATTGCGGCGACGAATACCGGTAATCGCGACGCGGCGGCAGGAACAGGGGGAGAGCAAATTGCCCATCGATTACGAAAAGCGCGACGGGATCGCCTATATCCGTCTGAACAATCCGGAAAAGGCGAACATCCTCGACAAGCCGACCGCGGACGCGATCTCGGCGGCCTGGATCGATTTGTGGGAAGATCGCGACATCCGCTGCGCGATCCTGACCGGCGCCGGCGACCGCCATTTCTGCGGCGGGCACAATCTGGCGCCACGCCCCAACATCACCGAGGAAGAACGCGAATACCTGCGCACGCAACGCATCTTCTGGCCGCTCGCCGGCACCGTGCACGGGCAGAAGACCGGGGTCGACGGCCGCATGGGCGATCATTACCCGCGGGTGTGGAAGCCGGTCATCGCCGCGGTCAACGGCTGGGCCGCCGGAGCCGGGCTCTATATCCTGCTCTCTTCGACCGACATCCGCATCGCCAGCGCCGAGCACGCCCGGTTCAAGTTCGCGCTCACGACGCAAGGATGGCTCGGACATGGGCCGGGCGCCACCCTGCTCGCGCGCCAGCTCCGCTATGTCGACGCGATGAAGATCCTGCTGACCGACGAGCCGTTCGACGCGGCCGAAGCGTTGCGCATCGGCCTCGTCAACGAGGTGGTGCCGCATGCGCAATTGATGGAACGGGCGGAAAGGATCGCCCGCCATATCGTGACCCTGCCGCCGGTCGCGGTGCGCATGATGAAGGAGTTCGTCGTCCGCTTCGGCGATTTGCCGACCGACCAGGCCTGGCACGTCCAGACCCTGATCAACTCACTCTTGATCCAGACGACAACCGACGGCGAGGAAGGCCGCCGTGCTTTCAACGAAAAACGCCCACCCGATTTTACCGGGACCCTGCGCCGCCGCGGGGAGGCCTGGGAGGAACCGGCGGGGGACGATGCACAGCGCCTCGACGAGGCTTATCGCAGCGGCGAATTCTAGAAAATTGTGCTGCGCTATCTACCGGCGCTTCCCTTTGGTCGCTGCGATCCCGCATTATCCGGTTCGCGGATCTCGCCCTGACCCCGCCCGCCTCGGCTCCGTGGCTCAGGGCAGCCGAGCCTCCGCCATGGCGGCCGGCGCCTCACATCCTGGAGGGTCCCTGGCGATGCGGTTTATGATCCTTTGCCCGCTTTTTCTGGCGATGGTGGGGCTGACCGCCTGCTCCTCCACCGGCCCTTACCTCGTATACTTCCAAGAGCGCTCCGCGCAACTGGACCCCGAGGCGCACAATCTGATTGCCGTGGCGGCACAGCGGGCCAACACCGAGCCGGCAGCGCCGGTCGAAGTCGTCGGCTATACCGACAGCGCCGGCAGCCCGCCGGCCGACGTCCTGCTGTCGCAACAGCGGGCCCAAGCGGTGGCGGAGGCGTTGGCGGCGGCGGGCGTGGCCCCGGATCGATTGAGGCGAGTCGGGCGCGGACAGACGGGCGTCGATCCGGGCATCGCCAGCCGGCGCGTCGAGATCGACATCGGTGGCACTTAAGACAAAAAATGCGCTTGTAAGGACGCGACTGTCAGGTCGCGCTGGATGGGGGCAGCTGGTCCAGTTCGGCGCCCTCGCGCTCTCTGCGGCCTTGCCCGAACTCCGCGCCGGGGGTTTCCTGGATGCGGCTGGGTCATCAACCGCGAGATGCTGGCGATCGTGCCGGCCCCGATCGTCGCCGGTGCCCCAAGCACGTTCGAGCCTCGGCGCGAGCCGGTTCGGCGGGATAACGCCCGCAGCGAGCTACAGGACCGAATCGACCCATTCGTAGAGCTTTCTTTTCGGCAAGGCGCCGATCTTGGTGTCGACGACCTTCCCGCCCTTGAACAGGATCATCGTCGGGATGCCGCGGACCCCGTATTTGGTCGGCGATTGCGGGTTCTCGTCGATGTTGACCTTGGCGACAGTCAGCTCGCCGGCCTTGTCGGCGGCGAGGTCTTCGAGAAACGGCCCGATCATCTTGCACGGGCCGCACCACTCGGCCCAGAAATCGACGAGAACCGGCCCGTCGGCGCGAAGCACGTCGGTCTCGAAGCTGCTGTCGGTCACGGCGGTCGGTTTCATCGCGATGTCCCTTTTCTAGCCTCGGTGAGATTAGGGGCGGCGAAAAAGCGGCGTCAAGGAGCGTGCCCTGCGAGCCTCTCGGGGCTGATCGGCATTAAGAGCGGTGCTTGCGTCCACAGGAGGGCGCAGCGAATCTCGCGGCCGGGATAGATCCGGGCGAGTGCGGCGCGATAGATCGCCAGCTGGCGCAGATAAAGGGGCGCCACCTCGGCCTCGTTCGCCGGCACCGGGCGCATGGTCTTGTAATCGACGATCAGCACATGGTCCGGGGCGACGACCAGGCGGTCGATCTGCCCCGACAGCGCGTGTCGGCCGACGAGCCCGACCAGTGGCACTTCGGCTTGCGAATCCGGCCCGAAGAGCGCGCCGAAATCAGGATGGTCGAGCACCGCCAAGATTTCGCACCGGATCTCGTCCTGCTCCTCGGCGGCGAGGCCGTGGCTAGGCGCGGCCAGAAAACGCCGGGCCGCCAGGTCCCGCTCGAGGGGCGGCAGCTCGGGCAGGCTCTGCAGCAGCCGGTGAACCAGGAGACCGCGCTTGAACCGGTCGCGCCCGCCGATCGCCAGCGGCGACACGGTCGGCGGCTCCTCGCCGCTCGGCCGCGAGGGGATCAACGGGCGCGGCGGATCGGGCTCGGCCGGCGGCGGCGAGATCGCCCAATCGGGCAGCGCTGCGGCGCTCGCCGTTTCTGTGGCCGGCTCGCGGCGCGGCGGCGCGGTCTGCGGCCCGTCCAGCCGCAGCCCTTCTCCGGACCAGCCGTCGGCGCCGATCAGCGTCGCCGCGTCGAACTCGAAGGGATCGGCGTGGCCGGCCAGCCCGGCGCGGCACAGCGTGTGCCAACAGGTCTGCGGCGCCGGACGGCGGGTCTGCCAGCCGCAGATATAGAGCCGGTCCTGCGCGCGGGTCAGGCCGACATATAAGAGGCGGCGATACTCCTGCAATTGGCGCAGCGTCCACGCCTGCTTTTCCGCGCGGTAGCGCGCGGCGATCTGATCGCCGGGCGGTTTCCACAGCGGCAATTCGTCTCGTTCGGTCCACAGCAGCGTAAGCTTCTGCTCCGGCACCGCCATCGTGTCGGGCAGAAACACGACCGGCGCTTCGAGCCCCTTGGCGCCGTGCACGGTCAGGATGCGCACCTCGTCGTGCCGGCGCGCGGCAAGATCGCGTTTGACCTCGGTATTGCCGGCCACGAGCCAGCGCAGGAACCCCTGCAAGGCGGGCGCGTGCTCGCGCTCATAGGATAGCGCCAGCCCCAGGAATTCCTCGATCGGGTCGTCGGCCTCGGGGCCGAGGCGACGCAGCATGGCGTGACGGCCGCGCTCGGCACCGAGAATTTCGGCATAAAGCTCGTAGGGCGGGACGAAGTCGGCGCGGGCGAGCCAGGCAGACAGCCGCTCGACGACCCTGGCCAGCTTTGGGCTCGACTGGGCGCGGAGGCGCAGCCGGCCCCACAATTTCGCTTCGCCGCGATCGCGGCACAAATCGTAGAGGGTATCCTCGTCGAGGTCGAAGAGCGGCCCCTTCAGCACCGTCGCCAGGGTCAAATCGTCCTCGGGAAACAGCAGAAACCGGCCGAGAGCCACCAGGTCCTGCACCGCCAATTGCTCGCTCAGCACCAGACGATCGGCGCCGGCGACCGGGATGCCGCGCTCTTTGAGCGCGCGCAGCAATTCGCCGACGAATTCATTGCGGCGGCGCACCAGCACCATGATGTCGCCGGGCCGCAGCGGACGGTCGCGCGCCTCCAACCGCTCGCCGGCGGCGAGCCAATTTCCGATCGTCGCGGCAACCGCGCGGGCGAGCCGGGCCCAGGGCTCGGCGACCCGGCGGTGGGCGATCGGCAATTCCTCGGCATCGGGCCCATCCTGCGGCCCCGGCACTGGCGGCCACAGCTCAACCCGTCCCGCGTGACCGGCGCGCGCGGCGAGATGGCGGATGACACCGCCATCGAGGGCGACCCCATCGCGCGCCTGCGGCTGGCGAAAGATCGCGTCGACGGCCCGCAGAATCGGCTCGGTCGAGCGAAACGACAGGTCAAGCGGCACGACCCGCCAGTCCTGCTTGGCGTTGATCACCCGTTCCTGAAAATGCTGCCGCATGCGCAGAAATGCCTGCGGGTCAGCGCGCTGAAAGCTATAGATCGACTGTTTCGCGTCGCCGACCGCGAAGATCGTGCGGCCGTGGCGGCCGGCACCCTCGCCGGCAAAGAATTCCTCGGCCAGTGCCGCGACGATCTCCCACTGCTCGGGGTTGGTATCCTGAGCCTCGTCGATCAGAATGTGGTCGAGCCCACCATCGAGCTTGAACAATACCCAGGGGGCCACCCCGGGCCGGCGCAGCAGGTCGCGCGCGGTCTGCACCAGATCGTCGAAATCGAGCACGCCCGCGAGCCGCTTGGCGTCGTCATAGGCGCGCAAGAGGGCATCGCCGAGCCGGGCCAGCGCGCAGGTCGCTTCGCGCAGCACCACCGCCGCCCGCGCCTCCCGCAGCTTTTGCAATCGCTCTGCCTCGGCGGTCAAGATCGCCCTGGCGTCGCAGCCGGCCAGGCGCGCCGCCTCGGCCGTGATCAGGGTTTTCCGAACCTCTCCGAGATTGGTCAGAAAAGCGCATTCGTAACTGGCCAGCATCTCGCTTCGGCGGTGCGGCTGCGCGCACCATTCGGCGAGGACTATGCCGCGTCCGCAGTCGGTCTCCTTCCCGGCCGCGAGAGCGGCGGCGGCGGAGCGCAACCCGGCTTCGTCACCGGCATCGGCGGCGCAAAAACCGGCGACCAGCGTTTCTGCGGTGGCTTCCGGCGACAGCGACAATGCGATGCAGAGGCGACGGCGCAACTCGGCGTGACCCTCGGCCACCGCCCGGCGCAATTTGCCGCGTTCCTGGGCGAGCGCCCCCATCAGTTCGGCGAAACGTTCCTCGGCGGCGTGATCGGAGACGATGCCGAGCGCCTCGGCGAGTTCAGGATGGCGCCCGTCCCGCGCGGCGAGGATCACCTTCTGGGCGGCCTCGGCCAGCGCCTCTCCGGCCCCGCGCTCCTCGAGCACCGCGAATTCCGGCGACACCCCGGCCTCGAGCGGAAAGCGACGCAACAGGGTCTGGCAGAAAGCATGGATCGTCGCGATCTTGATCCCGCCTGGGGTGTCGAGCACCCGCGCGAAAAGCTGGCGGGCGCGGGCGATCGTTGCCTCGCCGGGAAAATCCCCGGTCAGCTTTTGCAGGGCTTGCGCGAGCGCCCCCGGCGGCAGCGTCGCCCATTCAGCCAGCCGGGAGTCGAGCCGGTTCGCCATCTCGGCGGCGGCGGCGCGGGTGAAGGTCAGGCACAGCACGCGGGCGGGGTCGGTGCCGTCCAGCATCAGCCGCAGCAGCCGCTCGGTCAGGACCGTGGTCTTGCCGGTGCCGGCCGAGGCCGAAACCCAGACCGAGCTGCGCGGCCCCGCGGCGCGGCGATCGGTTTCCGGGCCGTCGCTCATTCGTCGGCCCCGCTCATTCCGCGGCCCCGCTCATTCTTCGGCCTCGCCGCGATCCACCCGTTCGAGGTGCCGGTAATCGGAATAGCGCGGCTCCCACTCGCGCACCGGCATCGCCAGATACGGGGTCGCGGGGTCGTCGAAATCGCTCGATCATCGCCCGCAGCCTGGCGAGCGCGCGATCGATCAGGGCGCCGGGGTCGCCATCATCGATCGGGCGGCGTCCTCCAGAGGGGTCGCCGCCGCCCAGCCGCCAATATTCGAGGGCCGTCGGCACGCCCTGGACGGTCCCAAAGCTGCCGTCGCGCAGGATGGCGCCTTCGAGCGGCAATTGCGGGGCAAACCCGGCCTGGATCTTTTTCTTCGTCGGCACCGCCCCGGTCTTGTAGTCAACCAGCAGAAACCCGCCCGCGGCGAGACGATCGATGCGGTCGGCGTTGGCAATCAGCTCGAACGGCCCGCCGGGCCCGGCGAGGGTCAGCCGGCCGGAGCACTCGCTCAAGCTCTCGACGATGGTCGCCCGGTGGGCGCTCTCCTCGGCGACCAGCCAGCGCACGATGCGCTTGAAGCGCGGCCACCAGAACGCCCAGGCGCCGGGGCGCGACAAGACCGGCCCGAAGCTCCGCCATCCGATCGCCATCAGCTGCGCTGCGGCATCCTGCGGCAATTCGCGCGGAAACCGGCGGGCGAATTCGGCGAGCGCCGCATGGATGCAGATCCCGAGATCGGCGCGGCCAGGATCGGCGTCTAGCTCGTCGAGCGCCCTGAGCCCGAGGATATGACGGGCATAGATCGCATAGGGGTCGGCGAGCCAGGTCTCGACCTGGGTGACCGACAGCCGGCGTGGCCGGACCGCGAGCGGCGGGCGAGGTTCGGGCCTCGGCAGCGCCTGGTACGGGGCGGCGTCGAGCAGCCGGGCGGCGGCCGCCACCTCCATCTCCGGCTTCATCGCGCCATCGAGACCGACCGCGCGCAGCACGGTGTCGAGCCGCAGCAGCCAGCGCGACGGCACCGTCGGCACCCCTTCGCTGCGCGCGGCACGGGTCAGCGCCGCTTCCGGTGCCGCTATCGCCTGGGTGAAATCATGCGCGGCCATGCCGGTAGCCCGCTCGGGCATGGCGATCGCAAAGGCGCGCCGCATCTGCCGCGACATCCACGGGTCGTGCGCCAAGGCACCGGGCCAGGTGCCTTCGTCGAGCCCGCCAAGGACGACCAAATCGGCCTGCTGCAGGCGCGCCTCGACCAGTCCCCAGATCGCCAGCCGCGGGTGAAGGCCAAAAACTGGACGAACCACCGCACCAGCGGCCAGCGTTTCGAACAATGCCGGGTAGTGGCGACCCGGCAGCGGCGGGAAATCCTGCGCGGCATCGATCAGCTCATGGCAAAAGCGCGCCGCCGTCTCGCCAGCGGCTTCGCGCCATAGCCGCGCGCTGCCGGTCTCGGTGTCGGTCGCCGCCAGCCGCTCGGCCGCCTCGACATGCGCCGTGGCCAGGCGAGCGAGCGGGACCGATCCCGCGGCGAGCAGGCCCGGCAGGCTGCCGAGGCAGGATTCGAGCCGGTCGGCAAAGCGGCGCAAGCGCTCGTCGGCGTCGGCGAGGGCAGCCCGCAGACCGGCAAGGCCGGGCGCCGGGCGCGGCCCCAGGATCGCCGCTTCGAGGGCCCGAGTCCGCTCGCGAAAAGCAGCCGGGGCGAGGCCGCCGGCGGCCAGCGGGTGCTTCAGCGCGGCCAGCATCGGCACCGGCGCCAGTTGGCTCGCGGCGAGATCGAGCAGCAGGCGCAGAAACACGCCCGGCGGCGTGCGGTTCAGCGGCAGGCCCGCCGAATCGTCGATTTCGATGCCCCAGCGGCGCAGCTCGGCCGCGACCCGGCGGGCGAGCTCGCGATCCGGAGTGACGAGCGCCGCGGTGGCGCCGGGGGTTTCGAGCTTGCGCCTCAGCAGCAGCGCCACGGTCAGCGCCTCCTCGTGCGGGCCGGCGCAATCGTAGCGGCTGACCCCGGCGAGTGCGTCGGCGGCGAACGGCCCCAGTCGGCGCCATGCCTCGGTTGTGGCCGCCGGCCGCATCGCCTCGCCGATCAGCCGCATCCGGCGGGCGCGCGGCAATTCGAGCGAGCCGGCTTCACCCCCCCGATCACCTTCCATCCCCTCCCCCACACGCGGAGGAGCGCCAGGGTTGAGGCCGACCCCCGCGCTTGATCCAGCCGCCGGGTGCGCGAGGGCTGCGTCGTTCCAGTCGCGTACATCGCTCGGGGCCAGGTCGAGGGCCTGCAACAGCGTCGCCATCAGATGCTGCGGATGGGCTTCGTCGGCTTCGATCGCCGACCATTGAGCCGGGTCACATCGACGGTCGAGCCCGGCCAGGATCACCGCACCCCGATCGAGGTCGGCGACCGCCGCGATCAATTCGGTCATCGCCGGGATCCCGCCGGTGAGCCCGGCGGCGATCACCGGGTCGCGCGGCGGCGACCGGCGCCAGATCGCCGCCTGCTGTATCAACAGGCGGGTGCGGCGGTCGGCCGGGTCGAGCGCACCTTCGGCGGCCAGCATGTCGGGCCAGTAGCGCGGCAGGATTTCGAGAAACTTGCGCACGGTCTGCCAATGCTCGGCCAGCTCGGCCGGGGCCAACTCGGCGAGCCGGGCGAAGTCAGCACCTTCGGTCGCGACAGTGTCGAGCAGCCGGGCGAGGCTGGCGGCGAGTGCCGCGGCCCGGCCCGGCAGCAGCTTCTCGCCGCCTCGCCGCTCGCCCCAATCCAGCACGAGCCGGGTCAACAGCAGCCGGCGGCGCAACTCCGGAACGGCCGGCGGCACCGAGAGGCTGCCCTCGTCTGCCGTCCCCTCGACCAGCGACAGCTCATCCGAATCGAAATCCCCGATCGGCCGCATCCGCGGCAGCAGCACCGGTGTTCCCGGCTCCTTTCCAACCGGCACGACACGCAAAAAGGCCTCGCGCAGCGCGCGCGCGGCACGCCGGGTCGGCAATAGCAGGGTGACGCGCGACAGCGCCAGCGGGTCCTCGCCGGCGGTGGCCAGCAGCCCCTCGGCCAGCGTCGACAAAAACGGGCGCTCGGCGGCAATCGTGTAAACCTTGGGCGGCACCGCCGGCTCGCTCCCCTGGACCCTCTAGCGCTCGATGCGGTGCGAGGCGAGCCGCGCGCGGGTGGCGTCGAGCCCCGCCGGGGTGCCGACATGGAACCACTCGCCGTCATGAACGATGGCGCCCAGGCGACCCGCCTGCTCCGCGCGGTCGAACAGGCGGACCAGCGAGTAGACCCGGTCGGTCACCCCATCGAACAGTCGACGATGGAGCAGCTGGATGCCGGAGAACAGGAACGGGGCGATCTCGCGCTCGCGGCGGCGGCGCGGGTGCCCGGCCGGGTCGATCAGGTAATCGCCGCTGCCATCATAACCGACCGCGCTCACCGTGCGCTGCAGCAGCAGGAGCGCGTCGGTCGTACGCGGGGTCGAAGGCGCGGGCCAGCCGCAGCAATGCCGAAATCCCTGCCGTCGAGCCAGAAAACGTCGGCGTTGACGACGAAAAACGTCTCGCCGAGCGATGGCAACGCACGCGCCACCCCGCCCCCGGTGTCGAGCAGCTCGGGCTCCTCGGAGATCTCGATAGACGGCCGGTCACGACCGGCGAGCGCGGCCGTCATCATCGCCGCCAGATAGTGGGTGTTGACGACGACGTGCTCGACGCCAGCCAGCGCCAGCCGGTCGAGCGCATGGTCAATGAGGGTGCGGCCGTTGAGCTCGACGAGCGGTTTCGGCACCCGGTCGGTCAGCGGGCGCAGCCGGGTCCCGAGCCCGGCCGCCAGCACCATCGCCCGCCGCGGCGCGGCGGTCACGCCGCACCCCGCAGGTCGGGCCGTTCGCCTGATGGCCGGCGGCAGGTGGCGGTCGAGCCAGCGCGCGATATCGCCGAGCGCGGGGTGGCGCAGGTCGGCTTCGAGCAGGCGCCACAGCCGCGGGACATGGACGAGATAACCGGGCTTGCCGTCGCGCCTCCACAGCCGGGTGAAGATGCCGAGGATCTTGCAATTGCGCTGGGTGGCGAGGATCGCGGCGGAGTGCGCGAAGGTGGCGCGGTCGAGCGCCGGAAAGGCGGCGAGATAGCGCGAGGTCATTTCTCGGCGCAGACCCTCTGGAACGTCGCGCCGGGCATCCTCGAGCAGCGAGACGAGGTCGTAGCCGGGCGGGCCGCAGACCGCGTCCTGGAAATCGAGCAGCCCGCAGCGCCGCACGCCCCGCCGGCCGGGCAGCAGCATCAAATTGTCGATGTGAAAGTCGCGCAGCACCAGGGTCGGAGTGAAGGGTTCTGCCGCTTGCGGCAAGGTCGCGCGCCACAGCGCCAGATATTCCTCGCGCAGCGCGGCCGCGATCGGCGCTCCGAGCACCGCCGGCATATACCAATCGACAAAGAGTGCGGCTTCTCCCAAAAGCTGTGCCGGGTTGTAGGATGGCAGCTCGGGCGTACGGCCCGCCGTGGCGACCGCCTGCTGCAACGCCGCCAAGGTGTCGATCGCGAGAGCGTAGAGGGTTCGCTCGTCGGCGTCGCGAGCCAGCAGCCGGGTGTAGGTGTCGTCGCCGAAATCTTCGATAAGCAGGAAGCCCGCGGTGCGGTCCTCGGCCATTATCGCGGGAGCGCTGAGGCCGAGGCCGCGCAGCATTGCCGCCACCGCGACATAGGGACCGACATCTTCGTGCTGCGGCGGCGCGTCCATGACGATGGCGGTGTCGGCGCCGCGGCGGAGCCGGTAATAGGAGCGAAAGGACGCATCGGCGGCCAGCGGCGCCGGCACGACGCCGTCCCAGCCGCTTGCTTCGAGAAAGGCGATCATCGCCGGCTGCCGCGGCGGGGCGGTTGCCGGCGGCGCCAGCCCGCCGTCACGGCAATCGCGCACGAGGGCGGCAGCGTCCGGACTCAGGCATCGGCGGCGATTTCGGCGAGCCGCGCTTGCCACTCGGCACCGCCCGTGCAGACGGCCCGCCGCGTCTGCGCCTGCTCGCCGAAGGCCAGCGCGATCTCGAGCCGGCGTCGCGGCAGCAGCGAGCCAAGGCGTTCGGGCCATTCGATCAGCGAGATGCCTCCGGCGAACGCCTCCTCGATGCCGAGCTCCCAAGTGTCTTCCGCGCTGGCCGAGGCGGTAGAGATCGAAATGCCAGACCGATGCGGCGCCGGCTTCGTACACTTGCACGAGGGTGAAAGTCGGGCTCGGGACCTCTTCCCCGGCATCGCCCCGCGCGCGGATGAAGGCGCGAGCAAAGCTGGTCTTGCCGACGCCGAGATCGCCCTTGAGCGCGATGACGTCGCCGGGCCGGGCCTGCGCCGCAATGCGGGCGGCGAGCGCTGCGGTCGCGGCTTCATCGGGCAGATCGAAGACAGCCATCACCCGGCCGTTGTATATCGCGGGCTGATTTCCGCGCAAGAACGGCCGATGATCTGATCGACCGGCCGATCGGGGGGAGCCGCCCGGCGCTGTTCGCCGCCCAAACGCCTGCCTACCATGCCAAGGAAGCTCTTGTTCCACGCCCGCCGGGCCCGCCGCCGCCGCGAATCGCACCGACGCAGACGTGGTCTCGATCGGCCGTCAGGCGGGCAACGCCCGGCAGTTCGCAGGTTCGCCGACAGCGAGCGCGCGGCATCGGCTGCGGGCCTTGGCAATTTCCGCGTCGGGGGCGATTTGCGGCTCGTCCTTCGTTTGCGGGGGTACCGCCCTTCCGCTCGCCGCCGCGTTCGGGGCCGCGCCCAGGGTTCCTCGCGCCGGCAACCGGCAGAGGACCCGGGTGCCGTGCCCGGGCGCCAATTGAATGTCAACGGCTCCGCCATGGAGCGCGATCAAGTTCCTGACCAGCGACAGACCGAGCCCCGAATCCGCGTGCCGCTCGTTGCGCTCGGGCTTTTCGAACACCGGCCTCCCGCCCGCCGTAACGATGCCGGCCCCGGTGTCGACAACGCTCAGCAGCAGTTCGCCGCCGCAGCGCTCGACCTCGATCCTGACGGCGCCGCCGGGCGCGGTGAATTTGATCGCATTCGAAATCAGGTTGAACAGCGCCTGCTTGAGGCGCCGTTCGTCAGCCTCGATCGGTTCGATCGATTCCGGACAGTGCAGAGCGAGATCGAGGCCGCGGCTGCGGGCGCGTTCCCGCGTCAGATTGACGATCGCCCTAAGCATGTCGGGAACGTCCACCCTGTCGCGCTCCAGCGTCATGTAGCCGGCCTCGATCGTCGCCAGATCTAGGATGTCGTTGATCGACGCCATCAGCTGGTGCGCGCTGTCGAGGACGCCGCGGCAATATTCCGATTGGCTCGAATTCAGCGGCCCGAAATACTGGTTATTGAGGATTTCGGCAAAGCCGATGACGGTGTTCAGCGGGGTGCGCAATTCGTGCGACACGCTGGCGATGAACTCGCTTTTGAGCCGGCCGGCGGTCTCGAGCGCTTCGTTGCGTTGGCGCAATGCCCGCTCGACCCGGGCGGTGTCGCTGACATCGAGATAAGTCAGCAGCACCTCGCCGTCGGGCAACGGAACGCTCGCCACTTGCAGCATCGAGCCATCGCGGCGGTAGAGCGGACCGCTCGTTAAGGTCCGTCCCGTCACTTTGGCGATGATCCCCTCCCTGGCCCTCGCCCAATCACCGCGATCATCGATAAACTCGCGGATCCGCTCAACGATCTCGCTGATATGCGGGTCGCCGGCGACATCCTCGCTCGACAGTCCCCACATCGCGCGAAAGGCCGGGTTGTGAAGCTTTAGCCGGCCGTCGCTGCCATAGACGGCGATGCCCTCGAACAGGTGGTCGAGGGTGGCGCGCTGGACCTGGATCAGCGTGTTGTACGAGCATTCGAGCGCCAGCCGATCGCTGACGTCTTCATAAATAAAGGTCAGGCCGCCGAACGGGTGCGGCGATACCGTCACCTGCAAAGTGCGCCCGTCGGGCAGATGCATCAGCTCGTGCCGGGGCTCGATCAGCGAGGTGAACATGTCGCAGCGCTCGCGCTTGAAAGCGCGGAAATCAGCGAATTCCGGGATGAGGCGGCTTTCGCGCAAGCGCTCGAGAATCTCGCCGAGGGTCGGCTCGGCCGCCAGCCAAGTCTCCTCCAGCTCCCATAGCGCGGCAAAGGCGCTGTTGAAAAAAATCAGCTTTCGGTCCGGGCCAAAGATCGCGACCGCAGCGCAAATGCTCTCGAGCACGTCGGCATGCGCGTTGATGTGGCGCCACAGCTCCGATTGCGCGCTTTCGCGATCGGTCCGGTCTAGGGCAAATCCGATCGTCTCGCCACCCGCGCCCGCGGCCTCGTTCACTTCGAGCAGGCGCCGCTGGCCGCCGATCACGACATGGGTGTCGAAGGAGGGAGCAGTTGAGCTGGGTGGTGGTGCTTGCGTCGCCTCGCAACTGGTCGGAATGAGAGCCCGCCCCTCGGCAAGCGCGGCTGCGCGGCTGATGCCCAGGGCTACGGCGTAGGCCCGGTTGCAATCGGCGAGGATCCCGTCGCGACGGCGCCACACCGGCATCGGCAACGCATCGAGCGTTTCGCGCAGCCTTTCCGTCTCCTCTCTCGCACGTTGCGCGGCAGCCTCCGCCTCCGCACGACCGCACGCGATCTCCGCCATTTCCCGCACACGATCGCATAGTCGGCGCGCCGCGCGGTGCCACAGCACACCAAAGCCGATCGCGACCATCGAGGCAAATGCAGCCACTCCCGCGCAGGCCATCCGGCACCTCCGTTGCAGCCGATGGTTGGACGGCGACCCAGCGCCATCCTAATGCGGGAATTATAGGACGAATTTCGTGAAAGAAAAGCTTTTGTTTCCGTTATGTCCACAAACTGTTGCTAATTTTTTCCAAATGCCGTCAGTAGCGGTAGTGCTCGGGTTTGTATGGTCCGGCGCGATCGAGGCCCAGATAGCCGGCCTGGGCTGGGCTGAGCCTGGTCAGCTTGACCCCGAGCTTTTCGAGATGGAGCGCGGCGACCTTCTCGTCGAGGTGCTTGGGCAGCACGTAAACCTTGTTTTCGTATTTCCCGTGGTTGGTCCACAGCTCGATCTGGGCCAGCACCTGGTTGGTGAACGACGCGCTCATCACAAAGCTCGGATGGCCGGTGGCGCAGCCGAGATTAACGAGCCGGCCCTTGGCCAGGACGATCAGCCGCCTGCCGTCGGGAAACACCACCTCGTCGACCTGCGGCTTGACCTCCTCCCAAGGGTAGTTGCGCAGCGCGTCGATCTGGATCTCGCTGTCGAAATGGCCGATGTTGCAGACGATCGCGCGGTCCTTCATCTGCCGCATGTGGTCGATCGTGATCACGTCGATGTCGCCGGTCGCGGTGACGAAGATGTCGCCGTGCGCGGCGGCATCGTCCATTGTCGTCACCTGATAGCCTTCCATCGCCGCCTGCAGGGCGCAAATCGGGTCGATCTCGGTGACCATGACGCGCGCACCCTGGCTCCGCAGGCTCGCCGCCGACCCTTTGCCGACATTTCCGAAGCCGCACACCACTGCGAGCTTGCCGGCCAGCATCACGTCGGTCGCCCGCTTGATGCCGTCGACCAGGCTCTCGCGGCAGCCGTAGAGATTGTCGAATTTCGATTTGGTGACGCTGTCGTTGACGTTGATCGCCGGCGCCTTCAGCGTCGCTTCGCGCATCATCTCGTAGAGCCGGTTGACCCCGGTCGTGGTCTCTTCCGAGATGCCGCGCACGTGGGACAGCAGATCGGGGTGTCGGTCGTGCAGGACCTTGGTCGCATCGCCGCCGTCGTCGAGCACCATGTTCGGCGTCCAGCCGGCGAACGGGCCTTCGGCCGGACCGCGCAGCGTCTGCTCGATGCACCATTCGTATTCGTCTTCGGTCTCGCCCTTCCAGGCGAAGACCGGGACGCCGCGAGCGGCGATCGCGGCGGCGGCATGGTCCTGGGTCGAAAAGATGTTGCACGAGCTCCAGCGCACCGTCGCGCCGAGATGGATCAGGGTCTCGATCAGCACCGCCGTCTGGATCGTCATGTGCAGGCAGCCCACGATATTTGCGCCCTTCAAGGGCTGTGCCGCGCCGAACTCCTCGCGCAAGGCCATCAGCCCCGGCATCTCGGTCTCGGCAATCGCGATCTCGCGCCGTCCCCAATCGGCCAGAGCAATGTCGGCGACCTTGTAGTCGGTGAAGGCGGGCATTTAACAAATCTCCTGAAGGGCACGCGCAACGGTGGCGCATATAGCAGCGCCGCAACCCGCTCGGCAAGCCGCGGCGTGACTGGCGCGGCCGGGCCGCCCGGTGCTTGACAAACGCGCATATGCCCACAGATCAGCAATGTCGGCCGCTCATAGGGCAATTGGCGTGGCTGTCGAAGCTCAGCCGAACCTTCGCGACTGCAACTGCATGGCGGTGCGCCAGGCGGCGCGCTATGCGACCCAGCTTTATGATCGGCACTTGGCGGCGATGGGACTGCGGGTCGGTCAATACGGCATCCTGGCGAGGTTGCGGCGGCGCGGGCCGATGACGATCAACGAGCTGGCTGGCGAGCTGGTCATCGATCGCACCACGCTCGGCCGCAACCTGCGCCCGCTCGAACGCGACGGGCTGATCTCGATCACCACCGGCCGCACCGACCGGCGGAGCAAGGAATTGCGCTTGACCGCTATGGGCGAGACGCGCTTTCAGGAGACGCGCAAGGCGTGGGCCGAGGCGCAGCGCAGCTTCGAGGCCGGTTTCGGGCCCGAGCGTTCCGCCGAATTGCGTGCACTGTTGAGCGCGCTCGTCAACAGCGGGCTCGTGCCCAAGGACGAGGGATAGCCGCCGTTAGCGGCCTTCATTGTCGGGGCCGTTGATCCGGCGTTTCAGCCGGCCGAGGGGAACCTGCGGCCGGGCCCCCCCCAACCGTGGGCGCCGGCCTTATCTGCGGAGCTGGCCGCAGTCGCTCGAATCCTCCCTTTCGGCATTGAGGTCTGCGGTGCTCCGCATCCCTACCGCATTTCACCGGCTGTCGGAGCCGCTGGCGACGTGGATCGGGTTGCACCTACTTTCGACGAATTACGCCCAAGAAATTGATGTATTGGAGTCTTTTCTATCCGGCTCTGAGCGAAACCGGCTTACAGCTCGCCGCGGGCGGCGAGCGCGCGGATGCGGTCGGCGGTGCGGCAGGCGATCGCCTGGATCGTCAAGGACGGGTTGACCCCGCCAATGGTCGGGAACACCGAGCCGTCGCAGATCCACAGATTGGGGATGTCCCAGCTGCGGCAATCGGCGTTGACGACGCTGGTGCGCGGATCGTCGCCCATGCGCGCGGTGCCGTTCAGATGGCAGGTGTCGTCGTTCTCGTCCCACAGCTCGCGCGCGCCGGCCAGTTCGAGGCATTGCCGCATCGAGCCCATCGCGTGCCGGATCAGCTTCTTGTCGTTCTCGCTGTAGGAAAACGTCACCCGAGCGATCGGCAGGCCGAAGCGGTCCTTTTCCTCGGCGAGGCTCACCCGGTTATTCTCGTTCGGCATGACTTCGCCGACGATCTTGAGCCCGACCTGATGATTGTATTTCTCCATTTCACGGCGCAACGGCTCGCCCCACAACCCGCGCGCGCCGGCGACCACCGAGGCCCAGGTCACCGGCAGCGGCCCCTGGCTCATAAAGGCATAACCGCCAAAAAAGTCCTTGCCCTCGTCGTTGTAGTTCCAGTGTTCGGTCAGGCTGAGGGACGGCGGCCCCTTGTACCAGCGCACCTCTTGCTCCATCGTCGCGTAGACCGCCTGGTTCGACTGGACCATAAAATTCTTGCCGACGAGACCGGAGCTGTTGGCGAGGCCGTCGGGATGGCGCTGGTCCGCCGAGTTCAAAAGAAGCCGCGGCGTCTCGATCGCATAGCCGGCCACGACGACGTTCTTCGCTCGCTGAAAGCGCCAGCTTCCTTCGCGGCAATAATGGACGCCGGTGACATGCCCGTTGTGCGGATCGGTCTCGATGCGGCCGACCATGGCGAGGTCGCGGATCTCGGCCCCGGCCTCGACCGCGCGCGGGATCCAGGTCACGAGCGCGCTCTGCTTGGCGTTGGTGGCGCATCCCGAGGCGCAGAAGCCGCGATAGACGCACGGAGGCGAGCGGCCCCGCGGCGCGGATACGGTGGCGAGCGGGGTCGGCGCCCAGGCGACCCCCATCCGCTCCGCGCCTCGCGCCAGCACCAATGCCGCGGCATTCAGCTCATGCGGGCGATAGGGATAGCGCGGGCGCTTCGGCCCCCACGGATAGTTGACCGGACCGGAGATTTTCAGCGCCTGCTCGACCTCGCCGTAATAGCGCCACATCTCGCGCCAGTCGATCGGCCAGTCGGCGCCGTAGCCGAGCCGGCTGCGCGCCTGGAACCATTCCGGTCGAAACCGCAGCGAGACCATCGCAAAGTGCACCGTGCTGCCGCCGACCGACTGGCCGCTGTTGTTGGAGCCCAGCTCGATCGGGTCGGCGCCGTCGCAGATGCGCTCGTCGGTCCAAAACAGCTTTTGCTGATGGGTTTCGTCGGACGCGAAGTCTTCGAGCGGCCGCCACCACGATCCGACGTCGAAGGCGACGACCGAAAATCCGGCTTCGGCGAGACGGCAGGCGAGGGTCCCGCCGCCGGCCCCGGTGCCGACGATGGCGAAATCGACTGCCTCGCTCTCGGCATATTCGCGCATCGGCAGCCACCCGCCGGGCGCGAACACATCGGGTGCGCGACCGTCTTTTCCCCGGGGTACCTGCTGCGGATCATCCGACACGCGAGTTTTTCCTCTCGGCTTCGGCCTCGTGGCCGGGCTTGGCCTCGGCCGCTTCCCACGGGTCGCGCCGGTCGAAATTCATCCGCACATAGCCGCGCGGGCTCGCCGGGCCGCCAAACCCGATCTCGTTCCAGGCGGTCGGATGGCCGTAATAGGCTTCGACGATATCGACCAGCAGGCGCTTGGCAAAAAACACCGCGGACGGCATCCCGTCCCAGTCGGAACCGGACAACAGACCCTGCTGGGCGGCGCGCAGCAAAGCGTCCTGCTCGTCGGCGTCGAGCGCATCAAAGCCGCTCCTGTGACGCCGGCGCGCCTCGCCGTCGAGCGCCTCGAGGCCGCGCCGCCAAGCCTCCCGCAATGGCGGCAGGCGGAAGTCGCGGTAGCCGTCGCCTTGGTCCTCGAACAGCTTCGCGTCGACCATCGCCGCGATCGGCACCGGCGGCCGGGTCTTCGGCTGCGGCATGATCCGGCCGCACACCGCGTCGAGCGTCCGCCATCGGGCCTCGTCCAGAAAGCGCGGTCCGCGCGGCAAGGCCAGCCGGCGGTCGATGACCTGGCGCGTCTTCTCGTTCCACGACGGCGTGTGCCGCTTGGCGAGCACATCGTATCCGGGGTAGCGCTCGTTCATGATGTCGGCCCTTCGATCAGCCCGAGCGCCGCTAGCCCGGCGATGGCGAGTGCGGTGAAGGCCGGCGGCGCCGGCAATGGCGGCCCGTTCAACAGGTTCTGCGACCAATTGCGCCAGCCGCCCATGTTGCGCTCGATGCCGTAAGCGTGGAACGCCGCGCCGACAAAGCCGACGCCGGTCAAGAGCCGCAGCCACCAGCGCGCGGCGAGGGTGGTGCGCTGCGACAGCGCCGTCCGGGCCAACAGGGTCGCGACGAAGGGCGGCAGGGTGATCGGGATCAGCATCGCCGGGTTGTGATAAGCGCCGCGGAAATGCAGCAAAGCCGCCTCGCCGCTGGTGCCGAAGAGCGCCACCGCAACCAGCCCGGCGAGCATCGGGCCCTTGACCAGGCCGTCATCCATTCGCACGTGCTGGCCCGCCGCGCCCAACAGCCCCGCGAGCGACAGTGCCGCCGGCGCGCCCAGCGGGGCGGCGTAGAACAGGTTCAGCCAGCACAAACCGCCCGGCCGCTTGGTGATGTTGTAGATGTGAAACCCGGTGCCGACGATCCCGGTCATAACCGCCGCGGCGTTGACGAGGTCGCGCCGGACCGGCAGCCCGGGCAGCCCGTCCCCGCCCTGCGCGCTGACCGCGAGCGTCAAGGCCGAGACGGCGAGCGGCGCATACATGAACTTGTTGTGAAACGAGCCGCGGTAATGCTCGAGAGCGCTGTCGCTCAGCGCCGAGGCGGCGAGCAATGCCGAGGCACGGCCAAGCTGCCGCGCCGCCGGATGGCTTGGCTGCCCCGTTTTCGTACGGGGAGGGGCGGCTTTGGCCGGCTCGGAACGGCGCCGCGTCATGACCACCGCCGCCGCGGCCGACGCGATCCCGGCCAGACCAATCAGCAGCGCCGTTCGTTCCACCGCCCGCTCCCGCTAACCGGTTGGGTGAGGGTCTGGGTGGGCGCCATCCGCCTGGTCTTGGCCGCTCGCGGCGCCCCGTCCGACCCGCCTTGATCCATCAATCTTTCCCGGGCAATACCGCGGCCAGCACCTCGCGCGCGGTGCCTATGATGATGCCGCCCTCGCGGGGGTCGCCCTTGATCAGGGTCTCGGTGAACGCCTTTGCCTCCTTGA
Organism: uncultured Alphaproteobacteria bacterium; assembly: GCA_963795485.1. GTDB lineage: Bacteria > Pseudomonadota > Alphaproteobacteria > ATCC43930 > CGMCC-115725 > AP-15. The sequence goes on from CAWCIL010000007.1 coordinate 51,506, forward strand.
GCGAGATGTGCGGCGGCAGCGGCGGCACGTCGGGGTCGGTTTTGAACTCGACCACGACCGGGCGGTCGGCGGCCAGCGCCTCCTCCCAGGCCGAGCCGACGCGGTCGGGGTTGTCGACATAAATTCCCTTCAGCCCGATCAGCTCGGCGAATTTGTGGTAGGGCACGTTGGGGATTTCCTGCGAGGCTTCAAATCTGGGGTTGCCCTCCATGACCCGCATCTCCCAGGTCACCTGATTCAAATCCTCGTTGTTGAAGACGGCGCAGATCCAGTGCGGGCTCTCCCAGTTGCGCCAGTATTTGGCGACCGTGATCAGCTCGGCCATGTTGTTCATCTGCATCGCCCCGTCGCCGACGAGGGCGATGACCGGGCGGCCGGGATGGGTAAATTTGGCGGCGATAGCGTACGGCACCCCGGCACCCATCGAGGCGAGCCCGCCCGACAGCGAGCACATCATGCCGCGCCGGATCTTCAGGTCGCGCGCATACCAGTTGGCGCACGATCCCAAATCGCTGGTGACGATCGCGCGCTCGGGCAGGCGCGGCGACAATTCCCAGGCGACGCGCTGCGGGTTGATCGGCTTGGCCGGCTGCTTGGCGCGATCATCGAGCGTCTTCCACCAGTCGCGGGTCCAGCCTTCGATCCGCTCGCGCCATTTGTGGTCGGATTTTTCATTGAGCAGCGGCAATAAGGCCCGCAGGGTCTCGGCGCTGTCGCCGACCAGGTTGACCTCCATCGGAAAGCGCAAGCTCAGCATGTCGGGCGCGAGGTCGATCTGAACACCGCGCGCCTGGCCCTCCTTGGGCAGGAATTCCGAATAGGGAAAACCGGAGCCGATCATCAGCAACGTGTCGCACTCGGTCATCATGTCCCAGCTCGGCTTGGTGCCGAGCAGCCCGATCGAACCGGTGACCCAGGGAAGATCGTCGGGCAGTGCGGCCTTGCCCAACAGCGCCTTGGCGACACCGGCGCCGAGCTTGTCGGCTACCGCGATGACCTCGTCGGTCGCGTGCAATGCGCCGGCGCCGACCAGGATCGCGACCTTTTTCCCGGCGTTCAAAACATCGGCCGCGCGTTTCAGCTCGCGTTCGTAGGGGACGGTCTTCGGCCGGTCGTAGCCGACGCCCGAATGGAGGGTATTGTGCGCGCGCGGCGGATCTTCGTAGGGCAGATCCTGGAGGTCGTTCGGCAATACCAGCGCGGTTACGCGGCGTTCGCCGAGCGCGATGCGCACCGAGCGATCCACGAGATGGCGAACCTGCGCCGGGACCATCGCGGTCTGCACCATCGCGCCGGCTACGTCCTTGAACAGCGCCGGGAGATCGACTTCCTGCTGATAGTGGCCGCCGATCGCCGAGCGCGCCGACTGTCCGACGATCGCCAGCACCGGCATGTGGTCGAGCCGCGCGTCGTAAAGGCCGGTCACCAGATGGGATGCGCCCGGGCCCGAAGTGGCGACGCAGACGCCCAATTCACCGGTGAATTTGGCGTGCGCCGAGGCCATGAACGCGGCCATCTCTTCGTGCCGCACCTGGACGAATTCGATTTTGCCTTTGGCCCGCTGCAATGCGCCGAAGAACCCGTTGATGCCGTCGCCGGGAAAGCCGTAGATCCGCCGCACCCCCCATTGATGCAAACGCTCGACAATAAAGTCGCCGACGGTTTTCGCCATGATGACTGTCCTCTCGACCGGGTTCGACGGCAGCGGCCGGAGCAAGGCGCACGGGACCGCCGCAGAAGGGTTGTCCCTTTAACCGCGGCAGGCGATCGACAGTTCCCCCCGCACCGGCCGGCCCGGCTAGCTACCGCTCGCTCCTCGACAGGCCCGCTGAAGGCGCGGAGAATGCACCGGCTCACGACGAGCGGAGGCGCAATGAACATCGACTTGGCCGGGAAACGGGCGGTGGTGACAGGCGGCAGCCGGGGGATCGGGCGGGCGATCGCACTGGCTCTCGCCGAGGCCGGCGCCGGGGTGTCGATCTGCGCCCGCGGCGCCGAGGCGCTCGCCGCGGCGCAGGCCGCGATCGCGCGGCACAGACACGCCGCGCACGCCGCCCTCTGCGACCTCGCCGATGAGGCTGCGGTCGCCGATTACATCGCCCAGGCGGCCGACGCGCTCGGCGGCATCGACATCCTGATCAACAATGCCTCGAGCTTCGGCACCAGCGACGACGAGGTTGGGTGGGCGAAGAGCATCTCGGTCGATCTGTTGGCGACGGTGCGGGCCACGCGGGCGGCGTTGCCGTGGCTCGAGAAATCCTCGGCGGGCGCCATCGTCAACATCTCGTCGATTTCCGGCTTTGGTGCGTCCGCCCGCACCCCGCCCTATGGCGCGGTGAAGGCGGCGATCCTCGAATATACCCAGACGAGTGCGGCGCAATTCGCCCGCAAGGGAATCCGCGTCAACTGCGTCGCGCCCGGCTCGATCGAGTTTCCCGGCGGCACCTGGGAGCGGGCGAAGAACAGCAACCCGAACCTCTACGGCGCGATCCTGCGCGGCATCCCGTTCGGGCGGCTGGGCCGTCCGGAGGAAGTCGCGCGAGTGGTGCTGTTCCTGTGCTCGCCGCTCGCCGGCTGGGTCACCGGCCAGAACATCGCCGTCGATGGCGGGCAGATGCTGTAACGCCGAGCCGGCGGCGGAACTACCGCCGTCCCAAGCCGCCGATCAGCGCGCGTAGCGCAGATTGATCGCGCCGATGCCGGCGGCGATGTTGAGCCCGGTGTTGCCCTCGATGCTGACCGGCTGCAGCGAGATCGTTCGGTTCGAGCCGCCGATCAGCACATTGGCGCCGGCCCCGACCCCGACCGTGGCGCTGCCGGTGGCGCCGACGTAGCTGCCGGAGAGCGCGCCCGGCCCGATATGGGCAGTCGGAGCGAACACCGCCCACACCAGGACGCCGCCTTGCGTGTAGCCGATATCGACGCCGAACTTGGAGATGCTGCCGGCATAGTGGTCGTAACGGCCGGGAGCGCCTGAATAGACGCAGCGCAGCGCCTTTGACGAGCCGAAGACAAATCCCCAGCCGGCGGCGACGTTGCAGCTCAAGGTTCCAACCCGCACGCCGGCCTGTGCCTGCGCCGGCGTCCCCTGCGCCGAGATGCCGGCCATCAATCCGATCGCGCCGAGCGCCAAACCAACCTTTTTGAACATTCCGTTCACCCCCAATTCGCGGGACAATCCCCGCCGCGCGGATCATGCCCGCTTCCGCACCGGTTGGCTATAGCCAGAGCGCCGCATCATTAGAGGCGATTTTTGGCCGTTATTAAGCTGCTAGCGGCGCCCCGCATCGCGCGACAACGATCGAGCGGCGATCGGCCGTGGCGTTGTCCGGTTAGCCAAGCGCCACTGCCAAAGGGCCAATGCTGGGGTTACGCACAATTCCATGACCAGTCCGAACAGCATCGGCGCATCCGGGTATCCCCGCACCAACAGCGACAGCAGCCTGCTGAAGCCGCCGACCGCGACAATCCCGGTCAGCATCCTGAAGCGGGCGCCGCGACGTTCGATGCGCGGAACGGTGCTGGCGAACGCGCAGCCGATGCCGAGCAGCAATCCCGACAGATAGCGGTAATGGCTGTCGGCCGCGGCAGGCGCAAAATCCACATGCACCATCGCCGGACCGAGCAACACTCCCATCGTCCCGGCCGCGATCGGGATCAGCGAGGCGCCGGCCACAACCACTTGGAGAAGTCGTCTTTCGTTCATCGGCAATGGTGCTCGACGCCTCGAGGCGCAGCCTTTGTCCTGCTGCGTCCTAAAGCGCCGATCTGCGGCTGGAGCCGCCGCCGTCGATCGTGACGATCGACCCGGTGGTGTAGGCGGAGCGGTCGGAGGCGAGGAAGGCGGCCATCCAGGCGATCTCTTCGGGCTTGGCGGCGCGGCCGAAGGCCAGCGGCTTCATCAGCTCGGTCCAGCGCTCGGCGTCGCCGAAGCGGTCCTGGGCGCGGGTACGCATCAGGGTCACGAGCCGCTCGGTCATGACCGGGCCGGGGTTGATGCCGAGGACGCGCAACCCGTCGCGCGGCGCCGTGCCGCCCATCGCACGGGTGAACGCCATCAACGAGGCGTTGCCCGACGATCCCGCGATGTAGTCGAAATCGGGGTTCTCGCCGGCTGCACCGAGGATGTTGACGATGACCCCCGCTCTGCGCCCGCGCATCAGCGCGTAGAAGCGCCGGGTCATGTTGACATAGCCGAACACCTTCAGGTCCCAAGCGGCGCGCCAGCGCGCCTCGTCGACCGCGTCGAGATTGCCGCCGGGGATGGCGCCGGCATTGTTGACCAGGATTTCGGTGTCGGCGCATTCGGCGGCGAGATTGTCGACGTTGCGGCTGTCCGAGAGATCGAGCGGAAACACCCGCACCGCGACGTTGTGCTTGGCGGTGATCGCCGCCCGCGCCGTTTCGAGATCGCCCGCGGTGCGCGACACCAATGCCACATCGCAGCCCTCCTCGGCCAGGGTTTCGGCGCAGGCCCGCCCGATCCCTTTCGACGCGCCGGTGACCAGCGCCTTCTTCCCGCGCAAACCCAGCTCCATCACATTTCCTCCAGTCCGAATTGGGCAGCCCGCCCTCCCCCGCTTCGCTGCGCTCCGGGACCTGGCCACGGGGGACGGGTGGGGGAGGGCAACGACAAGTAGGGATTTGCCGAAACGCAGTGATAGCACGCGCCTTTGCCGCCGCCCGAAGGCTAATCGATCTTGCTCCAGGTCAATTCGTGCCTGTTGTGAAAAAGATGACGCAGCTCGGAACCCGGTATCGCGGCAAAGCGGCGGGCCGCGACGTGGTCGGTTTCGCCTTGGAATTTGATCGTGCAGACAAACCGGCGGCAGGTTCCGGCGGCGAGCCAGCGCTCGACCAGCGCCAACAGCCTGGCCGGATAGCACACGACATCGGAAAACAGCCAGTCGACGGGCCCGAGCGCCTGCGGGTCGAGCGCAAAGGCGCTGTCGGGCCGATGCTCTATGCCTGGTAGGCGTGCGACCTCGGGAGCCAGCGGCGCCTTGTCGACGCTGATCACCCGCGCGCCCATTTGCTGCAACGCCCAGCTCCAGCCGCCGGGGCTGCTGCCGAGATCGAGGCACACCTCGCCGGGCTGCGGCCGGCAGCCGATCAGGGTCAACGCTTCCCATAATTTCAGATAGGCGCGGCTCGGCGGCCCGGAGCGGTCCTCGACAAACCGCACTTCGCCGTTCGGGAACGGGCTCGTGCAACGGGGCACCGCCAGCACCGTCGCCGCATCGAGCAGGGTCCACGAGCCGAGCGGTGCGCTCGGCGCCGGCGTCCCGAACACCAACGGCTTCGCCGACACCTTGGGCAATCGCTCCTGGATCAGCATAGCGCGGCGATGCAGCACCGGCGCATAGGCCGTCCAATTGCGCTGGATCGCGCGCAATTTCTCCGCCGCGTCCGAGATCGAGGCGACCCCGATCTGCTGCGGGTCGAGCCAGACGTTGGCCGCCCACGCGGCCGGGCGCGCCGGCCCCGTCGCCACCAGCAGCCGCCCATGCACGCGCTCGACCGCACCCACCTCCTTGGCGAGCTCGTCCGACGAAGCCGTCCGCGGCGAGATAGGCGGTACGAATCATAGACCAGCATCGCATGGGCGGCGTCACCCGGCACACGCGTTCACGTTCGCGCGACCACCGATTCGACTCTGGCCGGCCAGTCAGTCGCGATTTCCTTTCAATCGCCTGAAATCCGCGGCTTGCGTCGCCCGTAAATTTTCGTCTGGGGATGGTGAGAGGATCGCGATGCACGGGGATGACATGGTCGGGGTTCCGGGCGGCATGTTCCGCATAGGGTCGGACCGGCATTATCCGGAAGAGTCGCCCGCCCACCATGTTACCGTCGCTGGGTTTCGGATCGATCGACACCCGGTCGCCAATCGCCAGTTCAGGAAGTTCGTCAAGGCGACCGGCCACGTCACCGTTGCCGAAATCCCACCCGATCCGAGGGACTATCCCGGCGCGCTGCCGCACATGCTCTACGCCGGTTCGCTGGTGTTCACGCCGCCGGCGCATTCGGTAGACCTGCGCGACTGGAGCCGGTGGTGGGTTTTTCTGAAGGGCGCCGACTGGCGGCATCCTTACGGGCCGAAAAGCAGCATCGTCGGCCTCGAGAGCCACCCGGTCGTGCATGTCGCCTTCGCCGATGCGCTCGCCTATGCGCAGTGGGCCGACAAAGACCGGCCGACCGAGGCCGAATGGGAGTTTGCGGCGCGCGGCGGGCTCGACGGCGCCGAATTCGCATGGGGCGACGAATTCACTCCCGATGGCAAGCACATGGCCAACACCTGGCAGGGCGAGTTTCCGCGCCAGAATTTGGCGCTGGACGGGTTTGCGCGGACCTCGCCGGTAACGGCGTTTCCGCCGAACGGCTACGGACTTTACGACATGATCGGCAACGTCTGGGAATGGACGATCGACTGGTATTCGCCGAGGCATTCCGCCGATATGCCCAAGGCCTGCTGCATCCCGGAGAACCCGCGCGGCGGCCCCGAGGTGTCGAGCTACGATCCCCGCCAACCCGACATCAAGATCCCGCGCAAGGTGCTCAAAGGCGGCTCGCATTTGTGCGCTCCCAATTATTGTCGCCGCTACCGCCCGGCCGCGCGCCACGCCGAGCCGGTCGACACCTCGACCAGCCATGTCGGCTTTCGTTTCATCATCCGAGAGGGGAAACGCCATGACTGACGGTCGCTCGCGTGTAAAGCGCCCGAACGAGACGCCGCAAAACAGCAACGGACTAAATCGGCGCAACCTACTCCTCAGCGGCAGCTCGCTGCTGGCCGTATCGACGTTAGGCGGGACGGGCTTGACGAACGCCGCGCAGGCGCAGCAACAGCAGCCGGCCGCAGCTCAACCGAGTGGAAAGCGGGCCAACATTCTCGTCATTTTCGGCGACGACATCGGCCAGTCGGACATCAGTGCCGACACCTTCGGCCTGATGGGCTACCGGACGCCGAACATCGACCGTATCGCCAAGGAAGGGTTGATGATCACCGACTACTACGCGGAGCAGAGCTGCACCGCAGGGAGGTCGTCGTTCATTACCGGCCAGGCGACGTTGCGCACCGGTCTGTCCAAGGTCGGCATCCCCGGGGCCGCGATCGGCTTGCAGGCGGGGGACATCACGATCGCTGAGGCCCTGAAGCCGCTCGGCTATGCCACCGGCCAGTTCGGCAAGAACCATCTCGGCGACCGCAACGAATACCTGCCGACTGTGCACGGGTTCGATGAATTCTTTGGCAATCTCTACCACCTGAACGCCGAGGAGGACCCGGAAGACCCCGATTACCCGAAGGACCCGCGGTTCCGCGCCCGGTTCGGGCCACGCGGCGTGCTCAAATGCACCGCCACCGATATCGACGACCCGACCGTCGACCCGCGCTTCGGCAAGGTCGGCAAGCAGAAGATCGAGGATACCGGCCCGCTCACCAAAAAGCGGATGGAGACGATCGACGACGAGACCACCGGCGCGGCGGTGGACTTTATCGGGCGCCAGGTCAGGGCGGGGAAGCCTTTTTCGTGTGGATGAACACGACCCGGATGCACCTCTTCACGCATGTGCGCGCCTCGATGCGCGGCCAGAGCGGCATGCCCGACAACGAGTACGCCGACGGCATGATCGAGCATGACGGCGATGTCGGCAAGCTACTGACGGCATTGGACGATCTCGGGGTCGCCAACGACACGATCGTCGTCTACACGACTGATAACGGGCCGCACATGAATTCCTGGCCCGACGCAGCGATGACCCCGTTCCGCAGCGAAAAGGACACAAACTGGGAGGGTGCGTTCCGGGTGCCGGCCATGGTGCGATGGCCGGGCCACATCAAACCCGCGCAGCGTGTCGAACGAGATCTTTTCGGGGCACGACTGGTTTCCGACCCTGCTCGCGGTCGCCGGCGACACCGGCGTCAGAGACCGCCTGTTGCAGGGCTGGCAGACCGGCGACCGCACCTACAAGGTGCATCTCGACGGCTACAACCAGCTGTCCTACCTGACCGGCCAGCAGGAAAATTCGGACCGCAAGGGCTTTATCTACTTCAACGATGACGGTCAGGTCGTCGCCCTGCGTTTCAACAACTGGAAGCTCGTTTTCGCCGAGCAGAAGACGCCCGGCACCTTGGACATCTGGGGCGAGCCGTTCACCTTCCGGCGGTTTCCGCTGCTTTTCAACCTGCGCATGGATCCCTACGAGCGAGCCGAGATTACCTCGAACAGCTACTACGCTTGGACGATCCATAAGGCGTACCTGCTGATGGCGGGGCAGGCGATCGTCGCGGAGTTCATTGGAACGTTCAAGGAGTTCCCGCCGCGACAACGCCCGCAGAGCTTCAGCGTCGACCAGATTATGGAGAAGCTGAAGCAGCCGTCGAACGATTGACCCACAGGCTCAAATAAAATTGGCGAATAATGAAGGTCAATCCGCGAACAACTCTCGCGACACTCGCCCTGATTTGCGCGACGGCGCCTTTGCAAGCGCAAAACTTCTCTAACGGAGACCTTGCCCGCCGCATGATCGCGCGGCGCGCGGTCGAGGCGGTCATCTGGGGCATGCCGGCCGTCAACGCCGAACTCTTGTTTCAGGCGATGAAGGACGCCAACAGCAAATTCAATCAGGTCGTCTACTGGTCGCGGCCGATCAGTTGGAAAAATCAGACGCTCACGCCCAACCCCGACACGATCTACGTCTTCCCGTTCTTCGATACGAAGGATGTCGGGCCGATGGTGCTGGAGATTCCGCCCGCGGACGACGACCACTCGATCACCGGCAGCATCGACGACGCCTGGCAGGTGGCGCTGGAGGATGTCGGCCCTGCTGGTGTGGACAAAGGCAAGGGCGCCAAGTACCTCATTCTGCCACCCGGCTATCAGGAAAAAGCACCGGAGGGATACATCCCTTTGGCATCCCAAACCTATACCGGCTTTGTCATTCTGCGCTCGAACCTCAGGAGCGGCAGCAACGCCGACATCGCAAAGGCCGTCGCCTACGGCAAGCGCGTAAAATTCTATCCGCTGTCGCAGGCCGCGAACCCACCGGAAACGAAATTCGTCGATGCGATCAACGTCGTGTTCGACAGCACCATCCCCTACGATTTGCGCTTCTTCCAGATGCTCGACCGCTTCGTGCAGCGCGAGCCCTGGCTTGAGCGCGACAAGGTCATGATCGATCAGCTCAAGACGATCGGCATCGAAAAAGGCAAACCGTTCACTCCCGATGCCGACACGCGGAAAATCCTCACCGCCGCCGCGCGCGAAGCGCATGAATGGCTCGACCTCAAATACGGGGGCATCTTCACCCCGCCGTTTAACGAGGGGACCCATTGGGCACTGCCCGCGGCGCCGGGTGTCGCAGAAGCCATGATGACGAATTTCGCCAAGCCGAACGCCTATCCGGTCGACGGTCGCGGCATCGCCTATTCGATGGCGTATTTCAGCGCCAAGCATCTGGGCGCCGGCCAGTACTACCTCATGACCATCGTCAACAAAGCCGGCAAGCCGTTCGATGGCGGAAGCACCTATCGTCTGAACGTGCCGGCGAACCCGCCGGTCAGGCTGTACTGGTCGGCGACGGTGTACGACCGCGCGACGCATGCGCTGATCCGCGACATGCGATGGTCGAGCCGATCCTCGAACACGCCGGGTCTGGCGAAGAACGGGGACGGTTCGGTGGAAATCTATTTCGCCCCGAAACCCCCGCCGGGTAAGGAAGCGAATTGGATACCGACCAGGCCGGGCGGCCGCTTCGAGGTTCTGTTTCGCGTCTACGGGCCTGAAAAACCGTTCTTCGACAAGACCTGGAAGCTGCCGGATATCGCGCAGGTCGCGGTGCAATAGCGGGGGCAGGTTATGATGCGTTTCGTCGCGCAAATCTGCGCAGCCGGTCTGTTGGCGGTGACGAGTTCCGTGGCGCTGGCGCAAACCGGCGCCCCCATACCCGTCACTGCCGACAATTTCATCCGTGCCGAGACTGACGGTGTCTTTGCCGGCATCGAGAAGCAGGGCGGCTTCGGCAAGTTCAAGCACTACCGCGCGCTGTCGGCAATCGACGACCACATCATCAAGCGCGCCAACCGCGACACCCTTTATTCGGTGGGGGTGTTTGACCTCGACGCGGGACCGGTCGCGATCTCGCTGCCCGATGCGGGCAAGCGCTTCATGACGATGATGGTGATCGATGAGGATCATTATGTATTCACGGTCGCCTATGGGACCGGCAGCCGCACGCTCACCAGGAAGAATATCGGCACGCGCTACGCGCTCGTGGCAATCCGTATCTTGGTCGATTCCAACGATCCAAAAGATGTTGCGCAGGTCAACGCCTTGCAGGATGCGGTCAAGGTGGAACAGCCGGGGGGACCTGGTCGCTTCGAGATGCCCAACTGGGACCCGGTGAGTGAGAAAAAGGTGCGCGATGCCCTGGTGGTGCTCGGTGAGCCCCTCTCCGATTGGAAGCATGCGGCCGGACGCAGGGATGAGGTCGATCCGATCAGGCACCTGATCGTCACCGCGACGGGCTGGGGCCTCAATCCCGACAAGGATGCGATCTATCTCAACGTCACACCGAGGAAGAACGACAGCACGACGGTCTACAAGCTCAACGTCAAGAACGTGCCGGTCGACGGCTTCTGGTCGGTCAGCCTGTACAACGCCGAGGGCTATTTCCAGAAGAACGAGTATGGCGCTTACTCGCTGAACAATATCACCGCGAAAAAGAGCGCGGACGGCTCGGTCGCCATCCAGTTCGGCGGTTGCGACGGCAAGACTGCCAATTGCCTGCCGACCATGCGGGGCTGGAATTACACGGTGCGCCTCTATCGTCCTCGCCCCGAGATCCTGAATGGCTCATGGAAGTTCCCCGACGCGCAGCCCGTGAACTGAGCTTGCCGCGAGCCTGGGCTGCGCGGCCGGCGCAGCGCCGCCATGGACGGAGACCTGATGATGGCGACAAAGCCCAGCGCGCCAGTTCGCTCCATTGCAGCCATTTTGCTCGCTATCGCTGTCGTCAATGCGGCGCCGAGCGTCGGGCATGCCGACGAAGGTGGGCTCAGTTTCTGGCTCCCCGGTTTGTTCGGAAGTCTGGCGGCGGTGCCAGGGCAACCGGGCTGGACGGTCAGCACCATCTACTATCACAACTCTGTCTCGGCGACGGCCCAAAAGGACTTCGCTTTGGCCGGACGCATTGTCACCGGCGTCAAGGGCGGTGCCAACCTGTCCTTCTTCGGACCGACCTATGTATTCGCTGATCCGGTTCTCGGCGGGCAGGCAGCCTTGAGCCTGCTCGGGGTGGGCGGCGGCACGAATACCTCGATCGCGGCAACCCTGACCGGGCCGCGCGGCAAGACCCTGTCCGGCACCTTGAGCGACCAGACGGCCGGGTTTGGCGATCTGATCCCGCAAGGTTCGCTCAAATGGAACCAGGGCGTCCACAATCTCATGACCTATCTGACCGGAGATATCCCGGTCGGTCAGTATGACGCCACCAACTTGGCCAATCTCGGCTTCGGCCATGGGGCATTGGACGGCGGCGGCGGCTATACCTACTTCAACCCGCAGACGGGCCACGAGTTTTCGGCCGTCACCGGTCTGACCTACAATTTCACCAACCAGGCCCTCGAGTACCAAAACGGGATCGATTTCCATCTCGATTGGGCCGCCTCGCAGTTTCTGTCGAAACAGCTATTCGTCGGGCTCGTCGGCTATTTCTTCAACCAGGTCACCGGCGACAGCGGAACCGGCGCAGGGCTTGGCGGCTTCCAATCGCGGGTCGCCGGTGTCGGGCCGCAGATCGGCTACCTGGTTCCGGTCGGCGGTATGCAGGGGTTTGTGGGTTTAAAAGGATACGGCGAGTTCGCGGCGCAGAACCGCGCTTCGGGCTGGAATTTATGGCTGACCTTCTCGATCTCGCCGGCGGTCCCGCACTCGTCAGCGACGGAGCCGATGGCATACAAATGAGCGCGGAGACACAGCCGCGAAGTCGACGCGCATAGGGCTTGGCGGGCGTGCGCAGTTTTGCGACGATTGCTTCATGCTGAACGATTCCGACATCGCCGAATTCGTGGAATTGATCGCAAACGCGCGGCGCGCCGTCGTCTTTACCGGCGCCGGGATCAGCACCGAATCGGGCATTCCCGATTTCCGCAGCCCCGGCGGCATCTGGACCCGGATGGCGCCGATCGATTTCGCCGATTTCCTGGGCTCGGAGGAGGCGCGCCGCGAAACCTGGCGGCGCCGCTTTGCGATGGAGGACACCTTTCGCGCCGCCGCACCCAACCGGGGCCATCGCGCCGTCGCGGCACTGGTCCGCGGCGGCAAGGCGGCGGCGGTCATCACCCAGAACATCGATGGGCTGCATCAGGCTTCCGGGATTCCCGAGGACCAAATCATCGAACTGCACGGCAACACGACCTACGCCACCTGCCTCGATTGCGCTGCCCGCTACGAGCTCGCTGCGCTGCGCCGGGCGTTCGAGCGCGATCAAGTGGCGCCCGTCTGCGACCAATGCGGCGGCTACGTCAAGACCGCGACGATCTCGTTCGGCCAGGCGATGCCGGCCACGGCGATGCGCCAGGCCGAGACCGAGACCAACGCGGCCGATCTGTTCATCGTCGCCGGCTCCTCGCTCGTCGTCTACCCCGCCGCCGCATTCCCGGAATTGGCCAAGCGCAACGGTGCGACGCTCGTCATCGTCAACCGCGAGCCGACCGGTCTCGACTCAATCGCCGACCTCGTCTTGCACCGCCCCATCGGCGAAACCCTCGGCGCCGCGATCGGCATCGCCTGAGCCGGCAAGTCGCGCTAGTGCTCAGACACAGACAGAAGATTCACTCAACCGTCATGGCTGGGCTCGTCCCGGCCATCCACGATTTGCGGCGCCGGCTCGTGCGGTTTCCGTGGATACCTGGCACAAGGCTTGTCCTCGAGCGGCGCCGAGCGCGGACCCGTGGGCCGGGCATGACGAATGCGGCGAGCTTGTACCATCTGAATGCGTCTGAGCACTAGACTAGAGCGGTGGCAATCATCGTGCCGGTCGGATTGGTCGGACCGGCGATGACCAGCCCCGCGAGCGGACCGGACTCGGCCAGAAGCTCAGGGCTGGGCTGTCAGTGGGCCATTGGTCGTGGCCCATTGGCAAAAAAGCGAAGTTGAGATTCCGGCCGCGATCATCACCCACCGTCTGCCGGATACATGCTGACGGATGCTATGAACGATATTTATCATCTCGGACGCGGAGACCATTCCCGTGCGAAGAAAATTCCCGAAGAGCGGTACGCGGCGGCGAAGGTGGGTCGTTACCTCGATCAGATCTTCATGCTTGCCCCTCGTGATCGGCATCGCACTGATGCTTGCCGGATGCGGTACCTACGTTCCCGAAATTCAGGAAAATCCATGGAATCAGGTCGGCGGCGAACTACTCGTTCAAAAAATTGTCCAAAGTATTCATTGCGAGGTGGAAAAGGCCGTCACCGATGTAAGAAAACAAGATAAAAATATTCAAAGAGCGGTATTCAAAAAAACAGGAATTGTACAACCTCTTCTAACCGATTGGCTGCTCGGTTGGGGTGCACAGATGCAGATAAGCCTTATCGTAGACGAGAAGAGTGCAGTTGGCCCATCAGGCTCATGGTCGCCGATGAAGACATTTTTTCTCGGATCAGGAGCAAATATATCGTCCGAAGCTACCAGAATAGAAACGCTTAACTATTATTATCTGGTAAAAGATCTGATTAATGCGCACGAAGCGTCCTGTTTTTCGGATATAAAAGACGCCGCGACAGGATCTTTACTTGTTGACAGTGATCTAAAGCTTGAGGAATGGTTATTGGCTGTGGTTTTGGGACAGGGGACTGGTGAGATCCCATTACCGGCCGCCACGCCCCAAAACGGCCTCATCACTGCCAAAAACGCCTTTACACACGAAGTTAAATTTGAGATTGTCACCAGTGGAAACATAACGCCGATGTGGACGCTCGCCCTTTCAACAATCAATCCCACTGGCCCATTTTTTTCAGCTAGTAGAGATCGTACACACGATTTGTTGATTACCTTCGGACCGAATGTTCAAACAACCAACAGTGGAAAAATAACGAATAGCCTCGATCCCAATACCGCGGCAGCAGGCTCATTTCTGGCGGCCCAGATAGGACTTTCTATCGGCAACCAGATGATCGCCAATGGTTTGCGACCCTAACCCGTGTATAAACCAGGGGGTCTATGAGTCTTCGCCAAAGGAGTTGTGGCATGGCCAGTCCTCCACCAACACGTTATTTTCCCACATCCGACCCAAATTTGGTTATCGCCTGCGACTACAATCCCCCCAACGGGCAATACAACCTCAACTGCCGTCCAATGCGGCTTGAAGACATACCGGCCCATCCAATGCAAACTGCGGCGGCGAGCGGGCTTCGCGCCACCCTCCATTCCTACGTCCCCGTCGCGCGGCGCCCCAGTGTCAAGCCCTACTTCAAATTGCCAAAGGCCGAGCAGGCTGAACGAGCGGCGAGTCATGGCGGTCCGTGGAACGTACCCGACCTGTGCCGGGCGTATGCTTGGCCGACGGGCCTCGCCGGCGGCGGCGTCATCGCCATCGTCGAACTCGGCGGCGGTTGGGTGCAGTCCGACATGGACCAGTTCTTCGGCGGCATCGGTCAGCCGGTTCCGCAGATCACCGACGTTTCGGTCGACGGGACCAAGAACACTCCTGACCCCGGACCGAACAGTGCTGATGGCGAGGTCGCGCTCGACATCGAAGTCGCCGCCGCCGCGTATTATGTAGCGACCGGCAAACCCGCGACGATCCGGATGTATTGGGCCCAGGACATCGCCGCCGCGGTGCGCGCCGCGACGGCCGACGGCTGCGACGTGTGCTCGATATCCTGGGGCGCCGACGAAGCCAATTGGGGAGCGCAAGCCGGCAACGATATGGAGCAGGCAGCCGTAGCCGCAACCGCAGCGGGCATGGTTGTGTTTGCCGCCTCGGGCGACAACGATTCGAGCGATGGCGGGCCAACCCCGGCCAATGTCGATCTCCCTGCCTCGGCGCCGCACGTCATCGGCTGCGGCGGCACGATGCGGCCGCACAACCTGAGCGCTGCGAACCCGGAAACCGTCTGGAACAACGATCCCGGCAATGCGAGCGGCTCCGGCACGGGCGGCGGATATTCGACCCTGTTCAATCCGATGCCGCCCTGGCAGGCCGGGGCGCCGCACGGGCCGGGGCGGATGGCGCCGGATGTTGCCGCCAACGCCGATCCGAACACGGGCTACAACATCATATTGCATGGGGTGCAGACGCCGATCGGCGGCACCAGCGCGGTTGCTCCGCTCTATGCCGGACTGTTCGCCTCGTTCGGCGCCAAGCTCGGCTTCATCACCCCGGAATTGTGGCTCAACCACCTGTGCTTCAACGACATCACCCATGGGGACAACGGCGCCTTCCGAGCCCGCGTCGGTCCCGACCCGTGCACCGGTCTCGGCTCGCCGATCGGCACAAAGCTCGCTCAATTGCTGACCCATCCGGCGGCCACTCCGATGCGCCGGTTAAGAGACCTCGAAGCCGAGAACGAACAATTACGCTCGGAAATTGCACGATTGACGAGAAAGTAACGGGTGCGGAAAACGCGGCATCGCGACCGTGATGACCGTCGAGCGCGAGGAACTGGCCTTCAACCTGCTCGACACCGTGCTATCAGGATTGCACCGAGGATCCCTATTGCACGTCGAGAGAGGCGCTGGTCGACCATGCGATTGCCATAAACGCATGGTAGCTTTCCGGGATCGGCACCAGCGGTCGGGGGCGAGGCTCGCTTTGCAAGGGCCGGTGATGCCTGATCTCGACCTGCTGAAACAGGTAAAACAGGAGGCACGGTTGCGGTGATGCCCACTCGATTTCTGGAACTGCAGACCTCGCCAGGGCCATGGGAATAATGCCTCCTTGTATTTTCACTGCGGAAACAGGAGGCGAGCTGGGTCGGTCGCGCGTTGGCAAAGCCGCGGGCCACCACCATATGCAGCGCCGATGTCGGCGCGGATGCAGCTGGTTGGCCGCCGGCGCCGGGAACAGCTGAAATGGAAAAATGAGTATTCTTACCGACGAGATCGCGCGGCGGCGGACGTTTGCGATCATCTCGCATCCGGATGCCGGCAAGACCACCTTGACCGAGAAATTGCTGCTGTTCGGCGGGGCGATCCAGTTGGCGGGCGAGGTCAAGGCGCGAGGCGACCGGCGGCGGGCGCGTTCCGACTGGATGGCGATCGAGCGCGAGCGCGGCATCTCGGTCTCATCGGCGGTGATGACCTTCGAGCACGAGGGGCTGACCTTCAACCTCTTGGACACGCCGGGCCACCAGGATTTCAGCGAGGACACTTATCGCACGCTGACCGCGGTCAACAGCGCGGTCATGGTGCTCGACGCCGCTCGCGGTATCGAGGAGCAGACCCGCAAACTCTTCGAGGTGTGTCGGCTGCGCGACGTGCCGATCATCACCTTCATCAACAAGCTCGACCGCGAGAGCCGCGACCCGTTCGATCTGTTGGATGAGATCGAGCAGAGCCTGGCGCTCGACGTGACCCCGGCCTCCTGGCCGATCGGCATGGGCCGCGATTTTCTCGGCACCTGGGACCTGTTCAACGACACACTCCTGCTGTTCGAGCGCAGCGCCCACGACCAGGTGGTCGAGCCGGTCAGGTGCCGCGGCCTCGACGATCCTGAACTTAACCGCCGGCTGCCCAAACCGGCGGTCGCGAAATTGCGCGAGGAGGTCGAGATGGCGCGCGGACTGTGCCCGCCGTTCGACCGAGAGGCGTTTCGCGCGGGCCACATGACCCCGGTGTTCTTTGGCAGTGCCTTGAACAATTTCGGCGTGCGCGAGCTATTGCGTGGCGTCGCCGAATTGGCGCCGGCGCCTCGGCCGCAGCCGGCAGTCGGAGCCGACGGGGCGCACCCGATCCTGCCGCAGGAGCCCGATGTCGCTGGCTTCGTGTTCAAGGTGCAGGCCAATGTCAACCCGCAGCACCGCGACCGCGTCGCCTTTGTCCGCCTCGCCTCGGGTCGTTTTCAGCGCGGCATGAAATTGAAGAACGTCCGCACCGGGCGGCTCATGTCGGTGCAGGCCCCGGTGTTCTTTCTGGCGCGCGAGCGCAACCTCGCCGAGGAGGCATGGCCCGGCGACATCATCGGCATCCCCAACCACGGCAGCCTGCGCATCGGCGACACTCTGACCGAGGGGGCCGAGATCCGGGTCACCGGCATCCCGAGCTTTGCCCCCGAGATCCTGCGCCGGGTGAGGCTCGACGACCCGATGAAGTCGAAGCATCTGCGCCATGCGCTCGAGCAGCTGGCCGAGGAGGGAGTGACCCGCGTGTTCAAGCCGCTGACCGGCGGCGACTGGATCGTCGGCGTCGTCGGCGCGCTGCAGCTCGACGTGCTGACCGCACGGCTCGAGGCCGAGTATGGGCTGGCGACCCGCCTCGACGGCGCCCCCTGTCAGATGGCGCGCTGGCTCGAAGCCGACGACCCGGCCGAAATCGAGCGCTTCCGCCTGAAGAACCCGTCGGCCAGCGCCGAGGACCATGACGGCGTCCCGGTGTTTCTCGCCCGCAACGCCTGGGACCTGCGCACCACGATCGAGGAATGGCCCAAGCTCCGCTTCAAGGAAACCCGCGAGCAGAGCTGACAGCGCATCCTCGGTTAGCCGGGGCCGCCGACGCCCACGCGCTCGGCGACCCGCACCAGCAGCGCCAGCATCCGGGTCATGCGCTCCTCCTGTGCGGCAAAGCGCTCCTCCTGCGCGCCAAAGCGCTGTTCCAGCGCGCCGAGCCGGGCTTCTATGGCGCCGAAGCGCCGTTCGAGCGCGCCGAAGCGCAGCTGGAGATCACGCACTCGGCGGTCAGCGTCGCGACCCGCGCGCCCAACAGCTCGAGACTGATTTTTTCCTCGCTCACCTTCCACTGCTCCAGCCGGCGCCGGGCATGGCCATCCCGCGGCTGATTCTACTGCACGTCCGGAAAACGAAGGCGCGGAATCGTTGCCGGACCGCGCCGCGTTCCCCCAGCCAGGCGCGAGTCAAGTCAGAGCGGGAGCCCTCTCGGTCACGGTTTCGAGCTGCCCGACAGTCTCGCGGCCGAACAGCAGCGGGATGAAGGCGCCGATCATGACCATGACGATGATCGTGCCGAAGAAGATCGCCGGCGACCCGGTGTGCGGCTCCATCAAGAACGGCGCGGTCACCCCGGAGAAGATCCGCCCAACCGACTCGCCAAAGATATGCCCGCGGCCGCGCAGCGCCGTCGGGAACTGCTCCGCGAGATAGACTCGGAAAGCGGTCGCGGTCGAAAGTGCGGTGAAGCCGGTCATCAATGCGCCGGTGATCATGACGGTCGTCGCATAATGTCCGGCGCGGTGCGCCATCATCATTAAGAGAAGACCGGGGAGCGCGCCCAACATCGCATAGAAAATCGTCCAGCGCCGCCCGATGATCTCCATCAGGAAGCCGGTGAAGCCTTTTCCGGGGATGCTCGCGGCGAACACCAGCGAACTGACGCCAAAGCTCAAGCTGACCGCGGCGCCCTGATCGACCAGCGCCTTTGGCAGCAGCACCGAGATCAGAAAAAACGCGGTGCCGCAGAAGACGTAGCTGGATATGCCGATTGCCGTCCAGCGCAGCTGGTCGCGACCGAACAACGCCCGATAGGGCGGAAGCTGTTCGCGCACCCCTTGCACATTGTCACCGAGGTCCGCGGCAGTAAGTTCCGGCACCCGGGCGCCGGCCCGGCGAATGATCCGGTTGACGGTGTCGACCGCCGCCGCGGTCCGGCCTCGGCGCAAATACCAGCGCGGGCTTTCCGGGATCAAATAATAGATCAGCGCCGGCACGACAAAAAACGCGAGGCCGCCGGGGAGCGCCATCATCCTGAAGGCGTTGGGGCTGCCGGCGAAGAGAAAGCCGACGAAGGGCAGCACCGTGAACGAAGCGGCAAGCGACATCTCGTAGACAGCGCCGAAGGTGCGACGGTGCTGCGCCGGCATCAGCTCGGCGGCGATCGGGAATGGCGCCGACACCGCAAAGCCGCCGCCGAGGCCGGTCAACAGCCGCAGGCCAATCAGCTGCTCGGCGTTCTGCACGAGCGGAATCAGCAAGGTGAAAAAGGTGATCGCGCCGACGCCAATCAGCATGATGGTCTTGCGGCTGAAATGGTCGGAGATCGTCGAGGCGATGAAGCCGCCGACGCAAATCATCAAGGTTGACGCGATCGCCAGAAAGCGGACGTCGCCCGGGGTCAGATGCAACGGGTGCTTGGCCAGCACCAGCAAGGAGCCGGTCATGACCAGGTCGTAGCCGTCGATAAAGCCGACGAGCCCGAGCACACCGATCACCATCAGGTGATAGAGGCTGAACGGAATGCTGTCGAGCTTGCTCCCGAGCAAGTGGCCGGCCGACGGGGCGGACCGGCTGAAAGAGCTAGTTTCTGCCACGGCGACCTCCCAGATGGGTCGACCCCCGGGAGCCGTGCGGACTGCAACGCGGACGAGGCGGGTGCTTCGCTTCTTCAGCGGAGATTCGATACTTTACCAACACCTCGCCGGTTGGAATGGCCGCAACGGCGCACGATCGGGTTGACGTGTCGATCCTGTTGCAAATCGGCGGCGATTGCTGCCGCTCGCGTCTTTTTGCCCGGCCGGCATGCGTCACGCCGGGGCGGTGACGCCCTCCGTCACGGTTTCGAGCTGACCCACGGTCTCCCTGCCAAAGGCCAGCGGGATGAAGGCGCCAATCGCCACGACGACCAGGATGGTGCCGAAGAAGATCGTCGGCGAGGCGGTGTACGGCTCCATCAGAAACGGCGCCAGCACGCCGGCGAACAGCCGCCCGAACAACTCGCCGAAAATATGCCCGCGACCGCGCAGCGCCGTCGGGAACTGCTCGGAGAGGTAGACGCGGGTGGCGGTGAAGGCCGACAGCACGGTGAAGCCGGTGATCAGGCCGCCCGCGATCATCACCACCGTCGCGTACTGCCCCGCCCGATGCGCCATCAGCATCAAGAATATGCCGGGAAGGGATCCGGCGAGCGCATAGGCGATCGTCCAGCGCCGTCCGATGATCTCCATCAGAAACCCGGTGAAACCCTTTCCCGGGATGCTGGCGAAGTATACCAGCGAAGTCAGCCCGAAGCCCAAGCTGACGGCCGCCCCCTGATCGACCAGCGCCTTTGGCAGCAGGACGGAAATCAGAAAATAGGCGGTCCCGGCACAGACGCCGGCCAGAATGCCGACCGCGGTCCAGCGCAGCTGGCCGCGAGCGAACAATGCCCAATAGGGCGGCAGCTTCTCGCGGGCGGCTTCGACGTGATCGCCGAGCGCTTCGACGGTCAGCGGCGGCACGCGGCTGCCGGACCGGCTGATGATCCGGTTGACGATGTCGGCCGCCATCTGCGGGTGGCCTCTGCGCAAATGCCAGCGCGGGCTTTCGGGAAGAACGAAATAGATCAGCACCGGCACGACAAAAATTACCAGCCCGCCCGGCAATGCCAGAAACCGAAAGGCGTCTGGGTTGCCGGCGAGCAGGAAGGCGATGAACGGCACCACTGTGAAGGAAAGTCGCCAGCGACATCTCATAGACCGCGCCGTAGGTGCGCCGGTGCTGTGCCGGCATCAATTCGGCGGCGATCGGGAACGCCGCCGAAACCGCGCCGCCGGCGCCGATTCCGGTCAAGAGGCGCAGGATGATCAGCTGCTCGGCATTTTGCACCAGCGGGATCAGCAAGGTGAAAAACGTGGTGGCGATCACCCCGATCAGCATCACGGTCTTGCGGCTCCAGTGATCGGACACCGCCGAGGACGCGAAGCCGCCAATGCACAGCATGAAGGTCGGGCCGACGGCGAGCCAGCGGATGTCGGATCCGGTCAGATGCAACGGCGCTTTGGCCAGCACCAACAGCGAGCCGGTGATCACCAAATCGTAGCCCTCGATAAAGCCGACGAGGGCGAGCACGGCGATGATCAGAATGTGGTAGCCGCCGAACGGGATGCTGTCGAGCTTGCGCCCGAGTAGATAGCCGGCACCCGTTACCGATCGGGCGATCGGGCGGATTTCTGCCATGGTGACCTCCCAGGTTGGCCGAACCCGAGGGAACCGTGCGGTAGCCTAAAGCGAGCGAGACCGAGACCGAGCGCTTCTTTGATTGGTTGGCTGCTGAGATACGCTGATTACTCTGGCCGAGACGCCTCGCAAGTTCTGGCAACCCCACAAGATGCCGCCGGATCGATGTGTAGTTCCTGTTTCAAGTAAGGCGGCGGTTGTTTTGCTCGCCCATCCGACCCGGGGTCGGGCCTGCCATCAGGGTAGCCCAGCTGCGGCAAGTTGTCATCCGGCAAAACGCGCGCCCGATCGGGCCGCGCGCCAGATCGTGCAGTCGGGCGATCTGTCGCCTCAGACCAGCACGGCGGCCCCTTCGGTTACGGTTTCGAGCTGGCCGACGGTCTCGCGGCCGAAGACCAGCGGGATGAAGGCACCGATCGCCACCACCGCCAAAATCGTCCCGAAAAAGACGGTCGGGGACCCGACATGCGGCTCCATCAGAAACGGCGCCGAGACGCCCGAGAACACCCGCGCGAACAACTCGCCGAAAATGTGCCCGCGGCCGCGCAATGCCGTCGGGAACTGCTCGGAGAGGTAGACGCGGAAGGCGGTGGCGGCCGACAGTGCGGTAAAGCCAGTGATCAGCGCGCCGGTGATCATGACCGCGGTTGCGTATGGGCCCGCCCGATGCGCCATCAGCATCAGCAACAGTCCCGGAAGCGATCCGGCGAGCGCGTAGGTGATGGTCCAGCGCCGCCCGATGACCTCCATCAGAAAGCCGGTAAACGCCTTGCCCGGAATGCTCGCCGCGAACACCAGCGAGCTCACCCCAAAGCTCAAGCTGATCGCCGCCCCCTGATCGACCAGCGCCTTTGGCAGCAGCACGGAAATCAGAAAAAAGGCGGTGCTGGCGCAGATGAAGGTAACGATGCCGACGGCGGTCCAGCGCAGCTGCCCGCGAGCGAACAAGGCCCAATAGGGCGGCAGTTGCTCGTGTACCGTTTCGAGGTTGTCGCCGAGCGCGGCGACCGTCAGCGGCGGCACGCGGCCGCCGGCCCGGCGATTGATCTCGTTGACGGCGTCGATCGCCAGCTGCGTCTGGCCCTTTCGCAAACGCCAGCGCGGGCTTTCCGGTATCACGTAATAGATCAGCGCAGGTACGATGAAAAACGCGAGCCCGCCGGGCAATGCAATCAGCCGAAAAGCGTTGGAGTTGCCGGCGAGGAGGAGACCGACGAACGGCAGCACCGTGAACGAGCTGGCCAGCGCCATCTCGTAGACCGCGCTGAAGGTGCGCCGATGCCGCGCCGGCATCAATTCGGCGGCGATCGGAAACGCCGCCGAGACGGCAAAGCCGCCGCCAAGACCGGTCAGCAGGCGGACGATGATCAATTGCTCGCCGCTCTGCACCAGCGGGATCAGCAAGGTGGAAAAGGTCACGGCGGCCACGCCGATCAGCATGATCGTCTTGCGGCTCCAGTGATCGGAAATCGACGAAGCGACGAAGCCGCCGACGCAGATCATCAAGGTCGAGGCGACAGCCAGAAAGCGAATGTCGGCCGGGGTCAGATGCAGCGGCCGCTTCGCCAGCACGAGCAGCGAGCCGGTCACCGCGAGGTCGTAGCCGTCGACAAAGCCGACGAGCCCGAGAACGGCGATCACCATCAGGTGATAGGCGCTGAACGGGATGCTGTCGAGCTTGCGGCCGAGGACGAAGCTGGCGGTCGTTGCCGATCGGGCGAGCGGACGGATTTCTGCCATGGCGACCTCCCAGATTGGTCGAGCTCTTGCACGGCATGCGGCAACGGAGCAGATGGAGCCGGTGCGTCGCTTGCCGCCGGCGCCTCGCCGCTTCCAGGGTCCGCACGGACTGCCGCCGGTTCGACGTGTTGTAGCCGTTCCGCTCAGGGCGGCGGCTTTTGTTGCTCGCCTTGTTCGACCGTCAGGCTGCGGCCGAAGCGGTCAGTTTAGGTCGACGCCGAAAGATTGTCATCAGACGTGCTGAAAACCGCCATTACCCGAATGAACGCCAGCCGCCCGCGCAGCGGCCAGGGCGGCCCGGCGCACTAGCCGTCGGCGTGCTTCCTCAGCAGGAATTCGCGGCCGGCCTTGACCATCGGCTTGCCGTCATAGGCGATGATGTCGGCGGTAGCGTAGGTCTCGCTCCACAGCTCGGGCAGGTAGGAGCCGGTGCCGATGACGTCGATCGGCGCATTGGCTGCGGCCATCATCCGGCATTTGGCCGGGCCGAAGCCCGAGCTGGCGACGATCCTGATCCCGGCGAGCCCGGCCTCGTCCAAGCTCTGCCGCATCAGCCAGATCGCCGCCGCCGATACCCCGGTGCCGACGAGATAGCGCAGCTCCTCCTCGGTGCGGTAGCCGCGGATAGATTTGGGCGCGTGCCGCTCGATCACCTCGTAGGATCGGGCCGGGTCGAGCCCCTCGCAGTAGCGCCCTCCCGGCGTGTCGACGCGCACGGCCAGGCCGCCGGCTTCGGCCAGCTCGGGAAAGCGCCGGCCGACGGCGATCGCGTCGCTGATCTCCTGCCCGAAATAGTCAACGAGCACGGTCAACGGCTCGTCTCGGAACACTTCGCGAAACATTTCCGCTGCCCGCACGGTCGAGCCGGCATAGCCGATCAGCGCGTGCGGCATCGTGCCGGCGCCCTTGTCTTGGCCAAAAAATCGGGCGGTCGCGTCCGCCGCGCAGCCGACAAACCCGACAGCACCCACTTCGCGCCGCGCCGCCCCCGAACCGACCGCCGCGGCGTAGGCCATCATCGCCGCCATCTCGGCCCCGGCACAATGGCGCGCGTCCATCGCCATAAAGGCGACCCTCGGCAAGTCGGCGCACATCGCGTACGCGTTGTGGGCGGCGACGCAGGCCGGCCCCAGCCGCTGCAGCAGCACGGTTTCGAGATCGACGAGGTGATAGAGCGACCCCGTCACGTAAAGGATCGGCTCGCCGGCGCCGACCAATACGCCCTCCGGGCAGTTCAGCTCGATGTCGAAATGGCTGCCGCGCTCGGCCGCCGTGCCCTCGAGAAATTCGAGCGCCAGGCGCGGCGCGCTGATCACCGGCCGGCGCAGAAACACCGCATAGGTCGCCTGACGATCGCCGAACCGGCCGACGATCGCCTTCGTCTTGACGAAATAGCTGTCGGTCTGCGCCGCCAGCGAGGGTGGCCCCGACTGCCGGCTCGGGTCTGGCTTGGAACCGGACCCATGCGCAACCGCCATCGCCGCCGCCTCACAAGACTGCGGCGAGGCGGCTTTTGCTCGGCGAGCCGCTGCCGCGACGCGCGCGCTTCAGCGCTTCGGCAATCTCGAAGGCGAGCTCGAGCGCCTGGGTCGCATTGAGCCGCGGGTCGCAATGGGTCAGATAGCGATCGGCGAGCGAAGCCTCGCTGATCGCCTGGGCGCCCCCGACGCACTCGGTGACGTTCTGCCCGGTCAGCTCGCAATGGATGCCGCCGGCATAGCTGCCTTCGGCGGCATGGACCGCAAAGGCGCCGTGCACCTCGTCGAGAATCTGGTCGAACATCCGGGTCTTGTAGCCCGTCGATGAGGCGATCGTGTTGCCGTGCATCGGGTCGATGCACCACACGACCTCGCGTCCCTCGCGGCGGACGGCGCGGATCAGCCGCGGCAGGCGTGCCTCGACCTTGTCGGCGCCCATCCGGGTGATCAGGGTCAGCCGGCCCGGCTTGTTGTGCGGGTTGAGCCTCGCGATGAGGTGCAGCAAATCGTCGGGCTCGAGGGTCGGGCCACATTTCATGCCTATCGGGTTCTTGATACCGCGAAGGAATTCGGCATGGGCGCCGTCGACTTGGCGGGTGCGGTCGCCGAGCCAGACCAAATGGGCCGAGCAATCGTACCACTCGCCGGTCGTCGAATTGACCCGGGTCAGCGCCTGCTCGTAGGACAGGAACAACGCTTCGTGCGACGTGTAGAATTCGGTCTCGCGGATCTGCGGCGTGGTTTCCGAATCGAGCCCGCAGGCGGCCATGAAATCGAGCGTCTCGGTCAGCCGGTCGGCCAGTTCGCGGTAGCGCTCGCCCTGTGGCGAGTTGGCGACGAAATCCTGGTTCCAGGCATGCACCCGGTGCAGATCGGCATAGCCGCCCTGGGCAAAGGCCCGCAGCAGGTTGAGGGTCGCGGCCGATTGGCTGTAGGCCTGGATCATGCGCTGCGGGTCGGGCTCGCGGGCGGCCTCGTCGAAGTCGAGGCTGTTGATGATGTCGCCGCGGTAGGAGGGCAGGGTCGTGCCGTTCTGGGTTTCGGTGTCGGAGGAGCGCGGCTTGGCGAACTGCCCGGCGAGCCGGCCGAGCTTGACCACCGGGCAGCCGGCGCCAAAGGTCAGCACCACCGCCATCTGCAGCAACACCTTGAACATGTCGCGGATGTTATTGGGGTGGAATTCGGCGAAGCTCTCGGCGCAGTCGCCGCCCTGCAGCAGAAAGGCCTTGCCGCCGGCCACCGCGGCGAGCCGCTCTTCGAGCCGCCGCGCCTCGCCGGCGAAGACCAGCGGCGGGAAATTTTGCAGGGTCGCCTCGACCCGAGAAAGCGCGCGCTGATCGGAATAGCCCGGCACCTGCCGGATCGGCAGGCCGCGCCAGCTCTCGGGAGACCACTGTTCGGTCATGTCACGATACCTCCTGGCAATCTCGTCGCGTCTTGGCGGGGTTCGGGGGGTTCGGTTTGGTCATGCATCGCCTTCGGGGTTGGAGGCCGCTCCACCATCGGCGACATTCGTATCAGCGAGAGCATGAAATGCGAAAGCCGCCTCGGGTGCGGGCGGCTTCGGGGAAAACGCGGGTGCGCGATCCTAGGCCGCCGTCATGTACCGGCAGTACCAAAATCGCGCAACGTAGCGGGGCCTGATCGCGGCCGTCGAGCGTGTCATCAGAAACGAGCCTAGCTGGAGCGCGTCGCCCGCGCAAGCGCCTTCCGGCAAAGACGCGCACGCCGAGCGGCCTGGATCGGCAATATCGAGCGCGACGCCCCCGGGCCGTACCATCAGACGAGGGTGGGGCGGTCGCCTTCGACGATGATCCGCCACAGCATCCGGCTCTCGCTATGGTCGTAATCGTCGCGTGCGCGGTGCATCGTGGCGCGGTCGTCGATGACCAGCACGTCGCCCTTGCGCCAGCTATGATGGTAAACGATCTCCGGCTGGATCATCCGCTCCACCAAATCGGCGAGATAGGCCCGGCTCGCCGTCGGCGTCATGCCTTCGATGTACATCGTCTTGGTCGGATGAAAATAGACCGCCCGCTCGCGGCTGACCGGATGGGTGCGCACCATTGGATGGGCTACCGGCGCGCCATATCGGGCAAGATCCTCGGCTCGCGTATCGATGCGTCCGCGGTCGAGGCTGTTGACCGTGCGCAAGGTTTCGAGATGACTGCGTTCGGCTTCCGGCAAGGCCCAATAAGCGGCGCGCATGTCGGCGATGCTGGTGCCGCCCCCGACCGACGGGATCTCGACCCCGTAGAGCATCGTCGCCGCCGGCGGGCGCTCGCGGTTGGTATGGTCTGTGTGCCAGGTCTCGGCCGCGTGCTGGCCGTTTCGGTGCGAGACCAGGCCGATGTCGGGAAAGCCCGGCATGTGGTGCTGCGAATAATGCTGGCGCATTGGCGGCGCGAACGCCGCGGCGGCGCCGAGGAATTGCGGCGGCGTCAGCGACTGACCGGGAAACACCAGCACCAGGTGCTCGGCCAGCAGGCGCGAGAGGTTTTCACCGGTCTCCTCGTCGATCGGCGCGCTCAGATCGACGCCGATGACGGCGAGCCCGAGCGATTGATGAAGCGGCATCAGCGTGTAGATAGACATGACGTCGGACCTTTCTGTAGCAGACGAGCCGCAGGGTCCGATCTCTACTCGAAACCGGCTTCGCGCTCCATCATGTCGAGCACCGCTGCAGCCAAGAGCGCGGTCTGGTCGGTTTCGCCGCCAGCCCGGCGGCGCAGCTCGACCACCTGGCGCTGCAGCTCGTAGGCCTCGGCCCGGTCGCCCTGCTGCCACAGAATGGCGGCGAGGTTGCCCATCGCCGCGAGGCTGTCGGGGTGCTGCTCGCCATGTTCGCGAACCATCGCCGCAATGACCGATCGCAGCAGTTCGCCGGCGTCGCCGAGGTTGCCCTGCGCGGCGAGCGTGCCGGCGAGGTTGTTGATCGCCCGCAATGTGTCGCGGCCGGTCTCGCCGCCGGTCTCGCCGCCGGTCTCGCCGCCCTTTGCGCGCAGGGCGGCGACGACCTCTTCCTGCAGCCGCTGCGCCTCATCGAGCTCGCCTTGCGCCGCCATCGTCACGGCCAACTTGCCGACCGCCTTCAAGGTGTCGGCGTGATCGTCGCCCAGCAGCTTGCGACGACCGGCAACGACCTGCTCTTCGAGCTTTCGCGCGGCGATCAGCCGGCCCTGCGCCCAGAGTGCCTCGGCCAGGTCGAGCATCGCCGTCAGGGTCTGCGGATGCTCGTCGCCGAGCGCCCGGCGCAGGTCGGCGAGCAGCCGCTCCTGTCGCACCCCGACACGTTGGAAGGAGTTGTCGCCGCCGCTTGTCATGTCAGCCTCCCGGCGCTTGCGCTGCTAACCAAAGGGACGAATTCTGCACTCTCCCCTTCATCGCCCCGCGAAAGCCGGGTCCAGGATTGCAAGCTCGGTGCCGGTTGCCCGGCTACCCGCTGGCGACGGGTATGACGGCGAGGTGGGCGGGTTGCGAACGTCAGAAGCGCCCCCTCAGGCGAAATCCTCCGCCAGCACCGCCCGCACCGGTTCTGAGATCGCCGCCATATGAGCATAATTTGGATGGTCGAACCCGAGGACAATCTGTGCGCCCGGGGCCTTGAAGCGTGCGATCGTTTCCGGGACCAAGCGAAACCTGAGGAACTGGACCGCCGAGCCCTTTCCTTCGCGGCTGGCGTTTTCGCGGGTCCGATCGGGCTCGCCACGCAGCCGACACCCATCGACTTCGATAAAGGCGTGGTTTTCGATCCCACCCAGGCGCCTCAGCTCCGCGATGCGGCGCACCGGGTCGCCGATCTCGAACATCAGCGTGGCGACCAGCTCGCTTCCTTGGGGGATCAGGGGATTGTAGGCGTCGATCTTGGCCTGGAGCTGCGCCTCGCCGCCCTTCTCGATGTACAGTATTTCCTGGACCTGCTGCCGCATCGTCCAGAAATTCTCGAAATGAAAGGCGGCGAACGGCCCGACCTCGACCCGGCGCCGGCGCTTCACCTCGCTGATCTGTCGCCGACGTTCGCGCCGCACTGGCAGATAATCCGAGCGCGGCAGGATGTCGGCCGCGGTCAGCTGGCGGCTTTGTCCCCAAAACGGGTCGATCATCGGCTCCTCGCATCTGGGTCGGACCACGTCCCGGCGATGCCGTAGGCGCGGGCGACGAGTTCGATCGGGTGCAGCTGGCGCGACGGCGAGCTTCTTGACCGCGTGGTGGTCTGGCAGGATCAGCGGCCATTCGAATTTGAGCATGAGCGCCCAGGGCGGGACCAAGGCGACGACGTCGTATCCGTTGTCGACCGAGGACGAAACCGTTGCTGCGACCTTTCTCGCGGGCCCGCGACCGCGGCGAGATCGCCGTGCTCGAGCGGCGGCACGCCGTAGCACCGCGGGGTACAGCACCTCGGTCTCGATCTCGTTCCGCGCCAGCACGGCGCAGGCAGCTCGCCGAAGCCCGGATTGTCGTAATTGACAAAGCAGGTCGCGTAGAGCACCGCCTTGCGCGCGGAAGCGGGTGCCGCAGCCTCGACCGGCGGGGCCGACCTCTTTGCGCGGATCAAAAGGTGCGACCGTGGTAGGCCGGCAACGCCGCGCGGCGGTCGACCCCGAGAGTTTTTTCGAGGAGCGGTCGGGCCAGCCGATTGCCGCGATCGCCCGCCCAGTTGGCGAGCGGCGCCATGGCGCCGGCCAGACGGACGTAGCGGACGGTCTCGGCCATCTGTCGCCGCCGCAGCGGAACCTCGCGCTCTTTCAGTTCGACCGCTCGATGGCGCAGCATCAGATGGGGAAAGTCGACATTGAATTCATGCCGCGGCACATTAAGGGCACTTGATCAATTAGCACATGTCGCACAGCGTACAGGCATGGCGACCTTGCCGAAATCCGCGGGCGCCGCGCCGTCGACCTCGCCGGTCGCCGAGCTGTCGATCAGGTCGAACAGCCGTCGAAATGCATCGCACAGGTTGAACCAACGCCGCAGGTGTGGCAGCTATCGAAGACGCGCTGCATTTCTGCTTCGGTTTTCGTGCGATCGGCAAAATCCGGATCCTGCCACCGGATCGCGTGCCGGGTCGCAGCGTCGAAGCTGCCTTCTCTCAGGATTCGGCTCTGATCGCCCGCATCTCGGGCCAGCGTCCAGCGTCAAGATAAAGAGGGCCGAAGCTTGCGCTCCGACCCTTCAGGTCTCGGTCGAAATCTCGCCGCGACCGCGTTTCAGGCGAGCTGGTCGAAAGCCCGCTGGAAGCGGCCGGCATGAGACTTTTCGGCCTTGGCCAGGGTTTCGAGCCACTCGGCGATCTCAACCCTCTTCGCGTGCGGTGTGGGCCATCCCCGGATACCTTTCGGTGTATTCGTGGGTCCCGCTCGCGACCGCCGCGGCGAGGTTGTCTGGGGTCGGCCCCGATCGATTTCCGGTCACCGGGTCGCCGACCTCCTCGACGTATTCGAGATGACCGTGGGCATGGCCGGCCTCGCCTTTCGGCGGTCGAGCGGAACATTTTCGGCACGTCGCTGTGGCCTTCGATGTCGGCTTTTGGCGGAAATACGGATAGCGGCGATTGGCCTCACTCGCCGGCAAACACGATCTTCAGATTTTCCTCGGTCCTCGAATTCTTTAAGGCCATAGCTCCTGATGCCTACCGACCGCCCACGACGGCCGGCGCCTATCTGGGTTCCGCCTGCTGCAATTGGAGAATTTCATCCGGCAGCCCCCGAACCAGTCGGCGTCAGGTTATCGAGCCATAACCCAGTCTCGGCGTCCGCCGGGTGATCTCCGCAGCGACCGAACGCGCCGCGACATCGATATCGGCGAGCTCGCGGATCACCTGCGCGGGCACCCGCCCGGTGACCGCCGATACGCCCTCATCGGCGAGGATGCGGCTTCGCTCCCGTTCCAACCGTACTTGCAGGCGAACCAGCTCTTCACGATCCATTTTCACGACGCAACCCTCCTCGCTGTGGTGTCTGCGATCGATGCCGGGCGATCCATTGTCGGACGGCCTCGCTGACAGAGCCATATGGGGAGGCTGGAGATCGGGTCAAGAATTGGAATTGATATAATTTGTCCTATAAGCGGCTGAGTAAGCTTAGCCGTTTAACCGCGGTACAGGTTGACATCGCCGCCGACGATTCACCGGACAGCCAAACCTCTTTGTCGCCGAGACGGTGCCTCGACGTTCAAAAACGGGCCCTGATGCCAGTGCGGGGAACCGTGAGTCACGAATGGAGCGCGCGCCGGACGGCTTATAGCCCACCCAGCGGCGTAGATCCTGTCGATGCTCAACCCGATGCCGGCGAGGCGTCGAACTCAGCCGCTGCCGGGGTGTACCCGGACAATGATGTTGACGCGGCGAATTTCGGTGCCCGTGGGCGGCGCCGGCAATCCGCTGACCACCAGATGGTGTCCGGGAATATCCTGCAATTCGCCGGTCGCCTCGCAGAAGAAGTGATGGTGATCGTCCGTGTTAGTATCGAAATAGGAGCGCCCGGGTTCGATCACCGCCTCGCGCAAAAGCCCGACCTCGGTAAACTGGTGAAGCGTGTTATAGATGGTCGCGAGCGACACCCGAATTCCTGACGTCAAAGCTTCGCCGTGCAGTTGCTCGGCGGTCACGTGCCGATCGCCGCCTTCGAGAAGCAGCCGGGCCAGCGACAGGCGCTGACGCGTCGGCCGCAGCCCGACGGCGCGCAGGCGCTTCAATACGGTCGGGTAAGGGAACGCCTTATTCATGCCTCAAATATAGATCGACGCCCGCCAAAAATAAACAGGCGCCTCGCAGCGAATCACGTTTTTTGGCACGACAGCGTTTCACGAGGTCTCCGCCTCTGCGCTTTGGTTCGCACATCCTGCCTCCCGGCAACGCAGCCTCTGCTGCGCATGGGGAGGCAGGAACATTGCGGCCAGCCATCAAAACAGGCCGGCTGGAGCCCGGTCCTACAGATTCGCCTGGAAATCGCTGTAGTCGCGGACCTTCTTGTAGATCTGCAGCCGGTTGCGCTGACTGTCGGCCACGATGACGCTGTCGGTCGCCGGATCAAACTCGACGGCCGTCGGGAAGCAGAAGCGCCATTGCGGTTCGAGGCTCTTGACCCGGCGCCGCGCCTTGGCCATGTCGGGGTTGGCCTCGACGGTCTGCGCGCCCCATTTCGACAGCACCTGGGCATCGCCGATCAGGTTGGCGACCGGCCTGCCCTCGGCATCGAACACGCAAACCCGGTGATTACCCCAATCGGTGACATAGATGTCGCCGTCGGAATCCACCGCGACATCGGTCGGGTGATTGAGCAGGCCGGGTTTGGGATAGTGCGCCGTCTCGGAAGCGGGCGAAACGTAGGGCCCGAACATGGTCACGGCGTAGGCACTCTCAGGGGCTTCGACCTTGCCGTACTGGCCGAATTTCATCAGGAACTTGCCCTCGGGGGAAAGCTTCTGCACGCGATGGTTCTTCCAGTCGGCGACGTAGATGTTGCCGTCCTTGTCGAGGGTGATTCCCCACGGCTGGTTGAACTCGCCGTCGCCATTGCCGGCCCGGCCGCACTTGCCGACGAATTTACCCTCGGGCGTGAAGACCTGCAGTCGGTTGTTGCCGCTGTCGACAACGATGATGTTGCCGTTCTTCTCGACCGCCAGACCAGCCGGGTGCAGCAATTCGCCGTCGCCGCTGCCGGTGTTGCCCCATTTGCGAACGAACTTGCCGCTGCTGTCGAACACCGAGACCGTGTTGGTCCAATCGTCCGAGACATAGACATGGTCATTGTTGTCGACGGCGACGCCGAACGGCCAGATGCAATTGCCCTCGCCTTCGCCGTATTCGCAAAAGTCGGCGATGAATTCTTCCTCGCCTGGGCCGCCGAGCTGCACCTTGTTGACGTGCATCCCGAAATTATTCTCGTTTCCGCGATTGGCGGCGTAGAGAACCCCGTTTTTGCCGAGGCACATCGTCTGCACGTAATTGAAGCCCGGGCCGCGGGCGGCGTTGCGCCCGACCGCATGGCTCCAATCGAAGACGCGTCCTTCCGAGACCGTTGTGAGCGGCATAGCGCTCCTCCTCTTTCAATCGACCTGTTTGCGTTCACTCGCCGGTACCGCCGGCCGGCCTCCTAAGCGGGATTCTCGTCCCGAAAAGAGACCGGCCGACAGTCTTGCCGTCAGTTCAGGAAGGCCGGCTGTTCGTAGGTGCCGTTGACGATCGGCGCCGGATTGAGTTTCAGCCACTTGTCGAGGATCGTCGAGTAGACGCTCCGGAAGTCCATGTTCGGGTTCATGTCTCCTTGAACCAGATGCTCGGGCTTCAGCGACGGCATCTCGCCGTAATGACCGCCCTTGACCTTCTCGCCGAGCACGAAAGCGACGCCGCCGGCGCCGTGATCGGTGCCCGAGCCGTTGTCGCGGACGCGACGGCCGAACTCGGAGAACAACAGCATGATCACGTTGTCGGCGTGGTCATGCTCGCGCAGGTCCTTCATGAAGGCATCGACGCCCTCCGTTACCGCGGTCCACAGATTGCCATGGCCGGGGTTCTGACCGGCGTGGGTGTCGAAGGTGCTGTGATCGCAGTAGAAGATGCGGCTGCCCAGATCGGCCAGATGGGTCTGCGCAATGCCCTTGAGCTTGCGGGCGATCGAGGTGTTCGGATACTGCACCGTGGATGAGTAATTCTGCGGCGCGACCTTCAGAATGTCTTCGCCCTTCAGTGAATCGATGCCGGTGTCGGCCATGTAGTCCATGACCGCGCCGGTGCCGATCGCCGGTTTGTACATCGCCGCGAACCGCTCGAGCACCTGCTTGCGCTGCTCGCCCTGAATGGTCGGCAGAAAGCCATACCGTTCCAGAGGCCCGCCGACGCACGCCACCGGCACGCCCGGTACCGCCAGAGAACGGGGCAGGCTCGGTCCGAAGCTGACCGTGGTGACGACGTTCTCTTTTTTCGGGTCGAACTCGCGTGCCACGCGGCCGAGCCAGCCTTCGGTCCCGACCTTGACCGGCTCGCAGGTGTGCCAGATGTCCATGGCGCGGAAGTGCGACCGCGGCGAGTCCTTCCAGCCGACGCCGTGCAGGATCGCGAGCTTGTCCTCGTCCCAGAACTGCTTGATCGGCGCCATGTAGTGCGGGATGCCGTAGTCCTTGTCCAGGTGCATGATCTGGTTGTCGGGGATCCCGACCGCCTTGCGGTTGTCGCGGTACAGCGGATTGTTGTAGGGGATCACGGTGTTCAGATAGTCGTTTCCGCCCGTCAACTGCAGAACGACAATGACGGGATCCTTCTTCGTCTCTTGGGTTGCTGGCATTGCAGGTTCCTCCTGATACGTTTGACCGTTAGCCGAATTGATACTCGCGGGTCGCGACGATCAGCTGCAGCATTTCGGCGGCGTGCTGATCCGCGACTTTGGCGTTGGCATCGCTGTCCCAGGTCACCTGGCCCCATTCCTTCGCCTGAGAAAGCAGCTCCTGCTTGGTGTCGTCGCCGACTTGCACCGGGCCGATCTGGTCGAGGCAATTATCGACCAGCTGCTCGGGGCTCAGCGAACCATGCTGCTTCAGCCGGTTGATGATGTTGCGGACACCCGGCAGAGAAGTGTCGCCGATCTTTTCCGCGACGAAGTTCACCCGCGCCATCAACGAGCCGCTGTTGATCCACTCTTTGCCGGTGTGCCATCCCTCGACCGAGGGCGGGTTGAGCAGATCCTGGCCCATATAGGTCGGATTCATCGACAGCTCGCCATATCCCGGCTTCGGGATTTCGTAGCCGCCGACAAGCCGCAACGTGCTGACCACGACTTCGGCCGGAGACTTCATGTGCTCGAAGCGGGCATCCTTGAAAAAGTCTGAGTTGAACAGCACGCGCAGCACCGAGCGCATGTCGAATTTGGCGTCGCGGAACGCCCCCACCAGGGTGTCGACCGCCTTTTGGTCGCGCGGCGCTTCGATCGGCCAGGCCGGCACCTGCGGTTCGTCGGCGACGAAGAAGTTGTACAAATGGCGGCAGATGAAGCGGCCGCAAGCCGGCTGCTGCACCACGATGTCGATGATGTCCTCGCCGTTGAACCGGCCCTTATGCCCGAGGAACACCTTCTCGCCGTCGTCATGGTCTTCGGGGCGATACTCGAATTTCCATGGGAAGCGGCCGTAGGGCGCGCGCGGAATCTTGGTCTCGAAGGTCCAGCCCGTGAAGGCCCGCGAGCATTCGCGGACATCCGTCTCGGTGTAGTTGCCGGCGCCGAGGCTGAACAGCTCGAGCAACTCGCGGCCCCAATTCTCGTTGACCGCGGTCCCATGATTCTGCTGATTGTCCAGCCAGAAGATCATCGTCGGGTTTCTTGCGACCTTGAGCAACAAATCGCGATAGTTGCCGAGGCCGTTGTCGCGGAACAGATTGATCTGCTCCAGCAGCTGGTCATAGTTGTCGACCTTCGAATTGCCGGTCGCAAACACATGGTGCCAGAACAGCGCCATCTTCTCTTCGAGCGGACGCTGGGTGTTGACCAGATAGTACATCCAGTTGAGATTGCCCATCGGCGGCTGGCCGCCGGGCAGCAGTGACGCCGGCTGGTAGCGCAGCAAGCTATAGGCGTCGACCGGCGGCTGCGTCTCGGGATGCAGCAATTCCTCAACCGTCGCCTCGTACCCCTTGGCGGCCCGTGCCTCGAGCTCGTCCCGCC
Source organism: uncultured Alphaproteobacteria bacterium (assembly GCA_963795485.1). Taxonomy (GTDB): domain Bacteria; phylum Pseudomonadota; class Alphaproteobacteria; order ATCC43930; family CGMCC-115725; genus AP-15. Next base: position 86,482 of record CAWCIL010000007.1, read on the forward strand.
CAGCGCCGAAACCAGCCCGTCGCATCAGATGCGCCATCAAAGCGATGTCTTCTTGGTATGCCATCTTAGGCCCTCCTCCTTAGCGGTGTTGGTGGTGAATCGCTCTAAATCGCTGTCGATCGTCGGAAATCGTGCGCCCGCCTCGTGTGACCGCGGTTGCGCGCATTTGCCCGCAATCCGCACGAATTCCACACCCAAGCCCATTCGACCTCGACCCGGCACAGCATCAATCGCCGGCATCCAATCGGGGTCGATGCAGGCCGAACCTGCACCTTGGAACGATTTTATCCTAGGTGCGGGAACTGTCAAGCGGGCCGCGAGCGGACGAGTGTCTCATTTTTTCCGCTGAGGCCGTTTTTCTGCCGGCGGGCGATCCGCGGTGGCTTGCCCGCGCGCCGCGCTCCCGCCCAGGAAAAACCGTATGCCGTCAAAGCGACCACCATGACGGCCGGCGCCACGGGCGGAAGGCCAGCCGGCTGCGATCTCGGCGCCGCAGCCAAATGAGAATTTGCTTCGAGCGCTCACTTGGGCGGCAATGTTGCGGACGCTCCGGTCGGCGAGGCGGCGGTCAGCGGCCCTCGGGACCGACGCGGACAATCACGTCGACGCGACGGACCGCGGTGCCGGCAGGTGCTGCCGGCAGCCCGCTAACGGTAATTCCTTGGGCCGGGATGTCCTGCAGCATTCCGTTCGATTCGCAGAAAAAATGGTGATGGTCGGCGGTGTTGGTGTCGAAATAGGAGCGGCCCGGCTCGACCACGACCTCGCGCAGCAGCCCCGCCTCGGTGAATTGATGGAGGGTGTTGTAGACGGTGGCCAGCGAGACCGGGATGGCGCTCGCCGCTGCTTCGCCGTGCAGCTGCTCAGCGGTCGTGTGGCGGTCGCCGTTCTCCAGCAGCAGCCGAGCGAGCCCGAGGCGCTGGCGGGTGGGCCGCAATCCTGCGGCGCGCAGGCGTTCCAAGGCGATCGAAGAGGAAGACTGCAACATGGTCATAGGCGATATATATGACATTATTCCGACAAAACAAATGAATGCGTTGCGGCTTTGTCGGCTCAGTCGCCGGTCAGCAGCCGCTCGACCAGCTCCCGCACCGTCGGCACATAGCCGTTGGCATAGAACGGGTCGGAGGCAAACCGATAGGCGTTGTGCCCGGCGAACATCAGCTGCTGCTCGACATCATCCGAGTGGCGGATCGCCTGCAAGGTCTTCTGGATGCAGAAGCTGCGCGGGTCGGCTTTTTTGCCGGTGGTGCGGGCCTCGTTCTGCGCCCAGTTCGAGAATTGGCAGGCGCTGAGGCAGCCCATGCAGCTGATCTGGTCGCTGCGCAGCTCGAGCGCCTTTTGCGTAGTGACGAAGATCAGCGTCGAATCCGGCGTTCGCAAAGCTTCGGTGAACCCGGCAGCGACCCAGCGCTCGGCCAATTCCCTATCGTGTGGGGTCAGATAGACGACGCGGCGGCGCGCCCCGACATGAAAGGCCGCGACGTGTTCTCCGACCGGCTCGACCGCATAGGCAACCTGTCGTTCCGAGCGCTGCTGCAGCTCGTTCAAAAACCCGTTGCGCACCGCCGAAGAATAAAACCCGGTCGGGCTGAAATGATTGAGGTAGATGTCGCCGTCGCCCAAGGTCAAGAGCTTGCGCTTCCATACCTCAGAGATCGGGCTTTCGCGGGTGACCAGCGGACGGGTGCCGAACTGGAAGGCGACCGGGCCGATTTCCGGGTTGTCGATCCAGTCGCTCCATTCGCGCAGATACCACAGCCCGCCGGCCATGAAGATCGGCGTCGCGGCGAGCCCAAACTCCGCCATCAGCCCACGCAGATCGCGCACCCGCGGATAGGGCGGCTCGGGATGCAGCGGGTCCTCGCTGTTGGACAGCCCGTTATGGCCGCCGGCCAGCCACGGATCCTCGTAGACCACGCCGCCGAGCCAATCGCAGAATTTGTGATACGCGCGCTTCCACAATGCCCGAAAGGCGCGCGCCGAGGAGACGATCGGATAATAGTGCACGCCGTAGCCGGCGCAGATCTCGGCGATTTTATAGGGCATGCCGGCGCCGCAGGTGACGCCGTGAATGAGGCCCCTGGCGCCTTCGAGAACGCCGTGCAGGACCCGCTCCGCGGCTCCCATCTCCCACAGCACGTTCATGTGGACGCGGCCTTCGCCGTTGCCGCGCTCGTGGGCGACGCGGGCCTGCTCGATGCCGCCGGCGATCGCATAGGCGACCAGCTCCTCGTGCCGCTCGCGTCTTGTGCGTCCGTAATAAAGCTGCGGGATCGGCCGGCCGGCATCGCCGTAGCTGTCGGCGTTGACCCCGGAGAACGTGCCGACACCTCCGGCTGCCGCCCAGGCGCCGGAGCTTTCGCCATTCGACACCGAGATGCCCTTGCCGCCCTCGACCAGCGGCAACACCTCGCGCCCCGAGATCAGCAAGGGATTGAGCGGTCTCACCAGCGGGCTCCCTGCGGCATCGCCGCGGCATCGCTCGCGAGGCCCGCCGATTGCGCCGTGCCGCCCGGCGTCCCGGCAAGGACGAGGTCTGGGACATCCGAAAACACCGAGGCGACCCCCCAGGCGAAGAGCTCGCGCGTCCGCGCGGCATCATTGACCGTATAGGCGAGCACAGAATAGCCCGATTTACGGATTTCGGCCACGATGGCGGGCCGCAGGCGCCGGTGGTCGGCGTTGATCGTCACACAGCCGAGATAGTCGAGACGCGCCCGCCAATCGCGCGGAACCGCCCCGACCAGCAACCCGCGGGCAATCGCCGGCGCATGGTCGCGCGCCGCCGTCAAGGCCGCTGGCACAAAACTCGAAATCAGCGGCGCCGGCAACTCACGAGGCCACCCCCGCGACAAAAGATCGGCCGCCGCCGCTCCGGTTTCGGCAGCGCGACCGCGGGCGGCCTTGACCTCGACGTTAGCGCCGAGCCCGAGCTCGGCCAGCACCCCGATCGCCTCACTCAAAGTCGGCACCTGCTCTCCGGCAAAGGTCGGAGCGAACCATCCGCCGGCATCATAGCGCCGGATCGCCGCAAGCGGCAGCGCCCGAGCCTTGCCGCGGCCACTCGTCGTCCGCTCCAGCCGCTCGTCGTGCAGCAGCACCAGTTCGCCGTCGCCGGTCAGGCGCACGTCGAACTCGACCCAGCGGCAACCGAGCGCGGCCGCCCGGCGCAGCCCGGCGAGCGTGTTCTCAGGCGCACGCGCGGCGGCTCCGCGATGTCCGATCACCGGCGGGAAGCGGTCGTCGCCACGAGGACTGCCGGCGCCTATCGCATCGCGCTCCGACGATCGGCTGGCAGCGGGAAGCGCGGGGCCGCCTCGCTCGCCACCGTTAGGCGTCAGGACCGATCCCTCAGAGTTCGGCCCTGGCCGGTTCCGGACGTCTGGCGCCGAGATCCTCTCCGGTCTGCTGATCGACCTGGCGCATGCTGAGCTTGACCTTGCCCCGGTCGTCGAAGCCCAGCACCTTGACCTTGACGGTGTCGCCGAGCTTGACGACGTCGGCGACTTTGCCGACCCGTTGCGGGGCCAGCTCGCTGATATGCACGAGCCCGTCGCGTGAGCCGAGAAAATTGACGAAAGCGCCGAAATCCACGGTCTTGACGACCCTGCCGTTGTAGATGGCGCCCAGCTCGGGCTCGGCGACGATGCCGCGGATCCAATCGATCGCCGCCTGGGCGGCGTTGCCGTCGACCGCCGCAACCTTGACCGTGCCGTCGTCGTCGATGTCGATCTTGGCGCCGGTGGTCTCGGTGATCTCGCGAATGACCTTGCCGCCCGAGCCGATCACTTCGCGGATCTTGTCCTTCGGAATGGAGAGCGTGGTGATGCGCGGCGCGTTGTCGCTGACCGTGTCGCGGGCGCCGGTCAGCGCCTTGGCCATCTCGCCGAGGATATGGACCCGTCCGTCGCGCGCCTGGTCGAGCGCGATGCGCATGATCTCCTCGGTGATCGAGGTGATCTTGATGTCCATCTGCAGCGCGGTGACGCCCTTTTCGGTGCCGGCCACCTTGAAATCCATGTCGCCGAGATGGTCTTCGTCGCCGAGAATGTCGGACAGGACGGCGAAGCCCTCGGGCTCCTTGATCAGCCCCATCGCGATGCCGGCGACCGAACGCGGCAGCGGCACGCCGGCATCCATCAGCGCCAGGGAGGCGCCGCACACCGAGGCCATCGACGAGGAGCCGTTCGAATTCGGTGACCTCGGAAACGACGCGGATCGTGTAGGGGAAGCTGTCCTTCGACGGCAGCAACGGCCGGATCGCTCGCCAGGCGAGCTTGCCGTGGCCGATCTCGCGACGGCCGGGCGAGCCCATGCGTCCGGCCTCGCCGGTCGAGTAGGGCGGGAAATTGTAGTGCAGCATAAAGTTTTCCCGATACTCGCCCTCGAGCGCGTCGACGAGCTGCTCGTCCTGGCCGGTGCCGAGCGTCGCCACGGCGAGCGCCTGGGTCTCGCCGCGGGTGAACAGCGCCGAGCCGTGCGCGCGTGGCAAAATGCCGACCTCGGCCGCGATCGGCCGCACCATGCGGGTGTCGCGGCCGTCGATCCGATGCCCGCCGCGCAACACGGCGCCGCGCACGATGTCCTTTTCCAGGTCCTTGAACAGCTTGAGCGCCAGGCTGCGCTGCTGCTCGTCGGCGAACAATTCGGTGATCCGAGCCTTGGCGGCGTCGAGCCGGTTGCTGCGGTCCTGCTTGCCTTGCTCGCGATAGGCCGCCTCGAGCACCGGCCCGATCGTCTCGCGCAGGCGAGCCTCGACCGCTTCGAGCTCGGGCGAGGGCGGCGGCAGCTCCCAGGGCTCGCGGGCGCAGGTCTCGGCCAGCTCGATGATCGCCTCGATCACCGGCTGGAACCCGCGATGACCAAACGTCACCGCGCCCAGCATGACCTCCTCGGACAGCTCCTGCGCCTCGGATTCGACCATCAGCACGCCCTCGCCGGTGCCGGCGACGACGAGGTCGAGCCGCGAGCGCGGCAATTCGCCCAAGGTCGGGTTCAACACATAATCGCCGTCGATGTAGCCGACCCGCGCCCCCGCGATCGGCCCGAGAAACGGGATGCCGGAGATCGTCAGCGCCGCCGAGGCGCCGACCAGCGCCACGATGTCGGGGTCGTTTTCCAGATCGTGGCTCAAGACCGTGCAGATGATCTGGGTTTCGTTCCTGAAGCCCGGCACGAAGAGCGGCCGGATCGGCCGGTCGATCAGCCGCGAAACCAACGTCTCCTTTTCCGAAGGACGACCTTCGCGCTTGAAGAAACCGCCGGGAATTTTGCCGGCGGCAAAGGTCTTTTCCTGGTAGTTGACGGTCAGCGGAAAAAAGTCCTGCCCGGGCTTGGCGCTCTTCATCGCGACGGCAGTGCACAAGACGGTTGTCTCGCCATAGGTCGCGAGCACCGCGCCGTCGGCCTGACGCGCGATTTTGCCGGTCTCAAGGACGAGCCGGCGCCCGCCCCAGTTCAGTTCCTTGCGAAAAACTTGAAACATTCCCAATCTTCCCTTTCAAAAAACGTCGCGCGGTGCGAAAGGCGGGCCACCAAGGCCGCGCCGCCGCCTGCCGGCGAAATCTTCGGTCATCCGCCGGTCCGTCACCCGCGACGGCATCGGGCAACCTACCCTTTCGGCAAATCCGGGGCGCGGCGACGACCGCGCGGGCACAGGATCTCGGCCCGGCATCAACGGCGCAGTCCAAGCCGGCCGATCAACGTCTCGTAGCGGGTCACGTTCGACCGCTTGAGGTAGTCCAACAAACGACGGCGCTGGCCGACCATGACCAGCAAGCCGCGACGCGAATGGAAGTCTTTCTTGTGGGTTCCGAGGTGATCGGTGAGGTTGCGGATGCGCTCGCTGAGGATCGCCACCTGGACCTCGGGCGATCCGGTGTCGGCCGCTTTGGTGGCATATTCGGAGATGAGCGTCTGCTTGCGCTCGGCGGTGATCGACATCGGGTCGAGCCTCTTTCAGCAATTGATAACGCGCAACGGTCGAAGGCCGCCGTCCTCGATCCGCGCCAGGGCGATCACGCCATGACCATGCCACGCGCCGACGACGGCACCGCTCCCCAGTCGGTCGAGCTGTGCCCGCCCCTCAGGATCGGCCGGCCGCACGCGCTGACCGCAGCTGAGCCGGTCGGCTTCGGCTGCCGCCAAGATCAGCCTCGGGATGCCGTCCAGCGCGGTCTCGATCGGAAGCAGACGCCCGCAGGCCGCGAGAATATGCTGCCGGTCGTCCACGGATTCCAGAGAAATCGCCTGCGACAGGGCAAACGGCCCGACCGAGAGGCGGCGCAGCGCGGCGAGATGGCCGCAGGTCTCGAGTGCCGCGGCGAGATCGCGGGCGAGCGCGCGGATATAAGTGCCCTTGCCGACGACAGCCTCGAATTCTGCATGGTCGCGATCGGGCATCGCGATCAGCTGGAGACTCGCAATCTCGACCGGCCGCGGGCTGAGGGAAGGCGGCCTTTCGGCGCGAGCCAGCGCGTAGGCGCGACGACCGCCAACCTTGATCGCCGAATAGACCGGCGGCAGTTGCGCGATGATCCCGGTAAAGCGCGGCAACATCGCCTCGATCGCGGCCATCCCCGGCCGAACCTCGCTCTCGCCGACGATTTCGCCCTCGCCATCGTCGGTGGCGCGGGCTTCTCCCCAGCGGATGCGGAAGCGGTAGCGCTTACGGCCGTTCATCGCATAGGCGACGGTCTTGGTAGCCTCGCCGAGCGCCACCGGCAGCACCCCGGTCGCCAGCGGATCGAGGGTGCCGGCATGGCCGGCCTTGGCGCCGGTGCGGCGGCGGATCTGTGCCACGACATGGTGCGACGTGAGGCCCAGCGGTTTGTCGATGACGAGCCAGCCATGCAGTCCGCGATCAGCCGGCATCGTCGTCGTTCTCGTCCTCCTCGGTATGCGGATGAAGGTCGCGCTCGACCTCGGGCCGCCCCAGCAATGTCGAGATCCGGTGCGCCTGGTCGAATGTCTCGTCGAGCGCGAAGGCCAGGTTCGGAGCATGACGCAGCGGCAGATCGCGGGCGAGGTGCGCACGCAGAAAGGGCGTGCTGCGTTTGAGCCCGGCGATGACCGCGGCCGCATTGGCGCCGCCGAGCGGCATCACATAGGCCGTAGCGTTGCGTAGGTCGGGGCTGATGCGGACTTCGCTCACCGTGATGCTGGCATCGTGCAGCGCCGGATCGCGGCAGCCGCCGCCGCGCAGGATTTGAGCCAGGGCATGCCGCACCTCCTCGCCGACCCGCCTCTGCCGCTGGCCGGGGCCGCGGTCCGGCTCGCCGCCGCCGAATATGCGCCGGCGGCCTCGGCTGCCGGTCATGACCGGCAGCCCTCCTCGGGTGCGAGATCGAGCAGCATCACAGGGTGCGGGCGACTTCTTCGATCTCGAAACATTCGATCACGTCACCCGTTTGCACGTCCTGGTAATTTTCAAAGGCCATGCCGCATTCGTAGCCTTCCCTGACCTCGCGCACTTCATCCTTGAAGCGTTTCAGGGTTTTCAGGGTGCCCTCGTGAATGACGACATCATCGCGCAGCAGGCGAACCCTGGCGCCGCGGCGGACCGTGCCCTCGGTGACCAGACAGCCGGCGACCTTGCCGACTTTGGTGATGTCGAACACGTCGCGGATCGAGGCGTTGCCGAGGAAGCGCTCGCGCAGGGTGGGCGAGAGCAGTCCGGACAAGGCCGCGCGCATGTCCTCGATCAGATTGTAGATGATCGAGTAATAGCGGATCTCGACGCCGTCGCGGCGAGCGAGGCTGCGCGCCTGCGGATTGGCGCGGACGTTGAAGCCGATGATCACCGCGTCCGAGGCCTTCGCCAGGATCACGTCGCTCTCGTTGATGCCGCCGACCGCGGAGTGCAGCACCCGGATCGAGACCTCGCTGGTCGAGATTTTGTCGAGCGAGCCGACGATCGCCTCGAGCGAGCCCTGGACATCCGATTTGACGACGATCGGCAGCTCCTTCGCGGTGCCGGCGGCGATCCGCGAGAACATCTGCTCGAGCGTGCCGCGCCCGCCGAGCGCGGCGCTCGCCTCGCGCCGCCGGCGCTGCCGGAAATCGGCGATGTCGCGGGCGCGACCCTCGTTCTCGGCGACCACGAAATCGTCGCCGGCCAGGGGCGCGCCGTTGAGCCCGAGCACCTCGATCGGCGTCGAGGGACCCGCCTCGGTCTGGTTTTGCCCGTGATCGTCGACCAGCGCGCGCACTCGGCCCCATTCGCTGCCGGCGACGAAGATGTCGCCGACGCGCAGGGTGCCGCGCTGAATGAGCACGGTGGCGACGGCACCCCGGCCGCGCTCGAGCTTGGCTTCGAGCACGACACCTTCGGCCGGGCGGTCGGGGTTGGCCTTCAGGTCGAGCAGCTCGGATTGCAGCAGGATCGCTTCCTCGAGCCGATCGAGATTGGTTTTCTTCAGCGCCGAGACTTCGACGTCGAGCACCTCGCCGCCGAGCTGCTCGACGACGATGTCGTGCTGCAGCAGCTCCTGGCGCACCCGCTCGGGCCGCGCATCCTCTTTGTCCATCTTGTTGATGGCGACGATGATCGGCGCGTGCGCCGCCTTGGCGTGGCGGATCGCCTCGACAGTCTGCTCCATGATGCCGTCATCGGCGGCGACCACCAGGACCACGATGTCGGTGACGTTGGCGCCGCGGGCGCGCATCGCGGTAAACGCCTGATGGCCGGGCGTGTCGATAAAGGTGATCTGCTGGCCGCTCTTCAGGTTGACGCGATAGGCGCCGATATGCTGGGTAATGCCGCCGGCCTCGCCGGCCGCGACATCGGTCTCGCGCAGCGCGTCGAGCAGCGAAGTCTTGCCGTGGTCGACATGCCCCATGACGGTGACCACCGGCGCGCGCGACTGCAGCGTCTCCTCGAGGTCTTCCTCGCCGCGCAGGCCAGCCTCGACATCCGCCTCCGAGACCCGGCGCAGGCGGTGTCCGAACTCGGTGACGAGGAGCTCGGCGGTGTCGGCATCGATGACCTGGTTGATCGTGGCCATCACCCCCATGCGCATCAGCGCCTTGATCACGTCGACCCCGCGCTCGGCCATGCGGTTCGACAACTCCTGAACGGTGATGGTTTCGGGGACGACGACCTCGCGCACCACCTTGACCGGATCCTGCTCGCCGCCGTGCAGCCGCTGGCGCTCGCGCTCCCGCGCGCGCCGGACCGAGGCGAGGCTGCGCATCCGCTCGCCTTCGTCGCCGGAAAGCGCGCGGGTGACGGTGATCTTTCCGGTCCGCCGGCGCATCTCGTGGCGCGGCGGCGGCGCCGGCCTGCGGATTTCGGGCCGGGCGCCGCGGCGCAGCGCGCCCGCCGGCGCTTCTTCCTCCTCGGCCGGCATCGCGACCTTGCCGGCCGCCGCCAGGGCGGCGACCTTGGCCGCCGCCGCCTTGCCCGCGCGCTCGGCGACCTCGCGCCGCGATTCCTCTTCCTTGCGGCGCTGCGCCTCGTCCTCGGAGCGCTTGCGCGATTCGTCGACGGCGCGGCGGCGCGCTTCCTCCTCTTCAACCTTGGCGCGTACCTCGTCCTCGACCCGGCGGCGCGCTTCCAAGGCGGCGCGTTCCTCTTCCTGGCGACGGCGATCGGCCTCGACCAGCGCCGCGCGGCGGCGCGCTTCCTCGTCGGCCTTATGGGCGTCCTGCAGCGCGCGCACCCGCCCGGCACGCTCCTCGGCGGTCAAGGCCCGCGGGATCACCACGGGACGGCGCGCCGGCTCGGCCGCATGCGGGCGAGCCGCCGGAGCCGCCTCTCGCGCGACCGCCGGCGTCGGCTCGGCCCGCCCGAGCTCCGGGGCACCGGCGCCGATCATGCGCTTTTTGCGCACCTCGACGGTCACGGCCTTGGAGCGGCCATGCGAAAAACTCTGGCGGACCTGCCCGGTTTCCACGCCCTTGCGCAGCTCGAGCCGGGCGCCGGTGCGGGCCAGCGTCAGGGGCCGTTTCTGCTCTTGCTCAGTCGCGTCGCTCATCTCGCTCCAATACGGTCATTCAGCTGTGCCGGCGTTCTGACGTGCCGGCGTTCTGCCTGCCGGCGCGCCCGGACCGGGCGTCGGCGCTGGTTCCACGACGGCTCCCGCGCGAAAGCCGGCGATCTTCTCGGCATCGGCCACGAGCCGGGCGCTCAACGCGCCCCGCCCGAGCGATGCATGCACTGCCTCGTCGCGTCCAAAGGCCGCACCCAACTCGGTCGCCGTCAGCACGCAGACAAGCGGGACATTGCGGGCAAGCGCGCGGATTTTGCGGCGACCACCCTCCGCCCCGTCGATCGCAGCGACCAGCACGGCGGTCTTCCCGCCCCGCGCCGCCTCGGCCACCCGCTCGAAGCCGGCGACCGCCAAGCCGGCCCGCCGGGCGAGCCCGATCGCGTCGATGCAGCGTCGCGCCAGCAGGGCTTCGAGCCGATCGGCGAGATCGCCCGGAACCGTCACCGGCCGCCGCGCAGCGCGCGTAAACCATCGTTTGGCGCCCGCCTGCTCCACTATATCCCGACGCGGCGTCAACCACAAACCCCGTCCCGGCAGGCGCGCCGCGATATCGGCCACGAGCTCGCCGCTCGGGCCGATGACAAAACGCAGCAGCGAGGCGCGATCGTGGATCTCGCCGGTCGCGATGCACCGCCGCTGGGCAGCCTCGGGACCCGGTTCGGCCGGCCAAGCCGGCGCCGCGGGGCTGCTGCTGACAGCCGTCGCGACTACTCCCGCCCTGCCGCAGCAGCCGAGGCGGCCGGTGCGGCCGCAGGGGCGGCGGCATCCTCGAACCAATGCGCGCGGGCGCGCATGATCAACGCGTTGGCGGCCTCGAGATCGAGCGCGACGCCGCTCTTGTCGGAAGCGGCGAGCAGCTCCAGCAGCTCGTCGCCGGCGAGGTCGGCGAAATCGTCGAGGGTCACGATCCCCTTTTCGCCGAACGCCACCAGCATGCCCGGGGTCAGCCCGTCGAGTGCGGCCAGATCGTCGCCGACCCCGAGCTCGACCCGGCGCTCCTCATATTCGCGATCGCGCCGGTCGAGCGCGCCGCGGGCGCGATCCTGCAGCTCGGCGGCGATCTCGGCGTCGAACCCTTCGATGCCGGCGAGGTCCTCCGGCGCCACATAGGCGACCTCTTCGAGCGAGGCAAAGCCTTCGGTCACCAGCAGCTGCGCGATCACCTCGTCGATGTCGAGAGCGTCGATGAACAGGCGGCTGCGGCTGCGGAACTCTTCGGTCCGCCGCTCCGACTCCTCGGCCTCGGTCAGGATGTCGATGTCCCACCCGGTCAGCTGCGAGCCGAGGCGCACATTCTGGCCGCGCCGTCCGATCGCCAGGCTCAGCTGATCGTCAGGCACGACCACCTCGACCCGTCGCTGCTCCTCGTCCATGACCACCTTGGCGACCTCGGCCGGGGCCAGCGCGTTGACGACAAAGGTCGCGGGGTCCGAGGACCAGGGAATAATGTCGATCTTCTCGCCCTGCAATTCGCCGACGACCGCCTGCACCCGGCTGCCGCGCATGCCGACGCAGGCACCGACCGGGTCGATGCCGCTGTCGCGTGAGATCACCGCGATCTTGGCGCGGCTGCCGGGGTCGCGCGCCACCGCCTTGATCTCGATAATGCCGTCATAAATCTCCGGCACCTCCTGCGCGAACAGCTTGGCCATGAATTGCGGGTGGGTGCGCGACAGGAAAATCTGCGGACCGCGCGGCTCCTGGCGCACGTCATAGATATAGGCGCGCACCCGCTCGCCCTGGCGAAAGCTTTCGCGCGGCAGGAGCTCGTCGCGGCGCGCCATCGCCTCGGCGCGACCGAGATCGACGACGACATTGCCGAACTCGACCCGCTTGACGAGCCCGTTGACGATCTCGCCGACCCGGTCCTTGAACTCGAGGAACTGGCGCTGGCGCTCGGCGTCGCGCACCTTCTGGACGATCACCTGCTTGGCGGTCTGCGCCGCGATCCGGCCGAAATCGATGGGCGGCAGCGGGTCGGTGATGAAATCGCCGATCTCGGCTTCCGGGTTCAGGCGCTGCGCCTCGGCGAGCGCGATCTGGGTCGCCTCGTTCTCGATCGGCTCGGCCACCTCGCGGAAGCGTAAGAGCCGGATCTCGCCGTTGCGGCGGTCGATCTCGGCGCGAATGTCGTATTCCTGCCCGTATTTGGAGCGGCCGGCCTTCTGGATCGCCTGCTCCATCGCCTCCAGAACCTCGTCGCGGTCGATTCCCTTGTCGCGGGCGACGGTGTCGGCGACCTGAAGCAGTTCGGGGCGGGCGTAGGTGACGGTGCTTTCCATGGCTTCCCGGATGTTCTCGACTGGTGTGTGGCTATACGTCAGTTGGCGCGCGGACGGGAAGCGGCGATCAGATCGTCGGTGATGACGAGCCTCGCCCGCGCCACCGCGGCGAGCGGCAATCGGGTCTCGCCCGCATCGTCGGCCAAGCGGACCTCGCCATCGGCAGTGCCGATCAGGCGACCGCGAAACCGCTTGCGCCCGCCGATCGGCTGCGCCAGCTCGATCTTCGCCACGAACCCGCTGAAGCGGTCGTAATCCTCGGGCCGGACCAGCGGGCGATCGATGCCGGGGGAGCTGATTTCAAGCACATAGGCCCCGGCGATCGGGTCGGCGACATCGAGCAGGGCCGAAACCGAATGGCTGATCAGCGCGCAGTCGTCGACGGTCATCGGCGCATCGTCGACCCGCTCGGCCATGACCTGCAAGGTCGCGCGTCGACCGCCGGTGACCGCGACCCGGACCAAACGGTATCCCATCGCCGCCAGCGAGGGCTCGATCATCTGCGCGATGGCGTTGGTATCGACCAAATACCCGACCTCGGCGAACTTTTCGCCACCTTCGGAAAAAGCGGGCAGTCAGCCCGCCCGCGCAACAACCCGCGACGCAGGCCCCGCCGTTGACCGACAAATGTAATCGGACCGCGCTGTTTCGCAAGAGCGTTGCCGCCCCACCGGGCATCGCCGTCGGAATTGTCGTCAGAATTGCCAGGTGAGGGTGCCTTCGACCGCCTGATCATAAACGCCGCTACCCAGCTGACCGCGGTAAGCGACGCCGAAGCGTGCGCGCGGCGAGACGGCGAGATCGATCCCCGCCCCGACCAGCGCGGCATCGCGGGCCAATGGCACACCGGCGACGGAAAACCCCGCGCCGGTGCCTTCGAAGGCGAGCGACGCGGTCGGAACGATATCGCCAAAGCCGTGCTGCCAGGCGACCGATGCACGAGGGAAAAGCGTCATTCCGTTGGCGAGATGCATCGTCTCGGCGGCGCGCACTCCGAGCGTCGAATAGCCGATGCTCTCCGAGTTTCCGGTGCCCGAAAGCGCCGCCGCCATTGCGGTCTCGGTGAACCCTTGCGCGCCGAGATGGACAAAGGCGAGCCCGCCGAACGGCTCGACCGCCGCCGGGCCCACGGCGAGGCCGTACCCCGCCTCCGCGAAAACCTGCCCCATCTGGCCGCTGTAGCCCGAAGTGGCGTTGTCGGTGAAGCCCGGGAAACCGATAGCACGATCGGTGTCGATATGGTTCCACGAGACCGCACCGCCGGCCCGCAGGCTCCACGGCCCGAGCGTCCCGCCCCCATAGGCGCCGAGCGAAGCGGTATTGATGCCGGCGGTGCTCGACCGCTGGTCGACCGTAAGATTGGACCCGGCATACCCGAAGGCGAGCCCGGCGCGCCAGTTTTGACCAAAGCGGCGATCGGCCCCGGCGACAAAGCCGCCGAGGCTGTCGGTCGCTTCGGCCGCGTTGCCGTTGCCGTCGATCCTGCCCCACGCACCCAGCCCCTGCGTCCAGAACGTCAAATCGGGATTGACCGCCAATGACCGGCCAGCCCCCGGCCCCGCGGCGGGAGCGTCCGAGGCCACGACGGACCCGCCACGCGGCGCTGCGCCGAAAGCGAAAGTCGCCGCCGGGCCGTTCATCGCGAAGCTCGCCAACGGCCCCGCCGCATCGGCGTAAGCGGCGCTGCGCAGCCGCCCCAGCACGGCGTCGCGCAGGTAGCGCGAATCGTCGATCAGGCTGGTATCGAGGCTGGCGTGAATCTCGCCCGACAGCAGGTCGAACGCCTGCAAGGCCGCCGGGTCGGACAGCGGCGCCACCGCCTTCACCAGGCCGCTGGCGAACGGGCTCGCGTCGAGCGCGCCGGCGACCGCGAGCTGGTTCGGCGTCTGGGCGATGTCGGAGAAATAATAGGTGTTGCGGGTCAAGGTCAGAAAGACGTCGTCGGGGTCGCCGCTCAGGCTCGGGGTCAGGATGCCGAGATTGCTGGTCGCGGCGGCGAAGCTGCCGCTGACGCCGCCGGCCGCGGTCAGGATCGTGTAGCGGGTCATTGGCGTGTAGCTGCCGGGCGCCGCCGCCACCTCGACCGTTCCGCCCCCTATGGTCGCCATACCGGTGGCGACGATCTTGTCGGATTGCCCGGCGGGATTGGCCGCGACGACGAAGGTCGATCCCGGCGCGAAGGCGACATTGCCGGCGACATTGAGGGTGGCGATCGATCCCCCCGGCATCACGGTGCCGCCATTCGCCACGGTGAGCCCGCCGACGGTCCCACTCCCGGTCAGAAGGCCGCCGGCATTGACCAGCACCGGCGACACCAGCGAGCCGGCAACGTCGAGGACGCCGGCATTGACGATGGTCGGGCCGGCGTAAGTGCTGATGCCGGTCAGCACGGTCTCGCCGCCGCCGTTCTGCGCGAAGCTGCCGGTCCCCGAAATTGCCCCGCCATAGAGGAAGGTGTCGCTGTGATCGATTGCGAGGACACCGTTGTCGATCACGTTTCCGGCGATCGAGCCGCCGGTCCCGCCATCGCCGAGCTGCAAGGTGCCGGCGGCGATCGTCGTGCCGCCGGCATAGGTATTGGCGCCGGTCAGGATGGTCGTGCCCGTGCCGAGCTGCTGGAACCCGCCGGTCCCCGAGATTGCGCCGCCATAGGAAAAGGTATCCGAGCGGTCGATCGCGAAGACGCCGTTGTCGGCAATGTTGCCGGCGATCGATCCGCCCGCACCGCCGTTGCCGAGCTGCAAGGTGCCCGCAGCGATGGTCGTGCCGCCGGCATAGGTATTGTCGCCGGTCAGGATCAGGCTTCCGCGGCCGGTCTTGGTCAGGCCGCCCGGACCGGAGACGACCCCGCCGAGCGTCGCTTGATGAATTCCGGTATCGATCGTCCCGTCGGCGGCGAGAGCGACCGCCCGGTCGCTGGCGAAACCGGACAGCAAGCGTAGCCTTCCCGGCCCGGTGAAGGTGATGTCGCCCGACTGCGCCCCGAGGTCCGTGTCGGCCCTGACCGCGAGAGTGCCGGCGGCGATCACGGTGCCGCCCGAATAGGTGTTCTCGTGAGCAAGGATCGTGGTGCCGGCGCCGAGCTGCCGGAATTGCCCAGTCCCGGAAATCGCCGAGCGCAGCGTGACCCGGTTGCTCCGGTCGACCGCCAAGACACTGTCGTCCACGACCTTGCCGCGAATCGATCCCTTCGCGCCGCCATCGCCGAGCTGCAGCACGCCATCCTTGATCGTGGTGCCGCCGCTGTAGCGGTTCGTACCCGACAGGATCAGCGTCCCGCTGCCGGTTTTGAAAAGCGACCCGCCCCGGCCTCCGGCCAGGCCGCCATTGACGAGGGCGCCGCTGACCTCGGTCGAGAGATTATTGCCGCCGACGATCAGTCGTTTCGAGCCGAGATAGAATGTTCCGGCGCCGGCGATCGAGCCCGCGGTCATGCCGCGCGTGGTAAGGCCCGAAATATCGAGGTCGCCGCCGCTTCCGACGATCAGCTGCGCCCTGCCTCCGTTGCTGTGGTCGTAAAACGCAACCAGTCCCGATCTGCCGGTCGCCACCGTCGCGCCGCCGGCGGTGCTCCAACCGTAGAAGCTGACGAGACCCTTGTTGGCGATGGTCGCGCGGCCGGCGCTGCTGTGATCGTCGAAAACCACCAGCCCCGATTTGCCGTTTGCGATCGTCGCGCTGCCGGCGGTGCTCCAACCGTAGAAGCTGACGAGACCCTTGTTGGCGATGGTCGCGCGGCCGGCGCTGCTGTGGTCGTCGAAAGCCACCAGCCCCGATTTGCCGTTTGCGATCGACGCGCTGCCGGCGGTGCTCCGACCGTAGAAGCTGACGAGACCCTTGTTGGCGATCGTAGCGTGACCAGCCGTAGCCGAATCGGAAAATTTGACCTGGTTGATGTTGGCGATCGTCGCGCGGCCGGCGCTGCTTTGATCGAAGAACAGCAAGCGGCCGTTGTTGAATATTGCCGCATCTGCCGCGGATGCCCGGTCATCGAACAAGACGCTGCCGTTGCGGCTGGCGATGTCGATGATCGCATCGCCCGCCCGGCTGGCTTGGCTGAAATTCAGCGCCGCGAGAGTCCCCACCAGATCGAACACCGGTCTCGATGCAGAATGATCGACGATGCCCCGTCCGGCGATGTTCAAGGTTGTAAACGGCTTCGATAACATAAATCTGTATTGCGGCGCGTCCGCGGTCAGCACGATCGTGCCCACCTGAGTGCTTGTTTGAGAGAAGTGGATCGTGGTCGTATCCGAGCTGGCGAATATCGCTGTTCCCGTCGGCTCCGACGCCGGCCACCAATTGAACCCACGGTTCCAGTCGCCGCTGAGCCCGGCCCAAACGGCGTCATGTCCACCGGTGACGTCATGTGCATAGGCGCTGCTCGGCGCCGCGGCCAAGCCGGCCAGCAGCGCCGTCGCGAGCCCCCTGCCTATTGCCTGATGTGACGCCTGTCTGCGTTCCCCGGACACGGTGTAACCTTTCGTTCAGATTCACTGACGCCAAGGTTGATTTCGAGGCGTCAAAAACCTGTCCGGACCGCAGGGCTATTTCCGTCCTCGGGGGGTTCACCGTATCTTTTCGAGGCGGGGAGCGCGCCGGCGCCAGGCCGGGGTTCAGGCGGCGCGGGCGTCTTCGCGGATCATCGCCGCACCCTTTTCGCCGATCATGATGGTCGGCGCGTTGGTGTTGCCGGTGGTCACATTCGGCATGACCGAAGCGTCGACGACGCGCAGCCCGTCCACTCCCCGGACCTTAAGCCGCGAGTCGACGACCGCCATCGGGTCCTCGCCCATCCTGCAAGTGCCAACCGGGTGGTGCAGGTTGATGCCGGCCTGGTGCACGAAATCGCTCAGGTCGCGCTCCGAAACCGCGCCGGGGCCGGGCATGGTCTCGGCGGCGCTGTATCTGGCCAGAGGCGAGGCGGCGAAGATCCGCCGGGCGTGGTCGACGCCGGCCAGCAGCACCCGCACATCGCTCGCCGCCGACAGGTAGCTCGGCCGGATCTCGGGGCGCGCCAGCGGGTCGTTCGAGCGCGCCATGATCGTGCCGCGGCTGTCGGGGCGAACGGCGCAGGCGACGATGGTCATGCCGGGCTCGCGCTCGAGCCGGCCGACGGCACTCTGATCGTAGCTGCCGGGCGTGAACAGCAATTGCAGGTCGGGGCTCGCGAGCCCCTCGCGGCTGCGGCAGAACACCATGGCGCTGGTGACGCCGAAGGTCAGCGCACCGCGGCCGGTCGCGGCATAGCGGCCGATCTCGCGCACCAGGCTCAAGCCGCGCGCCAGCTGGTTGATCGACGCTTCGCCTTTGACCCGGTGCGTCACCCGCGCCGCGATATGGTCGGAGAGGTTGGCGCCGACCCCCGGCAATTCGTGCACCACCGCGACTCCGATCGCGCGCAGATGCCCGGCCGGCCCGAGGCCCGAGATCTGCAACAGGTGCGGCGAGTTGACGGTGCCGCCGCAGACGATCACCTCGCGCGCCGCCGACACTTGGCTGTCCCGGCTGTTCTGGCGAAAGGCGACGCCGGTGCAGCGCTTTTCGTCGAAGCTGAGGCGGGTCGCGACCGCCTTGGTGACGACCCGCAGATTGGGCCGCCGCCGCGCCTCGGCCAAAAACGTCTGCGCGGTCGAGCCGCGGAACCGCCCGCCGCGGGTCATCTGCGAATAGCCGACCCCTTCCTGGGTGGCGCCGTTGTAGTCCTTGGTCAGCTTGAAGCCGGCGTGCTGTGCCGCTTCGACAAAGCGGTGGGTCAAGGGCAGGATCGTGCGGTAATCCTCGACCGGCAGCGGCCCGCCCCTGCCGCGATATTCGGGGTCGCCCGCGGCGTAATTCTCCGATTTCTTGAAAAAAGGCAGCACATCCGAATAGCTCCAGCCGCGGCAGCCCATCTGCGCCCAGCCGTCGTAGTCGGCCGGGTTGCCGCGGACATAGAGCATCCCGTTGATCGAGCTGGTGCCGCCCAGGACCCGGCCGCGCGGCCAATGCAGCGACCGATTACCGAGGCCCGCCTCGGGCTCGGCGTAATAGTTCCAGTTAACGAGCGGATTGGCGCGCAGCCGCAGCGCCCCGGCCGGCACATGGATCATCGGGTGCCAGTCGCGCGGGCCCGCTTCGAGCAACACCACCCGCGCCCCATCCTCGCTCAGCCGGTCGGCCACGACACACCCCGCCGACCCCGCCCCGACCACGACGTAATCCGCGTGCAACTCGGTCATCACGTCGTCCTCAACGCGAGTGGCGCCCCAGCGTCGTAACCTAGTTCATTCACCCCAGATCCTCGGCAAGAATTGTTTCGAGATCCCGCTCGGTCGGGCTCGGCATGACGCCAGCGCCCCCACGGCGCCGGTCGGGTTGTAGCCGGCGTTCTGCGGAAAGGCGGAGGCGCCGACGACAAAGACGTTCGGCACATCCCGGCTCTGCAAGTGCTTGTTGATTGCGATCTCTGCTCGTGCCTCAAGGCGTCAGCACAATGCGGCCTTGGCTTCCACGCTCCACTGCCGCATATGCCTCCCTGGCGGAGGCCAGCGGATAATGAGCGCTGACGACCGGCGCCGTGTAGCGGCCCCGCTCGAAGCCGTCTGTCAGGTTCGCGAGCAGGCGCGCCGAGGCTATGGCGTTGCGCTTGCGACTGTCGGCGCCGATCAGGCGAGTCTCATTGTGGAAGAAGTCGGTCAAATCGAACTCTACGCGCCGTTTCCCGGTAGCGGCGATTTCGACGACCCGGCCGCGAGGCGCGGCCATGCTCAGCGCGGCTTCGAACATTATGCCTCCCACCGTGTCGAACACGAGGTCGGCGCCTTTGCCCGCAGTCAACCGGCGTACCACATCCGGGGCTTCGTCGTTGCTGGGGATGTGCGCGCTCAGCACTCTGGCAGCGGGTGCGGCCTGCGGCGGCTCCCGGCGATCGACGCCAAGGACAATAGCGCCTTGCGCAGCCGCGATCTGTGCGACCGCGCCGCCGACCCCACCGCCAGCTCCGATGAGTACGACCGTCTCGTCAGATCGCACGCCGCCATATTCGATAGCACCGAGCCACGCGGTGACGAAGTTCACGCCGATTGATGCTGCCTGTTCGAAGGAAAGGTTTGTGGGCTTGCGCACGAGAGCTTCAATGGGCAAGAGAATTGCTTCGGCATGGCTGCCGTCGCACGTGAAGCTGATATCGCCCCCGGTGCCGAAGACCTCGGCGCCGAGCCAATCACCGGGGCCGTCTACGACGATGCCCGCGAAGTCCCGCCCGGGGATCCGGGGCAGCGCCGTTCCCTCCATTTGGCCGGCGACGTTCTTGACGTCCGACGGGTTGATGGCGGCGGCTGATATCTGAACGAGGGCGTTGCCATCGGTCGCTGTTGGGGTCGGTGCATCGATCAGTTCGAGCACGTCTGGGGACCCAAACCGCGTGAACTGTATGGCTTTCATTTCAACCTCAATTCTCCGAATCTTTAGAAAGCGTCTCAACCGGAAGTCTCGCAGTAACACCTGGGTCAGTCATGCACGGGGTATCGCAGCTTCTGCGCTCTCCGGAACCGGCATGCCGAAGGTGTTGAGCGTCACCGACACCATGCAGTAGAGGCTCCGGCACCGACTTCGTACCGCCTAAGCCGGAATGGGCGCTTTTGGCTGCATCGAGGTTGACGTGACCCTCACGGATACCAGCCGGTCGCGCACGCTTCGCTGAGCAGCGGAGTTTAACCGGCGCAGCTTCGGCCACCGCTTGAGATCAAAGGCCTATAGAAATTAGAACCAGAAAAAAAGAACCGACACATTGAGGGCATCTCTCTTCCTGCAGGAGCGGGGACGCGCAGCGCCCTTGGCTCGGCTCCACAACCTAACGTTATCGCATCTGGCTGGCGAATTGACATTCCGCGAACACGACGGCGTTAAGCTAGATCACTGTCATCGTCGATTACGCATGTCCCCTCCCCGCTGAATGAGATTGATGGGTACGCTGCTGCCGGCGGCGCGGATGCCGAAGCCATGGCGCGGGCCCTTCATGCACGCCATTGCGCCGGCTATACCAGCGCGCTGCATCGTCGCCTGGCCCTCGCCAAGCGCCGCTGTCGGCACCGGTGCGTGAAACGCTAAGGATCGGCGGGCGCCGGGCGTATGATGGCGCGGTTCGGACGATGGCGTCCTGATCGGATCGGCTATGGATTTGTCGTTCCTCGACGGTTTTGGCGGCGATTTCACCGGCAACCTCGCGAACAGCATTGTCACGAGCGGCATCCGCGGGTTGCGGGGCTTCGTCTCAAAGGATGCCGAGACCGCGGCCCTTGCCCGCTGTTTTGATCAGGCGCTGACAGCCGCCTTGCAACGCACCGAGCTGACAACGCTCGCTCCCGACCGCCGCGTCGTCGATCAAACGCGGAACTATTTGCAGAGAGTTTTCGCGAAACCGTCCGTGGCGCAAGCTTTCGTCTCCGCCGCGCTGACCGAGACTGGCGACCCGGTCGAGCTCACGACCCGCGCTTTCGCGGAAGGCGTCGATCCCGCCTCCTGCCCTTTCGAATGGTCTGAGTTTCTGGGCCATTTTTTGCTGGCCCTCGATCGAGCGGTCCATGACGAGGCCGCTTCCGCGGGCAGCCCGCTTCAGGGCCGCGTCGCTCTCTCCGAGCTTTTTCGGCTGCGCTGCGCGATCACGGCCACAACAAAGACGATTGAGGAGGTGGTCGAGCGTCTAACGGACGGCGTTATCGCGGTAGATCCCGCCGCTCACATCGGCGAATTCATCAGGGACTATCTGGGCACGATCGGCCACCCGAAGCCCTTCGGCGGACGGCAGCTCGAAATCGAAACACTGAACGATTGGCTCTACGATCCTCAAGGGCGGCCGCGACTGCTGCTGGACGCGCCCGCGGGCCGGGGCAAATCGTCTTTGCTCGTCCACTGGGCGCGTCAGTTGCCGCCTGATGTGGGCGTGGCGTTCGTGCCCGTCAGCCTGCGCTTTCAAACCGCTCAGCCGATGGCGTTTCTCCCGGCGCTGGCGGCGGGATTGGCGCGGCTGCACGGCGAGCCGCTCGACCCGTCGACCTTTGTGGACGCGGCGCTGTGCCGGTCCCTTTCGCTGTCGCTGATGCAGCGGCCGCCGCCGGATCATCAGTTTCTCGTGGTGATTGTCGATGGCGCCGACGAAGCGGGCCCCTATTCGTGGGCCGGTCACTTTCCGGCGGAGCTGCCGTCGAACGTCCGGCTCGTCGTGTCGGCGCGCCAGGTTGCCGGTGAATATCGCGGCAGTCACTGGATGGGGCGGCTCGGCTGGGATGCTTTGGCCGAGAGCGTGCGGCCGCTCGAATTGCCGGGGCTGGACCGCGTTGGCGTCGCGGAAGCGCTTCAGGGCATGGCCTTGCCCGCCCACTGCCTCGAGCCGGCAATGGTCAACCGGCTCTATTACCTGACGGCGGGCGATCCGTTGCTGGTCGGCCTCTATGCCGAGCAGCTCTGGTTTCAACACCGCGAAAGGCCGGACCTGTTCTGGACCCTGGACGATCTCAACCGTCTGCACCCCGGGTTGGACAGCTTTTTCGAGCGGTGGCTCTCGGACCAAGAGCGGCTCTGGGACGGCGACCGCGTCCTCGACAGAGAGCGGGCGCGGGCAGTCCTTGCCATCCTGGCGTATGCGATCGGGCCGCTCCTGGCGGACGAACTTCGTGAGGTGATGCGACTCGCCTACGAGGTCCAGGACTGGACCTTGCGCAGCGTCCTCAAGGACCTCGAGCGCTTCATCGTCGGCGACGGCGCTCGGCAGGGATATGTCTTGTCGCATCCGCGGCTGGCCGAGTTCTTCAGCCGGCCGGAATTTATCGGCAGGCCGGAAGCCCGCCGCGTGCGGGAGAGCTATCTTCGGTGGGGCAGGCAGACCCTCGATGGGCTGAACGCCGGGCAACTGGCGGTCGAGACCGTTCCTCCCTACCTGCTGCATCATCTCGGCGACCATTTTGTGCGCGAAGGCGCGCCGCTGGCCGATCTGAGGTCGCTCTTGAGCCAGGGGTGGGTACGGGCGTGGGGTCATGCCGATCCCACGCATCGCGGACTGCTCGCCGACGTGCAGCGAGCCTGGGACGCCGCGCGGGACGACACTCTGACCACGGCCGGCGGCAATACCGCCCCGAGCCTGGGCAGCCAGGTCCGGTGCGTGCTGTACTACGGATCGGTTTCGTCGGCGCACCAGCAGATTTCGCCGGAGGTGCTGCTCAGCGCGCTGGACGAAGGGCTGCTCAATCCGGGACAGATCCTGAACATTCTTGCCTACACCCTGCGCCGCTCCGACTTCACGGAGCGCGTCGAAGGCGTCGCCCGCGGCCTGTCGCGGGAGGCGGGACTGTCCTTGGCCGCCTTGGTGGATTTGAAGCAGCCCTGGCTGGCGAAAGTGAGCGCGCTCGTGTCGATCGCCCGGGAACTGGGCGGAGCCGACCGGGTCGTGGTGGCGGACCGGGCCGTCCGGGCGGCGAGAAGCTGCGAAGACGAGTTCGATCGGCTCTGCGCGACGATCCTCGTACTGCCGTTCATGCCCGAGGCGCGTCGTATGGCGGAAGCGCGCGGCGCCGTTTTGCGAACTCGAGGCCTTCGAGCCGCGGCGGGTGAGCTCTTCGGTCGTCGAGGCCTTGAGCCCCTATCTGCCTGAGGAGGCGCGGCGGTGGGCGAAGCGATGCGTCGAGAGATATTTTGTCCTCTCCGGTTTCGAGCCGGAGCCGTCGATCGGCCGTATTTTCGGCCTTCTGGCCGATGAAGACCGGGCTGCGCTGATCCGGGAAGCGCTCGACTGGACCCCCGACCAGATCCTTCAAAATTACGGCCGCATCTTCGAAGTCGTGGGCCCTTATCTTGATGACGAACAGTTGAGGTCCCTCGTCCACAAAATCGGTTTGTTAGAGTTCGCGGGGCAGATGGTGGTGCTGTCTTGCCTCGACGGGGCGCCGATCGAGGCGCTGGTGCCGGATCTGTTCGATCGTGCCGTGCGGGAGATTACCGCGAGCGGCGGCGCGTTCGGGACGCTGTCCTACACCCGCTGGCGGCCGTTCCTGAACTTCTTCGATGAGCCGCGCCGCACATATTTGGCGGAAACGCTGATATCCGTCGCGTCGATCGCGATCGGCTCCAGCCAGTGGCTGGATCTCGTCTCTCAACTCCTGCCGCTGCTGCCGCGACCGTTGAAGCGGCGCCTGACGGCCGAGGCGATCAGCCATGGCCGCCGGCACTTCGACGAGGTGCCTGCAATAGAGACTTTGGGCGGCATCCTGCCTTTTCTCCCAGAAGGCAAACGAAAGGCGGCCGAACAGCGGCTCTCTCGCAGAGTCGTTGATTACGTGGCGCAACATCCATTGCTGGCCGATCCGCGGCGGATTTATCTGGCGCTGGACTTGCTGCCCTACATGGAGCCGGCGGCGGCGGCGGCACTCGCTCAGTCGCTCCATCAATCGAAGAAGGCAGAGAACCACGTCAACATCCTGGTTTTGGAGAAAACCGTCCCGTTCTTGCCGGCGCCCGCCCAGGATGAAGCTATTGCTCTCATCCGCACGTGGGCTACTGACGCGAAACGGTCCGGAATGACGCCGGATGACCTCGCATCCGTCAGGGAATGGCTCACGCCGGACGAGTTCGATGCCGCCTTAAGTCAGCTTCTTTCGGCGGCTGAAGCCGAACAGGAAGACCGATTGGTCGCTTACAATCTCGCGCGAATACTGCCAGTGCTGCCGGCTGACAAGCGCAAGGTCTTAATCCGCCGCCTGCTGCATATGGCTCAATCGGCGGACGATTGGGAAGAGACGTGGATTTACGTGTTGGGCTCAATCGGCACGCATTCGGGCCCGCAGTGGGCCCTCGAAAACATCTGTCCTTTGCTGATGCAGAGCCTGCCTCGGCAACTCCATCCTGCGTTGCGGGCCTTGGTGCGCATCGCGAAGGCGGCGGAAGCTCCCGAGCAAGACGAGATTGTAAGGCTGGTTCTAGCGGCGGTGCCGCTCGATGCCTGGCCGCAAGAGTGCGTCATCGACGTGCTGCCGCTTGCGAAGGGCAGGTTCCAGCTTGAGCTTTTGGTCGGCATGCTTCGCGAGCTTTCCAGCGTGCGCCGCAGCAGCCAGTTTTCTTCGATAGAAAAATTGGTGCCGACTCTCTCCGTGTTCGGCGGCCCCGATGCGATCGAAGAGACTTGGGAAGCCGTCTGGGACGCAAGTAGCTGGTGGCCGTAGGGGCGGCGGACCACTCATTCCCAAGAGATTGGCGGACCAGACCATGAGCGTACTGAGCGTACTTACGCAGCTTCAAGATCGGGCCGGCGTCCCGCGTTGGGCTCCGCGGAACTGAAACCAATCTCCGTGCTGGAACAGTTGCTAGCGGGCGGCAAACACGCCGGGACGCTACCGTTCGCGGTGGCGGCTTTCCTGCTGGAAGAGCCGAGCTTGTCGGCGGCGGTGGCCGACGGCCTCATAACGGCCGACCGTTCCTGGATGACGGCAGCGAGAAGACCGGGCGATTTGACGCTGCATTGGACCCCAACCGGGCAACCAGCCGTGCCGTCGGCCGTCGTTCGCGCGCTCGGGCTGGCCGAAGCCGCGCGGCGCGTGTGGACGGGATCGCGCAGCGGCGACCTAGAGAAAATCAATCGGAATCAGGTCGAGGTCCTCGCCGACGACTGGCGGGCAAACGGCTCACCGGCGCCGGAGCGGCTCGACGCTATGGTGGCGATGATTCTCGCCGCCCCGGCGCCGCCGCCTGCCGCCGCTTCGGGAGGTCCGGACTGGCTGGTGTCCGTGTCGATCAACGTCGCCGGGTCAACCGAAGCGAAAACGCGGCTTAAGACTCTGCCTAGCGAACCGGATCGGCAGATGGAGTTCTTGCGCGACTTCTATCGGCAGTTTCTGCAGCAAGAGCTCCGATTTTACGATCAGTTGACGACGAAGGATGGGGCTTTTCAGCTGAGGCCCCTGTTGTTGGATCAGATCTTCTACGTCAAGGGCATTGGCGATGAGGTTTGGCTGCTGATCGAGCCGAAGCAATTCGACGACGAGCATCTAAAGCATCTGCTCGCCCGTGTTCTGAACGCCGCGCAGGCCGCTTTGTCAAACTGGATCGTTCTTGCCGAGACCGCGGAAGCGGAGAACGGCTTCGACTTCGATCCGGCTGCGACCGAGCGCGCAATCGAGAGCGGGGTCGTTGTGCTCGATCTTCCCTTCAACGTTTCGTCAACAAAGTTGATGGCGCCTATCCGATCGGACAGCAGCGGGCGGAGGTCTTGGCGCGTTGGTTGAACGGCACGCTCAATGACGGACGGATCGGGCGGGAGGATTTCGCGGCGACCGCCAATCGGTTGGGCGCGGGAACCGGCACCTTCGTGGCCGGTACATGGCGGAATGCCGTTCGGACCGACTACATCGGCCATGAGATCGACCGGCTGTTCCGGGCGGCGAAGGCGGCTCGGCCGATGGTCGTCTCCGTCGGCCGGAACCTCTGGGAAACAGTTGATCCGGGGGCCGAAGGACTTGCTGAAAAGAGCAATATCGACCGGCACCTGACGGTGCGCTGCGACCCACGCGACCCCAGCGCGTCGCGCGGTCTTATCTACCGCGTTCACCCGGAGACCATATTAGCGGAGAAGATGAAGGGGATGGACGCGGATTACCGGGTTTATCACGTCTTCGAGCCGGCGTCGGTGCGCGGCGCGTTTGCTTGAGCGAGCAATCTGAGGAAGACGCATGCTGCTGAATGTCAGGACGCGGCTTCGGAGAAGCGGCCCGTGCCGCAGTTTGTGACCGATATGAACAAGCTGAAGCAATTCCTCACCGACCCGTCGCTTTATCTCGCGCGAAGCCGCCGGCGGGGGCAACGAAAGCGCAAACAGCGCTGCCGGCACCGCAACTACAAAGCCCCCTGCCTCCAAGCGAGCGGGTAAAATGACCATCACTATAGGCGGAACCGTAGGAGTCTGTTGGCAGCGTTTACACCACTCTGACCGGATCGATCGCGGTAACGGCCGTTGAGGCGCGAGGCATGTCCGCTCAACCGATCCCGGCAGCCACAACGGCGGTTCCATGTCAAACGCGCGCAGTCTCTCCTTCATGGCAGCGGTCTCGGTCTTGACGCCATTGCGGCCGAGGTCGGCTACGTCAACGGAGCAACATTGCGGGCGCTCCTGCTTGAGCGCCTGGGACGGGGAGTGCGCGAGCTTCTCGCCGACCCGCGCTGACGATGCTCTGGCCGGGGTTCGCCACGAACCGACCGTCGAATTCTTACGCAGCAGGAGGAACAACAGCCCCCTTCCAGCCCGACGTTTTCCAATTTTTTGTCGCACCACCGCCGTCTAGCAATTTCGCAATTTCCGCCGACACGCGATCCGCGGCGACAATCAAGGCGGCGTCCAAATGGACGTACCTCTGTGTTACACCTCGAGCAGAGTGGCCAAGCAGACCTGCGATCGTAAGTTCCGAAAACCCGAGATCGCCAGCCACGCTGGCAAAGGTATGCCGCAGAACATGCCGCGTCACTTCCTTCGGACCTGCCTTCGCGCAGACGCGCTCCAGGACGCGAACGACCCCGACAAAGTGACCTTCCCCCCAGTCGGCTGGGAACACGAACGGCGAGCCCTCGCGGCCCGGCATAGCTTCGATGCACGAAATCGCCGCCTCACCAAGAACCCTGATCTGCGCGCCGCTCTTCGTGTCGGGAAAACGGACGCAATGGTCCCTTCGGCTTACCCAATTTCTTTCCAGCCCCAACACCTCCATTCGGCGAAATCCGGACAGCAGCATCAATTTGATACCAGCAAGCCCCGTGGGATGTTCGCCCTCTGCCGCGAGGCTCCGCATCGTTTGCCCGAGCTGTCGAAGGTCCTCCTGGCTCAATCGCTGTTGACGGCACTCGACGGCGAGCTGCCGAACTCCCTCCGCCGGGTTCTTGCCAACGATATGGAGCCGGGTCGCGTGGCCGAGAAGCCCGCGCAGTGTCCCGATCGTGCGGCTCGCAACTCCCGAGCCGCCAGTCGATCTGCCGCCCCGGCCAGCCTTGCGGCCTCGTGCCGACTTGCCGGCCGCGATGTCCGCCTGCATCCCCTCGATGTCCCGAAGCGTCACACCGCTGACCAAGCGTGCGCCCAACAGCGGCTTGATGTGCGTCTCGATCCGACTTCGGTCCATCTTCAACGTTGATGCCTTAATCGGCCGGCGGTTGCGGCCAAGGATGCGACCGGCTTCCGCTTCCTCCAGATACCAGTCGTACACCTCGCTAACCGACATCCCGGCCCGCACTGCATGTCGCTCGGTAGATGGGTCTTCGCCTCTGGCGACGGCGGCTAGCTTATTGCGGGCCAAGTCCCGTGCGCCCTCGGGCGTTAGCGCGCCATATTGGGCGAGCACCAGCCGCCGGGTGCGGCCCTCCGCATTGCGATACTGGATAAGAAATGTCTTCAGTCCGGAGGGCTTCACCCGGACGCCAAAGCCTCTTAGTTCGCTGTCCCAAGTGAATACGTCCTGCCCCTTCACGGGCCGCAGCGCATCTATTATGCGTTTGGTAATCTTGGCCATGATCCGCCTCAGCTTGTGTTCCATTTTTGTTCCCAACGCTGCTTCCCCGGATTGGCGGGCGGAGGCCGGGGAAGCAGGGGGGAAGCACCGGAGCGAAAGCCGCTAGGTAGGAAGAGGATAGGCTTGGGATGGAGTTGTGCAACAAAAAGCCTTTTACAATAAGGCTTTAAAGGGCACTGGGATAAACAAAGATGCTGTGGCGTAAACCGCCTTGGGACATTGCCAAGGTTGGGGTCGAGGGTTCGAATCCCTTCGCCCGCTCCAGATTTCCTCAAGGAAATCAGAGCGTTGTGAGAAGGCCGCCGCGAGGCGGTCTTTCGCTTCTCCGCTCTGGTGTCCACATGGTGTCCACCGTAGCCGAAGCGGACGCCGGTTTGCTGCCCGGGGCGGCGACCAGACGGCGATGAGCTTCGGGCATTTTGGCTCGCCGTGCGCAACAGCCGTCTCGCGGTCTCGGACGCCGGCCATCTCAGTTTTTTTCGTTGATCGTCCGCACGAGGCGGAAAATGCCTGGCTATAGTAGGGTGTCTCCAGCGGCCATGAGCCGTGAACCCGGAGAGAACCTATGAGCAGCCCCTTACCAACCTTGACGGGAGCGACCGCCGTCACCAAGGCGTGGCTCGACACCCGCAACGTCAAGGCTCATGGGCTTCAGTCAATTCCGGACCCGGTGCAGGCGCCTTTTCGCCCCTCTTTCGGTCTAGCTTGGTGCTCTCCATGCTGATATCGTAGCCACAGTAAGCGTACCAGCTCGAGACCAGTGTAGGCGCGGCCATGAGCCGCCATATCCCCCGGACGCGGCAACGGCCTTCATGCTGGCTTTGAAGGCAACAGCAGCGAAAGGAGGACTCCGTGCAGAACGGTGTCTCGACAGTTCCCCTTGACGATTTGATCAAGGCGGCTCTCACTGGCCAACGTTATCATCAGCAACGTCTCGGCACTCAGGCTCGTCTCTATGCGTGCCGTCTGTCGAAGGCCTATGCCGCCGATCTCCCTGCCGACCTTCACGACGAGATTTTCGGGCAGGCTTTTGTCGGACAATTCGAAGCTGGCGCGGTCGCCCTTGCCAATCGAACCGGCAAAGCCGTATTTCGCCGCGCCGTGCTTGCCGCAATTCGCTCAGTTCGTTCGAGCTATGCGCCCGCCGGTACCCCCACGCGGCCGAGCGCGAAGGCGGCACGCCAAGCAGTCGCGGCTGAGCATGTAGGTCGCATCGCCGACAAGCAAACGGTCCAGCGTTGTACCGTTTTGAGTGAGGCTGGAGCGCTCCATCGATTTTGACTTGTTTAGCGACCCGAGCGCTCTCGCCGCTCAGAGGAACGTGGAGGACCGGCTCGGGGCCGAGCCAATTCTTCGCCGCGCCCCTAGGGACGTGGGCGTGGCACTCCGGCTAATCTATTTCAATGATGAACCTGTTGAGGCCGTAGCCATCCACCTCGGCATCACGCGGTTCAGCCTCAATCGGCGAATCGCTGCGTTCTACTCGAATTGCCGCCTGGCAGCGTAAGCGATGTCAGTTCTGCACCAGTCGAAACGGGGCGCGGGCTTCGGCCCCGTCCTTGCGGCGCAACGCGCGTACACCAAGCAAAATGGTGGGCGTTCCAAGTTCGGCCTTATGGTGCCGGAAGCATTCGTCCGAGGCATCCGCGATCTAGGCTATCGCAGCAATGGCGATGCAGTCGCGGAACTAATCGATAACGCTATCCAGGCATATGCCGACCGTATCGATGTTCTCTTTGGATATGACGGCGCTGCGTCAAACAAGAAGCCAGTCCAACTCGCGATTGCATCAACTCGCCAAGCTGGGCAATGAGGGCCTCGGCCAGTCCACACTCGCGATCCGGCGTGCGGTCGAAAACCGACTGTTCGCGGTGCAGGCCGATGCCGACAATCTTGCTGAGGCCGCGCGCGCCGAGATCAAGGCAGCCGCGGCGCTCGATACCAAGCTCGAGTTCAACCGCGCGGCGGTACGCGGCGCCGACGTAATGCTGACGCTCGCTGAACGCGCCTGGGAAGCGCGCGTCGCCCGCCTCCGCGGGGTCGAACAGGCGTTGAGCGTTGTCGCAAAACTCAAGACGCCGAAACTCTTCTGGCTAGTGCCAAGGGCTCCTATCGCGGAGACCCCATGAGCGCAGCAATTACCGCATAAGCGCTCGGCTCGAGTTTCCAAGACCACGCCGCTTGCTGGGTTCCGGTGATGAGCGCAGCGCGCTCGGCCTGGCGTGGCGGTGGTGTCAAGAAGTCTAGGGATTTGCTCGCCGGATCATAGCGCAGTACAGGATCACCAAGTGCGAGGGTCTGCTCAACCACGATCCAGCACCAAATATCGCGCGAGGGCGGTTGCCATAACGTTGTTTTCTTGTCTGCGACGTGCAGCACAACATTTTTGTTCGAGTAGCCGGTCCGGATCGCTGCGGGGAAGAAGCCGTCGGCTCTAATACGCTGCCCTGCGTCATGATCTGGTCTGATGATCCAAAATAGCTGTTGTATTGCCTATTCGCTCGCTACGAACCTGATCGGCGTGTCCGCCACTGTAGTGGATTGACAAATTCGAATCGTAACCTCTTAAAGGGAGGAAAGCATGGACATGACGCGCCGTCTCGCGGCCGAATTCTTCGGTACGTTTTGGTTGGTTTTTGCCGGTTGCGGCGCCGCATTGCTGGCCGCCGCGTTTCCGGGGCTCGGCATCGGTTTTCTCGGGGTTTCTTTCGCCTTTGGGCTAGCGGTGCTGACAATGGCCTACGCCGTCGGACACATCTCCGGCGGCCATTTCAACTCGG
The DNA here is from genome assembly GCA_963795485.1 of uncultured Alphaproteobacteria bacterium. GTDB lineage: Bacteria > Pseudomonadota > Alphaproteobacteria > ATCC43930 > CGMCC-115725 > AP-15. The sequence continues at coordinate 117,057 of CAWCIL010000007.1, forward strand.
CAGTAACGGTCGGCTTGTGGGCCGGGGGACGGTTCAAGGCTGCTGACGTGCTACCCTACATCATCGCTCAGGTGATCGGCGCGATTGCCGCCGCAGCGGTGCTCTATCTGATCGCGTCGACCAAGCCCGGCTGGGTTCCGGGCGGGTTCGCCGCCAACGGCTATGGCGCTCTCAGTCCCGGCAACTACGGGATGGTCGGCTGCTTTGCCGCCGAGGCCATCACGACGTTCTTCTTCCTGTTCGTGATCATCGGCTCGACCTCGAAGGGTGCGGCGGTCGGATTTGCCGGCATCCCGATCGGCCTGTGCCTGATGCTGACCAATCTCGTCATGATCCCGGTCACCAACGCCTCGATCAACCCGGCGCGCAGCACCGGTCCGGCGTTGTTCGCCGGCGCACCCTTTATCCACCAGCTGTGGCTGTTCTGGTTCGCCCCGATCCTCGGCGCGGCATGCGCCGGGTGGTTCACCCGTTGGCTCTACCGCGGCGAATTGGTTGCGGTCGAGACCGTGGTGATCGAGGAGCAGCAGGTAGCCTGAAGCCGTCGCCGCGCCACGCCTGCCTTCCTGCGGCAACTCGCGGTCGCGGGATTGGCGGACGCGGGATTGGCGGGCGCGGGATCAACCCGAGGCCAGCAGGCGGCTTGGCTGCGGCGGCGCCTGCGGGACAGCCTCGCTTTCGGCCTCGGCGGTGACCTCGACCTCGACGGTCATGCCGAGATGGTCCGACGGAAAGCCGGTCCAGGTGCCGGAAATCGGGATCGCCTGACGTGGGTCGCGGACGACGGCGACGCGGACGAGATCATGATTGCCGACGATCCCGTTGGTCGGGTCGTATTCGACCCAGCCCGCGCCCGGCAGATAGACTTCGAGCCAGGCATGGGTGGCGCCGCCGCCGGCCCGGTGGCGGACGCGCCCCTCGGGAACGTAGAGATAGCCGCTGACAAAGCGGGCGGCCAGGCCGAGCGAGCGCACCGCCTCGATCATCAGCACCGCGAAATCGCGGCAGCTGCCGCTGCCTGCCCGCAAGGTCTTGACCGGGTCCTGAATACCGCTCTCCTCGCGCGCCTCGTAGGTCATGTTGCGCCGGATCGCACGGGTCATCTCTGCGAGCAGCTCGGACGTGTCGCTGCGCCCGTCATGGCGCAGAAACTGCTGGGCCCAACGGTCGACTTCATGCTCGGGGTCGAGGTATTGACGCTCGACCAGCCTAAGCAAATCGGGCATGTCCTCGGCGCCATAGGTGAACGGATACTGGGTCGCATACTCCTCGATGCGAAAATCGAGAACGTTGCTCGCCGAGTGGTCGAGCCGGATCACGCTTTCGAAGCGCAGCTCCTCCGCCCGGCCGGCGAACCGGGCAATCGCGACGCAATTGCCGAAGACGTCGTGGACCCAGCGCATGTCGGCCGGCTCCGGGGTGATCGCCAGCCGGGTCTCGATCAGCCTCTGGTCATAGCTGTCGCGGGGCCGCAGCATCATGCGGTGCTCGCCAAAGGCCACCGGCTGCTTGTAGCTGTAGGTCGTGATGTGTCGCACGGTGATGATCGGCATTGCACCTGCCTATTGCGCGAGCGCGGTCTGCGTCTGCGAGGCCTCCGGCATGTAGCCGAAAAAGGCGATCGACAGGTCGCGGCTGACCGCGATCAGCTGCTGTTGGATCAGATCGAGAAACTCGTGCAGCCCCTCGCTCAGGATCTGCGCGACCGTGAGCGTGCCGAGAACGGCGCGCAAGCGGTCGAGCTCCTCGGCGGCGTCGTTTCCGCCCCGCAGCGCATAGCGCGACTTGACCTCGCCCAGCAGCCGCCCGACCTCGCGCACGCAATGATGCACCGAGCGCGGGAAGGCCTGGTTCAGCAGGAGGAAGCCCGCCACCCGCGCCGGGGTCGTGCTGGCCGCGTGCAGGCGGCGATAGGCATGGTAGCCGGCGGCCGAGCGCAGCAGCGCATTCCACTGGCTGACATCGGTCGGCGACCCGACATCGGCAATATCGGGCAGCAGCAGATGATATTTGATGTCGAGCAGCCGCGTGGTCTGGTCGGCGCGCTCGATATAGCGGCCAAGCTGATAGAAATACCAGCCCTGGTCGCGAAAAAACGTGCCCTCGGTGATGCCGGTATGGGTCTGGCACGCTTCCTTGATCGTTGCGAACAGCGCCGCCAGCCTGCCCGGAGCGAGGTCGGCGACCCCGATCTCGGCGAGGTGGTTGTAGAAGACATTGAGCTGGACCCACATTTCGGTGGAGATCAGCGGCCGCAAGGTGCGGGCATTCTCGCGCGCATTGTGGATGGCGCTGACGATCGAGCTCGGGTTGTCGGCGTCGACGACATAGAATTCGAGCACGCTCTGCGCCGAGACCTTGCGCTCGGCGGCGAGGAACGCCTCCTCATCGGAATTCAGCTGGATGATCGAGCGCCAATTCTGGCCGCCCCGGCTGTCGCGCGAGAAGGTCTCGTTGACGTCGAGGATGCGCGCCAGGTTCTCGGCACGCTCGATATAGCGGGCGAGCCAGAAGATGCAATCCGCATAGCGGGCGAGCAGAACGTCAACCAAGGACCCAGGTATCCTTCGACCCGCCGCCCTGCGAGGAGTTGACGACCAGGGAGCCGCGACGCAAGGCCACCCGCGTCAATCCGCCGGGCAAGAACCCAGGTGCTCGAGCCGGTCACCGCAAACGGCCGCAGATCGACATGGCGCGGCTCGATCCGGCCATCGACCAGGGTCGGCGCCACCGACAGGTTGACGCAGGGCTGGCTGATGTAGTTGGCCGGGTCGTCCGACGAGCTTGGCGCGGCAATCGTCGAGCTCGGCGCGGCTCGCCTTGGGGCCGACGGTGATGCCGTAGCCGCCGGCTTCGCCGACCGGCTTGATCACCAGCTCGGCCAGATGGTCGAGGGTGTAGCGCAACGCCGCCGGCTCGCGGCAGATATTGGTCTCGACGTTGTGCAGGATCGGCTCCTCGCCAAGGTAATAGCGGATGATGCGCGGCATATAGGCATAGACCGCCTTGTCGTCGGCGACCCCGGTGCCGATCGCATTGGCGAGCGCCACATTGCCGGCGCGATAGGCCCGCATCAGCCCGCGCACGCCCAGCTTGCTCTCGGGGATGAATGCCTCGGGATCGAGAAAATCGTCGTTGATGCGGCGATAGATCACGTCGACGCGCGCGAGCCCCCCGGTCGTGCGCATCCAAACGCGCTCGTCCTCGACCACCAGATCCGGCCCCTCGACCAACGGCACGCCCATCTCGCGGGCCAGAAAGACATGCTCGAAATAGGCCGAGTTGTAGGTGCCGGGCGACAGCAGCACGACTTGCGGGTCGGCCATCCCGGCGGGCGCCAGCTCCTGCAATGCAGCGATCAGCCGGGCGCCGTAATTGTCGATTCCGCGCAGCCCGATGTCGTCGAGCAGATCGGGGAAGGCGCGCAGCATCATGTGCCGGTTCTCGACGACGTAGCTGACGCCCGAAGGCGTGCGCGCATTGTCTTCGAGCACCAGAAAGGCGCCGGTTTCGTCGCGCACGATGTCGGTGCCGCAGATGTTGACATAGGCCTTGTGCGGCACGTCGACGCCGCGCATCAGCGGGCGGTAATTGCGGTTGCCGAGGATCAGATCGGCCGGGACGATCCCGTCCTTCAGCACCCGCTGACCGTGGTAGATGTCGTCGAGCAGCAGGTTGATTGCCGTGATCCGCTGCACGATGCCGCTTTCGAGGTGCCGCCATTCGGCCGCCGAGAGCACCCGCGGCAGCACGTCGAACGGCAGGATGCGGTCGATCGTCTTGGCGTCGGAATAGACCGTGAAGGTGATCCCGAGATTATAGAGCTCGGCATTGGCGGCGGCGGCGCGGTCCTTCAAGCGCCTCGATCGACAGGCCGGACAGGCGTTCCCTGATCCCGGCACTCGCCGGGCTGCCCAGCATCTCGCAGTAAAAGCCCTGCGGATCGTAACCGTCGAGGATCGAGCAACCCATTTGCCTGTCCGAGACAACTGCCGTGCAGCAGCAAGGAGCATATTCCGCGCCAAAAGGCCAAAGCGCGAGCGCCACCCGGCGATTGCGAGCCAAAGGTGATCAAACTTTAGGCGGGCGGGCAAGGTTTCGATCAGATCGACGCCCTTTTCGGTCTGTCATTGCGAGCCCCCGGGGGCGGCCCGAGGAAAGGCGTCCGCGAAGCCATCTCGGGCCGACGCCGCTCCGTCGGATCGCTGCGTCGCGCGAAGCGCTCAGCGTTGCCGGTGTCGCTCGCGACCTAGTCGGTTCGCGGCGATCTCGCCGCCCTTGAGCACCAGGGCAATGTGCTCGGGGTTCTGCAAAATCTTCACATCGCCGAGCGGATCGCCGGCGACAACGACGAGGTCGGCGAGCTTGCCTTTCTCGACGGTGCCGAGATCGTGCCCGCGGCCGATGCATTCGGCGGCCCAGCCGGTCGCCGCGCGCAGCGCCTGGAGCGGCGTCATCCCGGCCTTGACGAGGCAGGCGATCTCGATCGCGTTCGGCGGGTGGCCGTGGCCGCCGGCATCGGTTCCGGCGGCGATCTTGACCCCGGCGGCGAGTGCGGCGCGCAGGCTTGCGACATGGTGCTCTTCGAGGTCGCGCGCCCGCTCGCGCACATGCGGCAACGGCGATTTGCGGTGGTAGTCGTAGACCGCGAAGGTCGGCACGAAAAAGATGCCGCGCTCGGCCATCCGGTCGAGCAGCTCCGGCTCCTGGTCGAGATAGCAGCCGTGGTCGATCGAATCGACGCCGGCCTCGACCGCGATATGGAGGCCGCGGCCGCCGAGCGCATGGCAGATCACGCGCCGGTCGAGCGCGTGCGCCTCTTCGACCAGCGCCTGCATCTCGTCGAGGTTGAAGGCGCCGTCCGTCGGCCCGTGCCCGGGCCGCGAGCTGGCGCCGCCGGTCGTCGCACATTTGATCGCGTCGGCCCCGGCGCGCACCACCCGGCGCACCACCGGCCGGACATCGGCCAAGCCGTTGACGACGCCGTCGGGCAGCAGCGGGTCGTTGGGCACGCAGCACGAAAAACCGGACGGGCTGACCCGGTCGCCGATGCCGCCGATCGGCGAGACGATGACCAGCGACAGGACGAGCCGGGGCCCGGCAATCAACCCCTCGTCGATCGCCCGCTTGAACCCGGCATCGAGCCCGGCGGCGTCGCGCACCGTCGTATAGCCGGCGTCGAGCGTCTGCTCCAACACCTTGGCCGTGCGCAGGGTGCGCGTCGTCTGCGGCTCGTCGATGCCCCAGCGCCGCGCCAGATCGTAGCCGTGCATCGCCAAATGGTCGTGGCAGTCGATCAGCCCCGGCAGCACCGTCATGCCGGACACGTCGATGATCTCGGCATCGGCCGGCCATTCGCCGTGGGCGCGGGTCTCGATGGCATCGATCCGGTCGTCGCGGATCACGATCGCGGCGTTCGCCACCGGGCCGGCGCCGGTGCCGTCGATCAGCCTGCCGCCCTTCAGCACTTTGATCATCCGCCGCTCCCTCCCACCGCCGGCGCATTAAGCCCGATGCCGGCCCGAGGCGCAATTCGGCACGGCGAATGCTGTCTTCGGCTCACGACGTCTTTGGCAGATTTCCGTTCGAGCTGCGGTGATAGTCTCGGCGCGGGCTTGTGGGGTCATCGCGACTGTGCTGCAGATCGGCCCGATGATCGCAGCCGCTTTGACGTTGGCCGGGCGCGTCGACATTGGTCAAAAAAGTGTTAAGTTCGCGGGAGAGAGAGGAGGGCGCGCGATGGTTTTGGCCCGGATTGCCGCGATTGCTTTGGCGGTGCTGGTGCTCGGGTCGGGATCGGTCGACGCCGCCGGCCCGCTGCGATCGTTCAAGCTCGGGTTTTGGTCCGGCGGCGCCTACACCGACGAGCGCACTGGAGACTTTACCCACTGCTCGGCGGGGGTCGCCTACGACAGCGGGATCAATATGTTCATCCTGGTCACCGCCGGTTATCGCTGGTGGCTCGGCTTTATCGACCCGCATTGGGCGTTTTCGCCCAGGACGAGGCTGGAGGTGGAGCTGCGCCTGGATGGCGGCGCGCCGTTCCCCCGATTCGCGACCGTCCCGAGCGGCCAGTTGCTGCTCGTGCCATTGCCCGACAATTCCGGTGTGATCGACCGGTTGCGCCAGAGTTCGCAATTGAGCCTGATCGCGCAGGGAGAGGCGTTCCGGTTCGAGCTCAGCGAGACCGCCGCGGTATTGGACGAGCTGAGGGGCTGCGTGCGCAGCTCGGCGGCGCTCGCAGCGCGCGCCTCGTCGGCGCCGTCGCCGACGGCCGCCTCAGCTTCCTCGGAGACAAAGCAGCCGCCCGCCCACACCGCGACCCCGTCCGAGACGGCGGCTCGCGGCGGAGGTCCGCCGGCTGCGGCATCGCCTGCGCCGTCGCCGCCCGCACCGCCCGACACCGCCGCCGCGGCAGATATGCATGCCGCGCCCGGAACGCCCGAAGCAGCTCTATCGGTTACGGTGGCGCCGCAGACCGCCCCGGCACTGCCGGCCGCGCCGGTCACCTCGGCTTTCGCTGCTGCGTCGCCGCAAACGCCGGGTCCGTCGGCTGACGCTGCCGGGTTGCCGTTTGCCCCGCTCCCGGAGGCACTGCGGCCGACCCAGCCGACGGCTCTCGAGGAGATCAGGCTCGCCAGGGATTTCTTTACGACCGCGCAGCTGCCGAACGCTCGCCTGGTGGTGACCGACAAGCCGGCGGCGCTCGCTAGCTTCACCGCCGTGTGGCGGTCCGACAACGCCGCCGGTGCCGTCAAAATCATCGCGCCGGGCCCGGATGTCAGCGGCAGCGGCATCGCCTCCAATCTGATCGCGGTCGATCCGCAGATGTGCAAAGGAGATTTCGCGACGGCCCGATCGAGCGCCTCGTTCGACAGCAGCGTGGTGTTCAGCGCCGTCCTGTCATGCACCGAGGCCAACGAGCAACGCACGGCGCAATATTTTATTACGCCGCGTCGCCAGGGCGGATTCGTGGTATTTGCCGTGGTCGGCAGCAGCCCGGTTGGCGGTGTGGCCGGCGCCGACCGGCCGAGCATCGACCTGTTCACCAGGGCTGCGGTCCGAGCCGCCGAGAGCGGGGGGTGAGGGCGCCGCGGCGATGCCGAGGCGCCGCCCGTGACGCGCCAGCCGGCGCGTGGTCCGGAGGTGACAGAGATGAGCAACCCGACCCTCCCCGATCTCGACGGGATCCGGCATCGGCTCGGCGACGCGATCCATGCGCATTGGAAGCTCTTTCTCGCCGAAGGCATCGTCATGGTGGTGCTCGGGCTCGTGGCGATCGCCGTGCCCGAATTCGCCAGCCTGGCGATCACGATCCTGATCGGCTGGCTGTTTTTCATCGGCGGGATCTTTCGCACGATATCGGTCTTGCAGCATCGCCGAATGCCGGGCTTCGCCTGGTCGCTGTTGACCGCGGTTCTGGCGGTGGCGCTCGGCCTGGTGCTGCTGCTGCGGCCGGTCGCGGCCGTGCTGACCCTGACGATCTGGCTGATCGCATTTTTCATTATCCAGGGAATCGCCGCGATCCTGTTGGCGATCGAGCACCGCCGCCACCTGCCGAGCTGGGGGTGGGTCCTGTTCAGCGGCCTGGTCGACCTGTTTCTCGCCTATCTGATCTGGGACGGCTGGCCGAGTTCGGCCGGCTGGGCAATCGGCCTCCTGGTCGGCATCAACATGGTGTTTCTGGGGCTGTCATTGATCATGACCGCGCTGGCGGCGCGCACGATGGCGCCGCGGGTGTAAATATTCGGCGTTCGGCAGATGCTACGGATAAACCTCGGAAGCCAGCATCGCCATCCCCCACAGAGCGAGTGCCGCACCGGTCAGCCGGCTCGCCCAAACACCCCAGGGGAGGGTCTTCTCGACCAGCACCAGCAACGCCAAACCGGCGATCCACAACAGGTTCATCAACCCGCCCACGAACAACAGGGCCATCAGCATCCAGCAGCAGCCGAGGCAGAAGGCGCCGTGACGGATGCCGCAGCCGACCGCTCCCCGGTAGCCGACGCGCCAATAGCGCATCAGGAATTCCAAGGGCGAGCGGCAGCGGACCAGGCAGGCCTGCTTCAGCGGCGTCCATTGGTAGAGGCCGGCGGCGACGAGGATCGAGCCGGCAACGACGGTGCTGCGGCTAGCCATCGCCGGCGACAGCGTCCCGAGGCGCGAAAGGCCCCACTGCAGCAGGGTCGCGGCCAGGCTGAACCCGACCCAGACCAGGAGGTAGCCGAGCGCGAAGGCGGCAGCGCTCGGCGCGCCGCGCGCGGCGGTTTTGCGCGTCAGCGTCGAAACCAGCAGGATCGTCGGGGCGGCGCTCGGCAGCATCATCGCCGCCATCATGATCGCCCACATCAGGAAAATCAGCCCCGCATAGAACGGGGTCCAGGTCGGCGCCGTCATCGTCATCGCGCCGCCGCCCATCGGCATCGAGTCCATGCCGAGGCCGGCGCCCAGCAGCAGATAGAGCCATGCGAGGGCGACGGTGACGGCGAGGCCCGCCAGCACCAAGACACGGTCATGGCGCAACAAGCGGTATGGCAAGCCGGTCGGCATCGAGGCTGCCGCCGCTAGCCGACGATCCCGTGATTGCTCAGGTGAATGTGCGCGAACTGGCCGTAACTGTTTCTCAAGTCGAGCTTGATGGCTCCCTCGGCGGTGGTGGTGCCGCTGCCCATTTCCGCGATGCGGTACTCGAACCCATCCGGCAGGTCGATGCGAGCCCGGTGCTCGACGCCGGTGACCGGATTGCGGATCGGCTCTCCCGACGCCTCCACGACGCCGGGTATCGCCAGATGCGCGCGGCGCGCTTCGACGTCAACCTCGAACGCGATCGGCTTGAACAACGGCTCGAGCTTGTTCGGAGACATGGCGCCGTAGACCCACCACATCGTCGCCATCTCCTCGGTCTCCTCGCCTGACAGGATCTTTACGAGCGCATGGCGCTGGGGCGCGTCGGCTTTCTCGTCGATGATCAGCTGCATCGTCCCGTTGCCCTCGTGTACCGGACCGGGCCACCTGACGAGAAGCGCCGCCCGCAACCCGTCGAGCCTGATATCGCCAAAATGCCCTTCGTCGATCTGGTAGCCGCACGCCGCTCGACAGTCGCCATGGGTCGGCAGTGCGTTGAATTGGCAAGGGCAGCCGTAGGCGCAGTTGCAGTTCGCGAATTCCGTGCCTTTTATGGCCCAATCGGTGGACGTCATGTTTTTACCTCCCTATTTCCCTTACAGCGAGCTTAACACGGGGCCGACCTCAAGTCCAGGACTCCGGCGCTATGGCGGCGCGTGGCGGCGCAGTCGGCGGTCGAGGCGGGCGAACAGCATGTCGGTCAGGATCGCGAATATCGCCACGAGCACGGCCCCCTCGATGACGAAGGGCAGCTTGTTCGCGACCAGGCCGTCGAAAATCGGCGTGCCGAGGGTCAAGGCGCCGACCGTCGAGCCGATCGTCGCGGTGCCGATCGCGATCGTGACCGACACCCTGATCCCGGCGAGGATGATCGGTGCCGCCAGCGGCAATTCGACCGCACGGAGCTGCTGCCAGGGCGAGAGCCCCATGCCGTTTGCCGCGTCGCGCACCGCCTGCGGCACGCCTTCGAGACCGGCGACCGCGTTTTCGATGATCGGCAGCAGGCTGTAGACAAAGAGGGCTATGATCGTCGGCCGCGCGCCAAAGCCGATCAGCGGCACCGCGATCGCCAGCACGGCGACCGGCGGAAAAGTCTGCCCGATTGCGGCGAGCAAATCGACTATGGTGCGAAAGTCGCGCCCGGCCGGACGCGTGACAAAGACCGCCAGCGACACGCCGACTACGCTCGCGGCGAGACTCGCAATCGCCACCAGCCGCAGATGCGACAGAAACAATTCGAAAAAGCTGGCGCGGTCGTAGATGACCGGCTCGACCCCGGGAAACGCCCAATGGAAGAGCGGCCGCAACGCCTCCATCCGCGTCAGCAATGCGGCAAACAGCAGCCCGACCCAGAAAATCGGGCTCGCCAGAACGCTGCCGCCCGCACGCATGCCGCCTCACCGCACCAGATCGGACAAGGCGATGACGCCGAGCGCGCGGCCCTCGGCATCGGCGACCGGCAGCCGGTCGGTGTGGCGCGCGGTCATCGCCGAGAGCGCGTCGCGCAAGGTGGCGTCGGGCGACACGGGCTCGCCCGGGGCAGTCTCGCCGCGGCGCAGACGGTCGGCGACCCTGCGCACCGACAACAGCTTGAGGCCGAGACCCTGGTGGCCGATGAACTCGCCGACGAAATCGTTCGCCGGATGCTCCAGCAGCTCGATCGGGGCGCCGAGCTGGGCGATGTGGCCCTCGCTCATGATCGCGATCGAGGTCGCCAGCCGCAGCGCCTCCTCGATGTCGTGGGTCACGAACACGATCGTCTTTTTGGTCGCCCGGTGGATGTGCGCGAGTTCGCCCTGCAACGCGTCGCGGGTGATCGGGTCGACCGCGGCAAAGGGCTCGTCCATCAGCAGGAGCTCGGGATCGGCGGCGAGGGCGCGGGCGACGCCGACGCGCTGCTGCTCGCCGCCCGACAGCTGGTGCGGATATTTGCCCCGATAGGAAGCCGGGTCGAGCCGCAGCAATTCGAGCAACTCGGTCACCCGCGCGCCGATTCGCGCCGCCGGCCATTTCAAGAGGCGCGGCACGGTGGCGATGTTGTCGGCGACATTCCAATGCGGAAACAGCCCGGTCGACTGGATCGCGTAGCCGATGCGCCGGCGCAACGCCTCGGCCGGAAGACGGGTCACGTCCTCGCCGCCGACCCGGATCGTCCCGGCGTCGAGCCGCGACCAGCCGGTTGATCATGCGCAAGGTCGTCGACTTGCCGCAGCCCGAGGAGCCGAGCAATACGCAGAATTCGCCGGCCGGGATATCGAGCGACAGGTCGTCGACGACCGCGCGGCCGTCGTAGCGCTTGACGACATGGTCGAGCGCGATCATCGCGGTGCGCGCCGGGCAAGCAGGGCGGCAAGGGTCTGCAGCAGAAAATCGGCGGCGAGCGCCAGAAAGATCGCCGGCAGCGCGCCGAGCAGCACCAGATCGAGCGCGTACTGGCCGAGCCCCTCGAAGACGAAGGTGCCGAGCCCGCCGGCGCCGATCAGCGCGGCGACGACGGCGAGCCCGATCGTCTGCACGATGACGATGCGCAGCCCGGCGAGCAGCACCGGCAATCGCCAGCGGCAGCTCGATCCGCCAGAAGATCTGGCGCGCGCGTCAGGCCCATGCCGCGCGCGGCGTCGATCGCGGCGCGGTCGACCGCCGGCGAGCCCCGCCGCGGTATTGCGCACGATCGGTAAGCAGCGCATAGAGCACCAGCGCGATGATCGCCGGCGCCGGGCCGATGCCGCCGACGCCGAGTGCGGCGAGCCCCGGCGCCGCCGTCGCCAGCGCCGAGAGCGGCACGATCAACAGCCCGAAGAGCGCGATCGAGGGCACCGTCTGCAAGGTGTTGAGCACGGCGAAGAGCGGGCCTTGCACACGTGGGACCCGGAGTGCCACGACCCCGAGCGGAAAGCCGATCGCCAACGCCGGCCCGACCGACCCGGCGACCAGCGCCACATGGCGCCGCAATGCCTCGGCGAAGAGCTGATGCCGGGTCGCATATTCGCGGGCGATCGACAGCTGGTCGAAACTGCCGGCCATCGCCAATGCCGCGATCCCGCCGGCGACGCGCGACGGACCGCGAGCACCCGCAGGGCCGGGCCGGCGCCGAGCCGCTGCAACGCGTCGACGACGGCGAGCGCGGCGCAGGCGGCGATGATCCAGAACGCCGCGCCGAGCCGAGACTCGCGCCGCCGGGCCGGCGCCGGCGGCGATGGCATGCGCCGCTTGGCCAAGCGTCGCCAGCTCCAGCAGCAGCAATAGGCCGGCCAGCGCGGCCACACCGCCATGCAGCGCCATTGTCGGCGGCAACAGCGACGCCGCCAGCAGCAGAGCGCCGATGACCGCGATGGCGATCGTCGGCACAGCACCGGCGGCGGCCCATAAGGCGATCGAATGGCCCGAGACCAGCCGGTTCGGGGAAAGGACGACAAACCCCGAGGCCGCGGCGGCGACCGTCGCGACGACGACCAGCACCAACAGCACCTGGTTGCGGATGCCGATCGGCAAGGCGAATGGCGCAGGCCGCGTCGCCGGGTCGACGCGCACGGTCACGGCAGAAAATGCCCCGATTTCGAGATAGGACTTCGCGACTGCGGAGGCATCCTCGCCGTCAACCGCGATCCGGGCGTTGAGGCGCTGCAACCTCGCGAGGGTCAGGCTGGCGAAGACCGGGTCGAGCAGCGAGGGCCATCTGCGGATATTGCTGCAATACCGCCTCGCGAACCACCGGCGCCGGGGCGTAGACGATCTGCGCGCCCTTGTCGTCACCGAGGGCGACGAGGCCGAGCGCCGGCAATGGCGCCGTCGGTGCCGTAGGCCATCGCCGCGTCGACCCCGGACATCCCCTCGGCGGCGGCGCGCAAGGTGGCCGAGGTGTTGCCGCCGGACAAGGTCAGCAATTGTTGGTCGTCGAGCCGGAAATGATAGCTCGCCTCGAACGCCGGCAGGGCCGACGGGCTCTCGACGAACTCGGCCGAGGCGGCGAGCTTGATCTGACCGCCATCATTCACATAGCGGGCGAAATCGCTCATTGTCGCAAGGTGTTCGCGCCGGGCCAGATCCTTGCGCACGGCGATGACCCAGGTGTTGTTGGCCGGCGCCGGGGTGAGCCAGACCAGATGGTTTGTCTCGCGGTCGAGCTTGGCGATCTCGGCGTAGCCGCGCGGCCCGGCTCTTCCACACCGGGTCCTGCTCCATGTGAAAGAACAAGGCGCCGTTCCCGGTGTATTCGGGATAGATGTCGATCTGCCCGGCGAGGATCGCGGCACGCACGATATTGGTCGGCCCGAGCTGCAGTCGGTTGCTGACCGGGATGCCATGGGCGGCGAGCACGTCGAGGATCATGTTGCCGAGCAGCGCCCCCTCGGTGTCGATCTTCGAGGCGACCACCACCGGCGCCGCCGCCAATGCCGCCGGTGTTCCCAGGCGGACCAGGCGGGATCTCGGGAATGGCGCGCATCCGCAAGGATCAGCCCGGTGGCGGCGACCACCAGGAGCTGGCGCCGATAGCGGTCGCCGGCTTTGGTGATGCCGCCGAGGCGCTCTGAGCCGCCGGTCGAGTTCTGCGCCGGCACCAGTCTGATCCAAGCGGCGAATTGCCGGCCGCTGCGAAACCGCCTGGCATCGCCCGCGGCGACGACCAGGGCGCAGGACAGGATCGGGCCGAATTGAGGGATGGTAGGCGAGCCGCAGGCTGTCGGCGTTGCTCTTGTGCCAGGCGAGGATCTGCTGCTCGATCGCGGCGATCGGCGGGCCAAGGTTGCGCCATTGCTCGGCCAGGACTTGCGAGAACCGGGACGGATCTCGGTCGGCAGATACCGGTCTTCGAGTGCTCGATCATCGCCAGGAGGGCGGCAAGCCCGGCTGACCCGCGTCGTGCGATGATCCCGATTTCGGCCATCTGGGCGCGGACCGCATTGCTCAGGCGGATCGGCGCGTCAACGTCGCCGGTATGACAACGTACCGATCGGCCCGTCCAACGGGAATGAAATTAAGACGCGGCAATCATCGGATGATGGAACGGCGCATCCCGCCCTCGAACCGTGGTGTCGGCTAGGCCTGTTTCGCCTCGATGATCGAGCGGCGGATCGCGCGGGTGCGGGTGAACAGCTCCTGAAGGATGTCGCCTTCACCCCAGCGGATCGCGCGCTGCAGGGCGGTCAAATCTTCGCTGAAGCGCTGCAGGATTTCGAGCACGGCTTCGCGGTTGTTCAGAAAAATGTCGCGCCACATGACCGGGTCGGAGGCGGCGATCCGGGTGAAGTCGCGGAAGCCGCTGGCCGAAAACGCGATGACCTCGGATTGGAGGCTCTCTTCGAGGCTGGTGGCGGTGCCGACGATCGTATAGGCGATCAGATGCGGCAGATGCGAGGTCATCGCCAGCACGCGGTCGTGATGCGCGGCATCCATCGTGACGACGCGCATGCCGGCCTGCTCCCACATATGGCCGACCTTCTGCACCGCCGCGGCGGTCTCCGGCAACGGGATCAGGATGCACCAGCGGTCGCGGAACAATTCGGCAAAACCCGCTTCGGGGCCGGAATGCTCGGTGCCGGCGACCGGGTGGCCGGGGACGAAATGGACGCCCGCTGGCACATGGGGGCCGAGATCGCGGATCGCCGCCTCCTTGACCGAGCCGACATCGGTCAGGATGGCGCCCGGCTTCAATGCCGGACCAATCTTGCGGCCGATTTCGGCGTAGGCCGAGATCGGCGTCGCGATCACCACCAGATCGGCCTCCGCCGCCGCCTCGGCCGGGTCGTGCGTCACCTCGTCGGCGAGCTCGAGACGGCGCACCGCCGCCAGGGTCTCCGGTTGCCGCGCGCAGGCGACGATCCGCGTGCCGGGACTGTCGCGGCGCAAGGCGCGGGCCAAGGACGAGCCGATCAGCCCGATCCCGATCAGCGCCACCCGGTCGAACAGTTGCTCGCTCATGATCGGCGCGCCGCCCGCAAATTTGTGCATCCCGCAATATTACCGTCACCCGCGCGCAAGCGGGGGCCTAGGGTCCGTTCCACAGAGCGTTGCCGCCCCTGGGTTCCCGCTTTCGCGGGGATGACGGGTAAAGGCGCGGCGATAGCTGTGTGGCGGCCCAAATCGCAGAGAAATCTCATCGCCGTCCCATGAATTCACCGAGCACGGCCGCCACCTTTTCCATTTCCTCGCCGGTGCCGATCGTGATCCGCAGATGTTGCGGCAATCCGTAGCCGCCCATCTTGCGGGCCAGGATGCCGTGCGATTGCAGAAAGGCGAACGCCGCCGCGGCGTTGTGCTCGGGATCCTCGGGAAAGCGCGGCAATACGAAATTGCCGACGCTCGGCGTCGATGGGATGCCGAGGGCGGCGAGCCGTTCGGAAAACCACGGCAGCCAGCGGTCGTTGTGGGCGCGGGCCCGGGCGAGTGCGGTCGTGTCGTCGACCGCGGCGAGGCCGGCGGCCAGCGCCGGGGTCGAGACGTTGAACGGCCCGCGCACCCGGTGCATGACGTCGGCGATCGCCGCCGGAAAGTAACCCCAGCCGAGCCGCAGCCCGGCAAGCGCGTAAATCTTTGAAAAGGTGCGCAGCATGACGACGTTGTCGGCCCGGTCGACGAGTGCTGCGCCGGCCTCGTAATCGTTGCGGTTGACGAACTCGGCATAGGCGGCGTCGATCGCGAGCACGACCGAGGGCGGCAGTCCGGCCTGCAGCCGAGACAATTCATCAGCGCCCAGATAGGTGCCGGTCGGGTTGTTGGGATTGGCGATGAACACGATCCGGGTGCGTGGCGTGACCCGGGCCAACAGCGCGTCGACATCGGCGGTCAGCGCGCGCTCGGGCGCGGCAACCGGCGTCGCGCCGACCGACATCGCTCCGATCGAATATATCAGAAAGGCGTGGCGGCTGTGGAGCACCTCGTCGCCGGGGCCGGCATAGGCGCGCAACAGCAGCGCGATCAGCTCGTCCGAGCCGGCGCCGCAGACGATCCGCGCCGGGTCGAGCCCGTGACGCCGGCCGATCGCCTGGCGCAGTATCTCGGCGCTGCCTTCGGGGTAGCGGTGGATCTCATGGGCCAGCGCCAGATAGGCCGCCATCGCCTTGGGGCTCGGGCCGAGCGCGCTTTCGTTCGAGGCGAGCCGGATCGGCCGCTCGACCCCGGCGATCGCGGCCTCGCCGCCGACATAGGGGGCCAATGTCGAGGATGCCCGGGCGCGGCGCCGGGCCGGTGCTGCGGCTCATCCGGTTTAGCCTTGCGCGGCGCCGGCCGAAAGCGCCGCCGCCGGCAGCGGCAGGGCGTAGCCGCCCAACGGCAGCAGGCGGCTCAGCGCCGCGCCGAGCCGCGCACGGAAGTTCTGCAGCCGCGGATCGGACAGACGCACCAGGCCCTCGACCTCGATCAGACTGACCGTCTCCTGGGCGTGTTCCCAGCAGGCGAAAAAGGTGCAGGCGAGATCGACCGACGCCAACAGATCGAGAAACCGCTCCCGGCTAATGCAGGCCGCCGATTCGGTGGCGAAGAACGTCCGGTCGCTGCCGGTCTCTTGCTGCGCGCCGCGGCCGATCGCCAGCGCGTCGCCGTCGCTGCGGGCGTTGCCGCGGGCGCCGAACGGCAGGCGGGCGACGACCCGCGGGGCGTCCTCGTCATGCGACAGCAATTGGCGCCACCACGGATCAGGATCGCCCTCGTGCGGCATCGGCAGGACGCCGACCGAGGCGCGACCTTCGCGCACGGCGCGGATCACCTGGCTGGTCGAGCGATAGGCCGACATCGGCGTCAGGCTGCCGTAATGGTCGCGCGCGAGATCCCAGACACCCTGCTCTTCGGCCGGAGCGAACACCGCGACCTCGAACCGGGTTTCGAGCCGAACCGTCGCCGCCAACATCTCGCGCCACATGCGCACGACGCTGGCGAACGGCAGCGCGCCGCGATGGCGCGCAGCGAGTCGGCGCAGGATCTGGGCCTCGCGTGCCGGCTGATAGAACGCCGGGTCCGCACCCTTACCGCTGGCCTGCTTGTTGGCCGCGACCTTGCCGACGATCGCCGCGCGCTCGATCAACAGCTCGTGCATCCGCTCGTCGATCTCGTCGATATGCCGGCGCAATTCTGCGAGATCGGACAGGGTGCTGGACATGGTCTCGTTTACGGTCGCGGTGCGCTCGGCGGGCGACAGTAGTAGAGGCCCGCCCGGGCGAAATCAAAGAAAACGTTGACACGCCCGGCCCGCGATCCCTAGCTAGCGCCCCCAATCGCCAACCGCAGATCGTCCGCCCCTCGAATGCGGGCGGCTGCCGCGCAACCGGGTTCTGAGAGAACTTTCGTGCCGACAGTGACATCGCCCCGCCCGCGTTCGCGTTCGGATCAGGACTGGCCGGGCCATCGGCTGCTGGTGCGCGAGCCCTTGCTGCTCGATTGCGGGGTCGATTTCGGCCCGTTCACGATCGCCTATCAGACCTATGGGACGCTCAACGCCGAGCGGTCGAACGCGATCCTCGTCTGCCACGCGCTGACCGGCGACCAGTATGCCGCCGACCCGCATCCGATCACCGGCAAGCCCGGCTGGTGGGAGACCCTGATCGGCCCTGACGGGGTGCTCGACACCGGACGCTACTTCCTGATCTGCGCCAATGTCCTGGGCGGCTGCATGGGGACCACCGGACCGCAGGATTTCGACCCGGCGACCGGCGAGCCCTGGGCGCTGTCGTTCCCGGTCATCACCGTGCGCGACATGGTCCGCGCGCAAAAGCTGCTGATCGAGCATCTCGGCATCGACAGCCTCTTCTGCGTGATCGGCGGCTCGATGGGCGGCATGCAGGTGCTGCAATGGGCGTCGAGCTATCCCGAATGCGTCTTTGCCGCGGTGCCGATCGCCGCCGCGGTGCGCCACTCGGCGCAGAACATCGCGTTTCACGAGGTCGGGCGGCAGGCAATCATCGCCGACCCCGACTGGTGCGGCGGCCGCTATCTGAGCCTCGGCCGCAAGCCCGCGCGCGGTCTCGCCGTTGCCCGCATGGCGGCGCACATCACCTATCTTTCCGAGGCGGCGCTGCACCGCAAGTTCGGCCGCAACCTGCAGGACCGCCGCGCGGTGACCTACGGCTTCGACGCCGATTTCCAGGTCGAGAGCTATCTGCGGCATCAGGGCAGCACGTTTGTCGACCGCTTCGACGCCAATTCCTATCTCTACATCACCCGGGCGATGGATTATTTCGACCTCGCGGCCGAGCATGACGGCGCGGTGGCTGGCGCCTTCGCCGGCACGCGCTCGCGGTTTTGCGTGATTTCGTTCTCCAGCGACTGGCTGTTCCCGACTTCGGAGAGCCGCGAGCTGGTGCATGCGCTGAATGCGGTGGCGGCCAATGTCAGCTTTGTCGAGATCGCGACCGAAAACGGGCACGACGCCTTTCTCTTGCACGAGCCCGAGCTGTTCGCGACCCTGCGCGGCTTCTTGGCGGGCTGTGCCGAGCATCGCGGCCTGACCCGCTAGCAGTTGCGGTCCGGTGGCGATGGTGGGGCGATGGCGGCGTCGCTGAGCCTGGACGCGGCGAGGGCGCAGCCGGGCGCCGCGGCGGCCGGCGAACTGCGGCAGGATTTGCGCCTGATCGCCGAGATGATCGAGCCTGGCGCGCGCGTGCTCGACATCGGCTGCGGGGACGGGGCGCTGCTCGCCTATCTGGCGCGGCACAAGCGGGTCGACGGGCGCGGCATCGAGCTCTCTCAGTCCGGGGTCAATGCCTGCGTTGGCCACGGGTTGTCGGTGATCCAGGGTGACGCCGACCGCGACCTCGACGCTTATCCGCAAGGCGCCTTCGACGTCGTCGTCCTGAGCCAGACCTTGCAGGCGACGCGGCAGCCGCGCCAGGTGATCGAAAGCCTGGTCCGCATCGGCCGCCGCGCGATCGTCTCGTTTCCCAATTTCGGTTTCTGGCGGATCCGCCTGCACCTGCTGCTGCGCGGCCGGATGCCGATGTCCGATCTGCTGGCGCATCCCTGGTACGAAACCCCGAACATCCATTTGTGCACGATCCGCGACTTCGCCCGGTTGTGCGACGAGCTCGGAGTCAGGGTCGAGCGCAGCGTGACCTTGGACCGGCACGGCCGGCCCTATGCCCTCGACCCGCATGGCGGTCTCGCCAACCTGTTGGCCGAGCAGGGCGTCTTCGTCCTCTCCGGCGGCGGCTGAGGCCCGCCCTCACAATCGCCCGACGCGATGCGACAGCCCGTGCGTTGCCGGGGCGTAGACGAGGCGCCGGCGCGGCGCGCGGGCGACTGCGGGCTTGGCGTAGATCTGCTTCGTCGCCTCGATCAGCACCACCCCGGCAAAGCGCGGGAACCAGCGTTTGCCGACCCGCTCCCAGGCCGGGGCCGAGCGCAGGACCATGCGGTCGCCGGCGGGCGGGACGAAGAGCGCCGTGTCGGTCGCGACCGGGGTGAACAGCTCTTCGCGTAAGAGTTGCGAAAGCTGCGACATCGTATAGGGCCGGCCGGAGCCGAACGGGGTGCGGTCGAGCCGCGCCCAGATGCCGCGCCGGTTGGGGGCGACGATCAGCAGCCGGCCGCCGCCGGCCAGCACCCGCCAGATCTCTTTCAGCATCGGCCCGGCGGGTTCGCTCGATTCGAGCGCATGCACCAAGAGCACCCGGTCGATCGAATAATCGGCAAATGGCAGCTCGCCCTCGTCTGCCAGCGTTACGACGTTTCGCCCGTCGGGCGGCCAGCCGAGCACCCCTTGCAGAGCCGGCATCAGCGCTACGGTCCGTTCGGTCTCGGCCGAGAGCGCCGACAGAAATGGCGTCGCATAGCCGATGCCCAACAGCCGCAGGGCGCGCAGATCGGGCCAGATGCCGCGGATCGCGCGGCGGATCATGCGGCGCGCAACCTGCCCCAGGCCGGTCAGATAGAAGTCCCGCAGATCGATCACGTCGCTCGCCATCGCCCGATATTATCATGCTGTCGCGACCGAGTTGCGATCGCCGCCGGCTCTCACTCATCGCGGCGTTGCGCCGAGCTGGGTCGAAATCATGCAATACCGTTCGAAGTTGGGCGGTTCTCTTTCGCGAGCGTCTCGAAGTCGCGCGGGCATGAGCGACCGACTAGGTTCCGCCCGTGGCGCCGCGAGGCGCATCCGGATTGAGGAGGTCGGTCGATGAGTCTTTCCCTTGAACAGCTTTCGGCGGGATGTCGCGACGCGCTCGCCGCGGACCCCGGCGGCGCCGGCCGCAAGAAAGTCTGCGGGTTGATCCAGGAAGCTCTCGAGGACCCGGAATTCGTCGCCGCGCATCTCGGCGATGAGGTACCGGAGCGCAAGATCTTCCATGAGGACCCGCAGCTCGGCTTTTGCATCCTAGGGCACGTCTACGAGGATGCCAGGGAGAGCAAGCCGCACGATCACGGTCCGACCTGGCCCATCTATGGCCAGGCCAAGGGCGAGACCGTGATCAGCGACTGGGAGCTGGTCGAGCCGGCGGCCGAAAGCAAGCCCAGCCGGGTGCGGCTGGTCCGGCAGCATTCGCCGACGCCGGGGATGGCTTACGTCGACAACGAGGGCGACCTCCACTCGCCGCGGCGCGACGGGCCGACCCAGCTGATCCGGGTCGAAGGCACAAACGTCGAGAAGATCCGGCGCCTGGCTTACGAGGCGATCTGATCGCCGCCGGCGGCCGCCACCGGCACGCGCTACGGCGAGCCATCCGGCCGGAGCTGGGGCGCAAACTGGGCGCCCCCTTGTCCGCTTGGGGGCGCCCTCTTGCTTGGCGACCGGCGCGGCGCTGCCGCGAGCCCAGGGCTACGAGCCCGGGGGCGGCGGCGGGGGTGCTCCAGGCGGCGGTGGCGGGGGTGCTCCCGGGGCAGCAGGAGCCCCGCCCTCGACGATCTCGACGCGCCGGTTCTGCGGTTCGCGCACGCCCGGAGGGGTCGGCACGCGAAGGTCGTTTTCACCCTGTCCGCTAATCGCGAGCGCCGTCTGCGGCACGCCGTCCTGCTCCAGCGCGCTGGCGATGCTCTGCGCGCGCCGCTCCGAGAGCCGCTGGTTGTAAGCGGGCGAGCCGGAAGTGTCGGTGTACCCGGTGACCTGCACGGTGACGGGCGGACCGGATTTGAAAGCGCCGGCCGCGGACTGCACGATTTGACCGCCCTCAGGGGTCAGATCGGCGCTGTCCCATGGGAAAAACACGGTAAAGGTGGTTTGCGGCGGCGGCGGCGGGGGTGGCGGCGGGGCGGTCGCAACCGGCGGCGGCGCCGGCTGGGCGCAGGCGGCAAGGGCAAGGAGCGAGCAGAGCAGGAAAAGGCGTTTCATCTGTTCCTCCGGCAGTTGAGCGCCGCAGGATATGTTAAATCAACCGAGCGCACTAGCGCAAAACGCAGTTTTCAGGCAAAAGCGCGGGGTTGAGCCGGCGGTCGCTTCGCCATCCGGTTGAGCGCAACGACCCCAGCGTTTCCGAACGGGTCATTCAGCGGCCGTTCAGCCGCCGATCGCTCCCTCGGTGTTGACGTAGACCGCATAGATCGACTGGCTCGCGGCCATGAACAGCCGGTTCCGCTTGCGGCCGCCAAAGCACAGATTGGCGCAGCGTTCGGGCAGTGCAATATGGCCGATCATCGTCGCGTCCGGCGCGAACACGGCGACCCCGTTGAGCCCCGCGGTCATCCCCCATCCGCACCACAGATTGCCCTGGACATCGCAGCGGAAGCCGTCGGGCGTACCCTCTCCGGCACTGACGAACACCCGCTCGTTGGCGAGTTTGGTGCCCTTATCGACCACGTCGAAAACATGGATCAGGCGCGCTGGCGCGGCGCGCGAGGCGACGACGTAGAGTTTCGTCTCGTCCGGGGAAAAGCACAGCCCGTTCGGCCCGTGGACGTCGCCGGCGACAACCGCGGCGCGGCCCGTCCCGGCGTCGACGCGGTAGACATTGGTGGGCAGCTCGGGCGGCGCGCGATCGCCCTCATAGTTTCCGAGAATTCCGAAAGGCGGATCGGTGAACCAGATCGAATTGTCCGATTTGACGACCACGTCGTTCGGCGAATTGAGGCGTCTGCCCTCGAAGCTGTCGAGAATGACGGTAATGGCGCCGTCATATTCGGTGCGCGTCACCCGCCGCGCCAGGTGCTCGCAGGTGACGAGCCGACCCTGGCGGTCGCGGGTGTTGCCGTTGGCGTTGCGCGAGGGTTTGCGAAAGACCTCGACGCCGCCGGTTTCCTCGTCCCAGCGCATGATGCGATCGTTCGGGATGTCGCTGCACAACAGATAACGCCCGTCGCCGAACCACACTGGGCCCTCGGCCCAGCGCAACCCGGTCGCCAGCCGCTCGACGGCCGCGTTGAACGGCGGCTTGACCGCGTCGAAGCGCGGGTCGAGGGTGTGGATCGCCGGGTCTGGATAGCTCTGCGCCCGCTCCCACCCCGAACCAAGCACGAGCGGGCTCGCGGCACCGAGCATCGGAGCCGTGCTGGTGTTCATCGCCCCGGTCTCCGTCATGCTTCCTCCCCTTCCCTCCCTGCGACCGAGGGAGGGTCAGGGCACGGTCTGGTCAGATCGCCTTTTCCTCGCGCAGGGTCGCCAGCTCTTCCTTGCTCAGGCCGAGCAGCTCGGTATAGACCTCGTCGGTGTCGGCGCCGAGTAGCGGCGACGCGGTTATCGGCACCTTCGAGCCGCTCATCTTGACCGGCCAGCCTGGCATCTTGAAGTCGCCGCGCACCGGGTGCTTGACGGTGACAAAGATCTCTCGGCGATTGAGGTCGGAGTCGTTTGACAATTCCATCGTGTCCATGACGGCGCCGGCCGGGATGCCCTGCTCGCCGAGCCGCTTCATGACCTCGATCTTGTCGTATTGCTTGGTCCATTCAGAGAGCATGTCGTCGACCACATGGCGGTTCTTGAACCGTTCCTCCGGGCTGTCGAAACGCGGATCGCCAATCAGGTCTTCGCGACCCATCATCTTCAGGATTCGTTCCCAATGCTGTTGGTTGGCACGCGAGGTATAGATGTAACAATAGTCGTTTGGCCCGCCGCCCTTGCATGGATAGGTCTCGCTCGGCGAATTGGTGCCCATGATGCTTTGGTTTCCCATGCGCGGAGCAGCATGGCCCCACAAATACTGGGCGGCATAGGAAATGCGGCCGTAATTGATAACGCATTCCTGCATCGCACACCGAATGAGCTGGCCCTCGCCGGTGAACTGGCGCTGATAGAGGGCAGCGAGTACGCCAATGGCGGCGTGCAGCCCGGTGCCGGTGTCACCGATCGTCGGACCCGGTTTGATCGGGCGGCCATCGGGCTCGCCGGTGATTGACATGGCGCCGCCGGTCGCCTGCGCGATCATGTCAAAGGCGAGATAGTTCTTGTAAGGGCTGTCCTCGCCGAAGCCCTTGACCGAGACGTAGATGGTGCGGGGGTTGATTTCGCGGACCACGTCATAGCCAAAGCCCAGCCGTTCGATGACTCCGGGAGCGAAATTCTCGGCAAAGACATCCGCCTTTTCGATCAGCCCGCGAAGAATAGCGCGCCCCTTATCGGTCTTAAGATTGGCGGTGACGCTCTTCTTGTTGGCGTTGAGCAGCATGAAGTATTGGGAATCGACACCCTTTTTGTCGGTCGACGCACCGCGACCCTGCTCGCCCCTGGTCGGCTCCTCGACCTTGATCACCTCGGCGCCGAGCCACGCCAAGGTCAGGGTACAGGACGTGCCGGCCTCGAATTGCGTCAAGTCCACCACCCGGACGCCGTGCAAGGCGCCGCGCTGCACGCTTGGCGTCTGGCCGTTGGTCTCGGGCGTCGGGTCGTTCGGCATCTGATTTCCTCCTGAGCGTCGTGCGTCGCCGCCGCGCGCGGCCTGATCTCCACTCTATCGCCGCCCGGTCCCAAAGGTCCATACGGCCATTCGACGGCCGCCCGATCTTGATGGTGACCCGATCTTTGTAGTGGACTGTTAGGCTTCTTTGTCGCGGCGTCAACGCCTCACGCTTCGGGCGCGTTCTCGGGTCGATTACCGGCCGACCGATCGACCCCGTTTTGCTCTCCATAAAAAGGGGCGGCGTCCCAAGGAGCGCCCGCCCGTTTCGATCAGAAGCGGCCCACGCCGGGTCAGCGGCGCCGGCGGCAGATCGCACCGAAGACGGCGAGGGCGGAACCGAGCAGGGCCAAGCTCGCCGGTTCCGGCGCCGGCACGATGCCGGTGCTGTCGAGGTCGAAGCTCAGCGACGCCGCGACCACGTTGCGATCGGCGTAGAACAGCTCGGAGGAGCGCGGTTCCATCAATCATGTCAGAAACGTCTTGCGCGACAATCGCGCATCACCTGTCGAAGAGATTAGCGCAACTCGATGAATCCAAATTAAATTAAGGATTAACCTTAGAACCGTTTCGGCTGCCGAAATCGGTCTCCGGCGAAATTGTCGGAGCTTGCTGCCCGCGTCTCGTGGTTTTCGCAGGAGCGTCGGCATATTTTACACAGGCGACAAGATTCTTCGCGGGCCGCCGCCCGCGGCAAGCAACAACCGGCGAGAGCGAACCGATCCCACCCGCGAAGTGTCGGTGCCGAGGATCGAATCAGAGGGCGCGAAAGCTCGACGCGCGCAAGCCCTCCATGCGGGATTTGCCGCATCGATCGGCGCACCACCTGCTATAATGGCGGTTAATGCAGTCGTCCCTGATCAGAAACACGGAAAGGGGGAAATGATGGACCCGATCGTCGGCAGCGGCAAATATACCTACAAGGTGCACGAGGATTGGGCGCGCCCACCGGCTGGCCTGGACGTGAGGGCGTGCGCGGTTTCTGTCGACTCGCAAGACCGGGTCTACTGCTTTAATCGAAATTCCGAGCATCCGGTCGTGATCTTCGATCGCGACGGTAACTTCGTCTCGTCCTGGGGAGCCGGGATGTTCTCGTTTCCGCACGCGATCCGGATCGATCAGAACGATCACGTCTGGCTCACCGACGAATATCATGGTCAGTACATGAAGTTCACCACCGACGGCCGGTTGCTCCAGACCATCGGCGTCAAGGGCCAGCGCTCCGACACTGGGGTGCCGGCGGACGAATTCGCGTCGTCCGCGTGGAAGCAGGTCACCCATGGCGGCGGCCCGTTCAACCTGCCGACCGACATCGCCTTTGCGCCCAGCGGCGAAATGTTCATGAGCGACGGCTATGGCAACGCCCGTGTCCACAAATTCTCGGCCGACGCGCAATATCTGTTTTCTTGGGGCGAGCCGGGCACCGCGCCGGGGCAGTTCAACCTGCCGCACGGGGTGTGGGTCGACAGCCGCGGCCGGCTGCTCCTGGCCGACCGGGAAAACGACCGGGTGCAGGTCTTCGATCAAAACGGCAAGCTGTTGACGGTTTGGCCGACCGAGCTGATCGGCCCGGCGTTCTTCTATGTCGACGACGAGGACATCGTCTACATTCCCGAGCACAATGGCGGCATGATCAGCATCCTGACCCTCGACGGCGAGCGGCTGGCCCGCTGGGGCGACGGGCCGGTCAACCGATCCTGCCACGGGATCTGGTGCGACTCGCACAAGGACCTCTATGTCGTTCAGCCGGGCGAGTGGGGCCGCGTGCGCCGCGTCGTCAAATACGAGCGCCAGTAACAGCCGGCCGGTCGGGCGGGGTCGCCGAGGGGTTGCCTTAATATCGGGAGGACGCAGATGGATTTTGGCGCGTCGATGTTTTTTACCGATTATTCGATGGGCCCGGGAGAGCTCGGCCAGGCCCTCGAGGCCCGCGGCTTCGAGTCGGTCTGGGCGCCCGAGCATTCGCACATCCCCTCGTCGCGCCTGTCGCAGCCGGCCTCGGGCGGCGCGCTCGGCAAGCAATATTACGACGTGATGGACCCGTTCGTGACCTTGACCGCGGCGGCGATGGCGACCCAGACCTTGAAAGTCGCGACCGGGGTCTGCCTGGTCATCCAGCGCGACACGATCCAGACCGCGAAGCTCGTCGCCTCGCTCGACCAGGTCTCGGGCGGCCGGTTTCTGTTCGGCATCGGCGGCGGCTGGAACCAGGAGGAGATGGCCGATCACGGCACCGTGTTCAAAACCCGTTTCAAGCGGATGCGCGAGCAAGTCGAGGCGATGCGGGCGATCTGGAGCCAATCCGAGCCCGAATATCACGGCGAGATCGTCGATTTCGCGAAAATGCGGACGTGGCCGAAGCCGGTGCAGAAGCCGCACCCGCCGGTCATTGTCGGCGGCGCCTTTCCGCACAGCGCACGCCGCGCCGTCCGTTATGGCGACGGCTGGGTCCCGAACGCCAGCCGGCCCAATTATGCCGATGTGACCGAGTTTTTGCCGCAGTTTCGGCAGATGGCGACGGACGCCGGGCGCGATCCGACGAACATACCGGTCACGATTTTCGGCGCCCCTGAAGACCTCGATCGGCTGAAGCGCCATCGCGACCAGGGTATCGCCCGGCAAGTGGTCACCTTGCCCTCGGCCAAGGCCGACGAGATCCTGCCGGTGCTCGATCGCTGGGCCGAGCTGATCCGCCAATCGCGGCATTGAGCAACGCAGCGAGGAGCCTACCCGATGCCGACCCTCGAGCAGGCCTCGATCATCGTCGACAAAGCGCTGCGAAAAGGGCCGCGAGCTCGGCTTCAAGCCGCTGACCGTGGTCGTGCTCGACGCCGGCGGCCATCTGAAGGCGATGAAGCGCGAGGACGGATCGAGCCTACTGCGCCCCGAGATCGCCGGCGGCAAGGCCTGGGGCGCCTTGGGCATGGGCTTTGGCGGGCGCGAATTTGCCCGCCGCGCCGCCGCCAATCCGATGTTCATTCAGGCGCTCGGCGTCGCCTCCGGCGGCCGCGTCATCCCGGTGCCCGGCGGTGTGCTGATCCGCGACGCAGCCGGCGACATTCAGGGCGCGGTCGGGATCAGCGGCGACACCTCGGAAAACGACGAAACCTGCGCCGTCTGGGGTATCGGCTGCGCCGGTCTCGTCCCTGACACCGGCGACCCCGGTTAGGTTCGGAGTCGGGCGCCGAGGCCGCCGCCGGAGCGCGGCGGCGATCTCGCCGATCGCCCTTTCGGACAGGAGGAAGGCATGCGCGAAGCCGTGATCGTCTCGACCGCCCGCACCCCGATCGGCAGGGCCTATCGCGGCGCCTTCAACGACACCCAGGCCCAGGCGTTGGCCGGGCACGTGGTCGCCGCCGCGGTGCGCCGCGCCGGCGTCGATCCGGGCGAAATCGAGGATGTGGTCTTAGGGGCGGCACTGCAGCAGGGCTCGTCCGGCTATAACATCGCCCGCCAGGCGGCGGTCCGGGCCGGGCTGCCGGTCTCGGTCGCCGGCATGACCGTCGACCGGCAATGCGCCTCCGGGCTGATGGCGATCGCGACCGCGGCGAAAGAGATCGTGCATGACGGCATGACCATCGCGGTCGGCGGCGGCGTCGAGTCGATTTCGCTGGTGCAGAACGACAGCCGCAACGAATACCGCGCCCAGGACCCCTGGCTCGTCGAGCACCGGCCCGACCTTTACATGACCATGATCGAGACCGCCGAAATCGTCGCCGAGCGCTATCAGGTGACACGCGAGGCACAGGACGAGTACGCGCTTTCCTCGCAGCAGCGCACCGCGGCGGCGCAGGCCGAGGGCCGGCTCGCCACCGAAATCGCACCTCTGCCGTCGATGATGCGGGTCGACAGCCGCGACACCGGCGAGACGAAATCGGTCCCGGTGACCCTCGACAAAGACGAGGGCAACCGCCCGTCGACGACGCTCGCCGGCCTCTCTGCGTTGAAGCCGGTGTTCCGCGACGGGCAGACGCTGAAGGAGGGCCGGTTCGTCACCGCCGGCAACGCCTCGCAGCTCTCCGACGGCGCCTCCGCCTCGGTGCTGATGGAAGCGGTCGAGGCCGAGCGCCGCGGATTGCAGCCGCTCGGCCTCTATCGCGGGATCGCGGTCGCCGGCTGCGCCCCGGACGAGATGGGGATCGGCCCGGTCTTCGCCGTGCCCAAACTGCTGCAGCAGCACGGGCTCGAGGTCGGCGACATCGGCCTGTGGGAATTGAACGAGGCCTTTGCCGTGCAGGCGCTCTATTGCCGCGACCGCCTCGGCATCGACCCCGAGCGCTACAATGTCGACGGCGGCGCCATCTCGATCGGCCACCCCTACGGCATGTCAGGGGCGCGCATGGTTGGCCACGCCCTGATTGAGGGCAAACGGCGCGGCGCGCGCTATGTCGTCGTCACGATGTGCGTCGGCGGCGGCATGGGTGCCGCCGGGCTGTTCGAGGTGCTGTGAACGGGTCGAGGACCCTCTATCTGAGACCGCGGCCGGCCAGATCCGGCCATCTGTGGTAAACCGGGCTTCCGTCCGCGTTCTGCGCGTCGATTGAGACCACCTCCGGGCGCCGTTGGAGGGCGTGCGCCGCGCTCGTCCGGACCGTCCTCGCCGACGAGCAGAGCCCCGGCCAAAGGATGGTTCTCGGGCGCGAAGCGGATCGCGTAAAGCTCCGAGCCACTGCGATAGTTAACGCGACTTGCAGAAAAGCCGGTCAACCGAAATTTGGCGCTGGTGTGGAGAAATTGCGGCGGATTCACCTTGACAAGCCCGACCAGGCTCGAACCGCCGGTGTGCTGCGTCGCCGTGCTGAGCGCAGGCGGCCCGACAGCTCCTCGGCCCGGTTGCGTCCTGGACGGCTTCGGGTCCACATACGCCAATGATCCCTTCAAGTTGACTAGATCTTGTTTTCCGGCGCCAATTAACCCTTTATCGCCATAAATTCGCGAATTGTTGTATTGACTGTTTATCGATGCCGCATATGCTGTTGATTACCAATCGATTACGGAACCTCGGCAATGCGCTGTTCGCGACCGGCGGCGGTTATTCTGTTGCTCAGCCAGGCCATCGCCGCGCCCACGATGGCGGGCGAGCACAAGACCCTGCGTTTGGCGACGGCCGCCGCCCAGGACAAACCGCTTGCCGGCAATTCGCTGGACCGCGTCGCTTTCGCCGTGGACGGCGCCGAGTTCGAGCCACGGCGCCGACGAGGCGATGTGGCGCCTCGATCCTGCGGGGCCGCAGGGGCCGATGCAGGTCAGCGAGGCCGCAGCAACCGATGTCGGCGGCGGCGACCGCTTCGACACCGAGCAAAACCGCGAGATCGGCCGCGCCTATCTGGCGCAGCTCTATCACCGCTATGGGAATTGGCCCGACGCGATCGCCGCCTACAATTGGGGCATCGGCAATTTCGACGCCTGGGTCAAGGCGGGGCGGCCGGCCGACCGGGCGCCGGTCGGGGTCTCGGCCTATCTAGGTCGGGTTCTGCACGACAGCGGCTTGTGCGACGGCAAGTCTGCGAAACGCCCGTCGCGAATTCCCGCAGCACCCGTCACTTGCAGCGATCTGGCCGCTTGGGAAGACGCGCTCGGTGACGGAAGATCCGGGCACGGCGTCGTGACGACACGTTTCTACTCCCAGCTCGACAAGGCCATGCGACTGGCAGCACAACATGCCGGGCGACGCTAATCGTCCCCCGGTAACGTTACAACGCGGTCCAGCCGCCGAGGAACAGCGCCAACCGCAGCGTCATGTTCCACATCAGCAAGACCAGTGCCAGGTCAGACAATATCGCCGTCGACAGCGGCAATTTTTTCTCCGAGCAAGGAACCGCCTGCGACATAAGGTTCTCTCCTGCGTCTCTTTCGTAAGCGACGAGTGACCGCCGTCACCTCGACCCTCGACATTATTAGGCAAGAATCGCGCCATTGTCGTAACACACTGTAATGCATTTCTATTTTTGGATAGGCGCAGCTGCCCTGTAAAGTTCGGCGACGGTCTCGGGAGATACCGCCGGCGAGCCGGGCTTTTGGGTGCGGGCACCGGCGCTGTAGCGGAACCCGCACCCGCTGTGGACCGAGACCGGGGTGGAGGCTGCGCCGCGAGCGGACGACACCCTCCGGGTTCCGCAGTCAGGCCGCGGCGTGATCCGCGGGTGCGGTCTCGTCCTTGTCGAAATCGAATTCGACTTTGGCGCCGTGCGGGTCGTTGAAGAACAATTGCCAGATGCCGCCGCCGGGCAGCCGGCGCAGCTCGTATTCGATGGCTTCGCGCTTCAAGGTCGCGACGGTGGCCGGCAGGTCCTTGGCGCTGAACGCCATATGATCGAGGACGCCGGCGCGCTCCTCGGGCAGCGGATCGCGGTGGATCACGTGCAGGATCGGCGTATCGCCGCCCTCGGCATAGAGCCACCACCCGGGAAACTGAAACGGCGGACGCCACCCGACCCGGAACCCGAACAGGTCGCAATAAAAGCGGCGCGTCTCTTCGAGGTCGTCGCTCAAGACGGTAAAGTGGTTCATCGCAGCCACGCTCATGCGGGATCTCCCTTCCGACACGGACGGCCGCGCGCGAACATCGGACGCCGCAGCCCGGAGCTGCAGATTTGGCGAAAGCTCGCGCGGCGTCAACCGCCCGCCCGGTTCCCACGCACCCTAATCGAGCGCAGCCGGGCGACGGATCGGCTGGGTCGTCTCGAAGGCGCGCGCCGCCCGCAGCACGCGCGCCTCGCCATAGAGCGGGCCGACGATCTGCAACCCGATCGGCAACCCGGCGCCGGTCAGCCCGCAAGGGATGCTCGCCGCCGGCTGCCGGGTCATGTTGAACGGATAGCTGAACGGCGACCAGTCGATCCAATGCCGCTCAGTGGCCGGATCGTGCAAATCCTGGCCGGCGGGCAGGGCCGGCACCGGCATGGTCGGCGTCAGCAGCAGGTCGTAGCGCTGGTGAAAAGCGCCCATCGTCCGCCCGAGCGTGTTGCGCACGAGGTCGGCAGCGACCCAGTCGACGGCGCTGATCGGCCCGCCGGCCGCGGCGGTTTCCAACAGACCCGGATCGCACAATTGCTTCCGCTCGTCCGGATAGCCGCCGAGCAATGCCGCGACTCCGGCCGCCCACAAGGTGAACAGCGCATCGCGGGGTGAATCGAATATCCGATCGACCTGATCGACGACTGCACCAAGGACCTCGAATTGCTGCGCCGCTGCCGCGACCGCCGCGGCGATCTCCGGATCGACCCGCGCATAGCCGAGATCGGGGCTGAAGGCGATATGCCAGCCCTTGACCCCGCCGTCGAGCCCATGGCGCCAATCGCGTTCGTCGGGCGGCAGCGCGTAGGGATCGCGGTGGTCGGGGCGGCCGATCGCACCGAGCATCAACGCCGCGTCGGCCACGGTCCGCGTGATCGGCCCGTGATGCGACAACAGGCCCAACGGCGAAGGCGGGTAGGCCGGCACCCGGCCAAAGCTCGGCTTCAGCCCGAAGATGCCGCAGAACGCCGAGGGCGTGCGGATCGAGCCGGCGCCATCGCTGCCGAGATGCAGCGGCCCGATCCCGGACGCCGCCGCCGCGGCTGCCCCGGCGCTGCTGCCGCCGGAGGTCCGCGACAAATCCCACGGATTGCGGGTCATCCCGGTCAGCGGGCTGTCGCCCAAGGCCTTCCAGCCGAATTCGGGGGTCGTGGTCTTGCCGAGGATCACCGCCCCGGCCTCGCGCAGCCGCGCCACCGCCGGCGCGTCCTCCGACCAGTCCTGATCGCGATCGACCAGATGCGACCCGCGCAAGGTCGGAAAGCCACGCATCGGCATCAAATCCTTGATCGTCACCGGCACGCCGTCGAGCGGCCCGGTGGGCTCGCCGCGCCGCCAGCGTTCCTCGGAGGTACGCGCGGCCGACAGCGCGCCGTCGCGATCGATGACGCAGAAAGCGTTGAGCCGGGGCTGCAGCGCATCGAGCCGATCGAGCAGCAGCTCCGCCGCCTCAACCGGCGACAGGGCCCGGTCGCAGAAACGCTCGATCAGCGACACCGCCGAGGTGTAGGCAAGATCGTCATCGGCCGCCATGGCTGCTCCTTTGGACCTGCCACCTGCGAGGCGAGGATCGGACAGCTAAAGCCGCGAGGACTTGATGCGCAACCTCAAGCTCAACGGCGAGCGGCTGTCGGCGAGCCTGTTGGATTGGCGCCGATCGACGGCACCGCCGAAGGCGGGGCGTGCCCGCTCGCCGGCAGCATCGGTGCGAAGCGATCGGTGCAATCCTCCGGCCACCCGTGTACGCAATTCAGAGAAAATCGCGCACCCGCTCGATCTCGTCGAGGGCGCCGGCCGGGGAGACGGCCAGGATCTCGTCGAAGCCGATCTGCTCGATCCGCTTCAGCCGTCGGCGCACCTCGTCGGGCGGCCCGATCAGCGAGACGTGCGCGAGCTCGCCGAGATTGCCGGTTTCCGGGCGGCCGGCGAGGTCGACTGCGACATTGGCGAGGATCGCGTTGCCGCCGCCCGCTGCGCGATAAATCTGGATGCCCCGTTCGAGATCTTCCCAACTGCTGTAGCGGCCGGAGGCGGTCCAGCCGTAACATTCGGTCGCGGCATAGGTGATCCACCGGCGGTTGCGCCAGGCGCCGAGCACGATCGGCGGTCCGCCCTCGCAGCCCGGCCACGGCGACAGGACGCCGCCCTTGACCGGCTCGCCCCGCCACGCCCGGCGCATGATCTCGAGCGAGCGCATCAGGGCGCGGAAACGCTCGCCGAAATCGGCATCGAGCAGGTCGAAATCGGCCTGCGTCGAACCGCTTCCGACGCCGAGGCGCAAACGGCCGCCGGAGAGTGCCTGCACCGTCTGCGCGCAGCGGGCGAGCTCCACCGGATGGCGCAGCGGCACCTGCAACACCGCGGTGCCGAGCTCGACCCGCGTTGTGGCGACGCAGAGCGCAGCCAACACGCTGAGCGGATCAAGGGTCGGCCGGCCACGGCCCAATGAATCGGTCACCCAGAGTCCGGGAAAGCCGCGGGCCTCGACCCGGCGCGCGTATTCGACGATCTGGTCGAGGGTGCGCCCGCGCGGCTGCGGGCCGGGGCCGAGGGTGGTCATGACGCTGATCCTCATGACCAGGCGCCCCTCGAAGGATATGCCGTCACGCACTTCTCCTTTGCCGAATGGTCAGCCTGCCGGGAACCATGCTCGATCGGGCCGGGTGGCGCCGATGGCCGAATTTGCTCAACCGCCGGGCGCGCGGAACAGCATCGTGCCGCCGACCGAGGACGGCAGGTCCACGACGATGCCGTGCGCCAATGGGCGATAGGCGAGCCCGGCGTCGTCGAGATGGCGGCGCAGAGGGTCGAGGTCGGCCACCTCGATCTCGCAGATGGCGAGATAGGGGAGCGGCGGCCCGGACCTGAGGCCGAACTCGCCGGCGAGAAATTCCGGGGCGGCGAAGTGCAGCGCGCCCCGCTCCAAGGCGATCGTCGCGACCGCGCCGTCCCGATGGGCCGGGCGGCCGGTGAAACGGGCAAAACGCGCGGCCGGCTCGTCCGGATCGTCAGCGGCGATCCACACCGCGGCGAGCGCCTGCGCTCCGTTCGGATGGTCGAGGTCGGGCTCGCGCCACACCAGATGCGGGGTGTGGTGGGTCAAAAACTGCATGCGTCCTTCGGCCATCGCGCCAGGGGCGACGCGGGCGATCGTAAATCGGGCCTCCTCCGCGCCGTTTTCGGTGGCGACCGGGCGGCGCATGTCGACGAGCGGCAGCACCGGAAAGCCGGCCATCGCCAGACGGCCGTGCTCGGCCGCGGCATCGGCCGAGCTGAAGGCGGCGAGATGGAGCCCGACGTGGCGCGCCAGACGCTCGTTCAGCTGCTGCGCCAGCGGTGTGTCGGCGGTCGCGGCCAGGATCTCGACATAGCCGCGCCGCAGCATCGCGCAACGATTGCCGGTGCCGGCGGGAACGGGCCGGCCGTCGACCCGGTTGGTCTGATGAGTAAACGGGGTCACCAGGAAGCCGCAACGCTCCAGGGCTGCCGCCGCCGGCTCCATCGCCGGCGCGAAAAGCGCCACATGGTCGAGAAACACCGCGCCCGTTTCAGGCAATTGTCCTGGCATTGCCGCTCTCCGCTCGGCCGCATCGCGGCAGGCATCAAACCCGCGCGCCCGGCATTTGCCAAGCGCCTGATCCGCGTCGGGCCCCGCCTCGTTCGCTCCGGCCGATGTCGCAACGCAAACACCCTTGCGGCGTCTGGACAACCAGCTCGGTCTACGGTATTTCGTGGTGCAACCCTTGGCGGCAGCTTGAGCATGGCTTTGGCGTTTGCTCGCATCTCGATTTCAACCCGCAGGAAGCTCGCGTCAATCCTGCTGGCGGTGCTGATTTTTGCAATGCTCTCGGGTTTGTCGACCCTGGCCAAGGGCCGACCGCTCGCCTTTGGCATCTCGAACGCGATCATTGTCGGCACCGGGGTCGGCCTGTTCGAGCAATTCTACGTGCAGAGCCTGCGCGGCCGCTGGTTTCGCAGCATTCACCCGCTGTTGTCGATCGCCATTTATACTGCCGTGGTCGCAGTCCTGTTTTTGTTTGCGGTCAACCTGACCCATTTTCTGCTGTTCCGTTTCTACCCCTTACCGGTCGCGTATCGCAGGCTGCCGTTCGTTCTCCCCAACGTCATTGCGTATGCCGTGGTCGGCATCGTGGTGATGCGTGCGGTGCATTTCATCGGGATCGACACCCTATTCCATCTGATGATCGGCACCTATCACCGCCCGGTGGTCGAACAGAAGGTCCTGGTCTTTGTCGACATCAACAATTCGACCGGCCTGGCCGAGAAGCTCGGCGCCCTGAAAATCAAATCTCTGGTCGGCAAGTTCCTGTTCGACATTTCCAGGCCGATCACCGATTACGGCGGCGAAATCTATCTCTACAAAGGCGACGGCCTGATCGCGATCTGGGATTGGCGGGAGGCGGTCCGCGACAACACGGTCTTGCGGGCGATCGACGCGATGTTCGCCGCCGTCGATCGCGAGCGGGGCCGGTATCTGGCGCAGTTCGGGATGGCGCCGAGCTTCCGGATCGGGGTCCATGGCGGCGACGTCGTGGTCAGCGAGCAGGGCGACACCAAACGATCGATCGGCATTTACGGCAGCCCGATCAACATCGCCTCGCGCATGGAGGAAGCGGCCAAGGCTCACGGCGTCGCCTGCGCCATATCGGGAGACGTCGCCGATGCGTTGTCGAACCCGCCGACGCGGCTGCATCCGATCGGCTATGAAAGGCTGATCGGCGTCTCCGCCGAGATCCCGATCTTCGAATATAGGGAGGAAGACGTGGCGGCGCCGCGCTCGGTCGGCAAGCGGTGGAAAGCCAATTCGGGCAGGGCGGCGCAGGGTGCCGTCGCCCGCGTCAAAGCGCCTTCCGAAAAGTCAAATTGATCCGGCTGCTGCCGGTCAACGGATGTTTGGCTTCGGCGAGCGGCGCCACACCATGATAGACGAGCCGCGACGGGCCGCCCCAGACCACGACATCGCCGCTCTCGAGACGAATGCGCCGGGGCCGGTCCTTGCGGCTGAGACCGCCCCACAGGAACGTGGCCGGCAATCCGAGCGAGACCGACACGACCGGCGCGCCGAGGTCGCGCTCGTCCTCGTCGCGATGCAATGACAGGCGCGCTCCCGGTTCGTAGCGGTTGATCAGGCAGGCGTCGGGGGTAAAGGCGTCGAACCCGGCCGCCGCGGCGGCGCGCGCGGCGAGCCCGGGGAAACCCCATCGGCATTTTCGGCCAGGGCTTCCCGGTCAGCGGGTCGTCCGGGGCATAGCGATACCCGCTTCGGTCGGTCACCCAGCCGGTCTGCCCGCAATTGGTCATCGCCACCGACATGCGCCAACCGCCGGGCGTCACCATATGGCGCAACGGCGCGGCGATGGCGACCTCTTCGACCGCCGCGACCAGCGCCGCCGCCTCGCCGCGCGCATAGCCGCGCAGCACGACCGCGCCATCGGCGAGCGGTTCGACACGCTCGCCGGACGGTACGGCCTCGAACAGATCGCCGACGGCGGCGCCCGGCTCAGCCGCAGGCGACCGCGTAGACGTCGCGCACGCCCTCCGGCAGGCGATGCTCGTGCCAGCTCTTGCCGCCATCCTGGGTCCCGAACACCTGGCCGAAGCGCGACACCCCGTAGATCTGGTTCGGGTCGTGCGGGTGCACCGCCACGCCCATCATCGTCGCCTCGGCCTTGATCCCGTGGTCGAAGCGCTTCCAGCTCTGGCCGACATCGTCGGTGCGGTAGATCGCCCCGTCGGTGCTGCGCGCGGCCGGGCTGAGGCAGGCGTATATCACTTTCGGGTCCTGCCGCGAGACGCGGATGTCGCGGCCGTAGGTCAGCGGCGAAAACCGGCCGATCTCCATGTCCTGCCAGCTCTGCCCCTTGTCGTTGCTGCGGAACAGGCCCATGCGGTTGGCGAGGAACACGGTGCCGGGCGCCGCGGCGCTGCAGGCGAGCGCGTGGCCGTCGAGCATGCCCTCGATCTCGGTCTGGCTGCCGATGCGGCTCCTATATTTCGGCTGCTCGCAGAAGCGGATCAGGTCGGCGGTGCAGTCTTCCCAGCTCTCGCCGCCATTGCGGCTGCGCATCGCGCCGTTGGCTTCGAGCGTCGCATAGACGTCGTCGGGCGAGTTCGGATCGACATCGAGCCGCATCACCCGGCAGGCGAATTGCATGATGACCCGGTCGGGCAGGCCCGGATCGGCCATCTTGCGCCAGTTGTCGCCGCCGTCCTCGCTGCGATAGACCCCGGGCGGGGTGGCGCCGGCATAAATGATCCGCGGGTTCTTCGGGTGGATGCAGATCGACCAGATGTCGGCCTCGGGATCGGGCAGGCTGAGCCGTTCCCACCGATCGCCGCGATTGGTGCTGCGGAACGTGCCCTTGGTGGTGCCGAGATAGACCGTGTCCGGGTGTTCCGGGTGCACGGTGATCGCATGGACCTCGGCGCCGTCCGGCAAGCCGCTGGTCAGATGCTGCCATCCGCCGTCGCCGGCGGCCTGGCGGAAGATGCCGCCGCAGGGTCCCGCTCCATCGTGGCCGCCGCGCCGGCGTAAACATGCGTATCCGCCATGATCTCCTCCCTCGGCTGAAATCTCGATCGCGATCATACGCTTCTTTCCGCGCTTGTCGCAAACATTAGCGTTCGGGGGTGCCGCGGCGGAGCCGATCGGCTATGTTGCGCGAAACCACAGCACAGATGGATGAACGGCATGGTCGTCACGCAAAAGCGCAGGCTCGGCAAGGGCGGGCCGGAGATTTCGGCGATCGGGCTCGGCTGCATGTCGCTGTCCGGGGTCTACGGCAAGAGCGACGACGCGGCGGGCGATCGCGCTGATCCAGCCGGCGATCGATCTCGGCGTCGATCATTTCGACAGCTCCGACATGTATGGCTGGGGCCAGAACGAGGAGTTGCTCGGCCGCGCGCTGAAGGGCCGCCGCAACGGCATCGTGCTCGCCACCAAATTCGGCCAGACGCGGCGCCCGGGCGGCGCCAACGGCGTCGACGGCAGCCCGGCCTATATCGCACCAGGCCTGCGAGGCGAGCCTGAAGCGGCTCGGGGTCGAGGTCATCGACCTCTATTACCAGCACCGGGTCGACCCGGCGGTGCCGGTCGAGGAGACGGTGGGGGCGATGGCGCGGCTGGTCGAGCAGGGCAAGGTGCGCTTTCTCGGCCTGTGCGAGGCGCGCCCCGAGCGCATCCGCCGCGCCCATGCGACCCACCCGATCGCCGCGGTGCAGAGCGAATTTTCGCTGCTCTACCGCCAGGAGGCGACGGAGACGCGCGAGCTGACCCGCGATCTCGGCATCTCGTTTTTCGCCTATGCGCCGCTCGGCCGCGGCCTGCTGGCCGGCGACATGCCCGATTTCGGCAATCTCGCCGAGGGCGACACGCGCGGCCGTCACCCGCGCTTCATGGGCGAGAATTTCGCCAAGAACCGGGTGCTGGTCGAGCACATCGAGGCGATCGCCCGCGAGAAAGGCTGCACCCCGGCCCAGCTGTGCTGGCCTGGCTGCTGGCGCAGGGCCCGACGTGATCCCGATCCCCGGCACCAAGCGCATCTCGCGCGGCTCGAAGAAAACCTCGGCGCGCTCGACGTCAGGCTGACCCCGGCCGACGTCGAGCGCATCTGCATCCGCGATCCCGGTCGGCGCCGCCGCCGGCACCCGCTATCCCGAAGGCGGCATGCGCGGCGTCTATATTTGAGGGACCGTGGGGTCGCGCCCTCACCCGCCCCTCACCCGTCTTGCGGTGCTCGGCCCGCTCTTCCGCAATCGAGAGACTTCGCAATCAAATCGGTGAGGATTGCCAATTTCCGCCGCCTCGGCCAATTTCCACCGCGCTAGGTAGGTGCGTCTGCTGCCTAATTCCGGTGCTTTGCCGCTGTCCGAGCTCGCGTATCGGCCCCGGACATCCGGCTCCGGACATGATCGCCCCCGATCCGATCGCCCCGGACCTGATTGCCCCGGACCTGATTGCCGAGGATTTGGCGTGCCGGCGCGGGATGCGTCTGGTCTTTGCCGGCGTCTCGTTCCGCCTGCCGCCGGGCGGCGCGCTGGTGCTGACCGGCGCCAACGGCAGCGGCAAATCGAGCCTGCTGCGGCTCGCCGCCGGCCTGCTCGCGCCGGAAGCGGGCCGCCTCTGCTGGGGTGCGCATCCGGTCGCGGCCGACCTCGCCCGGCATCACGCCCGGCTCCACTATGTCGGCCATCAGGACGCGGTGAAGCCGACCATGACGGCGCGCGAGACCTTGGTCTTTTGGGCGGCGTTGCACGGCCGCCGGCCGTCGGCGGCGCAGGCGAGCGAGGATGCGCTCGCCGCCTTCGCGCTCGACCCGGTTGCCGACTGGCCGTGCCGCTGGCTTTCCGCCGGGCAGCGGCGGCGGCTGGCATTGGCCCGCCTGCTGGTGGCCCCGGCGGCGTTGTGGCTGCTCGACGAGCCGACGGCGGCGCTCGACGAAGATGCGCAGGCCCGGCTCGAGCGGGTGATCCTGGCGCATCGCGCTGCGGGCGGGCGGGTGCTGCTGGCGACCCATATGCCGCTCGCCCTCGACGATGCCGCGACGCTGGCGCTCGACCGTTTCGCGCCGCGTTGCGACCCCGCCTTTGCGGTCTGAGCATGAGCGCGCTCTTCGGGATTTTTCGCCGCGACATCGGCCTCGCTCTGCGGCAGGGCGGCGACACCGGGCTGGTCCTCGCCTTTTTTGTGCTTGCGGTCGTGCTGTTTCCGTTCGGCGTCGGCCCCGAGGCCGAGATTCTGGCGCGAATCGCCGCCGGCGATCTTGTGGGTGGCGGCGCTTCTCGCCGCGCTGCTGTCGCTCGACCGGCTGTACCAGGCCGATTACGAGGATGGCGGGCTCGAGCTGATCGCGCTGTCGCCGCTGCCGCTCGAGCTGGCGGTGCTGGCGAAAAGTGCCGCGCATTGGGTGGCGAGCGGGCTGCCGCTGGTGCTGGCGAGCCCGCTGCTTGGCGTTGTTCGTCGATCTCGCTCCGCGCGGCGATCCCGACCCTGATCGCGAGCCTGCTGCTCGGCACCCCGTTCTTGAGCCTGATCGGCAGCGTCGCCGCCGCCCTGACCCTCGGCGCCCGGCGGCAGGGCGTCCTGTTGTCGCTGCTGGTCCTGCCGCTCTATGTGCCGCCGCTGGTGTTCGGCGCCGGCGCGGTCGAGGCGAGCGCCGCTCGGCACCGCGGCGCGCCCTGATCTGCTGATCCTCGGCGCCTTGACCCTGGCGGCCCTGCCGCTCGCGCCCTTGGGCCAGTGCGGCGGCATTGCGCCAGGCGCTCGAATGATCGCATGGCGGGCCGGGTGCGACCGCTTCGCGGCTGACGAGCGGCCGGGTTTGCGCTACAAGGGAGCTGTTGCCACCACGGCTCGACGGGCGATGCTCAATCGATTTGCCAACCCGGCGCGTTTCATGCGGCTCAGCGGCGCGGCGTTGCCGTGGTGCGCCGGGCTGACCCTGGCCTCGCTCGCGGTCGGGCTCTACCTGGCGCTGGTCGTCGCCCCGCCCGATTACCAGCAGGGCGAAGCCGTGCGCATCATGTACGTGCATGTCCCGGCCGCGTGGCTGGCGCTCTCGGTCTATCTGTTCGTCGCCGTGGCGAGCGGCGTCGCCCTCGTCTCGCGGCACCCGCTGGCCGACATCGCGGCGCGCTCGGCCGCCCCGATCGGCGCCGCCTTCACCTTTGTCTGCCTCGTCAGCGGCTCGCTGTGGGGCCGCCCGATGTGGGGCACCTGGTGGGTGTGGGATGCGCAGGCTGACCTCGGTGCTGGTCCTGTTCTTTCTTTATCTCGGCTATATCGCGCTGGTGAACGGTTTCGACGATCCGGCCCGCGGGGCGAAGGCCGGCTCGGTATTGGCGCTGGTCGGCGTCGTCAACCTGCCGATCATCAAGTTTTCGGTCGATTGGTGGAACACCCTGCATCAGCCGGCGAGCGTGCTGCGGCTCGGCGCGCCGACGATCGCGCTGTCGATGCTGGTGCCGCTCCTGGTCATGGCGGCGGCGTTCTGGCTGCTGTTCGCGACGTTGCTGATGGTGCGCATGCGCACCGGCCTGAACGAACGCAAGGCGCTGGCGCTGCGCCTCAACCGAACGCCGGCGCCGAGACCGTCCGCGCCGGATCGGCGCCCCTCGGGCCGGAAGGCGCGGTACCGGCGCGCCCGGCGCTGCGCTGAGGCGGCGGCGTTGCCCGCCTCGGCGCTTATCTCGCGATGGGCGGCTATGCGGTCTACGTGTGGCCGGCCTATGGCGCGAGCGTTGCCGTGCTGGGCGGTCTCGCCCTCTATTGCCTGGCGCCGCTACCGGCAGAGCGTGCGCAGCCTCGACGAGCTGCAGCGGCAGCTCGGCCCGCGGCGATGACCCGCAAGCAGCAGCGGCTGGGCCTGCTGGCGCTCGGCATGGCCGCGCTCGGCGGCGCGACGGCGCTGGTGCTGACCGCCTTCAGCGGCAACCTCGTCTTCTTCTACAGCCCGAGCGATCTGAAGACGCAGGCGATTGCGCCCGACCGCCGGGTGCGGATCGGCGGGCTCGTCGAGCGGCACAGCCTCTCGCACTCGGCCGGCGGGCATACCGTCTCGTTCCGCATCACCGACGGCAAAACCGACATCCCCGTCACCTATCGCGGCATCCTGCCCGACCTGTTCCGCGAAGGGCAGGGGGTGGTCGCCGAAGGAAGCTGGAGCCGGACGGCGACTTTGCCGCCTCGACCGTGCTCGCCAAGCACGACGAGCGATACATGCCGCGCGAGGTCGTCGATGCGCTGAAAAAGAGCGGGCACTGGCAGGAGGGCGCGGCGACCGAAGCCGCCGCGGCGCCGCTGAAACCCGCGGGGGGCCCGAATTGGCCATTAGTCGGCCATTAAGAACGATGCCGTCAGATCGGAACATATCCCGACACCCGCGCGGATGACCGGGTGGCGCTCTATTCGAGTTTGTCGGAGGTACGTCCGTGTCTTCCTGCACCTCGGGTGATACCGCAGATTTGGCGAGTCATGCTCGGCTGCCTCTGCCACCGGCCGGAAGTTCACGTCTCTGACGCGGCGGATCGGCGCGGATCTTTCGCGCCGCGGCTTTGTCGCCGGCATGTCACCGCCGCAATCGCGTCTGCTCGGGCTGCCCTAGGCCCGCCGGCGCCGCAGAGCCGGCGCCGACAGCCGCCCGGCCGATCCTGTTCACCAATTTCCGGTTGTTCGACGGAAAGTCCAGCACGTTGCGCGAAGGGGTCCGTGTGCTCGTCGAGGGCAAGCGGATCAAGGCGGTAGCGGGGGGCAACCCCGCTGCGCCCGATGGCGAGCAGAGTGATCGATTGCGGGGGCCGGGTTCTGATGCCGGGCCTGATCGACGCGCATTGGCATTCCATCTTTGCCGCGCTTCCACTCCCGACACTCATGTCCGCCGATGTCGGTTACATCTATCTGGCTGCGAGCGCCGAGGCGGAGCGCACGCTGATGCGCGGCT
Organism: uncultured Alphaproteobacteria bacterium; assembly: GCA_963795485.1. Taxonomy (GTDB): domain Bacteria; phylum Pseudomonadota; class Alphaproteobacteria; order ATCC43930; family CGMCC-115725; genus AP-15. Next base: position 158,404 of record CAWCIL010000007.1, read on the forward strand.
TCACCACGGTTCGTGACCTCGGCGGCCCCGCCTTTGCGTTGAAGCAGGCGATCGACGCGGGTCTCGTTTCGGGCCCGCGCATTTATCCGTCCGGCGCCATGATAACCGCGACCGGCGGTCATGGCGACTGCGTCCGCTGTCTGATCTGCCGAGTGTCGGCGGTACCCTGAGTCGCATCGAGCAGACCGGCGGCAGCATCATTGCCGATGGTCCGGATGCGGTGCGGCTGGCGTTCGGGAGCAGCTGTTGCAGGGAGCGTCGCAGATCAAGCTGGTGGGAAGCGGTGGCGTCTCCTCACCTCGCAGCCCGCTTGAGGCGTCCACCTTCACCGAGCCCGAATTGCGCGCGGCGGTCGAAGCCGCCGAGAGACTGGGCCACTTACGTCACGGTGCACGCTTATCCGCCAGGTCCCGATCCAGCGGGCGATTGCCGCCGGGGCCGAGTGCATCGAGCACGGTCATTTGATGGACGAAGCGACCGCTAAGCTGATGGCGGACAAGGGCGTGTGGTTAAGCATTCAACCATTCGTCGGGGACGATGATTTGATTTGTCTGACCGGCCAGAGCCGGATTGACCAGCTTCAGGTTCTTGCCGGCACGGATCGGGCATATACGCTCGCGAAAGCTCACGGAATCAAGACGGCGTTCGGCTCGGATCTGCTGTTCTCCGGAACGCTGACAGCGCGCCAGGGCGCCATGTTGACCCATCTGACCCGCTGGTACCCACGCCGAAATTCTGAGGATGGCGACCGCCGCCAATGCCGAGTTGCTCAGCTTAGCCGGTCCGCGCAATCCTTATCCGGGAAAGTTGGGGGTCGTGGAAGAAGGGGCGCTTGCCGATCTGTTGCTCGTCGACGGCAACCCCTTGAGAACATCAAGCTTATAGAGAATCCAGCCAAGAATTTTCTGATCATAATGAAAGACGGCAGAGTCTATAAGGATGACGCATCAGGTCTTGGCGATCATTGACTGGAGGCGTCGTTGCCGCGTGGAAACGGGATGTCATGCGAGGAGGCTATTGGAGCGGACGCAATCTCAACCGGCTGAGCGCCGCGGATGATTCGAGCTGATCAAAGCGTGCGCTAAGGGCCGCAACGGCATGAAGCGCAAGCTTTTGTTTCTGCTGCCGGTCGTACTATTCGCGGTGCTGCTCGTCGCCTTTGCGATGGGCCTCGAGCACGACCCGAGCCTGCTGCCGTCGGCGATGATCAATCGTCCGGCCCCGGATTTCGCCCTGCCCGGCCTATACGACCCGGCGCACGGGCTGTCGCGCAAGGATCTCGGCGGCGGGGTCACGCTCGTCAACTTCTTCGCTTCGTGGTGCGCGCCGTGCCGCGAGGAGCAGACGGCGCTGATGGCGCTGGCGCATCGTCCCGGTGTCACCCTCGACGGCATCGCCTACAAGGACAAGCCCGCGGATTCGCGCCGTTTCCTCGACGATTTCGGCAACCCGTTCAACCGCGTCGCCGTCGATCGCGACGGCACCACGGCGATCAATTTCGGGGTCTACGGCGTGCCCGAAACCTATGTCGTCGACGGCACCGGCCATATCCGCTACCGCCAGGTCGGGCCGCTGAGCGCATCGGATATCGACCGCAAGATCCTGCCGATGATCGCGCGGATCACGGCATCCGGCTGCTGTGCCCGCGACCGCGGCGCGGTAAGCAGCCTCAGATGTCGAACAGCAGCGCGCGACGGGTCCTCGACGCATTCCTTGACCCGCACCAGAAAGCCGACCGCCTCGCGCCCGTCGACGATCCGGTGATCGTAGGACAGCGCCACATACATCATCGGCCGGATCTCGATCTTGTCGCCATCGCGACCGGCCGCCGCTCGATCTTGTGCATGCCGAGGATGCCGGATTGCGGCGGGTTCAGGATCGGCGTCGACAACAGCGAGCCGTAGACGCCGCCATTCGAGATCGTAAAGGTGCCGCCCGAAAGCTCCTCGATCGACAATTTGCCGTCGCGCGCCTTATGGCCGAGCGCGGCGATCGTCTTTTCGATGTCGGCAAAGCTCATCCGGTCGGCGTCGCGCACAACCGGCACGACGAGCCCATGCTCGATGCCGACCGCGACCCCGATGTCGTAATGGTTCTTGTAGACGATGTCGTCGCCATCGATCTCGGCGTTGACCCCGGGAATCTCCTGCAGCGCGACGATCGCCGCCTTGACGAAGATCGACATGAAGCCGAGCCGCACGCCGTGCTTTTTCTCGAAGGCCTCGCGCCAGCGCTCGCGCAGCGCGATCGCCTGGCTCATGTCGATTTCGTTGAAGGTGGTCAGCATCGCCGCGGTGTTCTGCGCCGCCTTCAGCCGCTCGGCGATCGCGCCGCCGCAGCCGCGTCATGCGCACCCGGACCTCGCGCTCGCCGACGGCGCGGCGACGGCGGGGCGGGCGCCGGCGGCGCGAGCCGGCTCCGACGACGCTGCGCCGGGCGCGCCAGCGCTTCGATCACATCGGCTTTGGTGATCCGGTTGCCGGGTCCGGTCGGCGCGATCGCCGCAGCGTCGAGCCCGCTCTCTGCAATCAGCTTGCGCACGGCGGGGCCCGAGCGTTCGAGCGCTCGCGGCCTCGCCCTCACCCGCCTCGCTGCGCTCGACACCCTCTCCCGCAATGCGGGAGAGGGAGGGACCCGTCGCTGTCGCGGCGGGAGGGTGAGGGCTGGCGACGGCGCACACCGCCGCGACCCCTCGCTGATGCGGCCGAGCACCGCGCCGACCGGCAGATTGGCGCCTTCCTCGGCGACGATTTCGGCCAGCGTCCCGGCGGCCGGCGCCGGCACTTCCAACGTCACCTTGTCGGTTTCGAGCTCGACCACCGGCTCGTCGACCGCGACCGCCTCGCCCGGCCGCTTCAGCCATTTCGCCACCGTCGCCTCGGTCACCAATTCGCCGAGGCTCGGCACCTTGATCTCGGTCGCCATCGCCGGGCTCGGCTCAGGCCGGCGAGCGCGTCGGCGACGAGCTGCGCCTGCTCTTCGACGTGGCGCTTGAACAGGCCGGTGGCCGGCGAGGCCGCCTCCGCCCGGCCGGCGAAGCGCGGCCGCTTGGCGGCGATATCGAGCCCGGCGAGCACCTGTTCGATGCGCCGGTCGACGAAATTCCACGCGCCCATGTTCTGCGGCTCTTCCTGGCACCAGACGATCTCGGCATTGCGCTAGCGCGCCAAAACCTTGGCGAGCGCGTCGGACGGGAACGGATAGAGCTGCTCGACCCGCACCAATGCCACCCGGTCGTCGCCGCTCGCCGGCCCGCGCCTTGACCAGATCGAAATAGACCTTGCCGCTGCACAGGACGACGCGGCGCACCGCGTCATCGGCCGCGATCGGCCCGGTTTCCGGGATCACCCGGTGAAACGCGCTGCCCGGCCCCATCTCGTCGAGCCGCGACATCGACTTCCTCGGCGCGCAGCAGGGATTTCGGGGTGAAGACGATCAGCGGCTTGCTGAAATTGCGGCGGATCTGGCGCCGCAGCGCGTGGAAGTAATTGGCCGCGCTGGTCAGGTTGCACACCTGGATGTTGTCTTCGGCGCAGAGCTGCAGATAGCGCTCGATGCGGGCCGAGGAATGCTCCGGCCCCTGCCCCTCATAGCCGTGCGGCAGCAGCAGCACGAGGCCGCTCATGCGCAGCCATTTCGCTTCGCCGGCGCTGAGGAACTGGTCGATGATGACCTGGGCGCCGTTGGCGAAATCGCCGAACTGCGCCTCCCACAACACCAGGGTCGACGGGTCGGCGAGGCTGTAGCCGTATTCGAAGCCGACGACCGCCGCCTCGGAAAGCGGGCTGTCGATGATCTCGAACGGCGCCTGGCCGGCGCGGACATGGTTGATCGGGACCCAGCGCGCCTCGCTCTCCTGATCGACCAGGATCGCGTGCCGGTGCGAGAAGGTGCCGCGCCCGCTGTCCTGGCCGGACATGCGGACATGGGTGCCCTCGGCGCATAAGCGAGGCGATCGCCAATGCCTCCGCGGTCGCCCAGTCGATGCCCTCGCCGGCCTCGATCGCCGCGCGCTTCGCTTCGAGCTGGCGGGCGATCTTGGGGTTGAGGCGGAAACCCTCGGGGACGCGTGACCAGCCCCTGTCCCAACTCGCGCAACAGCCCGGCCGCGACCCCGGTGTCGCAGCCGCCATCGCCGTGCGGCGCCGGTTCGAGCCCGGCCCAGGCGCCTTCGAGCCAGTCCGCCTTGTTCGGGCGATAGTTCTTGGCCGCCTCGAACTCGGTTTCGAGCCGGGCGACAAAGCGCGCCGCCATCGCCTCCGGCTCGCCCTCGGCGAGGATGCCCTCGGCGACCAGGCGCTCGGCATAGATCTGCCGCGTCGTCGGATGGCGGGCGATCGTGCGGTACATCAGCGGCTGGGTGAAGGCCGGCTCGTCGCCCTCGTTGTGCCCGTGGCGGCGATAGCAGAACAGGTCGACGACGACGTCCTTTTTGAATTCGCGGCGGTATTCGGCGGCGACGCGGGCGACCGCGACGACCGCTTCGGGATCGTCGCCGTTGACGTGAAAGATCGGCGCCTGCACGCCCTTGGCGACATCGGACGGGTAGGGGCTCGAACGCGCGGCGGAGGGCGCGGTGGTAAAGCCGATCTGGTTGTTGACGATGACGTGGATCGTGCCGCCGGTGCGAAAAGCCGGTCAGCTCCGACAATTCGAGCAACTCGGCGACGAGCCCCTGGCCGGCGAAGGCGGCATCGCCGTGCATCAGGATGCCGGCGATCTCGGCTCCGCTCGTCGTCGCCGTGCTGCTGCTGCTTGGCCCGGACCTTGCCGAGCACGACCGGATCGACCGCTTCGAGATGCGACGGGTTGGCGGCCAGCGACAGATGAATGGTACTGCCCGCCGATTTCGCGGTCGGCCGAGGTGCCGAGATGGTATTTGACGTCGCCCGAGCCGTGAACGTGCTCGGGGTTGGTCGAATTGCCCTGGAACTCGGAAAAGATCGCGGCGTAGGGTTTGCCGACGAAATTGGCCAGCACGTTGAGGCGCCCGCGATGCGGCATGCCGATCACGAATTCGCGGATGCCGAGCGCGCTGCCGCGGCGCAGGATCGCTTCCAGCGCCGGCATCAGGGATTCTGCGCCCTCGATGCCGAACCGCTTGGTGCCGGTATAGCGGCGGTCGAGAAACCGCTCGAAGGTCTCGGCGTACGGTCAGGATCTGCAGGATTTCCTTCTTGTCCGCCGCCGACAGCGGCGCCCGATGGTCCGGCGTCTCGAATTTCTGCTGGATCCAGGCGCGCTCGGCCGGGACTTGGATGTGCATGTATTCGACGCCGATTTTGCCGCAATAGGTTCGGCGCAGGATCCGCGATGATCTCGCGCAGGTTCGCGCGCTCGCGGCCGAAGATGTCGTTGAGGAAGATTTCGCGATCGAGATCGGCTTCGGCAAAGCCGTAGCTGCGATAATCGAGCTCGGGATAGGGCCCGCGCTTGTCGAGGCCGAGCGGGTCGAGATCGGCTTCGAGATGGCCGCGCACGCGATAGGACCGGATCAGCTGCAGGGCGCGGATCGAGTCGCTGGTGGCGCGGCGCAATGCCTCGGCATCGAGCGCCGGTCGGCGGCGCCATTGCCTCGACGGCTGGCTTGCCCAAGGCGGTCCGCGAAACTCGCCCAGTGCCGCCGGCGCATCCTCGCCGATCTCCGCGAAAAACCGCCGCCAGCTCTCGTCGACCGATGCGGGGTCGTCGAGAAAGCGCGCATAGAGATCGGCGATAAATTCGGCATTGGCGCCGGACAGAAAACTCGCGCCGTCGATATCAGCCATCGGTGTCTCTGACATCCTTTCCCATCTGCACACCGGCAAAGGCTGGGGACCCCGCGTCGATGCCGGCTCCTGCCGATATCGACAATATAGGGAGACGGCGCTGAAGATCCCCGCGGATTACTGCTTTGCGTCTCGCACAAAGGCGGCGGGCGTGATAATCGGAATATCCCGGAACGGATCGAGGACGAGTAGATCGGCGTCGCCGCTCACGATGAGGTCGGCACGGCCGTTGACCGCCAGCTCCAGGAATTTGTCGTCGGTCGGATCGCGGCAAGCACTGATCCGCTCGGTGATGCGAGACGGTCTCGGCCGTGGACATCAGCTTTCGTAACCAGGCTCGCGTCTCCTGGCCAATGAGCGGGACGAAGTAGGGTCGAGCTATGACTTCGAAGAGCTGTCGCTCGGTCGCCGACGATTTGAGCAGGACCCCGTCCTGCTCGACTGCGCGGGCGGCCGCGGCAGGTATCGAATTTCGTTTGAGCGCGGCGCTGACGCAGAACATTGGTGTCGATGACCACCCTCATCCGGCGGGCGGCTCGACCTCGTGTTGCGCCCGCTTGATCAGCCGGTCGATGTCATCGTCGGTCAGGCCAGCCGCGATCGACACGCAGGCGCGCCTCACGGCGGCCGGGGATCAGTTCGTCGGGCTGGATCGTGACCGTGACGCGATCGTGCGGATCGAGCCCGCGGCGCGTCAGCTCGGCCGCCACTTCGCCCACCGTGGTCTCGATCACTTCGGTTCGTTGCGACATGGGCCGGCTCCTCATCCCTCAATATAGGCGGTCCGCTGACGTCGGCCGCCCAGCTGGCATAGCCGCCGCCCTGGTGCCGCGCCAATCGCCGTCGAGTGCGCACGATCACTGCTAAGCGCGGAGGCCATCAGCCCTTCAGCACGTCGCGCATCGTCGTGCCGATCGCGGCCGGCGACAGCGCGACGGTGACGCCGGCGCTGCGCAACGCCTCCATCTTGTCCTCGGCGCCGCCTTTGCCGCCGGCGATGATGGCGCCGGCATGGCCCATGCGCCGGCCGGGCGGGGCGGTGCTGCCGGCGATGAAGCCCGACCACCGGCTTTTTCCTGCGCGATGCCTTGAGGAACGCGGCGCCGTCCTCCTCGGCGGTGCCGCCGATCTCGCCGATCATCACGATCGCCTGCGTCTCGTCGTCGGCGAGCAGCATTTCCAGCACTTCGACAAAGTTGGTGCCGTTGACCGGGTCGCCGCCGATGCCGACGCAGGTCGACTGGCCGAGCCCGACCGCCGTCGTCTGCGCCACCGCCTCGTAGGTCAGGGTGCCCGAGCGCGAGACGATGCCGATCGGGCCGCGGCGATGGATATGCCCCGGCATGATGCCGATCTTGCATTCGTCGGGGGTGATGACGCCGGGGCAGTTCGGCCCGATCAGCCGGGTCTTGCCGCCGGTGAGGCTGCGCTTGACGCGCACCATGTCGAGCACCGGGATGCCCTCGGTGATGCAGGCGACGAGCGGGATGCCGGCGTCGGCGGCTTCGAGGATCGCGTCGGCGGCAAAGGGCGGCGGCACATAGATCACGCTGGCGTCGCAGCCGGTTTTGGCGCGCGCCTCGTGCACCGTGTTGAACACCGGCAGGTCGAGATGGCGGGTCCCGCCTTTGCCGGGCGTCACGCCGCCGACCATCTTGGTGCCGTAGGCGATCGCCTGCTCGGAGTGAAACGTGCCCTGCGCGCCGGTAAAGCCCTGGCACAGGACCTTGGTCGAGGCGTTGACCAGGATCGACATCAGCGCGCCTCCTTGACCGCGGTCACGATCTTCTGCGCGGCGTCGGCGAGGTTCTCGGCGGCGAGGATCGGCAGCCCCGATTGCTGCATGATCTTTTTGCCGAGATCGACATTGGTGCCTTCGAGGCGAACCACCAGCGGCACGTGCAGGTTGACCTCGCGCGCCGCGGCGACGACGCCCTCGGCGATCACGTCGCAGCGCATGATCCCGCCAAAGATGTTGACGAGGATCCCTTCGACGTTGGGGTCGCTGAGGATCAGCTTGAACGCGGTCCCGACCCGCTCGCGCGTCGCCCCGCCGCCGACATCGAGAAAATTGGCCGGGCTGCCGCCATAGAGCTTGATGATGTCCATCGTCGCCATCGCCAGGCCGGCGCCGTTGACCATGCAGCCGATATTGCCGTCGAGCTTGATGTAGTTGAGCGCGTGCTTGCCGGCCTCGACCTCGCTCGGGTCCTCCTCGTCCTCGTCGCGCAGGGCGGCGATCTCCGGATGGCGGAACAAGCGCGTTGTCGTCGAACCCGATCTTGGCGTCGAGCGCCACCAGCTCGCCCGCTCCGGTCACGACCAGCGGGTTGATCTCGGCGACCGAGGCGTCGAGCTCGGTAAAGGCGCGGTAGAGGGCGGTGACGAAATTGACCGCAACGCCGACCTGCTTGCCTTCAAGGCCCAGGCCAAAGGCGATCTCGCGCGCATGGAACGGCTCGATCCCGCTCGCCGGGTCGATCGCCACCTTGAGGATCTTTTCGGGCGAATGCTCGGCCACCTCCTCGATCTCGACCCCGCCCTCGGTCGAGCCGATCAGGGTCACCCGGCCGGTCTCGCGGTCGATCAACAGCCCGAGATACAGCTCGCGGGCGATGTCGCAGCCCTCTTCGACATAGACGCGCTTGACCTCGCGGCCCCCCGGCCCGGTCTGGTGGGTGACGAGGTTCTTGCCGAGCATTGCGCGTCGCCGCCGCCGCGACCTCGTCCTCGGAGCGCACCAGCTTGACGCCGCCGGCCTTGCCGCGGCCGCCGGCATGGATCTGCGCCTTGACCACCCACACCGACCCGCCGAGCCGGCGCGCCGCGGCGACCGCCTCGGCCGCGGTATAGGCGACCGCACCGCGCGGCACCGTGACGCCGAATTTCGCCAGCAGCTCCTTGGCCTGATATTCGTGGATGTTCATCGGATCAGCTCACCAGCTCGAATCAGCCCAGCACCTTCATCCCTTTGACCACCTCGATCAGCTCGCGGACCCCGGCGGCCGATTTGTCGAAGGCGGCCTGCTCCTCGCGGTCGAGCTCGATCTCGACGATGCGCTCGACGCCGCCGGCGCCGATCACCACCGGCACCCCGACATAGAGGTCCTTGACCCCGTACTGGCCCTGCAGCAACGCGGCGCACGGCAAGTACCCGCTTCTTGTCGCGCAGATAGGCCTCGGCCATCGCGATCGCCGAGCTCGCCGGCGCGTAGAAGGCCGACCCGGTCTTTAACAGGCCGACGATCTCGGCGCCGCCATCGCGGGTGCGCTGGACGATCTTGTCCAGCCGCTCCTGGGTGGTCCAGCCCATCTTGACGAGATCGGGCAGCGGGATGCCGGCGACGGTCGAATAGCGCACCAGCGGCACCATCATGTCGCCGTGGCCGCCGAGCACAAAGGCGCTGACATCCTCGACCGAGACGCCCAGCTCCTCGGCGAGGAAATAGCGGAAGCGGGCGCTGTCGAGCACTCCGGCCATGCCGACGACCCGGTGCGCCGGCAGCCCGCAGGCTTCGCGCATGACCCACACCATCACGTCGAGCGGGTTGGTGATGGTGATCACGAAGGCGTCGGGGCAATGCTTCTTGATCGCCTGCGCCGACCGTCGAGATCACCTTGGCGTTGGTGCCGATCAGATCGTCGCGGCTCATGCCGGGCTTGCGCGCGATGCCGGCGGTGACGATCACGACATCGGCGCCGGCGATGTCGGCGTAGTCGTTGGTGCCGTTGACGACCGCGTCGTAGCCCTCGATCGTCGAGCCCTGGACGATGTCGAGCGCCTTCCCCTGCGGCACGCCTTCGACGATGTCGAACAGCACGATGTCGCCCAGTTCCTTGAGCCCGGCGAGCAGCGCGATGGTGCCGCCGACCTGTCCGGCGCCAATCAGCGCGATCTTGTTGCGTGCCATCGGGAATGCCTCGTCTTTGCGGGCGCCGGGTGCAGGCGCGGGATGGCCCGCGTCTTAACCCGAATCCCCGGCGCGGGCAAGGCGGCGAGCGCCCCGCGCAGCGCAACGGCCCTCATGGGTTTGCACGCCGCGCCACGTCACCGGGTTGCCGCTATGGTAGAACCAGCCGCGGAGCACAAAGTAAGGGACGCCACATGGCATTCGCCTTTGATAGTCTCAGCTTTGCCAAGAAGCTGCCGGATGCAGGCGTCCCGCAGGACCAAGCCGAAGCCCATGCCGAGGCGGCACGGGAGTTCATCATGGTCGAGTTGGTGACTTGGCACGATCTCGACACCGCTCGCAGAGAGCTCCAATCTGCGATCGATACGGCGCGCCGCGAACTGGAGGCCTCGATCGACAACCTCGGCCTGCGCCTCACCATCCGCATGGGTGTGATGCTCGCCGCCGGCATGACCTTGCTCGGCGCTGTTCTCAAGCTCCACTCATAGTCGCGCTTCACGGCGGAAGATATCTTTAGGCACACCCAATGCCGCTCAACATCAAAGACCCCGCGACGGAAAAGTCCGTGCGCAGCTCGCCGCAGCCACCGGGGAATCGGTCACGGCCGCAGTCCGCAGAGCCGCCGAAGAGCGTTTGCAGCGGGTCCGGGCAAACCGGAGCGTTCGCAGCCTTGCCGCCGAAATCCTCGAAATCGGCAGGCGCTGCGCCTCCCTGCCCAATCTCGATACCCGAACCGCGGACGAGATCCTCGGCTATGACGAGCGCGGGCTCCCTCGCTGATGGTCATCGATACCTCGGCGATCATCGCCGTGCTGTTGAACGAAGCAAACGCGGCCAATGTTGCCCAGGCAATCGAATCCGGCTCCCCACGTCTTCTGTCGGCGGCGAACCTGCTCGAAGCCTCGATGGTAATCGAGAGCCGCAAAGGCGACGCCGGCGGGCGCGAGCTCGATCTGCTGCTCTACCGCGCGGCTGTCGAAGTTGTTATGGTCGATCAAGACTAGGCCGAAATCGCCAGGCTGGCGTGGCGGCGCTACGGCAAAGGCCGCCATACGGCCGGGCTCAATTATGGCGATTGCTTTGCCCATGCTCTGGCGCAGACCCGTTGCTCTGGCAAAGACTTGTCGGTTGCCGTTGTTGTTCCAAGGCAACGACCTCCCGCATACCGACATCGAAGCCGTGCCGCTATCGGAAAACTAAAGTGAAGCGGTCCCTTCAGTCGTTCGTTCTAAGGCGGGCGGGAGTGATGCCGCCTGCCGTGGCAGGAGATGATGCCGCGCTCCCCGGCGGTGATCGCCAGCCGGACTCCGTATCCGGGGCATTGCTGGATCCGGGGCATTACTGGGCGGCCGGGCGGCTTGACAGGGTTGGGAGGCCTCATTAGGGTGGCCGCGTTCCGGCGGGGGGGCGCCTAGGGCGGGAATTGGATGGTCGGGCTTCCCTGAATGAGCGAAGATCCGCCGCCCGACCCGTTGGCGCGGCTCGGCGACAAGATCGACAGGGCCCAGCAGGAGCGGCTTCGTCAGCAGATGAGCGGCCGCACCGGGGCGCCGCCGGGCGGGCTTGGCCTCGGCATGCGGATGGCGACCGAGCTGGCGGCGGCATTGCTGGTCGGGCTGGCGATCGGCTGGCTGATCGACCGCTTTTTCGGGACGCGGCCTTGGGGGCTGATCGTATTCTTGTTTCTCGGCATGGCCGCGGGCATGGTCAATGTGTTCCGCGCGGCAAAGGGTGTGGGCTACGGCGGTCCGCCGCCCGCGGCGCGGCGCGGCAATCGGCTGCCGCCGGAGTAGGCAGCGGCCCGGGTAGAAATCGGCATCGGCAAAGATCGGCTTGGGGAAGAACTTGGCGGCGCACCAATCACCTCTTGAGCAGTTCACGATCGAGCGGCTGATCCCGCTCCATCTCGGCTCGGTCAACATCTCCTACACCAACTCGGCCCTGCTGATGACGATCGCCGTGGCGTTCGCCACCCTGCTGCTGGTCGGCGCCACCGCCCGCGCCGCTCTGGTCCCCGGCCGGCTGCAATCGATCGCCGAGCTGCTGCATGAATTCGTCGCCGGCATGGTCCGCGAGAACGTCGGCGACGAGGGTCAGAAGTATTTCCCGCTGGTGTTCTCGATCTTCATCTTTATCCTGTTCGGCAATCTGCTCGGGTTGATTCCTTACAGCTTTCACCTTTACCGGCCAGATCGTGGTCACATTTGCGCTGGCGCTGTTCGTCTTTTTGTTTGTTACCGTGATTGCCTTCGTCCGCCACGGCATTCGTTTCTTCACCTTCTTCTTCCCGCCGGGAGCGCCGCTGCTGATGGCGCCCCTGCTCATTCCGATCGAGATCATCTCCTACTTGACGCGGCCGGTCAGCCTCAGCCTGCGGCTCTTCGCCAACATGCTGGCCGGTCACACGATGCTGGCGGTTTTCGCGGGGTTTACCGTCGCGCTCGGTCTGCTGGGTTTTTTGCCGCTCGCGTTCAACGTCGCGTTGATCGCCCTCGAACTCGTGATCAACATCCTGCAGGCCTACGTCTTCGCCATCCTGACCTGCCTCTATCTGAGCGACGCCATCCATCTTCACTGATCGGCCCATCTCCACTGATCGGCCGGTCGGTCCGGCGGCTGCAACCACATCCACCCCCCTCGGAAAGGACGACACCATGGACCCGACCTCCGCCAAATTTATTGGCGCCGGCCTCGCCGCGATCGCGCTGGCCGGCGTCGGCGTCGGCATCGGCAATGTCTTCAGCGCGCTGGTCAGCTCGATCGCGCGCAATCCCGCCGCCCGCGACCAGGTGTTCGGCATCGGCATGCTCGGTTTCGCGCTGACCGAAGCGGTCGCGTTCTACGCGTTGATCGTCTCGCTCTTGCTGCTGTTCGTGCTCTGAGCGGCGGCCGTCCGAGGAGCTTCGACGAGGGCCGCACCGGATGCCGCAACTTGATGTCACGACCTTTGTGCCGCAGCTGTTCTGGCTGGCGGTGACGTTTTTCGTCCTTTACCTGCTGATGCGGCTGGTGGCGTTGCCGCGCGTCGGCGCCGCCATCGCCGCCCGGCGCAGCCGGCTCGACAGCGATCTCGCCCGTGCCGCCGAGATCCGCGCCCAGGCCGAGGCAGCGATGGCCCAGTACCTGGAGAGCCTGGCGGCGGCGCGCGCACAGGCGCACGAGGCGCTAAGGCAAACCGCCGAGCGGCTCGCCACCGAGGCCGCCGAACGCCAGCGGCACCTCGCCGAGACGCTCGCGGCGCAGACCAAGGCGGCCGAAGCGCAGATCGCCGCAGCAAAGCACCAGGCATTTTCCGAGATTCGCGGCGTCGCGATCGATGTCGCCCGGTCGATCGCGCAAAAGCTGACCGGGGCCGATGCCGACGAGCCGGGCCTCGCCGCTGCAGTCGATCGCGCGGTGGCCGAACGGACCGCATGATGCCCGATCTGATCAAAAGCCCCGAGTTCTGGGTCCTGGTCGCCGTCGTGGTGTTCATCGCCATTGTTTGGAAGCCGGGACGGCGTTCGCTGCTCGGCGGGCTCGACGCCCGCGCGACACGGATCCGAGAAGAGCTCGACGCGGCGCGCAACCTGCGGGAGGAAGCCGAGCGTACCTTGGCCGCCTACCGGCAGAAACAGAGCGAGGGGGCGTCCGAGGCCGAGGCGATCGTCGCTCATGCCAGGGCGGAAGCCGAGCGCATCGCCGAGCAATCGGCCCGCGACCTCGAAGAGATGCTGCAGCGCCGCCGGCGTCTAGCCGAGGAGCGGATCGCGCAGGAGGAAGCCAAGGCCATCGCCGATATCCGGTCGGTCACGGTCAACGTCGCGATCTCGGCCGCCCGCCAGGCGATCGCCGCCGGGCTGGATGAAGAGCGCGGTGCGGCGCTGATCGATGCCGCGATCGCCGCCCTGCCGCACCGGCTGCAATAGGTCGGCCCGCTTCTGGGCGCTCCGCCGACCGGTCGCAGAATAGGGAAAAACCGAGGAGGCTTCCCCCAAACCGAGGAGGCGTCGAATGGCCTTGAAAATTTACGGGGTCGCGCGGTCGCGAGCGTATCGCACCCTATGGATGGCGACCGAGCTCGGCCTCGAGTACCAGCACGTCAAGCTCGATTTCGCCGACGGCAGCACCCGCCGGCCGGAATATCTCGCGATCAATCCGAACGGCCACGTCCCTGCGATCGACGACGACGGCTTCAAGCTGTGGGAATCGATGGCCATCAACCTCTACCTCGCCAAGAAATACGGCGGCGCCGGCGGCCTCTACCCGCAGCGCCTGGAGGACGAGGCGCGCGCCTGGCAATGGAGCTTTTGGGCGATGACCGAAGTCGAGCGCCCGGCGCTCGCCGCATTGCTGAACCGGATCGGTCCCGAGAAGCAGCGCGACCCCGCCGCCGCGGACGAGGCCGAGCAGGCGCTCGCCGCCCCGCTGAAGGTCCTCGACACCGCCGTCGCCGCGACGCCCTACCTGATCGGCGACCATTTCACCGTCGCCGACCTCAACGTCGCCAGCGTGCTCGCCTGGGCGCGCCAGGCGCGGGTCGGCCTCGCCGCCGTTCCGCACGCCGAAGCCTGGCTCAAGCGGTGTCACGACCGGCCGGCGGCGCAGACCGCCCGACAGCTGCAGCGGGAATAACCGGCCGGCGAGTTGCGCCGTCGGTCTCCTGCTTCTAACCTCGGGCGCAAATGCGGCGGGTCGGGAGGAAAAGATGGCGGCAACGCGGTTGACGCGACGGGCGACGCTGGCTCTCGGGCTGGCCGGAATCGTGGGCCCGAAACCCTTTGTCAGTGCAGGAAAAGCCATGGCCGACAATCTGCCCGACACGGTCGTCTATGTTTCCGATGCCGGCAATCCGCAAGTGGGCGTGTTTTCGATGAACCGCGAGAGCGGCGCTCTGACCGCGATCGACCAGGTGGCGGTCCCGGGCACTGACAAGCCGTCGCCGACCAGCATGCCGATGGCGCTCAGCCCAAACCATCGGTTTCTCTATGCCGCGCTGCGCAGCGAGCCCTACACGGTGGCGAGCTTTGCGATCGACCCGGCGAGCGGCCGGCTGACCCATCTGGCGAACGCGCCGCTGGCGGCCAGCATGGCCTATATCATCACCGACCGCGGCGGCCGGTTTCTGTTGTGCGCCTCCTATCCGGGCTCGCTGCTGGCGATCAACCCGATCGACGGGCAAGGCCGGGTTCAGGGCCAGACGATCGAAGTCATCCACACCAAGCCCAAGGCGCACTGCATCGTCGTCGATGCCGCGAACAAATACAGCTACGCGACGAGCCTCGGCGGCGACATCGTCATGGAATGGACGTTCGACGCCGCGACCGGAAAGCTGTCGCCGAACTCGCCCGCCGCGATCGGGCTCGAGCCCGGCAACGGACCGCGCCATCTGGCCTTTCACCCCAATCACCGATTCCTTTATTTGATCACCGAGACGACGGCGCGCATCGCCGCCTTTGCCATCGACCCCGCAACCGGGACGCTGAAGGAAATCGAGATCGTCGACACGCTGCCGGCCGATTTTCATGAGCAGCCGGCCGCCGCCGACCTCCATGTCACCCCCGACGGGCGCTTTATCTATGGCAGCGAGCGCAAATCGAGCACGCTCGCCGGGTTCCGGATCGACGCATCGACCGGAAAGCTGTCGCCGATCGGCCGCTGGCCCACCCAAAAGACCCCGCGCGGCTTCAACATCGATCCGCGCGGCCGGTTTCTACTTGCGGTCGGGCTCGATTCGAACGCGATGACCGTCCACAAAATCGACCCGCAGACGGGCGCCTTGTCGGTCGCCTACCAATATCCGATGGGCAAGATGCCGAACTGGGTCGAGATCGTCGATCTGCGCTAGTGGGTTGTGATCGGCTTGCCCCCTCCCTTATCTGGGTTCGCGCGTAATGTTCGCGCGTAATCAAAAAGGCGGCTCCGGAGGGGGAATCCGGAGCCGCTTTGGCCATCGGTCGAACGGTTCGACCGATTGCGAGGTTTGGGGGACAAACCTGTAAGGGTAGACCTTACGCGTACCATATGGGGCGCGGATTGGGTCCACCGTTTGAAAAAAGTGTGACGATTTGGTGAATTTCATCTGAGATCGCGGCGATCCTCGATCACCTTGCCGTCCGCGGGCAGGCTGCCCGGGGCCACCGCAACGACCCTCCCGCGCAGCCGCGTCAAGGCCTGGACGGTCTCGGCGATCGCGGCGAGGTCGTCCGCGCGCTCGCCGCTTTCGACGAGCAGCGTCATCTCGTCGGTGTTGCCCGGCCGCTCGACCACCAGACGTGCGCGGCCGACCGCGCCGTGGCGGCGCAGCACATCGGCGACCTGCTCGGGATGGACGAACATGCCGCGCACTTTGGTCGCTTGATCGGCGCGGCCGAGCCAGCCCTCGATCCGATGGTTGGTCCGGCCGTCGGCGCGGCCGATGCCGCGGTCGGGCAGCATCCGCGAAAGATCGCCGGTGGCAAAGCGGATCAACGGATATTCGGGGGTCAAGGTCGTCACCACGACTTCGCCGACTTCGCCGGCGCCCACGGGTTCACCGGTTCCGGGGCGGACCAGCTCGAGGATGATCTCCTCGTCGAGCACCATGCCCGCTTCGGCCTCGCCGTCAGGGCCGGCGCTCTCAAAGGCGATGACGCCGATGTCGGCGGTGCCGTAGCACTGCAGCACACCGACCCCGCGCCCGCTGAATTCGCGGCGCAGGGCCGCCGGCAGAGCTTCGGCGGAGACCAGCGCTTTTTTCAAGGACGAAATATCGGTGCCGTCGCTCGCCGCCCGGTCGAGCAGGATTTTCAGAAATGACGGCGTGCCGACATAGCCGACCGGGCGCAGATCGGCGATCGCGCGGAGCTGCAGCTCGGTCTGGCCGGGGCCGGCCGGAACGACCGGGCAGCCGAGCGCTTCGGCGGCGCTCTCGACCATCGCGCCGGCCGGGGTCAGATGGTAAGAGAACGTGTTGTGCACGAGGTCGCCGGCGCGAAACCCGGCGGCAAACAGCGCGCGGGCAAAGCGGCCGTAATCGGCGCGCCGTCCCTCCGGCTCATAGATCGGACCGGGCGAGACAAAGACACGGCGAAGCTGCGACAGCGGCGCCGCGGCAAACCCGCCGAAGGGCGGGTCGCGGCGCTGCAGCGCGATCAGCTCCGATTTTCGCGTCAGCGGCAACTCGGCCAAGGCTCGCCGATCGGTCACTTCCTCGGGACGAATCGCGGCGAAGAGCGAACGGTAGGCGGGGCAGCGCTCTTTGGCCTGGGCGATCAGCGCCGGCAGCGCCCTCATCAGCGCCGCCTCGCGCAGCGCCGGGGCGCGTGCTTCGAGCGCATCGTAAAGCGGCGTGGTCACGCGCCAGCCTCCTGCCCTCGGCCCGCCATCGCTCGCCGCGAGCGGCACCTGGTTTCACTAGAGTGCGGCGCCGATAGTCTGGCGCCGATTGGGACCGGGCCGCAAGCACCTGGCGGATCGCGCTCGGCAAACACGCGGGGAGCGTCTTCATCCCGGCGGCGAGACTTGCAGTCGAGCAAGCTCGTAACATAAAGTCGTTCTGGTTGGGGATGACCCGAACCTCGGCATCGGCCAAGCGGGGGAAACAGGCGGTGAGCGCGTTCGACAAATTAAAGGGCGCAGCACTCCATCTCGCAGCAATCTCGACGGTCTTCTGCGGGATTTTCGTGCTCGTTATCCCTGTCGCCGTGCCGGCGGCGACTGCACAGCCGGCCGCGGCCGATGACAAGGGCGTGCTCGAAGCCCGCAAGGAAGCGCTGTTCCAAGAAATGCTGCGCAATCCGGGAAACCTCGACGTCACCTTTGCTTATGCCGACGTTGCGGCGCGCCTGGGCGATTACGAGGCGGCGGTCTCGGCGACTCGAGCGGATGCTGCTGTTCAACCCCAATCTGCCGCGGGTCAACCTGGAGCTCGGGGCATTGTATTTCCGCATGGGGTCGTACTCCGTCGCCCGCGACTATTTCGACAAGGCCGCCGCCGCCAATCCGCCGCCAGCGGTGCGTGCGCGCATCGCCGAATATCTGGCGCAGATCGAAAAGCAGCAGTCGCGCAACCAGCTTTCCGGCTACATCTTTCTCGGCGGGCAATACCAGACCGACGCCAACGTCGCCCCCGGCTCGCCGCTGATCCTGTCGCCGATCGGCCCGGTGCTGCTCAACAGCCAGTTCGTCAAGCAGTCTTCGGGCAGCGTGTTCGCCAGCGGGTCGCTGTTGTACAGCTACGATTTGGAGACCCAGAACCACGATACCCTCGAAGTCACCAGCGTCGGCTACGTCAACCATTATTTGAACCAGGCGGTCGATCGGCTCGATCTCGACCTGCTCGAGGTGACCGGCGGACCGCGTCTCAATTTTCCGAACGGCGGCCTCCTCGGCAACCGGCTCGCTTCGGTCAAGCCCTACGTCATTTTCGACGAAGTCGGCCTCGGCGAGAACCAGTACTTCGACGCCTATGGGACCGGGCTCGAATACGACGAGCTCGTCTGGGGCGATCTGGCGCTGAAATCGGTGTTCGAATTTCGCCAAAAGAACTTCACCAACGCCGCCGACCGCCCGCTGTCAACCGGCCTCGACGGCAGCGACAAGCTCGTGTCGGTGTCGGCGACCAAGCCGGTCACCGACAACTCGGCGCTGAACCTCGAATTCGATTACCTCGACCAGACGACGCGGCTCGATTATTACACGAACGACAGTTACGCCGTGACCGGCTCCTATCGCATCCACTATGGCGCGCCGTTTTCGATTTCGGCCTATCCGTGGGAAAGCTCGGCCTTTGTCGGCCGCGCCTGGAGCATTTATGCCTCGCCCGATCCGTGCTGCAACACCGGCGGCAACCCTCTGGTGTTTTCGCCGAGCAGCCAGCTGACGCAACGCTGGCGCTTCGGCGTTACCGAGGCGGTGCCGGTCAACGCGACCATCTCGGTGGTTCTACAACTGGAGCGTGATATCGTCTCGTCCAACCTGCCGATTTACGCTTACACCAACAATTCGATCTTGCTCGGACCGCAGATCCGCTTTTAAAACAGCTTTATCGTCCAGAGAGGGTCCGATGACAACAATCGTCCCGCGTGCGTCGTGGCCCGTTGCACTGGTCTCGCTGCTGCTCGGCCTCGGGCTCGCGGGGCCGGCTTCGTTCGCCCAGCAGCGGGTCGGAGTCGACAGCGCGGTCAACCCGGCGGCGACGGGCATCCCGCCCGGCGGCTTGCCGCGGCGCCTGGTGCTGGGCCAGGACGTGGTGTTCAACGAGCGGATCAGCACCGAGGCCGAGGGGCAGACACAGATCCTCTTCGTCGACGAATCGACGCTGTCGGTCGGGCCGAGCGCCAACTTGGTCATCGACCAGTTCGTCTACAACCCGAACGCCGGCACCGGCCGGCTGGTCGCGAGCCTGACCCGCGGCGTGTTCCGCTTCGTCGGCGGCAAGCTCAGCAAGCAGGACAATGCGGTCACGATGCGCACGCCGGCCGCCACCATCGGCATCCGCGGCGGGGTGATGCTGGTCAAGGTGGGGTCCGACTGCGCTCCCGCCGCCGCTTTGCCGTCGGCCGGCTGCAATGCGCTCGAAGTCATCTTTGTCTACGGCAAAGGCGTCACCATCACCGGGGTTGAACGGCGTCAGCCAGACGATCACCCGGCCGGGCTTCGAGGTGACTGTGGCGCGGCCGGGCGCCTCCCCGTCCGACCCCGGTCCGGCGCCGCCGGGCGCCACCGCGTCGCTGCTCGCCCAAGTTGACGGACGGGCCGGCGGCAATGGCGGCGCGCCGGCGATCCCGACCGAAATCATGGTCACCAACAGCGGCATCGCCAACGTGATCTCGAGCAATGTCACGGCCAGCATCCAGGCCTCGGCCCGCACCCAGCCGCCGGCCCCGCAGCCGCAAAACGTGACCCCGGTGGTCCAGCAGAACCAGCTGAACTATCAGAATGTTTCAGTGCCGGGGGCCACCGTTACCCCGGTCGGCGGCGGAGCACCCGTGACGATCGCCCAATTTCCCAGCCTACCATCGGGAACGCCGATCGTCCCGCCGGCCGTCGTCGTCCCGCCGATTATCGTCCCGCCGGTAACGCCGGTAAGCCCGGTGACGCCGATAAGCCCGGTGACGCCGGTAACCCCGGTGACGCCAGTGACCCCGCCCAGCGGTATCCAGATCGTCAACGCCACCGGCGACGTGTTCTCGAACGGCAGTCTGGTGCCCTACACCGCCGGCAACGTCACCAACGGGATGTTCAGCGCCACCACCGCGTCTGGCCCGGTGAGCTTCCCGTTGACCGCCAGCTCGGAATATGCCTCCGCCGACAGCACGTTCTTCTACGCCAGCTCGACGGCGCGGCGCGTTCGTCTATGGCGGACAGCCGGTCAATGTGAACTTCTACAATGCGACGTCGACCTCGCCGACCGTCCTCGCGTTCAACCTGCCGACCGCCTCGGTCATCCCGTTCCTCAGCGCGCAGACCGCAGCCGGATTGCCCCCCGGATTGCAGAGCTCGATTTCGCCGCTGATCCTGGCGACGCCGGTCGGAAGCGTGTTTTCGACCAGCAGCGGCTCGACCAAGGCGTTGCAGGCGAGCCTGGCGATCAATGGGACCGGCGCCGGGCAGAGCTCCGCGATCCTCGTTCTCGTCGGCAACGTCACCGGGAGCCCGGCGATCCTCGAAGGCGTCATTCACGGCAGCTATCTGGCGACCGCAACCGGTCAGCCGACCCGCATCAACACCTATTACGCGACCCCGGTCGACGGCCTCGGCAACAGCTTTTACGGGAACACCGGGATCGAGGGCTTTGCGCTCAGCCCCGGCGCGGGGGCCGCCAACGCCGTCGAGACCAACACCCTGAACCAAACGACGACCGCCACCTATCAATTCGTCCAGCCGGCGGTGCCGACCACGGCGCCGACGGTTGCGACCGCCGCCCCGGCGGCGCAGACCCTGACCGGCTGGTTCGGCGGGGTCATGACCAAGGAGCCCAATGGCGGGGTGGGCAGCTCCGATCCCCTATGCGCTGACCGGGCAGACCGCGATTTCGACCTATCCCAGCGACTTGCACCTGACCGCGACCCTGACCGGCGGCGATCCCGCCACCTCGAGCACCAGCGGCATCCCGGCAAACAACGGAATGGTGCTGCAATTCGGCTCGACCGACGGCACCAACGCCCGGCAGGCCTACATCAACAACAACCTGTTCGCGGTGCAGGAAAGCCCGGACACCCCGTCGACGGTCAACGGGGTCAGCGTGTCCCTCGCCTCCACCTTCCCCAACACCAACCCCAATCTCTATCTGGTGACGCAGACCGCGGCGCCGCCGACGGCACTGTTGCCGAACGGCCTGTGCAGCGCTTGCCAATACCTGCAATGGGGCTATTGGGGCGGCGAGATCGACACCCCGGCTTCCGGGACGAATGCGGCGCGCGTCGATGTCGGGCACATCAATTCCTGGGTCGCCGGGATCCCGACCAGCGTCGGCGATATCTCGAGCTTGAAGGGAGCGAACTTTACCGGGAGCTACGCCGGCAATTTGTTCGGCACGGTGGTCAACAACGGTGCGCAATATCTGGCTTCGGGGGGGCTGAGCGCGGTTTACCATTTCGGCACCGGAACCGGCACGTTTTCCGTCGCCAATTACGACGGTTTGAGCTTCAGCGCCAATGGCAGCGCCCCGCTGTCGGGATCGAACTATACCTTCGCCATCAAGAGCGTCCCGGGCCTGGCCGGGGCAATTTCCGGGAGTTTCTACGGCCCGATGGCGGCCGAGACCGGCGGCAACTTCTCCTTCAGCAAGACCGTCGGCTCACCCTATTTCACCTCGGGCGTCTTCGCCGCCAAGCGCTGACGCCGCCGGCGTTGCCGGCCCGCCCCGCCGAGCAAATGGGCCCGCCGACAGCGCGCCGGCCCGCTTTGCTGATCATATTGCACCGCAACCATGAACAGCCTTCATTTCAATGACATCGATTTGAATTTGCTACGGGTGTTCGATGCGCTGATCGAAGAGCGCAGCGTCACCCGCGCCGGCGAGCGACTCGGCCTGACCCAATCGGCGATCAGCCATGCCTTGAACCGGCTGCGCTACGTGCTCGAGGACGAACTGTTCGTGCGCGGCCCCGAGGGCATGCGGCCGACCGCACGCGCCGCCGAGATCGCACCTCGGCTGCGTCAAGGGCTGCTCCATCTCCAGAGCGCGTTGACCCCTGGCGAATTCGTTCCCGGAGAGACCGCGCGGCGCTTCACCATCATCTGCGGCGAATATGTCGGCGCCGTGCTGGTGCCCGCTCTGCTGGCGCGGTTGCGCGAGGCGGCACCCCATGCCGAGTTCCGGATCCGGCCGAGCAACATGGGGGTGGCCGAGGCGCTGCTCGCCGGGCGCGCCGACCTGGCGATCGGCAGCTTTCGGCGCGTCCCCGAATGGTTCGCCTGCGCGCCGCTGTTTCGCGAGACGCGGGTCTGGGTCGTCGGCGCCGACCATCCGGCCGCCTGGCAGGAGCTGACCCTCGAACGGCTCGCCGGGCTTCCGCATCTGTTGATTTCGGCGACCGGCGAGGACGAGCAGGCGGTGGCCGGCTATGTCGTCGATCATGGGCTCGAACGGATGGTCATGCGCAGCGAGGTGGGCCTGCTGCAAGGCGCGCTCGCGGCGCATGGGTTGAGCCGGGTGGTCGGCCTGACCACACCGCATTTTCTCGCGGCGCTCGCCGTGGTCAGCCAGTCCGACATGGCGGCACCGCTGCCGCGTCGTCTCGCCGTCGCGTTTGCCGGCGTTTACCGCCTCAAGCTGTTCGAGCCGCCCTACGCGTCGCCGCCGTTCGAGATCATGGCGCTGTGGCACCGCGAACACGGCGGCGAGCCCGCCATTCTGTGGCTGCGCAACGTGCTGCGCGAAGTAGCCGCCGAGCTGTGACTGCCCCGACCGGGACCGGCTTAGGCCCATCGTCGGCCCTGGCCGGGCGCTCCCTTGCTGATTTCGCCATCGGCTCCCGCAATGCGGACGTCCGCCATCAATCTCGCGGGCGCAGACCACCCGCGACACCGGCGGTTGTCGCCACGGCTTGACCCGCGGCCCTCGGCTTCCTAACTGGGGTGGGACCGCCCGTTTGAGCGTTGCCGAAATAATCAGCCTGTCGGTGCCCGGCCCGAGTGCAATTCGTGACGGCTCGTCGCGTTGCCGCCGACAGCCGCTGCAGATTCGCTGCAGATGACAGCAAGAGCAGCGAAACCCACCTCCCGAGCCCGCGCCCTCCGGGGCGCGGATCTGTGTTGGAATCATGGATATCCGCAACATCGCGATCATCGCCCATGTCGACCACGGCAAGACCACCTTGGTCGATGCCATGCTGCGCCAGTCGGGTGCCTTTCGCGCCAACCAGCAGGTGGCCGAGCGGGCGCTCGATTCGAACGAGCTCGAGCGCGAGCGCGGCATCACCATCCTGGCGAAATGCACCTCCGTCGTTTGGCATGGCGTGCGCATCAACATCGTCGACACGCCGGGCCACGCCGATTTCGGCGGCGAGGTCGAGCGCATCCTCAGCATGGTCGACGGGGTCCTGGTGCTGGTCGACGCCGCCGAGGGGCCGATGCCGCAGACCAAGTTCGTGCTCGGCAAGGCCTTGCGGCGCGGGCTGCGGCCGATCGTCGTGATCAACAAGATCGACCGCCCGGATGCCCGGGCCGGTGCGGTCCACAACGAGATCTTCGACCTGTTCGCGGTGCTCGACGCGAGCGATGCGCAGCTCGATTTCCCGACCGTGTTCGCCTCGGGCCGAAACGGCTGGGCGGTCGCCGATTTGGATGCGCCGCGCCGCGACCTCGCACCGTTGTTCGCGCTGATCCTCTCGCACGTTCCGCCGCCCGAGGCCGATCCCGAGGCGCCGTTCGCGATGCTGGCGACGACCCTCGACTACGACCCCTATCTCGGCCGGGTGCTGACCGGGCTGATCCATTCGGGGGTGGCCCGGCTCAACATGCCGGTCAAGTCGCTGGCCCGCGACGGCCGGGTCATCGAGCAGGCGCGGCTGACCAAATTGCAGGCGTATCGCGGGCTCGACCGCCGACCGATCGAGGAGGCGCAGGCCGGCGACATCATCGCCGTCGCCGGGCTCGCGCTCACCACCGTCGCCGACACGATCTGCGCCCCCGAGGTCGTGACGCCGCTGCCGGCCGACCCGATCGATCCGCCGACCCTGGCGATGACCTTCTCGGTCAACGACAGCCCGCTCGCCGGGCGCGAAGGGACCAAGGTGACCTCGCGTATGATCGGCGAACGCCTGTTCCGTGAGGCCGAGGGCAATGTCGCGATCCAGGTCACCCAAAGTACGCAGAGGGAGGCGTTCGAGGTCGCCGGCCGCGGCGAATTGCAGCTCGGCGTCCTGATCGAGACGATGCGGCGCGAGGGCTACGAGATGTCGATCTCGCGTCCGCGTGTCCTGTTCAAGAGCGACCCGGCGACGCGCCAGCGGCTCGAGCCGGTGGAGGAGGTCGTGGTCGATGTCGACGAGGAATTTGCCGGCATCGTCGTCGACAAGATGAGCCGCCGCAAGGCCGAGATGCAGGAGATGCGGCCGTCGGGCGGCGGCAAGTTGCGGCTGACGTTTCTCGGGCCGACCCGCGGGCTGATCGGCTATCAGGGCGAATTTCTGACCGATACCCGCGGCACCGGGGTCATGAGCCGGCTGTTCCACGGCTACGCCGCGCACAAGGGGCCGCTCGAGGGCCGGCGCAACGGTGTGTTGGTCTCGACCGCCAATGGCGTCGCGATCGCCTATGCGCTGTGGAACCTCGAAGACCGCGGGCCGATGTTCATCGACCCGGGGGCGCAGATCTACGAGGGAATGATCATCGGCGCCCACACCCGCGGCAACGACCTCGACGTCAACCCGGCCAAGGGCAAGCAGCTGACCAATATCCGCACCACGTCCAAGGATGAGGCGGTGCGGCTGACCCCGCCGCTGGCGATGAGCCTCGAACAGGCGATCGCCTATGTCGGCGACGACGAGCTGCTCGAAGTGACCCCGAAATCGCTGCGCCTGCGCAAGCGGCTGCTCGACCCGAACGCCCGCAAGCGCGCCAGCCGCGCTGCCGCCGCGGCAGAGTAGCCGCGTGCCCGGGCGGAAAGATGTAAGTTCATCATTGCCAAGGGATCTCACCATTTCGGTCACACCGGCGAAGGCCGGTGCCTATGGCGATGTGGAGCCCGCCTGCATCGTCGGTTTCGCGTAGACCCGGCTGCCATACCGCCGGCCGTGAGCTGGTCATAGGTTATCGTGGCGCATTCGACAGCGCGCCGGATGAGATACCGGTCGAGGCCCTCGGGCAGGTTGCGTCGGTTGAAGCGATACGCCCATTCCCGGAGGTAGCGCGGCAGGTGCTTGGCGCTGACGCCGTGATGGGTTCCGACCAGCCAGGCTTTGATGTTGCTGAAGAGCGTATGGATGATCGGGAAGAATTCGCCGCATTGGCGCCGGCGCCTGGGTCACCGGGGTGTGTTTCAGGTGTTCGCCAAGGGTGGCGTCGCGCCCCTGGTATCCTTTGAAGCCGTCGGTCAGGAGGTGCGAGCGAGCCTCGATATTGGCCTTGAGGAACGCCCCGAGCTCGGCGCCGGTAGCGGCCGGCAGCACGGCGATGCGGGCATTCCCGGCATAGAAGCCGTGCTGGCGCTTCACCGCGTGGCCGTGCTTGCCCTTCTTGTTCTTGGGCGCCGGCACCTTCTCGACCGCACGACGACCAGGCTCTTGTCGGGGTTTTCCGTGCTTCGTCCAGGACTTGACGGATCGACCCTGCCGCCGATGAAGCTCTCGTCCGCTTCGAGAAAGCCGCTGAGCGGGTGAGCGGGATCCTCGCTGAGGGCGTGGCGCAGCTTGTGCGCTATCGTCCAGGCCGTCTGGTAGGCGACGCCCAGCTCACGCTGCAGAAACTTGGCCGAGACTCCGCGCTTGTCGTGGCCCAGCAGATAGGCGGCGAGGAACCATTTCGGCAGGTCGTATGCGTCCGGTGGAACACGGTCCCTGAGGTGACCAATTCCTGATGATGGCAAGTGCCGCACTCGTAGACCCGTGGCCGCCGCACCTTCAGGCGCCAAGCCTCGCGGCCGCCGCACTTCGCGCAGACGTAGCCACCCAGCCAGCGAAGCTCGGCGAGATGCTCGATGCACTGCTCTTCCGAGCCGAACCGAGACACAAACTCGAGTAACCGCCCATCACGCCTCCATGATCAATTCGCGGATTCTACTCACGAACGAACAGGTCGGCAAGAACTCGGCTTCGGCCCGCATCGCAGCGCGCCGATACGTCTCCGAGCTCACGCTCAGCAGGATCTTGCCGCTGTGCTGCGGTCCGGCGTCTCGCTGCGGCTGGCGCAGAAGGCAAGGTAGTCGTCGACGCTGTCGCGGAAGGCCTGCTCGACTTCGGCGAAGGTCGCGCCTCGAAGGTGATCACGGCGCGTAGCCCGGCGACGCTACCGAGGAAAACGCCTTCATCGGCTTCGACAGTGCCAAGATATCCTTTGTATTCGAGCATCGGCGTCACTCTCGAACCTCGCCCGGCCGCGTGCGATGGCCTCTATACAACCCGCTCGCGGATCGAGGTTGGATTTTATCCGAACCATCCTTATAGTCGGCTTGCTTCCCGAGAAAGCGTGCGAAGCGCCCCGGCCCCCTTTGCTTTCGCGCGGATGGCCCTATCGGGACAACAACAACGCCAAACGGACCTTTATCGGATGAGCAGCAAGCGTCAGGAACCGAAGTACAAGATCAACCGCCGCCTCGGGGTCAATCTGTGGGGGCGGCCGAAGAGCCCGCTGAACCGCCGCGAATACGGTCCCGGCCAGCACGGCCAGCGACGCAAGAAACCATCGGATTTCGGGACCCAGCTCGCCGCCAAGCAGAAGCTCAAGGGCTATTACGCCAATCTTGGCGAGCGCCAGTTTCGCCGGATTTACGAGGAGGCGGTGCGCCGCCGCGGCGACACCGGCGACAACCTGATCGAGCTCCTGGAACGACGGCTCGACGCGGTCGTCTATCGCATGAAGCTGGTGCCGACGCCGTTCGCCGCGCGCCAGCTGGTCAATCATGGGCATGTCCGGGTCAACAGCCGGCGGGTGACCATCCCCTCCTACACGGTGCGCGACGGCGATGAGATCGAGCTCGGCGCCAAAGCGAAGGCGATGGCGCTGGTGCTGGAAGCGTCGCGGTCGGGCGAGCGCGATGTCCCCGATTACGTCGAGATCGACCACGACCGCATGAAGGGCCGGTTTATCCGCGCGCCGAAGCCGACGGACGTGCCCTATCCCGTGTCGATGGAGCCGAACCTCGTCATCGAGTTCTATTCGCGCTGATCCTTTTGGCGCGCTGATCTTGGCACGCTGCGGAGCGGCTCGATCCGCTGCGGCGGTCCCCCGCCCTTGTCGCCGGCGCCGCGCCTGAAATGCGCCGCGCCAATTGACGTGTGCCGAACGGGACGCTGGCGATGCTGATTGTGCCGATCACGGTCGTTCTCCTGTTGATCCTGCTCAACGGCTTTTTTGCGATGGCCGAGATCGCGCTGGTCTCGGCCCGGACGGCGCGGCTGAAGGCGATGACCGGGGCCGGCAGCCTCGGCGCCCAAGCCGCGCTCGAGCTGCGCTCGGACCCCTCGCGCCTGCTCGCCACGGTGCAGATCGGGATCACCGTGATCGCGGTCTTGTCCGGCACCTTCGGCCAGGCCACCCTGGGCGAGAGCCTGCAAAGGATGCTCGCAGGCCATTCCGGATTCGTCGGCCGCTACGCGCACGCGATCAGCATCGCGACCGTGGTGATCGCGATCTCCTATCTGTCGCTGATCGTCGGCGAGCTGGTGCCAAAGCGGATCGCCCTCGTCTATCCCGAACGGATCGCCGCGGCCTTGGCCCGGCTGATGCGGGGTATGGCTCGGGTCGGAACGCCGATCGAGTGGTTTCTGAGCGCTTCGGCCGACCTGGTGCTGCACCTCCTGCCGGTGCGCAGCGAAGGGGCCGCGCCGGTGACTGACGAAGAGATCAGCTACATGCTGCGCGAAGGGGCCGCGACCGGCCACATTCCGCAGGCCGAAACCGAGATCGTCGAAATGGCGCTGCGGCTCGGCGACCGCCGGGCCAACACGGTGATGACGCCGCGCACCCGGGTCGAATGGCTCGATCTCGACGACCGGGAGGACGAGAACCGGCGCAAGATCCGCGGCAGCCCGCATTCGCGCTTTCCCGTGGTGCAGGGCGGCTCGCAGCAGGTCATCGGGGTGGTCGAGGCCAAGGAGCTGCTCGGCCGCTGCCTCGCTGGGCTGCCGCTCGATCTGCGCGCGGCGACGCGGCCGCCGCTCTATCTGCCGAACACGGTCAGCGTGCTGCGCGTGCTCGACGTGTTCAAAGGCTCGGGCGAGCCGATGGCGCTGATCGTCAACGAGTATGGCGACCTCGAAGGGCTGGTCACGCCGAGCGACATCCTCGAGGCCCTGGTCGGCGACATTCCGGGCTCGGGCGACGCCGATCAGCGGGTGGTGCGCCGCGAGGACGGCACCTGGCTGATCGACGGCATGGTCGGCCTCGACGAGCTGAAGCAGGTGCTGGGCCTGTCCCATCTCTCCGGCGAGGACGCCGATTTCCACACCCTCGGCGGCTACCTGATGGCGCGGCTCAACCGCGTGCCGATGGTCGCCGACCGCGTCACCGCCGATGGTTACCAGTTCGAGGTGGTCGAAATGGACGGCCGCCGGGTCGACCGGGTCCTGATCTCTCCGACCCTCGCTAAGGCACGGCGTTGACGCCTCCGGATGGACGGCCGCGGGTGCAACGCGGCCTTCTCAGCGCCATATCTCGCGGCATGAGCGCGCGACCCGGATCGAAGGAGCTAGCGGCGAGGCGACCGCCGTGACCGGTGTCCCGTTCGATACATTGAAGCTCGCCCGCCGCTTGCGCGAGAAAGCCGGGTTCACGCCCGAGCACGCCGAAGAGGCGACGGACGCCCTCGCGGAGGCGATCGGCGGCGCTGAACTTGCGACGAAAACCGACTTGCGCGAACTCGAGCAGAAGTTCTGACGATCAAGCACGGCAGCACGCTGATCGTCGCCGTCGGAATCCTGCTGGCGGCGCTGCGGTTTCTTCCGGCGGCGCACCCTTGACCGGCAGCCGCGCCCCGCCTGTCCTCCGTCGATTATGGGAAGAGGCTTTTTTCTGGCGCACCGCCGCGGCGGTGCTCGCGACTGTGGCGCTCGCCCTTTTGGTCGCGGCGCTCGTCGCCCGTCCCTCGCCCGATTTTTCCGAGCGGCCGGTCGTCGCCCTGGTGCGCGACGCCGGCCGGCACCCGCTGTGGGCGATCCGCCTGGCCGGCACCGCTCACCAGATCGCCGTGAACAGCCTGGCGCCGCCGCCGGTGCCGGCGGGCCGCGTCTATCAGCTCTGGCTTCGGCCGCGGGGGACCGGCGCGCCGCGTCCGCTCGGTCTGTTGCCGCAATCCGGGCGCAAGGAGATCGCCGAGACGCCGGCCAACACCCGCTTGTTGACCGCCCCCGGCGAGCTCATCGTCACCCTCGAGGCCAAGGGCGGCTCGCAGCATCCGGGACCGACCGGACCGGCGCTGTTCCGTGGCCGGATCGACCCCCCGGCTGAGCCGAGAGCGGCGGTGGCCTATATTAAACAGGACGTTTAAGCTTTTTTGACACCGCGTCGGTCAGCGTCGGGCGAAGCTTTCGCGGGAAACGCGTGGGTCGCAGCTGTAGCAGCTTTATCTTGTCTGCTATAGAATATCGGCTCGACCGGCGCGCCGGGCCGCCTTATAGTCGCTCCGCCAGAGGCGGGGATCGCGAAACGTGCGGCAGAACCACAACGCCCCGTCGGTTGCCGTGGTCATGGGCGTCGCTGGCGTCGGCAAGACCACGGTCGGGGAGCGCCTGGCGGAACGGCTCGATTGGGAATTCGCAGAGGGGGACCGGTTTCACCCGCCGGAGAACGTGACAAAAATGCAAAGCGGGCATCCGCTGACCGATGCCGACCGCGCGCCGTGGCTCGCCGCCATCGCCGGGGCGATCGACGCCTGGCAAGCGCGCGACGCTTGTGGCGTGATGACCTGCTCGGCGCTGAAGCGGGAATATCGGCGTCGGATCATCGGCGACCGCCCGGGAGTGCGCCTCGTTTATCTCGACGGCTCGCGCGAGCTGATCGCCGAGCGCCTCGCCGCCCGGCGCGGCCATTTCATGCCGGCGAGCCTGCTCGACAGCCAGTTCGCCGCCCTCGATCCGCCGGGTCCGGACGAAAACCCGATCGCGGTCACGATCGACCAGCCGGTCGATCGCATCGTGGAACAGATCGCCGCCGTTCTATCGGCGACAACGGAGCGGCCGACGTGAACCGCGTTTCCCGTTGACGGAGAAGAGAATCAATGACGCCCTCGGGCTCGATCGACGATGTCTGCGTCAACACCATCCGCACCCTGTGCATCGACACGGTGCAGCAGGCCAATTCCGGTCATCCCGGAACGCCGATGGCGATGGCGCCGGTGGTCTACACTCTGTGGCAGGATTTTCTGCGCTTCGATCCGGCCGACCCGATCTGGCCCAACCGCGACCGCTTCGTCTTGTCCTCGGGGCACGCGTCGGCCCTGCTCTATTCGCTGCTGCATCTGACCGGCGTCACGTCGGTCGACGCCGACTACGAGCGGCTCGGCACGCCCGCGGTGTCGCTCGACGATCTGAAGCATTTCCGCCAGATCGGCAGCAAATGCCCGGGGCATCCCGAATATCATCTGACCTCGGGCGTCGAGACCACGACCGGCCCGCTCGGCCAGGGGATCGCCAATAGCGTCGGCATGGCGATCGCCGCCGATTGGCTGGCCCGGCATTTCAATCGGCCGGGCTTCGACATCTTCGATTATGACGTGTTCGCGCTGTGCGGCGACGGCTGCATGATGGAGGGCGTCGGCAGCGAGGCGGCCTCGCTCGCCGGCCATCTGCGGCTCGGCAATCTGACCTGGATCTACGACAGCAACCACATCACGATCGAGGGCCATACCTCGCTCGCGTTTTCCGAGGATGTCGCCGCCCGCTTTCTCGGCTATGGCTGGCAGGTGCAACGGGTCAGCGACGCCAACGACCGCGAGCGGATCGCCGCGGCGATCGCCGACGCCAAGCGCACCGATGACCGGCCGACCCTGATCATCATCGAAAGCCATATCGCCTATGGCGCGCCGCACAAGCAGGATACCTCGGCGGCGCATGGCGAGCCTTTGGGCGCGGATGAGGTGCGCGCGACCAAGCGCGCCTACGGCTGGCCCGAGGACGCAAAGTTCCTGGTGCCCGACGGCGTCTGCGAGCATTTCGCCGCCACCTTTGGCGCCCGCGGCAAAAAGCTGCGGGCCGAATGGCTCGCCTTGTTCGAGCGCTATCGCGCCGAACACCCCGATCTTGCCGACGCCTGCGAGCGCATCCAGCGGCGCGATCTGCCGGAAGGCTGGGACCGGGACATCCCGGTCTTCCCCGCCGAACTCTAGAGGCATCGCCAGCCGCAATTCCTCGGCCCAGGTAATGAATGCGATCGCCCCGCGGCTACCGTGGCTGTTGGGCGGTGCGGCCGATCTGGCGCCTTCGACCAAGACCCGGCTCACCTTTGCCGGCGCCGGCGATTTCGAGGCCGGCGAGTTCGGCGGCCGCAATTTTCATTTCGGCATCCGCGAGCACGCGATGGGCTCGATCTGCAACGGCATGTCGGTGTCGAAATTGCGCGCTTACGGTTCGGGCTTTCTGATCTTTTCCGACTACATGAAGGCGCCGATCCGGCTGAGCGCCCTGATGGAGCTGCCGGTCGTTTGGGTCTTCACCCATGATTCGATCGGCGTCGGCGAGGATGGGCCGACCCACCAGCCGGTCGAGCAAGTGGTCGGGCTGCGCGGCATCCCCGGATTGATCGTGCTGCGCCCGGCCGACGCCAACGAGGTCGCCGAGGCCTGGCGGTTCGTCGCGGCGCTCAAGCACCAGCCGGCCTGCCTGATCCTCAGCAGACAGAATTTGCCGACCCTCGACCGCACCCGCTACGCCGCGGCGAGCGGGCTCAGGCGCGGCGCCTACGTGCTCGCCGATTCGGGCGGCGGCCCGCCCGAGCTGATCCTGATCGCCACCGGCAGCGAGGTGTCGCTGTGCGTCGGGGTTTACGAAAAGCTGATGGCCGAAGGGGTCAAGGCGCGGGTCGTCAGCTTGCCGTCCTGGGAGTTGTTCGAGCAGCAGGACGAGGCTTATCGCGCTTCGGTGCTGCCCCCCGAGGTCACCCGCCGGGTCGCGGTCGAGCAGGCTTCGACCCTCGGCTGGGAGCGCTACACCGGATTGCGCGGCACCATCATCGGGATGAAGACGTTTGGCGCCTCCGCGCCCTTGAAAGAGCTTCTCGTCAAATTCGGGTTCACCCCCGAGCACGTCTACGCGGCTGCCAAAGAGCAGCTCGCCCGCAAGGAGTGACGGCGATGCCCAACCCGCTGAAGACGCTGAACGAATTCGGTCAGTCGGTGTGGCTCGACTTTGTCAGTCGCGAGCTGTTGAAGACCGGCCAGCTGACGCAGCTGATCGCCGACGATGGGTTGCGCGGGGTGACCTCGAACCCGTCGATTTTTGAAAAGGCGATCGGTCACGGCGACGATTACGACGAGCTGATCGCCGAGGCGCAGAAAACCGGCGATCTCGACCCCGGCGCCCTGTTCGAGGAGCTCGCGGTCCGCGACATCCAGGAAGGCGCCGACGCGCTGCGGCCGGTCTATCATCAGACCCAGGGACGCGACGGCTTTATCAGCCTGGAGGTCTCGCCCTACCTCGCGATGAAAACCCACGAGACGATCGAGGAGGCGCGCCGGTTGTGGCGGGAGGTCGGGCGCGAGAATTTGCTGGTCAAGGTGCCCGGCACCAAGGCCGGGCTGCCGGCGATCCGCACTCTGATCGGCGAGGGGATCAACATCAACGTCACCCTCCTGTTCTCGCAGGAAGTCTACGCCGAGGTCGCCGACGCCTATATCTCGGGGCTCGAAGCCCTCGCCAAGAAAGGCGGCGACCCGCATAAGGTTGCCAGCGTCGCCAGCTTTTTCGTCAGCCGCATCGATACGCTGGTCGATGAGGCGCTCGACAAGCGCATCGCTGCGATTTCCGATCCCGCTGAAAAGGCGCGGTTGGAGCGGCTGAAGGGCAAGGTCGCGATAGCTAACGCCAAGCTCGCCTACCAGCTCTATGACAAGATCTACAGCGGCGAGCGCTGGCAGAGATTGGCGCAGCAGGGGGCACAGACCCAGCGGCTCTTGTGGGCCAGCACCGGGACCAAGAACAAGGCTTACAGCGACGTGCTCTATGTCGACGAGCTGATCGGCGCCGATACGGTCAACACCATGCCGCCGGCGACGATGGACGCCTATCGCGACCATGGCCGTCCGCGCCCGAGCCTCAAGGAAGACGTCGAGAGCGCAAAGGCGGTCATGGCGGCATTGCCCGCCGCCGGCGTATCGATCGAGGCGGTGACCGCCAAGCTTGTCGAGGACGGCGTGCGCCAATTTGCCGACGCGGCCGACCAGCTCTATGCCGCGGTCCAAAAAAAGCGCCGCACGGTGCTGGGCCCCAAGCTTGACGCGATGTCGCATAAGCTCCCGGCGCCGCTGGAGAAGGAAGTCGCCGAGGCGCTCGAGGATTGGCGCCGCGAGGGCAAGGTCCGGCGGCTGTGGGCCGGCGATGCGTCGCTGTGGACCGAGACCGACGAGGCGAAATGGCTCGGCTGGCTCGGGGTCGTCGACCAGCAGCTGGCGGCGGCGCCACATCTGCAGGATTTCGCCGCGGACGTCAAAGCCGCGGGCTTTCGCCATGTGCTGTTGCTCGGCATGGGTGGGTCGAGCCTCGGCCCGGAGGTGTTCGCCCGAACTTTCGGAACGAAGCCCGGTTTTCCGGCATTGCACGTCCTCGAATTCGACCGACCCGGCGCAAATCCGGCATTTCGAAGGCCTGATCGACCCGGCCCGTACCCTCTTCATCGTGTCGAGCAAGTCCGGCAGCACGCTCGAGCCCAACATCTTCAAGCAGTATTTTTTCGAGCGGGCAAAGCAGGCGGTCGGCGCCGAGGAGGCGGCCAAGCGCTTTGTCGCAATCACCGACCCCGGCTCGTCGCTCGAAAAGTCGGCCCGCAACGAGGGCTTTCGCGCGATCTTCCACGGGCTGGCGAGCATCGGCGGCCGCTATTCGGTGTTGTCGAATTTCGGCATGGTGCCCGCGGCGGCGATGGGCGTCGATCCGCGCGCTTTTCTCGAAAATACCGCAGAGATGGTGCGCTCGTGCGCGCCCAGCGCGCCGCCGGTCGAGAACCCCGGTGTCATTCTCGGCGCCATCCTCGGCGTCTGCCAGCGCCACGGCCGCGACAAGGCGACGATCGTCGCATCCAAGGGAATCGCTGATTTCGGCGCCTGGCTCGAACAATTGCTCGCCGAATCGTCCGGCAAGCTCGGCAAGGGGATCGTGCCGTTCGATGCCGAGCCGTTGGGCGCGCCTGCGGTCTACGGCAACGACCGCGTCTTCGCCTATCTGCGGCTCGCCGCCGACCGGGACGCCGAGCAGGAGCGGGCCGTTGCGGCGCTCGAAGCCGCCGGCCACCCGGTGGTCCGGATCGTGGTTTCCGACCCGATGCAGCTCGGCCAGGAATTCTTCCGCTGGGAGATGGCGACCGCAGTCGCCGGCTCGATCATCGGCATCAACCCGTTCGACCAGCCGGATGTCGAGGCGAGCAAGGTCAAGACCCGCGATCTGACCACCGCCTACGAGAAGACCGGATCCTTGCCCGAGGAGAAGCCATTCTACGCGGCGGCGGGGTTCAAGCTCTTTGCCGACCCGAAGAACGAGGCGGTTCTGGCCCCCGCGGCGACCAACCTGACGGCGGCGCTGAAGGCCCATTTCGGCCGCATCGGCGCCGGCGATTATGCGGCGTTGCTCGCCTATATCGAGCGCAACCCGGCCCATGTCGAGACCCTGCAAGGCTGGCGCAGCACGATCCGCGACCGCACCAAGGCGGCGACCTGCCTCGGCTTTGGCCCGCGTTTTCTGCACTCGACCGGCCAGGCCTATAAGGGCGGCCCGAACAGCGGCGTTTTTCTGCAGATCACCTGCGACGACGCCGAGGATCTGCCGGTGCCGGGCCAGAAATACACCTTTGGCGTGGTCAAGGCGGCACAGGCGCGCGGCGATTTCGAGGTCCTGGCCGAGCGTGGTCGGCGCGCATTGCGCGTCCATATCGGGGGCGACCTCGACGCCGGCCTTTCGACCCTCGGGCGCGCCATCGCAGAGGCCTTGTCGTAAGCCGGGCCAAGAACGCAACAGCAGGAGGTTTCAGATGCAACTCGGAATGATCGGTCTCGGCCGCATGGGCGGCAACATCGTGCGCCGGCTGATGAAGAACGGGCATAGCTGCGTCGTCTATGACCAGAGCGTCAACACCGTCCGAGAATTCGCCGGCGAAGGCGCCAAGCCGAGCCGGGACCTCGCCGATTTCGTCAAGCAGCTGGAGGCGCCGCGCGCGGTCTGGGTCATGCTGCCGGCCGGCCGGATCACCGACGAGACGATTGTCGAATTGAGCGGGATGCTCGCCAAAGGCGACATCGTCATCGACGGCGGCAATTCGTTTTATCAGGACGATATCCGCCACGCCGAGATGTTGAAGCCGAAGGGCATCCACTTTGTCGATGTCGGCACCAGCGGCGGCGTTTGGGGTTTCGAGCGCGGCTATTGCATGATGATCGGCGGCGACAAGGCGGTGGTCGATCATATCGACCCGATTTTGAAGACGCTCGCCCCCGGAATCGGCGATATCGACCGTACTCCCGGCCGCAAAGGCCTCGATCCGCGCGCCGAGGAAGGCTATCTGCATTGCGGTCCGGTCGGCGCCGGGCATTTTGTCAAGATGGTGCATAACGGCATCGAGTACGGCGTCATGCAGGCCTATGCCGAAGGCTTCGACATCCTGCGCAACGTCAATATTCCCGCGGTCCCGGAAAACCGGCGCTACAAGCTCGACTTGCCCGACATCGCCGAAGTATGGCGGCGCGGCAGCGTGATTGCGTCCTGGCTGCTCGATCTGACCGCGATCTCGCTGGCAAAGGACCCCGAACTCTCCAAATTTACCGGGCAGGTCGCGGATTCGGGCGAAGGCCGCTGGACCATCCAAGCGGCGATAGAGGAGGCGGTGCCGGCCGAGGTGCTGTCCTCGGCGCTCTACACCCGGTTCCGTTCGCGGCAGGACCACACCTTTGCCGAGCGCATCCTGTCGGCAATGCGCAACGAGTTCGGCGGGCACCAGGAACCGGGAACGATCGTAAAGGACTGACCCATGGACGCTCGGGCCGAGGCAAGAGAGCAGAACACGGCGCAGCGCGCGCCCAAGGCGCCGCCCTGCACGATGGTCATCTTTGGCGCCGGCGGCGATCTGACCAAGCGCCTGTTGATGCCGGCTGTGTACAATCTGGCCAAGGACAAGCTGCTGTCGGAGAATTTTGCGATCGTCGCCGGCGACCGCACACCGAAGCCCGCCGAGGCCTTTCGCGACTATCTGGCCGAAGGCGTCAAAAGCCTTGTCTCGGACACCGCGTCCGGCGGCGCCAGCGAGCCGTTCGACGCCAAGACCTGGGAATTTATCGCTGCCCGCATCACCCATTTCGCCGGCGATTTTACCGCACCCGATACCTATACCCGGCTTGCCAAGCTGCTCGACGAAATCGAAGCCAAGAACAAGACCGGCGGCAACGTCCTGTTCTATCTCGCCGTCGCCGAGCAGTTGTTTGGCACGATCATCGAGCGCCTCGGCGAGGCCGGACTCGTCGAGGAAAAGGACGGCCGCTGGCGGCGGGTCATCATCGAAAAGCCGTTCGGCCGCGACCTCCCCACCGCCCGCGCGCTCAACGCCCGCATCCTCAAGGTGCTGAGCGAGCCGCAGATTTTCCGAATGGATCATTTCCTCGGCAAGGAGACCGTTCAGAACATCATGGCGCTGCGGTTTTCGAACGCGATCTTCGAGCCGTTGTGGAACCGCGACCACATCGACCACGTGCAGATCACCGCGGCCGAAACCGTCGGCGTCGAGCGTCGCGCCAATTTCTACGAGGTGACCGGCGCATTGCGCGACATGGTGCCGAACCATGTGTTCCAGCTGCTGAGCCTGACCGCGATGGAGTCGCCGAATTCGTTTGCCGCCGACGCGGTGCGCAATGAAAAGACCAAGGTCCTCGAAGCGGTGCAGCCGCTCGACGACGAGGCGGTGCGTCGCAACGTCGTGCGCGGGCAGTATGCGGCGGGTGCGATCAACGGCGGCCCGGTCCAAGGCTATCGCCAGGAGCCGGGGGTCAATCCGGACAGCATGACCGAGACCTATGTCGCCTTGCGGCTCGGGATCGAGAATTGGCGCTGGGCCGGCGTGCCGTTCTATCTGCGCACCGGCAAGAGGTTGACCCGGCGAACGACTGAAATCGCGATCCACTTCAAGCAGGCGCCGTTTGCGTTGTTCCGCGACACGCCAGTCGATATTCTCGCCCCCAACGTGCTGATCCTGCAAATCCAGCCCGACGAGGGGATCTCCCTGCAGTTCGGCGCGAAGATGCCGGGTCCGCGGATCGAGCTCGGCAAGGTCCGCATGGATTTCCGCTACAAGGACTATTTCCACACCGAGCCCAGCACCGGCTATGAGACCCTGGTTTACGACTGCATGATCGGCGAGGCGATCCTGTTCAACCGCGCCGATGGCGTCGAGGCCGGATGGGAGGTGGTGCAGCCGATCCTCGATCTGTGGGGCGCGGACAAGACGGTGCCGATCGAACTCTATCCAGCGGGCAGCGCCGGTCCCGACGGGGCCGACAATCTATTGTGGCGCAGCGGCCGCCAATGGCGGCCGCTCACCCCATAGGCCCGGCAATGGCCCGGCCCGTCATCGTCGCCCCGTCGATCCTGTCGGCCGATTTCGGCCGCCTCGCCGACGAGGTGCAGGCGGTCGATGCGGCTGGGGCCGACTGGATTCACGTCGATGTAATGGACGGGCGGTTCGTCCCCAACCTGACGATCGGCCCGGTGGTGGTCGCCGCGGTGCGCAAGGCGACGGAAAAACCGGTCGATGTCCATCTGATGATCGTCGAGCCCGAACATTACCTCGACGATTTCGCCAAGGCCGGCGCCGATCACCTGCTGGTCCATTGCGAGCCCAGCGCCACGATCCACTTGCACCGCACGCTGTCGCAGATCCGCGATCTCGGAAAGACCGCGGGGGTGGTGCTGAACCCGGCGACCCCGTTGTCGCAGATCGAATATGTGCTGCATCTGTGCGGCATCGTGCTGATCATGACGGTCAATCCTGGCTTTGGCGGGCAGGAATTCCTGCCCGAGATGCTGCCCAAGATTTCCGCCCTGCGCCATCTGTGCGACGAACGCGGACTCGACCCGGTGATCGAGGTTGATGGCGGGCTCTCCGGCGACAATGCCTGGCGTGCGTTCGACGCCGGGGCCAACGCGATCGTCGCCGGCTCGGCCGTGTTCCACGCGCCCGATTATGCCCGCGCTGTCGCCGCGATCCGCAACTCCGGCCACAGCCGTTCGTGAGGATACCGATGCCGTCGCAAACCCGCACCGAGGCGGTAAAGGATCTCGAAGAGCTGGCGCACCAGGCTGCGCGCTGGATCACCGCTCTAGCCGGAAGCAGCAGCGGTCGCTTTGCGATTTGCCTGTCCGGCGGCTCGACCCCGCGCCGGCTCTATCAGCTGCTGGCCGCCTCTCCGTACCGCGAGGCGATGCCGTGGGACCGGGTGCATTGGTTCTGGGGCGACGAGCGCTTTGTTCCCTGGGACCACCCGGACAGCAACTATCGGATGACGCGGGAGGCGATGCTGGCGCATGTCCCGGCGCCAGCGCAAAATATTCATGGGATCGAGACGGCCGGCGAGCCGGCCGTGGCCGCGCGCGCCTATGAGAGCGTGCTCAAATCCTATTACGGCGCCGAGACGCTCGACCCGGCGCGCCCGCTGTTCGACGTGGAGTTGCTGGGCCTCGGCCCCGACGGCCACACCGCTTCCCTGTTTCCACGGACGAAGGTCCTCGAGGAGCGGAAGCGCTGGGTCGCCGAGGTTATCGGCGCCCATCCGGAGGCGCGGATCACCTTGACCTATCCCGCGCTCGAATGCAGCCGGCATACGGCGTTTCTGGTCGCCGGCGCCGACAAGCGCGAGCCGCTGGCGCGGGTGCTGGCCGGCGACAAGGAACTCCCCGCCGGTCGGCTCCACCCGGCTGGCGAATTGGTCTGGTTCGTCGACGCCCAGGCGAAACCCGACTGATGAGCGCCGACCGCGACCGGCTCA
The DNA here is from genome assembly GCA_963795485.1 of uncultured Alphaproteobacteria bacterium. Lineage (GTDB taxonomy): Bacteria > Pseudomonadota > Alphaproteobacteria > ATCC43930 > CGMCC-115725 > AP-15. The sequence continues at coordinate 197,376 of CAWCIL010000007.1, forward strand.
AGCGCGCGGCGGCGCTGCGCGCCGTCGAAGAGGTCAAGGACGGCATGGTGCTCGGCCTCGGCACCGGTTCGACCGCCGCCTTTGTCGTCGAAGGGCTCGCTGCGCGCGTCGCCGACGGGCTGCGGATCATCGGTATCCCGACTTCCGAGCGCACCGCGTCGCAGGCGCGCCGGCTCGGTATCCCGATCGCCACCTTTGCCGAATATCAGAAGCTCGACTTGACCATCGACGGCGCCGACGAGGTCGAGCTCGGCACGCTTCACCTGATCAAGGGGCTCGGCGGCGCACTGCTGCGCGAAAAGATTGTGGCGGCGGCGAGCCGGCGGCTGGCCATTGTCGTCGATCAGGAAAAGCTCGTCGAGCGGCTCGGCGCGCACACCCGGGTCCCGGTCGAGGTCACCCAGTTCGGCTGGCAGGTCACCGCCGCGGCGCTCGCCGCGTTGGGCGGCGTTCCGGAGCGGCGCTACACGGTCGGCGAGCAGCCTTATGTCACCGACGGCGGCAATTTCATCCTCGACTGCCGGTTCGGGCGGATCGCCGATCCGACCACCCTCGAGAAGCGGATCGCGATGACCGTCGGCACGGTCGAGAACGGGCTGTTCGTCGGACGCAGCTCGGTCGTCGTCGTCGCCTCGGCTACCGGAGTCGAGGTCATGACCCCGCCTCCAAGGGACCCGAAATGAGAAAAATTTCGCTCGTGGTCTCGGACGTCGACGGCACCCTCGTCACTACCGGCAAGGAACTGACGCCGCGCGCGATCGCGGCCGTGGCACAACTTCACGAGCGCGGTATTCCATTCTCGATCTGCAGCAGCCGTCCACCGTTCGGCCAGCGCATGCTGGTCACGCCGTTGCGGCTCGCCTTGCCGTTCGGGGGCTATAATGGCGGCTCGATCGTGAACCCCGACCTGTCGCCGGTCGAGCAGAAATTGCTGATGCCCGATGCGGCCCGCGATACGATCGCGATGCTGGAGGAGCACGGCATCACCAGCATATGGGTATTCGCCGGCAGCACATGGCTGGTCCGGGACCGAACCGGCGATTACGTCGATCTCGAAATTCACACGATTGAGACACCTCCCACCCTGGTCCCTTCATTCGCCGGCCATCTCGACGCGGTCTCGAAAATTGTCGGCGCCAGCAAGGACCACGAGCGGATCGCGGCCGCGGTGGCGTCCGGCCAGAGCGCGTTGCACGGCCGCGCTACGGTGATGTGCTCCCAGGCCTATTACTGCGACGTGACGCCGCCGGGCATAGACAAGGGCCGACTGGTGGATTTGCTGGCCGACCGTCTCGCCGTGCCCCGCGACGAGATCGCCGTCCTCGGCGACATGGGCAACGACGTCCAGATGTTCGCTCGTGCCGGTTTCGCGATCGCGATGGGCAACGCCACCCCGGAGGTCAAGGCACTCGCGCAAGCGACCACATCGACCAACGATGAAGATGGCTTCGCCCTGGCGATCGAGCGCTACATCCTAAACGGCTGAACCTCTGACCAGCTAAGCAGGAGGCCGCCATCCGGCAGCCTCCTGCCTCCGTTGTCTGGCTTTAGCTGCCTGACCCGTTGCCGTAATTGCTCGGGGCGGTAGACGAACCCGACATCGTATTCGACCCGCCCTGGTTAAAGCTTGCGGCGCACTGGGCATGCAGCTGAGCGTCGGTGATCGGGCCGCACTCTTTTCTCATCCGTGCCGCGCGGAAGGCTCCGTTAGTGTCCACGAGCCGCTGATAGCGTCGGCTCTGGATCACGTTCGCCCGCGCCGACCAATTGCCAGACTGCTCCACACCGTTGCTCTGCGGGCCATTGGTGATCAACTGGTCCCCGCTGGTGCCCGCCGCAGACGGCATCGCATTGCCTCGGTAGGATTGCGGCGTGTAGTTCCCGGTCGTAGATCCGTTACCGCCCCGGGACCAATCGGACGACGCGTTGCTCGGAGGGGTTTGCATCTGGTTCTGGTATGTGGATCCCGCGGTGCCGTTCGGGCTCGCCGACTGCGCCTGTGCACCTGGAGCGATCGCGATGGCGGTCATGCAAGCCGCCGCAAAGGCCAAGCTCGTCGCACTCTTTAACAACATGATCCTCGCCTCCTTTACGTTTTTGGTCATGTCGCGCAAACGGGACGCGCCCCGCGATCGTTCCCGATGCGGCGCTGTGACAAAATCCGGGCTCGCCGCCGCAGCTTTGGCGGTGTCCCTCAGATTGCCGGGTCGGCGAGGCCTCGGCGGCGGCAGGCGGCGACCACCGTGTTGCGCAGCAGGCAGGCGATGGTCATCGGGCCGACCCCGCCCGGCACCGGGGTCAAAGCACCGGCGATCTCGCGTACCGCGGCAAAATCGACGTCGCCGACGAGCCGGCTGCCGCCATCCGGCGCGGGGATCGGGTTGATGCCGGCGTCGATCACCGTGGCCCCGGGCTTTACCCAGTCGGGCGTGACCATCAGCGGCCGACCGGTCGCGGCCACCAGAATGTCGGCGCGACGGGCGATCGAGGCGGCGTCGAGCGTCTTCGAGTGGACCGTCGTGACGGTGCAGTCGGCGGCCAGCAGCAACGCCGCCATCGGCTTGCCGACGATGTTCGAGCGCCCGAGCACCACCGCCTCTGCGCCGGCGAGATCCTGGTGCACGGTCCGCAACAGCATCAGAATGCCTTGCGGCGTGCACGGCACGAGGCCGCCGAGGCCGGTCCACAGCCGGCCGACATTGACCGGGTGAAAGCCGTCGACGTCCTTCTCCGGGTCGATCGCCGATATCACGCGATGGACATCGATCTGCGGCGGCAGCGGTAGCTGCACCAGAATGCCGTCGATCTGCGCGTCGAGGTTGAGCTTGTCGATTTCCGCGACGAGCATCGACTCGGTGGCGTCACCTGGCAGACGCCGCTCGAACGTGGCGAGCCCGGCGGCGGCGCAGGCGCCGCCCTTGGCGCGGACATAGCTGCGGCTCGCCGGGTCGTCGCCGACCAGGATGGTGGCGAGACCAGGGCAGGGCATGCCCGTCACCCAACTTCGCGGTGGCGGCGGCGACGCTCCGGCGCAATCCGGCGGCGACTGCCTTACCGTCGATTGTTTGGGCACCCGCCACGCTGCTCTCCTGCTGTCCCGGCCCCCGATCGACAAAATTTATACCGAGTCCGGCCGCCGCATGCTGACAATATCGATGGCACGGATCGATGGGCCGGCGCTGGGGCCGGCCTGGCGGCAAAGGAGGATGCGGATGACCATGCGGCAACAGATGCGGCGGCTGATCGAGCGGGCCGGCTACGCGATGGTGCCGGGCGCTTATGACACGCTGACCGCGCGGCTGGTCGAACAGGCCGGGTTCGAGGCCGTCTATCTGACCGGAGGCGGCTATTCGCGGGCGAACGGCTATCCCGACCTCGGGCTCTTGACCCTCTCCGAAAACGTCCGCTTTATCGGGCTCACCGTCGAGGCGGTCGGGATTCCGGTCGTCGCCGACGCGGACACCGGCTATGGCAATGCGATCAACGTGATCCGCACGGTCAGGGAATATGAGAAATCGGGCGTCGCCGCCTTTCACATCGAGGATCAGGCTTCGCCGAAGAAATGCGGCCATTATGAGGGCAAGGAAGTCATCTCGGTCGGCGAGATGGTCGGCAAGATCAAGGCTGCGGTCGATACCCGGCAGGACCCCGATCTGATCGTCATTGCCCGCTCCGACGCGCGCGCGATCGAGGGGCTGGAGGCGGCGATCGACCGGGTCAACGCCTATCTCGAAGCCGGCGCCGATGTCGGCTTTGTCGAGGCCCCGCAGAACGTCGAGGAGTTGCGCATCGTCGCGCGGCGGGTTGCCGGGCCGGCGCTGGTCAACGTCTTCGAGGGCGGCAAGACGCCGATGGTCCCGGCCGGCGAACTCGAGGCGATGGGTTTCCGCCTCGGCATCTATCCGTCGCAGACTCATCGCGCCGCGATCCGCGCCGCGCAAAAGCTGCTGGCCGCGCTGAAGCAGGATGGCGATACGACCCGCGTCGAAGCGGACCTCGCCACCTTTCAGGAACGCGAAGCAGCGGTCGGCGCCGCCCACTGGCGCGAACTCGAAGAAAAATACCTGCGGACCGTTGCGAGGTGATGCCCGAACGCTGCGCGCCGTCATTGCAGCCGACAGATGTGCTAAGATGCGCCGAGTGCAAACCAGGGGTGTTCGCCGCGCATGCAAAGCGGTGCCGCCAGCGCGACCGTCTCAGCCCCCCGCCCGGCGCCTTCGACCGGCGATCGCGGAGCGTCGCTGTCGATCCGGCTGAGTGCCGTCATCGTCGCCGCGACCGTCGACGAACCGCGGATGCTGGCGGTGAAGCTCGGGCAGGAGCCGATCGAGGCCCTGCCCTACGGCCCATTGGAGATCGAGCACCGCACTCTGGAAGTCGGGCTGCGGGCGTGGGTCGAGCGGCAGACGAGCCAAAAGCTCGGCTATGTCGAACAGCTTTATACGTTCGGCGACCGCGACCGAATCGAAAGCGAGGACGCCCGGCCAGGCCGGGCCTTGACCGTCGCCTATCTGGCCCTGGTGCGCGAGGCGCGGACGGGGGGAGCCGCAGCCGCCGAGTGGTACAGCTGGTATCGCCATTTCCCGTGGGAGGACTGGCGCGCCGGCAAGCCGGCAGCACTGCTGCCGCTCGAAGAACGGCTCGCCAGGTGGGCGCGCAGTGCCATTGGCGAGGCCGAGCAGCGGCATGCGCCTCGAGCGTCTGGGTCTCGCCTTTGCCGCATCCTGGAATGAGGAATTGGTGCTCGACCGCTATGAGCTGCTCTACGAGGCGGGGCTGATCCCGGAGGCGTGGCGCGGTCTCGGCCGCCCGATCCCGCCGACCGACGGCCCGGTTTTCGGGGTGCCGATGGCGGCCGACCACCGGCGCATCCTGGCCACCGCGATCGGACGGCTGCGCGGCAAGATCAAATATCGCCCGGTCGTCTTTGAGCTGATGCCGCCGTCCTTCACCTTGCTGCAATTGCAGCGCACGGTCGAGGCGCTGTCAGGGGTACGGCTGCACAAGCAGAATTTCCGCCGGCTGGTCGAGCAACAGGGTCTGGTCGAGGAAACCGGCGGGATCAGCGCCGACACCGGCGGCCGGCCGGCACGCCTGGTGCGGTTTCGGCGCGAGGTTTTGCTCGAACGGCCGGCACCGGGGCTGCGGCTGCGTTCGGGGCGCCGCGCATTGGCTCCTTGACGACGCTAAGGATCGTCCGACCGTGATCGCAGACGTTGAACGGCCCATGTCTGTTTTTCGGTATTGGGGATAAATTTCTCAACGTTTGCAGACCGTCCAAATATCTGGCAAATTCCCTGCCGGATTACTTGGCTGCCTAAGCGGCAGGAAGAACATCCACCGATTAGGGGAACAATTAACTATGAATAGGGCGGATGAAGCGGCCGTGCCGCCATCGGTCGGCACCGATCTGTCGATCCTTGCGCCGGTGCACGGTCCGACGCTATGGCCGGCCGAGCACCATCGCCTCACCGAAGATGTTCCTACAATGCGCGCCGAGATTGCGCGGCAACGCCAAGAGCTCGACCGCTGCCGCTCCACGATCGACGAATTGCGGCGGCGGGCGGCCCGGGCCGCCGCGGCAAACTGCGCCAACGCGGATCTGCTCGCCGAAATGAGCCACGAGCTGCGCAGCCCGTTGAGCGCCATCATCGGCTTTTCCGAGATCATGCAATCGGAAGCGTTCGGCCCCCTCGGCCACCCGACCTACCGCAACTACCTCGACGACATTATTTTTTGCGGACGGCATCTGCTCGCGATCGTCGATGACACGCTCGACCTGGCCCGGCACGAAGCCGGCAAAGCGGCGTTGCAGGAAGAGGCGGTAGCGCCCGAGGCGATCGTCGACGAGGCGGTTCGGCTGGTCGCGCCGATGGCGGCGCGGGCTGGGGTCGCGCTCGCTTGGCTGCCGGCGGCGACCGAGCTGCCCCGGCTCTACTGCGATCGGCTGCGAGTGCGGCAAATCCTGCTGAATGCCTTGTCGAACGCGGTCAAGTTCACCGACTCGGGCGGGCGGGTCGAGATCGCCGCCGATGTTTCGGAGGGCCTCGCGCTCGTCGTCAGCGACACCGGCATCGGCATCGAGCCGGACAGCATTCCGTTCGCCCTCTCCCGTTACGGGCAGGTTTCGTCGAGCGGAACGCGGCACCGCGACGGCGCGGGCCTGGGCTTGGGCTTGACCTTGGCGACCGCCTGGGCCGAGCAGCATGGCGGCACGCTCTCTGTGCACAGTATGCCGCGCGCCGGCACCGTCGTGCGCATCTCGTTCCCGAGGAGCCGGATCGCAGCGCAAGACCCGGACAGCCGCGTCGAACGTATCGGCGGCGCGCTGATACGGGCCCTACGGGCGCGACGCGGTTTCGGGCAGGGTTCTCTGCCGGCGATAGCTCAGCGCTTCGGCCACATGCCGGCGGCCGACGATGGCCGCACCCTCGAGGTCGGCCAGGGTGCGGGCGACCCGCAACACCCGGTGATAGCCGCGCGCCGACAGACGCAGCCGGTCTGCGGCCCGGACCAGCAGCGCGCGCCCGTCCGCATCGGGTGCGGCGATGTCGTCGAGCAAGGTGCCGTCGGCCTCGGCATTGGTGCCGATGCGCCGCTCCGGTGGCAGGTCGGCATAGCGCATCGCCTGGCGCTTGCGGGCCGCCGCAACCCGCTTGGCGACTGCGGCGCTGTCTTCTCTGGGAGACGGCAAGGCGAGATCCGCAGGCGACACCGCCGGCACGTCGATATGCAGATCGATGCGGTCCAAAAGCGGCCCCGACAGCCGACCCTGGTAGTCTTCGGCGCAGCGCGGCGCGCGACCGCAGGCCTGTTCGGCAAAATGGCCGCAGCGACACGGGTTCATCGCCGCGACCAGCTGAAAGCGGGCCGGATAGGTGACGTGCCCGTTGGCGCGGGCGATGCTGACCCGGCCGGTTTCGAGCGGCTGGCGCAAGGCTTCGAGGGCCGCGCGGTTGAACTCCGGCAATTCGTCGAGAAACAACACGCCCTGATGGGCGAGCGAGATCTCGCCGGGGCGCGCCCGCATGCCGCCGCCGACGAGGGCGGGGAGCGAGGCCGAATGGTGCGGCTCGCGGAACGGCCGCTCGCGCGACAGCCCGGTGCTGCGCAGCCCGCCGGCGACCGACTGGATCATGCCGAGCTCGAGCGCCTCGGCCGGTTCGAGCGGCGGCAACAATCCCGGCAGGCGCGCCGCGAGCATCGACTTGCCCGAACCCGGCGGGCCCACCATCAACAAATTGTGGCCGCCGGCGGCGGCGATCTCGATCGCGCGTTTGGCGCTTTCCTGGCCCTTCACGTCCTTGAGATCGAGCCCGGCGGTGCGCGAGACGGCCAGCCGCGGCTCGGGCGGCGGCAGCAGCTGGGTCCCTTTGAAGTGGTTGACGATCGCCAACAGGCTGGGTGCTGCGACGATCTCGATCTCCCCGGCCCACGCCGCCTCGCCGCCGCAGGCGGCCGGGCAGATGATGCCGCACTCGCGGCCGGCGGCGGCAAGACCGGCGAGCAGCACCCCGGCAACGCTCGTTACCGAGCCGTCGAGCGACAGCTCGCCCAACGCGGTGTAAGAGACGAGGTCGTCGGCCGGCAGTGCTTCCATCGCCACCAGCAGCGCCAACGCGATCGGCAGATCGAAATGGCTGCCTTCCTTCAGCACGTCAGCCGGGGCGAGGTTGACCGTGATCCGCTTGGGCGGCAAGGCGAGACCCAGCGATTGCAGTGCCGAGCGCACCCGTTCGCGCAATTCGGCGACCGCCTTGTCCGGCAGGCCGACCACGGTGAAGACCGGCAGCCCCGAGGCGATCGTCACCTGGGTTTCGACCTCGATGACCTCGATCCCGTGAAACGCCACCGTGCGAACCTGCGCGGCCATTTCCCTGTCCGCCCTTAACCACAAGTCGAATGTAGATCGGCGCGGGCGGCGGCGCCAGCACTACGGCGATCGAGATCAGCACAAGCGCTGGGCAATCTCCATGGTTATGCTTAATATTGTCCCCCCGGCGCTCAGTCCGGAGAATCCGTGCGAGGGAGACTGCCATGGCCGACAACGCCACTTGGCTCACCTGGGAGCCGCGCATGCTGAGCGTCCTCCGCTTTGTCGCCGGCCTTTGCTTTCTCGATCACGGGACGGAAAAGCTGCTCGGCTTTCCGCCTGCCGCGATGTTTGCTCACCTGCACTTGGCGTCGCTGATCGGGGTGCAGGGCGTGATCGAGCTGGTCGGCGGAGCACTGGTGTGCATCGGGTTGTTCACCCGACCGGCCGCCTTCATCCTGTCCGGTGACATGGCGGTCGCGTATTTCATGGTGCATTTTCAAAAGGGCTTTTTCCCGGCGCTGAACGGCGGCGACGCGGCAATCCTTTACTGCTTCATCTTCTTCTATCTGTTTGTCGCGGGCGCCGGAGTGTGGAGCCTCGATCGGCTGCTCGCGCCGCGCTCGGCTCGGATCTCACGAGCGGCCAGGGTCTAAGCAAGCCCGCGAGGCCAGGATCTCGGCGACAAAATCGTCGAGATTCCCGCCAGGAAAGAGATGCCCGGCGATCCCAGCGGCAGCGGCAGCGGCGCAATCGGTGTCGCGGTCGCCGATCAGCAAGCTCGCCGCGCGGTCGACCGGCCAACAGCGCAGCAGGTCGGTGATCATCCCTGGTGCGGGTTTGCGCCAGTCGCTGAGCCGCCGGTATTCCGGCACCGCAGCCTCGGGGTGGAACGGACAATAGCGGGTATCGTCGAAATGGGCCGCCGAGCCGGCGAGCTCGACGGCGAGTTCGGCGTGGAGCGCCCGAACATCCGCCTCCGCATAGAAGCCGCGTGCGACCCCGGCCTGGTTGGTCACGACAAAGACAAAGAAACCGGCGTCGTTGAGCCGTTTGACCGCCGCGACGGCGCCGTCGACCCAACGAAAGCGCGCGCGTGTTCCGACGTGACCGTCGTCGTGATTGAGCACCCCGTCACGGTCGAGAAAGGCGGCCGGCCGCCGCTGCCGGCGCGGCACCTCTTGCTGCGCGCCGGCATAAGAATTGGGGACGCCGATGTCGATGAAATAGCCGTCGAACGGCACCGCGAGCAGCAGCTCCTCTTCAACGAGCTGCGGAAAAACCTCCGCTTCCAGCGAGCAGCATGGTGCGAGCCGCTCGACCAAAGCGCGACGGCAGAGATAAACCCCGCCATTGACCAACCCGGGACCCGGGCCTTCCGGGCGCGCCCCGAACCGGACGACCCGGCCGCGCTCGATCGCGACGGTGCCATAGCGGGATGCGTCGGCGAGGTCTCTGACCGCAATCGCCGCGATCGCCGACGGCTCCGACAAAAGCTCGGCGGTCAAAGCCAGCAGATTGACATCGAACCACGAATCTCCGTTGAGCAGAAAAAACTCCGGATCGAGATGCCGGCGCGCGTGCCACAGCGCGCCGCCGGTCCCGGCGCGTTCGGGCTCGACCGAGACCTCGATATCGATCCCGAACCGTGCTTTCAGCGGCGTCGCGGCCGCATATTCGACAATCCGCTCAGCCGCGAAACCGGCGAGCAGCAGGACCCGTCTGATGCCGTGGCGGCCGAGCTCGAACAGCAAAACCTCGAGAAACGGCTCGTCCGCGACCGGCAGCAGCGGTTTCGGCGTAAGCGCCGTCAGCGCGCCGAGCCGGGTTCCAAGCCCGCCGCAAAGGATCGCCGCCTGGCTGACCAAGAATCGGCCGCTGCTCAGCGCGGCTGCGGGAAGAGGCGCGCTTCGACGAGGCCGCAGATGATGTGCCCCGCGGTGATGTGGATCTGCTGGATCAGCTGAGTCGAATCGGATGGTGCGTGCAAACAGAGATCGCAGCGCCCAGCCATTTCTCCGCCGCTCCGGCCGGTCATACCGACAACCGCGAGCCCCTTGTCGCGGGCCGCGTCGATCGCGCGCAGAATGTTTGGCGAGCGGCCCGATGTCGAGATCGCCAGGAACACGTCCCCCGCCGCCCCGAGGCCGAGGATCTGGCGCTCGAACACTCGCTCGTAGCCGTAATCGTTGGCGACCCCGGTCAAGACCGAGGTGTCGGTCGTCAGTGCCATCGCCGCCGTGGGCGCCCGATCGTAATTGAGGCGTCCGATGAACTCGCCAGCGATGTGCTGGGCGTCGCCGGCGCTGCCGCCATTGCCGGCGAGCAGCAGCTTGCGGCCGCTGCCGAGCGCATCGACGGTCAGCTCGACGATCGCCTCGATGGTGTTGGAAAAGGCCGGGTCGTCGATCGCAGCTTGGACGGCGTCGCGCGATTGCGTCAGGTAATTGGTGATCGCGTTCATCGGCGCACCTGCCAAGTTTCGCAGCCGCGCTCGGCGAATTTGACCGGTCCGGCGACGCCGCCGGCGGCGTTCAGCGCGTCGAGCAGCGCCAGCCGGTTCTCGGGATCGACGATGAACATGACAAACCCGCCGCCGCCGGCACCGGAGACTTTTCCGGCAAGCGCGCCATTGGCAAAGGCAAGATCGCACAGCGCGTCGATGCGGTCGGTGGAAATGCCCGAGGCGGTCATCTTCTTTGCTCGCCACGAATCCTCGAGGATGCCGGCCATGGCGCGAACGTCGCCGGCGAGCAGGGCATTCTTCATCGCGATCGCGTCCGCCTTCAGCCGGTCCAGCGCGGCGAGCGCGCGAATGCTGTGATCCATCATTCCGGCGGTCTGCCGCTCGATCACTTCGGAGGCATCGCGCGAACGCCCGGAAAAGCAGATCACGAGCGAGGATTCAAATTCGTTGCGGGCGCTGTCGGAGACCCTCAGCGGATTGACGATGACCCGATCATCGGCGAGAAATTCGATGAAATTGGTGCCGCCGAATGCCGCTGCATACTGATCCTGCTTGCCGCCGGCGAGCTCGAGATCGAGCCGCTCGATTTCGAAGGCCAGATGCGCCACGTCATATTGCCCGAGCGGTGCGCCGAATAGCGTCCGAAAGGCGTCGACCAGGGCCACCACCAGGGCCGAGGACGAGCCGAGGCCCGAGCCCAACGGCGCATCGACAGTCGTGGTGATCGTCGCCGCGATCGGCTGCCCGCGATGATGGTCGCGCACCATGCGCTCATAGACCCCTCGATGCAGCAACAGCCGCGCCTGCGGCAATTCGGCCGCCGCATCCAACACCTCCTCCCAGTTCAAATCCCTGGCCCGAAACACGACCTTGCCGTCGTCGCGGGGGGTGATGAAGGCGTAGGCGAACCGGTCGATCGTGGTGTTGAGGACGGCGCCGCCGAACTCGTCGCAATAAGGCGAGAGATCGGTGCCGCCGCCGGCGAGGCCGAGCCGCAACGGGGCGCGAGCCCGAATGGTCGTGCGCGAATCCGAGATCACGGCCGAACTCCCCAAACATGTCGCGCAACCGCGAGCCCTCGTCCGAACAACAGATCCGCCAGGGCGCTATCCATTAAACTGTAGTAAAGAGCCGACATGGCATATAGGACGACTGCGGCAACCTAGCATCGGCCGCCGCGGATGTCCAGTTTTGGAGGCGAGGTCAGTCAGCGGATGCCCGTTTTGCGATCAGCCGCAAGTCGCCCGCCTGCGATCGACTGCGCGCCGGCGCCCGGCGCGATCGGGCGGCTCGCGGCGGCCCCACGGCCCGATCGGAGCGGATGAGCGATGCGAATTTTCTTCATCTGCCAGCGGGTCCCGTTCCCGCCCGACCGCGGCGACAAGATCACGACCTTCAACGAAATCCGCCACCTTTCTACGGCGCACGAGGTGCACGTCTTCTGCCTCGGCGACGGCGCCGGCGACCTCGACAACATCCCGGGGCTGCGGCCCTATGTGAAAAGCGTCACTGCGGTTCCGGTGAACGGGCCGACCAGCCGGCTACGCGCCCTCGCCGCCCTCGTCACCGGCAAGCCGCTGTCGGTGGCCGCGTTCAACGAGGCGGCGCTGCACAAGGCGATCGTCGAAAAGTACAGCCAGCTGCCGCCCGATCTGGTTTATGCTTTCAGCTGCAACATGGCGCAATACGCGGAGCATTTTGCCGGCGTGTCGCGGATTGCGCAATTTCAAGAACGCGATTCTCTCAAATGGGCTCAATACGCCGAGCATTCGCGAATTCCATTACGGTGGATCTATCGGCTCGAGGCAAAGCGATTGCTCGCCTACGAGAGGCACATCGCTCGCCGTTTTGCCCACGTAGTGGTCTGCACTCCGGGCGAGAAATGCGATTTGGAGCACACATTCCCCGGCGTCCCGGTCACGATCGTTGGTAACGGCGTGGATTTGGACTACTTCCGGTCTTCTGGTGAATCGAAACGCCGCGGATCCCTGGTATTCACCGGGGTCATGGACTATTTCCCCAACGCCGATGCCGTCCTGTGGTTCTGCAACGAGATCCTGCCGCTGGTGCAGACGCAAATCCCGCAAGCAAGCCTGACGATTTGCGGCAACCGCCCCACCTCGGCGGTGCGTCGCCTGGCCAAACGTCGCGGAGTAGAGGTGACTGGGTGGGTTCCGGACATCCGGCCTTATCTCGATCGGGCAGAGGTGTTCGTGGCCCCGCTTCGCATCGCCAGGGGCGTTCAGAACAAGGTGCTCGAGGCGTTGGCCATGGGGCTGCCTTGTGTCGCCTCCACCGCAGCCTGGACCGGTACCCTGATTCCCCGAGGAACAGGTATTCTGGTCGGCGACGATCCCAGCGAATTTGCCGCGCACATCGTGCGCCTGCTGCGCGACCCGGCCCTTCGCACCGAGATGGCGGTCAAGGCCCGCGAGGCCGCGGAGGTCAAATATCGTTGGGAAGAACAGCTGGCGGCTCTCGACCAGGTCGTCGCGGCGGTGACCGCATGGCCACCGCGCCGTCGTCCGCGTTGACAGGCTTCCGAGGGTAAATCGGGCGATGCGGATCTGGCTCACCGGCTGCGGCGGCATGATGGGCTCGTTCTTGGCCGAGGCGCTGGCCGCCTCGGGCCACGAGGTCTGCGCGACCGGTTACAAGCCGACGGTCGATCCGCACGATCTCGCGGGCCTGCCATGCGAAGAGGTCGATGTCCGGGATTGGTGCTCGGTCTGGGATTCGCTGACGCAGTTTCGCCCGGAGGCGGTCTTTCATCTGGCGGCACAGAGCTATCCGACGGCATCCTGGCAGCGCCCGATCGAGACCTTGGAGACCAACGTCATCGGCACGGCGAATGTGCTGGAGGCGGTGCGGCGGCTCGGTTCCAAGGTGCGGGTCATCGTTGCCGGTTCCTCGGCCGAGTACGGCGCGGTTGCTCCCGAGCGGGTGCCGATCGCCGAGAGCGAGCCGTTGCTGCCGCTGCATCCCTATGGCGTCTCCAAGGTCGCAACCGATCTGCTCGCCTACCAATACTGGGCCGGGTTCGGTCTCGATGCGGTGCGGGTGCGGATTTTCAACTGCACCGGCCCGCGCAAGGTCGGCGACGCGCTGTCCGATTTTGTCCGCCGCACGGTTTGGCTCGAACGCCATCCCAAAGCGAGCACGATACGGGTCGGTAATCTCGAAACCCGGCGGACGATCGTCGATGTACGCGACCTCAATCGTGGATTGGTGCTGCTGCTCGACCGCGGCAAAGGCGGCGACGTATACAATCTCGGCGGTCCGACCGCCTATCCGATGCGCGACCTGCTGAGGCGGGTACTGCAGCGGGCGACGCGCGCCGACATCCGACCGGAAACCGACCCGAAGCTGCTGCGGCCGACCGACGAGTCGGTGATCTGGGCCGACTGCACCAAGCTCGCGCTGGCGACGGGCTGGCAGCCGGCGATCCCGCTCGATCAGACGATCGAGGACATGCTGGCCTATTGGCGGCGCAAACCCGATCCCGCGCTCGTCGCCTAGGGCCCGGTCCCGGTCGCCTGCTGGAAGGCCCGGTTCAAATCGGCGAACGGCCCCGGATAGGTCAGGCACCGTCCGCTTGCGCCGACGATCTCGCCCGGCGCCGCCGACGACGACTGCTCTAGCTGCAGCTCATAGGGGGTGGCGCAGATCTGGTCGGCCAGCAGGATGGCAACGCGCGGATCGTAGCTGTTGAACTCGGCGAATTCCGGCGGGATCGTTCCCGTCGGCGCCAGCGCGCTGGTGCCGAATGCGTCCTTGACCGGGATATAGGGGGTGCACCCGGCGGCGAGCAGGGAAATCAGCGCCAGGGCGTAGAGGGTTCGCATGCCGGGTTCCGTCGTTCGATGGCGTGGCGCAGTGTGCCGGGCGAAAGCCGCGAGCGCAACCATCGCAAAGCGCGATGGGTCAAGCATCGACCACGGTTCGTTGCCACTCCGCCCGGACCAGCGCCTCCTCTTCCGCCGCGAGGCGGCTAGCTTGCTCGGACCGGTACAGCGCCGGCGGCGCCACTCGGGACAAGGCCCAGACCGCGGCGGCGCGAACCAGCGGCGCCGGGTCATCGAGACAACGCCGGGCCGCGGCGACGAGCCCGACATTCCCCGGCGGCGCGTTGCCGATCGCGATCAGCACGTTGCGCAAGAACCGGTCGCGGCCGATGCGCTTGATCGGCGATCCGGCGAACCGCCGCCGGAACTGGGCGTCGTCGAGAGCGGCAAGATCGGCGAGGCGGGGCGCCGTCAGCTCCTCGCGCGGCAGAAAATCGGGCTCGTGCGCGGTGCGGGCGAATTTGTTCCACGGGCAGACCGCGAGGCAGTCGTCGCAGCCATAGATGCGGTTGCCGATCGCCGCGCGAAACTCGATGGGGATCATGCCCTTGTGCTCGATCGTCAGATACGAGATGCAGCGCCGGGCGTCGAGCTGGTGGGGTGCGGTAAACGCCGCGGTCGGGCAGGCATCGAGACAGCGCCGGCAAGAGCCGCAACGGTCGGGCTCGGCGCCGTCGGGTTCGAGCGCCAGGCTCAGATAGATTTCGCCGAGAAACAGCCAGGAGCCGAAACCGCGCGACACCAGGTTGGTGTGCTTGCCCTGCCAGCCGATCCCGGCCAGCTGGGCCAGCGGCTTTTCCATGACCGGTGCCGTATCGACGAAGAGCTTGAGCGCACCCGGCCATAGCCCGTCGATCCAATGGGCGAGCGCCCTCAGCCGGCGCTTCAGCGTGTCGTGGTAATCGCGCCCGCGCGCATAGACCGAGACCGCACCGCGCTCCGGGCGGTCCATCGCCGCCAACGGGTCGCCCTCGGGGGCGTAATTGACGCCGAGCACGATGATGGTGCGCGCCTCCGGCCACAACACCTGCGGATCGCCGCGCCGCGCCGCCGTGCCGGCGAGCCAGCCCATGTCGCCGTGATAGCCGCGGCCGAGGAACTCGGAGAGCCCCGCGCGTACCTCGGCCCCGAGCCGCGCCGCGAGCAAAACCCACGGCGTCGAACCCTGCGGCAAGGGCATGCTCGCGTATCGCCTCGCGGATTTTGGCCGAGGTTTCGCTCCCCTCAAATTCGTCGTTCCCGCGAAAGCGGGAATCCCGGGATCGCAGCTTTCGCTGCTGGCTCTGAACCCCCGCTTTCGCGGGGGCGACAGCAGGATCAGACTGCGTTGTCACAGCGGATCCGTTCAGCCGCGGCCGCGATAGGGCATGACACCCTGATCGGGGAGCCACAACCCGGCGGGCGGCACGCCGGTCTGATAGAAGATATCAATCGGGATGCCGCCGCGCGGATACCAATAGCCGCCGATCCGCAACCAGTGCGGGGTCAACGTTCCGACCAGCCGGCGGGCGATGGCGAGCGTGCAATCCTCGTGGAAGGCAGCGTGATTGCGGAACGCGCCGAGATAGAGCTTCAGCGATTTGCTTTCGAGGATTGCCGCCTCGGGCACATAGTCGATGATGAAATGCGCAAAATCGGGCTGGCCCGTGACCGGGCAAAGCGAGGTGAACTCGGGGCAGGTGAAGCGTACCACATAGGCAAGGCCGGGATGCGGGTTCGGCACGGTTTCGAGCACCGCCGCCTCCGGCGATTCAGGCAGTCTCGTCGTCCGCCCGAGTTGGGTAAGGGCCGGCTTTCCGGTCATTCGCCTCTCATCTGCTGCGGTGCTGTCTGCGCCTCGGCGAAGGCGGCGGCGAAATCCGCCAGCCCGCCCGTTTCGATCGCCGCCCGCATCTCGGCCATCAGATCGGCATAATAGCGCAGATTGTGGGCGGTCAGCAGCATGGCGCCGAGGATCTCGCGGCTGCGGCACAGATGGTGCAGATAGGCGCGGCCATACCCGCGGCAAGCCGGGCAGGCACATTCGCGGTCGAGCGGGGCCGTGTCGTCGGCGTGGCGCGCATTGCGCAGGTTCAGCGCACCCCGTCGGGTAAAGGCCTGCGCGGTCCGTCCCGAGCGTGTCGGCAGCACGCAGTCGAACATGTCGATGCCTCGCATGACCGCGCCGACCAGGTCGGCGGGCTTGCCGACCCCCATCAGATAGCGCGGGCGGTCCGCCGGCACGGCCGGCACGGTCGCGTCGAGGATCTCGAACATCATCGCCCGCCCCTCGCCGACCGCGAGACCGCCGATCGCGTAGCCGTCGAACCCGATCTCGACCAGTCGGGCCGCCGAGCGCCGCCGCAGATCGGCATGAACCCCGCCCTGCACGATGCCGAAGACGCCGTGGCCCGGCCGCTCGACAAAGGTGCTGCGCGAGCGTTCGGCCCAGCGCATCGACAATTCCATCGAGGCCGCGACAGTTTCGCGCGGTGCTGGGTAGGGGGTGCATTCGTCCAACGCCATCGTCACATCGGCGCCGAGCAGGTGCTGGATCTCGACCGAGCGTTCCGGGGTCATGAGATGCCGGCTGCCATCGAGATGGGAGCGAAAGGCGACGCCGTCCTCGGCGATCTGGCGCAATTTGGCCAACGACATGACCTGGAACCCGCCCGAAATCGGTCAGGATCGCATAGGGCCAGTTCATCAACCGGTGCAGCCCGCCGAGAGCAGCGATGCGCTCGGCCCCCGGCCGCAGCATCAGATGATAGGTGTTGCCGAGAATGATCTGCGCCCCGGTGGCGGCCACCCCTTCCGGCGTCATCGCCTTGACCGTGGCGGCGGTGCCGACCGGCATGAACGCCGGCGTGTCGACGGCCCCATGCGCGGTCATGAGCCGCCCCCGCCGCGCGGCCCCGTCGCGCGCCATCACCTCGAAAGCGAGGGTCACCGGGCGCGGTCCACGGCGCCCTTAGCAGGTGGTCAAAAGTTCGGCGAACGGTCGTTCGGCGGCGACGGGGCGGCGGTGTCGGCGGCCCCGGTTTTGAAGATTCCTTCGCGAACGAGACGGTCGCGCAGCGTTTCCAGGAGGCCGATCGTCTGAGCGAGGCCCTGGATCGGGATCGCCACGGTGAATTCGGAAACGGCGCGGACCTCGCGGCTGCCGCCGGCGGCGGAGACGGCTTCGAGGCGCTGAAATTCCAACCGCGCCACGCCGTTGAGGATCGAAACGTCCTTGAGACTGTCGCAGAAATAGGTCGGCATGAAGCTTCCCCGGTCCGTTACGGCTCATGGAGGCTGTCGCCGATGACTCGCGTCAACGGGTTCAGCACATAGTGCAGGATCGAGCGGCGCCCGATCTTGATATCGGCAACGAGCCGCATCCCCGGGCGCAATTCGAAATCCGCCGGCAGGTTGCGGAACTTCGTCCGGGTCAGTGCCACCCGCCCGCGGTAGTGGATCGGGCTCTGCCGGATCTGCGACTTCAACCCGGGCACGGTCATGTCCTCGGCGCTCTCGCGCGCGCTGTCGTCCTCGATCGTGTCCGGGGTCAAGGTCTTCAGCACGCCATGGGCGAGGCCGTATTGCTGCCAGGGCAACGCCTCGAACTTGACGGTCACCGGGTCGCCGACATGGATCCGCGCGACATCGCGGGTGTCGATCTCGATCTCGGCGACGAGCGGCACGTCGGCCGGCACCAGCCGCACCAGCGGTTCGGCCTCGCGCACCACCGCACCCTCGGGGCGCGAGGCGACCGCCAGCACGGTAGCGTCGCGCGGCGCCCGCAGCACCGCCAGCCGATGCCGCAGCCGCGCCTTCGACAGCTGCGCCGCGGCCGCGTCGCGATCGCTGCGGGTCTGCGCCATCTCCTCGGCGAGCTTGCGCTTCCATTCGTCGACAAAGGCGTCGCGGTCGGCCTTCGCCCCGGCGATCTCGTCGAGCAATTTCTGCTGCTCGCCGAGATTGGTGTCGAGCCGCGACTGCGCCTCGACGCGGCGTTCGCTGGTCTCGATCAGCCGGAGCCGGGAGGCGAGGTCCTTGGCCACCAGGATCCGGTAAATGTCCTCGGCCTGGGCGGCAAGCTGGATCTGCTGCTGCAGACCCTCGGCCTCGGTCTTGTGTGCCGCGAGATCGGCCTCGTCCTCGGCGATCTTGCCTTCGGAGCCGGCGATGCGGGCCGCGTATTCTTCGCGCCGCTTGCCGGAAGATGTCGTTTTGCGTGCGCTCGTCGTCGTTGGCAGCGCGCGGAGCATAAACGGCTCCGGCGAGCTCGGCCGAGATCCGGTCGTAAGTTGCCTGGAGATGGCTGAGCTTGGCTTCGAGCTCGGCCTCGTCGGCGCCGCTGAAGGTCGGGTCGAGCATCGCCAGCACCTGGCCCGCCACGACCTTCTCTCCCATCCGGGCCGCGATCGAGCGGACGATCGATGTTTCGAGCGGCTGGACCACGATTTCGCTGTCGCTGGTCACCAGCCGCCCGTTGGCGCTGACCACGATGTCGACCTTCGCCACTGCCAGCGCCGTGGTCGCCGCGGCGACCAGCCCGGCCATCAGCCACAGCACCAGCCGCCGCTTTGGCGGGGCGTCGAGAACGGTCTGGAAATCGTAGTCGATCAACGCCCGCGGCGCCGGCGCGACAGCGCTCGGACGCGGACGGGTCAGCGCGGTCCCGGTCATCGGCATAGGATTCGCGGTAGGGCGGTCATTGATAGACCTTGGCCTGCTGCGACCACAGCTGGTTGTACGGCAGACAGCTGCGTAAGAGGGCGTCGTGCGGGCCGGCCTGGACGATGCGGCCTTGGTCGACGACGATGATCTGATCGGCGCGGGCGACAAAGGACAGCCGGTGGGTGACGATGACGATGGTGCGGCCGCGGGCGATGCCGGCGAGGTGCTGCTGCACGATCGCCTCGCTTTCGGGGTCGAGCGAGCTCGTCGCTTCGTCGAACACCAAGACGGGCGGCGCGTGGATCAAGGCCCGGGCGATCGCCAGCCGCTGGCGCTGACCGCCGGACAGATTGGCGGCGCTCTCCTCCAGCATCGTCGAATAGCCGTGCGGCAGCCGTTGGATGAATTCATGCGCGCCGGCGAGCTGGGCGGCATGAACGACCTCGTCGAGCGAGGCGGCGGGCTTGGTCACCGCGATGTTGTCGCGCACAGTGCCGCGGAACAGGAAGTTTTCCTGGAGGACGACGCCGATCTGCGTGCGCATGTGGGCGAGGTCGAGCTCCTTCAGATCCTGCCCGTCGATTTTGACGAGCCCGGTCTGCGGCCGGTAGAGGCCCTGCAATAGCCGGGTGATCGTCGTCTTGCCGGAGCCGCTGCGGCCGACGATGCCGACGATCTGGCCGGGCTCGATCGCGAACGAGATGTCCTTGACCGCGGGTGCGGCCGAGCCCGGGTAATGAAAGGTCACGTCCTCGAACTCGATGTGCCCCTCGACCCGCGGCGCCAGCTGCCCGCTCGCCGGCTCGGGCTTGGTTTGCATCAGCTGAGCCAGCAATTTCAAGGATAGCACCGCTTTCTGGTACTCCTGCATCAGGGTCGAAGCCTGGATCAGCGGCTGCGCCAATCGCAGCCCCAGCATGTTGAAGGCGATCAATGCGCCGACGGTCATCTGGTCGCTGAGCACGAAGAGCGCGCCGAGCGCGCCGATGCCGACGCTCATGCTGCGTTCGAGGCTCATCACGACGCTTCGGGCGCGGGCAGCGGTGTGGTCGAGCGCCAGCGTCTTGGTCGCCGCCTCGTCGGTAAAGCGGCGCCAGCGCAGCATCGAGCGCGGCTCGAGCGCCAGGGTCTTGATCGTGTCGATGCCGTTCAGGATCTCGAACAGAAACGCCTTGCGCCGCCCCTCGATGTCGTTCACCTCGCGCAGCTTCAGGCGGAACTCGCGCGACATGACCGCCAAAGTCATAAAGGCGATCGCCGACACTGCGAGCACGATCAACGTCAATTTCCACGAATAGATCAGCAGCACCGGCAAATAGATGATCACCGCGAGAAAATCGAGAAAAGTGTTGAACAGCCGGCTCGCCAGAAAATCGCGGACGTTGTTCGCCTCTTGCAGTTTGTAGGCGGTGACCCCCGACGGGTTGGCGTGAAAATAGTCGATCGGCAGGGTCAGGAGATGGGAGATCGTGTCGGTGGCGATGACGTGGTCGAGCTTGCGGGTGACAAAGGCCAGGAGGTAATTGCGCATATAGTTGAAGCCGGCGTCGAACAGGATCAGCACGCCGACCCCGGCGGTAATCGTGTAGAGCGTGGCGAAGGCCTGGTTGGGCACCACCTTGTCGACCAGGATCTGAAAAAAGATCGGCACCGACAGCGCGATCAGGTGCATCGCCAACGCCGCCACGACCACGTCGCGGATCAGGCTGCGCTCCGCGAAGAGCTTTTTGGTGAACCAGGAGAAGCCGAACTTGGCGTCGTCGCGGCCGGGCGGCAGCGGTGTGACGATCAGCGCCGTGCCGGTCCACGAGCGTTCGAGGTCGAGGCGCCCGAGAAAAAAGATTTCGCCGTCGCGGAACAGCGGGTCCGAGACCGCGACCTCCTCGCCGCCACGCCGCACCCCCATCAGGATGACGGCGTTGGCATTGGCCAGGATCAGCACCAAAGGGTGGGCGAAGGTGCCATGCTCCAGCGCGTCCCAGTCGAGCTTAGTGCGCTCGGCGGCGAGGCCGAATTCGGCGGCAAGGGCGGCCAGCCGAGACACCGGCAGGCTCGGCTCATCGACGGCGTTCCTACGGCGGACCGCGCCGATATCGGCGTAGACGCCGTTCTGGATGCCGAGCCGGAACAGGCAGGACAATCCTGTCTCGCACGAAACAACATCGTCTTCGGCGGCGCCCGCCGGGTCTGCGGCAGGCGGGTCGGCGCTGTTCGGGCCTCGCTCGGGAGCATCCTCTCGCACGGCTGCACGCGCTGTCGCACGTATCTCCTCGCGGATCGCCGTCGGGGCCCGCAACGCAGCCCGGGCCGCCGGCGGCCGGCGCAGCGAGGCGACCAGCTTACCGGCTATCGGCATCCGCCCTCCGCTCAGATGTGCAACCGGACCGGCAGCGGCCCGCTCTCGCGCCCTGCGCTGGTGGTGGCCAGCGCGACCCCCATGGCTGTGAGAAAATTAGATCAATTGCTCGTAAAAATCAAGAAAGAACAGGGAAACCGAAAAGGGTCAGGGGAAAACCGTTAACGTTCGTTAATATAGATTGTCGGGTAATGGGATCTCGCGGCAGGCGCGCGCGCCCACCGTCATCGGGATCAGATCAGGCGGAGAGCTTCCCGCGCTCGCCGGCGGATTTGCCGACCCTCGGTTCGAGTTCCGCGCCGCGAGGGTAGCCTTCTGAATGACTGTCGCACGGAGTGGCGCCACGGTAATCTCGTTCGGCAACGAAACGGGGCGGCACGCATGAGGTTTCGATCGAGCGAGGCGTATCTCGCACCTGGATTGCGACAATGAAGGCGCTGTTTCTCGGCGCCTTCGCGGCCTCGCAGGCGGAGAGAATCGCGGGCTATGTCGAGACCGGGATCGCTTGCGACATCCTTGCTGACGAAAGCGAGCCCGCTCGGCTCGCCGCGGCCCTCGCCGAAACCGAGATCGTGCTGACCGGGGCGTGGCGGACGGGGCTTCCGCCGGCGCCGCGCCTGCGGCTTCTGCAGGTGCCGCTCGCCGGGACCGATTCGATCGAGATCGCGGCGTTGCCCACGGGCGTCACGGTTTGCAACGCCTATGGCCACGAGCCGGCGCTCGGCGAATTCGCGATCCTGGCGATGCTGGCCTGGCGCCATCGCTTCCCCGAAATCGCGACCTCGTTCCGGGCCGGTTCGTGGCGGTGGAGCCCGCTCGCCGGCGGCCCATTGCGCGGCGAGATCGCCGGGCAGACGGTCGGCGTCGTCGGGCTCGGCCATATCGGGCGCGAAGTCGCCTGGCGCGCCGCGGCCCTCGGCTGCCGCGTGCTGGCCGCCAACCGCACCCAGCGTGAACCGCCCGCTTCGGTCGAACGGGTCTATCCGCTCTCCGATCTCGACCGCATGCTCGGCCAGTGCGACGTCGTCGTGCTCAGCTGCGCGCTTGACGCCGCAGACCCGCGGGTTGATCGACGCCGGCCGGCTCGCGGCGATGCAGCCGCATGCCTTTCTGATCAATCTGGCGCGCGGCCCGGTCGCCGACGAGGACGCGCTCTATCGGGCGCTGCGCGAGGAGGAGATCGGCGGCGCCGCACTCGACACCTGGTGGCGCTACCCGAACGCCGACGAGCCCGAGCCGCGCCCGTCGCGCCATCCATTCCACGAGTTGCCGAATGTGGTGATGACGCCGCATTGCTCGCCCTGGACCGAGGGGACGGTCGAACGGCGCTCGCGCGACGTCGCCCGCAACCTCGACCGGTTCGCCCGCGGCGAGCCGCTGGAAAATGTCGTCGCCGTGACGTGAGGGAAGCACCGATGACCGACGAGATGGCCTTTCTGCCGGCGACGCGCCTCTTGGCGCTCTACCGCGAAAAAAAGCTGTCGCCGGTCGAGGCGCTGGCCGAAACCCTGCGCCGGCTCGAACGTTACGAGAGCGCGCTCAACGCCTTTGTGCTCTACGACCCGGAGGCGGCGATGGCGCAGGCCCGCGCCTCCGAGGCGCGCTGGCAGCAGGGCATGCCGCAGGGCCTGCTCGACGGCGTGCCGGTGGCGATCAAGGACACGGTCCTGACCCGCGGCTGGCCGCGCCTGGTCGGCTCGCGCACGATCGATCCGAACCAGGAGTGGAACGAGGATTCGCCAGTCACGACCAAGCTTCGTGCGCACGGCGCGGTCCTGTTCGGCAAGACCACGACCCCCGAATTCGGCTGGAAGCCCTTGACCGACTCGCCGTTGAGCGGCATCACCCGCAACCCGTGGGACCTCGAACGCACCCCGGGCGGCAGCAGCGGCGGCAGCGCCGCGGCGGTGCTGGCCGGCATCTGCCCGTTGGCGGTCGGCACCGATGCCGGCGGCTCGATCCGCATTCCGGCCGCGTTTTGCGGCATTTTCGGGCTGAAGCCGACCTTTGGCCGGGTCGCGGTCTACCCGCCCTCGGCCTTTGGCGATGTCGCCCATGTCGGGCCAATGGCGCGCCACGTCGAGGACGCCGCCCTGATGCTCGACGCGATCAAGGGTCCGGATTCGCGCGACTGGCACAGCCTGCCCGATGACCGGATCGATTACCGGCTGCGCGTGCACGAAAGGACGCTGAAAGGCAGGCGCATCGCGCTGTCGCCGACCTTGGGCCTGGCCGAGCCGGAGCCGCCGGTGCGCGCCGCGGTCGAGCATGCCGCCGAAGTTTTCCGCCGCCTCGGCGCGCAAGTCGAGCCCGCCGACCCGTTCCCGCAATCGCCGAGAGGGATCTTCGAGCCGCTGGCCCTGGCCGCGTTCTGGGCCTTGCTGCGCGCGCTACCGCCGGACGCGGCGGCGGTGATGGACCCGGGTCTCGTCGCGCTGTGCCGCCGCGGCGAGAAGGTGACGCAGGAGGAGTATGTCGAGGCGATCGGCCGGCGCGCGGCGCTCGGCCAGGCGGTGCGGCTCTTTTTCGACCGCTACGATCTGCTGCTGTCGCCGACCATGCCGATCCCGGCGGCCTATGCCGAGCCGCGCCGCGACGATCTGCCGAACCCGAACAATTTTCCGGAGTGGATGCCTTACACCGCGCCCTTCAACCTGACCAAGAACCCATCCGCGTCGATCCCGTGCGGGATGGCCGACGGCTTGCCGATCGGGTTGCAGGTGACCGGCCCGCTCTGGGGCGATCTCGCCGTGCTGCAGGCCTGCCGCGCCTACGAGCAAGCCGGCGGGCCGGTCTGGCCAAACGCTGAGCTCGATGCTTGCCTCGCAAAGATCGCGGCGCCGAGCGATGCCGCCGTCGCTGCCAAGAAGTGGACGAAGCCGCACTGATTCCCCATTGCATCAGTGCTCAGCCTCAGCATATTCGCTTCGACCAACCGTGTCGGGAGGATGTCGTGGCGAACAAGGAGCAGAAGCGGACCAGCCGGGAAGCCAAGAAGCCCAAGCAGAAAAAGACCGCGGCCAAACCGGCGGCGGGCAAGCCGCAAGCCGTCAAGCCCTGAAGTCTCTGACGGGCCCCTCACCCTTCCCACTCCCCGCGAGCGGGGAGTGGGAAGTACCCGGAGGTCCGCAATCGACGGAGCCGCGAGGCGGTGGACGAGATGTCAGATCTGCGGTCGAGCCGCCCCTTTGGGCGTTGCAGGCGGCGAGAAGTGATGACTTTTCGGGTGCCGATCCCCGCTGAGCGAGGGCCGTCCCGTCGAACGCAGGGGGCCCCAGTCCCATGGCGCTCACTGCGCGGCGCGCGCCGGAGAGCTGGCCGCCGGTTCGAGGGCGGCTTCGGTGACCTGCTCGGCCCGTTCGGCCCACAGAAACCGCAGGCTGTTGCGGGCGCTTTCCGGGATCTCGTCATAATCTTTGCGGTTGCGTGCCGGCAGGATCACGGTCGCGAGCCCGGCGCGGGCCGCGGCGACGACCTTCTCCTTGATGCCGCCGACCGGCAAGACCAGCCCGCGCAGGCTGATCTCGCCGGTCATAGCGGTATCGCTGCGCACCGTGCGGTCGGTCAAGAGCGAGACGAGGGCGGTGTACATCGCCACCCCGGCGCTAGGTCCGTCCTTGGGGATGGCGCCGGCCGGGACATGGACGTGGATGTCGTTCTTCTCGAACATCGTCGGATCGAGCCCGAACGAGGCCGCCCGCGCCTTGACCAGGGTCAATGCCGCCTGCGCGCTCTCGCGCATGACCTCGCCCAATTGGCCCGTTAGGATCAGCCGGCCGTTGCCGGGGCTGCGCGCCGCCTCGATGAACAGGATGTCACCGCCGACCGGAGTCCAGGCGAGCCCGGTGGCCACACCGGGGATGCTGGTGCGCATCGCCACCTCGCCCTCGAACCGCGGCGGTCCGAGGCTTTCAGCGAGACCGTCCGGCCCGACCTCGACATGACGCGCCGTACCTTCGGCAATGTGCATCGCCGCACTGCGCAGCGTGGCGCCAATTTCGCGTTCGAGCTGGCGCACGCCGGCTTCGCGCGTGTAGTCGCGGATGATCGCGCGGATCGCCGCATCGCTGATCTCGGCCTGCTCGGCAGTCAAGCCGTTGGCCTTGAGCTGGCGGGCGACCAGGTAGCGCCGCGCGATCTCGAATTTTTCATCTTCGACATAGCCGGGAAGGTCGATCACCTCCATCCGGTCGCGCAACGGGCCGGGGACCGTGTCGAGGACGTTGGCCGTGGTGATGAACATGACCCGCGACAGGTCGAACGGCACGCCCAGGTAATTGTCGCGAAAGGTCGCGTTCTGCTCGGGGTCGAGGACTTCGAGCAATGCCGAGGCCGGATCGCCCTGGATGCCGCGGCCGAGCTTGTCGATCTCGTCCAGCATCATCACGCAGTCGCGCGCGCCGGCCCGGCGGATGCCCTGGATGATGTTGCCCGGCAGCGCCCCGATATAGGTCCGCCTGTGGCCGCGGATCTCGGCTTCGTCGTGGGTGCCGCCGAGACTGACCCGGACGAATTTCCGCCCGGTGGCGCGGGCGATGCTCTGCCCGAGCGAGGTCTTGCCGACGCCGGGCGGGCCGACAAAGCACAGGATCGGGCTGCGGCCCTCGGGGTTCAGCTGCTGGATCGCCAGGTTTTCGAGGATCCGGCGCTTGACCTTGGCCAGCCCGAAATGGTCGGCGTCGAGCGTGCGGCGCGCCTCGGCGATGTCGATCTTCTTGCCCGATTCGACCGACCACGGCAGTTCGATCAGCCATTCGAGATAGGTGCGCGCCATCGAATATTCGCCGGCCGCCTCGGGCATCCGCTCGAGCCGGGCGAGCTCGCGCTTGGCGTGCTCCTCGACCTCGGGCGGCATCTTCGCGTCGGCGATCTTTTTGGCGAGCTCGGCGATCTCCTGGCTCTTGGCGTCGTCGCCCTCGCCGAGCTCCTTCTGGATCGTCTTCATCTGCTCGCGCAGCAGGAACTCGCGCTGGCGATCGTCGATCTTCTCTTTGGTCTGCTCGCTGATCTGGCGCGACAGCCGCAACACCTCGGTGCGGTAGGCCAGCATCGCCGACACCCGTTCGAGCCGGCTCTCGATGTCGATGGTTTCGAGGATTTCCTGCTTCTCGGCCGGGGTGATGTCCATGAACCCGGCGATCATGTCGGCGAGCACCGGTGGAGCGGTCGCCGATTGCACGGCGTTGACCAGCTCGACCGGGGTCTGCGGCAACAGCTGCAAGACCTCGATCGCCTGGTTGCGCAGGTTGAGCATCCGCGCTTCGATGTCCTTGCTGATCGCGTCGGATTCGACCACCCGCTCGATCCTGGCCACCAGAAACGGGTAGCCATCGAGAAATTCGAGGATGCGAAAGCGCCGCTCGCCCTGGCTGATCAGGTGGTGCTGGCCGTCCGGACTCGTCACGTAGCGCAGGATGTTGGCCTCGGTGCCCATGCGGTGCAGATCGACCGGGATCGGGTCGTCGGTCGCCGGATCGCGCTGCAGCACCAGCCCGACCGGTCGGTTCAGCCGGATCGCGGCCTGCGCCGCGGCGACCGAGCGCTGGCGGCCCAGCGTGACCGGCAGCACCGTGCCCGGAAACAGCACCAGGGTGCGGGTCGGGACCAGGATCAGCGCATCGGCCGGAAGTGCCGGGATTCCGGCCAGCGCCGCCTCGATGGCGCCGGGGGGAGGGGGCGCGGCGGGCTCCGCCGTGCGCAATTCCTGTTCTTCTAGGGGCATACGAAATATCCCTTGGCAAATAGGCTCGATAGCGGCGGCAAAGCGCCGATCACACCTTGTGCAGCTGCACCATCAGGCAGCCATTGGCGAGGTGCCGGCCGGACATTTCGAACCGCCCTGGCGGCAGCTCGATCCGCCGCTGAAAATGCCCGTGCGGGATCTCCAGGCGATGAATTCGGCCATGCGCGATCTCGGGCGGCAATGGCCGCTCGCCGCCGACCATCAAGACGCCGGCGCTCAACGTCACCTTGATCTCCTCGACCTCGACCCCGGGGAGCGCGACCAGGATAGTCAGGCTCTCGTCGGTCTCGAAGATGTCGCATGGCGCTTCCCAATAGGGTGTCGCATGGCCGCGGTGAAAGAACTGACGGTGCAGACGCTCCGCGCGTTCCATCGCCTCGCAGGCCTGCGCCCACATCAACGCCTCCAGCTGTCGTTCCGGCATCATCGGCTCCGAACGGGGCGGCCCCGCCCGGCTCCTCCCGGCGACGCCTACTCAGGGTGATATAGTGACGCCGCCACGGTCGGGGAGGGCGAAGGGCGCATTTGGTTTTCCTGCACCGCGGGTGCGATGGCTGGCGCCGCAATGCGGGCTAGGCCTGCACCGCGAAACCGGCTATCAGCCTCGCGTAAACGATTTTCAGGGGCGAGCGGTGGCCGAGATCAGCAAAAAAACCAAGGAATTTGTCGCCGGGATCGCTGCCGAGGCGGAACGGGTCGAGACCCCATGCGGCGACGGCAATATGGTCTGGCGCGTCTGGGGCAGCGGCCCGCCCGTGGTGCTGCTGCACGGCGGCTACGGCTCCTGGACGCATTGGATCCGCAACGTGCTGCCGTTGTCGCGCGGGTTCACCGTCATCGCCCCCGACCTGCCGGGGCTCGGCGAGTCGGCGACCCCGCCCGAGCCGCACACCGCCGAGGGACTGGCGCGGATCGTCGTCGACGGACTCGATGCCGTATTGCCGCGGAACCAGGCCCTACACCTCGCCGGGTTTTCGTTCGGCGGGGTCTTGGGCGGCCATGTCGCGGCCCAGCTCGGGGACCGGGCGCGCGGCTTCACCGTCGTCGGCTCGAACGGCCTCGGCCTGGTGCGCCAGCCGACCGACCTCAGGCGGGTGCCGGAGGGTGCGTCGGTCGAAGAGGCGCTCGCCACCCATCGTCACAATCTCGGCGCCATGCTGATCGCCGATCCCATCAAAGATCGACGAGCTCGCGGTCTATCTCCAATCGGAAAACGCGCCGCGCGCGCGGGTCAGGAGCCGCCGGTTCTCGCGCGCCGACACGCTGGCGCGCGCCCTGCCGCTGGTCACCGCCCGGCTCGACGGCATCTGGGGCGAGCCGCGACGCCACCGCCTATCCGTATCTCGACGAGCGCGCCCGCACCCTGCGCTCGTTCCAGCCCGAGGCGAGGTTCGAGGTGATCGCGCGCGCCGGCCACTGGGTGCAATACGAGGCCGCCGATCAGTTCAACCCGCTCCTCGCCGAAATCGTGCGATCCCGCTCGGAGGGAACCGCCGCCTAGCCGTTCTCCGAGGGCGGTACGTAGGGCGGATGCAGCACGAAGGGACATGGACATGCGTTCTCTCGCCATAATGTGCGCCAGCCTGATGATCGGCATCGTAGCGATTGCTGCGATGGCGGGGTGCAGCACGCCCACCGCAGCTCAGGCCCAGGCGTGCGCGCCGGGAGCGCCTTGGGTCGCCGCCGACTACGCGAACGGCAAATGGGTCCCCGGCCACTGCCTCGGCCAAGCCGCGCAATAAAGCGCGACGCAACGATATCTCCAGTCTCGCCGGTCCTGCGACTTTTTTGAAGTAGGGCGGATGCAATCCGCCTCTTCCGCGGGCCGCGCGATGCCAATTCGATATCGACACACCGTAGTTGGCGCCGCCCTCGCCTCAAACGGCGGAGCACCGGCAAAATACGAAACGGCGGATTGCATCTGCCCTACGCCCGCCGCGTGCTGGGATGCCCTGGATGCAGGTGGCACGCGTACCCGCGACAATGTCGTCAATTCCTTAGCAATTTTACCTGCCTCTTCGAGCTGTTTCTCGTTCTCAAGAGCATCGACGAGCCGCTCACAAAGCTCACCGGGAACCGCGCCCAATATGCGCGGCCAGCCGGAGCGGTGAAGGTTGGACCTATCGGCCGGTATGCGGGAGTGGGCGGTGCAGCCAATCAGATCGGTCTGAAGTCGATCACGATCACCAGCAAATCCGTCAATACCGCGTTAGGGATGACCGCGGATGCGCGGCGGCACCAGCACCTTCCACGGGTCGGGCATTTCGCCGACCGCGACCTCGATCAAGGTGGTGCCGCGGCGTTTGAGGGCGGCGGCGAGCTCATGGCGCAAGCCGTCGGGAGTTGTCGTGCGCACCCCGGCGGCGCCAAAGCTCTCCGCCATCTTGGGAAAGTGGGGGTTCAAGAGATCGACGCCGATCAGTCGGTTGCCGTAATCCTCTTTCTGCATGCGCCGCACATTGCCGTAGGCGCCGTCGGCAAACACGATGGCGACGATGTCGATGCCGTGCCGGACCGCGGTCAACAATTCCTGGACGTTGAACATGAACCCGCCATCGCCCGAGACCGAAACGACCGGCAGATCGGGCCGGCCGACCTTGGCGCCGAGCGCCGTCGCAAAGCCGAACCCCAGCGTGCCCTGATAGCCGCTGTGGATATAGCTGCGCGGATGGTAGACCGGGAACGCCATGCGCCCGACATAGCCGACCTGGGTCAAATCCTCGACATAGATGCCGTCATCGGGCAATTCGGCGCGGATCGCGCGCAGATATTCGCATTGCGGTCCCAACCGCTGGTCGAGCCCGGCGAGGGTGGCGGATTTCAGGGTTTCGAGCTCGTCCCGGCGCGAGGGCGGGGACGGGGCGAGCCGGCCGAGGGCGGTGTGCAAGGCGCCCAGCGCCGCCTTGGCATCGGCGACGATGCCGAGCGCCGGCTTGAAATAGCGGGTGATCTCGACGGGATCGATGTCGATGCGGATGAGCTTCAGGTCGCGGTCGATGCCCCAGCGCAGCTGCGGCTGATGAAGACGGGTCCCGACCGCCAGTACGACATCGGCCTCGCGCCACAATTCGTGGCCCGCGAGCGCCGATTGGGCGAGGTAATGCCGGTCGCTGACGATGCCCTTGCCGCCGCTGAAGCTGACGACCGCGGCTTGCAGCATCTCGGCAACCGCCAGCACCTCCGCGCCTGCGTCGACCGCACCGCTGCCAACGAAAATCAGCGGCTTTTTGGCGACGGCGAGGAGGCCGGCGGCCCGGTCGATCAGCTCGGGGTCGGGCTCGACGACCGGCAACGGGACTTCGGCGGCGGGCAACTCGATCTCGGTTCGGAGCGCCAGCACGTCGGGCGGGATTTCGAGCCCGACCGGGCGCGGCCGGCCGTCATGCAACTGGCGAAAGGCGTCGTTGACGCAGCTTTCCGGTCTGGGTCGGATGCTCGATCCGCGCCGCCCATTTGGTCAGCCGCTCAAGGATACCGAGCTGGTCGGGGATCTCGTGCAACAGGCCAAAGCCGCGCCCGATCATGTCGGAGGGGATCTGGCCGCTGATGCACAGGACCGGCGCGTTGGTCGCATAGGCGGTGGCGAGTGCCGCCGTGGTGTTGAGGAGGCCCGGTCCCGGCACCACCGCATAGGTCCCGACCTTGCCGCTCGCCCGCGCGTAGCCGAGGGCCATGTAGGCCGCACCCTGCTCGTGCCGGGTGTGGACCACCCGCAACGCCTCTCCGGCATCGTAAAAGGCGACGAAGAGGGCATCGTTCTGCACCCCCGGCAGCGCGAAGACCGTGTCCACGCCGTGCCGCCGCAGCATCTCGACCAATGCCCCGCCGCCCGTCATCCTGGTCATCGCATGTTTCTCCCTGCCTTCATTCCGCCGCGATCCTCGGCTCGTCACCCAAGATGATCGACAGGATCAGAACGCGTTTCCTGAAGGCGTGCTGCTGCAGATCGTAGCCGACCGACTCGCCGTCTTCGCCGAGATCGAGCACCACATCCTCATCGAGTTCTCGTGTCCGCTTCGCCCGCAGCGCTCTCAGCTCAATGTAAAGGCTGTCCGTCGATTGTCGTATGAAAGCCTGCCGCTCACGGTCCGAAATCTAAGGCTCGCGGTCGGGCTGGTTGTCGGGATGGGCGGCACGGAACGGGTCGAGCTTCATGCAATCGTCGAAGATCCGCGCGATCGTCGGGTAAGGCGCCATGTCGAGACGGTAGCGCTCGGCGTTGACGACCTGCGGAACCAGCGCCACATCGGCCAGGCCTGGCCGGTCGCCATGGCAGAAGATACCGGTTTGGGGATCTTGCGCGAGCAGCGCCTCCAAGGCCTGTAAGCCGGCGCTGATCCAGTGGTTGTACCAGATCGCGATATCGTCCTCGCTGCGCCCGAAGGAACGGGTCAGGTAGCGCAGCACCCGCAGATTATCGATCGGGTGGATGTCG
The DNA here is from genome assembly GCA_963795485.1 of uncultured Alphaproteobacteria bacterium. Lineage (GTDB taxonomy): Bacteria > Pseudomonadota > Alphaproteobacteria > ATCC43930 > CGMCC-115725 > AP-15. Next base: position 228,679 of record CAWCIL010000007.1, read on the forward strand.
CAGGCGACGATTTCGGCCAAGGCCCGCACCCGCGCCCGCTCGGCCGGCAGGGGCGGCAGCAGCGGCGGATCGGGGCGGGTCTCGTCGAGATATTCGATGATCGCCAGCGATTGGGTCAGGATCCGGCCGTCGTCTTCGAGGGTCGGCACCAGCCCCTGCGGGTTGACGCCCAGATATTCGGGCCCCTGCTGGTCGTTGCGCCGCAGATGGATCGGAACGCTCTCGTAGGCCAGCCCCTTCAGATTGAGGGCGATGCGGACGCGGAACGCGGCCGACGACCGGAAAAAACCGTAGAGCTTCATCTGCCGCACCCCTCTTCGCCGCGGCGGGCGACCCCACGCACCGGATCGTAGCCGATCATCGCGAGAAAAAAGAAGGCCTCTGCGGGCGAATCGATCCGCGCCAGCCGCCAGACTGCTGGCGCCCCGATTTGTCCCGTCATCGGCGCGGCTTCTGAAGGCCCAGGTCATGATCGATCAGGTCGAGTTGGAGCGCGATGCGGATCAGGTTGACGGCAGTCGTCGCTCCAAGCTTGGTTTTGATCTGAGTGCAATTGTTCGCCGCGGTCTTGTAGCTGATGCCGATCGTATCGGCGATTTGCGATAAGCTGCAGCCCTCGGCCATAAGACGCAGAATTTCGAGCTCGCGCGACGACAGGTGGTCGGGCGCCTGCGAGGGGGCTCGGACGTTCGCGAATACCAGTCGTTCGGCAATGCCGTGCTCGATATAGGTGTGACCATCGGCAACGCGCTTGACCGCCTCGAGAATCTGGTCGGGCGGTGCGGTCTTGCTGATGTACCCCGCCGCGCCCGCCTGCAGCGCGCGAAGGACGTGCGTGTCGTCGTCGTGCATACTGAGAACCAGAATACGGGCCTCGGGATCCGCAATCTTCAACCGCCCGATCACCTCGAGACCGCCGAGGCCGGGCAAATTCAGGTCCAGGATGACGAGGGCCGGGCGGTCCTCTCGGACAAGGCTTAGCGCCTGCCTGCCGTTGGCCGCCTCGCTAACCTCCACTCCGGGTTGGCCGGCGAGCAATCGCCGCAGACCGGCGCGGACGACCGGATGATCGTCGACGATTAGGATGTTCAAGGCTCGGCCGTCTGCACAGAAGCGGCGAGGGCATCTTGTTCCGGTGCATTTGGAAGCAAAGTCGTCACGGTAAAGCCCGCAGCGGACCGATTCGAAAGGACCAACTCACCACCGAGCGCCTTGACGCGCTCACTGATCCCGAGCAGGCCGTAACCCATTCGATGCGGTTGGCGCATCCCGCAGCCATTGTCGGCGACCACCACCCTGACTTGGTTGCCGCCGTTTAGACCGTCGCGAGGTCGATCGACCGAGACCCTGATCATCGTGGGTCCGGCGTGGCGAACGGCATTGCTCAGGCATTCCTGAACGATACGGCAAATCGTCGTGCCCACCTGCTCTGAGAGACCCTCGCATTCGGGGGCGACAGCCACTTGGTAGCAAATCTCCGGACAGCGGCGGCGCCAGAACCCCACGATATTCTCGATTGCCTCCGGCAAACTGAAATCAGTGAACCCGATCGGTCGCAGGCGGCCAAGCATGATCCTGACCTGCCGTTGCATATGGCGGACCGCCTCCATAATCGCGTCCAGATTGGCGCACGCTTCCGTCGTGCGCCCCTCCTTCAGGAGACGAGACGCGGTCGCGGCATCGACGTTGATGGCGAAAAGATAAGGGCTGACCTCGTCATGAAGGTCACGGGCGAGATCGCCTCGCTCCTGCTCCTGCAAGGTCAGCAGCTGCTCGCTCAACCGTCTATTTTCCGCGTCGCTGAAAGTCAAACGAGCCGCCATCCTATTAAAGCTGTCACGGAGACGCGAAAGCTCCGGCCCCAGCCTACCACTGAGCCGGGTCCGGTACCGGCCTTCCCCGACCTCTTCCAGCGCGGCAGCGAGATCGCCCAAGGGTTGCAAGGCACGCCCAATAAAGATATAGATGAGCAGCATGGTCAGGCCATAAAAGACAGCCTGCGTCGCCACGCTGTCGGCGAATTCTCTCCAAACTTCGATCAGCTCGTTGTGCGGATCGGTCTCGACCGCGACTGTCCCGTAATCACGGCCGCCAACGGCTATCCGAACCCGATCCATCACCGGCGCGGGGCTGATAACCTGAGCAAACCACAACGGCACCCCACCGAATGGCGATTTTTCGACGGATCGATTCGCGGCGATCGTCAACGCTCCGACGAGCCAGACCCGAAGGTGACGGTTGCCCTTGAACGACGCGATAAGATCCTTCAAGTCGCTCGATGGATTGGCGGCGCCCTTGAGCCGCTCGGTTGCGGTCTCGATCGTGTGGCGCCCGACCAGGAGGGCTGCGCGCATTTCGGTCCGCACCGAACGAGAAGCGCTGCGACAGGCAATTACGCCGCCAAAGGCGAGGCTGGCAAATAGGATAACGCACACCAAGCCAATCAGCCGAAACCGCAGCGACATCGAGCTTCCGTCCACCGCTCTATTCAACCGATCGGAGAATGCCACGGCGGGATATCCGTGCCTACGGCTTTCCCTGCCTCGTTCCACGCCCGGCTCGCCGGCCGGGAAATTTTCCCGAGCAAATCGGGATAAAATCTCGAATGAATCAGGAAAGCGCCGGAAGCCGATCTGAGTCTTAATAGTGTTCGCTGAAAATTAATCGCCGGAGAGCGGTGTCGCGAGGGGGGATGGTTCGCTATAGCGCGATTTTGCCGGCACTGGCGCTGGTCGTGGCAGTTCTGTCCTTTACCGCCGCGGCGCAAAACTACTCGACCGGTCTGGCTGCGGGCACGCCCGTCAGCCCGCCGACGGTCGGGGCCGGGCCGGCCGGCTCCTCTGCGGCAGCCTCTATTACTCTGCCGACGGTGGAGGTGGTCGGCGTCTCTCCGCTGCCGGGCAGCGGCATCGATATCGACAAGGTGCCGGCCAACGTCCAAACCTTGAGCACCGGACAACTGTCGCCGGACGGCGCAAACGATCTGCTGCCCACCGCGGCCGCGCGGCGCCTCTCCAGCGTCAATCTCAATGACGAGCAGGGCAGCCAGTTTCAGCCCGATTTCGTCTATCGCGGCTTCGAGGCGTCGCCGATCTCGGGCGTTCCCCAAGGCATCGCCGTCTATCAGAACGGGGTGCGGATCAACGAAGCGTTCGGCGACACCGTCAATTGGGATCTGATCCCGCAATTCGCAGTCAATCAAATGACCGTGCAGGGCAACAATCCGGTCTTTGGCCTGAACGCGCTCGGCGGGGCGGTGACCCTGGAGATGAAAAACGGCTTCAACTTTCACGGTTTCGACGGCCAGCTCTCCGGCGGCTCTTTCGGCAACATCAACGGTTTCGCGCAAGAAGGCGCCCAGTGGGGCAATTTCGGCTTCTACGGCGCCATCGGTGGCACCCATGATGACGGCTTTCGCTATCATTCGCCGACCAATCTCAGCCAAGGCTATATGGATTTCGGGTGGGAGGACAATCCGTTTACCGCTCATTTCTCGGTATCGGCAGCGGACAACGTCATCGGCGCGGTCGGGCCGACGCCCGTCCAGCTGCTCGCCGAAGACCCGAGAAGCGTTTTCACCTACCCGCAATCGATCCATAACGAGGCGGAACTGGTTCAACTGACCGGGACCTATAAACCGACCGATTTTGTGCTGTTCAGCGGCGACGTGTACTATCGTCATTTCAATCAGCATCTGGTTGACGGCAACACCACCGACGTGACGGCCTTGCACCAACAACACCGACTTTTTCTGCCTCGAGGGTGACGATCTTTACCCTGATGACGTGCTGTACAATTCGAATGGCAACCAGGTGCCGAGCAGCGTGCTGCCGCCTGGCGCCACACCCGGCGAAATTGACTATACCCAGACCAATACCAATACCCTCGGCAGCGGCCTCCAGGCCAAATTCACCAACCCGGTCCTGGGCCGCGAAAACAATCTGGTGGTCGGCGCGACCGGCGATCACAGCGTCACCGAGTATTCGGCTGACGGCGAACTCGGTACGCTGCTGCCAAATCTCGATGTGCTCGGCTCGGGCGAGATCATCGATCAGGGCCTCAGCCCAACCGCGTCGCCGCCGATCGAACAGCCGGTGGGCGTGATCGGCACCAACAGCTATTTTGGCCTCTACGCCACCGACACCTTCAACATCACGCCGCGTCTTGCTGCGACCGCGAACGGCCGGTTCAATCTCGCGGTGATCGGGTTGCAGGATCAAACCGGGATTGCTCCCCAACTGAATGGGGATGATCTTTACACACACTTCAATCCGGGCGTCGGCCTGACCTACAAAATCACCAACAATGTCACGGCTTATGGCGGATGGTCGGAGGGCAACCGGGCGCCGACGCCGGGCGAGCTTAGCTGCGCGAACCCTGCGAATCCGTGCATCCTCGATGCGTTCCTGGTGGCCGACCCGCCGCTGAAGCAGGTCGTTTCGCACACCTTCGAGGCTGGCCTGCGCGGCCGTCTCGCCGCCGGGACCATCCCCGGACAACTCCAATGGAATGCCGGCGTGTACCGCACCAACGCCAGCGACGACATTCTGCTGTTGGCGACCCAGGTCAACGGCTTCGGTTATTTCTCCAACGTCGGCACGACACAGCGCCAGGGCATCGAGGCGGGCCTGACCTACAACTGGAAAAAATGGACGGTCACCGCAAATTACAGCTTCCTGAAAGCTACCTTTCTCGAAAATCTGGTTCTGTCTTCAAATAGTCCTGCTGCTAATTCCAATGGCGATATATTTGTCCATCCTGGAGACTATTTGCCGCTGATGCCGAAAAACCGGGTCGTTCTCGACATCGAATACGAGGCCGCCCCGCACTGGACTATCGGCGCCGATGCAAAATTCGTCGGCAGCCAATTCCTGGTCGGCGACGAATCGAACCAGGAGTTCTCCGCTGCCGGCTTTTGGCGTTCTTAACCTGCACACCTCTCTCAAGGTCAACCGGCGGACTTCGTTCTTCGTCGAGATCGACAATCTGTTGAACCGCACCTATTACACCTACGGCACGTTCACCCAGCTTGACGGGCTGCCGCCAAATCTCGATCTGACCGACCCGACGACATTGAGCCCATCGCCTGGCCGCGTGGTTTATGCCGGAATGAAAGTCACCTTTTAGAAAAAATCGCAGGCGCCCCGATCTACGTGACGGTCGGCATCCGTGCGACCTTCCGAAAGGCCAGTGCTGCTCCAGCTAGCCGGGGGTGCGCGAGGGGGCGTGGGCGAGGGCGTCGGCGAGGGCGGCGAAGGCCGGGGTCGGCGCCAGCGCGGCGTCGAACGGCAGCGGCCGCGAGGGCAGCCCGTCGGCGCGCCATTTCGCCTGGTTGGTCTCGCGGCGGACGATCCAGCTATGCCGGTCCGACAACCCCCAGGTCACCACCATCTTGACCGCGGGCTCGTCGAGCGCGGCATCGAGAAAGCGGCGGTAGGCGTCGGCGACCAGCTGGTCGCGAACCGCGATGTCGGCCGGCGCGTGCGCGTCGGTGACATCGAGCTCGGTGATCTGAATCTCGAGGCCGAGCCCGGCGATGTCGGCGAGAAACCGGCGCAGCAGCACCGGCGAAAACGGCGGCCCGCCGACCGAAGTCAGGTGCGCCTGGATGCCGACCGCGTCGACCGGCGTCCCCGCCCGCCGCATCCGCTCTAGCAGGGCGAGCAGCACCCGGCGGCGGGTTTCCTGGTCGGGGGTGTCGAGCTCGACATCGTATTCGTTGACGACGAGCCGGGCCTTGGGGTCGGTTTCCCGCGCGGTGCGATAGGCGAGGTCGAGATATTCGGGACCAAGCGCGTCGAGAAAGACGGCCCTGCGCAGCCCGTCCGCCCGCCCGTCCTTGGGCGCGATCGGCTCGTTGACCACGTCCCAGCTGTGGATGATGCCGCGATAACGCCCGGCCATGGCGCGTATCCGCGCGACCACCGCGCTGCGCTGCGCCTCGCGACTGGGCAGCGTGCAGAAACCAATCGGGCGTGCGGTAATACCACAACAGATTATGGCCGCGCAGCGCGAGCCCGCCTTCGACGGCGAAACCGGCGACCGTGTCGGCTGGGCGGTAATCGTCGTCTCCGGGCGTTCCCCGGTTCATGTCCCGCCATTTCATGTCGTTTTCCGGCACGACGAGGCCGGCCTGCGCCAGCACCAGCGCGACAAAGGCGGGATCGCCGGTGATTTGCCTCGCCGAGATCGCGGTTCCGTAGAGGAGGCCCTTGGCCGCGGCGAGGCGGCGCAGCGTCTCGGTCTCGGCTGCCTGCGCTGGCGTAAAGGCCGAGGCGGCGAGCATCGCCACGCCGCCAGCCAGAACCTGGCGTCGCCGCGGGCCGCGGCCCCCAAACCGTGCCTCGCTCACCGCGGTACCCCCTTGCCGGTCGGCGCGTCCGGTGGGAGCGCGCCGTCGCCCTGCGCCAGGCGCTCGAGATTGGAGCGCGCGGCCATGTCTTCCGGGGTGCCCGGAGCGACCTCGCCGACCCTTTCCCAGTCGCGCCGGGCGCCGGCGGAATCGCCTTCGAGGCGGCGGATATTGCCGCTCTCGAGCAATGCGGCGGGCGAATGCGGTGCCAGCGCCAATGCCTTGTCGATGTCGGCGCGCGCTGGGTCGAGGCGGTCGAGGGCGCGATAGGCCGCAGCGCGATAGATCAGCGCGTCGACCCGGTCGGGACGGGTCTTCAGCACCTGGTCGAGATCGGCGACAGCTCGGTCAAGATAGCCGGCCGAGTCGGCAGCTTCGGCGCGGTCGATCAACAGCTCGGGGTCGCCCGGCTGCAAGGCCACCGCCGCACCCGCCGCGGCATAGGCCCGCACCGGGTCGCCGGCCAACAGCCAAGCCTGCCCGGCCTGGTCGAGCAGGTCGGCGCGCAACGCCGCCGGCGCCGTCGTCATCGCCTTGACCAAGGCCTGCATCCGGGTCGCGCCCTCTTGGTATTTGCCGAGCGTGATCAGCGCGACCGCGGCGCAATGAAGGGCCGGATGGGCCCCGCCGCGCGCCAGCCACGACTGCGCCAGGCGCTGCGCCGCGTGCGGGTTCTCCTTGGCGAGCTTCATGCAGCGCGCATAAGTCTCGGCATCGGCCTCGGCCGAGCGCGGCGCCGCCCCTCCGGGCTGGGCCGCTTCGGGCTGGGCCGCTTCGGGCTGGACGACGGGGCCGGCCGGGTGCGCCGCTGCATTGGCGCCGACCAGCAGCAGCGATGAGAGCACATAGAGAGACCGGCTTCCCCGGTGCCGGTCAGAGCCTGTCCGCATCCCCTCGCCCCCTATCGCCGCCGCCCTCTGCGCCGCGGCGTCGGCATAGCACGCCGCGCCGCCCCCGCACCGCACCGCGCGGCAATGGGGCGCACCCGGCATTGGCGCGCAAACGCGCAAGACGGTACGATCGGGGCTGCCTTGTCCAGTTTCGTGGGTTGCGCATCGTTTTGACCCTTGACCTCGGTCGCCTCTTTCCGGGCGGGATCGGCAATGCCGGCCTCGCTTTTGCCCATCGCAACTACCGCATCTATGCGAGCGGCAACGCGGTGTCCTTGGTCGGCATTTGGATGCAGCGGGTGTCGGTCGGTTGGCTCGCCTGGACCCTGACCCATTCCGGCGCCTGGCTCGGCATCGTCTCGATGGCCGAATTTTTTCCGGTGGTGTTTTTGAGCCCGCTCGCCGGCACTCTTGCCGACCGCCGCGACCGGGTCAGGATCATTCGGGTGACGCAGATCGCCGGCAGCGTCGAGGCCTGCCTGCTGGCCGTCCTGGTCTACACCGGGGCGATCTCGATCTGGCTGCTGTTCGCGCTGACCTTTCTGCTCGGGGTGTTCAACGCGATGGCCCAGCCGGCGCGGCTGGCGCTGATCCCGACGCTGGTCGACCGGCCGGCATTGGCCCCGGCCCTGGCGGTCAACGCAATCATCTTCAACGCCGCGCGCTTTGTCGGGCCGGCCGTCGCCGGGATCGTCATCGCCAGGGTCAGCGTCGCCGCCGCCTTCGCCGTCAACGCCGTCACCTATATCGTCTTTCTGGTGGCGATGGCCAATCTGCGCGGGATCCCGGCGTTGCCGGTGGCGGCGGCACAGAGCGTGCTGCGGGCTTCGGTCGAGGCCTTCGGCTATGCCAGCCGCCATCCCGGCATCGCGCCGATGCTGCTGCTGTTCACGGTGACGACGATCGGTACGCGCGGCTTTGTCGAGCTGTTCCCGGGGTTTGCCGACCGCGTCTTCGGGCGCGGGCCGGAGGGCTTGTCGATGCTGACCTCGACGGTCGGTCTCGGCGCCATCTGCGGCGGCGCCTGGCTCCTGGTGCGGCCGGGGATCGCCGGGCTGACCGGCGTCGTCCTCGGCAACACCCTGGTTATTTCGCTGGCGATCCTGGCTTTCACCGCGACCGACCGGTTCTATGTGGCGTTGCCCTGCGTGTTTCTCGCCGGGGGCGCGATGACGATCACCGGGATCGGCGCCCAGACCCTGATCCAGGCCGCGGTCGAGATCGGCATGCGCGGCCGCATCATGGCGCTTTACGGCATGATCTTTCGCGCCGGCCCGGCATTGGGCGCGGTGCTGATGGGTTCGTTGAGCGAGCGCTTCGGGCTGCGCCTGCCGCTCGCCATCGGCGCGATCCTCTCCTGCGGCTTCTGGGCGCTGACCTGGCTCAAGCAAAAGCGCATCGCCGAGACCCTCGAAGCCGACCCGGCCATTGCCGGCGTGCAGGATTAATGACCGGACACCTGTTCTGCTTCGGCCTCGGCTACAGCGCGCAAGCGCTGGCACGGCTGGTCGCCATACAAGGGTGGAAGGTGGCGGGGACCTGCCGCAGCGCCGCGACGGCGGCCGCTCTGCGTCAGGCCGGGTACCGGGCCGAGCTGTTCGACCGCGACCGGCCGCTTGCACCGGCCGCGATCGGCGGCGCCACCCATGTGCTGGTGTCGGTCCCGCCTGACCCGATCGGCGACCCGGCGCTCGACCGCCACGGCGACGACATCGCGGCACTGCCGGGCCTGGCCTGGCTCGGCTATCTGTCGACGACCGGCGTCTACGGCGACCGCGGCGGCGGCTGGGTCGACGAGGTCTCCGCCTTGCTGCCGGGCGGCGAACGCGGGCGCCGCCGGGTCATGGCCGAGGCCGGCTGGCTCGATCTGTGGCGCCGCCGCGGCGTGCCGGTCCACATCTTTCGGCTGGCCGCCATCTATGGTCCCGGCCGCAGCCCGTTCGCGGCATTGCGCGCCGGCACCGCCAGGCGCATCGACAAGCCCGGTCAGGTGTTCTCGCGCATCCATGTCGAGGATCTGGCGCGGGTGCTGTGCGCCTCGATGTCGCAGCCGCGGCCGGGCGCGGTCTACAATGTCTGCGACGACGAGCCCGCGGCACCCGAGGCGGTGGTAGCCCATGCCGCGGCACTGCTCGGGTTGCCGGCGCCGCCGCTGGTCCCGCTCGCCGAAGCCGGGCTGTCGGCGATGGCGCGGAGCTTTTACGACGACAACAAGCGGGTCGGCAACGCGTTGATCAGGAGCGAGCTCGGGGTGGCGCTGCGCTATCCCGATTATCGCGCCGGGCTCGCCGCAATCCTCGCCGCCGAGCCTTGAGGCTTGCCGAGGCGGCAGGCTTCGGCAAGGTCGGGCCAATTCGCGACGTCGCCGGCGACCGTGACCGGCTTGGGAGGAAAGGCTGATGACGACGTACAATGTGCTGATTCTCGGGGCGTCCTACGGCTCGCTGCTGGCGACCAAGCTGCTGTTCGGCGGTCACAAGATAACCATGGTGTGCCTGCCCGCCGAGATCGAGGCGTTCAACCGCGACGGCGCCCGGGTGCGGATGCCGATCCGCGGCAGAAAGGACCCGGTCGAGCTCGACTCGCGCAAGCTGCCGGGCAGCCTGCGGGCGGCCGGTCCCGGCGAGGTCAAGCCCGCCGATTTCGATCTGGTGGCGCTGGCGATGCAGGAGCCGCAATACCGCTCGCCCGGCGTGCGCGAGCTCCTGGACGCGGTCGCCAAGGCCAAGCGGCCCTGCATGTCGATCATGAACATGCCGCCGATGCCGTATCTGAAGCGCATCCCCGGCCTTGCGACCGACCCGTTGAAGGCCTGCTTCACCGATGCCGGCGTCTGGGACAATTTCGAGCCCGGCCTGGTGAGCTTGTGCAGCCCGGACCCGCAGGCCATTCGGCCGCCCGGCGAAAAGATCAACGTGCTGCAGGTCACCTTGCCGACCAACTTCAAGGTGGCCCGCTTCGACTCCGACAAATCGACCGCGATGCTGCAGCAGATGGCGGCCGATATCGACGCGGCTCGCTGGGATACCGGCGATGGCCGGATCGAATTGCCGGTCAAGCTCAGGGTCCATGATTCGATTTTCGTGCCGTTGGCCAAATGGGCGATGCTGCTGACCGGCAACTACCGCTGCGTCCAGAAGGATCGCGCGATCGACATCAACGACGCGGTGCATGCCGACGTGAACGCATCGCGCTCGGTCTACGATTTTGTCTGCGCGGTCTGCGAGAAGATGGGTGCGGCCCCGGACGATCTGGTGCCGTTCGAGAAGTACGCCGCCGCGGCGCGCGACCTGGTGCGGCCGTCCTCGGCCGCGCGCGCGCTGTTCAACGGCGCGCCCAATATCGAGCGCACCGACCGGCTGGTGCAGATGATCGCGGCGCAATACGGCATGCGCAACGCCATCGTCGACGAGACGGTGGCGACGGTCGACGCCCGGCTGGCGAGCAACCGCAAGGCGGCGGCCGCCTGATCTCGCCCGGCTGCTGCGGCGGCGGTCGCTCGCCACCGCCGCGACCCGCGGCGAGGCAGGGCCGCCCGCTGGCCGCCCGGGTTGCGCGTGGCCGATAGCCGACCGGCGGCAGCGGCGGTTGACCGCCCGTCGGTGGCAGCATAATCGTCGGATTCGAAAGAATTATCCGGACGCCCAACGGCGCCGTGAGGAGGAATGATGCCTGGTTCGACGTCCGAAGACCTGCTGTCGCTGTTCGACGGCGCGCCGCTCAACCGCCGCTATTGGGCGGCCTTCGCGGTACTGGCCGCGATCACCGTCCTCGAATTCTTCGATTTCTCGGTCGTCGCTTTCCTGCTCGCCGTGGTCGGGCCGCAGTGGCACCTGACCTATGGGCAATCGGCTCTGATCCTCTACAGCGGCGGTGTCGGCGCGATCGTCGGCGCGCTGCTTTTCGGCAGTCTGTCGGACGCCTGGGGCCGCAAGACGCAGATGATCATCGGCACCTTTATTTGCGGATTCGGTGCGGCGCTGATCGGCTTTGTTCCAAACGGCGCCTGGCAGATCTTCGGGCTGTTGCGCTTTGTCGTCGGCGTTGGGCTGGCGGCGGCGGTGGTCCCGGCGCTGACCATGCTGGTCGAGCTGACGCCGACCCGGCACCGGACCTCGGTGACGAGCTTTTTTGTCGTGTTCGCGACCGCGGGCGGGCTGGTCGCCTCGGCGACTTCGGCGGCGCTGCTGGCGGCGATCGGCTGGCGCGGCATGGCCATGCTCGGCATATCGGTCACCGTGGTCGGGTTGATGGCCGCGTTGTTCGTTCCCGAATCGGTGCGTTGGCTGACCGCAAAGGGCCGCTTTGCCGAGGCCCGCGCCGAGGTGGCAAAGCATCTCGGCCTGCCGCTGCGCTCGGTGCCGCTGCCGACGACGATGCCGGCTAAGGCGCCGAGCGGCAGGCTCTCGGAGCTTCTCTCGCAGCCGCGGCACTTTTGCGAGACCCTGCTGATCTGGGGCGGCGCCGCGACGGCGGCCTACGGCGTTTATCTATGGGGGCCGACGGTGATCTCGCTATTGCTGAAGATTCCGGTGCCCCAGGCCGCCAAATATTTCATCTTTGTCGCCGGTGCCGGAATTGTCGGCAAAATCGTCGTCTCGCTGGTGGTGCCGTTCATCGGCCGCCGGCTGCTCGGCATCGTGTGGGGCTTTGGCGGCGTCGCCGCACTCGCCTGTGTCGGCTTCAGCGGCAGCACCTTCGTCGGCGGCGTGCCGCTGATCGTCGTGCTGATGTGCGCTTCGACGTTCTGCATCGACGGCAGCTTTTCGAACCTGGCGCCGTATACGGTCGAGAGCTACGGGGTGCGTCTCGGTGCGCGCTCTTCGGGTCTCGGCCAGACCGCGAACGGCGTCGGAAAGATTCTCGGGCCGCTGAGCCTGGCGCTGATCGCCGGCACCAGCAACATCGTCTCGCCCAAGGCGACCGAAAGCGCCTTAATGCCGGCTTTCCTGTTTCTGGCCTTCGGCATGCTGCTGGTGGCGCTGTCCTTCACCTTTCTCGGGCGCGAGACGCATGGCCGCCCGATCGGGTTAGGCGAGGACGATCGCACGCCGCGCCGGCCGGTGGTGCTCGGCGCCGAGACGCGGTGAAGGGTGCGCAGGAGATTACGGGGCCGCTTACCTTCCCGTGCGCAAGATACGCGCCGCCGCGGCGGCGAAGACCTGCGCGCCGAGCACGATGTCGTCTTCGCGAGTGTCCTCGGCCCAGTGGTGGCTGATGCCGCCGATGCTGGGGATGAACATCATCGCCGCCGGCATGCGCTCCGACAGGATCGCGGCGTCATGGCCGGCGGCACTGGGCATCCGCATGTGCCGGCCCGGTGCCAGGTCCTGCGCCGCCGCCTCGATGACGGCCTGAAAGCTCGGGTCCATCGGCCGCGGCTCGGTGCGTCCGATCGGCTCGATCTGGCAGCGACAGGGGCCGGCGCGGTCGGCTTCGGCGGCGAGGTCGCGCAGATTCTGCTCGAACAGATCGAGGCGCTCGGGATCGGTATCGCGGAACTGCACCTGCATCTCGGCTCGGCCGGGAACGACCGAGGGCGCGTTCGGCTCCAGCAGCATGCGGCCGATCGTCCACACCGTGCGCGGCGCGGCGATCCCCGGGAAACGGTCGTGGATGCGCGCGGCGAGCCGCACCATGGCGACCCCGGCATCCTTGCGCCGCACCATGCGCGTCGTGCCGGCATGGTTCTGCTCGCCGGCCAGAATCAGCCGGAAATTGCGGATGCCGACGATCGCTTCGACGACACCGATGCGCAGGCCGGCCGCATCGAGCGTGTCGCCCTGCTCGATGTGCGCTTCGAGATAGCCAACATGGCGGCCGGGTTCGATTTGATCGCGCGGCCGGCCGGCGAATCCGGCATCGACCAGCGCCTGCCGCAGCGACATCCCGGAGTCGCGCCCGGTCGCGCAATCAATCTCGTCCTCGCCGAGCGCACCGACAAACGAGCGGCTGCCGAGATAGCCGCCGAAATGGCCTTCCTCGTCGGCCCAGGCGGCGACCTCGACGCCGAGCCCGGCGCAAAGGGGATCGGCGGCAAAGGCGCGGGCGAGCTCGAGCCCGTAGATCACGCCCAAGGCGCCGTCGAGCCAGCCGCCATAGGGCTGGGTCTCGCTGTGCGAGCCGACGAGGAGGCGCCCCCGCGCCCGGGGATCGCGGCCGATGACGTTGCCGATGCCGTCGATCGCAGCGTCGAGCCCGGCCTCGCGCAGCCGGCCGGCGAGCCAATGGCGCGACGCGACATCGACCGGCGAATAAGTCGGACGGTGAACGCCGGTCTTGTAACGGCCAAATTCGGCGAGCCGCCTCAGGTCGGCGACGACGCGCGCTCCATCGATGCTCGGCATGCTGGTTTGGCCTCGAGCGTGGCGATCAGCCGAAGACTAGCCTAGGATCGCGCCTTACGGAAACCGCCCCAGGTGCCCGCTGCCCGATCCTTCCCCGCCGCGCGTGGCGCTGCTCGGCTTTTCGATCGAGTGCAACAAATTTGCGCCGGCGGCGACGAAGGCGCATTTCCTGGCGCGCACCTATCTCGAAGGCGACGCGATCCCGGCCGAGGCGCGCGCGCCAGCCCCGGTCATGCTGGCCGAGACGCCGGGCTTTGTCGCCGCGATGGACGCTTCGGGCCCCTGGGTTCCGGTCGGCATAGCGCTCGCCATGACCGAGCCCAACGGCCCGGTCGAGCATTCGTTTTTCATCGAGCTGCTCGATACGATCGAGCGGCGGCTCACGGCCGCGATGCCGGTCGACGCCGTCTATATCTGCTCGCACGGCGCCGGGCTGACGACCGAGGAGGACGACCCCGACGCGATGCTGTTCGAGCGGGTGCGGGCGATCGTCGGCCCGGACGTGCCGATCGCCGCGACGCTCGACCTGCACGCCAACGTTTCCCCCCGCATGGTGCGCTCGATCGACGCCTTTATCGGCTACCGCACCAACCCGCATCTCGACATGCGCGAGCGCGGCGCCGAGGCGGCGGCGGCGATCCGCGAGATGCTGGCGGGCCTGAAACCGCAGACCGCCTTTATCCGCCTGCCGATCGTGCCGCCGACGGTGACGATGCTGACCGCTTCCGGCCCCTATGCCGAGATGATCGACCTCGGCCAACGGCGGATGAGTCCGGAGATCCTGAACGTGTCGGTGATGGGCGGGTTCGCCTTTGCCGATACCGCCGACAATGGCCTCACCGTGGTCGTGGCCGCGCGGCGCGACAAGGGCGCGGCCGAGGCGCTGGCACGCGAGATCGCCCGGCTCGGCTGGGCCAACCGGGCGCGGTTCACCCCGCGACTGACGCCGCTCGACGAGGCGGTGGAACGGGCCCTGGCGGCCGGACGGGACATGTCGCTGCCGGCATTGGCCTTTGCCGACGTCGCCGACAACCCTGGCGGCGGCGGGCGCGGCAACACGACCTTTCTGCTGCGCGCGTTCTGCGAGGCCGGCGCTCGGGCGATGCGCGGCGTTGCGGGTCGGCGGCGTGACGGTCGTCGTCGTGTCGCACCGGGTGCAATGCGCCGACCCGATCTTTTTCGAGATGATGGGGCTCGATATCGGCGCCGCGCGTGCGGTCGCGGTCAAGTCGCGCGGCCATTTCCGCGGCGGCTTCGACGAGTTCTTCGGCCCCGCAGAGATCGTCGAGGGCGATCTGCCGGGCCTGACCTCGCCGATGCTGAACCGCTTTGCCTGGACGCGGCTGCCGCGCCCGGTCATCCCGCTCGACGACAACGTCGAATGGCCGAGGCAGGCGAGCTGAACTAGCCCTGCCGTGGCGCGGCCACACCCCCGACTACGAGCCGGTTATCCGGCGAACTTCACCTGGTCGCACGGACGGCATCGCTTGCAGGATCTCGGGTACAAGCAGCAACAAATCTTCCAACGTGTTGGTCCGGGCCACGACCACTATGATCGCGCAGGAGGAGTGCGCCAGGTTTTGCTGAAATTGAAGGTTTTGGTCAGCCGTCAGGAAAAGGTCGAAGCCGTTCGCAGCTGCCCGACGCAGCAACTCGCCGTTTCCGAGACCGGCCCAGCCTTGCTGTTGCACGGTGCGGACCACATGACCTTTGAGTTCCCGGGCCAGAGGGCGGGGCAGTTGTTCATCGAGCAAAACGCGCACGATCGGCCAATGCTTCGTGAGCGGCTTCGAGCGCCGCCCGGGCCTGTTGCCGCGACACCGAGGGAAACGCGTCGAGGAACTCGTCGAGGCTGTGGCCTTTTTCCAGGTAATCGATCAGGTTCCGTAACGGCACTCGGGTCCCGACAAAAACCGGCGTCCCCCCCAAAATTTCACGATCGCTGTGGATTACCAGGGGCCGTTCCGCCATTGCTTACCTCATTGCGCTCTTTGCCGAAAGCATGGCTTGCCGCAATACCTTTCGCAAGATCCAAAGGAGACATCCGCATGCCCGCGACCCCGCCCTCGCCCGCCCGCGAGCAGGTTCGGCCGATCGCGCCGAAGCTGATCGAACTCGCCGACAAGGTCGTCTACGGCGACGTTTGGGAGCGTCCCGGCCTCTCGAAACGCGACCGCAGCCTGATCACGGTCGCGACCCTGGTGGCGCTCGGCCGCGAGAAGCAGCTGGTCGGCCATCTCGGCCGCGCCCTCGACAATGGCCTCAGCAAAGACGAGCTCGGCGAGCTGATCACCCATCTCGCCTTCTATGCCGGCTGGCCGGCGGCGATGACCGCGGCGCTGGTGGCGAAGGACGTGTTCGCCGGGCGCTGAGCCGGCGCCGGGTCGTCCCAGATAAACCAGCTGACGATCAGGCCGAAGCTCGCGGCGAAGCAGCCCGGCGGCTGATGGCTCCCTCGGTCGGACAAAACGCCATCCCCGGTTGTTGCGCGCTCGAAATATCCGGTCCGACCGGGCTGTTTCAGAAACCGGCGGGAGAGTGTTCGATGCCCGTCCCGATTGACGAACAGGATCCGCCGCCTCGGCATTATCCCCTGAACAGCTTCGGCAGGCCCTGCCAGCAGGAATTGTAGTCGCGCTGCAGGGAAGGAGTTTCGAGCGCGAAGCGGGTCGGACGGATCGGAAACCGCGTCTCAAACATGAAGGCGAGCGTGTCGACGATTTTTTGCGGGGTCAATTCGGCGGTGCTCGCGCGTTCGTAGGTCGCGGCGTCGGGGCCGTGCGCGGCCATGCAATTGTGCAACGACATGCCGCCCGGCGCGAAGCCGTGCGCTTTGGCGTCGTATGCGCCGTGCACCAGGCCCATGAACTCGTTCATGACGTTCCGGTGGAACCAGGGCGGGCGGAAGGTGTGCTCGGCCACCAGCCAGCGCGGCGGGAAGATCACAAAGTCGCAATTGGCGGCGCCGGGCACCTCGGAGGGTGCGGTCAGAACGGTGAAGATCGACGGGTCGGGATGGTCGAAGCTGACCGAGCCCAAGGTGTTGAAAAGTGCGAGGTTGTATTTATAGGGCGTGTAGTTGCCGTGCCAGGCGACGACGTCCAACGGCGAATGATCGAATTCCGCCATCCACAAATTGCCGGCGAATTTGGCGACGATTTCGAAGGGTTCGTCGCGGTCCTCGAAGGCGGCGGCGGGGGTCAGAAAATCGCGCGGATTGGCGAGCCCGTTGGCGCCGATCGGGCCCAATTCGGGCAGACGGAACAGCCGGCCGTAATTCTCGCACACATAGCCGCGCGCGCGGCCGTCGGGAAGGACGACCCGGAATTTGATGCCGCGCGGGATCACCGTAATTTCTCCGGGACCGGCTTCGATGACGCCGAACTCGGTGCTGAGCCCCAGCCGCCCCTGCTGCGGCACGATCAGCAGCTCGCCGTCGGCGTTAAAGAAAAGGCGTCGGTCCATCGGCGTGGTCGCGTGGTATACATGGACGGCGATCCCCGCATGGAGGCCGGCGTCGCCGTTGCCGCCGATCGTGGCGAGGCCGTCGACGAAATCCCTGGGCGTGTCGGGGAACGGCAGCGGATCCCAGCGCAGCCGGTTGGGCGGCGGCTCGGCCTCGTTAAAGGGCGCGCCGCGGACGAGGCCGTTGTCGATCCGGCGAAACGCCGGGTGCGCCGCCGAGGGCCGGATGCGATAGAGCCAGGACCGCCGGTTCTCGGCGCGCGGCGCGGTGAACGGCGTGCCCGAAATCTGCTCGGTGTAGAGGCCGAGCGGATGGCGCTGCGGCGCGTTCTGGCCCTCGGGCAGCGCGCCCGGCAATGCCTCGCTCGAGTGCTCGTTGCCGAAGCCGGAAAGATAGCGGGTCATCGCGATCATCCCGGCGACACCGGAATGATCACTCTTTCTTCGACGACGAAGCTCTTGATATGGCCGATGAACAAGGCGCCGTCATCGTGCAGGCGCTTGGCTTCGGGGGTCGCGTTGGCCCGCTCCATCGCCGCCCGGTCATCGAACCACAATTCGGCGATGCCGTCGACTTCGACATCGCTCGTTGGGATGTCGGGCCGGGTGCGCTCATTGAGAATGTGCGACTGCACATATCGCCGCACGCCCGGCACGGCGTGGGCCAAGGGACCGTGCACCTCGAACCAGTGCTTGACGAAGTCTTCGCGGCTGAGGCCGGCCTTGCGGGTCAGCAGTCCGATGGTCTTGATCACCTGCTCTCTCCTTTTGGCCTTATCGAAAAACGGCGTCGCTCGCGTCGTCGCCGCCGATCATGATACCGTTGGCGGAACAGGCAAAGAGCAAGGATCGGGCGATGGATCTGAAGCTGGTCAGAGAGGAGGCGATCGAAGGGACCACGCGCTTTTTCTGGGACAAGCAGGGGTTCGTGCCAGACGAGGACAGCGAGGAGTGGGAGGCTGAGTATCGCCGCCAGTTCGAGTTGGCAAAACAGCGCCAGGCCAGTGCCGGCCCTCGTCCCGCTGCGGCTGTCGCGAGCGTGCCTGTGCCCGCGCCGGCGCAGCCGACGGGTGGGGCCGAACTGACCGGGCCGCCGACGCAGATCCGCTGGGCCGCGGCACTGCGCGCCGAGCGGATCGCGGAAATCCGCGACCCCGGCATTCGCGGTTGGCTCGCCACTACCTGGACGAGGGCCAAGAGCTGGATCGACACCCGCGAATTGCCAACCCCGGTGTTTTTGCAGCGGATCGCACCGCATTATGCCGAATACCGCAAAGGCGCCGACGAGCGGGCGCGCCTGCTGGCCAGCGAGCGCCACGCCAAGGAGGCGGCCGCCGACCAGCTCCGCCGTGCGGTCGAGGACGCCGGGATCACCGTCGCAGGGCTGATCGAGCTCGTCGACATCTGCGACCGGCTGCCGTCGTCGCCGCTCGGGACGAAGCTCGCCGAGCTCGATTGCGAGGGCCGCAACCTTCGCGTCTTCGAAACCGCCGACCCGGCGCTGCTGATGGTGCTCGAAAAGGGCGCGGAGGGGCGCAGCGAATACGCCATCGAGCGCGACGAGGGGCTCGTCGCCGATCTCGGCTTGTTGATGCGGGCGATGGCTGTCATAGCGGGAGCAGCGATATCATGACCGTCGACGCGCGCGAGGCGATGGAGCGGCTCAATGCCGAGGCCGCACCGCTCAACATCTGGCTGCGCACCCAGGCGAACGCGCCGGCGCAGCGCCCGTGGTTTCGCGAAACCGGGCTCGATGCCAGCGGCCGGGTCGCCTCGGGGCGGGTCGGTGCCGCCCAGCTCAAGCCTGTGGCGCATCATTGGCGCTGGCAGGAGATCTCGCCCTATCTCGACCGCATCGCCGCGGTCGCCCGCGAAGCCGAGGTGTCGCCGATCGAATTCGCCGAACGCCAGCAGTTCCTGTTGACCAATCCGGGGCTCGGCGGGCGGCTGCAGGTCACCTCGACGATGCGCTGCGCGGTGTCGATCTACAACCCGGGCGATGTCGCCCCGGTCCATATCCACACGCCCAACGCCAGCCGCACAATCCTCTCCGAGAAAGGCGGCTACACCACGATCGAGGGTGAGCGCTGCGAGGCGGCGCGCGGCGACCTGATCCTGACCCCCAACGGCACCTGGCACGACCACGGCAACGACGGCGCCGAGCCGGTCATCTGGATCGACGTTCTCGACTTCCCGCTGATGGAGTTTCTCGATTGCGTGTGGCTCGACGAGGAACATCCCGGCGAGACCCAGGGCAACACCCGTGCGCAGACGGTGACCCACGACGGCGGCTATTCGCACCGACTCTACGGGCAGGGCGGCTTGGTGCCGGGTTTCGCTTCGCACCGGCGTGGGTTCGGCAATGGCACTTCGCCGATGTTTCATTACCGCGGCGCCGAGGTGCGTGCCGCCCTCGACGGCCTGCGCGATGAGACCGGCGATCCCTATGAGGGCCTGACCCTGCGCTTTGTGAACCCGGCAACAGGCGCATCGGTGTTTCCGACTCTCGACTACCGCGCCATGCTGCTGCGGCCCGGCGAGGACACCCGGTTCAAGCGCGAGACCGCGGGCACCCTCTATCAGGTCATCGACGGCAACGGCGCGACCGAGATCGCCGGCGGGCGCCTGGAGTGGCGCCGGAACGACATATTCGTGGTGCCGGGCTTTACCTGGCGCCGGCATGTCAACCGCGGCGCCTCCGATGCGATCCTCTACGCCGTCTCGGACATGCCGCTCTTGGCGAAGATCGGCCAATACCGCGCGCAAGGCCGGCTACCCGACGACACCGTCGAGGAGCTCGCCCGCTAGCCGGCGGCCACGACAGCTTGCCTGCCGCCGCGCAGGGCCCTCTCGTTGTGCAACCCAAGGTGGGTCGAACTATCCCAATGCCTTGCCGTCGTCCCCGCAGAAGCAGGGGTCCAGGGGGCAGCCGCACGTCGCTTACCTGGCTGCCCGCTTTCGCGGGAATGCCGCCCAATGGGTGTTTTTTGGAACTCTTTTCGGGTCATGCCCCCGCTCTCAGGGGTGAGTGAAGCGCAGGATCAGGCCGGCCGCGCCCTTGGTGTGTCCCTTGAGGGCATTGAACAGCTGGTCGCGGGTCATGCCCGGCTGCAGAGCCTTGGGATCAAGGTCGGTGGCGATCAGGATCAAGGTGTAGTGATGCCAGTCGCCGACCGGGGTGCACGGCCCGGAATAGGTCGCCTTGCCCATCGTGCTCTTGCCGCCGACGAATTTGTCGGAGGGTTTGCTGGCCTCGCCCTCGGCAAACCCGGTCACCGATGCCGGGATGTCGTAGGCGACCCAGTGCACCACACCCAACCCGCCGCGCGCCTCCGGGTCGGTCATCACCAAGGCGAAGCTCTTGGTGCCGGCCGGCGGGTTCGACCAGGCGAGCGGCGGCGACACGTTCTGCCCGACGCAGTTCGGGCTCGCCTTGTTGTTGCCGGCGTTCTTGATCGCCAGCTTGCCGTCGTCCTGGTATTCCGGGGAGGTGAGCTTGAACGGCTCGGCCGCCGCCGCGAGGTGCGCGGCGTATGACAAGGATAGGGCGACCCCACTGGCCAGAATAAGATTTGCAGCACCTCGCCTCATGACGCTCCCCCACTCGTTTTCGCTTAGATAGGCCCGCCGGTTCAGGCTGCGGGTTAACCTCGCCCCACTGATCGGCCGGATCAGAGTAGCCGGGACCGGCGACGCCTTCAACAGACCACAGGGACGGTTGGCGCGGCAGAGGGGGGGAAGAGAGGTCATGGGCGAGGTTTGGGATTCGGCGCTCCTGATGCTGGTCCTGCTCGGCGGCAGCGCCCTCGGCGTGATCGCGCGGCCGTTTTTGTCCGAGCGCCACCGCAGTGCCGAGACAACCGATCTGATCCGGCTGGTGGTGACCATGCTGGTGACCTTTGCCGCCCTGGTGCTGGGGCTGCTGACCAGCACGGTCAAGGCGTCGTTCGACGGCGTCGACACCGATCTGCGGAGCTTCGCCATCAATCTGATCCAGCTCGACCGGTCGCTGCGCCAATACGGCAGCGAGGCCGATGCGGCGCGGGCATTGCTGCGCAGCTATACGGCCGCGGCGATCGCCTCGACCTGGACGACCGAGCCGAAACCGCCCGGCGAATATTACCCGAGGAAAGTTTCGCCGCCGCCCAACGCCGATTCGATCGAAAGCACTAGCCTGGGAGACATGCTGACCCAGATCGAGCTCGATTTGCGCCGGCTCGAGCCGCAGAACTCGATGCAGCGGAGGCTGGCGCCGGTCATTCTGAACCAATTCGAGCGCATGACGCCGGATGCGCTGGCGGCTGATCGAGGAGGCGCACAGCTCGATCTCGATGCCGTTCTATCTGGTGCTGACCTTGTGGCTGGTCATCGTGTTCGCCAGCTTTGGCTTGAGCGCGCCGCGAAACATCCTCTCCTACATCACGATCCTGTTGGGAGCGCTGTCGATCGCCTCGGTGATCTACGTGATCCTCGATCTCGACACGCCGTTCACCGGCATCCTGATGGTGTCGAGCCAGCCGATGCGCGACGCGCTGACCCAACTCAGCCGCTAGAGACTGGCGGGCGCGGCGCGGCTAAGATCGCCGGACGATCGCGACCCGCGGGAGCAGCCGATGCCCAATTTTGTGACCCTCGACGACATCGATGTCCATGGCAAGCGGGTGCTGCTGCGCGCCGACCTCAATGTCCCGGTCAAGGACGGCAGGGTCACCGACGCGACCCGGATCGAGCGTCTAGCGCCCACCATCGAGGCATTGATCGACAAGGGCGCGACGGTCGTCGTGATGTCGCATTTCGGCCGGCCAAAGGGCCGACCCGACCCGGCATTGTCGCTGCGCCCGGTGCTGGCGCCGCTGCGCCGGGCATTGGGCGGCCGCGAGGTCGCGTTTGCCGACGACTGCATCGGCGAGGAGGCCCAGCGGGTCGTGGCCGCCCTCCGGCCGGGGCAGGTGGCGCTCCTCGAAAATCTCCGCTTTCATCCGGGCGAGGAGGCGAATTCGCCCGATTTCGCCAAGGCGCTGGCCGAGCTCGGCGAGGTCTATGTCGACGACGCCTTTTCGGCGGCGCATCGAGCGCACGCGTCGATCGCCGCACTCGCGCAATTGCTGCCGGCCGCCGCCGGCAGGCTGATGGAGGCCGAGCTCGAAGCGCTTGTCGGCGGCGCTCGACCACCCGGCGCGGCCGGTTTTGGCATTGGTCGGGGGCGCCAAGGTTTCGACCAAGCTCGACCTGTTGCGCTTTGTCGTCGGCCGGGTCGATCTGCTGGCGATCGGTGGTGCCATGGCGAACACCATGCTCTATGCCCAGGGGGTCGCAGTCGGCCGGTCGCTGTGCGAGCGCGACATGGCGGACAATGCGCGCCAGATCCTGTCGCTCGCCGGCGAACGACACTGCCGCATCATCCTGCCGGAGGACGCGGTCGTTGCCGCCGAGCTGTCGCGAGCCGCACCCGCGCGCACGGTCGCGATCGATGCGGTGGCGGAAGACATGATGATCCTCGATATCGGCCCTGAGACGGTGGCGCGCATCGGCGCGGCCTTGGGCGACGCGCGCACGCTCGTCTGGAACGGGCCGCTCGGCGCCTTCGAGACGCCGCCCTTCGACCGCGGCACCGTGGCGGTGGCAAAAACGGCCGCCGAGCTGACCCGTGCCGGCCGGCTGCGCAGCGTTGCCGGCGGCGGCGACACGGTGGCCGCGCTCGCCGCGGCCGGGCTGACCGACGACCTCTCCTATGTCTCGACCGCCGGCGGCGCTTTTCTCGAATGGCTGGAGGGGCGGGAACTGCCGGGCGTTGCAGCGCTGGTCGCCGCCGCTCGCCGAGGTTGACGCTGGATCGATCGCCCGGCACATTCCGCCGAACAAGAGGAGCCCCATTATGCTGGCCTCGGACGTGATGACCCGCGCCATCGTCTCGATCGCGCCCGGCGCGCCGATCCGAGAGGCGATCCGGCTGATGCTCGACCGCAGGATCAGCGGCCTGCCGGTGATCGACGCCGGTGGCAGGCTGGTCGGGATCCTGACCGAAGGCGATCTGCTGCATCGCAGCGAGATCGCCACCGAGAAGCATCACTGGCCGTGGCTCGAATTCATCATGGGTCCGGGGCGGATGGCGGACGAATACGTCAGGACCCACGGCCGCGTGGTCGAGGAGCTGATGACCCGCAAGGTCTTCGCGATCGGCCCGCAGGCGCCGCTCGCCGAGATCGTCGCGCTGATGGAGCGTCACCGGGTCAAACGGCTGCCGGTTGTCGACGGCGGCGCTCTCGTCGGCATCGTCGGCCGCGCCGATTTGCTCGCGGCCCTGGCCCGGGCGCTCGACGCCGAGCCCGCCCCGGCTGCTGGCGACGAGGATATCCGCGTTAACGTGCTGGCCGAATTGGAAAAGGCGAACTGGGCGCCGCGGGCCGGGCTGACGATCACCGTCCGCGATGGGGTCGTCGCTCTCGACGGGGTGGTCTTCGACGAGCACGAGCGCGGGGCATTGCGCGTCGCGGCCGAGAATGTGCCGGGGGTCAAGGGGATTCGGATCATCTGGTCTGGGTCGAGCCGGTTTCCGGGACCGTTCTCGATGCCGTGCCGGGAGCGGCGAAACCGAGGGTGCCCGGCCCGTGCTGACCGCCGAAGGGCGCCGCTCGCGGCCGAGTGCAGGACGGAGGATATCGAAATGCGCGCGCCGGGATCGATTCCTGCCGCTTTTATCGGCGTCATCGCGACGAGTGCCATCGCCATCGCGGCCCCGCCGTTTCCGTGCCGTGAGGCGGTCGCGCCGGCGCTGACGATCGTCCGCGCCGACGCCCGCTGCGGGCACGGCTGGCATTGGGTCCCCGCCGGTTATGCCAAGCATGGCAAATGGCGCGACGGACATTGCTCGCGGAATTGACCGGGTTCGTGTCAGCTCTGAGTTGGCAACCCGCCACCCGGCAAGGCGCCGCGTAAACTCCCAAGACACGCTCCGCAGGGGAATATTCGGGTTTGCCCAAGACCGGCATCGAAAGTCCTTTTGACCGAGCTTGAGCTCTCGGGGTCTTGGCGCGAGCGAGGTCCGGTTTTCTTAACCAAATTTCACCCTACAATGCTGATAACGCTGATCGGAGCGACGGCGGGGCTTGACCAGAATTCGTTGGTGACGAATAAATGACCGCGAAGGCTCCCGCCTTTGCCTCCGCGTCTCGCCTCGCGAGGAATTGCGCATGACTGTTCACGCTGTCGGCAGCGGCGGCGCGGGGTGGTCATGCCGAGGAACCGGCAACGACCGCCCCACTTGGCGGTCCGTATCGTCGAAATTCTCGTGCGTCGGTTCCTCCGGATGCAACGGCAGAAGCCTGATGATTGCTCTGGAACCTCCCGGCCCCGGTCTTTTCGGGAAAGACGAACTCCTCATGAGAACAGACCGAGCGGCAAGCGGGATCGGCACCGCTATTTCTGGAGTGCAGGTTGGCAATCTCCCGACGGGCTGATGCGTGGAGGACGATCGACGTCTCCGCCGAGGTCTCGTCCGAGCATCGGCGCCGACGCGGCGAGGGATACGAGCCGGCTGCCGTGGCCCGACGGGCCGGGTCCGCGGAGCCGGCGATTTCCGAGGCGGTCCCCGACCGGATGCTGCCGGCGCCGATGCGCCCAGATTCCGAGGCAGTTGCGGGCCGCCGCGACCGCGCGCCTTCGATCGCCATTGCCGCTTATCTCGCCGCGGTCGCCGTCGTCGCGGCGGCGACGATCGGCGTGTTCTTTGGCATTGCCTTCGCCCTGCTGCGGCCGCCGGCCGGCCCCGCGGTCGCGCAGCCGCCGATCGGCGCGCACAGCAGCGGTGCTACCGCCGTCGCCGCCGTGACGGCCACCCCGGCGGCGGTGGCGACGCTCGCCAGCGAGGTGAGGGCGTTGCCCCCCGGCAGCGGTGCCGCCGCAACGCCGTTGTCGACGGCCCCCCTGGCGACGGCCCTCCTAGCGACAGCCCCCGCGGCGACGCAAAAGATTGCCGGCCCCGTGCCAAAAGCGGCGGCGGCGATCAAACCGGCCGCCAGGACCGGTCCGCCGACGCCGGCCGCGGCGCGGCTTCCGGGTTCCCAGCTCGCCGGGCTTGTGGCGCGCGGCGACGCATTCTTTCGCGCCGGCGACATCGCCTCGGCTCGGCTCTTCTATGAGCGTGCGGCCGATGGCGGCGACGGGCAGGCGGCGCTGCGCGCGGGCGCCACCTTCGATCCGACTTTTCTCGCCAGCATCGGCTTGCGCCGCATGCACGGCGAGCGGGCAAAGGCGCTGTCCTGGTACCGGCGGGCCCTCGGCCTCGGTGCGAGCAACGCCGCACCCTACCTGCACAACCTGGAAACCCAAGTGAGATAGATGGCGGCCACCGTGAGCAAGATCATCCTTACCGCCCTGTCGGTCGTGGCGCTCGTCTCTTGGGGACCCATTGCCGGCGCCGCGCGCTACGGAGCCGCACCCTATAGCTATGGAGCCGCGCGCTATGCGGCGCCGCCCGCGCAAATTGCCGTGAACCGCGGCGTCGTCGAGCTGGAGACCGGCCGCGCCGCCGGGATTTCGGTGCGCATTGCCGAGGACCTGGCCAATGTCATCGATGACGGCGCCACGCGGCGGGTGTTGCCGGTCGTCGGCAAGGGCGCGCTGCAGAACATTTCCGACCTCGATCTGCTGCACGGCATCGACATGGCCATTCTGCAGGACGACGTGCTCAATTACGCGCGCCAGCAGAACCTCTTCCCGGGCATCGAGAACCGGATGACCTATATCGCCAAGCTTTATAACGAGGAATTCCATTTGCTGGCGCGGCGCGACATCAAGACGGTCGCCGATCTCGCCAACCAAAAAGTCAACGTCGACCTGCGCGGCGCCGGCACCGAGATCACCGCTGACCGGCTGTTCGGTCTGCTGCGGATTCCGATCGTCACCACCAACGACGACCAGGAAGTGGCGCTCGAAAAGCTGCGCCGCGGCGAGATCGCCGCTCTGGCCTTTGTCGCCGGCAAGCCCGCGCCGCTGTTCCAGGGCCTCGACGGGCGCGACGGGCTGCACTTCCTGGCGATCCCGGTCGATTCGACGATCACCGGCGTTTACGTGCCGTCGAGCTTGACCGCCGCGGATTATCCGGGGCTGGTCCCCGCCGACCAGCCGGTCGACACGATCGCCGTCGGCGCGGTGCTGGCGGTGGCCAACCTGCAGCCCGACTCCGAGCGCTACCGCAACGTCGTCAATTTTGTCGACGCTTTTTTTACCGGGTTCCAGTCGCTGCTGACGCCCGGCCATGATCCGAAATGGCGGGAGGTCAACATCGCCGCCGAACTCCCCGGCTGGCGGCGCTTTCCGCCGGCGGCCGATTGGCTGCAACGCAATACCCAGGTGTCGGCGGCGCCCAGCGAGCAGGACCTGAAGTCCATCTTTGCGCGCTTTATCGACCAGCGGCAGCAGGCGAGCGGCGGGACGCCGCTGACCCAACAGCAGAAGGACCAACTGTTCGGCCAGTTCGAGCAGTGGCAAAAGGGCCAGGCGCACTAGGGCGCGGCAGCGCAGTCTCGATCGACCTCCAGGCAAGGATCGGCAGGTGCGGATGGTTCGGCGCGGCGCGATGCCGGCGCGAAATGCCCCGAGGCGCCCGGGGCAGCGAGCGGCCTTCTGCGCCGCCGCCTTGGCGCTCGTTTTCAAACTGGCTTGCGGCGCCGCCTTTGCCCAGGCCATGCCCGCACCGAAACATGGCGGCGTCCTCGAATTCGCGGTCACCGTCGAACCCAAGGACTACGACTGCTATTCCAACACGTCCTTTGCGTTTCTGCACCCGGTGGCGCCGCATTACTCGACCCTGCTCAAGTTCGACGCGGCCGCTTATCCGCGCATCGTCGGCGACCTGGCCCAGTCGTGGAGCGTGTCGCCCGACCGGATGACCTACACGTTCAGGCTCTGGCCGAAGGTCCTGTTCCATGACGGCTCCCCGCTGACCTCGGCCGACATCAAGGCGAGCTACGAGCGCCTGATCCACCCGCCGCCGGGAGTGGTTTCGGCGCGCCGTGTCAACTACACGGCGATTGCGAGCATCGACACGCCCGACGCGCTCAGCGTGGTCTTTCACCTGCGCTGGCCGGACGCGGCGATGCTGGCTAACTTTGCCTCGCCGTGGAACTGCATCTACAGCGCCGCCAGGCTGGCCCAGGATCCCCGGTTTCCCGACACCCACATTCTCGGCACTGGGGCCTTTGTCTTCGTCGAGCATGTGAAGGGCCAATATTGGCGCGGCCGGCGGTTCAACCGCTATTTCCGGCCTGGGAAACCCTACCTCGACGGGTTCCAGGCCGATTTCATCACCGGCGGCCCGGCGGCGATCTTGGCGGCCTACAAGAGCGGCAAGATCGCCGCCGAGTTCCGCGGCGTCACCCCGCCGCAGCGCGACCAGCTGGTGGCCGCACTCGGCGACAAGGTCACGGTCAGCGAGAGCCCGTGGCTGGCCAACCTCTCGGTCGTGTTCAACACCAAACGCCCGCCCTACGACGATGCGCGGGTGCGCCGCGCGCTCTCGCTGGCGATCGACCGCTGGGGTGCCGCGAAAGAGCTGCAGAATACGACCTTTCTCAAATATGTCGGCGGCATCATGCGGCCCGGCTCGAGCTGGGCCACACCCGAGGCCGAGCTGGTCACGCTGCCCGGCTTCGGCCGCGACATCGCCGCCTCGCGAGCCGAGGCGCGCCGGCTGCTCGCTCAAGCCGGGGTGCACGATTTGAAGCCGACCCTCCTGGTCCGCGACATTCCGATGCCGCACTACGCCGGGGCCGATCTCCTGGTCGACAGCTGGCGCCGGATCGGCGTCGCCGCCACCGAGAAGAGGCTCGGCATCTTCGATTGGCAGAAGCAGGTCGAGGCCGGCGATTTCGATGTCGCGCTCGACTTTTCCGGAGACTTCTACGACGACCCGACGATCCAGTTGACCAAATACGTCTCGCACGATCTGTCGCCGGTCAACAACTCCGGCTCGACCGATCGTTTTCTCGACGCTCTCTTCATCGGCCAGGCGGTCGCGACCGACCCGCAGCAGCGCGCCAAGATCGTCCGCGCGTTCGAGCGCCACGCGCTGACCGAGGCCTACACCGTTCCGCTCTTGTGGTGGAACCGCATCGTCGTCACCTCGTCGCAGCTCAAGGGCTGGAGCATCACCCCCAGCCATTTCATCGGCCAGGACCTGACCGATGTCTGGCTCGACCGGTGACGGACATGGCGGCTGCCGGTGGCACCGGGGGCGAGGGAAAAGGGGCTGAGATGGTGGACAGCAGAGTCGTGCGTCGCACATCGATCATGCCAAAGCCGGCGCCGCATCGCTCGCCGTTGCGCAAGCTCTACGTGCAGGTGCTAATCGCGATCGCCGTCGGCATCCTGCTCGGGCATTTCTTGCCCCATCTCGGGGTCAAGATGAAGCCGTTCAGCGACGGCTTCATCGCCCTCATTCGCGCGGTGGTGCCGCTGATCATCTTTGCCACCGTCGCCGTCGGCATCGCCAAGATGGGCGACATGCGCCGGGTCGGCGTGGTCGGGCTGCGCGCGATCATTTATTTCGAGGTGGTCTCGACCCTGGCGCTGTTCATCGGGCTCGCGGTCGGCAACATCCTGAAACCGGGGGCGGGGCTGCACATCGATCCGGCCACGCTCGGCGACAAGGCGGTCGCCGGATACGTCGCCGGCGCCAAGTCGATGACGATCGTCGAGCTGTTGCTCAAGATGATTCCGCACAACATGGTCGGCGCCATCGCTGGGGGCGAGATCCTGCCGGTGCTGGTGATGGGCGTGCTGTTCGGTTTCGCGCTATGCCACTTGGGACCGCGGGCCGAGCGGCTGACCTCGCTGATCGACGATTTCACCCATGTGCTGTTCGGCATCGTGCGGATCATCATGTATGTGGCGCCGCTCGCCGCCTTCGGGGCGATGGCGTTCACCGTCGGCAAGTTCGGCTTTCACGCGCTGACCAGCCTCGGCCAGTTGCTGCTCAGCGTCTACGTGACCTCGATCCTGTTCGTGCTAGTCGGCTTTGGTCTGATCGCCCGGCTATTCGGCCTGCGTGTCCTGAAGATCCTGCGCTACTTCAAGGATGAGCTCTTGATCGCGTTCAGCGCCACCTCGGGAGAGGCGATGATCCCGCGGGCGATGGCCAAGCTCGAGCGCATCGGCTGCTCGCAGGAAGTGGTCGGGCTGGTGTTGCCGACCGGGTTTTCGTTCAACACCGACGGCACCGCAATCTACATGACGATGGCGGTCTTGTTCATCTCGCAGGCGACCGGGATCCATCTGAGCTTCGGCCAGCAGCTGACCATGCTGTTCGTCATGCTGTTCACGTCGAAGGGTGCTGCCGGGGTGGCCGGGGCCGGGTTCGTGGCGTTGGCGGCGACGATGCCGGCTCTGGGGATTCTGCCGGTCGGCGGGCTCGCCCTCTTGCTCGGGGTCGAGCGCTTCATGTCCGAGATCCGCGCCGTGACCAATTTGTTCAGCAACATCTTCGCGACCGTGGTCATCTCGAAATGGATGGGCGAGCTCGACGATCGCCGACTGCAGATGGTTCTCGACGGCGAGGACGACGCCGATCCCGAAGACGAAATCGTCGACGAGCCGGCCCTCGCCCGCGAAGCGCAGGGCTGAGGCGGCCTGGCGCAAAAAAGAGGGCGGCGCCGAAGCTGCCGCCCCCGAAACGTGCGCCCAGGTGGAAAATCAGACCGCGGCGATCGCCCCGCGACGGCGCCGGCGAACCAAGCCGAGGCCGGCCAGCGCGGTCCCGAGCAGCGCCAGGCTCGCGGGCTCGGGCACCGGCGCCGCCGGCTGCGACACGGCGACGATCAGCGTGTCCGAGGTGCCGCTGCCGCCAGAGTTGGGCTTGCCCACCAGGCCGATCTCGTCGGTCGAGAATCCGCTGACCAGGCAGGTCGCAGCGTCCCCCATATATTCGGTGCAGGAACCGCCGGTCACGGTCGTGAACGGCACCAAGCCGGCTGCCATTGTTGATATAGATCTCCGCGGTCTCGCCGGCCTGCGCCGAGCCGACGATCAGATCGGTTATCGGGTTGTTGCTGGTGACCGTGACGGCGGCGCCGTTGCCGATCTCACAGTCGGCCGGAGTGGAAACGTCGGTGCAAGCGGTTCCGGCACCAGTGGCGTTTTCGCCGAGACCGCTTTCGTCGAACCCATTGGTCGGTGGCCCCGGGGGGCTCGTCAAGGGTTTCAGGGTAAGCGCCGACGGGGTGACGAACGTGTCGCTGTACCCGGTGGCGGTGAAGGTGCTGCCGTTGGCGGTGAAGGTCTGCGAGTTGTTGCACACGAGGCCCTCGTCGCCTGAGGCGTGCGTGCACCCGCCCGGGGACGGCACCAGGGCGCCGAACTCGATTTCGGCGACCGGCGCAGCGGTGGCTGAGCCTGCCGCGGCCGCCAGCGCGATTGTCGCCAGCACAGTTGCCGGCCCGAGCCGGCGTAGCATTCTATTAACCATGTCGTCCTCTCTCGTCTATTCCGGCGCCACAAATCGCATCTTGGCAAAACAAGAAGCAAATTTGGTGCCAACTTTGCCAATTGTCGGGTGAGGCAGATTTTTATAGGTTAACGCCAATTGGCGCGCTCGACGATTGTAAGGTTTGCCGACGCTTTGTTTTTCACGATCCATCAGCATTTTGTTGCTAGATTTGCTTGAGGATGTGAGTAAAATTGGCGGATATCGCTTTCGTTACTGTGCTGCTCACGCATGTTAATAAATATTATTGTAAAACATGACTAATTTCGAGCGAACGCTTAAGCTTTTATGATTTAATAATTCTTAAGGTGGAGGGTACTGCACCAAATCGGCGGCAGTTGAGATATGCCGCATGTTGTCATCTACAGCGGCCGATCGCGGCGGCGCTGCGATCGTAACTTTCGCTGACGCGCGGATCATCGGGCTTTTGGCCGCAGCGGAGTGTAAGAAAGTCCGACTGCCCCAAAAGGATCATGGGACCGGGCGACGACTGAACCCTCGACGTCCCGGCCCCTGCCCTCGCATCGCCTTTGCAGAAATGAAGAGCAGCCGTTTGAAATTGCGAGCCTGTTAATTTGGGCTCAGCCGCTCACCAGGACGAGCACCGGAAGCGCCGCTGTCGCGCGGCTGGCCTGGGCTGTGCGCGACTAACCATTATCCGGTCAGTTTGCCGAACTCCTCGTCGCCCCGCGCAATCGGGGCCCAGAGAGCCTGCCCCTGGCCCGAACCGGCCGCCTCCGTCGAGTGGCTCGCCCCTGGCTTCCCGCTTTCGCGGAATGACGGCTCACTATGATCGGAAACCGCAATAACGCCGGCGTCCTCTATGGGACCCAGCGTAAAAAAGCCCGACACCCCCTAAAGGGTCGCGTCCGGCGAGCGCCCGGCTCAGATCCCGGCTCAGACATTCACCGGAGCGAGCGCCGGGCGGCCGCGGATCAAATCCGCCGCCTTCTCGGCGATCATGATCACCACCGCGTTGATGTTGCCGCCGACGAGGTCTGGCATCACCGAGGCGTCGACCACCCGCAGCCCGTCCACGCCCAGGACCTTGAGCTCGGGATCGACGACCGCCGCGGGATCGCCCGCCCGGCCCATCCGGCAGGTGCCGAGCGGATGGTGAACCGTGATCGCGTTCGCCCGGATATGCACGTCGATTTCGGCATCGGACCGGCATCGCGGCCCGGGCACGATCTCCGCCGCGGCGAACGGCGCCAAAGGTACGCGCTCGCCGATGTCGCGGACGATGCGCAGCCCGGCGCGCAGCGTCGCCCAGTCCTGCCCGGTCGCCAAGAAATTCTGTTGGATGCGGGGCGGAAGGCGCGGGTCGGCCGAGGCGAGCTCGACCCGGCCGCGGCTTTCCGGCCGCAGCAGCACGGCGCGGCAGGCAAAGCTGTCGGCGTAGGCCGGCGCAAACGGTGGGAAATAAGGTGAGGCCGCCATCGGCGCCGCGTTGAACAGCAGCTGGATGTCGGGCATCTCGGCCTCGGGCCCTCGGTTCACACCCGACTTCAGAAACGCCATCAGGCCGCCCGGCAGGTCGCCGGCGATGCCCCGGCCGCGGAAATAGGTTTTCGCCAGCTCCAGAGCGATCCGGTCGGCGCGCATCTTGGCGTGCAGCGGGCCCGGCTCTCGGCGCGCATAGGTCACGCCGATCGAGACGTGGTCCTGCAGGTTCTGCCCGACCCCGGCCGACGGCGCGGCGACCGCGATCCCATGCGCGCGCAATGCCGCCGGGTCGCCGACCCCCGACAGCATCAAGAGCTGCGGCGAGTTGATCACCCCGCCGCAAAGGATCACCTCGCGACCGGCGCGGGCGATCCGGCGGACCCCGTCCTTCAGGTACTCGACGCCGACCGCGCGATGGCGGTCGAGCAGAATCCGCGTGGCCAGCGCACGGACGACGATGTCGAGATTGGGCCGGCCCACTGCCGGGCGCAGATAGGCGACCGCCGCGCTGCATCGCCGCCCGTCGCGGATCGTCATCTGCGAGCGGCCGAAGCCCTCTTGCTGGGCTCCGTTATAGTCCGGGGTTGCCGGGTGCCCGGCGGCGCTGCCGGCAGCCATGTAGGCCTCGACCAGCGGGTCGGCATAGCGCGATCGCCGCACCGTCAGCGGCCCGTCGCCGCCCCGGTAGGGGCCGGAACCGTCCTCCCAGGTTTCCTGGCGGCGGAAATAGGGCAGCACATGCGCATAGGACCAGGCGTCGAGCCCGCCGGCCGCCCAGCGCTGGTAGTCGCCGCGATGGCCGCGCACATAGACCATAGCGTTGATCGAGGACGAGCCGCCGACAACCTTGCCGCGCGCGCATTCGACCCGGCGGCCGTCCATCGTCGCCTCGGGCTCGGCGAAATACATCCAGTCGTGCCGGCGCTGCTGCAGGATCCGGCCCCAGCCGAGCGGGATGCGGATCCACGGGTCGCGGTCCCAGCCCCCGGCCTCGAGCAGCAGCACGCGGCTGTCGGCCTCCTCGCTGAGCCGATTGGCCAGGGTGCAGCCGGCCGACCCGGCGCCGAGGATGACGTAGTCAGTACGACTCGAGTGCCATTCGCGTTCTCCGCGTGTTCCTACCCAATCTATTGATAGCGCGGCAACTATTTACGGCGAACAGCGTTCTGAGAAATTGCAGCGCACGGTTCGCCAAAACTGCGCAAGACTGGATGTGGGGTGCCGTTGCGCCGGCGGCTGGTGGCCCCTTGGGTGGAAAGCCCCACCGCATCAGCGGAGAAGCGATGGCCGAGCGCCGAATCTATCAGCCGCCGCCGCTCCCGTTCCTCGCCGACGGCGGGGAGATGGGCGCCCTGATGCGCGCGACCAACTGGTCCGACACGCCGATCGGCCCCGCCGGAAGCTGGTCGCAGAGCCTGCGCATGATGGTCAGCCTGCTGCTGGCCAACCGCTTTCCGCTGCTGCTGTGGTGGGGCCCGCAATACATTTCGATCTACAACGACGCCTACCGCCCGATCCTCGGACAGAAGCATCCCAGATCGATCGGGCAGCCGGTCAGCGAATGCTGGGCGGAGATCTGGCATATTCTGAAACCGTTGATCGATACGCCGTTCAACGGCGGTCCCGCGACCTGGATGGACGACATCCCGCTGGAGATCAACCGGAACGGGTTCGTCGAGGAAACCCATTTCACCATCGCCTACAGTCCGGTTCCCGACGACACCGCACCGCGCGGCATCGGCGGCGTGCTGGCGACGGTGCACGAGATCACCGAGAAGATCGTCGGCGAGCGCCGCCTCGCCGTGCTGCGGCGATCTCGGCGCGCGCGCCGGGGAAGCGAAAACCGCCAAGGAAGCCTGCGAGCTTGCCATCGAAACTCTGGGAGACCACAGCAAGGACGTGCCTTTTGCGCTCGTTTACCTGATCGACGCGGACGAGCGGCATGGCCGCCTTACCTGCGCCGCCGGGACCTCGATCGGCCTCGATTTCAGCCCGACAGCGGTCGCTCTCGATCAGGATTCAGGACGGCACCCGTCCTGGCCCTTGGGCGAGGTCGTGCGCAGCGCCGAGATGCTGGTGGTCGACGATCTCGGGGCTCGCTTCGATGGCGTTCCGCGCGGTCCCTGGGCCGACCCGCCAGATACCGCCGTTCTGGTCCCGCTGCGCTCGAGCCACGCGCAAAAGCTCGCCGGCGTTCTGGTGGCCGGGGTCAGCTCGAGGCTCGACCTCGACGAGCGCTATCGAAGCTTTCTGGAGCTGGTGGCGGCGCAGATCGCGACCGCGATCGCCAACGCCCGCGCCTACGAGGAAGAGCGCCGGCGGGCCGAGGCCCTGGCCGAAATCGACCGGGCCAAGACCGCGTTTTTCTCGAATGCGAGCCACGAGTTCCGCACTCCGCTGACCCTGCTGCTGAGCCCGCTCGAGGACCTGCTGCTGCGCGGCGGAGCTGAGCCCTGGGTCGCCGCCGACCGCGGCGAGCTCGAGCTGATGCACCGCAACGGGCTTCGCCTGCTGAAGCTCGTCAACACGCTCCTCGACTTTTCGCGGATCGAGGCCGGGCGCTTCAAGGCGGTCTACGAGCCGGTCGATCTCGCCGCGCTGACGACCGATCTCGCCAGCACCTTCCGATCGGCGATGCAGCGCGCCGGCCTGGCGCTACCGGGTGGACTGCAAGGAGCTGGCGGAGCCGGTCTACGTCGCCCGCGACATGTGGGAAAAGATCGTCCTCAACCTGTTGTCGAACGCGTTCAAATACACCTTCGCGGGCGAGGTGGCGGTCAGCCTCGGCCCGGGTTCGGCTGGGAACGAGGTCGAACTGTCGGTCAGCGACACCGGAGTCGGCATTCCCGCCCCTGAGCTGCCGCGCGTATTCGAGCGCTTTCATCGCGTCGATGGGCAGCCGGGGCGGACCCAGGAGGGAACCGGCATCGGGCTGGCGCTGGTGCACGAGCTGGCCCGGCTGCACGGCGGGCGCGTCACGGTCGAGAGCGCGCCGGGGAAGGGCAGCAAATTCACGGTCGCGATCCCGACCGGCAGCGCGCACCTGGCGCCCGAACGGATCGGCGGCGAGCGGATGCTGGCTTCGACCGAGATTCGCGCCGAGGCCTTTGTCCAAGAAGCGCTGCGTTGGCTCGACGTCGAGACCAGGGCCGAACCGATTGTCGAAAGCGAGCCGATCGCGATGGCGGCGACCGCCCTCGTCTCGGCTTCGCCGGCGCGCCCATTGGTTATTGTGGCCGACGACAACGCCGACATGCGCGACTATGTGCGCCGCCTGCTCTGGCCGCCCGCTATCAGGTGGTCGGTGTTGCCAACGGCATGGCGGCGCTGGAGGAGGCTCAGCGGCGCCGGCCGGATCTGATCCTCAGCGACGCAATGATGCCGCAGCTCGACGGTTTCGGGCTGCTGCGGGCGGTGCGGAACGACCCTCGGCTGCGAGAGGTCCCGGTCATCCTGCTGTCGGCGCGTGCCGGCGAAGACGCGCAGGTCGAAGGTCTGAACGCCGGCGCCGACGACTATCTGACGAAGCCCTTTGCGGCCCGCGAGCTCGTTGCTCGGGTCGGGGCCAATCTCGAAATGGCTCGCCTGCGTCGGGAAAGCGGCGCGGCGCTACGCGCCCGCACCGCGGAGCTCGAGACTCTGCTCGAAACCGTGCCGGCGGGGGTGTGGTTCACCAACGACCCTGACGCCCGACGGGTTTGGGGCAACCGCCGCGCAGCAGCGCTGCTGCGGCTCACCGAGGGCGCCAACCCGTCATTCACCGGGCGCGAAGGCGAGCGGTCGCGCCATTTCCGCGTCTATCGCGCCGGGGTCGAGGCCGAGCGCTCGACATTGCCGCTGCAGCGGGCCTTGCGCGGCGAGGAGGTCCGCCACGACGAGATCGAAATCCGGTTCGCCGACGGTGGCTTGCTGATCCTGCTGGTCCATGCCGCAGCGCTGCGCGACAGCACCGGCCGAATCGTCGGGGCGGTCTGCGCCGGCGTCGACATCACCGCTCACAAGAACGCCGAAGCTGATCTGCGCCGCTTCAACGAGACCCTGGAAGAGCGCGTCGTCGCCGAGATCGAGCAGCGGCTGCAGGCCGAGACCGCATTGCGCCAGGCGCAGAAGATGGAGGCGATCGGCCAGCTGACCGGCGGTGTGGCGCACGATATGAATAACCTCTTGATGGTCATTCAGGGCAATCTCGAGCTGCTCGAGCGCCAGCTCGCGCCGGCGCCGCGGAGCGGCCGGCTGCGGCAGCCGGTGCGGCGGGCATTGGACGGGGTCGAGCGGGCGGCGGCGCTGACCCAGCGCCTGCTCGCCTTTGCCCGGCGCCAGCCGCTCGATCCCAAGCCCGTCGAACCCGATCGGCTGGTTGCCGGCATGTCCGACCTTCTGCGCCGCACCCTGGGCGAGACGATCGCCATCGAGACCCGGCTCGCCGGCGGGTTGTGGCGCATCTTCGCCGACCCGAACCAGCTCGAAAACGCGATCCTCAACCTTGCCGTCAACGCGCGCGACGCGATGCCGGAAGGCGGCACGCTGACCCTCGAAACCGCCAATGCCCATCTCGATGCCGACGGTGTCGGCACGCCGCACGAGGCGGGCTCGGGCGATTACGTGCTGATCGCCGTCACCGATACCGGGATCGGCATGCCCCGTGAGCACGCCGACCGAGCGTTCGAGCCGTTCTTCACGACCAAGGACGTGGGCAAGGGCACCGGCCTCGGCCTCAGCCAAGTCTACGGGTTCGTCAAGCAGTCGGGCGGAAATGTCGAGATCGAGAGCGAGCCCGGCTTCGGCACGACCGTGCGGATCTACCTGCCGCGCTACATGCTCGACCCGGATCGGCCGATGCCCGTCACCGCAGCGCCGGTCCCGACCGCAACCGCCGGCGAATGCATCCTCGTCGTCGAGGACAGCGACGAGGTGCGGGCGAACAATATCGGCAGCCTGCGCGAGCTCGGCTATCGCGTGATCGCGGCGCGCGACGGCGCCGAAGCCCTGCGCCGGCTCGCCGCCGAGCCGTCGATCGTCTTGCTGTTCACCGATGTCGGGCTGCCCGGAGGCATGAACGGGCGGCAACTGGCCGACGCCGCCCGGAGGCTGCGGCCGGAGCTTCGGGTGCTGTTCACCACGGGCTACGCCGGCGACGCCATCGTGCGGAACGGCCAGATCGTCGGCGGCATTGCGGTGATCCTGAAGCCCTTTACCCATGCTGCTCTGGCTGCGAAGGTGCGCGAGACGCTCGACCGAACCCCGCCGGGCTGAAGCTGGCGAGCGCCATTCCGGCCAGGGCGGGGAGCTATCGGTGGCCCGCAGGCGTTACCACATCCAGCCGGACGCCGAGCGCCGATCGGCGCGAAACCAGGCTGGTGCACGATGTCTGCGGAATTAACCGAAGAATCTTCGATCGAGCCGTGGCCGGCGAACCCGGCCATGGCGGCGCGGTTCGAGATCCGCTGGAGCCGCTTTCTCGACCCCAAGGGCAACGCGGTCCGGGCTCTGCCCGAGTTTGCCCGAGACCCGGCCGAGCTGAAGGCGCTCTATCGCGGCATGGTGCTGGCCCGCGGCTTCGACGCCAAGGCGGTCGCGCTGCAGCGGACCGGGCGGCTCGGCACCTTCCCGTCGGCATTGGGCCAGGAGGCGGTGTCGGTCGGCATCGCCGCGGCGATGCACCGGGATGACGTGCTGCTGCCGAGCTTTCGCGAGCACGGCGCGCAATTGTGGCGCGGCGTCAGCCCGCTCGAGCTGTTCCTGTTCTGGGGCGGCGACGAGCGCGGCAACGATTTTGCCGAGGCACGCGAGGATTTTCCGGTCTGCGTGCCGGTCGGGACCCACGCGCCGCACGCGGTCGGGGTGGCGCTCGCGTTCAAGCTGCGGCGCGAGGCGCGGGCCGCGGTCTGCGCCTTCGGCGACGGCGCCGGCTCGAAAGGCGATGTCGCTGAGGCGCTCAACATCGCCGGCGCGTGGCAATTGCCGGCGGTGTTCGTGATCAACAACAACGGCGGGGCGATCTCGGTGCCGGCGGCCAAGCAGACTGCGGCCGAAACCCTGGCGCAGAAAGGCATCGCCGCCGGCATCGCGGGCGAGCAGGTCGACGGCAACGACGTCGTCGCAGTGCGCGAAGCGGTGGGCCGCGCCATCGCCAAGGCGCGCTCCGGCGGCGGCCCGCATCTGATCGAGGCGCTGACCTATCGGCTGGGCGATCACACCGCCGCCGACGACGCCAGCCGCTATCGCAACGATGCCGAGGTCAGCCCTCGCTGGGCCGAGGAACCGGTCGCCCGGCTGCGCCAGCACCTGGTCGCCGCCGGCCTATGGACCAAGGCGGACGAGGAGCGGCTGTTGGCCGAGACGTCGGCCACGATCGAGGCGGCGGCTGCGGCCTATCTCGCGACGCCGCCGCAGGGGCCGAAGACGGTCTTCGATTTTACCTATGCAAGCTTGCCCGAGGCGCTCGACGGCCAGCGCCGAGCCGCGCTCGACGCCGCGGCGGAGTGAGGATGCAATGCCCGAGATCACCCTCGTCGAGGCGGTCAACATGGCGCTCGCCCGCGCCATGGGCGACGACTCCTGCGGTCGTCGTGCTCGGCGAGGATGTCGGCGCCGAGGGCGGCGTGTTCCGCGCCACCGACGGGCTGTTGCAGCGCTTCGGCGCAGATCGCGTGCTCGACACCCCGCTCGCCGAAGGGGCTATCGCCGGGCTCTCGGTGGGGCTCGCGGCGCAAGGGTTCCGCCCGGTGTCGGAGATCCAGTTCACCGGGTTCATCTATCCCGCGATCGATCAGATGGCGAACCACGCCGCGCGCCTGCGCACCCGCACGCGCGGCCGGCTGACCTGTCCGATGGTGCTGCGCGCACCCTATGGCGGCGGGATCCGCGCGGTCGAGCATCATTCGGAAAGTCCCGAGGCGATCTTTGCCCACATCCCCGGGTTGCGCGTGGTGATCCCGTCGTCGCCGGCGCGCGCCTATGGGCTGTTGCTGGCAGCGATCCGCAACCCCGACCCGGTGGTGTTTTTCGAGCCGACCCGGCTCTATCGCGCGGCCCGAGAGGAGGTCGAGGACGATGGCGCGGCATTGCCGCTCGACCGCGCTTTCGTGCTGCGCGAGGGCAGGCGACTGACCCTCGTCACCTGGGGGGCGATGACCAAGGAGACCGCGGCGGCGGCCGAGATGCTGGCGGAGGACGGGATCAGCGCCGAAATCCTCGATCTGGCGACCCTGAAGCCGTTCGACACCGACGCGGTTGCTGTCTTCGGTCGCCAAGACCGGCCGGTGCATGATCATCCACGAAGCGCCGCTGACCGGCGGCATCGGCGCCGAGATCGCCGCAACTCTGGCCGAAGCCGGGCTCGTGTCGCTGTTGGCCCCGGTCGAGCGGGTCGCCGGCAGGGATACGGCGATGCCGCTGCCGCGGCTCGAACATCAGTAGATGCCGAGCGATCACGCGCTCGATTTCGGCATGTTCGCCGGCATTTCGCGGCGCTCGTCGTGGTCCCGCCGCAGGTGGCGATCCTCGGTGCCGGCCGGATCGCGCCTCGGGTGGTGACGGCCGATGGCAAATTCGCCGCGCACCACATCCTGCCGCTGTCGCTAACCTTCGACCACCGTGCGGTCACCGGCGGCGAGGCCGCACGCTTCCTCAAAGCCGCGATCGAGGATCTCCAGCGGCCGGAGTGACGCCCGCAGGGCCGCCTCGCTACTCGGCGGGGCCGGACTGGAGCTGGATAAAGTTCTCGATGCCGATCTTGCGGATCAAATCGAGCTGGGTCTCGATGAAGTCCACGTGATCCTCTTCGGCTTCGAGGATGTCGCTGAACAGGTCGCGGGTGACAAAATCGCGGACATTTTCACAATGGACGATGCCCTCGCGCAGAGCCGGCATCGCGTTCTGTTCGAGCTGGAGGTCGCATTCGAGCACCTCCTGCACGCTCTCGCCGATCAGCAGCTTGTCGAGATCCTGCAGATTGGGCAGCCCGTCAAGAAACAGAATCCGCTCGATCAATCTGTCCGCATGCTTCATTTCGTCGATCAACTCGGTGTACTCGTAAGCGCCGAGCTTGGTCACGCCCCAATGCCGCAGCATGCGGCAATGCAGGAAATATTGGTTGATCGCGGTCAGCTCGTTCTTCAGCGCCGCGTTCAGGTGCTGCAATACGGTCGCGTCACCGCGCATAGCTGCCTCCCGCGGATTTGATCAGGCGCCAAATTGGCGAGACCGGCACTCGACCGCAAGGCCGAAGTGCCATCAACCGGCGGCGGCGTGCTGCGGCTGGGGGATCTCAGTCACCTGACGCAGCAATTGCCGGACCAGCGGGACACATTTCCCGCATTTCGGCTGTCTGCCGAGAGCGCGATAGATCCCAGACACGGTGCAGGCGTCGCATGCGGCGGAGGCACGGACCTCGCGATCGGTGATCGCGTTGCAGACACAGACGTACATACACGTCTCCACCGACAATTAACGTCGTGCATGTATCGCTGCTGCGACCAATTCGCAATATCATCCCGCGCATGGCTGATGCGCTTTCACGGCTTTCTCCAGGTCAGCGTTCCGCCGCCGGAGCAGCGGTGCCGATATGCCAGGCCGGAAGCGGGCTATCGCACCTGCTGCATCAGCTTTGCCCAGCGGTCGAGCACCGGCAGGATCTGGTCGGCGCTTTCGGCCGGTAAAGTGGCGTTGACCCGCACCGCGCCCAAATCGCGGAACCGCTTCAGCCGGTCGGCGTCCTCGGGCGCACCGCCCGAGGGTGACCGGCAATGACGCGGGATCGCGGCCGGCATCCTTCGCCATCTGGCGAAACCGCGGCATGTACTCTTCGGGATCGCCGCTCGAAGCGTTCGGATACCAGCCATCGCCATAGCGCACCGCGCGCCGCGCCGCCCAGGGAAACGCTCCGCCGAGGATGATCGGCGGCCACGGCTTCTGCACCGGCTTGGGCCAGGTCATCATCGGCGTCACTTTGACGATCTCGCCGTTGTATTCGGGCTTGGATTTGGTCCAGATCTCCTTCATCGCCTCCATCTGCTCGCGCATCTTCTGCATGCGGGTGCCGAATTGGGTGCCGTGGCTCTCGATCTCCTCGGCGTTCCAGCCGCCGCCGATGCCGAACAGAAACCGCCCGCCCGAGACCTGGTCGAGCGAGGCGACGAGCTTGGCGGTCTGGATCGTGTCGCGCTGGATCACGAGGCAGATGCCGGTCGCGACTTTGAGCCGCTTGGTCGCCGCCGCGGCCACAGCCAAGGTCACGAACGGGTCCATCACGTCGTAGTAGCGCTTGGCCAGCTCGCCCCCGCCCGGCGCCGGCGTCTTGCGCGGCACCGGGATGTGCGAGTGCTCGGCCGCCCACAGCGAGTCGAAGCCGCGCTCCTCGAGCGCCACGGCCAACTCGGCCGGCGAGATCGAATAGTCGGTGAAAAAGATCGAAACCCCGAATTCCATGGGTTCACGTCCCGCTGCTGGTTTTGGGATGAGGTTCTAGGCCGATCAGCCCATCGAATGAAGCGATGAACGACGTAGCGTGGAAGCCGTCAAGGGTCTGAAGCCGCATACGACAGACTTAGCTGTATAGAAGCATCTCAGCCAGCCCTTCCGTCCATCAAATGGACGGCGACAGGAACGTTGGTTTGATCGCCTCAGATGGCATGACCGGATTAGATCGATCTCGCACGCCGGAATCCTTCAATATCTTTTGAAGAGTTCCTTCCCCTTTAAGTTTTTTGGGAACACTGAACGGTTTGCAACCAGGACAAAGCCAAATTTCATGGCCGGCATGGCGTGCGTCCCGGTGATATTTGCAACCGTGCGCCTCAAGGAGCTTGCGCAGCTCCATGTACGACATTGAGGCCATTCGGCCTCACCTATAGATTACGGTAAACTCCGGGCGCGGGTCTAGGGAATGCCCAACTTCCGTTTCCAAGAGATCAATAGCCACATCCTGCGCGGCCGACGCGGTCTCTTCAGCGGTCTCGCATTCGACGATCAGCCCGGGGATCGTCTCGCTCGTCCCGAGGTAGATCCCTTCAGGCAGCCGTTGGACGAGGATGGAAATGCGCATAGGATCAGCCAAATAGGGTATCTCCAATTTTGCTTACCACATAAGCTGGCAAACGATAAAGGGATTTTGCAAGTTCCGGGTGCAGCTAACCGTTGCCTGTGCGCCCGACGAACTTAATATCGCAATTTTGCGGATTTGTCAATCTGATCGCGCGTCGTGCTTCTATTCCCTGGCAATCTCGGCGGCGGCGGCGCGGGCGCGACCTGAGGCCTCGCGAGCCATCTCGGCGCACAGCCCGGTGTATCGGGTCGGGTCGAGCAATGCTTCGATCGCCGGCGGGTCGAGATGCGCGATGACGCGCGGGTCGGCGGCCAGCAGTTCGGCGAAGGGCCGGTTCTCGATGAAGGCCGCCTGGGCGGCGTCGTAAACGACGTCGTGCGCGTGCTGGCGGCCGATCGCGGCGCCGAGGTCCAGCATCACCGCCTCGGCCATGATCAGCCCGCCGCCGAGATCGAGGTTGCGGCGCATGCGCTCGGGATCGAGCCGCAGCCCGCGCATCACCTCGACCACGCGGGCGAGCATGTCGCCGGTCGCGATCGAGGCGCGCGCGTCGGCGCTGTCCATCATCAGGCTGGTGGTGCGGTCGGCCTCGTGCTCGGTCTGCATCGCCTCGAGTGCCAGCGGGACGCAGGCGCGCACCTCGGCAGCAGCGGCGATGATGTCCTGGCACAGCTTGGGGTTGCGCTTCTGCGGCATCGTCGAGCTGCCGACCGTGCCCGGCGGCACCGGCTCCTCGACCTCGCCGAACTCGGTCTTCATCAGCGTGTAGATCTCGCGGCCGATCTTGCCACAGGTCGCGGCCAACAGGCCCAAGAGACAGATGTTCTCGGCCAGGTGGTCGCCGATCGTCCGCGACGGGATGCGCATCGGGAGCATGCCGAGCTCTTTGCCGATCCCCTCCTGCACCGCCGGGCCCTGCGCGCCCAACGAAGCGAAGGTGCCGGCGCCGCCGCCCAGCATCGCGACGAAGATGCGCGGGGCGGCCTGATGGAACCGCTCGACATGGCGGATGAGTTCGTCGATCCAGACCGCCGGCTTGTAGCCGAAGGTCGCCGGCAACGCGTGCTGCCCATGGGTGCGCCCGGCGATCGGCATGTCGGCGCCGCGCTCGGCGAGGTCGGCCATCGCCAAGAGGGCGTCGCCGATCAGCCCGAGAAACACCCGATGCACCTGCCGCAATACCAGGAGATCTCCGGTCTGGGTGATGTTCTGCGTCGTCGCCCCCCAATGCACCCAGCCGCCATGAGGCTCGCCGGTGACCCGCCCCAGTTCCCAGACCAACGGCACGATGGTATGGCCGGTGCGGGCAAAGCCCTCGTCGATGCGGGCGCGGTCGAGGAGCTCGAGATGGGCCGCCCGCCCGATCGCGTCGGCCGCACCCTTGGGGATGATGCCGAGATCCTCCTGCGCGCGCGCCAGCGCTGCCTCGACATCGAGCCAGGCCTGCCAGCGGTTCTTTTGGGCATAGAGCGCGCGGATGCCCGGATCGGCTACGCGCGCCGCGGTCGGCAGTTCGTCGCTCATGATCGTTTCTCCCGCACTCCGAACGCC
This sequence comes from uncultured Alphaproteobacteria bacterium, assembly GCA_963795485.1. GTDB lineage: Bacteria > Pseudomonadota > Alphaproteobacteria > ATCC43930 > CGMCC-115725 > AP-15. Next base: position 272,255 of record CAWCIL010000007.1, read on the forward strand.
GGTCTCCGATCGAATAGACGACAAGATACAGGCGTTTCGATCGGCACCGGAAGAGGCGGGTGATCCTGTTTTGCGGCGACCGATTTGCGGTAGTCTGAGCCGCCGCCGGGTTATGACCGGCTTTGGAGCTTCGATGATCAAGACCATTCTCGTCCCCGCGACCGGCGGCGATGCCGATGCCGCGGTCTTCGCCTCGGCGCTCGCCGTTGCGCGTCGCTTCGACGCCCATCTCGACTTTCTGCATGTTCGCGTCGATGCGGCGACGATCGCCACGTCGATGGCTTCGGACGGCGGCGGCGCCGCGATGGTCGGCGGCCTGGTCGAGCGGCTCGACGACGAGGCCAGCCGCCGCGAAGAGCGGGCGAGGCGGCGCTTCGACGAGTTCTGCGCGCGCGAGGCGCTGGCGCTCGCCGAGACCCCTCCCGACACACCGGGCACCTCCCCGTCCGGCCCCTCGGCGCAGTGGACTCTGCGGAGCGGTGCGGAAGCCTATTGGGTCGCCGAGCACGGGCGCGCCACCGATCTGATGGTCATCGGGCGCTTGGCCGATGGCGAGGGCGTGATGCCGGAAACGATCGAGGCGGCCCTCCTCGACAGCGGCCGCCCGGTGCTGATCCCGGGGGCGGCGGCGTTGGCCGCTCTGCCCGAAACTATCGTCATCGCCTGGAAGGCGACGCGCGAGGCCGCCCATGCAGTAACCGCCGCCCTGCCGTTTCTCGAAATCGCCAAGGAGATCGTGGTCCTGACCGTCGCCGAAGAAATGGACCTGTCGAGCGAAGGGGGCCGCCAGCTGATCGCCAATCTGCGCTGGCGCGGGCTCCCGGTGTCGGGCGGCCGGCTCCAGCCCGACGGGCACAGCCCGGCCGATGCCCTGCTCGCCGCAGCCGCCGAGCGCCGGGCGCTCTTGGTGATGGGCGGCTACGGCCACAGCCGGCTGCGCGAGTGGATCTTCGGCGGCTTCACCCAGCACGTGCTGCAGACCGCCACCGCGGCGCCGGTCCTGATCGCCCACTGAGCCTCAGCACGGGTCTCAGCCGGCAACCAGCACGCGGGCATGACGCGCGATCATCAAATTCTCGTCGGTCTTGATGACGTAGGCGGCGACGCGGCTGTCCGGGACGCTGATGCGCGCTTGGTGTGCGCGGTTCGCCGCCCGGTCCAGCTCGACGCCAAGCCAGGCGCAGGCCCCGCAAACGTCGCTGCGCACCCGCGCCGCGTTCTCGCCGACCCCACCGGTGAAGACGATCGCGTCGAGGCCGCCGAGCGCCGCCGCGAGCGAGCCGATCTGGCGCGCGACCTGATAGCAGAATACGTCGAGCGCAACGCGCGCCCGCGGCTCGGCGCTCGCCAACAGGTCGCGGAAATCGGAGGAGACGCCGGAGAGCCCCAGCATGCCCGAACGCCGATAGAGGAGATCCGCCAGCGCATCGGTCAACATCCCCTTTTGCTGCAGCAAGTAGAGGACGACCCCGGGATCGAGCGCACCGCAGCGGGTCCCCATCGGCACGCCGTCAAGGGCGGTCAGCCCCATCGTCGTGGCGATCGAGCGGCGTGCCCGCAGCGCGCACAGCGAGGCGCCGTTGCCGAGATGCGCCACCACGACGCGGCCCTCGGCGATCTGCGGCGCGCGCTCGGGCAGCACCGAGGCAATGTATTCGTAGGAGAGGCCGTGAAAGCCGTAGCGCCGCACGCCTTCGTCGAACAGCGAGTACGGCAGCGCATAGGCCTGCGCCACCTCGGGCATGCTCCGGTGAAAGGCGGTGTCGAAACACGCGACCTGCGGCAATTCGGGATCGAAGGCGAGTGCCGCCCGGATCGGCTCGAGGTTATGCGGCTCGTGCAATGGGGCGAGCGGCACCAGCGCCTCCAGTTCGGCGAGCAATTCCGGCGTCACCCGCGCCGGGTGCGAATGGCGCAGCCCGCCATGCACCACACGATGGCCCAGCGCCGCCAGCTTCCGGCCGCCGAGCCGCTCCCTCGCCCAGCCCAGCAGCGCCGGCAGCAATTCGCCCGGCGCCATGTCCGCGAGATCGGGTGGAGGCACCGCGGCGCCCTCGGAGTCCGTCGCGGTGATCGCGGCGTGCCCGGCCGTGGTGTCGGCCTGACCGGAGAGCAGGCGGCGCTCGCCCTCATAAAAGGCAAATTTCACCGACGACGACCCGGCGTTGATGACGCCGATCAGCGGCTCTGCAGCGGTCATACCCTGGGTCCTTTTCTGTGCCATCCTGGTGCGTGCCTTGCAGGGTCGGCGAAGCGGGCTGCACACCTGCTTGTGAAACAAAATCCGTTCCCGGCCGTTGCCAGCTTATTAGACCAGCTAGAAGCGCCGATGGGCCGTGCGCCGTTTTTTATCTCTCGCGGTTGATGGAGAAGGCCGATGACCTTGGAGAGCAGAGCCGAAGCCTCCGTGCAGCCGCTGTCGCCGGCGCAGCTCGAGCTGATCGACGCGTGGTGGCGGGCCGCGAACTACCTCTCGGTCGGGCAGATCTACCTGCTCGACAACCCATTGCTCGAGCGCCCGATCGAGCGCGCCGACATCAAGCTGCGGCTGCTCGGGCACTGGGGCACGACTCCGGGACTGAATTTTGTCTACGTGCATCTGAACCGGGTCATCAAGGTGCGCGATCTCGAAATCATCTACATTTGCGGTCCCGGCCATGGCGGGCCCGGCATGGTCGCCAACACCTGGCTCGAAAGCACCTACAGCGAGCTCTATCCGAGCATCTCGCAGAACGCCGAGGGCATGCGCCGGCTGTTTCGCCAGTTCAGCTTTCCGGGCGGCATCCCGAGCCATGCAGCACCGGAGACGCCGGGCTCGATCAACGAGGGCGGCGAACTCGGCTACTCGCTGTCGCACGCCTACGGCGCGGCCCTCGACAACCCGGGGCTGATCGTCGCCTGCGTGATCGGCGACGGCGAAGCCGAGACCGGGCCATTGGCGACCTCGTGGCACGGCAACAAGTTCCTCAACCCCGCCAAGGACGGCGCGGTGCTGCCGATCCTGCACCTCAACGGCTATAAGATCGCCAACCCGACGATCCTCGCCCGCATCCCGCGCCAGCAGCTCGAAAGCCTGCTCCGGGGCTATGGGTACGAGCCGCATTTCGTCGAGGGCGACGACCCGGCGGCGATGCACCAGCTGATGGCGGCGACGCTCGATCGGGTGCTCGACGAGATCGCCTCGATCCAGCAGGCGGCGCGGGCCGGCGACGACATCGTCTGCCCGCTGTGGCCGATGATCGTGCTGCGCAGCCCCAAGGGCTGGACCGGCCCAAAGAGCGTCGATGGGCTGAAGGTCGAAGGCACCTGGCGCGCCCACCAGGTCCCGTTCGGCGACATGGAAAAGCCCGAGCACGTCAAATTGCTCGAAGACTGGATGCGGAGCTACCGGCCGCAGGAATTGTTCGGCGATGACGGCAAGCTGCGGCCCGAAATCGCGGCTTTGGCGCCGGTGGGCGACCGGCGGATGAGCGCCAATCCGCATGCCAATGGCGGGCTGCTGCGGCGGGAATTGCTGATGCCGGATTTTGCCGATTATGCGGTTTCGGTCACCCGTCCGGGCCGGACCGACGGCGAGGCGACGCGCGCCATGGGCGTCTTCCTGCGCGACATTATGAAAATAAACCCCAACTTTCGCTTGTTCGGCCCGGACGAGACCGCTTCCAACCGCCTTTCCGCAGTGTTCGAGGTGACCGGCCGCGCGTGGATGGCGGAAACTTCGCCCGATGACGACCTCGGCTCGCCCGACGGCGATCAGCTGTCGCGCGACGGCCATGTCATCGAGATGTTGAGCGAGCATACCTGCGAGGGCCTGCTCGAAGGCTATCTGCTGACCGGGCGCCACGGTCTGTTCAACTGCTACGAAGCCTTCATCCATATCGTCAACTCGATGTTCAACCAGCACGCCAAATGGCTGAAGGCCGCGCGCGAGATCCCGTGGCGGCGGCCGATCTCGTCCTTGAACTATCTGTTGACCTCGCACGTTTGGCGTCAGGACCACAACGGCTTCAGCCACCAGGACCCGGGGTTTATCGACCACGTCGTCAACAAAAAGGCCGACATCATCCGGGTCTATTTGCCGCCCGACGCCAATTGCCTCTTGTGGGTCGCCGACCATTGCCTGCGCAGCTGGGACCGGATCAATGTGATCGTCGCCGGCAAGCAGCCCTCGCCGCAATGGCTCGACATCGATGCCGCGGTCAAGCATTGCGACGCCGGGATCGGCATCTGGGAATGGGCCAGCAACGATCGCGGCGCCGAACCCGATGTGGTGATAGCCTGCGCCGGCGACGTGCCGACCCTCGAAGCCCTGGCGGCGGTCAACCTGTTGCGCCATCATGTCCCGGACCTGAAGATCCGCGTCGTCAACGTCGTCAACCTGATGACCTTGCAGCCGCATGACGAGCATCCGCACGGGCTGACCGACCATGATTTCGACGCGCTGTTCACCCCCGACAAGCCGGTCATCTTCGCCTATCACGGCTACCCGGCTTTGATCCACAGGCTGACTTATCGTCGAACCAATCACCACAATATTCATGTTCGCGGCTACAAGGAGGAAGGAACGACGACCACCCCGTTCGACATGGTCGTCCGCAACGACCTCGACCGGTTTCATTTGGCCTCAGACGTGATCGACCGGGTGCCTAAGCTCGGCTACATGGCCGCCTACGCCAAGCAGGCGATGCGCGACAAGCTGATCGAGCACAAGCAGTACATTACCCGCCACGGCGACGACATGCCCGAGGTGAAAAACTGGCGCTGGCCCGCCGCCGCTTCCGGCGGCTGATGCGTGAGAATTGCTGCGAAAGGTGCGAGAATGCTGACGATCCCGCTCGAAAAACTGGCCTATATCGTCGAGAAGGCGCGTGAGTTCGACGCCGAGGTGCCGGTCGATCCGGACGCGGTGTCGGGCTCGGACCCCGCCGACGACGACGAGCGCCAGATCCTGCTCGACACCCCCGACAATCCGACCGAAGAAGAGCTGCGCGACGCGATCGACGGCTTGAATATCGACGAGCGCGAGGAATTGCTGGCGCTCGTATGGGTCGGGCGCGGCGATTTCGACGCCCAGGGCTGGCCGGAAGCGGTGCGGCAGGCGCGCGACAGCGGCAATGCGAGCGAGACCGGTTATCTGCTGGGGACGCCTTTGCTGGCCGATTACCTTGAAGCCGGCGTCAACGCCCTCGGCCTGTCGCTCGAGGATTTCGAGCGCGGATAGCCTCGGTGCCCTACGCCACCGCTGCAGACCTGCCGCCGGCAGGACGCCATCTGCCGCCGCGCGCATAGGAAATCTTTGTGGCGGCGTTTAGCCTGACGCGATTGACGTCGCCGTTCACGGCTCGAACCAAGAAGAATTCTTGAGGGCCGATCGAATCCTTGACCGTCATTTCCGCGAAAGCGGGAACCCAGAGCCTGCCCTGGCTCGAACAGGGGACAGACCGTGCGGTCTCCCCTAAGCCCCTGCTTTCGCGGGGCGACGGCGGATACAGCAATCGCCTAATCTCGCATCAATCTCTCACGGCTACGATCTCGTCCTCCCGGCCTCTTGCGACCGCGCCCGGCCATTCCGGAAGCGCGGCAAGAAGACTGCCGCATTTGTCTGGCGCCCATCACGCGGCGATCGTACGATGACCGCCTCAGACGTCTCGTCCGATATCCCTAGCGGAGGAGCAAGAGGAGCCCGCCATGCCCGCCACCCAAGAAAAGCTGATCTCCGGCGACAACCACATCGACCTGACCTATTGCCCGCCCGATCTTTGGTCGTCGGCAGCGCCGCAGAAGTGGAAGCAGACGGCGCCGCGCGTCGAGGAGCGGGAGGACGGCCTCCATTGGTTCGTCGACGGCCAGGACCGGGGCATGTGGAACGGCGTCGGGCCGGGTTTTCTCAAATACCAACGCGGGATGTTCAATCATATCGACGAGATGAAAGATCTCGGCTTCGAGTGGGGCAACACGCGGGGCGTCGCGCCGCGGCCGACCACCCCCGAATTGCGGCTGGCGGATCTCGACCGCGACGGTCTCGCCGCTGAAATCGTCTATGGCTGTTTGATGGTCAACGACCTGATCGAGGACGCGCCGCTTCGCGCCTGGACCGACAGGACCTATAATGATTGGGTCGCCGATTTTGCCAAGCGGGCCGATCCGAGCCGGGTCTTTCCGCTCGCCATCATCCCCAACACCGACCCGCTCGAGGCCGCGGCCGAAGTGCGGCGCTGCGCCAAGCTCGGGCTGCGGGGCGGCGACCTCGCCTTCAAGCGGATGACCCCGCCGCTCTACACCGACATGTGGTTCCCCTTATGGGAGGCCGCGGCCGAGTGCCGCTTTCCGATCTCGTTCCACTCGACCGGGTTCAAGGCATTGCGCGCGCCTGACACGCCCGAGCAGGAGCAGAAGTATCTGGCCCAATGGCGACTGGTTCGCTCGGCATTGTTCCAGCTCGACACGATGGAGGTGCTGGTCTCGCTGCTCGCCTCCGGCGCCTGCGATAAATACCCCGATTTCAACTTCGTCCTGGGCGAGTCGGGCGTGACCTGGCTGCCGTATGTGTTCGACCGCCTCGACACCGAATACGCCGATCGGGCGAGGAGCCTCAATTTCAAGCTCAAGCCCAGCGATTATTTCCGCCGCCAGGGCTATGTCACCTATCAGCAGGACCAGTTCCTGGAGCCGATCATCCCACTGATCGGTGAGGACAACATCATCTGGGGTGCCGACTACCCGCATCCCGACTGCATCTGGCCCGGCTCGCACGCGACCCTCGATAAGAACCTCGCCGCGATCTCGCCCGCCGTGCGCCGCAAGATCACTAGCGAGAACGTGACCCGCCTCTATCAGCTGCACCAGTAGGAACGCACGGTCGGCGGCGCCGCGACCGACTTCATCTGCACCAGCGGCCCGCGCGACCGAGCCTTCGCCGGCCGCGCGCGACGATTGCGACGCTGCGGCATTCGAGGAGCTGGCGCTGCGCCTTGCTGGTGGTGTCGCCCCGGTGCTCGCCGAAAATGGCGGCGCGGCATCGGCGGCGAGCCCGCGCGACGAGCGGCGCATCACCCGCGCGCGGCGTTGCATCGCGGCCGCACCCGACGAGAAGCTGACGCTCGCCGAGCTGGCGGGCGAAGCGGCGATGAGGCCTTACCATTTCCTGCGCACGTTCCGCGGGCCGTCGGGCTGACGCCGCGTCAATTCCTGTTGCGCACCCGGTTGCGGGTCGCGCGATCCGGTCTCGGCCATCGCCTTCGATGCCGGCTTCAACGACCTCTCCACCTTCAACCGGCGCTTTCGTCGGCTGATGGGCGCGAGCCCGAGGCTATCGCGCGCAGGGAACGGCCGGGGGGCCAGCCTTAAGCCGGTCGGCCTAGCAATGCCATCAGCTCGCGCCACTCGCGGGCGGAGAGCCCGCTCTCGTCTCGGGTGACGGTTTCGCCGGCGACCAGGCGACGGATCACGGCCAGCCCCGTTGCCGAGATCGTGGCCGCGTTCATCTGGAATTCGAGAAAGGCCGCGTAGGTCATCGGGACCCAGCGCTTAAGGGTGCCGAGCATGATTTCAGCGTAGGCGCGGATCTCGTGCTGCGCATGCGGGTCGGCGCGCAATGACAGGAAGTTCAACAGGTTGTGCAGGTCGGTCTTCCAGTACCATTGCGTATAAAAGCCGAGCGTCAGGTTGATGCGGGCGAGCTCGCGCGCGAGGCCCGGCCGATCGGGGTCGAGCGCCACACCTGCGGCATCCTGGTTCAACAGCTCGGCATAGCCGGCATAGGCGCGCTCGGCATCCTCGCGCAGCAGGTCGAGGACTCGACCCGCTGCCGCGTCATCCAGCACGACGCCGCGGCCTTGCGCATTTGTCGTCGTTTGCGCGGCCAGATGCTGGGGCTGGGGGAGGTAGAATTCGTTGTCGAGGATCGAGTAGCGCGCCGAGTATTCGTTGACGTTGGCGGTGCGATGCCGAATCCACTGCCGGGCGACAAAGATCGGCAGCTTCACATGGTACTTGACCTCGCACATCTCGAACGGAGTCGTATGACGGTGCCGCATCAGATAGTTGATCAGCCCCTGGTCTTCGTTGACCCGCCGAGTGCCTCGGCCGTAAGAGACCCGCGCCGCCTGCACCACGGCGGCGTCGTCGCCCATATAGTCGACGACCCGGACAAAGCCGTGGTCGAGCACCGGCACCGGCTCATAGAGGATCTCCTCGAGCGCTGCTACGGTCGCGCGCCGCGTCGGCCGCCGCTCCTCGCCGCGCTGCGCCGCGATTTCGCCCCGTTGGTCTTGCGTGAGCGGCATCCTGCCCTCCCTGCCCGAGAGCGAGATTAGGCGGCTGCGCGCATTGCAAGCAACCGATCCTAGGTCAACGGTCCGCCGTTCCGGCTGCGCTGGAAATGCCGGCGGCGATCCGGCCGGCGAGATCGGCGACGGCGCGGCTCATCGCCGCTGCGACCGCGGCGGCATCAGGACCCTGTCCCGGCTCGACGATCGTCGCGCTGGCGGGCACGCCGACAACCGCGCCGTTCCGGCCGAGCTTCTCCCAGCCGGCCTCGAGCGTCACCTTGCCGGACTTGTCGGCATCGAAGCGGCTGATGTCAACCGCGATCGTCAGCTTTGCCGGCGACGCCGAATCATTGTTGACCAGAACATATCCGGGGCCGAGCCGCGCCCGCAGATCGCTCGCCAGCACCCGGCGCACCATGTCGTCGAGCGGGCTGGCCCAGCGCTCGTTTTCGCTGTATTCGAGTTGGTTGGGCCCAAGCCGGCGGGCGATCTGCGGGCGATCGAGCGCGCCTGGCAATTTGATTTCGCCGATCGCGACCGTGGTCCCGGTCAGGCCCTCCGATACCGGCCCGGTCGCCTCCGGCCGGGCGCTCAACACGTAGTAATGGCTCGGCGCCGAGCTGCACGCCGCGAGGACGCCGGCAAGCAGGGTCAGCAACGTCGGCAACACAAGCGCCCTCATCGCGAGGCCTCGCCGGGCTTGCCGCTGATCAGCGATTCGGGGTGGCGTTCCAGATAATCGGCGAGCACCCGGATCGAGCGGGCGGCGTCCTTCAGCTCGGCCATGGTCCGCGCGAGATCGTTGCTGGCGGCCGGGTCGCTGCCGAGGATCGTCAATGTCGCTCTCAGCTGCTGGGCGGCGCCGTTCAAGCGCTGGAGCAGCGGACCAACCTGGATGTCGGCAGTTTTGGTCAGGCGTGCGGTGTTGGCCAGGGTCAGGTCGAGATTGTGCAGCGAGCGCTTGACCTCCGGTCGGTCAACCAGCTGGTCGGCGTGGCCGACCATGGCGCGGACCTGCTCCACCAGCTGGGCGAGCGGCAAGGCTGCGAGCTTGCTCAGCAGCCGGTTGGCCGAACGGGTGACCTGCCCGATGCCGCCGGCTTCGACGGTCGGCAGCTCAGGGTAGGGCTCGACCCACGCCACCTGCGCCGACGGCGCATCGGGCACGATATCCAGTTCGATCGCGCGCTGTCCGGTCAGCAGATTGGCGCTGATCAGCTGGGCGCGCAGCCCTTGCGCGACGAGCTGCGCCATCATCCGGTTGGTGGCGGCGACCGGGTCTTTCGAAATCGCGTCGAGATGCCGGCCGCCGACCCTAATCCGGTGCGGCGCCACCTCGATCGTCACCGGCTCGCGAATTCGGTGCGCCGCCGGATCGTATTCGAGCTCGACCCTGGTGACCTCGCCGACCGGCAGGCCGCGCAGATCGACCGGAGTGCCGACCTCGACACCCTCGATCGACCCCGGAAAGTACAGCCGATAGGAGACGCGCACCGGTTCGGCGGCCTCGTCGGCGGCCTTCTGGTCGATATAGAGGCGGAACGACGAGCCGGGCGGGCTCGGCGGCCGGGCGAGCGCCTCGTCCGGGGTATCGAAGACGATGCCGCCGGCGACGATCGCCAGCAGCGGCGCGGTGGCGAGCTTCACTCCCTCGGCCCCGATCGAAACATTGAGCCCGGATGCCACCCAGAACCGGCTGTCCGGGTGGATCAGCGCCTGGTGCGGCGCATAGATGAAGATATGCACCGCGACGGTCCCGTCGCGGTCGGACAGCTTGTGGTCAGTGACCTCGCCGACCTGGACGCCGTGGTAATAGACCGGCGCCTGATCGCTGATCTCGGCAAGCCGTTTGGCGATCAGGGTGTAGACCCGGCCCTCGACCAGGCCTTCCTTAGGCGGCGGAGTCTCGAGCCCGGTGAAGGAGTGGGCGCCATGCGCCCCCTTCCCCGGCAGCATGCCGATATAGGGGCCGGAGAGAACCGTCGTCAGACCCGAGACCCCGCTCAATCCGATGCGCGGCCGGACGATCCAGAACTTGCTGTCGGTGCGCAGCAATGGTTCGGCCGAGCGGGTCATCGCCGCGGTGATCAGCGCCTGCGAGCGATCGGGGGTGAGCCCGACCTTGGTGACGTGGCCGAGCTCGACATCCTTGTAGCGGATCGGAGTGCGGCCCGCCTCGATCCCCTCGGCGGTCTCGAAGCGGATCGTGATCTCCGGCCCGCGCTCGATCAGCGCGCGGTAGCCGAGCCAGCCGGCGATGACCAGCGCCACCACGGGCACCGCCCACACCCAGGGCAGGCCGGCCCAATGGCTCGGCTCGGGCGGCGGTGGCGCCTCGGGGACCGGGCCCGACGGATCCGAACCGGTCAACTCCGCCCCCCGGCCGCTCGCCTCTTAGCCGCTTGTCTCTGGGTCGCCGCCGCGTCCCACATCAGACGCGGGTCGAAGACGCGGGTGGCGATCATGGTCGCGACGACGACGCCGGCAAAAGCGGCGATGCCCGAGCCCGGCTCGATCCTCGTCAGCGTGCCGAACTGCACCAGCGCAGTCACGATCGACACTACGAACACGTCAATATTCGACCAGCGGCCGATAAAGTCGATGAAGCGATAAAAGGCAGTGCGTTGCCGCAACAGCCGGGCCGAACCCAGCCGAACCGCGATCAGGCACCAGCTCAGCACGCCGAGCTTCAGCACCGGGACGACAATCGAGGCGGCCAGCACGAGCAGCGCCAGCGGCCACAATCCGGCGGACGCCAGATCGCGCACGCCGCCGAGGATCGTGTACGGGTCGGTGCGGCCGAAACGGGTGATCGTCAGCACCGGCAAGAGGTTCGCCGGCAGATAGAGGATGTAGCCGGCGGCGGTGAAGGCGGCGGCGGCGGCGAGGCTTCCCGGTTGGCGCGCAACGAGGCGCGCGCCGCACCGCGGGCAGCGACGGCTCTCTTCCCCGCCGGCGCGAACCGCCACGACCAGCTCGCATTCGAGGCAGAGGACCCAAGGCTCGCCGCGGGCCGGGGTGTATTTTGCCGGGTCGCCGATCGCGTTCCACACCCGCTGGCGGCCGAGCGACTGCTCGATCACCACCTCTACCAGGACCAGGGCTGCCAAGGCGTAGCCGCCGATGGCGACCGCGACACCGGCCAATTGTCCGAGCCGGGTATAGGCAACCACCGCAGCGAGCAGGAAGACGTCGAGCATGCTCCACGGGCGCAGGCGCAGCACGGCACGCCACAGCCCGGCGATCCACAGCCGCTCATGCCGAACGCTGCGTTCGGCGGCGTGGAGCCAGCCGAGCGTCGCCGCCATCAGGACCAGGCTCAGCGCCGGGACCACCAGCGAAATCATCGCCACTAGCACGCCCACCGCCGAGATGCTGCCGCCGTAGCGGGTGAGCGCCACCGCCCCCGTCGCGATCAGGCCACTGCGTTGGTCGCCGGCCAGGTTGACCTCGAACAGCGGGAAGGCGTTGGCGAGCGCGAACAGGACCGCCGCGGTCAGGACGAAGGCCAGCGGTGCGGCGAGGCCGATTGCCGGCAACCGCCACATCCGGGCGCCGCAGCGCCGGCACAAGAGCCAGCCGCGGCGCAGCAGACCGGCATCGGCGCGGTGGATCTGCCCGCAATCTCGGCAGGCGAGGAAGGTGTCTGTCATTGCGGAAAAGGTGCTTGTGGCGAGGGTCCGGGTTGGGCGTTGAGGTGTTGGGCGTTGAGGTACGGCCGTGCTGGCGCTAACACCCGGCGGCCGGGATTGCGTTCCCTTGCCCGCCGTCCTATATCTGCGCCGTCGGTCTACCGACTATGGCGATACACGGCTTGCGGAATAAGCGTTGCGGACCCGGGGGCAGTACCCGGCGCCTCCACCACCCTCACCCCCCGCCACTTCAGCGGGGTCATGCTACGGGGGCGAAACAGGCTCGACGCGCGTAGTAAAGGTAAGATCCGTCGCCCGGCATGATACCACCGTTATCGGGTCATAACCTAGCTGCGAACGATAACTTCGCAACAGAGGCGCTCGCGGCCTAACCCCTAGCGGGGTAAAAGCCTAGAGCAAATCGCGGTTCGAGGGGCACCGGGCAACAGAAGCCCCTCACTCGCGCCCGCCGTTACCGCCGCCTGCCGACCGACCCCAAGAAGCGAGCCGCTACAGATGGCCCAGGATCTCTTCCAGTACGATAAGATGGTCGAGACGGCGTTGCGCGGTGTCGCGCGTCAGGCGCTGGCGATCGCCGCCCGCGACGGTCTGCGCGGCGAGCATCACTTTTACATCGGCTTTCGCACCGATGCTCCCGGGGTTGTGGTGCCGGCGCAGCTGCTGGCCAAATTTCCGGAAGAGATGACGATCGTGCTGCAGCACCAGTTCTGGGGGCTCGAGGTCGGGGACGCCGCGTTTTCCGTGACCCTCAGCTTCAGCAGCCGATCGGAACGTCTGACCGTCCCGTTTGCCGCGGTCACCACCTTCGCCGATCCGTCGGTCAAATTCGGGCTGCAATTCGAAATGCCCGCGGCCCCGCCGGCCGAGGCTGCGGCGGCTCCGGCCGCTCTCCCCGCCCCCGAGCCGGCGACCCCAGAGCGGCAGGAAGCCGAAATCGTCACCCTCGACCAATTCCGCAAACGCTAGGCCTTGCTTGACGGCGGCGCGGAAACGGCGATCTTGCCGGCAGACCGCATGGCGGAGCGAGGCATGAGCGACATCGCCTATCATGAGCTGTTCCCGCTCGGTGCCGACGAGGCGCCCTATCGCAAGCTGACCGGCGATCATGTATCCGCCGCCAGCTTCGAAGGGCGGCGCATCGTCAAGATCGAGCCCGAGGCACTGACCCAGCTCGCTGCACAGGCCTTCGCCGACAGTGCACACCTGTTGCGCCCGGGCCACCTTGCCTCGCTGCGCGCGATCCTCGACGACCCGGAAGCTTCCGCGAACGACAGGTTCGTCGCCTTCGACCTGTTGAAAAACGCCAACATCGCCGCCGGCCGCGTCTTGCCGATGTGCCAGGACACCGGCACTGCGATCGTCATGGGCAAAAAGGGCCAGCAGGTGTGGACCGAAGGCGACGACGCGGCCGCGATCTCGGCCGGCATCCGCCGCACCTATACCGAGACCAACCTGCGCTACAGCCAGGTGGCGCCGTTGTCGATGTACGAGGAGGTCAACACTGGCGATAATTTGCCGGCGCAGATCGATCTCTATGCCGAGCCCGGGGACACCTACAAATTCCTGTTCATCGCCAAGGGCGGCGGCTCGGCCAACAAGAGTTTCCTCTATCAGCAGACGAAGGCGGTGCTGAACCCGAAAGCGCTGCTCAAGTTTCTCGACGAAAAGGTCCGCACTCTCGGCACCGCCGCCTGCCCGCCCTACCACCTGGCGATTGTCATCGGCGGCACCTCGGCCGAGATGAACCTGAAGACGGTCAAGCTCGCCAGCTGCCGCTATCTCGACAGCTTGCCCCGAGCGGGCAACCAATGGGGCCAGGCCTACCGGGACCGTGAATTCGAAGCGGAGGTGCTCGAGCTGACCCGCGGTCTCGGCATCGGCGCGCAATTCGGCGGCAAGTATTTCTGTCATGACGTGCGGGTGGTCCGGCTGCCGCGCCACGGCGCCAGCCTGCCGATCGGTATCGGCGTTTCGTGCTCCGCCGACCGCCAAATCCTCGGCAAGATCACCGCCGAGGGCGTGTTTCTCGAAGAGCTCGAGGCCAACCCGGCGCGCTTTCTTCCAGAGATCCACGAAGCCGCGCTCGGCGGCGAGGTGGTGCCGATCGACCTCGCCCGGCCGATGAACGAGATCCGACGCACCCTCTCGCGCTTTTCGATCAAGACGCGGCTCAGCCTGACCGGGCCGCTGATCGTGGCCCGCGACATCGCCCATGCGAAACTGCAGGAGCGGCTCGACCGCGGCGAGGGGCTGCCCGATTACGTCAAAAATCACCCGCTCTATTACGCCGGTCCGGCCAAGACGCCGCAGGGCTATGCCTCGGGTTCGTTCGGCCCGACCACGGCCGGCCGGATGGATAGCTATGTCGACGCTTTCATGGCGGCGGGCGGCAGCTTTGTCACCCTGGCCAAAGGCAATCGCGGCGCCGAGGTGCGCCAGGCCTGCCATCGGCACGGCGGCTTTTACCTCGGCTCGGTCGGCGGCCCGGCGGCGAGGCTCGCCCTCGAATGCATCCGCAAGGTCGAGCTTCTCGAATATCCCGAGCTCGGCATGGAAGCGGTCTGGCGCATCGAGGTGGAGGATTTCCCCGCGTTCATCGTTATCGACGACAAGGGAAACGATTTCTTCTCCGCGCTCGCCTGAGCGCGGAGCGGATCAGGCAGGTGTGGGGGCCTCCTGGTTGGCGCAGAATGGAGGAGTGCCGCAGGACGACGTGGTCGATGCCCTCACGCGCGGCGAAAAGGGTGCCTGGAAGACGTTCGTGCGGCGCTACGCCGGGCTCGTCACCGTCGCCGTGCGCGGGGTGGCGCGCGAGCCGAACGACATCGAGGACCTGGTGCAGGAGGTTTTTCTACGACTGTGCCGGAACGATTTCCGCCTGCTGCGCACCTACGACCCGGCCCGCGCCGGCCTGTCGACCTGGATCACGATCGTCGCGCGCAGCACCGCCCGCGATGCGATGCGCCGGCGCCGGCCGGTGGCGGTCCCGATCGAGGCGGTGCCCGAAGGGCTGCTCGCCGTCGACCCGATCGAGCCGGTCACCAGGCTCAAGCTGCCCGACGCTCTTCTGTCGCCGCGCCAACGCGAAATCCTGACCATGTTGTACGATCGCGAAATGGAGGTTGCGGAGATCGCCGTCCAGCTCGGCATCGATCCGCAGACCGTCCGCAGCGCTCACCACAAGGCGATGATCAAGCTGCGCGCCCATTTCAAGGCCGAAGCGAATGAGCGCTGAAGGGGGATCAGCGCGAACCAGCAGGTTGCGGGGATGCCCGGATCGCAGGCTGCCTAGATATCCGAAGAAAGCCGTGCGATAAGTTCGAGCCGACGACGAAATGAGCAACCCGGCGAACTTTGAGTCGAACCGCGCCTTTTGGCGACATTGCCGCGCTGCCGACGCGCCGGGGGACGAGGCAGCGCACTTTCTCGATCTCGCCGCCTTCGCCGACGGCCGTCTCGACGAGGAGGAACGCGATCGCGTCGCCTTCCACCTCGCCGCCGACCCGGACGCCGCGGCCGACGTGTCCGCGGCGCGGATGCTCTCCGCCGGCGGCGGCTCTAGGCCGGTCGGATTGGAACGGGTGATCGCTGATGTCGTCGCCCGCGCCGATCCGCTCGTCGCCGATGCCATGCCCGAGCCCGGTCGGGTGCTTCGGTTCGGGGTGTTGCCGGCGCGTGCAGCCTTCCAGCGCTTTGCGCAATGGGGCAGCCTCGCCGCGGCGATCGTGGTGGCGAGCTGGCTCGGCTTTGCCATGGGCAGCGGCGCCTTGCTGACCCTCAGCCAGCCCGATCAATCGAGCCAGGTCGGCGAGGCGAGCTTTCTGCCCGAACTGCTCGACCCCACCACCGGCTTTCTGCGCGACCTGACCGCGGGTCAACAGACGTGACCTTCGCCCATGCGGTGGCGGGCGGCGGGACGCGTCGGCATTTTTGGCAGGTGGCGCTGGCGCTGTCACTGGCGCTCAACCTGTTTTTCGTCGGTGGGGCGCTGTGGATCCGCGTGCACGCGCCAAACCCGCCGATGACCCCGCAGCAGCGCCTCCATCAGATGGCCGGCGAGCTCGGGCTCGACGCCCAGCAAAGCCGGGCCTTTGCCGATTACTCCAAAACCATGAGCGAGCGCCTGCAGGCGATGCATCAGGCGATCCGGCCGCTGGTCTCCCAGGCTTGGTCCGAAGTGGCCAAGCCACAGGCGAACGAAACGAGGATCATGCAGCTGCTCGACGAGGCCGGGCAAAAGCGGCGCGAATCCGTCGGCCGGCTGACGACCACAACCTTGTCCTTCCTGGCGACCTTGTCGCCCGAGCAACGGCGGAAATTCGTCGAGCTCGCCCATCAGCGGCCGCGGCCCTGGTCGCCGCCGCACGATCAGGACAGGTCTCGCTAGCCTCGTTGCGATACCCGACCGGCGCGAACTGGCGCCTTTTCACGCGGAGCCGAAAATGGCAAGGGACTCCTCAAATACGCGCGGTCGCAGGGAATTTTTGCGGGCCGCCGCGGCTGCCCCGGCGCTGCTCGCGCTCGCCGCGTGGCCGCTGGCTGCTGGCGCCCAGTCGCCCAATGGCGGGACAGCCAGTGGCGGGGCGGCCAGTGGTGAAGCCGGCGGCGGCGAGTCGAGCGGTGGCGCAACGCTCAAGATCGGTGTGGTGGGCTCGGGCCGCGAAGGCGGCGCGCTCGGCTCGCTGTGGGTCAAGGCCGGCCTCCCGGTGATGTTCTCTTCCCGCCATCCCGAGGAGCTGAAGAGCCTGGTCGACGGGCTTGGTCCGCTGGCGCGGGCCGGCACGGTCGAGCAGGCGATTGCATTCGGCAATGTCGTGTCGATCGTCGTGCCCTACACCGCGATGCAGCAGATCGGCAAAGATTATGCGGCGGCGCTCGCGAAAAAGGCGCTGGTGATCGACGTCAGCAACCCGATCGCCCGGCGCGACGGCGAGGACTGCGTCAAATGGGTGAGCCAGCAGGGAGGTCCGGGGCTGGCGACGGCAAAGCTCCTGCCCGGCGCACATGTCGTCCGCGCTTTCAATGCGATCGGCTACGCGAAGCTGTCGGCCGACGCGCATCGTCCGGGCGGCCCGGTCGGCATCCCGATCGCCGGCGACGACCCCAACGCCATCGCGATCGCCTCGAACCTCATTCGCCAGATCGGCTACGAGCCGGTCCTGATCGGCGGGCTGGCGAAGGGCAAGTATCTGGTCCCGGGGACGCCGCTCGGCGGCGAGCACACCCCGGCGGAGATCCACAAGATCGCTGCCGGCCTCGGTTGAGCCGCGCTCGACCGACCGTCCCCCGGCCGCCGACACCAACGCCTCCGGCCGTCTCTTTCGCCTGCTGCACCGGTTCATCGATGTCCGGCGCGAGGAGGCGCCGGTGGTCGGTTGGTGCTGCTCGCGGAGCTCATCGCAGCCAAGAAGTTGCGGCCGCAAATTGCGCTTTAGGCCCCATGGAGCGAGATTGGCACGCTCGCCCGCCGACTTATCGATCGCGAGTTCACCGGCAACGCATCCTGCACGTCCGTTGAGGTTTGCCAAATCTGCAGCACACCGGTATTTGCGGCGAAAGCAGCCTTTTAATGCTGGCCAACAGCTCGCATTGGAGGGTTTCCAAGAACGGGCTCACTTGATCTCCGCGATCTGCGCTTCGCTGAGGCCGCGGATAAAATCGGGCAATGCGATGAAGCCGACGCGCCCGAGATAGTTTTTGCCATTACCTCCAGTGGTCGATATGGCCCACAGCAAGAATTGGCGAAGCGCATGGGCAGTTGCAACGTTGGGTTGCAATTTAGAAACGATGGCATATTCATAGTTAATCAGCGGGTAGCTGTTGTCGCCGGGGGCAAAGACGAGGCTGATGCGCTCATACGACGGTGTGCGCGGGCATAATTATACTTGACGTACCCATTTGATGACCCTATATTGAGCGCCAGGGAGATAGCCGATGTCCTGTTCTTTCTGAGCCTCACTACCACAACGAAGCCGCCGCCTATGCTTTCGTAGAGGCGCATGTCTGGCGGAACGGTCGGTTCTGTCCGCATTGCGGGGTTGTGGATCTTCGGCCCGCCTGACGGGCAAGAGCACTCGGATCGGGGTCTATAAGTGCTATGCCTGCCGGAAACCTTTTACCGTCAAGGTCGGAACCATCTTTGAGGCTAGTCACGTCAACTTGCACGTCTGGCTTCAGGCGATGTTCCTTATGTGCTCTTCTAAAAAGGGGATCAGCAGCAACCAGCTCCATCGCATCTCGGCGTCACCCTCAAAACTGCTTGGTTCATGAGCCATCGCATTCGCGAGGCGATGCGCGAAGGCAAACTGCCGGGCGGCATGGGCGGCGAAGGCAAGTTTGTCGAGGCTGATGAAACCTACGTAGGCGGGAAGGCGAAGAAACCGGGCCTATAAAGAACCGCCATCGAAGGAAGGCGGTTATCTTCTCTGGTGGAGCGCAAGGGCCGCGTCTGCTCTCGTCCACGTTCCGAATGTGTACGGCGGCGAACCTTAAGCCGATCCTTGTGGAACAAATCTCGCCGAAGCTTCTCATTTGAGGACTGACGAGAGTGGCGTCTATTGGAAGCGTGGGCGAAGGATTTGCCAGCCATCGCACCGTCAATCACTCTGCCGACGAATATGTTCGCGGCGATGCTCACACCAACACCGTCGAAGGCTATCTTCTCGATCCTCAAGCGCGGCATCTATGGCGTGTACCACCACGTCAGCGAAGAACATTTGAAGCGCTATCTCTCCGAGTTCGATTTCCGTTAAACGAACGCATCGCGCTCGGGGTTGACGACTGAGCGGGCCAGTCGCGTTGGCGGCATCGTCGGAAAGCGCTGACCTATCGAACGACTAATCGGCATGAGCATGAAGACAAAGTCGAAAGCCTAAGACCGAAAAGGCCAGCGAGCCAAACCCCGGATGATCCGGCGCAGTCGAAGCGCTTCGTCGAGACCGCCCGCGAGATTGAAGCGGACGAAGTGGTGAGGCGTTTCGGGCGCGCATTTGAGAAGATCGTCCCACCAAAATCGCCTACTCCGAAATCCGGATCGCCAAATGCGCCATGAAATGACCGGACAGCTATCAGGATTTCCTCGGCGCGGTCTTGTGAATATGTTTTTTTGGGTGCATTGTAGGATTACGCCGAGCGCGGCGCAGTCTGTCGAAGTTGAGGGCCGCCTCGGCATAAAATTGCTCATCCCTTATCGCTTTCCGCCCTCTTTGGCGCGATCATCAAGCGTGCGTTCAATTTTACGGAGATACGCGCCCCTAATTTGTTCTGTTCTTCTACCCCAAGCGCTCGCGCCATGACCTTTAGTCCACATTCAAGCACCCGATCGAGGTGCATGACGCACGCGGTGGATCGCTCCAAAGCGAGACAAGTGCCAGCTTCATAGATATCGTCGTTGGCCGAAGGGAAGGAGGAGAAGACCCTTTCTCCAAATAGTTTCGCATTTCCAAAATAGTTATTATATCTCGGGTCCGGCTGAAAGAAAGTCCTACCGGAACAATCTTGATGAATATTCCATTTTACATGGCAAACATGGGAGGATAATTCCTCGCTTCTCCCCATCCAGCTAGCACAGGTTCGGCAACTGTCACGGGCATCCGTCGGTTTCGCGTAGCCCCGGCTGCCATACCGCCGGCCGTGAGCTGGTCATAGGTTATCGCGGCGCGTTCGACAGCGCGCCGGATGAGATACCGGTCGAGGCCCTCGGGCAGGTTGCGTCGGTTGAAGCGATACGCCCATTCCCGGAGGTAGCGCGGCAGGTGCTTGGCGCTGACGCCGTGATGGGTTCCGACCAGCCAGGCTTTGATGTTGCTGAAGAGCGTATGGATGATCGGGAAGAGTTCGCCCGCATTGGCGCCGGCGCCCTGGGTCACCGGGGTGTGTTTCAGGTGTTCGCCAAGGGTGGCGTCGCGCCCCGGGTTCCTTTGAAGCCGTCGGTCAGGAGGTGCGCGCGAGCCTCGATATTGCCCTCGAGGAACGCCCCGAGCTCGGCGCCGGTCGCGGCCGGCAGCACGGCGATGCCGGCATTTCCGGCAGAGAAGCCGTGCTGGCGCTTCACCGCGTGGCCGTGCTTGCCCTTCTTGTTCTTGGGCGCCGGCACCTTCTCGACCGCCACGACGACCAGGCTCTTGTCGGCGTTTTCCGTGCTTCGTCCAGGACTTGACTGATCGCCCCTGCCGCCGATGAAGCTCTCGTCCGCTTCGAGAAAGCCGCTGAGCGGGTGAGCGGGATCCTCGCTGAGGGCGTGGCGCAGCTTGTGCGCTATCGTCCAGGCCGTCTGGTAGGCGACGCCGAGCTCACGCTGCAGAAACTTGGCCGAGACCCCGCGCTTGTCGCGGCCCAGCAGATAGGCGGCGAGGAACCATTTCGGCAGGTCCGTCTGCGTCCGGTGGAACACGGTCCCTGAGGTCACCGATTCCCGACGATGGCAAGTGCCGCACTCTTAGACCCGTGGCCGCCGCCCCTTCAGGCGCCAAGCCTCGCGGCCGCCGCACTTCGCGCAGACGTAGCCACCCGGCCAGCGAAGCCCGGCGAGATGCTCGATGCACTGCCCTTCCGAGCCGAACCGAGACACAAACTCGAGTAACCCGCCCATCCACGCCTCCATGATCGATTTGCGGATTCTACTCGACGAACGAACAGGTCGGCAAGAACATTCAGTGAACCTGTGCTATCTGGATAGGGAGATCCTCGCTTGTTCTACTTTTTTCGTACATATTCGAGCGACGCCCGCGACACTGGTAAATGCAAATCGTCACAAAATGCACCGATCGCTTCCGCCGCAGTCTCGTTAGTGCTTATCATCGCACGCGGCAATCGGCCGCGCGTTCTACTTACTTCTAGCTCAGAATTAAAGAGAATTTGCAGCATTTGCATGAAGCTGCCGGCGTGAAGCATAAGCATGTCCCACAGGCTCCATAGCCGGCAGGAACCCCAAGGCAGCGCAAGAGACTGACACAATCAGCCTTGGGGTCCAAACCGGCGTTGGGCGCGATCATAGCGCGCTCCCGCGGGTTTGGGTACGGGAAATATAATAATGCCGAATTTCATCCGATGGGCAACGATTTTGCCCAACTGCCTTATCTCTGCAACTTCACCAACGATGCGCTCTGCGGGCATCCGATCACGCTTTTCGATAACAGTGGGTGGGCCGATGCTCCGGCCGGCCGATGGACCGCTCGAGCCAAATGACACATAACCGACGAACTTCAATTTCAAACCGCGGTCCTCAATTCGAACCCGCTCTATACGCGCAGACAGGACGGCTTCAAACTCGACTTCAACGGGAGCACCGGCGTCATCGTGCCGGTGGAGTTCAAATATCAGCTCGGCAAGAAGCCCGAGGATTACGGCGGGACCTATAATCTCGGCGGCTATTACGATTCATCGGCGAGAGCCGACTTGGCCAATCCCAATATCTCCCACGCCGGGCTGTATGGGCTCTACGTCGAAGCTGCGCAGCAAATTATCAAGTGGGGCCCAGACAATACCGACGGGCTGGCAGTTTTCGGCGTCTACACGGTGAGCGATCAGAACACCGCGAAATTCAAAAATGACTATGAAGCGGGTGTTGCTGCCCGCGGCGTTTTCCCGGGCCGTGAACTGGACATCCTTTCTCTCGGCTGGGTAGAGGCTACGATCAATCGGCGGTTTCAGTTTCAGGAGGAAAAATCGGGATCGCCGATCCAGACCAACGAACAGCTTGTCGAACTTAATTACGCCTTTCAGCTTACCCCCTCGCTGTTTTTCCGGCCAGGCGTCCAATACGACATCCGCCCCGGCGCGACATCGACGAATCCGAATACTTGGATCTTCGACTTCCACGTCCAGCTCACGCTGTAAGCACACGATGATTTCCGGTGCCGTATCCCCCACAAGTCGCCCGTTTTCGGCACCATGTCGCCGCCGGATCGCCGGGATCGGCGATGGGCGACCGGCTCTGCTCGATCCGTCGTCCACGAACCGGCAGGCGACGACGCACGCTCTTCTCCCAGGGGCGACATCCGTGCAATGTCTGGCCTCCCACAATAGCGTGACGCGCTGGAACCGGCGCCAGCGTATGTCCCAGGATTAGCGCATGGCCGAACCGAATAAACAACCTCAGCGCACTTGGTCCCCCGCCCTCAAGCACACTGTCACAAGACCGATGATCGTCGTCGTGATGGGTGTCTCCGGCTCGGGCAAAAGCACGGTCGCGGCCATGCTGGCGGCCGCGTTAGGTTGCCAATTTCAGGAAGGCGACAACCTGCACCCGCGCGAAAATGTCGAGAAGATGCGCGGTGGGACTCCGTTGACCGACGCGGACCGGATGCCCTGGCTCCGCAAGATCGCGGCAGAAATCGACGGCTGGCACGCGCGGGGTGAATGCGGAGTGCTGACCTGCTCGGCTCTAAAGCGATCCTACCGGGACATCATCATCGGTGACCGCCGCGATGTGATACTTGTTTACCTCAAAGGATCGCCCGACCTGATTCATCAGCGCATGGCCGCGCGGCACGAGCACTACATGCCGGTTGCGCTGCTCGACAGCCAATTCGCGACGTTGGAGGAGCCGACGCCGGACGAGCGTCCGATCATCCTCGATGTCGGCGGCAAACCGGCCGAACTTGCCCACGAGATTGTGTCCCGGATCGAGGATCGGCAGCATACGACCGACGGCACCGCGCCACCCGCCAGCATCAGCACGCGAGAGGATCGATGACTGCCATACCCGCCGTCGTGCGCATCCCCAGGGTTCGGTGGGGCATCGGAGTTTTGCTGGGGGCCGGCGTGCTGGTCAATTATTTCGACCGGATCAACCTCTCCGTTGGCGGACCTCAGTTACAGCAGGAATTTGGTCTGACCAATAGTGACCTGGGCTGGCTATTCAGCGCGCTTTTCTGGCCTTATGCCCTGCTGCAAATCCCCACGGGAATGATTCTCGACCGCTTCGGCGTTACTTTGGTCAATCGAGTAAGCACATTTTTCTGGTCGGTCGCGTCTATCGTGACTGCCTTCGCCGGCGGGTTCGGCAGCATTCTGGCAGTGCGCATTTTGCTGGGCGCCGCGGAAGCACCGAGCTTCCCGGCAAGTTCGAAGGCCACGGGCTATTGGTTCCCCCGCGGTGAGCGGTCGCTGGCGACAGCAATCTTCGACGCCGCGGCAAAGTTCGCCAACGTCATCGGCATTCCGTTGGTGGCGCTCGTGGTCGTTCGTTTCGGCTGGCGGTGGGGCTTCGGCATGACCGGACTCCTGAGTTTCCTTTATTTTCTTGCCTTCCTGCTCGTCTATCGAGATCCGAGCAAACATCCGCGGCTGAGTCCGGAAGAGCGCGAATATATCCGCGCAGGGGGCGCCACGGCAGAAGGCCCCTCGCATAGCGGAGAAGTCGCGATGCTCGGCTATCTCCTGCGCAATCGGAAGGTATGGGGACTGACCATCGGCTTCGCGGCCTACGGTTATTCGTTTTACCTGTTCCTGACGTGGCTGCCGAACTACCTGGAGCAGTCGATGCACATGAGCGTCCTGAAATCCGCCGGATATGCGGCGGTCCCCTGGATGTGCGCCACGGTCGCGGATCTCGTGGTCGGTGGCTGGCTGATCGACCACTTGATTAGGCGGGGTTATGGCGAGACGCCCGTGCGCAAGACCGTGCTGGTGTTGGGCATGCTGCTCGGCCTTGCGGTGTTCGGAGCCACGCTCACGACCAATCCGGCTTGGGCGATCCTTTGGATCTCGGTGGCATTGAGCGGGTTGGCGGCGGCGGCGCCGGTCGGCTGGTCGATACCGTCCTTAATCGCGCCGCGCGGCGGCACCGCCACCATCGGCGGAATCATGAATTTTTTGAACAACATGATGGGAGTCGTGGCGCCGGTGACGACGGGTTACGTTGTCGGGGCGACGGGTTCCTTCGCTGGCGCGTTCCTGGTGGCGGGCCTCATACTGGTCATCGGCATTGTCGCGTACGTCTTTATCCTGGGTCAGCTCGAGCCGATCCCCGACCCACCTGTCGCGGTTGCTTGACCCAGCGCTTTCCCCCCGGAACACCCGCGCTCAACTCCCGTGCGGGCCAGCCTTTCGCCCGGAGCCCCCGCTGCTGCTCGGATGACCGTTATGGGGCACGAAGACCAGTTCCTGCCGCCGAGGCTGAGCGCCCGCTCTGTGCCCAGAAAGCAGACCAGCGCCGCGACCTGAGGCAATGGGCGGGACGCGCCGTACTGACCCTTCGTCGAAGGCCAGGTGTCGGCCGGTCGCGGATGCGAAGCGGCCGCTGACTGCTTGCATCGGTAGCCTGTCACTTTTGTATCGGGGCCCTTGGGCGCCGATGCAACGAGCACCACACGACAACGTGACGTCAGTACGTCTTGGCGTCAAATACCCAACTCCTATTTTCCGGAAGCATGGCGGCGTCGGCCGATCCCTATCGAGCGGAAATGCCGCTGTTTTCCGGATCACCACAACCGAGAAAACCATGAGCTACATCCGCATATGGTCGCCAATGTGGCGCGACCTCCCATCGATCTGATCAGCAAATCTCCGCTCGCCGTTTGGCCCCGATCCCACTACGGCTGATCGTCGGTTACGGCTTCATGGAGCATGGCGTCGCCAAGTTGGCCAGGGGCCCCGATGCGTTCCCCATAATTTTGCAGGCGCTTGGCGTGCCCCCGCCACATCTCATGGGATGGCTCACTATCTTGGTTGAGGGTATTCGGCGGTCTGGCCGTACTTCTCGGTGCGACGGTGCCGCTCGCGAGCATACCGATGGCGGCGGTTCTGCTGGTTGCCATTTTTACCGTGCATCTGCCATACGGCTTCAGCTCGATCAAGCTCCAGGCTGTGACGACGGCCGGCGCACAGTTTCGGCCGCCCGGCTTTGAAACCGATCTCCTTTATCTCGCCTGCCTTGCGGCTTTCGTCTTGGGAGGCTCAGGACCATTGGCGATCGAGGGCTTGCTGACAAAGCGCAGAGATCACGCCTCCTTCGATGCAAACCGGGGAACTAAGTGAATGAAAAGAGGTCATCCCCGTTCGGGAGCGCACCAGACCAGGATCGGCTTGGGTTAAGGTGGCCTTTCGGGCACGAAGAGCAGTCCCAGTCGCCAAGGCATCGGCTTGCCGGATCAATAAGCCGACCGTGCCCGGGAGCTCGGCAACGGGTCGGATGCGCCGCAAGCTGACCTCTGCGATCACAGGTGCCTTGTTACCGGTACACCGTGACGAGGTGTGCTGGCAGTACCCAACCCGCTGGTCCTCACCCGCGTCGTCGATCAGAAAGGCAAGACGACAGCAGCCAGCCCGCCGACCACGCCGATAGCCACGATCCCTACGGCTACGGTCGCGAGCAGCCGAAGACGAAAGGCGCCCCCGACCATGGCAAGCGAGGCCACGCTTATCGGCGGCAACACCACCAGCAGCACGCCTGCTGGACCGACCCCTACCCCCAGCGACAGCATTGCTTGAATGATCGGAACCTCTCCGGCCGTGGGGATCACAAACAGCGTGCCGGCGACGGCGAAGGCAAGGATCCACCCGAGGCTTTCGCCGACTTCCGGGCCCACATGGGGAAAGAGCCAGGCGCGCGCCGCGCCGAGCAGCAGCACGAGCACGATGTATTCGGGGATCAGCCACAGGGCCAACCGAGCGAAGATGGTCAGCCATCGTGGTGAACGGGTTGCCCAGCGGTGTCGGCCGCATCTCCGCCAGTTGCCGTTCCACGGCGTCCGCTTCTTCGGGCGTGGCCATCCGGTTGGCGATGAGGCCGAGGCCCAGGACCGCAACAATGCCGAGCACGAGCCGCAAGGCGGACCACCGCCAACCGAGCACGAAGCCGATAAAGACAAGGGTCGCCGGGTTCAATATCGAGTTGCCCAACCAAAAGGCGATGGCTGCTCCGGCCGAAGCGTTGGCCTTGCGCTGTCCGCCGCGGTCCGACGCGACGTCATGATGCCGGGTGTCTGGGGCGCGAGATTGAGGTCTTCTATCCATACCATCCGCTTGCCGGGCAGACCGCGATGGTCGTCGCCGATCAGATCCATGACGGCTGTCGCCACCTGAACCTTCGATCGGAGGATGGCGCCTCGTTTCTCGTGCCCGCTTGGATGACGC
This sequence comes from uncultured Alphaproteobacteria bacterium, assembly GCA_963795485.1. Classification (GTDB taxonomy): domain Bacteria; phylum Pseudomonadota; class Alphaproteobacteria; order ATCC43930; family CGMCC-115725; genus AP-15. The sequence goes on from CAWCIL010000007.1 coordinate 298,257, forward strand.
AGGATGAGGCATCCTGCGTCAAGATCGTTGACGCACCGTGTCTATCCCTCCGCCGGCTCCTTGAGCTGCGAGCGTTTGTAGACTCGGTTTTAGCCTCTCACGCGGGGGAAGAGGTCCCCGGTAAAGGAGGCGTCGATGATGATGCGTCGGATATTCCCGCAACCGGATTTGTTCGAGACTCCGCCGCCGCGGATGGTGCTCGCTCCGGCGGAGCGGACGAAGTTGATCGATCAGCTGCGGGTGTTGCTGATGGAGGCGATGGCGACACCGCACGCCGCCGGCGGCACCCAGGATCAATGGGAGGCGGGCGATGACGAAGATCACGCCTGACCATCTGGCGAGAGGCGCCTTCGTTTACGTACGTCAGTCGACGGCCATGCAAGTCGCCCATAACTTAGAGAGCCAGCGACGGCAGTACGGCTTGGCGGACCGCGCCCGCCAACTGGGGTGGCAGGATGTCGAGGTGATCGACGATGACCTCGGCCGATCCGGAGGTGGCGCCAGAAGGCCAGGCTTCGAGCGGCTGCTTGCCGCCATCTGCGAGGGCCGCGTCGGCGCGGTGATGTCTGTGGAGGCCTCCCGGTTGGCCCGGAACGGGCGCGATTGGCATACGCTGCTGGAGTTCTGTGGCCTGGTCGGCACCGTGATCATCGATGAAGATGGCGTCTACGATCCAGCGTCTCCCAATGATCGGCTCCTGCTTGGCATGAAGGGCACGATGAGCGAGATGGAGCTGTCTGTCTTCCGCCAACGCTCTATCGAGGCGATGAAGCAGAAGGCGGGCCGAGGCGAGCTCTTTCTGACCGTCGCCGTGGGCTACGTGAAGGGCGGCCGTGACAACATCGAGAAGGATCCGGACCGGCGGGTGCAGGAAGCCGTCGCCCTGGTGTTTCGCAAGTTCACGGAACTGCAGACGATCAGGCAGGTCCTGGTGTGGCTCCGGCAGGAGAAGATACCGCTACCGGTCCTGACCGTCGGCGACGCGGCGGATCGGGTTATCTGGCGAGCCCCGGTATATCCGACGGTCCATCACATCCTGACCAACCCGGTCTACGCTGGTGCATATGCCTTCGGCCGCAGGACCATGCGCCTCGTCATCGAGAACGGGCGCAAGCGCATCATTCGGAGCATGCAACGCGACTGGCGTAGCTGGAGTGTTTTGATCCAGGATCACCATGAGGATTACATTCCCTGGGTCGAGTTCGAGAGGAATCAGCACCTGATCGCCGACAACGCGAACGGCAAGCGGTTCATGAGCCGCGGCGCCATCCGCCGCGGCGAGGCTCTGCTGGCTGGTCTCCTGCGCTGCGCGCGGTGTGGGCGGAAGCTTCATGTCCGTTACAGCGATGGAGCGCCGCGCTACCAATGCGTCGGCGCTTTCAATCATCTCGCCGCGGCGCGGTGCATAATTTTCAGCGGGGCGCGCCCCGACCGGATGGTGTCCAAGGAGGTGCTCGACCGCCTTCAGCCCATCGGCGTGGAAGCGGCCCTTGCGGGGATCGACGCCCGCAGCCAGAAGGGCTCGGAGAAGCGAGACCAGCTCGAGTTCGCTCTGCGCCAGGCGCGCTACGAGGCAGCTCGCGCGCAGCGCCAGTATGACGCCATCGATCCGGACAACCGGCTTGTGGCCGGAGAGCTGGAGCGTCGGTGGAACCAGCGCCTTGTCGCGGTGCGCAACCTTGAGGTTGAAGTTGATCAGCTCGACGCCGGAACGGAGCAGGCTCTCACCAGCGTCGACCGGGAACGTCTCATGGCTCTTGGGCGAGACCTGACCATAGCCTGGGATAGCCCTGGAGCCACGCCGGAGACGCGCAAGAAGATCATCCGCACCGTCATTTCGGAGATCATCGTCGATGTCGTTGGCGACATGCTAGAGTTGGTCATTCACTGGCAAGGCGGCGATCACACCGCTCTGACGGTGAAGAAGAACCGCAATGGCCGGACGGACTGGTGCACCGACGACGATATCGTTGATCTCGTGCGCGCCTTGGCGCGCCACATGCCCGACCAGACGATCGCCGCCGTACTCAATCGACTAGGCAAGTCGACCAGCCACGGCCACAGCTGGATCCGCGGCAGCGTCTGCTCCCTACGGCATCAGAATGACGTCGCCATCCACCGACCGGGAGAACGCGCCGAGCGCGGTGAGGCGACGATCAACGAGGCCGCGGTGGCCCTGGACATCAGCACGACTACCATTCGTCGTCTGATCGCGAGCGGCGCTCTGCCCGCGACCCAACCGTGCAAGGGCGCGCCTTGGATCATCCGGCAAGCTGACCTGGCATGCGCATCCGTTCGTAATGAAGCAAGCGCGCGCCGGTCACGACGCCCGTCGCCTGATGATCGCCAACAAAATATCCTGTTTTTATAAGGACATGATGAGATGAGCAGTATGAAGCGCCCTCGTCGGAGCCGGCGAACAACCATGATTTTCTGCCAAGGGCAATGCCACGCAATGCGCGTTCGGCGGCGTTGTTCGAGAGGCAGATGCGGCCGTCTTCGAGGAACCGGGTGAACGCCGGCCAGCGCTTGAGCATGTAATCCATCGCCTTGGCGAGATCATTGCCGCGCGAGAGCTTGGGCCGCTGCTCGCGCAGCCAGCGCTCCAGATCGGCGACCAGCGGCGCGCTCAATTCCTGCCGGACAGCCCGACGCCGCTCGGCGCTCTGGCCATTGATCGCGCGTTCGATCCCGAACAGGGCGTCGATGCGCCGGACCGCTTCCAGCGCCAGCGGCGAGATCACGCCGGTGGTTTTGCCTTGCGCCGTGCGGCGGGCATTGGCGGTGAGATCGGCCATTTGGAAGAACGGTCGGCGGGCATGCGCCCAGCTTGCGTCAGGACAAGTCCTGGAAAGGGGGATGGATGTGACCTGAAACCTTTCATCGTGACCCAGAGGGTTCGACGCCCTCCCGGCAAAGGTGGAGGCCGCCGGCCGGAAGCGAGTTCTTGCATGGGTGACGGCAACGCCGCTCGTGAAGCGTAGACAGCGGGTACTGAAGCCCTGTGGCAGCCTCGAAATCATGGAACGCCGAAGCCTTCGCCGTGTTGGGCGCGGGGGCAGCACCGGGAAATCCGCGATGGCCAGGATGACCGGTTCGGCCGGGGTCTGGGAGCAGGGCAAAGGTACGGGACGGGTCACCAGGGAACCTGAGAGATCCCGCTTGTGTCCGTGTGGAAGCGGCCGGTCCCGGAGCGCCGGCTGAACAACGCTCCTGGCCTGACGATGCGCTTGGGCATCATCGGGAGCGCATCCGCGAACACGAACAGCCAAGCACCCACGGAATTCCGAGGCGAAACCATAAGCCGAGGGACGTGCACGGCGGGATGTCGTAGCGGCTTCGTAGTACCGAGGAAGGCGGGGAACCGGGCTCACCGGGACCCGCTGGAGGAAAGGGGGCCGCCGCGCGCATAGACCCATTGACGAGAAACACGGGAGGGAACTCTGAGTCCCATAAACCTGTCCACGAAACGACAATGGATAGCCGATCTGGCGAGGGAACATCCTGAGCGGGTGCTGACCTCGCTGCATCACCTGATCGACCGCGAATGGATGATGGAAGCCTATCGCCTGACGCGCAAGGATGGCGCGCCGGGCATCGACGGCATGACGGCGGCGGATTATGAGGCGGACCTCGAGGCCAATCTTGACGACCTCCTGACGCGCATCAAATCCGGCCGCTACATCGCGCCGCCGGTGCGGCGGCACTACATCCCGAAGGCAGACGGGACGAAACGGCCACTGGGCATCCCGACGCTGGAAGACAAGGTGGCGCAGCGGGCGATCCTGCTGCTGTTGGAGCCGATCTACGAAACGGACTTCTTGCCTTGCTCGTACGGCTTCCGACCGGGACGGTCGGCCCATGACGCCCTTCACGCCCTGCGCGTCGGGTTCATGGAACAGGGGCTGCGCTGGGTGGTGGATGTCGATATCTCCAAATACTTCGACACCATCGACCACGCGCACCTGCGCCAATTCCTCGACCAGCGAGTGACGGACGGCGTCGTCCGGAAGATGATCGACAAATGGCTGAAAGCGGGGGTGCTCGAAAAGGGCGTCCTCCGCCGCACGACTGGCGGAACGCCCCAAGGGGGCGTGATCTCGCCGCTGCTCGCGAATATTTATCTGCACTACGTGCTGGATGAGTGGTTCGAGGGGACGGCGCGGCCACGGCTCAAAGGGCAATGCCAACTGATCCGATATGCAGATGATGCTGTGATGGCCTTCGAGGACCACCTGTCCGGCAAGCGAATGCTGGACGTGCTGGGCAAGCGCCTTGGCCGGTATGGGCTTCGGCTCCATCCGATCAAGACCCGCTTCGTAGACTTCCGGTTCAAACGCCCTGACGGGCGCCATCCCGCAACGATGGGAACGACGTTCGACTTCCTTGGATTCACCCACGTGTGGGGCAAGTCCCGGAATGGCAAGAACGTAGTTCGGCAAATAACGGCGAAAGACCGGTACGCACGCGCGCTGGCTTCCGTGACGGAGTGGTGTCGGCGAAACCTGCACCGCCCGTTCAGGGATCAGCATGCCCATCTGACGCGGATGATCCGGGGACACTGCGCCTACTATGGCATCACGGGAAACAGCCGGCGGATCAGCTGGTACCACCACCAGCTCTTGCGGATATGGAAGAAATGGCTCGCTCGGCGCGGGCGTCACAGCAATCTGCCGTGGCCGCGCTTCAAAGCCATGCTCACACGGTATCCCTTGCCGCCAGCCTTGATCGTCCACCAGTACAACGTCGCCTGAGCGAACCTTGCGCGCGAAGAACCGGATGCGGGTAATCCGCACGTCCGGGTCTGTGAGGGGCGGGGATGGCAACACCCCCGCCTACTCGGCAGGCCGCCTCGGTGATCCGGTTGCCGGCGAACAGCTCATTGAAGCCGGCATAACCGTCGGCGTGGATGATGCCGCGGAAGTCCTTCAGATGCTCCTTCGGGTGCTCGCCCTTGCGGTCCGGCGAATAGAAGAACAGCGCCGCCGGCGGGCGTGCGCCGGCAAACGGCCGCTCGTCGCGGACATAGAGCCTGCCCTCGCGAAGGCGGGGGTCCACAACCTTCCGGTCTTGGTCTTGCCGGTGCCCGGCGCCAACACCGGCACCGGCGTGTCGTCGACATGCAGCACCTCCGAGCCCATCACCTCGGCGGCGAGCGCGTCGACCAGCGGCGCCAACGCCGCCGCGGTCGCCCCGACCCAACCGGACAGCGTCGAGGTTTCCAGGGTGATGCCCTCGCGGGCGAAGATCTCGGCCTGGCGATAGAGCGGCAGATGATCGTCGTACTTCGATACCATGATATGGGCGAGCAGCCCCGGCGCGGCGCGGCCGCGGGCGATCGCGTGATCGGGCGCCGGCGCTGCGACCACGGTGTCGCAGGTGCGGCACGACAGCTTCTCGCGGACATGCCGGATCACCTTGAAGCGGCCGGGCACGTAGTCGAGGGTCTCGGTCACATCCTCGCCGATATGGCGCAACGCGCCGCCGCAGGACGGACAGGCGCCAGGCGCGTGATGCCTCACTTCTTCGCGCGGCAGGTGATCGGGCAGCGGTCGGCGCGCCGGCTTCTGCGCTTCGACTGCCGCCGCCTCGATCGCCGCCGCCGCCGAGGGCGAGGCGGCGGCGGTCCGCTCGGCTTGGTCAGTTTCCAGCGTCTCGATCGCCAACTCGAGTTGATCGATCTCGCGGCCCAGCTTCTCCGACGAGCGCCCGAACTCGGCCCGCCGGTAGCGCGCCAGCTGGAATTTGAGTTTGGCGATCTCGGCTTGCGCCGTCGTCGCGTCACGCGCCATATCGGCGATGATCCGCTTCAGCGCGGCAATATCGTCGGGCAGGCTCTCGGGTGCGATCGTCACGCCCGCCATTGGACAGGACTGCTGGTGGTCGGGCCCCGCCAAACTGGGGCTGAGTCAATCGGCCGCAGCCAGGCTCACCCGGCCAGCTCGGGCCGCCAGGTTTTCTGCGGCATCCGCCAGTCGATCCCGTCCAGCAGCATCGACAATTGCGCCCGCGTCAGCACCGCCACGCCCTCATCGGCGCGCGGCCAGACGAATCGGCCTCGCTCCAGCCGCTTGGCGAACAGGCACAGCCCGTCGCCATCCCACCACAGCAGCTTGATCAGATCGCCGAACCCCACGTCATTCAGCATACCGATCGCAATTTGTTGTGGTCGCGTACCCCTGGCATCCGCTCCACGGCGAGCGCGTTCGCGTTTACGGCCGGCAGGGGCGTGCCGGCCGTCAGATCCTTTACATCGAGGTCCGGCCGGGTCTGTCGCGCGAGATCCCGGCATGGATGTGCGATGCCGCGGTGTGTGCGGCGATCACATCGGGCAGCGCGAGGATCGCGATTGATGCGCTGACTGAACTCCGGGCCGTTCTCGACACCCGTTCGGCCGGGCTGTCCTCCGACGGATCATTGACCTCCTCGACGGCGAAGGAGGGTTCAGATGAGACGTTGCTCTCCGCAATCAACTGGTGCTCGATCTCGATCGCGGCGGAAAACGCCTCCCGCCGGCAGCGGCGCCGGAGGAGCTGCTCCAGGCTTTGGCCGACCTGCTTCTCGAAGCTCTCGCCAAGCAAAACAATGCGATACCGGCCGAGCGGGAGGCGCTGTGATGCATCCCAAGATCACGCCTGACCACCTCGGCCGCGGTGCGGTGGTCTATGTGCGCCAGTCGACCATGGGCCAGGTCGCGGAGCACACCGAGAGCCAGCGGCGACAATACGCGCTGGCCGAATCGGCGCGGTCGCTCGGATTCGCTTCGGTCACCGTGATCGACGACGATCTCGGCCGATCCGGTTCCGGATTGGTCGAGCGTCCCGGCTTCCAGAAACTGGTGGCCTCGGTCTGCTCGGGCTTGACCGGCGCGGTGTTCTGCATCGAGGCGTCCCGCCTTGCCCGGAACGGACGCGACTGGCACCACCTGATCGATCTGTGCGCCCTCGTCGGCACGCTGGTGGTCGATCCGGACGGCACTTACGATCCTCGCCTGGTCAATGATCGCCTGCTCCTGGGGCTGAAGGGGACGATGTCCGAATACGAGCTGAGCCTGCTGCGCCAGCGCGGAATTGCGGCGCGGGATTCGAAGGCGCTGCGCGGCGAATTGCGGTTCATCCTGCCGCCCGGCTATTGCTGGAACGAGATCGGGCAGATCGAGATGGACCCTGACGAGCGCGTCAGCGGGCTCATCCGGCTGTTGTTCGACAAGTTCCAGGAGCTCGGAAGCGCTCGCCAGGTCCTGCTTTGGGCGCAGGATCAGGCGCTGCAACTGCCGATTACCCGGCGCAATAACAGCAGCGTGTGCAAGATCGAGTGGCGGCCGGCGGCCTACCACACGGTGCTGCAGATCCTCAGGCATCCGGTCTATGCCGGCGCCTATGTCTTCGGCCGCACAACCCAGCGCACGCGCATCGTCGAGGGGCGCGCCCGCAAGACCACCGGCCATTCGAAGCCGATGACCGCATGGAACGTCCTGCTGCGCGATCATCACCCCGGATACATCAGCTGGGAACAGTACGAAGCGAACCAGAAGCTGATCTCGGAGAACGCCCATATGCAGCGGCGGACCGAACGCAAGTCGGCCCGCGGCGGGCGGGCCCTGCTGACCGGATTGGTCCGTTGCGGCCGCTGCGGCCGGACGATGCGGGTGTTCTATGGTTCGCAATCCGGCCACGCTCATCGCTACCAATGCCGCGGCGACGACAGCCATGTCGGCGGATGGCTGTGCATCGGCATCGGCGGCGTCCGGATCGATCGCGCCGTCGCCGCGCAGATCGTCGAAGCCGTCTCGGAACATGCCGTCGAAGCCGCAATTCAGGCCGCGGAGCAGTCGGTGAAGGCCGACAACGAGATCCGGCAGGCGCTTTGCCGCGAACTTGAGGAAGCACGTTACGAGGCCTCCCTGGCCGCCCGCCGCTACGAAGTCGTCGACCCGGCCAAGCGGCTGGTCGCGCGCGAACTCGAAACCCGCTGGAACACGGCGTTGGAGCGGGTCGCCCATCTCGAGGATCGCATCGCCCGGCATGATGCTGCCGCGGCGCTTCGCCCGAAGGTCGATCGCGCGGCGCTTGATGGCGCTCGCCCGGGATCTACCGGCGACATGGAATGCGCCGGGTACGGATGCCCGAACCAAGCAGCGGATCACCCATATCCTGATCCGGGAAGTCGTGCTCGACCGCGACGACGCCACCAACGAGGCGCTCGTCACGATCCATTGGAACGGTGGGCGGCACACTGAATTGCGCGTCTCGCGCGTGCGAACCGGTCGCTATCCGGCCGATCGCCACCCGAGCCCGGTAGAGGCGATCCGCAAGCTCGGCGGCCAATTGCCGGATCGCGAGCTGGCCGTGACGATGAACCGGATGCGATGCAAACCTGCTGACGGGAACGCCTGGACCACCGTTCGCGTGCGCGAGCTTCGCGAGCGGCTCGGCATCGCGCGCTTTCGATCCGACGCTACCACGCGTCGAAACGATCAGCGCCGACGCTGCCGCGACCCGGCTGGGCATCTGCGTCGGCTCGGTCCAGAAGCTCATCCGCAAGGGCGTGCTTCCCGCGACGCAGCTGATGCCGTCGGCGCCTTGGCAAATCCCGGTCGCCGCGCTCGAAACCGAGGCCGTCAAGACAGGCGCACGCGAAATCGCCGGCCGCCGGCCCAAGTTCTACAAGCGTTTCCAAGAGGATAAGACCCTCCGGCTCCCCAGTCTCTGAACGAAGGATGCACTATGTCGCTCGGTCCCCGCGGCGGCCGCGAAAGCAGAACACGTGGCCCGAGAACGGGTCCTGTCCGAGCACGCTCTGAGCCTGCGCCGCCAGGCCGTCGAACCCCTTGCGCACTATCGCCGGCTTTTCCTGACCCGCCTCCAGGAGGCGTTCGATGCCGGCCAGCTCAGGTTTTTCGACAGTCTGGCGAGCTTGGCCGCACGAGGTGTATTCGCCGCCTGCCTGCGGCCATTGCGCGCCATTCCCTGGGTCGTTCTATGCCAAGCGACCGTTCGGCGGCCCCGAACAGGTGCTCGACTATCTCGCCCGCTATACCCATCGCGTTGCCATCGCCAACAGCCGCCTGGTCGGGCTCGCCGACGGCCGGGTCAGCTTCCTGTGGAAGGACTATCGCCACCACGACAAGCGAAAGGTGATGACCCTCGACGCCGACGAGTTCATCCGCCGCTTCCTGCTCCACGTCCTGCCCGACGGCTTCCATCGCATCCGCCACTACGGCTACCTCGCCAACGGCAGGCGCGCCGCCAAGCTCGCTCATTGCCGCCATCTGCTGGCCGCCCCGGAGCCGGCGCCGCCTCCCGCCGCCGCCGATTACCGCGAGCGATACCAGCAGCTCACCGGCCATTCGCTCGACCTCTGTCCGTGCTGCGGCGGCCGCATGATCGAGATCGCTATCATCCCCCGCGCGACCGCCTTTGCCGCCACGGCTCCCTGGAATACCTCATGATCTCGCCACGAGACCGATCAAAGCCTCATATTCCCACAGCGGCTCGGGCTATCGATGCCGCTATCGTGCCCGCACGTCTTGCCGCTGGTGCCAGGTGTCATCCGGACATTCATCCCCCGAGCCGACGGCGACTCTCGGCGCTATCCATCCGCCGCCGCGCCGAGACCGCCACCATAATCCCGCCCGCGGCTCCCCGGCGCGTCACCGCGAATCGACAGTGTCTCCTCGCCTCGATCACCGGCAGCGCTCAATCCCCATAGGCCGTGAACTCGATCCGCGGCTTCGTTCAATCAGGCTTCTGTGCAATCCCGCGATCCCACTGCGCTCGATGGACCGTGTCACCGACGCGGGATCGCGCAGAACCCTCATTCATTCTCGTGAAACGCGCACCAGGTCGAGGCAGCGTTTCCTGACTATCACGAGTTACTTCGCTGGGATTTGTTCTGGCCCACGCATGGCGGATGCAGAACGACATGTTCTTTTCCCCGACGAGCGTTACCGCCGGCCCAGTGCCCGCGCGGGTCAAGCGTGTGGTATACCCGCTTCGGATCGCGTCCGCGTGCGCGCTGCGTCACCATCTCTCTCCGGGCCCCCCAAAGGCGGATAACGGTAGACAAGATGCGGATAAGCCTGCTCGGCGAAGGCACCTTCCTTCTGTACCAAGTCTTGCTCGACTGCCTGCAGAGCCCCAAGGCAATCATGGATTAGCGGGTCATCGAAGATGATATAAGCGCCGCGCACAGCGTATCTCTTGCTAAATCCTATAGAGAACCTTACAGATTTGTAGATATCACAATCGACATGGGATAGGGCAAAATTTCGTTCCTCGACTGGGATCATCCGCTCGGCGGTCTCCTGAAACAAGCCTTTGATGAAGATCAGATTGTCAAGCTGCAATTCCTGCTTTATCTTCTCCAGCTCATCCAAGTTCACCTGAGAGAAGCCACCGGCCCGGTGCATATCTAGGACGGGATCGCAATCCGGCATCCCGGCAAATGTGTCTAGGGAATAAACTTTAAATGGTCTTCCCAACCTTTTAAGAAGGGTTGCCATGAAAATCGAAGACCCTCCCCGATATGCGCCGAATTCGATGATATTCCCCTGCATTTCCGAATACTTGATGATCAGAAAAATATTCATGAGGCAGAGATTTCCGACAATGCTCCTCCCCCGCGAAGCGGCCACAGCGGCGATCCAATCCGGGTCATGAGTGATAAACGGGACAAGCGTACCGAGTGCCAAACCGCTGCCTCTGAGATAACCGGCCTTGATGTTCGGGCCGGCTTTGATGCCGGGATTCTCAGCGACCGGAGCGGTCTGCGCCTTCTCGAGTTCTCTCAACTTTGGCGGTACAATTCCGCGCGCGGACAAATCGTCCATTGCTACCTTGTTCAAGATTATCTCAGAAATGACCAAGCGTTTTGAGGTTGGTGTTCTAATGACGACCACCTCGAATTGGGCAATATCCGTATCCGCGCTAAACAAGATCGCCGCGTCGGCAGATGATACGATCTGTTCATGTAACAACCGACCGCCGCTGTTACAGGTCAGCCTTAACCGGAACTCACCGACTAATTTGTCCGCCAAGTGCACTAAATATAATCCCCGTTGTAGCGGAATATAGGGACCATAGAATAGCGTGTCGTGCGCGATAAGACCAGAATTTGCAGAGTTGTATGAAAAAATGCCATCTACGGCAAGTGTGCTAGCCATGGCGCGTAACCAGGGAGGAAGGTGGAGCGCGGGCGCCTTGATAACGATCTGAAGCAATGACATCATTTCCCCCGGTCGCTGATAGCGCTGTTTAACAGAATCAGGTTCTCGATCAAACTCGTCCTAGCGGCCAAATCGTTGTTCAGGTAGTAGCCCAAACCCGACAATCCGACATAAAGCCGGCGTGCGTCTCCGTTGCCAACTTCCGTTTCCCTCAGGTGTCTTTCGATGTAGATATTGAGAAAGCCGTCATCATCGACGGCTACCTTGCACCTCACCCATCTCGGTGCGCCGAGAGACGTCAAGGCCACGGAATTCCCAACGGAATTGGACACCCAAACCTGCTGGTCCGCGTCATAGGGCGGCAGACGCAACTCTAGGTACAGGCTCGCCTCTTGGCCGGCGTGCTCGGCGCCGAGATTCAGCCGCAGCTGCGCCCGGCGCTTGGACGACCACGAACCCCAGGGTTCCAATGGGTGCCATCCCGAGTAACGAACCAGCCTCATCAATTGATGAGGCCACGAGGTCCGTGATCGTTCAAGCAATGCATCGCCTGTGAGTTTATAAAGCTCGCCCGATTTATCGGTATTTTAATCGGGCGCGATTGGATGCGAGCCCCGTCACCGTTCCGGATTACCTCCATGCAGTCGCCGACCCGTTTCAAGAAGTTTTCGGTGACGCTCCGCCCGACCGCCGCGGGGTAAACTCAGCTTCGATCCGCGCGGCGAGGCCACCAAGGAAACTCTCGTCGAAGATCGCCTTCTCAAGCAGCGCGGTCGCGCCGATTAGGTCGTGTGGGTTGAAGTAGACAGCAAGATCGCCGCCGACCTCTGGGATAGAGCTGGCGTTAGACGCTAGGCAAGGCTTTCCGAACGCAAGGCTTTCACCGACCGGAAGACCCCACCCCTCGACAAAGCTCGGGAAAACCGTGAACATGCACCGTTCGTACAGGTAGGATAACTCGCCATCGCCCAAATCCGACTCTATGACTATCTTCCCTTCCAGGAAATTGCCCTTGTTACACATTTCACGAAAATCATCAATGGCCCAGCCCCACCTTCCGACCAAAACCAGCTGCGGGACTTTTTCCGCGCCATGTTTGCGGATCAGGGAAGACCATACGCGGTAAAGCAGGACATGGTTCTTTCTTCCCTCCAACGTGCAGACGCATAGAACAAATGGTTGATCCGCAGCGGCCGCCAACCCGTCAGAAATGACGTGCTCCACACCATCCGCAGGTTGAAGGATTTCGTTGGCTAACGGCACGGCGTGCACTAGTTTCTCAACTCCAAGCTCAGATTTAAGAAGTTCTTTTAGCTCGACCGCGACATATTCCGAAATAGTGAGAAAAAAATCTGAAAGGGACAAAATCTCAATGAGTTTTTCCTTCACTATCGCCTGAAACGATTCGACACAATATTGAGGGTGGCTGATCGGAATCAGGTCATAAATATAGGTGGCAGTGAGGACCCCCGTGTCCCGCAGGTGAAGCAGAGGCAATCCGTAATCGTGGTTCCAGAATGCTCCCAAAATCACATAAACATCGCCAGCTCTCGGCACCGCCGAACTAGCGTCCCTCATCAAATCGGCGAGCATCGTACGAAGGATATCACGGTCCACCGAGGGAGAAAGCGTATATTTGATGAGAATCCGAAGCTGCCCAGGCTTGAACGCGATCAACCCGTCGTGATCGGGAGAAATTGCGCAACAGACGATATTGTCTGCCTCCTGCCTACTGTCGAGATGGCAGCTTATGATGTTCCCGGCTACGCGTTGAATTCCAGTGACTCGCGTGTTGTGGTGGAAAAATAAGATGAGATCGGAAATGTCCAAGTAAAATACTGGCGAATTGATCTGCTGCTGCTTTGCGTGGTCCTGCGTATCGAGCGTCGAAACATTGACCTCAGAAGACGCTTTCAACTGATCATCTCCTTGTCCGCTGAGCGCGGCAAGTCTGCTCCCATATTGCGCTGTTGCTTCTTGCTCGCTGCAACCCGCGAGGCACAAATGATGGAAATCGGCTCACTACAGCCACTCCAGCAACTTCCCACTACCATTTCGTTGAGGCACCTTTCGGACCCTCAGCGATCGTAGGCCATTCCGGCTGCCAGCAACAGGTTCTCGATGAGACCGACTCGCGACGCCAAGTCGGTGTTCAGGTAGTAGCCGAAGCCGGAAAATCCGACTTGGACCTGGCGCGGGCCCCTGTCGTTGACTTCTATTTTCGTCAGGTTCCCTTCGATGAAGACATTGAGGAAGCCTTGATCATCGACAGCCGCCCTGCATTTCACCCATTTCGGAGCCATGTTAAGAGAGGTCGTAGTCATAAAGTTCCGAACTCCATCGGAAATTTTGACCGGCCCGACCAGGGCATTTGGCGGAACCCTGAGCTCGAGATACACGCTCGCTTCTTGGCCAGCGTGCTCGGCGCCGAGATTAGCCGCAGTTGCGCCCGCCGCTTCGACGACCACGACCCCCAGGGCTCCAATGGGTACCACCCCGAGGATCTAACCAGGCTGACCAATCGGTGGGACCAGGAAGCGCTCGATCGTTGACGCAACGCCTCGGCGCTGATTTTGTAAAGCTCTCCCGGCTCGATGGGCAGCTTCACCGGCTGCGGTTGACCCCGACCCGCCTTGCCCGCTCGAACCGTCGCAACGCCATCGTCTAGTTGCCGCAGAAATGTCTCTGCAACGTCCGCCCATCTGCGCGGCGTGAACTCCGCTTTAATCCGGGTCGTTAGTTGAGACAGAAAATCCTGGTCAAAGATGGCCTTCTCGATGACCGACACCGCACCGAACAGATCATAGGGGCTGAAATAAACGGCAAAATCGCCCCCCACCTCCGGGATGGAGGTTGTGTTGGAGGCCATACAGGGCTTCCCGAACGCCAGGCTCTCGCCGACCGGAAGGCCCCAGCCCTCGGCAAAGCTGGCAAAGACTGTGAACATGCACCGCTCATACAAGTAAGCTAACTCGTCATCGCCCAACTCCGCCTCGATAACGATCTTGCCGTCCAGAAAATTATCTTTTCTGCAAACATCGCGAAACTCATCGATGAGCCAGCCCCACTTTCCGACCAGCACCAGCTGCGGGATTTTCGGCTGCGCCGTGTTTGCGGACCAGGGAAGACCATACGCGATGGAGCAGGAGATGGTTCTTTCTTCCCTCGAGCGCGCCGACGCACAAGACAAACGGTCGAGCTGCAACGGCTGCCACCTCGTCGGAAATGACCGGCGCCCGACCTGGTACCGGTTCCCGCAATGCACGGGCATGCAGCACCGCGCGCGCCGGCTTTTCGATCCCAACCTCGGACCTCAGCAATTCTCTCACTTGGCTCGCAACATACTCAGAATTCGTCAGGAAGAAATCCGAAAGCAGGAGAATTTCGATAAATCTCTCGTTTACCTCGTCACGAGCCGAATCGGTCACATATTGTGGGTATGTTATCGGGATGATGTCATGAATATTGCTGACAATCAAGACACCTTTTTCGCGCAGACGAAGTAGAAACAATCCGTAATCCTGAACAATCCAAAACGCGCCCAAAATTACATAAACATCTTCAGCTCGAAGATCCGCGGACGTGGCGTCCTGCACCAACTCGTCGAGCATACCGCGAAGGATCTCAAGCTTGACTGAGGGTGATGTTACATAATTGAGGAGCGCGCGCACCTGTTCCAAGCGAAACACTAGCAAACCATCGCCATCTAGATCCGTGGCACAATATTCTACATTATGATCAAGATTTTTATTGTCGATATTTGAACCGACAACGCTAATGATGAAACGTTGAATTCCGGTGGCTCGCGTGTTTTCACGAAGATATGAGATTAGGTCGAAAATGTCAAAGTAGTATACTGGTCCGTCTGCGCGACGCCGCTGCACAAGCCGGGCGCCTTCACGAGATCCACTGCCCACGCCTAATGCTTTTAGCTCTCTGAGCGCATTACGTTGTTCTGGATCAAGCTCGAGGGCGCGGTTGTAGCACTCTATGGCTGCTGACAGCCTGCCCATGCGCTTAACCAGATGACCGAGTTGAAGATAAACGTCAGGGTCGTCTGGTCTGAGGGTGATCGCGCTCCGGTAGGCTTGCTCAGCGTCATCGAAATCGCCCGCCTCCTTGAGGCAATTACCGCGCTGCACCCAGATCTCGAAATCACCGGGTTTGGAAATCAAGTGTTCCTGATAGAGTTTTGCGGCCTTGTCCCAGTTTCCAGCGTCGCGTTCCTGATCGCCTCGCGATCGCAAGTCTTTTGGTTGCCGTTGCGCCCCGCCCTCCTTTAGGGTACCAGTCAAAAATAGCTTGAGGTCGTTTACTAATGCCATAAATTCTTCCCCCGCAAGTCGCTGGTCTGGTCAGTTCGCCGATCGGCCATCTCGCGCCGCGGGGCGCGAAATCCTAGATCCGCTCCGCGTTGTCAATCCGCAAGCGGACAAGGGCATCCTCCCCCCGCTGTGCGGACCCGCCGGCGCCAATAGGCGAGCACCTCGGAAAGGGTCGCAGAGAAGGAACACCGAGGCGCCCACCCGAGTTGCCGTCTTGCCGCTTCGGCGCACCCCACATAGACGGGCGTATCGCTCGGCCGCATCCGCGATGGATCGAGCTCGATCGTTATCCGGCCGGGGCTCAGGGCGAGCAACTCATCGAGTGCCGAACGAATTGTGCGGGGCGTGCCGGAGGCGATGTTGAGAACGAGACCGGGGTCGAGCTCCGCCGATTTGAGGACAGCCAGGGCGTAAGCCGAGGTTACGTCACGGACGTCGAGAAAATCGCGAACCGCGTCCAGATTTCCCACCCGAATCACGGGCGGCTGCAGACCCGCCTCGATGCGAGCGATCTGAGCGGCGAAGGAGGGAACCACGAACGCCTCCATCTGACCCGGTCCGGTGTGGTTGAACATCCTGAGGCGGATCGACCTCAGACCGCGCCCGGTAAGCGCGCCGAGGGCGATATCGGCGGCAGCCTTGGTCACCGAATAGTCGCTGTTGGGGGCGAGGAGGGCCGCCTCGTCGAGCAGCCGACCTGACTTGGCCGTATCCCCGTATACGAGCCCACTTCCCGCAAAAATCAGCCAGCACCGCGGCGCGCGGCGCAGGATCGCATGGGCGATGTTGAGCGTGCCGAACGTATTGATCGTCCATGCCGTCTTGACGTCAGCGCTTGCCTGGGCGGGCGACGAAACTGCCGAGAGATGGATGACGTGGGTTGGCGCCAAATCTGCCAGGACCCGATCAACGGCGCCCTCGTCGGTTACGTCGAGCGCCGCCGCGCCGCCGCGGCCGGGCAGGCGGCCCGCACGCCGCGCGGTAGGCACGATCACTGCGTCCGGCCTAGTACGCGACCAAGCTCGGGGACGAGATGCTGGCCGACAAAACCAGTGGCACCGGTGATCAGGATGCGCATTCGTCCTTATCCACTTACCCGTCTCCAGTGGCGGCGCGCCCGCTCTTACGACTCCCGAGCCGTAGCTTATGTCTAAAGACGCGCGGCTATCTTCACGCGCGAGATGTCTGCATCGACCATCTCACGCACCATTTCTTCGAATGTTGTTGCCGGCTCCCAGCCGAGCGTAGCCTTGGCCTTGCTCGCGTCTCCCAAGAGGGCGTCGACCTCGGCGGGGCGTAAAAAACGCTGATCGATCTCGATGTGATTGGCAGGATCAAGCCCGGCATAGTCAAAGGCGACGTTGCAGAAATCCCGGACCGATCGCGTCTGCCCCGTGGCAACCACAAAATCCTCGGCGATGTCCTGCTGCACTATAAGCCACATCGCCTTGACATAGTCACGGGCGTGGCCCCAGTCACGCTTTGCATTGAGATTACCGAGGACGAGCTTTTTCTGCAGACCTAACTTGATCCGAGCGACACCGTCTGTGATCTTGCGAGTTACGAACTCGATGCCGCGGAGTGGCGACTCGTGATTGAAGAGGATGCCATTCGAGGCATGTAAGCCGAAACTCTCACGGTAATTGACAGTCATCCAGTGGGCATACAGTTTCGCCGCGGCATATGGAGAGCGCGGGTAGAACGGAGTGGCCTCGGACTGGCGTGGTTGTTGCGCCAGACCGAACATCTCGGAACTCGATGCCTGGTAGAAGCGCGCGTTCGGGCACGCTATACGCACCGCTTCCAGCATGTTGGTCGTGCCTAGTCCGGTCACGACGCCGGTAAGATACGGTTGCTGCCACGAAGACTTTACGAACGATTGCGACGCCAGGTTGTATATCTCCTGCGGTGCCACTTCTTGCAGAACCCTCACGAGACTGGAGAGATCCACGAGATCGCCGTCGTGCAGGCGCACGTCTTCCTGAATGCCGAGCCAAATCAGCCGCGAGCCGACAACGTCTGCCGAGGCGCTGCGACGCAGCAGGCCGTGCACCTCATATCCCTTACCCAACAGGAACTGGGATAGGTAGGCTCCATCCTGCCCGGTGACCCCGGTGATCAAGACGCGTCGCATTTCTCAAATCCAACCTCGGTCAAGATCACTCGCCAGGACGAACGGAGGTCTGAGGCTCTCACGCGGCGTCAGCACGATACTGGCAAATGCTTGCCGACACCAGTGCTGCTGAGGCTCTGCCTCGCACGTCTCCCTTGGAGCCTGCTCCGACGCTGAACGGGCTGCAAGGTTTTTCCAGACCAGGTTTTTCCAGACCCGGGTAGACATTATGCCGCACGGGTGATGCCATCGCTCCAGACCGCGAGAGGCGTCCGGTTCGCTGGCGTCTGATGCGGCCGTCGGCGGTTATAGAAGGCGATTGCGTCGCGGCGAGGAGCAGAACCTGGCATGATCGGTCAACTGCCACATCCCTCAGCCGGATCGCGTAGCGGCACGCCGTGCCGCTATATGCGGCTGGACTGCGGGCGTGCCGCCGATACGCTTCGACTGGTCGGATCGTAATCGGCCGGGGGTCATGCGAGTTCGGTTGGCGTTGACGGCATGCGCCGCTTGCTAACGTTCAATGTAGCCGATTTCCGACGTTTCGCCTAACTGGTCGCCACCTGACCCATTGCCATGAGCATTGCCACCACGTTCTTCAGAGAACGTTCTTCAGCGGATGGTTGTGTCGCAATTCGCCCAATTTCCGCATATTCCTCGAGGCTCTTCAATGAGGCATGCCCGGAGAACTGCTTCAAACGGGCGATGTGGACGCCGTGCGCGACCCCGCTCGAGATCGCGCCGCGGCGCAAGCTGTGCGGCGAAGGCGGCGCCGTCGAGCCCGGCCAGGCCGGTCCATTTGTTGACGATCAGCGCGATCGAATCTATGTCGATCGCGGCGCTGCCGACCTGGTAGCGGTCGGCTCCGGCTTTCGCGTTGCAGCCCTCCGCACCCGTGGCGGCGGCAGACGCCACAGCCGCCGGAACAGCGGACCGTTGGTGATCTCGGCCGCGGCGAGCCAGGCTTCGAGGGCGGTGACCGGCATAAATCGGTCTACCCAACCGGCAGCCACACCGCGGTGCTATGCACCTCCTGGCCAGAAGTAACGGAAGGCTCAGATTTCACGCATAAGCGGACATAGGCGGAACGCGCGAAGCGCGTGTTCAAGCAAAACAATTGGGTTGCCAGTTTCCCGCCGCCGTCGATGTGCGTAGTGCCGCGACCGGCACGTACGACACCAATTCGCTGTGCCTCCGCTATCATCGTCGGCGGCTCGATGCGGTCGTATTTGCCGGCGGATCCCGCCTACGGCCTCGAGGCAATTGCCGGGGTTGCAACGGGGCTCAAAGACGACGGCGCGCGCGGCGGCGAAAATATCGCCGGTGTCACCGGCGCGATCATCTACGACTTTCTCGGCCACCGGCTGAACGAGATCTACCCGGACAGCGTGCTGCCCATAATCTCCACGGTGGCGCCAGTTCGTCACCGAGGGGCTCGAAGTTCAGGTCGGCCGCGAGCCACATCGCGCGAGATCCCGCGGTCGCAATTCACACGAACTCGGGCCTGGGTGAAGTACGGTATGACGCGAGAACATTGCGCCACCCCGCTGCGCTTTCGCCGCCCTGCCCGTCAACCTGGGTTTGCATTTACGCGCTGATGGTAGTTGACGAGGGCGGTCCCAGGCCAGATCGACGACGGCAAGGGATAAACGTCACGTCGCTATCGATCTTGGATTCGACGCGTGCCCGCTACCGTGATATCAGTTACGCACATACGAAATGGGGTTACCAAGTTGGTGTTCGATGTCCAAGTTGTCTACAAAGCTCCGAGCAAGGAGGAGCTATTTCTTGGATTCGGGTGGGGTAGCCGCAACGTCCGGGGACCATATTTATCTGCAGAGGCAGCCGAGATCATCATTCCGAATTGGGCATTGTCATCGGAGATAGCTTCGACGGTAAAATTGTCATTATCCGTGTCCAATCGATGCAAAGTTGATGCGCTTATCGTCCGGGCAACAGGAGTATTTGGATCTGCACAAAAACTTGTGAAGAAAAACGGAGATGCAGTTCTCACACTCTCTAATGTATTCGCGGACACCATCCGCGATCACACGGTAATTATACTTGAGTCCACATTTGGTTCGGGTAGTGGGATCGCCCAAATGGGAGGGACGATTGATATCGTGGCTATCGATGAACTTAAGTTAACAAGGTAGTTTTTCGGGGCCGTAGATCTGCTTGGCGATGGCATACATCGGTCGCAGTATGACCGATACAGAAGATTCCCCAGGGCGGATTGTGTGCTATCAATTCCCGAGATGACTTATCTCTGTGCGCCCGGGGCGCCACCCGGCGCAATGCTCAGCGGCACACAGGTCTGCGCCATCCTCACCCCGCGCGCGACATGCCACCTTGGTAATTCCGCGGGCTACCGCTGCTCGCGGTCTTACGAGCTGTACCGCCGCTGGGCCTCGCGGATCTCGGTCACGATGCGGCAGACCCACGCCGGCGACGACAAGCTGTTTGTCGATTGCGCCGGCGCCACCGTGCCGGTGATCGTTGATCGGCTGAACGGCAAGACCCTGTCGGCACAAATTCCTCGCCGTGCTGGGCGCCTCCAACTTCACCTATGCCGAGGCGAACTGGACCGCTGGACCCAAGCGCTGGGCGATTGGATCGGCGCCCACACCCAGGGCTTTCGAGGCGATCGGCGGGCTCCAAAACCAAGCGCATTCGTCTAATCGGTGCTCGGTACAATTAATAACCCAGACCAAGCACTTTTTCTGCCAGGGCGGCATCGGTATCCTAGTGCTCAGACGCATTCAGATGGTGCAAGGTCGCCGTATTCGTCATGCCCGGCCTTGTGCCACGGCTGTCCGGCACATTTTGTGCTGTAGGGGTGGCATGGCGCTGTATCTATTCGTCGTTGGACGTCACCACACGTTCCGGACACGAAACTGAGGTCAGCGCCATGCGCCACCACAATAGCGTTTTTCATCAGTTGCTGAAGCATGTCCCGTGGGAGGAATTCGACCGACTGGTCGGGGTGCACCGGGCCGACGCGCGGGCCCGCCGGTTGACCACCAAGAGCCAGATTGTGGCCCTGCTGTATGGGCAATTGGCCGGTGCTGCGAGCTTGCGCGAGATCGTCGGCGGGATCCAGAGCCAGCAGGCGCGGCTTTATCATCTGGGGGCGAGGCTGCCGCGGCGCGCGACCCTGGCCGACGCCAACCGCGACCGGCCAGCCAACGTCTTCGCCGCGCTCTTGGCGCTGATGATCAGCCGGGCCCATCGCGGGCTGCGCCGGAGCCTCACCGAGACCACCTATCTGATCGATGCGAGCGGTCTGCGGCTCGACGCGCGCAGCCGCGATTGGGCGCGCTTTTCCGAGGGCGTGTGCGGCGCCAAACTGCACGTCGTCTATGATCCCGACGCCGACCGGCCGATCTATGCGGCGATCACCGCGGCCCGGGTCAACGACATCACCGCCGCTCAGGCGATGCCGATCGAGCCCGGCGCTACCTATGTCTTTGATCTCGGCTATTATGATTATGCGTGGTGGGCCAAGCTCGACGCCGCGCAATGCCGCATCGTCACCCGGCTCAAAGCCAATACCCCGTTGACGGTGGTCGCGGAATTGGCGGTTTGCCGTGACGGCGCGATCCTCTCCGACCGCATCGGCCATCTGCCGGCGCGCCAAGGCAGCGGGCGGAGTAACCCGTTTGCGGACCCGGTACGCGAGGTCCGCATCAAGCTCGATACCGGCAAGGTGTTGCGCCTGCTCTCGAACGATCTGGATGCCGCCACTCAAGAGATCGCCGATCTCTACAAGCGCCGCTGGGCGATCGAGCTGTTCTTCCGCTGGGTCAAGCAGACCCTCAAAATCCGCCGCTTTCTCGGCACCTCGGAAAACGCGGTGCGGATCCAGATCGCCGTCGCGCTGATCGCCTTTTTGTTGCTGCGTCTCGCCCAGGCCGGGCAGCAGGCGGTCACCAGCCCACTCGCCTTCGCCCGCCTGGTCCGCCTCAACCTGATGCATCGCCGACCGCTCGACCAGCTGCTCGACCCCGAACCACCGCCGATTGCGAACCCCGCGCAAATGATGCTGCAATGGAACCCCAGCTGAACCGGACAGCCGTGGGCTCGTCCCGGCCATGACGGTTGAGTGAAATCTTCTGTCTGCGTCTGAGCACTAGTTTGGGCCATCGAGCGACGGATTTGCGGCACGGCTGGGAGATAAGGGACAAAGAGCACCTACCCTGGACACTCCGTTAGCGTGCAATTTTGGACAAATCGTCCAGTGACCCCAAATACGTCGTCGCCGAAAACCTGCCAGGGACGAGCGTGCAGACCGACGACGAGCTGTTGGACTATGCACGGCAGAACGGCTCAACCGTCTATCACGCGAGCTGCAGCTGCATGATGGGCAATCACGCGATGAGCGTCGTCGACAGCGAGCTCCGGGTGCATGGGCTCGAAGCGCTGCGCGTCATCGATGCTTCGGTCATGCCGGCGGTCAGCTCGACCAACACCAACGCCCCGACAATCATGATCGCCGAGAAGGGAGCGGTATTGATCAAGTCAACGGTGAGGCAAAGACTGGCTGCATAGCAACTGTACACCGAGCGTGGATTCTGATCGGTGTCGAAAACCAAAATGATCGACCATCACCGCCATGGAACGTGACGGAGAGGCAAAGGAGACAATGACCCGCATCGCATAGTGCTATTATTATTGGGGAGATACGGCTTAAAAGCGACTGAGACCCTTGGCCGCATCTACAGTCGTGCACCTACGTTTTACCAAAGAGGTTATAGCGGACCGCTCCGCTATCGACGCCGTATTTTAGTCAAACGCCCCGATGAGATGGGGGTCCTTCTCGACAACCTCATCTATCCCTTCATAGATCCGCATATTGAGCCGGAGATAACAGGGCCTGCCCCAATCGTCAGTCAATCGGGCCGGGCTCCCGTCGATACAGGCCGTGCCGTCAGTTTGGAGCACTATCGTGCCTGAGCCGTTGGCAACCCTTCCTCTGCGCTGTGGTGGGTGGGGATAGACGAGTTCCACAGCCCATATCGCGACTTGGCCGCTGCGTAGTATTTTGCTCATCCTCGTCCTTCCAGCGCGACGGCCAACCTTACCGAAATTGGCTGCTTATAAAGCTAAGTCCTAACGATTTCTTAGGTAAAATTATGGTTTCCCTATTCGGTTAAGGCAGGTTCTCTGAATGTTCTAGTATTGGGCCTCGCCCCGCGGTAGCATGTCCGGTCGATGCGGAGGGGGGATCGGATGGCGGGCTGCTGCAATTTGCGGCGCGGTTTGGGACCGAGGAGCGGTGCATCGAGCATCTGGCGGGGCTGCGCTGGCCGGCTGGGTTTGTGTGTGCCGGATGCGGCGGACGGGGGGCTTGGCGGCTGAAGGCGCGGCCGCGGGTCTACGAATGCGCCGCCTGTCACCGCCAGGAATCGGTGACGCGAGGACGGTCTTCCACCGCACCCGCACAGATCTGACGAAGTGGTTTCTTGCCGCTTACCTGATGGGCCGCGACAAGCGCGGCGTCTCGGCGAAGTTTCTGCAGCGGGAGCTGGGGGTGGCGTACCAGACGGCTTGGACCATGGCGCACAAGCTGCGCCATGGGCTGAGCGAGGACCCGGCGCGGCCGCTGCGCGGCTTTCTCGAAGCCGACGAGACCCTCATCGGTGGCCGCGGCGATCCGAGCAGTCCCGGCCGCAGCACGAAAAACCCCGATAAGAGCCTGGTCGTCGTTGCCGTCGAGAAGGTGCCGGCGCCAAAGAACAAGAAGGGCAAGCGCGGCTCACGCCGTCAAACGTCAGCACGGCTTTCTTTGCCGGCAACGCCCGCATCGCGGTGTTGCCGGCCGCCAGCGGCGCGGAACTGGGCGCCTTTCTCAAGGCGAACGTCGCGGCCGGTTCGCATCTGCTGACCGACGGGTTTGCCGGCTATCGCGGCCAGCAGGCCGATCTCGGCGAGCATCTCAAGCACACCCCGGTGGTTCAGGACGACGGCGCCAATGCCGGCGAATTCTTCCCGATCATCCATACCCTGTTCGGCAACATCAAAGCCTGGTTCGTCGGCACCCATCACGGGGTCAGCGCCAAGCACTTGCCGCGCTATCTGCGGGAATGGTCCTACCGCTTCAACCGACGCAACCTGCCCGACGGCCTGGACGGTTATCTGATCCGCCGCGCCGTCGAATGCGCCACCATCACCTACGACCAGCTCACAGCCGGCGCCACGCCGGCCGGCGCCAACCGCGTTCGGCGATTTCCCGCTCCAGTTGGGCAACCTGCTTTAATCGGATAGGGATAAATTATGGAGCACCACATCATTTTTTTCAAAGGAAAACAAATTACCTTTGCCTACGATATAGCCCTTTAGAAATAAAAATATCGTCAAAGGGCTAAGTTCTCGATACGATTGAAGTAAGAACATTGTCGCTGATTGACGGTAGATTGACGGTCCTGGCAGGACATAGCCGGAACAATCATGCCCGCTCCGACACGGCCTTGGACTTATCCAACAGAACAAAGGACGCATTTTTGACGGCTGGCGGGGTGATCTCCGGTCCAGGAGTTTGTTAATCTTGATCAGACGGTAGAGCGAGGACCACGTTCCGATGTGAGGCGCTGATGGAGACCGTATCAGCAAACGCCCCGACCATTCATGAGAGAAAGGCCAGCACGGGTGACAACGACCGCTGGTCAACTCGATCGGCGGTGATCGCGGTTACGTTGTCGTCGGTTGGGCTTTGGGCGGCAATCTGGTGGGCGGCCATTTCCTTGGCTTCTCGGTGATAGGGTCGAGCCTCGTGCCCTCGGTCGCTTCCCCATGCAGGCGATTAGCCCGCCTTATTCATAAGGGGGGCAGAGGTGGGGGCTGAAATTCTCGTATTGGTCGAAGGCGTGATTGTGGTGGCGTCTGTTTCGCCGCCGGGTGTGGGTGACTGATGCCGGTGCTGGAGGTTGTTGGGATTGGCTCTCGGGGCGCCACGGCCCCGTGATTTACGGCTCTGCGGGGATCGGCCCGGTCGCGATGTGGCGGAAGAGGGCGGCCTCGGGACAAGCGGCGGCAAACGCGATGCGGACGCGGGCGGCGGTCTCGATGATGCGGGCGCCGAGTTTCAACAGGCGCAGGCGGATGGTGGCGAACTCGGCAGTGGCGAGCGCCTCGGTCGTTGGGATGGCGTCGCGAACGGCGAGGATCAGCCAATCAGCAACGGTGTGGAGGATCAGCCGCATCTGGTTAGCACGCGGTTGGCGGCAAGAGGTGCGGTCGGAAGCGAGCTGGGTCTTGTGCAGCTTGATCAGGTTCTCGGCCTGGCCGCGGGCGCAGTAGAGCGTCTCGTAGACATGCTGGGCGGTGCCGGTGGTCAGAGGGTGTCCGCAAGCTCAGCCTCTGGCCTCAGCCCGTGTCCCTCACCTCAAATGTCCGATAACCGCCGTCCGTAGTTGGGTAAAATACGGCATGACGGCTGCCCAAGTCGCCGAGGTCTACGGGGTTGCCGTCAACGATATCGAGCGCATTCTCCGGAAAGCCTGACGGCGTCGCCCCTCGGTCGCGGCGTCGCTCTGGCGACCTGCGAGGGATGGCATTTCGCGCCGAGAGGATTGTCCCGGCGGGCGGCTACGCGTCAGCCGTTACCTCCTCCCGGTCGCGCGCGAAGGCTGCCCGGGCCACGTCCAGGATGACAGCGGCAACCTGCTCGGGGACGATATGATGGATCATGTGACCGGCGTCGGGCACCTTGCGCAGCGTACTTTGCGGCAATTCCGCGCCCAATCGCCCCGCCTGGCGGTCACAGTCCACAATCTTGTCGCCGAGCCCCGCCGCAATCGCGACCGGGATCGATAGTTCGGGATAGTGCCCGGCCAGGCCTGCCGCTCCGGGGATCATCAGGGCGGTCTCCGCGGCGCTGGCCCGGATCTGCGACGGGCGTACCGCGAGTTCGAGCGGGAATTCGCCGGTAAAGCGCCGGGCAACCGGCGAGGGCGCGAACAGCTTGCGGTAGACCATCGGCGCCGTCAGCCGGCCAAGCAGGGGCGAAATCGTGTACCGCAGGATGTCGCCGAGCACCGGCACGGCCGGCCATGACCCCAGCGCCACATCCGCGCGGACGCTCGGGAAGTAATAGCCGGACAGCAGCACCAGACCCGCCACCTCCGACGGCTCGCGCAGCGCCAAGGCGAGGGCCACGAGTGTCCCCCAGGAATGGCCGACGATGACGGCCTGCCTCACCTTGAGCCCGACGAGCGCCTTATGCAGCAGTGCGGCTTGCGCCTCCGCGGTCCAGATCCGGCCGCGCGGACGCTCGCTGAAGCCGAAGCCGGGCCGGTCGAAGGCGATTACCCGGTGATCTTTGGCCAGGAGGTCGAGGACGCCGCTCAGCACGAAATCCCGCGCCATTGTCCCGTTGCCGTGCAACAGCAGGATGACCGGCCCGGCGCCGCGTTCGATGTAATGCAGGCGGACCCCGTCGACCGTGATGAATTTGCCCTCCGGCGGGTTGCGGCGTTCGGCCCGTCGCGCGAGCGCGCGATTGGTCAACGCGGCGGCCGCCAGCACCGCGGCCCCGAGGCCGAGAATTCGACCTAACTTCACGGCCGAGGCCCTGCCTGGGGTGGTGGTTGGGCGAGCGCGCCAAGGCGGATGGTTCGTGACATGTCGGCTTTCTATTTCAGCGGAGCGAAGACGGCAGAGACGTTCAAACCCCTGGACCACGTCGCGAGCCCGTAAAACGTTGTGCAGTGCAGCAGGGTTCCCTGCAGGGCTCCAACCCATCCGCGTAGCACCGCGGAGGCGACAGGTTGCGGATCTTCATGTCTTCGGATCATGCGGCGGCGCAGCGGGTTCATCTCGACAGCGAGCTGGCAATCGAGCGCGTCCCTGTATCGCAAGGGTCTACCCCAGAGAGGCATCGCCTGAGACGCGAAAACCTGTCTCAATTGGCTTGAAAATTCGCCTCCGAGACGATAACAGAAGAACGTCTAGAGGCTAACGAGACAGTTTTGCACCTTGATGGCCCTTTACGGCTACGCCCGGGTCTCGACCCTCGATCAGGATCTCTCGATCCAGCATTCGGCCCTCAAGGGGGCGGGGTGCGAGGTCATCCGCGCCGAGAAGGCGAGCGGCACCCGCCGCCACGGCCGCAGCGAATTGCAGGTGCTGCTCGAGTTTCTGCGCGCCGGCGACACACTCGTCGTCACCCGCATCGACCGGCTGGCGCGGTCGCTGAAGGATCTGCAGGACATCGTGCACGAGCTGAAGGCCAAGGGGGTGGCCTTGAGGGCGACCGAGCAGCCGGTCGACACCGGCACCGCCGCCAGCAAGGCCTTCCTCGACATGCTCGGCGTATTTGCCGAATTCGAAACCAATCTGCGGCGCGAGCGCCAGCTCGAGGGGATCAGTGCCGCCAAGGCACGCGGCGTCTACAAGGGGCGCCTGCCGTCGATCGATGCCGCCGAGGTGCTGCGCCTGCGCCGGGAAGAGAAGCTCGGCCCGGCGGCGATCGCGCGGCGTCTCGGCATTGGCCGCGCCAGCGTCTATCGCCTGCTCGACAAGGAGGCCGCTGTCGTTAAGGCAAATGGGGGTGGCGATGCCGATCAGACCTGAGATGCGGGGGTTTTATCCCAGGGACTGGCCGCAGATCAGCCGGCGCGTGCGGTTCGAGCGCGCCGCTGGCATGTGCCAGGGATGCGGCCGGCCGCACGGCATGACAATTCGTTGTCTGCCCGACGGCCGCTGGTTCGACGCCGCGCGGCGCACCTGGCGTAACGGCCGTGGCCGCCCGGCCCGCTGGCCCGATCTCGTGGAAACCGCGCAGATCCGGCAAACTCGCGTGGTGCTGGCCGCGGCACATCTCGATAATGACCCGCGCAACAATCGGCTGTGCAACCTCAAAAGCCTGTGCCAGCGCTGCCACATGATCCACGATCGCCCGCACCATCTGGCGCAGCGGCGGATCACCTACCTGCTGCGCCGCGCGCTCGGCGACCTGTTTCTCGGTCCCTATTCAGTTTCTTTTGTGCTGCGGATGCCCCGCGGCTTACCGTGATCCCGGTACAGCGTGACGAGACGTGCTTGCCTCGCGGTCGATCCTCACTCCGTATCCCGGCAAGGGCTTTGCAGAATCATGAAAAGTACGGGAACAGAATACGCGCACACGCTCCGCGATTTCCTTGACCGGCAAGCAGGCGTCGGGATGATCCGCCATCATGGCAGATTGTGGCATGGAAGGCGTTTTCGCTTCTTTAGGGTCCTGAACCAAAGCCATGCCGCCGTGCTCGGTGATAGCCCGCACCCCAGCGGCTCCGTCGCTGTCGCCACCACTTAGAACAATGCCCAGAACCCGCCGCCCATGCGCTTCAGCGGCGGAGATGAACAGCGGATCGGCGGCTGGACGGGTGTAGTGGATTTTCGGCCCTTGGATTAACCGGATGCTGGACGATGCCAAAGACATGTGATGGTCGGGCGGCGCTACGTAGATGCGTCCAGCCTCAATCGGGGCGCCATCCTGAGCAAAGGCTGCGACATGCTGGCCCCTGCCACTCAGCATCAGCAGGCTCGGGAGCATGCTTGGGTGGGGGCCTATGTGCATGACGATAAAGACCGCCGCCGTGCAGGGAACCGGCAGCGCCGCGATGATGCACCGGAGGGGATTAAGGCCACCGGCTGAAGCTGCGATTACTACCACTCCGCACATAGTGACTCACTAACGCGGTGAGCCTTCTGGCCATTCCGCGCCATAAATCAACTTTCGGCAAATTTGCCTGCCCTCGCCCGATCAATGCGGTTACGTTTGCCGTAAGATATGACCGAAATTCACCCGCAAAATCGCCGTCTCGGCTATGCCCGCGTCAGTACCTATGGCCAGACGCTCGACGCTGAGCTTGAGCAGTCGCGCGGCGCGGGCTGTTCGATAATTTACCGGGAGAAAGTGACCGGCGCGCACGCCGACCGGCGCGAGCTTCTAAAATGCTTCACGCCCTCGCCCCCGGCGACGTGGTGACAGTCACCCGGATTGACCGTCTCGCGCGCAGCACCTTTGACCTGTTCGCCATCGTCAAGCAGATCGTGGACGCGAAGGCGGAGTTTCGATCATTAGCCGAGCCTTGGGCCGACACCGGCACCATCACCGGGCGATTGATGATTGCCGTTCTCGGCGGCTTGGCGGACGTGGAGCGCGATCTTATCCGCACCCGCACCGCCGAAGGCAGAAGCCGGCCAAGGCCCGAGGGCAGCATATGGGCCGACCCCCGTGATGATCCGGGTTGAGCGAAACCGCGGGAAGCGGCTCGGGCTATGGGGGATAGAATGCGGGCGGCGACAGCGAGAGGGTTGAGCGGCTGCGATGCCGAGGCCTCGTGCCGCGCACAGCGGATGTGGCGACGCGGCGGCGGCATGACGCGCGGCTCCCCGTCCCTCGGCGGCGCCGGCAGCAGAAATGGCGAGCGCGTTGATCATGAGAGCCAGCTGGCGAGCGTTCACGAGCTGTCGTGCCATGTCGAGGGATTGGCTGGGCGCGATCGTAGCAGCGGGTCGAGCACCTCCATGCGCCCGCCGCAGTAAGGACAAGTGTCAAAGCTCCGGACCCGGGGCGGCCCAACCTCGTCACCGTTGTCGAGCGGCGCGGCCGCGGCGATCGCGAGCAGCTGACGGCAGAGGGCGAGTTTCTCGGCGGTGACGATTGCTGAGAAACCCGTAATGGCGGATGCGGTGAAAGCCGTCCGGCAGGCTGTGCAGCAGGAAACGCCGGATGAACTCATCGGCCGCCAAGAGCCATGACCTTGCTCTTGTTGTGATACCGGTAATCGCACCAGCGAAAGCGCACCCGATCGCCGGTCATGTCGATCAACCGGCTGTTTGAGATGGCGACGCGATGCGTGTAGCGACCAAGATAGGCTAGCACCACCGCCGGGCCGGCGAAGGGGCGCTTGGCGCAGACGATGCGCACCCGCCGCGCCTACGGCTCGACGTGCAGCACTTCATGCGCACCTTGTCGATCGTCACCCCCGAGGAACCGAGGAACTGCGCAAGGCCGACCACAATGCGGTGATCGCCCGGGAGCGTTTCATGCGCGAGGTCGAGCGCGCCGCCTCGTCAATGATCCGCCGCCGGCTCGCGGCACTGTCGTCACTGTACAAGCACCTAGTCCGCCACGACTACGCACCGCGCAACCCGGTCGGCGAAGTCGAGCGGCCGGCGATCAATCATGACGAAGGTTCGACCTTGGCCTTCCAAGACGCAGGCGCTCAAACTGCTCGACCTGCCGACCGAAGATACGGTCGCAGGCCTGCGCGATCGCGCGATCCTGTCGGTCGGTTTGCAGGTCGGGCTGCGCCGCGCCGAGATCGCAGCGCTCAAGGTCGGCGATTTGCATCAGAACCGCGTCAATATGGCGACCTCCATATAGCGCGCACGCTTCCAACAGCAGCCGGAGGGGTGGAGGCGCCTCGAAATCCGTCCCGGCCGCCGATGGCGGTGTGATCCGGGTCACACGCTTGCGACTTGGGAGGTCGCTCCGCTACGCCATAATACGGAACATAGAAAAATCGCATTGCTGTTACAAAACTTTGCACATAATAACACGTGTTTTGCTTCCCGCTTGATACCTTATCAGCTCGGAAGAAGAAGGTTCGGACTGGGAATGCCGTTCACCGTGGAAATCGTTATCGCACGCGATCAGCTGGCCAGCCGCATGGCCCAAATGCGCCTCTGGCTCGACGAAGCGAACTCGCAACCGAGTTCATTTCGCTCGATCGGCGCCGACACGATCCAGGTGATCTTTCCGCAGCACCAGCAAGCAATCCGCTTCGCTCGCGAGTTTCGCGGCAATCTGCGGGCTATCGGCCGTGATCGCGCGTTCCTGGCCACCAGACCATCCGGCGGCTGCTGAAACCGGCGTATAACCCGGTCAACCGGCGACAATGGCGAGCTACCCCAAGTACACGACGACCGTCATCGGCGCTTACAGCGTGCCGCGCTGGTACGAGGCGCTCGATCGCCTGATCACGATGGGGCAGCTCCAGCCGGCCGACATGGCGGACGCGCAATTCCGCACCATGCAAGCCGCCGTGCTGGAGCAGGAAGCGGCCGGCATCGACATCATCACTGGCGGCGAGGCGCACCGGCGTTCGCACAACCGCAACTCCCCGCCCAATGCGATGCTCAATCACTTCTGTGACCCGCCCGAAGCCGATCACGCCTTACGACCTGAACGTGACGCATCCGGCGGCGACATGTACCGGGCCGATTTTCGATACGACCGACCTCGGTCTGGTCGATGAATTCAAGACGGTTTCCGAGTTTGCCCGTCGCCCGGTCAAAATAACGATGACCGGGCCGCATTTCCTGACGGCGGTGACCTATGACGAGCATTACCAAGACCCGAAGCGGATGATGCTCGATGCGGCAAAGCTGCTGAACAACAATCTATGTTGGCTGGCCGAGGCCGGCTGCAAGCACATCCAAATCGACGAGCCCTATTTGACGCCACCGAGCGACGAAGAGGTCCGCAGCGCGGTTGAGGCGATCAATCTGGCGATCGAGGATCTGCCGCGCGATGTCCATGTGTCGCTGCATGTCTGTCAGGGCAACTACGCCGTAGGTCCCGATTACGACGGGCAGATCGGCCACCGCTATTTTGACACCGGCCGGTACAAGGCTGATCTGATCTGCCAAATCCGCTGCCATTCCTATCTCGTCGAGCACGACCGGGTCGGCGCGTTCGAGGCGCTGCTGGGGAACCAGCAGCTTGGTGTCGGTGCGGTCGACGTGCAGTCGCCCAATATCGAAACAGGCACGGTGATCGCCGCGCGCATCCGCGCGCATCCGTGGCTGGCGCCGGAGCAGACGATCATCACCGGCAACTGCGGTTTCAACCATCTGCCTCGTCATATCGCGCTGGGAAAGATGCGCGCGATGGTCGAAGCCAAGGCGCTGCTGAGCGCGGACTAGCAAAAGCACGCGTGATGAGCGACGAGCGCCCGGACCGGCAGCAGTTCGATCGCCGCCTGTGGGAAGCCCAAGAGCGGTTCCGGGTGGCGCAAACGGCGGGCGGGATTGGGTGGTTCGAGTGGGATCTCGTAACCGGCGCTTGGGAATGGACGGCGCCGGTTGCTGCCCTCTTCGGCTTCGCGGCCGACGAGCCGCGCCCGCGTTTTTCCGACTGGGAGCACGCCATTTTCATCGATGACGCGCCGAAATTGTTGGAGGCGGCAAAACAGGCGCAGCAGAGTGGAGTTTTTTACGCCGAATTCCGGGTCAGCCACGGCGACGGCGCGATCCACTGGATCGCCGGCAAGGGCGAGATTCCGCGCGGTGAGACGGGAGAGGCGCGGTGGCTGGCCGGGGTTTTTTACGAGATCACCGAGCGCAAGCGGCTGGAAGCACGGCTCCTCGCGGTGAACGAAACCCTAGAGGCGCGCATCGCCCAGGTCCAGGAGGAAGCGCGAGACTCTCGAAATCATCAACCGGACGGGCGGCATCCTGGCGAGCGAACTCAGCCTGGAGCGGCTGGTGCAAACCGTGACCGACGCCGGCGTCGAACTCAGCGGCGCCGAATTCGGGGCGTTCTTTTACAATGTCATCGAGGAAAGTGGCGAGGCGTATCGGCTTTACACGCTTTCCGGCGCGCCGCGGGAGGCGTTCGAAAAGTTTCCGCAGCCACGCAATACGGCCGTGTTCGGGCCTACCTTCAGAGGCGACGATCCGGTGCGGTCGGACGACATCCAGGCAGATCCGCGTTATGGCAAAAACCCGCCTTATCACGGTATGCCGCCCGGCCACCTGCCGGTGCGCAGCTATCTCGCATTGCCGGTCAGGTCACGATCCAGCGAGGTGCTCGGGAGCCTTTTTTCGGGCATTCGCGGCCGGGCGTCTTCAGCGCCAGAGCCGAACGCATGCTCGTCGCGGTCGCTGCGCAGGCAGCCATCGCCATCGACAATGCGCGCCTCTATGAAACGAGCCAGCACGAGCTAGTCGCGCGCCGTCAAGCCGAGCAGGACTTGAGCGCTCTGAACGATACCCTGGAACAGCGGATCGAGCAGCGCACCCGCGAAATCCGGGATGTCTTTGCCCAGCTCGACCAAAGCGAGCGCCAGTTTCGTCACCTGGTCGATAGTGTCGAAGACTACGCCATTTTCATGCTCAATACGGAAGGCGTCGTTATCAGCTGGAATGCGGGGGCGGAACGCATCAAGAAGTACACGACGGACGAGATCATCGGACAGCACTTTTCCAGATTCTATACCGAAGAGGACCGCGCCAGCGGGCTGCCTCAGCTCGCGCTCGACACAGCGCAGCGCACGGGCCGGTTCGAGATGGAGGGCTGGCGCGTACGCAAAGGCGAAGAGCGGTTCTGGGCAAGCGTCACGATCAACTCCGTGTATGACGACGCGCGGCGCTTATTGGGCTTCGCAAAGGTGACCCGCGACTTGACCGAGAAGCAGGTTGTGGAAGACCAGTTGCGTCAGATGCAGAAGATGGAAGCAATTGGTCAGCTCACTGGCGGCATCGCGCACGACTTCAACAATATGCTGACGGTCATCGGCGGGAATATCGAGACTCTGCAACGGCGGCTGGAGAGGGATGACAGTTCTCATCGGCTGATCGCGGCCGCGTTGCGTTGCGTGGAGCGGGCGGCGACGCTGACGCACCGGCTATTGGCCTATTCGCGACAGCAGCCGCTCGACCCCAAGCCGCTCGACCTCAATCGTCTGATCATCGGCATGTCCGATCTGCTGACCCGCACGCTGGGCGAGCATATCAAGGTCGAATCGGTACTTTCAGGGGGCCTATGGCAGGCATCGGTCAATTCCAATCAGGTCGAGAATGCCGTTCTCAACCTGGCGCTCAACGCCCGCGATGCCATGCCGGGCGGCGGCCGGCTGACGATCGAAACAGCGAATACGTATCTGGATGACGCCTACGCGCATGCTCACACCGAAGTCGCTGCCGGCCAATACGTCATGCTCGCCGTCAGCGATACCGGCGTCGGCATGACGAAAGATGTCAGCGAAAAAGCGTTCGAGCCGTTCTTTACCACCAAAACTCTAGGAGAGGGGACTGGCCTTGGGCTATCGCAGGTCTACGGCTTCGTCAAGCAATCGGGCGGGCACATCAAGATCTACAGCGAACCGGGGAAGGCACGACCGTACGGATTTATTTCCCGCGGGTGAACGCGATGGCGGACGCCATTGAGGACCCACGCCGACCGCCGCGGATATCGCTACTCGGGGGCGAGGAGACCATCCTTGTCGTCGAAGACGATACCGATGTCCGGACGTATACCATTGGAATCCTGCGAGAACTCGGGTATCGGGTGTTGGAGGCGCACGAGGGCGACACCGCTCTCAGCTTGTTGGCGACCGAGCCCGACGTCAAACTGCTGTTTACCGATATCGGCCTGCCAGGACCCTTTAACGGGCGGCAGCTGGCCGATGAAGCGAGCAAGCGCCGGCCTGACATTAAGGTGCTGTTCACGACCGGCTATGCCCAGAACGCGATAATCCACCAGGGACGGCTCGATAGCGGGGTCCAATTGATCATAAAACCTTTCAGCTTTGCCGGTCTGGCGGCGAAAATCCGGCAAATGCTCGACAGCCGCGTTCGGCCGAATAGGTAATTCTCAAATCACGATCCGCCTGACCACCTCGAGGCTGACCTCGTCGCGGCGGCAATCGTAGAGCTGTCTCGTGCGTGTCGAAGCGTGATTTGCCACGCCGCGGCTTTTTTTTGCACGGAAGCTGTGGTTGCCGAGCTTGGTTTTAACGCCGGCCGCCGCGGCGCGGCGGCGGGCAATCGCATAGGCGTTCGCCTGTGGCAGCACGTGCGAGTCAGCCGGGTGGTGCCGCGGCCGATCGTGCGGCACAGCGGCCCGCTTACGCCGACCATATCTGTTGGCGCAGGGGGGGTAAGTTCGTCGTCTATCCTCATATATTGATCCGTTCGATCTCGTCGAGCGTAATCGCGTCGTCGGTGCGGTCGTAGAGCTTCGTCGTGCGCGGGCTTTCATGCGCGGCCATGGCCTGGGCGTTCTCGAGGGTGCCGCCGGCCTCCAGATAGGCGGTGATGCCGGTCGCACGGAACACGTGGCAGCCGAGCTTGACCTTGAACCCCGCATGGGCCGCGCGCCTTCGCACCATGCGGTAGGCGTCGACGCGGTTCATCGGCTTGTCAGTCAGCTTGCCGGTCTTGCAGCGCCGAGTGGAAGAGGGGGGTCTTGCCGGCCTCGCGGATCCCGGCCGCAGCGAGATACTCGTCGATGAAGGCTTCCAGTTTGTGATGCGCCGGCATCTCGTGCCGCTTGCCGCCTTTCTCGTGGAGGCGCACCCACCAGCGCTTGCCCTCGGGGTAGTAGTCCTCGACCTTCATCGCGACGACGGCGCCGATGCGGGCGAAGGCATACGTCATCACGCCGATCAAAGCGCGGTCGCGCAGGCCGACGACGGTCGCGGTGTCGATGCTGTCGAGTAGACGGCGGGCCTGGTCCTCGGTGAGCACCGGGGTCTTGCCGCGCCGCACGACATGCTTAGGCCCGCGCACCGCATGCGCCGGGTTGACGGCGAGGACCTGGCCGACCACCAGCCAGTCGAACAGCATGCGGATCGCCGCGAGGTGCAATTTGACGGTCGGCTTGGCGGCCGTCGTCTGCAGCACCTCTATATAGGCGGCGACATGGATGGGCTCGATGTCGGCGAGCCCGCCGATCTCGTGCCGCTCGACCCAGGCAAAGAAGTGGCACGCGGCCCGGTGATAGGCCATGCGGGTGTTCTTGTTGCGGATCGTGGCGGCGAAGAATTCGATGAAGCGGCGCGCGGCATGATCGCCGACGTCGGCGATCACCGCAGGGATCACCAACGCGCCTGCTGGCGATGCCGGCCGGCCAGGCTGGTTCCTGACCGCCGGGAGGAGAGCGTCAGCCATGACCTTCTTCCTCCGTGGTCGCCAGCAGGCGTTTGAAGAAATTGTCCGCATCGAAGGCCGGCAGATCGTCGAGCTCGATCAAAGGCTCGGCTGCCGACGCCTCCAATACGGCTATCGTGATTTTGCTGCCGCCATCACCGCCCGGAAGCGACCAATTCCTGAATTCCGGGCGGGTCGAGAGCCGCGCGAGCGCCTGGAACCGCCAATCGATTGCCGCCACCCGCGCACTCACTTCGGTCTCACCGAACATCCGAATCAGACAGACTGCACGCGCCCCGATGTCTTTGCGGTCTTGGGGCGGCAGCGCGCTGATCGCCTCAAGCGCACACTCCATTTCCGCCGCCGATACCCCTTGCGCTCAAAATCTGCTCGACGATCCCCGACATGAATCCTCGTTTCTCCGGCGTAGTGTAACATAACGTCCTTTTTATGTTACTCAAAGCTCGGCTGATTTACACGGAGATAAAGGACATTATCAAATATAGGCGCGGCGGCAACAGAGCGGCGGCCCGACCGGTGTTCCCGATTCCCGAACCGCCGCCCGTGATAACCTCGTCTCGGCCTACTCCGTAGCCACCTGCCGCCGCCGACCTCGTCGCGGCCGCGCCGGTGTTTCCGCCTCGGCCCGCTTGCGACCGAGCCCGAGCTCTTTTGCCAGCGCCGAACGCCGCTCCGAATAGGCCGGTGCCGTCAGCGCATGATCCGTCGCAAGCTTCCAGCGGGCGCGATAGGCCGCCGGTTCGAGCCCGTGCGACATGCGCAAATGCCGGCGCAGGGTTAACGCGCGAAACCCGCATTCGAGACACACGACATAGTCGGGCTGCACCGAGCGCCGGATCGGCACCGCCGGCGTCAATGCTTCCCGCAAAGCTGCCGGCGCATCCTGGCCAAGGCCGCTGAGCGTATGATACCCACCTGAATTGATGCTGACTTGCCAAAGGAATTGCGTCGGTGGCTGGTGGCGAGTAGCAGATGTTGTGGTTTGGGGACGGGGGAACCGCAATGTCTGCTCTGGTGATCCGGGACGACATCAGTTCGGAGGAATTGCGCCGGCAGGCCCGGC
Source organism: uncultured Alphaproteobacteria bacterium (assembly GCA_963795485.1). Taxonomy (GTDB): domain Bacteria; phylum Pseudomonadota; class Alphaproteobacteria; order ATCC43930; family CGMCC-115725; genus AP-15. The sequence goes on from CAWCIL010000007.1 coordinate 334,811, forward strand.
GGGAACGTGACGGCCGGGTCAGCGCCCGGCTGATCGCGATTGCCAACGCGCTCGACGGGATGGACCGGGCGAGTGCGGCGCGGTTGGCGGGAATGGATCGGCAGACCTTGCGCGACTGGGTGCACCGCTACAACGCCGAAGGGCTTGCCGGGCTGTGCGACCGACCGAAGCCGGGGCGCCTGCCCAAGCTGAGCGAGGGTCAGATGGCCAGCCTGAAAGCGATTGTCCTGGCCGGTCCCGATCCGGCGAAGCACCAGGTCGGGCGTTGGCGGATCGTCGATTTGTGTCGGTATGTCGAGGAGCGCTGGGCGGTCAGCTACAGCGAGACCGGGATGCTGCGGCTGTTGTGGTCGCTCGACCTGAGCCACCGCAAGACCCGGCCACGCCACCCGCAAAGCGACGAGAAGGCCCAGCAAGCCTTCAAAAAAGGGGGTTTGCTGCTTGCCTGAACGAGATTGCCGCGGCCCATCCTGAGGCGCAGCGGTTTGAGATCTGGAGCCAGGACGAGGCCCGGGTCGGGCAAAAGGGACGCACCGGCTATGTCTGGTGGCAGCGCGGCCATACCCCGCGCGGGCGGCGCGATGTCGGCTATCAGTCGGCCTGGATCATCGGTGCCGTCTGCCCGGCGCGCGACACCGGGGTGGCGCTGGTGCTGACCCGGCTCGACACCGCGGCGATGAACCTGTTTCTCGCCGAACTCTCTCAGGCGGTGGCCCCCGGCGCGCATGGCGTGGTGCTGATGGACAAAGCGGGCTGGCACACCGCCGGCGAGCTCGGCGTGCCCGAAAACCTCAGCCTCGTCTTCCTGCCGCCCTATTCACCCGAACTCAACCCGATCGAGCGGCTGTGGCTGCATCTCAAAGACAATCACCTCACCCACCGCGTGTTCCGCACCGCCGACGAGATCATCGACAGCTGTTGTGCCGCGTGGAACTGGCTGCTCGGCGAAACCGGCCGCATCCGTTCGCTATGCTCCTATCCCTGGTTCACACGGGTTAGCACTTAATCAGGTCGGTATGATGCACCGTCGCAATCAAGCTCCCGATCTGATCGATGCCAATCGGGTTGTTCCCGACGTAGCTGCTGACGATCTCGGCCACCAGGCCGAGATCAACTTTCGGCGGGCTGCTGGCGTCGGCCATTCTTCCATCCCCTCACGAATTTGGTTGCGGCCTATGTCGGTTGACCAGCGGGTGTTTGCAATTCGTACCTGAAAATATTCCGATCCACTCGGATTTTACTGAAGATATTTTCATCAAAATCGGCCGTCGAAAGAATTAGGCTTTTTTTATGCAGATTTTGACGCATGAGAAAAGCACGATTTACGACTGACTATGCACGGGTCGGCGCACCCATCGCTGCGAAATCATCGAGACCGGCAACGAGCCCTGGCGCTTCAAGCGCCCGAAATCCGCGCGCTGCTCCCCTCCCTCCTGTAATCGAAACAGCTTGGCGAAAAGAGCCATTCTGCCCTTAACGGCGCAATGGCTCGCCACAGGATGCGGCCATGAAAACCATGTCGGCGCGCGAGGCAAAGAATGCCTTCGGTCTGATGATCGACACCGCCCGTTGCTGCGCGGCGAACAGGATGAGAGGAGCGCGTCAATCAGGATGAGAGAACCTCGCCGGATGAGCGACGGAAGGAGGGCGTAGCCCGACTGACGTTGCGAATGCGGCGAACGGCGCGGCCCTGGAAGGGGCGCGTTGGCTGGCGGTCACGGCCGGCCGGATAGGAGGCGGGTTCTTCATGCCGATGAGGAACCGCCCTTGCCGGGCCGCCACATCACCGATTGCCAGATGGGCTCTACATGAGTTTCCGTCACACCGAGCCGCCGGTCATCGCCGCGGCCAAGGCCGGGTTCAGCGCCGCCACCGCCTATCGCATCGAAGAGGACCCCCGCCGGCCGTCGCAGAAGAAGGTGCCGCGCGAGCGCCGGCGGCGCGATCCGCTGGCCGCGGTTTGGATCGGTTGCGTTTTGCGTGACCTGGTCGCCGGCGCCGAGAAACCCGGGGGCATGCAGAGCAGTGCAACCGGCACCGGCGGCGCCGCAGAAATTGTCTGGGCGGCCCCGGAAACGGGTCGGCGCACGAGCTGACCGCCTCATTCCCGGAGAGCCGCAGCGAGCTTGTCGCCCCCGATATGTCGCCGGTATCGACGGTGTTCGGTCCGCCGATGGTAACGGCCATCGAGCCGTTAGGATCCACCGGATCGGCGTAAGCCGGGCCGGCGATCATTGTTGCGCCGATCGCGGTGGCGTCGCCCCACAGCATAAATCCCGATCGCTTCACATTCGCCTCCTCAACTGATCCCCGTTACTGCTGACCGATGCGGCATTTAGGGTCGGAGCGATCAGCGTTTGGAACCGCGCCGATTTTGAGGCGATGAACCAGGCCATAGCATTGCGTCGCTTGCGCCCGGTCATTGACCGGACCTTTCCGTTCGCCGCGGCACAGGACCTCTACCGCCACTTCGCGGGCTGCGGCCATTTCGGCAAGGTCGTCATCACGCACTGGTTGACCGGTTACCGGATCCCCCGCGCTCCCGGTCATATGGCGCGATCCTCGAGCCCGACAGTGATAAGCGGGGGCGAGGCCACCGAGGGTTGGGTTTTGTCCAGGCGGTAATTCGCAGACCTCTCTCTCGCGTTCGTCATCGTTGGCGATGGACGTCAGGTTTGGCGACTGGGGCGGCGCAAGGGCTATCGAAGCTGTGAGTTTGCCGCGGGATTGGATGGAGGGCCGGCAATAATCGGCGGCCGGAGCATCGCATATGCGGCAATACCAATGATCAAGAAAATTGGGATCAGGATTGGCGGAACGAGGTATTTCATGATCTTTCTCGTCAAAGAGAACTGGTTGACGGCACCCGCAGCCCTGGCTTTTTGATCCGTCCGGAGCCTCCCGGGCGCGCCGCCGGCATCAGAATCGCCACATGCTGAAGAGCACCGCCGCTGCGAGAAGGCAAGCGAGCCAGATCACAGCGTGAGAATGTTTCTTGTCCTTCGCACCCGCCGGCTCCCGGCCCCAGGTGGCCGGCTGCCCGCGTGCGGGCAAAAGCTCCACCAACCGCTGGCTGATGGTCAAATTGTCGGATAGCTGCGATCGATCGATCGACAATCGAGCGATCATCGGCGCGAGCGCCTCGACCGCGCGGTTCCTCGGCAAGGCTGCGAGTCGGGCGCCCTCCTTCCACGGATCTAGACCAAGCCGCGTGAAAGCCGAGACGACGTTGAGCGGCATTCCATTTTGCTCATCGCCGACTGATGCGAAGAGAAAATTGTTCAGATCCGAATGGAGCAGGGAAAATCGAGCGGGTAGCGCCATGATCCCTCCTGCATGTCGTCAGCGAACGGCTGACGCCGTGGCGATTCCCCCAGCGAGCTGCCGCTGGATGACCCCGAGCACCCTGATCCAAGATTTCGCCTGGGCGGCTTGACCCGCGAGCGCCGCGGCACGGGCATTGCCCCGCGCCACGGCGGCGGCCTTTGTCCCGTGCACGTCAATCATGTCGCGGGCGAGTATCTGGTTGTCGGGACCATCGGTCATCGAGCGCCCCATTGATTACTGAAGGCCGCGAGAAAAGTAGGCAAGGGCCATCACCTCCCCTGCTTTAAAAAGGAGAGGCGAGGTCCTTCCACCGCGCAATGGAGCGGGACGGCTTAGTAATCCATGCCGCCCATGCCGCCCATACCACCGCCAGGAGGCATGCCCGGTGCACCCTTGGGCTCGGGCCGGTCGCCGATCATCGCTTCGGTGGTGATCAACAGCCCGGCGACCGAGGCGGCATCCTGCAACGCGACCCGCACGACCTTGGTCGGATCGATGATCCCGGCGGCGACCATGTCCTTGTACTCGCCGGACTGTGCGTCAAAGCCGAAATTCGGGTCGTTCCTGTCGGTCAGCTTGCCGACCACGATCGAGCCCTCGACACCGGAATTCTCGGCGATCTGTCGGACCGGCGACTGGATGGCCTTGCGGACGATCCCGATGCCGACCTTCTGGTCATTGTTCGCGGGGTTGAGGCCGGCCAGCACCTTGCTCGCAAACAGCAGCGCCACGCCGCCGCCGGCCACGACACCTTCTTCGACCGCTGCCTTCGTCGCATGCATGGCGTCGTCAACACGGTCCTTGCGTTCCTTCACCTCGACCTCGGTGCTGCCGCCGACGCGGATCACCGCGACCCCGCCCGCGAGCTTGGCCAAGCGCTCCTGCAATTTCTCACGGTCGTAGTCGGAAGTGGTCTCCTCGATCTGCGCCCGGATCTGGTTGGTGCGCGCGACGATGTCTTCTTTCTTCCCAGCGCCGTCGATGATCGTCGTGTTCTCCTTCTCGATTAGCACCCGCTTGGCGCGGCCGAGCATGTCGAGCGTGACGTTTTCAAGCTTGATGCCAAGGTCTTCCGAGATGACCTGACCGCCGGTCAGGGTGGCGATGTCCTCGAGCATCGATTTGCGCCGATCGCCAAACCCTGGGGCCTTGACCGCCGTCACCTTGAGGCCGCCACGCAGCTTGTTGACGACGAGGGTAGCGAGCGCCTCGCCTTCGATGTCCTCGGCGACGATCAGCAAGGGTCGGGCGCTCTGCACGACGGCTTCGAGAATTGGCAACAGCGTCTGCAGACTGGAGAGCTTCTTCTCGTGCAGCAGGATGTGCGCGTCTTCGAGTTCGGCGACCATCTTCTCCGCATTTGTCACGAAATACGGGCTGATATAGCCGCGGTCGAACTGCATGCCCTCGACCACGTCGAGTTCGGTTTCGAGCGACTTCGCCTCCTCGACGGTGATGACACCCTCGTTGCCGACCTTCTTCATGGCCTCGGCCAGCATCCGGCCGATCTCAACGTCGCCATTGGCCGAGATGGTGCCGACCTGCGCGATCTCGTCATTGGTCGAGACCTTCTTCGAGCGCTTTTGAATGTCCTTGACGACCGCGTCGACCGCCATGTCAACGCCGCGCTTGAGATCCATCGGGTTCATGCCGGCGGCCACCGCTTTGACCCCTTCGCGCACCATGGCGTGGGCGAGAATGGTGGCTGTCGTCGTGCCGTCCCCGGCTTCTGTGCTGGTCTTCGAGGCCACCTCGCGCACCATCTGCGCGCCCATGTTCTCGAACTTATCGGAAAGCTCGATCTCCTTGGCGACGGTGACGCCGTCCTTGGTGATCCGCGGCGCGCCGTAGCTCTTGTCGAGGACCACGTTGCGGCCCTTGGGCCCCAAGGTCACCCTGACCGCATGGGCCAGTGTGTCGATGCCGTGCAGCATGCGCTCGCGCGCATCGGTGCCGAGCCGAATATCTTTAGCAGCCATGATTGTTTCCCTTTCAGCTCGTCCGTGCCGCGAGGGCGGCGCCCTCGACAATGCCCATGACGTCGGACTCCTTCATGATCATCAGCTCTTCGCCATCGAGGCGAACCTCGGTGCCCGACCATTTGCCGAACAGCACCCGGTCGCCCGCCTTGACGTCGAGCGCGTGCACCTCCCCGTCGTCGCCGCGGGCACCCGGCCCGACCGCTACAACTTCGCCTTCCATCGGTTTTTCCTGGGCGGTGTCGGGGATGATGATTCCACCCGTCGTCTTCGCCTCCGGCTCCACGCGCCGGACCAGCACGCGGTCATGCAAAGGCCTGAGTTTCATGCAAATCTTCCCTTAAATGAATTGCTCAAATCCGATCGCCCTCGCAAAGAAAGCGATGCAAATTCGGGGGATCAGTGGCAACAGGTTAGCACTCCGCCACTCAGAGTGCTACCAACATTGGGAGCGGTGCTGTCGTTTACAAGGCAGAACCGAGTTCCGTCTACCAGCGCCAGGCTGGAGGGCCGCAAGAGCCGGCTCCGCGAAGGTGGTAAGCTTCCGGGCGACCCGGATTCGCCCCCTCTGTCGGATAGGATCGATCAAGGACCAGTCTTACATCAGGGAAGCTGCGAGCCTGACGAACGAAAGCCAAGTCTGAACTGGTATCCGACTGGAGGAATCGTCGAATTCAGCCTCAAATTTGTCAGCGAGTCATCAAGAGCCTGTACCCTGAAAAGATCTTTACGGTTCGCGAAAGGATATTCACCAGATCTGTGGACAAAGCTGCGATATACAACCGCCAATAATGGCGATATTACCTTCAACTACCATATCGTCCTTTTCTGGCTCCGTGATCCACCCTAGGTCAACACCCGAAACTGGATCCACACCCATCACCGATGGCCGATCCCGGCTAGAAGTTCATACTCTCGGTGACGCGCGGTCGGCGGTCCTGAAGATTCATTTGCGGGATGGGCGCCCCCGTAAGTGGCTCCCCTCAATTTCAGGTCTGCACGGAAATACGGTCCGGCGTTTGCGAGGGAATTCTTCGGCTCGCGAGTAGGCAATGCCAGTCTGACGGCGGGGGCCGCCTAGGCTGCAGTCGCGCGGAGCCGACTTATGGTAGGATCGACACCATGAAAGGACAGGCTTCGCGATCGACTGCACCGGCTCGCCCGCGGGCGAGCCGGCGTTCGTCGCGAAGGAGCCTCCCGCCGACCTCGGCTGAGAGCTTTACGGTAGTTGGGCTCGGCGCCTCGGCCGGCGGCCTCGACGCTTTCCGCAGGCTGTTCGCGGTCTTGCCTGCCGGCACCGGCATGGCTTTTATTCTGATCCAGCATCTCGATCCGACGCATGCAAGCATGATGGTCGATCTGCTGGCCGGCCATACGCCTTTGACGGTCCAGCAAGCGGCGGATGGGACGCCGATCGAGCCCGAGCATGTCTATCTCATCCCGCCAGGCGCCTATCTATCGATCCGTGCTGGTGCCCTTCGCCTGTCGCAGCCACGCGAGCGTCACGGCGCGCGCCTCCCGTTCGACTTCTTCCTGCGCTCGCTGGCGGACGAACTCGGCGAACGCTCGATCTGCGTGATCCTCTCAGGCACTGGCAGCGACGGCAGTCAGGGGCTGAAGGCGGTCAAGGAGAAGGGTGGGCTCGTCATCGTGCAAGAGCCGAGCGAGGCCGAGTATGACGGCATGCCCCGGAGCGCGATCATGACCCGCGCCGTCGACCTCGTCCTCCCGGTAGCTGAGATTCCCCAGATTCTCGCCAAATACGCCGGAGCGAAGAGGTTGCCGCTGGACGATCATCCCCCGGATCGGGTGGCCGAGATCGTCAACCTTGTGCGCACGAAGACCTCGCACGATTTCACGTTGTACAAGCCGGGCACGTTATCGCGGCGGATCGAGCGGCGCGTGGCGCTGGCTGGTGTTGACGACAGTGCCCGGTATCTCGATATGATGCGGGAGAATCCGGCTGAGATCGAGCTGCTCGCCAAGGATTTGTTGATCAACGTCACCAGCTTCTTCCGCGACCCGAAGGCTTTCGAATTGCTGGCCGAACAAGTGATCCCCGATCTTGTGAGCCGGCACCCGGCGGACCGGCCGCTGCGGATTTGGATCGCGGGTTGCAGCACCGGCGAGGAGACATATTCCCTCGCGATGCTATTTCTCGAGGAAATCGCGGCAGCCCAGCGCAATATCAAACTGCAGGTCTTCGCCTCCGATGTCGACGAGGACGCGGTCGCTATCGCTCGCGAGGGGCGTTACCCGGAATCGGTCACAGCGGATGTGTCGCCGCTGCGGCTCACCCGATTTTTTACCCAGGACGAGCACGGCTACCGGGTGGTTCCCGAGTTGCGCGGGGTGGTGGTGTTCACGGCCCAGGATGTGCTGGCCGATCCGCCATTCTCGCGCCTTGATCTGATCTCTTGCCGTAACCTGCTAATCTATTTACGCCCGGAAGCGCAGCAAAAAGTGCTTCTGCTGTTCCATTTCGCGCTGAGCGAGGGCGGCGTTCTGATGCTCGGCGGCTCCGAAACTGTGGGCGGTCTCGACGACCGTTTCGAGCCAATCTCCAAGACGCAGCGGATCTATCGGCAGATCGGCCGCAGCCGGCCCGGCGAAATCGATTTTCCGATCGGCTCGAGTGGCGGTGCACGAGCGATTTGGCCGGGAGCGCCGCGCCCGGCAGCCGCGCGGGCCATTAGCCCCAGCGATCTCATGCACCGGTTGCTGATCGAGACCTATGCGCCCGCCTCGGTCCTGATCAATCGCAAGTACGAGTGTCTCTATTACTCAGGGCCGACCGACCGCTATTTGCAGGTGGCCGCTGGCGAACCCAGCCGCGATCTGCTCACCATGGCGCGCGAGGGCCTGCGCAACAAGCTCAGAGCGGCGATCCAGCAGGCGAGCCGGGAACACGTGCACGCGATCGCTACCGGGGCCCAGACGAGCTATGGGGGCAGTTCTGTCCCAGTCCGCATCGCGGTCCATCCGGTGCAAAGCGAAGGCGAGGAGTTGCTGCTGGTCAGCTTCTTCGACGAACCGACGCGCGAGCAGCGGCGGCCGGACCGTCCGGTCGAGCCGACGGACGATGTCCCGCGGATCGCCGAGCTCGAGAAGAGCTCGACACCACTCGCAAAGAGCTGGAGAGCGCCATCCACCACCTCGAGATCGCCAACGAGGAGCAGAAGGCGATCAACCAGGAAGCGATGTCGGCGAACGAGGAGTTCCAGTCGACCAACGAAGAGCTGATGACCTCGCGAGAGGAGCTGCAATCACTTAATGAAGAGCTGACCGCCCTCAACACCCAGCTTCAAGAGACGCTCGAACGCCAGCGTAGCACATCCAATGATCTGCAGAACATACTGGACAGCTCCGGGGTGGCAACCCTGTTCCTGGACAACGAGCTTAATATTCGGTTTTTCACGCCAGCGGCCAAATCGCTGTTTCGCGTCATCGCTACCGACATCGGCCGGCCATTAGCCGATCTCACCCCGCTTGCCGCCGACCGCGATCTCCTCACCGACGCCCGTACGGTGCTCACCAACTCTGCACCGGTGGGGCGCGAGGTCGAAACCGCAGGCGGCGGCTGGTACTTCCGCCGCATCCTGCCTTATCGCACCCAGGACAACCGGATCGACGGGGTGGTCATCACCTTCGCAGACATCTCCGAGATAAAGGCGGCGGAGCGCGAGGTCCAGGCGGCACGCGCCTATTCCGACAGCATCATCGGCACGATCCGCCAACCGCTGGTCGTGCTCGATGACGAATTGCGGGTCGTCTCTGCCAATCGCTCCTTCTACCAAATTTTCGAGCGCTCCCCGGGGGAGACCGTTGGCCGATCACTGGCGCTCGCCGATGAGGGTCACTCGGAAATTCCGGGCCTGCCTGGGTTTCTCGAGCGGGTCCGGGCCGAGCCCGTTCCGGTCGAGGATTACGAGGTCGAGATCGAGCTCCCGCTGCTTGGGCGCCGGTTTCTGCTGCTGAACGCCCGGGAAATCCGCGACGGGCCGCGAGGCGGACGGAAGATCTTGCTGGCGATTGACGACGTCACCGAACGCCGGCATGCGACTGAGGCGCTGAAGGCCGCCAAGCGAGAAGCCGAGCAGGCCAACCTGGGCAAATCGAGATTCCTCGCCGCCGCCAGCCATGATCTGCGCCAGCCGTTGCAGACGATCAGCCTATTGCACGAAATATTGGCGAAGAAGGTCGAGGACAAGGCCACCTTGCGGCTGGTCGACAGGCTCGACGAGACTGTGAGTTCGATGTCGGGCATGCTGGACACGCTGCTTGACATCAACCAGCTCGAAGCCGGGATCGTCCGCCGGGAGATGGTTGATTTTCCGATCAATGTGATGCTTGAGCAGCTACGCACGCAGTTCACCTTTCACGCAACGGCGCATCGCCTCGGCTGGCGTGTCGTGCCGACCAACCTCAGGGTACGCAGCGATCCGCGCCTGCTCGAGCAGATGATCCGCAATCTGCTGTCGAACGCGGTCAAATACACCGATAACGGCAAGATCCTGCTTGGCTGCCGGCGCCGCGGCGATAAACTGCGCATCGAGGTCTGGGACACCGGGATCGGCATTCCCGAAGAGCAACTCCAGGCGATTTTTGGCGAGTTCCATCAGCTCGACAATCCGGCGCGCCAGCGCAGCAAAGGCCTCGGCCTTGGTCTCGCCATCGTCGAGCGTCTGGCAAACCTGCTGGGGCACACTATCGATGTTCGATCCCGCCCTGACAAGGGCTCGGTCTTTGCTGTCGAGGTGCCGCTCGCAACGGGCGTGCCGCGGCGGCCTCGTCAAGTCTGGCATGAGCCAACCGAAAACAGACATCAGAGCGGGGCAATCCTGATCATCGAGGACGATCCTTCAGTCCGCGAGATGCTGGCACTTGTGCTCGACGGCGAGGGCCACCGCACAACCACCGTCGATGACGGACCAAAGGCGCTGGAATTAGGGAGGCGAGCCGCAATACGTCCGGACCTCGTCATCGCCGATTACAATTTGCCGAATGGCCTCAATGGCCTGCAGGTCGTCGCCAGCCTGCGAGAGATGCTGAATGACAAGGTCCCGGCTATTATCCTGACCGGGGACATCTCGACCGACACCTTGCGGGAAATTGCCCAGGGGGGCCATCTGCACGTGAATAAGCCGGTGAAGGCAAAGGAGCTGATGGACTTAATCCGGCGCTGCCTCGAAGTGCACCCGCCGGCGCAAGCGGACATCAGGCAGCCCCTTGAGATTGCTGGCGACGGGCCGCGACCGCCAACCATCTTCGTGGTCGACGATGACAATGCGGTGCGCGAGGCATTGCGCGATCTGCTCCAGGAAGACGGCCGAACGGTCGAGATCTTCGCCAGCTCCGAGGCCTTCCTCGATGCTTATCGTCCCGGCCGCGACGGGTGCCTCATCGTCGACGCCCGGATGCCCGGCATTGGCGGGCTCGAACTGCTGCAGCGGCTCAAGAGCGAAGGAACCCGGTTGCCGTCGATCATGATCACCGGCCAAGGCGACGTGCCGATGGCAGTCGAGGCGATGAAGGCGGGGGCTGCGGATTTTATCGAAAAGCCGATCCGCCGCGACGAACTCTTCGCCAGCATCGAGCGTGCCCTGGAACACATCCGGGGTTCTGAACAGTTGGTGGTGCGGCAGGGGGCGGCAGCGACGCGCCTCGCCGGGTTGACCGTGCGCCAGCACCAGATCATGGATCTGGTGCTCGCCGGACATCCCAGTAAGAATATTGCCGCAGACCTTGGTATCAGTCAGCGCACGGTCGAAAACCATCGCGCCGCGGTCATGAAGAAGACCGGCTCCCACTCGCTCTCGGCATTGATTCGCTTGGCGCTTACCGCCGACCGAGGCACCGTACCGCGATCTCTGTGCTGACCGACGTCGTGACGCGGCGCGGTTATTACTAACCCTTCAACATTCCGGGAGTACAATGTAGTCGGCGAGACGGAACCTGTCATAGTTCCACATTACATCAGTAGCAAGTTGGATAGGTGATCATCATAACTGCGTTTCGCCCGCTCGACCTGCGCGATCGGGGCGAATTTTCATTCCTCCTGCAGGGCTGTCTTTTGCAAGCAGCGTAGCACTTCCGCGACGCTCCAGGCCTGGGCGATGCAGCCGCGCGGCGTGAACGGGGGTTCGGCGTCGAAGACTTCGCTGATCGAGCCGATGCCCGCCTCAGCGAGATGCGGCTCGAAGCCGTCAAGGAAATGCCGCGCCGCTGTGCGGTCGTCGGGATAGACCTTGAGCCAGGCATCGATGAACGGGCCGATCAACCAAGCCCACACCGTACCCTGGTGATAGGCGGCATCACGGGCGCGCAGGTCGCCGAAATAGCGCGGCTTGTAGCCGGGCTCGCCTGGAGCCAGAGAGCGCAGCCCGACCGGCGTCACCAGCTTCGCACGCACCGCTGAAACGACCGCTTCCCAATATTCACGGTCGAGGACCGGGTGTTCGAGCGCAATCGCGAAAATCTGGTTTGGCCGGAAAGCGGCGTCGTCGCCATTTTCGCCGTCGACGACATCGTACAAATACTTGCCGGCGGCGTGCCAAAATCGACGATTAAAAGAAACATGGGCCTTGTGAGCATGAGCCGCGATCTCGTCGGCCTCCGGGTCCTGCACTTCGCGCAGCCAATCAGTCAGCAGCCGGAGCGCGTTATACCACAGGGCATTGATCTCGACCGCCTTGCCGCGGCGTGGGGTCACCACCCAATCGCCGGCTTTCGCATCCATCCAGGTCAGCGCGTAACCTTCCTGCCCTTGGGTGACGAGCCCGTCACGCGGGTCGACCTTGATGCCGAAGCGGGTGCCTTCGAGGTGATGCCGTACGATGTCCTTCAAGATTGGCAGAAGGAGCTCCAGGGTCGTCTCGTCCCGGCAATGCTCGACATAGCGGTGCAGCGCGTGAAAGAACCACAGCGTCGCATCGGCGGTGTGATAGAGGCCCTGGTTTTGTCCTTCCGGAAACAGGTTAGGAATGAGTTCGTCGCGTACGTAGTGAGCAAAGGTCCGCAGGATCCAGCGCGCCTCGATCGATCGCCCGGTTGCCAAAGTGAGTCCCGCGAGCGAGATCATCGTGTCCCGACCCCAGTCGGTGAACCAGTGGTAACCCGCGATCACCGTGCGGATCTCATCTCCCTCGGCGCGCGCCCGCGCCCCATCAGCAATGCGCCCCACCGGGGTGATGACAAAGGTGTCGGCGGCGAGGACGAGTTCAGCTGCGAACCCGATTTGTGCCGGCGCCGCCACCATCCCAACGAGACGCCGCCGCCGCTCGCGCTCGAAGGTCAGCGCGTCGTCGGGGCTCAGTGCCAGCACGGTGTGCCAAGCCTCCGTCGCCGCGATCAGTGTCAAAGGGCAATCCTTGCGGACCTCTCCGGCAAAATAGCCAGGACTCCATAGCCAGCCCCGCGAATCATAACCGCGCTGCGCCTCGATGTCGTAGAAGCGCTCGCGGCGCGCGCCGCCGTCGGCGGTAAAGGTCGGGCCTTCGACGCCCTCGACAGCCAGCCGCAACGTCGGCAGATCGGACCCCGCGCTGATCTCGTATCGCTCGCCCTGGATGGTTAGCGTATAGCGCTGGGACAGCGTTTCGCCAACGGGCGCTTCGAGCGGACGAAAATTGATCCAGGGTCTTACGCGCAGACGGACCTGCTTGGCGTCGCCGAGCGAGCGAAAGGTGGAATGCGCGATGTTTTGGCGCGATGGCACGACGATCGACTTCTCGATGACGATGCCGTCGAGTGCATAGCGCCAGCTCGGCAGGCCCATGTCCAAGGTGAAATCGAGGAAGCGGCCTTTCTCGCGCAGGTTGACGACCCTACCGTCTTCGAGTTCGACATCGACCTCGAGATCGTTGAGGACCACCATGCGGCCGAGCGGAGCGGGCTGGGCGGCGATCAGAAAGCCATGGTAACGCCGAGTGATCGCCCCCGTTATCGTCGCGGAAGCGTAGCCGCCCAACCCATTCGCCACGAGCCACTCACGCGGAGCCTCTGGTAACGAGCTCTCTTCGCGGATGGCCCGGGTAGGATCAACCATTGGCCCGTCGGAGATGGAATACTTTCTTTGCCTCGGGTATCGCGACTGAGGTGCCCGGGACGAGGACGATGGCACTCTGGCCCGGGACGAGCCAATCCCCGGCGGCGTCCTGCGCCGGGCCACCCGACCCACCGTAAACGGGAGCTTCGCTGGACCATAAGATCCGCCAACCGAGACCCTCGACTGGTGCCAGTAACGGCTCGGGCGCGGGGCCGAGGAGGAGGTCGCGGCCGAGATTGACAATCAGCAAGCGGTCGGCGCCGTTTGGTGCGAAAAAGCGCAGCATCCAGGCTTCATCCGTGAGCGCGGCGCCATCGATCCGGCATGGCCGCTGTCCAAGCACCGGGTCCGAGCGCCGCAGCTCCAGAAGATCGCCATGCAGGGCATAGATCGAAGCGTGCCGTTGACGTTCGCCAAGATCGAGCACCGATCGGCGGAACGTGTCAATGTCGCCGGGATCAGCGAGCTCGGCCCGCATTTCGCTCGTCGCGAGACTGGGAAATTGCGCGAGCTCGCGGCGGCGCCCCTTACGGACCTCGCGCGACAGCTCGATCTCGTGATCGGCAAAATAGAGGAATGGGCTCGACGCGGCGAATTCCTGTCCTTGGAACAGCATCGGAATGCCCGGCATCAGCAAGAAATAAGCGGTCATCGCGCGAAACCGGCCAGGGCTCGTCAGCGCGTGACAGCGTTCTCCGGTACCCGAATTGGCGATTTGGTCGTGGTTCTGTAGAAAGACGACAAAGGCTTCCGCCGGGAGGTCGAGCGTCGGCGTGCCGCGCGCTTTCCGCTGCCACTGGTAGCGCTGCCCTTGATAGAGGAAGCCGTGTTTGGCGGCAGCGACGAACTCACCGGGTCTACCGCGGTAATCCGAGTAGTAGGCCTCGTGATGTCCGGTAAGTGCCACCATCGCGCTGTGATGGAAGTCGTCATTCCACAACGCGTCGAGCCCGTATCCACCCCGCTCGGTCGGGCGCACCAGCTTGGCGTGCTGCGGCTCGTTCTCAGCGACGACAAAGGTGATTCTGTCGCACCCCGCCAAGCGCGCCTGCCGAGTGACGGCCGCGAGAATATGATCTTCCGATCGATCGAAAATTGCCTGTGTCGCGTCAAGCCGCAATCCGTCGAGGTGATACTCATTGATCCAATAGCCGGCATTGGCGACAAAGTATTCGCGCACCGGGCCCGAGTCGGGTCCGTCAAAATTGATCGCCTCTCCCCAATCGTTATCATGACGATCAGTGAAATACGCCACGGAGAACAATTTGAGATAGTTTCCGTCTGGGCCGAAATGATTGTAGACGACATCAAGAATGATGGCGATCCCAAAGGCATGAGCACGATCGACGAAGCGGCGGAAATCATCCGGCTGGCCGTAAAGCCGGCTTGGGGCGAAAAAATTGACCCCGTCGTATCCCCAACCGAACCGGCCCGGGAACTCCGCCACGGGCATAATTTCAAGGCAGGTGATACCGAGCTCGGCGAGAGCCGGCAGCTCATCTGAGGCGGCTTTCCAGCTTCCCTCCTGGGTGAAGGTCCCGACATGCATCTCGTAGATGACGAGGTGCTCCCGAGCGACTCCGCGCCATGCGCCGTCGGTCCAAGCGAAAGTCTCCGGATCGACGATTTCCGATGGCCCGTGCGGCCCTTCGGGTTGAAATCTCGACGCGGGGTCGGGCAGTGCCGTTTCAACCCGATCGAGACGAAAGCGATAGCGCATGCCGGCTCGTGCCGTCGCGCTCCACAGTGAGAAGTACCCGTCGGCCTCGGACTGCAGTGCTGCCGGTTTGAGGCCTTCGATCTCGACGGCAATCTCGTCGCAGTCGGGCGCCCAAACCCGGAAATGGACGCCGCTATCGGACTGCGGCTCGGCGCCGACCGGCAGACGCCGGACAGGTGCCGCTTCGGGCGCAACTGGATTTTCCAGAGTGACGATCCGGGGCGCCATCGTGGACTGTCGCTGCTTGGTGCTGCCGACGGCGGCGCGGGAGTCAACGTATCGCGACCTCGCTCTCATCCTATGGGCCGCTTTCGTGCGTCCGCGGTTGCCGACACGATGCCTGCCGCGATCACGTCATCCTCTTGCATCTCCGACGCGACCTGATCCGGGACGCTCTTCGTGATGGTCGACCGCACCACGCTGCGAATGGTAGTCGCCAATTGAACCAGCCGAGCAGCGTATGCGTGATCTTTTTCAAAAAGCTTGGAGGCTTGGGGATGAGCCCGCGTGACGTGATCGGAATCACCCGCTGCAGGGGCGTGGTGTTCCGCGCTCCTAGGCGCTGTAGTCATGTTTCCTCCGAGTTTTGCGATGTCATGTCGCATCCTGGGCGGGATTGATAACTCTAGCCCACTACACTACGATTGCGGCAGGCTCGGAAACTACTCAGGCGCTGGGTTCGGAAACTACGCAGCCGAGAAGATACAATACCAGGCCGTTGATCTCTGCGCGGTATGTTGCCGACGGCACGGCCGCGACAAGCAAGGTCCTGCCGGCGGGCGGTCTTCGACGGCGCTGCCATCTGCGTGATAATCTGATGTGTTGCGTAGGACGCGTATGAGCCCGGCACTAACGAATTTGAGGGGAGACCTAACCAGGCGGACCACCGTGGTCGCGCCCCGCCGCCGACAGACTGCCCCTCACATCCCGACCATAGGTAGTTTCCGAAGCTATTTGCGTTCGCTCCTCACGGGCAACCTACTCCCATGCCTGGGAGCGGTCGTTGAACCCGGGAGGGGCTGACGGCACCCCTCGCTTGAGGGGACGATCGCATGGTTACAACGACTAACGCCACGACTGTGATGAGAGAACAAGCCCTGGTCTGCGCGGCAAAGTATCGCCTGCTTGCATTAAGCAAATCAGATCAACTGATGGTCCGATTATTCGAAGAAAACGCTCTTAGGCTTGAACGCACGGCGGCGCGCTTAAAACGAGCCAGCAATGTTTTAATTTGACGCCGCCCGACCGGACCACCTCGCTCCTGTCGTGGTGGCCGTTTCAACAGGGACCCTTCCTTACGGACTGGTAAATCGATCTTCCGGCGCTATCGCAAAGGTAGAAGTTCGTCAAAGTCCGCTGAGATGCATCACTGCGATACAAATCCTCGGCCTCAGCTTTTGCGGCAGCATCGTCAGAAGCGTAGATATCGCGACGCCGCCACAGCAAGGGGGCGGGATGACCCGGCTTACGGCCCGGTTTGAAGATGTCCATCCGATATTTTGCCATGATACTTCTGCCTCCATTCGCCTGGTAAGCATATGGGGACGGCCCGGGCGCGGCGTGCGCTTTCGCTGATGGTAGACGGCAACAGACCGGGCGCGTGTGCAGGTTGCGATGTTGGCCGCGATGAATTCGAGGAGGCGGAAGCCGGCGCGTTCGCGGCCGGCGGCGACGAGAGCCGGGATGACAGGCTCCAGGGAAGGGTGACGAGCTGGTTCACGGGTACCGCTGCTTGTAGCGGCTTTGATAATCGAAAAACGCCCCTGCATCGCCGTTTCGGTCACAGACTCTCGGCGCAGGCTTTGCCGAGATTGTCGCTGCCCTCGGCACGGGCGTCTCGGTGATCCTCCCAAGCCTGATGATAGGCATCGATCAGAGAATCATCGCTGAGCGCCGACAGACTTTTGGCGAAGCGGTAGTCACGCGCTGTTGTGCGGGGGTGAGCATCGCTGAGGTGCCTCCTTGTTCGCCTGGCTCCATCGCCTCCGGCCAGAACCCGGGTTGCTTTGTCCGCTTCCGGCTGAACGGGAGATTTCAAGCGCCACCGGCAACAAAACGCCCCCGAAATTTGGGATGCTCTGATTTTCGGACAGCGCGGTCCGACGTGCCGATTAGGCCGCCTTTTGCTCCGTCACTTGCGGT
>CAWCIL010000008.1:0-1565311 GCA_963795485.1 uncultured Alphaproteobacteria bacterium
GAGACCCTTGCGGAATTAAATGCAGATATGCAAACTCACGGATGCAAACAACAGCTGGTTCGTGATGAGGACGAAGCCACTCTTCTAGTAACTTGCGCGCAAGATGTGGTAGTGAACGACAGAAATCTTAGGACCTGGTTTTTTGCTAAAAACTTGGAAGACACATATGTCAATAGTCACAGAGATTTAATAACTGCGCTGTATTTACAACATGAGGCGGCATGGGCGCTTTTATTTTATTACAAAAATACTGATATTAATGGGGTTGCCATAATAGGCCGTGTTATGGGGAGAGATGACTACGGACACCCAGTAGACCATATCGCTTTTACTTATGGATTTGATCGCGAAATTTATAGAAAAATTGATCCTGATCATATAAAATGGTCCTCAATATTGCATATTTCGAAAGAACCGACAACCGCGCATTGGGCACAGGACAATTGAAAAGCAAGCGTAGGGTGGGTTGAGCGGTAGCGAAACCCATCGCGCGGACCCGCCCGGAGTTTCCTTCAAGAGGGTCCCGGGTCACACCTGTCGAGCACGATTTCGAGGGAACGACCGAAGTCATTCTCATACCGCTGCATTGAGGAGTCCGGAAGCACGGGACTGCTCCGAAAGGATGGGGCGCTCTACACCAGGTCGGCGACGGCCGCGTGGTAGCGGCGCAGGGCGGCGAGGTGGTCGGAGAGGGTGTTGCCGGGGATCCGCTGGTGATGACGGCGGTTGAAGGTCGTCGTCAGGCAGATGTGCGAGGCGCCGGCGGCCTTCCAGAAGCGTGTGTCGCGCGCCCAATCGGCTTCGCTGCCGGTGCCCATCGACACCCAGACCTCGATGCCGATCTTGGCCGGGTCGCGGCCGGCGGCCTCGGTCAGCCGGCGCAAACGGTCGAAGATTTCGGTTGCGCTGCGGTCGGGCGGATAGGCGTTGGGCATCCAGCCGTCGCCCCATTTCGAGATCCGCTCCAGGGTGCGGTCGTGGTGGCCGCCGAACCATACCGGCACCTTGCCCGAGGCCGGGCGCGGGTTGATCCCGGCGTCCTCGATCGTGTGCCAACGGCCCTTGAACGACACATGCGGCTCGGCCCACAGCTGCTGCATGACCTGCACCTGCTCTTCCGAGCGGCGGCCGCGATTGTGGAAATTCTCGTTCAAGCCGGTGAACTCGACCTCGTTCCAGCCGACCCCGATGCCGAGCCGGAACCGGCCGCCCGACAACACGTCGAGCGAGGCCGCCTGCTTGGCGACCAGCACCGTCTGGCGCTGCGGCAGGATCAAGACGCCGGTCGAAAAGCCGAGCTTCTGCGTGCAGCCGGCGAGATAGCCGAACAGCACGAACGGATCGTGGTAGAGGCCGGCCCCGGTGCGGTCGCTGTCCGGCCGGCTCTCGGGATTAACCCCCAACACGTGGTCCGGCGCTTCGAGAAAATCATAGCCGATCGCCTCCGCCGTCTGCGCATATTCGCGCACCGTCGCCGGATCGCCGCCGATATCGCCCAACGGCAAAAGGGTGCCCAGTTCCATCGGTGATCTCCCCGAACCTTTGATTTAGCGGCGGCAACCTACACCGCGGGCGCGCGGCCGACCACCACCGTCATCGGGTCGCGCTCGTCCTCGACCCATTCCGCCAGGCGACGGGTTTCGATCTCCTCGAAGCCGGCGTGGCGCAGATAATCCTCGACCAGCTTGGCGTGCCCGTCGTCGTCGAGGGCGCGCCAGACCGCCACCGCCTTGGTCCAGAAGCAGCGGTTCGAGAAGCCGATGACGACCGGTGCGCCGGGACGCAGCACGCGCGCCGCTTCGCGCAATACCGCGACCGGCTGCTGCAAATATTGGATCGAGACGCAGATCATCGCCGCATCGATGCTCGCATCGTCGAGCGGCAGGACCGGGTCGCGATTGAGGTTCTGCACGAACCAACGGCTGAAACGGGGGTTGGCGGCCAGCTCCTCGCCGTTCATGCCGTGGCCGATCACCTGGGCATAGGCGATCTCGGGCGGCAGGTGGCTGACCCAGCTCGACATCAAATCGAGCAGCACGCCGCCCGCCGGCAGCACGGTGCGATAGAACTGGGTCAAGGCGGCGATGGCGCCGTCGTCGATATGGCAGACCAGCCGCGCCGGCTTGTAGAAGAGCTCGTCCTCTTCGGCGTCGAGCTTGGCGAAGGCGCCTTGGGGCAGCCCGAGCGCATCCTCATCCATTTCGGCTGGCCCCGACTGGTCCATCGCGCTTCGCGGAGCATGACACGCAAGCGGTCGGCGAACCAGCGCGTGCTGCCGATCGACTATTTGTTCGCCGACGCTCAGTTCCGCCGGCCGATAAACGACGGTTGCCGGTCGCTATTTGGCCCGGTTGGCGCTAGTCTGCGGCCACACGAAAGTCAGGAGGAAACGCGGATGTTGCAGATGGCCGGGCGCATGGGCGTCCTCGGCACCGAGACCGCTTTCGAGGTCTTGGCGCGGGCGAATGCGCTGGCGGCGCAGGGCCGTTCGATTATCAATCTCGGCATCGGCCAGCCCGATTTCCCGACCCCGGAGCACATCGTCGAGGCCGGCCGCAAGGCGCTCCGCGACGGCCATCACGGCTATACCCCGGCCAACGGCATCCCGCAGCTGCGCGCGGCGGTTGCCGCCGACCTCTACCGCCGTCACCGGGTCGAGGTGTCGCCCGACCGGGTGCTGGTGGTTCCCGGCGGCAAGGTCACGATGTTTTTCGCGATCCTGATGTTCGGGGAGCCCGGCGCCGAAATCCTCTACCCGAACCCCGGCTTCCCGATCTACGAGAGTGTGATCCGCTTTTCCGGGGCGACGCCGGTGCCGATCCCGCTCTACGAAGCCGCCGGCTTTTCGTTCAGCGCCGCCGAAGTCTTGGATAAAATCACCCCGCGCACCCGGCTCTTGATCATCAACAGCCCGGCCAATCCGACGGGCGGTGTGCGTGCCGCGCCAGGAGCTCGATCGCCTCGTCGCCGGGCTCGAGCACCACCCCCAGGTCGCGGTCATGAGCGACGAGATCTATGGCGAGATCCTCTATGACGGGGCCGAGCATGTCAGCCTCTTGGGCTATCCGTCGATCCGCGAGCGGCTGATCCTGCTCGACGGCTGGAGCAAGACCTATGCGATGACCGGCTGGCGCATGGGCTATGGGGTGTGGCCGCAGGCGCTGTTTGCCGCGGCCGAGCGGCTGGCGATCAACTGCCACTCCTGCGTCAACGCCGCCGCGCAGTTCGCCGGCATCGCCGCGCTGAGCGGGCCGCGCGAGCCGGTCGAACGGATGGTCGCGGCCTTTGCCGAGCGCCGCGCGATGGTGGTCGCGGCGCTGAACGGATTGCCCGGGTTTCGCTGCGCCCGTCCGGGCGGTGCCTTCTACACATTTCCCAACGTGGCCGGGACCGGGCTCGACGCCCGCACCTTGCAGGGCCGGCTGCTCGAAGAGGCCGGAGTGGCAACCATCGCCGGCACCAGCTTCGGCGCATTCGGCGAGGGTTATCTGCGGTTTTCTTACGCCAACAGCAGCGAGGCGATTGCCGAGGCGATCGATCGCATCCGCCGACTGCTGGGCGATCTGGCGATGCCCGACCGATCCCCGGCGGCATCGCCACGTTGACTATTTTTTAGGCAGCCTTATGCTTGGTTCACTGGCAGTTCCGGGCGCGGGCGCGGTGTCGATGATCCCACTCCTGTAGAAATCGGTTGGCATGGGTTATGCTGGATCGTCGGCGAGGCCGACGGGTGCTCGCCTGGAGAGATCGAAATTCGATGAAAAAGATCGAGGCAATCATCAAGCCTTTTAAGCTCGACGAGGTTAAGGAGGCGTTGCATGAGGTCGGGATCAAGGGCATTACCGTCACCGAGGCCAAAGGGTTCGGCCGGCAGAAGGGTCATACCGAACTCTATCGCGGCGCCGAATACGTGGTCGATTTCCTGCCCAAGGTGAAAATCGAAGTGGTCATGGAGGATACGCTGGTCGAGCGCGCGATCGAGGCGATCCAGCAGGCAGCCCACACCGGCCGGATCGGCGACGGTAAGATCTTCGTTACCAACATCGACGAAGCGATCCGCATCCGCACCGGCGAGCGCGGCGGCGACGCGATCTGAGCATCGGCCGTTGGTCCGCAGCTTGCACGGCCGCACCTTGCCCGGCCGAACCATGATGGAGGACGCCGCCCCGGCCGCTATCTCTCGCTAGGCCTGTTGTTTTATTAACCTGAGAACGGAATCCCGAGATGTCCGAGACCGGCAAAGTAATGGATATGATCAAGGAGCACGAGGTCAAGTATGTTGACTTCCGCTTCACCGACCCGCGCGGCAAGTGGCAGCATCTGGCGCATCATCTGCGCACGATCAGCGACGATTTCCTGAACGAAGGGGTGATGTTCGACGGCTCGTCGATCGCCGGATGGAAGGCGATCAACGACAGCGACATGATGCTGGTGCCGGACTGCTCGACCGCGGTGTTGGACCCGTTTGCGGCGCAAACCTCGCTGGTGATCTTTTGCGACGTGCACGAGCCCTTGACCGGACAGCCCTATGCCCGCGACCCGCGCTCGACCGCGAAAAAGGCCGAGCGGCACCTGACCTCGACCGGGATCGGCGACAAGGCCTATTTCGGGCCCGAGGCCGAGTTCTTCATCTTTGACGACGTGCGCTACCAGGTTGGCATGAACGGGGCGATGTACGCGATCGACAGCGAGGAGGGTCCCTACGTCTCGGGCAAGGAGTTTCCCGACGGCAATACCGGCCACCGCCCGCCGATCAAGGGCGGCTATTTCCCGGTGCCGCCGGTCGACAGCCAGGCGGATTTGCGCGCCGAGATGCTGTCGGTGATGAGCGATATGGGGCTGCTCGTCGAAAAGCATCACCATGAGGTGGCGCCGGCCCAGGCCGAGTTGGGCTTTCAGTACTCGACGCTGGTCAAGACCGCCGACAACATGCAGATCTACAAATACGTCGTGCACAACGTCGCCCAGCAATACGGCAAGACCGCAACCTTTATGCCCAAGCCGGTGTTGGGCGACAATGGCTCGGGCATGCACACCCACCAATCGGTGTGGAAGGGCGATAACACGGTGTTCGCCGGCAACCTCTATGCCGATTTGTCGGAAACGGCGCTCTACTACATCGGCGGCATCATCCGTCACGCCAAGGCGATCAATGCTTTCACCAACCCGACCACCAACAGTTACAAGCGGCTGATCCCCGGCTTCGAGGCGCCGGTGCTGCTGGCCTATTCCTCGCGCAACCGCTCGGCCTCGTGCCGCATCCCGTTTGTCTCGAACCCCAAAGCCAAACGCGTCGAGGTGCGCTATCCCGACCCCGCCGCCAACCCCTATCTCGCCTTTGCCGCGATGCTGATGGCCGGGCTCGACGGCGTCCAGAACAAGATCCACCCGGGCGACCCGATCGACAAGAACCTATACGATCTGCCGCCCGAGGAGTTGAAGGACGTGCCGGTAGTGTGTGGCTCGCTGCGCGAAGCCTTGGGCGAACTCGCGCATGACCACGCCTTTCTGTTGAAGGGCGAGGTCTTCAACAAGGACCAGATCGAATCCTACATCGAGCTGAAATGGGAGGAAGTGTACAATTTCGAGCACACCCCCCACCCGATCGAATACCAGATGTATTATTCGGTCTGACCGGACCCCGCATAGCGCCGGCCAAGACGCGCCCCTAAGGGGCGCGTCTTTTTTCTTGCCCAGCCGAGGCCGCCTCGCGGCCGCGAACCCAAAAATCGTCTGCACCAAACCCTGCTGGCGCGGTCTTCGGCCGGTTGGAGCAAGCCGCCGGTCTCCCGGCAACGGGCCGGAACCGATCCCCAAGGATTGCTGCTTTCGCTGGGTCTGGGGCGATGCCGGTTTCTGCGGATGAAAGGATAGCGAAAACGTTGGTTTATCCGGATGGATAGAGAATAGGATCGGTTGGACCAGGCGCGGGAGGTTTCGGGTTGCTCAATCTTCCGATCGTCGGGATCGGCGCCTCGGCCGGTGGCGTCGAGGCCCTCGGTGCATTCTTCCGGGCGGTGCCGGACGACAATGGCATGGCCTTCGTCGTGGTGACCCACCTTCCGCCCGATCGCGACAGCCTGTTGGCCGAGATCCTCGGACGTGCTACCGCGATGCCGGTCCATAACGCGCGCGACGGCGAAGCGGTCGAAGCGGGGCATGTCTATGTGTTGCCGGCGAGCGCGATCTTGACCATCGGCAACGGGCAGCTGCGGCTGCGTCATACCGGACCCACCGACCGCGAGCGCGCACCGATCGACGTTTTTTTCAATTCATTGGCCGAGGACCAGGGCGAGCGCGCTATAGGTGTCGTTCTCTCGGGCGGCGGCAGCGACGGTACGCTCGGGCTCAAGGCGATCAAGGAGAATGGCGGGCTGACCGTCGCTCAGGGCACGAACACCACCGGGCCCCGCTTTGGCGACATGCCGGCGAGCGCGGTTGCGGCGGGCTTTGTCGACCTGCTGCTGCCGGTCGAGGACATGCCGCAGCGGATCCTCGATTATGTGCGCGATTGGAGCGCTGTGGGGCAGCAGCAGTCGGATAGCGATCTGTCGCGGATCTACGCCCTGTTGCGCACCCGGACCGGGCACGATTTCAGCGAATACAAGGAGCGCAGCTTTCGGCGCCGAGTGCAGCGCCGGATGCAGGTTGTCCAGACCCCGGAACTCGGAAAATACGTCGAGCGACTGCAGACCGACCCGGACGAAGTCGGCGCGCTGTTCCGCGACCTGTTGATCGGCGTAACCGATTTCTTCCGCGATGCCGATGCCTTTCGCGCGCTCGATGCCGCGGTCATCCAAAAGCTGTTCGAGGGCAAGGGTGCGGCCGACGAGGTGCGCGTCTGGGCGCCCGGCTGCGCCACCGGCGAGGAGGCCTATTCGCTCGCCATCCTATTGCGCGAGCAGATGGATCGGGTGGAGGCGCCACCCAGGGTGCAGATCTTCGCCACCGATATCGACGAGGACGCGATGGGCATCGCCCGCGCGGGACGCTATCCGGCAAACCTGGTCAGCGAAGTCTCGCCTGCGCGGCTGAAGCGCTTTTTTATTCACGAAGTCGGCAGCCTATCGCGTGTCGAAGGATTTGCGCGAGATGTGCGTGTTTTCCGCGCACAGCGTGATCCGCGACCCGCCGTTTTCTCGGCTCGATCTGATCTCCTGCCGCAACATGCTGATCTATATGAAGACGGAGCTGCAAGGGCAGATCTTCCCGGTGTTTCATTATGCGCTGCGCCCGGGGGGCTATCTGTTTCTCGGCCTGTCCGAGAACATTTCGCGATTTAATGACCTGTTCCTCTCGCTCGACCAGAAAAACCGGATCTTCCGCCGGCGCGACCTGGTGGCGCAGTCTAGCCTTGCCGCTGCAGCCGTTTCTGCCGTTCGCGCGACGGGAAAGAACGGCGTTCCGGGACGGCCAGCACCCGTTGGTCCAACGCTCCGATTTGCTGCGCAAGGTGGCGGGCACGATCGTCGAGCGTTTTTCGCCGCCTTACGTCATCGTCGATCAATCCGGCGAGGCGCTGCATTTCTCGGCGTCCACCGGAAAATACCTGCAGGCCGCGGCCGGCCCGCCGAGCCGCGATCTGGTCGCCATGGCCCGATTGGGATTGCGCGCGGATCTGCGCGCCGCACTTCATGAAGCCAGGGAAACCGGCCGGCGGGTCGTGCGCGAGCGCATCGCCGTGCAGATTGACGGCGGCGTCCAGATGATCGGCCTCGCGGTCGAGCCGATCGCCGAAGGCAGCGAGACCGCCTACGGCGTCGTGTTCCTCGATCGCGGCCCGATCACCGACGAGGCCGAAAACGACAGCGCCATGTCCAGGGACGGCGACGACGCTACCGTCCGACAGATCGAAAAGGAATTGCGCGAAACCAAGGAGCGCCTCCAATCGACGATCGAGGAACTCGAGACCGCGAATGAGGAGTTCCGTTCCTCGAACGAAGAGCTGCTGTCGGTCAACGAGGAATTGCAATCGACCAACGAGGAGCTCGAAACCTCGAAAGAAGAACTGCAATCGGTCAATGAAGAGCTGCAGACCGTCAACAGCGAGCTCACCAGCAAGATCGACGAGATCGACCAGGCCAACAGCGATCTGAACAATTTGTTCAAAAGCACGCAGATCGCGACAGTTTTCCTCGACTGGAACCTGGTGATCCGCAGCTTTACCCCGGCGGTCGCCACCCTGTTCAATCTGATCCCGGGCGATCGCGGCCGGCCGTTGACCGACATTGCCGGCCGGGTCCGTTACCCGGAACTGGAAAGCGACATCCGCGCCGTGTTCGCGGGCGGCGAGCCGATCGAGCGGGCGGTGAGCCTCGCCGACGGGCGCAGCCATTACCTCGCCCGCATCCTGCCCTATCGCATCGCCGCCAACGCGATCGATGGCGTCGTCGTGACCTTTATCGAGGTCACCAACATCGTCGCCGCCGAGGAGCAGCAGCGGGTGCTCGCCGCCGAGCTGAGCCACCGCGTCAAGAACACCCTCGCCGTCGTCGCCTCGATCGCCGAGCGCACCTTGCCGGACGATGAGGCCAAACGTAACCTGATCGGCCGCTTTCACGCGCTCGGCCACACCCATGACGTGCTGTCGCAGACCGGCTGGGCCGACGCGCCATTGCGCGACCTGGTCTTGGCGGAGCTCGCCCCGCACAATTCGGGCGACGCCGTCGCCGCCGATGGGCCGCCGATCCTGCTGAAGCCGCAGGCTGCGCTGTTTCTGACGCTGGTCATCCACGAGCTGTCCACCAACGCGGCGAAATATGGCGCGTTGTCGAGGCCCGGCGGCCGGGTCGAGATCGGCTGGAGCCTCGCCGGCGATCGGCCCCCGCGCCTGGAGCTGAATTGGCGGGAAAGCGGCGGGCCGCAGATCGACGGTCTGCCAAAACGCGGCTTTGGCACGGAACTGATCGAACGCGGTATCCGCTTCGAGCTGCAGGGAGAAGCAAAGCTGGAAGCGGTTAAGGGCGGCCTCCATTGCCGGATCGTCATTCCGGCAAATCCGGAACACTTTGCCTTAGTATCGGCGCCAGGCAGCCCCGAAAAAGCCGACCGGCCAACAAAAGAGGATGCAGCCTCATGACAGCGCCGCTGCAAGGAGCGAGAGTCCTGGTCGTGGAGGACGAGTTTCTCGTCGCCACCCTGATCGAAGACATGCTGGAATCCGCCGGCTGCATCGTGTGCGGACCGGTCCCGAGGCTTGCCGAGGCGGTTGAGGCGGCGAGCCGGGAAGTCTGCGATGCGGCGGTGCTCGACATCAACCTGGCGGGCGAGCGGATCTATCCGGTTGCCGAGATCCTGATCCGGCGCAACCTGCCGTTCCTCTTTGTCACCGGGTATGGCGCCAACACGCTGCCGTCCGAATATGCCACCTGCCCGCGCCTCCACAAACCCTTCAAGCGGGCGGATCTGCTCGCGGCGCTGTCGAGCCTGATCGCCGCCCCGCCGCCGAGCTGACCTGCCGCCGGCGCCAGGGCGTGCGCTGCTCTCAGCCCGCCGATTCCGCGTTTGGCCGAAGGCGGCGGTGCGGGTTACACCTGTCCGTGGCATTGGCGAGCCCGGCAGGAAACAAGACATGAGAACAGGGGCGGAGTATCGGCGGGCGTTGCGCGACGGGCGCCGGGTCTGGGTCATGGGCGAAGGCCTGATCGAGGACGTGACGACGCATCCGGCGACGCGGGCGATGGTCGAGGAATACGTCCTTTGGTATGACCTGCACCGCGAGCCCGCATGGCGGGAGACCGCGCTGCGGCCTGTGGACGGCGCCCCCTGGGCCTATGTCGTGCCGCGGAGCGCCGACGACCTCGGAGGCATGGGGCGGTTTTTTGCGGCGACGACGTTCCTCTCCGCCGGCAACATCACCCATACGCCGTGCTACGGCCACATGATCGCGATGGGGGTGCAGGCTTCGGTCGAGGAGCGCGGCGTTTCGCCGGAGCAGGCCGCCAACGCCGCCCGCTATCGCGCGATGATCGCCGAGACCGGACGGTTTCTGACGTTCTGCGGCGGCGCCCCGACGATCGGCTATCGGCTGCGCGAAAACCCGGCCGACCGCGCCGCGTTGAAGATCGTGCGTGAGACCGATGCCGGCATCGTCGTCAGCGGAAAAATCGGCATGCATACGAGCCCAGCCTATGCCGAGGACGTCTATGTCGGCAGCATCTCGGGCCTGAAGATCGGCGAGCATTTCGCGACCTTCATGGTGCCGGTCGCGGCACAAGGCGTCACCACGCTCTGCCGCAAGATCGCGGTGCGCGACCCGAACCCGTTCGTGGCGCCGCTCTCCAGCCGCTTCGACGAGCTCGACGGCCAGATGTGGCTCGACGACGTATTCATCCCGTGGGAGCGAGTGTTTCTGCTGGGCCAGTCGCCGGAGCCGGTCGTGCGCTGGCTGATCTGGCACCACCTCTATGGCTGGCTGTCGAAGGCCGAGTTCACCCTCGGCCTGGCATTGGCGCTCTCGCATGCGATGGGGCTCGCCAAGCACGAGCAGACGCTCGAGTACCTGCTCGACCTGACCGTCGAGGTGCAGACCGTGCGCAGCTGCCTGACCGCCTGCGAACGCGACCCGCGTTTTACGCCCCAAGGCTATTGCGTCCCCAACCACGCGCATTTGTCGGCCGGCGGTCTGGCGATCCTGCGGGCGCGCCCGCGCATGGCCGAGATCCTGCGCATCGTCCCCGGCTCGTCCTTGGTGGTGGCCCCGTCCGACCGCGACCTCGCCGATCCCGAAATCGCCGAGGGGCTCGCCCAGTCCTTTGGCGGCGGCGGCTACACGGCGCTGCAGCGCGCGGCCCTTTTGCAGATGGCCTGGGACCATGTGTCCTCGGCGCTCGACGGCCGCGAGTCTGCGTTCGAGCTGCATGCGAGCGGCGGCGTCCCGGCCTGGCGCGGCCGCCTGCGCCATAATTTCGAAAGCTACAACGATCTGGCCAATCGGGTCGTGCATTCGCTGAGCCTGGCGATGCCGCCGATCGATCTCGACCACATCCGCGAAATCCCGTGGACCCCGCGGCGCACGGTCACGCCGCCCCCAGGCGACAAGGCCTGATCGCGTGTCGAGAGCGAGCCTGCAATGACCCGCATCTTCGCCGCGCTGGTCGCGCTCGCGCTCGTCGCCGAACCGGCATGGGCCGGGGAAGGCTCGAAATGCGGAGTCGCTGGGCCCGTCCTGTGGGGCGACGGCGCGCACGACGACACCGCGGCGCTCAATGCCTGGTTCCGCGGCGACCGCGTGGTCTGGGCGCAGACCGGCCGCCCGGTGGGCTCCGAGATCGGCGGCTCCCAGAGCGGCGTCCCCCAGAACGGCGGCGTCGAGCTCGGCGGCCGGGTTTTTCGGCTGACCGGCCCGGTCTATATTCCGAGCGGCACCGGCCGCCGCATCGAGCAATTCGCATTTGTCTGGCCGCAGCGCCGCGAGCGCGTCTCGGGCGGCACGATCGTGGCCGGGGCCGATCCGGCGAAACCGCCGGTCGCGACCGATTTGAGGAAAACCGGCAGCCGCCCCGGCGAAGGGGTGCCGTTCAAAACCCCCGACCCCCGCCCCGACAACCGCGACGCCGGGTCCAGCTGCCTCGTCTCCTGATCGGTCGAGTGGGGTCACCCGGCGCGGGTGAGCCTGCGGATGCGGTGGTTTTCGGTGTCGCCGAGATAAAGGGCGCCGTCGGGGCCGGCGGCGATGCCATGCGGGCGGCCGAGCCCGGCCTGGCGCGCGGGGCCGCCGTCGCCGCCCGATCCCCTACGTCCGCCGGCGATGGTGTCAACCATTCCGCTCCGCATGTCGAAGCGGCGGATTGCGTGGTTTTCGGTATCGACGATCAGGATGTCGCCGTCGCGGTCGATGGTCATCTCCTTGGGCGCGTCGAACACCGCGGCGCTCGCCGGGCCGCCGTCGCCGCTGTAGCCGCGGGCGCCGGTCCCGGCCACCGTCGCGATGACGCCGCTCCGGGGATCGACCGCGCGCAGGCTGCTGCCCTGGCGTTCAAGGATGTAGACCCGACCGTCGCCCGCGAGCTTGACCGCGCGCGCGCCCCACACCCCCGCCGTAGCGGCCGGCCCGCCGTCACCGCTGTGCGCCGCCTCGCCGGTGCCGGCAAAGGTGGCGATCGTGCCTGCCGCCAGATCGACAACTCGCACCCGGTTGTCGGCGACATCGGCGATGAAGAGCCGCCGCTCGGCGGGATCGAACCCCAGCCCGTTGGGCTCGACCAGCCCGGCGCGCGCGGCCGGACCGCCGTCGCCGGAATACCCCGAGCGGCCGTTTCCGGCAAATGTTGTGACGACGCCCGAGGCCCCGTCGATGCGGCGCACGCAGTGATTGTGGCGGTCGGCGACATAGATGTCGCCCGCCCGGTCGACGGCGATGCCATAGGGTTCGTTGAACGCGGCCTCGACCGCCGGTCCGCCGTCGCCGCCGTACCCGGCCTCGCCGTTGCCGGCGATGGTGGCGATGATCCCGGTGCGCGCGTCGACGCGGCGGATGCGATGATTGAACGTGTCGGAAAAATAGAGATTGCCGGCCGCGTCGAAACCGATGTCGAAGGGACCGTTAAGGCGCGCCTGCACCGCCGGCCCACCGTCGCCGGCAAAGCCGCGCTCGCCGCTGCCGACCGCCGTCGCGATGATCCAGCTCTGGTCCGCCATGCGCCGCCCCACCCCGCTGCCAAGTGCTCGATCTTAGCACCGCTTTCCGAGCCGGCGAGCGCCGATGTAAGCTCGCCCGCATGGTCTCCTCCCGCTTCTCGCAGCTGCGCACGCTGCCGACCGCTGCTTGCCTGCTAACCGCGGCGGCGATGCTCGGCGCCGCGGCTCCGGCGCCGGCCGACACCGGCTCGCTGGTCGGCGAGCTGTTGGTCGCCGCGCCGACGATCGGCGATCCGCGCTTCTATCACGCGGTGATCCTGGTCGTGCGGCAGGACAAGAGCGGCGCCTTTGGCATCGTCATCAATCGCCCGCTCGAAAAGCGCTCGATCAAAAGCCTGTTGGAAGCGGC
Source organism: uncultured Alphaproteobacteria bacterium (assembly GCA_963795485.1). Classification (GTDB taxonomy): domain Bacteria; phylum Pseudomonadota; class Alphaproteobacteria; order ATCC43930; family CGMCC-115725; genus AP-15. The sequence continues at coordinate 12,989 of CAWCIL010000008.1, forward strand.
CGGCGACCGGGCGTCCGGGGTCGAGGGCAGCCTCGAGGTCTTTGCCGGCGGCCCGGTGCAGCCCGAGCTAGGCTTTGTCGTGCACAGCGCCGACTACCACGACCCCGACACGCTGGCGGTCGGCCCCGGCTTGGCGATGACCGCGGACAAGCAGGTGCTGCGCGCCATCGGCCACCAGCAGGGGCCGAAAGAGAGCCTGTTCGCCTTTGGCTATGCCGGCTGGGGACCCGGGCAGCTCGAAGGTGAAATCGCGCATCGCGACTGGTTCACCGCCGCCGGCGACCCGAAACTGATCTTCGACGACGACCGCGGCGACCTGTGGCGCGACGCCACCGCCCGCCGCACCCGCGAACTGTAGCTGAAGGGGGCGCGCGCAGCAGCGAAGCCGGAGCGAGATCAAAACGTCGCCATTCCTCAATGCGACATCAGCACCGGGATGGTCATGCTGGCAAGGATCGAGCGGGTGACGCCGCCGAGCAGCAATTCGCGGGCGCGCGAGTGGCCGTAGGCGCCCATCACCAGGAGATCGGCGCCGAGATCGGCGGCGCGCGACAGGATCAGCTCGCCGATCGGGACCCCGGCCGACTGGGTGCGCTCGATCTGCGCCTTGACCTCGTGCCGCGCCAGGTGCAGCGCGATGTCCGCACCCGGGACCTCGCCGTGCCCGTCCGGCCCCGGCTCGGCATCGACGACCAGCACGCCGACGCTGTCGGCTCCGGTCAGCAGCGGCATCGCATCGGCGACGGCGCGGGCCGCCTCGCGGCCGGCGTTCCAGGCGATCAGCACATGCCGCCCGACCGTCGCGAACCGGCCGGCATAGGGCACCACCAGGATCGGTCGGCCGGTGGCGAGGGTCACCCGTTCCGGGCTCGGGCGAAACATCGCCATTTCCTCGTTGTCCGGATCGCGCTGGCCGAGGATCGCCAGATCGGCGTAGCGCGCATGCACCGCCGGATCGGCCTGGGGGCCCTCGGCCACCGCGCGCCATTCGCTCGACAGCCCGCGCAGCCGGGCCGCGTGCTCGAACGCCTGGCGCGCCGCCTCGGCCTGCTCCAGTGCCCGCTCCCGCCATTCATGGTAGACCGGTTCGATCATTGCCAGGTCGGGATAGGCGGCGTGCCGCGGCAGTTCCGGGCTCGGGATCGGATAAAGTCCGACCAGATGCGCGGCAAACCGCTCGGCCAGCGCGGCACCGAGCGCCACGCGTCCCGGCGCGTCCCCCGCCGGATCGAGCACCACCAAGAGGTCCTTCCAGCTCATCGGTCAAACTCCTCGCGAGACCACCCGGCCCAACAGCCTAGCCGGCGACGCCGCCCCGCCGCAACGCATCGGCTTGCCTCGGGGCCGGGAATGAGGGAATAGAGGAAAGAAGCTGACCAGGGGTTCGCCCGATGCGTGCGCTCGTCTCCGCCTGCCTCGTCTCCGCGCTTTCGCTCGCGGCGCTCAGCGGCTGCATCGACAACGACCGGGTGCAGGTGCAGAGCCTTTCGGTCGGACCGAACCGCACCTTCACCTACAGCACCCACACCAACACGGTGATGACCGAGAACGGCGACGGCGCCGCCGAGCGGATTCGCCGCGACTGGCTGGCCCAGACCCTCGAGGCGGGCGGGCTGTGCAGCGGCGGTTATGTCCTCTACCGGCGCCGCCTGGAGATCCCGCCGCAACAAGTCGCGCTGTCCGCCGTGCCGGGCCCGGTAAATCCTGGCGTCACCACCTTTTTCGGCAATGGCGGCGACGTCGTCTACACCGGGAGCTGCCTCTAGCGCCGCCGGCGCTGCTCGGCGGCCAGCTTCGAGGGCCGGCGCGCCAGCGCTCGATCAGCGGCCCCGCTTTGCCGCAGACCGGATCGGCGGCGGGCAGCGGCACCGCGGCGATGGCGGCGAGCGAGCGCTCACGTTCGCGCGCCCCGGGGGTGCGCATGTCGGGGCCGCGGCCGCCGGGATAAGCGCCGACGACGAGGAAGTCGGGAGTCGCCGCCTCGCTCTTGTGGGCGACCCCGGCCGGGATCACCACGGCGTCGCCGGCATGGAGCTCGACGACTTCGCCGGCCTCGCCGCCAAGGCGCACCCGGGCTGAGCCGGCGACGATGCCGAGCGCCTCGTGCGCGGTGCTGTGATAGTGATGGTGGGCATAGATGCCGGCGCGCCATCCCCCGCTCCAGCCATTGGCCGCGAACCGCGCTTCGCAAGCGGCCGCGGCCTCGGGGCCGGTGTCGAGCGCGCCGCGGTAGACGACGAGCGGCAGGCGGGGGTTGTTGGGGACAAGGCCGTCATCGGCGAACCGGTGCTCTTCGATCGTCGGAGCGTCCGCTCTTGCGACCATTGGCTGCTCCTTTCGCATCGGACGGCCGGCAGGCTACGCCGGGTTCGGGGCCGGGCCAAGTGAAAACCGCGGTAGGCGTCGCATGCGGTCCGCGGTTACCAAGTCGCCGCAGCGGCGCGCTCGAGCGTACGAAAGGCAGCGCGCGGCCGATCTGCTGATTCAATCGAAATGTTCGTGATTTATTAACGGGGGTCGCTCAGGATCTGGACTTGCCACGATACGGGGCGTCAGCTATCGGTAGAGCCGCCGCAAATCGCCGGGGCGATCGTGCGGGTGGAACGACCGGCTACATTTTGGGCGCGGCGCAGCATGGAGTACCCGGTCAGGACCGTTTGCGTCGTCGGCTTGGGCTACATCGGATTGCCGACCGCGGCGACCCTGGCCAGCCGCGGGGTTGAGGTGATCGGCGTCGACGTGAACCCGCGCGTCGTCGCCGCGGTCAATGCCGGGCAGCCCTATTTCCCCGAGCCCGATCTCGACATGCTGCTGCGCGCCGCCACCACCTTGGGCAAGCTGCGCGCCACCGCCCGGCCCGAGCCTGCCGATGCGTTCATGATCGCGGTGCCGACCCCGTTCAACGACGACCGCTCGCCGAACCTCGACTACATCGACGCAGCGGCAGATGCGATCGCCCCGGTGCTCGCCTCGGGCAATGTCGTGATCCTCGAATCGACTTCGCCGGTCGGCACCACCGCGCGGCTGGCCGAGCGGCTCGCCCGGCTGCGCCCCGATCTGAGCTTTCCGCCGGAGCGCCATGCCAAGCCGCTCGACGTGCACATCGCGCATTGCCCGGAGCGGGTGTTGCCAGGGCATATGGTCCGCGAGCTGATCGAGAACGACCGCATTATCGGCGGCATGACCGAAGCGTGCGCCGAGCACGCCGAGGCGGTCTACCGGGTGTTTCTGCGGGGAACGCCGTTCCGCGCCGACGCGCCGACGGCCGAGTTGGTCAAGCTGGTCGAGAACGCCTATCGCGACGTCAACATCGCCTTTGCCAACGAGCTGTCGTTGATTTGCGACCAGCTCGGGCTCGATGTGTGGCGGGTCATCGAGCTGGCCAACCGGCACCCGCGGGTCGCGATCCTGCAGCCGGGGGCGGGTGTCGGCGGCCACTGCATCGCGGTCGATCCGTGGTTCATCGTCTCCAGCGCGCCCGAGCGGACGCGGCTGATCCGCACCGCGCGCGAGGTCAACGACGCCAAGCCCGCTTTTGTCGCGGCGCAGATCCGCGAACGGGCCGAACGGTTCAAGCATCCGGTCGTGGCTTGTCTGGGGCTCAGCTACAAGCCCGACGTCGACGATCTGCGCGAGAGCCCGGCGGTCGCGATCGTGGCCGAATTGGCGCGCGGCGGCCAGGAACGCATCCTCGTCGCCGATCCCAATCTGCGCGCCCTGCCGCCCGAGCTGGCGGAGCTGCCGAACCTAACGCTATGCGACACGCTCGCGGCGGTGCGCCAGGCCGACATCGTCGCGGTTCTGGTGGCCCATTCGCCGTTCCGCAAGATCCCGCGCGAGGAGCTGTTGAGCCGTGTCGTGATCGATGCGACCGGGCTGACCCACGGACCGGCCTGAGCCATGGACCGGCCTGAGCCATGGACCGGCCTGAGCCATGGACCGGCGATCTCATGAGTAGCGGCGAGCGGCCGATACGCATCCTGTTCGTCTTCGGCACACGCCCCGAGGCGATCAAGCTCGCGCCGGTGATCCGGGAATTGTCGGCATGGCCCGAGTTCGACTGCAAGATCTGCGTCACCGGCCAGCATCGCGAGATCCTGGGCCAGTTTCTCGAATTGTTCGAGCTGCGGCCCGATTGGAACCTCGACCTGATGCGGCCGGATCAGGACCTGGCTTACCTGACCGCGGCGGTGCTCTCCGAGGTCAGCGCGGTGCTCGACCGCTGGCGCCCGGACCGGGTCATCGTCCAGGGCGACACGAATTCGACCTTTGCCGGAGCGCTCGCCGCCTTCTACCGCAAGATCCCGGTGGCGCATGTCGAAGCCGGGCTGCGCACCGGCGACCTCGCTGCGCCATGGCCGGAGGAGGCGAACCGCGTGCTGGTCGCCCGCATCGCCGATCTGCACTTTGCCCCGACACCGCGGGCGCGCGACAACCTGCTGCGCGAGGGGGTGGCGGCGGAGCGCATCATGGTGACCGGCAACACCGGGATCGACGCCTTGCTGTGGGTCGCGGATCGGCTCGACTGCGACGCGTCGTTGCGCGCGCGGGCCGAGGCGGTGCTGGGCGGGGGTTTTGCGCAGAGCCTAGGCGACCGGCAGCTGATCCTGGTGACCGGGCATCGCCGCGAGAGCTTTGACGGCGGCCTCCGGCGGATCGCGGGCGCCTTGGCGCGGATCGCAGAGCGGCCCGACGTCAGCATCGTCTTTCCGGTGCACCCCAACCCGAACGTGCGCAGGGCGATCGACACCCTGCGCCGGCGCGACAACATCCTGCTGGTCGAGCCGGTCGATTATCCCGAGCTGATCCATCTGTTGAAGCGCTGCCATTTCGTCGTCACCGACTCGGGCGGGATTCAGGAGGAGGCACCGTCCTTCGGCAAGCCGGTGCTGGTGACCCGGGCCGCGACCGAACGGCCGGAAGCCATGGAAGAGGGCTTGGCCAGGCTGGTCGGAAGCGACGAGCGCCTGCTGATCGAAGCGATGGAGGCGCTGCTCGACGATCCGGCGGCCTACCGGCAGCATGAGCCGGGTCGCCAACCCTTATGGCGACGGCCGGGCGAGCCGGCGCATCGCCGCCCGGCTCTGCGGCCGGGCGAGCGCGGCCGGCGCGCTGGATGTCGGCTGGGGAGCGGGGCAGCCCCGGCCGCAGCAGCCCGAACCCCAAGCCGAGACGCCCCAGTCCGGGACGCCCAACCGCGAGACGCCCATCGGCTGAGCACTTGGGGCGATCGTCATTTCGCCAGCAGCGAGGCGACGGCCGCCCAGATCACAGCCCAGCTCGCCAGCGACAACAGGACCACCGTAATTAGCGAGACGAGCGGGCTTAACCGCCGGGCCGGTTTCAGGTTCGATCTCATGACCGACAGCGGCACGACATCGTCAGCACCGGTAGGGCGGTCGAAAGCGGAGTTGGCGTGCAACGGCTCCTCCCCGGAGTATCGAGCAGTGCACGATACGGCAGGTCCTGTCACCAGCTTGTCCGTTCCGCGTCAAAAGCCCGTCTAATCCGATGCTTTCGGCAGCAATCTCATGGCGCAGCGGTCGGCCTCATTCCGACCGGGGACCTCTCGCCGATCCAAGCAAAACTCGGACAAATGTCGAGCGATAACGGTTGCCTCCAAGCTGTTCACGCCATAAATCATGGCCAGTGTTGGGCTGTCTGACCGAGACGAGGGTCATGTCGCAAATCTATATTACGGACATCAGCGAACTCGCGGAGCGGAACCGAAAGGGGCCGGACGATCAGCTGTCGCAGCGCGCGGCCATTCTCGCCATCGCCGCGCTGTCGCTGCTGTTGTGGACGCCGATCCTGCTGCCGTTCGCCGCGCTGCTGCACCGGTGAGACGGGCCTGTGTGTGCAGGCCGGGTGAGGCAGACCGGAGCGATGCGGGTCGGATTGGCGCTGATCGGGGAAGCGGAGGCGGGAAATGGCGCGTGTCGCGCCGCTGCCTGTTTGCCTACCCTCCCCCGGGCCAATCCGCCGGCAGGCGGAAACCCCAGGCGCGGATTTGGGCGATCCCGGCCTGGTAGCCCTTCGGCGTCAGGCTGAAGCTGAATTCCGACCTCGAGGTGAAGACGTCGACCAGGATCAGCGAGCCGGTTTCGAGCTGCCTGGCGAAGGCGAGCGCCTGGGACGCGGGAAAGATGCAGTATCGCGTCTGGCGGCACTCGATCGGCTGGTTTTTATCGACGCGGACCACCGCTCTGACCGGAAACGGCTGGCCCACAATCCCGACATTGCCGGTCTGCAGCATGACCACGAGAGCGAACGAGCCCTTGCCCCGGTCGCCGGGCTGCCAGAACGGCACCGTGATCGAGCAGTCGGCGATACGGCCGGGGCTCCCGTCGCATTCGGTGATCCATTCGTCGGCGCGGAATTTCAGCACACCCGCCGCCCTTGCCACCGCCCCCGGCTGCGCGCACAGCACGATGGCGAGGATCGCCGCCGTCCGGCACAGCAGCCTGCCCGCGCCGCGCGACGCACCGCCCCTTCGTCTCGCGATCCGGGGCCCCCGAAGTCCATCGGCCGTTTGGGGAAAGCGGATCGCCGCCCTTACCATCGTCATGCCCGATGCATCGCGATCGCCGCGATCCTGCCGCACTTGCCGGATGGGTCAAGAGCGCCGGTGACGGAAATGGCACGAGCGTGACAATGCGCCGCTTGGGCAACGCGGGTTTCGAGAATGACGGTGGAGCGATCGGACAGAGCCAGCGTTGTTGCGGACGGCGGCGGTCGGCACGTTGAGCCGACCGGAACGCGACAGGTGAGGTTAACCTTTTCTTACAATCATCGCCGGATTCTCCGGGTATTCTGGAATTAACCTTGATTTTGCTTCCCTTCGCCGCGAAACGGCGCTAGGTGTGTTGTTGTCGGGCAAGAGGTACTCGATTGGCCGCGGTTGATTTTATCAGCATCGGACCTTTCGAGATGGGGCTGCCATCCCGGCGGAACCTTCGGGGCGGACTGACGTTTTCTGGCGTCGCGTGCGCCCGACTCGGCCGCTGCGGAAGCAAAATTGAACAAAGCGGCCAGCCCATCGCGGACAGCGTGGTGCGTGCCGCCGATCGACAACTGCCGCAACTGATCATGGGTCGCGAATGGCTCGTTTTTTGGTGACTGGCGGTGCGGGGTTCATCGGCTCGCATCTGGTCGAAGCGTTGCTCGACGACGGGCACGCCGTCAGGGTCCTCGACGACCTCTCGAGCGGCAGCATCGACAACCTTCCTCGCGCGGTCGAGTTCATCAAGGCCGATGTTTGCGACCCCGACATCGTCGGTCGCGCCTTCGACGGAGTCGACGGCTGTTTTCATCTGGCGGCGATCGCCTCGGTCGAACGGTGCAACCGCGAATGGCTGCGCGCCCATCAGGTCAATCTGACCGGCACGATCAATGTTTTCAACGAGGCGAGGCCGTCGCGCCGGCACGCCGAAGTTCCGGTCGTCTATGCCTCCTCGGCCGCCGTTTACGGGGATCGCCACACCGCTCCGGTGGTCGAGAAGAGCCATGCCGAGCCGCTCGGCGCGTACGGCGCCGACAAGCGCGGCTGCGAACTGCATGCGCGGGCTGCGGGCATCACCCATGGCGTGCCAACGACCGGACTGCGCTTTTTTAACCTGTACGGACCGCGCCAGGACGCGCGTTCGCCCTATTCAGGGGTGATCGCGATCTTTATCGATCGCCTGCGGCGCGGCGAGCCGATCGAGATCTTTGGCGATGGCCAGCAAGTCCGCGACTTCACTTATATCGCCGACGGGATCGCGGCGCTGCGCCGGGCGATGACCGCGGCAAGCGTGCGCGCCCCGATTTTCAACGTCTGCACCGGAAAGGGAACGACGGTCCACCGCCTCGCCGAGACCATCGCTGCGTTGTGCGGCGGCGCCCTGCGGGTTCAGCAGCGTCCTCGGCGCTGCAGCGAGGTGCAGATTTCGATCGGGGATCCGCGGCACGCCGCCGAGGAGCTCGGCTTTCGCGCCGGCACCGCGCTGGTCGACGGTTTGGCCTCGACTCTCGAAAGCCTCGGCTCGTGCGACCCGATCGAGGCGCGGGTCGTCGCCTGAGCCGGCCGCTCGACGCCCGGCATTATCGGCTGATCCCCATGCGGGCTGATCATTTTTCGGGCTGATCATCTTTCGGGCTGATCCCCGTTCGGGCTGGCGTCCTAAAGATCTCGGCACGGCGAACTCCGAGGCGAGCTTAGGCGTGCCGCCGGGCCGGCCGGCCACCGACAGCGACCGCCGAGCGGACCGCATCGGCCTCGGCGATCTCTCGACTTGGCATACTGCCACAGGAGACTGGCCTCTTGCCGCGGCCGCCGGGTCAGATCGGCGAGCCGTGCGAGGCATGGCTGCCGCAAACCGTGATGCTCGACGAGCCCGCCGAGCGGCTCGAACGCCAGTCCGAGCCGGAACAACAGGCGAAGCAGCGCCGGTTCCATCATCGCCGCCAGGTGGCTGATGCCGTGCTCCAGACAAATACCGAAAACGGCCCGCAGCAAGCCGAAGGTGATGAACGGCATCAGCCGCCGGTCGGCCGCCGCCTCACTGGCGAGCGGGCGAGGGAAGCCGGCTTCGGGATAAGGCCCGTCGTCGTGACGCCGGCGGAAATTTTTGGACACGGCAAAGCGGGACACCTCGGCCACCAGTTGCCGCGGCAACGGCCCGAGCCGCAGCCGCACCGCCGGGTCCACGGTTTGCTCGATCGGCAGCGGCCGGCGCCGTTCGTCGAGCGACGGCATGATCAGGCGCACCGTACCCGTGGTGGCGCCGCTCGGGCGGTGCAACAGGAGAGCGTGGGCCGAGCGATCGTCATCCTCGTCGATCTCGCGTCCGTCGCCGTATCGGCTCGGGTCCTCGAATTGGTTTTCGATGCAATAGACCTGGTAGCGTAGGCGATGAACGAGATCGAGCTGTTCGGGGGTGGTGGCTCTGACGACTTCGAAATACCGGTCGTAGCAGGCAACAAAGTCCGCCATTCCGCCGACCGTCATGCGCGTTTACCCGAAACCGACAGGCGCCCTCCCCGCCGCGACCTTGGCGCAAAGGAATAAACAATTGTTTACGGGCGGGCCGCCTGCGCGACCCCCGGGGCTGCCTCGGCGACGCGCCGACTGGATTGCCGTTGCGCTAGAGCCCATCGCGGCGGCAAGGCGTCGTGGCGCCGCCGCGTCGTGCCGGGCCGAATTTCGAGTCACCGAGCGGATCGGTCGCGGGGTGCCGATTCTCCGAGGTGGGCGTATCGTCCGGGGGCGATGATACCGGCCGGGTCGACGGCCGACTTGATCGCCGCCGCGAGGTTCCAGCAGGGCGCATCGGCCGCGGTCAGCCAATCCATCGCTTGGGTGCTCACGCGGTACGGCAAAAAGCCCTCGCTCCGGCCGCCCTCCAGCAGCGCGCGATAGCAGGATTGGGCGTGCCCTGCCTCGCTCGGCGAGCGGCCGTCGAACAAGAGCGGCACCGAGCTGTCGAAGCAGCGCTCGGAGAGGCTGGTCAGCGTGATCAGCGGCTCGATCGCATGGGCGGCACAGATATCGCCAACCATTTCGACATAGCGGGCTGCGCGCTCGGCATTCATCGGCACCAGCGGCGCATACCAGATCAGGCCGCACCCGTCCCGCGCCGGGTCCAACTCGGCTCCGGCGGTCGGGAGCGCCGACTTCCAATAGGCGAGCGGCAAGGCGACCTCGCTAGGCTTGCCCTCGATCAGCTGCATCGCCGCGGTGAGGGTGCGCGCCCGCTTGGCCAGCGGGCCGTGGCGCAGGCGCGGCACACGGCGGATCCAAAGGTCGAGGCGCGAGGCCGAGCGCGGTGTCAGAAACGCCAGCCGGCTGACCGTCGGCCGCAATATCCGGCGGACGGCGCGCCGGGCGGCGCGGACGATCTCGGGGGTGCCGTAGAGCGCGCCGAACCCGGTCCACGCCATTACTCGATGCTGCGCGGCGATCTCGGCGACGATTTCGCCCGGCAGGATGCCCTTGCTGCCGACCCTGTCGTGCGGATAGGGCACGGTCATCGCGAGCATGCGCCGGCTGTTCATCAGGTTCACCGAACCGGCGACGCCGCCCAGGTCGCGCAGCACCCGCTGCACGGCCGGCACCACCGCGGCGAGCCCGGCCTCCCGCTCGATCCCGAACAGGAAGGCCTCGATCCGTCCGGGCCGGGGGGCGAGCGCGATCGTCATCTGGGTGACGACGCCGAGGCTGCTTTGCGTGAACAGGCCGTCGAGATAGGGCCCCACACCCCATTTGAAGGCGCGGTCGACCGCCGTCCCACCGAGCTCGCTCAGTGCCGATCGGTAAATTCGGCCGTTTGGCAGCACCGCCTCGAGCGCGGTGACCGCGGCAGTGTGATCAGCATAGGGGGTGATGCCGTAGCCGCGCTCCAAGGCGTTGCCGACCAGGCTGCAAGTAGGGCCGCCGCCGGTCACCGGCACCAGAAACGGCAAATGATTTTGTTCGAGAAACTCGTGCAGCGCGCGCTGGGTGACCCCGGGCTCGACGGTGACGAGCCCCGCTTCGGCATCCATCGCGAGGATCCGGTCGAGGCCGGACAGGTCGAGAACAACGCAGCCGTCGGTTGCCGGGACCGCGCTGCCGTATCCCCAATTATGGCCGGTGCTGATCGGGTAGAGGGGAACGCCGTGATGTCGCGCGATGTTGAGGACGGCGACGACGTCCTCGACCGATCGCGGGCATAAGGCCCCGGCAATAGCGCGTCCGATGCCCGTGGTGCACCGGCCATAGCGAACCTGCGCCGCCGCACCTTCGAGCACGGCCGACTCGCCGAGACCAGCGCGCCACGTCCGCAGCGCCGCGGCGAGGTTTTCTGTGTCAACCGATCGCTGAATCAACTTTCTGGCGACTGTCGGAAAATCTGACAGAGTCCCAGGCCCAGGTACCTATGCTGCTGGTGCCGCAATTCTGCTGCCTCCCCGGTTCGCCACATTGGCGCAAGCTTGGCGGCCCATTGCGGCATACCGCCACGGGACAAGGCTGCCTCGCCGCGGCTACGCCTACTGTCAAGAAATCCGACGTCACGCGTCGGCGTGCTACTTCCGCCAGCGTCGCCGCGCAAAGGCTCCGAAGCCCAGGAGCGCGGTTCCCAGGACAGCCAGCGATGCCGGTTCCGGAACGGATGCCGTGCGCCCCGGATCGCTGCTGAGCAGGCCAATGACATCGCTGCTGGTGGTCCAGGCCGTCGCGCCCCCATGGGCAAAACTGTTGGTCAGCCTGATGTCGGGGGTGTCGGGAAGCGGATTGTTATTGGGATCCAAGGTGAAGAAATTGTCGTTGAGCGTTGACGACCATAGGCCGGGGTCCGTTGTATCCACGGAAAGATAGCTCTGGGCCGTGCCGTCGGTCGTCACCGGATTTTCCGGCGAGACGATCGTGGTCGTGGTGTCGGCAGCAGTATTTGCCCCGTAAACGAAGTCGAGCCGAGCCAGGAATGTGCAGTCGGCGGTGTTGGTGGCGCAGGTAAAGCCGGTGTACTGGCTCTGCGAGGTCCGCTTGGCGAGGTTGGCGGCGGACGTTATCTCGTTCCCGACACTCTGGTTGGTGCCGGTGATGCCATAGAGGTCGAGGACGCCGCCCGAGGCGGTGGACGGATTACCAAGGGTATCTAAATGCACCCCATAGAAAATGCCTAGTATTTGCTCGCCGCCATTTTGGCCGTCGACGAACAGCGTCGGTGTGCTGGCCTGAATGTCGGACCCTACCGGGGCCTCGACTACGCCTCGCTGGATGCTGGAAATTTGGACAATGCCCCAATTCCCTTCGGTGCCGGGCGCGTTGATCGCCGAATAGGGGGTCGGGTTGTTTGGGCCGATAATAGAATTGGTCGGGCGAAATCTGCTCGTCGTCATTGAGGTGAATCAGGATCGGTCCAAGCGGTGCGTTCGGGAACGGATCGGCATTCGCCTGCCCACCGCCTGCGAGCAAGGCCGCGACCAACCCCGTGCCCGCCAACAAATACCGCCGTCTCATCTTCATGTCCCCGCGAAAACCGAGAATGCCAGTCATTCAAGGTTAAAGCATGTATCATGCCAGACTCGAAATGGCTACCCAAAACTAGTCAATTACAGGGCCGTAGCCGCTATTTTGTAAGCGAGTCCGGTAATTTCGAATGGCCGATCGTAAAGTTTTCCGACAGATTCACTGCGCCGTCCGCCGCGAAAGCCACGGGCGGTCGCCTGGCCGCCCCAGCCAATTCAGAAACAAACGCGACAACAGCTGCGCCTCTCTGCGAGCATCGGCCGACAAAGCTTCGTCTTCGATCCATGGCGCCGGTCGTCCGGCCGCAGCCGTAGTGACCGGCGTCCAGTGGATCTGGTAGAGAGGGAGAAGCTTCGACCGGGCCGCCTGAAGTTCTACTGGCAGGGTCTCGCGCAGTGCTGCCCTGAGTTCATCGAAACTCCAGGATGCGTACAGCGAATTCTGCGAATCCTCTTGAAAGGCCGGGCTCGCGCCGGGTGTAAAAATCTCCGGCACCTCTTCGGCCGTACGTCGCCGCCGCGGCCGCGCATGGTCGAAGATCCACAGCAGCCTATCGCCGCTGCCGACCGCGGCGGCGATTTCGCGCAGGCAGCCGAGAAGGTCGTCGCGGGTCGGCAGGTGATGCAGCGAAAAGATGCTACTGACGAGGTCGACCCGAGCCGGCGCCACTTTGAGGAATTCCCGCATGTCGCCGTCGATCAGCCGAACCCTGTCGTCGAGACCGGCGCGGGCCAGATGCCGCCGGCCGACGCTCACCATGTCCGCGGCGAGATCGATCCCGGTGATCGTCAGATCGGGCCGGTGCGCGGCAAGGCAGGCGAGAAACCGGCCGGTGCCGCAGCCGAGATCGACAACATGCGCGCCAGCCGGCGCCAAGCCGCTGATCGCCATTGCGTTAAAGCGGTAAATCGGCAGCAGGGCCGAGGAGCCCTGCTCGTCGAAGCCGGCGATGCTCGCCTCAGAATCCATCACGGCGCTCGGTTCGGGGATGCGCGACAGACTTCGGGGCAGGCTGGCTTCCCGCAGCATCAGCCGAAGCATCCGAAAGGCTTTCGACTTGTGCGAAGGTTTTTCGCTCGTCAATCGAGACGCCGACGTCAAAGTTGCCCTCCTTCGAAAGTGATCAATCACCAATTTAGCTTCGCCGGCGTGGCCGGGTACGGACATGACGGCTTTGACTGTCCTGCTGGCTTCTCCGATCCGCATCGTTGCGCTTCGCGCGGCGCCGCTCGGGGGCGGATTTGCGCGCCTCGGCGCCACCCGAGGCGGGCATCGACGGACCGACCGGCCGAAGGGCCTGGGGACGGTGGCGGCAACGTTACGGATCACGGCCGCGCCGGTGATCGATCCGGCCGGCCCGATTGCAGCGCGGCGATCGCCGGCAAGAACAGGCGGCGGGTCAGAAGGCCGACGCCGCCCCACATCGGCACAAACCAGGCCGGAACCCCGCCCAACGGTGCTGCCGGATATCCCCATTGCCCGGTGCCGACCCCGAGATATTCGATCAAGGCGCCGATCGCGACCATGTAGCCGGCATACTCGAAATCCGCGCGCTCGCGAAACCAGGCGAGGCCAGCGGCCACGACCGCCGCCGATGCGAGAAGCAGGACGTTTGGGTCCCGGATCGTCGCAAAGGTCGCGGCAAAGAGCGCCGCCAACGTCAAGGTCGCGACCGGTTGGAAGCGAGGCGCCCGGCCGCCGACAAAGCGGATCGTGTGCAGCGTATAGAAGCCCCACATGAAGAACTCGTAGACCGGCATTCCGAGAAAATCGGGATGCTCGAAGCGGAATACGCCGTTGCGCAGCGCCCCGCTGTTGGCGACGACGAAGATCGCGTCGACGCCGAGCATGGCCAGGAGCTCGGCGCGGGAGAGGCGGCGAAAGCCGATCGCCCAGACTGCGAACAGCACCGCGAGCTTGGCGAAATTGCCGGGGACCCACGCCAATGCCGCCGCAGTCCCCAGCAGCTGCAGCAACAGGAGGACATGAACCGCCGACGGCGGGGCGTCTGCGCTAAACAGCCGGTGGATAAATCCTGGAGCCAGTGGAAAAGCGGACCCGCGGCTCGCGGGTGTTCGCTTCTCGGCGCGGTGGTCGAGGGCTGCCGCCCAGCGCCTTCGCTCAGGCATACGCCACGGTCGGTTCCGCCGGCATCTGGCGCCCGCGGGCGGTGATGATCTCCCCCAGTTCGGGATGACATTCTTTGATGCTGGCGATCAGGTGCTCCATGACCGCCCAGCCGGGCTGGCGCAGCCCATGATGGTCGACCGGCTCGCCGAGCGGGTGGAACGCGATGCCGAGCCGCAGCAGCAGCCGCAGCAGCGCCGGCTCCATCATGGCGACGATATGGGTAATCTCGCCCAGCGCGCTCATCATCACGACGGCGCGAATGAGCCCGAAGGTCATCAGCTGTAGCGCCGGCCCGCGGCTGTCGGCGACCGGCCCGCGAACCGGTCTCGTTCGCCAAGCCTCCTCGAACCGCGTGCGAAACGCCTTGGCGACGGCAAACCGGGACACCTCGGCGGTGGTTTCGAGCGGCAGCCCGGCGGCGCGCAGCCGGCCGTCCCCGATCAGCTTGAACACCGGAAGCTCGTGACCGCGGCGCGGCAGGATCAATCGCACGGTGCCCATCGCCGAACCGGTTGCGCGATCGAGCAGCAGCGAGTGCAGCGAGCGAGACTCCTCGCCGTCCCGCTCGCGGCCGTCGGGAAAGGCGGCGGCCTCCTCAAAGCCCCGCTCGATGCAATAAACCTGAAATCGCAAGCGAAAGGCTCGGTCCAAAAGCTCCGCCGAGTCCGCCGGAACAACCGCCACACAGCGTTTGAACAGACTGATCGTGTCGGGATCGGGCCGGTGGGGATGGTCGGATGTCGGGCCGTGGTCGCGTTGGGCCCGCACTGGCGGCGAAAAGCGGAGGACCGATTGCCGCGCTAACCTCCCGGCGCGGGTCGACGCCATTGATTGCATTGACAATACTCCCTGTGCGGCGTTCTGTGATGCCGCGTCTTGCGCTGGGGAAGGCGGGTAGGGCCGAGGTTGCCGTTCCGGCTCGCTGTGCTCGCCGCATTGCACGGCAGGCGTAAAGTGCTGGCGCATTACGGGCGGTCATGGTGACGGCGGCGCGGCGGCGGGGGCGCATCCGGATCGTCTCCGAACCTCCCAACCGTAGAACCTATCTTTACGGCCCATATTCAATCGGGCGTTTGGTCAATCGTCAAGCGCAGCGCGCCGGAAACGGCTCATCGCGAGCCCAGGACATGAAAAATTCACAACTGGGCATGCAGAAATGCGCAGATGGCGTCGCCAGCGCCCCGATCGCCGCGGCCTTCGGCAGACGCCCAATCACCAGCGCCTCTCCCTGATCCGCGCGTCCTGTTGCAGATGGCGGCGGTCGCCTTGTCTCGTTTGTTTTCCGACCGCTGGTAGGACCGAGAGTAGCCGGTATCGCGTCAGTGGAACGTCTCGAGGGCGGCCTTCGAAACGTCAATTTTTCGGCTGCTCCGCTCCTTACGATGTTGGCGGCGGGAACCGCGGCGCTGGCCGGGTCCGGGCGCGGCCTTGGCGGCTCCGTCCCCAATCTCTGGCTGCCGCGGCTCCGCCGATCGCCTCGCAGACCCGAGCGGCGGCGAGGAGGCGGTTGCGCACGGCGGGTTGCTGCGACAGGTTGGCCCGGCCGCTGTGGGAGGGACAAAGATGACGCAGCGCTCGGGCGGACGGGTCGCTCTGGTCACCGGCGGTGCGAGGGGCATCGGGGCCGCTACCGCCGAACCGCTGGCCGAGGATGGCGCGGCGATCGCGGTCTGCGACCTCGACCGGGCGGCGGCGACCGCGACCGCGGCGCAGATCGCCGGCCGGCATGGAGTAGCGGCCCTCGGCCTCACGGCTGACGTCACCGTCGCCGCCGTTGTCGAGCGCATGGTCGCCGAGATCGTCGCACGGCTCGGCTTACCCGACATCCTCGTCAACAGCGCCGGTATCACTCGCGACAATTTGATCCACCGGATGAGCGAGGAGGATCGGGACAACGTCGCCCAAGTGCATCTGAAGGGCGCGTTCGTGTGCGCGCGGGCGGCGCAGCCCAAGATGGTCAAGAAAAATTGGGGCGCATTGTCAACCTGTCCTCGGCTTCGGCCCTGGGCAATCGCGGCCGGACCAACTACTCGACCGCCGAGGCCGGGCTACAAGGCATGGCACGCACGCTCTCGATCGAACTCGGCCGTTTCGGCATCACCGCCAACGCGGTGGCGCCGGGCTTTATCGACAGCGACATGACCCGGGCGGCGGCGACGCGCCTCGGCCGCGACCCCGAGGAATACGAGGCCGAGCGGGCCAAGGCGATCCCGGTCGGCCGGTCGGCGTGCCGCGTGACGTGGCCAACCTGATCGCCTTTCTGGTGAGCGAGGAGGCCTCGTTCGTCTGCGGTCAAATCATCGACGTTTCCGGCGGCCCGCGGGGGTGAAGCCTCGCCCGCTGGCGCCGGTGACTTGCACCGCGCGAAGTCGTCCACACATGACGGCTTTCGGGAAACTCAGATCGTGAGCGACGACAACTCCTTGACCGGGCGGGTGCGCCGCTATGCGCAGGTGTCGAGCGCGATGGGCGGCCTCGCGGCCCGGCTCGCCGGCGAGCGCTATCTGGGCATCGCCGTCGACCGCACCCGCCACGCCGCCGACCTCAAAGCGGCACTCGGCGGCATCAAGGGACCGTTGATGAAGGTGGCGCAATTGCTCGCCACGATCCCCGACGCGCTGCCTAATGAATATGTCCAGGAGCTGGTGCAGTTGCAGGCGAATGCGCCGGCGATGGGCTGGCCTTTCGTCAGACGGCGGATGGCCGGCGAGCTCGGCGCCGATTGGCAGAGCCGGTTCGGCGCATTCGAAAAAACCGCGGCCCGCGCCGCCTCGCTCGGCCAGGTGCACCGGGCCGAGGCGCTCGACGGCATCCCGCTCGCCTGCAAATTGCAATACCCGGACATGGCCTCGGCGGTCGAAGCCGATCTGAGCCAGCTGAAGCTGGCGATGGGCCTCTACGAGCGCTATGACCGCGCCGTTGCCACCGCCGAGATCCACGCCGAGATCGCCGACCGGCTGCGCGAGGAGCTCGACTACCAGCGCGAGGCCGCGCATATGCGGCTCTATGGCGCGATCCTGGGCGCCGAAGCCGCAATCGCCGTGCCGCGGCCTTTACCCGAATTGTCGACCCGGCGCCTCTTGACGATGACGTGGCTCGACGGCGCGCCGATCCTCGACACCGCAAAGGCGCCGACCGAGCGCCGCAACGAGGTGGCGCTCAGAATGTTCCGCGTCTGGTACGTACCCTTCTACCATTACGGCGTCATTCACGGCGACCCGCATCTCGGCAATTACACGGTGGCGCCGGATGCGCGCGTCAACCTGCTCGATTTCGGCTGCGTGCGGGTGTTCCGCGCCTCGTTCGTGCGCGGCGTCATCGATCTCTATCACGCGCTCGAGCGCGGCGACCGCGACCTCGCGGTTCACGCCTATCAGAGCTGGGGCTTTGGCGATCTGTCGCGCGAGATGATCGAGGTGCTGAACCGCTGGGCGTCGTTCGTCTACGGACCGCTGCTCGACGACCGCGCCCGGCTGATCCAGGAAAAGGCGAACGGGGCCGACGGCGCGGCGGTGGTCGAGAGCGTGCACCGCGACATCCGCCGGCTCGGCGGGGTGCGGCCGCCGCGCGAGTTCGTGTTCATGGACCGGGCGGCGATCGGGCTCGGCTCGGTGTTCATGCACCTGAAGGCCGAGATCAACTGGCACCGCCTGTTCCATGAGCTGATCGAGGATTTCGACGAGGCCGCCCTCGCCGAGCGACAGCGCGCCGCGCTGACCGCGGCCGGGGTGCCGCTCCCGGTCGATCCCGAGCGCCAGCAGGGCCGTCCTCGCGCAAGGCGGGCCGCGACCCGGCCGCATCGATGACCAAGTGCCGCTTCGACCTCGTCATCTTCGATTGCGACGGGGTGCTGGTCGACAGCGAGCCGATCATCAACCGCGCCCATGCCGAGGTGCTGACCAACTGCGGCTATGCCACCACTGATACGGTTCTTATCGAGCGCTTCTGCGGCATGGCCGATGTCGAAGTGCTCGCGATCATCGAAGGCGAACTGGGCCGCCCGCTGCCGTCCGCCTATACTGAACGGGTCGGTCTGCTGATCGAAGAGGGCTTTCGCCGTTCGCTCGCGCCGATCGACGGCGTTGTCGAGGCGCTTGCGGCACTGTCGCTGCCGGTCTGCATCGCTTCCAGCAGCGTGCCGCAGCAGATCCGCCGCAAACTCGAATTGACCGGGTTGGCGGCGCCGTTCGCCGACAACCTGTTCAGCGCGACGATGGTCGAGCGCGGCAAGCCGGCGCCCGATCTCTTTCTTTACGCCGCCGCGCAGATGGGCGCGGTACCGGGGCGCTGTCATCGTCGTCGAGGACAGCCCAGCCGGCATCGCGGCCGCCCGCGCCGCCGGCATCGTGGCGATCGGCTTCTGCGGCGGCAGCCATTGCCGCCCGGGACATAAGGATCGCCTGAAGGCCGTCGGCGCCGCTCTCGTCATCGCCGATATGCGCGAACTGGCGAACGCCGTCTCCCGGCTGTCGCAGCTGCGCTGACCGGCGTCGGCCCGGGTTGCCGATCGGGCGCGGATCGAGAATCGAACCGAGCGGAGAGAGTGCTGGTCGGCGCGCTTTCGGTTGGCTTTGGCCAGCGGCTCGCGTATCTGTCGATGACGTTGCCCGGAGACGCTGCGGGGAGACGGGAGATGGGCGATCGCGCGGGGCTGGAGGCGGTCGGGACGTTCATGGGCGTGCCGGCCTCACGCGATCTGTCGGGCAGCAAGGCGGCGGTGCTCGGCATCCCGTTCGATTGCGGGTTCCACCCGACGCGCATCGGCGCGCGGCTCGGGCCGCAATCGATCCGCGAGCATTCGGGGCTGGTGCGCCGCTATGAGCCGCCGTCTCGCGATTACGACCCGGTGGCCCGGCTCGGCCTCGTCGATTATGGCGACGTCAAGCTGCGCTCGGGCTACGTCGCCGAGGCCTTCGAAAACATCGAGACGGCGGTGTCGCAGATCGTCGAGGCGGGTGCGATCCCGGTGACGATGGGCGGCGACGGTGCGGTGACGCTACCCCAATTGCGCGCGCTCCACCGCCGACACCGCGATCTCGTCGTGCTGCACATCGACGCGCATACCGACACCTACCCCGACGACGGCGAGAGCAGGTTCACCAATGCGACGACCTTTGCCCGCGCCGCCGAGGAGGGCGTCGTCGACGCGAAGAACTCGATCCATCTGGGCGCCCGCGGTGCGGTGGCGATGCCGGGCCTGTTCGAATATACCCGCAGCTGGGGCTACGAGCTGATCCCCGGGGTCGAGCTCGACGGTCTCGGCATTCCGGCGGTGCTGGCGCATATCCGCCGGCGCCTCGCCGGCAGGCCGGTCTATCTGTGCTTCGACATGGACGTATTCGATCCGTCGGTGGCGCCGGGGGTGTGCACCCCGAGCTGGGGCGGACTCGGCGCCAAGGAGGGGCTCTCGATCCTCGACGGCCTCGCCGAGCTCGACTTTGTCGCCTTCGACGTCAATACGGTCAGCCCGCCGCACGACAGTGCCGGCTTGACCGCGTTTCTTGCCGGCACGGTCATGCACAAATGCCTGCAGCTCGCCTGCGCCGGGCTCCAGCGCGGACATTCGAACCAATCCCCTCGATGAGCGCGAACCGTTTCCGGGTCGCGTACCGGGACCTGCCTGAAGGCGGCCGTGTGGCGCGGCTGACGATCGACAACCGGGCGAAGCTCAACAGCCTCAATTCCGCACTGATGGGCGAGATCGTCGAGACCATGGCCGGGCTCGCCGCCGACCCGCAACTGCGGCTGGCGATCCTCTCCGGCGCCGGCGAGCGCGCCTTTGCCGGCGGCGCCGACCTCGGCGAGATTGCGGCCTTCGACCACGCCGGGGCACGCCGCTTCATTACCCTCGTCCATCGCTGCTGCGAGGCGTTTCGCCGGCTGCCGGTGCCGGTCATCGCCCGCATCGACGGCTTTGCCTTGGGCGCTGGGCTGGAGCTCGCCGTCGCCTGCGATCTGAGGGTGGCAAGCGAAAGTTCGACCTTCGGCATGCCCGAGGTGCGGGTCGGCATCCCTTCGGTCGTCGAGGCGGCGTTGTTGCCGGGGCTGATCGGCCAGGGCCGCGCGCGCCGGCTGCTCCTGACCGGCGAGACGATCGGCGCCGCCGAGGCGCTCGCCTGGGGGCTCGTCGATATGGTCGCCCCAGCCGAGGCGCTGGACGACGCGGTCGAGCGCTTGGCGCAACCGATCCTTGCCGCCGGCCCGCGGGCGATCCGGCTGCAGAAATCGCTGGTTCTCGAGTGGGAGGAACTGCCGACCGAGGCGGCGATCGCCCGCGGCATCGACGCGTTCGTCGCCGCCTTCGACAGCGACGAGCCGGTGCTGATGGCGGGCGCCGCCGTCGCCCGGCTCGCCGCACGCCGCGCACGCCGTTGACACCGGCCGAAACCGTCGAGCGGGGAGCTGCGGCAACGGCTTGGCGACGGCTCGGTGTTCACTGACGCGATATTGACGATCCCGGTGTCAGGTTCGACGATCGGTGTGCCGAAGACGGGGCGCGGGGATGCCCTTCTCGATTGTCGAAGAAGACGGCCGTCTCGCGGTCAGGAGCCCTTATCACCCCAATTTCCCGGCCCGCGCCCGCGGTCTCGGCGGAACCTGGGACGCCGCACGGCGCGTCTGGCTGTTCGACGCGGGCGACCAAGAAAGAGTAACAACGCTGTGCCGCGAGATCTACGGCGCCGACGGGACCCCCTATGGGACGCTCCCGGACGTGACGGGACGCAGTGCCGGCAGGAACCAGTTCGCCGATGGGGCGGCCGTGCCGCACTATTACGGCCATCGCAACCGGCTGCGCCAGCGGCTGATCGACGCCGGGGCCGAGGCGCTGCCCGATTACGAGCTTCTGGAAATGCTGCTCTTCGCGGCCAACCCGCGCGGCGACGTGAAACCGGTGGCGAAGGCGCTGCTCGCGCAATTCGGCGGCTTTGCCGAAGTGATCAGCGCCGAGCCCGACGCGCTCACCGCGGCCGGGCTGAACCTCGCCGGGGTCGCCGCGATGAAATCGGTACGCGAGGCGGCGCTACGGCTGATGCGGGCCGAATTGCAGCAGCAGCCGGTGCTGAACTCGTGGGACAAGCTGATCGACTACTGCACCGCCCAGGTCGCCCACAACAAGGTCGAGGAATTCCACATCCTGTTTCTCGACCGCAAGAACGTGCTGCTCAAGCACGAGCGCCAACAGAAGGGGACGGTCGACCACACTCCGGTCTATACCCGCGAGGTGGTCAAACGCGCCCTCGAGCTCGGCGCTTCGGCATTGATCCTGGTGCACAATCATCCCTCGGGCGACCCGACGCCCTCGAAGGCTGACATTGCCGTGACCCAGGACATCAAGAAAGCCGCGGCGCCGCTCGGCGTCGTGCTGCACGACCACGTCATCATCGGCCGCAACCGCCACACCAGCCTGCGCGATCTGGGGTTGATCTGAGGCATGCGCCGATGCGCCAAAGTTGGGCTGTCAGCAACACCAACAAAAACGCCAACCGACGGGAGTCATCGATCGGGCTGGATTCCGACGTCGAGACGCTGATCGAGGTCTTCGCGATCCCGCCCTCGAACCCCGCGCCGAACATGGCGGCGAGCTGGAACGTGGCACCAACCGATCCGTTGCCGTTCGTGCGCTACAACGAAGATCCTCGAGCGCAGCCTCGATCTTGGCGCTTATGGGCGGCAAAACGCTCCCCGCGTTCCGGTCAGCCGAACACAACGTCCTGAAACAGCATCACGAGGAGCCCGAGCGTGCGGCCAGTCGTTGCCTCGTTCGCGCACCGTTTTTGTGTGTGTCCGGGATGACCTGATGCCTGACCGCCTCTTGCCAGGGCGACAGGCGCCCGTATGCTTGTGTGCTCAAGGGCGCCGACACGCAGGCTGACGGCTCGGCTCCATGCAAAGGAGACCACATCCATGACGATCGATGTAGCGACCGGCATCGTCCGAATTCTCAAAGAGGAGGGTGTGGGTTGGGTTTCAACCTTTCCCGTGTGCCGGGTGAACAACGCGCTCGGGCGCGAAGGGGTGCCGATGCTGATGATGCGCGACGACCGCTACGCCGTCGCGGTCGCCGACGCGTTCTCGCGCATCACCGCGGGCCGACGGATCGGGGTCGCCACCTTCCAAGGCGGCGTCAATGCCGCCGGCATGCAGTACGCCTACGCCGGGATGGCGCAGGCCTATGAGGATGGCTCGCCCGTTCTGTGCATCACCGATGGCGTGCCGGCCGGCAGCTCGGGCAACAGCCAGTACGATGTCGCATCGGCGATGAAGACCGTGTCGAAGTGGTTCGGCTATCTCGACAAGCCCGAGCGCACGCCCGAGCTGATGCGCCGCGCCTTCACCATGCTGCGCAGCGGCCGGCCGGGCCCGGTGATCCTGGCTATTCCCAATGCCACGGCCACATACGACGAGACCGCCGACCCCTACCGTCCGGTGAAGGGCTGGAAATCGGCGCCGGACCCGGCCGATGTGCGCGCTGCGGTCGACCAGCTCCTCCAAGCCCGCAACCCGCTGATCTACGCCGGCGAGGGGGTCATCTACGCCGGCGCCTCGGACGACCTGAAAGCGCTGGCGGAGCTCGTGAATGTGCCGGTGATCACGACCCTCAAGGCCAAAGGGGCGTTCCCGGAGGACCATCCGCTGTTTGTCGGCGTGCGCGGCGATCAGGTGGCGCACTACCTGAACCAGAGCGACCTGATCCTCGCCATCGGCACGAGCCTGTCGCCGGGCCGCTTCAGCCACGGGATTCCCGATCCGGCGAAGAAGACCATCATCCACTGCAACGTCGACGAATTGCACATCAACAAGATGTATCCGACGCCGCACGCGGTGATCGGCGATGCACGCCTGACCTTGCAGGCGCTACGCCAGGAAGTGTCCGACCGCACTTCTGGCGCCACGGGCGGCGCCGGACGGAATGCGGGTAATGTCGCGGCGGAAGTGAGGGCGGCGCGCGACCACGGCGCTCGCCCGATACCGGCAGGTCATGAACTCCGACGAGACGCCGATCAACCCCTATCGGGTGTACGGCGATCTGATGGAGGTGCTGGATCTGAAGAATTCGTTCGTGACGCACGAAAGCGGCAACACGCGCGACCAGCTGAGCACCGTCTTCGACACGCTGATCCCGCGCGGCTTCCTCGGCTGGGGCAATGTCTCGACGCTCGGCTTCAGCCTGGCTGCCGCGATTGCCGCCAAGAAGGCGTTTCCGGAGAGGGCATCCGTGGCGGTGACCGGCGAGGCGGGCCTCGGCTACATGCTCGGCAACCTCGAGGTTCTGCTGCGCGAGAAGCTCGGGGTTACAATCGTGCACATCAGCAATGGCGGCTTTGCCGGCTATGGACCCGGCTTCTGGGGGCCGGGACACGATCCCTTCACCCACCGGGTGCTGGGGCCCGACGAGGTGGATATGTCGAAGGTGATCGGCGCCCTCGGCTTCCACACCGAGCGGGTCAGCGAGCCGGCCGAGATCATCCCGGCCCTGCGGCGGGCGCTCGAAGTCAATAATTCAGGCCGCCCGGCCTATATCGAGTTCATCTGCTGCCAGTACCCGGTCTACGGCCAGTGGGTCGGCCGAGGGGGAGTGAAACGCATTTGCGTCCCCCCATCGTCATTCCGGGGTGCCGCGAAGCGGCGAGCCCGGAATTGATGAACACGAGCCTCTTCATCGTCATGGCCGGGCTTGTCCCGGCCATCCACGCGACACCGCGCAGGCCGGGCCGGTTTCCGTCATGCCCGGATCAAGTCCACGGCTGTCCGGCACATTTTGTGCTGTAGGGGTGGCATGGCGCTGTATCTATTCGTGGTTGGACGTCACCACACGTTCCGGACACGAAACTGAGGTCAGCGCCATGCGCCACCACAATAGCGTTTTTCATCAGTTGCTGAAGCATGTCCCGTGGGAGGAATTCGACCGACTGGTCGGGGTGCACCGGGCCGACGCGCGGGCCCGCCGGTTGACTACCAAGAGCCAGATTGTGGCCCTGCTGTATGGGCAATTGGCCGGTGCTGCGAGCTTGCGCGAGATCGTCGGCGGGATCCAGAGCCAGCAGGCGCGGCTTTATCATCTGGGGGCGAGGCTGCCGCGGCGCGCGACCCTGGCCGACGCCAACCGCGACCGGCCAGCCGACGTCTTCGCCGCGCTCTTGGCGCTAATGATCAGCCGCGCCCATCGCGGGCTGCGCCGGAGCCTCGCCGAGACCACCTATCTGATCGATGCGAGCGGTCTGCGGCTCGACGCGCGCAGCCGCGATTGGGCGCGCTTTTCCGAGGGCGTGTGCGGCGCCAAGCTGCACGTCGTCTATGATCCCGACGCCGACCGGCCGATCAGGTCTGGGCGGCGATCACCGCGGCGCGGGTCAACGACATCACCGCCGCTCAGGCGATGCCGATCGAGCCCGGCGCTACTTATGTCTTTGATCTCGGCTATTATGATTATGCGTGGTGGGCCAAGCTCGGCGCCGCGCAATGCCGCATCGTCACCCGGCTCAAAGCCAATACCCCGTTGACGGTGGTCGCGGAATTGGCGGTTTGCCGGGACGGCGCGATGCTCTCCGACCGCATCGGCCATCTGCCGGCGCGCCAAGGCAGCGGGCGGAGCAACCCGTTTGCGGACCCGGTACGCGAGGTCCGCATCAAGCTCGATACCGGCAAGGTGTTGCGCTTGCTCTCGAACGATCTGGATGCCGCCGCTCAAGAGATCGCCGATCTCTACAAGCGCCGTTGGGCGATCGAGCTGTTCTTCCGCTGGGTCAAGCAGACCCTCGAAATCCGCCGCTTTCTCGGCACCTCCGAAAACGCCGTGCGCATCCAGATCGCGGTCGCGCTGATCGCCTTTTTGCTGCTGCGTCTGGCCCAGGCTGCGCAACAGGCGGTCTACTAGCCCGCTCGCCTTCGCCCGCCTGGTCCGCCTCAACCTGATGCATCGCCGACCGCTCGACCAGCTGCTCGACCCCGAACCACCGCCGATTGCGAACCCCGCGCAAATGATGCTGCAATGGAACCCCAGCTGAACCGGACAGCCGTGGCACGAGCCCTTGGATCAAGTCCGGGCATGACGAAATTGTGGACGCGTGTACCATCTGAGAGATTTAGTGCAACTAGCGGATGCGATTTAGACAGATGCCAAAGCTGATCCCCGTCGCCGACGCTTTGAGCAAGCCCTTCTGGGACGCCGTCAATCAACGGCGGCTCGTCCTGCAGCACTGCGCCCAATGCGACCGGCTGCAATACCCGCCGCAGCAGGCCTGCCAGGCCTGCAACTCGGCCGCCGGCCTGACGTGGAAAGAGGTCGCGGGAAGAGGCCATATCGCGACCTACATCGTGATCGAGGATGGCCGCCTCAACCGGCGCATGCCCGATCAGCCCTATAATCTGGCAATGGTGACCTTGGACGCCGACCCGCGGGTCAATTTCTATTCCAACCTCCCGGGCACCCCGCCCTACCAGGCGCCGGTGGGCGCCGCCGTCGCGGTGACCTTCGAGGAGGTGGCCCCAGGCCAGCTGATCCACGAGTGGCGGGTCGTCGGGTAGTCGGGTGAAGTCCGACGCTAGTGCCCGCGCGGTTTGTCGGCTATCGAGGTGGAAGGGGACTCCAACCGAAGGCGGTGCCTTTAGAAGGATTTATATGCACACCAACTGATTCTAGTACTCCGGAGAATTGCGTACAAATATCGGCCCAAAACTGCACTGATAGGAGGGCCGGCAGACCCGGTATGTTCGGGATATCTGTAGCCGGGATAGGGAGCGGGCTAGATGGACGTGGAGCAGTACGGGTGTTCCAAGGTCATAATGCTTCTGTCGAAATTGTCACGTTTTCACCTTCCGGTACTAAGGTGCTTACCGGGTCCGACGACGCGAGTGCAGTGATATGGGACGCCGCGAGACGGCGGAAGGAGATACGGCGCTTCAAGAGCTATAGCGGTTCTGTCAACTCAGTTGCATTTTCTAGAAACGGGCGACGGGTGCTGACCGGAACGAGTGGCGGGTACGCATTTCTGTGGAACGAATCAAACGGGAAGCAGCTACGGCGCTTTGCGATCGGATACTCCGATCTTGCGGGAGGTTGGTCTACAAAGAGTATCGAGGCGGCAATTTTTTCCCCAGATGACAAGTCGATGCTCGCCGGAGACGCCGTTGGTAATTCCCAACTATGGGACCTGACAACCGGCGAAGTAGTAAAAGAATTCGGCTTCCACGGGTTTCGAGAGCCGCATCACACGGTGTTTTCTCTGGCATTCTCACCGAACGGTGCACAGATGCTGGCCGGCGATGAGGGACGTGCCTACCTTTGGGATGTGGCCAGGGAACGCGTAGTGACAACGCTCGACTGCGGACGGCTCGTGAGTAGTAGATGGATACTGCCTGATGTGAGGTCGGTGGTGTTTTCGCCGAGCGGTAGATGGGCACTCACGGGAAATAGCAGTGGGGTAGCACAGCTGTGGCGCCTAGCGAACCGGCAGTGCGTGGGGACTTTCGAATGTCGGGGTCACGTCAATTCTGTAAAATTTTCTCCTGACGAACGGTACGTGCTGATCGGCTCGGGCGTCTACCAAACGTCGCGGGAAAGTGCGAGCGGCGAAGCAAGCCTGTGGGAGCTATCAAAGCGCTTCTGGGGCGTGCGGGCTGGGAGGCGGTTGTGTAGTTTTGCGGGCCACGGCGGACCGGTTACGTCCGTAGCGTTCTCCCCAAGTGGAAGGCAGGTACTAACTGGCTCATCCGACAAAACAGCGCGCTTATGGAACGTGCCGAACCTGTACGAGTAGCGGCGAGGATACACTTGTGGTGTCGCCCGCCGCGCGCTTTTACCTAAAAGGATGTGTTGTTGAACGCTGACCGCGTTTAGGAATTTAGGCAGTTGGCCGACGCAGAAGCCCGGTGTGTAATGTCCGTAAAGGGTTGCGAATTGCCTTCTGAATGGGTCTCAGGCGTCAGATTTGCACCTCAAGTTCGTCCCTGCCATACCTTCGCCAGAGCATAGAGGAAAGGGTGAGCCATGAGCGCGTCAGCCGGGTATCAGTGGCGGCGAGACAAGGACGGGCTTGGAATATGGGAGCACCGCGGCAAGGTCGCGGTGGCCGGTGTCGACATTCGCCGGTCGACTGTCGCTGGGACGGCGTCTCGGAAGGCACGACGAATTTTGCGGTGACGTCCCCGCGAAAGCGGGGACCCAGAGCTGCCGATAGCGGTATGACTGAAACGCTTCCTTGCGTCTGCATCCTCGCTAGTT
The DNA here is from genome assembly GCA_963795485.1 of uncultured Alphaproteobacteria bacterium. GTDB lineage: Bacteria > Pseudomonadota > Alphaproteobacteria > ATCC43930 > CGMCC-115725 > AP-15. Next base: position 40,333 of record CAWCIL010000008.1, read on the forward strand.
ACGGCGCAAATGGTACGCTTTATATTGGCGTGACAAGCGATATTGCGCGCCGGGCTCGGGAACATCGATACAGATGCTCGGTGGATTTGTTCGCGATTCGGAGCGCACAGGTTGCGATGTTCGCCGAATTTCACAAGACCATGGCTGATCGTCGAAACCTCGAGAAGCGTCCAAAACATCAATGGCGCCGGGCTTGGAAACTCGAGCTGAATTGAGCTTCATAATCCGCAGTGGCGCGATCTCTGCGATTCGCTGGCAACGAGAGTGCTTGCTCTAGGTCCCCGCTTGCGCGGGAACGACGAATAGATGGAGTGCCATACGCTAATTTTCGCAACGAGGTACTAATTCTGTCACTGCCATACCTTCAAGGGCTTTCGCCGCCCGAGCATAGAGGAAAGGGGGAGCCATGAGCGCATCAGACCGGTATCAGTGGCGGCGAGACAAGGACGGGCTCGGCGTATGGGAGCACCGCGGCAAGGTCGCAGTGGCCGGTGTCGGACATTCGCCGGTCGACCGTCGCTGGGACGGCGTCGCGATGGACCAGACGGTCGGCGCCTACTCGATCCTGGCCTGCCAGAAGGCGATGGACGAGGCCGGCGTGACGCCGGATCAGATCGAGGGCGTGATCTGCTGCGACAGCCATATTGCCGGCGGCAGCGGCGGCTCCGCCTCGCAGTGGGCGCCGCGGCCCTACTTCGCCCCGCCCTACGATTTGGAGTGGGGGCTCACGCTGGTCAACGCGCAGTGGCTGATCGCGCAGATGCGCCTGCCCAACGTCAAATTCGCGCCGACCGGCGTGCCGACCATCAGCGAAATGGTCGGGCATGGCGGCCCAGGCCGTGGGTGACGGCCAGTGCCACACCTGTCTCGTCATCTACCCGACCGGCAATCTCGAAGGCCGCTATCGTCGCGGCGGCGAGAACGCCGACGACTACGCCCGCGGTGCGCGCCAATGGACCGCACCCTGGGGCAATCACGGCGGCAACGATTTCATCAACATCTTCCCGCACAATCAGTACTGCCTGAAATACGGCGGCAAGCACGACGACCTCGCCCCCTTTGTCGTCAACCAGCACAGGAACGGGCTGCTGACGCCGTGGGGGTACAATGCCACCCACAACGTGCCGCAGCTGACCGATCGAGGATTACGTCAATTCGCGCTACATCCTGAACCCGCTCAGGCTCTGGGACTGCGACCGGCCGGTCAATGCCTCGACCGCGTATCTGTTCACGACCGCCGAGCGCGCCCGCGACATGCGGCAGCCGCCGGTCTATGTGCTCAATCACTCGCAGCACAATTTCCGGAAGCGCAGCACCCAGGAAGATCTGGACGAGATCGAGGACTGGACCGACCGCGCCGCCAGGCGAATGTACGAGGGCGCCGGGCTTCGGGCCCGAGGACGTCGATATCTTCAATCCTTACGACGGCTATGCCCCGATGGCGCAGTTCTTCCTCGAGGGCTTCCAGTGGCACGGCGTCAAACGCGGCGACGCCTTCGCGTTCTACAGCGGGCGATATCAGGGTCGAGGGGCCGCACCCGTTCTGCTCGAGCGGCGGCAATCTGGGGACCGGGCGCCTCCGCACCGCCATGTACACCGACAGCATCGAGCAGCTCCGCGGCACCGCCGGCGCCCGCCAGGTCAAGGTTCGGGCCGAGACCGCGCTGGCGGCCTTCACCACGCCCAGCAGCGGCGGCTGGATCATGTTCGGCAAATCCCCGAGCTGACGGCCTGTGACACTGGAGATCACCGGCTCGCGGCGATCACTCTCAGACCCTAACCCAAAAATGGCTGGCGAGCGAGGGCTAAGGTCGGCAAATCAGTTTGTGAACGGACCTTCGCCGGAGCGCGCGGCAACGACGCCTTCGTGCCGATTCCGCCGTCTGCGGGACCGCGATGGACCGCTGAAGTTGACCCAACTGCGATATTGGCTGCGCGGGTTTGGGGCCTCCGCTCACCCGATCCGAGAGCAGACCTTGGAACGTTAAGCATGCAGGGGCAATAATCTGGCCGTCCTTGACCCGTAGCGGATGTCGCCGATGCCGCTGGGGATCCGCCGTGAGGGGGTGGACGGCACGCTTCACGATGTCGTTTCCGCAGCGACCCCAGCTACTACCACAACACCGCTCCGTTGCGCGCAACGGGAGGTCGGGACCGCCCGGTGTTCCAGCTACGAGAACTGATTTAAGTCGCCGGGTCAAACCCGTTAGGCGAAAGGTCGCCTGATGGAGTTTACGCGTGCGACAATATACCCCATTTGGCACTCCAGACAGCGCCATAAGTCTCGCCAGACGATGGCCGCATGGTAAGGGATCCAGATGTCCGATGACGATGGCAGGCCGCCCACATCTCGCGGAATACTCCGCCTTCAGGAGCGTAATTGTGCCTTTCACAATATTCGATGTGCAAGTGATAAATATAACAGTCGTTCTCATCGTCGCTCTGATAGGGTTTATTTCGGCAGCGCTGGGGCACCAAATTTCGGCCTTCAAGATCGGTGACGATGCGTCGTTTATACACCTTGTCCCGCTGCCCTTTGTGGGCTTGGGCATCATCTTCGCCTACAACCAGCTCCGCATCGTTCAGGCCGCTACTTATGCAAGGTATCTACGTGCACAGTGATCCCCCTGTTGGGCAACGGGCGTGACGAAATTTGGCAATGGGAAATCTTTAGGAGGCAGGCGAGTGAATATCCGGTGCGGACGCTGATCTGACCTCACTGAGCTCGGGACGATGGATGTTTTTTGTGGTCGGTCGCAACTTGTTCCTGCTCAGTGCCTGGCATCGGCAGTGGGACAACGTTGGCGCGTTCTTAATCCTGCTCTGGGACTTTGCGCTGCCGGCGTTTCTCATCGTGCTCGCGTTCTGGACGTCGGTGCGTCTGCCTGCGCGAGTGGACTGCTGAATAGCGTCGGACATCCCGCTACCCACCGGGTTCGCCGGAAGGTATGGCGCGCGAGCCCTCGCTTTAGGTCCGATGCATGCTCAATGGAACTATTTACCTGGTGCTCCTGTTCGGCCAAGCGTTCCAATGAATCGCTCTTGAGCGAACTTTAGGCGAGATAAGATGATTGTCACGCACAATGAAAAGATACGCGCGAAGCTTAAGCCACAATACCGCCCCAAGGATATTGACGACGTTTGGCGTTTCTGCATGCACGGGGACGCTGAGCCTTTCCCCCCCTACCCACGGGGCTGTACCGGCAGCCGGACTTGATCCAAGCACGGCTGCACAGAGCGGTTACGGCAACGTCTGGGTTCGGGACAAATCTTCGTCGGCTTTGGCCCACGAATGCGGGGCAGCACGGCAAAGCCGTTACCACCCTACAGATGCTCGCCGCCTTCTACAGCCGGCACCGCGGAACGATTCTCGAAGCTATCCTTGAAGGTCACCCGTCCCCTCTTTGCCAATGGAACGTCCCTCACGTGCGCTTCGATGGAACTCCACTCTAGCTGAAATCCCGAGTTGGTGGTCGCACGCAACAGAATGATGCGTCGGATTTTCTTTGGCGAGTTGCCGTCTTATCCGGATCGGACGGATCCTGCCTGATCCGGATCTCCTGGCTGCCTTTGCTCTCTATTTTGACGCGATCCAATATTGGGAGGATGAAAATAGCGGCCACTGGGAGGAGCGACGAAGGTAGAAGCTTCCAGCATCGGCGCTGTCGTGGCCGGCTTAAGGCGGCGAGTCTGCGGATGATTGAATTGCAGGAAAGAGTTCAGTCTGTTGTTTCCAAGGCAGGTCAGTCAATACGGATTTCCTGGACCGGCTCATCGAAATGGGAGCGCAGGGTCGCGGAGATTCTGACGCAGCCGAACGCGTTCAACCTGACCCTCGCAAAAAATCCGGCGTTACGATGCTGCGTGCTTTTTATGATCTATCCACTGGGGGTGGTTGAGGACGTCATGGGTCAGCGCATCGTTGATGACGCGCTTGATCACCTTCAGGGCGAGTACGGCATTCGACGCTACCTGGGAGATGCTTACTGGACGGCGGACTACAAGGACAAAGTGCCGGCCGGAGAGCGAACCGTTGACGTGAGCGAACGTCAGGAGGGAGAGACGCTTTGGCTTCGCCTGGTGCAGAGGCGCAATGGTGCAATCTCCATCCCATTATCTCGAAGCCGATCGCTGGCCATCGTTATTTGCGCATCGGAGACTGCGCGACCTGGGATCGCCAGATCCGTCATCTCAACAACTGCTCCCTTGGTCAACTTACGGGTCCTGACTGCTGAAAGAGCTACTCTGCCCGGAGGCATATTATTTGGAGCACGGGCGCTACGTCCCGACCGATCAGTTGCCTTTGCTTTGGACTTAGGCTAACTGTGGCTTGCTTTGTTAGCCATGAAGGAGAGCGCAGTCCGCTCCTCCCAGAAACTATGATGCCGCGCACGCCCGATGGACTAGCGAATGGCTCGGCGAGGGTAATACAATACTGCGTCTCCGTCGCGTCGAGTCGTTCGGCTCTTGCCGAGAGACTTGCTGGCAGCGAGGTGTCCGAGTTACGACGGAAAACGTCGGCTTTTGGGCACATCCCAGCCGTCCCGCTCCAAACCGTGGAAAACTAGTCGAAGATCCGCTCGGGGATCGGATAGCGGACGGTGGACACCCCGAATGCCAAGGGCAGGTAGCCATCCTGACCTGGCCGTTAGCTGCGGTCGCGATGAATGGCCCTTCAGGGGCATCAAGAGTGGTTCCCGCCGCCAAGGCTGAGCGGCGGTTCGGGGTTCGATACCGTTGAAAAACGGCATGGCCATTGGTTATAATAGCGATTTTCGCGAATATCGACCGCTGGGGGGCAGTCGATGATGGGCGAGCGGCAAGTCCAACAGGACGCGTTGTTCTACGAGTTCTCGCTCGAGCGGCATGTGCCGGAAAAGCACCTGCTGCGAGCGATCGACCGGTTTGTCGAACTCGACGGGCTGAGGCGGGCTGGCGCCGTTCTACAGCGGCATAGGCCGGCCTTCGATCGATCCGGAACTGATGATCCGGATGCTGATCGTGGGCTACTGCTTCGGCATCCGCTCGGAGCGGCGGCTGTGCGAGGAGGTCCATCTGAACCTCGCCTACCGCTGGTTTTGCCGGCTTGGGCTCGATGGCTACGTGCCTGATCACTCGACCTTCTCGAAGAACCGGCACGGGCGCTTTCGCGAGAGCGATCTGCTGCGGCGGCTGTTCGAGAGCGTACTGCAGCGCTGCATCGCGAGGGCCTGGTCGGCGGCGAAGGCTTTGCCGTCGATGCCAGCCTGATCCAGGCCGACGCCAGGACCGCAACCGCGTCGAGGTGCCGCGGGTCTGCCGCCGGAGGCGACCGGCCGCGCCGTCGAGGAAATCTCGCGGTGCTCGACGATGCGGCGTTCGGCGCGGCAAGCGAGGTGACGCCGAAGTTCATCGCACCGGCCGATCCGGCGACACGGTGGACCGCCGCGCACCGCGGACCGGCCTTCTTCGCCTATTCGGCCAACTACCTGGTCGATGCTCGACAACGCGATCATCGTCGATGTCGAGGCGACAACCGCGATCCGCCAAGCCGAAATCTGGCGGCAAAGCGCATGGTCGAGCGCTCGCTGGAACGCTTCGATCTCTACCCCGAGCGCCTGATCGGCGACACCGCCTAGGATCGGCCGAGATGCTGAACTGGCTGGTGCACGATCGCGGGATCGAGCCGCACATCCCGGTGTTCGACAAATCCCAGCGCACCGACGGCACCTTCTCGCGCGAGACTTCACCTACGACACGCCACCGACCTACCGCTGCCCGGCGGCAAAACCGCAGCACTATCGTCGGCGCTTCGCCATACCGCGGACCGGCATCGATGAAGGACAACTCGATGCGCTACCGCGCCAGCAAGCGCGATTGCCAGGCATGCCAACTCAAGCCGCGCTGCTGTCCGAAGGCACCGGCACGCAAGATCTCGCGCTCGATCTATGAAGGGGCGCGCGACCTGGCCCGCGAGGTCGCCAAGACCGAGGCCTACAGACCTCGCGGCGTCAGCGCAAAAAGGTCGAGATGCTGTTCGCACACCTCAAGCGCATTCTGAAGCTCGACCGGCTCCGATTACGCGGTCCCAACGGGGCGCGCGACGAATTCCACCTCGCCGCCACCGCCCAGAACCTGCGAAAGCTCGCCAAGCTGATCCCGGCAGTCCCGCCGATACTGGCCTGAGGGGCACCACCCCTCACCAACTCCGCTCGCAGCTACCAGCATGCACTACCCGAGTAATTCAAAAACTTACTTTTTCAACGGTATCGGTTCCAAAGCGGTCCGCCGCGGCCACAATCAGGCCGACCCAAGCCCTTCAGGATCCCGTTGATGCCGTCACGCGCCTCTTCGCCAAGCGGCGGCGATCAGCACCGGAAACGGCAAGCGGGACGCTCGGATCGGCACGAGCTCGTTCATGCGTCTTCCTCTCCCGGCCCCAGTGCGCACCCTCGATGTCATTTTCGTCGAACACGCTCTCGACGACCGCGTAGGGCGGTCCCCTGAACCAGCCCTCGGCCTCCGCTGCGACTCCGCTCAGGGTGCGGCGCAGCGCTGGCGAACCGCCAACCTCGACCCGATCGATGCGGATGGCTACAATCGTGCGCATGGCGATATCGGTGCAGCGCCACAGCCGGCCGCCGCAGCGGAAAATGCCGCCGATTTTGAATTCCGAATGTTGCATGGGCGTTCTCAGCCGCGCCTGGCGATTGCCGCCGCCGGCCCGGTTCGAGGTCGATGCGTCGGAATCGTCGGGTGGTTCAGCTCGCACGCAGCGCGGAGCACGGCTTCCGGCACTCGGTCGATCACGCGCAGAAGGGCGCGGGCCGCACCCTGCGGCACGAGCTTACCCTGTTCCCAACCGCGCACTGTCGCGACAGATATGCCGATCCGGCGCGCGAACTCGGCTTGTGACAGTCCGGCACGTCTGCGAACGCGCCGCACCCAAGCCGCCGCATCTTTGGCTGCTTCGGCGTCATCGAAGGCGGCCTGGCGTTCGATCTCCGCTTCGGTGGTCGCATCGACCCGCGCCCAATCGGTTCGCGGCGCGACCGGCTCCCAAGGGCCGGCGGAACGCCGCCGGGTGACGGCTCCCGTCGCATCGAGGCGTGCTTCAGTCCGCGCCATACCGGTCCCTCTCCCTGGCGTTTGCCTTGCGGGCGGAGATGATCCTCGTCACCGTGCCACGCCGCGTGTAGGCGATCACGAAGACGCGTCCGGCGACGCGGCCGTAGAGCCTGAAGCGTTCTTCGCCATAGTCTCGCCGAACGTCGCGCTCCACCCGTCTATTCGGATCGAGGAACGCCGGCAGGATATCGGCAAAACCGAACCCGCGATCTCGCACGCAGCGATCGTTTTTCGCATCATCCCACTCGAACCGGATATGGGGAGTGTCCGCCAATAGCCCAGCCTGCCTGCCGCCGGAATTGTCATGCCTTAAGGGATAGAGGTGAAGGCGGATTTGGCGTGCGTGTGCCCAGACACCGGCTCGGGGCGATCACTCTCAGCCACGTGCGGTGCTATGTGCCGCGAAACACGACGAGGGCGTCTACCGCCTTCACTCCCTGACCTGACGGCAGCACCATCAGCGGATTGATGTCCAACTCCGCCAAGTGTCCTTCAAGGTGCATGGCGAGGTGCGACACGCGCACCAGGGTATCCTCGAGCGCCTCGAGGTCCGCCGCCGGCCGTCCGCGAAAGCCCCGGAGCAACCGGGCTCCTTTGACCTCGGCGATCATACCCTGTGCTTCCGAGCGCGTGATCGGGCAGCCGCGCCAGGGGCGCCACGCTCTACCATGAACCGGTGTTGGCCATGCTGGTCCAGGGTTCGGCAGGCGGCAGCGCTTCGCCGGCCTGCAGTAGCTCGATGGAGATGCCGTCCGGCGTGCGGATAAAGGCCATGCGGCCGTCACGCGGCGGGCGGTTGATCGTCACGCCGCGGGCGATAAAGGCCTTGCAGGTGTCGTAGATATTGTCCACGGCGTAGGCGAGATGGCCGAAATTGCGGCCGCCGGCGTAGGGCTCGGGATCCCAATTGTAGGTGAGTTCCACGGCAGCCGCCTCGTCGCCAGGAGCGGCGAGGAACACGTTGGTGTAGCGGCCTTTCTCGTCCGGGCGGCGGCGGATCTCGCGCAGGCCGAGCACCTCGAAGAAGGCGATGGTGTCCTCCAGCGAACTGACGCGGATCATCGTGTGCAAATATTTGGTCATGGGGCATGTCCTGTCGCGTGCCTGAAGACATATCTTCGTGGCCTCCTCATGGGGTCGGCACCCCGATCGACTTCAGCCGCGCATGCGCACGGGCCGCGCGCGCTTTCATCCCGTCGAGATACGTGCTCACATCGTTCCCAGGCAGGTTCAGCACCTTGCACCCGAGCTGCCAATATTCCTCGATCTGCGCCTCGGTCTCCGCCGATCCCCGAGCGAGCTTGCCATGTGCATTGCACGCCGCCGCGATCCGCCGGATCGCCGCTTTGAATTTCGGGTGTTCGAGGTCGAGGTGAACCCCGAGCTGCGCGCTCAAGTCGGAATGCCCATAGGCGATCATGTCGATCCCTTCGACCGCCGCGATCTCCTCGACATTCTCCAGGCCCTCGAGCGAACTCGATCGACGGGAATATGATGATGTTTTCGTTGGCCCACGGCGCGTATTCGCGTGGCGTGGCGGGCGCCGTAGCTCTTGTATCCGGTGTGCGGCCCCTGGCCGGAGATGCCCCGGTTGCCGATCGGCGGATACTTCGCCAGGCGGACGATCGCGCGCGCCTCTTCGGCGGTTTCCACCTCGGACACCTGGATGCCCATGATGCCCTGATCGAGGATGCCGGGGATCAGATGCGCGAACGATTTGTGGAGCCGAACGATGGCCGAGACGTTCGTCGCCTGGAACCAGCTCGCCAGATTGGCGATCGTTTCGATGTCGAACGCCCCGTGCTCGTGGTCGATCGCGCAGTAATCGAAGCCGGCCGCCTCGATGATCCAGGGAACGCCGCGTGAGGCGAACTCCTTGAGCCCGGTGCCCAGCGCCGCCCGCCCTTCGCGCACCGCCCGCCTTATGCTGTTTTCTTTCATGGCTCGCTCCAGGCTTCCTTCATATTAGTCCGTCATCTACGACCGGGATTGATATGCATGGCCTATTCGATCCGGGGCACCCGAGGGCTTGCCCGTTTTGTATCAGATCTGTACGTGACAATCCCGGCTTATCCTGGGCGATCAGCGGCAGCTTTCTTATGACGAGACTAATAATAACTCGTACTACGCCGCCTTACGATCTTGCGGCTTCATGCGCGCAGGCACATTCGCTTTGCGTATGACATCCGCAATATGGCTGGTGAGACCGACTTCACCTTGCAGTTCGATGCCATGGTCCGGTTCGAGCTTGGCTATGAATTCGCGCAAATCCTGAAGTCCTAGCGAAACATCGAAGACTGTCCAGCGCTTGGCTGATCCCGGTACAAGCACGTCAGCGGCACTCACTGTTGCGCCACGATGCATCTGCACGACCCAGGCGCGCTCGCCGTCGTGAACCCATTCGAAGCGAACCGGTCCCAATTCGGCCGCATCGGCATGCAGGCGTTCGAGGTCCGCGAGGATCGACGCCGGCAGTCTCTCGGCCTTGGCGGCGCCCCGCATGAAGGCATGGCCCATCCCACGCAGCCCCTCGGTCGCAATCTTGCCGGTCTGAAGTACGATGGACGCTCCGGAATAGAGCGGTTCGACGCTCGCCTGCCCCAAATCGAGGCGATCAACTCGTGCTCCGGATCCTCCGCTGCCATCATCCGGAAGGGGTCACTCCAGCCGCGGGTCGTCGTGAATTTGCCAGGCATCTGCACGGCCGGCGCAGTCCGACACCACACCTCCCCAGAACCTGTGGGTTGGCCAAAAGTAAATGGCGCTACGCGCCGATTGATCACAGTTGTTCGCGGTACCGGTAGGCCGATGTGGTGTGCCACGAGAAGCCCGAACACCTTGTCGCCGATCATCCGACTGAACCTGTTGGGCCATTGCACAACTGGGGGCAAATTTAGCCCTTCGTGCTCAGCAATCTCCCATCCCAGCGTATGCGTGTGGCGCCAGCCGCGCGGCCGGGGATGGAGGCTAAACTCTAGACGCGTGTTTTCGGGGACTGCCAAATTAGGCTCGAAGCCGTAAACCGTCGCGAGAAGCCGGAGGCCCCAGCCAAGCGGTAATGAGGCAATCCCAGCTTTCTCCACAGCGCGGGGCGTGTCGTCGGGGGCAAATTCCATTATTTTACCGAGCAGGACCCCGGAAACGCCACCATCGTGGATATTGACCGTTTCATTGACGATCGTGTTCAGACCATCACGCGTGAGACGGAAAACCGCATCGACGACATCATTGGCCCGCGTCAGACCGTAGATGAATTCGCGGCTGAGCGGGCTTTCTGGCGTAAAGCTCCGGACATTGACGGAACCCTCCGCACTACGCGCGAGGAGTATTTCGGCCATTTGAGCAACGCCGGAGAACATCCGATTAGGATTTTCTCCGAGGACACGCGAATATGCCTGTCTCGGCTTATCCCGATAGGGTTCATAGCTGACGAACTGGGCGACGTTGATAAGTTCGGCGAGGCGATCGAGCGAAGCATCCTTCCGCGGCACGCCACCGCCTGGGACGTAGACGATGGTCGGTAGCGTTGTTTCGATTTGGTCGTACGCGGCGCGCAAAGTGTGCTGGAGGTAGGCGGGAGGAGGCGTTAATGCCTCGACGCACGCGATCGCGCGGCGAATCGCGGCGATGCCATCACGCGCAACAACAGGCGATCCATCGATGCGAACGGTGGGAATCCCTTCAAGATGCGCGCGGCAGAATTCGGATGCACAGCCCGCGCTATATTCCCACCCGTCCATCAGCAAGATATGGCTGGCGTGGTCCGCGATGAAATGCTCCCACAGCTCGACATAGTCCCGTTGCGACCATTCTCTGACGAAAAGGCTGGCAGGCTCAATCACCGGATCTGGGCCTTTGGCACGAAGCAATTCGGCCGTGACCTTTAGCTGGTTCTCATTCGGAACGATCACATCATTGCGAAGCCCCTTGGCATACGCTGCGGAAATCCTTAGCGAGCCTGTGGCCTGTCTCAGTCCACCAGTCGATGAACCGCAACCCTGTCGTGATTGGGCCGCTGAGATAGGCGACCTTCCGAGAGCCAAACGCCGAGCGCCATGCCTTTGCGGATCGCATCGCGGGGCTGGGGAGTTGCGGACGTCATTTCGGATCGTACTCCCGGCTGCAATTCCCCACAAAATCTAAAGCCTTATTCGTAAGGTCGCATTTGGAAGCGAAAGGTATCTCGCCATCTTTTTCACCCTGCTTAAACAAAGGGCCATTATCGAGCCATGGCTTGTCTGCAAACTCTTTGCCCTCTCGTGTGGCCATTTCCACAAGTGGAAGGAACTCACTCTTGATCGCGTCGTGGTCCTCAGTTTCATCAAACGCGCGGTTATAGAGGCGAAGCGTGGTTGTACGCCCCCAATCCCGCAACTCGCGTTCTAGATCTTCGATCTCAGTCGTGCTGCCGCGGTGAACCACTCGATCGACCGCTGATTTCATGTCCGTGTAACCCAGAAAGAACGATGAATTTTGTAATCTCTCCCATCGCCCATTCCAATCAATACAAACCGGATCCAGCGCACTGTCTCTCTGCAGATTGCCACTTTTCATTGCATCCCTGAGGAAGCCTGTAAGTATACTTTGCCTTGATGCAGCATCGGGCGGAAGCAGTAGATAGTTTTGGTCGATACGCCCCGTTCTGCGGATCGCAGGGTCGATGCGATAGGCATAGTTGGTGGCAATAATGAAGATGCTGCGTTCCGCATGGCGCAACTTGTTTAACTTGGTCAGCATACCCGGCGTCATGAACTTGAACACCGTGTCCTGCTTTTCGTGTCGTGTCGAGCTCCGATCCAGTACAAGCTCATCGATCTCGTCAAAGAAAATCACCACGTTCGCCTGCTCTTCAAGCACTTCGAAGATCATCTTGGCGCGTGCCTCCACCTCGCCCCCGCCACCTGCGAGAAAATCGCTGACGGTAATGGTAATAAGCCGAAAGCCGAGCGCGTCGGCCAAGTTTTCAGCGACACTGGTCTTGCCAGTGCCTGGCGGGCCGTAAAGCAGCATTGAAAAATTGCGCGGAGTACGATTGAGCCAACTTATTAGAAAATCGCTTCAATTTTTCGGTAGGTCTCGAAACAGGAGCCCAGCGACGTTACAGGTTCAAAGTCCGCGCGCAGACGGGCTTCATCCTTGAGTTGTTCGGTCCCCACAGTCTTACGGTCATGCTGCAAACGCTTGGTCTCAACGCTCCATGACTGTTTGGCGCTCGCAGGCTTGCGCACATTAAAGCGAGATAGGCGCAGCGTTGTACGCGCAATGTGGTTATGAAGACTGCGCCGATAACCGAGCAGGAACCCGACCACCTGCGCAGTATCCCAGAGCTGAATGGAGTCTGGATCGGCGACATGGTCTGAATGCCATCCCGACTTCCCGCGGCCGAAAGTCACGCGCCGTGCCGATAGCCATTCCCAGAACCGCCGGAACAGCGCGATATAGCGCTCCGAGTAGAGGTGGAATCGCTCGTTTTCGTCGAGCGCGGCGCACGACCAGCGTAACGAATTGGCAGCTTCCACACTGATTGGAAACAGGACCAGCCCGCGCTCGCTGCGTAGAAACGGCTTGTTGGGCCGCCAATGGGCACTGGTGTTCTGTGCTGCTTCCAGAACGTCGAGCAAGCGGCCGAATAGGCGGGTATCGACGGATTGCTCCGACAACCGCAACACACCTTCTAGGCAAAAGATCAGCTCAGCTGGATCGAAGCGGCTGTCGGGTATTGCCGAATACGAGAGCTGATCGTGAAGCGTGCTCTCGAAGTATCGAAAGTAGGTGCTTTCTGCCTCTGAGTCGGAACCGTCGAGGAGCCGCTGGCAGGCACGGACCACGCATAGCGGGATGAATGCATTGGTAAGAGGCATCGACGTCTGGGTTCTTTTTCCATTAGCCTCTTGGCTCGGGAACTCGAAGAACTTCAGAGATTTCCTTTGCGGGATCGAGGTCAAGAAGGTGCTTTGCCTGACCCTTAGCGTAGGTCCGGACTTGCTCGGTTCCAGAATCGGGACTCGGGAGAATTTCGGAAAGGAATGATAGCGTCAGCGGATCATTGGTCCCGTATGTGCCTGAGTGGGTCTTGGGAGAAGCGGCCGCCTTCGCTTCCGTCAGCTTTTGGGGGCGTAATGGTGGCAACGAGGGCTTTAAAGGCTGCCTCGCGTTGGTCTTCGAGCGTCTTGCTACAACTCGCCGAGTTTGAACGGGTAGGGCTCACCGTGTGGAGCCTGGCACCGTTTCACGCAAGAGATCGATCGCACGGATCATCATCGCTGTAGTGCTCTGGGAGAAATCCCGGGAATCTTTACCGTCTTGGCGACGAATTTCGTATGGCCAATCCTTCGTCTTGTCGTCGAAGTTCTCGGCAATCGTTTCCCCAGTTGTCACCAAAACCTGTTCGATGGTCGCGATGTCTTCCCGATCGCTATAGATGCCGTCGCTCAGGTAGGTTTCGAGATCAGCAAGATGGCCTCGGATGCTCGTTTTCTTCCCCTGCCGTGAACGGCCCAGGTTCAATAGGCGTAGAGTAGCGCGAACAAGGACGCGGCGGGAGAGCTGAGCGTAGCCGAGTCCCGCCAGGTGCATCGCCAAGCGCCCGAGGCCGTACGTTTGGCTTCCCGTTGGCCAGCCGAGACCGGGAGCTGCCGCGAATCCACCCATTTCGGGCACCAGGCACAGCCACACGCATCTCCAGCTTCTGGGGCGCCGTTCAAGTTGACGAAGTGACCGCCTTGGGGCATGGGCCGGAAGCGAACAGCGGCTTTGGCAGTAGGGCTGGTATCGTTCGAGCCGGTTAACTGATCGAATTCCTCACGCGGCACCGCGAGTAGGTGCCGCTGCTCGGCAAACAACTCCTTCATCGATCCGTCAGATTGCGGCGCGGCCGAAACGGTACGGTGGCGCTACCACTTGTAGACTTTCTGCAAGGTTCCTCCCATCAGCGCTGCCTTGTCGTTCTCGGACAGGCGTTTGGTGTCGCGGAACGGCGCCACACCCTGCTCATAGGTCAGCATGCCGATCGTCCGCGTCCAGTCGGTGCCCCACATGCAACGATCGAGCCCGAACGCATCGATGACCCGCAGTACCGGCTCCCAGATATCGTCGTATGGGAACGGTTGGTGCGACATCGTGCAGGCGCCGCTGATCTTCACCCTTACGTTCTCGTATTGAGCCAAGGCGAGGAGCTTGGGAAGATCGGCCCAAACGTCGGCGGGGACCGGCGGGCGAGCAGGTTGCAACAGGCCGAGATGGTCGATGACGATGACCGTATCGCGGTGTCGCTGGATGTGCGGCAGCCCTTTGTCCAGGATGCCCCAGCAAAGCAAATTGACCGGCAAACCATGTTTGGCGGCGGCAGCGAAAGCGCGGTTCAAACCGGGATGGTCCGCGTCCGTCGGCAGGCCGTCGCGCATTCGTATGCGAATGCCGCGGGCGCCAGGTGTGGCCGCCCATTTCGCCACCACATCGTCGATCGCCGGATCGGTGGCGTCGACCGGCGTCACCACCCGAAACTTGTCCGGATAGGTGTTGTAAACTTCGAGCGCGTAGCTCGGATCGTATTCATAGGCGCTGAACGACGAGACCATGATCGCGCCGTCGACGCCGACACTGTTCATCGCCGCGACCATCTCGTCGCCGGTGGCGGAGTTGGAGCCCGTGCGAGGGACTGGCCCACGGCCGGCCGGGGTGATTGCGATCGAAGGGATGAACCTGAACGTCGATGACGGGCATGGCCGTCCTCCTCTTTGTTCGGCCAATTGTCCGCCATCGTGACCGGTTTGCACAGAGTGATGAGCGCGGTGACGGGTGGTGGAGTGCCGATGGCGAACGTCTGGTCGCCCGACGGTTCGGTGGAATGCGCTTCCCTATTCCGCCCTACGTTCATCGCGGAACACGACGAGGGCGTCTGCCGCCTTCACGCCCTGACCGGACGGCAGCACCATCAGCGGATTGATGTCCAACTCTGCCAGGCGTCCTGCAAGGTGCATGGCGAGGTGCGACACGCGCACCAGCGTATCCGCGAGCGCGTCGAAATCCGCCGCCGGCCGTCCGCGAAAGCCTTGGAGCAACCGGGCTCCTTTGACTTGCGTGATCATCGCCTGCGCTTCCGAGCGCGTGATCGGGCAGCGTCGCAGGGCCACATCGTTGTAGATTTCGACCATCACGCCGCCGCTGCCGAACAGCAGCACCGGGCCCAATTGCGGGTCGCAATTGACGCCAATGATGACTTCGACCCCTTCTCCGACCATCTCCTGCACCGACACGCCGATGATCCGAGCCTGTGGCGCATGGGCCTTGGCGCTGGCCAGGATCTCGGCGTAGGCGGTTCGCACTTGTGCCATATCGCCGAGGTTCAGCCGAACCACCCCGGCCTCCGTCTTGTGCAGGATGTCGGGCGAATCAACCTTCAGAGCCACCGGAAAGCCGAGCTGATCTGCGGCCGCGACGGCGGCCTCTGCAGAATTTGCCCGGTGCTCGCGCGCGCTGGCCACGCCCCAGGCCGCCAATAGCTGCTTGCTCTCGGATTCCGAGAGTGTCGGGCGCCCCCGCCCAAGAGCCTGGGCGATGGCCTCATCCTGCGGCGGCGTGCGCGGCGGAGCCGTGGCAAAGCCATCGGCCAGGCGACGTTCGCGCCATGTATGATACGCGAGGCGGCTCCGCAGGCCTCGGGCCAATTTGTCCGGCGTGTAGAAGATCGGTATCCGGGCGTGTTTGAGCTGGGCCAGGCCAGGCTTGGCGTCCCGGCTTCCGGTCCACAAGAACACCACACCCTTGTCGGTCCGATCACGCTGGCTGATGACCTGCCGAGCCTGGGCATCCGCCCCGGCACTCGCCACGACGAGCGTCCCCATCCGGGGATCATCGATCATATGCTCCATGATTTGGGGGAAGGACTCGCTGTTGGCAAAGCCGGTCACATCGGCGGGATTGGCAGCCCACCCGAAGCCCTTAAGCATCCCGTTGATGCCGTCACGCGCTGCCTCGCCCAGCGGCGGCAGATCGAGACCGGCCTGCCCGCACATGTCGGCGGTCAGCGAGCTGACGCCGCCCGAGTGCGAGACCACCGCGAGGCCGGGCATGCCGGGCTTGGGGGTGTGGGCCAGGAGGTGCGCCGTCTCCAGGAGTTCGTCGTAATCCTGGACCCGGATCACCCCGTATTGGGCAAAGATCGCATCGTAGCGTGCATCGGCACCGGTCAGCGCTGCGGTATGCGAGCGTGCCGCCCGGGCTCCGAGTTCCGAACGCCCGATTTTTATGAGGACGATCGGCTTGCCGCGCTCTGCTGCGAGCTTTGCCACTTCGAGAAATTTATCGGCTTCTTTAAAGCCTTCGACAAAACCGGCAATCACCCGAGTATCCGGATCGTCCAGCAGGTAGCGGGCGAAATCCGTGAAGTCGAGGTCTGCCTCGTTCCCTGTCGAGATTATATAGCTGAAGCCGATGCCGTTCTCCACCGCCCGCACCAGGAACGGCCCGAACGCCGTGGCGCCGCTTTGGCACACCAGGCCGATCGGCCCGGTCAGACCCTCCGCGCCGCGCGAGGAAGCGGTGGCCCAGATGTCATCTTTGACATTCGCGAGCCCCAGGCAGTTGGGGCCGCTGATCCGCATGCCCGAGGTGCTGGCAAAGGCACCCAATTCCCGCTGCAAATCACGCCGCTCGTCAACGCCGCGCTCGGCAAAACCCGCCGAGATCACGATCGCCGATGCCGCCCCCTTGCGGTGGCTCTCCTCTAGGACATCGAGCACCTGGTCCCAGGGCACCACGATGCCCACCAAATCGGGGGCCTCCGGCAGGCTCGTCACACTCGGATAGGACTTCACCCCCATGATTTCGTCGTAACGCGGGTTCACGGCATAAACCCGCACCCGGTCTTTGGCCTTGAGTGCGGCAGCCAGAAACCGCCCGCCATACTGCATCCGCGGCGTGGCACCCACGATCGCAATCGAGCGCGGGTTGAGCATTTTGTGGATCGACGCCATCTGCGGCTCTGTCCAGAACGCCATGACACCCCCTGAAGAGAACGTGGCCCGCCATCAGCTCGACTAACTCGGTCGGCAGGCCCACGCAATCCGAACCGGGCTGCCATCGGCCGATATTCCCACATCATAGGCTGAAGCAGAGCGCCTGCGGCAGAGCCTGCTGGCCGATGCCGGACGAGGAGATTTGCTCGAGACGATAATCGACCGGTTCGAGCTCCGTCCGAACGGTCTGCTCATGATCCTGTCGCTCGTCCCGCTCACGCCGGCCGCAGCGCCCCCGAACCGAATGCATGGTTGCGTCTTCACCCGAGAGTTTCCGCTGCGGTTCAAGCGCCGCGGTGGGAGATGGGGTTCGCTATCGATGCACCCGACCCGAGGCCGACCAATCCCGATCCGGTGCCGCTCACGGAAGTCAAACGAGCCCGCCGCTGCTTCGACGCGCTGGTTGGCCTTATCGTGGCCACCTTGCCAAAAGTGACGCTAAGCAAGGCAGTCTATTTCACAAACGCGCGCCTGGCTGTTGAAGCAACAGCTTGGAGGTCAGCGGCGTCGGGACCGGAAATCGGATGATTTCGGCCCCGCCCGCCGCGTCAGGGCTGCTGCCGCTTGCCGGCGTCTCCCTTCGGAGTGCGGATCGGGGCCCGCGGCCGCCTCTAAGGTGCCTGTTTTTCGCCGGTTTCCGATGATCGCAGGATCGCGTCGAGCAGGCTATGGCGGGTGACCGCCGCGGCGAACCCTGGCCTTACCGGCTTGGCGTCGCGGATGCATTCGGCAAGACGCGCATAGAGCTGGGCGACATTGTATCGCGAGTCGCCCGGCAGCCCTTCCGGGACCCAACGATATTTCGCCGGCACCGGCAACTCGGCCAAATCTTCGGCGGCGCCTTGCCCACCCCGTACGATCAGCTCCTGCCGCTGCATCGAGGCGCGCGAAGTAGCGGACAGCGCCAGATCGCCCTTCTCGCCATGAATCTCAAACAGGAAGACGGTGCCGCGCGTCATGCCGCCGCGGATCTGGAATGAGACGACCGCTCCGTCGCCAACGATGCCGTTGACGACAAGCTGGTCCGGCGCGTTCTTGGGGATGATCTCACCCGTGGCTTCCAACGGGATCCGATCTCGCTGGCTCACCGCAAACGCGGTCAGCTCGCGGAATTCGCCGAGGCAATAGCACAGCGCATCGATCTGATGGCCGCCGGTGATCGTCAGCAGGTTGGCGCCGCTCGCAAGATCGGCCTGAAAGGCGCGATCGATTGTTGCCCCCCAGTTGGGGGCGCAGCCGATCATCGTGGCGGTGAGCACCCGCCCGATGTAGCCCTCGGCGATCAGGTCCCTGGCGTAGTGGATCGCCGGCGACACCTGACCCTGCAACCCGACCGCATGGCGAATGCCACGGCGTTCCGCCGCGTCGAGCAATTGCTGCCCCTCGGCGGTGTTTCGGCCTAGTGGCCATTCGCAATAAACGTGCTTCCCGGCCTCGATCGCCGCCATGACCGCCCCGGAGTGATCGGGCACCTTGACGCTGACGGTCACCAGGTCGACATCGGGGTGCCGCGCCAGCTCCCGGGCGTCAGCGAACGCGAGCGGGACTTGGTACTTCCGCGCCGCGGCTTCGGCCGTTTCTTGCCGGGCGGTGCCGACGGCGACGATTTCGAACTGCGGCAGCGCGCGTAACGCCGGGATATGAGCGATCGATGCGAAACCACGGCTCGCACTGGCTCCGACGATCCCGACCCGAATCCTGCTGCTGTCGGCCATCAACTCCTCCCGCTAAAGACGATCGGTCTCAGTCGTCGACATGCTAGGCTAAGCGGGCCAAGATCAGGAGGAGCAAATGGATCGGACCGTTTTCGAGACCGAATTGCGCGAGCAGGGCTATGCGGAGGTCGTCGATCGGCGCATGGAGCCCGACGCGCTCAACCCGGAGCACGCCCATGAATTCGACGCCCGCCTGCTCGTCCTCGAAGGCGCCATGACCATTACCGCCGAGGGGGCCAAGCATACGTACTGCGCCGGCGATACTTTCACGATGAGTGCCGGTTGCCGCCACAGCGAGCGCAGCGGACCCGATGGCGCACGCTATCTCGCGGGCCGACGCTATTCGGCAGCGAGATAAACCCTTCGGCTGCGCAATCCAGCTTGGGAGATCAGAGATGGCTGACGACGACGCGCTGTTCCAAAAAGGAATGCCGATCCGCCGCGAGGTGCTGGGTCCGGAATATGTTGATGCCTCGATGGCGCGGGCCGACGAGTTCATGATGTCGTTCCAGCGCGCGACGACGGCATGGGCCTGGGGCTGGGCGTGGGGCGACGCCACTCTTGACCGCAAAACGCGCAGCCTGATGAACCTCGCGATGCTCACGGCATTGAACCGCGCCCCCGAGATCAAGCTGCACGTCAAGGGCGCTTTGAACAACGGCGTCACGGTGGAAGAGATCAAGGCCGCGCTGCTGCATGCGACAGCCTATTGCGGCATTCCAGCTGGGCTCGATGCGTTCCGCGCAGCTCACGAGGTGCTGGTCAGCGAGGGCGCGCTAGGCTAACGTGCCAGGCGGCATGATGGGGGAATAGCGATGCCGCGCCGGCGATCGCGGTGAACGTGTCATCCTGGGTCGATCCGTCGGCCTACTTGAGGACGCGATTATGCTGAACCCGACAAGCCTTCTGGCGGATGCATTGGGTCGGAACCTGGCCGAGACCTATCGCAGGATTTATGGCGACCGAGAGCCGCACATCGCCTCTGCCCTGGACGAAGCCGCGCGGCTCGTCATCGAGCGCATCGCCAGCAGCGACGCGCTTTATCACGACTGTGAACACACGGCCCTCGTCACCCTATGCGTCCAAGACATTTTGCGCGGCCGGCGCCTCGAGCGGACAATGACGCCCAGCGATTGGGGCCACGCCATCTTGGCCGCGCTGAACCACGACATCGGATATGTGCGCGGCATCTGCGCCGGCGACACGGCCGATCATTTCGTGATCGATGCCGCGGGCAATACGGTGATACCCCCGCGCGGCGCCTCCGACGCCTATTTGATGCCCTACCACGTCGAGCGCGGGAAGATTTTCGTCCGCGAGCGTTTCGCGCCGGTTCCCTTCATCGACGAGGAGCGCATCGCCGGCGCCATCGAACTCACGCGCTTTCCGGTGCCGGACGACGAAGACCACGCCGCGACCGACACCGAAGCGGGCCTGGTCAGGGCCGGCGATCTGATCGGCCAGTTGGGCGACCCGCTCTACCCGCGCAAGCTGAATGCGCTCTACCATGAATTCGCCGAAAACGGCGTTCACGAAAAGCTCGGGTATAGTAGCCCGGTCGATCTGGTCGAATGCTACCCACAATTCTACTGGAGCAAGGTCGAGCGCTATATCGGCGACGCGCTGCGCTATCTCGAGATGACCATGGAGGGCAAGCAATGGACCGCGACCCTCTACAGCCACATCTTCGCGATCGAGCATAACCGCCGCCACATGGGCCCCCAACCCGGGCCGCTGCGGCGGTGAGGGCCCGGACTAGGCGTTGGGCCGCCATTTCTCGCCGGATCGCACCAGCGGCGCCACCTCGCGGGCAAACTCGTCGTCGACCGTATATTCATAGCAGCGGATGCGCTCGGCTTCGGGATAGGCCGCCATTATCGCGCCGAGCGCCTCTGCCAGCGTTTCGAAATCGCCGGTGTATTGCAGTCGGCTGTTCCATACCCCGCGCCACGCCCGGCTCAACCGACCGACGGTGGCCTCGTTAGTCTCGGGCATGCGGTCGATATAGGCGGTAATCTCGATGCCAACCGGCCCGCCGTCGCGCGTCTCGTCGCGGGTGATCTCGACCCGAAATGTCTGGTACGCCATCCCCGGAGCTTATGCTTTCTCGGCGTCGATGCGATAGCGGCTACGGGCGGCCGTTCTTGGCCCGGCCATCGCATTGCATTCTGCGGTAGCAGCTTACGCCCGGCCTCCCTTGTTGTCGAAACCGCTCCCCGGAGGAAGCCGCGGTTGCGCTGCGCTGTGTTGCCTGGCACCCGTTACAGCGGGCGAACCGTTGCGCCCCCAAGTCCTTATGAGGGAAAGTCAATCTTCATAATCCCCTCGTATCGGACTTTCCAGAATCGACCATTTCGCGTCTTTTGAGACGACACGGGATTGCGGGCCGACGCGCGCGAGCTTGCCGCTTGGCAGCGGCTTCCTACATCCTTGCGGAGATTCGCGAATCGCATTCGTAATCGCGACCCGGTCAACCGTTCGGAGGAAATCTTTGCTTAGCCGAGCACAACAACCGAACCCTCCTGGCGATGATCACGAGCGGATCACCCGAGCGCGGCAAGCGGCCGAGGCGCTGTTTACAGCAAAACCGCCAGTCAGCAGGTCATCAGTTGCCGACACCCCGGCAGCCGACCAAACGGCTCGCAAGCCGCGTGTGCTGGGAATCCTGCCCACGGCGCCGGTCCGCGTCGAGGAGGTCAAAACCCCGGTCACCCCCGGACAGCAGATGCCGCGCGCGATCCCGCCCTCGCAATTTTCCCGCATCCGCGCCCTCGTGAAATATGGAATGACGGTTGCGCAAGTCGCCGACGTCTATGGGGTTGCCGTCCGCGATGTCGAGCGCATCCTCCGCAACGCCTGAGAACGTTCAGGTTTGCCCCGAAGCTGCGATGGACCCGGTCACTCCAGGTGCGGGAGCCACGCGGCGGTCGTTAGGCGCCGCCGGCTGGACATGCCTGAGACCGCACTCTATCCGATCGTAAAGGGCTTCCTGGAAGCGGCGGGCTTCGAGGTGAAGGGCGAGGTTTGCGGTTGCGACATTGTGGCGGTGCGAAACGAGGAGCCGTCATGCCTGGCGATCATCGAAATGAAGCTCGGCTTCAGCCTTGACCTGCTGCTGCAGGCGGTCGACCGCATGCGCGCGGCGGATGAAGTGTGGCTCGCCGTGCCAGCGACACGCCGCGGACGCGACCGTGATCCGCGCGTGCGGCGGCTTTGCCGGCTGCTCGGTCTTGGAATGATGGCGGTCGACACCGCGGGCCATCGAATCGAGGTGCTTGCTGAGCCAGGCCCTTACCGACCGCGATCGGATCCACGCCGACGCGCGCGGCTGCTCGGCGAGCACATGCGTCGTCGAGGCGATCCATCTCCCGGCGGCTCGACCCGGCAGCCGGTGATGACGGCCTATCGGCAGAGGGCGCTTGCCTGCGCCGCGATGCTCCGGGGGGGTCCTTGCCGGCCGCGAGATCTGCGGGTCGCAGCATCCGATGCCGGCCGGATTCTGCGGCGCAATGTCTATGGCTGGTTTGAGCGGCCTTCGCCCGGCATGTATCGGCTGACCGGACTGGGAGCGGCTGCGTTGCAGCGCTGGGCGGGCATGACAGTTGACGCGGAGCATCACACTACACCGGTCAACTAAGGCTGTTGGAGGCGCTGAAGCGGGACCTGACCCGACGACTTTCCTCCACGTGATTATCGGGTGTATTGCGTGGAACCGTCGCAAATAGGTTTGATCCAAAAGCGACGGTTCACATCGGATGACGGCCTTTCCTCCCAAAGCGGCCGCGCGATGCGAACGGGAGGGGAGCTATACCTTGTTGCGCACAAATGCGGGATCTAGGATTGCCGCCAGCCCCGTTGAGGGGTAACGAGGGTCCAAAACACGCCCGATATCGGGGTACGGCGGCTCAAATACGGAGACGGACGCCATGCCCGTTGAGACGACCAAGAAGCAGGGAGTGGTCAGCGGCGAAACCAGTCCGGTTGACACGCCTTCGACAAGTCAAATCGGGCCGGCCGAGCACGAGGCGCGACAATCGGTGAGCCCACCGCCGGATCAGCGGCCCTCGCGGCAACGACGGCTACTGATCGCCGCGCTCGGCGCCCTAGTTCTGGGGGCCGTCTGCATATTCGGTATCCGTTGGATCCTCGCGTCTCTCAACACCGTTTCGACGGACGACGCCTACGTCAACGGCCATGTGACGTTCGTCGCGCCCCGGGTCGCCGGCCAGATCTCTCGGGTACTGGTGGACGACAACTACCGCGTGCACAAAGGAGAGCTTCTCGCCGTGCTCGACAAGGAACCGCTTAAGGATGCGGTTGCTGTGAATAGAGCGGCCGTCGATACCGCAGCCGCGAACCTGAGTGCCGCTAAAGCCACGGTACGGGATATCGAAGCACAGGCACGGGCCCGGCGCTGGGGATTGCAAAACGCGGTACAGGATGTCGACAACGAAATCGCGCTTTTGCGTGCTCGGGTAGCCGCACTCGACAAGAGCAAGGCCGATTTGACGCTCGCGCAAGCCGACTTCTATCGGGCGCAGCGGCTGCTCGGGACCCCGGCCGAGAGCCGTCAGGAGTTCGATCGGGCGCAGAGAGCCTTATCGACTGCCAGTGCCCAAGTCACCGAATCGCTGGCTGAAGTTTACCAGATTCGGGCCTCCTTGGGACTGCCGGGGCAACCCGAAGTCGGCAAAGATCTTGACCAAGTCCCGCCAGATCTCGACCAGAGTTTTTCTTCTGTCCTGGCGGCGCAGGCGGATCTCATTCAGACCGCAGCTCAGCTTGGTGTGATCCATTCCTTTGACCAGACCCCAAAGCAGATGCTCGAGCAGTTTGAAAACCAGGGCGACATCGATCGTATATTCGCCCGGCTCGAGGCCGAGGCGCCGGCCGTCAAGCAGGCCGAGGCCAAGCTCGAATTCGCCAAACGCGAGCTTGCCCAGTCTGAACTAGATCTTCGCTATTGCGACATCGTCGCGAAAATCGACGGCGTCGTCACCCGCCGAAACGTCAATCCGGGCAATTATGTCCAGGTCGGGCAGAATTTGATGGCGATCCGCTCTCTTCGCGAGATCTGGGTCGACGCGAATTTCAAGGAGACGGAACTACGATACTTACGTATCGGCCAGCCTGTCGATCTTTACGTCGACATGTACGGCGGCCGGCACGTGTTCAAGGGCCGGGTTTCCGGCTTTACGATGGGGACCGGATCGACGCTGGCCTTGCTGCCGGCGGAGAATGCGACCGGCAACTTCGTCAAGGTGGTCCAGCGGCTGCCAGTCCGGATCGATCTCGAAGGATATAACCCCGACAAAGACGCGCTCTTTACCGGCACATCCGTCGTCCCCTACGTCTATATTAACAAGACGCCCACCGGGCCTGACGCCGGGAAGTTTCTGCAAACCGTTATTCCCCAAACCCAAGCGACCGGTACGCCCGGCGGGTCGCCCGGGGCCGACAAATGACGGTCGGGGCACTTTCACCCCGAGATCCGCCGCGGTAGGCAATCCTTGGCTGGTCGCCGCCATCGTCGTAGTGCCGTCCTTCATGGAGGTGCTCGATACCACGATCGCGCTGGTCGCGTTGCGCTATATCGCGGGTGGACTGTCGGCGACGGCCGATGACGGCGAGTGGGTTATCACCAGCTACCTTGCCGCCAACGCCGTCATCCTGCCGATTACGGGTTGGCTCAGCGCGCATCTCGGTCGCCGCAACTACTTTCTGGCGTCGATCGCGATATTCACCGTGAGTTCGCTGCTGTGCGGATTCGCCGGGAGTCTCGGTCAGCTCATCCTGTTCCGTGTGATCCAGGGCTTGGCGGGCGGCGGCCTGCAGCCCAGCAGTCAGGCAGTGCTGCTCGACGCTTTTCCGCGGGAAAAGCAGGGCGTCGCGATGACTTTGTTTGGCTTCGCTGCCTTGATTGCGCCGATCGTCGGCCCAACCCTCGGCGGCTGGATAACGGATTCCTACTCCTGGCGCTGGATCTTTTGGATCAACGTGCCGGTCGGTCTGCTGACATTCGTCGGATGTTATGCCCTGCTTCGCGACCCAGACTATCTCGTCGCCCAGCGTGCGGAGTTAGGGAAGCAGCCGTTCCATTTCGACGTGATCGGTTTGTCGCTGCTGGTCATCGTGATGGTCTGCTGGGAAGTGATGCTCAGCAAGGGCCAGGAGTGGGACTGGCTGGGCGATCCGTTCTGGCGCATCCAGATGCTCGCCGTTTGCTGCACCGCGGGTTTGGTGGGGCTGGTCTTTTGGGAGATGCGGCACCGCAACCCGGTAGTCAATTTCCGGCCGCTGGGCGAACGCAACTTCGCGGCCTGCTGCATCATCATCTTTTGCGCTTACCTTGCCCTCTTTGCCGCCACCAAGTCATTGCTCGGTCTGCTGCAATCCCTGTTTGGTTACGATGCACTGAGAACCGGACTGGTCATGTCGCCGAGTGGCATCTTCGCGGTGATAGCGATGCCGATTGTCGGACGCCTGCTCGGCCTGAGAATGGATGCTCGGTGGCTGATCGGCGCGGGGCTGCTGGTCATGACCGTCGGGAATTATTGGATGTCCCAACTCAACCTGGACATCAGCCCAGGTCAGGCGGTCTGGCCGCGAGTGCTGTTGGTCTTGGGACTGTCGATGTGTTTTGCGCCTGCAAATGTCGCGGCTTATCTCTACACGCCGCTGGAATTGCGCGGGGCGGCGGTCGGCTTGTTGAGCCTGCTGCGCAACGAGGGAGGCAGCGTCGGGGTGTCGTTGGCTCAAACCTTCCAAGAGCGGCGCGATCAATTCCACACGTTGCGGCTCGGCGAATATCTCGATCCCTTCAACGCCGCTGCTACCTCCTTCCTCGTAAAAGCCCACGCGTTCTTTCTTCAGCAGACCGGCGATCCGGTGGCGGCGCAGCAACTGGCCTGGCAGCAACTCGAAAACCTGCGTCAGCAGCAGGCATCCTCGCTCGCCTATTTCGATTGCTTCTGGATGGCTGCCGTGTTGACGTTCGGGGTCGCGTTCGCGGTGCTATTTATGAAACGTTCGGTGGCTGAGAAGAGCACTCACCAGGCTGTTGAATGAGCCGGCTTGCAGGCGACCATTGCACAACTCCTATCCGCCTTTTGCCCACCCGGCTGCAGCGCTTGTCGGACCCACGGCAAATTCGAGCAACCGAATGATGACGACCAATCTGCACGAGCGTAGTTTCGGCAATGCCACATCGAAAAACTCGACCTCACCAATTCGCCCTCGCTTGAAGACAGGGCGGTACTGGAATTCTTCGAGACTTCCGGGCGCAACCTTCTCGCGGCGGAGGCCGCAGCCGGCGTCCGGCGCCACGTCGCGTTATCCATCGTCGGAACCGACCGGAGCGACAATGGCTATTTCCGCGCCAAGGTCGCCCAAGAGAAACTGATCGAAGCCACCGGCATCCCCTACACCATTATCCGTGCGACCCAGTTCATTGGATTCCTCGGGGGCATCGCCGATCCAAGTGCGGATGGAAACATCGTCAGGCTTTCGCCCGGCCTGTTCCAGCCCATCGCGGCGGACGACGTTGCTCCGATCGTCGCCGAGGTGGCGCTCCCGGCGCCGCGAAACGGCATCGTCGAGATCGCCGGCCCGGAACGAGCGCCGTTCAACGAAATCGTCGGCCGCTATCTGAAGGCGGCCGGCGACCCCGCGCGAGGTGGTGTGTGACCTCGAGGCCCGATACTGGGGCGGTCGCGTCGAGGAGCGTTCGCTCGTGCCGTTGGGCGAAGCGCGCCTCGGCCGCATCGGTCTCGACGAATGGCTCCGCCGCTCACAGAGAGGATACGGTCTCTTATGCCCTGAGCAATCTGGGTCCGCTGACGAACGGACTGCCCCGAAGATAAAATCGCAGGAGCCGGTTCGCATCCCGCGCGATGCCGATCCTGATGCTCTGGCCGATTTCGCCAGGTTCTTGATCGCCGCGTCCGAGCCATAGAGGGCCTTCTCGGCACAGATCGAGCCCATCGAGCCGACGGTCAACCCGCAGCGCCGCGGTGAGCCTTCCTGGTCCTCGCGCCAAGTCGCGCAGCCGCTCGATTTGACGATTCCGCTGCATGATCGGGATGCCGTCGTGCGGCTCAAGCGCCCTGATCAGGACCCCCGCCCCAATCCCTGCGATCTCGCTTGAAACGTTCAGCATGTATACGCTGCCATAGACGAGGTATACGTAGCCATGCCCGTCCTCGAGAAAGAGCGACCGATTGCGCCGCGTCATCCCGCGGTAGGCGTGCCCCGCGGCGTCGCCGACAACATACGCCTCGGTCTCGACGATGCGGCCGCTGGCGACGCCTTCGGCCATCTCCCGCACCAGTATCTTGCCGATCAGATAACGAGCGAGCGAGACCGTATCGACCGGCAGCTCTGCACGAGGGAGCGGTGGATGGCCACCCTTATGCCGGCCAGGTTTCAGCGCATCTGCTCGACCCATTGAGCGCGCGAAGGCCCCGGCTCGAACGGATCGGCGAAGTATTGGGTTTCGCGGGCGACCTTCCCATCTCTGAACTCCATGATGCTCACTGTATAAGACGGCTGCCCGTCATAGGTGAGTACGAATTCAGTGACCCAAAGATCGGCGCCACCGAGTATCCGTCGCACCGTGAAGTGCTTGCTGCTCGGCTGAGCGACGCGAGACGCCTGAATGTTGCGCCGGCCGCGGATGCGCTCGCCCGACTGCGGGTACTCGAGCACCGCATCCTCCCGGTAAATCTGGTGCTCCGCCTCGAAGTTGTTCGCGTCGGAGGCGGCCCAGTGGCGATCCAGGGCCGCTCTGATGTCGTGGTCTTCCATCTCGATCTTCCTCACATTGGCTGTGCATTTTTGCGGTATGGCCTTGTCACCGGTCCGATGGAGGCGCCGGAACAATCAAAGATCGATGACGATATCGCCCTGAGGTCGGCTGCAGCAGATCAGCGCATTGCCGTCGGCCGGCGGCTCCACGGGTTCTGGCTGGTAACCAACGTCGCCATTGATGAGCCCGGTCTCGCAAGTGTGGCAGACCCCGGTCCGGCACGCCCACCGGACGGGGACATCGCACGCCTCGGCAAGTTCGAGAAGGCTCTGGAAGGCCGGGGCCCAGCGGACATTCAGGCCGCTCCGCCCAAAGGACACCAATGGGCCCACGCCGGCTGACCCGGCCGGCTGGTGCGGTGGCCGGCGAGGTGCGGCCGCGATGCCCGGTGTCTTCGGCGGCGTTGAGCCGAAAATCTCGGTGTGGATGCGGCCGGCGGCGACGCCCCAAGACCCGAGCTCGGCGGCAAGGTCGTTCATGAAGGCCGACGGGCCGCATAGATAGAAATCGCCATCGCGCGGCACCCGAAGTTCCTCGATCGCGTGCATATCCAACCGTCCGGGAGCGTCGAAATCGACAGCCAACCGGTCTTCTGGACGTGGAGAGCTGTAGCGGATGTAGCTATGGCCGCGGGACAGAGCCTTGAGGAGCACGCGCGTCTCCGCGGCGAACGGATGCTCGCCGCCGTGACGGGCCCCGTAAATCCACCAGACCTCCCTCGACGAGGCCCCAGCAGCCAACGCATGGAGCATGGCGAGCACCGGGGTTGCGCCCACGCCGGCACTCAGCAGGACAACGGGTCCGTCGCCTGGCCTCAGCGTGAAGCTGCCGCGAGGCGCGCTTGCCTCCAGAACGTCGCCAATCCGAACCTGAGTCTCGACGTAGGCCCCGGCCGCGCCGTCGGGCTCCCGCTTGATGCTGACGCGGTAGCGATCGTCGTGCGGCTCGCCCGACAGCGAATAACTGCGCAGTAAAGCGGGCGCGTCGGGTGACGGCCTCAGCCGCAGCACGATAAACTGCCCGGGCAGTGCCGCCGCCAAAGGCTGCCCATCGGTCGGCTCGAGCACCAGCGAGCTTACGTTCGCGCTTTCACGGTCCTTGCGCGATACCCGCAGCGGGCGGAACCCCGTCCAGGCCGGAGGCGGGCCAGCCGCCGGGGTGAGCCCAGGGTTACCCGTCACCGCGCGCCCACTCCGCTCGCGATCGAGCAACTCCTGGAAGGAGCTGCGCCAGCCGCCGCTCAGGGACGGGATCCGCACAGCCCGCTCCAGCTGGCTCCGTGCATGACCAGGCGTGTACAACAGCGCATTAACCTTCGCGACGGTCATGCGCTCGGGACCCGCAGCAACCTGCACGATCTCGTCGCCGGCTTCGACCTCTCCCTGGTCGATGACGCGAAAATAGTAACCGGGTCTGCCATGCGACACGAGCAGTGCCGCCATCTGCGGTTCGTTCATGCGGATGCCGACCCGGTAGCAGGTGACGCGCGGCTGCGTCACTTCAAAGACGGCACTCCCGATGCGATAGCGATCCCCGATGCACACCTCGCCATCGGGCAGCCCGTCGACGGTGAAATTTTCCCCGAATTGCCCATAGCTGAAATCGCTTCTACCGAGCTGGGCTTGCCAATACTGGTATGATTCGATCTGGTATACAAAGACCGCCCGGTGTTCGCCGCCATGTCCTGCCAAGTCTCCTTGCCCATCACCGTCGATGTTGAGCCGTCTTACCATGCGCCGGCCTTGAACGGGCGCCTTCCAAACGGCGGTGTGGACCGTCTTTCCTCGCCACGCGACATCGCGGGGCAGACCTACGTTCACCGAAAGCAGGCGAGGCATCGCACGATTCTCCGGGTCTTTCCTCGAGGCTATCTTCTCACGTGAGCAGTATTGTGCACAGAGGATTGCGGCTAATGTAGCGACGGATTGCGGCAGCATCGCAAGGCCGGGGTTTCCACCCCAGATTGGGACGATCGCGGGGCAATTCCCTTTTGTAGATCCTAAGCTCCGATTTGCCTTTAGACGCGATCACCCCGACGGTTACGCAAATGCGGACTTAGCCGAGTAGGCTGGAGCCTCCATTCGACCGCCGAACAGGTTGATCTTGCCGAACATCAGCGGGGCGCTGCTGCGTCGAAGTGAGCAGCATGTTAGGTGAGCGCTTCAGACATTGCGAGTAGACCACGACGTGCCCGGAGACAGGCGACACCGAGCAGCGAGTGCCTCATCGAGCACAGGCAATGTTCCACCCGAAGATGCGACTAAATCCTGCAATCTACTGCAAGTCGCCATACAATCCGGGCAAACGAAAAAACTCCGCGTCGCGCACCGTGTCCGACCGTCACCGTCCCGATCGAAGCTCGATATCCCAGCCAGCCGCAGGAATTTGGCAGGCGCGCCAGCTGACCGAATGCCAAACCCTCGCTTCTGCCAACGGACAGGAGCGGGGACATGCCAGCCTCAACTGTCGCGCCAATGACGGACGCGTTGCTCAACGATCTCCCGGGACAATATTGCGTGGAACTGGAGCGATCGAACCACGGTCGGGAGACGATCAACCTGAGCTATGACTGAAAGAAAGGAGAGCGCCGTAAACCATCAATCATGAAGGGAGAATTGTCATGAAGGTGGTCACACTCAAAGACATTCCGAATGCCCCGATGGCAGGAGCGGAGCCGATCCCAGTATATACCGGCCCAGTCTCCCGGTCGCGCTAGACCATCTTTCAGCCCGGAGACTCGACCAACTATAGCTGCAGCGTGGTGAATTTCAGCCAGGGCCGCACCACTGGGTGGCATGCACACAACTGCGACCAGCTGCTGATCGTGACCTCGGGCTCCGGCATGGTGGCGACTGACCATGACCAGCGCGAGATCAATGTCGGCGATGTCGTCCATATCAAGGCCGGTGAACGCCATTGGCATGGCGCCAAAGCCGATACGACGATGGGACATATCACGGTTACGCTCGTCGGTAGCGAGGCCACCCATCGATAACCTAGCCGCGCCGCGGGCGATCCCCGAAGCAACGCCCGCGGGAAGACCGCTAGGCCGGTTCCGGAGCCCCCTCGGTGACGGTTTCGAGTTGGCCGACGGTTTCCCTGCCAAACAACACCGGCACAAAAGCGCCAATCGACGCGACAATCGCCAGGGTACCGAAAAAGATCACCGGTGAACCCGTGTACGGCTCCAACATGAAGGGCGCGACCACACCGGCGCCGAATCGCCCGCACGACTCGCCAAAGTATTGCCCGCGGCCGCGCAAACCGGTCGGGAACTGCTCGGAGAGATAAACCCGCACGGCCGTGAAGGTCGACAGCACAGTAAAGCCGGTGATCAGCGCTCCGGCGACAAAGACGACGGTCGCGTAACGTCCCGCGGAATGTGCCACGGCCATCATCAGAAGACCGGGGAGCGACCCAGCGAGGCAATAGGTGATTGTCCATCGCCGGCCGATGACCTCCATCAGAAATCCGGTAAAGCCCTTCCCCGGGATACTCGCCAGGAACACGAGCGAACTCAGCCCGAAGCTCAAGGTGACGGCGGCACCCTGATCGATCAGGGCCTTTGGCAACAGAATGGAGATTGTAAAAAAGGAAACCTGCGCACAGACGAGACTTACGATGCCGACCACGGTCCAGCGCAGCTGACCCCGGCGAAAGAGTGCCGAAAACGGCGGCAGCTGCTCGCGTGTAAGGGCTTCGCTCTCGCCCAGCGCTGCTGCGGTCAGCGGTGCCACGCGGTCACCGGACCGGCTGATAATCCGATTGACGATGGTGATGGCAGCCTCGGGGTTGCCGCGCCGCAGATGCCAGCGCGGACTTTCGGGGATCAGCAGATAGACCAGCGCCGGCACGACGAACAATCCAAGTATAGCCGGCAGCGCCAGGAGCCGGAAACCGTTCGGATTGCCGGCAACGAGAAACCCGACCAGCGGCACCAGGGTGAACGAGCTGGCCAGCATCATCTCGTAGATTGCGCCATAGGTGCGCCGGTGCTGCGCCGGCATCAGCTCGGCGGCGATCGGAAACGGCGCCGAGGCGGCAAAGCCGATCGCCAGGCCGGTCAACAGGCGAATGGCGATCAGGTGCTCGCCGCTTTGGGCCAGCGGGATCAACAGAGTGAAGAGGTTAATCGCCGCCACCCCGAGCAGCATGACGGTGCGGCGGCTCCAATGGTCGGAAATCGCCGCTGCGGTAAACCCGCCGACGCAGGCCGCCAGGCTCGATGCGACGGCAAGCAGGCGGATCTCGCCAGGAGTAATGTGCAGCGGCTTTTTGGCCAGCACGAGCAGCGTGCCGGTCATCGAACCGTCATAGCCATCGACCAGCGCGACAAACCCGAGCACAAAGATCATCCCCAGGTGAAACGGGCTGAACGGGATGCTGTCGAGCTTGCTGCCGAGCACGTGGCTCGCGGCCGGAAATGCCGTTCTGGAGACGCGGGGGACTTCTGCCATGGCGCTCTCCCGATAGCCATGCGATGCGCCGGTGTCGGATCACGCTCGCGTCCAGCGGGCAGCCGCGCACGGGGGGACAGAACTCTGACAGGATTCCGTATGCCGATAAAGCGGTCGCATCAAGCAGGTGGCGTCCGGCACGGTCGTTCCCTAAGCCGATTCCGATTTTTCAGCGCCGTGCCCGCGGGCCGACGCCCTGGACGCAAATCCGGCGAGTGAATTGCTGGTGTTAGAGCCAGAGTGCTCGAGCCGGGGTAACCGGCGGAAACACGGCACGAAAAGGAACAATCATGAGCCGCGCGATTGCCGAAATCGGACTGCTCGGCCTACGCTGAGATCCCCTCTTAAACCGCTTTCAGCTGCGGCGTTCGGCGATGATGTGCCAGTGGTGCGACCCGGGCCGCCGCTCTTGCAGTTGCTGGCTGAGGGTGAGCAGATCAAAGCCGGCCAGCAGACCGACGAGCGTGGCGGCGTCGCAATAGCAATGCGGGTGGCCTTTTCGCTCGACCTGGTCGATGACAAAAGTGTCGGGAGCGATCGCACGGCCAATACCGTAATTCGCATCGCGGGTTGACAGCACCGTCGCCTGCAGCAGCCCGGCCGGCCGCAACACGCGCCAGATCTCGCCGAGCCTGCGACCGAGGTCGCCCAGCGTGCCGTGATGGATCACATTCCACGACAGGACGTAATCGAAGCCGGCGTCGGGAAACGGTAAGCCGTCCGCGAAACCCTGGTGCAGGCTCACCGGCAAGCCGCGCGCGGCGGCCCCCTCGCGCACCACGGCGAGGCCGGCCGGGCTGCCGTCGATCGCCTCGACATCGAAACCGTGCTCGGCGAGCAACAGCGCATGCCGCCCGACGCCGCAACCGAGATCGAGCACCCGCCTGGCGCCGCGCGCGTGCAATTCCCGCAGGATCGCCACCACTGCCGGGTGCGGTTCGAGCCAATCGGCGCGCCCTTCGCTGGTCGCCCAACGCTTGTCCCAAGCCTCGACCGCCGTCTGCGACACCGCGCTGTCGATCGCCATGTTCTCCGTCCCCTGTTGTGTCAGACGATGCCGTCCTGCCGCAGCTGTGCGACGGCGGCGGCATCAAGGCCGAGCCAGTCGGACAGCACTTCGGCGGTGTGCTCGCCCAGCAGCGGCGCCGGCTCGACCTTGGTCGGCACGCCGTCGAACCGAACCGGCCAAGTCGGCATCGCCATCTTGCGTTCGCCGTGCGTCATCTGCTGCAGGATGCCGCGCTCGTAGAAGCTCGGCTCCTCGATCAGCTCCTGCGTGTCGAGCACGGCGCCCGCCGGGACGCCGACCGCGCTCAGCTGCGCCATCGCCTCTTGTTTGGTGCGCTCCTTGGTCCAGCCGGTGACGATCGCGTCAACCTCAGCCTCGCGCTGCAGGCGGGCGTCAGGCGTCGCATAGCGCTCGTCACCGATCAGGTCCTCGCGGCCAATCAGCTTGAGGAGGCGCGGCCAATGCTCCGGATTGGCGCGGCTGGTCAACAGGTAGACGTAATCGTTGGGGCCGCCGGGCTTGCATGGGTAGATGCCGCCGGGCGGGTTGTTGGCCGGCGGCCGGCGCGGGGCCGCCTTGCCGGTGCGCGCCTGGGTGATGAACCCGCCGCGGCTGTAATGCATGACCGAATCCTGCATTGCCACCTGCAGCCGGCGCCCCTTGCCGCTGCGGGCACGGTCGAACAGGGCACTGACGATGCTGAAGGCCATCAGCATGCCGGTGCCGGTATCGCCGATGGTCGGGCCAGGCTTGACCGGGCGACCGTCCCTTTCGCCGGTAATGCTCATCGCGCCGCCGGCAGCCTGCGCAATCGGGTCGAACGACAGCCCCTTCTCGAACGGGCTGCCGTCGCCAAAGCCCTTGACCTGGGCATAGATGATCGACGGATTGATGCCGCTGACGACCTCATAGCCGAGCCCCAGACGCTCGACCGCGCCGGGCGCGAAGTTCTCGGTGAAGACGTCCGCTTTCTTCACCATCTCCTTGACCAATGCCAGGCCGCGCTCGTCTTTGAGGTTGATGGTCAGCGAGCGCTTGTTGGCGTTGTACATCATGAAATAGAAGGCATCGCCGAAACCAGTGCGGCCGGCTTCGCCGCGCGGCGGCTCCACCTTGGCGATGTCAGCACCCATCCAGGCGAGGGCCTCGGTGCAGGTCGTGCCAGCCTCGAACTGCGTCAGATCGAGGACGCGGATGCCCTTGAGTAAGCCCGGCGATACGGGGGTTACGGCCATTATCGAACTCCTTGCCTTCATTTAGCTCGGATGAGACGCTCGGGACCTCCGCCCAAACCCCACCATTGTTGGCCATCTGCGCCAGATAGCGATCCAGAAAAACGCGCCGCGCCACTTACCGATCAAAATGACTGGGCCCCTGTTGCCCCATTGCCGTCGTTGCCCGACGCGAGGGGCGTCGTGCCGCGCCCTGGTGAGGCCGGGGACGGAGTATCGGGCGCTACTGGGCGGCGGCCGCCATAGATTGCGCTGCTGCAACAGGTCGATGGGCGCGGAGAAAGGTGCGGACATGGCGCACCGCCAGCGGAATCTTGTCCGGAGTGTCCTTCCATGGATAAAGGCTCACCTGCGCGCTGGGCGCGAGATGCACGGTCTCCATCGCCACGGCATAGGGATGCCCCGGAACGTCGTCGGGCAACACCAAGATCGGCGTCTGGCAGGTGCGCACGAAGTCGCGGGTCACGGTGTACACGAAATCGGCGTGCGCGTCACCGTACATGTTGGTCAGGAAAGTATCGACCATCGCCATCGTGATGTCGGACCGACGGGCGCACAGCTCCGGGCCCCAGCCTTTCATGTTGTTGTTGTAGGAGAGGCCAGGCATCTCCGGGCGGTACCCGCTGGGCTGCGCCGGCACGGCAGCGACGACGCGGTCGCCGGCCTGCTTTAAGAGGTTCCAGATGAAGGGGCCGCCGATGCAGAAGCCAAGCACCATGAACTCGCGGATGCCCAGGTGATCCATCAGGCCGATATGGTCGTCGGTGTAGGCGTCCCACGGCCGGTCGACCTCGAGCGGACCCGAGGACTGGCCACCCTTGGCGTTGCGCAGATCGGCCGCGATAACGCGAAACTCGCCCTTGAACTCGTCAAATGGGTTGAACGGGTGCGTCGCGAGCCCGGCGACCCTCGAGTTGAGCCCGCCGCCGGGGATCACCAGCAGCGGGAAGCCCGAGCCGACCTCTTCGTAATGAATGCGAACTTGGCCTCTTTCATAGAACGGCATCGCAGTCTCCTCCAACGTTGCAGCCGCAGCGCCCGTTGCAGCCGCCAGGGTGCGCAGGCAGACGTTTTAGCCAGCCGGGCGAGTTTTCGGAAGCGTTTCGCTGCAAGCGGTCCCGGAGGCTCCAAAGCAGCGACAGGTACACCCACCTTCCCTCGACATCTCGACTCATCATGTAGACTTTGCGATTGGTTGGATCTCCCTAGCGCTCGCACAGCTCGTCGAGTGCGGGAATTGTCCGGTAACTGTGCTGATATTCGCGCTCTCGTGTGGCGAAAATCTAGTCACAGCGCTCGATCGGAGGTCAGTTCTTTGAGCCAGTTCGCTCGCCGGACACGATCGGCGCGACGTCCTGCATGAAGCACTCCATCGATTGGAGGAGCTGGTCAAGGTTGCGGTTGCCGTGGAGGTTAATCTGGAAAGCGTCGAGCCCGGCTTGTTCGCGGTATCTCAACAGATCGCCGGCGACTTCGGCGGGAGTGCCGTGCCCGACCGGCCGCCTGCCGCCCGATGGCGTCGCATTGCCGGTGATCGTGCTGAACTCGACGCGGACGCTCATGCGCGTCGGGATCGGCACGCGCCCGATCTGGTCGCACGCCCGGCGCAACGCGGTCTGACGCTCGACTAGCTCGGCGACGGGCAGCGGGGTCGGCTGCCATAGCGCTGCGAACCGCGCCGCGCGGCGTAGTGCCGCATCACTGGCGCCGCCGATCCAGATCGGCGGATGCGGCTGCTGCACCGGCTTCGGGTTGAAATGCATGTCGGAGAACGAAAAGAATTTCCCGGCGAACGAGACCTCGCCGGGCGCCCAGCAGGCCTGCCAGAGGCGCAGATATTCGTTGGTGCGCGCGCCCCGCTCGTGGAACGGCACGCCGAGTGCCGCAAACTCGGCCTCGTTCCAGCCGACGCCGACACCGGCGATCAGCCTGCCGCCCGACATACGGTCGATCGTCGCCAGGCTCTTGGCGGTCGCGACCGGGTTGCGGTACGGCATGATCAGCACCGAGACGCCGATGCCGATATGGGTTGTGTGCGCGGCGATAAACGACATCGCGACGAACGGATCGTAGACGTTGGTCCACGGTGCCGCACGCGAAGAGCTGTCGACGAGGATGTGATCGTTGACGAAGATGGCGTCGAACCCGACTTCCTCGGCCGTTTTCGCGGCGGCGACGATCGCCTCGGGCGATGTCTCGAACCCGAGGTAATCCGAATTGGGACAGCGGGTCGAGAACCGGACGAACATGGATGCCTCGCGAGAAGTCGATGCTGGAGGACGATATCAGACGAAACCGACCACCGCGTGCGGAACGTAGGGTTCCTCGAGCGCGGCGATCTCCTCGGCCGTCAACTTTACGGCCACCGATGCAAGCGCGTCATCGAGGTGGTGGAGCTTGGTGGCGCCGACGATCGGTGCGGTAATGACCGGCTTTGCCAGGAGCCAGGCAAGCGCCACGCAGGCGCGCGGGATGCCGCGTGCTTTGGCGATTTCGGCCACGCGGTCAATGACCAGCCTGTCCACATCAAGGGTTTTTGAGAAGAGGCGTTGGTGAGCGTCATCGGTCTCAGTACGAATACTTGTGTAATCCGGGTCTCGCGTTAGCCGTCCGCGCGCCTGCGGGCTCCAGGGAATGACGCCGATACCCTCGGCCTCGCACAGCGGCAGCATTTCGCGCTCTTCCTCGCGGTAGAGCAAGTTCACAAGGTTCTGCATGCTGACAAACCGGGGCCAGCCGTTTTTCTCGGCGATGCCGAGGGCGCGGGCGAACTGCCAAGCGTGCATCGAAGAGGCGCCGATATAGCGCGTTTTGCCGGATTTGACGACATCGTTTAGCGCTTCGAGCGTCTCCTCGATCGGCGTCTCATGGTCGAAACGGTGGATCTGATAGAGGTTGACGTAATCCATTCCGAGGCGGCACAGGCTATTGTCGATCTCGGCAAGGATCGCCTTGCGCGACAGCCCGGCGCCATTGGGGCCGGGACGCATTCGGCCATGGACTTTGGTGGCAATGACGACCTCATCGCGGCGCGCGAAATCCTTGATCGCCCGGCCGAGGATTTCCTCGCTGCTGCCGAGCGAATAGCGGTTCGCCGTGTCGAAGAAATTGATGCCCAATTCAAGCGCCCGTTTAATGAATGGCCGGCTTTCCTCCTCAGGCAGGCTCCAGGCATGATTGCCGAGATTGCCGCCACCGTAGCTCATGCAGCCAAGGCAAATGCGCGAGACATCGAGGCCGGTGCGGCCGAGCTTCGTATATTCCATCATTGATCCGAGCCCGTTAGATTGTCATGCGAAGTGCGGCATGACATCCGACGCGAAGAGTTCGTGAGATCTCGAGGTCGTTCCGGTAGTCGCTGTTGATCAGCAGCTGCACGCCGGCGTCTCGATATTTGCCGATCAGATCGATCGCCTCGGACACCGTGCCGACAAAACCCCGCAAAGGTCCGCGAGCGGCGAGTCGCTCGCATTTCGCCCCGACAGCGGCATCGTCGCGGCCGATCAGCCAACTGTTGTTGTGGGTCGCTTCAATCGTCGTGGCGTCGCGCTGTATCGCATCGCAATGGCTGCGAAGCACCGCAAGCTTGTGCCTCACCATGTTCGGATCGCCGCCGATGTTGCAGGCGTCGGCCAGGCGGGCGACCGCCCGTAACGTAAGTTGCTCGCCGCCGCCGGCGATCATCACCGGCGGACGGGGCTTTTGAAGCGGCTTCGGCTCGAGGATCGCGTTCTCGACATGAAAATACCTGCCGTGAAAGGTGGTTCGCTTCTCCGTCCACATCGCGAGGATGAGCCGGACGGCCTCCTCCATCTGCCGGATGCGCACCGCTGGCCGCGCCGGGAATTCCCAACCGTATTGGCGGTACTCCGTCTCGAAATACCCCGCGCCGATGCCAAGCGTCAGCCGCCCACGGCTGATCAAATCGACGCTGGCGGCGATCTTGGCCAGATGCGCGGGATTTCGGTAGCCGACCGACGTGGCGAGCGTGGCGAGACGAATGCGGCTGGTCACCGCTGCCAGTGCGGACAAGGCGGTCCAGCCTTCCATAAAGGGTTCGTCGGGCATCCCGACGCCTGGAATCTGGATCAGGTGGTCCATCACCGAGAACCAGACAAAGCCGTGGTCTTCGGCCCATTGCGCCTTCGCCTTTACCGCCTCGAAGGCTTCCGCGTGGTCAGGACCGCACACCCATGACGGATTGTGAATGCCGAACTTCATCGAACTCGCTCCCGTTCCTCCTGACGTGGGCTCGGGCCTTGTGCTCAAGATGGATGCTGGCACGTGCCAACGCTGGCAGCAAGTGCGCAACCGGTGATGGCCATCACGGAACAACCCCCGCGGGTCCTCGCGACAAACTCGGCTTAGCCACGCACCGGTCTGTTGCCGGCGGTCGGTGCCTGTGGGTGCGCCGTAGCGGTGCGGGCCTGGCCGATCCGCGCACGCTCACGCCGCAGCTCTTGGAGACGCGCGTGGATCGCCGCAAAATCGTCGGCAGCTCGCGGACGCGCGCGTTCGCAATGCAGCTCATGGATGCGAGCGCGGATCACCGCAAAATCATCAGCAGCTCGGGGTCGGGTCACATTTCCTCTCCGCTCTCGGTAGCGTGGGACTCTTGGACCATCCGGGTGTTTAATACCGCTATATCGGATTTGCTATAATATTGCTAGGAGTGTGCCGTGGATCGGCGGATCTCTGTGGGTGAGCAAGCACTGCTTTGCCGCAACAGGCAAGGCGAGCAAGCCGGAGCAATCAAGCGCGCCATCTGATTAATTCAGGTCAATCCGCACCACGTCGCGGACGCTGCGGCCGCCGTGGCGATCACCTGGAACTACCAAGCGCAGCGTGTTTCCCGCAATCGGCTGGCCGTTCCGACGATAGGCCAGCAGCACCTGCTTGCCCTCAAATTCGGGATCGATCTCGGCGAGTGCCAGCGCGGCAGCGTAGCCATCGCGCCCCGTCACCACGATGGCGCGACGCACGCGCGCCCGGCGATCGGCGCCCAACATTTCTGTGCGCTCCAGCATCGACCAGAGCAGCGCACCGGTGTAGGTGGCCTGTTCGCGGCCGTGGCCGGTCAGGAACGACACCGTCTGTTCGATCGCCGGCAACTGCTCGACCATCGCCCGATCGATCGTGTGGGTCTGTTCGACAGAGGTTGCGACAATGATACTTTGATCAGCCGCCGTCGCATTCTTGGCCGGAAGCGCAAGCGATGCGGCGATCAGCGCCGCCGCGAGGAGAGATCGGGGCCGCACTATTTGGCGACCATCACGTCGGAGGCCTTGATGACGGCGACAGCTTCTTCGCCGACCTGAAGGGCGAGTTCGTCGATCGCCTCGTTGGTGATCGAAGAGGTGATAATCACTCCGTTGCCGATGTCGATGCGCACATGGCCGGTCGTCTGGCCTTTTTGCACGGCGACGATCTTGCCTTTGATTTGATTTCGCGCGCTGAGCCTCATTTCTGTCGTCTCCAGTTCCGTTGGTCAGGGCTCTATATAGGCGGCGGGTTCGGGTAGGGGAACGGCGTCGATGAATTCGAGGCTGACAAGGTTTGAGACATAACGCCCGCCGTAATCATCGCCAGGCACGACGACGCGCGCAAATCCATCGGCGCCGAGCCAACCGCCATCCACCTCATATGCGATCAAATCGGGTGCGCCCGTTCCGCCGACCATCGGATCCAGCTCGCAGCTTATTAAATTGCCTCGTAAGCATCGCGGCCGGTCGCCAGCTGATAATAGCTCAGGACGTCGATCTTGATCGCCGGGTTGGTGACGATCCCGGCATCCGTGAGGAGGGCATGAGGACGCCGAACAACGAGAATTGCGTCGTCGTGCCGTCTCACGAGCCCTTAATTCGGACTGCGGCGTCGCCGGCAAAGGGTGACCATTGCCATACCAATCAATCCGGATGTGAGTAATGCTGCTGCCGAGGGTTCGGGGACGGCGGCGACATTGATTAGATCGAGATTCGACACCCAGCGTCCATGGGCATAGGGCGTATCGCCTGGCAAGATCGTGCGTGCCAGACCGTCGGCCGGAAAATTCCCACCGGTGTCGGCATATGGGACGAGATCGACCCCATTGACCGCCGTCGATGCGCCAAACGCCGGGTCCAGCTCTGCCAGGGAGAGTAAGACTTCGTAGCCGTCCGTTCCGGCGGTCACGACATATTGGTTGAGGATGTCGGGGTCGCTCGGATCGAGCAAAGCGAAAAGCGGTGGGCCGGTATAGGTATCACCGTTGACCGTTTCGGTGATCGGGCTGACGTTCTGCGGGTCGGCGCCTTGGAACGTATAAGTGCCAGGATAGCTGACGTTTCCTTTCAATGTTACGCTGCTCGATGGCGGAGCACCGATGACCTGCGGCAAAGCCGGCACGGACAGCAGCTGGAGGCTCGTAAGCCCGGCAACATCGCGGCCGGCAGCGCCCGGCAGCGTGAATGCCAGCGAGGCGCTGTTACCAGCAAAGGTCACCAGATCAGGGGTCGTACTACCGGTGAAATTGGGGTCGATCTCGCCGAGTGAGATAAGAGATTGGCCGCCGCTACTGCTCGTAGCGAGCACATAATAGCGCAGGATCGCGTTCTTGCCGTTGTCACCGGCAGGCGTGGTGGTCGTGATCGCGCCATAAATCGGCGAGGTCGGGCTCGATGCGCCAGCACCTCCCAGCACTCCCCACAGCGAATAACCAGTCACGCTCCCGACAGTGACGAGGCCACCATAGTCCATCGCTGGCATCGTCGAAAAATCGATTGTCCCGGCATTGCTGGTCGGCCCGGAAAGCGTGACGATCGCATCCGCCATCGCCGCAGCCGGCGCCCACAGCATTGCACCCGCTAACGCGACCGCGAGCGCACCAGCGCGTCCTCGTCCATCAACCGGCATCGTTCCCCCACTTCATCAACACGCTATATTCATCGGAATATATCCTGGACGCAAGGGGCCGCGTTGGGGTCGCACGCCGAGCGGCTTGTTTGGAGTCCACTGAGCCGATAGGCCACAAGGCGAGGCGACAAAACGCCTTGGCGTGACGCAGCCTTGCTTGAACGACCTGTTGCACGGCCGCATCGGCAAATTCAGTCTTGATGCGCTGGTGGCGCTCGCCGCCCGCGCCGGCCTCGCGGTCCATATGGAATCACGACGGCCGCATAGCGCGGCATCGGGAGAGAGCGGCGGAATGCGCTGCGCTGTTCCAGCTGGTCAATGCGCTGCGCGGCCATGCCGCCGAGATCGGGGTGGTGGCGCCGCTCGGCGAGAAGGGCTTGGCCGAGCTGCGGACCGAGGTCGCCGCGGCCGATGACGCTGCGGTGCCGCCGGCGGCGAAGCAGGCGATCGCACTGTTGGGCCAGGAAGTCGAGCGCATCGAGACGCGGCGGCGAGCGATCGACACCACGCTGATGCAACAGCACAAGGCCAATCCGGTCAGCCGGCGGCTGGCCGCGATCCCGGGGATCGGACCGATCGGAGCATTGAATTTGGCCCTGCGGGTTGACCCGACGCAGTTCAAATCGGCGCGCCATTTCGCAGCCTGGCTCGGGCTGGTGCCGCGCGAATGCTCGACTGCCGGCCGGCAGCGCCTGGGCGGCATCAGCCGCGCCGGCGACGAGCGGCTGCGCCAGTTGCTGGTGCTGGGGGCGAGCGCGGTCATCCAACATGCCAAACCCGGCCGGCTCGCCACCTCTCAATGGCTGCTCAACCTGCTCAGCCGCAAGCCGCGCAAACTCGCGGCCGTGGCTTTGGCGAACAAGACGGCCCGCATTGTGTGGGCCATGATGACGCGCGGGGAGGCCTACCGGCGCGGCCGGCCGCCGCCTGAGCCTCGTCTGCCGCGGGTGCAGGGCTTAAAGGGAAAAGATGCTGATCGGTCGGACCGACGATCCGCAAAACCCGTGTAGGGTGGCGGCCTTCAAGGTCACTTTTCCGTTTGGGAGTGGATCGCGGAACCCATCTGGGCCAGCGGCGGGCGCCGCGACAAACAGGCCGGACACACAACTCCAACCGCACCGCATCGAATTCTGTTCCCTCACCCCCTTGCGCCAACGGGGTCCACACACGCCCTACGCTGGCTACGCTGGCTTTATGGTCCCGGTCAGCTATTAAATTTCGGTGCGAAACCTATCATTTATGTCGCGAACCTCTTCAGCAGGGTAAGGTTAAGGTTTACATCGACGATCCTAAAGGGTCAGCGATATCAATGAGGGTTCGCCTAATCGAATTTCGGACACCTTTTTGCGCGCTGTGCTTCCACAGGCTTCGGGAAGCTCTCGAAAAGATTGAAGATCATTTGACGCGTCTCAAATAATCCCGAAGCGGCTGTTGACCTGGCTGGTGTATATCATCAATTTTCCAAACCGCGTTCTCTCTCTTCATGTCAAAATTAATAATCA
This sequence comes from uncultured Alphaproteobacteria bacterium, assembly GCA_963795485.1. Taxonomy (GTDB): domain Bacteria; phylum Pseudomonadota; class Alphaproteobacteria; order ATCC43930; family CGMCC-115725; genus AP-15. The sequence continues at coordinate 83,068 of CAWCIL010000008.1, forward strand.
ACTTCTCTCCGCCGGGATGAGCAACGACGCTGTCGGTTACAGTGGCACGATCGAAGGTAATCAGGTCGGTTCGGCTATTTTTTATGGTGACGGAGTCAACCTCCTGCCGCCCGGTCATCGGATCGGCGTCATAGACAGGTCGCTCCTTGTTGTGGCGCATCGCAGCGACCCACGTCGCAATAAATTCGGCGGTGAAATACTGCTGCATGCGTGGGTTTGGTTTCTCACTGAAGTCGAAAATTGGCGAGGGCTGGTTGTGACGGTAATTCAGCTTGAAGACGGTGGAAACCGTGGCGGCCGGATCTCCCAAGCCGCTCCGATTTGCGCCTGGCAATGCGGTGACCGAAATCCGGAAGGGCTGCACCGGTGAGACGCGAGAGAACCCGTGGACCTCGATCTTATAAAGTTCGCGCCCGGTTACGAACGAGTAGTCATCCCGACTGTCAACGACATCGATGATGTTGAAGGCAAGCGTCGGTCCAGCGGACTGGATCAGCTTGAGATGGAGGCGGCGCCCGACGCCGGCAGCAAGCTGAAAGCAGGTGAAATTGGTGTCGCTGCCGGTGGTTTTACCCTGCAAGACAGCCGAAGTCTGGTCAGCCTTCAGCACGACTGGCGTGCACGGCGCGGCCCCGGCAACGCTCGATGTGCATGCCAGGACAGCGAAGAAGAATGTCCGCGATTTGAGCATGAGGATTACCGCGACCTTTCCCCGACAGCCCTCTTAAAAGACCGGGGCCGCGCGGGTGATGGCGCGGCCCCGTGGCCTGAGGACCCCACCCATTTCCCTCCCCCGCATCGCGGGGGAGGGGTATCGGGGAAGGGGGTCAGCTGTGCCAGCGGAAGGCTTGCGGCTTTCTCCCCGAGCCTTGGCTGAGCACGATGTTGACCAGAGCGGGGCCGCGGTGGTTCATCGCTTCGTCGAGCGCGCCCTTGATGTCTTTCGGGTCCTCGACAAAGAAGCCCTTGCCGCCAAAGGCTTCCATAACCTTGTCGTAGCGGGCGCCATAGATCAGCGTGTTCGGCCGCATGTTGAACATCGGGTTTTCCGGGATTTCCTCCATGCCCGGGCCGATGCCGCCATTGTTCAAGACGACGATCTTGACGGGAAGGTTGTAGCGCGCCAGCGTTTCCATCTCCATGCCGCTGAAACCGATCGCCGAGTTGCCCGACAGATGAATGACCGGCCGGTCGGGGTGCACGACGGCGGCAGCGATCGCCTGCCCGAGCCCCAGGCCCATCGTGCCGTAGGTGCCAGCGTTGAGGCAGGCTTTGGCGCTGAACACCGGCAGCATCGTCAGCCCGATATCCATCGTGCCGGCGCCCTCGGCCGACAGGATCGAGTTCTTCGGCATCCAGGCGGCGATGTCCTTGAAAGCGCGGTAGTAGGTCGCCGGCGCGCTGTCGTCGTCGATCTGCGGCTTGATCTGCGCGGCGTTCTCGGCCGACTTTTTGGCGATCATCTGCCGCCACGGCGATTCCTTCGGATGGAACCACTGACGCCCGCCGAGCGCCTGGTTCAGCTGCTGCATGATCGCCTTGCCGTCGCCGACCAGCGCCACCTCGGTCGCCTTGTTATGACCAATCTCCTCGGGGGCGATATCGAGCTGGATGACCTTCATGTCCTTGGCGTAGCGCGGCGGCTGGCCGAAATGGAAGATCCAGTTGAAGCGGGCGCCCATCAAGAACACGACATCGGCGTTCTGCAACGCGAGCGTGCGCGCGGCCGCGACCGACAGCGGGTGGTCGTCGGGCATGATCCCCTTGCCCATCGGCGAGCGCAGGAACGGCAATTGCGTCTTCTCGATAAAGGCGCGCACCTCGCTCTCGGCATCGGCCCAGGCCATCCCCTTGCCGACGAGAACGAGCGGCCGCTCGGCGCGTTCGAGCAGACCCAGAGCCTGCTCGATATTCTCCTGGGGTGCGATCGTGCGCGGCGGATCGGGGGCCTTCTGCACCTCTACGACGTTTTTTTCGTCGCACTTGCCGGTGATGATGTTGTCCGGCATGTCGAGATAAGTGGCACCCGGACGTCCATAGATGGCGTGCCGGGTCGCCATCTCGACGTAATAGGGAATGCGCTCGACGGTATCGATGGCGTGCGCGAATTTACAGAAGGGCGAGGCGATCACCACCTGCCGCTCTTCCTGGAAGGCGCCCATGCCGCCGCGATAGGTCTCGGACGCGCCGCCGATCAGGATCATCGGCCAGCAATTCTGCTGCGCGTCGGCAAGGCCCGCGAGCCCGTGCACGACGCCCGGGCCGGTCACGACGATGCAGGCGCCGGGCCGACCGGTCAGATAGCCGTAGGCGCGCGCCGCATAGGAGGCGGCCTGCTCGTTGCGCATGCCGACATAGGCCACACCCTCTTTCTGCGCGGCGGCGGCGATCGGGCCGACCGGAAATCCGACAACCCCGAACAAATGGTTGATCCCCTGCTGCTTCAGGCTCCTGGCGATCAGGGTGGCGCCGTCGATCTCAGCCATGTTTCTCTCCCGTTTGGTGAGGCGGACGCCGACCGATGCGCGTGACGCCGCCGGGCCCGGTTGTCGAAGAAGTCTGCGGGCGGCAGATTACGCATTTCTTGCCGGCCGAGCAAAGGCCTATCCGGGCCGGGGCGCGGCAGGCCGGCCGATTTGGCGGCGCGAGCGCTGCCGGCGGTGCGGATCAGGCGCCGGTGGCGATGGCGTCCGAGCCTTCGATGCGGGCGGCGAGGGCAGCGGCGAGAAACCGATCGATGTCGCCGTCGAGCACCGCACCGGTGTTGGCGGTCTCGACCCCGGTGCGCAGGTCCTTAACCATCTGATAAGGCTGGAGCACGTAGGAGCGGATCTGATGGCCCCAGCCGATCTCGGCCTTGGTCGCGTTCTTGGCGTCGGTCACCGCCTCGCGGCGTTCCAGTTCGGCCTCGTAGAGGCGCGCGCGCAGCATCGAGAAGGCGTGCGCCCGGTTCTGGTGCTGCGAGCGCTCGCTCTGGCACTGCACGACGATGCCGCTGGGCAGGTGCGTGATGCGCACGGCACTGTCGGTCTTGTTGACGTGCTGGCCGCCGGCACCGGAAGAGCGGTAGGTGTCGATGCGCAGATCCTTGTCGTTGATCTCGACCTCGATCTTGTCGTCGACCACCGGATAGACCCAGACCGAGGCGAAGCTGGTGTGTCGGCGGTCGTTCGAATCGAAGGGCGAGATGCGGACCAGCCGGTGGACGCCGCTCTCGGTCTTCAGCCAGCCATAGGCGTCGGGGCCCGAGATCCGTACTGTTGCGGATTTGAGCCCGGCCTCCTCGCCGCCGCTCTCTTCGAGCCACTCTACCTTGTAATCATGCGCTTCGGCCCAGCGCACATACATGCGCAGCAGCATTTCGGCCCAATCCTGCGCCTCGGTGCCGCCGGCCCCGGCATGGATTTCGAGAAAGCAGTCGTTGCCGTCAGCCTCGCCCGAGAGCAGGCTTTCGAGCTCGCGCCGCGCCGCCTCGGCGCGCAGCTTGTCGAGACTAGCCTCGGCTTCGGCGACGATCCCTTGCTCGCCCTCGGCCTCGCCCAATTCGATCAGCTCGAGGGCCTCGTCGACCGCCCGTTCGATCCGACGATAGCCGGCGATCGACTGGTCGAGCCGGGTGCGCTCGCGCAGCAGCTTCTGGGCTGACGCGGGATCGTCCCACAGGCGCGGGTTCTCGACTTCGGCGTTCAGCTCGGCCAGGCGCCGGGTTGCGGTGTCCCAGTCAAAGATGCCTCCTCAGCAGCGCCAGCGACTTTCTGATATCGCCAGCGGCCGCCTCGATTTCGGCGCGCATGCTTCGCTCCGTCGGTCGGTTTCGGGAACCTAATATAGACCGCCGGTGCCGCCGGCGGGAGCGCCGCGCCGCGGCAGCAACGCGCTGCTGGCGTCCTCGGGCGGGGCGGCGGCGTTCCCCGCACCGGCAGCGGCAACACCACCGGCGCCGGCGTTGCCCGAGTTGGCGTTGCCCGAGTTGGCGTTGCCCGAGTTGGCGTTGCCCGAGTTGGCGTTGCCCGAGTTGGTGTTGCTCGGGTTGGTGTTGTCCGAGTTGGCGTCGCCCGGGTTGGCGTCGCCGGCCCCTGCGTCGGGGGGGTTGGCATCCCCGGTCCCCGCGTCGGCGAGCGGGGCTGCCTCTTCCCCGGGTGCGCCTTGATGGTCGAGATGGGGGTTCTGGCCCGGCGCGGTTCCTGGTTTATAGGCCTCATAGATCGCCGGACCGTCGCCGGTGACCGGCAACCCGGTCGCGGCGCTGACCCGGTAGAGCAGCAGGCCGGGCGGGATGCGGAAATCGGTCGCCGGGGTGTTTTTCAGCGCGGCGATCATAAAGTCGCGGAAGACCGGAGCGGCGACATGCCCGCCGGTCTCGTCCTTGCCGAGGCTTTCCGGATCGTCATAGCCGACATAAACGCCGGCGGCGAGATCGGGGGTGAAGCCTTCGAACCAGGCGTCGCGGAAATCGTTGGTGGTCCCGGTCTTGCCGGCGATCGGACGGCCCACCGCTTTGACCGCGTCGCCGGTGCCGCGCTGCACCACCCCTTCCATCATCGTCACCAGCTGGTAGGCGGAGCCGGGGTCGGCCACCTGCTCGCGAGTGTCGGGGATGACCGGCACCGGCTGGTGATGCCACTCGACGTTGGTGCAGCCCTCGCACGGCCGATCGTCGGCGCGGAAGATGGTCTTGCCGTTGCGGTCCTGGACCCGGTCGATCAGCGTCGGGGTGATCCGCTTGCCGCCATTGACCAGCATCGCATAGGCCGCGGTCAGCCGCAGTGGGGTAGTCTCGCCCGAGCCGAGGGTGATCGAGTACTCGTGCGGCACGTGGTCGATGATGCCAAAGCGTTCGATGGTCTTGGCGATCGGGTCCATGCCGACCATCGTGGCGAGACGCACCGTCAAAGTGTCAATCGACTGCTCGAGCCCGATGCGCAGCGGGGTCGGCCCACGAAACTCGTTGTGCTCATAATTGGTCGGCGTCCACATCGGCAGCCCGGGGCCCTGCGGCAAGCGAGATCGGCGCGTCGCTGACCCGCGTCGACGGCGTAAAACCGTGGTCGAGGGCGGTCAGAAAGACAAACGGCTTGATCGCCGACCCGGTTTGCCGATAGGCCTGGGTCGCGCGGTCGAATTGGCTGATGGCAAAGCTGAACCCGCCGCTCAACGCCAGCACCCGGCCGGTATGCGGATCCATCGCCACGAGCGCGCCCGACACTTCGGGCACCTGGCACAGGGTGAAACCCTTGGGCGCGGGGCCCTCCGCGGCGGCGGGGGTCTTGCCGGTTGCCCCGGTCTTGCCGGCTGCCCCGGTCTTGCCGGCCGTATCGGTCGTGCGGGCGTCGCTCTTGGCCGCCGCCGCCGCTATCGGCGCCACCATCACCACGTCCCCGGTCTTGACGACGTCGCCGGCGCCGCGCGGGAACCGCCCGAGGCTGCCGTTACGGTAGCGCGGCCGGGCCCAGCGCATCTGCGCAAACGGCACATCAGAGGTCTCGCCGTCGGTGAAGCCGATCGCCGCTGCGCCGGGTGCGGTGCGCAGCACGACCGCCAGACGCCAGCCGACATCGGTCGCCACCGCGGGGACCGCGACCTTGCTCAAATGGGTCGCCCAATCGCCGAGCGGGTCGATATGGGCGATGGCGCCGCGCCAGCCTTCATGGGCATGGTCATAGGAGATCAGACCGTCGCGAAGCGCCTTGTCGGCGGCCGCCTGCACATTGGGATCGAGGCTGGTGCGCACCGAGAGGCCGGCTCCGTACAACGCCTTCTCGCCGTAGCGCGCGAGCAGCTCGCGCCGCACCTCCTCGGCGAAATAAGGCGCCTTGACCTCGCTCGCCTCCTGCCGGTGGTGCAGAACCAGCGGCTCCGCTTTGGCCGCCTCCGCCGCGGCACGGCTGACGAAGCCATCATCGGCCATCCTATCGAGCACCCAATCGCGGCGCGCCGTGGCCGCCTGCGGCGAGCGCACTGGGTTGTAGCGGTTTGGCGCTTTCGGCAACCCGCCGAGGAACGCTGCCTCGCCGAGGGTCAGCTGGTCGAGCGACGTGTCGAAATAAGTGAGCGCCGCCGCGGCCACCCCATAGGCCCCCGAGCCGAGATAGATCTCGTTCAGATAAAGTTCGAGGATCCGGTCCTTAGACAACGCGGCGTCGATCCGCGTGGCGAGCAGAATTTCCCTGATTTTGCGCGAGACCGAGACCTCGTTGGTCAACAGCATGTTCTTGGCGACCTGCTGGGTGATCGTCGATGCCCCGATCGGGCGGCGACCGCCTCGCAGCCGGCCAACATCGGTAATCCCGGCACGCAAGATCGACAGCGGATCGATCCCGTGATGGGTGTAAAAGGTCTTGTCCTCGGCCGAGATGAAGGCGTCGGCGACCGGCTGGGGGATCGCCTGGATCGGCACGAAGAGCCGGCGCTCGGTGGCGTACTCGGCCAGGAGCCGCCCGTCCCCGGCCTGGACCCGAGTCATGATCGGCGGCTGATAATTCGCTAGCTGCTGATAGTCCGGAAGATCGCGGCCGAAGTACCAGATCGTGACGCCAACAAATCCGCACCCGGCGACCGCCAGGATCACCGCGCAGACGAAAAGAAACCGGATCAGTCTGACCATTCGTTCGACGCGGCGAGACGCAGGCCCCCCTGTTGCAACAAACGCCGCGACCACCCCGAATCCCGCGCGGCACCGCCTTATATGCGATATCGCGGTTGAGGGTCCAACGAGTTTTGCTGCCTGCGGCCGCGACGTCCGGCGACGGCGCTGCTCAAACTGCGGATGAAGCCATTGTCGCGGGAGGCGTCCCTATATACATTGTGACTTGCGAGAGACCGCCGTCCGCCTGTCGGGCGCCGCGCCCGGGGGGATGTCGCGCGATGAGCCCCGCGCATCGGCGGTATGCCTGCCGCTGCGGCGGGCCAAAGCGCTGGACGGCGCGGATTGTCGGAACCTGAAGCTGTCCCCCTGACGAGATTTGCCATGGCCGATCCCCAATCGTTCCCAAGAGGCGTGAGTTCAGGCGTGGCCGGCTTCCTTGCACACGGGATCGCGCCGCCGGCCGAATTTCGCGCGGCCGCGGCAGCGCACCTCGGAGTTATGCCCGAATGGCAAAGCGCATGCTCATCGACGCCACCCACCCTGAAGAAACCCGGGTGGTGGTACTAAACGGCAACCGACTGGAAGAGTTTGATTTCGAATCTTCTACAAAACAGCAGGTAAAGGGGAACATATATCTTGCTAAGGTGACGCGCGTCGAGCCGTCTCTACAAGCGTCTTTTGTGGAATACGGCGGAAATCGGCATGGCTTTTTGGCCTTTAGCGAGATTCACCTCGACTATTTTAGAATTCCGGTCGGCGACCGTGGGATGGCCGGAGGCGGTGGGTATCGTGCCGATGCCGCTGGACCGGAGGTCGGTGCCGAGACCGCCGAAGACGCCGGGGTGCCGCTGGCGGCGGCCCTGCCCGAGCCGGTCGCGGTCATCGCGGCACCGACCGACGGGGACGATCCGGCGCCAGAGGAACTGACCTGGGCCGACGATCGGGCGGCTGGCGACAAAGCCGACGCCGATGAAGGGAACGGTGAGGAGCTGGGTGGCGAAGAGCCGGCCGCCAGCTCCGAAGCTGGGTTCGACCCGGCCTGGCACGCTGCGCCAGTCGCAGCGGTCGAGATCGCGGCTGACGAGAGCGCGGCGGCGGCAGCCCCAGCAGCCGGTGTCGCCGAGGACGCGGCGCCGGGTACCGAAGCGGCCCAGGCCGAACTACCCTGGGAAGATGGGGCGCCGTTCGTTCCGGGCGCGGCCGACCAAGGCGCAGCGCCGCCGATCTCCCAGCCGATCGCGACGGAATCCGCAGAAATGCCGGCCGCGCCTATCGGCTACGCGACATTGCGAGCGGGCGAGCCTGGCGCCGAGGTGCGGACCGATGCGGCCGCGGATTGGGCTGCGGCCTCGGACGATATCGTTGCCGAGTCGGCCGAGCCGGCATTCCCCGCGGGGGTGCGCGCCCGGCTCGAGGGCGAGAACGGCGAACCTGAAATCATAGAGACCCTCGGCGGCGACGAGTTCGAGGAGGCCGAGCATCAGCGCTCGCGCGCCCCTCGGCACTACAAGATCCAGGAAGTGGTCAAACGCCGGCAGATCATGCTGGTCCAGGTCACCAAGGAGGAGCGCGGCAACAAGGGGGCGGCGCTGACGACCTACCTGTCGCTCGCCGGGCGCTATTGCGTGCTGATGCCAAACACGGCCCGCGGCGGCGGCGTGTCGCGCAAGATCACCAGCATCACCGACCGCCGCCGGCTGAAGGACATCCTCGAGGAGCTCGATATTCCCGAAGGCATGGGGGTGATCGTGCGCACCGCCGGCGCCGAGCGCTCGAAGGCCGAGATCAAGCGCGATTATGAATATCTGCTGCGGCTGTGGAACGAGATCCGCGAGCTGACGCTGCAATCGACCGCGCCCGCCTTGATCTATGAGGAAGGCAATCTGATCAAGCGGTCGATCCGCGATCTCTACACCCGCGACATCGACGAGGTGCTGGTCGAAGGCGAGGAGGGCTACCGCACGGCCAAGGCGTTTATGAAGATGCTGATGCCGAGCCACGCTAAGCGGGTCCAGCCCTATCGCGACCCGCAGATCGGGCTCTTGCACCGCTTTCAGGTCGAGAGCCAGATCGACGCGATCCATTCGCCGATCGTCCAGCTGCGCTCGGGCGGCTACGTGGTGATCAACCAGACCGAGGCGCTGGTCGCGATCGACGTCAATTCTGGCCGCTCGACCCGCGAGCGCAACATCGAAGAGACGGCGTTGCGCACCAATCTCGAGGCGGCCGAGGAGATCGCCCGCCAGCTGCGGCTGCGCGACCTCGCCGGGCTGATCGTGATCGACTTTATCGACATGGAGGAGCACCGCAACAACGGCGCGGTCGAACGCCGGCTCAAGGACGCGCTCAAGAACGATCGCGCCCGCATCCAGGTGGGCCGGATCAGCCCGTTCGGCCTCCTTGAAATGTCGCGCCAGCGGCTGCGTCCGTCCCTGGTCGAAGCCTCGACCCAACCTTGTCCGCATTGCGGCGGCACCGGGTTCATCCGCTCGACCGAGTTCGACCGCACTCTATGTGCTTCGCTCGATCGAGGAGGAAGGGATGCGGCGGCGCTCGGCCGAGGTCTGCGTCCACGTGCCGACCACCGTGGCGCTCTACATCCTCAATCACAAACGCGATTCCTTGGCGCAGCTCGAAACCCGATACGGGGTCCATGTGCTGGTGGCGCGCGACGACGCGCTGATCCCGCCCGCCTTCCGCCTCGAAAGGCTGCGCGCTTACGAGCCCGGCGAAGCGGCGCCGGCGGTCCCGTTGCCGTTGACTCAGGCGCCGGAGCTCGACGAGGAGGAGCCGGAGGACGAAGACGCCGGCGAGACTGAAGCCGCCGAGGCCGAACCGCAAGGTCGGGACGACGACGAGGAACGCGGCCGCGGCCGTCGACGCCGGCGCCGTCGCCGGCGGCATGAGGACGAGGGGGGTGCCCCGGCATCGGTGCGCGCCGCAGAAGACGAAGCAGAACCAGAGGGCGAGCCGATTGCCTCCCTTGGTCGCGCGCCCGGCGCGTCGCATGGGGAGGAGACGCCTGAAGCCGGGAGCAACGAGGCTCTGCCACACGAGGCCGGCGCGGATGGGGCGGAGGCGGATGGGATCAGGGCGCATGGGACCGGCGCGCATCAGGCCGAGGTTCGGGGCGGCGAGGCGCAGGACGGCGAGGTGGCTGTGGAAGATGACAAGCTGCGCCGCCGCCGCGGCCGACGCGGCGGCAGACGCCGCGGCCGGCGCGAAGAGGGTAGCGGGCCGAGCTTCGAGGATCCGCGTCCGGCCTCGCAGACGATCGAAGTTGCAAACCTGTCCGGCGAGGGCGAAGGCGAACCCGCCGGGGAGGCCGACCTTCCGGGCAAAGGTTATCCCAGCAACAGCGATTTCGGGGCCGAGATAACCGAGGAGGCGAGCAGTGAGACGGCGGCGGCGTGGCCGGCGGACGCCCCGGCGACTGACGAGATCGAAACGGCGAGCCTGCCGGCGCTGGCCGGCGAGGTGTCGCCGAACCGATCCAGCCCGTCCGCGGCGGAGTGGGTAGAGCCGTCCCAAGCCATCTTCGCCGTCGACGAGGTGGCGAGCGGTCCGGTCTGGGCGCCGACCGACGGCAGCGTCGAATCGGTGGTGGGGAGCGGCGCCGGGCCGGGGTCCGCGCGGCACCCGGCTGGCGAGGCCACCCCTCCCGCAGCCTACCGGGAGACCAGCGAGCAGCGTGAGGACAGCGATCCGAGCCTGGCGACGCCGCCGGCCACCCTCCACCCCCCCGCCGTCCCTTCATCCGACGTTGTGGCCGAATTGCAGCCGGAACCGGCTCCGGCCGTGCAGACAGTCACCGAAAAGCCGCCGAGCCCGCGCAAGGGTTGGTGGCAGCGCCTGATGCAGTCCTGACAACAAGCGGTCCCGAGAATGAGCGGGTCTGACAAGGCGCGGGCCCGCCCAAGGGAGCGTGCCGGGAAGGCCGGCGCCGCCGCTTGCCGCCGCCTTGCCACGATCCTATCCCGCACACGCGGCGGAGGGGCGCCCCCAAGCTCCCGCAGGCCCGCGCGAGGCTCGTCCGACTCGCTCTCAGGGGCGCCCTGATGCCGTTTCGCATTTTTCTCCGAACAGCCTGCCTCTTGGTCACCGCGGTACTCGCCCTCGCTCGGGTCGCGGTCGCGCACGAAGCGGGTGCCGGCAACAGCGTCAGCCTGTTGCGGGATACGGAAATCGAGGGCGACATCCGCACCATGATGACCCCGATCTGGAAGGCGGCCGGGCTCGATCCGGACGCCGTCCACGTCTATCTGGTGGCGGATGACAGCATCAACTCGTTCGTCGCCGGCGGTCAGAATATTTTCATCAATTCCGGTCTAGTTTTGCATGCGAAGACGCCGAACCAACTCATCGGCGTTCTAGCGCACGAGACCGGCCACATTGCCGGGGGTCATCTCTACAAGGGCGCGGAGGCGATGCACGACGCGAGCATCGAGGAGATTTTGGCATTGGCGGCGGGTGTCGCCGCGACGGTCGCGTCGCGGGGTAGCGACGGCGGTGCAGCGCTGCTGGGCGCGGCGGGCGTCGGCCAGCGGGCCCTTCTGCAATTCTCGGTGACGCAGGAAGCGACCGCCGACCACGCCGCAATGAACTTCCTCGATGCGACCCATCAGTCAGCGCGCGGACTGCTGCAATTTTTCGAAGTTCTGCAGACCGAGGAAATGCTAACCGGGTCCCATGAAGATCCCTACCTGATGGATCACCCGCTGACCGAGGAGCGGATCGATTATGTCCGCGATCATGTCGAGCGCTCACCCTATTCCGACGTTCCGGACCCGCCCGATTACATGGCGATGCTGGCGCGCATCAAGGTCAAGCTCGCCGCCTTCACCGAGCCGCCGTCGACGACCTTGGGTAAATACTCCGAACAGGACCGCTCGGTCTTGACGCGCTACGCCCGCGCCATCGCCTATTACCGCACCCCCGAACTCGACAAGGCGCTGCCGGTCATCGACGGGCTGATCCGCGAGGCTCCGCGCGACCCCTATTTTCGTGAGCTGAAGGGCCAGATGCTGTTCGAGAACGGCCGGATCAAGGATGCGGTCGTGCCATACGAGGAGGCGGTGCGGCTCGATCCCAACGCTGCCCTGCTGCGGATCGAGCTGGCGCAGGTCTACATCGAGAACCACGATCCGGCGCAGAACAAGCTGGCGATCGCCTATCTGAGCGACGCATTGCGGATCGAAGACAAAGACGTCGATGCCTGGCACCTGCTGGCGACCGCTTATGGCCGCGACAATCAGATCGGCATGGCGGCGCTGTCGCTCGCTGAGGAGGGGCTCGCCGCCGACAACAAAAAGGACGCGGTCGGAGAGGCCGGCCGGGCGGAGCACCTGCTGCCGAAGACCGGCGCGGCGCGCGCCCGCGCGCAGGAGATCCGCCGCGAGGCCAAGGATCTCGACGATTCGGATTGAGCGGGTCGGACTGAGCCGGCCGGATTAAGCCGAGCCCGGCATCCCGCCGCGGCTCACAGCAAAGGAGCTGATGTTGATGCTGGTTCGCGCGCGATCGGCGCTTTGGGCGCTCGCCTGTGTATTTGTTGCCGCGGCACCGATCGGGTCGGTCCGAGCGACCGAGACGACGCCGGTGCAACGCCAGGACGTCGAGGCGATCATCCACGACTATCTCTTGCAGCACCCCGACGTCCTGATCGCCGCGCTCAGAGCGGCCGAGGACAAGCTGAGCCGCGACACCGACGCCAAGGCGACGCAATCCGTCGCGCAGAATCGGCGCCAGATCCTCGACGACCCGGCGACGCCGGTCACCGGCGATCCGCATGGCACCGCGACGGTCGTCGAGTTCTTCGATTACCGCTGCCCCTATTGCAAGCAGGTCCAGCCATCGCTCGATGCGCTATTGAAACAGGACCCCAAGCTGCGGCTCGTCGATAAGGAATTTCCGATCCTCGGGCCGGTATCGGTGACCGCGGCCCGCGCGGCGCTGGCAGCACAGCAGCAGGGCAAATACGACGCCTTTCACGCGGCGATGATGGCGGCGCGCGGCAACATCACGGACGAGACGGTGTACCAAGTGGCGGCATCGGTCGGCCTCAACGTCAACCGTCTGAAGCACGACATGGCGTCGCCTGCGGTCAGCGAGCAGCTGAAGGCCAATCTGGCGCTCGCCGACGAGCTGAATATCCACGGCACCCCGGCCTTCATCGTCGGCGACCACCTTGTGCCGGGTGCGGTGGACCTCGCCGCGCTGAAGACCATGGTCGCCGATTCGCGCAAGCAATAACGGCGCATTCTCCGGCCGCCGCGATCCTCGCCGCCGCGCTGCGCTCGCCCCCACTCCCGCAATTCGGGAGAGGAGGCGAGGGCATTATCGGCCGAGTTCTTAGGGCGGTCCGCGGCTCGCTGCCAAAGATGACAGCTGCCCGTTGACTTTCGGATGAAAGCCCGCGACCGCCCGTGCGGCTTGGCTGCGGACGAAGATGCTATTCGGGTTCGCGAAAGTTCCATTCCCACTCCCAATCACGGTCATCGGCAGCGTGGAAGCCGTGGCTGCTGCGTGCGCACATCCCGTCGAAAAGCACTCGACTGAACGTCCCAGCAATTATTCTCCATTTGAACCACACCAGAACGGCGAGACCCAGGAACAGCAGTCCGAACGGGTTGATAGGTCCAGCCGCCTCGGGGCGGCGCCGCAAAACCTTCCGACCGCGAACAGCAGGAGCACTATTGTTACAAAAATTCGGCCGATCATGACAGCCAAGCTCCCGACCGGGTCTGTGCAGAGAGACCGGGGAGCAGATTACTCTGGCCAGCCCACCGCTGTAGCCACGATCGACCCGGAGATGACGCGCTATCTGGCCGGACCGAGCGGCGGTCTCAAATAAAGGCTTACTGCTCGAACGCGTAGCGGTAGGCGCTGCCGTGGCGGACGATCCGCCCTACGGTCGGCGCCGGGAAATGCGCCGGGAGGAGCCGGGTGCCCTTCTCGGCATGTTCTTCGACCAGCCGCACGCGGGTCTCACGCGACTTCTCGCGATCGGTGCAGGCGGCCGTCGACCATTCGGGCTTCGCCAATTGCAGCTGGTGGTGGAGCACGTCGCCCATGAATAGGGCGCGGTGGTCACGCGAGCGGGCGTGAATCACGACGTTCCCCGGCGTATGCCCGGGTGCGGCCTCGAACCACAGCCCATCTTCGAGTGCGAAATCGTCGTCGACCAGCTGCGATTGTCCAGCGCGCACCACAGGCAACACGCTATCCTCGAAGGCGAGGCGATGCGGCGTGTCATCGCCGCGCTGCTGCACCCCTTGCCAATGACCGAATTCGCGCCGCGCCATGATGTAGCGCGCGTTTGGAAAGGTCGGGACCCAGCGGCCGTTTTCGAGCCGGGTGTTCCAGCCGACATGATCCCAGTGCAGGTGCGTGCACATCACATAATCGACCATTTCGGGCATGACCCCGGCAGTGGCGAGATCGGCGAGATAAGGCGTGCGCAGCCGGTGGAATTGCGGGCGGGACGGGCGCTCCTTGTCGTTGCCGAGGCAGGAATCGACAAGGATCGTGTGCCGGCCGGTCTTGATCACGAAAGTGTGAAAGCTGAAGACGAGCTTGCCGCTCTGGGGGTCGATCAGACTCGGCCCGGTCAGATCCGGGTTGGCGCGCAATATTTCGGGGTCGAAATCGGGCAGGAAGTCCTCAGGCGCGATAAACGGCCCCTCGTACTCGGTGATGCGGTGAACTTCGAAATCGCCGACCCGCGTGACCTGCATAATCCACCCTATTCGCTTTCTGTGCGAGAACGGAGCCTACGCCCGCGCCGTGCCGAGGTCGATAGCGCGGGAGGGCACAGCACCGTTTAGGCCTCGACAAGGTCAAGCCGGCCTTTGCTCAGCACGATGTCGCCGGCGACACAACTGACCCGGCCCGAGACGATGGCAGAGAGCGCCTTGATCGGGCCGAGGCGGTGCGAGATCCCCATCGTCGCCCCCAGAGGCGGGCCAAAGCCGGCCGTCGAAGCGTGGGTCCCTGATTCCTGCCTTTTGCGGGGAATTGATTACGCGATTGCGTGTCGAGCGCGAGGTTTGCAGTCGCGGATCACCGTCGCAAGACGGTAGGCGCGAAAGGGAATCGAACCCTTGACCTCTCCCATGTTCTAGGAGCGCTCTGCCACTGAGCTACGCGCCTGTCGGACAAACCCTGACCCATCGGGGCTGATGGTGGGCGCGACAGGGATTGAACCTGTGACCCCACCCGTGTGAAGGGTGTGCTCTCCCGCTGAGCTACGCGCCCGCTCCTGATGCCGGCATTAAGCGGGCGGCAAGGAGGCCTGTCAAGGCGCGCGCCCGGCGGCACGACGCCCTGACCGGCCGCCTTGCCGGTCTGAGGCGGCTTAGCAGACGGCCTCTCGACCTCCAGCTTCGAAAGGCGTATGACGCCCCGACCTTGACGCCCGGTCCGTCATCGGGCAAGAAGCGCCCCGCACTTCAGGGCGGGTGCCGGCCGCAGCCGAGGCATCCCGGGGAGCCCATGAGCAGCCATTCCGTGTCGCTGAGCAACTTCGCCGTCACGGTGTGGCGGTACTGGAACCTGATCAGCCGGTTGATCGGGCGGGAGTTCAGAGCGCGCTATCGCGGCTCTTTGCTGGGCGTGGTTTGGGCCATCCTGACGCCGCTCTTGACCGTCCTTGTATTCACCTTTGTCTTCAGCGTCGTATTCAAGACCAAATGGGGTGTTGAGAAGACCTCGAACGGCAGCTTTGTCGTGATCCTGCTGTTGGGGGCTGACCATAAACAATATTTTTGCCGAATCGATTGCGCGCGCCCCGACGGTAATTCTGGCCAATTTGAGCTATGTCAAGAAAGTCGTGTTCCCGCTCGAGGTGCTGCCGGTCGTGGTGGTCGTTGGCAGCCTGGTGAACGCGAGCCTTGCTCTCGGCGTCGTGATTGTCGCCAATTTTTTTATCACCGGCGTCATGCACCCAACCTTGGTATTCCTGCCGTTCGTGCTGGCGCCCTACCTCCTGCTGGTCGTAGGGGTGACGATGTTCTTCAGTTCGGATGGCGTATTTATCCGCGATCTGAGCCAGGTCGTCGGACTTTTGGTCACGGTCTTGCTGTTCATGACCCCGATCTTTTACCCGCTGTCGAGCGTTCCCGAGCCCTATCGCGCCTGGCTCTATTTGAACCCGCTGACCTTCACGATCGAGCAGGCTCGCGCGGTCTCGCTGTTCGGCCTCGCCCCCGACTGGACCGGGCTCAGCCTTTATTCCGCCGGGGCGGTCGCCGTGTTGGCCGCGGGCCTCTTCTGGTTCCAGAAGACACGCAACGGTTTCGCCGATGTCATGTGATCCCGCGATATCGGTTGTCGGTTTGAGCAAGTGCTATACGATGTACGCGGCACCGCAGGATCGGCTCAAGCAGGCGATCGTGCCCCGCTTGGCGCGCGCCGTGGCCCCGTTTGCCCGCGCCGTCGGCAGGGATCTGACCCCGCCCGTTTTCTTCCGGCACCACTGGGCGTTGCGCGCGGTCAGCTTCGAGATCGAGCGCGGCGAGACCTTGGGGGTGATCGGCCGCAACGGCGCCGGCAAGTCGACTTTGCTGCAGCTGATCTGCGGCACCCTTGCGCCGACCTCCGGCAGCGTTGCGATGAAGGGGCGAGTTGCGGCGCTGCTCGAACTCGGATCGGGGTTCAATCCGGACTTCACCGGCCGCGAGAACGTGTATCTCAACGCGACGGTTCTCGGCCTCACTGGGCGCGAGATCGAAGCCCGGCTCGACGATATCCTCGCCTTCGCCGATATCGGCGCCTTTATCGATCAGCCGATCAAGACCTATTCGAGCGGCATGTCGATGCGCCTCGCTTTCGCCGTGATCGCCCATGTCGACGCCGACATCCTGATCATCGACGAGGCGCTCGCCGTCGGCGACGCCTATTTCCAGCAGAAGTGCATGCGCTGGCTCAGGCGCTTCCGCGAGCGCGGCACGATCCTCTTCTGCGGCCATGACACCCACGCCGTGATCACCCTGTGCAACCGTGCCGTATGGCTCGAAAGCGGCGAGGTTCAAGCCTATGGCGCGGCCAAGGAGGTTTGCGAAGCCTACAGCGCGTCGATCCACGCTCAATCCGCCGGCCTGTCGGACGTAAAGATCAGCTCGGGAAGACCACTGTCCGCAAACCCTGAGCCCGAAAACCGCGAGCCGGGGCAGCCAGAGCCGGAAGCACCCGTGCCCGATCGCGCGCCCGAGACCTATTTCCCCAAGATCGATTTCGCGGTGCCCAAATCCGGGGCGGTATTCGAGTTCAACGAGGAATCGGCCTCGTTCGGAACCGGCGACGCGACCGTCCTGAACGCCCGAATGACCGCGGCCGACGGATCGGAGCTGACCTGGATCGGCGGCGGCGAGGCGGTCGAGGTCAAAGCCAGGATCAGAGCGAACACCGACATTCATGATCCGATTGTCGGCTTTCACATCAAAGATCGCCTGGGTCAGCCGCTGGTCGGCGACAACACCTACCTCACCTATCGATCGGGAGAGATGTCGTTCGCCGCCGGCGACGAGATCGAGGTTCGCTTCGCCTTTGAGCTGCCGCACCTGCGGAGCGGCGACTATTCGGTCACGATCGCCATAGCTTCGGGCACCCTCGACCAGCACGTGCAGCATCACTGGCTGCACGACGCGCTTTATCTTCAAGGTGCACTCGCCCTTTCAAAACGGCGTAATGATCGCGATCCCGATGCGCTCGATCACGATAAAGGCGGCGACGGCCCAGCTGCGCCGCTTCAGCCGACCCGAAGCAGGCAGCAGAGGCCCCAGTTTCGGGATGAGCTGTCAAGGCACATGCCGGGCGCGCGCAGCCTGAACGGGAGCGCTGCGGAGCCCGACGGATCTTCCGTTTTCTGCCCGGATCCGATGCATGGGAGAGCGACGCCGTGCCGCAGCAGCCCAATATTTCGATTATTATGCCCGTCTACAATGGTGCGAACTATATGCGCGAGGCGATCGACAGCGCGCTCGCCCAGACTTGGCCGCTGACCGAGATTGTCGTCGTCAACGACGGTTCGACGGACGGCGGCGAAACCGATCGGATTGCCCGATCCTACGGGGACCGCATCCGGTACGTGGAACAGCCTAATGGTGGCGTCGCCAGCGCCTTGAACGCCGGGATCGACGTTATGACCGGCGACTTTTTTTGTTGGCTGAGCCATGACGACCTGCATGTGCCGAACAAGACGGAGCGGCAGGTCGCGCGATGGACCGCCCTCGGTTGCCCCGGCGACGTGGTACTGTATTCCGACTACACCCTGATCAATGCCGCCGGCGCGCCTATTGCCGACGTTGTTCTCGATCACAAGATGCTGGAGGAAAAGCCTCTCTATGCGGTGCTGCGGGGCTCGATCCACGGCTGCTCGGTTTTTGTGCCGCGTCGTTTGTTCGACAGGGCTGGCAAGTTTGATATCGGTCGTCCGACCACGCAAGACTATGATCTGTGGTTCCGGATGACCGAGTACGCCCGCTTTATCCACATGCCCGGAACTTCTGGTCAAATCGCGCTGGCATGACGAGCAGGGCTCCAAAAAGATCGACCATACGACCGAAGCCAACGCGTTTTGGTCGGCGCCTGCTGGGAGAGGTGTGCGAGACCGAGCAGGAGGAGATGGAGGGCTCGGTTTATCGCTTCCAAAAGGAGATGGAAGCGTTCCTGAGCCGGAACGGCATCGGTGAGGCGGCGGATCGGGCGGCGCAATTGGCCGAGGCGGCGATCGAGCGGACGCTCGGTGTCAATCATCATCCCGGTCTTCAACCGCTCACGATCAGGCGATCAGCGCCATCGACAGCGCGCTCGCCCAAACCCATTCGGAGATAGAAGTCATTGTCGTGGACGACGGGTCCACCGATGATATGACGCTCTTTCGGCAGGCCCTGACCGAGCGTCCCGAAGGTTCGCCTTCTGGTTCAGGAAAACCTCGGGCCTGCCGCGGCGCGAAACCTCGGTTGGCAGCATGCCGGTGGACAATATGTGGCGTTCCTCGACAGCGACGACCTATTTGTTCCCGACAAAGTTGCCGTGCAGATCCGCTTGATGGCCGGAGAGAATTCCTGCTTTTCGCATACTTCCTATTGGCGTCATGAATCGAAGGCTCCGCGCCTCGAGGCTCGGCACTCAGGGATTTTCGGCGGGCAGAACGCCTTCCCAGAAATCATCAGCGGGTGCGCGATCGCGACGCCGACGGTCATGGTGCGCCGGGATCTCTGGCTGGACGGCTTCATGCATCCGGATTGGCGAGGACATCCTTCTGTGGATCCGAATCGCGGCCCGGTGCGGGGTTCAGGGCATCGATCGGCCGCTGACGATCGTCCGCAGCGGAGCATCGAGCGCAGCCTATGACCCCGTGAAGCAGATAGCCGGGTTGGAAAACGTCATTGCGAGCATCGAAACCGACCCGACGCTCTCGTCCTACACCGAGCAACTGATGCGCTTGAGAGCCTATGCCTCGCAATACCGCGGCTCACATTCGCACCCAGTACTTTTATCCGATCGTGCCGCAGATTAAGCTGCCGGTTCGGGCTTTATCGAGATGTCGGTAACACGCGGCATCGCTCGCCGCCTTGCATATCGACTCCCGCCTCTGAGGCGCTTGGCGGAAGACCGCGCCGCGCTGGCGCAAGCCGTTGCCGGTCTGGGAGCCGAGCGCGATGCGCTCCGGGCCGAGAAGCAGTCGCTGGCGCAAGCCGTAGTGGGGTTGGAAGCTGAGCGGGAAGCCTCGCGGACCCTGGTTACGGCGGTCGAGGGTGAGCGCGAACACCTTTTAATGGAGCTGCGCCGGCTTTCGGCCGAGCGAGACGCGTTGTGGGCGGAGCAGGCGCACTCGAGAGCTTACAGCTCGATCGAAGAGAGCCTGTCGGACATAACCGAGATCTTGCGCTCCAGGTTCGGCCCTCAGATTGCCGCCCTTTTCGACGGTCAGGAGATCGCGACCGGGCGCGTGCTGCGCGCCCTCGAACAAGGCAAGGCTTCGCGAGGCACCGATGGATTCTATGGCGCGCAGCGATATCTCGATCTGCTCGAGCTGACGCTCACCGGAATGATCTACGGCGATGAGGCGACCGACCCCGGGTCGAAAGGGACCTACGATCCCGCGATCCGGGTGACCGGTCGAGATTGGCCGTCTCGCGCTCACACCATGATCGGACTGGCTCGGCTCCGGAGCTTGCGGTCGATATGCGAGCGCGCCCTCGAGGAGAATATTCCGGGCGATTTGATCGAGACCGGAGTGTGGCGCGGGGGCGCCTGTATTTTGATGCGCGCTATCCTCGCCGCGCATGGCGATGCGACGCGCCGGGTGTTTGTCGCCGACAGCTTCCGCGGGCTGCCGCCGCCGAACCCGTCGGAATACCCGGCGGACGCGGGCGATCTCCATCAAACATACCCGCAGCTTGCGGTGTCGCGGCCCGAGGTCGAGGAGAATTTTCGCCGCTACGGCCTGCTGGACGAGCGGGTGGTGTTTCTGGAGGGTTGGTTCAAGGACACGCTGCCCGCCGCTCCGATCGATCGGCTTGCGGTGCTGCGGCTCGACGGCGACATGTACGAGAGCACAATCGAGGCGCTGGACGCGCTTTACGACAAAGTGTCGCCGGGCGGGTTCGTGATCATCGACGATTACCTGTTAAAGCCCTGCGCCGCAGCCGTAGACCACTTTCGCGCCGCTCGCGGGATCACGGCGCCGCTGCACAATATCGACGATGCCGCGGTGTGGTGGCGCGTCGCCGGTTGACCGCGATCCACCGGCCGCGACGCGCTGTCGCCATCGGATGGCCTATCGGCCCTGACAGACACACTCTCGGGTGGGCGAGCCGGGTCGTGGATTTCCGGAGGGGACCGCCACCGGCGCGCCGCGCGGCACGATCAACGCGGTTTGGCCCCGAGCCCAAGGCCCGACGGCGCACTGGATTTGGCGGCACCGAGGCGGCGTCGGTTGGCCCGCATCCGCCGCCGGTAAATCGCCAGCGTTCGTGCCGGGACCTGCGCGTTGCCCCCGGTCATCGCGGCCAGCGCCATTGCCTGCTGGACCTCGAACGCGGCGGCGACTTTTTCAGACACCATGCGCAGCATCTCGGCCGCGGCCGGTTCGCGGCCGGCGGCCAGCAACGCCAGCCTGAGGCCGATCACCTGTTGAGCCTCCAGGCCCGCCTGCCAGAAATCGGCCGACAGGCGCAGCCAGGAGGGTGGTCCAGGCGCGCGGCGAGTGCCGCGTTTGCGCACGCTACTTCTTCAGCGCATCGCGAGCGGCGTCTTTGGCGCCGCCGACAGCGTTCTGGATCTTTCCGGCAGCCTTTTCCGCAGCGCCCTCGCTCTGGGTTTTTGCGTCGCCGGTCGCCTTGCCGACGGCCTCCTTGACGGCTCCTTTCACCTGGTGTCCGGCACCCGCGACACGATCTTGATCCATTGCGGTACTTCCTCTCTCCAGTGAACGAAGTGCTTAGAGAACGCCCGGCAGGCAGTTTCGTCTCCTTCTCGCTGGAAGCCTTGACGCTCTCTCTTCACCGCGCGATCCGTTCCTCCTGCATTCGAATGTTGTACCCGATTCGGACCGGCGCCCCGGCCGATGCCGATCCGCGACCTCGGCCTAAGCCACCTGCAGCTCGTAGACGATCAGCGACTCGATCAGGATCGAACGTTCGTGAACGAGGCGCGCGCGAAATCCGGCCCGATCGATCAAACCGGCCAGGAGCTCGAGGTCGGAATCCGATGAGACCATGACGTAGAGCCGCCCTCCGGGCTTCAGGCGCTGGCGAGACTGGTCGAACAATGCTGCGATGTCGCGGTAATGCGGGCCGGCATGCCAGCCGCGATCGGAGAGATCGCGCGGTTCGCCCGGATGCTTGGGCGGGCTGGACAGGATCGCGTCGAACAGCGGTTCGGGCGCCAAGGCCGAGAGCAGGTCGGAGCACAGTGCGCTGACGCGATCGCCGAGGCCATTGGCGCGCGCGTTTTCGGCCGCGGCGAGCGCAGCGTTTGGGTTGATGTCGGCGGCGATGACGCACCGGGCGCCGGCGCGCGCCGCGGCAAGGGCGAGAATGCCCGATCCGGTGCCGACATCGAGGACACGCCGATCCTTCAGATCGAGACGGCCGATGAATTCAGCAAAGCACTCGCTGCTCAGGAAATAGCGCGGATGAAACACCGTTGGTCGTACGCTCAGGCGAAAGCCTGCAGCCCGCGTTACGCGGGTGCGCCGACAACTTAGAATCAGGTGATAGGATAAGAAGTGAATGGAGCGACGCAGCAGACGACGAAACCGACCGTGCGGCGTGCTTCGGCGGCCCAAGGAGCCCCCGAGGGCGCGCGATGCACCTGCGGCCCCGCGGATTCCGGCCCCATCGCTGTCAAGCGGCTCATCGACGCCAGATATCTGATCCACGATTGGATGCTCCCGGGCGAGTTGGCCGGATCATAAATTGTTGCGCGGTCCGATCGGCGCATTCGCTTTGATTCGAGAATGACCGCCGCGCATGAACAGGATGTGCAAGTAATGCCACAGCGATCGGCTGTGCGCCGGTTGTACCTCGATCCGGCCTTCCTGCGCAGACGGTGCCGTCAGCAATCCGCGCAACTTGATCATTTCCCAGGCGAACGGGCTCCAGTCGCGCCAGGCCTGTTGCGCTTCGCGCAGCAGCATGCCGCTGACCACCTCCGGCACCGCGCCGAAAATCTCGGGGATGCGGTCAGACATGCCGTCGTCACGCAAAATGTTCCACCTTGAAAGGCCGCCCATGACTGGAGAGCCGAGAGCATAGACTACCCGGCTGACCCAGGCCTCGCGGATGCAGTAGGAGCACATCGCACATGGTTCGATATTGGTATAGAGCGTGTAACGGCGAAGTTGCTGCCGTCCGATCGTTTTTTGCGCGTGCGAGAGGGCGATGATCTCGGCGTGACGGGTCACGTCGCCGTCGCGAATGGTGCTGTTGATCGCCTCCGCTACGATATGTCCATCCAGCGCAATGACCGTGCCAAACGGGTATTCGCCTTTGCCGACTGCGATTCGCGAAAGCTCGATGCAGCGAGCCATCATCGCCCGGTCCGTTATGTCGGATGAAATCTCCATCGCTACAGTGCTCCGCTTCCCGCGCAATCGAGTGGGACCGGATGGTCCCGCTCACATGGCATATTCGGAAATGCTTTTGGTTTAGTAAGGGCTCTGGGAGCCGGGTTCATCCCTGCCATCCCAAACTGCCGCGCCGCGCGCCGCTCGCCTGGTGCGCCATTTCCGGACCGGACGATCTGGCAGAAAGCCGGTCCCGCCGCTGCGTCTCTGCCGGGAGCGCTCCGGCGATCGAAGCCATGTTTCCTGTGAAACCATCGATAGAACCGCCCATTACCGTGCGCTAACGCAGATTGCTCTGCCGGGTTCTCGCCCCGCCCGGAAATTTCCGTGGGCGAAATATCCGTGGCCGAAGGCCAGATCGTCTGCTCGTACCGAGCGACGGTTTGCCTCAGCGGCCGTCGCTCGCGGCTGCGGTCTTGCGCGGCCCCGGATCGGCGCAGTTCTACCAGCGTCCGCCGAGCGCCTGAAACAAAGCCGCGGTATCGGCAAAGCGGCTGGCCTGCGCCTGCGCGACGCTGCGCACTGCCATCTGATGGCCGCTCCCGGCTATCAGCAACGCCAAGTGGTTCACGGCGCCAGGCTGGAGCTGGCGGGTGATGCCGAGGTTCGTCGCGGCGGCTCGGTCGGCTTCGGCGGCAGCCTTCAGCGCGTCCGCGATCGGATTGCAGCGCGTGCAGCCTGTCGGTGACATTTGGCGCGCGGCGATGACGCCGCCGCCTGGTCAAAGGCGGCGTCGGCGGCGCGTTCCTGGTACAGCAGGGTACCGGCGTCGAAGATCATCTGGGCGTTTCCGGCGATGCTCCAAAACACGTTGCCCGGCGTCGCGAGAACCGCGACCGCGAGCCCCGCAGTGCTGGCGTCGCCGGTCAGTGAGAACTGCGGCAACCGGGCGGCAACGGCGACGCCGACCTGGGCGCGCCGCCTGCAGCTCGGGCTCGGCCGCGCGCACCTCGGGGCGCTGATCGACCAGTTTGGCGGGCCGGCTGACCGGCAGCTGCTGGGGCAGGCGCAGTTAGGCGAGCTCAGCCGTCGCCGCGAGCAATTCGATCTGCGCCTTGTGCCGCCGAAGACATCCGGCGAATTTCGAAACCGTCACCTGGGACCCACCCCGAGTAAGGCGAGAACACCGGCGTCAACAGGTCATCGTCGACGGCCATGTTGCTATCGGTCACTCGCTGCGGAAGAAGATCCGGGCGGCGGCGGTCGCGACCTTGATCCCAGCCCATCGCTCCGGAGTCGGCCGAAAAGTCCCCGGCGCCCCTGTCGCATAAGGCAACGGTGTCGGCTCCGCCTGATCCGCGGCGCCCCGCTCGATCAGCGACCCGCCGAGGACGATCTCTTCATGCCGGCCACCTTCCCACCCCACCCAATGGCACGGATCTCATAGTGCCGGCCTCTTATATCCGCCTGAACTTCGCGGGCTGACGCGGGCCCAACGCAAAAAACACGGCGCGATTGGCCATAACGGCCGGCCGGGCGCCTATGCGCCGCGAATGGTGAGACCGGCGAACGAGCTGTGGTAGCCTGCGCCTCAGCGTTGAAAAGCTTTGGCCAGGAACGCCGATGATCGACGAGACCGTGCATATTCCCACCAAGGACGGGGCGATGGAGACCTTCATTACCCGGCCCGAGCGCAGCGGCCCGTTTCCGGCCGTCTTTCTGCTGATGGACGCGCCCGGCGTTCGCGAAGAACTGCGCGATATGGCCCGGCGGCTGGCCACGGTCGGTTATTATGTGCTGTTGCCCAATCTCTATTACCGCGCCGGGCGCGACACGATGTTCGGGCCGACCGTGCTCGACCAGGGCAGCCCCGAGCGCGAGCGCATGCGCGCGGTGCGCGCCCGGATGACGATCCCCCCGGTCATGGCGGATGTCGGCGCGATGCTGGCCTTCGCCGACCGGCAGAGTGGGGTCAGACCCGGCCTTGTCGGCGCGCATGGCTACTGCATGAGCGGGCCCTACGCGCTCACCGCCGCGGCCCGTTATCCCGAGCGCATCGCCGCCGCCGCCTCGTTCTACGGCACCTGGCTGGTCAGCGACGCCGAGGAGAGCCCGCATCTCTCGCTGGCGAAGGTCAAGGGCGAGCTCTACATCGCCTGCGCCGAGCACGACGAATTGGCGCCGCTGCCGATGGTCGAAGAATTGCGTGGCCTGTTCCGCCGCGCCGGCACCGCCGGCGAGGTCGAGCTTTACTCCGGCGTCCATCACGGCTTCGCCTTCCCCGAGCGCTGGTGCTACGACAAGCCGGCCGCCGAGCGGCATTGGGAACGGCTGATCGCGCTCTACCGCCGGCGCCTCGGCTGAGCCGGCGGACATGCCCCGTACATCGGCACGGCCGGCGACGACCGAGCCCGGCACCCTGACCACGGCCCGCGCCGGGTGGGAATTGCTCGCCGACCCGCTATTAAACAAGGGCACCGCCTTTACCGAGGCCGAACGCGACGCGTTTGGCCTGCACGGGCTGTTGCCGCCGCATATCGGCACGTTGGAGGAGCAGGTTTCGCGCCGGCTCTCGGTGCTGCGCCGGTTCGCCAACGATCTCGAGCGCTACGCCTTTCTGCGCGAATTGCACGACAACAACGAGACCCTGTTCTTCGCCCTCCTGGAGCAGAATATCGAAGAACTCCTGCCGCTCGTCTATACGCCCACCGTCGGCGCCGGCTGCCAGCAGTTCAGCCATCTGTTCCGGAAGCCGCGCGGCCTGTTCCTGAGCCTGCCGCATAAGCGGCGGCTGAGGCAGATCCTGGCCAACCCGCGCTTCGACCGGGTCGAGGCGATCGTCTTGACCGACGGCGAGCGCATCCTCGGGCTCGGCGACCAGGGGGCGGGCGGCATGGGCATCCCGATCGGCAAGCTCGCGCTCTACACCGCCTGCGGTGGGCTGCACCCGGCGACGACCCTCCCGGTCATGCTTGATGTCGGTACCGACAATCAGGAGCGCCTCTCCGACCCGCTCTATCTCGGCTGGCGTCACGAGCGGGTGCGCGGCCGGGAATACGACGATTTCGTCGAGGCCGTCATCGGTGCCATCGCCCAGCGCTGGCCGCACGTGCTGCTGCAATGGGAGGATTTCGCCAAGAGCAACGCCTCGCGCCTGCTCGCGCGCTATCGCGACCGGTTGTGCACGTTCAACGACGACATCCAGGGCACCGCCGCGGTCGCCGCCGGTACGCTGTTGTCGGCGATCAACGTCACCGGCGTCGAATTGGCCGAGCAGCGCGTCGCGGTGCTGGGCGCGGGCTCGGCCGGCTGCGGCATCGCCAGCTTGCTCCTGAAGATGATGGTCGAGGCCGGCCTGACGGAAAACGTGGCCGCCGCCCGGTTCTTCATGGTCGACCGCGACGGCCTTTTGGTCGAGGGCATGAATGCGATCGAGCCGTTCCAGCAGCCTTTTGTGCAGCAGCGGGCGGCGCTCGCCGGCTGGACCTTCGATCATCCGGACAAGATCTCGCTGCTCGATATGGTGCGGAATGCGAAGCCGACCGTGCTGATCGGCGTCTCCGGCCAGCCGGGCGCCTTCTCCGAGGCGGTGGTGCGCGCAATGGCCGAGCACAATCGCCGGCCGGTGATTTTTCCGCTGTCGAACCCGACCTCGCGCGCCGAAGCCACCCCCGAGGACCTCGATGCCTGGACCGAGGGACGGGCGGTGATCGGTACCGGCAGCCCCTATCCGCCGCTGACCCGCAACGGCGTCCGGTTCAAGGTCGACCAGACCAACAATTCCTACATCTTTCCGGGGGTCGGGTTGGGTGCGGTTGCGGTCAAGGCCCGGCGCATCACCGATGGGATGTTCGTCGCCGCTGCGAAGGCGTTGGCCGCGGTCTCGCCGGCCGCCGACAACCCAGGCGGTAATCTGCTGCCACCGGTCACGGCACTGCGCGAGGTCGCCTTTGCGGTGGCACTGGCGACCGCTATGGAAGCGCACCGGGAAGGGTTGACCCAGGGAATCGAGACCGACCAGATCGAGGCTGCCATCCGCGCCAAGATGTGGGCCCCGCGCTATCTGCGCTATGAGCGTGCCGATTGATCGGCAGCATAACCCGCGGGCCGGGCCTCGTACCGAGGCAAGCGAGCACCGGGCCCGCGGGCTGGTCTTGGCGGCAGTGCTGTCCGGGCTCGCCGGCATGGTCGATGCGGTCGGGTTCTTGCGGCTGGGGCACCTGTTCGTCTCGTTCATGAGCGGCAACAGCACGCAGATGGCGCTCGAGGCCGGCCGGCTACGTTTGGGCGAGGCCGGCGCAATCCTGGCGCTGATCGTCTTGTTTGTGGCGGGAGCGGCCGGGGGGCAGGTGCTCGCCCATGTGTCTGGCCGCCATCATCTGACGGCTGTGCTGGCCGCGGTGATGGCGCTCTTGACGGCGGCAGCGGCGATGGGGACCGCGCCGGCGCCGATGGTGCTGGCGATGGGCGCTCTCAACGCGGCGATGCATCGCGCCGGCAACGTCTCGGTCAGCGTGACCTTTGTCACTGGGACCCTAGTCCGGTTCGGCCAAGGCCTCGGCGATCTGGTGACCGGCCGCACCGGCGAATGGGTTTGGGCGGAGCAGGCGGTCCCGTGGCTGGGTCTGGTCTGCGGTGCCGTAATCGCCGGTGCCGTCTATGCGCGGATCGGATCGGCCGTGGCCTGGGTTCCGGTCGGCCTCAGCGCCGCACTTCTCCTCTGGTCGCCGACTATTCCCGACCCGGAGTGACCGGCGCGACCAGGCGCAAAGCGAACTCTGCCCGCAACCCCTCGGCGGCGAGGTCCCTGCCGATTAGCACCACGCGGTTGCCGCGCGATCGTCCCGGCGGAGCGGGGTCGAGGATGAACCGCTGTTGGCCAAGTGGAAGATATGCCGTGTATCGCTGCCTTCGATCGACACAATCCCCTCGGCGCGGAACACATCACCGAAACGAAATCGTCTCGAAGCTGTCTTCCGTCAGATGATCGTGGCCGGCTCGCCCGAATGGCGATCGGGTTGGAACAGGCCGGCGCCGAGGATCAGCGGTAGCGGGACCTCTGCGCAGGAGCGCCATCGCGAAAGGTTTGACACTTTTCTGACCCCTCCCTCGCAAAATTGCTCGGAAGCCCATAGGGAGGTCGGTGATGAAGAAAGCCTGTTTTCTGTTCGCCGTCGCTGCGTCCTTGTCCGGTTGCGCCCTCGCCGCCAAAATGGACGCCAGGAACGACATGGAAGCCTCGAAAGCCGCCTACAAAACCTGCCTGGCGGACAACCCCAAGACGGTATCGGCATGCCAAGCCGAGCAGCTGTCCTACGAGGCCGACCTGAAAGCCTTTGAGGCGACCTCGGGCGGCATGCTGACCACCCGATAGCCGAACGACTGTCTCGGCCTCGCCGGACTTGCCTGCCGCGGCGCCCCGGCGGCAAGCTGGCGGGCCTGCGCTGTCGAGAGGAAGTCATGGCGGAACCCTTCGGCCTATCCCGCGGCCTCACCAATTACGGCGACCCGGATTTTGCGCTCTACCTGCGGCGCTCGTTTGCCCGCTCGATGGGTTATTCAACCGAGTTGTTGGCGCGGCCGGTGATCGGCATCGCCGACACGCGTTCCGGCTACAACAACTGCCACCGGCATTTCCCGGAGCTGATCGAGGCGGTCAAGCGCGGCGTCCTGGCGGCGGGCGGCCTGCCGTTGACCTTTCCGACGATCTCGCTGGGCGAGGTGTTCCTGTCGCCGACCAGCCTGATGTTCCGCAATTTGATGGCGATCGACACCGAGGAGATGATCCGCGCCCAGCCGATGGACGCGGTGGTGTTGGTCGGCGGCTGCGACAAGACCGTGCCGGCGCAGCTGATGGGCGCCATTTCCGCGAACCGGCCTGCGATCCAGCTGGTCGCCGGCCCGATGATGACCTCGCGCTGGCAGGGGGAGCGGCTCGGCGCCTGCACCGATTGCCGCCGCTTCTGGGCCAAATACCGTGCCGGCGAGATCGGCGCCGACGAGATCCACGAGATCGAGGGCAACCTCGCGACCACCGCCGGCACCTGTGCCGTCATGGGCACGGCGAGCACGATGGCGTCGATCGCCGAGGCATTGGGCATGATCCTGCCCGGCACCGCGGCGATCCCGGCGGTCCACGCCGACCGGCTGCGCGCCGCCGAGGCTACCGGCCGTGCCGCGATGCAGCTCGCCCGCAGCGGCCTCGCCCCCGACCGCATTGTCACCGCGCAATCGGTCGAGAATGCGCTCCGGGTGCTGATGGCGGTCGGCGGCTCGACCAACGCGGTCTTGCACCTGACCGCGATCGCCGGTCGCGCCGGCATCGACATCGCCCTCGACCGGCTGAACCAGATTAGCGACGCCACTCCGGTGCTGGTCGATCTGAAGCCCACCGGCCCACACTATATGGAGGATCTGTTCGCGGCCGGTGGCATCGGCGCGGTGTTGCGCGAATTACAGCCATTGCTGCACCTCGACTGCATGACCGTGTCGGGCGAAACCTTGGCCGAGCGCCTCGCTGCCCCTGCCGGCCCGGTCAACCGTGCCGTGGTCAAGCCGCTCGCCGACCCGTTGCAGCCCCAGGGCGGGCTCGTGGCGTTGTTCGGCTCCTTGGCGCCGAAGGGCGCGATCTTCAAGCGCTCAGCCGCCGACCCGAGGCTCTTCGAAAAGGAGGGCCGCGCGGTCGTCTTCACCTCCCTCGAAGATTTGTCGGCGCGGATCGACGACCCCGATCTCGACGTAACGCCGGACGATTTCCTGGTGTTGCAGAACGCCGGGCCATTGAGCGCCTCGGGCATGCCGGAGGCCGGCTATCTGCCGATCCCGCAAAAGCTCGCGCGCGCCGGGGTCAAGGACATGGTGCGGATTTCCGACGCCCGGATGAGCGGCACCGCCTATGGCTCGATCGTCCTGCACGTGACCCCTGACGCCGCCTCGGGCGGCCCATTGGCCAAAGTCCGCGAACGGCGACCCGATCCGCCTCTCGGTCAAAGGCCGCCGCATCGACCTCCTCGTTCCGCCCGACGAACTCGCCCGCCGCCCGACGCCGCCGCCCCCAATCCCCGAGCGCGGGTACGCCCATCTCTACCGTCGCGAAATCCTGCAAGCCGACCGCGGCTGCGACTTCAACTTCCTGCGCAAACAGCCGCTCGCGAGGACGTAGGGCGGGTGCAACCCGCCTCCTTCTTAGGTGTCTAGGGCACGGTGGCTGCCGCCCTTCTCAACGCTTCGTCAAATTCCAGCAGCCGCTCGGCGACGAGTTCCGGTGCAAGGTCGTCAGCCATCTTCTCGTCCCCCCTCGACCGATCGCTGGTCTGATTGCGCTGGCGTTACCCCGACCCTCGCCTACCTCTCTAACTTATCGATTCTGCTGGTGCCCCGGGTCGGATTCGAACTGACGACCTACCGCTTACGAAGCGGTTGCTCTACCGCTGAGCTACCGGGGCCGCATCCACACTCATAGCGCGTTCCGGCAACCCCGCCAAGTGGCTGGGCAGAGGGGGGCCGTTAGCCGGCGGCCGGGTCGATGCTCGGCACATTGGCCGGTCTCGCGAGGGTAAGGTCGATCGCGAGCGGCTGTGGACAGCGACCGGCAAGGCTCCGCCCGGACCGCCCCAGACGGGAGTCCTCCAGGCGAGCGTGTCGAACGCGCCGCAGCGGGGGCAGAGCGAGGACCACTCGAGACTGCCGCCGCCGCAATTGGCGCAGACATAGCGCGGATCGGGAAAGGCCCGTGCGGCGCGGTCGAGCCATTCGCGCACGCGCGCGAGATCGCCGTGCTCGGCTTCTGCGAGCCGCGCCATCATCAGGCAGAGGCGCTGGCTGGCACAGGCAAATTCGCTGCCCTGGCTTTCTTCTGGGATTCCTGCCAGCAGCGGCGAGGCCGCCGGCGCCGGGTCTGCCGGAAGCGGAGCCGAAGGCGTCGGATCGGCCTTCAGCGCCTGTTCGAGATGACGGCGCGCCTCGCCCCACAGCTGCGCCGCCAGGGCGGCTTCGGCCAATGCCAAGTGGCTTTCGCGCGCGACCGGGTTCTGGGCGGCGAGCCGCTCGAAACGCACCACCTGGGAAAGCGGATTTTCAGCATCCCAGATTGCACGATAGGCCTGCGCCAACTCGGGATGAGGAGCAGTGCGCCAAGCGCGTTCGACCGCCTTTGCCGCGCGCCCGGCGCGTCCCTCCTGCAAGAGCAAGCGCGCGTAGTGCGCTGCCGGGGCGGCGAGATCGGGGGCCAGGGTCCGCGCCTGCGCCGCCAGGCTCAGGGCCTGCTCGCGATCGCCGCGCGCCGCGGCGAGACGGCTCAGTTCGTAATCGATTACCCCGCGATGATGCCGGGCGGGCGCCGACGCGATGGTTCCGGCTTTCAGCGCCTTAGCCAGCGTGGCGCGCGCCGATTGCCATCGCCCGTCGCGGGTTTCGAGATCGAGCAGGCTCTGCACAGCCCAACCGGTGGTCGGGCGCAGCGCCACCGCGCGCTCGGCGAGGCGGAGTGCGGTGCCGCGGTCGCCCTCCCGCAAGGCGTGATTGAAAAGGCCGCGCAGGCCGAGAAATTCGGTCTCCGGCCGGTCGAGCATCAGGGTGAAAAACCTTTTCGCCCCGGTGTCGTCGCCGCCGATCTGCGCGGCCTGCGCCGACAGCAACAAGGTCAAGGGCGGCTCGGCGAGAAGTGCCTCGGCTCTGCGGGCGTGGCGCCGCGCCTCCTGAGGATCCCCGGCGGCGACCGCAACCATCCCTCGGGTCAACGCCTGGTACCCGGCGCGACGACGCCGCTCGCGCCGGCGCCGCAGAAAGGTCCTCGGGCTGCCAAGGACCAACGACAGCAGCCGCAGCAGCAGCGCCACCGCCAACGCTGCCAGGGTCGCCGCGGCGACCAGCACGCCGACCGAGGTGTCGACCTGCCAGCCTTGCCACGCGATCTCGACCCGGCCCGGGTTGGAGGTAAAGAACACCGCCGCTACGACGAGAACTGCGATCGCGACGAACGCACCGATCGCGCGCATCAGGAGGGGACTCTCGGCGGCCCCGAGGGTTGCGGCGGAACGGCCTTGCGCGGCTCCGGAACCGCCGGTAAAGCCGCGGGCTCGGGGCCGAGCCGGGCGGCGAGGAGCTGCTGCAGATGCGCCAACGCCGTTTCGGCGGCCAGTCGCCGGCGCGCCATCTGCAGCAACGGGCGAGCGGCCTCCGCGTTTGCCCCGGTCAGCGCATCGAGCGCCGAGACGGTGGCGGCGAGGTCGCCGCGAGCGAGCGCCTGCTGCGCGGCGCCAACCGCAGCTCCGGGCCCGGTTTTCACGGCCCCGTCGATGCGCCGGATCGTCACCAGCCCGCGCAGCCGATCGAGCGCCTGCGCCCACCAGGTCGAGGGTGCTGCGGGCCGGCTCGCGGTGTCGATTTGCCCCGAGAGATCGTCGAGGCCCTGACGCAAGGCGGTGCGGCTCGCCACTCCGTCCTGGGCGGCGCCGGCCAGCGGCGCGGCTGCGGCGACGAGCTTAGAATCATCGCCGGCGAGCTCCTTGAAGACGCTGTATTCGGCCGGGAAGGGCCGGGCTTCGTCGACCGCTTCGCGCATCTGCAACAACGCCAGCAGCAACACCGCACCGCGACGGCCGGCGCCGGCTTGCGCGCGGGCCTGATGCTCGAGCGCGGTGATGCGGTCGCCCAGATCCGTCGCCTCGCCATTAAGGCGCGCCAGCTCCCGGCTGATTTTTCGGGCATCGGCGGCTTCGGCGGCGCTGCGCGATGCCGACTGCGCGTTACTCGCGTCGAGCCGCTGCGCGAGTTGGGCCAGCGCCGTCTTTGTTGCTGGGGCGGTTGCTTGGTTTTGGCGAAGCCCGTCGAGGGTCGCCTCCAGACCGTCGACGCGCTGCGCCAGAGCCGCTTGCGCCGATCTCGTCGATTTGATTGCATCGAGATCGACCGCGGGCGGTGCCGGGCGCTGCTCGAGCGCGCTCACCTGCGCAGCGAGGGCGGCGAAATCTTTGCTCGCGGCGACCGGCCGCCCGCCCCACGGCAGCAGCGATCTCGCCGCCGGCGCCCAGAAGGGAGAAAGTGCGACCCCCGCGATCACGATGACCAGCAGCGCCGCGACCAGCAACACGGCAAGCCACGCCACCGGTTGCCGGGCCGCCGCACCCGTCGGCCTGGGCTCCGAACGGCCCGCCGCCGGCGCCGCCCAAGGAGTTTCGTCGGTCGGCACCGGCTCGGCGCCGCCGGGCGCGGCACCACGATCCTCTGCCGGGCCCTCACTGTGCTCTTCGGACATTGTTCCTCTCGTCCGCGCTCAATCCCGCCGTCGTTCGGCGAGCAGGCGGTCGAGTGCGTCGAGCAGCGCCCCTTGGTCGGGCCTCGGGGCGATCCGTCGCTCGCGCCACGGCAACTGGCCGAGTGCGCCGTCGGCCGCGGCACTGATCGAGAGAGCCACAATGGCGGCGCAGCTTTGCCCGACGCCGGCATCATTCGCGAGCCTGGCAAAGGTCCCGGCGGTGCGCGGCGAAAAGAACAGGGCGAGGCCGATCATGCCCGATCGCAACGCCTCTACCGCGGCGGGGCTCAGCGCGGCGATTGGACGGGCCTCGTAAAGAGCTTTGCGCTCGGCCGCAAACCCGCGTGCCCGCAACGCGCCGACGAGGTCACCGGCGACCTCGCTGCCGCAGACGTGCAGCAGTCGTCCCTTTTGCGGCGCCAGCTCCTCCTCCGCGAGGCGAACGAGATCGCGAACATCACCGCCGGCGCTCGCAACCGAGACAAAACCCTCGGCGCGGGCGCGCGCGGCGGTGGCGTCGCCGACGGCCAGCAGCCGCAGCCGACGTTCGCCGCTCGCCCGCGCCAACGCCCGAACGCCGTTCGCGCTGGTGCACAGCATCGCCTGCACACCGGCCAGATCTAACGTCGCTGCCACCGCGTAACGAACCTGCATCAGCGGCTCGATCAACGCCGCCACCCCGCGCGTCGCTAACGCCGCCGCCAGGCCTTCCGCCTCCTCGCGCGGCCGCGTTACGAGCGCCCGCATCGGACGCGGCTGTGCGATCGAAACCATCGGCCTTCATCGCTGAAAGCCGGGATCGCCGCAAGGGTCTCGCCCGTAGCCGAAACAGGAGCGCTCGTCCATAATCGCCGCAGCCGCTGCGAGCGCCCGCGCCCAGGGTGCCGCGGCGACGCCTTGGCGAGGCGAGAGGATGCTGATGCCGCTGGCGCGAGAGGTCGGCCGCTTTGTTGCCCATATCGCCTTCGAGCGGCTGGCATCCGGAGGCCACCCCTGCTTGCGACCCGATGGCGGTGTGCGTTGATAAACGATAGTAATTCGGTTGGTGCCCCTTCCGTGCTCGGAATCCTCCCGTTCCCCGCAAACAGGAAGAGGGCGCCAGTGAAGGGCGTGCTGCTTCTGATAGGTCTGCTCTTTTTGGTACCGCTCCCGGTGTTGGCGCAGGCGACCCAGCAGCAGCCGACAGTGCTCCACCTCAGCCAGACGGCGGAGCGCAAAGTCATGTGCGATCTCCTGCGCATCGAGCTTAGAACCGAGGAAGCCGGCGCCGACCCGCTCTCGCTGCAATCGGCGATCAACCGCCGAATGGCGGCGGCGCTCGGCCGGGCGCACCGGGTGCAAGGGGTAGAGGTCGAAACCGGGTCTTACGCGGTCAACGAGGAGCAGCCGCAGAACGCCCCATCGCGCTGGCGCGCCAGTCAGTCTCTGATCTTGACCGGCAAAAATTCGGATGCGGTGCTGAAGCTGGCCGGAGTGCTGCAATCTGACGGCCTGCTGATGTCGGCGATGACCTACGAAGTGTCGCCTGAAACCGTGCGCGGCGCCGAAGAGGATCTGACCGCCGAGGCGCTCGCTGGCCTCGACCGCCGCGCCGCATCCATCGCCGATCGGATGCATCTCTCGGTGCTGCGTTACCGCGACCTGCAGGTCGGCAATGCCGAGACCGGAGCGGGGCCGATGCCGCGTTTCGCCGCGATGGCGATGGCCGCCGCTCCGGTGGGTCAGCCGGGCGAAGCCGTCATCCGGGTCACGATCGCGGCCGAGCTGCTGCTCGGCCCACCGCATACATAGCGGGTGCGCGATGAGGCTGCCCGAACCGTCGTTCCTGGTGATTTCCGACCGCAGCCAAGCGCTGCGGCCGCTCGAACAAGTTGCCGAGGCCGCCTTTGCCGGCGGCTGCCGCTGGTTCAGCCTGCGCGAGAAGGATCTGCCGCCGGCGGCGCGCCGCGACCTCCTCGCGGCGCTGGTTCGGCTCGGCCGCCGCTTTGGGGCGACCGTGACCGCGCACGAGGATATCGAGGCCGTCGCTGCGACCGGCGCCGACGGCGTGCATCTGCCGAGCGGTGGCGATCCACAAGCGGCCCGCGCCCACCTTCCCGGCGCGCTGACCGGCGCTTCCGCCCATTCCGCGCAAGAAGCAGCGGCCCTGATCCGTGCGGGCGTCGATTACGTCACCGTGAGCCCGGTCTTTTTGACCGCGAGCAAGCCCGGTTATGGCCCGGCGCTGGGGCTGGAGGGGCTCGCCCGCATCGCCGCCCACACACCCGGCCCGGTGATGGCGCTGGGCGGCATCACTCCCGAAAGCGCCGCCCTCTGCCGCGCCGCCGGCGCGCACGGTGTCGCGGTCATGGGCGAGATCATGCGCGCCGCCGATCCGCAGGCGATGGCCGAGGGTTTTGTTCGCGCGCTCTCGGTCGGGACTGGGACCTAGACCGCGTTGTCGCGGCTCGCCTCACCTCTTCATCGAAAGGGCACATCGGTCTAATTTCGACCGAGAGACAGGGGCCAGACGCAGATATGGGCAATATCAACCCCAACATCGACCTCCACCGTGATGGTAGAATCGCGATCGTCACCGCCGACAATCCGCCGGTCAACGCCTTGAAGCACGAGGTCCGAGCCGGGCTTGCCGAGGCTTTGCGCCGAACCGGCGAAGACGACAGCGTCGAGGCAGTGGTGATCGCCTGCGCCGGGCGGACTTTTTTTGCCGGTGCCGACATCACCGAGTTCGGCAAGCCGCCGCAGGCCCCGAGCCTCGGCGAGGTCATCGCCGCGATCGAGGCGATGCCGAAGCCGGTGATCGCCGCAGTGCATGGCACGGCGCTCGGGGGTGGCTTCGAATTGGCGCTCGCCTGCCATTTCCGCGTTGCCGCGCCAACGGCGCGCGTAGGCCTGCCCGAGGTCAAGCTCGGTTTGTTGCCGGGTGCGGGCGGCACGCAACGGCTGCCGCGCCTGATCGGGCCCGAAAAGGCGTTGAAGATGATCGTCACCGGCGAGCCGGTCGGGGCGGCGCAAGCGCTCGCCGACGGCATTCTCGACGAGATCGCCGCTGATGATTTGACCGAAGCAGCGATCGGCCTTGCCCGCCGGGTCGCGGCCGAACGTCGGCCGTTGCGGCTCGTCCGCGACCGCGACGACAAGCTCGTCGCGGAAGGCTTTGCCGATGCGGCGGCGGCCTTGACCCAGCGCTTGCGCGGCCGCGAGGCGCCCGCCGCCTGCGTCGAGGCCGTGCGCAACGCGATCGTGCTGCCGTTTGAGGATGGATTGCGTCGCGAAAGCGAATTGTTTCAGCAGCTCGTTGCCGGCGATCAGTCCAAGGCGCAGCGCCATATCTTTTTCGCCGAGCGCGAGGCGGCGAAGGTCCCGGATATGCCTGCCGCGGTGAGGCCGCGGCCCATCGCCGGGGGGGCCGTGATCGGCGGCGGCACGATGGGCGGCGGCATCGCCATGTGCTTCGCCAATGCCGGGATTCCGGTGACTCTGATCGAGACCGGGAACGATTTGATGCAGAAGGGCCTCGAGCGGATAGCCGCCAATTACCACGCGACGGTCGCGCGCGGCGGGCTCAGCGCCGACGACATGAAACGGCGCATGGAGCTGATCACCGGCGCCGTCGGGCTCGATGCGGCCGCCGCGGCGGATGTCGTGATCGAGGCGGTGTTCGAGGACATGGATCTGAAGAAGCGGGTCTTCGCCGATCTCGACCGAGTGGTCAAACCCGGCGCGCTGCTCGCCACGAATACGTCGACCCTCGATGTCGACGAAATCGCCCGCGCGACGGCACGGCCGAAGGATGTGATCGGCACGCACTTCTTCAGCCCGGCTAACGTCATGCGGCTGCTGGAGATCGTCCGAGGTGCCGAGAGCGCGCCCGATGCGATCACCACCGCGCTGACACTCGCCCGCCGGCTCGGCAAAGTGCCTGCCGTCGTCGGCGTGTGCTATGGCTTTGTCGGCAACCGGATGCTCGCGCGCCGTTCAGTCGAGGCCGAACGGCTGCTGCTAGAAGGGGCCTTCCCGCAGCAGGTCGAGGCGGCGCTCGTTGAATTCGGGCTGCCGATGGGGCCGTTCGCAATGATGGACCTAGCCGGGCTCGATGTCGGCTGGCTGATCCGAAAGAGCCGCGGCGAGCAGGCCGTGATCGAGGACGCGCTGTGCGAGGCCGGACATTTCGGCCAGAAGACCGGCAAGGGCTATTTCCGCTACGAGGCTGGCTCGCGCGCGCCGATCCCCGATGCTGAGGTCGAGCGGATCATTCTCGACGCTTCCGCCCGGCTCGGCATCGCCCGCCGCACGATCAATTCGGAGGAGATCGTCGAGCGCACCATCTTTCCAATGATCAACGAAGGCGCGCGCATCCTCGAAGAGCGCATCGCCGCCCGCCCCGGCGACATCGACGTAATCTGGGTGTATGGATATGGCTGGCCGGTCTGGCGCGGCGGCCCGATGTATTACGCCGATCGTATCGGGCTCGCTCACCTGCGCGATCGGCTGGCGTTTTACGCCGAGCGGTCGGGCGACGCCAGCCTGCGGCCGGCCGCGCTAATTTCACGCCTTGTCGCCGAAGGGCGCGGGTTCGCCAGCGCGTAATGGGGAGTTCGTCATGGATCTGCGCTTTACCCCGGAAGAGACCGCTTTTCGCGACGAGGTGCGGGGATTTTTCCGCGCCAACCTGCCCGCAGGTATTCGAGCCAAGCTGGTCGAGGGAAAGCATCTCGCCAAGGACGACATCGTCACCTGGCAGCGCATCTTGAATCAAAAAGGCTGGGCGGTGGCGAACTGGCCGGCCGCATGGGGCGGCACCGGCTGGACGCCGGTCCAGCAATACATCTTTCAGGACGAATTACAGCAGACCCCCGCGCCGCAACCCTTGGGTTTCGGCGTGACGATGGTCGGACCGGTCATGATCGCATTCGGCTCCGAGGCGCAGAAAAAGCGGTTTCTGCCGCGCATTGCCAATCTCGACGATTGGTGGTGCCAGGGCTTTTCTGAGCCGGGGGCGGGCTCCGACCTTGCCTCACTGCGGACCGCAGCTAAGCGCGACGGCGACCACTACGTCGTCAACGGCCAGAAGACATGGACCACCCTTGCGCAGCACGCCGACTGGATTTTCTGCCTGGTCCGCACCGACACACAGGCGAAAAAGCAGGAGGGGATCTCGTTTCTGCTGATCGACATGAAGACCCCGGGGATCACGGTGCGCCCGATCATCACGATCGAGGGCGGCCACGAGGTCAACGAGGTGTTCTTCGACGATGTCAAGGTGCCGGCCGAGAACCTCGTCGGCGAGGAGAACAGGGGCTGGGATTACGCAAAATATCTGCTCGGCCGCGAGCGCACCGGCATCGCCCGGGTCGGACTGTCGAAAGAGCGCATCCGCCGAATCAAGGAATTGGCGGCGTTGGAGCGGGACGGCGACACGCCGCTGATCGAGGACGAGCGCTTTCGCGAAAAGCTCGCGGCACTCGAGGTCGAGTTGAAGGCGCTCGAAATGACGCAGTTGCGGGTCGTCGCCGCCGAGCGCCACCGCACCGACAACAAGCCCGACCC
The DNA here is from genome assembly GCA_963795485.1 of uncultured Alphaproteobacteria bacterium. Classification (GTDB taxonomy): domain Bacteria; phylum Pseudomonadota; class Alphaproteobacteria; order ATCC43930; family CGMCC-115725; genus AP-15. The sequence continues at coordinate 121,474 of CAWCIL010000008.1, forward strand.
GGCCTCGTCGATCCTCAAGATCAAGGGCTCCGAAATCCAGCAGGCGACGACCGAATTGCTGCTCGAAGTGGTCGGCCCCTACGCGCTCCCCTACCAGCCCGAGCACGAGGACGACGAGCGCTGGAACGAGCCGCCGATCGGCCCCGAATGGGCCGGCCCGGTGGCGCCGACCTATTTCAACTGGCGCAAGACCTCGATCTATGGCGGCACCAACGAGATCCAGAAGAACATTGTCGCCAAGGCGATCCTGGGGCTGTGAGCCTTGGCGTGGGCCGACGGAAGTGAGGCGTAGGCGATGGATTTCGATCTGAGCGAAGAGCAGCGGCTGCTCAAGGAGAGCCTCGACCGGCTGATCGCCGACCGATATTCGTTCGAGCAGCGCAAGGTTTACGGACAGAACCCGGAAGGCTGGAGCCGCGCGCTGTGGACGCAACTCGCCGAGCTCGGCCTGCTCGGCCTGCCCTTCACCGAGCACTATGGGGGCTCCGACGGCGGACCGGTCGAGACGATGCTTGCGATGGACGCTTGTGGCCGCGCCCTTGTCCTCGAGCCGTTTTTTGCAACGGTGGTGCTCGGCGGCGGATTTCTTCGCCACGGCGGCAATGCCGAGCAATCCGCGGCGCTCATTCCCAAGATCGCCGATGGCAGTCTTACCTTCGCGTTCGCCCATACCGAGCGACAGTCGCGCTATCATCTCGCCGACATCTCGACAAAAGCGGCGCGCGACGGCGCGGGCTGGGTGCTCGATGGGGAGAAGGGTGTCGTTCTCAATGGTGACAGCGCGGACAAGCTGATCGTCACTGCGCGGGTCGGCGGGGGTCGGCGCGATCGAGAGGGAATCGGCGTCTTTATCGTCGATGCGACTGCGGCAGGAGTGTCGCGCCGCGGTTACCCGACCCAGGATGGGCTGCGCGCGGCGGAAATCGCGCTCGCCGGCGTGCGCGTCAGCCCGGAGGGCGTGCTGGGCGAGCCCGGTGCGGCACTGCCGCTCGTCGAGCGCGTCGTCGGCGAGGGGATCGCAGCGCTATGCGCCGAGGCGGTGGGCGCGATGGCGGCGATGCACGAGCTGACCGTCGATTACCTGAAGACGCGCCGGCAGTTTGGCCGCGAGATCGGCAGCTTCCAGGTGCTGCAGCACCGCGCCGTCGACATGCTGGTGGCTCTGGAGCAGGCGCGCAGCATGGCGATGTTCGCGACAATGATGGTCGCGGAAGTAAACGCCGCAGAGCGGCAGCAGGCGCTGTCGGCGGCGAAAGTGCAGATCGGCCGCTCGGGCCGGCTGGTCGGGCAACAGGCGATCCAGCTGCATGGCGGCATCGGCATGACTATGGAATACAAAGTCGGCCATTACTTCAAGCGGGTGACGATGATCGACATGATGTTCGGCAACGCCGATCATCATTTGCGCGAGCTGGGCCGGCACGGCAGAGCGCCAGTCGCGGCGTAATCAGCCCGACGTCGGCCTGATGCCCTCGTCGGTCTGATCGCACGCCCTTCGATGATCCTGACCTGTCCCGCCTGCGACACCCGCTATCGGGTCGGGGAGGAGGATCTGGCGGTGCCGGATGGGCGTACGGTCCGGTGTGCGAATTGCGGTTATAGCTGGCGACAGGCGCCACCGGGAACCGAGGCGCGCGCGGACGAGGCCGCGTTCAGCGCGGCTGCGTCCGAGAGGCCACCCCGCCGGCTGTCGGCGTCGAGGCTCGAATTTTCGCCGCGCCCGCCACCGGCATCGCCGCTGACGATCGGCCAACGCCGGTTAGGCCTGGCCACGCTCGGCCGGGGAGCGGCGATAGTTCTGGTCGCAGTGGTCCTCGCCGTTTTGGCTGGGATCATCGCCAGCCGTCATCCGGCCGCTATCTGGGCGGCTGCGGGGCGGCTCTCCACCTCGATCGATCTGCCGGACGAACGAACCGGAGCCGGACTCGCGATCGAACAGGTTGCGGCGGTGCGCACCGGCGATGGGCTTATGATCAACGGCGAGATCGCCAATCGAAGGAGCACGCCCGAAAATGTCCCGCGGTTGCGGGTGGCGCTGCAGGACGCAGCCAAACAGGAGGTTCAGTTCAAGGTCGTCGATCCTCCGAAAGCGCGGCTGCAGCCCGGAGAAATCGTGCATTTTACGACACCGTTCGCGCGCCCAGCCGACCACGCGACGGGGGTCGTGGTGACCTTCGCTGCGCACTGATTGCGGGTGCGCAAAGGAGAAGTCGATGGCCGAACAGGAATCGCGGCATCGCTATACAGCCAATCTTCAGGGCGAAGTCGACAGCGCGGCCCTCTACGAGACCCTGTCGAAGACCGAAAAGAACCCGCAACTGGCGCAAATCTATTCGCGCCTTGCCGCGGTCGAGGCCGCTCATGGCGAATTCTGGATGCGACAGATCGCAGCCTTGGGGGAGCGGGCGCCGCTGCTGCGGCCTGGCTTCCGAACCCGCGCGCTCGCGTGGCTGGCCCGCCGATTTGGTCCAGCCTTCGTGCTGCCCACGGTCAATACCCTCGAGCAGATGGACAGCGGGACCTACGCGGGCCAGCCGGAGGCGGTGGCCGGCGGGCTGCCGGCGGCCGAGCGCTCGCATGCCCGGATCATCGAGGCGCTGGCTTCCCCCTCGGCGGCCGGGTTCACCGGTCCCACCCTCGCGCGGCTGGAGGGACGGCACCGTGGCATGGGCGGCAACGCGCTGCGTGCAGCGGTTCTGGGCGCCAATGACGGGCTTGTCTCCAATCTGAGCCTGGTCACCGGCGTTGCCGGGGCGGACCTGATGCCGCGCACGATCCTCGTCACCGGCCTCGCCGGCCTCTTGGCCGGAGCCTGCTCGATGGCGCTCGGCGAATGGCTGTCGGTCAATACCGCGCGAGAATCGGCACAGCGTCAGATCGATACCGAAGCGGCCGAGCTCGACCAGGTTCCCGAAGAGGAGCAGGAGGAGCTGGCGCTGATCTACCAAGCGAAGGGCTTGCCCGAAGAGCTGGCGAAAACCCTGGCCGAGCAGTTGATCGCCAATAAGAAGACCGCGCTCGACACGCTGGTCCGCGAGGAGCTGGGGATCGACCCGGGCGAGCTCGGCGGCTCCGCATGGACAGCCGGAGGCACATCTTTTCTGCTGTTTTCGCTGGGGGCGATCTTTCCCGTCGCCCCCTATTTTGCGTTGACCGGACTGCCGGCGTTGTTCGCCAGCTTGGCCGCGAGCTGCGTCGCCCTGGTGCTGATCGGAGTCGGCACCTCTCTCTTTACCGGGCGCGGGATCGCGTTTTCGGGAGCGCGGCAACTGGTGGTGGGCCTCGCCGCCGCGGGGGTGACTTTTGGCCTCGGCAAGCTGATCGGGGGCGCGCTCGCCGGTTGAACCGTGGAGTCGTCGGCACCAGCCCGAGAAATCCCGCATCGGCGCGTCCGTCGTGCCGCATCGCTTCGGTTTGGGTCGAGGTGTCCCCGGCCTCGATTTCCCCAGGCTGCCACAATCGCATGATATGGCTAGTCGTATTGGCTTGGCGACAGGCGGTGGAGTTGCGGAAATGAGAGACTGGTGACTGATGTTTCGCAAAACCGCAAGAGCGGTGGAGCATCGCCACAGCCGGCAGCGATCCCTCGCCAGCAACCAGCGAGCGAAGTTTTGCTGCTGATTTGCTGCAGAAGCAGCTAGTGGCCAAGATCGGCTTAATGTCAGGTTGTATGCGGGATTGTCCGAGAACCGGCCGCGGATCTTGCATGAGCAGCAGGTCCACTACATATCCTCGGCGCGTCAACGCCAACCGCGACGGCAGACAATGACCCAGGAAACCAGGAGCTTCCAGGCGGAAGTCAGCCGCCTTCTCGAAATCGTCGCGCACTCGCTCTACAGCGAAAAAGAAATCTTTCTGCGCGAACTGATCTCCAATGCCTCGGACGCATGCGACCGGCTGCGCTATGCCGTGCTGACCGATCCGGCATTGGCCGAGGGCGACACCAACTTCCGCGTGGTGCTGACCCCCGACAAAGCGGCCCGTACCCTGACCATCGCCGATAACGGCATCGGCATGAACCGGGACGAGCTGATCGAAAATCTCGGCACCATCGCGCGCTCGGGCACGGCCGCCTTTGTCAGCCAGCTATCGGGGGATTCGCGCAAAGACATGAGCCTGATCGGCCAATTCGGCGTCGGCTTCTACTCGGCCTTCATGGTCGCCGAAAGGGTCGAGGTGCTGGCCCGAAAGGCCGGCGAGGTGGAGGGCTGGCGTTGGGTGTCCGACGGCAAGGGCGAATTTACCATCGAGCCCTTTCCCGATGCGACGCGCGGCACCGCGATTGTCGTTCATCTGCGTGAGGGCGAGGATGAGTATCTCGACCCAGCCCGGCTGCGCCCGATCGTGCGCACCTATTCCGACCACATCGGATTGCCGATCGTGCTCCAAGCCGGCGGCAAAGAGGAGACGATCAACACTGCCTCGGCGTTGTGGACCCGGCCGAAATCCGAGATCACCGACGAGCAATACAAGGAGTTCTACCATCATGTCGGCCACAGCTTCGACGATCCATGGCTGACCCTGCACAACCGGGCCGAGGGAGTGCTCGAGTATGCGAGCCTCCTGTTCGTGCCCTCGACCAAGCCGTTCGACCTGTTCGACCCCGAGCGCAAGAGCCGGGTCAAGCTCTATGTCCGGCGCGTGTTCATCACCGATGAGGGCACCGAACTGCTGCCAGCCTATCTGCGCTTTCTGCGCGGCGTCGTCGACAGCGAGGACCTGCCGCTCAACGTCAGCCGCGAGATGCTGCAATCAAACCCGACGGCGGCAAAAATCCGCCAGCAGCTGACCCGCCGCGTACTGAGCGAGCTTGCGAAGAAGGCCGCCGAGGCGTCGGACGAATACGCCAAGTTCTGGGACAATTTCGGCGCCGTGCTGAAGGAGGGGCTGTATGAAGACCGCGAGCAGCGCGATGCGCTGCTGGGGCTTGCGCGGTTTCGTTCGACCGCGGGCGAGGCACTGGTATCGCTCGACGACTACGTTGCAGCGATGCAGCCGGGGCAGCAGGCGATCTATACGATCACCGGCGACAGTCTTGACGCCGTCAGGCGCAGCCCGCAGCTCGAAGGCTTTCGCGCCCGCGGCGTCGATGTGCTGCTGCTGACCGATCCGATCGATGAATTCTGGCTGCCGGCGATCGGAACTTACAAGGAAAAGCCGTTCAAGTCCGCGACCCGCGGCGGCGCCGATCTCGACAAGATCGCAAAACCCGCAGCGGAGGTGAGCGACAAACCGGCGCCCCCGGCCAAGCTCGCCAGCCTGATCGCGATCTTCAAACTGGCGCTGGGCGACGCGGTCAAGGACGTGCGCAGCTCGGAGCGGCTGACCGACAGCGCCGTCTGCCTGGTGGCCGACGAGGGTGATTTGGACATGCATCTGGAGCGGCTGTTGAAGCAGCATCGCCAGCTCGACACCGCGGCCAAACGAATTCTCGAACTGAATCCCAGCCATAAACTGATCGAGCGCCTGGCCGCGACGGTCGGCGAAACCGGAGCCTCGGACCAGCTCGGTCAGTTCGCCTGGCTGTTGCTCGATCAGGCGCGGATCATCGAGGGCGAGCAGCTTCCGGACCCGCCCGCCTTCGCCCGCCGTCTCGCCGAGCTGTTGGAGCGCGGATTGCCGCAGGCTGCATGAGGGGACACGCCGCCGCCGTTCGGCTATTCTTCGAAGGGCGGCGCCTCCCTCTCGGGCACAGCCACCTCAAAGGCGTTCAGGATATTCCCGATCAAGGTGTAATAACCGATGATCGCGATCACTTCGACGAGGCCTTGTTGGCCGAGGGTCGCAATCGCCTCGGCAAAGCTCGCGTCCGACAGCCGTTGCGTGCCGAACAGCTCGGTACAGATGCGGTGCACGAGGGCCTCGTCCGTTTTGGCGAATGACGGCGCCGCGCCGCGCCGGATCGCCTCGACTGCCGCATGCGGAACGCCGCTCTTCTCGGCCAGGGGCGCATGTGCATACCATTCGTATTGGGCGCGCCAGAAGCGCGCGGTGGTGATGATCGCCAGCTCCGAAAGCCGGTCGGGCAGCGAGGTGCCCCAACGCAAGTGCTCGCCTAGTTGGGAGGCATGCTCACAGATCTCGGGAGCGCGGATCAGAAGCTGGAACGGGCCGCCGAACCGGCCGCGCCGGCCGGCGACAATCAAATCGTGCGCCCGGCGCTGGGCCGGGTTCATCTCGGCGGGCGTGATGTCGCGATAACGGCTCATTTTCTCCTCCTGTCGCAGGTGCCCATGTCGAGGTTACAGCGAATTAATTCCTGCGAAAGGCGGCTGTCACGTCGGGTCGCCAATTCTCTCGCTGATCCCGCTCTCGCTCATCGCGCTTTTAGTGGCCGGCGCGGGCGCCCACTGCTCGATCTGAGGATGGAATGGCAAATTCACCCGCTAGAAAAACCAGCCTGACAGGACTGACCCGGGGCCGTGCCGCGGCTGCGGCTCTTGGGCTCGGCGCGACCCTTGTGCTGTCGCCGATGGGCTGGGCCGAGGTTCCGACGCAGGCGCCGCCGCCTGCGCAGACCATGACGTCATCCGCCGCCCTGATCCAGCAGCAAAGCTTTGCCCCGCTGGTGAAGAAGGTGCTGCCGGCGGTTGTCAACATATCGGTCACGCAAAAGACCGGAGCGGATCAAATGGCGGAGGAGCAGGACCAGCCGTTTCAGGGCTTTCCCAATTCTCCGTTCGATGAAATGTTGCGCCGGTTCTTCGATCAGCAGAACCCGGGCGGCGAACATCATTTCTTTCCGCAGATGCCGGGAGGACAAGCCCAGCGGATCGCGCTCGGTTCAGGTTTCATTATCGATCCGTCTGGGTATGTCGTAACCAACAACCACGTGGTCGGCGATGCCGCAAAGGTGCAAGTAATACTACAGGACAAAACCAAATACACCGCTAAGATCGTCGGCCGCGATCCCAAGACGGATCTCGCGGTGCTGAAGATCAAGGCCGACAAGCCGCTGCCTTATGTTTCCTTCGGAAACAGCAGCGCCGCCCAGGTCGGCGATTGGGTGATGGCCGTCGGCAATCCGTTCGGGCTCGGCGGAACCGTGACCACCGGGATTATCTCGGCGCGCGGGCGAGACATAAACGAAGGCCCCTACGACGATTTCCTGCAAATCGATGCGCCGATCAACCGCGGCAACTCGGGCGGCCCGACCTTTAATCTCGAAGGCCAGGTCATCGGCATCAACACCGCGATTTATTCGCCCAACGGGGGCAGCGTCGGCATCGGCTTTGCCATTCCTTCGAACGTCGCCAAGACTATCGTCGCGCAGCTGGAGGAACACGGCAAAATCAGCCGCGGATGGCTCGGCGTGCAGATCCAGAAGGTCACACCCGCGATCGCGGCGAGCCTGGGCCTTGACGGCGACCATGGCGCCCTGGTCGCGGTCGTCACCCCGAACAGCCCCGGCGCCAAAGCTGGCCTCAAGCAGGGCGACGTGATCCTTTCATTCGACGGGTCCAAGATCAACGAACTGCACGACCTGCCACGGTTGGTCGCGGCGGCGGCCCCCGACAGCGGAGCGACAGTAACGGTCTGGCGTGGCGGTCAAACCAAGGAGCTTCAGGCGACGCTCGGGACGCTTCCCGACAGCAATCGGATCGCCTCGGCGGATCGCGGGCCGGCGGAGGAGCCGTCGGCGCAAGCGACCGCGGCCGGGATGCATTTCGCCGCACTGACCACTGATTTGCGGCGCGAGCTGCATGTCGCCAAGGGTATCGAAGGGGTCGTCGTTACCAAGGTTGACGGCGGCAGCGCGGCCGAGGATGTAGGCCTCACCGAGGGCGATGTTGTGGTCGCGATCAACCAGCAGCCGGTGCATACCCCCGAGGAAGCGGCGGCTAAGCTCGAGCAGGCGGCGCGATCGGCGAAGAAGACGGCGCTGCTGCTGCTCGATCGACACGGCGTCACGCAATATGTCGGCATGAGCCTCGCGTCGAATCAGGGATAGGTAGCTTTGCCTCGGCATCGGGCCGCGTTGTCCCCTGCAGCAAGGGATGCGCGGTTCGGGCCTGCCCGTGTCAGCGCTGCAATTTGCCTGACGGCTATTCAGCGACGAAGCAAGGGTGGATGTTGACTATTTTTGTCACGCAAAGGCAACGGAGCGCGGGCCTCGAGCCGTTCCAGTTCGATCCGGGTGCGGGCCCCGGCGCGCAGCAACCTGTCTGTCGCCTCTCGAAGCCCGGTTCGGCTCTCTGGAGTATCGCCTGCGAGCGCGGCGTCGAAAGCCGCGAGAAAGGCGGCAATGTCACCCTGCACCCGCTCGCGCAGCGCTTGGTCGATGAATACGGCCCCCTCCTTCTCCCGGTGTGGTCCGGTGACGTAGCCCGCTGCTGCTCGCGCCGGCGGGACAGTGGGCACGTTACGCGACGATGGATGGTCGGAGGCTGGTTGCGCCGGTCGAGCCGGACCCTCTTGCCAATTTGGCCGAGTTTGGACCGACCGACTGCCTTCAGCGCTCAAGCCCGTTGCCACCGGGGCGCCCTGCAAGGAATCCGGTCCGTGCGAGCCGCCATTCCCGTGCGGCATCGGCAAGTGGAGCCTACGCCGGGTTTCGCCATTCTGAGGCAGCCCTGCGGCCAATCCAAACGGCGGTGCGACGCTGTCGTTTCCGGTCTGGCGCAGATCGCGTTGAGCTTGCCCGGGCCGCGATAGCGAAGTGTTTTCATCGGGCGATGAAGAGCCCTCATGTGTGTGAGGCGAGGACTGCGGCGCATCGGGAAACAGCTGCTGTCGGGCGTGTTGCGGCGAATCGACGGGCCGCGGGATCAGATGCGACTCGACCCCCGGTACATCCAATATCCGGTTTTCTCCGGCGTTCGGTTCGCCATGCGAAGATTGACCCGCGGCTATGCCATTTGCGGGCATCTCCAATCCAGGTCCTTTGACCAGCTGCGGTTCTGCCGAGGATGGAGCGTTCTGTCCGGCCATCTCGGCCGCAGCGACTGCGGGCACGGCTTCGACTGACGATATAGCTTATTGCCGGCGGCGAGCAGTCATAAGTACGGGCGATGCTCGCCAATGTTTCTCCCGATTCATATCGGGTGATGATCGATGGCCAATCCTGTTGGGGAATTTTCCCTCTTTTGCTCGACTTCTCCATTCGAAAAACCTTCGTCTGAGATTCTTGTGTTGTGTTGGGCTTTGGCTCGCGGCCTTTCGGGATGCGACGCCGATCCAAAGTCAAGGAAAGACAGAGGCATTAAGATTGTGGGCCACGGCGGCACTTCCGCCGGGCGACCTACCGACGCCTGACGGTGGATACCGCAATCCGGGCCCGCTTTTCCAATCCCTATAATACGCTCACCCAAGTAAACAGTGAAGCAGTTTATTGGTTCCATGCGGCTGATACCAGCGGCCACCATCTCGCCGTTCCAAGGTTAACCGCGAACGATCTTCCCCGGATTCATGATACCCTCAGGGTCAAGCGCATTCTTGATCGTGCGCATGACGCTGACCGCCTCGCCGTGCTCGGCAATCAGAAACTGCATTTTACCGTATCCGACGCCGTGCTCACCGGTGCAGGTTCCCTCCATCGCCAGCGCGCGGGCGACCATTCGGTCGTTGAGGTGGCCGGCTTCGGCGATTTCTTGCGGCCGATCCGGATCGATCATAAAGACGAGATGGAAGTTGCCGTCGCCGACATGTCCGACCAGCGCCGAGGGAATCGACGATTTGGCGAGATCTTGCTTAGTTTCCCGGATGCATTCGGCGAGCCGCGAAATCGGAACGCACACATCGGTGGCCCAGCCCTTAGACCCCGGCCGCATTGCCAGGGCTGCGTAATAGGCGTCGTGCCGCGCCTGCCAGAGTTTTGAACGCGCCTCCGGCGTGATAGCCCAGCGAAAATCGGCGCCGCCGTGCTCGGCTGCGATCGCCTTGACGGTCTCGGACTGCTCGGCGACGCCGGCCGGTGTGCCATGAAATTCATAGAACAGGGTCGGCGCGACTTGGTGGTCGAGCTTGGAATATCGGTTAATGGCCGCCATTTGCGATTCGTCGAGCAGCTCGATTCGCGCAACAGGCACGCCACTTTGGATCGTCAGGATCACGCTGTCGACGGCGGCCTCCAATGTCGGAAAGGCGCAGACCGCGGCGGATATCGCTTCGGGGATCCCGTAGAGCCGCACGGTCAATTCGGTGATGATGCCCAGCGTGCCCTCCGAGCCGACGAAAAGCCGGGTCAGATCGTATCCGGCCGCGGATTTGCGCGCGCGGCGCGCGGTGCGGATAATCCGGCCGTCGGCAAGGACCACGTTCAGCGACAGCACATTCTCGCGCATCGTGCCGTAGCGCACCGCGTTGGTACCCGAGGCGCGGGTCGCCGCCATGCCGCCGAGCGAGGCGTCGGCGCCGGGGTCGATCGGGAAAAACAGCCCGGTGTCCCGCAGATGCTCGTTGAGCTGCTTGCGGGTCACCCCCGCCTCGACAGTGGCGTCGAGATCCGCGGCGTTGACGCGCAGTATGCGGTTCATCCGCGTCATGTCGACCGAGACACCGCCCTCCAGCGCCGCAACTTGGCCTTCGAGCGATGTGCCGGTACCGAAGGCGATGACCGGAGCTTGGTATGCGGCGCAGAGTTTGACGATCGCTGCGACCTCTTCGGTGGTTTGCGGGAACGCAACCGCGTCTGGCGCATGGGCGGGGTGATACAATTCATCCTTGCCGTGCTGGGCACAGACCGCCGCCGAATGCGACAGACGCTCACCGAGAAGCTCGCGCAGGCCGGTGAGCAGGGAAGGGGCAAGCGGTTCGCGATAAGAAGCGGGTTCGAGCATGGCAACGACCGAAAAATTACAGGTGGGCCCGGAAAGCGCGAGCAATACTCCCGCCCCGACACGGCCGCAACGCGTATCGCGGGCCGATCATGCCGGACGTGTCGCGTAGCCGCGGTCGGCATTGTCATTTTGCGGTGATAAAACGGCGGCGCCGGCATTTCGTTGCCTTTTCGCGATTCGGTTGCGGGCGTCATTGAGCGGCCACCGGGGATACACTACGTTTTGCACATCTGCGCGGCGGGTTCGGGAGATCGCGATGGCGCTCAGGGCGGTCACGCTCGACGATAAATACAATCTCGACGAGGGACGCGTCTATCTGACAGGGATCCAGGCGCTGGTGCGTCTGCCGATGATGCAACGCCAGCGGGACATTGCCGCCGGGCTCAACACCGGATGTTTTATCTCGGGCTATCGCGGCTCGCCGCTGGGCGGTCTCGACCAGGCGCTGTGGGGTGCAAGCCGTTTCCTCGAGAGAAATCACATCCGATTTCAGCCGGCGATCAACGAGGAGCTGGGCGCCACCGCGGTGTGGGGCAGCCAGCAGCTTGGCCTATTCCCCGGCGCCAAATACGACGGCGTCTTTGCGATGTGGTACGCCAAGGGGCCCGGCGTCGACCGCAGCGGCGACGCGCTGAAGCACGGCAACGCAGCCGGCTCGGCGCCGCATGGCGGCGTGCTGCTGCTGGCGGGAGACGATCATACCTGCAAATCTTCGACCCTGGCGCACCAGTCGGAATACACGTTTATGGACGCGTGCATCCCGGTGCTCAACCCCTCGGGGGTGCAGGAGATCCTCGATCTCGGCCTCTACGGCTGGGCGATGTCGCGCTATTCCGGCTGCTGGGTCGCGTTCAAAACGATCGCCGAGACCGTCGACAGCTCGGCCTCGGTCGAGCTTGACCCGCAGCGGACCCGGATCGTTTTGCCTGAAGATTTCGAGATACCGCCGGACGGGCTTAACATACGCTGGCCAGACCAGCCCCTCGACCAGGAATATCGGCTGCACAAATATAAGCTCTATGCGGCGCTCGCCTTTGCCCGCGCCAATCGGCTCGACCGCATCATCATCGACAGCCCGTATCCGCGCTTTGGCATCGTCACCACCGGCAAATCCTATCTCGACGTGCGCCAGGCGTTAGACGATCTGGGGATCGACGAGGCGCATGCCGCCGAAATCGGCGTCCGCCTTTACAAGGTGGCGATGGCGTGGCCGCTCGAACGCGAGGGCATTCGCCACTTTGCCGAGGGACTCGAAGAAATCCTCGTCGTCGAAGAAAAGCGCGCCGTCATCGAGAATCAGTTCAAGGAGCAGCTCTACAATTGGCGCGAGGACGTTCGCCCAAGAGTGGTCGGCAAGTTCGACGAGAACCATAACTGGATCCTGCCGTCGAACGGCGAACTAACGCCGGCCCAGATCGCCCGAGTGATTGCCGAACGCATCGCCCGCTTCCACACCTCGCCGCGTATCGCCGAGCGGCTCGCCTTTCTGGAGGCTAAGGAGCGCCAGCTTGGCGGCAATGTCGTGCCGTTCGCCCGCACCCCGTATTTCTGCTCCGGCTGTCCGCACAACAGCTCGACCAAGGTCCCCGAGGGGAGCCGAGCACTGGCCGGCATCGGTTGCCATTACCTGGCGCAATTTATGGACCGGTCGACCGCAACTTTTACCCAAATGGGCGGCGAGGGGGTGCCGTGGATCGGGCAGGCGCCGTTTACCGAGACCCCGCACGTGTTCGCCAATCTTGGCGACGGCACCTATATGCATTCGGGAGTGCTGGCGATCCGCGCCGCGGTCGCCGCCAAGGTCAACATTACCTATAAGCTGTTGTTCAACGATGCGGTGGCGATGACCGGCGGCCAGCCGATCGATGGCGGCCTGACCGTGCCGATGTTGGTCCGACAGCTCGCCGCTGAAGGCGTCGGGCCGATCGTCGTCGTCACCGACGAACCCGAAAAATATCCGGCCAATCTCGATCTCGCGACCGGAGCGACGGTGCGGCATCGCGATGATCTCGACGTGGTGCAGCGCGAGCTGCGTAAAGTTTCCGGCGTTACTGCGATCGTCTACGACCAGACCTGCGCCGCCGAGAAACGCCGGCGCCGCAAGCGCGGCCGATTTCCTGATCCGGCTAAGCGAGTCCTTATCAACGATCTGGTATGCGAGGGCTGCGGCGACTGCTCGAAGACCTCGAATTGCGTCTCGGTAGTCCCGGTCGAGACCGAATTCGGGCGCAAGCGGGCGATCGATCAATCGAGCTGCAACAAGGACTATTCCTGCGTCGACGGCTTCTGCCCGAGCTTTGTGACCGTGCATGGCGGCGGTCTCAAGAAACGAACCGCCGGCGATTTCGGCGAAGACGGGCTGCCGCTGCTGGCCGAGCCCGTCCCTCCTGTGCTCGACGAGCCATACGGCATCCTCGTCACCGGCGTCGGCGGAACGGGAGTGGTCACGATCGGAGCCTTGCTCGGGATGGCCGCACATCTCGAAGGAAAGGGATGCACGATCCTCGACATGACCGGGCTCGCGCAGAAGGGTGGCGCGGTCTACAGCCATGTCCGCATCGCCCGGCGGCCGGACGAGATCCACGCGGCGCGCATCGCCGCCGGCGGGGCGCGATTGCTGCTCGGCTGTGATCTGGTTGTTGCGGCCAGCGTCGACGCGCTGTCGAAATTGCAGCCCGGCCAGAGCCGCGCGATCGTCAACAGCCAGGAGACGATCACCGGCGACTTTACCCGCAATCCCGATCTGGTTTTCCCGACAGACGCCCTCGAACGGGCGATCGCGGAGGCAACCGGTCCGGAAAACACCGAGTTTGTCCCCGCCACTCGCCTCGCCACCGGCCTGTTCGGCGACTCGATCGCTGGCAACCTGTTCATGCTTGGCTACGCCTATCAGCGTGGGCTGGTGCCGTTGTCGGTGGAGGCGATCGAGCGGGCGATTGAATTGAACGGGGTCGCCGTCGACTTCAATCGGAGCGCTCTTCGCTGGGGGCGTCGCGCCGCGGCTGATCCGGCGCTCGTCGAAGCGCGTGCGAGCCCGCCCGTGGCGATCCCGCAGACCCATCATCTGTCAGAAAGCCTCGATCAGATGATTGAGCGCCGCATCGCCTTTCTGACGGAGTACCAAGATCGCGCCTATGCCGCACGCTATTCGGCCGCGGTGGAGCGGGTGCGCCAAGGCGAGGCCGCATGCCTACCCGGCGAAACGCGCCTGACCCAGGCTGTCGTCCGCTCCCTGTTCAAGCTGATGGCCTACAAGGACGAGTACGAGGTCGCGCGGCTCTACACCCAATCGGATTTTTTGAAACGCGTTGCCGACCGGTTCGACGGTCCTTATCAGCTTCGCTTCCACCTCGCCCCGCCGGTTCTCGGCGATCGCGATCCACAGACTGGGCACCTGCGCAAGCGCGAGTTCGGCCCATGGATGCTGACGGTTTTCCGGGTGTTGGCGAGCCTGCGTTGGCTGCGCGGTACTCGCTTCGATATCTTCGCGCGCAGCGAGGAGCGGTGCAGCGAGCGCCGGCTGATCGGCGAATACGAGGCGGTGATCGAGGAGATCCTCGCCGGATTGTCGCCCGCCAATCACGTCACGGCCGTCGAGCTCGCATCGTTGCCGCTCGAGATCCGCGGCTTCGGCCATATCAAGGAGGCCAACCTCTCCCGTGCCAAGGCGAAGGAGACGGCGCTGCTGGCCCGGCTGCGCTCGCACTCTACCGCGTCAGCGATGGCAGCGGAGTAGCCCCCTCACCCACCCTCTGCCGGGAGTGCTACAAACCGCGTGATGCCGTCGCGCTCAACCCGGACGAGGAGGTTGTTGCGGCCGGCTTTCTTGGCCGCCACGGCCTGGCGCTGGAGTTCTTCGGGGGTCGTGACGCCGGCACTGCCGACACCGACGACGAGATCGCCGGGGCGCAGGCCCTGCGCCGCCCCTGCGCTGTTGGGCGGGACGTCGGTGATGACCACACCTCTGGCTGCGTCGAGAGAGAGAACTGCTTGCGCAGGTCGAGCGTGAGATTGGCGAGCTTGAGACCGAGCGCATCGACGCTCGGCGGGGGTTTGGGCTTTTCCGCCGCGGGCGGCGGCGACGGCGGACGGTTCGGATCCAGCGCCGCCACCTTGAGCTGAAGCTCCTGCGTCTTGCCGTCGCGCCAGATCGAAAGCTTCACCGACTTGTCGGGCGGCGTATCGGCGACCAGCCGGGGTAGCTGGCGGCTGCGCTCGATCGGCTGGCCGTCATAAGTGAGGATTACGTCGCCCGGCTGCAGCTTTGCGTGCGCTGCCGGGCTTGCCGCATCGATCGATGCGATCATCGCGCCACGGCTCTTGTCGAGCCTGATCGCTTCGGCGATGTCGTCGGTGACCGGTTGAATTTGGGCGCCGATCCAGCCGCGCTCGACCTTTCCGGTCGCTCTGAGCTGATCGATGATCGGGCGGGCGAGGGCGGAGGGGACCGCAAAACCGATGCCAATCGACCCCCCAGAAGGCGAGAGGATCGCGGTGTTGATGCCAATCACCTCGCCGGCGAGGTTGAACATCGGGCCGCCTGAATTGCCGCGGTTGATCGATGCGTCGGTTTGCAGGAAATCGTCGTAGGGTCCCGCATGGATGTCGCGCGCCGTGGCCGAAATGATGCCAGAGGTGACCGTGCCACCGAGGCCAAAGGGGTTGCCGATCGCCAGCACCCAATCCCCGACTCTGGTTTTGGTCGAATCCCCCCAACTGGCCGCCGGCAGCGGCACCTTCGCGTCAACTTTCAACAGCGCCAGATCGCTGATCGGATCCCGCCCGATGACTCGAGCCTGCAACATCGTGTTATCCGAGAGGGTGACGGTGATCTGCTCGGCATTGGCGATCACATGGTTATTGGTGACGATCAGTCCGGAACTGTCGATAATAAAGCCAGAGCCGAGCGAGGCAATCGGCGGCGCCAATCCGTTGGGCCCGCCCGGCGCCCCCCGATCGCCGAAAAAATCGCGGAAGAACTCGTCGAGCGGCGAACCCGGCGCGGGCGGCTGGCCATCTGTCGCGGTCTTTGCCGCCCCTGCGGCGGGTTCTTGTGTGGTAGAGATGTTAACCACTACGCTCAGCAGCCTCGCTGCCAACTGGGCGAACACTTCGGAGAATGGGGTCGACTGTGAGGAGTCGGCCCAGCTCGGCGCTGCTGCAGTGAGCAGCAGCGTGAGCAACGCCGCTCGTGTCGCACCCCGGCAGCCGTACCACCTCACGAGAACTCTTCCTTCATCCAGGCTGCTTGCCGCATGCCCGATGCATGCTGCGAACGGAACCCGACGCTGGCGTTTGCCGGGCGCTCGATATGAAATGACAATAGCCGCGACAAGACGGAACAGTGGCGTGACCATTTGCGATCAAGCAACGGCTGGCGAACTGCTGCGGGCGCTGTTCGACGCCGCCCTTGCCGCGGCCGATCCGGAGCGCGCACTCGCCGGCAGGATACCCGAACCGGTGCCAGGGCGCACGGTGCTGGTCGGCGCCGGCAAGGCCGCGGCGGCAATGGCGCGTGCGTTCGAGGTCCGCTGGCCCGGCCCTCTGGAAGGTATAATCCTCACCCGTTATGGTCATGCCGTTCCCTGCGACCGGATCGAAATTGTCGAGGCGAGCCACCCCGTGCCCGATGCCGCAGGCGAACGCGCTGCGGCTCGGATGCTCGGCTTGGCGCATGGCCTGGGGCCCGACGACCAGCTCGTCTTTCTGGCCTCGGGCGGCGGCTCGGCTTTGCTGGCTCTTCCGGCGGCGGGTCTCACCCTTGCCGACAAGCAGGCGGTGACGCGCGCATTATTGCGCTCGGGCGCGACGATTGCCGAGATCAACTCAGTGCGCAAGCACCTCAGTGCGATCAAGGGAGGACGCCTCGCCGCAGCGGCGGCACCGGCGCAAATTCTGACGCTGGCGATATCCGACGTTCCGGGCGACGATCCCGCGGTGATCGCTTCCGGGCCGACGGTGGCCGATCCGACGACCTTCCCCGACGCCCGAGCGGTCCTGGTCAAGTACGGGATCAGCGGGCCTGCCGCCGTGATGGCGCATCTGGCGGCCGCGGCAGAGGAGACCCCGAAGCCCGGCGACCCGATCTTTGCCCGAGCGCGTTTCGAACTCGTCGCCAGCCCGCAAGGCTCGCTGAAAGCCGCCGCCGCGGCGGCGCTGCGGCGAAAGATCACTCCGATCGTCCTGAGCGACCGGATCGAGGGCGAAGCGCGTGATGTGGCATTGGTGCATGCCGCGATCGCCCGTCAGCTCCGCGCCGGCGAGTTCCGGGTTGGCGACCGGGTGGTCTATCCTCCGGCCGTGCTGCTGTCTGGCGGCGAGACCACCGTCAGCATAAAAGGCACGGGCCGCGGCGGGCGCAACCTCGAGTTTCTGCTGGGGCTGGCGGTGGCGCTGGCCGGCGCCGCCGGCATCTCGGCGCTCGCCTGCGACACCGACGGCATCGACGGGACCGAGGAAAATGCCGGGGCGACCCTCTACCCCGACAGCATCGCGCGTGCCGCCGCTCGCGGAATCCAGGCCACAGCGGCGCTCGCCGACAATGACGGGCACGGCTTTTTTGCGGCCCTCGGGGACTTGGTCGTGACCGGCCCGACGTTGACCAACGTCAACGATTTCCGGGCTATTCTGGTTCTCCCCTGAACATAAGGAATGGACATGCGGCGCCGGCGCAGCGCGAAGATCGTTGCCACCCTCGGGCCCTCGAGTTCCACCCTCGAGCGGATCTCGGCTCTGTTCGGCGCCGGCGTCGACGTATTTCGGCTCAATTTCAGCCACGGCACACACGAGGATCATTACGCCCGGTTCCAGGCGATCCGCGAGGTTGAGCAGGCGACCGGCCGTCCGATTGGCATTCTCGCCGATTTGCAAGGGCCGAAGCTGCGCCTCGGAACCTTTGCCGAGGGTCCAATCGAGCTTGCTGCCGGCGACCATTTCCGCCTCGATCTCGATCGATGTCCGGGAGACCGAATGCGGGCGACGCTGCCGCATCCCGAGATCTTCGAGGCGCTAACGATGGGGACCGAGCTGCTGCTCGACGACGGTAAGGTGCGGCTCGAGGCGGAGAGTTGCGGTCCCGACTTCGCCGACACCGTATGCCGGGTCGGCGGGACGCTCTCGGACCGCAAGGGGGTCAACGTGCCGAACGCGGTGCTGCCGTTGTCGGCGATCACGGAAAAGGATCGGGCCGATCTCGCTTTCGCGCTCGACCATGGCGCCGATTGGATTGCGTTCTCGTTTGTCCAGCGCCCTGATGACGTAGCCGAAGGCCGCAAGCTTGTCGCCGGCCGCGCCGGGGTCATGGTCAAGCTCGAAAAGCCGTCGGCGATCGACCGGCTGGCGGAGATCATCGAACTAGCGGACGCACTGATGGTGGCACGCGGCGACCTCGGCGTCGAAATGCCACCTGAAGACGTGCCGAGGGTGCAAAAGCAGGTGGTCCACGCCTGCCGTCTCGCTGGCAAGCCGGTCGTCGTGGCGACACAGATGCTCGAATCAATGATCGCATCGCCGACCCCGACGCGGGCTGAAGCTTCAGATGTCGCCACTGCGGTCTATGACGGGGCGGACGCGGTGATGCTGTCGGCCGAAACCGCAGCCGGGCGTTACCCGGTCGAATCAGTGGCGATGATGGACCGCATCGCTTGCCGCGTGCAGGAGGACCCTCTCTACCATACGATGCTCGCAGGCACCAGAATCGAGCACGAACACACCGCGCCGGACGCGATCAGCGCCGCGGCCTGTCAGGTCGCGAGCACGGTCCGCGCCGCAGCGATCGTATCCTACACGACCTCGGGCGCCACGGCCATGCGCGCCGCGCGCGAGCGCCCCGAGGCGCCGATCCTGGTGCTGACCTCGAACCTCGGCACGGCGCGTCGGCTCGCCCTGCTGTGGGGCGCTCATTGCGTGCATACCCGAGATGTCAAAAGCTTCGCGGATATGGTGCAAAGGGCGTCGCGCATTGCGCACCGGGAACAAGTCGCACAGCCCGGCCAGCGGATTGTCATAACCGCCGGGGTACCTTTTGGCACCCCCGGCGCGACCAACATCCTTCGCATCGCCTGGGTCGAGGGGTGACGCGTGTGCGCGGGGCACAATCGGAGCCCGGTCCGGCGCTCGGAACCCGGTCCGGCGCTGTCCGTGGCTGGGGCTCGGGCCGTGTTCGCGAGGCCGGCGCCGGCTCATCGAGGATAGACCTGGATGCTGCCGGCGACGGCGTCGGCAACATGCTCCTTGGTAATCACCCCTCGCACGTCCTCCGGCCTTGGCAAGCGAAAGCGGGGGCCCGCTGAGGGCACCACGATCGCCATGATAACCTTACGGCGCCACATCCGCCTGATCACGTCAAAGGCGACATCGTCCTCTCTGACGAGGGTGAAGTCGCGCGCGGCGACGTCGCCGAACGCGATGTCCGCTCCGGTCTCGACCAAGCGTTGCCTGAGCGCGGTATTGATGCGCACGACGCCGACAATGCGGTCGCCCTTGGTCACGACGATATGGCGCATGGCGCCATGATGGTCGGCCTGCCTCAAGAAGGCGTTGAGGGAAAGATCGGCGGGCACAACAAGAAAATCCCGTTCCATTACCTCTTTCGCCTTGCGGACCAGAAACATATTGGCCTGAAGAGCCTTCGGGATCGTATGGCCGCGCCGCGACAACTTTAAGGTATAGATGTTTTCGCGGGACAAGAGGCGGCGAACGCCGAGGGCGACAGCCACCGCCAAAATCATCGGCAGCACGATGGCGTAGTCTCGGGTCATCTCGAAGATCATCGTCACGGCGGTCATCGCAGCACCGGTGGCGCCGCCGACCATGGCGCCCATGCCGATCATCGCAAAGGCCGGCAGATTGACCGGGATTCCCGGGGCGATCAGCGTGACGAATCCGGCGAACGCGGCGCCCAACGTTGCGCCCATGTAAAGCGAGGGTGAAAAAATGCCGCCCGACGAGCCCGAGCTGAGACTGAGCGAAGTCGCCGCCAGCTTGCAGAGGAACAATAAGGCGAGAAGTCCCGCAGCGTTGAGCTGGCCGGTCAGGATCGCTTGAATAGTGGCATAACCGACCCCCTCGACAAAGTAGTGTCCGAAGCTCTCGTGAAGCCAGTAGATCAGCACACCGACCAGCAACATGCCCAAGCAGTGACGGAAATAATTCCCCGGAATCCGATCGAATAAATCTTCGAGTGCGTACAAACCTCGGATATAAGCAGCGCCGGCGACTCCGATGAGACAGCCAAGCACGATATAGAGCGCGATGATCAGTGCAGCTGCCGCCGGCTCAGTAGGAAGCGCGACTATCGCCGGGACTTGAAACGAGGGGTGAGTGCCAAAGAAGATGCGCCCGATAAACGTCGCCGTCCCGGTCGCCACCGCCACCGGCAGAAACGTATTGACGCTGACCTCCGGCAGCATCAGCTCGATCGCGAACAGCACCCCTCCGATCGGCGTGTTGAACGTGGCGGCGATGCCGGCGCCGGCGCCGGCGGCAATCAAGATGATCCGTTGCCCGGGGTCCATCCGGATCAGCTGACCGAGGGTCGAGCCGAACGAAGAACCGATCTGAACGATCGGACCTTCCCGCCCGACCGAAGCACCGCTGCCGATGGCGAAAGCCGATGCCAGTGATTTTACCACCGCTACTACCGGGCGGATGACGCCGCCGCCATAATAGATCGCGTCCATCACTTCCGGGACGCCGTGCCCCTTGGCTTCGGGAGCGAAGTTAACGACGAGGAAGGTGACTACGATCGCCCCGACGACCGGAACGAGGATGACCATCGCTCCCCAAGGGCTGGCCGGCGTGAACAGATTTGCGTCGTATTCGAAAGCCAGCCTACCCAGGAACAGGATGTTGTGGACGAGACCGATCAGCTCGCGGAAAACAAAGGCTCCGAGCCCGGCCACGACCCCGACCGAGAACGCGAGCAGCGACATGCGGATGAGGCCGAACCTCGTCGGGCCGACCCGCCAACCAGGCAGTGCGCGCCAGACTTGCGAAACCCCGCGCCTCGGGTTGAGCATCATGGCTTGCCGCCCGGCGGGCGTCGCGGTGGCGTCGGTCTCGTCCGGCAAGGACGTCCTCCCAAGGCAATTTGCTCCAACCCGGGGAAGCATGCTACATCCGCCGCCTATTGCCAAAGGGATGCTGCGCCAAGCTGCCGTACCGTCTGCGGCCCCCGATCCGAGGTCTAAACCATCACGCTTATGGACCTTTCCGTCGTCATCCCGGTCAGGAACGAAGCTGAAAACATTTCGCCGCTGGTGGCCGAAATTGCCGCGGCGCTGGATGGTTTGATCGCATATGAGATTATCTACGTCGATGATGGCAGCAGCGATGCGACCATTACCGAGATTCAACGGCTCGGGCCGGAGCTTAGACTGCTGCGCCACGCACAGAGCTGCGGACAGAGCGCGGCAATTCGCACCGGGGTTCGAGCGGCGCGGGCGGCATGGGTCGCGACCCTCGATGGCGATGGTCAGAACGATCCGGCCGATCTTCCCCGATTGTGGGCTCTCGCTCGGGCCGCCCCGGCCGCCCCGCCGCTATTGCTTGCCGGCTATCGCCGCAATCGTCAAGACAGCTGGTCGAAGCGCGCGGCGTCGCAAATCGCAAACAGGATCCGGGCTGGGCTTCTTGGGGACAACACCCCTGACACCGGATGCGGCCTGAAGCTTTTTCCGCGCGCGCTGTTTCTCGAACTGCCCGATTTCGACCATATGCATCGGTTTTTGCCGGCGCTGGTGCTGCGCGCGGGTGGAACCGTGCGCTCGGTGCCAGTCAATCACCGGCCGCGAGGCGGCGGCACTTCGAAATATGGCGTTCTCGACCGTCTGGGCGTCGGGATCGTCGATCTCTTCGGCATGTTGTGGCTCCAGCGCCGCGCCGCACGACCGCGTCTCGTCGGCGAGGCGCCGGCCGAAACAGCCGAGACAGATCCAACCGGTTCGGCTTCGTCCTCGATCCCGGCGTTGCGATGACATCGAAGAAGAGAACCGCGCCGAGCCTGGTTCGCGCCGGGATCCGCCGGATTATCGGGGTTATCTCGCTCGGCCTTCTCGGGGTCGGGATTGCTGCTGCCTGGCATTGGCGAGCTGCTCTCGACCCGGCTGCCGTTGCCGCGGCGATCGGCCGCTATCCAGCAACCCCGCTAATCTTTCTCGCGGTCCACGTCGCGGCCAGCCTACTGTTTGTTCCGCGCACCATGCTGGCAATCTTGGCCGGGCTGCTGTTCGGCATCCGCTTGGGCATTTTTTGGGCGGCAATCGGCAGCGTCGCCGGCGCGGTCGCGGGGTTCCTGGCGGCGCGCTACATCAATTCCGGCCTTTTCGGTCTCGATCGCCGTGTCCGCCTGCGACTAGTGCTCGATCGGATCGAGCGTGGCGGGTGGCGCGCGGTGGCGTTGCTTCGGCTGATCCCGGTGATGCCGCACAGTCTCGGCAATTACGGTCTGGGGCTGACGCGGATGCCGCTCGGTTCATATGCGTTCGGGTCCCTCGTCGGCCAATTGCCGATGACGATCGCCTATGTCGATTTCGGCGCGGCTGGGGAGCGGGTCATGCTCGGCGGTGCTGATTGGCTCGCACCGGCCCTGATCGGCGCCTTGGCGCTCGCGCTGTCGCTGTTGATCCCCGCCATTGCCCACCGTCGGGCCGGCTGACCGGCTCGGAGCGCCTTTGGCGCAGGACCGCCGGTGGCCCAGTCGAGAAGCTCGACGGTGTGCACGACCGGCATCGCTGCACCGGAGGCGAGCTGGGTGATACAGCCGATATTGCCGGTGGCGACGAGATCGGGATGGGTCTTGGCGATGTTGGCCAGCTTGCGCTCACGCAGCTTCTCGGCGATCTCCGGCTGCAGCAGATTGTAGGTCCCGGCCGAGCCGCAGCAAACGTGCCCTTCCGGCACCTCCAGCGTGTCGAAGCCGGCTCTAGTCAGCAGCGCTTTTGGGCCGGCGTGAATGCGCTGACCGTGCTGCATCGAGCAGGCGGAATGATAGGCGACGCGCCGGCCGAGGCCGGCGACTTCCGGGACGGGCGCATGTAAGACGAGCGTCTCGATCACCTCGGTAACGTCGCGGGCCAGGGAGGCGACGCGGAGCGCCTTCTCGGCATAGGTCGGATCCTCGCGCAGCATGAAACCGTAATCCTTTACCGTCGTGCCGCAACCGGACGCATTGATCGCGATCGCGTCGAGCCCGCCGGCGAGCCTTTCGCGCTCCCAGGCGTCGATGTCGGCGCGGGCGAAGGCCAGCGCCGCCTCTTCCTGGCCCAGATGGTGGGCGAGCGACCCGCAGCAGCCGCTGCCCCGCGCGACGACGACCTCGCAGCCGTGCCGGGTCAACAGCCGGACAGTCGCCTCGTTGATCTCGGGCGCCAGCACTCGCTGCGCGCAGCCGGGCAGCAGCGCAACACGCATCCGCCGTTCGCCTTCGGCCGGAAAGATGCGTGGTCGGTCGGCGGCCGAGGCAAAGGGAACCGCGGAGGGGGCCAGCGTTATCAGCGGCGCGAGGCGTCCCGGCAGAAATCGTGCGAACGGCCTGCCAAGGGTGGCGCAGCGCAGCGCCAGGCGGAACAGCCAGGGCCGCGTCAAAACGGTTGCGAGCATTTGCCGCAATGCCCGCTCAGCCGGCGGACGGCGGTAATTCGCTTCGATCCAGCGTCGGCCATGGTCGACAAGGTGCATGTAATTGACCCCCGATGGGCAGGTCGTCATGCACGAGAGGCACGAGAGGCAGCGGTCGATATGCTTGACTGTGTCCGGGGAGACCTTCTCGCCTGCCAGCATCTCCTTGATCAGGTAGATGCGGCCGCGCGGACTGTCGAGCTCGTCGCCGAGCAGCAGGTAGGTGGGGCAGGTCGCGGTGCAGAACCCGCAATGGGTGCAGTTGCGCAGGATTTTTTCGGACTGCGCGGTGTCGGGATCGGCGAGCTGCTCGGCCGTGAAATCGGTCCGCATCGTCTCAGCTCGTCTCGCCGAGGCGCCCCGGGTTCAGGATATGGCGCGGGTCGAAACCGGCTTTGATCCGCGAGGCGAGCGCCGCTAGCGCCGGGGGCTGCGGCTCAAACACCGGTACAGCGCGCCGCAACGCTGCCGGGCCTCTGACCAGCGTAGCGTGCCCGGTGCCGTGCCCATCGACCCCGCGGATTCCGGCGCGGATCTCCGCGGCACCGCCATCCTCGCCTCCGGCGACCGCGACCCATATCAATCCGCCGCCCCAGTCGAGATACCAGATCGCGTCGAGCCGGCGCTCGATCGTCTCGCCAAACTCCGCACCTCGGGAAGGTGCGACCGACACGCGCCACACGGCACGGTCGGACGGTCTCGCGAGCGGCTCGACATCGCGGATCGCTCGCCAGAACGCAGCGGAGCCACCGCCTTCGATCACTGTCGATTCGCATTCAGCGGCCAGCTCGGCCAACAGCTGCTCGCGACGGTACGCGACCGAGGGTAGAGGGCCCTCGATGCGGAGGGCCGCCACTCCGGGCATCGCTGAGAAGGGGGGCAGCGCGGCGATCGAAGCGGGCGGCAGATAGGCGGCGCCAGAGACCTCATGCGGCGATGCCAGCGCCCGGTTCATCGAGCGCACCGCCGCCGCGGGATCGAGCCCGCAAAACAGCACCGTGACGCTGTGCTCGGGCTGGGGCAGCACCTTGACTGTTACCTCTTCAAGTGCGGCAAGCGTGCCGTAGGAGCCGGCCATCAGCTTAGAGAGGTCGTAGCCGGTGACGTTTTTGACGACCTTGCCGCCGGACTTGAAGATTTCCCCGCGGCCGCTCACGCCGCGAAAGCCGAGAAAATGGTCCCGGGCGGCGCCCGCCTTGATCCGACGCGGCCCCGAAAGATTGCAGGCGAGCGCACCACCAAGCGTCGGCTGCGCCTCCGATGTGCCCAGCATGGATCTCCAATCCGGCGGCTCGAAGGCTAGCATCTGCCCGTTTTGCGCCAGCGCCGTTTCGATCTCGTCGAGCCGGGTCGCCGCCCCTGTCGTCAACACCAGCTCATGGGGCTCATAGCTACGGATGCCAGCAAGCTTCGATAGATCGAGCGTGCGAGGCGTCTGCATTGGACGCCCCAGGTTGCGTTTCGAGCCACCTGCCATCAGTTCGAGCGGTTCCTGGGCGGCAAGTGCGTCGCCGACCGCTTCGCGCAATTCCGCCAGATCGCTGGGCGAGAACCGTGTCATGACCCATGATGTCATGTGTGGTGGGATGGGCGAGCAAGGCGAAACCAATCATCCGCACCGCTACCGAAATCGTCATCGATGGGCTTCGCTGCACAAAGCCGATCCTACGGCTTTGGAGCCCCGAGCGCTAGAAGCGCGGCAGATCGGGAAACGGCAGCCGGCCGGCATGAACGTGGAGGCGGCCGAGCTCGGCGCAACGATGGAGCTGCGGGAAGACTTTGCCGGGGTTCAGCAGCCCGTCCGGATCGAACGCGCATTTGAGGCGCTGCTGGTGCGCCAGGTCGCAGTCGTCGAACATCACCCCCATCAGGTCGCGCTTTTCGACGCCGACCCCATGCTCTCCGGTCAAGACGCCGCCGACCTCGACGCAAAGCCGCAGAATGTCGGAGCCGAACGACTCGGCCCGCTCGATTTCGCCAGGTTTGTTGGCGTCGTAGAGGATCAGCGGGTGGAGGTTGCCGTCGCCGGCATGAAAGACGTTTGCCACGCCGAGGCCGTACTGGTCCGAGAGCGCGCGCATCCGGCTCAGCACCTCGGCGAGGCGGGCGCGCGGGATGGTGCCGTCCATGCAGTAATAATCGGGCGAGATCCGCCCGACCGCCGGAAAGGCGGCCTTGCGCCCCGACCAGAAGGCGAGCCGTTCGGTATCGTCGCGGCTCGTTCGGATCGTCGCCGCCCGATGATCGCGCGCGAGCGCCTCGACTTTGTCGATCAGATGGTCGATTTCGGCCGGCGCGCCGTCGAGCTCGACGATCAGCAAGGCCTCGACATCCAGCGGATAGCCGACCTCGACAAAAGCCTCGGCGGCATGGATCGCCGGCCGATCCATCATTTCCATCCCGCCCGGTATGATGCCGGCGGCGATGATGGCGGCGACGCAATTCCCGGCGTCTTCGGCCGTCGCAAACCCGATCAGCAGCGCGCGCGCCGCGGTCGGCTTAGGCAAAATGCGCACGGTGACCTCGGTGACGACCCCGAGCAGCCCTTCGGAGCCGGTCATCACGCCGAGCAAATCGTAGCCCTCGGCATCGAAGTGCTTGCCGCCGAGGCGGACGATCTCGCCGTCGATCAGCACCATCTCGATGCCGAGGATATTGTTCGTGGTTAGCCCGTATTTGAGGCAGTGCACGCCACCCGAATTCTCCGCGACGTTGCCGCCGATCGTGCAGGCGATCTGGCTCGACGGGTCGGGCGCATAATAAAACCCGGCCTGCTCGACCGCCTGGGTCAGCGCCAGGTTGGTGACGCCGGGTTGGGCGGTGACGCAGCGATTGTCGTAGTCGATGTCGAGGATTCGGTTGAACTTTGCCATGCCGAGCAGCACGCCGTCGGCGAGCGGCAGCGCACCCCCCGACAGCGACGTGCCGGCGCCGCGCGGCACGACCTTGACGCCCAACTCCTTGCAATATCGTAAAACCGCCGCAACTTCTTCGACGCGGGACGGCAATACGACGACCATCGGCAGCTGGCGATAAGCAGTCAGCCCGTCGCTCTCATAGGCGCGGCACTCGGCCTCGGAGACGATGACCCCTTCCCCGGGCACGATCCGCCGCAACGTCTCGACAATCTCGGTGCGCCGTTGCAGAACCGCAGCATCCGGTCTCGGCATCCTCATCGGCATTGATCGCCTGCGGCGCCCAAGCCGCGCTCGACCGCTGCGCTCAGCCCTGGCGCGCCTTGTATCTCGGATTGGTCTTATTGATGACGTAGACGCGACCCTTGCGCCGCACGACGCGGCAATTTTTATCGCGTTTCTTCAATGTCTTGAGTGAATTGACGATCTTCATGTCCGGGCTCCTCGGCGATCCCGGAACATAGGGAAGAGGTCCGCGGAAGTCAAATCGTGCGGGGCGGGAAACTGGGGCGCAAGACGGTGAACTGCGCTCGGCCTCCCCGCCTCGGGGCCTTGAGGAAACGGGCGCAAGCAAGCATCTTATGCGGATTGTCCCGATGACTATCCTTAGTGTCATGTGACCCGGGTTCGGAGAGACATTGATGCAGGCTTTGCAGCCGGTGCGCGGCACCCAGGATCTCCTGCCCGATGCGGCACGGCGCCACCGACGGGTCAGTGAGACTGCGCGGGCCGCCGCTGAGCTCTACGGCTTTGCCGAGATGGCGACACCGATCTTCGAGTTCACCGAGGTCTTCGCGCGCCCGATCGGCGAGCACACCGACATCGTTTCAAAGGAGATGTATACCTTCACCGATCGCGGCGGTGAAGAGGTGAGCCTTCGCCCCGAATATACAGCCGGGATCGTCCGTGCTGTCTTGTCGAACGGGCTAACCCAATCGGCGCCACTCAAATTCTTCTGCAGCGGCCCGGTGTTCCGCTACGAGCGGCCGCAAAAGGGAAGGCTCCGCCAATTTCACCAGATCAATGTCGAGATCTTAGGCGTGCCGCAGCCGCAGGCGGATATCGAGCTCATCGCGCTCGGCCGGCGTATTCTCGACGAGCTGGGAATCGCCGACAGAGTCGCCCTCCAGCTGAATACGCTTGGCGACCCCGAAAGCCGCAGGGCTTACCGCGACGCACTCGTCACCTACTTCTCGACGCGAAAATCCGACTTATCGGACGATAGCCGTCGTCGGCTCGACACCAACCCACTGCGCATTCTCGATTCGAAAGATCCAGGCGATGTACGGATCAATGCTGCTGCGCCGTCCTTCGACCATTATCTGAACGCCGGGTCACAGGATTTCTTCAGCCGCGTGCGCGACGGGCTCGATCGGCTGGATATCAGCTACCACCTCAACCCGCGTCTGGTGCGAGGCCTTGATTACTACACTCACACCGCGTTCGAATTCGTAACCTCCGATCTCGGTGCCCAAGGCACGGTGCTGGGCGGGGGACGATATGACGGCCTGGTCGAAATGATGGGCGGGCCGGCGATGCCCGGGGTCGGTTGGGCAGCCGGCATCGAGCGGCTCGCGATGCTGATCGCCGAGCCGCCGGGGCCGCCAAGACCGATCGCGGTCGTGCCGATTGGAGAGGCGGGCGAGTCGATGGCGCCGATGATCGCCGAGGTTCTTCGGTATCATGGATGGGCCGTCGATCTGGCTTACTCCGGCAATCTTTCGCGACGCATGCGGCGGGCGAACCGGGTCAACGCACGTGCCGCGATTCTGATCGGCGACGAGGAAGCAGCCAGGGGCGAAGTACGGTTGCGCGATCTCGATAGTGGCGATCAGACCGATGTTCCAGCGAGCCTGCCGATGAACCGGGCAGTGCCGATGGACAGCAGCCTGGATGAGCTGCGCGGGCGCCTAAAGGCGCTAATGGGCTGACGATGGAGCCGGCACTCGAAGGGCGGCTCGACCAACTTGTGCGGCGGCATGCGGAGTTGAGTGCTTCGCTCGCCGTGGCGGGGCTCGGCGCCTCCCAGATCGCGAGGCTGTCCAAGGAATACAGCGATCTGTCTCCGATCGTCGATGAGATCGGCGCGCTGCGCCGGGCTCGGACCGAGCTGTCGACGCTGGCGGATATGGCGCGGTCGACCGAAGATATGGAATTGAAGGCCCTGGCCGAGGAGGAGCTGCAGGCGCTGCGCGAACGCCTGCCGGCGCTGGAGGGCAGGGTCAGGCTATCTCTGCTGCCCGAAGGATGCCGACGACGCGCGCAATGCGATTCTCGAAGTCCGTGCCGGCACCGGCGGCGAGGAGGCGGCGCTGTTCGCGGCCGAGCTGTTTCGTATGTATCAGCGCTATGCGGGGTTGCGCGGTTGGCAGTTTGAACTGCTCGATCTGTCCGAGACCGGGCTCGGCGGCTTCAAGGAGGCCAGCGCCTCGATCACCGGGCGCGACGTATTCGCCCGGCTCAAATTCGAATCCGGGGTGCACCGCGTCCAGCGCGTGCCCGAGACCGAGGCCGGCGGCCGCATTCACACTTCGGCGGCCACTGTCGCCGTGCTGCCCGAGGCCGAGGAGGTCGATGTCAAGATCGACGACAAGGATCTTCGCATCGACGTCTTCCGGGCCAGCGGACCCGGCGGGCAGTCGGTCAACACGACCGACAGCGCGGTGCGGATCACTCATCTGCCGACCGGGCTCGTGGTCATCCAGCAGGATGAGAAATCGCAGCACAAGAACAAGGCGAGGGCGCTGAAGGTGCTGCGCTCGCGGCTTTACGAGATGGAACGCCGGGCGCGCGACAATGCCCGCGCCGCCGAGCGCAAGAGCCAGGTAGGCAGCGGCGATCGGTCGGAGCGCATCCGCACCTACAATTTTCCGCAGGGCCGGGTCACCGACCACCGCATCAACCTGACGCTCTACAAGATCGACAAAGTGATGAGCGGCGAGGCGCTCGACGAGATCATCGACGCGATCCTCGCCGAAGATCATGCGGCGCGGCTGGCGGCGGTGGAGGGATAAAGGTTCGGGTGCCGGATACTCTCGGGTCGTTTCTCGCCGAAGCGGCGGCAGCGCTGTCGGCGGCTGGTTTCGACGAGCCACGCCGTCACGCCCGACGGCTCTTGGGCGGCGTGTCGGGTAGTTCTGCGGCCGAGTTGCTGAGCCATCCGGAGCGCGAGCTCGAACAGGACGAGGCCGATCGACTACGCCTAGCGCTCGGACGGCTGATCGAGGGCGAGCCGCTGAGCCGCGTCCTCGGCCGGCGCGAGTTCTGGGGGTTGAGTTTTGCGTTGTCGACCGACACCCTCGACCCCAGGCCGGAGAGCGAGACCCTGGTCGAGGCGGTGCTCGCCCGAATCGGCGATCGCAGCGCACCCTTGAGCTTTCTCGATCTCGGGACCGGGACCGGATGCCTGCTGCTTGCGCTTATTATCCGAATGCCCGACCGCCATGGGTCTTGGTACCGACATTGCCGCTGGAGCGATCCGGACGGCCCACGGCAATGCTGCCAGGCTGGGGCTATGCGATCGCGCTCGGTTCTTGGTCGGCGATTGGGGCAGAGCGCTGTCGGGACAATTCGACGCGATCGTCGCCAATCCGCCTTACATCGGCACCGAGGAGCTTGCCCAGCTGCCGCCCGAGGTGCGCCGTTATGACCCGCAGCGCGCCCTTGACGGCGGCGATGACGGTCTTGACGCCTTTCGAGCCATTGCCCTGGATCTGCCGGCGTTGCTGGCTTCCGGCGGTGTCTTGGCGGCCGAGCTCGGGAGCGGCCAGGCTCCTGGCGTCGCGGCTATCTTCGAAGCTCGCGGCCTGACGATCGATGGCGTGGAGTGCGATCTCGCCGGCGTCGAGCGCTGCGTCGTGGCGCGCCTCGGCAAAAGCAGCTGAGCCCCGCGGGCTCGGGCGGGCAAAAAAATCTTGGAATATGTCGCCGTCCCGTCTAGGCTGCCGCTGTGGAGAGTTCGATCCCGCGCAGGGGAGCGCCGGATATATGCACGAGACCACCCTGTCCGAGATCGTGCAGGGGACCGCGAACGCTCCGATCGGACCAAAGGTCCGGACCTTTTCCACCGAGATCAGACAGGTGTCATGAGACCAGGCCCAAACAAGCGATCGCGTGGCCGCAACAACGGAAATAATCCGCATCATAACCGCCCGCGAATGCCCCAGCGCATTCAGAATTTCGACAGCAACGGCCCGAACGTCAAAATCCGCGGCAACGCTTACCAGGTATTCGAACGTTATGTTGCCTTGGCCCGCGAGGCGGCGGCGAGCGGTGACCGGATCGCGGCAGAGAACCTCTACCAACATGCCGAGCACTACTTTCGGGTCATGAACGCCAACGGCGATGGCAGTCAACACGGGGCGCCGCGGCCGATGACGCCGGCCGATGCGGATGTCGGTGAGTCCGAGGAAGAACGCAGCGAAACCGATGACGGCCTGCTGCAGCCGTCGCTGCCGATGTTGCCGGGCGAGGACCAGCCGCCTCGCTTTTGAGCTGTTCCCGTGTGGGATGGTGCTGGTTCTGCCGACGTGACGGTCCTTGCGGACTTGGGCGGCTGCGTCGCGAGCAGAATGACGGGGTTGCCTGACTGTTAGGCCGCGCCATATACGCCCAAGAAGAGGATCGCGGGGCTGCCTGAGCGGAGCGCCGCGTCCGGCTTTGCGGAGCACATCATGGAATTCGAAAAATATACCGAACGGTCGAAGGGGTTTATCCAGTCGGCCCAGGCGCTCGCACTGCGCAGCGGCCATCAGCGGCTGACCCCGGAGCATCTGCTCAGAGTGCTGCTCGAGGACAAGGAGGGGCTTAGCGCCAATTTGATCCAGGTGGCGGGTGGCGATCCGCAGGCCGCGCTTGCGACGGTCGAGGCCGACCTCGCCAAGCTGCCGCGGGTCGAAGGCTCCGGGGCCGGCCAAGTCTATATGTCTCCCGAGATTGCTCGCGTCTTTGAACAGGCCGAGCAGATCGCACAAAAGGCCGGCGACAGCTTTGTCACCGTCGAGCGGCTCCTGTTGGCGCTGTCGATGGCGCGTGAGATCTCAGCGGGCAAAGCGCTCGCCGCGGCCGGGTTGACGCCGCAAAAGCTCAACGCCGCGATCGAAGATCTGCGCCAGGGGCGCAAGGCCGACACCGCCTCGGCCGAGGACAGTTATGAAGCTCTAAAGAAATACGCCCGCGATCTGACCGGGGCGGCGCGCGACGGCAAGCTCGACCCGGTGATCGGGCGAGACGAGGAGATCCGCCGCACCATCCAGGTGTTGTCGCGGCGCACCAAGAACAATCCTGTGCTGATCGGCGAACCCGGAGTCGGCAAAACGGCCATTGTCGAGGGTCTTGCGTTGCGCATTGTCAACGGCGACGTGCCCGAAGGTCTGAAAGACAAGCGCCTCCTGGCGCTCGATCTGGGTGCGCTGATCGCCGGCTCCAAGTTCCGTGGCGAGTTCGAGGAGCGGTTGAAGGCGGTTCTGGCGGAAATGACCGCAGCGGCGGGCGAAATCATCCTGTTCATCGACGAACTTCACACACTCGTGGGCGCCGGCAAGGCGGAAGGGTCGATGGACGCCTCCAACATGCTAAAGCCGGCGTTGGCGCGCGGCGAACTGCATTGCGTCGGTGCAACGACGCTCGACGAATATCGCAAGAACATCGAAAAGGACGCCGCGCTGGCGCGTCGCTTCCAGCCGGTCTTTGTGAACGAGCCGTCGGTCGAGGACACCATTTCGATCCTGCGCGGCATCAAGGAAAAATACGAGCTGCATCACGGAGTGCGGATCACCGACGCGGCAATTGTCGCAGCGGCCACCTTATCGAACCGCTACATCACCGACCGCTTTTTGCCGGACAAGGCGATCGATCTGATGGATGAGGCCGCCTCGCGGCTACGAATGGAGGTGGACTCGAAGCCCGAGGCGATCGACGAGCTCGATCGTCGCATCGTCCAGCTCAAGATCGAGCGCGAGGCGTTGAAGAAGGAGAACGACGCGGCGTCGCGAGATCGCCTTGAAAAGCTGGTCAAGGAACTCGAGGAGCTCGAGCAGCACTCAGCCGAGCTGACCGCGCAATGGCGGGCGGAAAAGGACAAGCTCGCCGGGGCGGCAAAGCTCAAGGAGCAGCTCGAGCAGGCGCGCGCCGAACTCGACGTAGCCCAGCGGCGCGGCGACTGGAGCCGTGCCGGCGAACTGACCTATGGCATAGTCCCCGAGATCGAGCGCAAGCTGAAGGAGGTCGAGGAGGCCGAAGCCGGACGCATGCTGGAAGAAGCGGTCACCGCTGAGCACATCGCTGCGGTGGTGTCGCGCTGGACCGGAATTCCGGTCGACAAGATGCTGTCGAGCGAGCGCGACAAGCTCCTCCATATGGAGGATGCTCTGCGGCGCCGGGTTGTCGGCCAAGACGAGGCGGTGACCGCGGTTTCCAACGCGATCCGCCGGGCCCGTGCCGGATTGCAGGACCCGAACCGGCCGATGGGCTCGTTCCTGTTCTTGGGGCCGACGGGTGTAGGCAAGACCGAGCTCACGCGGGCTCTCGCCGAATTCCTGTTCGACGACGAGAGCGCCATGGTGCGCATCGACATGTCGGAATACATGGAGAAGCATTCGGTATCGCGCCTGATCGGCGCCCCGCCGGGCTATGTCGGCTATGACGAGGGCGGCTCTCTGACCGAGGCGGTGCGGCGCCGGCCCTATCAGGTGATCCTGTTCGACGAGGTTGAGAAGGCGCACCCCGATGTGTTCAATGTGCTGTTGCAGGTGCTCGACGACGGTCGCCTGACCGACGGGCAGGGCCGCACTGTCGACTTCCGCAACACTCTTATCGTGCTGACCTCGAACCTCGGCAGCGAGGCGTTGGCGCGGTTGCCCGAGCGAGCCGATGTCTCGGTCGCCCGCGAGGCGGTCATGGAGGCGGTGCGTGCCGCCTTCCGGCCAGAGTTCCTCAACCGGCTCGACGAGATCCTGCTGTTCCGCCGGTTGTCGCGCGACGACATGAAAGGAATTGTGGCGATCCAGATCGAGCGGCTGAAAAGGCTGCTGGCCGATCGCAAGATCACTCTCGACCTCGACGCATCGGCAATGGCTTGGCTCGGCAACACGGGATACGATCCGGTTTACGGAGCTCGCCCATTGCGGCGGGTGATCCAGCGCGAATTGCAGAACCCGCTGGCCGAACTGATCCTGGCGGGGCGTATTCCCGACGGATCGATGGTGCATGTCACGGCCGGCGAGAAGGGTCTGGTCATCGAGGAGGCTGGCAGGCGCGAGGCTGCCTGAATGGTCTGACCTCTCACTCGCCGTCGGCACGGCGCGCCTTCTCCGCGCTTCGGCATCGTCCTGGTGCTTCAGCGCCGTTATCGTTCCTGATCAGCGCCGACTATGAGGTGGCATTCGCGGACCTCGGCACGCGGAATTCTGAGCGTGTCGGGTGGGTTGAACTGGCGCAGCACCAGAGTGTCGGCTTCCCACCCGACAAATTGTTTAATTAGAACGGCTTGGCCCTCTTTGTAGACGACGACGTCGCGGCCGCGCTTCGGCGGCTTGAACGGGTTGACGTGTAGCAGCCATCCTTGCTCGTAGCGCGGTTCCATGCTGTCGCCGACCATGTAGATTGCATAGGCCGCCTGAACCCCACCCAGATTGGCCGGCCGCGGCGTATAACCGATCCCGCTGTCCAAAAACATCTCCTGGTCAGTGCCGCCGCGTCCGGCACTGCGGATCGGGATCATATCGGCGGAACGCAACCCTCCCGGGGGAGATGCGGAAACTGGCCGGCCGCGACCTGGCCGCGGGGCATCGCCGTCCCTCACCGAGGTCGCATTGTCGATGGCGTGACGCAGAACCTCGTCCGGGCTGATCCCGAGAAATCCGGCAATCTGGACAGTTTCGAGCTGTTTCATCTGACGCTCGCCCTTAAGCATGCGGGATACCGCCGAGGGAGCAAGACGCAAGTGCCGGGCGAGATCCGCCTGGGTCGCCCCGACTCGCTCGAGGGCCTGATGGAACCAATCCGTATCCATGTTGCAATCACAATTCTCATATTGACACTGATCCAGATCATGTTATCATGATAATGCGATGATCACAAGCCTGTCTTATTGAACGCCGGAGCACAATGATGGACGACTTTTCGCGGGCTTCAGGAACGCAGCAACCTCGCGACCCATCCTGCTGCTACATCATTGAGGACAATGATCACCGCCGTTCGTGTGGGGCGGGGGTGCAGCGCGGTTCATCATATTGTCCAGCGCATCATGCGCTTTGCCATCTCGCGGGCGGCACCGCGGCGGAAGCCAAGCGGCTGCGCGAGGTCGAAGCCTTGGCAACCGCTGTTGGCGGGCGCCGCGGGGATAACGGCCCCGCGCCTTCTCGACGCTTTCTCAAAAGACTCGAGCAAGCGGTCAGAACATTTTCATGACTATATTGTTCTTGTTATGTTCTTAACGAGGTACGCATGGTTCGCCCGTATTCTTCCCGCAAGAGCCCTGTCGCTGCTGCCGACGGGGGTATTATGCCAACTCCCGAACGCCTCCTACAGGGCCCGGTCGAACGCCCGGAGCGGCCGATCGCCGACGATGCCGGCCGCACGGCTCGGCCCTATCGGGCGGTCGATATCCTGGCGACGATGGAGCGCCGCGGCTCGATCACCGGTGCGATGCGCCAGGCCGGGGAGGATTTTCGGGCCCGCTTTGCCACCGCTCAACTCGATCCGCTGCGCGCGCTCGATTATTCGCGACCGAGAAATGGCGCCGCGGCTCATCAGCAGAGGCGGACAGGAACCGGGGTCGCGGGTCGAAGGCGCGCGGCAGACCGTGTGGCGCGCAATTCTGGCTGTCGGCGGCCTGGGCTCGCCCGGAGGTTCCTGTCTGTGGCATGTCGTCGGCTGGGAGCGTTCGCTGAAGGAGTGGGCGCTCGAGCAGGGCTGGAGCGGACGCCGGGTCAGCCAGGAGACGGCCTCAGGCATTCTGATCGCCGCTCTCGGGGCGCTCGAAGTCGCATTGCCAGCACGGCGGTTCGTTGCGAAATTAGAATTTTAATGTTGACAAATCCGGATCGATCGGGTATAAGGCTTTCACACTGGCGAAATTGGCAAAGCCGGCCGGCGGCAGCGGTTGACAGCAACGGCTGCAGCGCGTCCGGTATCTCTTCGCACTCACCGAATGATGCGAGGACTCGGCAGCCGTACCGGGCTTCCACGCCGCCAACGCCGGGCACCCGGAGAAGGATCACGCCCGATTCCTCCGACGATTGCGGTGCCGGCGGAAAAACCAGAGAGCAGCGGCAACAGGCAAGAGCATCGATTTGGCATCCCGCTTCGGTCGTCGGCCGACATCGCACCCGGCAGCGGCTCGCCGCCGGCGCAAGCCTGCGGCTGTGCCGGAGTTCCGGGATGCTGCCGAAAGCGTGTTGGACGAGATCGCGGAGCGCGCAGAGCGGCTCGGGGTGACCGCCGAACGCGTGCTGCAGGAGTACGCGCGCATTGCCTTTGCCGATTTGCGACGCGTGGCCGAGTGGGGACCAAACGGGTTGGTCTTGAAGACGCACGCAGCGCTGAGCGACGCGGATGCCGCGGCGATCTCCGAAATCATCCCCGCCGGCGCCGGAACCGGGGGTTACCGGGTGAAGCTCTACGACAAAAAGGCGGCGCTCGACGCGATTGCGCGCCATCTCGGAATGTTTGTGCGGCCGCCCAAGCGACAAGAGGAGGCCGGACCGGCGGATCTCGCGGAGGATGCGCGTGAGGTGCTTGCACGCCGGCTGGCTCGCCTCGCTGCCGGAGGCGCTGAGAAATAGCCTCGTTGCTGCGCTGAGCCTTCCCGAGGCGCGCGCGCTCCTCTACGACTGGCCATTCTGGGCTCGGTCCAGCCAAATGCCCCCGGCTGGCGATTGGCGGGTGTGGCTGCTCCTTGCCGGCCGCGGCTTTGGGAAGACTCGAACCGGCGCCGAGCTGATGCGGGCCCGGGTGTCGGCGCGAACGGCGCGCCGGGTGGCACTCGTCGCCCCGACTGCCGCCGATGCCCGCAATGTCATGGTCGAGGGCGACAGCGGCATCCTTGCTGTTTCGCCCCCTTGGGACCGCCCCTGCTACGAACCGTCGAAGCGGCGGCTCACTTGGTCGAACGGAGCGATCGCCACGCTCTACAGCGCCGACGAGCCCGAACGGCTGCGCGGACCGCAGCACGACACGGCATGGTGCGACGAACTCGCCAGCTGGCGCTATCCCGAGGCTTGGGACATGTTAATGTTCGGCTTGCGCCTGGGAACCGACCCGAGGGTCGTGGTGACGACGACTCCGCGCCCGACAAAGTTGTTGCGCGAGTTCGCCGCCGACCGGACGGTCACGATCACCCGCGGCAACACCTACGAGAACCGTGCCAATCTGGCTCCGGACTTCATCGAGCAGATCGTCCGAAAGTACGAAGGGACACGGCTCGGGCGGCAGGAGATCGAAGCCGAGATCCTCGACGATCTGCCGGGCGGCTTGTGGAACCGCGGCGTAATCGAGGCGGCGCGGGTTCGCACGGCACCCGACCTGGTCAGGATCGTGGTGGCGATCGATCCGGCCGCCACTTCGGGCGAGGGGGCCGACGAGACCGGCATCATCGTCGCCGGCAAAGATGGCCAGGGTCATGGCTGGGTGCTCGCCGACCTCTCGGGCCGCTACCAGCCGGCGGAGTGGGCGAAGGCGGTGATCGCCGCCTATCGCGCACACCGTGCCGACCGGGTCGTCGCCGAGATCAATAACGGCGGCGAGATGGTCGAGGCGACATTGCGGGTCATCGACCCGAACCTGGCCTTTGTCCCGGTTTACGCCTCGCGCGGCAAGATTGTCCGTGCTGAACCAGTGGCCGCGCTTTACGAGCAGGGCCGGGTTCATCACCTCGGGGCCTTTCCGCAGCTCGAAGACCAGATGTGTGACTTTCACGGCGGGGCGCGCGACGATGCCAACCTTCGTCGCGAGCGGAATTCCCCGGACCGGGTCGACGCCTTGGTTTGGGCTCTCACCGATCTCTTGGTGGAGCCGATACCGGGCGAGGGCATCTTTGAAGTTTATCGCCGACTGAACGACGAGCTGTCGCAAAGGCCTCGTGGGGGCCTCTCCTCCTGACATACCTGCCTGCCGCTGCAAAGGAGTCCATCGGTGACGCTGCTGGTGAAGGATGCGAACACGACGACCCAGGCCCTGTCGACCGGACTCGACAGCGTCGGCAACCTGGTGCCGCTGCATGCACCGGCCGCGATCGTCGGCGGGGTGGCGACTCCTGCCAGCGCCACCGCGCCGCTGCCGGTGATCAACGCCGCCGGGTCAATTGCGGTGGACGGCAGCGGCACCGTCAGTGTCGGCGGGACGGCGCAGACCTTGTTTGGCGGCGTCGCGCCCGGCAACGGGTGGCTCGTCGCCAATAATTCGTCGGCGACGGTCTATGTCTCGGACGTCGGCATCGCGACAGCGGGCGGGGCATCGATCCCGATTGTATCCGGCGCGGTGTTCGCCACGCCCTCGGGCTACCGGCCGGCGGGGCCGGTCAGCCTCTATGGCGCAACTGCGGGCCAAGCGTTCGCGGCAAGGCGCTGGTAACAACCCGCGGCGAGGCAAGATCACCCGCCGCTTCGGCCCGTCGAAGACCACTCAAATTTTGAAACTCAGATGCCCATCGCCGCGGCGACCGCCACCCGGCACGCGACCGCGACCGTCCGTGCGGTGGCCATCGCACCCAAAGGGGCGCTAAGTGGTGAAGCTTTTTCTGGCCATTTTGCTGGGTGCTGCGGGCGTTGCTCTCGCACTGCCGAGTTCGGCTCAGTCTCCCGGCAATTTCTCGAGCCTGACGACGACCGGAACCGCGACTTTGGGCGGCGATGTTTTGATGTGTTCGGGGCGGCCGTGGATCGACGTGCGCTGCAACGGCGCCATCGGCGACGACAGCCATGACGACACCACCGCGATTCAGAGCACGATCAACAGCGCAATAACTAACAACTGGCCAGTGCACATCCCGGCCGGCACCTATAAGGTCACCTCGCAACTGAGCATCGATTACGCCGGCCAGGCCAGCAACGGCTTTCGCCTGGTTTCCCAAGGAGCGGTCATCGATGGCCGCTCCATTTCCGCGGGACCGGTGCTCCAGATCCAGTGCGACGGCGGCACCCCGGCCAATCCCACCGGCTGTTTCTATTTTAAGGAAGAGGGCTCTCTGTTCGTCAATGCCGATACCCCGGCCTATGCCGTCGTCTTTGGCAAGCCCGATTTTTCCGATGCCCACAACTCGGCCAAGATAGACCATTTGATCGTCAACAATGGGAGCAGCAACTCGGCGGCCGGCGCCTGTCAATTCAACTATGTGCTCGACAGCGATCTCTATGCGGTCTGCGACTCAGCCGGGGGGGCTGGCGGAATGGCCTTCGAGCAGACCCAATTTTCTCGGGTCTCCGGGGCCGGCACGGCATCCGCCGTCGGCGGACGCGGCCTTGTGCTCGAGAATGGATACAATTTTTCGAATACGTTTTCCGGTCTCGATCTCGAAAACTCGCCGACCTGTCTGTCGATAACCTTCAATCACAACGGGCTGAACACCTTCGTGTCGCCCTATTTCGACTGCGTCACCGCGGTCAACGCAACGGCGAGCGTCGGCAATACGCTGGTCAACCCTAATTACGGCGGAAACGTCGTCAATTACGGGCCGAATTCAATCGGCATTGCGGTGCAGGGCACGGGATCGCGCCCCCAGTGGATGTTTCCGTCGGCCGCGACCTATGCGGCGGCGCCGATCGATGACGGAATGTCGATATCGAGCTTCAACGCCCCCGGCGCGTCGATGGCCGTGACCCTGCCGCCGATCGCCAACGTCGATCCCGGCTGGTCGATGGGCTTCGCGACCGACAGCGGCAAAGGGATGACGGTCATAGCGACTAGCGGCAGTATAGTGCTCGGCGGCAAATTCGTCTCGACGGTCACGCTGGGCGGCGGCAATTACGAATACCTGCGGGTTCAATCAGACGGTAATAATTGGCGGGTCGTGTCATCGACTCGGAACACCCGTCTCAATATGGGTTTCGAGCCGCCGCCCTGGCCCAGCAACTGGCTTTATCCCACCGTGTCCGGCTATGCGGCAGCCCTTGGCGATAACGGCAACATCCTGTCGAGCTACAACACTGCGGCGGGGCTGGCCGTGACCCTGCCCTCGACGACCGGCCTGCCGACGGGTTGGAGCATGGGTTTTGCAACCGACAACGGTAAATCTCTTTCGGTCCAGGTCAACGGGGTCTCTGGCGGGCATATCGTCTGGCCCGGGGCTGGCGCCTCGTCGACCTCTGTAGCCTTGGCCAATACGAGCCAGGGGGCGTACGAATTCCTGGCGCTGCAATACGACGGCAGCGGCAACTTTCGCGTGGTCGGGGCGACGCCGGCCACGGCGCAGTCGATTGGGATGATCGGCGCCGCCTCGGTCAGCCATTGGAGCTTTCCATCGACCAGCGCCTATGCCGCTACCGTCGCCGACAACGGCAATGTGGTTTCGAGCTACAACAGCCCGGCTTCCTACATGGCCGTAACCCTGCCGCCGACCACGGCAATCCCGATGGGTTGGACCTTGGCGCTTAGCAACCGATAATGGCAAGACAATGTCGGTCCAGGTAAACGGCACGGCTGGTGGCCACATCCTCTATCCGGGCAGTGGCACCACGGTCGCATCGACGAACCTCGCTGCGGGCAATTACGAGCTCCTGGTATTGCGGTTCGACGGCGCCAACTTTCGCATCACCGAGACGACCCCGGCGACCGCGGCGATAATCGGAATGGCTGGCTCGACGCCGGATGTCAACCGCTGGAATTTCCCGACCGCCGCCACCTACGCGGCTGGGCAGAGCGACAACGGCAATGCGCTGTCGAGCTACAATACTGCCGCCGGCCTGACCGTCACGCTGCCATCGACGACGGCGATTGGACCCGGCTGGACGATGGGGTTTACGACCGATAATGGCAAACCCCTGAGCATTGAGGTCAACGGGATTTCCGGCGGATCGATCCTGGAGCCGGCGCAAGGGCGGCAGTTCGGTCGCATCCATTGCTTTGGCAGCGGGACAAAACTACGAATTCCTGCAGCTGCGCTTCGACGGCAGCAATTTCCGGATCACCAGCGCCACGCCGCAAACCATCAATGATCTCGGCGGTCTGATTTCGCCCGGCACGCCGGCGTCGAGCACGTCAGCGTGCAGCATCGGGCAGCTTCAGGCGGATGCCAACTATCTCTACTTTTGCACCGCACCCAATACCTGGAAGCGTGCCGCGCTTTCGTCATTTTGAGATGTGATGATGCGGGGTTTCAATTTTTTCGCATGCTTGCTCGCATGCGTCGCCTTTGCACCACGCGCCTGGGCTTATGAACCCGGAATCGTGCCGGTCGTTTCAGCTGCGGCGGAGGCCAGCCTTCCGATCAAGGCCGCGCCGGGTAATCTTTACTCTCTCTACGTGACGACCGGTGCGACCGCCGGGTATGTGATGACGTTCAACGCCACTGTGCCGCCCGCGGATGGGACAGTGACGCCGATCGAGTGCGTCATGGCGCCAGCGAACAGCACAGTCTCGATCAGCTTCGATGGGCCCCCCGATATCTATTCGATCGGCATCGTCGCTGTGTTCAGCACGACCGGATGCTTTCTCAAAACGGCGAGTCCGACCGCTTTCTTCAAAGCGCGGGCGCAATGAGGTTTGGTGTCGCTGCCGCGGGCGCCTTTGCTCTTCTGCACGCCGCTCCTCTCTGGGCGCAGTCGGTTCAGTATGGGCCGGGCAACGGCAGCAGCGGCGGCGTCGCCCAATCGGGCTCAGTGACCGCCGGAGACGTAGCCGCCTGGGCCGGATCGGGGCAGATCCGAGACGGCGGCAGCCCCGCTGGAACCGTCTCCAGCGTCGGACTGGCGATGCCGTCGTGGCTGGCAGTTTCGGGTTCTCCGATCACTGCGGCCGGGACTTTGGCGGTCAGCGGCGCATCGCAGGCGGCAAACCTGTTTCTGGCCTCGCCGAGCGGTTCCGGCGGGGCTATGGCACCGCGGGCCATTGTCGGTGCTGATCTTCCGCTGCCTAGCTCCAACAGCTTGGGTGGGATCGACAGCCTCGCGCCGGCTGCCCACAACTGGCTCGACAGCATCTCGAATTCGGGGGCGCCGCATGCATCGCAACCGTCCTGCAGCGATTTGGCGGGTGCGGCGGCGTCCTGTTCTGTCGATACGACGAATGCCGGGAATATCGCAT
Source organism: uncultured Alphaproteobacteria bacterium (assembly GCA_963795485.1). Taxonomy (GTDB): domain Bacteria; phylum Pseudomonadota; class Alphaproteobacteria; order ATCC43930; family CGMCC-115725; genus AP-15. The sequence continues at coordinate 163,022 of CAWCIL010000008.1, forward strand.
CCGGCACCTTGCCGGCCGCACGGTTGCCCACCGCGGTTTCCAGCTAATACGACATTCTCGGGCAACAATGTCTATTCGGGCACTTCGACCTGGAGCGGATCGCTGTTCGTCCCGATCCGGGTCGTGACGGCGGCGGGGCCGGTTACCGTATCGCCGGCGACGGATTACCTGATCGTCATCGACAAGACGACACCGGCTCCGACCTCGGTCAATTACACCTGCGCTCCTGGCTTTACGTTCCTGATCAAGGACGGCGCCGGCAATGATTCTGCAAACGCGATTACGCTGACCCCGTCGTCCGGGACGATCGACGATGCCGCCAGTTTTGTCATGAACGCGAGCACGGCGGGCGTGCCCCCCTACGAGGCGCGGGCGGTGACCTGCGACGCCAACGGCAACTCTTGGGTGAATTGACGATGCGACGATTGTTGGCCGCCGCCATTGTCCTTTGCGCAACGCTACCGGCCCAGGCGGCAACGCCGTTTCTGTGGCAGCCCGGCGCCGCCAATACCGGGTTGTACGCGCCGGCTTTGACACTGATGTCGACCGAACTCAATGTCGGCCGCTTCGGGGGCCGTGGTGCTCAGCAGCGTCGGCGGCTCCGCCGGGGTATTCGGCAATTCCAATACCGGGCAGGTCATCTGGTCGCCATTGGTGTTGACCCTCGGCTCGACCGCCGGTGCCTTTCAAACGGGTGGCAATCTGTCGTGCTGGTTTCTGCAGTCGCTCGACGGCGTAACCTTCGAAACCGGCAGCGCGGCGCCGCCGCGCGCGCCGGACGTGGTATTTCCGCTGCCGGCAGCAGCCTTGGCGGCGACCGCCACCTTTCTCTCGCAAGGCCTGGTGCGGCTGCCGGCATTGCGTTTCAAGGTATTGTGCCAGAATAACAGCGGCCAAGCTTTGAATGCTTCCGGAAATACCGTCGTCCTGGCGCCGACGGCAGTGCAATATTGACCTCTCCAGCACCTGGTCCGTCGCGGTCGTTCCCAGGAAAGCGACCGAGCAGGCGACGCTTTTTGTCCGGTCTTGCCGCCGGTAGCGTCGGACTCGTCGCGGCAGCGGTCGGCACCGGCGTTTCAGCATCCGATGCGGCCTTATCGGGGTCTCTACCGGCCGCCGGGATTTCCCCGTCTGGCCGACGATCCGGTAACTGAGTTCCTGGCGGACGCATGGCATTTCGATGGATCGGCCTACGATGCCAATCAGGGGACATTCGGCGCCCCGTTGTGGGGTATGTCGATTCGGGGCTACCCCTATCGCACGCAATTCGCGGCATTCAGCCCGGCGATTACGACCGCGGGTCAGGGCTGCGGCTTCAACGGCAGTTCGCAATATATCTGGACATCGGTCGGAGCCGGCCGGGGGCCATGGTCGATGAGCCCGCCGCAGCAGACGATGCTCGTCGTCGCCCAGGTCGACACCGTGCAACCGGCGGCCCAGACATTGATCGGGATCGAGGGACACGCCGTGCAGCGGCGGGCGTCGATGCAGATTGCCGCGAACAGCACGAGCTTTTTCGTCGACTGGGTGACAAACACGACGACAACCGGCACATTCTCCCAGTCGGTGGTGCTCGGCCAGCCTTTTGCCGCAGCGATGACGCTCGACTACAACGCCGGTGCCGCCAGTTTGTTCTTTGGTCGGGTCAAGAGCACGATTTCGGGCTCGGCGAAGGCCGTCAATCAATGGGACGAGGCTAATTTTGGAAACTCGGTGGTGGCCGGGGTCAACGATGGAAATTACCTCGATGGGGTCATGCTGTTTGCCGCTGCCTGGAACACGGTGCTGCCGGATCAGGCGATTTTTGACCTCCTGCAGGATCCGTTTGGATTTTTGATCTTTCCGGATGACGACATGATGTCCGACGCAGTCGGCGCTGCTGCAGCGGCAAGATCGCTACGCAGTGGCGCGCATGGCTTCCCGAGGTAATCCGATGCCCCCGCCCGGTGGAAAACGTACGTCGCTCGCCTCCTACACTTGGGGCGGGTTCGGCTCGCAAAACGACATCACCCAGTTCCGCGATGTGTTTCAGCCCGATCAGGGGATCTTTTCTCCCGGCTATCCGCTGGTCCCGCCTGAGCGCGAGCGTGTCCGGCTTTGGGATTTCCCGGTCGGCTTCAACACGATCTACACGCCGCGGTCTTACGAACCGATCGGGTTTCATGAACTGCGTGCGCTTGCCGAAAACCACGATATCACTCGACTGGCGATCGAGACGCGCAAGGATCAGATCGAAAAGCTGGACTGGGCGATCAGATCTCGCGACGAAAAGCGGCCCGCGCCGGCGGCGCCCGAGCGGATCGCCAAGCTGACCGAATTTTGGCGAAAACCCGACGGCGAGCAGCCCTTTGCCAGCTGGCTGCGCGAACTCCTCGAAGATCTGCTGGTCCTGGATGCTCCAGCCCTCGAGCTGCGCCGCAACCGTGCCGGCGAGATAATCGGTCTCGACGTCGTCGACGGCGCCACAATCAAAGTGCTGATCGACGACACCGGCCGACGACCGCAGCCCCCTGCGCCGGCTTACGAGCAGATCATTCACGGACGTCCCTGGCGATTGCTGACTTCGGAACACCTCCTTTATCTGCCGCGCAACAAGCGGCCGCATAAGGCTTATGGTTTTGGGCCGTGCGAACAAATCGTGATGACGATCAATATCGGTCTGCGCCGCCAGCTGATGCAGCTGCAGCACTTCACCGAAGGCAATGTCCCGCCAGGGCTACTGAATGCGCCGGATGGCTGGAACGCCGAGCAGATCCGCCAGTTCCAGGAGTGGTTCGAATTCGATCCTCGCCGGCAATACCGGCAGCCGCACTCGACTGATTTGGGCTCCGACCGGGGCCAAATACCAGGCCTTCAAGGAAGCGCCCTACAAGGACGAGTTCGACGAGTGGCTGGCCCGCATCGTCTGCTACGCCTTTTCGCTGCCGCCGACCGCGTTTACGCCACAGGTCAACCGGGCGACGGCGCAGTCGGCGCAGGAGACTGCTCTAGAAGAGGGTCTGGCGCCGTTGTCCGGCTGGGTCAAGCGGCTGGTCGACAGCATCATTCAGGATCGGATGGGTCATGCCGACCTCGAATTCATCTGGTCGGATGTACGCTCGACCGATCCCAAGGACCAGGCCTCGATCCTCGACATCTATGTCAAGAACGGGGTCTACACCCTGAATGAAGCCCGCGACGTTCTCGGGCTCGCCCCGGTCGAGGGCGGCGATCGACCTTTGTTTCAGACGGCACCGCGACCGGTTCCGCTGCCTTCATAGGTTGCCCCCGGGTTTGCCGACCGCAATCCGGCGCTTTCCGAGCAGGCCGCAAAAACGGCTGTAATTCGGCGCTCGGAATAGTCGGCGCGAGATTGGCGCCTGTCGCAAGGCCGGACGCCTCTGTGCTGGGTATTTGAAACCATCGACGTCTGCTCGTCCTTCTCGCCCGGATTCTTTTGCCCTGGGCAATTGCCGATTGCGGATTGCAGCGCCTCGAACCCGCGGTTCGTGACGGACGAATAGTCAACAGGAGCCTCCGTAGATGAGCGTCACTCCGAACAACATTATTGCCTACGGCTCGTCCGACATGCCTGAAGCCGACGGTGCCATTATCGGCGGTGCGGTCGATTTCACCAAGCGCATCGCGTTTTACGACATCACGCCCGCCGGCTTCATCGATGTGGTGTCGAGTTCGGCCTCCGACACCGCGACTAAGATGCAGCTCACGGGTCGCGATTCGACCGGCGCGATCCAGACGCCGGCCGCGGTCACCTTGACCGGCACCACTCCGGTCGCCGGCTCGCAGAGCTTCGAGCGGCTGCTGGCGGCGGTGATCACCGGCGGCGCCATCGCCGGGCTGACCAGCCCCGGCGGCACACCGGCGATCGGCGACGTGGCGGTCTATGCCCACACCCCGGTGCTTTCGGCGCGCACGATGCAGAGCGGATCGGCCAACACCAGCGGAACCACGCCACCAATAGCCAAATTGCAGTCGGGCGACGGCGGCACCGTCGCAGCCGGGCAGATCATCCGGATCACCGGCGGTACGGGCGCTAATCAGTTGCGCCAGATCATCGCGACCACGGGTTACGGCACCGATACGGTGGCGGTCAATCGCGACTGGACCACGGTGCCTGACCCCACCAGCGTCTACAATATCCTGCAGGGCATGCTGTTCGAGGTTTCGCCCAATGCCGTGGTGGCGATGACCCGCTGCTTCTCGACGGCGGCGGCCGATATTCCCGGCGGGTCGCAGCGGGTTTTTTACGAGAAAGTGTTCGTCGTCAACAACAACATTGCAACGGCCTTGACCGGGGCGCAGCTTGAGATCACCAGCGAGACGCCGAACCTCCCCTCCGGCGCGCTACTCGATATCGCACTCTGCACCTCGCTCAACGACACGAACACGACGACCAATCGTCAGACTGCGCCGGCCGCGGGTGCGGGTTCGTTCGCGACCCAACCGGCCTTTGTCTCGGTGCCGGGTGCGGGCAATCTGCCCTCCGGAGCAGCGCCCAACAACGCCGGCGCACAGGGCGTGTGGCTGCGCCTGACATTGCCCGCCGGCACTGCCGCCTATAAAGGCTCGGCCGACCTGCGGGTGCAGGGCACCACCACCTGACCTGCCGCACGTCAAACAAAAGCTTCCTTAGCGAGGCAGCGAGGCAGTGAGAAGCAGACTTTCGACGCGCGCATTGCGCGGGAGATTTGCTTGCTTCCTCGCCTCCTCACTGCCTCGCTGGCGGTGAATTTTCCGGGTTCCATTCAACGAGGCGATTCCATGCATCGTTATATTCTCGCCGTTGTCGCCGCTCATGGCCTCATTCCGTTCACTGCGCAGGCCAGCTCGGTTTCGGGCACGATTTCGATCACCGTGGCAGCGCCGGCATTGGCGCTGGTGATAAGCCCGTCGATCGCCGCAGTGGCCTGCGAAGTGACCGCCGGCACGACGATTTCCGCGCTGTCGACTACCGGTGGCGACGGCAATCCGGTCACTTTTTCGCTCGCCGGCGACACCACCGATTTTGTGCTCTCGGGCGCCGATGTCGTGGTCGGACCGAACGGCATCGCCGCAGCGAACTGCAATGCGACCCAAACCGTCACGGTCACGGCGAGGCAGCCGTAAAGTCCGCGCGCCAATGACTTCGCTGTCGTCCGCGCCGGCTTATCGGCTTCTCGGCCCCTGTAAAGGCGCCGTCGAGGCAGGCTTCGCAGCCGCGCTCCTGTTCAGTGGAACCGCCGTCGACGCCGGCACCGCGACCGGCGCCCTAACCGCCCAGATAGCGGCACCCGCCACCGCGCCGGGGAGTACGCTCTCAGTCAGCGATGCCGGCGGTGCCGGCGAGACCAGCTACCCGCTGCAATTCGGCCGGCCGTTTCTCGAGGGCGCGATCCCGAGCGGTCGGTGCCCGGTCATGACCTGGACGCCGTCCGGCGGCTCACCGGTTGCGCTGTCGAGCCAGGCAGACGTGAAGAATCGCTATCCGGACGGCTCGGTCGAATTCGCGGTCATGGCGACGCTGACGCCGGCGATCCCGGCCAACGGGTCCGGGGTCATCGCTTTTTCGCCGGGCATCTGCAGCAACACGCCGCTGACGAGCGCGCAGATGCTCGACCCCTCGTACAATTTCGACGCGGCGATGACCCTGACGGCGGCGCCGCTGCCGCCCTCGATCACCGGGGCGCCTGTGTCGGCGGCCAACCAGGCGCTCTACAGCGGAGCCAACGGTGGCAGCTTCCCGTCGATCACCAATGGCGGGTTTACGATCACGGTCAACGGCGCCCCTGTCGTGGTGACCGGGATCAGTTTCCTGAACTGCAACGGGAATTGCAGCGCGGTCATCAATGCCGCCATCGCCGCGGCGATCCCCGGCGCCAGATTTGCCAGTGGCGTCAGCTGGGTCGGCGAGTTCGTTGGGCCGCCGGCTTCCACGATCGGCTATGCCAGCGCCCCGCCGACCGGCCAGGATCTGTCGGCGTTCTATAATTGGACCAGCGCCTCGGCGGCAAAGTTTTCGCCGAGCGGGTCACCGGCGGTCAACGCCACGGCCGACGCGCGCACGATGCTGCAGAACGGCGACTACAAGCTGTGGACCTCGGGGCCGGTGGCGCAGACCATCATCCTCGCCGACGACAGCCCGGCGCGCAAATACGACATCGGCTTTGGCGATGGCTACCATCCGTTCCGGCCGCGCTACTACGCGACCTTCTGGCCGGCGACGCATCAGGTCTTTGTCCGCTCCGTCGGCGAGAACGGCAACACGACCGAGCTCGAGGACCTCGCCTACAGCCTGACGCTGACCGGCGGCAGATGCCGAGAAGCTCTACAGCAAGGCCAATCTGAAGCTCGACTGGGCGATGATCGAGCTGGACTAAGAGCTTCTGGCTCGGCGGCACGCCGCAGCCCGAAGTCAACATCGACAACAATCTCGCCTATCTCGAAATCACCCGGTTCGTGCCGAACTACGACCCCTCGATCACGCTGGTCGCCGGCGACGGTGGCGAGCGAATACGCGGCCTATTGCACCAACGCGCCGCACGACATCTACGACGCGAGTCTGGGACGGCGGCGCCTGGACCAACGGCATGGGCACCACCGGGGCGCGCCAGGACATCGGGCCGACCCCGACCTGGAACGCGATGTGGCTCTACACCGGCGACTGGCGGATGCGGCAATTGGCGCTCGGCATGGCCGATCTCGCCGCTGCCTGGCCGGCCAATCTCCGCGAGGGCGACCCGTCGAAGCGGCTGAACCGGGCCGACCCGGCGCCGGCCGCACCGGCCATCGGCAGCGGCTATGGCCTCCCGGTCTCGATCACCGATCGCAAGACGCTCGGCGCCTCCAACGGCGGCGAGGCGCGATTTCCTCTACTACTCCGGCGGCCAGGGCGCCCCGGCCTCCGACCAGTTCAAGATCGTCGGCCCGCTCAATGTCAGCCAGCCGTGGGAATTCGACGCCTCGCACGAGCCGGGCCCGTTCTTCATTCCCTATGTGCTGACCGGCGACCCGTTCTATCTCCTGGAGCTGGAAAACTGGGCCGCCTACGACGCGACCGAAAGCATCGGGCGGCGACCACCGGCAATTCCCAGGGCCGCGGCCCGACCGGGGCCGAGGGCGGCGAGGAACCAGGTGCGCGGCGACGGCTGGACCTTCCGCAGCCGCGCCGAGGCGGCGTTCGCGATGCCGGACGGCGACCCGTTCAAGACCTATCTGACGATCCTGACCAACGAGGACATCGCCCGCTGGGAGGGTGTCATGGGCGTCGCCGACCCGGTGCTTGAGCGGCTCGCCCGAATATCAGTGGGCGCAGCGACCGGCGACCCGGAGAGCAGCACCGAATTCGGCAACCCGCCGCCGGCCGCCCGGCCTGGGCGGCCTGACCGCCGACATCGGCGGCGGCATCGGCAGCTTCGCGCTATGTGCAACAGGGCATCTGGACCGACACCAACGTCAGCGCGGTCACCGCGCCTGGATGCAGTGGTACACGCACTATTCGCTCGGCCGCGCCAAGGAATTGGGGTTTGCCGCCGAGGCCGTTGGCCCAGGCGACCGGGCAATTTCCTGACCGGGATGATCAACAATTCGGGCTACCCCGAGCTGATCGCCGTCCTACGTGTTCCCGGTCTGCGACCGGGAAGACGATACTCAAGACCTGGCCGGCCGTCATCGCCGAAATGGCCCCGGCCTATCTGACCAGCACCGACCCGAACTCGTTTCCCGACAGCAGCGGGCAGGCGCCGCTGCCTCTGATCTTCAAGGGGCAGCTCTACCCGCAGGGCTATGACATCTACGCCTCGGCGGCGATGGCGACCGCGGTCGATGACGGCGTGGCCGGTGCGGCACCGGCCGAGGCCTGGGTCAACGCCAACATCTACCAGCCGCTCACCCCGTCGCTGGCCGGCGACCCGAGCTGGGCGATCGTGCCGCGCGCCGACACCAACACGCTGCCCGCGCAGCTCACGACTCCGTAATAACCGAGGCGAGAACCGATGCTGCCAACCAAATTGACCGCGGGCGATCCGAAAGGCGAGCGGCGCCGCTACAAGATCGTGCGCCGCGACACTTTTGACGATGTGCCCGGGCTGATCCTGTCGGCGAGCCAAGAGACCGGCCTTTGCCTGCTGGCACTCGCAAATGGCACCAAGCAGGAATTCAATTTCGGGCCGGACGGGCTGCGGATCGCGGTCGCGGCGCGATGAGCAAGCTGACCCAGACCCAGGCGCGGATCGCGGCGCTGATCCAGCAGGTGCGGGAGGCTCCGGGCATCCCGACCTTCTGGCTGCCGATCAGCACCGTCATGGCGCATGTCCAGATCGAGAGCGGGTTCGACGCGAGCATCGAGGCGGCCGATTTCCCGACGACGGGTTCGGTCGGGCTGATGCAGGTCGAGGCGGCGACCGCGGCCGAGGTCGCGGCGCAATACCCGGCGGCAAAGCTCGTGCTGCCGCAGACCGATGCGCTGACCAGCCTTACGGCCGGCATGCTCTACCTGCGGGACTGCTACGATTACCTGCTCCCGATCTTTGGCGCGCCGCTGCTCTATCGTCATGTCTGCGTCGCCTATAACGAGGGGCCGGGCAACGCCGCCAAAGGCGTCGCCGACTTCGCCTATTACTACAAGTGGTATTCGGCGCAGCAGCTCTACGCCTATCTCGACAGCGATCCGACGGTGAGCGCATGACCACGCTCAAGCCTTCATATCCATCGCCGGTTTCGCTGACGATCACGACAAGCTCGCTCGCTTCGGATGCGAACCTCTTGGCCGGCCGGCAGTCCAACATCGCCAACAACACCTCCGACTTGGCCGTCGATTGCATGGTCGGGGGCGCCATCGCCGCCCCCGGCTCGGCGCCGACCGCCGGCACCTTTATCGAGGTGTGGCTCTTTGGCTCGTGGAACGGCGGCACCACCTTTACCGGCGGTGCGTCGTCGGGCGGCGACGCCAACCTCAGCCTGGCCACGACCGGCGTCAAGCAGCTGATGAGCCGGGCAGCGCTGATCAGCCAGACCGACACGACGGCGCGCGCCTACGATTTCGGCCCGGTTTCGGTGGCGCAGGCCTTTGGCGGCACGATGCCCGATCATTGGGGTGTGTTCATCGTGCACGATCTGGGTGTGACGCTCGGCGCTACGACGCTGCAATACGCCCAGGTCCAATACACCAATGCTTAGCCTGCCGCAAATCCCGCGGGTGCAGCCGTTTCGCACGACGGCCAAGGGGCTCGTCGGCTGCTGGCCCGCACTCGAGGGCGCTGGGCCGGTCATGCACGACGTATCGGGCTATGGCTACGACCTCGCGGCCGCGGGCTCCCCGGCCTGGGCCGATCAGGCGTGGCCTAACGGGCCGGGGACGGCGCTAGGTCTCAACGGCTCGTCACAGTATTTGCAGCTCGCCGCTACGGGCCTGGCGAATTTCGCCCAAGCCCAGCCGTTCTCAGCCGTCATCAACACAACGTTCTCGGCTTCCGGCAATGGCGAGAGCTTGATCAGCTGCCTCGACCCCAACAACAATTATCTCGGCTGGGAGCTGTTCAAGGCCTCCGGCGACGTCGGCAACTGGATGCAATCTTTCCTGATCAACACCTTTCCGTCGAACTGCATTCAAATACAGTGGAATTTTGTTCCAACGGTTGGCTCTGCCTACCAATTTGCGCTGACCTACAACGGCAATTCTCGGGCATCCGGCTTCACCCTCACGGCCAACGGAGTTCCCGTCGCAGCGCAATCGGTATTGGAAGACAACCTCTCGGCTGCGACCGTCAGCACCGTCCCGCTGATTGTCGGGCGCCGCAACAATGCCACGGAATATCACGCCGGCGCGATCGGCGAGACCCGCATCTACAACCGCGCGCTGGCGCCGAGCGAGATCTGGGACATTTGGGCGGAGAACGGCTGAGACATGCGCTACTTGTCCGCTGCTGGTCAATTCACGCAGCTCCGTCGAAGACGGACCCGCTGGCCCGCCATTTCGCTTGCTCCAGCGTAGGCGCATCTCGCGATGCGATCGCTATATCGAGCGCCGTCGAACCGGCTGAAATTGTTTTCTCTGCCCTCCGCAGGGACCACGGTCACGACCGACAGCACGATCGCCTGTGCGATCCTCGTGACGCAAGTCGCCGACCGCGAGGTCGCGACCGAGAGCTCCGGCCGAGTGTCAGGCGACCGCTCAGGGCCGATCGAGGACACCGGACTGATATCGCGCGAGAGCGGCTTGCCGGTGGAAGCCGCATCGTCGTTGCGCAGCGAACAGGCCCCGCCATCCGAGGCGCTGGCGACGGCGCGGATCGAGCCGGGTATCCCGGTCGAGTCGCTCGGGGCTGTTGCTGTCGCCGTGACTGGCGACATTGCGCTGCCGATCGAGGCCGACGCGGCGGTGCGCTCCGATTGCGGCTTCCCGGTCGAAGACGCGGCGCTACTGCGCTCGGATCGCAGCCTGATGGCCGAAGCGGTGGCGACGAGCCGCACTGATGCCGGGGCGGGACTGGCGGCGGAAACGCTTGCCGGGCTTGCGCCTGATACCAACGCCTCGATCGAATGGCTCGGGACCGGAGCAACGCTCACCACCGATGCGGTGCTCCGGCTGGAATGGCAAGGGACGCCGCGCCCCGCATTAGTCTCGCTGGAATCAGGGCTGGGACGGATCCGACTGCTCGCGAGCCGGGGTCGTGCTCGCCTGATGAGGAGAAACTGAGATGCGTTTGCCCGCAGCCTTCGACCCGATCGAGGTCAGCGAAATCGACAACTTTGCATTCGACTTCACGGCTGACGTGGGTGCCGCGACCCTGCTTTCGACGAGCTGGACTTGCACGCTGGCACCGTATCAGACTGCCGTCGATCCAACGCCACAATCGCGGATTTTGTCGGCATCGGCGCAGACGATGATCCAGCTGCGCTCACCTCTCGACGGCTCGCTGCAGACCAGGACAGGGTTCTTTTCGGTCGCCTCGATCGGGGGGATACCGCCTTCGGCTATCGGCGGCACCTATGTGCTTGAAGCTACCGCCAATCTCAGCGACGGCCGCGTTCTGAAGCTCAACTCCACGGTTTTGTGCGCGCCGCCAGGCCCCTGATACCCGAGGCAGCAGGCCGAGTTCAAATCCGAGTGACCAGGGCGGCCCGCGGCCCTGTCGCATCGCCAACCCGAAGCAAAGGTCAGAAATTCGCATCATGAAGATTTATTTGCCGATCGCGAAGGTCGATGTCCAGCGGCGCGAGGTGTGGGGCTACGCCTCGACTGAAGCGCGCGACGACCAAGGTGAGGTGGTCAGGCGCGAGGCGCTGATCGCGGCGCTCGGCGACTATATGCGGTTTGCCAACATCCGCGAGATGCACCAGCTCTCTGCGGTCGGCGTCGCCAGGCAGGCCGCGGTCGACGATAGGGGCCTCTATGTCGGCGCCCGGATCGTCGATGACCAAGCTTGGCAGAAAGTGGTCGAGGGCGTCTACAAAGGCTACTCGATCGGCGGTCTCGTCACCCAGCGAGATCCGACCGATTACAAGACGATCACCGGCCTGGTCCTCAATGAAATCTCGCTGGTCGACCGCCCGGCCAATCCCGAGGCGGTGTTCGACTATTGGAAAGCCGCAGGAGCTTCGATGATGCCCGAGACCCGGTTCAATCCGCCCATTCAAATCTGGGCCTGCGGGATGCCCGAGCACCGTCACCTGGCCAAGGCCGAGGCTTTGAGGTGTCAGGAGCAGGGAATGCACTTCGCCGGTTTCTCTCGGGCGGGCGAGAGTGGAGGATCCGGCGTGGAGCTGATCGCCGCAGCGAGGAGTGCGATCGCTACGGCCGAAGGCGCGCTCGAAAAGGCCCAGAGCAAGACCGAAGGGAACGCCCCCTACGGCACGGTCGAGTACGCAGATCCAGGCTATCAGGCGGACGGCAAAAAACGCTATCCGATCGACAGCGAGAAGCACATCCGGGCCGCCTGGAACTTTATCCAACGGCCGAGCAACGCGCAGCGGTACACCGCGGCGCAGCTCGACCAGATCAAGTCCAGGATCGTCGCCGCGTGGAAAGAGAAGATCGACCCGGATGGTCCTCCCGCAGCCGAGGCGGGCAACAAGGCAGGACGCAAGCCGGCCCACACAGCGCTGACCAAGGCGCTGTGGGATGTGGGTCACGTCGCGCGCATCATTCTCGATCTCGATTGGCTCGAGGACAGTCTAGCGGTCGAGGCGGCGATGGAGGGCGACGACTCGCCTCAGCCGGCACGGCTACAGGCGATCATCGCCGAACTGTGCAGCTTTCTGAACGCGCTGGTGGCTGAAGAGACCGGCGAGATCCTCGACGCTGCAGCAGCCGGCGGCATGCCTGAGGACCCCGATATCGAAGACGTTCTAATCATGGCGGCTGGCGCGGCCGGCGCCGCTCGCGTGGCCGCTCTCTGCACCGCCCGCGGCCCGATGCTGCGGAAATTTGCCGTTGCACTGCTCGCCAAGTCCAAGCACAGCCTGGGCGACCAGGCGCTGCTCGATCTTGCTTATCATGCGGTCGACAAGTGCATGGGGATGGATGGGCTCCTGTTCGCCGAGAAGAGCCGCCTGGGCAAGGCGCGCGAGGCGCTGAAAGCGGCGGGGGCGGTCCCGAGCCAGGGGACGACTGTTAATTCGGCCCGTAACCCGGAGATCCCGACGCCGATGGTTCGGCCGCCGGCGGCCGAATTCCGGATCGGCGAGAATGCGACGGTCGACACGTCGCAGCGCCCGTCTTCGGACACCGCCAGCGCGGGCGTCATGAAGATGATCGCGGCGGCACTGGACAAGCGGGGATCGGGTCATCAGGCGCTGATGGACGTGGCGCATGACTGCATCGGCAAACTGACCGACGGGGCGTGCTGCGCCACGGTCAAAGCCGGCGCCCGCCACTCGCAGGAAACTTTGCAGCGGCTGGCCGAGGCGCATGACCACCTGGTAGCCGCCGGCGCCAAATGCGATGCGGCGGGTTTTGTCCCCGAGGCTGAATGGCAGGGGACGGAATTCGAGACCGGCAAGGCTGCGGCCGGCAACCTGACCAAGATATTGGCCGGCGAACGGGCGGAAAAGGCGGCGCTGATCGCGACCCTTTCCGACATCGTGCCGCGGCTCGACCAGTTGACGAAGCGGGTCGAGGACATCGCGCGCACGCCGCTGCCGCCGCTGACCATGAGCAAGAACGTAACCGGGGTTTCGAAGCAGCAAGATGCGGGCGCCGGCGCCGGCGGGCTCTCGCCCGACGATCTCGCCGCCGTCTTTTCCCGCATGAGCAAGGACGAGCAGACCCTGGCCCTGATCAAGGCCAGCTATGCCAACCCGATCCACCCGCCCGGCCTCGCCCCCGCCCCCGCGAAAGACCAGCGCGGCGAGTGAGGGGACGCCAAATTTCAGATAACCGACCCGATCCTGAGGACTCTGCTATGACGAGAGGGCATCGACTTTCGCCGAACGTTCTGGAATCAATCCGCCGGTTGGGTGATTTGGTTAGAACGGCGGGCTTTTCATGGCAGACGATCGCGAGGACGGCGGTCCCGGCGAGCCGAAGCGGGTCAGTGTGGGTTTCTCGGTGGGCGCTGAGTGGACGTCCGATGTCGATGCAAGAATGAAGACTCCGGTCGAAACCTCAGAAGCGTTCTTGGGTTGGTTGGAAGATCTTTCGGACGATGAGGCGAAGGCGTTTTATGTCCGGGCGCTCGAATTCCTTACCTACTACCCGCGTGCACGGCTTTTACGGAGTTGTCGACGGCGGACCTGAGCGTTCCGACGACGTTGTCTTGCTCATGTATGAACGTGACAAAAAGAGCCCGGTCCTGAAGCTGACAATGAGCCGAGAGGATCTTGCCAGGTTTTCCGATGCACTGGCAGGATTGGTGGCAACGAGGTTCCGCAGTGACTAATTTTGTTTATGACCAGTCATATAGCGGTGAGGACACCCGATATGGCCGATCCGCTAGCAAAGGCGGGCGATATCCGCGCGGATATGGTATCGCCGCCATCATGGTTTTTGTCTTCCTGGTGGCTGGTGTCGTCGGAACGATAATCGCTCCGGGGCGGCTCAGCGGGCTCGGCGTGCCTCTGGGATTTGCGCTGTGGGCTCTGCTAGCGTGGCTTCTTCAGCGAAGAGATCGACCCCGCACGGATGCTCGATGAACTTTTAGCCCTGATAAGGGCGGAGGGCCGGCGGCATCAGCCCTGGCGTTGAGTGCCTTGGGATTGTACGGTTTACAGGTTTCAGCAAGCTTTCCTGCGCCGCTTGCTTCGACTACTCCTTGGTCAATCGTTCCTTGGATCGCTTTGGGTATGTTCTCCGTCGGCGCTCTAGCGGGGGGCGTTACCGCATTTCGGGCAGCGTTCGCATCCAATAGAGACGGGCGGCGCCGGTCAGGATCAAGCTAGGCATGCGAGAATTAGTCGAGACGTAGTGCGAAATGCACAACGTTTGGCCTGGCAGGAAGCTTCGCTTCCATTGCAGGCCGTAACCGAACCCGCCCTTTGGCGGGTTTTTCTTTGCCCCCCTTTCGGGAGGAACTGTTGATGAGTTCGATCACCCAGGAATCGCTGGAGCTGCTGAAAAGGGCTCTGGCGTCACCGAACGACGCGCTCGCCAAGTCGATCTCGACCGCGACCGGCCTCGTCGCCTACGATCTTGCAGGCGCCGGCCAAGAACCTCTATCCGTTCGTCACCCCGATCCGGAACGTCATGCCGCGGGTCGGCGGCGGCACCGGCACGGCGACCAACTGGCGCCAGGTCAACGCCATCATCGGCTCCGGCTTCGACGCGATGGGCTGGGTTCCGGAAGGCCAGCGCTCGGGCCAGATGTCGTATTCGACCTCGAGCAAATCGGCCACTTTCGTGACCATCGGCGAGGAAGACGCCGCAACCTTCGAAGCGATCTCCGCCGGCCGCCAGTTTGAAGACATCCAGGCGCTGATGACCTTCCGCCTGTTGCAGAAGATGATGCTGAAGGAGGAGATGGCGATCCTCGCCGGCAACGCCTCGCTGCAGCTCGGCACCCCGGCGACGCCGGTGCTGTCGGCGTCCGGCACTGGCGCGACCCTCCCGACCGCGACCTATTACGTCAAGGTCGTGGAGCTGACCCTCGAGGGCTACCAGAATTCGAGCGTGTCCGGCGGCGTCGCCACCACCAAGACCATCACCGGCGTCGACAACAAGACCTTTACCCTCGGCGGCGGTTCTTCCAACATCAGCGCCGAGGCCAGCGTGGCCGTGACGCTCGGCCAGACCCTCTTCTGCAGCGTCACCGCGATCCAGGGCGCGGTCGCCTATGCCTGGTACGTCTCGACCTCCACCGGGACCGAGACCTTGCAGGCGATCACCACGATCAACAGCCTTGCGGTTTCGGCGCCGCTCTCGACCGGCAACCAGTCGCAGACTGCGGTCACCGTCGATAACTCGGCCAATCCGAGCTATGCCTATGACGGGCTGCTGACCACTGCGCTGAAGAACGGCTCCAACGCCTACGTCAACATCCTGCCGACCGGCACGGCCGGGACCGGCACGAGCTTGACTGCGTCGGGCCGCGGCTCGGTCGTCGAGATCGACACCATGTTCCAGACGATGTGGAACAATTTCGAATTGTCGCCGACCGTGCTCTATGTCAACGCCCAGGAACTGAAAAACATCACGACCAAGGTGTTGTCGAACAGCTCCGGGCCGTTGCTGCGCTATGACACGCCGGCCGACGGCAGCCAGGGCGAGTACCAGCTGACCGCGTCAGGGGTGGTGCAGTTCTACTACAACCCGTTCGCCATCTATGGCGGGCTGCGCATCCCGATCAAGATCCACCCGCGGGTTCCGCCCGGCACCATCATCGGCTGGGCCGAGAACCTGCCGATCCAGTACCAGTCGAACGAGGTGCCGAACGTCGCCGAGGTCAAGACCCGGCAGGACTACTACCAGATCGACTGGCCGATCGTGACCCGCCAGCGCCAGGTCGGCGTCTATGCCGAAGAGGTATTGGCGGTGTACGCGCCGTTTGCGATGGGCGTCATCACCAATATCACCAACGGCTGATTTTGCTGCCCGAGCTGATAGCGCTACGTGCCGTGTTCGGCCAGGACGAGGCTAATCACGGCACGGCGCGCTATCGCGTCGACGGTGCCGGGCTGGTGCACGTGCCGTCGGAAGCGGTTGGCTTTTTGATCAGCAGAGGAGGGTTTGCCTTGGCGAAGACGACCGCCGTTGTAGCTACGGAGGCCCAGTCGGCCGAAACCGACCCGAACAGCCTGGTCCGGCTGCATCACGACGATGCAGGCGGATGCAGCTACGCCGGGCGCGGCTATCCGAGTCGACCAAAACGGCGACGTTTTGGTTCCGGCGCAGGCAGCGCCGATCTGATCGCACACGGCTTTGTGCCGGCGCCGGAAGGCGGTCTGCGGCGCGAAGCCGGAACCGTAACGGCCGACCGGGCAGGCAAAGCCGCGCCCGGAGCCAAGGCCCAGGCGGCGCTGCGCGAGGCGAGGGGGTGAGCCATGTCTGAAATCAACGAGCCGGTCTACGCCGCGACCGTGCGGCGGGCGATCAAGGCGATAAGCCCATCGGTGACCGGCGCAGCGCAAATCTGCGGATGGCCGGCCGCGTTCGACGCGGTCAGCACGATCCTGATGTCGCTGCTGATCGCCGCGGTCGGCGGCGATGAGGCGCGTTCGGCCTGCGGCAGGATGTACGAAGAGGTGGCGCGGCTCGAAGACGCCTGGGCCCCGCTCTTGGCATTAGCCGCCGATTGCGGGGCAGAGCCGCAGGGGCGCGCCTGATGGCTTACGGTGATCTGACAATTCTCGCCGATGTCAAAGCATGGCTGCAGACCGGGCAAAGCGCCTTTCCGCCAACCGACGATGCACTGCTGACCCGGCTGATCACGGCGGCGAGCCAATATATTCAAACCTGGCTCAACCGCCAGATCGCGCAATCCGACTACGTCGAGGTGCGCGACGGCACCGGCGGCCAGCGATTGCAATTCGCGTGCTTTCCGGTTTCCGCAGTATTGTCGCTGACCATCGACGGCCTCGCGATCCCGCCGGCGCCGCCGCCCGCGCCGAGCAGCGGCTTGACCGCCGGTTACGTGTTCTCGCCGACTCAGCTGGCGGTGCGCGGATACCATTTTACGCGCCGGGCGCAGAACGTCGTTGTTACCTACACGGCCGGATACCCGACGACTCCTGCCGAAATCGCCCAGGCCTGCATCGAGCTGGTCGCCCTGCGCTACCGCGAGCGGACGCGCATCGGCGAGGTATCGAAGTCGGTGGGCGGCGGCGAGACCGTGACCTACGCACAAAAGGACATGAGCCTCGCCGATTGCGACGTTGCTGCAGCAATACCGGGCGGTGGCGCCGATCGCCGGCTATGCGCTGATGACGGCGCCGACCGGCACCGACCCGGCGACACTCGCGGCGGCACTGTGATTTCGGCCGCTGTCCTCGGCGCCGGGCCGGCGCTCGAGCGGCTGCGGGCGCTTCCCGATCTGGCCAATACCGGGATCGCGCGGGCGATCGCCAAGCTCGGCATCGATCTGCAAAGCCACGTTCAGCAGGATAAGCTCAGCGGCCAGGTGCTCGCGGTCCGCAGCGGAGCGCTGAAGTCGAGTATCGACGTCGCGACCGATCAGGGGCGCAGCGACGATCACCGCGACGGTCTACACCGATCTCGATTATGCCGCGGCTCAGGAATACGGATTTTCCGGGACAGTCAACGTCACGAGCGAGCCTGCGCCAGATCAAGGAGGCCTTCGGCCGCCCGATCGCCGCCAAGACGATCGCTGTCGGCGCGCACAGCCGCCGCATGAATTTGCCCGAACGCTCGTTCCTGCGCTCGGCGCTCGACGACATGGCTCCCGACATCGGCGCGGGTGTGGAAGACGCATTGCGCGAGGCGATTGCCTGATGATCATTCGCGAAGCCATTTACGCGGCGCTGTGGACCCTGGCCTCGAGTGCCGGCAGCTTTGCCAGCGCCAATCGCCGGCTGCGGCATTGGGCGGACGTGGCGCCGGCCGAGCAGCCGGCATTGTTCATGAGCGAAAAGGGCGGCCATGCGCAAGTCAAGGCATTGGGCGCACCGATCGTGTGGACGCTCTACGCCGATTTCTACATCTACGTCCATTCGGACGATCCCTACGCGGCGCCGGCGACGATCCTGAACCCGCTGCTCGACGCGCTCGAACGAGCGCTGGCGCCGTCGGCGGGAACCGGGCTGCAGACGCTCGGCCTGCCTTCGATGGTCCAGCACGCCTACATCGCCGGCAAGATCGAAACCGACGAGGGGGTCCTCGGCGACCAGGCGATCGCGATCGTCCCGGTCGAGATCCTGTGCTTCTGACGATCGGGTATCGCCGGACCGTCGATCCGCTCCCTGTCACCTCGTCCGGGCACACCATAGGCGAAACCAATGGCCCGCATTATCGGAGAGCACCATGGATGACATCGACGCGACGGTGGCGCTGCCGCCGAGCCCAGTCGACCAATTGATCGAGCGCTGGTGGGAAGAGCATTTCCCGGGCTCGGCCGTCGCTCGCGACACCGCGGCCTGGAACGTCGCCCACGGCGCGAAGGAAATGCTGAAGCGGCTGCTGGATCAAGGCCGCGGCTCGGCTCAATGCCCGCCTCCGGCGCAAGCCTCGGCGAAAGCTGGCGGCGAAGATTTGCAAGGGAGTATCTGAAATGCAGCTCAGCTTCGGCTCCGGCGCGGTCTGGGGCGAACGCACCGACGTTGTCGGCTCGGGGATCGGCCCGCGCCAGTTCGGCGTGCTCCAGGACATCCAGATCGATTTCGACTGGACCGACAAGGAGCTTTACGGCCAGCTCCAGTTCCCGGTGGCGATCGCCCGCGGCCAGGGCAAGATCAGCGGCAAGGCCAAGTTCGCGCAGATCCTCGGTCTTTTGTATTCCGACATCTTCTTCGGAACGACTGCAGCCACCGGGCAGTTTGCGGTGTCCCAGCTCGAGGCCGCCACGGTGCCGGCAGTGACGCCCTATACGGTGACTGTCGCCAATGCGGCGACATACAATGACGACCTCGGCGTCGTCTACGCCGCCACCGGCAAGCGCTTCAACCGGGTGACAACGCCCTCTGCCGCCGGTCAATACTCGGTCAATTTCGCCAGCGGCGTCTATACCTTTTCGGCTGCCGACGCCAATGCGGCATTGCTGGTCTCCTACACCTACAACGTCACGACCAGCGGCAACAAGCTCACCTTGACCAATCAGCTGATGGGCACGACGCCGACCTTCAAGGCGACGTTTTACACGACCTATGGCGGCGAAGGACTGGCGTTGCGGCTCAACGCCTGCACCGCCAACAAGTTATCGATGCCGACCAAGATCGACGACTGGTCGATCAGCGAGCTCGATTTCATGGCTTTTGCCGACGCTTCGGGCACGATCGGCTATCTGAGCACCGTCGAATGAGCTGCGCCCTCATAACCGCAGGAATTCGCGAGCGACTGGAGAAGAGAATGATCCCCGGCGTGATGGTCGCGATGGGCGGCCAAGAGTGGACCGTGCCGCCCTTGACCCTGGGCCAGCTGCGTCGGCTGATGCCGAAGGTGCGTCAGCTGACCGAGATCGGCGCGCAGATGGGCGAGACCCAGATCGGCGTTCTGGTCGAGATCGTCGCCGCGGCGCTGCAGCGCAATTATCCCGACATGACGGCGGAAACGGTCGAGAACCTGCTCGATCTCGGCAACGCCGGGCCGGTGTTGAATGCGGTCCTGACCGGCTCGGGTCTGAGGCCGCGGGAGCGACCGCCGGGGGAAGCCGCGGCCCCCGGGCCGAGCTCGGGGGCCGACACGACAGCACCGGCGTGCGAGCCCGGCGACGGCTGGGGGTCCATCTACGGTCTCCTCGCCACCGCCTGCGGCTACAGCTATCCCGTAATCGACGCGATGACGCTCCTCGAGGTCGAGGAGCTGACCCGGTATTGGATCGATCATCCGCCGCTGCACCTGATGGTTGCCGCCTATCTCGGCGCTCGGCAAGGGCAACAGCAGGCGGGCACGCTCCGAACTCTCGGCGCGCCGCACGCCGTGGCACTGGGCGCGAACTCGGACATCGGCGCGCTCCTCGCCGAGCTCGGGCCGAGCTTCGCCGGTGGGGACGTGCATGCCGGCCTCGCGCCCGTGGTGCTCGATTTCACCGAGTTGAGGCGCCGGGCCAGATCGGCTGATTGAGGACTTCAGCGAGGGTCGGCGTGCCACCGCGCCGTCGCCGAGACGGAGGCCCTGACAGGCGACTTTTTTGATTGAGAGGCTGACTTGGCCGATATTGAAACCAGCGTCGCGATCACCGCCCAAACCGGCGATCTGCAATCGGGAATGCAGACCGCGGCGAGTGCGGTGGAAACCGCGACCGAGGCGATGAAGGCTCAGTTCGCCGGTCTCGGCGCCGCGGCCCAGCAGGCGCAGTCCCATATCAGCGCCGCAGCCGCGCAGATCGGGTCGACGGTCGGTGCGTTGCAGGCCAAGGCGGCGAACCTGGCCGGCTCGGCCGGCAGCGGCGTGGCTCAAATGACGGCCGCCGGGGGCAATCGCGGGCAGGATGCCGGAATTTCGGTTACCCAGGCGGGCGGCAGCCAGTCCGGAGGCAATGCCCAAAACCGGGCGCAGGAGTGGCGCGCCGAGCTGCAAAGGCCAGCTCGCGGACGAGCAGTCCTTTTTTGCCGATTCGAAGTCCGAGGAGCTGGCGTTCTGGCAGGACAAGCTGGCGCTGACCCAGGCTGGCTCGAAGGAGCAGCTGGCGGTCGAAAGCAACATCTACCAGCTCGAAAAGCAGCTGGCGGTCAAAACGAGCGCGACAGCCTCGCCTCGCTCGATGCCGACGAGAAGGTCACCGAAGCCGCCTATGCCCGCAAAAAAGCGGCGATCCAAGAACAGGTCGCAGCTGGGCAAGGAATCCGGCGGCGAGGAGGTCGCGCAGCTAAAGGACCTGCTCGACAGCGAATGGGCCCTGCAGCAGGACTATTACGAAAAAAAGCTGGCGGCTGCCGAGAACGACGCGCGCACCCAGGAAAAGCTGACCGAAGAAGAGGAACTCGCCTATCAGAAATACCTGACCGACAAGCAGAAGCTCGATACCCAGGCGGTGCAGGACAGCCAAAAGCAGTGGGAGAGCCTACTGCAACCGATCCAGCGCGCGCTCGACACCTCGATCACCGGGATCATCCTGGGCACGACGACGGTGCAGAAGGCGCTATCGAACCTCGCGCAATCGATTATCGCCGAATTCGTCAATTCCGCAGTCAAGAGTGTGTTCGGCCAACTCGGCAAACTGCTCGGCTCGAGCTTGACGGGCGGCGGCGGCGGCAGCGGCAGCGCGGCGATCAGGATTTCTGGGGCGGCATCACCGGCGCCGGCGAAGACATCGTGGGCGGCGGTGTCTCCCAGGGCTTGTTCGGCTCGGGCGGTCTCCTGGGCGCGCTCGGGCTCGGCAGCCTGGTTTCGGGCGGCGGCGATCTTCGGCAGCCTGTTCAAGCGGCATCGGATCGCTGTTCGGGTTCGAGCATGGCGGCATCGTGCCGTCGGCGCAGGGCGGCTGGATGGTGCCCTCGACTTCGCTGGCGATGCTGCACGCCAATGAAATGGTGCTGCCGGCGAACATCAGCCAAGGGCTCCAGTCGATGATCGCCGGCGGCGCGGCGGTGCGGCGCATCGGGCGGCGGAGCGAACGTGATGTTCAATGTTTCGGCCATGGACAGCCAGTCCGTCGCCAAATTCTTTCAGTCGAACGGCAATGTCCTGGTCGCTGCGATCAACCGGGCGACGCGCAATGGCGCGGCTCTGCGGAGCGCCTGATGGCACTGGTTTTCCCGGCCCTGCCCGGGCTCGCTTGGAGCGTCACCAAGACGCCGACCTTCCAGACCCGCATCCAGCGCGCGGTCTCGGGTCGCGAGTTGCGGGCGCTCGATTATCCTTATCCCCTATGGCAGTTCACTCTGGTCTTTGCATTTCTCCGCGACAACCCGGCTGCAGGGTTCGACGAATTGCGCACGCTGCTCGGGTTTTACCTATCGAGTCAGGGCGCCTATGGAGAATTCCTGTTTCAGGACCCGAGCGATTATCAGGTTGCCGGCCAATATCTCGGCACTGGCGATTCGAGCGTCAACATCTTTCAATTGCAGCGCACGATGGGGACGGCATTGCCCAACGGCGGCTTTGTCGAGCCGATCGTGGCGCCCAATCTGGTCAGCGCGGTCTACTTCGACGGTATCGTTCAAAACTCGTCGGGCTACAGCGTCGATCCGAATACCGGGCTGCTGACCTTCGCGATGCCGCCCCCCACCGGTCTCGTCATCACCGCAGATTTTTCCTATTGGTTTCGCTGCCGGTTTGTCGACGACAGCTATGATTTCGAGAATTTCATGTATCGGCTGTGGCAGCTCAAAAAACTGACTTTCATCTCGGTGCGGACATGACGCTGGTTGCAACCGCCGCTGCAGCATCGCCGCTCTCGCGTGCTGTTCCTCTGCAAGCGGCGACGCGGATATTGGGGGCCGGGTGAGCATTATGGCTGCGGATCTGTCGTCGGGGCTGAGCAACTCGGTCTCCTTCCTCGTCGACATGCTGGCCGGGATCGGCGTGGCGGCAAAAGCCGTCGAGGTCGTCGACAACAACTCGATCGACCGCGAGGTGTCGGCCTATCGAGCCACTCATGCGATCGTCGAGGCGCTGTGGGTCGTGCCCGAGAAGTTCGATGTTCTGACGAACCTCCATCCACGCACGCAATGGATCGTGCGCAATCATTCGGAAGCGCCGTTTTTGTCCGGTGAGGGGATCGCGACCTCGTGGATCGCCGGCTATCTGCAGCGCGGCATCGAAATCATGTGCAACTCGACATTGGCGCAGGCTCAGCTGAAGGCCATGGCCATCGATTTCGGCAGCGCGGAGGCGTTGGTCACCTATGGGCCGAATTTCTATCCGTTTCCCGGCCGAGCCGCGGTAACCCCGCGCTCGCCGGTGATGAAAGGCGAAGTCCATATCGGGTGTTTCGGTGCGATCCGCCCATTGAAGAACCATCTGGCGCAGGCTATCGCCGCAATCTCCTTTGCCAACGCGCAAGGTCTGAAGCTGCGCTTCTACGTCAACGCCGGTCGGATCGAGGGCGGCGCATCGCCGGTGCTCCGCAATCTGCGCGATCTGTTCTCGGCCTCGGCCGCTGGCCGCCATTTTCTGGTCGAGCAGGACTGGCTGCCGCATCAGCAATTTCTGGCGAATTTGGCGGCAACCACGGACATCGCGATGCAGGTGTCGTTCTCCGAGACTTTCAACATCGTCTCGGCGGATTCGGCTGCCGCTGGTCTTCCGGTCATTGGATCTGCCGCGATCCCGTGGCTCGGCGCTTATGCGCAGGCCTCGCCCGGCGATATCGGCGAAATGGAAACGGCTTTGAACGCGGTTTGGAACGTCGATCTTCGCCAGCGGCTCACGTCGCAAAGCAACGATCTGCATGCCTGGTCCGCCGCCGCCCAATCGGCATGGTTGTCGAGATTTCAATGATCAGGCGTGACGAATGAAACCCGCCTCGCCCGCCCTGATCGCGCTGCTGAGTTCGAGCACGCAGTTCGTAATGGCCGATCTTTACACCTTTACTTTGGTCGGCGGCAGCGTGCTGCGCTACTCGGCGGCGCCCACGCCGATTGTCGCCAATGGCTTCACTTTTACCCTCGGGCCCAAGTTCGAGCGTTCGAAGACCAAGACCGTGATCGGCACGCAGGTCGATGAACTCGACATCAAAGTTTATCCCGAGACCACCGATCTGATCGGCGACACGCTTTGGCTGCAAGCCGCGTGGCAGGGCCAACTCGACGGTGCGTTGTTGCAGCTCGAACGCGCGTTCATGCCGACCTATGCCGATACCAGTCCCGGGACTGTGATCCTGTTCGCCGGCCGCATCTCCGACCTCGACTGCAGCCGCACCGGGATCGACATGAAATGCCGCTCGCACCTGGAATTATTGAACATTCAGATGCCGCGTCGGCTGTGGCAACCCTCGTGCACGCATGTCTTCGGCGACGCGATGTGCCAGTTCGACCGGGCCAGTCTGCAGGCGAGTTTTGCCAGCCTACCGGGCTCGGTCGAGACCCAGATCCTCAGCGCCGTCAACCCGACGCCGGCCGGGCTCTACGTCCAAGGCACGATCACCGGGTTGACCGGGGCGAATGCCGGATACAGCCGGACGATTGCGCAGATGAGCAACGGGGCGGTCACGGTCAGACTCGCCTTCCTGTCGCCACCGGCGACCGGCGACCAGTTCCAGCTGCTCCCCGGCTGCGACCGGACGCTCCCGACCTGCACCAACGTCTTCAACAACGCCGTCCATTTCGGCGGCATGCCCTACATCCCGACGCCGGAGAGCGCGGTATGAACGACCCCCGCCGTGCTGCCGTGGTCGCCGAGGCGGCGAGCTGGCTGCGCACGCCTTATCACCATATGGGGCGGGTCAAGGGCGGCGGCACCGACTGCCTGATGCTGCTGGCCGAGGTCTACGAGGCGGCTGGCGTCATTCCCCATGTCGAGGTGCCATTTTATCCGCCCGATTGGCACCTGCACCGCGGCGTCGAACGCTACCTCGAGGGTTTGATGCGCTATGCCCGCGAGATCGGCGGGCCACCACAGCCGGGCGATGCGGTGCTGTTCAGATTTGGCCGCTGCTTCGCGCATGGCGCGATCGTCGTTGCCTGGCCGCGGCTGATCCACGCCTGGCACACCGCCGGGGTTATTTATGTCGACGCTGGCCAAGGCCAGCTCGCTGGGCGAAACGCTCGGTTTTTTTGTCCGTTCTCTAAAATCTGATCTTTGGAATCTGAATGACCGGCATTCTCCGCGGCGGGTCGAACGCCAAGCAGAAGACCGCGATCGGCTCGCTGCAATTCCAGACTTCGCAAAAGGGCGGCGTGATCCCGCTCGTTTACGGGACGACGCGCGCGGCACCCAATCTGATCCAGTACGACGATTTCATCCCGACGCCGGTGAGTTCGGGGCTGAAGGGCAAGGGCGGCGGCGCCGGCAAGTCGGGCAACCAGCAATACAACTACAGCGCCTCGGTGATCCTCGGGGTGTGCCAGGGGCCGGTCATTGGCTTTGGCATGGTGTGGTGGAACAAGAATACGGCGCCGCTGGTCGCGATGCCGGGGCTATCGACGATCAATCTCGGCGCCGATGGCCAGGCCGCTGATCCATTCTGGGTCACCAATCACCCCGCGACGGTATTGAACTATTCCGGCACTGCCAACGTCACACTGGATAATTACCAGCTGGGCATGACCGCGGCCCTGCCCAATTTCTCGTTCGAGGTCATCGGCATCGAGTCAGCCAGCGGGATCAATGGATACGACGCCAATCCCGCGGCGATCATCACCGACTTTCTGACCAATCCGCGTTACGGCGCCGGATTTCCGGCTGCCAATCTCGACAGTCTGGACATCTATTCCCAATATTGCGCCGCTGCCGGGCTGTTTCTGTCGCCGCTGCTCGACACCCAGCAGGAGGCGCAGCAATCCTTGGGTGACATCGCCAAGATCACCAACAGCGCGATCGTCTGGTCCGGTGCGCTGCTCAAGATCCTGCCCTATGGCGACCAGCCGCTCAGCGCCACCTACACCACAATCTTTCTGTCTGGGACAGTCGTAGCCGGCGATACGCTGAGCCTGACCTTTACCAACCCCGCGCTCGTCGGATCGCCGATCACGGTCACCTACACCGCCGGCCTCGCCGATCAGACCTCCTATACGAGCACCGCGGCCGGACTTGCGCAACAGGTGGCCGGCAATGGAGCGCTGGGCGGTTACGGCATTTACGCATCCTCTTCGGTCGATTCCCTGGTCATTGTCCAGGCCCAAGGCGGCACCACAATCGCAGGAAGCGCCAGCGGTCCCGAAACGATCACGGTTGGCGCGACCAGCGCGCCCTATACCTTTACCCCGAACACGAGCGTGCTTTACAGCCTCGGCGAAGACGATTTCATCGTCCAGGAGTCGAGCGTCGGCACCAATCTCGGGGTCAATCCGGGCGGGCCGGCATTGCGGCAGGGGGCGGGTCCGATCACCGGCGGGTTTACCGACGACCCGGTGCACATTGTCCGTTCGACCCCGGCCGACGCCAACAACATGATCCAGGTCGAATGCCTCGATCGCTCGAATAGCTACAACACGACGATCGTCGAGGCGTTCGACCAGGCCTCGATCGACCTTTACGGCGTGCGCCGCGACACCTCGCTGAAAGGCAACGCGATCGTCGACGCGACCTATACCGGGCCGATCGCGGCGCAATTGCTGCTGCAGCGCAGCCTCTATTTCCGCAACACGTACACGTTTCAGCTCGGCTGGAAATATTGCCTGCTGGAGCCGATGGATCTGGTCGAGATCAGCGATGCGCGGCTCGGCGCCGCCGCGCTGACCGTACGCGTCACCGCGGTCGAAGAGGACGACGAGGGGACATTGTCGATCACCGCCGAGGATTTCTTCGGCGGTTATTCGACTGCCGTGCTCTATCCCAAGCAGGGGGCGGCCGGCTATGTGCCGAACTATAATTCGGCATCCGGCGGCATCAATCCGCCGCTGATTTTTGAGCCGCCTGCGGGGCTGCTGTCGGGCGACCTGGAAATCTGGATCGGGCTGTCCGGCGGCCCGAATTGGGGTTCGGCGCAGGTCTGGATCTCGAGCGACGCCAGCTCCTACGCACTGGCCGGCACGGTCGATGCGCCGGCGACGCAAGGTGTGTTGACCGCCGATCTGCCGCCGCATTCATCGCCGGACACCGTGGACACATTGTCGGTTGATTTGACGGAAAGCCGGGGTTCGCTGGTCTCGGTCTCGGCGACCGATGCGCAGAACCTGGCGACCCTGAGCTATGTCGGCGGCGAACTGATCGCTTATCAGACGGCCACCTTGACCGGGACTTCCGAATACAATCTGACGGCCTTGTACCGCGGCGCCTATGGCACGACCATCGCCGATCATTCCTCGGGCAGCCAATTCGCGCTGCTCAATGGCGCCATTGGCCATTTCCCCTATCCAGCAAATCTGATCGGGCAGACGATCTATCTGAAATTTGTTTCGCTGAACACAGTCGGCGGCGGAATTCAAGATTTGGCCTCGGTGCCGGCCTACACCTATACGATCACCGGCGCCGGACAGGCGACCGTCTCAGTGGTCACTGGCACCTTCGTCAACGGCAAGCCAAGCGCCAGCCTGGTCCTGCAGCGCTATGTTTTTGCCGCGGCCGTAGCGTTTCCGGCTGGGCTCGCCGGCAGTCAGGGAACCGCCGAAACCGCGGCCACTGCTTTGGCCACCTTCGAAGTGCAAAAGAACGGGGTGAATGTCGGCGCCATGGCGTTCGCCGCTACGGCTACCACGGCGACTTTCACAATGGCGTCGGCAACGGATTTCAATGCCGGGGACGTGCTGACCCTGGTGGCGCCCGCGATCCCGGACGCATCTCTCGCCAATCTGGCATGGACGTTTATCGGCACTACGGGAGCATGACGCGAATGTCGAGATTGTGGAATTATGTGGACGCCCGCGCGATCGGGCTCGGTGACGGGATTGTCACTGCGGGCGCGGTATCGCTCGCGATAATGCTGTCTCTGTGGCTCGGCGGCTGCGCCCAGCTCGGGCAATTCACCGCCGGCGACGCGCAGAACGCGACGGCGATCGCGACCGCGGTCGGCGACAGTGCGGCGGCGGCCTGCTGGCCGGTGCTGGCCGCGACCGGCAATGCGATCGCCGCGACCGGCAGTTCGGCGGGGTTGCTGACCGCGATCGAAGAAAAGCGTGCAGTGCAGATGGCGCTGCAGGATGCCACGTGCCAACCGGTCTGGGCGGGAGTGTTGGCTGAGCTGCTGAAGGCAACCCCGGCGGCGCCGTTCGTCCCGTGACCTTGAAGCCGCGATTTTCGCCCGAGATCAATTTCGGGCATGTCATGCAGGCAGCGGTGCTGGTGCTGACCGTGGGCGGGGGCGCCGTGACCAGCTACATCAGCTTGCGCGGCGATATCCAGCAGTTGCGCGCCGATTTCGGTGTGCAAATCGCCGCGCACGAGCTGCGCATTGAAGCGGCCGAACGAGCGCTCGATCAACGCCGGCTCGACGACCGCGATTTTCAGACCGAGATGCGCGCCGCTCTGGGGCGCATCATCGACGCCATCGGGGATCTGCGCACCCAGATCGTACAAAAACAGGATCGGAAATAAATGGTTTTGGCAAATTTTCGGAAGCCCAGTCTGTCAAGGAGCGCGCAATGCTGCCTCGCAAACTGACCGCGGTGCATCCAGAAAACGAGCGGCGTCAGTACAAGATCGTGCGCCGCGACACGATGGCGGACGTGCCGGGGCTAATCTTGTCGGCCAGTGTCGAAACCGGCCTGTGCCTGCTGCGGGATTCGCGCGGCGCCAGTCAAGAGTTCAATTTCGGCCCGGACGGATTGCGCATCGTCGTCGCCGCTCGGTGAGCCCCAAGATATCGTTTTCCGGCGCCCGCGCCTGCACCTGATCCGAGCTCATCTCCAAGCTACTTCTGTTTAAAGGAGGTTGTGATGAACCTCGTTGCGTTTCTGCTCGCCCGTCTCAAAGAACCCTCGAGCTTTGCCGGCATTGGCGCGCTGCTCGCTGCGGCGGGCATCCACGCCGACGACGCGGTCGTGCAGGCTATCGTTCAGGCGCTCGTATCTCTCGCCGGTCTCGCCGCGCTGCTGATGCCCGAGAAACCCGGCCCGGTGCAGCGATAGGGGTCGTTCGCCCCAAAGCGCCGTTAACCGGTTTGGCGCTGTCGGCGCTTACGGCAGAATATTCGGTTTCCGCGCGGTCGAGACGGCAGCAACGATTGGCGCGGGGCGGTGTTGAAATTGCCGACGCACGACCGAGGATCAGGACATATGGACTATTTCGAGCGGCAAGCCCTCCGGCGCCGCGAGTTGATGCCGAACAGCCAGCGGGCGTGGGACTACTGGCACGACGCGGCGGTGCGGCTCAAGGAACTGGGCTGGCGCAAGGGAAAAGTGCCGGAAGGACAACTCTGTCAGATGGTTTTCGAGGGCTCGCCGCTGATCCACCATCGCCGCTACGGTGGCGGTGAGGGTCCGGACTGCTGGTACCGGCCTATAGGGGCGGCCGAGAAGCCCCGGCTATCGGCGGAGGAGGTCGCGCGAATGGTCGAGGCAGCGAGGCGTCCGACGGCATAGCGCAGGCGCCGTCTGCTGACTGTGCAGCTGGCGTATCTGCTGCTTTCCCCGATGCCGCGACTGCATCAGCCGAGCCGAGCGGCATCTCCGATACCGGACGCGACCGCTCCATTCAACCATCGCTTTCTCTTCCCCGTCGTTTTGTGACTTTTTAGTGATATGTGAACTCGGTCACAAACACGCAGCCCGACGTTCTGATACAGAGGAGGGCGAACCAGCCCAAACCGGGGAAGGAGGGAGACATGCCGGTTTCTTCAGTACGTCCCGCCCAACAGAATACTGACGTTCTACAGAACCTCGGGCTACTCGCCGAACTGGCCGGCACGTGGCACGGGACCGGGTTCAATCTCGTGGCGCGACCGGACTTCGAGGACCAGACGAATACATTTCTCGAGCTCAATCTCACCAATGAAACGACGGTATTCAGCCCGATATCGTCATCGATCCCGAACCGGGGTTTCGCCCAAACCGACATCGAACTGTTTGGTTTGACGTACCTTGTGCAGATCAGCGATGCGATCACCGGCGGCGCGCTCCACATCGAACCCGGAATCTGGGTGACCCAGCCGGCGACCTCGGAGCCGTTACTGTCACCGCCCGAAGGCGGGCAACTGGTGACCCGGATGGCCAATATACCGCACGGAAATTCGCTGCTCGGCCAAGGCATCGCCACGCCATTTGACGGTCCGCCGACCCTCAGCCCGAGTGCCAACCCGATCAGCGGCGGCAATCCGGCCTTTTCCATTTTTCCATCGTTCAACACGACCGCAATCGACCTTCAGCCCGCGCTCATCTCGGGCGTGCCGCTGGGTGCGCCGATTTTTGCGGCGGGAACCTCGGAAGCACAGTCCAAGCCAGGGGGCGGCTTTCACCAGTACAATCTCTCACTGCCCATTGGCCCATCAGACCCGACAAATACCAGAACCCCCTTGGGAAACGTACCTCAGATATTGCCGCCGGCCATAACCCAACAGCTTCTTAACGACCCCGTGACCTTGCTGCAACAAACCGTGCAAGAACAACTTGCGCAGGGCTACTCGTTCAGCGGCGCCGTTCTCAATATATCGACCGCCACTGGAATCACGTTCTTCAACGCGCCGGTTATCAACGGCAACCCGCTGCCAACAACGTCGCTCGTGACCCTGCCCCAAGCCGGTGGCGGTATAGAGAACCTCTCCTTTCTTCTCGGACCCAGTCTTAACTCTAATCCGCCAAACAATGCGTTTACAGCTCTGTTTTATGCCACCTTCTGGCTGGAAAAGCTTACCCACCCGACTCATCCACCCATCATGCAGCTTCAATACGCGCAGTTCACGAGCTTGAATTTTCCGGCGCTTTTACTCGCTCGGCCGACGGCCACCCCACCGGTGCCGGCGCCGAATTTCGCCTGGCCGCATGTCCAAGTAGCGACTCTGCAAAAGACCTTCGGCTGAGCACTCAAGGAGTGCGGCTCGGTAGGCGGCACCGCCTACCGAGCCGCCCTGCTGTGGTAATGGCGGTCCCTGCCGCCACTGTAATATACCCAGACCGTGATCTTAAGATCCTGGGAATCGATTGGCCGCATATTTCGGTGGCCACACTCGTCAAGCAATAAGGAAGTCGCTCGCCCGCTCGGCGAGAACGCCGGGGTTCACCCGTTCCGGCTTGATCGCCTGTCGCGCCCAGATCATCCTGGTCGGCAGCGAGGCGGGGGCACACAGGGGACGGTCATGGTGGCGAGGGCGGGGATCGGGTTTGCGGCGCTCGCCGCGGTTGTAGTTTTGGCCGGCTGCAGCAGCGTAGGCTCGACCTCCGCTTGCCAATGCCCGAAGCCGGTGGCTTACAACGAGGCGACGATCAAGGCGATTACCGCTGCGCTAAAGGCCCTGCCGCCCGACAGCGTGTTGCAGGCCGCGATGGACGATTACGAGGACGAACGCTACAATCTGCGCCATTGCAGCGGCGGCCCGTGAGGGGCTGCTGAGACTGCCGGGCGGCTACAAAAGCAGCGCCAGAAGATGCCGGCCGAGCACAATGCCGGCGGCGAGCGCGATGATCATCAGCGGGATATAGTTGAACTTGCCGGGGTGGTATGGGCGGCGATCGAGGACGATTGCGCCGACGAAGACCAGCACGCACACCGCCAGCGCGATGCTCGTCTCTGTCAGGCTCATGCGCGGGTCACGGCCCGAGCCGACGCCGGAGGGCCACGCGGCGGTCACCCCTATCCGGTTTCCCCGACGGCTTCTTCGAACGCCGCGAGGGTCTTTTCGATCGCCTCGCGGGGCAAGTCGCGGGTGATGAACACCATTCGCGTGCGGTGGTCGTCGCTCGGCCATTCCTTTAGCAGCACTGGCGGGTGAAAGAGGTGCTGTACCCCGTGCACCACCACGGGCTCCCCGGGGCGGTCGCTCAGCGCCACGATCGCCTTCAACCGTAACAGATCGTCGCCGCGCATCGTCGCCAGTGCGTCGAGCCAGGTCGACAATGCCGCCCATGAGATCGGCCGCTCGCGGGTGATGCAGAAGGCACGGATGCGGTCGTCGTGCCGGTTGACGTCGAGCTGCTCGTGGCCATGCTCGCCCGCGTGCTCGTGGCCGTGCTCGGCGTCAAAGGCTTCGTCGCGCAGCCAGCGCTGAACATCGACGCTCTTGGTCTGCGGGTCGAAAAAGCCGAGATTGAACAATAGGGCGGGATCGACCTCGCCCTGGGCCACGGAAAGCACCGGAGCGCCGGGGTTCAAGCTGTCGAGCCGCGCCTTTAACGCCGCCGCCGCCCGTGGTTCGGCAAGATCGGTCTTGGTCAGCAGCAGCCGGTCGGCGACCGCGGCCTGCTTAACCGCCTCGGGCTGACGGTCGAGTGTGGCAGCGCCGTTGACCGCATCGACCGTCGCCACCACCCCGTCGAGCATGTATCGGGCCGCGATCAGCGGGTCCGAGATCAGGGTGTGCAGGATCGGCGCCGGGTCGGCGAGCCCGGTGGTTTCGATCACCGACTCGAGTGAAATTCGGGATTTTGCCGTTGGCCCGGCCGACGAACAGGTTCAGCAACGTATTGACGATATCGCCGCGCACGGTGCAGCACAGGCAGCCGCTGTTTAGCAGCACGACATCGTCGGTGGCCTGCTCGACCAGCAGATGGTCGATGCCGATCTCGCCGAACTCGTTGACGATGACCGCGGTCGCCGCCATTCCCGGCCGCTTCAGCACGTGGTTCAAGACAGTCGTCTTGCCGCTGCCGAGAAAGCCGGTCAGCAACGTCACCGGGATCAGGGGTGGGGGTTCGGTCGAATTCATCGCAGCACCAGGTTCCGCTCTGGGAGTTGCACGGAGTTTCGTCGAAACCGACGGCTCGGTCGAGTGCAGCGGCTCAGATGGCGGGATCGGCCGGGGTGGGCCGGGCGGCAACCTTGATACGATCGAAATCGGCGACGACCTTGGTCCGCGGAAATAAAGCGACGGCCTCCGCGCTGATCTCCTCGGGCCGATAGCGGCCGGAGATGTGGGTCAGCAATAATTCGCCGACCCCGGCCTCGAGCGCCAGCCAAGCAGCCGTGGCGGCTGTCAGATGGCCGCGCTCGCGGGCGAGGGATTGGTCACGGTCGAGAAAGGTGGCTTCGATCACCAAGGCGTCGGCGCCTCGGACCTCATCGGGCAGGGAGGCCACCTCCTCGACATCGCCGACGACAACAAGCCTGGTGCCGACGATCTGGGGCCCCTGAACCATCTCCGGTACGATCAGTCGACCGTCCGCCAGCCTCACCGAGCGGCCCTGCGCCAACTCACCCCGCCCCGGTCCGTCCGGCACCCCGAATTCGGCCAGACGCTCGGCCAGCAGAGGGCGGCGCATTTCTTCCTCGAACCGAAAGCCGAGGCTTTGGGTGCCGCGATGCGCTACAGCAAAGGCGTCGAGATGCCAGTCCGGGTCGCGATAGCACCAATCCCGGCGCAACCGCGCGCAGGCGGTAGCGATCACCACGTTCGCAGCCGACCGTCACGGCGAGATAACGGCGGACGAATTCGACGGTCTCGCCGCTGCCGATGATCTCGATCGCGCCCCCGATCCCCCAGAGTGCGCGCGTGGCAACGAGCCCCGCCAGCCCCGCCACATGATCGAGGTGAGCGTGGGTCAGCAGCACCTGCCCGAGCCCGCGAAACCCGAGCCCGGCGCGCAGCAGCTGGCGCTGCGTCCCCTCCCCGCAATCGACCAGAAACCGGTCGGGCCCGTGCCCGACATATAGCGCCGGCAGACCCCGCCCGGCAGAGGGCACCGCCGCGGCAGTGCCGAGAAACACGAGTTCGAACATCGGCTTTGCGGCCTCGCGCAGGATCGCGAGCCCGATCATAGCTCCAGGTGATAAGCTGCCGCCAAAGATCCCTTCACAGCGGCGTCAGCTTTCTGTCATGCCAAATTTGGCGGTCGAGAACGCAACGGTCAGCGATCTGCGGCAGGCACTCTCGGCCGGCATCACCACGGCCTCGGCCCTGGTCCGAGCCTATCTGGCGCGGATCGCGGCCTATGACCGCGCCGGCCCTTGCCTCAATGCCGTGCGCGAGATCAACCCCGAGGCGCTGGCGATCGCGGCGGCGAGCGATTCGGGCAAGTCTGCCGTCCGCAGGCCTCTCGAAGGCATCCCAATCCTCGTCAAGGACAACATCGCCACCGCCGACGCGCAGCACACGACTGCTGGCTCGCTCGCGCTCGCCGAGGCGCGGGCCCGACATGACGCCACGATCGTGACCTTGCTGCGGCAAGCGGGTGCGATCATTCTCGGCAAGGCCAACCTGACCGAATTCGCCAACATCCTGGCTATCGACATGCCGGCCGGGTACAGCTCGCTCGGTGGTCAGGTCCGCAATCCCTACGCACCGCAGCTCGACGAGCGCGGCGTGCCGACCGTCTCGCCGGGCGGATCGAGCTCGGGGTCGGCGGCAGCGGTCGCGGCCGGGCTGGCGGCGGCGGCGATCGGCACCGAGACCTCGGGCTCGCTGTTGTCGCCCGCCTGCCAGAACGGGCTCGTCACGGTCAAGCCGACCGTCGGGCTCATCAGCCGCGCCGGCATCATCCCGATCGCGCACAGCCAGGACACTCCCGGCCCGTTGACCCGAACCGTACGCGACGCGGCGATCCTTTTAAATGTACTGGCCGCCGCCGACCCGCTCGACCCGGCGACTGCGGCGATCGAACGCCCGGCGGACTACACGAATGCGCTCAATGCCGACGGGCTGCGCGGCTCTCGTATTGGCGTCCCGAGCGACCCCGCCGACCCGGCCAACGATGTTTACTACGGCCCTCTATCGGCGGTCGCCGCCGGGGTCGTGGCCGAGGCGATCGCCGCGATCGAAGCTCTCGGCGCCACGATTGTGCGCGCCAATCATGCCGACCGCCGGCTGGATCGGCGGCCCCGGCACCGAGATCGCGATCCTCAACCGCAATCCCGAAAGCCCGACCTTTGGTCAGCCGGTGCGCCGGCCGCTCGTCTTTGTTTACGAGCTGAAGCACGATCTCGATCTCTATCTGCGCGACTGGGCGAGCGCCACCGCGATGCGCGGTCTGGACGACATCGTCGCGTTCAATTCCGCCCATGCCGAGCAAGCCTTGCGCTTTGGCCAGGATTTGTTTCTCGCCGCGGCGGCGACACGCGGCGATCTGCGCGAGTCCGAATATCTGTCGGCTCGGCAAATGGATCTGCGCGCCTCGCGCACTCTCGGGCTCGATGCTTACATGCACGAGCACCAACTCGACGCGGTGCTGTTTCCCGCGGCGGCGGGCGCCTCGATCGCCGCCAAGGCCGGCTACCCAAGCGTCCAGGTCCCAGCCGGGTTCGTCAGCAGCGTCGGCGCAGACGCCGCGAAATACCCCTTCGGCATCACCTTCACCGGTCGCGCCTGGAGCGAGCCCACCCTCCTGCGCCTCGCCTACGCCTTCGAGCAGGCGACCCGATTGCGCCGGCCGCCCTCAACCGTCCCGGCGCTGGCAAACGGCGATTAGCAATCGCCGGCCACCGGAAGCGCGGTCGAGACTGCGGCCGCGTTAAATCTCGGGCTCGTTTTCGCGGGTCGCACGCCGGCTCGGCGGGGACGAGCGATTGATCCTCCGAACGCCCATTTCAGGAATTCTCTCGGCGGTCCTTGCCGCGCAAGCTGTTGCTACCATGAAAGATTCTCGACAGGTGTTGCAATTGTCTCGGCCTTCCCCAAGATCCCGCCAGGGAGGACCGAGAATGGACCAACGCTCGATTGAGAAACACTTGCGCCGCTGGCATCGCCGCGACAAGGCGACGATCGATCGCCTGGTCGGCGAGGCGGATAAGGAAAGAATGCCGGGGCACCGTGTGCACAGTCCGACAACCGGCAGCGGTCTGCCGGTCGAGAGCCAAATTCGCAAAGTATGGGACCCGAGGCGAGGCGGTGGGCTGCCGGTTTTCCACCGTCTGGCCGGCGAAAGCGATTGAGGTGGAAACCACTTGACGCCGATCCAGAGCGGAGGCTGACCCCCGCCGCTCGCGCTGATGAAGGCCGACCCGACAGTCGGCTTACCGGCTGGCGCCTTAGCATGAACAGATGGCAGACGCGGCTCAACGGACGCGCATGCAGGATACCGGGATCGACGATCTGAACTTCGACATGCCGACCCCGATCTCATACTGCTCGGACTGGACGCCGCTGATTGCCGGCAACGTGATCTCGATCGGCACGCCCGAAGGCGTTGGTTTTGCCCGCAAGCCGCCGTTGCGGACTAAGCTCGGCCATGTTGACGGGGTCGAGATCGCCCGTATTGGCGTGGCGCGCAAGCCGATCGTCGAAAGCTGAAGCTCGGGCAGCATGAAGGCGATCCTGCTGCGCCAGCCGGGCGGCCCCTCTGCGCTCGAATATGTCGAGGTGCCGACGCCGGCTCCCGGCAACGCTTCGACGATCGGCCCGACATCCGCGCCGCGACGAGCAATTTGTCTGCGCGGCCGGCCTCGGCGAGAGGCAGCCGATCGTGGATCAGCGGCCGGATCTTGCCGACGGTGATCTGGCCGAGCAGGGTCTCTATCGAATCCGGGGCCGTCATCGGGAAATTGCTGCTGATCGCGAGAACCGGTGTTCATGACATTCCCAGGTGTGCGCCGGTCTTCTCTCGATGAAAATTATCCGGATCTCGGCTACCCTCCTGCCACTCGGCTGAAAGGGAGCGGGCAACATGCAACTCGGAGCCTCATTGCCGGTCGCAGATATCGGCACCGCGCCCGCGGTGTTGCGCGATTACGCGCAGGCCGCGGAAGGGCTGGGCTTTGCTCACCTTGTGGCGCCCGATCACGTGCTCGGGGTTGATCCGGCTGCGGACCATGCCGGCCGGCGGGTCGGGACTACCCAGAGCGCCTATCACGATCCGTTCGTGCTGTTCGGGTTTCTGTCCGGCTGCACACAGCAGATCGGCTTTGCCGTCGGCGTCCTGATCCTGGCGCAACGGCAGGCGGTCTTGGTGGCGAAGCAGGCGGCCTCGCTCGATGTGCTGTGCGGCGGCCGGTTCCGGCTCGGAATCGGGGTCGGCTGGAACGAGGTCGAATTCGTCGGCCTCAACGAGAATTTCCACAACCGCGGCAAGCGCTCGGCGGAGCAGGTGCGGGTCATGCAGGCTTTGTGGGCCGAGCCGCACGTGTCCGCTTTGCCGGCGAATTCCATCAGGTCGACGACGCCGGCATCAATCCCCGCCCGACTTCGGGCCGCGTGCCGATCTGGTACGGCGGACATGCCGAGGCAACCTTCCGCCGCTGCGCGAAATACGGCGACGGCTTTATGCCGTTGGCTTACCCGCCAGGCGACGCGGCGCTAGAAGCTTTCGCGAAATTGCGCGCCCTGACGCGCGAAGCCAGGCGCGATCCGGCGGCGATCGGGATCGAGGTCTGGGTTTCCCCCGGTGCCGGCACCCCGGACGACTGGCGGCGCGAGATCGCCTTTTGGAAAGCGGCCGGGGTCACCCATCTGACCGCGCACACCACCTACGCCAGCAACCACCACAAGCGCATCCCCGGCCACAGCGCCGCCGAACACCTGGCGGCAATCACCCGATACCGCGAGGCGGTAGCGGATTTGCTGTAAGCTTCAGACCGGCAGCATGGAGATGCAGATGAGCGATCCAGAGATTGGCGCGCTGCGCACGAAGCTGGCGGGCCGGCCTCGTTCTGACGACTACAGGCAGCGGCGCCGGGACATCGACGCGCGCGGCCGTGAATATCGGCTGGCGCTCGATGTCGGGATCGAGCCGGTGACCGCGAACGGTGTGCAGGCAGAATGGACCTCGACCCCGAACGACGCGCGCGATGCCGCCCTCCTCTATATGCACGGCGGCGGCTATGTGATCGGCTCGCTCGACAGCCACCGGCACCTGGCGGCCGAGGCCGGCCGCGCCGCCGGGATCGCGGCATTGGCGCTCGACTACCGGCTGGCGCCCGAGTACCCGTTCCCGGCGGCGGTCGACGACGCGCTCGCCGGCTACCGGTTTCTGCTGGCGCGCGGCATCGAGCCCGAGCGGATCGCGCTTGCCGGCGACAGTGCCGGCGGGGGTCTGGTGGCCGCGACAATGCTGGCGATCCGCGATGCCGGCCTGGCGCAGCCTGCCTGCGGCTGGTGCATCTCGCCCTGGGTCGACATGGAAGCCGCCGGCGAGACGATGTCGAGCAGGGCCGTCGCCGATCCGACCGTGCAGCGCGCCGGCATTCTCGACATGGCCAAGATGTATCTGAACGGCGCCGACCCGCGCTCGCCACTGGCGGCGCCGATCTACGCCGACCTCCGGGGCCTCGCCCCGCTATTGATCCAGGTCGGCGCCGCCGAGACCCTGCTCGACGACGCGCTGCGGCTGGCCAAGGCTGCCGGCGCCGCCGATGTGCGGGTCGATCTGGAGATCTGGCCCGAGATGATCCATGTCTGGCATCTATTCCACCCTGAACTCGCCGCCGGGCGGCAAGCGATCGAAGCCGGTGGCGCGTTTGTCCGACGCATGATCGCGCTGACGGCGTCGCCGGCTAGCCGGCGAACTGGAATATATTGGCCGGCTCTTCAGCCCAGCTGCGCTCGCGGTAGAGCCGGCGGGTCATCGCCTCGACATACGGTGCGGCGGCGCAGACCATCGCGAACTGGCGCTCGGACAACTTGAGGCCGGCGGCCCGGCAGGCGGTGGCGGCCCGGTCGCTGGCGGCGGTCGTCGATGTCGGTGGAAACCGGGTCGGGGATCGGCGGCGATTCGGTCGAGAAAGTCGCCGCCGGGGTCGAGCTGGGGCCGGCGCGCCCGCCACGGCGTCGCCATCTCATAGGCGTGCGCCACCCGAAGCACCGTCGCGTCGTCAAACGGCCGGCCGGCGATCTGCATCGACAACGGCAGCCCGCCGGCGCTGAACCCGATGCATTGCGCCAGGGCCGGTCCGCCGGTGACGTTGAACGGCGTCGTCAAGGACGGCCGCCGCCAGAACTCGATCGTCCGCCAGTTGCTGAGAAGCGGCGCCGGGCCGCCGGCGGTCGCCGTCACCAGCACGTCGAACTTGTCATAGACCGGCGCCATCTCAGCCAATATCCGCCGCCGCTCGCGCTGCGCCTGCACATAATCGCGGCCGCCGATCAGCACCGCCGGCAACACGCGGCCGAGAAAATCCTCGCCGAAATCGCCGGGCCGCGTGCGCAGCGCGTGCTCGTGCACGGCGAGCAGCTCGCTTTCGGCGATCGTGACCTTGACGTCGTAATAATCCTGCGCCGGCCGCAGCCGCACCTCGCCCAGAGTGGCGCCGAGCGACCTCAGCACCGCGAACGCCTCCGCCAGCGCCGCGCCGACCTCGGCCGTCACCGGGCAGTCGTCCTCGTGCAAGTGGCGCACGATGCCGATGCGCAGACCATTGATGTCGCCGGTCAGCGCCGCGCGATAATTCGGCACCGGGCGCGCAGCGCTCGCCGGATCGTTCGGGTCGTGGCCGGCGATCGCCTGCAGCAGGATCGCGCAATCCTCGACCGTCCAGGTCATCGGCCCGGCATGGTCGAAGCTGAACGAGTTGGCGTAGACCCCGTGTCGGCTGACCAGGCCATAGGTCGGCTTCAGCCCGACGATCCCGCACAGCGCCGCCGGGCCGCGGATCGAGCCGCCGGTGTCGGAGCCGAGCGCCGCCGGGACCAACCCGGCCGCCACCGCCGCCCCCGAACCGCTCGACGAGCCGCCGGTAAAATGCTCGCGGTTCCACGGGTTGCGGGCCGGCGGCCATGGCAAGTCGAAGCTCGGCCCGCCATGCGCGAATTCATGGGTGGCGAGCTTGCCGGTCAGGATGGCGCCGGCATCGTAGAGCTTGCGCACCGTCGTCGCGTCGGCGGCCGGGACGGTATCGATGCAGGTTCTGGAATGCCCGGTGGTGCGGATGCCGGCGGTCGCATAGATGTCCTTGAGCCCGAACGGGATGCCGTGCATCGGTCCGCGATAGCCGCCCGCCATGATCTCGCGTTCCGCGGCGCGGGCATGTTCGAGCGCGTGTTCGAAGAGCGGCAGCAGATAGGCATTGAGCTGCGGATCGAGCGCCTCGGCCCGGCGAACCAGCGCCTCCGTCAGCTCGACCGGCGACAATTCTTTCTTCTCGATCCGCCGCGCCGCCTCGGCGATCGCCATGAATGCCAGTTCGGTCGATGGCGCCGGCATGTCGTCGGGCATCGCGGGAAGCTCCTCGGGAGAGGCGCGCAGGTTCAGCCCGCGGGTGCCACCGAGAGGCGGCCGACCACCTCGTGCCGCTCGATCAGCCGGGCGACGAGCCCTGACCGTTTCGCTTCTTCGACGAATTCGCGCAGGAATGCTGCCCCGGCGGCGTTGCTCTTCGCGGTGCCGACCGCCTGCTGCACCGCGGTGAACTGGCCGTCGAGGATCCGCGCGCCGGGCAGCTTTTCGAGGTCCGACAGCAGGCCCGGCCGCAGACCGGCCATTGCATCCATCTTGTCGTCGACGAACTGCTTGAACGCTGCACCGCCGCCGCCTTCCGAGCGGATCACTTCGGCATGCTTGATGTTGCGGGCGAGCCACAGATCGTAGGCGCTCCTGGCGCTGACCGCGATGCGCACGCCGGGCCGGTCGACATCGGCGATCGCCTGCAACGGCGAACCCGGCGGCACCAGATAGGTCGCCTCGATCTCGACATAGGCCGGGGTGAACGCGATTTTTTCCGCACGCTGCGGCTCGGCGCCGATCAGCCCGATATCCCAGACACCGTTTCCCGCCGCGTCGGCCAGCTCGCCCGGCCGCGCATAGGGCACATAGGCGACCGGCACGCCCAGGCGCTGGGCGATCTCGCGCGCCATGTCGGGGGCCACGCCTTGCGGATCGCCCGACGGGGTCTTTCCGGTGACCAGGAGGAAATTCCCCATGTTGATCGCGGCGCGCAGGACGCCGGTCGGGGCGAGTTCGGAGACGGCTTTTTCGGGCATGCTAGCGGGTCCGGAGTAATGAGGTCGATACGCCGCATCCTGAATGATCGGTCCCGCCCAAGCACGTGAAAATTCCGGCAGCACCCTAACTTGA
Organism: uncultured Alphaproteobacteria bacterium; assembly: GCA_963795485.1. Lineage (GTDB taxonomy): Bacteria > Pseudomonadota > Alphaproteobacteria > ATCC43930 > CGMCC-115725 > AP-15. Next base: position 203,669 of record CAWCIL010000008.1, read on the forward strand.
CCGCATACCTGACACGATCCACCACAGGCCGAAAATAGCTGCGACTATCAGGACGATGATTGCCGTCGCCGAGAGCTCCGGTCCCGGCGGAGAGGGCAAGTTTTCCGACGGTTGCGGTCTGAGTATGTAGGCGAACGACCAATAGACGAGCCACAACATCGCGAGGACCGCTCCGAGCCGCAGGTATCCCCGGCGCAGATTCACCGCGCCCCACGCCGCCCGGCCTCGCTGGTTCACAACGCGAGCTTGCGCCGCGCTGTCGCCGTGACCGTCTGCTTGACCTTGCCGATCTCGGCCCAGGGATCTGATTTCAGGCTAGCGAGCCGGCCCGGCACGGTGGCGACGGCGAAAGTTTCAGGACGGACGCCGGTCTCGACCTCTTCCCAGAATACCGGCGTCGCGACCGGCGCCCCCGCCCGGGCGCGTGTCGAATAGGCGCCGATCGCGGTGGCGCCGCGGCCGTTGCGCAGATAGTCGATATAGATGCGGCCTTGCCGCGCCCGCTTCGACTGGTTGGTGGTGTAGCGCTGTGGGTTGCCGGCCGCGATCTGCTCGGCAACCGCCTTCGAAAAGGCCTTGATCGCCTCCCAATCGAGCTTCGGGGTCAGCGGCACGACGACGTGCAGGCCTTTGCCGCCGGTGGTCTTGGCGAAGCTCCGCAGGCCGAGGCCGGCCAGCGCCTCGCGGATTTCGAGGGCGGCCCCGGTGACCTGCGACCAGGCCAACCCGACATCCGGATCGAGATCGAAGGTGACCAGGTCGGGGGTCTCGAGCTTTTTTGCGGTCGAGCCCCAGGGGTGGATTTCAAGAACGCCGATCTGCACCAGCGCCACCAGCCCAGCGAGATTTTCGACCGCGAGATGGGTCTCGCCGTCGATTTCGATGCGCCTTACCGCCTCGGGCACGCTGGCGCCGGCATGCTTCTGAAAAAACTGTTCGCCGCCCTGGCCGTTCGGGCAGCGTACCAAGCTCAGCGGCCGATGCCCTAGATAGGGCAGTGCCCAGTCGCAGATTTCGGCGTAATAGCGCGCCAGATCGAGCTTGGTGATGCCCTCGCCGGGATAGAGGACGCGATCGGCGTGGGTGAGCCGCACTCCGGCGAACTCGGTGCTGCCGTCGCGACCGATGCGCCCCGCTTCCAGTTTCGCCACCGCGACAGGCTTGGCCGAAACCGCCGCCGGTCTTACCGCCGCCGCCGCAGCGCGCTTAGCCGGAGCCGCCGGCGGGTCGCTGTCGCGCACCACCTCGGCCGGGCTCTTGTCGTCGCGCAATCCGACAAACGTCGCGTGCCGCAGGACCTTGTCAGCGGTCCAGCCGGCAAAGCGGACCTCGGCAACGAGCGCCGGCTCGGTCCAATGCACGCCCTTCACCGAGACGCCCTTCGGCAACGCCCCGACCGGGGCGGCGGCGCGCACCAGCGGATCGAGCTCTGCCCGCAGCGCAGCCAGCTGTGTGTCGGCAAAGCCGCTGCCGACCCGCCCGGCATAATGCAAGATCGCGTCCCCGTCATAATACCCGAGCGACAGCGCGCCGAGGCCGTGCCGGTGACCCGCCGGATCGGTAAAGCCGATCACGACAAACTCGTCGCGGTTCGAGCACTTGACCTTGATCCAGCTGTCGCTGCGGCCGGCATGGTAGGGACGGTCGCGGCGCTTCGAGACGATCCCCTCCAGCTCATAGCCGCAGGCCTGGCGAAAAAACTCCGGGCCGCGTCCGGCCTGGTGGTCACTGTAGCGCAAAATTCCCTCGGAATGCGCGGGAACGATCTGCGCCAATGCCGATTTGCGGTCCTCGAGCGCCGCCGCGGTCAGGTCGAAGCCGTCGAGATAAAGAAGGTCGAACGCGAAGAACACGAGCTCGTCGGTTCGGCCGTTCGCGATCGCGTCCTGCAGGCGGCCGAAATCGCTGGTGCCGTCGGCTTCGAGATGGACGAGTTCACCGTCGATCAGCGCCGCCCTGACCGAACGCTCGCCGAGCGCATGAGGCGAGTGCCGGAAATTTTGCGGTCCAGTCGAGCCCGTTGCGAGTCAAGAGCCGCGCGCTGCCGTCGCCGATCCGGGCAATCAGGCGATAGCCGTCATGCTTGATCTCGTGAAACCATTGCGGCCCGTCAGGCGCCTCGTCCGCCGGGGTCGCCAATTGTGGCTTGGGCTTGGCCGGCATTCGACCCCTCACGGCACCGGGAACCCGCGCCGCATCGGCATGCTTGCGCGGCTCGACAACGGCCGGGCGCTCCTCGCCGTTCGGCCCCCAGACCCGATCGCGGTCGGCGGCGATCTCGTCGAGAGCGCGGCCGGTCGCGACGCTCAGCGGGTTATCGGCCACGATCGCGTCGCCGCTCTGCGCCACCGCCGCCTCGTCGCGCTCCTTGATCAAGAGCCAGTTTTCGTGGCGCTCGGCCGCGGCCTTTCCACCCATGCGCACCAGAACCCATTTTCCGTGCAGCTTCTTGCCGTCGAGGATAAATTTGAGGTTGCCCTTCGCATAAGCCTCTTCCGGGTCCGGATCTAGCGGCGTCCAGGTGCCGCGGTCCCACAGCAGAACCGTCCCGCCGCCGTATTCGCCCTCGGGAATGACCCCCTCGAACCCGCCATATTCGAGCGGGTGGTCCTCGACATGGACGGCGAGGCGCTTTTCGCCGGGGTCGGTGCTCGGCCCCTTCGGCACCGCCCAGCTCTTCAGAACGCCGTCGAGCTCGAGCCGGAAATCATAGTGCAGCCGGCGCGCCGCGTGCTTCTGGATCACAAAGGACAGCGGCCGGTTTGCAGTCTCGAGCACCGCCGCGCCGGCCGGCTCGGGGGTCCTGCGGAAATCGCGTTTCCGTCTGTATTCGGTCAGCGCCATCGTCGCCGATCCCCTCGTCAAAACGTCGTCCCTGCGCTGGTGCCGGTCACTTGACGTTGCGGACCGGCGCATAATGTGGTTCGTAAACACTGCTGCATAGGAGATCGGCATGCCGCGCGCGAGTTGGAGCGGGTTTTTGCGTCTTTCTCTCGTCACATGCCCGGTCTATCTGAGCCCGGCGACGACCGAGGCGAAGCGAATTCGGCTCAATCAGCTCAATTCGGAGACCGGAAACCGGGTTTCGCAGCGGCTCATCGACTCCAAGACCGGCGAAGAGCTCAGCCGCGATCAGATCGCCAAGGGCTATGAGTTCGACCGCGGCCGCTATGTCACGATCAGCGACGACGAATTGAAGGATCTGCAGATCGAATCCTCGAAGATCATCGACCTCGACCGCTTTGTCAGCCGCGCCCAGGTCGATCCGCTCTATCTCGACGCGCCGTATTACGTCTACCCCGACGGCGAAATCGCGACCGAGACCTTCCGCGTCATCGGCGAGGCGATGGCGCGCACCGACAAGGTCGGGCTCGGCCGCATCACCCTCGCGAGCCGCGAGCGGCTGGTGCTGGTCGAGCCGCGCGGCGCCGGCCTCCTGATGTCGACCTTGCGCGCCAGCGACGAGGTGCGCGGCGCGGAATTCGCCGGCAAGGTCGAGGGCGAGGTCGATCCCGAGCTGGTGGCACTCGCCGAAACCATCATCGAGCGCAAATCGGGCGCCTTCGAGCCGGCGAGCTTCCGCGACCGCTACCAGGACGCGTTGCGCGCGCTGGTCGAAAGCAAGCTCAAGGGCGAGATGACCGGCGCCGCCCCAGAAATTGCCGAGCCGCCAAAGGTGATCAACCTGATGGACGCGCTGAAGCGCAGCCTCGCCCGCGAAGAGGCGCCCGCTCCGGGGAAGGGCGCCGCCACGGCGGAAGCGCGGCGCGCGCGACCTGGCGACCGGCGCCAGCCCTCGCTGCTGTTGCCGGTCGCGGGCGGGCGGGGGAAGGACGAGCCCGCGGCCGAGCCGGCCGCTCCGCCCGCACCCAAACGTCGCAAGGCCAAGGAGGAAGCGGCGGCCGAGCCCGCGCCGGCAGCGACAGGGCGGCGTCGAAAGGCCTGACGCCTCGGCTATGGGAGCCGGCAGCGCGTCGTCGGATAGTCAGCGTGCTCCGACAACGCCGTGACCACCGCCCCGAAATCGAAGCGCCCGCGCTTCAGATCGTGGCCCGCGCCGACAATCGGGATGATCCGTACCGGCGCCGAGATCAGCGATCGCCGCCGATTGCAGCTCCTCGATCGAGCCGAACGGATCGCTGGTCCCTTGCACGAATATTGCCGGCGCCCGCAGCCGCGGGAAGTGCTCGGTGCGCAACCGCTCGGGCCTGCCGGGCGGGTGCAACGGATAGGAAAACAGCAGCAAGGCCGCCGCCACCTCGGGCTCGATCCGCGACGAGCATCGTCGCTTGGCGTCCGCCGTATGAGAGACCGCCGAGACATACCTGCCCCGACACCAGGGCGCGCATCGCCTCGACGGCGCTCCGCAAGCCCTCGCGATCGGCGGCGGCCGTTGCCGGTGAAGGCGGGCCCGTAGGCCGTCGCTGGCGAAACGGCAGGTCGCAGCGCAGCACATGCCAGCCGCGGCCGGCGAAGGCCTCTGCGGCCGCGATCAGCAGCGCCGAGCGGCAATTGCCGCCGGCGCCATGGGTCAGCACCAATCCGGGCGCACCCGCACTCTCAGGCCGATGCAGAAAGCCGCGAATGCCGGGGCTCTGGGACGCAATAACGTGCACCACGCTTGCAGCCTACTGCGTCGGGCATCCCCGCCGCCACCTTCCCCGTCCTTACAATTCCCGATCACGTTAGGTGCAGGACGTTTTTTGGACGCGTGTTCCGCACCCTGTGGGTGTCTTTAGAGCTCTTCTGGATGATTGAGACAGTCCGGCGGCCGGAGCGCAGACCGAAATGAAACGACTGCTCAGATGGACCTTTGCTCTTTTCGGCTTTTTGTTCTTGCTGGTCGTGATCAGCTACGCGAACCGCCCCACGCCGCCCGGACTACTGCCTTCGCCCACAGCCGCGGCGCCGTCCCAGCCGGACGTTGTCATGATTCCCGCTGCCCCGACCAACCCTTATTTGTCACTGTCCCCGGAAAGATTGTTCGCACATGCGCGCGATCTCGACCGAAGAATGGTCGCCGCGAACCGCCCGAACCCGAAAGCCGGCACTCCTCTGGTGACCAACCGAGAGATCGATGAGACCCAGGACGCGCTGTCGGCAATCCCGAAGACAGGACGGCAATACCGGCTGGCCCAGCACTATCTGAGGCTCCGCTGTCATCGCAGCAGAGGGGGCCAGCAAATAAGATATGCGCCACTCGGCGAAACCTCGGCTTGACATCGGCGAGCTGCGCGCTTTACGAGTACGTATCGTGGTGGATTTGAGCCGACCGGCTTGCGGCCACGTTAAACAAGCGCTAAAAGGTCGGGTGTTCTGAAAGGAGCCCTGGCCCGCGCGGGACCGGGGCTTTTCTTTCGCCCGGGATCGGCGCGGCCTCGGATTGGAGAGACCTGCCGATGACCAAACCCGTGCTGCCTGCCGACCTCGCCGATACCGTCTCGCCCGCCACGATCCTGGTGCGCGGCGGCGCCACCCGCACCGCGCATGACGAAACCTGCGAGGCATTGTTCATGACCTCCGGGTTTGTCTACGAGGATGCCGCGGCAGCCGAAGCCGCCTTCGCCAACGAAGGCTCGCGCTATGTCTATTCGCGCTACCGCAACCCGACCGTGGCGATGTTCGAGGAGCGGCTGCGGCTGATCGAAGGGGCCGAGGCGTGCCGGGCCACGGCGAGCGGCATGGCGGCGGTGTTCGCGGCGTTGTTGTGCCGGCTGCGCGCCGGCCAGCGGGTGGTGTCGAGCCGCGCCTTGTTCGGCTCGTGCCGGTACATCATCGCCGATCTGTTGCCGCGGTGGGGCATCGAGACGGTGCTGATCGATGGCCGCGATCTCGGCGCCTGGGAAGCAGCGCTCGCCGGCGGGGTGGCTGCCGCGTTTTGCGAGAGCCCGTCGAACCCGGCGATGGAGATCGTCGATCTCGCCGAGGTGGCGCGCCTCGTCCACCGGGCCGGCGGCCTCTTCTTCGTCGACAACGTCTTTGCCACGCCGCTCTTGCAAAAGCCGTTGGCGCTCGGCGCCGATGTCGTCGTCTATTCGGCGACCAAGCACATCGACGGACAGGGGCGGTCCTTGGGCGGCGCCATCCTCGCCTCGGACAAATTCGTCAAAGACGACCTCGGCGCCTTCTACCGGCATACCGGGCCGTCGTTGAGCCCGTTCAACGCCTGGCTCCTGCTGAAAGGGCTCGAAACCCTCGAGCTGCGGGTCGAGCGGCAATGCCGCACCGCGACGGCGATCGCCCGACATCTCGAAGCCCACCCGAAAATCACCCGGGTGCTCTATCCGGGGCTGCCGAGCCACCCCCAATACGAATTGGCGCGCCGGCAGATGAAAGCGGGCGGCAGCCTCGTCTGTTTCGACGTGGCCGGCGGCAAGGACGAGTGCTTCCGGTTTCTCGATGCGTTGCGCCTCGTCGATATCTCGAACAATCTTGGCGACGCAAAGAGCATCGTCACCCATCCGGCAACGACAACACATTCGCGCCTGCAGCCCGAAGCGCGCGCCGAGCTCGGGATCGGCGATCAATTGGTCCGGTTTTCCGCCGGGCTCGAAGCCGAAGCCGATCTGCTTGCCGATATTGGGAGAGCGCTAAGGCTTATATAACATTATAAAAATGTTGTATTGCCGATATTGACATTGGCGGGGTGTCATATTAGCTGAGCCACAGATCAGAGGCGGATTTTCCGTCTCGCCCTGTAGAGGGATGACATGGCTCGGATCGGTACGATCTCCACGATCTCCAAGGCCGAGGCGGTCAAGCAGCAGAGCCGCCAGTTGCGCGGCCATATCGGCCGAGACTTGGCGAAGACGGCGGCTCCCTTCGACAAAGAAGGGTATTCGCTGCTCAAATTCCACGGCGTTTATCAGGGCTACGACCGCGACACCGCGACGGAGCGCAAGCAGCGCGGCGACGAAAAGGTCTGGCAGTTCATGGTGCGCGTGCGCATTCCGGGGGGCCGGCTCAAGGCCGAGCAATATCTCGGCCTCGACGCGATCGCCGATCGCTGGGCCGACGGGTCGCTGCGGATCACGACGCGGCAGAGCATCCAATTTCATGGCGTCGTCAAATCCGGGCTCAAGGCGGCGATCGCCGAGGTCAACGCCGCGCTGCTGACGACGTTGGCTGCCTGCGGCGACGTCGTGCGCACGGTGACGACAGTCCCAGCGCCGATCCGCGATCCGGTTCACGACCGGCTCGAAGCCGACGCGCGCCGGCTTTCGACCCATCTCCTGCCGCAGACCGGCGCCTACCACGAAATCTGGGTCGATGGCGAGAAGTGGCGCGAGGACGGTGCCGCCGAGCCGACCGACCCGCTCTACGGCGAGCGCTATCTGCCGCGCAAATTTAAGATCGGCCTCGCCATCCCCGAGGACAACACGATCGACGTGCTGACCAACGATCTGGCGATCGTGCCCGTCTATGAAGGCGAGCGCCTCGCCGGCTACGATTTTCTGCTCGGCGGTGGTCACGGCATGACCCACAACATGCCGAAGACCTATCCGCGCCTCGCCAGTCCGGTCGCCTTTATCGAGCCGGAGGATCTGGTCGAGGCCGCGGCGGCGGTCGTGCGTCTGCATCGCGACCATGGCGACCGCGGCAACCGCCGCCATGCTCGGCTCAAATACGTGATCGCCGAGAACGGCGAGGACTGGGCGCGAGAGCGGCTCGAAGAATATCTCGGCAAAAAACTTGCTCCTTGCCGACCGCTGCCCCCGTTCACGGTCCCCGACCATCTCGGCTGGCACGAGCAGGGTGACGGCCAGCTCTATCTCGGCATCCCCGTGGCGAGCGGCCGCATTGTCGATAACGAAAGCTCGCAAATCCGGACCGCCCTGCGCGAGATCGTCGCCCGTTTCGGCGTCGACCCGATCCTGATGCCGAGCCAGGATATCATCCTCAGCGAGATCCGCCCCGAAGATCGGGACGCGATCACCGTGCTGTTGCGCGAGCGCGGCGTGCGCCTTGCCGAGGACATGTTGCCAGCCGAGCGCTGGGCGCTGGCATGCCCGGCGCTGCCGACCTGCGGCCTGGCCTTGACCGAGGCCGAGCGGGTGCGCGGCGATATCGTCGGCGCAATCCAAGATCGCCTCGCCAGCTACGGGCTCGAACACGAACGGCTCAGCATCCGCATCACCGGCTGCCCCAATGGGTGCGCGCGGCCCTATACCGGCGATATCGGCATCGTCGGCCGCATGCCGGGTTATTATGCGCTGTTCGTCGGCGGCGATTTCGAAGGAACGCGCCTCAATGCGCCCATCGCCGAGAAGGTGGCGCTGCGCGGCATCGGCGAGGCGCTCGACCCGCTCTTCGCCCTCTACGCCGCGGATCGCGCCACTGGCGAGGGCTTTGGCGATTTCTGCCAGCGCGTTGGCTTGCCGGCGCTGCAGCAGGCGCTCGCTCACGCGAACCAGGCGCGTCCTCATGCTGCCGATTAGCATCGATCTGTCGCAGATCCGGGTAATCCTGGTCGGCGGCGGCGCCGAGGCGCGGCGTCGCCTCGCCCTCCTCGACGAAGCTGGAGCCGGCGCGATCGAGATCTATGCGCCGCTGCCGGAGCCCGCATTGGTAGCGATGGCTGGCGCGAGGCTGCGCCACCGGTTGCCGCGATCCGCCGAGATCGCACGGGCCCAGCTCGTCTTCGTCGCCGGCGTAGCCGAGCCGATCGCGGCCGAGATCTGCCGCATGGCGCAGACCGCCGGGATACTGGTCAATGTCGAGGACGACCGGCGGCGCAGCAATTTTCATTCGGCCGCGGTGTTCCGACGCGGCGATCTGACTGTCGCGATCTCGACCAATGGCAAGAGCCCTGGCCTCGCCGCCCTGATGCGGAGCATGCTGGCGCAGCGCTTCGGCGCAGAATGGGAGCTGCGTCTCGATCGGATCGGGGCGTTGCGGTCGGGCTGGCGAGCCGCGGGCGCCGACCCGGTGGCGATCGGCCGCTGGACGCAGGAATGGGTCGGGCGCCATGGCTGGCTCGACCCTTCCCAAGAGGAGTCCGGCCCGATACCCTGAGCGCCGATTGGTTTTGCTGGGAGGGTCAGGGATGGCGGTTTTCGCGATCATTGCGCAGGGGATGATGGGGTCGGGCGTCGGCTGCCGGCTGCATGAAGACGGGGCAGAGGTCCGCACCCTACTGTCGGGCCGCAGCGCTGCGAGCGCCGAGCGCGCGCGGGCGGCGGGCATGAATGCCGCGCCGGACGCTGCCGCGCTGCTGTCCGGGGCCGATTTCTTTCTATCGATCTTGCCGCCGGGCGAGGCCGAGCCGCTCGCCCGCCAACTGGCGCCGACCCTCGCGTCGCTGTCGCGCAAGCCCGTCTATGTCGACTGCAACGCCGTCAGCCCGCAAAGCGCGCTCCGGATCGACGAAATCGTAGCGCCGACCGGGGCGCATTTCGTCGATGCAGGGATCATCGGCGGCCCACCGCGGCCCGGCTACAGCCCAACGATCTACGCCTCGGGTCCGACCGCGGGGCAGACCGCGGTGTTGCGTGATTGGGGGATCGATTGGCGCGTCATCGACGGCCCGGTCGGCGCCGCTTCGGCCTTGAAGATGTCCTATGCCGGGATCACCAAAGGGACGACCGCGATCGCTAGCGCCATGTTGCTGGGGGCGGCGCGCTTCGGCTGCGGCGACGCGCTGATCGCCGAGCTGACCGAAAGCCAGCCCGAGATGCTCGAGCGGATGCGGTCCGGGATTCCGCGGATGTACGACAAGGCCTATCGCTGGGTCGCCGAGATGGAGGAAATCTCGGATTTTCTCGAAAAGAACCCGCCGTCGCGCGACATCTACGCGGCGATCGCCCGGCTCTACGACCACCTCGCCACCGCTTACGACGAGGAGGAGCCCAGCGCCGACAACGCGATCAAGACCCTCGACCGCGTATTAGGTCGCGCGAAGGCCTGATCCCAGCGGCGGCGCCCGTCTCTCGCTCTCCCGAGTCTACTTGTCCTTCGCGACCTCGTGATGAGCGAGGTGTTCGAGCACGCGGACCAGGCCGGAATGGTCCCATCCCTTGCCGCCGAGTGCCGCGGCAGCGTTGAACAATTCCTGCGTCGTCGCGGTGTTAGGCAATGACAGGCTGAGAGCGCGGGCGCCTTGCAGGGCGAGGTTCAGGTCCTTCTGGTGCAATTCGATGCGGAAGCCGGGGTCGAAGCTGCGCTTGATCATCCGCTCTCCGTGCAGCTCGAGGATGCGCGACGAGGCGAACCCACCCATCAGCGCCTGCCGCACCTTGGCAGGGTCGGCGCCGGCTTTCGAGGCGAACAGCAGCGCCTCGCCGACCGCCTCGATCGTCAGGGCGACGATGATCTGGTTGGCGACCTTGGTCGTCTGGCCGTCGCCGTTGCCGCCGACCAGCGTGATGTTCTTGCCCAGCAGGTCGAAGATCGGCTTGATCTTGGCGAAGGTGCTCTCCGGGCCACCGACCATGATCGTCAGCGAGCCCGACTGCGCACCGACCTCGCCGCCCGAGACCGGCGCGTCGAGATAGTCGCAGCCCCTTTTGTTGACCTCGGCGGCGAATTCCTTGGTCTCGATCGGCGAGATCGAGCTCATATCGACGACGGTCTTGCCCCGCGACAGCCCCTCGGCGATGCCGCCCTGATCGAACAGCACGCTCTTTACGTCGGGCGTGTCGGGTACCATCAGGATCACGATCTCCGAACGTTCGGCGATCTGCTTCAGGGTATCGCAGACCGTGGCTCCCGCCTCGCGGACATCCGCCGGCAGCCGCCGCTTGCCATATACCAACAGCTCGTGTCCGCCCTTGATCAGGTTCAGCGCCATCGGGTGGCCCATGATCCCGAGCCCGACAAAACCGATCTTCATGACCCCTCCCGCACAAGTTGGTCTGCCCTAGGCAATACAGTGCTACAGTTTTGGCCGCAGCCTCAAGCCGGACCGATGCGAGTGCGCCACCGAGGCGGCTGGGCCGACGGCGGGGATGTCGTGACACTGCCGCGCCGCGATGAACCCTTTTGAGGCGGTGGTGACGGATCGACTGTTGCTCGCGCACGCATTGGAGAATGGCGGCATCTCCCGAGATGCCGCGGAGCACATCGCGACCGAAATCTTCGATGCGATCCACGACAACGTCGCGACCAAAACAGATCTGCGCGAGATGGAGACCCGGCTTCAAACGAATATCGATGCGGTGCGCGCCGATCTGCGGATCGAGACCGAGCGGGTGCGGTCGGAGCTGATCCGATGGGTGGTCGGGATCGGCTTTGCGCAAGTCGCGACGATCATCGCGGTTTTGAAGCTGGCCCCCGGTGGTCATCCGTAAACTCACCGACTCCGGGGTGCCATAGGGCAGGAGCGGCGAAGGCGAAGTGGGTGAGGATTTCCGCGCTGTCGATGTCGTGGGCGACAAAGACGAGGCGGCTGCGGCTGCCGCGATCATCGGCCGGCCAGTCCGCCGGCCAGTCGTTGAGCCATTCGGGCGCGAACATCGCGTGCTGCGCCGCCTGCACAACCGCCGGGTGCTGCGGCCGGTCGGAAAAGCGCACGATCCCCTTGACCCGCAACAGATCGTTGCCGCGCATGCGGGCGAGCCCGCCGAGCGCACGGGCGAAGTCAAGGCGGCTGACCTCGCCGCCCAGGCTGATGGTAAACGTGCTGATCCCATGAGTGTGGGCAGCATGCGGTTCGCTCGGCAAAGCTACGGGCGCGGCGCGGTTGCCGGCGGCGAACAGCACCGCGCCGGGATCATTCGCATCTGCCGCGAAAACCCGCGAGGCCCGGTCGTTGAGCCGATCGAGCCGGCATATCAGCTCGGGGCCGGGCGGGGCGAGGTCGGTCTTGCTGATGACCAGGATATCGGCGAGTGCGGCCTGCCGCGCCGCCTCGGCGAAGCGGTCGAGGGTGTCGGCGCCACTGACCGCATCAACCAGGGTGACGACCCCTGCCAGATGCAGGGAGTGGTCGAGCATCGGCTCCGCGCCCAAGGTATAGAGGATCGGCGCCGGGTCGGCGAGCCCGGTGGTTTCGAGGACGATCCGGCGGAACTGCCGGATCCCGCCAGCCTCGCGCCGGTCGAGCAGGCCGCGCAAGCTGCGCGCCAAATCCTCGCGCACCGCGCAGCACACACAGCCGCCCGGCAATTCGACGATGCTTCCCTCGACGAAGTCGACGAGGTGGTGGTCGATCGCAATCTCGCCGATCTCGTTGATGATGACCGCAGTATCGGCGAGCGACGGCGAAGCGAGCGCGCGGCGCAGCAGGGTGGTTTTGCCGCTGCCGAGAAAACCGGTCAGCAGTGTCGTCGGCAAGGTTTCGGGTTCGGGCATCCTGATCGACCTGCTGACCGATTAATGCTTTTCCGATGGTTTCACGGGGAGCGCGAGCAGGCAAGCCTGAGGCCGCGCTCTCCCGTCCCTTGACCGAGGGGTTGCATTCCCCGCCCTGCGTCAGCATCATTACGGCCATAAGCCTCGGCATCGATAGCTTGGCAGGCAGGCGAGGAAATGCGGACGGTATCGTGTCGGGCACCATGAGCGGCCATGCAGCTGCCGAGGACGGTGACGTGCTCGCCGTTTCCGGGGTCTCCAAGCACTTCGGCGGGGTCCGCGCGGTCGAGGACATCTCGCTCTCGGTGCGTCGCGGCGGATTGACCTCGATCATCGGCCCGAACGGCGCCGGCAAGACCTCGCTGCTCAACATCATCAGCGGGTTCTACCGGCCGGATACGGGCTCGATCGCGTTCGAGGGCCGGGACGTAACTGGAATCCGGCCCTCGGGGATCGCCGCCCTCGGCATCGCTCGCACCTTTCAGAACATCGCGCTGTTCAGCGGCATGACCGTTCTCGACAACATCATGCTCGGCCGGCACGTGCGGATGCGCGCCGGAGTGCTGTCGTCGTTTGTCTATTGGGGCTTGGCACAGCGCGAGGAAGTGGCGCATCGCGCCCGGGTCGAGGAGCTGATCGAATTCCTCGAGCTCGAGGATCTGCGCAAGCAGCCGACCAGCGGGCTCGCCTACGGCCTGCGAAAGCGGGTCGAGCTCGGCCGCGCGCTGGCGCTCGACCCCAAGGTTTTGCTGCTCGACGAGCCGATGGGCGGCATGAACCAGGAGGAAAAAGAGGACATGGCGCGCTTCATCCTCGAGGTGAACCGGGAATGGGGTACGACCATCATCCTGATCGAGCACGACATGGCGGTGGTGATGGATATTTCCGAGCGGGTCGCCGTGCTCGATCACGGTCGGAAGATCGCCGACGGCACGCCCTCCGAGATCCAGCGTCACCCGGACGTGATCAGCGCCTATCTCGGCGGCGGCGCTGCGATTGAGAAGGAAGCGGCGGCATGACCGAGGCGTCGGCGCCGCGCGTGCCTTTGACCCTGCCGCGCCTGCTGCGCCGCAATGCCACGGCCATTGCCGCCCGGCCGGCGATCCGCGAAAAGTGCCGCGGCATCTGGCAGGCCTTCACTTGGGCCGAATATGAAAGCCAAGTCCGCGATTTCGCGCTCGGGCTCGCGGCGCACGGCTTTCGCCGCGGCGACAAGCTGGCGGTGATCGGCGACAACCGCCCGCGGCTCTATTGGGCGCAGCTCGCGGCGCAATGCCTGGGCGGCATTGCGGTGCCGATGTACCAGGACGCGATCGCCGCCGAGATGGCCTACGTGCTGGACCACGCCGAAATCCGCGTGGTCGTGGCCGAGGATCAGGAGCAGGTCGACAAGATCCTGTCGCTGAAAGCCCAGCTGCCGCACCTCGATCTCGTCGTTTACGACGACCCGCGCGGAATGCGGCATTACCAGACGCCAGCGCTCGAGCCGTTCGAGCGGGTGCAGGCCGCCGGCCGCGGTTTCGCCGCGGCCCATCCCGGCTATCTCGAGACTGAAATCGAAGCCGGCGTCGCGGAAGACGTGGCATTGCTGACCTATACCTCGGGAACCACGGGTCATCCGAAGGGGGTGATGCTGTCGCACGCCAATTTGCTGGCTGCGGCCGAGGGCTTTGCCGCGGCCGAGGATATCCGCCCGAGCGACGACATCCTGTCCTATCTGCCGATGGCGTGGATCGGCAAGTCGCTGTTTTCGCTGGTCTTGACCCTGCTCGTCGGCTTCACCTGCAATTGCCCGGAGCGCCCCGAAACGGTGCAGCGCGACCTGCGCGAGCTCGGCCCGACGGTGGCATTGGCGCCGCCGCGGATCTGGGAGAACATGCTGACCCAGCTGCGGGTGCGGGCGGCCGATGCGACTCCGCTGAAACGCACGACGTTCCAATTCTTCTGCCGGCTCGCCGAGCGGGTCGAGGCCGTCCGCGGCGCTGGTCGAAGCGCGTCGTTGCTGCAGCGCATCGGCATGGGGCTCGGCGACATCCTGGTCTACGGCCCGGTGCGCGACCAGCTCGGCCTGCGCCGCGCCCGCTGGGTCTATACCGGCGGCGCGCCGCTCGGCCCCGACGCCTACCGCTTTTTCCGTTCCTTCGGGATCAACCTGAAACAGGTCTGGGGCTCGACCGAGCTCTCGGGGCTCGCCTCGCTGCAGCGCGACGGCGAGGCCGATCCCGACACCGTCGGCCCGGCCATCCCCGGCACCGAGATCCGCATCGCCGAAGGAGGCGAGGTGCTGGTCCGTTCCGGGGCGGTGTTCCAAGGCTATTACAAGCAGCCCGATACGACCCGCGAGGCAGTCGACGGCGATGGCTGGTTCCACACCGGCGATTGCGGCCTTATCGACGCGCGCGGCCATCTCGCCGTCGTCGATCGCGCCAAGGATGTCGGCAAGCTCGCCGACGGCACGCTCTTTGCCCCGCAATTTATCGAGAACAAGCTCAAATTCAGCCCGTATATCGCCGAGGCGGTGGCCTATGGCGATCAGCGCCCGTTTGTCGCGGCGATGATCGCGATCGATCTCGGCACCGTCGGCAATTGGGCCGAGCGCCGCAACCTCGCCTACACCTCGTTCCAGGATTTGAGCGCCAAGCCCGAGAGTACGGCGGCTGATCGGCGAGGAGATCGCCCGCTGCAATGCCGGCCTGCCCTCGGCTGCGCGGATCCGCCGCTTTCTGCTGCTCAACAAGGAGTTCGACGCCGACGACAACGAGATCACCCGCACCCGCAAGGTCCGTCGCCGCTTTATCGCCGAAAAATATGCCGCGGTGGTCGAGGCGTTCTATGGCAGCGGCGATGCCATCGATCTCGTCACCGAGATCCGCTATGAGGACGGGCGCAGGGCCGCGCTCAAGGCAAGGATGGCGATCGACACGGTGACCGGCGCCGCCGAGCCGGCGCGCGAGGCCGCCTTCGCCTGACCCTACCGATGCCTGATCTCGCCGATGCCTGACCTCGACTGGCAGTTCACCCTGGTCCTGCTGGTCAACGGGGTGATGATCGGCCTGATGTACGCGCTGATCGCGCTCGGCTTCGTGCTGATCTACAAGGCGACCGACGCGATCAATTTCGCCCAGGGCGAGTTCGTCATGTTCGCCGCCTTTATCGCCGCCGGGGCCGGCGATCTCGCCGGGCTGCCGTTCTGGGTCTCGGCCCTGCTCGCGGTGGTCGGGATGGTGGCGCTCGGCTTTGGCCTCGAACGTGTCGTGCTGCGGCCGATGATCGGCCGGCCGATCATTTCGGTGATCATGGCGACGATCGGCTTGGCCGCGGTGCTCAGGGGGACCGCCGTGCTGGCGTTCGGCGCCGGGACGCGGGCGATCTCGATGCCGGTCGGCGATCTGCCGATCTCTCTGGGCTTTGTCAGTGTGCCGCCGGTCCAGCTCGTCGGGGCAGGGGTCAGCCTGGTCTTTCTCGCCGGCTTCACCTGGTTTTTTCTGAAGAGCCGGGTTGGGGTGGCGATGCGCGCCGTCGCCGACGGCCAGCAGGTGGCGATGGCGATGGGCATCAACGTGCAGCGCTATTTTGCGCTCGCCTGGGCGATGGCCGGAGTGGTCTCGGCCTTGGGCGGCATCGTCTGGGGGGCAATGCTCGGCGTCGACAACCAATTGGCGCTGGTCGGCCTAAAGGTGTTCCCGGTAGTGATCCTCGGCGGTCTCGACTCGATCATCGGCGCCGTCGTCGGCGGGCTGATCGTCGGCGTCGTCGAGAATCTGGCGGCCGGCTATCTCGACCCCTATGTCGGCGGCGGCACCAAGGATTTCGTCCCCTATGTGCTGATGATCGCGGTGCTGATGATCCGCCCCGAAGGCATCTTCGGCCGGCGCCGGATCGAACGCGTGTGACGGCGCTCGGTCATCTGAATATCGCGCGCCGGCGCTCGAGACTGGCTGCAGGCCATAGCGTTCGAGACTCGTAATAGGCATCGAAGGCGGGGATGCCCTCGGGCAGGATGACCCATGGCAGCTTCGAGCGGATGTAGATGTGCACGTCAGGGGGCAGGGCCGTCGGCTCGTCGAGGGTGCCGACACGGACGAAACGCAGCGCAGAGAGACCGCCATATTCGCTCCAGACCGCCGTCCGGCAGTCGGGGCAACAATAGACTTGATGCGGGCGGCCGCTGTCGGTGGGCATCGCCGCGGGCTCGGGATTGCCCAAGAGGAGCGCGATTCGATCGGTCTCGATCAGCGCGTTGATGACAAACGCGCTCCCAGTCTGGCGCTGGCAATCGCGGCAATGGCAGCAATGCACGAACATCGGCGAGGCGTCGAGCCGATAGCGCACTGAGCCGCAGGCGCAGCCGCCCTCCAAGCCGTATTCCATTTCGAGCCTCCAGCTTATTGGCCAACCCTGAGGCTTGCCACTCGGGTCCTCACCGCTATAGTCCTCGGCGCCACCGTGATCAAAGGCCTTGCCGGGGACGCAGATGCCGCTTCGATCGCCAACCGCGCGGATCGCCGTCCTGTTTGCGTGCCTGCTGTTCGCCGCCCCGGTTCGCGCCGCCGTCTATGTCGATGCGGCCGGCCGCCGGGTGACGGTGCCGGATCAGATCGAACGCATCATGCCGGCCGGACCGGCCTCGGCAGTGTTTGTCTATGCGCTGGTTCCGGACAAGCTGATCGGCTGGACCGGGCCGCTGCGCGCGCGCTCAGCGGGCCCTGCTGCCGGCGAGGTTCGCGCGGCTGCCGGTGATCGGGCAGATCGGCGGCCCGAACCCGACGGCGACGGCCTATGACGTGGCGCGGCTGCATCCCGATCTGATCATCGGCTACGGCGTGCTGTCGCCGCCGACCGTGGCGCTCGCTGAGCGCATCCAGCAGCAAACCCGGGTGCCGTACATCCTGCTCGACGACAAAATCCAGCTGATGCCAGCGCTGCTGACCGAAATCGGCGCGCTCGTCGGTGCCGGCGATCATCGGCTGGCGGTTTCCAGCTATGCCTATCATGCCATCGAAGCCTTGCGTGGGCAGCTGCTGATCAGTTCGTCCACCGACCGCCCACGGGTGTATTACGGGCGCGGCGCCGACGGTCTCCAGACCGCGCTCCCGGGCTCGCCGGCGGCCAGCGACATCGAGCAGGCTGGCGCCATCAACGTCGCGGCCGGGCTCGGCCGCGGCGGGCTCGCCTGGGTCACGCCCGCGCAGATCTTTTCCTGGAACCCGCAGATCATCATCGCCCAACAGCGCAGTTTTTACAATGCACTGCTTCATAGCCCGCAGTGGAGCGGGCTGGCGGCGGTGCGCAGCAAACGGGTCTACCTGGCTCCGGCGGCGCCGTTCGGCTGGATCGACGACCCGCCGGGTGTCAACCGGGCGATAGGCCTTTATTGGCTGTCGAACCTGCTCTACCCCGATCTATATCAGGAAGATCTGCGGACCAACGCACAAGGCTTTTATCAATTGTACTATGGCGTCCAGCTCACCGACCGGCAGCTCGAGGCGCTGATCCGTCCGGCTGAGAGCAACCCCGGCGAGACGCGGCGTTTCGCCAACGTGCCGATCCTTGGCGCCGAACCGCCGCCGCTGCCCAATATCCCACCTGGATCGGGGACTGCGGCGCCTCCCGCCCGCGTACCCGGCCGCGGAGGAGCCGGCCTCCCGCCAACAACGCCGCCGTGACGCGATTGCCCGGCTACGGCCGCTTGATTTACGACGATAGCCAGCGCTTGCGACGCTTGTAGTACTTGAGGTCGCGGTAGGATTTGCGCGCGCCAGCCTCGTTTAGCCCGAGATAGAATTCCTTGATGTCGGAGTTCCGGCGCAAGGCATCGGCCGGCCCCTCCAGCACGATGCGGCCGTTCTCCATGACATAGCCGTGATCGGCGATGTCGAGCGCCAATGCCGCGT
This sequence comes from uncultured Alphaproteobacteria bacterium, assembly GCA_963795485.1. Taxonomy (GTDB): domain Bacteria; phylum Pseudomonadota; class Alphaproteobacteria; order ATCC43930; family CGMCC-115725; genus AP-15. The sequence continues at coordinate 221,854 of CAWCIL010000008.1, forward strand.
TCTGCTCGACCAGCAGCACGGTCAGCCCGCGCTCCTCGCGCATCCGGCGGATAATGCCGAAGATTTCGGCGACCAGCATCGGCGCCAAGCCGAGCGAGGGTTCGTCGAGCAGGATCACCTTGGGCTCGCACATCAAGGCGCGGCCGATCACCAGCATCTGCTGTTCGCCGCCCGAAAGATAGCCCGCAGGCTGATGGCGCCGCGCCTTCAATGCCGGAAAGATGTCGAAGATCCCATCGATCGCCTCACGCACGCGGGCGAAGTCCTTGCGGGTATGGGCGCCGGCAACAAGGTTCTCCTGCACCGTCAGGTTCTCGAAGACCCGCCTGCCTTCGAAGACCTGGCTGACCCCGCGCTTGACCACATCGTGCGGCGGCAGCCGGTCGAGCCGCTCGCCGTCGAGCTCGACCGTGCCCTTGGTGACCTCGCCGCGCTCGCTGCGCAACAGGCCCGATATCGCCTTCAAGGTCGTCGTCTTGCCGGCGCCGTTAGCGCCGAGAAGGGTGGTGATGCGCCCCTCCTCGACGTTGAGCGACACGCCCTTCAGCACCAGGATCACGCCGTCATAGACGACCTCGACGTTGTTGAGCGCCAGCATCGCGCCTGGTCCCCGATCGCCGACGCTGCAGCGCGCCGGTTCGCCTAATCGACTTCCGCGGTCTTGATCGCGTGCTCCACCACGTCGCGATAGGCGCGGAACCACGGGGTCGCGGCGACGAATTTGCCGTCATGCACCTGGAAGACCCGCACCCATCCGCCGCCTTCGTGGTCGGTCGGGGTGATCTTCAAGGGCGGAACGAGGCCACCCAAGGTGAAATCGTGGATCTCTTCGAGGCCCTGCTTGACCTGCGGCCCGGTCGGCTTCTGCCCGCCGCTGATCTTCAGGGCGTTCTTGATCGCCTCGACCTGGATCGCCGCCTGCAGCAGTCCGCGGTTGTAAACAACCGTATCGTCCATCGTTGCCGGCGGCTCTTTGCCTTCCTTCTTGTACATCGCCTTGATTTGCTGGCGCACCGGATAGTTGTCGCCGGCGCCGGCGAATTGCAGCGTGTTATAGCCCTCGGCCACACCCCAGCCGCCAGCCGCCTTGATGTCCGCCTCGGCCGAGGCCCACACCAGGCCGATCACATGGGTCAGCGGATATCCAGCCCCTTTCAGCCCCTTGATCGCCACCGAGGGCGACCGGCCGAACAGGTGCATAATCACGAAGTCAGGGTGAAAGCGCTGGGTGATGTCGAGGATCTGCGCCCCCATCTCGACCCCAGGCGGCGGCACCGCAAAGGTCCGCATCTCGAACCCTTCCGACTTTTGCAGGGCGTCGAGGATCGGCATCGGCTCCTTGCCGGCCGGATTGTCGTAATAGACATAAGCGATTTTTTTGCCTTTCAGGCTGCCGCCGAGTTTATCTTTGGCGAACTTGACTGCGGCGGCGCCCTGCGACCAATAGCTGGCGGCGATCGGAAACAGGTAGGGATATCGGGTCCCGTCGGCCGCGGCGGCGATACCAAAACCGGGCGAGGTCGTCGGCATATGGTCCTGCTCGAGCCGCTGGTTCAGCGCTACGGTCTGCGGCGTGCCGTAGAGCGTCATCATCACGACGCCCATCTGCTTTTGCCGCTCGTAGGCCTCGATCGCCGGCGGCACTTGGTATTGGTTGTCGATCTCGTCGCCGCGGATCGTCCAGCCGTCGACCCCGCCTTGCGAATTGATCAGCTTGTAATAATCCTGCATCGCTGGGCACAGGACCGTGCCGACGATCTGGGTCGGCCCGGTGCGGTCGCATTGGTCGCCGATCAGGATTTCCTTGGGCTGGGCCATGGCGCTCGCTGCAAGCATCACGCCCACTGCGGCGCCGGCCGCGACCCCCCATCTGCGTCTCGTTAACCTCGTCATCTTCGCTTCCTCCCGCTGTTCTCACCATTTAATACGAAAATGGCCAGATTCGAAAGTAATTGCGGATGTTGCGCCACAGCCGGTTCAGCCCCTCGGGCTCGACCACCAGGAAGAAAATGATCAGCGCGCCAAAGATGACCAGCCGCAAATTCGGCACCACGTTCAGCAAGTCGGCGTGCGAAAAAAACAGGCCACCGAACGAGTTGAGAAACCATCGGGTCGCGATCGGCAGCAGAGTGACAAAGATCGCGCCCAAGATCGAGCCCAGCACCGAACCGAGACCGCCGATGATCACCATCGCCAAATAGTCGATCGACACGTCGATCTGGAACTGCTCGTAATTGGCGATCCCGAGATAATAGCTTTCAAGCACCCCGGCCACTCCGGCGTAAAACGACGAGATTGCGAACGCGTAGAGCTTGTAGCGAAAGATGTTGATGCCGATGATCTCGGCGGCGATGTCTTGGTCGCGGATCGCGACAAAGGCGCGACCGATGCGGCTGCGCACCAGGTTCAGGGTGGCGACGATCGCCAGCACGACAAAGAACATCAGAAATACATAAAACTGGGCTTCGTGCTTCACCGCGACCCCGAAAAACGACGGGCGGGGGATCTCGATCGACGCCTGTACGCCGCCCGAGATCCACTGAACATGGTTGATCGTCCATTCGATGATCAGCTGCGCCGCCAGGGTGGCGATCGCCAGATAAATTCCTTTGATGCGCAAGGAGGGGATGCCGACGATGACGCCGATCAGAGCCGCCATCAGCCCGCCGGCGGGGATCGCGACCCAGAACGGCATGCCGAGGCGGGTGATCAAGTTGGCCGCGGTGTAGGCGCCGACCGACATGAAGGCGCCGTGACCGATCGAGACCTGCCCGGTGTAGCCGACGAGGATGTTGAGGCCCAGCGCACCGACGATCGCGATCAGGATCAGGTTGAGCACCGAAACGTAGTATTCGCTGAAGGTCAGCGGCACGACGACGATGAACAATACCGCCAGTGCCGCCACGCTCCATCGCGCGATCGGCAATGGGTAGAGCGCCATGTCGGCGGCATAGCTGGTCTTGAACACGCCGGCTTCGCGATGGAACATCTGGCTGGCTAGCTATGAATGGCACGAAGTTCGTTTATCGGCGAGCCCTCCCCTTGATAGGGGAGGGTTGGGTGGAGGTGATGCGGGCCAGTTCGTCGGCGATCGTCTGATGGATCTCCGCTGAACAACAACGCCTAGGCCGTGCAGTCAAACCGCTGGATCGGGCCCTCGCTCAGCTCAGCGCAACCGCGAACCCGCGCTTGACCCCGGGCCGGGCCATGATCGTCTCGTACCAGCGTCCGACATTGGGGAAATCGGCGAGGTCGACCTGGTGGCGCTCGTGCCGCCAGGCCCAGCCGAGGATCGCGAAATCGGCGATCGAGATCTCGCCGCCGACGAACTCGACCTCGCCGAGCCGCTTGTCGAGCACGCCATAGAGCCGGCGCGTCTCCTTCGAATAGCGTTCGAGCCCGTAGCGCCGGTCCTGCTCGTCCTTGACCTGCAGGAAATGATGCACCTGGCCCGGCATCGGACCGAAGCCGCCCATCTGCCACATCAGCCATTCCAGCACCGAGACCTGATGCCGCAGATCGGAGGGCCAGAACTTGCCGGTCTTTTCACCCAAATAGATCAGGATGGCGCCAGACTCGAAGATGCTGATCGGGCCGCCGCTCGGACCTTCCGGATCGACGATCGCCGGGATGCGGTTGTTCGGGCTGATCTTCAGAAATTCGGGGGCGAACTGCTCGCCTTTGGAGATGTTGATCGGGTGCACCGTGTAGGGCAGCCCCATTTCTTCGAGCGCGACGCTGATCTTGCGACCGTTCGGGGTGTTCCAGGTATGGAGTTCGATGGGCATCGAGGGTTCGCCTTTGCTGTCGTGCGGTGTCGGCTGAGAGGCGAGGATTATCGCGGGCGGGCGTCGCGCTCAAGCTGCAATCGCCGCGATATCATTTCATGCTGGAAATCGCGCGCGGCAGCACGCGGCGCGTGCGAGGGAGTTAAGGAGCTGCCGGCTCGGGCGCGAGATCGGGCGCGATGCGGTAATCCGCCGGGTAGACGTAGACGCCGAGCCGATTGACCAGCACGACCGCGATGACGAGGGTGAAAGCGGCACCGATCAGCGCCGGGGTGTAAGAGCCGGCGCGGTCATAGGTGACGCCGCCGAAAAACGGCCCGACGCCGGAACCGAGGCCAAAGATCATAAAGAAGCAGCCGTAGATCTGGCCAAACGCGCGCTGGCCGAAATAGCGGGTGATCAGAAACGCGATCAGGTCGATCTCGGTGCCGAGTCCGAGCCCCATCAGCGCAACGCCGACCACCGGCAGCGCGCCCGCGGCGCTGGCGAGGAAGACGAGGCCGGCGATCGGCGCCAGGAAAAAGAGCGATGCCACATATGGGGCATAGATCCGATCGACCAGCCAGCCGGCCAAGAGGCGCCCGCTCAATGTCGCCAGGCCGAAAACGGCGAGGGTCGCGGTCGCCGCTGCGCGCGACAGCCCGTGATCGGTCAGCAAGGGCACAACATGCGCGACGGTGCCGTTGATTGCCACCGCGACCAGAAAGAACGTGCCGCCCATCACCCAGAACCGTCCGGTGCGGGCGGCCTCGCGCACGCTGAGGCCGGGAAGAGCGGCGGCAGCGAGGTGAGCACGCCGCTCGCCCTCGCCGGGCCGCGGTTCGCGGATCCACAGCGCCACCGCCGGAAACGCGATGGCAAAGGTCAGCAGTCCGAGCACGACATAGGCGCTGCGCCAGCCGAGCCGGTCGATCAGGATGCGTGCGAGCTGCGGGATCACAAAGGCGCCGAGCCCGACGCCCGACATCGCCACGCCGAGCGCCAGCCCGCGGCGGCGGTCGAACCAGGCCGCGATCGCCTTGGCATAGCCGAGCGGCGTCTGGATCGCGCTGGTCATGCCGGCGAGCGCCACGAGCAAGGTGAAGATCGGCAGCGAATGCGGGGACAGGCCCAACAGGCACAGGAACCCGGCATAGATCGCGAGCCCGGGCAGGGCGACCCGACGGATGCCCCAGCGATCCATCATGTAGCCGAGCGCCGGGACGGCCAGCGCCGACGTGATATGACCGGCCGACAATGCCGCCGACGCGGTGCCGCGGGTCCACTCCATGTCCGCCATGATCGGCTTCAGGAACACGCCGAAAGTAAAGCCGAGCACCGGCCCGTTGCATACGAACAGCCCGGTGACCGCGCCGACCACCACCCACCACGGATTGGTGAATTTGAGGTTCATGGCGCTTCTCTCCCTGCCGCGCAGCCCAAGGCGGCCTCACACGCCAGCTTAGCAGACTATCTCTCGATCGCGACTCAGTCGGTATTTGGAAAGCGGAAGGTCAGAGCGCTGGCGAGGACGATCACAGCACTGCCGGCAGCGGCGAGGAAGACCGCGGCGGGAATACCAGTCGCATCCCAAAGAGCGCCGCCCAGCAGCGGCACGACGCAGGACAGCGAATAGCCGACCGCGAACATCCCGGCCGACAGCCGGTGAACATCGCCGACCAGGGCGATCTGCGGCGGCAACGCCAGGGTCACGATCAGGGTGAAGGCGCAGCAAAAGCCGATGATGCCGGCGCCGGCAGCAGCGGCCCAGGGCTGCGGCGCGAGAAACCCACCGAGGCCGAGAAGGCCGAAGACCTGCATCAGCACGATCGCCGTCCGACTGCCGCCGAGGCGCCGCGCCCACAGCAGCAGTGCCAGCGAGGCCGGCAATTGGCCGAGGTTCAGCGCGGCGAGGCAGATCGTAACCGCTTCCGGCCGCCCAACCGCATGCAGGTAGTCCGGGATAAACGCATTCGAGGAGAAATAGAGACCGCCCGTGCCGCCTTGCATCAGGCCGAGCTGCCAGGTCTCGCGGTGGCGCCAATCGGGCCACCAGCGTGCCGGGGGCCTTTCGGCGAATCGGGGCGTGTCCGACCGGCACAGCGCCATCGCCAGCGCCGTCGCCGCGACCGGGGCCGCCCAGACCGCAAAGCTCGCCGGCCAGCTGCCGCCGACCAGCGGCAGGACCAGAGGTATGGTCAGCGCCGCCGGCAGAGCCTCGCCGATCAGCAGCCCGTTGGCATAGACTGCGGTGGCGAAACCGGGCCGGCGGGCAAACCATTCGCCGACCAGCGCCGGCAAGGCCGGCTGCACGACCGCAACCCCGGCCGCCATTAAAAACGTCATCGCGAACAGCATCGGCGCCGACGGCCCGATGCCGCGCGCCGCCGATGCCGCGGCGACCACAAGCAAGCCGACAATGGCCGCACCGCGTGCCCCGAGACGCGCGATCAGCAGCGATCCCGGAATCGCGGCCAACCCGAACAGCAGCACCGGCAGCCCGGAAAGCGCCCCGACCGCCCGCTCGCTCAGGGCGAATTCTCGATGGATCAGCGGCAGGACCGGGGGGACCGCTAGCACCGTCAGACGCAGATCGGCACCCGCCAGCCACAATATAACGATCCGCAGCAGCGACCGAGGCGACGCTTGCTGGCTCAGCCGGGACCGATTGTGCTTCGACCGGTCGTTCATAGCCGCGACATCGGCGGACAGAGAGCGTTACCGCTTCTCGCAGGCGAAATACGCGATGTTCTCTTCGGCATCCAAAAAGCGCGGCACCCGCTCATAGCGCGCGCAATGCTGCCTTGCTACGGCAGTGGCGGCCACGAGGTCGCCGCTGTAGCCGACCGCGGCAGAGCTCGCGTCGCCGCTCGACAGAAAAGGCTTCTCCGCGCAGCCAAGCGTTGCGCCCGCCACGATCAGGCACAGCGCATAATACCGCAACCGCAACCTCATCGCGGCGGTTCCGCACCTTCCGCAGCCAGCCCTGTTTTGGCGGCGAAGTCACGCCCGCGCTCGGCGAAATCGCGGTAGTAGCCGTAGCTCGGCGCCGCCGGCGACAGCAGTACAACGCCGCCCGGCATCGTCATCCGTTTTGCATAGGCGACCGCGTCGTCCATCGACTGCGCCCGATAGGCGGTAAAGCCCGCCTTGGGCCGCATTCTGCCGGCGGCCAATAACCCGTCATAGATGCGCTCCCCGCTGGCCCCGAGGCAGATGACCCACCGGGCAGTGCCCTCGGCCAACACGGCGATCAGCTTGCCATAGTCGACGCCGCGGTCGCAGCCGCCGACGATCAGGGCGATGTCATGCCCGGCATAGACCGCGAGTGCCGCCATCGCGGATTCGGGTGCCGTTGAAATGCTGTCGTCGACAAACAGAACCCCGGCGACTTCGCCGAGCTCCTGCTGGCGGTGCGGCAGCGAACGAAAATCGCCGGTCGCGTCAAGTGCGGCCGCGAGATCGAGGCCGAGCCGCTTCGCGACGGTCAGTGCCGAACATAGATTTGAGAGATTATGCGCTCGGGCGAGATAGCGGTTGCTCACTCCGCCAATCCGGCTGCCGCCGTCGAGGATGTCGCATCCGCGTCGATGGATTGCGCTCTCGTCATTAAAAAAAGCTATACGGGGCGGCAAGTTTCGAGCGTACCCTTCGAGGATCGGCCATGCCTCGCGGTTGACGATCGCACACCGGCTGCGGCGCAGGAGGTTGAGTTTGTCGCGATAATAGGCGTCGAGCGTGCGATGCCAGTCGAGGTGCTCGGGAAACAGCGAGGTCAGCACCGCCTCGTTACAGACTGCGTCGAAATCCGCGGCCTGATAGCTCGACAGCTCGATCACCGCATAATCAGCCGCCGCCGGATCGATCTCGGTGATCGGGACCCCGATATTGCCGGCCAGCGCCACCCGGCGGCCGAGCCTGCCCAGCATATGCGCGATCAGCGATGCGGTCGTGCTCTTCCCCTTGGTTCCAGTCACGCAGATCGTGGTGACAGCGACGTCCTCGCCAAACCACAGGTTCAAGAGGGAGGTGATTTTAACCCCGTTCCGGCGGGCGATTTCGAGGTCCGCACGATAGAGGCTTACCCCCGGTGATTTGACCACCACGTCGACCTCCCCGAGTGCGCGGGCAATGCGCTCGGCGCCAAAGGCGCAGTCGATATGGTCGAACCCTGCTGGCGCCGGCGCGTCCTCGGCGTCGTCCAGGAGCAGCAACGGCAGGTTCGGGTGCCGCGCCCGCAGAAAGCCGATCGCCGCCCGGCCTTCGCGGCCGAGCCCCCATACCGCAACCCGCGCCCCGCCGAGATCAGCCGCACGCATCGAGCATGGCCATAAAAGCCGCCGGCACCCGATGCGGATGCCGGGCCGCAAATAGCGCGCGATAGGCAGCTGGACCTGCTTCCCGTAGCGACGGAAACGTGGCGTTCAGCCGCTGCACGACAGCATCGCCCCGCCAATCGGGATGATGTCCCAGATGGGACATTACCGCGACGCTCTCGGCGATCTCGCCGACGCATTCGAACGGCTTGTGCTCGCGCAGGCCGCATAGCGCGGCAAAGCCGTCGAGCTGGGCTTCGTCATCGAGCATGTCGCGGCCGAAGATATCGATCAGTTGCGGCTTCGCCACAAACGGCGCCAGGGCCAGGAACACGAACCGGCATTTCGGGCAATCGCAGCACCAATGCCGACCCCGCTCGGCCGGAGCTTGCCGGAACGCGGTATTGCAGCTGCGGAAGATCCCGAAATATTGCGAGTGACGCGCAAAACGCCGCGCTATCTCGATTTCCGACAACGGCCTCAAAAGTGAGAAATAGGCGAAGCTCGGTGAAATGTGGTTGCGAACGTAGCCGGCAAAATCCCGCTCGAACTCCAGGGATTTGCTGAACTGATGATTGATTCCGACCCCACCGACCGTCAAATTCGGCACGCTCGCGGAATGCTCGTTGGACATGGCGATCGTGTCGAAGCCTAAAAGCACCGCGCAAGCCAGGACGATGGCGCTCAAGATCCCGGTGATCGGCACGTGACCATTCAGTGAACTGCCGTCGTCGTTGAGCTTCAAAAGCCCGGGGTCGAGCCGGCGTCTGACCCGGATGTAAGGCAGTTCGGCCGCGGCCATGCAGGCGGCAATCGGTGCCGCGTCGCCCAACGAGAACAGCACGAGATCCTCGCCGCCGGCTTTCAAACACTCGACGGTGACGATCGAATCCTTGCCGCCGCCAACGGGCACGCAGGTGCGCCGCGGCAGATCGAGCACGATCGGCGTCGCCGGAGCGGTCGGATCGACGCGGAATCGGCAATGGCCGCGCAGCGAGATGCGGTTTTTCCAGGCGAATTCGGCCAGGCCTTTTTCGTAGAAATCCCTGCAGGAACAGGGCGGTGTCCTGGTCGAGCGGGAACGCCTCGCAACGCAGCGTTTCCGGCACAAAGGCCTTGTAGTAGCTGACCCCGGACAGCAAAAAAATCAGCCGGAAGATCCGGTCCAGCGCCCCGGACGCCGACGTCGACAGCACCCGCCCCGGAAACTCGAAGACGAGCCTTTCCTCGAACCCCGGACCGTCAGCAAACCGATAGCGCAGCGCCAGCTCGGCCGTCGCCGGGTCGTATCGGTAACTCTTGAAGACGAACTCGCTAGGCCTCATAGGGGGTCTCGGCCAGGGCCCGGATCGCTCGCAACTTTTGGTGATGGATGGCGAGGTCGAGATTGTCGATGGTCGCGGCCCGCATCCGCGAGACGCCGTCGACCGCCGGGCCGTCGGCGAGCATGGCTTCGAGCACCCGGCGATCGAGCCCCTCGTCGAGGCATCCGATCAGCGACCCGCGCCAATCCGGGCGAAGACACGCGAGCGCACCGAGCAATCCATAAGCACCCCAATGCGAGACGCCCGCGACGATCAGATGCCGCGTCGGAGTCACGCAGGCGATCAACTCGCCATGCGCAACGTTCTGCGCGATCAGGCTGCGCGGCAGGGCGCCCATGCCGATCTCGTTGCCGCCGTCGCCGATCGCGATCGTGTCCCACGGCCCGGCCGCGAACAAATCGTCGAGCGGCGCCGTATGCGCGCTGATGTCATGGCCGCGCATGTTTCGCGGCGCGCCGTCGGCGCTGCGACCGCAGCGTTCGATCGAGATCGCATGGGTAATCCCGGCATCACGCCAGGTCTCGATCAGCGGGATCAGCGGCGGCCCAATGGCAATCGCGTCGACCGGCACCTCGGCGGCGCCGGCAGCGGCGAGGGCGACTTCGCAGGCGTTGCGGCACGGCTCATCGGTCGCCAGCCGGCACGGGATGCCGATCGCGGCAAGTCCGTTGGCCAGCAGCGCCGCGCCGACGGGTCCATCGGTTTCAGCTGCCGGCGGCGAGCCTGACGGCACATAAAAGCCGGTGATCAGCCCGACCCGGCACGGCTTCGCCGAGGCCAGCACCGTAGCGGCGCCGCGTAATCCGCCCCGAGCGGCCGCGTACAAGGCGTCGATGTTTCGTCCGACATCGGTCTGGATCATGCGCTCGATCCGGTCGACGAGCGAACCCGGATCGGCTCCCGCCGCCATAGCGAGCAAACCGTTACAGACTCGCCAGCTTGGTATTGAGCAGGTCGGTGATCAGCATCGAGCCCGGCGCATGGGTGATGCAGAAATCGGGACGAGCCTCGGCAATCACCGCCTGCGGAGTGACGCCGCACGCCCAGAACACCGGCAATTCACCGCTGCCGACCGGGACGCTGTCGCCGTAATCGGGTCTGGTCAGATCCTCGATGCCGATCGCCGCGGGCAGCCCGATATGCACCGGCGCGCCGTGCACCGAGGGAAATCTCGAGGTGATCTGGACCGCCCGGATCGCATCGGCCGGCGCCAGCGGCCGCATCGAGACGACGAGCGGACCGGCGAACGGTCCGGCCGGCCGGCAACGGATGCTAGTGCGGTACATCGGCACGTTCGATCTGCAGGTGATATGGCGCAGTTCGATCCCCTCCTCGACCAAAGCCTGCTCGAACGAAAACGAGCAACCGAGCGCGAAGCCGACCAGATCGTCGCGCCAGACATGAGACACGTCGAGCGGTTCCTCGACTAGCTCGCCCTGGCGCCAGACCCGGTATTTCGGCAGATCGGTGCGGATGTCGAGGTCCTCGCCCAGGCCCGGCAGGCAGGGATCGCCCGGCTCCGACACTGCCAGCACCGGGCAGGGCTTGGGGTTCGCCTGCGCGAAGCGCAGGAAGTCGTGCGCCAGCGCTTTCGGCAGGATCACCAGGTTTGCCTGGACATTGCCCGCCGCCAAGCCCGCCGTCGGCCCGGAAAACTCCCCGGTTCGAATGCGCCGCCGCTCGCGCCTACCGGCTTCGATACTGCGATCTGTCGCTGCGCTCATCTGAAGATCCGTGTTCGGGTGACAGAATCTACCGCCGAGCGAGCGGCCCGTCAAAGCCTGGCCTCACCCGACTTCGCCTGCCTCACCCGGGATCTTCTCCGCCCCTAGTAATGGCCGAAATACCCGCCACCGCGCAGCAGCCATAGGATCACAAGGATCAGGATGATCGCCCCGAGCACGCCACCGATACCGTACCCGCCGCCGCGGCCGTAATAGCCGCCGCGATAATAGCCGAAGCCTCCACCAAACAGGATGATCAACAAAATAATTATCAGGATAAGACCCATTGTCATTCCTCCGTCGCAACGTCGCAACCGACAGGTTCAGCCGGCATGATACCACGCCCGCTGGAAAGTTCACTGCGTGTTGACTAAATTATAGGCGCCAAACCAGCACAGGAGGATTACCCGAACGGGTCCCGATACTCAAACGCTGTCACGGTCGCGGCCGGAGGATCGCGGACCGGCGGCGGCGGAGGCTCGACCGGCGGCACCGGCACCGGGTTCGGCGGTTCTTCGACCGGCCGCGGACGATCCGGATCGGGAGGCGGCTGCGGTGGCGTGCCGGGCGGAGGATGTGGCGTCGGGCCTTGTGCCAACGGGTCTTCGGCAGGGTCGGTGGTACGCGGCATACTTCTGAGCGCCCTTAGCCCGCAAGCAGCGCGGCGCAGCCGAGAAACGCCGCTAAATTATGGGTCACGACATAGGTCGGAATCGCCGCGAGATAGGCTTCGAACCGCCCCTTGGCTTCAAAGCGGGCGCGAAACGGCGAAACGGCAAAAAAACGCCCCAACCGCGGCACGATCCCACCGGCGATGTAGACCCCGCCGCGGGCGCCCAAGGTCAATGCCAGATTACCCGCCATCGTGCCCAGCATCGAACAGAACATGGTCGTCGCCTCAACGCATAGCGGATCTTCTCCACGCATGCCGAGATCGGTGATCTGCGCCGCAGTATAGCCGCGCGACAGGATCCCGTCGATTTCGGCCAAGGTATTGTAGAGATTTGTAATCCCCGGCCCTGACAGTACCCGCTCGGCCGAAACATGGTCGAAATGCCGGCGCATACGATCGAGGACGGCACTTTCTCGGTCGGTCGCAGGTGCCATCGTCGCATGGCCGCCTTCAGCGGTCAGAGCGATCCAGCCGCTGGCGCAGGCGACGAGCCCCGAAACTCCGAGCCCTGAGCCCGGCCCTAGCACCGCCAGCGGCGCGCCCGGCGCCGCCGTTCCTGCGCCGACCTCTCTGCGATCATCCGGCCCTAGTCGGGGGAGCGCCAGCGCCTGCGCGGTGAAGTCGTTGATCACCTCAAACCGGTGTAATCCGAACCGCGACTTCAACGCGACGATCGAGAAGCTCCAGGGATGATTGGTCATCGACACTCGGTCGCCGGTGATCGCTGAAGCTATGGCGATCGCGGCTTTGCGAGGCATCGGCCATTCGCCGCGACCGGCGAGGTAATCAGTGAGGGCGTCTTCGATCGTCGGATAATGCTCGATCGCGTAGCTGCGCCAATGCAGGATCTCTGCGGTCGGAGAAACGAGACCGAAGCGGGCATTGGTGCCGCCGATGTCGCCGACCAGCCAAGTTTCCGCAACGGGCCTCGGTCCTGAACCGCCCGGCAGGCCAGCGCCCGGCAGGCCGCCCGCCGCCGTCACCGCCGTTCGCCGCTCGCCGTCAGGGCGGCGACAAAGCTCTCGCGCCACCGGGTGACGTCGTTGTGTTCGATGGTCGCCATCATCGCCGTCCACCGCTCCTTGCGTTCGCCCAGCGACATGGTCAGCCCTTGCCGGATGGCCTCCGCCATGCCCTCGATATCATGCGGGTTGACCAGCACCGCCTCTCCCAGCTCCTGCGCCGCGCCGGCGAAGCAGGACAGCACCAGTACCCCCGGGTCCGCCGCCGGCTGCGAGGCAACATACTCCTTCGCAACCAAATTCATGCCGTCGCGCAACGGCGTCACCAATCCGATTCAACTCGCTCGAAAGAACCCAGTCAGAACCCGGTGGTCGAAGCTCTTATTGATGTAGCGCAGCGGCGTCCAATCGAATTCGCCGTAACGGCTGTTGATGTTGCCGGCCGAGGCGGCGAGGGTGCGGCGGATCTGCCGATACTCAGGAACCTCCGAGCGCGAGGGCGGAGCGATCTGCATGAAAACGATGCGGCCCCGCGTATCGGGGCAGCTTTCGAGCAATTTGGCAAAGGCTTGGAACCGGGCCGGCAGACCCTTTGAATAGTCGAGCCGATCGACTCCGATCATCAATGTGCGCTCGCCGAGGCTCTGCCCGAGCCGTCGCATCTGCCGGGTTCCGTCGGCCGCCGCTGCCTGCGCCGCGACAGCGCCGGTGTCGATCCCGATCGGAAAGACCTGGGCCCGCACGATCCGGCCGAAAGCCCGTAGCACGCCGTGCCCGAAATCCTCCGCCCCGGCCCAGCGGATCAGATAATCGCAAAAACCATGGAGGTCCGACTTGGTCTGGAAGCCAACGAGGTCGTAGGCGCACAGTGCTTCGACGAGATCGCGATGGCTGGGCAGCACCCGCAGCAGCTCTGCCGGGGGAAACGGCGTGTGCAGGAAAAAGCCAATCGGCTGGCTGCAGTCGAGCCGGCGCAGTTCGCGTGCGAGCGGAATCAGGTGATAGTCGTGCACCCAGATCAAATCCTGCGACCGCAACATCGGTGACAATGCGCGCGCGAACATGCGGTTGACCCGCAGATAACCCGCCAAGTCGCGCCGCGAATATTCGACCAGCGAACCGCGGAAATGAAACAGCGGCCAAAGCACTCGGTTGGCAAAGCCAAGATAATACTCGTCAAAATCGCGGCGCGAAAGGCCGAGCGTGGCGTAAGTGAGCGATCCGCGCTCGATCACCGCCGGATCGGCAGCAACCTCTTCCTCGACTTCTCCGTTCCAGCCGAACCAGATGCCGCCGCTGTTTTCAAGTGCGGCACGGATCGCGACCGCGAGACCGCCCGAATCGGGCTTCCCACCGTCGACCGCAACCCGATTGGAAACGACGACTAACCGGCGATTCGCGCCCGCGTCGCATTGCAGGATCGGTTCGGTCCCCCAGGCCCGTACGGCCGCGCCGCGAACTCCCCTTGCCACCCCATCGCCCTGCATCATATTTGTCCCCGCCTGTCGTTCCTTTACTGAACGCCGAAAATCGTTGAATGTTCCAGCAGAGGCTTGATTTCTAAGCCGACTTCTGGTTTCGCGCAAGCCAGGCATAGACCGCCGCGACCGAGGGCAGGGCATAGCGCGCACGTGTTTCGGCAGACCGTCCGACCCGGATCGCCACTCCTCCGCGGCGATCCATTTCGGCAAACCCGTCTTCGTCGGTCATATCGTCGCCGACAAAAACCGGACGCCGGCCGAGAAACGGCGGCTCGCTGAGAAAGGCAGCGATCGTTGTTCCCTTATCGACCCCGCGCGGCTGGAATTCGACGACCATCTTGCCGGGGATCAGCCGCAGCGCGGTGCCCGCCTGACGTTGCAATGCCGACGCCAAGGCGAGGATTTCGTCCTCCCGCTCCGGAGCCGCGCGGTAGTGCAACGCCATGGTCCCGTGCTTGTCCTCGAAAATGAGGCCGCTGCCGGTGCCGGCGAGCGCCGCGAGCGACGGCCGGATGCGGTCCAGGGCGGCTGCGGCGACAGCGTCGATGCGCGGGTCGAGAGAGCCGTCGGCCCGTCGCCGCTCGATGCCATGAAGGCCGGCGGCCGGCCCGCGCCACGGCTGGAACAGCACATCGATCTCATGCAGTGGGCGGCCGCTGACGAGCGCGACGGCACCGCCGCGCTGCAGCGCCGCCTGACGGAGCAATGCCGGCAGTGCGGACGGGACCTGGACGCGATCGGGACGCTCGGCGATTTCCAGTAAGGTTCCGTCGATATCGAGAAACAGCGCCGAGCTCTCATCGAGACGCGCCGGTGCCGGCAGGGACCCTCGAAGGTGTCCGATCGTCAAAATTCCGTCCCTTGTGCGTTGCACATGAAGCCACCGTCGAGCGTAGCCTAACTCCCTGATCTGGCCTAGAATCTCCAACGATGCCAGGCCTTTCGAAAAACCGGCTTGACATCGCGGCGAAACGCATTAGATTGTGCAGTGCGGTAACGATCGCTGGTTGTGGTCTTGCCGTACGTCTTCTAGGCGTTTCCTCCCTAAACTTGGGCCGCGCTGAGTTGCGGCCCAATTTTTTTGCTCACTCCAGCAAACCGGGGGCGAACTGCTGTTCCCCGGACATCACCGAATTGGCCTCGAGGTCGGGCAATGCCGCGAGTTCACGGTAGATCGGAGCGAAATCGGGCCGGGTCGCCTCGAACAGCTGCGCGAAATCGTCGATGACGAAATAGGTTTCCTGAAACCGGTCGATGCGATAGCGCGTGCGCATCACCCGGCGCAGATCGAACCCCAACCGCAGAGGATGCGGGTCGTCGAGGCAGTAGAGCGACTCGCTGGCTGACGACAAAATCCCCGAGCCGTAGATCCGCAGGCCCGCCGGGGTCGAGAGCAGCCCGAACTCGACCGTGTACCAATAGAGCCGGGCCAAGCGCTGCAGATGCCCCAAGCTCTGCGCCTCCAGCCCGCCCTCGCCATATGCTTGCAGATAATCGGCGAAAAGCGGACTCATCAACAGCGGCACATGGCCGCAAATGTCGTGAAAAACGTCGGGCTCCTGAAGGTAGTCGAGCTGGTCGCGTCGCCGGATGAAGCAAGTTGACGGAAACCGGCGTTGTGCCAAATGGGCAAAGAACACCGCATCCGGCACGAGGCCCGGCACCGCCACAATGCGCCATCCGGTGGCGCGATCGAGGACATCGCTGAGCCGGCGAAAATCCGGGATGCCGCCCGCGGCGACGCGGAGCGCTCCAAGCCCGTCGAGATATTCGTCGCAGGCTCGTCCGACCAACAGCTTCTGCTGGCGCTCGAACAGCAGTCGCCAGACCGCGTGCTGCTCCGCGCCGTAGGCCTGCCAATCCTGCTCGATCGCGAAATCCGGAGCCATCTCCGGCTCGATCTTGCTCATCGGCCTCTCCGCGCCCGCCCCCTGTTCAAATGAGGATCGCCGGACGGCGTATCAATTGTCCGCCTGTCGAGGGCTGCCTCGGGCTTAGCCTGACGCGCCGGCCAGGCATTCCTGCACGGTCAGGCTCAGCCGATGGATCAGTTCGGCCATCTCTGCGGCGAGCCCCTCGAAACGGGGCCTTCGCCGGTAATTGCGCTCGTTCATGTAGAGCGCTCGATTGATCTCGATCTGCAATGCATGGCGCCGCCGTTTCGGGTCGCCGTAGTGGTCGGTAGTGAATCCGCCCGCATAGGGTGTATTGATCGCGACGACAAAGCCACGGCGAGCAAAAAACTGGCGTGCCGCCTCAAGGATTGCCGGGGCACAAGCCGCGCCGTGGCAATCGCCGAGAACGATATCGACTCCGTCCGCTCCGCAACCCGAGCCGGCGGCCGAGGGCATCGAATGGCAATCGATCAAGAGATAGCCGCCAAACTGCCCCTCGGTCTCCTCGACCAGCCCGCGCAGCACTCGGTGATAGGGACGATACAGGCCTTCGATGCGCCGCTGTGCCTCGGCAAAACACAGCTTCTTAGAGTAAATTTCCTCGCCGCTGGCGACGATCCTTGCGATCGTGCCCAAACCCATCCGCACCCGCGGCGAGCCGGCGTTGACGAACTCCGGCAACGGATCGGAGAACATTGCCGGATCGAGCTCGTAAGCCTCGCGATTGACGTCGAGATAGGCACGCGGAAAACGTGCCGACAACAGCGGCGCACCGAGGTACGGAGCCGCCGCGAACAGCTCGTCGACAAAGCTGTCCTCCGATCGCCTCAGCGACACCGCATCGAGCCGTGAGGCGGCAACGAACTCGGCCGGATAGTTGGCGCCGCTGTGCGGCGAGGACAGGACCAGCGGCAGCCTGTCCGAGCCCGGCCGCTGCAATTCGATCATCCTGCACGAAAGCTCGCCATCCATGGCCCGAGCTTAGTTCGCGCCTGCAGGGCTGTCATTAGCGCGAAGCCCTCGGCCGCCATGAATTTCTGCGCAAAGCCGGCAACTCGCGCTGGCCGGATTGCGTGGCTCACAACGTGTCTTCAGGGCAACTCGTTGTCTTCAGGGCGACTCGTAGTCGAACCCGACTGCAGCAACCTTGCTGATGGACGGGACCTCATGCCTGAAACCAGAAAGCGGCGGAGATCGTCGCCGGCACCAGCGCCCGGCGGCGAAGGGCTACCAGAGTGGATAGATGTTCTTGGTTTCCTCTTCGGACCTGCGGCGCCGCGATCGACGCACGCGGGAAACGGCGCCCGTGCCGAAAACGGCTAGCATCAGGGCCAATAAGATCCAAAACTCCATGAGCTAGCCTCGTTGGCCGATCGCCGCGCCGAGAGCCGGCAGCATCGCCTCGGCGATGGCGGCGTTGCCTGCTTCGGAAAGATGATAGAGGTCGATGTAGACCGGCTTGGCCCAATCGTCAAACAGCGCCGAGAGATCGATCGTGTCGGCGGCCGCGGCGATCTCGCGGCAATCCCGGCGCGCGTCGAGGATCGCGGCGTAGAGCCGGCGGCGCGCCTGCGGGTCTCTGGTGTAGTCCCGGTCCCAGCGCTGCTCGTCGGCGGTCAGAACCCGCTTAGTCGCGAGCGCCGGCTGCCAAAAAAAGATTGGGCGAAACCCGTATTCGCGCGCCAGTGCTCGGATCAGCCGCAGATTGGCGGCATAGGCGGCGATCACTTGGGCAGCAAGGGCGCCCGTGTCGACCCGCGACAGATCGGCCTCCCGCGCCGGCATCGGCCCGCGCAGCTCGAACCCGGTCAATTGGCGCAGCCGGCGCAGGGTGCGTGGTGCGGCGGCGATCAGCGCCGCGGTCATCAGATCGCGCCGCCGGTCTGGGTGTAGGAGGTTGAATTCGGCCCGCCGCCGCGCCTCGTTGAACAGCCCGTCGGGCCGCCCGGTCTGCTCGGCGCAGGCCATCTCGTTGACTCCGTCGTAAAAGAGCGCGATGTCGATCCGCTCGCCCCCTTTCAACAGCTGCTGCAGGGTGATCGCCTCTTGCGTGCTGTTGTGACCGAGCTGGCCCCAATTGGCGACCGCGGCCCGGTGCCCCAATTCGCCGAGACGGCGGGCCAGCGCCGCCGGGATCGTGTATGCGTCGCGCGCGCCCATGCCCATCATCGTCGAGCCGCCAAAGCACAGGATACGGATCGCTGCGTCGTCGGCGCCGGCCTCGCCAGGGGTCGGTCGCAGCCCGCGCTCGTCGATCGTCACATAGTCGCCGCGGAACGGGCGCTGCCACCATTCGACATAGGGCGCCCAATCGACGCGGACGGCGCGGTGGAACTCGTCGAAATAGGCGGCCGACCATTGGGCGCCGGCATAGGCGTCGGCCGCGGCCGAGCGATCGGGCCGCGTCCCCCGGTGCCAGCGCAGCCAGCGGACGAGCCGCCGCCACCCGTCGACACCGAATTCGGTCAATAGCACAAGGACGAGCAACAGGCCCGCGACATGCCACAGCGCCAGCAGAAAGCGCAGCATCAGCCCCGGCTCTGCCGGAAATGGGCAATCTCGCGCGCCCCTGCTTCGGTCATTTGCGGCTCGCTTTCGGCAGCGGAATTGGAGGATGATCGGCGCGAACCGGGCCGGCGGACAAGGGGTGAGGAGCGATGAGCGGGATCGACGAAACCCATGATCCAAGGCGGCAGAGCTGGGTCCCTTCGGCCAGGGGCCACGGCGAATTCCCGATCCAGAACCTGCCATTGAGTGTGTTCGCCCCGCCCGGGGACGGCGCGGCGGGGGGCGGGGTCGCGATCGGCGACATGATATTCGACCTCTCCGCGGCGCTCGAAGCGGGACTCTTTTCCGGCGATGTGCGAGAGGCGGCCGAAGCCGCCGCTGGCCCAACCCTGAACCCGCTGATGGCGCTCGGCTCGGGGCCGCGGCTGGCATTGCGCCGGCGGGTCTCGGCCGTGCTCGCCGCCGACAGCGACGAGCGGGCGAAGATCGAGGGGATCGCGGCGCGGCTGCTGCACCCGGCCGCCCAATGCACGCTCCATCTGCCGGCGGCGATCGGCGAGTTCACCGATTTCTTCGCCGGCATCCATCATGCCACCAATGGCGGCAGGCGGCGCGACCCGAACAACCCGCTCGGCCCCAACTACAAATACGTACCCGTGGCCTATCACAGCCGCGCCTCCTCGGTGCGGCCGTCGGGCGTGCCGATCCGGCGCCCCAATGGCCAACGCAAGGCGCCGGACGAAGCAGCGCCGACTTTCGGCCCGTCGCAAAAGCTCGATTACGAGCTCGAGCTCGCAGTCTGGATCGGCCCCGGCAATGCCCAGGGCGAGCCGATCCCGATCGCCCAAGCCGGCGACCGCATCTTTGGGCTCGGGCTGGTCAACGACTGGTCGGCGCGCGACGTGCAGGGCTGGGAATCGCAGCCGCTAGGTCCGTTCCTCGGCAAGAATTTCGGCTCGACGGTGTCGCCGTGGATCGTGACCGCCGAGGCGTTGGCGCCGTTCCGCGTCGCCCAGCCGGCACGGCCCGAGGGCGACCCCCGGCCATTGCCCCATCTGTGGGACGATTCCGACCAGAGCGCCGGCGCCTTCGACATCGAACTCGAAGCCTTTTTGCTGACCGAAGGGCTGCGGGCAAATGGGCTGCCGCCGCACCGCATGTCGGCCAGCAACACGACCGACCTCTACTGGACCCTGGCGCAATTGGTGGCGCACCATACCAGCGGCGGCTGTAACCTGCGCGCCGGCGACCTGTTCGGCACCGGCACGATTTCCGGCTCGACCCGCGAGGGCTACGGCAGCCTGATGGAATTGAGCGCCGATGGAACCCGACTGACGACGCTCGCTTCTGGGGAAACGCGGACCTTTGTCGAGAACGGCGACGAGGTGATCTTCCGCGCCCATTGCCGCCGCGCCGGCTACGCGCCGATCGGCTTTGGCGAGTGCCGCGCCCGCATCGTCTGAGAGCTGCGGCTGCATCTGCGACCGCGCGGGCATTTCGAGTAGACTTCGGAGGGGGCTAAGTCGGGCATGAATCTTTGCCCGGCAGGCTTTCACCTGTCCGTTATCGGACAAAAGACATTCCAATTTCGGGGGTAGCCCATTGAAAACTGGCGCGGGCCGGTAGGCCAGAAACAGAAAAAAAGCTCTTCACGGGTCCTTGTTTCGCAGTTCAGTACGTCTATGTTCAATTCATTGCTGAACTGTATCGGAACAAATTTCGCATGGCCCGAGTGTACGTGTTGAGGGAGGTACGTTCCGGGCATCCGGGAGGTTACCAGCTTTGCTTTCAATGGTGCCGGTTCGAACTGGATGACTGCACGCAGCACGGATTCCGCTTCATCTGGCGCAGGGAAAACGAGAGCCTAATGGCGGCACGCGGACAAACTCGCATTCCTACCATTGCCGAAGGGAAGCTCTTGATGGATCGAGCAGTTGCCGAAGGCTGGGGTGATCGGGACGGCGGTACGATGGAAGCTGCGGCCGTCGAGCTTGAGAAGCGCGGCTGTGGTGTTGACCTCGCCACCGGATATGTTGGCTGGCGGGATAGAGAAGCCGCGATCAATGGGCGCATGACTGCGGAGATGATCGAGTGGGAGCGGGTCATCCGAGAATGGTCGTGAGGTAGAACGGTAGCCCGCTTCATCAAGCGATCGGCTACACGCCGATCGGCTTTGGCGAGTGCCGCGCGCGGATCGCCTGAGCGGGCACCGCAGCGGATCTGAGCGCTGCGGCGACGAGCGGTCGCTCAGAAACCGTAGATCGTATTCGCTACTGTCGCTCCGGTGCCTTTACCCGCCTGCGCGCTCCCGTTTCGAACTGAACGGCGGCGGCACAATCTGTCTCCGTCACGACACAAAGATCTCGCGCGGACAAAAAGAGCTGTTGCTCCAACCCCCAAAGGGGCGCGTAGTACCCATCAGCTATCGTCTGCGCCGCATTCTCACCAGCCGATCCGCGACGCCGAAGGATATCCTCGGCAGTAGCATACAAATTCCACATCTTGTAGGCGATGCCAATTCTCACGTAACTGTCGGGCGCGCTTCGGGCGGCATCCGTCACGCAGTCGATTTGTTTCGATATTTGATCGAAGGGGTATTTGTCTGCGCATGCTCGGGCAATCTGGAAACCGCGGCGGATAGCGTTGGAACGATCGACGCTTTGACCGCTCGATCCGGTCGACCATGCCGTCGCTGCGATCGCGGCTACCACCACCGCCAAACGGATCACCTTGCTATTCCAGAGCATGCTTGAGCGTGTGATCTCTTATGGTAACAGGGATTAAACAGATAGTCCTATCCCCATCCCCAACTGTTCGTCACCCCCGCAAAAACGCGGCCCAGGGGCCCCGGGCGCTGTGAACGGCTGCCCTGGGATCCCGCTTTCGCGACGCGTCCGCGGGCATGACAGGAAAAGGGGGCCACCAAGCGTCAAATTCATCGTCAGTGGGGCGATGCGCCTCACCGCGCTCGGCAGCCAAAGATCGCGATACTACAGCGACAGCAGGCGATCGACGAGGGCCGGGTCGGCGCGCAACTCGGCAGCGGCGCCGGAAAAGCGGACTGTCCCCTTTTCGAGCACATAGATGCGATCGGCGAGCGCCAGCGCAAAATCGACGCGCTGCTCGGCCAACAGGATCGTCAGGCCCTGCGCCTTCAATTCGCCGACCTTGTCGCGCAGGGTATCGACAACCAGCGGGGCCAGCCCCTCAGACGGCTCGTCGAGCAGTAATAATTCAGGGTTGCCCATCAGGGTGCGGGCGATCGTCAGCATCTGCTGTTCGCCACCCGACAGAAAGCCGCCGGGCTGGTCGCGCCGCTCGCGCAGGATCGGAAACAATTCGCCGACCGCCTCGATCGTCCAGCGTCCCGGCCGGCGCGCGGCGCGGGCGCCGACCTCGAGATTCTCGCGCACCGTCAGCTCGGCAAAGATGCGGCGGTCCTCGGGGACAAAGCCGATCCCGGCGCGAGCCACCTTGTGCGGCGCCCAGCCGGCGATGTCGCGCCCTTGCCACAAGACGCGGCCGGCGCCAGGCGGCGTCAGACCCATCACCGCGCGCATCGTTGTCGTCTTGCCGACGCCGTTGCGGCCCAAAAGCGAGACGCATTCGCCGGCCTCGATCGCGAGCGAGATGCCGAACAATGCCCGACTCAGGCCATAGGCCGCGTGGACCTCCTCGAGCGCCAGCAGCGGCATCAGCGATGTTCGCCCAGATAGACGCGGCGCACCTCCGGATCGCCGCGCATTTCCGAGGGTGTTCCCTCGGCGAGCAGCCGGCCCTGATGCAGGACCGCGATCTTCTCGGCGATCGCAAACACCACTTCCATGTCGTGTTCGGTGAACAACAAGGTCAAGCCGCGCTCGTCGGCGATTCGCCGCAGCAGGTCCATCGTCTCGTGAAGTCTCGCTGGCCGACATGCCGGCAGTCGGCTCGTCGAGCAGCAGCACCATCGGGTCGCTCGCCAGCGCAATGCCGAGCTCGAGCTGCTTTTGGTTGCCGTAGCTCAAGGTGCCGGCGACCGCTGAGGCTTCTCGGTCGAGACCGATCGAAGCCAGCAAATTCTCGGTATCATCACGGTAGAGATCTTCGGCATTCGACCAGAAATTGCGCCCGCGGCCGCGATGGGCGAGAAAGGCGGCCTGCAAATTCGCGAACACCGACAGCCGGGCAAAGATATTGGCGCGCTGAAACGAGCGCCCGACGCCCATGCGGCAGATGCGATGCGGGGCAGCGCCGGTGATGTCGCGGCCGTCGAGCAGCACCTGCCCGCCATCCGGACGCAGATGACCGGTGATCAGGTTGAAGAACGTCGACTTGCCGGCGCCGTTCGGCCCGATCACCGCGGCGATCTGGCGGGTCGCGACGGTCAGGCTGACCCCGCCGACGGCGACGAAGCCGGCAAAGGATTTGCGCAATTCCCTGACTTCAAGCATTGCGCGCGGCCAGCCACCGTCTGGCGAGCCGAAATCCGGCGACAATGCCGCCGAGGATCCCGCCGGGAAAGACGAACAGCAGCACCAGCAGCATGACGCCTAGCACGAACGGCCAATACTGGGTGTAGTCGGTGATCTGCTGATTGAGCCAAACGAGAGCCAGGGCCCCGACCGGCGGTCCCCAGAAATAGTCCATGCCGCCGAGGATCGTCATGATGATGACTTCCGCCGATTTCGACCAGAACACATAGTCGGCGAAGACGCCGCGGCTGAAGATGCCGTAGAGGGCGCCGGCGAGTCCGGCGAAAGCGCCGGCGACGACAAAGGCGGCGAGCTGGTAGGCGCGCACGTTGAGGCCGATAAAGGCGGCGCGCTCGGGGTTGTCGCGGATCGTCGTCAGCATGCGCCCGAACGGCGAGCGTACGATCCGGTGCAGCACTGCCAGCGAGACCGCTACCAGTATCAGGGTGAGCATGTAAAACCGGGCGCCGATGCTGAGGTCGCCGAGGCCGGGGAGCGCCGACATCCAGTCGAGATTGGGATAAGGGATCTCGGGCAGTCCCTGGTCGCCGCCGGTCACCGCATTCCACTTGTAGGCGACAGCCCAAGCGATCTGCGAGAACGCGAGAGTTAGCATCGCGAAGTAGAGCTTAGTCAGGCGGACGCAGAAATAGCCGGACACGAGCGCAAACGCGCCGGCGCCGATCCCGGCCGCCGGGAAGGCGACGACGAACGGCACCCCATAGGTCTTCATCAGGATGCCGCAGATATAGGCGCCGGCGCCGAAATAAGCGACATGGCCGAACGAGACGAGCCCGGTGGTGCCGAGCAACAGGTTGAGGCTGACCGCAAAGAGCGCGTCGATCGCGATCTGCGCGGCGAGAAAGGTGTCATAGCGCGAGCCGAGCCACGGCACCGTGCAGGCCGCCAGAAAGACGATCAGGGTCCAGGGAATGCGGTCGGCGAGAGCGGAGCGACGGGTCATCGAAGCGGCCGGCCGAAGAGGCCCCACGGGCGGATGACGAGGATCACCGCCATCAGCGCATAGACCGAAAACAGCGAGAAGCCGGGAAAGATCAGGATGCCGAAGGCCAGCACCTGGCCGTAGATCACCGAGCCCCAAAAGGTGCCCCAAATCGAGCCCATCCCGCCGATCACAACGACGATAAAAGCCTGGACGATGATCAGCACGTCCATTCCCGGCACGATGCTCTCGATCGGCGTCACCAGCGCTCCCGAGAGACCGGCGAGAAACGCGCTGACCACGAACATGCCGGTATAGATCGTGCCGACATTGGCGCCGAGCGCGTCAAGCATCTCGCGGTCCATCTGGGCCGCCCGGACCATCCGGCCGGCGCCGGTGCGGTTCAGCAACAGCCATCCGGCGAAGGCGATCGCCGGACCGATCGCGATCATGAACAGGCTGTAGAGCGGCTGCGTCGTGCCGAAGATCTGGACGCTGCCGCGCAGCGCCGGCGGGCCGTTGACCGAGAGCTGGTCGACGCCCCAGATGAATTTGGCGGCGTCGCCCAGGATCAGCACCAGCGCGTAGGTGAACAGCAGCTGATAGAGCTCTTCGCGGCCGTAAAGCGAACGAAAGAACAGCCGCTCGACAACGGCGCCCAAAATGCCGATGCCGATCCCGGCAAACAGCGCCGCTATCCAGAACTCGCCGCCCAACGGGTGCACCCACTGCACCGCCTGCCAAGCGAGGTAAGCGCCGAGCATATAGAACGAACCATGGGCGAAGTTGATCACCCGCATGACGCCAAAGACGAGCGACAGGCCCGAGGCGATCAGAAACAGGAACATCGCGGTGGTCAGGCCGCCCATGAACTGGCTGAACAGGAACGACGCCGACACCCGCGGTCAATCTCCCAAGGTTCTCGCCGCCCCGCGCTCGGGCATCAGCCGCCCGGTACTGCGGCCCTAGGCGGTCGTCAATTGGTTTCCGTTGTCGGCGGCAACAACTCTGGAATTTTCATGATGGAAAACGGATAGGCCGCGTCCTTGACCATGACGCCCCAATATTCCGGGGCGAAGGTTTCGTGGGATTTGACGCTGAACGTCCGCTTTCCGACCGGGGTATCAAACGTCAGGCCCTGCAATGCCTTCGACACCGCCAGCGATTTCGTGCTGTCGGCTTTCTTGATGCCGGCGGCCAACGCCTCGATCGACTGGTAGCCGACGATCGACCAGCCGGAAGCGTATTTCGCATGGGTGAACGCCTTCAGATCGGCGATGAACTTTTTGTGGGCGGGCGGCTCGTTGCCGACCCAGATGACCGGATCGTAGCTGTCGCCGATGATGCCATAGGGATAATCGGTGCCGAGCGCCTGCGCCTCGTCGGTGGTGCCGACCTCGGCGCCGTCGACCAGGCGA
Source organism: uncultured Alphaproteobacteria bacterium (assembly GCA_963795485.1). GTDB lineage: Bacteria > Pseudomonadota > Alphaproteobacteria > ATCC43930 > CGMCC-115725 > AP-15. The sequence goes on from CAWCIL010000008.1 coordinate 247,320, forward strand.
TTGTCGATCGCCTTGAAGTAGCCGAGCGGCTCTGCTTCCTTGGTGAAGGTGACGAAATCGCCGGCGAACAGCGAGCAATAGATCGCATCGGGCTTCTTGCCCATCTGCGCGGTGATGAATGAGGTGAAATCGGGCTCGCCCAGTTTCGGCCACTCCTCATCGACGATCTTGATGTCGGGGCGGATCTTTTTGAGCGCCTTGATAAAAGCGTCGATCGAAGTCGTGCCCATAGGCGTAATCGGGCGCGATCGTCGCCACTGTCTTGACGGTTTTGTAGCGCGACATTTCGGTCGCGCCGGCCAGCCCCTCGACATCGGTATTTGAGGAGATGCGGAAAATGTAGGGGTGGATGTGCGCCGGATCGGTCAGGATCGTGCTCTTCGCCGTCGGCGCGATGAACAGGATCTGGTTTTCCTTGGCGACGGTCGATACCGCCGGCGCCTCGGCCGAGGTCAGGGTGCCGACCAGGAAATCAACATTGTCTTTGATGATCAGCTCGCGGGCGAGGCGCACCGCCTCATCGGCGTTTGCCTTGCTGTCGCGCGGCAGGATTTCGAGCTGGCGCCCAAGCAAGCCGCCCTGGGCGTTGATCTGGGCGGCGGCCAACTGGGCGCCTTTCAGCACCGGAACGCCATAGACTGCGGTTGGGCCCGACAGAGGGATCGGGAACCCGATCTTAATCGTCTCCGCCGCCCACGCCGCCGGGGCGAACATGATGCCAGCACAACTCAGCGCCAGAATATGACGGCGGAACATCTCGCGGCCTCCCATTCCTGATCGAGTGTTATGGTTTTGCCGTCGGCCATATGGTTGGAGCCACCGGCCCCTGTCAAGCCGCGCCATGCGGCCGCCGCCACAGCTGGCGCCAACTCGGCACCCCGCCAAGCGGCTCGGCCATCGTCAGCGCGCGCATGACCGCTCGGGTGAGGCAATCCGCCGCGGCGCTGCCGAGTTGCAGCAGCATCGCGGGCGTCGCCGTGGCCCCGGCTCCGGTCGAAAGCGCAAACACAGTGTCGCCGTCGAACGGAGTGTGAATCGGTCGGATCGCGCGGGCAAGCCCGTCCTGGGCCATGATCGCCAATCGCCGGCAACCGGTCTTGTCGAGTGCGGCGTCGGTGGCGACGACCGCAATCGTCGTGTTGGCGCCGGCGGCCACGGCCTTGCATTCCGAGAAATCTTCCGGATCGACGGGAGTGTCGGGCATCGGCGGCTGCGGATCGATCTCGCCGGGCAACGCCAGCTCGGCCCCCCAGAAACGCCCGCAACCGGGCCGCACCGCCGAGCCGCAGCTGTTGACCGCGACGATGGCGCCGACCGTGGCGCCGTCGGCCAGCACGAGCGACGCGCTGCCGATCCCGCCCTTGAGCCGTCCGGCGGTGGCGCCGAGGCCGGCCCCGGCATTGCCGAGCTCAAACTCCTTCGCCGCGGCCCCTGCCGCGCTGCGGCCGAGCCCGCGATAGGGCGGCTCTCCGCTCCACGCCCGGCGCCCGGGAAAGGAGAGGTCGAACAGGACCGCGGCCGGGACGATCGGCACCCGGATCGGCGGCGAACGCAGCGTCGATCCGACGGCAAAGCCGCGCCCGGCCGCGGCGAGCCATTCCATGACCCCGGAAGCCGCATCGAGGCCAAAGGCCGAGCCGCCCGACAGCACCACCGCGTCGATCCGGTCGACCAGCGCGTCAGGGGCGAGCAATTCGGTCTCGCGGACGCCGGGCGCTCCGCCGCGGACATCGACCGATGCGGTCGCCGGCGCTTCGGCCAGCACCACGCTCACGCCGCTGGCGCCGCCCTCATTCTCGGCCTGGCCGACCAGAATCCCCGGCACGTCGGTGATCAGGTTACGTTCTCCGGTCTTGGCCATGATCTCCCCTCATCCGTCATCGGGGTGTTTCGATCGATCTCGCAACGGCGCGTGGAGCGCGGCGCGGCCGAACAAAATCTGATATTTTGTATAAGACTTTCTCTCTTTCGGGACGACCGAGAAGCCGATGGCGGAGCCGGTGGGGGAAGCGAGCGGGCGCGTAGCGCAGCCCAGCGGTCGCCGCGTCGCGGGCCGCCATTGGTTCGGGCGCAGCAAACTCCGCCTCCCCGCTATGCGCGATCTCTTGAGCAGCCGCGGGTTCCATTTGCTGATGGCGGCGCTGCTCACGCTTGCCGCACTCTCGATCTGGGCGCTGCGAACCGAACGCGACAACCCCGACCTCGTTTCGCAGGCCGTCGGGTTCACCCTGATGCCACCGATGATGTTCGCTATATTCGGCTCGATCGGGTTGGTGTGCACGGGTCTGGTGGGGGCCTTGTGGACCTTCTACGACTGGTTCTTTGGCATTATGGAACGCGTCAAGGGCAAGGACAACTTGCGCAAATGGGAGGTCTACCTGGTCGTCTTTTTGGCCGTGATGGTGGCGGTCCCACACCTGGTTGACGCCGCGCAATGGTGGCATACGAAGATACTTTCGAATGTTCCGTATGAAAAAACTGTATTGACCTGGCTGTCGCTGCAATTTTACACAAACGAGGAATTGGTCCTGTCATGGATGGCTCTGCTTTCCGGATTGGCGATTTACTTCCGCAAACCGCTGTTGGCGTTTCGCCCACAGCTGGAGAGCGCGACGCGGGCGCTCGCGGACCTTTATACCGGATACAATTGGCAAAGGCCGCTGGCCTTGGCAGCGTTGGCGGTGTTCATCGCCGCGGCGAGTTGGAAATATGCGTGGCTCTCGTGGAGCGCGGGCGCAGCGGTGCTCGCTTGCCTCGCATGGGCCGGGTTCCCGATATTGCTGGCGATCCTGGTGATTGGCTTCGGCGGCGTCGTGGCGGTCGTGCTGTGGATTGGCCCCCCGACGGTGCTGTGGCTGTCAACGCCGATTTGGGGTTCTATGGCCTTTGCCCTCGCCTTTGTCTGGTTGGGTTGGCTGGTGTCGATCCTCGCCTATACGCGCGCGCCGCTGTTTGCGATTTACTGGGCGGGAACGATTGCCTTTTTGGGCTGGGTAGTTGCGTGCTGAGCGGCTGGAGCAGCGCTCCATCCCTTCAATCGCTCGAGCAACAGACTGGCGAGGCACGATCGGCATGACCACCGTCATCAAAAGTGCCGACTGGGCGGTCGCCTGGGACGCCGGCGCCGGGCGACACGTCTACCGCCGCGGCGTCAACATTGCTTTTGCCGACGACCGCATCCTCTTTGTCGGAAAAAATTACCAGGGGCCGGCGGACCGGATCGTCGACGGGCGCGACCGACTGGTCCTGCCCGGGCTGGTCAACATCCATTCGCATCCCGAGCACGAGCCGCTCTATCGCGGCGTGCGCGAGGAGCACGGGCTGCGCGACATGCACATGACCGGGCTCTACGAGCGCTCGCAGGCGTTCTCGGCAACCGACGAGGAGGCCCGCGCCGCCAGCGCCGAATTTGCCTATTGCGAATTGCTGCTGTGCGGCGTCACTTCGCTCGTCAACATTTCGCTCGCCTGGGACGGCTGGATTGAGCTGTTCGCCAAAAGCGGCCTGCGCGGGTTTCTCGCGCCCGGCTTCGCCTCGGCGCGCTGGCGGCTCGATAATGATTTCGAGCTCAAATACGCCTGGGACGAGGCGCGCGGGCGCGAGGGTTTCGCCGCGGCGCTGGCATTGATCGAACAGGCCACGCGGCATCCCTGCGGGCGGCTTTCAGGCGTCGTCTCGCCGATGCAGATCGACACCTGCACCGCCGAGTTGCTTTGCGACAGCCGCGACGCGGCCGGCGAACGCGGTCTGCCGTTCACCGTCCACATGTCGCAGAGCGTCACCGAGGTGCAGGAAATGCTGCGCCGCCACGGCAAGACCCCGGTGCAATGGGCGCACGAGATCGGCATCCTCGGGCATGGCACGATCCTCGGCCATGCCCTCTTTCTCGATACCCACTCGTGAATTCGGTGGTGGACCAAGACCGATCTAAAGCTGATCGCCGAGACCGGCTCGTCGGTCGCGCATTGCCCCACACCATTCGCCCGCTATGGTCAGATCCTGGAGAGTTTCAGCGACTATCTGCGCGCCGGCGCGACCATGGGGCTCGGCACCGACACGAGCCCGCACAATCTGGTCGAGGAAATGCGCAAGGCGGCGATCCTCGCCCGCATCGCGGCGCGCGACATCGAGGGGGTGACGACAGCCGAACTGTTTCACGCGGCGACGGTCGGCGGCGCCACGGCGCTACTGCGCGACGATCTCGGCCGCTTGGCACCCGGCAAAAAGGCCGACCTCGTGCTCGTTGATCTGACGGTGCCCCAAATGGTGCCGGCGCGCGATCCGCTGCGCTCGTTTATCTATCACGCCGCCGACCGTGCGGTGTGCCAAGTGTTTGTCAACGGCCGTCAGGTCGTGGCCGACGGTAGGATTGTGACCTTGGACCAGGCCGATGCTGGTCGGCGCCTGGCCGAGGCGCAGCGCCGCATGCTGGAAACGGCGCCGCTGCGCGACTACCGTGGCCGCAGCGCTGAGCAGATTTCGCCGCTGAGCCTGCCGCTTCGCGATTGACCGGTACCGGAGATGCGGGGTGAGCGGGCGGCCCCCCCATCGGCTTTTTATCTGCCTACAGCGGGTTCGATCGCCGGCGTCTCCGGAATTGGCTGGCCATCGGCGCACGCTGCTGTCAACTGCTCGAATTGCGCCAAATTCTCGCAGACGTGGACGCGCAAGCGCGGGTCGGATTCGGCTTCCGCGATCATCGCCCGTTGATCGTGACGGGCTTGTTCAATTCGCGGATAGCGAAACGAGTGTCGCAGCCCCTCGCTCCGAGAAAACGTGTCATAGCCGAATTTGCCGCTGCGCTCGATTAGCGGGCCGATAAGCAGATCCGTCCTCATGATCTCTCCTGTCGACGCGAACCGCGCCCTCCGCCTATTCTAACGGAATGGACCTCGCCATGCTCCGATAATTATCGTAAATATTAGTAAATATCATCGCCATGATGTCAACCTCCAGCGGAGGCGTCAGTATCTCGTCAGTAAATCGCGCTGTCTTCGCCTTTGGCAGGGCGGCCGCTCGCGAGGGCTTGACCCCCGTCGCGCCATCACCGAGGTTGCCGCCCATGGCCGTGCTGTCCATTCCCGGAATTGCCGCGGTAGCGGAGTACTACGACGGCTTCGTCCTCGATTTATGGGGCGTGATTCATGACGGGGTCGCGCCGCTGCCCGGCGCCATCGATTGCCTGCGTGCGCTGATTGCCGCCGGCAAGCGTGTCGCTCTGCTGTCGAACGCGCCGCGCCGCGCCGACGACGTGGTTCGCCGCATCGCCCAAATCGGCGTGCCCGGCGGCACCTATCATTGGGTTATGTCCTCAGGGGAAGAGGCTTGGCAGTATCTGCACCGCCGCGACGACCCGTTCTATGCGGCGCTCGGGCGGCGCTGCCTGCACATCTGCTCGGACCGCGACCTCGAAATCCGCGAAGGCCTCGGGCTCGACTATGTCGAGAGCGCCGAGGCGGCGGAGTTCATCCTCAACACCGGACCCGCCGGTTGGGACGACACGGTCGAGGATTACGCGCCACTGCTGCGCCGGGCGTTGGCGAAGGGTGTGCCGATGGTCTGCGCCAATCCCGATCTCGTCGTCATGCACGGTACCCGGCTCGCGCTTTGCGCCGGCGCGCTGGCGCAATGGTACGAGCTTGGCGGCGGCCATGTGCGCTGGCACGGCAAGCCATACCGCTCGGTTTATGACAGCTGCCTCGCACTTCTCGGCATTGACGACCGCTCGCGCATTCTCGCCGTCGGCGACAGCCTACGCACCGACATCGCCGGGGCGGCGGCGGCCGGTCTCGATAGCCTCTTCATCGCCGGCGGCATCCATGCCCAAGAGTTCGGCATGAGCGGCGCCGGGGAGCCGGATCTCGCGCTGATAAACTCTGCGCTGGCCGCCGGCGGCTATACTCCGGTAGCCGCCGCCGCCCGCTTTTGCTGGTGATCATCGGCCGCCCGGAATTTCTCCGACCGGGTCTCAACCGCTCAGCGGCCGGTCGAGTGCAGCATCGTCTCGCGCAGCCCGGTTTCATAGCCGAGCCCGGTCGGGGTCATGATCGCGGTCGGCGGCGACGACCGGATCAAGCCCTTGCGCTCGAGGGCCGTCCACACCGCCGGGTTGCGTAGCCCGGTGGCATCCCGCGTGGCCACCACCGCCTCGCCGACGTGAAAGTGATCGCCATGGGGGTTGGGCAGCCGCGTCAGCACGACGCTGCCCGGCTCCTCCCCGGGTCGCGAATAATCGGGCAGCCGCGCAAGCGCTTGAAGCAGGGTCAAGGTCCTCAGCTGCAGGCCATTGAGATTGAGCGGGTTTCGCTTGGGTGCCATGCACTCTGCTTAGCCCGCCCCAACCGCGGACGCAACATCGTCGGCTTAGCTGGCCCTCGGTCTCCGGTCGCGCGATTCAGTCGAGCGCGGCGACGTGGCCGAATTGCGCTCCCGCTCTGCGGCTTGCGGCCAGCCCCGGCTCGCGGCGGCTGATTTCGCCATCGCTCCACCACAGATTGCCGACTAGCGGCAGGTGATCGGAGGCGAGCCGGGCGAGCGGCGAGCGGTAGACGCGGACCTCGCGCAATACCGCCGGTCCGTCGGCATAGATCCGGTCGAGCGGCAGCACCGGCATCCAGGAGGGAAAGGTCGGCGGCGCCGCACTCGGCCCGAGGCAGCGATCGAGGGTGCGGATGCCACCGCTGCGCGGGCGCCACTCGTTCAGATCGCCGACCAGCAACACCGCGTCCGCCGCGCGCCGGCCGGGTATGGAGGGCTCCCCGAGCGCAGCAACCAGGCGGTTCGCCTGCAGCCGCCGTTCGCCGGCGTGCAGGCCGAAATGGGTGGCCAGCACGCGCAGCACCCGGTCGCCGATCATCAATTCGGCGTCGAGCGCCGCGCGGGGCTCGTAAACCGAGACCGCAAGGTCGATAGCGCGAGCGGCGACGATCGGGAACCGGGTCAGAATCGCGTTGGCGAAACGTCCGCGGTGACCGCGAGCACCGGCGCCGAGAACGACGCGGCAGCCGGTCGCCTCCGCCAGATAGGCCGCCTGGTCGTCGTTGAAGCGATTGGCGCGGCGCGCGCCGATCTCCTGCAGACAGGCAATGTCGGCGTCGATCTCGTGCAGCACGGCCGCGATCCGCGCCGGGTCGTAACGGCGATCGACCCCGACGCAGCCATGAATGTTGTAAGTGGCGATTTTGAGCGAGGGCAATTTTGCGGCCGCGATGGCGGCATGACGGACCTCCCCGCGGTCGTCCGGCAACCTCAATCGGCCCTGGATAGCTGACATATCGGCGGAAATTCCTCCTCACCTGTGGTGCCGTGCCGGCAGGTCATCCCGCCGGCTGATCGAACGGAGCCCGCCGCGGCATATGGCCCGGCTCTTGCGCAAGGTCATCACGCGTCACCGGATTTGCCGCACCCGGACCAATTTGCCGCAATCGACCTGCGGTGTAGTACGACTCGGGCAGCGCAGGCATCGCCCGAATGGCTTGATATGAGGAGAAAACTCATGCTGAAAGGTAAAGTTGCGATTGTTACCGGCTCGACCAGTGGGATCGGGTTCGGCCTCGCCACGGCGCTTGCGGCCGAAGGATGCGCGCTGATGCTTAACGGGTTCGGCGATCCCGGCGCGATTGAAAAGCTGCGAGCGGAACTCGCCGAAAAGCACGGCGTCGAGGTCGCGTATTCCCCGGCGGACATGTCGAAGCCGGCGCAAATCCGCGATCTGGTCGCCGATACCGCGCGCCGCTTCGGCGGCGTCGACATTCTGGTCAACAACGCCGGCATACAGCACGTCGCCCAAATTGTAAATTTTCCCGATGACCGGTGGGACGCGGTCATTGCGATCAACATGAACGCCGCGTTTCACGCGATCAAGGCCGCCCTTCCGCACATGCTGGCCAAAAAATGGGGGCGGATCGTCAACATCGCCTCGGCCCATGGCCTCGTCGCCAGCGGCGAAAAGGCCGCCTATGTCACCGCCAAGCACGGGTTGATCGGCCTCACCAAGGTGGCCGCGATCGAGACCGCGAACCACGGCGTCACCTGCAACGCGATCTGCCCTGGCTGGGTGCTGACCCCGCTGGTGCAGCAGCAGATCGAAGTCCGCGCTGCCGCCGAGGGCATTCCTGGGCAGCAGGCGCGCGAGGACCTGCTGCGCGAAAAGCAGCCGATGCTCGACTTTACGACGCCGGAACAGATCGGCGCTCTTGCGGTATTTCTTTGCGGCGAGACCGCGAGGACGATCACCGGCGCCGCTCTGTCGGTCGATGGCGGCTGGGTCGCGCAATAGGGCGTTCCTGGTTTGCAGCGAAAAGTTCCTCGGTCGCGCCCACGAAGCAACCGCACACTATCCCAGCCGATGGCCGTTGTAATCCCCGCGCGGCAATTCGCCCGCGGCCACCGGGCTCGCGGTGATGGGGCCGGGTTGACAACCTGCTGCCGCGACCGTAGGGGTTCGCGCCTGCCGATCAGCGCTGGACCCTCATGTTCGACCAGAAGCACGCCGCTTTCCCCGGCCGCCTCACGATCGTCGGCTTCGGCAGCATCGGCCAGGGGGTGCTGCCGCTGCTGCTGCGCCATCTCGAGATCGAGCCGGCTCAGATCACGATCGTCACCGCCGAACCGCGCGGCCGTGACGTCGCCGCCGAGTACGGCGTCGCCTTCGTCGAAGCCGCGCTGACCCGCGAGAATTACCGAAACCTCTTGGCAGCCAAAATTGCCGATGGAGATTTTCTGCTCAACCTGTCGGTCAACGTGTCGAGCACGGCGCTGATCGAACTGTGCCAGGAGAGAGGCGCGCTTTATCTCGACACCTGCATCGAGCCGTGGCCGGGCGGCTACACCGACCCGAGCCTGCCGCCCTCGGCGCGCTCGAATTACGCGCTGCGCGAGAGTGCGCTGGCGTTGCGCCGCCGCTACCCGCGCGGGCCCAGCGCGGTCGTGACCCACGGGGCCAATCCTGGCCTCGTCTCGCACTTTGTCAAGCAGGCGCTCGTCGACCTCGCGCGCGATTCGGGCCTCGGCGCCAGCGTGCCCGAGACACGCAGCGAATGGGGCCACCTCGCCCAGCGTCTCGGCATCAAGGTTATTCATATCGCCGAACGCGATACCCAGGTCGCGGCGGTTCCCAAGATGCCGGGCGAGTTCGTCAACACTTGGTCGATCGATGGGTTCGTCAGCGAAGGCTCGCAGCCAGCCGAGCTGGGCTGGGGGACCCACGAGCGCCAGCTCCCAGCAGACGGAGGCCGCCACGATTTCGGCAGCGGTGCAGCGATCTACCTGCGGCGGCCCGGGGCAGCGACGCGGGTGCGCAGCTGGACGCCGCTCGAAGGGCCTTATCACGGGTTTCTGATCACCCATGGCGAATCGATCTCGATCGCCGATTTTCTGACCGTCGCCGATGGCGGGGGGGTCGGGTTCCGGCCGACCTGCCATTATGCCTATCACCCCTGCGACGACGCGGTGCTGAGTCTGCACGAATTCGCCGGCAAAAACTGGCGGCTGCAGGACCGCAAGCGGCTGATGATGAAGGAGATAACGCAGGGTCTCGACGAGCTCGGTGTGCTGTTGATGGGCTCGCCCAAGGGGGTCTATTGGTACGGATCGCGGCTGACGATCGAGGAAGCGCGGCGGGTGGCGCCGCACAACAACGCGACCTCGCTGCAGGTGACCGCAGCGGTGCTCGCCGGGGTCGTCTGGGCGTTGGAAAATCCCCGTGCCGGCGTGGTCGAACCCGAGGATTTGGACTTCGCGCGCGCTCTCGACATCGCCCGCCCCTATCTCGGCGACATCGTCGGAATCTACGGTAGCTGGACCCCGCTCGACGGCCGCGAAACGCTGTTCCCCGAAGATCTCGACCGCGACGACCCGTGGCAATTCAAAAACATCCGCGTTGTTTGACGCCTGTCCCGGGAGGTGCGCGATCAGCCTTCGACGAGATTGCGTACTTCAAAAGATACCTGCTCCGGTTTCCTGGCACCTGCTTCTGCTGGCGATTTGCAGGCATCGGCGCGCTTTCGCTGCGCTGCGCGCGTTTCCGAAACACGTACGCTACAATGCGATCTAATCAAGCTTATGGTCGGCGCGCTGGCAGTGGTCAGACGAGTTCCAGCCTCCCTAAATGCCCAGCGCGGCGGCGATCTCACTGGCGAGCTGGCGGGACCGATACGGCTTCTTCAGCAGGCGCGATACCGGGCCGAACCCGGCCGCATAGCCGGAGGCGAAAAGGACCTTGAGCCCGGGCGTCTGCTCGATCGCCCGGCGCGCCACCTCGATGCCATCGAGCCCCGGCATGACGATGTCGGTAGACAGCACGTCGATCGGTGGGCCCCCGCGCAGCACCGCGAGCGCGGTAGGACCGTCCGGCGCGCTCGGAACGGCGTAGCCATACTCCTCCAGAACCCGGCTCGCATATTCGCGGACATCAGCGTCGTCCTCGACGACCAAGATGGTCTTCTGCGCCGGATCGACCTGCATGGTCGGGCTTCCCCCAAACTCGCCGACCCAATCGGTCACGACCGCGTCGCATACGCCGGGCCAATCGCCTCCACCACTGCTCCTAAGGACTATGAGCAGCAGCGGCTCTCTTCGGAAATGCCGGGCAATGTTCGCGGTCAATGCCGGAAACGGCGGATGCCCGTGAACGCCATGGCGATGCCGGCGGCGTCGGCCGCGGCAATGACTTCCGGGTCGCGCACGGAGCCGCCCGGCTGGATCACTGCGGCCACACCGGCGGCGATCGCCGCTTCGATCCCGTCGGCGAACGGGAAGAACGCGTCCGAGGCCAGCACCGAGCCCCGCGTCGGGGGTCGCGGCAATCCCGCCTCGCGGGCGACTTCAGCAGCTTTGGCGGCGGCGATGCGCACGCTGTCGGCGCGGCTCGGCTGACCGGCGCCGATGCCGACCGTAGCCCCGCCGCGGGCGAAGACGATCGCGTTCGACTTAACGTGCTTGACGACCGTGTCGGCGAACAGCAGGTCGGCGATTTCGTCCTCGTCGGGCGTCCGGCGGGTGACGACGCGCAACGCGTCATGCCCGATCCGCAGCCGGTCACGCTCTTGGACCAGAATCCCGCCCGATACCGAGCGAAAGGTCAGCCCGGCTGCGGCCGGATCGGGCATGGCGCCGGTTGTCAGCAGCCGCAGAGCGGTCCTGCGGCCGAGCATCGCCGTCGCCTCCGGTCCGATGTCCGGGACGATGACGACCTCGACAAAGATCCGGGCGATCGCCTCCGCCGTCGCCGGGTCGAGCGGGCGGTTCACGGCGACGACACCGCCAAACGCGCTCTGCGGGTCGCAGGCAAGCGCCTTGCGCCAGGCCTCGCGGAGGCTCGAACCGACGGCAACGCCACAAGGGTTGGCATGCTTGACGATCGCCACCGCCGCCGGCGCGAACTCGCCCGCCAGTTCAAAGGCAGCGTCGGCATCGGCATAGTTGTTGTACGACAACTCCTTGCCCTGGAGCTGCCGAGCGCTTGCAACGCCTGGGCGGGGCTGGCCGCTGCGGTAAAAGGCGGCCGCCTGGTGCGGATTCTCGCCATAGCGCAGCCGCTGCGCGAGCCGACCGGCGACGACCAGGGTGTCGGGGAGCGTTTCGCCGTCCTCTCGCGCCATCCACTCGGCGATTGCCGCATCGTACGCCGCGGTCGCCGCATAGGCCTTGCGCGCGAGGCTGCGCCGCACTGCCGCGCCAACGGCCCCGTCCCCGGCTTCGATCGCGGCCAGCACCCGATCATAGTCGGCGGGATCGCTGACCACGGTCACGCTGTCGTGGTTTTTGGCGGCGGCGCGCAGCAGCGCCACGCCGCCGATGTCGATGTTCTCGATCGCCTCCTCGCGGCTGGCCCCGGCGGCGAGCGTCTCCGAAAATGGGTAAAGATTGGCAACGAGGAGGTCGACCGGAGCGATCCCGTGCGCGGCAAGAGTGGCGGTGTCGTCCGGCCGGTCGTGGCGCGCCAACAAGCCGGCATGGATCGCCGGATGCAGGGTCTTCACGCGCCCGTCGAGCATTTCGGGAAAGCCGGTTACGGCCGCCACCTCGGTGACCGGCAGCCCGGCCGCCCCCAGCGCCTGAGCCGTGCCCCCGGTTGAGACCAAAGCGATGCCGCGCGCGGAAAGCGCACCGGCAAAGGAGACGATCCCGGTTTTATCGCTGACGGAGAGCAGCGCGCGACGGATCGTCTTCGGCGAAGCGTTCATCGGTCGGGTATAGGACCGGGCACCGTCAAGGACAAGCCCGCGGGGCTCGACCAAGGGTGCGAACCTGACGCTTGGTGCCGGCGTGCTTCACCCACCTCGCAGCGCTCGGCATCCTCTCCCGCGATGCGGGAGAGGGTTGACCTGGCCCGGAGGAACAGGTGGGAGAAGGCATGCGTGGGAACTATCCATTTGATTTGGGGCGCTGGAAGCCGAGGGCGAGCATCGCCAGCAGCATTGCGACGACAGAAGCGGCGACGGCGAGGGGCGCCGCGCACCAGCCGTTCGCCGCCGCCCAGCCGCAGCCAATCAGCACGACGTCGGCGGCGATCACCCGTTTGACCACCGCGGCATGGCCGCGCCCAGAGCGAACCGCACGCTGGTAATAATGCTGGCGGTGCGCTTGCCAGACCCGCTCGCCGCGCAGAAGGCGCCGGACCAGAGTGATCGTCGCGTCGGCGAGGAAATAGAGCGGCAGGATCAGCGCCGTCATCCAGCGACCGCGGGCGGCGGCCGCGATCAATAGAAAGCCGGTCAGATACCCAAGCGGAGCGCTGCCGACATCGCCGAGAAAAACCCGCGCCGGCGCCCAATTCCAGATCAAAAACCCGAGCGCCGCGCCGAGCACCGCGGCGGCCAGCAGCGCCGATGCGGGATCGACCCCGCGCCCCACCGCCCCGACAGCCAAGAGCCCACCGCCGATCGCCGCCGCCTCGCTGCCGGCGAGACCATCGATCCCGTCCATGAAATTGAACAGGTTTACCCACCACATCCAGAAGAGGCCAACGGCGGTGAAATACACTGCTGGGCCGAGCCAGTGCAGCTAGCGGGTTGTCGGGCACGGCGAAGAACCCGGCGGCGACCGCCGCGGCCTGTGCGGCGAGGCGCGCCGCCGGGGAAAGATCGCGCAGGTCATCGAGCCAGCAGACGACCGCGAGCAGCAGCATTCCGACGAGGATCCCGATAATCGCCGGGGACACCCATCCGGCGAAGCCGAGCGCCGTCCAGGCGACCAGCACAACCGCGACCGGCGCGATCCCCCCGCCGCGAAGGGTGGGAGCAACATGCGAGGACCGCTCGTTGGGGCGATCGAGCATATTGCGCCGGCGCAGGATCGGGATCAGCGCCCGCGTCGCGATGAACGAGGCGACAGCCGTCGCTGCGACGATCGTTGCCGCCAGGACAGACTGGCCGAGATCGAGATGGCCAATCCCCGGCAAGCTAATTGGCGGTCTCTGCGGGCTCGCGGCGCAATGCCCAGCGCACGCCTGTTCCGCCCGGCGCCGCGGCTCCGCTCAGCACCACCTGTTGGGTCTTTCTCGCCTCGCCCGAGCCCAGATAGACGCTCTCGCCGATACTCATTTCGGCCCCGGAGGCGCGCAGTCGCCAAATTGTCCCGCCGGGCAATCGCAGCACCGCGGCGGTCTCGTCCCCGATCAGCGAGGCCTCTACCGACGGGTGCAGATGAAAGCGCACGGCGAAAGTGGCGCCGGGGCGTCCGGTCAGGCGGTCTTCGCCGCGTAGATCCTCGCCGTCGGCCGACAGAAACAGCTCGCGCGTATAGGTTAGGCCGAACCGGTCGCGATAGCCGTCATGGGTGGCGGAGATCCATTGCTGGCCGTCATGCTCGGACCGCTCGCAGCTAACCGATATCGGGGCGCGGCCGAAAATGCCGTCGTCGCGGATCTCGACCGAGTTGATGTCGGCGACGACCAGCACCGAATGCGCGGCACTCGCCCGCGCGACCCGCCACCAATTTGCCTTGGGGCCGCGATAAGCACCGCAGTTGACGATGATCCGATCGCGCCCGTGGCTCATCTCGAAGGACAAGGCGCCGGCATGGGCGTGCCCGCCAAAGCCCGGCGGCGAGGGTTTCCCGGTATCGACTAGGACGAGGGTCTTGTCGGCCTGCAGTCGTTCGAAACCGGTATCGGGCGCGTGCGCCGGGGCGCGCGCCCTGGCTTCCGATCGGGTCAGAACGAGATCGATCGTGACCCCGTCCTCCTCGAGCGAATCGTTGAACAGCGCCAGGCGGCGATCCCCGTGGCGAAACAGCCGCAGCACTGGGGCCATGCGTTCGATGGCGTCCTGCAAAGCGTCCGGGGGTTCTGTCTGCGCCGCGCGCAGCACGGCCCGGGTATCGATCAGGTCGCGAAGAACCTGGAGTTGCACCGAGGCGCTGCGCGAGCGGTGGCCGCCATCGGCGAAGATCTGCGCCGGCAGCTCGCGGCCAAGCGCCTTCAGCACCCTCGTCAGCCGCGCTGTCGAACCACCGAGCACGGCGGTGCCGGCAACCAGCCCCTTCAGGGCCCGCAGCCTTGCCGCACCCTCCTGCTCCCAGGCGGCGGTGCGCGCGAGATGGCGCAGCTGACCGGCGAGGCCGATCAGCATCGCGCGGCGAAACGCAGGGTCCTTGTCGCGTCCGGCAATGTCGTCGAAATAGGCGACCCAGGCGAACAGCCGGGTCGCCAGCACGTCCGAGCGCCAGGCGACGGAGCGCCAAGGGATGCGCGCGGCAAGCCAGCTCTGCACCAGCTCTCGCGCAGCCTGGCGACCGGTTGGCCCGGCGGCGACGAGGTCGGGCAGCCAGCCGAAGCCATGCCAGGCGGCAACCCATTCCTCGCCGACTGAGGGCGGAAACCAGCGCGGGGATGGGTTGCGGACCAGTTCGCCGGCCAGCTCGATCTCGCCGGCGGCGATTGCCGCGCCGCGTTTGGGTTCGCCTGGCCAGGGGGAAGCGATGCTTATTCGCGGATCAGGCGGAACCCGGCCGATCAGCGTATAGCGATAGAGCGGGCCGGCCGCGAGCGCCTGGAGAGCGTCGCGCCGCAGCCGCGTAAGCAAACCCGGAGCACCCCGCGCGGGGTGCGCACGCAGCTCGCCCTTGCCGGCGCCGGCAGTGACAGTCATTTGCTCGCAGCCTCTCGGCTGCACCATCCCCGGCGGGCGCCGCCCGGGTCGCGAAAGCGGTGCCGGACATCCGAACCCATGCCGCTTCGTAACAAGGAAACCCTGACGCTGCAAGCCGCCGGTCCGACCCGGGCAGCGTCATTGAACAACATGTTCGCCCGAGGGCGGGGCGACCCGTCCCGCGATAACGCAGGCGGCGAGAATCGCGTCGGGCCGGCCGGCGCACAGGCTCGTGCCACGGCGTCGTCGGGCCACCCGCCCGACCCCGGCGACCACGCCCTGGAACGACCGATTTTTCAATTCCTTCGCGGGCTCGACCGCCGGCCAGATGACTGAGGGGCGCTTTGCGCTCGGCAAGCGCCCGGTTCTTCAGCGCGGGTTGGGCTGCGACTGCGGCTGCCGCGGAGGCAGGTTGTTGGCGCTTAGACAGGCGTTCAGCTGAGCGTCGCGCTTCTCGTTCGATTGCGGGGTGAAATCCGGATAGGCAGCCTGCGCCTGCTTGGCGCAGACATCCATGGTCTTCCATTTGGCGAGTGCCGCCACCCCCGGCTGGCTCGCCTCGGCCGCGCCGACGCAAATCGTCAGCGCCGCGATCCAGCATAAAACCACCCGCATCATCAGCTCTCCTCGACTAGAGCGTCGGGCTCCGATCGTCCGACGACGCGATTATACACGCGTTCGCCAAGCCGCTGTTGCGCCGCGCGCCGGACTGAGGCTCCATAGCGATGGTCGGTACGAGCGACAGAGGCGGCGATGTTGAAGATCTGGGGCAGGGCGACCTCGTCGAATGTGCAGAAAGTGCTGTGGTGCTGCGGCGAGCTCGACATCCCCTTCGAGCGGGTCGACCTCGGCGGCCCGTTCGGCGGCAACCAGAACCCCGAATACCTGGCGCTGAACCCGAACGGGCTGGTGCCGACGGTGCAGGACGGCGATCTGGTGCTGTGGGAATCGAACACGATCTGCCGCTATCTCGCCACCACCCGCAGCACCGGCGTCGACAGGGGCGCGACTGGCCGGAGCGAGCTGCTGTATCCGGCGGCGCCGGCGGCGCGGGCGCTCGTCGAACGCTGGATGGATTGGCAGCTTTCGACCCTCGGGCCGCCAATGGGCGCGCTGCTCTATGGGCTGATCCGCACCAAGCCCG
Source organism: uncultured Alphaproteobacteria bacterium (assembly GCA_963795485.1). Lineage (GTDB taxonomy): Bacteria > Pseudomonadota > Alphaproteobacteria > ATCC43930 > CGMCC-115725 > AP-15. Next base: position 263,556 of record CAWCIL010000008.1, read on the forward strand.
AAGCAGCGCGACCAGGCCGCGATCGAGGCGGCGCGGCGTAAGGCGATTGTCGCTTGGACGATCGTCGAGGACGCGCTCGAAGACCGGCCCTTCCTCGCCGGCTCCGAGTTGAGCCTGGCCGAGATCGTAATGGGGACCCTCGTCTATCGCTGGCACGCTTTTCCGTTGGAGCGGCCGCCGCTCAAAAACCTCAAATCGTGGTACGAGCGGATGCGCGAGCGGCCGGCCTTCAAAACCCACATCGAAATTCCGATCACTTGATCGTGAGCCTGTTTTGGGATGTTGCGTCCGGGTCGGCGCAGCATAGGATGGAAATTGCCCGGCGGCGAACGGGCGCGCATGGCAGGGGGATTTATGACGCCGTCGATGATGTGCCGGGCGCTGGGCCTGGCGGTAGGCCTCGCCGTCGCCGGCTCCGCCGCGGCAGCGCCGGCGCAAGACAACGAGGCGATCCTCAAAGAGCGCCAGGTGACGATGAAGCAGCAGGGCAAGGACCTCGGCGCTATCAAGGCCTATCTCGACGGCAAGGCCGACCAGGCCTCGGCTATCGCCGCCGCCACCGGCCTGACCGAGACGACCAGGAAAATCCCCAGCCTGTTTCCGGCGGGCACCGATGGTGCGAGCCCCGATGGCGACTATCGGCCGAAGCCGGCGGTGTGGAGCCGAACCCGCCCGGTTCCTCGACGCCCAAAAGACCGCCGCGGCCAAGGCCGAAGCGCTGCTCGCCGCGGTCAAGGCCGGCAACAAGCCCGATATCCACACCGCCTTTGTCGACCTCGGCAAGAACGGCTGCGGCAACTGTCACCAGACGTTCCGCGAAAAGCTCAAGCCCTGAGGCCCACGCGCTGAGGTGGGCGGCGTCGGCGATCCTGCTGGCGCTGGCGGGCCCGCTGCAAGGAGCGTCTTCGGCTGCGGCGGCCGAGAGTAGCGCGGCGGCGCGAGGGGCCTACCTCGCCGCCGCCGCCGGTTGCGGCCAATGCCACACCGACACCGAGCACGGCGGCGCCCGCTACGCTGGCGGCCGGGCGCTCCAGACCCGGTTCGGGACGATCGTCACGCCCGAACATTACTCCCGATCGCCAAACCGGGATCGGCCGGTGGCTGCCCGCCGATTTCACCCGGGCGATGCGCTGGGGCATCGCGCGGGATGATTCGCATTATCTGCCGGTCTTTCCGTTCCCGCATTACAACCGCCTCGACGCGCGCGATCTCGGCGATCTCTGGGCCTTTCTCGCCAGCGTGCCGGCCGTGTCGCGGCCGAACCGCGCCGGTGTCCGGGCGCACTTTGCCGCCGCGCGCGCGGCGCTCGCGGTCGCCGCCACGCCGTTTCCCGGGCCATGGCGTCGCGACCCGACCAAGGACGAGGTGTGGAACCGCGGCGCCTATCTCGTCGCCGCAGTCGGTCGCTGCGGCGACTGCCACACCCCGCGCACCTGGTCGGGCGCCCCCGATTCCGACCGCGCGCTCGCCGGCGCCGCGGCCGGCCGCGGGGGCCATGCCGCGCCCAACATCACCCCCGACCCGGAAACCGGGATCGGCCGATGGAGCATCGCCGACATCGTCACCCTGCTGAGCGACGGGCAGACGCCCGATTTCGACTTCGTCGGCGGATCGATGAGGGAGATCGTCGACGACACCTCCCGCCTCGACGATGCCGACCGGCGGTGCGATCGCAATCTACCTGAAATCGACTGAGGCCGGTTCATTCGCAGCCCAAGAAACGACTGAGCGGCACAGCGTTCGGCGCTGGACGCTCGGTCGAGACGTCTTATGATGGCAGGCGTTCCGACAGAGAGCTGCGGGGACCGAGCCCGGCATCGCTGCCGGCGCAGTCGACGAGCGGACCGAGCCAGGGAGTGGACCGACGCCTGGCGTGCCCTGTCGTCGGCTTCCGGTCGGCAGCTGGCGGTAGGAGCGGGTGTTGGCGCGAGGGCGACCGGATAAGAGCTTGGCCCGCTTCGAGCGGGTCGCACTGGTGCTGTCGGGCGGCGAGGCGCTGGGGGCCTACCAGGCAGGCGCCTACGCCGCGCTCGAAAAGGGCGGGGTGCGGCCGAACTGGATTGCCGGGACCGCGATCGGCGCGGTCAACGCCGCGATCATCGCCGGCAATTTGCCGCACGAGCGGGCATTGCGATTGCGCCAATTCTGGCACGAGATCAGCCGGCGTGCAGCGCTGCCGGCCGGGGAATGGGCTCGGCCGCTGGGCGTACCGTGCGGCCGGGCGCTGCCTGTCGCTGGTCCGAGTGGGCGGCGCGAGTTGCGCCGAGCCGGGACGAGCCGGTGATCTCGGCAGGCGAATTGCGCGAGCTGATCGGCGGGGCGGTCGATTTCGAACGGGTCAATTCGGGCGGTGTCCGCCTCGTGCTCGGCGCGGTCAATCTGGCGACCGGAGCGGAGACGTTTTTCGACAACGACCGCCACGTGCTCGGCCTCGACCACGTGCTCGCCGGCACGCCGTTGCCGGGGCTGCCGCCGGTGGCGATCGGCCGGCAGCTGTTCGGCGGCGCCGCCGTCTCGGTGTCGGCGCTCGACGAGGCCCGGCCGGCCGACACCCTGTGCTTTGCGATCGACGGTTATGATCCGGCGCCGGGCGGTCACGGCGGGATCAGCCGCTCGGCGCGCGAAATCGCCGCAATGCGCCGCACCCACGATCTGCGCCGCATGATCGCCTTGCTCGGCGAGCGCCTGCCGCCGGCGCTGCGCGGCGAAGTCGACATCCGCCGTTGTCTCGCCGAGGCGAGCGACGCGACCATGACCATCCTGCATCTGGTGCACGAAGGCAGTGCCGCCGACCTCGCGGCCAAGATGGCGGATTTTTCGGCCGGTGCGGTCGCCCGCCGCTGGAAGGCGGGGGAAAGCGACGCGGCGACGAGCCTCGCGCATCCGCGCTGGCTGGCGCCGCCGCCCCGACTGTCCGGGGTCATCGTCCACGAGGTCCGCGGCGGGGTCGTCGCACCGCCGCGCTGACGGGCCGAGCTAGGCTGCAAAGTAGGCAATCGTCTAGCCGGTGCCCGCAAAAGCGGCTGGTTTCGATCGCCGACATAAGAACAATACGGGAACATCTGGCGGTCATGCGACGGGCGGACAAGGATTGCGCGCCGGACCTTGCCTAAACGCTTGTCAATGCCAATATTAGGTTGAATTAAAAAGGCTTTTGATATGGGATGCTTTCGCCTGATAATCGATCGAAGCGGGCGGCCGTTTCGACAAGTTGGACGCTTCCACGATCGGCAGCCGTCCGCACCTTCGAGGGTATATGCTTTACGACGCCTACCAGGCCCAAAACGACATTCTTCGTCCGATCCGGCTGATGGCCGAAACTGCTCGCGGCTGGCTCGGCCTGCCGTGGCTGCCGATCGGCGACATGCCTTGCGTGCGCGGCGCCGCCGCCGCGATGGAGCTTTTGTCCCACGCCGGGATGTCGCATGAGCGACCCGATTTCCGCATCAGATCGGTCACCATCGACGGCGAGGAGATCGCGGTCCGCGAGGAGGTGGTCGCCTCGCACCCGTTCTGCAACCTTTTGCATTTCCGCAAGGATTCGACCCGCGACGAGCCGACCGTGCTGGTCGTGGCGCCGCTCTCGGGGCATTTCCCGACCTTGCTGCGCGGCACCGTCGAAACCTTGCTCGCCGATCACAACGTCTATCTGACCGACTGGAAGAACGCGCGCGACGTTCCGCTGCTCTACGGGCGGTTCGATCTCGACGATTTTGTCGAGCTGGTGATCCGGTTTGTCCGACTGCTCGGGCCGGGCCTCAATGTGATGGCGGTTTGCCAGCCATCGGTTCCGGTGCTGGCTGCGGTCTCGCTGCTGGCGGCCGGGGATGACCCGTGCCAGCCCGCATCGATGATCCTGATGGGCGGCCCGATCGACACGCGCGTCAACCCGACGGCGGTCAACCGCTTCGCCGAGGCGCACCCGCTCGACTGGTTCGAGCGTACCGTGATCACGACCGTGCCGGCGCGCTTCCCCGGTGCGTTTCGCCGGGTCTATCCCGGGTTCCTGCAGCTCGCCGGGTTTCTCAGCATGAATTTCGATCGCCACGTCTCGGCACATTGGACGATGTTCCGCGACCTCGCCCGCGGCAGCGGCGAGAGTGCGGCGGCGACCCGCGCCTTTTACGACGAATACAGCGCGGTGATGGATCTGCCGGCGGATTTCTATCTGCAGACGATCGAGCGAGTGTTTCAGCGCCACGACCTCCCGCAGGGCCGGTTCCGGGTGCGCGGCACCCTGATCGAACCGGCGGCGATCGAGCGCACCGCGCTGATGACCGTCGAGGGCGAGCGCGACGATGTCTGCGGGCCGGGTCAGACCGTCGCCGCACACGATCTGTGCACCGGCATCCCGCCGGCGAAAAAGACCCAACACCTCCAGCTCAAAGTCGGCCATTATGGCGTCTTCCACGGCCGCCGGTGGCAGACCGAGACCTATCCCAAGGTCAAGTCGTTCATCCGGGCGCAGGGCTAGCCGCCCCCTCGCTTTCCTCCCCGCCTGCGGGGTTGGGGCGAGGGTGCAGGTTGCGGCGCTGGACGACGGTGAGGGAGGAGGAAGATGGCTCTGGGCGGCAAGGTCGTGATCACTTGTGCGGTCACCGGGTCGATCCACACCCCGACGATGAGCCCCTACCTGCCGTTGACCCCGGACGAGATCGCGCGCGATGCGATCGCCGCGGCCGAGGCCGGGGCGGCGATCCTGCACCTGCATGCCCGCGATCCCAAGGACGGGCGGCCGACCCCCGACCCCGGCGATCTTCATGCAGTTCCTGCCGCGGATCAAGCAGGCGACCAAGGCCGTCATCAACATCACGACCGGCGGCGGCCACGGCATGTCATTGGACGAGCGACTCGCCGCCCCGTTGCGGGCCAAGCCGGAAATGTGCTCGCTCAACATGGGGTCGATGAATTTCGGGCTCTATCCGATGCTCTCCCGCTACAAGGATTGGAAATATCCGTGGGAGACGCAGCATCTCGAAATGACCCGCGACTTCATCTTCCGCAACACCTTCGCCGACATCGAGCGGATCCTGAAGGATCTGGGCGAGGGCTGCGGCACCCGGTTCGAGTTCGAATGCTACGATGTCGGCCACCTCTATAATCTCGCGCATTTTCTCGAGCGCGGCCTGGTCAAGCCGCCGCTGTTCGTGCAGACGATCTTCGGGATCTTGGGCGGCATCGGCGCCGACCCCGACAACCTCGTCCACATGAAGCACATCGCCGACAAGCTGTTCGGCGATTCTTATGCCTGGTCGGTCCTGGCCGCCGGCCGGCACCAATTGCCGCTGGTGACGATGGGTGCGATCATGGGCGGCAACGTCCGGGTCGGGCTCGAAAATTCGCTGTGGATCGGGCGCGGCAAGCTCGCCACCAGCAACGCCGACCAGGTCAGCCGCATCCGCGCCATCGTCGAGAATTTGTCGCTCGAAATCGCCACCCCCGACGAAGCGCGCGCGATGCTCGCGCTGAAGGGCGGCGACGCCGTCGCCTTTTGATCGAGGCGCGAGGGATGATCGACAAGCGGGTGCGCGATCTGGCCGAGGCGGTTGCCGGGATCAAGGACGGCTCGGTCGTGCTGTGCGCCGGGTTCGGCGGCGCCGGATTGCCTGACGCGCTGTGCGAAGCGGTGATCGAGCAGGGGGCGCGGGATCTGACCGTCGTCGCCAACAATGCCGGCACCGGGCGGACCGGGCTCGCGGCGCTGATGGCCGCCGGCCGGGTCGCCAAGATCATGTGCTCGTTTCCGCGCAGCTCGGGCAGCGTCGTCTTCGAGGAGCTCTATGCCGCCGGCAAGATCGAGCTCGAATTGTTGCCGCAGGGGACGCTCAGCGAACGCATGCGCTGCGCCGCCGCCGGGCTCGGCGGCTACTATTCGCCGGTCTCGGTCGGAACCCGGCTCGCCGAGGGCAAGGAGCATCGCGAGATCGACGGGCGGACTATGTGCTCGAAAAACCTCTGAAAGGCGATGTGGCCCTGCTCGCCGCCGACCGCGCCGACCGCTGGGGCAACCTGACCTACCGCAAATCGCCGCGCAACTTCAACCCGACGATGGCGATGGCGGCCGACCTCGCGATCGTGCAGGTGCGCCATGTCGTCGAATTGGGCGAAATCGATCCCGAAGTGATCGTCACCCCCGGCATCTTCGTCGACCGCGTCGTGCAAGCTCGCGTTTTAGGCTATCTCACAGTAAGGCGAGGAGGCGAAGATTTCACCGACGGCAGGCCGGTACCCACCCCAGATCGGTCCTGAGCTTTCGCCGGGCAGGCAAGGTCTAGGGTTATCGGGGTGGCTTCGTCATCGCCTCACCGTCTCACGCTGGAGAGACGAATCCAAGGAGGAACCCGATGCCGCTCAAACGTCGCCAGATCGCGTGGCGGGCCGCGCAGGACCTCGCCGACGGCGCCTATGTGAATCTCGGGATCGGGCTGCCGACCCTGGTCTCCGATTTCATCCCGCATGGTCGCGAGATCGTATTGCACAGCGAGAACGGCATCTTGGGCGTCGGCCCGGCGCCCGGCGCCAACGAGGTCGATCCCGATCTGATCAACGCCGGCAAGCAGCCGGTGACGCTGCGTCACCGGCGGCAGCTATGTCCACCACACCGACTCGTTTCTGATGATCCGCGGCGGCCATCTCGACCTGGCGTTGCTCGGCGCCTTCGAGGTCGCCGAGAACGGCGATCTGGCGAATTGGACCACCGACGATCCGGGCTTCCCGCCGGGTGTGGGAGGGGCGATGGACCTCGCGGTCGGCGCCAAGGAGATCCGCGTCCTGCTCGAGCACACCACCAAATCGGGCATGCCCCGCATCCGGCGACGCTGCGAATACCCGCTGACCGCCGCCAGCGCGGTGCGTCGGATCTACACCGACCTCGCGGTCATCGACGTGACCGGCGACGGCCTCGTGGTCCGCGAGATCGCCGACGACATCGACTTTGCCGCCCTGCAAACCAAAACCGAAGCCGGACTGCGCGCCGCCCCCGACCTCAAGCCGCTGCGCGCCCCGCTGTCTAGCGATACAGATCGAACCGGCGCCCATCGACTGGCCGGCGATTCGTCACCCGCCTCGCTGCGCTTGGACCCTCTCCTGCGATGCCGGAGGGGACCAGCCCGCAGAGCGGGTGGGTGGGGGATGGCTCGATGCGTTAGGGCAAGCAAAGCCGGCGGCAATGCTCGCGGAACTCGGTCACGATGTCGATGTAGAGCTGGCGCTTGAACGCCACGATCAGCTCGGGCAATTCGTCGAGCGCCGCCCAGCGCCAGGCGTCGAATTCAGGATGCTCGGTGGCGAGGTCGATGTCGGCGTCGCAGCCGGTAAAGCGCATCACGAACCATTTCTGGCGCTGGCCGCGGTAGCGCCCGCCCCACACCTTCGCGGCGAGCGCGGGGGGCAGGTCGTAGGTCAGCCAGGCACGGCTCTCGGCGACGATTTCGGCGTTGCCGGTGCCGATCTCCTCTGCGAGCTCGCGCATCGCCGCCTGCCGCGGGGTCTCGCCGGGGTCGATCCCGCCCTGCGGCATCTGCCACGCCGGCCTCGCGGCCATGTCGGTGCGCCGCGCGATGAAAACCTGTCCCCGGCCGTTTACCAGCATGATCCCGACCGCCGGTCGGTAGGCTCGCGCTCCGCTGTCGAACTCTGCCATGCGAACCGCCGCCCGAGCCGCCGATGCCCACGAGTGAACAGCCGGCTCAAGTTGACCAGGCGGCCGTTGAACAGCGACATGCCGCGCAGCATGTCGGCGGCGCGCATCATCTGATAATCGGCAGGCGTCCCCATGATCGACGGATCGACCGAGCTCGAAGCATCGGAATCGTCGTCGGCATCATCGCTCTTCGTGGTCGATACCGCCGCGACCTTGGCCCCGGGTTGGGCGGGCGGCGCCTCGATCTTCGCCGCTTCGACGACGATGTCGGGCTCGATCCCCTTGGCCTGGATCGACCGGCCCGAGGGCGTGTAGTAGCGCGCCGTCGTCAGCCGCATCGCACCGTGGCCGGGCAGCGGGATGATCGTCTGCACCGAGCCCTTGCCGAACGAGCGGGTGCCGAGCAGGATCGCCCGGTGGTGATCTTTCAGCGCGCCGGCGACGATCTCGCTGGCCGAGGCCGATCCGCCGTTGATCAGCACCGCCAGCGGCAGCCCCGCGGCAATGTCGCCGCCGGGGCGGGCGTCGTAGCGCTGCGCGTCGTCGGGGTTGCGCCCCCGGGTCGAGACGACCTCGCCCTTGTCGAGAAATGCGTCCGACACCGCCACCGCCTGGTCGAGCAGGCCGCCGGGGTTGTTGCGCAGGTCGAGGATGATCCCGCGCAGCTTGTTGCCGGCCTGCTGCTTGATGCTCTTCATCGCGCTGTTGAGTCCGACATCGGTCTGCTCGTTGAACGAGGTGATCCGGATATAGCCGATATCGTCGCCGACGAGGTGCGAGCGGACCGATTTGATGTGGATCGTCGCGCGCGTCAGATCGACGTCGAACGGGTCGCGGCCCTTGCGCCGGATCGTCAGTTTTACGTCGCTGTTGACCGGCCCGCGCATCTTCTCGACCGCCTGCGGCAAGGTCATGCCCTGCACCGGCTTGCCGTCGAGCTGGGTGATCAGATCGCCCGGCTTCAACCCGGCGCGAGCCGCCGGGGTGTCGTCGATCGGCGAGATCACCTTGACCAGGCCGTTCTCCATCGACACCTCGATGCCGAGCCCGCCGAACTCGCCGCGGGTCTGCACCTTCATGTCGTCGAAATTCTTCTTGTCCAAATAGTTCGAATGGGGATCGAGCGATGTCAGCATGCCGTTGATCGCCGAACTCGACCAGCTTCTCGTCCTTGACCTTGCCGACATAGTCGGCGCGCACGGTCTCGAACACTTCACCGAATAAATTGAGTTCCTTGTAGGTTTCGGAAGAATTCGCCGCCGCCTCTGTGATGTCCTGTCGCAGCGAAAACACCAGCACCGTCGCCACCGCCGCCGCGATCAACCCAAACCGTCTCATCCATGCACCCTTGAAATCGCCCCGCCCGGAGTGCCTAGAGATGATATCCGGCCCGGTGCGCGATGATCAAGATGGGAGCCGCGAAGGGGCGTTTGGTTGCGCTCAGTCAGCAGCGCTCCGCCGGCTTTCCTGCGGTCGGATCAGCGAGCGGCCGGTCATCGCCGCCGGCTGGGGCAGGCCGAGCAGCGCCAGCAGGGTCGGGGCGACATCGGCCAGCCGGCCGTCCTCCAGACGTCCGACCGAGGCGGGCGGGTTGACCAGCACGAGCGGCACCGGGTTCAGCGTATGCGCGGTATGCGGCTCGCCGGTCTGCGGATCGCGCATCATCTCGGCGTTGCCGTGGTCGGCGGTCACGACGAGCGTGCCGCCGGCCTGCTCGACCGCGCTCGCCAGCCGCCCCAGGCACCGGTCGAGGGCCTCGACTGCCGCCACCGCGGCATCGAACAATCCGCTGTGCCCGACCATGTCGGCGTTGGCGTAATTCAGCACGATCACATCGAAATGGCCGGCCTCGATCGCCTCGACGACTTTGTCGGTGACCGCCGGGGCCGACATTTCGGGCTGTCGGTCGTAGGTGGCGATGCGCGGCGACGGCACCAGAAATCCGCTCCTCGCCGGGAAACACGGTCTCGCGGCCGCCATTGAAAAAGAATGTGACATGCGCGTATTTCTCGGTCTCGGCGATGCGCAGCTGGGTCAGACCGGCTTTCGATACGATCTCGCCAAAGGTGTCGTCGAGCTGTTCCGGCGGAAACAGGGTCGCGAGATAAGGGTTGAGCTCGGCCGAATACTCGGTCAGCCCGAGGGCCGCGGCGAAGGCGACGCGACGGCCGCGGGCGAACCCGGCGAAATCCGGGTCGAGCAGTGCGGCGGCGATCTCGCGCACCCGATCGGCGCGGAAGTTGGCGATGAGAATTCCATCGCCGTCGCGCATGCCGTGATATCCGCCGATCGCGGCCGGCGGCACGAACTCGTCGGTCTCGCCGCGTCGCATAGGCGGCCTCGACCGCGCTCGGACGCGCTGGCGGCGGCGGCGCCCTCGCCTGCGGCGATAACCCGATAGGCTTTTTCGACCCGGTCCCAGCGCTGGTCGCGATCCATCGCATAATAGCGGCCGGCGACGGTGGCGATCCGCAGATCGGTCAGGCTGCCGACATCGCGCTCGAATGTTTCGAGAAAGGAGAGAGCGGATTTGGGCGGGGTATCACGGCCGTCGAGAATGGCGTGGACCGCGACCGGCACCCCGGCCTCGGCGAGAATACGGCCGAGGGCCGCAATCTGGTGCCGGTGCGAATGCACTCCGCCGGGCGACAGCAGCCCGAGCAGATGAGCGGTGCCGCCGGTCTGCTTCAGCGCCGCGATGAAACCGTGCAGAGCCGGCATCCGCGCCAGTTCGCCCGAAGCGATCGCCGCGTCGATGCGCGGCAGGTCCTGCATGACCACCCGGCCAGCCCCAAGATTGGTGTGGCCGACCTCGGAATTGCCCATCTGCCCATCAGGAAGCCCGACACAATGCTCGCTCGCCTGCAATTGTGCATGCGGCCACCGCGCCGTCAGCCGGCGCCATACCGGGATCTGCGCGCTCTCGATCGCATTGTCCGAGGCGGCACCGCGTTCGCCCCAGCCGTCGAGAATGCACAACACCAGCGGACGCGATCGGGGATGGGAATTCATCTCAGGCGGGCCTCGAGCGGGGGACGATCTCTATACGCGAAACCGATCTCACCCACATAGCGTTCCCATAACGTCGGCGTGCGCGGCTAAGTTATGGTCCTCCCAAACCCGGCCGGATCAAGCGCCCTAAACGTGGTGAGGCAGCGGCTTGCCGCGGGTTTCCGGCAGAAACGGGGCAACGATGACCCCGACGATGAAGAACAGGCCGACAATCGTCGCCGCCTTGCCATAGCCGCCGAGCGCCACGATCAGGGTGCCGGCGATCAACGGGCCGGCGGCGGAGATCCAGCGCGGCGCGTTGAAGCAGAAGGCGACGGCGGTGCCGCGCATCCGGGTCGGGAACAGCTCGGGCAGCCAAATCGGCGCCCAGGACCAGATCCCGCCGGTGAAAAAGCCGAACACCGCGACGGCGGCGAGCAATGCGCCGATGCCATGAGCCCATAGATAGAGGACCGGCGTCAGGACCAGGCACATCGCATACCACAGCATCGTCGTCGGCTTGCGGCCGATCGCATCGGCGAGGAAGCCAAGGCCGATAAAGCCGAAGATCGCTACCCCGGTGCCGAGCAGCCCGGCCACCGCGGAATAGTAAGGCGCCGACAGCCCGGCTTTGGCGGCAACCGTGCCGACATAGGTCGGGACAAAGGTGGCCACCCCCCAAAAGCCGAATGTCACCGACAGCATCATCAAAAACGCGGCGATCAACCGCGGCCGGACGGCTTTGTCGAGAAACATGTCGGTGACCGTGAAGCGCGTCAGCGCCGCATCCATGCCATCGAGCGCGACGCCGCTTTGCCGCTGGGCGCGGGCCGCGCGACGGCGTTGGTCGGCCTCTTCCCAGCGCGCCGATTCCGGCATGCCCCGCCAGATCCACAGCACCAAGAGCGCCGGCAGGATCCCGACCAGGTACATGAAACGCCAGGCATTCGGCCCCATTCCGCCGATCAGCAGCCAGACGCCGGACGCGATGAAGCTGCCGATTCCGGCGCCTGATTGCAGTAGCCCGCCGCCCTTGCCGCGGGCGTGGTCCGGCCAAAGTTCGGAGACGATCGAAGCTCCGGTCGCCCATTCCGAGCCGATCCCGACGCCGACCAGAAACCGCAATATCGCAAAAGATTCCCAATTCCACGCGATGGCGGAGAGCCCGGTGGTCAGGGAATAGGCGAGGATCGCCAGCATCATCGTCCGTTTGCGGCCGATATAGTCGGCAATGATGCCGCCGATCACCCCGCCGGTGGCCCAGCCGAAGACGGTCGTCGCCAGCACATAGCCGGCGTAGCGCGGGATCTGCGAATACTCCGAGACGCTGAGCAGTTGGTGCAGGGCGAAGCCGACGGTCAGAAACAGCGCGTAGATCTCAAAGCCGTCGAACAGCCAAGCGAGGTTCGACGCGACCAGCACCCGCCATTGCTCGCGGTTGAGGGTGCGATACCAAGGCAGAGACCCGATAAGGGCGTCTTCGTGCACGATTGCCTCCTGTTCAGGGGCCGGTGGTCCGGCCCGTCTCTTGATTACCGGCGACGTTGTCCGTCGCTCGGCCCGCAGCCGCGGGTAAAGCCACGAACTGTCGGTCGTAATCAGCGCGCGGTCAACCGGTTCCCGGCCTGCGAATTCAGCGCACCGGCGCCCACAACACATCCTCGATGTCGTGCGGCGCCGGTCGCCAGCATGACCAGGCGGTCGAAGCCGAGCGCGATACCGGCGGCGGGCGGCATCCCATATTCGAGGGCGGCGAGGAAATCGTCGTCGATCGGGTAGATTTCGCCGTAGAGCGCCTGTTTTCTCTCTTGCTCGGCGAGAAAGCGGGTGCGCTGCTCGTCCGCGTCGGTCAGCTCGCCGAAGCCGTTGGCGAGCTCCAGACCGCAGACAAAGAGTTCGAACCGCTCGGCGACGCGCGGGTCGTCCGGGTTGCGGCGTGCCAACGCCGCCATCGACAGCGGGTAATCGGTCAGGAAGGTCGGCGCGCCGCAGGCCGAGATGCGGCTCGATCCGTTCGAGGAAAATCCGGAAATAGAGCGCCTCCCAATCGTCGCCGGGATGCGGTTCGATGCCAATACGGCGCGCCGCCGCGGCGAGGCGCTCTGCGTCGGGCCGCAGCGGGTCGGGGGCGGTCGCCAGCAGGTCGATGCCGCAGTGCTCGCTAAATGCCTCTGCGACGCTGACTTCGTTCGACGGCAGCCGGGCGTCGGCGCTCTGCCCGCGCCACGTCAACGCCGCCGCTCCCGCCGCCTGCTGGCAGGTGCGCAGCAAGCCCACGCAATCCTCGGTCAGCTGGCGCCAGGAGGCACCGGCGCGGTACCATTCGAGCATCGAAAATTCGGGATGATGGGCGCCGCCGCGCTCGCCATCGCGGTACACGTGCCCTAGCTGCCAGATCCGCGGCATGCCGGCGACCAGCAGCTTTTTCATCGCGAATTCCGGCGAGGTATGGAGATAGCGGCGCAAGCTTCGGCCGTCGCGCGGATCGTGCAGCCGGGTGGCGAAAGCCTTCAGATGCGGTTCGAGCCCGGGGCTTAGCTGCAGCGCGGGCGTGTCGACCTCGACAAAACCGCCCGCGGCGAAGAACTCGCGCACTGCGACGAGCATCCGGCCGCGCTGCTCGAGCCGCTCGCGCCGCCGGGCGAAGCGCTCCGGCCGCCACCATTCCCGCATTGGCACCGCCCTCCTTCTTGCCGTGGGGCCGCCCCGTGCTAATTTCTCGACAGCAGCGGCACTCGATCGCGCCCTTCCAGGATCTCATCGCATGAAGATCAACGCCATCGACATCAAGCCGGGCAACGTCCTCGAATACCAGGGCAAGCTGTGGATCGTGCTGAAGCGCGACCTGGTCCAGCCCGGCAAGGGCGGCGCCTTCGCCCAGGTCGAGATGCGCGATCTGCGCGGCGGCACCAAGCTCAACGACCGCTTTCGAACCCAGGAGACTGTCGAGCGCGTCCGGCTCGACGAAAAGGAGATGCAGTTTCTGTTCATGGAAGGCGGGCAGGCGACATTCATGGACAACGACAGCTTCGAGCAGATCGCGATCCCGACCGAGATGATCGGCGATCCAGCCGATTTCCTGCGCGATGGGATGGTCTGCACGGTGATGCTGCACGAAGGCACCCCGCTCTCGGTCGAATTGCCGCCGAGCGTGACGATGGAGGTGGTCGAGGCCGACCCGGTGGTGCGCGGCCAGACCGCGTCCTCCTCATACAAGCCGGGCAAGCTCGACAACGGCCGCCGGGTGATGATCCCGCCCTATATCGAGGCCGGCACCCGCATCGTCGTCAGCACCGCCGACGGCAGCTATATGGAACGGGCGAAAGACTGAAGGGCATCGGCGGTCAGGAGAGGCGTGGCAGGTGGTCCCCTCACCACCCTCTCCCGCATTGCGGGAGAGGGTCCCGAGCGCAGCACGGCGGGTAAGAGTGGCTCCCCAAGTTAGAAAGCAAGTGTAATGGTGATGCGCTCGCCGGTGATGAACGTGATGGCGGATGCCGCGCTGAAGGCGGCGCGCGGCCTGATGCGCGATTTCGGCGAGGTCGAGCAGCTCCAGGTCTCGGTCAAGGGCCCCGGCGAATTCGTCTCGACCGCCGACCTCAAGGCCGAGCGCACGTTGCGGACCGAGCTGACCCGCGCCCGCCCCGGCTACTCGCTGCTGTTCGAGGAAGGCGGCGCCGAAGCGGGAGCGGACCCGCGCCACCGCTGGATCGTCGATCCGCTCGACGGCACCACCAATTTCCTGCACGGCATCCCGCATTTCGCGATCTCGATCGCGCTCGAGCGCGACGGCGAGATCGTCGCCGGCTTGGTCTACGAGCCGACGCGGGACGAGATGTACTGGGCGGAAAAGGGGCTGGGCGCCTACGTCAACGACCGGCGGCTCAGGGTGTCGGCGCGGCGGCGGCTCGGCGATGCGGTGATCGGCACCGGCATGCCGTTCGGCGAGCGCGGCGAGCGCCCGGCCTATCTCGCGAGCCTGGCGGCGGTTATGGCCGCCACCAGCGGGGTGCGGCGCATGGGCGCCGCCGCGCTCGATCTCGCCTATGTCGCCGCCGGCCGGTACGAGGGTTTCTGGGAGTTCGGCCTGAAGCCGTGGGACATCGCCGCCGGGCTGCTGCTGGTGCGCGAGGCGGGCGGCTATGTCAGCGACCTCTCCGGCGGCCACGCGATGATGGCGAACGGCGACGTCCTTGCCGCCAACGATCATCTCCATCTTCCGCTCGCGGCGCTGATCCGCGAGGCGACACGCGGCCGCCCGCGCGGCGGAGTCTGGTGCGGCCCGAAAATCTGTGATAGTCTGCGCCCAGATGGGTTCGGGGGTAGGGTCGCGCGAAATATGGATCGTGCTCGACCGGCTGGCGCGCTGCGGACCGGCTCGCTCGGGATTTGGGCATGAACCGCTCGCGCCGCTTTCTGGTGCGGATGACGATATTCCTGGTGCTGGTCGCGGCCTTGGCGGCGGTGCTCGGGCCGTTCGCTGGCGGTCGCCTTTATGGGCAATCCCGGCATCAACGGCGTCATCCTCGGCATTCTCCTGGCCGGCATCATCTACATCTTCCGCCAGGTGCTGCTGCTCAATCCCGAGATCGACTGGATCGAGAGTTTCGCCACCGCGAGGCGGGCGGCGAGGAGCCGATCTCGGCCCGCCGCCCGGCGCCGCGGCTGTTGGCGCCGATGGCGCGGATGCTGGGCACCCGCCAGGTCGGCCGCGTCAGCCTGTCGGCGAGCTCGCTGCAGACCCTGCTCGACGGCATCGGCTCGCGGCTCGACGAAACCCGCGAGACCTCGCGCTACCTGATCGGCGTGCTGGTCTTTCTCGGCCTGCTCGGCACCTTCTACGGGCTGTTGGAAACGGTGCGCTCGGTCGGCGGCGTGATCGGCGGGTTGAATGTCGGCGGCAACGATCTCGCCCGCGCCTTCGCCAATCTCAAATCCGGGCTCGAATCGCCGCTGGCCGGGATGAGGACCGCGTTCAGCTCGTCGTTGTTCGGGCTCGCCGGCAGGCTCGTTCTGGGCTTTCTCGACCTCCAGGCCGGGCCAGGCGCAGAACCGCTTCTACAACGATCTCGAAGAGTGGCTGTCGACCTATACGAGGCTGTCGGGCGGCGGCCTCGGCGACAGCGGCGATGCGTCGGTGCCGGCCTATATCCAGGCGCTGCTCGAGCAGACCGCCGACAGCCTCGAAAATCTGCAGCGCATCATGGCCCGCGGCGAGGAGAGCCGGATCGGCGCCAATTCCACCCTGACCAACCTGGCCGATCGGCTCGGCGTGCTCGGCGACCAGATGAAGGCCGGGCAGATGCTGATGCTGCGGCTCGCCGAAAACCAGCTCGACCTGAAGCCGGCACTGGGCCGCCTCGCCGACATCGTCGACAATTCGGCCGGGCAGGACGACGCGTTGCGCGGCCATTTGCGCAACATCGAGGCCTATACCGCGCGGCTGACCGAGGATCTGGCGCAGGGCCGGGCGCAGAGCGTGCAGGAACTGCGCGGCGAGATCCGTATCCTCGCCCGCACTATCGCTGCGTTGGCCGAAGAAGGCCGGCGCTGAACCCGTACGCACTGCCGAACCATGCCCCTCGCCCGCAGAATTTCCCGTCGGCCGAGCATCGACATCTGGCCCGGCTTCGTCGACGCGCTGTCGCAGCTGTTGATGGTGATCATCTTTATTCTGCTGGTGTTCACTGCCGGCCAGTTTTATCTGTCGGCGGCATTGTCCGGGCGCGACCAGGCGCTGCACAAATTGCAGCATCAGGTTGATCAGCTGGCCGACCTGCTGTCCCTCGAAAAGCGCACCAACAGCGCGCTGCGCCGGGGCGCGACCGCAGCTTACGGCCCAGCTCCAAGGCGCCGAGACCGCGCGCGACCGGCTGAACGCGCAGATCGTCGGCCTTACCGCCAAAGCCAGCCAGGCGGCGAAGCGGGCCGATCAAACGACAGCCCAGCTGACCGCGCAGAAGCAGCTCAGTGCGAATGCTCTGACAGAGGTCGACCAGCTGAACGAGCAGATCGCGGCGTTGCGCCAGCAGCTTGCGTCGATCGCGGCGGCGCTCGACATCTCCCAAACCAAGGTCAAGACCCAGCAGGGCCAGATCTCCGACCTCGGCCAGAAGCTCAATGTCGCTCTGGCCAGCAAGGTCGAGGAGCTGGCTCGCTATCGCTCCGAATTCTTTGGCAAGCTGCGCGAAATCCTCGGCAAGCGGCCGGACATCCACATCGTCGGCGACCGTTTTGTGTTCCAATCGGAGGTGTTGTTTGCGCCGGGCAGCGCCGATCTGACTGCCGCCGCCAAAAAAGATCTCGATCCGGTGATCAGCACGCTGAAACAGATCGCCGCGGAGATCCCAACCGACATAAACTGGGTCCTGGAGGTCAGCGGCTATACCGACAAGCGTCCGATCAACACGCCGCAGTTTCCGTCGAACTGGGAATTGTCGACCGCCCGCGCGCTGTCGGTGGTGCGCTATGCGATAAGGCAGGGCATCCCAGCCGACCGGCTCGTGGGGGCGGGTTTCGCCGACACCCAGCCGATCGATCCTGGCGACACCCCCGCGGCCTATGCCCGCAATCGGCGCATCGAGCTGAAGCTGACCCAGCGGTGATCTGTGGCCCCACCAGCTCGCCCGCACGACCAACGTCGTCGACCCGTCGATGCGGAGCCAGGCCGCCGACTATGCCAAACAGGTGTTCGACAGCTGCATGCAGCAGAAGGGGTTCAAGAAGCCGGCTGACATCCGGCCGATCCCGACCTGCGCGCAGGCTCAAGGAAAGCCCCAGGGCCCCCAGTCCCAGTCCTGCTGGTTCATGATCGCGGTCATCTGGTTTTCGTTGGCGATCTGTCGGGCAAACATCTCCTGCTTGTAGGCGTCCCAGTTCTGCTGGGTCCCGAAATAGAGGCAATCGCAGTCGAGCGGATCGGCGTAGCGGTAAACCGGACTGCCGTTTCGGATGTGGATGACGAAGCGGTTCGGCGGCAAGGTCTTCATCGCTGCCAGGCAATGCGGCGAACCGGCTGGCCTCATCTGAAATCCGGCAGCGGCGAGCAGATCCTCCTTCTGCCCGACCTGGGTCTGCTGGCTGACGCAGCCCGCAATCCCTAGCAGCGCCACGGTCAGCAGCGGCACCACCGCGGCGCAAGAACAAAATCGTTGGGTCACCCAGTGGCACCTGTCCAAAACCGCGCATTGATAATAGTCGGGCACGCGCTGCCGGTGCAACACGGCGGGTCTGCCTAGCCCGGGGCAGCGATCTTGCCGCAGCGCGCAGAGCACAAGATCGATCGCTTCGCGGAGCAAGGGGAGGAGGGCGGGTAATCTACAGCATCGGCAGGTCGTGTTGACGGCGGCCGCGCGGGAAGGCGACGTCGATCCGGGCGATCTCCTCTGGCGAAAGGGCGAGATCGCCCGCGCCGGCATTTTCCTCGACATGCTCGGGCACGGACGCCTTGGGAATGGTGAAGACCGACGGCCGTCGGATCAGAAAGGCCAGCGCCACCTGACGCGGCGTCGCATCATGCGCGGCGGCGATCTCGGCCAGCACCCGACCGCCCGCCGTGTGCAGACCGGGAAAGCGGCTGTGGCCGAACGGGCTGTAGGCGACCACGGCTGTCTCGTGCTGCTCGCACCAGGGGACCACGGCATGCTCGATACCGCGCTCCAGCAGGTGACAGAGCACCTGATTGCAGGCGATGCGCTCGACGCCGGCGATCCCAAGAGCCTGATCGAGATCGCCCATGTCGAAATTGCTGACGCCCCAGCTGAGGATCTTGCCCTCGGCCCGCAATTCCGCGAAGGCCCCAACCGTCTCGGCCAGCGGATGCGGCCCGCGCCAGTGCAGCAGGTAGCAATCGATCCGGTCCGTGCGCAGGCGTCTCAGCGAGCGTTCGCAGGCGGCGCGCGTGCCCGACCGAGACGCATTCTGCGGCAGCACCTTGGATACCAGGAAGGCCTCGTCGCGGCGGCCGGCGATCGCCTCGCCGATGATCTCTTCGGCGATGCCCGAGCCGTACATCTCGGCGGTGTCGATATGGTTCATGCCGAGATCGAGGCCACGGCGCAGGGCGGCGATCGCCGTCGGGCGATGGGCCTGTTCGAAATACCAGGTGCCCATGCCGATGACCGAGACCTCACGCCCGGTCGATCCGAACACTCTGCGTTGCATCGCCGTACTCCGTGGTGCCGAGGGAGCCTATGCCGCGGGAGCCTTTGTCCTCGCCGGGAATGTCGTCGGGCTTGCGGCCGGTCACGAGATTACCATCGCGGACGGCCTCCTGGTCGACCCAATCCGCTGATTTGAGCCGTTGCATATCCGTCGCGGCGGATTAGCCCGGCCCGGCGGCAAAACACCTTGACGGACGTCATCTTTCCGAGGTCAACGAGCAAAGCCGATCGATCGCTCCGCCAGCTGCCGCCGGCGCGAACAATGTGATCGGAGGGCGAGAGAGGGCGCGATGACGACGGTTCGGCTGCGGGTCAAAGGACGGGTGCAGGGCGTCGGCTATCGCCTATGGGCGATCGAGGCTGCGGTCGGACTCGGGCTGCGCGGCTGGGTGCGCAACCGCGCCGACGGCTCGGTAGAGGCGGTGGCGATCGGCACGCCGCAAGATGTCGCGGCCATGATCGAAATGTGCCGACAAGGCCCGCGAGGCGCGCAGGTCAACGAGGTGACCGTCGCAGACGCCACCGACGACGGCAGCCTCGGCTTTACGGCGCACCCGACCCAATAAATCAGGAAGTCAGGCCGCTTCGGCCGCGTCCTTGTCCTCGGCGCCGGTCGGGCCGGAATCCTTGCCCTTGGCCGCGGGGTCGCGGTCGACCAGCTCGATCACCGCCATCGCCGCGTTGTCGCCATAGCGAAACCCGGCCTTGATGATGCGGGTGTAGCCGCCGGCGCGGCCGGCATAGCGCTCGGCCAAGCTCGTCATCAGTTTGTTGGCGAGCCCGGTATCCTGCAATCGGGCGATCGCCCGGCGCCGGCCGGCCAACCCGCCATGCTTGCCGATCGTGATCAGCCGCTCAACGATCGGGCGAAGATCCTTGGCTTTCGGCAAGGTCGTGGTGATCTGCTCGTGCTTGATCAGCGCGGCTGCAAGATTTTCGAACATCGCCTTGCGGTGCTCAGAGCGGCGGCTGAAGCTGCGGCCTTTCAGACGGTGGCGCATCGGGCCCTCAATAGGGTTCGTCGAGCCGCTTGGCCAGCTCTTCGATGTTCTCGGGTGGCCAATTCGGGATCTCCATGCCGAGATGCAGTCCCATCTGGGCCAGTACTTCCTTGATCTCGTTCAAGGATTTACGCCCGAAATTCGGGGTTCGCAACATCTCTGCTTCCGATTTCTGAACGAGATCGCCGATATAGACGATGTTGTCGTTCTTCAAGCAATTGGCCGAGCGCACCGACAGCTCAAGCTCGTCGACCTTGCGCAACAGGTTCTTGTTGAACGGCAGCTCGCTCGGCCTCGCGTCGTCGGAGGGGTGGCGCGGCTCCTCGAAATTGATGAACAGCTGCAATTGGTCCTGCAGGATGCGGGCGGCGAGCGCTACGGCATCCTCGGGCGTCACCGCACCGTTGGTCTCGACCCGCATCGCCAGCCGGTCGTAGTCGGTGACCTGGCCAACGCGCGTATTCTCGACACGATAGGATACCTTGCGGACCGGGCTGAACAGGGCATCGACCGGGATCAGGCCGATCGGGGCATCCTCCGCCCGGTTCTGCGTGCCCGGCACGTATCCCTTGCCACTTTCGACGGTGAGCTCCATCGTAATCCTGGCGCCGCTGTCGAGGGTGCAGATCACCAAATCGGGGTTCATGATGTCGATGTCGTGACCGGTTTCGATCGCGGCGGCGCGGATTTCACCCGGCCCGCTGGCGCGCAACCACATCCGCTTCGGACCTTCGCCGTACATCCGCAGGTCGATGCCTTTAACGTTGAGGACAATGTCGGTCACGTCTTCGAGGACGCCGGGGATCGACGAGAATTCATGCAGCACCCCCTCGATCTGTAGCGAGGTCACCGCCGCTCCTTGCAACGAGGAGAGCAGCACGCGCCGCAAGGCGTTGCCCAAAGTCAGTCCGAAGCCGCGCTCCAGCGGCTCGGCGACCACGGTCGCGCTCCGCTTCGGATCGTCACCCGGCTCTACCGAGAGTTGTTTCGGCTTGATTAGGGTCTGCCAGTTCTTTTGAAGCACGATTGAAACCTCGATCGGTGGAGGCGAACGCCATCCGCGGCAACAGCCGGCGATAGCGCAGCCGGCATTTCTCGATTAGTCCCGCCGTCGCCGGCGGGGCGGTCTGCCGGTCAGACGCGGCGCCGTTTGGGCGGCCGGCAACCGTTGTGCGGGATCGGCGTCACATCCCGGATCGAGGTGACCGCAAATCCCACCGCCTGCAAGGCGCGCAATGCCGACTCGCGTCCCGATCCGGGACCCTTGACCTCGATCTCCAAGGTGCGCATGCCATGCTCCATGGCCTTGCGCCCGGCGTCTTCGGCAGCCACCTGTGCCGCATACGGCGTCGATTTGCGCGAGCCCTTGAACCCCTGGCTGCCCGATGACGACCAGGCGATGGTGTTTCCCTGCGCGTCGGTGATCGTGATCATCGTATTGTTGAAGGTGGCGTTCACATGCGCCGTCCCCGAAGTAATGTTCTTGCGTTCGCGCCGCCGCAGGCGCGGCGCCGCTGCCGCCGTTCTGGCCATCGATCTGGTTCCGCCGCTTCGCTGGGTCTCGAGCTCTACTTCTTCTTGCCGGCGATCGGGCGAGCCGGCCCCTTGCGCGTCCGCGCGTTGGTATGGGTGCGCTGCCCGCGCACCGGCAGCCCCTTGCGGTGGCGCAATCCCCGATAGCAGCCGAGATCCATCAGCCGCTTGATGTTCATCGCCACCTGGCGCCGCAGATCGCCCTCGACCGTATGTTCGCGGTCGATGACCTCGCGCACGCGCAACACCTCGTCGTCAGTCAGTTCATGCACCCGCCGTTCGGGCGGAATGCCGATCCGGGTGCAGATCTGAACGGCCGTGGTCCGTCCGATGCCGTGGATATAGGTAAGCCCGATCGGGACCCGCTTTTGATTGGGGATATTGACGCCGGCAATGCGCGCCACGTGCGCTTCTCCTTGAAAGAGATCAGATAAGAGCGGAATCGACAGTTCGCAAGGGCATCTACTATAGCGATGTCCAATCGAGCGTCAACCCGGCTTGCGCAGCGCCGCCAATCGACCACCGCCACGCGTCCCTCGTCGATCACCCCAGGATCTCACCGATCTGACGCGCCACCTCGCCTATCCCGCCCATGCCGTCGACGACGCGCAGGATGCCGCGGGCGCGGTAATACGGCAGGATCGGTGCGGTCTGGCGACGATACACGTCCAGACGCGCCTTGACGGCCTCGGGCCGGTCATCGGGCCGGTGCACGAATTCACAGCTGCCGCAAACATCGCACGCGCCTTCCTGGCGCGGGCGATGCAAACGCTCATGGTAGCTCGCCCCGCAGCGGGCGCAGGTAAACCGCCCGGACAGCCGGTCGATCAGCACCGCCTCGTCGACCTCGATGTTGATGGCGTGGTCGAGGCCAAGCCGACGTTTGGTCAACATCTCATCGAGCGCCTGGGCCTGCGGCACGGTGCGTGGGAAGCCGTCGAGAACAAAGCCTGCGCGGCAATCGGGTTCGATGATGCGCGCGGCGATCATCTCGATGATGATCCCGTCCGGGACCAGTTGGCCCGAATCCATGATGGTCTTGACCCGCATCCCGAACTCGCTGCCAGAAGCGGTGGCCGCACGCAGCATGTCGCCGGTGGCGAGATGGCGGATGCCGCGGCTTTGCTCGATCCGCTTGGCTTGGGTCCCTTTTCCCGATCCCGGTGCGCCGAGCAGGACCAGGTTCATCCCCGCCGCCCCCTGAGCTTCGCCTTCTTGATCAGGCCTTCGTACTGATGGGCCAACAGGTGCGAATGGATCTGGGCAACGGTGTCCATCGTCACACTCACGACGATTAAGAGGCTGGTTCCGCCGAAATAAAAGGGAACTGAATATTGCGAAATCAGGATCTCGGGCAGGATGCAGACCGCTGCCAGATACGCCGCGCCGACTACGGTCAACCGGGTCAGGATGTAATCGAGATAATCGGCGGTGTTTTTTCCCGGCCGAATGCCGGGAATAAAGCCGCCATATTTACGCAAATTGTCGGCCGTCTCAGTCGGATTGAACACGATAGCAGTGTAGAAAAACGTGAAGAAGACAATCAACGCGACATAGAGCGCCATATAGAGCGGTCGGCCGTGGGCGAGATAGGCCGTTATCTCTCCGAGCCAGCCGGCAAACCCACCACCCCCGGTCGATGAGAAATTGGCGACCGTCGCCGGCAGCAGCAGCAGCGAGGAGGCAAAGATCGGCGGGATCACGCCGGAGGTGTTGAGCTTGAGTGGCAGGTGCGAGGCATCGCCGCCGAACATCTTGTTGCCGACCTGGCGTTTAGGATACTGGACGAGAATACGGCGCTGGGCGCGCTCCATGAACACGATGAAGGTGACGACCGCCACCGACAAGAGCAGGAAAAAGATGATAAAATAGGTGGATATCGCGCCGGTGCGGCCAAGTTCCAGCGTCGACGCCAGCGCGTGCGGCAGGTTGGCGACGATGCCCGACATGATGATCAGCGAGATGCCGTTGCCGATGCCGCGCTCGGTGATCTGCTCGCCAAGCCACATCAGGAACACCGTGCCGCCGACCAAAGTCACGACCGTGACCAGGCGGAAGAATAATCCTGGATTGAGCACCGCCGTTTCGGCTCCCGCATGCATGCCCTCGATGCCGACGGCGATCCCGTAGGCCTGGACCAGTCCCAACAGGACGGTGCCGTAGCGGGTATATTGATTGAGCGTCTTGCGACCGCTCTCGCCCTCCTTTTTCAGCGCCTCCAGGGTCGGCGACACCGCGGTCAGCAACTGGATGATGATCGATGCCGAGATGTACGGCATGATGCCAAGCGCAAAGATTGTCATGCGCCCGAGCGCGCCGCCCGAGAACATGTCGAACATGCCGAGGATGCCGCCGGCATTGCGCGAAAAGATTTGGCTGAGGATCGATGGGTCGATTCCGGGGATCGGGATGTAGGTGCCGAGCCGATAAATCAGCAGCGCGCCGAGGGTGAACCAGATTCGGCTCTTCAGCTCGGTCGCCTTGGTAAAGGCGGAAAGATTGATGCTGGAAGCGAGTTGCTCGGCGACTGACGCCATCTGACGTATCCCTAGACAAGGCCCCGACTGGACCAACGCCCCGACTGTGGTCGACAACCGGGCTCGACCCGCAGCCCGACCCGAGGATCAGGCCGAACCCGGCGGTGGACGGCCGGGTTCAGGCTGGGCCGGCCGCCTCAGGTTTTGGTTTTTGCGCCCGTCCGGCGCGGATGATCACGCTGCCCCCGACGCTTTCGACCGCGGCGATCGCCGCCTTCGAGGCGCCGGCCACCGTAATCGTCAACGCCGCGCGCAGTTTGCCCTTGGCCAGCAAGCGCACGCCATCGCCCTGTCGCCGCAGCACCCCCGCGGCGACCAATGCCGCACCGTCGAGCGTGCCCTCCGATTTGAGCTTGCCGGCGTCGAGCGCCTGCTGCAGGCGGCCGAGATTGACCACCTTGAAATCCGGCCGAAACATACTGTTGTCGAAGCCGCGCTTCGGCAGTCGGCGGTGCAACGGGGTCTGGCCGCCTTCGAACCCGTTGAGCGCCACCCCGCTGCGCGCAGTCTGGCCCTTGCCGCCACGCGCCGAGGTCTTCCCTTTGCCCGACCCGATCCCGCGCCCGACCCGTTTTGCCCGGTAATGCGCGCCCGGATTGTCCCTGATTTCGTTGAGCTTCATCGTTTGGACCCCCTGGCTCGTTCAGCGCCGCGCCGGTTCATCCTTTTCCCCCACGATCCGCACCAGGTGCTTCACCTTGTTGATCATGCCTCGGATCGACGGGGTGTCTTCGAGGACACGGCGGCGATGCCGCTTGTTCAGACCAAGCCCTTTGAGGGTCGCCTCCTGGTCGTGCCGTCGCCCGATCGGGCTGCCCGTCTGCTCGACCGTTACCGTTTTTTTGCCCTCCGTCACGTCGCGGGTCACGTCGGCCATCACGCCGGCTCCCGAGCCTCGGCATCGCGGCGGCCGAGGATCTCGCCGACCTTCTTGCCGCGCCGCGCCGCCACCGCGCGGGGGCTGGTGGCCCGGCCGAGTGCCGCAAAGGTCGCCTTGATCATATTGTGCGGGTTCGCGCTGCCGGTCGACTTGGCGACGATATCATGGACGCCTAGCGCCTCGAAGATCGCCCGCATCGGGCCGCCAGCGATGATCCCGGTGCCGGGTTTGGCGGCGCGCATGATGACCTGACCGGCGCCGTAGCTGCTCTCGATGTCATGATGCAGGGTGCGCCCTTCGCGCAATGGCACGCGGATCATGCTGCGCCGCGCCTGCTCGGTGGCCTTGCGGATCGCTTCGGGGACCTCGCGCGCCTTGCCGGCGCCATAGCCGACCCGCCCCTTGCGGTCGCCGACGACGACGAGCGCGGCAAAGCCGAAGCGCCGGCCGCCCTTGACCACCTTGGCGACGCGGTTGATGTTGACGAGCTTTTCGGCGAACTCGCTCTCTTCGCGGTCGCGCGACTGGCGATCGCCGTCGCCGCGCCCGCGCCGTTCGCCCTGATTGCGTGCCATCGTGCGCGCCATGAGCAATCCCTTCCAGATATCCGGTCGCTCTAAAAATCCAGTCCGCCCTCGCGGGCGGCGTCGGCCAGGGCCTTGACCCGGCCGTGAAACAGATAGGCGCCGCGATCGAACACGACGCGCTCGACCCCGGCGGCCTTCGCCCGTTCAGCGATCAGCTTGCCGACGGCACCCGCCGCGGCGATGTCGGCACCGGTTCTGAGGCTCGCCTTGAGGGCGCCGTCGAGGCTCGACGCCGCCGCCAACGTCCGGCCGGCCGAATCATCGATGACCTGCGCATAGATATGCTTTGACGAGCGGAAAACTGAGAGCCGCGGCCGATTGTTGGCGGCGCGGCGCAGATTGGCCCGCACCCGCTGGCGCCGGCGCAGGAACAGGGCTTTGGCTGGTTGCGGCATCGGGGCTATTTCTTCTTGCCTTCCTTGCGGCGGACGATCTCGCCGGCATATTTGATGCCCTTGCCTTTATAGGGTTCGGGCGGGCGAAAGGCGCGGATTTCCGCAGCGACCTGGCCGACGCGCTGACGGTCGGCGCCGCTGACGGCGATGGCGGTCGGCCGCGCGCAGACGATGCTGACATCCTCCGGAATCGGAAACGGGATGTCGTGGCTGTAGCCGAGCTGCAGGTTCAAGACCTTGCCCTGAACCGCGGCGCGGTAGCCGACGCCGTTGATCTCGAGACCGACCGAGAAGCCCTTCGACACTCCGGTCACCATGTTGCTGACCAACGCGCGGGTCGTGCCCCACATGGCGCGCGCCTCTTTGGTGTCACCCGCGGGCATGACCGTGACCGCGCCGTCGGCGACAGTCGCAGTGACGGTGTTGCTGACGACCAGGCGCAGCGTTCCGAGCCCGCCTTTCGCCGTCAAGGTGCGACCCGAGAGCTCGACCTCTACACCCTCTGGGATCGGCACCGGGTTTTTGCCGATGCGTGACATTGGAATCCCCTCAAAACCCTCAAAACACCCGGCAGAGCACTTCGCCGCCGACTTTGGCGACGCGGGCTTCGTTGTCGGACAAGACCCCGCGCGGGGTGGACAGGACGGCGATGCCGAGCCCGTTGTAGGTCCGCGGCAGATCGGCGATCCGCGAATAGATGCGCCGCCCGGGCTTCGATACCCGCGCGATCTCACGGATCACCGGTTCCCCGTCGACGTATTTGAGCTCGATCTTGAGCTCGGCGACGCCTGGCCGCAGATCTTCGCGGCTGTAGCCACGGATGTAGCCCTCGCGCTTTAGAACTTCGAGCACATTGGCGCGGATCTTGGAAGCGGGCGAGGCGACCACCGCCTGACGCGCCCGCTGCCCGTTGCGAATCCGCGTCAGCATGTCTCCCAACGGGTCGCTCATCGTCATCGCCGCGATCCTCCTACCAGCTCGACTTCAGCATGCCCGGAATCTGCCCCGAAGAGGCGAGCTCACGCACAGCGATGCGCGACAGCTTGAACTTGCGGTAGAACCCGCGCGGCCGACCGGTCAGGGCACAACGGTTGCGCACCCGCGTCGGCGACCCGTTGCGCGGCAGCATGGCTAGCTTCAGCTGCGCCGCAAACCGCTCCTCCGGCGGGGCGGTGCGGTCGATCGCGATCTCCTTCAGTCGGGCGCGGCGGGGTGCGGTCTGCTTGGCGAGCTTGATTCGCCGGGCGTTCTTCTCGATCGCGCTCTTTTTTGCCATGGGCTGAACTCCTGACCCGATCAGTTCGCAAACGGCATGTCGAAGCCTTTGAGCAGCGCCTTTGCCTCGGCATCGCTTTTTGCCGTCGTGGTGACGACGACGTTCATCCCGCGCACCGCGTCGACCCGGTCGTAATCGACTTCCGGGAAGACGATCTGCTCCTTGAGGCCGAGCGCGAAATTGCCGCGCCCGTCGAAGCTCTTACCCGGAATTCCGCGGAAGTCGCGCACCCGCGGCAGCGCGACGTTGACCAGCCGGTCGAGGAATTCGTACATGCGCTGCCGCCGGAGCGTGACCTTGCAGCCGATCGGCATGCCCTGGCGCAGCTTGAAGGTGGCGATCGACCGCTTGGCCTTGGTGATGACCGGGTGCTGGCCGGTGATCGCGGTCAATTCGCCGGCCGCGGCCTCGACTTTTTTGCTGTCCTGCACCGCCTCGCCGACCCCCATATTGACGACGATCTTATCGAGACGCGGCACCTGCATCGGATTGGTGTAGCCGAATTCCGCCATCAACGCCGGGCGCAGCGTTGTCTCGTAATGCTCCTGCAGGCGCGGCTTGCTCATATCTCTCTCACCTGTCGATGACTTCGCCCGAGCGGCGGGCGACCCGGACCTTGCGGCCATCGTCGAGGACTTTGTAGCCGATGCGGGTCGGCTTGCCCGAACCCGGGTCGACATGGGCGACGTTGGAGACGTGCAATGCCAATTCCTTCTCTACGATCCCGCCGGGTTCGCCCATCCGCGGCTTCGTATGCCGCTTGGCGACATTGACGCCCTGGACGACGACGCGCCGCTCGATCGGAAAGACGCGCAGCACCTCGCCGGTCCGGCCCTTGTCGCGGCCGCTGATGACGACGACGTTGTCGCCCTTTTTGATCTTCAGCTTTGGCATGGCCTCGCTCCGGACAAAGGGCTCACAACACTTCAGGGGCGAGCGAGACGATCTTCATGAACCGGCGTGCCCGCAGCTCGCGGGTGACCGGGCCGAAGATGCGCGTCCCGATCGGCTCGCCCGCCGGGGAGATCAGCACCGCGGCATTGCGGTC
The DNA here is from genome assembly GCA_963795485.1 of uncultured Alphaproteobacteria bacterium. Taxonomy (GTDB): domain Bacteria; phylum Pseudomonadota; class Alphaproteobacteria; order ATCC43930; family CGMCC-115725; genus AP-15. The sequence continues at coordinate 291,608 of CAWCIL010000008.1, forward strand.
GAAGCGGATAGCGCTGCCGTTGACGCGGCGGATTTCCTTGACGGTGCGCACGATGACCGCGCGGTGCACATCGCCTTTTTTGACCCGGCCGCGCGGGATCGCCTCCTTGACCGAGACGATGATCACGTCGCCGACGGTCGCGGTTCGGCGCTTGGAGCCGCCCAGGACCTTGATGCACTGCACCCGGCGCGCGCCTGAATTGTCGGCGACGTCGAGGTTCGTCTGCATCTGGATCATGGCGCACCCGTCGCCGGCTCGGCGGCCTCGGCCCCCGCCTGATCGAGGCCGCCGCGATCCGGGCCGCTGCCCGGGGGCGATGCTCGCCGCCTCGTTCGAGCGCGCCCAGCACGACCCAGTGCTTGCGCTTCGAGATCGGGCGGCTTTCCTCGATGCGCACGGCGTCGCCGATATGCCAGCGGTTGTCCGCGTCATGCGCCGCGTATTTCTTCGAATGGGTGACGAATTTCTTGTAGACGGGGTGCATCACCCGGCGCTCGACCTTGACGACCACCGTCTTGTCGCAGGCGTCATTGACGACGACACCCTGAAGAACGCGTCTGGACATTCCGATACTCTCTAGGGCGCCTTGCGCCGCCGCTCGCCGAGGATGGTTTTTATGCGGGCGATGTCGCGCCGCACCTGGCGGACCCGCGCCGTGTTCTCGAGCTGGCCGTTGGCGCGCTGAAAGCGCAGATTGAAGATCTCCTTGCCGAGCGTGTCGAGTTGCCCGGTCAGCTCGTCATCGGTCCTGGCCCTGACATCACCGGCCTTCACCGCCCATCCTCCTCGCCGGGACGGGCCACGAAGCGGGTCCCGAGCGGGAGTTTCGCCGCGGCCAGCGCAAACGCCTCGCGCGCGGTCTCGGCCGGCACCCCGTCGAGCTCGAACATGATCCGGCCGGGTTTGACCCGGCACACCCAGAATTCGGGTGAGCCCTTGCCGCTGCCCATGCGCACCTCGGCCGGCTTGTGCGACACCGGAACATCCGGGAAGACGCGGATCCACACCCGTCCGGCACGTCGAATGTGGCGGGTGATGGCGCGTCGCGCCGCCTCGATCTGGCGCGCCGTGATCCGCCCCGGATCGGCCGCCTTGAGCCCGTAGGCGCCGAAATTCAGGGTCGTTCCGCCCTTGGCCAGGCCGTGGACCCGCCCCTTGTGCGCCTTGCGGTATTTGGTGCGCTTTGGACTGAGCACGGCATCCTCACCCGAACGATTCGCGCCGGCCGCGCTCGTGGCTCGCCGGCGGCCCCTGGCCTTCGGCGGCACGCTTTTCCTGCGCCATCGGATCGTGGGCGAGGATCTCGCCCTTGAACAGCCACACCTTGACCCCGCAAATTCCATAGGTGGTCTTGGCGGTGCCGTAGCCGAAATCGACATCGGCACGCAGAGTATGCAGCGGCACCCGGCCTTCGCGGTACCATTCCATGCGGGCGATTTCGGCCCCGCCGAGCCGGCCCGAGCAGTTGATCCGGATCCCCTGGGCGCCCAATCGCATCGCCGATTGCACGGCGCGCTTCATCGCCCGGCGAAACGCGACCCGGCGTTCGAGCTGCTGCGCGATGCCGTCGGCAACGAGCTTGGCGTCGGTTTCCGGCTTGCGGATTTCGACGATGTTAAGGCTGACCTCGCTCGGCGTGATCTTGGCGATGTCGGTGCGCAGTTTCTCGATATCGGCCCCTTTTTTGCCGATGATGACCCCTGGGCGGGCCGAATGCAGGGTGATCCGGCTTTTCTTGGCGGCGCGCTCGATGATGATGCGCGACAGCCCCGCCTGCCCGAGGCGACGGGTCAGAAAGCGACGCAGCCCGAGATCGTCGAGCAGCAGGTTGGCGTATTCCTTGCGCGCGAACCAGCGCGAATCCCAAGTGCGGTTGATGCCGAGCCGAAGCCCGATCGGATTGACTTTCTGACCCATCAGGTCGTCTCCATTCTCGCCGTCTGCGGTTTGCTCGTGTGCATCTTGACCGTCCCGATTTACGCCGCCGCCTCGGGTCGCTCGCGGACGATGACCGTCAGATGCGCAAAATGTTTTTCGACCCGCGCCGACCGGCCTCGCCCGCGGGTGTGGAAGCGCTTCAATACAAAAGCCCGGCCGACCGTGGCCTCCTTGACATAGAGCCGGTCAACGTCGAGCTGGTGATTGTTCTCGGCATTGGCGATCGCCGCCTGCAGCACCTTTTTGACCTCACCGGCGATACGGCGGGGGCAAAACGTCAGCTCGGCCAGCGCCGACGCCGCGGTCTTGCCGCGGATCATCTGGGCGACGAGATTGAGCTTGCGAGCGCTAGTCCGCATTCCGCGCATGCTGGCCAGCGCTTCGCTGTCGTCGAGGCGGCGCTCGACCGCGGGCTTCGACATCTCAAGCTCTCCTCGCCTTTTTGTCGCCGGCGTGGCCGTAAAAGGTCCGGGTCGGCGCGAACTCGCCGAGCTTGTGGCCGATCATGTTCTCGGTCACCAGCACCGGGATGAATTTATGCCCGTTGTAGACGCCAAAGGTCAGCCCGACGAATTGCGGGAAGATCGTCGAGCGGCGCGACCACGTTCGGATCACCTGGTTGCGGCCGGAGCGGCGCGCCTCTTCGGCCTTCTTCAACAGGTAACCGTCGACGAAGGGCCCCTTCCATACCGAACGGGTCAAGCTCTGTCTCCGTGTCCCGATTATGCGCTAGCGCTGGTGACGCCGGCGGACGATCAGCCGGTCCGTCGCCTTGTTGTGGCGGGTCTTCTTGCCCTTGGTCGGCTTGCCCCACGGGGTCACCGGATGGCGGCCGCCGGAGGTGCGGCCCTCGCCGCCGCCATGCGGGTGGTCGATCGGGTTCATCGCGACGCCGCGCACTGAAGGGCGGCGGCCGAGCCAGCGGTTGCGACCGGCCTTGGCAATGACGATGTTCTGCTGGTCAGGGTTCGAGACGGCACCGATCGTCGCGCGGCACTCGGCGCGGACCATGCGCAATTCGCCCGAGCTGAGGCGCAAGAGCGCATAGCCCTGGTCGCGGCCGGCGAGCTGGGCGTATGTTCCGGCCGAGCGCGCGATCTGACCGCCCTTGCCGGGCTTCATCTCGACGTTGTGGATGATCGTGCCGACCGGCATGCTGCGCATCGGCATCGCGTTTCCGGGCTTCACGTCGACCTTCTCGCCCGAGATCACGATGTCGCCGGGCCTGAGCCGCTGCGGCGCCAGGATGTAGGCCTTCTCGCCGTCCTGGTAGCGAATGAGGGCGATGAAGGCAGTGCGGTTGGGATCGTATTCGAGGCGCTCGACGGTCGCCGGTTGGTCGAGCTTGGTGCGCTTGAAGTCGACGATCCGGTAACGGCGCTTGTTGCCGCCGCCGCGCCATCGCACGGTCGTGCGTCCGGTGTTGTTGCGTCCGCCCTTGCCCCGGAGCCCTTCGGTCAACGCCTTGACGGGCTTGCCCTTCCACAGCTCGCTGCGGTCGACAATGACGAGCTGGCGGCGCGACGGGGTGGTCGGGTTGAATGTCTTCAATGCCATCGAACCGGCTCCTTCGGCTCAAATTCCGGTGGTCACGTCGATCCTCTGGCCTTCGCCCAAGGTGACGATCGCTTTCTTGACGTCCGAGCGACGACCGATCCGCCCGCGGAACCGCTTGAGCTTGCCCATGACCCGGATGGTGTTGACCGCGGTGACCTTGACGTTGAACAGCCCCTCGACTGCAGCCTTGACCTCGCGCTTGGTCGCGGTCAGCGGCACGCGAAAGATCACCTGGTTGTGCTCCGAGACGTTGGTCGCCTTCTCGGTGATGACCGGGGTACGGATGATGTCGTACATCTGCTGCCGCGTCAGCTTGGTCTCGACGCGCGGGATGACCCGGAACCGGCTCATTTGAGACGCGCCTCCAATTGCTGCACCGCCTCGCGGGTCAGGACCAGCACGTCGCGACGCAGGATGTCGTAGACGTTGGCCCCCTGTTGCGGCAGCAGGTCGACCCGCGGCAGGTTGCGTGCGGCGCGGGCGAAGTTCTCGTCCACCGCCGGGCCGTCGATGATCAGCACCGACCCCCAGCCGAGCGCTTCGAGCCGGGCGCGCAACGCCTTCGTCTTGGCCTCGTCGGCGCGGGCGGAGTCGATGACCACGAGCTTGCCTTCGCTGTGTTTCGCCGATAGCGCGGTCTTGAGACCGAGCCGGCGCACCTTCTTTTGCAGAGCGAAGGCGTGGCTGCGCACGACCGGACCGAAAATGCGGGCGCCGCCGCGGAATTGCGGCGAGCGCAGGCTGCCTTGACGGGCGCGGCCGGTGCCCTTCTGCTTGTAGGGCTTTTTGGTGGTGCCCTGGATCTCGCTGATGCCCTTGGCTTTGTGCGTGCCGGCGCGGCGCTTGGCGAGCTGCCAGTTGACCACGCGGGCAAGGATGTCACGGCGCACCGGAAGCCCGAACACGGCGTCGTCGAGCTCGATGTCGCCGACTTCCTGATTGTCGAGATTGCGAACGACGAGCGTGCTCATGCGGGTTCTCCGGGCCCGGCTTCCGGAGGCGCGGGCTCCTGTGGCGCGCCGTGGGCCGGGGACGCCCCCGTCGTCCCGCGCAGCGCGGCGGGGAACGGCAGGCCTTCCGGCGGCTTGCGCTTGGCCGCATCCTTGACCATCACATAGCCGCCTTTGCTGCCCGGCACCGCGCCCTTGATCATCAGCACCCCGCGTTCGGCGTCGGCAGAAATCACCTCGAGGCTTAGCACGGTCACCCGGGCGGCGCCCAGATGCCCCGCCATCTTCTTGTTTTTGAAAGTCTTGCCGGGCGATTGCCGCTGACCGGTCGAGCCGTGGCTGCGGTGCGACACCGAGACCCCGTGGGTGGCGCGCAGCCCGTGGAAATTATGCCGCTTCATCGCCCCGGCAAAGCCCTTGCCGATGCTGACTCCGACCACATCGACCCGCTGGCCCGCGACAAAGTGCGCGGCGGTGATCTCGGCGCCGACAGCGACAAGCGCATCCTCGGTAACCCGGAACTCGGCGAGCCGGGCCTTCGGCTCGACCTCGGCTTTGGCGAAATGGCCACGCTGCGCCTTTGATACGTTTTTGACCTTGGCGGCGCCGATGCCGAGCTGGAGCGCGGTATAGCCGTCCTTCTCCGCGCTACGCACCGCGACAACCTGACAATTCTCGACGCCCAGCACGGTCACCGGCAGGTGATTGCCGTCATCCGTGAAGATCCGCGTCATGCCGAGCTTGCGGGCGAGAAGGCCGGTGCGCATCGCATTGACCTCAGAGCTTGATTTCGACGTCGACCCCGGCGGCGAGATCGAGCTTCATCAGCGCGTCGACCGTCTGCGGCGTCGGATCGACGATGTCGAGTACTCGCTTGTGGGTGCGGATCTCGAACTGCTCCCGCGACTTCTTGTCGATGTGCGGCGAGCGCAGCACGGTGAATTTTTCGATTTTGGTCGGCAGCGGGATCGGGCCTCGGATCCGCGCGCCGGTCCGCCTTGCGGTGTTGACGATCTCGCTCGTCGACGCATCGAGCACGCGATGATCGTAGGCCCGCAAGCGGATGCGGATGTTCTGGTTGTCCATTTGGCGTTTGCGTCCCCAATCGGGTGTTGTTCCTTGGCGCTCGCAGCCTCGGGCGTCACTTGATGATCTTGGCGACGACGCCGGCGCCGACGGTGCGGCCGCCCTCGCGGATGGCAAAGCGCAGGCCCTCGTCCATGGCAATCGGCGCGATCAGCTCGATCTCCATCGAGATGTTGTCGCCCGGCATCACCATCTCGGTGCCTTCGGGCAAATGCACCGTGCCGGTCACGTCGGTGGTGCGGAAATAGAATTGCGGCCGGTAATTGCCGAAAAACGGCGTGTGCCGGCCGCCTTCCTCCTTGGTCAGGATGTAGGCCTCGCACTGAAAGCGGGTGTGCGGGGTGATCGACCCGGGTGCGGCCAGCACCTGGCCGCGCTCGACCTCCTCGCGCTTGGTGCCGCGCAGCAGCGCTCCGATGTTGTCGCCGGCCTCGCCCTGGTCGAGCAATTTGCGAAACATCTCGACCCCGGTCACCACCGTCTTGGCGGTCGGCCGCAAGCCCACGATCTCGACCTCGTCGCCGACCTTGACGATGCCGCGCTCGACCCGCCCGGTCACCACCGTGCCCCGCCCCGAAATCGTGAACACATCCTCGATCGGCATCAGAAACGGCCGGTCCTTGGCCCGCTCCGGCTGCGGGATGTAGCTGTCCACCGCCGCCATCAGCTCGAGGATCGAGGCGTGCCCCTGCTCCGGGTTCTTGCCCTCGAGCGCAAACAAGGCCGAGCCGCGCACCACCGGCAGATCGTCGCCGGGAAACCCGTAGGACGACATCAGCTCGCGCATCTCCAATTCGACCAGGTCCAAGAGCTCCGGGTCGTCCACCATGTCGACCTTGTTCATGAACACCACCAGGGACGGCACCCCCACCTGGCGCGCCAACAGGATGTGCTCGCGGGTCTGCGGCATCGGACCGTCCGCCGCCGACACCACCAGGATCGCCCCATCCATCTGCGCCGCCCCGGTGATCATGTTCTTGACGTAGTCGGCATGCCCCGGGCAGTCGACATGCGCGTAATGCCGGTTCTGGCGTCTCGTACTCGACATGCGCGGTCGCGATCGTGATCCCCCGCGCCCGTTCCTCCGGCGCCTTGTCGATCTGGTCGAACGGCACGAACGTCGCCCCGCCCGATTCCGCCAACACCTTGGTGATCGCCGCCGTCAACGTCGTCTTGCCGTGGTCGATGTGACCAATCGTCCCGATGTTGCAGTGCGGCTTCGTCCGCTGAAACTTCGCCTTCGACATCGTCTCGTTCTCCGCTCAAACCTGTATGGCGCCGCCCGATCAGGCCATCTTGGCGCGGACTTCGTCCGCCACCGCCTGCGGCACCTGCTCGTAATGATCGAAATGCATCGTGTATTGGGCGCGGCCCTGGCTCATCGAACGCAACGTGTTGACATAGCCGAACATATTGGCGAGCGGCACCATTGCATCGACGACCCGGGCATTGCCGCGGCTGTCCATGCCGGTGACCTGGCCGCGCCGGCTGTTTAGATCGCCGATCGCGTCGCCCAGATATTCGTCGGGTGTCACCACTTCGACGCGCATGATCGGCTCGAGGAGCTTGGGCGCCGCCTTCATCACCCCTTCCTTGAAGGCCGCGCGCGCCGCGATCTCAAAGGCCAGCGCGCTCGAATCGACATCGTGATAGGCCCCGTCGAACAGCGTCACTTTCAGATCGATGACCGGAAATCCGGCGAGCACGCCGGTTTCGGTTGAACGCCTTCAGTCCCTTTTCGACTCCGGGCACATATTCCTTTGGCACGGTGCCGCCGACGACCTCGTTATCGAAAACAAAGCCCTCGCCCGCGGCCATCGGCTCGAAGCGCAGCTTGACCCGGGCGAACTGGCCGGCCCCGCCGGTCTGCTTCTTGTGCGTGTAGTCGACCTCGGCGGTGCGGGTGATGGTTTCGCGATAGGCCACCTGCGGGGCGCCGACGTTGGCGTCGACCTTGAACTCGCGCTTCATCCGGTCGACGATGATTTCGAGGTGCAGTTCGCCCATCCCCTTGATCACGGTCTGCCCACTCTCGTGATCGACGGTGACCCGGAACGAGGGGTCCTCGGTCGCGAGCCGCGCCAAAGCCTGGCCCATCTTTTCCTGGTCGCCCTTGGTCTTGGGCTCGACCGCGATCTCGATGACCGGTTCGGGAAACTCCATCCGTTCGAGCACGACAGGTTGGGCCGGATCGGACAAGGTGTCGCCGGTGGTCGTGCTCTTGAGCCCAGCGAACGCGACGATGTCGCCGGCGCGCGCCTCCTTGATGTCCTCGCGATGGTTCGCATGCATCGCTAGCATGCGGCCGACCCGCTCGCGCCCGTTCTTGACTGTGTTCAGCACCTGGCTGCCGGTGGCCACCACGCCCGAATAGATGCGGACGAAGGTCAGCGAGCCGACAAAGGGATCGCTCATGATCTTGAAGGCGAGCCCGGCAAACGGCTCCTCGTCCGAGGAGTGGCGCACCACCGGCTCGTTGGTGCCCATCTTGACGCCCCTGATCGCGGCGACGTCGGTGGGCGCCGGCAGATACGCGACGACGGCGTCGAGCAGCGGCTGTACTCCCTTGTTCTTAAAGGACGAACCGCACAAAACCGGGACAAAGGCGCCGCCGATCGTACCCTTGCGGATGCAATGCCGCAGGGTGTCCTCGTCGGGCTCCTCGCCGCCGAGGTAGGCTTCGAGCGCGGCGTCATCCTGCTCGACCGCGGTTTCGATCAGCCGGGTTCGGAACGCTTTCGCCTCGGCCGACATTTCGGGCGGCACCTCGACGATGTCGAACTGCGCGCCCAGGGTCTCCTCGCGCCACTTGATCGCGCGCATGCCAACGAGATCGAGCACGCCGACAAAGTCGCTCTCGACCCCGATCGGCAATTGCAGCACCAAGGGCCCTGCGCCCAGCCGGTCGGCGATCATCGCGACGCAGCGTGGGAAATCGGCGCCCACCCGATCCATCTTGTTGATAAAGCAGATCCGCGGCACGCCATATTTGTCGGCCTGCCGCCACACCGTCTCCGATTGCGGCTCGACCCCGGCAACCGAATCGAACACTGCGACGGCGCCGTCGAGCACGCGCAGGCTGCGCTCGACCTCGATGGTGAAATCGACATGCCCGGGAGTGTCGATGATGTTGATGCGGTGATCGTCCCAAAAGCAGGTTGTCGCCGCCGAGGTGATGGTGATGCCGCGCTCCTGCTCCTGCGCCATCCAGTCCATCGTCGCGGTGCCCTCATGCACCTCGCCGATCTTGTAGGAGCGGCCGGTGTAATAGAGGATGCGCTCGGTCGTCGTGGTCTTTCCGGCATCGATATGCGCCATGATGCCGATGTTGCGGTAGCGCTCGAGAGGGGTCTGGCGTGCCATCAAAAAAGCTCCGAGGGCGGCGCCCGAGGGCGGCGCCCCGATCAAAACAGTGTAACGGGCGTTCTTGCGGCCCGAGCGACCAGCGCCTCGCTACCAGCGATAATGCGAGAAAGCCTTGTTCGCATCGGCCATCCGATGCGTGTCCTCCCGTCTTTTGACCGCCACCCCGCGATTGTTGGCGGCGTCGAGCAATTCGCCCGACAGCCGTTCCTCCATCGTGTTCTCGCCGCGCCCGCGCGAGCTCGAAATCAGCCAGCGGATCGCCAGCGCCTGGCTCCGGTCGGGCCGAACCTCGACCGGCACCTGATAGGTGGCGCCGCCGACCCGGCGCGAACGCACTTCGACCGAGGGGCGGACATTGGCGAGCGCGTCGTGGAAGACCCGCAGAGCATCCTGCCCGCTGCGCTTTCCGATACGGTCGAAGGCGCCGTAGACGATGCGCTCGGCGACCGATTTCTTGCCCTCGTACATCAGGCAATTCATAAACTTGGTCAGCACCGGGTCGCCGAACTTGGCATCCGGCAGAACCTGGCGCTTGACCGCGGCGCGGCGGCGCGACATCGGTTGTCTCCTTATCTCGGGCGCTTGGCGCCGTATTTCGAGCGCCGCTGCCGGCGATCTTTGACGCCTTGGGTGTCGAGCGTACCGCGAATGATGTGATAACGCACGCCCGGCAGATCCTTGACCCGGCCACCGCGGATCAGCACCACCGAATGCTCCTGCAGATTGTGGCCCTCGCCCGGGATGTAGCTGGTCACCTCAAAGCCGTTGGTCAGTCGCACCCGCGCCACCTTGCGCAAGGCCGAGTTCGGCTTTTTCGGGGTGGTGGTATAGACGCGCGTGCACACCCCGCGCTTCTGCGGGCAGGCTTCCATCGCCGGAACCTTGTCGCGCGCGACCTGCGGCCGGCGCGGATTTCGGATCAGCTGGTTGATCGTCGGCATTCCCACACCTTTACCAAAACACGCCGACCGCCCGCCGCCTCTTCCGCGCGGTGCGGTCGTGCACACTAGTCGCTAGACAGTATCTCGCCCACTCGCAAGGGCGCCGAGCCACTCGGGATCGATCAGGCTGCGTCTAGGTGGCTTCCTACAGCCAGCCCCACGAAAGGGCCCTCATATAATTGCCCGGTGCGCGGCGGGTCAAGACCCTTGGCGCGAAATCTCCGGGCGAACAAGGGAGGCGGGCGAACCCGCCCCCCTGCGCTAGGCGGTCTTCTCTTTCGCAGTCTTCGTCTTACGCGGTCTTCTTGTCGGCTTCAACCAGTTGGGCGGCCTCCTCCGTCGGCGGCGTTCGCGGCGATCGCCGCGAGTTCGCGGTCGCGCTCGGCGGCGACCTCGCGCAACCGGGCGATGACGCTGCCGGTGCCGGCCGGGATCAGCCGTCCGACGATCACGTTCTCCTTGAGCCCGGTCAGGGTGTCGATCCGGCCCGACACCGCGGCTTCGGTCAGGACCCGGGTCGTCTCCTGGAACGAGGCGGCCGAGATGAACGAGTTGGTCTGCAGGCTGGCCTTGGTGATGCCCTGCAATACCGGATGCGCCACCGCCGGGCGCAGCCCGTCGCGCTCGGCCTTGGCGTTCTCGAACTCGAACTCGGTGCGGTCGACCTGCTCGCCGGCGAGCAGCGTGGTCTCGCCGGGCTCCTCGATCTCCACCTTCTGCAGCATCTGGCGCACGATCACTTCGATGTGCTTGTCGTTGATGCGCACGCCCTGCAGACGATAGACATCCTGGATTTCGTTGATCAGGTAGCTGGCCAACGCCTCGACCCCGAGAATCCGCAGAATGTCGTGCGGCACCCGGTTGCCGTCCATCAGGAGGTCGCCCTTCTGGACGTAATCGCCCTCCTGGACACTGATGTGCTTGCCCTTGGGGATCAGGTATTCGACCGGCTGGCCGCCCTCTTCGCTCGGGACCACGATGATCCGGCGCTTGGTTTTGTAGTCCTTGCCGAACTCGACCCGGCCGTCGCTTTCGCTGATGATCGCGAAGTCCTTGGGCTTCCTGGCCTCGAACAGCTCGGCGACGCGCGGCAGACCGCCGGTGATGTCGCGGGTCTTGGAGGATTCGCGCGGGATGCGGGCCAAGACATCGCCGGCCTTGACCAAGGCCCCGTTCTCGACCGACAGGATCGCGTCGACCGACATGAAATAACGCGCCTCGAGCCCGTTGCCGAGCAGCAGGACCTCGCCCTCCTCGTCCCGCAGGGTAATGCGGGGCCGCAACTCGCTGCCGCGCGGCTGCTGCTTCCAGTCGATCACCACCTTGGAGGAGATGCCGGTCGCCTCGTCGACGACCTCGCGCATCGAGAGGCCCTCGATCAGGTCGACATAATGCGCCACCCCGTCCTTTTCGGTGACGATCGGGATGGTGTAGGGGTCCCACTCGGCCAGGCGCTCGCCGCGGTGCACCTGGGCGCCCTCGTCGGCGAGCAGCCGCGCGCCGTAGGGCACCCGGTGGCGCGCCTTCTCGCGCCCGGCCTCGTCGAGCAGCACGATCTCCAGATTGCGGCCCATCACCACCGGAACCCCGGCCGAGTTCATCACCACGTTGCGGTTCTTGACCTCGAGAGCCGCATCGAAGGCAGCCTCGACCGAGGATTGTTCGGCGCCGCGCTGCGCCGCCCCGCCGATGTGGAAGGTGCGCATCGTCAACTGGGTGCCGGGTTCGCCGATCGACTGCGCGGCGATGACGCCCACCGCCTCGCCGATGTTGACCACGGTGCCGCGCGCGAGATCGCGGCCATAGCATTTGCCGCACACCCCGATCGGCGACTTGCAGGTCAGCACCGAGCGGATCGGCACCACGTCGATCCCGGCCCGCTCGATCTGGTCAACCGCGTCCTCGTCGATCAATGCCGCCGCCGGCAGCACGACTTCGCCGGTCAACGGGTTGAGGATGTCGACCGCGGCACTGCGCCCGATGATGCGGTCGGCAAGTGGTGCTATGACTTCGCCGCCGTCGACCACGGCGCGGGTCATCAGCCCCCGGGTGGTGCCGCAATCCACCTCGGTGATGATCGCATCCTGGGCGACGTCGACCAGACGGCGGGTCAGGTACCCCGAATTCGCCGTCTTCAGCGCGGTGTCGGCCAAGCCCTTGCGCGCCCCGTGCGTCGAATTGAAGTATTCGAGCACGGTCAGCCCTTCCTTGAAGTTCGAGATGATCGGCGTCTCGATGATCTCGCCCGAGGGTTTGGCCATCAGCCCGCGCATGCCGGCTAGCTGCTTGATCTGCGCCGCCGAGCCGCGCGCCCCGGAATCCGACATCATCCACACCGAGTTGATCGGCTCGCCCGGCGGGGCCGAGCGGATCATCTTGAGCATCTCCTCGGCGACTTTGTCGGTGCAGCGCGACCAGACGTCGACCACCTTGTTGTATTTTTCGCCCTGGGTGATCAGGCCATCCTGGTATTGCTGCTCGTACTGCTTGACTTGGTCCTGCGCCTCGGCGACCAGGATTCGCTTGGCATCAGGAATGATCAGGTCGTCCTTGCCAAATGAGATCCCGGCCTTGCACGCCTGCTGAAAACCGAGCGCCATCAGCCGGTCGCAGAAGATCACGGTCTCCTTCTGACCGCAGTGGCGATAGACTTGGTCGATGACGTTGCTGATCTCCTTCTTGCTCAGCAACGTGTTGACCAGCTCGAATCCGATCGCCGGGTTGCGCGGCAGGATCTCGGACAACAGCATGCGGCCGGGGGTGGTCTCGACCCGACGCACCACCGGGTTGTTCTCGGCGTCGACGGTGTGATAGCGCGCCCTGACCTTGGCATGCAGCGACGCCGACTTTGATTCGAGCGCCTGCTCGATCTCGCCGATGCTGCTGAACACCATGCCCTCGCCCTTCTCGCCGGCGCGCTCCATGGTGATGTGATAGAGGCCGAGCACGATGTCCTGCGACGGCACGATGATCGGCTTGCCGTTGGCCGGCGACAGGATGTTGTTGGTCGACATCATCAGGACGCGCGCCTCGAGCTGCGCCTCCAGCGACAGCGGCACGTGCACCGCCATCTGGTCGCCGTCGAAATCCGCGTTGAACGCGGTGCAGACCAGCGGATGCAGCTGGATCGCCTTGCCTTCGATCAGCACCGGCTCAAACGCCTGGATGCCGAGCCGGTGCAGCGTCGGCGCGCGGTTCAGCAGCACCGGGTGCTCGCGGATCACCTCCTCGAGGATGTCCCAGACCTCCGGCCGCTCCTTTTCGACCATGCGCTTCGCTGCCTTGATCGTGCTGGCGAGACCGTAGAGCTCGAGCTTCGAGTAGATGAACGGCTTGAACAGCTCAAGCGCCATTTTTTTGGGCAGGCCGCATTGGTGCAGCTTCAATTCCGGGCCGACGACGATGACCGAGCGGCCCGAATAATCGACCCGTTTGCCGAGCAGGTTCTGCCGGAACCGGCCCTGCTTGCCCTTCAGCATGTCACTGAGCGACTTCAACGGCCGTTTGTTGGCGCCGGTGATGATCCGCCCGCGCCGGCCGTTGTCGAACAGGGCGTCGACTGCTTCCTGCAGCATGCGCTTTTCGTTGCGCACGATGATGTCGGGCGCGCGCAGCTCGATCAGCCGCTTCAGTCGATTGTTGCGGTTGATCACGCGGCGGTAGAGGTCGTTCAGATCCGAGGTCGCAAAACGGCCGCCATCCGAGCGGCACCAACGGGCGCAGCTCGGGCGGGATGACCGGGACGACCTCGAGGATCATCCACTCCGGCCGGCTCTTCGACTCGATAAAGGCTTCGACCAGCTTCAACCGCTTGACCAGCTTTTTGCGCCGCGCCTCGGAACTGGTATCGCGCAATTCGCCGCGCAATTTCTCGCGCTCCTCGCCGAGATCGATCGCCGACAAAATCGTGCGCAACGCCTCGGCGCCGATCGAGGCGGTGAACTGGTCGTCGCCGTAATCGTCCTGGGCCTGAATATAGTCCTCCTCGCTCAACAGCTGGTGCTGCTTCAGCGGGGTCAGGCCCGGCTCGATGACCACATAGTTCTCGAAATAGAGCACCCGCTCGAGGTCCTTGAGCGTCATGTCGAGCAACAGCCCGATCCGGCTCGGCAGCGACTTCAGAAACCAGATATGGGCGACCGGCGAAGCGAGCTCGATATGGCCCATGCGGTCGCGCCGGACCTTCGACAGGGTGACCTCGACGCCGCACTTCTCGCAGATGATGCCGCGGTACTTCATTCGTTTGTACTTGCCGCACAAGCATTCGTAATCTTTGATCGGGCCAAAGATGCGCGCGCAGAACAAGCCGTCGCGCTCCGGCTTGAAGGTGCGGTAGTTGATGGTCTCGGGCTTTTTGATCTCGCCATAGGACCAGGAGTGGATGCGCTCCGGACTGGCGATCGAGATGCGGATCTGATCGAAGCTCTGCGTCCCGGTGACCTGCCCGAAGATGTTCATCAACTCGTTCATGAACGACCCCTTTTGGAAACTCTGTGATCGGGGCGGCCCGCGCCGGGCAGGCCGTCTCGCTTCGATCGCGTCTCGCTGCTCAAAAGTTGCGCTGCTCGAGCTCGACATTGAGGCCGAGCGACCTCAGCTCCTTGACCAGAACATTGAAGGATTTGGGGATGCCGGCCTCGAAATTGTCGTCGCCGCGGACGATCGCCTCATAAACCTTGGTACGGCCCGAGACGTCGTCCGATTTGACCGTCAGCATCTCCTGCAAAGAATAGGCCGCGCCGTAGGCCTCCAAGGCCCACACCTCCATCTCGCCGAAACGCTGGCCGCCGAACTGCGCCTTGCCGCCCAATGGCTGCTGGGTGACGAGGCTGTAGGGCCCGATCGAGCGCGCGTGGATCTTGTCGTCGACCAGGTGGTGCAATTTCATCATGTAGATATAGCCCACCGTCACTTTGCGATCGAACGCGTCGCCGGTGCGGCCGTCGACCAGGGTGACCTGGCCCGAGGACGAGAGCCCGGCCCTTTCGAGCATTGCCACGATGTCGGCTTCGCTGGCGCCGTCAAAGACGGGGCTCGCCATCGGCACGCCGTGCTCCAGGTTGCCGGCGAGCTCGATCAGCTCGTCCGAGGAGAGGCGGGCAATTTCCGCACCTTCGGGCCCCTGATACATCTCGCCCAGAACGCCGCGCAGCTCGCCGTCGCCGACTCCGCGCCTGATCCGGCCCAGCACCTCGCCGATGCGCCGTCCCAGACCGGCTGCGGCCCAGCCGAGATGGGTTTCGAGGATCTGCCCGACATTCATCCGGCTCGGCACGCCGAGTGGGTTGAGGACGATGTCGACTGGGGTCCCGTCTTCGAGATAGGGCATGTCCTCGCATGGCATGATGCGCGAGATCACCCCCTTGTTGCCGTGGCGGCCGGCCATTTTGTCGCCCGGCTGCAGCTTGCGCTTCACCGCGACGAAGACTTTGACCATCTTCATCACGCCGGGCGGCAGCTCGTCACCGCGCTGCAGCTTTTCCACCTTGTTTTCAAAGCGCGCGGTGAGTTCGCCGACGGCGTCGTCCAGCTGCTTCTTCAATGCCTCGATGTCGGCCATCCGCGCGTCGTCGCGGATCGAGATCTGCTTCCACAACGCCGATGCGTGCTCGGCGAGCACTTCCTCGGTGATCTCGATGCCCGACTTCATGCCTTTCGGGCCGCCGAGGGCGGTCTGACCCAGCAGCAATTCCTTGAGCCGGGCCGCAAAGCTGCGCTCGAGGATCGCGCGCTCGTCGTCGCGGTCCTTGGCCAGCCGCTCGATCTCGGCGCGCTCGATCGCCAGCGCGCGCTCGTCCTTGTCAACGCCGCGCCGCGAAAAGACGCGCACCTCGACGATCGTGCCGGAAACGCCGGGCGGCAGGCGCAGCGAGGTGTCGCGCACGTCCGAGGCCTTTTCGCCGAAGATCGCGCGCAGCAGCTTCTCTTCCGGCGTCATCGGCGACTTGCCCTTGGGGGTGACCTTGCCGACCAGGATGTCGCCCGGCTTGACCTCGGCGCCGATGTAGACGATGCCGGCTTCGTCGAGGTTCTTCAACGCTTCCTCGCCGACATTCGGAATGTCGCGGGTGATCTCCTCCTGGCCGAGTTTGGTGTCGCGGGCCATCACCTCGAACTCTTCGATGTGGATCGAGGTGAACACATCGTCGGAGACGATGCGCTCCGAGATCAGGATCGAATCCTCGAAATTGTAGCCGTTCCACGGCATGAACGCGCACAGGACGTTGCGCCCCAGAGCCAATTCGCCGAGCTGGGTCGACGGCCCATCGGCGATGATGTCGCCGGCGCCGACTCGGTCGCCGACCTTGACCAGCGGCCGTTGGGTGATGCAGGTGTTCTGGTTCGAGCGCTGGAACTTCAACAGGTTGTAGATATCGACGCCGGATGCGGCCGACGAGGTCTCGGCGGTCGCCCGGATCACGACGCGGGTCGCATCGACCTGGTCGACCACTCCCGAGCGGCGGGCGATGATCGTCACCCCCGAGTCGCGGGCGACGGTCTCCTCCATCCCGGTGCCGACGAGCGGCGCCTCGGCCTGGATCAGCGGCACCGCCTGGCGCTGCATGTTCGAGCCCATCAGCGCGCGGTTGGCGTCGTCGTTTTCGAGGAACGGGATCAGCGCCGCCGCCACCGAAACCAGCTGCTTCGGCGACACGTCGATCAGGTCGATGTCGTGCGGCCGCTGCATGACGAAATCGCCGCCCTTGCGGCAATTGGTCAGATCGGCGACGACGCGGCCCTCGGCATCGGTCTCGACGTTGGCCTGGGCGATCGCGTAGCGGCCCTCGTCCATCGCCGAGAGATAGACGACCTCGTCGGTGACTCGGCCGTCGTTGACCCGGCGGTAGGGGCTTTCGATAAAGCCGTATTGATTGACCCGCGCGTAGGTCGCCAAGCTGTTGATCAGACCGATGTTCGGGCCCTCCGGCGTTTCGATCGGGCAGATCCGTCCGTAATGGGTCGGATGTACATCACGCACCTCGAAACCGGCGCGCTCGCGCGTAAGGCCGCCCGGCCCCAGGGCCGACAGCCGCCGCTTGTGGGTGATCTCGGATAGCGGGTTGGTCTGGTCCATGAACTGGGAGAGCTGCGACGAGCCGAAAAACTCGCGCACCGCCGCCGCCGCCGGCTTGGCGTTGATCAGGTCGTGCGGCATGACGGTGTCGATCTCGACCGAGCTCATCCGCTCGCGGATCGCCCGCTCCATGCGCAGCAGGCCGATGCGATACTGATTTTCCATCAGCTCGCCGACCGAGCGCACCCGGCGGTTGCCCAGGTGGTCGATGTCGTCGATCTCGCCGCGCCCGTCCTTCAGTTCGACCAGAACCTTCAGAATCGCCAGGATGTCAGCCTTACGCAAGGTGCGCACGGTGTCGGCGGTGTCGAGCCCCAGCCGCGAGTTCATCTTAACCCGGCCGACCGCGGACAAATCATAGCGTTCGCCGTCAAAGAACAGGCTGTTGAACAGCGTCTCCGCCGTCTCCAGGGTCGGCGGTTCGCCCGGCCGCATGACCCGGTAGATGTCGATCAGCGCATCCTCGCGCGTCGCGTTCTTGTCGATCGCCAACGTGCTGCGGATATAAGGGCCGACCGCGACGTGGTCGATGTCGAGCACGGGCAGCTCTTCGATGCCGACTTCGACCAAAAGGGCAAGGGCCGGGGCGGTGATCTCGTCTCCGGCTTCGAAATAGACCTCGCCCGTCGCCTCGTTGATGATGTCCGAGGCGAAATAGCGGCCGACCAATTCCTCGTCGCGCATCAGGATGTCGGCGAGCCCAGCCTCGCGCAGCCGGCGGGCGGTGCGCGGCGTGACCCGCTCGCCCACCGCCAACACCACTTCGCCGGTGCGCGCATCGCGCAGTTCGCTCGTGAGCTTGCCCTTGAAATGGTCGGGGTCAAACGGCGCCATCCAGCCTTGCGGGCCGTGGCGGAAGGCAATCGCTCGGTAGAACCACGAGAGAACCTCTTCCTTGGACATGCCGGCGGCCTCGCCGGGCTGCAGCGGCTTGCCGTCGGCCTTGCGCTCGGCGCGCAACCGCTCGGTCGCGGCGTCGTCGAGCGCCATCAGCAAGGTCGTCGCCGGCAGTTTGCGGCGCCGGTCGATGCGCACGTAGACGTGGTCCTTGGCGTCGAACTCGAAATCGAGCCAAGAGCCGCGATACGGGATCACCCGCGCGGCGAACAGGTATTTACCCGAGGAATGGGTCTTGCCCTTGTCGTGGTCGAAGAACACGCCGGGGCTGCGGTGCATCTGCGAGACGATGACCCGTTCGGTGCCGTTGATGATGAAGGTCCCGTTTTTCGTCATCAACGGCATGTCGCCCATATAGACGTCCTGCTCCTTGATGTCGCGGATCGAGCGCGAGCCGGTGTCCTCGTCGACGTCCCAGACGACGAGCCGCAGCGTGACCTTTAGCGGGGCCGCAAAGGTGATGCCGCGCTGCTGGCACTCATCGACATCGTACTTCGGCGCTTCGAGCTCGTAGCGGACGAATTCGAGCTGCGCTCGTTCCGAAAAGTCGCGGATCGGAAACACCGAGCGGAGCACTTCCTGCAAGCCGACATTGGCGCGTTCTTCCGGCGCTTCGCCCATCTGCAAAAAGTGGTCGTACGAACTCTTCTGCACCTCGATCAGGTTCGGCATCGGCGCGACCTCGGGGACGCGTCCGAAGCTCTTGCGGATGCGCTTCTTTCCCGTGAAGGATATAGCCATGCATGCTCCTCGCTGGGGGCCGCCGCCGGCGGACCCGATCTCGGTTATTCGGTCGGTCCGCGATTAGCGCTCCCGATACGCCACTCACGCCCGATAGTCCTGCGCCCCGCGGCGGCCCGACTTGCGGATCGGGCGCCAACAGCTGCCGGCAGGGTCCTCGGCGCTCCTCGGGCTTCTGGGGCGGACGCCGACAGCCGGCGTGCGCGACGGATCGCGCCCCGGCTTCCTGGTGTCGGGCACAGCGGCCGATAAATCGGATGGCGGTCCCGGTCGAAAAAAGTTCGTAGCAGGCCTACTTTATCTCGACCGTCGCACCGGCATCTTCAAGCTGTTTTTTGATTTTTGCCGCTTCTTCCTTGTTGACACCCTCCTTTACCGGCTTGGGTGCCGCCTCGACGAGGTCTTTGGCTTCCTTGAGACCGAGGCTGGTAATCGCGCGCACCTCCTTGATCACATTGATCTTTTTCTCTCCAATCGCGGCCAGTATCACGTCGAATTCGGTCTGTTCGACGGCCGCCTCGGCCGCCGGCGCCGCAGCGCCGCCATAACCCGCGACCGCCATCGGAGCGGCGGCCGAAACGCCCCATTTCTCCTCCAGCAGCTTCGACAGCTGCGCCGCCTCGATCACGCTCAACGCCGACAGATCGTCGACCAGTCTTGCCAAATCCGGCATCTTCTGCTCCTGGCTTCCAAGATTGCGGTTGATTCACGATAGCGGTTGATTATCGATAATGAGCAGCGGCCCGGCTAGCCGGTCTCGCCCGGGCTCTTGGTCTCGGCCTCGCCAGCCTTCTCGGCATAGGCCGCGAGAACCCGCGCGACCTGGCTGGCCGGCGCCTGCAGCACCCGGGCGACCCGCGTCGCCGGGGCCGCCAGCAGGCCGACGAGCCGGCCGCGCAATTCCTCGAGCGGCGGCAGCAGCGCCAATTCCCTGACCTCGGCGGCATCGATCAGCCGTCCGGCGAGGCCACCGCCGATGATCCGGAGCTTCTCGTTGCGATTGGCAAACCCCACCGCCACCTTCGCGGCGGCGACCGGGTCGCGCGAGAACGCGACCGCGGTCGGGCCGGTAAACAGAGGCGACAGCGGGGCGAACGGAGTCGTCTCCAACGCGCGCCGCGCCAGCCGGTTTTTAGTGATCCGAAAGCGGGCCCCGGCGCTGCGCATCTGACCTCGCAACTGGGTCGCCTCGGCGACCGTGAGGCCCGACTGATGCGTGACCACGACGCAAACCATGTCGGCGAGATCCTGCTGCAGGCTTTCGACCAGCTTGCGTTTTTGTGCTCGATCCACCTGTTCTCCGAACCCTCTCAAATCAATTCCGGCCCCCGGCGCAAACCGTTGCGAAACGCGGGTCGAACGCCGGCTAGACCCGACCAAGGCCCGCCGCTTCCTAAGCCCTGGCGTCTTCGGCCAAATCCGACAATTCGAGCTTGACACCTGGCCCCATCGTCGAGCTCAGGCTCACCTTCTTGATGTACGTGCCTCTGACGCCGCTCGGCTTGTTCCGGGTGATCGCGCCGACAAAGGCGCGCACATTATCCGCAAGCGCGTCGTCGGTAAAGCTCGCTTTGCCGACCCCCGCGTGGACGAGCCCGGCCTTTTCGGCGCGGAACTCGACCTGCCCGCCCTTGGCCGCGCGCACCGCCTCGCCAACATTCTGCGTGACCGTGCCGAGTCGCGGGTTCGGCATCAAGCCGCGGGGCCCCAGGATCTTGCCGAGCCGGCCGACCAGCGCCATCAGGTCGGGGGTGGCGATCGCCCGATCGAAATCGATCTGCCCGGCCTGGACCTTCTCGGCCAGGTCCTCGGCCCCGACCACGTCGGCCCCGGCAGCCTCGGCTTCCTTGGCGCGATCGCCGCGGGCAAAAACCGCGACCCTCACCATCTTGCCGGTGCCGTGCGGCAGCATCACCGTGCCGCGCAAATTCTGGTCCTGCTTGCGCGGATCGAGGTTCAAATTCATCGCCACCTCGACCGTCTCGTCGAACTTCGCCGTCGCGCGCGACTTGACCAGCTTGACCGCGGCATCGAGCGGATGCTCCGCCGCCGGGTCGATTCCGTCGTACGCCGTTTTGAGGCGCTTGCCCATCTTCGCCATTCTGTCACTCCACCACTTCGAGCCCCATCGAGCGCGCCGAGCCGACCAGCATGCGGCAGGCGCCCTCGATATCCTTGGCATTGAGATCCGGCATCTTGCGTTCGGCGATTTCGCGGATCTGGGCCATCGTCACCCGCCCGACCGAACTGCCCTTGCCGGTCGTCTGCGAGCCTTTTTCGATCCCAGCCGCCTTCTTCAGGTAGTAAGTGTTCGGCGGACTCTTGGTCACAAAGGTAAACGAGCGGTCGGCAAAGGCGGTGATCACCACCGGGATCGGCATGCCGGGCTCGAGGGTCTGCGTCGCCGCGTTGAACGCCTTGCAGAACTCCATGATGTTGAGCCCGCGTTGGCCGAGCGCCGGGCCGATCGGCGGCGACGGGTTCGCCTTGCCGGCCGGGACCTGCAACTTGATGATGCCGACGACTTTTTTTGCCATGAACTATCTCTCGTGACCAGAACGGGATCCCGTGACCAGAACGGGAGAGGGTCGTCGGCGCCGCCGCTCAGACCTTCTCGACCTGAGAATATTCCAGCTCGACCGGGGTGGCGCGGCCGAAGATCGACACCGCGACCTTGATCCGAGCCTTCTCCTCGTCGACATCTTCAACAAGGCCGTTGAACGAGGTGAAGGGCCCGTCGCAGACCCGGACCTGCTCGCCGATCTCGAAGGTGATCGAGGGTTTCGGCCGCTCGATGCCCTCCTGGACCTGATACATGATCCGCGCCGCCTCGTTATCGCTGATCGGCGACGGCCGACCGCGACCGCCGAGAAAGCCGGTAACCTTGGCGGTGTTCTTGACCAAGTGCCAGGTCTCGTCGCTCATATCCATCCTGATCAGCACGTAGCCAGGGAAGAATTTGCGCTCGGAACTGACCTTGGCGCCGCGCTTGACCTCGACCACCTCCTCGGTCGGCACCAGAATTTCCTCGAATTTGTCGGCCAATCCCTTCTGCTCGGCCTGCTCGCGGATCGACGCGGCGACCTTCTTCTCAAAGCCCGAATAGACGTGAATGACGTACCAGCGGCTCGCCATCTTCGCGCGTCCCGCCCCTACGCCCCGAGCCCGAAGATCAGCCGCACGCCGGCCGAAAAGACCTGGTCGACCAGAAAGAAAAACCCGGCCGCAATGAATACCATAACGAAAACCATCGCTGTAGTGACCATGGTTTCCTTGCGGGTCGGCCACGTGACTCGCGAAATCTCCTGGCGCACCTCTTCGATAAACTTGGTCGGACTCGTCTTCACCATACCTATCCACACTCGATCAATTTCCGCACCCAAACCTATATGGCGCCGCCGGCGGCCGCGTTCCAGAAGGTCGGCACCGACCGGACGTCGCTGGCCCGAACGCCGCGCTGGCAGGAGTGGAGGGGCTCGAACCCCCAACCCCCGGTTTTGGAGACCGGTGCTCTACCAGTTGAGCTACACTCCTATGCAGATCCTGGATCGGGTTCGGGATGACGCTCGCAGCCTCGGGCGTCACTTGATGATCTTGGCGACGACGCCGGCGCCGACGGTGCGGCCGCCCTCGCGGATGGCAAAGCGCAGGCCCTCGTCCATGGCAATCGGCGCGATCAGCTCGATCTCCATCGAGATGTTGTCGCCCGGCATCACCATCTCGGTGCCTTCGGGCAAATGCACCGTGCCGGTCACGTCGGTCGTGCGGAAATAGAATTGCGGCCGGTAATTGCCGAAAAACGGCGTGTGCCGGCCGCCTTCCTCCTTGGTCAGGATGTAGGCCTCGCACTGAAAGCGGGTGTGCGGGGTGATCGACCCGGGTGCGGCCAGCACCTGGCCGCGCTCGACCTCCTCGCGCTTGGTGCCGCGCAGCAGCGCTCCGATGTTGTCGCCGGCCTCGCCCTGGTCGAGCAATTTGCGAAACATCTCGACCCCGGTCACCACCGTCTTGGCGGTCGGCCGCAAGCCCACGATCTCGACCTCGTCGCCGACCTTGACGATGCCGCGCTCGACCCGCCCGGTCACCACCGTGCCCCGCCCCGAAATCGTGAACACATCCTCGATCGGCATCAGAAACGGCCGGTCCTTGGCCCGCTCCGGCTGCGGGATGTAGCTGTCCACCGCCGCCATCAGCTCGAGGATCGAGGCGTGCCCCTGCTCCGGGTTCTTGCCCTCGAGCGCAAACAAGGCCGAGCCGCGCACCACCGGCAGATCGTCGCCGGGAAACCCGTAGGACGACATCAGCTCGCGCATCTCCAATTCGACCAGGTCCAAGAGCTCCGGGTCGTCCACCATGTCGACCTTGTTCATGATACACGACCAGCGACGGCACCCCCACCTGGCGCGCCAACAGGATGTGCTCGCGGGTCTGCGGCATCGGACCGTCCGCCGCCGACACCACCAGGATCGCCCCATCCATCTGCGCCGCCCCGGTGATCATGTTCTTGACGTAGTCGGCATGCCCCGGGCAGTCGACATGCGCGTAATGCCGGTTCTGGGTCTCGTACTCGACATGCGCGGTCGCGATCGTGATCCCCCGCGCCCGTTCCTCCGGCGCCTTGTCGATCTGGTCGAACGGCACGAACGTCGCCCCGCCCAATTCCGCCAACACCTTGGTGATCGCCGCCGTCAACGTCGTCTTGCCGTGGTCGATGTGACCAATCGTCCCGATGTTGCAGTGCGGCTTCGTCCGCTGAAACTTCGCCTTCGACATCGCTTGGCCGCTTTCCGTCAGAGAGAACGCATTACAATACCCGCCTCCGGGGACCCGCGCCCGGAGCTCGCCCCGCGGCTGGAGCGGGTGATGGGGATCGAACCCACGTAGCCAGCTTGGAAGGCTGGAGCTCTACCATTGAGCTACACCCGCATTCGGCCGCGGCCGCCGGCTGTAGTATCCCGCCGCGCTTGGTCACCCCTCCGATCATCGGCCATCCACCTCGGCTGCCCGTCGCCGGCCGGCGATCGCTCGCGCAGGTCGAAACGATGGTGGAGGGGGTTGGATTCGAACCAACGAAGACGTACGTCGGCAGATTTACAGTCTGCTGCCTTTAACCACTCGGCAACCCCTCCGGGATCGCGCGCCGTCCGACGCAGCGCAAACCCGCGCTCATAAGGGCTTGCCTCGCTCTTGTCAATCAGGCTTTGTCGGTCGCGGCACCGGGCCCCGGACAGTTCCGCAGGTCCGGCGCCGTTGGATCGCGAAACCGCGGAGACGGTATATGGTGCCGCGTATGCCGCCGCGCCACCGGCGCGGTGGCGCTGGGCGGGCGTCGCCGGTTCTCGAAGCGAGCCGCAAGCCCCCGGCCGCGTACTGGATCTACGGCCGGCATCCGGTTGCCGCAGCGATGGCCAATCCCGAGCGGCGCTGGCACCGCCTCGCGGTGCTCGCCGGGCAAGAGGCCGAGGCCCGCACACTCGTTGCCGAAGCCGCTGCGGCCTGCCGCGGCGCCGAGGGCCAACCCATCCGGGTGCTCGATCGCGCCGGCTTCTCGGCAATATTGCCGTCGGGCGCGGTGCATCAGGGGCTGGCCCTCGACGTCGAGCCGCTGGCCCCGCCCGAGCTCGAGGATGTGCTGCGGCAGATGGAGACCGCAGCCGGGCGAGCGATCCTTGTCGCCCTCGACCAGGTCAGCGACCCGCACAATGTCGGTGCCGTGCTGCGCTCGGCTGCGGCATTCGGCGCCGGCGCGGTGCTGATCGCAGCACACGGCGCGCCGCCCGCTCTCGGAGCCCTCGCCAAATCCGCCTCGGGCGCGCTCGAACGGGTGCCGCTGGTCCGCGTCGTCAACCTCTCCCGCGCGCTCGACCGGCTGAAGCAAGCCCAATTCTGGGTCTGCGGGCTCGACGAGACCGCGGCACAGCCGCTGGCGGCGCTCGATCTCGGCCGCCGCGTCGCGATCGTGCTCGGTTCCGAGGGGAACGGCCTGCGCCGGCTGGTGCGCCAGCGGTGCGATCACTTGGCCCGTCTGCCGACGCTCGCGGCGCAGCCCACGCTCAACGTCTCCAACGCCGCCGCGGTGGCGCTTTACGAACTCGGGCGCGGCGCCACGCCCGCCTGAGCACAGGCGAGCACTGGGGCGCGTCGGATCCCGTCCAATGCGGCAAGCCCGGGCGCAACGATGCGCGGGTCAACGGGCGAGGTCGCTGACCAAGGAAAAGGCCGAGTTGCGGCTGGCCTGGCCGCGATAGACCTGCAGGTTTTCGAGAACCCGCTGGACGTAGAGCCGGGTCTCGTCGATCGGGATCGTCTCGATCCAGTCGACCATGTCGATCTTGCCGCCGCGCGGGTCGCCGTACTCGGCGAGCCACTGGCGCACCCGGCCGGGTCCGGCGTTGTAGGCGGCGATCGCCAACGCATAAGAGCCGCCGAAATCATCGATCAGATGATGCAGATAGCCGCGCCCGAGAGTGACATTGTACTGCCCGTCGAGGGTGAGCCTGGGGATCGAGAACGGTAGCTGCAGCTGGTCCGCCATGAAGCTCGCGGTCGCCGGCATCAACTGCATCAGGCCGCGCGCCCCGGCCGGGCTGAGCGCGTCGGGTTCGAACGCGCTCTCCTGCCGCATGATGGCAAACAGCAGGGCGTCTTCGACGTCGCCGCCGCTCGGCAGGGCGACGAGCGGATAGCCGTGGATCATCAGTGGGGTCCCTGCGACGATCGCGCGCTTGGCAACGGCGATCGCGAGATCGATGCGTCCGTTCTGCTCGGCGAGCGCGGCGAGCATCGCGAACTGCGTCGGCGTCGCGGCGCCGTCCGCCAAGTGCAGCAGAAACACCTTGCTGTGCTGGCGATCGCCGAGCGCGAAAAAGATTTGCGTGGCGCGGACGACTTTGCTGGCATCGAAGGCGGCGCGCTCGCCTGCGCTCGGGACGGGCTCGGGAACCGGGTGCGGCGGCGCGTCGTCGCCGAGCTGGTGCGCCGCGAGCTGGCCGTAAAACGTCGCCATGTGCTCGGCGCCGGCGGCATACCATTTCCGGGCGAGACCGGATTTCGCCTCGGTCTCGGCCGCCCGCCCGCCCCAGTACCCGGCCCGCGACTGGGCGTAGGGGGTATCGGTGCGGGCGAGGATGTGCGCAAAATCGTCGAAGGCGACGGCCGGCTGCTTCATGAAGCGCAGCGCGATATAGCCGAGCAGAAATTCGGCGCTCGAATAGTCGTCGCCGGTCAGCGCCCCATGCTGCGCCGCGATGCGATAGGCGAGGTCGGCATTGCCGCCGGCGAGCAGCCGGCGGGCGACAGCCTGTCGCTCGTGCCACCAGGCCGCGGGGTGCACCGGGTCGCCTGGGTTGGCCTCCAGAAGGGCGACCGCCGCGTCGGTCATGTCCTTTTCGCGCCGCCAGCGCAGCTCGTCGTAGAGGAGGCCCGGGTCGGCGCGCAGCTGCACCGGGACCCGTGCGACCAGCATCTGGGCGGCTGGCGCCTGCACGGCGAGCGCCAAGCGCGCTTCGGCCAAAATCCGGCAGTCCGGCGGCACCCGCGGCAGCATCCGCCGGGCGGCCTCGGTCTTTCCCGCCCACAGCAGGCGGTCGAGCCGCTGCTCGTCGTCTTGGGCGCGCATTGCGTCGGCATGCTTGGCGAGAAAGGCCTTTTCGTCGAGCGCGTTGAAATCGCCGCCGACCCAGGCGGCCCGCAGCGCCGCAGTGCCGCCGACGACATCGCCCGCGTTCAGCAGGATCTCGGCGGCGCGGACCTGCCCAGCGGCGCTGATCGGCGGATAGCGCTTCAGCCAGTCGGCGGCGACCGCGTCGGTCTCCCCGGCCAGTGCTTCCTCGGCATGCCTGCGCAGCGCGTTCTGATGCGGCCACTCCGGGTTCTTTTCGATGAAGTCGGCGATCTGGGCGAAGGTGCCCGGAGCGCCAGGGCTGGCGTAATCCATCCAGCGCAGCATCTTGAGCGGCAGCGGGTCCGCGATCGGCGCCGCATCCGCATAGGCCCGGCCCCAATCGCCAGCCCGCGCCGCGGCGAATGCCGCACGGGTGGCGCCCAGATCGGCGGGGGACAGCATCTGCGCCTGCGCGGTGCCGGCCGCGACCCCGGCGAGGACCACGGACAGGAATAGACGATTTAACGAGAGCAAGGTTGGCCCCCCTTCCTTGCCGAGTCAAAGATATGGCAAACTTTTACGGGGTTTTTCCTGGCCGGGCAAGCATCCCAGCGCCGCGGGGCTGCCCGCTTCGGGCTGCGGCCGCGGCTGTTGAAGGCAGCGGCGGCGCGGACTATCGTGATCCCGGAGACCGCCATCCGGGAGGAGACGATGTTCAAGGGATCGCTCGTCGCGCTGATCACGCCGTTCCGTAACGGAGGCGTCGACGAGGGCGCGTTCCAAGAGCTCGTGGCGTGGCAAGTCGGGCAAGGCACGCACGGGCTGGTGCCGTGCGGGACCACCGGCGAATCGCCGGCATTGCACGATGACGAGCATCGCCGCGTCGTCCAACTGTGCGCCGAAGCAGCAAACGGCCGCGTTCCGGTCATCGCCGGGACCGGCACCAACTCGACCGACCATACGATCGCGCTGACCCGAGAGGCCAAAACCGCTGGCGCGGACGCGGCACTGGTCGTCTGCCCCTATTACAACAAGCCGACGCAGGAGGGGCTCTACCAGCATTTCAAGGCGGTGCACGACGCGGTCGACCTGCCGATCGTGATCTACAACATCCCCGGCCGCTCGGCGGTCGACATGTCGAATGCGACGATGGCGCGTCTCGCCAAATTGCCCAACATCGTCGGGGTCAAGGACGCGACCAACGACCTCGCCCGGCCGTTGCGCATGCGGGTCGAGATCGGCGGCGAATTCGCGCTGCTGTCGGGCGAGGACGCAACCGCGGTCGCCTATCTGGCGCAGGGCGGCGACGGCTGCATCTCGGTCACCGCCAATGTGGCGCCGCGGCTGCTCGCCGAGATGCACGAGGCCTGGCAGAGGGGCGAGGTCGAGGCGGTGCGCCGCATCAACGAACGGCTGATCCCGTTGCACGACGCGCTGTTCGCCGAGACGAGCCCAGCGCCGGTCAAATATGCAGCGTCCCTGCTCGGCAAATGCGAGCCGACGGTGCGCCAGCCGCTGTGGCAGACCCTGCCGGAGACCCAGGACCGGGTGGCCCGGGCAATGCGCGGCGCCGGCCTGCTGAACTGACGCGGCGGCGGGGCGGGGACCGGGGCGGCGGGGACCGGGAGGGCGCGCGCGATGCGGGGGACAGACCACTACGTCGCGCAGAACCGGCGGGCGCGCCACGATTATGTGATCGAGGACACGCTTGAGGCCGGCCTCGTTCTGCACGGCACCGAGGTCAAGGTCTTGCGCAAGGGCCAGGCCAGCATCGCCGAGGCCTATGCCGACGAGAGCGGCGGCGAATTGTTCCTGGTCAACGCCAACATCCCGGAATACGCCGCTTCGGCGCATTTCAACCACGAGCCGCGGCGGCGGCGAAAGCTGCTGCTGCATCGCAAGGAGGTCAACCGCCTCTTGGGCGCGATCCGTCGCGAGGGGGTGACGGTCGTGCCGTTGTCGATCTATTTCAACGAGCGCGGCCGGGCCAAGATCGCCCTCGGTCTCGCCCGCGGCAAGCGCAAGGCCGACAAGCGCCAGGCCGAGAAGGCGCGCGACTGGCAGCGGAGCCGCGCCCGCATCCTGCGCGAGCGCAACGCCTGACCCTGCGGCCGGATTGTTCCAAGCCTGGGGTTGGTTGTGCCTTGCGCCCGGGCGCTCGCCGTCCAAGCAATATACGCCTAAAGGGAGGCAACGCATGACATCACGAGATTACGGCGGCCGGCTGACCCGGCGCAGCCTGCTGGCGGCCGGTTCGGCGCTGGTCCCGACCCTGGTCCCGATGCTGGCTCGCGGCCAATCGCCGGAAAAGCCCGCGCTCGGCGCCCCGCCCACCGTGATCAGCCAGCCGCCGCGGCACTGGGGCCGGTTCGCGCCCCCCAACATCTATCCCGACCCCGATATCCTGGTGATCGACCCGTCGTTCCACCAATATCTCGTCGGTCTCGCCGGGTTGCATCGCCTCGCGACCGGCTTCAACTGGGCCGAGGGTCCGGCCTGGTCCGGCGAAGGCCGCTACCTCGTGTTCAGCGACGTCAAGGGCGACACCCAGTACCGCTACGCCTGGGAGACCCGGCAGGCGAGCGTCTATCGCCGGCCGTCCTTCAACAGCAACGGCAACTCCTTCGATTTCCAAGGCCGCCAGCTGTCGACCCAGGATTTCTTCCGCCGCGTGGTGCGCTGGGAGCCGGACGGCTCGATGACGATCATTGCCAATTCCTACCAGGACCAGCCGCTCAATTCGCCAAACGACCTCGTACCGCACCCGGACGGCAGCATCTGGTTCACCGATCCGCCCTATGGCGACCAGCTGACCGAAGGCCATCCGGACGTGGCCGGCGGCCGGGCCAACCCGAACGGGCTCTACGACCCGAACCTCGGCGACCATGGCGTCGGCCTGACCGGCGGGGTCAAGGGCGTGCTGCCGACCAACACCTATCGCTGGGACCCGAATGGCCAGCTCGACGTGGTGGTCGGCCCCGATCAGGTCCCGGACCCGAACGGCATCTGCTTTTCGCCCGATTACAAGACCCTCTATCTGATCAGCACCGGGCCGGGGCCGGGCCAGACGAAGGGCGGCAAGGGGGTGATCTATGCCTTTGACGTGCAGGGCAAGACGGCGGCGAACATGCGCACATTCACCGACTGCATGGTGGACGGGGTGCATTGCGGTCCCGATGGCATGCGCGCCGACCGCGCCGGCAATCTGTGGGTCGGCTCCAACGCGCCGCTCGGCTATTGCGGCGTCACGGTGTGGAACAAGGCGGGTAAGCTGATCGGCCGCATCCGCCTGCCCGAGGTCTGCGCCAATTTGACCTTCGGCGGACCCAAGCGCGACTACCTGTTCATGGCCGCCTCGCAATCGCTTTACGGGCTCTTGGTCAACATCCAGGGGGCGGCACCCGGATAGGGAAGCCGCGTCCGCGCACACCTGTTTCCCCTGTTATCTGCAGGAAATCCACAGGCGGACACCGCACCCGCCGCCGCCAACGCCGCGTTCCCGCGAACGCCGCCGCGACATGGCAAAGCCGCCGCCGCCTCCCCGCGCCGCAGGTCGACGCCGCGGGCGGTCAGCCCCCTGCCGGCTGCTTCTGCAGCAAATCTGCAGCGAAAATCCCTGCCATCTGTCATCGCGTGTCATCGCGCCCGCTCCGAGAGCCAACTCCTTACCAGCCAATTGGGGCGATTTTGGCGTCATCCCCAACACCCCTCCCGGCAATCCACCGCGAAGTGTCATCTGTAAGATACCGAAGGAGGGCAGCGGTCAGCGAGGCGCTGCCGAAGGCGCCCGCGCTTGCGCCCTGATGATTGTGCTCCCTGAAGATGATCCGTGGATCGCCGGCGCGGCCGCTTTACTCGTCCCGGCGCGTCAGTTGCTCGCGCAGCCGTTCGCGTGTCGTGGAATCTTCGCCGGCGCTGCGCTGCCGCTCGACATTGCGGCCGTGCGCGGCGGCTTCGTCGAGAATGTAATCGGTCGATTGGATCAGCCCGGCGTCCTCAAGCTCGCGCAGAAAATCGCCGGTGCTGATGATACCGACCCGCTCGTCGACGATGACGCGGCGTCTTTCGATATCGCTGTCTTCAAACAACAAGAGGGCCTCGGCGGCCGAATCGGCGCGCAGAAAGCGGTTGAGCGCTTCGACGGCCGCCTGTTCGCCAAGACCGCGGATGTTGCGCCCTTCCTCGAGACGGCGCTGCTGGTCGATGCCGGTGTCGGTTGGGACGATCTGCACGGCGTCGAGATGGGCGTTGATCCATTCGACGATCTGCTCGGCTCCCGGCGCGCCGTGGACACGGGTTGCCTCGATGTAGACCGCATCGGGGATACGGATCGGCATGCCGGGCCGCAACAGCACGTCGAGCGCTTCCGCCAGCGCCAAGGTGAAGAGCGGCGAGGTGTCAGTGACGATAAGGCTATAGGGCTTCGTCACCGACGCGCCTGCAACGCTTCGCGGATCGCGGCACGGCCGCGCTGCCGGGCCTCGACATTCGGCCCGCGCATCGCCGCGATGGGCGGGCGCAACCCGAGTTCGCCGAGCGCGCCGAGCACCTGCACGTAATCGTCAAAGCCGCGCTCGCGCAGCGCATGCCATGTGATCTCGCCGGCGGCGTATTCGCGGATCAGCTTTTCCCGGTCGCTCTCGGTCATTGGCGTATCCCCATCAATGCCTTGTAGTTTATCATAATCCCGGTCGCAACGCGTATGTCATCTAAGATATGCCGGCTTTGAGCCGGATCGGCTCAATCGCGCCATCAGCGAGCCTATAAGCCGGCGGATCGGCGGCTGACCCCGCCACCTCGTCCAAAGCCCATTTCGGCACCTTCTTAGCTTCTCTACACCTCTCTCTCTCTTCGCCAGCGGATGATCGAAATTGTTGGATTCCGGCGGGCGTGGAGGACAACCGGCGCCGAAATCCAAGCATTATCGGCTGCCCCTCCACGTTGCCGTGTGGTCAGTCGAGGGCGGCGGCGACCCGTTCGCACTTCCAACATTCGTAACCCATGTAATTCGCCGTCATACCCGCGGGAGCGGGTACCCAGAGCAACCCGCACCTCGCTTGGAACCCCGGACCCCGCTTTCACGGGGGCGACGAAAGACAGAGCGCGCCAGGCGACGTTTCTATCGGGTGTACCATTAGTCTGGCGGCCGGGGCCGAATTTCGCGCCGAGCGGGAACAGTCCGAGCCGGATTGGGCTGGGTTTCGCCCAGGTCGCGGCGGAGACGGGGCAAACCCCTCACCCTGCCTTCTCCCCCAGTGGCGGAGAGGGCCGTGAAGCGGG
The DNA here is from genome assembly GCA_963795485.1 of uncultured Alphaproteobacteria bacterium. Lineage (GTDB taxonomy): Bacteria > Pseudomonadota > Alphaproteobacteria > ATCC43930 > CGMCC-115725 > AP-15. The sequence goes on from CAWCIL010000008.1 coordinate 323,042, forward strand.
GGGAGTTGGAGGGAAATTGCTTTAGAAATGGTCAGAAGTGGATTTCATATTCGGCCTGCCAGCGCAGGGTTTCGCGCGGCGAGGCACGGGTCACCCCGAACAGGATGCCGCCGTTCCATTTGAGGCTGCCCGGGCCGAGTTGGGTAATCGTGCCGAACAGCTGCGGGCCGATGCGGTTGTCCTGTGGCCAGCCCGAATTGTAGCCGTCGAAGCTGCTCGGCTGGCCATAGGCCTGGAAGCCGGGCTCGACCGGCGTGCCGAGATCGATGCGCGTCTCCCAGGCGTACAAGAACGCCGGCCGCCCCGAGCCGTAATTGCCGATGTCCTTTTCCATGAACAGGTTGACGGTGTCGATCGTGCCGAGGATTTCCTTGCGGAAGATCGGCCCGAAGGTGGTCTCGTCGGGGGTCTGCGGCAATGTGGTCTTGCCGAACTCGGCGAAGAACCCGGCATCGGCCCAATATTGGCCGCGCTGGGTAAACTGAAAGATGTTCTCCGAGGTGACCTGGCTGAAATTGACCGCCTGGCCGGGTCCGGCCGGACGCTCCTGCTCGAGCTCGAGCTCGGTCTGCCAAAAGCCGTTGACGCCGTATTCGAGCTCCTCGGTAAAGCTCGCCTCGCTGTTGTGTGCGCCGAGCGGATCGTGGCCGAGGTCGCCGAGCGGCTCGATCGCAAACTCGCCGGTCTCGGCATCGGGCTGCTCGACCTTGAAATCGGCCCTGGCGGGAACCGCCGCGACCAGGGTCAGCGCCATGCCGGCGATCAAGGACAGAACGCTAATGCTACGCATCCGCATCTCCATTCGAAGCGCGCGCGGGTGGCGGCGAGACGGCGAGACGGCGATAACGGGGGGTTCAGTTCAGATCGGAACGGCGGTCAGATCGAGACCGGCGCTGTCGGTCGGCCCGGCGTCCTCGCCGGCGCGCGGCCAAACAGCCGCATCAACGCGCCAATGACCAGCACGGTGGCGAGATAGAACACCACCTGGATGCCGGCCGGCTGCGCCGAATAACCGATCAGCACATGCAGCAGCAGCCCGAGCATGCTGTTCTCGGTCAGGATCGAGGAGGTGTCCCACAGATTGTTGCCGAGTGCGGGCAACAGGTTCGCCTGCATCAGGAAGGAGGCACCCTGCGAGGCCATGCCGGCGGCCAACAGCAGAATGAGCCAGCTGGTGACGGTAAACAGCCGCCGCATCGGAATCGCCAGCAGCCCGAGGTAAATCAACGCTCCGATCGCGGCACCGCCGGCAAGCCCGATGATGCCGCCCGCCAACATGCTGAGCCCGCCCGCTCCGGAAGCGAGCGCGATGCCATAGAGAAACAGCACGATCTCGGAGCCTTCGCGCAAGACCGCGATGCCGCAGACCAGCGCCAGCGCATAGAGCGGCCGGCTGCCGCCCGCCACCGCCTTGCCCAGCATCGTCGCGGCCGAGGCGAGCTCGCGCCCGTGCCGGTTCATCCAGACATTGTGCCAGCCCAGCATCGCTACGGCGGCAAACAGGATCGTGGCGTTGAAGAGCTCCTGACCGATGCCGTTGACCGCCTCGGCGATGACCCCCGCGCCGGCGGCGACGAGCGCGGCGCCGAGAACGCCGGCGGCGACCCCGCCCGTCACCCAAAGGCCGCGCCGCGGCACGCCCCGGCTCGCCGCCAGCACGATGCCGACGACGAGCGAGGCTTCGAGAACCTCGCGGAAGACGATGATTGCGGTCGCCAGCATTTCAGCACCCGTTATTTGACGATTAGATGGCCGCGGGTCTGCGGGTGGAAATCGTCGAAGAACTCGTAGCTGCCCGGATCGAGAGGGCCGACGAAGACGGTGATCGTCTGGCCGGCGGTCACGACCTGTTCGCGATGCAGCTGGGTGCTTTCAAATTCGGAGGGCGTCGAGTTCCGGTTGCTGACGATCAGCTTGACCTTGACCCCGGCGGGGATGTTGAGCGTGCTCGGCACAAACTGGTGGTTCGCGAGGGCGATCGGAAAGCTGGGATCGTCGGCGAAGGCGGGAAAAGCGGCGGCGAGAGCGAACAGTGCCGCGGCCCAGGCGATACGACGCATCAAGAACTCCGAGCGACCTGCAAATGCGAACTCTTCGCACCATTGCCGAGTTGGCGCTGCGAATCAATCGCAAAATACTTCGCATTTCGCCGCAGCGGCATGCACGGCGCGCATCGCTTGGCCTGCCGCAGTCGCGAAGGTCAGCGGGCGAGGCGCTCCAACAGGCCCGCGAACACCGCCTCGAACATCGCCGCGCTCAGCCGTCCGGTGTTGGTGTTCAGGCGCGAGCAATGATAGCTGTCGGCGAGCAGCCTGCCCTCGGGCAGATCGTGCAGCGCGCCATGGGCGAAGGGAAGGGACGCGCGGCGCAGCCCGAGCGCCGCCAAGACGGCGTCGTGGGCGATCCCGCCCAGCGCAACCATCGCCCGCAGCCGCGGCAGCGAGGCGATCTCGGCCACAAGAAAGCCGCGGCAGGCGGCGATCTCGCCGGGCAGCGGCCGGTTCTGCGGCGGCACGCAGCGCACCGCGTTGGTGATCCGCGCCCGGACGAGCGCCAGCCCGTCATCGGGACGAGCCGCGTAATCGCCCTCGGCCAGCCCGAACTTCTGCAACGTCGCATAGAGCAGCCCGCCGGCATGATCGCCGGTGAACGGGCGTCCGGTGCGGTTGGCGCCTTTGAGCCCCGGCGCCAGCCCGACGATCAAGAGTTCGGCACGGTCGTCGCCGAACGGCGGGACCGGCGCGTTATGCCATTCCGGGTGGGCCGCCCGCTGCGCCGCGCGAAAAGCGGCCAAGCGCGGACAGAGCGGGCAGTCGCGGGCAGGCAGCACGAGAGGCGGCAGCGCCGCCGGGGCCGGCGCCGTCGGAAGCAGCGTCGAGAAGCGGGTGCTCACGCCTCGTCGACGGGTTCGGTCCGCGGCCGCTGCATTTCGTCGCGAGTGTGGTGATTGCGCATGATGTTCGGGGCCAAATCCTGGAGCTCGATGAAATTGTCGGCCTGGCGGCGCAGATCGTCGGACACCATCGGCGGCGAGGAGCGGATCGTCGACACGACCGAGACGCGGACGCCGCGGCGCTGCACCGCCTCGACCAGCCGGCGGAAGTCGCCGTCGCCCGAGAACAGGATCGCGTGGTCGATGTATTGCGCCATTTCGAGCATATCGATCGCCAGCTCGATATCCATATTGCCCTTGATCCGCCGTCGCCCCATCGCGTCGGTGAATTCCTTGGTCGGCTTGGTCACCATCGCATAACCATTGTAGTCGAGCCAGTCGACCAGCGGCCGGATCGGTGAATATTCCTGGTCTTCAACCAGCGCGGTATAATAGAAAGCGCGGATCAGCCGGCCCTTGGTGCTGAACAAGTCGAGCAGCCGCCTGTAATCGATGTCGAAGGCGAGGCCCCGTGCCGCCGAATAGAGGTTGGCCCCGTCGATGAATATGGCAATTCTCTCTTCAGGATAGAAGATCATTGGCGAAAATGCTCCAATCGAGTGTGTGATAAGTGTGTTACAGAGCGCAATCGGGGTCAAGGGCGACGACTCGCGCCGGTTTCGTCATCGACTGACCGGCGCGCCGGTCGACAAAGGCCGAGGCTTGCGATTAGGCTCGCGGGATGATTTCGCTCCGCGAGGAGGTCACGATCGCATCGCCGCCCGAAACCGTGTGGCCGCTGCTGCGCGACCCGGCGTTGGTCGCCTCGTGCATTCCTGGCGCCGCATTGACGGCCGAGGGCGAAGGGGGAGCCTATCAGGGCACGATCCAGGTCAGGTTCGGGCCGACGCGGGCGATCTTCCGCGGCGAAGCCAAGCTCGCCTATGACGATGCCGAGTGGCGCTGCACGATCGAGGGGCGCGGCATCGACGGACGCGGCGCCTCGCGGGCATCGGCTTCGGGCGTGGTGACGGCGAGCGGGATCGCGACGACGATCCTGAAAGTCGAGGGCAAATTCAACGTCACCGGCCCGCTCGAAACCTTCGCCAATGCCGGCGGGGTGCATCTCGCCCGCGCCCTGCTCGCGGAATTCGCCGGCAACTTGGCCCGCCTCACCGCCGAACGGACGCCGCCCGAACCCGAGATTACCCCTCACCCGCCCGCTGACGCGGGTCCTTCGCTCTCGCCTCAGGGCGGGGAGAGGGCCGGGGTGAGGGGCGTTTCGTCCGCGGCGCCGGCGGCCGGCGAATTACGCGGCGGGTCGCTGATCTGGCGGGCATTTCTCGGCTGGCTGCGGCAGCTCTTTTTCGCCAAAGGAAAAACATGATGAGCGACAACCAGGTTTGCGATGTCTTGGCCAAGGCTTTTGCGGCCGAAGGTGTGGACACTTTGTTCACGCTGATGGGCGACGCCAACATGTACTGGTCGGCGGCGATGGCCGACAACGAGGGCGTGCGGCTCATTCATGCGCGCCACGAGCATTGCGCGGTGGCGATGGCCGACGCCTATGCCCGCGCCAGCGGCAAAGTCGGCGTCGGCGCGGTCACCTGCGGCCCCGGCTTCACCCAGATCATGACGGCACTGGTCATGGCCGCGCGCGGCAATGCACCGGTCGTCGTTTTTGCCGGCGACGCGCCGGTGGGCGCCTCCTGGTACATGCAAGAGATCGACCAGGCGCCGCTGGCGCTGGCGACCGGGGCGCATTTCGTGCCGATCCGCACGATCGACCGGGCGCTCGACAATGTCCGCGAGGCGTTCTACGTGGCCCGTGCCGAGCGCCGCCCGGTGGTGCTGAGCGTGCCGCTCGATCTGCAGAACGAGGAGTTCCCGTACCTGCCCGACTACACGCCCTCGACCGACCTGGTGCCGCGCCGGCAGGTGGCGATGCCCGATCCGGCATTGGTCGACGAGGTCGCGGCGATGATCGCCGAGGCCGAGCGGCCGGTGGTGATCGGCGGCCGCGGTGCCGTGTGGTCGGGCGCCAAGGCGGCGCTCGAGGCGCTGGCCGAGCGAGAGCGGCGCGTTGCTGGCGACGACCTTGCTGGCCAAGGGGCTGTTCGACGGCAACCCGTTCGCGCTCGACATTGCCGGCACATTCGCAAGCGATCTCGCCCGCGAATTCTTTGCCGAGAGCGATCTGGTGATCGGTGCCGGCGCCGGGCTCGGCCATTACACGACCGAGGGCGGCTATCTCTATCCGAACGCCAAGGTGGTGCAGATCGACGTCGCCCCGCGCGGGCTGTGGCAGGGGCTCAAGACCGCCGATCTGCATGTCCGCGCCGACGCGCGCGCCACCGCCGAGGCGATCACCCGCCGGCTCGTCGAGCGCGGCATCCGCCGGCCCGGCTGGCGCAGCAACGCCATCGCCGCAAAGATCGCGGCCGATGTGCCCGACGCGAAGGAATTCCAGGTGACGCCGGGCACGCTCGACCCGCGGCCGGTGGTGCGCGAGCTCGACGCGGCGATCCCCAAGGATTGGGACATCGTCGTCGCCGGCGGCCATTGCTTCGGCTTCGGCATGACCCAGCTGAAGGGCCGGGCCGCCGGCAAGTACCACACCCCACTCGATTTCGGCGCGATCGGCTCGGGGCTGTCGGCGGCGATCGGCGTCGCGGCGGCGCGCAGCAACGACAAGATCCTGCTGATCGACGGCGACGGCAGCCTTTATCAGCATATCCAGGAATTGGAGACGGTTCGCCGCCACGGCCTCAAAATCCTGATCTGTGTCCTGAACGACGGCGGCTATGGCGCCGAGACCCATAAATTCCGCGCCCATGGCGGCGACCCGCGCCACGCGACCCACGGCCGCGGCGACCTCGCCGCCACCGCCCGCGGTTTTGGCCTCGACGGCGCGACGGTGACCGAGCTCGGCCGCTTCGAGCGCCTGTTCGCCGAGCACCAGCAGCGCGATCGTGCCACGCTGTGGGACGTCCACATCGACGACCTGATCCCGACCCGCCAATTCCGCCGCGTCCATTACGGCGAGGCCTGAGCAGCCGCGAACGGCGCCGTAGGGGCCGGTCTCTCCCTAAAAGAGGCGGCGCCGTCGCGCGCCGCACCCGGCGGGGGCTGACGCGCGCCTGGGCGCGGTGACTGCCCACAAAGCGGGCCGCTCGGCGTGTGCCGTGCGCTGATCAACAGTGTATCCGGCAATTGTATTGAGGACGAGAAATGCCTTGGTTGTTCATCATATTCGCAGATGTGTTTGAAATATCTTGGCCTTTTCTGTTGAAATCGGCGAGGGAATATTCGAGATGGTCGCCGTTGTGGGTGGCGCAGATCGGCATCCCGATCATGTTCATCTTGGATGAATTGATCAAGCGGCTGCCGGCAGCAACCGTCTATGCAGCTTTCGCAGGAATTGCGACCGCGGGAACCGCGGTTATCGGTGTGGTATTTTTTGGCGAGAGCATGAATCTCGGTAGGCTGTGTTCGCTGCTGCTGCTGATTCTTGGCTTGGTCGGCTTGAAATTCTTCTCCGGTGCGGAGTAACCGCGCCTCGACGCCGATGTGTCGGCCGAGCACAAAACCCTGCGGCTACAATCGAATTGTAGTGGATGCGGCATGCAGGATGGTACAGCGACGCGAACCCTCACGGAACGGCAAGCGGCAGCGCTCTCGCGCGCACGGCGTCGGCGGCATAATGCAGCGCCTCGCGAATATCCTCGCGTTCGAGATCGAGATAGGCGGCCAGGATTTCTTCTTCGGCCATGCCGTCGGCGACCATCGCGACGACCGTCGCGACCGGGATGCGCAGCCGTCGAAGGCAGGGGACCCCGCCCATCTGCCCGGGATCGACGGTGATCCGCGCGAACTTCATCGGTTGCTCCCCTTTTTAGGCGACCCAAGGATTGATGACAGTCAAATTGCAGCCGTCGAAGTCGGCGGTGTTGCGGGTGACCACGGTTGCCCGGTGAACACGGGCAATGGCGGCGATCATCAGATCGACCGTCGCCGTCGGCCGTCCGGCCTTACGGCGGGCTGCGAAGATTTCGGCATAGGATTCGGCCGGAATTTCGTCGAACGGCAGAATCCTGCTTCGGAAATCGTCACGGAACATGGCCCGCGCTGCCGCCTCCAAGGCCGACCGGCGGCGCCCTTCCGGCATGATCGCGAGGCCCGACAAAATCTCGGCTTCGCAAATCGCCGCCGTGAACAAGAGATCGGCCGGTTGGGCAGAGATCCAGGCGGCGACCTCGGCCGGAGGGTGCGCAGACATGATCGCCGACAGGACGTTAGCCCGCCTTATTCATAAGGGGGGCGGAGGTGGGGGCTGAAATTCTCGTATTGGTCGAAGGCGTGATTGTGGTGGCGTCTGTTTCGCCGCCGGGTGTGGGTGACTGATGCCGGTGCTGGAGGTTGTTGGGATTGGCTCTCGGGGCGCCACGGCCCCGTGATTTACGGCTCTGCGGGGATCGGCCCGGTCGCGATGTGGCGGAAGAGGGCGGCCTCGGGACAAGCGGCGGCAAACGCGATGCGGACGCGGGCGGCGGTCTCGATGATGCGGGCGCCGAGTTTCAACAGGCGCAGGCGGATGGTGGCGAACTCGGCAGTGGCGAGCGCCTCGGTCTTTGGGATGGCGTCGCGAACGGCGAGGATCAGCCAATAAGCAACGGTGTGGAGGATCAGCCGCATCTGGTTAGCACGCGGTTGGCGGCAAGAGGTGCGGTCGGAAGCGAGCTGGGTCTTGTGCAGCTTGATCAGGTTCTCGGCCTGGCCGCGGGCGCAGTAGAGCGTCTCGTAGACATGCTGGGCGGTGCCGGTGGTCAGACTGGTGACGACAAAGCGGATATCGAGGCCCTTGGTGGTGGCTTCGATGCGGGCGCAGGCGCGGCGGCTCCTGTCCCAGGATTTAGCCTGATAGCGGGTCTCGGCAAAGCCGCGCAGGCAGGGCTTTTGATCGAGCGCCCGGCGGGTGCGGATGTCATCGGCGGCGTCATCGACCGCGCGGTCGAGCACGGCGTTGCCGGGTAGCCCGAACACATAGTCGATGGCGTTGTCGTCGCACCACGCCATGACCTCGGGACGCCCGTAATGACCGTCACCCCGCAGGGTGATGCGTGTCGCCGGCCAGTGCCGGCGGATGCGCCGGATCAGGCGGCGCAGATGGCCGCGGATCTCCTTGCCCGCGGGCGTCTTGCCGGGACGCAGGATGACCGCCACCGGGCGGCTGGTGGCGGTGTCGTAGACGTGGATCGGCAGGAAACAGCGCTCGTCGTAATGGGCGTTGAACAGCGAAAGCTGTTGATGGCCGTGAACCACGTCGACCGTATCGTCGATATCGAGGGTCACGGCTTTGGGCGGCACGGCATAGCTCGCACAGTACAGATCAACCAGGACGCCCATCAGCCGGATCAGTTCGCGCAGGCTCGGCGCGTTCTCCCAACGCGACACCGTCGGTTGCGAGCACAGATCGCGGCCGCTGTCGGGAAGCCGATCGCAGGCCAGCTTGAACGCCGGATCGCGGCGCAGCCGGTCGAGATCGTCGGCATCCTCAAAGCCGCAGGCGATCGCCAGGATGCGGGCGCGCAGGATGTCCGGCAGGAGGTGGACGACGCGGTCGGGATTGCGCCGGTCGGCGATCTTGGCCGCCAGCTTCGCGCAAATCCCGAGGCGGCGATCGGCGGCGGCCAACAGCATGACGCCACCGTCCGAGGTGATCCGCCCGCCATCGAAGGCAGCGGTCACCTTCTTGCGGGCAACGGCTGGAAAGGCGAACGGCAGCAGCCTATCGTCGGTCATGGCGGGTGTGGCAGCCTCGATCCCGTGAAACAATGGCGTCAACACCCATTCTGTACACTAGATCAAGCGCTTGAGCTACGCCCGCCAGCCCGCCGGTGAATAAGATGGGTTAGTATCGAGCAGGAACATCACTCGAAGCGCGGCGGATCGCGTCCCGGCGGCCGCGGCGGCAGTTCGAGCTCGACCCCGCCGAGCGGCGCGAACCGCTCGCGGATGCGGTCATAGAGATTGCGGACCGCGGAGGTTTCGGCGGCGTCGAGGGCGCTTTGCAGGATGCGCCGGGCCTCGGCCTCCATCGAATGGCCGTGCTGCGCAGCGCGGATGCGCAACCGCTCTTTGACGCCAGAATTGAGGTTGCGAATGGTGATGCTGCTCATCGGATCTGGCGAAGGATTCCTGCTATCAACGTAATCATTGATGGCAGACCCGGCAAGGCGAACCAGTGTTTTGCAGCCGCCGTGCGGAACGATCTCACATTAACGCAGGCTTGGGGACAGTTGACCGACGAAAGCCCGCCTTCCGCCGGAACGACGCCGTGCACCTGAAAGACATGCTTGGCGGTATCCAGGCCAACCCTGATGATCGTCATCGGACGGCTCCCTTCGCTGTCGTTTTGACGACCACAGCCTGGCACATTCGATGCCGTTCAGGGGCCGTCCACCCCAACATCCTACCTATTTGGATGGTTGACAAATCGGCAACGATATGATAATGGCATCGTACCAACTTGCTTTGGTGGGATATATGCCAGAGAATGCGGTTTTGCAGCAACCTGAGCGGTTATTACGCGTTACAGAAGATATCACCTATATCGCGCGGTTTTTGCGTGAATTGCAACAGATCACCGACGCTGCAAGAGAAGTCACTTGGCAGCGCTACAATACCGATCAAAACGATACCATCGGACGCGATTTTCCGGGGATTAGCTGCGCAATTTTGCATCTCTCGAACTTGGTGGGAATTCCGACTACAAGAGAACACGCTGCAGCGTCGCGACAGACACATGGGGCCAATCTATGCCGGCAAAGCGCAAAATAACGCGCTGCGTATACTGCAATTGCATGAACGAGCTTCCCCCAACGCCTTCGACATGCTCAACGTAAAAAGTTGAGTTGACCTCACGTACCTGGGCATTTTGATCAAGGAACGGTATATTAGAAATTCCGGGACTGACGTTGCCGCTACTAAGGGCGTTTAGACTGTTTGGCGGCGCCGCAGGAATATCCAGTTTGGCAGATACGCAAAATTGGACATAATCCAATACCTCTTGGGTGAGGAGCCGATTGGTCAGAACGAGATCGGGATTTTTAACACTTCCCTCGGGGAAGCCATGTGGCGGCTTTGTGTCTGCGATTTGTTTCAGATATTTGTCGTCGAGTGGGCCGCCACTTAGAAGGACTGGCGTTGTGTCAATTGGGTCAATAGTTGGTTTGCCTGCATTTCTTTCAATCCCAGGAGCTTCACCCGTAGCAATAAACGTGGCGCCGTGCAATATTGCTGCCTGCCGAGCAACGGTCGCCTTGTTGTTAGGCTTTGCCGTGACTGGCACGAGCAGCCATTGACCAGATTCAAAGTGAAGAACGTTAACGATATTCTCTCCATCCACGATCCCTTGTTTGTACAATAGGCCATTCAATTTTATGTCTGGTTGCGGATCCCCTCCTCGATTGTTAACAGAGAGGACTAACGGAGTCAGAGAAAGCGTTTCCAACGTTTTGTTCGTCTGGAATTGAAATACCTGATTGGCTGCGCAGATGGCCGGGATATAACAGTGAATCCTGCCCCTTCCCAAACACCAACTAAATACGCAAGAGGACCTAGCTTGTGGAGAAACGCGTTCTTTACCTCTTCTCCGAGGTCGCTCCATACCCTAAATAAATTCATCACATCATCACCATTTAAGGCTCGTGGTTTACCTAGAAATTATGAACACCCTGACGTGGCGCCGCAGGTGTCGCATTTGAGGCAGGTGCCGTTGCGGACGAGGGTGAAGTTGCCGCATTCGGCGCAGCTGTCGCCTTCGTAGCCGCGGATGCGGGCGGCGCGGATGCGTTCCAGGCGCAGGGCCGCCCCTTCCGCCACGGCAGGCTGGTCGTCCTCGGCGGCGGGGAACGGGTCGGCGAGAGCGAGGGCGATCGGGCCGCCGCGGCCGGCGCCGCCGTGCAACAGGGTCAGCTTGTTGCGGACAAAGCCGTTCGAGACGTCGCGCGGCATCAGGCTGCGCTCCTCGGCCGGGGCCGGAGCGGGTTCGGGGCGGTCGTCGCCGCCGGGGTCGCGCAGGCTCGACTGGGCTTCGCCTTTGCCGACGGTGTCGGGCAGCAGGTCGGCGGGCTCGGCGTGGGCGAGGTCGCCGCGGCCGAGATAGGAGATCGCCAGCTCGCGGAAGATGTAGTCGAGGATCGAGGTCGCCATCTTGATCGCATCGTTGCCCTCGACGATGCCGGACGGCTCGAACCGGCTGAAGGTGAAAGATCTCGACAAACTCCTCGAGCGGCACGCCGTATTGCAGGCCCATCGAGATCGCGATCGCGAAATTGTGCATCAGCGAGCGGAAGGCCGATCCCTCCTTGTGCATGTCGATAAAGAGCTCGGCGAGGCGGCCGTCCTCGTGCTCGCCGGTGCGCAGATAGACCTTGTGGCCGCCGACCGTGGCCTTTTGCGTATAGCCCTTGCGCCGGTTCGGGAGCCGCCGGCGCTCGCCGCGCTGGACGACGCGTTCGACCACCCGCTCGACGACGCGTTCGACGATGCGCTCGGCGACGAGCGGCGCGCGCTGCGCCGGCGACAGCTCGTAGAGTTCGGCCGCCTGATCCTCGGCGTCCTCGTCGTCGCCGAAGAGGCTCGCGGCCAGCGGCTGCGACAGTTTCGAGCCGTCGCGATAAAGGGCGGTCGCCTTGAGGCCGAGGCGCCAGGAGAGCCAATAGGCGTCCTTGCAATCCTCGATCGTCGCCGCGTTCGGCATGTTGATGGTCTTTGAGATCGCGCCCGAGATGAAGGGCTGCGCCGCCGCCATCATCCGAATGTGGCTTTCGGCCGAGAGGGCGCGGGTGCCGATGCGGCCGCAGGGGCTCGCGCAATCGAACACCGGCAGATGCTCGGGCGCAAGGTGCGGCGCCCCTTCGAGGGTCATCGCCCCGCAGCACCAAGCGTTGGCGGCGTCGATCTCGGCCCGGCTGAAGCCGAGGGCCGTCAGCAGGTCGAAGCCCGGAGCATCGAGCACCTCGGCGGCGATGCCGAGCCGCACGGTGCAGAATTCCTCGCCGAGAGTCCATTTGTTGAAGGCGAATTTGATGTCGAAGGCGGTGGCGAGGGCGGCCTCGACGGCGGCGAGCGCTCGCTCGTCGAAGCCCTTGGCGCGCAAGGTCTGATGGTTGACGGCGGGAGCGCCGTTCAAAGTGCCGCGGCCCAGCGCAAAGCGCTCGATCGCGGCGATTTGGGCGGCGTCGTAGCCGAGGACGGCGAGCGCCTGCGGCACTGCGCGGTTGATGATCTTGAAATAGCCGCCGCCGGCGAGCTTCTTGAACTTCACCAGCGCGAAATCGGGCTCGATCCCGGTCGTGTCGCAATCCATGACGAGGCCGATCGTGCCGGTCGGGGCGATGACCGTCGCCTGGGCGTTGCGGAAGCCGTGCCGTTCGCCCTGGGCCAAGGCCGCGTCCCAGGCCCGGCGGGCCGCCGCGACGAGGCCGGGTCGGGGCAGTTGGCGGCGTCGAGCGGCACCGGCGGGATCGACAAGCTCTTCGTAGCCGGCACTCTCGCCATGGGCGGCGCGGCGGTGGTTGCGGATGACGCGCAGCATCGCCTCGCGGTTCGCTGCGTAGCCGGGAAAGGCGCCGCGCGGCGAGAGCCCGGGGTCGCCGGCCATCTCGGCCGACGCGGCATAGCTCGCCCCGGTCAAGATCGCGGTGACCGCCGCGGCGAAGGCGCGACCGGCGGCGCTGTCATAGGCGATGCCCATCGCCATCAGGAGGCCGCCGAGATTGGCGTAGCCGAGGCCGAGAGTGCGGAAGGCGTAAGAGCGCCGGGCGATTTCGGGCGACGGGAACTGCGCCATCATCACCGAGATTTCGAGCACCAGGGTCCACAGCCGCACCGCATGGGCGAAGGCGTCGGCGTCGAAGCCGCTGTCCGGCCCGCGAAACGCCATCAGATTGAGCGAGGCGAGGTTGCACGCGGTGTCGTCGAGGAAATTGTATTCCGAGCACGGGTTCGAGGCGTTGATCCGGCCGCTTTCGGGGCAGGTGTGCCAGTCGTTGATCGTCGTGTCGAATTGCAGGCCGGGATCGGCCGAGGCCCAGGCGGCGTGCCCGATCGCGGTCCCACAACGCGCGCGCCGGCAAGGTCTTGGCGATCTTGCCGTCGGTGCGCCGGGTCAGTTCCCAGGGGCCGTCGGCGGCGACCCGTTCGAGAAAATCGTTCGAGACCCGGACCGAATTGTTCGAATTCTGCCCGGCGACGGTCAGGTAGGCCTCGGAATCCCAATCGGTGTCGTAGGTGCGGAAGTCGATCGCGGTAAAGCCTTGACGGGCGAACTGGATCACCCGCTGGATGCAGCTTGCTGGGATCATCGCGCGGCGGGCGGCGCGGATCTCGCGCTTCAACGCCGGGTTCTGCGCCGGGTCGCACCGAATCGGCCCGATCCGCCGCTGCACCATGGCAGGCGGCCATGACCCGGTTCAGGTGCCGGGCGGCGAGCTTCGAGCCGGCGACGAGGGCCGCGACCTTCTGCTCCTCGACCACCTTCCAGTCGATGAACGCCTCGATGTCGGGGTGGTCGATGTCGACGATCACCATCTTGGCGGCGCGCCTGGTGGTGCCGCCCGATTTGATCGCGCCCGCGGCGCGGTCGCCGATGCGCAGAAAGCTCATCAGCCCCGAGGAGCGTCCGCCGCCCGAAAGCCGCTCGCCGTCGCCGCGCAGTTTCGAGAAATTCGAGCCCGAGCCCGAGCCGTATTTGAAGATCCGCGCCTCGCGCACCCACAGATCCATGATCCCGCCCTCGTTGACGAGATCGTCGGCGACCGACTGGATGAAGCAGGCATGCGGCTGCGGGTGCTCGTAGGCGCTGGCCGACGCGCACAATTCGCCGCTGCGGTAATCGACGTAATAGTGGCCCTGCGCCGGGCCGTCGATGCCGTAGGCCCAGAAGAGGCCGGTGTTGAACCATTGCGGCGAGTTGGGCGCGCCCATCTGCCGCGCCAGCATCAGCCGGATCTCGTCGTAAAAGGCGCGCGGCGTCCTCTTCGGCGTCGAAATAGCCGCCCTTCCAGCCCCAATAGGTCCAGGTGCCGGCCATCCGGTCGAACACCTGGCGGGCATCGGTCTCGCCGCCGTGACGTTCGCCTCGGGCAACACCGTCAGAGCCGCCGCGTCGGGCATGCGCCGCCACAGCCAGGCCGGGACCCCGTCCTCGGCGACCGGCGCCAAGCGGGCCGGCACGCCGGCCTTGCGGAAATATTTCTGGGCGAGGATGTCGCAGGCGACCTGGCTCCATTCGGCCGGGACCTCGATTCCCTCGGCCTGGAACACGACCGAGCCATCGGGGTTGCGGATCTCGCTGATGGCGGTGCGGAACGGGACCGTGTCGTAAGGATCCCGGCCTGCCGTGGTAAAGCGTCGCGCGATGTGCATTGCTGTTCCCCCCGATGCCCCAGTCTCTTGGCAGCGCGATCGTGGCAAGATGTAGCTGGTGAGCGCGTCAAGACGGCTACATGTAGATGGTTCCGCATGGATCGGCAATGCATTTTGAGGCACGCGCTCGCATAACCACTATATGTTGCGCCGGCGCAACGCTCCGCCGGCACTTGCCGCCGGGGCGGACGCGGTGCGATAACCGCCAGCGCCGCAGGACCGAGTGGGGAGCGGCGGCGTCGGGCACGGATGGAGCGATGACCCTCGGCACACGCCTGTTGACCTGGCTGCGCGGCGAATCTGTCGGGATCGACAGCCTCGGCAACCGCTACTATCGCGACAAGCGGCCACGTGCCCTGCTCCGCGGCGGCGGGCGGGCCAGCCGGGAAAAGCGGTGGGTCGTCTATGCCGGCGAGCCGGAGGGCTCCAAGGTCCCGGCCGAATGGCACGCCTGGCTGCACCACACAGTCGACGAGGCGCCGCGGCCGGAGTCGCGCACCCGCCATCCGTGGGAAAAGGAGCACCTGCCGAACATGACCGGCACGCCCTATGCGTATCACCCGCCGGGCTCGATCCTGCGCGGCGCGCGGCGCGCTCCCTCGACCGGCGACTACGAGCCGTGGACCCCCGATTGATCTGGCCGGGCGGATGCCGGCGGCCATCGATCGAAGTTGTCAGCGGGAAACGGGAGCGATGAGGGGCAATGTGATCGAGACGGTGATGGGCGCCGTCGTGCTCGTCATCGCCGCGTTATTCTTGTTTTTTGCTTATACGACGAGCGAGGTGCGGGCGGTGGGCGGCTATCCGGTGACGGCCCAGTTCGAGCGCATCGACGGCATTCGCGACGGCACCGACGTGCGCATCGCCGGGGTCAGGGTCGGCTCGGTCGTCTCCGAAAGTCTCGACCCGAAGACCTATCTCGCCACCGTGACGATGAGCATCGAGCGGCAGTACAAGCTGCCCGACGACACCGTCGCCGAGATCATCTCGTCGAGCCTGCTCGGCGACAAATACATGTCGCTGGTGCCGGGCGGCTCGGACAAGGACATCGCACCCGGCGGGCAGATCAAATACACCCAGGCGCCGGTCAGCCTCGAAAACCTGATCGGCCAGATGATCTTCTCGCAGCCGGGCGGGCAGAAAAAGCCGGGCGAGGCCGGTGGCGCATCGCCGGGCGGGCCATCCCAAGGCGGGGCGCAACCGGGTGGCGCGCCCGCGGATGGGCTCAAATAGCCGGGAGGTCGAGGCGATGGCCGAAACGAGCGGTTTTCCGGTGTGGCGGACCCCCGAGGGCGAACCGGTCTCCTGCGTCGAGAAGATCAAGGTGCTGAACGAGAACCTCGCCGAACTGCGCGACTTGGCGCAGGACGCGCTCGAGGACGCGGTGCTGATCGGCTGCGACGAGCGCCAGCTGCGCGAGGTCTTGGCCGGGATCGTCGCCGGCCTCGTCAACCCCTACCGCAAGTAACGGGCGGCCCCGGCTAATCGCGCGCGGCAAAGAGCGAGGCGGCGGCAAAGCCGAGGGCGGCGAAGGTCAGCACGGCGTTCACGGCGTGGGAGAACTCCCGCGATCAATCTGCTGGACCGTGAAATACTGCTGCTGGGTCATGGCGATCTTGTGCGGCAGCTCGAAAAAATGGGCGCCGGTCGGCACCAACTCGAGCGCGGTCAGCATGACGGCAACGAACTGCACCAGCCGCATGGCGGACAACCGCGCTCAATGGCGCTGCAGCGGCGGTTTGGTGACGACGAAGCTCTGCCTTGTCTCCATGTGCCGCATCCAGTCCCGCAGCTTCGAATGCTCGGCGAGAGGCGCTTTGCCGTCGGGCACGTTGGCGAAATAGTAGAGGATCGGCGATCACCATCAGATCGGCGAGGCTGACATGATCGCCGGCGAGAAACCGGTGGTCCTCCATCAGCCGGTCGATTTCGGCGAGGCACAATGCCGCGCGCGGCAATGCGGCTTCGATCGCCGCCTCGTCCGGGGCGCCGCCGAGGCGCGGCACCAGCATCCGGTTGTAGAGGATGGCGCCGGCGATGCTGGGCCAGGCATAGGCATCGACGATGCCGATCAACTGGTTCATCCGCGACCATTGATGCACGTCTTCGGGCTGCAGCGGCGTTCCCGGGAAACGCTCGTCGACATAGCGCATGATCGCCTGGGTCTCGTAGAGGGCAAAGCCGTCGTGCTCGAAGGCCGGGACCTTGGCGAAGGGCTGGCGAGCCAGATGCGGCGCTTCGCGGTGAGCGCCGAACGGCACCTCGACAAGCTCGTGGGTGACGCCCTTTTCGGCGAGCGCCAGTCGCGCGCTCCACACATAGGTGCTGCCGGCCGGACCGTAAACGATCGGATGCGCCATCATCGTTCTCCCGTTCGAATCTGCTCCCTTATTTCGGGCGACGAGACCGTCGCTGGCGGTATCCTCGCGCCGCCCGAGCGGGTGTTTCAGCCGAGTTTACCCGAATATCTCTCCAACAGATTCCAGGCCTCGTCGCCGAAGCGGCCATGCCAGCGTGTCACGGAAGGGCTGCGGGTCGGGATCGTTGAAGACGAGCCCGTGCGCCGTCATCCGCTGACGCGCCGCCCCCAACGCCTTGAACAGCGACACGCGCATCGGGCTGACCGGGACCCGCCGGCTGCCATCAGCCGGGCGAGACTGCGGCGCGTCGTCTGCTGCACTCTGCTCTCCTCCCGAAAGCCCGATCGGCGGGCGTAATCGTTGGTCAGGCTAGCGCAGCAGCGCGGCCGGCTCCAGGCACCGTCGCCGCGCATAGTGTCTCAGCAAGCCGTGCACGCCGCAGAGGTCCCGTGGCGGATGCGACTCGACCTATCGAAGCGCCAGCTGACCCAGCGGCGTCGATCGGCTAGCGTCGCTGTTCCGGACGAGTTTCCAAGGATCCACCGCATGGGCGCGAAAGCCCGGCGCAGACCCAGCAGAATTACGCCAACGCTGCGCTGGCTCGCGGTCTGGGGCCCGGGCCTGGTGGTCATGCTGGCCGACACCGACGCCGGAAACGTGGTGACCGCGGCGCAGAGCGGGGCGCGATGGGGCTATCGGCTATTGCCACTGCTGCTACTGCTGATCCCGATGCTCTACATGGTGCAGGAGCTGACGGTGCGGTTGGGGATCGCGACCGGGCGCGGCCACGGCGAACTGATCCGCGAGCGGTTCGGCGCGGGTTGGGCTTGGCTGTCGACGGCGGGGCTGGCGGCGGCGACGCTCGGCTCGCTGGTCACCGAGTTCACCGGCGTCGCCGGCATCGGGGAACTCTACGGCCTGTCGCGCAGCCTCACCTTGCCGGCCGCGGCGGCGGTGCTGCTCGCCGTCGTGGCCACCGGCTCCTACCGGCGGGTCGAACGGACGGCGCTGGTCATCGGCCTGTCCGAGCTGGCCTTTTTTGCCGTCGCCTGGGTGGCGCATCCGCAGCTCGCGACCCTGATGCACGACGCTGTCGATTTGCCGCTCGGCAATCGCGAGTTCGTCTACCTCGGCGCTGCGATCATCGGTGCAACGTTCAATCCCTGGATGATCTTTTATCAGCAATCCGCTGTGGTCGATAAACAGCTGCAACCCAGCGACATCAACGCCGCCCGCTGGGATACCCTTGTCGGTGCGGTGCTGACCCAGTGCCTGACCGCCGCCGTGCTGGTCGCCGCCGCGGCGGTGCTCACTTCGGGCGGCGCTTCGGCCGGTCTCGAGAGTGTCGGTCAGATCGGCGATGCGTTGGCGCCGGTCCTTGGGCACCGGGCCGGACACCTGGTTTTTGGCGCGGGCGTGCTCGGCGCCTCGATGATCGCGGCGATCGTGTCCTCGCTGGCGCTGGCCTGGGGGGCGGGCGAGGTCGCCGGCTACCGGCGTTCGCTCGAATACCGGCCGCTCGAGGCGGCATGGTTCTACGGCGTCTACGCGGCCGGCGCGATCGGCGCCGCAGCGCTCGTCTGGTTGATGCCCGATCTGGTCTGGCTCAACATCGCGGCACAGGTTCTGAACGCCTTTCTGCTGCCGCTGGTGATCGGTTTCCTGGTAGCGCTCGCGGTAAAGGTCCTGCCGGAGCCGTTTCGCCCGCGCGGATGGTATCTTTCGCTGATCGCGGGCTTCTCGGCGATCGTCTGCGCCCTTGGGCTGTTCGGCGGCATCCGGGGGTTCTTGTAGACAGCCTCCGATTGCCGGCCACTTATCAGAGCGCGCCGGATTCCCCAGATGAACGCAGTCGGCCGATCCTGCGAGCACCATTCCCGCGATGTCCTCGTTCTTTTCTCCCTACCGACATCAATTCGTCCGCCTCGGTACTTGCGTGCCGCGCGTTTGCGTGGCCGAGCCGCACGGCAACGCCCGCGAGGTCGAGGCACTGCTGGCCGCCGGCGACCAGGCGCGGGTCGGCTTGATGGTGTTCCCCGAGCTGGGCCTCTCGGCCTATGCGATCGACGACCTGCTGTTCCAGGAGGCGGTGCTCGATGCCGTCGAAAGCGAGCTCGGCCGGCTCGTCCGGCTGAGCCGCGACCTCTTTCCGGTGTTCGTCGTCGGCGCGCCGCTGCGCTCGCACGGGCATCTTTATAATTGCGCGGCGGTGATCCATCGCGGGCATTTGCTCGGGGTCGTGCCCAAGGTGTTCCTGCCGAACTACCGCGAATTTTACGAGCGTCGGCATTTCACCTCAGGCGAGGGGGTGGCCCTCCGGTCGATCGCGGTTGCCGGGCACGACGCCCCGTTCGGCAGCGACTTGCTGTTCGCCGCCGCCGGCAAGGCAGGGTTCACCTTCCACGTCGAAATCTGCGAGGATCTGTGGGTGCCGCAGCCGCCGAGCACCGCGGCGGCAATGGCCGGGGCCGAGATCCTGCTCAATTTATCGGCCAGCAACATCACGATCGGCAAAGCGCAGATGCGGCGCCTCTTATGCGCCTCGCAATCGGCGCGCTGCATCGCCGCTTATGCCTATTCCGCCGCGGGTGCGGGAGAATCGACGACCGATCTCGCCTGGGACGGCCAGGCCGGCATCTTCGAATTGGGCGAAGGGCTGGCCGAGACCGAGCGGTTTTCGCCGACCGCCGAGATGGCGGTGGCCGATGTCGATCTCGGCCGCATCCGCCAGGAGCGGATGCGCACCAACACCTTTGGCGATTGCGTGCGCGCCGCCGCCGGAGCTGGCCCGGCCTTTCGCACGGTCGCGTTCAATTTCGCCGAGCCCGTCGAGCGGCTGGAATTGCGCCGCAATGTCGAACGGTTTCCCTATGTGCCGTCCGATCCGGCGATGCTGCGCGAGAATTGCTACGAGGCCTACAACATCCAGGTCCAGGGCCTCGGCCGCCGTCTGCAGGCGACCGGGCTCAAAAAGCTGGTGATCGGCGTCTCCGGCGGGCTCGATTCGACCCAGGCATTGATCGTCTCGGCCCGCGCGATGGATCGGCTGGGGCTGCCGCGCACCGATATTCTCGCCTACACCTTGCCCGGCTTCGCCACCGGCCAGACCACCAAGGCCAACGCCTGGAAGCTGATGCGGGCGCTGGGGGTCAGCGGCGCCGAGATCGACATCCGCCCGGCGGCGCGCCAGATGCTGCAGGATATCGGCCATGCCTCGATCACCGGCGAGGCGCATTACGACGTGACCTATGAAAATGTGCAGGCCGGGCTGCGCACCGATTATCTTTTCCGGCTGGCGAACCACAATGGCGGGCTGGTGGTCGGCACCGGCGACCTGTCCGAGCTCGGGCTCGGCTGGTGCACCTATGGGGTCGGCGACCAGATGTCGCATTACAACCCCAACGCCTCGGTCGCCAAGACCCTGATCCAGCACCTGATCCGCTTTGTCGCCGCGTCGGGCGACCTCGGGCCGGAGACGGCGCCGATCCTCCACGACATCCTGGCGACCGAGATCTCGCCCGAGCTGGTGCCGCCGGGCGCGGACGGCCTGATCCAGTCGACCGAGAGCATCGTCGGTCCCTACGCATTGCAGGATTTCAATCTATTTTACGCGACGCGGCTCGGGTTCAGCCCGTCAAAGATCGCCTATCTGTCGTGGAACGCCTGGGCCGATCCGGAACGCGGGGCCTGGCCCGTCAACACGCCGGAGACGGCGCGGCGTGCCTACAACCTTGCCGAGATCAAGCGCTGGTTGCGGGTCTTCCTGCTGCGCTTCTACCAGCTGAGCCAGTTCAAGCGCTCGGCCCTGCCCAACGGCCCGAAAATCTCGTCAGGCGGCTCGCTCTCCCCGCGCGGCGACTGGCGCGCCCCCTCCGACGCGAGTGCTACGGTATGGCTCGACGAACTCGAACGGGGCGTGCCTGACGAGGAGTAGCCAAGAGCGGCGCACCTCGCCGGAACCGGGGCGGGCGACCCGCCTCACGATCGGCGCTGACGCCGACTGAGTACCCGGTTCTCCATCATCTTGACCCGCCACCCTCGGATCGGCCCTTGCGAGCCCGCGGGTCCGGCCGGCGGCCGGCCCGAGGACAGGACTCCGCGAAGCAATCGGATGCCGGGGAGCGCTGTCCGTATAGATTGATTCGCCGCTGCGCTCCTCGCAACGACACAGCGCCAGCTCAGGCGGAAAGCGCTCCTAGCGGTCCGTGCGGTAGCCGAAGCTCTCGTCGATCGAGCCGCCGACCCGGACCGAAGTGCCGGTCCCGGGGATCACAAACGACCGCGGAAAGCTGCCGCCGAGCAACGGCTGGTCCGGCGTCGCTGAGCCGCCGCTCGGGGCGCCTTCGGGATTGGGCCCGCCGCTGCCGGGCGCCGGCGGCGGTGCCGCTTGGATCTGGCTCGACGGCAGCCGGTCGAGGCGCTGCGGAATCGGCTGCTGGTTGGCGCGAAGGTCGGACCACTCGTCGGCCCTGGCTGCGGCAGGACCCGCCAGCAGCACCAGCGCGGCGGTCAGGCCGGTCGCCGCAACCACGCCGATCCTGTGCCTCTCGCTCATCGCGGCTCCGCCTCCTCGAATGGCCGAAACAATCTGCGCCGGCCGTTCGCCGCTGTCAAAGCACCGGGACCCGGTCTCAGGCCGATCGCCCTTGGCGGTCCATGCAGCAGCGACCACATTTTGGTCCCGAGCGAACGGAGTTCCCGATGACCGCAGCACCCAGGCACGATCTGTGGGACAACCCGATGGGGACGGACGGGTTCGAGTTCGTCGAATACACCGGCCCCGACCCGCAGGCCCTGGCGGCGTTGTTCGAGCGCATGGGGCTCGTGGCGGCGGCGCGCCACCGCTCGAAGAAAGTGACGCTCTACAGAGAGGGCGACGTCAACTTCATCCTGAACGCCGAGCCCGAAAGCTTTGCGCAGGCCTTCGCCCGGTTGCACGGACCTTCAGTCTGCGCCATCGCCTTTCGCGTCGCCGACGCGGCCAAGGCCTACGAGCGGGCGATCAGCCTCGGCGCCAAGCCGGTGCACGGCAAGCTCGGGCCGATGGAGCTCAACATCCCGGCGATCGAGGGGATCGGCGGCAGCCTGATCTATCTGGTCGACCGTTACGCCGAGCATACGATCTACGACGTGGATTTCGTCCCGCTGACCGCGGACCGGGAGTCGGCGGGGGTCGGGCTGACCGCGATCGACCATTTGACCCACAACGTGCATCGCGGCCGGATGGGATTGTGGGCCGAGTTCTACGAGCGCTTCTTCAACTTTCGCGAAATCCGCTATTTCGACATCGAGGGCAAATTGACCGGGCTGCGCTCCAAGGCGATGACCAGCCCCGACGGCAAGATCCGCATCCCGATCAACGAGAGCGCCGACGACAAGTCGCAGATCGCCGAATATCTGGCGGCCTATCACGGCGAAGGCATCCAGCACATCGCCCTGGCGACCAGCGATATCTATGCGACGGTCGAGGCGCTGCGGGCGCGCGAGATTCCGTTCATGTCGGTCCCCGACACCTATTACGAGGCGGTCGAGGCGCGGGTGCCGGGGCATGGCGAGGACCTCGCCCGGCTGCGGCGCGACCGCATCCTGATCGACGGCATGCCCGGCGAGGGCCAGGGGCTGCTGCTGCAGATCTTCACCGACACGGTGATCGGCCCGATCTTTTTCGAGATCATCGAGCGCAAAGGCAACGACGGCTTTGGCGAGGGCAATTTCCGCGCGCTGTTCGAATCGATCGAGCGCGACCAGATCCGCCGCGGCGTGCTCGCGCCCGGGGCATGACCGCGGGTGCTGGGCTGCGGCAGTAGCGATGGGATGGCTGCTCATCTCCCTCCCCCGTCACTAGCCGCACGCGGGGGAGGGAATGAAGGACGCGGGGGCTTATTGTTACTCCGCCGGCATCGGTTCTTTCTTGCCGAAGCTCGGCGTGTCGGTGCGGTCGACGAGCGCCTCGGGACCCTCGCTCGGCAGGTTTTCGAGCCAATTGATCCCCGCGTCGATGTCGTTTTCCCACATCTCGCGCGGCATCTCGTAGAGGAACTCGACGCCGTAGCCGTTGGGATCGTTGATGTAGACGCTGTGGGTCACGCCGTGGTTGACCCGCCAGTTGAACTTGACCCCGCGGCTCTGCAAAAAGGCGAGCTGCTTTTGCCAGGCTTCGCGGTTGGGCATGGTCAGCGCCACATGGTTGATCGCGACGGTGGCGCCCGATAAACCCCATTCGGAAGGCGGCGGCAGGTTCGGGCTTTCGACCAGGGCGACGGTGTGATGCGTCAGCTTCCCGTCATTGATTGCGCTGTAGAACCGCATCTTCGGCGGGTTTGGCCGACCCTCTTTCGGATGCAGCTCGCCGACCTGCTTGAAGCCGACGATCTCGGTCCAGAATTTGTGCAACTCGTCGATGTCGCGAACATTCAGCACCAGATGGTTGATGCCGGACGGGCTGACCGCCGCGGCCGGGGCCGCCAGCGTGTCGGACGTTGGATTTGCCATTCGGAATGCTCCCAGATTGCACGAACTAGCTGTAACTCGGCCGATCGGACTGCGCAAGTTCACCCGACAGTGTCGGTCCGCCCTCGTGCAAGTCCGCGTCGCGCTATATCTAGGTCGAGCACGCCTCAGGGGCTAGAGTGGCGCCCCAGACGCAGCGCGCAGAGCCGATGGGATACGGCATCTCGCGCTTGTACTGCGAACAGATCATGCCGCACTTCAGATAAGCAGGAGCCATCCCGATGCCGATCTCGATCAAGGGGCTGCATCCGGCTTTCGCCGGCGAGGTCAACGGTGTCGACTGCCGGCGCCCGCTCGACCGCGACATGGTCGCTGCGATCGAGGCCGGCATGGACGAATACGCCGTGCTCGTCTTCCGCGACCAAGAGCTGAGCGACGCCGAGCAGATCGCCTTTACTCGCCATTTCGGCGAGCTCGAGCGCAACGCCAGGGCGGGGCATGTCAGAAAGCCCGAAGACCACCGGCTCGGCCCCGGCATCGCCGATTTCTCCAATCTCGACAAGTCCGGCTCGATCATGTCGGCCGAGGATCGGGTGTGGTTCTTCAAGCTCGCCGACCGGCTGTGGCATTCCGACAGCTCGTTCCACCCGATCCCGGCGAAATATTCGCTGCTCTCCGGCCGGGTCATCCCATCCTGGGGCGCGAACACCGAATTCGCCGACATGCGCGCCGCTTATGACGCGCTCGACGCCCGCACCAAGGTCGAGGTCGAGGATCTCGTCTGCGAGCATTCGCTGATCTATTCGCGCGAGGCGATCGGCTTTACCGAATTGACGCCGGAGGAGGTCGAGGCCTTTCGCCCGGTGCCTCAGCCATTGGTGCGCACCCATCCGTCGAACGGGCGAAAATCGTTGTTTCTGGCCGCGCATGCCGGCGCCATCCTCGGCTGGACGACCCCCGAGGCGCGGATGTTTCTGCGCGACCTGATCGAGCATGCGACCCAGCGCGAGTTCGTCTATTCGCACCCGTGGAGGCCGCACGACCTGGTCATGTGGGACAACCGCTCGACGATGCACCGCGCCCGCCGCTTCGACCGCAACGAGGTGCGCGACGTGCGCCGCACCACCCTCGCCGGCGACGGGCCGGCAATCTAGGGGAACCGATGGCTAGGAGCGAACCGATGGCTAGGAGCGAACCGATGGCAAAACGGCAAAGCGTCAACTTCGCCGGTTTCGCGCATGGCAACCCGATCCCCAACGCGCTCGTCACCTACGACTTCGCGCGGTCTTCAGCTGAGGGCGGCGCCGTCCTTAGGGTCGACCTTCTATCTCGGCAACAGGGCCGAGCGCGGCCGCGATCCTTTCCCTCGCACGTGAAGCCCTTATACTGGTGCTGCATACTGGTGCTGCCGAAGCGGGCGGGGATGATCGGGTGGAACAGCGCAATCTGGGGAAATCGGGGCTGCTTGTGTCGGCGATCGGGCTCGGCTGCAACAATTTCGGCGGGCGGATCGATTTCGACGCGACCAAACAGGTCGTGCACAAGGCGCTCGATCTCGGCATCACCTTTTTTGACGAGTCGGACACCTATGGCGACCCCCGCGGCAGCTCCGAAGAATATCTAGGCAAAATCCTGGGGGTCCGCCGCAAGGACATCGTGCTGGCGACCAAATTCGCCCGGCCGATGGATGGCTCCGGCCGGTTCGAGGGCGCCTCGCGCGGTTATATCATGGCCGAGGTCGAGGCCAGCCTTAAGCGCCTCAAAACCGACTGGATCGACCTCTACCAGCAGCACCAGCCCGATCCGCTGACCCCGATCGAGGAGACCTTGCGCGCGCTCGACGATCTCGTGCGGCAAGGCAAGGTGCGCTATATCGGGTCATCGACATTGGCACCCTGGCAGGTGGTCGAGGCGCGGTGGACCTCGAAGCATCTCGGCCTCGAGCATTTCGTCTCGTGCCAGGAGGAATACAGCCTGTTGGCGCGCGGCCTCGACCGCGAGTTGATGCCGGTGCTCGAAGCCTATGGGCTGGGCCTGATCCCGTTTCGGCCCTTGGCCGACGGGTTGTTGACCGGCAAATACCGTCGCGGTGCGGCATTGCCGCCGGGCTCCCGCCTGGAGAAGACGCCGCGCGCCGCCGGCCGCTACCTGAGCGACGAGAACTGGACGGCGATCGAGCGCCTCGAAGGGTTTGCCGCCGAGCGCGGCCGCACACTTCTCGAACTCGCGCTGAGCTGGCTGTTGCATCGCCCGGCGGTGGCGAGCGTTATCGCCGGCGCCACCACGGCAGAGCAGGTCGAGCACAATGTGCGTGCCGCCGGCTGGGCCTTGAGCTCGGAGGAACTGCGAGAAATCGATCGGCTGACCTGCTGATTCACAACCCCGGGAAGGAGCTACGAAAATGGAAGTTCGGCTTGACGGAAGAAGTGCCGTGGTCACCGGCGGCAGCAAGGGACTCGGCCTCGCGATCGCCAAGGAATTCGCCGCCTCGGGGGCCGATGTCGCGATCCTCGCGCGCGACCAGGCGACGCTCGCCGACGCCAAGGGTCAGATCGAGCGCGGCGCCAAGGGCAAGGTCGCGGCGATCAGCTGCGACGTGTCGAAGATGGCGCCGATCAAGGCCGCCTATGACCAGATCATGTCGCAGTTCGGCAAGATCGACATCTATGTCAACAATGCCGGCCAATCGACCCGCGGCCCATCGGAGACGCTTACCGACGAGCAGTGGCAGGCCGATCTCGACCTCAAACTATTTGCGCAGATTCGCTTTTGCCGGCTTCTGTTCCCGCAGATGAAGCAGCGCAAATGGGGCCGGATCATCAGCGTGCTCAATATCGGGGCCAAGGCGCCGGGCGCCGACAGCGCGCCGACCTCGGTCAGCCGCGCCGCGCAGATGGCCTTCACCAAGGCATTATCGCACGAAGGCGCGCCGCACAATGTGCTGGTCAACTCTCTGCATGTGGGCGTCATCGTCAGCGACCAGATCGTCCGCCGCCATCAGCGCGAGGGTGCGAACATCTCGCTCGAAGATATGATTGCGCAGGCCGGGCGGGGGGTGCCGATGGGCCGCATGGGCCGCGCCGAGGAGTTCGCCAATGTCGCGACCTTTCTCGCCTCCGACGCCGCCTCTTACGTGACCGGCTGCGCCATCAACGTCGATGGCGGCCGCTCCCCGGTGGTGTGAGCGGGGACTGCCCGGCCCGATGGATCTGATCATCCGCAACGCGCGGCCGGCCGATCGGCCGGCCGGCTCGGAGCCGGTCGAGATCGGCGTTGCCGACGGCCGGATCGCGGCGATCGGGCACGGGCTTGGCGACGCGGCCGAGAGCTATGACGCGGAGGGTCGGCTCGCCTGCGCCGGTCTCGTCGAGACTCACATCCATCTCGACAAGTCGCGGCTGATCGACCGCTGCCCGCCCGAAACGGGACGCCGCATCGCGCCGATGGCGCAGGTCAAGGCGATCAAGCACGAGCTCAGCGTCGAGGACGTGCGGCGGCGCGCGGCGCGCACCCTCGAAGACTGCATCCTCAACGGCGCCACCCGCATGCGCACCCAGGTCGAGCTCGACCCGGCGATCGGCATGCGCGGCTTCGAGGGGGTGCAGTCGCTGATCGCCGAATACCAATGGGCGATCGACATCGAGATCTGCGTCTTCGCCCAGGACGGGCTGACCAACGATCCCGGCACCGACGAATTGCTGGTCGAGGGCCTGAAGCGCGGGGCTCGGGCGATCGGCGGCGCGCCGCGCTACGACCCCGACCATGCCGGCCAGATCCGCCGGATCTTCGAGCTGGCGCGCGAGTTCGACGCCGAGATCGACATCCATCTCGATGTCGGCGACGGCAGCGAGCCGCTCGACATTCCGCTGGTCTGCGAGCTGACCCAACAGTATCGGCGGGGCGGCCGGGTCACGGTCGGCCATATGGCCAAGCTCGCGGCGCTGCCGCCCCACGAACTGGCGGAGCTGGCCAAACGCATCGCCGATGCCGGCGTCGCGGTCACGGTCTTGCCGCTGACCGATCTCTATCTGACAGGCCGCGACCGCGACCATGATGTGCGCCGCGGCGTCGCCGACGCCAATTTCCTGGTCGAGCACGGGGTCAACTGCTCGCTCTCGACCAACAACGTCCTGAACCCGGCCACCCCTTATGGCGACTGCTCGCTGATCCGCATGGCGAACCTGCAAGCGAATGTGCTGCAGATCGCCCGCGCCGAGCAATTGCGCGAGATCTTCGCGATGCTGACCGAACGCTCGGCCCGATTGCTCAACCTCGATGATTACGGGCTCGCGGTCGGCAACCCGGCCGACATCGTGATCATCGACGCCGACACCCCCGAGCAAACGATCGCCGAGATTCGCCAGCCGCTCGCCGTCTGGAAACGCGGGCGGCGGACCGTCGCGCGGCATCTGCCGCAATTGCTGCGGCCCGACGCCCGCCCGGCGGCATAATCCGGGCGCTCGGCGCCATTACCCTCGCCAAAGCGCCGGCAGCCGGCTAAAAGGGCGGTGTTCACACTTGCCGGGCCGCCATGACCGAGGATTTCTACCGCATCAAGCGCCTTCCGCCCTATGTCTTCAGCGAGGTCAACGCGCTGAAAGCCGAGGCGCGCGCCGCGGGGCGCGACGTGATCGATCTCGGCATGGGCAACCCCGATGGCCCGACCCCGCCGCACATCGTCGCCAAGCTGATCGAGGCGGTGCAAAACCCCAAGACCCACGGCTATTCGGTGTCGCGCGGCATCACCGGGCTGCGCCGCGCCTGCGCCGGCTATTACGCTCGCCGGTTCAATGTCGAGCTCGATCCCGAGCGTGAAATCATCGTGACCCTGGGCTCGAAGGAAGGCCTCGCCAACCTGGCGCAGGCGATCACCGCACCCGGCGACATCGTGCTGGCGCCGAACCCGTGCTACCCGATCCACGCCTTCGGCTTCATCATGGCCGGCGCCTCGGTGCGCCACGTGCCGGTCGGCCCCGAATTCGACTTTCTCGCCGAATTGAAAAAGGCGGTGCGGCACAGCATCCCGGCGCCGCTGGCGATCGTGCTGAACTTTCCGGCCAACCCGACGGCGCAGACCGTCGACCTCGATTTCTATGGCGAGATCATCGCCTTCTGCCGGCGTCACGACATCGTCGTGCTGTCCGATCTCGCCTATGCCGAAATCTATTTCGACGGCAAGCCGCCGCCCTCGATCCTCGAGGTGCCGGGGGCGCGCGACATCGCCGTCGAATTTAGCTCGCTGAGCAAGACCTATTCGATGGCCGGCTGGCGTATCGGCTTTGCGGTCGGCAACAAGCGGCTGATCGGGGCATTGTCGCGGGTCAAATCGTATTTGGACTATGGCGCCTTCACGCCCATCCAGGTGGCGGCGACCGCGGCCTTGAACGGCCCGCAGGACTGCATCGCCGAGACCCGCCAGCGCTATCAGGCGCGCCGCGATGTGGTCGTGGACGGGTTGCGCCAGGCCGGCTGGGAGGTGCCGCCGCCCGAAGCGACGATGTTCGCCTGGGCGCCGATCCCGTCGCAATATCGCGCGATCGGCAGCCTCGCCTTCTCCAAGCTCCTGCTCGAGCGCGCCAATGTCGCGGTGTCGCCGGGGATCGGTTTTGGCGAATATGGCGAAGGGTTCGTGCGCATCGCGCTGGTCGAAAACCGCCAGCGCCTGCGCCAGGCGACCCGCAACATCAAATCCTTCCTCGCCGGCCGCAACGACACCGCCGAGCTGCGCCGCGGCGAACGCGGCCTCGCGACCGCGGCACCCTAGATCGGCCAGGGCCGCCCGGTCTCGAACCGGCGTTAGCACGACTCGCCGGATTACTGGGCGGGCTCCAGCGCCGGCGCGTCGGTTTGGCGCTGCGCCTCGATCTCGGCGGCCTTCTTTTCGATCAACTCGACCAGATGGTCGACGATATCGGCATCCTTCAGGCGGTGGTCGGTGAGCCCGCTGATATAGACTTGGTGGGTGCCGTTGCCGCCGCCGGTGAAGCCGATATCGGTCTCGCGCGCCTCGCCCGGGCCGTTGACGACGCAGCCGATCACCGAGACGGTCAACGGCGTCGTGATGTGGGCGAGCCGCTCCTCGAGCCGCTCGACCGTCTTGATCACCTCGAATTGCTGGCGCGCGCAGGACGGGCACGAGATCACGGTGACCCCGCGGCGGCGCAGATTCAGCGATTTCAGCATCTCGAACCCGGCCTTGACCTCCTCGACCGGGTCGGCCGACAGCGACACCCGGATCGTGTCGCCGATGCCCGACCACAGCAGCATGCCGAGCCCGATCGAGGATTTGACCGTGCCGCTCCTGAGGCCGCCGGCTTCGGTGATGCCGAGATGCAGCGGATAGTCGCAGGCTTCGGCCAGCTGCTGGTAGGCGGCGACGGCGAGGAACACGTCGGAGGCCTTGCACGAGATCTTGAACTCGAAGAAATCGTTGTCCTCAAGGATCTTGGCGTGGTCGAGCGCGCTCTCGACCATGGCCTCGGGGCAGGGCTCGCCGTATTTCTCGAGGAGATCGCGCTCGAGCGAGCCGGCGTTGACCCCGATCCGCATCGAGCAGCCATGGTCCTTGGCCGCCTTGATCACCTCGCGCACGCGCTCGGACGAGCCGATATTGCCGGGGTTGATGCGCAGGCAGGCAGCGCCGCTCTCCGCCGCCTCGATCGCGCGTTTGTAGTGGAAGTGGATGTCGGCGACGATCGGCACCGTCGCCTGGCGCACGATCTCCTTGAGCGCCAGCGCCGATTCCTGGTCGGGGCACGACACCCGGACGATGTCGGCGCCGGCGCGTTCCAGCGCCTGGACCTGCTCGACCGTGGCTTTCACGTCGCTGGTGACCGTGTTGGTCATCGACTGGACGGTGATCGGCGCGTCGCCGCCGACCGGCACCTTGCCGACGTAGATCTTGCGGCAGGCGCGGCGATGGATGTCACGATAGGGCCGGACGCTCATCATCATCCTCGTTCGGGCAGTTTCGCATTAACACGCATATAGACCGTTTCGGCAGCGCACAAAAGGCGTGGGCGCGAATATCAGGCGCTCGCTCACCGGACCGTATCGGCCGCGGTCAGGCTCTGCGGATCGAGCGCGACGTTGCGGCGGATCGCACCAGGCGGCCCCAGCGCCGGCGCCGGCTTGCCGTCGACCAGCACGGCGAGCCCGCCGGCATTGCCGGCCCGCAGCGACAGCCCCGGACGGTCGGGCACCGGGTAAGTCTCGCCGGACTTCAAGACGCCAGTGAACAGGACATTGCGGTCGGCGTCGCGCACTTCGATCCAGCTGTCGGCGGTGGCCTGCAAAACCACCCGCGACGGCGCGCCGATCGCGCCAGACGCGCGAGGGGTCTCGGGCAAAGCCGCGGGCGCAGGCTTCGGCTCCGCCTGCGGGAGGCTTCGCCGACCGGTTGGCTCCGGTATCGCGGCAGCGGGCCCCGAGGGCGCAGCAAAGACGGGGGTTGCCGCGGCCGCGAGCGACGAGCCGGAGGCAGCCGTCGCAGCAGCGGCCGGCTTCTGATTGGTCGAGGCCCGATCGGAGGGCGGCGCGCGCCTTGGCGTCGGCCCAGCCTAACCAAAGATGCTCGATTCTCCAAAGGCGCGCGGGCGTTCCCGCCGGTGTCCCGTTTACGCGCGTCGGGCACGCCGGCCGAAATCATCCGACGCGGCATCAATGAGCAATCGTCGACCGGGCGCCTGCGTTCCTTCGCCCCGACGCTGTCTTTACACTGCGAGCGCCCGACCGGGCGTTGCAATCGGGTTACAACGCGATCGCATGGTCGCGGGCATAGGCTTCGAGCTTGGGTCTGAGCGAATGGTCCGGCCGGCTGCCGATTTCCGCGACATACTCGGCGGCTGCAGCGGCATCGAGGGTGCGGATCATCGTCTTGACCGGGCCGATCGCCGTCCCGGTCATCGACAAGGTCCGGAAGCCGAGCGCGATCAGCACCATGGCCTCGATCGGGCTACCCGCCATCTCACCGCACATGCTGAGCGGTACCGCCGCGCGGCGGGTCTGCGCGATGACTTCGCGCAGCAGCGCCAGCATCGGCGCGGAGAGCGGGTCGTAACGGTCGGCGAGCCGCGGGTTGCCGCGATCGCAGGCAAACAGGAACTGCAGCAGATCGTTGGTGCCGATCGACAGAAAGTCGATCCGCCGGCACAGCGCCGGCAACTGCCACAGCAGCGCCGGCACTTCGAGCATGACGCCGATCTTGACCGACGCGGGCGGCGGGCGACCTTCGCCGGCGGCGCGGGCGAGCTCCCGATCGAGCAGGGCGCGGGCCCGCTCCAGCTCGGGGACCTCGGCGATCATCGGAAACTTGACGAAGAGGTTGCGGCCCTCGGCGGCGCGCACCAGCGCGCGCAGCTGCTCGCGCAGCATCGCCGGCCGGTCGAGCCCGATGCGGATCGCCCGCCAGCCCATCGCCGGGTTGTCCTCGACCGCATGCGGCAGATACGGCAATAGCTTGTCGCCGCCGATGTCGAGCGTGCGGAACACCACCGGCCGCCCTTCGGCCTGCTCGAACACGTTGCGGTAGAATTCGGTCTGGTCCTCGACCGCAGGAAAAGTGTCGCGCACCATAAACGGGATCTCGGTGCGAAACAGTCCGACCCCCTCGGCCCCGGTCGCCGCCAGCTGCGACATGTCGAGCAGCAGCCCTGCATTCAGCAGCAGCCTGATGCCGGTCCCGTCGCGGGTGATCGCCGGAGCGTTGCGCAAGCTGTCATAAAGGGCGCGCCGTCGGCTTCGCGCCTCGACCGTCGCCGCCGTCGATTGCTGAATATCGGCGCTGGGCCGGATCAGGATTTGCGCGTGGTCGCCATCGACAATGATGATGTCGCCGTTCTCGATGCGGCTCACGGCACCGTCGACCCGGCCGACGACGGGAATGTCGAGCGCACGCGCGACAATCGCCACATGCGCCGTCGGCGAGCCTTCTTCGAGCACCAGGCCAATGATCCGTCGGTGCGCGTAATCCAGCAATTCGGCCGGGCCCATCGCGCGCGCGACCAGCACGAACTCGGGCGGCAGCTCGGCCCAGGCGGCGCTCGGAGGCTGGTCCGAGAGATGCTGCTGCAGCCGATTGGCGAGATCCTCGAGATCGACCAGGCGTTCGCGCAAATAGGGGTCGCTCGCCTGCATCATCCGGGTGCTGGTCTCGTCGCGGACCTTTTGCACCGCCGCCTCGGCGGTCAGGCCAGTGCGGATCGCATCGGCGATGCGGGCGAGCCAGCCGCGGTCGTCGGCGAACATGCGATAGGTTTCGAGGATGTCGCGGTGCTCGCCATCGCCGAGACCGCGGCTCGCCACCACCAGCCGGTCGATCGATTCGCGCATCGCCGTCACCGCGTGCCGCAGGCGCGCGAGCTCGGCAGCAACGTCCTCGGCGACGACCTGGCGGATCGGCAGGCGCGGCTCGTGCAGCACCGCGGGCCCGATCGCCAGCCCGGGATTGAGCCGGACCCCGACGAGCCGGACCGGGAGCATCCCGCCGGCATGGCTCTGCGCGATCTCGTACGGATTGACCAGCTCGCCGCCGGCGACGAGCTCGGCGAGGATCATCGCGATCGTCTGCAGAACCTCGATCTCGTCCTCGGCGTAATGGCGCAAGGTCCGGTTCTGCACCACCAGCACGCCGAGCACCCGGCCGCCGCGCAGCATCGGCACGCCCAAGAGCGAGTGATAGATTTCCTCGCCGGTCTCGGGCCGGTAGGCGAAATCGGGATGGGCCTGCGCGTCGGCCAACGCCAGCGGCCGCGCCGTCGCCGCGATCAGACCGACGAGGCCCTCGCCGACGCGCAGCCGGGTGCGGTGCACGGCCTCCGGCCGCAGCCCCTCGGTGGCGAACAGCTCGAGCACTTCGCCGGCGCGCATCACATAGGCCGAGCAGACTTCGGCAACCATCTCGGCGGCGACGATGCGGACGATGCGGTCGAGCCGCTCCTGTGCGGTGGCCGAGCCCGCCATGATGTCGCGCAGCCGGCGCAGCAGCCGGCGGGTTCCGCTGATGCTGCCCGGAGCCTCGGCCGTGCGCGTTTCGGTCATGGCGGCCCGCCTCCGCCTAGCGGCCAAGCCGGCGCATCCGAGTTTGCGGAATGACGGCCACCGCCCCCGACGCGGGCGGCGAGCACCGAGACCGCCTGGCCGATCAGCTCGTCCAGGATCTCGGCGGTGCTCTGTTCGCGGGTCACGAAGCCCACACTCTGCCCGGCCATCAGCGAGCCCGCTCGACATCGCCGTCGATGACCGCGCGGCGCAGAGCACCGGCCCAGAAGTGCTCGATTTCGAGTTGCGCGTCTTTTTGGGACACCTCGCCACGGGCAAACCGCTCGATGACCGCGCGCTGCACGACAAGGAACCGTTCGGTCGCCGGGTTGGCGAGAGCCCGCACCGGGATCACCGGGAAGCGGGGATCGAGCTGGAGCGAGGTGACGGCGTCGCGCGCCGAGGCGCGGATGAATGCCCGCTTGAAGCGCGGATGGGCGATCAATTCCTCGGCGCAGACAAAGCGGGTCCCGAGCTGAACGCCGGCGGCGCCCATTTCGAGATAGGCCAGGATCGCCTCGCCGCGACCGATGCCGCCGGCGACGAACACCGGGACTTCGCCGAGATGCGGCAGGATCTCCTGCGCCAGCACTCCGGTCGAGACCGGCCCGACATGGCCGCCCGCTTCGCTGCCTTCGATGACGATCGCGTCGGCGCCCATGCGCACGAGCTTGCGCGCGAAGGCGAGCGCCGGCGCAAAACAGAACACCCGCGCGCCGCTGTCCTTGATCCGGGTCATCGCCGTGCCGCTCGGCAGGCCGCCGGCCAGCACGACATGACCGACGCGCAAGGCGGCGCAGACTTCGATCAGCTCGCTCAGCTGCGGGTGCAGCGTGATCAGATTGACCCCGAACGGCCGCTCGGTCAGTGCCCTGGTCGCGGCGATTTCGGCGGCGAGCAGTTCCGGCGACATCGATCCCGAGGCGATGATCCCAAAGCCGCCGGCATTGGAGATGGCGGCGACCAGATTGCGCTCCGACACCCAGGTCATCGCCCCGCCCATGATGGCGATGTCGCAGCCCAGCACCGCTCGTCCGCGGGCCCACAGCCGATCGAGTTCGGCGCGGCCAATCTCGGTCCCGGAATCTCCCGCGCTCGCCGCGCGCCGCCCCCCTGCCGAAAATTCTGACGCGGCGATGCCCAGGGTCATCCTTCGGCGTCGAGCCCGTAGGCGGTGTGCAACGCCCGCAACGCGAGCTCGGTGTATTCGGCGGCGATCAGGACGCTGACTTTGATTTCGGAAGTCGAGATCACCTGGATGTTGATCCCCTTTTCCGAGAGTGTGCGAAACATCTGCTGGGCGACGCCGGCATGGCTGCGCATGCCGACGCCGATGACCGAGATCTTGACCACGTTCGAATCGGGCTTCAGCGCCGCAAACCCGAGCAGCTGCCGGCCTTCCTCCAACACCGATACGGCACGGTCGAGATCGGCCCGCGCCACGGTAAAGGTCAGATCGGCGCGGCCGTCTTCCGAGACGTTCTGCACGATCATGTCGACATTGATCGCATGGTCGGCGAGCGGGCCGAAGATGGCCGCCGCCACGCCCGGGCGGTCGGCCACTTTCTGCACCGTGATCTTGGCTTCGTCGCGGCTGTAGGCGATGCCGCTCACGACCTGCTGTTCCACGATCTCGTCCTCGTCGACCACGAGGGTTCCGGGAGTGTCGGTGAAGCTCGACAGCACCTGGACCCGCACCCGGTGGTTCATCGCCATCTCGACCGAGCGCGTCTGCAATACCTTCGCGCCCTGCGAGGCCATTTCCAACATTTCTTCGTAGGTAATTCTATCGAGCTTGCGCGCTTTCGCAACGATCCGCGGGTCGCTGGTGTAGACCCCGTCGACATCGGTGAAGATGTCGCAGCGATCGGCCTTGAGCGCCGCGGCGAGCGCCACGGCCGAGGTGTCCGAGCCGCCGCGGCCGAGGGTGGTGATCCGCCCGCGCAGATCGATCCCCTGAAACCCGGCCACCACGGCGACTTGGCCGCGCTGCAGGCGGCGGCCGATCTCGGCCACCTCGATCGCCTCGATACGCGCCTTGCCGTGCACGCCGTCGGTGCGGATCGGGACCTGCCAGCCGAGCCAGGAGCGCGCGTCGATCCCCAGCTCTTGCAGCGCCAGCGCCAACAGACCGGCGGTCACCTGCTCGCCGGACGAGACGACGACATCGTATTCGCGCGCGTCGTGCAATCGGCTCGTCTGGCGCGTCCACTCGACCAGCTGGTTGGTCACGCCGGCCATCGCCGAGACGACCACCGCCACCTCGTTTCCGGCGTCGACTTCGCGTTTGACGCGACGGGCGACGCTGCTGATCCGCTCGACATCGGCGAGCGAGGTGCCGCCGAATTTCTGCACGAGGCGCGCCATGTCCTTTTGCACACCGTCCGAGCCGTTGCCGGGTTGCGAGTTCCATCACATACTCCATTCCGGCCGGCCAGGCCATTGGGCCGAGGACAACCGGGGAGGGATCGAGCCGTGCTCGCCAGCGGCACCACCGTCGACGACGACGAGCTCGGCCGTTTCGCAGCGCAAGCCGAGGCCTGGTGGGACCCGGACGGCAGCTTTCGCGCATTGCACCGGCTCAATCCGACCCGGCTCGGCTTTATCCGCTCCCGGCTCCTCCGGCATTTCCGGCGCGATTCCAGCCTGCTGCGGCCGTTCGACGGGCTGAGCCTGCTCGATATCGGGTGCGGCGGCGGCCTCGTGGCCGAGCCGATGGCGCGGCTCGGCTTCAGCGTGAGCGGCATCGACGCCGGGCCCGAAGCCGTCGCCGCGGCGCGGACGCACGCGCAGGCGACCGGTCTCGAAATCGACTATCGGATCGCCGCCGCCGAATCGGTCGCCGGGATGGGCGAGCGCTTCGACGCGGTGCTGGCGCTCGAGGTGATCGAGCATGTCGCCGACCGCAACATGTTCTGGCGCTCGCTCGACGGGCTGGTGGCTCCGGGCGGGGCGCTGATCGCCGCCACTCTGAACCGCACCGCCCGGTCCTTCGCGCTGGCGATCGTCGGCGCCGAATACATCCTCGGTTGGCTGCCGCGCGGAACCCACGACTGGCGCAAGTTCCCGCGCCCGTCCGAACTGGTTCTTGGCCTGCGTCGCAATCATCTGCGGCCGGTCGAGATCGTCGGCGTCGGCTATGACCCGATGCGGGGCGAGTGGGCGCTGACCTCGGACCTCGAGGTCAACTATCTGGTCATGGCGGTGCGGCAGTGAGGCGAGGCGGCGGCTCCTCAGCCGTCGGTCGGCGGGATCCACGGGATCTGGCCAAAGCTGATCCCCTCATCGTTCAGTTCGCGCAACTCGGCGTCGCTCGCCTCACCGTAGATGCCGCGCGGATCGGTCTCGCCATAGTGAATGCGGCGGGCTTCCTCGGCAAAGCGCTCGCCGACGTAATCGCAATGGGTCTCGATCTGCCGGCGCATCTCAACGAGCGCCTGGCGCATCCGAGCCAAGGCCACGGCCGGCGGCGGCGCCTCGCGCGAGCGGCCGACCCGGGGCGCCATTACCGCCTTCTCGACCGAGGTGTCGCCGCAATGCGGGCAAGCGATCTCGCCGGCCGCGTGCTGCGCCTCGAACCCGGCGCCGTCGCGGAACCACCCCTCGAACTCGTGGCCCTGAGCGCAGCGCAAGGAAAACAAAATCATCGAGCCGACCTCCTGACCGGCGTTTTACACCGTCCTCCGCGGCCTTAGCAATTCTGTGGCGGCAACATTGACAAATCCTTCAACGTTGGCGGGCTCGGCCGCAGCGTCGGCCTGGGTCGAGCGGTTTCTGCCGCTGATCCGGCCGGGCGGGCTGGTCCTCGACCTCGCGGCCGGCGCCGGGCGCCACCTGCGGCTGTTGCGTGACCGGGGCTTCGCCGTCCGCGCCGCCGACCGCGACGTCTCGGGATTGTGGAGCTTCGCCGGGCCCGGCTGCGAAATCATCGAGATCGACCTCGAGCGCGGCGCCGACTGGAAACTCGGCGGCGGCTATGACGCGATCGTCGTGACCAACTACCTGCATCGACCATTGCTGCCGGCGATCGCTTCTGCGCTCGCCACCGAGGGCGTGCTGATCTACGAAACCTTCGCCCTCGGCAACGAGCGCTTTGGGCGTCCGCGCAATCCTGAGTTCCTGTTGCGCCCGGGCGAACTGCTCGAAGCCTTCGCCGGGCTCACAACGGTCGCCTTCGAGCAGGCAGAGATCGCGTGGCCGAGACCCGCCGTGATCCAGCGCATCGCGGCGACCGCCGGCGGGCCGGCGAAATTGCCGCAGGCGCCGGGTGCCGATTGCGCCGAACCCGATTGTCGCCCGACCGCAGGCTCGGCGGCGCACCAAGCCGATTGCGACGGAACGAGGTTGGGAGACCCGTGTTGAGCAGGGGGCGATATCGAGGTCCGGTCAGCGCGATGGCACGATCGCTCTGCTATGCAGTTCTGTTGTCATTGGCGGCGGCGGCCCCGGTCGCAGCGCAGACCAATGGGATAACGACGGGAAGCCTCGGCGGCAGCGGCGTCGTGACGCTCGGCGCCGGGACGACGGGCACGGCGACGCCATCGGCCGCCGGACAATCGACAGCGGCCACATCGGCGACGACGGCCGCAGCGGCATCAACCGCCGCGACCGGGGCAATCTCGGGCGCTGCGGCTTCGGGCGCCGAATCCGGTGGCTCGGGGAGCGGAGCCGGTCGGACCGCGATTGGCAACGCATCCGCCGTCAGCAGCGGCGGGACCGGTTCAGTGGCGCGCGCCTCGACCGCGCGGGGCGCCGCCGGGGCGAATTCGTTTGGCTCGGCGGCCTCCGGCGGCGCGGCCGGCTCGGGCAGATCGTCAGGCTCCCCAGCCGCGGGAGCCTCGAGCACGGCTCCGGCATGGCTCTTATGCCCGCCGCCCGGCGCCTCGGGAATGCAGCCGTTTGTCACCGGCACCGATCTCTCCTGCGCGCCGTGACCGTGATCTGAGCGGCGTCGAGGGCGCGCCGATCAGGCCGCGACCTCTTCCGCGAGCGGCACGCGCGCCACCCGGTGCGCCTGCAGAGCCGGCAGCACGTCGCGGGCGAAGCGGCGGATCTGCTCGATGAACAGCTCGTGCGGCAAGACCCCGCGATTGAGGCTGACCTGGATATTGTCGGCGCCGGCGCTGTCCGCCGCGTCGATGATCCGGCGGGTCACTTCGTCGGCCGTGCCCCACGGCATCTCCTCCGCCTGACGCTCGACATCCTCCATTGTGAGGTTGCGGAAATCCTCGCGGGCGAATTGCGCCGCGCGCAGGTTTTCCGGGCGCACGTAATCGGTCGACGCCGTGCTCGAATATCCGGTTTCGCGCTGACGGCTGGTTTCGGTGAAGTTGCCGTGGCTGAACAGCGTGCGGTTGAAGTAGAGGTGACAGGGTCCCATCTCGCGCACCGCCTCGGCCTTGCTCGGCGCCACATAGGCGCTGATGCCGAGCGAGAGGTGGTCCGGCGTGATCTGGTGGCCGGCGCCTTCGAGGCAGCGCGCGTAATAGCGGATGATGTCGTCGCGCAAGCCCCGTGAGCGGCCGAGGCCGGGGGTGATCGGCAGATCGTGTCGGGCGGCGAACTCGATCGATTCCTTGCTGCCGACGATCGGCATCCAGATCGGCGGGCGCGGCTGCTGCAATGGGCGCGGCCACAGTGCCGCGTCTTCGTAGCTCCAATAGCGGCCCCGGTAGGTAAACACCTCCTCGCTCCAGGCCCGGGTAATGATCTCGAACGCTTCGTCGAAGCGGGCGCGCGAACTCGCCGAGCGGCACATTGTGCACCTGGTATTCGCGCGGAATGCCGCGGGCGAACCCCGAGATCAGCCGCCCCCCTGACATGCAGTCGAGCATCGCCAGCTCTTCGGCGAGCCGCAGCGGCTCGTGCAACGGCAACAGATTGCCGTAGATCAATAATTTGAGGTTCTTGGTGCGCTGCGCCGCCGCCGCGGCCAACAGGTTCGGCGAGTTCATCAGCCCATAGGGCGAGCAATGATGCTCGTTGAACCCGACCCCGTCATAGCCGAGCCGGTCGAGCTCCTCCCAGGCGGCGAGATGCTCGGCATAGGTGCGCGCGGCGACCTGCGGGTTGAAGTGCCGTTTGGGCAGCGGATAGGGCAGCTCATTGCCGATTTTCAGATGGTCGAGCTGCTCGCCATAGGCCAAAAGATCAAAGACGAAAACTTTCATCTGGTCACCTCTCCGCGTCGGAGCCTATGGGCCGTACGGACCCGGTACAATCGAAATCCGGTTTGCACTATCGTGCAGCTCGCCCTTGCAGAAGGAGTGACCAGGGATGGATGGGGTAGCCCCGAATTGTCTTGAAGGCGTTCGCGTTCTCGACCTGACCCAGTTCGAGGCCGGGCCGTCCTGCACCGAGACCCTCGCCTGGCTCGGCGCCGAGGTGGTCAAGGTGGAAAACCCGAAGGCGGGCGAGCCCGGCCGCACGCTCGGCAGCGGGCCGACGGCAGGGGCCGATTCCTATTATTTCATGATTTACAACGCCAACAAGAAGTCGGTCACGATCGATCTGAAATCCGAGCGCGGCCTCGCGCTGGTCAAAGACATGGCCGGGCGGGCCGACGTCTTTGTCGAGAATTTCGCACCCGGTGCGATCGAGCGTTTGGGGCTCGGCTGGGACGTCTTGCACGCGCTGCACCCGCGGCTGATCTACGGCCAGGTCAAGGGGTTCGGCAGCGGCAGCCCATACGAGAAGAACCTCGCTTTCGACATGATCGCCCAGGCCTGCGGCGGTACGATGGCGATCACCGGCGAGCGCGACGGCCGGCCGTGCAAGGCGGGGCCGACCTTGGGCGACACCGGCACCGGCATGCTCTTGGCAATCGGCATCCTGGGCGCGCTGTTTCAATGCCAACGCACCGGCGAGGGCAGGCGGGTGCAGGTCGCGATGCAGGATGCGCAGCTGCAATACAGCCGCGGCGCTTTTATTCAGCATGCGCGAACCGGCGAGCCGGCGATGCGCAACGGCGCGAAATCGCTGGCCGGCGGGCCCGCACCTGCCGGCATCTACCCGTGCAAGCCCGGCGGCCCGAACGATTACGTGTACCTGTTCACCAGCCCGGCCAATCCGGAACACTGGCGGCGGCTGCTGAACGCGATCGGCCATGAGGAGCTGATCGAAGACCCGCGGTTTGCCACCCGGGAGGCGCGCGCCCGGCACGAACCCGAAATCGAAGCGATGCTGACCGAATGGACCCGGCGTCATGACAAGCACGAGGCCGCGCGTCTGGTCGGCGCCGCCGGGGTGCCGGCGGGTGCGGTGCTCGACACCGGCGATCTGTTGGCTGAGCCGAGCTTCGCCGCGCGCGGCATCATCCAGACGATGCAGCACCCGTCCGGCACCTTGCAGATGCCGGCCTTCCCGGTGCGCTTCGACGGCGCCCCGGCTCCGGTCCGGCCGTCTCCGCTCCTCGGCCAGCACACCGCCGAGGTGTTCGACGATTGGCTCGGCCTGAGCGCTAGCGAGGTCGCGGCATTGCACCGGGACGGGGTGGTTTGAGCGCGGCTGCGACGAAACCACCGTGCGGGTTGATTGAAATTGCTCCGCCTTGGCCGGCGCCCCGTCAATAAGCCGTCAAAATCGCGTCGCCTACTTTCGCTTGCCGGACTGATCGGTTAGTCTCGCTAAACGCGAGCAGCGGAGCGGCGATGGCGGATGCGGCGATCTCGGCCCACGGGCTCGGCGCGGCGCCGCGATGGGGCGCGCGGCTCCTCAAAACCGCCGGGGAAGCTTATGCCGCCGAGGGTGAGCGGCGGCTCCTGTGGCTGCCGGTGTTTTTTGGCGCCGGGATCGGCGTCTACTTCTCGCTCGGCTTCGAGCCGCCGCTGTGGTTCGGGGTCGGCACCGCGACCCTGGCTTTGGGCCTGACCTTTGCGCTGCACCGGCATTCGCTGGCATGTGAGGCGGCGCTGGCGCTGACCCTGTTCTGCGCCGGTTTTGCGCTGATCGGCGAGACCACGTGGGAGCGGCAGGCGCCAAGGCTGCAGCGCCGCCTCGGGCCGGTGTCGCTGACCGGACGGGTCGTCGACATCGACTCGCTCGACCGCGGCTGGCGGGTGATCGTGGCACCAGACCCGCTGCCGGGGCTCGATCCCGATCAGCAGCCGGCGCGGTTGCGGGTGCACATCGCCGCGTCGAGCGACCTGCTCGCTCCCGGCGACCATGTCGCCATGCGCGCGGTGCTCTATCCGGTCCCCGGGCAGATCCTGCCGGGCAGCCACGACATGCAGCGCGAGGCCTATTTCGCCCGGATCGGCGGGGTCGGCTATACCTACGGCCCGGCCCGCCGGGTCGCCGCGCCCGAGGACGCATCGCGAGGCGGCTGGCGCGAGCATCTGCGGTCTTTGCGCACCGAGATGTCGCGGCGGATCATTGCCGTGCTGCCCGGCTCGACCGGCGGCGTCGCCTCGGCGCTGATCACCGGCAAGCGGGGCGCGATCTCCGAAGAGGTCAAGACGGCGTTCCGCCAATCCGGGCTACAGCACCTCTTGGCGATCGCCGGGCTGCATTTGGGGCTGGTCGGCGGCTTTGTCTTTTTTACCGTGCGCGGCGGTCTGGCGCTGATTCCGTGGGTGGCCTTGCGCTATCCGATCAAAAAGATCGCCGCCGCGGCGACGCTCGCGGCGCTGACTTGCTATCTGTTGCTGTCGGGTGCGGCGATCCCGACCGAGCGCGCCTTTGTCATGAACGGCCTAGTGTTTGCCGCCATCCTGATCGACCGATTGCGCATCTCGATGCGGATCTGCGCGCTGGCCGCCGCTTTCGTATTGGCGATCGAGCCGGAGAGCCTGGTCGGGGTCAGCTTTCAAATGTCGTTCGGCGCGGTCGTGGCACTAATCGCGGTGTACGAGACCTATGGCCGGCGTCTCGGCCTGCTGCTGCACCGCCCGTCATGGCCGGGCCGGGTTCTGGGATATGCCGGCGCCGTCGTGGTCACGACCGTCGTCGTGACGATCGGCACCGATCCGTTCTCGATTTATCACTTCCATCACGTCGCACTCTATTCGCCGCTCGCCAATGTCGTCGCGGTGCCGCTGAGTGCGGTGTGGACGTTGCCCTGGGGGGTCGTGACCTGCCTGCTGATGCCGTTCGGGCTCGAGCGCTTTGCGCTGGTGCCGATGGGCTGGGGCATCGAGGCGACGATCGAGGTTGCCCGGCTGGTCTCGGGCCTGCCCGGCAATGTCTGGCCGATGCCGCGATTGCCGGCGGCGGGCCTGGTGCTGGTGTCATTCGGCGGGTTGTGGCTCTGCCTGTGGCAGGGGCCGTGGCGGCGCTGGGGAGCGCTGGCGATCGCCGCCGGGCTCGCCGGCATGGCGCTGACCCGCCCGCCCGACATCGTCCTCGCCGATATCGGCCGTTTCCTTGCCGTGCGCGCGCCCGAGGGAGGTTATTTCGTCT
The DNA here is from genome assembly GCA_963795485.1 of uncultured Alphaproteobacteria bacterium. Taxonomy (GTDB): domain Bacteria; phylum Pseudomonadota; class Alphaproteobacteria; order ATCC43930; family CGMCC-115725; genus AP-15. The sequence continues at coordinate 365,594 of CAWCIL010000008.1, forward strand.
CCGCCGGATCGAGCGAACGGATCGAGGGCTCGTTCCTGGCCGAGGAGACCGGGCTTGGCCTCGCCGCATGGCCGGAACCCGCAACGCAGGGCGGGCTCGCTTGCGAAGGAGAGCGCTGCCGCTATTCGGCGCGCGGCCGCAGCATCGAGATCGTTACCGGCGCCGCCGGCCTGCCGGTCGATTGCGACGGCGTCGACGCGATCGTCGCCCAGGTGCCGGCCGGGTTTCGCTGCCGCCATGTGGTGCCGGTGATCGACCGGATCGATTCGTGGCGGCTGGGTGCGGTCGCCTTGTGGCTCGACCGGGACGGTGTGGCGATCGACAGCGCCAACGCCAGCCGCGGCGACCGGCCTTGGGTCCCGCAGCCGCGCGCGCGCCGCCACGCGCCGTCGCATCCCTACTAACCGAACCGCAGCCGCCCGGCCGGCGATAATCCCATGCAGCCGGGCAGCCGGGCCCGTCTAGCGCACCGCCTTTCCGAGCGGGTCCGGCGGATCGGGGGTCGTGGCGAGACTGCGGCGGTATTGGGCGACGTTGCGGTTGTGCTCGGCGAGAGTCTTGGCAAAGACGTGCCCACCCGAGCCGTCGGCGACGAAATAGAGGTCGTCGGTCGGCGCCGGCCGGGCCGCCGCGCGCAGCGAGGCCACTCCGGGGTTGTCGATCGGGCCGGGCGGCAAACCCTTGGCAAAGTAAGTATTGTAGGGCGAGGCGATGGCAAGGTCGGCATGGCTCAGCGGGCGATCGAGCTTTTTGGCGCCGTCGTCGCTCAGCGCATAGAGCACGGTCGGGTCCGACTGCAGCCGCATGCCGAGCCGTAGCCGGTTGACGAACACGGCGGCGATGCGGGAGCGCTCGTCGGCCCGCGCCGCCTCGCTCTCGACCATCGAGGCGAGGGTCAGCAGTTGCTCCGGGTCGGCGAGCGGCAGGTCGGGCCGCCGTTCGGCCCAGGCTGCGGCGACCGCGTGCGCCATCGCCTGCCGCATCCGCGCGAGCATCTGCTCGCGCGTCTCGCCATAGCTGTAGATGTAGGTCTCGGGCAGCAGCGCGCCTTCCGCGGGCGGCTTGCCGGGGCGGCCGTCGAGCGCCGGGGCCGCGTCGACCAGGGCCACGATTTGCGGGCTGGTCAGCCCTTCGGGGATCGTCAGCCGGTGCTTGACAGTGTTGCCCCCGGCGAGAATCCCAACCGCCTCGAGCGGGCTCGTTCCGGCGGGAAACCGGTATTCGCCGGCGAGCAGCGACGCGCCATGCCCGGATAGCGCCGCACCGATTTCAAACGGCAGGCGGTGCCGGATCACGCCCTCGTGCGACAACAGCTCGGCAACGCCGGCGAGCCCGGTGCGCGGCGGGATCACCACGGTGTGCCCCGAGACCAAGGGCCCGGGCCCGGTCACCTCCCGATAGAGCCACCAGCCGCCGGCGCCAGCCAGCGCAAAGACGGCCGCAACGGCCAGCAGTGCCCAACCGAACAGGCGAAGCGCGCCGTGCATCGCTCACCGATCCCGAGCGGTGCTCGCGGGCTCAGCCGCTCACGGCGGCCCGGAAAAGATCAAGGAAGCGTTGGTGCCGCCAAACCCGAACGAATTTGACAGCACGAAGTCGACCCGGCGCTTCTTGGCCGTCTTCGCCACCAGATCGATGTCGCAGGAGGGCGACGGATCATCGAGGTTCAAGGTCGGCGGCACCACGCCGTCGCGCAAGGCCAGGATCGAGAAGATCGCTTCGACGCTGCCGGCAGCGCCGAGCAGATGACCGATCGCCGATTTCGTCGACGACATCGACAGCTCGTAGGCGTGCCGGCCGAACAGCCGCTTGACCGCACCGAGCTCGACCTCATCGCCGAGCGGCGTCGAGGTGCCGTGAGCGTTGATGTAATCGATGCGCTCCGGTGGGATGCCGGCGCGCCGCAACGCGTTGCGCATCGAGCGGAAGGCGCCGTTGCCGTCCTCGGCGGGTGCGGTCAGGTGATAGGCGTCGCCCGACATGCCGTAGCCGATGATCTCGGCATAGATCCGGGCCCCCCGCCGCCTGGCGTGATCGAGCTCCTCGAGCACCAGAATCCCGGACCCCTCGCCCATCACAAAGCCGTCGCGGGCCTGGTCCCAAGGGCGCGAGGCGCGCGGCGGGTCGTCGTTGAACCCGGTCGAAAGCGCGCGGGCGGCGGCAAAACCGGCGAGACCCAGGCGGCAGATCGCTGCCTCGGTGCCGCCGCACACCATAACATCGGCATCATCGAGCATAATCAGCCGCGCGGCATCGCCGATCGCGTGCGCGCCGCTCGAGCAGGCGGTGACCACCGCGTGGTTCGGCCCGCTGAAGCCATAGCGGATCGAGACGTGGCCCGACGCGAGATTGATCAGGTTGGCCGGGATGAAAAACGGCGACAGCCGGCGCGGGCCGCGCTCCTGCAAGGTCAGCGCGCCCTCGTTGATGCCGGAAAGACCGCCGATGCCGGAGCCGATCATGACCCCGGTGCGCTCGCGCGCCTCTTCGCTGTCCGGCAGCCAATCGGCGTCCTCGACCGCCTGTGCGGCGGCGGCCAGCGCAAAAACGATAAAGCCGTCCATCTTGCGCTGGTCCTTGGGCGGGACCCAGTCGTCGGCATTGAACCGGCCGGACCCGGTGTCGCCACGCGGCACCTGGCCGGCGATCCTGGCCGGCAGGTCCGAGACGTCGAAGGACTGGATGGCGCTGATCCCGGAGGCGCCTTCGGTGAGGCGGCTCCAGTTTCGTTCCAGACCGATGCCGAGAGGCGTCACGAGCCCCATGCCGGTCACAACGACGCGCCGCATCCGGTGCTCACGCACAGCCGAACGGAAGGACGGTCACAGACCGGCGACCCGAGCGGCGATGCGGCAAAGCGCAATCTGATCGGGTGACGCAGCCCTGCGGCTCGATTGAGCCATGCGATTCGGTTCAGCCATGCGATTCGATGAAGCTGACCGCATCCTTCACCGTCACGATCTTTTCCGCCGCATCGTCCGGGATCTCGCAGCCGAATTCCTCTTCAAAGGCCATCACGAGTTCGACCGTGTCGAGACTGTCGGCGCCGAGATCGTCGATAAAGCTGGCGTTCTCGGTCACCTTCGACTCGTCGACACCCAAATGCTCGACGACGATCTTTTTGACCCGCTCGGCGACGTCGCTCATCCGTTCTTCCCCTCAGTGGGTGGCTTGAAATTGGTCTCGACACACAAATCCGGGCGCCATCCGCCGTCATAGTTCTCGCCGTCGGGGGCCGCGATCAAGGCGCGTCCACATATCATAATTCCCTCGGCGGTGCCAATTCGGCTGAATCGGCCTGCCGCGGGACCGCCCTACAGCATGGCCATCCCGCCGTTGACGTGCAAGGTTTGACCGGTGACATAGCCGGCTTCGGCGCTGGCCAGAAAGACGATCGCGGCGGCGACGTCGCCGGGCGTGCCAAATCGCCCCGCCGGAATCGCCGAGCCGAGCCGGGTGCGCTGCTCGGCCGACAGCCGGTCGGTCATCGCCGTCTCGATCAGCCCCGGGGCGACGCAGTTGATCGTGATGCCGCGGCCGGCGACCTCGGCCGCGATCGATTTCGACATGCCGATCATCGCCGCCTTGGCCGCCGCATAATTGGCCTGGCCGGGGTTGCCGGTCGCCGCGACGACCGAACTTACCCCGATCACCCGCCCGTACCGCCGCCGCACCATGCCGCGCAGCACCGCGCGGGTGAGCCGGAATACCGCGGTCAAATCGACCTCGATGACGGCCTGCCAATCCTCGTCCTTCATTCGCAGCGCCAGAGCGTCGCGGGTCAGGCCGGCATTGTTGACCAGGATGTCGACCCGCCCCATCGCCGCCTCGGCGTCGCGCACCAGACGCTCGCAGGCCCGCGGATCGGCGAGATCGGCAAGTCCGACGTGAGCGCGCTCGCCGAGATCGCCAGCCAGCGCCCGCAATGCGGCCTCGCGCGTTCCGGCCAGCATCAGCTCGGCCCCCTGCGCATGCAAGGCCCGCGCGCTCGCCCCGCCGATCCCGCCCGAGGCGCCCGTCACCAGCGCCGTCCGACCCGACAGATCGAACAGCGCGGCCGGTCCACGTGTCGCCTCAGAAGTCGAGCCGAACGACATCCCGTCCCCAATCGCCTGGACTGTTGGATCGGCACAGCCGACCGCCACGGACTTCCCATGCACGGCCTTCACAGGCTGAGGCACCAGGGTTGCGGCCGAGCGCCGACATGGTCACGCAACGACTATTTTCGCGGGACGCTTCGCCCGCGATTGGGCCGATCGGCTGAACTCGCAAAGTGGCGCGCCTCCTCGATGAGGCAGCGTGCAAATGCAGCGCGCCTCACGCCGCCACCTGCAAAGATGGCATATGCTTCCGTCGCAGGCGATCTCCCTCGCCCAGGCTATGCTTGCCGACGATCTCGGGTCAAGCGCCGCTCGTTGCGATTTGGGGCAATGTTTGATTGCCAGAATTCAGAGTCCTCGCGAGCGCTGGGAGGGTGCGGCCGGCGGCTCTCGACCTGCGGCGAGGGTCTCGCCGGCGCTTTTATAAGTTGAATTTCCTCTTAGAAAATGCGCTTCGTCGTGGCATGTTTCGACCGGTGTGGAATCGCGGCAGAGGATTGGCATTCAACCGCGCTTGGCGGCGTCGCTGCGTCCTGGTCGCGGCGGTGGCTTGGGTCGCCGGCGGGACGATTGCGCGGGCTCAGACCGGGATCGCCAACCCGGTTGGATCGCCCCGCGAGCGCCCGGAGAGCGGCGGCGCGCCCTTGCCCGGCGTGATGCCAGTCCCGCCGCCGCCAGCCAGTTTGGCAGTGCCCGCGGCGCCCGCGGGGTCGGTCACCCTGCCATCTGCCAGCCGCCAGCAGTTTATCCTGCGCAAGGTCGATGTCGTCGGCAACACCGTCATCGACGATCGATCGATCCACGCCGTCGTCGCTCCCTACATCGGCAAGAAAGTGACCATCGACGATTTGGAGACGATCCGTCGCCGGTTCACTCGCCTCTATATCGATCGCGGCTACATCAATTCGGGCGTCGTGCTGCCCGATCAGAACGTCACCAACGGGGTGGTCACCTATCGCTTTGTCGAAGGGCGGGTGACCGGCATCGATGTCGCCGGCGCCGATCACTTTCGGCCCGAGTACTTCAGCTCGCGGCTCGCCCGCGCCGCCGAGGCGCCGTTCAACATCGGAAATCTCGAGGAAGAGCAGCAGATTCTGCTGCAGGACCCACTGATCAGTCGTCTCAACCTCTCCCTGATGCCGGGGCTGGCGCCGGGCGAGGCGCGGCTCGACGCCGACGTGCTCGAAGCCAGCCGCTATTCATTGTCGACGCAAATCGCCGACGACCAGTCGCCGACGGTCGGCGAAATCCGCGGCCAGCTCCAGGGCAGCTTCGCCAACATCCTAGGCGTCGGCGACCTGTTGACCGCCCAATACGGGCGCAGCGGAGCCCTGAACGACGGGTTTATCGGCTATTCGGTGCCGCTCGCCAGCGACGATACGCGCCTCAGCCTGCGCTACGACCGGAACGGGACCGTGGTGGTGACCCCGGCACTGGTGCCGCTCGACATCACCAGCACCTATTCGAGCGTCGGCGTCGGGCTCAGTCGTCCGTTCTACCGCACCCCGGAACAAAACCTCACGCTCGGGATCAGCCTGGAGCGGCGCCAGGAACAGGCTTTTCTGCTCGGCATGCCGTTCGACTTTGTCGCCGGTTCCGAGAACGGCAACACTAACGTGACGGCTTTGCGGCTGTCGCAGAGCTGGCTCGACCGAAACGCCGAGCACGCCTTGGCGCTGCGCTCGACCTTGAGCTTCGGGCTCCAGGCGCTCGGCGCGACGGTAACCGACACGCCGCCGACCGGCCAGTTCTTCGCGTGGCTCGGCCAAGCCCAATATGTGCGCCGGATCTGGAAGGACGTGGAGGGGCTGGTGCGCGCCGACCTCCAGCTCAGCGATCGGCCGCTATTCCAGATCGAGCAGTTTGCTTTGGGCGGCATCGACACGGTCCGCGGCTATCGCGAATATCTGACGGTCACCGATGACGCAGCCCTGATCTCGGGGGAGCTGCACATCCCGGTCGGGAAGCTGCGCGTCCCCTACCTGTCGCGAACCGACGACGCCGGGACCGTGCAGATCGTGCCGTTCTACGATTATGGCCGTGGTTGGAACGTCAACCGGCCGACCCCGTACCCGCCCAGTATTTCCGGCGTCGGCGCCGGGTTGCGCTGGCTGATCGGTTCGGGGATCACGGCGGAGTTTTATTATGCCAAGGCGCTGCGCAATGTTCCGGTCGGCGACTCGCTGGAAGACCACGGTATCTACTTCCGGGTGACGACCAGCTTTTTTTGAAAAGGCTGCGCAGACCCGTTATCTGGCGCTCGCGGTGCCGGCTGCTGCCGCTTCGAAACCGGGCTCAGCGAGTCCGACGTCGTTCATCAGCGCGTCGAGCGCGACGCGGTCGAAGGGCTCGGCCTCGGCGGCGGCGGCCACCGCGTCGTACCAAAAGCCGGCATGCGCGTAGAGAGCGGCGCGGCGAGCCGGCGGCGCGGTGCGGACCGCGTTTTCGAGGGCGGGATCGGGCGCACCGAGCAGCAACGTGGCGCTGGCCACGAGGTCACGCGAGCGCGCGTTGGGATCGAGGATCGCCGACACCGACCACGTATAGACGATGCCCGGCTCCAGCCGGACATGATAGTCGGCGACATCGAGGCGATAGACGCCAGCGGCGCTCGGCGGCGGAATGTTCGCCTCGATCAACGGGACGGGCTGCATCGGCGCGCTGATCGTGAACTGGGTACGCCAGAGGACCGGCCCCGACACGAAGAAATAAAGACTCGGGGTCGGGCTGGCGCTGAGCCCGGTCTGGTCGCTCGGTGCGAGCGGCTCGATCCTGGGCAGAGGGACCGCCGTTTTGTAAGTGCCGCGGGAGGCTCCCCCGACCCGGCCGCCGGGTGCGCCGCGCGGCGGCGGCAAGTATGCGGGCGCTCCGGCCCCCTGCTGCGCGGCCGTGCCGGTTTGCGCCGCCGCGGGCGCGACCCAGGCGAGAGCCGCTGCCAGCGCCATGCCAATGAGGCTGGCGAGGACCTTGATTCGTGCCATTTCCCTGCCTACAGCCAGTTTCCGATCAGCAGGAAGGGCGCCCAATAGGCGGGGTGGGCAAAGCGCGGGTCGGCGGCGAGCGCCAATTGCGCCGTACGCAAGGCCTGCGCCTTCGACTGATGCCCTGACCGCAGAGCCTTATAGAAATCGGCGACCAATTCGCCCGATGCCACGTCATTGATGTACCACAGTGTTGCAAGCGCGCTTCGCGCCCCCGCCTTGAGCGCCACGCCGGCGAGGCCCAACGCGGCGCGGTCGTCGCCGCTGGCAGTCTCGCAGGCGCTCAGAATCGGCAGCTCGAGCGGGTTTTCGCGCGGCGGACCGTATTTGATGTCGTTTTCCAGCGCGTCCATCGACAATTTGCCGTCGAAGGCGAGCACGAAGGTCCGGCTCGGGTCGTCGCCGAACTGGCCATGCGAAGCGATGTGCACGATGTCGTACCGCCCGCTCTTCAGGTCGGTCGCAAACTGCGAACGGGTAAAGTCATTGTTGAGCAGGACGTCGCCGCCCTCGATGGCATGCACCGCGGCGACCTCGTGCGGAACGTTCGGCAACGGGACATAGCCGTCGAACGCTGTGCGAGATGCCGAGAACCAGCGCCGTGCCGGAAGCGGCGGCGAGCGGTTCCGGCGCGACCAGCTTGAGGCTGGGAGCGATCGCGGTCGCGTATCGGGCGACGAGGAAATGGGTCCCGTCGTTGAGTGCCGCGAACGGGACGACCCGCAATACTTCGTCGGGGACGACGACCAGGGTGTCGACGCGATTGGCCGCCAGGTCGGGCTCGATCGGCCGAATGATCTGGTCGTAGAGCTGCCGGGCCGGAACCAGGTATTCATTGGTCGTCCGCTTCTCCAAGAGCGCGCGGAAATGCCCGACCTCCTGGCGCAATTGGGCTTCGGGGACGGCGATCGTGAATTGCCGCTCGGTCCCGCCGATGTCAACCAGCATCTCCAGCCGGTCGGGCAGCGAAATCGGGTAGAGGACGGCGGTGCCCGGCGCGATGCTTTCGATCGAGCGCTGCTTCGCCTCGAAGCTGGCGACGCAGGTGTCGCGAAAATAGTCCTGGAGCTCGGTCTCCTTCAGCTCTTCGATCGTGTCGCGCGCCTCCCGGATCAGCGCCGGACTTTCGGCCGGGTTCGTCCTGGAGCGGCGCAGCAAGAGGTCGGTGAATTCGAGGTAGAGCGGACCGAAGGTGGTCCGATAGGACGAGCGCCCGTCGCGATACTCGACCGGGATGTCCTGGCGCACCGATTGCAGCTCGGCAACGGCCCGGCGATAGCTCACCAGCGCCAGATCGTTCTGGCCGCGCCGGTGGGCGAGGCGCCCTCGCTGCCAGTCCCAGCGATACGACAAGTCCGGCGCCGAGGCTTGCTGCGCCTCCAATGCGGCCCGCTCGGTCAAGGTCGAGGCGTCGTCGAGTCGGCCCGCGCGCTCGTAGAGATGGCCGAGGCTGCCGTCGGCGAGCGAGGAAATCTTCAGGTTGTGGAGGGTCTCGCCGGTCGCTGCCGCGGCGTGGAAGGCGCGTTCGGCGACCGCCTGGGCGTCGGCGGGAATTTCGCCCTTGGGCTCGAACACCGCCGATCCGGCGGAAACCAAAGCCAGTCCGTTGGCATACGACGGCGGCAGGCCGGCGAGCGCCGCCACCGCACGCGTCAAGAGCGCGGTCGCGCGCGCCCAGTCGTTGCCGCGCAGAGCCAAGCGCGCGGCGTTGGTCTCGGCGGTGGCGGCGAGCGCCGCGTCGCCGACGGTTTGGGCGTTGCTGATCGCCTGCGCATAGGCGCCCGCCGCTTCGCTCGGCCGGCTGGTCGAGGCGTAGAGGTTGCCGAGATCGTTTTCGCTCGCGGCGAGGGTGGTCCCATCGTGCAAGCGGGTGGCGAGGTCGCGGCTGCGTTCGAGCAGCGGTTCGGCGACCGCGGTGCGACGCGACATGAAGGCGAGATTGCCCAATGCCCCGCTGGCGGCCGCGATCAGCGCCTGGTCATGGCTCTGCTCGGCTTTGGCCAGCGCTTCTTGCAGGTCGCTGCTCGCGTCGCGGTAATAGCCCTCGACCCGGTAGGCCTCGCCGCGCCGGGCGAGCGCCTGCGCCTCGAGATCGGTGTCGCCGCTCAGGCGGCACAGACGGATCGCGTCCGACCAGTGCCGCGTCGCCGCGACGATGTCGCCGGCCCGGTAGGCCGCCGTCCCTCGGCCGAGATAATCGAGCGCCGCACTGCGCTCGCTCGGAACCTGCGCCGCGGCCGGACCGATCGCGAAGAGCGACACCGCGAACAGCCCGGCCCATAAGAGAATGCCCTTCATTTCTCGGTCATCACGATCTCCGCTCCCGCTTCTCCAGCAGCGAAACGCTGGCAATGGAACGAGATACAGGGGTCATCGGAGTAGTCGCGGTGCAATTCGGCGAACATTTCAGCTGCCTCCGGCAGCCCCGCCTTCAAGGCGCGAAAAGCGGCGTCGTAGCGGTCCAGCCGGTCGCTCGCCTGATCCGTTGCCCCGAGCGGCTCGAATACTTCGGTCCCTCCGTGGCGGCCCTTGACCACGAAGGTCCCAACCGGGCGAAACCGGTGTCGCTTCGACCGGCCGACAGTTTCTCCGGAAACGCAGATTCGAGAGCCGATCGTCTTGTTAAGTCCTTCCAGTCTCGAGCCGGTATTCAACATATCGCCAAGGGCAGAATATTTGAGGCGCGACCGGGTGCCAACATTGCCGACAATGGCTTCGCCGCTATGAACGCCGATGCGGGTGTGGCCAAAATCGACGCCGCGGGCCTTCTGCTCGGCGCTGAAGCGGGAAGCGAACTTTTCGACGGCCAATGCCGCGCTGACCGCCCGGTCGGCGTGGTCGGGCTGCGCGAGCGGCGCGTTGAAAAATGCGAGCACCGCGTCGCCAATGAACTCATTCACCATCCCGCCCTGCTCAAAGATCGCCCCGCACACCCCGTCGAAATAATCGATGCACAAAGTGGCAAGAAATTCCGGAGGGATGCTTTCGGAAAGCGTGGTAAATCCGGCGACGTCGGTAAACAGAACCGTGAGCTCTCGTCGCTCGCCGCCGAGCTTCGGCAATGTATCCAATTCCAGCATCTCGGCGATGACGGCGGGCGGAAGATAATGCTCGAAGCTCTTGCGCAATAGGGCGCGGCTGCGGTTGCTGGCGGCGTGCATGATCCGGTTGGTCAACCCGACCGAGCCGACCCAGGCGATCGCGGCGGGGAGCGAGGGCAGCAGCACCGCCGCGCCAAATGCTCCGTCGACAATGCCGCCCAAAGCCAGCAACCCGCCGGCGGTGCCGAACGCCGCCGGGAGCGAGGCGCCGACCAGCATGCCGAGCACCGCGCCGGCCATCGCCCAGGCCCAGATCCATAGATCCTCGATCCCCCGCGGCAGCAAGGTCAGGATGGGGGCGCCGTGGGCTTCGCGGATCAGCTGGTCTGCGACATGGGCGTGAAGGACCACGCCGTAGATCGGGGCGGCATCGTGGAAGCCGCTGTTGAACGGCGTGGAAAAGGAGTCGTTGACGCTGACCGAGGTAATCCCAACGATGATCGCCCGCCCGCGAACGACGGCTGCGGCATCATCGTGGTGCACGACGTCGCCGATGCTCCTGAACGGGAAGGGGTTGCGTCCGCCGCGATAGTCGAGCGGGATCTGGTATCCGCGACTGTCGAGCTTGACGTAGGGGCCGCGCGTGTCGTCGAGCGGTGCGATCAGCGCCTTGCCGAGCCGCAAGTCGCCGTCCGGCCCTGGCCCCAGCCTGATCCCGTCGCCGGCGAGATACCCCAGCGCCAGAGCCATCCCTATTGCCGGATAATTGTTGACGCCATCATCGGCGAACAGCAGTCCGCGGCGGACGATATTTCCCGAAATCGGGGATCGTGTCGGCGAGCACCGCTTGCGGCGTGCCGCGCAATGTGGCGGGCGGGGGCACGCCTGGACTGTCGGCGCCCTTGAGCTTGAACGCCCAATCGATGTTCTTGTACTTGGCAAGAACCGCCGCGAGACGCTCGGTGCCGGGCGGCTCCGGATGATCGCGATAGAGGTCGACGCCGATCACCCGCGGCTTCCAGCTCTCGATGCGCTCCAACAGCGTCGCGAGGTCGCCGTCGCGCAGCGGCCAGTCGTAATGTTCGACGTCGGCTTCGGTCCCTCCGATCACGACGACGCGGTTGCTCGGCTGATGCCCCGCCCAGGCGACGACCAACGCATCGTAGATCTGCAGCTCCAGCGGCTGCAGGAAGCCGTAGCCGCGGACCAGGATGACGATCGCGGCCACGATGTTGGCCGCCGATCAGCGCCCTCAGCGTAGCGCTGCGCAGCAGCCGCAACAGGCGGCCGCGTGCCGGGCGGACCCGGCTCGACGCCGCGCCCGCGGTGCTGCTCATCGCCCGCCGCAGAGCATCGTCAGGTGGAGGGTGGTGTGAGCGGCGTGCAGCGCGCCCTCGGCCGCGGTCGGCGGCGTGCTCGGGTCGGCGGCGGCGCGCGGACCGAAATGGAGGTCCCGGCCGGCGATGTAGAGCGCCGGAAGCGTGGCGTCCGGGTCCTGCGGCAGACCGCCCCGCCCGGCCTCGACCAGGCTCGATTGCGGCCGGCTGCTGCGCGCCGCGCAGCTGTTGCGGGTCAGCGCGACGGCGCTGCGCAGCTGGCTCGACAGCACCACCAGGGTGCCGTTCAGATCGACGAGCGGCCCATTGATCGCCACCGTCCCGGAAATGCCGAGCTGCGAGCTGGCCGAGACGATGCTCTGGGCCGAGGCGATGTACGCCCCGGCGTCGATCGTGATGTTGCCGCCGTGGCCCTCGATCGCCTGGGCGATGATGTCGCTGCGGTCGAGGACCGCGATCTGCGGGTCGATCGTGATGTTGCCGCCGTTGCCGGTCTCGCCTTTGACCGAGGTGGTGATCTGGCTGTTGACGAGATAAAGGAAATCGCCGACCGCGAGCGTGATGTTGCCGCCGTTGGCCGTTGATGTGCGGGCCTCGGTCGAGATGCCGGCGCCGTTGCTGGTCAGCAGCCGACCGGCCGAGACGGTAACCGACCCGGCGTCGCCGCTGCCGGTCGACTGCGCGGTGATCTGCGGTCCCGGACCCGTCAGGACGACATCGCCGGGCACGGTCACGTCGACATCGCCGCCCTTGCCGGGGCCGGCGGTCGAGCTGGCGATCTGCGCCCCGCCCTCGATCAGGAGGCTGCCCGCGGCGACCGTCACGTCGCCGCCCGCCCCCGATTGCGGGCCGGTCGCCGAGGCCGCGATCCCGGTATCGGGGACGCCCATGCCGTCGAGCACCAGCGCCCCCGGCGTCGAGACCGTGACCGATCCGCCGGCGCCGGTTCCGGCGGTGGTGCTGTCGATCTCGGCCCCGGTTCCGATGGTGATCTCCGACGCCGTCACGATGACGGACCCAGCGTTGCCGCTCGCTATTGAGCTCGCCGAGGCGGTGATTCCGGTGCCCGGATCGCTCAACGTCAGCGGCCCTTGCGCCGCCACCTGCACGCTGCCGCCGTCGCCCGGCCCAGCGGTGCTCGAACTCACCTCGGCGCCACCCGAAACGGCGATCATCCCGCCCGCCGTCAGTATCACCGTCCCCGCCCGACCGGTCGAGCCGCCTGGGTTGGAGGAGGGCGCCCCAATCCCCGTCCCGCTACCTAAAACCGTCGTGACATCATTTATGTTGGCCTGCATCACCGGCCCCGGTGGGGCAAGCAGAGGGGAATCTCTTCACCGGACGGCCCCAGGGCGGCGGCGGAAATCCGACTTGGCGTGCCATCCTGCGCCGTGCCGGCGAGTGTCACATCGCCGGCAACCGTTACATTGACATCGCCGCCATTGCCGGGGCCGGCGGTCGAGCTCGAGATCTGCGCACCGTTTTCGACGGTCAGGCCGCCGGCCGCTACGGCGAGCGAGCCGGCGGACCCGGATTGCGCGCCGGTCGCCGAAGCGATGATCCCGGTGCTCGCGTCGCCCATGCCGTCGAGCACCAAGGCGCCCGGCGTCGTTACCGCGACAGAACCGCCGGCGCCGGTCCCCGCGGTGGAGCTGGCGATCTGGGCCCCCGATGAAACCGTGATCAAACCGCCGCCGCTCAGGCTTACGGTGCCGGCGTTGCCGCTCGACCCGTCCAATGCCGAAGCGGCGACCCCGCTAACCTGCCCCGCCGCTCCGATCCCCGTGAGCGTGATTGCACCCGCTGTCGTCACTGCGACATCGCCGCCATTTCCGGAACCGGAAGTAGTGCTGGAAATGAGGCCGCCATTGGTGAGCGACAGCGGTCCATTCACCGCGACCGAGACATCGCCGCCATTGCCGGAGGCGAAGGTGGCGCTCGTAACAATCCCATCGCTTGTGATCGACAGCGGTCCGTTCACGGTGAGCGAAACATCCCCGCCGTTGCCAGAAGCAAAGGTCGCGCTCGCCACAAAGCCCTCGTCGGCGATCGTGAGCGCACCGGCGGTGAGGCTCACCGAGCCGGCATTGCCGGTGCTGCCCGCGTCGGCATTGGCGTCGAGGCCGCCGCCATCGAGCGTCGCCGACCCGACGACATCGACCGATACGTCGCCGCCGCGGCCGGAACCGAAGGTATAGGCGCTGATGAGGCCCCCATCGGTGATCGAGAGAGTTCCCGGCTGTGATGGTTACGGTGCCGGCATTCCCGCTGCTTCCTGTCAACGTACCGGCTGAAATGCCCGAGCCCAGCCCCGATCCGACTATCGTCAACAGGCCCGGGACCGACACCGAAATTGTGCCGCCGTTTCCCAACCCGGCGGTAGCGGTCGAGATGATGCCGCCGCCGCTCAGCGACAGGGATCCGGCATCGACCGTTACGTCGCCGGCGTTTCCACTGCTGTCGGTATTGGCCGTGATGCTGGACGATCCGCCGATCGACAGTGCGCCGGCCGCGTCGACCAGGACGCCGCCCCCTGCCCCCGAGCCAAAGGTTGCAGAGGTGATCTCGGCCCGTCTGGTCAGCGCGATCTGCGGCGCGGTCACCACGACCGACCCGGCATGACCGATCGAACCTTGGATGGTTTCCGTTCCAATGCGCGACCCGGTTCCATCGATTGATAGGAGGCCATTGACGGCAACGGTCACGCTGCCGGCGCTTCCTTTGCTCGCCGGGAAGTCGTCGTCCGGCCGGAGCGCGCTCGAAATCGCCCCGCCATTGACGACCGAGAGCGCACCGGCCGCGACGGTCACGTTGCCGGCATTCCCTGTGCTCCCCGCGTAGGAGTTCGCGGCAATGCCGGTCGGCAGCAAATCGGGATCGGTCCCTGCCCCGTCGATCGTCAGCTGACCGTCAACCGTGACGAAGACGCTGCCGCCGTTTCCGGTTGCGGGCCCGAGCCCGGGGACTTCGGCTGTACTGCTCGAAATCAGACCGATATGAGCAATTGACAATGTGCCGGCGGTGACGGTGACGGTGCCGGCGTCGTTGGTGCCCTCGCTCGTAGCGGTGATCCCGGTCAGCGCAGTCGGATTGCTCCCAGCGCCGTCGATCGTCAGCTCACCCTCAACTATGACGGCGACCCGTCCGCCCTTTCCAGATGCGAGTGTGGCACTCGCGATTTCGCCATTACTGGCGATGGACAAGGCTCCCGCAGCGACAGTCACCTCACCGCCGTCAGCGGCTACGAAGGTACTGCTCGAAATATCGCCGTAATTTATGAGCTTAATGCTGCTCGCCTTGACGCTGACGGTGCCCGCTTGTCCGGTACTGCCCGGATCGGCGTCGGATGTGATCCCCGTGACGAAGCTGGGATCGCCTCCAGCCCCATCGATCGTCAGCTCGCCGGCAACGTTGACTGACACGCTGCCGCCGTCGCCGCCCGACGTGTTGCTCGCAATCAGACCATTGCTGAGAAGATTAATCCCGCCTGCGCTAACGCTGACGGCACCCGCGTTTCCGGTACCCTGGGAACCTGCCGAGATGCCGGTTGGGAATTGTGGGGTTCCACCTGGACCATTGACCGACAGCGCCCCCGCCACGTCGACCGACACGCTACCGCTGGCTCCGGCCCCGAAAGTGACGCTCTGGATCAAACCATAGCTGCGGATCGTCAAGGCCCCGGCAGTGACCGCGACATCACCCGCATAGCCGCTTCCGCCCTCGAACTGCTGGGAGCCGATGCCGTCCAGATAGGAGGGACTGGCACCGACCGACATGTCGATCGCAATCGACCCAGCGCTGACGGACACTTTTCCGGCGTATCCCGCATCATATGCAAGAGTTCCGAGCGATGCGCCCGAATCGACGGTAAGAGCGCCGCCGACCGACACCGCGACCGCGCCCCCGGTGCCGGCGCCGAAACTCTGTGCAAGCACGCTCGTCCCGTTCTGCACTGCGAGCTGCCCGGCGACAATCGTGATCGATCCGCCGACGCCAGCCCCCGAGGTGTTCGAAAGAATCCCTTTTTGCGAGAAATACCCTGTTGTTTGATCCACCGGTGCGGAAACATCGACAAGCACCGAGCCCGCCGAGACTGCGATCGGGCCGCCAGCGCCATTCCCTTGGGCTGAGCTGATCACTGCAGCTCCACTGGCGAGTGCAAGTTGCCCGGTGGCCGTGATTGCGATCGCGCCGCCCGCGCCCGTCCCCAAGGTGAAGCTGGTTAGTGCGGCCCCGTTGGCCAAGCTGATCTGCCCAGCGGCCACCGAAAGCTGTCCCGAATCACCCGCGGCCACGCTGCCGACCGCCACAGTGCTGTTGTCGACCGATATACCGCTGGCCGGAGATGTCCGGATTACGATGTCACCGCCGGTGCCGCCCGCTTCCGCGATGGCGTGGACATTGGCTGAATTGCGCAGAGTCGTCTGGCTGTCGCCGTGCAGCTCGATTTGGCCGCCCGGGACCCGAACCGTAATTGTCGGCGTTGATTTGGCTGGCGTCGATCGTCAACGCTCCGGAGCGGATGAACACGCTGCCGCCGCCGGCGGGGTTGCTCTTGTTGCTGACGTCGAGTGTCGAGCCGCCGGCGATGCCGACCGGACCGAAGCTGGTCACCGTCAAGGCCGCGGTGTTGCGCGGGTCGACCGGCACCTCGCCCGCTCCGGCGACGCTCGCCACATGGATCGTGCCGCCGGGGGCGGTGAGCCTGCCGCCCTTGATCGCGACCGGTCCGCCGACCAGCCCGAGGGTCCCCGGCACCGGCCCGAGGGCGCTGCCGTTGACCGTGATCGCTGCTGGCCTCGCGGTCAGAAAGCCGAACGCTGCAGGGGCCGCCGCGCTCAGGGTGCCGTTGGCGCTGGTCACTTGGAAGCGTTTGCCGTCAGCCAATTTGAGATAGTCGGCAGTCGAGGCGTGAAAGCTGCCCAGGACGCTGACCGTGGCGTGCGGGCCAAAGACGATGCCGCTCGGGTTGATCAGAGTAGAGATTGGCCCCGGCGATGGTGGATTGGATCTTGCCGTCGATCGACGAAACGCTGCCGCCGGTCACCCCGCCGATCACGTTGCTGACGGTATTTGGCCCGCTGAACGCGGCCGTCTGGCCGGTCGACAAGCCGAACTTGCCCGAAGCTTTGAAAGAGGTTGCCGCCGACCTGCTTGCCGAGGTTCGCGCCGATCGCATAAACGCCGTTGGTCGGCACCAGTGTCTGCGCCGGTGAGAAGCGCCCATCGATCGTAATGCTGGTAGCTCCCGCGGCCATCGCCTCCCGCGGTGCTGCCGCCGCAAGCAAGCCGGCCGTGGCGACGGCTAAAGAAATTTTGACTCGCGAGAGCCACAGCAGAAAGTCCCCGCCCCAAACCCGACCGTTCGACTATGCGGGACACGATTGAGCGTGTCCAGGACCAGCAGGCATCTGCGGCCGCGGTCTTCCGATCGGGCCGTCGGCGATCAGCGACTGCGCCGCTGGGAGGTGCCCAGAAGAAGGCCTATCTGGATGGCCGCGCCGAAGTTCGAGGCCCCTCGCCGCGAGCCGGCAGCAGGATGTCGGAGGCTGCGCTGCGCGCGGCAACCGGCTCGCCAGGGGTTATGGCCGCGAAATCGGCGCGCTGCGGCGCCGGCGGATGACGCCAAGGGCAATGAGGCCGGCGCCAAGCAGAGAGAGCGAGGCCGGTTCCGGCGTCGGGTGGATTATCGTGGAGCCGGTGATTGTAAGATCATCGCCACCGTAGACGGCCCCGTCGATAATGGAATTATCGACAGTGATGTCCGGCTCGTTGATATCCAAGTAGAGTCCCGCTGTCGGCGTCTGCCCGTTGTCGATCGTCAACGCGCCGCCGGAACCGAAGTTGAACAGGACCTCGTCGGGGGTGAGCCCTCCGGTGAGGACGATGCTGCCGTCGAAGGCGATCGCAGCGGACTCGATATCCGGGATGTTGACGACCACATTTTCGCTGCCGTCGCCGTTGATCGTAAAAGTGGTCCCGGCGATAAAGCTCGGATCGATCGTCGCGGTGAATATTTCGTTGCCGGTACCGTCCGGGATGCCGCTCGAAGCAGAGACCGTTCCGCTGGCGGCGAGAACCAGAGCCGTCCCGGCCTCGGCGCTAAAAGTCGAGGATGCGGTGGTCAGTGTATTTACGTCCGTCGTGACATTTCCGGCCCCATAGGTCGGGCCGCCGGCGACTACTACGTCGCTGTCGTCAAGGTTGAACTGCCCGGTATTCCCCGCGGCGAACTCGACCGTGCCGGTGACGGTGCCGACGCCAGAGTGCGTTAAACCCGCCGGAATTGGCGACCTCGACGTTGCCGATGATTGTCGAGTCCTGGAAAACCACATTGCCGCATGGGCACACCACGGCAGCAGGCGGAGGCTTGAGCTTGCCGGCTTGTGCCTGCGGGACCGCCAACCCGATCGCGGCCGCGATGGCAACGGCGTTGAGCCAGAACGGCGCAGTGAAAAATTTTCCCGATTGTGTCATCTGTTACCCCCTTCGTTCGCTGTCGCCACCTATCGAGGAGCTGCAATTATCGCGCCATCTCAAAGATGTGAATGGCTTGGCGGCGATCGCCGCGGCGTAGGCCGACCGAGTGTAAAGTTTGCCGACAGCTTCATGAAGACGATCGAGGCCAGCCCGACGAAGCATCAGGATCTTAAAGGCCGGCAACCACCGGGCCGCCATCGCCAAAAAGCGCGCGCCGGGGTGAATTGACAGCTCTCTTTACCCTTTCTTACAGGAATTTTCAAGTGGTTGGCATTGCTCCCCGAACTCAAGAGAAACCTGGGAACCGCCCCGGCCGGACGCCTCGAAAGCAAAATGGTTCGATCCGGCGCCGTGTCGGATTTCTTTACATGCCTGGTCGGCCGTCGTTACCGGCGGCGGCAAAAGCGTCCGCGCCGGAGAATAATGGCCGTCGAGTGTGATATGCTGCGCCAAAGCTGCGGCCGGCGCGGCGCGCGAGCGGCGCCGCCAGCCCGGCAGGCTCCGGGCGCGCAGAGCCGCGGCCAACAACCTCGAGCCGTGAAAACAGGTCATATGCTGCTGCATTTGAGCGATCTTGCGGAGGCCGTGCCGGCCGGTTCAAAAGCGACGCCTGATCGGGGCCGCAATCGGACCGGGCTGCCGGCCGGCGTCATGTCATCCTCGCATTGCTGGTGGTCGCGTCGATCCAGACCTTTGGCCAACCGGCCCGCGCCGCCGATCAGCCGCTGGCGCAGAGCGGGACAGAAAAGAGCGCTGTCGGCAACCGGCCGGCCCCGCCGGTCGGACCGCCGGCGGCGATCGACGGGTTCCGCCAGGCGCGGTTCGGGATGAGCGAGGAAGCGGTTCGCCAGGCGGTCCGCGACGATTTTCCGGCCGCGGCGTCGAGGCTCGCCAGTGCGGTCGATCCGTCCGAGAAGACGAGCATCCTGTCGCTGGCCGTGACCGATCTTGTTGCCCCACACCGGCGCGGCCCATATTTCCTATATCTTCGGGTACCATTCGAAAAAGCTGATCCAGGTCAACATTCTGTGGGTGAGCGACCGCAGCGCCAGCGCCGACGAGGAGATCGTCGGCACCGCGAACGCGCTGCGGGATTACTTCGCCTCGGAAAATTTTCGGCCGGACAGCGTCGTCGCCAACCGTCGGCTCGCGGCCAACACGATCCTGGTGTTTCGCGGCAGCGACGATCAGCAACCGGACGGTTTTGCTGGTGCTGAGCGGGGCCGCCGGGTCGGCCCGCCCGGAAGGACAAAAAGGCGCCGCGGCCGCCGCCGCTGACCCTCGAACTGTCGTATATCGGGGATGCCGCGCACCCCGACGTGTTCCGGATCGGCAAGGGTCAGTTCTGACCGGCATCGATTTGATGCCGACCGACCTGCGCCGCGGGTTTCCCCGGCGGCGCGCGTCGCGCGCCGCAGTCGACCCTAGGGATCGAGCACGGCGCGGTCACACATCGACAACGACGCGGCCGATCGGACGCGCCTGGCAGGCCAGGATGTGGCCGTCCTTCTCGTCGTCGGGGGTAAGGGCACTGGTGCGAATCCTGCTCGACGGTGCCTTCGAGAAGCGTGACCTTGCAGGTCCCGCACTGGCCGGCGCGGCATGAATAGGCCACCGGCAGTCCCTGGTCGAGGGCAAGGTCGAGGATGTAGTCGGAGCCCTTGCAATCGACCTCGATCTTGCTCGCCGCGAAGACGACTTTCGCAAGCTTGGTCGCCTGAGCCTCCGCCGCGCCGGGATCGCGCCGCGGCACGCCGCCGAAGATCTCCTGATGGAACCGCGTCATGTCGAAGCCGAGCTGCTCGAGCATGCCGCGGGTGGCGTCCATGAACGGGACCGGCCCGCACAGATAGACGCTGCGGCTCTTCAGGTCGGGAACCAGCTCGGTCAACAGCTCCGGCGAGATCCGCCCGGTCGGGCCGGTCCAGCCGCTCCCCTCGCCGGCCTGGCTGCAGACGAATTGGCTGCGGAAGCCGGGCAGGCTGCGCTCCATCAGCTGCAGCTCGTGGGCGAAGATCAGATCGTCCGGTGACCGCGCGAAATGGAGGAACTGGATGTCGGCGTCGGGCGTGGTGTCGGCGAACCACCGCGACATCGCCATGACCGGGGTAATGCCGCTGCCGCCCGAAATGAACAGAAAGGGACCGTCATCGTCGGGGATGCAGGTGAAGCTCCCGTGCGGCCCATCGACAAAGAGCGTGGAGCCGGCCCGGAGATTGTCGTGCAGCCAGTTCGAAATCACCCCCTGCTCGACCCGCTTCACGGTCACCGAAATCGCATGCGGCCGCGACGGGCTCGCCGAAATCGTGTAGCTGCGGCGGACGATACTGCCGTCGATCGGGATCTCGAGAGTGATGAACTGGCCAGGGTGGTAGCGGAACAGCTTGGGCGGCTCGGCGACGAAGCGGAAGGTCTTCACGTCGCGGGTCTCGTCGATCACCTGGACGCAGCGCACCGGCAGCTTGCCGGGCCGGCAGAACATCTCGGCGCTGAGATCGCCGATCAGCAGCGAACACAGGTTGGGCGCCCTCACCTTCGTCTCGACCGGCAGGCTCGCCTTGGCCTGGACGGCGGCGCGCGCCGACGGGCGCTTGATCAGTTCGAGAACGTTGTCGAAAGCGGCTTTTTCCTCGCCGTCTCGGCTGAAAAACCCGGGCCGCCTTGTGCAGCTCTTGAGAAAACCGGGCAAGATCGCGTTCGACATCGGGGCGCTCCTCCGGAGCGAGCGAGCCGAGGATCGTGTCGAGCGATGCTGCAACCTGATCGATGCCGGGGCGAAGCTCACCGGCAATATATTGCTTCCACAGTTCCGCCTTCTCGGCCTGCGTATTGGCCAGCGAGCGCTGCAGGAGGGCCGAACGGCACCAGTCACGCGACGCGAGCAGCTGGTCGAAACGCTCCATTTCGCGCGCCGTCATTTTGCCGTCGCCGTCGGCGAGGCGCAGGAACATCATCATCGGGAGCTCGACGACAACCCTCGACTTCTCGGTCAGACGAACTGGCATCGCGAACACCCTATTCAGCAGCGGCGGCAGGTTCCGCAGTCGCGGCCGCTCGCGGCGGGATCACCGTCGCCGGGCGTGCACTGAGGAGGTAGCTCGAAACAACGCCGAGGATGGCGCGCGCGGCATGGAGATCGCGGCTGAGAAGCTCGTCGATCACATCGCGCGGGATCGCGATCACCTCGGCGGTCGGGCTCACCACCTCGATCGAGGCGGTGCGCGGATGACCGGTGATGACGCCGATCTCGCCGAA
This sequence comes from uncultured Alphaproteobacteria bacterium, assembly GCA_963795485.1. GTDB lineage: Bacteria > Pseudomonadota > Alphaproteobacteria > ATCC43930 > CGMCC-115725 > AP-15. The sequence goes on from CAWCIL010000008.1 coordinate 386,788, forward strand.
CACGGCGCCGGGCTTGCCACGACGGAACACGACGCGCCCGTGCTCGCCCTCGGCCCAGGCCTCGGTCTCGCCGCGCACCAGCACGAACATCGAATCGGAGCTTTCGCCAAACCGGCAGATCTGCTCGCCGGCGCGGAAGGCCACCAGGGTCGACTGCCGGGCGATTTTGGCGAGGGTGTCGAGATCGAGCGCGGCAAACACATCGACAGCGACGAGCTCGGCCATGGTCACGATGATGTCGGAGCGAACGCCCTGCGTGACCCCCGCGAGCGCCTCCTCGACCAATGGCGAAGGCGTCTCGGCGCGAGCCAGGAGCTCGTCCGCCGCCTGTTCGGCAGCGACGCGATCGGTGCTCGCCAGCGCGGAAATGGCCAGCGCGGCGACCACCGGATCGCGATCGCCGGCGAGCCCGACGAGGACCTCGTCAGGCGGCTTTGACGCCTCGATGATGTCGAGATAGGAACACAGCACCGGATCGGACGTCATCTGCAGGAAGGCGTCGCGGATCGCCGCGGGCGTCCCTTCGATCGCGTCCGCGTTCGTCCGGTCGGTTTCCTTGCCGCCCAAAACGAAAATCGATTGCGCGAACGAGCGCGCCACTTGCTGGTCGTCGATCGAGGCGACGATGTCCACCATCTCGCGGATCAGCCCCCGCTCTTTGAGCAGCAGCGCATGCCGCAGCAAGGGCGCTTCCGGGCGCAGATCGAACACCAGCGAGAGCCGGACAATTTCCAGTTCGCGGAGCTTTTCGAACATATTCCGTGCGGTCTCGATGACCTGCGTCTGATCTTCGCCAATTTCGCCGACGATGCGCGCGTGGTCCTCCTCGGAAATCCCGAAAAACGTGCGGACCGGCGCGATTGCCTCCTGCGCCGCGACGCTCGCGAGATAGTTCCCAGGCTTGACGCCGGCCGGACACTCCCGCTGGACCAGATCGGCCAGGAACGTGCGGTAGTTCTCGCGGCGCACCTGAAGTTCGACCGATCCGCGGGCGTCGGGGTCGAGCAAAGCCGGGTCCTGCACGCCGAGCGCTTCGGTGATTGCATGATGGTCGGTATCGGTAAGCCCGAGCTGCTCGCGAACGTCGCTCAACAGCTTCAGGCTCTCGGCGGATTTGGTATGGCCGCTTTGCAGCGCCTCGGTCAGGATCGCGCGGTAGGCGTCGCGCTTCTGGGCGACGCTGAAATTGGGCAGCGTCTTGGCCAGCACATAGACCTCATCGGCCGAGAGCTGGTCGATCGGCCGGCCCTCGAGCATGTCTTCCGAGCGGAACCCCATGCGCACCAACTGGTCGCGCAGGCTGCGCGCCACCCGTTCGCGGCTGTAGAGCTCGGCGTCGCGGGCGAGCGAGCGGATCAGCCAGATGACCGAGACGAAGCACAAACAGTGACGTCGAACAGTTTGACCGCCCAGACCGGCATCAGCAGGATGTTGGGCCGGCCGGCGAACACGTAGAACAGATTGAAGGTCACAAACGCGCAGACCGTCAGCATCTGGTGGCGCAGCCGCGCCTTGCTGAGGGCTTTGCCGCGCAGGCGCGGCCAGACGGGCATAGCCGCGCTCGATCCCGACCCACAGCCAATAGGCGAGCGCGATGCAGACGACAAAGTACAGCGGCGCGGCGACGATCTTCGGGATCGGGATCGCGACCGCCGAAATAGAAACCGGGGTCGAGCAGCTTGCCCATTTGCCCGCTCTCGTGGGTCCAGGCGCCGCTCATGTAATAGTCCCAGCCGCCCGAATACACGAAATAGTAAGTGTAGAATGCGAACACCAGACCGAAGAAGCCATAATACATAAACCGTTTCTGATCGGAACTCCAGCGTTTTCCAGTAGGAGTTCTCGAGATCGACATCAGGGCAGTTGGTGGTGCAACCGACGCAGATGCTTTGGTCGCCGCGTCGGGCCCGGAGCGCGGCACATCGATTGGCCGACCGGTGCTCGCGGCAAGATGCGCCTTTGAATTGAACAGTCCGCCGGGACCGGTGTAGATGTCCTGGATCACCGAGATCGGACAGAAATAGTTGCACCAGGTCTTGCCGCCATAAAGCAGGCCGATCACCAGCGAAAAGAGCAGCATGAACGCGAAAATTCCGACCAGCGCGGTCCGGTCCGCGTTGACGAACAGGAGGCGCGCGCAGACGCCGAGCGGTCAGGAAAGCCGAACTGGAAATAATAATGGTTGCGCCGCAGCCAGTCCTGCGGGCAGCAGCGCCAGCACCCGGTCGACCCGGCCGGCGCGGCGGTTGAGCATCTTGATTTTGCGCTGCCAGCCCAGCATGTGCGGGATCTGGCTGAAATGCGAGAGCGGGCAGACCCGCCGCCAGGTCTCATGGCCGAACACCATCAGAAAGAGGGGAACGAGCGGCAGGACCATCGTCCAGAAGATCCGGTTTGCCATCGAATACGGCTGGGCCGGGAGCGGCTTGCCTTGGACCATCACCGCCGCGGAATGCAAGTGAAACGGGCTCGCCATGTTGTCGGGCATCGTCAGCATCGGGGTCACCGGATCCCAAAACAGAGACCCGATCAGGACGAACCAGGCAATCAGCAGCCCGGCCCGCAAGGATCGCATTTTTCGCTCAGAGGTCCGAGAGAACATGATCCGCAGACTCGCATCGAATATCGAATAGGGACTCTAACCGCCCGACAAAGGTCCGGCGCTCCCCGGCCAATGATCGCGGCAGCCAAACGTTAACATGATCGTGAGGACGTGAGTATCGGAAACCGAGCTTGTTGCGGCGGCGCGAGACCGTCCTAAACCGGACGCGGCTCCATCGCATGTGAGCTGGCTCACACGAGGGGTGCGGCCGATCGGCGCACCGCGCCGGCGGCGCCGACGGCCCGGTGCCGGCGGTTGGGTCATCGTCCCAAGGGGGCAGGACCAGGCTCAACCCCGCGGCACCTGCCGGCGCAAAAGCATCGCGGAAAAATATTCCGTTTTACCAAACTGATTGGTTGCGCGCCGCGCTAGGCGCGACTAACATTGGCGCAACATTACCGGAGCGTGCAGCATCGCAAGGGCCGGAAGCACCGTCGACGGTCGCCACCACGGGAGGGAGCAAAATGGCTCGCGATATCACCAAATTGCTGATGTGCGCGCTATGCTGCGCATTCTCCGCCCCAGCGGCCTGGGCGGATGGATCGATGTACCCGACGACCGGGGCAGTGTACGCGATGACCAATGCCGTGGGAAATAACCAGATCCTCGCGTACCAGCGCGGCCGCGACGGAACGCTGACCCTGATGCAGACGATCAAGACCAAAGGCGGTGGCAGCGGCGCCCAACTTTCGGCGCCCAACTCGCTGGGCTCACAGGGCAGTCTGATATTGGACGATCAGCATCATCTGCTGTTCGCCGTCAACACGGAAACCCTAGCCGAGAACAGCCAAGACTGCCAAGCAGGCACCGTTACGTCATTCGTCGTCGCCAGCAATGGCAGGTTGAGGTTCGCCGACAGGGTCATGTCCGGTGGCTTGTTTCCTAACAGTCTGGCTGTCAAAAAAATAGATGACCGAGAAGATCAAGGAGATCTGCTTTACGTACTTAACTCGGGCGGTCCGGGCAGCAGTCCCTTCTGCGGCGCCAGCCCGAATATCACCGGGTTCACCGTGAACAGCGATGGCCAAATGAGCCTCCTCGCGGGCTCCGTGCAGTCAATCATAGATCCGGGTCCCCTTGACGGCACCGGAACCGGCGTGAACTGTCCCGTCTCAGGGTTTGCGACACCAAGCTTCGACTGCGGACGGAACCCGCCTGCGTTTCCTCGCTCGCCGGCACAGGTTCGCTTCACGCCCGATGGCGCCCGGCTGATCGTCACAGTCAAAGGGACCAACAAGATCTACGTCTTTCCGGTCGGCGAAAATGGCGCGCCGATGGTAACCCAGGCTCCGGGGCCGGCGTTACCGACCTATTTCGGCTTTACCTTCGACAAGCTGGGGCGCTTGATCCTTACGGAGGCGTTTGGTCAGGCCACCAGCATTCCCGCCAGCGCCGCCGGCGCGGTCTCGTCATTCACGATCACCGCGGCCGGCGCTCTGGAGCAGATCAGCGCGAGTGTCGGCGATGGAGGGACAGCGGCCTGCTGGGTCGCGCTCGAACCGGTCACGGGTCGATACGCATACGTGTCCAACAATTTGAGCAATAACCTCTCATCGTACTCAGTCGGCAACGACGGGAGGGTGACGCTGCTCGCGGCAACCGCTGCGGCCGCCACCGGCCCCAACGATCTGGCGGTCGTAGGCGCTGCTGGCCACGCCAGCTTCCTCTATGTGCTCAACAGCGGCGCCGGCACCATCGGGGCGTTCCAGGTCAACCTGGGCAGCGGGTCCCTGACGCCGCTTTCCGCCGTGGGCGGCTTGCCCATTGACGACGGCGCCGGAGGCCTTGCCGCCTATTGAGGGCAAGTCGGCTCCGTTCCATTCGGTGGGGCGCGTTAAGTCGACTGCTTAACGGCTTGGTATCTTGGTTTTGATCGACCCCCCGACAGCCGCGTAGAGGCGCCGAGCCGGTCAATATTCGATCATCCGAGTGCATGTCCGCTAGAACCCGCGGCGGCAAATTGGCCGTGGACGCTAACGGAAATAATCCAAATTTACCAAACTGATTGGTTGCGCGGCATCGCCGACGCGACTACCATCGGCGGAACGTAGCAGAGCGTGCGGTGTCGTGAAGATCGGCACGAGAGCTGGAGACCGCTGCGTGAGCTTTTGAAGCACGTTGGCTCGGGAGGGGTTATGCACAAGCTTTCTGCCATGCTGATCACCGCTACGGTGATTGCTGTTTTGGCGCCCTCGGCGCGGGCCCAACTGGGTTCCGACAACCCGACCAATTCAGTTCTGCTGCAGCAGCGGGTCACGGAAAAAGGTGCCTCGGGGACCTCGGGGATCTTCGACGTCGCGGCGCCGCCCGCCGGTACGGTGCTGACGCCGATAAAGCTGGTGCCGCGCAACAAATACGGCGTCGTCGGCCCGTTGCCGCTGAAGGAGAGCGATCTCAATGCGCTGCTCTTCCCCGGCAGCAGCTCCAGCGAAAAGACTGCGGTGCTCGAAGGCCTGACCTTCTTCACCAAGGTTCACGTCCCCGGCGAGTTTCCGTTGACCGACGATCACGGCGTCGGCCCGATGAACAACCAGGCGTTCTGCCAGGGCTGTCACGAGAACGCGGCCGAAGCGGTCAGGAGCCCCGGGCTCTTGGGTCCGAGATGCATCGCCGGGTCAATCTGCGCCTCCGAAGTCACCCGCGCCGCGCGTTCGACCCCGACCAATTTCGAGGTCACCTCACTCGACAAGAAGACCGGAGGCGGCCTGCCGCCCGACAGTCTCGATGCCCTCTACAATACCGGCAAGACGGCGGCCTTTACGACCTTCGGGGACTTCACCTCGTCGCTGACCGACGTCGCTTCCGGCGCGATCGGCTTTTTTGATCCTCTCGACGGGGCCAGTCACAGCGTCTTGGGAGAGGCGCCAAATTCGTACGTCTCGCAGCCGTTCGGAGGTCAGGTGCAGCACGTGCGCCCGCTCGGTTGACGCCTGCGTACCGAAGCCGCTGCCGCCAGTCGGCTTCGATGCCAACCTGACGGGTACCGATCCGAACGATTTCCGGCGCAGCATCGGCGAGCGCGCCGCCCCGCCCTATCGCGGTTTGGGGCTGATGGAAGCGGTGCCGACGGCCGATATTTTGGCGGACACCAACCCCGCCACCGCAAACGGCAAGTCGTCGCTCGGCGATTTCGCCGCAGATTTCGGATGCAGCAGCACCGGATGCATCGCGGGCAAGGCCAATACGATCCCCACCACCGCCGCCTTTGTGCCGGGGGTGGGCCGCTTCGGGCTGCGCTCAAACGGCGTAGAGCTTCTGCAGTTCGTCGTCGGAGGGATGCAGGGCGAGCTGTCGATGACCAATGCGCTGAACCCCAACGAGAGCAACTTCCCAACTCTGTTCCCGGGAGGGAACACCGAGGTCAACGAGCCGGCGGCCTGCTTGAGCGCGGCCTCGCCCTCGACTTCGCCGGAGGTGTTCCTCTCGACGGTATTCAGCATCCGCGCGCTGATGCGGAATACCGACCTGCCGCAGTTCGGTGACGCTCTGTTGGACGTGCTGAAGTCGAAAAACCCGGCCAAGCCGATCCGTGGCAACAGCGAGCAAGCAAAGGTGCAGCGGGGAGCCCAGCTTTTCGGCATCGATTTGGTGGCGTTCGCCGACCGCACCGTCGGCAAACCGATGACGGCGACCGGCGACGGGCGCGACATGAACGCCATCAACCAGGCCGATCGCCAGCTCAACTGCGTCGGCTGCCACACGCCGATCCAGCGGACCGGGCAGTCGCCGGCGGATGTCGACGTCACCGACCCGGACGGAGGGAAGGCGATCAGCTTCGGGTGGGCGCCGATCTTCTCGGACCTGCTGCTGCACAAGATGCCGGTCATCGACGCCGAGCTCTACTTGCAGTCGAAGGGAAACCTGCCGCGCGATCCGCTGGTGATCCCTCGGCTGGCTGCCAACTACCGCTTCTTTGACACGTTCGACATCCCGCGCAATCTTGCCGACGATACGTTCACCAACCAGAAAGCCGCCGCGGCCGGCACCCAATTCCGCACCACGCCATTGATGGGGCTGGGCAGGATCGGTCCGCCGTTTATGCATGACGGCCGCGTGTATCTGAGCAACGAGACCGTGAATAAAACCCCGGCCGGCACGGTGACCACGAACAGCCGGCAGACCAATGCGCCGCTGGTGGTGCGCACCCTCAACGACGCGCTGCTCGCGGCCATCGAGGTGCACGACCTGCCGGCCCCCGACGACCGGAAGACGCCGCGGCTTCCCGGCGCCGGCTGCCCGGTGCCGCCCAAGGGGAGCGCGACCAACATCGACTACGGCTCGTCGCCCAAGAGCGTCATCTGCCCGGCCTATGGCAGCGCCACCTCGAAAGCCAACCGGAGCAACTCGGCCGAGGTCATGTACCGGTTCCACCAGCTGAGCCCCAACGACCAGCAGGCGGTGATCGAGTTCCTGAAACAGCTTTGACAGGCTGAGCAGAGACCCGTCGGGTCGGAAAAGCGACGCGCACCGCTTCCGGCCCCACCGCCCTCGATGACCCTTCTTCGGGCGCGCTCGACGGCAACGAGCCCGCCAAGCATGGTGTTGTCGAATCTGGCCGAATTTGTCGGTAATTTTGTTCGCTCGGGGGCGGGTATGATGGACAAATCCTGTGCCGTGATGTCGGGCGTCGCGGCAATTCTCTTGTTCGCATCTTCGGCGTTCGCCGAGTTGGGGTCCAACAGCCCGCCCGATGACCAGCTATTGTCGCAGCGGGAGACCGAAACCGGATGCACCGCCAACCCGACGCTGTGCACGCCGTCCTCTACGAATATCTCCAACTCGGGAACCTTCGACATAGCGCTCCCGCCATCCGGCACGAAATTTCAACCGGCGCAGCGGGTTCAACGCAACAAATTCGGTGTCGTCGGCCCGCTCCCGCTGCAGATGCGGGACCTGGGCGCGCTGGTTTACCCCGACGCCACCGCCGCCGAACGGCAGCAGTTGCTGGAAGGACTGAATTTCTTCACAACGTCGCACGTGCCGGGCGAGGGCGGCGCACCCAACGAGAACGGGGTTGGGCCGATCAACAACCAGCCGTTCTGCATGGGCTGCCACATGAACGCCGCCGAAGCGGTTCGCAGCCCCGGGCTCCTCGGTCCCAGCTGCCCGGATGGGTCCACTTGCGTATCCAATGTGACGCGGGCGGCGCGCTCGACGCCCACCAATTTCGAGTTCACCTCGCTCAACCCGGCAACCGGAGGAGGTGTCGCGCCCGATAACCTCGACGCCCTCGACAACACCGGCAAGACCGCAGCCTTCACCACCTTTGGCGATTTCGATCCCAACCACGCCGACGCGGTCACCAACCCGACCGGCGTCGGGTTCTTCGATCCGCTCGACGGGGCCACGGCGAACATCGTGACCGGGACGACATCCCCGCCGTTCGGCGGGTTCGTGCAGCATCACCGGCCATCCGTCGACGCGTGTTTTCCAAAGCCGCTGCCGCCCGCTGGATTCGACCCGAACCTGACGGTTGCGAACCCGCAATTCCGGCGCAGTGTCGGCGAGCGTGCTGGACCACCCTATATCGGCCGCGGGCTGATCGAGGCGGTGCCGACCGCCGATATCACGGCAAACGCAAATCCCGCTGTCGAGAACGGACCCTCCTCGCTCGGCAATTTTGCCAAGGTGCTCGGTTGCAGCGGCCCCGGCTGCATATCCGGCGTTGCCAACATGATTCCGCGCAACTTCAACCTGCGGACGACGGGCGCGCAGGCAGGAACCGTGACCGGCTTTGTTGGTGGCGTGGGGCGGTTCGGCTTGCGCGCGAACGGCGTCGAAATCCTCCAGTTCATCGTCGGCGGGCTGGAAGGCGAGCTCTCGTTCACGAGCTTGCTCAACGGAACCGAGATCAATTTTCCGACCTTGTTTCCGAAAGGGACCACGGAAGCCCTGGAGCCATTGGAATGTGCGATAGCGCTCTCGGAGACGGCAGGCCAGCCAGCGAGTGTTCTGCCGCCACCCCTGATACCTATGTCGGTCGACACCTCCAAACTCGAGGCCCATCTTTCGATTCCGTTCAGCATCCGCAATCTGCTTCGCAACACCGCCCCGCCTGAGTTCGGGGACGCGCTCCTCGACGTGCTCCGCTCAGCCAGCGGCGGTAAGCCGTGGCTGCAAAACGCGTCGTGGCGGCCGAGCAGCAGCGAGGCAAAGGTCTCGTGGCAACCGGACAGCGAGCAGGCAAAGGTCAAGCGCGGCGCGGAGCTCTTTGGCATCGATCTGGCCGCTTTCGCCAATCGCACGATCGGCGGTCGGATGACGGCCGGCGGCGACGGCCGTGATGACCATGCGATCAATCAGACCGATCGCAAGCTGAATTGCGTCGGCTGCCACACGCCGATCCAGCTGACCGGGCAGTCGCCTGCCGAAGTAGGGGCAGAGCATTTGAGCTACGTGTGGGGGCCGCTGTTCTCGGATCTCCTCCTCCACGATATGCCGGTCATTGATGCGGAACGCGACTTGACGCAGACGAAACCGGTTCTCCAACCTTTGCCGCGCGACCCGTTGGTGATTCGGCGGTTGGCCGGGTTCCGCATCGTCAACACCTTCGATCTGCCGCGCAATCTCGCCGACGATACGTTTACAAACCTCAAAGCCTCGGCCGCGGGGTCGCAGTTCCGCACCGCACCATTGATGGGGCTGGGCAGGATCGGGCCGCCGTTTCTGCATGACGGCCGCGTGTATCTGAGCAACGAGACCGTCAATAGAACGCCGGCCGGCACGGTGACGACGAACCGCCGGCAGACCAATGCGCCGCTGGTGGTGCGCAGCCTCGACGATGCGCTGCTCGCCGCCATCGAGCTCCACGACCTGCCGGCCCCCGACGACCGGAACACGCCGCGCATACCGGGCGCCGGATGTCCGGTGCCGCCCAAGGGGAGCGAGACCAACATCGACTACGGCCCGTCGCCCAAGAACGTCATCTGCCCGGCCTATGGCAGTGCCGAACTCGAACGCCAATCGAAGCGACTCGGCCGAGGTCGTCTACCGGTTCCACCAGCTGAGCCCCAACGACCAGCAGGCGGTGATCGAGTTCCTCAAGCAGCTCTGAGGGGCTTCAGGAAGACGACAATGGCGGCGGCGCCGATTACGGTCGGCGTCGAACGCCGTCCTTTTGCGCTCGTGGCACTGATCGTCGGCCGGCCCGGGTCTCGGTAGAGGATAGAGAGAGGGTTCCGAGCCCACCGGGCTGCAGCGAACCTTGATCTTCTCGGTGGCTTCGTCGTTGACGCCGGTGATCGTCCGCGTCGTGCGCAAGCTCGCGTTTTCGACATTCTCTTCGATCCGATTGTAGCGCATTTGGTTTGTGCGATATAACGGGTCGCCCGGCTGAGGCTGGGCGATCGCGGGGGGCCGTCGATGATTGCAACGCAAGCGGTATCGGGTGGGATCGTCGCTGTTCCGTTAGGGAGCTTTGGTCACGAGCACCCGTCAAGCGCGCCCGTTGCGGTTGCCGGGGAGCCGACCGGCGCAAAGCGCGGTTTTGGCCGGATCGGGATCGTCGGCGGGCTGATCGCCGGGCTGGCATGCGCAGCTCTTCCGGGGTCGGCAGCGGCGCAGACCACGCCAGACATGAACGATCAACTCAAACAGCTGCAGCACGAGATCACAAAAATCCAACGGCAGTATCAGAGCCAACTCCGCAGCCTGCAAAGACAGGTCGACGAGCTGAGGGCGGCGCAGGCGGCGCCGCGGCCAAGCCCGCCACCCCGGCCGAGCGCGTCGCCGGGCTTGGCGGTTGTGCCGGCGCCGAATGCGCCGCCCGGTCTCGCGGTTCCGCCGACCGCGGTGCTGCCACCGCCGGTGCCGGGCGGCCCCGGAGCGCCGCCGCTGCCGGCCCCGGCCACGGTGACGGCCACCGGCGGTGGGGTTTTCGGCACCGGCATCCATGTCAGCTTCGCCAACACGTTTATCGAAGGGGCGAGCATCTTTCGAACCCGCAACGAGACCGCCGACATCTCGTCCAACTTCAACACCGGCATCCCGATGCCGAACAATCCGAACTACAACCTCTCGGAGTTCCGCGAGAGCGCGCATCAAAGCCGGCTCGCCATGGAGGCGTACGCCTTTGTCAACGCCGACACCAAGTTGAGAGGCTATGTCGAGACGGATTTCCAGAGCGCCGGAGCCTCAACCAACTCGGTCGAGAGCAACAGCTACACGCTGCGGCTGCGGCAAGCCTATGCGCAGCTCGACAAGAACGACTGGGGGATCGAGGTTGTCGGCGGGCAGATCTGGAGCCTGCTGACGATGTTCAAGCAGGACATGACGCCGGGGCAGGAGAACATCCCGGTGACCATTGACGGCGCGTTTGTTCCCGGCTTCACCTGGACGCGCAACCCTGCGTTCAGGATCGTCCAGCATTTTGGCATGATGTCGGTCGGCCTGGCGGCGGAGAGCCCGCAGGCCGTGATCTTCAGCGGGCCGACCGCACCCTTGGTGCCGACCACGTTCAACAACCCCGGAGGAACAAGTCTAGACCCGCTCGCCAACTATTCGACGGATCTCGGACCGGATATCGTGGGCAAGGTCACCGCCGATCCGGGTTGGGGTCATTTCGAGGCTTATGGCGTCGGCCGCGCCTTTCGCAGCCGCGCCGACTTCTCGAACCACACCATCATCGGCGGCGGCGGCGGGCTCGCCGGCATCTTTCCGGTGGTGCCGCACCGCCTCGATCTGCAGGCGGATTTCCTCGCCGGCAACGGGATCGGCCGCTACGGGGCCGGTCAGCTGCCGGACGTAGCGGTCCAGCCGAACGGCGTGCTGGCCCCGATCCCGGAGCTCCAGGTGCTGCTCGGCGCGGTCGGCCACGCAACCCCCTCCCTCGATCTCTACACCTATGCCGGCATGGAAAGGGCCGACGCCACCGACTTCACGGCCAACGGCGTGCCTTACGGTTATGGTAATCCGCTCTATAACAACACCGGGTGCCTGCACGAGGGATCGACGCTGTGCGCCGCCAATACCTCTCGTCTCTGGCAACTTACCGGCGGCTTCTGGTGGACCGTCTACAAAGGCAATTTCGGGAAGTTCCTGGTCGGCGGCCAAGGCTCCTTCACCGAGCGCCAGGTGTTTCCCGGTCTGGGCGGCGGACCCAACACCAACGAAGGCATCTTCCTGGCCTCGTTGCGCTACTATCCGTTCGCGCCCTGACACCAACCAGGCCGGATCCGAGCGCCGATCGAGGGCGGATGTGTCCCGTGCCGCCGGGCGGTGCTAGGCTCTCACCGCGACAGATCGGGGAGAGAGAAGATGAGCCAGGCGCTCGAGGGCATCCGCATCATCGACATGACGCACAACCAGGCGGGGCCGGCCTGCGCCCAGATCCTGGGGTTTCTCGGCGCCGACGTGATCAAGCTCGAGGAGCCCAAGGGCGGCGATGTCGCGCGGCGCAACATGCGCGACCGGCAGGACAGCGACAGCCTGTTCTTTCTGCTGTTCAACGCCAACAAGCGAAGCCTGACCCTCAATCTTAAGACCGGGCGCGGCAAGGAACTGTTCAAGGAGGTGATCGCCAAGTCGGACGTATTGCTCGAAAATTTCGGGCCGGGCGCGCTCGACCGGCTGGGCTTCGGCTTTGACGCGCTCAGAAAGATCAACCCGCGGCTGATCTACGCGACGATCAAGGGCTTCGGCACCTACGGGCCCTATCGCGACTTCAAGAGCTACGAGCCGATCGCCCAGGCGATGGGGGGTGCGATGAGCATCACCGGCTTCCCCGAGAACCCGCCGACCTTCGTCGTGCCGGCGATCGGCGATTCGGGCACCGGCATGCACATGGCGATCGGCATCCTCGCCGCCTTGCAGCAGCGCCACATGACCGGCCACGGCCAGCATGTCGAAGTGTCGATGCAGGACGCGGTGGTCAATTTGATCCGAGTGAGCCTGCGCGACCATCAGCGCTTTGGCGAGGCGATGCCGCGGCGCGGCAACCAGATGGGCCGCGGAGTGCCGAGCACGACCTATCCCTGCGCGCCGGGCGGCGCCAACGATTACGTCTTTATCACCGCGCAGCAGCAGATGTGGCCGGCCTTTACCGAAGCGATCGGCCAGCCGGAGCTGGCCCGCGATCCGCGCTTTGCGAGCGAGGACGGGCGCTGGGAACATCGCGCGGCACTGACGGCGATCATCGAGGAATGGACGCGCGGACGATCGAAGCACGAGGTCATGCGCATTCTGGGTTCAGCCGGCGTCCCGTGCGGCGCCTGCCAGGACACCGGCGAGGTGCTGGCCGACCCGCATCTGAAGGCGCGCGAGATGATCGTAGACATCGACTATCCGACACGCGGCACCTACAAAACCGTCGGCTGCCCGGTCAAATTGTCGGACTCTCCGGCCCAGCTCAGCCGCCCGCCATTGCTCGGCGAACACACCGGGGCGCTGCTGAGCGAACTTTGCGGCATCGGCCCCGAAGAAGTGAAACGCCTGCGCGAAGACGGCGTCGTCTGACCGCCCGGCGATGAAACCGACCGAGACTGGGGCGGCGGCGGCAAAAGCCGAATTTTTCAGCAGCCTGCTACTCTAGACGCGGTAACGGGCCGAGCTCCAGCAGGTTGGCCGGATCGGTGGCGGTCCGGATTGACGGGTCAATGGAACAGAACAGCGTTTGCCCCGACTGGTTCGAGAAAGCCGTGGGTGGACGGCGCGGGCAAGATCGTGCGCTAGGCTAAGCTGGCGAGCGAGCTCGCGGTGTTGATGCCTTGCATGATCTTTCGGACCGGGCGCTGAACCTCAAGCCTCGATGAGCCACAAGGGGGCGGTCAAGAGGGCCAGCATCGCCCGATGCGCCGCCAGCTCCTCGGCGGACGGCAGGTGCGGACGCGCCGCGCGTGCGACCCGGACGGCGCTAACCCCGACAGCCGCCGGTAGCGCAAAGTCGAGACCCGGCTGACGGCCGCCGATCAATTCGAGATATACGGCGGCGAGCAGGCTGCAATCGATCCGAGCCCCGTGCTCGGCGCGGCCCGACAAGTCGATCGCAAACCGCCGACACAAGGCGTCGAGGCTCGCCGGCGCGCCCGGATAGCGCTGCCGCGCCAGCGCCAAGGTATCGACCGAGGGGCAGACGACGGGCGCGCGCTCCAGCCTGGCCAGCTCCATATTCAGAAAGGCCAGGTCGAATTCCGCGTTATGGATCACCAGCGGGTCCGACCCGATGAATTCGAGCAGCTCGCCGGCCACTTCGCCGAAGGGCGGGTGTGCCGCGAGAAACTCCGCGGTCAGGCCATGAACCGCGAGCGCATCCATCGGCACGTCCCGCCCAGGATTGACGTAGCGGTGAAATCCGTGACCGGTGGGGATGTGGTGCAGCAGCTCGACGCAGGCGATCTCGACGATTCGGTGGCCGGCCTGCGGATCGAGGCCGGTCGTTTCGGTATCGAGGACGATTTCGCGCATTAGCGGGCCTGCCGCCATCGTGTCATCGGTTCGCCGGCGCCTGCCGGCAGGTGGCGGATTCGCGCCGCGCAAGAGTCTGACGATTGCGCGCAGCCGCCGCAAGCTCGACGTTTCGGTCGAGACCGGTCAGGACCACAAAATCGGCGAGCCGGCGTTTCTCGGCATCCGGCATCTGCTGCTCGAGGATCGCGGCAAAGCGCGAGTCGGTCATCCCCGGCACGGCGCATCACCCGCTGTCGCTGCACCATCGCCGGGGCCGAGACGACGACGACGTAATCGCATCGCGCGGCGCCACGGCTCTCGAACAGCAGCGGCACGTCGAGCACCGCCAGCCTCTCGCGCCGGGCCCGGGCATGCGCCAAAAACTGCTTTTCGCGGGCCGCGACCATCGGATGGATCATTCGCTCGAGGCGAGCGAGCGCTGTGGGATCGCCAAAAACCCGCTGCCCGAGGCGTTGGCGGTCGATCCCGCCTTCATCGGTGCGAACGCCGGGAAAGGCGTCCTCGACCCGAGCGACCGCCGCCCCGCGCGGCGCCAGCAGCCGGTGCACGGCCCGGTCGGCGTCGAACAGCGGGATCCGCAGGCGACGCAGCTGCGCCGCGGCGGTGCTCTTCCCCATCCCGATCGAGCCAGTCAGACCGACGACGATCACCGCGGCGCCGTTAGGCTCGCCATGACCGCGGCCCGCAGCTCGTGGCTGACCCGGACTTTGGTGCCGAACCAAGCCTCGAACCCGGGCCTGCCCTGGTGCAACAGCATGCCGAGGCCATCGACCACAGGATGACCGCGTCGCCGCGCCGCCGCGAGCAGGCCGGTTTCGAGCGGCACATAAACGAGATCGGCGACCGGCGCCGCGCGCGGCAGCGGCGTGAGATCGAGGTCGAGCGGCGGTTCGCCGACCATGCCGAGGCTGGTCGTATTGACCAGGAGCCCGGCGCCTTCCTGAACAGCGCTCGCCTCGCGCCAAGCATGAACTGTAATTCGCATGGCCGCGGACGCCAGGTCGGAGGCGATTCTCTCGGCATGGCTGCGGGTGCGGTTAACCAGGAGAATCTCTTCTACCCCGCAATCGCTGAGCGCGGCCACGACTGCCCGCGCCGAACCGCCCGCGCCGAGAACCACCGCCGGTCCAGCTCCGGGACGCCAGTCGGGCACCATTTCGCGCAAATTCTCGCGAAACCCATAGGCGTCGGTGTTGCTGGCTTCGAGGCTGCCATCGGCGGCGACGACGATCGTGTTCGCAGCACCGATCCGCCGCGCCATCGGATCGACGCGGTCCGCCAGCCTCAGCGCGGCCAGCTTGTGAGGGATCGTCAGATTGCAGCCGCGAAAACCCAGAGCCGGCAGCGCACGCAGCGCCTTTTCGATGTCCTCGGGGCGCACCGGCAACGGCAGATAGGCGCCGTCGACCCCGGTCTGAGCGAGCCAAAAACCGTGCAGCAACGGCGAGCGGGAATGCGCCACGGGCCATCCCATGATGCCGGCGAGGCGAGTCGCACCGGTGATCTTCATGCCGCGACCCTTACCACGCCGCCGAGGGCCGGAGCTATCCCCGGCCGGCCGAGAGAGTCGGTCATCGTTCTCGTCGATGGCTACTCTTCTCTCCGTCACAGCGGCGGAGGCCGGCGGCCATTGCCGACATGGAACCCGGCCGGCGCCCGGATCGAGAACATGCAAATTGGCGGGCTACTTCCGGGCCCTTCCGCTGAGCAGCAAGGAAGAGCAAGCCCGGTTGCCGTCATCAGCAAGGAAGCAGGCCCTGCTCGCGCAAAAAGCCCAGGAGCTCGATGAGCGGCAAGCCGAGGATCGCAAAATGGTCGCCTTCGACCCGGTCGAACAGCTGGCCCCCCACCGCCTCCAACCGATAGGCCCCGACCGAGCCCAGCACCGCAGCCCCTTCGATGGTGAGGTAGTCGTCGAGGAACGCGTTGCTAAAGCGGCGCATCGTCAGTTGCGGTGCGCTCAGATGCTGCCAAATCCGCTCGCCGGCGCGAAACGCGCTGACCGCGCTCACCAGCACATGAGTACGGCCGCGCAGCATTTGCAATTGAGCACGGGCGGCGCCGAGATCCGCCGGTTTGTCGAACCACTCCCCGTCGCAAACCAGGATCTGATCGGCGCCGATGACCAGGCCCTCCGGTTTGCGCCGCGACACCAACCCGGCTTTGGCGTCGGCCAGCGCCAGCGCGCAATCGCTGGCCGAGTGGCGAGCGGCGCGGGCGGCGCGCTTGACCGCCGCCTCGTCGACCTCAGCCGGCTCAACCCGAAAAACGACGCCGGCAGCAGCCAGCAGCCGAGCCCGCGCCGAGCTTGCCGAGGCAAGGATCAGCCTGCTACTCGCCGAGGCCATGGCGCCGCGCCAACAGCTTCAGGATCGACGACGCCGTCTCCTCGATCGAGCGCCGGGTCACATCGATCACCTGCCAATGCCGCTCGGCAAAGATCCGCCGCGCTTCGCGCACCTCGGCGCGAACCGCTTCGGTGTCGGTGTAATCGGTCGTTTCGTCATGATGCAGCATGCTGAGCCGGTTGCGACGCAGCTGGATCAACCGCTCGGGATCGTTGGTCAGGCCAACAATCAAAGGCCGTTTGGCGTTAATCAGCTCGGGCGGCAACGGCACCCCGGGCACGAACGGCACGTTCGCGGCCTTGACCCCGCGGTTCGCCAGATAGAGGCAAGTCGGCGTCTTCGAGGTGCGTGAAACCCCGACGAGACAGACATCGGCATCGTCGAGACCCCAGCTCGATTGCCCGTCATCGTGGGCAAGGGCGAACTGCATGGCATCGATACGGGCGAAATATTCGCTGTCGAGCAGATGCTGCTGGCCCGGCACGCCACGGATCTCGCGGTGCAGGTAGGACGCCAACGCACCGATCACCGGATCGAGAACCGGAATGACCGGAACCTGAAGGCGGCGGCAACCTTGCTGCAGCAGCTGGCGCAATGTATCGCTGACTAGCGTGAACAGGACCACGCCGGGATTGGCCTCGACGCCGGCGATCACGCGGTCGATCTGGCTGCGGGTGCGCACCATGCTCCAGACATGCTCGACCGCCTGCGCATCGTCGAACTGCACCAGACAGGCGCGCGCCATCGAATGCACGGTCTCGCCGGTCGAATCGGACACCAGGTGGAGGTGAAACCGGGTCACCGCGATCCGGCCCGGCCCGACCCGTTTATCCTCAAACCGGTGTGGGTCTCTCGAATGTCATCCACAGGACCTCTCCCCCGTGGAGAATACGCCGGAATTTGTCCCCGCTTGGTCAAATTCGTCGACCATCTTCCGCACTCCTCGAAATCTGCTCTCGGCACTTGGCGAAATCGGGAATGGCGCAGCCAGACGCTTGATTTATCCCCGTCTCTCTTGGGCTCGCCGGCCGGTGGGTTTCACTGTCGCCCGGAGCCGAGCCCGCAGCCTTATGCACCGTTCTGCTCACCCTCTCCAAACCGACCAGCGGTCCGCTGCGCAGCCTGGGGATCGAGCAGCCATCCCCGGGACTCACCGCACCATCAATCCTCTACTATCTAGAAAGACTATATGAATGAGAGGAGAACTGTTTTGATGGCGAGCGCCTCGACCAAACCGCTGTTGCGCGTGCTCGCCGGCGAGACGCTCGACTCGCCGCCGTGGTGGTTGATGCGGCAAGCCGGCCGTTATCTTCCCGAGTACCGCGAGGTTCGTCGCCGGGCGGGTGATTTTGTCGAATTGTGCCTGACGCCAGCGCTCGCCGCCGAGCTCACCTTGCAGCCGGTGCGACGCTATGGAATGGATGCCGCGATCCTGTTCTCCGACATCCTGTTGCTGCCCTATGCGCTCGGGCAGCAGCTGGCGTTTCGCGAGGGCGAGGGACCGGTGCTCGAGCCGATCGTCGATGGGATCGGCTTGGCGCGGCTCGATCATACGCGTGCCCTCTCGCGCCTCGACCCGGTGCTCGAGGCACTCCGCCGCGTTCGGGCAGAGCTCGGACCGCAGACGGCGCTGCTCGGTTTTGCCGGCGCCCCGTGGACGGTCGCAACCTATATGGTCGAGGGCGGCGTTAGCCGGGATTTCCGCCGGGTCAAGGGCTGGGCCTATCGTGACCCCGCGGGATTTGGCGCACTAATCGAATTGCTGGTCGAAACCACGATCGAGCTGCTGTCGGCCCAGATCGCGGCCGGTGCGGAGATCATTCAGCTGTTCGACAGCTGGGCCGGAATCCTTCCCGAAGCTGCTTTTGCCCAATGGGTGGTCGCACCGACGCAGCGGATCGTTGCCGCACTGAAGCGCCGGCATCCCGACTGTCCGGTCATCGGCTTCCCGCGCGGCGCCGGGCTGCTGTACGAGCGATATGTCGAACAGACCGGGGTCGATGCGGTTGGGCTGGACAGCATGGTGCCGGCGAGCTTTGCCTGCTTCCGGCTGCGCCCCGGGGCAGTGGTCCAAGGCAACCTCGATCCGGTGCTGCTGTTGACCGGCGGCGCGGCGCTGGCTGATTCGGTCGGAGAGCTTCGCAGTTCCTTTGCGGGCGGCCCTTGGGTGTTCAATCTCGGGCATGGAGTCCTGCCGGAAACGCCGGTCGAGCACGTCGCCATGCTGGCGCGTCTGCTTGCCGAGCCTTCCCGCGACATCTGAAATGAGCCGTACCGCAATCGTGCTGATGAATTTGGGCGGCCCCGATTCGCTCGACACGGTCGAGCCGTTTCTGTTCAACCTGTTCAATGATAAGGCGATCATCCGGCTACCGGGGCTGTTTCGGCTGCCGGTAGCGCGGCTGATTGCGCGCCGACGCGCGAAGGTGGCGCGGGAGATTTACGCCCAACTCGGCGGCGGATCGCCGCTGCTCGCCAACACCGAGGCGCAGGCGCGGGCACTGGAGGCAGCGTTGGGCGAGGGTTGCCGCGCGTTTGTCGTAATGCGCTACTGGCGTCCGACGAGCACGGAGGTGGCGCGTGCGGTCGCCAAATGGGCACCGGCCGAGATCGTCTGCCTGCCGCTCTATCCGCAATTCTCGACGACCACTACGGCCTCCTCGCTTGCCGCCTGGCGGCGCGCGGCGAGGCGCGTTGGTCTCGATCAGCCGACCCGGGCGGTTTGCTGCTACCCGGCCGAAAAGGGGTTTATCGAGGCGATCGCCGGACTAATCCGGCCAGTGCTCGCCGGAATGAGCATCTCGGCTAGGCCGCCGCGCCTGCTGCTGACCGCGCACGGCTTGCCGAAACGGATCGTGCGCGGCGGGGATCCGTATCCCGAGCAGGTCGCGACGACGGCGCGGGCGGTCGTCGCGGCACTCGCCTGGCCCGGCCTCGACTGGCAGGTGTGCTACCAGAGCCGGGTTGGCCCGCTCGAATGGATCGGTCCGGCGACAGATGCCGAAATCCGCCGCGCCGGCGCCGACCGAATTCCGCTGGTGGTGGCGCCGATCTCGTTCGTGTCCGAACATTCGGAAACGCTCGTTGAGCTCGACCGCGACTATCGTCGGGTTGCCGAGCAGAGTGGCGTGCCGGCCTATCGCCGGGTCGCGACCGTCGGCGTCGAGCCGCGGTTTATCGATGCTCTCGCCGGGCTGGTCCGCGGTAAGAGGCCGGCAGCCCGATCGGCGGCCTGCAGCCTCGGCCGCAGCTGCGCTTTTGCCGAGGCGGTCGGTTGAGCGGTTGGCTCGCCGGCGCCTACCCGTGGGTCAAATCGGGCCATATCCTGGCGGTGATCGCCTGGATGGCGGGGTTGCTGTATTTGCCGCGGTTGTTCGTCTATCACGCGATGGTGCCGACGGGCTCGGATCAATCGGAAACTTTCAAGGTCATGGAGCGCCGGCTGCAGCGCGGAATCATGACCCCGGCTATGCTCGCGGCCCTGGCGTTTGGGATGGTGCTGGCCGGGACCCCAGGGGTGGTCGACTGGCACCGAGGGTGGATTTGGGCAAAGCTCGCGCTGGTCGCCGGGCTGGTCGGCTATCATGCCGCGCTCGGGCGTTGGCGCCGGGCATTTGCCGCGGATTTAAACCGGCATTCGCCGCGGTTTTTTCGCATCGTCAACGAGCTGCCGACCCTGGCGCTGATCGCCATCGTCGTTCTCGTCGTGGTCAAGCCGTTCTGACTGGGCTGGTGTTGTTAACGCAGGTCGGAGGCCTTGATATCGCATTTGACTCGCCTATCTGCCTTGGCTAAGGGAATGGCCTGTCGGCACCCGCCTTTTCCTGTCATCCCCGCCATCCCCTCGCCCTACCTCAGAGCCTGCGAGACGTGATCTCCAGCGCGCAAGCAGGACGGGCGAGCCATGCCCCACCGCGACGCGAACCTCCATGAACCTCCAGGAACTCAAACGAAAAACCCCGGCCGAGCTGTTGGCGTTCGCCGAAGAGCTCGAAATCGAGAACGCGTCCTCGCTGCGCAAGCAGGACATGCTGTTCGCAATTCTGAAGCAGCTCGCCGAGAACGAGGTGCCGATTTCCGGCGACGGCGTCCTCGAAGTGCTGCCCGACGGGTTCGGCTTTCTGCGCTCACCCGAAGCCAACTACCTGGCCGGCCCCGACGACATCTATGTCAGCCCGAGCCAGGTGCGGCGCTTTGGCCTGCGCACCGGCGACACGGTCGAGGGTGAGATCCGTTCGCCGCGCGACGGCGAGCGCTATTTCGCGCTGCTCAAGGTCAACGGGATCAATTTCGACGAGCCCGACCGGCTGCGCCAGCGGATCAATTTCGACAACCTGACGCCGCTCTATCCCGAAGAAAAGCTGGGTCTCGAATTCGAGGACCCGGCGCGCCGCGACCTGACGACGCGGGTCATCGACCTGATCACACCGCTCGGCAAGGGCCAGCGCGCGCTGATCGTCTCGCCGCCGCGCACCGGCAAGACGGTGATGCTGCAGAACATCGCCCATGCGGTCGCCGCCAACCATCCCGAAGTCTATCTGATCGTGCTGTTGATCGACGAGCGGCCGGAGGAGGTCACCGACATGGCCCGCTCGGTGCGTGGCGAGGTGATCAGCTCGACCTTTGACGAGCCGGCCCAGCGCCACGTGCAGATCGCCGAGATGGTGATCGAGAAGGCGAAGCGCCTGGTCGAGCACAAGCGGGACGTGGTGATCCTGTTGGACTCGATCACCCGCCTCGCGCGCGCCTACAACACCGTCGTGCCGTCATCGGGCAAGGTGTTGACCGGCGGCGTCGACGCCAACGCATTGCAGCGGCCGAAGCGCTTTTTCGGCGCCGCGCGCAACATCGAGGAGGGCGGCTCGTTGACGATCATCGCGACCGCGCTGATCGACACCGGCTCGCGCATGGACGAGGTGATCTTCGAGGAGTTCAAAGGCACCGGCAATTCGGAAATCATTCTCGACCGCAAGGTTGCCGACAAGCGCACCTTCCCGTCGATCGACATCACCAAATCGGGCACCCGCAAGGAGGAGCTGCTGGTCGACCGCGGCGTGTTGTCGAAGATGTGGGTATTGCGCCGGGTGCTGACCCCGATGGGCACCGTCGACGGGCTCGAATTCCTGATCAACAAGCTCAAGGAAACCAAGAGCAACTCCGAGTTCTTCGACGCGATGAACACCTAGATAGCTTCTCTCGTCACCCCCGCGAAAGCGGCGGCTCAGCGTAATCCGTCTCGGTCAGCTTGCTCTGGCTTCCTCGCTTTCGCGGCGAGAGCGACGAAATTGCGGTACATCCGGTATTAGTGAGTTGGCGGTTTGTGGGGACTATGGCGGCTCGGGGCGTTCACGCCATGACGCGTGAGGACACGTCGCGACATGCCATCGACCATAGATTCCCACTGAGGATCGGCGTGACGCCGTCTGTCGAGCGCATAGGAAACAGACGGTGCCAGCCCGTCAAGATAATCGCCGAGTTCGGTCTTCCAATGTTTGCGGGATAACTACGCTACGAGTTGCGCGCCGTGGATTTCATTTGCGATAAACTCGGTCAATGCACCTATCCGGAAGGCGCGATAAATCCACTCCGTAGAGAGACAGCTGCCGTAAGAGATACCGGCGCGCCGTGTATCGCGCCGGTAGTACCCATCCGAGAAGGCTCCAGCAGCAACCACTTCGGCGGTTCATGTAACTCCATTGGGCGCCCTGCAAGGCCGTCTGGCTACACCGTCAGCACGGTCTGGCCGGTGGTCTTGCGGTCTTGCAGGTCGCGGTGGGCGCGGGCGGCTTCGCGCAGCGGATAGGTCTGGTTGACCGCGATCTTGACGGCGCCGCTCTGCACCACCTCGAACAATTCGCGCGCCGCGGTCAACAGGTCTTCGCGGGTCGCGGTGTAGGTGTTCAAGGTCGGCCGGGTCAGGAACAGCGAGCCCTTGCCGGCGAGGATGCCGATATCGACCGGCCCGATCGCGCCCGAGGATTGGCCGAACGAAGCCATCAGACCCGAGCGGCGCCAGACAGTCGAGCGATTTGTAGAACGTATCCTTGCCGACCGAATCGTAGACAACCGGCAGCTTTTTGCCCTGGGTGATCTCGCCGACCTTGGCGACGAAGTCTTCGCGGCGATAGTTGATCGGATAATCGCAGCCGTGCTTCTTCGCCAACGCGGCTTTCTCGTCGTCGCCGACGGTGCCGATCACGGTGGCGCCCAGATGCTTCGCCCACTGGCAGACGATCAGTCCGACCCCGCCGGCGGCGGCGTGGATCAGGATCGTCTCGCCGCGCTTGACCGGGTGGGTGCGGCGCACCAGGTACCAGGCGGTCATGCCTTTCAGCATCATCGCCGCGGCTTGGCTGTCGGTGATGCCGGCGGGAACCGGGACGAGGCGGTCGGCCGGCATGACCCGGCCTTCGGCATAGGCGCCGATCGGCCCGCCGGCATAGGCGACGCGGTCGCCGGGCTTGAGCCCGCTGACCCCCGGCCCGACCTCCTCGACGATTCCGGCCGCCTCCGAGCCGAGCCCGCTCGGCATCGGCATCGGATAGAGCCCGCTGCGCTGGTAGGTGTCGATATAGTTGAGCCCGACCGCGGTGTGCTTGAGCCGCACCTGGCCCTGCCCCGGCTTGCCGACCTCGACCTCCTGCCACGACAGCACTTCGGGGCCGCCGGCCTTCTCGAAACGGATCGCATGCACCATGGCCATTCCCTCCCTGTGACGTGCGAGATTAGAAAGGCCGCACGATAGCGAGGGTCAACGCTGGCGTCACGACGAAGTAGGGCGAAATAGCGCAGCGTATTCCGCCCTCGCCTGCGGACCGGAGAAAGCGGCGGAATGCACCCGGCTCTTCCGCCCTATCTGCTCTGGCGGAGCGGCGCCTTCGAGCGCCAGCAGCGCGCGCTTGGTTGGGAGCCCGGTCCCGCCGCTGTAGCCGCCGAGACCGCCGCGTGCCAGGACCCGATGGCACGGGATCACAATCGGGATCGGGTTATCGCCCGCAGGCCCGGCCGACCGCGCGGGGCGCCGAACCGACCTCCATCGCCAGCTCGCCGTAGCGGCGCGTCTCGCCGTGCGGGATCTGCCGCATCGCTTCCCAGACCCGCTGCTCGAACGGCGAGCCGGCCGGGCGCAGCGGCAGATCGAAACGGCGCAGCCGCCCCGCGAAATAAGCTTCGAGCTGGCGCAGCGCCTCGGCGAGCAGCGGCGTCGGCTCGCCATCCGCCTCACCGCCCCAGCCGATGGCGACGATCGCCGCCTCCGTCGCGGAAACTGACAGACGCCCGACCGGGCTGTCGATTGCAAGGGACGGCATCGCTCGATGCTCCTCGGTAAGTACGAAGCAAGAACATTAGCGCTGTTCGGAGAGCCTGGCCAGCAGTTTTTCAGGATCGGTCAACGGCAGCGAGCACACCGGGCCGACGCAGACATAGGCGGCTGCGCGCCCGCCCTCGAGGCCTTTGCCGTAGGCCGGGTGATCGGACGGCAGCTCTCGGCCCGGCGGCAATGCTGAAACCACCCGGTTCGGCAGAGATACGGAATAGGCCGCGCGGCGCAGCGCATCGAACGCCGGGTCGCCAGGCGCGCCGACGATGACGACCTGCACCGGCTCGGCCAGCATCTCGGCGTTGTTGAGCAAGGTTGCCAGCGGGAAGAAGTTGCGTGCGAGCTCGCCGGAAAAGGCCTCGACGAGGGCTTCGGCGCGGCGACGGTAGGCATCCTCGCCGGTCAGGATCGCCAGCCGGGTCAGCACCCCGACCAGGGTGCCGTTGCCGGCCGGAACCGCCGAGTCGGCGGCGGTCTTGGCGCGGGCGATCAGCGCCTCGGTGTCGTCGGCCGAGAAGAAATACCCGCCGCCGGCCTGGTCCCAGTAATGCCGGTCGAGCGTCGCGATCCAGTCGCGGGCCTGCGCCAGCAGGCGATCGTCGCCGGTCGTCTCGTGGAGCGCCAGTGCCGCGCGGCACAGATTGGCGTAATCGTCGACGCTCGCCGAATGCCGCGCCCGTCCGGCCCGCCAGCTGTGCAGCAGACGCCCGTCCGGTGCCGCCATCCGCTCGCGGGCAAAGTCGAACGCGCCGCGTGCAATGTCGATCCAGTCCGGCCGCTCGAACACCAGCCCGGCATTGGCCATCGCCGCGATCATCAGCCCGTTCCAATCGGCCAGCACCTTGTCGTCCCAGCCGGGACGCACCCGCGCCGCCCGCGCCCGGAACAGCAGCTCGCGGCACCCCGCCAGTTCGCGCTCGGTCTCGGCGTCGGCCAGGGCGTTCGCATTCAGCCGGTTGAGGATCGTATGGCCTTCCCAATTGCCGTGCGGCGTCACGTCGTAAAAGCGCTTGAACAGAGCCGCGCGGTCGCCCAGCACGGCGTCGATCTCGGCTTCGGACCAGACGTAGAACTTGCCTTCCTCATGCTCGCTGTCGGCGTCGAGGCTGCTGGCGAAGCCGCCGCCCGGCGCCCGCATCTCGCGAACGACCCAGCCGAGCGTCTCTTCGACCCGCTGGCGGTAGAGCGGGTTGCGGGTGTCCTGCCACACCAGCGTCAACAGATCGACGAGCTCGGCATTGTCGTAGAGCATCTTCTCGAAATGCGGCGCCAGCCAGCGCGCATCGGTCGAATAGCGGGCAAAGCCGCCGCCCAGATGGTCGTAGATGCCGCCCTGGCACATCGCATCGAGCGCCTTCAGCACGGCGTCGCGATGAGCCGGCTGGCCGGTCCGCTTCCACGCCCGCCACAACAGCTCGAGGATGCCGCATTGCGGGAATTTGGGTGCGGTGCCGATGCCGCCGTGGATCTGGTCGGTCTCGCGCAACAGCCGCTCGGCGATCGGGTCGAGCTGCGGGCGCAGGATGGCCCCGCCCGGCTGCGGCTGGCCGAGGCGCTGCAAGGCCTCGCGCAGCGCCGCCACATTTTTCGCGACATCCTCGCGCTTGCCGGCATAGGCCTCGCTGATCGCCGTCAGCACCTGCGGAAACCCCGGCCGGCCCCAGCGCGCATCGGGCGGGAAATAGGTGCCGCCCCAGAACGGCTCGCCGTCGGGCGTCAGGAACATGGTCAACGGCCAGCCGCCCTGTTCGCCCATCAGCGCCAGCGCATGCTGGTAGATCTGGTCGAGGTCGGGCCGCTCCTCGCGGTCGACCTTGATGTTGACGAAGAGCCGGTTCATCGCCGCGGCGATCTCCGGGTCCTCGAAGCTCTCCCTCGCCATCACATGGCACCAGTGGCAGGCGGCGTAGCCGACCGACAGCAGGATCGGCTTGTCGGCGGCCTTGGCCCCGGCGAGGGTCTCCTCGCTCCAGGCTTGCCAGTGCACCGGGTTGTCGCGGTGCTGGAGCAGATAGGGGCTGGTTTCCTCGCCGAGGCGGTTGCGGTCCATCGCGGCTCCTGCCATGGGTTTGCCGCCGGGCCGGGGTGCAGCGGACGCATTGCCCTCGGCGGCGCGACGGGGTAGGCTTTTCAGTCTACTCCCACAACGGCGGCCTGCGTCATTCGCTCCGCCGAGTGCCAGCCAACATCGGAGAAACGCCAATGGCCGACGCACCCGCTGATCCGGCGCTCTTTTACTCGCGGCACATCTTCATGTGCACCAATGTCAGGCCGGAGGGACATCCCCGCGGTTGCTGCATGGCCCGCGCCGCGGCCGGTGGGGGCGTCGAGAAGCTTCGCGGCTATATGCGCGAGAAGGCGCGTGCGGCCGGGGTCGAGAACATTCGCGCGAATGCCGCGGGCTGTCTCGACCGCTGCGAATTCGGCCCTAACATGGTGATCTACCCTGAAGGGGTGTGGTACCGTTACGAGACGACCGAAGACATCGACGAGATCGTGCAGAAGCATCTGGTCGAAGGCGGCCGGGTCGAGCGGCTGATGCTGCAGCCCGACCAGAAGCCGCCGGCCCACTGATCACGGTTCAACCCCGTGGCCGGGCTTGACCCGGCCATCCACGGTTTATCGTGAACTCCACGACGCGTCCTGAGGCGTGGATGCCCGGATCAAGTCCGGGCAAGGGGATCGACGAAGCGCCGCCAGTCTCCGACACGATTTTCGCGCCGGCGACGGCGGCGGGGCGTGCCGCCATCGCCATTTTGCGGCTGTCCGGGCCCGACACCGCACCGGGCGGTGTCGCTGCTGGCGGGCGATCTGCCGCCGCCCCGTTCG
This sequence comes from uncultured Alphaproteobacteria bacterium, assembly GCA_963795485.1. Taxonomy (GTDB): domain Bacteria; phylum Pseudomonadota; class Alphaproteobacteria; order ATCC43930; family CGMCC-115725; genus AP-15. The sequence continues at coordinate 413,291 of CAWCIL010000008.1, forward strand.
GCCCGGCGCCGTCGCCTTGTCGATCCGGCGACCGGCGAGGCGCTCGACGATGCGCTGGTGTTGTGGTTTCCGGCGCCGGCGAGCTTTACCGGCGAGGATGTCGCCGAACTTCACCTGCACGGCAGCCGCGCCGTGCTCGCCGCGGTCATCGCCGCGCTGACCCGGCTCGGGCTGCGCCTCGCCGAGCCCGGCGAATTCACCCGCCGCGCCTTTCTGAACGGCAAGCTCGATCTGACCCAGGCCGAAGCCGTCGCCGATCTCGCGATGGCCGAGACCGAGGCGCAGCGCCGCCAGGCCCTGCGCCAGCTCGACGGCGAACTCGGCGGCCTCTATCGCGAGTGGTCGCAGCGGCTGACCCGGCTCCTCGCCCATCTCGAAGCCGCGATCGATTTCCCCGACGAGGACCTGCCGCCCGAAATCGAGGACCGCATCCTCGCCGAGACCGGCGCTCTCGCCGACGAGATCGACCACCATCTCGCCGACGGCCATCGCGGCGAGAGGCTGCGCGACGGCATCGGGGTCGCGATCATCGGCCCGCCCAACGCCGGCAAATCGAGCCTCCTCAACCGCATCGCCCGGCGCGAGGCGGCGATCACCTCGCCGATCGCCGGCACCACCCGCGACATCGTCGAGGTGGCGATCGACCTCGCACGGCTATCCGGTCGTGCTCGCCGACACCGCCGGCCTGCGCGACAGCGACGACCCGGTCGAGCAGGAAGGGCTGCGCCGCGCCCTGCGCCGCGCCGCAAGAGGCCGAGATCCGCCTCTTCGTCTTCGACGCCCGCCGCCCGGCCGACGCCGCCGGCGCCGCCGAATGGCCCGGCCCCGACACGCTCCTCGTCGCCAACAAGATCGACCTGCTGGGCGCGGGTGACACTCCTTCCGCCGCGGGCGCGATTTTTCAGCCGTCGAGGGACCAGCCAAACCCGGTCATGCCCGGACTTGTTCCGGGCATCCACGCGGTCGGTCCGGACGTTATGCACGCGGCCGAAGGCGTGGATAGCCGGGATAAACCCGGCCATGACGATCACGAGTCAACATCAGAAGATTTTCTACATGGCGCCTTCCCGATCTCGGCCGTGACCGGCGCCGGCCTCGACCCGCTGCTGGCCGCCCTCGCCGCCCGGATCGCCGAAACCTACCGCAGCGAAGCCCCGGTGCTGACCCGCGCCCGCCACCGCCAGGCGCTCGAAGACGCCGCCGCCTCGCTCGCCCGTGCCCGCGCCGCCGCCCTCCCCGAATTGCGCGCCGAAGACCTCCGCCTCGCCCTGCGCCGCCTCGGCCAAATCACCGGCACCGTCGACGTCGAAGACCTGCTCGACGTGATCTTCCGCGACTTCTGCATCGGCAAATGATGTGGCTTTTTGCAACGGCGGGTCGCCGACCGTCCTCCTTGAGGGTAGCTGGCGCGCGGGCGCAAGAGAGCTATCATATGATCGTGCCACCCCTCCCCATATCATAAATGAGGCTTGCTTTTTATAATATGGCCGGGTAGAACGCCTCATATTATAGCCCGTAGCATTGGGTAAACCGGATATGCCGAGAGGTCACCTTCAGCGTCAACCGACCGGTTATCGCGCGTTCGTACCAGAGACGCTCCCGCCTGATCCGCCGATCATCCTTGATCCCGAGGCAATACATCTCCTCTCGGAGGCTGACCGGAATTCGGGTTCGACTTGATGGTATCGACTTTAACGCTACCAAATCCAGATTTGTTTGTGGCCATGTATGTTCGTCAAGAGGCGGTCCTCTCAAGCCAGATAGAGGGCACCAGGCTTCATTGATCGAGGTCATAGAGTACGAAGGGGATTTACTCAGCGCAAAGAACCCACAAGACCTGGAGGAAGTCTTTAATTATATTGCTGCGATGAAGCTAGGATTAGAACGCCTAAAGGAGTTACCGCTTTCTCTGCGACTTATCCGTGAGATACACGAACGTTTAATGCAAGGTGTGCGCGGACAACACCGTAATCCTGGGGAGTTCCGGACCACACAGAATTGGATTGGTCACGAAGGTTGCACCTTAGCACAAGCGAGTTATGTACCTCCGCCACCCGATCAGATGATGATTTCCCTTGGAAATTTGGAGTTTTTTTTGCACCATCGAAATGACCAAATTCCATTTCTTGTGAAACTTGGCATCGCCCATGCGCAATTCGAGACCATTCACCCGTTCCTCGATGGAAATGGACGAATTGGTCGCTTGTTAATCGCGTTCTTGCTCTGCGAAGCGAGGATAATGAAATGGCCCTGTTTATATATCTCACATTTCTTCAAGAAATACAAATCGGAATACTATACAAGGCTACAAAATACGCGGGAAAAGGCTGATTGGGAAGGATGGACAAAGTTTTTTTTGAGAGGTGTATCGGAAGTAGCTCGCGAGGCGACCGATACTGCAAGTCGAATACTAGAAGTAAAAGATTTACGCAGCGTACGATATCAGAGCAGCTGACGCGGGCAGCGGCCGGCCACGCGTTGACGCTTTTACCGAAATTGTTTTACCGTCCTGTAGTTAATGTCCAACAAGTGGCAGAGATAATTAGCACTACTTATGCTACAGCAAATTATCTCGTCTCTGATTTAGAAGCCATAGGCGTGCTTACCGAAATCACGGGCGGAGGGAGGAATAGGAAATATCGATTCGGACCTTATCTCGACTTATTTATAGATCGGCCCACAGAGGACGACGCGGTGCATACGTGAGGCCGCTTGCGCAAAACACTCGACGTCGGATCGAACCGTCCGTAAATGAGGGGGCATGAGCGATCGTTGCGGGCGATACGACGTCGTCGTGATCGGCGGCGGGCATGCGGGGTGCGAGGCGGCGGCGGCGGCGGCGCGGGTGGGCGCGCGGACGCTGTTGCTGACGCATAAGCGGGCGACGATCGGCGAGATGTCGTGCAACCCGGCGATCGGCGGGCTCGGCAAGGGGCATCTGGTGCGCGAGATCGATGCGCTCGACGGCGTCATGGGCCGCGCGATCGACCGGGCCGGCATCCAGTTCCGCATTCTGAACCGCAGCAAGGGGGCGGCGGTGCGCGGGCCGCGCGCCCAGGCCGACCGCAAGCTCTATCGCCGGCGCAGTCGCCGAATTGCTGGCCGAAACGCCGAGCCTCGACATCGCCGAGGGTGCGGCCGAGGATCTGCTGCTCGACCGCGGCGGGCGGGTGTCGCGGGGTCGTGCTCGGCGACGGTCGGCGAGATCACGGCCGGCCGGGTGGTGCTGACCACCGGCACGTTTCTGAATGGCCTCATTCATATCGGCGACGAGAAGATCCCGGCCGGGCGGGTCGGCGAGGCGCCGTCGCACGGGCTGGCGCAGACCCTGGCGCGCGCCGGTTTCGCGCTCGGCCGGCTGAAGACCGGGACCCCGCCCCGGCTCGACGGGCGGACGATCGACTGGGCCGGGCTCGACCTGCAGCCGGGCGACGACCCGCCGCCGCCGTTTTCGTTCATGACCGAGCGGATCACGACGCCGCAGGTCGCCGTGCCACATCACCACGACGACGCCGGCGACGCATGCGCGTGATCCGCGCCAACCTCGCCCGCTCGCCGATGTATTCGGGCGACATCACCGGGATCGGCCCGCGCTATTGCCCGTCGATCGAGGACAAGATCGTGCGCTTTGCCGAGCGCGAGCGGCACCAGATCTTTCTCGAGCCCGAGGGCCTCGACGACGACACGGTCTATCCGAACGGCATCTCGACCTCGCTGCCGCGCGAGGTGCAGGCGGCGATGCTGCAGACCATCCCCGGTCTCGAACATGCGGCGATGCGGCGGCCCGGTTATGCGATCGAATATGATTTCGTCGACCCGCGCGAGCTTGATCCCGAGCCTCGAGACCCGGCGCGTGCCCGGCCTCTATTTCGCCGGCCAGATCAACGGCACCACCGGCTATGAGGAGGCTGCGGCGCAAGGGCTGGTCGCCGGGCTCAACGCCGCGCTGTCGGCCTCGGGGGCGGAGCCGGTGGTGCTCGATCGCGCCGACGCCTATATCGGCGTCCTGATCGACGATCTCGTGACCCGCGGGGTCAGCGAGCCCTACCGCATGTTCACCTCGCGCGCCGAATACCGGCTCACGTTGCGCGCCGACAACGCCGACCAGCGGCTGACCCCGATCGGGCTGCAGCTCGGCTGCGTCGGCGCCGGGCGGGTGGAGCGTTTCGCGGCGAAAATGGCGGCGCTAGCGGCGGCGCGCTCTCGGCTTGCCGGGTTGCGCATGACCCCGCCGGCGCTGAAACGCCACGGCATCGCGGTCAACGAAGACGGCGTCGCGCGCAATGCCGCGGAGTTGCTCGCCTATCCGACGATCGATTTGGGGCGGCTCGCCGCGATATGGCCGGAGCTGGGCGCGATCGCGCCCGCGATCGCCGAGCAGGTCGAGATCGACGCGCGCTACAGGGGCTATCTCGAGCGCCAGCAGCGCGACATCGTCGCGTTCCGCCGCGACGAGGCGCTGCTGCTGCCCGGCGATCTCGATTACGCCACGGTCGGCAGCCTGTCGCGCGAGATCTGCGAGAAGCTCGCCGCGGCCCGTCCGGCGACCCTCGGCGCCGCCGCGCGGATCTCCGGAGTGACGCCGGCGGCGCTGGTGGCGCTGCTCAAGCATGTCAAGCGGCCGCGCTCCGGCCCGGCGGCGGCGATACCCTCACCCACCCGTCGCCGGCGCGCCGGGGCCGACCCAGCACAGGATCCGGGGGAGGCGGGGGAAGGTGAAGCGGCGTGATCCCGCCGCTGAGCGCGCAGGGTTTCGCCGACCTCTTTTCGGTTTCACGTGAAACACTGGCGCGGCTCGAAGCCTATGCCGATCTGCTGATTCGCTGGTCGGCGCGCATCAACCTCGTTGGCCATGACACGCTTGCCGATTTGTGGCGCCGCCACATGCTCGAATTCGGCGCAATTGCAGCCGCTCGTCCCGGACCATGGGCAGAGCCTGATCGATCTCGGCAGCGGCGCCGGGTTTCCCGGTCTGGTGCTGGCGATCCTCGGCGTCCCCGGAATCGAGCTGGTCGAGGCGGATTCGCGCAAGGCCGCGTTTCTGCGCGAGGCGGCGCGGATCACCGAGACCGACGGTGACGATCCGTCCCTGTCGGATCGCCGCGGTGCCGCCTCATCCGGTCGATGTCGTGACCGCGCGGGCCTTGGCGCCGCTCGCCCGGCTGCTCGATTTCGCCCAGCCGTTTCTCGGGCCCGACACGGTCTGCCTGTTTCCAAAAGGCGAGCGCGTCGAGGAGGAATTGACCCTGGCGCGCAAATTCTGGACAATCGCCGGGTCGCATCACAACAGCATCGCCGATCCGCGGGGGGTGGTTCTGCGTCTGCACCAGGTTGTCCGTGAGCCTGACCGCGGGTGAGGCTCGGCCGGAGGCGCTTGCGGCAACGCATCGCGTCCGGATCATCGCCGTCGCCAATCAGAAGGGCGGGGTCGGCAAGACCACGACCGCGATCAATCTGGGAACAGCCCTGGCCGCCGCCGGTCACCGGGTGCTAATCATCGATCTCGACCCGCAAGGGAACGCCAGCACCGGGTTCGGCGTCGAACGCGCTGCACGCCGGGTGACCAGCTACGAGCTGATCCTCGGCGAGGTCGAGCTCGCCGAGGCGACGGTGCCGAGCGAGGTCCCGCGATTGTCGATCGTTCCGGCCTCGGAAGATCTGAGCGGCGCCGAATTCGAATTGATGAGCCGCGAGCGACGCGAGTTTCTGCTGAGCCGGGCGGTTCGCGGCCGGCTCGGCGGGTATGACGAGGTGTTGATCGACTGTCCGCCGTCGCTGAACCTGCTGACGGTCAACGCACTGGTCGCGGCGGATTCGGCCTTGGTGCCGATGCAGTGCGAATTCTACGCGCTCGAAGGGCTGAGCCAGCTGATGCGCACGATCGAGCGGGTGCAGCGTGCCCTCAACCCGCGGTTGGCACTGCAGGGCGTGCTGCTGACCATGTATGACCAGCGCAACAATCTGAGCGACCTCGTCGCCCTCGACGTGCGCGCGCATCTCGGCGGCAAGGTGTTCGACACGGTGATCCCGCGCAATGTACGGGTTTCCGAGGCGCCTTCGCATGGCAAGCCGGTGCTGATCTACGACCATCGCTGCGCCGGCGCGCAGGCCTATATCCAGCTCGCTGCCGAGATCCTGCGCCGGGGCGGGTCGGGCATGGAGCCGCCGCCTCGATGAGCGAGCGCGCCAGACGGCGCCCGCTCGGCCGCGGGCTCGCGGCGTTGTTCGGGGAGACCGAAAGCGATGCGGGCTCGGACCAGGCCGCACAGCGCCGGGTTGCGATCGAGCTGATCCGACCCGGCGCGCTGCAGCCGCGCCATCGCTTTGCCGAGGCTGAGCTCGAGGCTTTGGCGCAGTCGATCCGCGAGAAAGGGGTGCTGCAGCCGTTGCTGGTGCGCCCGCTCGCCGTCGCGGACGATGCGGTCTTCGAGCTCGTCGCCGGCGAGCGCCGCTGGCGGGCCGCGCAGCGGGTCGGGCTGCACGAGGTGCCGGTCATCGTCCGCGCGCTCGACGATTGCGAGGCGCTCGAAATTGCGTTGGTCGAGAACCTCCAGCGCGAGGACCTGTCGCCGCTCGAAGAAGCCGCAGCCTACAGCCGGCTGACCGCAGAGTTCGGGCGGACCCAGGCGAGCCTCGCCGCAGCCGTGGGCAAGAGCCGCAGCCATGTCGCCAACAGCATGAGACTGCTGTCGCTGCCGGCGCCGGTGCGCCAGCAGCTCGATGAGGGTGAGCTGTCGGCCGGCCATGCACGCGCATTGCTCGCCGCCGCCGATCCGGCCGTGCTCGCCGCCGAGGTCGTTCGCCGCGGGCTCAACGTGCGCGCCACCGAGCGTCTGGTCCAGCGCCGCGCCCAGCTGCCGCGAGTGCCGCGTCCCTCGGTCCACGACGCCGACACGCTCGCCCTCGAACGCGACCTCGGCGCCCAGCTGGGGTTGCGCGTCACTCTCGAGCCGAAAGCCCGCGGCGGTGCCTTGACCCTGCATTATGCGAGCCTCGACCAGCTCGACCGGGTCCTGCGCCTGCTGCGCGCGGGTGAGAGCCGAGGCTAGCCGGCAAGCCCGTTCAACGCGGTCGCCAAGGGCTGCGGGGCCGGAGCGTTGCCGCGGCTGAAGATCGAACCCGGGGAATCCGGAACGGCGCTCGAAAGACTGGCCAGCGTGCGGATCGCAATGCCGGGAGCCTGTGCCGAGCGTTCGGCGTCGCCGAGTTCGACCAGCGACGTCGGCGGGTCGCCGACGATCAACCACACCACCCGCCAGCCCTCGCTCGCCAATTTCCGGACCCTGGTGAAATCTCGCGGAACGGCTTCGACAAAGCACCGGCGAGGGACGAGAGCCAAGGTCTGGGGGTCGACGTCCTGGTCGTGCACGACGGCGTCCGCGGCGCCGAGGGCGGCGAGCGCCGGCCACGACAGCTCGCCCGGCCGATCGGGGCTCGAGCCGATCAGGAACACCAGACCGGCGTCTGCCCGGATCACGGCCGGAATGCTCTGAGACGGGTGCATCGAGTTCCTCCCGCGCTGAGGATCTATAGAGGCTGGGGTGGTCGCGGGTGCTGCCCGCCGGCCCGAACCCGGATCGGGGTGAATTTATTCCTCAGGTTCTAAATGTCAATATGTCAAGTTGCACACTAACTAACAGTGTTTTATGAAACGCCTTTTTGCAGCAGCTTTCTCCTGCGGTAAGGTGGCCAAGCCCATGCGTTCGAGGATGCCATTGGCTTTTGCATCGGTTCACGCCCGCCGGATCGGAGAGGTCGCGTTCGCCTCGGCTCTGCTGCTGGCGGCCGCGGCGTTGGCGAAACCGCCTGCCGATGCCGACCCGGCGCTGGCGCCGTGGTTCCGCAGCCTGCTGCAGCCCGGTACGGAGATCTCGTGCTGCTCGCTTTCGGATTGCCGCGAGACGGATTACCGGGTCAAGGCCGACCATTACGAGGCGCTGGTCGGCGGGAAATGGGTGGCGGTGCCGCCCGACAAGATTTTGCAACGGACCGACAACCCCACTGGCCGGGCGGTGGTGTGCTGGACGCCGCAGCGGGGGATCATGTGTTTCGTGCGCGCGACCAAATCTTGATCCCAATAAGCAGATAGCCCCAGCCTGCGGCGTTTGACCCCGAGCCTGCCGTCAGATCGCCAGCCTCCAGGACGGCGATCGAGCTCGTCTCTCCAAGGCGGCCGGAACGCCTTGAAGCTCGGCCGGAGTCGCCGCAATTTCACCCCTCACGGGAGGGCGAAGCTGCTATCGTTGGCCCGACCCCTTGTGACCGGCATAGCCCGGATCGACAACAGGAGACGGCGCGATGAACTCGAACGGCAAGGTCGCACTCGTTACCGGTGGCGGCAGCGGCATCGGCAAGGCGTCGGCGTTGGCGCTGGCCCGCGAAGGGTTCGCGGTCGTCCTCGCAGGGCGCCGGCCCGAGCCGCTGCAGGCGGTGGTCGGCGAGATCGAGAGCATGCAGGGCAAGGGATTGGGGGTGCCGACCGATGTCGGCGATCCCAACTCTGTGCGCGCGCTGTTCGCCCGGACCAGAGCGACCTATGGCCGGCTCGACGTGCTGTTCAACAATGCCGGCTTCGGTGCCTCGGCGCCGATCGAGGAATTGGCTTTCGAGCGCTGGAAGGCGGTGGTCGAACACGATCCTGACCGGCTCGTTCCTATGCACCCAAGAAGCCTTTAAGATCATGAAGGACCAGCGCCCGATGGGCGGTCGGATCATCAACAACGGCTCGATCTCGGCGCATGTGCCACGCCCGAATTCGGTCGCTTACACCTCGTGCAAGCACGCGATCACCGGCCTGACCAAGTCGACCTCGCTCGACGGCCGCAAATACGACATCGCCTGCGGCCAGATCGACATCGGCAACGCGCTCACCGAGATGACCCAACGGATGCAGCGCGGCGTGCCGCAGGCCAACGGCGCGGTCATCGAGGAGCCGGTGATGGACGTGGCGAATGTTGCCCGCGCGGTCGTCTTCATGTCGACCGTGACCCCCGAGGCCAACGTCCAGTTCCTGACCGTGATGGCGACGAAGATGCCCTTCGTCGGCCGCGGCTAGCGCGCTTTCCGGTAACATTGAGCCGTCGCACCCCGCTTGCGAGGGGATGAAAGAAAATGGGCCATTAAGGCGAACCCTGAATTTCTATTGCAACGGAGGAGCAGGGACGACGCGGGCGCCACGATATTTCGAGGCTGAGCGCACCTGACTGGGCTCGAAGGTGGTGGATACCTGCTAGGCGCCGAACCGGACATCGTCAACGGCGCGGCGCTGCGTGCGAGGTCTGCACGCCGCTGCCGCCGACAAGCAAGCATCTACGGCTCAGAACCCGCGAAAGCGGGCCTGCGGGCACGCCGAAAGAGCCCTTGCAAGCGTCAATCCTTCAAATGCTGGTAAAATTCTAACAGCCTTCGGTTGCCGTCGAATTAAAATCCGGCAAGGATGCCGAGGCTCGGGGTAGGGTGCGGATCGCACCGGCAAGCGTTGAGGATTATCGCTGGTCTTTTAACCAAGACGATGACGGCACCGATGTTGCCGCAGCTGATCGGATAGCCTGAGCGAGATGCCGAACATTGCGCGACGGCGCGGGCTCCTCTAGGCGAATTTAAGGACGCTCAATGAAACCATGGATGATCGTGTTGTCGAGTGCTCTCGTCGCCATTGCCGCCGCGGCCGGCGTGGCCTTGCCGGAGTTGTCGCTGACGCCGCATCCGGAAATCGTGCATCACCTGGTGCCGCTATTGCCGACGCTGATGGTAACCGCCCTTGCCGGCTATGCGCTGTGCGCGATCCTGTTGACGGCGGCCAGCCTCGTGTTCAGCTGCCTGCTGCTGCGCCATCGTGTCGTCGGCGCCCCGGCGCAGGGCGGCCCGACGCGGCCCGGCTGGGCGGCGGCCTTGGCGGCGAGTGGGCTGCGGCGGCTGATGCCGGCAGCAGCCGTCCCGCCGCGGCGGTCGGCGAGGGTGGACGGAGCGATCGTGTTGCAGAGCCGGTTTCGCCCGGAAGAGGCGAGGCGGGAAATGGCGCGGCTTTATCACATTTGGGCGGCGCGCAGCCATTTCTTCAGCGCTCTGATCGTGCTGACCGCGGCTGCGGCATTGGGCCTGGCCCAGCAGCACGGAGCGCTGCCGCAGGCATCCGGGCCGATCCCGACGGTCCCGGCGGCGCTGATCCTGGTCGGGCTGGTCCTGCTGGCGGTTCTCGGCCGGCTGGCCGTCGATGTCGCGGTCGAGCCGTTGATCGAGCTGCTCTCTCGCCTTCCGGCCGAGCCGATCGATGTTGCTTTGCTGCGCCGGGCGGTCGAACTGCTCGAAGCCGGGCCGGCGGCGAGCTCGGCTCAGGACGACGGCGCCCTGGCCTCGGTGCTGCAGATCCCCGATCGGGTGGTCGGCGTGTTCGAGGATGGGCGGCGCGCCCTGTTCGATGCGATCGAGCATTTGTCGGCGACTACCGACGGGCTCGCGCTCAGCACGCGAGCGGCGATCGAAGGGCTCGAGGCCGCGGTCCGCGACAGCGAGCGGCACCAGCGGCTGGCGACGGAAAGCGCCATTCCGGATGCCGCCGGATTGTCTCGGCTGCAGGAAGCGGTCGTCGCGCTGACGGCGGCGCTCGAACGCGCGCCGCCGCTGGTTCCGGTCGGCGAGCGGTCAACCGGCCCCGACTCCGCTTTTGCCGGCCGTGATGCCGACCCGCGTCTTGCCGATGAGCTGAAACAACTCCTGCACGAGATCGGGACCGCTTGCTAGGATCAGCTCGTCCCAGCGTCGAGCGGAACTCGTGTCCAGGTTGGTCTGGGTAGCGGCCGAATTCAGCTGTGCTTCAACTCGGCCAGCAGCTTTTGGGCCTGCGCCTTTTCGGCAAAGGAAGCGCCGGAGCCGAGCAATTTTTCGAGCATCGACTGGGCGTCGGTGGAACGACCGACGCGATGCAGGGCGACGGCGAGGTGATATTGGATCGCCGGGTCGGTTGGAGCCGAGACATTGGCCGCGGTAAGATAGGTCATCGCCTTGCTGGCGTCGCCTTGCGCCAGCAGGATCCAGCCCAAGGTGTCGTCGATCTGCGCGGCACTCGGCGCCGCCGCCACCGCGCGTTCGGCCAGTTGGCGGGCCTTTGGCAGCTCGCCTTGTTGCTGGTAGAGCCAGGCGAGGTTGTTGAGCGAGGCCGCATCATCCGGGCGGGCGGCCAGGAGCTTGTTGTATTCGGCGATCGCCGCGTCGTATCGTTTGTTTTGCAGATCAAGCGAGGCCAGCGCCGCGCCGACGGCAAAGTCGTTCGGCGCAGCCTTCAGCCGTGCATTCAGCAGCGTCAGGGCCTTGTCGGCATTGCCGTCCTGGTTGTAAACGCGGGCGAGTGCCGCGGTCAGGTCGTCGTCGCCGGGCTTGGCCTCAAGCGCCTTTTCGAGCAGTGCTATCGCCGCCTTGCGCTTGCCGGCATTGTCCAGCAGCTCGGCCGAGACCAGATCGTAAAGCGTGCTCTTCGGGTCGGCTTTGGCGAATTCGCGGGCCTTTGCCAATCCTGCATCGAGGCCGCCGATCTGCGCTTCGACCCGGATCAGGTCGGCCTTGAGACTGGCGTTTTGCGGCGCGCGGTCGAATGCTGCCTGCAGCACCGCGCGCGCCTGCTGGTAATTCTTCGCGGCACTCAAGGTCGAGACATAGCGCGACAGAATCGGCGCGGAATTCGGCGCCAACTGGTAGGCGTGCCGGTAAGTCGCGATCGCGGCCTGCCGGTCGCCGGCGCCGATCTGGGCGCGGGCCTGCGCGTCGAGGACGTCGAGGTTCGACGGAAATTTGTCGGCCAGCTGCGCCGCCGTGGCCGTGGCGTTCTTCCAATCCTGGCGCATTCCGTAGAGGTTGACGAGCTTGAGCCCGGGTGCGGGATCATTCGGCGCGGCGCTGCGCGCGCGGCTGATGTCGTCCACCGCCTGCGGCCAGTTCTTTTGTGCGATGGCGACGTCGGCGAGGCCGAGAAGGCCGGTTACGTTGTTCGGCGACTGCGCCAACAGGTCGTCATAGATTTTTTTGGCGTCGGCGTTTCGGCCGGTGGCCAGATACAGCGGCCCGAGCACCTGGCGCACCGCAACGTCTTTTGGCGGGGCGGCCAATCGGTGCGTCAACGTCGTCTCGGCCTTGGCGAAGTGTCCGGTGCGAATGTCGAGCTCGGCCAGCGCGATCGCCACCGTGTCGTCGGCCGGGCGTGCGGCGGCCGACTTTTCGAGCAGAGCCGCAGCGTCGGCGTACCGTCCGACGTTTTCGTAGAGCTGAGCCGCCAAGAGATCGTAGACGTTGCTGGCGGGGTCAGCCGCGGCATAGGTGTTCGCCAAGGATACAGCGGCATCCACGCCGTCGAGTTCGCCGGTTACCCGCACCAGATCGACCTTCAAGGACGGGTTCTTGGGGTCCCGGTCGATCGCCTTCTGCAGAACGTCGCGGGCTTCCCGGTAATATTTCGCCGAATTGAGCATCGTTCAAATATTGCGACAAGATCGGCAGCGAATCCGGCGCCAGCTCGTGTGCGCGCTTATAGCTGGAGATCGCCCCGTTCGTGTCGCCGGCACCGAGCTGGGCTCCGGCCTGCGCCTCCAAGACATTGACGTCGGAAGGGAATCGGGCGCTGAGCGCCGACGCCACGGTCTTGGCGTCGGCCCAATCCTGCTGCTCCTCGTAGGCGCGCACCAGGGTGAGGTCGGGTGCGGTGTCGTCGGGTGCTGCGGTGCGGGCGCGGTTGATGTACCCGGTCGCCTCGGGCCATTTCTTTTGAGCGATGGCGATATTGGCCAGGCCGAGAAGAGCGGCCTCGTCGTCGGGCTTCTTGGCGAGTTCATCGTTATAGACTTTCTGCGCGTCCGCCGGCCGGCCGGTAGCTAGGTACAGCTGGGCCAGATCGCGGATCGCCGGTGCAAAGCTCGGTTGCCGCGCCAGCGCGGCCTGGAACGCGGTCTCGGCCGCCGGGTCATCGTGCTGTGCGGTTTTGACCATCCCCATCAAAGTCTGGTAGAGCGGGTTTTTTGCATCGCGCTGGATCAGCGACGGCCGCGACTGCGGCGGCTTTGTCGACCTGACCGGCGCGCAGCTGGCTCAGCACCAGGGTCGGGCCGGCCACGGTGGCGCCCGACGGAGTTTGGAAAACCCGCTCGAGCTCGGACAAGCCCTGGCTGCCTTGGCCTGCGCTGATCTCGGAAATCGCCACCTGCGTGTTGATCGCCGGGTTGCCCGGCTCCAGCGCCGCCGCCTTTTCGAATTGCTGGAGCGCCTGCTCGGGCTTGCCGTTCGCCATGTAGGCGTTGCCGAGCAAGGTCAGCGTCTGCGCGTCGGCCGGCGATTTGGCGGCGACCGGTTTCAGATAGTCGATCGCGCGCGCCGGGGAATGCTGGCGCAGCGCCGCAGCGGCAGCGAGCCGCGCGGCCTTCGCATTGCCCGGAACCTGGGCGAGATACTTGTCGAGGAGCGCTTCGGCCTCGGCGTATTGGCCGAGCGCATATTTGGTCGCCCCTTGCAGATAATAGCCGGCCGCGAACCTCGGAAACAGCGGGGAGATGAGGTCGAAGAGGTGATCCGCCTCGGCGTAGCGCTTTTGCCTGTCGCGCTCGAGCGCGCGCAGGTAGCTCGCCATGAAATTGTCCGGGCTGGTCTTGAGGATCGGGTCGAGATCCTCGTCCGCGGCCGGGTACTTGCCTTCGGCGATGTTGAGGCTGGCGCGGCTCAAACGCACCGGGATGCTCTTGGGGTCGATCTTGAGCGCCGCGTCGAAGCTGCTCATGGCGCCTTTGACATCGCCCTGGGCTCGGGCCATTTCGCCCTTGACCTGGAGCGCCTCGACCGAGCGCGGATCGACCGCCAACGCCTGGTCGAGGAGCTTGTTCGCTTCGGTTGGGTTGGATGTCGCCGTCAGCCGCGCCAAGGCGACCTTGGGCGGCGCCGCCTTCGGATCGAGCCGGATCGCATCGCGCAGCAAGGACTCGGCTTTGCTGCGATCCTGGAGGCCGGCCGCCGCGATGCCGAGCGCGGTGCGTACCTTGCTCTCCAGCGCGGGCGGGCGATTGTCGGGCTTGACCAGGTCGGAGAGGTCGGCGAATTTGCCCTGACGCAACAGGGCGTCGGCCAGCACCGGCAGATAATCCGCCTCGGCGCCGTTGCGCTCGCGCGCGGCGCGGGCTTCGCGCTCAGCCGATATCGGGTCGCCGAGTGCCAGATAAATGCGCGCGAGCTTAGCGCGCAGCAGCGGGTCCTGCGGCGATTGACTGATGGCGTTGCGCAGCTCGATCTCGGCCGCCCTCAGATTGCCGGCGGCGACATACTGGTCGGCATTTTTGACGGCCGCCCCTTCCGTCGCCGCGACGGCGGGTGGGGCGCAGACCAATAGGGCGGCGACGGACGCGGCACATCGCCATGAGTTGCGGCGTCGGGCCTGCGGCATGGCTTGTCCCTTTCCTCCGGAGCTGGTCTCAGGCCTCGAGGCCGAGCTGGTGCTGCTGCATCAGGTCATAAAGCGTCGGCCGACTGATCCCGAGGAGCTTGGCGGCCTTCGACAGGTTGGACCCCGGCCTGGGCGAGCGCCAGTTGGATGACCTCGCGCTCGGCGCGGGCGCGCGCTAAGCGGATGTCGAGGGATTTCGACTGGCCGTCGCCGTTCGACGGGTCGCGCTCGCCGACCGAGAGGTCGAGATCGGCGGCCGAAACCAGCGGTCCCTCGGTCATCACGACGGCGCGCTTCATGCGATTTTCCAGCTCGCGCACATTGCCGGGCCAGGCGTATTCCCTGATCGCGGCGAGCCCCGATGGGTCGAGGCCGCGCGTCGCGCGCCCATACTCGCCGGCGTAGCGGCGCAAAAAGAAGCTGGCGAGGGCGACCGCATCGGCCGCCCGCTCGCGCAGCGGCGGCACGCGCACGATGACCTCGTTCAGGCGATAGAACAGATCTTCACGGAACCGGCCTTCGGTCATCATCCGGTCGAGATCCTGGTTGGTCGCGCAGACGATCCGCACGTCGACCTGCACCGGCTTTCGCCCGCCGACCCGCTCCACGATCTGATCCTGCAGGAACCGCAGCAGCTTGACCTGCATCGGCAGCGGCACGTCGCCGATCTCGTCGAGAAACAGCGTGCCGCGATGGGCGCTCTCGATCCGGCCGATGGTCTGCCGCAAGGCACCGGTAAAGGCGCCTTTTTCATGGCCGAACAGCTCGCTTTCCAGCAGGGTTTCGGGGATCGCCGCACAATTGATCGGGATGAACGGGCCGCGCGCGCGCCGGCTGAGCCGATGGATCGCGTGGGCCAGCAATTCCTTGCCGGTGCCGCTTTCGCCGAGCAGCAGGACCGTGACGTCGGCCGGCGCCAACTTTTCGATGTTGCGCAGCACCCGCAGCATTTCCGGGCTGCTGGCGATGATGCCGTCAACCGGCGAGGCCATCGTCGCCTCGGTGAGCCTGCGGTTCTCGGCCTCGAGCTCGAACATCTGCTCGGCGCGGCTGACGATCATCCGCAACACATCGATGTCGATCGGCTTCTGATAAAAATCGTAGGCGCCGAGCGCGATCGCGCGCAACGCGTGTTCGCGGGTCTCGTTGCCGGTGGCGATGATCACCTTGGTCGACGGCGCGAATTCGCGGATTTCGGTCAATGTCGCCAGGCCCTCGGAGGCCCCGTCCGGATCGGGCGGCAGGCCGAGATCGAGGATGGCGACCGGAACCGGATACTCTCTGATGGTGTCGATCGCTTCCCGACGGTTGCCCGCCGGATGCACCTTGTGCTCGGAAAAGGCCCAGCGAAGCTGGCGCAACAGCCCGTTGTCGTCATCGACGATCAGCAGCGGCTTGATCGGCGCGATCATGCGTTCATTCCGCCGCAGAGGATTCGACAGAGGATGCGGCAGAGGATGCGGCAGGCTCGCTGTCGCGGACCAGCGGCAGGACGATCCGCATCGTCGTGCCCGCCCCTTGCCGCGAAACGACTTCGAGCTCGCCGCCGGCGGCCCGGATCAGTTCGCGGGTCTGAAAGGCGCCGATGCCGTAGCCGTCCGATTTGGTCGAGCGAAACGGCAGAAACAGACCGTCGCGGATAAAGGCCTCGTCCATTCCGGCGCCGCGGTCGATCACGTCGATCAAAAACTGGCTGCCGAGCCGGCGCGCCTGGATCTGGACCGCATCGCCCGGCGGCGAGGCGTCGAGCGCGTTTTGCACCAGATGGGTCAAGGCGGAGCGGAGCCGGTCGGGAGCAATCGCCACGACCTGGTCGGCGCTGTCGCTGCCGGCCTCGACCACGACGGCACCCGCGGCAAAATCTGCGGCCACCGCGGCGGCGACGGCAGCCGGGTCGCGCAGCGTCGCCGGCCGCGTCGCGGGCTCCGATTTCAGCTGGTTCAGCAGATGGTTCATGCGGGCGACCGAATCCTCCACCGTCTGCAGCATGTCGCGTTGAAATTCGGGATCCTCGATATAGTGGCGCGCGTTCGACACGACCAAGCCGAGCTGGCTGGCCAGATTTTTGATGTCGTGCACGACAAAGGCAAAGCGCTTGCTGTATTCGGTCAACAGCTCGGCTTCGCGCAGACCCTTGGTCGAGTGCTCCTCTCTGAGATAGCTCGCGGCCTGGCGCCCGGCCGCGCGCAACAGCTCGAAGGCTTCCCAATCGAGCCCGGCCGTATGGGTCGGGCGGTCGAGCACGACAAAGCCGACGAGCTCGCGGCGATGCGACAATGGGACGGCGAGCCAAGCCCGCGGCGAGGCGAACCGCCAGTCCTCGGCCGCGGCATCGCGCGTGCGCTCCTGGATCCAGCCGCCGTCGCGAAACCCCGCGACAAACGACGCCTCGCTCGGCACCGTCGCGCCGAACTCGGTGCGCACCTGCCACGCCGCTGTCGGGCGATAGCCGAAACCGGGGCTCAGCGACCACAGCATTCCGGCCGGGCTGGCGACGAATTCGGCGAGAGCGCGGATGATCCTGACCTGCAGCTCGTCGCCTTGCCGCGGCTCGGAGACGAGATTGATGAATTTGAGCCATTCGACCCGATAGTCGTAGCGATGACTGAAGAAATTCCTAGAGATCAGAAATTTCAGCCGCTGCCGCAAGCTCCCCGAGGTGAGCACGGTCGCGAGCACGACAATGCTGCCGAACAGCATCGCCAGCTGCAGCACCAGCCCCCAATCGCCGCCGAAGCGGCGCAGCAGCATCGCCACGATCGCCACGGCCAACAGAAAGCAGCCGCTCGCCAGCAGCGTTGCGGTATGCAGCACCACCTGGCGCGAGACGTGGATGTCGACCCGCCACTCGCGATTGCGCGCCATCGCCAGCGCCAATAGCGGCGCCATGAAGGCGGCCGCGATCGCCTGCCCGAGCGCCAGGCCCGGATCGACCCGGCCGCGGGTGATGAAGGCATCTGAGAACAGAAACAGCTCGTAGGCGAAGAGGAAGCCGAGACCGAGGCACAACGGCCAAACTTGCCAGCGTCGTGCCGGCTCGGTATTGCGCCACAGATTTTCGATCGTCAGCAGTCCGAAGACGCCGAACCCGACCCGCATCAGGAGCTGCGCGTAAAGACCCCAAATGTCGGTGCCGAGAACGAGGGTGCGCAGGTCGACCGCGATCGCGATCGCGCAGAACACCAGCGCCGCGATCAGATAGCGCCGACCGACCTCGGAGCCCTCGCCGGCGGAGGTCGTCACCAGCGTCGCGGCGAACACCAGCCAGGCGGAGAGCCTGAGGCTGTCGAGCAGCGAGGGGACGCCGATCGGCAGCATCGCCGCCGCGTCGGTCGCCAGCGCCCAGGCGGCGGAGACCAGGCAGCAGCCGACGATCGCCCAGCCGGTTCTGCTGGTCCGGCCGCGCAGCACCATCAAGGCGACGATCACCACGAAGGCGAGCGCGCAGCCCGAATAAACGGTTTCGACGACGGCGCTGTCCAGCTTCGTTGTCCTATCTCGCGCCGTGATTCCAAAAGATCACGCGCGCCGTCTGCAGCAGGATCAAAAAGTCTAAAAAGATACTGCGGTTTTTCACATAGTAAAGGTCGAAGGAAAGCTTGCGCCTGGCGTCCTCGGTCGACGCGCCGTAGGGAAAATTGATCTGCGCCCAACCGGTGATGCCGGGGCGAACCCAGTGGCGCTCCGCATAGTAGGGGATGATCCGGGTCAGGTCGGTGACAAAATACGGGCGCTCCGGGCGCGGTCCGACAAAGCTCATGTCACCGCGCAGGACATTGAGGATCTGCGCGAGCTCGTCGATGCGCAGCTTGCGGATGACCGCGCCGACGCGGGTCACGCGCGGGTCGCCCTCGGCCGCCCATAAGGGGTTGCCGTCGCGCTCGGCATCGGCCCGCATGCTGCGGAGCTTGAGAATGGTGAAAACCCGGCCGCGCAACCCGACCCGGTCCTGGCGGTAGAGCACCGGTCCGGCGCTTTCGGCCTTGATCAGGCAGGCGGTCAACGCCAGCAGCGGCAGCGAGAAGATCAACAGCGCCAGGCTGACCGTGATGTCGAAGGCGCGCTTGAGGATCTCGTCGACGACGCCGGAGCGAAAGCCGTCGGAATAAAACAGCCAGCTCGGGCGCAGCGCCTCGAGATCGACGGTCCGCGTCTCGCGCTCCCAGAAATCGAGAAAATCGGTGACGCGCATCCCCTCGAGCTTGCAGTGCAGCAATTGACGCACCGGCAAGCCGCGCCGGTCGTCGGTCGCGACCACGATCTCGCTGGCGCCCAGCCGGTAGCCGAGATCGGCGAGAGCGTCGGGCTCGGTTGACACCCAGTCGAGCGTCTCGGCAGGGAGCGTGTCGGCAGGAAGCGTCTCGGCGCCGCGCGATGCGGTCTCCCCCGGAATGCGCACGAACGCCACCGGCAGAAAGTGCGGATTGTCGCCGGTCGCGACCAGATCGGCGATGCGCGCCGCCTGCGTGCCGTTGCCGAGGATGACGATCCGCCGCCGCAGCAGGCCGCGCCCCAAGGTCACCAGAAATGTCGCCCGCGTCACCGATATGCAGCAAAGCCAGGTCACAGCCACCTTCAGCGGCAGATTTTCGGTGTCCGCCAGCCGCTGCACCCCATCGCCCCAATAGGCCGTCGAGGCCACGACCAGGATCAGCACCAGCACAAAGGCGACGGCGATCTTGCTGATCAGCAGACGAAAGTCGACAAAGCTCTGTTGGCCATAGAGGCCGATCGCCACCATGGCGGTGACGGCGGTAATCGAAAGGCCTGCGGACAGCCGGGCGGGAAGGCTCGATACGCCGAGCAGCAGCGGCGTATTCCCGTTCGACTGAGACAACATCTGGTAAAATGCGGCAGTGATCAACAGGGCGTCCGACGAGATCAGCAGCACGACCGAGACAGGGACAAAATGTCTGAACAGTCTGAGCTGCATCGCCGATTGTAATTTCGTTAATAATGCCCAGCATGCGCCGAAACAGTGCGGTCGAGAGCGCGCGAGTATAGTAGCAGAATGGTACGCATCCGTCCAGTAGAAGGCGCCCGCGATCCGGGCGGCGTCGCAACCCGTCACTCGGCCGCGGCGAGAGGGACGGCGGCGTGGTCCTCGGCTGCGGCCGGACCCTCCGCCGCCGCGGTCCCGGCGAGCGCGTGCCGCTGCTGCTCGAACAGCCGCCGGATCCAGTCGATGACCGCGCGCACGCAGGCGGCCCGCCGCAGGTCGCGGTGGACGATGACCCAGTAATCGGCCGCCAGCTCCGGCACCGGCGGCGTCACCCGTTCGAGCCGCGGGTCGGCGTCGGCCGCGTAGCACGGCAACAACCCGATCCCGACCCCGGCGCGGATCGCTTCCAACCGCATCAACAGATCGGAGGAACGCAGCACCACCCGGCCGCCGCCGCCGCGGATCTGCTGGTCGAGCCAGCGGGCGCTCGCATAATGGGCCTGCTCCTCGGTATAGGTGATCCAGCGGTCGCATCGCGCGGCGCCGGCGCTGCCGCCGTCGCGCCGGCGGTAGAGCGCCCCGGCGATCGCGCCGACTTTGGTGACGTAGAGATTTCCGGCCTCGGGCACCCCGTGGCGCAGCGCCAAGTCGGCGTCGCGGCGCGCCAGGTTCGCGGTCTGCGGCGATTCGACGAGCTCGATTGTGATTCCGGCCGGCAGACCGGCGTCGTGCGCATCGGCGAGATGGCGCGCCAGCAGGATCGTGGCCCATTCGCCGACCGAGACGCGCACCGTGCCGCTGAGCGTCGGCGAGGCGGCGAGGCGGCGCCGTTCGAGCGCCAAGGCTGCTGTTTCGAGGCGCTCGGCTGCGGCCACCAGCGCCTCGCCGGCGGCGTTGAGACGCAGTCCCTCAGGCAGGCGGTCGAACAGGGCCGGGCCGCCGAACGCCGCTTCGAAACCAGCCAGCCGGCGGCCGACCGTCGGCTGGCTGAGGCCCAGCGCCCGCCCCGCGGCGCGCAGCGACCCGTGGCGGGCCACGGCGAGAAAGATCCGAATGTCGTCCCAGTCCATCGGCCACCCCTTCCCGGGCCCGACCCAGGCCCCCGAGCGACACATATACGTATCATGCGGTATTAAGATTGTCGATTGCCGCTATCATGGCGTATCGCTAACGTGACGGTCGCAGCGTATTTGGTGCCGGCCGCGCGAGCCGATGATGCCCTCAGGGAAGCGGGCTCATCGGCAGTCATCCGCGGCCGAGCGAGGGAGCAGCGCCGATGTATTTCGACCGACGCCTGTGGGAACTGACGCGCGGGTTGCGCGGGTCGATCGTCTTTGCGATCGCGTTGGGGCTCGTCGCCTCGGTCGTCGGCATCGCCCGCTTTGTGATCCTCGGCGTGCTGCTGTCGCATGTGTTCAAAGGAGCGGGGCTCCTCGCCGTGGCGATCCCGGCGGCGGGCGTCGCCGCCGCGGTGCTGCTGCGCGGCACGATCGAGCACCGCCGGGCGATGGTCTCGCACCGAACCGCGACGCGGGTGCAGGAGACTTTGCGCGGCCGCCTCTATGACAAGATCGCCGAGTTGGGCCCGGCCTGGTTCGCCGGCGAGCGCACCGGCGGGGTCATGCTGTCGATCGTCGACGGGGTCGAGCAGCTGCAGAGCTTTTTCGGCCAATACGTGCCGCAGCTATCGATCGCGGTGCTGACGCCGATCGCGATCTTCGCCTTTATCGTATGGTGGGATCTGCCGGTGGCGACGGTGCTGCTGGTCGCCGCACTGGTTACCCTGGTCGCGCCGACCGCCTTCGCCCAGCTCGAGCGCCGCACCAGCCACGGACGCCAGCAGGCGCTGAAGGCCTTCGGCTCGGAGTTTCTCGACGGGGTGCAGGGGTTGCCGACCCTGAAGGCGTTCGGTCAGAGCCGGGCCTTTGGCCGGCGGCTCGCCGACCGGGCACGTGAGCTGTGCGACAGCACCCTGCGGGTGTTGTCGACGAGCGTCATGACCCGCGGCATCACCGATTGCGGGGTGGCGATCGGCGCCGCTGCGGCATTGGCGCTCGGCGTCTGGCGGGTGTCGCACGGGCTGATGAGCATCCAGGCCTTGCTGATCGTGCTGATGGCCGGGACCGAGGTGTTCCGCCCATTGCGCGACCTGCGCATGGTCTTGCACCAGGGGATGGTCGGCCAGTCGGCCGCGGCCGGGATCAACGCGCTCTTCGCCGCCGAGCCGCTGGTGCCGCCGCAGCCGTCGAATCCGCCGCAGGCGAGCGCTCCGCTGGTGCCGACCATCGCTTTCGAGGATGTCCATTTCGCTTATCCGGGCGGGCGGGGCGCGGCCCATGACGGGCTCTCCTTCACCGTCGGCGCCGGCGAGAAGATCGGCATCGTCGGCCCGAGCGGCTCGGGCAAATCTTCGGTTGCGCGGTTGTTGCTGCGCCTCTTCGACCCGCAGCGGGGACGCGTGCTGATCGGCGGCCGCGATCTGAAGACGCTCGACCCCGAGGCGGTGCGCCGGATGATCGCGGTCGTCCACCAGGACACCTATCTGTTCCACGGCACGGTCGAAGAGAACCTGCGGCTGGGCAAGCCCGAGGCCGACCAGGCCGAGCTCGAAGCCGCGGCGCGCGACGCCAACGCGCTCGAATTCATCATGGCGTTGCCGCAGGGCTGGCAGACGATGATCGGCGAGCGCGGGGTCATGCTGTCGGGCGGACAGCGCCAGCGGCTGGCGATCGCCCGCGCGCTGTTGCGCGACGCGCCGATCCTGATCCTCGACGAGGCATTGTCCTCGGTCGACGCCGAAAACGAGGCGGTGATCCAGCAGGCGATCGACCGGCTCGCTTCCGGGCGCACGACGCTCGTGCTGGCGCACCGGCTGTCGAGCGTGATCGGCGCCGACCGTATCCTGGTCCTCGACCGCGGCCATGTCGTCGAGGCGGGCCGACACGCAGAGCTGATCCGGCGCAATGGCCCGTATCGCCGGCTGATGGGGGCGCAGGCGCAAGAGCGCGAGGGCGACATGGCGCTCGCCGAGGACAGCGCCATGCCGCGAGCCCGCGGCCGAGCGCGAGCAGATCGAGCTGGCCGCCGAGACCGCGCCGGTGGAGCTGGCTGGCGCGGCGGCGTCGGTCGGCTGGGCGGCGACGCTCGGGACCCTCGTCGCGATCATCAAGCCGTGGCGGCGGCGCTTTGCGATCGTCGTCGGCGCCGGGATCACGCGGGTCGCCGCCTTTATCGGGGTTGGAGTGATCGGCGCGCTCGCCGTTGCCGCGGTCAAGACCGGAGCGCCCTTTCTTTATCTGCTTATCCTGCTGGCGCTGACCGCACCGCTCGCCGGCCTCTTGCACTGGCTCGAATCTTGGCTCGCCCACGACATCGCTTATCGCCTGCTGGCGGAAATGCGGATCGCGCTGTTCGCCAAGCTCGACGCGTTGGCGCCGGCCTACCTGATGCGCCGCCGGTCGGGCGACCTGATCGCGCTCGCCAGCCAGGACGTCGAGACCGTCGAATATTTCTTCGCCCATACCGTGGCGCCGGCCTTGGTCGCGCTCTTGGTGCCGGCGACGGTGCTCGTCGTGCTGGCCGTCGCCGCCTGGCCGATCGCGTTGGCGCTGCTGCCCTTCGTCCTTTACGCGGCGTTGGCGCCGGTGGTGACGCGAGCCCGGATCGACCGGCTCGGCGGGGAGGCGCGCGACGCGCTCGGATTGCTCGGCGCCTATGTCACCGAGACGATCCAGGGCCTCTCCGATCTGGTCGCGTTTCAGGCGGTGGCCGGAAGGCGCCGCGGCTTCATGGAATTGGTGCGCGGCTACCAGAAGATCCGGCTCGAGCTGCTGGGCGATTTGTCGGCGCAGACCGCCCGGCTCGAAACCGTGACCGGGCTGGGCGGGCTCGCGGTCGCGGTCGTCGGCGCGCGGCTCGCGGCCGAGCACCAGCTCGCCCCGACCATGCTGCCGCTGCTGATCCTGCTGGCGCTGTCGTCGTTTCTGCCGATTTCCGAGATCGCCCAGGTCAGCCGCCAGCTCGCCGACACGATCGCCTCGACCCGCCGGGTCTATGCGGTGCAGCGCGAAGCAGCCGGCGGTGGTCGACGGCCCGCTATGCCCGCCCGAGCCCGCGGGCGGCTCGGCGATCCGTTTCGAGGGGGCGAGCTTCACCTATCCCGGGCGCGCGCCGGGCCGCATTGAGCGACATCCGGCTCGAGGTCCCGGCCGGGGCGACCCTGGCGCTGGTCGGCCCCTCGGGCGCCGGCAAGACCACGATCGCCAACCTGCTGTTGCGCTTCTGGGACCCGAATGCCGGGCGGATTCTGATCGACGGCGTCGATCTGCGCGAGTTCGAGCTCGACCATCTGCGCCGCCGCGTCTCGCTCGTCTCGCAGGACACCTATCTGTTCAACGACACCCTGCGCGCCAATGTCGCGCTGGCCCGGCCCGAGGCCGACGAGGCGGCGATCCATCGCGCGCTCGAACAGGCCGCACTGGCCGAGTTTGTCGAGAGCCTGCCCGAGGGGCTCGACACCCCGGTCGGCGAGCGCGGCGTGCAATTGTCGGGCGGGCAGCGCCAGCGGGTGGCGATCGCCCGCGCTTTCCTGAAGAACGCGCCGACCCTGGTGCTCGACGAGGCGACCTCGCATCTGGACGCGGTCAGCGAGGCGCAGGTCCGCGGCGCGCTCGACGCGCTGATGCGCGACCGCACGACGATCGTCATCGCCCACCGGCTCTCGACCGTGCGCAACGCCGATCTGTTGGCGGTGCTCGACCACGGCCGTCTGGTCGAGACCGGCAGCCACGCCGAGCTCCTCGCCCAGGGCGGCCTCTACGCCCGCCTGATCCGCCACCAGCTCGAAGGCGCCCGCCAGCCGCTGCGCGCGGTCGGGGATTAGAGCCCGCGGCACGGTCTTCCGTCATTTTTCGTCATGGCCGGACCTGTTCCGGCCATCCACTCTTGCGCCGCTCATCCGAAAAGCCGTGGATCACCGGGCGATGACGGCGAATGGGATCGGTGACGGCGACCGCGCTTGCCGGCGGCTCTCGTTCGTCGTATGTTCTATGGAGACAACCACAGCCAGCCGGAGGTGCGGATGCCCGACGATCGCCGAGTGACCCTTTACCATTCGCCGAACACCCGCTCGACCGGGGCGCTGATCCTGCTCGAGGAATTGGGCGCGCCCTACGATCTGCACGTGCTGAACATGAAGGCCGGCGAGCAGCGCCAGCCGGCTTATCTGGCGGTCAACCCGATGGGCAAGGTGCCGGCGCTGAAGCATGGCGACGCGCTCGTGACCGAGCAGGTCGCGGTCTATCTCTATCTCGCCGATCTGTTTCCCGAGGCCGGGCTGGCGCCGCCGATCGGCGACCCGCTGCGCGGCCCCTATCTGCGCTGGATGGTGTTCTACGCCGCCTCGCTTCGAGCCGGCCGTCGTCGACCGCGCCAGCCAAGCACGACCCGGCGCCGCAGACGATGTCGCCCTATGGCGACTACGACACGATGCTCGGCACCCTGACCGCCCAGCTGCGCAAGGGACCGTACCTGCTCGGCGAGCGGTTTACCGCGGCGGACGTGCTGTGGGGCACCGCCCTCGGCTGGACGACGATGTTCAAGCTGGTGCCCGAACTGCCGGAGATCATGACCTACGTGCAGCGCATCGGCGTCGCGGCCGGCGGCGGCCAGGGTCCGGGCCAAGGACGCCGAGCTCGCCGCCGCGCAGGAGCCGAAGGCGTTAGCCACCCGCCTCACCGCACCGGGGCGCGGCCGCTGACTTCGGCGCCGGCGTCGGGCGACATCTTCAGGAAGAACGGCACCGACAGCAGCGAGATCATCGCCACCCCGACAAAGACCGGGTAGAAATCGGACGCCGCCAGAGCGGTGCCGCCGCGCAGCGTCAGCACCGTGTGCAGCAGCAGGGCCGCGGTGGCGACGCCGGCGGTCTGCGAGAGCTGCTGGGCCATGCTGGTCAGGCTGGTGGCGCGGCTCAGCATCGCGGGCGGCACGTCGGCATAGCTCGAGCGTGTTGATGCTGGTCATCTGCAGCGAGCGGAAAAACCCGCCGATCAGCAGCGCCACGAAAATCACCAGATGCGGCGTCGACGGCCGGAACAGGCTGTAGCCGAACAGAAACGCGGCGCTGATCACCGCGTCGCCGACCAGCACCAGGCGGAAGCCGAGCGTGCGCAGGATGCGCACCGCCGAGGTTTTCATCAGCATCGCCCCGGCGGCGCTGGCGAAGGTCAACAGCCCCGAATGCAGCGCGCTGAGCCCAAACCCGACCTGCAGCATCAAGGGCAGCAGGAACGGCAGGGCGCCCAGCCCCATGCGAAACAGAAAGCCGCCGATCGAGGCCGCCGCATAGGTCGGGATCTTTAAGAGGGCGAGATCGATGATCGGATAGTCGACCCGGTAGGCGTGGCGGACATAAAGCGCGATGCAAATTGCTCCGAGCGCCAGCAACCCGAGCACGGCCACGCCCGGCAACGCGCCGCGCCCGACATTCTCGAAACCGAAGGCGAGGCTCGCCAGCCCGAACACCGGTCAGCATGAACCCGCTGCGGTCGAGCGGCCGGCGGCCGGTCTCCTTCAAATCGAGGACCAATAGGTTGACCAGCACGATGCCCAGGACGCCGATCGGGATGTTGATGAAAAAGATCCAGCGCCACGAGGCGTAGGTGACGATCAGCCCGCCGAGCGGCGGCCCCATGACCGGCCCGATCAGCGCCGGCACGCTGACAAACGACATCGCCCGCACCAGGTCGGATTTGGGCACGGTCCGCAGCAGGACCAGGCGTCCGACCGGGACCATCAGGGCCCCGCCCATCCCTTGCAGGATGCGGGCCGCGACCAGGGCGGATAGCGAATTCGAAATGCCGCAGGCGATCGAGCCCAGGGTAAAGACGACGATCGCCAAGCTGAAGACGCGGCGCGCGCCGAACCGGTCCGCGGTCCAGCCGCTGATCGGGATGAAGACGGCGAGGCTCAGCAGATAACAGGTGATCGCGACGTTGAGGCGCAGCGGGCTCTCGTGCAGCGAGCGCGCGATCGTCGGCAATGCCGTCGCGATCACCGTCGAATCGAGGTTTTGCATGAACATCGCGCAGGCGACGATCAGCGGCACCAGCATTTGGCGCGACAAGCTCAGCCGCATCCGCGATCCCCGGCCGCCCGGCGGCAGGCGCTCGACAGGCTGGTCGATTTGGGACCCGGTCATCGGGCCTCGGCGACGACGCCGGCTTGCCAGATACCCCCTGAACCGTGAAAGCTGCCGCTGGCGTTCCGGGCATTCCTCCGGTCCACCTCGCGGGAGCCGTTCGAGGGATGATGATGAGTGTCTATCATAGACAAAGGATACAGCGCGCCGCGTGCCCGCAGAAGCGCAATGGCGTCGGGGGTCGGTTGCGCGCATCGGCGAGAACATCCCGAAGAGCCGCCCTTGGCGCCCTGCTGCTGCCGCTGCTGCTGTTGAGCGCGTGCGACCCGGTGCAGGTCGTCGAAGGCAACGACACCCATGTCTCGATCCGCTATGACGGCATCATGAACGGCCTCGACCAGGCCAAGGCGCTGGCGCAGAAATCCTGCGCCGCCCACGGCAAAACCGCAAAATTGCGCAGGACCTACTACGAAGGGCTCGGCGCCGGCGAGCGCTTCGCCTTTTTCGACTGCGTGTGAGACTAACCGGCAACCGGACGCGGGCGGTTGCGCGACCCCCTCCAACTGGCTAGGGATACAGCGGTGATATGCGTCGCGGCTGTCGCCGCCGCGATTATGATCTGCCGTGGAAAATCTATCGGATCGATGATTGCACCGTCGCCAAAGCTGCCCGCGCCATCCAGTGTCGTCCCTTGGGAAAAGCCGGGATCCACTCTTCAACGTTCGCGGCGGGTCCCCGATCGTGGGCAGCCGGGCGGGGGCTGATGCCTAGACGCGACGACATCTCCAGCATCCTGATCATCGGCGCCGGACCGATCGTCATCGGGCAGGCGTGCGAGTTCGACTATTCCGGCGCCCAGGCGTGCAAGGCGCTGAAGGCCGAACGCTATCGGATCGTGCTGGTCAATTCGAACCCGGCGACGATCATGACCGACCCCGATCTCGCCGACGCCACCTACATCGAGCCGATCACCCCGGAGATGGTCGAGCAGATCATCGCCCGCGAGCAGGCGACGGGACATCCGATCGACGCCTTGCTGCCGACTATGGGCGGCCAGACCGCGCTCAATACCGCGATGGCACTCGCCCGCGCCGGAGTGCTGGAGCGCTACGGGGTCGAGCTGATCGGCGCGAGCGAGGCGGCGATCGCCAAGGCCGAAGACCGTCAATTGTTCCGCCAGGCGATGGACCGGATCGGGCTCGCCTCGCCCCAAAGCCGGCTGGTGCGCTCGCTCGACGAGGCGTTCGCGGCACTCGACGAGGTCGGGCTGCCGGCGATCATCCGGCCGTCCTTCACCCTCGGCGGCACCGGCGGCGGGATCGCCTACAACGCGCAGGAATTCGAGGACATCGTGCGCGGCGGGCTGCGCGCGTCGCCGGCGGGTGAGGTGCTGATCGAGGAATCGGTCCTGGGGTGGAAAGAATACGAGATGGAGGTGGTGCGCGACCGCGCCGACAATTGCATCATCGTCTGCTCGATCGAGAACATCGACCCGATGGGGGTTCACACCGGGGATTCGGTGTGCGTCGCCCCGGCGTTGACCCTGACCGACAAGGAATACCAGCTGATGCGCAACGCCGCGATCGCGGTCTTGCGCGAGATCGGGGTCGACACCGGCGGGTCGAACGTGCAGTTCGCGGTCAACCCGCAGGACGGCCGGCTGGTGGTCATCGAGATGAACCCGCGGGTGTCGCGCTCCTCGGCATTGGCCTCGAAGGCAACCGGGTTTCCGATCGCCAAGGTCGCGGCCCGGCTCGCCGTTGGCTATACCCTCGACGAGCTCGCCAATGAGATTACCGAGCGTCACCCCGGCCTCGTTCGAGCCGACGATCGATTACATCGTCACCAAGATGCCGCGGTTCACTTTCGAGAAGTTTCCGGGGACCGAGCCGCTGCTGACCACCTCGATGAAATCGGTCGGCGAGGCGATGGCGATCGGCCGCAGCTGGCCCGAATCGGTGCAGAAGGCGCTGCGCTCGATGGAAACGGGCCTCAGCGGGTTTGACGAAATCGCGATCGACGGCGTCGAGAGCGCCGGCAAGGACGCGGTCAAGGCGGCGCTGGCCAAACCGTCGCCCGACCGGCTGCTGCTGATCGCGCAGGCCTATCGGCACGGGCTCTCGACCGCCGAGATCCATGCCGCCTGCAAGTTCGAACCGTGGTTCCTGGAGCGCATCGAAGAGATCGTCGCGGCCGAGGAGCAGGTGCGGCGCGATGGGCTGCCCGGTGATCGCACCGGCCTGTTGCGGCTGAAGCAGATGGGCTTTTCGGACGCGAGGCTGGGCCGGCTCGCCGGGCTCGACGAGGCGACCGTCTCGGCGCGGCGGCGCGGGCTCGACCTGCGCCCGGTCTATAAGCGGATCGATACCTGTGCGGCCGAGTTTCCTTCGCTGACTCCGTACATGTATTCCTGCTACGAGGGGGACGGGTTCGATGAGCCCGAATGCGAGGCCGAGCCCAGCGAGCGCCGCAAGATCGTGATCCTCGGCGGCGGGCCGAACCGCATCGGCCAGGGGATCGAATTCGACTATTGCTGCGTCCACGCCGCCTACAGCCTGTCGGAGGCCGGCATCGAGACGATCATGGTCAACTGCAACCCGGAGACCGTCTCGACCGATTACGACACCTCCGACCGGCTCTATTTCGAGCCGCTGACCGCGGAGGACGTGGTCGAGATCGTCCGCGTCGAGGAGCGGCGCGGCGCCTTGCTCGGGGTCATCGTGCAGTTCGGCGGGCAGACCCCGCTCAAGCTCGCCGCGGCATTGGAGCGCGAACAGATCCCGATCCTCGGCACCTCGCCCGACGCGATCGACCTGGCCGAAGACCGGCGGCGCTTTCAGGGGTTGCTGACCCGGCTCGGCCTGCGCCAGGCGGAGAACGGCACGGCGCATTCGGCCGAGGAGGCCGAGGCCGTGGCATTGCGCATCGGCTATCCGGTGGTGATCCGCCCCTCCTATGTGCTCGGCGGCCGGGCGATGGAGATCGTGCACGACGCCGCCGGGCTCGGCCGCTACATGCGCCATGCGGTCAGCGCCTCGGGGACGAGCCCGGTGCTGATCGACCGATATCTGCAGGATGCGATCGAGGTCAACGTCGACGCCGTTGCCGACGGCAGCGATGTCGAGATCGCCGGCATCATGGAGCATATCGAGGAGGCCGGCATTCATTCCGGCGACAGCGCGTGCTCGCTGCCGCCCTACAGCCTGACGCCGGCGACGATCGGTGAGATCGAGCGGCAGACGGTGGCCCTCGCCACGGCGCTCGAAGTGGTCGGGCTGATGAACGTGCAGTTCGCGGTCAAGGACGGCGAGATCTATGTGCTCGAGGTCAATCCGCGCGCGTCGCGCACAGTGCCGTTTGTCGCCAAGGCGACCGGCGTGCCGATCGCCAAGATCGCGGCGCGGGTGATGGCGGGAGAGCGGCTCGCCGATTGCCGCGGCCGCCTCGGGCATGACCGCCGCGTGGACCCTTCCCTAAGCGGCCTCCGCCCTGAGCCTTCCGTGAGTGGCCCCCACCCCTTCCCTCCCCCGCTCGGGGGGGAGGGAAGGGAGGGGGCGCGGGCCCGCCATGTTGCGGTCAAGGAATCGGTGTTTCCGTTTGCCCGCTTCCCGGGGGTCGATCTGATCCTCGGCCCGGAGATGAAATCAACCGGCGAGGTGATGGGGCTCGATACCGATTTCGGGCGCGCCTTCGCCAAATCTCAGCTCGCCAGCGGCAACAGCCTGCCGCTCGAAGGCTGCGTTTTCGTCTCGGTCCGCGACCATGACAAAGAGGCGCTGGTCGAGCCGTGCCGCCGGCTGATCGAGATGGGGTTCGCGCTGATCGCCACCCAAGGCACCGCCGACACCCTCGTCGCCGCGGGACTGCCGGTCGGTCTGGTCAACAAGGTCCGCGACGGGCGCCCGCATATTGTCGACCATATGCTGAACGGCGGCGTGCAGCTGGTGTTCAACACCACCGAGGGCAGCCAGGCGATCGCCGACAGCTTCAGCCTGAGACGCACCGCGCTGGCCTATGCGATCCCTTATTACACGACCGTCGCCGGCGCCCGAGCGGCGGTCCAGGCGATTGCCGCGTTGCGTGCCGGGAGCCTTGAAGTTGCACCGTTGCAGTCTTACTTTTGATTGCCTTGCGGCAGCGCTCCCTGCCGCGTTCGTCAACAGGATGCGAACCGTCTTCGATGAACAAGATTCCGATGACGGCCGATGGCTACGATCGGCTCCGCGAAGAGCTGAAGCAGCTGAAATCCGTCGAACGGCCGGCGATCATCCGCGCCATTGCCGAGGCGCGTGAGCACGGCGATCTCGCCGAGAATGCCGAATACCAGGCGGCCCGCGACCGTCAGAGCTTTATCGAGGGCCGGGTCATGGAACTCGAGGACAAGGTTGCGCGCGCCGAGGTCATCGACGTGTCCAAGCTCTCGGGCTCGGTCATCAAATTCGGCGCGCGGGTGACGCTCGCCGACGAGGAGAACGACGAGGAGCAGACCTTTCTGATCGTTGGCGAGGACGAGGCCGATGTCAGCCGCGGCCGGCTGTCGGTGACCTCGCCGCTCGCCCGCGCGCTGATCGGCAAGGGAAAGGGCGACAGCGTCGAGGTCGCGACCCCGCGCGGCGCCAAATCCTACGAGGTCATGACGGTAGATTTCGGCTGACCGTCGATCTTGGCGGGGCAGTGCGCAGGACGAGATAGCCGCAAACCCCCGAAAGCGACGAGGCGAGGAGGACTGCGACCCGGACGTCAACGTCGTAACTTTCGGCTGGAAAGGCGAGGGTGCCGATAAACAGGCTCATCGTAAAGCCGATGCCGGTCAACAGAGCCAAGCCGTACATCTGCCGCCAATCGGCGCCTTCGGGAAGCGCGCCCAGGCCGCAGCGCACGGCCAGCCATATCGATCCGGCAATGCCGAGCTGCTTGCCGAAAAACAGGCCGAGCGCCACGCCCAATTGGATCGGGTCGAGCAAGATTGCGGCAGTCATTCCGGCAAGCCGTACCCCGGCGTTGGCGAAGGCAAAGAGCGGCAGCACGCCAAACGCCACCCAGGGATGCAGATCGTGCTCGAGGTCAGCCAGCGGCGAGGCGCCGCCACCGGCCCGCAACGGGACGGCCAGACCGACGATAACTCCCGCGATCGTCGCATGGACGCCCGATTTCAGAACACAGACCCACAAGAAGATTCCGGCCAGCAGGTAGGGAGCCCGCCGGCTCACTCCGGCCAGGTTGAGCGCCAGCAGCACGCCGACCCCGACCGCGCCGAGCGCCAGAGCCGTCACCGACAGATCGGCCGTGTAGAACAGCGCGATGATCAGGATGGCGCCGAGATCGTCGATGATCGCGACGGCGAGCAGGAAGAGCTTGAGCGACGCCGGGACCCGCGGTCCCAGCAACGCCAAGACCCCCAGCGCA
The DNA here is from genome assembly GCA_963795485.1 of uncultured Alphaproteobacteria bacterium. Taxonomy (GTDB): domain Bacteria; phylum Pseudomonadota; class Alphaproteobacteria; order ATCC43930; family CGMCC-115725; genus AP-15. The sequence continues at coordinate 445,190 of CAWCIL010000008.1, forward strand.
AAGGCGATATCAGTCGCGGTCGGGATCGCCCAGCCGCGCAGCGCTGCGGCATTGCCCCAATTGCACAACGCATAGATCAGCGCTGGGGCGATCATCCCGCCCAATGCGGCGAGCGCCGGCAATATGGCGTCGGACCGGCGCGACAACCCGCCTTCAAGAAGCTCGCGTTTGACCTCCAGCCCGACGAGCATGAAAAACACCGCCATCAGCCCGTCGTCGACCCATAAGAGCAGCGGCTTTTTGATGATCAGGCCGTCGATCTGAACCGCCAATGGGGTGTCCAACAGCCGGGTGTAGAGCGCGCCGAGCGGCGAGTTCGCCAAGATCAGGGCGAGGGCGGCGGCGGCGCACAGCGCAATGCCCCCGGCCGATTCGAGCTTGAGGAATTGTTGCAGCTGCGAGAGTGGGGATGGCTTACCGCTGGGCATGGATCGAACCGCCGGCCGGTCGGCTCAGGGCATTTCAGGGGCGGCGACGGCCGGGTCGTCGGCGATCGGGATACCGGGCTCGTCCTTCGACACGCGCAAGGTCAGCGCCGACTTGACGTGGCTGACATTGGGAGCCGAGGTCAGCTTGGCGCTGAGGAACCGCTGATAGCTGTCCCAATCGGCGGCGACGATCTTTAGGAGGAAATCGGCCTCGCCTGTCAGCATGTGCGCCTCGCGCACCTCGGGCCAAGTCGCGACCAGCTGCTCGAAAGCCTGCAGGTCGGCCTCCGCCTGGCTCGCCAGCCCGACCTGGGCGAACACCGTGATCCCATAGCCGAGCGCGTCGGGTGCCAGATCGGCGTGATAGCCGCGGATAATGCCGGCCTCTTCAAGGGCGCGCACCCGGCGCAGGCAGGGCGGCGCCGAAATGCCGGCGCGGCGCGCGAGCTCGACATTGGTCATCCGCCCCTCCGCTTGCAGGCTGCGCAAGATCCGGCGGTCGATCCGGTCCAGCCTTATCCGCCGCATCCGATCCCCTCCCCTCGCCTGCCGGATAATAGAAAGGGTCGGTCCAGGGCGCAATTTTGTTGCGGCGCGCCCCGGTGCGCCCCGCGTTGCGCCTTGCCGAGAGCGGGCCATTTCCGTAAACCCGGCCGATGGCGACAGATCCCTTCGGCTGGGTCCTGCACGACGGCAAAGCGGGGATGTCGAGCCAGGCGCTGGGTCTGGCCGAGGCGAGCGGTCTCGCCTTTGTCGAAAAGCGGCTCGATATCCGGTTTCCGTGGCGCTGTCTGCCGCCGCTGCTGTGGCCCGCCCCGCTCGGGGCTGCCGGCGACGCTCGCCTGGAGCCGCCCTGGCCCGATTTCGTGATCGCTTGTGGGCGCAACGCGGCGATGCCGGCGCTGGCGATCCGGCGCGCGAGCGGCGGACAGACGCTGGCGGCGCTGATCCAGGACCCCGGGGTCGGGCGCGGTGAATTCGATCTCGCCATCGTGCCCGAGCACGACCGCCTCCGAGGGCCTCGGGTGGTGGTGACGCGGGGTGCCGTCCATCGCGTGACACAAGCCAGGCTGGCGGCCGAGCGCGGGCGCTTTCCAGACCTCGCCGCGCTGCCGCGGCCGGTCCTCGCGGTGCTGATCGGCGGCAGCAACAAGGCCTACCGGCTGACTCTTCGGCGGCTTGGCGAAATCGCCGAGGCGGTCGCGGCGTTGCTGCGCGAGCGCGGCGGCACGGCCCTGGTGACGCCGTCACGGAGAACCGGGGCGCGCGGGCTCGCGCTGCTGCAACGGCGCCTCGCCGGCCTGTCCGCGGCGATCTGGGATGGGATCTCAGAAAACCCGTACTTCGCCTATCTCGCGCTCGCCGACGCCTTTCTGATTACCGCCGATTCGGTGTCGATGATCAGCGAAGCCGCGGCCACCGGAAAACCGGTCCACATTCTCGGCCTCGACGGCGGCAACGTTAAATTCGCCCGGTTTCACCAGATCATGCGCAATGCGGGCATCACCCGTCCGTTTGTCGGCCGCGTCGAAGACTGGTCCTATCCGGCACCGGACGACACGGCGCGCGCCGGGGCTGCGTTGCGGGCATTGGTCTTGAGTCGGTGCGGCCGGGAGCGCGCATGAGGGGCACGGCGATATATGCCGGGCTGCTGGCTGCGGCGGTGGTGCTGTTTTTGCTGGTGCCCCGGACCGATCTGCTGGCGAGCGGCCTGTTCTACGTGCGCGGACATGGGTTCGTGCTGGCGCATTGGCCGCCGGTCGAGTTGATCTTTCACGCAATCCCTTGGATTGCCTGGGGCATCGTGCTGGTCGTGGTTTTCGGGGCGGCCTGGCTGTTTCTTACCGGCAGGCCGCTGTGGCGGCTCGACCGCAAGGCTTTGCTATTCATCGCGTTCTCAACCGCGCTCGGTCCGGGGTTGCTGACCAACACCGTGCTCAAAGACCATTGGGGACGGGCCCGGCCGGTGCAGATCGCGGCCTTCGGCGGGTCCCACCATTTCACCCCGGCGCCGTTGCCGGCGACGCAATGCGCGCGCAATTGCTCCTTTGTCTCGGGTCATGCGGCACTCGGCTTCTCGCTGGTCGCCTTCGCCTTTCTGGTGCCGCCGGGCCGGTCGCGGCGACGCGCGATCGGCGCGGCACTGGCATTCGGCGGACTCGTCGGCCTCGTCAGGATCGCTCAGGGCGGCCACTTCTTGTCGGATGTCATCTTCGCCGGCCTCTTGGTGTTCGGTACGACGGCGGTGCTTTACCGGTGGATTGTCGAAGCGGACGGGCTCGCCGCGCCGCCGCTGCTGCGCCTCTATCGCCGAGCCGGGCACGGCGCCGCGTCGGCATGGCGCTTCGTTTGCCAAAGCTGGCCGTCGCCCGCGCTGCGAATCGGCACGGCGGTGGCGGTGAACACCATCCTTGTTGTGGTTTCGATCGCGTTCGTCGACCGGCCCCTCGCGCTCTATCTACACGCGCAAGGACCTGAACTGCACACACTGTTCAACCAGATCGCCGAGCTGGGCGAGGGCTGGGGATGGCTCGTCCTGTGCGCCCTCGTCTTTGTCGGGCTGCACTGGGGCGGTGCGGCTCCGCGGCTGCGCCAAGTCGCTCCGAGGATGCGCGCGCTGTCGCCTATTCCGGCATTTCTGTTCGTGTCGATCGCGGTTTCGGGTCTGACCGTCGATTTAATGAAGATCGGGTTTGGCCGGGCGCGCCCGAAACTCTTGTTCAATGCCGGCCTCTACGGCTTTGCCTGGTTCGGCTGGCGGCCCGACCACTGGTCGTTTCCGTCCGGCCATACCGCCACCATCGTCGCCCTGATGACCGCGTTATGGCGGCTGTGGCCGCGGCATGTGCTGTTCTACATCCTGATGGCGGCGATCGTAGCAGGGAGCCGGGTCGTGGCCGGCCAGCACTATCCGAGCGACGTTATGGCCGGAGCGCTGATCGCAGTGCTGACCACCTGGTACGTGGCGGTGGTGTTCGAGCGCGGCGGCATCGACCTGTCGGCTACCCGCCGAGCCAGGACCGATCGGGGCGAAATGCCGCCCTGGCCTTGCCGGCGCGGCGGCGCGATGTTGGCCGGCCGGTTTCGGCGACGCTGGGACCGGGCGGCAGGTTCGCTTGCGTCATCGGCAACGGGTGTAGTATCGGCTCGGCATCATGGCGCTGCGGATCGAGACGTTTGACAACGCCACCGGGGGCAACACCCTCTATAAGGCGCTGACTCACCCGCGCGCGGCACGGCCGGCGGGCGGGTTGGTCGGAGCACTCGCCGACAGCGGGAGGGTGGCAATCGTCGATCCAGACGGCGCCGCCTCGGCCTTTGCCGAGCTGTTCGGCCTCGGCGGGATCGAGATCGTCGGCGTCTATGTCCGGCAGGTGGAGCGGTTCGGGACCGAGGCGATCGGCCATACGGCGGCGCCGGTGACCGAGCTCGCCGTTTCGGGCGCGCGCTCGGTATTCGTCGCCGCCTTCGACGCCGAGCGCACGATTGCGCAACTCGCACCCTATCTGCCCGACGGCGCGCGGGTTTTCAGCCTCGATGCGATGCGCATCCCGACCGATCGCCTGACCAATCGCCGCGCCTATCTCGACCCGCTCAACTTTGCGACCAATTTCGCCTTTTTCCGCGACACCGACCACCTGCACGCGCGGATCGCGACCGCCAATTACTGGTCGAGCTATGGCGGCGGCGCGGTTACCTGCTGGATGACGTTGTTCGACGCCGACGGCGAGGTCTTGGCCGAATGGTGCGAGAGTTGCGGCTCGGCGGCCCGCAGCGTCATTCTCGACAGCCGCGAAATCCGCGCGCGCTTTCGCCTGCCCGAGTTCTGTGGACAGCTTTTTCTGCACGTGGTCGGAGCAGCCGGGCACGACATCGTCAAATACGCGCTGGACACCTTTGGCGACGGCAGCGCCGACCTCGCCGAGGGCGGCGATCGATCGCTGTCGGCGACGCATGACGCCAACGCTTGGCCCTCCGACCGCTACGCCGGGCTGCCCGCCCCCGCTCCCGGCGAGCAGGTCGTGCTGTGGCTGCAGAACAGCCATCCGGTCGCGATCCCGCCCGGTACGATCGGCCTCAATCGGATGGGAGACGAACGGGTCACGCCGATCGCCGAGCGGGTCGCCCCGTTCGCCACCCGGGCCGTCGATGTCGGTGCCTTGCTGCCCGATCTCGCCTGGCCGTCCCAGATCGAGCTGCGCGCCGGCAAGCACATGGTGCGCCCGCGCTACGAGGTGATCGAGCACGCGCGCCGCAGGATCGCCCACGTCAATGTCGAGCGCGCCGATCTGCTGCCCGACCCCGGTTTGCCAGTCGTCGGCGGCGTGCTCGGCAAAGGCTACCTGTTGCCGGCGCCGCTGCTGCCGCGGGCGTTGTGGCACACCGCCGTGCTGCCGACGCCGATGGCGGTTCGCCAGGCGGAGCTGCCGATCCTCGCCATCGTCTACGACCCGGAAGGGAACGAAGTTTGGCGCCGCCCACTGGGACGGTTGCCGCGCGGGCATGCTAAGGCACTCGATTTCGACGAGGAGTTGGGGCTCGCCGCATTGGGCGAGAGCTACGGGCACGTCGAGCTCGCTTACGATTTGTCCGCCGGCGGAGCGGCCGACGGCTGGCTGCACGCAATTTTCCGCTATCGTCACCGCGCGACTGGCCATGCGGCCGAAACGAGCTTTGGCGCGCATGTGTTCAACACGATCCTGACCTATCGCGACGAGCCGCAATCCTACAGCGGACCGCCGCCGGGGCTTTCGACACGACTGTTTCTGAGGCTCGGCGAGAGCGGCTATGACACGATCTGTCACTTGATCTACCCGGCCTCGCGGCCGTGGCGGCCGGCGAGCGCCACCGAAATTATTCTCTATGACGGCAGCGGCAGCGAGATTGCGCGCCGGTCCATGGCGATCCCGTGCTCGGGTTCGCGGCTGTGGCATTATCATGCACTGTTCGACGCCGCCTCGCGGGCTGGTGCCGGCGCCAATCCTTATGCCATCGTGCGCGACCCGACCTGCCGGCTGTTCGGCTATCACGGGCTGGTCGGCGCCGACGGCGCCTTCAGCTTCGACCACATGTTCGGATTTTAACGTGCCGCCGATACCTTAAAGTTGCTGGCCGGCGAAATAATGTAGTAAGCCCTTGAGCGACTGGAATCGCGCGACATGTCCGAACGCTACCACAGCAAAGTCCTGATCGTCGGCTCCGGGCCGGCCGGCTACACCGCGGCGGTCTACGCGGCACGCGCCAATCTCGAGCCGCTGCTCGTCACTGGGATGCAGCCCGGCGGACAGATGACGATCACCACCGATGTCGAGAATTATCCGGGGTTCGCCGAAATCATCCAGGGCCCGTGGCTGATGGAGCAGATGCGGCTTCAGGCCGAGCATGTTGGGACCAGGGTCATCATCGACCTGATCGAGTCGATCGACCTCGGGCGGAGGCCGTTTGTTGCGACCGGCGATTCGGGCGACGTCTATGTCGGCGAGACGGTCATCCTCGCCACGGGCGCCCAGGCGCGTTGGCTGGGCCTGCCGAGCGAAGAGATGTTTCGCGGCTTCGGGGTCTCGGCCTGCGCCACCTGCGACGGGTTTTTCTTCCGCGGCAAGGAGGTGGTGGTCGTCGGCGGCGGCAATACCGCGGTCGAGGAGGCGCTCTATCTGACCAACCACGCACGCCGGGTCACGCTGGTCCACCGCCGCAATGCGCTCCGGGCCGAAAAGATCCTGCAGGAGCGGCTGTTTCGCAACCCCAAGATCGACGTCATCTGGGACGCCGTTGTCGAGGAGGTCCTGGGCCGGCCCGAACCGCCGCAGGTGACCGGGGTGCGGCTGCGCGACGTGGGCACGGGCTCGCTGTTCGATCAGCCCTGCGATGGCGTGTTCATCGCGATCGGCCACACCCCGGTGACCGGTCTCGTCGCCGGCCAGCTGGCGCTCGATCCCGACGGCTACATCGTCGCCCGTCCCGATTCGACCGAGACCGCCATTCCAGGGGTGTTTGCCGCGGGCGACGTCAAGGACAAGGTCTTTCGCCAGGCGGTCACCGCCGCCGGGATGGGCTGCATGGCGGCGCTCGAGGCGGACAGGTTTCTCGCGGCGCAGGAGGAAACCGCGACGATGCGGGCCGCCGAGTAGCGGGCAGGCGCCCAGCGCTCCGAGGCCGATGTCGGGGGAATGGGGATGGATTGGGACAAGTTGCGGGTTTTCCACGCGGTCGCCGAGGCAGGCAGCTTCACCCATGCGGGCGAATCGCTGAACCTGAGCCAATCGGCGGTCAGCCGTCAGATCAGCGCGCTCGAGGAAAGCCTCAGCGTGCCGCTGTTTCATCGCCACGCCCGCGGACTGATCCTGACCGAGCAGGGCGAGCTGTTGTTTCGCACCGCCCGCGAGGTCTTCGCCAAATTGTCGATGGCCGAAGGCCTGATTTCCGAATTGAAGGACCGGCCCAAGGGACCGCTCAAGATCACCACGACAGTGGCGTTCGGCTCGAGCTGGCTGACCCCGCGAATCCGCGAGTTTCTCGATCTCTACCCCGATATCCAGGTCACTCTGGTGATCGACGACACCGAGCTCGATTTGTCGATGCGCGAGGCCGACGTGGCGATCCGCATGTCGCCGCCGCGCCAGCCGGATCTGATCCAGCGCCATCTCCTCAGCGTGCCGAGCCATGTTTACGCCGCACCCGACTACATCAAAAAGCACGGCATGCCGCAACGGCCCGAGGAGCTCGACAAGCACCGGCTGATCGTCTACGGCGAGGACGCCCGCCCACCGGTGCAGAACGTCAACTGGCTGCTCGACGCGGGCGCCAAGCCGGGGCAGGAGCGGCGGCCGATCCTGGCGGTCAACAATTTCTATGCGATGCTGCGCGCGGTGATCAGCGGGCTCGGGCTCGCCGCGATGTCCGATTTCATCGCCATCGAGCAGGCCGAGCTGGTGCGTGTCTTGCCCGAGCTGACCGGGCCGCCGATCGAAGCCTATTTCGTCTATCCGGAGGAATTGCGGGCGTCGAAGCGGATCAGCGTGTTCCGCGATTTTCTGCTGCGCAAGGTGGCTGAGACCCGGCTCGGTTGATCGCTGCCCAATCCGGCGCTGCGCAAATCGAATTCGTGCGGAAATCAGAGGATTGCGCTTTTTGCAGACGAGCCAGGACAAATTCCCGGTGGTGCAAACCCGCTCGATCAACCATCTTTCGAGCACGCGATGCCACACATCGCAGCAGGTTTTTGGCGGTTTTTCCGCTGATCCGAGTTCCCGGGATTTAAGGCCCGGGAAGAGGGTCTTAGGACCCTTACGTCTCCCAGACGTGAAGCCTCCCTGTTCAAACTTGGCCCCGGCAACCCCGGGGCCATTTTTCTTTTGCGCGACCAGAACCGCACCGAAATGCCGGCAGGGCGGTGAGCAGCCTGGCGGGGCCGCCCGATGCTGCGCCTCGGATCGCAAGGCAAAAAAAGAGGCGGCATCAGCCGCCCCTCGCCAGTCTGGTCTCGGTCCGGTTCTGCCCTGCCCGGTTCCCGATCGGCCGACGGATTGTTTTTTCAGTTGATCAGGCCGTAGAATTTGCCGGCGTTCTCGCAGGTCATCTTGAAGGTGGTTTCGGCCGGCAGATGGCTGAACTGGTCTTCGATGTATTTCTTCGATTCGGGCCACACCCCGTCGGGATGGGGATAATCCGAGCCCCACATCAGGGTTTCGATGCCCATCTCGTCGATCAGCTTGGTGCCGACGCGGTCGTACTGGAACGTCGCCTTGCACTGGCGGCGCCAGTACTCGCTTGGCTTGAGCTTGAGCTTGAGGTCCTGGTACTGGTCCTCGAACTCGAAATCCATGCGGTCGAGCACGTAGGGGATCCAGCCGATGCCGCTCTCGCCCAGAACCATGCGAATGTTCGGGAAGCGCTCGAATACCGCGGCCCCCATCAGGTCGGTCAGGATCGTCGCCAGCGTCATCTGAAAGCGGCACAGCCCGCTATAGGTCATCCGCCGCGCGATCGTCGGCTCCAGCGATTTGCGGAGTTCGGGGTCGGTCGCCGGGAAAGTGTGGAAATGCAGCGGCACTTGGGTTTCGTTGACCGCTTCCCAGAGCGGGTCCCACATCGGATGCCACATCGGCGTCATGTGCCATGAGCAGCTGAGCTCGACGCCCTTCATGCCGAGCTTGGCGACGCGATGCACCTCGGCCGCCGCCGCTTCGATGTCGCTGTAGGGCAGGCAGGCGAGGCCGATCTCGCGATCGGGATAATGGCTGCAGAAATCGTTCATGAAATTGTTGTAGATGCGCAGCATCTCGTTCGCTGCCTCACGATCCTGCATTTTCCCGCAGGCGGCGAGGATGCCGTAGATGACCTCGGCGTCGACGCCGTCGCGGTCGAGCTCCTTAACCCGCAGGTGCGGATCGCCGGGGCGGCGGTGGCCCTTGGTCTTGAAATCATCGTAGAGGCCGGCTTCGTGCATCTTGTCGACGCGCAATTGCTTGCCGGGAACATAGACCGAGCCCACCGCGCCGACCCCACCGGCCATGCCGAAATCGACGCCGTCATTGGTAACCCAGCGCTTGGTCCCATCCGGCTGATCGGCGACAAACGGCATCTTCTCCTTCAATCCTCGCGGCGCCTGCGAGGTGAAGAGATCGGGCGGCAGCCAGATCATGTCGAGATGACAATCGGCCGAAATTCGCCGGTACTGCATAGCGCAAACCTCCAGTCGGGTTGATCCGGGCAAAACCGTCATCGACAGCATCTCCCATAAAACTTTAGGCGCGGCACGCAGTCGCAGCCTATGCCGTTCTGCGCAGGTCTCCGATGCAGGCGGATCAATCCTGCGGCCGGCGTCCGGCGATACCCATCAGCGCGTCTAGCCGGTCGGGAGCGGCGAGGAGCTCGCGGCTGGGGCCGGCGAAGACGAGGGCGCCGCGATCGAGGACGATCGCCTGCGTCGTCAGCTCGAGCGCGAGGCGAGCGTGCTGCTCGACCAGCAGCAGCGCCAGCCCTTCCTCGCGCTTCAGCCGGTCGAGTCCAGCGAGCAGCGCATCGACGATGACCGGGGCCAACCCCTCGAGCGGCTCGTCCATCAGCACCAGCGCCGGATTGCCGATCAACGCCCGGCCGATCGCCAGCATCTGCTGCTCGCCGCCCGAAAGCTGGCTGCCGCGGTGATGGCGCCGTTCGGCGAGCGCCGGAAAGAAATCGTAGACCCGCAGCAGCGACCATCGCCCCGGCCGCGCCGCCACCATCAGGTTTTCGCCGACGGTCAGCGACGGAAAGATTTCGCGCTCCTGCGGCACGAAGCCGATGCCGAGCCGCGCCCGGCGAAACGCCGGCAGGGCGGCGATGTCGCGCCCGACGAAGCGGATCGTGCCGGCGCGCAGCCTCGTGTGGCCCATGATCGTAGCGAGGAGCGTCGTCTTGCCGACGCCGTTGCGGCCGAGCACCGCGAGCGTCCCGCCCGGCGGCAGGTCGAGGGCGACACGTTCGAGCACGATCGTGTCGCCATAGCCGGCCGACACGCCGTCGAGGACGAGGCCCTGGGACAGGGGCGCCCCGCTATGGGCTCGCCCACTCACCCCGGCACGCGCTCGCCGAGATAGACTTGGCGCACCCGCGGGTCGGCGGCGATCAGCGCCGGCGGCCCTTCGACGAGGACGCTTCCTTGCACCAGCACGGTGATCCGCCGCGCCAGGCGAAACACCAGATCCATGTCGTGCTCGATGATCAGGATGGCGATGTCGCGCGGCAGGCTCTCGATGGCTTCGACGATCCGGCCGTTCTCGCCCGCCGGGACCCCGGCCGCCGGCTCGTCGAGCAGCAGCACCTTGGGTCCGAGCCCGAGCGCCACGGCGATCTCGATCAGCCGTTGCCGGCCATAGGCGAGGGTGCCGACCGGATTGAGCGCCTCCTCGGCGAGGCCCATCCGCTCGACCAAGGAAAAGGCCTCTTCGATCGCGGCGCGTTGACGCCCGGCCGGGCGCCACGGATCGCTGCCGACGCCGCGACGCTCGCACACCGCGAGGGCCACGTTTTCGAGAACGCTGAGACCGCGGAACAGCTGGGTGATCTGAAACGTGCGGACGAGCCCGCGCTTGACCCGCGCCGCTTGCGGCAACGCCGTGACGTCGACGCCGTCTAGCAGGATCTGTCCGGCGTTCGGCTGGAGCGCCCCGGTCACCAGATTGACAAAGCTGGTCTTGCCGGCGCCGTTCGGCCCGATCAGCGCATGCCGGGCGCCGCGTTCGAGGCGGAAATCGATCGCGTTCGCCACCGCCAGCGCCCCAAAGCTCTTGGCCAGCGCGCGGGTTTCGAGCGCCGGAGCGCTCATCGCCGGCGGCTCTGCCGTGATCGCAGTCGTTCGGCGAGGCCGAGCAGGCCGCCGCGGGCGAACAGCACGACCGCGATCATTAAAAGTCCGATCCAGAAATACCAGTAGACCGGCTCGACCGTCGAAAACCGGTCCTGCGCGATCATGTAGAGCGGCACGCCGACGAAGGCGCCGTAGAGCCGCCCGACGCCGCCGATGATCAGCATGATCAGGACCGTGCCGGACCGTTCGAGGCCGAGCGAATTCGAGCCCGACAAACCCGCTCGTCTGCGCGACCAGCGCGCCCGAGATCCCGGCGAGTGCCGCCGAAATCGTGTAGGCGGTGAGCCGGCGGCCGGCGACCGGCGCGCCGAGCGCGTGCATCCGAGCGCTGTTCTCGCGAATGCCGGTCAGCGAGCGGCCAAAGGCCGAGTGGACGATACGCCGTACCGCGAGCCAGCACAAAAACAGCACGACGAGGCAATAAACAATACGCGGTTCGGCCGTAGAGGCCGAATTCGAAATGGCCGAAAATCGGCCACACCTGCATTCCTTGCAGCCCGTCATCGCCGCCGGTCACGGCACTCGCCTTGTTCGCCGCCTCGGCCAGCATCGCGGCGACGACCAGGGTCTGGATCAGCAAGCTCAGGCCGGTGCTGCGCAGGATTATGAGACCGCTGAGGAACCCGACCAACGCGGCGGCGGCGGCGGCGGCGAAGAGGCCGGTGATCGGCTCGCCCCAGCCATGTGCCGCGAGGAGCCCGGCGGCATAGGCGCCGGTGCCGAAAAACGCCGCCTGGCCCAGGGTGACGATCCCGGCATAGCCCAGCACCAGATCGGCCGACAGCGCGAACAGGATCGTCGCGAGGATCTGAGCGGCGAGCGGCAGGTAACCGGGGAAAATAAAATAGGCGGCGAGGGCGGCGAGCCAGGGCAGCGCTTCGAGCGGGCGATAGCGGTGCCGCCCGGCAAAGGCCTCGATCGCCGCGGCCCGCGGGTTCGCCGCCATAGGGCCCGTCAGCTGCGCCCGAACAGGCCGCGCGGCCGCCACAGCAGCACACCCATCGTCATCGCATAGATGAAAAAGGCGCCGAACTGCGGCAGCAGAAATTTGCCGGCGCTGTCGACGATTCCGACCAATAATGCCGCCAGAAACGGACCGCGAATGCTGCCGAGCCCGCCAATCGCGACAACGATCAGAAAATAGACGAGGTTGTCGAGCGCGTAGCCGGGAACGATGGTCATCAGGTCGGAGCCGAGCCCGCCGCCGAGGCCGGCGAGCCCGCTGCCGAGCGCAAAGGTCAGGCTGAACAGGCGCGAGGTGTCGATGCCGAGCGACTGCGCCATGCGCAGATTGTCGACCGCGGCGCGGATTTGCGCACCAAACCGGCTGCGCTCGAGCCCGAGCCACAGCACCGTGACCAGCGCGGCGCCGCATAGGATCAGCAGGATCTCGTAAACCGGAAACTCGCCGAAACCGAGTTCGACGCCGCCACTCAATCCATGCGGCAGGCGCAACGGCTGCTGCACCGGCCCAAAGAAATACTGCGCCGCCGCCCCCGACATGAAGACGAGCCCCATCGTCAGCAGCACCTGGTCGAGCTCGTCGCCGCCATAGAAGCGGCGGTAGAGCAGCCGCTCGATCGGCACGCTGGCCAGGGCCACCACGGCCACTGCCGCCATCAGCGCCAGCGGAAACGGCACGCCGTGACGCTCGATCAGCCCGGTCACCACATAGCCGCCGGCCATCGCGAAAACGCCGTGCGCGAGGTTGATGAACCCCATCATCCCCATCGTCACCGACAGCCCGACCGAGATCAGGTACAGCACCATCGCGAAAGCGAGCCCGTGAAAGCCGATGCTGACGGCGACGGAAAGGGCGCTGTTCATCTGCGCAGTCGAGGACTGAAAAGGATGCGGGCGGCCCGGATGCCGGCTACTTCTGCGGGTGCAGCGCCTTCCACGGGTCTTTGACCATCGGGATCGTCGAGATCTCGACATTGGCGAGCTTGCCGTCGACCTTTTCGACTTTGCGAATATAAACGTTCTGAACGATGTCTCGGGTTTCGGGGTCGATCATGATCGGGCCGCGCGGGCTGTTCGGGTCCTTCCAATGCTCGAAGAAGGCCATCGCCTGGTCGCTGGTGAAGTTGCCCTTGGTCGCCTTGATCAGGTCGAAGATCATCGCCATCCCGTCCCAGCCGTCGACCGAGAAGAAGTCGGGAACGGAGTTGTCGCCGTAGGCGCGCTTCCAGTCGGCCAAAAAGGCTTTGTTGGCCGGGCGCTTGCCGGCGGCCGAGTAGGTCCCCGCGGTGATCAGGCCCAGCGGGGTGTCGCCCATGTTCGGCAATTCCTCGTCGGGCACCAGATCCTGCGTCGAGGCGATCGTGATCCCGGCCTGGCGCAGGCCGAGGTCGGTGATCGCCCGCATCATCGCCGTCGCCTGGACGCCGGCCGGCACGAAGATATAGGCGACCTGGGGCTTGGCGTCCTTGATCCGCTGCACGAACGGGGTGAAGTCGGGATTGGCCGGCGGGAACCGGTCGGCGCCGACGATCTTGCCGCCGGCATCGGTGAAGGCGCTTGGTGAACCCCGCCTCGGCATCATGACCGGCGATAAAGTCGGTGACCGCGGTATAGGCCGTCTTCCAGCCCTGCTGGGCCGCCCATTTGCCCATCGGATAGGCTTGCTGCCACAGCGTGAAGGTCACCCGCACGACATAGGGCGAGAGCCGCGGGATCGCGACCCCGGCGCCGGCGCCGCTGATCACGAGCGGCACCTTCGCCTCGGCGGTCAGCGGCGCCACCGCGGCGGCGACCGGCGACAGGATGATGCCGGTCAACAGCTGCACGTGGTCGCGGGTGATCAATTCCTGCGCCAGCCGCTTGCCGACTTCCGGGTTGGAGGTGTCGTCGCGACGTAGGATCTCGACCTTGACCCCCGGCGGCAGGTCCTTTTCGTGCAACTTGACGTAGAGGTCGATCCCCTTCTGCGCCTCGTCGGCCGGCTCCGCGACAAAACCCGTATAGCTGTTGATCAGGCCGATCCTGACCGTCTGCGCCGAGACCGGCGCCGCTATCGCCGTCAGCGCAGTCAGCGCCGCTGCCGCGAGGCCGGACATTCTGGGTAACATCGCGGGGCTCCCCTGCTGGTTCGGGGGCAAGCTAGCACGCTCTGCCGCGCGCCGTCGCAGCGATGGCGCCGCGCGCCCGGCTCTCGCTGTTCGTTGGCGGCGAACGGTCGCCGTCTATGTTAGGCGCTCGGCGAATTTCGCGGCATCGACGACCGCCCTCGAATGGGTTCCGATCCCGATCTCCTTGCCTGCCTCGGTCGCCCGCACCGAAAACTCGATCCGCCGGCCCTCGACCTTTGTCACCTCGGCGTCGCCGGTGACCCGGCGCCCGGCCGGTGTCGCCGCGAGGTGGCGGATGTTGACCGCGGTGCCGACCGCGCTCTCGCCCGCATCGAGATAGCCGCGGATCGCGTTCAGCGCCGCATTTTCCATGATCATGATCATGACCGGCGTGGCCAGCACCGGCGGCAGGGTCGCGTCCTTGAACCGGTTCGCCAGATGCTCGGGCTCGACCTGAAGCGTAAAGGAGCCGGCGGCTCCGAGGGGAATTGGCCTCACGCGACGTCTCCCGGCCCGACCGCGCCCGGCCTATTCCGAGCGATGGAAGGGCGCCAGGGGGCGTCGTTCGACGGCCCCCGCATCGCCCTTCAGCACCTCGAACCGGGTCTCATCTCCATCGCGCCAAAAGCGGACATCGAACGTCCGCCTGCCGAGCCGCAGATCGCTCAGGGTCAGGTCGGGCAGCCAATCCGGCAGCGCGGGATCGAGGTAGAACTTGCCTCGCGGCGCATCGGGATCGAAGCCCAGCAGCGCCTGCAGCAGCGAAAACACCGAGCCCGCGGCCCAGGCCTGCGGCACGTTGGCGTCGGGGTACTGCACCGGGAAATTGGCGTCGTCGCGCTCGATCCCGGCATAGAGTTCCGGCATCTGGTAGAGCGCGAAAAAGCTGCCGGCCTCGGTGACCGCGCGCGCCACCTGCGCCGCCTCGCGGGCAAAGCCGTATTGCTTGAAGCCGATCGCGATGATGCCGTTGTCGTGCGGCCACACCGAACCGTTCTGATAGGACATCGGATTGTAGGACGGGTGGTCGCGCGACAAGGTCCGGATGCCCCAGCCGCTCCACATGTCGGGCTGCAGCAGCCGCTGGGCGACCCGCCGCGCGCGGTCTTTCGGCACGATCCGGCTCCACAGGCAATGACCCGGGTTCGAGGCCACGGTCAGCACCTGCTTTTTGTCGCCGTCGAGGCAATAGGCGTAAAACCCGCTATCCTCGTCCCAGAACACCTCGTTGAAGCGGTCGAACAGCGTCTTCGACTTGGCGCGCAATTCCTCAGCCCGGCCGTCCTGCCCAAATGCGTCGTAAATTTCGGCCATGCGGTTCCAGGCGTCGTAGACATAGCCTTGCAGCTCGCACAGCGCCTTCGGCCCTTTGACCGGGCTGCCGTCCGGGTAGAGGACGGCGTCGCCGGCATCCTTCCAGCCCTGGTTCTCGTAGCCCGCCGAGGAGCGCGTCTGGTACTCCTGAAAGCCGTCGCCGTCGCGGTCGCCGTAACGGTCGATCCAGTCGAGGCAGCGCTCGGCGGTGCCGAGATGGCGCTCGATCAGCCGCCGGTCGCCGGTGCACCGCCACGCGGTGTGCAGCGCGATCAGGTAGAGCGGCGTCGCATCGGCGGTGCCGTAATACGGGGTGTGCGGGATCAGCTTGAAATGAGCCAGCTCGCCGGTGCGCAATTCGTGCATGATCTTGCCGGGCTCGGCGTCGCGGTAATCGTCCCGCTCGGTCGCCTGGTATCGGCCCAGCACATCGAGCGCGCCGCGGATAAAATCAGGATAGATATGAGCGTTTTGCAATGCCGCGATCAGGCTGTCGCGGCCGAACAGCGCGACGAACCAGGGAATGCCGGCGGCCGGCGTGAATTCGAGGTGATGGGTGCCCTCGACCGGCAGCCGCAGCGCGGCCATGTCTTCCACCGCCTGACGATAGAGGTTCTCGAACTCCTCGTTGCTCGATGCGAGCTTGAGCACGGTCTTTCGCCATTTTTCAAGCGGCTCGCCGAGCTGCGAATTCGGCGCGTGAGCAATGCACTCTTGGGGCGCGCGTGTAACGATGGTGGCCGGCGGCAGCCGAATATTCGAGGCAGGTATGCCAGGCCTGCGCAGGCTCGATCGCCACCTCGAAGCTGATTCGGCCGTTGGCGTAGACGCAGGGCGAGGCGTTGCGCCGCCGCTCCACGACCAGAGTCGCGCAGAAAGTCGCGGTCGCGATACCGAGTCGTCAAAGTCGCCGTGTCCTCGGACCAGTCCGTCGTGATCCGGCCGCGCCGCACCAGATTGCCGCCCTTGATCTCGAACATGTCGGCGAAATCGCAGCGCAGCGCGATCTCGAGGTTGAATTCGACTGCTTTACGGCCGTGATTGATGATGTCGATGTCCTCGTGGATGCCGCCCTCATCGATCGACCGGCTGAGCTGGAGCAGCAGCGTCCGCTGCTCGATGGTGCCGTCCTCGGTGACGATGCCCGGGTTGGTCATGAACACTTGCCCCGCGAAATACGCAATCGCACCCGAGTTCAGCAGCTCCCACGGATCGCCATTGGCATAGATCGACCAGGCGCTGATCATCCTGGTGTCCCGGACAAAAAATCCGCATTTGCTCGGCCAAGGGATCTGCCCGTCGGGCTCGGTCAGCAACAGGCTGTAGCCCTGGTTGATCGACAACAGCGACGGACCAACCTTGATCTTGAGCGACATGACGAGACTCCTCGAGGAACGCCGCCGCATCCCTGCGCCGACCTTTTATGGGGTAAACGGCCCGCGGACCGCTTCGGCCCGCGTCATCGGCTATGGCGTTTGCAGACTTGAGATGTAGGCTGCGAGCAGGTCGATGTCGGCTGCCGGAGAGAGCCTTGCGCGGCCGAGGTCATGTTGCCGTCGATATCGCCGCGGGTGGCCGCCTTGAAACCGGCCAATTGCTGCTTCAGGTAATGCGAAATGCTGTCCGGCGAGGCGGGGAATGTGCTCGTCTCCGGCTAGCGCGGCGCCATGGCATTGAGTGCAATGGTCGGCCAGGGTCAGTCGGCGGCCCGCGGCAGCCTGCTGCGGGTCGATCGCCCGCTTGGGCGCCGCCGGTTTCTGCGCCGCGTAATAGGCCGCCAGATCGCCGAGATCGTCGTCGGAAAGCTTCGCGGCGATCGGCGCCATCTGCGCGGATTTACGGTGGCCGGCGCGGAATTGGTAGAGGGCGAGGATGATGTAGCGCGGCTCTTGACCGGCGAGCGACGGGATCGTGGCGGTCGGCGAGTGGCCGCCGCGGCCCATGGCAGACCGCACAGACCGCTTCGGCTTTCTGCTCCCGGCCTCAGCATCATAGGCGCAGGCAGGTTGCGGGCGGAGGGGCAAGAATGCAGCCGCCGTCAGCACGGCATACGCCGCACCCTTGCGGCGCCGCGCCGGCGCGCTCCCGCTCACGTCTTCTGATAACTGATGCGATAGATGACGCCGTTCCAATCGTCCGACACCAACAGCGCGCCGTCGGGCATTACCAAGCACGTCGACCGGCCGCCCCCAGAATTGGTTGCCCTGGAGCATGCCGCCCATGAATATTTCCGATTTCAGCACGTTGCCGGCCGGCCCGAGCTCGACCCGGGTCACATTGTAGCCGCTCTTTTGCGTCCGGTTCCACGAGCCGTGCTCGGCGATGAAGATGTTGTTCTTGTACTCGGCCGGGAACATGTTGCCGGTGTAGAAGCGCATGCCGAGCGAGGCCACGTGCGGCCCGAGATTGAGGTCGGGCGGGACAAAATCTGCGCAGCTGAAGTACTTGCCGTATTGGGGGTCGAGAATGTCGCCCTGATGGCAGAACGGATAGCCGAAATTTTCGCCCTGCGCGGTCGCATGGTTCAATTCGTCCGAGGGGGCGTTGTCGCCGAGCCAGTCGCGGCCGTTGTCGGTGAACCACAGCTGCTGAGGTCGCCGGATTAAAGGCCATGCCGACGCTGTTGCGCACGCCTTGCGCATAGATCTGCAGATTATCCGTCTTCGGGTTGACCCGGAGAATCGCTGCCTGGAGGTAGTTCGGGATCGCGATGTTGAATGGCGAGCCCTGGTTGAAATAAAGCCAACCATCCGGTCCCATCGTCAAGAATTTCCAGAAATGATTGGTCTGGTGCGGCAGGCCGTCGACGACGACTTTTGGCGGCGGCGGTTCGTCGAGACTGTCTTCGATATTGTCGAAGCGGATGATGCGCTCGCGCTCGGCGACAAAGAGCGTGCCGTTCGCAAAGGCCACTCCGTTCGGCGCGGAGAGGCCCTTGGCGATGACTTTGACGTCGCGATGACCGCCGCGGTCGACGACCGCCAGCACCTGGTCGCGCAGCCGGTTGCCGACAAAGACCGTGCCCTTATCGCCGAGCGTCATCGACCGGGCTTCCTTCAGTCCGGCGGCCCAGATCTCGATCTTGAACCCCGGCGGCAGGGTGATCTTGTCGATCGGGATGTCCTTGGCCGGGGTGCCGATCAGGCTTGGAATATGCGGATGCAGCGGCGAAGCGGCGAGGCTCGGCGGCTGCCCCTGTTTCCACGGCGGCGGCCCGGGCGGGGCCGCGGCGGGCGGGTTGGCCTGGGCCATTGCCGGCGGCAGCGCATGGGGCAGGACAAGACCCGCCAGCGCCCCGAGCACGCTCATCACCCCCGCACGACAGACGCACGCTCGCCAATCTTCTCTTCGAAGCCATCGTCCCCTCCCACCGGCCGATACGGCCATTGTTGTCGCCGGGCACAAGCACGCGCCGCACCGTTCTCGCGGCTTAGCTTATTCTAGTGCGCGCCAATCGCCCGGCTCAAGCACGCTGCCCGGATCAGGCGAGGATCTCGAAATGCGCATGCGTCGGCCGCATCGCCAGGCCATTGACCGGCAGCAAATCCTGCGGGCAAGCGGAAAAGGCGACGACGCAATCGATCTCGGCGCGCAGCGATACGGAGCTGCCCGGGGTGCTGACCGGCGGCCGCACCTCGACCCGGTTGCCGTCGACGACCGGGATGTTCATGAACAGGTTGAACGGCGCCGGGGTATGCGGTGACGCGAGCCCGAGTTCGGCCAGGGCGGCGGCGAGGTTGTCGGTGCAGTTGTCGTGATACTCGGCGCATCCGAGCAATTCGTAGCGCCAGCGGTCGCAGGCCGCGAACAAGGTGTCGTGAACGCCGCCGGAGGTGTCCTCGACCACGGTCAGGATCGGCCGCCGCCGGTTGGTCAAGAGGGTGTCGCCGATCGCCGGAATGATCTGCCCGATCGCCGGGCGGGTGTGCTCCATCGACATGAATTCGGAGAGGTCCGCGGCGTTGAACGCCCAGGCGTCGACGACCTGCTGACCCGTCGTGTTGATGATCCTGACTGTCTCGCCCTGGCGGAGGTGCGCGGCCTTGCCGCGGCGCGCCGGAATCTCGATCATTGCGCCCCTCCATCCGTTCGGTGAAGGAGCAAGTGTAGCAGCCGATCGAGCGGAACGACTATCTGCTATCTGCCGCCGGAAGGCGCTTCGATCGGCGCGCAGTTGGTCCGCCCGGACATCAGGCAATCCTCGAGCTGCAATTCCTTGTGCAGCGCCTGAACCAGGTAGACCGCGGCAACGACCAGCACCAGCACGACGATCAGCCCGATCACCGCCCCGGATCGCGATCGCTCGCCATCTTGATTGTCGGGGGGTTCGGCCATCGGAATGCCTCGGGCGCAATCGGCTGACCGGCGGGCGGCAGCCCCGGGCCGGCTCATTGTATGCAGCCAAGACGCCGATCAGCACCGCCCCGTCGCATCTTGTCAAGCCGAGCCCGCTTGGGCGAGAGTGCCGGCAGCGCACGCCAGCCATATCGAGTTCGGATTTCGGATTGTGGGGCGGAACAGGAGGCCGAGAATGACCGATCCGCGCTCGCTGACCGCCCGCGAGGCTGCCCGGCTGATCGCCGAAGGCCAGCTCAGCGCCGAGGCGTTGGCGACCGCCTATCTCGACCGGATCGCGGCGCGCGAGAGTGTCGTCGGCGCCTGGCAATATCTCGACCGCGAGCAGGCCTTGGCCGAGGCGCGGCAACGCGACCGCGAGCCGCCGCGCGGACCGCTGCACGGCGTGCCGATCGCGGTCAAGGATTTGATCGACACGGCCGACATGCCGACCGGCTACGGTTCGCCGATCTACCGCGGCCATCGGCCAGCCGCCGACGCCGCCTGCGTGGCGCTCGCGCGAGCCGCCGGTGCCGTCGTGCTCGGCAAGACCGTCACCACCGAGTTCGCCACCTTCACCCCCGGCAAGACCGCGAACCCGCGCAACCCGGCGCACACCCCGGGCGGTTCGTCGAGCGGCTCGGCCGCGGCGGTCGCCGACGGCATGGCGCCGCTCGCCTTCGGGACCCAAACCGCCGGGTCGGTCATTCGCCCGGCCGCGTTCTGCGGCGTCGTCGGCTACAAGCCGAGCTTCGGTCTGATCAGCCGGGCCGGGGTCAAGCCGCTCGCCGACAGCCTCGACACGGTCGGCATCCTCGCCCGCACCGTCGATGACGCCGCGTTCTTCGCCGGAATCTTGGTCGAGCGCCCGGCGCTGCGCCATTTGGCGAGGCCGGCGCACATGCCGCGTTTCGGCCTCTATCGCACCCCGATGTGGGACGAGGCCGAGCCGTCGGTCGCAGCCGCTCTCGACCGGGCGCGAGAGGCTCTGGAGCGCGCCGGCGCGAGGGTCGACGAGGTCGCGATCGCCCCCGAGCATCATGGGCTGACGCAAGCGCAGGACAAGATCATGGGGTTCGAGACCGTGCGCGCGCTCGCCGACGAGCGCATCCGGCACAGCGCCGAATTGTCGCCGCGGCTGGCCCAGCTGCTCGACGCCGGGATGGCGGTCGGGGCGGACGAATACGACGCCGCGCGCGCCCTGACCGAGACGGCGCGGGCCGGTCTCGCCGAGTTTTACGGCGGCTGCGACGCGATGCTGGTCCCGGCCGCACCCGGCGCGGCGCCGTTGGGCCTCGAATATACCGGGGATCCGGTGTTCAACCGCATGTGGACCCTGCTCGGGGTGCCGTGCGCGACGGTGCCGGCGCTGTGGGGCGAAAACGGCCTGCCGGTCGGGGTGCAGTTGGTCGGCCGGATGCACGACGATCCACGGCTGCTGGCCTGCGCCGCGTTTCTCGAACGCGCCCTCGCCGAGAGCATATGAGGAGCGCGTCGGCGATCGTCGCCCTGCTGATCGCGACCGCCGGGCCTGCCGGCTGCTCGGCGCTCGATCCCTATCCCGACACGCCGCAGCCCGCCGCTCCCGGAGTAAAGGATGCCGGGCCGCGGGTGGCGATCTGCTACGACTTTGCCGTCAGCTCGGGCAGCGAGGTGCAGAAGGCGGCGCAGGACCAATGCGGACCGAATACGCGTCGCCGCGCGCGTCGAGACCGACTGGAGGCTCGACTTCTGTCCGCTGCTGCTGCCGGCGCGGGCCACCTTCGTGTGCAAGCCCGTAAAATAGCGAGCCCCGCGGCCGCTGCCGCGACACGTCGTCCGGCTCGGATCGAGGAAAGCTGTGCTATAATCGTCCGCTGCCGCCGATCGTGAGCGTGATGGATTACGAAGGTTTTTTCAAACAGCGCCTCGACGCGCTTCGCGCCGAGGGGCGATACCGCGTCTTCGCCGATCTCGAACGGCGTTGCGGCGGGTTTCCGCGCGCCTACGATCATCGTATCGGCGCCGAGGTGACGGTGTGGTGCTCGAACGACTATCTCGGCATGGGCCAGCATCCGGACGTGCTGGCGGCGATGTCCGAGGCCCTGCGCGCGCTCGGCGCCGGCGCCGGCGGCACCCGCAACATCTCGGGCAACAGCCATCTCCACTTGCTGCTCGAGCGCGAGATCGCCGATTTGCACGCGCGCGAGGCCGCCCTCGTCTTCACCTCCGGCTATGTCGCCAACGAAGCCGTGCTGTCGACCCTGGCGCGCGAGCTGCCCGGCACGGTCGTACTGTCCGACGCGCAGAACCATGCCTCGATGATCGCCGGCATCCGCAACAGCCGCGCCGAGAAGGCGATCTTTCGCCATAGCGACGCGGACGATCTGGCTCGCCTGCTCGGCCGCATCGACCCCAACCGGCCCAAGCTCGTCTGCTTCGAATCGGTCTATTCGATGGACGGCGACATCGCCCCGATCGGCGCCTTGTGCGACGTAGCCGACCAGTTCGGCGCGATGACCTATCTCGACGAGGTGCACGCGGTCGGTCTTTACGGCGCGCGAGGCGGCGGCGTCGCCGAGAGCCAAGGCGTCATGCACCGCCCGACCGTGATCCAGGGCACGCTCGGCAAGGCCTTTGGGGTGATGGGCGGCTACGTCGCCGGCTCGATGGCACTCGTCGATTTTCTGCGCAGCCACGCATCGGGCTTCATTTTTACGACCGCCCTGCCGCCGGCGCTCGCCGCCGGCGCGCTCGCCAGCATCCGGCATCTGAAACAGAGCCAAGTCGAGCGCAGGCTCCAGCAGGAGCGCGCGGCGCTGTTGAAGCGACGCCTCGCTGAAGCGGATTTGCCTGTCATGCCGTCGCCGAGCCACATCGTGCCAGTGATGGTCGGAGACGCCGAATTGTGCAAAGCCGCCTGTGACGCGCTGCTGCGTCGGCATCGGATCTATGTCCAGCCGATCAATTATCCGACCGTGCCGAAGGGCGGCGAACGCCTGCGGCTGACGCCGACGCCCTTGCACAGCAACCAGGACATCGACGCGCTGGTGGAGGGCCTTGTCGATGTGTGGCGCCGGCTGACCCTGCCGCGGGCCGCCTGACCGCCCCGCGTCCGCCGGCGCTCGCCCGCCCGGCGATGCCGGCCGAGAGCGCCTACCGCCGGCCCTCTTCTGTCGGACTCGAGGCCGCGAGCCCGCTGTAGGTGACGCGGCGGATGCCGAGAGTATCGATGCGCTCACGAACCGCCAAGCTCAGCAACGCGGCCAGCTCGTCGGAGTGACGGTAGCTCGGCATCGCCGTGACGAGTGGCGGGGTGCGCTGGGCGGCCGGGTGAAAATAGATCTCGCTCAAACCGTCGGGCAGATGCGGCAGCAGCCCCAGCACCCGGTCTTCGGTCATGCCGCCGCTCCAGGCGAGGCCGAAGACATGGTCGTTGACCGGTCAGCCCGGCGCGCCGCACGCCGCCGCCGCAGCCGCTCGACCCACGGCCGGTAGAGCGGCGTCCGCCGGGCGCTCGTGCGGGAAGGCGCGGCGCAATGCCGCGACCGGCTCAGAGGGAACCCGCACCGCCCGCATGCCGTAGTCGCGGCCGATTGCGATCATCAGCGCGGCGACGCTCGGATGCAGATGCAGGTGCTTGTGGGCGTTGACATGGTCGAGCGCCAGGCCGGTCGCGCGGAAGGCCTCGAATTGCGCGCGGATTTCTGCGCGCCAGCTGGCGGCGGACTTGCGGCAGAAAGAAGAACCGCATGCCGGCGCGGGCCATGTTGCGGTCGAATTGACCGTCGGCGCCGACCAAGGCCGGAACCGCGGCGGCCGGCGACACCGGGCGTCCGTCGACCAGCACCAGGTGCAGCCCGACCCGCAGCCCCGGCAAGCGCCGGGCGCGCGCCACTGCATCCGCCGCCGCCGGCGCGCCGACCATCAGGCTGGCGGTCGACAGGATGCCGTGTCGATACGCCGCTTCGACCGCTTCGTTGACCGCCGGGTCGAGCCCGAAATCGTCGGCGCAGACGATCAGGCGCTTCAGCCGGCCATCTCCCGGTGGCGCAGGAAATGGAAGAACTCGACGCCTTCGCGCAGGCGGCGGCGCATCATCTGCGGGCTCCGCAGCATCTCGGCGACCAGCGAGGCGATCTTTTCGCGGCGGAAGTAGAAGCGCTTGTAGAAGGTCTCGAGCGACTGGAAGATCTCGGTGTGCGACAGATGCGGATAGTGCAGCGGTGCGATCTGCACCCCGCGCTCGTCGATCAGCTCGGCATGCCCCGTATCGAGCCAGCCGTTTTCGACCGCCTGGCGATAGAGAGCCGTGCCGGGATAGGGGGCGGCCAGCGACACCTGGATCGTGTGCGGGTTGATTTCGCCGGCAAAGCGGATGGTTTCCTCGATCGTCTCCTTGGTTTCGCCGGGCAGGCCCAGGATGAAGGTGCCGTGGATCGTGATCCCGAGCTCGTGGCAGTCCTTGGTAAAGCGGCGGGCGATGTCGATCCGCATCCCCTTCTTGATGTTGTTGAGGATCTGCTGGTTGCCGGTTTCGTAGCCGACCAGCAGCAGCCGCAGCCCGTTGTCGCGCAACACTTCGAGCGTCGCGCGCGGCACGTTGGCCTTGGCGTTGCACGACCAGGTGACGCCGAGCCGGCCCAGCTCGCGGGCGATCGCCTCGGCGCGCGGGCGGTCGTCGGTGAAGGTGTCGTCGTCGAAAAAGAACTCCTTGACCTGCGGAAACCAGGCTTTCGCCAGCCGGATTTCCTCGATGACATGGCCGACGCTGCGCACCCGGTAGCGGTGCCCGCCGACGGTCTGCGGCCACAGGCAGAAGGTGCATTTCGAGCGGCAGCCGCGCCCGGTATAGAGCGACAGGTAAGGATGCTGCAGGTAGCCGATGAAATAGTCCTCGACCCTGAGGTCGCGCTTGTAGACCTCGCTGACGAAGGGCAGCTGGTCCATGTCTTCGAGGATGGCGCGGTCGCGGTTGTGGCTGACCCCGCCGCTGCCGTTGCGCCAGCTCA
Source organism: uncultured Alphaproteobacteria bacterium (assembly GCA_963795485.1). Classification (GTDB taxonomy): domain Bacteria; phylum Pseudomonadota; class Alphaproteobacteria; order ATCC43930; family CGMCC-115725; genus AP-15. The sequence continues at coordinate 469,680 of CAWCIL010000008.1, forward strand.
GCCCGTCGATCGCGTCGAAGGCGCGGCCCTCGGCGACCTCCTTGATCGTGAAATCGAATTCCTCGCGGGCGACGAAATCGAGCGCCGCGGAGGCCTTCAGGCTGTCCTCGGGCTCGACCGCGACCTTGGCGCCGACCATGCCGATCTTCAGCCGCGGGTTCGCGTCCTTCAGCGCCTCGGCGACCTTGACGTCGGAGGCGAAGGACGGGGTCGAGGTGTGCAGCACCGCGAGCTCATAGTCGCCGGCGAGCGGCACGATGTCGGCGAGCTTGAGGCGCGCCGGCGGGGCGTCGACGAGCCGGCTGTCGGGGACCAGCGCCGCCGGCTGGGCGAGCCAGGTCGGATACCAGAACGAGCGGATCTCGCGCCGCGCCTGATAGCGCGAGCCGGCGCCGCCGTCGAACCCGTCGAACGAAGGCGGGTGCAGGAACAGGGTCTTCATCATCAAACCTTGTCTCCGTCGACTGTCATGCGCCCGCTCGGCTCGACGCGGAAATTCTGGTCCCGCCAGAACACCCTGCGTCCGAAGAAGCTGGCGACGAACACGGCGAACGACAAGGCGTCGCGGACCGGCAGAAGCCAGGGCCTGGGCGCCGGCAGCCCGAGCGCGCCGGCCGTCACCTTCGCGCCAGCCCCATCTCAGCAGAAAGGTGATCGCGAGAAAGACCGCAGGAGGTCAAGCCAAATCCGGTGACGGCGGCGGCCAGCGCGGCCACCGCCAGCGGGTGGGTTACGACCGACCCGGCGTAGCCCAACGGCGCCACCCCGCGCACGGTGCGCGCCCAGCGCAGCTCGTGACGCCACAATGCCGCGAGCGACGGCTCGGTCACCCGCGCTTCGACGACATAGCGCGACAGCACGACGTCGAGACCCTCGGCGCGCACCGCCTCGCCCAGGCGGTGGTCGTCGGCGAGCTCGTCGCGAAAGCGGGCAAAGCCGCCGATGCGCTCGAGGGTCTGGCGGCGCAGCGCGATCGTCGCGCCGAAGCAGCCGCGGCCGACGCCCAGAGCCTCGTCGACCAGAGCGCCCGGCAGAAACGTGAAATTGATGTGCAGCGCCCCCAGCTCGGACCAGATGCCGCCGGTCGACACGCCCGGTAGAGGCAGGTGACGATGCCGACGTCCGGATCGTTCAGCGGCGCGGTGATCGCGGCCAGATAGCGCCGGTCGACCCGCATGTCGCTGTCGGCCAGCACCAGGATGTCGTGCCGCGCCGCCGGCAGCATGTTTGCCAGGTTCGACACCTTGCGATTGCTGCCGCGGATGTGCCGGTCGACGACGAGCGCGACGTCGCCGCCGGGAAAGTCGCGAAGCAGCGCCCGGGCGGCGTCGAGGGCGCCGTCCTGCGGGTCGTTGACGCCGAGCACGATCTGCCGCTCCGGATAATCCTGCTCGGCGAACGACCGCAGGTTTTCGTAGAGGCCGGGCTCGTCGCCGTGCAGCGGCTTCAGCACAGAGACCGGCGGCTGCGCTGCGGCGATCGCGGCAACGGCGCCGGGCGAAGCGCATGACCGCCACAGCCGCGCCGACGCAGATACATCCAGCCCGGCAGGAGCAGGATCGCGATAATCAGCGTTGGCGTCATGGCAAGCGCGTCACACCCGGTTGCGATTGCGCGTGCAGGGCGAATGGAGTTGTGGCAGTGATGCGGCGGCCACCCATATCCAGGCTGTCGCGGGCTGGTCCTGTTGAAACGAGGCGACGAGACGAGATCATGCGGGTCGTGCTAGCTCAGCCGCGAGGCTTCTGCGCCGGGGTCGAACGGGCGATCGAGATCGTCGAGCGCGCGCTCGAAAAATACGGACCGCCGATCTATGTCCGCCATGAGATCGTCCATAACCGGCACGTTGTCGAGCGGCTGCGCGGCAAAGGGGCGCATTTCGTCGACGAGATCGACGAGGTGCCGCCGGGCAGCGTCACGATCTTCAGCGCCCATGGCGTCGCCAGCACGATCGAGAAGCGCGCCGCCGTGCGCGGGCTGCCGGTCATCGACGCCACCTGCCCGCTGGTCTCCAAGGTGCATATCGAAGGCCAGCGCTACGCCAATCAGGGCCGCGAGATCATCCTGATCGGCCATGCCGGCCACCCGGAGATCGTCGGCACCATGGGCCGCATCGTCGGTCGCGTGCATCTGATCTCCAGCCCCGAGGAGGTCGCCGGGCTGCGGGTGTCCGATCCGGACAAGCTCGCCTTCATCACCCAGACAACGCTCAGCGTCGATGATACGCGCGCGGTCATCGAGGCGCTGAAGGCGCGCTTCCCGACCATCGTCGGCCCCGACACCAAGGACATCTGCTACGCGACGCAGAACCGGCAGCGGGCGGCGCGGGAACTCGCCGGGATCGTCGATGTTGTGCTGGTGGTCGGCGCGCCGAACAGCTCGAACTCGAATCGGCTGCGCGAGATCGCGGCTGAAAGCGGGGTGCCGAGCTATCTGATCGAGGACGCCGCAGCGCTCGACCGGCGCTGGGTCGAAGGTGCGAGCGCGGTCGGCATCACCGCCGGCGCCTCGGCTCCGGCCGAGCTCGTCGAGGCGCTGATCGACCGGCTGCGCGAGATCGCCGAGATCGAGCTCGCGGTGCTGCCGGGCGTCACCGAGAACGTGCGCTTCCGGATGCCGCCGCAGCTCGCCGAAACCGCCGGCTGAAAGCGGCTCGACGCTGAATTTCCGACGAGGTTTTCCGTGGCCATTCCACTGCGTCAAACGATCCGGGTCGGGGCCTATGTGCTCGGGCGCCACCTGCGCGGGGTCGAGCGCTATCCGCTGGTGCTGATGCTCGAACCGCTGTTCCGCTGCAATCTCGCCTGCGCCGGCTGCGGCAAGATCGATTATCCGGATCCGATCCTCAATCAGCGGCTCAGCGTCGACGAATGCCTCGGCGCGGTCGACGAATGCGGCGCCCCGATCGTCGTCCTCGCCGGCGGCGAGCCGCTGCTGCACCGCGACATCGCCCAGATCGTCGCAGGGCATCATCGCCCGCAAGAAATTCGTCTATCTGTGCACCAACGCGCTGCTGCTCGAAAAAAAGCTCGACCAGTTCGGCCCAACCCCTACTTCGCCTGGACCGTGCATCTCGACGGCGATCGCGAGGAGCACGACCGCTCGGTCTCGCAGGACGGGGTTTACGAGCGCGCCGTCGCCGCGATCGGCCTTGCGAAAGCGCGCGGTTTCCGCGTCAACATCAACGCCACCCTGTTCGATACCGCCGAGCCCGAGCGGGTCGCCGACTTCTTCGACCGGGTGAGCGAGATGGGCATCGACGGGATCACCGTTTCGCCCGGCTATGCTTATGAACGCGCGCCCGACCAGGAGCATTTTCTGAACCGGCAGCGGACCAAGGAATTGTTCCGCGGCATTTTCGCGCGCCGCGAGCCGGCGCTGGTCGTTCAACCAGTCGAGCCTGTTTCTCGATTTTCTCGCCGGCAACCAATCTTATCGCTGCACCCCGTGGGGCAACCCGACCCGCAATTTCTTCGGCTGGCAGCGCCCCTGCTACCTGCTCGGCGAGGGCTACGCCAAGACCTTCAAGGAACTGATGGAGGAGACCGACTGGGACGCCTACGGCACCGGCAATTACGAGAAATGCGCCGACTGCATGGTGCATAGCGGCTACGAGGCGACCGCGGTCATGGATTCGGTGCGTCACCCGCTGAAGGCGGCGGCGGTGGCGCGTGCGCGGCGTTCGCACCGAGGGCGCGATGGCCCCGGAAATACCGTTAGAGCAGCAGCGCCCGGCCGAGTACGTGCTCTCCGGCCATGTCGCCGCGGCGATGGCCCGGCTAGGCCGCGGCGACCAGCCCGTGCAGCGCGCGCGCGGGTCCGACTAGCGCCGAGAGCGCCGTCCGGGTCTCGCGCGCGAGACCGACCAAGGCCGCGAACTGGCGCGGCCGCCGCAGCACCGAGCCGAGCACCCGCGCCAGCTGCGGCGTTCCGTCCTCGGTGAGCGGGATCAGCGCCGCCGGCGGCAGCTCGCGCAGAACCGTGTCGGCGATCGTGCGGACGACGACAAACGGGATGCCGGCCGAGATGGCGATGCGGGCGACCACATCGCTTTCGAGATCGACGGCGAGCGCGCCGGTCTCGCTCCAGGCGCGGCTCTTTTCGGCCGTCGTCGCGAGAATTGCCGCGGCGCCCAGCACCGGGCCTTCGATCGCGCCGATGCCGCGGGCGAGATCGGCGACGCGGCGGCAGAACGGCTCCTCCGGCCGCCAACGTTGGTCGCCGGCGATCACTTCGGTCGAGATGACCACGTCTCCCGCCCGCAGGTCCGGGGCCAAGGCTCCGGCGATGCCAAAGCTGACCAGGCAGCTCGCCCGCCTGGACCGCATCCTCGACGAGAGCAGCGGTGCGGCCGCGGTGGCCGGCGCCGACCACTACCGACAACCCGGCGGCGCGCGCGATCTTCGCCTCGGCCGCCAGGCCCGAGGTGCAGAGCAAGTCGTCGGAAGAGCGGGCATGCGTGGTCCTGCCGTTCGCGGCGAGGAACAACGCGCTTGCGCGTGCCGGTGCGCGGTCTGCCTGGCTCCCTGCCAAGCAACAATTACCCGGTTTCTTGGACCCTGCCTATCTATTCAGCATAGACAAAGCGCCGCAGCCGCGGGTGGCGGCCGGCTCCGCCCGGGCGCCGGCGACGCTCACGTTCGACCGACATGGGCCGAACGATTCCTACATCACCCCGCGACGAGTTGGCGGCTCGCAGCTCGCCGAACTCGGCCGGCTTCCCGCGCACGCGGTGGCAATCGTTCAGGCCGAACGGCACCCGCGGCGCGTCGCAGTCAGCCGGCGGTAGCGGGCCAGCGCCCAGAGCGGGAAATAGGCCCGGTAGCCGTGATAGCGCAGGAAAAACACCCGGGGAAACCGACCGCGGTGAACCAGGGCTCGTCCCAGTTTCCGTTCCGGTCCTGGCTGTCGATCAGAAAGGCGATGCCGCGGGCGACCGCCGGGTTGTCGGCCTCGCCGGCCGCCATCAGCCCGAGCAATGCCCAGGCCGTCTGCGAGGGGGTGCTGTAGGGCGCCCCGCCATGCGGCATTCCTGGCCAGTACGATTGCTCGCACTCGCCCCAACCGCCATCGTCGCGCTGGCGGTCGAGCAGCCAGGCGGCGGCGCGGCGGATTTCCGGGCGCGCGCGCATCGACGCCGGCCGCGTTGAGCGCCGCCAGGACCGACCAGGTGCCGTAGATGTAGTTGGTGCCCCAGCGCCCGAACCAGCTGCCGTCGGCTTCCTGCTCGCGCCGCAGAAAGGCGATCGCGGCGGCGACGGCGGGATGGTCGCGCCGAAGCCCGCCTGGCACAGAAACCCGAGGCAGCGCGCGCTGACATCGGCGGTCGGCGGGTCGAGCAGCGCGCCATGATCGGCAAACGGAATGTGGTTCAGATAGAAATGCGTGTTGTCGGCGTCGAAGGAGCCCCAGCCGCCGTTGCGGCTCTGCATGCCGATGATCCATTCGGCCGCCCGCTCGATGGCCGGGCGGTAACGCGCCCGATCGAAACGGTCGAGCGCCAAGCCGACCGCGGCGGTGTCGTCGACATCGGGATAATGGGGGTTCTCGTATTGGAAGGCCCAGCCGCCCGGCCGCAGGCCGGGCCGGGTCATCGCCCAATCGCCGGCCACCTCGAGCACCTGCTTTCCGGCGAGCCAGTCGAGCGCGCGCCCAATCGCCGGCTCGAACCGCCGGTCCCCGGTCTCCATCAAGCGCGTGGCAGGCGAGCGCGGTATCCCAGACCGGCGACAGGCAAGGCTGGCAATAGCTGCGCTCGCCGTTGCGGACCAGCAGCTTGCGGGTTGCGGCCGCCGCGGTCGCCCAATCGGGATGGTCGCGCGAGTACCCCAGACAATCGAACATCATCAGCGAGTTCGCCATCGCCGGAAAGATCCCGCCGAGACCGTCCTCGCCGTTGAGGCGCTCGGTCACAAAGGCGACGGCCTGGTCGATCGCCCGCTGCCGCGACCCCCTCGGGAACAGCGGCTCGGCCGCGCGCAATACCCGGTCGAGCAATCCGAAAGCGACCGCCAGCGGCGAGGCGGTCGGGCCGGCGATCCAGTCGCGCACCGCTTCCGGCGGTTCGACGAACAGCTCGCGGACCGTGATCCGCTGCGGGTTGCGCGCGCGCGGCCGCAGCGCCATCAGCACCAGGAGCGGCACCAGGACGGCGCGCGACCAATAGGAGACCTTGGCGATGTGAAACGGCGACCAGCGCGGCAGCAGCATGATCTCGACCGGCATCATCGGAACCGCGCGCCACGGCACCTCGCCGAACAGGGCGAGCAGGATGCGGGTGAAGACATTGCAGCGCCGCGCGCCGCCGCGCGCCAGGATCGCCGCGCGCGCGCGCGCCATGTGCGGCGCGTCGGGCGGATCGCCGGCCGCCTTCAGCGCGAAATAGGCCTTGACCGAGCAGCTGAGATCGAGCGCGCCGCCGTGGAACAGCGGCCAGCCGCCGTCCTCGCCCTGCTGGGCGCGCAGAAATGCGCGATGCGCTGCCTGAAGCTCCGGGCTCGATCGCGTCGAGATAATGCTGCAGCAGGATGTATTCGGCCGGGATCGTCGCGTCGGCTTCGAGCTCGAAGACCCAATGGCCGTCGGCCTGCTGCGGCGCCAGCAGCGACTCGGCGGCGCGGGCGATCGCGGCGTCGAGCGCGCGGCGTCGCCGGTACACGCTCGTGCGCGGTCAGCTGCTTCGCGCTCGGCCGATCGAGTCTGTTGCACTGTTCATCGAGATCGCGTGCCGTCGTTCTCTGCTCTTGTGCATCGCTCGGCGCAAGCGACCCGCCGCCCGTCGCCCGACGGGACTCGCCGTCGACGGCCGGTCAGACACCTGCTGCGCGGCGGCAAGGCCGGAGCCGATAGCGCCCTCGATCGTCGCCGGCAAGCCGGTATCGGTGTAGTCGCCGGCAAGCAACAGGTTGCGCCAGCGCGTCGCCGCCGCCGGCCGGCGCCGCAGCTGCTCCGGGCTGGCGAGAAACGTCGCCCGCCGCTCCTTGACGATGCGCGCCGGCGGCACCGGCGACCGCCGGCAGCCGATAGGCCAGCGCCACGTCGCGCCACAGCATCTGCGCGCAGCGCATCGGCCGGGCGGTCGACGATCCGGTCGGCGGCGCTGACCGTTACCGACAACACCTCGCGCTTGCGAAAGATCCACTCTGCGGTGCCGCCGATCACGCCGACGAACAGCGGCGAGCCGGCCGGCGCGGACGCAGCGGAAATGGGCGTTGACGATCGGCGAAAAGGCATCGGGCACGGTCAGCGCCGGCACCAGCCGGGCGGCGACCGTCGCCGGCACCGCCAGAATCAGCCGATCGTCGTCGCCGAGTGTCGACCGTCTCGCCGTCGAACGCCAGCCCCGCCACCCGATCCGGGGCAAAATTCAGTGCGCGCAGCCGGGCGCCAAAGCGGATCTCGGCGCCTTGCGCGCGCAAGGTCGCGAGCGCCGGATCGACAAAGGTCTCGGACAGCCCTTCGCGCGGCACCAGCGGCCGGCACGCCGCTCCGCCGCGGCCGAGCGTCTCGGCAAGGATCCGCCAGAACAGCCGGGCAGAGGCGTGCTCGACGGCGGTGTTCAGCGCGGCGACGGCGAGCGGCTCCCACAGCCGGCGGAACAGCCGGCGCTTCGCGATCCAGCGCCTCGGCGACCGTCGCCGACGGGCCGGCGCAGCGCAGTGCCAGCGCGCCGAGATAGTCGGCGGCGCGGGTGTCCGGGACCCGTCGCGCGCGCCGCAAGATCCACCACGGCAGCGGCGCCGCGGTTCGGCCGCAAATTCCAGCGCTGCCCGGTCGCAGCGTCGATGAACGCAAAGACCGCCTCGCTGCGGCCCTTCGAGCGTGCCGACGCGCGCCGATCCGCGTCGAGATAGGCCAGCGCCGGCGGTTTCCGGCCAGCAGCAGATGGTTGCCGTTGTCGATACGGCAGCCGAGCTCGGCGTCGAAATAGGAGCGGCAACGCCCGCCGGCATGGGCGCTGGCTTCGTAGAGCCGCACCTTCCGCCCCTCGGCTGCCAGCGCGACCGCCGCCGCAAGGCCGGCCAGACCGGCGCCGACGACATGCACCACCCCGCCGTCGACCGCCGCTCATACGAGACCGTGGCGCAGCACCAGCCAGAGCTTCCGCGGTTTCGGCAGACTGACCCGCGCGGCCGGGTCGCGCCACCCGCCGCGCAGCAGCTCGCGCAAGGTCGCCCGGTAGACCGCGCCCATCACCGCGGCCGGCCGCATCGCCCGGCGCCGGCATTGCGCCATCGCCCGCGCGCTGTCGCGGAAATGCGCTTCGGCGATCGCCGCGACCTCGCGGCAGACCGCCGGCAGCGCCGGGATGGCGCAGCACCGCCATCGGATCGGCGCTCGCGGATCCCGTGGCGGTCGAGGATCTCGCGCGGCAGATAGAGCCGGCCGCGGCGCGCATCCTCGTCGAGATCGCGCAGGATGTTGGTCAGCTGCAATGCCCGGCCGAGCGAGTCGGCGACGCGGTGCGCCGCTTCGCTCGGTATCGCCGAAGACATGGACCGAGAGATGGCCGACCGCGCTCGCGACGCGGGCGCAATAGAGGTCGAGCGTCGGCAGGTCGGGGGCGCGGATGTCCTCGCGCGCATCCATCTCCATGCCGTCGATGACCGCGAGGAAATCCTCGCGGCGCAGGCTGATAGCGCCGCACCGGCTCGCGCAGCGCGCGGGCGACGAGATGGCGCGGCTGCCCGGCATAGAGCGCCTCGATCTCGTCGCGCCAGGCGGCGAGCGCCGCGAGCTTGTGCGCGACCGGCCGGTCGCCGTCGGCGATGTCGTCGACCTCGCGGCACCAGGCGTAGACCGCGTACATGCCGTCGCGGCGGTCGCGCGGCAGCAGCCGCATCGCCCAGTAGAACGAGGTTCCGGCCGCCTCGACCCGGTTGCGGATGGTCTGGCGCAGCGCCGCGTCGCCGAGCTCGTCGGCGACGGCGTCGAACGCCGCGTCGGTCACCGCCGGATCCCTCGCGGAACGCCGCGCAGAAAGGCCGCGAGGAAATCGGCTTTGCCGAGCCCGACCCGGGCGGCCAACGGGTCGCCGCGGCGCAGGCGGCGCAGCAGGCGCGCCGCCAGCTCGGCGATGACCGCGCATTCGCAGCGCAATCCCGGCGCCGCGACACGCGGCGCGCAGCCCGCGCGCCGCGTCGACCAGCGCCGCGGTGCGGTCGAGCAGGGTATCGAGCACCCGGCGCAGCGCCGGGCTCGATTGCCGCCGCCGTCAGCGCCTCGACCCCGATCCCGGCGGCGGCGAGATCGGTCGAGCGGCAGATAGACGCGGTCGAGCCGGCGGTAATCCTCGGCGCAATCCTGCAGATGGTTGAGCACCTGCAAGCGCCGAGCACAGCGCGTCCGAGGCGGGCCAGGTGTCGCGGCTCTCGCCGTGCAGATCGAGCAGCTGCCGGCCGACCGGCGAGGCCGAATAGCGGCAATACTCCATCAGCTCGTCCCAGTCGCGGTAGCGCAGCTTGGTCGGCGTCCTGGCGGAAGGCGCGCAAAACGTCGTGGCAATGCTGCGCGCGTCATGCCGGTCGCGGCGAGGCTTTGGCGCATCGCCGCGGCGGCCGGCGAATCGTCGCCCGGCGCGCCGTCGAGCACCGCCGCCATGCGGTCGAGCCGGCGGAGCTTGTCCGCCGGCGGCAAGTCCGGGTTGTCGGCGATGTCGTCGGCGTTGCGGGCAAAGCGGTAGAAGGCGTGCACATGCGGCCGCAGATCGCGCCGGATCAGCAGCGACCCGACCGGGAAATTCTCGCCGCCGCGCCCTTTGCCCGAGGGCGTCTCGACGATCTCGCGGTCTTGCGCCCTCGGGCTGCCGCCGCCGCAATCATCTCAGATACCCGTTGGCCGCAAACCAGCTCGACAGCGTCGGCGATGGCCTCGCGCGCCGGCCGCGGCCGGTAGCCCAGTTCGCGCGAGGCTTTCGCCGAGGAAAAATACATCTTCTTTCTGGCCATGCGAACCCCGTCGAGCGTGGTAAAGGGCTCGCGGCCGGTGACCCGCGCCGTCAGCTCGGCGCCGGCGGCGATCGAAAACGCCACCGCGTAGGGGACTCTGAGGCGCGGCGGCCGCCTGCCGACCGCGTGCGCGACCTCGGCCAGGATCTCGGCCAGGGACAGGTTTTCGCCGCCGAGAATATAACGTTCGCCGATCCGCCCGGTCTCGGCCGCGGCGAGATGGCCGGCGGCGACATCGTCGACATGGACGATGTTGAGCCCGGTATCGACAAAGCCCGGCAGATGGCCCCGCGCGGCTTCGAGGATCAGCCGCCCGGTCGGCGTCGGCTTGAGGTCGCGCGGGCCCACCGGGGTCGACGGGTTGACGATGACCGCGGGCAGGCCGAGCTCGCCGATCAGCCGCGCACGACCTCCTCGGCCTGGAATTTCGACCGCTTGTACGGGCCGATCATGTCTTCGAGCCGGCTCGGCGTCTCCTCGTCGGCCGATCCGCCGGGAACGAGGCCGAGGGTGGCGACGCTGCTGGTATAGACGATCCGCTCGACGCCGGCGGCGAGCGCGGCGGTCATCAGATCGCGGGTGCCGTCGACATTGGCGCGGAACATCGCGGCCGGGTCGGGAACCCACAGCCGATAATCGGCGGCGACGTGAAACAGGTATCGGCAGCCGGCGACGGCGCGCGCCAGCGAGGCGCATCCTCCATCGCTCCGACGGCGATCTCGATCGGCAGGCCGGCGAGGTTGCGGCGGTCGCTGCCGGGCGCGGGCCAGCACGCGCACCTGCTGGCCGGCGCGCAGCAACGCCCGCGCCACCGCCGATCCGACGAACCCGGTCGCTCCGGTGACGAGGCACAGACCCGGCGAAAGGGGCATATCTGCTATCCCCCAGCCTGTCGAACCTCTGGGTTCCAGGGCCGGGCCAAGTGTCAACGCAGCGCGTCGAGCTTGTGCTGCACCAGCGCGCGCCGGCTGTCGCCGGGCGGCAGCGCGTCCCGCAGCGTCGTCCAATAAGTCGCTGCCCGGAAGCGGTCGCCGCTCTGGGCGGCGGCGAGGCCGAGATACCACAGCGCATCCGGCTGCTTGCTGTCGAGCGCATGGATCTGGCTCGCCAGATCGACGAATTCGGGGGTTAGCTTGTCGTCTTTGATGCCGGCGGCGAGCGCATTCAGGTAGTCCTCGAGCAGCGCAAGATTGCCGGGGAATTGCGCGTTCCCGGCTTTGAGGGCGGCGAGCGCGTCGGCGGTGCGGCCGCGCCCCTGGTAGGAGCGGGCGCGCGCTACCCAGCCCTGCGGCATCATCCGGCGCTGGCCGGCGAAGCGGCTGAAGCGGCCGGTGCCGGCATCTTCGCGCGGCCGCGCTTCACGGGCGCGCGCGGCCTGCGCCTTGTCGGGCTCGCCGAGCACGTCGTAGGCACGGGCAAGGCGAGCCCATCCCGCCTTGTCGTCGGGGTGCTGTTCGAGCCGCCGGGCCAATCCCTCGACCATGCCGCGGATCATCGCCTGCCGCTGTTCCGGCGTCATCGATTGGGCGGCGTGCGACGTCGCGCGCGCTCGGGCCGGGGGACGGCGCCGCGGGTTCGGCCGCCGCCGGCTGCCGCGGCCGCCGGCGCCAGCTCGGCGAGACGGTCGGCCACGGCTTGGCGCCACGGCGCGTCCGGCGGCGCATCGGCCAGCAGCGCCTGCAATTTCTGCTTGGCGGCGGCGGTGTCGCCGTGCTGCAGCGACGCCTCGGCGCTGTAAAAGCGCGAGCGCGGATCATCGGCGATTTGGCGAACTCGGCCTCGGCGGCCGGGGTCACCTTGCCCTCGGGCTGCGAGCACCAGGACTTCGCCGAGTTCGGCATGCAAGCGGGTCGCGCCCGGCGCCAAGGCGATCGCGTGCGCATAGGCCTCGCGCGCCTCGGGAAAGCGGCTCAATGCGGCAAGGGTCCGGCCAAGCAAGGTCCAGCCTTTGAGATCGCCGGGCTTTTGCAGCAGATGCGCCTTGATACGGGCGGCGGCGGCGGCGCAGCTCCGCTTCGCCATGCGGCACTGCGGCATCGGCGACGGCGCGCTGGTCGATTGTCGCGGGTGCGCCGACGGCAACATAGACGGCGATCGCCGCCGCCGGCAGCAGCCCGGCAATGCCGATCGCGGCGCCGATCCGCCACGAAGTCTCGATGGCGCTCCCCGCCGGAGCGCGGCGGCGGCTTCCCGCTCGGCGGCGGCCAGCATCCGCCGGGTGGTCTCGGTCCGCGCCGCCGCCGCCTGTTCGGGTAAGAGCCGGCCCTGGGCAAGCTCATCGTCGATTGCGGCGAGCTGGCGGCGATACAGCGCCGCGACCGGTTCCTCTTCTCCGCTCCGGGCCGCTGCTGCCGGATCAACGGCCGCAGCAACGGCGGCGAGCGCCGCCAGGGTCAGGAGCCCGGCGACGATCCAGAACCAGATCATGCCCGATCGCTCAGCAATGCCGCGGCGCGCGCGCTCTCGTCCCGGTCAGATCGGGCGTGGTCGGGCGCGGGCGCCGCCGGCGCGCCCGCAGCAGCAGCACGCCGCCGGCGCCCAGCACCAGCAGCGGCGGCCTCAGCCACAGCACCCAGGTCACCGGCTCGAACGGCGGGTCGAGCAGCACGAACACCCCATACCGTGCGACGATGTAGTCGAGCACCTGCCGGTCGGTGTCGCCCGCGACCAACCGCTTGCGCACCAGCACGCGCAGATCGTGGGCGAGATCGGCGTTCGACTCGTCGATCGACTGGTTCTGGCAGACGAGACAGCGCAATTCCTGGCTGATCGTCCGCGCGCGCGCCTCCAGCGCCGGGTCGGCGAGCCGCTCGGAGGGCTCGACCGCCCAGGCCATCGGCCCGCCGACCGCGACCATCAGCAGCGCTGCGCCAGGAGCAGCCGACGGATCATCCGCGAATCGGCCGATCGAGGGAGCGATCGCGGGCGCGGTGCGCGGCGCCGGCAGCCGCATGCGCAGCGCGCCGGTCGCTGAGCGAGACGAGCCCGCCCAGCGCCGCCAGCATCGCGCCGAACCAGATCCACGGAACCAGCGGGTTGTAATAGGCGCGCAGCACCCAGCCGCCCTTCCCGTCCGGATCGCCGAGCGCCAGGTAGAGATCGCCAAAGCCGTTGGTGGTGATCGAGGTGTTCGTCGTCCGGCTGCCGGCGAGCGGGTACCAGCGGCGCTCGGGATAGACGGTGAAGGGCGCGCTGCCCGGCCGGTCGACGACGATCTCGGCGCGCTGCACCTGGTAATTTTCGACGTTGCCCTCGGTGACCCCGACAAAATGCAGGGTGCGGCCGGCGATCGTGCAGGTTGTCTGCCGGGATGCACGGTCTCGATCCGCTCGCTGCGCCATGCGGTCGAAACGGTGATCCCGGCGACCAGGACGCCGACGCCGAAATGGGCGAGCGCGTAACCCCAGGTGCCGCGCGGCAGATGCCGCAGCCGGCGCAGCACGGTGCCCGGCGGCAATTTGCCGAGCCCGGGCCGGTCGGCGAGATCGGTCAGCACGCCGAGCATGGCCCAGACCGCGAGCGCGATTCCGGCGAGAGCCGCCGGGCGATGCGTTGCGGTTGAAGAAGAAAACGATCACCGGGGCGAGCAGGGCGCCGATAAAGCCGGCGCCAGGCGGCGCAGGGCGCCCCCGAGATTGCCGTGCGCCAGGCCAGCACCGGGCCGATCACCATCGCGATGATGCCGGGAGCCAGGATCGGCACAAAGGTGGTGTCGAAATATTGCGGGCCGACCGACAATTTGACCCCGCTCCAGACCTCGGCGAAGAGCGGATAGAAGGTGCCGAGGAACACCGTCGCCATGCCCGCCGCCGAGCAGCAGATTGTTGAGCACGAGCGCACCCTCGCGGCTGACCGGCGCGAACGGGTTGCCGGCTGCGAGGCCCGGGGCGCGCAGCGCGTAGAGGACAGGCCGCCGCCGATCACGATCGCGATCAGCACCAGGATGAAGACGCCGCGTGCCGGGTCGAGGGCAAAGGAATGGACCGAGGTCAGGACGCCCGGAGCGCACGAGGAAAGTGCCGATCAGGCTCATGCCGAAGGTCATGATCGCCAGCAACACGGTCCAGCGCTGCAAGGTCTCGCGCTTTTCGACGACCGCCGCCGAATGGATCAGCGCGGTGCCCAGCAGCCACGGCATGAACGACGCATTCTCGACCGGGTCCCAAGCCCACCAGCCGCCCCAGCCGAGCACGTAATAGGCCCACCAGCTGCCCATCGCGACGCCGATCGTCAGCCCGCACCACGCGGTCAACGCCCAGGGGCGGACCCAGCGCGCCCAGGCGGCGCCGACCCGGCCTTCGAGCAAGCGCCGCGATCGCGAACGAATAGGTGATCGAAAACCCGACATAGCCGAAATAGAGAAACGGCGGATGAAAGGCGAGGCCCGGGTCCTGCAGCAGCGGGTTGAGGCCGCGGCCGTCGGCCGGCACCGGGAACAGGCGGGCGAACGGGTTCGAGGTGGCGATGATGAAGGCGAGAGTGCCGAAGCCGAGCAGACCCTGGATCGCCAGGGTGCGCGCCCGCAGGCTCGCCGGCAGCGAGCGGGCGAACAGCGCGACCAGCCCGCCGAACAATGCCAGCATGAAGACCCACAGCATCATCGAGCCTTCGTGGCTGCCCCACACGCCGGTGACTTTGTAGAGCATCGGCTTTCGACAGGCTCGAATTCTCGAAGACGTTGAGCACCGAGAAATCGGAGACGATGTGCGCGTGGATAAAGACCGCGAAGGAAAGCGCCACCAGGCCGAGCTGCAGAAGCGCCGCCGGCCGCGCCAAATCCATCAACGCCCGGCTGCGCGCCGCGGCGCCGACCAACGGCACCACGCCCTGCACCGCCGCCACCAGCAGCGCCAGGACGAGCGCGAAATGGCCGATCTCTACGAGCACGTCACCGTCTCCAACCACGCCATCCGAGCCCGGCCATGTTGGCACAATCGGCGTTTTTCGCGCTATGTATTACCAATCATGAAGGAGGTATTACGAGGGTGAGATAACGAAAATGACGGCGAAGGGGCAGGTGACGATCCCGAAGCGGTCGCGCGATAACCTCGCCCTGAAGCCGGGTCTGTGTCGCCTTCAAACTCCGCAGAACGCCGAGTATACCTCGAAGTTCATGACGACCCACCGGAAAGTCGATTTCCCGTGGCGCGGCAGCCTCAAAACATCGATGAACGACGAGATCATGGCGCTCCTGCGCGGTGAGGACGACAAGTGATCCTTGTCAACACTAACGTGATCTTGGATCTGGTAACGGGTGACCCCGTATGGTCCAATGCTCACAACGAGAGCTGACTGGCGGCGCTCGAGACGAGATCGCAATCGACGATATCGTTTATGCCGAGTTGTCAGTCGGGATATCGGGGGATGGATCAGCTTGATGCCTTGCTCGCCGGCACTGGCCTCGTCACGGCGGCTATCGCGCGCCGCTTTGTTTCTGGCAGGCAAAGCATTTCGACGATATCGAAGTGTCGGCGGTAACCGGACCGCGGTGCTGCGGATTTTTCCTCGGCGCTCATGCGGTCATCGAGGATCACCCGCTGATCGCGCGCCGCTGTACGTGCCTATTTTCCCGGAATCGTCCTGCTTCACGCCGAGCATTGACCTGCGAGGTGGCGCCATGACGGTCTCGACTCGGCTCGCTAGTCGTGTGCTCGGCGAGCAGCATGCGGCCGTAGGGCGCCATCGCCGCCTGACGGCTGGCGGCGTGTGGGTCAGGATCGTCATCACGTCGCGCCGGATCGCCTCCAGCGGGTCGCTGTCGTAGACCCAGCGCGCGCCGTCGACCTCGCACAGCCGATCCACCGCCCAGCCCACCTGGTGCTGCGCGTAGACCATGTCGCGCCGGGCGCGCAATGCCTCGGCCTCGGTGATCTTGCGACCCGAACTGACTGCCGCGGTGCTGGCGTCGCGCCCGGTGTGCAGCAGCAAGGTCGCCGCGTCGATCGCGGCGGCGGCCTCGCCGATCGCCATCTGCACGAATTCGGACTCCGCCACCCTGGTCACCCCGCGCGACACCCGGCCCGCGAGGTCGCGGCACACGATGTCGAGCGCGCGGCGGCCGAGCGCGATCGCGCACCGGCGGCAACGAATAGGAGACGAGGAAGCCGCGCGGCGCGCGCAAGACCGGGTAATCGGGATGCACCGCCGCGCCCGGCGGGGTGCCGGCAAACAGGTCGCTGACCATGACGCAGCGATGCTCGGGCACGAACACGTCGTGCAGCACCAGCGACTTGCTGCCGGTGCCGGCGAGGCCGAGCGTCTGCCAGTCGTCGACGATCTCGATCTCGGCGAGCGGCACCAGCAGATAGGCGATGTCCGCGGGTCGCCCGCCTCGCCGAGAAAGGCGCCGAGGATCGCCCATTGCGCATGGTCGCAGCCGCTCGAGAACGGGTAACCGTCCGCTCAGCCGCCAGCCGCCCGGCACAGGCTTGGCCGCCGCGCGCGGCGCCAGCGAGGACGAGGCGACCGCTTCGGGATTGTCGCCCCAGACATCGATCTGCGCCTGCTTCGGGATACTGGGCGATGATCCACTGATGCTCGGCCAAGCACCGCATAGACCCAGGCCGACGACGCGCAGCCACAGGTCAATTCCTCGACGATGCGCGAGAACAGGCTGAACCGGCCCTGCATGCCGCCGAAACGCCGCGGCTGCAGGATGCGCAGGATGCCGGCCGCGCGATATTCGGCGATGGTCTGCGCCGGCAGCTTCCGCGCCGCCGCGGCCGCCGGCGCCCGCTCGGCGAGCCGCGGGACCAGCGCCCGCGCCCGCTCCAGCAGCGCGCGCTCGTCGTCCGGCAGGCCGCTGTCGTCGCCGGAGAGCGGAACCCGGCCGGAGCGCGTCATATGTCCGCCATCAGATACGCGGTCCCGGGCCGTCAATGATCCATGCGGCTCGAAGCGTGCACCGGAGACTGGCGCGGAGCAAGGGCAGGTCGAGGTATCGCGCAACAGCGCTCGAGTCCGGCGAACGTCGATCGCATCAGCGCGCGGGCGTGAGGCCGAATCGGACCCCGAGCGACTATCCGAGGCTCGCTAGAACGCGGCGCAGGAGTTCGCGGGTGATGAGGCCGACCGATTGCTGGTGGAACCGGGCCTTGTAGGCGTCGATCACCGCCGACAGCCGCCGCGCCAGGTCGGGGGTCCGCTTGGCGGCGATCAGCAGGATCTTGGTCGGGTCGCGGACGATGTGACTCGTTCGCGGGTTGCGCCATTGGCCCTGGCCGTCAAAGACGGTGAAGCCGTCGGGGAAGTTCGGCGTGATAGTCTGCGCCGCGAACTCGGCCCATTCGCCCTCGGTCAGCGGCTCGCGGCCCCTGGATGCCGCGGCCGAAAAACACCTCGGCGACCAGCATCCGCTGCTCCGCCGGCAGCAGGCAGGCGTATGTAGCCGGCCGCGACGATGGGGGCGCAGGCGGCATCGGTGGTGCCGCACAGCCGGCGAGCATCGTCAACGACACTGCTGCGGCCAGGTATGCGCGTGGTACATTGTCCACTCCACCACTCCTTGCCCGGACTTGATCCAGGATTGTCCACCATTTCAGAATTCGATGCCGGTGTTGACTTCGGCCGGTTCGACCTTGGCGGCGCAGAATTTGTATTCGGGGATCTTGCCGACGGGGGGTCGAGCTGCGGGTTGGTCAGGACGTTGGCGGCGGCCGGCGTAGCAGAACGGGATGAACACCATGCCGGGAGCCACGGGGCCGTCGGCCCGCGCCTTCAATTCGATCGCGCCGCGGCGGGTGGTGACGCGGATCGGCTTGCCGGCGGCGATGCCAAGGCGGCGCAATCCCATCGGTGAGGGAAGCCACCGCCTGGGGTGCGGAGCCAGATCGGGCATACTCGCCCGCCCTACTGCGTATTAACAGGCACGCTTGAGACCCGCGCTGATGCCGAGTAGCGCAAGCTTAATTTGCTTTGATGCAATCGTGGGTATAAGATCATAAAACCCTTGAAATCAGCGGATG
The DNA here is from genome assembly GCA_963795485.1 of uncultured Alphaproteobacteria bacterium. Lineage (GTDB taxonomy): Bacteria > Pseudomonadota > Alphaproteobacteria > ATCC43930 > CGMCC-115725 > AP-15. The sequence goes on from CAWCIL010000008.1 coordinate 487,591, forward strand.
GTGCAGGGGAGCAACAAGTGACAGAAGCTGATCTGCTGCGGTCGGCGATTGGGGCTGCGGAGCAGGCAGGCGACAGGCTTCGCACCCTTTCAGTTCAGGACGAGAACGATCTTTACGCGGCTTTGGCGCAACGTCTCGGCAGGATATCGGAGCGCGAGCCGACGTCGTTCGCGTTCGACACCTCCTTCGACACCGACGACCTGCTTCGGGATGACGCGACGATCAGGTCTCGGCAAACGCATATTCCGGCGCTGGAACGGCGCGCTTCACCAATTCGCATGCAAATCGGATAAGGGAGAACGAAGACCTTCGCACCAGGCTGCTGAATGCTCTCACCGGGAGCGAGGGTGGCGCTGCGGTGATCGCCGGGGTGCTGGTCGCAGCCCTGGCGCGTGAAGTGCCGTCGCCGCGATTATCGCGGCGCTGCTGCTGAAATCGTGATCAAGCCGGCCACCGAGGAGATCTGCGACGCTTGGGCAAAGAGCCTGGGCGGCGAACTCGCAGAGGATGACGCTGTGAAGCTCCTCTATGTCGCCTCGAACCCGAACGATGCGAACAGCCTAAACCTCCAGAGCGAAATCAACGAGCTGCCAGCGCCGCGTCCTGGAAGCATCGGCGGAGCCGGTGTCGATTGCCTTTCTCCCCAATCTGAAGTTCGAAGAACTGCCCGCGGTGTTGAACCGCGAGCAACCCGATATTCTGCACCTGGCGGCGCACGGCGACGGGGAAAACCTGATGCTCGCCACCGAAGGCGGCGGAACAAGCCAGGGTCAACGCCGAGAGGTTGCGCAGCTTTATCAGCGATCGGCACCCGCCTCGTCTCGTTTACCTGAACGCCTGCAACTCGGACGGCATCTCGCAGGGACTTCTCGGCACCGTGCCGATGGCAATCGGGAGCACTGCGGCGATCAGCAATCGATTGGCGCGGATGGCCGCCGTCGCTTTCTACCAGCGCATCCTGGATGGATCGTCGGTGGGGCGGGCCTTGAAGGTCACCCGAAACATCATGGAGGGGGCGGCCGACGGAAGGGCGAGCGTCAAATTGTATAATCGAAACGGAATCGACCCGAGTAAAGAGGTTCTGTATCCCATCCCGAAGATCATCGCCGAGTTTCGAGACCAGAAAATCAGAGCAACAAGGGGCAGACGTTATATGGTCCGCTTTGGTCTGGTCGGCTGCCCCGCTTCGACCCGACAGGTGGTATTTTTCACCGACGACGAGGGTTTCATCGGTGACGACAAGGACAATACTGAGGGTAATCGTGTGCGTCGTGGTCCGCGGTACGCCGGTACGCGGCGTGATCTGGGCGGACCCTTCGCGGGCCTGGGACGTATCTGGCGACTTCCGCCTCTATGCTGTCGGGGTCGCCGCCGACGGCAGCCATTACATGGTTGCGGCGATGATGTGCGAGGCGATGGAGACACGTTATCAGACCGCGAGTGGCAGTGGCACGGCGCCGACGGCTCTGGCATTGGCGATCGCCGATCTGCGCAACCGGGGCCGTGCCGGCATTCAACCATAATTTCTTCGAAGACTTGGCCGAGCCCTACCCTTGGAGGGTTTTATGCCGCAGGATAGCGATGATGATGACGGATCAAGCTCAATTGCCGACATTGCCGGCGCCCGGCGGTTGGTCGGTCGCTCAGGCCCTTGAAGGGGCTTTCGGTGCCGACGAACCGCTGGCCTTCATCCAGCAAGCGCTGAATTCCGAGGCTCTCGCTGCAAGCAGCGGTTGGCTCTGGAGTCGCTCGGGGAACTTCTGCCTCGGCTTAGCCGCCACGCAGCAGCAAGACTTTGGCACAGCGCGGCCTTACTTCGCGGCCGCCGGCCCAGGGATTGAGCGGACTGAGCGGAGCCGGCATCGATGAACTCCGCGCTCTCGCGGATCGGTCTCGTCCTCTATTCGGACGCCATCGGCGCCATTCGCGGCAAGAATAGTTGGGCTTACACGCGATCTGCTGGCGCAGACGGAAGACCATCTGCGCAGAGCCGGGAAGTTCGGGCAGCAATTCGAATACTTGATTGACCGAATTCGACCGGAGGCCCGGTTTGTCGAAGCGCTTGATGCACTGATGGGGTTGGATTTCGCCCGCGCCCAGGTGCTGGTCGAGCAGTCGTACCAGGCAGCGGTCAAAGTCGCCAACTACGATCCTGCAAAGAAGACACGCCGGAACAATCCTTCTGGAAGGCATACTCACATTATTTTAAGGCAGTCTACGCCCTTGAACGCGCCTCTCTCGATTTTGTTCAGTTCAATTACGATAACCTAGTGCTGGAAACAAATCTGGATCGGGACGCCCTTTCAAGCCAGAGATTTGTTCGCAGAGAACAGACAAACCTTCCGATAGCAAAAAACCTAATAAATATGAACGATGGAAATTTGGAGTTCCTCAGCATGTATACTCGGCTCGCGCCGATGATGCAGAGGGTCTTCAATGGCACATTCAAACCCGAGCCATGAATCTTTCGATAGCGCTATACGCGATGGCATCACGAAAAGCCTTGAGGTTGCTACAAATTTCCAAAGTCGGCACCGATGCCGCCGGGCAGCTCCGCATGTGCGAGAGCCTGTTGACAGGATCAATCTCGAACGCCTCACACGACCGAAGCCCGTCGCCGACCCAGTTCGACCGCGGCCTCGTGGGCCGCCAAAAGCGGGTGTGCGCTCGCCCAACTGAGATAGTGCGATTCGGTACGAGCTACGCCTTCCAGGTGATCGGCTGCGATTTGGCAACGGTTCTACTCCGCGGCCTCCCGGAGGCCGCCGGCTCGACCTTGGCGGCGCAGAATTTGAACTCGGGGATCTTGCCGAACGGGTCGAGCTGCGGATTGGTCAGGATGTTGGCGGCCGCCTCGGCATAGCAGAACGGGATGAACACCATGCCCGGCGGCACCGCGCCGTCGGCGCGCGCCTTCAATTCGATCGCGCCGCGGCGCGTCGCGACGCGGATCCTGCTCGCCGGGCGCGAGGCCGAGGCGGCGCAGATCGGCGGGCGCCAAGCTCGCGACCGCCTCGGGCTCGAGCTCGTCGAGCACGCTCGCCCGCCGCGTCATCGCGCCGGTGTGCCAATGCTCGAGCTGGCGGCCGGTCGTCAGCACCATCGGATACTCCGCGTCGGGCTCCTCGGCCGGCGGCACGAGCCCGACCGGCACGAGCCGGCCGCGCCCCGATGGCGTCGGGAAGCCGTCGCCGAAGACGATGTCCTTGCCGGGCTTGTCCTCGGCGTCGCAGGGATAGGTGACGGAGCTCTCGCGCTCGAGCCGCTCCCAGGTGATGTTGTCGAGCGACGGCATCGCGCGCTTCATCTCGGCGAAGACGTCGCGCGGATGCGTGTAGCGCCAGTCGAGACCGATGCGCCGCGCGATCTCCTGGATGATCCACAAATCCTCGCGCGCTTCGCCCGGCAGCGGCAGCGCCTTCCGGCCCATCTGCACCTGGCGGTTGGTGTTGGAGACGGTGCCGGTCTTCTCCGGCCAGGCCGAGGCCGGCAGGACCACATCGGCATAGCGCGCGGTCTCGGTGAGGAAGAGGTCCTGCACCACGAGATGCTCGAGCTTGGCAAGCGCCTCGCGCGCATGCTGCACGTCGGGGTCGGACATGGCCGGGTTCTCGCCCATGATGTACATGCCGCGGATCGTCGTCGTCATGGATCGCGTTCATGATCTCGACGACGGTCAGGCCGCGCTTGGGATCGAGCGCTCGCGCCCCAGAGCTGCTCGAAGAAGCTGCGCGTACTTGGGGTCCTCGACCGGTCGGTAGTCGGGATAGACCATCGGGATGAGGCCGGCATCGGAGGCGCCCTGCACGTTGTTCTGGCCGCGCAGCGGATGGAGGCCCGGTGCCGGGCCGGCCGACCTGGCCGGTGACCAGCGCCAGCGCGATCAGGCAGCGCGCATTGTCGGTGCCGTGGACATGCTGCGAGATGCCCATGCCCCAGAAGATGATCGCCGCCTCGGCGCGGGCGTATTTGCGCGCGACGATGGCGCAGCGTCGCCGGCATCGATGCCGCAGATCGGCGCCATCTTTTCGGGCGTGTGGTCCTTGACGCTCTCGGCGAGCTTTTCGAAATCGTCGGTATGCGCCTGGACATATTGCCGGTCGTAGAGGCCCTCGCTCGATGATCGTTGGAGCAGCGCCGACAGCATCGCCACGTCGCGGCCCGGCTTGAACTGCAGCATATGCGTCGCGTGCCGCTTCAGGGTCTGGCCGCGCGGGTCCATGACGATGAGGGTGCGCCGCGCTTCGCCGCGTTCTTGAAGAAGGTCGCGGCGACCGGATGGTTCTCGGTCGGGTTGGCGCCGATGACGATGATGACGTCGGCGTCCTCGGCCGCGGTGAAGGGCGCCGTCACCGCGCCCGAGCCGATCCCCTCCATCAGCGCCGCGACCGAGGAGGCATGGCAGAGCCGCGTGCAGTGATCGACATTGTTGGTGCCGAAGCCGGTGCGCACCAGCTTCTGGAAGAGATAGGCCTCCTCGTTCGAGCCCTTGGCCGAGCCGAAGCCGGCGAGCGCGCGTTCCGCCATGCGCGGTCGCGGATGCGCTTCAGGCCCTGCGGCGGCGCGGTCGAGCGCCTCCTCCCAGGTCGCCTTGCGGAAATGCGTCCAGGGGTTGGCCGGGATCGATCTCGTCATCGGCGTGCTTCGGGACGCCGTCCTTGCGGATCAAGCGGCTCGGTCAGCCGGTCGGATGGTTGACATAGTCGAAGCCGAAGCGGCCCTTGACGCAGAGCCGGTTCTGGTTGGACGGCCCGTCCCTGCCGTCGACCGAGACGATGCTTGTCGTCCTTGATGTGGTAGGTCAGCTGGCAGCCGACGCCGCAATAGGGGCAGACGCTGTCGACCTCGCGGTCGGGGGCGTTGGCGTAGACGCCGTCTGGCGTCGACCAGCGTCGCCGGCATCAGCGCCCCGGTCGGGCAGGCCTGGACGCATTCGCCGCAGGCGACGCAGGTGCTGCTGCCCCATCGGGTCGTCGAAATCGAACACGATCTTCTCGTGCCAGCCGCGCGCCGCCATGCCGATCACGTCGTTGACCTGGACCTCGCGGCAGGCGCGCACGCAGAGATTGCACTCGATGCAGGCGTCGAGATGGACCGCCATCGCCGGATGGCTGCGGTCGGGCGCGGGCTCGGCTGCGCCGCGGAAAGCGGCTCGCGGCGACCTCGACCGATCGGCCCAGTGCCAGAAGCGCGACTGCGGGTCGTGCGCGGCGGCGCGCTCCGGCTGATCGCCGACCAGGAGCTCGAACACCATCTTGCGCGAAAACCGGGCGCGCTCGCTCGCCGTCTTCACCTTCATGCCGGGCGTCGGCCGGCGGATGCAGGAGGCGGCGAGCACGCGCTCGCCCTCGATCTCGACCATGCAGGCGCGGCAATTGCCGTCGGCGCGGTAGCCGGGCTTCGGCAGCCAGCACAGATGCGGGATCTCGATGCCGCGGCGGTGCGCCACCTGCCAGATGGTCTCGCCCGGCTCGGCCTCGACCTCGGCGCCGTCGAGGAAGAAGCGGATCGGATCGGTCATCGGCCGTTCTCCAGATTTTTAGCGAGCCCCCCCGACGAAGGTCGGGGCCCATTCGTCCACAGCTGCTCACCGGCCGAACCATGGGTCCCGGCCTGCGCCGGGATGGTCGATTTTAGACGGCATCGCCCGGACATAAGTCTACTTGGCCTACATGCGCTGCAGCTTCTGGATGAAGTCGTTGACCTCAGGCTGGGTCCAGGTATCGCCTTGATACCAGAAATCCAGCAGGACATCTGTGTTCCGCGACACCCAGTCGATCACCTGCGGCGACACTTGGCGAACGGTGCGGGATGGCAAGCTGTTGGCTACAACCGCCGGTGCATCGCCAATCGAGACCGAAAAGCTCGGTTGCGTGCGACCCGGCTGCGCAAAATACTTTACCCGCGGACCATGCGCGCCCATCGCAGTCGAGATGAAAATCGTGCCGGGCACGCCGGTTTGCGCGCTCGTCAGGTTGGCCATCTCGACCATTTCCTCGCGTGCGAGTTCTTCCTCCAAGGAGCTGTCGGCCGGGATATGCACGATCTTTGCGTCAGTCACCTCAGATCCTCGCGGAAATGCTTCAGCACCAGCTTGACCGGGTTCATCGCCGCCTGGCCCAAGCCGCAGATCGAGGCATCGGCCATGACCTGGGTCAGTTCGTTCAGCAAATCCTCGTCCCAATGCGGCATGGTCATCAGCTTGACCGCCTTTTCGGTGCCGGCGCGGCACGGCGTGCACTGGCCGCAGCTCTCGTCCTCGAAGAAGCGCAAGAGGTTCAGCGCCACCGCCTTCATGTCGTCCTGGTCGGACAGAACGACAACCGCGCCCGAGCCGATGAAGCAGCCATGCGGCTCGAGCGTGCCGAAATCGAGCGGGATGTCGGCCATCGCCGCCGGCAAGATGCCGCCCGAGGCGCCGCCCGGCAGATAGCCCTTGAAGGCGTGGCCCGTCGAGCCATGCCGCCGCAGAATTCGTCGATCAGCTGGCGCGCGGTGATGCCGGCCGGCGCGAGCTTGACCCCAGGATCGCGCACCCGACCCGACACCGAGAAGGTGCGCAGGCCCTTGCGCCCGTTGCGGCCGTGGCCGGTGAACCACTCGGCGCCCTTTCTCGACGATGTCGCGCACCCAATAGAGCGTCTCGACATTGTTGCACAGGGTCGGCCGGCCAAAGAGCCCGACCTGCGCCGGGAACGGCGGCCGCTGGCGCGGCAGGCCGCGCTTCCCCTCGATGCTTTCGAGCATCGCCAATTCCTCGCCGCAGATATAGGCGCCGGCACCGCGGCGCAGATGGATGTTCGTATGCCGGGCGAGCCCGGCGGCGGTCGAGCGCTGCGATCTCCCGATCGAGGAGCTCTTGGCATTGCGGATATTCGTCGCGCAGATAGATGTAGATGTCGGCCGCCTCGACCACCCAGGCGGCGATCAGCATCCCTTCGAGAAACCGGTGCGGGTCGGTTTCGAGAAAATAGCGGTCCTTGAAGGTGCCGGGCTCGCCCTCGTCGGCATTGACCGCGAGCAGCCGCGGCGTCGGCTCCTGGCGCACCAGCCGCCATTTGCGCCCGGTCGGAAACCCCGCGCCGCCGAGCCCGCGCAGCCCGGAATCCTCGAGCGCTTCGATCAGCCCCTCGGGCTGTCGTTCGCCGGAGAGGCATGATTGCAGCAGGCGATAGCCGCCGTCCGCGCGATAGGCGTCGAGGCCGATAAAGGTCGGGACCGCGGGATGGGTCTCGCCGGCGGCGACCGCGGCGGCGACGTTCGCGACGTTCGCGTGCTCGTGCAGCGAATGGCCGATCGCGGCGACCGGGGCGTTGTGGCAGCCGCCCATGCACGGCGCGCGCACGACGCGCACCCCGTCGCCGAGCCGGCCCTGCAGCTCGGCCAGCAGCCGCGCGGCGCCGGCGAGCTCGCAGCTGAGGCTGTCGCACACCCGCACGGTCAGCGCCGGCGGCGCTGTCTCGTCGTCCATGACGATGTCGAAATGGGCGTAGAACGAGGCGACCTCGTAGACCTCGACCAGCGCCAGCCGCATCTCCTCGGCCAATGCCGCGAAGTGGCGCGCGTGGAGGCAGCCGAAATGGTCCTGCAGCAGATGCAGGTGCTCGATCAGCAGGTCGCGCGCGCCGCTCGCGCGTCGCCGAGCAACGCCTGCACCTCGGCGAGCGCCGCCGGATCGACCTGCCGGCCTTTCGGGTGGTCGAGCCCGCGCCGGCGCCCCGAGCCGGGATGGATGCGCCGGTCGTGTCGAGATGACTGCATGAGGGGGCCCTTAACTCCGCGGCCCTTCGAGGCACCGCAAGAAGCTCGCGAACTCCTGCAGGGCGTTTAATTCCTCGGAAGTAATCCCGTCTGGATCGAAGTGCATGATCTCATTTCTGACCTTTCGCACCCGATCCAATTGGCTGACGAATACATTTCTGTCAGCCGATAGCCCAAGTCTTTCCCATTTTTCTTTATTACTCAGAAGTCTGAGATAATCACCAAAATCTAAATCGAACACGCTTTTATTATTTTCCTTCCCGTTATCGATACCGGACTGCTTAATACAATGAGTGAAGGCTTCTCCAGGCATTCGGTCTTGTATAAGTTCTCGAAGGTGATTTTCTATCTGGCGCAAAAAGAGAAATGGTTGCGTAAGCTGCATGAACTGACCACTCAAGTCGCTAACAGTCACTATCCCGCTTATCTTCCCCTTATCTCGAATTAGCGCGTATTCGTGATGACAAATTTCGCCGATGGCTTCGAGCAGCGGGCTGTCTATGTTTAATTCAAACGCAAGGGCCTCCATATATTCTCGAACTTCCCCATCCAAAACGGGACTTTTCATTAAGCATCTCGCAATCGACTTCGAGCTAACGATTCCTTTGACCTCCCTCTCACTACTCATTACCGGCAACTGCGAAAACTCGTGCATCACCATTAGGGTAACCGCTTTAGCGATGCTGTCATTCGGCTTTACGCTGACCGGCGGTATGTTAGCGCGTACGAAGTCTCCGGATACGCAAGCTGGTTTCGGGCATGCCTGCTCTTGTGGAGGATCGGAGGGAAACTACCCTATCTGCCCCGGCCGGCCAATCGATCGCCTCTTTTCCATGCTCGGGGATCCGGTCCTCGGCATCGATACTTTGCGCAGGGATTTCAAGGCCCGATGGAGCAGCTGGATTCTGTTTCTCAAAGTCTACCTGATTATCCCCCTTGGTAAGATTCATATGCAAGAGATATTGCGCCTCCCTAATTTCTTGTTCACTGAACTGGCTGAGGGCAAGCTCTCCCACTTCGTTCACTTTGGCCTGAAACTGGTCGTGGGTCGGCCTAGTTGGGCATCGCTCCATCCAGTCCTCAACCCGAAGTCTAACCAACTGGAGCCGCAGGGAGTTAAGATATGCTTCTGCCCCGGGAGGAACAGGTCCTCCGGCCTCCTCCAGTTCCTTTTTGTCGAAATATTCTTTGGCAATATCGTGCACCATCTTTTCTATTTCGGGCACGTGGGTTCCGCCGAAATAGCCTTTGTGAAATTCCAATGGGCCGTCGATGAATTGATCCTCGAACCAAGGCTCAGTCCGCAGATCTGAATGTCGTAGTGCCTCCTTTATATTCGAAACTGTTCGATCATCACGTCGTTCGGCGTCAAACCATCGCAGCAACTCCCGAACAGTTATGACGTGTACGTTTACTCCGTCTTCCAAAGCTGCCGCGATCTGCACCAGCCTGCGGTACCCTTGCCTTCTATCGTCGTCGCCGTCCTCGCACATGACATCATGCCCTGATCTATACCGCGCCGTCCTTGCGCAATTCGGCGATCGCAGCGCCATCGTAGCCGAGCCAATCGAGGACCTCGTCGGTGTGCTCGCCCAGCAGCGGCGAGCGCTTCACCTCGACCGGCGAATCCGAGAGGTTGATCGGCGAGCCGACCTGGACGTAGCGGCCGCGGGTCGGATGATCGACCTCGACCAGATAACCGCGCTCGTACAACGACTTGTCCTCGTAGATGTCCTTCATCGACAAGATCGGGCCGCATGGCACATCGACATCGTTCAACGCCTGCATGACCTCGAATTTGGTCTTGGTCATCGTCCATTTCTCGATGATCGAGAAGCATTCCGGGATTTTCGGCAAACGCGCCTGCGGCGTCGCATATCCGGGATCGGTGATCAATTCCTCGCGGCCGCACAACCGCATCAGCGGCTCCCACGAGGGCGGCTGGATGATCACATAGACCCAGTCGTTCTGCCCGCCCGCGGCGCAGCGCAGCGCCGCCCCCGGCTGGCCGCCGCCCGAGGCGTTGCCGGCGCGGGGCACGGCGTCGCCGAATTCCCGGTTGGGGTATTCCGGCAACGGACCCTTCATGATGCGCTGCTGGTCGCGCATCTTGACCCGGCAGAGGTTCAAGCACGGCGTCGGTCATCGCCACTTCGACACGCTGGCCCTTGCCGGTGCGCTCGCGCTGAAAGAGTGCCGCAAGAATGCCGGCGACGGTGTGCACGCCGGTGCCGCTGTCGCCGATCTGGGCGCCAGTCACGGTCGGCGGGCCGTCGTCCCAGCCGGTGGTGCTGGCCGACCCGCCCATGCATTGCGCGACATTTTCATAAGCCTTGCAATCGACAAAGGGGCCGGGGCCGAAGCCCTTGATCGAGGCGTAGATCACCCGCGGGTTCAGCTCCTGGAAACGCTCCCAGGTAAAGCCCTGGCGGTCGAGCACGCCGGGCCCGAAATTTTCGAGGATCACGTCGCAGCGCCGCACCAGCTCCTCGATCACCGCCCGGCCTTTTGGCGATTTCAGATTGACCGTGATGCTGCGCTTGTTCGAGTTCAGCATCGTGAAATAGAGGCTGTCGGCGCCCTTCACGTCCTGCAATTGGCCGCGGGTGATGTCGCCGCGCCCGGGCATCTCGATCTTGATCACATCCGCACCCATCCACGCCAACAGCTGGGTCGCGGTCGGCCCCGCCTGGACATGGCCGAAATCGAGGATGCGCACACCTTCAAGCGCTTTGCTCATGTTTCGTTTCCTATCACGGCGTCACTCCCGCGAAACCGGGAATCCAAAGTCGCCCAGTCCGGAGCTGCTGCCCCGGTTCGAGCCGGGAGCAGGCTCTGGACCCCCGCCTTCGCGGGGGTGACGGTTGAACCCACCTTCACATCATCGCCCGTCGCGTCGAGAAAATCGCCGTGCTGCTCGACATGCGCCGCGAGCCCCAATGTGTGCTCGCGCGCCAGCCGCTCGGCGAGTTCGGGGTCCCGCCCTTCGAGCGCCTCGATGATCCGCATATGGTCGACGATCGAGCGCGCGGCGCGGTTGTCTTGGTGGATCGTGATCTTGCGGATCGCACGCATGTGAATGAACAGGTTTTCGGTCATTTCCGCGAGCAGCGCACAGCCGCTCATTTTGATAATCGCCTGGTGAAACGCGATGTTCGCATCCGAATATTCATCGAGCCGCTCGCCGCCAGCCTTGTCTTGGCGGGGGCCGGTGCGGAACCGGTCCATCAGCTGGTGCAGCCCAGCGATCTCCGCCGCCGTGGCGCGCTCGGCGGCGAGCCGCGCCGCCATGCTTTCGAGCGCCGCCATGACCGTAATCATCTCGACGATCTCGCGCTTGGTCTTTCGCACGACAAAGATGCCGCGGCGCGGGCGGGTGCGGACGAAGCCTTCCCGCTCGAGCAGCGTCATCGCCTCGCGGATCGGTGTGCGGCTGACCCCGAGCCCTTCCGAGAGCCGCCGCTCGTCGAGCCGGATCTCATGGCGATGGTCGTAGATGTCCATCGCGGTGATCGCCCGCTTCAGCGCGGCATAGGCTTTCTTGCGAAAGCTGGTGCCGGTGTCCAGCCGCGGCACGTCGAGGCTGGGGCGTGGGACGGCAGGGCTGAGGCGCGGGCCGGCTTCGGGCATCACCGATGATATATGGTATACCAGGGCGCCCGGCAAGCCGCTCCGTAGGGCGGGTGCAACCCGCCGTCGCGGCTCGGAAACCGCGGCGGGTTCGCTCGGGTCCCGCCCTACGAGCTTTGCGGCTGTCTCGTGCGTCTATGCCGCGGCGAGGTTCGGGGTCATCTCCAACGGCAGCCCCGGATGGCCGGTCAATCTCTCGCCTTCCGCCTGCATCTCGCGGGCCCGCTTTTTCACGGTCGGCAGAAGCGAGGCGATCTTGTCCAGGTCGAGGTCGGCCGCGACCCCCGGGTAGCCGGCGCGTTCGATCATGGCTCCCAATTTTCTGTTCTCGAATTGCTCGAAGACCCAGCCGAGCGGATCATCGACCAACGTCTTGTCCCAAAAGATGCGGTGGTTCTTGTTGCGCGGGCCGTAGTGGTAGTGTGGGAATTGCCAGAAACAGTCGAAGGCTAGGATCTCGGTTTCTTCGACATACGGCCTTCCCGTCGACCCGCCGACATCGGTCAAGACGTGGACCGCGAGCCCGCCGTCGCCCCCCGCCTGCCGCCGCATCTCCAGCCCGAACTTGATATTCCCGGCTTCGAAGATGTCCGTGCCCCGATTATGTTTGACCGTGTTCCGCTTCGCGGCGAACAGCGCCCTGGCGCAGGCTTCCACTTCGGGGAGGACATGCCCCGCCTCGGCGAGATCGGTGGCCGCGGCAACCCGCGGGTAGCCCGCTCGTTCCAGCATCTTCCGGAGCTTCTTTTCGAGGGTCCTGATCGTCCAGCCGATCGGGTTGCCGTCGGCGATCGGATCCATCCGGTAGACCCGGCTGGCGCCGTTCAGCGTTTGCGGCATGTCGTCCGACGTCATCGGCCCCGCGGCCGGCGGATCGGGATTTTCCGGCCCGTAGACGTAGCTTTTTTCCTGGTCGAAGCAGTTGAACCGCAACAGGGCGGTCTCCTTGCCGCCGACATCCGCCGCCACGTCGATCGACACACCCTGGTCGGCATGATCGTGAATGTTGCCGTCCCACAATTCGTGTCTGACGACGAACGTCAACGGACCCGCCGGAAATCTCGTCCTCTGCGCTGCTTGTGCCATGCCCGACTACTCCTTTTTGAAGGCTGGTGAGAGTGTACAAAACCGGCGCGACAATCGCACGGATTTCTCGCAAGCCGAGGACCAGCGGCGGGCACTGCCATATCGAGCGCGCCGGCAGATCAGGCGCGCTGCTCGGGCGGGAGCTGGAGACGATAGCCGACGCCTAGCGCGGTCAGGATGTGGGTCGGCCGGGTCGGATCGGGTTCGAGCTTTTGCCGCAGCCCGCGGATGAACACTCGCAGGTACTGCACCTCGTCGGCCTGCGCCGGACCCCACACCTCGCGCAGCAGATGGCGGTGCGTCAACACCTTGCCGGCGTGCATGACCAGATGGCGCAACAGGTCGAATTCTTTCGGCGACAGCTTGACCTCGCGGCCGGCTCGGGTGACTTGGCGGCGCACCAGGTCGACGGCGAGATCGCCCGACGCGAACACCGGCAATTCCCCTTGCGCCTGAAAAGCGTGGCGCAGTGCCGCGCGAAGCCGCGCCATCAGCTCGGCCATGCCGAAGGGCTTGGCAACATAATCGTCGGCGCCGAGATCGAGGGCCTCGACCATCGAGCGCTCGTCGTGGCGCGCCGACAGCACCACGATCGGCACCCGCGACGTCTTGCGGATCTCGCCGATCAGCTCGATCCCGCTCCGGTCCGGCAGGCCGAGATCGAGGATCACCACGTCGGGCTTCGCGGCCGCCAGCGACCGCAGGCCGGCGGCGGCGTTTTCGGCTTCGGCGACGCGGTAGCCGGCGGCGGACAGGGTGGTGCGCAACAGCCGGCGGATCGGCGGCTCGTCATCGATGACGAGCACGGTCGGAGTGCTAGCCATGAGCCTCAGCCATGCGCCAGGGCCGTTTGCCGCGGGGCGCCGATCTCGGGCACGACCGGCATGCGGATCGTCAGCACCGCGCCGGAGCGGTCGCGGCGGTTTCGGGCGACGATCCAGCCGCCCAGCGCCTCGACAAAGCCGCGGCAGATCGCCAGCCCGAGCCCGGTCCCGGCGCGGCGCCGGTCCTGCGCCTGTACCCGGTAGAACTTGTCGAAGATCCGCTCGAAATCGTCCGGCGGTATCCCCGGCCCCTCGTCGACGATTTCGATCTCGACCAGCTCGCCGTCGCGGCTCGCCCGGACGTCGATGCGGCTGCCCGGGGCCGCGTATTTCGCCGCGTTGTCGAGAAGGTTAAACAGCACCTGCTCGAACAGCACCGCATCGAGCCGCAGCATCGGCAGCTCGGGAGCGACGGCGACCTCGACCCGATGGCGGGCGAGCACGCTTCCGGCCCGCTGCAAGGCCGCGCCGATGATCTCGGCCACGTCGATCAGATCGAGCTTCAGCTCGATCGCACCCGAATTCGAGCCGGGTCATGTCCAGCAAATTGGCGACGAAGCGGTTCAACCGCTCGGCTTCGTCCTGCAACGTCGCGAGCAGCTCCTCGCGTTCCGCGGCGCCGTATTTTTCCGGGTAGCTGCGCAGGCTCGAAACCGCACCGAGGATCGAGGCGAGCGGGGTGCGCAGATCGTGCGAGATCGAGGTCAAGAGCGCCGCGCGCAGCCGCTCGGTCTCGGCCAGCACGCGCGCCTCGTCGAGGCCCTTGGCCAGCGAGATGCGCTCGATCGCCACCGCCGCCTGATCGGCGAGCGCGTCGAGCAGCCGCCGTTCGTCCGGGGTCAGGAGCGGCCCCGGCATGTCACGGTCGATGCCGATCACGCCGACTGGGCCGCTGCCGGTGCGCAACGGCAAGAACAGCCGCTTGCCGCCGGGCAAGGTGTCGGCGCCGCGGCCGGCCGGGCGGTTGTGGTCCCAAGTCCAGCGCGCCGCCGCCATGTCGGCGTCGTCGAGCCGGTCCTCGGGCGGGTAGCCCGATGCGACTTCGAGCCCCTCCCCGTCCCTCGGCGACATCAGCAGCACGGTGCGCACCTTCAGCATCGAGGCGATTTGAAAGGCCGTCGCCCATAACAGATCGTCGAGCGCGCCGATGCCGGCGACTTTGCGGCTGAACGCATAAAGCTCCGCCGTCGTCTTGGCGCGGCCGCGCGCGGCCACCACCTGCCGGCGTGTCGCCGCCGTCAAATTGCTGACAATGACCGCCACGATCAGGAAGAAGAACAGCGCGACGACGTTTTCGGGATCGGCAATCGTAAATGTGTAAAGCGGCGGCAAAAAAAAGAAATTGTAGGCCAGCACGCTGAGCACGCAGGCGAACAGCGAGGGCAACAGGCCCCAGGCAATAGCCGAGGCGAGCACCGCCGTCAGGAACACCAGCGAGATGCTCTGCACCGCGATGAATTTCTTGCAGCAGCAGGCCGATGCCGAGGGCGAGTGCCACGCCGCCGGTGCTGCCGAGATAGGGTCCGATGCGCACCGTTTCGAGGTGTCGGGCGGGTGGCGACCGATTTTGCCGAAACCGGGTCCTCGGCATCGCCCGAAATGACGTGTAGGCTGATCTGCCCGGATTTGCGCATCAGCTCGCGCACCACCGAGCCGTGCACCAGCTCGAACCAGCGCGAGCGCGCCGATTTGCCGATGACGATCTGGGTGATGTTGTTGGCGCAGGCGTAGGCGACCAGTTCGTCGGCGATGTTGCGGCCGGGGATCGTGATCGTCGAGCCGCCGAGCCGCTCGGCCAGCCGCAGATGATCGGCGACGCGGTCGCGCTCGGCGTCGTTGAGGCGCTCGGTCCGCCCGGTCTCGATATAGATCGCGGTCCACGGCACGCGCAGCCGGTCGGCGACCCGACGGGCATAGCGGATCAGCCCCGCCGTGCTCGGCGCCTCGCTGACGCACACCAGCACCCGTTCGCCCGCCGGCCACGGCCCGGCAATCGCATGCGCGCGCATATGCGAGAGCAGTTGCTCGTCGACCCGCTGGGCGGTACGCCGCAGCGCCAGCTCGCGCAACGCGGTCAGGTTGCCGGTCGAAAAATAGTTGCGGACCGCCCGCTCGGCCTGCTGCGGCACGTAGACCTTGCCTTCGTTGAGGCGCTTGATCAGGTCTTCCGGCGCCAGGTCGATCACCTCGATGTCGTCGGCCTGGTCGAGCACGCTGTCGGGCACGGTCTCGCGCACCCGGATCCGGGTAATCCGCGCGATCACGTCGTTGAGGCTCTCGACATGCTGGATGTTCAAGGTCGCGAACACGTCGATGCCGGCGGTGATCAATTCCTCGACATCGAGATAGCGTTTGGGGTGGCGGCTGCCCGGGGCGTTGGTGTGGGCCAGCTCGTCGACCAGAACGAGCCGCGGGCGGCGCTTCAGGATCGCATCGAGATCCATCTCGGCCAGCAGGTGGCCCTTGTACTCGACCTGCTGCCGCGGGACGGTTTCGAGACCCTCGAGCAACGCCTCGGTCTCGCGCCGTCCGTGCGGCTCGACGATGCCGACGACGACGTCGACCCCCTCGCGCCGCTTGGCCTGGGCCGACAGCAGCATCTCGTAGGTTTTGCCGACGCCGGGCGCGGCGCCGAGAAAGATCTTCAGGCGGCCGCGGCCCTCCTGCTTCGCCGCCGCTAGCAGCGCCTCGGGCGACGGTCTTCCCTGACGTTCGGACATGGCGGCAGTTTAGCGCGCTTCGGGCCGGCGGTGAACGAAAGCCGATCGCCCGTCGGTTGGCGCGTCGGGCGCCGCCGCCCATTTAATAATTCGCCGGAATTTGCCGGGCCAAGGGAGGAACCGCGGATGGACGTGATCGACCTCAACTGCGACATGGGCGAGAGCTTTGGCGCCTGGACCATGGGCAGCGACGCTCAGATGCTGCAGATCGTCACCTCGGCCAATGTCGCCTGCGGCTTTCATGGCGGCGACCCGCTGGTCATGTTCGAGACCGTCAGCCGCGCCAAAGAGAACGGCGTCGGCGTCGGCGCGCATCCGAGCTTTTTCGATGTCTGGGGCTTCGGCCGCCGGCAGATCCAGGGCGAAGCGCCGGGGGACATCGAAAAGACCGTCGTCTATCAGATCGGCGCCTTGCAGGGTGTGGCGCATGCCCTCGGCCACCGCGTCGGCCACGTCAAGGCGCACGGCACGCTCGCCAACCTCGCCGCCATCGACCGATCGACCGCGCTGGCGATCGGCCGCGCCATCGCCGACATCGACCGCGAGCTGATCTATGTGGTGATGGCCGGCACCGAGCTCGAACGCGCGGCCGGCGAATTGGGGCTGCGCATGGCGCGCGAAATCTATGCCGACCGCGCCTATGACGACACCGGCAACCTCGTCTCGCGCAAATTGCCGGGTGCGGTATTGCACGATCCCGAGATGGCGGCCGAGCGGGTGCAAGCCATGGTGCGCGAGGGGGCGATCATCAGCCAATCGGGCAAGCGCATCCCGGTCGCGATCGACACGGTCTGCGTCCACGGCGACAACCCGGCGGCGGTGGCGATGGCCGAGCAGGTGCGCGCCAAGCTCGAACAGGCCGGGATCGCGATCCGCCCGATGGCGCAGAGCTTAGCATAGGCGCTGTTAAACGTGGTTGACGCGTGATGCAGGCTTCTTCTTGCACTATCCAAGAAAAATGTTTGATTGCGTAGATTAACTTTTGGCTTTGGACTTATTCAGGGTGACGGCGGCGCGAACGAGACTTTTCAGAGCCTCCTCGTCTATATTCCCGCCCTCGTGGAAGTCGATGGCGCGTCTTGTGTTCCCGTCAAGGCTGGAGTTGAAGAGCCCCGAAGGATCCTGCAGAGCCGCCCCTTTGGCGAAGGTCATCTTCACGACCTTCTTGTAAGTCTCGCCGGTACAGATCAATCCGTCGTGCGACCACACCGGAACCCCTCGCCACTTCCACTCCTCGATGATTTCGGGATCGGCTTCCTTGACTAGAGTCCGGAGCCGGCTGAGCATCTTGCCCCGCCAATCGCCCAGCTCCTCGATTCTCGCGTCTATCAGCTGAGAAGGAGACTCGCTTTTCTGCGCCCCGCTGTTTTTCATGCCGGTTTCTGCTCCTTAAGTCCCGAGGCTTTGATACGCGAATAGGAGGACAGGAGCAACGACGCCCGTCGCGAGCTGGACCGGGGCCGTGCTCCTGTCGCCCTATTCTATGATCCTAGCTTTGATTTGTTCCGCAGAGCTTCAATCTATCCGCGCCAAGACCTGCTCCAGGTTTGCGAAGAACCGCTGCCACCCGCCCTGGGCGCCCTGGTAGGCCTGTTGCTGATCCGGCCGGAAGCCCGACTGCTCCATGCGCAGGTGGGTCCCCGTGCTCGTAGCGGTGAGAGTCCAAGTGACGACACTCTCCAGACCATAGGCCGCCCACGTGTAAGACAGCGTTTTGTTCGGCTCGACGGCCAGGACCTGGCAGTCGACAGCGCCCCAGTCTGCGCGAAGATTGAAACGGTGGTCCACCACAGGCTTGAAGTCGTTCTTCATCAGCCACTCCTCGATCAGCTGTGGTTGCGTCAGCGCGCGCCAGATCTTTTCCGGCGGAAACGGTATCTCCCGTTCGACTACGACGGAAAGCGTTGCGGTCGCAGCATTGGTCATTGGTCCATCCTTTTGAGCAGATCTTCGAGGCGATCGAACCGGCTTTGCCAGAAGCCGGCCATCCGGCTTGTCCAGTCGATCAGCGGGGCCAAGGCGCCGAGCTGCGCGCTATAGTGCGTCTGGCGGCCTTCGTGGCGGTCGCGCACCAGCCCGGCCTGCTTCAGGACCCCGAGATGCTTTGAGACGGCCGGTTGCGAGACCCCGGCCCGAGCCGTCAGGGCTCCGACGGACCGTATCACCTTCGCTGCCGATAGGAGGTCGAAGCATGCCCGCGCTCGGATCGCTGCCGCTCGGTGAAGAGCCTGATCGACCCTCGACGCCTCGGAGATACCGGCTACATCGCTTCCTTGACGCCGCGGCGGATCAGCCGCCAGATTCATCGGGAAGGTAGTCGCCAGGCCCAGCATCGTCGCGATCTGCATCATGAACCAGAAGGTCCAGCTCGTCGGCTCCAGACCGGGGAACAGCAGCTTCTGGGTCGCCGCCATCCAGGCGAACATGCCGATTTCATAGGCGACGAGCGACAACGTATCGGCCTTGACCGCGGCCCACATGCCGTCGGCAAAACCGAGCCCGCGCATCGGCGCGATCGAGAAGTATTGAAAGAAAATGCCGAAAACATAGGCCAGCACGAAAGCCGCCACGTACTTCGCCAGCGACCGCCGAGCAAGGTAATCCCGGCGACAAATACGAGCCATTTCCGGTCACGTCGAAGATAGGCCCACAGACCGAACGGACCGCTGTAGAGCGCAGTCAACGGCCAGACGATATCCATGATCCACATCGTCTGACGATGGCGGGTCAGGTCGGCGGTGACGACCGCCGCGCAGAACAAGCCCGACAGCACAAAGGCGACCGACAGCGTCTCGGGCCAAGCCGGGATCATCGCAGCCCCGTCGAGCTGAAGAAGAGGAACGACCTTCGCCGACCCGTCTCGGGATATAGTCGCCGCTGCCACCCAGGCAAATGGTCCGGCGCGATCATCGCCGTGGCCCGCGCCCAGTCACCGGAGGGAGCGCTGTGACCGAGACCCTTCTCCCGACGACCGTCGTCGGCAGCTATCCGCAGCCCGACTGGCTGATCGACCGCGAGCGGCTGACCCATCTGCCGCCGGTGCGCGTGCGCGCGCAGGAATTATGGCGCGTGCCGCGAGCCGTGGCTCGAACAAGCGCAGGACGACGCGACGAGGCTCGCGATCCGCGACATGGAGGAGGCCGGGATCGACATCATCACCGATGGCGAGATCCGCCGCGAGAGCTATTCGAACCGGTTTGCGACGGCGCTGTCCGGTGTCGATCTCGACCACCCGGCGGAAGTCCGCGGCCGGTCGAGCGGCACCGTCGTCGTGCCGCGCATTGTCGGCCCGATCCGGCGGCTGCGGCCGGTCGAGGTTCGCGATGTCGAGTTCCTGCGCCGCCACACCGACCATCCGATCAAGATCACCATTCCCGGCCCGTTCACGATGTCGCGCCAGGCCAAGAACGAGTTCTACCGGGACGAAGAAGAGCTGGTCATGGATTACGCCGCCGCGGTCAACGCCGAGCTGCGCGATCTGAAGGCCGCCGGGGCGGATGTGATCCAGCTCGACGAGCCCTGGCTGCAGGCGCGGCCCGAGGAGGCGCGGCGGCTGGCCCTGCCGGCGATCGACCGGGCCTTCGAGGGCATTCCCGGCGCCACTGCGCTGCATCTGTGTTTCGGCTACGCCTATGTCGCGCGCGACAAGCCCAACGGCTATTCGTTTCTGCCCGAACTCTCCGGGACGATCGTGAGGCAGATCTCGATCGAGGCGGCGCAGCCCGATCTCGATCTCGGCAACCTCGACCATCTCGGCGACAAGACGGTCATCTTCGGGGTGATCAGCATGGGCGACCCTGAGCCGGAAACGCCCGAGACCGTCGCCGCCCGCATCCGCGCCGCCCTCCGGCACGTCCCGGCCGAGCGGCTGATCCCGGCCCCCGATTGCGGCATGAAATACCTGCCGCGCGACCTCGCCTTCGCCAAATTGAAGGCCTTGTCCGACGGCGCCCGCATCGTCCGCCGCGAGCTGACCGGCGCCTAGTGCTTCGAGTTTAAGCCTCAGCACCCGCTACTTTTTTCGTCATGCCCGCGAAAGCGGGCACCCACAGCTTGCCCCTGGCCTGAACAGGGGGCGTCCGGCACCGCGCTCGCAAACCTGGACCGCCGCTTTCGCGGGGGCGACGAGGAAGAGAACATCGGAAGCATCGACTTGGTTCGCATTAGAACATAAGCATTGTAGAATTATTCATATCCCTGTGCTCTTTTACGGAGTAGAGGGAGACAACGCAATGACCAGCTGCGTGTCGGTGGATGCTCGGCGGAGCAATTCGTGTTCCGGCTTGTCGGACGAAGAGTTTACGGAGCTGAAACATATCGCCAGAGCATATCTGGATGCGACCGGTTTATTTATGAAGATCGCGGATCTGACAGGGAAGGCTGTCGAGGCAGCCCTGAGGGAGCTTCCCGCAGCGGTAAAAGCCAAGATCGAGGAATTGGCTCACTTCGCTCTCAAGAAGGCGTACGACGCCGCACTCTGGTCGGACCGAAAGAGTTTCCGGAATTCCTCGTGGATAGAGAGCGTCCTCGCCTGGGCCAACAGTGAAGCTTGGCATCATGCGGCCGTCGCCGTCACCGGAGCATTGGGGGGGATTGGTGGCGCGGCTACAATGGTCGTCGAGCTACCCGTGACGACTGCACTGATCCTGCGCTCGGTCCAGCAGATCGCAATATCTTACGGGAAGGATCCGTCAGATTCGGAGGTCCGCGAGCAATGTATCGCTGTCTTCGCTCTCGGCGGCTCATTGGAAGATGACGCCGATGCGGAGTTTGGCTTTTGGGGAGTCCGTTTCGGAATTGGCAACAAACGGTCGCTCAACTCATCAAGCGTATAGCTCCTCGGTTTGGCGTAGCGGTGTCCGAAAAATTCCTGAGCTGAGGCAGCCCCTCTCCTCGGAGCAGCTGGTGGCGCATTTGTCAATTTCACTTTCGCCGAGTTCTACCAGAAGATGGCGCACGTCCACTTTCGACTGCAGGCTGTGGAAGAGAGACACGACCGCGATCAGGTGAAGTCCTGCTTCCAGCGGATTGTTGCGGACCTGAGGCAATAAACCGGTCGCTGCCCTCACCAGCCGCCGTCGATGCCGATCGCCTGGCCGGTGACGAAGGCGGCCTGGTCGGAGGCGAGAAAGGCGATCATCGCCGCGACCTCGTCGGGGGTGCCGAAGCGGCCGACCGGGATCGCTTTCGAGCGCTCGG
Organism: uncultured Alphaproteobacteria bacterium; assembly: GCA_963795485.1. Lineage (GTDB taxonomy): Bacteria > Pseudomonadota > Alphaproteobacteria > ATCC43930 > CGMCC-115725 > AP-15. Next base: position 508,811 of record CAWCIL010000008.1, read on the forward strand.
CAAAGCCGATTTCGAGGTCGTCGCCATATTCGCGCCGGTTGGTGCTGATCGCCCGCGAGGTGCGGATCGGGCCGGGGCAGACGGCATTGACGGTGATCCCAAAGGGCGCCAGGTCGAGCGCCAAGGATTTGGTGAAGCCGACGATCGCGGCCTTCGAGGCGGCATAGGTGGCGCGGTTGCGGCCGGGCCGGAACGCCGCCTTCGACGACACGCTGACGATGCGGCCCCAGCCGGCCTTGCGCATCGCCGGCACCGCGGCGCGCGACATCAGAAAGCAGCCGCGGGCGTTGACGCCGAAGGTACGGTCCCAGGCTTCGACCGGCACGTCCTCGATCTCGTTGCGGTCGGCGCCCTGCGGCGCCCCGGCATTGTTGACCAGGATGTCGAGCCGGCCGTAGCGGCTCAGCACCTCGTCGACCATGTGCCGGGCGTCGGCCTCGATGCTGACGTCGCCCAGGGTCGACGAGGCGGCCCCGCCGTTGCGGCGGATCTCCTCGACCAGGCTGTCGACCCCGCCCCACGAGGCGTCGGTGTCGCCCTGGACATTGTGCTCGTTGGCGACCCCGGTCGCCACCACGTCGGAAACGACGACGCGTCACCCCGGCGGCGGCCAAGGCGCGCGCCGTCGAATTGCCGATGCCGACCGGCTTGCCGCACCCCGTGATCAGCGCCACCCGAGCAGAACTCGGCATCGGACCCTCCCTTTGAAAACGGCCGCGGCAGCCTCGCCGGTCCCGGCAGTATTCACGCTTTGCCGGCCGGTGTAACTTGGAAACCGACACCGCCGGCCGCCTTCCGCGGTCCGGTCCGAAACGATTGCGAGGCGCCGGATGGCGAAGATTGCGGCGATAGCCTGCCTTTGGCTGATCGTGCTCGGCGCCGGCGGCTCGGGCCGACGACAAGCCGGAAACCGCACTGCCGGCGCGGGTGGCGACCCACCACACGATCAAGCTGGGCGACCGTCGCGCTCGACTATGACGCGATCGCCGAGACCTTTGCGCTGACCGATCAAAAGGGCGCTGCGACCGCTTCGATCTTCACGGTGTCCTATATGCGTCCAGGCGCCGGCCGGCGCGGCGCGGCCGGTCAGCTTCGTGTTGAATGGCGGGCCCGGCGCGGCCTCGGTGTTTCTGCACCTGGGCGCGCTCGGGCCCAAAATCATGCAGACGCCGGCGGACGGCGATGTGCCGCGCCCGCCGGTGCGCCTCGTCGACAACCCCTCGACCTGGCTGCCGTTCACCGACCTCGTCTTTATCGACCCGGTCGGCACCGGCTTCAGCCGCGGCGAGGGCAAGGACGCAAAATCCGGACAAGCCGTTCTGGGACGTGCATGCCGATCTCGACTCGCTCGACACCGTGGTCCGGCTGTGGCTGACCCGGCACCAGCGCTGGACCTCGCCGATCTACCTCGTCGGCGAGAGCTATGGCGGGTTTCGGGCGGCGGCGATGGCGCAGACCTTGCCTCGCGACGTCGACGTGACGGTCAGCGGCCTCGTCCTGATCTCGCCGGCGCTCGACCTCTCGGCGCTGCATCCGAACCAGCGCGATCTGCTCGCCGCCGGCTTTTTCCTGCCGACTTATGCCGCCATCGCCGGCGCGCTCCACGTGCGCGGAGGCCGGCGGCGACCTCGCTTCGGTCGAGCATTTCGCGCTCTGCGATTATCTCGTCGGCCTCGCCGGGATCGAGGGCCAGCCGCCGCCAGGTGACCCCTTTATCGCCAAGGTCGCCGGGATGATCGGGCTTCGCGAGGAGATCGTGCGCCGCTGGCGGGCCCGCGTTCCCAATTATGTATTCGCCCGCGAGATCCTGCGCGGCCGCGGCGAACGGGTCAGCCTTTATGATGGCACGATCGCGCGCCCGGCCCCCGCCGACGAACGGGACGGCAGCGACCCGTTGCTCCAGCCGATCGCCGCCGCTTTCGGGGCCGCATTCAACGCCTATGCGGCCGACGATCTCGGCTATCGCACCGACCAGCCTTATCGGGTGCTGGCCGGCAAGTCTCGCGGCAATGGAACTGGGACGGCGAGCGTCGCGAGGGCGGCCGCGGTCTGCCGATGACCTCGCTGGAGGCGGCGCTGCGTCGCGCATCCGGGGACAAAGGTTTTGATCGCCAACGGCCGGTATGATCTGGTGACGCCTTATCTGTCCTCGCGCTGGCTGATCGGCCAGCTGCAGGTTCCGCCGGCGACGCGCGCGCAAATTCGCCTGCGCGTCTACGATGGCGGGCACATGATGTATCTGAGGCCGCGTCGCGCGCGGCGCTCGCCCAGGATGCGGCCCAGCTCTATGCCGCGCCTGGACCGGGCGCCACCTCCCAGTGACCAGGGCCCCCTCGCCGGGCGCCGTCGGCGCGCGGCGCTCGTTCTGGCGCGTGATTTGAGGCGTTACGTAGGCAAGCCCGCCCGCGCGCACCGCTTTCGCCAAGGGAGCCCCTGCCGATGGACCCGCGATATGTCGCAGCCGACCCTTATCCCTGGCCCTACGACGGCGATCTGCGGCCGGCCAACACCGCCCTCGTGACGCATCGACCGGCTCGAATTCACCGATGATCAAATCGACTATTCAATGTGAAATAGGATCCTTTGACATCCAAACTGCTGTGCAACTAACCTGCTGCCGCAGCGGGAGGCGGCGGCGGTGACCCACATCCACGTGATCCACGAGAATGCGGCCTGGCTCGAACCGTTGGCCGAGGCGCTCGACCGGCAGGGGCTGCCGTGGCGCGACTGGTTTCTCGACCGCGGCGTCTTCGACCTGTCGCGGCCGCCGCCCGAGGGCGTTTTCTACAACCGGATGAGCGCCTCGTCGCACACCCGCGATCATCGCTACGCCGCCGAACTGACCGCATCGGTGCTGGCCTGGCTCGATCGGCACGGGCGCCGCGTCGTCAACGGCAGCCGCGCGCTCGACCTCGAGATCAGCAAGGCCCGCCAATACGCCGCGCTCGAAAACGCCGGCATCCGCACCCCGCACACCGTTCTAGTCGCCGGCAAGGAACTGCTCGCCGACGCGGCGCGGCGGCATTTCGGCGGCGGCCCGTTCATCCTCAAGCCGAACCGCGGCGGCAAGGGGCTCGGCGTGCGGCTGTTTCACACCGTCGAAGCCTTGGGCGATTACCTCGACGGCGCCGATTACGAGCCGCCGGTCGACGGCCTCCATCTGTTGCAGCAATATGTCCGCGCGCCTCTCCGCTGATCACCCGCGCCGAATTCATCGGCGGCCGGTTCCTTTACGCGGTCGAGGTCGACACCAGCGACGGGTTCGAGCTGTGCCCGGCCGATGCCTGCGCCGTCGGCGACGCGTTCTGCCCGGCCGGCCAGGGCGAAGCCGACCAGCCGCGCGCGAAATTCACGATCATCGACGACATCGACCCGCGCGCTGAAGCAGCGCTACGAAGCCTTCCTCGCCGCCAACGACATCGGCGTCGCCGGCATCGAGTTCATCACCGACGCCGACGGCGCGGTCTACACCTACGACGTCAACACCAACACCAATTACAATCCCGACGCCGAGGCCCGCGCCGGCCGCTCGGCGATGGACACCCTCGCCCGCTATCTCGGCGCCGAACTCGCCCATCTCCCGCATGAGCAAGCCGCGGCGAGCAACGGCGCCAAGGTGTCCTCGGGTATTCGGCGCGCCAACATCATCCCGCCGGCAGGGACACCGGCTTTCGAGGCTGTAACCCATTCTGCCTCGGTTCAGCGCCGCTTCCGTCGCTTTCCGGGCGAGCCCCATGCCGTGTCCTCATTCGCCCAACTCGTCCGGAGAACGAGCGGCTCTCAGCCGCCACCACCTCGCGAACAGCGCGTCAGTAGCTGGAGATCTCGATCGAGTTCCGATCCGGGTCGTCGATGTAGACCGATTGGATCGTGCCGATCGCGCCGGCGCGCGGCCCCTGCATCCGCACCGGTATGCCGCAATCTTCGAGATGGGCCATAACCTCGCCCATCGGCGCCTCGGTAATAAAGCAGATATGCGCCGGCTGACGCTTTTCGCCATTCATCGCCATCGCGCCGCCGGCGGCGTCGAGGTGGATCTTCTGCTGGCCGAAATGCAGCGCCGCACGGCCTTCGCCGACACTCTCGGCTTTCATGCCGAGCACGCGCCGGTAGAACTCCAGGCTGCGGTCGATATCGGCCACGGTCAGGTTCAGATGGTCTATGCGCTCGATTTTCATGGCCGGCCTCGTCGGTTTGCGGAGGGTCGGCAGCTTGCCACGAATGGGACCGCCGGGCCAGCCCGATGGCGCCGCGTCGCACCGTCGAGGGCGGCGTGATCGGATCGCGCCAGGTCGAGATCCGCAGTGGGGAGGGACATGGTTCGCGGCTGCAGGCTCACGGCGGCCGCCGGGGGTTCTGCCGATCCTACTCTGCTTCGCTTGGGGGCATGGCGGGCAGTTCCTGTTCGCGATCCCCACGGACGATCTCGTCGTCGTGCATCTCGCACGACGATACCCCGGGCGGGAAACGGGGATCGCTGTCCCGCAGATCGCCCGGCTGCTCGACCTCTCCTCGCCGCCGCGTCGGGCGCTTAGTCGAGCCCCGCGCCAAATACGGCCGGCCACGATCGCCGGACCGCGGCGCCTTGCGAGGTCGCGGCGTCGCCGGGTTCGCAACTTCGGCTGGGCTTCGCCCCGCCTTTGTCACGGACCCGGCGATACCTCAGTCAGACTTAAGTCCTCGTTTTCCCGATCGTCTCGGCACGTTGCCTATCTTACGGGCGAGAAGGACGCCGGGATCAACAGCTTGTTTTCCTGGCGGACCGGACGCACCCCAGCCTGCGGCGGCCACGCGCCGCCGGGCCGGCGGGATTCCTCCGAACGCGGGCGCGCTCGTTGAGGTCCTTGTACGCCCAGACGTGGACGAATTTGTTGAGCCCGCCGAGCTCGCTGGTCCAGCAGGCCGCCAGGGGAGAGAACCGCTCGCGTGCCTCGATGGCCTTCCCCCACGCCTCAAGCACCTTCGGGATGTCGCCCGGCGCGTAGGTGTAGGTCCGCATCTCGTAGACGTTGCCGGTGCCGAAATCGCGGCTGCCGAGCGCGCGCATGAACGGCGCCGGGTTCATGATCTCGGCTTCCTGCGCCACGATCAGGTCCTGGCCGCCGGGCATCGCGTTGCGCGCGGCGTCCTGCGCCATCGCCGAACGGATCCTGGTACGGTGCTGCAGGTCGTCATAGGGATAGACGTGCACGACCTGATTGAGCGGACCGAACTCGGTATGCCAGAAGGCCCCCAGCTTGGAGTGCTTTTCCCGAAGCGGCAGCCGCTTCTGATAGCGCTCCTCGAATTCGGCCACGGTGCCGGGGCGCAGGGTATATGTGCGGACTTCATAGATCATCGGCGCATCCTCCAACAGGCAGGGGTCGGCGAGGCGACATGCCGGCCGACCGACAGCGCGTGCCGACTATATCACCGGGTCGCCTCTCGCCCGCCACGGCAACGCTGCGGGTCGCCCCGTCAGAGTTCGACCTGGCCGCCCAGCTCGACGATGCGGTTGATCGGAATCCGGAAGAATTCGGTGGCGTCGAGGGCGACGTTCGACAGCACGATGAACAGCTTGGTGAACGGCAGCCGCATTCCGGGCGGCCGTTTGGCGACGAGCTTCTCGCGCCCGACAAAGAACGAGGTCTCCATCAGGTTGAAGCGAAACCCGCCGACCCGGCACAGCGCCAGCGCGCGCGGGATGTCGGGCTCCTCGAGAAAGCCGTAGCGGATCGCGACGGTGTGGAAATTCTGCCCGAGATGGTCGATCTGCAGCCGTTCGGCTTCGGGCAGGCGGGGCACGTCCTCGGTGCGCACCGTCATCAGCACGTTGCGCTCGTGCAGGATCTTGTTGTGCTTCATGTTGTGCAGCAGGGCGGCCGGCACGTTGTCGATCCGCGCGGTCATGTAGATCGCGGTGCCGGGGACGCGCGCCGGCCGGTCGGGGTTCAGGGTCTCGAGCAGGGTCGACAGCGGCAAGCGCGCCGCTCGCCCGCTGCGCCGAGATCCGCCGCCGGCCCCACAGCCACGCCATCATCACCGTATAGATCGACGAGCGCGATGGCCAGCGGAAACCAGCCGCCGTCGATGATCTTCAACAGGTTGGCGCCGAAAAAGAACAGGTCGACGATCAGAAACACCGCGAACATCGGGATCAGCCGCCACAGCCGCCACCCGCACCCCAGCGCAGATAGATGAAGGCGAGGATGGTGGTGACCGTCATCGTCCCGGTGACGGCGATGCCGTAGGCGCCGCCGAGCGCGTCCGACGAGCGGAAGCCGAGCACGGTCGCCACCACCGCCACCAGCAGGATGCCGTTGATCGCCGGCACATAAACCTGGCCGATCTCCTGCTCGGAGGTGTGCCGCACCTGCATGCGCGGCAGATAGCCGAGCTGCACCGCCTGGCGGGCGATCGAGAAGGCGCCCGAGATCACCGCCTGCGAGGCGATGACCGTGGCGCTCGAAGCGAGCCCGACCAGCGGATAGACCGCCCAACCCGGAGCCAGATGATAAAACGGGTTCTCGATCGCGCCGGGGTGCGCGAGCAGCAGCGCGCCCTGGCCGAAATAATTCAGCAGCAGCGCCGGAAAGACAAAGCGCAGCCACGCCCGCCGGATCGGCCCGCGTCCGAAATGCCCCATATCGGCATAAAGCGCCTCGGCCCCGGTCACCGCCAGCACCACCGAGCCGAGCAGCACGAAGCCCTGCCACGGATCGCGCAGGAACAGGTTGATCGCGTAACGCGGGTCGACGGCCAACAGGATCGAGGGCCGCCGCACGATCTCGAACCCGCCGAGCACCCCGATCGCGGCGAACCACAGGATCATGACCGGGCCGAAATAACCGCCGACCAGCGCCGTCCCGCGCCGCTGAACCATGAACAGCACGATCAGCAGCAGCAGGGTCAGCGGCACCACATAGGGCTCGAGCGCGGGGGTCGCGACCTTCAGCCCCTCGACCGCGCTCAGCACCGAAATCGACGGGGTGATCACCCCGTCGCCGAAAAACAGCGCGGCGCCGAACAGCCCGGCCCACAGGATCCAGCGGTTGCGCCGCCCCGACAGCGGCGCGCAGGGCCAGCACCATCAGTGCCAGAATGCCGCCCTCGCCGCGGTTGTCGGCGCGCATCAGGACGAGGACGTATTTGACGGTGACGACCAGCATCAGCGCCCAGGCGATCAGCGACAGCACGCCGAAGACGCGCAGCTCGCTGACGGCCGCGTTCGCGAAACATTGCTTGACGGTGTAGAGCGGCGAGGTGCCGATATCGCCATAGACGACGCCGAGCGCTGCGACGCCCAGGCTCTGGCCGAGCTTGGTGTGTGTCTCCGAATGTGCGACCGCGGTATCGGGCATCTGTGCGCTCGGTCCGTATGCCACGCCAACGCTGACTTTCGGGGACCTGGCCCAAACCGCCCGCGGCGCAACCGCGCCGGCTCGGCGCTACCCGAGGTGACCGCGCCGAGACAGGACCGCCAGGGCGCGGCGTTATAGGCCGAAGTTTCGCCCGGACGCCAGCAAATCGACAGCGCCGGGCAGGTCCGATCGAGTCCCGGCCCGATCCGGTAGGCCGGTTCAGCGCTGGTAGGTGCCGGTCAACGTCGGTCTGCTGGATGACGTAGGGCTGTGCCGCCTGCAGCACCTCCGAGGCGGTCGCCGACGCTGGCAGATCGAGGCTCGGCCGGCTGATCGCGAGCAGGCGGAAGCGATAATGGTGCGCCGCAGCCCGGTGGCGGGCAGGGTCCGCCATAGCCGAGGCCGCCGAAATCGTTGCGGGTTTGGCGAAAGCCGCCGACCGGGCGGTTCGGCCCATAGCCCGCGGCAAGCCCATGCGCGCCGGGCGGAATGTCGAAGACGGTCCAATGGCGAAAGGTGCCCGATGGCGCATCCGGGTCCTCGACGACGAGGACGAGGCTCCTGGTGCCGGCCGGCTCGCCGGACCAGGCGAGGGCGGCGAGATGTCGGCGCCGTTGCAGGTATATTCCGACGGGATCGCGCCGCCGGGCGCAAATGCCGGGCTCGCGAGCATCAGAGGCATCGCCGTCTCCCGGTTGCCGGGGCCGGACTCTAGCGATAAACGACGTAGATCGCGGCTCCAGCCGGACCGCCCTTCGGAGAACGAGAGCGATGAGCGAACCGGGTTTCCGCAGCGGGATGCTGGTGTTTCCCAACCTGACCCAGCTCGACCTGACCGGCCCTTACGAGGTGCTGTCCCGGCTGCCCGGCAGCGAGACCCTGCTGCTGTGGAAGGATTTGCAGCCGGTGCGCACCGAGCATGGGCTCGCGATCCTGCCGATGGCGACATTTGCCGAATGTCCGCCGCTCGACCTGGTGCTGGTGCCCGGCGGACCCGGCATCAATCCATTGCTCGAAGACGCGGAGGTGCTGGCGTTTTTGCGCCATGCCGCGGCGCAGGCGCGCTATGTCGTCAGCATCTGCACCGGCGCGCTGGTGCTGGGCGCCGCCGGGCTGCTGCGCGGGCGGCGCGCTGCGACCCACTGGATGTCGCGCGAGTTTGTTGCCGCGTTCGGCGCCGAGCCGGTGGCCGAGCGGGTCGTCCGCGACGGCAATCTCTTTACCGGCGGCGGCGTGACCGCCGGCATCGACGTGGCGCTGAGCGTCGCCGCCGAGATCGCCGGCCGCGCCGCGGCCGAGGCGATCCAGCTGGCGATCGAATACGATCCGGACCCGCCCTTCGCTTCGGGCTCGCCCGAGACGGCCGACCCGGCGGTTCTCGCCGCAGGTGCTGGCCCGCGCCGAACCGCGCCAGCGCGACCGCGCCGAGCGCGTCGCCCGCGCCGCCGCGGCGCTCGGGTGAAGGAAACGGAACCCCGCGCGCTTCGCTTGTCACCGGCAGTGGCTTGTGCATAGCCTCGATCGTCGGATGGCGGGCCGGGAGGGCGGCATGAAAAGCATCACGGTCGATTACCAGAAGCGCCTCGCCGAGGAGCCGGAGAAGGGCCACAACCGCTGGCACGAGGCGATCGCACCGGTGGTCGAAGCCGCACTCGGCGAAGAGGTCGAGATCGAGACCCGCGACGCCTTCGACGGCCAGATCACCGCGGCGACCACGGCCGAGGATCTGCGGCGCTGCGACCTCAATCTCGTCCATCCGCTGACCGGTCCGGTCTTTGTCGCCGGCGCGGCGCCGGGCGATCTGCTCGAAGTCGAGATCCGCGACATGAAGCCGGCGTCCTTTGCCTACACCGTCCAGGTGCCGGGCTTCGGCTTTCTGCGCGACGCCTTTCCCGAGCCCTACATCGCCAAATGGACGATCAAGGACGGCTTTGCCGAATCCGCCGACCTGCCCGGCGTGCGCATCCCCGACGGCTCGTTTGTCGGCGTGATCGGCGTCGCCCCGTCACGCGAATTGCGCGAGAAGGTGCAGCGCCGCGAAGCCGAGCTCGCCGCCCGCGGCGGCGTGGCATTGCCGCCGGAAGCGCAGGGCGCGGTGCCGGGCGGGGCGATCGGCGCCGAGGCGCTTGCGCACGATCCCGCCGCGCGAAAACGGCGGCAACCTCGACATCAAGCAATTGAGCAAGGGTGCGCGGCTGATGCTGCCGGTGTTCGTCGAGGGTGCCTTGTTCTCGGTCGGCGACGCGCATTTCGCGCAGGGCGACGGCGAGGCCTGCGGCACCGCGATCGAGATGTGCGGCTCGATCCTGGTGCGCTTTTCCTTGCACAAGGGCGAGGCGCAGCGGCGCGGCATCCGCTTTCCGCGCTTTGCCCGCGACGACTATTATTTCCCGCCCGAGCTTGGCGGCGCCCAAGCGTTTTCTGGCGACGACCGGAATGTCGGTGCGCGACGACGGCATCAACGAGAGCGAGGACGCCACGCTCAGCGCGAAGAACGCGCTGCTGTCGATGATCGACCTCCTGGTCGAGCGCGGCTGGAGCCGGCAGCAGGCCTATGCGATCTGCTCGGTCGCGGTCGACCTGAAGCTCAGCGAACTGGTCGACGTGCCGAACATCGTCGTCAGCGCCTTCCTGCCGCTCGACATCTTCGGCAAGTAACCACCGGCCCGCCCACGCCACACATGCGTGAAGATCCTAGCCCTGCCGAAACCGAGGAGGAGGTCAACCGCCGCCACAACGAAAAGATGGCCCGGCGCAAGGCCGCGCGCGACCGCATGCTGGCGACCAAAACGCAAGAGCGCGGGCTGTTGATCGTCCACACCGGGACCGGCAAGGGCAAATCGACCGCCGCGTTCGGTCTGGTGCTGCGCTGTCTCGGCCACGGCATGCGGGTCGGCATCGTCCAGTTCGTCAAGGGCGTATGGGGCACCGGCGAGCGGGTGGCGCTCGAACGCTTTGGCGACCTGGTAACCTGCCGGGCGATGGGCGAGGGGTTTACCTGGGACACCCAGGACCGCGCCCGCGACATCGCCGCCGCCCGCGCCGCCTGGGAAGCGGCAAAGGCGATGATCGCCGACCCGTCCTATCGCCTCGTGCTGCTCGACGAGCTGAACATCGTGCTGCGCTACGACTACCTGCCGCTCGACGAAGTGGTGGCGGCGCTGACGGCAAAGCCGCGCGACCTGCACGTCGTCGTCACCGGCCGCAACGCCAAGCCCGAGCTGATCGCCGCCGCTGACCTCGTGACCGAAATGACCCTCGTCAAGCACCCCTTCCGCGCCGGGGTCAAAGCCCAGCCCGGCATCGAATTCTGATGCCAATGTCATTGCGAGCGCAGCGCGAAGCAATCTCCTCGGGATCGGGCGCGGTGCGTCGAGATTGCGTCGTCGCCCTGCTCCTCGCAATGACGCGGCGGAGCGTCAAGAGCCTGGTCGTGACCCGCGCGCTGATGCTGCAAGGGACCGGGTCGGATGTCGGCAAATCCCTGCTGCTGGCGGGGATGGCGCGCGCCTTTACCCGGCGCGGAATGAAGGTGCGGCCGTTCAAGCCGCAGAACATGTCGAACAACGCCGCGGTCACCGCCGATGGCGGCGAGATCGGCCGCGCGCAGGCGTTGCAGGCGCGCGCCTGCGGCGTCGCACCCGTGACCGACATGAACCCGGTGCTGCTGAAGCCGCAATCAGAGAGCGGCGCGCAAATCGTGCTCGAGCGGCCAGGTCTGGGGCAGCGCCTCGGCGGCGGAGTACCGACGCATGGCGCCGGGCCTGCTGCCTGCGGTGCTCGCCGCCTTCGCGAGGCTCGGCGACGGCGCCGATCTCGTCCTCGTCGAGGGGGCCGGCAGCCCGGCCGAGGTCAACCTGCGCAAGGGCGACATCGCCAATATGGGCTTTGCCGAGGCGGCCGTGGTGCCGGTGGTGCTGATCGGCGACATCGAGCGCGGCGGCGTAATCGCCCAGCTGGTCGGCACCTGCGCGCTGCTGTCGGACAGCGAGCGGGCATTGCTCGCCGGCTACATCGTCAACAAGTTCCGCGGCGACATCCGGCTGTTCGACGGCGGCATCGCCGCGATCGGCGCGCGCACCGGGCTGCGCTCGTTCGGGGTGGTGCCGTTCTTTCCGCGGCCGCCGAGCTGTTGCCGGCGGAAGATTCGCTGGCCCTCGCCCCGTCGAAACCCTCACCCCCTGCCGAGCGGGCAGGGTGAGGCGCCTCTCCCGCAGCGCGGGCGATCGCCTCACCCGACCTCTCCCGAAGGGGGCGAGGGAGATCGGCGTCGGCGATCCGTCAAAATCGCCGTGCCGGTACTGCCGCGGATCGCCAATTTCGACGATCTCGACCCGCTGCGCGCCGAGCCGGGGGTCGAGCTGGTCATGGTCCGGCCCGGCCGGCCATTGCCGCGCGACGCGGCACTGGTGATCCTGCCGGGCTCGAAGGCGACGCTCGCCGATCTCGAATTCCTGCGCCGCGAGGGCTGGGACATCGACATCCTCGCCCATCGCCGGCAGGGCGGGCGAATCCTCGGCCTGTGCGGCGGCTATCAGATGCTCGGGCGCACGATCGCCGATCCGCTGGGCGTGGAAGGGCGCCGGGCGACCGCTGCCGGGGCTCGGGCTGCTCGACATCGATACGGTGCTGGGCGCCGACAAGCGGCTGCGATCGGTCGGCGGCGTCGAGCTCGCCACCGGGATGCCGGTCGCCGGCTACGAGATGCATCTCGGGGAGACGACCGGGCCGGGGCTGGAGCGGCCGATGCTGAGGCTGGCGGGCCGCGGCGACGGTGCGGTCAGCGCCGATGGCCTCGTCGCCGGCTGCTATCTGCACGGCCTCTTCGCCGGCGATCGCGTTCCGCCGCAGCTTTCTGGCACGGCTCGGCGCCGCTTCCGGCGATTTCGCCTATGAAGCATCAGGTCGAGGCCACTCTCGACGCCCTCGCCGACCATCTCGAACGGCATCTCGATCTTGTCGGCGCTGCTCGCCGCGGCGCGGCCGCCCCGGCTTACATCAGCAGGCTGAAATGGGCGGCGAGCCAAGCGCCCAGCACCAGGCCGCCTTCGAGCAGGCAGGCGAGCTTGTAGAGGCCGAGCGCGCGGGCGATGTCCGAGGTCGCCGCCCGCGCCGTGCCCTCGCCGACCCACGGATCGACGACCACGCCCTCGGGGTAGTGCCGCGGCCCGGCCAGCGCCAGACCGAGCGCGCCCGGCCATCGCCCCTTCGGGCCAGCCGGCATTCGGCGAGCGGTGCTTGCGCGGCGTCGCGCAGCATGATCGCCAGCGCCCGGCCGGGGCGGCCCTTTTCGGCGAACAGCGCCGCGGCGGCGATCAGCAGCCCGCTGATCCGCGCCGGGACCAGATTGGCGAGGTCGTCGAAGCGGGCCGCGGCCCAGCCAAAGCGCGATAATGCGGCGTCCGGTGCCCGATCATGCTGTCGAGCGTGTTCGCCATCTTGTAGGCGAAGAGGCCCGGCAGGCCGAGCAGCAGATACCAGAACACCGGGGCCACGACCCCGTCGCTGAAATTCTCGGCCAGGCTCTCGATCGCGGCGCGGGCCACGCCATGAGCGTCGAGGCTCCTCGGGTCGCGGCCGACGATGTGCCGCACCGCCTCGCGCCCGGCCGCGAGCCCGCCCCGATCGAGCGCGTGGGCGACCTCGGCGACATGCTCGAACAGGCTGCGCTGAGCGACCAGCACCGCGATCAGCAGGATCTCGACCGCCGCGCCGACGAGGCTGCCGCGGCACAGAAGCTCGATCGCCAGGCCGAGCGCGCCGGCGAGGCCGACCAGCGCGAGCACGGTGAGAATGCCGCGAATCCGGCGCGCGGCTTCGCTGCGGATCTCGCGGTTGAGCTTGCGGTCGAAAAACGCGACGGCGCGGCCGGCCAGCACGACCGGGTGGGGGACGCGGCTGAAGATCGCCGGCATGTCGCCGAGCCACGCATCGACGGCGAGGCCGGCCACGAGCAGCAGCAGCGGATTGGCGTCGACGGCCGGCATCATCGCGGCGGCAGTCTCGGCCGCGGCCGGCGGAGGGTCAACCGATGACCGGAGGGTGCGGACACCGATCGGCAGCGCTGCGTCGGCGCGAACCTGCGGCAGTCCTCGGCGGCTGAAATGTTCGACAGCTTTGTCGATCGTCGATTGGAGCGCGGCGAACCTGCCGCAGATCGGGCCGCGACAGCATCTGGATCTGCTGGCAGGCGCCGCGGCGGTGAGCGAAAGCTGGTCAACCCGCCGACCCGGCATGCAGCGAAGGCGCTGATCGCCGACTGGCTGGTGGCGGCGCGGGCGAACGGGACGAGCGGGTCTTGCTCGGGTTTCGATTTCCCGTTCGGCTATCCCGCCGGGTTCGCCGCCCGGCTCGGTCTTGCCGGGCCGCCCTGGCGCGCCGTCTGGGACGAGATCGCCGGCCTCGTCAGCGATGACGAGGACAACCGCAACAATCGCTTCGATGTCGCCGAAGCCTTGAACCGGCGCGTCTCGGGCGGGGCGTTTCCGTTCTGGGGCTGCCCCGCCGGCGCCGCTCAGAACCCATCTCGCGCCGCAGGCATCACCGCCGTCACGACAGCGACGGGCTGGCCGAACGCCGGCTGGTCGATCTCTATGTTCCGAGCGCGCAGCCCTGCTGGAAGCTGTTGGGCGCCGGCTCGGTCGGCGGCCAGGCCTTGACCGGCATCCCGGTGGTGCGGGCCCTGCGCGACGATCCGCGCTGGGCCGGCAGGCGCAGGTCTGGCCGTTCGAGACCGGTCTTCGCGCACCCGCTGACGACGCCCGGTCGTCATCGCCGAAATCTATCCGTCGTTGTGGGCGGTGTCCCGGCGCCGGGCGAGCCCAAGGACCGGGCCCAAGTCCGCACCGTCGCCCGATTTCTCGCCGAGCGCGACGGCGCCGGGGAACTCGCAGCCTTGTTCGCCGGCGACCCCGGCCTGTCGCCCGCGGACCGCTGGCGGATCGAGACCGAAGAAGCGTGGACTTTGGGCGTGACCGCGGCCCGACAGCGGCCGATCGGCGGCGCCTCACCCGATAGCGGAGCAGCCATCGGCGACGACGGAGCTGTTGCCGGCCGTCCCCAAGAGAACGGCAATAATCATCGGAGGATCATCGGGGAGGGGCGTCGTGGAGCCAGGCCAAGACCGGCGCATATTGTTCCTGTTCCGCCACGGCGAAACCGATTGGAACCGCGAGGGGCGGCTGCAAGGGCACACGGATACCCCGCTCAACCCGACCGGGCTCGTCCAGGCCGAGGCGCTGGCGCGGCGGCTGCGCCCGCACCGGCTCGACGCGGTGCTGTCGAGCGATCTGTCGCGGGCGCTGACCACCGGGCGGATCATCGCCGAAGCGCTGGGCCTGCCGCTGACCAGCGATCCGGGCCTGCGCGAGACCAGTGTCGGCGAGGCGGAGGGACTGATCTGGGCGGACGCCAAGGCCCGCTTCGGCGAGGAGTTGACCGAGCGCTGGTACGACGGCGACACCGCGTTTCCCGGAGGAGAAACCGGCCTCGCCACCGTTGACGCGCGGGCTGGCGGCATTGCGGCGGTTCGCCGCTCGCGCCATCCTTATCGGCGGATCGGCGTATCCACCCATGGCGCGATGCTGCGCCAGCTGGTCAGGCACGCGCTGCCGCCCGGCAGCCCGCCGGTCAGAGCGCCCAACACCGCCCTCTTCATCGTGCGATTACGAGCCGGCGGCAGACCGGCTGGCCGTCCTCGCCGAGGAAGAGCTCGGCTGACCCTCAGAACGGGCGGTCGCCTTTGATTTGCGAGCGGTGCATCAGCCGGCGGCTCATCGGGTCGAACTCGTCGCGGCGGTGCATGACGCAGCGATTGTCCCACAGCACGAGATCGCCGACCCGCCATTGCTGATACCAGGTCAGCTCCGGCCGGGTGGCGTGCGCCCACAGCGCGTCGAGCAGTTTTTCGCTGGCGTCGAGATCGAGTCCCTGGATGTAGGCGTTGCGCCGGCGGCCGAGGAACAATGCCTTATGCCCGGTCACCGGATGGGTGCGGACGATCGGGTGGTCGGCGCCGGGAGCCTGGCGCGGATCGGTCACCTCGCTCATCCCGCGGCGCAATTCGCCGGCGCTGTTGCGGCTCGAATCGTGACGGCACAGACGGCCCTCGATCCCCTGCCGCAGCTCCGCGGGCAGCGTGTCGTAGGCCCGGTACATGTTGGTAAAGCCGGTGTCGCCGCCCGCCGGCGGCACTTCGAGCGCGTAGAGCGCGCTGCCGATCGGCGGCTCGGGGTTGTACGACATGTCGGTGTGCCAGATCGCCTCGTAGGCGCCGAGCGCGCCGATCGCGACGCCGTTCTCGACGATGTTGGAGATGACCGAGATGTAGCGGTGGCCTTCCTCGGCGGTATCGACATAGCGGTCCTCGCCCGGGACCTTGGCGCGGGCGGCGGCAATGACCGGGGCGAAATCGAGCTCGCCGAACAACGCGCTGAAATGCATCAGCCGGTCGTCGTCGAGGTGCTGGCCGCGAAAGCGCAATACCAGATGGTCCGACCACGCTTCTTTGATCGCCGCGACCGTCGCCGGCGACAATTCCTGCGCCAGATCGACCCCCTCGATGTCGGCGCCGAGTGCGGCACCCGTCGGCCGCACCGGATCCGTTGCCGGTCCAAAACCTCGGTCATCTTTCTACTTCCTCCAAGGATCGCTTTCGACCGTGCTCAGCCGCGCGCCAAGGCGTAGATCTGGCTCCCGCCGGGTGGCCGGGGATGGGTAGTCCAGCTGTCGCCGCCGTCGAGGCTCGAATAGACCTCGCCGCCATTGGTGGCGCACGACATATGCGCCGGCCGGTGCTCGTTGAAGGCGATCTTGAACATCGTGTGCGGCACCGGTGCGCCGACATCGACCCGTGTCCAGCTGTCGCCGCCGTCGCGGCTGTGCAGCAGTGCGCCCTTGTCGCTCTGAAAGCCGGCGCCGGCCGCCACCCAGAGATGACGCGGGTTACCCGGCACCTCACGGATGTCACGACAATAGATGTAGCCCTTGGGGTTGAGCGGCTCCAACGGCACGTGCTGCCAGTGGTCGCCGCCGTCGTCGCTGCGGAACATGCCGGCGCGGGCGATGCCGAACACGACCCCAGGCCGCCAGCGGCTCGCCAGCACGCCGTGCATATCGACCATGTCGTCGTTGATGTATTGGCCGTGGCTCAGATTCTCCCAATGCTCGCCGCCGTCCGTCGAGCGGATCGTGCCGCCGACCTCGATCGCGCCGTAGAGGTGGTCGGGCTGGCTGGCGCTGGCGTCGAGCATCAAGATTCGCTTCGCCGGGTTGGCGCCGGGAGCGGTGGTGATCTCGGGAAAGCGCACGCTGACCGGCAGTCGGGTCCAGCGCTCGCCGGCATCGTCGCTCCTATAGATCTCGCAATTCTCGTAGCCGATCAGGATCACGTCGGGATCGTGCGGATGGAACAGCACCGACCAGACCGGCAGGCCGTGGTCGGGCACGTTGACCTTTTCCCAATGCTCGCCGCGGTCGGCGCTGCGATAGGGCCCGGATTGCGTGCCCGCGTACACGATCTCGGGCTTCTGCGGATGCACCGCCAGCGCCCGCACCGCCGGCATCTCGGGCAGCCCGCGCGTGAGCGGCTCCCATTCCTCGCTGCCGTCGGCCATGCGGAACAGGCCGGAATCGACGACGCGGCCGGCCCCGGTCTCGCCGGCCAATCCCAGATAAATGTATGACGCCTGATCGTTCGCCCGATTGCCGCTCATCGCATATTCCTCCTCGCCTGTTGCCGGATTATAGCGTCACTCGAACTGCATGCTGATGGTTTCGGCGACAAGGGCGGGGCGCGCGGCACCTTCGACTTCCACCGTGCTTTCGGAGGTGATGCGCACGCCGCCGCCCTCGACCGGCTCGACCGATTTGATTGTCTGATGCAGGCGGATGCGCGAGCCGGCCGGCACCTGCCCGGTAAAGCGCACCCGGTTCGAACCGTAGTTCAGCCCACGCGACCGTTTTTTGACACGGTAGAGTGTCGCCGCCAGCCGCGGCACCAGGGACAGGGTCAGGTAGCCGTGGGCGATCGTCTTGCCGTCCGGCATCTCGCGTTTGGCGCGCTCGACATCGACGTGAATCCATTGATGGTCGCCGGTCGCTTCGGCGAATTTGTCGATGATCGCCTGGTCGACGGTGAACCAGTCGCTGACCCCGATCTCCTTGCCGACATATTGAGCGAGATCGGCCGGCCGCTCGATCTCTATCATCCTCGCTCGCTTTCTGGCATGTGCGCTGCATCCTTGGGCGACGTTTTATCTCGCACGGCAGATTAGGAGCGTGGCCCCGCGGCCGCAACCGATGCGCTACACCAAGATCGCCCTGTTGACCTTTGGCGCCGGCCTGCTGGTGGGGCTGGTTGTCGTCGCGTTCGAGATCGATTGGGCGGGCCGCGTCGCCAGCAGCCTGATGGCGCTGGGCTTGGCCGCGGTCCCGCTCGGCATGATCGTCGACTGGCGGCTGGCGACGAAGGCGGCGCGACCCCGGCCAAAAGCACGCGCCGCGACGCGGGCGCGGGGCGCCGCGGCAGTGCCTCGCCGCAGCCCCCGGCCGCGCAAACCCGCCCCGCCGAAGCGATAGGATGACGGCGCGCGGCTCGGCCGTACTAGGATCGGCGACGGAGCACGCGGCGCGCGGGGCCGCGACCCTGATGCGGAGGAAGACGGAATGGCGAAGAACAAGATTGCGATCGTCGGCGCCGGGGCGGTCGGCGGCTATGCCGGGGCGCATATGGTGCAGGCCGGCGAAGACGTGACCTATATCGATCCGTGGCCGGAAAACGTCGAAGCCATCCGCAAGGACGGTCTGCGGATCACCCACATCCGCGATGTCGAGCCGTTCACGGTCAAAGCCGCGCGCATTGCACCTGACCGAGGCGCAGCAGCTCGCCAAGGAAGCGCCGATCGACATCGCTTTCGTCTGCATGAAATCCTATGACACCGCCTGGGCGACGACGATGATCAAGCAGTATCTGGCGCCCGGCGGCTATGTCGTCTCGCTGCAGAATTGCATGAACGAGGAGACGATCGCCGGCATCGTCGGCTGGGGCAAGACCTTGGGCTCGATCGCCAGCTCGATCACCGTCGAGCTGCATGCGCCGGGCCAGGTGCGCCGCGCCGCCGGCAAGTCGGGTTCGCGCCACACCGTGTTTCGCGTCGGCGAGGTGCACGGCCGGATCACCGACCGTGCGAAGGAGGTCTGCCGGCTGGTCGCTTACGCCGACAGCGCGATGGTGACCGAGAATCTGTGGGGCGAGCGTTGGTCGAAGCTCGTGACCAACGTCATGGGCAACGGGCTGTCGGCCTGCACCGGCCTGATCTCGCGCGATATGATCAAGAACGATGCGATCCGGAATTTCTCGACCCGCCTCGGCAGCGAGGCGATCCGCGTCGGCCAGGCGCTGGGCTATGTCTTCGACGAAGTCAGCCATATGGACCCGGAGACGATCGCCCGCGCCGGCGAGGGCGACGCGGCCGCGACCAAGGAAATCGACGAGCATCGTCTGGCCGAGGCCAACCGGGCCGGCGGCGGCGAGCATCGCCCATCGACCGGCCAGGACATGTTCAAGGGGCGACGCACCGAGATCCAGTTCCTGAACGGGTTCATCGTGCGCAAGGGGGAGGAGGTCGGCATCCCGACCCCGACCAACGCGGTCCTGACCGACATCGTCAGCCGGGTCGAAAAGGGCGAGCTGAAGCCCGACCCCAAGCACATCGTCGATCTGCGGCTGAACTGAGACCGGCCAGAAGGGCCCCTCACCCGCCCAGCCAGCGGCTGGGTCCCCGCTCGTCCGCAATGCGGAGAGGGGGCCGGGCGTAGCGAGGCGGGTGAGGGCGGCGATGGGTTCCAGTAAGGGAGGGGTTTCGATGCTCGCTCTCGTCAATACCCCCGGCGGCGCGGCGCCGGTCGAATTGCGCGAGGTGCCCGAGCCGCAGTCGGCGGCGAACGAGGCGGTGGTCGAGGTGCGCGCCTTTTCGCTGAACCGCGGCGAATTGCGGCTGATGCAGACCCGGCCCGAAGGCTGGCGGCCGGGCCAGGACATCGGCGGGGTGGTATTGCGCCAGGCGGCCGACGGCAGCGGACCCAAAGCCGGGACGCGGGTCGTGGCGATGGCCGACAATGGCGGCTGGGCGCAGCGTGCCGCGGTCCCGTCGCATCGGCTGGCGGCGATCGCCGACAATGTCCGATTCGAAGAGGCGGCGGCGCTGCCGATCGCCGGTCTGACCGCATTGCGCACGCTGCGCCACGGCGCGCCATTGCTCGGCAAGCGGGTGCTGGTGACCGGTGCGGCCGGTGGCGTCGGCCATATGGCGGTGCAGATCGGGGCGCGGTCGGGGGCATATGTCACCGCGATCGTCGGCAGTCCCGAGCGCGGCCGGCATCTGCGCGGCGCCGATCAGATCGTCGACGGTATCGACAAGGCGCAGGGGCGGTTCGGCCTGATCCTCGAAGCCGCCGGCGGCGCCTCGCTCGCCGCCGCGATCGCGCGGATCGAGCCGAAAGGGACGATCGTCATCTTTGGCAATTCGTCGGGCGAGCCGATTTCGCTCAGCTTTCGCGATTTCGCCGAGCATCCGAACGCGCGGGTGCAGAGCTTTTCGTATTTCAGGTCCGAGTCCGAGGAGCAATTCGCCCCCGATCTCGCGTTGCTGGCCTCGCTGGTCGGTGACGGTTCGCTGAAGCTTGCACTGGTCGAAAGCAGCTGGCGCGACCTGGCGCGGATCGCGCCGCAGCTGCGCGACCGGCAGATCGCCGGCAAGGCCGTGTTCCGGGTGGAGCAAGCTTGAAAGAGGACCGATGGCTCCCGACCGCCTTCATTTGAGCGTCGCCGAGGCGCGCGAGCTTGGCCAACGCGCGCTTGCCGGCATCGGCTACGACGCCGAAGACGCCCGCATCCTCGCCGATCACATGCTCGACGCGGCGCTGTGCGGCTACGAGTATTCGGGTCTGGCGAAAATCCTGAACATCCCTGAGCACCGCCGCTTCGAGCGCCCGCGGGCGCCGATCAGCGTCGTCCGCGAGACCGAGGTTTCGGTGCTGTACGACGGCGGCAACAATGTCGGCATGCTGGCGATGTACCACGCGGCGCGCGCAGCGATCGCCAAGGCCGCGGCGCACGGGTTTTCGCTCGTCGGCGTCACCAACAGCTGGATGAGCGGGCGCAGCGCCTATTACGTCGAGATGATCGCCAAGGCCGATCTCGTCGGCATCCATACCGCGAGCTCGTCGCGCAGCGTTGCGCCCTTCGGCGGGGCGCGGCCGGCGCTCGGCACCAACCCGATCGCCGTGGGGATGCCGTCCGCCCACGGGCCGGTGGTCCTGGACATGGGAACTTCGGCGTTCATGGGCACCGAGCTGGCACTGCGTGAGCGACTGGGGCAGCTGTTGCCCGAAGGTGTCGCGATCGATTCGCAAGGGCAGCCGACCCGCGACCCGGCGGCGGCGCGGCTGGGGGCGCTTTTGCCGTTCGGCGCGTATAAGGGGTATGGGCTCGGCTTTATTGTGCAGGCGCTGGGCGTGCTGGCCGGCTCGGGCATGGACCCGGACAAGGATGACGGCTACCTGTTTGTCGTGTTCAAGCCCGATCTGCTGCTGCCGCTCGACGCTTTCAAGCGCGAGGTCAGCGCCCTCGTCGATCGTATCAAGAGCGTGCCGCGCCAGCCGGGGGTGGAGGAAATCCGCATCCCGGGTGAGCGAGCCTTCCGCAGCCGCGAACGCCTGCAGCATGAGGGCATCGGGATCGACCGCCGGGTCTACGAGGCGCTCGTGGCGCTGCAGGCGTGATCGGCAAGGCTGAGCGAGAGGCTCGGCACGGGCGATGGCGATGAAACCGGCCCCTCTTTCGTGGCTGTTGGCGCCGGTTCACGTGGCGGCGTTGGCAACGGGCGCAAAGTCGTTTCGCGACAATCCGGTCATCGGCAGCCCCACGCTCAATCGGGCGGGGCTTCATGTGGCAAGGATGCGCCTCGCCTATCGCATGGCCGAGAGACGCCGGCGAAAAATGGCGGGGCTGGTCTCCGATGACGACCGGGCGGCCTTCCAGCGGGACGGGTTCGTCGTCAAGCGCGACTTTTTGCCGGCCCCCGCTTTCGCCGCGGTAACCCGCCAGGTGGCCGCCTATGCCGGGCCGTCGCGGCAGCAGGTCCAGGGCGACGCGATCACCCGGCGCGTCCCGTTGGACGAGCGCGCGTTGTCCCGCCTGCCGGCGGTGCGGGCGATGGTCGAAAGCCCTGAATGGCTCGGTCTCGTCCGCTATGTCGGCTCGTTCATGTTGGAGCCGTTCCTCTACATCCAAACGATCTTTGCGCAGGCCCGCGACGCGCCGCCCGACCCGCAGACTCGGCTTCATGCCGACACCTTTCACTCGACCGTAAAGGCATGGTTTTTCCTGACTGACGTCGGCGAGGACGAGGGCCCTTTCATCTATGTTCCGGGGTCGCACCGACCGACCCGGCGGCGGCTCGCCTGGGAAAGACGAACCTCGCTGACCGCTGCGCAAAGCGCGGATTTTCAATCCTCTCGCGGCTCGCTGCGGGTCTCGGCGCCGACGCTGCGGCGTCTCGGCTTTGGCGAGCCTAAGGTGTTCGCGGTCCCGGCCAACACACTGGTGGTCGCCGACACCATGGGCTTTCACGCGCGGGGCATCTCGGCGCGGCCCACCGCCCGTGCCGAAATCTGGGCTTACGGCCGCCGCAATCCCTTTCTGCCGTGGCTGGGACTGGACCCTGCCGCCATGCCCTTGGTTAGGGGTCGAGCGGTGCCGCTCTATTGGTGGGCAATGGATCTCTGCGAACGGCTCAAGCTCGGCCGCAACCCGTGGCGACCTGCAGGCGCCGTAACCCCGCTGACCCCACCTGATCGATCGGATCCCGGAAGTTGAGGAGCGAGGTGCCGGCGCGACATATTCGCCTGCGAGGCGGCGGCGGCCGGCGATCGTCGCGACAAGCGAACCGACCTCAGGCGTTCGTTCCGGTTGACATGGCGGCCGTCTTACGAAGACAAATGAGACGGCATTGATTTACCATGACGGCCGGTTGCTTGGTGCGCCGGCGACGAGGGGCGAGGGGGTAATGGATAATATTGGTGCTCGGGGGCCACGATCCGGCGGATGAGTGACGGACCGATCGCGATCGTTGGAGCATCGTGCCGATTTCCTGGGGCTGATGGGCTGGAGGCGTTCTGGCGCCTGCTCGCTTCGGGGGACGACGCCGTGTCGGAGATCGGCCCCGGGCGATGGTCGACCCGTTTCTTCTACCATCCCGACCGCAACGAGCTCGGCAAGAGCTATACCTGGGCGGCCGGACTGATTGACGGGGTCGATCAGTTCGAGCCCGCGTTTTTCGGGATCTCGCCGCGCGAGGCGATGCAGATGGACCCGCAGCAGCGCCTGCTGCTGGAGCTGGTCTGGCATGCGGTCGAGGATGCCGGCATTCCGGCCGCTCGGCTCGCCGGCACCGCGACCGGGGTTTATATCGGGGCCTCGGCCACCGATTATTCCGATTTGCGGCTCGGCGACCCGGCCGGGGCCGATTCCTACTTCATGACCGGCAATACGCTGAGCATCCTCGCCAACCGTATTTCCTATGTCTTCGATCTGCGCGGCCCGAGCCTGGCCCTCGATACCGCCTGCTCGTCGTCGCTGGTGGCGCTGCATCACGCCTGCGAGGCTCTTCGCAACAAGCAGATCGCCAGCGCCATTGTCGGCGGCGTCAATCTGCTGTTGACGCCCTATCCGTTTCTCGGCTTCTGCCGCGCCTCGATGCTGTCGCGGCGGGGGCGGTGCTACGCCTTCGACGAACGCGCGGACGGCTATGTCCGCGCCGAAGGCGGCGGCGTGGTCGTGCTGAAGCCGCTCGATGACGCGCTGGCCGCCGGCGACCCGATCCGGGCGGTCATTCTGGCGACGGGCACAAATTCCGACGGCCGCACGATCGGATTGTCGCTGCCGAGCGAGGCGGCGCAGGCCTCCCTGCTGCACAGGGTTTATGCGCAGGCACAAATCGCGCCGGAAAGGCTGGCGTTTTTCGAGATGCACGGCACCGGAACACCGGCCGGCGATCCGGTGGAAGCTTCCGCCGTCGGCCTTGCCTTGGGCCGGCGCCGCGCCGCGCCGCTGCCGATCGGCTCGGTGAAGTCCAATATCGGCCACCTCGAACCGGCTTCGGGGATGGCCGGGCTGCTGAAGGCGACCCTGGCGCTCGAGCACGGTGTCGTGCCGCCGAGCCTGCACTGCGAGATGCCGAACCCGAACATCGCCTTCGAGGCGCTGAACCTGCGGCTGGTCCGCGCCGCCGAAGGTATAGAAAGTGTGCGCGAAGACCGCTGCGCCGGGGTGAATTCGTTCGGATTCGGCGGGACCAACGCGCATGTGGTGCTGGCGCCGGCGCCACGTCGGGAGGAGGCGCCGGTCGGCGCACTGGAAGCGATCCCGCCGCTGGTGGTTTCGGCGGCCACCGAGGCCTCGCTGCACGAGCTGGTCGACAGCTGGCGGCATATCCTGGCCGAGACCCCGGCCGAGCGGGCGCCGAGCTTGCTGCGCGCGGCCGCGCGCGGCCGCGACCGCCACCGCCATCGGCTGGTTGCGCTCGGCTCCGATCGGGCGGCGACTGCGAGCCTGCTCGAAGGGTTTCTCGAAGGCAAGTCTGTGCCGGAGGTCATCAGCGGAACGGCGGTTGCAGAGGGAAAACTCGCTTTTGTGTTCTCCGGGAACGGGGCGCAGTTCCCGGGCATGGGGCGCAAGGCGATGCGCGCCAATGCCGCCTTCCGCACGGCGGTCCGCGAGGTCGACGAGGTCCTGCGCCGGGACCTCGGCTGGTCGGTCGCCGATCTGATCGAGGACGGGGTCGACACCAAGGCGCTGGCCCGCACCGACATCGCTCAGCCGCTGCTGTTCGCGATCCAGGCCGGCATCGTGGAAGCGGTGCGCGAGGTAGGCGTGGTCCCTTGCGCCTATTTCGGCCACAGCGTCGGCGAGATCGCCGCCGCCTGGGGTGCCGGGGCGCTTTCCCTCGCCGATGCAGGCCGCGTTGTGATCGCCCGCAGTCGCAGCCAGCAGCGCACCCAGGGTACCGGTCGGATGGCGGCGCTGGCGCTCGCTCGGGATGCGGCGCTGGAGTTTCTCGGCGAAATGGAGAGCTCCGCCGAGATTGCGGCGCTGAACGGCGCAAATTCGGTCACGGTTTCGGGTTCGGCCGAGGAGATCGCGCGGCTCGGCGCCGAGGCGCGCAGCCGCAAGCTCTGGTTTCGGCCACTCGATCTCGATTTCGCGTTCCATTCGGAAAAGATGGACCCGATCCGGGAAGAGCTGCTGGCGAACCTCGCCGGCATCTCCTCGGCGCGTCCGGCAGCGCGGCTGGTCTCGACCGTCACCGGCGCCGTCGTCGAGGGCCACGCGCTCGACGCCCAGCATTGGTGGCGCAACATCAGGAACCCGGTGCGCTTCGCCGACGCGACGGCGGTGCTGATCGGCGAAGGCTACCGCGTCTTTCTCGAAATCGGGCCCGGCGCCATTCTGCAATCCTACCTGGCGGACGGATTGCGCGCCGCCGATGCCGAGGGGCGCGTGCTCTCAACCCTTTCGCGCGGCGACGTCGAGGGCGATCCGTTTCCGACGATTGCGGCGCGTTGCTGCGTCGCCGGGTATGACCTCGCGCAGGCTCCGGCTTTCGACGGGCGCCGCGACCCGCGCGGTCTTCCGTTCTACCCTTGGCGACGCGAGAGCTTCTGGTTCGACAGCACGGTCGAAGCGGCGAATCCCGAGAACCCGCCCTTCGACCACCCGTTGCTCGGGTTCCGCCAGAACGGTCCGGTGCCCAACTGGCTCAATCATCTCGACGAACGGGTGCTGCCGTGGATCGGCGATCATGCTGTCGAGGGAGTGCCGGTCTTCCCGGCTGCCGCGATCCTCGAAACCGCGCTCGCGGCCGCACGCTGGCGGTGGCCGGAAGCGCCCGGCTGGGAAGCCTCGGATGTCGAGGTTCGCCGCCCGCTGCCGTTCGACAAGGGGCGCATGCGCGAGCTGCGCACCACTCTTCTGTCCGATGACGGCGACTGGGAACTGGCGAGTCGTCCGCGGCTGTCGAGCGAGCCGGTCACGGTCCATGCCGTCGGCCGGATCTCCGCTGCACCCGACCTGCGGCCAGTTCTGAGCTGGGCCGATGACGCCGCGGGCTCGGTCCGCGCTCGATGGCGACAGCCTGTACCGCACGGCAGCAGCGCGCCGGGCTCGATTACGGGCGCCGCTTCAGGACGGTGAAGCATGTCGATATTACGGCGCCGGACCAGGCCGTCGTCCATCTCGACCCGACGGCTGTCGACGAACCCGCCGACGCCTACCTCTTGCATCCCGCCTTGCTCGACGGCGCGCTGCAAGGATTGCTGGCGCTCCTCGGCGAGCGTCGCCAGGAAACGCTCGGCGTCGGCTACCTGCCGTGGCGGTTCGGCAGAGTGCGATTCGCGGCGCCGCCGGGGCGATCGCCGCGCCGTGCCCGACTGCGGCTGACGCGGGCCGGGGTGAGGTCGGTATCGGCCGACATCGCGCTCTGCGACGAGACCGGCGCCGTCGTTGCCGAACTCGCCGATTGCTGGTTTCGCCGGGTCGAGCTGGCGCGGCGCGGCACCGCCGATCAACGCACGCTTCACATCGATCTGGTGCCGGCGCCGCTGGCCGAGACCGAAGCTCCGATGGTGCTGAAGCAAGCCGGCGCGCTCTTAGCGCGGCTTGCCGCCGCAAGCGAACCCGACCGCGAGCGGCACGACCAGGCACCGCTGATCGACGCCCTCGTCGGTGCGGTGGCGCTGCACGCGCTACGCGACTTCATCGAGCCCGGCCAAGCCTTCACCATCGGCGACCTCGTCGATTCCGGTTGGGTCGCACCCGCTTCGAGCGGGCTCGCCGCCGCATTATTGTGGTCGCTCGAACGGCTCGGCGCGGCGTCCGAGGCAGGCGGGGAATGGCGGCTCGAACCGGCGAGCGATCTGCCGGACGCGGCGGAAATCTGGCGCCTGCTGCTCGCCGACGCGCCCGATCTGGTCGCGGAGCTCGCGCTGGTCGCGGCAGCGCTCGAAGATCTGCCGAAGACGCTCGTGGACGGTCCGAAGATGTCCAGCCCCTGGTCGTCGCCGATGGCCGAGCAACTGCTCGCGGCCTCGCCGGCGAGCGTTGCCGGCGGCGACTTCTTGTGCGCCGCGCTGCGCGAGATTGAGGCGGCGTGGCCACGCGCTCGGCCGCTGCGGATTCTGGAGGTGGGCGCTGCCGGCGGAACCACCCGGCGCATTCTCGAGAGCCTGGCTCGCGGCGAAGCGGCGCGTCGCCTATGTCGCGACCAGCGCCGACCCGGACCAGACCGACCGGCTCGCGCTGACGGCGCAATCCTTCGCCGGCGCCAGCGCCGTCACCTGGTCGCCACGGGACGGACGGGAAGCCCTTGGAGAAGAAGCCGCGTTCGATGTCATCCTGGCGGTGAACGCCTGCGCGCGTCTGCAGCTCGACGCGGCGTCCCTCTCCGTGCTGCGCGATCTGCTCGCTCCGGGCGGGCTCCTTCTCGGGGCGGAACCCGAGTTCAACGCCCTCTGGGACGTTGTCTTCGGGCAGGCTGCCGGCTGGTGGGAGGGGGGGCTTCGCTCGGCGGGGCATCGCCGCTGCGCGATGGCGAAGACTGGTGCACCGAGCTCTCGGCCGCCGGCTTTCAGTTCGACCGGCACCGCGCCGTGCTCCTCCGCGCCGTGGCCGAGCGCGGTATTCTGGGGCAGCGCGCCGTCCGGTATCGTGGCTGCCGACGACTTGTCCGCCGAGCCGCGCGTCGTCGCGCTGATCGGCGGCGACACGCCTTTGCGGCGAGCGTTGCTGGACCGATTGGAGGCGGCGGGTCACCGCACGATGGCGGCGCCGTTCCTCGATTTTCCGCTACCCGCGGACAGCCCCGGCGATGCCCCCGAAGTCGTTCTCTTCCTGTGCGCCGAACCGGATGCCGACGGGTCCGCGACGCAGCATCTCGCAACGCTGGCACGGCTGGCGCATGCGGCGGCGGAACGGCGCTCGGCGCTCTGGGTCGTCACCTGCGGTGCGCAGCACTCGACGCCGGCCGATGCCGATTCCGACGCTGAAGCCGACGGGGACGTCGGGCTCGTCGGCGCCGCCCTCTGGGGTTTCGCGCGGGTGCTGATGAACGAATTGCCGCGGCTCAGAGTCCGGCTGGTCGATCTCGCGCCCGCTGCCTTACCCGGCGAATGCGCCGGACAGATCGCCGTCGAGCTGGCCGCCGACACTCCCGAGACCGAAATCGTCTGGACGGCGCACGGGCGCCACGTGCTGCGGTTGCGCCCCGGTCTGCCGCCGCGCCGCGCCGCGCGCTCGGACCTATTGACCCTGGCGAGCAGCCGCGCCGGCGGGTTCGACGCGTTGGCCTGGGAGCTGCGGGCGCCCCGAATCCTCGGGCCTGGCGAGGTCGAGATCGACGTCCACGCGGCGGGCCTCAACTTCCGCGACATGATGTGGGCGATGGGGCTGCTGCCGGAGGAGGCGCTGATCGACGGCTTTGCCGGCCCCAGTTTCGGGCTCGAATGCGCCGGCATCGTCCGCGCTGTCGGGCACGGGAGTAAAAGACTTCTCGCGTCGGCGACCGGGTCAGCGCATTTGCCCCGGCGGCGTTGAGCACGCGGGTCGTCACCGTGGCAGATGCGGTGACCCCGATCCCCGCTGACATCGGCTTTGCCGCGGCGGCGACGCTGCCGGTCGCCTTTGTCACCGCCATCTATGCCCTCGGCCATTTGGCGCAGCTCGCGCCGAGCGAGCATGTGCTGATCCACTCCGCCGCTGGCGGCGTCGGACTGGCGGCGATCCAATACGCCAAGCATCGCGGCGCGATCGTCATCGCCACTGCCGGCTCGGACGCAAAACGAGCGTTTCTGCGGCTGGCCGGCGCCGACCACGTCCTCGATTCGCGTGACCTCGCGTTTGCCGATGCGGTGCGCGAGATCACCCTCGGCGAGGGGGTGGACGTGGTGCTGAACTCGCTGAGCGGCGAGGCGATGGAGCGCAGCCTCGAAGTGCTCAAGCCCTTCGGGCGGTTTCTCGAGCTCGGAAAACGCGATTTCTACCTCAACCGCCGGCTCCATCTGCGACCGCTGCGCCAGAACGTTTCGTATTTCGCGATCGATGTCGACCAGTTGCCGCTGCGCCGGCCGGCTCTGGCCAGATCGCTGCTGGCCGAGGTCTCGGCCCTGCTCGTCGAAGGTGCGATCAGGCCGCTGGCGCACCGGGTCTTCCGCTTCTCCGAAATCGACGATGCGTTTCGGCTGATGCAGTCCTCGGCTCATATCGGCAAGCTCGTCCTCGTTCCCGACGCCAATCTCGGCATCCCATTGCGCGACCCGCCGGCGTTTGTCGCGCGCCGCGACGGCACCTATCTGGTCACCGGCGGCCTCGACGGTTTTGGTTTCGCAGCGGCGCGCTGGCTGGTCGCGCACGGAGCCGGCTCCATCGCGCTCTTGAGCCGGCGCGGGATGGAGACGCCGGGCTGCCGGGCGAGAGTGGCCGAACTCGAGGAAGCGGGCGCCGAGGTGCGGGTCTATCGCGGAGATGTGGCCGACCGGGCAGGCTTGGCGTCGGTCCTCGGCCAAATCCGATCGGCTCAGCCGCCGCTCTGCGGCATCGTGCATGCCGCCTCGACTGTCGGCGACCGCCTCGCCGCCGATGTCGAGCTCGCCGGAATCGATGCGATCCTGCGACCGAAGCTTGGCGGTGCCGTCGCGCTCGACGCGCTGACGCGCGAAGACCCGATCGAGCTGTTCGTGATGTTCTCCTCGGCGACGACCATGCTCGGTGCGCCGGGCCAGGGCGTCTATGTCGCCGCCAACATGGCGCTCGAGGCGCTGGCCCGCCGACGCCAGGCCGAAGGCAGGCCTGCGCTGGCAGTCGCGTGGGGACCGATCGAGGACGCCGGGTACCTTGCCGACCGGCCGGAAACGCGCGAGGCTCTGGCGCGCCGGCTGGGCGCCAAGCCGATCCCTGCGGCGGCGGCTCTCGCCGGCCTGCCGGCGATGCTCGCCAGCGGAATGCCGGTCGTCGGCTTTGCCGAGAGCAGTTGGACCGAGGCGCGGCGCTTTCTGCCGGTGTTGGCGACCCCGCTCTTTGCCGAAATTCGCGCCAAGGCGGGGCCGCAAGCGGCCGATGAGGCGCTGGCCGATCGGCTCGCCTCGCTGGAGCCCGAGGCGGCGCTGGTGGTGATGCGAACCGTCGTCGCCGAGGAGGCGGCGCGGATCCTGCGGCTGCCTGCCGGCGGAGTCGACCCCTTGCGGCCGCTCTCGCAAATGGGCATGGATTCGTTGATGGCAGTCGAGCTGCGCCTCGCCCTTGAAAGCCGATTGCGCGTCGATCTGCCATTAGTGTCGCTGGCCGAGGGAACCAGCGTGGCCTCGATCGCCGCACGGCTCGGCAGCGCTCTGAGAGCGGGCACAAAACATGCCGAGGTGGCGGCACTGGCGGCGCGGCACGAGGCCGTCGACGACGCCTCGATCATCGCGGAGGAGCCGGTGGCGGAGCCGAAATCGGCGGCGGCGGAGTAACCCGGTGGCGGCCGGGCGCAGCCTGTTCGGACTGTCGGCGCAGGCCAAGGCGCGTCTGCTCGAACGGGTGTCGTTGACGGCGCCGCTGCGAGCGCCGGCGCGCGCGGCCCAGGCGAAGACGGCAGCGGCCGAACGCGAGCTAGCCCCTCGGCTTTCGGTGACCGACCTCGAAGGGTTCAAGGACATCCGCATGATCCGCGAGGCGGCGGAGTTCCTCGACATCGCTGACCCGTACTTTCGGGTCCATGAGGGCATCGCCGGCGCCGAGACCATTATCGGAAACCGGACTTACGTCAATTTCGCCTCCTACAACTACATCGGGCTGAACGGCCATCCACGGATCGTGGAAGCGGCCAAGGCGGCGATCGACCACTACGGCACTTCGGTATCGGCGAGCCGCCCGGTGTCGGGCGAACGCCCGGTGCACCGCGAGCTCGAGCGCGCGCTGGCGCGGCTGCACGGCACCGAGGACAGCGTCGTCCTGGTCGGCGGCCATTCCACCAACGTCACGGTGATCGGGCATCTGCTCGGGCGCAACGACGTCATCGTGCACGACGCGCTGATCCACAACAGCATCGTCCAGGGGGCAATTCTCTCCGGGGCGCGCCGGGTGCCGTTTCCCCATCTCGATCATGCCGCCGCCGATCGGCTGCTGGGCGAGGCGCGCCCGCGCAACGGTCACATGCTGCTGGTCATCGAAGGCCATTACAGCATGGACGGCGACGTTCCCGATTTGCCGGCTTTCATCGCCGCGGCACGCCGCCATCGCGCCTGGCTGATGGTGGACGAGGCGCATGCCCTCGGCGTCTTGGGGCCGCGCGGGTTCGGCACGGCCGATCGGTTCGGCGTCGATCCGGGCGAGGTCGACATCTGGATGGGGACGCTCAGCAAGAGCTTGGTGTCATGCGGCGGCTATATCGCCGGGTCCGCCGAGCTGATCGACTATTTGAAGCTGGTGGCGCCCGGCTTTGTGTTCTCGGTCGGCATGGCGCCGCCGGCCGCGGCTGCGGCGCTTGCCGCACTCGAACTCTTGGAGCACGAGCCGGAGCGGGTCGGCCGGCTCAACGAGCGGGCCGCACTTTTCCTGCGCTTGGCCCGCGAGGGCGGTCTCGACGTTGGCGGCTCGATCGGCGCCTCGATCGTCCCGATCATCACCGGCGGCTCGATCCGCGCCGGACGCCTGGCTCAGGCGATGTTCCGGCGCGGCGTCAACGTCCAGCCGATCCTGTATCCGGCGGTGCCGGAACGGGCCGCGCGGCTAAGGTTTTTTCTGACCGCAGAGCATAGCGAGGCGCAGGTCCGCGAGACCGTGCGCGTTCTGCTCGAGGAAAGCCGTCGGGTGGCCGCCGAACCGAGCGATCTCGCCGCGGTTGCCCGCCACCTCGGCCGGCGGGCATTGTCCGGCTAGACGACCTGAAGTTGCGTCGCGATCAGCCGCGAGGCATAGACGCCCATCCATCCGACCGGGTCGAGCCAGCCCTTTTCGTTGCGCGGCGGACGTATCGCCCGGATGTGCGCGTTGGTGATTTCCGTGAGGTCGTCGATCGACCGCGGCGGATCGAACTCGGTTGACCAGAAAAACCTCGCGGCACCGCCGACCTCATACTTGGCGACGAGGCAATTGGGGGCGCCGCCGGCCCGATTATACAGGCCGACCGCCGAGTAGCTCTCCTGATGGCTGACCACCATTACGCCTTCGGTCCCGGGAAAGGCGTATCTCATGGCCGAAAACCAGCGGCACAACCCCGTCAATTCCGCCTCGGTAAATTCATACCGGCCTAGCGCCAGCGAGGACGCCCCCTCTGCCGGCGATGATTTCCCTGGTATCGTCAGCGGAAAACGAACGACATTCGTATGCTCGAACGCTTGTTCCACTTCGCCCCCACCTCTTCGGCCGCGCTGGCGCGGCTAATTCCCCGCTTTGGCACCCAAGCGCGCGCGATCGCCTCCGCACTGCCGTTACCGTATCGCAAGGCAGCAAACCGAAATGGTGCTGTCTCACCGACTACTTATCGATCAGCGATCGATACAGCGCGCAGGCCCAGTTCGACTAGAGGCAATACTATCGGGTGCTGTTCCGCTGTCAATCAAGGCGGAAGCGGCTTGGGTCTTTTCGGACTGACCGTGACTGTAGAGCAACAGTGATAAAAGGGCAACATTCTGGAGCGGCGGTTCCACCGTTATGGGATCGCCCGAAGATGCGATCTGGCCGTGCCGCCGGACTTCGTCGTCGCCAGACGCGCGGAACCCAGCGAAATCCGCGACCGAAGATGCAGTGGAACAGGGTTGACCCGCAGCTGCCGTTCTGATAGCCAGCCGCTGTGACCACCGAGCCGTGCAAGCTGCGACTTACCGCCTTGGCGTCCTGACGGGCGCCAATTGAGGTTTTTCCCGTTCCCGGCCTGGGAACGTCCCTGCGCTCGGTCTCACCATGTGCTCAAGCCCATCGATCGACTTGTCGGCTGCTTGCGGAGCTTTGTTGCCGGTCGGCCCGCGGACCGCCTGCCTGCGACTTAGCGGCGGCCGGCGGCGCTGAACGATTCCGCCGGCCGTGAGAAGCCTTTTCATATTGCCCGGCGGCGACGCCGCGGCCATTCCGCACCAGGAGCTTCCGATGCCCGAGATGCCGATCCATAAATACCGCCCGTTTGCCCCGATCCACTTGCCCGACCGCCGCTGGCCGGCCCGGGTCGTCGACCGTGCGCCGCTATGGTGCAGCGTCGATCTGCGCGACGGCAACCAGGCCCTGGTCGAGCCGATGGGGCCCGAGCGCAAGCGGCGGATGTTCGACCTCTTGGTCAAGCTCGGCTTCAAGGAGATCGAGGTCGGCTTTCCGGCCGCCTCAGAAACGGATTTCGCCTTTGTCCGCGAGCTGATCGAGCACGATCTGGTGCCCGAGGACGTCACCATCCAGGTGCTGACCCAGGCGCGGGCCGAGCTGATCGAGCGCAGCTTCGCGGCGATCGGCGGCGCCCGGCGGGCGATCATGCACCTCTATAACTCGACCTCGACCCTGCAGCGCCGGGTGGTCTTCGGACTGGACAGTGGCGGCATCGTCGACATCGCCGTCAATGGCGCGCGGCGGATCCGCGACCTCGCGGCGGCAATGCCGGAAACCGAGGTGCTCTATCAGTATTCGCCCGAGAGCTTCACCGGGACCGAGCTCGATTTTGCCGTCGAGATCTGCGAAGCGGTGATGGATGTGTGGCAGCCCACGCCCGCCAAAAAGACGATCCTCAACCTGCCCGCGACCGTCGAGATGGCGACGCCCAACGTCTATGCCGACCAGATCGAATGGTTCGGCCGCAACATCCGCGACCGCGACAGCATCGTCTTGAGCCTCCACCCGCATAACGATCGCGGCACCGCGGTAGCGGCAACCGAGCTCGGGGTGATGGCGGGCGCTGACCGCGTCGAAGGCACCCTGTTCGGCAACGGCGAGCGCACCGGCAATGTCGACATCATGACCCTGGCATTGAACCTGTTCAGCCAGGGGATCGATCCTGGTCTCGTGATCACCGACATCGACGAGATCGTACGCACCGTCGAGCACTGCAATCAGCTGCCGGTCCATCCGCGCCACCCCTATGCCGGCGAACTCGTCTACACGGCGTTTTCGGGCTCGCACCAGGATGCGATCAAGAAGGGTTTCGAGGCGCTGGCCAAGCGCAACGACCAGCTGTGGGAGGTGCCTTATCTGCCGATCGACCCCAAGGATCTCGGCCGCAGCTACGAGGCGGTGATCCGGGTCAACAGCCAGTCGGGCAAGGGCGGCGTCGCCTATGTGCTGCAGGCCGATCACGGGCTCGACCTGCCGCGTGGGCTGCAGATCGAATTTTCCAAGCGGGTGCAGGAAGTCGCCGACCGCACCGGCAAGGAGCTGACCAGCGCCGACATCTGGTCGCTGTTTCAGGACACCTATTTGCGCGGGGATGGGATCGTTCTGGTGGATTACAGCATCTACCCCGAGCCGCGGGCGCCGGAGCAGCGCCGGATCGCCGCGAGCGTCGTCATCGACGGGGCCGAGCGGCAGATCGAGGGGGTCGGGAACGGCCCGATCGACGCTTTCGTCGATGCTCTGCACGGCCAGTGCGGGATCGAGCTGACCGTCGCCGATTATCGCGAGCATGCGATCGGCGCCGGCGCCGATGCCCAGGCCACCGCGTACGTCCAGATCCGCGACGCCGGCGAGGCGACCCTCTACGGCGTCGGCATCGACGCCAACATCGTCACCGCCTCGCTCAAGGCCGTGGCGAGCGCCGCCACCCGAACCCTCGACCGGTCCCGCGCGGTCTAACCGCAGGGCGGCGTCACCCCCGGCAGCTCCCTTTCCCCGCAGGCGAGAGAGAGAGAGCTGGCGCACCCGGGCGCTCAAGAGCCGTTGCCGCCCTGGGCCCGGGCAATCGCTTGGACAACCGCGGGGCGGTGGCCGTCCCGCGCCCAGCCCAACGCATCGCGCCCGGTGTAATCGTTCTTGGCGGTGCTGGCGCCCTTGGCGAGCAACGCCCGCACGAGTTCGAGATTGCCTCGGCTCGCCGCGATCATCAGCGGGGTCATCCCGTCCTTGTTCTGCGGATCGACTTCGGCGCCGACGTCGAGCAGCAGCTTCGCCGCTTCGGTCTGACCCCGGTCGGCGGCCAGATAGAGCGCCGTGTCGCCGAGCGGGTCCTTGATGTCGAGCTTTGCCTTCGCCTTGATCAGGATGGCCAGGATCTGGAGATTGCCGTTCATTGCGGCGTATTGGAGCCCAGTGCGCGAGTTCTCGTCAACCATGTCCGGGTTGCCCTCGCCGCTGCCGACCAGCTGTCGGACTTCGTCCGCGTCGTTTTGCGCCGCGGCGCGGGCCACGTTTTCGTAATAATCGCCCCAGAGGTTGAGCGAGGCGCGCGCGGAGGAAGCCCCGCCGAACACGGCAGCGAGCGCCGCCAGCCCCAGCATCGCCGTTCGGCGCGTCCTCATCAGACCCTCCCCGCTTCCGTCCCCGTTTGCGACCCGACGCACCAAATCGCGCGCCGGCTCGTGCTTTGGCCCGCCTTCGATCGTTAAAGTCCGCCCAGCGCGGCGATAAAATCAACGATGCGATCGACGCCGTCGCCGACTTTGAGATTGGTGAAGACGAACGGGCGTTCGCCGCGCATGCGCGCCGCATCGCGGTCCATCACCTCGAGGCTGGCGCCGACCAGGGGCGCCAGGTCGATCTTGTTGATGACGAGAAGGTCGGAGCGGGTGATACCGGGGCCGCCTTTGCGCGGGATCTTGTCGCCGGCGGCCACGTCGATCACGTAGATCGTCAGATCGGCGAGCTCGGGCGAAAAGGTCGCCGCGAGATTGTCGCCACCCGATTCGATCAGGATCAGGTCGAGCCGCGGAAACATGCGGTTCATGTCCGCGACGGCGGCGAGGTTGATCGAGGCGTCCTCGCGGATCGCGGTGTGCGGGCAGCCGCCGGTTTCGACCGCGCGGATGCGTTCCGGCGGCAACGCGCCGCTGCGGGTCAGGAACTCGGCGTCCTCCCGGGTATAAATGTCATTGGTGATCGCGGCGATTTCCCAGCGCCCGCGCATGGTCTTGCACAGCCAATCCATCAGTGCGGTCTTGCCGGAACCGACCGGGCCGCCGATCCCGACCCGCAGCGGATCGCGACGCGGAGTTTGGCTCATGAGCGGAATAGCCTCGTATATTGGGTTTCGTGCGCCATCGAGGCGAGGTCAACGGCAAAGGTGGCGGCGCCGAACTCCGCCGGATCACGAGTGACGGCTGCCGCGGCCGCTTCGATGACGACCGGTTCGAGCGCCGCGAGGATGCGCTGGCCGTCGGTTTGGCCGACGATGCCCAGCCGCAGCCCGGCGGAGATCAGATTGGCCGCCATCGCCTGAAGGTATCCGACGAGCGCGTCTGCGAGCGGGACGCCAGCTCGCGCTGTCGCGGCGCCGACCGCCGCCGAATGGCACATTTCATCCCCGTTTGCCGCCCAGCGATCGAGAAGCGGTGCCGGCCACGCGGCCTGGCAGGCCGAGAGAAATGCCCGGCCCTGCGCCGCGGTTTCGAGCGCCAGCTCGGCGGTTGCGCGATAGGCGAGCCCGCGTTGGTTGGCGGCGCACAGCGCCTCGATGTCGTCCGCCAGCGCGGCATCATGCGCATCGCGCAGGATGTCGGCGTCGATCCGCCCGCCGCCCTGCGCCACGACCGCTCTGATCCAGGCTTGCAAGGATGTGCGATCGTTGACCGCACCGGCCGCGACGGCAGCTTCGATACCGTGCGAATAGCTGAACGAGCCAATCGGAAACCCGGGCGACAGCCAGGCCAGCATGCGGTAGAGCCCGCTGGCCTCGACCTCGCCGG
Organism: uncultured Alphaproteobacteria bacterium; assembly: GCA_963795485.1. Taxonomy (GTDB): domain Bacteria; phylum Pseudomonadota; class Alphaproteobacteria; order ATCC43930; family CGMCC-115725; genus AP-15. The sequence goes on from CAWCIL010000008.1 coordinate 545,056, forward strand.
GTCTGCCCCTCACCCGTCCGCTGAGCGGGGTAGGGGGCTGCGTTCGTTCCGAGCCGTTAGTCATGATGTTCATCATGATCGTGACGATGCCCGCCCGCGGCATAGGCGCCGATTTCGGGATCGAACGATGCCTCGAGCCGGGTCACTCGGCCGCCGATCCCGGCGACCATCAGGGCGATGACCCGGTCGTCCCGGATGCGCAGCCGCTCGCCGATGACCTGCAACGGCAGATGGCGATTGCCGAGGTGCCAGGCGATGCGCAGCAGGCCTGCGCGATCCTGGGCCGCGATCTCCAAGACCGGCTCCGGAGCCGCGCGCACCAGCACGTAACCTCCGGCATCGAGTTCGAGCCCGTCGCCGTCGGCCAGATGCTGCGCGTGCGCGAGGTCCAGCAGAAAGGCCTCGCCCAAATCGGCGACGAAGCGAATGCGACGGCGGTGCCGGTCGAGATAAGTGAGCGTCACCGTGTCGGCCGCCTCGATTTCTGGCCACGCACCATGCGGATGGACCGCGATCGCCCGGCGCATCTCTCGTCCGTCGGCTGTCATTGCGAGGAGCCGCAGGCGGCGACGCAATCGCGATCGAGCGGCGCTCCGTCGGCACGAGATTGCTTCGCTGCGCTCGCAATGACAATCGCGGAAGGGGTAGCCATTCGGCCTCAATAGAGGAAGTAGCGCTGGGCCAGCGGCAGCACCGTCGCCGGCTCGCAGGTCAGGTGGACCCCGTCGGCGCGGACCTCGTAGGTCTCCGGGTCAACCTCGATCTGCGGCAATGCCGCGTTGTGGATCATGCGCTTTTTGTCGATCGCCCGGATGCCGCGCGCCGGCAATACCATACGCTGCAGGCCGAGCGTCGGTGCCAGCCCGCGCTCGATCGCCGCGACCGGCAGAAAGGTCACGGCGGAATTCGGCAGCGCGCGGCCGAAGGCGCCGAACATCGGCCGGTAATGGACCGGCTGCGGGGTCGGGATCGAGGCGTTCGGATCGCCCATCAAGGCCGCTGCGATCGTCCCGGCTTTCAGCACGAGATCGGGCTTGACCCCGAAAAAAGCCGGCGACCACAGCACCAGATCGGCAAGCTTGCCCGCCTCGACCGAACCGATGTGCTCGGCCAAGCCGTGGGTCAGCGCCGGGTTGATCGTGTATTTGGCAATATAGCGCTTGACCCGGAAATTGTCGTGGCGCTCACTGTCCTCGGGGAGCGGGCCGCGCTGGCGCTTCATCTTGTCGGCGGTCTGCCAGGTGCGGATGATCACTTCGCCGACCCGGCCCATCGCTTGGCTGTCCGACGACATCATGCTGAACGCGCCCAAATCATGCAGGATGTCCTCGGCGGCGATCGTCTCGCGGCGGATGCGGCTCTCGGCAAAGGCCACGTCCTCGGGGATGCGCGGGTCGAGATGATGGCACACCATCAGCATGTCGAGATGTTCGGCGACGGTGTTGACCGTGTAGGGCCGGGTCGGGTTGGTCGAAGACGGCAGGACGTTCGGCAGGCCGCATAATTTTATGATGTCCGGCGCGTGGCCGCCGCCGGCGCCTTCGGTGTGGAAGGCGTGGATGTTGCGGCCCTTGAAGGCGGCGATCGTGTCCTCGACGAAGCCGGATTCGTTGAGCGTGTCGGTGTGGATCGCGACCGCGACATCGAACTGCTCGGCGACGCCGAGGCAGGTGTCGATCGCCGAGGGCGTCGTCCCCCAATCCTCGTGCAGCTTGAGGCCGCAGGCCCCACCCTCGACCATCTCGACCAGGGCGCGCGGGTCGCTGGCGTTGCCCTTGCCGAAAAAACCGAGATTGACCGGGATTCCTTCCGCCGCCTGCAACATGCGCGCGAGATGCCACGGCCCCGGCGTGCAGGTCGTCGCCGCGGTGCCGGCAGCCGGGCCGGTGCCGCCGCCGAGCATGGTCGTGATGCCGCTGTAGAGCGCCTCCTCGGCCAGTTGCGGGCAGATCCAATGGATGTGCGCATCGATGCCGCCGGCGGTGAGGATGCGGCCCTCGCCGGCGATCGCCTCGGTGCCCGGCCCGATCACGATGTCGACTGCGGGCTGGATGTCCGGATTGCCGGCCTTGCCGATACCGCTGATCCGGCCGTCGCGAATGCCGATATCGGCCTTGACGATGCCCCAATGGTCAATGATCACGGCATTGGTGATGACGGTGTCGACCGCCCCCTCGGCGCGGCTGCGCTGGCTCTGCCCCATGCCGTCGCGGATCACCTTGCCGCCGCCGAACTTGACCTCCTCGCCGTAGATCGTGCGGTCGCTCTCGATCTCGATGACGAGTTCGGTATCGGCGAGCCGCAGCCGATCGCCGGTCGTCGGCCCGAACATCGAAGCATAAGCGGGTCGTGAGATGCTTCTCGCCATCAGGTCAATCCAGCGCGCCGTTGATCTTGGCGTTGAAGCCCACGACGCGGCGCGCGCCGGCATAGGCAACGAGCCGGACCTCGCGGCTCTGCCCCGGCTCGAACCGGGTCGCGGTCCCGGCCGGGATGTCGAGCCGATAGCCACGCGCCTGCTCGCGGTCGAAGGCGAGCGCCGAATTGGTCTCGTAGAGATGGTAATGCGAGCCGACCTGGACCGGCCGGTCGCCGGTATTGGCGACGATCAGGGTCACGGTCTCGCGGCCGGCGTTTATCTCGATGTCGCCCGCTGCCGGGAACAGTTCGCCGGGGATCATTGCCGCCGCCCCCTCGTCTGTCCCGCGCCGGCGGGAACCCAGGGGCGGCAGTCGATTTGCCGGTATCCCTGGGCCTCCGCTTTCGCGGGCGTGACGACAGAAAGGGGCTGCATATTGATCTGACCTATCTTATCGGCTCGTGGACGGTGACGAGCTTGGTGCCGTCGGGAAAGGTCGCCTCGACCTGGATTTCCGCGATCATTTCCGCCACTCCCTCCATGACCTGCTCGCGGCCGATCACGGTGGCGCCGTCGCGCATCAATTCGGCGACGCTCCTACCGTCGCGCGCTCCTTCGAGCACATAATCGGTGATCAGCGCCACCGCCTCGGGGTAGTTGAGCTTGATGCCACGCTTCAAACGCCGCTCGGCGACCATCGCCGCGACCGAGACCAAAAGCTTGTCCTTCTCACGCGGCGTCAGGTTCATCGAGTGCGCGCTCTCCCCCGTTTTCGGGTATGGTCGTGCATCATTTGTGCCAAAATTTACGATCCGCGCTAGCCGGGAGAAGGTCTAGGTTCGGGCTGATCCGGGCCGTATCGCAGGATCTGAACCTCTTCCAGCGAGATCAGCCCCCCCTTCACAATGCCTTCGAGCGACGGCAGAAATGAATTGATTTTCTCCTCGCTATCGATGATTTCCACGACGATCGGGAGATCCTCCGAGAGGCGCAGAATCTTGGCAGTGTGCACCCGGCTCGAATGACCAAAACCCATCGGTCCACGCAGCACCGTCGCACCGGCCAGCCCTTGCTCGCGCGCCTTCAGGACAATCAACTCGTAGAGCGGATGGCTGTCGAACCGGTCGTTCTCGCCTATGAAGATACGCAACAACAATGCCTTGTCTCTTGCCTTAATCATCCGCTCATTCCCTCGGAAATCGGCTCAGCGATTGACCAGGACGCCAGTGACATGCCCAATCCAAACCCCGATCAAGCAGAAAATGGCGGATGCCATCACATAAATTGTTGCCGCCAGCCATTCCCCGTTTTGCACCAGGTTTAGCAATTCGAGGCTGAACGAAGAAAAGGTCGTGTACCCTCCGCACATCCCGACCATGACGAAGAGACGGACACTGGCCGGCACCAGAAAGACGCCATCCGGCCCGGTCAAGGTGCTGAAGACCCCGATGGCAAAGCATCCGGTGATATTGACGACCAGGGTACCCCAGGGGAAGGTCGCGCCGGTCCAAGCCGCGATGATGCCGGCTAGGGTGTAGCGCGCCACTCCTCCGACCGCAGCCCCGAGCGCGATCCAAAAATAGGGGAGTCCCACGGTACGCTAGTGGCCGACCAGCCATGGCCGGTCGGGCGGGCTTTTGCGAACGTCGCCAAATTGCCGTTTGATCAGCGGGCTGACGCCATGGCCGTGGCCGTGTCGGCGACGGTCCTGCGGCAAATCCTCACGCCGGACGACTTTTGGCTCGTGAGCGCTGTGCTCGTTGCGCTCGTGCGCGATCCGATTATTGGACGATAGGGCACCAAGCATCGGCATCGCAGCGAGGCGCGGCGCCGGTAACGAACAGCTTGGGCACGGCACATTCGCTTCCCATTCGCTCATGCTGCGCCATTCCCGGAACGGCCCGCAAGTTCCGCACGCATAGTCATAGAGCGGCATCTCTCACTCCTTCCATTCCTACGAGCGCGGAATCAATGCGGCGGCACCGGTCCCCCGGGCATGGCACCGACAAGGAGCAGATAACCGGGAACCCACCCCGTGTAGATCCCTTCGAGCGTGCACAGCGCACCGGTAAATTTGGTTAGCTCCGTTCGACCCGCTGCAAGCAGCAGGTAGAAGAGAAACCAGAGTACGCCCCAAGAAAGCCACGAAAACGCCAGCCAATAATCCCAAACCGAATGGGAAGTAAGGAAGCTTTGTATGGCGATCGGGGCGCAAGTGATGGCGACGAACAAGCAAAACCAGCCGAGCCCGCGGCCATCGGCGCCGTTCCATCAATTCCAAGCAACCCAATAATAGGTGAAAGTAAACAACAGGAGAAAAGCTGCGCCTTTGATGCTTCCCGCGTTGGCGCCAGGCCCGAAGGCGAGGTAAATCGCGACCCCCAACGTGAGCGTACCGACAAAAACGTCGATGACGGCAATCTCGCGATCGCCAACTTTATCTAGAACCCACAACCCATTGAGAAACAGGACGGCCCCGACCCAGAACAGTGACATCCCTAGCAGCATCATCCGCTCCCTTTTGCATGTCGACAAAGCCGCGCGTCTCCGGTGCGTGCGACCGCCATCGGTGGTTCAGGCACCCAGCATCATGACGAGGCGCCGGTGAGGCGGCAGACGAGCTGCCGCCTCACAGGGTGCCTAGCTGCAGGCGGAGACGTCGCTCGCCGGGACCATCCGGGTCGGGCCCGAGGCGTTGGGACGGATATCGAAGTCGAAGATTTCCGTCGGGATGGCGAGGGTGCAGCAGGCGTTCGGAATATCGACGATCCCGCTGATCCGGCCTTCACAGGGCGCGGTGCCGAGGATCATGTACGCCTGTTCACCGGTATAACCGAACTTCTTCAGGTATTCGATCGCGTTCAGGCACGCACGCCGATAGGCGACATGGGCGTCGAGATAAAGCTGCTTTCCACTCATCTCATCGACAGAAATACCCTCGAACACTAGATATTCGGAAAAGTGCGGTTCGATCGGGCTCGGCTTGAAGATCGGGTTGATGATGCCGTATTTGGCGATGCCGCCCTTGATCAGGTCAACGCCGATATCGATCCAGCCGGCCATCTCGATGGCGCCGCAGAAAGTGATCTCGCCGTCACCCTGCGACCAGTGGATGTCGCCCATCGACAAGCCGCCGCCCTTGACATAGACGGGAAAGTAAATCTTTGATCCGCGCGACAAGTTCTTAATGTCACAATTGCCGCCATGCTCACGCGGGGGCACCGTACGCCACGCCTCTTGAGCGGCACTCTGCGCCGTCCGGCCGGTCATCTGCCCCATCAGCGCGGTCGGAGCATGAGGCGGCGCCAACAAGGGCGGTACCCGGTCGGGATTGGTGGCGAACAGCTCGGCCTCGCGCTTGTTTGCTCTCTCGAGCAATTCGCGGTCGGGGAGGCATCCGATCAACCCCGGGTGGACCATGCCGGCCCAGCGGACACCGGGGATATGACGCGAACTCGTATAGATCCCGTGAAAGTCCCAGATCGCCTTGCGTGCTTGCGTGTAGTGGTCGACAAGAAAACCGCCGCCGTTTTCCTTGGCAAAAATGCCGGTAAATCCCCAAGGCGAGTCAGGCAGGTAACCAATGTCCAGTAGATCGACGACCATCAGGTCGCCAGGCTCGGCGCCGTCGACCCCGAACGGGCCGCTGAGATAATGAACCTTTGTCAGATCGACGTCGCGGACGTCATTGGCGCTGTCGTCGGGGGCGATCTGCCCGCCCGTCCAGTCAAAGCATTCAACACGGAACTCCGCTCCCGGCTTGTATGTCTCTACAAACGGGATGTCGGGGTGCCAGCGATTGTGTGTCTTGACCGGCGCTTCTTCGGGAGTCTTCCGCAGGTCGGCAGCAAAGGCAAGTTTTGGCATTCACGTCTCCTCTGTACCGCAGTGGTGAATATTGTGGTTCGGCGATTCCGCTCTTCGGACTGCTGGGCGGTGGGCTCAGCGATGCCCAACTGACAGGCACCTTGAGCGAGCTTTTAGTCGCCCGGTAATCCACTTAAAGGTTTCTGCATTAAACGTGCCATAGCCGCGGCAGACGCGGCGGCAAACCCATCGCCTGACTGCGCAGATGGCCAGCCAGATCGGCAAAACTCCGACGCATCAACAAAGTGTCAAAGCCCAACCATCGAGCAATGAGGAGACCGCTGACGATCGAAATTCCGTCCCTAACTCCGTCAGCGATGGTGGCGGACTGCACGGCGCGGGCGGCGGCGACAAAGCTGCCCAAATCCTGAGCGGATGGTGCCAAAATTAAAGTCGCAAATCCGGCAGCCCCGTCGAAGCAGGCGGGATCGTCGATAATCGCGGCGATGTCGCCGTCGAGATGCAATGCGTCGCCCCAGACGAGGCGACCTTCGCGTCGGACCTCCCAGACCTCGCGCAAAAAGCCATGCGTGAAGCGCTCGCCGCGCGCGCGCCGGCCAAAGACGACGATGTCGCCGCCGAGAAACCCAGCCCCCGGCCCGAGTTCCACGACCGTCTCGCGCCGCAGCCGGGCGCCGTCGAACAGGATCGTCTCGGGCGGCAGGAATTCGAGCACCCCGCCAGCACCGACCGTCAGCGATTGCCGGATCTCCGTTGTCGGGCCGCCCGACCGGTAGATCTTGTCGGCTGCCGAGGCCGTGACATGCACGTTTGCCTCGCGATCGAGCCGGACGACGATGTCGATATGGTCGCCGGCGACGAGGCCACCCGAGGTCGTAACGATCGCGGCCTGGACCGGCTCGCCCGCCTCCGGCATCGGGAACAGCACGCGCAGCGGGTCGGCCTGGTACAAATGCGTGAGGCGGGTAACCCCGTCGCGCCGGGCAAAGCCGATTTCGGCCATACCGTGGACCATAGCCGCGCAGCCCCCCTCTCCGTGCCCGCGGATCGCGCCGGGGGTGAGGGCCGATCTTCGCCGCCCTGCGTCCTGACCGAGCCGCGCTCAATAGCCCAACGCCAAGCCGTCCTTGCGCGGCTCCGAGCCACCGATCAGAACGCCGCGCTCGTGATCGATCCAGATTGCCTGGCAGCCGCCGATCGGCACGTTGCGGACGTCGATGTGGTGGCCGCGGCGCGCGAGATCGTCAACGATCGGCTCGGGCAGCGCGCGCTCGACCTGCAACTTGCCGCGGAAGGCAAAGATGCGCGGCGCCTCGGCGGCCTGTTGCGGATCCATGCTGCGGTCGATCATGCGGTGGACGAAATGTGCGTGTCCAACGGCTTGGTACTGGCCGCCCATGATGCCGAACGGCATCACCGCGCGGCCGTCCTTGACCAGCATCGCCGGAATGATCGTGTGAAACGGCCGCTTGCCCGGCGCGATCGCGTTGGGGTGGCCGGGGGTCGTGCGAAACGCGCTGCCGCAATTCTGCAGCAGCACGCCGCTCTCCGGCGCCACAATGCCAGTGCCGAACCCAGAGAACAGCGAGTTGATGAACGAGCACGCATTGCCGTCGCGATCGACCGCGCACAGATACACCGTGTCTGCGTGCAGCGTGCCGCCGTGCCATTCGTTGCCGGGCAGCACGCGATCGAGGCGGATCCGCCCGCGCGCGCGTTCGGCCCATTCATCCGCCAGGAACCCGTCGACATCGACTGCGACCTGCACCGGGTCGGCGAAAAATTCGTCGCGCACGCAATAGGCCGATTTGGTCGCCTCGGCCAGCAGATGCAGCCGATCTGCCTCGTCGAACGTTTCGTCGCCGAGGGCAAAGCCTTCGAGTTGGCGCAGGATCATCAGCGCTGCCAACCCCTGCCCATTCGGTGGGCATTCATAGACCTCATATCCGCGATAAGCGGCATGGATCGGCTCGACCCATTCCGCGCGCTGAGTGTCGAAATCCTCCGCCTCGTGCAGGCCGCCGAGCTCTTGGAGCCGCCCGAGGATGTCGCGCATGACCGCCCCCTCGTAAAAGGCAGAGCGGCCCTCGCGGCCGATGCGGCGCAGCGTGGCGGCGAGCGGCGGGTTGCGCATTCTGTCGCCCACGGCGGGGGGATTGCCGCCCGGAAGGAACAGCGCCGCGGTGACCGGGTCGCGCAGCTTCCACTGCAGGCGTTGCCAATCCCAGGCGACGCGCGGGGTCACGAAATAGCCATCCTCGGCGGCGCGCGCCGCCGGTTCGAGCAACTCGGAGAGCGGCCGGCTGCCATATTGGCGATTGAGCAAGCACCATGCGTCGACTGCACCGGGCACCGTTACCGCATGCGGTGTTTGCGTCTCGATCTGCTCGATATGCCGCTCGGCGAACCACTCGGCAGTGGCCTTGGCCGGCGCCCGGCCCGAGCCGTTCAGTGCTATCGGCGGCGCACCCTTTTGCGAATAGAGCACGAAGCAATCGCCGCCGATCCCGGTGCTTTGCGGTTCCACGACGCATTGCACCGCCACGGCGGCGAGTGCCGCATCCATCGCGTTGCCGCCGGCGCGCAACACGTCGAGTCCGGCCAGGGTCGCGCGCGGCGCCGAGGTGGCGACCATGCCGTTTGCAGCCACCGCCGCCGAGCGCCCGGGAATGTTGAAGTCGCGCATCCGCCCATTCCTTGCCCAAAGTACAAATCACCTGCCGGAGCGCAATCCTGACCGGCGGCCATGTTGCTTGCCTGGAACTAATGCACCGTCCTAGTTTGGTCGTCAATTCGCCAACCGGCAATTCGCCAACCGGCAATTCGCGAACCGTGAAGTAGATCGAGCATGGATGGAAGTTTCGCCGCGTTGCGCTTTCCGGTCGCAACCCCTCCCGGACTGGGCGACACCGTGGCGGTCGCTCCGGGGGTGCATTGGCTGCGCATGCCGCTGCCCTTCGCGCTCGACCACATCAATCTTTGGCTGATCGCTGACGGAGCGGGCTGGACGATTGTCAACGCCGGCTACGCGACGGCCGAAACCAAGGCGGCTTGGGAGTGCATCTTCGCCGCGCGCCTCGGCGGGCTGCCGGTCACGCGAGTCATCGTCACCCATTACCATCCCGACCACATCGGGCTCGCCGGCTGGCTGTGCGAGCGCTGGAACGTGCCGGTTTGGACGACCGAAAAGGAATGGCTCCATGCCCGGGTGATGAGCCGGGCCAGCGACGATTTCGTAGCCTCGCGCCGCGAGTTCGCCCGCCGCGCCGGACTCGACGCGGCCTCGAGCGATCTGTTCGCCGAGCACGGGAAGGGGTATCGCCGCGGGGTTCCCTCGGTGCCGCCGAGCTTTCGCCGCATCGCCGACGGGACGACGCTGGTGATCGGCGGGCGCGAGTGGCAGGTCATCGTCGGCGAGGGCCACGCCCCCGAACTCGCCTGTCTCTATTGCGCCGAAGCGGGATTGCTGATCTCGAGCGACCAGGTCTTGCCCAGGATCTCGCCCAATATCTCGGTCCAGGCGCACGAGCCCGACGGCGACCCGCTGGCGCGCTATCTAGTCTCGCTCGCCAAGCTGCGGGCCGTGGTCCCGGCCGAAAGCTTGGTGCTGCCATCGCACAACCTGCCGTTCTTCGGGCTGCACGCCCGGATCGACGCGCTCGCCGCGCACCACCAGGCGCGTTGTGAAGAAATCCTCGCCGCTTGCGCCATTCCGCAGAGTGCAGTCGATCTGCTGCCGTTGCTGTTTCGCCGTCAGCTCGACCGCCACCAGACGGCGTTTGCGCTTGGCGAGGCGGTCGCCCACCTGCATTATCTGATGGGGCAGGGCCGGCTGGACCGCGGGCTCGGCGCCGATGGCGTCTCCCGCTTCATCCGCTCCCGCGGTTGAGGGAGACTACGCCGCAAAACCATAAACCAGGGAGGACGGTTTGGGCCCACGGAGGAGTTCGCAGCGCCGTTGCATCGCATTCGCGTCGATCGCCGCGTTGGCCGCTTGTGTTCTTGCAACAGGTGCAGCCCGCGCGGCGCAGCCGATCACGATCGGCTTCGGCATGGCGCTGAGCGGCGGGCTCGCCGCCGCCGGCAAGACGGCGTTGCTGGCGATGCAGATCTGGCGGGACGACGTCAACGCCAAGGGCGGGCTGTTGGGCCGTCCGGTCAAGCTCGACTATTACGACGACCAGAGCAACCCGCCGACGGTGCCGGGCATCTATACGAAGCTGCTCGATGTCAACAAGGTCGACCTGATCGTTTCGGGCTATGGCACCAATATGATCGCGCCGGCGATGCCGATCGCGATCTCGCACAACCGTCTGTTCTTTGGTCTGTTCGGCCTCGCGGTCAACAGCGAGTTCCATTATCCTAAATACTTCTCGATGCTGCCGACGGGCCCTGACCCCAAGCACGCCTTTTGCGACCCGTTCTTCAAGGTGGCGATGCAGGGCAACCCGAAGCCCAAGACCCTCGCCATCGTCGCCGCCGACGCCGAGTTTCCGAAAAACGCCTCCGAGGGCGCGCGGGACCTGGCCAAGACCTTCGGTCTGAAGATCGTCTACGACAAGACCTACCCGCCCTCGACGGTCGACTACGATCCGATCGTCAACGCCGTCCAGGCGACCAATCCGGACATGGTTTTTGTCGCCTCCTATCCGCCCGATTCGGTCGGCATGGTCCGCGCCGCGACCGAGGTCGGCCTCAAGACGAGGTATTTCGGCGGCGGCATGGTCGGGCTGCAATACACCTCGGTGAAGGAGCAGTTCGGGCCAAAGCTCAACGGAATCATCGACTACGATTGGTGGATCCCGGCGCCCACCATGCAATTCCCGGGGATCACCGACTTTCTGAAAAAATATCAGGCCAAGGCGCCGGGCGAAGGCATCGATCCGCTGGGCTGGTACCTGCCGCCCTTCGCCTATGCCGAACTGCAGGTGCTCGGCGACGCGGTCGAAGCGACCAAGAGCCTCGACCAGACCAAGCTCGCAGACTACATCCGCAGCCATCCGTTCAAGACCATCGTCGGCGACATCACCTTCGGCAATGACGGCGAATGGTCGAAACCGCGGGTGCTCGAAGTGCAATGGCAGAACATCAAAAGCAAGGGCCTCGACCAGTTCAAGGATACCAAGGTCGAGGCGATCCTGGAGCCTGCGCAGTATCGGACCGGGACGGTGACGGCGCCCTATGACGGCGGCAAGGAATAGGAGAAATTCGGTGGCCAAGATCAATCATGTGGCGCTCAAGGTGACCGACCTGGAGAAGGCGACCAGGTTCTACGAAAACGTCTTCGGTTTTCGCCAAGTCGGCACCGGGCGCTCGCGCGGCCATGTCTCCCGCCATCTGACCGACGGCTATGTCGATCTGGCACTGATGGTTTACGACAGCGAGGAGGACGCGGAGGCCAAGCTCGTCGGCGAAGGCCCGGCGATCCACCATTTCGGCATCGCTGTCGAGGACCGGCAGGCGACCCTCGCCAAGATCGAGGAGTTCGGCGGCACGATCCTGTCAAAGCCCGATGCCGGAACCGTCAAGTTCCGCTCGCCCGACGGCACCATTGCGGAAATCGCCGACCCCGGCCGCTACGAAGACATGGCCGAGCGGCGGCGATAGCGGGTCGCGCGATCGGTCATTTGTTCTTGGCGGCGACGTGCTCGGCCTTGGACAAGGTCAGCTTTTCCGGGTGGACGATGGTCTTGTTGGCCGCGGCGCGGGCGGCGCCGAGATTGGCGAATTCGGTCTCGCCTCCCTCGCGTTGCAGGACATAGGCGGCCGACATCGGCTTCCTGCTGTTCTGGTCGGCGACGGTGCGCTTGACGATGGTCCAGTGAACCCGCCGGGTCCCATTCTCCTCGGTATCGTCGGCGATATCCTCGAAACCGCGATCGACCATCGATTCGAGCGTGTATAGCTTCTGCGCGGGCCGGTTCGACGGTCTGTCGCGGCCCCTGGCTGGTGCGCGGTCCCTGCCTGTGGCCCGGTCCGGCGCGCGGCCTCGGCTTCGGTCCGCCGCCGTGCCGCGCGCGCCTGGGTCGCGCCGGCCGAGCTCCCGACGGTCTGTTGCCGATCGCTCACGGTCCGGACCCGGCGGGCCGGCTGGCGAACCCTCGTTTCCCGGCGACCCGTCTGCGCGCGTTCTCCCGCGGCGCGGCCCTCGGCTGCGGGGCCCGCGGCTCGGGTGCGGCGCGGCGCCCGGCGACGCTGCGGTGCTGGAAGGCGCGCCCGATGCCTCGGCGCTGCCGTCGGCCACGCTCCTCGCCGCCGGCCGGCGGCGCCGACGGCGGGGGGGCGCCCCGTCGCCGGGCATCGGCCGTAGTCGGCGATCGGGGTTCTGGGGCCTCGCGGCGGACGGGTCGCCGTCGGCTCCCGCCGGCATCTCCGTCCCGCCGGCCGTTTCGGGTTGCGGCATTCGCAGATGCAGGGTCCGCTCCGGCGCGGTCCCGTCGCCAGCCGCGCCGACCGCATCGCCCGGCTGTGCATCGCGACCCGCGGCGGGAAGCGCTGCAAGCCGATCGCCCGGAGCCGGCGCGTTCGGGGCAAATTGCGGAGGCCTGCGCCGGCGCCGCCGCCGCCGCGGGCGCGGCGCGGCCGGCTCGCCCTCACGGGGCGGCAGGGCGTGTTCGGTGTCCTGCGGGGTGTCGCCGGGCGACGCGCTCGGCTCGGCTCGGCCATCGGCGATCGCCGCCGCTGGAATGCCGGCCCCGGCAGGCGGCCCACGGCGCCGGCGACGCCGCCGGCGATGCGGCTCGCCGCCCGACGCGATCTCGCTGCCCTGACGCGGTCTCGCTGCCCGACGCGGTCTCGCTGCCCGACGCGGTCTCGCTGGCGCGCGGCGGCTCGGACGGCACGCTCTCCGCAATCTCAGAGGATGTGGTCGTCGGCAATTCGACGCCGCCCTGCTCGGTCGGCGGACCGTCGGCGGCGGGCGGCATCGGGGGCGTTTCCTCGGTGGGCATTTTGACGCTCGCGACCCTAACATGCGCCGCGATAGTATTGACCGATTGAGGACTGGGAGAAAGCGTCGTGATGTCGAGCGTGATCGGCGGGGCCATGCTGCCCCACGCCCCGCAATTCTTCACCATGCCGGCGACCGAGGACCGCGGCACGGTCGAGCGGGTCAAGGCGGCCGCGGCCGAGATCGGCGACCGGCTCCGCGCGATGGCTCCCGATCTGTGGATCATCTTTTCGAACGACCATGCCGAGCAGTTCTTCCACACCGCCGCCCCGCCTTTCACGATCCATGTCGGCGGTGAGGCCGAGGGCGCCTTTGCCGGCCATGAGTTTCGCTGGCGGGTGCCAGGCGAGGTCGGTCTCGAGATCGTGCGAGAGCTGTACGCCCAAGGTTTCGATCCCGCGTTTAGTAGCGTTGCCAAGATCGGTTACGCGATCGGCATCCCGCTGACCCATCTCGGCGTTGCCGATCCGGTGCTGCCGATCTACGTCAACGCCTATCTGCCGCCGCAGCCGAGCATGGAGCGCTGCTATTCTTTCGGCCAGGCGCTGGCCCGGATCGTCACCGCGATGGGCCTCAGAACCGCGGTGCTGGCCAGCGGCGGCATGTCGCATTTTCCCGGGACCGAGCGCTATGCCCACCCCGACCTCGCCTGGGACCGCAGAGCCCTCGAAAAACTCGCGGCCGGCAACCTCAGATCCTTGCTCGGCTACGATGCGGCCGAACTCGACGCGGCGGGCAATGTCGAACTGCGCTGCTGGGCCTGCGCTGCGGGCATGCTCGGCGAGCGCAAGCCCGACATCGTCGTCATGGAGCCCTCCTGGCATCATAATTACGCCTCGCTCGGCTGGTTCGGACCATTGCCCGGCATTGCCGAGCCGCATTACCGGTCGATCCAGCCCGAGCTGGTCGAGCTGACAGTGGCATTGCAGGGCCTCGCCCATGACGACGCCAGCTGTGCGGCCTATCTCGCCGATGCGGCGGCTTATGCCGACCGTTTCCGACTGACGCCGGAACAGCGGGCGGCACTGATCGCGCTCGACACAAGCGGCATCGTCGCGATGGGCGCTCATCCGCTGGTGCCGTTCCTCGCCAACATGCAGGTCGAGCGGCAGCGCCGGGGCTAGGCGAAAGTGATCGGCGGGCGGGTGCCGGCATGAGCAGCGGGCGAGGCCGCACCAACCTCTTCGCGAGCGGCGTGTGGCTGATCTTCGCCCTGCTGGCGCTGACCACCTGCGCGCCGACGACCGCTCGGACGGCGACGTTTTCCGCGGTTCGCGTCGCGCGCGCCGCACCCGCTCCCGAGCCGGCGCCGCGGTTCACCGAGCACCATTTCGTCACGACCGACGGCAAGCGTCTGCCGCTGCGCCGATGGCTGCCGCGGGGCAAGGTCAGGGCCGTGATCCTGGCGCTCCACGGCTTCAACGACTACAGCAATGCCTTTGCCGCCTCGGGCCCGGCCTGGGCCAAAGACGGCATCGCCACCTATGCCTACGACCAGCGCGGCTTTGGCGCGGCGCCGGAGCGCGGGCGGTGGCCGGGACGCGCGGCACTCGCCATCGACGCGGCGACAGCGTGCGGTATATTGCGTGACCTCTACCCCGGCGTGCCGCTCTACCTGCTGGGCGAGAGCATGGGCGGGGCGGTGGCGGTGGTCGCGATGACCGGCGAGAGCGGGACCCCGATCCCCGATGTCGACGGGGTGATTCTGTCGGCGCCGGCGGTATGGGGCAGGTCAACGATGGGGCTGATCCCGCGTCTGGCGCTTGCGGTCGCGGTCCGGCTCGCGCCGAGGTTGACCTTGACCGGGCAAGGACTGCACATCCTGGCATCGGACAACATTCCGATGCTCAGGGCATTGGCGCGGGACCCGCTGGTGATCAAAGATACCCGCGTCGACACGATTTGGGGCCTTGTCAATCTGATGGATGCCGCCCTCGCCTCGGCCCCTGAGCTGCATGCGCCATTGTTGCTGATGTACGGGGCAAAAGACCCAATCATCCCGAAACGCCCGATCCGCCGATTTGTCCGGCTGCTGCCGCACGATCCCGCAAACCGCCGCAGCCTGGCCTATTACCCGCACGGCTACCATATGCTGATGCGCGATCTCGATGGCCCGACGGTCATCGCCGATGTCGCGGGCTGGGTGCTCGCACCGGGGCAGCCGCTGCTGTCTGGGGCGGACCGCGGCGCGCCCGCGGCGGTTCTGGGGGGACCAGCCAAGCCTCGCTCGACGAGCGCTGAGAGAATGCACGTCGCGAGCGTCACCCGGTTACTGCTTCTGCTGCTTCTGGCCAACGGGACGCCGCTGGTGGCGGGGAAGCTGCTGGGCGCTCGCTTTCCGCGTCCGCTCGACAGTGGGCGCGAGTTTGTCGACGGACGGCCGCTGTTCGGGCGATCGAAAACCATACGCGGCGTTATTCTCGCCGTCCTGGTCAGCACGGCGGGTGCGCCGTTGGTCGGTTTGCCGTGGCGGATCGGAATGATGGTCGGCGCGCTGGCGATGGTCGGCGACCTGTTCTCCAGCTTTTTGAAGCGGCGCCTCGGACACTCGTCGAGCAGCCCGGCCGTCGGGCTCGATCAGATCCCGGAGTCGCTGTTTCCGCTGCTCGGCTGTCTCGGCCCGCTGTCGCTGACCTTTGCCGATGTGGTGCTCGGCGTGGCCGTTTTCGTCGTCGGCGAATTGCTGCTGTCGAGACTGCTCTACGCCTTCGACCTGCGCGAGCGGCCGTATTAACCGCAATGCCTGACCCGAAATGAAGCGGGTAATTCCGACATCTTACCGCCGCCCCCGCCCACGCATAGACCAGGGGCGGGCGACCGGGCGAGCGGCCCGCTATGCAAGCCAGGGCAGGCTCTTCGGGTTCCGATTTCGGGGAGGACCACGAAACGTTGGATGTCACGTCGCTTATTTCGAGGCCGCCGCTCAGCCGGCGCGCAGGTGGTGAAGGGTGATCTCGGGAGGGCAGTTGATTCTGACCGCGACGACGCACGATCCGACACCGACCGAGGTGTAGCCGACCATTCGGCCATAGCGCCAGGAGCCGGATCCCATTCGTCGCGGCAAGGTCGAATCGAGCGTCAGCGGAATGGCGCCAGGCAGGCAGATCTGGCCGCCATGCGTATGTCCGCTCAGCAACAGGTCGAAACCGGCATGCGCCGCTTGGCGGTAGATTTCGGGCGTATGCGACAGCAGAACCGAAAACTCGCCGTCGGGAATTCGCGCCGCGGCCTTTTCGATGTTGTCGAGCCTGTAGTAATGGGCGTCGTCGATGCCGGCCAGGTGCAGTCGGTGACCGTCCCGCAGCAGCGGTTCGGCCTCGTTGACCAGCATCCGGATGCCCATTTCTTCCAGGGCCGGGACCATGCGCATCGAATCGTGGTTGCCAAGGACGCCGTAGATCGGCCCCTCGAGGTGATCGCGCAGCCGCGCCATTCCCTCGATCGTCGCGGCGAACGGCCCGTAGGTCTTGCCGCGGTAGTCGCCGGTCAGGACACAGAGATCGTAGCTGAGCTCCGGCAGCAATGCGGCGAGCCGGCGCATGGCCCCTTGGTTCATATCGATGTGAAGATCGCTCAGCTGAAGGATGGTGAACCCGTCGAACGCCGGCGGAAGCCCCGGCAGCACGATGTCGTGGTGGCGGATCTTGATGCGCTCGGCGTTTTTCCGACCCCGCCAATACAATCCGGTCAATTTCAGCGTGCGGCGGACGACCGGCGGGCTCAGATACCATCGCCGCGGCCGCAACGAACCGGTTCCGCGGCCCCCCGCCCGGGCTTCGTGATCGTCTTCGATGCCGAGCCGCTGCCGCGACTGCAGCCGGCCAAAGCGCCGCTCCAACTGGTCGACGATATCCTGGCTCATCGGCGGGCTAACGCGCCGGCCGACGCAGTCGGCACCCGCGAGCTCCGGAAAGCGGCGGCGGATCATCCATGCGTCCCCCGAGCGGCAGGTTCCGGCGAGCGATAATTCCCGAATGCGCGCCCGCCGCCAAGCGCAACCTGGCGGTCGCGGCCAGCGGCCGAGAGGGCGCGAAGCTCCTTGCATCGGCGGCGCGGCGGCGGTATCGAGAGAATTCGACGCTGTCAGAAGCCGCGCATCGGCACCCGTAGCTCAGCTGGATAGAGCGCTGCCCTCCGAAGGCAGAGGTCGTGAGTTCGAATCTCGCCGGGTGCGCCATGTCTTCGATCGACCTTTTGCGCCGGCTCTGCGGCCCGATATTGGCCGGCGAACAATCCGGTCGGCAGCGGAGCCGTTGGCGTTCACCCCGACATGCGCGGCAGTCAATCATCGATTCCTTTAATATACCTTAGCTGGACCTTGGTCGATCCCCCGGACCTCTTCCGGCGCAGCCCTGTTCACCACCCTGAACCGTCAGGGGAAGCTGCGGAAACGCTCGTAGCGCGGGGTCCTTGGCGGTGACGCTCGGCACCGGATCGGATTTTCTGTCCCTGATCGGCCACCGGTCGAACACCCTTGTCATCGGACCGCGAGCATACCACTTCGGAGATTATCGGAGGCTCGGACTGCCGTTCTCGTTGATGGTCGTCGGGATCGGGGTTCCGCTGATCGCGTTCTTTTGGCCGCTCGGTTAACAGTCGGAATGAAACCAGCCGCCAACGTGTTGATGGAGACATCACAGACGACGATCGGCATGTTTGAGCACAGCTAAACGGGTGAGGACATGGCTAAGCCGAAACGAGGGCGGTCGACCGCAGCCATCGACGATCATGTCGGGGCGCGCATCCGCGAGCGTCGAATCATGCTGGGGCTGACCCAGCAGCAGCTCGCCGACATGATCGGGGTCACTTACCAGCAGGCGCACAAATACGAGCGCGGGATCAATCGCGTTTCGGCCGGCAGGCTGTTCGAGATTGCCCGTGCGCTGAGCGCGCCGGTCAGTCACTTCTACGAAGGGATTGGGCAGGAAGGGCCGCGCCAGATCACTCCGCATCAGCGCATGCTGCTGGAGATCGCGCGCAATTTCGCCGATATCCGCAACGAGAAGCATCAGGAGGCGGTCAGCCAGCTGGCCCGCGCCCTGGCCAGCAAGTAAACACGGGCACGACCCGGCCGAGGCGACCTCCGAGGCGACCCGGTGCTGCGCTGCGCTCAGCGCGCATCGGGTAGCGGAAATTCCTCGAGATACGGCCGATAGCCTTCCTCGACATCGATCTTCATGGCCGCCAGCAGGCGGACCAGGCCATTATAGAAGGCGATGGTCAGGACGAGATCGGTCAGATGCTCGTCGTCGAGGCCGTGGCGCAGGTCCTCGAAGGTTTCGTCGGAAATTCCGAGCTCGCCGGTCATCTCGCGGGCGGCGCGCAGAACCGCCTTGGCGAGTGGATCGAGAGCGGTCGGCCGCCCAGCGGTCTCGTCGGCGACGGCGCGGATGTCGGCGTCGGAGACGCCGAATTCGCGGCTGATCCGGATGTGGTGCGAATATTCGTAGGCCGAGCGGGTGGCATAGCCGACCTGCAGGATCGCCATCTCGCCGCAATCTCGGATCGAGTCGGCTGCCGTCGCGAATGAACCGCGCCAAGGTATTGAGGCTGCGCGCGGCGCGCGGGCTGTGCGCCAGGAGCCGGTAGAGGTTGATGTTGCGCGCCAGAAGATCCTGATGCTCGGGGAGCAGATCGGATTTGTCGAGATAAGGCAGGCGCGCCATCGCAGTCACTCCGTTCCGCCCGACGAGCTTACCACAACAAAGCCGTGTCGTGGTAAGCCTGCGGCTGACGGCCAGCCAAAGACGGCCGGCCCGACTTGGCGGGGCGCGCATTACCCGGTAAATCCTCGTCCCGCTGGGGCGAGGTCTCCGCTGCGGGATGGCGAGCCACGCGGCCCGGCGGCGCAACCTTTCGCTTTCCGCCCGGCGCCTCCCGGCTCAGGTGGCGAATTGTTCCTTGAACACGCGCTCTTCGAGATTGGCGTCATGGTCGAAGAGCAGGGTCATTTGAATGTCGCGATTTTCGTGGATTTCGACGGTCGCCACGTCGCGCGCCTCGGTGAAATCGGCGACGGCGCTGACCGGCCGCTTGTCGCTTTCGAGCGCATCGATCCGTACTCTGGCCTCGTGGCGTAGGAGTGCCCCGCGCCAGCGCCGCGGACGGAAGGCGCTGATCGGGGTCAGGGCCAGAACGCCGGCACCGAGCGGAATGATCGGGCCATGCGCTGACAGATTGTAAGCGGTGCTGCCGACCGGCGTCGCGACCAGGATGCCGTCGGCGGTCAATTCGTCGATGCGCACGACCCCGTCGACCGTGATCCGCAGCTTAGCCGCCTGGCGGCTTTCGCGTAGCAGCGACACCTCGTTGAAGGCGAGTGCACGGTGGCGGCCGCCCTGTTCGTCGCGCGCGGTCATCTCGAGCGGATGGAGCACGACCGGCTGCGCCTCGGCCAGACGCTCGTCGAGCCGGTCCGGCCGATAAGGGTTCATCAGAAATCCGACGCTGCCGCGATGCATGCCGTAGATCGGCACCCCCTGCGGCAGAAAGCGATGCAAAGTCTCCAGCATGAAGCCGTCGCCGCCGAGCGAAATGACGATTTCGGCCTGCTTCGGGCGGCACGCAGGGATAGAGGCGGCACAGCTCAGCCGACGCCTGTTGGGCGACGTCCGTCTCGGCCGCGACGACAGGATCGGGGCCGATCCGCGCCGGCAGCGGAGCGGTCACCCGCCGGTCACGCTCATGTGGCGGCCGACCGCGGGCCGGTTGTGGCGGCGGTCGATGATAAAGTCGTGGCCCTTCGGCTTGCGCGCGATCGCCCCGCCGATCGCCGCCACCAGCGCCTCGTCGCCCTCCGACTGGCGCAAGCGGGGTGCGCAGATCGGCGGCATCCTCCTGGCCGAGGCACATATAGAGCGTGCCGGTGCAGGTGAGCCGAACGCGGTTGCAGCTCTCGCAGAAATTGTGGGTCAATGGCGTGATGAAGCCGAGCCGCCGGCCGGTCTCGCGCACCGTCACATAACGCGCCGGCCCGCCGGTGCGGTAGTCGCTGTCGTCGAGGGTCCAGCGCCGCTGCAGCCGCGCGCGGACCACGGACAGCGGCAGGTATTGGTCGAGCCGGTTCTCGCCGCCGATGTCGCCCATCGGCATGACCTCGATGAACACCAGGTCGAAACCCTGGTCGCCGCACCAGGCGACGAGCTCGCCAAGCTCGTCCTCGTTGACCCCGCGCAGGGCGACGGTGTTGATCTTGACCGCGAGCCCCGCAGCTTTGGCGGCGGCGAGCCCGTCGAGGACCAATTCGAGCCGCCCGCGGCGGGTGATCTCGGTGAATTTCGCCGGGTCGAGCGTGTCGACCGAGACGTTGACCCGGCGCACCCCGCAAGCGGCGAGTTCGCCGGCATAGCGGGCGAGCTGGCTGCCGTTGGTGGTCAGGGTCATCTCGTCGAGCGCGCCCGTTTCAAGGTGGCGCCCAAGCGAGCGGAAGAGGGTCATGATATTGCGGCGGACCAGCGGCTCGCCGCCGGTCAGGCGCAGCTTGCGTACGCCGAGGCGGACAAAGGCGCTGCACACCCGGTCGAGCTCTTCGAGGGTCAACAGCTCGGCCTTGGGCAAAAAGGTCATCTCCTCCGCCATGCAATAGACGCAGCGGAAGTCGCACCGGTC
The DNA here is from genome assembly GCA_963795485.1 of uncultured Alphaproteobacteria bacterium. Lineage (GTDB taxonomy): Bacteria > Pseudomonadota > Alphaproteobacteria > ATCC43930 > CGMCC-115725 > AP-15. The sequence goes on from CAWCIL010000008.1 coordinate 565,800, forward strand.
GGTGACCGATACGCGCAGATAGGTGATGGTCCGGCCAAACGGGTCGATCATGGTATGCTCGCTCGCGCTGTTGCCCGCCTCTCTTCGAAGATAAAGGGCCACTCCTCACAGATGGGGCGGCGGCCGCGAAATGTCGCCCCCGATCGCGTCATCATCACTCTGCGCCGGCCCGCGGCTCCTCGGGGAACCAGTCGCCGAGCACCTGCTCCTCGGTATAGGAGGCCTTTTCGAGGGACGGCAGCTGATGGCGGTCCAACTCGTCGAATTCTTGCAGATCCTGGATCGCGTATTCGATGGCAGGCCTGGTCTCGCCGGCGATCGTGCGGGGGACCTCACGCCTCAGGCTCGGGCTGTCCTGGAGGATACGGCGGATCTCGGTTCTAGCCTGGCGGATCGATCGCCGCCAGCCCTTGCGCGGATCCGCTGCCGGCGAATATTCCAGCTTCGCCAAGTGGTGAATGATCCGGAAGATCTGGCTGCCTATCGCGTATTTGAGCGACTTGCGTAAGCTTTCGATCTCCTCGGCCAAATTCTCCCAGTCGAGAAGCTGGTTCGAGCCGCCGCGCGCCGCGGCGCGCAGGGCTGCAGCTTGCTGCTCGGACCAGGCCGCCGGGTCGTCCTCATACAGAATCTTCAGATCCGCCATGCCAGCTCCCGCCCTGCGCGCCTGTAATCCAAGTGTCAATTGACGCCGAGCACCGTGTATATCGTTCAAGTCGGCGGAAGCCGGGGCTCCTCGGGAAACCAGTCGCCGAGCACCTGCTCCTCGGTATAGGACGCGGCCCGCAGCGCCGCCATCGTTGCAGCGTCGATCTCTTGCCGGCGTTCGAGGTCTCTCAGCGCGAGATCGATACCGCGGTGCGTCTGCCGCTCGATGTCGCGATCCAGCCTCGTTCTGAGGCTCGGGCTTGCTTCCAGCAGATCTTCGATCTCGGCCCTGGCGTCCACTATCGACTCTTCCCAGCCGCGGCGCGGTTCTTTCGCCGGCGAGTGTTCGAGCTTCAAGAGGTGGCGAACGATCCGCCGAATTTGGCTTTGCAGCTCCCGCCTGGCCGACCTGCCTAGATCTTCGACCTCCTCGGCCAGGTTCTGCCAGTCGATAACTTGGTTTGAGCCGCCGCGGGCGGCTGCCCTTAGGGCGTCCGCCTGCTGTCTCGACCACGCGACGAAATCCTGTTCGTATAAATCCGTTACCGCCATAGCAGCTCCCAGCTCAGGCGCTATGATCGAAGCGTCTATAGACACCGGACACCGTATAACTAATCCGAGAGGGTGGAAACTCCAGCCTGGGATCTCGGGGCCGACTTGCACCGACAGCCCGCAAGACCCATCATCGGCAGATGCAGGAATTTACCGTCCGCCCGCAGCCCGACGATCCGCGGCTGACCCGCACCGTCACCGGCATCGACCAGGAAGGCCGGCCGATCGAGACCGCCGTCGTCATGGAACGGCCGCTGACCCTGTTTTTGAACGGGCGCGAGATCGTGACGATGATGACGATCGGCGATCATCCGGATTACCTCGCGGTCGGCTACCTGCTCAACCAGAACATGCTGCGGCCGGACAACCGCATCACCGGCATCGATTACGACGACGAGCTCGAAACCGTCGTCGTGCGCACCGACCGCGAGACCGATTTCGAGGACAAATTGCGCAAGAAGACGCTGACCTCGGGCTGCGCCCAGGGCACCGTCTTCGGTGACCTGATGGAGAGGTTCGAGGAAGTCCGCCTCGCCCCGGAAGCGGTGCTGCGAACCTCGTGGATCTACGCTTTGAGCCGCAAGATCAACACGGTGCCGAGCCTTTATCTCGCCGCCGGCGCCATTCATGGCTGCGTTCTGTGCGAGGAGGATCGGCCGCTGCTCTATATGGAGGATGTCGGCCGTCACAACGCGATCGACAAGATCGCCGGCTACATGCACCTGAACGGCGTTTCGTCGGGCGGCAAGATTTTCTACACCACCGGGCGGCTGACCTCGGAGATGGTGATCAAGACCGTCCAGATGGGCATCCCGATCTTGATCTCGCGCTCGGGATTTACCGCTTGGGGTGTCGATCTCGCGCGCGAGGCCGGGCTGACCCTGATCGGCCGCGCCAAGGGGAAGCGGTTCGTGGCGCTGGCCGGCAGCGAACGCATCGTGTTCGACGGCGATCTGCGCGCCGTCGAGGACGAGCATCCGCGGCTCGCGCGCAAGGCGAGCCTAGCCGAGGACGCCGCGTGAAAACCGTCGGCCTCTTGCTCGCGGGCGGCCAGTCCCGCCGCATGGGCGGCGGCGACAAGGCCTTGCGCCCGCTCGCTGGCGTCGCCCTGCTCGACCGCGCCATCGCCCGGCTGCGGCCCCAGGTCGACGCCCTCGTGCTCAACGCCAATGGCGACCCCGCCCGCTTCGCAGATTTTGGCCTGCCGGTGGTGGCCGACAGCGCCCCCGATTTCGCCGGGCCATTGGCCGGGGTGCTGGCCGGGCTCGACTGGGCGGCGGCGAACCGCGCCGATTGCCCATATGTGGTAAGCGTTGCAACCGACGCGCCGTTCCTGCCGCGGGAGCTCGTGGCGCGGCTCGCAGCCGCTCTCCAAGCGGCCGAGGCCGACCTCGCCTGCGCCGCCTCGGGCGGCCGCTCGCATCCGGTGTTCGGGCTGTGGCCGGTCCGGCTGCGCGAGGATTTGCGCCGGGCGGTGATCGCGCAGGGAGTCCGCAAGGTCAACCAATGGACCGCGCGCCACAAGCTCGTGACCGTGTCCTTCGCCGACGCGCCGATCGATCCGTTCTTCAACGCCAACCGGCCCGAGGATCTCGCCGCCGCGGAGGCGTTGCTCTGCGCCGCTGCCGAGCGCGACGCGACGCGCTAATGGCGCGAGCCTGACGCGGGGCACCGCCGCACCCTCACCCGGCGTCCTCGGGCGGCCACAGCCAAGCCGCACCCCGCACCCCGCTCGCCGCGCCGTGGGCGGGCGCCAGGAGGCGGGTCGCGACCCGGTCGGAAAAGACGTACCGGGCCCAGCCGCGCGGCACCTGGTCGTAGAGCCGACCGATCGCGGAAAGACCGCCGCCGAGCACGATCGCGTCCGGGTCGATCAGGTTGATCACCGAGGCGAGGCCGCGGGCCAGCCGGTCGCTGTAGCGCGCCAAGGTCGTGCGGCAGTCCGGGTCGCCGCGTGCGGCGGCGGCGGCGATCGCCGGCGGATCGAGGCTTTGCCCGGTCTGGCGGCGATGATCGGCGGCCAGACCCGGACCCGACAGGAACGTCTCGATGCAGCCCGACCGGCCGCACCAGCAAGGCGGACCCGGCGTTTCGCCGGGCGCAGGCCAGGGCAGCGGGTTGTGCCCCCACTCGCCGGCGATCGCAGCGGCGCCGCCGAGGATCTGTCCGTTGATGGCGATACCGCCGCCGACACCGGTGCCGAGGATCGCGCCAAACACCGTCTTGCAGCCGGCGGCGGCGCCGTCGACCGCTTCGGAGAGGGCGAAGCAATTGGCGTCGTTGGCTAGGCGGACCGGCCGCGCCAGCGCGGCTTCGAGATCCCGCTGCAGCGGCCGGCCGATCAGCCAGGTGGAATTCGCATTCTTGACCAGGCCGGTGGCCGGCGAGATCGCGCCCGGCATGCCGATCCCGACCGACGCCGACCCGACCGGGGCCGGCCCCGCCGACCCCGGCTGACCGAGCTCCTGCTCGATGGCGGCGACGACGGCGACGATCGCGGCGATCGTCGCCTGATAGTCCCCCGCCGGGGTCGTCATCCTCCTGCGGGCGCGCAGCGACCCTGTTGCGTCGATGGCCGCTCCCTCCGTCTTGGTGCCGCCGAGGTCGATGCCGATGCGAAGACGGGTGGTCATCGGCGCAAACCTTTTCGCTCGATTGGCGGCGAGCCGCGCATGGCGCTCATCAATTCTTAAACCCGGACCGTTAAAAGCCCGTCAGCCAACCAGCTGCGGAACGACGACACAAGAGAGGCCGGCCGGGTGCAGCCGATGCCCCGACCGCCATCCCGGCATCCTATGCGAGACCCGCGAAGCATGAACCTCGAATTTCCCAGAGCGGACAAAGACAGCGTCCGGCCGCGGCGGCAGAAGATCTTGATTGTCGAGGACAATGATCTTAACATGAAACTCTTCAACGATCTTCTCGCGGCCCATGGCTATGATACGTTGCAGACCAGGAACGGCGCCGAAGCGCTGGCGCTGGCCCGGCAGCACCGTCCCGATCTCATTCTGATGGACATCCAGCTTCCGGAGGTTTCGGGCCTCGAAGTCACCAGGTTGATCAAAGCAGACGAGGGCCTGCGGATGATTCCCGTCATCGCCGTGACCGCCTTTGCCATGAAGGGGGATCGGGAGAAGATGCGTGATGGCGGTTGCGAGGATTACATCGCCAAGCCGATCTCGGTTACGAGCTTCCTGCAAACCGTCGAGCGGTATCTCTCCGGCGCCGGTTCGCAACCCATCTGAGCGCGAGGGTGGTCGATGTCTGGACGTGTGCTGGTCGTCGATGATGTCGAAATCAATGTGAAGTTGCTCGAAGCGAAGCTCGCGAGCGAGTATTTCGACGTGCTGACGGCCCGTAGCGGGCGCATCGCCTTGGAGATCGCCGACGCCGAGCTGCCCGACGTCATCCTGCTCGACGTGATGATGCCGCGCATGGACGGGTTCGAGGTATGCCGTCGGCTGAAAGCCAACCCGCGCACCGCCGATCTTCCCGTCGTCATGGTCACCGCGCTGTCAGACGCCGCCAACCGGCTGCGCGGCCTCGAGGCCGGAGCCGATGATTTCCTGACCAAGCCGGTCAGCGACATCGCCCTCTTCGCACGGGTGCGCTCGCTGGTTCGACTGAAGCGGATGATGGAGGAATGGCGGCTGCGCGACGAGGTCTGCGGCCGCTTCGGCGGCCACCCGGCGGCCGTGCTCGACGACGGCGGCCCGGCGCGCATCCTGATCGTCGAGGAGGACCCGTTCGCAGCAGCCAAGATGGCGGAGACGTTGGCGATCGCGCATCAGGTGATGCTCGCCCGCAGCAGCGCCGAGGCACAGGCGCGCGTCGATGCCGAGACCGACCTGGTCATCGCCAGCTTGACGATGCCCGATGGCGACCCGCTGCGCTTGGTCACTCACTGGCGCGGGAACGAGCTGTTCCGCCAGCTGCCGATTCTGCTGATCGCCGCCGACCGCGACCTGCCCCGCCTTGCCAAAGGGCTCGATCTGGGTGCCAACGACTATCTGGTCCGGCCGGTGGACCGCAACGAGCTTCTCGCCCGGAGCGGGATTCAGATCCGGCGCAAGCGACTGCAGGACCGATTGAACGAAAATTATCGCCGCAGCCTGTCGCTCGCGCTGACCGACGAGCTGACCGGGCTCTACAACCGCCGTTATCTCAATGCCCATCTCGACGAGCTGATCGAGCGGGTAAACCAAGAGGGAACCGGCGTGGCGTTGCTGGCTTTCGATATCGATTACTTCAAACAGGTCAACGACAGCCACGGCCATGCTGCCGGCGACGATGTGCTGCGCGAGCTGGCGGCCCGGGCGTTGAGCACCGTCCGCAGCGTCGATCTAGTCGCTCGCGTCGGCGGAGAGGAATTTGTCGTGGTCATGCCCGAAACCGGCCTGGCGATAGCCGCCGCGGTGGCGGAGCGCCTGCGGCTCGCCATCGCGGGCGACCCCTTTATCATCCGATCCAGCGGCGAACGCCTGCCTGTCACCGTCAGCATCGGGGCAACGACAACGATCGCGGGCGGCGATGATCGCCATCGGCTCCTCGAACGCGCCGACGAGGCGCTATACGCCGCCAAATCGGCAGGCCGTAATCGGGTCGTCGTCCGCGCGTCGGCGCCGCCGGCTCCGCCCCGCCGACCCGATGGCGCGGGGTTGGGGGCAGCTTCGACTGTCAATTAGGCGGGCTCAGCCGTCATGGCCGAGATGGCGCCATTGCCGAGATGGCGCTATCACCGAGACGGCCGGCGAGGAGCAAGGCGCCGGCAGCGCCGACCTCTCCCCGATGACCCGGAGAGAGGGACGGCACCGGCGCAATCGGGTCGGGATGGGGTCAGTGGTTCGTGCCGCTTTCCGAGCTCGATGAGCTGTCCGGCTCGCTCGAGCTGCCGGTCGCCGGAGTGATCATCGCATTCAACTGATCCGGGCTCACCAGCATCACGATATGCGACCCGTCCGGTGCCTGTGCGTGCACGACGAAGGAGGACGGCGCCACGACGACGTTCTTGAAGCCGGTCTGCTCGAGCGACTGCTTGAGCTTCTGTTGGGTGTCGGCAGTTACCGCCGAGCCGTTGCGCCATGTGTCCGAGGAAGCGGAGACGCCGTTCTGCTCGGGATTGGTGCCGGTCATGCCGGTTTGGTCGTGCCATGCGGTCGAAGGAGCGGAGACGCCGCTCTGCTCGGGATTGGTGCCGGTCATGCCCGACTGGTTGTGCCATGCGGTCGAAGGAGCGGCGGCGCCGTTCTGATCGGTCGGATTTCCGCTCACGCCCGAGTTCTGGGCGAAGGCGGGTGCTGAGAGCAGCACCAGCGATGCGACGAGTGGGAACGCAGGGACGCGCATGTCATGCTCCTTTGGGTTGGTCCTACGCGTCCAACGCTGGGGGCAGAACATCGTCCCTCGCCGCGTGCCTATTTTTATTTCCATCGATAGCACGTCTACTTATGCGCTGCCGGCCAGTTCTTTGGCGCGCAAGAGAATAGCTCGGATGGGCTCCGCGCGGGTGTCTTGCCCAGACGCGGGATGGGTCTCACTCAGCTGGACGGACCGATCCGGGAGGGCTGCCCGTTAGCCCACCGCAAAGCCAGGGGCGGATCTCGACGCTGCGCCGCTCTGGCGATCGGCCGGATGGGAAATCCGGTCGCGGAGCGCCGGCTCAGACCGCCTTCGCGGACTGCTTCTCGATCGTCCCGGACAAACGCCCATAGACGCGGCGCGCATTGCCTTCGTAGATTTGCGCCTTGTCCTGCGCCGACAACGCGAGCTGGTCGACGTAGCGCTTGGTGTCGTCGTAGGGGTGACCGGTTTCCGGGTCGATGCCGCGAACCGCACCGATCATTTCCGAGGCAAACAGGATGTTGTCGACCGGGATCACCTTGGCCAGCAGCTCTTGGCCCGGCAGGTGATAGACGCAGGTGTCGAAGAATATGTTTTTCAACACGAGATCGGACAGGAGGCCGAGCTTGGCGTCCTGCGCCAATCCGCGGAAGCGGCCCCAATGATACGGCACCGCACCACCGCCGTGCGGAATGATGAACTTGATGGTCGGGAAATCCTTGAACACCGATGAAGTCATCAGCTGGTTGAAGCCGACCGTGTCGCCGTTGAGGTAGTGCGAGCCGGTCGTGTGATAGGCCGGGTTGCAAGCGGCGCTGACGTGGATCATGGCGGGAATGTCGTATTCCACCATCTTCTCGTAGATCGGATACCAGCAGCGGTCGGACAGCGGCGGGTCCTGCCAGTGCCCGCCGGACGGATCGGGGTTCAGATTGATGCCGACGAACCCGTATTGATTGACGCAGCGGTCGATCTCGGGGATGCAGTTCTTCGGCGAGACGCGCGGGCTCTGCGGCAGCATCGCCACCCCGATAAAGTTCCTCGGGAACAACGAGCAGACGCGGTGGATCAGCTCGTTGCAGGCAGCAGCCCAGGCTGCACTGGTCGTCGCATCGCCGAGGTGGTGGCCCATGCCGGCGGCGCGCGGCGAGAAGATCGTCAAATCGGTGCCGCGCTCGCGCTGCACCTTGAGCTGGCCGCCCGCGATCGTCTCCCGGATCTCGTCGTCGGTCATCCTCGGGCGCGGCGGCGCCGGCTTGCCCTCCTTGTGCGCCTCGATCTGCTGGTTGCGCCAGCCCTCGTGCTGACGCGGGGCGGTGGTGTAGTGGCCGTGGCAGTCGATGATCATGGCGCGTGGCCTCGTCCGTTCTCGGTCGCGATGATAATGATCGCAGAGCGAAATGGCGACCGCTCCTCGCGACCCGCACAATCAACCGATGAAGCCCGTTGCCAACCCTGGCCGATTGTTTGGTTTGTCGGGTAGGATGGCGGCTGCGGTCGGCGCAAACCGCTGTAAAAGCGGAGCGGACCGCGCAACCAGCAAAGGGAGGTCGAACATGCCGCTCTATATGTATCAGGCAGCCTACACCGCGGAGTCATGGGCCGCACAGCTCAAAAACCCGCAGAACCGCGTCGAAGCCGTGGGCCGTCAGGCCTGCGAGGCGGTCGGCGGCAAGCTCGTCGGCGGCTGGTATTGCTTTGGCGAATATGATCTCGTCATCATCGCCGAGGTGCCGAACAATGAAAGCATGTCGGCAATCGCACTGGCGATAGGTGCCGGCGGCGCCCTCAAAGCCGCCAAGACGACCGTCCTGATGACGGGCGCCGAGGGCGTCGAGGGCATGAAAAAGGCCGACGCCGTCGCCAAGACCTATAGGGCCGCCCGGTAGTCCGGAGCTTGCGAGACGGACCGGGGCTCCCCGGTCACCCTGGGTTCCCGCCTTTGCGGGAATGACGCAACCGGGTTGATATAAAGAGAATCACGACGGTTCGCGCTCTCGCTCCCCGCGCTTAGGTGCCCGCGGGTCGCGCTCGATCGCCGTCAGCGAACGGCGAGCGGGTCGGCGGTCGGGATCGAGATCCCGCCGCCGCGGTCGCCGCCGGCCAGCGGTGACGGCGCTTTTCGGCCAAAGGCTTCGACCCGCGGGATCTGTGCATCCTCGACCGGCGGCAGGCGCGGCTTGCGCGCCAGCGCCGCCTCGATAAAGGGCGCCAGCTCGCGCTCCTTCGCCACCGCGCGGACCTGGTCGAGCGCGTCTTGATAAAGCCGCAGCTCGGCCCCCTCGTCCCAGGGCTGCGGCAGCTGATGCTCGTAAAAAATCCCGAATTTCATGGTGACCCTCCCAATTGAGGTTCTACCCTCGCCCTCGCCGAATGGGATCTCCCTCGTCCCGCTTGCGGGGAAGGGGCCGGGGTAGGGGCGCTTCAGGCCATCCAGCGCAGGATCACGGCGGCGACCTCGTCGGGCTTGTCGAGCTCGGCCAAATGACCGGCGCTGGGAATTGTCGCGATCTCGGTGCGGCCGGCAATCGCATGGGCGAAGCGGTCGGCGTAGCCGCGCGGCATGATCCGGTCCTCGGCACCCCAGATCAGGAGGGTCGGGGCGGCGATCAGGGGCAGCCGCTTTTCGAGCCGGGTGTTGCCGAGCGGCCAGAAGGCGCGGGCCGCGGCCTCGTTGGCACGCGTCTGCTCGATCGGCCATTCGGGCGAGTTGGCGCCTTCGGGCTGGGCCTTGAGTTCGGTCCAGCGCTCGGGATCGGCGCACAGCAGCGCCGCCATGTCGGGTGGCCGCTGGGCCCAAGGGTCGGTCGCCGGCTCTTTGTCGTCGAACAGGCCCCACGGGGCGATCAAGGCCAGGCGGCGCACCGATTGCGGCCAGATCGCCGCGATCTCGGCGGCAAACGAGCCGCCGACCGAGCCGCCGGCGAGGTCGGCGCCGTCGAGCCCGGCCTTTTGCAGCATCTCGCGTACCGCCAAGACCCAATCGAGATGGCTGTCGAGCAGGGTGTGCCCGCGGTCGCCGCCTGGAAACCCGGGCAATGACGGCACGATCAGAGTGTGTTCGCGCGCCAGCGCGTCGAGAAACGGGACCCATCGCGGCAACCCGCCGAAGCCGGCGAGGAAGCCAAGCTTCGGACCCTCGCCCTTGCGCCAGACCCGCGAGGGAAGGCCGTTGACCTCGATCGAATACTCCCGCGGCTCGCTCATGCCCCGCTCCCGCCACCCGCGAGCGCAACCTGACCCGCGGTTCCACAGAGGTCAAGGCGCAACGCGGAGTGCCGGCGACAACCGCTCGCCGGGCGCGACGCCTGCGCGCGCCCCCCGACTGCCCCCGACTGCCGGGATCGAACAATCGCCGCACCCGCCGATCAGGCCCTCGACAATTCTGGCCTCGCCATCGTATGCTTCCGAAACGAAACATGAACGAGGGCCGCGTGACACGAGCATCGATGCGGGCGCAGCGCGAGGCCGAGCGACGGTATCCGGTGCGGGTCAAGATCGCGGTGCCGCCTGCCGGCCTCGGGCAGCAGCTGACTGTCATGGAGGGCTGGCTCGACGAGACCTGCGGCAGCGAAGGCTGGGCGATGGCGCCGGCGGGCACCGCCGGGATCGTCAACGACGCGGTCGCGTTTTATTTCGCCGAGGCGGCCTTCGCCCACGCCTTCGTCGCCCGGTTCTGCTGCGGCTATCGGGTGGAGACGATCGCCGGCGCCTATGCCGTCCGCCGGGAGGCCCCGCCGACGCGGCGGCGCGGCGCGGCGGTCCACAAGACGCCCTGACGGTCATCGCGGGTCCGCCCGGGTGAGCCTCGTCGATTGGGCCGGGTTGGCCGCAGCCGCCTTTTCTGCGGCCTTGCTGCAGGCGGCCAGCGGCTTTGGCTTTGCGGTCATGGCGGCGCCGCTGTTTCTGATCGTGGTCGATCCGCAGAATGCGGTGCAGCTCGTCGTCATTCTCTCCGCTGGCTTGTGCCTTGCGATATTGCCCGGGTTGTGGCGGGCGACCGCGCCGCGGCTGTTTCTGCGGCTGATGCTGGGCAATCTTGTCGGCCTGCCGATCGGCCTCGCCGCCTTTCGCTACGCCGAGCCGGTCGTGGTACGGGTCACGATCGGGGTGGCGATCCTGATCTTCGCGCTGTTTTTTGCGCTGTCGCGCCAGCGCCGGCGCAGCGCAGGTGCGGCGCTGCTGGCGATGAGCCCCGGCCGCGATCTCGCCGCCGGAACGGTGTCGGGCATCGCCGGCGGGCTGGCCGGCATCTCCGGACCGCCAGTGGTGATGTATCTGCTGCTGGCCGAGGCCCCGCCGCGGACCGTGCGCGCGACGTTGCTGTCGTTTTTCGCGCTGTCCTACGTCGTGACATTGGCCGCCAACGTCGCGACCATCGGCGTTCCGGAGCAAACCTGGCTCGCCGCCGGCATCCTGTTCCCGTTCGCCCTCGTCGGCGGCCTGATCGGCCGGCCGCTCGGCGACCGCCTCGGCGCCGGCGCCTTTGTCGTCCTCGCTATCGGACTGCTCGCGGCGGCTGGGCTCTACACCCTCGCCGCGGCGGCCGGGCTGGCGGGCGGGCGCTGACAACTCGCGCATCGCGATCAGACGCCCCGCCCGAACTGCCGACACAGACTAGTGACGGAAGCGGACGTACCGAGTATTATGCTGGTGACATGGCCGGGCGTCGCCGAACATGCTGCGGATTTGCAGGAATGAGGTGCGCGCGCTTGCTATGTATCGGTGCGCAACATTGTTAATGCCCAGGTGAGATCATGATCGGCCCGCCGGGATTGCCCAAGTACGGACGCCGAGTTTTTTCCTTCGCCGCCGCCAAGCCCAGTCGTTCGCGGCAGCACCAGAACGCTTGGAAATGGGCGACCGGGCTTTACCTAGCGGGGGTGCTGGCGCATTTCAGTCATCACATGGTTTTTGATTTTGTTCAGGGCGACCCGTCATTCGGCGCGGCACTGACCAGCGCCCCGGTCAGCCTGGTGTGGCCCGCCGACCTGATCGGAACCCTGATCTCGATGAGCTGACGCAGATCGGTCGCGTCGCCGCTTCGCAGCCTCCGGACCGCCCGGCCCGGCTGCCGCTCTTGCTCTTGCCGTTCGACCCGAGCGCCGACACAATGCCGGCGGCGAGGGAGGGACGATGGAGCGGATTTCAGAGTCGCCGCTGGCGACCTATCAGGCGTATCTCGATCGCGGCGAGCTCGCCTATCAGTGGAGCCCGGAGGCGAAGCGGGCGGTGTTCTATCCGCGCGTAATCTGCCCTTATTCCGGCAGCGGCCGGCTCGAATGGCGGGTCAGCGCCGGGCTCGGCACGGTCTATGCGACGACGGTCACGCATCCGCGCGAGGGGGCGCCGTACAATGTTGCGCTGATCGATGTCGATGAGGGGTTTCGCCTGATGAGCCGGGTCGAGGACATCGCAGCCGCAGATGTGCGGATCGGCATGCGGGTCAGGTTCCGCGCCCACAAGCCGGCGGGCGACGAGCCGACCTATCCGGTCTTCGTCCCGGTGGAGGGCGCGTGATGAGCGGCTTGCAGCGCGGCAGCGCCGCGATCGTCGGCGTCGCCGAATCCGATTTGGGTGCGGTCGCCGCCGAGATGAGCCCGATCGACCTGATGGCGCAGGGCATTTACCGCGCGCTCGACGATTGTGGGCTGGCGCTCGGCGATATCGACGGGCTGATCTGCGCCACCGCGCAGAGCCGCACCTCCGGTCTCAACCTTGCCGAATATCTCGGGATTTCGCCGGCTTTCATCGACACGACGATTTTGGGCGGGTCTTCGTTCATGTTTCATATCGCCCATGCGCAGGCCGCTTTGCAGCTCGGGCTGTGCAACGTCGCGGTCATCGCCTATGGCTCGACCCAGCGCACGATCGGCCGGCACCATGCCTCGGTGCGCGAATACAACCCTTACGAGACGCCGTTCCGGCCGTTTCTGCCTTCGACCGCCTACGCGCTCGCCGCCTCGCGCCACATGCACGAGTTCGGCACGACCCGCGAGCAATTGGCTGCGGTCGCGGTCGCGGCGCGCCAATGGGCCTTGCTGAACCCTGTCGCCTGGGAAAAGCAGCCGCTGACCATCCCCGAGGTGCTGGGCGCCCGGATGATCAGCTACCCCTTCACGGTGCGCGACATTTGCCTCGTGACCGACGGCGGCGGTGCGGTGGTCATGACCACCGCCGAGCGCGCGCGGTCCTTGAAAAAGCAGCCGGCCTATGTCCTCGGAACCGGCCAGGCGATCACCCACGCCAACATTTCGAGCATGCCGGACCTGACCGATGACCGGCGCATCGCAATCGGGCCGCGCCGCCTTTCAGATGGCCGGGCTCGGACCGTCCGAAATCGACGTGCTCGAGCTCTACGACGCATTCACGATCAACCCGATCCTGTTCCTCGAAGACCTCGGCTTTTGCAAGAAGGGCGAGGGCGGCGCATTTGTCGAGAATGGCCGCATCGCCCCCGGCGGCGCGCTCCCGGTCAACACCAATGGCGGCGGCCTCTCCTACTGCCACCCCGGCATGTACGGCCTCTTCCTGCTGATCGAGGCGACCCGCCAGCTCCGCGGCGAATGCGGCGCCCGCCAGATCGCGAATTGCGAGGTCGCTCTCGCCCACGGCAATGGCGGCGTCCTCTCCTCGCAAGCCACCGTCATCTTCGGCACGCAGGCGGCAGTTTGATTCAGCTCCATTGAGTCCGGGATAAAGCGCTGCTCATGAACGCCATTCTCCTGCTCGGCGCAGGTTTCAGTCGTAACTGGGGCGGATGGCTAGCGAATGAGGCGTTCGAATATCTCCTAGGGTGCCGAGAGATTGACACCGAGACTAGGGAGCGGTTGCTTAGTCACAAGAACACCGACGGCTTCGAGGGAATGCTCGCGGAGCTCCAGGAAGAGCATTGACATGTACAGGTTCCGGCGAGCAGCGTCTGCAATCTAGAGAATGCCTTGACAAGAATGTTCGACGATATGAATCCAGTCTGGACGAGGGTCAGTTCGAATTTAACGATGACGTCGAAATACTGGTGCGAAGTTTTTTGGTGCGTTTCGATGCCATATTTACGTTAAATCAGGACTTACTCATAGAAAGGTATTATCTCGATGGGAACGTGGCGCTCTCCTCATACCGTCGCTGGTCTGGGTGGCAAATTCCCGGGATGAAGCCGATGCTTACCGTGGGTTTGAGCCCGGGAGACGCAAACACTGGCAAATGGGTTCCCGACCGCCCACTCAAGCTATCCAAGGCGGTCTGCCAGCCCTATATCAAATTGCACGGATCGAGCAATTGGACGGACTAGCTGGCACCGACTATTGGTGATGGGCGGAAATAAGCCATCGATCATCGCCCGGCACCCGATTCTCAAATGGAATCACGAGCAGTTTAGCCACTATCTGGCTAGACCTGAAACACGCTTGATGATCATCGGTTACAGTTTTGGCGACAAGCATATAAATGATGTAATCCTTGAAGCTGCAAGTTCAGGAGACTCCAGATTTTCATCATGGATCCGCTCGGTCTGGATGCTATCGGCGACAAGTGGCAAGCCATGCCCGCTGGGCTGTCAATGTTGCAACGCCTTTGGCAAAATCTAAGAGGGACGTCAAGGCGATCTCTGCGGGAAATTTTTGGGGGCGATCGCGTAGAGCGCCAGAAAATCATGAGGTTTCTCGCCTAGCCATTATCCAGAGCGGTTAGGCTGCGAATGCTGTGATCACTGGGTTGTCGATTTGCTGGTGAATTGTCGAACGGAAGGACACGACATGCCCGAAAACACATTGGTGCGGTTTGAGAATGTGGACGGGATCGGCGTCATCACGATCGACAACCCGCCGGTCAACGCGCTGTCGCCGGGGGTGCCCGAGGGCATCATCGAGAGTGTCGAGCGCGGCAATGCCGACCCGGCGATCCGCGCGATGGTCTTGATCGGCGCCGGCCGCAGCTTTATCGCCGGCGCCGACATCCGCACCTTCGGCAACCGCCCGCCGCCGGTGCTCGGAAAGCGCGCGCATGACGCGCTCGACGCCAGCCAAAAGCCGGTGGTCGCGGCGATCCACGGCTATGCGTTGGGCGGCGGGTTCGAGATCGCGCTGGCCTCGAATTATCGCATCGCCGTGCCGAGCGCCAAGGTCGGGCTGCCCGAAGTGCTTGATCGGCATCTTCCGGGGAGCGGCGGGACCCAGCGGCTGCCGCGGCTGATCGGCCCAAAGGCAGCGCTCGAAATGATCGTCAGCGGCCGCCATGTGCCGGCCGAGGAGGCGCATCGGCTCGGCATCATCGACGAGTTGGTCGCGGAGGGCGGCGATCTGCGCCAGGCGGCGATCGCGTTTGCCCGCCGCGTCGCCGACACTCGGCCGTTGCCGCGCATTCGCGACCATGACGACCGGCTCGCCGAAGCCAAGGCCGATCCCGGCATCTTTGCCGGCATGCGCACGTCGATCGCCCGCCGCGCACGCGGCCAGAAGGCGCCCTATCACTGCATCGAGGCGGTCGAGGCGGCGTGCACTATGCCGTTCGACGAGGGGGTCAGGCGCGAGCGCGAACTCTTCGGCGAGCTTGAAAACTCGGCCGAGGCGCGCGCCTTGCGCTACGCCTTCTTCGCCGAGCGCGAGGTGGCGCGGATTCCCGATATTCCGCGCGACACCCCGCTGCGCCCGATCAAGACCGCGGCGATCGTCGGCGCCGGCACGATGGGCGGCGGCATCTCGATGAGCTTTGCCGAGTTCGGCTTTCCGGTGAAACTGCTCGAAGCGAGCCAGGAGGCGCTCGACCGCGGCCTCGCCCGCATCCGCGCCAATTACGAAACGAGCGTCAAACGCGGCAGCCTGACCGAGGCGGAAATGAACCGTCGTTTGGCGCTGATCGAGCCGGTGACCAGCTACGACGACATCAAGGAATGCGACGTCGTGATCGAGGCGGTGTTCGAGCGCATCCCGGTCAAGGAGGAAGTCTTCAAAAAGCTCGACGAAGTCATGAAACCGGGCGCCTTGCTCTACAGCAACACCTCGGGCATCGACATCGACGTCATCGCCAACGCGACCAAGCGGCCGCAGGACGTGGCCGGCACGCATTTTTTCGCCCCGGCCAACGTGATGAAACTGTTCGAAGTCGTGAAGGGCGCCAAAAGCGCGCCCGACGTGCTGATGACGGCGATGGATCTCGGCCGCAAGATCGGCAAGATCAGTGCCATGGCCGGCAATGGCGACGGCTTTGTCGCCAACCGCAGCCGCACTCCCTTTGGCACCGAGATGATCATCATGCTCGAGGAAGGCTGCCTGCCCGAGCAGGTCGACAAGGTGATGGTCGATTTCGGCTATCCGATCGGGCCATTCGCGACCGCCGACCTCTCCGGGCTCGACATCGGCTATGACAGCCGCCAGCGCCGTGCGGCGCAAAACCCGAACTACCGCAAATTGCCGATCGCCGACGCGATCGTCGAACTGGGTCGGCTCGGGCAGAAGACCGGCGCCGGCTGGTTCCGCTATGAAAAGGGCGACCGCACCCCACACCCCGACCCCGAGGTCGCGCGCATCATCAAAGAGAAGGCCGCCGAGCTCGGCATCGCGCAGCGGGAGTTCGCCGACGAGGAGATCCTTCGTCGCCTCTTGTTCGCCTCGGTCAACGAGGCCTGCAAGATCCTGGAGGAGGGCAAAGCCTACCGGGCCAGCGACATCGACGTGATGTGGCTGAACGGCTTCGGCTTTCCGCGCTATCGCGGCGGGCTGATGTACTGGGCCGACGGCATCGGCACGGCCGAGGTCTACCGTCAGATCGCCGCCTGGCACCAGCAATACGGCGAGCGCTGGGCCCCCTCGGCCCTCTTGCGCCGTCTCGCCGACACCAATACCCCGTTCCGCGAAGCCAAGCCCGGCCGAGGGAGTTGAGCCGGGCGCGCCTCTGCCGGATCGTCGGCGAAACCGCGCCCCCTGTGGTACACACCATACAAACGAGTCCCCCGCGCTCTGTCTTTCGTCGCCCCCGCGAAAGCGGGGGTCCGGGTTCCAAGCGGGGTGCGGGTTGTCTGGGTACCCGCTTTCGCGGGTATGACGGCGAATTACATGGATTACGAATGTTAGAAGTGCACCCCTAGGTATTGGCAGATAGTCTAGTCCCAGACGATCCGCGGTGCGGGGCCGAGCTTCGCCGGACCGAGATACATCTTTCCGTCTTCGATCGAGAACAACGTCGTGATCTGCGGCTTGCCGTCGGGTCCGGACTTGGCCAGTGCCGACAACGCGATCTGCGCCAGCACGGCTTGCTCCCCATCGAGGCGCCCAGTCTCGACGAGCGCCGCCAGAATCGTGCCGAAGCCCTCGATCCCGCCGGAAAAGGCGCCGATCGGCTGCAAATTCCGATCGAGGGCGAGCGTGCCGGTGGCGACAGCGCCGAGCCCACCCCATTCGAGGCGCAGGTTATCCAATTCGATCGTGCCGCCGGCGTCGCGCCAGGCGGCGATCGCCTGCGGCAACGGCCCGTCCGGGACCGCACCCTTGACCGTGGCGCCAAAAGCCAGATCGTCGATCGTGGCGCTCAGCGTCGCCGGCGCCGCCGGCAGGCGCACCTGGCGCAGATCGAGCGCCAGCCCGAGGCTCGGCTCGGCATGGGTCTTGGAGGACGTTGCCGGCAGCGTGACCCAAGCCTCGACGGTTTTGATCGGGACCCGGTCACCCGCCTCGGCATCGACATCTTGGAGGTTCAGCCACATCGAGCGCGCGCCCGCGGGGCCGAGCAACACGGTTCCTGCAGCGGTCCTCGCGGCCAGCTTCAGCGGCGGCCGATGGCCCACGGCAGCGAGGTCGGCACCGAGACCCGCGGGTGCGGCGAGCCGCCAGTCGGCAAAGTCCCAGGGACGGGCGCTGCCGGTCAGCACCGGCAGGTGCAATACCGGCGCCGGGCTCAACGCGCCGTCGCGCAGCGCTGCGTCTTCGATCTCGACCCGAAAATGGAACGGGAAGCCGGCAACGCGCAGCTTTTGCCAGGACGCGCCGATCTTGCGCGCCCGCATCGATTGCTGCCAGGCGACGACGCCATCGCCGATCCGGCCGGCGACGACCTGCCAATAAGCGGCGTAGGCGCCAAACAAGACCAGCAGCAGAACAGCGGCGGCGAGGCCGAAACGCGTCGAGCGGCGCATAGCAGCGGGTTATAGCGGCCCAGCCCAGCCGCTGCCAGCCCGGCCCTTGGCGGTTGCCTCCGCCGGGCGCCCTAAACCTTCAGGACCTCAGCGTTGGGCGCCGCCTCCAATTCGCAGGCGTTCACGGTCATCGCCAAGAGGCTGTAATAGCCGATCGCCGTGGTCAGCTGGATAAAGCCGTCATCGCCAAAGCGCGCGCGCAGCCGGCTGGCAGTGGCGTCGTCGACCCGGTGCCGGCGCAGCAGCTGCCGGGTGAATTCGACGATCTCGGCGTCTTCGGGGGCGATCCCGCGCGAATGGTTCTCGCGGATCGCGGCGATCGTCGCCTCGGGCACGCCCTGCCGGCGCGCCCCACCCGCTTGTGCGCCCCACACATAGATTGCCTCGAATTCGCGCGCGACGGTCATCGCCGCCAGCACCCGCACCCGCATGTCGAGCGAGCCCTCGAACCGAATATAGGCGCCCAGATGCGCCACCCGTCCGGCTAGCTCCGGGCTGTTCAGGAACATCGTAAACGGCCCCTGAACCGAACCGCGGCTGGCGACAATGCTGTCGAAAACCGCCTGGTCCTTGGCGGCAACCTGATCCTTGCGGGTAATCGAGGAAAGTCTGGCCATGATCGCTCCTTTCGGCTGAAACCTGGGGCCTCGGTTCTATAGGGCGGCCCGTTCGCTTCGGAAAGTATGCACCCGATCCGCCGCCGCCGGTATGCTGCGGTGGTCCCGGTCGAACGGGAGCGGGCGGAGGAGTGGTCGCGTGTCCGGTGTGCTCGACGACATTCGCGTTCTCGATTTCGGCCGCTATATCGCCGGGCCGTTCTGTGCGGCACTACTCGCCGATCTCGGCGCCGAGGTGATCCGCATCGAGCGGCTGGGCGGCGGCGAGGACCGCGGCTTCATCCCGGTCGGCGCCGACCCGGAAAGCGGCGGTGCGATGTTCCTGGCGATGAACCGCAACAAGCTCGGCATGACCTTGGACCCGGCCGCACCGAAGGGCCGCGAAATCGTCCGCCGGCTGGTCGCGACCGCCAACGTCGTCGTCGCCAATCTGCCGCCGCAGGTGTTGCGCGCGCTGGCGCTCGATCTCGACAGCCTGCGCCAGGTCAAGCCCGACATCATCCTGACCACGGTGACCGGCTTTGGCGCCGGCGGGCCGCTCTCCGACAAGCACGGTTTCGACGGCATCGGCCAGGCGATGAGCGGCGCGGTCTATCTCTCCGGCACGCCCGAGCAGCCGATCCAGGCCAAATTGCCGTGGGTCGATTTCGGCACCGCGTGCCTGTCGGCGTTCGGCACGCTCGCGGCCCTGCTCGAACGCGGCAAGACCGGCCGGGGCCAGAAGGTCGAAGGCGCGCTCTTGCGCACCGCGATCGCTTTCGCCAACGCCAGCCTGATCGAGCAGGCCCTGACCGGGGTGGGCCGGGTCGCGACCCTCAACCGCGGCTTCAACTCGGCCCCGGCCGATCTCTATCGCTGCCGCGACGGTTGGATCGTCGCCACCGTAATCGGGCCCGCGATGTTCCGCCGCTGGACCCGGATGATCGGAGAGGACCACTGGCTCGCCGACCCGCGATTTCGCGACGACCAGTCGCGCGCCGACCATGGCGAGGTCATCGCCGACCGGATGACCCGATGGTGCGCCGAGCGCAGCTGCACCGAGGCGTTGGCCGCACTCGAACAAGCGAGCATCGTCGCCGGCCAGGTCTATTCGCCGCAGCAGGCGCTCGACGACCCGCATATCCGCGCCGCCCATCTGCTCGAGGAGGTCTCGCACCCCGCTCTCGCCGGCACTTATCCCCTCGCTCCGACCCCGATCGAGCTGTCCGAAACCCCCGGCCATTACCGCCGCCCGGCGCCGCTCCTCGGCGAGCACACCGCCGAAATCCTGGCCAGCCTCGGCTATGGCCCGGCCGAGATCGCCGCGCTGCGCGAGGAGGGGGTGATCTGATAGCGGGCTCGAAAATGAGATCAGCGATCTGAACGGATTATCATCACCCCGCGAAAAGCGGGGGCCACGGCAACCGCCACAGTGTCGATCCCCTGGATTCCCGCGTTCGCGGGAATGACCATAGGCGCTGATATTATACCAGCGCCCCTCTCTGATGACTGTTTCGACCCTAAGAGGTCATTCGATCACCTGGTCGGCGCGGTCGAGGAGCGATTGCGGAATCGTCAGACCGAGCGCCTTCGCGGTCTTGAGATTGACGATGAGATCGAATTTCACCGGCTCCTGAATTGGCAGATCGCCGGGCTTGGCCCCCTTCAGGATGCGATCGACATAGCCCGCCGCTCGGCGGAAATTGTCCGGTACGCTCGGACCGTAGGCCATCAGGCCGCCGTCGTCGGCATATTCGCGCTCAGGGTAGATGGCGGGAAGGCGCGCGGCATCGACGAGCGCAATGATGGCTTGGCGGTGGTTCCAAAACATCGCATCCGGAAGGACCGTCATCCCGGTCGCCTCGGCAAAGACGCTCGGCGTGAGCGCCCGCAAGGCTTCGGGCGTGTCCGGCTCGACGCGGGCGACGATACGCAGACCCATCGCCCCCGCCGTTCCCTCGACCTCGCGCAAATACGCGGGCGAGGTGGCGTTTGCCGGATTTACCAGCACCGCCACCGCGGTCAAGTTCGGGACGGCAATATGCAGGAGGTCCAGCCGCTTCGCGTTTAGTTCAAACGTCATCAGGGTGAAGCCGGTGAAGTTCCCGCCGGGGTGCGAGAAGCTGGCAGCGAGGCCAATCGATACCGGATCGGGCCCGACCCCCATGACGATCGGAATCCGCTTTGTCGCCTGGCTCGCGGCGAGTGCGGCGGGGAGGCCATCCGTCACGATAACGTCGACCGGCAGGGCCACCAGTTCGGCTGCCAGCTGTGCGAGAAGCGAGGTATCGCCACGGTACGAACGGAATGCGAGGACGATGTTGCGGCCCTCGACGTAACCCAGCTCGTGAAGCCCTTGTTTAAAGGCCTCGAAAATCGGTGTTCTGTCGTTAGGTGCGGGCGTCAGGATGCCGACGCGCGACATCTTCCCTCCGGCTTGCTGCGCGAACGACTGCTCGGCCATGGCCGCCAGCGCCGCAACTCCGGCGCGGATGAAGTTACGCCGCCTCAGGGCAAGGCGGCCGCTACCCACGTCCCGCTGCCGATCCACGGCCTCCCCTCTACGGCCATGACGTGCTGCAACTTTAGCAGCACATTGGGCAGTGATCTACCGCCATCAAGAACCGATGCAGCTATGGGACAAGAACCCGCGCACAGGCAGCAATGGTGAAGGCCGTTCACCACCCCAAGCCGTCATCAGAAGAGCCCCTGATATTAGACGTATCATTATGGTTCAGGTTCTGAGGTCAGAACAGCGCTCGGGCGGGCTCTGCTCGCTGCGAGCCGCCGCCCTCAAGTCACAAAAGGTCACTCGGCGGCGACGGGTTGCAGCGGCTTTTTTTGCTTGCGCGCCTTGCGGCTTTCGTCGAGGCGCTGCAGCACCGCGAAGAAGGACGGCACGAACAAGACCGCGAGGCAGGTCGAGGCGACGATGCCGCTGAACACGCTGAATCCCAGCGATTTGCGCGAATTGGCGCCGGCGCCGGTGGCCAGCAGCAATGGCAAGACGCCCATGCCGAAGGCGAAGGAAGTCATCAGGATCGGCCGAAAGCGCATCCGCGAGGCCTCGACCGCCGCTTCGATGATCGGCTTGCCGTGCACCATGCGGCCCTCGCGCGCCACCTCGACGATCAGGATGCCGTTCTTGGCCGACAACGCGATCATCAGAATGAGGCCGATCTGGGTGTAGAGGTTGTTGGCGACGCCGAGGCTGGTCAATGCCAGGACCGGCCCCAACAGCGCCAACGGCACCGCCGACAACACCGCCAATGGCAATATCCAGCTTTCATATTGGCCGGCGAGACACAGATAAACCAGCAATACCGACAGACCGAAAAGGTAATAAAGCTGATTGCCGGTCAGCTTTTCCTGATAGGACATCGCCGACCATTCGTAGGAAACGCCGGGCGGCAGGGTTTTCTTGGCGATCTCCTCCATCGTGCTCAGCGCCTGGCCCGAGCTGAAGCCGCGCGCCGGGCCGCCGACGATCGTCGCCGACGGGAACAAATTATAGAGCGTGACCAAGGGCGGCCCGACCACCGAGCTCAAATGCGCGACGGCGCCGATCGGCACCATGTTGCCGTCCTGGCTGCGCACATAGAGATTCAAGAGATCGTCGGGACGCAGACGGAATTTCGAATCGGCCTGCACATAGACCTGCAATGACAGGCCGAATTTGTTGAACTGGTTGACGTAGGTCGAGCCGAGATAGGCGGTCAGCGCCGAGAACACGTCGCCGACCGAAACCCGCAGGGTTTGTGCCCGGTCGCGATCGACGGTGACCGCGACTTGCGGCGCGCCCGGCCGAAACGGGGTCAGCACATGCTGCAGCCCGGGGTCGGCGCCGGCCTTCTTGACGATCGCCTGGGTCACGTCGCTGAGCTTCTGATAATCGAAGCTGCCGCCCAGCAGCTCGGTCTGCATCTGAAAGCCGCCGGCATTGCCGATGCCCTGGATCGGCGGCGGCGCCAGCACGAACAGCCTTCCATCGGGCGCCCGGTTGAGGGCCTTCTGCAGATGCCCGGCGATCGACAGGATGTCGGTGCCGTTTGCCTTGCTGCGCTCGTCCCACGGCTTCAGCACGACAAAATTGACCCCGGCATTGGCCAGATCGGCATTGTTGTCGAGCACCGACATTCCGGCGATCGAAATGACGGTCTCGACCCCGGGCGTCGCCATCGCGATCTTGGTCGCGCCTGTCAAGCGCCGCGGTCGTCCGCCCGAGCGCGGCGCCGTCGGGCAGTTGCGCGGCGATCATCAGATAGCCCTGGTCTTCGTTCGGGATGAACGCGGTCGGCAGCCGGGCGATGCCCCAGACCGCGACCACCGCCAGCGCCACCCCGATCAGCACCATCAGCCCGCTGTGCCGCACCATACGGCCGATCAGCCCGGTGTAGCCGTGCTCCATGCGGTCATAGACATGGTTGAAGCCGCGATAGAAAAAATTGCGCTGCGCCACCGGCTTCGGCGTGCGCAGCCACAGCGCGCATTGCGTCGGCTTCAGGGTCGCGGCGTTGACCGCGCTGATCAGCGCCGTCACCGCGATAACGAGCGCGAACTGCGCGAAGATCTGCCCGCTGAGGCCGGGGACAAAGGCCGACGGCAGGAACACCGCCATCAGGACGAGCGTGATGCCGACGACCGGGCCGAACAGTTCGTCCATCGCCCGGATCGCGGCGTCGTGCCCCGACATGCCCTGCTCGATGTATTTGGACACGCCCTCGACGATGACGATCGCGTCGTCGACGACAATGCCGATCGCCAGGATCAGCGCGAACAGCGTCGACAAATTGACGGTGTAGCCGAGTGCCGCCATGCCGGCGAACGCGCCGATGATCGTGACCGGGACCGTCGTCGCCGGCACCAAGGTCGCGCGAAAGTTCTGCAAGAATACCAGGATCACGATCAGCACCAGCACCCCGGCCTGCCACAAGGTCTTGTAGACCTCGGCGATCGAGTCCTTGACGAAGATCGTGGTATTGTAGGGGATGCTGTAGTGGAGACCGGGCGGGAAGCGGCGCGCCAGCTCGGCCATCTTGGCCGCGACTTCGGCCGCGACCTTCAGGGAATTCGCGTCCGGGGTCTGATATATGGCGATGCCGGCGGCCGGCTTGCCGTCGAGCTTGAAATCCTGGGCGTAGGTCTGCGCGCCCAGCTCGATGCGGGCCACGTCCTTGAGCTTGATCAGCTTGCCGCCTTGGTTGGTCTGGTCCTTGACGACGATGTCGCCGAACTGGTTCGGATCGTCGAGCCGCGACTGGATGTCGACGGTGTACTGGAACTGCTGGTCCTTGGGCGCGGGCGGCATGCCGACCTGCCCGGCCGCGACCTCCTGGCTCTGCTGGCGAATGGCGCGGATCACGTCGTCCGGAGCCAGGCCATAGGAATAGAGCTTCTGCGGGTCCATCCAGATCCGCATCGAGTATTCGCCGGCACCCATCACCGTGACGTTGCCGACCCCCGGCAGCCGCGCCAGCTCGTTCACCAGATTGATCGTCGCGTAGTTCCACATATAGAGCGCGTCGCGCGAGCCGTCCGGCGAATTGAGGGTCACGAATTCGAGGATCGACGAGGATTTCGCGCGGATCGCCACCCCCTGCGACTGCACCGCCTGCGGGCAACTGGGCGAGCGCGTTGGTGACGCGGTTCTGCACCAGCACCTGGTCCATGTTCGGGTCGGTGCCGATCTGGAACGTCACCGTCAGCGTGTAGGTGCCGTCATAGGCGCTGGTCGACTCCATGTAGAGCATGCCCTCGACGCCGTTGACCTGCAGCTCGATCGGCAATGCCACGGTGTCGACGATGGTCTGCGGGCTGGCGCCGGGGTAGCGGGTCGTCACCTGCACCGTCGGCGGCGTCACATTCGGGTACTGGGCGACCGGCAGGCGGAACACGCAGATGGCGCCGATCAGCACCAGCACGATCGCCAGCACATTGGCGAGGACCGGGTGCTCGATGAAAAATTTCGAGATCATTGCTGCGCCCCCGGCGCTCCCGGAGCTGCTGCCCCGGTCGACCCGATCACGGCATCGATCGAGGTCGGCTGCGGCGTCACCTTGGTGCCGGGGGTGGCGCGCCACAGCTCGCCGACGACGACGCGATCCACGGGCTTCAGCCCCGAGGTGATGACCCGCAGCGCGCCGACCAGCTCGCCCAATTGCACATAGCGCTGCTCGACCACATCCTTGTCGTTGAGGACCAAGAGGTAGCGGCCGCCTTGGTCGGTCTGCAGCGCGCGATCGGGCACCAGCAGCGCGTTGCGGTCGACCGGCCCCATCGGCAGGCGCATCCGCACGAAAAAGCCGGGCAACAGCGCGCGGTCCGGGTTGGCGAGGATGCCGCGCACCAAGAGGGTCCCGGTCTGCGGGTCGAGCGCCGGCGCCACATATTGGATGGTGCCGCGATAGGGAAACCCGGTTTGGTTCGACAAGCCGACATCGACCGGCACCCTGTGCAGGTCGGCCAGGGTCAGCCGGTGCTCGCCCAAATTCTTACGGATTTGCAGAACCTGCTGCTCGCTCAGATTGGCCACCACATAGATCGGGTCGAGCTGGGTGATCTCGGCCAGCGCCGCCTGCTGGCCGCCGCCGCCGACGACGTTGCCGGGGTCGATCAGATGCTTGCCGACGATGCCGTCGAACGGTGCCCTGATTTCGGTATAGCCCAAATTGACCTGGTCGATCGCGACCTGGGCCTTGGCGCTGAGCAATTGCGCCTCGGCGCTCGCCCGCTCGAAATTCCAGTGGTCGACTTCGGTCTGGGTGGCCGCGTCCTGCTTGACCAAGGCCGAGTACCGGACCAGTTCCGTTTTGGCATAGACCAGGGCCGCCTGCGCGGTCAGAACCTGGGCGTGGGCCTGCTGCAATTGCTGCTTATAGGGGTCCTGCTGCACCGTGAACAACAGATCGCCCTTTTTGACGAAGGCGCCGTCCTGATAGTGCAATTGTTCGAGATAGCCCTCGACGCGGGCGACCAGCTTGACATCGTTGATCGCCGCGGCGTTGCCGGTGATTTCGGCATAATTGGTGACCGATTGCAATCTCGGCAGCACCACCGGGACCGGCGCGCTCTGCGGCGACAACGGCGCCGCCGCGCTCGCCGCGGCCGGAGGTTGGGCCGCCGGCGTCTGCGGCTCGGCCGCGGTTGCCGCCGCGAGCGGCGATCCGATCCGGATCTGCGCCGCCCCATAGGCGCCGAGTGCCGCGAGCGCCGCCAATCCGGCGGCGGCCAGAATCCGCGACCGGCGCGCTCCGTCGCGGCGCCGCGAGCGCGTCGGCAACTTCATCGCGACCTCACCATTCCGGCGGCCGGACGCTTGGCGCTGACATCGGCCGGCGTCGGCAAGCCGCGGAGCCGGCGGCGGCGCCTGGCTGCCGGGGGGCGGCAGCAGATCGCCCCAGTTGGTCCGGTCTCGCATTTCCTCGACCGTCGCGACCGGCACGAAATCGTTGTTGTCGCGTATCTGCCATCCGCCCCCCAATGCCCGGTAGACCGAAGCGAGCCCGGTCGAGACATTCCCTTCGGCGGTCGCGAGATCGGTCTGCGCCGTGTACAGGTTCTGCTCGGCCGTCAGCACGGTCGTAAAATCCCGCGTGCCCAGCTGATATTGCAGAAAGGCGAGCCCGAGCGCCGCATTCGCGGCGGCGACGCTGCGGCGCAGATCGTCCACCTGCAGGCGCGACTGCAGAAACGTCGCCAGCCCGTCCTCGACCTGCTGCTGCGCGGTCAGCACCGTGTTCTGATAGTCGACCAGCAATTCCTGCAATTTCGCGTCCTGCACCCGGACGGTGTTGGTGATCTGCCCGTAATTCAGGATGTTCCACTGCGAAGCTCGGGCCAAAGCCGAAGGTGATGCCCTTGCCCATCACCAGATCGCTGAGCTTGTGGCCGGCGATATTGCTGGAGACCGTGCCGAAGCTGCCGAGCAGGCTGAACGCCGGGTAGAGCTGCGCCTCGGCGACGCCGATCTGGGCACTCTGCGCCACCGCCGCCAGCTCGGCCGCGCGGATGTCCGGCCGGCGGCGCACCAGATCGGCGGGGATGCCGACCGCGACGCCCTCGGGCGGCACCGGGATCGTCGTCGGTCCGAGCAGCAGATCGCGTCGAGCGGCTGCGGCGCCATGCCCAACAGCACGCGCAGCGCGTCCAGCCCCTGGTCCAGCTGGGCGGTCAATTGCGGGATCGTCGACTCGGTCTGGCCGAGGACGTTTTCCGCCTGATAGACATCGAGCTTGGTCGCCACGCCGCCGTGATAGCGCGCCTCGGCGATGGCCAGCGCCTTCTTTTGCTTGACGATATTGTCCTGGGCGATGTCGATCTGGGTCTCGAGGGTGCGGATGCCGATATAGGTCGTGGCGACGTCGCCGAGCAACGTCACCAGCACGTCGTCATAGGACGCGATCGATCTGGAGGTAGGCGGCGTCGGCCGATTGAATGGCGCGGCGGAACTTGCCCCAGAAATCGAGCTCCCAATCGACCGAAGCCCCGAGCGTCGCGCGCCAGAAGCCGGAAACCTGGACTCTGCGCGGGTGCGGTCGGGTCGGCGTGGCTCGGCCGGTCGTAAATCAGCGAGCTCGTCGCCTGCTGCGACTGCGGGTAAAAGTCGCCGATCGCCACCCCCAGTTCGGCGCGCGCCTGCAGCACGCGGGTGCCGGCGGCGACCAGGGTCAGGTTCTGGTTGTAGGCGATCGCGATCAGCCGGTCGAGCACCGGGTCGTGGAATACCGTCCACCAGTCCCGATACTCCTCGCGCCGGGTTTCGACCGAGGGGTTGTTGGCTTCGAGATACCTGGCGGCGACCGGAACCGGCAGGCGATCTGAAATCCGGACCGACCATGCAACCGCCGGCGACCAGGGGCAGCGCCACCGCGATGGCCCACCCGAGGCTCAGGTTCGCGTATCGCGCGAGAACGGCAAGTCTGGCGATCGCTGCCGGCCAGGTTGTCCACGCCACCGGCTTCACGAACTTTGTCCCGTCCCC
Organism: uncultured Alphaproteobacteria bacterium; assembly: GCA_963795485.1. Classification (GTDB taxonomy): domain Bacteria; phylum Pseudomonadota; class Alphaproteobacteria; order ATCC43930; family CGMCC-115725; genus AP-15. Next base: position 593,041 of record CAWCIL010000008.1, read on the forward strand.
AAATATCGCGTCCGTACCGTGCCACCGACGGCCGGATGCGATCGCCCACGCCGGAAACGCTGCCCGACCATCGGCCGGTGGGGACATGATGGCCGATCATGTGTCAGATTGTAAATGAAATATGTGAGCGTGGTAAATCGGCTGGTGGCGATCCTGCTGTCAGGTTGAAACCCGACTCGCTGCTGCTGCCCCTCCCGTGCTGTAGCCACGCCGATTCCCCATCGTGCCTACTTTATTGCTCCCACGCCTCCGTCCAAAACCCGTCCGCAAAAATCGCTGGTGCCGCGGGTCGGGGCATCGTCCCGCGGCGTTGCGCGCAGCAAATCAACGAAACCCCCCGTTTTGCATCAGGCGCCGGGTGCGCCCGGCCCTTGCATGGTGACCACGATACGGCGGTTCTGCGCCCGGTTCGCCGGCGTATCATTTGGCGAGATCGGGTGGGTATCGCCAAATCCCTTGGCCGAAATGATATTCGGGTTGACCCCTTGCGAGACCAGATAGGTCACGACCGCGCCGGCTCGTCGCGTTGACAGCGCTAGATTGTCCGGGATCCCCATGTGCTGCAGCTGCGGTCCGACCGGTGTGCTGTCGGTATACCCGTAGACGACGACCTTGGCGTTCTGCAGCGCGGCGAGCTTGGGCACAAGTGTGCTGCTGAGCTCCGCCTTGCCGGCGGCGCTCAGCTCCCAGCCGCCCGAAGGAAACAGCAAATCGCCGGCCTCGACGAAAGTCGCTTGCTGCTGCAGCGCCGTGACCTGCGCCTGGAGCTGCTGGTTCTGCCCCTGGAGCTGCTGGTTCTGCCCTTGCAGAGTGTCGTAGCTGCTCTGCGACACGCAGGCCGACAGCAACAGCCCCGCCAGGGGCAGGGCCGCGGCGGGGCCGATATACTTTCGAAACGGCAAGGATAGATTGGTCATGACAGTTCTTCTCCAATTGTCTGGGTCAAGGGGTCGGCGCTCGAATGCTCCGCAGGCATCTCCGCCACCGGCGACAGCGGCGGCGCACACCAGACGGCTGTCTGGACAGAGCAAGCCTTCGGCGATCCGCGCGGCCGGCGTTTAGCTTAAGGGTAGAGATATTGCGGAGAGATTAGCGGAGAGTCCGTCCGGGCGTTCCGCGCCGGCTTTTTTCGCGCGTGCCGCCGACGTCGTTGCGGCGTCGATCTTGATGGCGACGACCGGAGCGGGCAAAATCAGGCGCGTCGACAGCGCCGACCGCACGCCCGAGCCTTACTCGGCCAAACGAGAATCCGAGCAAACGGTCGCGACGCTGGCGCCGTGCCCAACCGGCCTCGGTCGGGTGCGCGCAGCGAGCGAGGGAGGAGAAAGATGATCCAGGCGAGCGGGATCGACCACATCGTGCTGCATTGCAGCGATGTCGGGCGCTCCAAGGCGTTCTACACCGACGTGCTCGGCATGACCGTCTATCGCGAGAATGACGGGCAGGTGTTTCTGCACGCGGGCGGCCAGGGGGTGGCCCTGTTCCACAAGCGCAACGACGTGCCGCTGAGCACCGGCAACGACCTCAATCACTTGGCCCTGAACGTCGCCTCCGGTAGCTACGAAAGCTTAAAGAGCGAGCTCGAAAGCCAAGGAGTCGCGGTCGATGGGCGCCCGGGCGACGACCATTGCATCTATTTTCGCGATCCCGACGGGCACCGGCTGCAGCTGATGTTCCGCCGCTGAGGGCACTGCGTAAAAGTCGCTCGGCGGCGCTGAGGATCCGGAGATTCCGCCCGACTAAAGACCCGCGGTTTCGACTGAAGAGATCCGTCGATCGGCGTGGTGCGCTCAATCGTTCATGTGCGCCGAGCGCGGGTAATTCGGCGCCCGCACTGCCCGTTCGGCGCCGGCGGTCAAGCGGTCGAGCACGATCGTGGTTCGCGCCGCCACCCGCATCAGGTCGGCTGCCGCCTGACGCAGCCGCTCGCGCACCCCTGGCGATCCCTCGTTCAGCGCCGCATCGAAGCTCGTCCGAAACAGCTCGATGGCGGCCTCTGCGCGGTGGTGGAGGGCGCCGTCCAAGCCCGGTGTGGGGGCCAAGCCCGGTGTGGGGGCCGCTCGCAAATTGCGGTCGGGCTCGCCCGCCGGCAGCCGCAGCGTCTGCGCCGAAAGAGGCGTCTCTACCGGGTTCGCAACCGGCGCCCGCACGCGGACCAGCGTCGTCGCCGTCTGAGCCTTACCGGGCTGTGCAAGCAGCGGGCGGCTCATGCGTGTCGCTGACCCGGGCTGGCGCCGGTCGTTCTTGCGTCGGCGGCCGGTCGGCTGCTGCCGGAAGCTCGCGATTGCGCTTGAGAATATAATGAATCGCGGGCGGAGTGCAGCCATAGCTCCGCGCGATTTTGCTGATCGACTCGCCGTTTTGATAGCGTGCCGCAATGGCGGACCACTCGCCCTGCGGAATTTTCGACATCTCTGCTCCTGGCTAGGATCTGATGGCGTGGGCGTTCTTTTCGGGAGCGGCTTTGCCTCGGCTGCCGAGGCGCCCGGCCGGAAAAACGGCCCGGATCTGATGCTGCACCGGAAGCTGCCCGATAGCCTCGACATGGGCGCTGCGTTAACCATTTCAAGATCGCCCCGGCCAGAGACGTCGGGTCGGCATGCGGCCCGCTGCGAAACCTGTCGAGCGGACGTGCCGATTGCCTTAGTTTCAGGGGCGCAGTCTCCTGGCCGCCGCCGGCGCGAACGGAGGAAAACAGCCCGTGTCTTACATTTATGTCGTGCAGATGGACATCCCGGCCGAGCTCGAGGCCGAGTTCAACCGCATTTATGACGAGGACCACGTGCCGACGATCCTCGAGGTCCCGGGCGTTCGGTCGTGTACGCGCTATCGGCTCGACCACTCGACCGTATCGACGATGCCGCGCTATCTGGCGATCTACGAATGCGACAATGCCGAAGTCATCAACAGCCCGGCCTGGACCGAAGCCTCCGATCGCGGCGAGTGGAAGCCGAAAATCCGGCCGCACACGACCAACCGCCAGCACAGCGTCTTTCGGAAGATCGCCTGAACCCGATCCAAAGGAGCAGACATCGTGTCGCATCTTTTTGCCGTTCAACTAGACATCCCGGCCGAGCACGAAGCCGAATTCAACCGCGTCTACGACACCGAACATTTTCCGATGCTGTCGAAGGTGCCGGGCGTGCGCTCGGCGGCGCGCTATCGGCTCGAACACTCGACGGTGCCGGGGATGCAGCGCTATCTGACGATCTACGAGCTCGACTCGCCCGAAGTCTTAAAGAGCGCGGCCTGGGAGAAAGCCGGCAGCTATGGTGACTGGGCGACCAAGATCCGCCCGCTGACGACGAGCCGCCATCACAGCGTTTTCGAGCGCATCGCCTGAACCGCTCCCCCGAACCCTATATCACACGAAAGGCACCGCCATGATCCACGTGGTCGCTATCATCACCGCCAAGCCCGGCATGCGGGAACAGATCCTTGAGGCGTTTCGCGCCAACATACCGGCGGTCCGCGCCGAACAGGGCTGCGTCGAATACGGGCCGGCAATCGACGCCGAGGGGGCCGGCGGGATGCAGGCGAAATTTGGCCCTGACACCTTTGTCGTCATCGAAAAATGGGAAAGCCCCGAGGCGCTGAAGGCCCATGCCGCCTCGCCGCACATGGCCGCCTATGCCGGCAAGACCCGCGAGATGATCGCCAGCCGCGTCATCCACGTGCTGCAGCCGGCCTGATCGAGAGCGACCTGCCTGCCGCCGACCGGCGGGCTTGCTTGACAGCGGGCGCGAACGCTCGCCATCCTTTACGGCATGCGTCGATTTTCCTTGGTCGCGATCGCCTGCGGCTCGTTCCTCGCCGGATGCGCCGGCTCCGCAGCGGGACCCTCGTCGAGCGCCGCACAGGCGCCGGGGCCGGGTTGCTCGGCATGTATCCTGGAGAACCCGGCCGACGTCAGACCGTGCGTAAAGATCTGTCACGCGCCCGAATCCGATTCGGGCGGCGCCGCCGCGGGTGGAGTGATACGTTAAACCGCTTGCGATCGGCCGCCCGCGCTATCGGGCCGAGAGGTGGCGCCGGCTCGTCCGTCGGCGCGCCGGTTTGGCGGCGCCTCAGATCATGATGCCGAAACTGTTCACCGGGAGGAATGATCCGATGCAGGTAATGAACGTCATTGCCGAGATCCTGAAGCGCGAGGGTGTCTCGACCCTGTTCTGCTTTCCGACGACGCCGATCATCGAGGCCGCGGCCGCGGTCGGCATCAAGCCGGTGATCTGCCGCCAGGAGCGGGTCGGCGTCCATATGGCCGACGGCTTTGCCCGCGTCTCGAACGGCCGGCCGCCGGGCGTCTTTGCGATGCAGTACGGGCCGGGTGCGGAAAACGCCTTTGCCGGCGTCGCCACCGCCTTTTCGGATTCGACCCCGGTGGTGTTTCTGCCGCTCGGTCACCCGCGCGAGACGGCGCAGTTGTTCCCGATGTTCAAATCGAGCCGCAGCTACGCCGCGATCACCAAATCGGTCGAGGAAGTGCAGTTGCCGCACGAGATCGGCAATATCATGCGGCGCGCCTTCTCCCAGGTGAAAAACGGGCGCTCCGGCCCGGTGATGGTCGAGGTGCCGGCCGATGTCACCGGCATCGAGGTCGATGTCGACCCGAGCCGGCATCGGCCGGTTCGCGCCACCCGCTCGGCCGCCGACGAGCGCGACATCGAGGACGCGGCAAAGATGCTGCTCGACGCCTCGTGTCCGATGATCCTGGCTGGCCAGGGCGTCTTTTATGCCGAGGCGACCGACGAGCTGCGCCAGCTCGCCGAATTGCTGCAGGCCCCGGTCATGACGACGTTCGACGGCAAGAGCGCCTTCCCCGAGGACCACGCGCTGGCGCTCGGGTCGGGCGGCGGCACCTTCAGCGGGCACGGCCGCCATTTCCTGCACAAATCCGACCTGGTGCTGGGGGTGGGGTGCAGCTTTACCCGCCACGGCATCGCCACCCCGGTATTCCCGCCCGGCAAGAAGTACATCCACGCGACCAACGACACCCGCGACCTGCACAAGGCCTTTGCCGCCGATCTCGGGCTGCTCGGCGACGCCAAGCTGGTGCTCGGCCAATTGATCGAGGCGGTGAAGGACCGGCTCGGCGGCAAGGCGCGCCCGAACGGCGTCGCGCAGGAGGTCGCGCGCCAAGCGCGAGGAATGGCTCGGCCGCTGGCAGGCGAAGCTGCACTCGAACGAGCACCCGATCAATCCCTACCGGGTGATCGCGGAGTTTATGCGCGTCGTCGACCCGGCCGAAGCCATCGTCACCCATGATTCGGGCAGCCCGCGCGAGCAGCTGAACCCGTTCTACCGGGCGACCCGGCCGCGCGGCTATCTCGGCTGGGGCAAGTCGCACCAGCTCGGCACCGGGCTCGGCCTCGTGATCGGCGCCAAGGTCGCCGCGCCCGACAAGTTCTGCGTCAACTTCATGGGCGACGCCGCCTTTGGCATGACCGGGCTCGATTTCGAGACCGCGGCGCGCTGCGGCATCCCGATCACGACGATCGTCCTGAACAACTCGACGATGGCGATCGAAACCCACGCGATGCAATTGTCGCACGAGCGCTATCGCGCTCGCGATCTCGGCGGCAATTACGCGAACATCGCCCGCGATCTCGGCGGCTGGAGCGAGCGGGTCGAAGATCCTTCGCAGATCGGCGACGCGATCCTGCGCGCCCGCCGCCAGAACGACGAGGGCCGCGCCGCCTTGCTCGAATTCGTCACCAGCCAGGAGCAGGCCTTCTCGCATCGCCGCGGCGGCGCCGAATAGCACAAGCCGCTTGGGCAGGTCGGCATTCCTCTCCGCGCCGGAACGCACCAATCATGGCGATCATGCTGTCGAAAACCTATGACGCCCTGATCAGCGCCGGCGCGCCGCAGGACAAAGCGAGGGAGGCTGCCGAGGAACTGGCAGATTATGAGAGCCGGCTGGCTTCGATCGACAACCAGCTCGCGGTCATGAACGGCCATTTCGCCGCGATCGATGGCCGCTTTGCCGGTATGGACGCCCGTCTCTCAGCGCTCGAAGGCAAGCTCAATGTCGTAATATGGGCGATCGGCATCAACGCGGCGGCCACGATCGCGATTTTGGGGGTGTTGCTGCGCCATGCTTGATCGGTGTGTTTGAGATCTTGCGTAGCCGAATGTCGGAAGTGCGGCAGGCGAATAGCCCGTCGCCATGTGCGGAAGGAGCCGTGATGCGGCGAGGACCGCGGGTCAACTATGACGCGATCGCGCATCTTTACGATAACCAACCCTATCGGGCACGCCCGGCGGATGCAGAGTTCTTGGCGCTGGCCCTGGTTTACCAAGCCGGGGTCAATCGTTTGGAGCGCGACATCGCCGACCCGAGCATGGCTCGCTCGCGCCAAGATCATCTGTGCCTGGTGACGATCCGCAGCGAGATGCCGAGCGGCGGCTGAACGGCAGACGCGCCGCCTCCCGGGCGTCGATATGCTATCGTCCCTGCTGGACAATACCCGGTGCCGGTGATCAGGCCGCGCCGATCGAAAGGGAGTCGGCGATGGCGCCGCGCATCGGATATTTGCTGCCGACCCGCGAAGCGGTCATGCAGGGCCGGCCGGAAACCGGGCCGCTGTTGGCGCTGGCCGAGCGGGCGGAGGGGCTGGGCTATGATGCGGTCTGGGTCGGTGACTCGCTGTTGGCGCGGCCGCGGCACGACCCGTTGACCCTGCTCGCCGCGGTCGCCGCCCGCACTCGAAGAGTCATGCTCGGCACCGCGGTCTTTTTGCCGGCCCTGCGCAACCCGGTGGTGCTCGCGCATCAACTCGCCACCCTCGACCGAATTAGCGAAGGGCGGCTGGTGCTCGGCGCCGGCATCGCCACCGATGTCGCCAACATCCGCGCCGAATTCGCCGCCGCCGGGGTGCCGTTCGAGGGCCGGGTCGGCCGTATGATGGAGGGGCTGCGGCTTGCCCGCGCGTTGTGGACGGGCGAGCCGGTCGACTGGGCCGGGCGCTGGCCGGTCGCGGGCGGCGTCCTCGGCCCGACCCCGCATCGGTCGGGCGGACCCCCGATCTGGCTCGCCGGCTCGGTGCACCCGGCGCTCGAGCGCGCCGGCCGGCATTTCGACGGCTGGTTCGCGAACGAGCCCGACCTCGCCCGCTGGAGCCGGCAATGGGCCGAGGTGCAGCAGGTGGTGCGCGAGGCCGGCCGCGACCCGGCGAGCTTCGCCGCGGCGATCTACCTGACCCTGGCGCTCGACGAGGACGCGGGTCGCGCCGAACAGCGGATCGATGCCTTTCTCGAAAATTATTACGGGCAACCGGCAGCGGAGATGCGCCGGCGCCAGGCGACGTTCGGCGGGGCTCCCGCCGCGGCCGCAGCATGGCTGCGCAGCTACGCCGAGGCAGGTGCGACCGATCTGATCGTGCGCTTCACCGGAGACCACGAGCGCCAGCTCGAAGCCGTCGCCGCGCTGCGGGCCGATCTCGGCTGGTGAGCCTGGCGCGGCGGGGCGGGGCGGGGCGGGGCGCGAGGGTTGAAATCGCGACCCGTTGCCCCCCATGCTAGAATTGAGCTTTCCTTCCCTTCTTTTACGGAGCCGCCGATGTTCATCCAGACCGAACAGACGCCGAACCCGGCGACCCTGAAATTCCTTCCCGGCCGCGCGGTGATGACCACCGGCACTGCGAACTTCACCTCGGCCGAGGCCGCCGCCGCATCGCCGTTGGCCGAGCGGCTGTTTGCGTTGCCATTGGTCGGCGGGGTTTTTTTCGGCGCCGATTTCATCACCGTCACCAAGGATGACGAGGGCGACTGGTACCGCCTGAAGCCGGCGATCCTGGCCGCGATCATGGAGCATTTCACCACCGGCCGCCCGGTATTCGCTCCCGGCGCCGAGACCGGTCCCGTCGGGGGTGACGAGGACGATGACGAAATCGTCTCCCAGATCAAGGAGCTACTGGAGACGCGCGTGCGCCCGGCGGTGGCGCAAGACGGCGGCGACATCATTTTCCACGATTTCGAGGACGGCGTCGTCTACCTGCATATGCAGGGTTCGTGCTCGGGCTGCCCGAGCTCGACCGCGACCTTGAAGGCCGGCATCGAAAACATGCTGCGCCATTACATCCCCGAAGTGGTCGAGGTTCGGGCGGTCTGACAACTCCGGGCGGGCACGGTCAGGGCCGCGCCGGCCCGCTGATCCTAGCGCTCGACTCGGCGGGTTCCAGCTGCTCGGTTGCAATCGCCGCCGGCGACGATGTTCTCGGCCTGGCGCAGCTGGAGATGGCGCATGGCCAAGCGGAGGCGCTGCTGCCGCTGGTCGACCGCACCATGCGGCAGGCGTCGCTGCCGGCCTCGGCAGTCGAGCTGGTCGCCGTCACTACCGGGCCGGGCAGCTTTACCGGCATTCGGGTCGGGATCGCCGCCGCGCGCGGCATTTCGCTCGGCATCGGTGTGCCGCTGATCGGCGTCACCGTCTTCGAGGCTGTCGCCGCTACCGCCCGCGATGCCGGCCGGGAAATGCGGTTTCTGCTCGTCGCTATCGAAAGCCGCCGCGCGGACCTCTACGTCCAGCTCTTCGATCGCGCGCGATGTCCGCTCGGCGGGCCCGCCGCGGTGCTGCCCGCGGCGCTGGCCGAGATGGTTCGTGCCGCAGCGGGCGAGCATGCGCTCGTCGTCGCCGGCGATGCCGCACAGCGGGCCGTCGCTGCGCTCGCGACAGGCGGGGTCGCCAGCGTCGTCCTGGACGGCGAGCCGCCCGTGCTCGGGGCCGTGCATGCCGCCTTGCGGCGATGGCGCCAGGGCGAGCAGCGCCAGGGCGGGCAGGACAGCCCGGTGCGGCCTCTTTATCTGCGCCCACCCGACGTGACGCTCGCCGGTGCGCCGGTGCCGCCCGGGCGGTCGTGAGCCGCCGTCTCGAGCCCTTGCGTGAGCGCGCGGCGCAGATGCTGGCTGTGCCGCTGTCGCTGTTGCACGCCGCCTGCTTCCCCGACGACCCGTGGGAGCCGCGGGCGATGGCCGGCATCCTCGCCATTGCCGGGTGCTTCGGACAGATCGCCTGGGAAGACGATGAACCGACGGGCGTGGCGTTGGCCCTCGATCTCGGCGGCGAATGCGAGATCCTGGCGCTCGGCGTCGATCCGCGGCGGCGGCGGGCCGGGACCGGATCGGCGTTGCTGGACGCGATCTGCGACGAGACCGCTCGGCGGGGCGGGCACAGCGTCTTTCTCGAAGTCGCCGCCGACAACGAAGCGGCGCGCGCGCTTTATGCCGGGCGCGATTTTGTCCAGATCGGCCGTCGGCCCAATTACTACCGTCGCGAAAACGGGCCCGTGGATGCCCTGGTGCTCCGCTGCAAGATCACCAACCTGCGGCCCTCGACTTGAGTTTGCCGTCGCTTTGCCCCGTGCTGTCGTATCGTCGGCGGCTACAACCAAATGTTCCACACGTCGGCTGCGGGATTGCAAGAAATCGGCGAGCGGGCGGATTGCGGCCGTTCCAATGGTTACTTATATTTGGAAGAGCAGCCGCACCGTGGGACCATCGCTATGAACAACTCCGAGCAAGCCGGCGATTTGCTGGCACTGACCACCGAAATCGTCGCCGCGCACGTATCCAACAATACGGTGTCCGTGAATGATCTGCCGCAACTGATCAACCAAGTGTACAACTCTCTGGCCAATATCGGCACCGTCCCCGCCGCACCCGCCGAACGGCCGCAGCCGGCAGTCCCAGTCAAGAAGTCGGTATATCCCGATTACATCGTCTGCCTCGAGGACGGCAAAAAGCTGAAAATGCTCAAGCGGCATCTGAAGACCGCCTACAACATGACGCCCGAAGCCTATCGCGAGCGTTGGGGGCTGGCGGCCGATTATCCGATGGTGGCGCCGAACTATGCCCGCCAGCGCAGCCGGCTGGCCAAGGAAATCGGCCTCGGCACGCGGGCGAGGCGATCGCGGGCATGAGCGTGTGAGTTCCGCGTGGCTGCGCGCCCTCGGGAGCGCTCGTCCGGGGCGTAGGCTTGCCCGAAGATTTGTTCTATAGTGAGTGCAGACCCCCGTGACGGAGACGGGATGACCTCGCGGCTGGAGCAGCTGTGCCTCGACAAGGGCCTCAAGATGACCGAGCAGCGGCGGGTCATCGCCCGCGTCCTGTCGGACTCCGCTGATCATCCCGATGTCGAGCAGGTCTACCGCCGCGCGACCGAAATCGACCCGCATATCAGCATCGCCACCGTCTATCGCACCGTTCGGCTGTTCGAAGAGGCGAACATTCTGGCTCGGCACGATTTCGGCGACGGCCGTTCGCGCTACGAGGAGATGCCGAGCGCGCATCATGACCATCTGATCGACCTGCAATCGGGTCGCGTGGTCGAGTTTCGCAACGAGGAGATCGAAAAGCTGCAGCAGGCGGTGGCCGATCAGCTCGGCTACGATCTCGTCGGTCATCGGTTGGAGCTCTATGCCGTGCCGCGCAACCCCAAAGCCGGTCCGGACCGCGAATGATCGGACCGCTGCACTCGAACGGGTGTCCATCGGCGTGGGGGCGGCCGTGTCGCTCTCCGAATTGTGCGGGGGCCGAGCCTTTCACTGGGCCCGGTCGAGCGGCGTGATCGGCGATTTCGGGTTCGAGCCAAGCAGCCTGTCGATCGGGCGCGCCGGGGGGTGCTCGGCGGCTGGGATCGTCGACATCCGCTCCGGCCCGCTGCAGGTTCGGCTCGCGCAAAGCGAGGCCGACATCGACGCCGCGCAGGCGCTGCGCTATCGCGTCTTTTACGAGGGCCTCGGCGCGCGCGCGCAGATCGAGACAGCGCACCGGCGCCGCGACTGCGACCGGTTCGACCAAGGCTGCGATCACCTGCTGGTGCTCGACCACAGCCGCGGCTCGGGCCCCAGGAGCGTCGTCGGGACCTATCGTCTGATCCGCCGCGAAGCCGCGGCGCGGCTCGGCGGGTTCTATTCGGCCGCCGAATACGACATAGCACCGCTCGTCGCCTGTGCCGGGGAGATCCTCGAGCTCGGCCGTTCCTGCGTCGATGCCGCCTATCGCCAGCGGCCGGCGATGCAGCTCTTGTGGAGCGGGATCGCGGCTTATGTGTTTCATTACGACATCGCGCTGATGTTCGGCTGCGCGAGCCTGCCCGGCACCGATCCCGAAGCGCTGGCGGCCCCGCTGTCCTATCTCCATCATCATCATCTGGCGCCGCCGCCATTGCGTGCGCGGGCTCTCCCCCACCGTTATGTCGAGATGTGCCGGCGACCGCCGCGAGGCATCGATCCGGCGCTGGCGCGCATGGGGTTGCCGCCGCTGATCAAGGGCTATCTGCGCCTCGGCGGGCTCGTTGGAAACGGCGCCGTCATTGACCAGGATTTCAACACCATTGACGTCTGCGTCGTCGTCAAGACCGATCTCGTCAGCGCGAAGTACTCGCGCCATTACATACGCCGGGCGAAAAACACCAATCCGGCATGGGCCAGAGACGAATGGGTCGCAGACGCACGGACCAGAGACACATGGGTATCTTGACGGCAGGCACATCTTGACCGCAGGGGCATCTTGACGGCATGGGCTCGCCGGCGCTGAGGATCTCGCGTCTCGCGCTCTATCTCCTCTGGACCCTGGTCCTGATGCCGGTGCAGGGTCTGGGTCTGGCCCTGCGCCGCCCGTGGTCGCGCACGCTGCCAGGGTATTATCATCGCGGGTGCTGCCGGATTCTCGGGTTTCGCCTGCGAACGATCGGAGCGCCGACCGCCGCGCGGCCGGTGCTGTTCGCCTCGAACCATGTTTCCTACACCGACATCACAGTGCTCGGCTCGCTGATCGACGGCTCGTTCATCGCCAAGGCCGAGGTCGCCGGCTGGCCGTTATTCGGCTGGCTGGCGAAATTGCAGCGCACCGTTTTTGTCGACCGGCGCATGCGCAGCACCCGCCTGCAGCTCGAGGCGATGACCCGGCGTCTGACCGAGAGAGACGCGCTGATCCTGTTTCCGGAAGGAACGAGTGGCGACGGCAACCGGGTGCTGCCGTTCAAGAGCGCATTGTTCAGCGCGGCCGAGCCGGTGCCACAGACCGGTCCGATCGCGGTGCAACCGGTGTCGATCGCCTATACGAGGCTCGACGGAATGCCGCTCGGCCGGCTGCTGCGGCCGTTTTTCGCCTGGTATGGAAGCGCCGAGCTGGGGCCTCATTTGTGGCAGATGCTCGGGCTCGGCGCGGTCGAGGTGGTGGTCGAGTTCCATCCCCCCACGTCGATCGCCGATTGCGGGTCGCGCAAGGCTTTGGCCCGCTATTGCCATGCGCGGGTCGCCGGCGGCATGGCTGCGGCACTTGCCGGGCGCCCGCAGCCGGTGCCGCCGCCGCCTTCCCCGGCGCTCCCCTCGCCGGCGGCGGTCGGTGAGGTGCGCCTGCGGGCGATGTCCAGATGAGACACGCCGTGCCTACCCCAGACTAGTCGCGTTTATCACAGAGAGGATGCAGGTGTGACCAAGCGCGTTTTCATCGCGACTTACGGCTGTCAGATGAACGTCTACGATTCGGCGCGGATGGCCGAGCTGTTGGCGCCGCTCGGTTTTGCTCGGGCCGCCTCGGCCATCGACGCCGATTTGGTCATCCTCAACACCTGCCACATCCGCGAAAAGGCGGCGGAGAAAGTGTTCTCCGAACTCGGCAAGGTCCGCGCGCTAAAGCTGCGCAGGGCGCGCCGCGGCGAGGCGATGCTGATCGCGGTCGCCGGCTGCGTCGCCCAGGCCGAGGGCGCCGAGATCCGCCGGCGCGCGCCCTTTGTCGACCTCGTCTTTGGACCGCAGACCTATCATCGGCTTCCCGATTTGGTCGCCCGCGCGCTCGCGGCCGGCAATGCCGGGGTCATCGACACGAGCTTTCCCGACGAGCCCAAATTCGATCACCTGCCGCAGGCGCGGCCGGCCCAGGGCGCGACCGCGTTTGTGACCGTGCAGGAGGGCTGCGACAAGTTCTGCACGTTCTGCGTCGTTCCGTATACCCGCGGCACCGAGTATTCGCGGCCGGTCGGGCAGGTCCTCGACGAGGCAAGCGGGCTCGTTCGCTCTGGCGCGCGCGAGATCACCCTCTTGGGCCAGAACGTCAACGCCTATCACGGCGAGGGGCCCGACGGCGCCGAATGGGGTCTGGGCGATCTTGTGCGAGCGCTCGCGCGGCTGCCAGGGCTCGACCGCATCCGCTATACCACCTCGCATCCGCGCGACGTCGACGACCGGCTGATCGCCGCCCATCGCGAGGTCACCCAGCTGATGCCGTTTCTGCATCTGCCGGTGCAGAGCGGCTCGGACCGCGTGCTGGCGGCAATGAACCGGCGCCACACCACGGCCGATTATCGCCGCACGGTCGAGCGGCTGCGTGCGGCGCGGCCGGACCTGGCATTGTCAACCGACCTGATCGTCGGCTTTCCCGGCGAGCGCGAGGAAGATTTCCGGGCCACTCTCGACCTCGTCGGTGAGGTCGGCTTCGCTCAGGCGTTTTCGTTCAAATATTCGCCGCGCCCCGGCACGCCCGCGGCGTCGTCTCCCGACCAGGTGCCCGACCCGGTCAAGACCGAGCGGCTCGCCGCCTTGCAGGCGTTGCTGGCTCGGCAGCAGCGCGAGTTCAATGCGGCCTGCGTCGGCCGGGTGTTGCCGGTGCTGCTCGAAAAACCGGGCCGGCATCAGGGCCAGCTCGTCGGCCGCAGCCCCTATCTGCAGAGCGTGCATCTTCTCGCCGATGCCGATCACGTCGGCCAGATCGTCCCGGCGCTGATCTCGGGTGCCGGTCAAAACAGCCTCTCTGGGATGGTCGCGGCATGACCGCGCCGCCATCCGGCATCATCGGGGCCGAGCCGGCCGAAGGACGCACCCAGCTCGAATTCGACGACAATCTGCTGCTCCCCTCGCTCTACGGCGAACGCGATCAGCATCTCGACCGGGTCGAACGCCAGCTCGGCGTTTCGCTCGCCACCCGCGGCAATCGGCTGGCGATCTCCGGCCCGCCCTCGGCGACCGAGGCGGCCCATCTGGCCTTGTCGCGGCTCTACGACCGGCTGAAGCGCGGCCAGGAGATCGATCTGCCGGCCGTCGAAGCGGCGATCCGTCTCGCCGAGGCCGAGATCGCCGACAAGAGCCTCAGCCTGTGGCACGAGGATGCCGCCTTTCGCACCCGCAAGCGGCGCATCGCCGCGCGTTCGCCGGGCCAGGCCGCCTACATCAAGGCGTTGCGCGAGAGCGAGCTGGTGTTCGGGCTGGGGCCAGCCGGCACCGGCAAGACCTATCTCGCGGTCGCTGCCGCGGTCGACCTCCTGATGACCGGGCGGGTCGAGCGCATCATCCTGTCGCGCCCGGCGGTCGAGGCCGGCGAGCGGCTGGGCTTCTTGCCGGGCGATTTGCGCGACAAGGTCGACCCGTACCTGCGCCCGATCTTCGACGCGCTCAATGACATGCTGCCGGCCGACCAGCTCGCTCGCCGCCTCGGCACCGGCGAGGTCGAGGTGGCGCCGATCGCGTTCATGCGCGGGCGCACCCTGTCGCGCGCCTTCGTCATCCTCGACGAGGCGCAGAACACGACGCCGGTGCAGATGAAGATGTTCCTGACCCGCCTCGGCGAGGGCTCGCGCATGGTCGTGACCGGCGACCCGACCCAGGTGGATTTGCCGCCGGGGACCCGCTCGGGTTTGGCCGAGGCGCTCGAAACCCTGGCCGATGTCGAGGGCATTGCGGTCGTGCGCTTCACCGACCGCGACGTGGTGCGGCACGAGTTCGTCGCCCGCATCGTGCGCGCCTACGAGGCGCGCGAACGCGCCGCTCGCGGCGACCAATCACTGCCGGTTCGGCCGTGACCGGGTCGGTGGTGGCGGTTTACGCCGTGGCGGAACCGGCCGCCGTCGCGATCGACTCGCCCTGTGCCGCCTGGGCTGCGAGGTGCCCTTCTGCCGAGGATTTCGCTCGCGCCGCCGCCCTGGCAGCCGTGGCGCACGGCGCTGCCGACAGCGGGCTCGGGCGTACGGCCATGATCGAGATCGGGGTCAGCCTCGCCGACGACCAGGCGCAGCAGCAGCTGAACCGCGACTGGCGTGGGACCGACCGCCCGACCAATGTGCTGGCGTTCCCGGCCTGGGAGCCCGGCGCCCCGGTCCCGCCCGGGGCGCCGATCCTGCTCGGCGATGTCGTGCTCGCCTTCGAGACCGTCGCCCGCGAGGCCGAGGAGCAGGGCAAGCCGCTCGCCGATCATCTCTGCCACCTGGTGGTGCACGGCGTCCTGCATCTCTTCGGCTATGATCACGCGACCGAGGTGGAAGCAGTCGCGATGGAGCAGCTGGAAACGACTATACTGGCGGGCCTGGGAGTGCCGGACCCGTATCGCGGCGCCATGTGAGCAGCAGCAGCCGAATTTATTTCCCGATGACCGACCGAGAGCCGCCCGAAAGCAGCGGCCAGCCCGAGCAGGATCGGGCTTTTGCGCGTCTGCGCGGTCTGCTGCGATTGATCCGCAGGTCACGCAACGGCGAAAGCCTGCGCGACACCATCGACGAGATGATCGAGGAGCCGCGGGCCGACGATCCCGATCCGCTCGGCGCCCATGAGCGGGTGCTGATCGGCAACATTCTGAAGGGTCACGACCAGACCGCCGCCGACGTCATGGTGCCGCGCGTCGACATCGTGGCGCTCGATGTCGAAACGCCGTTCCCTGAAGCCGTCAAATGCCTGATCGACCAGGGCCACTCGCGGGTGCCGGTGTACCGCGAAACGCCGGACGACGTGATCGGCTTTATCCACGTCAAGGACGTCCTGGCCCCGGTCGCCGAGCGGCGCGAGACCAAGCTCGCACCGTTGCTGCGCAAGCTTCTGTTCGTGGCGCCGTCCCTGCCGATCCTCGATCTTTTGGTGCAGATGCGCCAGGCGCGCACCCATATCGCGATGGTCGTCGACGAGTTCGGCGGGATCGACGGGTTGGTGACGATCGAAGACCTGATCGAAGAGATCGTCGGCGAGATCGAGGACGAGCACGACGTGGCCGATGGGCCGCATCTGATCGAGCGCGCCGACGGCACCCTGATCGCTGATGCGCGCACTCCGATCGAGATGCTCGAGCAGCGTCAGGGGGTCCGCCTGCGCCCGGCCGGCGACCAGGAGGAGGTCGATACCTTGGGCGGGCTCGTCTCGACCCTAGCCGGCCGGGTGCCCAAGCGTGGCGAGGTCATCGCCCACCCTTCCGGGATCGAGTTCGAGGTGCTCGAAGGCGACCCCCGGCGCATCAAGCGGTTGCGGGTGCGCAGCCTGCCGGCGACCGGCGCCGCACGGCGCAGCGGCAATGCCTGAGGCCTCGGTCTTACGCGTCCGGCCCGGGTCCAGGGTCGACACCCCGCTGTGCCGGCTCGCCGCCGACGTCGCCGCCCTCTCCGGCTGGCGGCGTTATGGTCTCGCCTTCGTGCTTGGCATCGTCGCCGCCGCGGCATTGCCGCCGGTCGACCTGACGCCGGTCCTGGCAATCGTGTTCCCCGGCCTGCTCTGGCTCGATGAGGGCAGCGCCGGGCCTGGCGCGTCGTTCCGTCTCGGCTGGGTTTTCGGTTTCGGATTCCTGCTCGCCGGGCTCTACTGGATCGCGGCAGCGCTGTTTGTCGACATCGGCCGCTACTGGTGGCTGGTCCCGTTTGCCGCGGCCGGGCTGCCGGCCGGTTTTGCGCTCTATATCGGGCTGGCCTTATTCGCCGCCCGGCTGCTTGCCCGCTCGCTCCATCTGCCGCCGACCGCGCGGATCTTCGCCTTTGCCGTCGCCTGGAGCATCGCCGAATGGGCCCGCGGCCACGCCCTGACCGGCCTGCCGTGGAATTTGATCGGCTATGCCTGGTCGGGCGGCTTCCCGGGCAGTCTGATATTGCTGCAGAGCACCGCCTGGATCGGCATTTACGGGCTCAGCTTCCTGACCGTTCTCGCGGCATCGCTGCCGGCGCTGCTGGGGGCGCCGTCGCTGAGACCGATGTCGGCAGTGCGGCGCTGGATGCCGGCGATCTCGGCCGGGCTCGTAATCCTGGTCCTCGCGGTCGCCGGTGCGGTCCGGCTCGACGCGATGCCGACCGTACTGACCGGCACCTGGCTGCGCCTGGTCCAGCCCTCGATTGCGCAGAGCCTGAAATGGCAGCCGGCGGCAGCCCGGTCGAATTTCCGCCGGCTCATCGATTTGAGCGCGGTGCCGGCGGCCCATCCTCTCGCCGCGGTGCTGTGGCCCGAAGCGGCGAGCCCGTTTCTGCTCGGTCGCGATATGGCCGCGCGCCAGGCGATCGCCGCGATCGTCCCGCATGGCGGCTACCTGATCACCGGCGCCCTGCGCGCGAACCCGCCGCCGGCGCCGATCGAGAAGATATGGAACAGCATCGAGGCGCTCAATGATCGCGGCGACATCGTGGCTCATTACGACAAGGCGCACCTGGTCCCGTTTGGCGAATATATGCCGCTGCGCGATTGGCTGCCGTTCAAAAAGATCACCGCCGGAACCATGGATTTGAGCGCCGGCCCGGGACCGCGGACCATCGCTTTGCCTGGACTTCCGCCGTTTGCCGCGCTGATCTGTTACGAGGCGATCTTTCCCGGCGCCGTCGTCGACGAGAGCGACCGGCCGGCATGGATGCTGAACGCCACCAACGATGCGTGGTACGGCCGCAGCTCCGGGCCGTTCCAGCACTTCGCCATCGCGCGCACCCGCGCCGTCGAGGAAGGCCTGCCGCTGGTTCGCGTCGCCGACAACGGCATCACCGCGGTGATCGACGCCTCGGGGCGGGTCCTTGCCCGCACCAGTCTCGATGCGGTCGGCTATGTCGATGTGGCATTGCCCGCCGCCGCGGCGCGCACCCCTTATGCCCGGGCCGGCGATTGGACGTTTCTGGTTCTGCTTGTGCTCGGTGCGGTGCCGGTGGTGCTGCGCCTCGGTTGAGCCGTCGGTACCTAAGGTTGCAGCAGCTTATTCCAGGTTGAAGCTCCAGCTTGACCCGCCGTCACGCGGCAATCTAAAATAAAGATATTGTTTCGAGAAAGCGGTCGATTAGATGGCGATGGACCAGCAGACCCGGCGGCCGGGCCGGCAAAAGGGCGACAAACCCAACCCGATCGATGTGCATGTCGGCTCGCGGGTCCGGCTGCGCCGCAACATGCTGGGCCTGAGCCAGGAAAAGCTGGGCGAGGCCATCGGCTTGACCTTTCAGCAGGTGCAGAAATACGAGCGCGGCGCCAATCGCATCGGCGCCAGCCGGCTGCACGATCTGAGCCGGGTGCTCGACGTCCCGGTGTCGTTCTTTTTCGACGACATGGACCCGGTGCGCGCCCCGGCGATCCCGGGCGGGTTTGCCGAGCCGCCGGCCGAGGCCTTCGACTCCGACCCGCTGCGCAAGCGCGAAACCGTCGAGCTGGTCAGCGCCTATTACCGCATCGAGGACCCGGTCGTCCGCCGCCGCCTGTTCGATCTGGCGAAGGCGCTGGCGGCCGGCGGCGAGCGCCCGACCGAGAGGTAGGGCTCCCCGGCGCTCGCCCCCGCGCCGCCCGTCACGGCGGCGCAGCGCCCGTCGGGGCTTGACGCCCGTCCGCCAAGTCGGCATCAACAGCGCCGGACGCCGTTCTACTCTCGCGATGTTTCAAGAAGGGGCAAACCTTTGGCCAAGCGCGATTTCGTCTTTACCAGCGAGTTGGTTTCTGAAGGCCATCCCGACAAGATCTGCGACCGCATCTCCGACGCGATCGTCGACACCTATCTTGCCGTCGAGCCGCAGGCCCGCTGCGGCGTCGAGACCCTGGTCACGACCAATCGCGTCGTGCTCGCCGGCGAGGTGCGCGGCCCCGCCTCGATCACCGGCGACCGGCTGATCGAGGTGGCGCGACAGGCGATCCGCGACATCGGCTACGAGCAGGAAAACTTTCACTGGGAGCGGGCGGCGATCAAGTGCCACATCCACAGCCAGTCGGCCAACATCGCCCTGGGTGTCGATGCGTCCGGCAACAAGGACGAGGGTGCCGGCGATCAGGGCATGATGTTCGGCTATGCCTGCACCGAGACCCCCGAACTGATGCCGGCGCCGATCTATTATGCGCACGCGATGCTGCGCGCACTGTCGCAGGCGCGGCACGCCGGTCGGACGCCGCTGCTCGGCCCCGACTCGAAGAGCCAGGTCACCCTGCAATACGAGAACGGCAAGCCGGCTCGCGCCACCAAGGTGGTGGTGTCGATCCAGCACTCGGACCGCATCGACCAGCACGAGGTGCGCGAGATCATCCGCCCCTATGTGGAGGCGACCTTGCCTGCGGGATGGATGTGCGACGAGGAAAATTTCCTCGTTAACCCGACCGGGCTGTTCGTGATCGGCGGGCCCGACGGCGATGCCGGCGTCACCGGGCGCAAGATCATCGTCGACACCTATGGCGGCGCCGCACCGCATGGCGGCGGCGCCTTTTCCGGCAAGGACCCGACCAAGGTCGACCGCTCGGCCGCTTATGCCGCCCGCTATCTGGCGAAAAACGTGGTCGGCGCCGGGCTGGCCGAGTGCTGCACGATCCAGGTCGCCTATGCGATCGGGGTGGCGAAGCCATTGTCGTTCTATGTCGACACCGAAGGTATGGCCGACGAGCACAAGCTCGCCCGAGTGCTGCAGGAGTTGATGGATTTGTCGCCGCGCGGCATCCGCACCCATCTCGGGCTGAACCGGCCGATCTATACCCGAACCTCGGCTTATGGTCATTTCGGCCGCGCGCCCGAGCCGGATGGCGGCTTTTCCTGGGAGAGGCTCGACCTCGTCGACGAATTGCGGCGCGCCTTCTGACCCGCTCGCCCTCCGACCCGCGCAGGACGGAGCCGCCGACCCAGCACCGGCTGCTGCTCTACGGGCGGCGGCGCGGCCGACCGCTGCGGCGGGGCCAACAGGGTCTAGTCAGCGAGCTGCTGCCCTCGCTCGCCTTTGATCTGCCATCTTCGGGTCGCCTCGACCCTCGGACCCTCTTCGCCGATCCGCCGCGCTCGGTGTGGCTCGAGATCGGCTTTGGCAGCGGCGAGCACCTCGCGGCACTAGCCGAACGCGATCTGGAGATCGGCTTTATCGGCTGCGAAGTGTTCGAAAACGGCATCGCCAAGCTGCTGGCCAAGATCGAGCGCCGCCGCCTCGGTAACGTGCGCCTATTTATCGACGATGCGCGCCTCTTGATCGCGGCATTGCCGGAATCCTCGGTCGCGCGCGTCTTCATCCTCTTCCCCGATCCCTGGCCAAAAGAGCGCCACAAAAAGCGGCGAATCGTCTCGCGCGAGACCCTAGACGGTTTGGCCCGGATCATGACCGCCGGGGCCGAGCTGCGGCTGGCGACCGACGACCCGGAGTATTTTGCTTGGATGCTCGAGCGGGTGACCGGGCACCCCGCCTTCGAGTGGCTGGCGCGCCGCCCCGCCGACTGGCGCGAGCGTCCGGCCGACTGGCCGCCGACTCGCTACGAAGAAAAAGCCCGCGCCGACGGCCGCGTCCCGAGCTTCCTCTCGGCCCGCCGCCGCCCGCCGCCGGCGTCGAGGCAAAGTGGCGGCTAACCGCGGCGCCGCCGAGCTATCGAATTCCTTTCTACCAGACGCGCAATCAGGATGGATGGCAGCGCCCAAATTTTCCGTATCATAGCTTATTATCACCCTCGGGTGGTTCTTTAACGCTTTGGCAGGGACATGAACCTCGACAGCAGCTTCGGTTATCTCGTTCACGATGTGGCGCGTCTGTTCGCGCGACGCTTCAATCAGCGGGTGCTGCTGTTCCTCGGCCTTACCCGGTCGCAATGCCGGCTTTTGGGGTATCTCGCTCGCCATGAAGGGATCCATCAGGCCGGCCTCGCCGATCTGCTCGAGATCAAGCCGATGACCCTGGTTCGGCAGATCGACCGGATGGAGGAGGATGGCTGGATCGAGCGCCGACCGGATCCGGACGACCGCCGCGCTCGGCGACTTATGTCTGACCGAAAAGGCCCGTCCGATCCTCGCCCGCATCCTCGAACTGTCGACAGCGGTACGAAACGAGGCGTTCGCCGAACTTTCCGAGGAAGAAGGCCGCCATCTGGTCGACCTGCTGCGCCGGGTCCACGGCAATCTCGCCGAACGCGTTCCGACGCCGTCCGCGCCCCCGCTGCCGACGGGCAATGCGCCGAGCCATCGCTCGATCCGGCGCCGGCTGACGGTCGAGCCCGATCTCGCACCGGCCGGGGGCCACCAGTGATGACCTCGGCCGAAGACGAGGCGGCGCCGTCTCTCGGCGCCTTGCGCGCCGCCGTCGAGGGACGGCCGGCGTTAATCACGCGGCGTCGCTCGTGGCGCCAGCGGCTGCGGCTGCCGCTGATGCTGCTCGGGCCGATCGTGGTTCTGCTCGCCGCCGGCTGGTGGTACCTGACGACCGGGCGCTACATCTCGACCGACGACGCCTATGTCGACGCGGCGAGGATCTCGATCAGCAACGAGGTGTCCGGCCGCGTGGCCGAGATCGATGTGCGGGACAACGAGCGGGTGAAGGCCGGTCAGGTGCTGTTCAGCCTCGACCAGCGGCCGTTTCGCATCGCGGTCGAGGAAGCCAAGGCCCAGCTCGCCGCGGTCCGGCTTCAGATCGAGGCGATGAAGGCAACCTATCAGCAGAAGAAGGCCGATGCCGCCGCCACCGGGGCGACGCTCGTCTACCAGCAGCGCGAGTTGGACCGGCAGCAGCGCCTGCTGGCCTCGGGCACGGCTTCGCAGTCGCAGTACGACCAGTCGAACCACGCCTACAAAATCGCCCGCGAGCAGCTCGCCTCGAAAGAGCAGGACGTCGCCAGCACCCTCGCCAGTCTCGGCGGCGATTCCGGTCTGCCGGTTGCCGAGCACCCGATGGTGCAGCACGCCCAGGCGGCGCTCGACCGCGCCGAGCTGAACCTTTCCTACACGGTGGTGCGGGCGCCTGAATCGGGGATCGTCACCAAGGTCGACCAGCTCCAGGTCGGCGATTGGGTGCAGGGCGTGGACACCGGATCGATGCCGACCGCTTTGTTTTCCCTGGTGTCGGCCAAGCACCTGTGGGTGACCGCCAATTTTAAGGAAACCGAGCTCACGCACATGCGGCCCGGTCAGACCGCGACGGTCGAGATCGACACCTATCCCGATGTCGTCTATCGGGCCAAGGTGCAGAGCCTGAGCCCGGGAACGGGGCTGACCTTTTCGCTGCTGCCGGCCGAAAACGCGACCGGCAACTGGGTCAAGGTGGTCCAGCGTCTGCCGGTGCGGCTGATCTTCGATCGGCTCGACCCGAGCCATCCGCTCGCCGCCGGGCTCAGCGCCAGCGTCGAGGTCGATACCCAATGGCACCGGCCAATGCTGGATCGGGTGAAACGCCTGTTTGCATTGTTCGCCGGCCCGACCGCGCAAGCGGCGGCGCGGTGAATTCACGCGTCCCGGCCCCGGTCGCCAACCGGGGCTGGATCACCGTTTCGATCATGCTGGCGACCTTCATGCAGGGGGTCGACACGACGATCGCGAATGTCGCGCTGCCGCATATGCAGGGCAGCCTGTCGGCGTCGCAGGACCAGATCGCCTGGGTGGTGACCTCCTACATCGTCGCGGCGGCGATCATGACGCCGCTGACCGGCTGGCTCGCCGGCCGCTTTGGCATTAAATACGTCTTCCTGATCTCGGTCCTCGGCTTCACCGTGGCTTCGGCCCTGTGCGGCATGGCGACGAGCCTGGCCCAGCTGGTGCTTTACCGCCTGCTGCAAGGTGTCTGCGGCGCGGCGCTGGTGCCGCTGTCGCAGGCGGTGCTGCTGCAGATCAACCCGCCGCACCGCCATGGCCAGGCAATGGCGGTCTGGGGCATGGGGGTCATCCTCGGCCCGATCATCGGCCCGGCGCTCGGCGGCTGGCTGACGGAGGACTACAGCTGGCGCTGGGTGTTCTACATCAACCTGCCGGTCGGGGTTGTCGCCGCCGCCGGGATCGCGGTCTTCATCCATGAGACCCGTCGCGCCCAACGCGAGCCGTTCGACTTTTTCGGTTTTGCCACGCTGAGCCTGGCGATCGGCGCTTTGCAGATGCTACTCGACCGCGGCGAGCTGAAGGACTGGTTCGGCTCGACCGAGATCTGGGTCGAGGCGACGCTCGCCGGGCTTTGTTTCTATCTGTTCATTGTGCACACCGCGACCGCCACCGAGCGTTCGTTCCTGAACCGCGACTTGTTGAAAGACGCCAACTGCGTCGCCGGCACCTTGATGATGTTCCTGATCGGCATCCCGCTCTACGGGACCATGACCTTGCTGCCGACGATGCTGCAGGAGCTGATGAACTACCCGGTCTTCACCACCGGGCTGGTGACCGCACCCCGCGGGGTCGGCACGATGATCGCGATGATCCTTGTCGCCCGCCTGGTCGGCCGGGTCGACACTCGGCTGATCATCTTTGCCGGGCTTTTGGTTACCGCGGTCTCCATGTGGCAGATGACCGGGTTTTCGCTGCAGATGGGAATGGGGCCGGTCATCACCACCGGTGTGATGCAGGGTTTCGGCCTCGGCTTTGTCTTCACCCCGCTGAGCATCATCACCTTCTCGACCTTGCCGCGGCACGCCCTGACCCAAGGCACGGCGATCTTCAGCCTGATGCGCAATATCGGCGGCAGCGTCGGCATCTCGATCGTCGAAGCGCTGTTGGACCAGAATACCCAGATCGTCCATTCGCGCCTGGTCGAGCAGCTGCGCCCCGACAATCCGCTCGCCCGAGCACCGCAGTTGGGGCCGGCCTACAGCCTGACGATCCCGTCGGGCGTCGCGGCGCTCAATGCCGAAGCGACGCGCCAGGCGGCGATGGTCGCCTATATCGACGACTTCATGCTGATGATGGTCCTGGTGATCGCGGCACTGCCTCTGGTGCTGCTGCTGCGCCGCCCCCAGTCGGTGCCGGCCGGAGCGGCCGTCGCTGCCCTCGACTAGCCGAGCGAGGCGATGATCTGACGATAAGCCGCCTCGGGAAACGCCTTGAGGGTCTTGGTCCGCACCGTTCCTTGCATCCCGAGCAACAGGGTAAAGCGGGCCGCCACCGCGTCGTCGGGCGCTTCGTAAATCGCGATCAGATCGTAATCGCCCATTGTCATGTAAAGGCCCTTGAACTCGCCTCCCATGTCGACCAGCGCCTTCCTGGCGGTATCGACCCGACGCGGCGACTCTTTGGCCTTTTGCGCACCCTGGTCGGTCCAGTTGGCGAGCATGATATATGTCGGCACGGCGTTCCTCCCATTCTGATTGCCAGCATTATCGGTTGTGGCCGCCGCCGGCGGTGGCGGACAGGAAAGCCCCCTGATTTTGACGATCGAGGCCGCCGCGGGCGGGCATGGCCATCGCCTCACCTCCTCGCAGGGGCGCATTATAGCACCAATCGCGCAACGCGCAGGGAAGGCCGGTTCGGTGGCGCCTCGTTGTCTCGGCTGGGTATCGGCTTGCGTCCTGGGATTGGCGGTTGTGCTGTCGGTCGGGCAGCACGCGGCTGCGGCCGCTCGCGGCGGCGGGTGGCAGGTCGTGCTCGCCGCCGGCGACGATGCCGAGCCGGTGTTCGACGACGCTACCCGCGCATTGGCCCAGCGGCTCGCCGCGGCGGGCGTGCCGACCGCCGATATCCACCGGCTGAGCGCTGACCCGGCGCAGCTGCACCGGGGTGTCGAACCGGCCACTGCCGAGACCCTTCTGCGGCGCATCGCCGGGTTGCCGGCGCGCCGCGGCGACCGGTGCTTTGTGTTCCTGACCTCGCATGGCAAATACGGCGCAGGACTGTGGCTCGAACTCTCCCATCGGGCATTGCACCCGGAGCAACTGGCCCAGGCCCTGTCGCAGGGCTGCGCCGCGGTCCCGACGGTCGTGATCGTTTCGGGCTGCTACACCGGGAGCTTTGCCGCGGGGGCGATGGCCAAGCCCAACCGCATCATCCTGACGGCGGCGCGGCGCGATCGGCCGTCCTTCGGCTGCCAGGTCGGACGGACCTATACCTTTTTCGACCAATGCCTGCTCGGCGCTCTGCCGGACGCGGCGAGCTGGCAGGCGGTGTTTCGCGAGACCAGTCTCTGCGTGAGCCGCAAGGAGCGAGCGCTCGGCGAGCGGCCCTCGGAGCCCCAGGCCTATTTCGGCGCGGCGGTGGCGACGCTGAAGGTCGGGTTCTGAACGCGATCGACGCGGCGGGCGGTTCATCGCGACACGACGATCGGCACCTCGCCCTGGCGCCGGCTGATCGTGACTGCGACGTCGTCGCCATAGCGCCGCAGCAGCACGTCGGCCCCGCCGTTTCTGGCCCGCAGCCCGCGCAACTTCAGCTCGCCGAGAAAATCGGGCAGGATCGGATGATCGAGCCGGATCTCGCCGGCGTCCTGGTCGAATTTGAGGCCGAGGCTCGCCTGGACCAGGGCAAATACGGTGGCGCTGGCCCAGGCCTGCGGCGAGCACGCGACCGGATAGAGGGTGGGCGCGTTGAGCTTGCGCCAGGGAAAGCCGCAGAACAGCTCGGGCAGCCGGCGCAGGTCCATATAGGCGGCGGCGTCGAACAGGCCCTCGAAGATCTTCAGCACTCCCGCTTTGAGGCCATAGCGGGCCAGCCCCAGGGCGATCAGCGCATTGTCGTGCGGCCACACCGAACCGTTGTGGTAGGACATCGGATTGTACCGCGCCGCAGAGACCGCGACGGTGCGCACCCCCCAGCCGGAAAAGCACGCCATGCCGAGCAGGGTCTCGGCGACGCGGCGCGCGCGGTCGGGGGCGGCGATCCCGGTCAAGAGCGCGTGCCCGGCATTGGAGGCGACGACCCGGCACGGCTGTTTGGCGCCGTCGAGCGCCAGCGCATAGGTCGACAGCTCCTCGCACCAGAACAGGTCCTCGAACCTGCCGCGCAGGATTTCCGCCTGGCGCGTCGAGCTCGATCGCGCGGCGCCCTGTGTCCCAGCGCCTCCGCCAGCACCGCGGCATGCTGTTTGGCGGCATAGACATAGCCCTGCACTTCACACAGCGCGATCGGACCCTCGGCCAGCCGCCCGTCCTGGTGAAAAATGGAGTCCTGCGAAGTCCTTCCACCCCTGATTGACCAGGCCATTGGCGTTTCTGCGGTGGTATTCGACAAAGCCGTCGCCGTCCGGGTCGCCCCAGGTGTCGCACCAGCGCAGCGCGGCTTCGACGTTGGGCCACAATGCGCGGACCGTTTCGAGATCCCCGGTGCGCTGGAAATATTCCCCCATCAGCATGACGAAGAGGGGGGTCGCATCGACACTGCCGTAATAGCGCGAGAACGGCACCTCGCGCAGCCGCGCCATCTCGCCGTCGCGCATTTCATGCAGGATCTTGCCCGGCTCCGCGTCGCGCTCGGCATCGATCTCGGTCGCCTGCGTCGCGGCGAGGAAATTCAAGACGCCCTTGGCGATGGCCGGATCGAGCCAAAGCGCAAACAGCGCGGTGATGATCCCGTCGCGGCCAAAGACGGTGCTGAACCAGGGGATCCCGGCAAAGGGATAGGGGCCGTGTTCGGTATCGGTGACCAGCATGTAGAGGTCCGCGACCGAACGTCGGGCCAATTCGTTGAATTGCGTGTTCGAGCCTTCGAGGCTGGCGGCGCGCCCGCTCGAGACTCGCATGGCACGCCGCGCGGTGCGCAACGCACTGTAGAATTGACGACCGACGCCGCCCTCGGGGGCCGCATCTTCGCAGGCGATCCGCAATACCGAGCGCATCGCCTCGCCGGGCCCGAGCGACAGCTCGAAACGTGCGCCGGTCTGGTCGAGGCGGGTCGGCGCCGGCTCAAAGGTGAGCCTGGTGACGCGCTCCACTTCATCGAGCCCGAAATAGTGGATTTCGACCGTCGCATTCGAGCGCCGCTCGATCGACAGCCGGCCGCGCCGTGCGCGCTCTTCGCCCCGCACCTCGAACAGATCGGCGAAATCGGCGGCGAAACCGATGCTCAACGTCAGATCATGCGCGACCAGATCGAAATTATGCACCAGCAATCGTTCGTAGCAGCAATTCTGCCAGATGTATTTGCGCCGATTGACGTGGATCAGCTCGCCACGCAGCGCGATCCGGCCGTCGGCGCTGAGGTCGGGGTTGGTCAGATCCACCGTCAGAACGACATTGTCTTCCTGGACGTTCGAGCTCAGCAGCAGCAGCGGTGCGTCGTTGAGGCGCAGCTCGAGCCG
This sequence comes from uncultured Alphaproteobacteria bacterium, assembly GCA_963795485.1. GTDB lineage: Bacteria > Pseudomonadota > Alphaproteobacteria > ATCC43930 > CGMCC-115725 > AP-15. The sequence goes on from CAWCIL010000008.1 coordinate 620,171, forward strand.
CGACAGATAGCGGGTATCGCGGTGGTAGACGCCCTCGGGGCTGCCTTCGACGGGGATGATGTCGCCGCGCGGGTCAAAGACGGCAAAGGTATGGCCCTGCTTCAGCGCGCGCGGCCGGCGCTCCTGCAGTTGCGCGCTCGACTCGATGTAGAACCGAGAGGCCTCGCTGGCCTCGGGCCGTTGTTCCGGCATTCCGCTCGGGGCCGCGGATGCGGCCTTCAGTCGTCGTCCGCGGCCTCTGCCACGACCGGCAGTGCCGCCGCCCCGGCGGCACTGCCGCGGCGCAGCACCTCGCCGTACACCTCCAGATAGTCGTGCGCCATCCGCTCGACCGAGAAGCGCTCCTCGAAGCGGCGGCGGATCACCGTTCGATCGAGTGCTTTTGCCAGCGGGATCGCCGCGACGGCCTCGTCGATGCTGTCGACGATGAACCCGGTGACCCCGGGTTCGACGATCTCCGGCACCGAGCCGCGCCGGAAGGCGATCACCGGCGTCCCGTTCGCCATCGCTTCGATCATGGCGAGCCCGAACGGCTCGGGCCAATCGATCGGAAACAGCAGCGCCATCGCATCCCCCAGGAAGGCACCTCTTCTCGTCGTCGCCGATTTCGCCGATGAACTCGATCAGCGGATTGTCGAGCAGCGGCTCGATCTCGGTTTTGTAATACTCGCCATCGACCTTGTCGACCTTGGCGGCGATGGTCAGCGGCACCCCTGCGCGCCGGGCGATCTCGATCGCATGGTCCGGCCGCTTTTCCGGACTGATGCGGCCGATGAAGGCGAGATAGCCGCCCGCACCGCGGCCCGGCGGGTAAAGTCCGGGCGGCAGCCCATGATGAATGGTGGCGTACCAGTTGGCCCAAGGCAGCGGCGCGCGCTGCGCGTTCGAGATCGAAACCAACGGCATCATCGAAAATTCGCGCATCAGCGGCGGCAGGTCCGGCAGATCGAGCCGCCCGTGCAACGTCGTCACGGTCTTGTGCCAGCAGCGGAGCGAACAGCGGAAATTGCAGAAAATCGGCATGGAAGTGGATGATGTCGAACTGGTCGGCGCAGCTCGCGATCCGGTGCATTTGGATCAGGTGATAGAAAATCGGATCGTGGCACTGCGGGTTGAGGCGAAGTGCCGTCGCGCAAGGGGACCGGAGCACCGCGGCGGTGCGCGAATCGCCGCTGGCGAACAAGGTGACCTCGTGTCCCTGCCGCACCAGCTCCTCGGTCAGATGCGAGACCACTCGCTCGGTGCCGCCGTAAAGCCGCGGCGGGCAGCTTTCGTACAAAGGTGAAACCTGGGCGATCCTCATTGGTGCGAGGTCCTCGATGGTTCGTCGTGGCTGCGAGCAGTCACCGCAGGGGCATTGGCGCGAGCGCGTCGCTCCGCTGCGGCGGCGGTGTTGATCTAAACCGCTGCGACGACAGAAAGTTCCAGGCGGAGCGGCGTTCAGCCGCAGCGCCGATCGACCAGATCGAAATCCGCTCCGGAATGCCGCCGGTGGATCTCCGCATGGCCGAAGGATCGGACAGAGTTCGGTCGGGCTGCGGTCGGGTCGCTTCGTTGCCGGGAGGCGATCAACTACTGCTCACCCCGCCTCGCGGGCAGAAATGGAAGCGTCTCTCAAGTCTCTTTCATTAGGCTCCCGGCCGGGGCTCGCAGTCCGGCCTCGACGCGCCCCGGCCCTGCCGAGAAAATCCGGATGACCGGCGAAACGACTGCCGGTTCGCCCTCGCCGACCCGGACCAGTCCCGGGTCGGTGAGGAAAATCGGTGGCGTACGAACTATTGCGCTGGGTTGAGTTGACCGCGAATTTCGCCGGGCGGATTGGCGGCGGTATGGATATTCACGTAATACATTCCGGCTTCGAGATTTGCCATCTGCGCCGCGGTCAATGTCTTCGAGCCTTTGATCGGGCTGGCCAGATTGCCGGTGAACGGGATCACGACCGGAGCGTTCTTTCCCGGCCGCGGCGGGGCCGTGGATGTGGGCCGCCTTGGCCGGACCGCTGAGGCCCGAATAGGTCACATCCCAGGTCAGCTTCCGGGTCGCGGTGTTGAGCGTCGCGGTGGCTGTGCCGGTCCCGGTGCTGGTCGTCGGCGGCACTTCGCTGGTGCCGTTGAGGGTCGCGTTGAAGACCCGCGTCGCGGCCTGCCCGGTGCCCGAAACCATGAATAAGGCCACGGCCGCAATTACGCTCGAACGCAGATGACGCATGTTTTCCTCCCGTCTCAGGTATTGCGCGGCGACGACACTATTGAACGGAAAGCCGGAGGAGAAGCTGAAAATGATCGGTGCGAGCGGCGTTCTTAATTGAGCCGGTGACCGCAGCGGCGGTCGGGCGCGGCAGCCGCGATCGCGGAGGACAGCGGCGTCGCCGCACAAGATTATATCGAAGTGATTGGCTAAAATTAACCATGAAGTATGATTTTAACCTTCAATATTGTAGAAAAATAGGTTGCCAAATCGGTAAATATCTGTATCCCGGTCGGGTCGGTATCCGGCCGAAGATGCTGTTGAATATTGAAAGGGCCCTGGTCATGAACATCCTGCGCAAGTCTCTGACGATCGCAGCACTGGCCGATGGCCGTGGGATATGCGGCCGCGGCTCGCGCCGAAATCTTTCTGTCGGCCACCGACGGCGTCAACACGGCTTCGGCCAACAACTCGGCAAGCCCCGGAACCGCCTTCTACAGCGGGACCATCGGCAATTTCACCACCAGCATCGACATCGGCACCGGCTTCCCGGCGATCGGTGCGCCGTCCGACCCGATCCTCGATCTGACCTCGCTCGATCTGACGACCGGGACGGCGGGCGGCACCCTGACCGTTTCGCTGACCGAAACCGGCTTCACGACCACCATCGCCGCCAAACAATTCTTGAGCGACATCACCGGCGTCTATAGCAACAGCCAGGCGACGATGAGCACGTATTTCGACACGTCGAACACTCCCGTTCGGCACGGGAACCTTGTTGGCGAGCGGACTGGTCGATAACCAGTCGAAACTGGTCTCGGTGCCGCCGATCGCCGGCCCCTACTCTTTGACCGAAATCGTGACGGTGACCGCCGGCGCGAACAGCCTCGCCAGCATCGATGCCGGGATCGTCGACACGCCCGAGCCCGGCTCGCTGCCGCTGCTCGGCGCCGGATTGATCGCATTCGCGACGCTGGGTTTGCGCCGCACCGTGATCCGGGATCGCCGACCGCCGGTTCTGCCGGTGGTGCGAGCCTGACGCTCGGCGCCGACAAGTCTTACCCGCTTCGCTGCCTGCATGCTTCGCTTGGTTGATCGATACAGGAACACTTTCGTCCTCTTGCATCAGAGCCCGACCTAGCAGGATGCTGAAAAACTCGCGGTCATACCGCGGACGGCCCGTCAGGGCCAGGCGGAACCCATGAACACAGGCCAAGCCGTTGATTCCTCCGGTCGTGTTCCTGGGTTCGGGCTCGCGGGCGATGCGCGCGCCCGGAATGACGACGTCCATGCATTTTTCCGCAGCCTGCTAGTGCTCTGACGCATTCAGATGGTGCAGTCTCACCGCGATCGTCATGCCCGGCTTCGGTGCCAGGCATCTACGGAAACCGGCAGAGTTTGTGCCGCGGCTCGTGGATGACCGGGACGAGCCCGGTCATGACCGGCCATCACGGGTTGAGTAAATCGGGTGTCTGCGTCTGTGGCCTAGGCTCGTCGCGCCTTTTCTTTCAGCGCCGTTCTTTGGCGCGGTTCCGATGCGCCGCCTGCTTCGCGCGGTTGCCGCAGATCGCCATGCTGCACCATCTTCGCGCGCGCCGTCGTGTGCGGTCGCCAAACATCAGCGTACAGCGATGCCCTTCGCACGCTTTGACATGCGAGAAGTCCTCCTCGCACACAAATTTTGCCAGCATCTCGCCAATCGGCAAAAGTAGAGAAATCGGGAGAACGCCAGCGCCGCGTCATCCGAAGCTGCAAGACATTCATGCCGTCACGCTGGTGTTCGACGAGTTGGCTGAATGCCTGATCACGCTCCAGAAGCGTGTTCAACGGATCCAACTCGTGGAGCACCTCCGGCGGCAGCGGGTGGCCCATATGGGCGCGAACAAACTCTCTGAACCATTCACGCAGCGCGCGCGCCTGCTCCGCCACCTTGTCCAGCTCTCCCGGCATCGCCCGCTGCTTCAGCGAACTTCGAGGGCATCGCGCGGGACCAGCTGGGCTTGACCTAGCCAGCTGAGCAGCCCGTCGCCGCTGTCGAGCCAATCGATGACCCGGTCGGTCGGCGTCGCCACGGAGTTCAAAAAGTCCAAGCCGGGCGCGTCAGCGATAAAAATTGCCGGCGGGTGGGCGTCAACCATCAAACCTTCCGTGAGACGCGCAGTCTGGACGCAGCTGGCGAATAACCTATAAAATGACTGTTGACAAGTTATATCAGCGGATAATAACCTGCTATCAGGCGTGTATAGAGGTTATGCCAATACGCCGCGGAGCGAAGGAGAAGAGATCATGGACATCAAGGATGTGAAGCGTGGTGCTTGCTCACGGAGCATGGGCCGATGGATCGAGTTGGGCACGGGTTATCGACCCCTCTTAAGACGGCGGGCGCAAGGTTGTAGCGGCGCCGCTTGCCGCTGACCTCCCTTTCCGATGATGTGGCGGCACTCGATCGAACGCCTCGACAGGGCTGAGGGACCGATCGTCTGGTCGGCCATGCCTATGCCGGTGCGGTCATCGCGGCGACGCGCGCCGAGAAGATCAAGGCGCTGGTGTATGTGGCGGCGCTCGCTCCGGACGAGGGGGAGACGGTCGCCGACGTCTTCTATCGGCTCGAGCCGCATCCGCAGGCGCCGAAGCTCGCTCCTGACGACCACGGTCTGATCTGGCTCCCCGAGGAAGCTTTCGCCGTCGGCCTTCGCGCAACACGCCTCCGCGCGAGGAGCAGGCTGTGCTGGCCGCCGTTCAGCGCCCGATCTCGCCGGCCTGTATCACGCGTTCCAGGTGGGCCGGCCGCTTTGGAAGGACGTGCCGAGCTGGTATCTGCTGGCGGACCAGGATCGCATGATCGTCCCGGAGACCCAGCGCTTCATGGCCGAGCGCATGAAGGCGCACGGTGCGGTCGCACCCGGTCGATCACGCGCCCAGCGTGACGGCGTCCGGCCGTGGTGGTGGACATCATCCGTGACGCGATCGCGCGATAGCCGCGATCGTCGACAGGCACGACAGCGCCGCTCACATAACCTTTCGATGCACGCTCTATCGATGGTTGCAAGATCCACAGGAGAATCACCGATGACTGCGATCACATACCGCACTGCCGATGTCGACGGTTTCAAGGTCTTCTATCGCGAGGCCGGGCCCCGCCGACGCGCCGAAGCTGCTGCTGCTGCACGGCTTCCCGAGCTCAAGCCACATGTTCCGCGACCTGATCCCGCTGCTGGCCGATCGCTTCCACATCGTCGCGCCGGACCTGCCGGGCTTCGGCCAGTCCGACATGCCGCCGCGCGAGCAAGTTCAACTACACCTTCGACAACATCGCCGGCGTCATCGAGCGCTTCACCGAGGTGATCGGCTTCGACCGCTTTGCGGTCTACGTCTTCGACTACGGCGCGCCGACCGGCTTGCGCCTCGCGACGTGAGGCATCCCGAGCGCATCACCGCGATCATCTCGCAGAACGGCAACGCCTACGAGGAGGGCCTGAGCGACGGGTGGAACCCGATCCGGGCCTATTGGCAGGACCCGTCCGAGGCGAACCGCGACGCGCTGCGCGCCTTCCTCGCGCCGGAGACGACCCGCTGGCAGTACATGCATGGCGTGGCCGACGAGGCGGCCGGTCTCGCCGGACGGCTAGTCGCTCGACAACTTCTATCTGGCCCGCCCGGGCGCCGATGAGGTTCAGCTCGATCTGTTCGGCGACTACAAGAGCAACGTCGCGCTCTATCCGACCTTCCAGAGGTATTTCCGCACCCACAAGCCGCCCTTGCTGGCGGTGTGGGGCGAGAACGACCCGTTCTTCCTGCCGCCGGGCGCCGAGGCCTTCAAGCGCGACATCCCCGGCGCGGAGGTGCGCTTCTTCGACACCGGGCACTTCGCGCTGGAGACGCACTCCACAGAGATCGCGACCGCGATCCACGACTTCCTGGCCCCGCTGATGTCGTATCCCCAAGCGCCTGCAACACGCAAAGGGGCGGGGGCTGACGACCAGGAGGCGCTATGCGCGCGATCGTTCTCGGCAAGTTGGGCGGGCTCGCCAGCCTGGCCCACAAGGACATTCCGAAGCGGGAGCCGAAGGCCGGCCAGGTCGCCATCCACATCAAGGGGTTCGGCATCAATCATGCCGAGATGCGCATGCGCCGCGGCAAGTCGGCCGCGGCCGCCGAAGGGGACGGCACAGAGTGCGTCGGCGTCGGCCTTAGGCTGAGGCGTCGCCGCGTCGGGCCGGCGATCGGCTTCCTCGCGCAGCCAATTGCGGAACGCGCGAATTTTTGGCCGTTCGAGGGCGCCCGGCGCGGTCACGACGTAATAGGCGAACTGGTCGGGCAGCGCCAACGAGAACAGCCGCACCAACCGGCCGGCGGCGATGTCGGCGGCGGCGATCGTGCTGTAGGCCAGCACTACGCCGTGGCCGGCAATCGCCGCGTCGAGCGCCAGGTGCATGTTGTTGAAGCTGAGCCCGGCCGTCGCCGCGACATCCTTGACCCCGGCGGCCTTGAGCCACATCGGCCAGGTCGGCGCCAGCGGGTCGCGCTCGACGGCCTGATCGTGGATCAGCGCGTGATGGCGCAAATCGTCCGGGGTGCGCAAGGGCGGACCAGCCATCAGCAGCTGCGGGCTGCACGCCGGAAACACCTCGTTGGCAAACAGCTTCTCGACTTCGAGCCCGGGGTAATGCCCGGTGCCATAGCGGATCGCGATGTCGAAATCGCCCTTGGTCAAATCGACGACCTCGTCGGTGGCGGATATCCGCACGTCGACCTCCGCCCATCGCTCCTGAAATCGATGCAGGCGCAGCACCAGCCATTTAGCGGCAAAGGAGGGCGAGGCGGTCACGGTCAAGGTGCCGGTGTCGTTGTGCGCCCGCAGGCGCCTGACTGCGGCCTCGATCCCGGCAAAGCCTTCCGACAGGCCGGGCAGCAGCACGCGCGCCGACGCGGTCAGCGCGACCGACCGGTTGAGCCGGTGAAACAGCCTGACGCCGAGATCCTGCTCCAGCGCGTGGATCTGATGGCTGATCGCCGCGGGCGTGACGAAAAGCTCCTCGGCGGCCTTGCTGAAGCTCAGGTGCCGGGCCGCTGATTCGAAGGCCCGCAGCGCCCCGAGAGGCGGCAGATGGTCATTCATCGCAGATGAGAAAATCTAACACGTCGCTGAAAAACTCTCGTTTGCGGAGAGATGTTGTCACCGCCATTTGATCGCAAGAGGGTTCGCGAACCTCGATCGAGAGCCCTTGTGGAGTTTAGGAGATTTCATATGACCGCTATCCGATACGAGGAGGCGCGCGGGAATTTCGCCGGGGCTCGGCGGCGTCCCGCGCGGCGATGGGCGGGCGCCGCTGCGCGGCGGCTGTTCGCGATGGTTGGCGAGTGGCGCCGGCGCGCCCGCGACCGCGCCGACCTCGCTTCTCTCGACGACAGGATGCTCGCCGACATCGGGATCACCCGGACCGAGGCCGAGTTCCTCGGCAACAAGCCGTTCTGGAAGGAATGACCGAAATGAGCGCAACCGAAACCTTGAACGGCGCGGCCAAGATGCCCCGCCAAGGGGTTCTGCGCCGAACCACCGCCGCCGCGAGGGCTGCGCTGGGGAGATTGTTGCCTCGCGCTATGCCAGCGGGCGCGAAGGCGGTAACATCGGCCAGACAGGCGCTTCCGCCGGAATATTATAGATTCCCGATGTTTTGAACCCGCGCCGGCTTCGCCATCACCGAGGAGGACCACACCATGACCAGCTTTGCCGATCTGCCCTTCGTCGAGGCCGAACTCAACTACCTGGCGCCAATGGCCGAACGGCCGCGCTACTACGCCTATGAGGTCGAGCCCGGCGAGCACCGCTCGAACATGAGCCACGAGCCGCACCGCGTGCACATCCGCGACATGCGGCCGATCGCATCGGAAATCGCGCTCGACCGCCAGGGCTTCGGGCTGGTCGAGCAGGAGACCGCGGTCCGCGATTTCTGGGACGACGACGAAGTGCGCCGGATCTATTACCCGGAGGCCGAGCGCTTTCTGATCGAGACGACCGGCGCCAGCCGCGTCTTCATCTTCGACCATCTGCAGCGCCGCCGCGTGCCGGGCGTGCAGGACCGCTCGGCCGGGGGCCCGCGCCAACCGGCGACCCGGGTCCATGTCGATCACACCGCGCGCTCCGGCCCGCAGCGGGTCCGCGATCTGATGGGCGAGGATGCCGAGGAATTGCTGAAGGGCCGGGTCCAGGTGATCAATTTGTGGCGCCCGATCCGCGGGCCATTGCAGGACGCGCCGCTGGCGGTGTGCGACGCCCGCACGGTCGACCCGAAGGATCTGGTGGCCTCGGACCTGGTTTATCGCGACCGGGTCGGCGAGACCTACTCGGTCACATGGAACCCGGCGCACGAATGGTACTATGTGCCCGAGATGCAGCGCGACCAGGCGCTGTTGCTGAAGATCGCCGACACCAAGACCGACGGGCGCGCGCGCTTCATGCCGCACACCTCGTTCACCGATCCGACCACCCCGCCCGACGCCTTCCCGCGCGAAAGCATCGAGCTGCGCACCCTCGTCTTCCACCCGAACTGACCCGGCATCCGCTCCGGCCCGGCGCACCCCGCCGGGCTCGGGGCGGCCGCTGAAGCGGTAGCCACGAGGCGAAAATGCCAGAACGGGATGATGCGACCCTCGTGCTGCATGGCCTGGACGTGGACGCTCGCGGCGTCCGCGCGGACGTGTTTGCGCAAAAGCTACGAACGCTGATCACAGGGCTGCGCGACGCCGATAGGTTTGCCAACGGCAGAATTGGCTATTTGTATATGATTGCCGCGCTCGATATGGGCAGCGCATCGGTAACGATCCGGCAGAAACAGCGATCCAATAAACGCCCGCTATATTCTGGAATTGCTACTTATGAGGAGGCGGCGAGCGCAATCTACAATGGCGATGGCACCGTTGCGCGCTATCCCGAAAGCTTGGTGCGTCGTGTCGGGCAACTCAGCAGGGGCGCGTTGCAAACGTTCTCGCACGCCGAGTTGGTTTTCGCGGATGATAACATTATTCGGATCGATGACTTTCTCGAGCGGCAATCGGATATCGCCCATGCGGCTCTCACTGCCGGTCTGGAAACGCCTTCTGATCGGTATTACCGAGGGCGGGCGATCGGGCAGCTTTGACGGAGAATTGAAGGAGATAGACAATCGATGCGAATTTGGCGGCAAATCATCCTGAGCGCGGGGCCGTCGAGATCGACTGCGTAATAACAAAGAGCGCATGCCGGAAGCCCGAGAAGCACGATAAGCGCGCCAAAAAGAAGGTATGCGACTACGATGGCGCCCAGCAATTGCCTACAGGATCGAGGTTTCGACATTAGAAGCATGGCATCGCAGCGCTTGCTCCTTTGGCGCGGCGCGTTCACCTCCGACCAGAGCACGAGGCAAAGGACGAGTGGTGCTGAATGGCGCCCCACCCTCTGACTTGTTCTGGGATTCCTGCGTCTTCATAGCCTTCTTGCGGGATGAACGAGCCACGTATGACGTGAATAGTATTGCACAATATCTGACCGAAGCCAAAGAGGGAAGGCACCGGATTTATACTTCCTCCCTGGTGTTCGCCGAAGTGCTGCCGAGTTCACTGATCAAGCCGGAAGTTGGCTCTTTTTCAGATTTTGTCGATGATTTTCAGGGTGCCATTATCATCGTAGATGCCTCGAATTCCTGATGAAATCTCCGGCCACTGTCGAGACCGGCCGTACCGCAGGGCAGTTCGCCAGGCCGCAGGCTCCTACAAAGACCCGATCATGTTGCGAGCTGCGTGTATCTTGTCGATGCGATGGGCGTTAAAGTGAATGCTTCCACATAATTACGAGGCCGTCGCCGCGGGCCAGACGGCAGGTCAGTTCCGTTGCTCTCGTTCCATGAATGGTGCGAAGGCTTCACACAGGTTTACCAAATGCGGGTAGCAAGACCTGTCATAGAGCTAATCGGTGCCGTCCGCTCCACCCGTCTCCCGAGCTCCCTGGTACGTACGGGAGCCTCAGCCGCGGAGGATGTCGCCGCGTTGCTGCCCGCCTCAAGCCACCTTGACCAGCTTTTGCAGGGCGCGCAGGCCGGGGGGGAAGCCTTGGCCGCGGTAGCGGTTGCCCCAGTTGGTGAACGACACCTCGCCGACATAGATGTCGCCGCGCGAGTCGACGGCGAGGCCGTGCGGCGACATGAACTGGCCGGGTTCGAGGCCGGCCGGGCGGGTGCCGAGCCGCGCCAGCATCTCGCCCGTATGCGAATAGATGCTGACCCGCGGGCCGATATTGGGCAGGTCGTAATTGACCCCCATGCCGCCGCCGATCTCGCCGACGTAGAAGCGCGGCGTCCTGGTGCCGGTCTCCATGTAGAGGCCGGAGGGCCGGTGCATGTTGTTCCACTGCGCCTCGTACTTGCCGTTGCCGTCGAACACCTGGACCCGGTGGTTCTCGCGGTCGGCGACATAGACCCAGCCGTCGGGGTCGCAGCAGACGTTGTGCGGGATGTTGAACTCGCCGGGATCGGTGCCGGGCTCGCCCCATGCCGTCAGCAATTTCCCGTCGGGTGAATATTTGTGGACGCGCGAATTGCCGTAGCCGTCGGAGACGTAGATGTCGCCCTGCGGCGAGAGTGCCGTATGGGTGCAGCGGTGGAACGGCTCGCCGCTCATATAGGGGGCGGGCTTGCCGGCGATGCCGAGGGTTAGCAGCACCCGGCCCTCGAGGGTGCATTTGCGCACCGTGTGGTCGCCGTCATCGGTCAGAAAGAGAGTGTCGTCCGGGGCCATGTGGACGCCGTGCGGACGGTGAAAGACGCCCTCGCCCCATGAGCGCAGGAAGTGGCCGTTGCGGTCGAACACCATCATCGGGTGCGCGCCGCGGCTGAAGGCATAGACGTTGTCGTGGCGGTCGACCCCGACCGCGGCGACATCGGCATCCCATTTCCACCCGTCGGGCAATTTGGCCCAATCGTCGACGACCTGATAGCGGAAGCCGTCGGTTCCGAGTGTGACCGCCATGGCGTTCTCCTCCGTTAAACGATATGGCCCGATTATAGCCCGATGCGGCGGCGGCTCAACGCGAAGCCGGGGCGGCCGGCCGGATCGGGCTCAACCGCGCCGGGAAGCTGAGTGCGGCGAGGAAGGTCAGCGCCGCGAGCACGGTCGCGATCAGGTACACCTCGTGCAGCGAGGCGGCGACGGCATCGGTCAGGCGCACGATCTCGCCGGTGCCGAGACTGCGGCGCAATGCCGGCTCCAACAGCCGGTTGACCGCGTCGGCGGCGTCGGGCACCCGCCGGAAGACGCCGAAATTGAGGATGGCGCCACCGAGGGCCGCGCCAAAGGATTGGCCGATCACCCGCATGAACATGTTGGCGCCGGTGGCGACACCGCGCTCGCTCCAGCCGACGCTGGCCTGGATCGACACCAGAAAGGCGGTGTTGCACGCCCCCATGCCGACGCCCATGACCAGGGACCCGGCCGCCGCGATCCCGACACCGCTCGACGGCTGCAGCTGGGTGAGGATCGCTGCACCGGCCGCGAGTGCTACGCCGCCGAGGGCGGCGGCGAGCCGGTAGGAGGTGCGGATCATCAGCCGGCCGGCGGCGAACGAGGCGAACATCCAGCTGACCGACATGCAGCCCAGCACCAGCCCGGCGACGGCCGGGGTGCGGCCCATCACCCCTTGCACATAGGTCGGCAGAAAGGCGCTGACCGCCATCATCGTCGAGCCGGTGCCGAAGATGCCGAAATTGGCGAGGGCGATGACCCGGTTGCGCCACAGCCGGAACGGCACCATCGGCTCGGGGGCGCGGGCTTCGTGCACGAAGAGGGCCAGCAGCATGGCGAGGCCGAGCCCGACCAGCGAGGCGATGCTGGAGGGGTCGAGGCTGCGCGCCTGCACGAGGGCCAGCATCGGCGCTCCGATGCCAAGGATCAGCAGAACCGCACCGAGATAATCGATGCGGTGCTGGCGCCGCTCGATCCGCTCGGGCAGATAGACCGCGAACATCGCGATGCTGGCGGCGCCGATCGGCAGATTGACCCAGAACACCACGGCCCAATTGACATGCTCGACCAGAAAGGCGCCGAGCGCCGGGCCGATGATCGCCGACACCCCGAACACGCTCGACAGATAGCCCTGCACCCGGGCCCGCTCGGCCGGGGTGTAGATGTCGCCGATCACGGTGCTGGCGATCGGCTGGATCGCGCCGGCGCCGATCCCTTGTATGGCCCGAAACATCACCAGCACGACCATGGTGCGGGCAAAGCCGCACAAGGTGGTGCCGACCAGGAAGATCCCGGTGCCGACGAAGAACACCCGCTTGCGGCCGTAGATGTCGGCGAGCCGGCCATAGATCGGCACCGACACCGCCATCGTTAAGAGGTAGGCGGCGAACACCCAGCTGAACAGTCGAAACCCGCCGAGATCGCCGACGATCGTCGGCATCGCGGTGGCGATGATCGTGCTTTCGACCGCGGCCATGAAGGTCGCCATCAGCGCCGCCATGAGCACCATGCCGCGGCGCGGGACGACCGAAGCGGGCCGCTGCTGGTCGGCGATAGCCTGATCCAAACACTGCCTCCGATTTGGGCAAAGGCTGGATTTTAGGGCGGAGGGATGCATCAGGACAATGCAGGCGCGGCTGCGTTCGCCGGGAGGCTGTCCTGCGCGCCGGCGCCGCCTCGGGGTTGTCAGCCACGCGCCGATCGCCGAGCATGGTGAACCGGAGTTAACGGAAGGGGGCCGGAATGAAATACGATCTGCTGCTGACGGGCGGCGAGGTGCTCGATCCCGCCGCCGGGTTGCGCGGCGTCATGGACATCGGCATTGCCGGCGGCAAGATCACCGCGGTGGCGCCGTCGCTGCCGCAAGCCGAGGCGCGCCGCACGATCAGCGCCCGGGGCCGGCTGGTCACGCCGGGGCTGGTCGACATCCACGCCCATATTTTCGTCAACGCCCACGACATGGCCGGCGACACCGACCGGTTCTGCAAGGCGAGCGGGGTCACCACGCTGTGCGACGCCGGCAGCACCGGCTCGGCCACTTTTGCCGGGCTGCGCCAGGTCATCGACCGCGAGGTGCGCACCCGCACCCGCGCCTTTGTCAATCTGTCGGCCATCGGCATCGTCGGCGGCGCGCGCAGCGGCGAGCTGGCGCATTTCCCTTATGCCGACCCCGAGGGCTGCGCCCGCACGATCAGCGAAAACCCCGATCTCGCGATCGGGGTCAAGCTGCGCTACGGGCCGGGCCTGGTGTGGGAATACACGGCCGAGCCGGTCAAACTGGCGCGCCGCACCGCGGACATGGCCGGCGGCGTGCCGATGATGATGCACATCACCGATTCGCCGATCCCATTGCCCGAATTGCTCGCCCACATGAAAGCGGGCGACATCGTCACCCACTGCTATCACGGCCGCGCCCACGGCATCATGGGCCAGGAGAAGCAGCTGGTGCTCAAGGAAGTCGTCGAGGCGCAGCGCCACGGGATCATTTTCGACTGCGCGCACGGGCGCAACCATTTCAGCTTTCCGATGATCGAGAAGGCGCTCGACCAGGGCTTTCTGCCGGACACGATCTCGACCGACCTGACCTTTGCCAGCGCCACCCAGGGGCCGGTCTGGGACCTGCCGACGACGATGTCGAAACTGCTGCATTTCGGCATGTCGCTCGACGATCTGGTCATGCGCTCGACCGCGGCGCCGGCGAAGATCCTCGGCTATGAGGGGACGGTCGGGACGCTGAAGCCTGGCGCCAACGCCGACATCGCCCTCTTCGAGCTGCGCGACGGCAATTTCCAATTGCGCGACAGCGACGGCAACACCGTCCTCGCCAAGCGCCGGCTGATCGCCCGGACGACCATCAAGGACGGACGGGTGTGGTACGAGCGACCGGGGGAATAGGGGAGCGTCGCCGCAGCGGACATCGAGGGCGGGCAGCGCCCGCGACGCTGCCAACGGCGATGCGCGCCTCCGCTTGAGCCGCGGCAGACCGAGCCGATGGCGGCTTCGGACCCGGCGATAGCGGTCGCCGCAGCTGCCGCGGGCCAGCCGCGCCGGTGGCGCCCGGCGCTGGCTGCGGTGGCCGGCAGCGTCATGGTCGGCTTCATGCCGCTGATGACCTTGCAGCTCTACAAGGCCGGGATCGGCGCCCCCTCGATGCTGGTCTGGCGTTATGGCCTGGCGCTGGTGCCGCTGGCCGCCGCCTCGGCAACGGGAGGGCACGATTTTCGCGCGGCGCTGCGCCGGGGTGCGTGGCGGATCACGCTGGTCGGGGCGACGCTCGGGGCCGGGCAGACCCTGTGCTTCTGGGAAAGCCTACACACCCTCGACACCAGCATCGCGGTCCTGCTGTTCTATACCTACCCGGCGCTGACCCTGGCGCTCGACCGGCTGATCTTCAAGCGGCCGATCCGAACGCGCGCCGCGCTCTCCGTCGCGATGATCCTGGGGGGTGCGGCGCTGATCGCGGTGCCGGGGCTGCGGGGCGGCGGCATCGACCCGCGCGGGCTGGCGTGGATATTGCCGTCGCCGGTGATCTACGCGCTCTACCTCGCCGCCAACTCGGTGCTGATGCGGCATCACCCGCCATTGGTCGGTGCGGTCTTTCTTTATCTCGGGCTCGCGGCCACGTTTGCCGGCGCGAGCCTCTTTCTTGGCCTCGCCGTCCCGGCCTCGCCCGGCGTCTGGCTGCTGGTGCTGACGATCGCGCTCGGTCCGGGGGCGCTGACCGTCACCCTGTTTTGCTACAGCGTGCCCAGGCTCGGCGCCGCCAGCTATGCGGTCATCGCCAATTGCGAGCTGGTCACGGTCATCCTCGTCGGCGTGATGGCGTTGGGCGAGAGGCTGACCGCGGGGCGGGCGGGCGGCGCCAGTCTGATCCTCTGCGGCATCGTCCTGCACGGGGTTTTCGGCAAACCGGGCACGCGATGATCCCGACCGGCGCCCAAAGCGGGTGCTGTTGATTTCACGCCGGATAACCCGCTCGGTTTACACCAAATTTGATCGTCAGAAATTTTTTCACCCTTTTTTCGAGATTTTTCGAGACAGAACGGGAACGGCGCGGTATAACCCGTCCCAACAAGGTAAACGTTAACCCTACACGCCATTTTGGCGGCCCCGCCCGGGTTCCGTTTTGTCAAAGAGGAAACAGCATGGCCCGCCGTCACGCCATCGTCTATAGCGTTCTCTTTTTGTTCGGAATGGCGCCAATCCCGGCGCGCGCGCAGGCCGGCGGAGCGAGCCCCACATCCTCCGTCGGCTCCGCCGCCTGCACCCTCAACCCGTGGATCGACGTGCGCTGCTACGGCGCCACCGGAAACGGCAGCACCGACGATACCGCCGCAATCGATCGCGCGCTCGCCGCCGCGCTCGCCGCTGACGAGCCGTTGCTCCTCCCTCATGGCAAATTCAAGCTCACCCGGCCCTTGGTCATTGACTACAAAACCAGGTCCGACACCGGCTTTCGCTTGATTTCGATGGGGGCCGTGCTCGACGGGAAGACGATCTCCTCGCAACCGGTGCTGGCGATCCGTTGCACGGGCGGCACCGAAATTTCTCCCAAAGGATGCTTTTATTTCAACGAGCAGGGAACTTTGTTCGTCAATGCCGATAGCGACAGCTATGCGGTTGTCATCGGACAGGGCAATTTTTCCGACGCACAGAACTCGATGAAAATCGATCACCTGATCGTCAACAACGCCGGTGGCGGCCGGCGGGCCGGCGGGCTCCAGCTCAATTACGTGCTCAATTCGCAGATTTTCGCGATCGCCAATTCGGCTGGCGGGGCGGCCGGAATCGCGCTGGAGCAGACCCAGATTTCCAATATCAGCGGCGCCGGGTCGGCCAGCGCCAAAGGCGGGGTCGGCCTGTTGATCGAGAACGGCTACAGCTTTGCCAACACGATCGATGCGATGGATCTCGAAGTGGCTCCCACCTGCCTCGCGGTCGATTCGCGCAACGCCGCGCACAATACCTTCATCTCCCCCTACCTGGCGTGTGCGACGGCGGTCGACGCCACTGCCGGCAGCGATACCCATCTCGTCAATCCGCTCTTTGGCGGGAACGTCAAGACCCGGTTCGCCGCTTCGACCGGCATCGCCACGACCCCGTAACCGCCGACCGCTTTCGCCCCGGCTCGCGCGGCACCGGAATTCTCGGCTCGGCCCTGAACCCGCGGCTCGGAACCCGCGGCTCGGCGCTGGACTTTGACGCCGGCCTGCGGCCCAGCCTTTGACAAAGCCGCGCCGACGCCTAAATTTGCGGGTGCCAGACGGCCGGACGGCCGCTCTCCGCGATCCCGCGGGGAGAGGAAAGTCCGGGCTCCACGGAGGTACGGTGCCGGGTAACGCCCGGCGGGGGCGACCCCAGGGAAAGTGCCACAGAAAGGACACCGCCGAGCCCGACCCGGCATTGCCGGGGCGGGCGGCAAGGGTGAAACGGTGCGGTAAGAGCGCACCGCGCCGCCGGCGACGGCGGCGGCAGGGAAAACCCCACCGGGAGCAAGACCAAGTAGGAGCGGCAGGCATCACGGACCGATCCCATGGGAACAGTCCGAAAGTGCCGGGCGGGCCTTCGCGCCGCCGCTCGGGTCGGTCGCACGAGGCGCCCGGCAACGGGCGTCCGAGAGGAATGGCCGTCACCGCCCCACAAAGCCCACCGGGACAAGTCCACGGGGCGGCCTGGGGCGGCACAGAACCCGGCTTACAGGCCGTCTGGCGCCGTCCGGGTTTTCAAGCCGGGGCAGTGCCGCGGCTGGATGAGGACGCCGTCGTAGGGCGGGCGGGTGGACGGTTTGGCGGATGAAACCGGGATAATTGCGCTTTCCGGGGGACAACCCTGTGGAACGCGGTTTGTGGAATTGCCCGCGGCGGCCATCCCGCTCAAGGTGCTGCTCGTGCGGTCCGAGCCGGCCCATCTGGCTGCAGCCAGATCACCGGTGGAAGTCGCGGGCAGCGCCTTCGGCCCGCGCACCGCACTTGGGGGATGGAGCGGGCGATCTCAGGCCGGATCGCCCGCCTCACCTTCGGTTTGGCCGGCGCCGCCCGGCGCCGCGTCTGGGCATTCCGGCCGCAGTCGCGGCGTCTGCGCCACGGAGTTGGAGGCATCGCCTCGCGAGTGAGATTTTGCTCGCCAATGATTCCATTTTTTATGCCATAGTTTTGGCATTGTTATCAATCCGACGAGTCGGCGGTCCGAGATGGCGCGAGATGTCAATCCCCTGAAATCGGAGCTGATCACCCTGTCGGTCAATGTCCAGACCGCATGGTACCTCGACCGCCTGGTCGAAACCGGGCTCTACGGCAACAACCGCACCGAAGCGGCGCGGGTCGCCCTCTACGATCACTGCAAAATGCTGATCGCCGACCGGAGACTGGAGATGGCGCCGCGCCTGCCGAGCAAAGAGGTCGCGGTGTCCGGGTGAGCTCCCGGCGCCGAGGAGCGTTGTCGGGGCGCGCGACCGGATGACGATCGCCTCGCCGCACCTTGATTCGAAAGCCGAGGGAAGCCTCGGGCGGAATTTGCCGCCGCTCCCGAGCGCGCCCGCAAACTTTACCTTGCAGTCGGGTCTGGGACGAACCCGCCGCCTCTCCTCGGGATTGCCGTCCGACCGCGTTCGCGCCAGCACGGATCCCTCCGCAAAATTTTGCCATGACTCCCCGCTTTGGCCGGGGTCAGCCGGCTCGGCATTTTCGCGGATCGCGAGCCGACCTTGCGCGGCGGGCCTGAGACAGTCTTCCTGCCGCCTGCGTCGGATACGATCGCGGCGACTACATGCTGTGGTCGGCGTATCTCGATCTCACAAAATACAAAATCTGAGGTTTTATTTCAAAAACCCATTGACGACCATAAGTCCCCATGCTATCCCATGTTCACCCATGGACGGGTGCCGCCGATGGGGGGAACTTCGGCGGCACCTATCGGGCGCCCCTTGCCGAGCGTCCAGGGGTGAGCGTTGGGGGAAGAAGTGGCATGTTTCTGTCCACTTACGTGAACAAGGTCGACCGCAAGGGGCGAGTTTCTGTGCCGGCGACCTTTCGCGCCGCCTTGGCGGCCCAGCGCTTTCCCGGGATCGTCGCGTTCCCGTCCTACAAATATCCGGCACTCGACGGCAACGGCATCGATCGGATGGAGGAGCTGATCGCCCGTCTCGACTCGCTGGAGGGATTTTCCGACGACCACGAAAACCTCTCGGCCCTGATGTTCGCCTCGTCGCAGCGGCTGCCGTTCGACACCGAGGGGCGGATCGTCCTGCCGCAGGATCTCGCCGAACATGCCTCGATCACCGAGAGCGCGGCGTTTGTCGGCCTCGGCAAGAGCTTTCAAATCTGGGAACCGGGCCGCTTCGCCGAGCATCTGGCGAATTTGCGCGAACGTGCCCGTCGGCAGGGGACCAAAATCCCGCCGCTCGCCGGCACGAACGATCGAGGTCGCGAATGACAGGGCGATGCCTTGGGGCTCCCCGAGACGGGATCGCAGCCGGCGCGGCCGAAGGGGCCGCCGGCCAATCCGCGGAGCATGTGCCGGTTCTCGTCGAGGCCGTGATCGCGGCATTGGCGCCGCGCGACGACGCCCTCTATGTCGACGGCACCTTCGGTGCGGGCGGCTACAGCCGGGCGCTGCTCGCGGCGGCGAGCTGCCGGGTCGTCGCGATCGATCGCGACCCCGAGGCGGTGCGGCGCGGCCGCGATCTGGGGGCTGCCCGTTGCGGGCGACTGACCCTGATCGAAGGCAATTTCGGCGAAATGGAGCGGCTGATCGCGCGCGCCGCTGCCGGTCCGGTCGCCGGGCTCGCTCTCGATCTCGGCGTCTCCTCGATCCAGCTCGACACGCCCGAACGCGGGTTCTCGTTCCGCTTCGACGGGCCGCTCGACATGCGCATGAGCGGGACCGGGCCGAGCGCCGCCGACTTGCTCGCCACCCTTCCCGAGGACGAGCTCGCCCGGCTGATCCGCGATCTCGGCGAGGAGCGGTTCGCCCGCCGAGTGGCCCGCGCCATCGCCGCGGCACGGCGGCACGGCCTGATCCGCCGCACCCTCGATCTCGCCAAGATCGTGCGCGCCGCGGTGCCCAAGAGCGAGCCCGGGCTCGATGCGGCGACCCGCACCTTTCAGGCGCTGCGCATCGCCGTCAACGACGAGCTCGGCGAGCTCGACCGCGGGCTCGAAGCGGCCGAGCGGCTGCTGACGGCGGGCGGCCGGCTCGCGGTCGTCTCGTTTCACTCGCTCGAGGATCGGCGGGTCAAGAATTTCCTGAGAGAGCGCAGCGGCACCGCACCCCGCACCTCGCGCCATGAGCCGGTCCCGCGCGAAATTGCCGCTCCGAGCTTCCGGCTGCTGCATCGGCGTCCGGTCAGGCCGGCTCCCGAGGAAATCGCCCGCAACCCCCGCGCGCGGGCGGCCCGATTGCGCGCGGCGGAGCGAACCGCCGCCCCACCCTGGCCGCCGGGCCGCGATCGGCAACGGGAGCAGGCCGCATGATCAGGCTTTCCACGCTGTTCTGGCTGATTTTGATGTCGGCGACGGGCTTTGCCATGTTCGCGGTCAAATACCAGGTCCAGGCGCTCGCCGACCAGCTCGCCCAAACCACCAGGCAGACCGGTCAGGCCGAGCACGAGCTGCGCGTCCTCGACGCCGAATGGGCCTATCTGAACCGACCGGACGCACTGGCCCAGATGAACCAGCGCTATCTGTCGCTGGCGCCGATCGCCACCAAGCAGCTTCGCACCAGCGTCGCCGACATCCCGATGCGCCCGGCGCCGCCGGCACCCTCCGCGCCGGTCGAAACTGTCGCCGCCGTCGCCGAGATGGCCGTCCCGGCTGCGATGCGCGAGAGCGCGTCCGGCGCGAACCAACCGCCGACCAACCCGGCGACGCAGCCATCCTCGCCGGAGCCGAGCGCGGCGCCCGTCGTGACCGCCGCGCTCGAACGTCCGGCGGCGGCGGCCGAGCCTGCCAGAGCCGCGCCGACGATCAGAACGGTCAGGCCGAGCCCGGGTCGCCGGGCAAAGTCGCTCGACGCCCTGATCGCGCTGATCGCGGAGAATCGGTGATGAGCGCGGTCCGACAATTCGACGACAACCCGTGCCGGCCGCGGCATTTCAAACCGCCGCCCTGCACCCCGGTCGTTCCCGACGGCCCGGCAAAGCGGGCGCTCGACGGGGTCCGCGGTCGGTTATTCGTCGCCAGCACCGCGTTCCTCGTGCTGTTTGCCGTGGTCGCGGCACGGCTCGTCCAGGTAACCCTGCTTCCGGGCAACATCGCGGTGCCGAAGATCGCGCGGTTTCATCCGGTGCCGCCGCCGCTTCCGGGTCGCGCCGACGTCGTCGACCGCCACGGCAAGCTCTTGGCGACGACGCTCGAGAGCCCCTCGCTCTATGCCGATCCGCGGCAGATCGTCGATCCCGCCGAGGTCACCCGCAAGCTCGTCGCGGCATTGCCGGGTCTCGACCGCGCCGGGCTCCTCGCCAAGCTGGCCTCGAAAAAGGGGTTTGTCTGGGTCAAGCGTCATCTGACCCCCGACGAGGAGTATGCAGTCAACCAGCTCGGGATACCGGGGCTGCAATTCGAACGCGAGGAGCGGCGCGTCTACCCCTACGGCAATTTGTTGTCGCACGTGGTCGGCTATACCGGGATCGACGACAATGGTCAGGCCGGGATCGAGCGCGGCCTCGACGACCAGCTGCGCGGCCGTCAAGAGCCGCTGCAGCTGTCGATCGACCTGCGCCTGCAATATATCCTGCACGACGAACTGCAGCGGGTGATCGACGACTTCACCGCCAGAGACGGTGCCGGGCTGATCATGAACGTCAATACCGGCGAAGTGCTGGCGATGGTGTCGTTGCCGGATTTCGATCCCAATCATCCCAACATGCGGGACCCGAACCATCCGGACATTCCGGCGTCCCAGCGGATGTTCAACCGGGTCACGCTCGGCGACTACGAGATCGGCTCGATGTTCAAGATCTTCACGACGGCGATGGCGCTCGACTGTGGCGCCACGACGATGACCGGGGTGTTCGACGCGACGCATCCGATCCATATCGGGCGATTCACGATTTCCGACTACCATGGTAAGCATCGGCAGCTCAGCGTGCCGGAAATCCTGATGTATTCGTCGAATATTGGCGAGGCCAAGATCGCGCTTGCGGTCGGCGCCGCGCGGCAGCAGGAATATCTGCGCCGCTTCGGGCTGCTGACCTCGCCGACCCTCGAGCTGAAGGAGATCGGGCGGCCTCACTTCCCAGATCCGGCGCACTGGCGCGAGGTCAACGTCATGACCATCGGCTTTGGCCACGGCATTTCCGAGACCCCGTTGCAGCTCGCCAGCGCGGCCTCGGCGCTGGTCAATGGCGGGGTGTTTCGGCCGGCGACGCTGCTCAAGCTGCCGCCGGGCGATGCGCCGCAGGGCCGGCAGGTGATTTCGGCGGAAACCTCGGAGCACATGCGCAAGCTGATGCGGCTGGTTGTCGAGTACGGGACCGGCATGATGGTCAAGGCGCCCGGCTATGTCGTCGGCGGCAAGACCGGCACCGCCAACCTGGTCGTCGGCGGCCGCTATTCCAGCGACCGGGTGCGATCGAGCTTTGTCGGGGTCTTCCCGATGACCGCCCCCAAATATTTGGTCCTGGTGATGCTCAACGATCCGCGCGGCACCAAGGCGAGCTACGGTTTCGCTACCGCCGGTTGGACCGCAGCCCCGGCCGTCGGGCGAACGATCGTGCGGATCGCGCCGCTGCTCGATGTCCAGCCGATCGACAAATCCTCCCCGGCAATCGCCCAATCATTGATGCCCGAGAGCCTGCAGGGCAAACGGATTGAAGCTTACTGAGCTGATCGATGCTGCCGATCGTCCTGCGGCTCCGGGCTCGCCGGACGGTTCGGAAATCACCGGGATTACCGCCGATTCGCGCGCGGTTCTCCCGGGCTTCCTGTTCGCGGCCTTGACCGGAGCGCGGCGCGACGGGCGCGCCTTCGCCGCCGACGCCGCGGCGCGGGGGGCCGCTGCGATCCTGACCGACGACGCAGCCGCCCTCGGCCTGTCGCCGGAGGCCCGTGCCCGGGTCGCAGTCATCGCCGACATCAACCCGCATCGCCGACTGGCTCTGTTGGCGGCCCGCTTTTACGGGCGCCAGCCGCGAACCATCGCCGCCGTGACCGGGACCAACGGCAAGACCTCGATCGTCCATTTCACCCGCGAGATCTGGACCGCCGCCGGTCATTCCGCGGCGAGCCTCGGCACTCTCGGGCTGGTGACTCCGGCCGGGCGCCGTCCGGGCGCGCTGACGACCCCCGACCCGGTGGCCCTGCAGCGTGACCTCGCCGCACTCCGCGCGCAGCGGATCGAGCATGTCGCGGTCGAGGCGTCGAGCCATGGTCTGGCGCAATTCCGGCTCGATGGATTGTCGGTCGCCGCTGCGGCGTTCACCAATTTGACCAGAGACCACCTCGACTACCATCGCGACATGGCGCATTACCGCGCCGCCAAGGAGCGGCTGTTCACCGCGCTGCTGATGCCGGGCGGACCGGCGATCCTCAACCGCGGCAGCGGCGAATTCCCGCTTCTGGCGAGGCTGTGCCGCGAGCGCGGCCATCCGGTTCTCGGCTACGGCGCCGATGCGGCCTCCGAGCTGCGGCTCGTCGCTGCCGAGGCGCGGCCCGGTGGGCAGGATCTCCTGCTCGAGGTGTTCGGGCAGCGGCATCGGTTGAGCTTTCCGCTGCTCGGCGAGTTCCAGGCGGAGAACGCGCTCTGCGCCGTCGGGCTGGCGATCGCGACCGGTGTGCCGGCGCAGGTCGCGATCGCGGCGGCGGCCCGGCTGACCGGCGTTCCGGGCCGGATGGAATTTGTCGCCGAAGGAGCGGGCGGCGCCGCGATCGTGGTCGATTACGCCCATACCCCCGATGCGCTCGCGACCGTGCTTGCGGCATTGCGCCCGCATGCGCCGAGGCGGCTCGTCGCCTTGTTCGGCTGCGGCGGCGACCGCGACCCGGGAAAGCGCCCGCTGATGGGTCGTGTCGCAGCGGCGGCGGCCGACCGGGTTTACGTGACCGACGACAATCCGCGCAGCGAGGACCCGGCCGAGATTCGCCGCGCGATCCTGGCCGCCGCTCCGGGCGCGGTCGAAATCGGCGACCGGCGGCACGCGATCGAGACCGCGATCGCCGGTCTCGGTGCCGGCGACCTGCTGCTGATCGCCGGCAAGGGCCACGAAACCGGCCAGATTGTCGGAGGCGAGACGCTCCCCTTCGACGACGCTGAAATCGCTCGCGGGATCGCCGGGCGCCGGCTGGGCCTCCAGCGGGTCGGCAGATGAAGCCGTTGTGGATTGCCGCCGACGCCGCCCGCGCAACCGGCGGCTCCGGCGCCCCCGGCTGGACGGCGGCGGGGGTGTCGATCGATACCCGCACGCTGGCGGAGGGAGATCTTTTCGTCGCCTTGCGCGGCCCCAACCATGACGGTCACGACTTTGTCGCGGCGGCGTTCGATCAGGGTGCGGCCGCGGCGATGGTCGATCGCCCGGTCGCGGGGCTGCCGGCAGCGGCGCCGCTGCTCCAGGTCGGCGACACGCTCGCCGGGCTTGCCGCCCTCGGCAGATTCGCCCGCGCCCGCAGCGGCGCGCGGATCGTCGGCGGTGACCGGCAGCGTCGGCAAGACCGGAACCAAGGAGGCGTTGCGTTTGGCGCTCGACGCCTGCGCCCCGGCTTTCGCCTCGGCTGCCAGCTTCAACAATCACTGGGGGGTTCCGCTGTCGCTCGCCCGCATGCCGCCCGAGGCGGCTTACGGGGTCTTCGAGCTGGGCATGAACCATCCCGGCGAGATCGCTGCGCTCGCCCGCCTGGTGCGTCCGCACATTGCAGTGATCACCACGGTCGAGGCGTCCCATCTCGGTTTTTTCGGCTCGATCGAGGCGATCGCCGACGCGAAGGCCGAGATCTTTCTCGGGCTCGAACCGGGCGGGGTCGCCGTGCTCAACCGCGACAACCCGCATTTTGCGCGGCTGGCGGCGGCGGCGAAACGGGCCAGCCCGGCCGAGGCGATTGGCTTCGGCGCCGATCCCGAAGCCGAGGTCCGGCTCATCGATTGCGTATTGGAGCCGTCGGGCAGCATGGTCGAGGCGACGGTCGGCGGCCTCGCGCTGCGCTTCCGGCTGGCGGCGCCGGGCCGGCATTGGGTCATGAACGCGCTCGCGGTGCTGGCTGCCGCAATGGCGGCCGGCTGCGATCCGCGACTCGCGGCCGAGGCGCTTTCGCGCATCGAAGCCATGCCCGGCCGAGGCCGCCGCCATCAGCTCGCCTGGCGGGGCGGGACCCTGACCCTGATCGACGAGAGCTACAATGCGAGCCCCGCCGCGATGGCCGCGGCGCTGGCCGTCCTCGGCGACACGCCGCCCGGCGCTCGGCGGCCGGCGGGTGGCGGTGCTGGGCGACATGCTCGAGCTCGGCGATGCGACCGAGCGCTTCCACCGCCAGCTGGCCGCGCCGCTGGCCGCGGCCGCGGTCGATCGCGTTTTCCTGGTCGGCGGCGCAATGGCCGCGCTCGACGAGACGCTGCCCGCGGCGATCCGCGGCGGGTTGTGGCAGTCTGCCGATCAGGCTATCCCTGCGTTCTTAAGCTTCCTCCAGCCGGGTGACGTCGTGACGGTCAAAGGCTCCTACGGCGTGCATGTCGATCGCATCGTTGCGCGGCTGATCGCCGAAGCGGCCCGGGGCGAGGCCTGATCCGATGCTCTACCGGCTGTTGTATCCTTTTGCCGACCAGTTCCAAGCCTTCAACCTGTTCCGCTACATCACGTTTCGTTCGGGAGGAGCGGTCGTCACCGCGCTCCTGATCAGCTTTGTTTTCGGCCGGCCGATCATTGCCTGGCTGCGCTCCAAGCAAACCAACGGCCAGCCAATTCGCCTCGATGGGCCCGAAGGGCATCTGGTCCGCAAAAAGGGGACGCCGACGATGGGCGGCTTCCTGATCCTGCTGGCCGTGACCGTCGCGACGCTGCTGTGGGCGGACCTGACCAACCCCTATGTCTGGATCGTGCTGCTGGTAACCGTCGGGTTCGGGCTGATCGGCTTTTTTGACGACTATAAAAAGCTGACCAGCAATTCGCATCGCGGGTTGTCCGGGTGGACCAAGATCGTGCTCGAGATCGGGGTCGGGTCGCTCGCCTGCATCGCCCTCGGCCATGTGACCCCGGCGCCGCTGGCGAACACCCTCGCCGTGCCGTTTTTCAAGAACGTGCTGATCGACCTCGACGGGCTGTTCGTGCCGTTCGGCGTGCTCGTCGTGGTCGGCGCGTCGAATGCGGTCAACCTGACCGACGGTCTCGACGGCCTCGCGATCGTGCCGGCGATGATCGCGGCCGGCTGCTTTGCCCTGATCGCCTATTTGGTCGGCAACGCGATCTTTGCCAATTATCTGCAACTGCACCATATCCCCGGCGCCGGCGAGCTGACCGTGTTTTGCGGGGCGATGGTCGGCGCCAGCCTCGGCTTTCTGTGGTTCAACGCGCCGCCGGCGATGGTCTTCATGGGCGATACCGGCTCCCTGTCGATCGGCGGCGCGCTCGGGGCCATCAGCGTTGTCACCAAGCACGAGCTGGTGCTCGCGATCATCGGCGGGCTCTTCGTGCTCGAGGCGGCGTCGGTGATCGTCCAGGTCGCCAGCTTCAAGATCACCGGGCGCCGCGTCTTCCGGATGGCGCCGCTGCACCATCACTTTGAGCAGAAAGGCTGGCAGGAGCCGACGATCGTCATCCGGTTCTGGATCATCGCCTCGATCCTGGCGATCGCCGGGCTGGCCACCTTGAAGCTGCGGTGACCGACGATGATCGATGGCAGGATCATACGAGTAGTAGAACGAGCCATCATGATCATCTATAGGTGCCATATCGATCAGGGATGGGCGGCTGCGCCGAGCAGCCATTCCGAGCCTGACGGCGAGGACCGATCCCGATGAGGTTCGCTCGTATCGATCAGAGCCCAATGGCGCGCTGGTGGTGGACCGTCGACCGCTGGAGCCTTGCGGCACTCGGCATCCTGATGGGCTTCGGCGTGGTCATGAGCCTGGCCGCGAGCCCGGCCGTCGCCGAACGGATCGGCTATGACGGGATGCATTTCGTGACCCGTTATCTGGCCTTGCTGCCGGTGACGATCGCGGCGATGTGGCTGATTTCGCTGCAGACGCCGCGGACGGTCCGCCGCATCGCCTTTATCGGCTTCGGCATCGGCCTCGTGCTGCTGGCGCTCACCTTTGTCGTCGGCGCCGAAATCAAGGGTGCGCGCCGGTGGATCAATTTTCCGGTGGTGGCGCTGCAGCCCTCCGAATTCGTCAAGCCGTGCTTCGCCGTGGTCGCCGCCTGGCTGTTCTCCGAGCAGAAGCTGCGCCGGGGCTTTCCGGGCAACCTGATCGCCGCGGCTCTGCTGCTGCTGATCGTCGGCATGCTGATCGCGCAGCCCGATATCGGCATGGCGGTGGTGGTGGCGGCCGTGTGGCTCGGGCAGTTCTACATGGCTGGTCTGCGGCTCTACTGGCTCGTCCTGTTCGGCCTCGGCGGGGCCGGCGCCATGGCCGCGGCATACGAATGCCTGCCGCATGTCAGGGTTCGGGTCGATCATTTTCTGGCGCCCGTCGCCGGCGGCGGTTACCAGGTCAATCGTTCGCTCGAAGCGTTCGCCAATGGGGGGTTGTGGGGGCGCGGTCCAGGCGAGGGGACGATCAAATACGTATTGCCCGACGCGCACGCCGATTTCGTTTTCGCCGTCGCCGGGGAGGAGCTGGGTCTGATCGTCTGCCTTGTGATCGTCGGGCTTTTTGCCTTCGTCGTGCTGCGCGGCTTTTCGCGGCTGCGCCAGGAGGGCAGCCTCTTCGTGCTGCTCTCGGCGACCGGGCTGTTGATCCAATTCGGGCTGCAGGCGGTCATCAACATGGCCTCGACCTTGCACTTGATGCCGACCAAGGGGATGACCTTGCCGTTTCTGTCCTATGGCGGCTCTTCGATGCTCTCGCTCGGCTTGGCGATGGGAATGCTGCTGGCGCTGACCCGCCGCCGGCTGGCGGGAAGCGCGTTGTGAGCGCGGCCTCGACCAGCGGGGCCTTCGTGCTCGCCGCCGGCGGCACCGGCGGTCACTTGTTCCCGGCCGAGGCGCTCGCGGCCGAGCTCGTCGCGCGCGGCCGGCCGGTGCATCTCTTGACCGATTCGCGGGCCGATGCCTTTGCCGGACGGATTCCCGGCGTCGAGATCCATCGGGTGCGCGCCGCCGGGCTCGGCGGCGGGCCGGTGCGCGCTGCCCATGGCGTGGCCGAGCTGGCGGCGGGGACCGTCCAGGCACGCCGGTTGCTGCGCCGGCTGCAGGCCGCGCGCGGTCATCGGCTTTGGCGGCTATCCTTCGGTGCCGACGATGCTGGCGGCGGCGTCGCTCGGGCTGCCGAGCTTGCTGCACGAGCAGAATGCAGTGCTCGGCCGCGCCAACCGGCTGCTGGCGCCGCGGGTCGGGCGGATCGCCACCGGCTTTCCCGAGACCCTTGGCCTGCGCCCGGCTGATCATGCGCGTGCCGTCCACACCGGGAACCCGGTCAGGCCGGCGATCCTCGCCGTCGGCGAGCCCTCCTATCGGCCGCCGGCACCAGGGCAGCCGATCGAGCTGTTGATCCTCGGCGGCAGCCAAGGTGCGCACGTTCTGAGCGAGATCGTGCCGGCGGCGCTGGCCGCGTTGCCGGCGGTTCTGCGCGCGGCGCTGAGGGTTAGCCACCAGGCCCGCCCCGAGGATCGCGCGGCGGTTGGGGAGGCTTACGCGCAAACCGGCGTCGCCGCGCAGATCGAGAGCTTTTTTGCCGATGTGCCGCAGCGTCTGGCGCGGACATATCTCGCGATCTGTCGCGCCGGCGCCTCGACCGTGGCCGAGCTGTCGGCGATCGGCCGGCCGGCGGTGCTGGTCCCTTACCCCTACGCCACCGACGACCACCAGACTGCCAACGCCCGCACCTTTGCCGGAGCCGGCGGCGGCTGGGTCGTGGCGCAAGCCGAGCTGCGCCCCGATACCCTCGCGGCCTACCTCGGGGACCTGCTCGGCGACGGGGCCGCGCTGACCCTCGCGGCAGAGCGCGCGCACGCCTTCGGCCGGCGCGACGCGGCCCGCCATTTGGCGGCGTTGGCGTTGGGGCTCCAACCCGAGGGCGCCTGCGCGGGACGCGCCGCATGAGGGCGTTGCCGCTAACCATCGGGCCATTGCATTTCGTCGGCATCGGCGGCATCGGCATGAGCGGCATCGCCGAGGTATTGCACAATCTCGGTTACCAGGTGCAGGGCAGCGACGTTGCCGACGGCGCCAATGTGCGGCGCCTGACCGCGCTCGGCATTCCGGTCGCGATCGGTCACGACGCAGCCAATCTGGGAATGGCCGAGGTCGTCGTGATCTCGTCGGCGGTGCAGCCCGACAATCCCGAGATCGGCGCGGCCCGCACCCGCCGGCTGCCGGTGGTGCGGCGCGCCGAGATGCTGGCCGAGCTGATGCGGCTCAAATGGTCGCTGGCGATCGCCGGCACCCACGGCAAGACGACGACGACGTCGCTGGTGGGCGCGTTGCTCGAGACCGCCCAGCTTGATCCGACCGTGATCAATGGCGGCATCATCAACGCCTACGGCACCAACACGCGGCTCGGTGCCGGCGATTGGATGGTGGTCGAGGCCGACGAGAGCGACGGCACCTTCACCCGGCTGCCGGCCACCGGTGCGATCGTCACCAACATCGATCCCGAGCACCTCGATTTTTATGGCGGTTTCGACGCATTGCGCCAGGCGTTCGAGACCTTCGTCGGCAACATCCCGTTTTACGGCTTCGCCGTCTTGTGCATCGACCATCCGGTCGTGCAGGGGATGATCCCCAAATTGTCGGACCGCCGGGTGCTGACCTATGGGATGAGCCCGCAGGCCGACATCCGCGCCGTCGATCTGCGGCTCGGGCGCGACGGCGCGCATTACGATATCGTCGTGTCGGACGGCCTGGCGGAACGCGGACGCACGATCCCGGACCTGTTCCTGCCGATGTTCGGCCGGCACAACGTGCAGAATTCGCTCGCCGCCGCCGCGGTCGGCGAAGCGCTCGGGCTCGGCGACGACGCGCTGCACTCGGCATTGCGCAATTTCAAGGGAGTCGAAGCGGCGGTTCACCAAGACCGGCGAGTGGAATGGGGTGACCGTGATCGACGACTACGGCCATCATCCGGTCGAGATCGCGGCGGTGCTGAAGGCGGCGCGCGCGATCGTCTCGGGCAAGGTCGTCGCCGTGGTGCAGCCGCATCGCTACAGCCGCGTCTCGCATCTGTTCGACGGCTTCTGCACCTGCTTCAACGATGCCGACATCGTGTTCGTCGCCGACATTTATGCCGCCGGCGAGGCGGCGATCGAGGGCGTGACGCGAGAGGCGATCGTCGCCGGCCTGACCGAGCACGGCCATCGCAACGTCCGCGCCCTCGACGACCCGGGCGAGCTCGCGGCCCTGGTCGCCGAGCTGGCGCGGCCCGGCGACATGGTCGTCTGCCTCGGCGCCGGCTCGATTACCGGCTGGGCCAACAGCCTGCCGGGCGAGCTCGCCGCCTTGGGAAGACGGAGCCGGAGCGGATGATCGGGCCGCAGCCCGATCTCGTGCCGGTGCCTGCCGCGGCACTTGCTGCGGTGCGCGGCCGGCTGATCGCGAATGCGCCGATCGGGCGGCAGACCTGGTTCGGCGCCGGCGGAGCGGCGGCGATGCTGTTTCGGCCCGCCGACCGCGACGACCTCGCAGCGTTTCTCGCGACGTTGCCGCCGGAAGTTCCGGTGACGGTGATCGGCGGCGGCTCGAACCTGCTGATCCGCGACGGCGGCGTGCCGGGTGTGGCGATCCGCCTCGGCCGCGGGTTCGCCGGCCTCGGCATCGACGGGAGCGACCTCGTCGCCGGCGCCGGGGCGCTTCATCTCAATGTTGCGCTGCGTGCTGCCGAGGCCGGGATTGCCGGGCTCGAATTCCTCTCCGGCATTCCTGGGACGATCGGCGGCGGCGTGCGGATGAACGCCGGCGCCTATGGCGGCGAGATCCGGGACGTGCTGGTGCAGGCGACGGCGCTCGACCGCAGCGGCGCTGCCGCATGTGATCGAGGCTGCGGCGATGGGGTTTTCGTACCGCCATTGTGAGTCGACCCCGGCTGGATCTTCGTCGAGGCCCGGCTGCGCGGGGCGCCCGATGCCGGCCCGGCGATCGCGGCCCGGATGGCCGAGATCCGGCGGGCCCGCGAAGCCTCGCAGCCGATCCGCGCCCGCACCGGCGGCTCGACCTTCAAAAATCCGCCCGGCCAATCCGCCTGGCGCCTGATCGACGCCGCCGGCTGCCGCGGCCTGGCCCGCGGCGGTGCGATGGTGTCGCCGCAGCATCCGAATTTTCTGATCAACGGCGGAAACGCCACCGCCGCCGACCTCGAAGGTCTGGGCGAGGAGGTGCGGCGCCGCGTTTGCGAGAAATCGGGGATCGTCCTCGAATGGGAAATCCGCCGGATCGGCCGCGCGCTCGCCGGGATCGAGGCGGTCGGCCAAGGGGTGCCGAAGCCGTGAACCGGAATATCGCCTTGCTGATGGGAGGCTGGTCGGCCGAGCGCGAGGTCTCGCTGTCGAGCGGGCGCGAGTGTGCCAAGGCGCTCGCCGACCACGGCTACCGGGTCACGGCGATCGATGTCGGCCGCGACCTGCCGAATTTGCTGCGCGCCCTCGATCCGCGCCCCGATGCGATTTTCAACGCGCTGCACGGGGAGGGCGGCGAGGACGGCACGCTCCAGGCCGTCTTCGACATGCTGGCGATCCCCTACACCCATTCGGGTGTGCGCGCCTCGGCCCTGGCGATGCACAAACCGACCGCAAAGGCGCTGTTCCGCGCCGCCGGGCTGCCGGTCGCCGAAGATGTGGTCGCGAGCCCGCAGGACCTTTGGCGGTACGATCCCTTGCCGGCCCCCTTTGTCGTCAAGCCGACCAACCAGGGGTCGAGCGTCGGCGTGCGCATCGTGCGGGTCGGCGACAATTCCTGGCGCGAGGAGGTGCTGGACTGGCGCTTCGGCGGCGAAATCATGGTCGAGCGCTTCATCCCCGGGCATGAGCTGACCGTGGCGGTGATGGGCGATCGGGCGCTCGGGGTTTGCGAGATCGTGCCGCGCGGCAGCTTTTACGACTATGTGGCGAAATACGCCGATGGCGGTTGCGTGCATCTGGTGCCGGCGCCGGTCCCGACCGCCATTTGCGAGCAGGCGCTCGACATCGCCCTGCGCGCACATCGGGCATTGGGCTGCCGCGGCGTCAGCCGGGCCGATCTGCGCTACGACGACACCCCCGAGGGCGACGGCCGGCTCTATCTGCTGGAAGTCAACACCCAGCCCGGCATGACCCCGACCTCGCTGGTGCCCGACATCGCCCGGCATGCCGGCATCGGCTTTGACGAACTGGTCGTGTGGATGACGGAGAACGCGGCGTGCGAAGGCTAAGCACCGCGGGGACAACGCGGCGCCGGGACGTCGGTTGGACCGGGTGGTGCGCTCGCCTCGCCTGGTGGATCGTCATTCCCGCCTTGCTGGTCGGCATCGCCTATGGCACTGCGCAGCTGGACCGGTTTCCGTTCGGCCGATCCGTCCTGCACCACGCGTCGAGCCGGCTGCTCGACGCGACCGCGGCGCTCGGCCTCAGGGTTGAGGACATCCGGGTCGTCGGCCGCGCAACCACCGACCGCGAGACGATCCTCGATGCGCTCGGCGCCCGGCCCGGCACCCCGATATTTGCGGTCGACCCGGTTCGCGCCAAGCAGAAGCTCGAAAGCCTGCCCTGGGTCCGATCGGCCTTGATCGAGCGCCGCCTTCCCGACACGCTCTACGTTCGCCTCGTCGAGCGCGAGCCGCTCGCGTTGTGGCAACATGGCGGCAAGATCGACCTGATCGACCGCACCGGTGCGGTGATCCCGGTCGGGCGCCTCGATCGCTTCGCCAAATTGCCGCTGGTCGTAGGCGAGGACGCGGCGAGCCATGCAGCCGAGCTGTTGGCGATGCTGGCGAGCGAACCCGATCTCGCGGCGCGCGTGACCGTGGCGGTGCGGGTCGGCGGCCGGCGCTGGAACCTGCGCCTCGACAACGCCATCGAGGTGCTGCTCCCGGCCGACGACCCGGCGGCGGCATGGGCCGACCTCGCCCGGCTCGAACGATCGAGCGCCATTCTCCAGCGTGATGTGCAGGCGATCGACATGCGCCTGCCCGACCGGCTCGTCGTGCGCGTCACACCGGAGCCGTCAAAGGATGCCCCGCCAGCCAAGAAAGGACGCCCGACGGCGAAGAACACATGACCGCGATCGACGAGGTGCGGACGCGTGCCAAAGACCCGAGAGCGGCGGCAAAGGCCGCGAAACGCGGCGCCGCCAAGCGGCGTCGGGCGCCCAGGCCGCCAAAGCCGGTGCACCGGCCGCGCGGCAGCCTGATCGCGGCGCTCGATATCGGCACCACCAAGGTGTGCTGCTTCATCGCCCGGGTCGAGCCGGAGAAGCCGCGGGTCACCGGCATCGGCCATCAGATCTCGCGCGGCCTGCGCAACGGCGCCATTGTCGACCTCGAAGCCGCGGGCATCTCGGTCGCCGCCGCGGTGCACGCTGCCGAGGAGATGGCGGGAGAAACCATCCAGCATGTCGTGGCCAACCTGTCGGGCGGCTTCTCCGCCTCGCGCCTCGTCAAGGCCGAGATCGGCATCGCCGGGCGCGAGGTCGGCGAGATCGAGCTGCAGCGGGTGCTGAACCAGGGCTATCTGCTGCGCGAGCCGGGCGACCGCCCGATCATCCACTCGGTGCCGGTCGGGTTCTCGATCGACGACAGCCGCGGCATCCGCGACCCGCGCGGCATGTATGGCGAGCGGCTCGGCGTCAACATGAACATCGTGACCGCGGCGGCCGCCGCCGTGCGCAACCAGAGCGCCGCGATCGGACGCTCGCACCTGGACGCCGAAGCGCTGGTTGTCAGCCCTTATGCCGCCGGCCTCTCTTGCCTGGTCGAGGACGAAATCGGCCTCGGGGTCACGGTCATCGACATGGGCGGAGGGACGACGACGATCGGGGTGTTTTTCGACGGCAACCTGATCTTCGCCAATTCGGTCCCGGTCGGCGGCTGCCATGTCACCAACGACATCGCCCGCGGATTGTCGACCCCGGTCGCCCATGCCGAACGGATGAAGACCCTGTTCGGCACCGCCATTTCCGCCAGCACCGACGAGCGCGAGATGATCGCCGTGCCGCAGATCGGCGAAGAGGAGGACGGGCATGTCAACCATGTGCCCAAATCGCTGCTCGTCGGCATCATCGCACCACGCCTCGAGGAGACTTTCGAGATGGTGCGCAACCGACTCGAGGCGAGCGGGTTCGACAAGGTCGCCGGCCGGCGTGCCGTGCTGACCGGAGGCGCCTCGCAGCTGCACGGCGCACGCGAATTCGCCAGCCTCATTCTCGACAAGCAGGTTCGCATCGGGCGTCCGCTGCGGGTTGCCGGGCTCGCCGAGGCGACGTCCGGCCCGGCCTTCGCGACCGCCGTCGGCCTCCTCCATTTCGCCATGTCGGAGCGCGCCGAGGGAGCGCATTCCCGACACAGCCCGGCCGGGCCGCCGAGTGGGATCCTTGGTCGATTGGGTCACTGGCTGAAGGAAAACATCTGAGGCAAATTGGGCTTTGGCGCCGGCCCGGCTGGTCCAGATCGGAGGCGGCCAAAGAGGGGGAAGCCCGGACCCGTCCGGGCATGAGCGAGGCTGCACGGCAGCAGTGGAGGACGACCTTATGATCAATCTGAGCATCCCCAGGGACGAGCAGGAGATGAAGCCCCGCATTACCGTCGTCGGGGTGGGCGGCGCCGGGGGAAACGCCGTCAACAACATGATCCGTTCGAATTTGGTCGGGTGCGAGTTCGTCGTTTGCAACACCGACGCGCAGGCGATGCAGCATTCGAACGCCCACCGCAAGATCCAGCTGGGGATCGGGGTCACCCGCGGGCTCGGCGCCGGGTCGCGGCCCGATGTCGGGCGCGCCGCTGCCGAGGAGGCGCTCGACGAGATCCTCGAGGCGATGCAGGGCTCGAACATGGTGTTCATCACCGCCGGAATGGGTGGCGGCACCGGCACCGGCGGCGCGCCGGTCATTGCGCGCATCGCCCGCGAAACCGGAATTCTGACGATCGGCGTCGTGACCAAGCCCTTTCACTTCGAGGGCAGCCACCGCATGAAGATCGCCGAAAACGGGATCGAAGAGCTGCAGAAGTTTGTCGACACGCTGATCATCATCCCGAACCAAAACCTGTTCCGGGTCGCCAATGAGCGCACCACCTTCGCCGACGCCTTCAAGATGGCCGACGACGTGCTGCATTCGGGCGTGCGCGGCGTCACCGACCTGATGGTGATGCCCGGGCTGATCAATCTCGATTTCGCCGACATCCGCACGGTGATGAGCGAGATGGGCAAGGCGATGATGGGCACCGGCGAGGCCGAGGGCGACCGCCGCTCGATCGACGCGGCCGAGGCCGCGATCTCGAACCCGCTGCTCGAGGACGTGTCGATGAAGGGCGCCAAAGGCGTCCTCATTAACATCACCGGCGGCCCGGACATGACCCTCTTCGAGGTCGACGAAGCCGCCAACCGCATCCGCGAGGAAGTGGATCCCGAAGCCAACATCATCTTCGGCTCGACCTTTGACGAGACGCTGGAAGGCAAGATGCGGATCTCGGTCGTCGCCACCGGCATCGATTCGGAGGCGCTGAGCCAGGCACGGCCGGCGATCAGCCTGGTCAGCAGCCGCGCCGGTGCTGGGGCATCGGTGCTGCGCGAGGCGACCGGCGCAAGCTACACCCAGCCGGTGCTGACTCAGAATGCCGCCGAGCCGCCAGATGCGGGCCGCGGCGCCGCCCGTGCCGAGCTTCCGAGCGAGCCCGTGCCGCAGGCTGCTGAAGCGGCCGAAACCGTGGCGATGCGCGGCGGCGCCTTTATCGCGCCGAAGCCGGTCGACGCCGGACCCGCCCGTCCGGTGCCGTTGGCCCAGCCGGCGGTTCCGGCAGCCCCGCCGCCGACGCGCGAGGCGGCGGTGAAGCCGAAGGGCCGGGTGCCGAGCCTGATCGAGCGCGTGACCGGGGTCGGACGCGCTCGGCAGGCCTCGTCGGAGCTGGACCGGACCGCGCGCCAGCCGATCCCGCCCGCGATCAACCCGGCCCAGCCGCGGCTCGGCGCGCTGGAGCCCGAGGATCGGCCGGGCTCGAAAGAGGACGATCTTCTCGACATTCCGGCCTTCCTGCGGCGCCAGGCGAACTGAGGGAGCTCGGCGCTTTGCGTCTGCCTCGGCGAGTCGGCCGCGCGGCCCCGAGCCGCCGCGCTGACCGCCAACTCCCTGATGCAAAATGGGATATCCGTAGTCTTCGTGTAACAATCAGCAATAAAGAGTGATTTGAGGCAGTGCAACGGCGCCGCTAGGGTTTGGTTGGTCGGGGGTCAGAACAAGAGAAGTCAGTCGCATGTTGGGGGAAATCGCAGCGCTGTCGCAACAGACGCTGAAAACTGTAATCGGCTGCCGGGGGATCGGCCTACATTCGGGCCGACGGGTGGCGATGAAGCTGATGCCGGCATTGCCGGGGACCGGGATTGTATTCCGGCGGACCGATGTTGGTTGCGAGATCCGTGCGCAGTGGGAAAACGCCGTCGAATCGGCGCGTTGCACGGTGCTGGCCGATGGCGCGGGTATCAGCGTGGGCACCGTCGAGCATCTGATGGCCGCATTGGCCGGTGCTGGAATCGACAATGCGATCGTCGAGCTCGACGGGCCCGAAGTGCCGATCATGGACGGCAGCGCGGCACCCTTTGTCTTTCTGATCGAATGCGCTGGCATCGCCGAGCAGGGCGCGGCGCGGCGCGCGATCAAGGTGCTGAAGCCGGTCAGCGTCGTCGCTCAGGGCGCTTCGGCGTCGCTGTCTCCCGACCGCGGCTTTTCGATGAGCTTCGAGATCGATTACGAAAGCCCGGCGATCCGGCGGCAGGGCATCAGCATGACACTCGACACCGACTCGTTCAAAGCCGAGCTCAGCCGGGCCCGCACTTTTGGCCTGATCGAAGAGGTCGCGCATCTGCGGGAAGCGGGCCTGGCGCGCGGCGGCTCGCTCGACAACGTCGTCGTCATCAACGGCGACCAGGTGCTGAACCGCGGCGGCCTGCGCTACGAGGACGAGTTCGTGCGTCACAAATTGCTCGACGCGGTCGGCGATCTCTATCTCGCCGGTGCGCCGATCATCGGGCATTTCCGCGGCACCCGCTCGGGCCACTCGCATACCCGGCTGCTGCTGGCGACGCTGTTTGCCGACCCCGAGGCATGGAATTACACGACCCTGGCACCGGTGACGCAAACGGACACGCTCGATTGCGAGGACGGTGACCGGCTGGCCCGCGCGTGACGTCGGCGAGGTTTGGCGGACCTTGCGCGCGTTTCGCGCGCCGGGCATAAAGCGATCGGGTGTCATGAGTTTGCCGATGCGATCATTGCCTGTTTCCCGGTGGCTGGGCCTTGCCGGCCTGACGGTGCTGCTCGCCGCCTGCGGCGGGGTAAAGAAAGACGCCTACATCGAAAAACCGGTCGACGATCTTTACAATCAGGCAATGGATCAGATGGTCGAGGAGCGTTATGACCAGGCGGCCAAGACCTTCGACCAAGTCGAGAGCCAACACCCTTATTCGATATGGGCGACCAAAAGCCAGCTGATGTCGGCCTACGCACTCTATGAGGCGGAGGATTACAACCAGGCGATCATCGCCGCCGACCGGTTTATCCAGCTCCATCCGGGCAATCAGGACGTCGCCTACGCCTATTATCTGAAGGCGATCTCATACTACGTTCAGATCGTCGATGTCGGCCGCGACCAGAAGACCACCGAGCTCGCGCTCAAGGCGCTTGATGATGTGATTCGCCGCTTTCCCGATACCAAATACGCCCGCGACGCCAAGCTCAAGCTCGATTTTACCCGCGACCATCTGGCCGGGAAGGAAATGGAGATCGGTCGATATTACCTCGAACAGGACCAATACCTGGCGGCGATGAACCGCTTCAAGCGGGTGATCGACAACTACCAGACGACCACCCATGTCCCCGAGGCCCTCGAACGCCTGGTAGAATGCGACCTGGCGCTCGGCTTGGTCGGCGAGGCCAAGCGAAACGCCGCGGTCCTGGGCTATAATTATCCCGGCAGCGAGTGGTATGGCGACGCTTTCGCCCTGCTGAAGGGAAGCCAGGAACCCGACGCGACGACGCAGAGCTGGGTCGGCCGGACCCTCGGCAGCATCTTCTGAACCCTTGCCGCGACGAGGACCTCACGCTCGGCGTATTGTTCGATTGCCTCGCGCAGTCAACGCGGCGAAGGCCGGCGAGCCTCGACGAGCGGCGGCAATCGGGCCTTGATCTCGACACCCAGCCTTCTGGCTAGTGGCGGCGGGTGCCGTCGGGCGCCTTTTGGTGTTAGCCCAAGCTCGCAACGCCCACGGTAATTCCCTCAGCTCAACACCCCAACCTTCTTCCGTTCGATCAGGGCGAAGTCGATGTTGGCGCCGAGGCCGGGTCGAGTGGGGGCGTGGACGAGGCCGTCCCGGTCGACGGCGATGTCCTCGGCGAGGCCGTATTTCTGCATCGCGTCGGGCAACAGCACTTCGAAGAACTCGGTGTTGCGGATCGCCATGATCACGTGGAGGTTGGCGAAATTGTTCAGTGAGTTGCCGCCGTGGTGGGTTTCGAAATTCATCCGGAAGGCTTCGGCCAAATGCGCGGTTTTGACGAGCGTAGTGATCCCGCCTTTGACCGCGACGTCGCCGCGCAGAAAGTCGGTGGCGCGTTCGGTGATCCACGGAATGTAGGAATCGAGGCCGCCGATCGGGTATTCGGTGGCGAGGATCGGGATGTCGAGCTTTTGCTTCAGCTTGACGTAGTTGTAGATGTCCTGTTCGGCGAGCGGGTCTTCGTACCAGTAGAACCCCATCTCCTCGATCGCGCGGCCGACCCGCAACGCCTCCTCGTAGCGATAGCTCCAGGTCGAATCGAGCATGACGGTGTAATCGTCGCCGACCGCCTTTCTGACCGCCTCGCACACCTTGATGTCGTCGCGCCAGCGCTGCGGCGGGTGGATCTTGTAGGCGGCCCAGCCGGTCGATTGGTAATGCCGCGCCTGCTCGGCGTATTCCTCGGCGGTCGCGTGGATTTCAGAACTGGCATAGGCCGGGATGCTGCTGCGGCAAGTGCCGATCAGCCGGTGGATCGGCAGCCCCGCGGCCTTGCCGGCGATGTCCCACAAGGCGATGTCGCAGGCGCCGATCGCCCGCACGCTCGCGACCCTGGCGCGCGCCCATAAGAGGCGATTGAGGCGCTCGCGGTCGAGCGGGTCCTGGCCCATCAGGATCGGCTTCAGAAAGCGAACGAGGCCCGGCCCGTCTAGGCTCGCCGGGTTCGACGAGGTGCCGAGAAAGGCGTGGCCGACGACCCCCTCGTCGGTCGTGACGGCGAGCAGGCCGAGATCGCTGTTGCCGGTCGGCCGCGCGGTGTGGTGGCCGTAGATCGTCGCCGGGATGCTCTCCCAGGCGAACAGGGTCAGGGTGATTTCGGTGATCTTCATCGCGGACTCCCTCTCACTCGATCGGCACGCGCATCCCGATCGCGTCGAAGCTGTCGCCGCGGGCCCTCGCATACCGGCCGGCAAAGCCGAGACAGACGAGCCCGATGAGCAAGACCACCGCACCTTGGAACAATGGCTGAAAGATCAGCGAGGTGTGTGGCACGATCGCGATCGAGGCCATCAGCGGCACCGCGATCACGATCGAGACGATCGCGGCAAAGGTCGCGAAAGGCTGGTTCAGGATCGGCGCCGCCCATTCGGCCTCACGCCAGCGCGGATGCCATTTCAGGTTCAACACGCCGATGGCGATCGCCAGCCATACCAGCAGCACGGCGATCGAGCGCACCGCGACCCCCATCGCCCAGCCGACATAGACCGCCTGCACCAGAAAGGCCGTGCTCAGCACCGCGTGCAGAACGAGCCCGGCGAGCGGAACCTTGCGCTTCGAGGTCTCGGCGAAGACCGCCGGCAGCATCCGGTCCTGGCCGTAGGCGAAGGCGAAACGCGAAGCGACCATGAAGCCCGGCGCCAAGGTCTTGCCGACGATGATCGCCACCGCGAGGTTGAGGAGCGCGCTGACCCAGCCGGGTGCGACCAGCCCGACCAGACCGGGTGCCGTCGCATAGGCAGATTTTCCGGCCTTGATCAGCCCGATGATCGCCCACCAGGGTGCGGCGTGAAACAGCGCCGCCGCCACCGCCGTAAACAGCACCAGCGCTACGATGAAGCCGTAGACGATGCCGAGCGGCAGTTTGCGGCGCGGGTCGTCGACTTCGCCGCCCAAGGCCGGGCCGGAGCCGAGGCCGGCATAGGCGAAGACAAACAGCGAGCAGACCGAGACGAAATCGAAGATGCTGTCCGAGGGCGGCGTCGCCGGCGCGGCAAGGGTAACCTTCGCCACCTTGCTCGCCGCCGCGACGAAGATCGCCTGCGAGGTCGAAAAGCCGATCGCGCAGATCACCACGGCCACGGCCACGATGATGAACATCAGCACGGTGACGAACAGCCCGTAGCGATGGATGCCGGCGGCGTTGACGGCGTAGGTGATCCAGATCGCAGCAAGGCCGCAGACGAGATGGCCGCTTGGCGTCAGCATTGCGGCACCGAGCGCCGGGCTGAAGCCGACCACCGCCTGGCCGAGAAACGAGCCGAAGGCAAAGGCGAGCACCCCGGCCCCGGCCGGACCGGTCGCCCACCATACGAAGGTGACGAGAAATCCCGCCGGCACGCCGAGGCTGCGCGCGATCCATACATATTTCGAGCCGGCGCGCGGCATCACCCGCGAGAACATCACGTAGAGATAGGTCTTGGGCAGCATCAGGACGCCGGTGACGAACATCGCCAACGGCACCAGGCCGTGGACGCCGGGATAGACGCTGAGGCTCTGGGTCGAGACAAAATTGATGCCGGCGCCGTATTCGGCGGCGACCGCCGAGGCGGTGACCGCCAGCACGCCCAAGACCTTGGCCAGCCGAAAATCGTGCGCCGGCGGCGCGGTGGCGAGATCGTAGCTACGAGGCACGGCGACCCTCCCTAGCCGAAGCACCGGGCGTGTATCCCGCCCTTTTCGCATCGGATATTAGCGACGAAGCGGCGCGATGTTTCAACCCGCGCGAAGACCCTCCACGATCTCACCCAGCCGGCCAACCGGCCCAGCTTGCGCTCCGGCGGCGGCCGGCGGATCCGGCTGTTGCCTTCCTGTTCCCGGCCACCTGCAACGCGACGACCAACCCGATCGACAATTTTTCGCTCTACCAAATTCCATCGAGCAAACAGGCGGGAACGCTTCTTACCAGCAACGACTTGATCAACATCGATTTCACCTCGCTGCCAATCGGCACGTTCGCGCTCGGATACGCCACCCCTTCGCCAACTGCGACCGACGCCTCATTTGCCGAAGCGGGGTCAGCGGCGTGGCGGTTGCTGCGGTTCCCGAACCGACCACCCTGGCTTTCCTGGGTTTCTCCCTGTTGGGCCTCTACGGTATTTGGTCGTCGAGACGGCACAACCTCTGACGGGCCGTCCCCGGACCCGGCGGCCGGCGGCGCTCCAGCCCGGATGAGGCTCTTGCCTTCGCTCTGTGCACGTGCACAATTCCGGCCCCTTCGGGCGGCGGGGCCGGCGCCGCGGCAATTGCGAGGACGAGATGAAAGCGCTGGTCGCGGTCAAGCGGGTCATCGACTACAACGTCAAGATCCGGGTCAAGGCCGACAAAAGCGGGGTCGAGACCGCCAATGTGAAGATGTCGATGAACCCGTTCGACGAGATCTCGGTCGAAGAGGCGCTGCGGCTGCGCGAGGCCGGCACGGTCAGCGAGGTGATCGCGGTCTCGCTTGGTGCGGCCCAGTGCCAGGAGACGATCCGCACGGCGCTGGCCATGGGTGCGGACCGCGGAGTCCTGGTCCAGACCGACGCCGAGTTGCAGCCGCTCGCCGTCGCCAAGCTGCTGAAGGCCGTGATCCTCGAGGAAAAGCCCGAGATCGTGATCATCGGCAAGCAGGCGATCGACGACGACAGCAACCAGACCGGCCAGATGCTGTCGGCATTGCTCGGCTGGCCGCAGGCGACTTTTGCCTCGAAGATCACGATCGGCGACGGCAAGGCCGAAGTCACGCGCGAGGTCGATGGCGGCCTCGAGACCGTGTCGATCAAATTGCCGGCGGTGGTGACGACCGATCTCAGATTGAACGAGCCGCGCTATGCCTCGCTGCCCAACATCATGCGAGCCAAGAAAAAGCCGATTGCAACGACGACGCCGGAGGCGCTCGGCGTCGATGTGACCCCGCGGCTCACCGTGCTCAAGGTTGAGGAGCCGGCGAAGCGCCAGGGCGGGCATAAGGTGGGCTCGGTCGAGGAACTGGTCGACAAGCTCAAGACCGAGGCGCGGGTGATCTGATGGCTGCTCTCGTCATTGCCGAGCACGACAACCGGGCCTTGAAGCCCGCAACCCTGAACGCGGTCGCCGCGGCCAAGGAAATTGCCGGCGACGATGTCGACATCCTGGTGGCGGGGCTCGACTGCCGCGCGGTGGCGGCTGCGGCGGCGCAGATTCCCGGTGTCAAACGGGTGCTGCTTGCGGACGACGCGGCTTATGAGCACGGGCTCGCCGAAAACCTGGCGCCGCTCGTCGTCAAGCTCGCCGAGGGCTACGCGCATCTGCTGGCGCCGGCCACGACCGCGGGGAAGAATTTGATGCCGCGGGTGGCGGCGCTCCTCGATGTGATGCAGATTTCCGACATCAGCGCGGTGGTTTCGCCCGACACCTTCGTGCGCCCGATCTACGCCGGCAACGCGCTGCAGACGGTGCAATCGAAGGACCCGGTCAAGGTCATTACGGTGCGCGGCACCGCGTTTCCGCCAGGCGAGGCAACGGGCGGCGCGGCGGCGATCGAGACGGTGGCGCCGACCGGGGACAGCGGGCTCTCGGAGTTCGTGCGCGCCGAGCTGTCGAAATCCGAGCGCCCGGAGTTGACCAGCGCGCGCATCATCATTTCCGGCGGGCGCGGCATGCAGTCGGGCGAGAATTTTCATCTGCTGGAAAAAGTCGCCGACCAGCTCGGCGCCGCGGTCGGCGCATCGCGCGCCGCGGTCGATGCCGGGTTTGTCCCCAACGACTACCAAGTCGGCCAGACCGGCAAGATCGTCGCCCCCGAGCTCTATATCGCGGTTGGCATCTCCGGGGCCATCCAGCATCTCGCCGGCATGAAGGATTTCGAAGGTCATCGTCGCCATCAACAAGGACGAGGAGGCGCCGATCTTTCAAATCGCCGATTACGGCCTGGTCGGCGACCTGTTCAAGATCCTTCCCGAGCTCGCCGCCGAGCTCGAGCGCCGCCAGTGAGCGCCGGCGCGCGCTCGGACAGCCCGGCGGCAGCGGCGCCGCCGCTCGACCGGCTGCGCCGCATCGGGGTCATCGGCGCCGGGCAGATGGGCGGCGGCATCGCCCATGTCTG
Source organism: uncultured Alphaproteobacteria bacterium (assembly GCA_963795485.1). Taxonomy (GTDB): domain Bacteria; phylum Pseudomonadota; class Alphaproteobacteria; order ATCC43930; family CGMCC-115725; genus AP-15. The sequence continues at coordinate 662,941 of CAWCIL010000008.1, forward strand.
CGCGTTGGCCGGGCTCGACGTCGTGATCACCGACGTGGACGAGGACGCATTGCAGCGCGGGCGGGCGGCGATAGAGCGCAATCTGGCGCGCCAAGTCGCCCGCGGCCGGGTCCGCGAAGACGACAAGGACGCGGCGCTGGCGCGCATCTCCGCCGGTCTCGATTACGCGCTGTTCGGCGATTGCGACATGGTGATCGAGGCCGCCACCGAAAAGGAGGAGGTCAAGCGCGCAGATCTTCAAAAAGCTGACCCCGCAGCTGCGGTCCGACGCGCTGATCGCCACCGACACTTCGTCGATCTCGATTACCAGGCTCGCCGCCTCGACCGACCGGCCCGGCAAGTTCATCGGCATGCATTTCATGAACCCGGTGCCGGTGATGACCCTGGTCGAGCTGATCCGCGGCATCGCCACCGACGAGGAAACCTTTGCGCTCACTCGCGACCTTGCACTGAAGCTCGGCAAGACGCCGGTCGCGGCCGAAGATTTCCCGGCCTTCATCGTCAACCGCATACTGTTGCCGATGATCAATGAGGCGGTCTATGTGCTCTATGAGGGGGTGGGCTCGGTCGAGGCGATCGACACGGCGATGAAGCTCGGCGCCAACCACCCGATGGGCCCGCTCGAGCTCGCCGATTTCATCGGCCTCGACACCTGCCTGTCGGTCATGCAGGTGCTCTACGAGGGGCTCGCCGACAGCAAGTACCGGCCCTGTCCGCTCTTGGTCAAATACGTCGAGGCCGGCTGGCTCGGCCGCAAGACCGGCCGTGGTTTTTACGATTACCGCGGACTGAAGCCGGTGCCGACCCGCTGACCGGCAGGATCTGGCCCCAATCTTGGCCGCCTAATCCTTGTGCGCCCAATCTTGTCCCAGGTCACCCGATCCGTTATCAACCTGTCATGATCGCGTGCTATCCCGGCTCGTGAGCGAGGTAAGCGGAATAGTCTCTTGACGGCGGCTTGCTTGGATAATTGTCCGGCTTTGGTGCTCAACGCGGATTTTCGGCCGCTGAGCTATTTTCCGCTGTCGCTGTGGTCGTGGCAGGACGCGATCAAGGCGGTGTTTCTCGACCGGGTCAACATCATCGACCATTACGACGTTCGGGTGCATAGCCCGTCGCTGGAGATCCAGCTGCCGAGCGTCGTCTCGCTGAAGGAATACGTGCCAGCGGCGCGCCATCCGGCGTTCACCCGGTTCAACGTGTTTCTGCGCGACCGCTTCACCTGCCAGTACTGCGCCGAGCCCTATCCCTCGCACGACCTGACTTTCGACCATCTCGTCCCGCGCTCGCGCGGCGGGCGGACCACCTGGACCAACGTCGTCACCGCCTGCGGCAGCTGCAATTTGTTGAAGGGCAACCGCCTGCCGCGCGAGAGCGGGATGTACCCGCGCCATCGCCCGGTGCAGCCGACGACCCACATGCTGCAGCAGAACGGCCGCGCTTTTCCACCCAACTACCTGCACCAGAGCTGGCGCGACTATCTCTACTGGGACACCGAGCTCGACCCGTTCTGACCCTGAGGGCGATATCGCGGGAACGACCATCTCCTCTGTACTCTACTGCCCCCCATGCCGGAGAGCCCCAGCGAAGACTCGCACCAAGCTTTGCGATGGAATGCTCATCCGTGACACGGAGGCCATCGATAGACACCGTTGATTACATCGGGAGTTGCGTCGGCTGCCCGACGGGTGCCATCGCACGGCGGGCCCAGCCTGAGTCAAGAATTCGATATCGTCTTCTCGGCCGCACCAATACATACGCCACTACCACGCGCCCATCAAATAGGGATTACATGATCAGGCCATCGAGAAATGTCACCATATCGCGCGGGCGGCGGACAGCCGCTCCGCCACGCTGAGGTTCGGCGGGAGACCGCAGGCGGAGCCCTTGCTTTTCGACGGCTCAGTGGATAAATGGGCGGTACGGCGACACTGGAGCCAGATATTGTCCATCGACGCTGTTACTTTAGATATATCTGGTCTCCTACAGCGGCTTGATGCGCTACCAACACGAGGCAGCTACAGCATTGTCAGGTCTGTGATGAACGATCTACCTCCGGCGCCGTTGCGGCATGGTACCCGTATATTAGCCGAGTGCTTTGATAGCCGGATACAAAAATTACGTCTTACAGATAATGTCCGGCATTTTTACCGGAATGATGTATCGCGTATTCGCGATGACACCTTTCGACTTCCGGATGACTTTTACCAGCCTGAGAACGATGTCTTTATTAAGGATTTTTGCATTGCCTCACAGCGGATGATCCCGGTTGGCGCACAGATTATGCACGAGACCGGGGTTTCGCGCCGATCCGTGCTGAGTACGCGGGGGCGAAACGCCATAATTGCGGCGCGATTTTTTTTGCGTACTGTAGGGTTTGCGCCGTTCTACGAGATACACACCCACGCGCCAGCCCTGGACGAGTTCAATGAAGATGGTTGGCGACGGTGCTATTTGCGTATCGCTGAGGTGCTGACGGTAAACCCAGCAGTCAAAGGTGTATTCGGCTCGTCATGGTTTTTTGATCCGGTCATTGAGAGAGTGTCTCCACGCCTAGCATATTTAAGAAACATTCCTGTGCAGAACGGCGCTCTGTCGATTTGTCACGGTTCTGATCAGGGTTCAATAAGTTTGGCGACGCAAACTTCTGAAACGCGGCGGAAGCTGTTCGCGAATGGTCAATACCTGCCAACCTCCTATCTTTTGGTTTGGGATCGCCGCCACCTTCTCCGATGGGCCGCGACGCAACGCCCCTGATACTATCCGGAAAAAGGCAAGCTATTTGTTTTTCGTTCACATGTCACGATATATGGCCTAGTGGTACGCTTCTGACGCTTGGTACCCTTGCGATCCAAGTCACCGAGGCACGAGCGCTCGCTAAGCAGGAAGCCGTTGAGCCAAGGAAGTGAAGCGCGATTTGCGATCTACGATAAAAGTGAGATTGCTGCGAGCGGCGCGGGCAGCGGGGGTATTTGCGCTGTCGCAGCGAGCCTCCCGCAAAAGCCTGCGGATTCTGGCCTATCACGGATTGTGGACCACACCGGGATATCAGTACGGCAATCGCCTGTTCATCACGCCGGAACAATTTGAGCGGCGGATGGTCTGGCTCAGGAGCTCCGGCTACCCGGTGCTGCCGCTCGGCGAGGCTTGCGGCGGCTCGACGAAGGCGGCTTGCCGGACCAGGCGGTGGTTATCACGATCGATGACGGCTGGAGCTCGACCTACACCCACATGCTGCCGATCCTCGAAGATTTGGGTCTGCCGGCCACCGTTTACGTGACGACATGGTACTCGGAGAACCAATTGCCCGTCGTCAACATCGTTGTCAACTACATCTTCCAGCGCGCCGGTCTGGCACCGGATGAAATTCCCGGCATCGTCGCCGAGATTGAAAAATTGCCCTCGATCATCCAACGCGAGCAGGCGCTCCGGGAATGCGCTTCCCGGTTCGGCGTGCCGACCGCGGATTGGTGGGAGGGCCGTCAGTTTCATCTGATGAGCACCGCGGAGATTCGTGAAGCCGACAGAAGGGGCCTGGACATCCAATTGCACACGCATCGCCACCGGTCGTCCGATACGGATTCCGACGAACTGGACCGCGAGATCGCCGACAACCGCGCCGCGTTGGCGAGAGCCTGCGGCAGACCGGAAGAGAGCTTTCGTCATTTCTGCTATCCGAGCGGGATCACGCACCCATCCGCCATCGCGGTGCTCGAGAACATCGGGGTCAGATCGGCGACGCTGGTCGAGGAGGGGATCAATCCGCGCGGCGCCAACTCCTATCGGCTGCGCCGGTTTCTCGACGGCCGTTCGGTTTCGGATACAGAGTTCCAGGCCTACTTGAGCGGTGTGCTGGAGGGTTACGTCACGGTCAAAAACGTGCCGCAACGGCTGCTCCGTCACCGGGCTCGGCTTTAGCCAGCGGCCACGGCGTTCCGCCAAGCGAGGGCGCCTACCCGATTTCCAAGCCTCTGCCGATACCTGGTCCTTGGTCCTGCATTCCTGATAACAGCGCGCTCTTTTTCCTTGGAGCGTTTGCCAATTCCGCACCGAGGAAGCGATCGAAAGGGCGCTGAGCCGGCGCAGATCGAACTGCACGCGCTTTGGCGCGAATGACCGTTCGATCTGATTGGGCTAATGCTCTACCGTGGGGGGGCGGCCCGACGCGCGGCCGACAGTCAACGCGTCGCCGACGGTCAGAGGGTTCGGTGTGTCTGTCGCGCAAGCCGCGACGCCCTGTCGGTGCCCCCTTGCCAGAGGCGCACGCTTCGGGCTTAATTTTTTTGTCATCGTCGACCGACTTGCGCGGGCGCGCCGGGTCTGCGGCGGGCGGGATGAAAAGGAACGTTTAGGATGCGCGCGGACCTGCCGGCCAAAAGAGCACGGCTGCTCGGCATCATCCGGCGAAATTCGCTGTTGCAGAACCGCGATTTCGTGCTCGCGTCGGGGCGGTCGAGCAGTTTCTTCTTTGACATGAAGCGCACGATGTTCGATCCGGAGGGGGCCTCGTTGGCGGCCGAGCTGTTGTTCGACCGGATCGGGGACGAGGACGTGGAATACATCGGCGGCTTGGAAACCGGGGCCATTCCGATCATCGCCGCGGTGTGCGCGAAAAGCTGGCCGCACAAGCCGATCAAAGGCTTTTTCGTGCGCAAGGAAAGCAAAGGCCACGGCACCGACCAGCGGATCGAGGGGTTGCTCGAACCGGGCTCGCGCGTGATCCTGTTCGAGGACGTCACCACCACCGGCGGTTCGGTGATGCAGGCGGCGGACGCGGTCCGGGAGCGCCACTGCACCATCCTCAAGATCATCACGATTGTCGACCGCCTCGAAGGCGCCGAAGATAACTTCAGAAACGCCGGCGTCAAATTCGAGTCGCTGTTTACCTGGCGTGAGTTCAGTTGACCCAATCGATCGTCGACCTCGCTGCGGCGCACCTCAAGCGCCAGTTCCTGTACCAGACGCAGCGCGACCAATTCGGCAGTTTGGAGGCGCTGCGCGAGCTGGCGATTTATGCCCGCGGGTGCATCGCTTCGTCGCACTCCCCGGGCCGGATGACGGTCGCTTTCGTGCTCGAACGCGTTCTGCATAAATGCGCGCGCGATCTCGACGGTCGGCCGGTGCGGATCTCGGAGATCGCGGAGCTCGGCGACCGTCTGCGCCCGCCGGTGGTGCGCGCGGTCGAATTCCTGGCCGGGGCCGACGACGACCCGGTCGAAATCGCCGCCGCCCTGATCGGGGCCCGGTCGGGTCGGGAGCGCTGATCGCCCGTCCGGTGCGGTCCCGGGGGTTGATACGCTCGGGCCGGTGCCGCCGCAATCTCGGATCGGCGCCGGCGGATTGACGCTGCACCCCGCGTTCCTTACATAAATCTGCGTCCGATGGCTCTGTTATCGATCATCACCGCTCCCGACCCGCGTCTCAAGATCAAGGCGCGGCCCGTCATCGCTGTCGACGACGAGGTCCGGCGGCTGATGGACGATATGCTGGCGACGATGCGCCAGGCGATCGGCATCGGCCTCGCCGCCCCTCAGGTCGGGGTGGCCAAACGGGTCATCGTCCTCGATGTCGCCCGCGAAGGAGAGCAGCCGCAGCCGATGATGCTGGCCAACCCCGAGATCTTGTGGCGCTCGCCGGAGCTGATGACCCTGAGCGAGGGCTGCCTGTCGCTGCCCGAGCATTACGCCGACGTCACCCGCCCGGAAAAGATCCGCCTGCGGTATCTCGACTACCAGAACGAGATCCGCGGGATCGAGGCCGCGGGACTGCTGGCGACCTGCATCCAGCACGAGATCGACCATTTGGACGGGGTCCTGTTTGTCGACCACATTTCGATGGTCAAGCGCGGGATGATCCTGCGCAAGCTCGCCAAATTGAAGCGCGGCCGAACCCTCGTCCCGGCCTGACGGCCGCGGCCGGGCAGGCGTCCTGGCGGGAGTGGGTGTTGGACCTCGTCTTCATGGGCACCCCGGGTTTTGCTGCGACAATCCTTGAGGCGTTGCTCGCGGCCGGGCACAACCTCGTCGCCGTCTATACCCAGCCACCGCGCCCGGCCGGCCGCGGCCATCGGCTGCAGCCCTCGCCGGTGCAGCTCTCGGCGCGGCGCCATGGCCTCGAACTACGCTGTCCCACCCGTTTGCGCGACGAGGAAGCGACGATGGAGTTCGCGGCGCTTCGGCCCGATGCCGCGGTGGTCGCCGCCTACGGCCTGATCCTGCCGCGCGCGATGCTGGAGGCGCCCCGGCTCGGCTGCCTCAACGTGCATGCCTCGTTGCTGCCGCGCTGGCGCGGCGCCGCCCCGGTGCAGCGCGCTTTGCTCGAGGGCGACAGCGAAACCGGGGTCACGATCATGCAGATGGAGGAGGGGCTCGACACCGGCCCGATCCTGATGCAGCGGAGGGTGCCGATCGCCCCGCGGACGAGTGCTGCGGGGCTCACCGACGAGCTCGCCGAAATCGGCGGCAAACTGATCGTTGCTGCGCTCGATGCGCTCACTGAAGACGGGCTGATGCCGCGGCCGCAGGCACCGGAAGGTGTGACCTATGCGCCCAAGATCAGACGGACGGAGGGCCGGCTCGACTGGCGACGCCCCGCCGCGGAGCTGGAGCGACGGGTGCGCGCGCTCGACCTCTGGCCCGGCGCCTTTTTCGAGCATGCTCGCGAAGCGATCCGCGTATTCGCCGCCGAGATCGTCCCCGGTCCATCGACGGCGCTGCCGGGCACCGTGCTCGATGCCGCCTTGGCGATCGCCTGCGGGTCGGGTGCGCTGCGGCTCTTACGGCTGCAGCGGCCGGGCCGCGCGCCGCTAGATGCGGCCGATTTCCTGCGCGGCTGTCCGATCCCGCCCGGGACGATCCTGCCGTGCCCCGCTACCGGCTGACCATCGAATTTGACGGCGCCGGGCTGGTCGGCTGGCAGCGCCAGCCCCAGGGCCTCTCGGTGCAGGAGGCGCTAGAAACCGCGGTCATGCGCTTTTGCGGCGAAAAGGTCGCGGTTCACGGCGCGGGCCGTACCGATGCCGGGGTCCATGCCCTGGGTCAGGTGGCGCATCTCGACCTCCCGCGCCGGGTGCCGGCCGAGGTCTTGCGCAGTGCCGTCAACCATCATCTGCGCCCGGCCGCGATCAGTGTACTCACCGCCGAGCCCGCGCCCGAGAATTTCGACGCCCGGCTCTCGGCGATTCTCCGCGTTTACGTCTATCGCATCCTCAACAGGCGGTCGCCGGCGGCGCTGGAGCGCGGCCGGGTGTGGCGGGTGGCGCCGCCGCTCGAGATCGCGGCGATGCGCGAGGGTGCCGGCCATCTCGTCGGCCACCACGATTTCACCACCTTTCGGGATTCTCTGTGCCAGGCGAAGTCGCCGCTGCGGACATTGGACGCGCTCGAGGTCGGCCGCTTCGGCGACGAGATCCGCATCGAGGCGAGGGCGCGCTCGTTCCTGCACCGCCAGGTGCGCAATATGGCGGGCACCTTGGAGCTGGTCGGGCTCGGCCGCTGGAAGCCCGACGACGTGGCCGCGGCACTTGCCGCCCGCGACCGCCGCGCCGGCGGCCCGACCGCCCCGGCCGAAGGTCTCTATCTGGTCGAAGTACGCTACCCGGCTGAGATTCAGGACTCGCAAATCACATGACCCGGCTGCGGCCAACGACGATCGTGGAGTTGCAAAATAGGATCGCTCGATAATAATCGATAGACCTCATGGCTGAAGCGGGGCGGCCGCCCGCTTAGCTGGGTCGGCAGGTTTGCAGCGCGAAGGGTTACCCGCTCTCGGGTTTCTCTATAGAAGACAGCAGCAATGTGGCGGAGAGCCGCGGCATGACATTCGGGATCCCTACGCTTACTCGGTCGCCACGACGGCTCCGCCCCGACAAGGCAGAGCCCCGGCTCTTCCCCGAACCCGCTCAGCGGCCATTCGGCGAGGCTGCAATCGCCGATGCGCCCCCGCTCTCCGCGATCGCGACGGAGGAGCGAGCGCCGATCGCGGCAGCGTCGGCGACATCGCCGATGATTTCGATGCGTGACCGTCGACCGGCCCCGGCCGCTTCCGGGCTCCCGGCCGGCACGCTCTTCTATCTCGGGCTGGTCGGGCTGGTCGCGGCATTGACCATCGGTGCCTTTTTCGGCGTCGGCTTTTTGCTGCTCGCGGCGCCGGAAAAACCAACGACCGCCGCCGCCGGGCCCAATTTCGCGCACCCCTCGGCGCCGACTTCGCTCGAAACCGGGCTGCCGCCACACCCGGCTGCGGCCACCGCCGCCATTCCGGGCCCGGCGCTGCCGCCGCACCCGGCCGCGAGTGAAACCGCGCCGCTGCCGCAGATTAGGACCGCGCAGGGTATCTCGCGGCATTCGGCCGCTACCGAGCCGCCGACGCAGATTAGGACCGCGCACGGTATCTCGCGGCATTCGGCCAATACCGAGCCGCCGCCGCAGATCGGTCCGAAGCCGGCACTCGGTCATCCGGCCCCCGCAATTGCTTCGTCGGCGCCGAAGACCGCGGCCTCGTCGTCACCGGAGCATGCCGCACCGCGTCCTATGGCCGGGAGCGCCCCGCCCCGCCTGCGACGAGTTGCCCACACTCGGTCGGACACGCGGCGTTCGCCGGTTCGATCCGTCCGTTCCGAGCGCTCACCCGCGCCGCCGCGGCCTCGTGTCGCTCAATCCGCGACGCGGTCCGAAGCGGGACAAAGCCATGCGTTCGACCAGCTGTTGACGCAACTGACGGGGCCCTCCAAGCCTGTGGAGGAGCATTCCGCGCCAACCCCATTGACGTCACCCTCCCTCACTCCACCGGAAGCGGACCGGCCGGACCCCTTCGCCCCCCCTGCCGGGACGGATCGGGGCGGGTCCGCACCGGTTCAGTAGAGGGCGCCGGCGGCGCGGCTGATGATCACCCCGAGAACGAGATCGACGAGGACCACCAGCGTCGCGGCGGCCGCGCTCGTCTCCAACGCCACCCGCGCGATGTACCACTCGTAAACAAGGACGGCGACGGCGGCGGCCACCTCGATCGCCTGCGCGATCGGATCGCCCAAGATGCCGCTCTCCGAATCGAGCCCGACCAGAACGAACAGCACGCTCTGCGGCAGCTGGCACCAATTATAGGGGACCATGAAGTCGAAAAAGCGCTGCTCGCGGCCGATCCAGCGCAAGACCGACAGCATGACCAGCGGAAACGCCACCCAGGCGATCACATAGGCGATCGTCTCGATCAGAATGACGCGGACGCCGCCGGCGGCTTGCCACTGGGCAAAGCTGACCCGCATCGTCAGCAGCACCATGTAGAGCGGGTAGCTCCACACCCCGGCGAGAAAGGACCGCCAGAAGCCGTCGAGCGTGCGATCGAAGCAGGAAAGGCCGCCGCGGTCGCCTTTGGCCAGTCGCAGGCTGCCGACGAGCGCCGAGCGCAGCTCCAATTGCCATGCCGTCGCTGCCATCAGGGACCGTAGCGCCCGGTCAGGGCCGCGCGAAGAACAAGTCGAGAAAGGTGCGATAAATCTCGGTCAAGGCGGCGAGGTCGGCCAGATCGACCCGCTCGTCGGCCTTGTGCATGGTCTGTCCAACGAGGCCGAATTCGGCGACCGGGCAATAGGCACGGATGAAGCGCGCATCCGAGGTGCCGCCGGTGGTGCTGAGCTCGGGAATCCGGCCGGTGACGCGCCGGATCGCTTCGGCGAGCGCCCCGCTGACCGCGCCGGGTGCGACCAGAAACGATTCGCCGCTGACCGTCACTTCGAGCCCATAGCGCCCGCCGATTGCGTTCAGCTGCTCGACGAGCCGGCGTTGCAGGCTCTCTCCGGTCCAGCAATCGCTGAAACGGATGTTGAAGACCGCCCGGGCCTCGGCCGGGATCACGTTGGCGGCGGGATTGCCGATGTCGATCGTCGAGACTTGCAGGGTCGAAGGCTGAAAATGCTCGGAGCCCTGGTCGAGCTCGGCCGTGGTCAGCGCGTGGAGCATCGCAATGAGGCGATGGGCGGCATTGTCGGCGAGATGCGGATAGGCGGTATGCCCCTGCACGCCGTGGACGGTCAGCCGGCCGGTCAAATTGCCGCGCCGGCCGATCTTGATCATGTCGCCGAGCGCCGCGGCCGAGGTTGGCTCGCCGACCAGGCAGCCGTCGAGCGCTTCGCCGCGCGCCGCCAGCCATTCGAGCACCTTTTTGGTGCCGTTGACCCCAGCCGCTTCCTCGTCGCCGGTGATCAGCAGGCTGATCGACCCGGGAAAGCTCGCCCCGTGCTGCGCCGAGCCAGCGCTCTGCCGCGGCGACAAAAGCGGCAATGGCACCTTTCATGTCGACGGCACCGCGGCCCCACAGCGCGCCGTCGTGCAGGTTCGCCGAAAACGGCTCGAACGACCACGCCTCGCGCGCTCCCGGCGGCACCACGTCGGTATGCCCGGCAAAGCACAGATTGGGCCGCCCGTGGCCGATCCGGGCGTAGAGATTGACGATCTCGTCGCTGCCGTCGCCGCCGAAGGTGAGACGGTGACAGGTAAAGCCGAGATCTTCGAGATGCCCGGCGACGATGCCGATCGCACCCTCGTCTCTGGGGGTGACGCTCGGCCGGCGGATCAATTCGGCGGCGAGTGCCGCCGGGTCGATGGCGGCGTTCCTCATTCGCGCAGCAATTCGTTGATCGCGGTCTTGGCGCGGGTCTGCGCGTCGACCGTCTTGACGATGACCGCGCAGTAGAGGCTGGGGCCGGGGCTGCCGTCGCGCAGCGGCCGACCAGGCAATGAGCCCGGGACCACCACCGAATAGGCCGGGACCCGGCCGAAATGGGTCTCGCCGGTGTCGCGGTCGACGATCTTGGTGGTGGCGCTGATAAAGGTGCCCATCGCCAGGACCGACCCGCGCTCGACGATGACCCCCTCGACCACCTCGCTGCGGGCGCCGATAAAGCAGTCGTCCTCGATGATCACCGGCTCCGCCTGCAACGGTTCGAGCACGCCGCCGATGCCGACCCCACCCGAAAGGTGGCAGTTGGCGCCGATCTGGGCGCACGAGCCGACCGTCGCCCAGGTATCGACCATCGTCCCCTTGTCGACATAGGCGCCGACATTCACAAAGCTCGGCATCAGGACGACATTGGGCGCGATATAGGCCGAGCGGCGCACGATCGAGCCCGGCACCGCGCGGAACCCGGCATCGCGGAAACGGTTCGACGACCAGCCGGCAAATTTCGACGGCACCTTGTCCCACCACCGCGACGCTCCGCGCTCGGGGTCGGTCGGGCCGCCCGGGATCTCGACCATGTCGTTGAGGCGGAACGACAGCAGCACCGCCTTTTTCAGCCATTGGTGCACCTGCCAGCCGCGCGTGGTCTTTTCGGCGACGCGCAACTGCCCGGCATCGAGCCCTTCGAGCGCCGCCTCGACCGCCTCGCGTCCGGCCCCGCGGGTTGCGGGCGAAATCCCCTCGCGCGCTTCCCAGAGAGCGTCAATCGCGTCGGCGAGATCGGCATCGGTCATGGCGGATTCCGGCTTCCGGCATAAAATCTGGCGAGTGCGGGCGCACCATGACCGCCCCCGCCCGGCGGTGTCAACCGAGGGCGGATCGCGGGGTCTGGCGGTCCTCCTAAATCGAGCGAACGCGGAAAAGCGCAGCGCATCCCGCTCATCGTTGCCGCAGGCGCTTTGGGTTCCTGCCGGACCATGCGGCGGAATGCCGCCTGGACGATGCGGCGCGGTAAAGCGTCAATCAAACCGCGCGCTTGAAAGGATCATCAAGGGCTCTCGTCCGCGGGTCGCGGTGATGCATCGCAGCGACCATATCATCCCGAGACTCCTCCGTTGCGAGATCAGTGCAACGATGATGATTGCTCGTTTCGCCGCGGCCTGGACGATCGCCGCACTCTCCCTGGTCGCGACCCTTCCGCAGGTTGCCGGAGCGGTCATGGCGCCCGCGGCCGAGGCGGACAGCGTCACCGCCCGCTTCGAGGTCTTCGGCTTTGCCGGCCTGCACGTTTTGACCAACCGCACGACCATCGAGGAAGCGGCGAACCGGTATGCGATCACCATGGATCTCGATACCCGCGGCCTCGCCAGCTTATTTGTCGATCTTACCAGCCACTCGGAGGTTCACGGAAAAGTCGCCGGGAACACCCTTCGTCCAGACGCGTATCGGGCCGAGGTTCGGCGCAACGGCGCCGATCGTCACTACCGTCTCGATTACCCCGACGACGACACCGTGATCAACGCTTCGACGCCGCCCTCGGGCGAGCGGCCTTTATTGATCGCAGCGAAGCAAATGCGCGGTACCGTCGATCAGCTGACGGCGTATTTCCTTCTTGAACGTCAGGTGGCCCGGCGCGGCACTTGCGCCCTCGTTGTCCCGGTCTTCGATGGCGGCGGACTCTATGATCTTCGCTTCACCGACGTTAAACGGGAAACGCTGGCGCCGGACAGCTATCAGGACTTCGCTGGTCCAACCCAGGTCTGCGCAGTCGTCCGCAAGGACATCGTGGCCAATCGAAACAGTGACGAGAACACCTATCGGCGGGGCAAGATCTGGTATGCGCGGCTGACCGCAGGTGATCGAATGATCCCGGTGCGCATGGAATACGATACCGAATTCGGCGCGGTAACGGGTTATCTCGCCGAGTTGCGCGGTCCGGGCTTCGACCTACACCTGACCAAGAAATGAGCATCGGGAGGTCGTTTCAGTATCGGGATTGGTCAGTGATTGCATTAAGAAAGACATGCTGAAGTCTTCCTGCTTACTTTTTCGAGATTATCCCCTTGACGACCGTACAGCGAGAGCCTATATTCCGGGGCAAGGGAGAAAGCCGATGCCCCGCCGCAGCGACCCCAGCCAGGTTCAGCCCTTCTCGGTTCGCGAATTTTTCGAGCGCTTCCCGACCGAGGAAAGCTGTCTCGAACACCTCATGGAGCTTCGCTACGGCCTGCGGCATCCGTGCGACAAATGCCTGCATGTTTCGACCTTCCATCGTCTCGCCGATCGTCCGGCCTATACCTGCGCGCATTGCGGTGCGAACGTGCATCCGATGGCGGGGACGATCTTTCAGGATACGCGGACGCCGCTGCGTATGTGGTTTTATACGGTCTATCTGTTCGTCACGAAGCGGCATGGCATCAGCGGCAAAGAGCTACAGCGGCAACTCGGCGTGACCTACAAGACCGCCTATAGGATGGGTATGCAAATCCGCAAGCTGATGGAGGAAGCCGACTTCGGCGGGCTGTTGACCGGCCGCATCGAAATTGATGAGGCATACGTGGGCGGCCGACGGCCGGGCAAGCGTGGTCGCGGCGCCGCTGGCAAGACGATTGTCGTGGGGATGGTAGAGCGCGGCGGCCGTATGGCGGCGCAAGTTGTTCCGAACGTTCGCATGGAGACATTGCGCGACGTGGTTTTGGAGAACGTCTAACCGGGCGCGGTCGTCTCCACGGATGAGTTGATGAGCTACGGTTTACTAACCGGCGACGGTTATACGCACGGTGCCGTCAAGCACGCGGCCAAGGAGTGGAGCTGGTATGATTGGCGGACGGGCGAGACGTTCCACACGAACAGCGTTGAAGGCTTTTGGCGACTGTTCAAAGCGTCGGTGCGGAGCACCCACATTCACGTCAGCGAGAAGCGGATGCCCGCTTACCTCGCCGAGTTCTGTTATCGGTCGAACCATCGGCAGTTCGGGAATGCGATGTTCGACCTGTTGATTTCGCGGGTTTGACGGCCGCGCGTAGCACGCGCTCGAACGCGCCTCGATCGGCCGCCGGTAGGCCAGCGGTTTCCTGTTCGGTGACGAACTCCGATAATCGACCGGCTCGGAGCGCTTCTGCGAGCGTTAAGGCCATGTCGGCATATTGGGGGTTCAAGCCGGACCCGACAAGGGGTAGAATGGATACCGCGGCCGGTGCGCGTGCCGCATAATGTTGCTGTTATGTTCTGGGGGTGTGGGGACGATGCCGACGGCTGCGCGATCCCAAGATGCTTGGCGGAGGCGGCTGTTTCTGCCGAATTATCAGGTCCAAGAAGCGGCAAGATATGCGCGTCTCGCCCCGCAGACGGTTGCGCAGTGGCAGAAGGGCAAAGCGGGCGTGCTGGCACCGCGACCCAAGCGCGAAGCCCTATCCTACATGGAGCTAATCGAAGTTGCTGTCGTCGCCGCGCTACGCAACGAGGGCGTCCGTCTTCGTCAAATAAGGGAAGCGAGGGGGTATATCGCTCGCACGTTGGAAAGCGAGCATCCATTTGCCCAATATCGGTTTAAGACCGATGGACGCGGCCTTTTCATCGATTATGCGGAGGTCGTCGGGAATAAGCAGGGTTTCGGTAAGCTGCTGCGACCAGATCAGCAAGGCCAGCTTGCGTGGGAATCGGTGATCGGTCGATTGACGGAATTCGATTACGAGCGGCGAGGCATCGTGATTCGCTGGCATGTGGCAGGCTCCGATTCCACCGTTGTCATTGACCCTCGCATCTCGTTCGGCTCGCCGATGGTGAAGGGCGTTCCCACCTGGGCGATCAAGGGACGCTGGTCTGCCGGGGAGCCTCCGGACGAAATAGCAGAGGATTTCGGCCTTCGCGAGACGGAAGTTATCGATGCCCTCTCATTTGAGGGCATTAGTGATGACCAGCTCACCACGAAGTGGCTTCACTGACGTTCTATTTCGATCGCAATTTCGGCAAGCGCTTTCCTGAAGCGCTTGCGCACATGAAGCCGCCATTTAAGGTTGAATGGCACCACAATAAGACCAACAATTTTCCACAGAACATGCAAGACGACCGCTGGCTTGAAATCTGCGGCCGGAACGGCTGGATCGCATTTAGCCACGACCAAAAATTTCACGCCGTCGCTGTCGAAGCGATGGCGATCAAGCAACACAACGTCGGTTGCTTCTATCTGCCTGGCGCAAGCTCACAAACCTTCGATAAATTGCAATACTTCTTCAAGGCATACCCGATGATACTCTCTCTCGCGACGGTGCCGAGGCCGTTCCTATATCGCGTAATGCCGACCGGAAACATCAATCCAGTGAGACTGCCTTGACCCTTGTACGGTCGTCAAGGGGATAATCATGTACTTTTTTATGAATGGGCTTCAACAAAACCCGAACCCCGTCGCGAGTGGTCGTGCCGGGCGTAGTGCTGGCGCAGCAGATCCTTGCCGTAATCGTTGCCGTTGGGCGTTCGCACCACGGTGTGGATATGGTCGCGCGAGGGCTTGTCGTTGTCGTACATGATGCCCGATTGGTGATCGAACTCAATCAGGATCACCGGGCTCAGGATGCGATAATAGAACGGGCTCGCATCGTCGAACGCGCCGATCCACGCGAAACGCGTCTCGCCGAGGTGACGCTTCGCCTCGGCCCAGCGGATGTCGGCATGCCCGGAGCGAATGCGGCCGGTATAGGTCGCGAGCAGCGCTTCGAGGCGGTCGCGACTCTCGGGCGGCAGCTCGTCGTACCGAATCCCGGCTGGGTCGATCCGCCGGTTGTCGTTGAATGCGGCCGTCAGCAGTTCGGATGGCAAATCGGCGCCGATCGTCGCCCGCTGCCGTTCCTCGGGCGATAGAGAGCGCATCAGCGCGTAGCCCCGCTCCTCCTCGGCGGCGAAGACGCGGGTTCCCTGATATCTGCCGAAGCGCGCCAGCACCGGCTCGGAGCCCATGAAGGTCGGGGTCAGCACCAGCTGATCGCCGAGCACGAAGCAATTGAGGTTGAGGTGATGGCCGTCGATCTGCCAGCCCCACGGCTCATCCGTCGATGGCGTGCCGAACACGCTGACCCAATAGAGCCATTCGCCGTATTCCTCGGGCTTGCCGGTGATTTCGAGCGCGTGCTCGTTGAGCCGCATGACGTCCCGGGCAGACTGGTACCCGGCGGCGCTCAAAGTTTCCCGCATCAGCGCCAGCGCGGCCTCGCGCTGGTCATGGTCGAAATCAGCGAGGCACACACCGTGGCGCATCAGCCAGGGATGGATGTTCGACCATTTCCGCCAGGCCTCGTCGCCGATCGCGAAGCTCACCCTCTTGCGCTGTCCCGAGGTCAGCGCTGCGAGCAGCGACCGCGCCGCCTCGACCAGCGGGGCGAGCGAGACGCCGGTCTTCCCGAGCGCGAACAGCCCCGGCGCGAGCTCGCCGCCGGCAGCGACGCCGCGAAACGGTTCAGCCAGGCCGTGATGCGCGCGATCGAGCATCGGCTGCATGCGCGGCGGCAGCTCGAACGGCCGGATCGCCGGTGTCGGTGGCCGCTCCCGCAGCCCGAAATGCGCGGATTCTCCTGCCATGCCCGGATCTCCTTAGGGATCGAACTCGGTGGGCTCAGAAATGGGTTTGAGTGCGAACCTCTTTCAATACCGCCCACCGAGCTTCGCGTGGTCCCAGCTGGCGGTTTTGTGCGGGGTGACCTTGAGCACCACGCGCTTGGGGGCGCTGTCGAGGGAGCCGCGCCGGCCGCTCTGCGGGCTGCTGCGGCGATGGTTCATCACCGCGCGGACGGTTTCGACATCCTCGATGATCTCGCAGCTGCCGCGCACCATGACGCCCTTCAATTCGGCATAGCTGGCGCCGGTCTCGACCATCAGCCCGACCTTTGGGTTGCGGCGGATGTTCAAGACCTTCTGCGCCTTCGCATAGGAGGTCATGTAAAAGATCCCGTCCTCGACATAAAACCCCATCGCCACGACATGCGGAAAGCCGTCCGGATCGATCGTGGCCAGCGCGCATTTCGGGTTGTCGCGCAGAAACGCCGCCTGCTCCTCGGGCGCCATGCGGATCTGGTGGCGGCGCGGCACCGCCGCCTCGCCCTGTTCGGTGGCCATCGTCACACCGTCTGCAGGATTTCCTCCTGCGCCAGCCCCTCGGTCACCAAGCCCCGCCAGTCGACGGTGCGCGGCACCACCCTCTCGGCGGCGCGCAGCTGGTAATAGCTCGACCGCACCCCGGCAGGTGTCCCGCCTTCCTCGACGGTCCTGACCGCCTGCCGCAACAGCCGCCGCAATTGGATGATCGCCTTGTCGGCCGGCCCCAGATGCTCCTGCGAGCGGTCGACAATGCGGCCCATCGTCTCCTGGATCGCCCGGTCCTGCACATTGACGCCATCGATCCCGGTGAAGCTCAGGCTCTTCTGCACGGCGCGGTCGATCAGGTAATCGTTTTGCCGATTGGCCTTGGAGCGGAACGTCGCCTGATCGACATGCAACGGCCCGTTGCCGATGCCGCGCTCGAGCCGGTCCTCCTCGGAGAGCGACTCGCCACCGACGCTGTAGGCCCAGTTGTAGACCATCGTGTTTTCGTCATCGATCGGGACCCAGATGTGCCCGGCATCGACCGGGTTGCCGCGCTCCGAGCGCGAGGCGCGGATCTGATGGAACGGCAGAATGTAATGATAGGTGCGGATGTGCTGCTCGTCGTCGCCGAGTGCCCTGATGCCGGCATATTGATAGCCGTAATCGGTCAGGTTGACGGTGATGCTCGGCGCCCCGGCGCGCACATAGGCGCTCGACGGGCTGATCCCGCCGCGGCCGGCATTGTCCTTCAGGAGGCGATGCATGATCGGCGCGTGCGAGGTGTCGAGCCCGCCTTCGAGCGCCTGCAGCCAGTTGCACTCCTGGATCACTTTGGAGACGTGGCGGTGGGTCTGCGGCGCCTGGGTCCAGGCGAATTTCGGGGCCGGCGGGGTCCGCTCGGGCGGGCCCATATAGGTCCAGATCACCCCGCCCAGTTCGACAGTCGGATAGGCCGTTAGGTGAACCTTGTGGCAGAACGGTTCGGGCTCGTTCATCTGCTCGACGCAGCTGCCGTCGACCGCGAATTTCCAGCCGTGATAGATGCAGCGCAGCCCGCCCTCCTCGTTGCGCCCGAACCACAAGGAGGCGCGGCGATGCGGGCAATACTCGTCGACGAGCCCGATCCGGCCCTCGCTGTCGCGAAAGGCGACGAGGTCTTCGCCCAGGAGCCGCACCCGCACCGGCGGTCCGTCGGGCTCGGCGAGTTCGCGCGCGAGCAAGGCCGGGATCCAATAGAGCCGCATCGTGCCGCCCATCGCCGTGCCCTCTCCGATCCGGCTCAGAAGCTCGTTTTCCTCGCGTGGCAGCATGCCCAATCTCCCGCTGGTTCCTCGTGAGTCTTTCGTTAGCACGGCTGCCCCGTCAAGCGGCGCCGCGATTGCGACGAGGATTTCTCCTCGACCGACCGTACCTTGATCCGCTGCCTTTGCTGCTTCTGCAGCAGATCAGCAGCGGGCGCGGTCTCGCCCGGTCCGAAGGCGGGCATTCGCAACGCCGCTCCCGAGCAAGGAGATACCACGCGATCGTGGCAAATCCATCGTGGCCGCTCGACGCTGGACGGGTTCGCGCTTGTTCCGTTTCCGGTCCCAAAAATGACTCAACTCGATCCTCGGACAGGGCCCCGATGTTGAGCCTTGAGTAGATAATCCCGATGTTCTTTCATTGTTGGGTTGCCGAAGGCCGTCACCGAGTGTCGAATTCTTTTACACCTTCCCATTTCCAGCGGCCGCGTTCGGCACGCGAGAGCATGACCGCGCCGTCCGTGTACAGACGCGCATGGGGGGAGAATTCGTCGCGAGCGCGCCAAGCGGAACCGTATGCCTGCCAAATTTCCGAGAACTGATGCTCGTCCTGCTAAAGGCAATTCCGGCATACGTGAAAAGTCATTTTTCCGAAATGGAGTTTCCGTCGCTCTCGGCCAAAAGATACTTGGAAATTTTTAGGATAACGGGACATTGACGGTAGCACGTCGATCGACAGGCCGTCGATCATCATAAAGTCGATATAAAACAGCGTCGGAATTCTTGACAGTCGCCGCTGATTGCGAGATACGTTAACCATGGCTCCTTCATCCCGTCAATGGCTTAATCTGACTGGCACGCGCCTTGCGCTTCAATTAGCAGCGTCGGTATTCGGATAGAGGGAGAGCACGATGACGAAACGTTTGCTGGGGGTGCTGAGCTTTGCAGCAGTGTCGATCCTGGCGTTGAGCCAGGCGGCCAAGGCCACCCCGATAGCTCCCGGCGACGACCCGGCGTTCGTCGAGACCGTGACCAACTCGTGCCCCGCAAATTGCGGCAGCGTGGCCCTGGCGACCGATCCTTTTCCGGGCGGTCTGACGACCGTCAGGTACACCTTCAACTCGACGATCCCCAGTGTCGTTGCCGGGGATGTGAAGATCCAGGAGTTTGGCAGTTCAACGATCGGCGACCTGATCCGCTTCGAAAACATCAGCGGGTCGGCAGTCGCGTTCATCTACTCCACCGATATCGCCGGTGGCTTGGCGGCCGACGTGGGACTGCCCGCCTCGTTCCAAACCAACTTTGTGACGATTTCGGAGAACAGCGCCGGATTTGCCATAATTACGCCGTCTTCCGGTCAGCCTGGCTACTGTGCGTCGTGCAGCGCCACCATCATATATGGTCTGACAAGCACCGATGTCGTCCCCGAACCGAGCACGCTCCTGTTGATCGGATCGGGGCTGCTTGCGGCGGCTTTCGTAGTGCGACGCAGAGGAAAGGAGGCCACCGGCTGAGTGTCGGGTTTCTTTACATGCCGGCCGCGGCCGGCCTGTAGGGCGATGCGTAAGCGGCCGACGTCCCGGCTGAAGTCAAGTTCGCAGGCGTACTGAGCGGCCCGGTGGCAGCGCCCAGGCCGCCGGTCACGGTCTCGGCCATCGCTCCGCCGAGGTCAGCGGTTGGCGCCGGGCACCCACAGCACGTCGCGGGCGCCGTTGTCGTTGACCCGGCGGCCGAGGACGAAGAGGTGGTCGGAGAGGCGGTTCAGGTATTTGAGCGCTTCGGGGTTGATCCTCTCGGTTTGGGCCAATTCGCCGACCAGGCGCTCGGCGCGGCGGGTCACGGTGCGCGCCAGATGAAGATGGGCGGCCGCCGCCGTGCCGCCCGGCAGAATGAACGAGTTCGAGCGGGCGCAGCGTTGTGTTCATTGCATCGATCTCGCGCTCGAGGCGCTCGACCTGGGCGGTGAGGACGCGGAGCGCGCCGGGGCCGCGCCGGTCCTCTTCCGGGGTGCACAGATCGGCGCCGAGGTCGAACAGATCGTTCTGGATCCGCCCGAGCATCGCGTCGGCCTCGGCATCGGCCCCGGCGTTCACCCCAGTGTTCACATGGAGGCGGGCGAGGCCGATCGCGGCGTTGGCTTCGTCGACCGTGCCGTAGGCGGCGACCCGCAGCGAGTGCTTCGGCACGCGCGAACCGTCGCCGAGCGAGGTCTCGCCCTTGTCGCCGCCACGGGTGTAGATCCGGGTCAGCCGAACCAT
Source organism: uncultured Alphaproteobacteria bacterium (assembly GCA_963795485.1). Classification (GTDB taxonomy): domain Bacteria; phylum Pseudomonadota; class Alphaproteobacteria; order ATCC43930; family CGMCC-115725; genus AP-15. The sequence continues at coordinate 683,186 of CAWCIL010000008.1, forward strand.
CGTCGATCGCTCAGCATCTGACGGGGAGAGCTAACGCCGACCCAGCAGCATCAGGATGGCGAGCAGCAAAAGCGCCAGCCCCTGCATGACGACGCGCGCCTGCATCAGCTTGTTCGAGCGACGCGGGTTGCCGCCGCGCAGCATCTGGGCGATGCCGAGGCCGAGCACGATCAGAACGCCGGCCAGGGCCAGCACCAGCAAGACCGTTACAAAGGTCGTCATGCGGTCACTATGGGCTTGGCGCGCGGCCGGGACCAGCGCTCATTCGCGGCGCAGCCCCTCACCGCGGCCCGCGGTCAGCCCCCGCGCCCACCAGCGTCGAAGCCCGGCTCGGGGGTGAACAGCTCCTGCGGTTGGGCGACGCCGCGCAGCGCGTAGCGACCGACCGAAACCAAACGGGCTCGCATTTCAGCACCGAGCGCGTCGGCAAAGCTCGCCGACAGCAGCACATCCTGCTCGACCGACCGGCTCATCGCCAGGATGCGGCTGACTTCGTTGACCGCCGGACCGATGACCGTGAAATCGAGCCGGTCCTTGCTGCCGACATTGCCGTAAAACACATCGCCGACATGCAGCGCCAGATAAACCTCGGTCGTTGGCAGACCGGCTGCGGCGCGGCTACGGTTGAGGCCGACGACATCCTCGCGCACCCGCGCTGCGGCGGCGAGCCCGGCGAGGCAGGCTCGCTCGCGGTCTTCCCCGGCGAAGATGGCGAGCGTCCCGTCGCCGATCAGCTTCAGGACGTCGCCGCCATGGCCGTGCACCGCCGAAACGACGATATCGGCGTAGTCGTTCAACAGCGGGATGATCTCTTCGGGCGGCATGCTGTCGCTGATCTGGGTATAGCCGCGCAGGTCGCTGTACCACAGCACGGCGCCGATCTTCTCCGCGACGCCGCGGGCGATGCGGCCGCTCATGACCCGCCGGCTCGGATCGCGGCCGAGATAGGTTTCGGCGAGCGTTCCGGCCATCCGCGCGAGCGCCGCCGATTTGACCGCGAGCTCGAGGAAGGGCGTCAACCGTTGGAGTGCGGTGACGGCGCCGTCGTCAAATCCGTTCTCCGCATCGGTCGCCCAGGATGAATAGATGCAGTCCATTTCGCCGATCACCCCTTCAGCCGCAAATCGATGGACCAGCGCCAGGTAATCGGTCACGCCCTCGTCGCGCGCCTGCGCGATCGCCGAAAAATCGGCTGGTTCGCCGGCCGCCAGCCGGCGCCGCAACGCGCTTTCGCCGGACTGAAGGAGATGGAAGAATGGGCTGCGCTGCCAGTTCTCGGCTGCTTCGCCCTCGTTGGTGCGCCCGTAATCCACCGCCTCGACGTGCTCAGGCGCATCGTCGCGCCACCGAAAGACGCGGCCCTCATAGATCGGGTGAAGGGTGTCGAGAATCACCATGGCGCGCGCCACCGGAACCCCGGCATCGGCGACCCGCCGACAAAAGCCCGCCATCAGCTCGCTCTCGGTGCGACCGATCAACCCAGCGCCGGTGACCCAGCTGGCGAGTTCTTCAAAGGCCGTCCCGTTCATGCCGCGGCTCCGTACCCGGGGCGCCCGATCGACCGCGCGCCGGCGGAAGCGGCTATGTTGACCTGATACGCGGCCCGCGCAAGAATCTCAACGTCGGTTGCCGGCCGCCGCCTTTCCCAAGACTTGGCCGACCGCTGGCCAATATCTACCGCGCCGGTCCTTCTGTCGATCTTGGCAACAGCACGGGGCCTCGATCGTCAATCAGGGTATGATCTTTGCACCGCGATTGAGACAAACCCAGAATGGACCATCGATCGGTCATGACGCCTCTGCTGCTGGTTCTTCTGCTCGTAATGCTGCCCATCGGCGCCGAGGCTCAGACCGCGCCCGGGCCGCCGGCGGTCGGGGTGGTGCGCGCCCACCACCAGGAGATCACCCAGACCAACGAGTTTATCGGCCGCATCCAGGCGGTGGGCCGGGTGGCGCTGGTCGCCCGGGTCACCGCCTTTCTCGAAAAGCGGCTTTTTGTCGAAGGCTCCGAGGTCAAAAAGGGCGATCTCCTCTACCAGCTGGAGCAGCCGCCGTTCCAGGCGCAAGTCGATTACAACAAGGCCAACGTCGCGCAGCTCCAAGCGCAGCATCAAAATGCCGAGCTGACCCTCGAACGCGCGCAATACCTGCTTAAGACCGTCGCCGGCGAGCAGGCGACAGTCGATACCGCCCTCGCCTCGGAGCGCGCCCTGGCGGCGCAGATCGCCGGTGCCCAGGCCCAGCTCGAACAGGCCGAAATCAATCTCGGCTATACCCGGATTCTCGCGCCGATCGACGGCGCGATCAGCGCCACCGCGGTGACCGAAGGCAATGTCGTCTCGCCGACGAGCGGAACCCTGGCAAATCTGGTCAGCCAAGACCCGATGTACGTGATCTTTCCGATTGCGCTGCGCACCGGGCTCGAATTGCGCGACCGTTATGCGCCGAAGGGCGGCTTTCGCGCCGTCGTGATCCGGCTCCGATTGCCGACCAGAAAAATCTACGGGCAGGTGGGTCATCTCGATTACGTGTCGCCGACCGTCTCCGAAAATACCGACACGGTCACCCTGCGCGGGGTGATCCCCAACCCGGTGTTGACGGGAATGAAGGCGGGGGACCCCGGTGCGCGCGAGCTGACCGACGGCGAGTTCGTGACCGTGCTGCTGCAAGGTGTCACGCCGGTGTCGGTTCTGGCGATCCCGCGTGCCGCTGTGTTGTCCGACCAGCAAGGCGATTATGTCTATGTCGTCGACGCGCAGAACAAAGCACAAATCCGGCGCATCCGCCTCGGCCAGTCAACGCCGTCGACCGCCGTCGTGTCGAGCGGGCTCAAGGAGGGAGAGCTGGTGATCGCCGAAGGTGTGCAGCGAGCCCGCCCCGGCGAGGTCGTATCGCCGGGGCCCGCCTCCCCGCCGCCGCCGATACCCTCGGCATTCGAGCAGACCGAGCCGGGTGCTGCGCGCAGCAACGACGGGGTCAGTGGCGCCGCGGCGCCGGGTGCCCCCAAGGCGAGCCGATGATCTCCGCGATCTTTGTCGATCGCCCGCGGCTGGCGGTCGTCATTGCGCTTGTCATTACGATCGCCGGTCTGTTGGCGCTGAGCCGCATTCCGGTCGCGCAATTCCCGGACATCGTGCCGCCGCAGGTCCAGGTGACGGCAGCCTATCCGGGCGCCTCCGCCGCGGATGTCGAGCAGAGCGTTGCGCAGCCGATCGAGGCGCAGGTCGTCGGCGTCGACAAGATGCTCTACATGAAGTCGACGAGCGGCAATGACGGCAGCTACAATTTGACCGTCAGTTTCGATCTCGGCAGCGATCCCGACATCGACACGGTCAACGTCAACAACCGGGTCCAGACCGCCCTCTCCCAGCTGCCCTCCGAAGTCCAGCTCGAAGGCCTGACGGTTCAAAAGAAATCGTCGGCGGTCCTGCAATTCATCATGCTCTACAGCGAGAGCGGCAAGCAGGACCCGCTGTTCATCACCAATTACGCGATCATCAACGTGCTCGACGTCTTGTCGCGCACCCCGGGGGTCGGCCAGGCGCATATCTTTGGCGCACTGAATTATTCGATGCGCATCTGGTTCGACACGAGGCGGCTCGACAACCTCAAATTGACCCCGGCCGATGTGATCGCGGCGATTCAGGCGCAAAACGTGGTGGCGCCGGTCGGGAGGATCGGCGCGCGCCCGATCTCCAAAGACCAGCAATTCCAGCTGAACATTCAGACGCAGGGTCGTCTGACGACGCCGGAGCAGTTCGGAAACATCGTCTTGCGCGCCAACCCGGACGGGTCGCTGCTGCGGGTGAAGGATGTCGCTCGCGTCGATCTCGGGGCCGAAAACCAGGACATCGAGGCCCGTCTGAACAGCAAGCCGGCGGTGGCGATCGGCATCTATCTTTCGCCCGGCGCCAATGCAGTCAAAACCGCTGCTCTGGTCCGCGCCAATCTCGATCGTTTGAGCCAGCGCTTCCCGCCCGGCCTCAAATACCTGGTCAATTACGATACCACAACGTTTGTCTTCGACACGATCCATGACGTCTTGATCACGCTGCTGATTGCCTTTGTGCTGGTGGTGATTGTCGTCTTTTTGTTCCTCGGCAGCGCGCGTGCGACGCTCATTCCGGCGATCGCGGTCCCCGTCAGCGTCATCGGGAGCTTCGCGGTATTGCTGACGATGGGCTATTCCGCCAACACGATCTCGCTGCTCGCGGTGGTGCTGGCGATCGGCATCCTCGTCAACGACGCGATCGTCGTCGTCGAGAATGTGCAACGCGTCATGGAAGAAGAGCCCGAATTGTCGCCGGCCGAAGCGACCAAAAAGGCCATGGCCGAAATCACCGCGCCGATCATCGCGATCACTCTGGTGCTGTTTTCGGTCTTCGTGCCGATTGCCTTTATCCCCGGAGTTTCGGGAACCTTGTTTCGGCAATTCGCGGTGACGATCAGCGTCGCGATGGCGATCTCGGCGTTGAACGCGTTGACCCTGTCGCCGGCATTGTGCGCGGTGTTTTTGCGGCATGGCGCTCCGAGCCGCGGCATCATGGGGTGGGTGTTGCGGCGCATCGACAATGTCCGCGACGGATATGCCGCGATCGTGCGCCGGCTGGTGCGCGCAGCAGCACTCGGCGTCGTCGCGATACTGGCGGCTGCGGCGGCGATTTATGCGCTGTCGCTGCGCACCCCGACCGGGTTTCTTCCCGAGGAAGACCAGGGTGCTTTCTTCGTCTCGGTGCAGTTGCCGGACGGCGCGTCGGTCTCACGCACCGGCACCACGGTTCGGCGCATCGAGACCCTGCTCAGATCGATGCCGCAGGTCCAGAACATCTTCGCGATCATCGGCTTTTCGATCATCGACGGCGTCAACGAGCCGAATGCCGCCTTTGTGGTGCCGACGTTGAAGCCGTTCGCCACCCGCCCGGGGGCTGCCAACTCGGCGCAGGCGTTGATCGCGCGGGTCTTCCGCGAGGGACAGGAGATCCGAGCCGCGACTGTGATCCCGTTCAACCTGCCGCCGATCATCGGCCTGTCGACGACCGGCGGGTTCGAATACGAGCTCGAAGGGCTCGAAGGGCAGGACCCGGCGGTGATGAACGGCGTCATGCAGGGGCTGCTCGCCGCCGCCAACCAGAACCCGCGGCTGACCCGCGTGTTCTCGACCTATACCGCCAGCAACCCGTCGATCTATCTCAACATCGATCGCGAGAAGGCTCAGGCGCTGGGCCTCGCCATGAGCGATGTGTTCAACGCCTTGCAGGCCACGTTGGGCGGCATCTATATCAACAATTTCAACCTGTTCGGGCGAGTTTGGCAGGTCAATATCGAGGGCGAGCCAGCCGATCGCGCGGAGATCTCGTCGCTCTGGCAGATCTATATTCGCAATAAATACGGCGAGGACGTGCCGTTGGCCTCGATCGCCCATGCCGGCATCATCGTCGGGCCGCAGGTCATCACCCGCTACAACAATTATCGCGCGATCCCAATTCAGGGCAGCCCCTCTGCGGGCACCTCGTCGGGTGCCGCCTTGGCGGCGATGGCGTCGGTCTCGGCCAGGACCTTGCCCGCCGGCTACGGCTACGAGTGGACCGGCACCGCCTATCAGCAGGTGGCGGCGTCGGGCCAGACCGGGGCGATCCTCGGCCTTTCGGTGCTGTTCGCCTTTCTGTTCCTGGTGGGTCTTTACGAGAGCTGGATGATCCCTGTGCCGGTCTTGATGTCGGTGCCGGTCGGGGTGCTGGGCGCGTTTATCGGCATCTGGATCTGGCATTTGGCGCTCGACCTTTATGCCGAGATCGGGCTCGTGGTGCTGATTGCGATGGCCGCCAAGAACGGCATCCTGATCGTCGAATTCGCCAAGGACCAGCGCGAGCGGGGCAAAGACATCCGGGAAGCCGCGGTGCTTGGCGCCCAGATGCGGTTCCGCGCCGTGATGATGACCTCGTTCGCGTTCATCTTCGGCGTCTACCCGCTGGTCGTGGCGCAAGGTGCAGCCGAGATCAGCCGCCACGATGTCGGCACCCCGGTCTTCGCCGGGATGATCGCGTCGAGCGGGATCGGGCTGTTCGTCATCCCGATGCTCTACGTGACTTTCCAGACCTTGCGCGAGCGCTCGGGCACCTGGTTCCGGCGCGGCTTCAGGCGGCGCCGCAGCGAAGCCGATTGAGCGCAGCCGGCACCGTCCCGGTCGAACGAAGCGGCCGACCCCCGCCCGGATTGCCCCCCGCCGCGGCCTCGGCTATCAACCCTGTTGTGCCGGGTTAGCACAGTGGCAGTGCAGCGGTTTTGTAAACCGAAGGTCGGGGGTTCGAATCCCTCACCCGGCACCACGAAGTCGGGCGCCGGCCGTTCGAATCTACTTCGCCCTCGTTGGTGACGACGATGTAGGTCGGCTGGCGCCGCGGCCTGGTCGATCGCTGGCCCCGCGACCAGCGCGCGCTGCGGATGGCGATCAAGAAAACTTCCACAGCGCCGGTTCTGCTCTGGCCGTCGCCCGCCGCCAAGCCATTGGTGTTGAATGATGGGTGCAGTAGGACTCGAACCTACGGCCCGCTGATTAAGAGTCAGCTGCTCTACCAACTGAGCTATGCACCCGCCGCGGGACGCGCTCTATAGCAAAGCGCCGCCGGCTTGTCGAGAGACCCGGCTCCCTCACACCGCCCGGTCCTGGCCGGTCACACCCGGCCGTGGCAGTGCTTGAATTTGCGGCCCGAACCGCACGGGCAGGGGGCGTTGCGCGGGGTTCCGGCCCAGGGCGCGCGCGGGCCGGCGCTCCGCTGCGGCTCGCTCCGGTCGGCGCCGTTCATCGGACCGCCGCGGCGCGCGGCGCGCGGGCGCATCGGCGCCGGCCGCCCGTCGGTGCCGGTGGCGCGCCTCTCGCCTGCCATCGTCCCTTCGGCCATTGCCTCTTCGGGCTCGGCCGGCATTTCGGCAAAGGCCGGCTGCTGGACCCGCAGCTCGATATGCGAGAGCACCGAGGTGACGTGCTGGCGCAGATTCGCCAGCATGCCCTCGAACAGCGCGAAGGCTTCGCGCTTGTATTCGTTCAGCGGGTCACGCTGCGCGTAAGCGCGCAGATTGATCCCCTGCCGCAAATGGTCGAGCGATAAGAGATGGTCCTTCCAGGTCTGGTCGAGCAGCTGCAGCAGCAGGCTCTTTTCCGCCATGCGCATCAGCTCCGGCCCGTAATTGGCCGTCTTCTCGGCCATCCTGCGGTCGGCGGCGGCCATGATCCGCTCGCGCACCTCGTCGCGGCTGATCCCGTCTTCCTTCGCCCATTCGGCGAGCGGCAGATCGACCGCCAGGAGCCGCAGGCATTCGGCGTGCAGGCCGGCCACGTCCCACTGCTCGGGCAGCGAGTTGTCCGCGAATCGCCACCGCCGCGATCTCGTCGATCGTCTCGTTGCGCATGTCGGCGATCGTCACCGCGACCTCGCGCGAATTCATGATTTCGCGGCGCTGCTCATAGACGACCTTGCGCTGGTCGTTCATCACGTCGTCGAACTTCAACAGCTGCTTGCGGATGTCGTAGTTGCGCGCCTCGACCTTTTGCTGGGCTTTGGCCAGCGCCTTGTTGACCCAGGGGTGGATGATCGCCTCGCCCTCCTTGAGGCCGAGGCGCTGGAGCATCGAATCCATCCGGTCGGAGCCGAAGATCCGCATCAGATCGTCTTCGAGCGAGACGAAGAATTTGGAGGCGCCGGGGTCGCCCTGGCGTCCGGAGCGGCCGCGCAGCTGGTTGTCGATGCGGCGGCTCTCGTGGCGCTCGCTGCCGACGACAAAGAGCCCGCCGGCCCGCACCACATCCTCGTGCGCCGCCTCGATTTCCCGGCGGATGGCCGCGGCCAGCGCCTCGAGCCGGTCCTCCTCCGCGACCGCGGCGAGATCGGTGCGCAGCCGCATTTCGAGGTTGCCGCCGAGCTGGATGTCGGTGCCGCGCCCGGCCATGTTGGTGGCGATCGTGACCGTGCCGGGCCGGCCGGCCTGGGCGATGATGTGGGCTTCCTGCTCGTGATAGCGCGCGTTCAGCACGTTGTGCGGGATCTTGTGCTTTTTGAACAGCGCGGCCAGCGCCTCGGATTTTTCGATGCTGACCGTGCCGCACAGCACCGGCTGCCCGTGCTCGCGGCATTCGAGCACTTGCTGGGCGATGGCGTCGTACTTCTCGCGCGTGCTGCGGTAGACCTCGTCGTCGTTGTCATCACGCCGCACCGGCTCGTTGGTCGGGATCTCGATGACCTCGAGCTTGTAGATGTCGCCGAATTCCTGCGCTTCGGTCATCGCCGTGCCGGTCATCCCGGCGAGCTTGGGATAGAGCCGGAAGTAATTCTGAAAGGTGATCGAGGCGAGCGTCTGATTCTCGTTCTGGACGGTCACCCCTTCCTTGGCCTCGAGCGCCTGGTGCAGCCCCTCCGAATAGCGCCGCCCCTCCATCATCCGGCCGGTGAACTCGTCGATGATGATGATCTTGTCGTCCTTGACGATGTAGTCGGTGTCGCGGGCGAACAGCTTGTGCGCGCGCAGGGCCTGATTGACGTGGTGGACGAGCCCGACATTGTGGATGTCGTAGAGCGTGCCGGTGGCCATCAGCTCGGTGTGGCGCAGCATGGCTTCGATTTTTTCGACCCCCGATTCGGTCAGGGTCACGGTGCGCTGCTTTTCGTCCTTCTCGAAATCGTCGGGTTCGAGCGCCGGGATCAGCTTGTCGACCCGAATGTAGAGCTCGGAATTGTCCTCGGTCGGACCGGAAATGATCAACGGCGTGCGCGCCTCGTCGATCAGGATCGAGTTCGACCTCGTCGACGATCGCGTAATGAAACGCCCGCTGGACCATGTCCTCGAGCCGGAACTTCATGTTGTCGCGCAGGTAGTCGAAGCCGAGCTCGTTGTTGGTGCCGTAGGTGACGTCGGCCAGATAGGCCTCTTGGCGCTGCATGTCGTCGAGTTCGTGGACGATGCAGCCGACCGAGAGACCGAGAAAGCGATAGATCTGGCCCATCCATTCGGCATCGCGGCGGGCGAGATAATCGTTGACGGTGACGACGTGGGCGCCGTTGCCGGCGAGCGCGTTCAGATAGACCGGAAGGGTCGAGACCAGGGTCTTGCCTTCGCCGGTTTTCATCTCGGCGATCATGCCGCGATGCAGCACCACCCCGCCCATCAGCTGCACGTCGAAATGGCGCTGGCCGAGCGTGCGCTTGGCGGCCTCGCGCACGGTGGCGAAGGCCTCGATCAGGATGTCGTCGAGTTCGGCGCCGTCGGCGAGCTGCTGCTTGAAGTGCGCGGTGCGCGCGCGCAGCTCGTCGTCGGACAACGCCTCGAGCTGCGGCTCGATCTCGTTGATGGCGGAGACGATCGGCCCCAGGCTCTTGACGTAGCGGTCATTGGCGGAGCCGAACAGCCGCCGGGCTAGAGCGCCAAGCATGGAACCCTCGAAAAACGGAGGCGAATGGCTGGAATATTTTCGCACGGCGACCGAGTGAGAGATAGGCGGACCGGCCGAAGGTGTCAATTCGCCAGCGCTATCGCCATCGCAGCCCAACCCGCCGCCGTCGCGCGATCCGCTCGCTTGTTCGCACGCCGCCGATGTGCATTGATGGCCGGGTTCGGCCGCAGCGAAAGCCGCGGCTGCGGTCGTGCCGGGGGGTATCGCCATGCTGTCCCGTTCCTTGCTTGCCGCGGTCCTGGGCCTCGCCCTGACCGCCGGCGCCGGCTCTGTGCCCGCGCGCGCCGCTGATCCGGCGCCGCCAATCACCCCTGTTGTGGCGCCGGCGAGGCGGGCTGCCGCCGGCAAACACCGTCGTCGCCCGCGTCGATGGCGTCGAGCTGCACCTGGCCGATGTCGAGGCGGCGCAGCAAAGCTTGCCGCCGCAGGCGCAAAAGCTGCCGCTCGCCCAGATCTATCCGCTGCTGCTCGACCGGCTGGTCGATGGCGAGCTGGTCACCCTGGCCGGGCGCAAGGAGCATCTCGATCAGACTCCCGCGGTGCAGGACCGCCTGAAGCTCTATCAGGACCACCTGATCCAACAGGCCTATGTCTCTCAGCTGCTGAAGGGGGCGGAGAGCGACGAGCAACTGAAGGCGCGCTATCAGAAGCTGCTGCAGGACCAGCCGCCAAAGGAGGAGGTCCGCGCCCGCCACATCCTGGTCAAGACCGAGGCCGAAGCCAAGTCGATCATCGCCCAGCTCGACAAGGGGGCGGATTTCGCCACCCTCGCCAAGAAATATTCGACCGATCCGGGCGCCGCCTCGGGCGGCGATCTCGGCTATTTCACCCGCGACGACATGGTGCCGGCCTTCGCCGCCGCAGCCTTCGCGCTGCCGGTCGGCAAATACACCGAAACCCCGGTCAAGACCGAATTCGGCTGGCACGTGATCCTGGTCGAGGACCGCCGGGTCAAGAAGCCGCCGACTTTCGACGAGGCGCGCGCCCAGCTGACGCACCTGGCGGCGCGCGACATCATCCAGGCGAAGCTGAAGGAATTGCGCAGCGGCGCCAAGATCGAGACCTATGGGCTCGACGGCAAGCCGCTGCCGCCAGCCAAATAACCGCCTGGTCATCTAGGACCGTTCAGAAGAGAAAACATGCCTGAGGTTTCTCCGCTCGCGCCCGCGGGCTTTCCCCGGCTGTCGCCGATTGCCGGCGTGCGGCTCGCGGCCTTTGCTTGCGGCATCCGCTATCCCGACCGCGACGATCTGATGCTGGCCGAGCTGGCGCCGGGCAGCACCCTCGCCGGCGTGCTGACGCGATCCCTGACCGCGGGGGCGCCGGTGCTGTGGTGCCGCGAGTGCCTGGCCGGCGGCGAGGCGCGCGCGATCGTGGTCAATTCCGGCAACGCCAATATCTTCACCGGCCGCGCCGGCAAGGAGGCCGTCGAGACCACGGCGCGCGGCTGCGGCGAAGCTCTTGGGATGCGATCCGAAGCAGGTCTTCATCTCTTCGACCGGAGTGATCGGCGAGCGGCTGCCGGCCGAGAAGCTGGTCGATGCACTGCCGCAGGCGTTCGGGTCGCTGTCGGCCGAGGCGTGGGAGAAGGCGGCGCGGGCGATCATGACCACCGACACCTTTCCCAAGGGGGCGACTGCAACCGCCGAAATCGACGGCGTCGCGGTGCGGCTCAACGGTTTTGCCAAGGGTTCGGGCATGATCGCTCCCGACATGGCGACGATGCTGGCCTATGTCTTTACCGACGCGGCGTTGCCATCGACGGTGCTGCAGCCGCTGCTGGAGGCGGCGGCGGACCGCTCGTTCAACGCGATCACCGTCGACGGCGACACCTCGACCAGCGACACGCTGCTGTTGTGCGCGACCCAGCAGACGCAGCACCGGCCGGTGGCGAGCCCGAGCGATCGCCGGCTCGGCGATTTCCGCCGGGCGCTCGACCGGGTCATGATCGACCTCGCCCAGCAGGTCGTGCGCGACGGCGAGGGCGCGCAGAAATTCGTCACGATCGAAGTGACGGGTGCGGCGACGGCGCGGGCGGCGCGGCGGATCGGGCTGGCGATCGGCAATTCGCCCTTGGTCAAGACGGCACTCTCGGCTGGCGACGCCAATTGGGGCCGCATCGTCATGGCGGTCGGCAAGGCCGGCGAAAAGGCCGATCGCGACCTGTTGTCGATCTCGGTCGGCGGCGTCGAGATCGCCGCGCAGGGCGGGCCGGTGCCCGGCTATGACGAAGCCCCGGTGGCCGAGCACATGAAGGGCCGCGCCATCGCCATCGCCGTCGATCTCGGCATCGGCCGCGGCAAGGCGACGGTATGGACCTGCGACCTGACCCACGGCTATATCGACATCAATGGCAGCTACCGCAGCTGACCGGATGCCCCCTAGCTCTCCGCCGCGCCCCCACCCTGGCCCTCCCCCGCAAGCGGGGGAGGGGACGGGAGGGGGCCGACTGCGCGAAGACTCGGCCTCGGGCCCGCCGCTGGTGTTGGTGGCCGCGGTGGCGCTGGTCGACGCCGACGGCCGCGTGCTGCTCGCCCGCCGCCCCGAAGGCAAGCCGATGGCCGGGCTGTGGGAGTTTCCGGGCGGCAAGGTCGATCCGGGCGAGACGCCCGAGACGGCGCTGATCCGCGAACTCGCCGAGGAGCTCGACATCGATGTCGCGGCGAGCTGCCTCGCCCCCTTCACCTTCGCCTCGCACGCCTACCCCGATTTTCACCTGCTGATGCCGCTCTACGTCTGCCGCAAATGGTCGGGCATCGTCGTGCCCCGCGAGGGTCAGCTTCTCGCCTGGGTGCGGCCGGCGCGGCTCGCCGAGTACCCGATGCCCCCCGCCGACAAGCCGCTGATCGCCCTGTTGCGCGGTTTGCTGTAGTTCAACTCGGCAGCAAGCCTTCTGGTGTCGGATCTTTGCGGCAACGCGTGGCGATAGGTCGGGCGCACACCACGGCGGCCGGCAGCCGATGACGATCGGGCGAGCCTTGCCTGTCGCCAAGGCCGGGCCTTTGCGGTTGGCCGTCGCACGCTCCCCGGCTGCGGCGATGCTCGCCGGGGTCGCGGCGATCACGGCACTCAGGCTCGTGTGGCTGTGGCTGCAGCCGGCCGATCTTTACCCCGACGAGGCGCAGTACTGGTTCTGGGCGAAGCACCTGGCCTTCGGCTATTACTCGAAGCCGCCGCTGGTCGCGTGGCTGATCGCGCTGACGACCGCCCTCTTTGGCGACAGCGAGTTTGCGATCCGGCTGTCGGCGCCGCTGCTGCATGCCGGGACCGCCGTCTTCCTTTATGCGATCGGCGCGCGGCTTTACGATCGCCGCGTCGGGCTGTGGTCGGCGCTCGCCTATGCGAGCCTGCCGGGAGTATCGGTCTCGGCCTTCATCATGTCGACCGACGCGCCGTTGATGCTGTGCTGGGCGGCGGCGCTCTACGCGTTCATCCGGGTGCGGGCGCAGGGCGGCTGGGGCTGGTGGCTCGCCGTCGGGACCGCGGCCGGGTTCGGCCTCCTGGCCAAATACGCGATGGCCTATTGGATGATCTCGGCGCTGGGTTTCGTGCTGCTGATCCGCACCGAACGCCGCCATCTGCCGGCGATTGCTGGCCGCGTTCGCGATCGCCTTCGTGCTGTACTCGCCCAATCTGTGGTGGAACTGCAGCAACGGCTTTGTCAGCTATCTGCATACGCGCGACGATGCCGATTTGGCCGGGTCATTGTTCCACCCCGGCGCCGCTCTCCGCTTTTTCGGCTCGCAATTCGCGGTCTTCGGCCCGCTGTTCTTCGCCGCGCTGATCGTCGTCGCGGCAACGCCGCGGGCGTTGCGCGATCCCGGCGCGCGGCTGCTCGCGGCCTTCTCGTTGCCGACCCTGGCGATGATGCTGGTGGTCAGCCTCTTGTCGCGGGCCGAACCCAACTGGGCGGCACCGGCCTACGTCTCGGCGACGGTGCTGGTCGTCGCCTGGGCCTTGCGGCACGGCAGGCGCCGCCTCGTCGCGTGGTCGATCGCGCTCGACCTCGCCGCCGCGATCGTGCTGTTCACCGGCTATCAGACGCTCGCCGCCGCCGGGATCGAGCTACCGGCGAAATACGACCCGCTCGACCGGCTGCATGGCTGGCGCCAGCTCGGCGTGCAGGTCGCGGAACGCGCTCGCCCGGCATCCGGGGTTCACCCTCTTCACCGATGACCGCGAATTGCTGGCGGCGCTGATCTACTACGTGCGCCCGCATCCGTTCGGTGCGGTCAAATGGGAATTGATGGACCGGGTCAAGGACCAGTGGGATCTGACCAACAACATGAGAAAGCACCGCGGCGGCAATTTCCTCTTGGTGTCGGTCAAGCACCTCGCGCATGAGATGCGGCCGAGCTTTGCTGCGATGCAGCCGCTGCCCCCGATCGCGATCTCCGTCGGGCCCGGCGAGACTCGCCGCTATTCAGCTTTATCTGGCTTACGATTTCAAGGGCTACCCGCAGTACCGCCGGCAGCCTTAGCAATTTCCCGCGGCGCTCGCAGCCGATGCCCGAGATAGAGCGGCAAGGCCAGCGCCGGCTGCCCGTCATGCAGCACCATCGCCGGCGGCAGCGTGTCGATCGACCGAAACAGCGCGCCGAAGCGGGCGGCGATGTCAGAGGGCGACAGGCGCGGCGCGACGATCAGCACATCGGCGCCGGCATAATCGGCGACCGGTGCGACGATCCCATACTCGCGCGGATCGTCGCCGAGGCAGACGACCGTCGCCCGGCCTTGCAGCGCATAATCGATCTTGCCGGCGTCGAGCCAGCGTGTCGCCGCGACCACCAGACCAGGCCGGCCGAGCAGGCCGCGCCGGGCCAGCTCCTGGCGCAGCGAGGTCCAGTCGACCGCGGCCAGGGCGGGGTCCGGGTCGAGGCGGACGATCGCCGGCAGCCAGTCGAACCGCACGTCGGTGGCGACAATCACCACCGCGAAAACGACCAGCGCGCCGGTCGCCGCCAGCCACCGTCCGACACGGCGGGCACCTGCCCGACCGCGGGCAATGGCGTCGCCGAGCAACGGCAGCAGCAGCAGGTAGCCGGGCGCCGCCCAGTGAAACAGCACATGGCTCCACAGCGAAACGAGCGTGAAGAACACGATCGGCGGCGCCGCCAGGCACAGCAGCAGCCAGCGGTCCCGGTCGGCCGGACCTCGGCGCAGCGCCCCGAATGCGCACAGCATCAGCGGCAGCCAGATCCACGGCAGCGCAAAGAGGGCGTTGCCGGCCAGGGCACGCACCGGTCCGAAGAGGTCGAAACGGCCCTCGGCCCGGCCGCCCTGGAACAGGAAAGAGACCCAGCCGTGCTCGGCGTTCCACACCACGACAGGCGCGAACAGCAGGAGGGCGGCGATGCCGGCGACATAAGGATGCGGGCGCAAGAGCCAGCGCCGGCTCTCCCGCTCGGTCAGCAGAAATCCGATGGCGCCGAGGATTGTCAGTGCCGCCGAATATTTCGAGGAGAACGCCAGGCCGGCGCAGATCCCGGCGCCGAGCCACCAGCCCCAGGCAGCCCGTCCCTCCGCCGGCAAGGCCATGATCAGGCACAAGGTGGCGCCGAGCAACCCGGCGAACAGCGGGCCGTCGGGCAATACCCAGGTGCCGGCGGTGACGCCGATGAACGGGCACAAATTCGCCAGCGCCGCCGCCCACAGCCCGGCCCTGGCGCCGAACAGCCGCGCCGTCACCCGGTACATCAGCCAGGTCGACAGAGCGAACAGCGCGATAAACGGCAGCCGCACGACGATCGCGGCGTCGCTGCCGGCCAGGTGCGCCGCCGCCCAGGCGAGCCACCAGGCGATCGGCGGGTGATCGAAATAGCCGAGCTGAAGATGGCGCCCGGAGGCCACCATGTAGCTCTCGTCGATGCCGAGGCCGAGCGACGCGGCGAACAGCAGCCGCGCCAGGAACGTGCCCGAGATCAGCAGCGCGAGGCCGCCCGCCGGGGTTTTGGCCCAAGCGGCAGCGGCGCGAACCCGTCGCGAAAAGGCAGAACCCCAAAGGAGGTCGGGCGACGCGGCCATTTACCGCCGAAGCCTCATGACCCTTGCGTCCCGGTCCGTCGCAGGGCTGTCCGCGGAAAAGCTTTCGTGCTTCAGCCGGCGGCGAGCGCCTGCGCCACCGCGACGAGGGCCGCGTCGGCGCCGCTTCTGCCGACGATCGACAGTCCCACCGGCAGGCCGTCGACCAGGCTGCCGGGAATGCTGACCTGCGGCATGCCGGCTAGCCCGCCATGCGCGCACAGGCACAGGATGCGATCGCGCTGCGGCCCTGCGACCGACAGCGTCTCGCCGCGCTTCGGCGCCGGGAACGGCGTCGTCGGCAGGCACAGGATGGTGCCGGGGGGCAGCAGGTAGCGCATCCGCCCGCGCGCCTCCCGGCGCACGAGGTTGGCCCATTGGCGCTCGCTCTCCGGGATCTGCGAGCCGGTATAGATGTTGCGCGCGACGCTGTAGGCGAGGCGTGGGTTGTCCTGCTCGATCCAGTCCTTGAAGGTCAGCCACGCCTCGGAGGGCTGCAAAGTGCGCTGCGCCCGCGCCCACTGCACGATTCCGCCGGGCGCCATGATTTCGTCGCCCGAGGCGCCGATCAGGCGCTTCAGCCGCTCGACCATCGGCCGCAGCGCGTCCCCGACCTCCGCATCGGCAAAGGCGAAGGCGTCGACCGCGACGACCAGTCGGCCCGGCAGCGCCGAGGGGATCGCCTCGCCCAGCATGACGCTCGACACCCGGCCGAAAATCGCCGCGTCGTCGGCGAACCAGCCGGTGGTGTCCGAACTCGGCGCCTGCGGCAGCATGCCGGCCACGTCGATGCGGCCATGCGTCGGGCGGATGCCGTAGAGCCCGCAGAAGCTCGCCGGCACGCGCACCGAGCCGCCGGTGTCGGTGCCGATCGCGGTGTCGCACAGCCCGGCGGCGACCGCCGCGGCCGAGCCCGACGACGAGCCCCCCGGCACCCGCCCCGGCGCCCGGACATTGACCGGCGTGCCGTAAAACGCGTTCTCTCCGACGATCCCGAGCGACACCTCGTCGGTGATGGTCTTGCCGATCAGGGTCGCCCCGCCGTCGAGCAGGCGCTGCACCGCCCAGGAATGGCGGGTCGGCACCGGGTTCCAGCGCGCCCAGTCGGGGTTGCCGCCACCGGTCGGATGGCCGGCGACATCGAACAAGTCCTTGGCCGCAAAGGTCAGGCCGGAGAGCGGGCCGCCTGGCCGCCCCTCGATATGGACCCGCGGGCCGGGAACGAAGGCGTTGATGTCGTCGGCTTGGGGGTCGTCGGGCATCGGAACCTCGGATCGCGTCAGGGTGCCGGACAGCGGGGCGCGAGAGTTATTTCTATCCGTCTTCCCGCAGGCGCGAAACAGCGTGCGACGGCGTTTATCGATCAGCGGAGGCTGTCGAGCCGAGGAAAGCAATGGCAGGTCAGACGAGGCGCCGGCCCACCGGGCGAAAATACTGGTCCGGCAAGGTCACGCGAGAGAGCGACGCGCTCGATCTCGAGCCAGGCGTCTTTGGCGAAGACGATCCCGAACGCATCGCCCGGTCATTGAAGCGTTCGGCCGAGCACAGCAAGCGACGCAAGGCCGGCCCCTACCAGTCGGCGATGTCGATGCTGAACTTCTACATCAACCGCGCCGGCCGCAACCTGCCGCCCGCGCGCAGGCGAATTTTGGCGAAAGCCAAGGACGCGCTGCGGCGGCTCTTCGGCCGGGCCGAGCGCTAGAAGAACAGGTTCAGCCGCCGGTCTGGCGAATCGCCGCGGCGCGGCGAGCGAGAGCGCCCAAGGCTTCGGTCATCGGGGTCGCGACGCCAAGCTTCTCGCCGATCTCGACCACGGCATCGACCAGCGCCCCCAGCTCCAGCGCCCGGCCGGCGTCGTAATCCTGCAGCATCGAGGTGCGGAAGGCGCCGAGCTCGGCATTGATCGCATAGCGCTGCTCGACCTCCATCCGCGACGGCGCCCCGACCGCGGCGGCCACCGCCGCCACCTCGCGCATCGCGGCGAGCGCGATCTGGCCGAGACCCCGATCGGCCATGATCTCGTCGATGCGGGCGCGGGCGACGACCGATAGCGGGTTGATCGCGGCATTCCCGAGGAGCTTTGCCCAGACCTCGCCGCGGATGTCGTCGGTGAGGGTCGTGTCGAACCCGGCGCGGCTCAGGACTGCGGCAACCCGCCGGGTCCGCTCGCGCGACGGGCCCATGGCCTCTCCGAGCACGAATTTGTTGCCGCTGGTCCAGCGTATCTCGCCCGGAGCGATGCGGCTGACCCCCATATAGATGACCGAGCCGATCACGACAGAGGCCGGCAATGCGGCGAGCAAGGCTCCGCCGGGATCGACCGCCGTGATCGGCTGGCCGGCAAACCGGCCGTCGATCCCGTCGAAATACCACCACGGAACCCCGTTGATCGCCGGCAGCACCGCGGTCCGCGGCCCGATCAGCGGGGTCAGCGCGTCGCGCGCGGCGGGCCAATCCTGCGCCTTCATCGTGCCGATCACCAGGTCCTGCGGCCCCAATGCCCGCGCGTCGTCGCTCGCCTCGATCCGGGCGACGCCGCCGCTGCCGTCCCATTTCTGGACGCGCAACCCGTCGCGGCGGATCGCGGCCAAGGCCTCGCCGCGGGCGATGAGCTTGGGCGCGAAGCCGGCGACCGCCAGCGAATAAGCCACTGCGCTGCCGATGGCACCGGCCCCGACCACCGCGATCGAGGCCGGAAAGGCAGCGCCGGGCGAAGTCTCGCCGGACCGTTCGGTCGCCGTTTTCGTCAAATCGGTCTCATCGCCGGCAGCGCAACGCCAAACCTCAACGAAGACGGCCCGCGTTTCTTGCGGGTTCGCTCTCGGCGGTGCGCTCGACTTCGCCGGCCAGACGATCGTATCGGCTGATCAGATCGCGCAGATGCTGCTTGACCCTGGGCGTCGTCGCGTCCTGTTCGAGCGCCCGGGCGCGCGCGGCGGCGGCCCGATAGTATTCGGCGGGCTCCTGCTTCTGCTCCCATTCGACGCTGTTGCCGGCCGTGGCAGCCGAATGCGGCTCCCCCTCCGGCTGAGCCGGTACCGAGCGCTCAAACAAAACCCGAAACTCCGCCATCGATCGAGCGCCGCCGAGAACAACGCCAGCCCGGAACCGACTGGCGGGCGGACCATACGCGCCCCCGCTATCCGGCGCAAGGCAAACAGGCGCGAGGCAAACCGGCGTCGCCGCTCGGAACCGACGGCAATTCCCGGCTAGGTGTCAGGATGGCGATCAGGCCGCGCGAAATTGCGCTATGATCGGCCCGGCCACGACGGAGGAGTGCCGATGACCGCCACCACGCCCTTTTTGAAACATGCGGAAACGCTGGGCGCGCTCGCTTCGCGCTATGTCGAGGTCGAGGACCTGCCGTGGAAGGCGACCCCGTGCCCGGGGATCGACATGAAAGTATTGCTCGAAGACCCGGAGAGCGGGCTGTTGACCGCGCTGTTCCGCTGGCAGCCGGGGGCCGAGCTGGCGCTGCACGAGCATGTCGAGGTCGAGCAGACCTTTGTCCTCGAGGGCAGCCTCGTCGATGACGAGGGCGAGGTGCGGGCCGGCAACTATGTCTGGCGGCCCAAGGGCAATCGCCACCTGGCGCGCTCGCCCAAGGGCGCGTTGGTGCTGTCGTTTTTCTTGAAGCCAAATAAGTTTCTCGCCGGCGACGCCGCCGGCCGGCCGCTGCGCTGAGGAGGCGGATGACGGGATTGCGGTCCGAGGTCGATATCGCGGTCATCGGCGCCGGCGCCGCCGGGATTGGTGCGGCGCGCCGCCTGATCGACGCCGGCACGCGGCGCGTCTTGGTGCTGGAGGCGCGCGACCGGGTCGGCGGCCGGGTCCACACGATCGCCCCCGCCGGGTTTGCGCTCGACCGCGGCGCCGAGTGGCTGCACTCGGCCGACCGCAACCCATTGTCGCCGATCGCCGAGGATCTCGGCTTCTCGGTGCAGCGCCGGCCGCCGGGATGGACGAACCGCCTGCGCCGCAGCGGGCAGACGCCCGAGGCCGAGGCCGATTGGCTCGCCACCCGCGAGCAGCAGGCCCAGGCGCGCCGCGACGCCGCGGCCGAGCCCCTCGACCGCTCGCTGGCGAGCGTGCTGCCGCCCGGTGGCCGCTGGAACCGGCTGCTCGACGCCACCAGCACCTGGGGCAACGGCGCCGAGCTCGATCGCGTCTCGGTCAAGGACTACGTCCGTTACGATGACAACAGCACCAACACCAATTGGCGGCTGCACG
This sequence comes from uncultured Alphaproteobacteria bacterium, assembly GCA_963795485.1. GTDB lineage: Bacteria > Pseudomonadota > Alphaproteobacteria > ATCC43930 > CGMCC-115725 > AP-15. The sequence continues at coordinate 702,878 of CAWCIL010000008.1, forward strand.
AAGGCTATGGCCGGCTGTTCGAGAAGCTCGCAGAGGGGCTGCCGGTGGCGCTGGCGACGCCGGTAATCGCGGGTCGACCATACGAGCCGGCCGATCCGCCTCGAGACCGCGCGGGGCACGGTGACCGCGGGGCAAGTCATCATCACCGTGCCGACCTCGATCCTCGCCGCCGAGGCGATCCGTTTCGACCCGCCATTGCCCGACAAGATCGCCGCCGCCTCCGGCCTGCCGCTCGGCGTCGACAACAAGCTGTTCATCGCCCTCGACGGCCCGGTCCCGGGCATCGGGCACGACGAATTCCTGGTCGGCTCGACGGTGCGGCGCGAGACCATGAGCTATCAGGTCCGCCCGCTCGACCGGCCGGCGATCTACTGCTTTTTCGGCGGACGCTTTGCCGCGGCGATGGAGCGCGAAGGCGAGGCGGCGATGTTCGCCTTTGCCGCCGACGAGCTCGCGGACCTGCTCGGCGGCGACATCCGCCGCCATATCGCGCCGCTCGCCGCCACCGCCTGGCTCGAGGATCCGTGGTCGCGCGGCTCCTATTCCTATGCCATGCCCGGCCACGCCGACGACCGCGCGGTGCTCGCCGCCCCGGTCGACGATCGGCTGTTTTTCGCCGGCGAGGCCACCTCGCCGAATTTCTTCTCGACCGCCCACGGCGCCTACATGACCGGCCGCGCCGCCGCCGACGCCGCGCTCGCCAGCCTGTCCGCGCTTAGGCCGGGAGCGCCAGCCGCGGGCGTTCGTTGAGGGCGGGCACGCGGATGCCGAAATCGTCGATGCGGATCGTGCTGAGCGAGGCCAGGCCGATTTCGAGCCGGGCGTAAAGATCGAGCGGCATGCCGAGGGCGAACAGCAAGGCCGCGCGAATCACGTCGCCGTGGCTGACGATCGCCACGGCGACGTCGGGATGCAGCCGGCGCAGCTCGAAGAGTGCCCCGACGACCCGCTCCTGAACCTGGCGCATGCTCTCGCCGCCGGGAATGGCGGCGATGCTGCGGCAGCTCTGCCACAGCGGCCAGCGTTGGTCGGCCCGCACCTGGTCGAAGGTCAGCCCGGTCCATTCGCCGAAATCGAGCTCGATCACATCCTCGCGATAGCCGACCGAGAGATCGAGCCGGGCGGCGAGGATCTCGGCGGTCTCCCGAGTGCGCTGCAACGGGCTCGCATAGAGCGCGGCGATGTCCTCGCCGGCGAGCCGCTCGGCGACCAGCGCTACCTCGGCGCGTCCCTTTTCCGAGAGCCCGATGCCGGAGGTCCGCCCGTTGATGCGTCCGAACACCGCCGGCTCGCCGTGCCGCACCAGATGAAACACCGTCATCGCCGCCGCCCCCGATCCGCAGACCACCGAGTGTAACATTCGACCGCGGTCGGGCGCCGCGCTTTCCGCCGGCGTTGACAACGCACGGCTCGGCCGTGCTATGGCGCGCGGATGAGAGCGGCGGCGATCGCGGGCCTGATCCTGGTCCTCGCAACGGCGGTGATCGGCGGCTTTGCGCGCACCGCCCACGCCGAGGAGCCGGTGCTCCACGTCTACAACTGGTCGGATTACATCGCGCCCGACACGATCCCGAAATTCGAAGCCGAGACCGGGATCAAGGTCACCTACGATGTTTATGACGGCAACGAGGTGCTGGAGGCGAAGCTCTTCGCCGGCGAATCGGGCTACGACGTCGTGGTCCCGTCGGCGAGCCCGTTCATGGCGCGGCAGATCGCCGCCGGCGTCTATCGACCGCTCGACAAGGCGGCATTGCCCAACTGGAAAAACCTCGACCCGCGCATCCTCAAGCTGGTCGCCGCCGCCGATCCCGACAACACGCATGGCGTGCCATACCTGTGGAGCGTGACCGGGCTCGGCTACAACCAGGGAATGGTCCATGCCGCACTGGGCGATGCGGCGCCGGTCGATAGCTGGGCGTTGCTGTTCGACCCGAAGAACGCGAAGAAGCTCGCCCAATGCGGCGTCTCGCTGCTCGACACCCCGCAGGAGGTGGTGCCGGCGATGCTCGCCTGGCTCGGGCTCGACCCGAAGAGCCACAATCTCGCCGATCTCGCCAAGGCCTTCGCCGCGCTCGAAAAGATCCGACCCTACATCCGCAAGTTCCACTCTTCGGAATACATCAACGACCTCGCCAACGGCGATCTGTGCCTGTCGCTCGGCTATTCGGGCGATGTGGTCATGGCCCGAAACCGCGCGCGCGAAGCCAAGAACGGGGTGGCGATCGCCTTCGAGATCCCGAAGGAAGGGGCGCAGATGTCGGTCGACATGCTGGGCATCCCGGCCGATGCGCCGCATCCGCAGAACGCGCTGCGCTTCATCGATTACCTGCTGCGCCCGAGGGTGATCGCCGACATCAGCGACGCGGTCTCGTACCCGAACCCGAACCTGCCTGGCACCTTGCTGGTCAAGCCGTCGATCCGCGACGACCCCGCGGTCTATCCGCCCGCACCGGTCCGCAGCCGCTTTTTTGTCGACCTGCCGGCGCCGGCGGCCTACGAGCGGGCGCGAACCCGCGCCTGGACCCGGCTCAAATCGGGCGAATGACGCGCTGATGGCGCTGCTCGAAGTCGCCGGCGTCAGCAAGCATTTCGGCAAAACCGCCGCGGTCCAGGATGTCTCCTTGACGATCGAGCGCGGCGCCTTGTTCGCGCTGTTGGGGCCGTCCGGCTGCGGCAAGACGACCCTGCTGCGGATCATCGCGGGTCTGGAGACGCCCGACCGCGGCCGGATCGTCATCGACGGGATGGACGTGACCGCGCTGCCGCCCTATGCGCGGCCGCTCAACATGATGTTCCAGTCCTATGCGCTGTTCCCGCATATGGACGTTGCCGCCAACATCGCCTTCGGCCTGCGCCAGGAGCGCATGGCCCGGCGGCGCCGCGCCGCCCGTGTCGAGGAGATGCTGGCATTGGTCCAGATGTCGGATTACGCCCGCCGCCGGCCGTCCCAGCTGTCGGGCGGCCAGCGCCAGCGCGTAGCGTTGGCTCGGGCGCTCGCCAAGTCGCCCAAGCTGTTGCTGCTCGACGAGCCGTTGGCGGCGCTCGACCGTAAATTGCGCGACGAGACCCGGCGCGAGCTGATCGGCATTCAGGAACGGGTCGGAACCACCTTTCTGATCGTGACCCACGACCAGGAGGAGGCGCTCGGCATGGCCTCCCGCGTCGCGGTCATGAATGAAGGGCGCGTCGTCCAGATCGGCGCCCCGGCCGAAATCTACGAACGGCCGAATTCGCATTTTGTCGCGCGCTTTGTCGGCGGGGCGAACTGGTTCGAAGGCGCGCCGACCATGGGCCCGCTCGGCCCGTCGCTGAAGGTCGCAGGGTTCGAGCAGCCGATCCCGTTGCCGCACGGCGCCGATCCGGCGCGGCAGGCGATCCTTGCACTGGCGCTGCGCCCGGAGCGGCTGCGCCTGTCGCGCGAGCGCCCGCCCGGTTTCGCGGTCCCGGCGACGGTCGCTTCGGTCGATTACCAGGGTGCGGTGTCGATCGTCCATCTCGCGGCCGGGTCTGGGCGGCTGCTGAAGGCGCATCTCCCCAGCGCTGCCGCCGCCGAATTCGGCCGCGGCGTGGCGGTATGGGCGAGTTGGACGCCCGAGGACGCCGTGGTGATCAGCCGATGAGCGGGGTCGGTTGATGATCGGGATCGGGCGGCTCGGCCGTCTGGTGCTGATCGGAGTGCCGTTTTTGTGGCTGGGCCTGTTCTTTCTGCTGCCATTGCTGATCGTGCTGAAGATCAGCCTCGTCCATAGCGCGATCGGCATCCCGCCCTATACGCCGCTGCTCACCGGCACACTCGGCAGCCTGAACCTGCACGCAACTCTCGCCAATTTCGCGCTGCTCGCCGGCGACGATCTCTATCTGCGCGCCTATCTGGGTTCGCTCCTCTATGCCGGGCTGGCAACGGCGCTGTGCCTCGTCATCGGCTATCCGATGGCGCACGCGATCGCCCGTGCGCCGATGGCTTGGCGCCAGCCGTTGCTGTTCCTGGTCGTATTGCCGTTCTGGACGAGCTTCCTGATCCGGGTCTATGCCTGGATCGCGATCCTCGAACCGAACGGGCTGTTGAACCGGCTGCTGCTGGCGGCCGGGCTGATCGGCGCGCCGTTGCCGTTGCTGAACAACGGCTTTTCGGTCGAGCTCGGTCTCGTCTATTCGTACCTGCCGTTCATGATCCTGCCGATCTACGCCAGCCTGTCGGCGCAGGACGAGAGCCTGATCGAGGCGGCGGCCGATCTCGGCGCGCGGCCCTGGCGCGCTTTCCTCGGCGTGACCCTGCCATTGTCGCTGCCTGGGGTCGCCGCCGGCTGTCTGCTCGTGCTGGTGCCGGCGACCGGCGAGTTCGTGATCCCCGACCTGCTCGGCGGGCCCAATACCTTGATGATCGGCAAGGTCTTGTGGGACGAGTTCTTCGAAAACCACGACTGGCCGGTGGCCGCGGCAGTCGCCGTGGCGCTGGTCCTGGCGTTGGCCGTTCCGGTGCTGTTCGCCCAGCGTCTCCTCGACCGGGAGCCGGCGTCGTGAGCCGCCGCCGCAACGGCCTCGTGCTTCGCGTCGGCGTGCTCTCGCTGGGTTTTGGTTTTCTCTACGCCCCGATCGCGCTCCTGGTGCTCTATTCCTTCAACCGCTCGCGGCTGGTCGCGGTATGGGCCGGATTTTCGACCCGCTGGTACGGCGTGCTGATGGCCGATCAAGGCTTTCGCGCCGCGACGGCGACCAGCCTCGAAGTCGCGACGATGGCGGCGAGCCTGGCATTGGTGCTCGGCACCCTGGCCGGGTTCGCGATGGCGCGGTTTGCCCGCTTTCCCGGCCGGCCCCTGTTCGGCTTTGCGCTGTTGGCGCCTCTGGTCGTGCCGGAGGTCATTCTCGGCCTCTCGTTGCTGCTGTTCTTCGTCGCCTGCGAGGAAGTGATCGGTTGGCCGCACAGCCGCGGCGTCCTGACCATCACGATCGCGCATGCGACGTTCGGCGCGTCCTTTGTCGCGGTGCTGGTTCGCGCCCGGCTCGCCGCCTTCGACCGCACGCTCGAAGAGGCCGCCCTCGATCTCGGCGCGCGGCCCTGGGCGGTGCTGGCGCGCATCACTCTGCCCGGGATCGGCCCGGCCCTGGTATCGGGCTGGCTGCTCGCCTTCACCCTTTCGCTCGACGATTTGGTCGTCGCCAGCTTCGTCACCGGCCCGTCGGCGACGACCCTGCCGATGGCCGTGTTTTCGAGCGTGCGCCTCGGCGTCAGCCCCGAGGTCAACGCGCTCGCCACGTTGTTTCTGGCCGTCGTCTTCGTCCTGGTGGCGCTCGCCTTTCGGCTGATGGCACGCCACGAGCGACGACGAGGCTAGCTCTCGCCGTCGAGTTCGGGATAGTGGCGGAAGATGCCGTGCTGGTTGAACGGAATCCGGCGGTCCGAGGCGAGATAGGCGGCGATGCGCGGCCGGGCGGCGACCTGGTCGTGCAGGGCGACGACGCGCGGGTAATTCGGCTCGAGCGCCGCCATCGCGCGCGGGAAGGCATGGCGCAGGCCGGCGACGATCTGGAACAGCGACAGATCGGGATAGCTCAGCCTCGCGCCCACCAGATGCCCGCCGCGCGAATTACCGCGCGCCAGCACTCGTTCGAAATAGCCGAGATATTTCGGCATCCGCGAGCGGCGAAAATCGGCGGCGCGGGCGAGCGCTTCCTGGCGCTGGTCCTCGTAATAGAGGCCGCTGGCGATCGGGTGATGGGTGTCGTGCGCCTCGTCGACGACATCGGCGATGGTCAATTGCAGCTGGTTTGCCCACAGCCTTCCGGCCTCGGCCGCGGGCATCAAGCCGTGATGGGCGCCGAGGTATGACAGAATGTTGGCGGTTTGCCCGATCAGCAGCGTCCCGGCCTTCAGAAACGGCGGGGCGAAGGAGGGGCGGGCGACCTCCTCGCCGTCGACAGGCGCATCATCTCGGCCTCGCCGCCCGGCTGCCGGGCGACATCGACATAGTCGGCGTCGGCCTCCTCCAACGCCAGCCGGACGAACTCGCCGCGCCCCTGGATCGCCGACCAATAATAGAATTCGTAAGGCATGGATGCGCTCCTGATCCCTGGCTCGGCGCACACGGCGCCCACGCATTCCGGCACTCACCAGATGCCAACGCGGTGTTGCGCCCCCGAATGCTATCGTTCGATCACGAACGGCCGGATCGCCCGCACAAATTCTTCCTCGCTGATCCGATGCTCGACCAAGCCGATTACTTCGTCCGCCCAAGAGATCGTATCGTCGAAGCTGGTGTCGTAGCCATTGGCACGCAGAAACAGCCACATCGCTGCGAAGGCAGTGCGCTTGTTGCCTTGCTCGAACGCATGTGCTTGAGCGATGCCGGCCATCAGCGCGACGGCCAGCACAAGAATGTCCTCTTCGCCATAGCCAAAGAAGTTTCGCGGGCGCGCCAATGCGCTGTCGAGCAGGCCACTGTCTCGGACAAAGTGACGTTCGCCGGTCGCCATCAACTCCAGCCGATTGTGCTCGATGATGACTTCGATCGGCAGCCAATTGGGCTCATTTGGCAAGGGCGGCTCGGATCTTCGGATACCGCGCGATGTGCTCGCGGCTCAACTCGGCGTAATCGATTTCGCCCTCGACCGGCCGGGCGCGCAATATCTTACCAGAGGCGCGCTGCTCGGCGGCGAATCCGGCCAGCTATCGCGCAGGTTCTGATAACCCGCGATGTAGCCGACCGCGATGTTAACTGCCGTCTCAAGGAGCTGATGAGCTTCAGGGTCCTCGAGCCGGGATGTGTCGTTTAAATATCGCTGCAAGCTCAGGATACGGGAACGCAGCGTCTCCACAGCGGCGCTCTCGTTCTCCCGGGAGGCTAGTACTGCTTGCTCCGCACCGACGCTGCCCTTCGAGGCTCTCTCGTAGTAAACTTTAAGCTCAGCGCGCGATTTTTCATCCGCAGTTTGCAATTTTTCCAGCTGATCGCGTATCCCTGCGAGCAGCCGCACCCGATCGCCTCCGGCTTGAAGCGCCGCAATCTAGCTCCGCAATCGATTCGATATTCGATTCGAGTTCGATAATTTCAGACATTTTTGGCAGCGCTGCCTCGACCGACACTACGGGGTCTCCTTGCTTCGGTAATGTGATCCCCTCGCTGTCCAACCGCAAGCCAGCATGAGAATTCCCACGGCTATTCCGCCGCCAACTTCTTCGGGCGAACCGCCTTTTCGCGCATCGTGACGAATTCCTCGGCGGCGCTCGGGTGGATGCCGACGGTCTGGTCGAACTGCTTCTTGGTGGCGCCGCATTTGACGGCGACGGCGAGGCCCTGGACGATTTCGGGCGCGTCCTGGCCGAGCATGTGGCAGCCCACGACGCGGTCGGTCCGGGCGTCGACGACGAGCTTCATAAAGGTACGCTCGTCGCGGCCCGACAAGGTGTTCTTCATCGGCTTGAAGCGCGAGGCATAGATATCGACCTCGCCGTATTCGCGGCGCGCCTCTTCTTCGCTCAGACCCACCGTCCCGATCGGCGGCTGGCTGAACACCGCCGAGGGGACATCGTGATGGTCCATTCGGATCGGGTTGTTGTTGAAAAGGGTCTCGGCGATGGCCCGGCTTTCGGCGATCGCCACCGGGGTCAGGTTGATCCGGTCGGTCACGTCGCCGACCGCGTAGATGTTCGGCACCGTCGTCGAGCGCTGCCATTCATCGACCATGACCGCCCCGTTGTCGGTCAGCGCGACCCCGATCTCGGCGAGGCCCAGCCCCTTGGTGTTGGGCTTGCGGCCGGTGGCGTACATGACGAGGTCGGTCTCGATCTTGTCGCCGCCGGTGGTGGTGACGGTGTAGCCGTCGGCGTGCCCTTGTCGATCCGGGCGACCTGCGTCCCGCCGCGGATGTCGACGCCGCGCCCGCGCATTTCCTGGCCGAGATAGACGCGAAGGTCTTCGTCAAAACCGCGCAACACCTCCTCGCGCCGGATGATTTCGACGACCTCGCTGCCGAACCCGTTGAAGATGCCGGCGAACTCGACCGCGATATAGCCGCCGCCGACGATCACGATGCGCTTCGGCAAGGCCGGCTAAATCGAGCGCCTCGTTCGACGAGATGACATGCTCGATGCCGGGCAGCTGCGGGGTTTCCGGCCAGCCGCCGACGGCGATCAGGATCTTGTCGGCGGTGTAGCTGCGGCCGCCGACCTCGACCGTGTGCGGGTCGACGACGACGCCGCGCCCGTCGATGATCTCGACATGGCCGTTGTTCAGCATGTTGATATAGATCTGCGACAGCCGGCCGATTTCCTTGTCCTTGGCGGCGATCAGGCTCGGCCAGTCGAAGCTCGCCGGCGGCACGGTCCAGCCAAAGCCGGCGGCGTCGGCAAAGGCGTCGGCGAATTGCGCGCCGTAAACCAGGAGCTTCTTCGGCACGCAGCCGCGCAGCACGCAAGTGCCGCCGATGCGCAATTCTTCGCAGATCGCGACGCGCGCGCCATATCCGCCGGCGCGGCGCGAGCCGGCGACGCCGCCCGACCCGGCGCCGATCGTGAACAGGTCGAAATCATAGCGCGGCATCTGCGGTCAGCTCCTTTTTGCCCCGAATTCCATGCTCTGCGAATTCCGCCCGTCTGGTTGTCACAACTCGGGCGATGCCGCAAGCGCGCACCCTCGGCCTCGGTTATGATCGCTCCCGAGCTAGCGACCAGGAGGCGGGCGATGTCCTCGGTTCACGACGGTATTCCGATCGACCATCACGACTGGCATTCGCAGGGTTACGTCGAGGAATGGATCGCGCGCGACGTGACGCGCGACGACGAGCGTCGCAAGCGGCTGCAGCAGATGCTCGCGGTCGCAGCTTATCCGGCCGAAGCCGAGCTCGCGGTGCTCGACGTCGGCGGCGGCTATGGCGTCGTGACCGAGGAGGTGCTGCGCGCCTTCCCGCATGCCCATGTGACGCTGCAGGATTATTCGCAGCCGATGCTCGACCAGGCGCGGCTTCGCCTCGCGGCATATGCCGGGCAGGTGAGCTATGCCGCCGGCGATCTGCGCGATCCGGCATGGGCGCGGCAGGTCGGCGGCCCGTTCGATCTCGTCGTCTCGGCGATCGCGATCCACAATCTGCGCGATCCCGGCCAGATCGCCGCCTGCTACCGCGCGATCGCCGGCCTCTTAAAGCCCGGCGGTCTGTTTCTCGACTACGATCTGTTCGACCTGATCGGCGGCATCGACGCCCAGCTGCGGACGATCAGGGATGCCGGCTTTGCCGCGGCCGACTGCGTCTGGCAGGAAGGGCGGGTGGCGATCGTCGCGGCGCGGCAGCCGCGGGGCGGCGCTTAAGCCCAATCGCTCGCAGCCGAGGATGAGGCAATCGCGGGCTTGCGCCGAGTGGCCCTGTGACGCATCGTCCGGTGCGGGAGCGCGCTAATCTCACGCTCGGTGATCGCGCATCCCGTGGGGCAACAATGGAATCCAGCCGAATGACCGTGCCTGGAGCGGTGGCCGGACCGCGTGCGCTGACGCAGCTGTTGTCGATGGAGCTGACCCGCGCCGCGATCTTTCTTGTGGTCACGGTCGAGCCCGGCCCGGAGGCCGAAACGGCGGCGCGATCCGTGTGCGCCGATCTGAGCGCCCTGTTGCGGGCGGTCGGGTTTCGCGATCTCGAAGGCAATTTGTCCTGTGTCATGGCGTTCGGGTCGCAGGTTTGGGACCGGCTGTTCGGCGCGCCGCGCCCGGCGGAATTGCACCCGTTCCGCGAGTTCGGGTCCGGGATGCGCCAGGCTATCGCCACGCCCGGCGACATCCTGTTCCACATCCGCGCCCAGCGCATGGATCTGTGCTTCGAGCTGGCAAGCCAGTTGATGAGCCGCCTCGGCGATGCGATAGCGGTCGCCGACGAGGTGCACGGCTTCGGCTATTTCGACCAGCGCGATCTCCTCGGCTTTGTCGACGGCACCGAAAACCCGCAAGGGGAGGCCGCGTTCGACGCGGTCCTGGTCGGCGACGAGGATCCAGGCGTCTGCCGGCGGCAGCTATGTCATCGTGCAGAAGTACCTGCACGATCTCCAGGCCTGGAACGCGCTGCCGACCGAGGCGCAGGAGCGCGTCATCGGCCGCACCAAATTGTCCAATATCGAGCTCGACGATACGATCAAGCCGAGCTCGGCGCACAATGCACTGACAGTCATCGTCGAGAATGGCGAAGAGGTCAAAATCGTCCGCGACAACATGCCGTTCGGCGAGGTCGGCAAGGGCGATTTCGGCACCTATTTCATCGGCTACAGCCGTTCGCCGCGGACCATCGAGCAGATGCTCGAAAACATGTTCGTCGGCAAGCCGCCCGGCAATTACGACCGGATTCTCGATTTCAGCCGCGCCGTCACCGGCAATCTGTTCTTTGCCCCGACCGCGGCGTTTCTGGACGCCGTGACGCTGGAGGCGCCGGACGGCATCGCCCGCGGCCGAAACCGTGCAACCCACCCCGTCGGTGCCCACCCAGTCAGCGAATCACGGTTCGCTCGGCATCGGCTCCCTGAAGAAAGGCTCCCCGCAATGAATAATCTGCACCGCGAGCTGGCGCCGGTCTCCGACATGGCCTGGGCGCAGCTCGAGGAAGAGGCGACGCGCACCTTGAAGCGCTACCTCGCCGGGCGGCGCGTCGTCGATGTCGCCGGTCCGGGCGGCAGCGCGCTCTCCGCAATCGGCACCGGCCATCTGCGCGAGATCGCCGCACCCGGCGGCGGCATCCTGTCGCGCCAGCGCGAGGTCAAGCCGCTCGTCGAATTGCGCGTGCCGTTCGAATTGGACCGCCAGATGATCGACGACGTCGAGCGCGGCGCCAACGATCCCGACTGGCAGCCGGCCAAGGACGCCGCCAAGAAGATCGCCTTCGCCGAGGATGCGGCGATCTTCGAGGGCTATGCGGCCGCGAACATCGAGGGCATCCGCCATGGGACCAGCAACCCCGCGATGAATCTGCCGGCCGATGTGCGCAACTATCCCGACGCCGTCGCCCAGGCCTTGACCCAGTTGCGGCTCGCCGGCGTCAACGGCCCTTATTCTGTGTTGCTCGGGGCCGACGCCTATACCGCGGTCAGCGAGGGCCGCGATTACGGCTACCCGATCATCCAGCACTCCATCGGCTGGTCGAGACCGAGATCATCTGGGCGCCGGCCGTCGCCGGGGCCTTCGTCCTGACCACGCGCGGCGGCGATTTCGCGCTCCATCTCGGCCAGGATTTCTCGATCGGCTACCTCTCCCACACCGACGCCGCGGTGCGCCTCTATTTGCAGGAATCGTTCACTTTCCTCTTGCTGACCAGCGAGGCCGCGGTGGCGCTGGCGCCCCCCGCGGCGGCCTAGTATCGGGCACAGCCAGACGGCCCCCCGGGGCCGGGCGTGACCCGGCCACCCACACCTTCGAACGGGCCGAAGCAAGACGCTGAATGCGCGGGACAAGCCCGCGCAAGACAGGAGACTTCTCCGAGTTCCGTTCGGGTCGGGCGATTAGCGACCGCGCTGCTGGCGGCGCAGGAAGTCGATGAAGATCGCGGCCAAGAGGCCCTCCTTCTTTTCCCAGTCTTCGAGGGCGACGTCGAGGTCGGAGCGGTCCTCGGTCAGGACCTCGTGATATTCGCTGTTCGGCAATAGCCGGTGGGCGATTTGCGCCGGCAGTCGCGGGTGCACCCGGTCGTTGCCGGGGACGATGCAGGCCGGCATCGTCATCGAGCGCAGTTCAGAGGGCGCGAGCCCGATCACCGGATGCTCCGCACCCTCGTTGAAGGCGCGGCGCCAGCGCTCCATGACGCCGACGAACTCCTCGACCTTGATCCGAGCGAGCCGGTCGCGGTTGGCCGGATTGGCGTTGACCACCGCGGCGAAATGCTCGCTGCCGCAGACCGCCGCCATGCCGCCCGCCTGCGCCAGCTCGATGTATTGGCTATAGTAATTCTGCACCAGCCGCTCGGCCGCATAGGCGCCGCCGGTGACCCGCCACAGCAAGAGCCCGCGCACCGCCGCCGGATGGCGCAGCGCCAGCAGCAAAGCGAGCCGGCAGCCCGACGAGCTGCCGCCGATAAACGCCGGCAAGGCATCGAGCTCGAGCAGCAGCTCGCGCAAATCCTCGGCCCAGATCTCGTTCTCCGAATTGCCGCCGTCGAATGACACGCCGGAGGCGCCGCAATTGCGCCGGTCGTAGATCACCACCCGGTTGCCGGCCTCGGCGATCTTCTCTGCCAGCTTCTCGACCCCGGCGAGCCCGCGCCGTCCGCCCGGCTGCAATGCCACCCAGGGCCCATGTTCGCCGAGCACCCGGTAATTGATCTCGACGCCGCGGATCGATATGACCGGCATGGCTCTCCCCCATGGTCGAAGGACAGGATTTCTGCCATCCTAGCCGATCTCCCTCCGACGCGCTGAGGAATCGACATGCAGGTCGGCCTTCATCTCAATGAAAAGAGAAGCATGATCCGCGAGGAGCTGGTGTTTGTCGCCACCTGCGACATTTCGGGGCATGTGCGCGGCAAGGGCTTCCCGGCGCGCGAGCTGCCGGCGCGGCTCGGGAAGGGCATCGGCTGGACCGGCAGCAATCTGATGATGTCGCCGGCCGGCCCGATCTGGGACACGCCGTTCGGCACCGCCGGCGATCTGATGATCGTGCCCGACCCGGCGGCTGAGGTGCGCGTCGATTTCGCCGACGGCTCGGCGATCGAGCATTTCTTCCTGGGCGACATCCGCACCACCGACGGCGAGCCCTGGGAATGCTGCCCGCGCGATTTCCTGCGCCGCGCCGCGCGCGAGCTGGAGGAAACGGCGGGCTTGCGCCTTCTCGCCGCCTTCGAGCAGGAATTCGTCTATACCGGCGTCGACGATCGACCGGGCGACGCCTATGCGCTCGGCGCCTTCCGCCGCCAGGGGGGGTTCGGCGAGGCGTTTATCGCCGCCCTGCGTGCGGCCGGCCCGGTCCCGGACAGCTTCCTTGCCGAATATGGACCGCGCCAGTTCGAGGTGACGGTTGCCCCGCAGCCGGCGATCACCGCCGCCGACCATGCGGTCGTCACCCGCGAAATGGCGCGCGCCACGGCCCATCGGCTCGGGCATCGCGCGATCTTTTCGCCAAAGCCAGATCCCGATCTGGTCGGCAACGGCGTCCACATTCACCTGAGCCTGTGGGACGGGGCCGGCCGGCCCGCCACCTGGGCGCCGGGCGATACGATGGATCTGAGCCCGCCGGCGCAGCATTTCTGTGCCGGCGTCCTGCATCACATGCCGGCGATCTGCGCGGTTTGCGCACCCTCGCCGGTCTCCTACCTGCGGCTGGTGCCGAATGCCTGGGCGCCAACCCTGATCGATCTGGTGCGCCAGGACCGCGGCGCCAGCCTGCGAATTTGCCCGGTCTTCGCTGCCGCCGAGCCACAAGAAACCGCCCGCCAGTTCAACGTCGAGTTCCGCGTCTGCGACGCCGCGGCGAGCCCGTATCTGGCGCTCGGCATGGTGATCTTCGCCGGGGTCGACGGCCTGCGCCGGGCATTGCCGTTGCCGGCCTCGGAGACGGCGCCCTCGCTGCCCCGTTCGCTCGACCAGGCGCTCGATCGTCTCGCCGCCAGCGAGGCCGCGGCGCGCTGGTTCGGGCCGACCCATATGGACGCCTATCTGCGCTTCAAACGGGTCGAGGCGGAAAAGGTCGCCGCCCTGTCGCCGGCCGAGTTGTGCGCCCATTACGCCGAGATTTACTGAGGGGACTTTCAGTGCACCTCGTTGGTGACCGGTTTCTTTCCGTCATTCCCGCGAAAGCGGGAACCCAGGGCGGGCGCGCCAATGGGTCACCCCACTGCGCCAGCGAGGGGCAGGCTTCGGGCCCCAGCCTGCGCGGGGGTGACGGTCATAACTGCACCGGCGCGGTCATCGTCGCGTCGCAATGACCGAACCTTCGCTCCTCGACCCTGACGAACCCGCCCCGGTCACCCTCGAAAACGAGGCCGGCGTCGCGGCGTTCTTTCTCGCCTGCGATCATGGCGGCCGGGCTATTCCACGCCGCCTCGGCGGGCTCGGCCTCGCCGAACCGGACACCTTGCGCCACATCGCCTGGGACATCGGCATCGCCGCGGTCGGAAGACTCGCGTCGGCGCGCTTGGACGCGGCATTGATCCTGCAGAACTATTCGCGGCTGGTCATCGACTGTAACCGCGACCCCAAGGTGACCAGCTCGATCCCCGAAGTGAGCGAGGAAACCCCGATCCCCGGCAATCGCGGTTTGAGCGAAGCCGCGCGGGCGACGCGGATCGAGGCGATCTTTCGCCCCTATCACGATCGGATCGCGGCGGCGCTCGATCGCCGCGCGGCGGAGCGGCGGGCCACGGTGCTGGTGGCCTTGCACAGCTTCACCCCCGTCTTTATCGGGGTGTCGCGGCCGTGGCATGTCGGCGTCTTGTACAATCGCGACGCGCGGCTCGCCCATCCTCTGCTCGATCTGCTGCGGGCCGACGGGGACCTGAGCGTCGGCGACAATGAGCCCTACCGCGTCACCGACCTGAGCGACTACACCGTCCCGGTCCATGGCGAGCGGCGCGGCCTCGCGCATGTCGAGATCGAGATCCGCCAAGACCTGATCGCCGAACCTACGGGCCAAGCCAGCTGGGCCGAACGCCTCGCTCGCCTGCTGCCGGCCGCCTACGCCCAACTGCTGCGCCATTGAGCACCCGAGACATCCTCCTAATGTGATCCCGGCGCCTTAAGATCGCTTTCCCGGCCGGGGAACCCGTGAAGGGACCCTAAGACCCGTCATTCCGGTCACGGCCGGCGCCCGCGAGCCCGGAACCCATGAACACCGGCCTGCGATATCCGGGCGAGCCGCTGTGCTCATTGGTTTTGGGTCTGCCCCGTCAGGGCGCCCCGGAATGGCCGATTTTGAGATCCTTTCACATCTTTCCGGCACCGGGGCGACGGCAGCGCTACCCGACGCGATCCTCAATTTCGGCCGGCGATCAGCCCGCGGGCGATGATCTGCGCCTGGATCTCGGCGGCACCCTCGAAAATGTTCAGGATGCGCGCGTCGCACAGGACACGGCTGATCGGATATTCGAGCGCATAGCCGTTGCCGCCATGGATCTGTAAGGCGTTGTCGGCATTCGACCAGGCGACGCGGGCAGCCAGCAATTTGGCCATGCCGGCTTCGATGTCGCAGCGCCGGCCGCGGTCTTTTTCGCGCGCCGCGAAATAGGTCAGCTGGCGCGCGACCATGGTCTCCGCCGCCATCAGCGCCAACTTGCCGGCGACCCGCGGGAACTGGACGATCGGCTTGCCGAACTGGCGGCGTTCGAGCGCATAGGCAAGGCCGAGCTCGAGCGCGTTCTGGGCGACCCCGACGGCGCGGGAGGCGGTCTGAATCCTGGCGCTCTCGAAAGTCGCCATCAGCTGCTTGAACCCCTGCCCCTCGACCTCGCCGAGCAGGCCCTCGGCGGGGACCTCAAAGCCGTCGAAGGCGATCTCGTATTCCTTCATGCCGCGATAGCCGAGCACCGGGATCTCGGTGCCGCCGATCCCCTGCGCCGGAAACGGGTCGGCCTCGCTGCCGCGCGGTTTCGGCGCCAGAAACATGCTCAAGCCGCGATAGCCGCGTTCGCCCGACTGGGTGCGCGCGAGGAGCGTCATCAGATCGGAGCGGGCGCCGTGGGTGATCCAGGTCTTGGCGCCATAGATGCGATAGGTGTCGCCGTCGCGCACCGCGCGGGTCGCGACCGCAGCCAAATCGGAACCGGCGGCGGGTTCGGTGAAGACCGCGGTCGGCAAGACCGCGCCCGACGCGATCTGCGGCAGCCACCGCGACTTCTGCGCGGGCGTGCCGTTGAGCCGGATCAATTCGCCGGCGATCTCCGAGCGCGTGCCGAGCGAGCCGACGCCCAGACAGGCGCGCGACAATTCCTCCGAAACGACGCACATCGCGGTCTTGCCGAGCCCGAGCCCGCCATATTCCTCGGGGATCGTCAGACCGAACACGCCGAGCCCGGCGAGCTCCTCGATCAACGGCAATGGAATCAGCACGTCGCGGCGATGCCAGTCCTGGGCGAGGGGCGTCACCGCACGCCCGGCGAAGCGGCGCACCTGGTCGCGGACGAGGTCGAGGCTCGCATCCTCGAGACCGATATGCCCGAACCCGCTTTCGCCGATGTCGGCCAGCAGCGCACCGAGCCACAGGCGCGCCTGCGGCCGTGCCGCGACCAGCGCCGCCGCCTCCCCCGCCCGCAGCGGCGCCGTCTCGCTCTCGCTCAAGGCGAGATCCGACGGCCGGGCGAACTCGCCCTGCGCCATCGGCAGGCCGCCGATGAGCTGGGCCAGATATTCGCCAAAAGCGAGCTCGAGGATCAGCGCCTCGGCCCGGCCGAACGCGCCGGCATCGTCCAGACGCCGCGCCCAAAGGGCGAGCTGGCGCAGCCCCTCGACCGTGGCGGCGACCCAGGCGAGCGCGTGGCCGGCGAATTGGTGGGTTTCGAGGCTCCGCGGATCGATCGCGCCGTCCGGTGCCACCAGGGACGCGAGCTTGGCCCGCGCGGCGGCGAGAACGGATTCGGCCGACCCGAGCGCCCGCTCCGCCGCGGCCAACAGCGTGCCCCGATCATTCGTCATTGCCGGCGGCCTCCGGCCCCGACGCAGACCCCGCCGAGCCGAGCTCCGGAAAACGCGAAGGCCGGCTAATCAGGCGGCGCCCGGCTAATCAGGCGGCAGTTGATAGGTGTGCGGATAGGTCGTCGGCAGGTTCGGGTCGGCGATCTTCTGCGAGTCGGACTGCGTCATCGTCACCGCCGAGATGTCGTCGGAGATGCCGTTCACGTTCTGGATGCTGCTGGCGCGCTCAGGAGCGCCGACGCTGCAGCCAGATACCGCAGCGAGCGTCAAGGCGGCGAAAAATCCCAGGCGCATCGGCATCATCATGGCCTCCGTTCAATGAAAGATTACATAGGCAATCGCGAACAGCACTACAACGAGCACCAGTGAGATCGCCAGGACATAGCGGCCCACGCCCTCCTTGGTGGCCTGGCGCGCCTCGGTCTTGTCCACGACGATGCGTTTTGCCATCGCTGCCGGTCCTTGTCCCGTAACTGCTTTGAAAGAGAACGGGAGGGGCGGGCGTTTCGATCCGGCCGGCGCGGCCGCGCTCGTCTAGGCCGCCCTCCGGGCCGGGCCGGTGATCTCCGGGGGCTGTCCGGTGCGGCACAACCACGGAAAGTTGACGCGCACGGCTCTCGGGCTTACATCCTTGGCCATGACGGCGCAGACGAATGGCCGGCGCGAGCGGCGAATTAGGGTCCCGAGCCCCGCAAGGGTTCGGGCTCCATTGTTTCGCCCTATTTCCGCCAAGGACCATGATCATGTCGTCTGTTGCCGAGACCGCCGCTGAGACCACTCTGCTTGAAACTGCTTATTTTTCCGTTAACGCCCTGGCCGAGCCCGGTGTGATGCCTCGGGTTCTCGAGCTTTTCGCCAAGCGCGGCCTGGTGCCTTCGGGCTGGCGCAGCGCGCTTTCGGGGGCTGATCAGGCCGGGCTGGCGATCGAGATCGAGATGCAGGGGCTCGGCCGCGAAACCGCCGACTACATCGCCCTGTGCCTGCAACAGATCGCCTGCGTCGAAATGGTGGCGATGTCGTGTCGGGCTCGGGGCGCCGGCTGAGGGGAGCGTTGCCCGTCGATGTCGTTCAGCGACCACCTCGCGCGCTGCAACAATTATGACCCGGCCCGCTGCGTGCCATTGCTGGCCGGAGACGACCGGGTCGGGCTGGTGCGGCGCGACAACGCCGAGGCGCTGCGGCGGTTTCCCGAGGTGTTTGCGGTGTTCGAGGACAGGGTGGCGCTGGTCGCGCAGGGCGACGCCGCCGGGGTCAGCCGGGCGGTCGACCGGGTGGTCGACGCGCTGGTCGGCGAAAAGCAGATCCCGAAGACCCGCAGCGAGACGTTCGATGTCGCCGCCCGGTGGGGCGCGCCGCCGATCTTTCGCCTCGACCGTGGAGCCGTCCCGTTTTTCGGCACGCGCGCCTACGGGGTGCATCTGAACGGTTATCGCCGGGCGGCGGGCGAGGCCGGAGGCGAGATGGCGCTGTGGGTCGGCCGCCGCGCTCCCGACAAGCAGGTGGCGCCGAACAAGCTCGACAACCTCGTCGCCGGCGGCATCGGCAACGGCCACGGGATCCTCGAAACCCTGGCCAAGGAAGCCGACGAAGAAGCCATGATCGCGGCGCAGCTGATCGCGCGCGCGCGCCCGGCCGGCGCCGTCTCATACCGCATGGAAACCACGCTCGGCATTCGCGACGACGTGCTGTTCGTCTACGATCTCGAGGTGCCGGGCGATTTCGTGCCGGAAAACCGCGACGGCGAGTTCGTCGGCTTCGAGCTGATGCCGGCGGCCAGCGTCATCGAGCGGGTCCGCACCAGCTTCGACTTCAAGTTCAACGTCAACCTGGTGATCCTCGATTTCGCCGTCCGCCGCGGCATCCTCGCTCCGGATGACCCGGAATATCTCGAGGTCGCAACCGGCCTGCATCGCCCGCTCGACTGAGCCCTGGCCATTCGCCACAGGCGTCGAACGATCGCGCCGGCGCAGGACACGCGAAGTCGGCGGCGCTCGACCGCGCGCCGAAGGGCTGCGGCCGAATTGACAGAGGGCCGGGCGCTGGCTAGAAAGTACCGGGCATACGCCGTGTCGACCCCACTGGATCGGTGGAGGGGTGGCCGAGTGGCTGAAGGCGGCGGTTTGCTAAACCGTTATAGGGCTAAACCCCTATCGTGAGTTCGAATCTCATCCCCTCCGCCACCTTCTCCGCAAATCTTCCTTAAGGTCAGGGCGGGAAGGCCGAGGCATCAGCTCATGCCCACAAACGCACCGACAACTGATTCATCGGTGTGGGTGTATTCCTGGGAGTGTGTCGGACGCTCCGCCTTTGTCGCCTGGGGTGAGGTTGCCCTTGGGTCTCGGCTCGAGGTCGAGATCCGATCTCCGCCTGCTTACCCAGAATCCAAAGTAGAATAGAGGTCGACAGACCAGACGGAGGCACGCCATGAGCGAGACCCGACGAGTGGCGATCGTGACCGGTGCGGCAGGGGGGATCGGCAGGGCAATGACGCGGGCCTTGCTGGGGGCCGGCATTCGGGTCGCCGGCGTCGATCGCGATCCCCTGGCGGCGCTGACGGCGAGCGCGCGTGACGAGGAGTTGCAGGACGACCTGCTCACCATCCAAACCGACCTGGCCAACGAATCCGCGGCCACCGAGATCGCCGACGCCACGCGCGCTCGGTTCGGCCGCATCGACATCCTGGTCAACAATGCCGGGATCGGACCAGGCGCCATCCGCCCGGACAGTTGGCAACGGCCCCTCAAATTCTGGGAGATCGCGCCGGATCAGTGGCGCCGCTTTGTCGCGGTCCATACGACGGCGCCGTTGGCGTTGACCAACGCGGTGGTGCCCGAGATGATGCATCAGGGCTGGGGTCGGATCGTCAATGTCACGACCAGCCTCGGTACCATGCTGGCCGCCGGTTCGCCGACCTATGGCCCCTCCAAGGCGGCGCTCGAGGCGCTCAGCGCGATCATGGCGAAGGACCTCGACGGCACCGGCGTAACGGTCAACGTCCTGGTTCCCGGCGGGATCACCAACACGCCGATGATCTCCGACGTCGCGGGTTTCGATCGCGCCGGGATGATCCAGCCGCAAGTCATGGCGCCGCCCCTCGTCTGGCTGGTCTCCGATGCGGCCGGGCGCGTCACCGGTCGGCGCTTTCTCGCGGTCCATTGGGATCCGGCTCTGCCGCCGGAACAAGCTGCCGAGAAAGCGGGCGCGCCGGTCGCCTGGACCAGCATTGCGACCATGCCGATCACTCCCGGCCGATCGTAATCCGGCGGCCCCATCCTGGAGGTATCGCCGATCATGAAAATCGTCGTTTTCGGCCCGCTCAAACGAACCGGCGCCCTGCACGACGGAAACGTCGTCAACCTGTCCTATGCATATGCCAAGTATCTGCGCGAGCGGACAAACGAGCCCAACCCGCTCGAAATGGCGGACGTCGTCGTGCCATCGGATCTCGCCCGCCTGATCGAAGGCGGCTCCCGCGCCCTCGAGGCCGCGCAAACGGGGCTCGATCATCTTGTCGGCCAGGCGCAGGACAAGTTGGGTCCACGCGGCGAGAGGCTGATCCGCCGGGCAGCCGACGTGCGACTGCATGCTCCGCGGCCCGATAACGCCCGCATCGCTTGCGCCGGCGGAAACTTCGCCGACCACGCCGCGGCGATGGCCGCGAAAATGCGCGGCAGACCTTATGAGGGCGATCCTTACCAGGAAATCCGCAATGCCGGGTTCTGGGGGTTTTGGAAGTTGGGGCGCGAGATCGTCGGTCCCGACGGCGAACTGGTCTATCCCGAGCGATGCGATCGGCTGGACTACGAAGGCGAGATCGCAATCGTGCTCGGCAAGAGAGGCGCGGATTTGAAGCCCTCGCAACTCAAAGAGTGCGTCTGGGGCGTCACGATGCTGGCGGATTGGAGCATTCGTGCACCGCGGGAGACATCAGGCGGCCCCCTCAATTTCGGCTTCCCCAAGAATTTTGACACCTCGTGCTCGATGGGACCATGTATCGCGGTGGGCGAGGTCGATCCGACCGACATCGATATGGAGACGATCGTAAACGGAGAGCCTCGCCAAAAGTTTAACACCCGCGATATGGTATTCACATTCGGAGAATACCTCGAATATCTGTCACGCGATTTCACTCTCTACCCGGGAGATATTATCAGCGGCGGCACGGCGGCAGGAACGGCGGCAGATTCGAGCGAATTGTTGCCGGACAAAAGCTCGGCCCCCGAGCGCTTTCTGAAGCCTGGCGACCTGGTCGAGATGAGCTCTCCCGCGATCGGTTCGCTGCGGACTCGCGTCGTCGCGAAGAAACGTTAGGGATATCGATCCGCGTGCCAACGCCCAGCGGGGCAATCGCCCTATTCAAATTAGGGTAATAATATACTTGACGCAGTGATCGATTCCTATCATACTGATCGGCATGACGAACGCACATGCCGAGCCCCGCACCCTCATCGAGGCAATCCGTTACTTCGCGGACCCGGATATCGCGCTTCGCACGATGGTCGAATTGCGCTGGCCGGACGGCGTGCATTGTCCGACCTGTGGGCGCTCTGATCCGCGCTTCATCGTGACCCGCCGGATTTGGGAGTGCAAGGAGAAGCATCCACGCCGCCAGTTCTCGGCAAAAGTCGGAATGATATTCGAGGACAGTCCGATCGACCTGGGCAAGTGGTTCGCCGCTATCTGGATGGTTGCCAACTGCAAGAACGGGATCAGTAGCTACGAAATGCACCGGGCGCTTGGCGTCACTCAGAAGACCGCATGGTTCATGGATCACCGCGTCCGATTGGCAATGCGGACTGGCTCGTTTTTGAAGATGAGCGGCGAGGTCGAAGCCGATGAAACATTCGTTGGCGGCGTTGCCAAGAACATGCACCGGCAGGTTCGCCCACAGAAAATCAAAGGCACTGGCGGCTCCGGCAAAGAAGCGGTTCTTGGCATCGTAGAGCGAACCAGCAACAAAGGGCAAAGCCGCGTCAAGGCCATGCACGTTCCCAATGTTCGTCGCAAAACATTGGCACCAAAAATTCGCGCTGCCGTCGAGGCTGGCTCGCACCTTTATACCGACGCTCTGAAGTCGTATTTGGGTCTCTCTGAGCCTATACGCACGAAATGCTTGACCACGCGATCGAGTTTGTTCGCGGCAAGTGCACACTAATAACATCGAGAATTTCTGGAGTCTCTTGAAGCGGACCCTCAAAGGCACTTATGTCAGTGTGACCCGGCACGATACGTGGGCGAACAAGCCTTCCGATTCAACGAGCGAGAGCATAACGATGGTCAGCGGTTTCGGAAGGTGGGCTCATCTGTCACCGGGAAGCGGTTGACATACAAGGAACTCACCGATCATGAACCAGGGGCTCCGGGGGCGTGAAAGGCCAAATGCCAAGGGCGCGGCAAGCGACCGCGCTCCTAACTTGCAAGCACCCACTTCGATGGAGCGATTTAGATCGCTGGCGCGGCGACTGGTGAGCGTTTCGCGTGCGGAATTGGACGAAGAACGGGAACGGCAGAAAGAGGCGCTAAAATCTACGAAGCGTCCGACCACCCCATCTGGTTGAAGTGAATTATCGGGGGTCATCGCGGTATCCGACTAGCCGCCGCCTCGCCGCAACGGCTTCGATCCTTTCGTTAATCAATGCCGGCATGTGCAGAAATTCGATTACCTCTTTGATCGGCAAGACAACACTGATTCCTGAATTAAATTCAGCGTCGAGAATAGGAATATCGAGATCAGAGAAATCCTTGAGGTATTGACTGCTCCCCGGCGTGCCCAGGACCATGCCAATGAGCACATACGGCATGACTACCGTGTCCCCATCCTGGAGCGGGGTCCCCGGCTGAGCCCACCCCATAGTCACACGGTCCCCACGCGCTCTTTCCGGATATAAATGCAGGAAAACGGGGGACCCGCTAAGACCACCTAAAGATCGTGTTTCTATGAGATATGCCGGACGCGATGGAGAGAAAAACTCAACTGGTTCTTCAGGCATCGCCGCGACGTTGCCGATTCTGATAACTGGTATATTTCTCCTGTTTCCAACGTGACTAACAAATACGCCAGTCAAGAACACCTCATCGCCAAGGCACAATTGTCGGTCGAACAACCGATAAATTCCATATTCCTCAAAGTTGTCTTTCTCACCAATTAACGAAATTGTCGAAATATTAAGGCACGTGATAACCAGATCGTTATCTGGATTATTTTTGGTATCAGAGAAGCGAAATGCACACAAATCTAAAGACTTGTTGCTTGGGAATATCCAATCCGATTTTTGCGTTATTATAGTTATAGTCGATCCGCCCTTATTGTTTATCCGGATAGATATTTCTCCTTCTGGAGACGACGCGCGGTTTCCTGGCCGCCGCCGCTCGGGCCAAATCACGTGCGCGGCGGTTATCACGTAGCGGAAGTCATAATCATCATTGGTGAGGGAGGCAAAAAATCCGGTTCCTTCCGCATGGAACTGATCAGCTATATCGTTTCCTATGAAAACGACGCAGTTCCTAATAAGGTCATCAACCTGCATATCCGCCTCGCGCTCCGATATGAGCCAATGCGGAATGCACGGGGCCAGTCGCATCGGGCCATTCATTAGAATGGCCCTCCCCGTACTGCGTCAAGTATGTTATTACCCAAATTAGGGCGCCTGGAGCGCGCCATCGACCGACCGGCCGGCCGCGACTGTCCCCGCCTAGCGGCCTCGCGATACGATGTGTGAGGGAGCAATGACCGATGACGCCGCCTGGCCGCTCGCCCGGCACGTTTGCCGTACCGGCTGCGCGGACCTGCCCGCAAGCACGGTTCGATCCGCGCGTCGCGACATTCTCGACACCTTCGGTTGCATGCTCGGCGGCAGCGGCTCCCCGGGGATCGACGAGCTGTGCGGCGTGCTCGCTCACTGGGCCGGGCGGGAGGAAAGCCGCGTGCTGCTGCGCGGGACCCGCCTGCCGGCGCCGCAGGCGGCGCTCTTAAACGCCAGCATGGGCCACGCGCTCGACTTTGACGACACTTTGGACACTGGCGGCTCGATCCATCCCGGCGTCTCCGTGCTCGCCTCGGTGCTGGCGGTGGCCGATCGCCTCGGCGGCGTCAGCGGACGGGTGTGACTGCCGGAGTGATTCTCCCCAGAAGCGCCGTTTGAATATTCCCCAGGTGTGATGCCCGGCCTCCCGGGGCGCGCCCCGGGAGGCCGGGCGGCGCGCCGTTGATGATCCCTTCCGATGGGCGGGAGGGGGAGACGGTGATCCAGCTTGGGGAGCTTGTCATGATCTTGGATCTGCACCGGCAAGGGCTGAGCGTCTCGGCGATCGCGCGCCGGGTCGGGATTGATCGCAAGACGGTGCGCAAATACATCGAGCGCGGCCTGGAACCGCCGACCTATGGGCCGCGCCAGCCGCGAGCGCGGCGGCTGGAGCCATTCGAGGTCTACCTGCGGCAGCGGGTCGTCGCCTATCCGGGCCTGACCGCAAGCCGGCTGCTGCGCGAGATCCGCGAGCACGGCTATTGCGGCGGCTACACCGCGGTGACCGATTTTCTGCGCGAGGTGCGGCCGTCGCCGATGCCGGCGTTCGAGGTGCGCTTTGAGACCCTGCCAGGCGAGCAGGCGCAGGTCGACTTCGCCCAATTCCAGGTGATCTTCACCGATGAGCCCAGCGAAACCCGGATCGTCTGGCTGTTCTCGCTGGTGCTCGGCTACAGCCGGCTGATCTGGGCGCGTTTTGTCGCCCATCAGGATCTGCAGACCGTGCTGCGCTGTCACATCGGGGCCTTCGCCGCCTTGGGCGGGGTGCCGCGCGAGGTTCTCTACGACCGGATGAAGACCGCGGTGATCGGCGAAGACAAGGAAGCCCACATCGTCTACAACCGCGCGCTGATCGACTTCGCTGGACATTACGGCTTCCACCCGAAGGCTTGCCGCCCCTACCGCGCCAAGACGAAGGGAAAGGTGGAGCGGCCGTTCCGCTATATCCGCGAGGACTTCTTCCTCGCCCGCTGCGTTCCGCAATCTCGATGATCTGAACGCCCAGCTCGCCCACTGGCTCGCCACGGTGGCCAACCCGCGCGTGCACGCGACGACCCGGCGCGTCGTCAACGAGGCCTTCGCCGAAGAGAAACTCGTTCTCGAGCCCTTGCCGCTGGTGCCGTTCAGCGCCGTGCTTAAGCTCGAACGGCGAGTCTCGCACGAGGGCATGGTCAGCATTGGCGGCAATCTCTACAGCGTGCCGGATGCCACCCGCAAACGCGTCGTCGAGGTGCACAGCCTGGCCGACGAGATCCGCATCTTCGAGGCGGATCGGCTGATCGCCGTCCATCCGGTACTCGAAGGGCGTCACCAACGGCGCCTGGCTCCCGGACACCGCAAGATGCCGACCCAGCGGGCAACGGCGCAGGCCGCGGCGGTTCCGGTCGGCCGCGCCGGCGACGTGGTGGCGCGCCGCTCGCTCGACTTCTACGAAGCGGTTGCCCGACGCCTCGCCGCGGAAGGCCGCCAGCCATGATGGCCATGGGCGACGGCCTACCCGTGCTGGAGCGCATCCGGCGCACCTTGATCGCTCTGAGGATGCCGCGCGCCCTGGAAGGGCTCGACCACGCCGTGCACCAGCTCGAACGCGGCGAGGCCAGTGCCCTCGAGCTGATCGACACGCTGCTCGCCGAGGAGCTGAGCGTGCGCGAGAACCAGCCGCATCAAGACGGCGCTGCGCATGGGACGCCTGGCGACGATCAAGACCCTTGCCGGGTTCGACTTCTCGTTCCAGCCCTCGCTCGACCGCGAGCGCATTCTCGCTCTGGCCGAGCTCCAGTTCGTCGATCGCCGCGAGGTCGTCCACTTCCTCGGGCCTCCCGGCACCGGCAAATCCCATCTCGCCGTGGCGCTCGGCGTCGAGGCCGTCAAAGCCGGCCGCAGCGTCTACTTTACTACCCTCGCCGATATCGTCGGCGCCCTCGCCAAGGCCGAGCGCGAGGGCCAGCTGCGCGAGCGCATCCGCTGGTTCTGCCGGTCGGCGCTGCTCATCGTCGACGAGATCGGCTACCTGCCGGTCGCCCAAGGCGGCGGAAACCTGTTCTTCCAGCTCGTCAACGCGCGCTACGAGAGAGGCGCGATGATCCTCACCTCCAACCGCGGCTTTGCCGAATGGGGCGAGGTCTTCGGCGATCCCGTCGTCGCCACCGCGCTGCTCGATCGGCTGCTTCATCATGCCGTGGTGATCCAGATCGAAGGCTCCAGCTACCGCCTGCGCCAGCATGCCGACTTGATGCCCGAGCACCTCCGCTCCAAGGCGCCGATCAACTCGTCCTTCCCGGCAACCGTTCCGCGCCGCCGCGGACGGCCGCCAACATTACGACCGCCAGATCAGCCGGCCGGCTGATCGAAAAACTGGGGAATTTTACTTCGGCACAAATGGGGAAAGTTCAGCCGGCATTGACAGACGGGATGTCCTGCTGGCGGTGGCGCTGGGCTTGGACATATCGTGCCGCATCGCCTTCGCCAGCACCTTGGACCGCGGCTGGCACCGTACCGCCGCGATCGGGGTGTTCGGCGCCACGGCCGCGGCCGGCAAACTGATGGGGTTGACGGCAGAGCAGACGCTGCATGCCTTCGGCATCGCCTACAGCCATGCCGCCGGCAACCGCCAGTGCATCCTCGACGGGGCATTGACCAAGCGCATGCAGGCCGGCCAGGCGGCGAGCGCCGGCGTGTTCTCCGCGGTTCTGGCGCAAACCGGGTTCACCGGGGCGCACAACATCTTCAACGGCCGCTTCGGGTTCCTCGAGCTGTACCAGCCGAACGGGTACGACGCCTCGCTGCTTTTGCAGGATCTGGGCACGGTGTTTTGCGGGGAGGCGCTGAGCTACAAGCCCTATCCCTGCGGCCGCCCGTTGCACGCGGCGATCGACGCGGCCCTGGCGGCGCGCGCGGCGCTGGGGATCACGGGGGCCGATGACATCGAAGCGGTGACGATCGAGGCCGATCCCGCCGGCCACGCCGACCAGTTCGGCGAGCGCGCCTGCCAAGCGCCGCCCGACCCAGGTGGTCGAGGCCCAGTTCGCCCAGCCCTTCCTGGTCGCCACCGCCTTGGTGCATGGCAAGGTGGGGATCGCGGAGGTGGCCGGTCTGGGGGATGCGGCCGTGCTGGCTCTCTCGGACCGGATCGCGGGAACAGCGCGAGATGGCCGGCCGAGACGGTCGCTGGGCATCACCGTGCGGCGGACCGACGGGCGCTCGGTTGCCATCGAGGCCACCGACCCCGTTGGTTCGCCCGAAAAGCCGCTGAGCGACCTTCAGCTCGAGGCGAAGTTCCGCGATTGCGCGCGTAATGCGGCGCGGCCGCTGTCGGATGCGAGCGTGGACGAAGCGCTGGCGGCGATCGCGCGGCTGGAGAGGTTGGCCGATGCGCGGGTGCTGCTGACGCCGTTCGCGAAGTGACCGATCCGGGCGACATGCTCCATGGCCGCCCTCCGTTTCACCTGGCGCGACGACCCGAGGCTCGGCATGAGATAAGCTCTCTCTGCCTTGGTTCGTCACCGCCTCAGGAGCCCCGCATGACCCGACCGTTCGAGGGCATTCGCATCATCGACATCACCCATGTGCTGGCCGGCCCGTTCGCCGCCTATCAGCTCGGCGTCCTGGGCGCCGACGTGATCAAGGTCGAGCACCCCGACGATCCCGATCAGAGCCGCGACGGGGGCACCGACCGCGCGTTGAACCGCCGCCACATGGGCACCTCGTTCCTGACCCAGGGCTCGAACAAGCGCTCGATCACGCTCGATCTGAAGACCGAGTCGGGCCGCGAGATCCTGAAGCGGCTCGTCGCCAATGCCGACGTGCTGGTGGAAAACTTCCGGCCGGGCGCATTCGAGGCGCTCGGGCTCGGCTATGCCGCAATGAGTGCCATCAACCCGCGGCTGATCTATTGCTCGATCTCCGCCTTTGGCCAGGACGGCCCGCGCCGCGAGCAGACCGCCTACGACCACGTCATTCAGGCGACCTCCGGGCTGATGGCGATGACCGGCACCGAGGAGGTCAACCCGATCAAGTTCGGCGCGCCGGCGGTGGATTACGCGACCGGCACGATGGGGGCTTTCGCGCTCGCCAGCGCGTTGTTCCAGCGCGAGCGCACCGGCAAGGGCCAGCATATCGACCTTGCCATGATCGGGGTCGCGATGATGCTGATGGGCTCGCACCTGACCGGCTACCTGCGCAACGGCGCCGAGCCGCGCCCGCACGGCAACAAGCAGCCCTTCGCGACCAACAGCTGCTACGAGGCCAAGGAGGGATTATTGATGATCGGCGCCAGCAATCTGGGGCAGCAGCGCCGGCTGTGGCAGGTGCTGGAGCGGCCGGACATGATCAAGCGCGACAACGAGGCGCGCGAGGCCGATCGCGCCCGCGAGGCGGCGGTGCTCGCCGACATCATCCGGACGCGGACCGCGGACGAGTGGGAAATCCATCTCCAGGCACGGCACGTCCCGGCGGCGCGGGTGCGCACCATGGCCGAGGCGGTCGCCGACCCGCATTTCCAAACCCGCGGCGTGTTTCACCACCATGTCTCGGCTCCCGGCATCGAAGGTTCATTCGGTGTGCCGCTCGCCGCCTTCAAATTCGCCCATGGCGGCCCCAGCATCGAGACGCCGCCGCCCGAATTCGGCGCCGACACCGATGCTGTGCTGGCCGAGCATGGCTACGCCGCCGGGGAGATCGCCGCCTTCCGCCGCGACGGGGTCATCTGAGACGCTGGGCTTATCGAGGGCCATAGGAGGCTGCCGGCATGAGCGCAGAGGCACGTTCAAAATCGGCGCGCCTGCAGGAGCTGATCCATCGCCGAGACAAGGTTCTGGCCGTGCTCCACCCGCCAACCGCGGCGCATGCCCGAATCATGGAGAAAGCCGGGTGCGAGGCGTTGTTTGTCGGCACCGGCGGGGTCGTGGGCGCCTATACCGGGCTCGCCGATGTCGGCACCGCGACCATGACCGAATGCGTGACGATCGCCGGGTGGATCGCCGAGAGCGTGTCGATCCCGGTGATCATGGATGGCGACACCGGTCACGGCGGCATCATGGCGGTGCGGCGGATGATTCGCGAGTGCATCCGCGCCGGCGTCGCCGGAATCCGCATCGACGACCAGCCGATCGAAGGCAAGCGCAAGACGCAGAGCGCCGGCGTCGAGGTCGTGCCGCTCGACCAGGCGATCGCGCGCTACCGTGCCGCGGTCGACATGAAGAACGAGCTCGACCCGAATTTCGTGGTGATGGCGCAGTGCTACGCGCGCGATGCCTCAGCCGGCACCTTGGAGGACACGATCAGCCGGCTGCGGGCCTACCGTGAAGAGGCGGGAGTCGATTGGGTGCAGTTCGAGTCGCCCCATTCGGTCGAACGAAATCAGCGCGGCGCGCTCTGCGCTAACGGGGCCGTTTTCGTTCATGAAGGGGAAGCTCGGCCGCTATCTCGATCTCGACGAGCATCTGGCGCTCGGGGTCACGATCGCCTGGTATCCGAGCTTCACCCACCACGTCACCTGGGCGGCTCTGTGGGACTTCATGACGGCGTTCCAATCGGGCGGCGCCAAGGCGTGGGACGCCTTTGTCGAGAGCCGCCGGGATCGCCCTTATCCCACGCCAGAGGCGCCGGAGGACGGCGAAAGCGGCGCCAAGCAGCAGATGCTCGAAGAACGCTACTTGTCGTCGGGCGACCGCCGCCGATAGACCCAATACCGATTCGAAGGGGGATGAGCCATGGCGCGCGACGGCTTCAGGATCTTCGAACTCCGACACGCATGTCGGCCCGGATGCGCGCATCTTGGCCTTCTATCTGAGCGAAGCCGAAAAGGACCGGCTGCGGGAGTGGGAGGCATATAAATCGGTCGATCGCCACGGGCGCGAGACCTACACCAGGGGCCAGCGCCGCTATCCTCGCCGCCTCGGCATGGCCGAGCCCGATGCGTCCCCAGCCGGGTACATGGCGGGTTTCACCGGGGTGAGGCGGACGCGCCAGCCCTCGCCGCGGGTCGATGCCGATCCGGCCGAGCGCATCAAGGACATGGACCATGAGGGCGTCGATGTGAACCTGACGCTCCCGTCGGGCTGGTTCGGTGCCTGGACAGCCGGCGACGACGTGGCCCTCGAGATGGCGATGTACCGCGCCTATCACCGCTGGATGGCCGATTACTGCGGTGCCTACCCGAACCGTCTCGGCGGCGTGATCCTGGCCGGCGCCCGCGATATCGAGGGTGCGCTTGCGGAAATCCGCCGCTGGGGCCGCGGCGGTTGGGCCTGGGGGCTGATGGTCTATGCGCCTTTTGGCATGCCGCTCGACCACCCGGCGCTGGAGCCGCTCTACGCCGAGGCCGCCGAGCTCGACCTCTCTGTCGTGCTGCACACCTTCACGGTGATGCCGCCTTACGCGCCGGGCGGGCAGGACACCTGGGACAATCTGTGGCTTCAGCGCTCGGCCGCGCATCCCTGGTGCGGCATGCGCAACATGGCGGCGCTGATCGGCAGCGGCGTGATGGACCGCTACTCGACGTTGCGGGTGGGCACGCTGGAGGCCGGGCACGGCTGGCTGCCGTTCTGGATGGCGCGGCTCGACGAGCACGCCGAGACAATCAAAGCCGCACTCCCCGAGCTCGACCGCAAGCCGAGCGAGTATGTCACCGGAGGGCGGTATTTCCAGAGCATCGAGATCCCCGAGGGCGCCAAGCTGACCAACGCGGTGGCCGATCTGGTCGGCGATCAGGTGCTGATGTACGCGTCCGACTATCCGCACGGCGAGAGCCACTTTCCCCAGTCGGTCTCGCTGGTGCTGGACTGGGCGATGCGCCCGGAGCGCAAGCGCAAGCTGCTGTGGGACAACGCCGTCCGGTTCTACGCGCGTGCTCCGGTCTGACCGTCGAGGTCGATTGGCGACTGTCAGTCAATTGAGGGGTGACCGGATTGGTGAACCGAACAACGGCGTCCTCGCCGATTACAAAAGCGGCCGGAGGTGGCGCTGCACAAACCCGAGAGCAATGATGCTGAGGGCGGCGGTGAACATGATGTAAAAGCTCGGCGCAAGGCTGTTGCCGGACATCGCGATCAGCCACGCCGAGACAAACGGCGTGAACCCGCCAAACAGCGTCACGGTGATGCTAAAGCTCAACGACACGCCAATCCCGCGCACCGGGGTCGGGAACAGCTCGGCCAGCTGCGACGGCAAGACGCCGCTATAGCCGGCCTTGACCAGGCTGAGCCAGCCGGCGGCAAAGATCGCCGTCCACACCGAGGGAAACGCGACCATCAAAAAAAATACCGGATAGGTGGTAAGAAAAAACAGCCACGCCGTGCCCTTCATAATTCCGCGGCGGCCGAACTTGTCGGAGAGGTGTCCGGCGAACGGCGAGACGATGCCGAGAATGACGGCTCCGATCAGGGTCGCGATGAAGCCGGTTCTCTGCGGCAGGTGCAGCTGCTTCACCGCATAGGTCGGGATGTAGAGGATGATATAGGCCGAGCTGTTCGAGATCACCGAGGCGCCCATCGCCAGCAGGAACTCGATCGGATGCTCGCGCAGCATGTCGCGCACCGGGGTGCGGGTCGGCTTGATCTCGACATATTCCGGCGTCTCGTCGAGCCTGCGGCGGATGTAAAGCCCGACCGGCCCGACCAAAATCCCGAACAGGAACGGGATGCGCCAGCCCCAGCCGACGAGCTGTGGCGGCGACAAGACGCTCGCCAGCACGATGCCGAAACCCGATGCGAGGAACCCGGTAATCCCTGTGCTGGCCCATTGCCAGCTCGCAACAAAGCCCTTGCGTGCCGCGGTCTGTTCGGCAAGGAAGGTGACCGCGCTGCCGAACTCGCCACCCACCGAAAACCCCTGCACCAGGCGGGCGACAAGGATCAAAATGGGCGCCGCGAGCCCGATCGTCGCATAACCCGGCATCAACGCCGTCATCGTCGTGCCGACGACCATCAGCGTGATCGAGAGGGTAAGCCCGGCGCGACGCCCGGCGCGATCGGTATAGGCGCCGATCACGATTGCGCCGACAGGGCGCACCAGAAAGGAGGCGCTGAAGGTCCCGAGGGTCAGCAGCAGCGAGGCGGTTTCGTTGCCGGTCGGGAAGAACACTTTCGCGATCGTGACCGCGAAATAGCCGTAGATCAGAAAATCGAACCACTCCATCGCATTGCCGATCGAGGCGGCGACGATGACCCGAGTGAGTGTGGGCCGGGCGCGGACTGCGCCCGGAGCAAGACTGTCAGCGGTCATAACGGCTCCCCCAAAGCGCCGATACCGGCATTCCCGGGATTTCCGGGTGGTTGCGCCAACATCGGTCTTTTGCGGGGGTCCAGGCAACGGCCATCGCGCCAACGGCTTCTCGGCTGCCAGCGCCCTCCTGCCAAAAATCGAGGAGCGGCGGAGTGAGGCACCGCGCGGATTAGATCGCCTCGTCGGCCGGGGCTTTCGGCAGGGTTTGCTTCCGGCGAGGAAGCGTCGCCAATCCAGCAAACTGGAGGAAGACATGCGTGAAACGCTCCACCGCCCGCTCCCCTCGCCGACACCGCGCGGCGTCCACCATCTCGCGCTCTGCACCGACGACATGAAGGCGACGATCGACTTCTATGTCGATGTGCTCGGGATGCCGCTCGTCCATGCGATGAGGGTGCCTGCTGGCCTCGGCACCGGTCCGGGCAATCGCGGCAACCCGCCCTATGAGGAGGTGCGCCATTACTTCTTCGATATGGGCAATGACAGCCTGCTCGCCTTCTTCGAGATCCCGAAGGGGAAGGAGCCGGCGGGCAACCGCAACGCCATCGGCGCCATGCAGCATTGCGCCTTCGTTGTCACGGCCGAGCGCTTTCGCCAAGTGGAGGCGCGGCTGGTATCTCGCGGCATCGAGCATGTCGGGCCGATCCCGCAGCTGCCGGGCCTGCTGGGCATCTATTTTTACGACCCCAATGGCATCCGCCTCGAATTCGCCTGCCAGCCGGACGACGGCGAGGCGCCCGCGGTGATCGCCTGCATCGCCCAGACGAAAGCACAGGCGCGTGCCGAGCTCGCCACCTTACCCGGCGCCACACCCGAATGGGTCGAAGAACGCCTCGCCGCGCTGCCCGGATGACCGGAGCGACTTCTCTATGGCCAATCCGCTGCCGAGGCAAAAATGCGGCACGGAGCGGTGCGGGTTGAACGGCTTCTGTTTTCGATGAACCCTGGTCCCGCAGCTACACCGGAATATCCGTTCGGGGGATCAACCATGGCTACGATAATGATGGTGCCGCTCGGTCCTGTTAAGACACTGCATCGTTCAATCCTCCTTGCAGAGAGAGGAATGTTGGGTTCGGGCGGCGACGATTTTCTCTGCGGACACTGCGGATCGCTGATGTTGGAGAATTTTGATCCTTCGACAGTCAGAGGTAATCCGGTCTACCAGTGCGGATTTTGTGAGAATAACAATGACCTTCCATTCGCCGCGAATGATGGCCGCCGCTGGTCCTCCCGATGACGTCTCGCTGCCGGCCGCGAGCCCCCTCGCAGGGCAGGCGATGATTTCCGCGGCCGCGGCTCCTCGTCGCGCCCGGTGAAGGAGCCGGGCCGGTTCAGCCCGCCGAGACGGTCGATGAGGATCGTCACCTCGGGCGCCGGCGCGAAATTCGCGGGTCGACGGCATCCCCCTCTTTCTCCCGGCTCGCGATCGCGGGTCGTGGAGTACGATGAGGGTGAGGGGATCGGTGCAGGCCACTCCGGGAGACACGACGATGACCACTTTCGAGAAGCGCAGGATTGGACGGACTTCGCTCGAAGTCACCGTGCTCGGTCTCGGCTGCGCGACCCTTGGCGGTAGTCGCGTCGAGGTCGGCCGCGAGCAAGCTGAAGCCATCGTCCGCGCCGCCTGGGCAGGCGGGGTGCGCTATATCGATACGGCGCCCTATTACGGTTTCGGCCAGGCCGAGCGTTGCGTCGGGGACGGGATGCGCGAGGTGCCGCGCGATGAATGGGTGCTGTCAACGAAAGTCGGCCGGCTGCTCCGGCCTCTTGGCGCGGCCGAGGCCGGGGAAAACCGCCGTCCGATGCCGTTTGCTGCGGTGTACGACTATTCCTATGACGGCATCATGCGCTCGTTCGAGGACAGTCTGGCGCGGCTCGGCCTGGCCCGGATCGACATTCTCTATGTCCATGACATCGGCGCCATGCAGCACGGCAATGAGGCTCATCCCCGGCTGATGCAGACGCTGCGCGACAGCGGCTATCGCGCGCTCGAGCGCTTGCGCAGCGGCGGCGCCGTGCAGGCGATCGGCATCGGGGTCAACGAGCGCGAAGTGCTGCTCGAGGCCATGGAGTGGGGCGCCTGGGATGCGTTCCTGCTCGCCGGCCGCTACACCCTGCTGGAACAGGCGCCGCTCGACGATCTGCTGCCGAAATGCCTCGAAGCCGGGACATCGATCGTGATCGGCGGCCCGTTGAACTCCGGCATCCTCGCCGGCCGCGACACCTGGAACTACCGAGCAGCGCCGCCCGAGATCGTCGCCCGCGTCAATGCCATCGAGGCGGTCTGCGACAACCATCGGGTGCCGTTGGCGGCAGCGGCGTTGCAATTCCCGCTCGCCCATCCGGCGGTGGCGGCGATCATCCCAGGCCCGCGCAACGCCGACGAGTTCGAAGCCAATCTCGCGTTGCTGCGGCATCCGATCCCGGCTCGGCTATGGACGGATTTGCGCGACGCCGGATTGCTTCACAAAAAGGCTCCGACGCCGGGCTGAGTCCAGGTCACACGGGTGACGTGGGATGCAGCGCGCCGCCGAACTTGGACTGCCGCTGATCGCACCGGACTGAGCTCCCCGCGGACGGGCCATGCGGTGCGTTTGACAACCGAGCCGACCCATTCGGGTTCAGCCGGTCTGGCCGGCGCGCAGGCTCCCGGTATCGACTGCTAGCGCGGCAACCGCGCGCCGGCGCCGCGGCGGGCGGACCACGAGCAGCAGCGGAATGGTGATGATGACGATCGCCATCATAAAGGTGAACACGTCGATATAGGCGACCATCGAGGCTTGGCGGGTCACCTCGCCGTTCAGCGCCGCGATCCCGGACGGGCTCGTTAGGCTGAACGGCGCCGACAGGAAGGGCGCCCGGGCCAGCGGGTTGTCCGGCCGCAGCTGCTCGACCAGCCGCGAATGGACGATCTGAGTGTTCTGGATCAGCAGGGACTCGAAGATCGAGATGCCGATGCTGCCGCCGAGGTTGCGCATCAGGCTCCTGAGCGCGGTTCCCTGGGTCAGGATGTGCCGCGGCAGGTTGGACAGCGCCAGGGTGTTGAGCGGGACAAAGGTGCAGCCCAGCCCGAAGCCTTGCAACAGCCCGGAGGTAATCACCGGCGCCATCCCCATCTGCAACGAGAACCCGGTCATCTGCCACAGCGAGACGACGGTCATCAGCAGCCCGGAGAGGATGATCAGCCGGTTGTCAACGCGGTTGATCAGCCGCCCGACCAGGAACATCGCGACCATCGTGCCGACCCCGCGCGGTGCGGTCACCAGCCCGGTCGTGAACACCGGATAATTCATCAAGGATTGCAGCATTGTCGGCACCAGCGCCAAGGTGCCGCTGAGGATGCTGCCGACAAAGAACATCAGGATCGTGCCGGCCGCGAAGTTGGTGTTCTTCAACAGATCGCGGTTCAGAAACGACCGTTCGCCGGCGGTCGCCGTATGAACGATAAAGAGATAGGCCGCAACCGCGGCGATCGCCGCCTCGGCCCAGATCTCGGTCGAGCCGAACCAATCCTTCAATTCGCCGCGGTCGAGCAGCATCTGCAAGGCGCCGACCGCAACGCTCAAGCTGACAAAACCAAAGAAATCGAAGGCTTCGCGATGCGCGTGCCGCGTTTCGCGGATGAAAACCATGATGCCGAGAGCGGCAATGATCCCGACCGGCAGGTTGATGTAGAAGATCCAGCGCCAGCTGTAGTTCTCGGTCAGCCAGCCGCCGAGCATCGGTCCAAAGATCGGGCCCAGCATGACGCCGATGCCCCACACCGCGATCGCCTGGCCGTGTCGCTCGGGCGGGTTGATCTGCATCAGCACCGATTGCGACAACGGCACGAGCCCGGCGCCGCAAATCCCTTGCAGCAGACGATAAACCACCAGCTGAGTGAGGCTGGTGGCGCTGCCGCACAGGGCCGACGCCACGGTGAAGCCCGCGACCGAGATCAAAAACACCTGTTTGATGCCGAACCGCCCGGCGAGCCAGCCGGTCAGCGGCATGGTGATCGCCGCCGCGACGATATAGGAGGTCAGGACCCAGGCGATCTGGTCCTGGGCCGCGGACAGGCTGCCCTGGATGTGCGGCAGCGCGACATTGGCGATCGTGTTGTCGACGCCCTGCATGATCGTCGCCAGCATGATCGAGACGGTGATGGCACCGCGATTGCCGAGCGGGCTGCGCGCCCCGCTTCTCACCGGGATCTCCGGGATCGCGATGTTCCTGTTCGCGGACGAGGATCGGCCATCCGCGAATTATACTCAGAAATCAAGCCGCCGTGCGCCGTTTGCAAAGCGCGGCAGGTGCTCGGAAATTCGATGGATGCGATCGCGGACGTGGTCTCGAGGGCTAGCCGGCCCGGCGCGGCCGCAGGGTCCGGCCAAAAACCGGCGCGCTCCCCTCGAAGCGGCTCGGCCGGATCAACAGCAAGAGAAAGACGGAGCCGATCGCGATCATCATCATCAGCGCAAAATCGTTGATATAAGCGACCATCGCCGCCTGCCGGGTGACCTCGGCGTTGAGGGCTGCGATGCCGGGTGGCGTCGTCAGGCTGTAGGGTGCCGCGAGGTAGGGCGCCCGCGCCAAGGGGTTGTCCGGGCGCAACTGCTCGACCAGGCGAGAGTGCACGATCTGGGTGTTCTCGGTCAGCAATGCCTCGAGCACGGCGATCCCGATGCTGCCGCCGAGGTTGCGCATCAGGCTCCTGAGCGCGGTTCCCTGGGTCAGGATGTGCCGCGGCAGGTTCGACAGCGCGATCGTGTTCAATGGCACAAAGGTGCAGCCGAGGCCAAATCCTTGCACCAGGCCGGAGACGATGACCGGCTGCATCCCCATCGCCAACGAGAACTCGGTCATCTGCCACATCGAGACCGCCGTCAGCAGCAGCCCGAACAGGATGATCAGCCGGTTGTCGACGCGGTTGATCAGGCGGGCGACGACGAACATCGCGATCATCGAGCCGACCCCGCGCGGCGCCGTCACCAGCCCGGTCGTCAGCACCGGATAATTCATCAGATCCTGCAGCATCGTCGGCAGCAGCGCCAAGGTGCCGTTCATGATCAGCCCGACCATGAACATCAGCACGGTGCCGACCGTGAAATTGAGGTTCTTCAGCAGGTCGCGGTTGAGGAACGAGCGGTCGGTCGCCGTCGCCGTGTGCACGACGAAAAGGTAGAACGCGACGCCGCACAGCGCCGCCTCGACCCAGATCTCGGTCGAGCCGAACCAATCCTTCAGCTCGCCGCGGTCGAGCAGCATCTGCAAGGCGCCGATCGCCACGCTCAGGGTGACGAAGCCGAGCAGGTCGAATGGCTCGCGATGGGCATGGCGGCTCTCGCGGCCGAAGATCAGCATGCCGAGGGTGGCGAGGATTCCGACCGGCAAATTGATGTAGAACACCCAGCGCCAGTTGTAGTCGTAGGTCAGCCAGCCGCCGAGCACCGGTCCGCAGATCGGACCTAATATCGTTCCGATCCCGAACACCGCCATTGCCTGGCCGTGCCGCTCCGGCGGGTTGATCTGCAGCAATACCGCCTGCGACAACGGCACCAGCCCAGCGCCGCAGATCCCTTGCAGGCCGCGATAGAGCACGAGCTCTCCCAAGCTCGTAGCGCTGCCGCACAATGCCGAGGCCAGCGTGAAACCCGCGACCGAGAGCACGAACACGATCTTGATGCCGAAGCGGCCGGCGAGCCACCCGGTCAGCGGCATCATGATCGCCGCCGCGACGATGTAGGAGGTCAGCACCCAGGAAATCTGGTCGAGCGAGGCGGAAAGGCTGCCGCGGATATGGGGCAGCGCCACGTTGGCGATCGTGGTGTCGAGCCCCTGCATGATATTGGCCAGCATGATCGCAAAAGTCAGCGGCCCGCGATTGGCCACCGGTTGCCGCGGCTCGCTCCTCATGGCACCGCGTCGGCGACGCTGGGCCGATGGCGGCGCCTTTCAAAGAGACAGGCGGCGGCGAGCCCCAAGATCAATGCCGCGTCCCCTCCCGGGACGATCAGGGGCCCTTCGACCCTTTGTTTCAAAACCGTGACACGATGATAGGCCATGGCCGCGAGAACGCAAAAAGCCGCATCGCGGCGCGATTGCGCGGCAGGCCATCAAGAATTCGATAGCTCGGCGGCGCTCTTGCCGGCCGTCCCGGATTGGCCGCACAATCCCGCCGGCAGCTTAATCCGCCGCGTCCCGAGAGGAGGTCTCCGTCGCCCGAACCTGAACCGCCGCCTGTCCTCACTCTGCTCGAGGCGCTGATGGCCAGCGCCGAGCCGGAGCTGTGGGCGCGATATTGCCGCCTCGCAGCCGACATCGAGGGCCGGCCCACGCTCGCCCCGACGCCCGCACCCGGCTCGGTCGAGTGGCAGCGCCTTCAGGACCGGCCGACCGCGACCGGACCAACGAACCCGGCGGCGGCGATGGAGGCCGGAGGACGTCGGCTGTCGCAGCGAGGGGCCCGGCCTGCGTTCGCCGGAGCGCCGTCTCCATTCGGCGCCGCGGGAAGCGAGTCGTTCGCCGAGTTTCTCGCGCATCACCGCGGCTCCCCGGCGCTGCTGACGCAGATCCAGGCGGTCGAAGACCAGCTCGTCGGCGCGTTCGAGGCGGCCGGGCGTTCCGGCCGTTTCCGCGCGACCGGGTTTCGCGCCGGCGCTCGGATCGAGGCGGCGGCGGAATTGTTCGGCCGGGTGCGGCTGGATTTCGCCAGAAACGCCCTGCTGCTGCCCGACGGCTCCGAGATCGCCGGCATCGAGGTGTCGAGCGGCCCGAGCGCGACCGATGCGCCTGCCCCGGCTGCCGGCGGCCGTCGCCAGCGTCCGGCGCAGGCGATGCTGCGCCAGGCTCTGACCGCCCTATGGGAGCGCGGCGCGTTCGGCGCCGGGACCGGGAACGAGCGGGTGCTGGCCCTGGTGCTGCGCGAGCTCGGCCTGTCGCCGTCCGACCCGCCCTACGGCTTGAAGAGCGCCGAAACCGTGCGCAAGCTGCGAAAAGCGCTGAAGATGTCGCTTTAGCGGTTCCGGGTCGGCCGAACTTCCAAACTCCCGAGCTTGCGAGTTCGCGGCTGCTGCTTCCCCCGCAGCGCCCTATGTTCGCCTGCGGGTCGGCGACGGCCCATCCCGGCAACGGCAATGCCACGACGGAGCAACGCGAATGGATGGACCGGTCGAGCTCGCGCAACAACCCACACCGGCCGCGGACGGCCGCGATGCACGTTATCAACATCAACGCAGTTTTGTCGCCGAGACGGCGGGCTCGCCCGCCCGCGCGCGGCTGACCGTGGCGATAAGCGACCTCGCCGGCGCGGCAGCCGAGCTCGGCGCCGCCCAGGAGCCGGCGGTCCGTCTCGGCACCGTTATCGCGGAGGCGAACCGGGGCGAGGCCGAGCTCGCGGAATTGCGGGCGGCGGACCAGGAGCGGCTGGGCGCTTGGCTCGCCGGGGGCGGCGCTGACCCCCGCCCTGAGCCTCGTCCGGATACCATCGCCGCCGAGCGGCGGCGCGAAACATCGGCTGCCGACGTCAGTGCCGCCCGCGCGGCGCTCCCAGCCGCGGAGCAATCCTTCCAGCACCGCGCCGAGCAAGTGCGCGAACTGCAGCGTCGGCGCGACGAGGCGGTCTGCGACGCCGCGGTCGATGCGGCGCGCGGTTATACCGAGGCCTATCGGGCGGCGTTGAACTCGGCGCTCGAACGCGAGGCCGTGCTCCAAGGGCTGCGCAACGAGCTGCTCTTCCGCGGCAATCGCCCCGACGGCGCGCCGGGGGCGACGAACGCCGCCGCCCGGATCGGCGACCTGATCGCCCAAGCCAAGCACGGGGCCGCCGTCCCTCACAATCCGGGAGCCGGCCGGCGGCTTCTCGCCGCGCTCTTGTCCGATCCCGACGCCACGCTCTGAACGAGGTGCCGCATGCTTCACCGAATGATCGCGCCCGAAGGCATGGCCCCGACCACGATCGAATTGGCCGGCGGCGCCCAGCTCGGCGTTCCGCCCAGCGGGATCGTCGAAATCCCCGACGCTCTGCAGATGCCGGGCGACTCGGCGTATTCGAGCCGGTTGACCACATCGTCGAAACCGGCTGGCTGCGGCAGCTGCTCGATCTCGGCTTTCGCCAATTGCCGCCCTCCGGGCCAACCGCCGACCGCCCATCGACCGGCCGCTACGACGGCGACGCCTTCTTCGACCAGACCCTCACCCGCCCGCTCTGGTGGTCCGCCGGCGCCTGGCGCACCGCCGACGGGGAAGCCGCCTAAATTTCTGGGAATCCGATGGAACACGCACACGAAATCGCCACGAGGTGTCGGACATCCTTACATGTCGAGCCCGCATGGTTGCCTAACTCATTGAAACCCGTATAGGCACATCTTTTGCTGAGGATCAGAAGGAACTTCGGCGGCTGGGTGTCCAATTGTTAATAGAATCAGGGAAGAATTGCCCCTTGAAGTTGATTTACAATTCGGTCACAACCCAGCGCCATGGGGATGACGCCTGTGGACCTATATCGCGCTGGAAATACGACCGGTCCGAGAATGGGTCATGTCCGCCCAAATCGCGATATCGTGGTGGTTCAGCAAGGCGGCGTTGCCTGGGTGAACCCCCTTTCCGGTGGAATCTCGACGCGCGAAAAGACTTATTGGCCCTTCCGGTGCTGGTGGCGAATTCCAAGGGGGACGGTCTTCAGCGACCTCTTGACGGTTCGAAACGATCATGGTGACCATTGGAATTGGGAGCCTACACAGGGCATGGAGTTTGCTGAGTATGTGCGGTTGCTGGCGGCTCTCAACGGGGAATTTGTTCCTGCTTAGAGCGTTCGAGGGCGCACGGAGGCAGGAGGTGGAGACATGGTGATGCTTTCGACGAAGGCCCGGTTGTTTCTCGATGCGGCACTAGCGGAGCCGAGAACTGCTTGGCTTCGCGGTGAAGTGACGTCGCTTGGCCCCGATCCTTGGTCTC
This sequence comes from uncultured Alphaproteobacteria bacterium, assembly GCA_963795485.1. GTDB lineage: Bacteria > Pseudomonadota > Alphaproteobacteria > ATCC43930 > CGMCC-115725 > AP-15. The sequence continues at coordinate 743,636 of CAWCIL010000008.1, forward strand.
GATCCTTGTCCCCCGAAGCTGTGAGGGTGGCGCTTGATGCGCTAAGCGAGACCGAGAAAAACATCCGGGATCGCCTCGGCGATCCTGAACTCGAGATGGACGAAAAGGCAGACCTCATCAACGATCTTGAATTCGTCAACGCTGTACAATCGGATCTCCAACGGGATCTGAAACGACCGTAATCCAAGACCGGGAAGATTCCTCAAAGCGGGCGCTGTCTCGCCTCGTCATCGGTTTGACCGCCTGCCGTAGGGCGGAAGCCCTGCAGCGTAGTGTCCGGATCGAAATGCCGAACGACAAGTGGGGGTTTTTCCGGATCCTCAATCATCTTATTGCGCAAATTACAAGACAGAGAGTGCACGACCCCTGTCTTACCATTTGAAAATCAAACCCCGGGGCCCGGCCCGCCTACGTATGCGCCAGCAGTCTTTAGCTAAAAAATTTCGGTGCCGAAAGCTTGGTCGAGGATTTCCGAGGGTTGCATGCCTGCCGCCCGCATCGCCCGGATTGTCAGCGCGTGGTCGCGTTTGGCGAGGCGGCGGCCGGTTGCGTCGGTCAAGCAGCTCGTGGTGGCGGTAGCGCGGGGTCGGCAGGCCGAGCAGCGCCTGCAGCAGGCGATGGATGTGGGTCGAGGGTGCGAGGTCCGCGCCGCGGGTGACCAGGGTCACCCCCTGGATCGCGTCGTCGACGGTGACCGCGAGATGATAGCTCGCCGGCACCTCCTTGCGCGCCAGCACCACGTCGCCGAGCGCCGCCGGATCGGCCGGAACCCGGCGCGGTGCGCCGCCGCCCTCCTCGATCCAGTCGAGCGGACCGGCCAGCGCCAGGGCGCGGCCGAGGTCGAGCCGCAGCGCGTAGTCGAGCCCGGCATTTTGCCTTTGCGCGCGCTCGGCCGGGTCGAGCCGCCGGCAGGTGCCGGGATAGGGCGGCCCGAACTCTCCCTGCGGCGCGCCGCCGGCACGGGCGATCTCGGCCTGGATCTCGCGCCGGGTGCAGAAGCAGGGATACAGCACGCCCGCCGCCGTCAGCCGGTCGAGCGCCGCGCGGTAGTCGGCGAAATGCTCCGACTGGCGGCGCACCGGCCCATCCCAGCCGATCCCGAGCCAGTCGAGATCCTCGACGATTGCCTCGGCATATTCCTCGCGGCACCGGGTCCGGTCGATGTCCTCGAGGCGCAGCAGAAAGCGGCCGCCGGCGTCGCGCGCCGCGCGCCAGCCTTCGAGCGCCGCGCGAACATGGCCGAGATGCAGATACCCGGTCGGACTCGGCGCAAACCGCGTCACCACCGGGCCGGCGCTCACGGCCCGCACCGCCGCGGGTGACAGCGGGGCGGTGTTTCGGCTATGGCTGATGCACCGGCTCCGCCATTCGAAAGACCGCGCCGATGATGCCCAACCTTAGCGGACCATCTCGTCCACCTGCCACCGGCGGCAAGCCCACTCGCCTCGTCATCCTGCTGCACGGGCTGGGGGCGGACGGCAACGACCTGATCGGGCTGGCGCCCTCTTGGGCGCCGCTGTTGCCCGAGGCCGAGTTCCTGTCGCCGAACGCGCCGTTCCCGTGCGACATGGCGCCCTACGGCTACCAATGGTACAGCTCGCAGGATCGCAGCCCCGGCGCGCAGCTGGCTGGCGTGCGCGCGGCGGCGCCGATCCTCGACGCCTTCATCGATGCGGCGCTCGAGGAACGCGGGCTCGACACCGGCGCCCTGGCGCTGGTCGGCTTTTCGCAGGGCTCGGTCATGTCGCTCTATGTCGGGCCGCGGCGGGCAAAGCCGATAGCCGGCATCGTCGCCTATTCGGGCCGGCTCGTCGCCCCCGAGCTGCTGCCGGCGGAACTGCGCTCGCGCCCGCCGATCCTGGTGGTTCACGGCACCGAGGACCCGCTCGTCCCCTATGCGGCGCTCGCCGAGGCCGAAGCCGGCCTCAAGGCCGCGGGCGTCCCGGTCGAGAGCCTGGCCTGCCCCGGCATCGGCCATTCGATCGATCCGGAAGGGCTGCGGCGCGGCGGACACTTCCTCAGGGACGCGCTCGCGCGAACGACGTCTTGACGACCTCGCCCTGGCTCAGCAGCGGGTCGATGATCGCCAGCATCCTTGGCGAGTCCCAGTTCGCCTCGCCCTCGACCCGGCCCAGCACTCGGCCGTTGCGGTCGATCAGAAAGCTGGTCGGCAGGCCGTCGACCTTGAACGCCTGGGCGACCGTGCTCCGCGGGTCGAGATAGGTCTTGACCGCCTTGAGCCCGAGCCTCTCGACAAAGGGGGCCACCGCCTTCTCGCCGCCGATATCTTCGGATATCGCCAGGATCGCGATTTTGTCGCCGAGCCGGGTCTGCAGCCGCTCCAACGAGGGCATCTCGCTACGGCACGGCGCGCACCACGTGGCCCACAAATTGACCAGCACGATCCTGCCGGTGAAATCGGCGAGGCTGAGGGTCTGCCCTTCGGCATCGGTGAAGCTGATCTTGGGCGCCGGAGCCGGCGGCGACTCCGGAACAAACGCGCCGAGCGGCGGCTCATCGGCGGCGGACGAGGCGATTTGCGCGGCCGAGCAGACGCAAGGCGACATCAGCAGCAAAGCAAGGAATGCGGCGCGGCCCGATCTCATCATCGCGTCCTTCGGCTCCGGCCCGGGCGACCGCAGATGAGCGGCGACAAGGCTCTGAATGAAACCCCGGCCAACGCCCTATGGGGCGGCCGTTTCGCCTCCGGTCCGGCCGAGATCATGCGCCGCATCAATGCCTCGATCGATTTCGACAAACGGCTCTGGGCCGAGGATGTCGCCGGCTCCACAGCGCATTGCGCGATGCTGGTGGCGCAGAACATCCTGTCGCCCGAAGATGGCGCGGCAATTGCGGCCGGTCTAGAGCAAATCCGAACGGAGATCGAAGGCGGCCGCTTCGTGTTCAGCGACGCGCATGAGGACATCCACTTGAATATCGAGGCGCGCCTCGCCGAGCTGATCGGTCCGGTCGCCGGCCGCCTCCACACCGCGCGCTCGCGCAACGACCAGGTCGCAACCGATCTCAAGCTGTGGCTGCGCGCGGCGATCGACCGCATCGAGGTTGCGCTGCGCGAATTGCAGCGGGCATTGATCGACCGCGCCGAGGCGGAGGCGGACACGGTGATGCCGGGCTTCACCCATCTGCAGATCGCCCAGCCGGTGACCTTCGGCCATCATCTGATGGCCTATGTCGAGATGGTCGGCCGCGACCGCAGCCGGCTCGCCGATTGCCGGCGCCGAATGAACGAGTCGCCGCTCGGGGCCGCGGCGCTCGCCGGCACCTCATTCCCGATCGACCGCGATGCGACCGCTTCGGCGCTCGGCTTCGACCGACCCGCCGCCAATTCGCTCGACGCCGTCGCCGACCGGGATTTCGCGATCGAGTTTCTCGCCGCCGCCGCACTCGCCGGCACGCATCTGTCGCGCTTTGCCGAGGAAATCGTGATCTGGTGCAGCGACGCCTACAAATTTGTCGAGCTCAGCGACGCCTTTACGACCGGCAGCTCGATCATGCCGCAGAAGCGCAACCCCGACGCGGCCGAGCTGGTCCGCGCCAAGACCGGGCGGCTCAACGGTGCGCTGATCGGATTGTTGACGGTCATGAAAGGGCTGCCGCTCGCCTACGGCAAAGACATGCAGGAAGACAAGGTCCCGGTCTTCGACGCCGTCGACGCGCTCGAGCTCTGTCTCGCCGCCACGACCGGTATGGTGCGCGACCTGCACCCCGACCGCGAGCGCCTGCGGGCAGCGGCCGGGCGGGGCTTCTCGACCGCGACCGACCTTGCCGACTGGCTGGTGCGGGTCGCCGCGCTGCCGTTCCGTCGGGCTCACCATGCCACCGGACGGATCGTCAAACGCGCCGAGGAGTTGGGCTGTCTTCTCGCCGAGCTGCCGCTGTCCGAGCTGCAGACGATCGAGCCGGCAATCACCGTTGCCGTCTACGATGTGCTCGATCCCGAGCGGTCGGTCGCCAGCCGCGAAAGCTATGGCGGCACCGCGCCCGACCGCGTCCGAGCGGCTGTCGTCGCGGCGAGGAAGAGGTATTTGGGATGAGACGCGCCGGTCCTCCGGCTGCGGCGCCGCCCTCGGCCACCCATCCCCCTCCCATTCCCTCCCCCGCATGCGGGGGAGGGTTAGGGTGGGGGCAGGGCCCCGCCTCCCGCACAATGCGAGAGAGGGGGCCGAGGCGCAGCGAAGCGGGTGAGGGCCGCCCGACCGGCGATAATTCTCTCCTCTGTCGAAAGGCGGCGGGCCGCGGCGAGCCTCGCCCTGCTTGTTTTCGTCCTGCTCGCGCCGGGGTTGGCGGGCTGCGGCAAAAAAGATGCGCCGGGCCCGCCGCCGGGCGCGCCCAACACCTATCCCCGGCCTTACCCGCGTGAGTGAGTTCTTCGCCCATCGCGATGGCGAGCTGCACGCCGAAGAGGTCCCGGTCCGCCGGATCGCGCAGGCGGTCGGCACTCCCTTTTATGTTTACTCGGCCGCGGCGTTTGCCGCCGGATACCGGGACTTTGCCGCGGCGTTCGCGGCTGAGCGCGCGCTGATCTGCTACGCCGTCAAGGCCAATTCCAACCTCGCGGTGCTGCGCCTTTTTGCCGGTCTCGGCGCCGGCGCCGACGTCGTCTCCGAAGGCGAGCTGCGGCGCGCGCTCGCCGCCGGCGTGCCGCCCGCGCGCATCGTCTTTTCGGGGGTCGGCAAGACCGCTGAGGAAATGGCCGCTGCGCTCGCCGCCGGGGTCCACCAGATCAACGTCGAATTGGTGCCGGAGCTCTACCGGCTGAGCGGCATCGCCGCGAAACTCGGGCGAACGGCGCCGGTGGCGCTGCGGGTCAACCCCGATGTCGATGCGCTGACCCACGCCAAGATCGCGACCGGCAAGAAGGAGAACAAGTTCGGCATCGAGTTCGGCGAGGCGGCGGCGGCTTACCGTCTCGCCGCGTCGCTGCCCGGCATCGCTCCGGTCGGGCTCGCCGTGCACATCGGCTCGCAGCTCGTCGATCTCGTTCCCTACCGGCGCGCGTTCGAGCGCCTCGCCGAGCTGGTGGGTGTATTGCGGGCGAGCGGGCTCGCCGTTTCCCGCATCGACCTCGGCGGCGGCCTCGGTATCCGCTACCGCGACGAACGCCCGCCCGAGCCTGCGGATTACGCAAAATTGGTGCGCGAGATTTTTGGCCCGCTCGACCTCGCCCTGGCACTCGAGCCGGGGCGGGCGCTGGCCGGTCCGGCGGGGCTCCTCGTCACGCAAATCGTCTATGTCAAAGCGGGGGGCGGAGAAGCGCTTTGTGATCGTCGACGCGGCGATGAACGATCTGATCCGACCGGCGCTCTATGACGCCTGGCACGACATCGTGCCGGTGCGTCTGCCAGGGCCCGCAGCGCCGGCGAGCCCGGCCGATGTCGTCGGCCCGGTGTGCGAAACCGGCGACACCTTTGCCGTCGATCGCGAGCTGCCGCCGTTGGCAGCGGGCGACCTCGTCGTCTTTACCGGAGCCGGGGCGTACGGAGCGGTCATGAGCTCGACCTACAACAGCCGCCTGCTGGTGCCCGAAGTGATGGTGGCCGACGACCGTTTCGCGGTCATTCGGGCGCGGCCGAGCTATGACGAAATGCTGGCGCTCGATAGAATTCCGGACTGGCTCGATGCTGTCGCCCCGGATGCGGCGCGCAAGCGAGGTGCCGTATGACCGATCGCCCGGCCGATCGCCCGACCCTCGTATGCGACGCGCTTGCGCCTCGCCCGCGCCGCGCTTGTGGTGGGAGCAGGTCTGGCCCGCCTGCTGGCCGGCGCTGGCCGTGCTCGGCCTATTTCTGGTGGTGGCGCTGTTCGGTCTGCTGCCGCTCCTCCCCGGCCTCGCCCATGCCGCGCTTTTGTTGGCGTTCGGCGCCGGCTTTCTGCTGGCGCTCGCGGCGTCGTTCCGCGGTGTCGCGATGCCCGACCGCGAGGCCGCCCGTCGCCGCATCGAGCGGGCAAGCGGGCTCTCGCATCGCCCGCTGCAAGCGCTTGCCGACCGGCCGAGCGCCCCGCTCGACCCGGCGGCGGCGCAGCTGTGGGACGCGCACCGACGGCGCATGGCGGCGGCGGCGCGCGGGCTGCGGATCGGCTGGCCCACCGCCGGATTCGCCGCCCGCGACCCTTGCGGCCTGCGCGCGGCGCTGGCGATGCTGCTGGTGCTCGGCGCGGTCGACGCCGGCGGCGATTGGCGCGACCGGCTTCTGCGCGCGGTCACGCCGGGCCTCGCCGGCGGAGCCCCCGCGATCGCCGCCAGCCTCGACATCTGGGTGACGCCGCCCGAATATACCGGGCTGCCGCCGCAATTTTTGCGGCCGGACAACCGTCAGACGATCCGCGTCCCGATCGGCAGCAAGCTGCTGGCGCAGGTGCATGGCGGAGGCTCCGTGCCGCGCCTGGCGATCGACGGCAAGCCGCCGCGACTTCGAGGCGATCGACAGGCAGGATTTCCGGGCCGAGTCGCTGTTGAAGACGGGCAAGCAGATCGAGGTGTCGCAGGACGGCGACGTGCTCGGCAGCTGGCCGATCGAGATCATCCCCGACAACCCGCCGACGGTCGCGTTCGCCAGGCCGCCCGAGGCGACGGTGCGACAGGCGCTGCGGATCGACTACCGCGCCGGCGACGACTACGGCGTCGAGAAGGTGACCGCGGTGATCCGGCGCCGCGGGGGCAAACCCGCAGCCGCACACGGCGGCAATCCGGGCGAGGAAATAACGACTCGATCTGCCGTTGCCGGGGCTGCATCTCAAACAGGCGCAGGCGACCAGCTATCACGACCTGACGCCCTCTCCCTGGGCCGGGCTGCCGGTCGAGATCCGCCTCGTCGCCACCGACGCGCTGGGCCAAACGGGAGAGAGCGAGACCGGTGCGGATGAAGCTGCCCGAGCGCGTGTTCACCAACCCGGTGGCGCGGGCGATCATCGAACAGCGCAAGGAGCTGGCGATCGATCCGGGCTCGCGCATCCCGGTGGCCGAGATCCTCGGCGATCTGCGCTCGCGCCCGCAGCTCTACGACAACGACGACTTGGCGTTTCTCGGGCTTCGCGTCGCCGAGGAGCGGCTGCGGCTCAACCATGACGCCGCCTCGATCGCGCAAGTCCAGCAGCTGCTGTGGGACACGGCGCTGCGCATCGAGGACGGGCACGCCTCGCTGGCGCAGACCGAGCTTCGGCGGCTGGAGCGCCAACTGCAGGACGCGTTGGCGAAAAATGCGCCGGACCAGGAAATCGACCGCCTGATGAGCGAACTGAAGCAGGCGCTCGACCGCTATCTGCAGGCGCTGGCGCGAAAACATGGCGCGCCATCCCGAGCAGAGCAGGCAACCCTTCGACCCCTCGCACGGTCCTGAGCAGCCGCGATCTCGAGCATATGCTCGATCGCGCCCAAGAGCTCGCGAAGAACGGCGCCCGCGATCAGGCGCGCGAACTGTTGGCGCAGTTGCAGAACATGCTGGAAAATCTGCGCCTGGCGCGGCCGCAGCAGATGCAGCAGCAAGGATCGCGCGAGGCGCAGCAGATGATGAGCGGCATGCACGGGCTGATGCAGCGCCAGCAGCAGCTGCTCGACCGCAGCTTCCGCGCCGAGCAGCAAGCGCAGCAGGGGCGGATGGGCCTGCCCGGCGAGCAGGGCGGCGAACGGCCGGGCGCGAATGCCGAGATGGGGGACGCCGCCGGCCAGCAGGAAGCCTTGCGCCGCAGCCTCGGCGAGATGATGCGTCGAATGGGCGACGGGCTCGGTGAAATCCCCGAGCCGCTGGGCCGCGCCGAGCGGGCGATGAACCAGGCCGCCCAGGCGTTGCGCGGCGGACAGCCGGGCCAGGCGATCGGGCCGCAGACCAACGCCCTCGATCAGCTGCAGCAGGCGGCGCGCCAGTTCGCCCAGCAAATGCAGCGTCGCCTCGGCGCCGGCTGGGGTGAGCCGGCGGACAGCCAGCCGGGTGACGGGCAGCGCGACGGAATGAGGCGCGACCCGCTCGGCCGGCCGATGGCCAATGGCGGCGACTACGACACCGGCGACGTCAAGATCCCCGACAAGAGCACGATGCAGAAGGCGCGCGAAATCCTCGATGAGCTGCGTCGCCGCGCCGGCGAGCGCGATCGCCCGGAAATCGAGCACGATTACATCGACCGCTTGCTCCAGCGGTTCTGAGCAGCCGGCCGATGATTACGGGATGTTCATTCGCTCGTCCCGCGGTAGAGTTCGGCCGGTGATAAATCGGCGCCTGCTTCTCTCGATAGCGGCCGGCTGGGCGGCGTGGCCCCTGGCCCCGCGGCCCGCGCGTGCGGTGCCGCGGCCGCCGACGTTGCGCCGGCTGCGCCTCGTCAACGCGCATACCGGCGAGACTTTTACCGGCGCTTACCGCGACGGCAACGGGCCGATCCCCGAGGCGATCGAGGATCTCTGCGTCTTTCTGCGCGACTTTCATTGTGGCGCCAAGACCGAGATGGATGTCGGCGTCATCGACTTTCTCGCCGATGTTCTCGATGCCGTCGGCGAAACCAAGGCCACGATCCTCTCCGCCTACCGCACGCCCGAAACCAACGCGATGCTGGCGCGCACCACCTTTGGCGTGGCCGAGCACAGCCAGCACATGTACGGCCGGGCACTCGACTTTTGCCTTGGCGCAAAGCTCGGCGAGGCAATGCAGGCGGCGCGGGCGATGCGGCGGGGCGGCGTCGGCTGGTACCCGCATTCGGGCTTTATCCACATCGACATCGGGCCCGGTGCGCAACTGGGATCTCGACGAGGGCGGTCTCGGCAACTTGTTGCTGTTCGACGGCAAGGGCGGGCTGGTGCCGTTCGGCGGCGCGCACCGCCCGCTGAGCGTGGCCGAGCGCCTGTCCTTGCAGCGCCAGCTCGCCCGCGCCGAGTTCATCGCCCGCCGGCATTAGCGCCGGTGCGCCGGAAACCGCGGGCTCGGCGCCGTACCTTCGCCCGCTGCGTCGGTTTGGGCTTGCGTTGTCGCCGTCGGCACCCGATACCTTTCGCCATGGCTATGTTCAGCCCCGCTCCGCGGCTCGTCGCGGTCCTCGGGCCGACCAACACCGGCAAGACCCATCTCGCCATCGAGCGCATGCTCGGCCACAAGAGCGGGATGATCGGGTTTCCGCTGCGCCTGCTGGCGCGCGAGAACTACGATCGCATCGTCAGGCTGAAGGGCGCGCGCGCGGTGGCGCTGATCACCGGCGAAGAAAAGATCCTGCCGCCCAACCCGTCCTATTTCGTGTGCACCGTCGAATCGATGCCGCTCGACCGGCCGGTCGATTTCCTCGCCGTCGACGAGATCCAGCTGTGCGCCGATCCCGAGCGCGGCCACGTCTTTACCGCCCGCCTGTTGGAGGCGCGCGGCCTCGCCGAGACGATGTTTCTCGGCGCCGACACGATCAAGCCGCTGATGCGCCGGCTGGTCCCGGAGATCGAGCATATCAGCCGGCCGCGGTTTTCGACGCTCTCCTATACCGGACACAAAAAGGTGACGCGGCTGCCGCCGCGCAGCGCCGTCGTCGCCTTTGCCGTCGCTGACGTGTTCTCGTTGGCCGAGCTGATCCGCCGCCAGCGCGGCGGCACCGCGGTCGTCTTGGGCGCGCTCAGCCCGCGGGCGCGCAACGCCCAGGTCGGCATGTTCCAGGCTGGCGAGGTCGATTATCTCGTCGCCACCGACGCGATCGGCATGGGGCTCAACATGGATCTCGACCATGTCGCCTTTGCCCGGACGGCCAAGTTCGACGGCCGCGGCCCGCGCCGGCTGACCGCCGCCGAGATCGCCCAGATCGCCGGCCGCGCCGGGCGCCATATGAGCGACGGCACCTTCGGCACCACCGCCGAGCAGGGGCCGCTCGGCCCCGAGATCGTCGAGGCGGTCGAGACGCACCGCTTCGATCCCTTGACCCGGCTCAACTGGCGCAATACCCGCCTGCGCTTCGGCTCGGTCGACGCCTTGCTGAAAAGCCTCGACGAGCGGCCGGCGATCCCGGGCCTCGTCCAGGCGCGCGAGGCCGACGACCACCGCGCCTTGCAGGCGCTCGCCCGCAACCGCGAGGTCGCCGCCCTCGCCCGCCACCGCGGCGCGGTGCGGCTCCTCTGGGAGGTCTGCCAGATCCCCGACTTCCGCAAGGTGATGAGCGAGACCCACACCAGGCTGCTGGCCCATATCTTCGGCCATCTCGCCGGACCGGAAGAACGGCTGCCGACCGCCTGGATCGCCGCTCAGATCGCCAATTTCGATCGTGTCGACGGCGACATCGACACGCTGATGGCGCGCATCGCGCATGTCCGCACCTGGACCTACATCACCCATCGCGGCGACTGGGTCGAGGGTGCGACCGCCTGGCAGGAGCGCGCCCGCGGCATCGAGGATCGGCTCTCCGACGCGCTTGCACGACCGGATCACCCAGCGCTTCGTCGATCGCCGCTCAGCCTTTCTGGTGCGGCGGCTGGGCTCCGAGGACGAGCTCTCGGCCGCCGTTTCGGCGGCCGGCGAGGTGCGGGTCGAGGGCGCCTATGTCGGCCGGCTCGACGGTCTGCGCTTTCTCCCGGACGCGATCGACGGGGTCGAGATGCGGATGCTGAACGCCGCCGCCAGCCGCGTGCTGCGCAGCGAGGTGGCCGCGCGGGTGCGACGCCTTGCGAGCCGATGCGGACGCGGCCTTCGCGATCGACGCCGCCGGTATCGTGCGCTGGCAGGGCGGCCCGGTCGGCCGGCTCGTCGCCGGCGAGCGGATGCTGACGCCGCGGGTCGAGCCGCTCGCCGGCGACTTTGTCGAAGGCGAGGCGCGCGAGAAGATCCGCCAGCGGCTCTCGGCTTTTGTTCGGGCCGAGGTCGAGCGCCGGCTGGCGCCGCTGTTCGCGATTTCCGCCCTGCCGCTCGGCGGGGTCGGGCGCGGGCTCGCCTTTCAGCTCGCCGACGCGCTCGGCGCCCTGCCGGCGGTCGAGGTCGCGCAGCCAGTTCGCGGCGCTCGACCGAGCCGACCGCGCCGCTCTCTCCCGGCACGGCGTGCGCTTCGGCACCGAAACCATCTATGTCGAGCCGTTGCTGCGGCCCGAGGCGCTGCGCTTTCGCGGCCCTCTTTGGGCGGTGTCGGCACGGACGCGAGGTGCCGCAGCTGCCGCCGGCGCGGCGGCTCGCCAAGGCCATCGAAACCGATCCGGCGTTGCCGCCGTCGTTTTATGCGGCGCTCGGCTTTTTCGTCGCCGCCCGCCTCGCCCTGCGCGCCGATCGGCTGGAGCGGCTCGCCGCGGCGGCGCGGCGCCTCGCCCGCAAGGGGCCGTTCGCGGCCGACGAGCGGCTCGCCTCGATCGCCGGCGTCGAGCCGGGCGGGCTGCGCCCATTACTGACCGCGCTCGGCTATCGCGCGGTGATCGCCGCCGGCGCCGAGACCTTTGTCGCGCGGCCGCGCCGCCGTCGCGATGTCGATCGACCGCAGCCGTCGACCGCCGCGCACGGGAGGGCCATCCATTCGCCAAATTGCGGGAGCTGAAGCTCGCCTGAACGGCGACGACCACTCAGCCGAGGCGGCAGGCCGGCGGCTCGATCAATGGCTGTGGTTCGCGCGCTTGGCCAAGACCCGCTCGCTCGCCGCCCGGCTGTGCGCCGACGGGGGTCGGTGACGCGTGAACGGAGCAGCAGTCCGCAAACCCAATCATCCGGTCCGGCCCGGCGACGCGATCGCCGCACCGCTGGGCGCCTTCCGGCGGACCGTGCGGGTGCTGGCGCTGGGTTCGCGCCGTGGCCCGGCCAGCGAGGCTCGGCTGCTGTACGAGGAGATCGCGGCGCCGATGCGGCTCTCCGACCTCGTGCAGGGCATGGGAACCCGATTCTCGGCGGATTGCGAACCGGAACACTGAGGCCACGCCGGCGCGCGGCCCGCCGCCAGCGCGCGATAATCCACCTCCCTCCGCGAACATGACTCCGCCGGGCGCGGCATTTGCGGCGCCGCCACGGTCGATTATGATCGGCCCGATGCAAACGCGATCACGCCCCTCGCTTCCACCATCGCCTCGGCCTCAACCAGCCGGCCGGCAGCCCCACCGCTCGACGGCTCGCTGAGATGGCCGAGGCGATCGGCCGGGAAACCGACGGGCAGTTCCGGCTCGAGGTGTTTCCCGAAAGCCGGCTCGGCCCGGACCCCAAGATGCTCGCCGACATGCGCGCGGGCACCCTCGAATTCTTCGTCGCCGGCGCCACCTTGGGCGATTTGGCGCCGACCAGCGCTCTGCCATTGCTGCCCTTCGCGTTCAAGAACTCGAGCGCGGTGTTCGCGGCGCTCGACGGCGCGCTCGGCGAGCGCATCCGCGGCGAACTCGCCCAGCACGGGATTTACGCGTTCCATCATTCTTTGCAGAACGGGTTTCATCACCTGACCACCAGCACGCGCCCGATTCATGCCGCCGCCGACCTTGCCGGGGTCAAGATCCGCAGCCCCGGCGGGGCCATTGCCCGCGATTTCTTCGAAGTCTTCGGGGCCGAGGCCGGGCTATGTCCCGTTCAACCAAATGTACGGCGCGTTGAAAGACCGCGCCTTCGACGGCCAGAGCGATCCGCTCGGCGTCGTCTTGTCATTGAAGCTTTACGAGGTGCAGAGCCATCTGAGCCTGACCGGCCATTGGTGGTCGGGCTTCACCTTGCTCGCCAATGCCGGCGCCTGGAACGCGCTGCCGGCCGAAATCCGGCGGGTCGTCGAGCGCAACGCCGAAAAGTCCGCGCTGCTGCAGCGCCAGGACACCGAGGCGATCAACGCCGCCGGCGCGGATGAGCTCGCCCGGCTGGGCATGATCGTCAACACCGCCGCCGCCGCGAGTTTCCGGGCGAAGCTCGGCCCGTTCTACACACGCTGGCGCGACCAAGCCGGCCCTGAGGCGTGGCGGCTGCTCGAAACCTACGCCGGCGCGATCGCCGGTTGATGGCGGCCGTCTCCGGCGATCTCTTTCGCCTCGACGGCAAGCGGGCGCTGGTCACCGGCGCCGGGCGCGGCATCGGCCGCGCCGTCGCGTTGGCGCTCGCCGGGGCGGGGGCCGAACTGGTGCTCGTCAGCCGCACGCCGAGCCAGTTGGCAGACGTTGCGCACGAAATCTCGCAAAACGGCGGCCGGGCGCGAGCCTTGCCGCTCGACGTGACCGACACCGGAGCGGTCCGCGAGGCCTTCGCCAGCTTGGGCACGCTCGATATCCTGGTCAACAATGCCGGCCTCAACCGGCCGCAACCGTTTCTCGAAGTTGACGAAGCAACCCTCGACCGTCTCCTCACCCTCAACGTCCGCGCAGCGTTTCTCGTCGCCCAGGCGGCAGCCCGGCTGATGGTGGTTCACCGCGCCGCTGGGTAGGCCGGCGAATCAATGACGCGGAAGATTTTTTGCGCTGCAGCAAACCGATTTCACCGCAAATGGGATTAAAATTTACCGTAACAGTTTATAAAGTTTTGGCTGGCAACCTCCGAAACCCGAGTTTCGGGAGGACAATGATACGCCGGATGATTTCGTGGCTGCTTGTGCATGAGGGCGGAGTAACCGCGATTGAGTATGCGCTGATCGCCGCGCTCGTCGCCGTCGTCTGTATCAGCGCGTGGAAATTGCTCGGGACCCATCTCAGCACCAGCTTTAGCACCGTCGCCAGGAGCGTCTGAGGGGCTTTTCTCGCGCGCGCGCGAAAATATCGCAGTCTCCCCGCAATCGATTGGCGCGCGGCCTCTCGGCAATCGATTGGCCGGCATGCCGCCGCCGGGTCATTCGGACCCGCCTTATCCCGGTTGCCGGGCAGGCGCCGATAACTTAGCATCCCGAGCCGACGCATCTCGCGCAGGAAGAAAATGATGGTGACCGCCGCGATCTGGCCGGCGCGCGACTACAGCCGGGTTCCGTACCGCCTCTACCACGATCCCGAAATTTACGCGCGCGAGCAGGAGCGGATCTTCCGCGGACCGACCTGGAGCTTTCTCGGGCTCGAGGCCGAGATCCCCGATCCCGGCGATTTCCGCACCACCTGGGTCGGCGACACGCCGGTCGTGGTCAACCGCGACCAACAAGGTGCGGTCGCGGCCTTTGTCAATCGCTGCGCCCATCGCGGCGCGATGGTGCGGCGCGAGCTGTCCGGCAACGCGCGCGAGCATGTCTGCATCTATCACCAATGGTGCTATGGGCTCGACGGCCGCCTGACGGCGATCCCGTTCCGCCGCGGGATCAGGGGCAAGGGCGGGCTCGACGCCGGCTTCGACATGGGCGAGCACGGCCTGCACCCGTTGCGGGTCGGCGTCGTCGCCGGCGCGGTGTTCGGGACTTTGGCCGAGGAAGCCGAGCCGCTCGAGGAGTTTCTCGGCGCCCCGATCGTCGCTCAGCTCGAGCGGCTGCTGGCCCGGCCGGTGCGGGTGCTCGGCTACAACCGTCAGCGCATCCGCGCCAACTGGAAGCTCTACGCGGAGAACACCCGCGACAACTACCACGCCAGCCTGCTGCACGAGTTTCTGGTCACCTTCGGGCTCGACCGCTCGACCCAGGTGGGCGGGGTCAAGATGGACCCGCGCCACCGCCACAGCATCACCTGGGCCGAGGCCGACAGCGACACCGACGAGTTCGCCCGCGAGGCCTATGCCGGCGCGCGGGTGCGCACCGACCATTTGGCGCTGCAGGAGCCGGCATTGGTCGCCTTCCGCCCCGAGCGCAACGACCGGCTGAACCTCGTCGTCGACCTCGGTGTTTCCGTCGGCGGTCTTCGTGCAGATCAGCAACAGCCTGGCGATCCGCCAGATCCGGCCGCGCGGGCTCGACGAGGTCGAGGTGTTCCAGACAATGATCGGCTACGCCGACGATCCGCCGGAGATGACCTTGCATCGCCTGCGCCAGGCCAATCTGGTCGGCCCGGCCGGGCTCGTCTCGATGGAGGATGGCGAGGCGATCGAGATCGCCCATCGCGCCTCGAAGCCGGAGCCGGACCGCGCGACGGTCATCGAATTGGGCGGCGGCGGGGTCATCTCCGACCGCGACTATCGGGTCAACGACGTGCCGTTGCGCGGCTTCTGGTCGTATTACGCCGAATTGATGGGGATCGAGCCGGCGGGTGCGGTGCGATGACCTCCGACCGCAGGCCGACCTGGCCCGACCGCGCCGCGATCCACGATCTCTTCGCCGAGTACGGCGCGTTGCTCGATCTGGCGAAATACGACGAGTGGCTCGGCCTCTTCACCGCGGAATGCCGCTACAACGTCGTCTCGCGCGAGAATTCGACCGCGGCCTGCCGGCGGCGCTGATCTTCTGCGACAGCCGGGCGGTGCTCGAAGACCGCATCCGCGCGCTCTGCGAGGCCAACAAGTACAACATCCACACCGACCGCCACCTGATCGGCCTGCCGCGGCTCCTCGCTCCGGACCCGAGGGCCCGATCGTCGAAGCGCCGTTCGCCGTCTACCAGACCGACCAGGAAGGCGAGACCCGGCTGTTCGCCACCGGCCTCTACCGCGACCGGCTGACGATCGCCGCCGACGGCCTGAAGATCCGCGACAAGCTGGTCCTGCTCGACACCTTCGCCGTGCCGACCCTGCTCGCGACGCCGCTGTAGGGCTTAGGGCGGAAATGCGGCGGGAACGGCATGCTCGAAAAGTTATTGTAATTTACACCAAAATTGAAAACGGCCGATTGCAACGCCCGCTCGCCAACGCTTTTGAGAAATGCCAAGCAGCAGAGAGGCTCGATGGCGACGGTCGAATGGCGCCTGCGCGGCGATGAATCGCCAATTGCAACGTTCTTGACGGCTGCCCTTATCAGTTTAACGCTTACAGACCCACGGCAGTGCGAAGCCGCGGCTTTGTCAGCATCCAGGAGGGGCATATCGGGATGTCGGCCTCGACGGGCTCGGCACCGCTTTTCTGGTGCATTTCCCAGGGGCTCCGCACGAAGGCAACGGCACGATGCAGGTCGTCGTCGACGAGCGCGCCGACGCGCGCCAGCGCGCGGCGCTGGTCAAGATCCTGACGGGCGAGGAGACCGACGCGATGGCGACGATATGTGCGTACTATTCACGCCATGTCGCCCAACAGCTCGAAGGTGTTCTCGCCGATCGAATTAGGCGATATCGAGGCCGGCATGCCCGGATCAACATTCCGGGTTTGATCAGGCCACTGCCGAGCCGATCAAGAACCCGGTCACCGGCGCCGAGCACCGCGTTCGCATTGACCTCCCCGAGGGCTTCGAGTTTCGCATCGCCGAGATCGGCAGCGGCAGCACCAAGGCCAGCGGCGCCATCAAGCTCGACCTCAGGAACACTTACGGGCAGTTCGCGCACCTGCATCTGAGCAACAAGGGCGTGGTCGAATAGTCCCGCGATGCCCGCGAGCTGCCGCTGGGGTTCCTCCGCCGGGATCGCGCATCGGGATGGCGATGCTCGCCGCGGTGGTCGCGGCGACGTGGGCGTGGCTGTTGCTCGGCGCCGGCATCGAGATGCCGACGACCGACATGGGCGGCGGCCGGGTCATGGCGATGCGGCCCGAATGGACCCTCGGCTACACCGCGCTGATCTATGTCATGTGGTCGGTCAGATGGTGGCGATGATGCTGCCGAGCGCCGCGCCGACAATCCTGCTGGTTGCCGCATTGGCGCGCCGCAGCGCCGGCGCCGGGTTCACCTCGGCCGCCGCTGGCGTTCGGTTCGGGCTATCTGCTGGTCTGGTCGGGCTTCAGCCTCGCCGTGACCGCGTTGCAATGCGCAGCTACGGGCCGCCAGCCGTACGAGAGCATGCCTTTCAATCAGCCGCGAGCCGCGCTCGTCTGGTCGCCGAGCAGGCTGTCAGGACGCAATGACGCTGGCTGGGGCGAGGCCGCTCGCCGACGCGAAAAATCCCTTGACCAGGTGCCGAGCAGGGCATGCGCGCCGTCGGCAACCGGGATGGTCAGGGCTCAACTGCGTCGGCTGCTCTGGATGGATGGCGCGCTGTTTGTCGCCGGGCTGATGAACCTCGCCTGGGGTGGCCGCTGTCGCGCTGCTGGTGCTGCTGGAAAAGACCATGCCATGGGGCGGGCGGATGGCCCGGCTCATCGTGGCGATAGTAGCGCTCTGGGGCTCCGTCGCCCTCTGCGGACTTGAACCGCCGCGGAAAGCGTCGAGGTCATGCCGAGCTTGACGTCGGGCAACCGAGAGCGTGGATCTCCTCCGAGGAGGGTCAGGATCAGCGAGCCGAGGTGTGCGGGATGTAGGGTAACACCGCACTCATGCACCTGATCTTCCCCCAGCCGGCGACCTCGGCGCTGAATCCGCGCCATCCTTGAAAAGGAAGAATATCTAATCAAGAAAAATCAATGTGCAGATGGGGATTCTCGCGCGGCTTGGTTTCGAGGGTCAATCGGATCTGGGCAATTCGCAGCGGTGCTGCTATCGTGTCTGGACTGATGTTGCTCTTGCCGCCGACAATTTGAATGGAACCCCCTGTGTGCCCGGTCAGCCGGGGCGAGGAGGGGTGGTAACGGAACATTCCAGAGAACCCAATACCAGCTTTATCATACACCTGACCGATTTTAACTACAATATCATTCCTGGGCAAGATATAACTCCGCCAAGTATCCCTGATGGGCACGGGGGAACCACCATCAATCCCGTTAATGCTCCAGCATGGATATCTTTGCGATGCTCGTAATGATACAATTAAACCACCGCAGCACGCTGGCATGGCGGGACCAAAGGCGGATCTCAGTATTGACAGCGGGTTCCTGATCCGGTGACGAAAAAATACATCCTGGATAACATCTTCAGTACAATCGCACTAAAGGTAGGAAACGGTGTGCCGGTCGCTATTCCAGATCTTTATACCGCAGACATGACCGGTGTTGTCCAAGATGACACCACGCTTTATAGCCTTGTTGATCTAGCGACATACCTTGCTGCTATCCCCAGCTTTACTGAGGGCGAGAACTTTACCGTTACGTACTGCACCGTGGCCGGTTTACCGGATATGTTTTTCAGCACAACTCCCTTCACCTTCGATCCGAACACCGGGTTCAGCGATGCCCCGTATAATGGCGTGGCCGTTGGCCGAAACACCGCAAGTCATCGACTCCGTAGCCAACGACTCTGGCGCTATCGGCGCCGGGCTCGCCGGCCTTGCCTTTACGCGACGGCGGGCTCGAGCGATAGGTTCGGAGGACGCGATTAGCTCGTCCCAAATTCATTGCGAGTTTGTGCCATCGCGATTTGCTTTCATCAGGATACGCATCCTATAATGAAGTGAGCAAATCGGTGAAGACTTGATCAGAGATCCGGATCTGGAATGGGAAGTGAGCCTGGCTTCGGCGAGAAATAGCGGGTGTAAGCCATGCAGAACACGCGGCTCTCCGCCTGCTCGATTTCGACCTCGGCCCCGAGATCGACATGCTGCGCGCGACGGTGCGCGATTTTGCCGAGGACGAGGTGGCGCCGCTCGCCGCCGAGATCGACCGCGCCGACCGCTTTCCGAGCGAGCTGTGGCCGCAGATGGGGGCTCTTGGCCTCTTCGGGATTACCGTCGAGGAGGAATATGGCGGCGTCGGCATGGGCTATCTCGCCCATTGCGTCGCGATGGAGGAATTGAGCCGCGCTTCGGCCTCGGTCGGCCTCAGCTACGGCGCGCATTCGAACCTCTGCGTCAACCAGATCCGCCGCAACGGCAATGAGGCGCAGAAGCGCAAGTACCTGCCGAAACTGATCTCCGGCGAGCATGTCGGCGCACTCGCGATGAGCGAGCCCGAGGCCGGCTCGGATGTCGTCGCGATGCGGCTGCGCGCCGACAAAACGGGCGACCATTACGTCCTCAACGGCACCAAGCTGTGGATCACCAACGGTCACGTCGCGGATACGCTCGTTGTCTACGCCAAGACCCGGCCCGATGCGGGCGCCCGCGGCATCACCGCCTTTCTGATCGAAAAGGGTTTTGAGGGGTTCCGCCCGGCGCAAAAGCTCGACAAGCTCGGCATGCGCGGCTCGCCGACCTCGGAACTGGTGTTCGAGGATTGCGCGGTGCCGCAGGAAAACGTGCTGGGCGCGGAGGGCGAGGGCGTGCACGTGCTGATGAGCGGCCTCGATTACGAGCGCGCGGTGCTCGCTGCCGGGCCGCTCGGCATCATGCAGGCCTGCCTCGATCTGGTGATCCCCTATATCCACGAGCGCCGCCAGTTCGGCCAGCCGATCGGCGAGTTCCAGCTGATCCAGGCCAAGCTCGCCGACATGTACACGGCGATGAACGCCTGCAAATCCTATGTCTATGCGGTGGCGCGGGCCTGCGACCGCGGCCAGACGACGCGCAAGGACGCCGCGGGCGCCATCCTCTACGCCGCCGAAAAGGCGACGGCGATGGCGCTCGACGCGGTGCAGATCCTGGGCGGCAACGGCTATATCAACGATTTCTCGGCCGGGCGGCTGCTGCGCGACGCCAAGCTCTACGAGATCGGCGCCGGCACCTCGGAGATCCGCCGCATGCTGATCGGCCGCGAAATCTTTGCCGAGACCGCGTGACATGCGCCGGCTGATCTCGTCCGGCTCGCCGTTCGAGGCGGCGGCCGGCTACAGCCGGGCGGTGCTCGATGGCGAGTGGGTATTTGTCGCCGGCACCACCGGGTTCGACTACGCGCGGATGACGATCGCCGAGGAGCCGGCCGAGCAGGCGCGCCAGGCCTTGCGCAACATCGAGGTGGCACTGGCCGAAGCCGGCGCCGACCTCGCCGATGTCGTGCGGGTGCGCTACTTCCTGCCCGACCTCGCCGACTGGCCGCGGATCGTGCCGGTGCTGGGTGAGGCGTTCGGCGCGATCCGCCCAGCGGCGACGGCGCTCGTCTGCGGCCTCGTCGATCCGCGCATGAAGATCGAGATCGAGGTGACGGCATTGCGCCGCGGGACGCGATGAGGCGCGGCGAACCGCACCGCAGCCCCGCGCGAGTAGTCGGATTACGGCTGCGGCGGGAGCTCGATCGGAGCGCAGTTCGTGCGTCCCGACATCAGGCAGTCTTCGAGCTTCAATTCCCGCACGAGGTCGCGGATCAAAACCACGCCGGCAATTGCCAGCACCAGGCAGATGATCAGCCCGAGCAACGCTGCCGTTCGCCTCTCATCGGTCTCGCGGTCGCCATTGCCGAACCGGTTGTTCATCGACCGATGGCAGCGATCGGCGAGAGGTCTATCCACCAAGCCGTCCGGGCCAAACCGAGCGGCCCGTCAACCTTGCCCCGATCGCCGGCGCTGCAGTCAAAGCCGCTGGCGATACCTCGGCCGAGTAATTCCCAGATCATCGCGCAGCCGCCATTGCCGAAGAAGCCACCGAGAAACATATCCGCCGCAGAGGTATCCCGAAAGGGCCGCGCCGTGGCGTCGGCGATCATCGCACCCGCGCGATGTCCGCTCGCGGGGAGAGAGAGGGATCGCGCGGCCGGAGCGCCTGCCCCGGACCCGATTCGGGGGTGAGGGGTAGCGGCGCCAGGGGGACTCATCCGTGCTCGCGGCGTGCCGCAACCGTCGAATGCGCACGTCTCCCCGCTCGGCCGCGCCCTCTCGCCCACTCGCTGGCGATGTCATAATGGCGGCGGTCGAGAGCAGCGAAGGAGCGCCTATGCCCGATCGGTCCGCACCGGGCGTCGAGCCAGGCCACGCAGCCGGCGGCGAGGCCCGCGAGCGTGCCGGGCGCCCCGCCTTCGGCCTCAGCTTGGCCGGGCTCTTGACCACGATGGCATTGGCCTCGCTCGACCAGAACATCGTCAGCACCGCGCTGCCGCGGATCGTCGCCGACCTCGGCGGGCTCGCCCATCTGGCATGGGTCATTACCGCCTTCATGCTGACCTCGACCGCGACCGCACCGCTCTACGGGAAGCTCAGTGACATGCACGGGCGGCGGCCGCTGTTCGTCGTGGCGATCCTGGTCTTCGTCTCCGGCTCGGCACTATGCGGGCTTGCCCGTTCGATGACCGGGCTCATTCTGTTCCGCGGGTTGCAGGGCCTGGGCGCCGGCGGGCTGATGGTGCTGGCGCAGACGGCGATCGCCGATCTGGTCCCGCCGCGGCAGCGCGGCCGCTATCAGGGCCTGTTCACCGGCGTCTTCGCGCTGTGCAGCGTGACCGGGCCGGTGCTCGGCGGGGTGATCACCGAGGCGCTGTCGTGGCGCTGGATCTTCTATGTCAACCTGCCGGTCGGCGCCGTAGCGCTGAGCCTGATCCTGACCGCCCTGCCGCGCTCGGGGCGGCGCCCGGTCGCGCATCGGGTCGATTATCCGGGAGCGGCGCTCTTGATCATGACGACGGCGGCGTTGCTGCTGCTGCTGAGCTGGGGCGGCACGGTTGCCGCGTGGTCGTCGCCGACGATCGCCGGGCTGGCATTCGGCGCTATGGCGTTGTTGGCCCTCCTGCTCGCCCGCGAGCGCATCGCAGCGGAGCCGATTTTGCCGTTGGCACTGTTCCGCAACCCGGTCTTCGCGATCGCCGTCGCGGTCGTTGCGATCACCGCTATGGCGCTGTTCGGCGCCTTCGTCTTCCTGCCGACCTTCTTTCAGCTGGTTGCGGGCGAGAGCCCGTCAAAGGCCGGGCTTCTGACCACGCCAATGATGGGCGGGCTGATCGTCGCCTCGGTGCTCGGCGGCCGGCTCGTGTCGGCCCGTGGTCGGTACAAAGGATTGTCGGTGCTCGGCCTCGGGCTCGCCGTCGCCGGGCTCGTCGCGATCGCCGCCGCGGCGCGCGCGACAGCCCCGCTGCTGGCGATCGAGGCGGCGCTCGTCGTCACCGGCGCCGGGCTCGGGCTGGTGATGCCGAACCTGACCGTCGCGATCCAGAACGCGGTGAGACCCGAGACTGCTGGGGGTTGCCACCTCGGCGGTGTCGTTTTTCCGCTCGCTCGGCGGAGCGTTCGGGGTGGCGCTGTCGGGCAGTCTGCTGACCGGCCGGGTCAACGCGTCGCTGGCGGCGGCGGGCAGTGCCGCCGCAGCGGCGCGTCGCGCGGTCGCCGGCGGCGCCGGCGGCATAGCCCTCCTGCCGCCCGAATCTGCACAGCCTGGTGGCCATCGCTTATCGGCAGGCAGTTGCAACCACCTTCGCGACCGGGGCCGTGATCGCCGGGTTCGGCCTGGTGCTGCTGCTGTTGTTGCCGGAGCGGCCGCTGCGCGATACCGAGCCCGACTGAGGAGCGCGCGGGCATGGTCTGCGGGCACCGCGTTTGCACGCTCCACGCGGTTCTGCTTTCGTAGCCGGGAATGATCGACCCGGCCGGCACCCAACCTTTGCAGCCCTTGCATTTCAGCCGATCGGAGGTCCTGTCGGTCCTGTCCGGGCTGCTGCTGGCGATGTTCCTCGCCAGCCTCGACCAGACCATCGTCGCGACCTCGCTGTCGACCATGGCACAGGACCTGAACGGCTGGTCGCTGATGTCCTGGGTGGTCTCGGCCTACCTGGTCGCCTCGACGGTGACGACGCCGATCTACGGCCGGCTCAGCGATCTCTACGGACGGCGGCCGGTGCTGCTGATCTCGATCGCGCTCTTCGTCGCCGCCTCGGTGCTGTGCGCATTGTCGCAGACGATGCCGGAGCTGATCGGGGCGCGCGTGCTGCAAGGTGTCGGCGGCGGCGGCCTGCGCTCGGTTTCGCAGGCGGCGATCGCCGATGTCGTCCCGCCGCGCGAGCGCGGCCGATACCAGGGCTATTTTTCGAGCGTCATGGCGATCTCGAACCTGCTGGGCCCGGTGCTGGGCGGGTTCTTTGCCCAATATCTGACCTGGCACTGGATCTTCTGGATCAACATCCCGTTCGGTGCCTTGGCGCTCGTTCTGTGCAACCGCAACCTGCGGCGCCTGCCCCGGCCGCGGCGCAAGCCGGTCATCGACTGGCTGGGTGCGGCGCTGATCATCGCCTCGACGACGCCGATCCTGATCGGGGTCGGCGGGGTCCAGGCGGCCGGCGGCTGGGGCCGGATCGACGTCCTCGTGCCGATCGCGATCGGCATCGTGCTGGTCGGCATCCTGATCGTGCGCGAGCGCGAGGCGCCCGAGCCGATGATGCCGCTGCGGCTGTTCGCCAACCGCATCTTCGCCGTCGGCAGCCTGATCGCCTTCACCATGTCGATGGTGATGATCGCGCTGATCATCCTGGTGCCGCTCGACTTCGAGCTGGTCTCGGGGTTGGCGGCCGACCAGGCGGGCATCCGCCTGATGCCGATGACCGGCGGCACGGTGCTGGGCTCGTTCATCGCCGGGCAATTGGTCACCCGCACCGGGCGCTACCGCCTCTATCCGATCCTCGGCGCCACGGCGATGACCGGTTTGTGCGCGGCGATCGCCATGTTCGGGCTCGGCCACGCGGCGCTGATCGACACGGCGCTGACCGGAGGGCTCGGAATCGCCTTCGGGTTTCAATTGTCGCCGGTGGTCGTCGCGGTGCAGAACGCGCTCGAACTGGCCGATACCGGGATCGGGCTGTCGGTGCTGATGTTCTTTCGCCTGATCGGCGGAGCCTTTGGCGTGGCGTTGCTGACCGCACTCTTGGTCGGCGGGCTCGATGCCGGCGCGCTGGCGGTGCCGGGCCACGCCGTTCTCGGCGCCAATCCCGGGATCGCGCTGCTCCATCTCGACCAGATGCACATCATCAACCGGCCATTGCTCGCGGGCCTCGCAAGGGCGATGCGCACAGCCTTCGCCGCATGTCTATGTCTATGCCACGGTCATTTCCGCGCTGACCGCGTTCGGCTCGCTGTGGCTGAAGGAGATCCCGCTGCGCACTAGCTGAGCCTGGTCGCTGCAGCCGGCTTTTCCCTGACATCACCGCCCTTCGCCTGCTCGGAGCGATGGCGGCGGATGGTCCGGCATGTTAAAGTGCGCGCGTTCTGGATCGGAAGGCTGACGGCGATGAAGGTCAGGATCGAATACTGCGTGCCTTGAAACTACCTGCCCAGAGCCCTCCGTGCGAGGGCGCAACTCGAGGAAAAGTACGGAGCCGAGGTCGAGCTCGTCAAAGGGACGCGCCGGTGTGTTCGAGATCACCGTCGACGGCAAGCTCGCGTTTTCGAAAAAGCAGCTGGGGCGTTTCCCGGAGGACGCCGAGATCGACGCCCTCGGGGCGGATAAAGGGCCGGCGGAGGCCGGCCTCGGATCGGCGGTGGTCGCAGCAACGCAGCCTCCGGGCCGGCGCTGCGAACGAAGATGATGGCGCGCGCGTCGCGATAGGCGCGCCGCCAGCCCGGCAGATGGTCGAGGGCGGCGACGGCGCCCTGCCGCGGTTCCAGCAACGCCCAGCGGATGTTCCAGCGGTCGAGAAGCTCGCCGAGCGCAGGTGCGTCGCCGTTTGCTGCATCGAGATAATCGGCGAGAAAGCCGTTGCCGAACAGTTCGATCCGGCCGTCGATAAAGGTCGGAACCCTGCGAAACGCCAAATAGCCGCCAAACCCCTCGCTGTTGAAGACCGGCCCGGTCAGTCCCATGCGCGCCGCAGCGGCGAGCGCCGATTTCGGGGTCGCCGGGTCGTCGGTCCGCACGATCGGCCGCAGCATCAGCGGCAGGCTTATCGCCAGCGCCGCGGCGAGGCCCACGATGACCGCCGGAAGGGCGGCCGGCTCGGCCAATCGGGCGGCGAGACGGCTGACCGCGGATGACGGGGCGGTACGGATCCGGGCGGCCAGCTGCGGCCCTAATGACCCCGCCACCGCGAGAGGTCCGACAAGGCCCAGCAGATCGGCATGGCGGGTGTGGGCGAGCGCCATGTGGCACAGCCCGACCAGCACCAGAACCCGCGTCACAGGCAGCTTGACCCCGGTCGTCAGGCCGAGGCCGATCAGCCCGAGCAGCATGATTTCGAGCGGTTGAAAATCCTGGAAATTCGGGCTCAGCCACTCGCTGAACGAGGATTGCAGCGCCGGCATCGCCATCAGCCGAAAGGGCTGGGCAAAGCCGGCCGAGGCCGTTGGGCGTCATCAGCGCAGCGGCCAGCGAAAGTGCCGCGAACAGGCCCCAGCGCCGGGCTTCGAGCCGGCGGGGCGCCGGCCAGCACCGCCTCTGCTGCGAGATAGCAGGCGAGCAGCACGCCGAACAGATAGCTGTCGTGCAGATTGGCCCACAGCGCCATCGCCGGGAGCAGCCGGAAAGGCGGCTCGACGCCCGCATCGCGCGCCGCGAACAGGGCCCCCGACCACAGCACCAGCAAGGGCATCGCCAGCATGTGCGGCCGGGCCAAGAGATGGGCTTCGACCAGCGCGGCGGCGAGCGCGACCGCGATCAGGGCCGAAAACGGCTCGGCCCAGCGCAGCAGGAACCGGGTCAGCAATGCGAGGCTCGCGGCGAAGCAGGCGATCGTCAGCAGGACCACCCCGTTCCACCCGGCGGCACCGTAGATTGCCGCCATGACGATCTCCGCCAGCCATTCGTGCGGGACCCAGCACGCCCCGGCAAAGGTGTAGGAGAACGGGTCGTGCACCGGCAAAGCGCCGTGCGCCAGCATCCAGCGGCCGGCGGCGATGTGCAGATAGGTGTCGGGGTCGTGCAGCAACGCCCCGGGCTGGGCCAACGCCCGACCCAGAGCGAGCAGCGCCACGACCAGCGGCCAGGAAGGAACCAGCGCGCCCGGCCACCGCCGCGCCGCCATCCGCCCGGTGGCCGGTCCCGACAGATCGATCGGCGCGATGCCCGCTGCCCTCCCCGTGTGCCGGCCCGGCACATGCCGGCACCGCTGCGATCGCAGTCTCGCAGCGCAGGGTGAGCGAAGGCTTAACCCGATGCGGCTATTTGGCCGCGACCGGCACGTCCTCGGCGTACATCTCGGGCAGCACGGTATGGCGCCAGGTCTCCTGACGCGGGAAAATCTTTTCGATCGCCCGCGCTGAGTAATAGCTGGTGTCGACACCCGGCGGGCTGCCGCCGGCCTGCACGGTCTTGACCGCATCGAGCAACAGCCGCCGCGTCGCGATGATCGCGCGGTCAGCCGGACCCAGATGCTCCTTGGAGCGGTCGACGATCGGCCCCATCCCCTCCTGCACTGCGCGGTCCTGGGTGTTGATGCCGTCGATGCCGGTAAAGGTCTCGTTTTTCTGCACCTGGCGGTCGATCATCCAGTTGTTGCGCGCGTTGCGGAACGAGCGGAACTCTCCCGAGGTCTCGACATAGTCGGGGCCGTTGCCGTTGCCGCGCTCCATGCGGTCGTCGTCACTCAGCCCCGCCTCGCCAAAGCTGTACATCCAGTTCCACACCATGCAGTTCTCGTCGTCGATCGGGACCCAGATGTGCCCGGCGATGTTGGTGCGGTCGCCGCCGCCCAAGGCGCGGCCCAATTGCTGCGGCCGAATCTGGGTGAACGGCATGACGAAATGGTACGAACGCACATAGGTCTTGTCGTCGTCGAGCGGCCGGATGCCGACATAGCGATAGCCGTAATCGGTCACGTCGACTTCGAGCAATGGCGCCCGCCCGCGCACGAACGGCCCCTGCACCGGGATGCCGGGGCGGCTGGTGTTGGGCGTGATCGTGCGATGCAGGATCGGGGCGTGCGAGGTGTCGATGCCGCCCTCGAGCGCCTGCAGCCAGTTGCATTCCTCCCACACTTTCGAGACGTGGCGGTGGGTTTCCGGCACCTGGGTCCATTCGAAGGCCGGGGGAGCGGGCATCTTGTCCTTTGGCCCCAGATAGGCCCAGATCACATCGCCCATCTCGACCGTCGGATAGGCGGTCAGCCGGACCTTATTGCAGAACGGCTCGGGCTCGTTCATCTGCTCGACGCACTTTCCGTCGACGTCGAATTTCCAGCCGTGATAGATGCAGCGCAGCCCGGATTCTTCATTGCGCCCAAACCACAGAGAGGCGCGGCGGTGTGGGCAGAATTCGTCGACGAGCCCGATGCGGCCATCGCTGTCGCGGAAGCCGACGAGCTTTTCGCCGAGCAGCTGAACGCGCACCGGCGGGCAGTCGGCCTCGGGCAGCTCGCGGGTCAGCAATGCCGGGATCCAGTAGCGGCGCAGCACATCGCCCATCGGCGTTCCGGGACCGACACGGGTTACCAGCTCGTTGTCTTCGGGTGACAGCATCGGATGGCCTCCTAATCAAACGCTGATACGCCGCAACAGCGGCGAGCCGAATGCGATAATCAACCGATCGCGAAGCAAGGGCAAGAGCCGGCGGGTCGGCATGGCGGCGCAACGATGCGGGAAAATGCTTGCGCAAATTGTCGTTGCGAGGAGCCGCAAGGCGACGCGGTGATCTCGACCGGCCGGCGCCACCGTCACCCCGAGATTGCTTCGCGAAGCCTGTCCTCGAGCTGGCCGCCGCCGGGCCCGTTGGCCCGCAATGACAACAGCCGAAGGCAAGAGCCGGCAGCCAGCACGGCTGCGCTTTCCTGCAGATCGTGCTATGGGATCGCCAAATCGCAGGAAGAGGGGGGATCATGAGCATAGTCCTGCGATCAGGCGCGCCCGCCGACGCCGAGGTCTGCGGCGGCATCGCGTTCGAGGCGTTCAAGGCGATCTCCAGCGCACACAATTTCCCGTGGGACTTCCCCTCGCCCGAAATCGCGGTCGGGCTGATGAAAACCCTCTTGGCGCACCCGGGCTTTTATTCGGTGGTGGCCGAAGAGGACGGCGCGGTCGTCGGCAGCAACTTTGT
Source organism: uncultured Alphaproteobacteria bacterium (assembly GCA_963795485.1). Classification (GTDB taxonomy): domain Bacteria; phylum Pseudomonadota; class Alphaproteobacteria; order ATCC43930; family CGMCC-115725; genus AP-15. Next base: position 771,197 of record CAWCIL010000008.1, read on the forward strand.
CGACGAGCGAGGTGTTGTCGCCGGCATCGGTCCGATCACGGTCGATCCGGCGGTGCAGAACCGCTCGATTGGCCGCCGGCTGATGCTGGCGGTCATTGAGCGCGAGGCCGGGCGCGGCGCCGCCGGGGTCAGATTGCTCCAATCGGCCTATCACAACCGATCGTTGTGCCTCTATACGAAGCTCGGTTTCGACAGCCGCGAGCCGTGCTCGAAAATGGAGGGGCCGCGCGTCAGCATGCGCTTTCCCGGCTATGCGGTGCGGCCGGCGAGCGCAGCCGACATCCCGGCCTGCAACGCGCTGTGCCGGCGGGTGCACGGGCATGATCGCGACGGCGAGCTGCGCGACGCGGTCCGCCAGGGCACGGCGCGCGTCGTCGAGCATCTTGGCCAAGTCACCGCTTATGCCAGCGAGCTCGCCTTTTTCGGCCACGCCGTCGCCGACAGCAACCAGGGTCTGATGGCGCTGATCGGCGCCGCATCCAGCTTCGAGCATGGCGGGTTTCTGCTGCCGACCCGTAACGGCGAGCTGTTTCGCTGGTGTCTCGAGCACGGGCTGCGGCTCGTGCATCAGATGACCCTGATGACGACCGGCCTCTACAACGAGCCCGCCGGCGCTTATCTGCCCTCGGTGCTGTACTGAGAAAGGAGGCCGTGTGCGGTGAGAAAGCCGCGCCAGCCGGGCCAGCGCCGCTCGTCGATCGCCGCACCATCGCGCAGGGCGCCGAGCAATTCGCGATCGGCTTCGAGGGCGGTGCCGCAAGGGAGCGTCAGCCAGCCGATCTCGTCTTGACCGCCGAGCCGGCGCCAGATCGCGCAATTGAGCCGTTCGACCGGCGCAGATCCGGGTTCGACCGGCATCGCGTCGCCGGCGGCGCACAGGGTCAGCAGGTTATCGAGCAGGTCCGGCATGGCGGCGAGGCCGTCGAGCGGGCATGGCCCGGCCGCGAGCGCCGCGATGATCGTCCGCGCCGCCGGATTGTCATAGGCGTGCTCGCCGGCGGGGGTCGTCATCGAATAGGAGATGGCGGCGGCCGGGCGGGCCAGCGCATAGCTGCTGGCCAGGAGTTGGCGGGCGCGTTCCTCGGCGTCGAGGCGGCGGTTGGCGCGGTCGAAGACGTCGCGGCGCAGGCGTTGATCGAGAAAGAAATCGCGCACCAATTCGCCGATCTCGGGGTCGGCGATGCCGGAGAGGATCGCCCGCGCCGCATCGCTCAGGACCAGACCATCGAAATTCTCGATCAGGGTTGCCGAGCCGACCGGGGCGAGGCCGATCCCGGCCATCGCGGCGCGCATTTCGGTCACGTAGAGCGGCCGCCATGCGGCGTGCATGAATTCGTGCACGAGGTAGGCCGGGGGGTAGTCTTGCGGGCGCGCCTCGATCTCGGCGAGGGTAACGCTGGGCGTCAGCGCCGGCACCCCGGCGGCGGCCATCGCGCGCACGATGTCGGCCGCGGCGGCAAAGCGCGCGGCGCCGTCGCCCGCTTGCTGCCGCCCCAATTCGGCGACGAGGCGCTGAAACGGCAGGTCGCGCGCCCAGCCCGGCATCGCATTGTAGCTGACATAGACGAGGCCGCCGGGCTTCAGATGGCGATCGACAAACCGACGCAGCGCCGTCTGCGCCGCGCCGTCGACCCAGCTGTAGACCCCGTGCGCCACGATGTAATCGAAGGGCGGCAGGTCGAGCTCGATCGCCGCGGCGAAATCGACCGCCTCGAGCCGCAAATTGGCGATCCCCGCCTCGGCCGCGAGACGGCGCGCACACGCGACATGCACCGGCATCGCGTCGATGCCGTGGAACCGGCCCTGCGGATGAGTCGCGGCAAGGATGATCGCGGTCACGCCCTGGCCGCAGCCGAGGTCGCACCATGTAAAACCCTGGTCGCGAGCGGGCGGCTCGACCCCGCAGACGAGGGCGGCATGATCGAGCCAGGCCGGTGCCAGCATCGGCTTGAAGTCGCGCAGATAGGGGATGTCGGCGACGTATCCTCCGATATTGCCGATCACCGGCGCGCCCCCGAAATAGACGAAACCGGCCGCGCCCATTCGACGTTGGCAGAGGGCGATCGAATCCACGGCACATCAGGTCCGGGGCCAACCGCGCCCAGGCCAAACCGAGCGAGGCGGCGATGTCGAAACTCAGCGTGATGATGCGAGCGGCCGGCGTCGCGGCGCTGCTCGGGCTCGGGGCATGCAGCGGACCGCCTTGGACACTCAACAAATCGGCGCACGAGATCACCTTGCGCTGGTATTCCGACAATACCCCGGATGCGGCGGCTTACGAAGTGGCCGCGCTGCATTGCGGATCGTGGGGCAAATCCGCCGAACTCGCCTCGACCGTCAAGGACGGCAGCGACCAGATCGCGCAATACCGTTGCCGCTGAAACCCGCTGCCGCTTGCGTTATAATGGCCCGGGATGGTGGCGGGCGTCAGCAGCGGAGGGGTCGCGATGAAGATCGAACAACGGCTCGACGAGCTGGGGATCACGCTTCCACCGCTCGGTGACCCGATCGGCAATTACGTCCATGCCAAGCGCACCGGCAACCTGCTCTATCTCTCGGGCAAGGGTCCGCCGGATGTCGACGGCAGGATGCCGAAGGGCAAGCTCGGCGCCGGCATGTCGGTGGAGGAAGGCTACCGCCATGCCCGCGGCGTCGGGCTGGTGCTGATCGCGGCGCTGCGCCAGGCGCTCGGCGACCTCGATCGGGTCGAGGACGTCGTCAAGGTGCTGGGCATGGTCAACGCCACCCCCGATTTCGAGGACCACCCGAAAGTCGTCAACGGCTGCTCGGATCTGTTTGTCGAGGTCTTTGGCGAGCGTGGCCGCCACGCCCGCTCGGCGGTCGGGATGAATTCGCTGCCCGGCGGCATTCCGGTCGAGATCGAAATCATCGTCGCGGTCGGATGACCGGTGCGGGTTAGGGCTCGGGCGGAGGCGCCGCCGGTCGCGGCTGGTCCGCCGATTACTAGCGAGTGGCCTTTCGAGCGCCGCCAGGTCGGCCGCCTGATGCTGTTTTTCGCGCTCGTCTACGTCGTCGAGGGGCTCGGGCAGACCGGCGGGCTGATCGCCCAGCCCCTCAACTATTTTCTGAAGCAGGTCTATGGCTGGACCCCGGTCCAGGTGACCGCCTGGCTGACCGTGCTGAACCTGCCCTGGATCATCAAGCCAGTCTACGGGATCGTCTCCGATTTCGTGCCGCTGTTCGGCTATCGCCGCAAGGCCTATCTGGTGATCGCCAATGTCGCGGCGACCGCTGCCTGCCTGGTGATCACCCGCCTGACGGCACCCGGCGCGCTGATCCTGGTCCTATTGCTGACCGCCTATGCGATGGCGATCTCGAGCACGCTTTGCGGCGCGGTGCTGGTCGAGAACGGCCAGCGGCTGCATGCGAGCGACCGCTTCGTCAATCAGCAATGGCTGTGGTTCAACATCGCGGCGATGGGCAGCGCCTTTGTCGGCGGCGAGCTGGTCCAGCATCTGTCGCCGGCGGCCGCATTGCACGCCGCTGCGGCGATCGTTGCCGTCGCCCCGCTGCTGGCGATCTTTGGCACGCTCTATCTGATCGACGAATCTCCGAGCCGGCTCGATCTCGTCCAGCTGAAGAGCACCTTTCGCGCTCTGCTCGCCGCCTTGACCCTGAGGGAATTGTGGCTGATCGGGTTGTTCCTGTTCCTCTATTACCTCAATCCCGGGTTCGGCCTGCCGCTCTATTACTACATGACCGACAGCCTCAAATTTTCGCAGGGCTATATCGGCATCCTGGGGGCGATCAACTCGGCCGGCTGGATCGTCGCCGCGTTGCTATATCGCAAATTTCTTGGTGGCTTGACCTCGAAGCAGCTGTTGAACGCGAGCATCCTGTTCGGCGTCGTGACCACGGCCGCGTTCCTCTTACTATCGAACCAGGCGAGCGCCGCGATCATCAATTTTTTCAGCGGGATGGCTGGAATGGTCGCGTTTGTCGCGACCTTGAGTCTCGCTGCGGATTATTGCCCGAAGCGCGCCGAGGGGTTCGCCTTTGCGGCACTGATGTCATTGCTGAACCTGTCTTCGGCGGTGTCGAACAATCTCGGCTCGTTCCTTTACGAGCACGCCTTTCACAACCGGCTGGCACCCCTGATCGTGGTGTCGGCGGCCTCGACTGCAGTGATCTTGGTCCTCGTCCCGCTCTTACGCCTCGGCGACAAGCCGCCCGGCGAGCCGGTGCACGCGGTCGCCGCCGACACAGGCTAGCCCGAGCCGGGGATCGTCCCCTTCGGCAATCCTTCGCAATAGCGGGCGATCTCGCCGGGGGTGGTGATCCACAATTCCTCACGGTGATCGAGGATGTGGCGGACAGCGCCGCGAAAGGCATGCAGGCGAAACGGCTGGCCGATAATGAACGGATGCACCGAGACGGCGAAGACCAGCGGGTATTTTTTCGACTGCGCCAGCATCTCGTCGAACTGGTCGACGATCATTTCGGCGAATTGCCGGCCGGTGTGGCGGCGAAACACCAGCGAAGGCGAATTGTTGAGCTCGAGCGGATAGGGCACCGACAGGATCGGCCCCGAGCGGGTGCGCATCCAGATCGGCTGGTCGTCCATCGCCCAGTCCATGACATAGCGATAGCCGGCCTCCTTCAGGAGGTCGAGGGTGACCGCACTCTGGGCGATATAGGGGCCGAGCCAGCCCTCGGGCCGCCGGCCGGAAAGCCGTCTCACCACCTCGGTGCATTCGGCGATCAACAGCACCTCGTCTTCCTCCCAGAGCACATCCTGGCGCTCGGAATTGGTGCGGCCGTGGCCGACATATTCGTCGCCGCGCGCGTTGAGCCGCTCGACGATGTCGGGGCAGGCTTCCAGCACTGCCGAGTTGACGTTGTGCGCGCCCGGCAATCCGAACTCGTCGAGCAGATCGAGGTAATACCAGAGGCCGACCCGGTTGCCGTAATCGCGCCAGGCGTAATTCCGATGACTCTGCGCCACCGCCGCACCGGTCGAGTCGCTGCCGAGCCCGGCGCCGAACGCGAAATATTCGATGTTGTTGTTAAAGGTGACGGCGAGCCGCTTGCCCTCGGGCCACTCGTATTGCGGGCGCTTGTGGATCGGGACGTAGTCGTAACGGCTGTGCGCGGGGAGCTTCATCGGTTTGGGCTCTGATTTGTAAAAAGCGGCCCGCCGCCCTCACCCACCCAGCCCTCCGGGCCGGGTCCCCCCTCTCCCGCATCGCGGGAGAGGGGGCCGAACGCAGCGAGGCGGGTGAGGGTTCACCGGCCCTTGAACGCGGGCTTGCGCTTTTCCATGAAGGCGGTGCGGCCCTCGGTGTAATCCTCGCTCGCGAAGCATTCATCGACCAGCCGCTTGCACAGCGCCAGATCGCGCGCGCCTTCGTCCTTCAGCGCCTCGCGAATGTTGACCTTGGCCGAGCGCACCGTCAAAGGCGCATTGCCGGCGATCATCCCACAATAGTCGTCAACGTAATTTTCGAGCGTGTCGGTTGGCACCACCTGATTGACGAGGCCCATGCGCAATGCCTCCTCGGCGGTGAATTGGCGTGCGGTATAGAAGATCTCGCGGGCATAGGCCGGGCCGACCAGGTCGACCAGCTTCTTGATCCCGTCATAGGCGTAGCCGAGCCCGAGCTTGGCCGCCGGGACGCCGAATTTCGAGCCTTCGGCGGCGATCCGCAGATCGCAGGCCAAAGCGGTGCCGACCCCGCCGCCGATGCAATAGCCGCGGATCATCGCGATCGTCGGCTTCAGGGTTTCCTGCAGGCGCATCCGCGCTCCCTCGGAGATCTTGCTGTAGGCGGCGGCCGCCTCTTCCGAGGCGCGCCGTTCCTTGAACTCGGAAATGTCGGCGCCCGAGACAAAGGCGCGCCCGCCGGCGCCGCTGACGACGATGACCCGGATCGTGTCGTCGGCCTCGAAATCGTCGAGGATCTGGGTCACGCCCTGCCACATCTCGAGCGAGACCGCGTTGTGCCGGGCCGGGTTGTTGAAGATCAGGTGGCCGACCGCCCCATCCTTCCGGGCGGTCATCTTGCTGGTCAAGGGCTGGTCGAGCATGGTGCGTCCTCGCTCCTCGGTGAGTCGCGGCAGTGTGGCAGATTGCATGGCGTCGCGCATCCGCCCATTCCCTCCGCGGCTTACGATCCGGCCATTGCCAGTCCGCCGGCGCCGGCCCCGGCCTCGATCGGGCGGTCGGGGCGGATCCAGTAGGTCATCACGATCGCGAATAGCAAGAGCCCGACGGAAAAGGCGAACGGCGTCGTCCAGCTGCCGGTTCGCTGCAGGATCCAGCCGAACGCGACGGGCGACAAAATCCCGGCGACCGCGCCCGCGGCATTCATCAGCGCGCTCGATGAGCCGGCGTAATCGGGTGCGATGTCCATCGTCGCGGTCCACAGCGGGGAGATCGCAAAGCCGAGAAAGAACAACGCCAGCGTGAAGCCGGTGAGCCCGATCACCAGATCGTGGACCAGGATCGCCGGCACCAGCGCCATCACGACAAGGGTCCAGCTGCCCGCGATCAGCAGCGAGCGCGCGATCTGCAGGCGCCGAGTGCGGCGCAGCAGGTAATCGGTGGTGACACCGCCGAGCAGCTCGGCGAACATCGCGCAGAGCAGCATCGCCGCGTAAAACAGCGAAGACTTCTTAAGATCCAGGCCATAGTTTTTCTGGAACAAGGACGGCATCCAGGTCACGTACAGCCAGCCGGTCCAGCCCTGGCAGAAGTAGATGATCATCAGCGGCGCCACCCGGGGGATGAGCCGCCGCCACGGAACCGGACCGGAACCGGTCCGCCTCGCCGGATCGTCGGCCGAATGAGCGGCTGGCAGCACGGCGAGCTCCGCTGCGGTGATGTCGGGATGCCGGCGCGGGTCCTCCTCGAAGAACCGCCACCACAGGGCCGCCCAAACTGCCGACAAGACGCCGAGCGCGACGAATGAAAAACGCCAGGAGAACCAGGTGATCAGGAACGCGACGATCGGCGCCGACACTCCAGCGCCGAGACGTCCGGCGGAATGGGTGAGGCCAACCGCCGTGCCGCGCGAGGCGAGCGAGGTCCATTTCGAGAGCGCCCGGTTGGCCGCCGGCAAGGTCGCGCCTTCGCCCATGCCGAGCGCCAGGCGCACGGAAAACAGCGAAACCAGCCCGGACACCGCTCCGGTGACGATCGTGGTGACCGACCATGCGACGCCGCAGACGGTCAGCGTGCGTCGCGCACCGAAGCGGTCGGCAAACCAGCCACCGACCAGCTGAAACGGGGCATAAGCGTAGTTGAAGGCCGAAAAGGCGAGGCCGAGCGCGATATTGCTAAGGCCGAGGTCCTTCTGCATTACCGGCGCCGCGGCGGCCAGATTGACGCGGTCGATAAAGAGGATGAACTCCATCAAGCACAGCAGGGCGAGGAAATTCCGGGTGGCGCGTCCGGTGAAGGCGAGTCCCATGGTGCCGGCTCCTCCCGTTTTCGCGCAGTGTCGCAGATTTTTCGGCAGCGCCGATCAGCCGATTATTCACGGCCGCTATGCCGGCGATCAGCGCGGCGGCAGGCCGAGACGCGGGATCTCGATCGCCGGGCAGCGGTTCATCACCACCTTGATGCCGCGGGCTTCGGCGCGGGCGGCGGCCACCTCGTCGCGCACGCCGAGCTGCATCCACACCACCTTGGCGCCGGCCGCGATCGCCGCGTCGACCGCGGCACCGGCCATTTCGCTGCGGCGAAACACGTCGACCATGTCGACCGGCTCGGGAATCTCGGCGAGTGCCGCGTAGCAGGTCTCGCCGAGGATCGAGCCGCCGGCGGCGTTCGGGTTGACCGGGATTGCGCGGTAGCCGTGCCGCTGCAGATAGGCCATGACCCCGTAGCTCGGCCGCTCGCGGCGCGGGCTTGCGCCGACCACGGCGATCGTCCGCACGCTCGTCAGGATCCCGCGCAAATAGGCGTCGGAATAGCTGTCGTGGTCCATCGCGGCCTCAGCGGTCCTGCCATCTCGGCGCGCGCTTGGCGAGAAAGGCGTCAATGCCCTCGCCGGCGTCGGCGGCCAGCATGTTCGTCGTCATCACCTCCGCCGCATAGCGGTAGGCAGATGCCAAATCGAGCTCGGCCTGGCGATAGAACGCCTCCTTGCCGATCGCCAAGGTGAAGGCCGACTTGCCGGCGATATCGCGGGCGAGACCATCGACCGAAGCGCGCAATTCGCCGCTCGGCACGACGCGGTTGACGAGGCCGATCTCGCATGCCCGCGCGGCGCCGATCAATTCGCCGGTCAGCAGCATCTCCATTGCCGCTTTGCGCCCGACCGCGCGCGACAACGCCACCATCGGGGTCGAGCAGAAGAGGCCGATATTGACCCCGGGTGTGGCAAAGCGCGCCTCCTCGGCGGCGACCGCCAGATCGCAGCTGGCGACCAGCTGAACGCCGGCTGCGGTCGCGACGCCGTGCACCTCGGCGATGACCGGCTTTGGCAGCCGGACGATTGCCAGCATCAATTCGCTGCATTGCGCGAAGAGCCGCTCGTAGCTCTCGCGCCGACGGTCGGTTCGGATCTCGCGCAGATCGTGGCCCGCGCAAAACACCGGCCCGGCGCCGGCGATGACGACGACCCGCGCCTGCCGGTCCTCGGCGGCGCGGCCGAGCGCCGCGATCATCTCCGCCATCAGCGCCGCCGATAGCGCGTTCCTCGCCTGCGGCCGGTTCATCGTCAGACGCAAGACCCCGCCCTCGCGCGCTTCGAGCAGCAGCGGGGTCGTCTCCAAACTTCTCGGCATCGCCGTCATTGCCGCCTTCACCCTTGCCTGCCCGCCGCGGAAACGCGACTCTCACGCCGGTGCCGTCACGGCGGCAACAGGTATTTTCAGGGGGAGAATGTGGAGGATGGCGCCGCGCCATTGCGGGAGGCGTGGTACTACGCTATCGCCGGGCGCCGGGTGAAGCCGCGGGCGACGGTGGCGAAGGTGATGCTGGCCGAGCCGGTGCTGATCGGCCGCGACGCCGCCGGTGCGCCGTTCGCGCTGCGCGATCTGTGCCCGCACCGCGGCATGCGGCTCAGCGCCGGCCATTTCGACGGGCACGAGGTCGAGTGCTGCTATCACGGCTGGCGCTTCGACACCGGCGGCCGATGCACGGCGATCCCCGCGCTGGTGCCGGGCCAGGCTTTTTCGCCGGGCCGCGTCCAGGTCCGCACCTATCCAGCGCGCGAGGTGCAGGGCAACATCTGGGTCTATTTCGGCAACGATCCGGCCGCCGCACCCGAAATCCCGCTGGTCGACGGGTTTGACGACGCGCGCGCCGCGTCTGATCGAGACCGTCGCGTTCGCCGCATCGATCGACCACGCCGTCGTCGGGCTGATGGACCCGGCGCACGGTCCCTTTGTCCACCACGCCTGGTGGTGGCGCTCGCGGCGTTCGATCCAGGCCAAGGCCAAGGCGTTTGCCCCCTCGCCCTGGGGCTTCACGATGAGCCGCCACCTGCCCTCGGCCAACTCGCGCGCCTACCGGCTGCTGGGCGGAATGCCCGAAACCGAGATTGCCTTTCGCCTGCCGAGCGTGCGCACCGAAAATATCCGCGCCGGACGCCATCTGGTCGGCAATTTGACCGCGATCACCCCGATCGACGACCGCACGAGCGAGATCAACCACTGCATCTACTGGACTTCGCCCTGGCTCGGAGCGCTGAAGCCGCTGCTGCGGCCCTATGTGCGCGCCTTTCTGCACCAGGACCGCGCGATCATGGAGCGCCAGAGCCAAGGACTGCGCTTCGATCCGCCCCTGATGCTGATCGACGACGCCGACACCCAGGCCAAATGGTATTACCGGCTCAAGCGCGAATACCGCCGCGCCCGTGCCGAAGGCCGCCCGTTCGAGAACCCGCTGAAACCCCGCACCCTCGAATGGCGCAGCTGACGGGCGCGGCAGCGCTCACAGCGCGGCGAGGCGGCGCTCCAGATACGCGCGCTCGGCGCCGTTGGCGGTCAGCGCCAAGGCGCGCCGATAAGCCTCGGCGGCGGCCAAGGCGAACCCGAGCCGGCGCAACAGGTCGGCGCGCGCGGCGTGAAAGAGGTAATAGCGGTCGAGCCCGCAAAGCTCCTCGATCAGCGCCAGGCCATGCTCGGGACCGGCATTCATGCCGACGGCGACGGCGCGGTTCAGCAGCACCACCGGGCTCGGATCGATCCGCGCGAGCTCTCCGTAAAGGGCGGCGATCTGCGGCCAGTCGGTGTCCTCGGCGCTCGCGGCTGCGGCGTGGACCGCGGCAATCGCCGCCTGCAGCTGGTAGGGCCCGACCCGGCCTTGCCGCAATGCGGCATCGACCAGCGCCAGCCCGTCGCCGATTTGCTCGCGATCCCACCGCGAACGGTCCTGCTCTTCGAGGGTCACCAGCATGCCGGCGTCGTCGACCCGGGCATGGCGGCGCGAATCATGCAGCAGCATCAGCGCCAGGAGGCCGAGGCTCTCCGGCTCCGCCCGGTCGATCTCGCACAGCACCCGGCCGAGGCGGATGGCTTCGGCGCATAGCTCGCGGCGGATCAAGGCGTCGCCCGAGGTCGCGACATAGCCTTCGTTGAAGATCAGATAGATGACCGCCCGCACCGCAGCGCGCCGCTCGGGCAGCGCCTCCTCTGCCGGGATCTCGTAGGGGATGCGCGCCTGCGCGATCTTCAGCTTGGCCCGCACCAGCCGCTGCGCCAGGGTCGCTTCGGGAACCAGAAAGGCGCGCGCGATCTCCCCGGTCGAGAGCCCGCCCAAGGTGCGCAAGGTCAACGCGATCTGCGCCTCGCGATTGAGCGCCGGATGGCAGCAGGTAAAGATCAGCCGCAGGCGGTCATCCTCGATCGCCGGCGGCAGTTCGGACGGCATCGGCTCCTCGCTCGGCGCAATCGCCGCCTCCAGCTCCAGGAATCCTTGCTTTTCCCGCCGGGTGCGCTCGCGCCGCCCGGCGTCGATCAGCTTGCGCCAGGCGGCGGTCGCGATCCACGCCGCCGGGTTGTACGGGACACCGTGCGCGGGCCACGCGGCCAGCGCCGCGGCAAAGGCCTCCTGCATCGCCTCCTCGGCGCGGTCGAACGAACCGCAGCGCCGGATCAGGCCGGCGATGATCCGGCCGTGCTCGCGGCGAAACACGGCCTCCGCGGAGACCCGGATTTCGGCGTGGTTCGGCATCAGCGTCCCGCGCTCGCCTCGCGCGACGGCAGCTCCGTGATCGGCCGAATCTCGACGCAGCCGTGGCCGCCGCCGCAATTCGTCGGGATTTTCGCGGCCCAGCCGATCGCCTCGTCGAGGTCTCGGCAATTGATGATGTAGTAGCCGGCGAGCTGCTCCTTGGTCTCGGCGAACGGGCCGTCGAGGATCATGGTCTTCTCCCCCTGCCGGCGGATTGTGGTCGCGGTGGCGGTCGGGTGCAGCGGGTCGACGGCGAGCAGGATGCCTTGTTTCCTCGATTCGTCGATGACCGCCCAATGCGCCGAAATCAACCTCTCCATCTCCTGCCGGGAGCGCTCGGCCATCTCGGCCTCGCGAGTGTAGATCAGCAACATGTAGCGCATTGCGGTTCTCCTCCTCAGCCCGCCATGTCCCAGGGAGTCCGGCCGGGGAAAGGCGGCGGGGTGGTTTGTCGGACGCTGGCCCGCGCCATATGGCGGTTGTAATAGGCGTCGAGGCTCCTCGCCCGCCGCAGCATCACCCGGCTTTCCGGCAGATTGTCGAGATAGAACAGGATCGGCAGCAGGTTCGCGTCGGCCAACGTAAAGGTGTCGCCGACCAAATGGCCGGTCTTCGCGACCGCACGCGGTCGAGGACCGGCAGTTGCGGCTCCATTTTCGGCAGCATGGCCTCGATTGCCGCACGGTCGGGCTCGCCGTCGGCCGTTCCCGGGAAAAAATAGGCGCCGACATAGGGCCGGAACAGGGACGGATCGATCTGGGTGTTGACCAGCGAAATCCACTGCTCGACCCGAGCGCCTTCGACCGGGTCCCGCGGGGCCAGTGGCGGACCCGCGAACGCATGATCGATGTAAAAGCTGATCGCCCGTGATTCGCACAGCGTGACGTCGCCGTGGCGCATCACCGGGATCTTGCCGAATGGGTGGATCGCATCGACCTCGGTCGAGTGCGGCCGCGCCGGCGCGAGGACGTAGGGAACTCCCTTCTCATGGCAGGCGATGCGGGTGGCCCAGACGTAATTGCTCTGCGGTACGCCGATAATCTGAAGCTCGGGCATGGCTTGGCTCCTTATGAGATGTCTGCGTGAGATGTCTGCGAACCGGGCTCACATCGGGTCGATCTGGCGGACCTCGATGCTGCCGCCGTATTTGAAATGCGGGCAACTTTCGGAGGTGCGGCAGGCCTCGTCGTAATCTTTGGCCGCGATTATGAAAAAACCGCCGAGCAGCTCCTTGCTCTCGGCGTAAGGCCCATCGGTCACCATGACTTGGCCCCCGGTCGACCGCATCACCCGCCCCGCGTCGAAGGTCAGCTTGTCGGCCGCCTTGACCCGCCCCTCGGCGCGCAGCCGCTCGCCCCAGTCGAAATATTCGCGGGTCACCGCCGCCGCCTGTTCCGGCGGCAAGCTCGGCGGCGGGCCGGCGGGGCGGTGCAGCAGCAGGATGAAATCAGGCATCTGTCGGCTCCTTTATGGACGGCCGGGCTCGATTGCCCCGCCTGTCGGTACGACGCTCGAAAACCCCGCGATCGACAGCGGCCCCGAAATTTTTCCGCCACTCCGGTCGCGGGGCCGCTCCTCGGGTCGCCGCGGCCCGGTGCCGGGAAACTTGCCTCGCGGATCGGCGGCAACTGATATAGTGGGCTGGGAGCCCGGAGGCGGACAGGCCTCTCGCCAACCCGGTCAGGTCCGGAAGGAAGCAGCCGTAACGAGTGCCGGCCTGGGTCGCCAACCGGTCTCCCACCCGCGACCCTGGTGTTCCAACATGAGCGATCCGGCGAACGCGTATCGCGTTCTCGCCCGCAAATACCGGCCGCAGACCTTCGCCGAGCTGATCGGGCAGGAGGCGATGGTCCGCACCCTCTCGAACGCGATCGCGACCGGCCGGGTGGCCCATGCCTTTATCCTGACCGGGGTGCGCGGGGTCGGCAAGACGACGACCGCGCGGATCATCGCTCGCGCCCTGAACTGCATCGGCCGCGACGGCGCCGGCGGGCCGACGATCGCGCCCTGCGGCGAGTGCGTCCATTGCCGCTCGATTGCCGAGGACCGCCATGTCGACGTGATCGAGATGGACGCGGCCTCGCGCACCGGGGTCGACGACATCCGCGAGCTGACCGACGGGGTGCGCTATCGCCCGGTTTCGGCGCGCCACAAGATCTACATCATCGACGAAGTGCACATGCTCTCGAAAAACGCCTTCAACGCCTTGTTGAAGACGCTCGAAGAGCCGCCGCCCGCGGTCATTTTCGTGTTCGCCACGACCGAGATCCACAAGGTTCCGGTGACCGTCCTGTCGCGCTGCCAGCGCTTTTCGCTGCGCCGCGTGCCGGCCGATCTGTTGGTCGAGCACTACCGCCGGGTCGCCGCGGCCGAAATGGTCGAGGCCGAGCCCGAGGCGTTGGCCTTGATCGCGCGCGCCGCCGACGGCTCGGTGCGCGACGGGCTGTCATTGCTCGACCAGGCGATCGCACTCGCGGGCGGGCGGGTCACCCAAGCAGCGGTGCGCGACATGCTCGGCATCGCCGACCGCGGCCAGGTTTTCGATCTCTTCGAGAGCGTGCTGCGCGGTGAGGCGACGGCGGCGCTGGCTCGGCTCGACCGCCTCTATGACGAGGGCGCCGACCCGTTGCTGGTGTTGCAGGACCTGCTCGATCTCGGCCATTTTCTGACCCGGCTGAAGCTGGCGCCCGACGCCGGGACGGGCGACCCGATCGCCGAGGGCGACCGCGAGCGCGCCCGCCCGATCGCCGAGAAGCTCTCGATGCCGGCATTGGCGCGGATCTGGCAGATGTTGCTGAAGGGTCTCGGCGAGGTCCAGGCCGCACCCTCGCCGATCCAGGCCGCCCAGATGGTGCTGGTGCGCCTCGCTTATGTCGCCGATCTGCCCGCTCCGGCCGAGCTCGTCCGCGCGCTGGAAGCCGGTGCCGGGGGCGTTGGCGTCGAAGCCCGGCCGCGCCGCCAGGAGCGCGCCGGCCGCAGCTGCGCCGCGGCGGTATTCCGAGGCGCCGATCGGCGCCGCGCGGCCACTGGCAACGCGCTGCGTGCGCCGATCGCGCCCGCCGAGCCACGCACCGATCCCGCCGAGCCTGAGGCCGCCGAACCCCGGGCCGAGGCGGTGGAAAGCGCTTCGCCGGCGCCGCCGGTTCCGGCGCATGATCCGATGCCGCAGAGCTTCGCCGAGGTTCTGGCGCTGTTCGACCGGCGGCGCGAGGCGGTGATCCGCTCGCATCTCGCCGCGCACTGCCATCTGGTGCATTTCGAGCCGGGCCGGATCGAGTTCCGTCCGGCCGAGGGTGCGCCGCGCGACCTCGCCAACCGGCTGGGCCAGCTGCTCGGCGAGTGGACCGGGACGCGTTGGCTGATCGCGGTGTCCGAGGCCGAGGGCATGCCCACCTTGCGCCAGCAGGAGGCCTCGCGCGACCGCGAGCTGCGGAACGAGGTGTCGCTTCACCCGTTGGTTCAGGCGGTGCTGGAAACTTTCCCCGGGGCCACGATCGCCGCGGTTCGCGAGCGCTTCGCGACAACGGCCGAGAGCGAAGCCGGCGGGGATGAAACGGGCGAGGGAGATGCAGGCGGGGGCGACGCCGGCGCGGGCGACGAACCGAATAGGGAAGAGGACATCACATGAAAAACATCGGCCAGCTGATGAAGCAGGCGCAGGCGATGCAGGAAAAGATGGCCGAGATGCAGGCCCAGCTCGAAGCCGTCGAGATGACCGGGCTCTCCGGCGGCGGCATGGTCGAGCTGACCTTGAACGGCAAGAGCGACGTGAAGCGGGTCAAGATCGACAAGTCATTGCTCGACCCGGCCGAGGTCGAGGTGCTCGAAGACTTGATCGTCGCCGCCTTTACCGACGCCCGGCACAAGGTCTCCGCTCATGCCGAAGAGGAGATGCAAAAGCTGACCGGCGGCCTCGCGCTGCCCGGCGGCATGAAATTCCCGTTCTGATGCCAGCCGCGGCCGAAGCGATCAGTCGGCACACTGCATCGATTGGCGATAGCCGGTGCAGCGCGTTGCAGTCGCTTCCCGCGAAGCGCCGGGACCCAGGACGCCGAAATTTCGGTCTCTGCCTCATCGGCGGACCTCCGCTGGCGAGCGCCGAAGCGCGGGTCTGCGAGCACTGCTCGGTCCGGCTTTCGCCGGAAGGCTGAGATCGAAGCGCTGAGCCGCTTTGTCCGAGCTCGACACCCTGATCCAGCTGCTCGCCAAACTGCCGGGGCTCGGGCCCCGCTCGGCGCGGCGCGCGGCCCTCCACCTGATCAAGCGGCGCGAGAGCCTGCTCGACCCCGCTGGCCGCGGCGATTGGCGAGGGCGGCCGAGGCGATCCGGCCCTGCCCCGTCTGCGGCAACCTCGACACGATCGAGCCGTGCGCGATCTGCCGCGACCCGGCAGCGCGACGACAGCGCCATCTGCGTCGTCGAGGACCTCGCCGATCTCTGGGCGCTCGAGCGCACCGGCGCCTTCCGCGGCCGCTATCACGTGCTGGGCGGCACGCTGTCGGCGCTCGACGGCGTCGGCCCCGAGGACCTCTCGATCGAAAAGCTGCTCGCCCGGCTGAAGCCCGGCCAGGAGCTGATCCTGGCCTTGAACGCGACGGTCGAAGGCCAGACCACCGCGCACTACCTCGCCGACCGCCTCGCCGGCGCCGGTGTCAAGCTCTCCCGCCTGGCCCAAGGCGTCCCGATCGGCGGCGAGCTCGACTACCTCGACGACGGCACCCTGACCGCCGCCCTGAAAGCCCGCCGCGCGCTGTAGCGTCAAAACCCAATCAATCCGTTCATCCCGATCAGAGAGCTGGGTGGTAAGCTGAGCCTCTCCCACTGCTCCTCCGAAGACGCCTTCGCGCCAATTCCGGATCTTCGCGAAATGCGATTACACCGTACCATCAGCGCCAAAAGAACTATTTGGTCGTATCGATATCAAACAAAATTCAAGATGCCGAGAACGTGGCGCTTATGACTTCGCACCAAATACACATCCTTTCCGCAGACCAACCTTACTTAAGGTCATCGTCAACCAGCAACCCTCGACCTTTGATTCCGAGGAAGCCTAGTTCTCATCTCCTCCAGAAATGCCTGCGGGACGATATCCATTAATTTTTGAAGTTTGCAAAGACCATCATAAAGCAAGGAAAGCTGAACACGCAGATCGTAATCCGGCTCCCCGCTGGCTGCCCATGCTTCAAAAAGCTCTTTGGTTGCCTTGATGTCCGGACCGAGCTGATCAATTGCCTCAATGGCCCCGTCGCCTTCCGTGCCGCCAATCTGCAAAAAAAGAAGCCTAGTCCGCTCCGTGAGGGAGTCCGCCCATATAAATACTCAGTTCGCTGCAGAGCTGCCTCTAAAGCTGGCGCTAACCGCGCTATCTTCATCATTGCACGAGAAAACTTACGCGAAAAAAGGTTGTAGTTCACGGTTCCTATCAGCGGCGCCTCATCGGGAGATTGCGTCCTGAGGTTACCAGATTTTTTTATATATTGTAGAACTCGATCATACCTCACTGTATTTATTTCTTCAGGTAAGTCGGCAACCATCTCCAACGCGGGCGCAGCGTCGTCCTCATTTATCACAAAAACCGTTTTCTTGTTAAGATTGTTGCTCAGCAAAATCTCAATCTCTTCGATAACTCCTGGAGAGGCTATCCGTGTATCGAGCACAATAAACGGGACATAACTCGTCATTTGACGCACCGCCCTGCGCCATTGATGAGGGCTCTTCATCCGCAGGTTCCCTTCTGCAAATCCAAAGTACGTGGTAATCGAATGTCGCGTGGGTTCGATTAAGCTTGGTTTAAGGAGCGCCACAACACGATAAGGCCAGAGCCCCCTCTCTAGCGTATTGAAAAGGCGGGCTCGACTCCCAATTGGAGTTTCCAAGAAGAAGTATTGTCGGCGGCAAAAAAGAGCGTACAAACAAAGCGACCTGTATCACAATGAAAGGAAGATATACATAATATGGATAACGAATTCCTCCGTATTTTCCATACCAGTATAACAACGCTACTAAAGGCGAAGGGATAAAGGTTAATAGCAAGGAACCTCTTTTTGCTGCAACTGATAAAATGTTAAAGGTTTCAGATATCGGGAGTTTCTGATAAACGGCTACTGTACGGAACGTTCTCGACACGTCGGTTAGAAACAACCAGCACAAAAGAACGAATGTACACCACCAACCGATGCTTTCCATTTCACCCCTCCGGCTGACAAAAAACCTAAATATAACAATTCGCCTGTACATTGTCTATGATAAGCAGGCCAACCCGGGTATTGCGCGGCGGGTTAGGGCCGGTTTAAACCGCTTTAGATTTCTGTTCTTGACCGCCTATCACTTTGAGATAGTTGCTACGTTCTCATCGATTCTCGATCCTCTCGACGACGGTGAATGACTTACCTTCGATCCTCTTACAACCCTGTAGGTCGCGAATGCGCCATACTCTTTAGCCAGCTCAATATCGCCAACATATTCGCAATTTACTTCCGCAAGTCCCTCAGCGGCGACAAGCGCAGCGTACGTACGACTGGCATATACGGCTCCGGGTGGGGCTTTGGGTTCAAGTCGTGCAGCGCGGGTGACGTGGGACCCGATATAGCTCCATTGTCCAATCACAGGATCATGGACTTGATAGACCGGACCAGCGTGCAATCCGATGCGCACATCGAAGTCCGCAGGCATGCCACGATCAGTCCATGACACCGAGTTTACGAACTCAGAAAGTTCTATTGCAAATACGCCGGCGTCCCGCACCGTGCTAAAAACCATATATAACCCATCACCCCAGGTGTTTTTGGAGAGTGGAAACACATCCATTCGTTCGCAAATTTTCATTATTCCTCCAAGATAATTTCTGGCAAATGAAGGCAATTGGCGCTCTTTGATTTTACTAAACTTAACCACGTCAGCAAAAACGATCGCAGCCAGCCTCTGCGATGGATCAGGCGAGATGGGAACCGGTCTTGCTCCGAGAGTCGAGAATTGCCTTTGGAAAGCGAGTTCGTCAACGACGTAAACTAGAATATCATGCGCCCAACAGAACTCTACCATTGAGTGCGTTCCTCCGATTGCGTCGCCGGGACGACCATCCCAGAGTGCCAGCACTAAAGGTCTTTTCCCAGCCGCACGGGCTTTCATGGTTGCAAGCCCGGCCACTACGCGGCTGCAGCATTCGCTTGCCATGGCGTTGTCCGCGGCGCATTGCTCGCTGAGGATCTCCATCGAAGCGGCACATTCAAGCACCTTTTCAAACCGCGCGCCCCAATTGCCATCCGGGATGATGTCGATGCACGCCTCTCGAAACTCCAATATTGGACAGGGGAGGACCACATGGATTTCGGCGCCCCGCCGCAGCATGGCCTCATGAAAGAGGATATCGCCGCCACATGCTGCCGAGGCATAGCCGTGCGTTGCTCCCAATCGATCTAGTTCTAAAGAGAGTCGCCGCGCCACTCTTCGTTGTGCTTCGTTTGGAAACCGAGGGACCATCCTCTGGGGCCTGTCCATCATATGCCCGGTAAATGCAACAATCTCTTGCATCGGAACCGCTCCGCAAACCGTCGACCGATCGCGCCAAACGCGAGGCTATTTCGCGCTTCGGAAAACAACCAATGCCGATCGCGATTGATACTGAGTTTGCTCTGGCAACCACAGTGAAATCAATGGCGTCTCGCCCTGCTCCCGGTGGGCCGAAATTTATTGAATGGCGGCTTCCCGAGCGAGCGGAGTCGGTTGCGTCGTTAACGGTCGAGGACGGCTCAGGGGCATCACCCGCCCTGACGGTCGATCGCCACGAGCGCCTGCTTGGGGTTGAGACGCGTCAAGCTGATTGAGTTTTAACCCTATTGCTCGACTGCCTCAGAACCAGTGGGCCTTGTCGACGAGGTTGCGCAGGGGCTGGCCGGCGAGAAAGCGGCGGCAATTGTCGAGGATGATCGCGTAGCGGCGCTCGTCGAGATAGGGGCCGTAGCCGGCGGTGTGCGGGGTCAGCAGCACGCCGGGGAGCGTCCACAATTTGTGGCCCTGCGGCAACGGCTCCTCCTCGAACACGTCGAGCCCGGCGCCGGCGATTTCGCCCGCTTCGATCGCCGCGGCGAGGTCGTCGAGCCGGGTCGTCAGGCCGCGCCCGATGTTGATAAAGAACGCGGCCTTCTTCATCTGCTGGAACCGCGCCCGATTCATAAAGCCCTCGGTCTCGGGGGTGTGGGGCACGGTCAGGATCACGAAATCGGCTTGCGGCAGCAGCGCATCCAATTCGTCGGCGCGGTGCAGTTCGGCGACGCCGGGCGGCTTGTCGCGGCGGCGCTCGTCGACGCCCAAGACCCGCATGCCGAAGGCGGCGCAAAGCCGCGCGATCTCGCTGCCGATGCCGCCGACGCCGACGACCAACGCCGTCGCCTCGGGCAGATGGACGACGCCCTCGTTCTGCCCGGGCTTTTTCCATTCGCGGCGCAATTGCTGCGGGATGTAGCGCTGCAGGCCGCGGGCGAAGGCCAGCACAAAGGCCATCACATGCGCGCCGATATGGTCGTTGTAGATCTCGCGGAAATTGGTGATCGCGACCGGGTGGGCGATCAGCTCGGGGTAGTAGTACCCGGCCGGCGGGGCGGCTTGCGGCGCCTGCAGCCATTTGAGCCGCCGGGCCTGGCGCAAGAATTCGGGCGGGATCGTGCCGAAGGCGGCGTCGGCCGTGGCGATCGCCTGCTCGGCCCGCGCCCGGTCTTCGGCGAGGACGACCTCGAGCTCGGGCAACGCGGCGGCGAGGCGCGCAGCCCACTCGCGCGTCTTCGAATTCTGCGGCGGCAGCATCAGGAATTGCGTCGGCATCGCTCTCGTCCTCCCACGATCGGTTGCGTCATGCCGGGAGCATCGGATCGCGACCGGGATCTGGCAACCCCAACGCCGCATCTGCTGATAGAGTCCCGAGAGGCCCATTTGAGTTTCGCCGCATGTTTTCTGGCCGCAGCCCGCCGGTTTGGGCTAATTTGCCGGCGACAGTGCACGGGCCACGATCGTTGCGGGACTGACCCTATGCGGGCGATATCGGCATTCGGACTGATCATCGTCATGGCCAGCTTGGCGGCCTGCGTCCCGCCGCCAGCGCCGCCGCTGAATTCGCTCGCCTTCGCCAGGCGTCCGCCGCCGCCGGGCCAGCCCGGCTACCTGGAGACGATCAGATACGTCGACGACGGGATGCGCTATGCCGTGCCGAACGCCGCCTTCTTTGTTTCGGCAGACGGCGAGATGTGTTTTCAGGGAACGGTCATTCCCGGGGTGACCCTGGAATTCAGCCCGCCCTATTATTGGTGCATGAGCCCGTTCGACGTGAGCAACGTCGAGGCTCTCGAAAACGACATCAGCTACGTCAACGAGGTGCGTCTGTGGTGCCGGCAGTCGAGCCCGCAATGCGCCCACAAGATCGCCTACCCGGACCAGTTCGACAATTCCAGGGTCGCCAACAGCATCGCCGCCGAAACCTTCCCGTTCAAACGCGAGCGGGCGGCGATCGAATACCTGGTTTATCTGATGGGCGGCGCGGTCGAGCCCGACGCGGCAATGGCGCCGGGGATGCCGTCCGCGGCGCCGTCGGGCGGCCCGATCCCGCTCGCCGCGCTCGACGCGCTTGACACAGTTGACACGCTTGACACTGGGGCCTCAGCGGCTAGCGTCGGCGCGCCGACCCTGGCAACGGAGGAGAGCCGATGATCATCGAGATGCGCACCTACACTTTGCAGCCGGGCACGGTCGCCAGTTTCGAGGAGCGCTTTGGCCAGGCGCTGCCGGCGCGGGCCAAGGTCTCGCCGCTCGCCGCCTTCTGGCACACCGAGGTCGGCCCGCTGAACCGGGTGATCCATGTCTGGCCCTACGAGGATTTGGCGGCGCGCACCCGGCTGCGCGAGCAGGCGACCCGGCAACCGGGCTGGCCGCCCAATGTGCGCGAATTCGTCGTCGAGCAGCACAGCGACGTCTATCTGCCGGCCCCCTTCTCGCCGGCGCTCGAGCCGCGCCAATTGGGCGGCCTCTACGAGATCCGCATCTATACCTTCAAGCCCGGCGGCATCCCCGGCGTGATCGACCGGTGGAGCGGCCATATCGCGCGGCGCATGGAGCTCTCGCCCTTGGTCGGCGCCTGGCACACCGAGCTCGGCGGACTCAACAAATGGTGCCATATCTGGGCCTATAAGGATGCCGCCGACCGCTTCCGCATCCGCGAGGAAGCCCGCGCCAAGGGCATCTGGCCGCCGCCGTCGGGCGGGGGTCCGAACATGATGATCCGCCAAGAGAACATGCTGGTCGTCCCGGCCGCCTTCTCGCCATTGCACTGACCCGCAGCCCTGCCCTGCCCGTCCCTCGCCGGGGCGGGCAGCCGTGGCGGAGCCGCATCAATGGCGGCCGCCGCGTGCAAGGCGATGTCGATCGCCCGGTAGCCGAGGAGGCTCTGCAGTGCGCCGCGGCGAAAGAAGCCAGCCGTTACCGCGACCACCATGTCCTCGCTCGGCACTACAAAGATGCGCTGTCCGCCCCAGCCGACAGCGCTGACCCATTCGATCTCGCGTCCTTCGATCGGCGAGCGGCCGAGCCACCAGAGATAGCCGTAGGAATCGAAGCCGGCAAACGGCAGCATCGTCCATTCGGGAATTTGCGGCGTCGTCATTTGCTGGATCCAGGCCGCTGAGACGATTTGCTGGCCGTTCCACTTGCCGCGATCGAGCACGAGCTGCCCGATCTTCGCCATGTCGCGCGGCCGCAGCCGCAGCCCCCAGGCGGCCGAGAGATTGCCGCCATGCCACCACTCCCAATGGGTGATGCCGAGCGGGTCGAACAGCGCCTGCTTGGCAAACTTGGCGAGCGGCTCGCCGGTCGTCTTCGTCAGGATGTCGCCGATCACCTCGACGCCGCCGCTGTTGTAGTTCCACACTTTCCCGGGCTCTGCCGCGAGCGGCCGCTCCAGCACGAAGCGATAGGGATCGGGAGTAAAATTCATCCGATGCTCGATGTTCGTCGGATTGTTGTAGGAAACGGCCGATTTCAGGCCAGTCGAGACCGGAGCTCATCGACAGCAGGGTGCGCAAGGTGATCAGATTCTTGCCTGGCGTGCCAAGATCTTGATCTTCCGGGAGCAGGGAGAAGACCGGAGCGTCGACGGTCTTGAGCAGGCCGCGGTCGAGAGCAACGCCGACGAGCAGTGCGACGACGCTTTTCGTGACCGAACGCAGATCGTGCAAGGTATCGGCGTCGTGCGGCACGAGGCCGAGCGAGGGTCCCCAGCGCACGTCGCCGCCGGCGAAGTAATGCTCATAGACCAGCACGCCATGGCGGATGATGACGATGCCGTGGGGATCGGCCGCCTGCCATTGTTCGAAGACCGGGCCGATCGCGCAGATCAGCTTTGGATCGAGCCCCTCCTGCTCGGGTGGCGCAACCTTCCAGCCATCCGTCATCGCACTCGGCGCGCCGCAATTCGGCGGCGACGCGCTCCGCGCCGGCACCGGCAACAGGGCGGCCCCGAGGGCAAGTAGTGCGATCCACCGCATGGCCATGCTCCTCCCGTTCAGTGCCGATCGCTGTTGAAGCTGTTTTCTCGGGTTGTGCGATCAATTGCTGTTTTTGTGATTTTAGCCGATGTAAGGCACAACGGCATTCGCTTTTCCGCGCTGCGCCTGCGGCCTCTGCGCCGAGGCTTAGCTCGCCATCGCCAGCGGCTTTCTTGAGCGCGCTGCCATAATCGAGACACGCAATCAACTTGAGACCCGCAGGTTATCGGCAACGGCAGCGGCGTCGCCCGCCCGGCCCAATGCGTCGCCTTTGACGACTGGCTTCCGCTGGATTAAATATCGGGTCAATCAATGCCGCACGGCTCGCAGAAACCGGCGGCGCAATAAATCAAAATCGAACCGGAGGAACTCATGCTGGAGCTGCTCGATCAGCAAAAGACGCTGACGGTCAATCAATGGAAAATTTTCACCGCCTGCGTGTTCTCGGTCATGCTCGATTTTTTTGATTTCGGCCTGATCGGATTCACGCTGGCTTTCTTTGTGAGGGATTGGCATCTGACCTTTGGTCAATCGGGAGTGATCCTGTTCGCTTCCGGAATTGCGGCAATACCGGGCGGAATTTTCTTCGGTTGGCTCGGTGACAAGGTTGGCCGCCGCACGGTGTTCATGATCACGATCCTGACCTTTTCGCTCGCCACCGGGACGATGGCGGTAACCCCGGAGCGCAGCTGGATTTTCCTCGCGGCCATGCGCTTCGTCGTCGGTTTGGGGGTGGGCGGCATGGCCGCCGCCGATCTGCCGCTGCTGCAGGAATTCATGCCGGCGTCGAAGCGGGGCTGGATCAGCGGGCTGTCGATCGGCCTGTTGCCGCTGGGCCCTCTCTTGGCCGCGACCCTCAGCGCCACTCTCGGAGCCGTCATCGGCTGGCGCGGCTTGTTCGCGTGCGGATTGCTGCCGGCGCTGATGGCCTTTGTCATCCGCCTGTGGGTGCCCGAATCGCCGCGCTGGCTCTTTGGCCAGGGCCGGCTCGAGGAAGCCCGCCGGTCGCTCGCCTGGGCGTTGCAGATGGCGCCCCAGGATATCGCGTTGCCGACTTCGCTTCCCGAACAGCGCAAGACGGCGTGGCGCGAATTGTTTAAATATCCGCGCAGCGTCGCGGCGGCCTGTCTGACCGGATTGAGCCAGACGGGCGGCGTTGGCATCGCCTTGTGGGGGGTGACCTTGCTGGTGCTGGTGCTGAAGGTTACGCCAGCCGAAGCATCGTTCCTGACAATCTGGATCGCCTTCATCGGCATCCCCGGACGGGTGTTCGGCGCTTGGCTGTCCGAGGCGCTCGGGCGCCGCTATGGCGGGGCGCTTTTGGCGCTGGTGGCAGGCCTGGTGACGTCGCTTGCCGGATATCTGCACAGCGCCTTTCTCGGGACCGTCTCGGTCTTTTATATCATGCTGTTGGTCCACAGCTTTTTTGCCAACGGCAATTACGCGATCGTGTTTCCATATATGGCGGAGCTGTGGCCGGCATCGTTGCGCGCGAGCGGTTTTGGTCTCGTCTATGGGATGAGCAATTTGGGCAAGTTTATCGGGCCGGCCGGTCTCGCCGTGATCGCCGGCGCGTCGAATTACGTCAGCCCGAAGGCGACCCTCAACGCGATCGTGCCGGGCTTCAATTATTTTGCCGTCTGGTATCTGCTCGCAGTCTTTGCCTTCCTGTTCGTCGGCATCGAGACCAGGGGCCGCACCATCGAGGAACTCGACGCGGCACTGGTCCGGCCGACGCCGGCCAAGGCGGCGGCGCAATAGTGCCGTCGCCCCTCACCCGCCTCGCTTAGTTGACGAAGCGGTAGAGCCTGGCGGCGTTGTCGCAGACGATCTTCTTGCGTGTCGCGGCGGGCAATTGGCCGAGTTCGCGCTCGATGTATTCCTGCGAATCGGGCCACACCCCATCGGGGTGCGGAAAGTCCGAGCCCCACATGATGTTGTCCTCGCCGAGCTCGTCCAAGAGTTTGACGCCGATCGGGTCGCGTCTGGTAGGTGGCGTAGCACTGCCGCCGCCAGTATTCGCTTGGCCTCATCTTCAGATCGAGCTGCTTGAACTGGTCCTCCCACTCGGCGTCCATGCGTTGCAGGATGTAGGGGATCCAGCCGGTGCCGGCCTCGCCGATGACGAGCTTGATGCCGGGATGGTGCTCGAGCACGCCGGCGAAAATGACCGACATCAAGACGTCCGACATATACATCTGAAAGCTGGTGATGCTGGAGGCGCGGGCGGCGAGCGCCACCTTGGGCGCCAATTTGGTAAAGTCCCGCCGCACCCCGCTGCCGATCGTGTGGAAATGCACCGGCAGGCCGCTCGCCGCGACCGCGTCCCACATCGGGTTCCACCATGGGTCCCACAACGGCGTCATGTCGCCCCGGCGCGAGATTTCGAGCCCGCGCACGCCGCCGCGCCGCGCCACCCGCTCGATCTCGCCGACCGCGGCGTCGATATCGTGGTTCGGGATGCAGGCGAGCCCGGCAAAGCGGTCGGGGTGGGTGTTGCAGAACTGGGCGAGCCACTCGTTGTAGATGCGCAGCATTTCGCCGGCGGCTTCGTCGTCGTTGATCCGGCTGGTGGCGCCGAGGATGCCGTACAACACCTCGGCCTGGATGCCGTCGCGGTCCTGGTCCTTGATCCGCAGTTCCGGGCTCGGTCATGCGGCGGATGCCCTTCTTGCCGTCCTCGTAGATCCCCTGCGACGCCATCCGGTCGGAGCGGTGGATCTTGCCCGGCTCATAGAGGCGGCCGGCCGAGCCCATGCCGTTCATCAGCCCGAAGGACGCGCCCGATTTGGTGACCCACTCCTTGCCGCGCTCGCCGTCGGTCACATAGGGCATGCGGTCCTTCAGCGCCGCGGGCGCGTTGGCGGTGAACAGATCGGGCGGCAGCCAGATCAGATCGATGTGGCAATCGGCCGAGATCACATCGTATTTCATCGGCATATCCTCCATGCGAGCCCGAGTTTAGCATGACTCGCGCGGCGACCGAGCGCGACTGAAATTTCCAATGCGATGAGGCGCGAAGCAATGGACCAGACGCGGGCGAACATGCCGCTGGCGGATGTGACCGTGATCGATTTCGGCCAGATCTTTCAGGGGCCCTATGCGACCCTGCTGATGGCCAAGGCCGGCGCCTTTGTGATCAAGATCGAGCCGCCGCGCGGCGAGCCCGGCCGGCGCCGCGCCGAACCCGGCAAGAGCGCCACCCTGCCCTTCGCGATGCTGAACCAGAACAAGCACGCGGTGACCCTCAATCTGAAGGAGCCGCGCGGCCGCGAATTGCTGTTCCGCATGGTGGAACGGGCCGACGTGCTGCTCGAAAACTTTTCGCCCGGCACGATGGACGGGCTCGGCGTCGGCTGGAGCCGATTGCACGAGATCAACCCGCGGCTGATCTATGCTTCGGGCACCGGGTTCGGGCTCAGCGGCCCCGACCGCGACAATCTGGCGATGGACATGACGATCCAGGCGGCCTCGGGGATCATGAGCGTGACCGGCTTCCCGGACGGCCCGCCGGTCAAGGCCGGCCCGACCCTGGTCGATTTCATGGGCGGAATTCACCTCTATGCCGGGGTCGTGACGGCGCTCTACGACCGCGACCGCAGCGGGGTCGGCCGGCTCGTCGAGGTGTCGATGCAGGAGACGGTCTATCCGACCCTCGCCAGCAGCTTCGAATATTATCACCGCACCGGAAAAGTCCCGCCGCGCACCGGCAACCGCCAATCGGCGCTCAACAGCGCGCCCTACAACGTGTTTCCGACCAAGGACGGGCATGTCGCGATCCACATCGTGACCGAGGCGCATTTCCAGAATTTGCTGAAGGCGATGGGCCGCGAGGATCTGGCCGACGACCCGCGCTTCGCGACCAATGCCGGCCGCGTCGCGCATATGGAGGAGACCGACGCGCTGGTCGCCGAATGGACCCGGACCCTCGGCAAGATGGAGGTGTTCGCCCGCACCAAGGAATACCGCATCCCGTGCGCGCCGGTGCGCAACGCGCCCGAAGTCATGAACGACCCGCACATGCACGAGCGCGGCATGCTCGAACGCATCGACCACCCCGAACTCGGCCCGATCGTGGTGCCGACGACGCCCCTGCGCCTGCACGGCACCGCCAAGGTCAAGACCCGCCCGAGCCCGACCATCGGCCAGCACAACGCCGAAATCTACGGCGGCTGGCTCGGCTTGTCGGCCGCCGAAATCAAGGAGCTGAGGGAAGCGGGCGTCATCTGATCGGCCGTGCTAATCCGGGTTCGGAAGTGATCCGCTAATGGCCGATAAGCCGGAACAGCGCCGCCACTCCGCCCAAAATCGCGAGGGTCTGCAAGCCGACGGCCCCGAACATCCACTTCAAGATTTCGGCGCGCGCTTCGGCGATCTTTCCCTCCGTCTCGGCGATCTTTCCCTCCAGCCGCGCCGTCGCCTCGCCGAGCCGCAAGTCGAGATATTCCCTGGTTACGACGGCGTCGCCGACGGTTTCCGAAAGGGCGCTGGCGATTTCCTGTGCCTGCCGGCCGGGTAGCCCCGCAGCCTCCAGCCGCTGCGCGAGCTTCAGAGTGTCGAATGCGACTGCACCCATGACTGGGATTTAAGCTCAGAATAGGCGGGCGAACACAAGCGCCTCACCGCCGGAACACGCCGACCAGTTCGAGGTGCGGCGACCACACGAACTGGTCGACCGGCACCACCCGTTCGAGGCGAAAGCCGCCGGCGATCAGCCGCGCGGCGTCGCGGGCGAAGGTGGCGGGGTTGCACGAAACCGCGATGACGGTATCGAGCCCCGAAGCTGCAAGGGCCACGGCCTGTCGGAGGGCGCCGGCACGCGGCGGGTCGAACACTGCGGCGGAGTATCCTGCCATCGCCTCGGGCGCCAGCGGATCGCGCGCGAGATCGCGGCGCTCGACCGTGACACCCGGCACACTGGTCGCGGCCTCGGCCAGCGCTGCCGCTGCGCGCTCTTCGCCCTCGACCGCGTGCACCTTTCCGCTGCCGGCGAGCGCAAAGGCGAAGCTGCCGAGCCCGGCATAGAGATCGAGCGCGGGACGGTGCTTACCGATGGCTGCCATGACCTCCTCGACGAGGACGCGCTCGGCCGCCTCGCTCGCCTGCACAAAGTCGCCAGGTGGAAACCGCACCGCGACACCCGAGCGCATCATCCGCACCGGGCGCCGCTCGACGATCGGGATTTCCTCCTCGCGCGACCGCCAGACGATGCGGGCGAGGTCGCAGGCGCCGGCGAGCTCGGCCAGGGCCTCCACCGCCGTGAGCGCCGGCCGGTCGCCGACCTCGAGCAGGAGGTCGATGCCGCTGTCGGTACGGGTCAGGGTCGCCTCGGCCGCACCCCCGGGCGGCAACAGATCAGGGACGAGCCGACGCAGCGCGGCGACGAGCGCGAACAACGGCGGCTCGAGCACCAGACATTCGCGCAGATCGACGAGGTCGTGGCGAAACCGCTGGCGAAACCCGACGCACGCCGGCTGATGCCGATCGCGCGGCCGGGCGAGACCGAGCCGCGCCCGCCGCCGCCGCGGGGACACCGCCCGCAGCGGTGCGACGACGCCCGGATCGATCCCCGCCCGCACAAGCGCCTGGTGCAGCGTGTCGAGCTTGACCGCCCGATAGAGATCGGCCTCGAGATGCTGCAGGGCGCATCCGCCGCATCTGCCGAAATGCCGGCAAGGGGGTGGGGCGCGACCGGGCCCCCGATCGACAAGCTCGACGACCTGCGCCTCGAAACCGCCGCCGCGGCGGGCGCCGAGCCGGGCGCGGACCCGGTCGTCCGGCGCGGTAAACGGCACATAGACCGGCACGCCGAGCCGGCGCGCGACGCCGTCGCCGGCGGCGCCGATCCGCTCGATCCTCAGCTCCACGAGTTCGCCATCACCCGCCGGCATCGCGTCCCCTCTGGGCTGCGGTCGAAGGGTGGGGAGGAATGGCGCGCACGACCCCATATAACCGGAATGTCGGCGATGCCGAAGCGATCCGCCATCGCCGGGGGGGTACAGGGGTTTGCCATGTATCAATGGGTCTATTGGAGCGGGATCACCTTGCTCGTGGTCTGGACTGCATTCTCGGCCTACAGCGCGCTCAGCGGGATGTAGCCGTCAGCTGCATTTCTCTGAAGGGCGGCGCGGGACTGACCGGCTGCGCCGCCGGACAGGCGAGCCGCTCGGAGAATGCAGCAGCATTTGCGCTCGGCGCGCAAGCTGACGATCGCCAGCAAGCTCTCTCGCTTCGGTTCGGGTCAAAACCCCTGCCGCCGCGAGCGCTCCGGGCCTATGATCAAGCTCGGACAGATCAGCGGGCGGGTGCATCCTGATGAGCGACATCGAGCATTACATCGGCGGCGAGCGCGTCGGCGGAGCCAGCGGGCGCTGGGGCGACGTCTACAACCCGGCGACCGGCGAGCAGATCCGCCGCGTCGCTTTCGCCACCGAGGGTGAGGTCGACCGGGCGGTCAAGGCTGCGGCGGCGGCGTTCCCCGGCTGGGCCGCGACCCCGCCTTTGACGCGCGCGCGCGTCCTGTTCAAATTCCTTGAATTGCTGGCCCGCGACCACGACGCGCTGGCGCGGACCATCTCCGAGGAGCACGGCAAGGTCTTTTCCGACGCGCAGGGCGAAATCACCCGCGGCGTCGAGGTCGTCGAATTCGCCTGCGGCATCCCGCATCTCCTGAAGGGCGAGTTCGCCGAGCAGGTCGGCCGCGGCATCGACAGCTGGTCGGTGCGCCAGCCCTTGGGTGTGTGCGCCGGCATCACGCCCTTCAACTTCCCGGCGATGGTGCCGATGTGGATGTTCCCGATGGCGCTCGCCTGCGGCAACACCTTCATCCTGAAGCCGTCGGAGCGCGATCCGTCGGCCGGGCTGCGCATCGCCGAATTGCTGACCGAGGCCGGGACTGCCGGCGGGCGTCTTCAACGTCGTCAACGGCGACAAGGCGGCGGTCGACGCGATCCTGCACCATCCGGGCATCGGCGCGGTCAGCTTTGTCGGCTCGACCGCGATCGCCGAATACATCTATGCGACGGCCGCCGCTTCCGGCAAGCGGGTGCAGGCCCTGGGCGGCGCCAAGAACCACATGGTGGTGATGCCCGACGCCGATCTCGACCAGGCGACCGACGCGTTGATGGGGGCGGCCTATGGCGCCGCCGGCGAGCGCTGCATGGCGGTTTCGGTCGCGGTCGCGGTCGGCGGGGTCGGCGACAAGCTGATGGACAAGCTGGTGCCGCGGGTGCGCGGCTTGAAGATCGGCCCCGGCACCGATCCCGAAGCCGAGATGGGGCCGCTCGTCACCCGCCAGCACCTCGACAAGGTCAGCGCCTACGTCGATCTCGGCGTCAAGGAGGGGGCGAAGCTCGCCGTCGACGGCCGCGGCCTCAAGCTGCAAGGCTACGAGAACGGGTTTTTCCTCGGCGGCTGCCTGTTCGACGACGTGAAGCCCGAGATGCGCATCTACAAGGAGGAAATCTTCGGCCCGGTGCTGGCGGTCGTGCGCAGCCCCGATTTCGAGCAAGCGACAAAGCTCGTCAGCGATCACGAATACGGCAATGGTGCGGCGATCTTCACCCGCGACGGCGACGCCGCGCGCGAATTCGCGAACCGCGTCCAGATCGGCATGGTCGGCATCAACCTGCCGATCCCGGTGCCGATGGCCTTCCACAGCTTCGGCGGCTGGAAACGCTCGCTGTTCGGCGACACCGCGGTCTACGGCCCCGAAGGCGTGCATTTCTACACCCGCCTCAAAACCATGACCGCCCGCTGGCCGACCGGCATCCGCGCCGGCGCCGAATACGTGATGCCGACGATGCGGTGAGGCCCCTCCTTAACCGCCGTTGAGGCGACTTCGCTAATGCGGGCTCGGGACAAGTATGGCCGCTGCCCAGCCCACGACCTGTCCAGGTGCCTGCATTCCTGGGCTCCCTGGAATCCCCTTCGGGCATAATCCCTCTGGGAGCGGGAAGATGGGCGTTGGCCGTTGTTGCAGGCGATGATTGTCGATAGGAGCGCAAAATGGCTAATGACACCCTTAGCGGTGATAACCTTTTGCGCAACGTACAAGCGTTTGTCGCTGAGAAATGGCAGCCGCATCATCCGTGCGATCGATGCGGCGCCTTTCACTGGTCAATCTTGCCGGGTAACGCTGCGGTGCTCCTCGAAGTGACAGTGGATGAGATACGGACGGACCTCAGAGCGATCCGGATTGATCTCGCTGAAATCAAAGGCAAGCTGTCGAACATCCCGACGACCTTTCAGCTCGTGTTCATGCAAGCAGGTCTGATCCTCGCCATTTTTGCCGGGGTATTTGGCTTAGTGTTCGGCCTTCTGAAGCTGGCCTCGTCGCATTGAGCCGGAAAGCTATGCGGCCAGCGCGTCTTCGAGGACCATGGCGGCGCATTTTTCGCCGATCATGATCGAGGGGGCGTTGGTGTTGCCGCCGGGCACCTGCGGCATGATCGAGGCGTCGGCGACGCGCAGCCGCTCGACCCCGTGCACCCTGAGGCGCGGGTCGACCACCGCATCGATCTCGCGGCCCATGCGGCAGGTGCCGACCGGGTGCAGATTGGAGACGCCGCGCACCCGGATCTCCTCGATCAGCTGGTCGTCGCTGTCGCATTGCGGGCCGGGCAGAACCTCCTCGGCGACAAACGGCTTCAATGCCGGCTGGGCGGCGATCTTGCGGGAGAGCCGCATGCCGTAGATCAATGCCTGGAAGTCGGCGTCGCTGGCCAGAAAGTTGAACCGGATCGCCGGCGGCGCCAGCGGGTCGGGGCTCTTGATCCTGACCGTGCCGCGGCCGTCGGGGCGCAGATGCACCGGGCTGAAGGTGAAGGCCGAGAACGGGTGCGGCTTGATCCCGGTGCGCAGCCGCTCGACCGCACTCCAGCCCGACATGTTGATCTGCAGGTCGGGCTGCTCGAGGCGCGGGTCGGTGCGGACCAGCGCCCCGGCATAGATCCCGGCGTTCGACAGATGGCCGGAGCGGCTCGTCGCGTACTGCATCGCCGCCTGGAGCTTGCGCGCCGGGCTCATCGCCATGTCGTTGACCGTGACCTTCTGGGTGCAGCGCCATACGAGATAGGTGTTGAAATGGTCGTGCAGATGCGCGCCGACCCCGGCCATGTCGCGCACCACCGTTATGCCGAACTCGGCCAACAGATCGGCTGGCCCCAGCCCCGAGAGCTGCAGCAATTGCGGCGAGCCGTAGACGCCGCCGGAGACGACGATCTCGCCGCGCACTCGTGCGGTCTTGGGCCCGGCCGGAGTGTGATATTCGATCCCGACCGCGCGGGCGCCGTCGAACAGGATGCGGGTCGCGTGCGCGTTGGTCGCGACGGTCAAATTCTGCCGGCCGCGCGCCTGACCGAGATAAGCGCGCGCCGAGCTCCACCGCCGCCGGTTGGTGGTCGTCGTCTGGTAGTAGCCGACACCCTCCTGGCGGGCGCCGTTGAAATCGTTGTTGGCCGGGATGCCGGCCTCGACCGAGGCCTGGACCATCGCGTCGCCCAATGGCGAGCGCACCGGGTTCGAGACGTGCAATGGTCCGCCCTTGCCGTGGAAATCGTCGGCGCCGCGCTCCTGGTCCTCCGCCTTCTTGAAGAACGGCAACACCGAATCCCAGTCCCAGCCTTCGCAGCCGCGCTGGCGCCAACCGTCGTAATCGGTCGAGGTGCCGCGCATGTAGACCATGCCGTTGATCGAGCTGGTGCCGCCCAGGACCTTGCCGCGCGGCTGGTAGAGGGTGCGGCCGTTGAGCTGCTCCTCGGGCTCGCTCTCGAACATCCAGTTGACCCGCGGGTTGGTGAAGGTCTTGGTGTAGCCGAGCGGGATGTGGATCCACGGGTTGGTGTCGCGCCCGCCGGCCTCGAGCAGCAGCACGCGGTACTTGCCGGATTCGCTGAGCCGCCCGGCCACGGCACAGCCCGCCGACCCGGCGCCGGTCACGATGAAGTCATAGGTTTCTTCCGCTGTCGTCATCACGCTGCCCCAGACTATTGCCGCGGAACGATACCGAAACCCGCGGGGAGCGTGAAGCCCGCGACGCATGCGCTCGGGCATTGCCTGCGATGCCGCGGCGGGGCAATGTGAGGCGATGTGCGGTCGCGCCCGTCTCTCTTCCGACGTCAGCGAAATCAAGCTGGTGTTTTCGATCCCGCCCGAGCGGCCGGCAGCCAATTTCGCCGCCAGCTGGAACGTCGCGCCGACCGACAACCTGCCGATCGTGCGGTACGACGAGCGGGCCGGTGAGCGCGGGCTCGACCTGATGCGCTGGGGCCTCGTCCCTTATTGGGCCAAGGACATCAAGGTCGGCTTCGCCAACATCAACGCCCGCGCCGAAGGCATCGACACCAGGCCCGCTTATCGCGAGGCGTTTCAGCGGCGGCGCTGCCTCGTTCCGCTCGACAGCTTTTACGAATGGAAAAAGCTCGGCAAGGAGCGGCAGCCCTATGCCGTGGCGCTGGCCGACCGCCGGCTGATGGCGATGGCCGGGCTGTGGGAGAGCTGGCGTTCGCCCGGCGGTGAAAGGCTGCGCAGCTTTACCATCGTCACGACCGCGGCCAACGCGCTCCTGGCGCCGTTGCACGACCGCATGCCGGTCATCCTCGACCCGCAGGACTGGCCGTTGTGGCTCGGCGAGGCGCCGGCGGACCCGGAGCAGCTGAAGGCGCTGGTCGTCCCCTATCCGCCCGACGACATGGCGGTCTGGCCGGTCAACCGCCGCGTCGGCAACGTCAAGAACAACGACTCCTCGCTGATCGAGCCGGTCGCCTCGGCTGCCTGAGCGGCCCGGTGCGGAGCCCCATCGCTACAGCGGCGGTTGCTCCCGGCCGCGGCGCGAACCGAGACGATCATCCGTTCGTTGGCAGCAGATGAGCGCCCGCCGAACCGAATTTCCGTTGCCCCTCGATACGCCGCCGATGGAGGCGCGGCTCGTTACCCAACTACCGGTCGAGCCCGGCTGGCAATTCGAGCCCAAATGGGACGGGTTCCGTTGCCTCGCCTTCCGCGCCGACGACGACGTTGAGCTGCGCGCCAAATCGGGCAAGTCGCTCGCCCGCTACTTCCCCGACATGGTCGAGGTGCTGCGCCGGACCCGGCCCGGCCGGTTTGTGCTCGATGGCGAGCTCGTCGTGCCGATCGGCGAAACCTTGTCGTTCGATGCGCTGCAGATGCGCCTGCATCCAGCCGAAAGCCGGGTGCGCCGGCTGGCCGGCCAAACCCCGGCGGCGCTGATCCTGTTCGACCTCTTGGCGACGCCCGACGGAGAAAGTCTGCTGCCCCGTCCGCTGAGCCAGCGCCGCCCTGCCCTGGGCGCATTTTTCGCAGGGCTGGGCAACGATCCGGCGCTGAGGCTGTCGCCCTTGACGCGCGATGTGGACAAAGCGCGGCGATGGCTCGAGGCCGCCGGGGGCGCGCTCGACGGGGTCGTGGCCAAGCGGCTCGATGACCCATACCTGCCGGGCGAGCGCGCCATGCTGAAGGTCAAACCGCAGCGCTCGGCCGATTGCGTCGTGGGCGGCTTCCGCTATGAGCGCGGCACGCGAGGGGTCGGATCGCTGCTGCTCGGGCTCTACGACGCGGAGGGCCGGCTCGATCACGTCGGCTTTACCGCGACCCTTCACCATCTGAGTCGCGAAGAGCTGACCCGGCGGCTGCAACTTCTAATCGAGCCACCCGGCTTTACCGGCGCGAAGCCCGGAGGTCCGAGCCGCTGGGCCACCGAGCGCTCGGGCGAATGGCAGCCGTTGCGGCCGGAACTGGTCGTCGAAGTGGGTTACGACCAGGTCACCGGCGGTCGCTTCCGGCATGGCACCCAATTCTTGCGCTGGCGCCCCGACAAGGCGCCGGGACAATGCACTTTCGACCAGATCCGACCCGCAGCCGACCCGGCAACTGTCCTCGCCGAGCTGCTGAAGGCGCCCCGATAAACCGCGGCCGTCGAGCTTGCATGCCGTCAAGGATCGGTCGCTGCAGGAAGGGGGCGCGGCCGCCGGTCGTCGCCGAGCGCCACATAGGTGAACATCGCCTCGGTGACTTTGCCGGTGTGGCTTTGATCGTAAACGGCGCGCGGGGGAGGATGACAATCGGAACGCCCTATCCATATAGGTCGTTGTTGTCGGCGCAGGCCGCTGTCGTGAGCGTCCTGGCCCGGACCGAATGGAGGAAGCGATGTCTGTTCGCTCAACGCGCGGCCGGTTCGGTCGCACGGTCATCGCCGGGACGGCGCTGATCGCGGCGCTCGCGATCGGGGCCCCGGTGCGGCCGGCGGCGGCGCAGGCGGCCAGCGGCTATTCCTATGCCCAGCCGACGCCGCCGAATTACTCTTACCAGCAACCGACCACGGCTTATCCTAACTATTATCAGCACCCGGCGGCGACCTCGGCCTATCCAAATTATTACCAGCAGCCGGCCCAAGCCTACCCCTATAATCCATATTATCTCCTACCCCTATTACTCCTATTATAACCCCTACTACGCTGCGTATCCTTATTATGGTTATCCGTGGTTTTACCCGGTCGGGTTCGGTCTCGGCTGGGGCTGGGGCGGCTGGGGCTGGGGCCATAGTGGCTGGGGTCACGGCGGCTGGGGTGGCGGTGGCTTTCATGGCGGCGGGTTTCACGGCGGCGGCGGCTTCCATGGCGGCGGCGGTCACCGTTAGCTAAAGCGCCCGAGATAGCTGACCTGCGAGGCCCGGGCCGGGCTCTCGGGATTCGAGCGATGGTCGAAGACAGCGCGATCGCACCGCATCTCGATCAGGTGCTGGCCGACGCGGCGATTTCCGAGCTGCCCAATCACTACGCCGGCAAGGTCCGCGACAATTACGACCTCGCCGACGGCCGGCGGATCATCATCGCCACCGACCGGCTCAGCGCCTTTGACCGGATCGTCGCCGCGATCCCGTTGAAGGGGCAGGTGCTGACTCAGACCGCCCGGTTCTGGTTCGATGCGACACGCGACATCTGCCCCAACCACGTCCTCGAATATCGCGATCCCAACGTTCTGGTCTGCCGGCGGCTGGCGATCATGCCGGTCGAAATCGTGGTCCGCGATTACTTGGCCGGGACGACGGCGACCTCGATCTGGTCGATGTACCAGGCCGGCCGGCGGGAGATTTACGGCATCCCCTTTGCCGACGGCTTGCGCCAGAACCAAAAGCTGCCGGCGGCGATCGTCACGCCGACGACCAAGGCCTATGAGGGCGGCCACGACGAACCGCTCGCTCCCTCAGAGATCGTCGCGCGCCGTCTGCTGACATCGGAACAGTGGCGCACGGTGTCGGGGCTGGCCCTGGCACTGTTTGCGCGCGGCCGCGAGATCGCCGCACAACGCGGGCTGATCCTGGTCGATACCAAATACGAGTTCGGCCTCGACCCGGCCGGTCACATCGTGCTGGCGGACGAGGTCCACACCCCGGACAGCAGCCGCTACTGGCTCGCCTCGAGCTACCAGCACCGCTTTGCCGCCGGAGAGCCGCCGGAGAGCCTCGACAAGGATTTCGTGCGGCGCTGGGTCGCCGCCCATTGCGACCCCTACCGCGACCCGATCCCCCAGATCCCGCGCGAAATCGTCGCCGAAGCCGCCCGCCTTTACGTCGAGGTGTTCGAAACCATCACCGGGCAGCGCTTCGACTTCCCCGACCCCGCCGTGCCGATCCTCGACCGCATCCGCGCCAACCTTGCGCGGTACTTCTGAGCCCGGCTCGAAAAGAATTAGTTAATTTAATTCGTTGTCCGTCATTCCCGCAAAAGCGGGAACCCAGGCCTGCCCCTGGCATGAACAAGGGGTAAGCGAACGTGTGACCCGCGCTTTCGCAGGGGTGACGTCGGGGATTGGGAGCGCTCGCTTCGATCCGGGTCAGAAATTTAACGTTCACCAACCCCCTTTCGCAACTGCCGCGTCTTGCTATCCAGGTGCGCCGCTCACATAGGGTTTCAGCGCGGCGTAAATAAAACCGTTGGCCGGGGTCGGGATCGCGTGGCGATGGCCGAGCTCGACCACCTTGCCGGCGAACCACGGCAATTCGAGGCGGTTGCCGCGGGTGAGGTCGTTGCCCATCGAGGTCATGTGATAGTCCGGCATCGCGCGCATCGCCGCGAGAGTCTTCTCGACGCCGTCGGGCGGCAGATCGACGCCTTCGGCGAGGCCGACCGCGAACGTTTCGCGCAACGACGCCTCATAGAGCGCCATGAGGTCGGGGTCCTCGCGCCACTTGCCGAGCGGCAATCGGGTCAGCGCATTGAGGCCGCTCAGCGGCACCAGCAGCAGGAACTTGTCCCAGATCGGCACCCTGATGTCGGCGCTGAGCACGCCGTCGACGCCGGCTGCGGCGCACAGGTCGCGCAGGCGCTCGCCGCGGGCGCTGATCCCGCCATCGAGCTCGCCAAACGTCATTTGCTGGTAGGTGCCGGTCTGGCGGACCACCCCCGGTGCCACGATCGACCCGGTGACAAAGGCGGTGCCGCCCATCACCGCGCCCAGCCCCAGGATCGCCACCAACCGGTCCGCCGCGTCGATGCCGTTCTGCAGCGGGATTACCGCGGTCTGCGGCCCGATCAGCGGGCGCATCTGTGCGCCGGCATTCTCGACGTCCCACAGCTTGACGCAGAACAGCGCGAAATCAACGGGGCCGATGCCGGCGATGTCGTCGGTGGCCTGCGCCGGGCGGATCTGGGTGTCGCCGCGGTCGCCCTCGATGCGCAGCCCCGCCGCGCGCATCGCCGCAAGATGCGCGCCGCGCGCGACAAAGACCACGTCCGCCCCGGCCCTGGCGAAAGCGGCGCCGTAGATCGCGCCGATGCCGCCGGCGCCGATGACCGCGATGCGCATGGGGCTTGCTCCTGTCTGCTTGAAAGGCCGATTTCCACCAATTGCACGGCCGAAGTCTTTATACTACTCTGTCGAACAGCCGAAGAGGCTGGGTCCTCTCAGCATCGAGGAGGAAAACATGCCTAGAATCAAGCACATCGCGCTGACGACCAAAGACCCGTCGAAAGCCGCGGCGTTTTACAAGGAGGCGTTTGGGATGCGCGAGATCCGGCGCAACCCGCGCGGCGCGGTGTTTCTGACCGACGGCTACATCAATCTGGCGATCCTCAATTTCAAGACCGCGAAGGACCCCGATGTCGGCGCGCACGGCGAGAATTTCAGCGGCATCCATCATTTCGGCTTCGAGGTCGAGGATCTCGACGAGGCGGCGGAGAAGCTGGAACGGGCCGAGGGCCAGCAGCTGACCGCGAAAGACGGGCTCGACATGGACATGGCGGCCGGCAGCCATCGGAATTTCGAGATGAAATGGGCCGGCCCCGACGGGGTCGTCGTCGACATCTCGCATACCGGATGGGACAACGGCACATGAGCGCCAATTTCACGATCTGCGTCGGCACCGTCGGCAGCGGCGCCTGGACCAGCCCGGACGGCGGCGACAGCTGGCAGCGAGTGCGCAGCGGGCTGTGGGGCGAAAGCCGGGTCTTTGGCCTCGCAGTTCACCCGCGCGAGCCGCGCACCCTCTTTGCCGGCGCCGATGACGGCATCTACCGCAGCCGCGACGGCGGACAGCGGTTCGAGCGCCTCGACTTGCCGATGAACAAGATGGACGTGTGGAAGATCGCGTTCGATCCCGACGACCCCGACACGATGTTCGCCGGGACCCGGCCGGCGGCGTTGTTCCGCTCGAAGGACGGCGGGCAGAATTGGGAGCAGCTGCGCGTCGACATGGTCGAGGAGTGCGCCAATGTCGGGGTGCCGCGGGTGACGGCATTGACCGTCGATCCCTCGGACCGCAAGGTCGTCTGGGCCGGGGTCGAGGTCGACGGGGTGCGGCGCAGCCTCGACGGCGGCGAAACCTGGACGCGGATCACGGGCGGGCTCAGCGATCCCGACATCCACGACGTGGCGGTCCGAGCCGCCGGCAATTCGAGGACGGTGCTGACCAGCACCCCGCGCGAGATCTTCGCCAGCACCGACAAGGGCGAGAGCTGGCAGGGCCTCGGCGTCGGCAAGAACTTCGGGCTGCCCTATTGCCGCGGCCTGGCGCTGAAGGCCGACGACCCGAACACCATCTTCGTCGCCACCGGCGATGCCGCGGTCGGCAGCACCGGCGCCATCCAGCGCTCCAAGGACGGCGGCCACAGCTGGCAGCAGGCGGAACTGCCGGTCAAGCCGAATTCGCCGATCTGGGCGTTTGCGACGCACCAGGCCGATCCCGGCCGGGTCCTCGCCTGCAGCCATTACGGCGAAGTTTATGCCAGCCGTGACGCCGGCGATTCCTGGGCCAAATTGCCCCGCGAGTTCACCGAGATCCGCGCCCTCGCCTGGACCCCCAATTAGGCTGCCGGACTTCCTTCTCTCCCCTCGCCGCGCGGGGGGAGAGAACCCGCCCCGGACCGGGCGCCGGGTGAGGGGACCAGCGCGGCTCGCGCTGGCGGCGTGCGTCGCATTTGTAATCACCATTGCCCCCGGCCTCGCGGCTCCTGCGCAATGGGTCAGCGCAAACGCTGTCTGGCGCCCGCCGGCGGGGTTTCTGGCGCGGTTCCACAAGCGATGCGACGGTCGTTCCGGCGCGGCGTTCGACGCGTGCTTTGCCGCGGTAATGGCCAAGGCCGGCGCATCGCGGGCTGCTGTCGACTTCACCCGGCAGCTCGACAACCAGGTCTATCTTCAGTCGTTGGATCAAACCGGCGGCCCGGTTTTGGTGGCGCACGTCTTCTACCCGTTCCGGGCGAACGAGAACAGCGCGTGGTTTCTTGTCAACGGCACGCCAATGCTGATCGACGTCGACAATCGGAGGAATTTGAAGCTCGCGGCGATGCGCTCGTCGGCCGCTTATCTCAGGATCTATCACAACGACCGCAACGTGACCTTTTGGCCCGGTGATCGCGGCGCCGCCGGGCCGGAAGTCGCGCTGAACGGGCGAGAGTTCGTCGTCGATTATCTGCTGCGCAATTTGTGCCACGCCTGCGCCATCATCGGCCGGGTTCGCTACGCGTTCGACTTCGACGCCAACGGAACATTTCTTGGCACCCGCCTGGTATCGGTTACCCCGACCTAGTGCTCAGACGCAGACAGAAGATAACAAGGTCGCCGTATTCGTCATGCCTGGCCTTGTGCCGGGTATCCACGGAAACCGCACGAGCCAGTGCCGCGAGTCGTGGATGGCCGGGACGAGCCCGGCCATGACGGTTGAGGGAATCTTCTGTCTGCGTCTGAGCACTAGCTTACCGTCGGGTGAGGCCGTCAAATCTAACCAACTAATGGTGCGCTTCTAACATTCGTAACCCATGTAATTCGCCGTCATACAAGCGAAAGCGGGTACCCAGAGCAACCCGCACCTCGCTTGGAACCCTGGACCCCCGCTTGTGCGGGGGCGACGACAGAACCGAGCGCGGGGGACTCGTTTGTATGGTGCACCACTAGGTCTGGGCGCCGAGTGCCGCGAGGCGGCGCTGGGCGTCGAGCATGTCCGGGCCGCCCTCGGAAGCGAGCTTGAGGTGGAAATCGAATTGCGTCGTGCAGTAGGGCCCCTCGATGCCGAGCCGCACCGCCTCGGCGCCGGGCGCGTCGTGCCGGATGAAACTGCAGATCAGCGAATCCTTGACCGCGAACACCGCGTCGCTGCCGAGATATTCGTCGGCGCTGTCGAAGATGTGGGTCGTCACCGGCTCGTAACCCTCCGCCGAGACAACGAAATGGATGTGCGCCGGGCGCCAGGGATGGCGGCCGGTCGCGCGCAGCATCGCCCCGACCGGACCGTCCGACGGGATCGGATAGTGGACCGGCAACACCGTGCGCACCAGATACCGACCCTCGGCATCGCTATGAAACCGGCCGCGCATGTGCATTTCATGCAGGTTCGGGTCCTGCGAATCGTAGAGGCCGCTGGTCTGCGCCTGCCACACGTCGAGCAATGCCCCGGCGACGGGCCGGCCGTCGAGGTCGAGCACCCGGCCACCGACCAGGGTCGGCACCCCCTTCTTGTCGAGGTGGGCGATGTTGCCGCCCCACGGCAATTCCGGCGCGCCCTGGCGGTGGAACGGGCCGAACACGGTCGATTCGGTCGCTCCGTCCGGTTTGCGATGGGTCAACAGATCGACCACCATCGAGACGCCGAGCGTATCCGAAAACAGGATGAATTCCTGGCGCTTGTCGCCGGACATGTGGCCGGCCTTGGTTAGGATCTCGATCGCCTGGAACCACTCTGCCTCGGTCAGGTCAACCTCCTTGACGAAAGCGTGCAGGTGCCCGATCAGGCCCAGCATGATCTCCCTGAGCCGCGGGTCCGGCGTCTGCGCGAAACGCTGCAGCGCCTCGGCGGTGATGTCGTCTTCGGTCTTGTTGCGCGGCCCCGGCATCTCGGCCTCCTCGTGCAGTCGGATCTCAAAGATAATGCAAAACCAGCTTCGCGCTATCAGCGAACGCCGTCATGGGTGAGGCGAGAGGGAGCCGCCGCTTCAATCCGGTCTCGCTCGACGCGCTGAATTTTCTGCTGGCTGACGTGCGCGGCGCGCTCGGCCCTTATCTTAACGTCTTTTTAGTGACCCAGCAGCATTGGAGCCAGGAGGCGGTCGGCCTCGTGACCATGGTGGGCGGGCTGTTGGGTCTGAGCGTGCAGACACCGGTCGGCGGGCTGATCGACGCCACCCGCGCCAAGCAAGCTCTGATCGTGGCGGCGCTGGCGGTGCTCGCGGCCGGAGCGGCGACCATTTTCGCGGCGCCAAGTTTTTGGCCGGTGATGATCGCCAACTCGCTGATGGCGGCGGTCGGCGACGTGTTCGGCCCGGCGGTCGCCGCACTGACCCTGGGGCTCTTCGCGCGGGAGGCGCTGGCCCGGCGGATGGGACGCAACTCCGCTTTCGATCATGGCGGCAATGTCGCGATCGCCGCAGCGGCGGGGCTGGTCGGCTGGGCATTGTCGCAGCGCGCC
Source organism: uncultured Alphaproteobacteria bacterium (assembly GCA_963795485.1). Classification (GTDB taxonomy): domain Bacteria; phylum Pseudomonadota; class Alphaproteobacteria; order ATCC43930; family CGMCC-115725; genus AP-15. Next base: position 812,784 of record CAWCIL010000008.1, read on the forward strand.
GTCTTCCTGCTGGTGCCGTTTTTCGCCGTGCTCGCCACGCTGGCTGTGTTGTCGATCCCGGCCGGCGCCATCGACCACCTCCGGGCGCGGGGCGGCGAGGAGAAAGACGACGGCGAGCCGCGTCCCTCCGGCCTCAAGGTTTTGCTGAGCTGCCGCCCGCTGCTGCTTTACGCCGGCTGCACGATGCTGTTCCATTTCGCCAATGCGCCGCTGCTGCCGCTGGTCGGGCAGAAGCTGGCGCTCGCCCATAAAGGCTTGGCGACGGCGATGATGTCGGGCTGCATCATCGCCGCCCAGGCGATCATGCTGCCGATCGCCTTGCTGGTCGGCTGGAACGCCGATCGCTGGGGGCGCAAGCCGATCCTCTTGATCGGGTTCGGCATTCTGCCGGTGCGCGCCGTGCTCTATACCCTTTCGAACAACAGCGCCTGGCTGATCGGCGTGCAATTGCTCGACGGGGTCGGGGCCGGGATCTGGGGTGCGATCACGCCCTTGGTGCTGGCCGATCTGATGCGCGGCACCGGACGCTACAACGTGGCGCAAGGAGGGGTCGCCACCGCGCAAGGGATCGGAGCGTCGCTGAGCGGGCTCGCCGCCGGGCTGGTCGTCGATCATTTCGGCTATTCAGCGGCGTTTCTGACCTCGGCCGGGGTCGCCGCCCTCGCCTTCGCCGCCCTCGCCTTCGCCATGCCGGAAACCGCGCACTCGTCCGACGCGCCGGCTGAGCGGGTGACCGCCGGCGAGCCGGCGATGCCGCCGACATCCGGCCGCTGATGAGGGTGACCGATCCCTTCCCGGATGTGAAACGGCAGCGCCGCCGCCGAACATTCCGCCGCATCGCCGTGGTGATCGGTTTTGCGATCCTCGCCTCGGCGTTGTTTGCCGGCGCCGGCCGGGGGCCCTGGCTCGCCGCCGCCATCGCGTCGAACCCGGCGCGCGCCGCGGCGGCGCTGATCTTCGCCGGCACCTATCTCGTCATCGCCATCGGCAAATTGCCGGGCTTCTACCTCGACCGCGCCGGGGCGGCGTTGCTCGGCGCCAGCCTGATGGTCGGCCTCGGTGTGCTGTCGCTCGACCAGGCACTGCACGCGATCGACTTCGGCACGATCGCGCTGCTGCTCGGCATGATGATCGTCGTCGGCAATCTGCGCCTCTCGGGCTTTTTCCGCCTGGTCACCAATTGGGTCGTGACCCACGCCCGCCATCCGCTGCTGCTGCTCGCAGCGGTGATCCTGACCTCCGGCTTGTTTTCGGCTTTTCTGGTCAACGACACGATCTGCCTGGCGCTGAGCCCGCTCGTTCTCGACCTCGTCCTGCGGCTGCGCCGCGACCCGGTGCCCTATCTGTTGGCGGTGGCGATGGCGTCCAACGTCGGCAGTGTGGCGACGATCACCGGCAACCCGCAGAACATCATGATCGGCAGCTTTTCGCGCATTCCCTACGGCAGCTTCGCGGCGGCATTGTCGCCGGTGGCGGCGATCGGGCTCGCCCTGACCTTTGCCCTGATCGCGCTGTTTCATCCGGCCGAGTTCTGGACCCGCGAGCGGCTCTACGGCGCGCCGATGCCGGCCCACGCCTACCGGCCGCTGGCGATCAAGACGGTGCTGGTGTCTTTGGCGATGATGGCGGGATTTTTCGCCGGCCTGGAGCCGGCCAAGCTGGCGCTGGTCGCCGGCGCGGTGCTGCTGGTGACACGCGCGGTCCGCAGCGAGAAGATCTATCGGGAGATCGACTGGCCGCTCTTGCTGATGTTCGCCGGCCTGTTCATCGTCGTCTCCGGCTTTGAGAAGTCGCTGCTGTCGCCTCAGTTCGTCGCCGCGATCGGCCGACAGCACCTCGACCGCACCCCGGTGCTGGCATTGGTCACGGCCGCGTTGTCGAACCTCGTCAGCAACGTGCCGGCGGTGCTGGCGCTAAAGCCGTTCGTCGCCGCCTTGCCCGACCCGCGGCGCGCCTGGCTCGTCGTCGCGATGGCCGCGACCTTGGCCGGCAATTTGACGATCCTCGGCTCGGTCGCCAATCTGATCGTCGTCCAGCGCGCCGCCCGCCGCGGTATCGCGATCGGCTTCTGGCAATATTTCCGTGTCGGCGCGCCGCTCACCGTGCTGACCATCGGCATCGGCCTATGGTGGCTGTAGCGGTTCCGCGCGACGCCTCCGGGACGCGCTATGATCAGGCGGAATAGCAGGAGCGGTCCGGAGATAGCGATGAGCGAGCACCACGAGAACGAATTTGGCCAGCCGATCGGAGCGCCGCTGCCGCATTGGTCGCCGCGGCCGGTGCCCCCGCGCAGCGCGATCGAGGGGCGGTTCTGCCGGGTCGAGCCGCTCGATCTCGAACGCCACGCCTCCGACCTCTTTACCGCTAACAGCGAAGACGCGGAGGGCCGCAACTGGACCTACCTGCCCTATGGGCCGTTCGCGTCGTTCGAAACCTTTCGCCAATGGGTCGAGGCGGCGTGCCGCACCGCCGACCCGCTGCGCCACGCGATCATCGAAAGCGGCAGCGGGCAGGCCGTCGGGGTCGCGAGCCTGATGCGCATCGATGCCGCCGCCGGGGTGATCGAGGTCGGCGGCATCACCTACAGCCCGCGCCTGCAGCGCCGGCCGGCGGCGACCGAGGCGATGTATCTGTTGATGCGCCGGGTCTTCGACGAGCTCGGCTATCGCCGCTACGAGTGGAAATGCGACTCGCTGAACGCGCCGTCGCGCGCCGCAGCGCAGCGCCTCGGCTTTCGCTACGAGGGGCTGTTCCGCCAGGCCACGGTCTATAAAGGGCGCAGCCGCGACACCGCCTGGTTCTCGATCCTCGACAGCGAATGGCCGCTATTGCGCGCCGCCTTCGAGCACTGGCTCGACCCGGTCAATTTCGACAATGACGGGCGCCAGCGGACCAGCCTTGCGGAATCGCGGCGAGCCGTCGGGCGCTGACGCCCAGCTTCGACATCCACCAAAAAGTCAGCGGCCCTGAAAGCGCGGTTTGCGCTTTTCGTTGAAGGCGGCGATGCCTTCGCGGCGGTCTTCGGTCGGGACCATGCGGTTATAGGCCTCGATCTCGAGCATCATGCCGCTCGCCACATCCATCTGCAGCCCGAAATGGATCGCGTGCTTCGCCTGCCGCACCGAAATCGGCGCGTTGTCGGCGATGCGGCGGGCGGTCTCCAGCGCCTCCTCGACGACTTTGCCCGGTGCGCAAAGGCGGTTGACCATACCCCAATCGAACGCTTCCTGCGCGGTAAACGGGCGCCCGGTCAGGATGATCTCCTTGGCGCGGCGCTCGCCGACCGCGCGCGGCAAATTCTGCGTGCCGCCCGCACCCGGCATGATGCCGAGGGTGACCTCGGTCAGCGCAAACCGCGCGGTCTCGGCGGCATAGATGAAATCGCAGCACAACGCCAACTCGCACCCGCCGGCATAGGCCGCGCCGTTGACGGCGCCGATCACCGGCACCGGACAGGCGAGAAAGGCGCGGACCATGCGCTCGAACAACAGGTGCTGGTCCTGCCATTCCTGGTCACTCATGCCGTTGCGTTCCTTGAGGTCGCCGCCGGCGCAAAACGCCCGCTCGCCGGCCCCGGTCAGGACGATCGAGCGCGCCTGCGCCGGGGCAGCGTTGATCTCGTCGAACAAGGCCAGCAGGTCATGCCCCATCTGGGTGTTGAGCGCATTGGCGACTTGCGGCCGGTTGAGCGTCAGCAACACCAGCCCGTCGCCTGGGTCTTCCGCCCGGATCGTCTCGAATTCGCGGTTCATCCCTCGTCTCCCGCCGGCCGTTCCAGCTCGCGATCATAGCACGCGATTCGAGGCGCCGGCGCGTCCGCAGCTGCCCGGCCGCGCGCAATTGCAAGCACGCCGTGGCGGTGCTGCTGGAGGTGCTGGAAAACCCGGCGCGCCTGCAGACGGTCCAAAAAGATCCGCTGGACGGGCCGGTCGGTGACTGGCTGCACCGGCTGTCGCATGCGGCAACCGCCGCATCGGCGCCCGATGTGCTGGCCTATCGCCTCGACAGCCCACCGCAGTCGGGCTTGCCCTTTGCTCTCGATCTGCGCGTGGTGCGCATTCTGAAATCGGGCCGCTGGGGCGCCGACCGCCCGTGGCCGCCCCAGCAATTGCAGAACGCGACCGCAAAATATATGAAGCCGGACGACCGCGCCATTCTGCGCCTGCAGGGGGTCGTTGCCACCGGCCGCTGCCGCTGGCGCAAGCTCGAACTCGCCGCCGCTGACTTTGGCTCCACCGTTGCCCGGCCGGCTTGCCTGGCAGCTTGGCGGTGACGGCCGCCAATCGATCGCGGTCGAGCTCGACGACCCCCATGCCGTCGTGCTGCCCGCCGCCGCGCCCTGGTGCGTCGATCCGGCCGGTCCGCAACGCGACCTCTATGAAACGGTGCGGCTGGCGATGCATGAGAAAGTGCGCCGCGAGGTGGCGGCCAAAGGGTTGGCGCGCAGCCACATCATCGTGCTCGACGCCCTCTTGAATGGATTCCCCTCGGATCAGTCGCGGAGCGCCTCGCGCAGGGCGGTCCATTCCCTGAGCTTGGCGGTGAAGTCGAGGCGGGCGTGGGCTGGGCTGGTCGAGGGCAGGGCCAGGTAGACGAGGTGCGGGCGTCGAGCGAAATGGCGATCGTGCAGCCGCCGTGCGCCGCTGCCGTTGAACGCGACCGCGCCGATGAGCGGGTGCGCGTCGAGCAGCCGGTCGATCGCGTTCGGCTCTTCCCGGCGGATCGTCGAGTCGGCGCTGGCTTCGCGCTCGCCGACCGCGCACACATCCCACAGCGCCACCCGCTGGGCCATCGCAAAACCTAGCTTCTCCGCGTAGCCCGCGGCCGGCGCCATATCGAACAGGGCAAACAAGATCGGCCAGAACAGGTTGCGCGGGTGAGCGTAGTACTCCTGCCGGCGCAGGGATTCCTCGCCGGGCAGCGTGCCGAGCACCAGCACCCGCGCCCGCTCGTCGACGATCGGCGCAAAGCTGCGCTTGGCCGCGGCGGCGGCGAGGCCGAGCCCGGCGCTCACGCGACAAAGCGGCCGAGGCGGACCGCGGTATGTCCCTTGGCCAGCCGGCGCGACGGCATGATCAGCACGCAATCATCATAGGGGGTGCGCACCTCGCGCGCCATCGTCGCGGCCGATCAGGGTGCCCTTTGGCGACAGCACTTCGAGCCCGCGAAACTCGTCGACGAATTCGAAATTGTCGCCGGCGATGGTCACGGCCTCGGTCACCTCGATAACCCGCTGCCGCGGCCGGGCGTCGAAATCGGGGCCGGCGATCGGTGCCGCGTCGTCCTGGGTCAGGGTGCCGAGTGCCACCAGAAAGCGCAGCATCACGTCGCTCGCCACTTCGGCGGCGCGATTTTGCCAATGCTGCCCAGCTTCGATCAAGAGCGCCGTCTTGGCTGAGGCGGGGGAGTCGAAAGCGCCGTAATCGCGCATCCGCTTGCCGGCGGCGTGGCCGACGTCGCACATGATCAGCTCGGGGATGCCGACTCGGCGGGCCAATGCCACCGAGCGATCGAGGGTGCCGGCCAGCATCAAGGGTGCGGTCGCATACTGCATCGAGTGGATGTCGAGAAGGAAATCGGCGGCGTCGACAAACGGCCGCAGCGCGCGGGCCCGCGTCAATTCGACCGATTTGCGCGGGCCGTCGAGGGTGGCCTCGTCCCACAGCCGGTTGAAATCCTCGTCGACAAAGCGCGAGGCCACCGGATAGCGCCGGTCGAAGCTGCGATAAGCCGCGACATTGTCGAAGGCCAGGGTCAGCCGGCCTCTGCGCGGCCGCAGCCCGGCGCGGAACAGCCGGTCGAGCGCGATCGCACCGCAGATCTCGTTGCCGTGGGTCAGCGCGGCGACCAGAACATGCGGCCCGGCAGTGCCGCTGTCGAAGGTCGTGACGTAATCGACGCCGGTATTGCCGGCCCGGTAGGGCTCGATGTCGGGCGGGGTCAGCTCGATGGCATAGCTCGGCTCAGGCACGCGGCCCTCCCGCTGTTCGAAATAGGATCGGCGCCATCTTGCACCCGCGCCGCGCGCGGGTCACGACGCCTGAAATCGATCGATACGGACGCGAGTTCGTCAGGCGACGAGGCTATCGAAAATGCGGCTGATAAATCGCTCGCACAGTGCGATCTGCTCGAGGTCGATGAATTCGTCGGGCTTGTGCGCCTGCTCGATCGAGCCGGGGCCGCAAACGACGGTCGGGATACCGGCCTGTTGAAACAGCCCGCCTTCGGTGCCGAAGCTGACCTTGGCGGTGCCGTTGGCGCCGGTCATCGCGGCGACGAGCCGGGTGATCTCGGAATCGTCCTCGGTATCGAGACCGGGGAAGGCGCTCAGCTCCTCGAATTCGATCGCCGCCTCCGCACGGACGGCGCGCATTTCCGGCAATAGCCGGTTTTCGGCGAAGGCGCGCAATTCGCCGATCCCGGCATCGGGGTCCTCGCCCGGCAGCAGCCGGAACTCGAAATCGAAGGCGCAGTCCCTGGGCACGATGTTGAGCGCGGTGCCGCCGTGGATCACCCCGGTCTGGATCGTCGTATAGGGCGGCGTGTAGTCGGGATCGAACGGCCCGGTATCGCGCCGGCGCCGCGCCATCCCCTTGAGCTGGGCGACCATCTCGGCCGCCGCCTCGATCGCGTTGACCCCGAGATGGGCCAGCGCCGAGTGGGATTCGAAGCCCCTGACCCGGCAGCGAAAGCTGCGCTTGCCCTTGTGGCCGGTCACCGGCTGCATCATCGTCGGCTCGCCGACGATGCACAGGCGCGGACGGTCGGGGCGCTCGGCGATCGCCGCGATCAGCCGGCGCGCGCCGCGGCAGCCGACCTCTTCGTCATAGGAAAAGGCGAGGTGGACCGGGATCCGCAGCGGGCGCGCGGCGAGCCCCGGCAGCAATGTCAGCACTACGGCGAGAAAGCTCTTCATGTCGGCGGTGCCGCGGCCGAACAGCCGGCCATCCTTGGCGAGCACGGCGAACGGGTCGCTATGCCAGTCCTGGCCATCGACCGGAACGACGTCGGTATGACCCGACAGCATGATCCCGCCGATCCCCGCGGGCCCGATTCTAGCGTAGAGATTGGCCTTGTCGCCGGTTTCGTCGAAGACCAGCTCGCTGACGATGCCGAGATCGTCGAGATAGCCGCGCACGAACCCGATCAGCGCCAGGTTCGAGCCGCGGCTCGTGGTGTCGAAGCCGACCAGCCGGCGCACCATCTCGACGCTGTCGATCGCCGTTGCATTCATTGTGCAAGGGTAAGCCCAAGCGCCGGCCAGCACCAGCGACACCAAGCAGCCTCTCGGCTTGCTCGGCGGCCACGCTGCCCGTAAGTTTGCCTCGACGACACGCAGCGGGCGTCGTTGACCCCTCGTCTGCTGATCCTGGTCTCGCCCTTGGGTGCATGATGCCCGACAAAATCGCCGATCCAGCAGCGAGCCTGAGCGGATGAGCTTCGAGATCCCCGGCGTATTGTGGCGCCGCGACCCGGAAACGGCCGAAGTCCCGCTGGTATTCGAACTCGCCGCACAGCGGGTCGCTCTATCCCGCGGATTTCCGGTTCAGCTGCGCGCTCGAAACCCTGCGCCGCGCCGAGGACTCCTATGTCGACGAGCTCTACGCGGCGGCGCCCTCATATGGTGCGACGCTGATCGGCGCGCTGTTTCCGCGCAGCTATCTCGATGCCAACCGCGGGGTCGACGACATCGACGAGGCGCTGATCGACGGGAGATGGCCGTCGCCGCTGCGGCCGTCGCACTCGACGCGGGCCGGCCTGGGACTGGTCCGTCGGGTGGCCCGGCCGAGCCTGCCGATTTATCAACGCAAGCTCCCCGCCGCCGAGATCCTGGACCGGATCGAGCGCTGCCACACACCCTATCACCGCGTGCTCGACGAAGCATGCACCCGCCTCCACCGTGATTTCGGCGCCGTGTGGCACGTCAACTGTCATTCGATGCCCTCGAAGCGCAGCGCGCGGGACATCGGCCGGCCGGCCGATTTCGTGCTCGGCGATCGCGACGGCACCACCTGCGCCAAGGAATTCACCGATTTTGTCGCCGGCGTGCTGCGCAGCCGCGGCTATGACGTGCGGATCAATGAAATCTACAAAGGCGTCGAGATCGTCAAGCGCCAGGGCCGCCCGGCAGCGCAGCGCCACAGCCTGCAGATCGAGGTCGACCGCGCCCTCTATATGGATCAGAAGACCCTGGCGAAAAATTCGGGTTTTGCTCGGCTGCAAGTCGACATCACCCACCTGATCGCCGCGCTCGGCGAATTTGCCGGATCGCGGCGATGACCTGCCCGACCCCGATCGCGCTGCACCCCCTCCAGTGCTCCAGTCGAAGGATCAGATGATGGCGAAAATCCCGAAAGTGCTGCAATCGCACATCGACACCGCCTTCCCGGCGAATGTGTGCCTCGTCGGCAGCGTCCTGCCCAACGGCTTTGCGCAGATCACCCCGCGCGGCGGCACGATGGTGTACGACGACACGCATATTGGGCTGTGGGAGCGCGGCAAAGGCTCGACCAACGCCAACCTCGCCGACGGCTCCGCGCTGATGGTCTATTTCAGAAAGCCGCAATTGCGCGAGGAAGGCATTCTGCCCAAGGGCGGCATCGCCCGGTTTTACGGCCGCGCCCGTATCCATAAATCGGGACCTGTTTATGAAGAGGTGTGGCGGCGCCTGGTGCAGCCGGAAAAAGACCGCGACCCACAGAAAAACGGCTACGCGGTCCTGATCGAAGTCGATCGTGCGGAGGATCTCGACGGCCAGCCGCTGGCGCTCGATTGAGCCTGGTCAAACCCCTGCGTGCGTAGCCCGATGCGATGAGCTGGCTCACCAATTTCGTTCTTCCCAAGATCCGCGCGGCCGTCCGGAAGAAGGACGTGCCGGACAATCTATGGACGAAATGCCCGGGCTGCGAGCAGATGCTGTTTCATCGCGAGCTCGCCGCCAATCTCGAGGTCTGCCGCAGCTGCGGCCATCATTTGCGGATCGGGGCGGCGCGGCGCCTGCAGATCCTGTTCGACGATGGTGCGGCAACGCGGATCGAGCTGCCGAAGACGATCGTCGATCCGCTGCGCTTCCGCGACCGCCGGCGCTACGCTGATCGCCTAAAAGAGGCGCAGGCAGCGCACGGACCCGGCAGCGATGCGGTCGCCGTCGCCCATGGGCGGATCGGGGGCCATCCGGCTGTGGTCGCCGCCTTCGAATTCGGCTTCATGGGCGGCTCGATGGGGCTGGCCGCCGGCGAAGCTCTGCTGGCCGCAGCCAAGCTCGCCGTGCTGCAGGAGGCGGCGCTGATCGTGGTGCCGGCCTCGGGAGGTGCGCGCATGCAGGAAGGCGTGCTCTCGCTGATGCAAATGCCGCGCACGATCATCGCCGCCGACATGGTGAAGGAGGCCGGGCTTCCCTACATCGTGCTGCTGACCGACCCCACGACCGGCGGTGTCTCCGCCTCGTTCGCGATGGTCGGCGACATCACCCTGGCCGAGCCGGGCGCCGTTATCGGCTTTGCCGGAGCCAGGGTCATCGAGGAAACGATCCACGAGAAGTTGCCGGCGGGGTTCCAGCGCGCCGAATACCTGCTCGATCACGGCATGGTCGACATGGTGGTGCCGCGCGGCGAATTGCGGGCGACGATCGGGCGGCTCCTGGGGCTGCTGCGCGATCCGCGGCCGGCGGAGATGCCGGCGCCAATCGCCCCGGAGGCCGCGTGACCGCCGCGAGCGCCACGACCAGCGATGTCGTGCTGGCACGGCTGACCCGGCTGCACCCGAAGCTGATCGACCTGTCGCTCGGCCGCATTGAGGGGCTGCTGGCGGCTCTCGGCAACCCGCAGGACAAGCTGCCGCCCGTCGTCCATGTCGCCGGCACCAACGGCAAGGGTTCGACGATCGCGACCCTGCGCGCCTGCCTCGAAGCCGGCGGCTACCGCGTTCACGCTTACATCTCGCCGCACCTGGTGCGCTTTCACGAGCGCGTGCGGCTGGCGGGCCAGCTGATCGGTGAGGACCGGCTGATCGAATTGCTCGAGGAATGCGAGCGCGTCAATCAGGGCAAGCCGATCACCTATTTCGAGATCACCACCGCGGCGGCATTTCTGGCCTTTGCCCGCACTCCGGCCAATATCGTGCTGCTCGAAACCGGGCTCGGCGGCCGGCTCGACGCGACCAACGTGGTCCGCCGTCCGGCAGCGACCGCGATCACGCCCATTTCATTCGACCACCAGGCGTTTCTCGGCGATACGATTGCGGCCATCGCCGGCGAGAAGGCCGGCATCCTGAAGCCCGGCGCACCGGCCATTATCGGCCCGCAGCCGCCCGAAGCAGCGGCCGTATTCGCCGCCCGCGCCGGCGAGATCGGGGCACCCCTTTTTCGCTTCGGCGCCGAGTGGCGTTGCGCGGCCGACACCGGCGGCATGCGCTACGAAGGCCCGCGCTGGCAATTCGAGCTGCCGTCGCCGTCGCTGATCGGCGCCCATCAAATCATCAATTCCGGCACCGCGATCGCCTGCCTCGAACAGCTCGCCGGCTTCCCGATGTCGCACGACGCGATCGCCGAGGGGCTGCGCTACATCGATTGGCCGGCGCGCCTGCAGCGCCTGACCCGCGGCCCGCTCGTCCAGATATTGCCCGCCGGCTCCGAATTGTGGCTCGACGGCGGCCACAACCCCGGCGCCGGCGAGGTCCTGGGGGCCGCCGCGGCGGGTTGGCACGACCGCCCGCTGTTCCTCGTCGTCGGCATGCTCAACACCAAGGACGCGGCCGGCTTCCTCGCCCCGCTGGCGCCACACGCCCGCGCCCTTTATGCGGTCACGATCCCCGGCGAGGACAACCCGCTGCCCGCCGCCGCGATCGCCGTTGCCGCCCGTTCGGTCGGCATCCCGGCCGAGGAATCGCCTTCGACCGCGGCCGCGGTCCATGCCGCCGCAGCGCAGGCCGGCAACGCCCGCGTGCTGATCTGCGGCTCCCTTCACCTGGCCGGCACGGTGCTCGCCGAAAACGGGTGACCGACTGGCTTCGGACGAAGCGGACGGGTGTCGCCTGCGATGCGCCGCCGCAGCGCCGGCGATCAGCTGGCGATGGCCTCGGCGAGGCGGAGGAAGCGCCGGTTTGGGGCGCTCTGCGGGCGGGTCCCGAGGCGCTCATAGGCCAGCGACAGCGCAATGTCGCGCTGACCGGCGCGCACCGCCGCCTCGCTCAGGGTCCATTGGACGACGTCGCGCTGCGCGTGGCTGCCGCCGATCTGCCACAAATCAACTCGGACCGGCAGCAGCAGCTCGATCGCCTCGGCGTAAGCGCCGCGGTGGAAGGCGGCGAGGCCCTCGACCGCCGGGATGCCGACGCTGCGGTAGAGGCCGGCGGCTTCGACCTCGCTCGCCGCCGTCTCGCGCATCGCCTCGAGCCGCCGCTCGACCAGCGCTTCCCGGCCGGAGCGCAATTCGGCCATCGCCGCGTGGATATCGGCGAAGACGAGACACTTCCCGTCGGCGTGGTGTTGCCACAAATCCGCCAGCTCGCGCCAACGGTCGCCGATGTCATGCCCGAGCGCGTCGAGGCGCCACAACAGCGCCGTGGCGTTGGTCAGGCTGAGGGCGAGGGCGCGTTGGCTGGCGCGCAGCGGCCCGTCATAGAGCGCCAGCGCCGCATCGTATTGCCCGAGCTCGAGGTGGAACAGCGCCTTGTGCCACCAGATATGGACTTGGTTGGCGTGGCCGGGGGTGGACCACAAGGCCTCGCGCTCGGCCATCCACCCCAGCCCCTCTTCCGGGCGGCCGGTCATTTCCATCACATGCGATACGGTGTGATGCGGCCAGAAGCTCAGCGGTTCGAGCTCGGCCGCCGCGCGGGACTCGTCCTCGGCGCGGGCGTAATCGCCGGCTTCCTCCGACCCGAACCCATGAAACGCCAGCAGGGTTGCGTAGCCCGGCTGGTCCTTCGACCAGAACGGCAGGGCCCGCGCCGACCGGTCGCGGACCCAAGGAAAGCGCCCGAGGAACCCATCGGTGAGTGCCGCGCCCTGATGCGCCAAAAGGTCGAGCGGGAACCGCATCAGGTGGCGGTCGAGCACCGCGACGGCGGCGGCACGGGCACCTCGGACCAGATGGGAGAGTGCTGTGAGGTGGGCGTGCTCGCGCTCGTTCAAGCTCAGCGGCCGAACGGCTTCGACCAATTTCTCCGCCTCGGCCATCAGGCCAGGGTCGTTGGCCACGGCGAACACCCAGGCTTTGCCCAGATTTGCCATCGCGAAGTCGGGTGCGGCCTCGCGCGCCGCGTCGAACAGGCCGATCACATCGCCGTGGACCAGGTTGAACGCCCGCACCGCCTGATCGTATGCGCCGACGGCCGCAGCGGTTGCGCCCGAGAGGCGATGTCCTTGCGCATCCTGGGTCATGATCGGCTGCATTGCGACGCCCTCACCGGTCGCTCAATTACGCCGGGCGCTGACGGGCCGCCGATGTCTGCGCCGCCGCCATCGCCGCCTCGATCTTGTCGGCGCGAGTAAAGGCGAGGTATTCGGCCGCGAATTCGGGCGGCAGGATCTCGACCATCGACCGGTTCTCCAGCCACACCTCGATCACGTGAAACGGGCCGCGATCGCAGCGATAGCATTGCCAGCCCTCGCGGCGCGCGATCGCCTCGACGGCGTCGGCTTGCGTCGCCACGCTGAGCGCGAAATGCGTGGCGCCAAAGCCGCGCCCGATTTCGAAGTCCTTGGCAAAGCCGGCGCCGTCGCCGCCGCCCGGATGCAGCTCGGTCCCGGCGGGATAGACCTCGACGCCCGAGCCATGCTCGTCGAGCTGGAGCGCGAAAAAGCTCCCCGGGTTGGGCGGAAACGGCACCGCGGTGCCGCCCATCAATTCGGCCAGAACCCCGGCGACGTGTTTCGGATCGCGCGCGGCGATGGAGAGATGATGGATCATGGCTTCCTCTCGAAATTGACCGAATACACTCGATACCAGGCACCGCCGACCCGAACCGGATCAGCTCAGTCGCGCGGCGGTCCGATCGGACGTGGCCGGCTGGCGAGGAACACCGCGACGTCCCACGCGTCCTGCGACGACCGCGGTGCCGCTCCCTGATCGATGCCGAGCGGCATATTGGCACGCGCAAAGACGGCCGCAAGCGTCAGCTCCGCCATGCCCGCCGCCGAATGGAACGACCCCTCGCCCCACAGCGGCGGAACCTCGAAGCCTTCGAGCAGTTGAGCACAACGCCAAAAAATCCTTCCACCCCGGCGCGATCTGCACATGTCCTCGGAACGGCCAACGGCCGCACCCCAGGGCCGGGAAGGCCGGGATGGAGGGTTCGATCGCGAACGCGACTGCTCTCAGGCATGATTGGATCCAACTCCCTTTCCGCCGAAGGATGACGCTTCGGGCCGGGAACGCGAGCAAACCCTGGTGCTCAGACGCATTCAGATGGTGCAGTTCTACCTTATACCGACCTGATTAAGTGCTAACCCGTGCGAGCCAGGGATAGGAGCAGAGCGAGCGGATGCGGCCGGTTTCGCCGAGCAGCCAGTTCCACGCGGCGCAACAGCTATCAATGATCTCGTCGGTGGTGCGAAAGACGCGGTGGGTGAGGCGATTGTCGCGGAGATGCAGCCACAGCCGCTCGATCGGGTTGAGTTCGGGCGAGTAGGGCGGCAGGAACACGAGGCTGAGGTTTTCGGGCACGCCAAGTCGCCGGCGGTATGCCAGCCGGCCTTGTCCATCAGCACCACGCCATGCGCGCCGGGGGCGACCGCTTGCGAGAATTCGGCGAGAAACAGGTTCATCGCCGCGGTGTCGAGCCGGGTCAGAACCAGCGCCGCCCCGGTGTCGCGCGCCGGGCAGACGGCACCGATGATCCAGGCCGACTGGTAGCCGACATCGCGCCGCCCGCGCGGGGTATGGCCGCGCTGCCACCAGACATAGCCGGTGCGTCCCTTTTGCCCGACCCGGGCCTCGTCCTGGCTCCAGATCTCCAACCGCTGCGCCTCAGGATGGGCCGCGGCAATCTCGTTCAGGCAAGCAGCAAAGCCCCTTTTTTGAAGGCTTGTTGGGCCTTCTCGTCGCTCTGCGGGTGGCGCGGCCGGGTCTTGCGGTGGCTCAGGTCGAGCGACCATAACAGGCGCAGCATCCCGGTCTCGCTGTAGCTGACCGCCCAGCGCTCTTCGACATAGCGGCACAAATCGACGATCCGCCAACGCCCGATCTGGTCCATCGCCGGATTGGGACCGGCCAGGACAATCGCTTTCAAGCTGGCCATCTGGCCCTCGGTCAGCTTTGGCAGGCGCCCCGGCTTCGGCCGGTCGCACAGCCGGCGATACCTTCGGCATTGTAGCGGTGAACCCAGTCGCGCAAGGTCTGCCGGTCCATCCCCGCCAGCCGCGCCGCACTGGCCCGGTCCATCCCGTCGAGCGCATTGGCGATCGCGATCAGCCGGGCGCTGACCCGGCCATCACGTTCTCGCCGGGCCTGCCGGCGCAATTCCTCCGAACTGATGTCGTCCCGGATCATCAGAGCAGGCATTGCGGTTCCCCCGTCCCCCAACCACAACATCTGCTACTCGCCACCGCCACCAACGCAATTCCTTTGGCGAAGTCAGCATCAATTCAGGTCGGTATTACTCGTCATGCCCGGCTCAGGGGTCCGCGCGTTGCGCGGCCCGAGGATGCTGCTCAGCGCGCAGCCTGCGCCAAGGCGGCGCGCAATTCGCGGTCCAGCGCCCGGCCGCCGCCAGCAAAAAGCCGAGATCGGTCTGCGTCGTCACAAAGCGCACCCCGTTGCGGATCAGCTCGACCTGGCGCTCGACATCGCCGCGGGATACTCGGGCTCAAGGCCGAACGGCGGGCCGCGGTGCTTTCTTTCGTTGGCTATCGGCTCCGATCGACCGCGTCGGGCAGCACGGTGTCGGAATTTCTGACACACATCGCCGATTTACCTGCTGCGGTCATCGGCTGTTCGATCATTATAGACGGGATAGTTTTGCGGAGGGTATTTTCGAGATTTCCGCTTGGAAATACCTAATTTATTTTAGCGCAGCAACGCCGCCGTCAGCGGCAGTTCCCGAGAGACACGGCGGTCTCGCGTCGGAATCCTTTACAGAGGTCCTCAGTTGAGACGCTCAAGTCCCTCAAAAACATTCGATCTGCGAGATGGCACGACGATTGCACTATACTGGCTCAGGTTCCTCAGGTTCTGAATCTACGCTTTGAGTGGCGAGGTCACAAAATGATCGATGTCCGGAAAAAAAGCCTTTGCTTAGCGACGGCGCTGGTGCTGGCCGGCGGCTGAGCGCAGCGAGCGTCGCTTATGCGACCCCGATCACCTACACCTTTACTGGTACCGGAAGCGGCACCATCGGCACGACCTCTTTCACGGACGCTACGTTTACCTTTGTCTTCACAGCCGACACGACCGCGATCGATACGAGCGGCGCGCCTTTTACCGCCTGACCGATGTCGCCGGTACGTTCTCGGAGGATAGCTCGAGCGTAACCCTGACCCCCACCGTTTCGATCGTGGCCACAGCCGATGCTACGACGCCGCGGATCAACTTCTTCAATGCGACATTCGATAATGGACTCGGGATCAACGACCCCTCCCTCGCCAGCTACGAGCTCTCGACCTCGTTCGGTCCGCTCACGGTTGCCGCGCCGGGTACCGCGACCAGCTTTCTGACGCCAACCTTCAACGCCATGGGCGACGGCTTCCCCAGCACCGGAGGGGTGGTCGAAATTACGGCTAACACCTCGCTCACATTCACGGCGGCGCTGCAAGGGCCGGCGGTTCCCGAACCTGCCAGCCTGGCGCTGCTCGGCACGGCTCTCGCCGGCTTCGGCTTTGGCCTCCGCCGTCGGCGCAAGCCAGCCTAAAAGACTTCGACAGACGATGCACATTCGGCGGCGCTTTCGGGCGCCGTCTTCTTTTCTGGCTGAAATCGGTCGCGGGACCGTCGGATTTCACCTGTTCGCCGGGATCGGGAACTGCAGGCGGTCAACCCCGCCCGGCCCGCGCCATCCGTAGCCCCCATGCCGATCTCATGCTAGCGTCGTTAGCGCTCGCCAAAGGTCCGGCAGGCGAGGCTGCGCGAGTGGACGACTGATGATGGCCTTTGACCCGGTTCTGCTGTCGCGCATCCAGTTCGCGTTCGTCGTCAGTTTTCACATCATCTTCCCGGCCTTCACGATCGGGCTGGCGGCGTGGCTGGCGACGATCGAGGGGATGCGGCTGGCGACCGGCAACGCACTTTATCGCCGCGTCTTCGACTTCTGGCTCAAGGTGTTCGCGCTGTCCTTCGGCATGGGGGTGGTCAGCGGCATCGTCATGGCTTTTCAGTTCGGCACCAACTGGAGTGTGCTGGCCGAGCGCACCGGGCCGATCCAGGGCCCATTGCTCGGCTACGAGGCGTTCACCGCCTTTCTGCTGGAGGCCACCTTCTTCGGCGTCATGCTGCTCGGCCGCGAACGGGCGCCGCCCTGGGGCTATTTTCTGTCGTGCTGCATGGTCTCGCTCGGAACGATGATGTCGTCGTTCTGGATCCTCGCCAACAACAGCTGGATGCAGGTGCCGATGGGCCACACGATCATCGACGGCAGGCTGGTGCCGACGGATTGGTGGGCGATCGTCGCCGGCCCGGTCATGCGGGTGCGCTGGCCGCACATGCTGTTCGCGGCATTCCTGACCACCGGCATGAGCATCATCGCCACCGGCGCCTGGTATCTGCTGCGCCGCGTCCATCTGCGCGAAGGCCGCACGATGCTGAATTGGGGCCTGGCGCTGGTCGCGATCATGATCCCGGTGCAGCTCTTCTTCGGACATCTGACCGGCGATTACGTCCACCAATACCAGCCGGCGAAGTTCGCCGCGATCGAGGCGCGCTGGCATACCGAGCAGCCGGCGAGCGAGGTGCTGATCGGCATCCCCGACGAGGCGGCCGGGCGCAATCTGTTGGCGATCACCGTACCGCGGCTCGGCAGCCTGATCGCATCGGGCACCTGGGATTCGCGCGAGGTCGGGCTCGACACCTTCCCGCTGCAGGACCGCCCGCCGGTCGTGATCCCGTTCCTCAGCTTTCGGCTGATGGTCGGCATGGGGCTCGTCATGCTCGCGGTCTCGTGGATCGGGATGTGGCTGCGCTGGCGCGGCACGCTCGACGCCGCGCGCTGGTTCTTGTGGGCGGCGCTGCTGTCTTTTCCGAGCGGCTTTGTTGCCGTCGTCGCCGGCTGGTTCACCGCCGAGGTCGGCGCCAGCCCTGGGTGGTCTACGGCCTGTTGCGCACCAAGGACGCGGTGACGCCGTCCCTGACCAGTGGTGACGTGCTGTTTTCGCTGCTGGCCTATATCGCGGTCTATTCGGTCATCTATGCGTTCGGTTTTTTCTACATCTACCAGTTGCTGCGGGTCGGGCCGGCTGAGGAGCCCGAGCCGGTGTCGCCGCAGCGGCCGATGGCCATGGCGATGCAGGGAGGCGGCGAATGAGCGCGCTCGCACCGTCGCACCTGGCCTTGTTCTGGGCCGCGGTGATCGCCGTCGCGATCCTCGTCTATGTGGTCCTCGACGGCTTCGACCTCGGGGTCGGCATCCTGTTCGGCACCACCGGCAACCCGGTGCTGCGGCAAGAAATGATGTCGGCGATCTCACCGTTCTGGGACGGCAACGAGACCTGGCTCGTGGTGATCGGCGCCTCGCTGTTCGCCGCCTTCCCGACGGTCTACGCGGTGTTTCTGTCGGCGTTTTACATCCCGGTGCTGCTCCTGCTGTTCGGGCTGATCTTTCGCGGCGTCGCGTTCGAGTTCCGCATCCGCGACGATGCCCGACCGTTGTGGAACCGCGGCTTCTTTGTCGGCTCGCTGGTCGCCGCTTTTGTCCAGGGTGCGGCGGTCGGGGCGATGATCCGCGGCATCCCGGTCGAGGGCGGCCAATATGTCGGCGGCCCGTTCGGATGGCTGGCGCCGTTGCCGATCGCCTGCGGGATCGGCCTCGCGCTCGGCTACGCGCTGTTGGGGGCCGGCTGGCTCGTCCTCAAATCCGAGGGTGCGCTTCGCGAGTGGGCGTGGCGCCGCATCCCTTTTCTTTCCGCTGCGGTGCTGGTTGTGCTGGGGCTCGCCGCGATAGCCGCGGTCACCGACCGCGCCCGCGTAACCGGCCATTGGTTCCTCGGCCGCTATTGGGGGCTCGCATTGCCGTTTATCGCGTTGCTGGCGATGGCCGGCGTGTTCGCCGCCGCGAAAAGGCGCCGCGACGGCTGGCCGTTCGCGCTGACTGTCGTGTTTTTCGTCGCCGCCTTTCTGTCCCTGGCGGTGATGTTCTGGCCCTACCTGATCCCCTACACGGTCACGATCGCCAATGCCGCCGCACCCGAGGCTTCGCTGTCGTTTCTGTTCTGGGGCGCCGGCCTCTTCGTGCTGCCGGTCATCGCGATCTACACGGTCACCGTCTACTGGCTGTTCCGCGGCAAATTGCGCGGCGGCTATCACTGATCAGCGATCGTCAGCCGCGGCGGCCGCGGGCGATGAAGCCGTCGTTTTTGAGGCCGGGCTTGCCATAGCGCAAGGGTTCGCCGGCGAAGGTCTCGACCCGGCCGCCAGCAGCTTCGAGGATCGCCTGGCCGGCCGCGGTGTCCCATTCCATCGTCGTGCCGAAGCGCGGGTAGAGATCGGCCTCGCCGGCCGCGATCAGCCCGAATTTGAGCGCGCTGCCGCAGCTGATCCGCTCGCGCACCGGAATAATCCACGAGATATTCGCCGAGCCGGCGGCTGTTCTCGTGCGAGCGGCTGTGGACGACGACGAGCCCGTCGGGCGAGGGCACGCGCGCCTGGATCGGCTCGATCGCCCCGCCCGAACGCTGGCGGGTCGCCGTCCCAGGCCCATCGGCGGCATAGGTCAGCCCGACCGCGGGCCCGTGCAGCACGCCCAGCACCGGCCGCCCGTCCTCGACCAGCCCGATGCACACTGCGAACTCGTCATTCTTGGCGACGAACTCGCGGGTGCCGTCGAGCGGGTCGACCGCCCAGAAGCGCGCCGTCGCGGGCGGCAGCCCTTCCGCTTCGACCGTTTCCTCGGCGACGATCGGAATCTCGGGAAAGGCCGCCTCCGAGGATCGCGATGATGATCCGTTCGGCGCCGAGATCGGCCTCGGTCACCGGCGTCTTGTCGGCCTTCTGGCGCACGTCGAAATCCTGCGCATAGACGCGCATGATTGCTTCGCCCGCAGCCAAGGCCGCCCGCCGCGCGGTGTCGAGCAGCGCCTCGCGCGACCGGCTCATGCCGCTGCCCGCTGCTCGGCGGCGCGGATCGCCCGCCACAGCCGTTCCGGTGTGACCGGCATGTCGACGTGCTCGATGCCGAAGCGGCGCGAGTGCGGCGACGATCGCGTTGACCAAGGCCGGCGGCGCGCCGATCGCGCCCGCCTCGCCCGCCCCCTTGAGCCCGAGCGGGTTGGTGCGGCACGGCACGACATTGTAGGCGAACTCGATCGCCGGCAAATCCTCGGCCCGCGGCAGGCAGTAGTCGGTCAAGGACCCGGTCACCAATTGCCCGGTCTCGTGATCGTAAACGGTTCGTTCCAGCATCGCCTGCCCCACCCCCTGTGCGACGCCGCCCTGCACCTGGCCCTGCAGCAGCAGCGGATTGACGACCGTGCCGAAATCATCGACGACCAGATAGCGCACAATATCGACATGCCCGGTCTCGGGCTCGATCTCGACCTCGCAGACATGGCAGCCATTGGGAAAGGTCGGCGCCGGCGGGGTGAAATGGCCGCTCTCGGCAAAGCCCGGCTCGACATCCGCTGGCAATTGCGCCGGATTGAACGCCGTGCGCGCGACCGCCTCGATGCCAATCTCGCGGTCGGTGCCGGCGATGCGGAAGACGCCCTCGGCAAAGTCGACATCGGCCTCGGCCGCCTCCAGCAGATGGGCGGCGATGCGGCGGCCCTTGGCGATCAGCTTTTGCGCCGCGACATCGACCGAGGCGCCGCCGACCGGCAATGAGCGCGAGCCGCCGGTGCCGCGGCCAAACGAGATGGCCGCGGTATCGCCCTGGACAACGCGGATCTTCTCCGGAGGCAGCCCCAGCCGCTCGGCCGCGAGCTGGGCATAAGCGGTCTGATGCCCCTGCCCCGAGGATTGCGTGCCGAGCAGCATCGTCAAGGTGCCGCTCGGATCGAAGCGCAATTCGGCGAACTCGTCGGGCGGCATGCCCGATTGCTCGATATAGACGGCGTGGCCGAGGCCGCGCCAACGCCCGCGCGCCCGAGCCGCTTCCTGCCGCGCCGGCAAGCCGGCGACATCGGCGGCGGCCAGCGCCTGCTCCATGTTGCGCGCGAAATCGCCGCTGTCATAGGTGAGCCCGAGCGGCGTCGCATACGGCATCGCCTCCGGCCGGATAAAATTGCGCCGGCGCAGCTCGGCCGGGGCCACGCCGAGCCGTCCGGCGGCAAAATCGATCAGCCGCTCGATCGCGTAGGCCGCCTCCGGCCGCCCGGCACCGCGATAGGCGTCGACCGGTACCGTATGGGTGTAGGCTCCCTTGACCCCGACATGGATCGCCGGGATCGCATAGACGCCGCTGAACATGACCCCGCCCGAATTGGTCGGGATCTCCGGCGCGAAATTCGACAGATAGGCGCCCATATTGGCGACGGTCGCGACCTTGAGGCCGAGAAACCGCAGCTCGTCGTCGAGCGCCAGCTCCAGCCGGGTCACATTGTCGCGGCCCTGGGTGTCGGTCATGAACGCGTCCGAGCGCTCGGGCGTCCATTTGACCGGCCGGCCGAGCTTCTTGGCCGCCCACAGCACCAGGATGTGTTCGGGGTAGAGAAACGCCTTCATGCCGAAGCCGCCGCCGACATCCGGGGTCACGACGCGGATGCGGTTCTCCGGGATCTTAAAGACGCTCTCGGCCAGCTGGTAGCGGAGCAGATGCGAGCCCTGGGTCGAGCTCCACAGGGTATAGGCGTCCTCGCCGATATCGTATTCGCCGATCGCCCCCCGCGGCTCCATCGAATTGACCACGATGCGGTTGTTGACCAGTTCGAGGCCGATGCGATGGCGCGCTCCGACCAACGCCCGTTCGACCGCAGCCTCGTCGCCGATCCCCCAGTCGAAGGCGAGATTGCCCGGCATCTCGTCCGACACCGCGGGCTGACCGGGATCGAGCGCGTGCGCGGTCTCGACCACGGCCGGCAGGGTCTCGTAATCGATCTCGACCAATTCGGCCGCGTCGCGCGCGGTGGACGAGGCTTTCCGCCACCACCATTGCCACGGTGTCGCCGACATGCCGCACCCGGTCGCGCACCATCGCAGGTCGTGGCGGCACCGCCGAGGCCGAGCCGTCGCGGTTGGTCACGGCGCCGAGGCACGGGATCGGTCCGAGCCCGTCATGGGCCACGTCCTCGCCGGTCAGCACGGCGAGCACGCCGGGCGCCGCCTTGGCGGCCGCGGTGTCGAGCGCGCGGATGCGCGGCATGCGCGTGCGGCGAGCGCAGCATGTAAGCATACGCTTGGCGGGGCCGGGCGAGATCGTCGATATAGCTGCCACGGCCGGTCAGAAAGCGTCGGTCTTCGACGCGGCGAACCGGCTGGCCGATGCCGTATTGGTTCATGCGATGCGACCTCCGATCCCGCATATCGGCCCCGGGGCCGGGTTTTGCCATAGCGCCGCCGCCGCTCTACGGTGCCGGCCCGGATATCTGTGGTAATAGCATCCGCCGCAACAACGGCGCGTCGGCCGCCGACCTTCGGGTTGAGGCTCGGCTCCGACCCAGCCGCGTCGTTCTGAACGGAGTTTCGATGTCGAGCACCACCCCGCTTTCCGGTCTGGTCGTGATCGAAATCGGCCAGAGCATCGCCGCCCCCTATGCCGGGATGATCCTCGGCGAGCTCGGCGCCGAGGTGATCAAGGTCGAGAACCCGCGCACCGGCGACGCCGCCCGCGGCTGGGGACCGCCCTTTGCCGAGGGCGCCGCGACCTGCTTTCACGCGGTCAACCGTGGGAAGCGCGGGATCGCGGTCGACCTCGCCGACCCCGCTGAAGTCGAACCGCTGAAGGCGCTGATCCTCGATCGCGCCGACGTTCTGATCCACAACCTCAAATTCGGCGCGCTCGACCGCTGCGGGCTGTCCGCCGCGGCGCTCCTCGCCGAAAAGCCCGGCCTCGTCTATTGCAACCTCGGCGCGTTTGGTGCGGTCGGGCCGTTGCGCGATCGGCCGGGCTACGACCCGCTGATGCAGGCCTATGGCGGGCTGATGAGCCTGATGGGCGAGGATGGCCGCCCGCCGGTGCGAGTCGCGGTGTCGATCGTCGACCTAGCCACCGGGATGTGGTCGGTGATCGGCATCCTCGCGGCATTGGACGAGCGCCGGCGCACCGGCCGCGGCGGGGTGGTCGACACCTCGCTCTACGAAACCGCGCTCGCCTGGATGACGATCCCGATCGCGGCGCACCTGGTCAACCGCGAGATCCCGGCCCGGCAGGGCTCGGGGGTCGACATGATCGTGCCGTACCAGGCCTTTGCCGCCGCTGACGGGGCGATCATGGTGGCCGCCGGCAACGACAATCTGTTCCGCCGCCTCTGCGCGGTGATCGACCGCCCCGAGCTCGCCGAGGACCCGCGCTTTCGCGCCAACAAGGACCGGGTGGTCCATCGTCGGACCCTGGTCCCGATCCTCGAACGCTATTTTTGCGGCCGAGCCGATCGCCGCCTGGGCCGCCCGGCTCGATCGGGCCGGCATTCCCAACGGCCCGATGCAGACCGTCGACCAGGTGGTCGTGGATGCCCAGACCGCGGCTCTCGGGATGATCCAGCAGCTCTCGGTGAGCTCTGCCGACCGCCCGCTGTCCCTCGTCGGCCTGCCATTGTCGTTCGACGGGGCGCGCCCGCCCTTTGTCAAACCGGCCCCGACGCTCGGCGAGGACAATGCCGAGACGTTCGACCGCGGCCGATGATCGCCGCGGGCCGGCCGGCCTTTCTCGTCATCCTTTTCGGTGCGGCGCTGACCGCCTGCGCCCCGCTCGCCCCGCCGGGCGCGAATTCGGGGGCGCGCCGCCGTCGGGGCCGCGGTGCGCCAGCGCCAAACCGGACGGTTTGTCGAGCTGATCGGCCCGAGAGCGCAGCACGCGCCGCCCTATCTCGGCACGCCGGACACCAATTTTTATTGCCTGCGCAGCTTTGTCGACCGCAAGACCGGCGAGACGGCCGACCAGCTCTATGTCGCCCAGAGCTATGACGGTGCCGAGCGCGACTGGAATGCGGCGCAGGACAGGGCCGGGCGCAGCTTGCGCTTTTTCCCGATCAGCCGCGACGAGATCGTCTGCGCGGGCGGCTGCTCCTATGTCGAGGAATTCGCTGCGGACATCCCCAAGCGCGAATTAGAGGCGAGCTCCCAGGGCCTCGCCATCACCTTCACCGATCGCGCCGGGGACCGCAAAACGATCGGCGTTTCCGCCGAGCAGATCGCGGCGCAGCTCGCGGCCGTCGCTGCCGCGCAAAAGGCGCTGTCGGCTCCCGCGACCTCGGCCGAACCACCGCCGGCGGCAGTTCACCAGCCGTAATAGGAGGCCTCGGCCCGCTCGATCCCGATTTCCACGTCGGCCGGGCACGCGGATGTCACCGCTGTTGCCGTCGCATCCAGCCTGGCGCAGTTCGGATCGTGCCGCGGGATGACCACGCCGGCGAAGTTGTCCTCGCGCGGCAAAACGCTCTGCCGGGGAGCCAGGGCCTGGATCCCGATGAACAGCATTATCGAGAGGATGGCGACCACCCAGGCCGACGCAATGACGCGCCAACCGGCCGAAGAGCCGTCGACGATGGGCAGGCCGCCCGTGCTGTCGATCCGTTCTGACATTGCCCTACACCCGCATGTGCACTCACGCTGCACTGCAATAAGTAGGCAAACCTTGCTGACCGATGTACTTCTTCTTTGGCATGGCTGTCTTGCGCATCACATTGCCGTGAGCGCAGGGGGCGCCCAGGATCGCGATCGGGCTGCCGGAGTCAGCCGCGACGGGCCGCGCGCAGCACGCTTTCCCCAAGAATCAGGGCGAAACCGGCAAACAGCACAATGCCCGCCCAGCGGCTGCGTCTCCTGCCACCACGGCCGGGCCGCCGCCGCAAGCGCGATCCAGATCGCCAGTGCCGCCGTGAACCGCGCATCTTCGACGAAGAGGCCAAGGATCTCATGCCCGATCATCTTGATTCGCCTCATCGCTGCACTCCTCAACCTGCCGCGGCCGGGGCAGCCTGGCGGCGGATGCGGCGCACCGCGGCGACACAGAGGAGGGAAGCGAGCAGGAAGCCCGCGATCAGCCCCAGCACCGACAGGTCGGCGCCCGGCCAGCCCGCGCCATAGCCCTCGCCGATCCAGAATGTGCCAAAGCTCGACAGCATGACGCCGACAGCGAATTTGAGCGCGTTTTCCGGCACCTGCGCCAAGGGCCGGTGCAGCAGCAGGCCGACCGCCGCCACCAGCATCGCGGCGGCGAGGGCCCCGACCGTCGCCGCGACCAGTGCGCCGCCGGCCGCACCCACCGCGATGACGATAAACACGACCTCGATCCCCTCCAGGGTCACCGCGTTGAAGCTGGCGGCGATGCCGATCGCATCCCACCCTTGCGTAGCGCCGGGGGCATTGCATAGAGCCCCGGTCTCGCTCGCGTAATTGGCCGACTCGTCGCGCAGCGCGATGACCCCGCCGGCGCGCAGCACCGCTTTGCGCAGCCAGCGCATGCCGAACAGCAGCAAGAGGATGCCGATCGCGGTCTGCAGCGCAGCCAGCGGGATCAGGCGGAGCCCTGCTCCGAGGACGGCGACGAGCCCGGCCAGCAGCGTCCCCGCCAATCCGGCGCCGATCAGCGCCGGCCGCCAGCCGCGCACCGCGGCGACCGCCAGCACGACGGTCAGCGCCTCGACGCATTCAACCGAAGACGCCAAAAACGAGGCCAGCAGGGCCGGGCCTGCATGCGCGAGGTCGATCATCGCTGTCATTTGCCGATGGTTCGTCCGATGGCGAACAGATGGGATGCTGCCTCGCTGCCGCAAATGGAGCTAGGATCACTAACCAACCCGGAGCTGAAGGATAAGCGTCGGCGATGTCGAACCAAGCTCACAACAGCCTGATCCGCGATCAGTTCACCCGCCAGGCGACGCCGTTCAGCACCGCGAGCCCGATCACCGATGCCGGCGCGCTGAAATTGATCGTCGACGCGGCGGCGCCGGGCCGGGACGACACGGTGCTCGACGTCGCCTGCGGCGGCGGCATCGTCGTCTGCGCCTTCGCCCCGCTATGTGCGCCACGCGACCGGCATCGACATGACCCCGGCGATGCTCGACCGCGCGCGCCAGCTGGCGGCCGAGAACGGCATCGCCAACGCGACCTGGCGCGAGGGCGACGTCGACGGCGCTGCCCTGGCCCGATGCGTCCTTTACCATCGTCGTGACCCGCTTTGCCGTGCACCACTTTCCCGATCCCGCCGCGGTCATGCGCGAGATGGTGCGGGTCTGCGCGCCGGGCGGCCGGGTCGTCGTCGCCGACACCTGCGCCTCGGCCGATCCGGCCAAGGCCGCGGCGTTCAATCGCCTCGAAATGCTGCGCGACCCGAGCCACGTCCGCGCCCTGCCGCTCGGCGAATTGCAGGGCCTGTTCCGCGCGGTGGGGCTCGGCGAGCCCGAGATCCGCCATTCCGAATTGCGCGACACGGTCGAAAATCTGCTCGCCCGCTCGTTCCCGAACCCTGGCGACGAAGTCCGGATCGTCGAGATGTTCACCGCCGCGGCCGAGGACGACAGCCTCGGCATCCCGGTCCGCCGCGCTACCGATCCTGGTGATGGCGAGCGGCTCGAATACGCCTACCCGGTCGCGATCCTCGCCGCGACGCGGCTCTGATGCGCCGGCCCGGTTTCGGCCGCGAGAACGCTGCACCATATAGTCCCGCGACGCAGCTCTCGGAGGATCGGGCATGAGGTTCGGGCTTTTCGGCGGGGCGCGGGCCAAGGGCGGCCCGGCGGGCGACAGCTCCGCTTACCACGACTTCGTCAATTACGTGGTCGAGGCTGAAAAGCTCGGCTTTTCCAGCGTGTTTTTGGTCGAGCACCATTTCACCGGGTTTGGCCAGGTCTCGGCGTCGATGAGCATGCTCGCCTACCTGGCGGCGCGCACCGACAGGATCCGGCTCGGCACCGCGGTCGTCGTGCTGCCGTGGCACAACCCGATCCTGATTGCCGAGCAGGCGGCGACGCTCGACCTGTTGTCGAACGGGCGGTTGGATTTCGGCGTCGGCAAAGGCTATCGCAGCTACGAGTTCGAGGGCTTCTGCATCGCACCGGAGGAGGCGACCGAGCGGTTTGACGAGGCGATGGAGGTGATCCGCAAGGCCTGGACCTCGCCCGGCCGGTTCTCCTATCGCGGCAAGCGCTGGCGCTTCGACAATGTCGTCGTCGAGCCGAGCCCGATCCAGCAGCCGCACCCGCCGTTCTGGCTCGGCGCCGGCAGCGCCGAGTTCGATCCGGCGCGCCGCGCGCGAGGGCTACAATCTCTTGCTCGACCAGATCGCCCCCACCGATCTGATCATCGACCGCGTCGCCACCTTTCGGCAGGAATGCGAGCGGGTCGGGCGGCGCTGGGACCCGATGTCGGTCGGCGTCACCCGCGGATTGCAGATCGTCCACAACGACGAGGAGCGCCGCCGCGCGGTCGCAACCCGCCGGCAGGTGCTGAAGAACATCGGCGACCTCGCCCGCGGCCCGGGTGCGGAACGCTATGCCCAGATCAAGGACGACGAAGACTTATTCGTGCTCGACGACGCGCCGCTGCTCGGCACGCCCGACGAGATCATCGCCCGGCTCAAAAAGCTCGAGGCCGGCGGGGTCGAGAATGTGCTGTTCGCCGCCCCCGGCGCCTCGGTCGCGGGCCTTCGCACCTTCGCCGAGGAGATCATGCCGGCCTTCGCCGATTCTCCGATGGCGCTGGCCCAGGTGTGAGGCGATGAAAGATCGGGTTGGGATCGTCACCGGCGGGTTGCGCGGGCTCGGCCAAGCGATGGCGCTGGGCTTGGCGCGCGCCGGGCACCGGGTCTTGGCGGTCGGCCACATCGAGGCCGACCTGGCCGAAATCGAGCGCGCGGCGGCCGCGGCCGGGCTCGCGGACCGGCTATGCCCGGTCATCGCCGATCTGCGTCGGGTCGAGGAATGCGATCGGATCGTCGCCGCGGCCGAGGCCCGGTTCGGCCGGGTCGACATCCTGGTCAACAACGCCGGGCTGACCTTCACCTATATCGACCCGGCGCGCTATCGCCGCCCCGCGTTGCAAAAATTCTGGGAGGTCGGCGACCCGGTCGTCGACAACGTGATCGCCACCAACTATCTCGCCGCCGACCGGCTGTCGCGCCGCGTCGCCGCCGGCATGGTGGCGCGCGGCTGGGGCCGCATCGTCAACGTGACCACCAAGCTCGACACGATGAACCGCGCCGGCACGCATCCCTACGGCGCCTCGAAAGCGGCACTCGAAATGGCGAGCGAGGTGTGGGCCAAGGAGACCGAAGGAACCGGGCTCACCGTCAACATCGTCAACCCGGGCGCGGGCGCCAACACGCCCGGCATGGCCGAAGAGATGCGCGAGATGAGCCGCGAGGGCCGCGCCGCACGCCTGGTCGAGCCGGGCGAGATGGTGCCGCCATTGCTCTACGTGGTCTCGCCCGCGGCCGACCGGGTCAACGGCTGGCGCTTCGACGCCAATTTGTGGGACCCGTCATTGCCGCCCTCCGAGGCCGCTCGCCGCGCCGGCCGCCCGGCCGGCTTCGTCCTGCATCCGGTCCCCGGCTGACGCCTGGCCACAAAGACAGCCGCTCGCGCGATGCGGCGTCTCGGATCCTATGATAGCGTCCGGCGAAATCAATCTGACTGGGGAGAGGGCCTATGGCGGTTCAGCTCGGCGGCGGCCAATACACCTTCGCGGTGCGCGAGGATTGGGCGAAGGTGCCGGACGAAATCATCCTCGGCGATGTCGCGGCGGTCGGCGTCGACGCCCAGGACCGGGTCTACGCCTTCAACCGCGGCGAGCATCCGGTCGCGGTGTTCGATCGCGAGGGCAATTTCCTGCGCTCGTGGGGCGAGGGGGTCTTCACCCGCGCGCACGGCGTTCATATGGGGCCGAACGACACGATCTGGCTGACCGACGACGGCGACCACACGGTTCGCCACTGCACGCTCGACGGCAAGGTGCTGATGACCTTGGGCGTCCCCGGCGAGCCCAAGCCCTATATGAGCGGCGAGCCGTTTCACCGCTGCACCCACACCGCGATCTCGCCCCAGGGCGAGCTCTACGTCTCCGACGGCTACGGCAACGCCCGCATCCACAAATACACCCCGGAGGGCCGCTTGCTGATGTCGTGGGGCGAGCCCGGCACCGACCCTGGCCAGTTCAACGTGCCGCACAACATCTGCTGCGATCCCGACGGCTGGCTCTACGTGGCCGACCGCGAAAACCACCGGGTTCAGGTGTTCGACGGCAATGGCCGGTTCGAGACGCAGTGGAACAATCTGCACCGGCCGAACGGCATGTGCATGGCGGCCGGCCGCGACCCGCTGATCTATATCGGCGAGGGCGGCCCCTCGGGCGAGATCAACCGCGACTGGCCCAATATCGGCCCGCGCGTCAGCATTCATTCATCGAAGGGCCAGGTAATGGCCCGGCTCGGCAAGATGCATGCCGGGCTCGCCCCCGGCCAGTTCACCTCGCCGCACGGCATCGCCGTCGACGGCCGCGGCAACATCTTTGTCGGCGAGCTGTCCGGCCGCAGCTGGGGCCGGTTCTCGAAAGACCCGCCGCCCAAGCGTATTCGCGTCCTGCACAAGCTCGAAAAAATCGCCGCCTGACCCTCGGCCCTTACGCTGCCGATACCGCGATCACGCGCGAGCCCCGCCCCTGGCGCACCACCAGGAAGCCGACCACCATCAGATTGCCGAGGTTGAACAAGGCGCCGGCGGCAAAGGCCGGCGCGTAAAAGCCCAGGCGATCGTAGAGCATGCCGGCGAACCAGCTGCCGAAGGCCATCCCGGACATGCCGGTGAACAGCTGCACCGGCACCCGCCATGATGCCTCGGATGACGGGTAGAGCTCGCGAATCGCCACGATATAGGCCGGGATGATCCCGCTGAAGCCGAGACCGTAGACGGCCGAGACGGTGAAGAGGCCGATCTCGCTCTGGGTCACAGCGAACGCCGCGATCGCCAGCGCCTGGCAGGCCGAGCACACGAAGACCGTGCCGAGCCCGCCGATCCGGTCGGCGAGCCAGCCCCAGAACACCCGGCTGAGGAAAGCGCAGCCGAGCAATACCGACAGCATCGCCGCACCCTGCGCCGCCGGGAACCCGAGATCGCTGCACAGCGCCACCAGATGCCCGGCCGGCATCGCCATCGGCACGCAGCACAGGAACGAGGCGGTGCACAGCAATACCTGCACGAGGTTCGCCGGCAGCCCCAATACCTGGGCGCGGCGCCGGCCGCCGGTCGCGATCGCGGCAAATTGGCGGGGTGCCGGCGAGGGGCGCAGAAACACCGCCATCGGCACGATCGCCGCCGCGACCACCGCGGCAAAGCCGAGCATCGTCGCCTGCCAGCCGAATTTCGCCAGCTCGCGCTCGAAAATCGACGGCCACAGCACGCCGGCAATGTATTGCCCGGACGACATCAAGGCGATCGCCTGGCCGCGCCGCCGGTCGAACCAGCGGCTGACATGGATCAGCAGCGGCGCATAGAGCGCACCGCCGCCGAGAAACCCGACCAGCACCGCATTGCCGAGGTAGAGTGCCCAGATTTGCCCGCTCGCCGACACGGCGAGGCCGAGTGCCGTCATCATCGCGCCGAAGATCACCGTCGCCCGAACCCCGATGCGATCGGCGACCCAGCCCATCACGATGCCGCCGAGACCGGTCCCGACCCAGACCATCGCCGCGGCCAGCGCCACCACCGACCGATCGGTGCCGAGTGCCGCCGTGATCGGCTTCAGCCCGACCACCAGCACCAGCGGGCCGCCGTAGGAAATCGTCAGGATCGCGGTCGCGAGCAACGCCGCGGCCCAGGACGCGCGGGTCTCGATGCTGTCGGGATAGCGGGTGGCATCGCTCGCCCCGCCGCGCCGACCGGCATCGGTCTGCGACGCACCGTCGGCGACGCCCTGCTCGGCTTGCTCCCGCATGTTCTCTCCGCTCGGCCGACCTGGCCGCTGCCTCTTTTATCAGCGGGTGGCGCAACAGTGGGCGCAATTCGCCGCCGAAATTCGTCAGGCGCGATCGGGCTGGCCGCGCGGCGAGGCTCGGCCTAGAGTTGCCGCAGGTGCCGTCAACCAGGGAGAAACGCGATGACCGCCTTCACCTACGACCACATCCACCTGCGCAGCCCCGATGCCGAGGAAACCGCCCGCTGGTACGAGCGGATGTTCGGCGCCGAGATCATCCGCTCGGTGCAATCGGACGGTAAACCGCGCCTCGACCTCAAGCTCGGCGGCGTCGCGGTGTTCATCGCCCAGGTCCCCGAACAGAACGCGGTCGCCCAGCCGCCCGAACCGCCCCATCTCGGGCTCGAGCATATCGGGCTGCGGGTCGAGGGCATCGACGGCGTCGTCGCCGAGCTGAAGCAGAAGGGCGCCGAGTTCACCGTCGAGCCGAAAACCATTCGCCCCGGCGTGCGCATCGCCTTTCTGCGCGGCCCGCAAAACGTCCACATCGAGCTCCTCGACCGCAACGCCGCCTGACCCTTTGCCTCTCCCCGACCGCGGGGAGGGAGAATTTGGGCGCCGAAACCTGCGGCACGCGATTCACCGCAGCCCTCGTGGCCCGAGCGTTTGCGTCGCCGAGTCGCCGCGACCCGCAATTAACGGTTTAGCCGGCCGATCGGCGTCTGCTGCAAATACTGCGAATCTACAGCAAACTCTCTCCGTCTAGTTGAACTGCTATCTCCCCCCTCCGGCGTCCGCCCGCCACTGCCGGCCAGCTTCACAAACTCAGAATGCGATGAGAAATAGGCAATTTCATGGATGACATGCCCGGCCTTGCGCCACGGTTCGTCCGGGACCAGCCGGTGATGACGACTTAGGAAGAGCCGGGAAGCCATAAGCGATCTGCTGTGTTCATCGGTTTCGGGTCTGCCCCGGTGGGGCATCCCGGAATGACGACTTCCTCTCAAATATTGTTTCACCGGAAGTCGCGGGGCTGAAGGCTTTTCCCGCCTACGCTCGCTGCCGCGCCGAGCGCTCGAGGTTGAGCGCCAACAGCCGGGCGAGCGCCTCCTCCTCGGTGAGATCGGCGGGCCAGCCATAGGCGGCGGCGACCGCGGCATCGAGCTCGCGATGCGCGTTGTCGAGCCAGGCCGGGCGCTCGTTGTAGAGATTGGTCAAGGTGCGTTTCTTCAGGATCGCCGCGGCTTTCGGGCTGACCGGCACGATGCGGTCGGGAAACCCCGCCACCACCTCCGGCACCCTCTCGACCAGATCCGGCGGGTTGAGCCACGCCCGCCGCAATTCGTCGAACCGCCGCGCCGCCACCGCAATCGCAATGGCGCGCGGATCCCCGGCATACTCCGCCGCCGCAATATTCGGTGTCAGCCCCTCCGGAAAGGGGAACGTCTCGAACGTCGTTCCAATCGTGTACCGGGGATCGTTTCCGACGCCATGCCATGATCCCAGGCGCAGCGACCACGCATTGTGGAGCTTGCTGTTCACGAAGCCGAACATGCAATCACTATCGGAAGCGATCACGTGGAGCTTATGGTCGGGCATCAGGGGTGGTCGAAGCCAGGCGAAGATGCGCTGCCTCGATACTTCCGGGGTAACGATAAACCGCTCGCAGTCACTAAGCGCTCGCCACATTCCGGGCCGTGGTTCGACATGGCGCCACCAATGGGCTGCATACGCTTCGCGACGGTTCTGTAGTCGCACCGGCCGAACATGCTCCAGGGCGTAAGAAAACGGCGCTTCGTACAGCGCCGCTTCTTGCTCGCTCATTTCCCAGCCGAAATCGATGATCCAGCGGCCGGAGGGCTGGCGCGTCAAATCCATCCCGTTCATCCATGGCCGAAGCACGTCGGAATTCGGCCGGCCGTTCGGGTTCAGCGGCAATTGCAGCCATTGGCGCGCCAGATCGCCCGGAATGTCGAAAGCGCCACCCTTGGTGTCGCCCATAAAGGCAACGCCGCGGTTTTCGACCAGCCGCCGCGCGGCGGTAAGATCCAACGCCCCCGTCAGATCGGCGTTGACCCGTGGCACGCCCCGACCGTCGAGCCGGGCTTCCTGAGCAGCATTTCCGTTTGCAAAGCAGATCAGCGACACGCGCACCGCCGCTCCATCGAGAATCCACGGCTCGTCGTCCCAGGCGTCGAAGATCGTGCCATGTTGCGCGATGCGGTCCAGCAGCTGCCGGCTGGCGCCGCGGCGAATCGATTGCGTCGCAACCAGCCCGGCGCGCCGGACCTTTCCCTCTCCGCCCTTTAGGGGGGAGAGGGAGGGGCCCGCGCCGAGAGGGCGCGGGAGGGTGAGGTGGGACTCGCGGCCGGCGCCCTGGAATCCCCCACCTCACCCCGACCCTCTCCGCCCCCGGGGGCGGAGAGGGGGCAGAGCTGCGGCCAGGCCTTGGCGAACCAATAGACGACGAGGTCGGCCTCGGCCGGCACCTGCCCGGCGTAGGCGGCGAACAGGCGATCGACGTAGGCGTCGCCGAGCACCGTGCGCAACAGCTTGCCGCCGAGGAACGGCGGGTTGCCGATCACCACGTCGGCGGCGGGCCATTGGGCTTCGGTGCCGTCTTCGTTCAGGATCGCGTCGCGGCATTCGATCGTGTCGAGCGGCTTCAGGATCGGGTTGCGGCCGACATCGAAGCCGTTGCGCCGCATCCATTGGATCTCGCCGATCCACACCGTGACCCGCGCCAGTTCGGCGGCGTAGGGGTTGATCTCGATGCCCTTGACCGCCTCCGGGCCGATGCGCGGGAATTCGCGCGGCAGCCCCAGGCTCTCGGCCTCGATCGCCACCCGGTGCTCGATATCCTTCAACGCCAGGAGTGCCAGATAAAGAAAATTCCCCGAGCCGCAGGCCGGGTCGAGCACGCGAAACGCGCGCAGCCGGTCGAGAAAGCCGCGATAGAGCGCATTGGCCTCGTTCAATAGCCGGGTGCGCTGCGCCGCCTGCCCCCGCCTTCCGGCGCGGTCGAGGTCGCCGGCGATCTCGGCCTGGCGCACCAGCTTCTCGATCTCGGCCCGTGCCGCCGCCCATTCGGCGAGCCACGGGCGGATGATGACCGGCTCGACGATCAGCATGATCTTGTCGCGATCGGTGTAATGCGCCCCCAATTGGCTGCGCTTGCCGGGGTCGAGCCCGCGCTCGAACAACGTGCCGAAGATGCTCGGGTCGATCTCGGCCCAGTCGCGCGCCGCCGCCTCGCGCACCAGGGCAATGTCCTCGCGGGTCAATGGCAACGCCGCATCGTCCTCGAAAAGGCCGCCATTGAACCATTCGACATGCTCGAACCCGACCCGGCCGCCGGCGCGCATCGCCGCGAACAGCGATGCGGCCAAGGCCGCGAACTCGCCCGGCGCGTGCGCCGCGCTCTCCAGCATGCGGCCGAACATCTTGCCCGGCAACAGGTCGACATCCTCGGCGAACATGCAGAACACAAGCCGGTTGATGAAATGGGCGACGCTCTGCGACGGGTGGCCGCGGTCGCGCAGGCGCTGGGCGAGGGCGGCGAATTCGCGCGCCGCCGCTTCGGTCAGTGCCTGGCGGGTCAGCCCCGGCTTCAGTTGGTCGGGGTCGTCGAAGGCCCATTTGAGCCAGCGCAATTTCTTCGGGTCGGCGAGGTCGTCGAGCCCGATCTCGTAGGTGTGGCTGACGGTATTGGTCCAGTTGGTGTGGATCTCGAAACGGGCGAGATCGCAGACGATCAGCAAGGGCGGATTTTCCAATGCCGGGGCATAGCGCTGCAATTGGGCATAGGCGGCGCGCAAATCCTTGCCGCGGCTCTTGTATTCCCAGCCGAAGCAGTTGCGCTTCCAGACATCGGCCCAGCCCTCGCCGCCGGTCGTCTTGGTGGCGCCCTTTTCAAAGGCGTACCATTCGCCTTTCGGGTCGGCGTCGGTCGGGTTTTCCTCGCCGAGCAACGCGCAGAGGTCGCGAAAATGCGATTGTGCCGCGGCGCGCTCGGTCAGCTCGGCCGCCCGCCATCGGGTGATGAAATCAACAGCGAGCATGTTTCGCGTGGCGCTCCGCGGATCGGCGATATTCCGACAATAGCAGCGATGGCAATCTGTCGCTCACCGCGTCGGCCGGACCCAAGCGCGGAGGCCGTCAAAATCTCGTCCGCAAGCCGCCGTCCGCGGGGGATGGGTTTTCGCCACAAAGGTGTCGTAGCCTCGCGGGGAACGTCGATCGTGGTCTCTGCGGGTCGAGTGCTTCTGATTTCCCTGTTCGGCGGCGGAAATTCCCTGTTGGACCGCAGCCTTTCCCTGCTCTGGCGCGCGGGAACTCGTGGCCAACCGATTGAAAAGGCGTGCTGAAATCAGCGGTCGAGAGCGCCAGTCGATGAAATTCCCGGCAATTTTCCCAGCCGACGGGAATTACCCGGCGCGCAGGTATTGGACGGCTTCGTCGCGGCGGAAGAGGTAGAGGAGGGTGCGCAGCGCCTGGCCGCGGGGGGTTTCGAGATGGGGGTCGCGGGCGAGGACGAGGCGGGCGGCGTCGTGGGCGATCGGGACCAGCGCGGCATGGGCGGCGAGGTCCGCGAGGCGCAGGGTCGGCAGGCCGCTCTGGCGGGTCCCGAGCACCTCGCCGGCGCCGCGCAGCCGCAGATCCTCCTCGGCGATGCGGAAGCCGTCATCGGTCTCGCGCAGGGTCGAGAGCCGCCGGCGCGCCACCTCGCCCAATGGCGACTGGTACAACAGGAGGCAGGTCGAGGGCTGGTCGCCGCGGCCGATGCGGCCGCGCAGCTGGTGCAATTGGGCGAGGCCGAAGCGCTCGGCGTGCTCGACGACCATGACCGTCGCGGCCGGCACGTCGACGCCGACCTCGATCACCGTCGTCGCCACCAGAAGGTCGATCGCCTCGCCGGCGAAACCGGCCATCGCCCGGTCCTTGTCGCTCGCCTTCATGCGGCCGTGGACCAGCCCAACTCGGCCCGGCATCAGGGATTCGAGCGTCTGGCGGCGCTCGCGCGCGGCGGCGAGATCGGTTTCCTCGGACTCGTCGACCAAGGGGCAGATCCAATAGGCCTTCGCACCCCGAGCCAGCGTTCGGCCGACCGCGGCCACCACCTCGTCGAGCCGCTCGAGCGCCACCGTGCGGGTGTCGATCGCCTGCCGGCCCGGCGGCTTTTCGTCGAGCCGCGACACGTCGAGATCGCCATAGGCGGTCATCATCAGGGTGCGCGGG
Source organism: uncultured Alphaproteobacteria bacterium (assembly GCA_963795485.1). Classification (GTDB taxonomy): domain Bacteria; phylum Pseudomonadota; class Alphaproteobacteria; order ATCC43930; family CGMCC-115725; genus AP-15. The sequence goes on from CAWCIL010000008.1 coordinate 848,168, forward strand.
ATCGGGGTCGCGCTCATCAGGAGGGTGTCGGCGTCGCGGCCCTTTTCGGCCAGCGCCAGCCGCTGCTCGACGCCGAAGCGGTGCTGCTCGTCGATGACGACGAGGGCGAGGTCGCGGAAGACGACATCCGGCTGGAGGAGCGCATGGGTCCCGACCGCGACCCCGGTCAGGCCGGAGGCGAGGCCGGCCAGTGCCGCTTCGCGCGCGCGGCCCTTTTCACGCCCGGTCAAGAGGCCGATCTCGACTCCGACCGGATGGGCGAGGCGGCGCAAGGTCGCCTGGTGCTGGCGAGCGAGGATCTCGGTCGGCGCCATCAAAACCGCCTGCGCGCCGCTCTCGACGGCACTCAGCATCGCCATCAGCGCCACCACCGTCTTGCCGCTGCCGACATCGCCTTGCAGCAGTCGCATCATGCGCCGGGGCTGCGCCATCTCGGCGCTGATCTCGGCGATCGCCAGACGCTGCGCGCCGGTCAGATTGAAGCCGAGCCCGGCTTCGACAGGGTGGGCGAGCGCGCCCGAACCGACGATCGCCCGGCCGGGCCGATGCTGGCGGCGGGCGCGGACGAGGGCGACGGCAAGCTGGCTCGCCAACACCTCGTCGTAGGCGAGGCGCTCGCGCGCCGGGGCGGCGGGCGACAAATCGGATTCCGCGCCCGGAGAATGGACCTGGCGCAGGGCTTCGGCCCAGCTCGGCCAGCCGCGCTGCTCCCTGAGCGCCGGGTCGAGCCATTCGGGCAGACCTGGCAGCCGATCGAGCGCCGCCGCGACCGAGCGCTGCACCAGGCGCGGGGAGAGGCCGGCGGTCAGGGGGTAGATCGGCTCGATCGGCTTCAGCCGGTCGAGCTCGTCGGGCCGCAGCGCCAGGTCGGGATGCGGCATCTGCGCCATGCCGTTGTAGAATTCGACTCGGCCGCTGACGATCCGCTCGTCGCCGATCGGGTAGAGGCGCGCCAGATAGTCGCTTTTGACGTTGAAATAGACCAGCACGAGGGTGCCGGTCGGGTCGGCACAAAACACCCGGTAGGGCCGGCGCCCCCTGCCCAATTCGTGCGCCTCGACCCGCACCCGCAAGGTCGCGACCTCGTTCGGCGACAGCGCCGAGACCGGCGGCGAGGCGCGCCGGTCGACGAGGCCCGAGGGCAGATGCCACAGCAGGTCGACGACGAGCGGGCCGGCCAGCCGCTCGAACATCCGGGCGAGCTGCGGCCCGATGCCGGGCAGCGCGGTCACCGGGGCGAACAGGGGGTCGAGGGTGGCGGGACGCATATCCGGTTCGAGTTGCGCGGGTTCGGGCTGACCCAAGTTCGGGCTGACCCAAGTTCGGGCTGACCCAAGTTCGGGCTGACACTGCGATCGAGGATCTCTATATCCCTCTCGCGACACCGCCAAGAGCGCCCGAGTGACCCTCCCCTGCGAGATCCGCCGCAAGCGCCTGCTGTTCCGCTCCTGGCACCGCGGGACGCGCGAGAGTGACCTCATTCTCGGCCGCTTTGCCGACGCGCATCTCGCCGGCTTCGACCACGCTCAGCTCGACCGCTGGGAAGCGCTGCTCGAATGCGCCGACGCCGACCTGTTCGAGTGGGTCAGCGGCCAGGCAAAGCTGCCCGTAGCACATGACGACGACGTGATGCGCCTGCTGCTCGCGTTCCACGCCGCGCCGCCCGCGTGACCGAAATAGACGACCTCGCCCGCTCGCTCGCCGAACGGCCGCGCCCAGTGACCCTGTTCGGCGCGCCCGAAGGGCACGACGCGGCCGCGATCGGTCGGCTCGTCGGCGCGACCCGAGCCCGGCGCTGGCTGCATGTCTGCCGCGAGGACGGCAGAATGGCGCGCTTTGCCGCCGCACTCGCCTTTTTTCATCCCGAGATCGAGGCATTGACCTTTCCGGCGTGGGACTGCCTGCCCTACGACCGGGTGTCGCCCAACAGCGAAATCCTGAGCCGACGCATCGGCGCCCTGACCCGCCTCGCGGCGCGCCCCGACGACGACGGCGCGACGCTGGTCGTGTTGACCACGGTCAACGCGCTGGTGCAGCGGGTGCCGCCGCGCCGGCTGTTCGAGGGAAGGGTATTGACCCTGCGCCCCGGCGGCCGGATCGGCCTCGACCGTCTGCAGAGCTTCTTCCGCAACAACGGCTACATCCGCACCGACACGGTGCGCGAGCCTGGCGAGTTTGCGGTGCGCGGCGGGATTGTCGACCTCTACCCCGCCGGGGCGGTCCAGCCGCTCCGCCTCGATTTTTTCGGCGACGCGCTCGAGAGCATCCGCAGCTTCGACCCGCTGACCCAGCGCTCGACCGGCGCCGAAGACCAGGCGGTCCTTCGCCCGGTCAGCGAGGTCCTGCTCGACGACGACGCGATCCGTCGCTTCCGCCAGCGCTATCGCGAGGAGTTCGGCGCCACCGGCACCGACGACCCGCTCTACGAGGGGGTCAGCGCCGGACGGCGCTATGTCGGCATGGAGCACTGGCTGCCGTTTTATTACGAGCGGCTGGAGACGCTGTTCGACTACCTGCCGGATGCCGGGCTGTCGCTCGACCACCAGGCGGACGAGGTCCGCGGCCACCGGCTCGACGCAATCGCCGATTTCTACGGGGCGCGCCGCAACGTCACGACCGCCGCCCGCGCCGGCTCACCGGTCTACCGCCCGGTGCGGCCCGACCAGCTCTATCTCGGCGAAACCGACTGGCGGAAGGCGCTGGTCGGGCGGCCGGTCGTCCAGGTGTCGCCGTTCGCGGCACCCGAGGAAGCCGGCGACCGGTTCGACGCCGGCGCCCGCCCGGTGCGGAACTTCGCGATCGAGCGCGCCGATCCCAAGGTGGCGCTGTTCGAGGCGGTGCGCGACTACCTCGAAGCCGAACGCACATCCGGCCGCAAGACCGCGATCGCGGCGTTCAGCGAAGGCTCGGCCGAGCGGCTCCTCGGCGTCTTGCGCGAGCGCGGGGTCGCCGACCTGCGCCGCATTGCCGACGGCGAGGCGCTCGCGGCATTGCCGGCATCGTCGGTCGGCCTCGCCGTGCTGCCGCTCGAGCAGGGGTTTACCACCGGCGCGTTCGTCGTCCTGGGCGAGCAGGACATCCTCGGCGACCGTCTCGCGCGCACCCCGCGCCGGCGGCGCAACCTCGACCAGTTCATTGCCGAGGCGACCAATCTCACGCCGGGCGATCTCGTTGTTCACGCCGACCACGGCATCGGCCGCTATGAGGCGTTGGAGACGATCGACGTCGGCGGCGCGCCGCACGATTGCGTGCGCCTCCTCTATGCCGGCGACGACAAGCTCTTTGTCCCGGTCGAGAACATCGAGGTCTTGTCGCGCTTCGGCTCCGAGGATGCCGCGGCACAGCTCGACCGTCTCGGCGGGGTCGCCTGGCAGTCGCGCAAGGCAAGGGTCAAGCAGCGCATCCGCGACATCGCCGGCGAGCTGATCCGGGTCGCTGCCGAGCGCCAGCTGCGGCCGGGCGAAGCCGTGACCCCGCCCGAAGGGATCTATGAGGAGTTCGCCGCCCGCTTTCCTTATCCCGAGACCGAGGATCAGCTGAACGCGATCGCCGACACCCTGGCCGACATGGCCGCGGGCCGGCCGATGGACCGGCTGATCTGCGGCGACGTGGGCTTCGGCAAGACCGAAGTGGCATTGCGCGCCGCCTTTGTCGCGGCGATGGCCGGCGGTCAGGTCGCGGTCGTGGTGCCGACCACACTGCTCGCGCGCCAGCATTTCCGCAGCTTTTGCGAGCGCTTTGCCGGGCTGCCGTTGCGCGTCGCCCAGTTGTCGCGGCTGGTTCCGGCCAAGGAGGCGCGCGCGGTCAAAAAGGAATTGGCCGAGGGCCGCCTCGACATCGTCATCGGCACCCACGCATTGCTCGCCAAGGATGTGCGCTTCGCCCATTTGGGCCTCCTGGTCGTTGACGAGGAGCAGCATTTCGGCGTCTCGCAAAAGGAAAAGCTGAAGCAGCTCAAGGCCGACGTCCATGTGCTGACCCTGACCGCGACCCCGATCCCGCGCACGTTGCAGCTCGCCCTGTCGGGGGTGCGCGAGATGAGCCTGATCGCCTCGCCGCCGATCGACCGGCTCGCGGTGCGCACGTTTGTCATGCCATACGACCCGGTCACGATCCGCGAGGCGATCATGCGCGAGCGCGACCGCGGCGGGCAGGTGTTCTACGTCGTGCCGCGGATCGCCGATCTCGACGAGGTCGCCCAGCGGCTGCGCGAGATCGCGCCCGAGATCAAGTTCTCGATGGCGCACGGCCGCATGGCGGCCTCCGAACTGGAAGCGGTGATGACCGCCTTCGACGAGCGCGCCTTCGACCTCTTGCTGTCGACCAACATCATCGAATCGGGCCTCGACATTCCCTCGGCCAACACGCTGATCGTGCACCGCTCGGACATGTTCGGGTTGGCGCAACTCTATCAACTGCGCGGCCGCATCGGCCGGGCCAAGATCCGCGCCTATGCCTATCTGACCCTACCCGAGCGCAAACAATTGTCGGCGACGGCGCAGCGCCGGCTCGAAGTTATGCAGACGCTCGACAATCTCGGCGCGGGGTTCCAGCTGGCGAGCCACGACCTCGATATCCGCGGCGCCGGCAATCTCTTGGGCGACGAGCAGTCGGGCCACATCCGCGAGGTCGGCATCGAGCTCTACCAGCACATGCTCGAAGAGGCGGTGGCGGCCGCCCGCAGCGCCGAAGGCGACGCGCCGACGCCGGAGGAGTGGAGCCCGCAGATCACGATCGGCACGCCGGTGCTGATCCCGGAAGCCTATGTCGCCGATTTGGGCGTGCGCCTCGGGCTCTACCGGCGCATCGCGGCGTTGACCGACCGGCGCGAGATCGACGCCTTCGCCGCCGAATTGATCGACCGCTTCGGCCCGTTGCCGGCCGAGGTCGACAACCTCCTGCAGATCATCGCGATCAAGCGCTGGTGCCGCGAGGCCGGGGTCGAGCGGGTCGAGGCCGGGCCCAAGGGTGCCGTCATCACCTTGCGCGGCAACCGCTTCGCCAACCCCGAGGGCCTGGTCGAGCTGATCCAGAAGAACGCCACGACCCTCAAGCTGCGCACCGACCAGAAGCTCGTCTATCTGCGCAACTGGGACGACGAAAAAGAGCGCCTCAAAGGCGTCGCCCGCTTGCTGCAGGCGCTGGTAAAAATCGCCCGCGCCGCCGAACCCGAAACCCGCGGCGGCCGTCGCCGACACCTGAACCGGCGCAGCAGAAGACGGCAAGGCGGGCGTGACGGCTGCCGAGGAACGGGCGGCACGAAGCCCATCCGAGCAGCTCCGGCTAAAAAAGGCCCTGCAATGATCGATGGTTGGAATGAGCCGGTTGACACTTTCCTCAGGTGCCGCACCGGACAGATCAAAGCTCGACGACCTGCCATTTCAGCCCCTTGGCGACGGCTTCGGCGCGGCAGCCGGCGCCGAGCTTGCGGAACAGCTGCTCGAGGTGAAATTTGACGGTGTGCGGCGAGATGCCGAGCCGCCGCGCCGCTTCCTTGTTGCTCAACCCTTGAGCAAGCGCGGTCAGCACCTCGACCTCACGCGGCGTCAGCACCGCGGCAGCCTCTTCCGGCAACGCGGCGAACCGCGGCTCGGCGGCGGACGGCAAGCGCACGGCGAGCCCGGCGGCGACCGCGCGCAGCGCCGCGTCGAGCTGCGCCGGCCCGGCATCGGCCGGGAGCAGCCCGGCGAAATTGCCCTCCGCCGCTCCGAGGGCGACGATCGGCGCCGCGAATACCGCCTCGACAAAGCCGTCGGTCACGATCGCGTCGGCGGCATCATGCGCGGCAACGAGCTGATGCCCGGCGCTCGCGACGACCTCCGCCAGCCTCGCTTCGGTCTCCCGGTCCGCGGCCACGACCGCGACGCGAAGCCGCTGCGGGACCTCGGCCACCGGGGCCGGCAGGCTCATCGCCCCGGCCGCGCCCCGACCGTCGCCGTCAGCGTCTGCAGCTTGCCGGCGCGGATCAGCCGCAGCTCGACCCCGCTTCCAACCGCTTCCGGCCCCAACCGCTCGGCGAGCTGCGAAGGGCTGCCGACGCCCTCGCCGTCAACCGCGATCAGGATGTCGCCCATCAGCATCCCGGCCTGCGCCGCCGGGCCGTCCGGCGTCACCCCGATCACCATCAGGCCGAGTGATCGACCCGCGTCGGCACGCAGCGCTTCCGGCACCAGCACCGGCTGCACCGCGGCGCCCAGCCAGCCGCGCGCGACCCGGCCGGTCGCGAGCAGCGGGTCGAGCACGCGCTCGACCGTCGCCGCCGGGATCACCAGGACATTCCGGCGCGGCCCCAGGGTCGAGATGCCGACGAGCCCGCCCGATGCGTCGAGCACCGGCCCGCCTTCCTCGCGGCCGCCGAGCCTGATGTCGAGGGCGATCCGGCGGTCGATCTGCCCGCCGGCGCGGCTGTGCCAGGCGGGGCCGACCGAGTGGATCGCGCCGAGACGCACCGAGACCCCGGCCGCGCTGTCGGCGCCCAAGGCCAGAACGAGCGCGCCCGCTCGCGGCTCTCCGGCGGCGAGCGGCGCCAGTTGCGGGCCGCCCTCGAACCGAAGCACGGCGATGTTGGTGCCGGGGTCGCGCCCGGCGAGCCGCGCCTGAAAACGGCCGCCGTCGGCGAGAACGATTTCGGCCTCCTCGCCATCGGGCAGCGCTTGCTCGGAGGCGACGACGACATCCTTGCGCCACAAGGTGCCCGAGCGCAGCGGACCCCCGCCGATGCGAATGCCGGCGACCAAAGGACGCGCGGCGGTCACGCGCTCGATCAGCGCTCCGGAAAGCTGGCTCAACATGTCTGGCGAATTATCGGGCATAGCCGTCTCCTCGGTTCACTATGCCCAGAAGAATGGGACCTGCCGCGGGCTGCCGCCACCGGACGTTTGGGGAGGGCGAGTCTCGCCGAATGGTCGGGTGCCGGCGGCGACGCCGGAGCCGATCTCAAGAAACTAGCCCGCCACCGCGCGCACGAAGCGCTCCACCTCGGACTCGTCGTTGCAGTAATGCACGCTGGCGCGGACGAGTGCCGTCAATCCGCGGGCGGTCAGATCGAGTGCCGACACGCGCGGCGAGCGGGACACGTGGAGGTTGATGTTGCTGGCGGCCAGCCGCTCGCGCGTCTGGGCTGGCGCTTCGCCCTTTTTGAGAAAAGTGACGATCCCGCACCGCTCGATGCCGAGATCGTGCACGCTGACGCCGGGTCGCCGCGCGAGCTCGCGCCGCAGCAGCGCGCCCAATGCTTTGACCCCTGCTTCGATCGCCTCGACACCCACCCGCAGCGCGTAACGGGCGGCGGCGCCGAGGCCGATCTGGCCGGCGATGGAGCGCTCCCAGCTTTCGAACCGGCGGGCGGCGCCGCGGACGAGGTAGCGATCCGCGTCGACCCAGGATGCGGCCGCTGCCCTGCTATTTCGGCGACGGACATCCGCTGCTCGAGCGCTGACCCCGCCGATCCCCAAAATCGCGGCCGCATACTGGATCAGCGTCCAACGCGATCTCCGCCGCGCCGCCCGCGTGCGCGGTAATCGATTGGGTCAAGGCGCTGTTTGCCGAGCAGTGCGACGTGCTTGCCGGCAGCGAACGACTGCTGCCGGCGCAGCCCCATCCCGGACTTTGCTCAATTCGCGGCCGCGAGCTTATCCTGCGTCTTCGTGTCGAAGTCGCTGGCGTCGTGGCGCTCGTGTAGCTGGCTCGCAGGCTCGCCGGAAAGCCGGTTGACCATGCGCCCGCGCCGAACGGCCGGCCGTTCGAGGAGTAGATCGGCCCAGCGCTGCACGTTCTTGTATTCGTGAACCGCAAGGAACTCGGCCGCCCCATATTGGCCGAACTTCGCCAGCCCGCCATACCAGGGGAAGATGGCGATGTCGGCGATCGTATAGGCGGGACCCGCGACATACTCGCTCTCCGCCAAACGACGATCGAGCACATGGAGCAGGCGCTTTGTCTCCATCGTAAACCGGTCGATCGCGTACTCGATCTTGACTGGAGCGTAGGCGTAGAAGTGACCGAAGCCGCCGCCGACGTAGGGAGTGCTGCCCATCTGCCAGAACAGCCATGACAGGCATTCGGCGCGTGCGCCGGCCTCGGTCGGCAGCAATACGCCGAACTTCTCGGCGAGGTACATCAAGATGGCACCGGTCTCGAAGACCCGGATCGGTTTCGGGCCGCTGCGGTCCAGCAATGCCGGGATCTTTGAATTCGGGTTCACCGCCACAAAGCCACTTCCGAACTGATCGCCGTCGCCGATCTTGATCAGCCAGGCATCGTACTCGGCACCCTTATGGCCGAGGGCCAGCAGCTCTTCGAGCATGATCGTGACCTTCACGCCATTGGGCGTGCCGAGCGAGTAGAGCTGCAGCGGGTGACGGCCGACCGGCAGCTCCTTTTCGTGTGTGGGACCCGCGATCGGACGGTTGATGTTCGCGAACCTGCCGCCGCTCGGCTGGTTCCAAACCCAGACCTTGGGGGGTGTGTAATCGGGCGCGTCGGTCATTCCTGAAGCTCCAAGCGACTGAGGAGCGCACGCGGACGCAATGCGCAGTCGGCTCATTTTACACGATCGATCGCCATTCGGGCACGCACCGCATGCCTGATCGGGCGCCGACCAGGTCCGAACCCTCTAAGAATGTCTCAAACAGGGACATGCTGCAACGAGCGGCATTGCCGGCAGCGCGCCGGTCGCGGACGGCGCATCAGGGATGCGGCGGCGTGCCTGGCCGGCGACGATCGGATCGACGATAAACTGACCGATCGGCCGAAAAGGCCAGCGTAGGGGAGGAAAACGCGATGTTGGCCTGGCTGCGCGACCTGACCTCGCGGGAACGCCGGACGATGCTCGCCTGCTGGGGCGGCTGGACGTTGGACGGCTTCGATCAGGGGCTGTACAGCTATATCGTGCCGACGGTGATCGCCGTCTGGGGTATTTCTACCGGTGCGGCCGGCACAATCGGCACCGTCACTGTCGTGACCTCATCATTCGGCGGCTGGTTTGCCGGGGCGCTCGCCGACCGCTTCGGCCGAGTGCGCATGCTACAATTCGCGATCCTGTGGTACTCGGTCTTTACTTTCCTGTGCGGCTTCGCGCAGAACTTCGAGCAGTTGTTCATCCTGCGCGGCTTGCACGGGCTCGGCTTTGGCGGCGAGTGGGCCACCGGTGCGGTATTGATGGGTGAGGTCATCCGCGACAAGTATCGCGGTCGCGGCGTCGGCTTTGTTCAGACCGGTGCCGCCTTCGGGCCGGGGCTCGCGGCACTCGTCTATGCGGGCCTCTTTGCTGTTCTGCCCGCTGCGATCGCGTGGCGGGCGCTGTTCTGGGTCGGCATCTTGCCCGGTCTCTTCGTGCTGTGGATCCGCCGCAGCATTCCCGAATCGGAGGCGTTCCAGGATCGGCGCGACACCCGCCCGCGACCCGGGATCGCTCATCTCCTCTCCGCGTTTCGCGGGCCGTATCTGTGGCTGACGATAAAGGTGTCGCTGATGGTCATGGGCGCGCAGGGCGGGGTCTGGGCCGTCGGGTTTTGGATGCCGACCTACCTACGCACCGTGCGCCATCTGACCAACTCCCACACCGGGCTCTATGTCGCGGTGCTGGCGGTGGGATCGCTGATCGGCTTTGTCTGCGGCGCTTATCTCGCCGACGCGATCGGCCGGAAAGCGACGTTCATGATCTCGGCCGTCGCGTCGATCGTCATGGTTCTGATCTATCTCTACGTGCCGGTGGGCAACACCGGTCTCCTTTTCCTCGGGATCCCGCTCAACACCGCGATCCTGATGAAGTTCGCGCCGATGGGCCCGTTTATGACCGAGCTCTATCCGACCGACATCCGCGGCACCGGCCAGGGATTCTGCTACAACGCCGGCCGGGCGATCGGCTCGGTGTTCATGACCGCGATCGGCTTTGCGACGGCGGTGATGCCGCTCGGCACGGCGATCGCGGTGTTCTCGACTTTGGCCCATGCGCTGATGATCATCATGCTGCTGCTCCTCCCGGAGACCCGCGGCCGCGCCATCGCGAGCCTCGATCCGGAGGCGCCGGGCATGGGCTTCTCGCGATAACACCGCGCCAACTGGTCGGAGGCCGCTCTCGCCGCCGGCGAACATCAATTCGGCGGTGGCGCCAGAACACCTATGGTCCGACGGCCAGGATCGTCTGCGCGGTTTTTTGTCCGCTCGCCAGCGCCGCCTCGACCGTGCCCATATCCGGGCCGGCATAGAGCGCCTCGCCGGAAAAGAATATGGTGCGGCCATCCGGTTTGCTCAGCATCGACTGCGCTTCGCGGGTTCTGGGCGTGGCGTAGGAATAGGCGCCCCGCGCGAACCGGTCGTTGCCCCAGTCGATCGCCCGCGACGCGACGAGATCCCCCCTGATCCGGTCGAGAGGCAGCGCGAAAATCTCGGCGAGCGAGGCGAGCCCGATCTCGACGAGCTCGGCTGCGGCGAGCGCCGACACCCGGTTGGCCTTGGGTCCCGCGAACCAGCCCGTCAGCACCGGGTATTCGGCCGGATATTGGGTCCACCAGGTCGGAACCGTCGCGTCGGAAAGCAGGAACGAAAGGTCGGCCAGATCTCGCCCGCCCAGATCCCGCTCACGATAATCGGCCCACCACTTCGTCGCGAAGCGCAGCAGGATCTTGACGACGTTGCCGAAGCCGATATCGGCCGCGGCCGCCGCCCGCTCGCGCGCCGCCGGCGGCAGCGCAATCTCGGCGAGGAGCGGGAGCGGCACGGCAAGGATCGCGGCGTCGGCCTCGAACACGGCGCCGTCCCGACAGCGTACAGCGATCCGCCCGCTTCCCTCGTCGATCGCCGTCACGGCAGCGCCGAGATGGATCGTGGCGCCAAGCCCGCGGCATTCCGATACGAGATGGTCGATAAGCGCGCCATAGCCCTGCGCGATCCTCCCGTGCTCGCCCTCATCCCGGGCCAGCCATTCGTCGCGGATCGCGAAGGTGCTGGCGCGGCGCGGGTCGGCCGCATCGTAGCCCTCGACCATCCGGGTGATCCCCCGCCGCAGCTCGGCGTATTGCCGACCGGCAAAATGCCTCTCGAGGAATTCGGCGATCGGCAGATCGGCCGTCACCTCCGCCAGGGCATGGTAAAACCGACTCGCATGAGGAAGCGCAGACTCGTCGGGCAACAGCGCACCGGTGCGGGCGCTCCATCGCGTACCCGCGTGCGGCGACAGCGAGAGCCGCGCCTCGCGCATCAGAGCGCGGGTCACCGGCGCGGCACCGTGGACAAACTCGGCGCCGCCCTCGGCCGGATAGCCGAATTCTTCGGTCGTCAGCCGCCAGATGCGTCCGCCGCATCGCTCGCGCGCTTCGAGGATCGTCACCCTCTTGCCGGCACGGGCAAGCTCGCGGGCAGCCATCAGCCCCGCAGCGCCAGCGCCGACAACCAGAAAATGCGCCAACTCCGCCCCTCTTTCGCTACGCCGCCAGCCTTTGCCGGGCGGCGCCTTTGATCATCGCCGCACCCTTTTCGGCGATCATGATGGTCGGCGCGTTGGTGTTGGTCGAGGTGACTGCCGGCATCACCGAGGCGTCGATGACCCGCAGGCCTTCGAGCCCGTGCACGCGCAGCTCGTCGTCGACGACCGCCATCGCATGGCTTCCCATCAGGCAGGTGCAGCTGGCGTGATAGCAGGTGCCGCCGTTGCGCCGCGCGTAGTCGAGCAATTCGTCGTCGCTCTGAACCTGCGCGCCCGGCAGGGTCTCTTCGCGGACAAACCGCTTCAGCGCAGGTGCGGCAAAAATCCGCCGCGCCAGCCGCAAGCCGCCGATGATGGCGCGCCGGTCGCTCTCCTCCGAGAGATAGCGCGGGTTGATCGCCGGCATGTCGCCGGGCCGGTTCGACTTCGCCTCGACATAGCCGCGCGACAGCGGCCGCATCTGCCAGGCGCCGGCGCTGAGGCCGGGCGTCTCCTCGAGCTCGCCGATCTGGCCGTTCTTGAAGCTGCCCGGCGCGAAGGTGCATTGCACGTCGGGGGTCGCCGATTCCTCCAGCACCTTGACCGAGGCGGCGACGATCGAGGGGCTGTAGGTCAGCATGCCCTTGCCGGTCAGCAGCCAGCGCACGACCTCGCCGGCGAGCGGCAGGCCGCGCGAACGCTCGTTGGCGGTCTGGGCGCCGACGACCGGATAGGAGACGCGGGCGACGTAATGGTCCTGCATGTTCCGGCCGACGCCGCGCAATTCGTGCACGACCGGCACGCCGATCCGGCCGAGATGCTCGGGGTCGCCGACACCCGACAATTGCAGGATGTGCGGCGAGCCGATCGCCCCGGCCGACAGGATCACTTCGCGCGCCGCATCGGCGCGCTCGACGGCGCCGCCCGGACCGCCGCGCGAGAACTCGACGCCGGTGGCGCGCTTGCCGTCGAACACGACGCGATGGACCAGCGCGCCCGGTGACGAGCTGCGAGGTTCGGCCGCTTCAGCGCCGGCCGCAGATAGGTACGCGCGGTCGAGGCGCGGCGCCGGCCGCCGCGGGTCTGCTGGCACCAGCCGATGCAGTCGGTATGGCCGGGCGGCAGGTCGTTGAGGTCGTCGCGGTATTCGAGCCCGATCTCCTTGCCGGCCTCGAGCACGGTGGCGCAGATCGGCGGCCGGTCGGTCTTCGAGGTGAAGAGCGGCCCGTCCTTGCCGCGCACCTCGCTGCCCTCGCCCTCCCAGCGTTCCGCCCGGCGGAAGTAGGGCAGACAGTCGTCCCACGACCAGCCGCGGTTGCCGAGCTGGCCCCAGTGGTCGTAATCCTCGGGTTGGCCGCGGATGTAGATCATCCCGTTGATCGACGAGGAGCCGCCGATCACCCGGCCGCGGGTGTAGACGATGGCGCGACCGTTGGTGCCGGGATCGGGCTCGGCGCGAAACTTCCAGGTCAGGGTGTCGTGGTCGAGCATCTTGAAGAACCCGGCCGGGATGTGGATCAGCGGGTTCCAGTCGCGGCCGCCGGCCTCGATCAGCAAAACCTTGGCGCCGGGGTCCTCGGTCAGCCGGTTGGCCAGCACGCAGCCGGCCGAGCCCGCTCCGATGATGACGTAATCCGCCTGCATGCTCCGCCTCCCCGGCCCAGACTGCTTATCCGTGCGCATAGTCTAGCGCATCGTGGCCGCATCGAAAGCCCGGCGCGCGTTCGGTCCTTCGGAGGCATCAGGTCTGATAGAAGGTGCGGGGCCGCCCCTTGTGGTGCCGCGCGCGGGGTGGCGCTCCTGTTTCGCCTGCTTTATCAGGTCGAGATCAGGTGCGCGCTGCCCCTTCGATAACCATGCTGCCCCACTCGCGAACAACAACGCGCGAGGATGCAATGCGATTGCGGCAATTGCATGGTTGTGAGTGCGGGGCGAAAAGTGCACCCGGCTTAAACACCCCTCGCCGGCCCTTATATCATCCGCTACCGGATCGCCGCCGACCATGTGAGAATCTTGCGGGTGCGGCACGGCGCGTGCTGCCAGACGCAGCCTTGACTTGCCACCTGTACCAGGTCGGATGACGGGTGTTATCATGCCCGGGAATTTGCAGTTTGCCTGAAGGAGAACGGAGCATGTCCGAACTCGGCACCGAGGAGATGCGGGGGATTGCGTGGCCGTCGAACGGGCTCTCCGAGATCCCGTTCCGGCTCTACACCGATCCCGAGCAGTACCGGCTCGAGCAGGAGCGGATCTTCAAGGGGCCGGCCTGGAGCTATCTCTGTCTCGCGGCCGAGATCGCGAAGCCCGGCGATTACGTCGCGACGACGATCGGCGAGACGGCGGTAGTGGTGACCCGCGGGGATGACGGCAATATCAATGCCTTTGTCAACCGCTGCGCCCATCGCGGCAACCTGCTCTGTATCGAGCGCCACGGCAGCGGCAAAGAGATCAAATGCATCTATCACGGCTGGACCTATGATTTGGGCGGCAAGCTGACCGGCGTCGCCTTTGAGCACGGGGTCAAGCGGCAGGGCGGGATGCCGGCCGAGTTCCGCAAGGACGATCACGATCTGCCGCGGCTGCGCGTCGCCGAATTGGCCGGCCTCGTCTTCGGCACTTTCAGCCAGGAGGCGCCCGATCTCGAAACCTATCTCGGGCCGCAGATCGTTGGCGGCATCAAGCGCGTGCTGAACCGGCCGGTGCATATCCTCGGCCGCAGCACGCAGGTGTTGCCGAACAATTGGAAACTCTACGCCGAGAACACCAAGGACACCTATCACGCCAGCATCCTGCACAGCTTTCTAACGACGTTCCGCATCAACCGGCTCAGCATGCCGGGCGGCATCCATATCGATGACAGCGGCGGCCATCATTTCAGCCAAGCGAAGCTCGACTACGCCGCCGAGGATTCCGACTACCAGCGCGAGGGGCTGCGCTCCGACATCGAGATGCGGCTCGAAGACCCCTCGGTGGTCGAGTTGATCGACGAATACGGCGACCAGGTCTCGGTGCAGATCCTGACGATCTTTCCCGGCATGATCCTGCAGCAGATCAGGAATTCGATCGCGGTGCGGGCGATCCAGCCGCGGGGCCTCGAAAAGACCGAGCTCGAATGGATCCATCTGGGCTTCGACGGCGACGACGAGGCGATGACCGAGCGCCGCCTGCGCCAGGGCAACCTCGTGGGTGCGGCCGGCTACATCTCGATGGAAGACGGCTGCGTCGGCGGGTTTGTGCAGAGGGCACTGCGCTACAACGACGATGCCAGCGGGGTCGTGATGATGGGCGGCTACGATGCCCAGTCGCAGCCTTTCCGTTCGAGCGAAGCCGCGATCCGCGGCTTCTGGAAGAAATACCGCGCGCTGGTCGGCGACTGAATTAGGGGCTGCGTAGATGCCGTGCGTGCTTCGAGACGCGCCTTCTTAGGCGCTCCTCAGCATGAGGGAAGTCATCGATGGCATTAAAGAGTGTCCCTCACCCTGAGGAGCCGCCGCAGGCGGCATCTCGAAGGGCGTACCGGGCCGATCCAGTAGCTTCTTGGCGGCTCGCACAGGGCGCAACCACGACATGACGGATGAAACCGCGGTGCGGCAGGGCATCGACGAATTGATCGCCGCCTATGCCGAGTGCATCGACGACGACCGGCTCGAGGAATGGCCCGATTTCTTTGTCGAGGATTGCCGCTACCTGATCACCAGTCGGCAGAGCCACGAGGCCGGCTATCGCCACGGCGTCGTCTATGCTGTCTCGAAAGGCATGTTGAAAGACCGGATCCTGGCGCTGCGCCGCGCCAACATCTTCGAGCCGCACCGCTATCGCCACATCATCGGCCCGATCCGGATCGGCAAGGTCGAGAACGGGGTCGCGGAGGTGCGCTCGAACTTCATCGCGGTCAGGATCATGCACGACGGCGAGATGAGCCTGTTCGCCGCCGGCCGCTATCTCGACCGCATCATGGTGTCGGCCGAGTCCTTCCGTTTCATCGAGCGTCTCGTCATCCTCGACAGCGACAAGATCGATACGCTGTTGGTGATCCCGCTGTAGTCCCACCTCGATGTTGCGTCCGGCCTTCCCGGCAACTCCGGCATCGAGAGGCTGGCGTCGGGGTCTGCTCCGTCGTTAAGATGCGCGCCATCAGCCAATTCCGAGGGAGGGGTGCCATGCGGGTCCACAATCTCTATGCCGACGCCAACGGCCAGTCGCATTGGCGCAACGTCGAAATCGAATGGGTCGAGGAAACGCGCTCGGGCAAATTGTCGAAGCGCCTGCCGGCCAACGGCATCATCTTTCGCGAAGTGCCGCCGACCTACGATCTCGACTGGCATCCGGCTCCGCGGCGGCAGTACATTATCAACCTCGACGCCGGCGTCGAGATCACCGCGAGCGACGGCGAAGCGCGCAAGATCGGTGCCGGCGAGGTGGTGCTGGTCGAGGACACGACCGGCAAGGGGCACCTCTCGAAGGCGCTCGACGGCAAGATCCGCAACTGCATCTTCGTACCCATCGAGTAGAGGGAGGCCGACATGAGGCTCGTGTATTTCGACGACTACAAACTGGGCGTGCTGAAGGGCGACAATGTCGTCGACGTGTCGCAGGTCGCAAAAGACATTCCGCATACCGGGCCGGGCGACCTGATCAACGGGCTGATCGCGCGCTTCGCCCAGTATAAGGGCAAGCTCGAAGACGCGTCGGCGAGCGGCCGGGGCGTGCCGCTCAATTCGGTCAGGCTCCGTCCGCCCCTGCCCAAGCCGGACAACATCGACTGCATGGCGGTCAACTACATGGAGGACGGCACGCGCAGCGCGCCGGCGCCGATCAACGCCTTCCAGAAGACGGCGAACGCCATCTGCGGACCGGGCGACACGATGGTCTTGCCCGACGCGCCAGGGACGATCTTCGAGGGCGAGGCCGAGTTGGCGCTGGTCATCGGCAAACGGGCCAGCAACGTCAAGGCCGCCGACGCGATGGACTACATCTTCGGCTACACCTGCTTTATCGACGGCTCGGCGCGCGGGCTGCCGGCCCCCGGCTTTTTCGCGATGAAATCGCGCGACACTTTCGCGCCGATCGGGCCGTGCCTGGTGACCAAGGACGAGATCCCGGACCCGCAGAAATTGCAGATCCGGCTGTCGAACAACGGCACCCTGATGCAGAACTTCAACACCAGCGACATGGCGCACAAGATCCCGCGCTGCATCGAGTGGCTGAGCTCGATCCACGCGCTGGAGCCGGGCGACATCGTCGCCACCGGCACCAATCATCGCGGGCTCAACCCGTTCATGGACGGCGATAAGATCGAGCTCGAGATCGAGGGCGTCGGCAAGCTCGCCTTCAACGTCAGGGACGAGCTGAACCGCAAATGGGAGCGGCGCACCCGGCTGCAAATGCACGAGCAGGCGGCGCAGAAGACCGCCGGCGCCTATCCCGACATCACCCCGCAGGTCTCCGGCAAGCACGCCCCCAACGCGCGCTGACCGATAGGGCTGCCCGCCTCTCCATGTCGTCATGGCCGGACTTGTTCCGGCCATCCACGCCCTCCAACGCCAGCGGAAGGAAGACGTGGATCACCGGGTCGAGCCCGGTGATGACGGTTGGGGGTTGCGTTGAAGAAGGACAAGAGATTATGCCCGCCACCGGTTTCGCTTACAGCCACCTGTTTTCAAAGGACCTGCCGCCGGCGGCGCCGCGCTGGAGCGGCTTTCCCAAATACAATTTCATCGGCGGCCATAACGATCGCGAGCACGTGCCGGCATCGGCGTTGGCCGCGGCGGCCGAGGCGGTGCTGCGTCGCGACGGCGCTGATCTCGCCCTCTACAACCCGCACGGCCCGCAGGGCTTCCGCGCCACCCGCGAGTTTGTCGTCGACAAGGTCAAGGGGCGCGGCATCCATTGCTCGTCCGACGAGGTGCTGATCACCTCGGGTTCGGGCCAGGGTCTCGACCTCGTCAACCGGGTGCTGCTCGAACGCGGCGACACGGTCGTCATCGAGGAATTCACCTATGGCGGCGCCCTGACCAAGGTGCAGCGACTCGGCGTCAACATCGTCGGGGCACCCCTCGACGATGACGGGCTGCGCATCGACGCGCTGGGCCAAATCCTCGACGAGCTGAAGCGCAAAGGCACCGTGCCCAAATACATCTACACGATCCCGACCGTGCAGAACCCGACCGGCTCGATCCTGCCGATGGACCGCCGCCACGCGCTGCTCGGCCTCGCCAAGCGGCACGGCGTGCCGATCTTCGAGGACGAGTGTTATGCCGATCTGACCTGGAGCGACGGCGCGCCGCCGGCGATCTATTCGCTCGACCCGAGCCAGGTGATCCATGTCGGCTCGTTTTCGAAAACCCTGGCGCCGGCTTTGCGGCTCGGCTACGTCGTCGCCGACTGGGAAATCATGAGCCGGCTGGTCGGCTGCAAGCGCGAGACCGACAGCGGGACCGGCGCCCTCGAGCAGATGGTCGTCGCCGAATATTTCTCGCGCCACTTTACCCAGCATGTCGGCGAGCTGACTGGGGTCTTGAAAGAAAAGCTCGACACCATGGTTGAGGCGCTCGAACGCGAGTTCGGCACCGCGGTCGAAAAGATGTGGCGGCCGAAGGGCGGCATCTTTTTGTGGATCAAATTGCCCGACCGGGTCGATGTGACGAAGCTGGTCGCGCCGGCCGCCAAGGAGGGGCTGGTGTTCAATCCCGGCCCCGAATGGTCGTGCAACCCGGCCGAGACCAAGTCGCATATGCGGCTCTGCTTCGCGCTCCCCTCGAAGGACGAGATCCGCCGCGGTGTCGCCACCCTTGCCCGCGTCTGCTACGAGGAAACCGGCCTCCCCGAGCAGAGCGCCAACATCCGCCGCACCTGATCAAAGGCGCGTCAGGGCCGAGAGGCCGCGTCGGGCCGCTCCTTCTGCAGCGCCAGCCATTCGGCGATCAGCGTGCCATTCTCTTGCGGGAACAGCTCGTCCAGCAGGCGCGAGGCTGAGATGCGGTCGACGCGGAAATGGCGAAAGTCCTTTCTGAGTTCGCACCAGGCGCCGAGCAGGGTCACGTCGACGTAATAGGCCATGGCCAGCGGCCAGATCGTCCGGTCGGTGCGCCGACCTTCTTCATCCACATAAGAGATTGCCAGCTTGCGGGTGTCGTGGATCGCGCCGCGCACTTGCGACAGGTCGACGCCGGTCGCCTCGGGCGCGCTGCCGTCCGAAACGTAATAGGGCGCCGAGGCGAGGTGGGAGCCCAAATCCTGCGGCACGACCACGGTCAATTTGCCCAGCACGCTTTCGGCCGCGGACTGGAGCTTCGGGTCGCGCAGCCGTCGCAGCAGCCGCACCCCGACCGCGATCGCGTCGATCTCCTCGATCGTGAACATCAGCGGCGGCAAGTCGAAGCCGCGTCGCAGCACATAACCGAGCCCGGCCGCACCCTCGATCGGGACCCGGCTCGCCTGCAATGCGGCGACGTCGCGATAGATCGTGCGCACCGTCACTTCGAGCTTCTCGGCGAGCATCGCCGCGGTCACCGGGTGCGCCGCCGTGCGCAAGGTCTGAATGATGTCGAACAGGCGATCGGCGCGGCGCATTTCGCCAGCCACGGCTCCTGACAGAACGGTGTCAGTATCGCGCTGTTATCCTGCGCGGACAATGTTCGGCCGATGGAGAAAAGAATGGCTTCGACCCATGTCGACATCGACAGCGCGGAGTGGACATCCGGCGCCCCGTTCTACGGCCCTGCGGCGGTCTATGACGGGCGCGACATCGTCCAGCTCAAGATCCTCAGCGACCGCCGGCAAGAGGGCGGCGGCATCGCCTGGCTCGCCAAATTCTCGCCGCCGCCGGGCAAATTGATCAAGATCGTCGCGACCGCGCTCTCGGACGAGCACGTGTTCAATCTCGAAGGCGGCCGCGGCACAAAGACCGGGCAACCGGCACGCGCCTCCGGCGGCTATACGCTGAACCCCACCGGCCAACCGCACAGCGCTTTCATCGGCACCGAGACGGTCAGCCTGATCGTCTACACCGGCGAGCCCGACGAAATCGTCTCGATGGAGATGGTCGATCCGGCGTGATCGGTAAAGCCGGAAGAGGAAACGATGAGGCAGTGAGGCGATGAGTGCCGCAACTTGGCAACCTCCCCGCCTCACTGCCTCTCGGTCATTTTGGTACGCTACCCAGCTTCCGATCATATTGAACCGTCATTTCCGCGAAAGCGGGAACCCAACGCGCGCACGGTGCCACCGGGCGACATCGCAAAGGGCGGGCTGTTGTCGTCGGAGCGGCCCACCAAGCTCGACGCGTTCATGCCCATGATGTTGCTTTTGAAGCTCACTCTAGCCCCGCTCCTCGTCGCCGCCGCCACCCTCGCGGCTCGGAGATGGGGTCCGAGGGTCGGCGGCCTGTTACTGGGATTGCCTCTGACAACAGGGCCAATCTTCCTACTTGTGGCGGTTGATCAAGGTTCGCACTTTGCTGCTGGCGCCGCCTTGGGAATCCTCTGCGGCCTAGTTGGGCTGGCGGCGTTCGCGGTGGCGTACGCAGCCGCTAGCAGCAGGGCTGGATGGGTCGCCTCCCTCGCATCCGCGACAATTGCGTTCTTTGCTTGCTCGGCAGGTGCCCGCCGATTCGGAGGCGAGATCGTTGTTTCAGGATTGGCCGCCTGGCTCGCTTTGGCGCTCGCGGCATCGCTGATACACAGGCCGGAGCTTGGAATCGTTCGCGCTGTGCCGCCATCGTGGGATCTGTGGGTTCGCATGCTCGCGGTCGCCGTTCTGACCCTGGCGATCACGACTGTGGCCGCAAGGCTCGGACCCATCTTCAGCGGGATCGTCGCGACCTACCCGGTGGCGATTACCGTAGTGATAGCGTTTACTCACCGCCAATTTGGCCGCAACGCCGCCGTGGCCATGCTTCGGGGCTGCGTCCTGTCGTGGATCTCCTTCGCAAGCTGCTTCCTCGCGATCGGTCTTTCGCTGGAGGCATTGGGAACTGCCCTGGCCATCGGCCTGGGCGTGCTCGCCGCTGTGGCGACCTCGGTCCTCGTGCTCTGGGCGGCCCATGCGATCGCGCAGGGCGGCGTCGGCATCGCAGCCCAGTCCAAACAGAACAGGAGCCGATAGCCATGAGGTTCGGCATCCACAACTCGTCATGGCTCGACAGTTCCGACCCGGCCGAGGCATTCGAGGCGGTGAAGGCGAAGGCGCAGTGGGCCGAAGATCACGGTTTTGTCTGGTTCTCGGTCATGGATTCACACGATCCAGATTCCCGGTGTGGGCCCGCCCGACGAGCCGGTCCTCGAAGGCTGGACCTTCCTCTCGGCGCTGGCGGCCGTCACCAGCCGCATCCGTCTCGCCACCCTGGCTACCGCGGTCGGTTATCGCAACCCCGCGCATCTCGCCAAGATCGCGGCGAGCGTCGATCTAATCAGCCTGGGACGACTGACGCTCGGCATCGGCGCCGGCTTTTTCGAGGATGAATTCAAGCAATACGGCTGGGAGTTTCCGCCACGGCCGGCGACCCGGATCCGGCAGATGGAGGAAGCGGTCGAGTTGATCCTGAAGCTGTGGACCGAGCCGCGGACGACCTTCCACGGCCGGTATTTCCACGTCGAGGACGCGATCCTCGAGCCGAAGCCGGTGCAAAAGCCGCGTCCGCCGGTGATGATCGCCGGCGGCGGCGAGCAAATGACGCTACGCGCGGTCGCCCGTCTGGCGGACGCCTGCAATTTGGTCCGAGGCGACATTGCGGAGGCACGGAATAAGCTGGCCGTGCTGCGGCGACATTGCGACGCGGTCGGTCGAGATTACGACACGATCGAAAAGAGCCATGTCCAAGCCTGGATTCTCGCCCGCAACCACGCCGCAGTGGCGGCGAAGCGCGAGCGGCTGGCCGGCCGCAGACCGTTGCCCAGCTTTGTCGGTACGGTGGCCGAAGCCATCGACCTGATCGGGCAATATCAGGACGCCGGCGTCGAGCTGCTGATCAATGGCGAACGGAACGACACTGAGACTCGCGAGCTCTTCGCCGCGGATGTCATGCCGCACTTTGCCTGACAGAAGGTTTGCCAGCCCTCCGGCAAAGGACGAATTCCTGAACATCGGGTCGGTTAGATCGAGACGGCGTGGGCGAGAACGGCCGCCGGCCGCAACTGCCATCGCCGGGATTTGGTTGAACCAGTCACCCCGACATATGTGCTGAACAGCTTTGGCCCGGATTTGTCGCCGCGTCGGCCTCGCGAACTAATTTCCCGGCAGTGTGAGCGGGTTCACAGGCTATCGGGGACCGCCGGGGTATCGGTCATGCCGCCTCGACTTGCGTCGGGGGGCTTTCGTGCGGTGGAGGGCATCATGCCGAGAACCGATCTGTGGAGCGGGAGCGTGCCGAGGGTCGAGCTCGACCAGCGCTCGCGCGACGCGCGCCTCGAACTCGAGCGGCTCGAGCGGCTGTTTTTGCCGTGTGCCGCCGCGACACATTCCCGGCTGAAGCGGCTGCTTTGTCTTTATAGGCTCGGCCGGTCGCGCGGCGAGCGGCAAATTAGCCGAACCGAAAGGCCGCTGAACGATTGGCGGCCTTCGCCGATGCCGCCGATCCGGCAGTCTGGCGGCCGCAGGCGGCTCTACCGTTGACGTGCCCATGCCCGCCAACGAAACCGTCGCGTTTTTGCCTGAGCCCGGGTTTCCGCATGAGGCTGTGCGCCAAATCTTTACGGCGAGTGCTGCGCCACGAATCGGATCAGTGGAGCGTGAGGCCGGGCATGTAGGTGGGCGGGTCGAGGCCGACCCCGACCAGGCGACCGAACAGTTTCGCGAGGATGCGGCGGTCGGTTTCGGGCAATGGCGGCTTCAGGATCGAGGCGATGTTGGTGCGCAGATGCCCGGGATCGCCGGTGCCGAACAGCACCACATCGACCCCGGGCTCGTGCCGGACAAAGCGGTAGGCCGCCTCGGTGACGGTCGCGGCACCGCCGTCCTGCTCATGAATGAGAAACCCGAGCGGGTTCGGCGCGTCGGCGAGCCAGCGCGGCAGCTCCTTCCGGGCGGTCAGCTCACGCAGCGCGGTCTTCAGCCGCTCCGGCTTTGAGAAGATGTTGCGCACGACGAACATCAGGAGGGTGCCGACCCGGTTGGCGACGGTGCGCGGGAACACCGCGGTCCGGGCGTTCTGGTGCATCATGTGGAAGCCGAGCATGACCACATCCCAAATCCCGTCTTCGACCGCGCGCTGCAGCATCGCGTGCTCGGAGTCGCTCGAGCCCGTCTCGGTCACGCCGAGATGGCGGATCTTGCCCTTTTTTTGTTCCTTCAAGAGGGCGGGGGCGATCGTGTCGCGGGCCCGCTCGTAAGCCCCGGGCGCGACCCCGTGCAGCTCGAAAATGTCGATGCAGTCGAGGCCGAGCAGCTTGAGCGAATTGTCGAGGCTGGCGACGGCGTGCTCGGCGGCGGATTGGCCGGCGCTGCGCGGGATCCACGCCTTGGTCGCGACCACCACCTTGTCGCGCGGCAACGACTTCAGCGCCTGGCCCAGAACCGGTTCAGTGCCGTAGACCGCGGCAGTGTCGAACAGGTTGACCCCGAGGTCGAAGGCCTG
The DNA here is from genome assembly GCA_963795485.1 of uncultured Alphaproteobacteria bacterium. Taxonomy (GTDB): domain Bacteria; phylum Pseudomonadota; class Alphaproteobacteria; order ATCC43930; family CGMCC-115725; genus AP-15. The sequence goes on from CAWCIL010000008.1 coordinate 871,144, forward strand.
ATGCACCAGCGCCACCGCCTCGGCCTCGCTCTTGCCGGTGCCGAGCCCGAGCCGGCTGAACCCGCCGCAGCCGAGCCCGGCGACGCTGACCCGAAGCCCGGTCCTGCCTAAGATGACATATTCCATCGGTCTCTCCCGCGGAGGCGCCGACGGCATCTTTAGCGCAGGAAGCCGGCCGACAGCCAGGGAAAGGCGGCGACAGGTAGCCGCCGCATTATCGACAAACGCGGCCGCATCGGCGGGCCCCCGGAGAATGGTGGGCAGGATCGTGATCGCGGCGACGCCCGCGGCGCCGCGGGGTCAGCACGCGTCGGCGCGACAACGTCATCTACGTATCCTCCCTGTCGATGAGCGGCGTTAAAGCCGCACAGGGTCGGCATCTTTCCCATTTCGGCCGGGCGGTGTCGATGGACGCGGCCAGAGACCCGCCGCGCGTGACGCCGGCTGCCAAGGTATGAGAAACTGGCTCAGTATGGCGGGACGCGGCATTCCCGCGCTTGACGGCGCCAGCCGATCCGGAGGGACGAAGCATGATCACCAAATTCACCACGGTCTATGCCGGCCACGTCGATCTTCCCGACCGCGGCCAGGATGCGACCCCGGCCAATGAGCGGCGCTATTCGAACCAGCATCTGGCCAGCGTCTTCGAAAAGACCGAGGCGATCGCCAAACAGATGGACGGGCTCGGCTACGACACGCTGTGGCTCGCCGAGCATCATTTTCAGCACGAGGGCTACGAGTGCATTCCGAACATCCTGATGCTGGCGGTGCATCTGGCCCAGGTGACCAAGCGGCTCAAAATCGGCTGCGGCTTCAACATCGTGCCGATGTGGCACCCGCTGCGCCTGGCCGAGGATTTCGCCACCGCCGACATCCTGACCGGCGGCCGCACCGTGTTCGGCGTCGGGCGCGGCTATCACACCCGCGAGGTCGAGACCTTCGGCGCCCCGATGCTCGACGGCGAGGCCAACCGCGAGGTGTTCGAGGAGGGGGTTGAGATCATCTTCAAGGCGTTCAACGAAGAGTCGTTCTCCCACCAAGGCGCGCATTACACGTTGCCGCCGCATGTCCCCTACCGCGGCTACGAGCTGAAGGAGCTGACCCTGGTGCCGCGCCCGATCCATCGCCCGGTCGAATGCTGGCAGCCGAGTCGTCAGCGCCAGCCCGCGCGGCCTCGATTTTATGGTCAAGCACGGCATCAAGGGTGCGGTCGGCGGCGGGGCGGCGACGATGCAGGCTGGCCCGATCACCGCCTATCGCGACGCCGCGGCGCGCGCCGGCAAGAATTTGCAGCTCGGCGAGGACTTGCAGCTCGGCCTGCATTTCCATCTCGCCCGCAGCCGCGAGCAGGCGATCCGCGAAATCAAGCCGATTTACGAAGAGCATGTGAAGATGTTTGCACCGCTCGGCTTCGTGCCGGGGCTGACCCCGGCGCAGGCCGACGCGGTGTCGCATCGCGGCGGCTGGGACAGGGCCGGCGTGCCGACCGTCGAGCACTACATGCAATTGGGCTCGTGGTTCGCCGGCACCCCTGCGGAACTGATCGAATTGCTGAAAGGCTTCGAGGAACGTTATCCCGGCATGCAGCACATCAGCCTGTCGAGCCCGATCGGCACTCCGCAAGCGACGATGCTCGAACAATTCCAATGGGTCGCCGAGGAGGTCATGCCAGCGTTCCGGCGCACCCGGAGCTGAGCTGCGGTCGCTGCCGCTCGCCTTCCCGGTCGAGATTGCTGCGACCACTCTCGGCAGCTCGCGATAAGCGCCCGAGCCGCCCTGCTGCTAGTGCTCAGAGGCAAACATATGATTCAGCCAATCCGTCATGGCCAAGCTTGACCGGGCATGACCCGGCCATCCAGGAATGGCTGCACAAGCTTCTGAATGCGTCTGCGCGTGTAGCTGCGCCGTGTTCTTGGCCAGGCCGCGATAGCGCAGCTTCTTATGGCGGAAGAGGTTCTTGACGATGTGGAAGGGATGCTCGACCCAGGCCCGCACCTGCGCCAGCGCCCGCTCGACCGGCTCCGCTAAATCCCGCAAGGTTTTGGGCAAGGCTTTGATGATGCTGCGCTTGATTGCGATGTTCCAGGACACATCGCGGTCGGCAAGTTCCGGCCGCTTGCCCGCTCCGGTATAGCCGGCATCGGCGAAGACCGCCGCCTCCCGGCCGTGCAGCAGCGCCGCTGTCTGATTGATGTCGGCTTCGTTGGCGGCGGTGCCGGTGAGCGTGTGCACCACCCCCGAGGCCACGTCCACTCCGATATGCGCCTTCATCCCGAAATGCCACTGGTTGCCCTTTTTGGTCTGGTGCATCTCCGGATCGCGGCTCTTCTGCTTGTTCTTGGTCGAGGGCGGCGCGGCGATGATCGTGGCGTTGACAATCGTGCCCTGCCGCATCAACAGCCCACGCTCTTCGAGCATCGCCGCGATGTCGTCGAACAGCGCCCGGGTCAGGTCGTGCCGCTCCAGCCAATGGCGGAAGTGCAGCACCGTCGTCGCATCCGGGACCGGGTCGTGGTTCAGATCAATGCCGGCAAAGCCGCGCAACGCTTGGCTGTCGTACAGCGCATCCTCCAGCGCCTCGTCAGCCAGCCCATACCATTGCTGCAAGAAGTAGATCCGCAGCATCCGCTCCAGCCCGATCGGCGGCCGGCCGCGCTCACCCTTCGGATAAAGCGGCCACAGCCGATCCACCAGCCGAGCCCACGGAACCACCTGTTCCATCTCGGCCAGAAACTTGTCCCTTCGCGTCTGCTTTTTCTTCTCGGCGTATTCCGCCTGCGAAAAACTTCCCTGACGCCGCATCGCCCCGCCCCTCGGTCCCCCCGGACCCCCCAATTCTACCCGATACGACCACCCAAAACCCGGCTTATTTCAGTGTTTCCCTAGGGAAGAAAAAGCGTAGCCGTTTCGGAAATTGCTATCTGGGCCGGAAATATTCCTCGTAGGGCGTGTCGTTCTTGACCAGCACGCCGCCGTCGACGGTCAGCGCCACGCCGGTGATCATGCGCGCCATGTCGCCGGCCAGAAACAAAATGGGGTCGGCGATGTCCTCGGGCTCGCACATCCGCCCGAGCGGGATCTGGCGCGACCGCCGGGCCTTGCTCTCCTCGGTCGGGACCGCGCCGCCGAACGCCGTTGCGGTCGGGCCGGGGCAGACCGCGTTGACCCGGATCCGGTCGGGCGCCAATTCGTAGGCGGCATGCCGGGTCAAGCCCAAAAGGCCCGCCTTCGACGCCGTATAATTGGCGGTGCCGCCGAACGAAATCCGCTGCCCGGCGATCGAGGCGACGTTGACGATCGCGCCGCCGCCGCGGCCCCGCATGTGCGGCAAGACCGCCCGGATGCCATTGAAGGCGCCGGTCAGGTTGACGCCGATGACCCGGTCCCAATCCTCGGCGGCCATCTCGCCGATCATGCGGCGCACGGTCACGCCAGCGCCGTTGACCAGGATGTCGATGCCGCCGGCGCTCTCGGTGATAGCCGCGGCGAGGCGGCTAAAGCCCTCGCGGTCGCTGACGTCGAGCGCGTGGGCTTCGGCATGGTCGCCGTGTCCGGTGATCTCGGCGGCGATCCGCTCGGCCGCCCCGGCATCGCGATCGAGCACCGCGACGCGCGCTCCGCGGACGGCAAAGGCACGGCAAGTCGCCGCCCCGATCCCGCTGCCGCCGCCCGTCACGACCGCGACCTTGCCTGAAAAATCATCGCTCATCGTTTCGGCCTCCATCGTGCAGCCCGCCGGCCGGGGCAGCAAGCAGTGGCACCGCGCGGCAGATCGCTCCGGGGGAACCCCCGCGATCCGGCCCGGCCCGCACCCTGCGGCAATGTTCGATGTCGATCAGCGCTGGTGCGTTCAAGAATGCCGCAGCCCGGCGAGCAGCGTTTCGCCGCGATATCCCTATCGGGCCGACGCCGGCGGCGCAACCGTCCGCGTGCCTCCGGGCGCGAAAGCCCGGGATCTCGGCATCGGGCGGCCCTCGACCTTGGATGAGCTCGTGCTTATCTCGGCAAGGTGCTGATCGGCGTCACCCAACTCGGCGCGCTCTTGTCGGTGGTCATCATCGACGTGGTGCTTGCGGGCGACAACGCGATCGTCGTTGGGATGGCGGCTTCCAGCCTGCCGGTCGAGCAGCGCCGGCGGGTGATCATGCTCGGCATCGTCGTCGCGACGGCGTTGCGCGTCCTCTTTGCCTATTTCGCTGCCCAACTTCTCGCGATCATCGGGCTGACCCTGGCTGGTGGCGTGCTGCTGCTGTGGGTGGCGTGGAAGATGTACCGCGAGCTGCGCGAGACACGGACCCGCGCGCCGCCCGCGGCAGCCGCGGCGGAGTGCCGGCCGATTCGGCATCCGATCCGGCAAAAAAGCGCGCGGCAGGCGCTGGCGCGCATCGTGCTGGCCGATGTGTCGATGTCGCTCGACAATGTGCTCGCGGTGGCCGGCACCGCACGCGCCCATTTCTGGGTGCTGGCGTTTGGGCTCGTCCTGTCGGTCGCGCTGATGGGAGTCGCCTCGAACTACATCGCGCGCCTGCTCGAACGCCATTTCTGGATTTCCTGGGTCGGCCTCGCCATCGTCACCATTGTCGCGCTGCGCATGATCTGGGACGGCTCGACCGAGGTCATCCAGCAGGGGGCGGCGATCGGCTTATCGGCGGCTTAGACCAGGTGCGGCTTACCGCGCCGCCCGCTTCTACAGCTCCAATTCCCAGGTCTCGCCGATCAGCTCCTGGCCAAAGCTGCGGTGCGGCCGTGCTTCGACCAGGCAAAACCCCGCCGCTTGATAGATGCGGCGCGCCGCTATCAGCACGCTGTTGGTCCATAATGTCACCTTCGCGTAGTCCGCCTGCCGGGCAAAGCGCAGGCATTCCTGCACCAGCCGGGCGCCGATCCCGAGCCCGCGCGCCTGAGGCTCGACCAGCAGCAGGCGCAGCTTGGCCTCTGCCTCCGATTGTTTCACCAGCACCACCGAACCGACATTCTCGCCGTCCTTCTCAGCGATCCAGCAGCATTCCCGCCGCGCATCGAAGGTTCGGATGAAGGCGGCGACGATTTCGGCGACGAGCCCCTCGAACCCGAGGTCCCAGCCATATTCCCGCGCATAGAGCGCGCCGTGGCGCTGGATGACCCAGCCCAGGTCGCCCGCCCGATGCGGCCGCAGCAGGTAGACTGCCGGATTTTCCGGCTTCGGATCGAGCAGCCGCTCGATCGTGCGCGCCGCCGCCACCAGGCGTCCCTGTTCGCCTGCCGACAGCTCCTGCAGCATCGCGCCGATCTGGTCGCGCGACTCGGCGTCGAGCGGGCCGAACGCCGCCAGCCCTTGCGGCGTCAGCGACAAGAGGCCGAGGCGCCGGTCGCTAGGCGCGGGCTCCCTGCGGACTAACCCGCGGCGTTCGAAGCCGCGCAGGATTCGGCTCAGATAGCCGGCATCGAGCCCCAATTCCTTGCCGAGCTGCGCCGCCGGGCGCGGCTCGCCGCCGGCAAGCTCGTAGAGCACGCGCGCCTCGGTCAGGGAAAACGGGCTGCGCAACAGCCCCTCCTGCAAGACGCCGATCTTCTGGGTGTAAAAGCGGTTGAACCGGCGCAGATCGGCGATATGTCGATCGAAGACGGTCTCGACCATCCGCGGCCTCTTGTCCGATCGTATCGATGAGTGCGATCGTCAAGGGGTTGCTTGACGGAGTCAACTTATCTGGTGGATGTCCTTCAGCCTCGGCTGCAAGCACCGCCTCCGAGCACGCAGAACTTGGCGCAGTGCGGATGGTTGAGCGATACGGCGCCGCTCGCTTCAGCCAGCGTCGGGCCCAGCTCGAAGCGCTCGTCATAGGGCAGAAGCGTGCAGGCGAGCACCGCCGGGCGCGCCGCCCCCTTGCGTTTGACGACCATGCGCGCGGTCGCGCACATGACGCTTTCCGGCGATTTGCCGAGAATGCCCCAGCACGCCTCGGTGATTTCCGGCACGTCGGCGGCGGCGTCCATCTCGGGGAACACCGTCAGCGCGACCGGGTCGTCGGCATCGATCGCGATGCCCAATTCGGCGAACAGCCGGGCAAAGCCGGCGCGGATCGCCGCCTCCGACTCGCCAGAGAGCCGGCGGCTCGCGACGTTCAGCGCGAACCCGTTTGCCGCGAGCCACAGCAATCCGTCAATCGTCGGCTGCCAGCTGCGCCGGCCGCGCTCCTGCTCGTGGACCCGGCGGCCGTAGTGGTCGATCGAGACGCGGATCGCCAGCCGCTCCCCATAGCGCTCGTGGAGCCGCAGCAACGCCGCCCGGCATTTCATCATCGGCTTCATCGCGTTGGTCAGCACGAGGGCGTGAAAGCCGCGCGCCAGGACGGCGTCGAGCATCGCCGTCAATTCGGGGTTCATGAACGGCTCGCCGCCGGTAAAACCGATCAGCGAGGTCGGCAGCCCGCCGCGTTCGATTTCATCGAGGTACTCGGCTGCTTCGGCCGCGGTCAGATAAGCCAGCCGGTCGTTCTTGGGCGACGATTCGATATAGCAGTGCCCGCAAGTCAGATTGCACAAGGTTCCAGTGTTAAACCATAGGGTTTCCAGGCCCTTCAGCGCGACCTGCGCGCGCTTTTCGCCCGCGGCGGTCAGATAGGGATCGTTGAACTTGCGTGAGTGCATGGCTGGGCGCCCATGACGGCCGATATCCGACGGGTGCCGAGCCTAGTCTTTTTCAGCTGGTCAGACGATCCGCTCCGTTGATCAAGTCGGCGTGATGGCGGCGTCAGTGGCCGATAGAGGAGCTGGACTGGCCGTCGCCGCTCGATCCTTCCTGCTCATGCTGGCGCTGGGCCCGTTCTTCCCGCGCGTGCTTGGCCGCCATGTGATGGCCGACGATGCAGCCGCCCACGGCGCCCAATATGGCGTGATGGCCGGCATAGTGACCGGCGACACCGCCGATCGCGGCGCCCTTCAGGCATCCCTTCGCCTGGGCCGGCGGCGCGATGACGGAGCCGCCCGCCAGCACAAGCGCAAAGGCTGCCGGCAATACCAAAAATTTCATCCCGATCTCCTTCGTCAGGCACGGTGAACATGGTGTCCCAAACAACACCGCGACACCGCGGCAGGTTCAATTTCAGGTTCCGGTTCAGGTTCCGGCAGCGGATCGACGCGGACCGTCGTTAATCCGGATCGCGCCGAGTTGCGGCAGTCGGCCGCCGTGATTACGTTATGCTGTTTCGGCGGTTGCCGGCAGAAAGCAAGATGGAGCAGCCGATCCCGCGCCACATCCGGCTCACCTCCCATCCGGGGAGTGCCGGTCGGGGTGCACTCCCGCTGCATTGGGGCGCCGCTGCCCCGGGCGAACGCGGACCGGTGGTGGCGAGCCCGGCCGAACCCGGTCGGCGCAACGCGATCGGCTCCTATTCCGGCGCCTATGGCCTCTATCGCGCGCTGGCGGTGGCGACCAAGGCGCTGGCCCGCGACCACCGCCCCGACCTTACCGACACCGCCCCGGCTGCCTTGATCGCGCCCGGCCCGGCATGGGGCGACCCAGCCAAAATCGTTTCCCTCGATCCCTGGGGCCATCTGGTCGGCGAGGTTTTCGCCGAAGCGATCAGCACCGGCATCGATGTGCGCCCGACGATCGCGATCACCACCGCCCGCATCGCCATGCCGGAGATCCGCCAGTTGGTCGCCGAGGGCCGGCTCAAGCCCGATGGACGTGTCCTGCTCGACAACGGCGAGATCCGGGTCACCAAGGCGGCGATTGATCCGGTCTGGCATCTGCCGGGTCTCGCCGCCCGTTTCGGCGTCGCCGAGAGCGATCTGCGCCGCAGCCTGTTCGAGGAGACGGGCGGCATGTTCCCCGAGCTCGTCACCCGGCCCGACCTCGAAGTGCTGCTGCCGCCGATCGGGGGGACGACGGTCTATCTGTTCGGCGAGGTCGAGCGGATCGCCGCACCAGAGACGGTGATCGCCTGTCGCGTCCATGACGAGTGCAACGGCTCGGACGTGTTCGGCTCGGACATCTGCACCTGCCGTCCCTACCTGGTGCACGGCATCGAGGTGTGTGCGGCGACCGCGCAACAGGGCGGCGTCGGGGTCATCGTCTATAACCGCAAAGAGGGGCGCGCGCTCGGCGAGGTCACCAAGTTCCTCGTCTACAACGCGCGCAAGCGCCAGCCCGGCGGCGACCGCGCCGACACCTATTTTCAGCGCACCGAGTGCGTCGCCGGGGTGCAGGATTTGCGCTTTCAGGAATTGATGCCCGACGTGATCCATTGGCTCGGTATCCGCCATATCGACCGCTGGGTGTCGATGTCGAACCTCAAGAGAGCGGCGCTCGAGGCGCAGGGGATCGCGGTGGTCGAGCAGGTGGCGATCCCCGACCGGCTGGTGCCGCTCGACGCCTCGGTCGAGATCGAGGCCAAGAAGGCAGCCGGGTATTTTGCCCCCTCTGGCCTGCCGGACGCCGAGGAATTGCACCGCGTCACAGGCCGTGCGCTTGGCGAATGACGAGAGCGCGCGTGCCGCGGCGCTGTTGAGTGCTGCGGCGGTGCGCGCACGCTGCGACATCGTCTTTGCCGCAGCCGAGCAGGGTGAGACGCGCCACTTCCGGCTCGACTGCACCCGGCTCGCCGCGGCGGCAGACCGGGTTGCCGCGATCACCCGGCGGCGCCATCCCGACATCGTCGTCCCCTATCACAGCCGCTGGCGCCATTTTTCCGCGGGCGGCGTCGACCGCGCGGCGCTGATCGCACCCGATGCCGATATGGCCGAGCAGGCGCGGGCACGCATCGACCTCGCCTTCGTCTCTGTCCTGATCGATGCCGGGGCAGGACAGGCGTGGCGCTTTCGCGAGGCCGAGACCGGGCAGGTGCTGCAGCGCTCGGAGGGGCTTGCGGTGGCGAGCCTGCGGGCGATGCAGCAGGGGTTGTTTTCCGCCGATGCCGGCAACCGGTGGCGCGTCGACGCTGAGGCCCTGGCGCGGATCACGCCGCAGCGCCTGGCCGGCACGTTCCAGCATGGTCCCGGCAACGAGCTCGCGGGGGTCGACGGGCGCGCGGGACTGCTGCGCCGATTGGGCGAGGTCTGCGCTGATGACCCGGCGAGGTTTGGGACGCCGCCGCGTCCGGGGCATCTCTACGATCACTGGCGGGCGCATGGCGCGGCCCTACAGGCGGCCGAAATCCTGCGCACCCTTCTCGATGCGCTCGGGCCGATCTGGCCCGGCCGGATCAGCCTCGGCGGGGTGCCGCTCGGCGATTGCGGCCGGCATCGGGCGGTGCCGGGCGACGGGCTCGTGCCGTTTCACAAGCTGTCGCAATGGCTCGCCTATTCGCTGGTCGAGCCGCTGCGGGCGGCTGGTGTGCAGGTCGAGCAGTTGGATGGGCTGACCGGCCTTGCCGAATATAGGAACGGCGGCCTCTTCATCGACTGCGGCGTCCTCGTGCCGCGCGATCCCGGCCTGCTGCGAAATCCGCTCGATGCGCTGAGCGAGCCGGTCGTCGAGTGGCGGGCCCTGACCGTGGCATTGCTCGATCGCCTGGCGCCGCTTGTGCGCAAGCGGCTGGGCAAAAGCGCGCGCGACTTCCCGCTCGCCTGCGTGCTCGAAGGCGGCAGCTGGGCGGCAGGCCGCGAAATCGCCTTCGAGCACCGCCCGGACGGCCGCGCACCGGTCGACATCGTCAGCGACGGCACCTTGTTTTAGCGGACGGATGATTGCCTAATTGAAGTCCTGGAAAGGGGGCGGAGAGGACCGTATGCGAGCAATTCGGGATGCCGCCGCCGCCGCCGAATTCGCCGCCGAGGTGATCCGGCGGCATCTGCCGGATGGCGCCTACCACATATTCCTGTTCGGCTCGCGCGCGACCGGCTCTGCCGCCGAGCGGTCGGATATCGATATCGGCATCGAGGGACCGGCCCCGGTCCCGCGCCCGGTGCTCGCGGCGATACAAGACGATATCGAGGACGCACCAACCCTTTATACGATCGATGTCGTCGATTTCGCCCGCGTATCCGAGAAATTCCGTGAGGTTGCGCAACGACGCATCCCGCTATGACAAAATCTCAGTCGCTACGGACGGATTTCGAACGCGCGACCACGCGATTGGATGAGGCCCTCGCCTTGCCGAAAGACCCGATCGTAAGCGATTCCGCGATCCAGCGGTTCGAGATCTCGTTCGAGCTGTGCTGGAAATTTCTCAAAGCGTATCTTGAAGAAGAGCACAACGCCGTCTGCACCTCGCCGCGGACTTGTTTTCGCTCGGCATTCAGGCATGGCGTCATCGACAATGATCCGTTCTGGATCGACCTGGCGGTTTTGCGCAATTACACCGTCCATACCGACAACGAGCAGCTTGCCGATTACGTCTACTCGCAGCTCGCCGAAACGGCGCGCCGCTTTCGTGCCGTCCTTGCCGCCGCCCGCTGACGTTTTCGCGGTGGAGGGGTGATGCCGCCTCACACCCGAAGGCCAAGCCGGGGCAGCCAATCCGCGCGACATTTGGGGTCCATTGCAGCCCCTTCTTCTGTGGTTATGGTGCGGTCGGCCCCGATCCGAATTATTGTAATGCCGACGAGCCGCGGTTTCGAGGTGACCTGATCATGCCACGACCCAGGGCGGGGTTGACCGTCGTGGACCACCCGCTGGTCCAGCACAAACTGTCGTTGATGCGCGACCGGGACACCTCAACCGCCGAGTTCCGGCGGTTGCTGCGCGAGATCAGCCTGCTGCTGGCCTATGAGGCGACCCGCGAATTGCCGCTGGCGCCGACCGAGATCGACACTCCGCTCGAGCGCGGCGCGTTCCCGTTGCTCGCCGGCAAAAAGCTGTGCCTCGTATCGATCCTGCGCGCCGGCAACGGCATTCTCGACGGCATGCTCGACCTGTTGCCTTCGGCGCGGGTCGGGCATATCGGCATCTATCGCGAGCCGAAGACCTTGCAGGCGATCGAGTACTACCTGAAATTACCCGACGATCTGGCCGAGCGCGACGCGATCCTGGTCGATCCGATGCTGGCCACCGGCAACTCGGCGGTGGCGGCGGTCTCGCGTCTGGTCGAATTGAAAACGCGCTCGATCAAAATCGTCTGTCTGGTCGCCGCCCCGGAAGGGGTGGACAAGGTCTTGAACATATTTCCCGAGGTGACGATCGTCGCCGCGGCACTCGATCGCTGCCTCGACGCGCACGGCTACATCCTGCCCGGCCTCGGCGACGCCGGCGACCGGCTGTTCGGGACCAAATAGGGGCGCGCCTATTTCGCGCCGCCGCACCAGCACCGCGCGAAATCGGCCGAGCGGGCATGCCCGGTGGCGCACGCATAGGCGCGCAGCGTGTGCGCCGCGTTGCCGCCCGGCGCGAGGCCCCAGTAAACCGGGCTCGACACCGCAAACAGCCGGTGCCATCGACTGCGGTCTTCGGGCACGCTGGTGATCATCGCATAGAGCCGCTCGAGGCTCGGCAGGTCGACCTGCGGCAGGTGCCATTCGCGGCTGAAGGTGTATTCCGCCTGCCATTTGGGCGCGACGCCCGAGCCGGCTTCGGCGAGATTGACGAGGTCGTAGGTGGTCTGATCGAGGATATTGCCGGATGGATCGAAGACGACGGTCCGAAAGGCCGGGTTCTGGCCGAAGATCGGGCTCAGCGCCGGCATGATCAGGGCAAACGAGAACTCGCCCCTGTCGTCGCCGATCAGGCGGAAATCGTCCATATGCGTGTGCCCGGCAAAATTGGCGGCGACTGTATTGGAATAGCGTCGAAGGAGGGTCAAAAAGGGCCGGGCGTAGACCTCGTCCCACATCGGGATGATCCGGTCGGGGCACGAGCCCTGGCGCCAGGTCCGGTAGCCGTCGACTCCCGGCGGGACGTGATAAACGAGCCAGACGCGCTGGTGCGCCGACTGCGCCTTGGCGAGCTCGGCGGCGAGCCAGGCAAGCGTCCGACGGCCGGGATCGGGGCCGCCCGGCGATCCGCAGGTGTTGCGAAAATTTTGCGAAAAAAAGACATCGTTCAAAAAAATCGCCCTGACGCCGGGCGCTCCCGGCAGGGTAGCACCGTAGTTGCCGTCGCTGTTCCAGCTTTCAGCCAAGCCCTGTGTCCCGGCGCCGCCGACGAGGCCGCGCAGGATCGGCAGAGTGTCGGCGAGGAACGGCCCGTTCGGCTGCAGCCGAAAGTCGCCGCACTCCGCGTCGTTGTTGCCGAGCGTCGGCAGGATCGGCGTGCCGGGGAATGCGCCGGCGATCTCGTCCGCCAGAAACCGCATGGTCTCGACCACGAACCCGCGATAGGCCCGATCCGAATGGTCGTGCGCCGCGGCATCGAATTGGGCGCGAAAATGATGGGCGAGGAAATCGCCCGGCAGCAGCAGGAAGGCGGGATGCGGCAGCGTCGCCTTCATTTGCTCGAGGGCGGAGCGAAGCAGCGGCCAGTTGGTGTCGGAGCCGTACCGGCTCGGGCCGTGGCTGCCGCCCCTCTCGAAAATGGCCGGCCAATCCCCGGGCTCGGCCGCGGCCAGCCGGTCGACGAGAGCCGGTTCGGCCATCGGGTTGAAATGAATGTCCGAGAGCATCAGGAAGGATTGGCCGGCGGCCTCCGCCGGCGCCGCCGCCAGGGCAAAGGCGACAAACGCTGCCAAAGCAAGCCAGGCGGCCCGCATCCGGCTCGCGCGCGCGGATCGCGATATCAAGCTGATTCCTTCCCGGTGAGTTGACGGGGTCGGGGCGGAATATCAGGAGTGGCTGCGGGCCGGCAATGCTGGCGCGTCGACGGGCGATCGCATGTTCGGCGCCAAATGACACGATCGCCGGTACGTCACATATCGAGAATGGAACCGTCCTTAGCGACTGCCGCCCCGTTCGAAAGCTCAGCCCTTCGCCCCTTCTGAAAACCTCGGCGTATCCAGCGTGCGCCGCATGCGGGCGCGCGCCGGCTATTCGATGTATTTGGAGATCGGAACGGCCATCGCGAACGATAGTCCAGCCATCAGCCCCCGGAGAGCGGCGGTATTGGTAACAACACCCTGCGAGCGTATCACCAGGGTGACATAATAAGCAGGGGCCTGAAGCATGTATAGAGAATAGGAGATCCGGCCGAGGAAAAGAATCGGCCCAACCTGCAAAAACGCCGCAACGTTACCGCGATTGTGGGCGGAGCACAGCAGCAGCACGGCGAGCAGAGCGATTATCGATATTTCGGTTCGGGGACGGGCGGCGAGGGCAATGATGCAGGCGAGGCAGGAGAGCCACACGATGTCGGAGCGCCAAACTCTGACTAATGAAGCAGAGAGAAAGCAGCGGTAAAGGAGCATTCCGGCCACGAACTCTGGAATGGCGCGCGCGAGTACGAACGGACCGACCGCGATGTTGCCGTCACCATACGCAATGATGAACACGGCCCCAGGGGCGAGACATAACCCTAGGATCGCAGCCGCAGACATAGGCCGCGTCCGTTTCAGGAACAGTACGACTATCAAAGGGAAGAGCAGGTAGGCGTACCATTCTGCGCTGATCGACCATGCGCCGCCGTTCCAGGTGAGCCTCGATGCAAACAAAATCTGAACGAAGAGCAGGTTTTCGACGAGCGCTGTGCTGGAAAAACCGGGCATCCCATAAAATGGCACGAGCATTGCCAGGGTCACTACGTGTATTGGATAGATACGCGCTAGCCGGACCCAAAGAAACCGGCGTATCAGCCCCTACGAAATCTGTGCTGAACGTGCGGCCATGCACATGGGTGAGCACGAAACCGCTGAGCATAAAAAAAAAGATCGACTGCGAGGTAACCGTGGGAAATCGCAATCCCGAGCGCACCGCCGATCGCTCCGAAATTGCCTCCGCAATGAAAGACCAGGACCACGAGGGCTGCCACGCCGCGAAGAGCGGTTAAAGATGTAAGTTCGCGAGCGTGCCGACCCATTAGGCAGCTCTCTACGCTCAGGTTATTTAAAAACCCGTTAGACACTTTCTGATTCGTCTTCCGATGTGTCTGCTCGGGCCTCCATCGTTGCCGGCGCAACCGGTCGTGAGCGATGGTCAAATCACGCGAAAGAGAGGCCGACGGTCACGGTCCATGCGCTTGGTGGGTTGAACGGCGGACGGCGCGGAGGCGATGCCGCCGTCACGACCGCAATGGTCATGCTCTCTCGGGTTCGAGAGCGAGTTCCGTCAGCTCCGCTTGTGCCGCGCCCAGCTTTTCCTGTCTCCGCCCGAGCCACAGCCCGTTGACGAGCCATAGAACGGCGAGCGGGATCGCCACCAGCGCCACTCCCGAAACGCCGAGGCCCAGAATGCGCAACAGGGCGACCGACCAGGCGCCGAGCTGATCGCCCGTGCGATAGACCACGGTGTCGATAAAGCTCTTCGCCTTGTAACGGTCCTCGCGCGGAACGACAGTGAACAGCACCTCGCGGGTCGGTCGCGTGATCGCGTAGTCGCCTGCCCGGCGCAGGACCTGGAAAATCGCCACCGTGGCGATCGTCGGCAGCAAGGCGATCGCGCCGAACCCGACGATGGTCAGCACCGGCAGCAGACCGAGGGTCAGCGCGACGCCGAACAGCAGCACGATACGGCCGGTCAAGAACAGCTGGACCGCGAGGGTCAGGATGTTGACGGTCAGATCGACGGTGGCGAAAAACGCGGTCTGCGCCCCGCGGCCGCTGAAGCTGCGGCTGACGATGCCGGCCTGCTGAAAGTAGAGGAAGGTCGAGGTGATGGCGAACAGCAGCACGAACAGGCTGACATTCACCAGATAAGGCGAGCGAAAGGCTCGGGTGATCCCGGCGAACACGCTGCCGCCGATCGGCGCCTCGGCGCTGCCGGCCATCGGCTGCCGCTGCAGCGCCGGCGAAAGGCGCGACAGCCGCCCGACGCTGAACACGGCGACCTCGAGCACGACTGCCGCCCCGAGCAGCAGGAATATCGGCGACACGAATCGCGCCAGGGAAGCGGTCACGCTGGAGCCGACGATGGCCCCGACCGACGCTCCGGCGGCGATCAGGCCGAACAGCCGCTTACCCTGCTCGGGGCTGAACAGATCGACGTTCATCTGCCAGAACACCGAGACGACGAACAGATTGTAGACCGAGACCCAGATGAAAAAGATGCGCCCGACCCACACCGTCTGCGTCGGGCCGGCCCAGTGGAGGGCGGCGGCGAAGACGAGGATGTTGACCGCAAAAAAATGATAGGTGATCGGAATGAAGCGGCTGCGCGGCAGCTTTTTGACCAGGTAGGCGAACGGGATGTTCAGCACCAGCATGCCGATCAGGGTGCCGGTGAACAGCCACTGCAGATTGCGCACGCCGCCGGCGATGCCGGCTTGGTCGCGGATCGGCCGCATAATGTAGTAGGACGACAGCACCGCGAAAATGTAGAGCCAGCACCAACCCACCACCGGCGCCTCCTCGCGCCGGACATCGATGAACCGGTGCAGCAGGCGAAAGAGACGGCCGGAGGCGTTGGGGTCGGTGTCGGCGGCCGGGGGACGGTCGGTCAAGCGCGGCTCAACCGAGGCCGGCAGCGATCTGGCGGATCTCCGCCGGGGTGTGCTCGCCGCCGAGCGGCGTCCCCGGGACCAGAGACTTGCCCTTCGCCAGCCCGCCGATCAGGACCGGCTCGTAGCCGATCTGGCGAATGAGGTTCGAGGCGATCGCGATGGCGTTGGGGTCGTCGCCGGCGATCGGGATCCCGACCGGGCCGCCCGGACGATGCGCGTCGGCCGACAGCATATCGGAAATGCGGCGATTCAGGAGATGCAAAGGGTCAACCGCAAAATGCGTCGTCGCGTCGAGCTGAGTGTACCGCCGCCCTACCGAACCAAAATCCCGGCCCCCGCCCAGCGGCTGTCGTGTCTTGATTTCAAGCGCAGCAACCGCCATCGCGGTTCTCCGTCGTTAGTTACGGCGATGCTGCGCCCAATCCGAAGCCGAAGTCAAACCGACCACGGAGATTATAAGACTGATGTTGACCGCATCAAATCCGGTTATCGCCGCTCGCAGCCGAACGCCCTGGCGTGCTTCTCAACCGTGCTGCACGAAATCTTCGTCGCCATGCTCACGCTGCGGCAACTCCACCATTGTCGAGGGCTCGGCGCAGCTTGTCTCGATCACCATCGCTGAATTTCGGCCGAGCGAGATGCTCCCTCCCCTGGCGAGCGCGTCGCCATCGGATCCGTCAGCGGGCTGCCCGATCGAGGAGGTTCTTGACCGTGGTCGCATACCATTGGCCGCCGCGAGCAGTGAGGATGCCACGACGGTCGAACCACGAATAACTCTTGCACTTGTGTCTTAAGGGGCGCCACACGAACTCCTGAGAACGCATTCAGGTGACGCAATCGAGATGATCGGCCGCCTTGCGGCGCTTTAGCGCCTTGTAGGGAACCGCGCGCAGAACGCTTCGCGTTCGCGAGCTCGATCCAGGTCGGTGCGTGGTCGCTGGCTTTCTCCCATCCGCGCACCTCGCGATCGACGCCCGCCGCTCTGAGTCGCCGGGCGACTGCGGGGCTGAGCAGCAGATGGTCGATGCGCAGGCCGGCATCGCGAGGATAGGCGTTCCGGAAATAATCCCAAAAGGTGAAGATGCGCTCTCCCGGATGCTGTGCCCGCAGCGCATCGGTCCAACCCTGGGCGACGAGCCGACGATAGGCGTCACGGATCTCGGGGCGGAACAGCGCGTCGTCGACCCATCGTTCCGGCTTGTAGACGTCGAGGTCGGTCGGCATGACGTTGAAGTCGCCGGCGAGCACGACCGGCGCGCCGCTGTCGAGAAGCTCCCGGGCGTGAGCGGCGAGCCGCTCGAACCAGCGCAGCTTGAAGTCGAATTTCGGGCCGGGCGCCGGATTGCCGTTGGGCAGATAGAGGCAGCCAACGAGCAGACCATCGGCAGCGGCCTCGATGTAGCGGCTGTGCGCATCATCGGGATCGCCCGGCAGCCCGCGCCGGGTCTCGACCGGATCCGTGCCGAGGGCGAGGATGGCGACGCCGTTCCAGCTTTTCTGGCCGTGCCAGACGGCCCCATAGCCGGCGTCGCGGATCGGGCCTTCGGGAAACTTGTCCTGCGGCGCCTTCAGCTCCTGTAGGCAAACGATTTCGGGCGATGCTTTTTTGAGCCAGCGCAGCAGAACGGGGAGCCTGCCGTTGACGCCATTGACGTTGAAGGTCGCGAGCCTCATGGCGCGGCGCGGATATGGGCGAGCACATTGACGAGCTTGCCAAAGGGATCGCGCACATAAAAGCGGCGCACACCCCAGGGCTCGTCGACGGGTCCATATTCGATCGGAAAGCCGGCCGCCCTCATCGCTGTCAATGCGGCGTCGACGTCATCGACCTCGACCGAGAGATCGGGAACCGGCGTCCCCGATCCGCCCTCGCTGGCGACGCTGATCTGAACCGTCATCTGCTGGTGCGAGCCGAAGGTCGCGATCCAGCCGAAATCCATCACGATCTCGAGACCGAGCACGTCGCCATAGAACCGCTTGGCGCTCGCGATGTCGTCCGCGGCGATGTTGCTGGCGATCCGCCTGACCTTCACCGTGATCCTCCTCCGACCGGCCGCTCCGCCGTGTCGGGCGGCGTCTCGGCGCCAAATATGCTTCGGCCGCCATATCGGTGCGAGCGCGCCCGCTCGTCGGCGAGCAGCGCCTCGAACGAAGGTCCCGAGGCGTGCCGCTCCAGCCGGCGGCTCTGTTCGTCCAGGCGCTCGATTGCCGCCAGCTCTTCGGATTGGCCGAGCTTCGCCTTTTGCACCGCGGTCTTCAGGACGCCGATGGTGCGATCGTAGACCTTGAGCGGCACCGGATAGGGATGCCGGTCCTTGCCGCCATGGGCGAACGAAAACCGCGCCGGATCGCTGAAGCGGTAGGGCGAGCCATGAACGACCTCGGCGACCTGGGCCAGCGCGAGGACGGTCCGCGCGCCGACGCCGGGGACCAGCAGAAGCTCCGGGAAATCTTGTGGACCGCGTTCGGCGGCGGCCGCCAGGTTGCCGTGCAAGCGGCGGGTCACGACGTCCTCGGGCCTGACATCGTGATGGTGGGGCATGACCAGGTGCGGCAGCATGGGTTGGCCTTCGACGCTCGGCGCTTCGGTTCGGCCCGCGAGTTTCGCGAGTTGCCGCTCGATCCCGTCCGGTCCGAGCTCGCCGAGAACATCGAGCTGTCGCCGGCGCGAGGCCGCCGCGCGCTGGTCGGTCAGGTTGACGATCACCCCTTGTTCCGCGCCGTCGATCGCGGCGTGCGGCGCGTCGACAAAGCTATGCAGACCTTCGGAGAGCCAGTGATAGCGCCGCGCCTGGCGGCGGTCGCCGTTCATGCCCTGCTGGACCACGACCCAATGTCCGTCGTCGGTGACGATGAAGCCGTGCAGGTAGAGGTCGAACCCGTCCTGGACCGCCGCGCTGTCGACCTTGGCGACGAGCCGGCTCGCTTTGGCGAGCGCCGCGCCATCGAGACCGACCCGATCGCCGATCGCGACGAGCTCGTGCGGGGTCTGGCGCGAGTGATTGCCGCGCCCGCCGCAGACGTGGATGCCGAGCTCGCCGGCCAAGGGCTGGAGGCCGCGCTTCAGCGCGCCGATGACGCTCGTGGTGATGCCGGAGGAATGCCAGTCCATCCCCATCACCGCGCCGAACGACTGGAACCAGAAGGGATGCGCCAGCCGGCGCAGCAGCTCGTCGCGGCCATATTCGAGAACGATCGCCTCGGTGATCATCGCGCCCAGCCGGGTCATGCGATCGCCCAGCCATTTGGGCACATGCCCGCCGTGAAGCGGCAGGTCTGCGCTGCCGGCGCGCCGCCCCATCAGCGCGCACCCGGCGCGGCGACGCGCGGAGCGGGATCGGGCTCGGGTGTGGTCGGCCCACCGCCGTCAAACAGCGGAAGCGCGGCCTCGGCGCCGGCAGGCGCCTGGTCGAAATTCGACACGGTGACGCCGAGCAGCCGGATGCCCTTGACGGTCGGCATCAGGGTGCGCACCAGCTCGATGCTCGCCGCGCGCAGCAGGTCGTGGCTTGCGATTGCGCTCGGAAAGCTGCGGCTTCGGGTGACCTGGCGGAAGTCGGCGAACTTCACCTTCACCGTCACGGTCCGGCCGAACGCCTTCGTCTTTTCGCACCACGCCCAGACATCATCGGCCATGGCCTCGACGCCGGCCTCGATTTCGGCAGATGCGGTCAGGTCGCGCTCGAAGGTGGTCTCGGAGCCGGAGGATTTGCGCTGGCGATCGGCGACGACTGGCCGGCCGTCTTCGCCGTTCGCGACGCCGAGATACCAGGCGGCGGCTTTGCCGAAATGCTGCTGCAGAAAGGCGAGCGATTTCACCCGCAGATCCGCACCCGTCTCGATCCCGAGCCGCCGCATCTTCGCCGCGGTGACAGGCCCGACCCCGTGGAATTTGCCGACCGGCAGGGACGCGATGAAGTCCAGGCCCATTTCGGGTGTGATGACGAACTGGCCATTGGGTTTGCGCTCGTCGGAGGCGAGCTTGGCGAGGAACTTGTTGTAGGAGATGCCCGCCGAAGCGGTCAGGCCGGTGTCCTCGAGGATGCGCGCGCGGATCTCCTTGGCGGTCGCCGAAGCGCTCGGCAGGTGGCGCTGGTTCGCCGTCACGTCGAGATAGGCCTCGTCGAGCGACAGCGGTTCGATCAGCGCCGTGTAATCTGCAAAGATGGAGTGGATCTGGCGTGAGACGGCGCGATAGACCTCGAAACGCGGCGGCACGAACACCAGCTCGGCGCAGCGGCGCATCGCTGTGGTCGAGGGCATCGCCGAGCGCACGCCAAAGACTCGGGCCTCGTAGCTCGCCGCGGCCACCACCCCGCGCTTGGCGCCGTGGCCGACCGCGACCGGCCGCCCGCGCAGCTCCGGGTTGTCGCGCTGTTCGACCGACGCATAGAACGCGTCCATGTCGACGTGGATGATCTTGCGCGTCGGCATGTGGCGACCATATCAGCCTCGGAACGGAAAGGGAACCCTCACGTGTCGGCCGGCCGGAGCCGGGCGCGTTCACAGATGGGTCCGAACAGGCCGATCGGTGGACCAGCCGCCGACCGTGACTCGAAGGGGCGAAGCCAGAACGTGCTTGCAGCGCAATCTGATTTGTTCGACCGGCCTCTCATTGCCGGCTTGTCGCTGGCCGAGGCCATCGTCACGCCGAGCGAGGAACGGGAGCTGATCCGATACGTCCGCGGGGTGGAGCTGTCGCCGTTCCGGTTTCACGGATGGCTCGGGAAACGCCTGACCGCCTCCTATGGCTGGCGCTATGACTTCGATACGGCGAGCTTCGGACCCGCCGAGCCCATCCCCGATTGGCTGCTGCCGCTGCGCCAGAAGGCGGCAAGTTTCGCCGGCCTCACCCCGGACGTCCTCGTGCGGGCTCTGTTGATCCGGTACGACCCGGGGGCCGGCATCGGCTGGCATCGCGACCGGCCGGTGTTCGAGCATGTCATCGGCGTCTCGCTCGCAGCGCCGGCATCGATGCGGTTCCGGCGCCGCCGGCCGGGCGGCTTTGACCGAGCATCGGCGCTGCTGGCGCCCCGCTCGGCCTACCATCTGACCGGCGAGGCCCGCCACCAATGGGAGCACAGCATCGCCCCGATGGAGATGACCCGCTGGTCGATCACCTTTCGCAGCCTGTCAACGAGAACGACTTAGAAACACCGTGCCGATCGGCGCCAGTTGATCTTCTTCGAATTCCAGGCCTTCCCGATCTAATCACGCCGGCTGGAAACGGAGTCGGATCGCGGCTGGCGGGCCAGCTCGTCATGCTGTGCGACCTGACGATGCGGTGGACACCCTTTACGCGCGAACACCCGGAACAACCCGGTCGAGGACATTGAAACCGATCTGCCGCTGCGCGTACGGCGCTACAAGCTGCGCACCCGCCTCAGCGCGGTGCGGGTGTTCGAGCGTGATCCCCCAAAGAGTTTCCGTGGCCATCCCGCGCTATTCCTTGAACTGCGCGGAGCGCCATCTGACCGCGGCCGGCACGCCATCCTTCGCGGCGATTTCGCGAAACCGCGCGCCCAATTCGGTGGTCGTCGCATAAAGCGGCCCGACGATGTCGAGCCCGGCATAAAGCCCGTTGCGGAAGCCCGCCGCATCGGCGACGCCGTTGACCGCCCGCTTCGTCGCATAAAGCGCTTCGGGCGAGATCAGCGACAGGCGCTTTGCGTAGTTGAGGCTGGCCGTGCGCAACTCGGCGAGCGGCACGACGCGGTTGACCATGCCGAGCCCCAATGCGGTCTGCGCGTCGATCTGATCGCCGAAATAAAGCAGCTCGCGCGCCTTCTTGTAGCCGATGATCGCCGGCATCACGATTGCCGGACCGACGGCCGAAAAACGCACTTCCGGCTCGCCGAAGGTCGCGTTGTCGGCGGCGATCGTCAGGTCGCACAACATGACGAGCTCGCAGCCGCCGCCGAGCACATGGCCTTGGACCGAGGCGATGACCGGCTTTCGCATCCGCCACGGCGCCATCTCGAATTCGAGCTGCGGTATGAGGTGCGCATGCGCTTTGGCCGGGTCGCTGCGCCAATCCTCGGCGCCGGGCTCCTTGGCGCCGATATCGTACCCGGCGCAGAAGCTGCGGCCCTCGGCGCGCAACAGCACGACGCTGGTGGCCGGATCCGCATCGGCCCGCGCCAAGGCCTCGGTCAGCGCCCTCTGCAATTCCGCGCTGATCGCGTTGAGCTTCTCCGGCCGGTTGAGGGTGACGATGCCGACCTTTCTCGTCGACCTCGTAGAGGACTAGGAATCGCCAAATCTGCCACGGGTCTGCTCTCCTCAAGCGGCGTCGCGCGCCAGGCGGTCGATCGCGCCGAGCCCCTCGCGGATCCCGCCGACGGTGGCGATGCCGCGCTGGCGAAGCTGGGCGACGAGCGCCCGGTCCATCGCCCCCGGCCGTGTGTTCAGCAGGTAATGCGGCTTATGGCTGCGCTCGGCCGCGGCGATGAACAGGTCGAGATAGTTGCGGGCCGCGTCCGGCGTGTCGAACGGCTGGCCATCGAGATTGTCGCGGCAGAAGACGATCACGTCATGATCGGGGCTGGCGTCGAACAGGGCGAGCGCGCGCGGCAGGTTTGCCGCAAACGTCCCGCTGCCCCATGCGTCGAGCGGGTTCCCGTCGCCAGGGACGAAGCCAATGGCTGCCTCTATCTCGTGCTTTTTGCGCGGTCGACAGCGGCGGAAGCCGTAAATCCGCGGCGGCGGCGACGTCGAGGATCAGCTCCGCCAATCCGCCGGAGGAGGTGATGACACCGATCCGACGCGCGGTCGGGCGCGTCGCCCCTTGGCACGCGGCCAGCAGTTCGCTGAACTCGACGAGATCGGACGCCTCGATCGCGCGATGGGCGCGCAGCAATTCGGAGACCGCGTCCGGCTCCGGCGCCGGCCCGCCGGTATGCCCGACGATCGCCCGCCGGCTGCGCTCGCTGCGCCCGACCTTCAGCATCACCACCGGTTTGCCCAGGGCGGCGGCGCGATCGAGGGCTGCAGCGAAACGCTCGGGCTCCCTGACGGTTTCGATGAACCCGCCGATGATACCGGTCTGTGGGTCTTCGACCAGGTATTCGAGGTAATCGGCGGCAACGAGCACCGCCTCGTTTCCCGACGAGGCGACATGGCTGAAGCCGTACCGCCGCGTGTCGGTCAACAGGCTGACGCAAAACGCGCCGCTCTGCGAAACGATGCCGACATTGCCGCCGAGGCCCGCCGGGTCGCGCAATTCCTGCAGATAGGTCGAGCTGCGATGATGCGGGCTCAGCACACCCATGCAGTTGGGTCCGCACAACGCGATGCCGGCGTCCCGGCAAATCTCCGCGATCCGGCTCTGCAGCTCGCGCCCCTCGACGCCGTGCTCGGCGAAGCCGCCGTCATAAATGACGGCTGCCTTGATGCCACGCTCCACCGCCGCGACGAAAGCGTCGAGCACGCGCGCATGGCCGAGGCAGAAGACGGCGATGTCCGGTGCCTCGGGCAGATCGGCAGGGCTCGGATAGCAGCGATGGCCTAATACGGTCTGGTAGCCGGGATTGACCGGATAGACCCGGCCGGCAAAGCCGAAGCGGTCGAGCGAGGCGATGATTCTGCGGCCGGCCGTCGGCTTCTCCGATGCGCCGATGACCGCGATCGATTCCGGCCGGAACAGCGCGTCGAGCCTCATGGTCCCCTTGCCCGTCGTCGAGCCGGTTCTCGCGCACTGTAGACCCTTTGTATTCGCACCGGAACCGGCCCCGGCGAACGGCGCAAGCGCTCAGCTCCGCAGATCTTCGCGCATCGTGGCGCCGGCACACTCGCACACGCAAGAGATGGGCCATCCTATTCGGCTGGCCCTCGGTTCAGGAGCCTCGTCCAGCTGGCGCCCGCCGGCATCCGGATCCACCTCGATGGCCTCGATGAAGAATTTTATCCGCAACCGCTGCGCACTGGGCGGCGGCAGGGCCACCGCCGAGGGTCTGATCGCGAGCGGCACTGCGCTGATCGGCCCGGACGGTGCTGGCGGGCATCGAGCGGATGCGCGAGCGCACCGGCTTCGGCATCCTCGTGGCGCTGCTCCAGTTCGGCATTTTGTCGGACGATCTGACGCGGCGGAACATGAACCTCTTCGCCGCCGAGGTGATGCCGCGTCTGCGGGGCTGAGGCGCCGCCCGGACTGAAAAGTCAGGCTTTCCACGGCATTAAGATCATTGACGCTCCGTCCAGAACGGCGCCTTTTGCCCTCGCACGGCGATGACTGGGTTTCGAATCCTCTCGGACACGCCAATTCTCCAGAGGTTCGGCGAAGTCCTGGGGTAGAATCGTCGACCTCTCCTTGCGGTTGATGTCGAGACGAGCGCGCATTATCCCGGAACACGATAGGAGGCCGATTGACATGGCGCAGCCACAGGGTCCGCTGCACGGCGTCAAGGTCGTCGCCTGTTCGACGGCGCAGGCTGGCACGGTGCCGTACATGCTGATGGCCGATCTCGGTGCCGAAGTCATCAAGATCGAGGTGCCGCGGGTCGGCGACAATTCGCGCGGCTCGACCGTGCTGCCGGGCTTTCCCAGCACCTATTTCGAGACCAACAACCGCGGCGTCAAGAGCCTCACCCTCAACCTGAAAACCCCCGAGGCGCGCGACATCCTGCGCAAGCTGGTCGCGACGGCGGACATCTTCGGACAGAACTTCCGTCCGGGCGCCGCCGAAAAGAACGGCTTCGGCTACGACGAACTGCGCCGGGCGAACCCGAAGCTCGTCTACATCTCGGTCTCGGGCTACGGGCCGAAAGGGCCGCATGCGACGCTGCCGGGGACCGATTCGATGGCCCAGGCGCTGGGCGGCGTCGCGCAAGCCTATTCCACGCCGGGCCAACCGCTGAAGACCGGCATCGTTTCGGTTGCCGA
Source organism: uncultured Alphaproteobacteria bacterium (assembly GCA_963795485.1). Taxonomy (GTDB): domain Bacteria; phylum Pseudomonadota; class Alphaproteobacteria; order ATCC43930; family CGMCC-115725; genus AP-15. Next base: position 895,466 of record CAWCIL010000008.1, read on the forward strand.
CGAGACCTGCGCCATCCTCGCCTTTGGCGGTGCGCTCGCCGCACTCACCTGCGCGCGCGCCACCGGGATCGGGCAAAAGGTCGACTGCTCGCTGCTCGGCGGGCAGATCCGGCTGATGGGCTGGACCCTGACAACGACGATGTGGCACAACCGCGATCCGGTCACCGGCCAAGCCCGCGTCACCGGGACGCCCGAACGCCCCGGCCTCAGCGCCAGCTTTGACGACGAGGATGGCAAGCCATTGGTGTTCCAGCTGAACGGCGCGCGCAAATGGCGCGATGCGATGGCGGCACTCGGGTTTTACGAGGCTCTCGAAAAGGCCGGTTTTGGCGATCTCGGCGTCGCCGTCGCGTCCGACGAAAAGCGTGCGGCCCTGCTGCGCATGCTCGACGAGCTGTTCGCGACCGGGTCGCGCGATGATTGGGTAGAGCGATTGCGCGGGGCCGACATCGTCTCGGCGCCGATCAACACGCTGCTCGAAGCCTCGAACGATCCCGACGTGCTGGCCAACGGCTACGTGACCGAGATCGACTACCCCAAGCACGGCAAGAGACTGAAGGTGCACGGATCGCCGTGGCATTTCTCGGAAACGCCGGCCCGGATCGGCGTCGCCCCCGAGCTCGGCGCGCACAACCACGAAATCCTCGCGCAGCTCGGCTACACCCCGGCGCAGATCGAGGAGTTGGGAGAACGCGGGGTCATTTGACCGGGTCGAGCGGCGGCCGGCCGGCACTGCCGACCGCAACCGATCGCCGCACCGCGTGTCCGGCAACGCGTGTCCGGCAACGCGTGTCCGGCAATGCGTGTCCGGCAATGCGTGTCCGGCAACGCGTGTCCGGCAATGCGTGTCCGGCAATGCGTGTATTGTGTCGCCCGGAACCATCGCCGAGCGGAGGAAGCATGCTCACGATCCTCGACATGAACGCCGAGTTCGCCAAGCTGAAGACGTTGCGCGGACGCACCCCGGAAACGCCCCCGGCGGAACGCGAGGGCGCCTTTGCCAGATTGGCTCCGTACCGCGACAGCGCCATCAACGCCGCCAAATTTTCGGGCGAAGGCCCGTGGGAGCGCCACCCCAACGGCGACGAAATCGTGCAGGTGGTCGATGGCGCCACGATTTTGCACGTGATGTTTGACGACGGCCCGCAATCCTTCGCGCTGAAGGCCGGGATGACGGTGATCGTGCCGCAAGGGAAGTGGCACCGCTTCGAGGCGCCGGACGGGGTCAGCCTGATGACCACCACGCCGCAGCCGACCCAGCACCTGACCTTTGCCATCGACGATCCACGAACGCTCGATTGATGGCGGCATCGACTCACCAGAAAGGAATCGTCATGCGTCCCCAGGCCGCCGCGATGAAGGCGCTGCTCGACCAACCGGGTCTCCAGGTCATGCCCGGCTGCGGCGACGGCATGGGCGCCCGGCTGATCGAGGAAGCCGGCTTCCGCACCGGGTTCGCCTCGGGCTCCAGCATCGCGGCGATGCGCTTGGCGATGCCCGACATGGATTTGCTGAGCTTTCCGGAAATGGCCGACGCGATCGAGACCGTGATCGCCGCCGCACCCAATGTGCTGTGGCTGGCCGATGGCGACACTGGCTATGGCAACGCGCTCGCCGTGCAGAAGACGATCGGCACCTACGCGCGCCGCGGCGCTGCCGCGGTCTTGATCGAGGATAAAGCCTGGCCGCGACCGCTCGGCCATAACGGCGCAAAGCTGGTGATCGAGCGCGCCGCCGCCATCCTGCGCTGCCGCGCCGCGGTCGAGGCATGCCGTGAGGAAGGCATTCTGCTGCTGGCCCGCACCGACGCGCGAACCTCGCGCGGGTTCGACGAGGCATTGACGCGAGTGAAGGCGTTTGTGGCCGAGGGCGCCGACATCCTGTTTCTCGAACTCGCCCCAATCGGAGGCGGAGATACGTGAAACGGTCGCGGCCTGCGAGGGTAAGCCGGCGCTCGCCGTGACCTCGCCCGCCGGCAAGCACTTGATGCCCGACGATGCGGAGCTGGAACGGCTCGGCATCAAAATCGTCGTGTATCCGCAGGATATCCTCGCCGCCACCGTTCACGCAGTGCGAGCGGCTCTCGCCGGGCTGAAGGGCGGCGTCAGGCCGCCGCGGGCGACCCCCGCCGAGCTGGCGACCGCGATCCGCTCCTCCGACTACCTCGCCCGAGACGCGCGCTGGCCCGACCCGCGATGAGCGCGGCCTCTGCGGAGCTTCAATAAACGACGACGCTGCGGATCGATTGGCCGCTGGCCATCAGGTCGAAGCCGTCGTTGATGCGCGCCAACGGCAGGCGGTGGGTGATCAGGTCGTCGATGTTGATCTTGCCGTCCATGTACCAGTCAACGATCTTAGGCACGTCGGTGCGGCCCTTGGCGCCGCCAAAGGCAGTCCCTTTCCACACCCGTCCGGTCACCAGCTGAAACGGGCGAGTGGCGATCTCGGCCCCGGCCGGCGCCACCCCGATGATTGTCGCCACGCCCCACCCGCGATGGCAGCATTCGAGCGCCTGCCGCATCGTCTGGACATTGCCGATGCATTCAAAGCTGTAGTCGGCGCCGCCCCTGGTCAGATCGACGAGATAAGGGACGAGGTCGCCCGCGACCTCGCGCGGGTCGACGAAATGGGTCATTCCGAACTGTTCGGCGAGCGCACGCCGCGCCGGGTTCACATCGACGCCGACGACCATGTCGGCGCCGACGATCCGACACCCCTGCACGACATTGAGGCCGATGCCGCCGAGACCGAAGACCACCACCCGGGCGCCGGGCTCGACCCTGGCGGTGTTGATGACCGCGCCGATGCCGGTGGTGACGCCGCAGCCGATGTAGCAGACCTTGTCGAACGGCGCGTCCTCGCGGATTTTCGCGACCGCGATCTCGGGCAGCACCGTGAAATTGGCGAAGGTCGAGGTGCCCATGTAGTGGAGGATCGGCTGGCCGGCGCGCGAGAACCGGCTGGTTCCGTCGGGCATCACGCCCCGGCCCTGGGTGGCGCGGATCGCGGTGCACAGATTGGTCTTGCCGGAGAGGCAGGACGGGCATTCCCGGCACTCGGGCGTGTAGAGCGGGATGACGTGATCCCCCGGTTTGACCGAGCGCACCTCGGGGCCGGTTTCGACGACGATGCCGGCACCCTCATGGCCGAGGATCGCCGGAAAGAGGCCCTCAGGGTCGGCGCCGGAGAGCGTGTATTTGTCGGTGTGGCAGATGCCGGTGGCCTTGACTTCGACCAACACCTCGCCCGCGCGGGGGCCGGCCAGATCGACGGTTTCCAGGGTCAACGGCTTGCCCGCTTCATAGGCGATTGCGGCACGCACCTGCATCGGGCATCTCCCTCGCGACCAAAGCGACGACGCAGCGATGATCGGTCCGGGCTCAGCCGGCGGCGCGGGGGTTGTACACCGCGAGCCCGCGCAGGATGTCCAGTCCCTGGGTCAGCTGCTCGTCGTTGGCGCCGCCGATGTCGCCGGTGGCGACCGACGGGGTGGTTTTCGTGGGCGTCGCGGTCGCCCCCGCGGGAGCGCCGGCGGGTGCGGGTTTCACCCCCAAGGTCGGCGTCGTGGACAGGGCCGGCGCGAGCGGCGTCGACTGGTCGGGGTTGGCCAGCGCGCCCGGCAGGTCGGCTTCGTGGATGCTTTCCTCCTGCGCCAGCTTTTCGATCTTCAACGGCGTCACCGCGATGTCGGGCGTGATCCCTTTGCCTTGGATTTCGCGACCGTCGGGCGTGGTGAAGCGGGTGGTGGTCAGGCGGATGGCGCCACCGCTGGCGAGCGGGATCAGGGTCTCGATGTCGCTCTCGCCATAAGTCTTGGTGCCGAGCAGCATGGCGCGGTGATTGTCCTGCAGCGCGCCGGCGACCAGCTCGGCCTCGTCGGCGGTGCCGCCATTGACCAGAGCTACGATCGGCAGCCCCTTGACCAGATCGCCCGGGGTGGCGGCGATGTGCTTGATGCTGCCGGGGTCGCGGCCCTTGACCAAGGCAACGTCGCCCTTGTCGAGAAAGGCGTCGGCGGCGGCGACGGCGTCCTGGAAATTGCCGCCCGGATTGTTGCGCAGGTCGAGGACCAGGCCAACGAGCTTGCCGGCGGTCTTGTGCCGCAGATCCTGCACCGCGGCGGTGAGTGCCGCCGGGGTGTCGTCGTCGAACCCGGCGATCCGCAGATAGCCGATATCGCCGTCTTTGACCTGCGCCGTCACAGTCTGGAGGTGCAGGACGGCGCGTTTCAGCGTCAGTCGGATCGGTTTCGGCTGCTCGCCACGCTGCAAGGCGAGCTTTACGGTGCTGCCGGCGGGACCGCGCAGCTTCTGCTCGGCCTCGGCCAGGGTCAGCTCATAGGTCGGCACCTTGTCGATCGAAAAGATCAGGTCGCCGGGCTCGATCCCGCCCGCCGCCGCCGGCGAGCCGTCGCGCGGCGAAATCACCTTCAATTCGCCGTTGTCGAGCATGACCGCCACGCCGATCCCGGCTTCGGCCGGGCCGCCCGGCGCGTGCATCGCCTGATACGCCGCCGGGTCGATGTAGGCGGCATGGGGGTCGAGGCCGGACAGCATGCCGGTGATCGCCGCGTCGATCAGCTTGCTGTCGGCCACCGGGTCGACCGCGTCCTCGCGGATGCGCTCAAAGGCTTGGTCGAACAGGTTCAGCTCGTCGTAGACGGCATCTTTGCTGCCTTGCTGTTGGGCGAGCACGCCGACCGGCGCCGCGCAGGCCGCCGCCAGGATCACGATCGCAAGTTTACGCACGCGCACGACCCTCCACCCAAACCATCTCTTCTCACAGCGCCACGGCGGCGGCCCTTGGCCGTCAGACGCCGGCCCGCTCGACAGAGGGAGACCCTAGCCGACCGATCGTGGCATTACCATGACTTCTCGCTGCCGGTCGCGGGCAGCCGCACCGGCTCAAAGGGCAAGCAGATGGACATGCTCCAGCGGATCGACCAGGACATGCTGCCGTTTGCAGCGCTGCTCGGCATCGAGTTCGTCAGCGCCGCGGCGGACCGGATCGTCGCCCGAATGACGGTGCGGCCGGATCTGTGCACGCGGCCCGCGGTGCTGCACGGCGGTGCTGTGATGGCCTTCGCCGACACCCTCGGCGCCGTCGGCACGCTGGTCAATCTGCCGGACGGGGCAACCACCGCGACGATCGAGAGCAAAACGAATTTCATCGCCGCGGCACTAGAGGGCACGCACATCCTCGGCGAGGCGACGCCCGTTCACCGCGGCCGCCGGACGATGGTCTGGCAGACCCGGGTTTCGACCCCCGAGGGCCGGCTCTTGGCGCTCGTCACCCAGACCCAGCTGGTGCTGTGAGCCGGGCGTCCCGGCGCAGAAATAGAAGGCGTGCGGCGCCGTAGACGCGCTCGTCGAGCAGGCTGAACCCGTCCTGTCGCGGCATCGCCTCGCGCGCCGCGATTTCGACCACGGCGAGCGCCTCGGCGGCGAGCCAGCCAGTCTCGGCCAGGGCCGCCAGGGCCGGGCCGGCGAGCCGGCTTCCGTAGGGCGGGTCGAGAAAGGCGAGCGCGCAGGCGAGCGCACCGCGCGGCGGGCGGGTGGCGTCTCCCGGCACGACGCGGCTGCGCGCGGTCTCGCCCAAACTCTCGATGTTGCGGCGCAGCACCGCCAGCGCCTCGCGGTCGCGCTCGATGAAGAAGGCTTCGCCGGCGCCGCGCGACAATGCTTCGAGACCGAATGCCCCGGTCCCGGCAAAGGCGTCGAGAACGGCGGTGTCGGCGAACGGCAGGCCGGCCGCCGCAAAGCGGCCATGCGACAGGATGTCGAACAGCGCCTCGCGGGCGCGGTCGCTGGTCGGCCGGACCGTGTCTCCCGGCGGCGCCGACAGCCGGCGGCCGCGATGCCTACCGCCGACGATCCGCATGCGCGGCCCAGCGCGGCGTTTCGGTTCCGAGCTGCTCGGCCAGCGCCTTCCTCGGCACCTCGGCGATCCCGCCGCGCTCGAGGTTGCCGAGCTGAAACGGGCCGTAGGAGAGCCGGATCAGCCGCGTGACCTGCAGGCCCAGATGTTCGAGCACGCGGCGGATTTCGCGGTTCTTGCCCTCGCTCAGCGCCATCGCCACCCAGGCGTTGCTGGCTTTCGTGCGCTCGAGCTCGGCGCGGATCGAGCCATAGGCGACGCCGTCGATCCGCACGCCCTTGGCGAGGGCGGCGAGACGCGCCGGGTCGACCTCGCCATGCACCCGCACCTTGTAGCGCCGCACCCAGCCGGTCGCCGGCAATTCGAGCCGGCGGGCGAGCGCCCCGTCATTGGTCAGCAGCAACAGCCCCTCGGAGCCGAGATCGAGACGGCCGACCGAGATCAGCCGCGGCAGCTCCTTGGGCAATGCCTCAAACACCGTCGGCCGGCCCTTCTCGTCGCGATGCGTGGTGACGAGGCCAGCAGGCTTGTGATAGCGCCACAGCCGCGCCCGGTCGGGTTGCGGCACAGGCTTGCCATCGACGCGGACATCGTTGGCCGCGCCGACCGTCACCGCGGGGCTCGCCAGCACCTCGCCATCGACCGAGACGCGGCCCGCGGCGATCCAGCGCTCGGCGTCGCGGCGCGAGCACAACCCGGCGCGGGCCAGCAATTTGGCGATGCGCTCGGGCGGCGCCGCCGGGCCGGCTTCGGCGGATTGGGTCATGGCCCGCATGCGGCTGCGACAAAGGCGCGAAAGATGCGGCGATCGGCCTCGCCGATCTCGAATTCGGGGTGCCATTGCACGCCGAGGCAAAAGCGGCGGCGCGGGTCTTCGATGCCCTCGACGACGCCGTCGGTGGCGAGCGCATCGATCACGACGCCCGGCCCGGCCGCCTTGACCGCCTGGTGATGGGCGCTGTTGACCGCGAGGTGTCCCGTGCCGGTGACGCGATGGAGCAGAGTGCCGGCGATCACCCGGACGTCATGGCCGGGCTCGTCGCGCGGGTTCGGCTGGCGATGCGGCAAGGCATCCGGCACCTCGTCCGGGATGTGCTGAATGAGGGTGCCGCCGAGCGCCACATTCAGCAATTGCTGGCCGCCGCAGATGCCGAGCACGGGCATGTCGCGGTTGAGCGCGCCCCGCGTCGCGGCCAGCTCGAAAGCGGTGCGGCGGTCCTTGGTGGTGACGCTCGGGTGGCGCGTTTCGGCGCCGAACAGGGCCGGGTCGACGTCAAAGCCGCCGCCGGTCACGATCAGCCCGTCGATCCGGTCGAGATAGAGGGCGGCGGCCTCGGGGTCGTGCGGCAACAGGATCGGCAGCCCGCCGGCATGGCGCACCGCGTTGCAGTAGTTCTCGCGGATCGCATACCACGGAAACTTCGACCAGCCGCCCGCCGGCTCGTGATCGAGGGTGAGGCCGATGACCGCTTGCGTCATGCTGGGTTCCGATCGCTCCCGGTCATGGTGATACCCTGAAGTTCCCCGGCAATTCCCGGTAGCACTGCTGACCGAAGCCGTTCCGCTGAGGATAAATCGACGGGGATCAATCGGTTATACGCGCGATGCGGAGCGGCGGAGCAGGGAATTCTCGGCCGGCTTGCAGGGAATTTTGCCGGCCCGGCAGGGAATTTACAGGGAATCGAGCCGGCGACGATATCATCCCATGCGGCGGCGCCGGTCATTGCGGCCCGTCCAGCAGCGCCTTCGACCGCGCCTCGATCCGCGCCAGATTTTGTTGGAGCTGAGGCTGATCCGGAAAAGTGGCACTGAGGCGGCGGGCGATCTCCAGGCTCTCGCGCCAGATGCCGCGAGCCGCCTCCAGATCGCCGAGATCGCGCTCGACCTCCCCGACATAGTCGAGCGAGATCGACAGGTCGCGCAATGCCTGCGGCGTGTCGCCGACCGCCTCGCGCAGCCGGCGGCGCGATTCCAGGCTCTCGCGATAGGCGGTGCGGGCGGCCTCCAGATTGCCGAGGTCGCGCTCGACCTCCCCGACATTGTCGAGCGAGATCGACAGGTCGCGCAACGCCTGCGGGGTGTCGCCGACCGCCTCGCGCAGCCGGCGGCGCGATGTCCAGGCTCTCGCGCCAGGCGGTGCGGGCGGCCTCCAGATTGCCGAGATCGCGCTCGAACTGCCCGACACTTGTTCGAGCGAGACCGACAGATCGCGCAATGCCTGCGGGGTGTCGCCGACCGCCTCACGCAGCCGGCGGCACAGATCGAGGCTCTCGCGATAGATGGCGCGGGCGGCTTCCGGATTGCCGAGATCGCGCTCGACCTGCCCGAGATTGTTTAGCGAGATCGACAGGTTGCGTGACGCTTCGTTCCGCGCCTCAGATGGGCCGCCTACCGCGGCGGACTGCTGGCGCGCGATGTGCAACGTTTGGTTGGCAATGGCGCGAGCGACGGCCAGATCGCCGCGCTCCATCGCCGATGCGAAGGCGGCGAAGCCATCGCGCAGATCGATAGCGGCTGGGTCCTCCGCCCGTTGCAGCAACCGCGCCCATTCGAGCTCGGCCTGACCGGGCGGCGAATCGAGCGCCAGCGGAATTTCCCTGGCGAAATGGGGAACCTGGGTCTGCGGCGGGGCGGGCGTGGGCAATTCGGCGGTCAAGGAGCGCACCGCCCACAAATCGGGTGCCTCGACATAGACCCGGCGCTGCTCTTCCCTAGGCAGGATCAGGATCATCGGCCGCGCCACATCGCGTTCGAGCAGGAAACGCCGCTCGTTGAGCCGCTGGAGGGCCTGCCGGCGCGCCCGCGGCCAGCCCTCGCTGTCGGAGCCGCGCCTCAGCTCGACCCATAATGGGCCATGGCCGGGATCGGGGCGGGCGGCGAGGATCTGCTCGACCGCCGTCGGAACCTCCTTCGGCGTCCTCGCGGCGATCACGGTCAGCCGCAGGGTGCGCGGCTGCAGGCTTTCGGCCAATCGGTCGCGCAGAACTCGACCGGCTGCGGATGGCCGGCGAACAGAAACACCAGGGCGAAACCCTGCGCCCATTCGAGATGGGGCCGCAGGTGCGCCAGATCGCCTCAAGCGCCGGGCTAGTCGGTTCCATCGCCGCTCACTTCGGCGCGCAGCAGCGGATGCACGTCGTACCAATCCTCGCCGTTGCGGTAGTGAAACAGATATTTTCCCTCCTGCAGGCGAGCAAAATCGGGCAGGGCGTCGAGGGTCGGAAGTTCAGCTTTGTGACTCGCGGTGATCTTACGCAACCAAGCCCGGTCGTTTTCGGAAATCGGCAGCATGTCGGAGCGCACCGCGTCCTCGGCGTCGGTGATCAGCGCATCCGGCACCGGCAGCTGGCCCGATTGCAAGACCCGGGCGACGGCGAGGCGCAGCAAACGCAAATAATCACGCAAGTCTCCGCCGGAGCGCTGCGCGACACGCGAGAGCTGTGCATCCGTGAAGAAATCGCGCCACCGCGGATATCGTCTTTCGACAACCTCGCGCATCCTGGCTAGGCCCGCAATGGAAAGCGTCGGCTCCGCTCCAATAGGGGGGCAGCTTTGGTAGATGCATACGCTGGGCAACGCATGGATACGTCCGCCCGAGTAAGCATGCCCGCTCATTAATTTAGAAAGATAGGGCGGTATCACATAGACGACGTCCAGCTCCTTAAAACGCAAACTGCGAGCATGAGAGGCAAACACCTTTTCCGCATTCTTGAACACTTCGCGGACATTCTCGCTGTCACCGACGCCGCGCAGGCGTTCGACCGAATCGACGATCAGCACGATCTTGCGGTTCGGCGACGCGCGCTGGGCCCTGACATATTGAACCGCCTCCAACGCGAAGTCCCGCGCCTGCCTGACCAGCTGCTCGACCAGACCGCGGGTCTTGACCTGCAATTGCTCCTTGAAGGTCGGATTTTGCTGCAAGGCCGCCTTGAACTCGATCCAGCCGGCCGGGATCTTGATTTCGGTGAATTGCACATTGGCGTTCAAGAACGACTGGACCCGCTCGAAAAAGCTGGGCTTGCCCGGATTGTCGGCGAAGCGATCGGCGATCTTCTCGGAGAGGGCGCCGAGTATGCTGATCAAAAAGTCGGTGATTTCGATGTGCTGCGTCAAATTCAGGTATTCGGACATGTCCGCATAGAATACTTCGCAATCGAAATCATCCTGGCGCAGGATGGTCGCCAGCCGCAACAGCTCGGTGGTCTTGCCGGTGTCGCGGTTGCCGGTGAACAGATAGGCGCCGGCGCTGTCCGACAGATCGATCTGGTTGGCCAGTTCCTGGACCGGGTCGCGCTCGGCCGCACCATGCAGGTTCTCGACGTATTTGTCGCGGCCGAGACCTTCGGCCACCAATTCGTCCTGGCCGAAATTGACCGGCTTATCAAAATTCAGCGCGTTGTAGAGCACCCTCGCGCGGGCGCGCAGCTCGCTCATCGCTCGATCCGCAAGAAATATCGCTCGGTTATATTGGATCGGCTGGCCCGATTGCCACCGCGGTTCGGCGAGTGAGGCCGGCGGCCGGTTGTGCCATGCTGCGGGTGCTACGGGTGCTGCGGGTGCTGCGGGCCGGGCGAATGGCGGTGCGAGGATGAGCGAAATCTACGAGGTGCCGCTGCGGGTGCAGACCTACGACATCGACTTTGCCGGCATCGTCAGCAATATCGTGTTCGTCCGCTGGCTCGAGGATCTGCGGCTGGGGCTGATGGAGGAGGCCTATCCGCTGGTCCGGGCATTGGCCGAGGACGTGGCGCCGATCCTGCTGTCGACGCGGATTGCCTATCGCCGGCCGGTGACGATCGCCGACCGGCTGGTGGGGCGGATCCGGGTGGCCGGGCTCGGCCGGGTGCGCGGGCGGCTCGCCGCCGAATTCACGGTCGCCGGCGCGGTCCATGCCGAGGCCGAGCAGGAGGGGCTGTTCATGCGGCTGTCGACCCGCCGGCCGATCGCGATCCCGGAGCCGATCCGCCGCCGGCACCGTGGGCGAGCACCGGGGGGATGAGCGCCGGCGCGTCGCCGATGGCGTTGGCGCTGGCCGAGGCCGAGGCCGCAGCGGCCCGGGGCGAGGTGCCGGTCGGCGCGGTGCTGCTCGACGGCGACGGCAAAATTGTCGCCGCCGCGGGTAACCGGGTCGAGGCCGACCGCGACCCCTTCGCACATGCCGAGATGCTGGTGCTGCGCGCCGGAGCGAAGCGGCTGGGGACGAAGCATCTGACCGGCTGCGATCTGTGGGTCACGCTCGAACCTTGCGCGATGTGCGCTGCGGCGGTGGCACTGGCGCGGCTGCGCCGGCTTTATTTCGGCGCCTGGGACGCGAAGGGCGGGGCGGTCGAGCACGGCCCACGCCTGTTCGATCAACCGACCGTGCATCACCGCCCGGAGGTCTATGGCGGCATCGAGGAGCGCCGCTGCGCCGCATTGCTGCGGAGCTTTTTTCGCGAGCGGCGGTAAGGCCGAGTTCCCTTTTCTCGGGTCGGGCCCTGGCCGCGACGCCCCCAGACCTCACCAGAGACAGGCTAAATATCCCTGCCGGTGTAGCGTTGGCGCTCCGCCGCGATTTCGTCGGGGGTATAGGCCGGCGCCTTTTCGTCAAAACCGGTCCAGCCGCGTTCGCGGTACGCCGCACCACGCGCCGCCGGGTCCACCCAATTATAGCGTTCGCAGGATTTCACGGGCCGCCGGCGCGCGCGCGTCGTCGACCCGCGCAGTGACCAGGGTGCCGCCGCGACGCACCCCTTCGGCATAAAAATTGGCATCGCGTTCCGGCACCCCGGCGCCGGTGAGCGAGCCGACCAGCCCGCCGGCCGCACCGCCGACAACGGCGCCGCCCACCGCGCCGACCGCCGTCGCCACCAGCCAGCCGGCGGCAACGACCGGGCCGACCCCCGGGATCGCCAGCAGGCCGAGGCCGGTCAAGAGGCCGCCGACGCCGCCAACCGCGGCCCCGATGCCGGCTCCCGTTCCGGCGTCGGCGCCGGCGTTCGACGCGCGCTCCCGGTCGTAACGGTTGTCGACATTGTTCGACACGATGCTGATCTCGGAGTGCGGGACGCCGGCTGCTTCAAGGGCGTCAACGGCCGACACCGCTGCATCGTAGGTATCGTAAAGGGCCGTCACGGTCTGGGTCATCTCAGGTTCCTCAGCATGTCATGAAAATGTTTCGGTAATCCCAAGCGCATCGACTATTTGGGGACGACATTGCCCTGGTAGTCGAGTGCAACCGGGACATTGGCTTTTCCGTTGTAAGCCATGCCCCGCCAGATACCGTCCTTGTCTTTCGCCAAATTGGCGATGTGGGTGTAGCCTGCCCTTCCGATGCGGGCTTTCGCCTGCGCCTCGGTAAAGCTGTTGGCACCAACGGCGGGGGCTCCCGAATTGTTCGCGTTGCTGGTGACGACTGCGGGGGTGCTGGGGTGGGGGTTGGCCTCGGGCGGCGTGTTCTGTGCGAAAGCGCCGTGCCCGATAACCCCGGTCATCGCGGTTACGACGGCCGCAGCCAATAGGCGTTTCATGTCCTGCTCCCTATTTGTTTCATTGCTCAGCACCTGAACAATCTTTTGGCACGGCTTGTTCCGGATGGCCGAAAATAGAATTGTTCGCATCTTCGATCCGATCGCGGAGCGCGATCCGGGACCACCCGGCGCGGAGCTCAACCTTCTCGTAAGCAAATCCGGGAGAGAGAATGCCGACGCGGGCAGCGGACCGGGCCCGCTATGTCGACGCGATCGGCGGCATGGCCAATATCGATCGTGCGGCGAGTGTGCTAGGATCGTTTGGGATGAATCCCGGCTCGCTGCGAGGCTCGCATGCAGGACAAGCTGACGCTCATTCGCCATGCCGATCGGCCGCAGGTGGCGTTTGCCGGCGGCGCCAGCTACTGCCCGGTCATCGGCGACGACACCGGCGAGGGCCTGCCAATTCGCACCGGGATCCAGGTGTCGCCGCCGGGCTATTGCACGCCGCTGCACTCGCACCCCTATGTCGAAGCGCTGACCGTGCTCGCCGGAACCGGCGAGGCGTGGCTCGACGGCGAGGACGACGTGGTGCGGCTGGAGCCCGGGGTCACCGTGCTGCTGCCGGCCCGCCGGGTGCATGGGTTTCGCACGACCGGGGAGCGGCCGCTGGTGACTTTCGGCATCCATGCCTCGGGGCGGCGCATCGTCGACTATGAGACGCCGCCGCAGGAGCCGGTAATTCAGTCGCCGAACGGCTAACCTCGGCAAATCGCCGGCACCGACGGGCATTGACAGAGGAGGGGAGCCATGGACATCCGCCGCATCGACCTGACCCAGCCGCCAGGGCCCCGGATGAGCCGGTGCGTCGTTCGCGGCGACACGGTCTATCTCGCCGGGCTGACCGCCGGCGACACCGCGCAGGACGTGAAGGGCCAGACCCGGCAGATCCTCGACAAGATCGACGCCTATCTGGCGCAGGCCGGGACCGGCAAGTCGAACCTGCTGTCGGCCAATCTGTGGCTCAAGGACATGGCGCTCTTCGCCGAGATGAATTCGGTGTGGAACGCCTGGGTCGACCCCGAGAACCCGCCGGCCCGCGCCTGCGTCCGGGCCGACCTGGCCCGCCCCGAGATTTTGGTCGAAATCATGGTGACCGCGGCGAAATAGTCGATCTGCGCGGCGGTCGCCGCCGGTGAGCCCCGACGCGATGGCTTCCGCCGCGCTGGTGCTGTCGGTGCTGGCCTTGGCGGCCGGGATCGTGCTGCTGCTGCGCTTTGGCGCGCTGGCCCGGCGCAGCGGGGGGCCGATCGAGCCGGCGCTGACCCGCCTCGACCAGGGCTGGCGCGACGAGCTGACGCGCAGCCGGGGCCTCGCCGCCGAGGAGGCCCGTCAGCTGCGCGCGGAAGTGACCGGGGCGGTGATCCGGCTTGGCGATTCGCTGCAGCGCACGGTCGAGGGCCGGCTCGAGGCGATGCGCGCCGACAATGCCGAAAAGCTCGAGGCGATGCGCGCAACGGTCGACGAAAAGCTGCACAAGACGCTCGAAGACCGGCTCGGCGCCAGCTTCAAGCTGGTCAGCGACCAGCTCGAGCAGGTGTTCAAGAGCGTGGGCGAGATGCAGGCGCTGGCGGCCGGCGTCGGCGACCTGAAGCGGGTGCTGACCAATGTCAAGGCGCGCGGTACCTGGGGCGAGGTGTCGCTCGGCGGCATCCTCGCCGAGGTGCTGACCGCCGAGCAGTACGATCGGAATGTCGAGATTTGTCCCGGCAGCAACCAGCGGGTCGAATTCGCGATCCGCCTGCCCGGAGCGGAAGGCGACGGCCCGCTGTGGCTGCCGATCGACGCCAAATTCCCGATCGAGGATTACGAGCGCCTGTCGGACGCCGCCGAACGCGCCGACGGGCCGACAGTCGAGACCGCGGCCAAGGCGATCGAGGCGCGCATCCGTCAGGCGGCGCGCGACATCTGCACGAAATACGTGGCGCCACCGCACTCGACCGATTTTGCGCTGCTGTTTTTGCCGACCGAAGGGCTCTATGCCGAGATTGTGCGGCGCCCGGGGCTGGTCGACTCGTTGCAGCGCGACTGGCGGGTCGTGGTCGCGGGCCCGACCACCCTCCTCGCGTTGGTCAACAGCCTGCGCATGGGGTTTCGCAGCTTGGCGATCCAGAAGCGCTCGAGCGAGGTGTGGCAGGTCTTGCGCGCGGTCAAGACCGAGTTCGAGAAGTACGGCGACATTCTCGACAAAGTGCAGAAGAAGCTGCACGAGGCCTCGAAAACGATCGAGGAGGTCGCCGTCCGACGCCGCCAGATCGACCGCAGGCTCGCTGGCGTTGAAACCCTGCCCGAGGGCGAGACGAAGCTGCTGCTGCGGCTCGACGGCGCGGCGGAAGTGCCGGCGCTCGACGCCTGAGCCGCGCGCGACGCGTGCAGTCGGGGCCGGCTACTCCAGCTCGATCTCGCCTTCGATGACGTGCTCCAACCCGATCTCGGGGACGGACAAGGTCATTCGCGGCTTCAGGACGGCGTCGGCCGCGAGCGTGCCATCGGCCAGCGCGGCGCGCACCGCGCGCTCGACCTCGCGCTGCGAGGTCACCCCGACGACCTTTAGAAAGCTGCGGATGTCGATGTTGAAGCGGTCTTCGTTCATCGTTATCGCTCCTCTGCGCGGCGGCCGGGTTGCGTCGCACCCCCGGCTGAAGTAGATCCGCTGGCCGCGGCCCGCAACTCTACACCACCCCCCGAACTCTACACCCCGACCTGAACCTTTCCCCGACGCGATGTCCCCCGATTTATGCCGGTCTCGATGACGGCGCTCGACCTCGGTTCGGCGAGCGGGCCGATGGCGGCCTACCGCGCGCTGCGCCAGGCGGGCCGGCTCGGCCCCGACGCGGCCCAGCAGCTGGCGGTCGAACGGCTGCAGAGCCTCTATCGGGCGCTCCTCGACTACCATCCCAAATCCGGTCTGCACGGCTGGCTCGCCCGCTTTGGCCTTGCCGAGCACAACGGCGACCACGCGCCCGTTGGGCTCTATCTGTGCGGTCCGGTCGGGCGCGGCAAATCGATGCTGATGGATCTGTTTTTCGCTACGGCGCCCGGCGGGCGCAAGCGGCGGGTGCATTTTCATGCCTTCATGCTCGAAGTGCACGATCGCATCGAACAGGAGCGGCGCGAGAAGACCCGCGAGCCGATCGCCAAGGTCGCCGCCGACATCGCCGCCGAGGCCGCACTCTTGTGCTTTGACGAATTCCAGGTCGACAACATCGCCGACGCGATGATCCTCGACCGCCTGTTCACCGCGCTGTTCGAGGCCGGGATCGTGGTGGTGGCGACCTCGAACCTGGCTCCCGACGAGCTCTACCGGCACGGACTGCACCGCGAGCGGTTCCTGCCGTTTGTCGCGCTTCTCAAACGCCGGCTCTATGTGCTCGAGCTCGACAGCGGCCGCGACTATCGCCTCGCCCGGATCGAGGGAAAGCGGGTCTATCATTATCCGCTCGGCGAAAGCGCGCATCAGGCGCTGAACGCCACTTTTGCCGAGCTGAGCGACGGCGCATCGGGCGAACCCGCCAGCCTGCTCGTCAAGGGCCGCACTCTCGTCGTCCCGCGCGCGGCGCGCAACCTCGCCTGGTTCGGCTTTGCCGAGCTGTGCGCCCGGCCGCTGGGCGCCGCCGATTACCTGGCGATCGCCGAGCGTTTCGCCGCGATCATCGTCGAGGGCATCCCGCGTCTCGGGCAGGAAGAGCGCAACGAAGCACGGCGCTTCAACATCCTGATCGACACGCTCTACGAGGCGCGCACCCTCTTGATCGCCTCGGCCGAAGTGCCGCCCGAAGAAATCTTCGTCGCCGGCGACGGCGCCTTCGAGTTCCAGCGCACGGTCTCGCGCCTCAACGAGATGCAGAGCGCGGAATACATCGCCAACCGCCCGCGGCGCTAGCTATCGCCGCGACGCGACGGCGGGAACCCGGGGGCGAACGACCCGGCGGTGCCGCCTTGGTCAAGCCAGGGGCAGGCTGTGGACCCTTCCTTGCCGGCCTGTGGAAGAATCTCGCCTTTAGCGAATTGTCACTCCGGGATGCCCCAATGGGACAGGCCCGGAACCCATGCACACAGCGGCTCGCCGATATATCTTGCAAGCCGGTGTTCATCGGTGCCGGGCTCGCCGGCCGAGCCCGCGCCCGATCAGTTCGTCAATTCCCGCCAGCCCTTCGCGGGGGTGACGCGCAATCATGCGACCTGATCAAGTCAGGCGCCACGCCTCGCCCCGCACTCAACGGAATGTGGTCTAACCCAGCGACTTCAGCATTGCGTCGGCGCTGGAGGCCTCGACCTGGCCCGGCGCGCTCTCGAGGTTCAGGGATTTGACGACGCCGTTGTCGACCAGCATCGAATAGCGCTTCGATCGCACCCCGAGGCCGCCTTTGCTCAGATCGAGCTCGAGCCCGAGCGCGCGGGCGAATTCGCCGCTGCCGTCGGCCAGCATCGTGACCTTCCCGGCGGTTTTCTGGTCCTTGCCCCAGGCGCCCATCACCGCGGGATCGTTGACCGCGACGCAGGCAACCTCGTCGACCCCCTTGCCCTTGATGTCGGCCGCCTTGTCGACGAAACCCGGCAGATGGCGCTGCGAGCAGGCCGGGGTGAAGGCGCCCGGCACCGCGAACAGGACGATTTTTCGGCCGCGGAAGAACTCGTCGGTGGTGACCTCTTTCGGCCCCTCCGGGGTGACTTGCCGCAGCGTCGCCGATGGCAGCTTGTCGCCGACCTTGATCGTCATGGGTGGTTCCTCCGATGCTGATGCAGGTGCGAAAGGCGGACCGATAGCACAGCACCCGGCACCGGGCAAACCGCCCCGGCCGCACCGGCCGCCGGTTTTTTGTGCGGATCTCGCAACGAACCCTTTATGATGGACGTATAGGCTGCGGAGCCGCAATCGGGGATGGGTGCCATGGCCGAGAGATCGCATCGGAGGGCGCGGTGAGTTCGCTGGCGGGCCAGCTGCTGGTAGCGATGCCGCAGATGGAGGACCCCCGCTTCGCCCGGTCGGTGATTTACCTGTGCGCGCACAGCGGCGACGCCGGGGCGATGGGCTTGGTGATCAACAAGGTGCTGGGCTCGCTGACCCTGGCCGAGCTGTTCGCCCAGCTCGAGATCGCGCCGGCCGGCCCGGCCAAGGCGCGCCCGGTGCATTTCGGCGGTCCGGTCGAACCGGGCCGCGGCTTTGTGCTGCACACCGCCGATTATCGCGAGGACGCGACCCTGCCGGTCGCCGGCAACATCTCGGTGACCGCGACCCTCGATATCCTGCGGGCCATCGGCAAGGGCCAGGGTCCGCGCCAGAGCCTCTTCGCGCTCGGCTACGCTGGCTGGGCGCCGGGCCAGCTCGACGCCGAGATCCAGGCCAATGGCTGGCTGTCCGTCGCGGCGGATCAGGAGATCGTGTTCGAGGCCGACCACGAGGCGAAATGGCGGCGCGCGCTGGGCAAGCTCGGCGTCGAGGTCTCGACCCTGTCGAGCGACGCCGGCCACGCCTGAAGCGCCGCGTCTTTCGCGTCGCTGACCGGGCCGGCGGAAAACGGCATGCTCCAAAATCCAGCGGGAGCTTTAATGTCGAGGACCGTCCTCAGGCAGCACGTGTCAATCCGTTATTTAGCCTATCCTGCTCTGTTTACGGTTATTTGTTTTCTGATACAGATTAAGCTCGGTGCATTTGGCTCGGATCATAGCCAGGCTGGCGACGAGTTCGGCGCATTTTGTCTCTTCGCTGATGATAGCGGACTATGTCGCACACCATCTGTTTTCTAATCCTTTGACCTTTGCGAAAGCGTACTACGAGCATTTCCCGCGGGTCGGACTGGGTCATTGGCCGCCGATGTTCGAAGCCGTCCAGGCGGCATTGTTTCTGGTCTTCGGGCATCGCGGAACCACCGCCGTCGCTTTTCAAGCGATCATCGGCGGCCTCTGCGCAGGATTGCCAGCCGCGATCGTGAGCCCTTTCGGCAAAATCTTGGGCCTCGCGGTGGGAATCGCGGTTCTATTCGCCCCAGCGGCGCTTTTCCTCGTCGGCACGGTGATGGCCGACAATTTCCTGGCGGTCTTGGTGACGCTCACCGCCCTCGGCTGGACCGCATTTTATCATAAACGCACATGGCCCTCGGCATTGGTGTTTGCACTCCTTGCTGCGGCTGCGATCCTGACGAAGGGGACCGGCTTCGGTCTGGCGCTGATGCCGGTAATCTATCTCGGCATCAAACGGGACATGTGGTTTCTTTTCAATCGGAAGGCGATATTTTCCGCGATCGTGGTCGGACTTCTCACGATTCCCTGGTATATAGCCACGTATCATCTGGCAGCGACCGGATTTATTTACTCATGGGGATGGGCCTACACGCGGCTTGCCATCCCCTTCTTTTTGAAAGCGGCGATCGATAGCTTGGGGGTGCTCACCATTGCCGGCTATGTCGTTGGGTTATATTTTTCGGTAACCGCCGATGCCGGTAGAGAGCCGTTTGACGTCGATGTGTTCGTCGCGACGTCGTTGGCGATGCTGGTCATTGCGGTGATCGCCCCGGCGGACTTGCTGGAGCGCTATCTGATCCCTGCACTGCCCAGCGCGGCCATTGTGGCGGCATCGGGATTGCGGCGGCTGACGAGCCTATTCCCGCTGTCGCAGATCAGGCGGCCGCCGATCCGCTCCGCGCTTTGCGGCGCCATCCTGCTGCTGTCGAGCGCCAGCGTATTTCACAAGCCGCACCTCGAACCCTACCATTCGCAACGGATCGCCTCATATATCCTCGATGCCCAAAAGCCGAACCCGCTCGTGCTGGTGTCGGGGTCGGCCAGCGTGGAGGGCGCGGTCATTGCGGCGTTCGCCGAGCGGGACCGCGCCTGGAGCCATTATGTCGTGCGCGGGACGGCGGTGCTGGCGAGCGGCAATTTCAGCGGCACCACCTACGCGCAACGATTTGCGACGCCCGCCGCGATGGCCAAATGGATCAGGGACAACGAGATCGGCTGGCTCGTCGTGCAGGAGCCGATCCCTGCTGACGCGTTCCCGCACGACCGAACCCTGAGAGCCGCTCTCAATTCCAATCTGCTCGGCGCACGCCTGGTCCTGTCTGTGCCCAACCAGCGGGGCGGCGGCAGCGAGCTGTGCGTCTACGCTCTGCCGGCGGTGGACCTATCCCCGAATAAATCGGACGCGGTTTTTTCGGAATTGAAACCCTCCCTGCTGTGAGGCAGATTCGCCATTTGCGAACCACGGCGGTAATGCAGGAGCCGCGCATGGGTATTCCCCGGTTGTTCCCTGCGCCGCCGTTATTTCGCCTGTCGCGTCGCACACAGGGGCAGGTTGGTCGGCCAGCCGAGCAGCGATGCGCTGCGCACGGACCTTACGCGAACCGGTACCAAAAAATATAACCCAGTGCCTTGAGGCCATCCTTCCAGCCGATTTTTTTACCCTCTTGGTAAGTGCGGCCGTAATATGATATTCCCAATTCGTAGAATTCGGAGGCGCCGCGCCCGCGCCACATTCGCCGAAAACTCGATCTCGAAGCCGAACCTGTTGCTTCGAAGGGTCAATAGCGGGATAATTTCCTTTTTGAACATCTTATAACATACTTCGAGATCACTGAGGATCTGATTATAAACGAGCGAGAATAAAACCGATAATATTTTGTTGGCTGCAAAATGGTGATAATAAAGGCAGCGGTGAGGTTCGCTGCTGAATCTTGTACCGTACACCACATCCGCTTTGTCTTCCGCGAACAGCGGCCAGAAGCGACACCAATCCGCCGGATCGTACTCGAGATCGGCATCTTGTATGACAATAACGTCGCCGGTGGCGCGGCGCAGTCCGGTTCTGAGCGCCGCACCCTTTCCCTGGTTGTTGTCGTGGTAAAAGGCGACGATCGTCGATTTGGCGATGTTTTCCGTGGCGCGATGGCGGCCCTCCTCGCCGATCACCACCACGCCGCCATCACCCGGCCAAGCCTGCCGCGCGCCTCCGTCGAGCTGCTCCTTTATCCAATCTCGTGTCCCATCTTTCGAGCAGTCATCGATCAACAGGATTTCCTTTTCCACCTGCGGCAGAGATAAAACTACCTTATTCAGGATCAACGGCAGCGATCGAACCTCGTTATACACGGGGATAACGACCGACAATTTCATCGGTTGCTCCTAGATTACGGTTAAATTGGTTAACATGTACTGTTTGTGACGATCTATTAGTATACGTTATACAGAAGCACCAAGTTATTTGTCAACAGGAGCCTCATAGGACTCGCGCCTCGCCAGGAACGAGAAAATCTTGCCACCCGATCCGTGCGCGAGAATGGCGGCGGCGGCGACTACCAGCGGCAGCAACATGCAAAGTTGCGCCAAGGTCGCCGCGGCGACGCCGGCCGCCCGAGGGCCACCGGCGAACTCAACCGCCAGAGCGTATGCGAACTGCAAAGTGCCGAGAAAGGCGGGGCCGGAGGGCACCAGCGTGCTCAGGCTCACGACGCCGACAAGAACAAGAGCATCGGCTGGTCCGAAGCTAAGGCCCACCGCCTTGACCAGACACCACAGCGAGAATGTTTCGACCATGTAGATCAAGAGGGTAGTTGCAGCGATCTCCGCGGTGCGCCAGCTGCGTAGAATCTCGAGCCCGCGGCGCACCATCGCCATCTGCGCCGACAGTCCGGCAAACCGGCCGAGAATGCGAGGCATCGTCGATCCCGAGAGGTAGATCGCCGCAAGCAGGATGATGCCGAACAGAACTGCCCCGCTTACCAGAACTTTGATCAATATCCCGCCATCTGGCCCCATGGGCGTCAGACATAGACCGATGCCCAGGCAGGCGATCACGGTCAGGCCGTCGAACAGACGCTCTATAACGATGGAGGTGAGAGCCCACACGCGCGAGAGCCTATATGTCTTCTTAAGGTACTCGGCGCGGACGAGTTCGCCCAAGCGCGCCGGCACGAGCGTATTGAACCCATAGCCGACAAGCAGGGCGCGCGCCACGACCCGGTACGGAATCACCGCGACCGGCCGTAGAATGCATTGCCATCGCCACATCCGCAGCGCCAGGTCGCCCCAATAGACGAGCATCGCCAACCCGATCCACAGCGGATCGGCCCCCACGAGGGCCGCGCCGATCGTCGCTAGGCTCACGCCATGGAGCGCTAGTGCCAGAAAGCACAGGGTGCAGACGAGGCCGACGGCCAGCTGCATCATTCTCAGCTTCATGCCACCTTCATCTGTCTAACCGCGCGACGAGACAGCTAAACGGCATCATCAGATAGTTGAATAAGACGGCAGAATAATGACCTCGCAGCCGTCGCTCATTTTGCTGGTTCCGAACTGAGGAAGCGGCCTGTCGCGAACCGGCGCTTTCTTTGCCCGCGTCGTGCCGCTGCCGAGTCATCCCCGCCAAAAGTTAAAAAGTACCAAAGATTTCCCGGTCGACGCCCGGTTGATCTGCCCTATTTGCGACCGCGGCCACCGCTCGGCGGCCTCAGCGCTGCCAATCGGCGCTGAGCATGGCGAACAGCAGGTGGTCCTGCCATTTTCCTTCGATGCACAGATACTGGCGGGCGTGGCCTTCCTGATGGAACCCGGCCCGCAGCAGCAGGGCGCGGCTCGGGGTGTTGGTCGGCAGGCAGGCGGCTTCGACCCGATGCAGGCGCAGTCGGGCGAACGAGAAATCGAGCGCCAGCGGCAGTGCCGCCGTCATGTAGCCCTGGCGGGCATAAGGCTCGCCGACCCAATAGCCGAGGCTCGCGGTCTCCGACACGCCGCGGCGGACGTTCGACAGCCCGATCCCGCCAACCAGCGTGTCGTCGTGCGCGTAGATGAAAAAGTTGTAGGCCTGGTCGGTCCGCCAGTCCTCGGCATAGCGGGCGACGCGCCAGCGGAAGCTCAGCCGCGACAACGCGTCGGGCGGCCAGCTCGGCTCCCACGGTTCGAGAAAGCGGCGCGAGCGGGCGCGCAGGCTCGCCCACGCCTCCCAGTCGCCGCGCTCGGGCGCGCGCAAAAAAACCCGCTCGCCGACCAGCCGCAACGGGTCGGAGCGAGTCGGAAACAGACGCGGAAAGGATTTGCGCTGCGGCGCCATCGCACCGGCGCCGTCAGGCGGCGAGCCGCGCCTTGACGCGGTCGAACTCTTCGAGGCGGGAGAGCGGCCCGAGCGCGGTCAAGGTCGGCGGCCCCGACCGCCAGCGCGCGACGACCCGCCCGATCGCATCCGCGTCGACCGCCTCGATCCGGCTGACGATCTCGGGCGGGTCGAACGGGGTGCCGTGGATCAGCAGATGCTGCGCCAGCTGCTCGCAGCGCGCCGAGGTGCTTTCGAGCGACATCAGCAAGCCCGCCTTCATCTGGGTCTTGGCGCGGGCGAGCTCGACCGGGCTCAGCCCGTCGACGAGCTTGCGCGCCTCCTCGCACAGGGCCGGCACCAGCTCGGCCGCCTCCTCTTCGCCGGTGCCGGCATAGATCCCGAACAACCCGCCGTCGCGATAGCTGTGGGCGAAGCAATGGATCGTGTAGACCAGGCCGCGCTTTTCGCGGATCTCCTGGAACAGGCGCGACGACATGCCGCCGCCGAACGCCGTCGACAGCACCGAGGCCGCGTAAAAATCGGGGTCGTCGAGCGTCAGCCCGGGAAAGCCCAGAACGAGGTGCAGCTGTTCGAGGTCGCGCGCCTCGCGCCGGTCGCCGCCGGCGTAACGCGCCGGCTCGGTCGTGACCGGGCGTTCGGCCGGGACCTCGCAGAGCAGCCTCTCCGCCAGTCCGGCCAGCCGGTCGTGGTCGAGGTTGCCGGCCGCCGCCAGCACCATCCGCCGCGCGCCGTAATGGTCGCGCAGATAGGTGGTGACGTCGTCGCGCCCGAGCCGGCGGATGATCTCGGGCCGGCCCAACACCGGCCGCCCCATCGCCTGGTCGGGATAGGCGCATTCCTGGAAATGGTCGAAGATGATGTCGTCCGGGGTGTCGTTGGCCTGGCCGATCTCCTGCAGGATCACGGTGCGCTCGCGCTCCAGCTCGTCGGTCTCGAAGGTCGAGTGCTGCAGGATGTCGGCGAGAATGTCGAGCGCCAGCGGCACATCCTCCTTCAGCACCTTCGCGTAAAAGGCCGTGCTTTCGCGCGAGGTGTAGGCGTTGAGGTGGCCGCCGACCGCCTCGATCTCCTCGGCGATGGCGAGTGCCGAGCGCCGCTCGGTGCCCTTGAACGCCATGTGCTCGAGAAAGTGCGCGACCCCGTTGACCGCCGCCGGCTCGTGCCGGGTCCCGACATCGACCCAGATGCCGAGCGAGACCGTGTCGACGGTGTCGATCCGGTCGGTGGCGATCCGCAACCCGTTCGCCAGGGTGGAAACCCGTACCGTCATATTGGCCGCTCCCGCACGCCTTGCATGGCCGCGAATAAACCGTCCGACCGCGGCGCGATCGTTCGGCAGAATCGTCACCCGTTCGGGCTTGTCGAAGAGCTCGGCCAATGCCGGCGGCGGCGGCGGGCGCATGCCGGTCGCCCGCTCGACCGCGTCCGGGAACTTGGCCGGGTGAGCGGTCGCGAGCGCCACGATTGGCGTCCCGTCCGGCGGCGTCCGGTCCGCCGCTCCAGCCAAGGGCGCGGCGAGCTCGGCGCGGGCAGCGGCGACCGCGACCGCGGTGTGCGGGTCGATCAGCATTCCCGACCGGGCATAGGTCTCGGCGATGGTCTGCATCGTCAGAGTGTCGTCGATTTTGTGGGCCGAAAACAAGCCGCGCGCCGCCCGCCAGGTCTGGTCGTCCGCAGGCAGGCGACCGTCGCGGCGAAATCTGCGCATCGCCTCGGCGATCGCGGCGCCGTTGCGGCCCTTCAATTCGAACAGCAGGCGCTCGAAATTGCTCGACACCTGGATGTCCATGCTCGGGCTCAGGCTTGGCTCGACCGGGGCGATCGCCATCTCGCCCTCGGCAATATAGCGGGCGAGGATGGCGTTGCGGTTGGTGCCGATGACCATCCGCGCGATCGGCAGCCCGATGCGGCGGGCGACGTGGCCGGCATAGACATTGCCGAAATTGCCGGTCGGCACGCTGAACGAGACCGGCCGCCCCGGGGCGCCGAGTGCGACGGCGGCGGCGAAATAATACACGGTCTGGGCGGCGATCCGGGCCCAGTTGATCGAGTTGACCGCGGCGAGGTTCAGCGACCTTCGCAGATCGGCGTCGGCGAACAGCGCTTTGACCAGGTCCTGGCAATCGTCGAAATTGCCCTCGACCGCGACGGCATGGGCGTTCGCCCCCTCGACCGTGGTCATCTGCCGGCGCTGCACCTCGGATATCCGCCCGTGCGGGTAGAGGACGAAAATGTCGATCGCGTCGCGGTCGCGGCAGGCGGCCAAGGCCGCCGAGCCGGTGTCGCCCGAGGTGGCGCCGATGATCGTCACCCGCTCGCGCCGCCGCGCCAGCACCGCGTCGAACATTCGGCCGACCAGCTGCAATGCCAGGTCCTTGAAGGCGAGGGTGGGCCCGTGGAACAGCTCCAGGAGCCACAGCCGCTCGTCGAGCTGGACCAGCGGGGCCACCGCCCGGTGCGCGAAGCTGCGATAGGCGGCCGCCGTCAGCGACCGCAATTCAGCCGCGGAAAACGCGTCCCCGACGAAAGCGGCCATAATCCGCGCCGCCAGCTCGGCATAAGGCAGGCCGGCGCAATCGCGCAGCGCCTCGGCGCCGAGCTTCGGCAGATGGTCCGGCACATAGAGCCCGCCATCCTCGGCGAGGCCGGCAAGGAGCACGTCCTCGAACGAATATGTCGGGGGTTCCCGCCGCGGGTCGCGGGTGCTCAGATAGCGCACGGCGTCGGGTGCGGGCGGCATGGCCCGAACCTATCGTCCTGTCCGCGCGCTCGCAACCGGATGCGCTCGTCCGACGCGCAGCTCCGGAACTCGGCCGGGCCGGGGCGAGCGCCTGAGATCTGCAAATGTTCATCGCGGGACATAAAAGACGCCGTCCCGAGAGTGCCAGCCTTGCCGGTAATAGCGATGGACCGCGTACAGGAACTCGTCGGTGAACCGATTGAATTTCTGGGGGTAGTGCAGGATGTGGCAGTACGCCGTCTTCGGGTCGTCGCAGATGTTCTCGCGCAGCTGAACCACGGAAAACTCGTGCGTCGCAATGCGACGGATCAGCTGGTGCTGGTCGAGCCGGCCGGCGAGGATGTATTGGCGCGAGTTGAACGGGTCTAGGATGAACGGCTTTCCGGCGAGATCGCATAAGAGCAGGCTCTCGCAGATCGCCGGCCCGGGTCGCTGCGCCAGGTAATGCGCTTCGGCGGCAAATTCGCTCTCGGCGCGGCGGTCGGCGGCGAGCAGATGGCCGGGGTGAGCGAGCCGATCGAGGGCTCGCGGGGCCTTTGCCCAGATCGGCTGGGCGAGCAGCAGCGGCACTGCCGCGAACGCTGCCGCCATCCTCCATGCGCCGGCATCGGCTCGCAGGTCGACCCGCCGACGCAGCTCGTGCAGCAAGACACCGCTGGCGATGCCGAGGAAGACCGCCGGATCTTGGAATATATTGTAGGAAGCTCCCTCGAACCCCGCAAAAATCGCCGCCGTCCCGATCGAGATCAAGCCATAAATGCCAAGCATAAGGCGGCGGTCGCCAAAGAAGATCGCCCGCGAAAACGGCAGGACGGTCAGCAATGGGAATTTGAAGAGCCGAAGGTACTTCATCAGATGGTAATGGACGCCGTGCCAGGCGAACATTCGCGGAGACAGCAGATGATCGAGAAAGCTGCCGCCGGCGACGAGCTGGGTCAGGCCGAGCAATGCCGCCCCCGATCCCGCGCAGCAGCCGAGCCAAAAAACCAGCCGCCGCGGCGAGCGGATCGCCAGATCGAGGGTGATCGCCAGCGGGATCGCGACGAGGTTGTGCTTGACGAAGCCGGCAATGGCGACGAGCAGCGCCGTGCGCAGCAGACCGACGCGGTCCGGCTCGCGCGATATGTAGCTGACGAGGCCGCCGAGCATGATCGCCTCGGCCAGGCTCTGCGGATCATCGACCGCAATCCAGGCGGGCGCCATCAGATAGCAGAAGCCCGCCGCGCAAGCGCCGCCGAACACCGCGTCGACCCGGTCGCCGCCGAAACCGCGGGTCGCCACCGCGGCCAGGACGCCGATCGCGAGAAACGCCGCCGCCGCCACGATCCGCCCGCTCAACAGCGGATCCCCGACCAAGGAATCGACCGCAGCGACGATCAGGAACGAACCGATCGGGTAATTATTTACTCTCCACAAGTCGTTGTCGTAGATCACTTCGTGATGAACGAGCCTGAGCGTATTGTAGACGTTCCAGCCTTCGTTGTAATTGCGCTCATAAGTAAAGCCGAGCGAGATCAGCGAAGGAACGCACAGACAAACCGCGCCGAAGACGACACCGCCGACGAAAACCCACAGCGCAAGCCGCGCCGGGCGCGACCCACGGACGCGGCGGCACAGCAGGGCCAATACGATCGCGGTCATCCTCAGCCGGCCGGGTCATCCAGGGCTCCTGCGCGGTTGATCGTCGACGCCGGAGGGTCCGAGCCGCCCGAGCCCACTTAGGGGTTGCATCCGGCGGCCGGAACCTGTTCCGTGGCGCGGGCGTCCGGGCCTGACCCGCCGCTCGGGTCGGTTCTTCGGCTGCTCAGAGAGAACCATGCGGGTGCTGGTCGGGCTTTATCTGGTCATCGGGATCGTGCTGCTGGCGATCGGGTTTCTGCTGCCCGGCCCGTGCCCGAACCGGAACACCGACATCGTCAGCAACGTCGTCTTCGTGCTGACCTGGCCGGTCGGGCCTCTACGCCGAAGTCTATCACGGCCGATTGTCGGTCGAGGACTGGCTGCACGCACAGGCCTGCGAAGGCGGCGACGGCTTGGGGACCAAGAAGATCTGAGATGCCCCACGACGATCCCGTTGGAGTCGTCATGCCCGCGAAAACGAGGCGAAAGCGGGAACCCCAGCGTCGCGACGGTCGCTTTCCCGGCGCACGGTCGGGCCGGCCGAGGCGACGGGCACCATGGGTCCTGGCTTTCGCCACGCTTTCGCCGGGAAAGCGATGGCGTGTCGTCTCGAGGCCGGAATTCCCCGGACAGCGCCGCGCCTCCGAGGGAACGACCCGGCCAAATGTTTCAGCTGGCCAGATCGAGCACGGTGCCCTCCTGCAGCCGGCACATCCGATCGAACCGGCCGCGGCGGCGGCGCAGCTCGGCGGGGCTGCCGTCCTCGACGATCGCACCCCGGTCGAGCACGACCACCCGGTCGAAATTCGCGACCGTCGACAGCCGATGGGCGATCGCGAGCACGGTGCGGCCGCGCATCAGCACGTCGAGCGCCCGTTGGACTTCGATCTCGGACGCGCTGTCCAAGCGCCGAGGTCGCCTCGTCGAGCACGATGACCGGGGCATCTTTCAGCAATGCCCGGGCGATGGCGATGCGTTGCCGCTGGCCGCCCGACAGCTTGCTGCCGCGCTCGCCGACGATCGTGTCGTAGCCCTGCGGCAACTCGCCGATAAAGCCGTCGCACCGCGCCGCCCGCGCCGCGGCCAGCACCTCGCCGTCGCTCGCCTCGGGCCGGGCATAGCGGATGTTTTCGCGCACCGAACGGTGCAGCAGCGAGATCTCCTGCGGCACCACGGCGATGGCGGCGCGCAGGCTGTCCTGGGTCATCGCCCGGCTGTCCTGGTCGTCGACGAGGATACGGCCGCGGTCGGTGTCCACCAGCCGCTGCAGCAGGCTGATCAACGTCGACTTTCCGGCGCCCGAAGGGCCGACGATGGCGACGCGCTCGCCCGGGCCGCACCCGCAGGTTCAAGGCGCGAAACACCTCCTGACCGCCCGGATATGAGAAATCGACCTCCTCGAAGGCGATGCTGCCGCCCAGATGCACCCATTCGGCTGCGCCCGGCCGGTCGAGCACCCGATGATTTTCGCCGATGACCTCGATCGATTCGGCAATGCGGCCGATGTACTGGGTGGCGTTGACGATCGCAAAGGCGAAGTCGCGCGAGCCATGCAGGATGCGCAGCGCCAGCGCCACGGTCAGGATCACGTCGCCGGGGCTGATTGTTCCCTGGCTCCACAGATAGAGGGTCCAGGCGAGCATGCCGCCCGCCATCAGCCACAAGCCGAGATCGTGGCAGACGCGCAGCCGCTCGACATACATCAGGCTGCCGCGATGCGCGCTCTCCTCGCCCTGCAGCAGCCGCTCGAACCGGGCGCGCTCGCGGGTGCGCGCTGAGAACGCCTTGACCAGCCATATGTTCGACAGAACATCGACCAGCTCGCCGCCGACCTCGGCGGCGCGGTCGGCATGCAGGCGATGCCGCGGCGCGCCGCGGTGGCTGAACCGGGCGAGCATGCCGGCCATCACCGCGACAAATCCGCAGAGTGCCGCGACGAGTTGCCACCTGACGGTCGCGAGCATTGCCAGGGCGGCGACGAAATCGGCGCAGACCGGGGCGATGTTGAACAGCGTGATCGAATGCACCTGCTGCAGCGAATCGCCGACGGCCGAGACCCGGTTGGCCAAGGCACCACCCATCCGCTCGGCGAAATACCGGCTGCAATGGCCGCTCAAATGGTTGAACAGATCGAACTTCGCTTCCGCCTTGTCGCCCAGCATCGCGCGGTAGCCGAGCCAGCTCCCGACGCGCCACAGCACGCTTTCGCCGCCCGTCAGCGCCGCAAAGACGGCGAGCGCCCACCAGACTTGCGCGATGTGCTGCGGACCCGCCGCCATCCCGTCGACGATCAGCTTCAGGCCGTACTGCGCGACACAGGCGAAGCTGGCGGCGCCGGCGACCGAGGCGATCGCGATCAGGTGGAGCCACGGCCGCCGTCTGACGTAATGCCACAAAAATGCAATCGGCCGGCGGGGAAAGGATGCGGTCCCCCGGTCGCCTCCGGGATCGCGCCGAGCAGGGCGCCCAGCCTCGCGCGGCGGGTAGCCCTGACCGGACCGGGGCTCGGCGCCGCCGGTCCCGGCGATCTTCAGCCGCGGGTTCGGCGACCGGCTCCGGTAAGGTCCGTCTATGGCTAGCTCTGAACTCATCGCCTATTTCCCGATCTCCCCAAAGTTGAAAAGCGACGCCTCAACCGAGGTCGAACAGGATTCCTGCCTTGACACGTTGTTGACATGAGCGGATGCCCGAGCTTCATTCGGTGTCGCCGGTTGTGGATCAGACCGTATTCGCGTCCAGACCGGACCTGTTGAGGCGCTAACGGAATTGCGCAGCATCTATTCCTATTGGGAGCCACCCACGCCAAAGCCCAGCTGTCGAATACTCCATCTCCGCGGCGCTCCCAGCGGCCTTCGGCGCGGGTCCGCGCCAATCCTGCGGTGCGATGTCGCACCCTCCCATGGCCCCCGCCGACCCACGACGGAAGTCGCTCCGCGAGCCTCGGCGGTCGCGCGCCGGCGGCGGAGCCTGGCCCTTCCCGCGGCTTTTGCCGCGATCCTGGCGCTTGCGCAAAGTTCGGCGCCGGCGCTCGCGGCGACGGCAGCACCGAGCGGCGGCGCGGCGCCGCATCGGGCGGACCTCCAGAGCATCCCCGGGGACTATCTGAGCACCATCCTCGGCAGGGACGTGGTCAGCGCGACCGGCGAGAAGATGGGCCCGATCGTCAACGTGCTGTTCGACGGCAGCGGCAAGCCACGGGCCGCGATCATCGATTTCGGCGGTTTTCTCGGGGTCGGCACCCGCAAAATTGCGATCGACTGGGGCGCCTTGCTGTTCGACACGGGCGATCAGAAAAACGTCATCGCCCTCGATATCGGGCGCAAGCAGCTCGAGGCCGCTCCCGAATATCAGGGCCCCGACAAGCCGGTCGCGATCGTGACCCTGCCGCATTCGGGTAGGGCCGCGCCGCCCGCGGACGCTCCCCGGTGACGCCATTCGCGGTCGCGTCTCCAGCCATGCCCGGCATCGGCGTTCGCCCGGGGACTCTTCCGCCGCGGTGACCCGCCGGCTGCGCGGCCTCGATTGGCTGAACTTTTTTGTCGCCAACTTCCAGACCGGCTTCGGCCCGTTCATCTCGGTCTATCTGACCAGCGCAGGCTGGACCTTGGGAGCGATCGGCGAGGTGCTGAGCGCCGGCACGATCGCGGCGATGGCGAGCCAGGTGCCGGGCGGGGCATTGGTCGATGCGATCCGCAGCAAGCGGGCGGCGGCGGGGGCGGCGATCGTCGCGGTGATGGCGAGCGCGCTCGTCATCGCGGTCTGGCCGGCCTTTCTGCCGATCGCCTCGGCCGAGGTGCTGCACGCCTTCGCCAGCTCGGTTCTGGGTCCGGCGATCGCGGCGCTGAGCCTGGCCATGGTCGGCCACCGTGCTCTCGGCGAGCGGCTCGGCCGCAACGCCCGCTATTCGGCGCTCGGCAACGCGTTCGCCGCCGGCTTGATGGGCTTATGCGGATACTACCTGTCGGGCCGCGCCATCTTTTTGTTGACTGCGGGGCTCGGTTTTCCAGCGCTCGCGGCGCTCCAGGCGATCGGCCGGGAGCATGCCTCGAGCCCGAGCGGCGAGGCGCCCGAGGCCACGCCGTCAGATGCGCCCGCAACTCCCCTTCGGTCATGGCGGTTTCTTGCCGACCGCAGGCTCCTGGTCTTTGGTCTCTGCGCCGCCCTGTTCCAGCTCGCCAACGCGGCGATGCTGCCGATCGCGGCCGGGCTGGTGACGCAGCGCGCAGGCCGCGCGGCACCGTTGCTGATCGCCGCCTGCATCGTCGGCCCGCAATTTGTCACCGCACTCGTCTCGCCGTGGGCCGGGCGGGCGGCCGAAGGCTGGGGAAGACGACCGGTGCTGCTGGTCGGCTTTGCCGTGCTGCCGATCCGCGGGGTGCTGCTGGCCGCGATCGCCGATCCGTACGCGATGATCGCGATCCAGCTGCTCGACGGGCTGAGCGCAGCGGCTTTGGGTGTGCTGACGCCGCTGATCGTTGCCGACATCACCCGTCAGACCGGTCACTACACGACGTGCCTCGGCCTGGTCGGGCTGGCGGTCGGCGGCGGTGCCACCTTGAGCACGACCGCAGCGGGGCTGGTGGCCGACCAGTTCGGCGGCGGCGCCTCATTCCTGAGCATGGCCGGCGTCGGGCTCTGCGCCGCCGCCCTCGTCGCCGCGGCGATGCCGGAGACGCGACCGCCGGCGCCGTCGTCGGACGCGGCTCGTTCACCCCGGCTGGAGTAATGCCGGGCGCGGCGCTCTTTGGCAGCGGCGAATACGGGTCATCAGAAATCGAGGTCCGCGTAATGCGCGGGCGGCGGCACCCCCGGCAGGTGGTCGGCGAGAATCGGGCGGAAGCTCGGCCGCGACTTGATCCGCGCGTACCATTCCTTGGCCGGCTCGTGTGCCTCCCACGGCACGTCGCCCAGATAATCGAGGCTCGACAGCTGCGCCGCCGCGGTGATGTCGGCGATCGAGAAATGGTCGCCCGCGAGCCAACGCCGGCGGTCGACCAGATAGCCGATATAGTCGAGGTGGTGCGGCAGATTGGCGTGGCCGGCGCGAATCGCCTGCGAGTTCGGCTGCCGGTCGCCGAGGTAGCGCTTCATCATTTTCTCGCCGAGCAGGTTCTCGGTAACTTCGAGGTTCATCTTGATGTCGAACCACGCGGTCAGGCGCCGCACTTCGGCGCGATCGACCGGGTTGATGCCGATCAGCATCTTCTCGCGATAGACCTCGTCGAGGTATTCGACGATCGCCGCCGAATCGGCGAGCACGGTGCCGTCGGGTTCGATCAGCACTGGCACCTCGCCGGCGGGGTTGAGCGCCAGGAACTCCGGCCGCCGCTCCCAGGTCTTTTCGGCCTTCAGCGTGAAGTCGAGGCTCTTCTCCCGCAGCACGACGCGCACCTTGCGCGCGGCCGGGGACAGCAGGACGTGATAGAGAACGCGCATCGGGCGAGTGTAGCGATCCCCACCGCGCCCGGACAACGCCCGATTGCCGCCCGACGACGAAGGGTGCTCGGCGACGGGGGCTCGACCGCGGCGCCCCGGCGCACCGGGCCGCCCGGCCTCACGGCTTCTCGAACACGCCGCAGGTGATCTGGTATTCGGCGCCGAGCCAATAGAGCTTCGCCATCGAGCGCTTCCACCGCGTCAGCGACAGGAACGGTACCGGAAATCGGGCGACCTGACGCAACAAAATCCACGGCCGCTCGCGGACTTCGTCGCGATAGGACATGCCGGCGCCGATGATCGCGGTGTCGAGCCGACGCGCGCCTGCGAACAGCGCCGCCAGCTCGGCGGGGTTCGGCCGGTACATCGTGTCGATCGGATCGCGGTGATAGGGATAGCTGAACGGCACGGTGACAAAAACGAGACCGCCGCTCTCCAACAGATCGAGGCAATGGCGCGCGAGCCGGTCGGGGCCGCTGACGTGCTCCAAGAGGTTGCAGCACAGCAATGCTCGCGGTCGGCGGGCGCGCAGCCGCGGCAGATCGGCCGGATCAGTCAGGTCGGCCTGGACATCGACCCCCGGTACGTCGCGCATGTCGACATGGACGATATCGATCCCGCGGGCGCGCAACGGAGCAAACAGCCGGCACTCGGTCCAGGGCTGCGCCCGCTCGCGGAACGCGGCCGAGCTGCTGCCGAGATTGAGCATCGGCGACAGCCGGTTGGGCGCAAACCCGTCGAGCGCGCGGCACAGCCAGCGAGCTTCGGCTTCGAACATCGCGAACCGGCTCCCGAAACCTGCCGATGCCCGATCGCCGCATGCGACGAAAGGCGCGCCGCGAACGCTCGCCAGGCGAACCGGCGCCCCAGACAAACATCAAGCTCGGCACATGGTCGAGCAACGCGCAACGGCCCAGACCCCGCGCAACGCCTCGGCGCCGGCACGACCGCTCCCGACGCCACGGTCGGCGCTGCGCTGCACCGGTCAGGCGCGGTCAGGGCGCTCGCGAAACCGCCATCCTTGAAAACAGGTCCCGAACTCGGTTGAACTCTCCATCGCACCGCGTCGTCGCCATTCGCTGCGGCGCGCCCCGATTTCCCTCGGCACAAGAGCAGTCCGAACAAACCGGTGTCAAGGCGGCAGAATAGGTGCAGACCCCAGGACCGGCCGGAACCCTCGAGCGCCGCCAATCTGTAAGATTGCGGACAGCTCCAAGCGGTAGCACTCCCCGACTTGGTTCGGAAGCGGCAAGCAGCGATCCGGTGCGGCGGCCGCACGACCCCGACCGCAGCGGTTCGGCGCATTGGAACCGGGCCGCCCGCGTGTTCGACGATGAGCCCCGCCGATGACATCTCTGCCGCCGCTGCGCGCGAGCGCGTTTCCCGAAGCGACCCCTCTCAATGCGTTCTTCGCGTGGAACGAGGCCCGGCGTGCGACCGATCGCCGTTACCGGATAGCCTGCGACATCGATCGGCTGCGACAAGGCTGTGGCAGCGACGTCTGCGTTGCTCACCTCGCGGGCGAGCGGCTCGGGCTGCGGCGCGCCGGCGCACGCATCCTGGCCTCGCCGGAGACGGAAGCACACGCTCGGCAGTTTCTTGCCGGCGGCGTCCGATCTGCCGCCCTGATCGCGGCCCGGCAAGTGATCGACGCGCTGCAAGCCGCGATCGGTTCCGCCGAGATCGCGCGGCACGCGGCGGTCTTCCACACGTTCGAGGAGCTCGCCCTCCAAGTCGATC
The DNA here is from genome assembly GCA_963795485.1 of uncultured Alphaproteobacteria bacterium. GTDB lineage: Bacteria > Pseudomonadota > Alphaproteobacteria > ATCC43930 > CGMCC-115725 > AP-15. The sequence goes on from CAWCIL010000008.1 coordinate 929,439, forward strand.
TCGATGCCCTGTCCCGCTTGCGGCCGCAGCCCGGCACCCCGCGGCCCATGTCCCGCCCGCGTCGCGTCCTGATCGTCAAGCTCGGCGCGCTCGGCGATTTCATCCAGGCGCTCGGCCCGATGCCGGAGATCCGCCGCCATCATGCCAACGATCATCTAAGCTTGCTGACGACCTGCCGCTACGCCGAAATCGCGCGGCAGACCGGGCTGTTCGACACCGTTCTGGTGGACCGCCGGCCGCGGATGTTCGATCTGCGGGGCTGGCTCGCGCTGCGCCATACGCTGCGCGACGGGCATTTCGACCGGGTCTATGATTTCCAGACCTCCGACCGCTCCAACATCTATTTTCGGCTGTTGCGGCCGGGCCGGCAGACCGAATGGTCGGGCACGGCCTGGGGGTGCTCGCATCCCCACGCCAATCTCGGGCGAGACCGACAGCACACGATGGACCGGCAGGCCGAGCAGCTGCTGATGGCCGGGATCTATCCGGTCTCGCTGACGCCCCGGCTGCCATCCGTGGGGGCGTTGCCGGCCGAGCTAGCCGGTCGGCGGTTTGTCATGCTGATCCCAGGCTCCTCGCCGGGCCGCCCGGCAAAGCGCTGGCCCGCGGACCGCTTCGGCGAGCTGGCATGCCGGCTGGTGCGCGCCGGCTGCCCGCCGGTCGTCGTCGGCGTCGCCGGCGAAGAGGCGCTCGGCCGGGCTATCGTCGCCGCCTGCCCCGAGGCCGTCGACCTCGTCGGCCGCACCGACGTTGCCGGGTTGGCGGCATTGGCGCAGGCCGCCGCGCTGACGATCGGCAACGACACCGGCGCCACGCATGTGTCCGCCGCCGGCGGCAAGCCGGTGGTGGTGCTGTTCTCCCAGGCTTCGAGCCCGGAATTGTGCGCGCCGCGGGGTGCCGGAGTGCGGGTGCTGAGCGAGCCGGATCTCTCCGGTCTCTCGGTCGCGTCGGTGCTCGCTGCTGGTTTGGCCGCCCTCGCCCCGTTCAAGACCGCCGCCGCGGCGCGATGACGCCGTACCTGCCGAGCCTGCGCGATCTGTTCGCGGTTGCGCTGACCTGGGGGGTCGGCGCGGTGCTGGTGCTGGCCGGGGCGGGGCTGACCGGCCGCCGGGTCATGCCCGAGTTCCAGCTCGGCGCCGGCTGGGGGGCGCTGTGTCTGGTGCTGACGGGCTGGGGTGTTTTCGTGCCGGTCGACCTGCGGGTTCCGGCATTGGCCTTCGCCGCCGCGGCACTGGCCGTGCTGCTGCTGCCGGGGCGACGGCCGTCCACCGCCGCCTGGGTCGGGCTCGGCCGCATGCTGGCGCTCTCGCTGCCGTTGTGGCTGATCATGGCGCCGATCCGCCCGTCGCAGCCGGACACGTTTCTGAACCTGCTGCCGAACGCGTTCTATCTGGTCGATTACGGCCGGCTGCCGAGCGCCGGCTCGCCGCCGAGCTTCTCGCTGCTGCCGGCAGCACCCTACGACACCCAGTTCCTCAGCTTTTTAGGGGCACTCGTCAAACCGGACTATCCGGCAGCGGGCATGTCGCTGGTCAACGTCATGCTGCAGCTGGTGGCCGGGCTCGCGATCGCCCGCGCGCTGAGTTCGCCGCGGCTGCCGCTACCGTCGCCGCCATCCTGGGCGGCGGTGGCGCTCGGCCTGCTGCTGGCGACCTTGCTCAATCCGGGCTTTGTCCCGCGCATCGACTTCACCGCCTATGCCGAGCCGGCACTGGCCGCGACCGCACTCTTGGCTGCCTGGCTGTTCGTTTCCGGCCAGGGCGAGCTGGCGCTCGGCCGCCCTGCGCCGCGCAGAAGTTGACGTTGGCGCTCGTTCTCGCGGCGATGGTCGACATCAAGCAGTCCGGCATCGGCCTCCTCGCCGCCCTCGGAGGCGCGGCGCTGATCACCCTGGGGGCCGAGCGCGCGGTTCGGCGCGCCGGCGCCGTCCGCTTTGTGACAGCCGCATTGCTGCCCTCGGTGCTGCTTTACGCGGCGTGGCGCTATTGGGTCGCGCATGCCGGCGTCGCGGAATTGACGCCGCTGCCTTTTGGCGATTGGAACTGGAGCGATCTGCCGGCGACAGCGGCGAGCGCGCTCGCGGTGGTCCTCGGCAAGGCGACGTATTTCGGCTGCGTCCTGCTGGCGTTCGCCAGCCTCCCGCTGCTGCTGTCGCGGCAGGGCTGGACGCCGACGACGCGGCTCCTGGCGTTCTTCGCGGTGCTGTTTGTCCTCTACAACGCCTTTCTGCTGGTCACTTATATCGCCATCTTCCCGGTCGCGATGAGCGAGGCGGCCCACTCCTATTTCCGGTACAACACCCACCTCTCGCTGGTGCTGGTATTGGCGCTGGCGCTGGCGGTCCGCGATCTGCTCCCGGCCGCATGGTTCGAGCGCCGCCGGTCCGGACCGATTGCGGCGGCCGTTGTGGCTGTGGCCCTGTTGGCGCCGGCGGCTTTTGCCGGGAGGCTGCGGTTCGACCTCGACATGCCGCAACCGCTGGTCTGGGGCCTCGCCAAACGCCTTGCGCCGTACCTGCATGACGGCGACCGCCTGGCGCTGCTGCTGCCCGGCGACAATGGCAGTGTCGCGACCATGGTCGCGGGCGTCCTCGCCGACACGCCGCCGCGCCGGCGCGACCTCGACCTATTGCGCCGAGACCGCGCCGATCGGGCAGCACTCGACGCCGCCGCCAGGCGCGGCTATTCGCTGGCCCTGGTCTCCTGCACCCCGAAAGGTTGGGCGGATGTGCCGCCCGGACAGGCGGTGCTGCTCCGCCACGACAAGGCCGGCTGGCATCTGCTCGCCGCATGGTCCTATCCCCCGGATGGCGCAAAACAGCGGTGGCAACACATTCTGTCGTGGGGCCCGCTATGCCGCTAATCTTGAATGTTCCGGACGCGAGGTCGCCCTCTCATTATTGCAAATTGATGACAGACGATTGCAGATTGATAACAGGCGCATTTGCTCGTGAAGTCGGGCCTTTGATATATCCGGATATGAACTTTCCAATCTTCAGGAACTCTCGGCTATTGCCCGCGGTTTTTCGGTTCGATACCGCAATCCAGTGAGCAACCATGGCGGCTACAGAAAACCCGGGCGAGGACGTGCTCGCCCATATGGACAACTCCGAGGTCACCGCACTCCATTGGAAGATCATGTTCATCTCGGGCATGGGCTTCTTAACCGACGCCTACGATCTCTTTATTATTGGCGTGGTCATGGCGCTGCTCAAGTCGCAGTGGCATTTCTCGGCCGTCGCCGAGGGCCTGGTCACTTCGACCGCACTTTTAGCTTCGGCGTTTGGCGCGGTCGCCTTTGGGCGAGTGGCCGATATGCTCGGGCGCAAGCGGATTTACGGCTTTGAAGTATTGGTGCTGGCGGCGGGCGCGATCGCCTCGGCGTTTTCACCCAATATCTGGTGGCTGATCTGTTTCAGGGTGATCCTCGGTTTCGGCATCGGCGGCGACTATCCGGTCAGCTCGACCATCATGAGCGAGTACGCCGGGAAGAAGAGCCGCGGAATGATGGTCAGCCTGGTGTTTGCGATGCAGGCCGCAGGGCTGATCATCGGGCCGCTGCTGGCCGCCGGCCTGTTGCTGACAAATCTGTCGCACGACCTGATCTGGCGGCTGCTGCTGGCGTTTGGCGCGATCCCGGCATTGGCCGTGTTTCAGATGCGCCGCCAGATGGCCGAGACGCCGCGCTATCTGCTGGCCACGGGCCGGCACGACGAGTTTCATCAGGCGGCCTCGCACGTGCTGGGCCGGCAGAGCAGCCCCCGCAGCGCTGATGCGCCCCGAGAGGCCGGCCCGCTCGGCGGCAAAACCTCGTTTTGGCAAGGCTTCGGGGTTTTAACCAGCCGGCCGAAATTTCTGACCCGGCTGATCGGCGCCAGCCTCGCATGGTTTTTCATGGATTTTGCCTATTACGGCAATACCGTTTCGAGTCCGGTGGTGCTGTCGGCAATCTCTCCCAACCAGACCCTGCTGATGCACACGCTGATGCAGCTCGCCGTGTTTTCCGTGGCGGCGGCGCCCGGCTATTTGATCGCCGCCGCCATGATGGACCGAATGGGGCGAAAGTCGATCCAGATCCTCGGGTTCACGATGATGGCCGTCAGCTTTGCCGCGATCGCGCTCATCCCCGGAATCGACCAGCTGGTGGTCGCCTTTCTGTTGGTTTACGGCATCAGCTACTTTTTCACCGAGTTCGGGCCGAACGCTACGACCTTTGTTTACCCGGCCGAGATTTTCCCGGTCGAGGCCCGCACCACCGGGCATGGCGTCGCGGCAGCCGCGGGCAAGCTCGGCGGCTTTATCGGGGTTTTCCTGTTCCCGATCCTGATGGCGTGGAATGGACTGTTCGCCGCCGAAATGGCTGCGGCGGCGGTCAGCGTGCTGGGGATCATCGTCACCGTGACCATGTTGCCCGAAACCAAAGGCAAGAGCCTCGAAGAGCTGAGCGCCGATGGCGGGCGCGGTTCAACGCCCATCCCCGCTGCTTCGACCTGAACCAAGATCTAGACTAGCGGCCGCTGCGCGTAGACTGGGGAGCGTGCGTGACACCGAAGACCTGAAAGGTCGGCTGTTCGAAAACCGGCCGCAGGCGCCGGTCGGGCATCACCGCCACAGGCTCACGGCCGCCAACGAAGATGACGAAATCGAATTGGGCGAGCACCGGCGCCAGACGCGCCCGCACCGCAGGGGCGCCAGAGACAAAGGCGGCCCACAGCAATGCCGGCTGGGCCGCGGCGGCGAGCGCCGCCCAAGCCGGGCGCAGCTCCAGCGGCTGCTGCCCCGGAACGGCGAAGAGGGTCGGCACAAAGGCGTCGCGGCGCACCACCGCCATCGCCGCAAGATGGACTTGCGGCACCGCGACGACGTGGACGGCGTCGGCATAGGCGACGGCGAGCTTGGCACCGCGCGGCAAGGCGTCGATTGCGGCGAGGTCGGCGGCAGTAGATCTGGTCGGCCCGGCGCCAGACGCGCTCGATCACCGCCATCCGCAGGGTCAGCAGCAGCGCCGCCGCGGTCCCGATCGCGATGGCGGTGCGCCGGCCAGGCCAGCGCGGCGCGCTGCCGGCGACCAGCAGCAGGAAGAGCGCCAGCGGCAAGCGGTGGTCGGCGCCGGAGCCGCCGTAGATCTGGCTCGGCATCAACAGATAGGCGGCGAAGATCAGGCCCGCCGCCCAGCCGAGTCGGGGCGCCAAGCGCAGCCTTCCGCTGGCCGCAAGCCACAGCCCGAGCGCCAGAAACAACGCAAAACAGACGATGTCGAAGGCGCGGTCGTAATTGTCGAAAACACTGAACAGGAGGTCGGCTTTGCGCGCGAACCCGGCATAGCTGATGCGGCCGGCATCCGCCTGATGTCGCCAGCCAAGAAACAGCGCTGCCGGAACGACGAACTGGGGTGCGAAGACTGCGATGCGACGGCCGAGCGCCGGCCAGGCACGGGCTCGCAGCTCGGCGACGGCCATCGGAATTTCGAGGCCGCAGAGCGCCAGCGCGTACACCCCGAAAGCGGCGATGTGGCTGAAAAAACAGGCGAGCGCCAGCGGCACAGACGCGAGCTCCCGCTGCCAGGGCCGCCGCTGTTCAAATGCCAGCCACAAAGCCAGGCCGCAGAGCGCGACGCCGATCCCGAACAGATAATTCAGAAAGCCCCACAGCAGAATGCGGTTGTAGAGCAGCGAAAAGGCCAGGAGCGGCCACAGCCGCCAGCCGCCGGCGACCACCCGGTTGAGGCACAAAACGCCGCCGGCGATCAGCGCGAAGATCATGACCAGGAAAAGCTCGCCGGCGGTCGCAAGCGGCATCAGCCGGGCGAGCGGCGGCACGATCAGATCCTCGGCCAGGTTCGGCAGCGGCGCCCAGACGACGCGGTAGAACCGGTCGCCGCCCTCGGCCAAGAGGTGCATGCGCGCCAGATGATTGGGATAGTCGAACAGCGGCGGCAGCACGGTCGAAAATACCGGCACTGCCATCAGCGCCAGCAGCAGCGCAAAGGCGCCCCAGACCTGCCAGACCGGGCCGAGCCGCGGCGCGGGCGCGGTGTCCGGCCGGGGCGGGTTCAGAGCATCAAACACTGTGCTTTCCCGGCGGAAAGCCGGGACCCATGGCAGCCATGGATACCGGCTTGCGCCGGCAAAGCGAGCAAACGAGGATTAAATCAAGCCTGATAAATTCATTGATCAAGATACCTAGAAGCGTTCGACCCACGGCCGCAGCTCGACTTCCCAGGCCCAGGCCGAGCGCGGCTGAGCCAGCACGCCGAGATAAGTGGCGGCGATCGCGTCGGGATCGAGCATGCTGTCGGGCTTGTCGGCCGGCTCGACCCGGCCGGGATTGCGGATCGCCCCGTCGATGACGAAGTGGGCGACGTGGATCCCCTGCGGCGCGAGTTCCCGCGCCATGCTCTGGGCGAGGCCGCGCAACGCGAACTTGCCCATCGCAAAGGGTGCGGACAGCGGATAGCCCTTGACGCTGGCCGAGGCGCCGGTGAACAGCACCGCGCCATGCCGCTTCGGCAGCATCCGGGCGACCGCCTCGCGCGCCACCAAAAACCCGCCATAGCCGCTGACCATGATCGCGCGCTCGACCTCGGCCGGGACCAGCTCGGCGACCGGGCCGCGGGCGCGGGCGCTGGCGTTGTAGACGACCACCTCCGGCGCACCGATGGCGCTCTCGACCGCGGCGAACATGCGCGCCACCTGGGCCGGATCGACCGCGTCGCAGGCAAAGGCCTCGGCCCCGGTCTCGGCGCACAGCGGCGCGAGCTTATCGGCGTCGCGCGCGGCCAGCGCCACCTGCATCCCCTCGCCGGCGAAGAGCCGCGCCAGCGAGGCGCTGAGGCCCCGCCCGGCGCCGACGATCAGTGCTGATTGATAGCTCGATTTCGCCATGTTCGGATCCTCCTGACAAAATGGTTGGAGCGTGAGCCGGCGTGACAATAGCGCCGGTTCTTCGCACGTCGCCAGCCGGACGCCGGCTCAGCCGAGGCGCTCGAGCTCGTCGATAAAGCCGGCGACGACCGAGAGGCCCTTCGACCAGAAGGCCGGGTCGGCGGCGTCGAGGCCGAACGGCGCCAGCAGCTCGCGGTGCCGCAAGGTGCCGCCGGCGCGCAGCATGTCGAGATAGCGCTCGGCGAAGCCCTGATGCGCGCCTTGGTAGGCCGCATACAGGGAATTCACCAGGCAGTCGCCAAAGGCATAGGCGTAGACATAAAACGGCGTATGGATGAAATGCGGGATGTAGGACCAGTAATGGCGATAGACGCCGTCGAGGCGGATCGCCGGCCCGAGGCTCTCGCGCTGCACCTCCAGCCAGATTTCGGCGAGCCGGTCGGGGGTCAGCTCGGCCTCGCGGCGCTCGTCATGCACCCGGATCTCGAAGGTGACGAAGGCGATCTGGCGGACCACCGTGTTCAGCATGTCCTCGACCTTGCCGGCGAGCATGATCTTGCGCCGCCGCGGATCGGTCTCGCCCGCCAGCAAGGCGCGGAAGGTCAGCATCTCGCCGAAAACCGAAGCGGTTTCGGCCAGGGTCAACGGCGTGTCGGCCATCAGATAGCCTTGCTGGGCGGCCAGCACCTGATGGACGCCGTGGCCCAATTCATGCGCCAGGGTCATCACGTCGCGCACCCGCCCCTGATAATTCAGCAGGAGATAGGGATGCGCCGCCGGCACGGTCGGGTGGGCGAAGGCGCCCGAGGCTTTGCCCGGCCGCGCCGGCGCGTCGATCCAAGGTCCGGCGAAAAAGCGCTGGCCGACCTTCGCCATCTCCGGCGAGAAAGCGCCATAGGCCGACAGCACCGTCGCCTCGGCCTCGGGCCACGGGATCAGCCGGTCGTCATCCTCCGGCAAGGGCGCGTTCCGATCCCAGAACGGCAATACCTCGACCCCGAACCAGCGCGCCTTCAACCGGTAATAACGATGCGACAGTTTGGGGTAGCTGTCGCGCACCGCCGCGATCAGCGCGTCGACCACCTCGTCCTCGACGACATTCGCGAGATTGCGCGACGAGATCGGCCGCGCGAAGCGCCGCCAGCGGTCCTCGATTTCCTTGTCCTTGGCGAGCGTGTTGGTGATCAGGCCAAAGGTGCGGGCGTGTTTTCCGAGCACCTCGCCGATGCTGTGGGCGGCGTCGCGGCGCATCTCGGGATCGCGGTCGGACAATAGGTCGAGCGCCTCGGCCTCGGTCCGCTCCCGGCCGCGAATGGGAAATCGCAAATCGGCGACGGTTTCGTCGAACAGCCGGGTCCAGGCGGCGCGGCCGGCGACGTATTTCTCGTGCAGCAGCTTTTCGGCTTCGTCCGACAGCTGATGCGGGCGAAAGGCGCGGATGTCCCGCAGCCACGGCCGATAGCGGGCGAGCGCGGGGTCGGCCTCTTTCTCCGCGAGGACCTCGTCGTCGAGGCGGTTCAGCTCGAGGGTGAAGAATAGAAGGGTCGTCGAGATCGCGTTGATCCGCTCCTGGATCGTCTGATAAAAGCGGCCGATTTCGGGATCGGCGAGATCGCCGGCATGGACCAGAGAGGCGTAGCTCGTGATCCGGCCGCTCACCTCCTGCATTTGCTCGTAGGCTTCGACCCCGGCACCCAGCTCCGCCCCCGAAAGCTCGGCCAGCCGTCCTTCGTAGCGCGGTCGAAAGGCCTCGGCGTCGTCGGCGAGCCGAGCCAGATCATGGGTCAGCTCCGGGCTGTCGCGACCGGGATAGAGGTCGGCCAGGTCCCAATTCGGCAATGCGCCGAGCGCCGCCTTCCGCTCCCCTGCCGCCATTTCCGCCGCCGCCTCTACGCGCATGGTTTTTCTCCGACAGAAGACCTGCCGGAAGATATGGGGCGTCGGCAGAAGCCGCCAAGCGCAGCGGCGGCACGGCGCCGCCAGCCGCAGCCTTCGGTCTCGCAGCCTTGAGCATGCGCGTTTCCTCCGCCGTCATCATGATTGACGGCTGGCGGGTTGTGTGTCCACCAAATAGAGATGTCACCGGTTCTGCCATTTAGAAATGTCACTCTGGTTGGGTCGGGCGGCGGGCGGGCGCGGAGCCCCGGCGTAGCGCAGCGCCCGACCGACGACCGCGGCAGGGCGCTCGAAACCGCTCCGACTTTTTTACCGAGCGGGCCCGAGCCCGCTCGGCTCGTAGAAAAGCTCAGCCGACCTTAAAGAGACGCGCGTCGTGCTGATCGCGGCGGCGCGGCGCGCGATCGCTGCGCCGTTCAGGCTGGCGACGCAGCTGCTGCTCGCGGATGAAAGCAAGCGCGGCCCCGAGCTGTTTGTTCTCGACGATCGCGGCCTGCGAGACTTGGCGAATCTTGTCAAAGGTCCGATACGCCAGTTCGACACCCCGATAGCGGATCGACAGCCGGCCGTCGGGATGGTCAACGACCGTTACCCGCTTGCCGATCGCCGCTTTGGCCTGGTCGCTCGGCTCCAGGAGGAACATCACCTTGTCGTATTGCAGGGTCAGCGCGCCTACAGGTGAGGTCGCATAGCGGATGTTATGGCAAACGCCTATTTCCAGAATGGCGCTTATGCGACATCACACACACAGGGCTGTCGGCGGCTTGGCGTCGGGCATTTTTACGGCGGCTTTCCGGCCCCGTAATCAAGCGATTGACTCTGACGATCATTGTTTGCACGCTAAATCGCGTATAACGAGCTTGCTCCGCGCGGGCCGTCCACAGGCGGACTGGAGAACAGCCGTGACCGTTGTTGTGCTCTCTTCCCGCGTCAGCGCATCTTGGAAGAAGGTGCCCGCCATGCTGATGGAACGATTTGGCAAGCGTCTAGCTAGCACTCGAAATCCCAGCCAGAATTTCCCAATCGTTGAGGGCGAGACGCTCCGATCCTCCGCTCGATAGCAAGCGTAGGGCGTGTGTGGACGGCCCGGTTGGCGCAAGGGGGTGAGGGAACAGAATTCGATGCGGTGCGGTTGGAGTCGTGTGTCCGGCCTGTTGTGTCGCGGCGCCCGCCGCTGGCCCAGATGGGTTCCGCGATCCACTCCCAAACGGAAAAGTGACCTTGAAGGCCGCCACCCTACACGGGTTTTGCGGATCGTCGGTCCGACCGATCAGCATCTTTTCCCTTTAAGCCCTGCACCCGCGGCAGACGAGGCTCAGGCGGCGGCCGGCCGCGGCCGGTAGGCCTCCCCGCGCGTCATCATGGCCCACACAATGCGGGCCGTCTTGTTCGCCAAAGCCACGGCCGCGAGTTTGCGCGGCTTGCGGCTGAGCAGGTTGAGCAGCCATTGAGAGGTGGCGAGCCGGCCGGGTTTGGCATGTTGGATGACCGCGCTCGCCCCCAGCACCAGCAACTGGCGCAGCCGCTCGTCGCCGGCGCGGCTGATGCCGCCCAGGCGCTGCCGGCCGGCAGTCGAGCATTCGCGCGGCACCAGCCCGAGCCAGGCTGCGAAATGGCGCGCCGATTTGAACTGCGTCGGGTCAACCCGCAGGGCCAAATTCAATGCTCCGATCGGTCCGATCCCCGGGATCGCGGCCAGCCGCCGGCTGACCGGATTGGCCTTGTGCTGTTGCATCAGCGTGGTGTCGATCGCTCGCCGCCGCGTCTCGATGCGCTCGACTTCCTGGCCCAACAGTGCGATCGCCTGCTTCGCCGCCGGCGGCACCGCAGCGTCATCGGCCGCGGCGACCTCGGTCCGCAGCTCGGCCAAGCCCTTCTCGCCGAGCGGCGCCACCACCCCGATCTCGGCGGCATGGCCGCGCAGCGCATTGACCAGCTGGGTGCGTTGCCGCACCAATAGCTCGCGCACCGACAACAGCATGGCCGCGGCCTGCTGCTCGGCCGACTTCACCGGCACGCTGGCGATCGACGGCTGCGCCGCGGCGACGCTGATTGCCTCGGCATCGTTGCGGTCGTTCTTGCTGCGCTTGACAAACGGCCTGACATATTGCGGCGGGATCAGGCGTACGCGGTGGCCGAGTGCTCCCAGCGCGCGCCCCCAGTGATGCGAGCCGCCGCACGCTTCCAGCGCCACCTCGAGCAGCGGCAGACCTTCGAAAAAACGCAGCAGTTCACGGCGCCGCAGATTGCGCCGCAATACCGCGCGCCCGGCAGCATCAACCCCATGCAGCGTAAACACCGACTTGGACGTGTCGATGGCAATGCGCGTAATCTCGGTCATGGACGGTCTCCAGTTCGCGTTTTGACGACCGAACTTTGGCACCAGATGCCGCGGGGCCGTCCACCCCAGACGGAAGAGCGGAGCGCATTCGGCCGTCACCGTTAGCGGGTTGAGCCGGGCATTTCGGACGGATTGCGGGCCGCATGGCGGACGGCGTGGATGACGACCTCGTTTCGGTAGCCTGCTAGAAGACCGGATAGGGGTAGGGCGTCGTCGTCCGTCGGATGGCCGGGTCGTTCGTGCGGCGACCGATTTGCGGATGCAGCAACAGGAGGTCTGTGAGGGCCTGAATGCGGGCCTGAACCCGCCGCGCGCCCTGTGGTGACTGGGCGGCGATGTAATTCGAGGATCGTGCTAAGCTCGGCAAGGGCCGGAAGGGTGTAGCGACGCTTCACAGACTGTGCTTGGCCCGCACCGCGCGCAACTGCTCATCGGTCGCAAATTCGCCGCGGACGGCCGCTGCTTTTGAGGCGGCGATTGCGGCTTCCTCTTCGGGTGTGAGCGGCACCGGCGGTTCATGATCCGCGCCGATCAGCCGGAGAACGACATGGGCGATGTCGTCCTGCATCTCTGCAGGAAGGCGCCCCACCGTTGCAAGTGCTTGTTCCAGAAGTATTGTCATTGGTGTTTCGCCAAACAATTCACGTACGCGACCTGTGTCTTATGACCCTTCGCGCTGACCCGAAAAGCTGATGCTTTGCCTGCCCTACGCCCTACGCGGTTACGGGCCTATTCGCGGGCATTGACGACGCCGCTGATCAGGTTGCCGGCGTAGAGGGTGTCGAGGTCGAGGCCGGTCTCGGCCGGCGCCGGCTCGATCGAGGCGATGAGGGCGGCGAGACGACGGTCTTCGTCGCGGGCCAGTTGTTCGGCCTCCTCGACCGTGACCGCGGCGAAGCGCAGCGCATCGCCGGGACGGCGGCGGCCGACGAGCGGCAGGTCGGCGGAGACGACGGTCGCGATCTTGGGGTAGCCGCCGGTCGTCTGGTGGTCGGCGAGCAGCAGGATCGGCTGGCCCGAGCCCGGCACCTGAATGGCGCCGGTGGCGATCGCGTCGGAAACGATGTCCCAGCCCTGGCGGTGGCGCAGCAGCGGGCCGTCGAGCCGCATGCCCATGCGGTCGGCATTGTTCGAGACGCGGAATTCGCCGGCCAGCAACGCCGCCAGCGCCTCGTCGGTAAAATATTCCTGCTGCGGCCCGAGCACGACCCGGATCGGCTGGCCGCCATCGGCGGGAGGCGGCCGCGGCAGGCGCCGTTCCGGCCGCTCTGCTGCCCGCATGGTCGCCAACGGCACGAGGTCGCCCGCCCGCAAGGCGCGGCCCGCGACGCCGCCGAGCCCGGCGCGCGCATAGGTCGAGGCGCTGCCGAGCACCAGAGGCACGGCGATGCCGCCTTCGACCGCCAGGTAGGCGCAGACCGACGCATCGCCGAGCCCGATCTGAAACGCCGTGCCGCGCGCCAGGGTGACGCTCTGCCAGGCCGGCACCCGGCGCCGGGGATCGCCAAGCGAGAGGCTCGCGCCGGGCCCGGCGACCGCGACTCTGACGGTGTCGGCGACGATTTCGAAGCTCGCCCCGCGGTAGAGGATTTCGAGCGCCGCCATGCCCGGCGGGTTGCCGACCAGCGCATTGCCGAGGCGCAGCGACAAACCGTCGAGCGCCCCCGAGACCGGCACGCCCTGCGCCTGATACCCAACCCTGCCGAGATCCTGCACTGTCGAGTGCAGGCCCGGCGTCAGCACCCTCAGCCCGGGGCAGGCCAAGGCGGCAAATTCGATCGGGGTCAACACTTTCACCGCAATCTTCTTGTCGCCGTAGCCGGGCTCGTCCGGTGGAGCTTTAGCCCGCGGACTGGTTCTGGGGCTATCCATGCCTGCTTTGGGGCTGGGTCATACCGGGTTGCAAGTCGTGAATGACCGGATCAGGTGCGGTCAAGGGGTGGCGGAGATCGGGCGAGTGCTCTCATGCCCCGAGGGGTTCGCTCTCGGGGTGGTAACGGCCGGTGTCGACGGCATGGCGGACCGCGGCGAAATGGTCGGCGCCGATCGGGTCGAACCGGACCCTGTCGCCGGGCGTCAGCAGGGCGGGCGGAGTGCGGGCGGCGTCGAAAAAGCGGATCGGGGTCGCCCCGATCAGATGCCAGCCGCCCGGGCTTTCGTAAGGGTAGATCGCGGTCAGCGAGGTCGCGATCGAGATCGAGCCGGCCGGGACCCGCAGACGCGGATCGGCCCGCCGCGGCAGTCTGAGCGGCTCGGGGAGGTCCCCAAGATAGGGGAAGCCCGGGAGAAACCCCAGCATGTAGACGCGGTAGCAGGGGGCATGGTGCAGGGCGACGATCTCGGCCGGGGCGAGGTCGGTCAGGCGCGCCACCGCTTCGAGATCGGGGGCGAACGCGCCCTCATAGCAGACCGGCACTTGCCAGCGCCGGGCCTCGCGATCGGCGTCCGCGCGCCGGTCGAGAAAGCCCCTGATCGTGCGTTCGAGATCGGCGCGCGAGGTCGCCGACGGATCGTAATGGACCATCAGCGAGCGAAAGGTCGGCACGGTTTCGACGATGCCCGGCGGCGGCTCGGCCCGCAGCACGGCGTCGAGGCGCAAGACCTCGGCATTGAGGGCATGGTCGACACGGTCGCCGAACTCCACCACCAGCGCGCGGTCGCCGGCCGGCAGGAAACGCGCCGGCATCAGACTGCGCCGCCGGGCATCGGGCCTGCTGCCGGGGAGCGGCGCCGAGCCGATCCGGGGCGGCTATCGCATCCCCAGCTGGGAAGCGGGAGGGCCGCAGCCGAGGCAGTGGGCCAGCGTAAAAGTGACTTTGCCGCTGTTGTCGTCGACGATGAACATGACCGGCACGCCCTGGCTGTCGAGCCAGACGGTGTAGCGGGTGGCGCCTTCGACCTCATATTTTTGGGCGCGAACCGGGGTGCCGTCGATCGTGATCACGGCTTCCTGGCCACCGCTGATGCTGACCCGCTCCAACCGGCCGGTGTCGGGCCGCATCATCGTGTGCGAGTCGAGAAAGTTGGCCGACCACGGGTTGGCCGGGTGGACCGTAGGCGGAGCGGTGATCGTGCCCTGAGGCGATGAGATCACAAACCCGTTGCCTTCCGCCTGGCCGTGGACCACGGTCGACTGGTTCCCCTTGCTGGTGACGCCTTGAAACGAGACGAGGCGGTTGCCTTGCCAGTGCTCGGTCCGCTCGGCGTTCTCGCTGTAGAGCTGCACCCCCAGCATCTTGACGACGAAATGCGCGCGGGTCTGCACAGTGGTCCCGGAATTTGTCGGCTCGATCGTGTTGATGTAGGTTCCGATATCGCCGAAGACCGAATGGGTCACGTTGTAGGTCAGCTGCATCGGCGCCGCCGCGAGAGCCGGGGCGGAGGCAGCGACGACAGCGAGCAGAGCGGCGATCGCGGCAAACGCCGCGGCCCGGCACAGACCCCGGCATGTCTGGAAAACGATATTGCCCTCGGTCATGATTCTCCCCCAATGGCCGGAGCGGTGCTGCGAGCATACAGCCCTGCCCTTTCCTGTCCAAAGAAATTATCGAGACAGGCATCTGCATGAACAACGCCTGACGATGTCAACCGTCGCAGAGGATTGCGTTCCGAAGGCGCGGCCGGCGGTGCAGATCGCGACGAAGACTAGGAATTCGACAAACTGTGCCGTCGAATATTCGGATCAGTGGCGGCGCTACCGCACTGCCGTACTCATTCTTTGGGTCGTCGAGCGTCGGGTCGTCCAGCGGGCGCGGGCCCATCGCGCACGACCCGGGCGATCTCCTTTTGCCGGTCGAATTCCTGACGCCGGCGCTCGACCTCCGCCATCGACAGGCGCTCGATGTTGCAGTAGTCGAGCTTCCACGAGGGGTCGTCGCGCCAGCGCAGCGGCGACTGCACCGTGGTCCGCGCGGCGGGTGCCGCTGAAAGGAGGCGCAGCGCCAGATCGAGGGTGAAGGTCTGCGAGGCCCGGTCGTTCGGGCGTCCGGCCGCGTTGCCGAGCGGGAAGTCGCTGAACAGAAAGCGCGGCACGCCGACATGTTCGACGATGTCCTTGGCGCAGCCGATGACGATCGTGGCGATGCCGTTCTCCTCCAAATGCCGGGCGGCCAGGCTCACGGTCTGGTGACACACCGGTCAATTGGCGACGAGGATCGCGGCGTCGACCCGGTCGGCACGACACCGCGCCAGCAATTCCGGGCAGTCCCGCTCGATCGTAGCGCGGTGGCTGCGGTTGGTCGGGACCCCGTGGAAACGCGGCGCCAATTCGCCGATGCCGCCCCGTTCGGCCGAGCGCCGCAATTGCGGCAACGGAAACCAGGTGTTGGGGTCCTCGGCGCTGGTATGCGCGCGGTCGTAGGCGACATGCGAGATCCGCAGATCGTGGTCGATCGCCGTGTCGCCGGAATAGACCTCGTAGAACTTGGCGGCGGCGTTATAGGGGGCGCCCGGTCCCTGGTCGCCCTTCCCCTCCTGGTAGGGTGCGGCCGTGGTGACCAGTACCACGCGGCACTGGCCGAGCGGCTTCGTCAACGGGTGAAACGGCACCTCGGAATAATGCGCCCAGCGGTACCGCTCGCCATAGCCGAGCGCCTGGTAATAGTCGCCGATCCGCTGCATGTAGGGGACCGGCGCATCGCCATCGGGGGCGAAGCCGAATTCCTGTTGGCTCATCTCAACTCCGTCTTCCGGCTCCGGGACCGGTCGTCTGATTGCGGCGCAGACGCTCAAAGCGGGACAATCCCTCGGCCGCGGATCGCCGGCAACTGGTTTCGCCGGCAACCCCGGGCGCCCATGGAAAGCGTGGTTGCACGGTTCTTCGGGAGATTGGGGCCGCTCCCGCTGACGGGGCCGCCGAGCGTCGCGCGCATGGCTGGCGCTTGTCTTTTGCCGGGCGATCGGTAACCGTTCCGATCTCGTTAGCGCGGGAGGCGGAGCATGGCCAAGATCAAGATGGGCGTCGTCGGCTGCGGCGGCCGGATGGGCAGGATGCTGGTCGCCGAGATCGCCGCGACCGAGGGCTGCACCGTCGCCGGGGGCAGCGAGGCCCCCGGCAGCGGCTATGTCAACCAGGACATCGGCGAGCTCGCCGCGATCGGGCGGATCGGCATCCCGGTCGGCGAGGCGGTCGACAAGCTGATCCGCGACAGCGACGTGGTGCTCGAATTCACCTCGCCCGGCGCCACCGCCGAGCACGCCGCACTCGCCGCCGGCCTCGGCAAGGCGATGGTGATCGGCACCACCGGACTGTCGCCGCAGCAGGGCGATATCGTGCGCCAGGCGGCGCGCGACATCCCGATCGTCTGGACGCCCAATATGAGCCTCGGGGTCAACGTGCTGCTCAGCGTCGTCGAAGAGGCGGCGCGCCGGCTCGGCCCCGATTGGGACATCGAGATCCTCGAGATGCACCACCGCGCCAAGGTCGACGCCCCCTCGGGCACCGCGCTGGCGCTTGGCCGCGCCGCGGCGGCGGGCCGCCAAGTGGCGCTCGACGAGGTCGAGCAGCGCGCCCGCGACGGCATCACCGGCCCGCGCCAGACCGGCGACATCGGCTTTGCTGCATTGCGCGGCGGCGACGCGGTGGGCGACCATCACGTGATCTTTGCGGCGAACGGCGAACGCCTCGAATTCATCCATCGCACGACCAACCGGGCGGTTTTCGCCAAGGGTGCGGTGCGCGCCGCGCGCTGGGTGGCGGGCCGCCCGCCCGGGCTCTATGGGCTGAAGGAAGTGCTGGGCCTGTGACCGGCCGCGGTCGGCCGCGTTATTCCATCGCCGGGTTGAGGGCGCTGCGCCAGCGCGCCAGCGCTTCACGAATCATCGTTGCCAACTCGCGCCGCGTAGCAGGCGGCAGAAACTCGCCGATTGCCAGGCTGCGGCCGTGCGAGCCGACGAGCAGGCGGTTCGAACTCGTCGGGGCGCTCTTCGAGGATGACGCGCAGCCAGAACGGCTGAAATCGCCATACCTGCCGCTCACCGCGCACGCTGACCCGCTCGACGGTGAAAGCGTCTCCGGCCAGCCGCAGGGTTTCGCTGCGGCGCGCGCTGCGGTAGTTCAGGCGAAAGGCGACATAGACGAGCGCGACGTCGAGGCCGAAAAAGCCGAAAACCGGCCACGCGCCGATCGCGACAAAGCCGAGGCCGAAAGCGAGGCTGACCAGCCCCAGGACCAGCATCAGCAGATGAAAGCCGCGGCGGCGGCAGGCTGCGATGCGGCAGCAGCACGCGCTCGAAAAAGGGGCGGCCGAAGGGCGTCGGGGGTTCGCCATATCCCAGGCGCGCGGTCATCATACCGCGAACACTAGGGCTTGCCAGGAGTTGGGTAAAGCAGCGGCGAGCGCACGTCAGCGTTTGCCGGCCGGAGCTGGGGCCCTTACACTCGGGCGCGATGCGGCCGATGTCGAAACGCGAGGTCCGGGAATTCTATCGGCGGCTGGCCGAGACCCGGCCGATCCCGCAGACCGAGCTCGAATTCATCAACCCGTTCACTCTGCTGGTCGCGGTCGTGTTGTCGGCGCAGGCAACCGATGCCGGGGTCAACAAGGCCACTCCGGCGCTGTTCGCGCTGGCTGACACCCCAGCGAAGATGCTGGTGCTGGGCGAGGAGCGCGTGATCGAGCTGATCCGCACGATCGGGCTCTTTCGCACCAAGGCGAAAAACGTGGTCGCGCTGAGCCGGATCCTGGTCGAGCGCCACGATGGCGTCGTGCCGCGCGAGCCGCCTGGCCCTCGAAGCGCTGCCGGGGGTCGGACGCAAGACCGCGAGCGTGGTTTTGAACGTCGCCTTCGGCGAACCGACGATCGCCGTCGACACGCACATCTTTCGGGTCGCCAACCGCACCGGGCTCGCCCTGGGCAAGACCCCGCTGCAGGTCGAGATGGCGCTCGAAGCCCGCACCCCGCGCCAGTTCAAGTCCTATGCCCATCACTGGCTGATCCTGCACGGGCGCTATGTGTGCAAGGCGCGCAAGCCGGAGTGCCCGGTCTGCGTCGTCGCCGAATTATGCCATTACGAGGCCAAGACCGGGCCGGCCGAGCTGATAGCGGCGCGGGCGGAAGCGGCGCCACCGGACGCAGCCGAGGCGCCCGGCCCGCTCAGCCCACGACGCGGGCGGCTGCCGCGCCCGCCGTGATCCCGCCTGCCGGATGATCCCGCCTGCCGTGATCCCGCCTGCGGTGGACTCGTCCGCTTCGACCGCTTGCGCCTGGACGTCGCCGGAAATCTGGCCGCCGCACTCGATCTCGATCTGGCCGTAGCGGAATCGTCCCGGAGACCCGGCCGGTGGCCTTGATCAGAAGGCGCTTGCGGACCGTCAGATTGCCCTCGAAGCGGCCGCGCACCTCGGCGTCCTCGATCGAGGCGGAACCCTTGAACAGGCCGCTCTCGGCGATCTCGACGTCGCGGCAATTGTTCAGATTGGCCTCGACGCTGCCTTCGATGATCAGCTTGTCGCAGGAGTTGATCTCGCCCGAGAGGGTGATCTCGCGGCCGACGCTGAGCCGGCGCATTTCGCCGTCGGCTCTGGGCTGATTGGTCAGATCGACGGGCCGGCGCAGCCCGTCGCCGGGACGGTTGGGATCGCCGGGTCGGGCAAAATCGCCCGACCGCGCCAGTCGCCCGAGCGGGCCGGATCGCCGGCTCGGGCCAAATCGGGCGTGCGCGGCGGCATCGCCGGCGGCCTGATCGGGGCGGCCGCCGACGGCCCGGCCGGTCGGGCCGGCTTCATCGGAATGCCCAGATCGTCGGACGCATCTGCCATTTTACGATCCTCTGTCTCGCTTCGCTTGCGGCTGAACATGGGTCGGACACCCGATTCGAGATGGTTCCGGGAAGATTGCTGCCGGGGGCCGGGCGGCCGGCTGCGGCCAGCCCGCGGCAACGCTTCGAAGGGATGCGCCATGAGGACCGCGGCGAACGCCGGCGCCGCCTGCGCCAGCTTGGCGAAGCGGAGGCAAACAACCCCGCGATTCGCCACGCCGCCGGGAGAGATGCGGCCGGCGAACCGGATTCGCACCATTTTCGCCGCCGCCGCGTCGAGGCGTCTCAGAGCGATCACTTCGAAGTACCCCCGCCGGAGAAGATATCCCCTCGGCGTCAAAAAGCGAATGAGATTTATTTCCCGATTTGGACGACTACGAGTGGCATGCCAAGCCGAACAGGAGCCGCTCGCCGGCGGCCGTGCTATCGCGCCTCGGCGAGGACCGGCGCGAACAGAGCCGATGACCAGAACGATCGTCTTGATCGGCACCGGCGTTCGTGCTCTCCCTTGCGAAGCGGGGGTCAGTCTCGGCGCGAGGCCGTCCTCTCGCGATGATCGATGTCAATAAAAAACCCTAATCCGCCCGCTCGCTGTGCCCAATCGGGGCTGCGAGGACGACAACATGTCGAGGCGGGCGTCGGGGCAATCGGGGCGGTGAAGCAGGTGAGAGTGCTTGAAGCGCACAGCAGCGTCGGGCTTAAGGCGCGGGCTAGCGCCGGCCGGCGGCAAATTCGGCTGATCGCGACGCGAACCGCGACCGCCGCGGCGATCGGCATCCTGCTCGGGTGCTGCGGCTGCACCGCGGGGCCGCGCGCTGCCGACGCCGACAACGATCCGGCCGAGCCGGTCAACCGCGCCATCTTCAAGGCCAATCTCGCGGCCGATCACGCCGTCGTCCGGCCGGTGGCGCAGGCCTATGTCGACCATGTCCCGGAAGCGGTCCGGCAGGGGGTTCGCAATGTCGTGCAAAACCTCAAGGAACCGGCGAACGTGGTCAACGACCTGCTGCAAGGACATCTGGCGCAGGCCGGGCAATCGGTCGGGCGGCTCGCGGTCAATACCACGGTCGGGGCCGCGGGCGTCTTCGACGTCGCCAAGAAATGGGGCTTGCCGCCGCACAGCGCCGATTTCGGCGAGACACTCGCGCTCTGGGGGATCGGTGCCGGACCCTTCGTCGAGCTGCCGCTGCTCGGTCCGTCAAATCCGCGCGACGCGATCGGAACCGTGGTCGACCTCGCGCTGAACCCGCTGACTTATGTCGGAGGCCCGCCGGCGACCTATGCCGGCGTCGCCGCCGGAAGCGCCGACGTGGTCGACACGCGTGCCCGCCACTTGAAGGATCTGGACGAACTGGAGAAGAACTCGCTCGATTACTACGCCGAGCTGCGCAGCGTCTCTCGCCAGCACCGCGACGCCGAGATCGCGGCGGCGAAGGAAAAGCCGAAGCAAGGGCACGTCGACATCAGCTTTCCCGACGCCGCCAAGCCGCCGGGAGGGCAGCTGCCGGGAGGGCAGCCGCCAGGAGGGCAGCCCCCGGGAGGGCCGGGCTCCTGCCCGCGACCCGCCTTAGGCTATTGCTCCGGCGGCCGGGCGAGCGAAAATGGAAAAAATGCGTGCTGGCGCATCGCCGCCCTGCGTCCGGCGCACCCGGTCGCGCGTTGCCGCGTACTCTTCGAGCTCGGCGCGGTCGGCTGCCGGAACCGAAGCCTGGGTCGGCAGCACGCAGGCCGTCGGGCAGCGGGTGACGCCTCTCGTCCTGATGAATTCGGCGACCGCCGCCTCGCCGCCACGCTCGGAAACGATCTGTCCCGATTTCCTGCCGATCATCGCGTCCTGCCATTTCTGCCCGATTCGCCGCGCGAACCGGTACGTGCAGAACGGCTACTTGGTTGCGCGATCCGGCGGCGCCCATCTCGGATGTCGCCGAGGATTTCAGCCGGAACAACCGGCTGCGATTTAGTCGCCGGCGCCGGCAGGGAAACCGGCAGCATCGAGTGACAGCGACCGCGCCGGGAACGCCGGCCGGAAACCTCGCCCGTATTCCCGATATGTTCGGCAGCCTGGATTCAGATGCGTTTGGCCGATCGGCTGACCGCGCCGGACCGGTCACCCGGCTTGCTATTGCGGCGTCGACCCTGCTACCGCGTCCGCCGGCGGCTGACGGTTTCGTGCCGATGAACAGCTCGACCGTCTCGTTTTCCGGCAGGGCTTCGCTCGGCGGCACCCGGCTTTGGTAGGGGATGCCGAATTTGGCAAAACCGTCGAGCAATATCTTTGTGGCGTCGGCGCCGCGGTTGCCGTCGTCGTAGACATTGATCCCCATCGCCCTGACGGCGCCGAAAATCGTCGTCGTCTCGGGCCCGCGCGCGTCCCAGCCTGCGGCCTTCAGAACATCGGCGATCTGCGTCGCATAGCGATAGGCCTCGACATCGCCGGGGACGCACGAGACCACGACCTTGTGGGCGCCGAATGGCCGCAGATAATCGGCGAGCTTGGCGGCGGTGTCGGCGCTCACGGTGCGGCCGCGGGTGCTTTCCTTCAATTTTGCAATCTGATCCTCGAGCGTTTGGACCTGTGCGGCGAGCTCGCGGGACCGGTCGCCCCGAACCAGGCGCGCGATCCGGTCGGCGGCGGTGTGCGCCTGCCACGCGGCGGCGGCGACGGCGAGCGCGCCGAGCAGGGCCACGGCCGCCATTCGCCGTCGCCTGGCCGGCGGAGCGGCAGCGGGTGCGGCGGCCATGCTCAACGCCAAAATGCTCAGGATCAGCACGATCAGGGTTGGCAACCACGACGCAAAGGCCACCGGCCCTCGACATCAGACCCCCGTCCTGTCTCTTCGAAGAATCCGCGGTGCCGATCGGCTACTCGGCCGCGAGCGCCGCGTCGGCGGGCTCGGCGCCGCGCCCACTGATGCCGATGAACAGAACCATGACCGCCGCACCCATCAACAGCAGGCCCGCGAATATGAATGCTTCAAAGTAGGTGCCGAAAGCGGTGCGCGACACCCCGCCCAGATAGGCCGCCGTGGCGCTGCCGATCTGGTGGATCACGGTGATCCAGGCGACCATGATCCCGGTCTTCTCGGTCCCGACGATGCGGTTGAGCAGGCGCACGGTCGGCGGCACGCTGGCGATCCAGTCGAGGCCGTAAAACACCGCGAACAGCGGCAGCCCATAAATCGACTGGCCGAAAGCGAACGGCAGATACATCAGCGCCAAGCCGCGCAGCCCGTAATACCAGGCGAGCAGCAGCCGGTTGTCCCACCGGTCGCTGAGCCAGCCCGACAAGGTCCCGCCGATAAAGCTGAACACGCCCGCCGCGGCGAGGACGCTGGCGCCGGCAATCTCGCTGAGGCCGTGATCGACGCAGGCCGGGATCAGGTGGGTCCCGATCAGCCCGTTGGTGGTGGCGCCGCAAACAAAGTAGCCGCCCGGCGATCAGCCAGAAATCGCGTTTGCCCGCACCTTCGCCCAGCGCGCGGAACGCCACCGTCACAGGATTGCCGCGAATCGGCTCTTCGGGTCGCGGACCGCGCTCGTCGCCATAGGGCGCCAGCCCTAAATCGCCCGGCCGGTTGCGCATCAGCAATGCAACCAGCGGAATAAAAACGACGACGATGCCGGCCAGGACCAGCGCCATCACGCGCCATCCGAAATCGCTGACGAGCACGGCGAGGTTGGGCAGAAACACCAGCTGACCGGCGGCGTTGGCGGCGGTCAGCACGCCGACGACCAGCCCCTGGCGGCGGCGGAACCAGCGCGCCGCAATATAGGCCGCGATGAAGGCGCCGATGACGCCGGTGCCGAGCCCGACGACCACGCCCCACAGCAACACCAGCTGCCACGCCTGGCGCATCGCCGGCGACAGCGCCACCGCCGCCGCGGTTACCGCCAGCGCCAGCGTCATCGTGCGGCGCACGCCAAAACGGTCCATAACCGCCGCGGCGAACGGGCCGACCAGCCCGTAAAGCAGCAGATTGATGCCGATCGCGAAGGATATCGTCGCGGGCGACCAGGAGAATTCGCGCTCGAGCGGCACGATCAGCACGCCCGGGGCGGCGCGCACCCCCGCGGTCAGCAGCCCGACCACGAAGGTGACGCCGGCGACGATCCAGGCGTAATGCAGCTTTTTCGCCGAACCCATCAGCGCTCCCCGGTTTACATCGCGATGCTCGGCTATTCGCCTTCGAGCGGCTCGGTCTCGATGATCTCGATGCCGAAGCCGGCGAGGCCGACATAGGTGCGCGACCGCGTCGCCAACAGCTGGATCGACGAGATCCGCAGATCACGCAGGATCTGCGCGCCGAGCCCGACTTCACGCCACTGCACATTGCGCTCGCGTTCCGACGGGGTGGTCTCCTCGCCAACGGTGGAGGCCGGCACACCCGAGGCGCCGTCGCGCAGATAGACCAGCACGCCCTGCCCGGCGGCCTTGAAATGGTCGAGGGCGGCGTGGATCGGCTTGGCCCCGCCGAACACGTCTTCAAGCACGTTGGCGCGATGCAGCCGGGTCGGAACCTTGGCGCCGTCGCCGATATTGCCGTAGACAAAGGCATAGTGATGCACCTTGTCGAACGGCGTCACATAGGCGTAGCCGGCGAGCTCGCCGATCTCGCTCGCGACCTTGAACTCGGCGACCCGGGTCACCAGCTTTTCGCGCGCCTGGCGATAGGCGATCAAATCGGCGACCGAAATCCGCTTCAGCCTATACCGCTCGGCAAAGGCGGTGACCTGTGGCCCGCGCATGACGGTGCCGTCGTCATTGACCAGCTCGCAGATCGCCGCCACCGGCTCGAGATCGGCGAGCCGGCAGAAATCGATCGCCGCCTCGGTATGGCCGGAGCGCATCAGCACGCCGCCTTCCTTGGCGATCAGCGGAAAGATGTGGCCCGGCCGGACAAAATCCGAGCGGCCGGCGTTGTTGTTGGCGAGGTTGCGGATCGTCGCGGTGCGGTCGTCGGCCGAAATGCCGGTCATTGTGCCGTGGCGGTAATCGACCGAGACGGTGAAGGCGGTGCCGTGGATCGCGTCGTTGTCGGCGACCATCGGCGCCAGGTGCAGCCGCCGCGCGATCTCGCCGGTCAAAGGCGCGCAGACGATGCCGCAGGTGTGGCGCACGATGAACGCCATCTTTTCCGGCGTCGCGTGGACCGCGGCGAGGATCAGGTCGCCCTCGTTCTCGCGGTCGTCATCATCGGTGACGACGACGATCTCGCCGGCGGCGAAGGCCTCGATCGCCTGGCGGACACGGGATTGCGGCACGTCGATCCTCCGCAGCGGCCGCTCGGCTAGGCGAAGCCGTTGGCGGCGAGAAATCTCGGGTTGGCCAGACGCAGCCTGGCGAGGGTCAGCCGCCACAGGATAGCGCGGGCGCGGGCCTCGCGCTGCGGCGAATTCGCGAAGGCGCCGATGCGTAGCTCGCGGGCAAAGCGGCCCAGCAGCTCAGCGAGCCTCCATGTCGGGTCCGTGCCGGCCCCCACCCTCCCGCTGGCGCGGGTCCCTCCCTCCCCCGTGGCCACGGGGGAGGGTTGGGGTGGGGGCCGACCCAACGTCTCGTCCCCGTACAGCAGCGCCAGGTCTCGGCATATGTCCTCGGCTAGCGCACCATCCGCCTCCGCCTCGCGTTCGGCGATTGCCATGCAATTGGCGACGAGGCGCGCCTCGAGCCGATACTCGGCAGGCAACAGCGGCAGCAGGTCGTTCAACAAGACGTCGCGGGCCAGCGCCAGCAATGCCGGACCCTCGGGCAGATCATGCATCGCCGGGCATCCCGCCGGGGTCGAGCAGCATCAGGATCTCCAGCTCGCATTCGCCGGCGCGGCGCCCGGTCAAGGCCAGATCGAGGCTGCGCTCGCCGCCGGAAATGTGGCGCTCGCTCTGCTGCAGCGCAATCACCGCCCAGCGCACGCTCGCCAGCACCTCCCAGAAATGCGCCCGAAGCGGGATCGATGACGGCGCCGCTCTGGCACTCATAGCCGAGGTAGAACGGCGCGCGGTCGGCGATGCCGCCGGCTTCGCGGTCGAGCCGGGCAAAGCGCCATCCCTTGCTGCAGAACCAGCCGATGTCCTCGTGCGGGTCGCCCCAGCCGGCGAATTCCCAGTCGAGGATGCCGGTTAATTCAGGGCCGTCGAGCAGGTAGTTGCCGGTGCGAAAATCATGGTGGCACAAGACGGGCGCCGCCGGCGGCGGTATGTGCGTTTCGAGCCAGCGGATGCCCCATTCCAGAACCGGCCGCGGCGAGGGATGCCGGTCGAGATCGGCGCGAAAGGCGGCAATTTGTTGCGCCGGTCCGGTTTCCTCATAGGGTGCGAGAAAGCCGAGATCGGGCCGCGGCGGCCCGATCCGGTGAATCCGGGCGAGCTCCCGACCGAGCCGCTCGGCGATCGCGGGCAGTGCCGGGTCGAGCGCCGGATCGCGGGTGATGCGATGTGCGGCCGCGGTGCCGAGTGCCCGACGCATGATCAGGAACGGCTTGCCGAAGACGGCCGAGTCGACTTCGGCAAAGAGCGGTTCCGGCACCGTCACCCCCGCCGCGAACGCCGCCTTCAGCACGGCGAATTCCTGCAGCCGGTCGAGGCTCGACGGCACCCCGGTCATGGCCGCGGCGCGCAGCACCAGACGCTGCTCGCCGGTGAGCCTGCCGCCCAAGAAATTGGCGTCGAGCCCCCAATTCTCCTGGATCGAGCCGCCGCTGAGCGGGAAGAGTCCGGTGATTTCGCAGGATCGAGCTCCGCTCGCGGCGGCGAGGAACCGCGCCAATGCCGGCCGGCGGCCGTCGACGACCGCGGCCGGGTCAGATCGCGGCGACCGCGTGCCCGCCATCGACCGCGATCACCGCGCCGGTGATGTAGGCCCCCGCCGGCGAGGCCAGCAGCAGCATCGCGCCGTCGAGATCGTCGGCCTGGGCGACCCGGCGCAACGGGATGCGCGCGGCAAGCCTTTTGCCGGCCTCGCTCGCCAGGAACTGGCGGTTGAAATCGGTCTCGACATAGCCGGGTGCGAGGGCGTTGACCAGGATGCCGTGCCGCGCCAGCTCCATCGCCAGCACATGGGTCAGATGAATGAGCCCGGCCTTGGCCGCGCAATAGCTCGGCACCCGCGCAATGGTCCGCGACCCCAGCACCGAGGCGGTGTTGACGATCCGCCCCGGCCGTTGCCGGTCGACCAGATGGCGGGCGAATTCGCGGGCCATCAGCCAGGCGCCCTTCAGGTTGGTGTCGACGACGTAATCCCATTCCTCTTCGCTATGCTCGAGCACCGGCTTGGAGACGACGACCCCGGCATTGTTGACGAGGAGGGTCAGCGGCCCGAGCCTGTCTTCGGCCTCGGCGATCGCAGCGGCGACGCTGTCGGAGCGGGTCACGTCGAGCACCACCGGCAGGCAGCGGCCGCCCTCCGCCTCGATCTCGCCCGCTGCTTCGGCGAGACGGTCGGCGCGCCGCGCGGCCAACGCCACCTCGGCCCCGGCAGCGGCCAGCAGCAATGCCAGATGCCGCCCGATCCCGCTCGAGGCACCCGTCACCAGCGCCACCTGCCCGCTGAGGTCGAAGCTCGGCAGCGTAGTCATCTGAGCAAGGTTCCGCGGGGCAGCCCCTTACCCTCCCGCTCCGCGGGTCCCTCCCTCTCCCCGCTTGCGGGGAGAGGGCCGGGGTGAGGGGCAGTTCGGCGAGCGATCAAGGCGCCACCTCCTTCGCCCGCTCGCGCAATTCATACTTCTGGATCTTGCCGGTCGAGGTCTTCGGCAGCGATCCGAACACGACCGTGCGCGGCGCCTTGAAATGCGCCAACTGCTCGCGGCACCAGGCGATGATGTCGTCGGCCGCGACCATGCCGGCGTCGGGCTTCAGGGTGACGAACGCGCATGGGGTCTCGCCCCAGACCGGATCGGGCCGGGCGACCACCGCTGCCTCCATGACCTGCGGATGGCGGTAGAGCACTTCCTCGATTTCGAGCGAGGAGATGTTCTCGCCGCCCGAGATGATGATGTCCTTGGCCCGGTCCTTGATCTCGACATAGCCGTCGGGATGCATGACCGCGAGGTCGCCGGTGTGGAACCAGCCGTGCTCGAACGCCTGCGCGCTCGCCGCCGGGTTTTTCAGATAGCCCTTCATCAGAGTGTTGCTGCGCAGGACCAATTCGCCGAGCGTGGCGCCGTCGCCCGGCAAATCGGCCATCGTCGCCGGATCGACCACCCGCTGGCCGCCGAGGGTCAGGCTCGCCACGCCCTGCCGCGCCATCCGCCCGGCGCGCTCGGCGATCGGCAGCGCCTCCCACTCCTGCTGCCAGGCGCAGACGGTGGAGGGACCGTAGCTTTCGGTCAGGCCATAGAGGTGAGTGACGCGAAACCCCATCCGCTCCATCGCCTCGATCACCGCCGAAGGCGGTGCGGCACCGCCGGTCGCGGCCTCGACGACGTGGTCGAAGCGGCGCTTCACCGTCTCGGGCGCGTGCGCCAGCATGTTTAAGACGATCGGCGCACCGCACAGATGGGTGACGCGGTGCTCGGCGATCGCGGCGAAGATCGCCGCCGGCTCGACCCGGCGCAGGCAGACATGGGTCCCGGCGACCGCGGTCACCGCCCAGGGATAGGTCCAGCCGTTGCAGTGGAACATCGGCAGGGTCCACAGATAGACCGAATCGCGGTCGAGCCCGAAGGTGACCGCATTGCCGAGCGCGTTCAGAAAGGCGCCGCGATGATGATAGACGACGCCCTTGGGGTTGCCGGTGGTGCCGGAAGTGTAGTTGAGCGCGATCGGCGCCCATTCGTCCTCGGGGCCGGCCCATTCGGCCGCCGGATCGCCCTCGCCGAGAAAGGCCTCGTATTCGGTCCCGCCGAGCGTCGCAGCGTCGTCCAGGTCGGCGATCTCGACCAGCGGCAGCGGATGGCCGAGCTCGGCCAGCGCCGGCGCCACGATCGGGGCGAATTCGCGGTCGGCGATCAACAGCTTCGCCTCGCCATGCGCCAGGATAAAGGCGATCGAGCGCGCGTCGAGACGGTAGTTGAGGGCATTCAGCACCGCCCCCGCCATCGGCACGCCGTAATGCGCCTCGAGCAATGCCGGCACATTCGGCGCCAACACCGCGATCGTGTCCCCCGGCCGGATACCGCGCCGGCGCAGCGCATCGGCCAGCCGCCGGCAGCGGTCGTAGAGCTCGCGATAGGTAAGGCGGGTTTCGCCATGCACAACCGCAAGCTTGTCCGGATAGGCCGCCGCAGCGCGCGCCAGAAACGACAGCGGCGTCAGTGCGGTGAAGTTCGCGGCGTTCCTGGCGAGATGCGGCGCGTCGTATTGGCCGCCCGATGATGACACGCTCGGCCCTCTCCTCGGGTGTGGCTATTCCGTCGTTTCGTGCCGGAATGGAGAGTATTCGGCCAGCCCCTCGATCTTGCGCTCGACCATCTGGCGCTCGCGGGCGACAAATTGCGCCACCGCACGGCGAAAGCCCGGGTCGGGGATCCAGTGGGCGCTGTAGGTCGGCACCGGCAGATATCCGCGCTGCAATTTGTGCGTGCCCTGCGCCCCGGCCTCGACCCGCTTCAGACCGCGGGCGATGGCGAATTCGATCGCCCGGTAATAGCAGCATTCGAAATGCAGGAATTTGTAGTCGCCGTAGCTGCCCCAGTTGCGGCCGTAGATCGTCTCCTTGCCCAACAGGTTCAGCGCGCCGGCGACGTATTTGCCATCGCGCTGGGCCATTATCAGTACAACGTTCTCGGGCATGCGCTCGCCGATCAGCGCGAAGAACTTGCGGTTGAGGTAGGCTTGGCCCCATTTCCGGTCCGAGGTGGCGAGATAGAACCGGTAGAACGCGTCCCAATGCCGGGTGTTCAGGTCGTTCCCGGTCAGCACCTCGATTTCGAGACCGCCGTCCAAGGCCTCGCGGCGTTCCTTTTTGACCGCCTTGCGCTTGCGCGAGTTCAGCGCGGCGAGATAGTCGTCGAAATCGCGGTAGCCTTCGTTGCTCCAATGAAACTGCTGGCCGATGCGCTCGAGAAATCCGGCCTCGGTCAAGGCTTCGGCCTCGGCGCGCTCGGGAAAGGTGACGTGCACCGAGGAGATGTGCCGGCGGTTCGCCAGCTCGACCATTGCCGCGATCAGATGGGCGCGGGCCTGTGCCGGCGCCTGCGGGTGCAGCAGCAGCCGCGGCCCCGGCACTGGGGTGAACGGCACCGCGGACAGGAGCTTGGGGTAATAGCGGCCGCCGGCCCGCTCATAGGCGTCGGCCCAGCCGTGATCGAACACGTACTCGCCATAGGAGTGGTTCTTCGCGTAAAGGGGCACCACCCCGAGGATCGTGCCGTCGAGCCCGGCGAGCGAAAGGTGTTGCGGCGCCCAGCCGGTGCGCGCGGTGGTCAACCCGCTGTCCTCGAGCGCGCTCAAAAACGCATAGGAGACGCTGGGGTTGATGTCGCCGGCGCAGGCATCCCAAGCCGCCGCCGGAATTTCGGCGATCGCGCCATGGACGCGGACTGCGATCGAGCCGCCGCTGTCGTTCATCGGCAGCTCGGGATCTGGACTGGAAAAAGCCCAGCGTCGCCAGTTTCTCTCATTGTCGTACGCCCGCCTTGCATCTCGAGGTCGCGTTCGAGAGCAGGATACGGTTTGCGCGGCCTCTGTCCAGCGCCGCGAAACTGCCGTATTCGCTGCCTAACCCAGCTCGGATCGGGGATTTTCCGGAACGGCGACGAGGGCGAAAATGCGCGCGCTTGGCTTTGCTTCGATCGCGCTGATGCTGTTGCTGGCAACCGGCGGCGCGGCTCCGGCCGAGACCTTGGGCGACCCACACATCGGGTTCAGCGCGGAACGTGTCCTGGTGTTCGACGGGCACAGTTATATCGGCCGGATGTGGAGCATGCCGGGCGAGCAGCGACACGAGCAAATCCTGCCGTCGCTCGAGCCGGTGTTCATCCTGCACGCCGACAGCACGGTCGGGGACATCCTGCTGCCGCAGCTCCATACCGCAGTCGCGTTCGCGATGCCGAAGGCGCTCGCGGTCCTGGGCCAGCCGGGTCTGTTGGGCAAAGCGGTCGGCCGGGAGAGTGTCAACGGGATCGCGACCACCAGATACGCGGTCGACAAGGGCATCCCCGAAGGTCATTTGTCGGGCACGCTGTGGCTCAGCGCCGACGGCATCCCGATGCGCTGCGACGGCAGCCTGACCCGCACCAACGGCAAGGTCTCGACCGTGCATTGGGAGCTGCGCCACGTCCGGGTCGGGCCGCAGGACGCGGCCCTGTTCGAGGTGCCCGCCGGATACTCGAAGCTGTCGCCGCAGGCGGCCTCGACCCTGCTCGGGCTGCGCCTGGCGCCACGCCACAAGAAGTGAGCCCGACCGAACCTTGGCCCGCCGGTTCGGTCTCTTGAAGGGATCGCCCGACGCGTTAGATAGATACGTCCCGAATACCAGACGGCCCCGGAAACCAAATGGTTCCTCGCAGCGTTCGCGAAGGCGTCCGAGCGGTCGGCGCCTCCAAGGGTTTTTCCCAATGAATCGGGTTCTGACGGCGCTCGTTTTGGCGGGCGGGCTCTCCCTGGCGGCGCCGCTGCCGCCAACTCCGGCGCTCGCCGGCGCGCCGATCCCCGAGGCTGGCGGCGCCCCGGTCACCAGCGTCGCCGATGTGGTGAGCCGCATCACCCCGGGCGTCGTCGGCGTCTCGGTGCGCAGCGAAGTTCGCGAGAACAACCCGCTGGCGCAGGACCCGCTGTTCCGGCAGTTCTTCAATTTCCGCGAGGAGCCGGTCGAGCGCCAGACCGAGGCGGTCGGGTCCGGGGTCATCGTCGACGCAGCGCAGGGTTATGTGCTGACCAACAACCACGTGGTCGAGAACGCGACCGATATCGAGGTCACGACCAAGGACAACCGCCGCTTCAAAGCGCGGCTGATCGGGCGCGATCCGGCGACCGACATCGCCGTGCTGAAGATCCCCGCCGAAAATCTGACCGCGGTGCCGATGGGCGATTCCGATCGCCTGCGGGTCGGCGACTTCGTGCTCGCCATCGGCAACCCGTTCGGGCTTGGCCAGACCGTGACCTCGGGGATCGTCAGCGCGCTCGGCCGCACCGGGCTCGGCATCGAAGGCTATGAGGATTTCATCCAGACCGACGCGTCGATCAACCCGGGCAATTCGGGCGGCGCGCTGGTCGACCTCCACGGCCGGCTGATCGGGATCAACACCGCGATCCTCGCACCCGAGGGCGGCAATGTCGGCATCGGCTTTGCCGTGCCGATCGACATGGCGCGCGACGTGATGGACCAGCTGATCGAACACGGGCAAGTCAGGCGCGGCCAGATCGGCGTGGCGATCCAGGACCTGACCCCCGATCTCGCCCGGGCGCTGGGGACGACGCGCACCGAAGGGGCGCTGATCGCGCGGGTCGAGCCGGATTCGCCGGCCGAGCGCGCCGGGCTGCGCAGCAGCGACCTGGTGGTCGCGGCGAATGGAGCGCCGGTCAACAGTGCCGCCGATTTGCGCAACCGCATCGGGCTGATGCCGATCGGCGAGGAGGTATCGCTGACCGTCGACCGCGGCACAGCCCAGCGCGAGGTGACGGTGCGCATCGGGCGGGCGCCGGCCGAGCGCCAGCGCCTCGGGCAACGCTGACCCCGCATGGCGACGTCACAGACCCCCTACCAGGTCCTCGGCGTCAAGCCGGAGGCTAGCGCGGACGAGATCCGCAAGGCCTATCGCAAGCTCGCCAAGGAGTTGCACCCCGACCTGAACCCCGGCAAGCCCGAAGCCGAGGCGCGGTTCAAATCGGTGTCGGCCGCGTACGATCTGTTGTCCGACCCGGAGAAGCGGGGGCGCTACGACCGCGGCGAGATCGACGAGAGCGGCGCCGAGCGGCCGCGCTATTCCTACCGCCCGCACGCCGAGGGCGCCGAAGGCTGGAAATACCAGCCGCAGGGCGAGATGGATCTGGGCGACCTCGAGGATCTGTTCGCCGCCTTCGGCTCGGGCGGCCGGGCCCGGCGCGGACCGGGCGGCGCGGGGTTCGGCGAAGGGTTTCGGGCGCGCGGCGGCGACCGGCACTTCACGTTGACCATCGGTTTTGTCGAAGCCGCGAGCGGCGGGAAAGAACGCGTCTCGTTGACTGCCGACCAATGGCTCGATGTGACGATACCGCCTGGCATCGAGGATGGTCAGGTGCTGCGCCTGCGGGGTAAGGGCGGGCCTGGCCTCGGCGGCGGCGAAACCGGCGACGCGCTGATCGAGGTGCACGTCGCGCCGCATCCGCTGTTCCGGCGCGAGGGCGACGACATTCGCATCGAGCTGCCGGTCAGCCTCGGCGAGGCGGTGCTCGGCGCCAGGATCACGGTGCCGACCGTCACCGGACCGGTGACGATGACGATCCCCAAGGGTTCCGACACCGGCACGGTGCTGCGGCTGCGCGGCAAGGGCATTCAGCGCCGCCGAAATCCGGGCGACCAATATGTGACCTTGAGGGTCGCGATCGGGCCCGGCAACGACGCCGAGCTCGCCGAATTCGTCGAGAAATGGGCGGCCAAACACCCCTTCGATCCCCGCGAGGGGACGCCCTCGACATGATCGCGCTCGACGAGCTGCTCAGCCGCCTCGGCGGGCTCGACCGGGCCGAGCTCCAGCACTGGGTCGAGAACCGCTGGGTGCTGCCCGAGCAGCGCGGCGAGACCTGGCTGTTTCACGAGGTCGATGTCGCCCGGGTCGAGCTGATCCTCGAAATCCGCCACGAATTTGCGATCGACGACGAGGCGGTGCCCCTGGTGCTGGGCCTGCTCGACCAGGTCTACGGCCTGCGCCGCCAATTGCGCCGCCTCTGCGACGCCCTCGCCGCCCAACCCCCCGAAGTGCAGGACGCGGTCACGCCACGTGCTGCTGCCGCGACCGCCAGGGAAGACGATAGTGCTCCAGGTAATGCTTACTCGCGCCGCAATCGCGAAATTAAGCAGACTGGCGCACCGAGTTACTCCGGGAAAAGAGGCGCCCTCTTTAGTCAGCTCCATAGAACTGCGCTTCAAGATATCGGAATTCCAAGCTGTTGTGCAATGTGAGATGCGCTCCTCCAGGCCGAGTGCGCATCCGCCCTTGAACGGATAACCGATTCGGGAATGAAGCGATATCATTCATCGTCCTTTTGACCGCGCAAAAAGTTCACCGGTCATCAGGCGTTTCGCGTCCTCGTTGATTGCCTAAGTCGGCCGTTTGCACGCCGAATAATCTCAAGCAATAAGCCGTTCCAGTTATGTTCCTGAAGGGAGTGCTGACCGAACCTTCATGAAGAGCAGCTTCGTATGGGTAAGATCAGGCGGCGCTCCCGCCTTGAAATTCTGGGGCATCCGCGTGGGCAGGGTGTCTGTATTGACCGGGCAAATGAGGAATGCTGTTCTCACAGAAATCTGTGAGCTTCATAATGACGGTCTCGATGCTGTCCACCAGAGGCGTCGCAGCTTTTGAATCGGGCGAAAACGGCATCTGAGAGTTCAACAGATTAGGCAGCCCGCATCATCCAAACACAGAAATACGAGAATAGGGAAATGTAGCCAGCACAGGCAAGCTAATTCGGAATTAAGAGGGCGCCTTGACGCACCCCGGTCTCCCTCGCCCGCACCGCGGGAGAGGGAGGGGACCCATCGCTGTTGCGATGGGAAGGGTGAGGGCTACGCGGTGCTCCGTAGTATCTGCAGAATAGTATCGATCACACCCTCGGCATTGCTCAGGACGTCATTGTTCCAGAACCGGATCACCCGCCAGCCTTGCCGTTCGAGCGATACCGTGCGCCGGTCGTCTGCGATGTTCTCGGCATGCTGGCCGCCATCGGCTTCAACGATCAGGCGGTGTTTCGTGCAGGCGAAATCGACACGAAGGTGCCTCGGATGCTGGCGGCGAGAACTGCAGCCGGCTAACCGACGATCCCGCAGAAGCGACCAAAGCCTGCGTTCTCGCTGTCATTTCGCGCAACCGCCGCGCTTGCGGGCTTGACATGTTCGTCCGCGACCACCCTCACTCGCCTCGCTGCGCTCGGCACCCTCTCCGCAATGCGGGCGAGGGCGCATTCAGGGAAAGTGTTATCTACAGCGCCTGGTAGCGGGCGCGGGCGGCGCGTTCGATGGCGGCGGCGGTCAGGCGCTCGATCTTGAGGCGGTGGCGCAGCAATTCGAGCATGCGCAGCTCTTCCTGGGTCGCTTCGCCGTCGGTGGCGACGAGATCGCAGGCGATCGCATAGGCGGTCTCGCGCAGCTTTGGCGGCAGACCGGCCTTGATCGCCTTCAAGGTCTCGTCGAGCCCGTTCTCGCGGCCGATCAGCTCGGTGCAGTCGTTGAACAGGCCGGGCAGCTCGTTCTGGTCGAAATCGCGGAAGACCGGCAGGTGGCCGACGATCTCGGCGAAGGCGTGCAATTCGGAATTGGGCATGTTGCGGTCGGCCGCCGACACGATGACCATCGTGTAGATGAGCGCGCGGTGGTGGTCGAGCATTCGGCTCCTTTCGCGATTGTCAGCGCTGACAGACCAAAACCGGGGCGCGGCTGTCAAGGCGCATCGGCGGGCCCCAGAAACCGCGCGGTCTGCGCCGCCGCCTCGACCAGCGGCACCCGCCGCACCGCGACCGTTTCGGGAAAGGCCGCCAGCAGCCGCGTCGGCAGGGCGCGATCGAGCACCACGAAGACGCCGCGATCGTCGGCCCGGCGGATCAGCCGGCCATAGGCCTGGCGCAGCCGCAGCCGGGCGATCCGGTCGGAATATCGGGCGCCGCCGAACACCTCCTTGCGGGCGCGGTGCAGGATGTCCGGGCGCGGCCACGGCACCCGATCGAAGACCAAGAGGCGCAGCGAGCGGCCCGGCACGTCGACGCCGTCGCGGATCGCGTCGGTGCCGAGCAGGCACGAATCCTCCTCGGCGCGAAAAATGTCGACGAGTGTGGCGGTCGACATCGCCTCGACATGCTGGGCCAGCAGCAACAGGCCGCGCGCTTCGAGCAGCGGGGCGATGCGATGGTGCACCGCACGCAGCCGGGCGATCGCGGTGAACAGGCCGAGCGCGCCGCCGCCCGCCGCCGCGAACAATGCCGCATAGGCCGCGGCGACTTGGCCCAAATCGTCGCGCGGGATGTCGGTCACGACAAAGATGCGGGTCTGCGCCCGATAGTCGAACGGCGAGGCGATGCGCGCCGCGGCCAGGGCTGGCCGGCAGATGGCGCAGGCCGGTCGCGGCTTCGGCGCCGCGCCAGGCGAGGTCGGGGTCGGGGTCGCCGTCGGTCAGGGTCGCCGAGGTCACCACCAGGCCATGCGCCGGGCGCGCCACCAATTCGGCGAACGGGATGCCCGGGTCGACCCAGCTGCGGGTCACCGCGACATCGGTTTCGAGCCCGTCGATGCGGTCGAGCGACGAGCCATTCGACGGTCTCGGGCCGGGCCGGCTCGGCCAGGTCGCGCAACAGCCTGGCCCAGGCGGCGAGCTGCTGATCGGCGCGCCGGTCGAGGCCGCGCACGGTCGCGTCGAGCCGCTGGCGCAGACCCGGCTCGGGCGGGTCGTCCGGGTCCTCGAGCCGCCGGCGCAGCAGCGCGGCGAGCCGCTTCAGGGCGGCGGCCAAGCGCTCGATCCCGTGGGCGAGCGGCAGGCCCAGCTCCGACCAGCCCGGCGACCGGCGGCCGCGCCTCGGCCTGCAGCCCGTAGCCGGCATCGGCCAAAGCCGCCCGCGCCAGCACTTGCTGCCGGACCAGTGCCAGAAAGCCCTCGAAGCCTTGCAGGCCGCGCCCGTCGGTAACCCGCTGCGCCCAGCCGTCGCCGGGCAGCACGCGGGCGGCGCCGAGCACGTCGATCAGTGCCCGCACGCCATCATCGTCGCCCTCGACCAGGTCGCCGATCCGCCGGCGCAGACCGCGGGCGCGCGACCCGCCGGAGGCTTCGGCGCCGACGATCCAGCGGCGCAGCTCGCGCCCCTCGCGGCCCGACAGGCGGACCGAAAAGGCGTTGTCCGCGGCCTCGAGCAGATGGTGGCCCTCGTCGAACACGTAGCGGGTCGGCACGGTCGCATCGTCGAGCCCGCCGAGGGCGGCCTGGGTCATCACCAGCGCATGATTGGCGACGACGATGCGCGCGCCGCGCGCCTTGCGGATGTTCTTCTCGACAAAGCAGCGGCGAAAATGGGGGCAGGCGGAATGGACGCATTCGCCGCGGCGGTCGGCGAGGCCGCCGACCCGGGCGCGGCCGATCAGCTCGCCGAGCCAGCCCGGGAAGTCGCCGGCGACCAGATCCCCGGACTCGCTCGCGGCGATCCAGCGGGCGACCAGCCCCAGCTGCGCCGCCGCCCGTCCCGGCCGGGTCGCCGCAGCGCCGCGCGGCCTCCTCGTAATTCAACAGGCACAGGAAGTTCTCCCGCCCTTTGCGGACCACGACGCGACGGCGCTTGTCGTCCGGGTCGGGATAGAGCCGGTCGAGCTCGCCGGCGATCTGGGCCTGCAGATTGCGGGTGAAGGTCGAGATCCACACCGAGCCGTGGTTCCGCTCGGCCCAGAGGCTCGCCGGCGCGATATAGCCGAGCGTCTTGCCGACCCCGGTCCCGGCTTCGGCGAGGACCGCATGGGGCCGGTCGGCGAGGTCGCGCGGGGCAAAGGCGGCGCTGACCGCAGCGGCGTAATCGGCCTGCTGCGGGCGCGGCTCGGAATCGACGCCGAGCAATTGCGCGAGGCGGGAGCGCGCCTCGTCGGGGCGCACCGGCTCGTTGCCGGGCGCCGGTCCGGGTGCCGCCTCGGCCCATTCGGCGAGCCGCGTCCACACCCGCAAACCCGCCGTATGACGCCTGGCGCCGGGCTCGGCCGCGGGCAGGGCCGCCAGCACCGCCGGCGCCCACAGCCAGCCGCCGCGGTCCATCGCCTCGGCGATGGCGCGCAGCTCGGGATCGCTCTCCTGGCCCAGCGCTTCGAGCAGGGCGCGCGCCGCCGTCGCCAGGGTCGCGCAGGCCTCCACCGGGCGGCGCGGCGGCGGCAGCCCGAGCGCTTCGGCGAGGCCGCGCGCGGTCGGCACGCAGAACCGCGCCGGATGGACAAAGGCGAACAGCTCGAGGAGGTCGAGCGCCGCGAACCCCGGGCTGTCGAGGCGCCGGGCGGTGGCGACCGCGTGGCACAGCATCGGCGGCTCGATCTCGACCCGGCCGCGCGCTTCGGCCGGCGACAATGCCTCGATTTCGCCATCGGGCGAGAGCCACAGGATGTCGCGAAAGCCGGCGACCAGCACCGGCGCCTGCGGCACCAGCACCCGCCGCGCCCCGCCCCCGAGATTGCGATCGCCGCCGGACATGGAGGGTAGGATCTATCACAAGATGGTCTGCTGCCATCTTGGTGGTATTGTCACCCAAAGCGACCAATTGATGCCCGACCTTTATCCGCTGATCCGGCCGGCCTTGTACCGGCTTCCGCTCGAAACGGCGCATGCGCTGGGGTTGCGCGCGCTCGCGGTGGGTTTGGGCGGGCTCCTCGTCGGCCGGGCGGTGCCGCGGCCCGATTCCCCGATTCTAGCACAGCGTCTATGGGACCTGGACTTCCCGAATCCGGTCGGGCTCGCCGCCGGCTTCGACAAGAATGCCCGGGTGCCCGATGCGATGCGGGGGCTCGGCTTCGGTTTTGCCGAGGTCGGCACGGTGACGCCGCGTCCGCAACCGGGAAATCAGGAGCCGCGGCTATTCCGTCTCGACCAAGATGAGGCGGTCATCAACCGGATGGGATTCAACAGCGATGGGCTCGACGCGGTCGTCGGGCGGCTGTCAGGACGCAAACACAGCGACGGCATTGTCGGCGTCAATCTCGGCAAGAACCGCGACAGCCCGGACGCGGCCGCCGATTACGCGGAGGGCATCCGGCGAATGGCCGGGCTGGCCGATTATCTGGTCGTTAACGTCTCCTCGCCGAACACGCCCGGGCTGCGCGACCTGCAAGGTCGCGCCGCGCTGGACGCGTTGCTGAACCGACTGCTCGACACACGCCAAAAAACCGGCTTCCAGGTGCCGTTGCTGCTCAAGATCGCCCCCGATCTGAGCGCCGCGGAGCGCCGCGACATCGCCGAGATCGCGCTCGATGCCGGCATCGACGGGCTGATCGTCTCGAACACCACGATCGAGCGTTCGGCCGGCCTCGCCAGCCGCTGCGCCGCCGAAGCCGGCGGGCTCAGCGGACGCCCGCTGTTCGCCCGGTCAACCGCGGTGCTCGCCGATTTCTACCGGCTGACGAAGGGACGCCTGCCGTTGATCGGGGTCGGCGGCGTTTCCAGCGCGGCCGAGGCTTATGCCAAGATCCGCGCCGGCGCCAGCCTGGTGCAGCTCTACACGGCGCTGGTGTTCGACGGACCGGCGCTGGTCGGGCGAATCACCCGCGGGCTCGCCGAGCTGCTGCGCCGCGACGGCTTTGCCTCGGTCACGCAGGCGATCGGGACCGGCGACGGGGTGCGGCCCTCGCCGCCTTCGATCGCGCCCACCGATGCCCGGCGCGAAACAAGCCCGCTCGACCGATAGCCGACCTTGGCGCCTGGTCCTCTCCCCCTTGGTCTCTTTACGATTTGTAAATTTCTTTACGGCGCAATGAAGCCGCCGCTGGCAAACTCGATCCTTGTCCGGCATTCGGCCTTCCCGCGGTCTTCTCTATTCCGGCGGGAAAAGCGGCGGAGATGTGGTCTGTTGCCGCGAAAATTCCGATCCAAGGACATAAAGCGGTCATGCTTTACGTTGATGGTGCATAGAATTGAGGAACATGGAGGACATCATGGACGAGCGCATCGATTGCTGCCGCTACCGGCCCAGCCTCGACGACCTGCTCGCCGACGAGGTCATGCAGCCCGTGTTGCGCAGCGCCGGGCTCGATCGGGATGAGCTGCGCGAGATGATGGTGGAAACCGCGCGGCGCATCGACGACCGCGACCGGCAGGACAGCGATGGGGCTGGCGCCGCGGTCGAATAGTCGCGCCAGCCGAGCCGAACCTCCAGACCAGAGCGTCGTCAGGCGCGCAGCACTGGGAATTCGAGCCGGACTATCAAACCGGGCCGGTTGTCGGCGAGCGTTACGCTGCCGTGGTGGCGGTAGGCGACCGCGCGCACCAGGCTGAGGCCGAGCCCGTTGCCCGGCGTGCTGCGGCTGGGCTCGAGGCGCACAAAGCGATCGAACACGCTCTCGCGATCGGCTTCCGGAATGCCCGGCCCGCGATCGGCGACTTCGAGAACGGCGCGCCCCCCGCCGCCGAACAGCCGGATCTGGAGAGCGCCGCCGCCGGCGTATTTGAGCGCGTTGTCCAGCAGATTGGCGAGCGCCTGCGACAGCAGATGCCGGTCGCCGCGGATCCTGACCTCGGGCTCGGCCGCGAGCGAGAGGGTAAATCCTTTTTCTTCGGCCACCGGCTCGTAAAACTCGGCGGCCGACCGCGCAACTTCGGAGAGGTCGAGTGGAAGGGTCTGGTCGCGGGCGGCGCCGGCCTCGGCCTCGGCGATGCCGAGCAGCGCGTTGAAGGTCGCCAGCAGGCGGTCGGCGTCGTCGATCGCGGCACGGATCGCCTCGCTTTGGGCGGGAGCCTCGTTCGATCCGATCAGCGCCAGCTCGAGCCGGGCGCGCAGCCGAGCCAACGGAGTTTTCAGATCGTGGGCGACGTCGTCGGTCACTTCGCGCATCGCCGTCATCAGCCGCTCGATCTGGTCGAGCATGCGGTTGAGGTTGGCTGCGAGCTGATCGAACTCGTCGCTGGTCCCCTCGACCGGAACGCGATCGGACAGGTTCCCGGCCATGACCCGTTCGCTGGTGCGGTTGACCAGCTCGACCCGGCGCAACAGGTTGCGGCTCATCGCGGCGCCGCCTAGGACCCCGACCCCGAGGGCCACCAGTCCGGACCATAGGAGGGTCAGCTTGACCCGGTCGCGGAACGCCGCCGCGTCGCTGATGTCGCGGCCGACCAGCAGGCGATAGCCGCCGGGGATGATGATCAGGCGACCGCGCGCGGGGTCGGTCTCGAGCCGCCCCTTGACCCTGGTCTCGACCGTGAACGACAGCCAGCCGGGTCGCGCCGGCACCCCCGAGGGCCAGGCGGCGATGTTGCCGGCAAGCGGTTGTCCCTCGGGGTCGGTGATCAGATAGAGCATCGCGTCGCCGCGGTCGCCGGGGCTGCGCGCGGCG
This sequence comes from uncultured Alphaproteobacteria bacterium, assembly GCA_963795485.1. Taxonomy (GTDB): domain Bacteria; phylum Pseudomonadota; class Alphaproteobacteria; order ATCC43930; family CGMCC-115725; genus AP-15. Next base: position 969,442 of record CAWCIL010000008.1, read on the forward strand.
ATGATCTGCACCAGCCCGCTCAACCCGCGCTGGGCATATTGCTCGGCCAGCCCGGTGATCTCGGCGTCGAGCGTCGCTTCGGTCTGGCGCTCGACGAAATCGGCGCTGGTCCAGTAGACGAACAGCAGAACACCCAGCACCGAGGCGGCGAACACCAGGAAGTAAAGCGCCGCCAGCCGAAACGCGTGGGTGCGCACCAGCCATCGCAGATTGGCCGGAAAGCGCCGCGGCACGGACGCGGACCGCGCTGCGGGGAGCGGCAGCTTTTCGGCGACCATCGACCCGCCCCGGCCGGCCACGATCAATCGGGCGGACGCAGGCAATAGCCCGCGCCGCGCACCGTGTGCAGCAGAGGCCGGGCAAAATTCCGGTCGATTTTCTGGCGCAGCCGGCTGACATGGACGTCGACGACATTGGTCTGCGGATCGAAATGGTAGTCCCAGACCTGCTCCAGCAGCATCGTGCGCGTCACCACGTGGCCGGCGTTGCGCATCAGATATTCGAGCAGGCGAAACTCCCGCGGCAACAGATCGACAGACTTGCCGCAGCGCCTGACGGCTCGGGTCAACAGGTCGAGCTCGAGATCGGCCACTCGCAACGCGGTCGTAGCTTGCGCCGTCGAGCCGCGGCGCAGCAGCGCCTCGATCCGGGCCAACAGCTCGCTAAAGGCGAACGGCTTGACCAGATAGTCGTCGCCGCCGGCGCGCAACCCTTTGACCCGATCGTCGACGCTGCCGAGCGCGCTCAGGATCAGCGCCGGGGTGCGGATCTCGGCCGCGCGCAGGGCGCTCAGCATGGTCAGCCCGTCCATGGCCGGCAGCATGCGATCGAGCACGATCGCGTCGTAGCCGCCCGAGCTCGCCAGAAACAGCCCCTCGCGCCCATCTTGGGCGCGGTCGATCGTAAAGCCGCTCTCGCCGAGCCCCTTCGCCAAATAGGAGGCGGTTTCGCGATCGTCCTCGACGACGAGCAGCTTCATGTTGCTCCACGAGAAATGTGCATACCGAGCCGCCGCTTGCCGATCATGCCGGGACAAACGCTCAGATGGGACGCAGCCACGCGGGAAGCAAGTTACCGCATCACGCCATGGTGTGGCTCGCGGTCCCGTCTCGCAGCGACAATGCAGTTTTCAAAAACTGCCGGAGATCGTTACAGTACCGGCACGAAAGCATTCGATTGCGTGAGGTGACCGTCGGGAAATTTTACATCGAGCTTCGGCCTGGCCCGGCGGCAGCGCGTAAATCGCTGTTGTAGAACGGCTCACGGGGACGATCCGGAAATTGCCCACGGATCACGAAACATGATTGGCGTCCCCAGATGGGGCAACGGGGAGGAGGCTGAAAATGACCAAATCGTGGATGTTGGGAGGTGCGATCGCTCTCGTGGTGGCCGCTACCGGAACGGTGCAGGCAGGCGTCGTGCGCACCTTCAGCGGCTCGGCGCGAGCGGCTTCCTTAATCCGGCCGATTCATCCGAGCCGTGGATCTATGGCAACACCAGCCCTGATGTCAGCTGGGGCAGCCCGGGCATCGGCGCGGGCGTAACCCTGTCCAATGAGACGGAGCCGGTGACCAATTTCGAGATTACCTTCGCCAGTCCGCTCGACGCGGCGCAGGTCAATGTGGGAACGATGTTTTTCGCTACGGACACTACCTGGACGGCGCTATTCGATCCTGCCACCCCGGACAGCATCGCCTTTGTCGCCCCCACGGGGACCGCGCTGGACCCAGACCAGATCTACTTTGTCAACATCTTCCTGCAACCGGGCGCGGGTGTATCGGGGGAGGCGTTCTCCGGAGCTTGGACAAATGGTCTGGCGGTTCCGGAGCCGGCGAGCCTCGCCTTGCTCGGCACCGCGCTCGTCGGCTTTGGCCTCAGCCGGCGCCGGCGCCGATCGTAAAATTTTCCGACAAATCCGGCCCTGAATGATGGAGCCGCAGCCCGGCGGCATCCCGTCGAGCGCCGCGCACCGGCCATGCGCGGCGAATGCCCGACGGGGGTTGATCTTGCGGCCTTAACGACGATCTATAACGGACCAATCCGGTCCGAATTCGCCTTCGGCCGGCATCGATCGGGCCGCATGCGATGATCATCTTGAGCAAGCTCGCGGATTACGGCGTTATCGTCGCCACTCATCTGGCGGCCGATCCGGAGCGCCAGCTGACCGCCGCCACACTGGCCGACGAGACCCGGCTGCCGCGGGCGACCGTCGCCAAGATCCTGAAGGCGCTGGCCCATGCCCATCTGGTCGCCGCGACGCGCGGGGCCGCCGGCGGCTATCGCCTGGCGCGCCGGGCAAATGCGATCTCGGTCGCTGAGGTGGTGGCCGCGATCGACGGCGACATCGGCCTGACCCAATGCTCGGTCCATGTCGCCGAATGCGCGCGGACCAATTTTTGCCCGACCCGGCCGCACTGGGCCGCGATCAACCTCGCGGTGGCGCAGGCGCTGGCGGCGGTCTCGCTCGACGCGATGATCACGCCCTCGATCTTTGTGCCGCGCCGGCCGGACGCAATCGTTCACGCCGCCGCCAACTGACGAGCACGTAACCCGCATGGCTGCTTCAAGCGATACCCTGGGGACCGTTCGCGCGCTGTCGCAGGAGGGCTACAAGTACGGCTTTGTCACCGACATCGAAGCCGACGAAGCACCGCCCGGGCTCAGCGAGAATACGGTCCGCTTTATCTCCGCCAAAAAGGAGGAGCCGGAGTGGCTGCTCGAATGGCGGCTCGCCGCCTTTCGCGCCTGGGAAAAGATGACGCCGCCGAATTGGGCCAAGCTCAGCCTGGCGCCGATCGATTATCAGGCCGCGACCTATTTTTCGGCGCCGCGGCAGAAGGCTGGCCCGAAATCGCTGGACGAGGTCGATCCCGAGCTGCTGCGCACCTATGAAAAGCTCGGCATCCCGCTCAGAGAGCGCGGGGCCTTGGCCGGGGTCGCAGTCGACGCCGTGTTCGACAGCATCTCGGTCGCGACCACGTTCAAGGCGGAGCTGGGCAAGCTCGGCATCATCTTCTGCTCGTTCGGCGAAGCGGTGCGCGAGCACCCCGATCTGGTGCGCAAATATCTCGGCACGGTGGTGCCGCAGAACGACAATTTCTTCGCGGCCCTGAATTCCGCGGTGTTCAGCGACGGCTCGTTCGCCTATGTCCCGCCAGGCGTGCGCTGCCCGATGGAATTGTCGACTTATTTCCGCATCAATGCGGCTAAGTCGGGCCAGTTCGAGCGCACCCTGCTGATCGCCGACCAGGGCGCCTATGTCAGCTATCTCGAAGGCTGCACCGCCCCGCAGCGCGACGAGAACCAGCTTCATGCCGCAGTGGTCGAATTGGTCGCGCACGAGGACGCGCAGATCAAATATTCGACCGTGCAGAACTGGTATCCGGGTGACGCCGCGGGCCGGGGCGGCATCTACAATTTCGTGACCAAGCGCGGCGCCTGCCGCGGCGACCGGGCCAAGATCTCGTGGACCCAGGTCGAGACCGGCTCGGCGATCACCTGGAAATACCCGAGCTGCATTCTGGAAGGCGACGATTCGGTCGGCGAATTCTATTCGGTGGCGATCACCAACAACCGCCAGCAAGCCGATACCGGGACCAAGATGACCCATATCGGCAAGAACACGCGTTCGACGATCGTCTCGAAGGGGATCTCGGCCGGACACGGCCAGAACACCTATCGCGGCCTCGTTCGCGTGCAGCCGCGGGCCGAGGGTGCCCGCAACCACACCCAATGCGAACTCGCTGCTGATCGGCGAGCGCTGCGGCGCCCACACCGTGCCCTATATCGAGATCCGCAACCCCATCGGCACGGGTCGAGCACGAGGCGACGACCTCGAAAATCAGCGACGACCAGCTGTTCTACTGCCGCCAGCGCGGCTTGAGCACCGAGGACGCGGTATCGCTGATCGTCAACGGCTTCTGCAAGGAGGTGCTGAAGGAATTGCCGATGGAATTCGCGGTCGAAGCGCAGAAGCTCCTCGCCGTCAGCCTCGAAGGCAGTGTGGGATGACGATATGAGCGAAGAAACCGTCACCCTCGAATTGGTGGGCGCGCGCCTGTTGGCGCTGACCGCCGACGTGCGGGACCTGCAGCAACGCTTCCATGGCCTGGAGGCACGCTTCGACGGAATGGAAGCGCGGTTCGCCGCAATGGAGAGCCGCCTCGCCGGCCTCGAAAACCGCTACGCCGCGATGGAGCGAAGGTTTGCCGTACAGGAAGAACGCATGTCGCGGATGCTGTCGCTGATCGTGCGCATCGCCGAGCGGCAAGGCGTGGGCGAGTGATGGCGCTCGCAATCGATGCCGGGCTCACCGACTTGCCGATGGAATTCGCGGTCGAGGCGCAAAAGCTGCTGGCCGTCAGTTTGGAAGGCAGTGTGGGATAACTCGCGCTCTGAATTTAAAGGGCTCGCTTAAACTCCACGTTGTGCGAAAGGACCGAAGGATGGTCGGTGTATTTGTTGAACAATACGAAAGAGTGAGGCGGTTCTACGAACGATTCGGCGCGTTAAATCTGGGCCGGCCGCACGACGTACCCTCTGATAATTACCTTGATGATGTCTATTCGTTCTTCATAAACTGCTATCATTTAAAAGATTGGATCAGAAATGATGCAATGCTATCAAAAAATGTCAAAGACGCGGTTGAGCCTCACATAAATTCTTCGCGCTCCCTAAAGCTCTGTGCTGATATCTGTAATTCGCAAAAGCACCTCGCCCTGACCAAGCCGCCGCGTAGCGGGGAAAACCCCTCTTTTGGCGCGAAGAGGTTTGCCCTCAATCTAGGCGCAGGACAGACGACCATAAGTCTGAAATGGGAGGTATGTACGGATAATGGACCGGTGGATGCCTACAAATTGGCGAGTGACTGTGTAGCTGATTGGGATGCCTTCCTGTCGTCTCACGGACTTAGATGATGCTTGAAATCGCCAATCTCCATGCGCGCCTCAGCGACGGGCGCGAGATCCTCAAGGGCATCGACCTTTCGGTCGCGCGCCGGCGAGGTGCACGCGATCATGGGGCCGAACGGCTCGGGCAAATCGACGCTGGCCGCGGTGCTGGCCGGCCGCGACGGCTATGAGGTGACCGCAAGGCACCGTCACCTATCTCGGCCGCGACCTGTTGGCGATGCCGGCCGACGAGCGGGCGCGCGAGGGGCTGTTTCTGGCGTTTCAGTACCCGGTCGAGATCCCCGGCGTGAACAACATGTATTTCCTGCGCACCGCGCTCAATGCCGGCCGCCGCCACCGCGGCGAGCCCGAGCTCGACGCCGGGCAGTTCCTGCGCGCGGTCCGGGCCAAATTGAAGGAGCTCGACATCGGCGAGGATTTGCTGCAGCGCGCGGTCAATGTCGGGTTTTCCGGCGGCGAGAAAAAAAGGAACGAGATCTTTCAGATGGCGATGCTGGAGCCGCGGCTGGCGATCCTCGACGAGACCGACAGCGGGCTCGACATCGACGCCTTGCGCGTCGTCGCCAGCCGGCGTCAACCGGCAGCGCGCCCCCGACCGCGCGATCGTCCTGATCACCCATTACCAGCGCCTCCTCGATTACGTCGAGCCCGACCGGGTGCATGTCTTGCAGGACGGACGGATCGTCGAATCGGGTGATAAATCGCTCGCAGTCGAGCTCGAACGGCGCGGCTATGGCGCTCGTCGGCGACGCGGCGTGAGTTGAGGATCGACTCTGTCCGATTGCGGGCTGTCCCACCGATGCACTTCTGCGCCATTAGACCCTCTCCCCCGCTCGCGGGGGGAGAGGGCAGGGTGAGGGCGGAGCGCACCGAACGACATGGGACGGCCCACCTCACCCTCCCGTCGCTTGCGCGACGGGCCCCTCCCTCTCGCCCCATGGGCGGAGAGGGGCTTCGCGGAGCAGTCCGATCGCTGTTCGGCCGCGATGGAGCCGAGAGTACCGATGAGCGCGATCGTCGATTTCCCGGTCAAGCCCGAGGCGCGGCCCTACCTCGATGCCGCGCGCGAAAATGCCGACGAGCCCGATTGGCTCGCGAGCCGGCGCCAGCGCGCGCTGGCGCGCTTTGCCGAGCAGGGTTTTCCCAGTCGCCGCGGCGAAGCCTGGCGCTATCTCGATCTGCGCCCGCTCGAACAGGCGCCGCTGCCGCCGGCCGGGACGGAGCAGTCACAACAGGGTGCCGCGGCGGGTGCGCTGCTGCTGGCCGAGATCGGCCTCGCGCCGTCCGCCAGTCGCCTGGTCTTCGTCGATGGCTGCGTTTCGCCTATATTATCTGCCAGGGGAGGGCTTCCGGCGGGAGTTTGGCTTGGCTCGACGACAGCGGCGATCGCAACCAAGCCGGAGCTGGTCGAGACCGCACTCGATGCGCTGACCCATGACCCCGACCAGCCTTTCGCCGCGCTGAATGCGGCGCTCTTCACCGACGGCTTTGTTCTCGAAGTGGCGCCGGGAGTGGTGCTGGAAGAGCCGATCGAGATCGTCCATCTCGCTTCCGGCGAGGCCGCGGCCTCGCTGCACACCCGCAGCCTGGTGACGCTCGGGGCGCGGAGTCGTGTGCAGCTGATCGAAATCTTTGCCGGCGGTAGCCGTTATTGGCGCAACGAGGTGATGGCGGTGCAGCTCGCGGCCGGCGCCGCGCTCGATCGGGTGGCATTGATCGAGGAGGCCGACGAGGCTGTCCATCTTGGGGCTCTCGACGCCTCGCTCGGCGCGGCCGCGCGGTTCACCAGCTTTGATCTGCTGCTCGGCGGCGGCGCGACGCGGCGCGAAGCGATCGTGCGCAGCGCGGGCGAGGGCGCGCATTGCGGCCTTTACGGCGCCTTTCTGGCGTCCCGGCGCCAACAGGCCAACATCGTCACCACGGTCGAGCATCATGGCCGAGCGCGGCGAGACCCGCGAGATTTTCAAGGGCGTGGCGGCTGGGCGTGCGCACGGCGCGTTTCAGGGCCGGATCACGGTCCGCCCCGGGCGCGCAAAAGGTCGATGCCCACATGCTGAGCCGCAATCTGCTGCTCGGCCGGCGCGCGGCGATCGACACCAAACCCGAGCTCGAGATTTTCGCCGACGACGTGAAATGCAGCCATGGTGCGGCGGTCGGCGATCTCGACGAGGCGGCGCTGTTCTATCTGCTGGCCCGCGGCATCCCGCGCGAGGCGGCGCGGCGGATGCTGATCGAGGCGTTTCTGCGCGAGGCGGTCGAGCTCGTCGAGCCCGCGGCGGTGCGCGAGCACCTCCTGGCGCGGCTCGCCCGCCGCCTGGCGGCATTGGAGGATTGAGCATGACCACGGCCAGCCCGAGGATTTTCGAGCCGGGAAGGGAGCGGCGGCCGGGCGGGTTCGACCCGCGCCGGCTCAGGAACGAGTTTCCGATCTTCGCCAACAACCCCGACCTGGTGTTTCTCGATTCGGCGGCGAGCGCGCAAAAGCCGCGCGCGGTCATCGACGGGATCGCCGACTATTACCGCAACGACTACGCCAATGTGCATCGCGGGGTGTACCGCCTCAGCGAGCGCTCGACCGACCTGTTCGAGGAAGCGCGGGAAAAGACCCGCGCCTTTGTGAACGCCGCGGACCAGGAGGAGATCGTCTTCGTCCGCAACACGACGGAGGCCATCAACCTCGTCGCCTACAGCTGGGGCGATGCCTTCGTGCATGCCGGCGACGAGGTGCTGATCAGCGATCTGGAGCACCATTCGAACCTGGTGCCGTGGCAGATGTTGTGCGAGCGCGCCGGTGCCCGGCTGGTGGTGGCGCCGACCGACGCCACCGGCGAATTCGATCTACGCGAATTCGAAGCCCGGCTGTCGGCGCGCACGCGCCTCGTCGCGGTCACCCATATATCGAACGTCACCGGCGCCGTGCTGCCGGTGGCCCGGATCGTCGAGCTGGCGCACGCCAAGGGCGCCAAGGCGCTGATCGACGGCAGCCAGGCAGCACCTCGGCTGCCGATCGATGTGCAGGCCCTGGGCTGCGACTTTTACGCATTCACCGGCCACAAGACCTATGGCCCGACCGGGATCGGGGTGCTCTATGCACGCCGCGACGTGCTCGCGGCGATGCCCCCCTGGCAGACCGGCGGCGGCATGATCGAGCAGGTCGAGTATCCCAAGACCCTGTTCCAGGGCCCGCCGCATCGCTTCGAGGCCGGCACCCCCGACATCGCCGGTGCCATCGGGCTCGGCATCGCGATCGACTTTATCGAGGCGCTCGGCCGCGAGAACATCCGCGGGCACGAAGAGGCGTTGACCGGGTATGCCGTCGATCGCCTGTCGCGGATTGCCGGCCTGCGGCTGCTGGGCGGCGGCCAGCGGCAGCTCGCGGTCGTTTCCTTCAACCTCGAGGGCGTGCATCCGCACGATGTCGGCACCGTCCTCGACCGGCATCGGGTCGCGGTGCGCGTCGGCCATCATTGCGCGCAGCCGCTGATGGACAAGCTCGGACTGGCCGGAACGGTGCGCGCCTCGCTCGGCGTTTACAACGACGAGGACGACATCGACAGATTGGTCGCCGCGCTCGAAGCGGCGCGGGAGATGTTTGCATGATGGATCTGCGCGAGCTTTATCAGGACATCATCCTCGATCATGGCCGTCATCCGCGCAATTTCCGGCCGATCGAGCATCCAACCCATAGCGCACAGGGCTACAACCCATTGTGCGGCGACCGGGTCACGGTCTATCTGACCCTCGACGGCGACCGGATCGCCGATGTCGCGTTTCAGGGGCGCGGCTGCGCGATCTCGACCGCGGCGGCCTCGTTGATGACCGAGGTGTTGAAGGGCAAGTCGATCGAGGAAGCGCGCGAGCTGTTTGCCCATTTTCACGCGCGCGTCACCGGCGGTGCGGACAACCCGTTGCCCGAACCGCTGGCCGAGGAGATGGAGCGGCTCGAGCCTCTGACCGGGGTCAAGGCCTATCCGGCGCGGGTCAAATGCGCGACCTTGTCGTGGCACGCCCTCGAAGCCGCGCTGAAGGGCGGCGGCGACGCCCCGGTAAAGACGGAGTAGTGCGATGGCGGACCGCGATCCCTTCGATTTCGGGACTCCCGAACCGGTTCCAGAGACGGGCAGCGATGTCGAACGGCCGGAAGGCGGCGAGGACGACCCGGCGCTGATGGCCCCGGTGCTGGCGGCATTGAAGACGGTGCGCGACCCCGAAATCCCGGTCGATTTGGTCGAGCTCGGCCTCATTTACGAGCTGATCGTCAAGAAGGGCGGCACGGTCTATGTCGAGATGACCCTGACCACGCCCTCCTGCCCGGTCGCCGCCGACATGCCGGGCGAGGTCGAGGCGGCGGTCCGCGGAGTGCCCGGCGTCAACGACGCCCGAGTGAAGCTGGTCTGGACCCCCTCCTGGACCCCCGAGCGGATGAGCGAGGAAGCGAAGCTCGAGCTCGGCATGCTGTGAGTTGACTTTCCGGTGCGCCTCGCCGATGGTCCGCGGCCGGCCAGCTTGGCGCAGCGGCGCCGCCGTGCACAAGGAGAGCACCGAGTGCGACTGACCGATCTGCCCGCGGCCACGGCCAAGCGCCTGGCCGAGCTCGAATGCCCGAATTTCACGACGACGCCGTGGGTCGGCGGTCCCCCGCTGGCGCAGCGACGGGTCGCGATTGTGTCATCCGCCGGCCTCGTCGTCCGAGGCGAGACGCCGTTTCGCGGGCGCGACGCCGATTATCGCGCGATCCCGTCCGCGACCTCGGCCGACCAGCTGCTGATTAGCCACATTTCGATCAATTTCGACCGCACCGGCTTCGAAGAGGACCGGAACGTAGTCTTCCCGCTCGATCGGCTGAACGAGCTGGCTGCCGACGGCGCGATCGGCTCGGTGGCGGCGACGCATTATTCGTTCATGGGCGCCACCGACCCGGTGCAGATGGAAGGCCATGCCCGCGAGGTCGCCGCCCACCTCAAACGCGACAGCGTCGACGCCGTCCTGCTCTCCCCCGTTTGACCGCTCTGCACGCGCGCCGTGTGCGCGCTGGGGCACTATCTCGAGGAAGAAGGCATCGCGACGGTGGCGGTCGGGCTGATCCGGCCGCAGATCGAAAACACCCGGCCGCCGCGGGCCTTGTGGGTGCCGTTCGAGCTCGGACGGCCATTCGGGCCGCCGAGCGATCCGGCGTTTCAGAAAGACGTGGTGCTCGCGGCGTTGCGCATGCTCGAACGTGCCGACGGGCCGGTGGCGATCGAGGACTTCCCGCACGACGATCCGCGCGAACGGCCCGACCCGGTTTGGCGCCCGCCCTTCGCCGCGGCCCCGATCGGCGCTGACGCCAATGGCTACGCCATCGCCGATGCGCTCGACAGCGAGATCGCGCGGCTCGGCGAAGCTTACCGCCGCTCGGTTTCCGAACGCCGGCGCACGACCCTGGGGTTGAGCGGATTGTCGATCGGCGAAGTCGGCGACTATATCGGCGCTTGGCTGCGTGGCCAAAACCCGGCGAGCCCGAATGGCGAGATGTCGGCGCCGCTGACCCTGCGCTTTGCCGTAGACGACCTCAAAGCCTATTGCCTCGAAGCTGCCCTCGCTGGGCCGGCCAGGCCGTCGAGCAAGCAGCTCGCCGACTGGCTGTGGAACGAGACCGCTTCCGGAGCCGCGATCCAGGCGCTGCGCCGGGCTTATCGCGAGGCCGACGACGATCGGCTCAAGCTGATCGCCGGCAATTTCCTCGTTCCCAATTTGCGCGTGCCGCCCGGCGGATAGGTCCGCCGCTGCCCGAGCCCCCGGTCGGAGCCTCGATCAGCCGCGGGCGACGTAGCCGTAGGCGGCGTTGCTGCGCGCCGGGCGGTCGTCGAGATAGGCGGCCTTGATCCGCCCGAGCCCGTCCTCGTCCCACGGCGTCAGCTCCGCGTGGCGCTGGAGCTTGTAAAAGCGCGCGGCGTTGGTGCCGAAGATCGCGTTCTTGACGGCGCCATCAGCGGCTCCGAGCGGGGCAAACCCGTGCTTTTTCTGCATGTCCTCGGGAATTTCGAGCCGGCGGAACGCCTCGATCTGCCATTGCGGCGAGCCGTACCACACCGAGTCGGTGCCCCAGAACACGTGATCCCGCCCCAATCCCTTGATCAGCGTGCCCATGAACGCGGCGCAGAAGCGCGGGTTCGCCGTCGCCGACATCGCAAAAGAGGTGCCGATATCGGCGTAGACGTTGCCGACGCCGTGCTTCGCCGGGATCGCCGCGAGGTCGGAGGCCCATTCGATGTAGCCGGTCTTCTCGAACTGGGCCAAAGCGGGGTCTGGCGATTCGGCGAACGGCCGCAACGCCGAGTGATAGATCACGAAGTTGATCTGCGGCCAGTCCTTCGCCGCCTTCGGCAGATCCTCGACCGTCGCGTATTTCCACGCGCCGCCCGGGATCGCGGTCGCATAATCGGCCGGCAGCAGGCCCTTGTGGATGCACACTGTGGTGATCCCGGCCTTCACCGCCTTTTCGTAAAACGGGTAGACCACCTTCTCGTCATCGAGCCGCCACGGGTATTTCGTCGTCTTGGGATTGAGCGGATCGCCGATCGTGTAGCCCTTCCAGCTGTTCGGCTTGACCTCTTCGATGCAGCGATCGACCTCCTCCAGCCAGCCGGGCTGCAAGGGCGTGATGACCGAGTGGAACAACAGCCGGTTGGACCCGGCGATGCTGTTGACGGTGTCGGCCGCCTGCTTGATCTGGTCGTTGGTCAGGAACCACTCGGCTTTGTTGTCGAACGGAGCGCCGCTCAACAGACCGATCTTCATGTCGCTGTCGAGATAGACTTCCTTTAGGAAGTTATCGAATTTGTAGCGGTCGAGGGTCAGCCCGTACTTGTCGTTCAACAGGCCAGGGTCCCAATGCTGCGCGGCATACTTGGCGAGGAAAAGGATGTCCGGGACATTGTAGTCGTCGTGCACGAAATGAAGCTGGTCGTCGAGGATGAACTGGCCTTTGAGCGCCTGGTCCCGTTCGGCGGCCGCCTCGGGCTCGGCCGCCTCGGCCCTCGACACTTGGAAGACCGGCCCGAACACGTCGTTCAGCGCGATAAAGGCGGTCGCCATGCCGCAGCTCGTGCGCAGGAAGTTCCGGCGGCTGGTGCCGAGCTTTTTCGCGGTGGCACCCGCAAGCTCCTTCAGCCGGTCCTCGAACTGGCGCTGCCGCGGCGTCTGCGGCAGCGGGTTGAATTCGCCGTTCGACACCATCCGGGTCGGCACCGGCGAGCGGAACGCCGCCCTTTCGGCCGGCTCGGTCGCGGCAAGCTCGCGCCTGCTCAGAAAAATGCCCATTGCGTAACCTCCCACCAGCATTGAGCGCCGCGGACGCTTCGGAGCGCCCGCTTTCAATGTTCTTTGATCGTCGAAACCGTAAGCGTCCTCCCGCCGATCATTTGCGTCAAGCCGGCGAGCTTAACCATCAAGCGCGGCGTCGAGGTCGGCGAGAAGGTCGGCCGGGTCCTCGATCCCGACCGAGAGACGCAGCAGATCGGGCGGGGCCGGACTGTCGGCACCCTCAATCGAGGCGCGGTGCTCGATCAGGCTTTCGACGCCGCCGAGCGACGTCGCCCTCTGCCAGACTTCGACCCGCGCCGCGACGGCGATCGCCGCCTCCGCCCCGCCGGCGACACGGATGCTGAGCATGCCGCCAAAGCCGCCGCTCATCTGGCGCGCGGCGATCGCGTGGCCGGGATGCGACGGCAGCCCGGGATAGAGCACCTCGCGGATCCGCCGATGCCCTGGCAAGGCTTCGGCGATCTGCTGCGCCGATCGGCAGGCGCGCTCGACGCGGGGGAACAAAGTGCGCATGCCGCGCAGCAGCAGATAAGCCTCGAAGCCGCCGAGAATGGCGCCGCCGCCGCTGCGGGCGGCGCGCACCCGTTCCCAGAACGCGTCCTTGTGCGCCGTCGTCAGGCTGCCGGCGATCACGTCGCTGTGGCCGTTCAGGTACTTGGTCGCCGAGTGCATCACCAAATCGGCGCCTAATGCCAAGGGCCGGGTCAGCACCGGGGTCGCCGCGGTGCTGTCGACCGCGAGCAATGCGCCGGCCTGGTGCGCGATCTCGGCGGCCGCGGCGATGTCGGTCACCGACCACACCGGGTTGGCCGGGGTCTCGATCCATAGGAGGCGGGTGTGCCCCGGTCGCACCGCCGAGCGCAGCGCATCGAGCGCGCCCGCGTCGACAAAATCGGTCTCGATCCCCCAGGTCTCGGCAAAATTTTTGAGCCAGGCGCGCAGCCCCCAATACATGACGCGCGGCGCCACCACATGGGACCCGCGCGGCAGGCTCTGAAAAACCGCGGCCGCCGCCGCCATCCCGGACGAAAACAGCAACGAGTTGGCACCGCCTTCGAGCGCGGTCAGCAGGGCCTGCGGCTGGTCGTAGCTCGGGTTGTCGGCGCGCCCATAGCTGCGCCCGCGCCGATACTGGTTGTCGGGATCGCGCAGAAAGGTCGTCGCCATGTGGACCGGCAGCACCACGGCGCCGGTCGAAGGATCGGTCCAGCCGAGCGCCTGCGCGGCGAGGGTGGCGGGATGCAGCGTTTTGCCGGTCATCGCAATTCTCCAACCTTCGTGGCCGGCCGGTGCGTTGCCGAGCCGCAGGGCTGGCAAAACACGCCCGCCCCCAAAGCACGCCGGGCCCGATCTCGGACAGCCCGCGTTCGAGAAAGCTTAAAGCATTTTCCGCCAAAGTGATTGGTCACGGCCGGGAGACGTAATAGGCTCCATCCTATCGCCTTGGGGGACAGGCGCGAGGGACAGGGCGACAATGGCGGCCGGAACGGATCACGAAGAGCGCGGACCCGGAGCGGGCACCGCCGAGGCGGCGCGGCTCGCGGAAATCGGCCGGGGCGTCCGATGGCGGCGCTGGGGGCCGTATTTGAGCGACCGGCAATGGGGCACGGTGCGCGAGGATTACAGCCCCTGGGGCACCGCCTGGGATTATTTCCCGCACGACCACGCGCGCAGCCGCGCCTATCGCTGGGGCGAGGACGGCATCGGCGGGTTTGGCGACGACCGGCTGCTGCTGTGCCTCGGCCTCGCCTTGTGGAACGGCAAGGACCCGATCCTGAAGGAACGGCTGTTCGGCCTGACCAATTCGGAAGGCAATCACGGCGAGGACGTGAAAGAACTCTATTACTACGTCGACGGCACGCCGACCCATTCCTACATGCGTATGCTCTACAAGTATCCGCAGTCCGCTTTTCCCTATGCGGCGCTGGTCGAGGAGAACCGGCGGCGCGGCCGGAGCCAGCCCGAATTCGAGCTGATCGACACCGGCGTATTTGCCGAGAACCGCTATTTCGATGTCGAGATCGAATACGCCAAGGCGGCGGCCGACGACATCCTGATGCAAATCACGGTCTTCAATCGCGCGGCCGAGGAAGCCCGGCTGCATGTGCTGCCCCAGCTATGGGCGCGCAACATCTGGTCGTGGCGGCCCGACTCGCTGAAACCGCGGCTTCTGGGGCGCGAGGGCGGGTCGATCTCGGTCGATCACCCTTTGCTGCCGCCCCTGCGGCTATTCTGCGAGGGCGACCCTGAATTTCTGTTCTGCGAGAACGAGACGAATGTCCGGCGGCTATGGGGAATGAAGGCGCCCGGCGAATACTTCAAGGACGGGATCAACGACTATGTCGTCAACGGCGACCGCGAGGCGGTGAACCCGGAGCGGCTCGGGACCAAGCTCGCGGCCCATTACCCGATGACGCTGCCCGGGGGCGGCACCGCCCGATTGCGCCTGCGGCTGGCGCCGGAGGGCGACCAGCCGCGGTTCGCCGATTTCGCTGAGATCATGCGCCGGCGCCGCGCCGAGGCCGACGAGTTTTATGACACGCTGCAACAGGACATCGACGATCCCGATACGCGGCTGGTGCAGCGCCAAGCCTTCGCCGGCATACTGTGGACCAAACAGTTCTATTATTTTGACATTCCCGAATGGCTGGATGGCGACCCGCTGCAGCCGCCGCCTCCGGAATCGCGCCGCTACGGACGCAATTCAGCGTGGCGCCACCTGAACAACGCCGACATCGTCTCGATGCCCGACAAGTGGGAATATCCGTGGTACGCCGCCTGGGACCTCGCTTTTCATTGCGTGACCCTGGCCAACATCGACCCCGGATACGCCAAGAACCAGCTCGTGCTGCTGACGCGCGACTGGTACATGCACCCCAATGGCGAGCTTCCGGCCTATGAATGGGCGTTCAGCGACGTGAACCCGCCGGTGCATGCCTGGGCGGCGTGGCGGGTTTATGAAATCGACCGCGCCCAGCGCGGCGGTCATGGGGACCGTGAGTTTCTCGAACGCGTTTTCCATCGGCTGATGCTGAATTTTACCTGGTGGGTCAACCGCAAGGACGTGGACGGCCGCAACATCTTCGAAGGCGGGTTTCTCGGCCTCGACAATATCGGCATCTTCGACCGCAGCGCGCCGTTGCCGACCGGCGGCACGATCAACCAGTCGGACGGCACCGCCTGGATGGCGATGTACACGCTCAACCTGATGCGCATCGCCCTCGAGCTCGCCCTCGACGACCGGGTGTACGAGGATATCGCGTCGAAGTTCTTCGAGCATTTCCTCTATATCGCCGGGGCCATGACCAATATCGGCGGCGAGGGCATCGGCTTGTGGGACGAGACCGACGAGTTCTACTACGACGTGCTGCACCTGCCCGACGGCGAGCGGATTCCGCTGCGGCTGCGCTCGATGGTCGGGCTCATCCCGCTGTTCGCGGTCGAGGTGCTGGATTCCTCGGTCTTTGCGCGGCTGCCGAAATTCAGCGCCCGCGCCCATTGGTTTCTCGACCATCGCCCGCAGCTCGCCCGGCTGGTCTCGCGCTGGCGCGACGCCAGCGCCGGAGAGCGGCACCTCCTCTCGCTGCTGCGCGGCCACCGCATGAAGCGCCTGTTGAGCCGCATGCTCGACGAGACCGAGTTCCTGTCGGATTACGGCGTGCGCTCGCTGTCCAAGTTCCACGACAAGAACCCTTATGTGTTCGAGCACGCCGGCAACCGGATCAGCGTCGAATATGCGCCCGGCGACTGTGCCTCGAACGTGTTCGGCGGCAATTCGAACTGGCGCGGCCCGATCTGGTTTCCGGTCAATTTTCTGCTGATCGAGTCGCTGCTGCGGTTTCACAGCTATTACGGTGAAGACTTCAAGGTCGAATGCCCGGTCGGCTCCGGCAATCTGCTGCATCTGGGCGAGGTCGCGGCCGAATTGTCGCGCCGCCTGTGCCGGCTGTTTTTGCGCGGCGAGGCCGGCGAGCGGCCGGTCTTCGGCGATTCGCCGATCGAGCAGACCGATCCGCATTTCCGCGACAATGTGCTGTTTTACGAATATTTCGACGGCGACACCGGTCGGGGCCTCGGCGCCTCGCACCAGACCGGCTGGACCGCGCTGGTGGCGCTGCTGCTGCGCACCTATCCGACCGCCCGCACCGCCGAAGCCGCTCCGCCGCCTTCGGCCGAGGCCGTCCTGCCCGAGCCGGTCGGCGCGCATTGAGCTCCGGCAACACGGCGCCGGATCCTCTCGCCCGGCTGGCGCCGGTCCGCTTCGGCCGCGCCGTCTGCGGCGACCTCGCCGCCGCCGAGCGGCGCGAATGGTGGATCGCCAGCGGGACCGGCGGCTATGCCGGCGGCACCCTCGCGCAGACCCTGACCCGGCGCTATCACGCGCTGCTGGTGGCGCCGGTCGATCCGCCGCTCGGCCGCGTCCTGGTGCTCGCCAAGGCCGATGCGCATCTGGTCGAGGGCGGCGTCGCGCACCCGTTGTTCGCCAACCGTTGGGCGAGCGGTGCGGTCGAGCCCAAGGGTTACCTGGCGCTGGAGAGCTTTCACCTCGACGGCACGATCCCGGTGTGGCGCTTCGTGTTCGGCGACCGGGCCGTCGAGCAGCGGGTGTGGATGGAGCCCGGCGCGGATACGGTTCATGTCGCCTGGCGGCTCGAAGGCGAAGCCGGCGAGGCCTCATATCTCTCGGTGGCGCTGCTGGCCAACGGCCGCGACCACCATGGCGACACCTGGCCCGGTTTTGCGCCGCACATCGCCGCCGACGGCGGCGCGGTGACGGTCACGGCGGCGGACCGGTTCGCCCTCTATATCGCCGCGAGCGGCGGCGCCATTGTGGCGCGCCGGGATTGGTATCGCGATTTCGATATGCCGGTCGAGCGCGAGCGCGGCCTCGGAGCCAGCGACTCGCACCTCCACGTCGGCGACCTCGAATTGCCCCTGGCAGCGGGAATTTGGAGCGGCTTTGCCGCCAGCCTCGGGCCTCAGCCGACACCGGATCTCGACGCGGCGCTCGAACGCCGCCGCGGGCACGATCGCGGGGTGCTGCAACGCGCGGTCGCCGCCGACCCGGTCTTTGCCGAGGCGCCCGGCTGGGTCATGCGGCTGGTGCTGGCGACCGATCTGTTCATCATCGCCCGGCCATTGCCGGGGCTGCCCGACGGGCATTCGGTCATCGCCGGCTATCCGTGGTTCGGCGATTGGGGCCGCGACACGATGATCTCGCTGCCCGGGCTGTGCCTGGCGACCGGCCGGTTCGACACCGCGCGGCTGATCCTCGAAACCTTCGCCCGGTTTGTCGATCGCGGCATGCTGCCGAACGTCTTTCCGGGCGCCGGCGACAAACCCGACTACAACACCGCCGATGCGAGCCTGTGGTACATCGAGGCGTGGCGCGCCTATCTCGAAGCGACTGGCGACGACGCGGCATTGCGCCGGGTCTTTCCGGTGCTGGCCGAGATCGTCGACTGGCACGTCAAAGGTACGCGTTACGGCATCGGCGTCGATCCCGAGGACGGGCTGCTGCGCGCCGGCGAAAAGGGCGTGCAGCTGACCTGGATGGATGCACGGGTCGGCGATTGGGTGGTCACTCCGCGCATCGGCAAGCCCGTTGAGGTCAACGCGCTGTGGTACAACGCGCTCGCGGCGATGGCGGCGATGGCCCGGCGGATCGGGCTGCCGGACGAGCGCTATCGCGCGGCCGCCGATACCGCGCGGCGGGGCTTCGCTCGCTTCGCGCTGTCCGCCGGCGATGGTCTTTACGACGTCATCGATGGGCCCGACGGGTCGGATGCGAGCCTGCGGCCGAACCAGATTTTCGCGGTCAGCCTGTGGGCGAGCCCGCTCGATCCGGTGCTGCGGCGCGCCGTGCTCAAGCGCTGCGGCAGGGCGCTCGTCACCTCTTACGGCCTGCGCTCGCTGGGCGCGGACGACCCGGCCTATCGCCCCGCCTGCTCCGGCGCGCCGGTCGAGCGCGACGGCGCCTATCACCAGGGCACAGTTTGGGCCTGGCTGCTCGGGCCCTGGGCGCAGGCCCATTATCGGGTCCACGGGGACGCGGCGGCGGCGCAGCGTTTCCTCGACCCGATCGGCGATCATCTGGCCGATGCCGGGCTCGGCCAGGTCAGCGAGATCTTCGACGGCGACCCGCCACACACGCCGCGCGGTTGTCCGGCGCAGGCCTGGTCGGTCGCCTGCGTGCTCGAAGCCTGGTGGCGGCTCGAACGGGCGAAATCCGCGGCTCGGCCGTCCGGCGGCCCTGTCACGGTCTGTTGATCGGACGTTGCGAGGCCGCCGCTGTAGTCTCGCACGATGATCAAGATCTCGATGCTCCTCGCGGCACTTTGCGTCGCGGCGACCGCGGCTCCGGCGGGTGCAGCCCAGCGCCCGATTGTCGTCGAATTGTTCACCTCCGAGGGCTGCTCTTCGTGTCCGCCGGCCGATGCTCTATTGGCCGAGCTGGCAACCCGTCCCGACGTTCTGGCGCTGTCGTTCGATGTCGATTACTGGGACCGGCTCGGCTGGAAGGACCCGTTTTCGAGCCCGCAGGCGACCGCGCGCCAGCAGGACTACGCCCGGCTCCTCGGCACCGGCACGGTCTACACGCCGCAGATTGTCGTCGACGGCAGATGGGAGGGGGTCGGCTCGGACCGGGCCGCGGTCGAGCAACCTGCTCGATAAAGCCGGGCAGGCGCGCGCGGGTGTGCCGATGACCCTCGCCGTGGAGCACGGCCAGGCCCGGATCGGGCTGGGCGCGGACGGCAAGGCGTCAGGCGTCGTATGGCTGATCGGCTTCGACCGCCGCCGGGTCGACGCCGTCCGCGGCGGCGAAAACGAGGGGCGGACCTTGACCCATATCGATGTGGTCCGCGGCTTCGACATGGTCGGCCGTTTCACCGGCGCGCCGGCCGCCATCGCGGCCCCGCTGACCTGGCGCAGCGAGCGCGTCGCCGCCATTCTTCAAGCTGAAGATGGCCGGATTCTCGGCACCGCGGTTGCTGATGCGTCACCCCGTTGACCGGGCCGCGCAGCCTGTCCCCGGGGTGGGCGTCAGTCGCGACTGCTCAACGCCAGCCGGACGCCGAGGCCGATCAACAGCGCGCTCGACCACCAGCGCTGGACGCGCGCCCAGAACGGGTGGCGGGCGAGCAATGCCGCCAACGAGCCGCCGAGCAGCGCCACGACGAGATTGGTGGGCAGCCCGGTGACCTGGAACAGCAACCCGAGGACGAGCATCTGCAGGCGCGGCGCACCGCGCGCCGGATCGACGAATTGCGGTAGGAAGGCGAAGAAGAACAGCAGCAGCTTTGGATTGAGCAGGTCGGTCAGCAGACCCTGCCAAAAGGCCTTGGCCAGCGAGCGCCGGCCGCCTTCGGACCCGGCCGGCAATCCCGGCAATCCCACCCGACCGGAAGCCGGCGACGCCGAGATAGACGAGATAGGCCGCACCGCAATATTTGACGATCGCGAAAGCGAGCGGCGAATAAACGAACAGCGCCGACAGCCCGAAGGCGGCAGCCACCGCCTGGAGCATCGATGCGGCGGCCAGGCCGAGCACCGAAACGACGGCAACGCTGCGTCCTCGGCCGAGACAACGCGACAGAATGAACAGCATGGCCGGTCCCGGCGTCAGGTTGAGCGCCAGCGCCGCGAGCATAAAGAGCGCCATTGTCTGTGGGGTCGGCATGCGCGCATCTCCGCGGCGGCCGCGGCACGGCGATCACCGCCGCCTCGCCGCGCGCGGCGGATCATGGCACACTCGCCACCGCCTTCTCAGCCGGGAGATCCATCCATGCGCATCGACCGCCTCGATCATCTGGTCCTGACCGTCGCCGATATCGCGCGCACCTGCGAATTCTATACGCGGGTCTTGGGGATGGAGGTCGTGAACTTTGGCGAAGGGCGCACCGCGCTGCGCTTTGGCCAGCAGAAGATCAACCTGCACCCGGCCGACCGCATCCCTGGTCTGGTCGCCGGCGCGCCGACACCAGGATCAGGCGATCTGTGCTTTATCACGCGGTGCCGCTCGCCGAGGTCACCGCGCATCTCGCCAAATGCGAAGTGCCGATCGTCGCCGGGCCGGGGCCGCGCGCCGGCGCCGTCGGCACGATCCAGTCGGTCTATATCCGTGACCCCGACCAGAACCTGATCGAGATCTCGAATTATTGAGACTCGGGCGCGCTCCGTCGTCACCCGCCACAGGTCTACGGCCGCTCGCAAAAAGAAAAGGCCCGCCGGCAGAGCCGACGGGCCGCAAGGGGCAATGTTTATTATTGTCAGAATTTGACGCGGAACTTGCCGATCAGGGTCTGCTCGGTGCCGCGGATGTTGGCGACGACCTCGCGCTGGCCCCACATATATTCGATACCGGTGTCGATGAACGCGACCGGGCTCCAGATCAGGTTGACGTGGGCGGTCTGGAGCTGCTTGTTCGCAACCGTCGATTCGACCGGCCCGATCAGCTGCGAGGGAACCGAGTACTGGGCGTAACCGTAAACCGCGGTCGACCGCAGGTTCGGCAACCAAAAATGCTGGTAGCCGACCGTGCCGCCGACCTCGAAGATCGGCTTGACGAGAATGCTCGGCTGCGGCGGCGGCGGTGGTCGGAGACCAGCAGAGTAATTGGTCGCCAGCCCGGCGTCGGTGCTGTCGTTCAGGTACCGCCCGATCCCGGTGCCGACGGTGAACTGCCACTGGAAATCGTCCTTGCCCCAGCCGAACCAGCCTGGCTTGACATCGCCGGAGAGGCCGCCGCCATAGCCGAAATAGCTGCGGTCGACGTACTTGCCGTCGTTGATCGTCAGGTCGCGACCAACGCCCGGAAATCGACATGCCCCCAGGGCTGCGACCAATAGGAGGCGAAGGTCAGATCCGGCGCCTTGGCCACGGCTGGATTGCCGGAAAGCGCGCAAGTCGAGGTCGTGCCGGTGGTCACGCTTCCGGGAACGATGATCCCATTCGCGATGCAACCGCTGGTCGTGGCGCCGGTGACCGTGTTCGATCACCGGGTTTTGCCCGACATTCCCATCCGAGGTGTCTTTGCCGCCGGGGGTCAGCACATCGACCTGCGGAGCTTCGATCGACGCCGACCAGGCGCTGCCGTAGGGGCCGGCATAGGTGTAGCGAACCTGTGGGATGCGGACCACGCCGGCTTCGCCGACTGGGCCGCCGAAGTCGAGGGTCTCGGGGTTGGCGTCGGTGTCGGAGAAGTTCGAATTGGCCTGCCCGGCGAGGACCCCGCCCAAGGTGCCATAGGCATAGCGCAACCTTGGCACCAGATTGTCCGAGACGCTCAATAGCTGGTTGCCGCTGAAATTGTTGGTGCCGGCGAAGTCGAACTCGATAAAGGTGCGCGCCTCGCCGTAAGCGGTCGGGGTGCGGGTTTCGACGTTGAGGCGCGATTCCCGCGGGCTCTGCGAAAAGACGCCGTTGCCGCGCGAATGACCGGTCTGCACCGGCACCGCATTCGCTGAGCTGGTGACCGATTTCGCGGTCGGGAAGCCCGGAACGGTCTGCCCGTGGACGTCGAGCGGCATGGTCGTCAGATTGCCGTTGACCCCGACCGTCGTCGTCTGGTTGCCGTTGGGCGGCCCGTTCTGCAGCCAGTAATCGATGGTTTCGTCAACGAACCCGCCGACCCGGATCGAGGTGTCGGTGCCGGGGATCAGAAACGACCGCGGGAAGCTGCCGCCGATCATCGCCGCGCCCGGGGCCGGCGCGGTGCCGTAGGCGTTTGCACCGGTGGCGCCGCCGGGCGCTGGCCCGCACGCTTGCGCTTGGGCCTGCGCCAGCTGGTCGATGCGCTGCTCGAGCAGCTGCTGGTTGGCGCGCAGATCGGCCAGCTCATCGGCGCGCGCGACCGAAAAACCCGTCAGCAGCACGGCCGCTGTGGTCGCCCCGCCGATCGCTGCCACGCTGCGGAAATTTCGCTTTCTGATCATCACTCCCCCCGGAAAATCAAAAGTTGCGCTCGACCGGACGAAAAAACCTGTTCGTGTCTCGCGCCATGATATCGGCGGGACGGGGTCGATCAAGCGGACTCTAGCCCTGAAGTGGCGTTTTCGTCTCAGCGTGTCTAAAACAGCACACCAGGTTGTAAGCCAATGAAAACAGCGAACCATAAAAATAGGTATGCGACGCGTTGGAGCGGAAATGCTGCTGAAAATGCAGCTGGATTGGGCTATCCGCTCGCGCGAGAGTGGTCAGAATTTGATGCCGATCCGAGACCGGAACCAGTCATTCCGCCAGGGGTGCGGAGCAAGATCCGCATTCGCTATATGTTCGATGAAGGCCGACCGGCTGAGCTTGGCGGTCGCCACTTAGGCGAGCTTGACGCTCCTGCGGAACCGCAGCGCGAAACCGGGCTCCGTGCGGCCCGGCGCCGGGCTGTGGGTCGACTCGTTGCGGACCGTACGCCTGAGGCCGTGGTCGAGGGTCATCCCGAGGCCCGGCCGCGGGGCATCGATGATTTTGGGGATCAGGATGCGGCGTGGAACGGGTTCAGCGCCTTCAGCCGCGCCGACCAGCGATGCCGGCCGAGCTCGCGCCGGACCACGCCGTGATCGGTCACCCAGTTCAGCTGCAATGTCCGGCGCGGACCGATATGGGGCCGATGCCCGTGAAACGACCGCTCGCTGCGCCGGAAGGCCAGCATCGTCCCGGCCAAGGGCGTCACTTCGCGCACGTAGTCGTCGAGATCGGCGGGCCCGCGCAACAGCCGCAGCCGCCCTGCTTCCATCTCCCAGACCGGGTTCATATAGAGCAGCAGGGTGATGATCTTGGTCGCGGAATCGGTGTGGATGCGCCCGTCCTTGCGGTCGCCCATGCCGCGGACGGTCAAGAGGGTCGGGCGGCCGCCGAGCTCGACCGCGAATTTGTCCGCGACCGCACGGGCCAGATCGGGTCCGGTCAGCGCCGCGACGAGGTCGCGAAACGCCGGCCCATATTCGAGGGCTTCGACGGGGTAGCTGCCGGCGCCGCGGACCGGCGGGAAATCGGCGAGGAGGGCCGGCAATGCCCCGCGATCGACAAACTCCTCGACCACGACGAATTCGAACGGATCGCGCTCGAGCGGCGCGGCGCGCAAGCGATCGAGAGCGAGAATGGCCAGAGCCGCCTCCGTGAATTAAGGACCGCGACTATAAAAGAGGATTTATCGTCGGAGGCAATCGCGGCGAAACGAGGTTGACCGCCATCGCCCGGTTTCGGCGGCAGGCGCACGCGAATTAAGCCTTCGCCACCACGCAGGTATGGGTTAGGAGTAGGCGTCGCCGCGACGGCCAACCGAACCTCAGAGGGGGCATGGAACAGCGCTGGGGCCTGCCCCTCATCGCCTGGCCGCTGCGCCTGCGCCCGAACACCTGGGATCTCGTGGCTCTGCCGCTGGTGCTGGGGCTCCTGGCATTGCTCGCCTGGGGCGGCCTGGCGATGAGCGCGCGCTATCACCTGGGCCAGCCGCTGGCGATCAGCCTCGACCCGTGGATGCTGCCGCAATATGCGCTGCGCACGGTCTTGCGCATGGCCTGGGCGCTCGCCGCCTCGCTGGTCTTCAGCCTCGCCTACGCCGCGCTGGCGGCCAAGAGCCGCCAGGCCGAGAAGATCCTGATCCCGCTGCTCGACGTGCTGCAGTCGGTCCCGATCCTGGGATTTTTGTCGATCACCGTGACCGGGTTCATCGCGCTCTTCCCCGGGCGGCTGCTCGGCGTCGAATGCGCGGCGATCTTTGCGATCTTCACCTCGCAGGCCTGGAACATGACGTTCAGCGTCTACCAGTCGCTGCGCACCGTTCCGGCCGAGCTGATCGAGGCCGCGCGCATGTACCACCTGTCGCCATGGCGCCGGTTTTGGCGGCTCGAAGTGCCGCACGCGGTCCCCTCGCTCGTGTGGAACATGATGATGTCGGTCTCCGGCGGCTGGTTTTTCGTCGTCGCGGCGGAGGCGATCACCGTCGCCGGCCACACCATCCTGCTGCCCGGCATCGGCTCCTACATCGCGACCGCGATCGAGCGGCAGAGCCTGACCGCGATCGGCTGGGCGGTCCTCGTCATGTTCGTCGTGATCCTGCTCTACGACCAGCTGCTGTTCCGCCCATTGCTCGCCTGGTCGCGCAAGTTCCAGCCCGAGACCTCGCCCGATGAAGAGAATGTCAGGCCGTGGTTTTTGCTGATGCTGCAGCGCGCGCGCCTGTTCGATCTGGTCCAGGGCGGGCTGTTGCGCGCCAACCACGGCATCGACAATGCGATCGCCCGGTTGGGACGAGTGCGAATGCCGGCGTCGGAGCGGCGCCCGCGGCGGGGCTTCGACCGGCTGTTCGACCTCGCGATCCTGGCGCTTGCCGTCGCCGCCGCGGCCTGGATCGTCCTCTTCATCCGCGAGCATGTCGGCGGCGCCGAGATCGGCTGGGTGTTCGTCCTCGGGCTGATCACCGCGGTGCGGGTGCTGGTGCTGATCGCGCTCGCCTCGCTGATCTGGGTTCCGGTCGGGGTGGCGATCGGCTTGCGTCCGCGGCTCGCCGACCGGGTCCAGCCGATCGTGCAGTTTCTCGCGGCTTTCCCGGCGAATTTGTTTTTTCCGGTGGTGGTGGTGCTGATCCTGCGGTTCCGCCTCGACCCGGAAATCTGGCTGAGCCCGCTGATGATCCTCGGGACCCAATGGTATATTCTGTTCAACGTCATCGGCGGTGCTGCGGCGCTGCCGGCCGAGCTGCGGCGCGCGGCGCAGAATCTCGGGGTGCGGCGGCTGTTGTGGTGGCGGCGGGTGATGCTGCCGGCGATCTTTCCGGCCTATGTGACCGGTGCCGTGACGGCCGCGGGCGGCTCCTGGAACGCGAGCATCGTCGCCGAGATCGTGCAATGGGGAAAAACCACGCTGACCGCGACCGGCATCGGCGCCTACATCGCCCAGACCACCGCCGCTGGCGACAGCCCCCGGATCGCGCTGGGGATCGGCGTCTTGTGCATCTATGTGCTCGCCTTCAACCGTCTGTTGTGGCGCCGGCTCTACGACATCGCCGCCGAGCGGCTGCGGCTCGACTGAGACGGGCCATGGCTTCGGACGCAAAAGAATGAGCGCGACCAGCCCACCGCTGCTGCACGCCGCCGCAGTCTCCAAGACCTACCGCACTCCGGACCATCTCGGCCGGCTGGTGCTCGACCATGTCGATTTTTCCCTGCGCGACGGCGAAATCGTCGCGATCCTCGGCAAATCCGGCTCCGGCAAGTCGACATTTCTGCGCGTCCTCGCCGGCCTCGTGCCGCCGAGCGAGGGAGCCGTCGAGTACCGCGGGCAACAGGTGGCCGACCCGGTTCACGGCATCGCGATGGTGTTTCAGAGCTATGCGCTGTTTCCGTGGCTGACCGTGCTCGGCAATGTCGAGCTCGGGCTCGAGGCGCAGGGCATCTCAGCGGCCGAGCGGCGGCGCCGCGCGGTCGACGCGATCGATTTGATCGGGCTCGACGGGTTCGAGAACGCCTATCCGAAGGAGCTGTCGGGCGGCATGCGCCAGCGCGTCGGCTTTGCCCGGGCGCTCGTCGTCAACCCCGACATCCTGCTGCTCGACGAGCCGTTTTCCTCGCTCGACGTCCTGACCGCGGAAACCTTGCGCAGCGATCTGTTGGATCTATGGGACGACCGGCGCATCCCGACCAAGGGGATCGTGCTGGTGTCGCACAACATCGAGGAGGCGGTCGAAATCGCCGACCGGATCCTGATCTTTGGCAGCGATCCGGGCCATATCCGAGCCGATATCCCGATCGCCCAGCCGCGGCCGCGCGACGCCCAGGGCGCCGGGTTCCGCCAGATCGTCGACCAGGTTTACACCCTATTGACAGAGACCGCCCGCGACGGCCGGCGCGGGGCGAAGCCCGAGCCGATCGGCATCGGCTATCGCCTGCCCGACGCCGCCGTGCAGCAGCTTTCCGGGTTGATCGACAGCCTGACCGAGGCGCCCTATCACGGCCGCGCCGACCTGCCGCACCTCGCCGACGAGGAGAACCTCGTTATGGACGAGCTGTTTCCGCTGATCGAGACCTTGCAGCTCTTGGGCTTCGCCCATGTCAGCGGCGGCGACATCGAGCTGACCGCACTCGGCCGCGCCTATGCCGGCGCCGACATGCTGGCGCGCAAGCAGCTCTTTGCCGACGCGGTCCTGAAGCATGTCCCGCTCGCCGCGCATATCCGGCGGGTGCTCGACGAGCGCCCGGGTCACCGTGCCCCGGCGGCGCGGTTTCTGCGCGAGCTCGAGGACCATTTGTCCGAGGAGGAGGCCGAACGGGTGCTCGACACCGTGATCAACTGGGGCCGCCACGCCGAGATCTTCGCCTACGATTACGATAGCGAAGTGCTCAATCTCGAGAATTTCTGAGGATCTGACCCGAATATCGCGAACAATCTCTATTGGCCAAAAGCGTAGAGCGGCTTGACGCGCCAGCTCGAGACCACGGCCCGGCGCGGACGTGTTCGGGGCATTCACGCTCATGGCCACTTTTAACCCCACGGTGCTGCGCTTCCACGCGAACGACGGTTCGGTAGTGTCCTAATTTGGCTGGCCATCGCCAAGCCGCTCTGACGGGTCTGTCTGAGATGGCTCGTTGGACGCGTAAGCCAATCGGAATTCGGCGGCTCGACGATTCCATTCGAGCCGCCCCTCAGACAGGTCATCTCTAAATTCATGCAGCCACACGGCAAAACAAGTTGCCCCACCAAAAATACTGATGCTCGCCAGATCAATGAATCCAGCCCAATGGAAGCGCGGGTGCACGATCGGCTATGGACGCTCGACGAATTGGTCGAGCGCACAACGACTTAATGAAGAAGCCTCGTAGTACTACGGAGTGGGCAACGGCTTAAGTTGCTGGACAAGATCCACCGTATCAATGGTACCGTTCCAGTAATCGATTAAAGTTGCTTCATTAAGACTGATCCATCGAAATACCACCTGCTGATCGGCGCTCTTTAGAAATCCCGCAAGAACGCTCGGCGGCCGAACACCGACAACTGCCGTATTGTGAATGTTCATCCGAGGGGCGTGGTCCATACCTACCTTGATGCGGATATCATGTTGCGCGTTTCCTCGCTCCGATACCCAGATCACCATCGGTAGCCCGGTGTGCCTCGGATAAAGGTTAGCCATCTCATAAAGGTCTTCGGCTTCAGCGTTTTCCATTTGCCCTCGGCCTCGCCTGCGTATCCACCATACATCAAACACTTAGCCTATGACTAAGGCATCTTGAGGTGCGTTATGGTAAGGAAGGGTAAACATGATGCTCCATCCTGTTACCCATGGGCAATGCAAGTCAAGAGCCACCAGAAACGAGAATGGTTATCGTTGATATTAATCTTTATGGGGAACGCCAAGGTACCGCGCAGGGCCAAATTAGGACACTAACGACGGTTCGGTGGGTTTGACACATCAGCCGACGAGCACCGCTTTGCCGATGACCGCGCGGTCGATCAGCGCCTGCGCCGCGGCGGCGGCCTGCGCCAACGGATAGCGCCGCCAGATCCGCGGCTTGAGCTTGCCCTCTGCGGCGAGGTCGAGCAGCCTCCGGGTGTTGGCGGCGGCGATTTCCGGATGGTTCTCGTTGAGGCCGCCGATGCGCACGCCGATCGCCTCGACGCCCTTGATCAGGAGATAATTGGTGCGGGCCAATGCCGGGGCGCCGCCGAGAAAGCCGAGGATCAGGATGCGCCCGCTCCAGGCGAGGCAGCGCAGCAATTCCTCGAAGGTCGGGCCGTTGACCGGGTCGTAGATGATGTCGACGCCGCGGCCCTGAGTCAGCTCCATGACCCGGTCGCGGAACCCATCCCGATAGGGAATCGCATGATCGGCGCCTTCGTCGAGGCACGCCGCGCGTTTTTCCTCGGTGCTGGCGGTAGCGATCACCGTGGCGCCGAAGAGCTTGGCGATCTGGATCGCCGGCAATCCGATGCCGCCGGCCGCACCGTGGATCAACAACCGGTCGCCCGCTTTGAGCCGGCCGCGCTGCAGGAGCGCGTGATAGGCGGTAGCATAGGCGCCGCGAAACACCGCCGCCTCGTCGAGGCTCAGCCCCGCCGGCACCGGGTCGCAATTCTCGGCGGCGGCGTTGGCCAATTCCGCGAAGGCGCCGAGCCGATGCCGGCTCATCACTTGGTCGCCGATCTCGAACCGGTTCACTTCGGGCCCGACCGCGACGACCTCGCCCGCTCCCTCGTTGCCGGGGATGAACGGCGGCTCCGGCCGGAACTGGTACTTTCCGGCCAGCATCAGCACGTCGACGTACTGGACGCCGCGCGACCGGATCCGCACCTGCACCTCGCCCGGAGCGGGCGGCGGCGGATCGGGCACCTCGCGCAAGGCCAGCACCTCGGGACCGCCGAACGCCTCGCACACCACCGCCTTCATCGCCCGCTCCCGGCTCGCTACCGACGGCGAAAGCTTGCCCCGAACCGGCGGCGCGGCGCCAGCGGGTTTCGCAGACCGCTGCGGATTGAGGCATGCTGTGCGATAAAGCGAGCGGGGAGGGACGCCGATGATCGACGGGACCGGGGCCGCCGCGGGGGCACCGCAGCAGCAGCCGACGCCGGCGCGGCATTTGGGCCGGCTGCCGCTTTCGGGCCAGATCGCGGTGTCGCTATTGTGGTTCGCGCTGTTCGCCAATTGGCTGACCGTGGTGCCGGTCGTCATCCCCGATCAGGTCGCAACGATCCTCGGGCCCGACGCGGCGGCCAAGGAGGGCATCAGCGGCACGATCCTCGGCATCGGCGCTTTGATGGCGCTGATCATGGCACCGCTGGCGGGAGCGCTGTCCGACCGGGTGCGCAATGCGAAAGGGCGCCGACGCGCGTTTTTGATCAGCGGGATGATCGGCAGCTGCATCGGCCTGGCGCTGCTCGTCCCGGCCGGCGCCGGCGGCAACATCCTGATCTACGCGCTCGCCATCGTGAACTTGCAGTTCTGGTGGAACTGGGCATGCGGCCCCTATGCCGGTCTCATTCCCGATGTCGTGCCGTCGGGCGACCAGGCGAGAGCCAGCGCCTGGATGAACATCATGAGCATTCTCGGCACTTTCACCGGCAATGGGATCGCGGTGCTGCTCTACGTCCACGGCCGCCCGGCCGCGGCGATCGCGGCACTGGTCGCGGTCAACCTCGTCTGCCTGGGGCTGACCTTGGCCGGCGTGCACGAGCCGCCCGCCGCCGGCATCGCCCGCCGCTTCGAGCTCGGGCCGTTTCTGCGCTCGTTCTGGCTCAGCCCCGGCCTGCACCGCAATTTCTACCGGGTGCTGGTGACCCGGCTGTTCGCCAATCTCGGGGTATGGTCGGTCCTGACCTTTCTCTTGTTCTATCTGCGCGACGTGATCGGGGTCGCCGAGCCGGACAAGGTCCTGCCGATGCTGCTCGGGGCCGGCGCGCTGTTGGGGATCCCGGCGAGCCTGATTGCCGCCCGGCTCGCCGAACGCTGGGGCATCGTCGCTGTCGTCAGGGCCACCAGCTGGATGATGGCCGCGGCGGCCGGGGCCTATGTGCTGATCGCGTTTCATCCGGGCATCGCCCTGACCGCGCCCGTGTTTCTCGTCTATTTCGCCGGCTGGGGTGCCTATCAGGCCATCGATTGGGCCTTGGCGCTGAGGGTGCTGCCGCACAGCGAGACCGCCGGCAAGGATATGGGCATCTGGCACGTCGCCCTGGTGCTGCCGCAGATCCTGGGGCCCGCCGTGACCGGCTGGATCATCACCGGGGCCAAGCTCGCGGTCTCGGCGCGCTTTGCCTATGCGCTGGCCTTTGCGATCGCCGCGCTGTGGTTCAGCCTGTCGGCGCTCTTGGTCGCGCAGGTAAGGCTGCCGCGCCCGGCTTGACCGCGGGTCGCCGCCGAGGAAACTTTTCCGGCGCCCAGGCGTGCCTCGATAGATGAGCCCCTGGACGAAGGGAGGCGACGTGGAAGGAATCATCCGGCTATTGACCGCCGCCATGTTCCTGTGCGCCGGCGTCGGCATCGCGGCGGCGCAGTCGCAAAACGGCGCGACGGGTGCTGCTCCCGATCACGGTCCCGCGGCGACAGGTCGGGTGCCGCAATCGGGTTCGAGCCCCGCGCCCGGTTCTCTGAGCCATGAGCTGAACCGCTCGGGCGGAATCATCCGGCCGCCGCCGACCCACGATCCGGGCGTCGTGTCGCCGCCGAACCAGGGGATCAGCCGCACCCCGGTCATCCCGCCGCCCGGCAGCCCCGGCGGCAATCCCAACGTGCAGCCGAAATAGCCCTTGACGCCGCCGGGGCCGGTCAGACGTAGCGGAAGGTCTGAAACATGCCGGCTGCCATGTGGTACAGCATGTGGCAGTGAAAGGCCCACCAACCGGGATTGTCGGCGTCGAATTCGACCACGACGCGCTGCGCCGGCGGCACCCGAACCGTGTCGCGCACCGCACCCGAAAACCGCAGCCCGCCGATCTCGACCACCTGAAAGCGGTGCCCGTGCAGATGCATCGGGTGCGGCATGCCGGTCGAGTTGGTCATGACCAGGGCGACGCGCTCGCCCTTCGCGATCGGCAAGGGCGGCACCTCCGGGTTCCAGGCGACGCCATTGATCGACCAGATGTATTTCGACATTTCGCCGGTCAGGTCGATCGAATGGACGCGGTCGGGCTTGCGCGGGGTGAGCGGCTGGGCGGCGCGCAGCCGGCTCTCGAGATCCATCGTGATCGCCGGGGCGACCGTCGGCGCCTGCGCCGGGATGCGGGCGACCGGCGCCTTGCCGGCGGCGAGCACGATGCCGGTGCGATTGCGCTCGCCTTCGACCGTCGCCAGCAGCGGGTAGGCGGCGGGCGCGCCCGGGATCGTCAGCACGATGTCGAGCCGCTGGGCGACGCTGATCGGGAACCGCCGCCCTTTGACCGGCTCGACCAAGCTGCCGTCGACGGCGATCAGCTCGCCGTCGAGCCGGCCGAGGTCGAAATGGTAGCTCGACATCGCCGAGCTGTTGACGACCCGCAGCAAAACCCGTCCGCCGGGCTCGATCTTGACCACCTCGGGGTCGGCAAGGGTGCGGCGGTTGGCGAGGAAGGCGTCATAGGTCACGTCGTTGAGGTCCGGCGCCCCCGCCGCACTGGCCTGGGTCATGCCGCCCATCCCGCCCCTGCCCTTCATGCTCGCCGGCATCTGCTCGGCTGCGCTCGCCATCCCCACCATGCTCCCGCCCTTTTTCAGATTGGCGAAGATCTCGCCGGGTGGCGTGAAGCTGAAATCCTCGAGCATCAGCACGATTTCCTGCCGGCCCGGCTGGTCGCGCTGATCGCGAATGATCAGCGGCGCGGCCATCAGCAGCTGCTCCTGCAAGCCCTGATGCGAATGCATCCAGAACGTCCCGCCATAGGCCAGCGGAAAATCGTAATCGGCATGACCGCCAGCCGGGATCGGCGGTCCTGAGATGCCCGGCACGCCATCCTGCCGCCAGGGCGGGGCGAGGCCGTGCCAATGAACGAGGCTCGGCTTGCCGATCCCGTTCTCGACGCGGACGCGAAACCGGTCGCCGACTTTGGTGACGATACCCTCGGTTCCGTCGGGCTGGCGAATGGCATAGATCGAGGCGGGCTTGCCGTTGACCTCGATCGTCCGCCGCTCCAGCCGCAGCACCGTCGGCGCCGTCTGTCGCGGGTGCTGCGCCATGACCGCTCGCGGCCGGACGGTTGCGGCGGCAACGGCGGACATCAGGACGGCGCGGCGTGTCGGCATAGCGGCTGCTCCCATCGGGTCGCGGAACTATGTCGCGGAACTATATAGGCGCGCCGGATCGGCGGAAATCGAGCGCGCGCTCGCCGACCCGAATGATGATGGGTTCGCTTATTGGACGGGACGGATTATCGTAGACGCAGCTTTTGCTGTGGAGGCCGGTCGATGAGTGGGATGGCGGCGGCGGCGTTGAGCCCGGAGACGGTGCTCGCCGAGATGAAGAAGCACGGAGTGACCCATGTCGTGTACCTCCCCGACAGCGAGACCAACTGGCTCTATCTGCTGATGAAGGCCGATCCGGCGGTTCGCCTCGTCGGGGTCGGCCGCGAGGGCAATGCCTGCTCGATCGCCGCCGGGCTGTGGCTCGGCGGGGCGAAGCCGCTGATCCTGATCCAGAACACCGGCATGCTGGAGGCGGGCGATTCGATCCGCGGCTGGCTGATGAGCCTCAACGTGCCGATCGTGCTGATGGTCGGCTATCGCGGCTGGACCCGGCACGGCGTCACCACCGACACCGTGGCGACCTATACCGAGCGGTTCCTGATGGCGTTCGGCCTCAACTATTACCTGATCGAGAACGACGGCGATTCCGACCGCATCGACGTCGCCTTTGCCGAGGCGGAACGCACGCAGCGGCCGGTGGTGATCCTGGTCGGCGACGAATACCACGGCTTCAACCGCTGAACGCTGGCCTGGCCGTCATTGCGGGGGGGGCAGCGACGCGACAATCCCGCGGCCGAACGGGCCCGCCGAGATTGCCTCGCCGTCGCTCGCAACGACTGCCTAATGGATAAAGCGGCACAATCCTTCCGAGAGGTAAGCTTTTGCCATGATGCACACCGTCGACATGATGAAGGCCGTCGCCCATTACCGCGGCGATGCGATCCTCGTTCCCGGCCGCAGCGGCCGCTACTGGATCGATCTGAGCGACAACCACAAGCTCGATGTCGAGGTCGGCGACCCGGCGATGGGCGGCCATGCCGGGCTCGGCCTCGGTCTCGCTCTCGCGCGTCCGGACAAG
This sequence comes from uncultured Alphaproteobacteria bacterium, assembly GCA_963795485.1. GTDB lineage: Bacteria > Pseudomonadota > Alphaproteobacteria > ATCC43930 > CGMCC-115725 > AP-15. The sequence goes on from CAWCIL010000008.1 coordinate 1,002,377, forward strand.
AAGGTCATGCTGTTCGATTCCGAGGGGGACATCCTGATGAGCCTCGGCATGCTGGCCACGGTCGCCGAACAGGCGCCGGCGAACCTCTATCATTTCCTGATCGACAACGGCGTCTATGCGACGACCGGCGGCCAGCCGGTGCCGAACGCCGACAAGATGGCCTACGATGTCGTCGCCCGCGGCTGCGGCTACCCGCGCAGCTTCGCCTTTACCGAGATCGGCGATTTCGAGCGCGAGCTGCCCGGCATCATGGCCGGACCGGGCCCGGTCTTTGTCGCCTGCAAGGTGGTCCCGGAAATCGAGAACGAGCCGATCGGCCGCCGCCGTCGCTGGCAGACCCGGACCCGCGATCAGGTCGTCGCCGATCTGCGCGCCGAGCTCGCCAACAAGTGAGGGAAGGGGCTCAGCCGATCGCGATATTGTCGATCAGCCGGGTCCTCCCGAGCCCGACCGCGGCGAACACGCGGGCCGGCGCCACAACCGCCGCGATCACGGGAGCGAGGCTTTCGGCGTCGCGGATTTCGAGATATTCGACGCCAAACCCGGCCTGGGTCAGCGCCGCCCGGCCATGCTCGATTTCCTGCGCGACCGCCGTCGGCCCGGAGGCGAGCGCCGCGGCAATCCCGCGCAGCACACGGGCGAGCTCGGGGGCGACCTGGCGCTCCGCCGGTGTCAGATAGGCGTTGCGCGACGACAGCGCCAGCCCGTCGGCCTCGCGCACGGTCGCAACCCCTTCGATCCGTACCGGAAGGTCGAGGTCGCGCGCCATCCGGCGGATCACCAGCAGCTGTTGGTAGTCCTTCTCGCCGAAATAGGCGACATCGGGCATCGATTGGATCAGGAGCTTGGCGACGACGGTCGCGACGCCGTCGAAATGCCCGACGCGGTGGGCGCCGCACAGCCCCTCGGTCAGCCCCGAAACCCGCACCAGCGTGGCAAACCCCGGCGGGTAGATTTCCTCGCTGCCGGGGACAAAGGCCAGATCGACCCCCGCCGCGCGCAGCATGTCGAGGTCGGCCATCTCGCGCCGCGGGTAGGCGCCGAGATCCTCGCTCGGCGCAAACTGCTTGGGGTTGACGAAGATCGTCGCGACGACGCGCTCGCACGCCGCCTGAGCCGCGCCGACCAGCGCCATGTGCCCGGCATGCAGCGCCCCCATGGTCGGCACCAGCCCGATGCGCTCGCCCGAGTTCCGCCACGGCGTCACCCGGCTCCTTAAGTCGGCGATCGTCCTCGCTGTCTGCAAACCGAGGCCTCCGTTCGCGGTCCGATAACAGATTGGAGCGTTGTACTCCGTCGTAAAGCCAGCGCGTTCACCGTCGAGACGTGGCCCGTGGCGCGGGCGCGGTTCCGAATTTTTTGGAGCGGCCCTCGCCGGCTCGCTTTATTCGTCTCGCCAAGATCGTTAGGATTGCCGGTGCAAATACCCTCGGTCGCCACGGCGTGCCGGAGGGAGAAAAAATGGATGGCTCTGCAGCCGCTCGGAAGATGGGAGGAATGCGATGCTGACGAAGGCTGCCCCCGCAGTTGCGCTGTCCGAGGCCGAGCACAGCCGGCAATTGCGCCGAGCGGTCGTCGCGGGCACGGTCGGAACGATCATCGAGGCATACGATTTCCTGCTTTACGTAATCGTCGCCCCGCTGGTCTTCGCGAAATTGTATTTCCCGTCATCGGAGCCGCTCGCCGGGACCTTGCAGGCTTTCGGCATCTACGCCGTCGGCTTTGTCGCGCGGCCGGTCGGCGCGGCGCTGTTCGGCCATTACGGAGACCGCATCGGCCGTAAGGTCACTCTGATCGCTACCTTGCTGTTGACGGGCCTCTCGACCTTCGCGGTCGGCTTTGTCCCCGGCTACGCGTCGATCGGCATCTGGGGCGCGGTGATCCTGACCGTTGTCCGCTTTATTCAGGGGCTCGGGATCGGCGGCGAATGGGGTGGTGCGACCTTGATCGCGATGGAATGGGCCAAGACCAACGCCCATCGCGGCTTCATCACCTCATGGCCGCAATGGGGCGGCCCGGCGGGATTATTCCTCGCCAACCTCGCGGTGCTGGTGTTCAGCGCGATTTCGGGCGACCAGTTTCTGACATGGGGGTGGCGAGTCCCGTTCTGGCTCTCGATCGTGATGGTCGGGATCGGGCTCTACATTCGTTTAGGAATTCTCGAGACGCCGGTTTTCGCGCGAATTCTGGAAGAACGCCGCATCGAACGCGCCCCGGTGATCGAGGTGATCAAACGCCAGCCCAAGCAGATCATCCTGACCGCGCTGTGCCGGATGGCGGAGCAGGGTCCGTTCTACGTCTATGCTGCCTTTGTCTTCGTTTATGGAACGAAGGTCTCTGGTGTGTCGCGCGACTTCCTGCTCACTGCGGTGTTGGTCGCGACCATCCTGTCGGGCGTTACGACCCCGTTGGCCGGGCACATCTCGGATCGCATCGGCCGCAAGCGGATGTACTTGATCGGCGCGGCGTCGGTTGGCGTCTTCGCCTTCATCTATTTTGCGATGATGAACACCATGGTTCCCGGGCTGGTGTTCCTCGCTATCGTGCTGTCCTTCATCCCGCACGACCTGATGTACGGCCCGCAGGCGGCATTGATCGCTGAATGCTTCACGCCGCGGCTGCGCTACAGCGGCTCCTCGCTCGGCTATCACCTGTCGTCGGTCATCGCCGGCGGGCCGGCGCCGCTGATTGCGACGGCATTGTTCGCGGCCACCCGCTCGGGTTATGCGGTCGCGGTCTACATCCTGTTCTGCGCCATCGTCAGCATCGGCGCCACCGCCTTCCTGCCGGATTACACCAACCGCGACATTTCGCAGGAGCACGACGCGCCGCGAGCCGCACCGCAGGCCGCGGTATCGTCGTGAGATCGGGGGTCATCTCAAACCCGACCTGATCACCCGCGGACGCCCATGGCGCGGAACTCGGTTCTGAGCGAGCTGTACGCGAGATAGCAATAAAGGCACCCGGCCAAGGTCACCGCGATGGCGGCCGAGACGGCGATCGATTTCATTGGTCTCTATTTCCTATCCGTGTCGATTGTTTAGACCACCGGCCGGGAGCGTACTTCTTCCGGCACCTTGCGGAAGAGGAACTGGCCGTCTTTGAGGTCGGCGGAAAAGCGGCCGGCCTCGACGACGATCTTGCCGCGCAACATCGTCAGCGACGGCCACGCTGCGAGGTCGCGCCCCTCCCATGGGCTATAGTCGGCCTCATGCAGTTCGGCGGCGTGCACGATGTGGCGGCGGCGCCCGTCGAGCACCGCGATGTCGGCGTCGGAGCCGACGGCCAGGGCCCCTTTCCGCGGGTAGAGGCCCATGATCCGGGCGGCGTTCGCCGAGACGAGGCCGACAAAATCCAACAGGCTGCGCCCGCGCTTTTCGACCGTTTCGGTATAGATCAGCGAAACTCGCGGCTCGACCCCGGCATTGCCGCCGGTGGTGTCGTCGATCCGCCGCCCTTGCAGCTTGATCCGGAGCGGACAGCAGATCTCGTCGGTGGCGACGGTCTGAATGGCGCCATGATCGGTCGCCGCCCACAGAGCGTCGTGGTCCGCCTGGAACTTGAGCGACGGGTAGGTGTGATAGATCTGGCCGTTCGGCTTCTTATAGTCCTCAGCCGTATACATCAGGTACTGATGCAGGGTCTCGCCATAGATCGGCACGCCGTTGGCCCGCGCCGCGGCGATCGCCTTGACCCCGGTCGCGGCCGAGGTGTGCATCATATAAAGGGCGGCACCCTCGATATTGGCGGCGAGCCGGATCACCCGGTTGAACGCCAAATCTTCGCTCAGCGTGTTGTGCACCTCGGCCATGTTCTCGAAGCCCACCCGGTCTTCGCGCAAGAGCTTCTCGTACATGTGCATGACGATGTCGTTGTCCTCGGCGTGGATCGCGGCGATGCCGCCGGCCTTGGCCAGGACCTTCAGCACCTCCCAGATGTCGCCGAAATCGACCATCCGGCCCCGGCGCGAAGGGGTGATGTCGGTGGTGAAGATCTTGACCGAGGGATGCCCTGCCGCGACCGCCTCGGCTAGCTGCGGCAGGATTCCGGGTGGCAATTTGCCCTGCACCATGGTGTGAAACGCATAGTCGCAATGGCAATCCCCGGCCCATTCCTTCTGCCGGCGCTCGATCGCCTGCTGCACGGTATCGCCGTCGCCGACCAGCGCGAAATCGAGGATCGTCGTGGTGCCGCCGTGCAACGCCGCCTCGCTGACCCGCGCCGGCCCGTCGGTCATCTGGTGCTGGGTGGTGCCGGGCACGACGATCGGCCAGCGGCAATGGACATGCGGGTCGATGCCGCCCGGAATGACGATCTGCCCCGACGCGTCGAACGTCCGGCCGGCGCCGATCGCGGCGAGGCTGCCCGGCGCGCCGATCGCCGCGATCTTGCCGCCGGCAACGCCGATATCGGCCGCTTGCGGCCCGGTGGGAAGAACGGCGAGCCCGTTGGCGATGACTACGTCAAGCATCCGACTGACCCCTCGACGTTTCAGGCGACGCGATAGCGCTCGATCGTGGCTCTGGCGAATTTGAGGCCGAGACCGGGGGCGCTCGGCATCAGGAGCTCGCCGTTCTGCTGCTGCGGGACTTCCTCGAACAGCGGCATCAGCCAGGGCATGTATTCGACGGTCAGCCCGTTCGGGACGGCACCGATCAGGTGGACATGGACCTCGGGGATCAGGTGGCTGACGACCGGCAGGTTGAAGGCCTCGGCCATGCCGGCGACCTTCATCCATTGGGTGATGCCGCCAACCCGCACCAGGTCGATCATTACGACATCGACCGAACGGGCCTCGATCATGTGGCGGAAGGGTGCTATGCCCCAGACGTATTCGCCGCCGGCGACCGGCGTGGACAACGCCGCGGTGACCCGCGCCAAGCCGGGGAAATCGTCGGCCGCGGTCACGTCCTCGAGCCAAAAGAGGCCGACGCCCTGATCCTCGACCCGCCGGCCGATGTCGATCGCCTGCTCCGGCCGCCAGCGCTGGTTGATGTCGCACATCAGCTTGATGTCCGGGCCGATCGCCTCGCGCACCCGGCAGATGCGCTCGACCTCCTTCTGCGGCGTCGTCTCGCCGGGCAATGCCAGCTGGGTCTTCATCTCGCGCCAACCCCGGTCCTTGAGCGTCGCCGCCGCCTGGACCACCCGATCGAGCGTCAGCCCGCGCATCAAGGCGCCGCTGGCATAGGTCGGGACCCGCTCGCGGGCGCCACCGAGCAATTTCCACAAGGGCAGGTTCAGCGCCTTGCCGCGCAGGTCCCACAGCGCCATGTCGATCGCGGACAGCGCCAGGTTGAAAATGCCGCCCGGCCCGGCCGAACCCGCCGCCGCGCGCAGTTTGGCCGCGACCGCTTCGACCCGCACCGGATCCTCGCCAACGGACAACGCACCCAATTCCTCGACCGCCCGCCGCAGCGTGCCGGTCAGCGCTCCGCCGAAATAGGTGGCGCCCACCCCGACCGCGCCCTGATCGGTCTCGATCTCGAGGGTCACGATCGGGCGGGTGCCGTGCGGATTTTCGGCGGCGCCGGCAAGCGGCTCGTCGGCCGGGAGTGCGACGATGCTGGAACGGATGCCGGATATCTTCATAGGAACACCCCCAGGGCTCAGAGCGGCAACAGCTGCACCGCACGCCCGCCGAGGGTAATCCGGCGTGACGGCGACGGCCAGGAACTTTCCGCGGCGCTTGCGCCGTTATCCGCATGATCAACCGCCGGGAGACGAAGATGAGGCTCGTTCGCGGGTTGTTTGGGGCGGTCGTGCTGGCCGGCCTGTCCTGTTCCGCACACGCACAGGTAACGCCGGGCGGCTCGTACCAGCAGAGCTGCAGGAACATCCAGATGCAGGGGGCCACCCTGACCGCGGTCTGCCGCACGATGGACGGACGCGCCGTGCAGACCGCGCTGGGCGTTGCCGGCTGCGTCGGCGACATCGGCAACAACAACGGCCAGTTGCAATGCAATGGCGGGCAGCAGCCCCAGGCCTACCCGGGCCCCGGTTACCGGCCGGGGCCGGGGTATCCGCCGCCCGGATATGGACCGCCGCCCCGCTGACGAAAGACCGTCTCAGCCAGATCCGACAGGAAAGGTCAACGATGCAGCGCCGCAAGCTCGGTGAATTGGAGGTTTCCGCCGTCGGCCTCGGCTGCGCGACGATGACGCCGTTCTACGGCGAGCCCGATCCGGCGGCGGCGCTCGCGACCTTGGAGCGCGCGGCCGAGCTCGGCGTCGATCTGCTCGACACTTCGGACGCCTATGGCCAGGGCCGCAACGAGGAGCTGATCGCCGGTGCGCTCAAGAGCCGCCGGTCGAAATACGTGGTGGCGAGCAAATTCGGCAACATGGGCCGCAATGCCGACGGGTCGGCGGCGGGCGAGGGAAACCCCGAATATGTGCGGCTCGCCTGCGAGCGCAGCCTCACCCGGCTCGCAACCGATGTGATCGACCTCTATTACATCCACCGCGTCGATCCGAAGGTGCCGATCGAGGACACCGTCGGCGCGATGAGCGACCTGGTGCGCGCCGGCAAGGTCCGGTTTCTCGGCATCTCGGAAGCCGGCCTCGAGACCATCCGTCGCGCCCACGCCGTCCATCCGATCAGCGCGGTGCAGATCGAGTATTCGTTGTGGTCGCGCGAGGTCGAGGACGCGGTTCTGCCGCTCTGCCGCGAGCTCGGCATCGGCTTTGTCGCCTACAGCCCGCTCGGCCGCGGCTTTCTGACCGGCGCGGTCACGGCACCGGGCGATCTCGCCGCCAACGACGCACGCCGGCGTATGCCGCGCTTCGAAGGCGCGAATTTGCGGCACAACCTCGATCTGGTCGCCGAATTGCGGCGGCTCGCCGCGGCCGAGCGCTGCACCCCGGCGCAGCTGGCGATCGCCTGGGTCCTGTCGCGCGGCGACGGCATCGTGCCGATCCCGGGCACCAGCCATCGCGATCGCCTCGAAGAGAACGCAGCGGCGGCCGATATCGCCCTTTCGCCGGCGACATCGCGGGCGCTCGACGATATCTTCCGGCCGGGTGCGGCCGCCGGGCCGCGCTATCCCGAGGCCTACGCCCGGACCCTCGGGATTTGAGTTCGCAGCAGCATCGATAATTTCGGCGCTGAGACAGATAGCTTCGGGTTCTGGCTGACTTTCGCCGGGCCCGACCGGCGATAAAGGCCGAAATAAGTGCCAAAGGATGCTTCATCATGCGTTTCGGATTATTCGGCGGGGCGCGCACCGAGATTGGCGAGCAGGTCGGCGACAGCCAGATCTACACCGACTATATCGATTATATCTGCGAGGCGGAGGCGCTCGGCTTTCACAGCGTCTTCCTGGTCGAGCACCATTTCACCGGGTTCGGCCAGATCTCGGCGACCTTGAGCTTTCTGACCTATCTGGCGGCGAAGACCTCGCGCATCCGGCTCGGCACCGCGGTGCTGGTTCTGCCGTGGCACAACCCGGCGCTCCTCGCCGAGCAGGCGGCGACCTTGGACCTTCTTTCGAACGGGCGCCTCGATCTCGGCATCGGCAAAGGCTATCGCTGGGGCGAATTCCACGGCTTTTGCATGCCGATGGAGGAGGCCGGCGAGCGCTATGACGAGGCGGTTGCGTTTCTGCGCAAGGCGTGGACCTCGAGCGGCCGCTTCTCGCATCACGGCAAGCGCTGGAATTTCGCGGATGTCGTGATCGAGCCGGCGCCGGTGCAAAAGCCGCATCCGCCGTTGTGGATCGGCGCCCAGAGCGCGCCCTCGATCCGCAAGGCTGCCGAGGACGGGTTCAACCTCTTGCTCGGTCAAGCCGGAAGCCCCGATCTCGTCGCCGAAAACATCGGAATCTACCGCAAGGCGGTCGAGGCGCAGGGCCGCGCCTTCGACCCGATGACGGTCGGGCTGACCCGCGCGCTGCACATCGCCATGACCCCGGCCGAGCGCGAAGCAGCGCACGAATTGCGCATGACCTTTATGCGCAATGTGCAGCAATTGTCGCTGTCGCCGACCGGGCAATCCCCGACCATCGGCCGCCCGCGCCGTGCGATGTCGGCGGAAGACATGCGCCGCGCCACCGAGACCGACGCGCTGATCGGCGCCCCGGACGAAATCGTCGGCCGGCTGAAACAGCTCGAGGCCGGCGGGGTCGAATATGTGATGGTGATCGACGTCGGCGGGTCGCGCTCGGCGCTCAGAACCTTTGCGCGCGAGATCATGCCGGAATTCGCGGGCTGAGTTGGTCGACGGCGGTGCCGGCCGATGCCGATCGTAACCTGATGTGAACCTTCTTGTCGCTTGCTTGAAACATGGTTGGCGCAGCAAGATCGCTTTGCGCTCACCGAACAGGACATGAACATGAAATGCATTGATTCGCGTGCCGTCGGCGCCCTGGCGCTGCTCGCCACAGTGGTGGGCTGCGTCGCCCCGCCGGCGGGACCGACGATCCCGATCGTGCCGGGGGCCGGAAAGTCGCCGGCCGCCTTTGGCGCCGATCAGCAGGTTTGCGGGCAATATGCCTCGGCGCAAACCTCCCAGGCGGCTTATGCGGCCAACAACCAGGCGGTCGGCACCGCGATCGTCGGCACCGCACTGGGCGCCGGCCTCGGCGCGGCGTTCGGCGGCGGCCGCGGGGCGGCGATCGGCGCGGCATCGGGGGCGGCCTTCGGAACCGTCGCCGGCGCCAGCGGCGCCAGCTACGCGCAGATGTCGCTGCAGCAGCAATACGACGTCGTCTACGGCGAATGCATGATGGCCCGCGGCAACCAGGTGCCGGGGTTCGCGCCGCCGCCCGGTGCGCCGCCTTATGGCGGCCAGCCAGGCTACGCCCCGCCGCCGGGTTATGCCCCTCCGCCAGGCTATGCCCCTCCGCCCCCGCCCTATTGATCGGCAGGCCGCACTGATCGCCAGGCCGCGCTCGCTGGGCCCAACCCTGCGGGCTCAGCGCTGGGCGGCTTTTCTGTTGTCGGTGAGATAGATCTGGCTCAGCCCGCGGCGACGCGCCAGCCCCCGCGCCCAGACCACGGCCTGCTCCTCCGAATCGAAATGACGGACCATCGGCTCCATCAGCGCCGGGCCATCGGGATCGTCCCATTCCTCGACCAGGCTCGCGCGCACGCCGAGGGGCGCCGGATCGAGGGTCAGGGTCAGCTTCATCGCGGCCGCCGCCTTTCGCGTCGTTCTTTCCGATCGCCGAATTGGCCGATCCAGGCTACACCCATGCGGGAAGGCTGATCTACGAGGGCGGGAGGACGACATGCTGGATTTGCGCATCCGCGGCCGCAAGGCCATCGTGTGTGCGGCGAGCAAGGGGCTGGGGCGAGCCTGCGCGACGGCGCTGGGGCGCGCCGGGGTCGAGCTGGTGATCACCGCCCGCACCGCCGCGACCTTGGAAGAGACCGCCGCCGAGATCCGCAAGGAGACCGGTGCCAAGGTGACCGCCGTCCCCGGCGACATCTCCACCGAAGCCGGCCGCGCCGCGGCACTCGCCGCCTGCCCGGCCCCCGATATTCTGGTCAACAATTGCGGCGGGCCGCCACATGGCGACTTTCGCGAATGGTCGGTCGAGGACTGGCAGAAAGCCGTCAACGCCAACATGCTGACTCCGATCATGCTGATCAAGGCAACGATCGACGGCATGTGCGAGCGCCGCTTCGGCCGGATCGTCAACATCACCTCGGGCTCGGTCAAGTCGCCGATCGCCAATCTCGGCATGAGCAATGGCGCCAGGGCCGGGCTGACGGCGTTCTGCGCCGGGATCGCGCGTCAGGTCGCGAAGCACAACGTGACGATCAACGGCCTGCTGCCGGGCCCGTTTCTGACCGACCGGCTGCGTTCGGGCATCGAATTCGAGGCACGTCGGCAAAACATCACGTTCGAAGAGCTGCTGGCCAAGCGCGGCCAGTCCAACCCGGCCGGCCGGGTCGGCGACCCCGAAGAATTCGGCGACGCCTGCGCCTTTCTGTGCGGCGCCTCTTCCGGCTTTATCGTCGGCCAGAACCTGCTGCTCGACGGCGGCGCCTTCAATTCGACGATGGGCTAGCGGCCAGCATCGCGTGACCCGGCGCTGACAAAGCCGTTTTCAACGTCGCTGGCAATCGCCCGCGCGTCGCGTTCGGCCGGGTCGCCCCAGCCTCCGCCGCCGCCCGATTCGAGGAGCAGCACGTCGCCGGGGCGGATTTCGAGGCCGGTCTCCTTGGTCCGGATCGGCCGCGCTGGTTCGCCGTCCGAATAGAGCGTGTAGCGGTGCGGCATGCCGTCGGCGCCGCCCAGAATGCCGCAGGCGCCATGGCGCACGCCGTCGCCGGCGGTGTTGGCGAGCGCCGGCTCGGCGGTCTCGACCACCATCTCGACGACCCCGCCGGGGCCGCCGCGATATTTGCCGGCGCCGCCCGAATCGGGACGGAACTCATGCCGGCGAAAGAACAGCGGAAAGCGCACCTCGGTCACTTCGAGGCTGCCGAACTTGATCCCGCCCGCCGCCTGCCACTCCCCGGCGCCGGGCCAGCCGTCGCCGGCGGGGGACGCGCCGCCGCCCGGCCGCGCCTGAAAGAAGTGCCAGATAAAGGGCTTCCCCCCAGGAATATCGGTGGGGATCGCGGCGCGCGGGTCCTTGCCTTGAATGGCGATGCGAAAGCGGCGCCCCCAGCCGGCCATCGCCGCCTCGGGGCAGGCCGGCGCCAACGCCTTGACGATCGCTTCGATGATCTCCTGGCCGCAATGGTTGGTGGCCAGGGTGACCGGCGCCCCCGGGTTCGCCCACACCACCGTGCCGGGCTTGGCGACAACCGTGATCGGGCGAAAGGTGCCGTCGTTTTTCGGCGTCTCCGGGTCGATCAGATAGGACAGCGCCACGACCACCGCCGAGCGCATGTTGGCGTAGGACGAGTTGACGAAGCTCGCGACTTCTTCGTGCGAGTCGGACAGGTCGATAATGAGATCGCTGCCGCGCTTCTCGACCACGGCACGGATGTGGATGTCCTCGTTGCCGCGACCGTCGTCGTCGAGCAACGCTTCGCCGCGGTAGACGCCGTCCTTCCATTGCGCGATGACCGCCCGCGCTTGGCGTTCGGCGCCGTCGAGCACCGCCTCGATCGCCGCGTCGGCGACCGGCCAGCCGAATTCGGCGGCCAAGGCCAACAGCCGCCTTTCGCCGACATGGGCCGAGCCGATCATCGCCGCGAGATCGCCGCGGAAATCGCGCGGATGGCGCACATTGGTCGCGATCATCTCCAACAGATCGCGGCGGATCTCGCCGCCGTCATAAAGCCGCAATGGTGTAATACGGATTCCCTCCTGCCAGATGTCGGTGGCGGCGGCGTTGTAGGCGCCGTGCGTCGCCCCGCCGATATCGCTCTGGTGCGCGCGGTTGATCGACCAGAAGCGCGGCTGCGCGTCGGCGAACACCGGCACGAAGACGGTCAGGTCGGGCAGGTGGTTGCCGCCGTGATAGGGGTCGTTGAGCAGAAAGACATCGCCCTCGTGGATGTCGCCGGCAAAGAAATCGGTTACCGCCCTGGCCGCATAGGGCAGTGCGCCAACATGGATCGGCACATGCTCGGCCTGGGCGATCAGCCGGCCGTCGAGGTCGCAGATCGCGGTCGAAAAGTCGCGGCTCGAGTTCAGGATTTGCGAATAAGATGTGCGCAACATCGCCTCGCCCATCTCTTCGACGATGGCCAAGAGGCGATGCCGGATGACCGACGCCACGATCGGATCGACACGATCTGCCAAAGCCTTCCCCCGCGATTTGCTCGCCGCCCGTTGACCAGCCGATAGGAGCTTGCCCGATGCCGTACAGACCCAATTACCGGATCGAACGCGCCGAACGCGACCGCCTCAAGAGGGCGAAGAAGGAAGAAAAGATCAAGCAGCAACAGGAGCGAACCGCGTCGCGCAAAGCCGCCAACCCGGAGGACGGCGCAGAAGGCGAGCCGGAAAGCCTCTGAGCCGAGCACCTCACCAGGTCGCGAACATGGCAGCGACCGCAGCCGCCATGACCCCGGTCGACAGCCAGCCCATCGCCGCGAGCGCGCGTGGCACGACAAACGCGCCCATCACCCGCCGCCGGCGGGCGATGATCATGATCACCGCCATCAGCGGCACCGCCACGATGCCGTTCACCACCGCCGACCAGAACAGCGCCTTGATCGGGTCGATGTCGACGACGTTGATAAAGATGCCGATCAGCGTCGCCGCCGCGATCGTGCCGTAAAACGCCTTGGCGTCGCGGGTCAGCCGGCTGAGCCCGGTCGGCCAGCCGAACGCCTCCCCCAACGCATAGGCGGCGGAGCCCGCCAGCACCGGCACGGCGAGCAGGCCGATGCCGATGATGCCGGCGGCGAAAACGGCAAAGGCAAACTCGCCGGCGATCGGCCGCAATGCCGCGGCCGCCTGCGCCGAGGTCTGTATGTTGGTGACCCCATGCGCATTCAGCGTCGCCGCCGCGGTGATGATGATGAAAAGGCTGATCAGGTTGGAAAACCCCATCCCCAGATAGGTGTCGGCGCGGATGCGGCCGAGCTGTGCCGACGCCTCGTCGGGCGCGTCACGTAACGGGTGGGCGGCGGGATCGATGCGCTCTTCCTCCGCCTCCTCCGAGGATTGCCAAAAGAAACAGTAGGGGGTGATCGTAGTCCCAAGGACGGCGACGATCGCGACCAGGTAATCCTTCCGCCAGATCAGGCTCGGCACCAGGGTGTTGTAGGCAACCTTTTCCCACGGCACATCGACCGCCAGCGCGGTTGCGACATAGGCGAACAGCGAGACCGCCGTCCACTTCAACACGCGGACATAGTTCTCATAGCGCAAGAATACTTCGAGCAGCGCGCAGCCGACGGCAAAGGCCACGACGTAGAGCTTGACCGGTCCGCCCAGCAGCAGGCCCAGCGCATCGCCCATCGCGCCGAGATCGGCGCCCAGATTGATGATGTTGGCGACGAGCAGCAGCGCCACGATGATCTGCAGCAGCCATCCCGGAAAGTGTTCGCGGATGTTGCCGGCGATGCCTTGGCCGGTGACCCGGCCGATGCGGGCGCTGACCTCCTGGATCGCCGCCATCAGCGGCCAGGTGAATAGCATGACCCAGGCCATGCTGTAGCCGAATTGCGCACCGACCTGCGAATAGGTGGCAATGCCGCTCGGATCGTCGTCGGAGGCGCCGGTGATCAGCCCCGGACCCAAAAACGCGAAAAACCCGCGTCTTCGCGGCCGGCGCGGCCGCCAATGATGCGCGATCCGCCCGGCGAGCGGTCGCGCGACCGGCGCTTCCAAAAGTGCAATCGTGCCGGGGTCGAGGGGTGCTTCGGTCATCCTTCGAGCGCTTCCGGAAACTCGAGCCGGAATTCGAGGTGCATGCCGGACCCCTGATACCATTGCGGCAACGGCGGAAAGCGGCCGACGGCCCGGATCATGTCCTCAATTCTCACGTCGATGTCCGGATAGCCGGAACTGAGCCCGACGCTGAGCATCGCCACGGTGCCGTCGTCGAGCACCAGCACGTTGATGATCGTCTCGCCCCGCCGGTCCCCGACAAAAGAACGTGACAACAGGCCGATATGCTGGCGCGCGAGATAGGCGAGGTAAGCCAGGTATTCGTCGCGGGTGGCCGCGGGGCCGGGAAATCGCGCGGGCCGCGGATTGAAAAATGCCCGCTGCGGCACCCGCCGAAGCGGCCGCCACATGCCGAGCGACGTTTTCTGCGTCGGCTTAGGCATCGGGGCCGCCCTTGGTGCCGGCGGTTTCGGCAGCATCAGCGCGGGCGGGTCCGGCAGCTGCGGCGGCGGCAGGAAAGCGGTCTGCTGCGGTGCTTCGAGCGGCGATTCCTCCGTCGTCGCCGGCGTCTTCTCGGGACTGGGCTTGTCGCTCTTTGCCGCGTCGCGTCCCTTGGTCCGCGTCTCGCCCATCGCCACCGAGGCAATGCGCCCGTGCGGCGGCGGCTTTTCCGCTTTCAGCCGAGGTTTTGGCATCGGCATCGGCTTCGGCTTCGGTTGAGGCGGTGGAGGAGGCGGCGGCGGCTGAAAGACCAGCTGCACCGGGATCGGCGTTACCTCGGCGGGCGGGTGCATCGGCCAATCGAGCAGCAGCAGCAACGGCAGCAGATGCACGACCAGCGAAACGATCGGCCCGAACGGCCGCCGGCGGCGCTCCGAGGCGACCGGCCGCCCGCGTTCCGGAAGCAGGGCCGATGCAGTCGCCGCGGGCGGACCCAGCGGCATCGAAGGTTCGCGGCGGTCCGCGGCATCCAGATCGATCGCCAGCGGCATCGGCGAGAGCGACAGCCGCGGCCGCGCCGCCGCGGCCGAATTCGGCATCAGGAGCGGCTCGCTGCGGCCTTCGTCGATCGGTGCGTCGATGCGGAACACCGCCCGCGATCATCCCGCCGCGCCGGCCCGGCCGGCGAGCGCCAGCCACCCGACCTCGTCGAGCAAGGTGACCCCGAGGGCCGCCGCCTTGGTCGCCTTCGAGCCGGGATCGGCGCCGGTGACGACGAAATCGGTCTTGGCCGAGACCGAGCTCGTGACATTGGCGCCCAAGGCCTCGGCGCGGGCTTTGGCCTCGGACCGGCTCATGGCTTCGAGCGACCCGGTGAAGACGATCGTCTTGCCGGCCAGCGGCGAGGCCGCGCGCCGCGTCGGCGCCGCGTAGTCGAGGACGGTCACTTCGCTTGCGAGGTCGTCGAGCACGTCGCGATTATGCGGCTCGGCGAAAAAGCCGATGATGTCGGCCGCCATGTCCGCGCCGATGCCGTGGATGTCGACGAGCCCGACCCGCGCCTCGCTCGCGGGGTCCTGCGCCATCTCCATCGCGGTCCGCCAGCGCGCCAGCGAGCGGTAATGGCGGGCGAGCAGCCGGGCCGTGGCTTGGCCGACCTGCGGAATCCCGAGCGCGTTGATGAATCGATCGAGCGAAATGCGGCGGCGTTCGTCGATCCCGGCGACGAGCTTCGCGGCGCTGACCGAGCCCCAGCCCTCGCGCTTGGCAATGAGCTCGGGATCGAGGCGGAAAATGTCGCCGGGCCGTCGGATCAGACCGTCCTGCCAAAACGCCCGGATGTGCTTGGCGCCGAGCCCCTCGATGTCGAAGCCGTCGCGGGCGACGAAATGCTTGAGCCGCTCGACCGCCTGGGCGGCGCAAATCAGCCCTCCGGTGCAGCGCCGCGCCACCATGCCCGGTTCGCGCACGGCGAGGCTGCCGCAGACCGGGCAATGGTCCGGAAATTGGTAGGGCTGCGCGTCCGGCGGGCGACGCTCGGCGACGACGCCGACGATCTGCGGAATGACGTCGCCGGCGCGCTGCACGACGACCATGTCGCCGATCCGCACGTCCTTGCGCGCGATCTCGTCCTCGTTGTGCAGCGTGGCGCGCTGCACGACGACCCCGCCGACGGTGATCGGCTCGAGTGCCGCGACCGGGGTCAGCGCGCCCTGCCGTCCGACCGAGATCAGGATGTCGCGCAACACGGTCTGCGCCTGCTGCGCCGGAAACTTGTGCGCCAATGCCCAGCGCGGCGCCCGGCTGACCATGCCGAGCCGCTCCTGCAGCGCAAGGTCGTTGACCTTGTAGACGACGCCGTCGATGTCGTAGGGGAGCGCCGCGCGATCGGCGGCGATGTCATGGTAAAATTCGAGAGCCGCTCCGACGCCGCGGCACAGGCGCGAGCGCTCGTTGACGGTCAGCCCCCAGGCGCGGAATTGCGCCAATGCCTCGGCGTGGGTGCGGGCGAACGGCGCGCTCGCCTCGCCCCAGGCATAGGCGAAAAATTTGAGCGGGCGGCGTGCGGTGATCGACGGGTCGAGCTGGCGCAACGAACCGGCGGCGGCGTTGCGCGGGTTGGCGAAGACCGATTCACCGGCCGCGGCGCGCTCCTCGTTCAGGGCGAAAAAGCCGGTGCGCTCCATATAGACTTCGCCGCGGATCTCGATCACTTCGGGCCAGCCGGTCCCGGCCAGCATCGCCGGAACGCTGGGCAATGTACGGATGTTCGCGGTCACGTCCTCCCCGGTCACCCCATCGCCGCGCGTCGCCGCCTGCACCAGCCGGCCGCGCTCGTAGCGAAGGCCCATCGAGAGCCCGTCGATCTTCGGCTCGGCCATCAGTTCGATCATATCCTCGGCGACCAGCGCACGATCGGCCGGCCGGCTGAAGAAATTGCGGATGCCGGCAAAAAAATCGCGGAGGTCGGCCTCCGCGAACGCATTTTCGAGCGACAGCATCGGCCGCGTATGGGTGACTTTGGCGAACCCGGCGGCGGGAGCGGCGCCGACCCGATGCTGCGGGCTGTCGCCGCGAACCAGCTCCGGATAACGTGCTTCGATCGCGGTGTTGCGGGCTCGCAGCGCATCGTAATCGGCATCGGAGATCTCGGGCGCTGCCTCGCTGTAGTAGAGCCGGTCGTGGCGCCGAATCTCCTCGGCCAACGCCGCCAGTTCGTCGTGCGCCTCTTCCTCGGTCAATGCGCCGACAGGGGTCAGGCCGTCGATCGACCGCGAATCGGGTTCGCTGCGGCGGTGGCGCGGCGCGCTCATGCGCGGCCCCCGGCGATCAACCCCCGGGCGACCGACGCCTGGGCGGTCGGCTCCCCGGCGGTCTGACCTCCGGCGGTTTGACTGACGGCGATCAGGCTGGCGGCGGCGGCGCGGGCCTCGGCCGTCACGGTGCGGCCCGACAGCATGCGGGCGATCTCCTCCTCTCGGGTGTCCGGGTCGAGCTCTTCGACGCGGGTCACGGTCTGGCGCTCGGAGAGCCGCTTGGCGACGCGCCAATGATGGGTGCCGCGCGCCGCGACCTGCGGCGAGTGGGTGACGACGAGGACCTGCAGGCTGGCGCCGAGGCGCTGCAGCCGTTCCCCGACCGCGGCGGCGACCGCACCGCCGATGCCGCTATCGACCTCGTCGAAGATCAATGTCGGTGCCGAGGATGTGCCGGCCAGCACCAGCTTCAAGGCCAGCATGAAGCGCGACAGCTCGCCGCCCGAGGCGATGCGCGCGAGCGGCCCGAACGGTGCGCCGGGGATGGTGGCGATCTCGAAATGCACGCGCTCGCAGCCGTGCTCGCCCCATTCGGGCTCGGCGAGCGGGGTCAGCACGGTGCGAAACCGCGCCTTGTCGAGCCGCAACGGCCCGAGCTCGGCCGCGACCCCGGCATCGAGCCGCCGAGCGGCCTCGCTCCGCGCTCGCGAGAGCCGGGTCGCTGCGGCCACGAATTCGCCGCGCGCCGCGGCAGTCGCGCGGGCAAGCGTCTCGGCGTCATCGGCCTCAGCCTCGATCGCCGCGACGCGCCCGGCCAATGCCTCGCGCAATTCCGGCAGACCGGCGACCGCGACCTGGTGCTTGCGGGCGGCGGCGCGCAGCGCGAAGAGGCGCTCCTCGACGGCTTCGAGTTCGCGCGGGTCGAGCTCCAGGCTGCGGGCAGCGGCTTCGAGCACGGAGAGCGCCTCGGCGGTCTCGTTGGCGGCACGCTCGGCCGCGGAGAGGGCGTCGTCGAGCAACCCTTGGGCGCGCTCGCGCATCCGCTCCAGCCGGCGCGTCGCGCGGGCCAGCGCCGCGACCGCCCCCGCCCCGCCGCCGAGCTCGCCGACGGCTTCGTTTAGGGTTTCGGCCAGGCGCTCGGCATTCTGCAACAAGGTCCGGCGGGCGGCGAGGCGATCCTCTTCGCCAGGCTCCGGCGTCAGCGCGTCGAGCTCGGCAAGGTGATGGCGCAGCAAATCCTCTTCCTCGCGGCTGGCGGCGACAAGGCGCGCGGCCTCCTCTTGGCGCAGCCGCGCGGCGCGCCAATTCCGCCAGGCCCCCGCCATCGCCGCGGCGCCGGCCGAATGCTCGGCAAAGGCATCGAGAATCGCGCGATGATTGGCCGGATCCAACAGGCCGCGCTGCTCGAACTGGCCCTGGATCTCGACCAGGCTGTCGCCGAGCTGGCGCAGCAGGCCGACGCTCGCCGGCTCGTCGTTGACAAAGGCGCGGCTGCGCCCGTCGGCGCGCAACAGCCGGCGCAGCACGATCGTCTCGCTGTCGCCGTCGAGCCCGGCTTCGTGCAACAGCGCATGGGCCGGATGATTGCGCCCGACCGCGAACTCGGCGGTGACCGCCGCCTCGGCCGCCCCGTCGCGCACCAGCCCCGCCTCCGCTCGCCTGCCCAGTGCCAGCCCCAGCGCATCCAAGAGAATCGACTTCCCCGCCCCGGTTTCGCCGGTCATCACGCACAGCCCCAGCCGAAACGCCAGATCGAGCCGATCGATCAGCACAACATCACGGATGGTCAGGCCGAGCAGCATTCCCCCGATAATATAGTCAGCAGCAACGCCGAACCAGGGATTGCGGTCCGCGGCCGCACGGCCGCAGCGGCAGCCGTCCGGTCGCTCGCGTCCCGGTTCGAGCCGCGCCCGATAATTCGCCCTTACCTACCGCCCGCCCACGCCCTGCGCCAGGAAGCGGTGGGCGATCGCGGCGTGCATGGCGATGCCGACGGCCATGCTGGCTTCGTTCAGGATCATGCGGTTGGAGTGGCAGGGGGCGACCGGCTCGTTCGGGTCGCGCCCCTCCGGCATCACGCCCAAAAACATCATGCAGCCCGGGATGCGCTGCAATACGTAGGAGAAGTCTTCGGCTCCCATGATCGGCGCCGGCGGGTCGATATAATTGTCGGCGCCGACGAGGTCGCTCGCCACCCCCCGCGCGAAATCGACAAAGCCGTCATCGTTGACCGTCACCGGATAGCCGCGCCGGATCGCGATCTCGGCCCGGCACAGATGCGCCGCGGCGATGTTGGACGCGATCCGCCTGATTCCCTCCTGCGCCTCGTCCCGCGCGGTCTCGGAGGTCGCGCGCAGCGTGCCCGCCATCTCGACCACCTCCGGGATCACGTTGCTGGCAGTGCCGGCGGTGATCTTGGCGCAGGTCAGCACCACCGGATCGAAGACGTTGATCCGGCGGGTAACCATCGCGTGCAGCGCCAGCCCGATCTCGAACGCGACCGGGATCGGATCGACGGCGTGATGCGGCATCGAGGCGTGACCGCCGCGTCCCCTGACCGTGATCGTCCAGGTATCGGCCGAGGCCAGCATCGGGCCGGGCTTGCCGAGGATGGCGCCGGCCCTGATGTGCGGTCCGATGTGCAATGCGAAGGCGCCGTCGGGCCTGGGATCGGCGTCGATCAGCCCGTCCTCGATCATCAGCCGAGCTCCGGCATAGCCTTCCTCGCCGGGCTGAAACATGAATTTGACGGTGCCGGCGAACTCGTCGCGGTGCCGATGTAAGAGGTGCACCGCCTGCACCAGCATCGCGGTGTGCGCGTCATGGCCGCAGGCATGCATGCGGCCGGGGATCTCGCTTGCATAGTCGAGCCCGGTCTCTTCCGGCATCGGCAGCGCGTCCATGTCGCCGCGCAACAGGATCGTGCGGCCGGGTCTGGCGCCGCGCAGCGAGACGACGAGACCCGAGGTCGACTTGCCGCGGGCGATATCGACCTCGAGGCCGCGCAGCCCGTCGAGCACCGCCTCCGTGGTCAAGGGCAGGTCGAGCCCCAATTCGGGCTTGGCGTGAATACGCCGGCGCAACGCCACGGCGGCCGGCAACAGCCCGCGCGCCTCGTCGAGAAATCGCTGCAGTTCGCTCATCTTCGCCACTCCTTTATGCCAGCCCTGCTATGCCATCCCCAGCCGTTGCGAGGCGAGGCGGGCGCCTTCGGCCAGTGCGGTGAGCTTGGCCCAGACCACGTCCTCGGCGACCCTTCCCATCCCGGCCGAGGTGTCGAAGCCGCAATCGGTGCCGGCAATAACCCGCTTCGGGTCGCCGACCACCTGCGCCACCCGCTCGAGCCGGTCGGCGACGGCCTCCGGATGCTCGACGAAATTGGTCAGGCTGTCGATGACCCCGGCGACCAGGAGTTGATCCTCGGCCAGAGGCTGCTTTTCAAAGACGCGGTATTCGTGCGCGTGGCGCGGGTTGGCGAAGGGCAGGAACAAGGCGCCGACTTTGGCCTCGTACAAAATCGGCAGGATGTCGGCGAGCGGCACGTCGCAATCGTGCGGCCCCTCGTAATTGCCCCAGCAGACATGGAGTCGCACCCGATCGCGCGGGATGTTTTCCAATGCCCTGTTGATCGTCGCCACGACCCGTTCGACAAATCCGAGGAAATCGCCGAGCGGCCGGTCCTGGTAGGAGAGGTGCCGCTCCAATGCCAGGTCGGGGCAATCGAGCTGCAGCAGAAACCCGGCCTCGACGATCGCTTCGTACTCCTCGCGCAATGCGATACCTAGCGCGTCGAGATAGGCCTCCTCGGTGTCGTAATGCTCGTTCTTCATCGCTCCGGCGATGATGCCGGGCGAGGGGGCGGTCAGAAACGGCTCGGCGAAACGGGTTTGGGTTTCGTCGAGGGCCGCACGGAAATCGGCGCATTCGGCTTCGACCGCGCTGCGGCCGAGATAATGCACCGCGGCGATCGCCTTGGGCGGCCCCATGTTGCTGACCGCCTGCCGGGCGGCGAGCTGCTCCTCCATGATCCGCTTGAAGATCGGGTAGCGCAGCGCGTCGGCGCGGGTGCGGCGCTGCCACGACCCGCCAAACCCGCTCATGCGGTGGCGGATGTGCAGAAAGAACCCCTCGCGCTGCTGCTCGCCATTGTTGCCGATGTCGACGCCGGCCTCGGCTTGGCGGCGCACGATCGTTCGCAACGCCACCTGCCCCAGCCGGTCCAGCTCGGCCGGGTCGACCAATTCGCCGCGGGCACGGCTGATATGGAGCCGCGTCAGCTCTGCCGGGCGCGGCAGGCTGCCGGTATGGGTCGTCAGAATCCGTTGATCGCTGCGGCGCATCGTCGCTCCTTTCAAGAGGATCGCGAAGGTTTGCCCAATTTAGCGCGGAAATGCCCGCTCGCGCGACCGGCGATCGCAAACAAGCCGCTTGCCTGTCCGGCGCCGGCTCCATAGAGTGCCGGCTTCCGCTCAACAACTGAAAGGAGGTGATCCTGTGTCTGACCATAAACCGCGGTCGTCCGCTGCCGTGACCAGGATCCCCACTTGCCTGGAGATCCGCGCCTGACTGAAGGCGACGGCTCGCGGCCGCGATCGGCCGCCGGTGTTTGGGTAAGGAAGGGCCGTCCCTCGGGGCGGCCTTTCTCTTTGGCGGATGCCGGACGCGATGAAACCCTGCGGCAGCGTTGCGGGCTTGGCCGCGACCGGCGGGCAGCCTAAAACGGGCAACATCGACGCCGACCGAGGAGCAGCCCCGATGCCCGACACGATGACGACGAACTCGCCAATCATCGCGGCCTACCGCGCCGCGACCCCGGGCTCGGCGGCGGCGGCCGAAAAGGCCAATCGCCTGTTCCCGAGCGGGATCACCCACGATTCGCGCTACATCGAACCCTACGGGCTCTATATCGACCGGGCCAAGGGGCCGCGCAAATGGGACGTCGACGGCAATTCTTACGTCGATTATTTCGGCGGCCACGGCGCATTGCTGCTCGGCCACTCGCACCCCGAGGTGGTCGCGGCGGTGCACGAGCAGATCGAGCGCGGGACCCATTATGGCGCCTCCCACGAGCGCGAGATCGCCTGGGCCGAGTGGGTCATGAAGCTGGTGCCGTCGGCCGAACGGGTGCGGTTCACCTCATCCGGCACCGAGGCGACCCTGATGGCGGTGCGGCTCGCCCGCGCCTTCAGCGGCAGGTCGAAGATCATCCGTTTCCGGCATCATTTCCACGGCTGGCACGACCACATGACCTCGGGCTTCGCCAACCATTTCGACGGCAGCCCGACGACCGGCGTGCTGCCCGGCGTCGCCGGCAATGTTGTGCTTGCCGACCAGAACGACGTTGCGGGGCTGGCGCGGCTGCTCGACCAGCACGACGACATCGCGGCGGCGATCATCGAGCCGACCGGCGCCCACGGCGCGCGGCTGCCGATCGACCCCACTTTCCTGCACGCGCTGCGCGAGCTGACCCGGCAATACGGCGTTTTGCTGATCTTCGACGAGGTCGTGACCGGGTTTCGCGTGTCGCCGGGCGGCGCGCAGGCCGAATACGGCATCACCCCCGACCTGACGACCCTGGCGAAGATCCTGTCGGGCGGATTGCCGGGCGGTGCGGTCGCCGGCCGCAAGGACATTCTCGACCTCCTGGACTTCCAAGTCACCAGGGCTGCGGACCGTGAGAAGATCGCCCATCCCGGCACCTTCAACGCCAACCCGTTGTCGGCGGCGGCCGGGGTGGCGGCATTGGAAATCGTCGGCTCGACCGACGCCTGCGCCCGCGCCAACGCCTATGGCGAGACCCTGCGCCGGCGGATCAACGAGGTGTTCGAAGAGGAGCGGGCGCCGTGGGCGGCCTATGGGACATTTTCGATGCTGCACATCTTTACCAACCCCGAGCATGTCGCGGTCACCCCGACCGCCTTCGACCCGCACCAGCAGCCGGCCGAGAGCCTGACCGGAAACCGGCAGGCCGGGCTCGTGCACAAATTGCGGTTGGCGATGATGGTCAACGGCGTCGATTTCAACGGCAGCCCCGGCGGTCTCGTTTCCGCCACCCATGGCGAGCCCGAGCTGGCTGACACCCTCGCCGCGGTCGCCAAGACCGTGCGGATGCTGAAGCAGGAAGGCGAAATCTAGAGCAGCCTCGGCGCCCGACCCGAAATCAGGCGAACGAGCCAAACATCTTGGCGTCGCCGCCGCGATGGCGACAACCGAAAATGTCGATCGGAAAACTCGACCCGATGTCGGCCCCCTTTTGTCGATGCGGATTGTAACGATCGGGGGCATTTCCGAGATTCCCGTCGGTTAGGACAGTCGTTGATCATCCGGCGTTCCGGTCGCTTCGCAGTTCGCCGAGCATTGCGCGGATCTCGAGGAGGTCGCGCCGCACCTCTTCGAGCGCCTCGCCCAGGGTCCGGCAGGATCGCGTCGGGCCACTCGCGGGCTCCGGCGCATCGGCGACGGGTTCGGGCCCGACACGGACCGGCGTCGTCTCGTCCTCGGCCCGCGGCAGCTCCTCGCCGCGCAGCGCGCCGTCGCGCAGCAGCTTTTGCACGCCGCGAATCGTGTAGCCTTCCTGGTACAGGCATTGCTGGATGCGGCGGAGCAGGTCGACGTCCTGCGGCCGGTAATAGCGCCGCCCGCCGCCGCGCTTCACCGGCTGCAGCTGCGGGAATTTCGCCTCCCAGAAGCGGAGCACATAGGCCGGCAGGCCGAGCGCCGCGGCCACTTCGCCGGTGGTGCGAAAAGCAGCCGGCGACTTGCCGTTGCGCCGGGTCGCCGCCGTCTCGGGCGCTGCCGTCTCGGCCCCGTGGGTTGTCGCCTCGGTCTCGCCCACCTCAGCCCGACGGCGCCTTGGCCGCTGGTTCGGCCAGCGCCTCCATGTCGGCTTCGGCCAGTCCGCTGTTGATCTGGTCCTTTAGCGCGTGGCTGGCGCGAAACACCAGCACCCGGCGCGGGCTGATCGGCACCTCCTGGCCGGTCTTCGGATTGCGGCCGACGCGCTGGCCTTTCTGGCGCACCGCAAAACTGCCGAAGGACGAAATCTTGACCATCTCGCCGCGTTCGAGCGCGATCGAGATCTCGCCGATCACCGCTTCGACCAGCTCGGCCAATTCGTTGCGCGACAAGCCGACTTCCTGATAAACCGCCTCGCTGAGCTGAGCCCGCGTTACCGTATGCCCGGCCATCCAGCCCTCCCCGCTTTTCGCGGAGGTTACCCCGGCCGAAAAATCCCGTCAAATTCCAAAGCGTTGTGAGGCTCGCGCGGCGTCCCGATCGGGACGGCATAGGCTACCAGCGCACCAGGCTCGCACCCCAGCTCAAGCCGCCGCCGAGCGCCTCGATCAGGACCAGCTGCCCGGGCATGATCCGGCCATCCGCCACCGCCGTCGCCAGCGCCAGCGGGATCGAGGCGGCCGAGGTGTTGGCGTGGCGGTCGATCGTGGTGACGACCTTGGCCGGCGAGAGCCCGAGCTTGCGCCCGACCCCCTCGATGATCCGGCTGTTGGCCTGGTGCGGCACCAGCCAGTCGATGTCGGACGCGGTCAGATGGTTGGCGGCCAGCGCTTCGTCGACGACCTCGCTCAGATGCTGGACCGCGCGGCGAAACACCTCGCGCCCCTCCATTCGCAGAAACCCGGTCCGGCGCGTCGAGGACGGCCCGCCATCGACGTAGAGGATGTCGTATTGGCGCCCGTCCGAATGCAGGTGGTTCGACAGGATGCAGCGCCCGCGCGGCCCCGGGTCGGGCACCGCCCTCAGCAGCAGCGCCCCGGCGCCGTCGCCGAACAGCACGCAGGTGCCGCGATCGTCCCAATCGAGGATGCGCGAGAAGGTCTCGGCGCCGATGACCAGCGCGGTGCGCGCCTGCCCGAGCCGCAGCGCGTTGTCCGCCGCAGCGAGCGCAAAGATGAACCCGGCGCACACCGCCTGGATGTCGAACGCCGCGCCGCGATGCATCCCGAGCCGCGCCTGCACCTTGGTCGCGGTCGCGGGAAAGGTGTTGTCCGGGGTCGCGGTGGCCAAAACGATCAGATCGAGATCGTTGCCGCTCATGCCGGCGCCGCGGAGCGCCTGTTCGGCGGCATGCACGGCGAGGTCCGAGGTCAACTCGCCGATCGCGGCGACCCGGCGCTCGGCGATGCCGGTGCGCTGGCGAATCCATTCGTCCGAGGTGTCGAGCCGGCCGGCGATCTCGTCATTGGTGACGACCCGTTCCGGCAGGTACGCACCGCAGCCGACCACCTGGGATCGCAACGCCGCCACCGGCTTAGAGGGCCGCAGGCTGCGGCATCGAGGTCGCTTGGTAGAGCCGCGCGAGATCGACCCGGATCTGGTCGAGAAAGCCGTTGACCTTCATGTCGACGGCGACGCCGATCGCGTTGGCGAAGCCGAGCGCATCGGTCGAGCCGTGGCTCTTGACCGCGATCCCGCCCAAGCCCAGGAACACCGCGCCGTTGTAGCGTCGCGGATCGAGCCGCAGCCGCAGGGTGCGCAGGGCCGCGCGGGCGAACAGGTAGCCGATCCGCGCCATCAGCGAATGGCGGAACGCGCCGGCGAGAAACTCGCTGAACAGCTTCGCCGTCCCCTCCGCGGTCTTGACCGCGATGTTGCCGGTGAACCCGTCGGTGACGACGACGTCGACCGTCCCCGCCGGGATGTCGTCACCCTCGATGAAGCCGTGAAAGCGGATCGGGCTGAGCGCGCCGCGCAGCCGCAGACTGGCGGCCCGCACCGCGTCGTTGCCCTTCAGATCCTCCGAGCCGACATTGAGCAGACCCACGGTCGGCTCGACCAGACCGAGAACCGTGCGGGCGAAGGCGTCGCCCAAGAGCGCGAACTGAACCAGGTTCTCGGCGTCGCATTCGACATTGGCGCCGAGGTCGAGCATCACGCTCTCGCCGCGCCGGGTCGGAAAAAACGAGGCGATCGCTGGCCGGTCGATGCCGGGCAGGGTCTTCAGCACGTTTTTCGCCATCGCCATCAGCGCGCCGGTATTGCCGGCCGAAACGACGCCGTCGGCCCGCCCGTCGGCGACCGCGTCGATCGCCAACCGCATGCTCGATTGCCGCCCGGCGCGCAGGGCGAGAGACGGCCTGTCGTCGTCCAGCACGACTTCGCTCGTATGATGCACGCTGACCGCCGGATCGAGGCGGGGCAGCCTCGCCAGCAGCGGACGCAGCTCGGGTTCGGCGCCGAACAGCAGGAAGCGCAGGTCGGGATGACGCTGCAAGGCCATCTCGGCGCCGCGCAGCACCATGTCCGGGGCGTGCTCGCCGCCCATCGCGTCAAGGGCGATCGTCGCGCCTGCGCCGGCCACGCGCGGGCCCTCCCCCGCCGCTGGTCGCTCAGGCCGTCTCCGCACGCGGCGGCATCACCTCGCGACCGTCATAATAGCCGCACGATGCACACAAATGATGCGGGCGCTTGAGCTCGCCGCAATTCGGACACTCGGCAAAGGCCGCCGTTTTGAGTGCGTGGTGCGAACGCCGCATGTTGCGGCGCGACGGCGAGGTTTTCTTTTTTGGAACGGCCATGAGCTACTCGATCTCGGAACACAGAATGGTCGGTAATTAGCCCAAAAAGCGGCGCCGCGGCAACAGCGACGGCACGGCTCGGCGTGGGTTGAGCCGCGGCCCTCTGCCCAATCCGCCGCCGATGCCTCAATCTTGCTCCGGGTCATAGAGGCGCGCCAGTGCTGCGAACGGGGTGTCTGCGGTTTCAGCCGCCGCGGCGTCAATGACCGCATCGGGGTCGCGGGGAAATTCTGGAAGCGCCAATGACAGCTCCTGGGCCACCGCCTCGCCGATATCGACAGCCTCTCCGGTCAAAGGCTCGAACACGGTCTCGTCGACGCCGAGGTCGATTTCCGTGCCGTCCTCGCCGGCCGGTCCGTAGAGCAGCGTAAAGCTCCGCGCGAGCTTGCCCCCGACCGGCTCGAGAGTGAGGACGCAGGTCTGCGCGAACTCGGCCTCGAATTCCGCCTCGAGCAGGATGGCATCGCCGTCGCGGCGGCACAGGGTCACCGTCGCGCTCAGGCGGTCGAGCGCCACCAGGTCGAAGCGGCGGGCGAGGCGTTCGCGCTCGTCTGCGGTGGCCTCGATCTCCTGGCGAAACGGCGCCGGGCCCAGCCGCGCGAGCGGCACCGGCCGGGAGAACTCGGGTGCACCTCCGCTCATCGCGCGGCGCTCGATCCTGCGCACCCAGCGCCGGCCTCGCCGCTGCCGGGGCTGGGGAGCCGGGGTCGGGAGCCGGGGTCGGGGATGCCGGGGTCGGGGATGCCGGGGTCGGGGAAGCGAACTTCGCCGCGGAGCAGTTCGGCCGCGGCTTGCCGGGCCAGCTCCCCGACCGCCCGGCGCACATACGCCGTCATTGCTTCGATTCGCGGCGCCGATTCGCGCATCGTGCCGTAGAGATTGCGCGCCAAGGCCGGCCCCAGCACCGCATCGCTGCTCTCGATCCCTTCCTGGTAGGCGCGGATGCGGCCATAAAAGCCTCGCGCCATGCGCTTCACATGCTTGCCGACGCTCAGATCGCCGGTGCCCAGCTCGCGCAGCGAGCGGTCGAGATCGGCGAACATCGCGTCGAAAAACGCCTGGGACAATGCCGCCGAACGCGGCCGTTCCGCTTTGAGACGATGAAGATAGAAAAACGCGTGCAGGCAGATCAGCTCGAACCGCCCGTCGAGCGTGTCGGGCACGCCCCCATCGGCAAAAAATGCCGGTTGCCGCGCCTGCGCGACGACCCGAGCATAAGCGGCCGCGGCCGCGTCGCGAACCGGTTTGCCTCGGGTGAACGAAGTCAGCATCGGGATCGCGGGCACCGCCGTTGACAACGCACGCCTCTCGGCTGAAAGTACCCGTTAGAAATAAGCGACGCTTCAGTCTGCTTCAATCGACACCCGCTTCTGCCGAATCCTCGTTGCGCGATCTGCCGCCCCCGTGACCTCTTGCCCCGGCGCCGAGACATGATCACTCTACGCTTGTCCTCCGCTCTGGCTGCCCTGTCGGCCGCTGTCGTACTCGCCGGCTGTGCGACGACCGTCGAGCAGCGCGGTCATCTGCCGCCGCCGGACGAGCTGGCCCAGATCCATCCCGGCAAAACGACCAAGGACCAGGTCGTCAAGATCCTGGGCACTCCGTCCAGCGTCGGCGTCTTCAACGATAAGGATTGGTACTATATCAGCCGCCGTACCAAGCAGTTCTCATTTTTCGACCCGGCCGTGCTCGACCAGGAAGTCTATATCGTCGACTTCAATGACGATGGCGTCGTGCAAGCGGTCGATCATAAGACTTTACGGAACGGGCGGGACATCGTGCCGGTTGCGCGCACCACTCCGGCGCCCGGCCGCGAGCTGACGTTTCTCGAGCAGCTGATCGGCAACCTCGGCAAGTTCAACGGCACCACCGGCAGCGGTAACGAAGGCCCGAGCGCCCGTCCGGCCGGGCCGAGCCCATACAGCGACGAATAACCGGCGACGGCTCCCCGAGAACGAGCTCAGATCGCCCATTTCGCCAGAACGGCGAGCAGCAGCAGCGCCACGATGTTGGTGATCTTGATCATCGGGTTGACCGCGGGGCCGGCGGTGTCCTTGTAGGGGTCGCCGACCGTGTCGCCGGTCACCGCGGCCTTGTGCGGCTCGGACCCCTTGCCGCCGTGATGGCCTTCCTCGATGTATTTCTTGGCGTTGTCCCAGGCGCCGCCGCCCGAGGTCATCGAGATCGCGACGAAGATCCCGGTCACGATGGTGCCGAGCAGCATCGCCCCGACCGCGCTGAACGCGGCGGCGCGCCCAGCGATCAGGTCAACGATGATATAGAGCGCGATCGGCGCCGCCACCGGGAGCAGCGAGGGCACGATCATCTCGCGAATTGCGGCGCGGGTCAGCATGTTCGACGGCGAGCCCGTAATCGGGCTTGGCTTTGCCCTCCATGATCCCGGGAATCTCGCGGAACTGGCGGCGCACCTCGACGACGACCGAGCCGGCCGCCCGGCCGACCGCGGTCATGCCCATCGCCCCGAACAGGTAGGGCAGCATCCCGCCGATGAACAGCCCGATCACGACAAAGGGGTTCTGCAGCGCGAAATTGACGACGAGATGCGGGAAATAATGCCGCAGATCCTCGGTGTAGGCGGCGAACAGCACGAGCGAGGCAAGACCGGCCGAGCCGATCGCATAGCCCTTGGTCACCGCCTTGGTGGTGTTGCCGACCGCGTCGAGCGCGTCGGTGGTGCGCCGCACCTCGCGGGGCAGATCGGCCATCTCGGCGATGCCGCCGGCATTGTCGGTGACTGGCCCATAGGCGTCGAGCGCGATGATCATGCCGGCGAGCGCCAACATCGTCGTCGCCGCCACCGCGATCCCGAACAGCCCGCAGATCAGGTAGGAGGCGATGATGCCGACGCAGATCACCACCACCGGGAGGGCGGTCGCCTCCATCGACACCGCCAGCCCCTGGATCACATTGGTGCCGTGGCCGGTGGTCGAGCTCTGGGCGATGCTGCGCACCGGGCGGTGGTTCGTCGCGGTGTAGTATTCGGTGATCCAAACGATGAAGCCGGTCACCCCGAGCCCGACGATCGCGCACAGCCATAATCCGAAGCCGGTGACCAGAGCCCCGGTGGTCATCGCCAGCGGCGTTCTGAAGCCGACCAGCCAGTGGATGACCAGAGCGATCGCCACGATCGACAGGACCCCGGTGGCGATCAGGCCCTTGTAGAGCGCCTTCATGATGCCGTTATCGGCGCCGAGCCGGACAAAATAGGTGCCGATCACCGAGGTCACGATGCAGACGGCGCCGATCACCAGCGGCAGCAGCAGGAGCTTGTCGCGCAAGGGCGGGGTGAAGAAAACCGCGGCGAGCAGCATCGTCGCGACAATGGTGACGACATAGGTCTCGAACAGATCGGCTGCCATGCCGGCGCAGTCGCCGACATTGTCGCCGACATTGTCGGCGATCACCGCCGGGTTGCGCGGGTCGTCCTCGGGAATCCCGGCCTCGACCTTGCCGACGAGGTCGGCCCCGACATCGGCACCCTTGGTGAAGATGCCGCCGCCGAGGCGGGCGAAGATCGAGATCAGCGAGGCGCCGAAGCTCAAGCCCACCATGGCTTCGAGCACCGGGCGCAAATCCTCGCCGCCGACCCAAGCGCGCAGGATGAAATAATAGATCGACACGCCCAAGATCCCGAGCCCGACCACCAGAAGACCAGTCACGGCACCCGCCTTGAAGGCGATCGCGAGCCCGGGTTTGAGGCCGCCGCGGGCGGCCTGCGCGGTGCGCACATTGGCCCTGACCGAGACGTTCATGCCGACATAGCCGGCCGTCCCCGACAGCACCGCGCCGATCAGGTAGCCGATCGCGACGCGCAGGCCGAGGAGTGCCCCCAGCACAATCAGGATGACGATGCCGACGATCGCGACGGCGCGGTATTGCCGGTTCAGATAGGCGCGCGCGCCGACCTGCACCGCACCCGATATCTCCTGCATCCGAGCGGTCCCGGCATTGGCGCTCAGCACCTGCCGGCTGCTGACAAAGCCGTAGATCAGGGCCAGCACACCGCAGGCGATGACCAAAGCGACAAAGGGATAGTATGCGTGAGCCATCCGAAAGCTTGCCTCGCGACCAGCGAACAGGGGGAGCCTCCGCTGCCGGGTCGAGGGCCGGTCGGGGCGGCCGGAACATGGCAGAAGCTTAACCTTTGGGCAACTGCACAGGCGGCCGACGACCGACCCTCCTTCGCTGGTGAGCGGGCTGCCGCGGTCGCCGAACGCAATCTCCCCCGGAAAATGGCGGTCGTCGCCTCAGAAGTGGCGGTAGCCGGCGGCCTCGACCGCGACCGCCCGCCCGGCGGCGTCAACCAGGCGCACGCCCTCGCCCGGCTCGATCCGGCCAATCGCGCTCAGCGCCAGACCCTGCCGCGCCGACAATGCGCGGATCTGCGCGGCCGCTTCGGCGGGGGCGGTGAATAGGAGCTCGTAATCGTCGCCGCCCGACGCGAGCCGGGCGATGATGCTCGGATCGAGCGCCGCCGCCGCCCGCGCCGCCGCCGACAACGGCAGCGCCGCCTGCTCGACTGATCCGGCCACATGCGAGGTCTCGCAGATGTGGCCGAGATCGGCGAGGAGACCGTCGGACACATCGATCATCGCATGCGCGACCCCGCACAGCGCCGGACCCAGCGCCACCCTCGGCTCGGGAAGCCGGAACCGAGCGGTCAACGCCGCGCGGTGCTCGGCGGCAAGCTCTCGATAGGACCCGCCCAGCACGCCGAGCCCGAGATAGGCGTCGCCGATCGTGCCGGAAACCCAGATGACGTCGCCGGCGCGGGCGCCGCCTCGCCGGATTTCGCCTCCGGCCGCGACCTCGCCGATCGCGGTCAGCGACAATACCGCGGGTCCCATGGTCGCGACCGAATTGCCGCCGAGCAGCGCGACGCCAAACCGCCGCTGGTCGTCGGCGAGCCCGCGGGCGAACTCGGCGATCCATTCCGGGCCGAGCTCCGCCGGCAAAGCCGTCGTCAGCAGGTAATGCAATGGCCGGGCGCCCATCGCTGCGAGGTCCGACAGATTGACTCGCAACAGCTTTTTCGCGATCAGCTCCGGCGGGTCCTCGGGCAGGTAATGCACGCCCGCGACGATCGCGTCCGCGGTCACGACCAGCCGCTGCCCGGGTCGACAGTTCGACCAGTGCCGCATCGTCGAGCAGGCCGAGCCCGCCCGGCCCGGCGAGCGGCGCAAAATAGCGCCGGATCCGCTCGAACTCGCCCGGCGCCTCGTCGTCGGCGCCTGTCGCCATCGCCGCTACATGTCCGCCGCGCGCAGATCGCGGCCCAGCCGGTCGAGGACGCCGTTGGCGAGCCCCGGCTCCTTGCCGGTGAAAAAGGCGTGGGCGATGGCGATGTATTCGCTGATCGAGACCCGCGGCGGCACATCGGGCCGCTGCACCAATTCCCAGGCGCCGGCGCGCAGGATCGCGCGCAATACCGCGTCGAGCCGCGCCAGCGGCCACTCCTCGACCAACGCCCCGGCGATGTCGGCGTCGAGCCGCTGCTGGTCAGCGGCGACGCCGCGGACGATGTCGGCGAAGAACGCCGGGTCGGCCTCGGCCAATTGGTCGCCGTCGATTTCCTGGTCGAAGCGGTAGCGGGCGAATTCGCGCACCACCGCTTCGGGATCGAGCGCCGGGTTCAGCTCGAGCTGGTAGAGCGCCTGGACCGCGGCGAGCCGCGCGACCGTGCGCCGGCGTCCGCCGACCCGCTGGCGACCTTCGCGGGTGGTATGGTCGTCGGCTGCATTCATCCGCCGACCTGAGCCAGGCTCTTCTTCAGCTCGACGATTGCGAGGCAGGCGCGCACCGCCGCTCCGCCATGGTCGCGGCCCTCAGGCGGGGCGCGTTCGAGTGCCTGCGCTTCGTTCTCGACGGTCAGGATGCCGTAGCCGATGGCGAGCCCGTCGCGCACCGCCAGCTCCTGCAGGCCGCGCGCGCTCTCGGCGCAGATGTGGTCGTAATGCGTGGTCTCTCCGCGGATCACGCAGCCGAGCGCGACAAATCCGTCGAACCGATCGGTGGCCCGTGCGGCGAGCCCGATCGCCGCCGGAATCTCGAACGATCCCGGAACGCTGATCGTCTCATGCGTGGCGCCTATAGCGGCGAGCGCCCGCTCGGCCCCGCGCCGCAGCGCCTGGGCGATGTGGGCGTAATAGGGCGCCTCGACGACCAGGATATGCGGCGGCCGGCTCATGGCGTCGGGCCCAGATCGGCGGCCGGCGTCGCCGCGCCGAGCAGCCGCGCGACGTAGCGGGCGATCATGTCGATTTCGAGGTTCATGTCCTGCCCCGGCTGCGCCGCAGCGAAAGTGGTGCAGGCGAGCGTGTGCGGGATGATGTTGACGCCGAACCGGATCCCCGACAACTCGTTCACCGTCAGGCTGACCCCGTCGAGCGCCACCGAGCCCTTGGGCGCGATGAACCGCATCAGCGCCTCCGGCGCCTCGATCACAAGGCGGACCGATTCCGCCTCGGGCCGCCGCTCGACGATCCGTGCGAGGCCGTCGACATGGCCCGAAACCAGATGTCCGCCCAGCTCGTCGCCGAGCCGCAAGGATTGTTCGAGATTGACGGCGGTCCCCTCGGTCCACCCCCCGATCGTGGTCCGCGCCAGGGTTTCGGCCGAGGCCTGCGCGGTGAAACCCCCGTCCCCGACAGCGATCACCGTCAGGCACGCGCCCGAGCACGCGATCGACGCTCCGATCGCGATCGAGGCGGGGTCGAACCCGGTGGCGATGGTCAATTCGGCGAGCGCGTCCCGCCGCACCCGCCGTACCCGCCCGAGATCGGTGACGATGCCGGTAAACATGACGACAAGGTTACGATCCCGCCCGCAGATTTACCAGCCGCCTCTCGCTCCGGCGCGTCTGCCATGCGCCGGCCCCGCGGCAGGTTCCTTCGGCTCCGATCCGAAGCCGCCAAGCCTCTGCAGCCGACATCGGCAGAGACCGTGGCAAGCGGGTCGGCGGCTTGTGTCGAGAGATGAAGATCTCGTACCCTTCGCCCACCGGCCCCGGTTGGGTGGCCGGGCAAAGAAACGACCCACGAGCATTACCCGAGGGTCCCCCCGCCGATGCAGTCTTCCGTCGCCGCGTTCGTGATGCGTCTTCGCGATCGGCTGCTGCCTGACGGCGCGGGCCCGCCGCGGTTTGGTGCCCGTCGCAATACTGCCACCGTGCAACCGCGCGACAGCACCGCCCCCGATGGGCTGCATTCGTTGCAAGGCGAGCTCGATGCGATCCGCCGGATCAGCCATGAGCTCGGCCGCTTCTCCTGGACCTCCGACGATTACCAGCGCGATCTGTTGAATTTTCTCTTCGAGAACAAAGAGAAAGGCGCGGGAGTTGTCGAGGTCGGCACCTATAAGGGCGGCCTGACCGCCCAGCTGGCGCTGATTTGCTCCAGGCTTGAGTGGCCATTATGGTCGTTGGATGTCGACAGCAGCTCGGCGGCGACGGCGGCTGATCTGTTGCAGCGGGTCGGCCTCACGGAAGCGGTGAACTTTCACTTGGGCCCGCTCGAATCGTTCGCCCGGACGGTCCAATTGAGGCAGCGGCCGGTCCTGGTCGTCCTCGACGGCGATCACCGGTACGAGGCCGTGGTGCAAGATATCCGTAGCCTCTACCGGCTTTCGCCGAGGCCCTACGCCGCCGCCTTTCACGATTACAGCCTGCGCCATCCG
This sequence comes from uncultured Alphaproteobacteria bacterium, assembly GCA_963795485.1. Classification (GTDB taxonomy): domain Bacteria; phylum Pseudomonadota; class Alphaproteobacteria; order ATCC43930; family CGMCC-115725; genus AP-15. The sequence goes on from CAWCIL010000008.1 coordinate 1,036,050, forward strand.
ACCAGCGGAGAACGGGTCAGCGAGGCCGTCGCAGACTGTCTGGGGAATGTGCCGGTTCGACTGATCGGTGCGCGGATGGACGGCACCGGACCCTACCCGACAAAGGAAAATCCGCAGGCTGACGGGCATTGGTGGCAGGTTCCGGGCTCGGAGGGCGCCATCGTCGAGCTGCCCCCACGGCTGACGGCATGAGCCCGGCCGGCCGACGCAAGTCGCCGGAGGCGGCGGGGCATCTCCAGGGCTGAAACAGAGAAGCAACAGGCGGCGAGCTGCGCAAACAGGTCATCGCGCCGCCCGGAATATCGTCAGCGCGTCGTCGCCGACTGTTTGCATCGATACCCGCACGAAGCGGGGCGCCTGCGCCAATGCCGGGAGGGCGAGGGCGGCGCTCGCCGGAGTGCCGTCGCCGCCGATCACGAGCGGCGCGTGGAACCAGGCGAGGCGGTCGACGAGGCCGGCGTTCAACAGCGCTGCGGCGAGACCGGCCCCGCCTTCAACCAGGAGCCGGGTCAGGCCGCGTTCGCCGAGGGCCGCGAGTGCGCCGGCGAGGTCGATGTAGCCCTCCCGGTCGGGGACGGCGTCGATCACGGTGGCACCGGCGGCGAGCAGGGACCGGCGCCGGGCCGGGTCGGCCGACGGCAGGGTCAGGACCCAGGTCGGGCTCTGGCTTGCCTCGGCGATCACGTGGGCCGACAACGGGATGCGCAGCCGGCGGTCGAGCACGACCCGCACCGGCGAGCGGGTGCCGAGCCCCGGCAGGCGGCAGGTCAGAAGCGGGTCGTCGGCAATGACGGTCCCGGTGCCGGCCATGATCGCGTCGTGCGTGGCGCGCAGCAGATGGCCGCGTTCACGCGCCGGCGGCCCGGTGATCCACCGGCTTTCGCCGCTGCCGGTGGCGATTTGGCCGTCGAGCGAGGTCGCGAGCTTTAGGGTGACGAGCGGCCGGCCGAGACGCTGGCGCATCAGGAACCCGGCGTTGATTTCGGCCGCGTCCTCGGCGCCGGGCCCGATCTCGACCGCGATCCCGGCTCGGCGGAGCCGGGCAATTCCGCCGCCGGCAACTCGCGGGTCGGGGTCTTCGAGGGCGACCACGACCCGCCGCACCCCGGCCTCGATCAGCGCGTCGGCGCAGGGCGGGGTCCGGCCCCAATGGCAGCAGGGTTCGAGGCTGACATAGAGGGTGGCGCCGCGCGCCGCCGCGCCGGCCCGGTGCAACGCCTCGGTCTCGGCGTGCGGCCGGCCGCCCGGCTGGGTCCAGCCGCGGCCGACGACCCGGCCCGCGTCGACCCGCGACTGTTCGACCCGCGACTCGTCGACCCGCAACTCGTCGACAATGACGCAGCCGACCGCCGGGTTGGGCCACACCGCGCCGAGCCCGCGTCGGGCCAGCGCCAGGGCCGCCCGCATCCAGCGCAGGTCGGCGCCGCGGTCGCCCTCCGCGAACGAGCCCGGTGCCCCGCCCTCAATCGCCATCCGCGGCGATTCGCCCGACAAAATCGCCAAAATCCTTGGCCTCGCGGAAATTGCGGTAGACCGAGGCAAAGCGGATGTAGGCGACCTGGTCGAGGCTCGCCAGCGCCTCCATGACGAGGCCGCCGATCATATCGCTCGGGATCTCGGTCTCGCCCGAGCTTTCGAGCTGGCGCACCAGCGAGTTGATGATGCGCTCGACCCGGTCGGGCTCGACCGGGCGCTTGCGCAGCGCGATGTAGATCGAGCGCGCCAGCTTGTCGCGGTCCAAGGGTTCGCGCTGGCCGTTTTTCTTGACCACGGTAAGGTCCCGCAATTGCACCCGCTCGAAGGTGGTGAAACGGGCGGCACAGTTCGGGCAGAAGCGCCGCCGCCGGATCGCACCCCGATCGTCGGTCGGGCGCGAATCCTTGACCTGCGTGTCGTCGGTTCCGCAAAACGGACAGCGCATCGTCTCCTCCCGTCCTTCTTGGCGTCAGGCCCCGTCTCGCCGATGGCCGCCTTGCCGATAGCCGTTTTGCCGGTAGCCCGCCTGCAGATAGATCGGGAAGCGGCCGCAGAGTTCGCGGACCTCGGCGCGCGCCCGCGTCTCGGCCTCGCCATTGTCGCCCACGCCGTGCGCCCTCGCCCGCAGCACCTCGACGATCAGCCGGCCGACGGTGCGGAATTCTTCAGCGCCAAAGCCGCGCGTCGTCGCCGCCGGCGAGCCGAGGCGGATGCCCGAGGTGACCGTCGGCTTTTCCGGGTCGAACGGGATGCCGTTCTTGTTGCAGGTGATGCCGACCTGTTCGAGGCTCGCCTCGGCGTCGCGGCCGGTCAGCCCGAGCGGGCGCAGATCGACCAGCAGGAGATGCGTGTCGGTGCCGCCGGATACGATCGCCAGGCCGCCCTGTTCCAGTGCTTCCGCCAGCACCCGGGCATTGTCGACGACCGCTGCGGCATAAGCGGCGAAATCCGGGCGCAGCGCCTCGCCGAGCGCCACCGCCTTCGCCGCGATCACATGCATCAGCGGGCCTCCCTGCAGCCCGGGAAAGACCGCGGCGTTGATTCGCCGGCCGATCTCCTCGTCTTGCGCGAGGATCAGCCCGCCGCGCGGCCCGCGCAGGGTCTTGTGCGTGGTCGTGGTCACGACATGAGCATATGGCAACGGGCTGGGATGCACGCCGCCGGCGACGAGCCCGGCGAAATGCGCCATGTCGACCATCAGATGGGCGCCGACCTCGTCGGCGATTGCACGAAAGCGGGCAAAGTCGATGACCCGCGGATAGGCGCTGCCGCCGGCGATAATCAGCTTCGGCCGATGGACGCGGGCCAGCCGCTCGACCTCGTCGAAGTCGATGCGCGCATCTTCGCGCCGCACGCCGTAGGAGAGCGCGTTGAACCATTTGCCCGAAAGGTTCGGCCGCGCGCCGTGGGTCAGGTGGCCGCCGGCGGCGAGCGACATGCCGAGGATCGTGTCGCCCGGGGCCAGCAATGCCAGAAAGACCGCCTGGTTCGCCTGCGCGCCCGAATGCGGTTGGACGTTGGCGAAAGCGCAGTTGAAGAGGCGTTTGGCCCGGTCGATCGCCAGGCTCTCCGCGACGTCGACATATTCGCAGCCGCCGTAATAGCGTCGCCCCGGATAACCCTCGGCATATTTGTTGGTCAGGACCGAGCCCTGAGCCTCCAAGACCGCGCGGGAGACGATGTTCTCGCTGGCGATCAGCTCGATCTGCGCCTGCTGGCGCCCGAGCTCGCCGGCGACGGCGGCGGCCAGCTCGGGATCGGCCGTCGCCAGTGGCTGCGAAAAAAAACCGTCGGGCACGGCTGCGCTGACGGGAAACGGGGCTGAGACCATCCAGAGATCACTCGCTGAGGGCCCGCCGCCGCAGGCGTCGCGAGGGCCGTTTGCAAAACCGGGACGCCGTTCCCGGTGGATGCCGGATCGAGCCATCCGAAGGTGCCGACCCTACCATATCTCGCTCAGGGATTCCAACCGCCTACCATGAATTGCGGGTGCGCTCGACAACGGTTGACCGGGGGCGGCGCCGCGGTCATTTGTTTCCTCTACACCAGGACTTGGGCTCGTCGCCGGTTTGTCCGTGAAAACAAGGGCCCTGGAGGCTCGCGGCGACACCGGCCAGTCGTCGTGCCGGCATGGTCACGACGATTACTCTCCTCTCTCATAAGTTTCCGTTGACACAAGAAATTCGTGCGGCGATTATGCCGTCGGCTCGGAACATTTCCGGATTCATCGAGGCGAGACATGATGGAAACGGCAGCCCCGAAGATGGCGGAGGAAGAGTTGCTGCGGATGACCGCGGATGTGGTGGCCGCCTATGTCAGCAACAACACGTTGCCGACGGCTCAGCTGGCTGAGGTCATCAACGCGGTCTACGCCTCGCTGAAAGGTCTGGAGGGCCAGGTCATAGAACCGCCGCCGGAACCAGCGAAACCGGCGGTGTCGATCCGCAAGTCGGTCACCCCGGACTATTTGATCTGCCTCGAGGACGGCAAAAAGCTGAAGATGCTGAAGCGGCATCTGCGCTCGACTTACAATCTGACGCCCGACGAATACCGCGCGCGCTGGGGACTGGCGCCGGATTATCCGATGGTCGCGCCGAACTATGCCGAGCAGCGCTCGGCATTCGCGAAAAAGATCGGGCTCGGCCGCGGCGCCGGTCGGTCGGCGGCGAGCACAGCCAAGAAGTAACCCGACTTCCTGTCCGAGCTGCATTGGCCGGGCCTATTTAAGGACGGTTCGTTGTCGCGACCGCTCAGTCGCCCAGCTGCGGGGCGATTGACGGATTTCTGACGCTGGCGGCAGGCGGCGCGGTATAAGGATTGCTGTCGCCGTCGCAGTACAGGGTCAGCAATGCCAGGCAACCCCGCGCCCAAATCCGCCGCCGCCTCCGTTCATGCCGAGGATCGGTTCGACTGGGCCGACCCGCTCCTTCTCGAGGCCGAGCTCGGCGAGGACGAGCGCATGGTGCGCGACAGCGCCCGCGCTTATTGCCAGGAAAAGCTGTTTCCGCGGGTGCTCGAAGCCAACCGGCACGAGCGCTTCGACCGCGAGATCATGAACGAGATGGGCGCGCTCGGCTTTCTCGGCTCGACCATCGATGGCTACGGCTGCGCCGGGGTCAACTATGTTTGTTACGGCCTGATCGCGCGCGAGGTCGAGCGCGTCGACAGCGGCTATCGTTCGGCGATGAGCGTGCAGTCGAGCCTCGTCATGTTTCCGATCTGCGAATTCGGCACCGAGGCGCAGCGCCAGAAATATCTGCCCAAGCTCGCTTCGGGCGAATGGGTCGGCTGCTTCGGCTTGACCGAGCCCGATCACGGCTCCGACCCCGGCGGCATGACGACTCGCGCCACGGCGACAGCGGGCGGTTATCGTCTGAACGGCGCCAAGATGTGGATCACCAACGCGCCGATCGCCGATGTGTTCGTCGTCTGGGCCAAGACCGAGGACGGCGCGATCCGCGGCTTCATCCTCGAAAAGGGCATGACCGGGCTGAGCGCGCCAAAGATCGACGGCAAGTTCAGCCTGCGCGCCTCGGTCACCGGCGAAATCGTGATGGACGAGGTGCTCGTGCCGCAAGAGAATTTGCTGCCGGGGGTCAAAGGGCTGCGCGGCCCGTTCTCGTGCCTCAACAACGCGCGCTATGGCATTGCCTGGGGGGCGATGGGTGCGGCCGAATTCTGCTGGCACGCGGCGCGCGACTACACCATCGGGCGCCGGCAGTTCGGCCGCCCGCTCGCCGCCAACCAGCTGATCCAGAAAAAGCTCGTCGACATGCAGACCGAGATCGCGCTCGGCCTCAACGCCTGCCTGCGCCTCGGTCGCCTCAAGGAGCAGGGTCGCGCCGCGCCCGGAAGCGATTTCAATGCTGAAGCGCAACAACGCCGGCAAGGCACTCGACATCGCCCGCGCCGCCCGCGACATGCATGGCGGCAACGGCATCCATGACGAGTACCACGTGATCCGCCACGTGATGAACCTCGAAGCGGTCAACACCTACGAGGGCACCCACGACATCCACGCGCTGATCCTCGGCCGCGCCCAGACCGGCATCGCCGCCTTCGCGGGGTAGCGCTTGCCGCCCGGCCTAGGATAAGCGTTAGCTGAGCTTATGCCGGCCCCGCTCGACACATTGCAAATCGCCAAGCGCCTCGCCGAGGCGGGCTTCGCCGAACCGCAAGCCGAAGCGCTCACTATCGTGCTTCGCGATTTGCGCGAAACCGATTTTTCCTCTTTCGCAACTAAGGCGGATATCCAGCTCCTGAAAACCGAAATCGAGCGCGTCGCGGCCAAGCTAGTAACCGAAATCGAGCGCGTCGAGCCCAAGCTTATGGCCGAGATCGAGCGCGTCGAGGCCAAGCTTATGACTGAGATCGAGCGCGTCGAGGCCAAGCTTATGGCTGAGATCGGGCGTGTCGAATCGAGGCTCGAAGTAAAGATCGCGGAAGCGAAGGCCGACGTCATCCGCTGGGTGTTTGGCATCGCTTTTGCCCAGGCGGCGCTGATCCTCGCCGTATTGAGGCTCTTTCCCAACGCGCATCCGTAAGCGTGGAATTGAGCAAACGTAGGGCGGAACAGCGCAGCGCATTCCGCCTCGGGCTGCGGCGGTTTGCGCTCCACTGGCCGACTACTGGTCATGTCCTTCGGCTCGCCCCCGCCGCTTGATTTTAGCCCCGTTCGCCGGTCTGTTGCGGTTCATCGCTGCTACTGGTCCACCCCGCCGGATATAGCCCTGCGATGACGCACCGAAGAAACGACGAGTGCGGCCAATCCGCCGGATGTTTGACGAGGCCGTGCTTGACCGGGTTGAAATGCGTGTAGTCCATGTGAGCGGCGAAGTCGCGATCGTCGCGGATCGTGTGCTCCCAATACCGCCGCTGCCAAATGCCGCGTTCGCCACGGCTGGTCATGACCGCCGATCGCGGCTCGCCGATCGGCAACGACTTTGCGAACGCGGTCTTGATCGCCCGCCACCGACCGGAAAAATTGGTATCGCCTTTCGGCAACGTCCACGCACAGTGCATGTGGTCGGGAAGGACGACCCAGGCATCGATCTGGAAAGGCGCGCGGGCGCGCACCCGCCGCACCGCGTCGCGCAGTTCGTCGATCCGCGCCACCAGCAAATCCGACCGGCGGTCGAGCAGGTTCACCGTGAAGAAGAACGTTCCACCCGGAACCCGACTGCGGCGATACTCCGGCATGAGGGGAGCATGCCCGGCCTCGGAGGACGGCGGGATGCGCTGCGCTGTTCCGCCCTACGCTTGCTTGTCGATACTTCAAAATCGCTTTCCATCAGGCGCCTTATCCGGCTTGGACATTGACGCGGCGCAGAGCCGCGGCGGAAACACCAGATATAGATTTTCGAGGGGGCTATGACAAAGACGCGCATCTCACGCTGCTACGCGGGGCGCTCGAAGAAATGCCGGTAGGCAAGCGAAAGCATGCCGACGCTTATCATGCCGACGGAAATCCAGATCAGGCCCATCACGAGCTGAACCACCGCTACGGAGGCTCGGCTGGGAACGAGCAGAAACCGCCAGAACGGTATCCAAGTTAGGGTCGCCACCCACGGCAAGAGGCAGAAAAAGTAGGCCCAAAACATCCGCCAGGTGTTACGTTTGCTGATCCTCCAGGCGGCGCCGAGTGTGATGTCGTGCCGCCCCAACGCTATTCCCGGCAACGCAAGCGATAGCCGCGCCAAAATGAACGAGGCGATGACCGATCCTAGGCTGGCCAGAACCCCAAGCCATAGGCACATTCCTCCCGGTGATGATCTGGGTCAACATCCCGACATAGCTTGGCGCCAAAGTGATCACCCCGATACAGAACGCCAGGATCGCATAGCCGGCAACGGTGCGGTCGAGCCGCAAATAGACACCGGGGCCAGGATGTTCGTCGCTGAGCATCAGGCGATGCCACGCCACCGCGACCGAGGCGAGCGCCGGCAGCATGACCACCCGCCTCACAATTCCCATCACCATGGTGAGCAGGGGGTTGGGGTCGGCGAACGGCTGGCCGGCGCGAGCCGCCGCCTGCATGATGTCCGCGACGTGCCGCTCCTGCCACCACAGCCAAATCGCCAAAACGGGCGCCATCAGCAACATCCAAAGCCAACAGGTGCGGGCAAGATCGGGAAAGTTCCTCGCCCACACCGCGTAGGCTCGTCCAATGGTGCGCCACAACGGAAGCTTCGAGGGCGCGCCCACAGTCATGGTCATACTCCTTGCGCGTGCACGGATCGAATTTTCCATACACAGCCGATTTTTCGCGAGATCGAGGCCCCCGGCAACGGCGATCTATGAATTAATCACGACTTCTGCAAGGTTCCAGTAAGTCAACCAATTCAATGAGTTATGACTTGCATAACATATGACCAAAATCAACCCGCAGTCCCGCCCCCTCCGATATGCCGCGTCAGCCCCTATCGGCAGACCGTGAGCGCGCAGCGCGACCGGCTCGGCGCCGCCGAGGAGAGGGTTGGGCTCAGCCGACCATGCCGTCGGGCGCGCGGCGCAGCACGATCCCGGGCAGCGCGCCGGTGTGGCGTGCGTCCGCGACGACGACGGCTCCGTTGACCAGCACCGTCGTGCGCGCGCCGCTCGGATATTGGTGCGGCTGGGCGTAGGTCGCGCGGTCATTGAAGTCGGCTGGGTCGAAGATCGCGATGTCGGCGCGATAGCCCAGCCGGAGCAGCCCGCGGTCGCGCAGCCGCAGCGCCTCTGCCGTGGCCCCGGTCATCTTGCGCACCGCCGTTTCGAGCGGCAGCAGCCGCTCGCCATGCACGTAATGGCCGATGATCCGCGGGAAAGTGCCGTAAAAGCGCGGATGCGGCATCCCCTGGGCGACGATGCCGTAATCGGCGACGCAATTGCCGTCGGAGCCGACCAGGGCCGAGGGCGAGCGCACGATCTCGCGAATGTCCGCTTCGGCGATCGAGGTGATCAGCACCCGCGTCGCACCCTGGTCCTCGATCAGATAGTCGCAGATCGAGATCGACCGGGTCGCACCCGCGCGCCGCCGCGATCGCGGCCACCGTCGCGCCCGCATGCTGCGGCAGATGAGGCGAGATCGAGATCTGCACGCAGTCCCAGGACGGGATGCGGCCCCAATTGTTGAGCCCGTCGCGATCGATCTCGGCGCGAACTTTTCCGCGCGTCTCGGCGAGCGCCAGGCGCGCCAGCATCGCCTCGAGCCCGCCCGACTGGACCCATTGCGGCAGCAAATTCTTCAAGGGGTTGCTTCCGGCTGCATAGGGATAGGCATCGCAGTCGACCGCGAGCCCCTCCGCGCGGGCGGCCTCGATCATCGCGAGGATGTGCGCGGCCTTCCCCCAATTGTCGAGCCCCGAGCATTTGAGGTGGACGATCTCGACATGGACGCCGCAGGTCCGGGCGATGTCGATCGCCTCCTCGACCGCCTCGACGACCTGGTTCGAACTCGTCGCGGATATGGGTGAAATAGGCAGCATTGTGGCGCTTCAGCACCTGGCACAGCGCCACGATCTCCGCGCGATCGGCATAGCTGCCGGGCGGCGTGAACAGCCCGGTCGACAGCCCTAGCGCCCCGGCCGCGAGGCCTTCTTCCAACAATGCGGCCATTTGCGCCAGCTCTGCCGAGGTCGGCGGCCGATCCGCCATGCCCATCGCGTTGAGCCGCAGCGTGTGATGGCCGACCAGCATCCCGGCATTGACCGCGATCGCCGGGAACGTATCGAGATATTCGGGGAAGCCCAGCTCGCGAAACGGCAGCCACGGCGCGCTGGCGCTCAGATAATCGCGGATCAATTCGAGCTTGCCCGGCAGCACCGGTGCGGTCGAAAACCCGCAATGACCGACAATCTCGGTGGTGACGCCCTGGCGCACCTTGCTTTCGGCCTTGGGGTTGATCGGCAGGGTAAAGTCCGAATGGGTCTTGATGTCGATAAAGCCCGGCGCCACCGCCAGGCCCGCGGCGTCGATGATTTTGGCCCCGCTCTCCGGCAGCGATCGGCCCAGAGCGGCGATCCGCCCGTCGCGCACCGCCACATCGCCGACCTCGCCCGGCCGCCCGCTGCCGTCGATGACGAGCCCGCCGCGGATCAGGATGTCGCCGGTCATGATGTGCGCGTCGCGTGCGCCCGCAGATCGAAGCTTTCGTCGGCGGCTTGCTCGGGTGCGAGGCGCGGATCGCCTGCCAACAAGCCGACGCGCCGACGATGTGATCGGCCGGCCGGTTGACCAATTCGACGCCGATCAGCCGGCGATCGCGAAAGCAGAACACCGAAAAGCTGCCGCTTTCCGGGTCGCCGCGCACGACCGAGGCGTCGTGACCGGCGGTGATCCCGGCGATCTGCAATTTGAGCTCGGCCTGGTCGCTCCAGAACCACGGCACCTTGTCGTAGGGCGTCGCCGCCTTTCCGGCGATCCGGGCGGCGACCGAGCGCGCCTGGTCGACGGCGTTCTGCACCGAATTCGAGACGCACCCTGCCGTGGCCCATCGGGCCGCTCGATGGTCCCTGGGCGGCAAAGCGGGTCGGGAAGTTGGCGCAGTCGCCGATCGCAGCGATCTCGGAGACGCCCGTCGCCAGGTATTCGTCGACGACGATGCCGTTCTCGACCGCGAGCCCGGCATCGCGCGCAAGCTCGGCGTTGGGCACGACCCCGATGCAGATCAGCACGAGTTCGGCCGGCAGCACCCGGCCGTCGGTCGTCTCGACCGCGCCGACCCGGCCGTCGGCTCCGAGGATGCGGACGACCCCGGTTCCGAGCGAGATCGCGGCGCCCCAGCCGATATGCGCCCCGGTGAAAAACCGCGATGTCGCCGCCGACACCACCCGCCCCATCGGCTGCTGCGTCACCTCGATGATGTGGACGGCGACCCCGGCGGCGCGCGCCACCGCGGCGAATTCGAGCCCGATAAAGCCGGCGCCGACCACGACCACCTCGCGCACCTCGCCCAGCCGCTCACGCAGGATGTCGGCGTCGGCCAGCGTGCGCAGCGGCAGAACGCCCTCGAGCTCGGCACCCGGCACCCCGAGAGGCCGAAACCGCGCCCCGGGGGCGAGCACGATATGGTCGCAGTCGATCTTGCCGCCCGAGGCCAGTTGCAGGCAACTCCCGCGCCGGTCGATCGCGGCAACACTCTCGCCGGTGACGAGGTCGATCCGATGTGTTTCGTAAAATGTCTGCGGCCGCAGCCACAATTCGTCGAGTCCGCTGTCGCCGGCAAGATAGGATTTCGACAGAGGCGGGCGCTGGTAGGGCAGGACCGGCTCGTCGCCGATCAGCAGGATGCGGCCTAGAAACCCCTCCTGCCGCAACGACGACGCCGTCTGGAAACCGGCCTGGCCGGCGCCGACGATGGCGACGACCGGATCAGGCATCAGAGCTGCGTTTCGGGCAGGTAGACGACGAGGCCGTCCATCTCGGGGGTCACGACCAGCTGGCAGCTGAGCCGGCTGTTGGGCCGGCGTTCGCTGGCGGTGAATTCGAGCATCGCCTTCTCGTCGTCCGACTGCGGCGGGGTGCGGTCGCGGTATGGCTCGTCGACATAGACGTGGCAGGTCGCGCACATCATCTCGCCGCCGCATTCGGCGACGATGCCGTCCACGTTGTTGAGGATCGCCCCCCGCATGACGCTGGTGCCGATCGGCACGTCGAGCACCTCGCGCGCCCCGTCGGGATGGACATAGGTGATGCTGGGCATTTTCTTCCTATCGGTTGGTATCGGGATGTCTAAATCCGACAGCGTTCCGGCCGCGTCAAGCCCGCAGCTTGATCGAAACCCGATCGCCCTCTGCCGAAAACGCGGCGCCCAAGCCGGCGCTCTCGCGCGCGATCTCGTCATAGGCCGCGCCTTCGTCGGCCAATGCGCGCGGCAGCGTGCGGTTGGCCTCGTCGTGGCGGACGAACTGGAAGGCCGCGCTCTCGATCGCACCGCCGCTCCACGAGACCCGTGCCATCATGCCGAGCCAGTCACCGTGCCGGACCCCGCCATGTCCGGTGTGAAACGAAAAGCTGCCGAGCCCGTAAAAGATCGGCTTGCCGCGATAGGCCTCGACCGGCAGCGAAAAATGCGGCCCGTGCCCGATCACCAGATCGGCGCCGGCGTCGATCGCGGCATGGGCGATCTCGGTCATGTATTGCAATACCTCGCGGTGCAGTCCCCAGTGAAACGAGGCGACCACAATATCGGCCTGCGCCCGCAATGCCGCTATGTCGTCGCCCAGATGCTGCAGATCCTGCCGGTCCGCCCAGGTCACGATCCGCGGCGGAACACCCGGCCGGTTGGCCGGCGGACGCGAACCGTGGGTCGGCACCTGATAGGCGGTGTGCCCGCGGATCACCGCAATGCCGGGAGCATTGTCGCCGGCTTCGTGACCCGTCGGCCAGTAGACCGAGCTGCGCTGCAGGAAGCCGAAGCGCACCCCCTCGCGGGTCGCGATCGCCGGAGCGTGTGCCGCCTCCCGATCCGCCCCGGCTCCGGTATGGGCGATGCCGAGCCGGTCGAGCCGAGCGATCGAGCCCAGGATCGCGGCTTCGCCGTAATTGACGTTGTTGGCAAGGCCGACCGCGCCGATCCCGCCGGAAATCAGCGCCGCGCCAGCCGCTTCCGGGTCGGCGAAAAAGCCTTCGCGCTCCCAGGAATGCCCGCCCGGCGGCGCGTAGAGGCAGCATTCGAGGTTGCTGAAGACGATGCCGGCGGCACGAAACTCCTCGCGCACCAGGGCGAAGGGAACCGTCGGGTCGGTGACGTTCATCAAATTCACGTCGCCGGTCAGGATCATCGTCGTCGCCATCGCCGCATCCGTCCTCGGTGCACCCCGATCGGGTCACGATAGGCGTTGTTGGCCGACAAGGATATTGCCGTTGCGCGGCGGAGGGTCGAACCCCGCGGCTTCCGTGGCGGCCTGCTGTTGGGCTCCCGCGCCGGCGGTGATCCCCCCTTCCGTTCGCCGGCTGATTCGAAGCTGGGGCTGGCGCCCCAAAAACCACCCTAGCTCTGCCGAGGGCATTCAGGAAAAAATAAGGTTAGAGGTTCGGACGATGGAGGGAGAATGCGATGGCGCTCGGCAGCACCATGTTGCAACTGGTCGTCGACCAGCAGCTCGCTACAGAGGTTTCGAGCGTCGGGCAGATCGTTGCCGAGGTGTTTGAGATCCTGAGCCTCGGCACGGTGACCGTGCGCGAAATCGCGCTCGAAAAGATGGGCGGTGTCGCCGGCGCCAACAGTGCGATCCCGATCGATTTTTCGAATACCGGCTTTGCCACGTTGCGGCTGCTGTTCCCAGGCAGCAAGGACGAGGTTTTCTTTCTCTCCCCGTCGCATGTCGCCTCACCCCCGGTTCAGGGCGCTATCCTCGCGATACTCGAGGTGAGAGATGTCGGGCTCACCTCGGACGGGACCAACCTCCAGGTCGCCCGGCGCCTCGGCGCGCACGCTTATCTCGATGAAGTGTAGGCGCAGCGATGGAGATTGACCCATGGAAGTCCTGATCAAAGGCCCCGGCGAAGTCGTGATTTGTCTGATCGACAGCAACGGCAAGACTTTGCTGCAGGAAACGCTGCGCAGTTCGGGCTCACCGAACCTGGCGGGGCGCCGGCCGCTGAGCTTGCTGTTGCAAACGCGCCGCGGCGAGGTTGCGGTAGCGCCGGTGCTGGTCGGCTGCGGAGAACAGCAGCAGGTCACCTTCGACGGCGACGAACCGGCGGAGTTTACCAGGCGGCGCTGCCGCGAAATCGGCTGTGCCGATGCCGTTGCCGAAGAAGCGGCGCGCGGCGCAGCCCCGCTGCTGCGAGTGGACCCGGCCCGGCCCGCTGGGCAAATCCCCGATCCTCCCTGATCGCCGCGCAGCCTCGCCCACCCGAGCCGAGCCCGCTCTCGGTTCTGCTCGTCGGGCTGATTGCCCTGGCGGCCTCGGCCCGCCATCGCCAGGCCTGACGCTAGCTCAACCAGCGAGCCTGACACCGCGCGGTCGCAATTGCCTCGGCCGGGATGGCGGGAGCGGGCCTGGTCGGCTACCCTGCGAGGCGTCAGCACCTCGGAACGAGCGTTCGCATGGCGGTGGCCGAACCCGAATTCACCCTCGGCATCGAGGAGGAATATTTCCTCGTCGACCGCCGGACGCGCGATGTCGCCGGCGACCCGCCGCCCGAGATGCTGGCCGAATGCGAGGCGCTGCTGGCGGGGCAGGTCGGCCCGGAGTTTCTGCGCTCGCAGATCGAGGTCGGCACGCGGGTCTGCGCCAGCCTCGCCGAGGCGCGCGCGGATCTGCGCCATCTGCGCGGCACCGTCGCCTCTGTCGCCGCGCGGCATGGCCTCGCGCCGATCGCCGCGGCGACCCATCCCTTTGCCCGCTGGGACGCGCAGAAGACCACCGAGCGCCGCCGCTACGAGGACCTGCGCGACGACCTGCAAGGTGTGGGGCGGCGGCTCGCGATCTGCGGCCTGCATGTCCATATCGGCATTCCCGACGATGAATTGCGCATCGACCTCTTGAACCAGGCCTCGTATTTCCTGCCGCATCTCTTGGCATTGTCAACCTCGTCGCCGTTCTGGCGCGGCGAGCACACCGGGCTCAAATCCTATCGGCTCGCGGTGTTCGACGAATTGCCGCGCACCGGCATGCCCGAGCGCTTCGACAGCTGGGGCGAATACCGTCGCCATGTCAACATCCTCAGGGGTGCCGGGCTGATCGAGGACGCGACCAAATTGTGGTGGGACCTGCGCCCCAGCGAGCGCTTTCCGACGCTCGAAATGCGCATCGCCGACAGCTGCACGACCCTCGACAATTCGCTGTCGATCGCCGCCCTGTTCCGCTGCCTATTACGCATGCTGTGGCGGCTGAAGCGGCAGAACCAGCGCTGGCGCATCTACGCCCGCATGCTGCTCGACGAGAACCGCTGGCGGGCGCAGCGCTACGGCATCGACCGCGGCCTCGTCGATTTCGGCCGGGGCGCCGTCATCCCCTATGCCGAACTGCTGGAAGAGATCCTGACGCTGGTCGAAGAGGACGCGCGCCATTTGGGCTGCCTCGCCGAAGTCGCGCACGCCCGCCGGATCCTCGCCCGCGGCACCAGCGCCCACCGCCAGCTCGCGATCTACGCCGAGGCCCTTTCCGCCGGCGCCGCCCGTCGCGACGCTCTATCGGCGGTCGTCGATTGGCTGATCGAGGAGACAGTGCGCGGAATTTAGTATTGTAAATCAATTACTTACGGATATAGCATCGCCGCCGCGCACCATCCCGGCAAGATAACCGGCTATGAGCTGTGATATTCTCCTCTAGCTAGCAGCGACGTCGAGCCAGGTGCTCTGATAGGTGGCGCCCTCGCCAATGTCGGTGTAGCGGTCGGAGCACAAAAGATTGATCGTGCCCGACCCGGTCTCGCTATCGGGGCGCTGGCCGGGGACCAGCACCACGCCGGGCCGGACCTCGTCGCCGATCCGCAGCACCAGCTCGACCGAGCCGCGCTCGTTGAAGAGACGCACGCGCTGGCCGTCGGCCAGGCCGCGGGCATCCGCGTCGTCGGGGTGCAGGACGCAGCCGGGCGGCCCCTCGCGCCGGCGCAGGAATTCGACGCCCGAAAATGCGGTGTGGCTCTGGAAATAGCCGGGCGCGGTCAGCAGTCGCAACGGCCAGCGCGCCCGCTGCCGCGCGTCCTCGGGATCGGGATGCCAGTCGGGCATCGGCGGCAGCCCTCGCGCCGCCATCTCCTCGGAATAGAATTCGAGCTTGCCCGACGGGGTGCGGAACATCTGTGCGTCATCCGGCGCCAGATGGACCGGCCCGGCGTCGCGCACCCGCTCGGGATCGAGCTCCGCCGCCCCGCCAGCCGCACCTTTTAGCATTACCGCGGCGATCTGGTGCGGCGCCATGCGGAACACCGCGTCGGTTAGGCCGAGCCGCCCGGCCAAGGTCTGCGCCAGCCGTAAATTCGACCAGGCCCCGCCCTGCGGCGGCACCGCTTCCGGCGCGTATTGCAGGTAATAGGCGCCGTAGGCGCGATAGAGATCCTCGGTTTCGAGATATGTGGCGGCCGGCAAAACGATGTCGGCGTAACGCGCGGTCTGCGACAGGAACGGGTCGTGGACCACGGTGAACAAATCTTCGCGCTCGAGCCCGCGGCGCACCTTGCCGGCATCGGGGCAGGTCACCGCCGGATTGTTGGCGGCGACGAACAATCCCCGGATCGGCGGGTCCGAGAGCTCGAGCAGCGCGTCGCCGAGCCGCAGATGGTTGACGGTGCGCGTTTCGGTCGGGCCGGAGGGCTTGCGCACAAAATCGTAGTCGAGCTCGCACGAGGCGGCGGTCAGCAGCAAGGCACCCCCGCCCTTTCGGCCGTAGGCGCCGGTGACGCCGGGCAGCGATGCCACCGCGCGCAACGCCTGACCGCCCTGCGCGAGCCGGGTCATGCCTTCGCCGAGCCGGATGAACGATGCCTTTGCCCGGCCATAGAGCGCCGCGAAGCGCTCGATATCCTCGACCGCGAGACCGGTGATCGCGGCGACGCGCTGCGGCGGGAAGCGCGGCAGAATCTCCCGCTCCAGCCGCTCGAAGCCGTGGGTGTGGCCGGCGATATAGGTGCGGTCGCACAGCCCGTCGCGCGCGAGGATGTGCATGATTCCGAGCGCCAAGGCCGCGTCGGTGCCGATATTGATGGCCAGGTGCCAATCGGCCCGGCGTGCGGTGCGGCTCCGGCGGGGGTCGATGACCACGAGCGGAATGCCGCGCTTTCGCGCGATCTCGACCTTGGCCCAGAAATGCACGTTGGTGGCGACGAGATCGGCGCCCCAGGCGACGATCAGGTCGGAGTGCACGACGGATTCCGGGTCGGCGCCGCCGACCGGCCCGACAGTCAGGTCCCAGGCGGTCTCGCAACAGGTGTCGCACACCGTGCCGGCGCGCAGGCGGCTCGTGCCGAGCGCGTGGAACAGGCCGTTGACGAGCCCGCGGTTGATCTGGCCCTGATGCGCGCTGTAGGCGTAGCCGAGCAATGCCAAGGGCCCGCTCTCGGCGATGATCGCCCGCCAGCGCGCGACGATCTCGTCGAGGGCCTCGTCCCACCCGATCGGCGCGAATTCGCCCTTGCCCTTGGCGCCGACCCGGCGCAGCGGCGTCGCCAGCCGCTCGGGCGAATGCACCAGCTCGGCGTCGCGATTGACCTTGGCGCAGGCGAAGCCGGCGGTGAACGGCTGGTCCGGGTCGCCGTCGATGCGCACGACCCTCCCAGCCTCGACCCGCGCCAACAACGAGCACATGTCGGGGCAATCATGTGCACAGACGACGCGGACGGTTTCCACGCATTTCTCCTGATCTGCCTGGCAGGTCCGGATGACAATCGGTGGAGAATCGTCGGTGTGGGATTAGCGATTTCTCCATCAGCGGATGCGAACCTCTCATCTCGACGACACTAGCCCGCCTTGCCGCGCAAAGCCATGCCGCCGCCGGGGCCGCCTCCAGCGCGGTTGTGCAAGACCGCGTTGGCACCGTAACTGTGATCTCACGCCGTCGGTCTCGATTGCGGTCATAGTCTCGACAAGAACCGTCCGTAAGGTTGCAACGCGATGCCGACAAATATCCGGGGAGAGGGCTTTAGCGAGGCTGGCATGCCGCCGGCGATCGCCGACGCTTCGCCGAGCGAGCAGGACGTCGCCGAGTTCGCCGCCGCGGTTCTCGCCAAGCTGACGCTCGCGGTCGGCAAGGATGCGGCGGCGGCGACCGACCGGGACTGGTTTGTCGCGACCGCGCTTGCGTTGCGCGACCGCGTCATCCACCGCTGGCTCGCCGCCGACCGCGCCACCCAGGCGAGGGGTGCGAAGCGCGTCTATTACCTGTCGCTCGAATTCCTGATCGGGCGGCTGTTCAGCGACGTCGTCGAAAATCTGCGGCTGACCGAAACCGTCCGCACCGCACTCGGCGACATCGGGGTGGACCTTGAGCGGATGCGCGCCGCCGAGCCCGATGCCGCACTCGGCAATGGCGGTCTCGGGCGCCTCGCCGCCTGCTTCATGGACAGCATGGCGGCACTCGGAATTCCGGCCTGCGGCTATGGCATCCGCTACGATCACGGCCTGTTCCGCCAGGTCATCAAGGACGGTTGGCAGCACGAATATCCGGAGCACTGGCTGTCGTTCGGCAACCCCTGGGAGTTCGAGCGGCCCGAAGTGGTCTATGACATCCCTTACGGCGGCCGAGTCGAGCGGGTGGCTTCGGCCACGGGAGGGTGGCGCGCGGTCTGGCGCCCGGCCGAGACCGTCCAGGCGGTCGCCTATGACACCCCGATCGTCGGCTGGCGCGGGCGGCACGTCAATCTGTTGCGGCTGTGGTCGGCGCGCGCGGCCGATCCTTTACGTCTCGACATGTTCAACGAAGGCGATCACATCGCGGCCTTGGGGGAGCAATCGCGAGCCGAAGCGATCTCGAAGGTTCTCTATCCGGGCGACGACTCGCCGTCAGGGCGCGAGCTGCGCCTGCGCCAGGAATTTTTTTTCGTCTCGGCCTCGGTCCAGGATCTCTTGCATGGGCATGTGCGCAGCTATGGCGAGATTGCCACCTTGCCGCAGCATGCCGCGATCCAGCTCAACGACACGCATCCGAGCATTGCCGTCGCCGAACTGATGCGGGTGCTCGTCGATCTCTACCGCCTTCCGTGGGACGAGGCGTGGCGGATCACCCGGACGACCTGCTCCTACACCAATCATTCGCTGCTGCCCGAGGCGCTGGAAAGCTGGCCGGTGCGGCTGTTCGAAACGCTGCTGCCCCGCCATCTTGAAATCATCTACGCGCTCAATCGCGATCACCTCGAATGGGTGCAGCGGCGGGAGCCGGAGAATTCGGCTTGCGTCCCGAAAGTCTCGCTGATCGACGAAGTCGACGGCGGGCGGGTGCGCATGGGGCCGCTGGCGTTTTTGGGCTCGCACCGGGTCAACGGCGTTTCGGTGCTGCACACCGAGCTGATGCGCACGACCGTGTTCAAGGAGTTTCATCGGCTTTATCCGGACCGCATCGTCAACAAAACCAACGGCATCACCTTTCGTCGCTGGCTGCACCAGGCGAACCCGCGGCTGACGCAGCTGTTGTGCGAGGTCTGCGGCGGCGCCGTCCTCGACGATCCGTCGCCACTTGTCCGCCTCGCGGGTCACGCCAGCGACCCGGCCCTGCAACAGCGCCTGGCGGCGGTCAAGCACGCCAACAAGCGGGCGCTGGCGCGCCTCGTCCGCGACCGGCTCGGGCTGCGGCTCGATCCCGCGGCATTGTTCGACGTGCAGATCAAGCGCATCCACGAATACAAGCGGCAATTGCTGAACCTTTTGGAAACGATCGCCCGCTACCTGGCGATCCGGGCGGAGCCGGACCGCGACTGGGTCCCGCGGGTCAAGATCTTCGCCGGCAAGGCGGCGCCCAGCTATGTACAGGCCAAGCTGATCATCAAGCTCGCCAATGATGTCGCGGAAGTGGTCAACAACGACCCGTTGGTCGGCGATCGGCTGAAGGTGGTTTTTATCGCCAATTACAACGTCAGTCTCGCCGAGGTGATCATCCCGGCGGCCGATCTGTCGGAGCAGATCTCGACCGCCGGGCTCGAGGCCTCCGGCACCGGCAACATGAAGCTGGCGCTGAACGGCGCATTGACGATCGGCACCCTCGACGGCGCCAACATCGAAATCCGCGACCGGGTGGGTGCCGACAACATCGTGATCTTCGGCCTGCGCGCCGAAGAGGTGGCGGCGCGGTGCCGCGCCGGGCTCGATGCAACGGACGCGATCTCGGCGCTGCCTGAACTCGCCCAGGCCATCGGGGCGGTCGAGGCCGGGATGTTCTCGCCCGACGACCCGCGCCGTTTCGCGCGCCTGACCGACCGCCTGCGGCATGGCGACCGTTATATGGTTGCGGCCGATTTCGCCGATTATTGCGCGGCCCAGCAGCGGATCGAGGCGCTGTGGCGCTCGTCCGGCGGCTGGGCCGAGGCCGCCATCGCCAACATCGCCGCAATGGCCTGGTTCTCCTCAGACCGCACGATCGGCGAATACGCCCGCGACATCTGGGGCGTCCCCGGCTAAGCCCGCGCAACCCGCCATGCGATTGACCGATGAGGAGCAGGCGATGCTCGCCGGCGAGCTGGGCGAGCCGCGGCGCTGGGCATTGGCCCACCAGATCGCGGTCGGCGAGTTTTTCGACGCCGCCGATTTCGTCGGGGTGAGCCAGGCGCATATCATGGCCGACACCGAATCCCTGGGCGAGGCGGGGGTGCGGTTTCTCGAAGGCCTCGCCGGGGCGCCCGAACAACAGCGCCGGGTGCGGGTGCCGACGATCACCGACCCGCGCGGCATCGATTTCGCGGTCTATCGCCGGCTCGGGCAGAGCGAGTGGATGGCGGCTCTCGAACGGCGGGCGATCGCCGCCTTGCGCGCCTTTGGCGTGCTGATGACCGACACCTGCATCAATTACCAGACGATCATGGCGCCGGTCCGAGGCGACCATCTCGCCTATGGCGATACCGGCGTCGTGATCTACTCGAACAGCGTGCTCGGCGCGCGCAGCAATTTCGAGGGCGGGCCGTCGGCATTGGCCGCGGCATTGACCGGCCGCACCCCGCGCTACGGCTATCACCTCGACGAATGCCGCCGCGGCACCAGGCGGTTTCGGCTGACGGCGGTGCCGCGCGACCTGAGCGAATGGGGCGCCATCGGCGGCATCGTCGGCGAGGCCTGCGGCTCGTACTGGCAGGTGCCGGTGGTCGAGGGCATCGCAGAGATCCCCGGCTCCGATGCCTTGAAGCATTTCGGCACGGCCTTGGCGAGCTTCGGCTCGGTCGCGTTGTTCCAAATGCCGGGGATCACCGCCGAGGAGGCCGCCTTCGCCGGCCCGCCGCCCGAGGCGGTCGCGATCGGCCATGCCGAGATCGACGCCTTCCTCGCCCGCTATGCCGGGTCCGGCGACAAGCTCGACGTCGTCGTGTTCGGCGCGCCGCAACTCTCGCTGTTCGAGATCGCGACGCTGGCCGACGCCTTGGACGGCCGCCGCATCCACCCCGACACCACGGTCCTGATCACCACCTCGCCGGAGATCAAGCACGCCGCCGACCGCATGGGCCTGACCCGGCGGATCGAGACGGCCGGCGCCGTCATTGCCGAAGGCATCTGCTTTTACCAGAGCTATGCGCGCGAAATGGCCGAGGCCAACGGTTGGACCCGCCTGATGACCAACTCGGCCAAGCTCGTCAACATCATCGGCGGCTATGGCTACCGGCCGAGCCTGGCGAGCCTCGAGCGCTGCGTCGCCTCGGCCATCGCCGGCCGGGTGCTGTGATGCCGATCCTGCTGCGTTGCCACCAGGGCGTCGGCCCCGCGGTCGTCGGCACCGCACTCGTCGCCGCCGACAATTTCAGCGCCCGCTACGATCTCGACCGGATCAAGGGCGTGTTCTCGCGACCGACCCACAAGCTCGCCGGCGAGAGCTATGTCGATCGCATTCTGGTGCTCGACAACGCCAAGGGCGGGGTCGCCACCGCCTGGATGCTGCATGAGATGACGGCGCGCGCGATCGTGCCGCGAGGATTGATCTTCAACCGGGTCAACCCGATCCTGGCGCAGGGTGCCGCCTTCGCCAGTGTCGCCCTGGTCGACCGCTTCGACGGCAACGTGACCCAGCTTTTCCGCACCGGCGACGAATTGCGCCTCGACCCCGCCGCCGGTGTCGTCGAGATCCTGAACCGGGATCCGTGAAATGGCCGAAGCGAACGACCGCTCCTTTCGGGTTAATCTCGCGCGCTGGGAGGATCTCGTCCCGATCCATCTTCGCTCGCCCGACTATCGCGTCGCTGCGTTCAAAGCCGGCGAGGATCACCTTCATCCGATCGAGGCGGCCGAGATCGGGGCCATCGCGGGCAAGCGGCTGATCCATTTGCAATGCCATTTCGGGCTCGACACCTTGTGTCTGGCGCGGCGCGGCGCCGTGGTCACCGGCCTCGACTTCTCACCTTCCGCGATCGCCGCCGCCCGCTCGCTCGCCGCCGAGACCGGCATCCCGGCTCGCTTTATCCGCGGCAATGTCTATGACGCGCCAAGCTTGATCGGCGAGCGTTTCGATGTCGTCTATGTCAGCTGGGGCGCAATCAACTGGCTGCCCGACATTGGAAGATGGGCGAAGATCGTCTCTGAGCTCCTCGAAGAGGGAGGCTTTCTCTATTTGCTCGAAGGCCACCCGGTTGCCATGGCCCTGACCCAGCAGGCACCAGACTCGCTGATCCTGCCGACCTATGACTATTTCCAAAAACATAGTCCCCTGATCAATTTTGCGGCAACAAGCTATACTAGCGATCCGGACCCGGTTACCCATGCCGAGATGCACGAGTGGGTCCATCCACTGGGCGCTGTGGTCACGGCGCTGGTCCAGGCGGGTCTGATGCTCGATTGGCTTCGCGAGTACGACCGGGTGGCGTGGCAGATGTTCCCCTGCCTCGAGGAGGGGGCGGATCACATGTGGCGGATACCGGCCGGACGACCCTCGCTGCCGCTGGCCTATTCGGTCCGAGCACGCAAGCGCGCCTGGTGAGGCTTTCGACCCATGCTTTGCGAGAGGCCGCGGCGCGGGCTTGTTCCGGGTAGGTAGCGAATGAAATTCGCGGTGCTGCAGTTCTTCAGCTGGCCGGAGCGGCGGGTCGATCTGGCGACGGTCTATGCCAGGGCACTCGACCGGATCGAGATCATGGACCGCAACGCCTACGACGCGGTGTGGCTCGCCGAGCACCATTTTTCGAGCTTCAGCGTGTGCCCGTCGGTGCACATGGTCGGCATGCTGGCCGCCGCCCGCACCCGCCGGCTGCGCATCGGCACCGCGGTGTCGTTGGCGCCCTTTTACCATCCGCTGCGGCTGGCCGAGGAGGTGGCGCTCTTGGACCTGTTGTCCGCCGGGCGGGTCAATTGGGGCGCCGGGCGCGGCTTTGCCCGGGTCGAGTTCGAAGCCTTCGGCGTGCCGCCCGAGGAGAGCACGGCGCGGTTCCGCGAGACCGTCGAGATCGTGCTCAAGGCCTGGACCGAGGAGCGGCTGAGCTTCGCCGGCGAGCATTTCCGCTTTGAGGGCATCGAGGTATTGCCGAAGCCGGCGCAGCGCCCGCACCCGCCGGTGTGGATGGCGGCGAGTTCCGAGGGAGCCATCGAATGGGCCGCCGGCCGCGGCTTCTCGATCCTGATGGACCCGCATTCCTCCGCCGCGGAGATCGGCCGCAAACGGCGGCTTTACGCCGGGCATCTGACCGCGGCGGGTTTTTCCGAGACCGGTCGCGACATTCCGGTGGCCCGGCTCGTGGCGCTCGCCGGCGATGCGCGGGCGGCGGCCGAGGTCGCGCGCAGCGGCGCCCAATGGATCGTCAATTCCTATCTCGGCGCGCAGCACCGCCCGGTGATGCAGTCGAACTTCACCCCCGAGGGGGTCGACCCGGTCGAGCGCTATCTCGACCAGGTGATCCTCTACGGCACGCCCGAGGCGGTGACCGAGCAGATTCTCCGCCTGCGCGAGGAGATCGGCCTCGACTACCTGCTGTGCGCCCCGCTCAGCCACGAGACCTTCATGCTGCTGACCGAAAAGGTGCTGCCCCGCCTCGCGTGATCAGTCACCCGAGCTCGATATGATTGAGCGAGACGGCGAGACCGCTGTCGCCCGGGCTGGCGCCGGCGAGACGGATGTGAGGCAGCGGGGCGAGTTCGGCCAGCCGCCAGCGGGTCGGGATGCTCAACCTCTCGGGGATCGAGGTGCTGCCGCGATCCGGGTCGACCGCGAACCGCTGGGGCTCGATGCGCAGCCCATGCCCGGTCGCCTTCAGGATCGCCTCCTTCAACGTCCAGATCCGGAAAAACATCTCGCTGCGTTGCTCCGGGGCAAGCTGATCCAGCAGCCGGCGTTCTGCCGGCGCGTACCAGCGCGCGGCCATCTCGGCGATGTCGATCGGCCGCCGCAGATCCTCGGCGTCGATCCCGACCGGCGCCCCCTGGAGGATCGCGCAGGCGGCGAACCCGCGCGTGTGAGTGAGGTTGAACGACGGCGCCGACCCGCCATGCCGCGGCGGCATCAGCTCGGGGCGGCCGTGCCGGCTGCGCACCAATCGCGGCTCTTCACCGCCGAGCGCTTCCCGCAACACCCGGCGCAGCATCGCGTGCGCCGCGACGTAGGTCGCCCGGTCGCGATCGAACGCGAATGCCCCCGCCTGGGACTTCTCGTCGCCCGACAATTCCGCCGTCAGCCGCCGCACCGCGGCATGATCGAGAGCGTCGGCCGCGGTCCAGTAGACGCTGACGAGGGCCGTCCCGTCGCGAGCCGCGGGATCATCGGTTGAAGCCGGGACGCCTCTGTGCTGGGATGGGGGCACCGACATTCGGGAGGGCGTATCCATGACCATCAAGGTTGGCGACAAGGTGCCGTCGGCGACATTGCGCACAGTGGGGCCGGACGGCGTCCAGGCAATCTCCACCGAAGAGTTTTTCCGCGGCAAGAAGGTGGCGCTGTTCGGCGTTCCCGGCGCTTTTACCCGAACCTGCTCCCAACGGCATCTGCCGAGCTACGTGACCAATGCCGACGCGCTCAAGGCCAAGGGCGTCGGCACGATCGCCTGCATCGCGGTCAACGACCAGTTTGTCATGGAGGCTTGGGGCAAGGAGCACGGCGCCGCCGGCAAGGTCGTGATGCTCGGCGACGGCAGCGGCGATTTCGCCAAGGCGATCGGGCTCGAGCTCGACCGCGTCAAGGAAGGCATGGGCATGCGCACCCAGCGCTATTCGATGCTGGTCGATGACGGGGTGGTCACGGCGCTCAACGTCGAGCAGCCCGGCCAATTCGACGTCTCCAGCGCCGAGTCGATGCTGAAGGCGCTCTGACCCGAAGGATGGTCCGCGGCTGGCTGGCGGCTGCGATCGCGCTGGCGCTGGTCGCTTGCCTGCCGGCCGCGCGGGCGCAGTCGACGGTGCCGCGGCTGCAATTGCCGCCGTCGATCTGACGAAGCCGGCCGACAACGATCCGGAGCGCGCCGCCATACCCGATCGGCCCTGACCCGACGGCTGCGCGCCGGCTTGGCCGTGCCGGCTGCGGCTGTTTGGCAGGATCGACAGAAACAGCGGCATCGGGCTCAAAGGCACCACGCCGTCCTGGTGACCTGCTCGGCACTCACCGCGGCGCAGCAGACAGAGGCCACCCGCCGCCGTGCGGAGGGCGCTACGCTCGATGAACTCGCCCGCAGCTACAACGTCGGCATATCGACCATTTGCCGCGCGACGCGGGCCGTATGATCGAGCACCACGACGGCAAGCGCGTTCATCGATTGGTTGGGGTAGGCGGTCTGGCCGACGCGGTGCAGTCTTTCTTTTCATTCGTCATCAACCTTCTGGGACTAGCATCGCGCGATGGCTGACGGAGGAAACTACCTAAGTCGTCATTGGCGCGGTCAATTATCATTGCCGGTTTCCTTCTGGGTAAATTACATTATCTTAAGTGGTATATTTTTTGCCAGCGGCAATATGCTGGCGTTGACCGGAGCTGATGACCGGGTGGGAATACCATTTCTGATGATCTGGCTACCTATCATTATTTGGCAGTGTGTCGGTACTTGGAGAAGCGCTGGTAGCCGCGGCAGCTTTTGGGGAATAGCAGTCAAGGGCTGCGTCGCTATTGGCATCCTGGAAACGCTTGTTGGTTACGCCATCCTCATCACCTAAGATACCGACGGCGTTGCCTTTGGATGATCTTGATTGGGGACTTGTTCTCACGCTCCGAGGGGAGACAATATGTTCAATCTGCTAATTGGGGGTTCGTGGGAAGCCGGTCGCCAGACTATGCTGACTGACCGATTGTTCGAATACACCGACGACGACATAATCACCCAGTTCAAAGACAATGAAAAAGTTCTTCTTGATAAGCTGGGAATTTTCCCTGTCTCTTCATGGCAGAAGGGGTGGACAATCAGCTAGCCCGCGCCGGAGCTATTACCAGACCACGTATTGTCGGACGCGAGATATCATTTGATTGTACCCTTGAACCTGACATCCCGCCCCTGTTGAACAGCACCATAGCGGTAAGAGCGACGGAGTTTGGCATTTACCACGATTTTGAGTTCTCGCGCACGCATTGGGCTGTGAAGGACGTTGATCTCTACCGCGTGCTGCTCCGCAACTTCCAGCCGCGCCGCCAACGGCCGAGAGTGTTCATGATCCCCGAACATGAAAAGATAGAGCCAGTGCTAGCCTCGGCCATGATGCCGTTCAATGCAGAGTTTGCTGCCGTCTACGAAAGCCTCAAGGAGACGGCCGGGAAAGTTGGCCTTCGGTGCCGCCGCGCCGATGATATCTGGGAAACTCCAGCCATCATTCAAGATGTCGTGTCGCTGATCGACAGATCGCGCGTCGTCATCTGCGATTGCACAGGCAGAAATCCCAACGTGTTCTATGAAATCGGCATTGCTCACACTTTGGGGCGCGAAGTCATTTTGATCGCGCAGGCCGACGCCGACATCCCTTTTGACCTTCGCCACCTTCGCTATGTGCGGTATCTAAACAACACCGAGGGCCGGAAGGTGCTTTGCGCCGCTCTGGAAAAGAGACTTACTACCTTGCTTGCGAATCCTTAGGGGGATTTTCCATAAGGCTCGGTATCGGGCTTTTTGCCTGGTGATTTTCCAGAACGTCGATTATGCGGTTTCGCTATGTGTCCACCAAATAGAGATGTCACCGGTTCTGCCATTTAGAAATGTCACTCTGGTTGGGTCGGGCGGCGGGCGGGCGCGGAGCCCCGGCGTAGCGCAGCGCCCGACCGACGACCGCGGCAGGGCGCTCGAAACCGCTCCGACTTTTTTACCGAGCGGGTCCGAGCCTCGCTCGCCTCGTAGAAAAGCTCAGCCGACCTTAAAGAGACGCGCGTCGTGCTGATCGCGGCGGCGCGGCGCGCGATCGCTGCGCCGTTCAGGCTGGCGACGCAGCTGCTGCTCGCGGATGAAAGCAAGCGCGGCCCCGAGCTGTTTGTTCTCGACGATCGCGGCCTGCGAGACTTGGCGAATCTTGTCAAAGGTCCGATACGCCAGTTCGACACCCCGATAGCGGATCGACAGCCGGCCGTCGGGATGGTCGACGACCGTTACCCGCTTGCCGATCGCCGCTTTGGCCTGGTCGCTCGGCTCCAGGAGGAACATCACCTTGTCGTATTGCAGGGTCAGCGCCCGCGACAGGGTGCGTTCCTCCTTCCAGGCAAAGGCGTCGTCGAGATCGTCGGCGGCACGCAGCCGCCGGTGCAGATCCTTGCTGTTCGACGGCGCTTTGGCAAAGCGCCTGTTGTAATCGGCCGTGAATGCCGGGAGGACCGCGTTCCCCTCAGCCAGACTGGACGCACCCGCAAGCCGTAGCTCCTTGACCAGGCGGTCCTGCAAGGTCTTATGCGCGCGCTCGACCCGGCCCTTGGCCGGGCTCGAATTGGCACAGATGATGTCGATGTTGAGCGCATGCAGGGCCCGGCCAAACTGGGTCATGCCGTCGCCGCCGAGCGCACCCGGATGGTTGACCCGAAACACGCCATGCTTGTCGCTGTAGAACGCGACTGGCTTGCCCCAGGCCTCCAGGTAAGCGCGGGCCGCATGAAAATAGGCGAAAGTTGACTCGCTCTCGACAAACTGCAAATGCATCAGCCGGTGGTCGCGTCGTTGACAAACACCAGCAAAGTGCATTGCGGCCCGCGATCCTCGAACCACCAGTGCTCGCAGCCGTTGACCTGCACCAGCTCGCCGATGCACTCGCGCCGGTGACGGGGTTGATGAACCTGCTGGCGCCGTTGCTTGCGGTCAGCCCAAATCCTGGCCTCGATCATCCATAACCGGAGCGTCTCGCGGCCGAGCGCAATCTTGTGCACCTCGCGCAACTTCTCGGCCGCCAGGGTCGGGCCGAAATCCCAATAGCGCTCGCGAATGATCGCCAACGCCTGGCTGCGGAGCTCCTCAGGCTTGCGCCGGTTGCTCGGACAACCACGCCGCTTCGAGATCAGTCCGGACCCGCCCTGATCGTGTCCGGCCGCGTGGTGTAGGAGCTACTGCGTGGGTGCAGGGTTGAGCTCCTCGATCAGGCTGCCAGAGCGGGCAGGCTGACAAAGGGATGATCGCTGATCGGCGCGATGGTTTCCAGGCTCATGTAGCGGGCACGCTGGACGACCCATTCATCGTTCTGCTCGAGCAGGAGCGCCCCGATCAGTCGTGTCACCGCGGCCTCGTTGGGGAATATGCCGACCACATCGCTGCGGCGCTTAATCTCGCCGTTGAGCCGTTCGAGCGGATTGGTGCTGTGCAGCTTGACCCGGTGCTGTGCGGGGAAACTCATGTAGGCCAGCACGTCCGCCTCGGCGTCGTCCATCAAGGCCGCCAGCTTGGACACGCGCGGGCGCAACTCGTCGGCGACATGGCGCCATTGCTTGCGCGCGGTCTCGGCGTCGTTCTGGGCGAAGGCGGTGCCGACCAGGCCGAGACGATGCGGCGCTGCGTCCTGCCGGCGTGCGCCATGGCGTTGCGCATGAAGTGCACGCGGCAGCGCTGCCAGGTGGCGCTGAGCACCTTGGCAATGGCGGCCTTCAGTCCCTCGTGCGCGTCCGATACGACCAACTTGACGCCGCGCAGGCCGCGGCGGGTCAGGCTGCGCAGGAACTCGACCCAGAACGGCTCGGCCTCGCTATGGCCGATGGTCATGCCGAGCACCTCGCGTCGGCCATCGGTGTTGACGCCGACGGCGACGATGACGGCGACCGAGACGATGTGATGGTCTCGTCGGACTTTGACGTAGGTGGCGTCAAGCCAGATGTAGGGCCAATCGCCTTCGATGGGGCGGCTCAGGAAGGCTTGCACGCGTTCGTCGATCTCGCCGCACAGGCGCGAGACCTGGCTCTTGCTGATACCCTCCATGCCGAGGGCTTTCACCAGATCATCCACTGAGCGGGTGGAGATGCCATGAATGTAGGCCTCCTGGATCACGGCGGTGAGCGCCTTCTCGGCCATGCGGCGCGGCTCCAGAAAGCCGGGGAAGTAGCTGCCGTGGCGCAGTTTGGGAATGCGCAGCTCCACCGTGCCGGCGCGGGTCTGCCAGTCTCGGTCTCGGTAGCCGTTACGCTGGTTGCGCCGCTCGGGCGAGCGTTCACCGGGAGCGGCGCCGCACAGGCCGTTGGTCTCCAGCGCCATCAGGCGTTCGGCCGCGAAGCCGATCATGTCGCGCAGAAAGCCGGCGTCAGAGCCCTTCTCCAGCAACGCGCGAAGGGCGATGTTGTCATCGGTCATCGTGGTGGTCCTCGGGTCAGAGTTGCGCATCGCAACCCAACCCTACCCGGCGCCGCCGCGGTGACCACCGCTGTGGGTAAGTAGCCCGCCTGCGCCAACTCTCGGCGGTCGCTCCGGCGGGCTACTTACCCACAGCTCCTACACCACGTCCGGGGACGCAACCCGCCCTCGGCCCGGTAGGCCTTCAACAGCCGATATACCTGCCGCCGCTCGAGGCCCAGCAACTGCGCCGCCGCCGGTGTTGTCAGCCGGCGCTGATCCAAGTCCCGCAGCACCTCGAGCCGCGTCAGCTCCCCATCGCTCATCAGGCGTACCGTCACCCCAAACACCCTCCCAAAAATCCTCGGCGAGTGTCATTTCAAACTGGCAGACGGGTGACATTTTAATCGGGCGCCTACACGCTATGTCGGGTGGTGGGGATGACCGACGGCAGTGCCGGCTTGACAGGGCAGCGGGCAGGCGGCGCGAAGATCGCGGCAGCGGAACCTGGCGAGGGAGTGCGATGAGCGGTCTCGAACCCATCCCCTATTCCGACGCGCAGCTGCGCGCGATCCTCGAGCGGGTGCGCACGATCGCGATGGTCGGCGCCTCGTCGAACTGGAACCGGCCCAGCTACTTCGTCATGAAGTATCTGCAGAACAAAGGTTATCGGGTGATCCCGGTCAATCCGGGCATTGCCGGGGAAACCTTGCTCGGCGAGAAGGCCTACGCCTCGCTGCGCGACATCCCCGATCCCGTCGACATGGTCGACATGTTCCGCGCCGCGCGCGAGGCGCCGGCCGTCGTCAACGACGCGATCGCGATCGGCGCCAAGGTCTTGTGGATGCAGCTCGGCATCCGCAACGACGCCGCGGCGGCCACCGCCGAGGCGGCCGGTATCGAAACCATCATGAACCGCTGCCCGAAGATCGAATTCGGCCGGCTCGGCGGCGAATTGTCGTGGAGCGGGGTCAACAGCGGCATTATCCGGAACCGGCCGCCCGAGCCGCCGCTCGCCCGCCGCGTCAAGGCGCACGCCGCCGCGTCGCCCAACATGCCGCACGGCTTCGAGACCCGCGCGGTCCATGCGGGTGCGGCCCCCGATCCGGTGACCGGCGCGCGCTCGACCCCGATCTACCAGACCGCGGCCTATGTGTTCGACGATGTCGACCACGCCGCCTCGCTCTTCAACCTGCACAATTTCGGCTACATCTACGCGCGGCTGAACAACCCGACCGTTTCCGTGCTCGAGGAGCGGGTGGCGAGCCTCGAAGACGGCCGCGCCGCGGTCGCCGCCGCCTCTGGCCATGCGGCCCAGTTTCTGATCTTTTTCACGCTGCTCGAACCCGGCGACGAGTTCCTCGCCTCGCGCAACCTCTATGGCGGGTCGCTGACCCAGTTCGGGCTGTCGTTCAAAAAGCTCGGCTGGAAGTGCGCTTTCGTCGATCCGGTCAACCCGGAGAATTTCCGCCGCGCGCTGACTCCCCGCACCAAGGCGATCTTTGTCGAAAACCTCGCCAATCCCGGCGGCATCGTCGTCGATCTCGAAAAGGTGGCGGCGGTCGCCCACGAAGCCGGCATTCCGCTGATCGTCGACAACACTTTGGCGACCCCCTATCTGTGCCGGCCGTTCGAGTGGGGGGCCGACATCGTCTGCCATTCGACGACCAAGTTCCTCTCCGGCCACGGCCATGCTCTGGGCGGCATCGTCGTCGAATCGGGCCGCTTCGATTGGGCACAGGACAACCGCTTCCCGTCTCTGACCGACCCGGAGCCGGCCTATCACGGCCTCAAATTCTTCGAGAATTTCGGCGATTTCGCGTTCACGACCAAGGCCCGCGCCGTGGCGCTGCGCGATTTTGGCCCGACCCTGTCGCCGATGAACGCGTTTCTGACCCTGACCGGCATCGAGACCCTGCACGTCCGCATGGACCGGCACGTCGAGAATGCGCAGAAGGTCGCCGAGTTTCTGGCGGTGCATCCCCGCGTCGCCTGGGTCTCCTATGCCGGGCTCCGGGACAGCCCTTACCATGACCTCGCGTTGAAATACCTACCGAAAGGGGCCGGCGCGGTGTTCACCTTCGGCGTCAAAGGCGGCTACGAGGCCGGGACGCGCCTCGTCGAAAACGTGCAGCTGTTCTCGCACCTGGCCAATATCGGCGACACCCGCAGCCTGGTCCTGCACCCGGCCTCGACCACGCATCGCCAGCTCTCCGATGAGCAGCGCCTCGCCGCCGGCGCCGGCCCCGACGTGGTGCGCCTGTCGATCGGCCTCGAATCATCAGACGACCTGATCCGCGACCTCGACCAGGCCCTCGCCGCCGCCCGCTGAGGGTTCGCACTCGCTTCCGGCTCGGCTTGCAATCGGCCGTGCAACCCCCAAGGTTTCTGCCATGATCGCCGCTGTCGATACGCTCGAGATCGCCAAACGCCTGAAGGATGCGGGTTTCAACGATCCCCAGGCCGAGGCGATCACGACAATCATCCGCGATGTCAGGGCGACCGATTTCTCGGAGCTGGCGACAAAATCGGATCTCGAAATCCTGCGCCGCGACCTGACCATCCGGCTCGGCGGCATGCTCGTCGTAGCAACTGGGGTATTGCTCGCGGCAAAATTCTTCTGATCACGGGCGGCCCCGCGGATGGGTGCTCTTCCCTGCCCGTGGGCCGGGGCAAGGGGCGGGGCGCCGGCTCCGGCGTCGCCCGCCCATCGATCGGCCTCGAAAGCCGCCGCCCACTCGATCCGCGACCTTGACCGGCTCCCCGCCGAAGAGCGGTGGCGTTCGTCACAGCCTGCACGGTCAGCGCGTACGGCTATCTAGTTTCTCAACGATTTTTAAAGCCGACGCTTCCGATGTTCATTGCGCGTTCGTCCAATTTCCTGATCCCGTAACTTTAACGGAAACATCCGAAAAGAAAACTCGCAGGGATTTTCCGTCCGCCGTACCGTGGTGATCCGTTGAGATAAGGAGTGGACCAGCTTTCTGGTAGCCAGCCCAGGTCGCGATCACGACGCCGGGCCTCCCAGTTCCGCCCCGGCGGTAAATCATCTGCTCGATTCGCGTGTCGGCGCCCACGTAGAGCTCCCACGTGTCGCCGGGCGCGTAGCCGCCCTTCGAAGGATACTTCATCACGACCCGTTCAGCGGAACCGTTCCCCAAGGGCAGCTTGTGCATGCCCTGATCGGTCACCGTCGCGCTGCGGTCCCATACGACATGGAACGGCAAGAGCAACCAATACTGATCGTTGATGAAGGCCGGATCGATTTGGTTCTTTATGGCATCGCTTTGGCTGCCCAGCCGCGAGCGCTGATAGGTAACCTTGATCGGTTTGCCTTCCTTATCTTTCCCCTGGTAAGAGACGGTGCCAGTCTTCGGGGTCCATTCCCAGGTGCGAGAAAGTTTTACACCGGGAAATTCTGCG
The DNA here is from genome assembly GCA_963795485.1 of uncultured Alphaproteobacteria bacterium. Classification (GTDB taxonomy): domain Bacteria; phylum Pseudomonadota; class Alphaproteobacteria; order ATCC43930; family CGMCC-115725; genus AP-15. The sequence continues at coordinate 1,068,189 of CAWCIL010000008.1, forward strand.
GTAAAAGTGTAGCGGATTCCCTCGATTGCCCCAAACGAATCAAGGCCGTAGGTCTTGGCCATCTGTTCGGCAATGGGTGGGAGCTGCTCCGCCCGACACGTCGCAGGAAGGATCAACAGCAGCATGCCGAGGGCTAATCGGCGGATCACATCGACTCCGATCAACTTTGTCATAAACGTCCCTTCTCGGTGAATGAACGGATGGTGCTAGGCGGAGACCCACAGGCTTTCCGGGATCCGTCAGTGACCGGCGCTCCAGCCGCCCACCTGGTGATTAATGCCGGGATTGAACATTTAGCAGCATTGTCCGATCAGCTTGCACCATTCCTCGTCGCCCCCGCGCAAGCGGAGGTCCAGAGCTTGCCCTCGGCTTGAAGAGGGGGCAGCAGGCACGGTGCGGGCGTGCCCTGGGTTCCCGTTTTCGCGGGAATGACGGTTCAACATGATCGGAAACCGCGCTAGCCTGCTGCGACCGGGCCAGCCCGCAGCACTGAGATCAGTTCACCAGCGGTGCGGATGTCGTGGACATAGGTTGACCCGTTGAGCTGATGCGCGGTGTGCATCATCTCCCGCGAGACGGCGGCCGTCTCCCCGAGCGCCCCGCTCTCGGCGCCGCGCCCCCCGACCCGTTGACCGACCGACGGGCAAGGCGCTGCCGCTTTACGCGAGACCGCGAAGGAAATCGATGATCGCGGCGTTGACCTCTGCCGGGCGCTCCTCCTGGGTGATGTGGCCGCAGCCGGGCAGCATGATCGTCGCGCGGAGCTGCGGCACGCGCTTCGCCAGATCGGCGATGTGCCGGTCCATGCCGGGGAATTTGACGACCGGATCGCGGTCCCCGGCGATGTACAGCGCCGGCACGTTGACCGGCACGCCATCGAACGGCGCCAGCAATTCCCAATTGCGATCGATGTTGCGATACCAGTTGAGGCCGCCGCGAAAGCCAGTGCGGGCGAATTCGGTCGTGTAGAAATCGACATCGGCTTCGCTGAGCCATACGGGCAGCGGCGGCGGCTCGGTGTTCCAGCGAAACGGGGGACCACGCCGCGGCACCATGCCGAAGGGCCGCGTGCCGGGCGGCGCCTCACCCGAGATGTTGATCCGGCCGACGCGGAACACGGTGCGCACGTTCCGATCGTACTCCGCCTCGGCGACCCCCGGCTCCTGGAAATAGAGCTGATACCAGACGGTGTCGGCGGTCTGCGGCATGACCGTCGTCGGCCGCACGGTCCCGCGCTCCCGGAACGGGTCGCTCAAGGCGATGACCGCCCGGAAGCGGTCGGGGCGCAGCTGCGCCGCAAGCCACCCCACCGGGGCGCCCCAATCGTGCCCGGCGATCGCCGCCCGCTCGCAGCCGAGCGCGTCGAGCAGGCCGAGCATGTCGCCGACCAGATGCAGCAGCGTGTAGCGGTCGATCTGCTGCGGGGCATCGGTCCGCCCATAGCCGCGCATGTCCGGTGCAACCGCATGAAAACCGGCCGCCGCGAGTGCCGCGAGCTGGTGCCGCCATGAATACCAGCACTCGGGGAAGCCATGGCACAGAACCACCGTCGGCCCGACCCCCTGCTCGGCAATATGCATCCGGATGCCATTGGCCGCGACGGTGCGGTGAGTGGGATCGCTGATCGCTTCAGACCTATGTTCTCTCTTCGTACCTTAGCCCCGCGCGCGCGGGGATGCAAGCGATTAACCCGATCATCGCTTAGAAGACGGGCGTCGCTTAGAAGACGGGCGTCGCTCAGAAGACGGGTTCGGCTGGGGCGCGTCGAGGATCGTGGCGCGAACTTGAAGCGCCTTTTTGTGCATTTTGCGCAATTCGGATAATAAACAATCTCGCAATTGCCATAATCTTAGCGTATGCCCGCGCATCGGCCCCGCTAAGGGTGCAAGTTTTCGTTTGAATGGAGTTGGCGATGCCTGATCTCGACCAGATAAAACAGGGGGAACAGGGGGGGCGCGACCGGCGCGGGCGATTTGCTCGGGGGCGGTCCGGTAATCCCGCCGGCCGGCCGCGCGGCTGCCTCGACCATGCGAACCGCGCCGCCCGATTGCTGCTCGCCGGCGAGGGCGAGGCCTTGACCCGCAAGGCCGTCGAGCTGGCGCTGGCCGGCGACCCTTCGGCGCTGCGGCTGTGCCTCGAACGAATTGTCGGGCCGTGTCGCGAACGCGCGATCGAATTCACGATGCCGCCGATCCGCAGCGCCGCCGACCTCGCGGCCGCGATGGCTGCGGTGGCCGATGCGGCGGCGCAGGGTGCCCTCACCCCGCGCGAAGCGATGCAACTGGGTCAGGTGGCCGAGGCCTATGTCCGCGCCGTCGAGGCGACCGAGTTCGAGCGGCGCTTGCGGGTGCTGGAGATGGCTGACGCCGCGGCCCCTTGACGCCCGCCTCGACCGGGTCGAGGGCAAGCGGATGGCGGCTGTCGTCGAGGGCCGATCGGACGCGACTCGCCGCCATCATATCTGGCGCGCCGAGGCCGCGATGGGTGCGGTGATCCGCGGCGCGCTCACCCATGCTGGGGTCGAACTTGCGGGGGCTACCCGCCTTTGTCTCGCCGAGGAAGCCGATGCCGCGCTCGCGGCACTCCCCGACACGTCGGAATCGCAACGCGCCGGCGCCAACGGTGTGGCGCGCCGCCGACGCCGCTCTGGCCGATGCTTTCACGACCAAGATCCTGGCGCTGGCGCGGCGGGTTGCCGGCAGGCCGCCGCCCGATTTCGCCAACCTGTCCTTCGCCGAGCTATTCGCCTGGTCGCTCGCCTGGCCGGCGGCGAGCTAGAGAATCGGGCGACGAGCAGGGGTGCGAACAGCTCCGGAATGAGAATTTCCTATCAACGAGATTGTTTCCTATGAACGCGGTTGTCGGGCACGCTCTGTCGCCGGGACAGCCGGGATCGAGGGTTTGACCGCGAACGCGACCATTCCAGGCCGGTCGGATCACATGCTCGCGAGCGGGCGTCCGGCCGGCCTCACCCGGTGGTGTGCTTGCGGATAAAGGCTTTCATGCGGTCGAGCGCGCGGGCGGCGTAGGGGGCGTCAGGCTTGCCGGTCATGAAGCCGTGATTGGCGCCTTCGTAGAGCTGCAGCTCGACTTCGCCCCCGGCCTTGCGCCAGGATTGGGCAAAGTGGCGCATCAGCTCGACCGGGACCCATTCGTCCTTGTCGCCGCCAAAGACCAATGCGGGCGGGAGATGGACCTGTTCGCCGCGGTCGAGAATACGCGGCGGGTTGCCCTCTTCCATCGTTGCCGCATCGCCCCAGAAATTGTGGTGGTTGTCGAGCAATTCGCCATTGCCGGCCTTCTTGGCCAGCTCGTAGCGCAGCAGCGGGTCGAGCACGCCCCAGCCGGAAATGACGAAGGCGAGCTTGGCGTCGATCGCCGGGGCATCGGCCAGCCACAACGCTGCATAGCGCGGGTCGTCGGGCCGCATCGCCGCGAGCAGCACCTGGTGCCCGCCGCTCGACGTGCCAAAGCTGCCGACCCAGTCGGCGCGGGTCTGGTATTCGCCGGCATGCGCCTTCAACCAGCGAGTGCCGAGATTGATGTCGGCGAGCGAGGCCGGGTAGGGCGCCTCGGGCGGCATGCGGAAATCGAGCGAGGCGACGAGGATGCCGCTTTCGGCCAGGACCTTGGCGATGAAGTCGTTGTCGGTACGGTCCTTGTTGACCCAGGCGCCGCCATGCACCTGCAAGACCGCCGGGAACGGGCCGGTCCCGCTCGGCCGGTAGAGCCGGGCCAGCACGGCGCGGCCGCCCTGCCGCTGGTACTCGACATCTTCGATCCGAACATCGTGGCGGGCTTCGCCTTCGAGGGTGCTCGACATCTGCGGTTCCTCATCGGATGGTTCGGATCCCATCCTAAGGATCGGGCGGGCGCAAATCCACCACTCAGCGGCGCAGGCGGTCGAGCGCCATCCGCGCCATCGGGTCGCCGGGCGGCAGCCGCACAATCTGACGCTCCAGCAGAGCCCTCAGCCTCGTCGCATCGGGGAACTCGCGATCGGTCCAGAACCGTTTTGCCTGGTCGAAAAAGCCGACCGTTTCGAGAAAGGCGACCGTAAAATAATAGCTCTCCGGCAGAGATTCGCCGACCGCCCGCGCCACCACCGCGCCGTCCGCGGCGATCGCATCCCCGAGGCACCACGACAGCAGGCGCTCGATCTCGACCGCCGCCCGCCGGCGCTGGTCGGGGCGCATCTCGGGCCAGCCGAGCTGGAACAGCACCGCCACGTCGTAATTGTTGTGGTTGCTCAGGCCAGCTTCGTCGAGCCAGCCATTGGGGTAGAGCGCGTCGCGGATCTCGAGCAGGGTGTCGATCAGCTGCGGCCAATGGGCGATCCGGCCTTCGAGGTAGCGCGCCATGTGAAAGGTCAGGCTGAGATCGGCGGTGCGCCAGCGCTCTCCGGCGATCTCGTAATCCGCGCCGAAGAACCCGGTCGCCGCGTCCTGCCATCGGGCGACGAAGCCTCTGACAACGCCGTCGAGCCGCGGGTCCCACGGGTAGCCCTTCGGCCGGCGGCGCAGGATCAAGCGGACGAGGCCGGCGGTGGCGAAGTTCAACTCCTTGCGGCGGTCGACTCCGTCTTCGACGAGGCGCGAGACAAGGAGGCTGTCGAGATAGCTCGCCAGACGCTCGGGGTCGTTGACCCGGTCGAGAAATCGCGGCGAACGGGTGGTGCCGGGGAAGTCGTCGGCGAGCCAGTGGTCGACCGAGGCGTCGAGCTTGAGAAACCACACCTCGGTCCCAGCGCCAAAGCTGCCGTCCTGGTCCGGAAGAAGACCGCTCGGCGCGTCCGGCGAGGCGGCGAGGGCGCGCATCCGGTCGAGCGCCGCACCCGCCGCTGGCGCGTCGCCGGTGTATTGCAGCCGCCACAGCAACTCGCCGATCGCCTGGCGCAGAAATGAAGTGTCGCCGCCGGTCGCCTCGTCTCGGTCGAGCCGCGCCTCGAGCGCGCGAATTTCCGGCTCGGCCGCGAGGTCGAGCGCGGCGATCGCTGGAAAATACGCCGCGATCGTATCCTGGGGTCGCCACCCGGCGGGAGGCGGCAGGGGGCCGGCCGCAGCTCGGGCGCCGCCGCGGATGCCGGTCAGACCACAGCCCCGGCGTTCGTCTTGGCCGACCTATCGCCCAATCGCGTCAGCGAACTGAACGCCGTCGCGCAAAACAGCCCGGCCAATGCAATCACGACCGCCAGGGTCAGCGGGTGTCCGCTCGGCCCGAGCGACAGCGCGGCGGTGCCGCCCGCGGCTCCGCTCATCTGGATAAAGCTGCCGAGGCCCGAGGCAGCGCCGACGGTCCGGGGATTGACCCCGAGGCTGCCGGCGGCGGCGTTAGGGGTGATCAGACCGCTGCCGCAGCACACGAAGATCATTGGCCCGATCACGACAAACGGGCCCGGGATATGCAGCACCGCCAGCGCGACCATGACAAAACCGGCCGGGATCAGCACCGTCGTGCCGATCGTGATCAGCCCGTTGACCCCGAGCCGGACCGTCAACCGATTGGAGAGAAAGCTGCCGATCAGAAAACCCAGCGGCGGCAGTGCCGCGTAATAGCCGTACTGCTCGGGGCTGATCCCGAAGCGGCCGATCAGCACCGCCGGAGCGCCGGCCGCGAAAATGTGAAACCCGGCATGGGCGCCGGCGGCGGAAAGGGCATAGCCGAGAAAACGGCGGGTGCCGATCAGGGTGCGATAGCTCGCCAGCATGCCCTCGCCGGTCGCACCTACGCCCGAGCTGATGCCGCGATCCGGAACATAGCGCAGCATCAGCGCCATGGCGAAAAGGGCGAGCACCGCGACTGCGGCGAAGTTGGCGCGCCAGCCGAACCATCCCTGCAGATATCCGCCGAGCACCGGCGCGCAGGCCTGCATCAGGGTGGCCGCGATCGCCCGCCCGGCGATGACCTGGGCGGCGGCCTCGGGTCCCCAGATCTCCCGTGTCAGGGCGCGACCGACGACCATTCCGGCGCAGGCGCCGATGCCCTGGAGGACCCGCGCGGCGATCAACATTTCGATGGTCGGGCTGGAGGCGCAGACAAAGCTGCTGAATGCACACAGGGCCAGGCCGCAGAGCACCGTCCGTCGTCGGCCGAAGCGATCGGACAACGGGCCCAGCACCAGCATGCTGACGGCGAAGGCGAGGAGATACCCGACAAAGGTCAGCTGCACCCGGGCGACCGAGGTATCGAGGGCGCGTGCGATCGCCGGCACCGAGGGAACATAGATCGTGGAGGCGACAATTCCCAAGGATGACGCCCAGGTCAGGCTCAGCAGCACGATCCTGCGTCTGACCGGGGTAAATTCATCGGCTGCCGGGGCGGGAGGGCGGGCAGGTTCAGGCATGATCGAGACTCGCCGGTGGCTCTCGCTGAGAATAGCCCACCATAGATTTCTCGAGCCTTACAGGGGAAGCACGCATTGCGATGTGCACGCTGCGCGTTCGGCATCCGCGCCGGGGCAGCCCGGTCAGTCGGATCGGCTGCCGGGCCAGCCAGTGATCGAGCGGGGCGACCGGCAAAGCCAGCTCGTCTCGGTCGCAATCGGGCAGCAGCAGCACGGTCAAGCGGCGCGTTCCCGCCGGCCAGGCGATCTGCAGCCGGCGGATGGGCAGCGCGCCGGCGGTTCGCGGTCCCGCCTCACCCGTGCCTCGCGGCAATTCGGAGACCGTGCCGCCACCCTCTGGCGGGCACCCGTGCAGCTGCTGCGCGGCGCCGAGGGGGAAGGAGCGCGGCGGCGGCGGCGCGACCAGCTCGAAGCGGGCTCCGGCCGGTTCCAGGATACGGATGACGAGCCGATCCTCTCCCAGTCGCAAGCGCACCAGCGAACCGGCGAGACAGATGGGCTCGGCACTGGTGTGGATCGCCCACAGAACGTTGTGGCATACCGCCGGATCGACCTCGTCCTCGATGACGACCTGGCGGCCGATCAGGGCAGCGCCGCGCCGGACCGTGCCCGGGGGTTTGCCGTAGGTGGCCGACAGATCGAAGACCGCCCATTTGCAGTCGCCCTCGACGCAGCTGCCGATAATAGAAGCCGGAGTGTTCGGCACCTGATCCAACCCGCCGATCGTGAGCGTGTTGTGGCCAGCGGCCTGAGAGCGATAGTAGTTCCACCGGCGCCCCGACCTCGCATCCTTTCCGTGGTCGAAATATCCCGGGAGATCATAATCGTCCGCACCCAGATCGACGATCCAGCGATGCCGCGCGCCGTCGAGGACAAACGTGCCGGCATCGGCCTGGGCGTGCAGGATTATCTCCTCGGCGCTCGGTGCGCCGCCGCCCGACGGGCGCGAGACGTTTCCGCCCTTGATCGCCAAGTATACCGGGCCTGTCTGCGGATCGCTCGACCAGGTATTGCGGAAGCAGGCGAGATCGCCGCTGCGGAACACCTTGCCGGTCGGCAGGCCGAGCGCTCACCGGACATATGCCGGGCCGTTTCGGCCAGATCGTCGCGAACGGGAGCTGCCGCGCGTCGCCTCCGCCGAGCAGCCAGCGGTCGATCGGCCGGCCAAAGCGATGGGCGTGCCAGGCGAGCGGCGAGACGTCAAAGCGCCAATCGGAATCGCCAAAGTTGAAGGCGGCGCCGAACGGTCCCGCAGCATGCAGCGCAAAATCGCCGGTCTCGGCGAAACCGGGCCGGGCGGCGAGGCCGAAACTGTCTCCCAAAGTGCTCTCCAGCGCCGCCACCATCAGACCCGCATAGCGCATCGCCAGGGACCAGTAGCTGAGGCCCTCGCGCCACGCCCCGTCCGGAGCCAGCGCCGAAAACACGTTCCAGGTCGAGACGAGGCTGCGTCGTACCAGCTCCGACGACAGTTCGCGCTGCGATCGCAACACCGCCAGAGCAGCAATCAGGATCCCGGAATTCGACACGAGGGTGCAATTGTCGCGCCGTTTCGGCCACAGCAGCGAGCGATCCTCATAGGCGACGAGCGCCGGTTCGAGGACGTTGCGCCGGATCGCGCTTTCGATCGCGGCACGTTTGCACGGCGTCAGCTTGTGGTAGAGCCAATCGTAGGCGAGGGACACGGCGACGGCGATTTCGGCGCAATCGAGAAAGGAGCGGATCACCGGCCGTTCCTTCCAGCTCGCGGCTGCGGAAAATTCGTCGAGCGCTTCGCAGGTCGTCGCCAGCGCCGCCTCGGCGGTTGCGCCATCGGCGGTGAGCGCGATGAACGAAGTCGCGATCAACCGCCGCGCACGGCGCTTGAGCGCAGCACGCAGATCGCGCGGCATCGTTGCCGCCGGGATCTCCGACACGAGCTTGGCCGACCGCGTCTGCAGGTCGGGATCGGCGTTGACGAGATGGCGAAGCGCGGGCAGAGCGGTACGGCGGAACAGCAGGTAGGGATGCGGTGCGCGAAAGCATGCGAGCGCGGTCTCGGCGAGAGGGATCTCCGGGCGATCGACCTCTTCGACATGGAGCGATCGCACATTGTCAAATGGCAATCTAGGCTCCCATGAGGCAGCGCGACGGTTGCTGGGCCATGGGTGTACTCTCTAAAGGCAAGCAAATGACCAAATGGTTTCGATTTGGGGACGATTTCTCCTAAATACCCCCAAGGACAATTCCGCTCAGGCCTGGGCGAGCAATTGAGCCAAAAAATCCTCCTTCCACGCGGCAAGAATGAATTTGCTGCGCAGCGAGACCTTGGACCGGTCCTTGTGCATCAGATTAAGCGCCATATGCCGCAGGATGGCCAGGTTGTACGGGCTGTTGTCCCGACGGCTGCGGACCTGGCCCTCGTTCATGACCACATTCAGGACCCAGTGGAGGCGATTCTCGACGCCCCAGTGGGAGCGCGCGACTTGTCCCAGGCGCTCCGGCGACAGCGGCGCGCTCAGCAGATAATAGGCGTTCTCCCGGGAGGTTTTGGGGCCCGTTTTCGCGCTTGTTCTGCGAATCCGGATGACCCTGCCGAGGGCGGCCAGACCCGGCCATTGATGCCGCGCCTGCAGCCCGACGATGTCGGTCGACACCAGGCTGATGCGGGTCTCGACGCGGCCGTGATCGTTGTCTCGCGTCGAGTGGCTGGCGGCCTTCTCGTGCTCCGGATCGTCAAAGAACCGAACCGCGTCCGCGTGCAGAGCGTGATGATTGCCCTTGAGCGCCAGGACATAGTCGCCGCCTCGAGCGACGATCCGGCGACCGATGTCGCGCTGACAATTGAGCGCGTCGGTGGTCACGATCGTTCCTTTCAATGCGAGCATATCCAACAGCTTGGCAACCGCCGTGCTCTCTCGGGTCTTGGCCGTCGTGGCGATCTGAGCCAGCACGAGGCGGGTGTCGCAACACCAGGCGCTGATCATATGCAAGGCCGAGCCGGGATGGGCGGGGTCGAGCGGACGGCGCAGGACCTTGCCGTCAATGGCGATGACGCCGGTGCAGGTTTCGGTGAAGCGTGCCATGAATTTTTGAAAGCAAGCGCGGAACTGATCGGGATCGAGCTGGCGAAACACCCGGCTGAAGGTGTCATGGCTCGGCACCCCGTTCTTCAGCTCCAGGAAGCTTCCGAGGAATTCCTGCTTGGCCTCCGCGAACACTGCCATGTCGACTGCGGTCTGGCCGCCAGACAACACTGCGCACAGTGCGATCGTTAAAATTTCCATCAGATCGTGGCGTCTGGCTCCGCCCGAACGCGGATCTTTCAGTTCGGCAAAGCAGTTGTCGAACTCCGGCATTGCCCCCTCCGCCGCACCGCCGAGCGCCTTACTGCGTCCGCGCTTCGACCCGCCTGCACCACAGACCGCGCCAGGCGAAGTAGAAACGGGACCGGCGTGCCGCAAAGCTGCCGCAGAGGCCCGTCACGGAATTGGTCGCGGGATCGGCGCAGACGGGTGCCGCCGCCGTTGCGTGACGAATGTTGCCCATCGTGGCTAAAGGAACGCGGGTATCATGCTCAAAGCGAACCGGCTGTCGAATAGCCCCTACCAAAGGACGGCTGGGATTGGGTCTCGCATCGAGGAACGCTCGTGTGCAGCTTGAACTCACGTACATCGAGAAATCCCGCGATTCTGTTTCGTTTCCCAGGAGAGAATTGGCCGACCGCGGTCAGCAAATCGTCAGCAATTAGGTCAGCGGCACGTCAAAAATGAATGCGACCCAAATTTAACATTGGTTCGGGCGCCCGGGCTGGACCTCGTCAGCCGAGCCGAGCTCGGCTGATGCACAGGAATGCGGTGAGAAATCGACGTCTGCGGTCCACGGCGAGCGCGGCGGTGCCGATTGAAGCCCAGAGCGCCGGCCGTCGCAACCGGCCGCGGTGAAATTCGTGCCGGTGGAAAGTCTCAATTAAGATTTCTCGCGGAGATTTCTGCTGACGCCGACCGGGACGGTTCTTTGACGCCCGTTGCGCTAACCTTGGTTAAGAGGAAGGCAACGGCAATGGGCGACCACCGAGCCGGATCGCGATCGCAGCCGGCCCGCGCCAGACCAGAAGGATCACGCGCCGATGCTGATCGAGGATCTAGCCCTGACGGTGACCCCGGACAAGCGGGTTCTCTCCGCGACCGTCTTGTGGGAAGACCGAAACTTTCCCGAACAGCGCCTCTACTTTGAGAGCTCTGCAGCCGGGATCGAGGACGAAGCGATCGACGCAGAAGACGGTTTGGGCCGCCAGCGATGGAGCGGCGGACCCCGCGCGGACGCATTTCTCGCTGCCTGCTTTCCTCTCGCCGCGGTGCATGGGGAGGCGCGGATACGGGTCGAGGGTGGGGCATGTCCGATGCTCGTCGAGGGGCTGCGTACTGCCCATGCCTGGTGGTCGAGCTGGGGCGGGATGCCGGCTCCGGCTCCGGAAATCGAGACCTCCTCCTCCGGATGCGCTGAGATCGCCTCAACCGGGCCGCGGCGCGGTGCGGCCTTTTTGTCGGGCGGCATCGACGGGCTTCATATGCTGATGCGCAATCGGCTCCTTTATCGCCCGGACGACCCCGCCTACATCCGCAAGGCCCTGTTCATCCATGGGTTCGATATCGGCAAGCGGGCACGCGCCCCGGAGAACGAGCGCTTTCAGACGGCGCTGAACCGGCTCAAACCGGTCACTGATGAAACCGGGCTGCGTCTGGTAATGTGCCGCACGAACCTGCGGCATCTGCCCTCGAAACCGGGCTTTTGGGCGAACCGCCACAACGGGGCGGCGCTGGCCGCGGTCGGTCACGCGACGCTGCTCGGGCCCGCCTTTTTGTTCATCGGCGGCACCTACGATGTCGCCAACCCGGTTCCGGTGGGCTCGCATGCCGCCGTCGATGGGCTGTTTTCCAGCCAGCGTATCGCCATCATTCACGACGGCGCGCGCTTTACCCGCCTCGACAAGGTGCGTGATTTGGCGAGTTGGCCGACAGCGCTCGCGGTGTTGCGCGTGTGCCCCGAAAGCGGCGAGACCGAGGTGAATTGCGGACGCTGCGAAAAGTGTTTGCGCACCCGGCTGGAGCTGTTGGTGGCTGGCGTCGAAGAAACCGCTGCGCTCGGTCCGAGCTTGACCCCGCTCGAGCTTTGGGAACAGGCCGTGCCGGCGCCGATCAATCACCGTGCCATCCGATACGAGGACCTCCTGGCGCCGCTGCGCGCCCGCGGGCTCGATGCGCTGTGCCGCGTGCTGGAGAGGAAGATCGCGGCTTATCGTGAAGGATCAGGAAATGACGCGGCACCCGACCGTTGATCGCCCGGATGACGGGTCGAAGACTATTTTCTTGCTGGCGGCCCAGGCCGGCTTCAAGATCGTCGGGAGGTTGAATCGATCCGCCATCGTCGCGATCGGCTCTGGCTCGTCTGGCTGTGCGACGGGACGGTGGTCATGGCATTGTTGATCGGCCTTCTTGGACCGCTGGTGATCGAGATCGGCGATCGCCGGCTCGGGAAGGTCCCGAGGAAGGCGCGCGCCCTTCTCGCCTATCTCGCGGCCCAGGGCGGGCGGCCCATCAGCCGCGAGCGGCTCTCCGACCTGTTGTGGCCCTATCAGGGCTCGGATCAGGCGCGTCACAGCCTGCGCAATTGTCTGCTGGAGCTGCGCAAGGCATTGGGACCGGGCGCCAAGCGTCACCTGGTCGCCGAATTCGCCAATTGCCGGCTTCAGGACATCGAACTCGACGGCGAGCGTTTCGAGCGGCTCGCGCGGTCGTCGAACCAAGCCGAGCTGGCGGCCGCGGCCGAACTCTACCGAGGCGAATTCCTGGCCGATTTCGTCATTGATTCCGAGCCGTTTCAGGAATGGCTCGCTGCCGAACGCGACCGCACGCTCGACCTCATTTGCGGCGTTTTGCAACGCCTGACGGTGCTGCAGGACGAGGCCGGGGAGCACGATGCGGGCATTCAATCGGCGCGCCGTCTGGCAGCGCTCGATTCGCTGTCGGAGATTGGTCAACGGGCCCTGATCCGCGCCTACGCGCGTGCCGGAAGGCGACCCGAGGCACTGCGGCAGTACCGCATCTGCACCGATATTCTGAAGCGCGAGCTCGGGGTGGCCCCCGACAGCGAAACTCAGGCGCTCGCAAATGAGATCGCGCGCTCGGGCGGGGCCGGCGAGCCGGCTGTCAACAGCCTCGTGCCAAATCGGACGGAACCGCCGCCCAGCCGGGTTGACCCGCTACCAGTCTCGCGCGGCATTGCGGGTCCCGCTTCGACCGCCCCGGAACCGGCGCGGATGCGCTGGCCTTGCCTGTTGCCGAGCATCGCCGTCGCCGTGGCGCCGGTGCGCAATCTGACCGGGGACCCCAGTCAGCAGTATCTGGTGGAGGCGTTCTCCGAAGACCTCGTGACCGACCTCTTGCGCCACGGCCGGCTGGCGCTCGCGCGGGTGGCGGACGAGCGCGGATCGATCGCGATGCCGAGCGCGCCGCCGAGCCGGGCGGGCGATGCGGAAATCGAATATCTGGTCACCGGCAGCGCCCAGCGCAGCGGGGCGCGCACCTTGCGCGTCAACGTCCAGATGACCGACGCGGCGACCGCGGAGTACCGCTGGGCGGGACGTTACGAGTTCGATCCCGAAGAGCTGGGGTCGGTTCAGACCAGGATCACCCGCCAGATCTCCCGCGAGGTCCACGCGCTGCTGCTGCGAGAGGCGAGCCGCCGGGCCCTCGCGACCGCGGGCAACGAGCTCGACATCGACGATTGTCTCGCACGGGCGGCGAGCGCGCTCAAGGGCAAGATGCGCGCGGAGCTGACAGCCGAGGCGCAACGCTGGTTTCTCGCCGCGCTGGCCCTCGATCCGCAGAACCTGGAAGCGCTGATCGGCCTCGCCCGTACCTGCCAACATCTCGTCAGTCAACCCTGGTGGGGCGATTCGAGCTCGGCCGCGGTGGCGTTCGATCTGGGGCGGGAGGCGATCGCCAATGCGTTGGCGCTGGCGCCCGATCACGCTTTTGCAAACTGCGTCAAAGGAATGCTGTGCTCGGCCGGCGGCCAGCTGGAGGAAGCGGCCGAGGCTTTCGAGCGCGCACTGGCGACCGACCCGCGGCTCGGCGTGGCACATGGTTTCGGCGGATACAACGCGGCCTTTCTCGGCCATGCCGAGGAAACCCTGCCGGCGGTCGAGCGGGCGATGCGCCTCGATCAGACGGACCGCCGCCACAGCATCTTCTTTTTCTTCGGCGGATTTTCCGAACTGCTGCTCGGCCGGACGGAAGTGTCGATCGCACTCCTGCAAAAATCCTTGGAGCGCAACCCGAGCTATGGCGGCGCCCAGCTGTTTTTGATGGCATCGCTGTCGCTGATTGGGCGGCGGGGCGAAGCGGCGCGGGTGGTGGCCGCGTTCCGCGAGCATTATCCGGATTCGCGTGCGACCGCCTTTGAGCAGCTATGGTTGTCGCGCTCGGCTTGCCCCGCCTATCGCGCCCAGATCGATCCGGTGTTCGAGAAAATTCGCAGCCTCGGCGTCGGCGGTTGAGCGCCGTTGCAGCCTCCGGACCGGTGCGACCTCGCCGCACCCGCGACGCCGAAATCTGCCGCACCTGCTTCAGGGCCGGCCGGCGGGCGCCCACGGCTCGGGCGCGCGCGGCTCGAGATCGGTCACGACGTCGATCACCACCGGCTCGCCGGCGCCAATCGCCTCGGCTAGAGCGGGTGCCACCTCGCCCGGCCGCTCGACCCGGATCCCGCGCACGCCAAAGCTGCGCGCGACAGCGGTGAAGTCGGTCGGTCCGAAGCGGACGAGCGCCTCGCCGCGGCCCGGCCGGTTGCCGGCGATCCGACGCACCCCAGTGAGGTTCTGGCCAAAGCCCGAATTGTTGTTGACGACGACGATCGCGGCGATGCCGCAACGGCGCGCGGTTTCGAGCTCGGCAAGGTGGTAGTAGAACCCGCCATCTCCGGTGAAGCACAGGACGGCACGGTCGGGTGCGGCGCATTTGGCGCCGAGCGAGGCCGGAAACGACCAGCCGAGCGACCCGGCCGCGCGCAGATAGGTCTGAGCGGCGCCGTTGAAGTCGATCATCGTCCCGCTCCAGATGCCCGAATACCCGGTGTCCGCCACCAGGATGCCGTCGGGAGGTAGGGCCTTGGTGATCTCCGCGCACAGCCGCTCGACCCGGATCGGCGCCTTGTCGTCATTGACGAGCGGCATCATCGTCGCCCGCCAATCGGCGACGATCCGCGCCGCCTCCTCTGCAAAGCCGCGGTCGCGTGTCGGGCGGCCGACGATTTGAGCGAGACGCGCCAGCGTCGATTTTGGGTCGCCGACCACCCCGATCGTGTTGGGATAGCTGCGCCCGATCTCGATCGGGTCGGCGTCGATCTGCACGATCTTGGTGTCGGGCGACGGCACGGTCCAGTTCAGGGTGACCTGGTCGCCGGTATCGCAGCCGACATAGAGCACGAGCTCGGCGGAGTGGACGATCCGGTTGGCCGGTGGTGCGGAATAGCTGCCAGGGACGCCGGCTGACAGAGGATGGCGGGTCGGGATGATGCCTCGGGCGCCGAGCGAGGTCGCGACCGGCGCCGCCAATGCCTCGGCCAACGCCAGCACCTCCGGCCCGGCCTGCGAGGCGGCGGCGCCGTCGCCGGCGACGATCGCCACGCGCCCGGCAGTGGTCAATGCCGCGGCGGCGCGCTCGATATCGCGCTCGTCAGCGACCGGACGATGCACCGGAATCCGGCGCGCCTCGGGGTCGATGACCGTCGGCTCGGCGGTCTGGCCGAGCTCGATGACGTCACCCTGCAGCCCCGAAAAATCGAGATGCGTCGGCCGCGGCGCGTCAGCCAAGGCGGCGCGCCAGGCGTGGCGTAAGAGGCGCGGCAATTCGGCGGTCGAATTCGACCGGAGCGGAAAACTTGGTCACCGCCGCGAACAGCGGGGCGTGGGCGATCTCCTGGTAGGCGTTGCGGTGCTGGAACGAGGGCTCCTTGCGCCCGGTCAACGCCACCACTGGGCTATGCCCGAGGTAAGCGTCCTGCAGGCCAGAGGCGAGGTTGGCCGCACCCACCGACTGCGCCATGCACACGCCCGGCCGAAGCGCGATGCGGGCATAGCCGTCGGCCATATAGGCCGCGGCCTTTTCCGAGTGGGCGAGAATCCGCGTCACCCCGAGATCCTCGAATTCCATCAGGGTGCGGCGCATGCATCGATTCGACAAAGAAGACGTGGGTCATCCCGGTCCCGGCCAAGGCCCGCGCCAGCCATTGCGCGCCGTTCATCGTCCGCTGCTCGCTCAATTCCGCTTTCCTCCCGTTGCGACCGCGAGCCTCCGCCCGCCCTTGTCCTCAAAGCGTCAGCCCGCCATCGACGATGACCGTCTGCCCGGTGATCATCGCCGCCCCGGCGCACAGAAAAAAGATCGTCTCGGCGATGTCCTCGGGCCGGCACGCGCGTTTCAGCGGCGTGCGCTCGATCGAGGCCGCTTTGCGGTCGCTGGGCCAATCCTTGTTCCACGGGCTGTCGACAAAACCCGGCGCCACCGCGTTGACGCGGATTTCGGGGGCGAGAGTGCGCGCCAGGCTGCGGGTCAGATTGATCAGCCCCGCTTTGCTGGTGGCATAGGGGATGCTGCTGCCGCTGCCCATGACCCCGGCGATCGAAGCGGTGTTGCAGATTGCACCCCGTGCCGCCTTCAACGCCGGCACCGCGGCATGCGCGCAGCGAAACGGGCCGATCAGATTTGTCGTCAAGATCGTCGACCAGAACTCCTCCGAGAGCGCGTCGAGATCGGAAAACGGGATCGGCGTCGGCGTCGCCGGGGTCCCGGCGTTGTTGACCAGAAAGTCGAGCCGGCCGAGCGCGTCTATCGCGCTCGTGACCATCCGCTCGGCCTGGCCCGGCTGCGCCACGTCGCCGGGTGCGGCGACGACCCGGCGGCCCTGTGCCCTGAGCCGCTCGACCGCCTGCGGCCCGCGCGGGTCGTCGGGCAGATGGTTCAGGGCCACCGCGGCGCCGCAGCGCGAGAAGATCTCCGCGGCGGCGAGCCCGATGCCCGAGCCGGCACCCGTCACTAGAACCGCCTTGCCCGCGAGATCTGCACCGATCATAGCGCTCCCCCCTCTCAGCCCAATTCGGCGGCCGCCGTGCAGCATGCCCCCGCCGCCCGCGCTGTCAAGCGGCCGACGCTCGGCGTCGGCCGCCCCGCGTTCAGAGGAGATCACGGGCGCGTTCGAGCTCCTCGAACTCGCCATATTGCGAGACCAGCAGAACCTCGTCGAAGCCCAGCTGCTCCATCCGCTTCAACCGCCGGCGCGCCTCATCCGGGGGGCAGACCAGCGCGACGTCGGTGGCTGCGGCGAGCTCCGCGGATTGGGGCCGGTTGGCGAGATCGACGGCGACGTTGGCCAGCACGGCATTGGTGCCGCCCGCGTCGCGATAGATGCGCATGCCGGCTTCGAGATCGTCCCAACTGCTGTACCGGCCCGACGGGGTCCAGCCCTGGCATTCTTTCGCGGCATAGGTGATCCAGCGCGGGCTGCGCCAGGCGCCCATCAGGATCGGCGGCCCGCCTTCGCATCCGGGCCACAGCGACAATGTTCCGCCATTGACCGGCTCGCCGCGCCACACACGGTGCATGGTCTCGAGCGCTACTCTCATCGCGCGGAAACGATGGTCGTAATCGAGGCCGAGCAATTCGAAATCGGCCCGCGTCGAGCCGCTGCCGACGCCCAGGCGCAGCCGCCCGCCCGACAATGCCTGAACCGACTGCACCCGATGAGCCAGCTCGATCGGGTGCCGCAACGACAACTGCAGAACCCCGATGCCGAGCTCGACACGCTGGGTCACGGCAGCCAGCACCGCCAGCTCCACCAGCGGATCGAGGGTCGGCCGCCCGCGGCCCATCGAATCCCCGACCCAGATCCCCGGAAACCCGGCAGCTTCGATGCGGCGGGCATAATCCGCCGTGTCGCTCAACAGTCGGTCGGGCGACGCCGCTGCGGCGCCGAACCGGATCATTGTGCTGATTTTCACGAAATTCCCCTGTCTCTTGCCGAGTGTTGGCCCAGCATGCAGCATCTGCGCCGCCGGCGCCAACTGCCGAACCGTCGAAGCGGGCATGCAACAGGCGATTTATGGTATCGTGGTGCTGCTCCAGTTCGCCATGGGAGGGTTGACATGGATACGATCGAGAACGTCGCCGGATCGCGGATCAAGGGCTTGCTGGCGCGGCTGCCGTCGCGGCTGCATCACAACGCCTTTGTGGTCAAGGACCACGAGGTCAACCGCAGGTTTTTCGAGGATCTGCTCGGCATTCCGCTGGCGGCGACCTGGTGCGAGCGGAATTTCAGCGCCGAGCTGCAGCGCGAGGTCGAGTTCTGCCATACCTTTTTCGCCATGGGAGACGGCGGCGCGCTCGCTTTTTTCCAATTCGCCGACCCCGAGCTGTACGCGATGACCCAGGCCGAAAAACCGGCAAAGGTCGGGCGCTACGACCACATCGCCTTCAAGGCCGAGCCTGAGACCTATGACGAGCTGAAGCGTCGGCTCGAAGCCGCCGGCGAAAAATACCGCGAGACCAATCACGGCTATTGCAAATCGATCTACGTCGCCTCGCCCGACGGGCTGATCGTCGAGTTCACCCAGGACCCCGAGGACGTTGCCGAGATCGACGCGATCCGCCGCGCCGACGCCCACAGCGAGCTCGCCCGCTGGCTTTCGGGCGACCGCCATACCAACAACGATTTGCGCGGACGCCATATCTGAGCGGCGTACCGCCACTCGAGGGGAGAGCCGTCGCCAACCAGCTCTCCTCCTGTTTCTGCAGACAAAGTACAAGCAGGAGGCCCCGCCACTGCGGCCGAGGGCCGAGGGAGTGAGGTGCGCCGGCCGTGCCGCGGTGTTTCCGCCCAATAATGATATCGGCATCTCTGTCGTCCACAACAGCTACCCGGTCGGGCCGCGGAATTGCCGACACGGATTCGCAAAACGCCACTTAATTTCCGCGTCTCCTGTTCCGCGTGTTTTATCAGGTCGAGACCAGGTCTTCTTAACCCCTTCAGTCGCGATGCCGTGCGGGCGCCACTACGGATTTAACGATGCTACACCCCAACTATGGCGATTGCGTGGCTGGCGGGTAGTGTCTCGGTTAGACTGAGACGCTACCGCGGAATTGGGTCCGTTGCCCTGCGGTGGTAAGATCGGGCTCGATGGGATCGTCGATCGCCATGCGGCTGAGCGTGCTGGGGCAAGCGCTGATCCAGCACGACCTACGGGCCCGGCCGTGGCCGGATTTCGCGGTGCTGGCCGATTTGCTGGCGCGGGCGGATCTGTGCTTGACCGATCTGGAGACGGCGATCGGCAGCGCGCTGGCAGAGAGGCCGACGCGCGAGGGGGTATTTCTGCACGCTGCCGATCCGGTTGTGCTCGATTGCCTGAAGGAGCTTTCGGTGTCGCTGCTGGCGACCGCGAACAACCATGTCTGGGACCTCGGCACCGGCGGGATTGTCGGCATGCTCGCCGAACTCGATGCGCGCGGGTTTGCCCATGCCGGCAGCGGCGGCGATCTGGCGGCGGCGGCGGCTCCGGCGTTGCGGCGGACGGCGAACGGCACGGTTGCGCTGGTCGCTGCGGCGAGCGGCGCCATTCGCGACGGCGCCGCCGCGACTGCGACGCGGGCCGGGGTCAACGAATTGCGGCTAGCCGCCGAGGGTGTTCTCGACGCGGTCGATGTGGCGCGCATTCTCGGCGCCGATAGCCAAGGCCGCAGAGCGCGCGGATGTCGTGCTCGTTTGTCACCACAACCACATCCTCGAAGAGGGCGGCCGGCGGACGCCGAACTGGCTGCGTGATTTCGCGCGGCGCTGCGTCGATGAGGGCGCGTCGCTCTATGTCGGCCACGGGGCGCCGCGGCTGCACGGGATCGAGTTCTACCGCGGCCGGCCGATTTTTTACGACCTCGGCAATTTCATCTTTCAGACCGCGACCGCGGACCGGCACTACGACGATGCAGGTGTGGCAGAGCCTCGTCGCCGAATGCCGCTTTGTCGGCGGCCGGTTCTGCGACATGCGTTTGACGCCGCTGCAGCTCAACGCCAGCGGAGTCGGCGGGCCGGGCGAGCTGGCGACGCGCGGCCGCCCTTCGGTCGCCCGCGGCGGCGACGCTGACGCGATCCTCGACCGCCTCGCCCGATTGTCGCGGCCGTTCGGCACCGTGCTCGAACGCGTGGACGGGACCGCGACGATCGGCGCCGGGTGACGAGCCTGCGTCAGCCGAGGGTGCCGGCGGCTTTGAGCGCGGCGATCTCAGCCAGGTCGAGCCAGGGGGCGAGGGCGGCCTCGGCCTGCTCGAGATCGCTCGCCTGCGGCGGGAGCGGTCGTTCGGGTCGGGTCCGCGAGAAGCGCGGCGCCGGGGCCGGCTGGACGATGCCGTCGATCTCGACATAGGTGCCGCGGGCGATGTGGTGCGGGTGGCGCGGCGCTTCGTCGGTGGTCAAGACCGGAGCGAAGCACGCGTCGGTGCCTTCGAGGATCGCGCCCCATTCGTCGCGGGTCCGGGTCTTGAACAGGGCGGCGAGCCGGGCCTGGGCCGCGGGCCAGCCGTCATGGTCCATCTGCGGCGGCATCGACGCCGGGTCGATGTCGAGCCGGCGCAGCAGCTCGGCGTAGAACTTGCCCTCGATCGGGGCGGCCGAGATCCAGCCGCCATCGGCGCATTCATAGGCATTGTAGAAATGCGCGCCGCCATCGAGATGGTTGCTGCCTCGCTCGTGGGTCGCGAGCCCGGCCGCGACGGCACCATGGAACGCGGTCATCAACGATGCGGCGCCGTCGACCATCGCGGTGTCGACGATCTGCCCGCGGCCCGACTGCCGGGCTTCGAGGATGCCGCAGACCAGGCCAAAGGCGAGGTAGAGGGCGCCGCCGGCGTAATCGGCGATCAGGTTCAAGGGCTGGGTCGGCGGCTGGCCGCGGCGGCCGAACGCGTGCAGCGCGCCGGCGAGGGCGATGTAGTTGATGTCGTGCCCGGCCGCCTGCGCCAGCGGCCCTTCCTGGCCCCAGCCGGTGACCCGGCCGTAGACGAGGCGCGGATTGCGCGCCAGGCAGTCGTCGGGGCCGAGGCCGAGCCGCTCGGTGACGCCGGGGCGGAACCCCTCGATCAGCGCGTCGGCCTGATCGATCAGGCGCTGCGCCAGCGCCCTGCCGTCCGGCGATTTGAGGTTGACGACCACCGACCGGCGGCCGCGCAGCAACAGATCATAGCGCCGCGGACGCTCGATGCCGAGATCGCTAGGCCCCGGCCGTTCGATGCGCAGGACGATGGCGCCCATATCGGCCAGCAGCATCGCGCACATCGGCCCCGGCCCGATCCCGGCCAGCTCGACGACCCTGATCCCGGCAAGCGGTCCCACGCGGCATCTCCCTCGACGTTCGTCCCGAGGCTGCGAGCGTTGCGACTTGCGCCGGCATCATCGAGCGGGACCGGAGCCGGTCAGTGCTCTTGCTCCTCCAGCCGGCGCACCCGTTCGTCGAGCCCGCGCAGGCGATCGACGATCCGCGCATTCTGGGAGACCATGGCCGTCATTTGCTCGAGTACCCTGATCAGCGTCTCCTCGTGGCGCAGCACGATCGCGGTCAGCACTCTGATGTCGTCGCGCATCGACACCAGCTCGTCGAGGATGCGCCGCTGCTGGTCGGCGAGAAATTCCAGGGTGATGGTCTCAGCCATTCGTGTTTATACCAAATTAGGCGAGCCCGCCGAAATAGGCAGCGACCTCGACCATCCGGTTCGAGAAGCCCCACTCGTTGTCGTACCAGGAGAGGACGCGCACAAAGGTCCCGTCGAGCACCTGGGTCTGGGTCAGGTCGAAGGTCGAGCTGTGCGGGTCGTGGTTGAAGTCGACCGAGACGGTGGGGGCCTTGTTGAGGCCGATGATGCCCTTCAACCGGTTCGACTTCGCCGCGTCCTCCATCAGCGCGTTGACCTCGTCGGCCGAGGTTTCGCGCGCCGCATCGAACTTGAAGTCGATCAGCGACACGTTGGCGGTCGGGACCCGGATCGCGGTGCCGTCGAGCTTGCCCTTCAAGGCCGGCAACACCAGGCCGACCGCCTTCGCCGCCCCGGTCGAGGTCGGGATCAGCGACAAGTTCGCGGCGCGCGCCCGGCGCAGATCGGAATGCAGCGTGTCCTGCAGGCTCTGGTCGCCGGTATAGGAATGGATCGTCGTCATATAGCCGCGCTCGATGCCGATCCCCTGATGCAGCACATAGGCAACCGGGGCGAGGCAATTGGTCGTGCACGACGCGTTCGAGATGATTTGGTGCTCGGGCCTCAGATCGTCGTGGTTGACGCCCATCACCACGGTCATGTCGGCGCCGTCGGCCGGGGCCGAGATGATGACCCGCTTGGCGCCGGCTTCGAGGTGCTTCGCCGCAGCCTCGCGCCTGGTGAAGATGCCGGTGCATTCGAGCGCCACATCGACGCCGAGCTCGCGCCACGGCAATTTCGCCGGGTCGCGTTCGGCGGTGACGCGGATCTTGCCGCGGCCCAGATCCATCCAATTGTCGCCGCTCGTGACCTCGCCCGGAAAGCGGCCGTGCACGCTGTCGTAGCGCAACAAATGCGCGTTGGTCTCGACCGGCCCAAGATCGTTGACCCCGACGACCTGGATTTCGGTGTGCTTGTGCTCGTAGGCCGCGCGCAGCACCAGTCGGCCGATGCGGCCGAAACCGTTGATCCCAACCCGTACCGTCATGGCTCGCTCCTCCCGCAGGCTTTCGCCAATCTATAGGAGCGAGCGGGCGGCCTCGGCAACCTTCTCGGCGGTAATGCCGAAATGCTGATAGACGGCCTCGCCGGGCGCCGAGGCGCCATAGCCGTGCATGCCGATAAAGGCGCCGCGCGGGCCGATCCAGCGGTCCCAGCCGAATTCGACCGCGGCCTCGACCCCGACCCTGGGTGCGGTGCCGAGGACCCGGTCGCGATATTCCTTGGGCTCGCACTCGAACAATTCCCAGCACGGCATCGAAACGACCGCAGCGCGGATGCCGTCCTTGGCGAGGGCGTCGCGCGCGGCAATCGCGACCGACACTTCCGAGCCGGTGGCGAGCAAGGTCACCTGGCGCCCGCCCTCGGCCTCAGCCAAGACATAGGCGCCCTGCGCCGAGCGGTTCTCGCTCGATCCGTCGCGGCGCAACAGCGGCAATCCCTGGCGGGTCAACGCCAATACGGAGGGGGCATCGCGCCGATGCAGCGCCAGCGCCCAGCATTCGGCGGTCTCGACCGCGTCGGCCGGACGGTAAAAGTGAAGCCCGGGGATCGCGCGCAATGCCGCCGGATGCTCGACCGGCTGATGGGTCGGCCCGTCCTCGCCGAGCCCGATCGAATCATGGGTCATCACATAGACGACGCCGAGGTTCGCGAACGCCGACAAGCGGATCGACGGGCGGCAATAATCGGTGAAGCACAGAAAGGTTCCGCCATAGGGAATGAGCCCGCCATGCGCGGCAATGCCGTTCATCGCCGCCGCCATGCCGTGCTCGCGCACGCCATAATGGATGTAGCGGCCGGCATAATCGCCGGGGCGGACCTCTTTCAGATCCTTCGCCTTTGTGTTGTTCGAGGGCGTCAGATCGGCGGAGCCGCCAACGAGTTCGGGAACCACCCGGGTCAAGCTGTCGAGCACCGCGCCCGAGGCCTGGCGGGTGGCGATCTTGGCGCCGGATTTGCGAAAGCCGTCGCAGATTTCGCCGATCGCCTGGTCGAAGCCCGGCGGCAATTCGCGGCGCTGGCGGCGCTCAAATTCGGCGCGCCGATCCGGGGCCAGGGCCTGCAGCCGCGCTTCCCAGGCCTGGCGGGTGGCGGCGCCGCGCCCGCCCGCTTCGCGCCAAGCAGCGCCGACATCCTCGGGGACGACAAAGGGCGGGGCGGTCCAGCCGAGCCGCTCGCGCGCACCCTTGATCTCTTCGGCGCCGAGCGCGGTGCCGTGTGCCGCCGCGGTGCCGGCCTTGGTCGGCGCGCCAAAGGCGATGATCGTGCGGCAGGCGATCAGGCTCGGCCGGTCGCTCTTATGGGCGCGCTCGATCGCGGCGGCGATCGCGTCGGTATCGTGGCCATCGATGCGTTCCGCGGCCCAGCCATGGGCGCGGAAGCGCAGCACCTGGTCGTCGGAGACGGCGAGTTCGGTCGGCCCGTCGATCGAGATCGCATTGTCGTCGTACAGCACGATCAGCTTCGAGAGCCGCAGATGACCGGCGAGCGACAACGCCTCGTGGCTGATCCCCTCCATCAGGCAGCCGTCGCCGCAGAACACGTAGGTGTGGTGGTCGACGACCTCCTCGCCGAATTGCGCGGCCAGCAGCCGTTCGGCCAGCGCCAGGCCGACCGAGTTGCCAAGCCCCTGACCGAGCGGCCCGGTCGTGACCTCGATGCCGCTCGCATGGCCGCGCTCGGGATGGCCGGCGGTGCGGCTGCCGAGCTGCCGGAACCGCTCGATCTCGGCCATCGTCATGTCGGGATAGCCGAGCAGATGCAGCAGGCCGTAGAGCAGCATCGAGCCGTGCCCGTTCGACAACACGAAGCGGTCGCGGTCGGGCCAATCCGGCGCCTGTGGGTCGAAGCGCAAATACTTCGTAAACAGCACGGTGGCGATGTCGGCCATCCCCATCGGCATGCCGGGATGGCCGGATTTGGCTTTTTCGACCGCATCCATGGCGAGCGCACGCAGCGCGTCGGCCATATGGCGAAGCTTCGGGTCGCGCGGTGCGGGGAGCGGCGCGCGGGCGCGGACAGCGGCGGCGGAGACGGGAGCGTCGTTCATGGGCTTTATGATAGCGGCTCGCTCGATTAGGGCAAGGGCGGCCGATCCGCCGAGCCACAGCGGTCCGCGATGCGAGGCCGAGGGCCGCTCGCCGGTTATCCGAGTTTATCGGGACCCCGATCGCGGCTATTCTTCGGGCGTCGTTGCACCGCGCCCAGGCCGAAGACCGGCGGTCTGGTCGCGAGGAGGATCGCCGATGTCCTCGCCTGCACCGGGCAGCGCAGTCCCCTGCCCGGCCGCGTCTTCGGGCATACGCACACGCGGCTTGGGCCGCTCGATCTTCGTGCGATACGCCGCACGTCAACGGGGTCTTCTTCCTGCGGCGTTGGCCGGCGGATTCATCGCCGGTATCATCTACCGCTTTCTGATGGATCCTGCCGCCGAGCAGGATCCATTAAACTATCTGCGCAGCGCGCTGCACGGGGTCGGCATTGGGCTGACCGCGTGGGCAGTGCAGATCGGGTTCGCCGCAACCGCCCGGTCCTCGTTCGGCGCCGCGCTCAGGCGTTTGCCGGTCGCGGGCGAAGTCCTGATCCGGTCGATCGTCATGACCTCCGCATTGGTCAGCGCCGGCGTCTCGTTGCAGTTCGTGATCTACGCCGAGCCGCTGGGGCTGCACTGGTTGACCCTGGATTGGTTCACCACGACCCTGCCGTGGATCGTCGCGATCGGGTTCGGCATATCGCTGGTTTTTGGCGCGATCACCGAGGCTGGCCGGCTGATCGGCAGACCGATGCTGGCGAGCGTGGTGTTGGGAACCTATCATCGCCCGGCGCGCGAGCAGCGGATCGTGATGTTCCTCGATCTCGCCGGCTCGACGCGGCTCGCTGAGGAGATGGGCGAGCTGCGGGTGCACGATTTGATCACCCGGTTCTTCTTCGATATCGACGAACCGATCGGCGACCATGATGGCGCGGTGCACGCTTATGTCGGCGACGAGGTGATCGTCACCTGGCCGGTCGCCCCCGACCCGGCGCGCAATGCGCGGTCCCTCTCGTGCTTTTTTGCGATCGAGCGCAAGATGGCTCGTCTCGCGGCCGAGTATGACCGCGAGTTTGGCGTCGTGCCGCGCTTCCGCGCCGGGCTGCATGCCGGCCCGGTGATCGTCAGCGAATGCGGCGATACCAAACGCCAGCTCGCCTATTTCGGCGACACGATGAACGTCGCGGCCAGGCTGTGCGAGCACTGCAAGGCGATCGACCAGCGCCTGGTCGTCTCGGGCGACCTGCTGCGCCGGCTGACGATCCCGCCCGATCTGCAGGTCGGCGACGGCGAGCGCATCGCGCTGCGCGGGCGGCAGCAGCCGGTCGAAACCCACGCGATCCGGCAGGCGTAGGGCAGAACAGCGCAGCGCATTCCGCCTTTCGCCGAGGCTGTGCATACTCTTTATATTACTCGATGCTGGACTATCGACGCAACCGGATTCCGGGCGGATCCCCGCATCGGGCGGAAGGCAAGCAATCGCAGCGGCGGCAAGCGGCGGAATGCACTACGGTTTCCGCCCTACGCCTGCTGAACCGCATGACCGCGGTCTCGGAATCCAGGGTAGCGTCTCTCGTCGGCTTTTTGGAGTCTGTGCAACGTAATGGATGATCCCTCCAAAATCTCCGCACAATTGCCTGTCACCGGATTACCCGGTCAGAACGCCTCTCATGTGGTCGTACCAATATTTCCCGAAGGTGATCCACGAAACCAAGGTGGTCCCGTGGGGCTTCCCGGCGATTACGAGGTCACGTTTACGTTTAACCGTCCTGGCTACCCTCTTGTGCCGGAAAAAGAAATAACCTCGAGCGACAATCTAGAAGGAGATTCCCACCTCAAACTCACAGAGATATTTCGTCTAGAAACCTCTGTTCGACGGAATAAAGCACATTTTTGAAGGAAAGCCCAACTCAAGGGGGTTCCTCGCATCATTGACGATCCAAGGCCACGCGGAGAACTTGAAAAATGCGCGTGACAAATTCTATAGAGCATTGGCTCCTACGTTGAGTAATTTTTCTCTGCGGTGGGATATCCCCTTAGTTATTTATCAAGTCGATGTTACGGAAATTCGGCGCGGGACGCGGCAAATCACGAAACAAAAATCCCTTCAGTGAGATAACGATAAACGGCGTCTTTGGAGTTTTGATAACTAACGAATTGATGACATATGGTGCAGTGTACAGAGAGGCACTGACGAGTGAGAGTACGATGTATCAATTCCTCTGTTATTTCAGAATAATCGAGAGCATACGAGCACGACGAAAACGCCTAGAGCGCGAGTTCGTAAAATCTGGCAAAACATACACGATACCAGTGGAAGTATATCCATATACTAAGTTAGAGGTGATCAGGTGGCTCAATGATATTTTTCCCGTAAAACCGTCAAAATGGGATGAAATGGCGGTACAAAGTATATTGGTGCCAGAGGCAAGAGGTAGAAAATTCCGGGTCATTGTCGAAGAGCAGCTCAAAAACATCCGCGATAATATAGCGCATACAATTTTACGGCGCGAAGGTGAGATAGTGTTAATCGATGACCATCTGTCGCAAGATAAGGTAGAAAAATGGCTGCCGGCAACCAAATGTATCGCGCGTGCAATGCTCAGGAACGATTTCGGTGCTGCCTTTTCGTAAAAATGTCGTTAATTTGAGAGGGTCTGAATGACTGTCGTCGCGACACGCGTAGGGCGGATGCGATCCGCCGCCTTGGCTTTTCCCGCCGGTCGTTTCATGACGGGAGCGGCGTGATGGGCGAACTCTTACTGTTGACCTGCATGGCCCGCGCAAAGAAGGCGGATTGCATCCGCCCTACGGCTATTGCCGGGGAGGTTGGTGGGGCGCATCGGCGATAAGCCGGCCGGGGCGGGGAGGAGGATTGTTTCGGGGCGGGGGGTTAGGTAGGCTGGGCCTCAGCAAGTAAGGGGAGGGCCTGACACATGGCGACCATCGTTGGCCAGGGCGACTATAAGTACGAGATCAAGGAAGACTGGGCGAAATTGCCCGAGGGCTGGTCGTTCAAGGAGGTGGCGGCGGTCGGGGTCGACAAAAACGACAATGTCTATGCCTTTGGCCGCGGCGAGCATCCGATGATGGTGTTCGACCGCCAGGGGAATTTTCTGCGCTCGTGGGGCGAAGGCCAGTATCCGCGGGCGCACGGCGTCCATATGGGGCCGGACGACTCGATCTACCTGACTGACGATGGCGGCCATTTCGTGCGCAAATGCTCGCTCGACGGCAAAGTATTGCTGGAGTTGGGCGTGCCCGGCACTCCGGCGCCCTATCTCTCCGGCGAGCCGTTCAACCGCTGCACCCATACGGCACTGTCGCCGAAAGGCGAGATCTACGTCTCGGACGGCTACGGCAACGCGAAAGTTCACAAATATTCGCCGGACGGCAAATTGCTGATGTCGTGGGGCGAGCCCGGCAGCGATGCCGGCCAGTTCAACCTCGTTCACAACATCTGCACCGACGCCGACGGCTGGGTCTATGTCGCCGACCGCGAGAACCATCGGGTCCAGGTGTTCGACGGCAACGGCAAGTACGAGACGCAGTGGAACAATCTGCACCGGCCGTGCGGGCTCTACATGCCGTACAGCCATAACCCGGTCTGCTATATCGGCGAGCTTTCGGTCAACCGCCTCAACGCCAATCTCGGGCCGCGGGTCAGCATCGTTGATAATCAGGGCAAGCTGTTGTCGCGCATCGGCGATCCGTTTGCCGGACAGGCCCCGACCGCGTTCATCGGGCCGCACGGCCTGACGGTCGACAGCCGCGGCGACCTCTATGTCGGCGAGGTGTGCTGGACCCTGTGGCCGGGTCTGTTCCCGGGCCAGCCGCACCCACCGGGGCTGCGCGCCTTGCAGAAATACGAACGCGTGCATTGAGGAGAGCGGGCGCGCCTCGCCGGTCGTCTTGATCCGGTCGTCTTGATAAGCCGATCGTTAGCCGCGCTTGGTGCCGAAGCAGTGTTCGGGGCCGGGGAAACGGCGGGCGCGGACATCGGCGGCGTAGCTTTCGGCGGCGGCGGAGATCAATGGCGCCAGCTCGGCGTAGCGCTTGACGAAGCGCGGCGTGAACTCGGTGAAGACGCCGAGGACATCGTCGGTGACCAGGATCTGGCCGTCGCATGCCGGCGAGGCGCCGATGCCGATCGTCGGCACCGGCACCTTCTCGGTGATGGTGTGGGCCACGCTCTCGATGGTCCCTTCGATGACGATCGCGAAGGCGCCGGCCGCGGCGATCGCGGCCGCATCGGCGGCGACCTGCTCGGCCTGCTCGCCGCGGCCCTGCACCTTGAACCCGCCGGCGGCGTTGACCGATTGCGGCATCAGCCCGACATGGCCCATGACCGGCACCCCGCGGCGGGCGAGGAACCGCACGGTCTCGGCCATTTCGGCGCCGCCTTCGAGCTTGACCGCGGCGCAGCCGGTCTCGGCCATGATGCGGGCGGCATTGCCGAACGCCTGCTCGGGCGACGCCTGATAGGCCCCGAACGGCAGGTCAACCACGACCAGGGCCCGCGTGGTGGCGCGCATTACCGCCGCACCGTGCGCGACCATCATATCGACGGTTACCGGCAGGGTGCTGTCGAAGCCGTAGACCACCATGCCGAGCGAATCCCCGACCAATAAAAAATCCACATGGGGATCGAGAAGACGCGCGATCGGGGCGGTGTAGGCGGTCAGCCCGACGATCGGCGCGCCGCCTTTGGCGAAATCGCCGATCCCGCGTCGCCTTACGCGCCCGGGAGAACTTGGCGAGCTGTGACCTGCGGTTTGTGCGCTCATGACGAATTCCTTCGCCCCGGTGTAAACGCCCTCGCCACGAGTTACACTCCCCCGAGCTTGGGGGCCAACGATGAATGATATTATCGCCATTGCGAGCCTGCGCAGCCTCGGCGCCATCGGGCAGCCGGTGCGCCGCAAGGAGGACCAGCGGCTCTTAACCGGGCAGGGTCGGTTCAGCGACGACTTCGCTCTGCCAGGGCAGGCCTATGCGGCGGTGGTGCGCTCGCCCTATCCGCATGCCCGGATCGTGCGTGTCGAGGTTGGGCGAGCGGCGGCGATGGCGGGAGTGCTCGGGGTCTTGACCGGCAAGGATTGCCTCGCTGACGGGCTCCGGCCGATCCCGCACAGCCCGGTGCCCTCGACGCGCTACGACATGAAGCTGACCGGCCCGGATGGCGGCGCGATCTTTATCGGGCCGCAGATGATGCTGCCGGCGGACAAGGTGCGCCATGTCGGCGAGGCGATGGCGATGGTGGTGGCCGAGACGGCGGCGCAGGCCCAGGACGCGGCCGAGGCGGTCATCGTCGAATACGACGAGCTGCCCTGGGTGGCGCAGATCAAGGATGCGCTGCGGCCCGGAGCGCCGGCGGTCTGGGACGAGGTGCGGGACAATGTGCTGGTCGATACCGCGTTCGGTGACGCCCCGGCGACCGAGCGCGCCTTTGCCGCGGCCGACCACGTCGTCGAGATGGAATTTCACATTGGCCGGGTGACCGGGGTGCCGATCGAGCCGCGCGCCGCACTCGGTCATTGGGACGCGGAGACCGGCCGCTATACCCTGTGGGCCGGCAGCGGCGGGGCGGTTCGGCAAAAGGCCGAGCTGGCGGCGGTGTTGGGCGTCGCGCCCGAAAGGGTGCGGGTGCTGTCTTTCGATGTCGGCGGCAATTTCGGCACGCGCAACCGGCTCTATGTCGAATCGGCGCTGGCGGCGTGGGCGTCGCGCCGGCTCGGCCGCCCGGTCAAGTATACGTCGACCCGCTCCGAGGTGTTCCTCAGCGACTATCAGGGCCGCGACCTCCTGACCCGCGTCGCATTGGCGTTGCGCGCCGACGGCCGGTTTCTGGGTCTGCGCGCCGACAACATCAGCAATGTCGGCGCCCGCTGCGCCTCCTTGTCGCCGCTGAGCAAGGGCTCGGCCCTGGTCACCGGCTCCTACGACATCGGGGCGGCGAGCCTGCGCTCGCGAGCGGTCTTTACCAACACGATGCCGACCAACGCCTATCGCAGCTCGGGTCGGCCGGAGGTGACCTATGCGATCGAGCGGCTGGTCGACGAGGCGGCGCGCCGGCTCGGCATCGACCGGGTGGCGCTGCGCCGCATGAACCTCGTCGGGCCGCAAGCTATGCCCTATGCCAACGCGGTCGGTGCCCGTTACGACAGCGGCACCTACGAGGCCAACATGGACCTGGCGATGCGGACCGCCGAGTGGGACGGGTTTGCGGCGCGGCGGGCGGCGGCCGAGGCGCGCGGCCGGCTGCTCGGGCTGGGCCTGGCGAACTATGTGGAATCCTCGATCGGGGCGCCGCGCGAGCGCAGCGAGATCACGGTGACGCCAAAGGGCCGGGTCGAGGTGGTGATCGGCACCGGCCCGAGCGGACAGGGCCACGAGACGAGCTTCGCGCAGGTGGTCGGCGCGCTGCTGTCGGTTCCGGTCGAGAGCATCGACGTCATCATGGGCGACACCGATGTCGTCAGCCTCGGCGGCGGCTCGCATTCGGGCCGCTCGATGCGCCATTCGGCGACCTTGTTCGCGATGGCCGCACCGGAATTGATCGCCCAGGGGAAGGCGGTGGCGGCCCGCCTGCTCGAAGCGGATGCGGCGGAGGTCGAATTTGCCGACGGGCGGTTTTCGGCGCCCCGCACCAACCGGAGCTTCGATTTTCTCGAACTCGCGAGGGAGGGCGCGCGGCTCGGCGCCGCGGGGAAGATCGCGGTCACGACCGACAACGAGATGCACGACCCGGTGTTTCCGAACGGCTGTGCGGTGTGCGAGGTCGAGGTCGATCCCGAAACCGGCATGGTCGAGATCGCCCGCTATTCGGTCGTGGACGATGTCGGGCGGTGCATCAACCCGTTGATCGTGCACGGACAGACCCATGGCGGCGCGGCCCAGGGAGTGGGCCAGGCGATGTGGGAGGAATGCGCGATCGACCCGGCCTCGGGCCAGCCGCTGTCGGGCTCGTTCCTCGATTACGGCATGCCGCGCTCGGACAACCTGCCGTCGTTCGCGACCAGGATCGTCGAGGTGCTGTCGCCGACCAACCCGTTCGGCATCAAGGCGGGCGGCGAAGGCGGCACCACCCCGGCGCTCGCGGTCGTGATCAGCGCCATCCTCGACGCCCTCGCCCCGCTCGGCGTGCGCGACCTCGCGATGCCCGCCACCCCGCTCAAGGTGTGGCAGGCGATCCAGAGGGCGCGGCAACGATCCCTCTGACCGCGCGCGGAATTCCTCAGCCTTGGCAATAAAGGCCGCGACTTCTCCCGCATCGGGCGTACCTGCGTCGCCGCCCTCGGCCCGAAATTCCTGCGCCTCGTTTCGATCATCCCGCCTCGGGCCGGGGTTGGATTCGTTTTGGCCATAGCGTCCTGTTCCCGGGATTCCGCTGCTCTCGTCGCAAAATTATAGGCCTGACTTCGGCACGCGAGAAAAGCTCCGGCCCCGCTGGTCCCCATCGCCGCGCCCAGCTCAACGCGCGCACCGCGATTTCGGCGGCGAGACCCAGCCTTCGGAGCGCCGTCGACACTGGCAGGATCGATCTTCCGATGGCGAGCGGGTGCAGCGCGCCCGCCCTTATTCGCCCAGCTCTTAACCCGGCTCTTATCCCGGCTCTTATTAAGGTGAACGAGACGGGTTAAGCACGAATCCCGGCAGCATTTGGGCGATTTACCGCTAAGATTGTATATAGATAATTTACTCTACTGAAGGCGGCGGTCGAGCTGGCCCGGACGGCACGGTTCGACGGCGCCGAAATGGCCGTAATCGCATGCCCGTGAATTGCTTTACCCTGATGCGCCGGATTGCCGAGCGCGGCCGTCGCCGCCTCGGGCGAGTGTTCCACCGGGTCTCGCGGCACGTTCCGCGCCGGTTCCACCGCGCGGCCTTGCGCGGCTTGGTTTGGCGGCGGCCAACCGCCATTCCGGTGAAGGTGTGCGTCGCGACGGGGCTTGCCGGGCTCGGCGCCGCCGGGCTGGTCGCCGGGGGCTTGCTGACACTCGCCCCGACCGACTCGGGCCTGCCGCGGACCATGCCGGAGCCGCCAGGAAGGTTTGCCCCGAAGGTGGCCGGCGGCTCCTTCGATCCGGGATTGGCATTCGATCCGGCCAAAGGCATCGCCGCGGCGGACCCGACAATCCCGTTCGACCCAGGCGAGCCGACCGATCCAAGCATCTTTCTTGGCTTTGACGATCCGGGTTCCGCGGCACCCCCCGACCCGAGCGGCACCGGCGACCCGGCGGACCCGCGAGATTCAACCCCCCCGCGCAACCGGCCGGCGCAGGTCCCGGAACCGTCGAGCGCTCTGATTTTAGGGATGGCGCTCTCCGGCGCCGCCCTGTGGCGGAAGCGGCTCACCCAGCCAATGGCCCGGCACTAGGCCGCGGGGCGGCGGCGCGGCGGAGGCGATCGTTGATGGCGCGGCCGAGGCCGTGGTCGGGGATCCGGGTGACGGCGATGCCGGTGAAGGGGGGGCGATCGAGGCGGCGCAGCATTGCGAATAGGTTGGCGGCGGCCTCGGCAAGGTCGCCTGTAGGGGCGAGCCATAGGGTCGCGGCGAAACCGGAAGGGGCGTTGGGACCAAAGGCGAGCAGCGCCTCGCCGGGGCGGGCGTCGGTTGCATCGAGGCGCAACGGCAAAGACGGCGCGTAGTGGCTCGGCAGCAGACCGGGCGAGCGCAGCGGACCGGCGCCGGCGGTTGCGACCAGCCCGAGCAGCGGGGTCAGCTGTTCCAGGGTGAGGCCGCCGGGGCGGAGCAGGACCGGGACCTCGCCGGTGAGGTCGAGCACCGTCGATTCGAGGCCGATAGCGGTGGTTCCGCCATCGAGGATCAGCGCCACTCGATCGCCGAGCTCGGCGATGACATGGGCGGCCTCGGTCGGGCTCACGCGTCCCGAGCGATTGGCCGAGGGTGCGGCGATCGGCCGCCCGGCGGCGCGCAGCAGCGCTTGCGCCGCCGGATGGCCCGGCGCGCGGACCGCCACGGTGTCGAGCCCGGCGCTGGCCAATAGCGACAGCCCGCTGTCGGCGCGGCGCGGCAGGACCAGGCTCAGCGGTCCGGGCCAGAAATGCGCGGCGAGCGCGCGAGCGCGCGCGTCGAACGCAACGAGCGGCTCGGCTTCCTCGAGCCCCGGCACGTGGACGATCAGTGGGTTGAAGCGCGGCCGGCCCTTGGCGGCAAAGATCGCCGCGACCGCGTGGTCGTTGGTCGCATCTGCGCCGAGCCCATAAACAGTCTCTGTCGGAAACGCGATGAGCCGCCCCGCGCGCAGCAATTGCGAGGCCCGTTCGACCGCGTCGGGGGTAGCCGAGAGGATCGCAGCTGACATCGTGGTGGGCCTGCTCAAACCGGCGCCAGCCCACGGTATTGACAAGCCCTCAACATACCCCAGATTAGCATGGTTCTAAATTTCAACGATTGAGGCCTTCGGAGGAGAGAATGGATTATAGCCGCCGAAGCGCCCTCGTCGGAGCGTCGTCGTAAGTTGCAACCCGAGGACGAGGGAAACATGTCAGGCGAAAACAAGTGCCCGGTGGTGCATGGGCATCATCGACCCAGGGCGGCCGGGGCCAGGTCGAACCGGGACTGGTGGCCGAACCAGTTGAACCTCAAAATTCTGCAGCAGAACTCTCCCCTGTCCAATCCCATGGGCAAGGACTTCAACTACGCCGAGGAGTTCAAGAAGCTCGATTTCCAGGCCCTGAAGCACGACCTCTATGCGCTGATGACCGACTCGCAGGACTGGTGGCCGGCCGACTTCGGACATTACGGGCCGCTCTTCATCCGGATGGCATGGCACAGCGCCGGCACCTACCGCATCGGTGACGGCCGCGGTGGCGCCGGCTCGGGCACGCAACGCTTTGCCCCGCTCAATAGCTGGCCGGACAACGTGCTCCTCGACAGGGCGCGCCGGTTGCTGTGGCCGATCAAGCAGAAGTACGGCAAGAAGATCTCCTGGGCCGACCTGATCATCCTTGCAGGCAACTGCGCGCTGGAGTCGATGGGCTTCAAGACATTCGGCTTTGGCGGCGGGCGCGAGGATGTCTGGGAGCCCCCAGAGGACATCTACTGGGGCTCCGAAGGCAAGTGGCTGGCGGACGAGCGCTACAGCGGCGACCGTGATCTCCAAAATCCCCTCGCCGCCGTGCAGATGGGCCTGATCTATGTGAATCCGGAAGGGCCGGACGGCAAGCCCGATCCGCTCGCCGCGGCGCGGGATATCCGCGAGACCTTCAAGCGCATGGCGATGAACGACGAGGAGACCGTGGCACTGATCGCCGGCGGACATACGTTCGGCAAGACCCACGGCGCTGCCGATCCGAGCAAGTATGTCGGCCCCGAGCCCGAAGGCGCCTCCATCGAGGAGCAAGGGTTCGGCTGGAAGAACACCTATGGCAGCGGCAAAGGCGATGACGCGATCGGCAGCGGCCTCGAGGTCATCTGGACCCAGACGCCAACGAAATGGAGCAACAACTTCTTCTCGAACCTGTTCGGCTACGAATGGGAACTGACCAAGAGCCCGGCCGGTGCATATCAGTGGAAACCCAAGGGCGACGCGGGCGCCGGTACCGTGCCGGATCCGCACGACCCGTCGAAGCGTCGCGCGCCCTCGATGCTGACCACCGACCTCGCCTTGCGCGTCGACCCTGCTTACGAAAAGATTTCAAGGCGGTTCTTCAAGCATCCGGATCAACTCGCAGACGCGTTCGCCCGGGCGTGGTTCAAGCTGGTGCATCGCGACATGGGCCCGCGCTCGCGCTATCTCGGCCCGGAGGTCCCCGCCGAGGAGCTGCTTTGGCAAGACCCGGTCCCGGCCGTCACTCATCAACTGATCGACGAGCAGGACATCCGCGCGCTCAAGGGCAAAATCCTCGCATCGGGTCTTTCGATCTCCGAATTGGTCTCGACCGCTTGGGCGTCGGCGGCAACTTTCCGCGGCTCCGACAAGCGCGGTGGGGCAAACGGCGCGCGCATCCGCTTGGCGCCGCAAAAGGATTGGGAGGTCAACCAGCCGGCCCAGCTGGCGAAATTGCTTGAAACCCTGGAGGACATCGAAAAGGAGTTCAACGCCGCGCAGACCGGAGGGAAGAAAATCTCGCTCGCCGATCTGATCGTGCTCGGTGGCTGCGCCGCCGTCGAAGAGGCTGCGAGGACGGCCGGGCATGATGTACAGGTACTCTTCACGCCGGGCCGCACCGATGCGTCGCAGGAGCAGACCGACATCGAGGCCTTCGCGGTCCTCGAACCGGCCGCAGACGGGTTCCGCAACTACCTCAAGGCCGCATATACTTCGCCAGAGGAGATGCTGGTCGACAAGGCGCAGCTCCTGACGTTGACCGCCCCTGAGATGACGGTTCTCGTCGGCGGCATGCGCGTGCTGAATGCGAACTATCGGACAGTCGCAGCACGGCGTCTTCACGAAGCGGCCCGGGACGCTCACCAATGACTTCTTTGTGAACCTGCTCGACATGGGCACGGTTTGGAAGGCTGTCTCGGAAGCCGAGGATTTGTTCGAAGGACGCGATCGCGCGACGGGCGAGCTGAAGTGGACCGGCACCCGTGTCGACCTCGTTTTCGGTTCGCACTCGCAGCTCCGAGCCCTCGCGGAAGCTTATGCGTGCGCGGACTCGAAGGAGAAGTTCGTGATAGATTTCGTGGCGGCGTGGACCAAGTTGATGAACCTGGATCGCTTTGACCTCGCCTGACCTTCACGCAAAGGCGTTCGGACGCAGCTCGGGCCAGCCTCAGCCTCACCCCCGAGGAGCCGCCGCCGCTAAACGGCGCTTACCGTCCCGCCTCGGCCTCTGTTAAGCAGGGTTGATGGCGGGGCGGGTGATCACGATCGCGCAGCGCAAGGGCGGCGCCGGCAAGACGACGTTGGCGGCGCAGCTGGCGGTCGCCTGGATGCGGCAAGGCGCCAAACTCGCATTGCTCGACATCGACCCGCAGGCCAGCCTCGCCGGTTGGGTGGCGCTGCGCCGGGCCCGGCTCGGGGATGCGGGGATCGGGTTCGAGTTTGCCGGATTGCCCGGCTGGCGCGCCGAGCAATGGATCGGCGACCACGCCCGAGAGGCTGATTTCGTCGTCGTCGACGGCCCCGCGCATATCGAGGCAGAGGCGCGCATCGCGGTGCGCGCGGCCGGGCTGGCGCTGGTCCCGGTCCAGCCCTCGCCGCTCGATTTGTGGGCGACCCTGGCGACGCTCGCTATGGCGCGCGAGGAAAGGAGGCCGTTGCTGGCGGTGCTGAACCGCGTTCCGCCGCGTTCGGCCGCAACCGAACGGATCGCCGCCGAACTTTCCCGCGCGGGGGCGCGGATCGCCGCCGCCCGGATCGGCAACCGCGTCGCCCTGGTGCATGCAATGGCGCAAGGGCTGGGCGTCCTCGAAACCGCCCCCGCCAGCCCCGCCGCGGCGGAGATCGAGGCGCTCGCCAGCGAGATCTGCGGGATCAACTGAAGCGGCAGGTTGGCGCTTGGAGTCCGTTCCTCAGGCGCGGCCCCACAGGATCTTGGTTGCGCGCCGGGCGCCCTCGGCCATCGCCGCGAACTTGGCCCAGCAGATCGAGGGGTGGCCGACCCGCGTGCCCAGCCCGCAATCGGTGCCGCCCAGCACGTTCTCGCGGCCAACGAGGCCCGCGTAGCGGACCAGCCGCTCGGCGACCAGATCCGGATGCTCGATGAAATCGGTGCAATGGCCGACGACGCCGGGGATCAGGGTTGCGCCCTCGGGCAATTTCACCTCTTCGAAGACCCGCCATTCATGTTCATGGCAGGGGTTCGAGGCTTCGATCGAGAAACTGCCGGCGTCGACGCGCACGATCAGGTCGACGATCTCCCGGAGCGGGATGTCGTCGTGGTGCGGGCCGTGATGGCTGCCCCAGCAGACATGCAGCCGGATTTTTTCCTTGGGGATGCCGCGGAGCGCGTGGTTGAGGGCGTCGACCCGCATCGCCGCGTAGCTGCGGTATTCCGGGAGCGTGATGTCGGGCAGGCAGTTCCAGCCGTCCGGCAGGTCGGGGTCGTCGATCTGCAGCAGAAACCCGGCATCGACGATCGCCTGGTATTCCTCGTGCATCGTATCGGCGATCGCGAAGACGAACTCTTCGTCGCTCTTGTAGTATTCGTTCAGCATCCAATGCTCGATCGTGCCCGGGGTGTTGGCCGGCAGAAAGGCCCCGGCCACCTCGACCCCGGCGAGCGCGGCCTTGAAGTTGTCCAGATCGGTGGCGAGGTCGGCCTGGCCGACGTAGCGCAGCTTGTCGACGCAAACCGGCATGGTCGGCGGACCGACCGGCCGGGCGCGCGGGTTGACGGCGAAATAATCGGCGAATTTGGTCTCGTCGCGCGCGGTGATGCTGAGCCGGCGCGGTCCGGCGGACGGCCTCTCCTCGTAGCCGGCGATCCGCCAGCGCACGTAATCGGTGAAATTGGTCTTGGACAGCTCGCCGTCGTTGACGATGTCGATGCCGCACTCGGCCTGACGGCGCACCACCTCCGCCACCGCTGATCTCAGACGCTGATCGAGCGCGGCCTGGTCGTAGGATGGGCCATTTGCCTTGGCAACAACCATGTCCCTTAGATCCGCCGGGCGCGGCAGCGAGCCGGCATGCGTCGTTAGAATGCGATCGGTGCTGTAGAGCATCGTTTTCCTCCTGCTCAGCGCCACAGTTGGCGGCTGGCGAGCGACGCCCCCTGCGCCAGCGCTTCGAGCTTGGCCCAGGCGATGTCGGGGTGGATGCGGCCGCCGAGACCGCAGTCGGTCGAGGCGATGACCCGCTCCCTGCCGACGAGGTTGGCAAAGCGCAGAATGCGGTCGGCGACCAGCTCGGGGTGCTCGACGACGTTGGTCGCGTGGCTGACGACACCCGGCAGGATCAGCTTGCCGTCGGGCAATTTGACCTCCTGCCAGACCTTCCACTCGTGCTCGTGGCGGACATTGCCGGCCTCGAACGAATAGGCGCCGGCATCGACCGCCAGCATGATTTCGACGATGTCGCGCATCGCGATGTCGGTCGTGTGCGGGCCGTGCCAGCTGCCCCAGCACAAGTGATAGCGGATGCGGTCCTGCGGCAGGCCGCGCAGCGCGTGGTTCAGCGCCTCGATCCGGACCATCGCGAATTTCTTGTAGTCTTCGAGCGCCGGTTCGGGGTTGACCATGTCCCAGCCGGTGGCGGTGGACGGGTCGTCGAGCTGCAAGATCAGGCCGGCATCGACGATCGCCCGGTATTCCTCGCGCATCGCCTCGGCGCAGTCATAGAGGAATTCATGGTCGTCCTGGTAATGGGCGTTGCCGAAGCGGTAGGCGGTGCCGGGGGCGACCGCGGTCATAAAGCCTTCGGTCATCCCGGCCGCGGCGAGCGCCGCCTTGAAGTTGGCGATGTCGGCGGCCGACCGCCTGTTGTCCGATGTAGGTCAGCTTGCCGGTGCAGAGCGGGCCGGTGGTCGCCCGCGGCCCCATCGAGACGCCGGATTCGGGATCGGCATAAGCCGCGGCAAACCGCTGGCGATCGCGGCGGTCGTCCTGGCTGGTCAAGACGATCTCGCCCGGATTCGAGCGCCTCGCGGTGCGGCCATAGGGGCCGGGCGCGCCGAATTCGATGCCGCCGAGGCGGCCGAAGACATAGCTCCACCACGCCCCGTAATTGACCCGGTGCCCCATCGACTTGCCGAATTCGCCATCGCTCGGAACATCGATACCGAGATCTTTCTGGGTGCGCACGACCTCGGCGACGGCGGCCCGCAGCATCTCTTGGAAGCCGGCCTCGTCGGTCGTCTCGCCGGCTTCGCGCGCTCGGTTCGCCGCGATCAAATCGTCCGGGCGCGGCAGGCTGCCGACATGGGTGGTCAGAATTCGATCGGTGCTGGGTCGCATAGTCCTCCTTCCGCGCGTGCGGTCGCCGCGATCCGCTGGTGCCGCACTCCTCGCTCGCTCGGCTCGCAGGCCTCTCTTACCAGTCGATTTCGGGCGGCATTTCGATTATGTCACATGTCGGACGTCAAGCCGGCGAGAGAGGGATAGCGAGAGCACCGGATGAGCGAAGATCGTATGCAACGGATCGAGGCGATACTAGGAACGCTTGCCGGTAAGATGGATCCGCTCGCCAGCGAGATGGCGACGCTGCGCAGCGAGGTGGCGACCAAGCAAGACCTCGCCGCATGCGCCAAGAATGTCGATGTGACGCTGCTCGGGCGGCAGATGCTGGAACTGCTCGCCATGAAGGACGACGTTACTGTGTTGACCGCGATCGCCCAGCGCCTCGATCATACGATGACCCGGCAGATGAACGACGTCTTGACCGAAGTTCGCGCCGAGCACAGTCGAATGGATCGCCTGCTCAATCGGGTGCATGCGCTCGAAACGGCGCAACCGCCCGAGGGCATTCGCTGACAGCAAGGCTGTCTCAGCGCCATAGCTGTTTGCTGGCCAATTCCGCACCTTGGGCGAGAGATTTCGAGCTTGGCCCAGGCGATGTCCGGGTGAACCCGGCCGCCGAGCCCGCAATCGGTCGAGGCGATGACCCGCTCGCGCCCGACCAGGTTGGCAAAGCGCGTGATCCGCTCGGCCACCAGCTCCGGGTGCTCGACGACATTGGTCGCGTGGCTGACGACGCCCGGCAGGATCAGCTTGTCGTCGGGCAATTTCACGTCCTGCCACACCTTCCATTCGTGCTCGTGGCGGACATTGCCGGCTTCGAACGAATAGGCGCCGACATTCGCCTTCAACATAACCTCGACGATGTCGCGCATCGGGATGTCGGTCACATGCGGGCCGTGCCAGCTGCCCCAGCACAGATGAAACCGCAGCCGGTCCTGGGGCAACCCGGTGATCGCATGATTCAGCGCCTCGATCCAGGTCGTGGCGAGCTTGCGGTAGTCCTCGACGGAAGGCTCGGGATTGACCTGGTCCCAGCCCTCGGCGATGCACGGGTCGTCAAACTGCAGGATCAGCCCGGCCTCGACGATCGCCCGGTATTCCTCACGCATCGCCTCGGCGCAGGCATAAAGGAATTCCTCGTCGCTCCCGTAATATCGGTTGCCGATGCGCGCGCAGCTGGCGGGTGCGACCGCGGTCATGAACCCTTCCTCGACCCCGGCCGCGGCTAGCGCCGCCTTGAAGCGGCTGATGTCGGCCGCGATCGTGCGGTTGCCGATATACCTCAAAGGGCCGACGCAGACCGGCGCCGGCGGCCGAGGCCCAGTGGTGATGCCGGAATTGGGATCGTTGTAGGCGGCGGCGAACCGGCTGCGGTCGCGCCGGTCGCCAAAGCTCGTCAACGCGATTTGGCCGGGACTGGAGCGGCGCGGCTCCATGTCGTAGAGCGAATTCTCGCCAGGCTCGATGCCGCCCAGCCGCTGCCACGAATAGCGCCACCAGGAGCCGTAATTGACCCGCTGCCCCATCGGCTTACCGAACTCGCCGTCGCCCGGGACGTCGATGCCGAGATCCTTCTGACGGCGCACGACCTCGGCCACGGCGGTTCGCAGCGTCTCTTGAAACGCTCGCTCCTCGGTCGGCCCGCCGGTTTCGTGCGCGCGGTTCGCCCCGATCAAATTGTCCGGACGCGGCAGGCTCCCGGCATGGCTGGTCAGGATATGATCGGCGCTGCGTCTCATGACTCCCCCCTGTTTTTTCGGCGACATCGCGGATCAGCCGCCGGCTCATATCGCTCCAGATTGTAGCACTCGATACCCGGTTATCGTCTCGCTCAATGAAGGCGAACCCCATCGAATGCAGCAAGCCGGACAATCGGGCGATGGTGGTTTTGTTCGCGCCCATCAGCTATCATGTCTGATGTGGGGAGCACCCCCGGAGGGGCCGAATGTCGGCGTCACGCAGAAGTTTCGAGATCCGCGCGGAGTGGGACGGCGAGGCCGGGGTGTGGTGGTGCTCCAATGATGAGCTGCCCTTGACGACGGAAGCCCCGACCTTTGAACAGCTTGTTTCCCGAGTGCTCGAAATCGCACCCGAGATCGCGGCCGAAAATGGGCTTGCCGCACCTGGCGACGAGATAGAGCTGCACGTTGTCGCCGAGCGCGTGCAATCCGTTCCCGTAGTCGCCGCGGCGTGAGTGGCGGCCGCCTTCGATCGCGAACTGCGGCGACTGCTGATCCGCGCCGGTTGCTATTTCCTGCGGGTGGGCAAGGGCAGTCATGACATCTGGTACAATCCGATCACCCGGCGGCGCTTTCCGGTGCCAGTCCGGATAGTCAGCCGGCACACTGCGAACGGCATCCTCAGTCAGGCCGGGTTGCCAAAATCCTTTTGAGTTTGCAGGAGCGCCATAAGACCGGGCCGGGCGGCGCTCCCTTTCCCATTGCTCTGCCCACTTTTGGAGTGGGCAGGATTGTGGTTGACCGGGGTTCCGGTGCGCGGCTGAATCTCGGCGGATAGCGTCGGGAGGATCGGCCGATGAGCGAGGCGCTGCTGCGCGACATCGCCGAATACTGCCGCAGCGCCAAGATGGCGGAATCGACCTTTGGGCGCCACGCGGTCAATGACGGCAAGCTGGTCAGCCGGCTTCGTCTGGGCGGTCGCGTCACGACCGATACGGTCGAACGCGTGCGCGCGTTCATCGCCCGCGAGCCCCGCCCGCCCGTCAACGCCATGCCGCCCCTCGCCGCGTTGCCGCCTTCGGGACCGGCGCAGACCGCGCAGAATTTTCGCTTTTACGATAACCGCCAGAAATATTTGCTGTTCGTCACGACGTGCAGCGAGAAGTGGGTCATCGCCCAACGGGTCGGCATGGAGTTGGGCAACATTCACCCGCGCCCACCGGCACTGCGCGTGTTCGACGCCGGCACCGGCGACGGCACGGTGCTCGCGCGCACGATGCGCGCCATGCACCACCGGTTTCCGACCATGCCGTTCTACATCGTCGCCAAGGAGATCAGCCTCGAGGATGTCCGGCTGGTGCTCGAAAAGATGCCCGACCGGCTGTTCGAACACCCCGCGACCGTGCTGGTGCTGACCAACATGTATTATTCCGAGGCGCCATGGCTGACGCCCAACTCGGTGACCTCGGCGACCAGCCTCGTTTGGCACGAGCTCGCGTTGCGGGGCGATACCGCGCACGATTTCGAGACGCAGATCACCGAGCTGCGCGATTTCCTCGCCGAGCACTGGCGCGCGCTGGTCAATCGAACGAGCGGCAACCCGGTCTACGAAAAGCCGGTGGTGCTGGCGATTTATCGCGAGGACCACAAATTCCTGTTGGACCAGGTACGGCCGCGGCGCGGGCTGACCCGCGCCGATTACGATCTGGTGATCGCCTCCCAGCCCTATCGCGCCCGCGCCCCGGTCGCGTTCAAGGCGCGCCGGGTCATCGCCCCGCTGGCGCGCAGCCTGGCCCCCGGCGGGCGCCTGATCGCGGTCCATTCGCACGGCCACGATCCCGGACTCGAGATCATCCAGCGGATCTGGCCCGACGAGGACCCGTTCACCGCCGACCGTCATGCGCTGCTGCGCGCGACCAAGACCGAGCTCGGCAGCGCCGGGCGCGACCTCAATTTCGGCGCCTATGCCGATGCGCGCTCGCTGTTCCGCTACGACATGCACACCCTGCCGAGCGAGATCGACGTGACCATCGGCACCTCGACTTTGTTCGCCGCCTGGAACGCCGCCGTCTATGTCGCCCAGATCGAGGATCAGCGGCTGGCGGCGGCGATCAGCGGCGGCGCCTATCTCGAGG
This sequence comes from uncultured Alphaproteobacteria bacterium, assembly GCA_963795485.1. GTDB lineage: Bacteria > Pseudomonadota > Alphaproteobacteria > ATCC43930 > CGMCC-115725 > AP-15. The sequence goes on from CAWCIL010000008.1 coordinate 1,111,026, forward strand.
CCACCCGAGAGGTGCTGCACAAGCACGGCGGGCTGTGGTTCTGGGACGAGTCCTACGTGATCTCCCGCAAGCGGGATTCGGGCTGATGACCGGCGTCGGCGGACCGGTGCGCGCGCTGCGGCAGGATTCGGACCGGCGCCGGACGGCCCAGCTGATCGGCGCATGCTCGATCGAGATCTCGCCGCGAGAGGCCCTGAGCGAAAAGGGGCTCCGCGATCTGCTCGCCCCCGGCACGACGGTGTTCGTCAGTCATCCGGCGAGCGTCACCCATCACGACATCGTCGCCGCCTGCGGCGCGCTGCGCCGCGCCGGTTTCGTGCCGGTGCCGCATGTCGCGGCGCGTCGCCTCGCCAGCTTCACCCAGGCTCGCGACTTTCTGCAGCGCGCGGCAGCCGAGGCGGAGGTAACGAGCGCGCTGATCATCAGCGGCGACCCCGACCGGCCGTCGGGTCCGTTCGGCGACGGCCTCGATCTGCTGGCGACGGGCCTGGTCGAGCACAGCGGCATCGGCGAGGTTTTTCTTCCCGGCTACCCGGAGGGCCATCCGAGGATCGATCCCCGTGCCCTCGCGCGTGCCCTCCAGGCAAAACTGGGGCTGGCGCGCGAACGTGGCCTCGACGTGTCGCTGATCACCCAATTCGGGTTCGATGCCGAGCCGATCCGGCGCTGGATCGCATCGTTGCGGGTAGAGGGCGAGCTCTGCCCGGTCAGGATCGGCGTCGCCGGACCCGCCACCGTCGCGACGCTCGCCAAATTCGCGGTGCGCTGCGGCGTCGGCGCCTCGCTGCGGGCGCTCGGCCGCGGACACACCGCCTTCGCCCGAATCCTCGTCGAAGCCGGCCCCGATGGACTGATCGACGCGCTGGTCGCCGAAGAGGACCCGGCGGCGCCGATCGACGGCCTGCATCTCTTCACCTTCGGCGGCCTGCGCCGAACGGCGGAGTGGATCCGGGCTCGGACCGTCGGAACCCCCTAGCTGAAGGCAACGGGAGTGGGGGGGGAAGATTCATCCCCGCGCTGCGGTTATACTGCGGCCGATCAGCGAAGGGGGCTTCCATGAGCGAACGAACCGCATCGCCGACGCGCCTGCGGCGGCCGGGCTGGGTCAACGAATTTCGCGCCTTCATCATGCGCGGCAACGTCGTGGACCTTGCGGTCGGCATCATCATCGGCGTCGCCTTTACCGGGGTCGTCAACAGCCTGGTCAAGGACGTCTTCACCCCGGTCATCGGCTTGCTCGTCGGCGGCATCGATTTCACCAACATTTTCGTCACCCTGAAGGGGCCGCACGCGGCGACCCTGGCCGATGCGCAGAAAGCGGGTGCGGTGACCCTGAACATCGGCGTGTTCATCAACACCGTCATCCAGTTCGTGATCGTCAGCTTCGCGGTGTTCTGGCTGGTCAAGGCGCTGTCGCGCCTCTACACGCGCCCGCAAGCCGCACCCGCGCCGCCGCCGCGCAGCGAGGTCTTGCTCGAAGAAATCCGGGATATCTTGGCCGCCAGGCCGACGTAGCCCGCGCGGCTCGCAGTGACTTCGTTGCTCTATTTCTGCGCCGCCATTGCAGTGACCATGGTGGCCTCCCGTTACGCGGCAAGCTCGACGACATGGCCGCGGACGATACCGAAGGCCCCGATCGTCCCGGGCCTTTCGCCGGTCACGCGGCGGCGGGAGTCATTCCGGCGGCGCGCCCGGCTTTGGTGCAGGTGAGGTCGTGAGCGACCTGCAGGCCGCGGCAGCGCGATCGTCAGCGCCTCGGCGCTCAGGCTCGCGCCAACGGCTCGTCCTTCAGAAGTTCTCCCCGATGGGACCCCGTCCGGCAAGCGGCCCGATGCATGCGATCGACGTCGTAGGTTCCGCCTCGGTGAGCGGCGGTCAGGCGGGGCGGCGCTTGAAGCGGGGATTGAGGACGGCGAGCGAGAAGATTTCGAACAGCATCTGCGCGCCGACCATCGCGGTGATGGTGGTGGCGTCGTATTGCGGGGCGACCTCGACGACATCGCCGCCGATGATGTCGAGGCCCTTGAGGCCGTGCAGGATCGCCTGCGCCTCGCGCGGGGTGAGCCCACCGGCTTCGGGCGTGCCGGTGCCGGGGGCATAGGCCGGATCGAGCCCGTCGACGTCGAAGGAGATGTAGGTCGGGCCGTCGCCGACGACCGCGCGCGCCTTTTCGACGACCCCGGCGATGCCGAGCCGGTCGACCTCCTCGATGTGCAGGACGGTCATGCCCGAATCGTAGGAGAAGCCCCAGAAGATCTCGGCCGGGCCGCGAATGCCGATCTGAACCGTGCGCTCGGGGTCGAGCGCACCGGCCAGCACCGCCTGGCGAAACGGCCCGCCATGGTGGAATTTCGAGCCGTCGACCTCGCCCATCGTGTCGCAATGGGCGTCGATGTGGACAAGGCCCAATGGCCGCTCGGCGCCGAGCGATTTGAGGATCGGATAGCTGACCGAATGGTCGCCGCCGACCGAAATGGGACGCACCCCGGCCGCGGCGATGCGCTCGTAGAAGAGGGCTATGTCCTCGATCGACTGATCAAGGCTGTAGCGCGAGCGCATCGGCACGTCGCCGATGTCGGCGACGGCGCATTCGCCGCGCGGGGCAACGCCGAGCGCGTGGTTGTAGGGGCCGATGCGCTCGACTTCGCGCACTGCGCGCGGGCCGAAGCGGGCGCCGGGGCGGTTGGTCACGCCCAAATCCATCGGCACGCCGACGAGCGCCACATCGAGACCGGCGAAATCGGGCCGGTCGGCGGCATCGGGCCGATAGGGCGTGTCGAGCAGGGTCGGGATGCCGGCATAGGGCATCGGCCGGCGATAGGTGCTGCCGAAGACCAGCGAGAGCGGTTTTCGGAACCGCTCGGGGGCGATCTCGGTTTCCCTGGCGCCCACATATTTGGCGCGCAGTGCGTCGAGCTTGGTCTTGTCGAACATCGTGAGCTGACCCCGTGTTCTGTCCTTGGCGACTTGGCCGGCAGCACGATGCCGGCAACACGATCAAGGTGAGTGTCGGCTATGAAATATCCAGTCCGATCGGTCGCCGGCCCAATTCCGTCAACGTCGCGGGCGGCCACGATTCGACGTTTCGCAAATGCCGGAGACCTGCGATCTGGTAGAATGGCGCGAAGCGACCCGTCGATCAGGCTGCCGCTATCCGGCTAGGAGCGATGAGAATGACGATCGAAGACCGTTCTTCCCTGGCCGGCAAGGTCGCTGTGGTCACCGGCGGCAGCAGCGGCATCGGGGCGGCGAGCGTGCGGCTCATCGCGGCGGCGGGGGCGCGGGTCGTCATCGGCTACAACAAGGGCGCCGAGCGGGCGGCGGCGCTGATCGCCGAATTGCCCGGCCATGGCCATCGGGCGATGCATCTGCCGCTCGAGGACACGGCGCAAATCCGCAGAGTTGCGGCCACGGTCAAAGAGGAGCTCGGCCGGGCCGACATCCTGGTCAATTCCGCCGGATTTACCCGGATGGTGCCGCATCACGATCTCGAAGCGCTCGACGACGATCTGATCGACGCGGTCCTGGCCGCCAATGTGCGCGGGCCGTTCGCGACGATCCGCGCCTTTGTCCCACTGCTGCGCCAGTCGGGCGACGGGGTGATCGTCAACATCTCCTCGGGTGCGGCCCAGCACGGCACCGGCAGCTCGATCATCTACGGCGCCTCCAAGGCCGCGCTCAACACGATGAGCATGGCGCTGGCCCGCGTGCTCGGCCCCGAGATCCGCGTCGTCGTGGTAGCGCCGGGGATGGTGCATACCGGCTTTGTCCCCGGCCGCACCGAGGAGATGATGGCGAGGGCCGCGGCGGCGACCCCATTGAAGCGCGCGATCGAAGCCCATGACGTGGCGCTCGCCGTCATGGCCAGCATCACCCATCTGACCCACACCACGGGCTCGATCATCACCGTCGACGCCGGGCGTCACTTGTAATGGCTGTGTTGCGTAAATGGCGGCGGGTAAATCCCAGCCCGCATCCCGATCTCTCGCGCATGACCGCGTCGTCCGCCGATCACGGAACGAAGCCGGCCGAGGCCGCGTTGAAGCCGCGGCCTGGGAGGGGCGGCATGGGGAACATTACCCGGCAACGCGATATCATCGACCGGCGCGTGCTGGCCGAGGAATTGGCCACGGCTGCCGGTTCGGTCCAAATCCGCGAACCTCGACCGCCGGCCGCTCCTGGTCCCTCTGAAGGCGGCGCTCGCCGCCGGACGCGCCGAGATCCGCCGCCGCTTCGAGGCGAGCGGCGACGGCACCGCGGTCGTGCGCGAGCAATGCTTTCTGATGGATCAGCTGATCCGCGCGCTGTTCGACGTGGTCACCGGCGAGATCTACCCGCTCCCCAACCCGACTTCGGGCGAGCGTCTGGCATTGGTCGCGGTCGGCGGCTATGGGCGCGGCGAACTGGCGCCCTATTCCGACATCGACCTATTGTTCCTGCTGCCCTACAAGCAGACCCCCCACACCGAGCAGGTCGTCGAATTGCTGCTCTATCTGTTGTGGGACCTGAAGCTCAAGATCGGTCAGGCGACGCGCTCGGTCGAGGACTGCCTGCGCCAAGCGAAATCCGATCTGACGATCCGCACCGGTCTCCTCGAGGCGCGCTATCTGTGGGGCGAGGAGGCGTTGTTCCGCGAGCTCAAAAAGCGCTTCGACAGCGAGATCGTGCGCGGCACCGCGGCGCAGTTCGTCGAAGCGAAGCTCGCCGAGCGCGACCAGCGCCACCGCCGCGTCGGCGACAGCCGCTACCAGCTCGAGCCGAACGTCAAGGAGGGGAAGGGCGGTCTTCGCGACCTGCACACGCTCTTCTGGCTCGCCAAATACATCTATCGCATCGACGATGTCGCCAAGCTCGTCGATCTGCGGCGTGCTGTCGGCCGAGGAGTTGCAGCGCTTTGCCAGGGCGCAGAGCTTTCTGTGGACGGTGCGCTGCCATCTGCATTTTCTCGCCGGACGCGCCGAGGAGCGGCTGACCTTCGACCTGCAGAGCGAGATCGGGCGGCGCATGGGCTACACCGACCACGCCGGCAGCCGCGGGGTCGAGCGCTTCATGAAGCACTATTTCCTGGTCGCCAAGGATGTCGGCGATCTGACCCGGATCTTCTGCGCGATCCTCGAAGCCGACCAGCAGCGCAAACGCCGGCTTTCCTGGGTGCGATGGGGGGTCGGACGGCGCGGGCTCGACGGGTTCGTGCTCGACGGCGAGCGGTTGACGATCCCCTCGGACGATTTTTTCAAGACCGACCCGGTGGCGCTGCTGCGCCTGTTCCAAGTCGCCCAGCAGAGCGGGCTCGACATTCATCCGCAAGGCACTGCGCCGGGCGAGCCAATCCCTGCGGCTGATCGATGCGAAGCTGCGCGAGGATCCCGAGGCGAACCGCCTCTTCCTCGAAATCCTGACCTCGAAGAAGGACCCGGAGACGGCCTTGCGGCGGATGAACGAGGCCGGGGTGCTGGGCCGCTTCATCCCCGATTTCGGGCGCGTCGTGGCGCAGATGCAATACGACATGTACCACCACTACACGGTCGACGAGCACACGCTGTTCGCGATCGGCATCCTGCACAAGATCGAGACCGGGTTGCTCAAGGACGAATTGCCGTTGGCGACGGCGCTCGCAGCGACGGTCTTCTCGCGCCGCGCGCTCTATCTCGCGGTGCTGCTGCACGACATCGCCAAAGGCCGCGGCGGCGACCATTCGGTGCTCGGCGAGCGCGTCGCGCTGAAGCTCGGGCCGCGGCTCGGGCTCTCGGCCGAGGAAACCGAGACGGTGGCTTGGCTGGTGCGCTGGCACCTCCTGATGAGCGGCACCGCCTTCAAGCGCGACATCGGCGATCCGCAGACGATCGGCGACTTTGTCGGTCATGTGCAGTCGCCCGAGCGGTTGAAGCTGCTGCTGATCCTGACCGTCGCCGACATCCGGGCGGTCGGGCCGCAGGTGTGGAACGGCTGGAAGGCGGCGCTGTTGCGCGACCTCTACCACCGCGCGGTCGAGGTCATGTCGGGAGGGCTGACGGTCGAGGCGCGGGATTTGCGGGTCGCCGCGGCGCTCGACGCGGTGCGCGACCGGCTGCCCGATTTCAGCGACGCCGAGTTCGCCGCGTTCGCCAAGAGCGGCTACCCGTTTTACTGGCTGTCCTTCGATCCGGAGACCCACGCCCGGCATGCCCGGCTGATCCGCGAGGCCGAGGCGAGCGGCGCACCGTTGACCGTCGAAAAGCGGGTCGATGCGCAGCGCGCGGTGACCGAGATCACCCTATACACCGCCGACCATGCGGGCTTGTTCTCGCGCATCGCCGGCGCGCTCGCGGTCAGCGGCGCCAACATCGTCGACGCCCGGATCATGACCATGTCGAACGGCATGGCGCTCGACACGTTCTGGGTCCAGGACTTGGCCGGCGGAGCCTTCGATCGTCCGGACAAGCTCGCCCGCCTCGCGGTCACGTTCGAGAATGTGCTGACCGGCGATCTGAAGCCGCATCGCGAGCTCGCCCGGCCGCCGGCTTTCCCGAGCCGCACGCAAGTGTTCACCGTGGCGCCGCGGGTGCTCGTCGACAACAGCGCCAGCGCCTCGCATACGGTGATCGAGGTCAATGGCCGCGACCGGCCGGGCCTGTTGTTCGAGCTGACCCGCGAATTGACCCGGCTCAGCCTGCAGGTGTCGAGCGCCAAGATCTCGACCTATGGCGAAAAGGTGGTCGACGTCTTTTACGTCAAGAATCTGTTCGGCCACAAAGTCGAGCACCCGGTCAAGCTCGCCGAGATCCGCACCACCCTCGAAGCCGTGCTGGCCCGCGGCAATCCAGCTCCAGCGGGCCTAAAGCGCGAGCCCGCCATCGCGAAATAGCTCACAAATAAATACCCCAACCGAAATCTCGCGGGTGAAGAGCTGACGCAAGCGAGCGCGGTGCTGTCGGATCAACACCGAGCTGATTGACGCCGAGGGGCATTGCAAGAGGCAAACCGCCCGCGGATGGGCTTGAAGGCTGGGCGCGAGGCGACTTGGATGATGCTTGCTCACTCCGAAGATCCCCGCGGCGGCGACTACTGAACGGCAGCCCTGCGACGAGCAGTCAGCGGTTGCGGAAGGCGGGTTTGCGCTTTTCGATGAAGGCGGCCATGCCCTCCTTGCGGTCCTCGGTGGCAAAGGTCGAATGGAACAGCCGCCGCTCGAAGCGCACCCCCTCTGCAAGGGGCGTCTCGTAGGCGCGGTTGACCAATTCCTTGACCATCATCGCGATCGGGCGCGACATCTCGCAGATCCGCTCGGCGAGCTTGACCGCCTCCGGCAGCAGTTCGGCGGCCGGCACGATGCGGCTGACGAGCCCCGCGCGCTCGGCTTCGGCAGCGTCCATCATCCGCCCGGTCAGGCACAGATCCATCGCCTTCGCCTTGCCGACAAAGCGGGCGAGGCGCTGGGTCCCGCCGGCCCCCGGCATCGTCCCGAGCTGGATCTCGGGCTGGCCGAAGCGCGCCGTGTCGGCGGCGACGACGATGTCGCACATCATCGCGATCTCGCAGCCGCCGCCGAGGGCAAAGCCGGCGACCGCGGCCGACGACCGGCTTGCGGCATTGCCCGACCCGCTCCCAGCCGCGGGTGATGAAGTCCTCGAGATAAATTTCGGGATAGGTCTTGCCGGCCATCTCCTTGACGTCGGCGCCGGCGGCGAAAGCCTTGTCGTTGCCGGTCAAGACGATCGCGCCGATCGCCTCGTCGGCTTCGAGTTCGTCGATCGCCGCGGCCAGCTCGGCGATCAGCGCCGCGTTCAATGCGTTCAGCGCCTGCGGCCGGTTCAAGGTGACGATGCCGACCGCGCCGCAGCGCTCGACAAGGATGTTCTGGTAGTCGGGCGTCTCGCTCATCCCCTGCTTCTCCTCTGATGGCCGCCTCAGAAATATGTCGGATCCAGTTGCTGCCGCTCCTCCCCACCATACCGGCGAAGGCCGGTACCCAGGGCAGAAGTGGGTCCCGACCCCCTGTTCGCTGCCAGGGGCAGGCTTCGTCGGGATGGCGATGCTGCAGATACCGAGAATATCTGAATCAGCACCTTAATCGGCTCTAGCGCTGCCGTTTGGCGCAATAAAAGGTCGAGCGGCCGGATTGGACGATGCGGCGCACGCCTTCGGCGCAGTCGCAGCCGGGGCAGGGCTCGCCTTCGTGGGCGTAAACCGCCCAGCGATGCTGGAAATAGCCGAGCTCGCCATTGGCCTGGACATAATTTCGCAATGACGAGCCGCCGGCGGCGATCGCTTCCTCGAGCACCGCGCGGATGGCCGTGGCGAGCCGGACGAGCCCGGCGCGCCCGATCGAGCCGGCGAGCCGCCGGGGCGACAGGCGCGCGCGGTAGAGCGCCTCGCAGACATAGATGTTGCCGAGCCCCGCGACGATGCGCTGGTCGAGCAGCGCTGCCTTGACCGAGGTCAGCTTGCCGGCGAATCTCTGGGCGAGATAGGCACTGTCGAACCCCGCCTCGAGCGGCTCGGGCCCGAGCCCGGCCAATAGCGGGTGCCGGCCCGCCTCGCTGCGCCGCAGGTAGTCGAGGGTGCCGAAGCGGCGGGCGTCGTTGAAGCGGACGACGGTGCCGTCGTCGAGGGTCAGCACGACATGGTCGTGGCGCAGGTCGGGCTGCGCCGCGTCGCCGGCGGTGATCCGCCCCGACATGCCGAGATGGAGCAGCAGGAGGCCGTCGGCGTCGAGCTCGATCAGGATGTACTTGCCGCGACGGGCGAGCGCGCCGATTTGGGCACCGGCGAGCCGCTCGGCGAGTGCCGGCGGAAACGGCCGGCGCAGATCGGGCCGGCGCAACTCGGCGCGCACGATCCGCCGGCCGCTCATCTTCAGCGCCAGGCCGCGGCGCACGGTCTCGACTTCCGGCAATTCGGGCATTCGAGCGACGGTCTTCCGCGCCTGCTCGGCCGCGGCGTGGCGCGCGCGGCCCGATGGCGGTATCTTCCTGCCCGATGAGCGAGCAAGAGACAAGCGGCAGCGCCGCGCCCGACTACCGCCATGTGCCGCCGCACGAAAAGGTGCGGCTGGTCCGCGGCATCTTCGACAGCGTCGCATCCCGCTACGACCTGATGAACGACCTGATGAGCGGCGGCATTCACCGGTTGTGGAAGGCGGCGATGATCGCCTGGATCAGGCCACGTCCGGGCCAGCAGCTGATCGACGTGGCCGGCGGCACCGGCGACGTTGCGCTGCGGGCCTGGCCGCGCCTTGCGCCGCAGGCCGAGCTCGGCGCGGGCCCGGCGGCCGAGGATGGGGTCGGCGGTGGGAGGGCGGTCGTCTGCGACCCCAATGCGCGGATGCTCGAGATCGGCCGCGCCAGGGCGTTGGACCGGGGCATCCTCGACGGCATCGAGTGGCTCGGCGCCGAGGCCGAGCGGCTGCCCTTCGCCGAGTGCCGCTTCGATCTCTATACGATCGCCTTTGGGATGCGCAACGCGACCCATCTCGAGACCGCACTCATCGAGGCACGGCGGGTGCTGCGGCCGGGCGGCCGGTTCATGTGTCTCGAGTTCACCCCGGAGGTGATGCCGCTGCTGCAGCCGTTCTACGATCTCTACAGCTTTCATGTCGTGCCGTTGCTCGGCCAGATCGTCGCCGGCGACCGCGAGGCCTACACCTATCTGGTCGAAAGCATCCGCGGGTTCCCGCGCCAGGGCGAATTCGCCGAAATGATCGCCGGGGCCGGCTTCGCGCAGGTCAGATACCGCAACCTGACGGGGGGCATCGCCGCGCTGCACTCGGCCTGGCGCCTCTGAGGCCCTGCGGCGCGGGGGCCCGGGTTCGCGATGCTGCGCAGCCTGCGCAACCTCGCCCGCCTCGCCGCGATCGGGCTGATCCTGGCGCGCCACGATGCGCTGTTCCCATTTGCCGCGGTCCCGGTCGTCGCCTTCTACCTGCGGGTCGCCCGGCTGTTCACCCGTCGGCGCAGTCCAGTGGCGGCGCGCCCGGGCCAGCGGCTCGCCGTGGCGCTCGACGAGATGGGGCCGAGCTTCATCAAGCTCGGTCAGCTGCTCTCGACCCGCGCCGATCTGCTCGGCGAGGAGCTCGCCGCCGACCTCGCGAGCCTGCAGGACCGCCTGCCGCCGTTTCCGGGCGCGCAGGCGCGGGCGGCGATCGAGAGCGAGTTCGGGAAGCCGCTCGAAACCCTGTTCGCCTCCTTCGACGAAACCGCGGTCGCCGCCGCCTCGATCGCCCAGGTGCATTTCGCCCGAACCCCGGACGGCCGCGAGGTCGCGGTCAAGGTGTTGCGGCCGGGAGTGGCGCAGGCCTTCGCCCGCGACCTCGACCTGTTCCTGTGGCTCGCCGGCTGGATCGAGCGCCTCTATCCGCCGTCGCGCCGCTTGAAGCCGGTCGAGGTCGTACGGACCCTAGCCGAGGTGGTTCGCTTCGAGATGGACCTGCGGCTCGAGGCCGCGGCCGGGTCGGAGCTGGCCGAAAACTTTGCCGGCGACCCGAGCTTTCGCGTGCCGCGGATCGATTGGCAGCGCACCGGGCACGGGGTCTTGACGCTCGAGCGGATCGCCGGCATCCGCATCGACGATCGTGCCGCGCTGCTGGCCGCTGGGCACCAGATCGACCGGCTGCTGGCGGAAGCGGCCAGCGCCTTTTTCAACCAGGTGTTCCGTGACGGCTTTTTTCATGCCGACATGCACCCGGGGAACATGTTCGTCGATGCGTCGGGGGCGATCGCCGTCGTCGATTTCGGGATCATGGGACGGCTCGATCGCCCCACCCGCTTTTACCTCGCCGACATGCTGGTCGGCTTTTTGTCAGGCGACTATCGGCGGGTCGCGGAGGTCCATTTTGCCGCCGGCTATGTGCCGCGCGACCGCTCGATCGACCGCTTCACCCAGGCCTGCCGCGCCATCGGCGAGCCGATCCTCGGCCGCCCGCTGCAGGACATCTCGGTCGCGCGGCTCCTCGCCCAGCTGTTCCAGGTCACCGAGCAGTTCGGCATGGAGACCCAGCCGCAGCTTCTGCTGCTGCAAAAGACCATGGTGTTGATCGAAGGAATCGGACGGCGTCTCGACCCGGAAATCAACGTTTGGATCCTGGCCCGGCCGCCGATCGAAGCCTGGGTCCGGGACAATCGCGGCATCGAGGCGCAACTGCGAGAGCGGATCGATACCGTCGCCGACATCGTCGAGCGGCTGCCGCGGCTGGTCCGCGGTCTCGAAAGCCTGGTCGGCGATATTTCGCGCGAGGGCGTCCTGGTGCATGCCGAGTCGCTCGCCACGCATGCCGCCGAGCAGGCCAAGCGCGCCTGGCTCGTAGTGCTGCCGCTCTACATCGCGGCCGCGGCGCTGGTCGCGATCGCCCTCGCCCTCGTCTTCCGGCGGTAGGCGCGGGCCGGCCGTGCGGACCGGCCCACGCCATGGCGCGGTCCTATCTCTCGGTCAGTCGTGCAATCGTGGCGCGCAATTCTTGGTTCTCGGCCTCGAGATCTTTCACTCTGCGCGTCCCGCTCGCCGCCGGGTGGGTCAGCAGATCGGCGAGCTTCTGGCCGATCGGGGAGCCTAACCCAGTGCATGCGTCAGGGCCGACACGGGCACGAAAGGCGCCGTTGTCTCCCTTGGTGATGTCATTGAAGCAGAGGTGGTTGAGCCATAGTTCGGGGGCGACCCAGCCGAGCTTGGTGCCGAAGGAAGCGAACAGTCCGGCGTAGAGCGGGGCCACGGCGCTGGTCCCGCCGATCGCCGCCGGCGCCCCGTGCAGCACGATGTTGTAGCCGGTATTGGGGTCGGCGTTGGCGGCCATGTCGGGAACCATCCGGCCGGGCCCGTGCGGCGCCCCAGCCTGCCAAGGAGGCATCGGCTTGAACAGAGTCGAAAAACCGCCGCCGGTTCCCTCGCCGCTCGGATTGCCAGGGTCGTTGTTCCAGACGGTTTCTTCGGTCCGGGTCTTTTTCGTGCCGCCGCAGCCGATGACATGCGGTGCCGAGGCCGGAAGATCGACATTGGCCCGGTTCGGCCCACCGTCGCTCGAGTCGTTGTCGCCCGATGCGGCGAACACGATCATCCCGGCTGCGGTGGCCTCGGTCGCCGCCTGCTCCATGTCCTGGCCGGCTTGCGCGCCCCACATGGCCTCGTCGGCACCCCAGGAGATCGAGCACACGTCGCAGCCATCGGCCGTGGCGGCCCGCACCGCGGCGGCAATGTCCTGAGCCCAATAGACGCGGATCGTTGCCGGTTTGCCGGTCGCCACAAAATACGCGGCAGCGGCGACCTCGAGGTCGAGCGCGACCTCGCCATCGGCACTGTTCGGGCCGGGGTCCGGAGTGTTCTTAGTGCCGTCAACGGAAACGTCGGCGATATTCGGAACCGGCTGGTTGATCCCGCTGAAGAACTGGTCCATATCCGACTGCACCCAGCCGCCGCCAAGCTCGACGATGGCGATCACGCTGCCGCCGGCGAGGCCGGTCGGCCAATCATAGGCCTTGCACAGATCGGGAACGTTCCACGGGCCACTGTCGGTCACCGCTCGCGCAGCGGGTCCGGTTTGGCGCATCTTGAAATAGGGCCTGACGTTCGGGCGCCTGGCGAGGTGGACGTAGGAGTGAAGCGCGGCGCGGAGACCACCGCCCGCCGAAAGTCGATTGTCTTGAGGTGTATTCACGACGTCCTCCGGATGTGAGAGCGTGCCGCGGCTCGCCGATCAATGTGCCTCTCCCAATCGGCCCCCGAGGCGACGGCACCGTCGGAATATGTAGCGATGGGCCGAGGATATGTGTGAGACACGTCACAGAGCGGCGCGAGAGGCTTCAGTTTCGTGTAATGAACGCGACAGATGCGTTCCCTGCGGCGGCTCTCCGCGCTGACGGGCGCCGATTGCGGCAAGCCGCGGCTGCGGCCGCTATAGGGCGCGACCTATGATACGGCGTTCGTCGTCGATCTCGACGGCGATAAGCTGGAGCCGGTTCATCAGTGACGCGGAGGCGCAAATGAAAATTACTAAAGTCGAGACCGGGATCGTGGCGCTGCCCAATGACGAGCCGCTCGCCGGGTTTTCGGAGAACCCGAACGCGAAAAACCCGATCGTCTGGCTGCGGCTCGGCACCGACGAGGGCGTCGAGGGTATTGGCGTCACCTATTTCGGCGGCGCCCTGACCCGAACCCTGCGCCACGCGGTCGACGAGCTGGGCGCGCTGGCGCTCGGCGAGGACCCGATGCGGGTCGAGGCGGTGGCGGCGAAATTGCGCGCCGCGGCGGTCTCCTCCGGTCCGGCCGGGATCTTCACGATGGCGCTGTCGGCGATCGACGTCGCGCTGTGGGACATCAAAGGGAAGGCGCTGGGCCTGCCCTTGTGGAAGTTGCTCGGCGGCGGGCGCGACCAGGTCGCGACCTATGCGAGCGGGGCCTTGCGCCGCGGCCTCAAACTGGAAGAGGCGGTGACCGCGGCCGGAAGGCTGCGCGAAAAAGGCCATCGCCAGGCCAAGATGCAGCTCGGCCTGCCGGGAGCGACCACGCCGGCGCGCGAGGTCGAGCAGGCCCGGCTGATCCGCCAGGCGGTCGGCCCCGACATGGATCTGATGTGCGACATCAACCAGCGTTGGCGGCCGGAGCAGGCGATCGACATCGGCAAGCGGGTCGAGGATGCCGGCGTCGGCCTCTACTGGCTCGAGGACGTGACCGCGCATGACGACTACGCCGGGCTGGCGCGGGTGACGGCGGCATTGTCGACGCCGGTCGCCGGCGGCGAGTACCTCTGGGGCATCGTGCCGTTCCGCCACATGATCGAAGCCCGCTCGGTCGACATCGTGATGATCGACCAGGTGCGCTCGGGCGGCATCACGCCGTGGCTCAAGATCGCCGGCATGGCCGAAGCGTTCAATTTGCCGGTGGTCAGCCACGGCGTGCCTGAGATCCATGTTCATCTGGTCGGCGCCGTGCCCAACGGGCTGACTGTCGAATACATGCCGCGCCTGTTCCATCTGTGGCAGGAGGTCCCGGCGCCGCAGAACGGCCTGTTGGCGATGCCGACCGCGCCCGGCCTCGGCCTCGAATTCAGCAAGGACGCGATCCAGCGCTTCGGCGTCGGCTGATCCGCCGGGACGGCCGCAGTCCCGCCCCCGCCGAGCAACGAGCGACGGGCGAAAACGGGCGTCGCGCTAGCCGGGCGCATGGCCATCGATACCTTTGGATAGTCCGGAACGTGGCGCGCGGGGGCGGAGTTTGCGCGATGTGCGCACTCTGCGCCTAAACATGCGAACGGTGCCAAATAGCCGCCCATAGCCGTTCGATAGGAGCGAGCCCCCGCTGCCCGGCGGGGGCCTGCTCGAAGGGAACCGCTCGCCGGCACAGAAATTCGGCTTCGCTGCTGGCGGCGCTGCCCGGTTCGGCGCTATCTTTCGCTCGCGTCCGCACGCGATGGGGAAGACGGGCATGGCCGAGACGAGCGCCGACAACATGGTCGGGTACGATTGCCGCGACCAGGTCGCGACCCTGACCCTCAATCGGCCGGAAAAGCTCAACGCGTTCAGCGACGAGTTGGTGCGCCACCTGGCCGACGCGCTGCGTCGCTTCGATCTCGACCCCGAGGCGCAAGTCGCGATCCTCTGCGGCGCTGGCCGTGCGTTTTCGAGCGGCGCCGACGTGCATCAGCGCCAGCTGCGGCGGCGGGAGGAATTCCTCGAGCATGGCGGCCCGCAGGGATGGGGCTCCAACTCCGCCGATCTGCTGACCCGGTCGGTCAATTGGAAGCCGGTGATCGCCGCACCGCATGGCTATGCGATGGGGCTCGCCCTCGGGATCGTGCTCGAATGCGATCTGATCGTCGCCGAAGCCGGGACCAAATTCCAGGTGACCGAGACCTCGCGCGGGCTCGGCGGTTCGAAATACTGGGCTCTGCTGAATTTCCGCGGCGGTGCGGCGCTCGCCACCGAGGTCGCGCTGACCGGCCGGTTTTTCACCGCCGAGGAGGCATTTGCCGCCGGGATCGTCAGCCGCGTCGCGCCGTTGGGCCGGCATCTCGAAATCGCGCGCGAGCTCGCTGCCGAAATCGCCAAGAACCCGCCGCTGTCGGTGCGTGCGACCGTACGCACGCGGCGCTGGTACATGGACCAGATCGCGCGCGAAGTGGCGATGCAGACCGCACCCTTGAAGCTCTATCTGAGCGAGGATTTCCACGAGGCGGCGCTCGCCTTTGCCGAAAAGCGCCGGCCACGGCCGTTCAAGGGCCGCTGAAAGCAAAGAAAAGAAGAGAAGGAAAGAGCCAATGATCACCGCCGCTTATGTCCGCACCATGGCCGCCTACAACGCTGAGATGAACCGCCGCCTCTACGATGCCGCGGCGGGTCTGCCGGAGACCGAGCGCCGGGCGCCGCGCGGCGCGTTCTGGGGCTCGATCCACGGCACCCTGACCCACATCCTGTGGGGCGACCGGCAATGGATGTCGCGGTTCGACAACTGGCCGAAGCCCGCGACCCCGATCAAGCAGAGCGCGCAGATGATCGACGATTTCGCTGAGCTCGCTGCAGCCCGCGAGACGGCCGACGTCGACATCACCCGTTGGGCGCGCCAGGTCGACGACGCGTGGCTCGGCGAAGACCTGGTATGGTTCAGCGGTGCCGCCAACCGCGAGATCCGCGCGCCGAAGCGGCTCTTGGTGACGCACTTCTTCAATCATCAGACCCATCACCGCGGCCAGGCGCATGCGATGCTGACCGCTGCCGGCGCGGCCACCGGCGACACCGACCTGTTTTTGCTGATCCCGCAGATCGTTGATTAGCTCGAGCGCCGGGTAAATCCGCCCGCCGCGCGGAGCTCACCGACCAGGGCGGCAGCGCAACACGCAGGCGGTTGCCGCAGAGAAGGGATATAATCGTTGTCGGGTTCCTAAGACGACTGTCAACGGCTAGAGCCTGCGAGAGCCATGTCGAGCCGATATGCCGGATTCCTGGGCGCGGCGTGTCTGCTGATGCTGTTGCTGCCGGTGCGGGCCGGCGCCGTCGATTCGGATCGCCAGGTGGTTCACGTGCTGAACCGGCTGGCGTTTGGCCCGACCCTCGATGATTTCAATTATGTGAAGACGATCGGCGTCGAGCGCTACATCGCCGAGCAGCTCGATCCCGCCGCGATTGTCGAGCCGATCGAGCTGCGCTATCGCCTAGCCCAACTTCCGACCCTCGACCTCCACGCGGAAGAGCTGCGCGAGCTTTACGGCCCGGTGCGCCCGGTTCTCGGCCTGAAGCCGAGCTTGGACGAGCTCAAGGATCAGCGGGCTCGGGCCCGGCTCGTCGTACGCGAAGCCCAAGAGGCGCGGGTTCTCAAAGCGGTGCTGAGCCGGCGCCAGCTCCAGCAGGTCATGGTGAACTTCTGGTTCAACCACTTCAACATTTTCTCCGGCAAGGGGCTCGATCGCGTGTGGATCGGCAATTACGAGGAGCGGGCGATCCGTCCCCATGCGCTCGGCCGGTTCCGCGATCTCTTGTTCGCGGTGGCAGAGCACCCGGCGATGCTGGTCTATCTCGACAATACCCAGAACACGGCGCCGGGGAGCCCGGGGGCGCGAGGCGCGGCGAGCGGGCTGAACGAGAACTTTGCCCGCGAAATCATGGAGCTGCACACCCTCGGCGTCGACGGCGGGTATACCCAGGAGGACGTCACCACCCTGGCGCGGGTGTTCACCGGCTGGCGGGTGAACCCGCCCGAACTCGCAAGAGTTTCCCGGGGTTCCGGCAATCTTCGATGCGCGACGGCATGACGACAGCCCCAAGGTGTTTTTGGGGCGGAAGCTGCAGGCACGGGGCCGGGCGGAGGGCGAAGAGGCGCTCGACATTCTCGCCGGCAGCCCGGCCACCGCCCGCCATATCGCCTATCAGCTCGCCCAATATTTTGTCGCCGACGCACCGCCGCCAGGATTGGTGGACCGGCTCGCTGACCGTTTTCTGGCCACCGGCGGCGACATCCGCGAAGTCTTGAAGACGCTGTTCGACAGCCGCGAATTCTGGGATAGCCCCGGGCAGAAATACAAGACGCCCTATGAATACGTGATTTCCGCGGTGCGCGCGGCCGGAGTCCCGATCAACAATCTGCGCCCGCTGATCGGCTGGATGGGGCGCTTCGGCATGCCGCTTTACGGTTGCGAGACGCCGGACGGGTACAAGAATACGCAAGAGGCTTGGCTCAGCCCGGACGCCGCGATCCAGCGGATCAGCTTTGCCACGGCGTTCGCCCGCGGCTTTGTGCCGGTCAGCGCCGAGCCGGTCGGCGATGAAGACGGTGCGGCGGCGCGGCGGCGGCCCGATCCGGTCGACGCCGCGCGTCTCGACAAGATCTTCGACGCGACCTGGTCGGGCTCGACGCGTGCAGCAGTCGCGGCGGCCCCCGCCGGGCTGCGCGCCGCGATGATCCTCGGCAGCCCCGATTTTATGCGCCGATAGGAGAGGGCGAATGGAGAAGAAGGCCGGCTGGCCGCGGCGCTCCCTGTTGAAGGCGTCGGTCGGGGCGGCCCTGTTGCCGCTCGGCAACGGGGCCTGGGCGGCGACCGCCGAGGGCGGCCCGCAGCGCCTGATCGTGCTTCTGCTGCGCGGTGCTGTCGACGGCCTCAATGTCGTCGTGCCCTACGGCGAGGAGGCTTATTACGCGGCGCGGCCGACCATCGCGATCGCCCGGCCGGGCGAGCCCGACGGCGCGTTGGCGCTCGACGCCCGCTTTGGGCTCCACCCGGCCTTGGCCAGCCTCGTGCCGCTCTGGCGGGCGGGCACGCTCGCCTTTGTTCACGCCGCCGGCTCTCCCGATCCGAACCGATCGCATTTCGAAGCGCAGCGCTACATCGAGAACGGCACGCCCGGGTGCAGCACCACGGCCGACGGCTGGATGAACCGGCTGCTGCAGGTGCTGCCGGGTCCGCGCGATCCGGCCGAGGCGCTCAGCATCGGCCCGACCTTGCCGCGCATCCTCTCCGGTGCCGCGCCGGCCAGCAATCTGACCCTCGGGCGCAACGCCGACCGGGCATTGCCGATCGACCGGCCGCAGATCGCCGCCATGTTCGATCGGCTCTATTCGGGCGACGACGCGCTCGACCAGGCCTATCGCGAGGGGCGCCGCGCGCGGGCGGAACTGGAGGGCGACCTCGCGCATGAGCAGGCCGTTGCCGATGCAGGCGCTCCGCCGCCGGAGAGTTTTGCCGCCCGGGCCGGTCAGCTCGCCCAATTGATCGGCGGCGACCCGCGGGTCCGCCTCGCCTTTGTGGCGCTCGGCGGGTGGGACACTCATGTCGATCAGGGCGGCCATGAAGGGCAGCTCGCCAACCGGCTGCGCCCGCTCGGCGATGGGCTCGCCGCCTTGGCGCGGGGGCTCGGCCCCATTTGGCGCGACACCGTGACGATCGTCCTCTCGGAGTTTGGCCGCACGGTTCACGAGAACGGCGATCGCGGCACCGACCACGGTCACGGTAACGTCATCTGGGTCGCCGGCGGCGCGGTCAAGGGCGGACGGGTTTATGGCGACTGGCCGGGATTGGCGCCGGCCCAGCTCTATCAGCGCCGCGACCTGGCGATCGCGACCGATTTTCGCGCGGCGCTCGGCGCGATCCTCGGACCGCATCTGCGCCTCACCGATCGCCAGCTCGACCACGTCTTCCCCGGCGCGCCGCCGATCGCCGCCGGGCTGGCGCAGATGCTGGCGGCCTGACCGGCCGCGCGACCTCGGGGACCTCGGGCTTCACCATTTTTTCATCCAAGCGACCGATCATTTGCCGCTGCGATCCGGATATAGGGTTGCGGAAACGCGGTCGATCGGGATCGGGCGAATGCTGCACTGCAATCGGTGGCCGAAATCGGCGGATCGGCAAACTGGTCCGCGGCCATGGCGCCGCGCCGGTTCGGCACCGCACCGGCCCGCCGCGCCCGGCTCGGGGCGGGCGTCGGCGAGCGGCGTTCGCTCAGCCCGAGGCTCCCGAGCCAGGAAGCCGTTCACTTGCGGACCTCGCCTTTGCTGTTTCTGTTGTCGCCCCGCAAGGCGAAGCGCGAACGACGACTTTATTGCGTGTGGAACGGCTTGGTGCTATAGCCGGCTCGCGGGCGGAAGTACCTTGCCGCGATGCGCGGGGCAACGGGAGTGCGGCGTTCAACGGCGCACGGTTGCGGCGCGTCGACGCCTATCCCGGGTCGGGAACGCTGTAGAGGAGCGCAGGGGTGCATCGCACGTTGCTTCGCGCAGCAGGGACGATAATTGTGTTGGTCATCGCCGGATGTCGCAATGCACCGCCGCTGCCGCCCGCGCCGGCGGCTTCCTCGCTGCCGTCGAGCGAGTACATCATCGGCCCTGGCGACAATTTGAATATTTTCGTTTGGCGCAACCCGGAATTGACGGTCACAGTTCCGGTCCGACCGGACGGGCGCATATCGATCCCGCTGGTCAATGACGTGGTCGCGATCGGCAAGACCCCGACCCAGCTCGGCAGCGATCTCGAGCAGCAGCTGGGGAAGTACATCAAGGAGCCGGTCGTCACGGTGATCGCCCAAGGCTTTGTCGGTCCGTTCACCGAGCAGGTGCGCGTTATCGGCGAAGCCTCGCAGCCGCGCGCGCTGCCATATCGCACCGACATGACCGTGCTCGACGCGATGATCGAGGTCGGCGGCCTGACGCGGTACGCGGCAGGAAACGATGCCGTGATCGTGCGGACCATCGGCGGCAAACAGACGACCTATTCGGTGCATCTCGACGATTTGATCAAGGATGGCGACGTTGCGAGCAACGTCGCGCTCCAGCCCGGTGATATTCTGATCATCCCACAACGCCTGTTCTAAACATGCCGGAGCGCGTCAACAGGGGCGGCCGTCGCCGGCCAAATCGATCGCAACGGGTCGAGTTGTCGGGAATTGCCGAACCCGCTCGATCCGAGTGGAGCCGCAGATGAATTGGATTCGCGCGCAAGCCTTGCCGATCCTGCAGGCGATGTGGCGGCAGCGCTGGCTCGGCGTCGGTCTGGCCTGGCTGGTTTGCACCGTCGGATGGATCGCGATCGCGTTTATTCCGACCGAGTACGAGTCCACGGCGCGCGTCTATCTCGACGCCGATCCGGTGCTGACCCCGCTCTTGGCCGGACTGGCGGCGAACACCGACCCGGCCCGTCATCTCGATTTCATGGAACGCACCCTCTTGAGCCGGCCCAACCTGGAGCAGCTGGTGCGGCTGACCAACCTCGATGTCGGAGTCACCACGCCGGCGCAAAAGGAAGCGCTCTACGCGCAGCTGGCGCAGAATATCCAGGTCCTGCCGATCACCACCAATTTGATGACCATCGCGTACCGCAACCACGATCCGCAGGTGGCGAAGAATGTCGTGCAGTCGCTGCTGACGGTTTTCGCGGAAAAAACATCGGGCAGCAGCCGCAGCGAGATGGACAGCGCCCAGCGCTTTCTCGACGAGGAGATCGTCTCCTATCGCGATCAATTGCGCGCGGCCGAGATTCGTCGGGGAGACTTGGCGCGGCAGTACCCCGACCTGATTTCGGACACCCTCCCCGATTCCGGGACCCCCGAAATCGATCGGGGCAGCCGACTTGGCCAGGCGCGCGAGGCCGTGCTCCAGGCGAAGGACGCGCTCGCCGATGCGGTCACCAAACGGAACGCGTTGCAGAAGGCGATCGCCTCGGTGCCGCCGATGCTGGACGTCGATCGCGCACCGCAGGTCATCATCACCGG
This sequence comes from uncultured Alphaproteobacteria bacterium, assembly GCA_963795485.1. Taxonomy (GTDB): domain Bacteria; phylum Pseudomonadota; class Alphaproteobacteria; order ATCC43930; family CGMCC-115725; genus AP-15. The sequence continues at coordinate 1,131,680 of CAWCIL010000008.1, forward strand.
CGGCCAGTCGGCAAGCCCGGAAGAGGCGCGCCTCGAGGAGCTGCGCCGAAATCTCGACACGCTGCGGCTGAAATACACCGACAAATATCCCGACGTGATCGCTACCCGAGAGGAGATCGCGCAACTCGAAACCGAGGTGAAACATGCGGGCCCGGGCGGGGGGCGGGGGGACAACAAAACCCAGATCGCCAACTCGGTTTACGATCGGCTGAAGGTCGAGCTCGTCGATGCCGAGGGTGCGGTTGCCACCGCCCAGCGGCGCCTCGGTGAAGCCGAGGCGGACCAGGCCCGAATCGAACGGATCGTCCAGTCGGCGCCGGGCATTTTGGAAAAGGTGCGCGACATGGATCGCGACTACGGCGTATTGAAGAATAATTATCAACAGCTGGTGGCACGGCGCGAATCCGCCGGGATTGCCGATGCCGCCGACACCAAGACCGAAAAGATCCAGTTCCGCGTCGTCGACCCGCCGCGGGTGCCGTTGGTTCCGGTGGCGCCGCATCGGCCTTTCCTGGTCTCGGTGGTGTTGCTGGTGGGCATCGGCGCCGGTTTTGCCGCACCTTTGGCAATGACCCAACTCGACCATTCCTTTGCCACGCTCGGCCAATTGCGCAATCTCGGGGTACCGATTCTGGGCAGCGTGACCCGGCTTTCGCTCGGCGCCGCGCGGCGGCGGGCGATGGTCCAGCTCGCTGGGGTCTGCGCCAGTGCCGTCGTTCTGATCGCGGTGTATGGAACGCTGCTGGCGATCACTTTCGGCCTCCATTCGGTGAGCGCTTCCTGATGGCAGAATCGATTGGCTTGATCGAACGGGCGGCGGCGCTGCTGCGCCAACGGGAGGCGAGCGAACCCGGCTCGCCGCTGCCTGCGGCGGCAGCTGTCCCGCTAGCCGTCGAGCGTCAGCCGGATGTGGCGGATACCGCGACCGGAACCGGCCCGGAGCTGATCCTCGATCGTGGCCGGCTCGCTGCCTACGGAATCCAGATTCCATCGTCGGAGCGATCGCGGACCGTCGAGGAGTTCCGCCTGGTCAAGCGCAACCTGATGGCCGCATGGTCCCCGGGCAATGGGATCGCCGGCCGGCGGGAGAGCCGGTCGATCATGGTGACCAGCGCCCACCCGGGCGAAGGCAAGACGTTCGTCTCGCTGAACCTGGCGCTGGCCTTCGCCTCCGAGCGGGATGTGAAGGCGCTGCTGGTCGACATCGACACGCATCACTCCAACTTACGCACGATTCTCGGGATATCTGGGCAATCGGGTATCGTCGACGTCCTCGCCGGCGATCTCGATTTGGCCGAGGCGCTGGTGCGCACCAATAACCCGAACCTGCTGGTGCTCCCCTCGGGCCGCGGCGGACCGCTGGTGCCGGAACTGCTTTCGAGCAACCGGATGGGCGCGCTGATGGCCGAATTGACCCGGCGCTTTGCCGATCGCTTCATTATCCTCGATACTCCGCCTTGCATGGCGAGCAGCGACGCCGCCACGCTCGCTCCGCTGGTCAGCCAGACAGTGTTCGTCGTCGAGGCGCACCGCACCCAACAGGAGGAGATCGAATCCTGCCTGGGCATGCTCGGCTCCTGCCCCCGAATCAGCCTGCTTCTGAACAAGGGCGAGTTGGCGAGCGCTCATTTCGGCTCTTACGGCTACGGTTATCACTACCCCGGTGGCGAGGGCGATGAACTGCGCTCGGATGCGCCGGCGCCGGCCTAGACGCCGCGCGGGGGGACCTTTGCGGAGGCGGCATCATGGTCCGTTTTTCCTGCTCCTCCTCGTTGTCGGCCTAACGCGTTCGGTGCCTGCCACGGCGCAGCCGACGACCGGGGCCGCCCCGAGCGGGGCTACTGCGACCGGCATCGCCCCGACCGGCATCGCCCCGACCGGGACCGCCCCGAGCGGGGCCGCCGCGACCGGAATCGCGCCGACCGGAATCGCGCCCGACATTCTCCCACCCCCGCCATACGGTCCGTTCGGTCTGCCGAACCCGCTGGCGCCGCCCAACTCGCTGCCCAACGGCATCACCCCGGCAGCGTCCCAGCAGCCGGCGTATTCGCTGGCGCTGCCGTCCCCCGGCGCCGGGATCACCACGCTGCAGCAATACGATCCGAACGCGCCGGCGATCCTGATCCAGCCCACCCTGTCGCTGGGCGAGACCCTGACCGACAACGTCTTTTACAGTTCGACCAATCGCACCGCGGCGGCGGAGACGAGGCTGATCCCCGGAGTCTCGATCTCGGCCGATACGCCGCGATTGCAGGGTGTCATGACCACCCAGGTCGAGGGCGACGTCTACGTCCCCACGAGCACCCTCGACCAAGTGTACGCCAATCTCTACGCGAACGGCACCGCGACCATCCTGCCCGATCACCTGTTTGTCGACCTGCAGAGCAGCATCAGCCAGGGTTCCACCCTGCCCGGTCTCGGTTTTATCAACGCGAGCCAGCTGCCGCGCACCCAGCAGACCCAGATATTCACGAATACGATCTCGCCTTATTTGACCGAATCGTTCGACGGCAAGGTCGATACCGAACTGCGTTACCGGTTCGGCTCGACCAATTTCGGCGGCGGCAATACGTTCACGACCACGCCGACCCTGGCCTCTTTAAACACGAACCTGGACAACGGCATCCTGAACGAAGGCACGTTCACCGCTGCGACCGGGCGGGATTTCCAGCGCGCGCAGTCACGGCTGACCATCGACGCCTCGAGCTTCAACTCGAACTCGACGAGCCGCAACGAGCAGTTGAGCGGGTTTGACGATCTCCAATACCAGATCACCCCGGAGATCGCGGCGCTGGGCCGGATCGGGTACCAGACCATTCAGTACCCTCTCGCCCCGGAGGCGACCTTCGTTGGCCCGACCTGGCTGGTCGGCGGACGGCTCGGGCTCGCCGGCAATTACGGCTATGTCAGCCTGGAATACGGCAGGCAGCAGGGCGTCTACGGCTTTACCGGATCGGCCCTCTACCAGCTGACACCGACCATTACCGTGACTGCGGACCTGGTGCAGGGGCTCAGCTCCCCTGCGGAGTTCCTGCAAACCTCGCTGGCGAGCTCGACATTGAGCCCTAATGGCGGGATCGTCGATCAGTCAACGGGTCTGCCGACGAGCTTTTATCTGCCGGGCGCGGGGTTGACCAACGGCGTTTATCGACAGCACCTGTTCAACGCCCAAATCACCGACACCATCGGTCCGAACAGCTATGGGCTCTATGGCTATTACAGCAGTCAGGCCTCGCTGACGCCGCCGATCACCGCACCGACCACGAGCCTGGGCGCAAGTCTTTCCTGGACACGGGACATTAGGCCCGACCTCAATGGCACCGCCTCGCTCGGCTATGCCAACACGGGCAACGCGGTCAGCCCGACCACGCTGACCTCGGTCAGCAGCATCAACGTCGTGACCGCCAATATCGGCGTCAATTATATCTTCGCCAGGAACTTGACCGGGTCGGTGTTCTATACCTTCTCCTATGAGCCCAATGGCGGCGCGGTCGTTTCCGGGCGCAGCGGCGACGTTCTGGTCAATACGCTGCAGTTTTTGCTGACCAAGGCGTTCTGAGCCGATGTACGCCGAATTCTACAGGCTCGCCACCCGACCGTTTCAGCTGACGCCCGACGCCCGCTTTTTCTTCGAGAGCACCGTGCACCGCCAGGCGATGGCCTATATGGTCTATGGCCTACATCACGCCGAAGGCTTCATCATCATCACCGGCGAGGTCGGCGCCGGGAAGACGATCCTCGTCGACAATCTGTTGGCGACGATCAGCGAGGACAGCTTTGTCACCGCCAAAATCGTTACCAGCCAGCTCGGCGGAGACGATCTTCTCCACATGGTTGCCGCCGGTTTTGGCATTGCCAAGGAGGGGCTGGCCAAGGGAGCGCTGCTGCAGCGGATCAGCGATTTCGTGCTGGCCCAGCATCGCAACGGCAGGCGGGTGCTGTTGATCGTCGACGAGGCGCAGAACCTGTCCTTCGAAGCGCTCGAAGAGCTGCGCATGCTGTCCAACATCGTTGTCGACAAAACGATGGCATTGCAGAGCTTTCTGCTCGGCCAACCGCAGTTCCGGTCGATCCTGGGCAGCCCTGGGCTCGAGCAGCTGCGCCAGCGGGTGACTGCGGCCTATCATCTCGGCCCGCTCAACGAGGCCGAGACCAGGTCCTATATCGAGCATCGGCTGCGCCGCGCGGACTGGAAGGACGACCCGCATTTCACCGAGTCGTCGTTTCCGCTGATCTATCGACACACCGAAGGGGTGCCGCGGCGGATCAACACGCTGTGCTCGCGGCTGCTCCTGTACGGATTTTTGGAGCAGCTCCACACCCTCTCCGCCGATGCGGTCGACAAAGTCGCCAACGATCTGCGCGAGGAGATGTCGGTCGTCACCGTTCATTCTGCCGCCGCGGCCGGCAGCAACGGAAAAGGGGAGCTGGGCGAGGCTGTTCCCGGCTTCGCCGATCGCGTGGCGGCGCTCGAACGCAGCGTCGACAAGCACGAGCGGCTGATCCGGCGGGCGATCGAGATCGCGGCGCATTATTTTCAGGGTGAACGGCAATGAGCATAGCGGTCGAGGCGCCCGGACCGGCGCCGACCAGTCTCGCGGACCGGGTCATTCCGGCCGCGGACGCCGCGGCGCGTTCCGGGCGATCGGGCGACGTTGGCGCGCTGACCATCGACGTCGAGGATTATTTCCAAGTCGAAGCCTTTGCCTCGACGATCGATCGCGAGGATTGGGACCGGCTGCCCTCGCGGGTCGAGCGCAACACCCATCGCTTGCTCGACATCCTCGCCGAGGCCGGGGTGCAGGCGACCTTTTTCACCTTGGGGTGCATCGCGCAACGGCATCCGGCGCTGGCCCAGCGCATCGTCGCCGCGGGGCACGAGCTGGCGAGCCACGGGACCGGCCACGGCCGGGTCGATCGCCAATCGCCAGCCGCGTTCCGCGCCGATATCCGGGAAAGCAAGAAAATTCTCGAGGATGCGGGCGGTGTCGCCGTCCGCGGCTACCGCGCCCCGACCTTTTCGATCGGCCCCGCCACACCTTGGGCGCATGCGATCCTGGCAGAGGAAGGCTATTGCTACAGCTCGAGCGTCTATCCGGTCAGGCACGATCTCTATGGCAGCCCCGACGCGCCGCGCGCGGCCTTTGCGCCCTGCCCTGGAATGATCGAGATCCCGCTGACCGCGGTGCGCCTGCTGGGCATCGACGTTCCGGCCTCGGGCGGCGGCTATTTCCGCCTCTATCCGTACCCGCTGACCCGATGGTTGCTGACCCGCGCCGGCCGTGCCGAAGGCTGCCCCGCCATCTTCTACCTCCATCCCTGGGAGATCGATCCGGAGCAGCCGCGTCAGCGGCAGGCGCCGTTGCGCTCGCGCTTTCGCCACTACCTCAATCTCGGCCGCACCGAGGCGCGGCTGCGGCGACTGCTGCGGAATTTCGGGTGGACGCGCATGGACCAGCTGTTCCTGACCGAGGAGTCGGGCCCGTTTCCGCTGATCACGGCATGGATGGATCACCGCTCGCGGTCACGGTAAGGCCGTTCCGCGCCGGCGATGCCGGGCGATGGGACGATTTTGTCCGCGCCTGCGCCGGCGGCACCTTCTTTCATTTGTCGCCGTGGCGGCAGGTCATCGAACGTGCTTTTGGCCACCGCACATATTACCTGTTGGCCGAGCGCGCCGGCACGGTCACCGGCGTGCTGCCGCTCACGCATGTCAAATCGGCGCTGTTCGGGTCGTCTCTGATCTCGAACGCGTTCGCCGTTCATGGCGGTCCGATTGCTGCGGACGACGACAGCCTGCGGGCTCTGGAGAGTGCCGCGGCGCGGCTGATGGACACGATCGGGGCGCCAGTGCTGGAACTGCGCGGCTATTCGGAAAGCCGTGCCGACTGGCCCCGGAGATCGAGCCTCTACGCCACCTTCCGCAAGCCGATCGACCGCTCGGTCGAGGCCAATCTGAAAGCCGTCCCGCGCAAGCAGCGGGCGATGATCCGCAAGGGCATCGACGGCGGGTTGCGGTCGGACATCGATGACGGCGTCGATCGGCTTCATCGCATTTACGCCGAAAGCGTCCACAATCTCGGAACGCCGGTGTTCGCCAAATCGTATTTCCGCATTCTGGTCGAGGAATTTACCGGCCGCTGCGACATCGTAACCATCACCTCCGGCGGCGCGGCCGTGGCCTCGGTGCTCAATTTTTATTTTCGCGACGAGGTTTTGCCGTTTTACGGCGGCGGCGTTGGCGCGGCGCGCCGGCTGGCGGCCAACGACTTCCTCTATTGGGAGGTCATGCGCAGGGCGTGCGAGCGAGGCTGCCGGGTGTATGATTTCGGACGCAGCAAGCTCGGCACCGGAGCCTATGCCTTCAAGTGCCACTGGGGATTCGAGCCGACGCCGCTCGTCTATCAGTTCCGGTTGGCGGCCGGGCGCCGCATGCCCGATTTGAACCCGCTCAACCCAAAGCTGCGGCTGCTGGTCGCCGCCTGGAAGCGATTGCCGCTGCCGCTCGCGAACCGGCTCGGCCCATCGATTGTCAAAGGAATCGGCTGAACATGGCTCCGGCACCGCGGTCGGGCTCTTTGCACCACAGGGCGAGGCCGTTGGCGGTGCCGTCGGCAGCCATTCCCGACAGCCGGTCGCTTGGCCTCGCGTCGCCGATCTATGGATGGCGGCTGGCGGTCGTTCTGATCGGTTTGGCGAGCCTCGTCTTCGGCGTTGTTTTTCACCACGACTTGGCCGCGGCGGTACGCGTGTGGATCGGTTCCACCGCCTATAACCACTGCTTTCTGATTTTGCCCCTCGTCGGGTTTCTGCTGTGGGAGCGGCGAACGGCGATCGCCTCGGCGTCGCCCACCCCGGCGTTCTGGCCGCTGGCGCTGATGCCGTTGCTGTCGGGCGTTTGGCTCGTCGCCGCCATTCTCGATGTCAACGAGGGCCGACAACTCGCAGTCGTGGGAATGTTCGAAATCGTGCTGCTGGTCGCACTCGGCCCGCAGGTGTTCCGGATGCTGCTGGCCCCGCTGCTGTTTCTGTTCTTTTTGGTGCCGACCGGGGCCTTTCTCGTCCCCTCATTGCAGACGATCACCGCCGACATCACGGTCGCCGGGCTGCACGCCTTGCACATCCCGGTGTTTTCCGACGGCTATATGATCGAAATCCCCGAGGGCAGCTTTGAGATCGCCGAAGCCTGCGCCGGTCTGCGGTTTCTGATCGCCTCGGCGGTGTTCGGCTGTTTTTTTGCCGTGGTCATGTACCGCAGCCGGCTGCGCCGCGCCCTGTTCATCGCCCTGTCCTTGGCGGTGCCGATCGGTGCCAACGGCATGCGCGCCTTGGGGATCATCTACTTGGCGCATCTCGAAGGGAGCGCCACGGCAGTCGAGGCCGATCATGTCCTCTATGGCTGGCTGTTCTTTTCGCTGGTGATCGTGCTGCTGATCGCAATCGGCATGGCTTTTGTCGAAAAGAGCGGGAGGTCCCGTCCGGCCCCTGCGAGCCTCGCCGCGAACCCGTCGCCGCGGCGGTTCGCCCTGGCGGTTCCGGCGGCGGTGCTGCTCGCGGTCGTCGGGCCGGCCTATGCCGCCCAGCTGGACGGCTGGTTCTCGGCCTCGGCGCTGCCGCCGGCCGGCAGCCCGGCGGTGGGTCCGCCGTGGCACGCCGTGGCTAATTCCGGTGTGAACTGGCGGCCGGTGGTGCACGGCGCCGACCGTCAGTTTCTGCAGAGCTTCGCGGCGCCGGGCTCTGGCATTGTCGTCCGCTATGTCGCGCTCTACCGCCTGCGCGCGGTCGGCAACGCGCTGACCAACAGCGACAATCGGATCGCCGACGACCATGCCTGGCGGGAGGCGCGACAAGGGCCGGCCGAGGTGGCGGTGGATGGTGCCGAGGTCGGGGTGACCAGCACCCAGATCGTCCGCGGGTCTTATCGTCGGCTAGTGTGGTCGTTCTACCTGGTCGACCGAAAAATCGCTGCCGGGCTGCTCCGCACCAAGCTGCTGCAGGCACGCGCCGTGTTGCTGCGGCGCTCGCCGCTGGCGGCTTTTGTCGCCGTGTCGGCGAGCATGGACGATCCCAGCGAACCGGCCCAGGATCAGCTCGAGCGCTTTCTGCAGTCGAGCCAACCCTTGCCCCGATATCTCGACAAGCTGAGCCTGCAGAGTGATCCTGGCGACGGCACTGTCAGCGCCGGACATAAAGCGGCCGAGTGAAATCGGCCGCGGTCAAGCGCGCGGCCCGGGCGAATGATGCCGAGCTCTCGGAATTTGCCGATCGCCGGCGGGCAACGGTGCGCCAAAGCATGTCGGCGGCATCGTTCAAGCTGCTATCGGGTCGGCATCATCCTGATGCTGCCGACCCGGCGCTTTCGGTATAGCATCGGGCCTGACGCCATCGGCTTGGCGCTGTCGGCCTAGCGCGGCACCCCGCCAGGCTCTGCGCGCCACGCCGCAGCAGAGCCGGGATTGCTGCGCAGCAGGCCGCATCGTTCGGCAAGCGCCTTGATTTCGAACGGCGTCGCGGCTCGACCGCCGAGCTCGCCGGTAAAAAACTCGAAATATTGCTCGATCCGCCGCAGAAACGCCTGCAAATCGGCCTCGGTGCGCACATAGGGCGTGTTGCCGGGCGCGAGCGAGGGGCTGTGATAGGTCAGGCTGAAGACACGATGACCTTTGCGCAGCAGCGCCAGGGTCAGTCGCCGCTGCTCGGCGAACGAGATGCCTTCCGGGGTCAGCATAATCCGCTCGATCAGGCCGAGGCGCGCCAGAATGCCCGGAACGTGGAGCGCCTTCAGCCGCTCATTCATGGTCAGCACATAGGCCATCGGCCGGCTGGGCGCCAAGAGGCCCGTATAGCCGATGGACAGGGGGATCTCGAGCAGGGCCGGGTCCGCACCGAACCAATAGGGGCGGGCGTCGCAATGCGAAAAGTCGGGCCCGAGCTTGTGCCGCAGATCGGTGCCGGGAGCGACGCTGACGTCGATCTCGTAGCCGAGCTCAGCCAGGATCTGGGCGGTTGCGGGACCGACGCCATAGCGGCCGGCCTTGTAGATACGCGGCCGGACGCCGATGTTGTCGGTGATCACACGGGTCAATTGGACGAGCTTTTCGCGCTCGAGCGCGGCCGGCAGGTTGCCGGGGTACGAATTTTCGTCGGTGGTCTGCTCGACGAATGGCGGATTGTCCCACGGCTGCAGATGGGCGCCGATTTCGCAGGCGCCCGATTGGTGCAGCTCGCGAATAAACTCGTACCCCTCGGGCGTCGTGCTGACCGGATAATCCAGCACAAAGGTCGGCCGCACTCCGTAGCGCTCGAACATCGGCAGGGTCTGCATCTGGCGTTTGACCGAGGTCACCCCGGCCGCCCGACGCGGTTGCTGCCGCACCCAGTCGAATTCGGCTTCGGTGTCGACCACAACGACCAACATCGGCGGGTCGTCCGCCGGCCAGTCGATGGTCCTCCAGGTGCTAGGGTCGAGCATGCCTCAACAAGAGCAATGAAAGCCGCGCAGGTTGCGCGCCGGCCGCGGTTGCCGCACCTTGCCGCTGCGCGCGTGGGTGAAACGTCGATATTCGTCGGACCGGTGAAACCTGAACTCTCTTGAGACGAGCAGGATTCTTGAGACCAGCAGCATTGTAACGTACAGTAACACAACGATGGCCGCGATGCGAGCGACGAGGACCCTGTGCGCCCGGCAAACTTGCCTCAGCATGTGCCGAACAGGTGCAAAATTTCTGAATCCGCCGGGTTCGGCAGGTTGCCGCCGACCACTGCGCTAAAGATGCCGCCGGACCGGCCGGCATCGCGGCGGATCGCGGTCGCGCCGGCGGCTGCCGTCGGCAGCCGGCGTCAACACCTACTCCACGTCTTCCCGAGCTTCGGCATTGGCGGGCTGCCGCTGCGGATGGCGCGGGTCATCAACCATTTTGGCCCGCGGTTGCGCCACACTATCGTGGCCCTCGACGAAAATTTCGCGGCCGCTCAGAGTTTCGCCGGCGATCTCGATTTGGCTCTGCTGCCGCTCGGCGAGCGCCGGAGCGGAATATTTCGAACAATTTGCACCGGAATATCCCTGTTGCGGCGGCTGCGGCCGGACCTGCTGATCACCTACAACTGGGGTGCGATCGAATGGGCGATGGCCAACCGGCTCTATCCGTTTGCCCGCCAGCTCCACTTCGAGGCCGGCTTCGGCAAGGAGGAGGCCGATACTCAGATCAGGCGCCGCGTGCTGTTCCGCCGCTGGGCGCTCGCCCGCGCCGGCACAGTGGTCGTGCCGTCGCATCGGCTCGATGATTTGGCGCGCCGGGTCTGGAGGCTGCCGCCCGAGAGAGTGGCTTACGTCCCGAACGGCGTCGATGTCGAGCGCTTTACAGACCCGCCTCGCGATCTCGTCCCGGGCTTCACGCGACGGCCGGGCGAGCTTGTGGTCGGCACCGTCGCGCCGTTGCGCCCGGAAAAGAACATCGGGCGACTGTTGCGCGCTTTCGCCGGCCTCGAGGACCCGCCTCACGGCCCCTTGACCGCGCGCCTGATCGTCGCCGGCGAGGGGACCGAGCGGCCGGCGCTGGCGCGGCTGGCCGCCGAGCTCGGCCTTGCCGAACGCGTCTTCTTTACCGGGCAGATTGCAGCCGACGCGGTACTTGGAACGTTCGACGTTTTTGCGCTGTCGTCCGACACCGAGCAGATGCCGAACGCTTTGCTCGAGGCGATGGCGGCGAGCCGCGCCGTCGCCGCCGTCGATGTCGGCGACGTAAAGGACATGGTCTCTGAGGCCAATCATGAGTTTGTCGTGCCGCGCGACGACAGCCGGGCTCTGACGGGCGCGATGACACGCCTGCTCGGCGACCCGGCGATGCGGGCCCGACTGGGGCGCGACAACCGCCGGCGCGCCGTCGAGATGTTTTCTCAGGACCGCATGTTCACCGCTTATTCGCAGATCTTCGGCTTAGATGATGGCGTGTGAATATGTTGAAGCCGGGGCTGCGGGTGACCGATTTGGAGCTGCGGCACCAACGGTCATCTGGGCGGCGCTGACCCGCGACGCGGTGCCGCGCAGGCCGTCGCGCCGGCGAGGCTGAGCCCGATTGTGATCCAATTTGTCGTTTCCGGACGTCTGCCTCGGCTCGCGGCATTGAGGTCGCGGTGCATGACCGACCCGGACGCACTGCTGGAGATCGCGCACCGACTGGAGCGGTCGGATTCGGCCGGCCAACCGCAACCCGACGATTTCAGTCTGATCCTGCACGATCTGAGGATGGGCGGTGCATGGAAGCGCACCAATCCGGGAAGGCTGCGGCGGACCGAAGAGATGTTGTGCGAACACATCCCTCCGGCATTGCGGGCCGGCCTGACCCTCCTCGATCTGGGTGCCTCCGACGGTATCACTACAGTGGAGGCGGTTCGCGCGTTGCGACGAGCGTGCGGGGAAGATGTGCGCGCACTTCTCGCGGATGTGAATCTGTCGCTGCTGCGTTATCGGCGCGGACCGATTATCGAATATCGCGCCGTGGACGGCGAACCGATCATGGTCCGAGCCGGCCCGCTCGGCGTGCGTCTGGCCAAAGCGCGCCGTGGGGTGCGGTCGGACGACAACCCGCTGGCGCGCCTTTATCTGCGAATGAAGCAGTTTCGCGGGTCGATGCGCCTCGACGTGCCGATCTCGCTGGTGCACCCGCTCGCCCAGCGAGAGCCGGGGATCACCGTCACCGAACTCGATTGCCTCGTTTTCAAGGAGTGCTTAAAAGATCGAGTGGCGGCGATACGCGCGAGCAATGTCTTGAACCTCGGCTATTTCGCCCGGCCCCAACTTCACCGCGCGATCGGGCATCTGCACGGCTACATGCGGGAAGGCGGATGCCTGGTTGTTTCGCGAAACCACGATCAGCCGAACGGCGAGCCGGAAGACGGCTCGGTATGGCTGAAGGATGGGTGCCGGTTTCGCTGGGTCAGGGATTTCGGCGCCGGCTCGGAGATCAAGTCGATGGTCGACGGCTGGCGGCCCAGCTGAAGGCTTGGCTCCCCGTGCTGCGCACAACGGGTGGCCGATCGGCGGCGGGCCATCGTTGATGGGCGGCTTTTTTATTGTCTGTATCCGGCCGCACGAGGACCGCTCGGCCGAAGTTTCGAGATTGAGGGCGGCCTTTGCCGAACTCGGCTTTGCGCCTCCCGAAATCGTCGAGGCTGAGGGTTACGTCTTCGCCGCCTATCCGAGCTTCGAGAGCCGATCGATTGCGGCGCAGCGCTATCCCAATGGCGATTTCGTCTTTGTCTGCGGCACCTGTGTGTGCGATCGCGGGGCCGCGGCCGCGAGCGCGCTGTATGAATGCGCCGGGGCGGCGCCGGCTGGCGAAGCCCTGATGGGTCATTATGCCGCAATCCTGAAAAAAGGTGATCATACCACGGTGACCCTTGATCGGTTCGGCGGCTACCATGTTTTTTACAACCTTGAAGCGGGGATTGTCTCCTCCTCGTTCTACGCTATTTGCTCCGCGCTCGGCCGGCTGACCTTATCGCAGCAGAGTGCGTGCGAATTCGTGTTCAATGGTGTGGTCTCGGGCAACGAGACGCTATTCACCGAGGTCGCGGTGGCGCCGATCGGCGCCACGGTCCGGGTCGGCTCAGGCGGATTGAAGGTCATCCGACCGGCATTGCGCGTCACTCGGGCCTTTACCGCGGACACGCGGGCGGCCTCTCTCGAGCAGAGCACGGCGCTGCTCGACCGCTATTTCGGCGCGGTCACCGCGAGCTTTGGCGATCGTGTCGGATGCGCGCTCTCCGGCGGCTACGATTCGCGACTGATCCTGGCCTGTCTGCGCCGTCACCAGACGAGGCCCCGCGTCTATGTCTATGGCGGCGAGGGCGAGAAGGACGTTCGCCTGGCGATGGAAATAGCCGGGCGAGAAGGTTTCTCACTCGATGTGATCGATAAGAGCGACCGACCGATCGTCCCGCCCGGCGAGTTTGCGGAGACGGCGCACCGCAACTTTCTCGCCGCGGACGGTTATGATTACGGCGGAATCTTTCATAATGGCGCCGAGGTCGCGGAGCTGTCGCGCCGGGTGCGCGGCGACGCGGTCGCGTTCAACGGCGGCGGCGGCGAAATCTTCCGCAATTTTTTTTACCTTCCCGATCGAGACTACACAATTCGTGAACTTTTGTGGAGCTTTTATAGCCAGTTCGACCCGGCCATCTGCACCCCGGTGTTCGACTGCTCCAGCTATTATGCCGGACTGGAGACAAAGGTGATGGATGTGCTGGGCAGCGAGGAGCGCCGACTGCCGCGACCCACGGTCGAATGGCTCTACCACAGCTTTCGCTGCCGCGCTTGGGACGGCAAGGTCGACAGCATCGCAGCCAGATACGGCATCACGGCAATGCCTTATCTCGAGCGCTCGATCACCGAGCACGCCAGCGCGCTTCCTCTGTCGTGGAAAAACCACGGAACCTACGAGGCCGAGCTGATCCGGCGCGTCGACCGCCGGCTGGCCGGATACCGCTCGATCTACGGCCATGATTTCGCCGGGCCGCCACCGCTGGGCCGCCGGCTCCATGATTACACGACCTATCTGCGCCCGCCCTGGCTGCGCCGTTATACCTATCGGTTCAAGCATGGCCGCCGGCCATCGGGCGATTGGCCGGGCTATCTGGCCCGGCCGTACCGGGAGGCGGCGCTGCCTGGCGGGGCGATGGTGCTCGACCGGCTGTTTCGCCTCGACCGGATCGGGAATGCGGCCCAGTTCGCGCGAATCCTGTCGCTGGAATATGCGCTGCACCGGTTCGGCGCGCGTGTTAAGGTCGACTTCTAACGGTCGCCCAGCGGATCCATGTGCGGAATAGCCGGCATCTTCGACTGCCGCGGACGCGGCGAGAGCGACCGGCGTCTGCTGCGCCGCATGACCGATGTCCTCGATCATCGCGGTCCGGACGGCGAGGGCTTTTATTCGGCCCCAGGCGTCGGGCTCGGGCACCGCCGTCTCGCCATCATCGATCTCGCCGGCGGGGAGCAGCCGCTGTTCAACGAAGACCGCACGGTGTGCGTGGTCTTCAATGGCGAAATCTATAATTTTCAGGAGCTGATGGCCGAGCTGTCGTCGCGCGGCCACATCTTCGCCACGCGCTGCGACACCGAGGTGATCGTCCATGCCTGGGAGGAGTGGGGCGAGAGATGCCTCGACCGCTTTGACGGCATGTTCGCCTTTGCCCTCGTTGACGAGGGGCGCGAAACGCTGTTCCTGGCGCGCGACCGGTTTGGCGAAAAGCCCCTCTATTACAGCCTTCTCGACGATGGCCGACTGCTGTTCGGCTCCGAGCTGAAATCGATTCTGTGCAGTCCCTCGATCGATCGCCGGCTCGATCCGCAGGCGATCGAGGATTTTTTTGCGTTCGGCTATATCCCGGATCCGCGCTCGATCTACAGCGGCGTCAAAAAGCTCGCGCCGGGGCATTGTCTCGCCATCCGCCGCGGCGAAGCGGTCGGGGAGCCCCGCGCCTATTGGGACCTGCGGTTCGTCGCTGGCCGCTCGGTGCGCCGGGAGGAGGCCGAGGAGGAGCTGATCCTGCGCCTGCGCCAATCGGTGCGGCTACGGATGATCGCCGACGTTCCGCTCGGCGCCTTTCTGTCAGGTGGCGTCGATTCGAGCGCCGTTGTGGCGATGATGGCGGGGCTCCGGGCGCAACCCGTCAGCACCTTCTCGATCGCTTTCGGGTCGAAGGGATTTGACGAATCGGCCTATGCCGCCGAGATCGCCCAGCGGTACCGCACCGATCACCGTGTCAGGGACGTCGATCCCGACGCATTTGACGGGCTCGATCGGTTGGCCGCGATCTATGACGAGCCGTTCGGCGACAGTTCGGCGTTGCCGACCCTGCGGCTTTGCGCGGTGGCGCGGGAGAACGTCACCGTCGCCTTATCGGGAGACGGCGGCGACGAGGTCTTCGCCGGCTACCGCCGCTATCGTTGGCATTGCCTCGAGGAGCGAGTGCGGCGGACGGTGCCGGCGCGGGTGCGCGGCCCGCTGTTCGGCCTCCTCGGCACGATCTATCCGAAGCTCGATTGGGCGCCGCGCCCGTTGCGCGCCAAAGCGACATTGAGCGAGCTGGCAAGAAACTCGGCGGATGCTTATTTCGCCTCGGTCTCGATCAGCACCGAGGATCAGCGGCGCCGATTGTTCAGCCCCGGCCTCGCGCGAAGTCTGCAGGGATACAATGCTGCGGAAGTTGTCAGGCTGCACATGGCCCGATGCGGCAGCGAAGATCCGTTGTCGCAGATCCAATACGTCGATTTCAAAACCTACCTGCCCGGCGACATCCTGACCAAAGTCGATCGGGCGAGCATGGCGTCATCGCTGGAGGTGCGCGTTCCGCTGCTCGCTCATCCGCTGGTCGAATGGGCAGCGCAGCTGCCGTCTCGTTTCAAGCTGTCCGGCGGCGAAGGCAAATCGATCTTCAAATCGGCGCTCGCACCACATGTTCCCGGCGAGATTCTCTACCGGCCCAAGCAGGGCTTTGTCGTGCCGCTCGCCGCGTGGTTTCGCGGGCCGTTGCGGCAGCGCGTGCGTCAGCGCTTGGAAGGCCGGGTGCTGAGGCAATCGGGTTTGTTCGAGATGGCCACCATTGCCAGACTGCTCGACCAGCACCAGTCCGGCGCTCGCGACCACAGCGCCGCGCTGTGGACATTGTCGATGTTCGAGTCGTTTCTGCGACAGGTCCACGGCGATGCCAGCCAAGGCGCGATGCGGGAGGAACGTGTCGGGACCGTCGCCTGACGCCGTGTCTCTAATTCACTGTCGCCGCGAACCGATGACGGATGACTGCGCCCGAGGAGGCTAAATACCCGGCCGGCGGTGGGTCGGGAGCGGACGACGGCGACATCCGTGCGCACGCCGTCCGCGGCGCCGCCTGGATGATGGGCTTGCAGTGGGCGGTCAGGGCGCTGGGCATCGCCAGCACCGCGATCTTGGCGCGATTGCTGACGCCGGCCGATTTTGGGCTGATGGCGATGGCCATGCTGACCCTGGTGATCGTCGCCATGTTCGGCGTCAGCGGTCAAGATTTGGCCTTGATCAGAATGGGTCGGCCGAGCCGGGACTATTTCGACACCGCCTGGACCATCGAGGTCTTGGTCGGCGTCGCGCTGTTCGGGTTGGCGGTCGCCTCGGCGCCTCTCGCCCGGATTTACTTTCATTCGGCGAAGGTCGAGCTGATCGTCTGCGTCCTTTCGCTGGGTCTGTTGTTTGAAGGATTCACTAATATTGGTATCGTGAATTTTCGAATCGATTTTGATTTTGCCAAAGAATTTAAATATTTTATCTGTCGCAAGCTGTCCGACGTCGTTCTGGGGGTGTCTTGCGTGCTGGCCCTGCGCAACGTTTGGGGGTTGGCGATCGCGGTCGTGCTGTCGAAAGCCGCGACGGTGGGGTTGAGCTATGGAATGCATCCGTTTCGACCGCGGTTCCGGCTGAACCGAGCCCGCGAGATCTGGTCGTACTCGTCTTGGATGCTGGTCGTCGCGCATGGCCGGCATTTTGCCGGCAAGGCCGACGAGTACGTAGTCGGCGCGATCGGCAATGCCGGGGTGATGGGCGCCTACACCGTTGGGGCCGACATCTCGGTGACGCCTACGGTCGATCTGGTCCAGCCGGTGATGCGCGCCTTGTTTCCGGTGTATTCCCGGATGCTGAGCGACCCCCTGCGCCTGCGCGCGGCGGCACTCCTGGTGGTCGGCGCGACCGCAACGGTCTGCCTGGCGACCGGTCCGGGGGTGGCCGGGGTTGCGCGCGAATTGACCTTGCTGCTGCTGGGGCCGCAATGGAAAACGGCCGCTTCGCTGGTTTTCTGGTTCGGGATCGGTGCAATCCCGGTCGGTCTGAGATTTGCCATCTATTCAATTCTGGGTGTGACCGACAATCTGCGGTTGACGGCGATCGCGGTCTGGGTCCGGCTGGCGCTGCTCGTTCCGACCCTCGATCCTGGCCGGGCGGTGGGGCGGGGCCCCGGCGATCGCCGCGGCACAGGCGGTGTTGGGGGTGCTCGCGCTCTTTGCCGATTTCTCGATGCTGCGGCGGGCCGTCGGGGTCGGCTTCGCCGATGTCGCTCGCTGCCTCTGCCGCCCGGCCGCCGCGGCGCTCGCGATGGTTTTCGTGCTCACCATGCTCGACCGGGCGCCGCAACTTCCGCTGGTTGCGAGCCTCGTCGTCAAGGTCTCCGGGGGTGCGGCTGCCTATCTCGGCACCTTGACGGTCCTGTGGCTTCTCGCGCAAAAACCCGATGGGCTCGAGGCCGTGGCATTCGCGACCGCGGCGAAGACCGTCAGGAGGTGCAAGGGTCGGTGGCGATAGGCACCCGTTCGACCCAACGGCCCGGCGCATCGAAGGTGAGCCGGCAATCGCCCCCCCGCCGGCATGATCGCCAAGGGAAACGGGCTTATTTTGTCAGAGCGTCGCACAATGACTGATAGGCCTCGGCCCGACTGGCCCAACCGTTGGCAGCGGCTCTGGCGCAAGCTCCGGCGCTGAGCCGCGCGTAGAACGCCGCGTCGGTCAGCAGCCGGATCAGTGCTGCCGCGACCTCCTCGTGGCTCTCGCCGTCGACCAGCACCCCGTTGCAGCCGTCGGTGATAGCCTCCACAGCACCCCCGGCACGGCCCGCGACCACCGGCTTGCCGCAGGCGTTGGCTTCGAGAAACACGAGCCCGAAGCCTTCGGTATCGCCGGTCGCGGTCGTCCGGTTCGGCATGGCAAAGATCTCGGCGCGCCGGTAGAGCGCGAGGAGGGCCCGGTCGGCGACCGCGCCGAGCAGCCTGACCCGGCCCGAGAGGTTTGCCTCGCGGACGCGCCGTTCCAGTTCGGCCTGAAGCGGTCCCTCGCCGGCGATCAGGCAACGCACGTCCGGCACCCTGGCGAGAACCGCCGGCAACGCGTCGATCAGGGTATCGAAGCCCTTTCGCTCGATCAGGCGACCGACGCCCAGGATCAGGCGCCCGTCAGTCGCGCCGAACGCTTCGATCGTCGCGGGATCGACCGGGCCCGGCCTGAACCGGTCCAGATCCACGCCGTTGCTGAGAACCAGGATTTTGCCGGCGTCGACGCCCAGACGCGTGACGAGGAGGTCGCGAGTAAATGCGCTGACCGCGATAATCGCATGCGCCCGGCCCAGCGACGAGCGGCGCAGGCGGAACAGCAGGCCGGCACCCGCGACCGAGGCCTCCTCGCCGTGAATATAAAACATGACCTTCAGCCGCAGGACGTAGCGCAGCGGCCACACCATCCAGCCCAGGGAGATCAGGTCGCCGATACAAACAATTCTGGCTCGCTGGCGCCGGCAAACCCAAGCGGCGACAGCCAAACTCCGCATCAGGATCGGCAAATCGATGACGAGCACGCTGAGCAGCGACGCCAATCGGCCGCGTTGCTGTCGATAGGGCGGACGCAGAAATGGCAGGCGAACCATCCGGTAGGGGGCCTGCGCGTCGAACTCTACGGCCGCGGCGATCGGCAAATTCGTTGCATAATCGCGCCCGGCGCTCAACGCCGTAACCCGGCCCGCCAAATGACGGCAGATCTGATCGTAAACGACGCCAGCGCCGCCGCGCAGCGGTGGAAAGTGGCTGGAGACAAGAATGGAGCGCGCGTGCGGCGAAGCGGTCATCTCGGACCTTTGCGGCCGAGAGACCGCTGTCCATAAAGCAGAACGATCGCAATCTTATCGGGTGGGCACAGACGTTTAAGGAGGTGCAGATGAGGATCGCCCCGGCGCCAATCCTCACGGGCGCGATAATGAGTGGAAATCCCAATCGATGAAGAGGACAGATTTGCATCAAGCCGACTTGGGATCATTCGTCGTTCATCCGCAATCTAGAGAAACGATCGATGACCGCCCCGCCGCATACGAAGATCCGAAGTTCGGCTGTCGATCCGAAGACCGACCAGCGCCGACGCACCGCCAGCCGCTCTCCTCATGCTCCTATTTGGCGGACCGCAGCCCGGCAGCATAGCCGGTATAACGGACATGCGCGATGCGCAGCGCAAACGAGATGACCGCAGCGTAGATGCCGAGCGCATCATGCGCATCCAGCAGGAGCAGCGTGCCCAGCGTTCCCGCTGCGAATGTGGCCACGGCAAAGCCGGCGTCGATTGTTTCGCGCGGCGTAAAACGTTTGGCAAATATCCGGGGCGTGATCGGCACGCCTGATCACCAACTCAAGGCCGCCGGCTGCGGCTCGGCCAGGGCGGAGTCACGCACGAGATCGCGTCCGGAGACAAGGGACACCAGTTTTCGCTCGATTGCCGGAAGATGCCGCCGAAGCGAAAGTGCCGGCTTCTCGACAATGTGCCAAGAAAAGCATGCGATCAGGAACGCCAGAGAGAGGCACACGGTCAGGTTGAGGTACCAGTGATGCGCCCACGGACCAAGCGATGCAAAGGCCTGCTGCACCGGGAACCCATACAGATAGAGCCCGTACGAATAATCGCCGGAAAGCAGATATTTCATCCGCCGCGGGTTCAGAAGTCCCAGATAGACGGTCAAGTAAGTCGCTGGAATCGGCAAGTAATAGGTTCCGTGCGGCAACAACCCCAGGCCGACACACAAGGCAATAGAGAGCGCGAAGAGCGGCTTGCTGAGGCGTATTTTGTCGCGATACTGAAAAAACAGGATCCCCACGAGAAAGCACAGCACGAGTATCGGTCCGTTTGCGCCGCCGACGCCGACCTCGCCGCGCTTCCATGCCTGCCAAGCCCACAGAGCCTGACCAATGCAGACGATTGCCAGGGTCAGGCGTCGCTTTCCCATGATGCCGACGACGGCGAGGCCGCCCAAGGCAATATAGCATTCGAGCTCAAACGGAACCGTCCACAGTTGTTCGTTGACGTTCCGCGGGATCGGATTATTGGCAAAGACACCCGGCAAATGATAATGGATGTCGCCAGTGATATTTAGAAAATACGAATAGAAGTCCGCGCTGGTGAAATAGGTCGCTAAATCTAGCGAAGATAACAAGGGTCCAAAAATCATTGCCGACAACAAGACCTCGACCGAAAGCGCCGGCACGATGCGCAGGATGCGCAAGCCGAAAAACGACACCAGCGTCGGGCAGCGTTCGAGGCTGCCGGCAACCAGAAATCCGCTCAGTGCAAAGAACATCGGAAGAATAATGTGCTCGACCACCCGTTGTGGCCCGGCCCAGACGATCAGGTCCGACGCATGCCCATAGCTGGTGCTGGCACTGTGCGTGGCGATGACTCCAGTCGCCAGGCAGACCCGCAGGTAATCGAAGCCGCTGGTTCTGCCTCCGGTCTGCCGCACCCGTTCAGAAATGGAACGGGAGCTGTTTTGAAGCAATGGCAAATCATCCCCGCTGAGAAAGCGATCCCGGCCTAACGAATTCCCAGGCGCAAACCCGAGGTGAGCCTCCTATCCATGTGTCATAATGGGGTCCGTTGCGGCGGACGGGTTTTCCAGGTGCGCAGCTCCCGGCAACCTAACGCTGCCGATGCCATGAGGAAAGGTCGTTCTTGCACCTCCTGATGAACACTGCGTTAAGTGCGGCAGTGTTCAATTTCGGTTTATCCTCGATCGACAAAGTCCAGGCAGGGCGCGCGCTCATTGCGGCGGCGTCAGCGCCGATGGCGGGCCTGACGGCCGGATTTCCGGGCATGCAGGCGCCAGGCGAGGGCATGGCGCAACCGGCTCGCGAGGATCAGCGGCACGATGATCTTCCGCGGCGAAGCGGCGACAAAGCCGAACTCTCTCATCAGGTCACGGGTCAGGTGTTCGACGAGAAACGCCTCGCGCGGGCTCAATTCGCTGCGCCAGGTCTCGGTCCCGCCCTTCCGGTAAAACTCCGCCGGCTCTGCCGAAAGGTCCCAAGGGTGCGGCCGCCAGACGATTGCCGCGCAGGTTGTCGATCTGACACTCCTTCAGAATTTCGCCGCACTCCCGCGCGCCGATCCCTATGCCGAGCCAGGAGAAGATCGACATCAACGTTTTTTCTCCGGCCATTGACAGGTCCTGATAGCTCACCTGCAGAAAATTATCGGTCGCTGCCCTGAGCTTCTTGCTCTCGCTGATGCAGTTGATCCAGGTCTCGCAGTTCACCAGCACCTCGCGCGAGGTCCATGACGCGGCCCAGCCGGCGGCGGCGGCGCGGAGGGAAGAAACCACGCTGCGCGGATCCCTGACGATATGCAAAAACCAGGCATCCGGAAATATTTTGAGGATGTCGTGCCAGTGGAGGACGTGATCGGGCGTCTTTTCCAGCAGGATATCGGCCTGCGGTTTCCTCGCAGAGATGCGACGCATGACCTCGTCGGCGAAATTCCGAACGAGCCCGAAATACTCCTCTTCGCTGAGCAGATGATGCAGGCCGACCGCCCGCGCGTTGCGCTGGTGCAGGTCCCAGGTGGAAAACAGCGATCGCAAATAACCGGTGAACAGGTGCGTCTCGTTTGCGGTGGCGATGCGCGGCGATCGGGACAGCAGCAATTGCAGCCAGGTCGTGCCGCTCCTCGGGGCCCCGATCAGGAATACGATCCGCTTGCCCGCGAGCGTCTGCGCGTAGCCCGTGCGCGGCCGGCCCGGTGGCGCGGGGCTGGCCGGCAAACCCTACAATCCTCCGGTGGGCAACGGCCTCGACCGAGCCGCCGCACCTCGCACGAACGACCGGATACACGGCGGAGCAGCGGCATGGCGTCGCCGGCGCAATCCGTGGGCCGAGGGTCCGACGCGGCTGCGGCCCGGCCGTAAGCCGGCCATTCAGCACTTGCCTCGCAACGCCAGCCGGGTCATCCCGGGCGCCACCGCCAGACCCATTCGAGCCGCCCGATACCGCCACTTCGGCTGGTACGCGCAGGCCCGCCGCAGCGCCGATCTCGCAAGCAGAATTTCGCCGTTGCGGATGTGATCGACCGCGTGCTTCACGTCGAGGTGAAATTGCGTCTGCAGATAGGTGCGTTCGACGGCTTCCCGTTCCTCGGCAGCGAGATCCGCTCGGCCGCGCCATTTGTCGAGAACCTGCAGAACCGCGGAGCCCATCACCGTGCTGTCGGCGGAGACGCTGGCGGAGTGGCGCCGGTAATGAACCAGGACACGCGGGATCGGCTCGATATGGCATCCGGCGTGCAGAGCGCGCAGCCACAGATCAAAGTCCTCGACCGCCTGCAGCCGTTCATCGAACATGCCGACGCGCCTGAACACCTCGCGCCTCAATATTGCGTCGAGGCATACGTGGGAAACCTGTCCGGCCAGTTTGGCGAAGGTGATCGGCGGGGCGGGCGGATAGACCTCCTGGTATGTCTTACCGGCATGTTTCGATTCTCCGAAAAATCGCGAGTCGCAAAAGGCGATCGACACCTCGGGATTCCGATCGAGGAATTGCACCATGGTTTCGAGGTAGTCCGGCTCCCACAAATCGTCGGCGTCGAGCAAGACGACGAGCCTGCCTCGAGCGACGAGCAACGCCCGGTTGCGAGCCGCTGCGGCGCCGGCGTTGGCTTGCGAAAGAACCAGGACGCCGCGGCTGCGGTAGTCCTCGGCGACTGCCGCGGTAGCATCCGTCGAGCCGTCGTCGACGACGATGATCTCAAACGACCGATAGGTTTGATGGAGCGCCAACTCCAAGGTATCGCCGAGATACGCCTGGGCGTTATAGGCCGGAATGACGATGCTGACGACCGGGGGGGAACTGCTCGGCGCCATAGGATCGCCCGGGCGCAACCGCGGCTCAGCGCGCCATCAGCACCGGCAGGTTCGACTCCATGATGATGTGGCGCGTGGCGCCGCCAAAAATCATCTGGCGGATGCGGCTTTGCGTGTATGCGCCTTTCAACAACAGATCGGCGCCGGCGGCGAGCGCCTCCTTCAAAAACGATTCGCCCTGCGGCTTTTGTCGGCCGTAAGCGGTCCGCAGACTGACATCGATCCCGTGCCGTTCGAGCGTGCGGGCAAGCTCGTCACCTTCGGGCCCCGGCTCCGGCATGTGCTGGCTGCCGACGGCGACGATGGCGACGTGCCGCGCCTGCTCAAGGAACGGCATCCCCAAGGCGACCGTCAGCGCGGTTTCGGTGCTGCCGTTCCAGGCGATGGCGATGACCTCGCCCAGCACCGAGGGGGCGTGCTGCGGCACCATCAGCACCGGGCGCCCGCTCTCGAACAGCGCGTCTTCGAGGGTGGCCTCGGCGATCGAGGCGAGCTTTTCCGGCTGCTCGACCACGATCAGGTCGAAGACCCGCCCGATCAGCCCGACAATGGCGTTCTGCCGGCCGTCCTCCTCGCGCCACGAGGCGCTTGGCCCAGTGTGGCCGGGCGGCACCGGGCCGATCGGCAGGCCGCGCGCGGTCATGAACTCGCGAAACAGCCGACGCGCGTGATCGCGCCGGTCGTGACCCTCGCGCTCGAGCGTGCGGTTCGACCTCCGAGGAGATCGAAAACCCCATCTCGCCGCCGAACACCACGGCATATTCGGTGGTCAGGCTGTGCAGCCCGACGATGTGGCTGTCGAAACGGCGCGCCGCCAGCATGGCGGCTTCGAGGACCGGCGTCGCCCTGCCATCCCCGACCACGGCCAGCAGATTCTTCATCGTCCGATCCCTGTACCTGCTCGACCCTTTTGCCAAAGGTCCGTCACCATATTATTACACCTTTGCGGGGTGCTCTGCGACAATCGCCGAGGGCGATGGAGCCGGCCGGCCAGAGCTTCCATCATTGAAGCAGCGGGGCGGCGCTGAACTGCGTGATTGCGACCGGCGCGGGCTGGCGGAGCGCGCGCCCGGGGGTTGACGGGAAGGGCGGATGTTCAGGGGATCGAGATTGCACAGCATGCGCGCGCGATTTCTGGCGGCGGTGGGAGCGGCGGCGGCGCTGGGGGCGCTGACGACGATGCCGCGGGCGCTCGAGGCGCAGACGGCCGCCGGCGACCAGTTGCCGCGCTTCGCCAGCCTGCGCTCCGCCGACGTCAATCTGCGGGTCGGGCCGGGGGAGAATTACCCGATCGAATGGGTCTACCAGCGCCGGGGCCTGCCGGTCGAGATCCTCGAGCAGTTCCAGAACTGGCGGCGAATCGAGGACTGGCAGGGCAGCAAGGGCTGGGTTCTCGACCGCATGCTGATCGACCAGCGCGAGGTCATCATCGATGGTGCGGTTCGACCGCTCTATGGACGGCCCGACCCCGGTGCGCCGATCGTCGCGCGGGTCGAGCCCGGCGTCCTCGCCCGGCTCTTCGAGTGCCGGGGACCCTGGTGCCGGATCGAAGCGGGCGGCTACAGCGGCTGGGTGCAGCGCGATGCTGTCTGGGGCGTGCTCCCCGACGAGACCCTGCCTTAGCCGCATGGCGCAACTCGCGAAACCGCCATCTCGGAGGACGGGCGGGGGCGGGGGCAGGAAGCGGACGCCAAACTATCCATGTGGGGCCAATTGACCCGAATGCCGAGGCAACCGCCTGAACAATGTGATACTCGAGGAGGAAGCTAGAAATGCTGTTCAAATGCCTGCCGCCCGGCGCCGAAATACCAGGCCGATTTCCTGGGCCGGCGCACGCCCGCGGCAAATGGTTTACGGTCGACATCCACTGCCACGTGGTGACCCCCAAGGCTGCCGAGATGGTCGCCGGCAACGCCGACGCGACGCGGCATCCGCGCGAGGTCTACGCCAACGAGCGCACCCGCGAGGTCAACCGGCAGCAGGCCGAACGCAACCGAATCCAATTCACCTCGGTCGAGAACCGGCTCGCCGACATGGACCGCATGGGAATCGACATCCAGGCGATCTCGCCGTCGCCGAACCAGACCTATTACGGCGCCGATCCCGATCTCGGCATCGCCACCGCGCGCGTCGTCAACGACAACCTCGCCGAGATCGCCGGGCGTCATCCGGACCGTTTTGTCCCGCTCGGCACGGTGCCGTTCCAGGCCCCCGATCTCGCCGTCGCCGAACTCGACCGGCTGCACAAATCATTGGGTTTTCGCGGTATCGAGATCGCCACCAATGTTGGCGGGGAGGATCTGTCGGCCCGCCGGTTCCGCAAAATCTTTGCCCGCATCGAGGAACTGGGGCTCCTGGTCTTCATGCACCCGACCGGCTTCCCCGAGGCGCGCCGGTTCGTTGACCATTACCTGGTCAACGTGATCGGCAATCCGCTCGATACCACGGTCGCGGTGCATCACCTGATCTTCGGCGGGGTGCTCGACGACCACCCCAATTTGAAGCTGGTCTTGTCGCATGGCGGCGGCTATCTGCCAGCCTATTCGGGCCGCATCGACCACGCCGCCTCGGCCCGGCCCGACGCCTGCGAGCAGATCCACCGGATGCCGACGGAATATCTGAAGCGGCTCTATTTCGATACGATCGTCTACACTCATCACCAGCTCGAGTATTTGGTGCGGCAATACGGCGCCGACCATGTTCTGATGGGCACCGACTATCCAGCCGACATGGGCGAAATCGATCCGATCGGCTTTGTCGAGAGCGCGAAAGGGCTCGACGATCCCGAGCGCCGCGCAATCCTCGGCCGCAACGCCGCGCGGCTGCTGGGCGTCGAAATCCCCGCCGCGCAAACCTGAATTCGTCGCAACACCCTTCGTCATCCCGGCGCCGGCCAGGCACAGGCCGGGACCCACCTCGGAGATCGGCGCCGGCCTTCGCCGGTGTGACCGGAAAAGGAGAAACTTGAAATGCTGTTCAAATGCTTGCCGGAGGGGGCGCCCATCCCGGGCCGGTTTCCGGGGCCGATGCACGCCCGCGGTAAATGGTTTACGCTCGACATCCATTGCCATGTCTTCAGCGAAAAGGCGACGCAGCTGGTCGCCGGCAATCAGAGCGTGTCGCGCTGGTTTCTCGAAACCCAGGCCAGCGAGAAGAGCGCCGGCATCAACCGCGCGAACGGCCCGCGCACCGCCGAGCAGAGAGTGTCGCCCGAAAAGCGCATCGCGGACATGGACCGGATGGGGATCGACATCCAGGCGATCTCGCCCGCACCCCGCCAGACCTATTACGGCGCCGACCCGGAGCTCGGGCTCGCGACGGCGCGCGCGATCAACGATTTCATCGCCGAGATCTGCGGCAAATATCCCGACCGCTTTGTCGGGCTCGGCACGGTGCCGTTCCAGGCGCCGGAGCTGGCCGTCGCCGAGCTCGACCGGCTGCACAAATCCTTGGGCTTTCGCGGCATCGAGATCATGACCCATGTCGCCGGCGAGGATCTGTCGGGCGCGCGCTTCCGCAGGATCTTCGCCCGCTGCGAGGAGCTGGGCCTCCTGGTGTTCATGCACTCCGACGGGTTTACCGAGGCCGGGCGCTTCGCCGACCATTATTTCGCCAATGTGATCGGCAACCCGCTCGATACGACGGTGGCATTGCATCACCTGATCTTTGGCGGCGTATTGCAGGATTATCCCAACCTGAAGCTGGTCGCCTCGCATGGCGGCGGCTACCTGCCGGCCTATTCGGGGCGCATCGACCACGTCGCCTCGGCCCGGCCCGACGCCGGCGACGTGATCCGGCGGATGCCGACGACCTATCTGAAGCGGCTCTATTTCGACGCGCTCGTTTACACCCACCACCAGCTCGAATATCTGGTCGAGGAATACGGTGCCGACCACATCCTGATGGGCACCGATTATCCGGCCGACATGGGCGAGATCGACCCGGTCGGCATGATCGAAGGCTGCCCCGGCCTCGACGATGCCGAACGCCGGGCGATCTTCGGCGGCAACGCGGCGCGGCTCCTAAACCTCGAAGTGCCGGCGGACCGGCGGCGACGGTAGAGTTCCGTCGGCGCCAACACGGAGCAACGACGTCCGATCCGAGCCAGCCCACGATCGGCAGGCCGGCCCGGCCGCAGCGCCGTCACCGCGACGGCGCTGCGATCTTGGTTCAATGCACTATGCAGGGCTGGGCCGGGTAGAACGGGCTGTTCGGGCAAGCATCGGACAGCGACCAGACAAAGTCGCGCCGGATCCATGCATCGGAGGGCAGCGCTGCCGGCAGCCCGACCGGGTTCGAGGTCAACAACGTGATCCCGTCCGTGCCGTCGCTCTTGATCGAGGACACGGCATGGCAGCTGATGCACGACGCCTGGGTCAGCGGCACACCGGCGTTTTCACCCTCGATGATCGAGTTCCCGAGCAGCTCCGGATTGAGAAAACCGGTCTGCACGCCGTCGAGCCGGTAGTTGAACCATTCGGGTGCCAGATTTGCCGCATACATCAAGGTTGCCAAGCGGTTGGTCAACGCCGTATTGGCCCCGTGGGTCAGCGCCGGGTTCGAACCGAACAGGTCGGTGCAGCCCAGCACCTTGCAGCGGTTGGGGTTGGTGGTCAGATTCTGCGGCTCAAAGGTGGCCCAAATCCACTGATTGAGCAGCTTGGAGATCAGGTGCATACCGGCCAAGCCAAAGCAGTTGCCGTTGACCGTCTCGACATGGATCGAGCTGGTAAATCCGGGCGGCAGCTTCTTGCAATTCAGGCCGATACTAGATAGTTCAATCCAGTCGGACTTGATTTCGACCGATGGAGCCGGGAATTCTATTTCCTCGGCGTAAAGTGCCGTTTGCGCCTGCCCGGAGCGGTTCCACAAATCGTTCCCGGCGATGTAATCCTCGGTCAGGCCGTTCAGCCGCACCTCCTCGCAGATCATCAGGTTCGGTTGGCCTTTCGGCGGGGTGCTGGCCTTGTTGCAGTTCTCGTTGGCGCCGCCGAGCAGACCCGGCACCACCGTGAGCAGCTTCGGGTTCTTGATCAGGGTCAGCGGGCTGGCGTGCAGCAGATGCATCGCCTCGCCCGAGGTGGCGGCGGCGTTCGGCACGACCAAGCCTTTGCTGGGGTCGGGCGGATACATCTGCGCCTGCTCGATCCAATTTTCCCACACGACGTAGGGGTACTTGCTCTGGTTGACCGGGCAGGTGGCGGCAATCCAGAGTTCCCAGGCCGTCTCCGAGATTGTCGGGCTGATCTGCGAGGGCGGCGAGCACGGATTCTGGTCTGCATCGTCGGCCTTGGCGACCGAGACGCCGAACGGCAGCGCCACTCCGGCGCCGGACGCGATGCCGAGGGTCAGAAACAACCCGGCGGCCAATCCCACGATCAATCTTCTCATCGGTCCCCCTTCTCCTCTGATGGGTTATGACAAACGTGAACTCTTGGCGAGCAGACGATGACGGCCGATGCCGGCCCGCTTGCAATGAACGGCAAAATTGCCCAGGCAACGGGTCTGCGGTCGCAGCTTACACGCGCTCTCGTCAATAATCCGTCACCCATCTTCGCTTCTTTGGCAATCAGCTCTCACTGCCGACGGCGGTTGCGCGATCCGATCGCGGCGAGCGATCGCCGAAGGTTCAGCGCGGGGGCCGCCGGGGGCGCGATTGACAGCTTGGTGGGCGCGGGATTTGATCCCGTCGCAGCGAGGGCGGCGAGCGAGCCGGCAATGCCGCGGCGCCCGCGGACTCAAGGGAGGAAGCGATGCAGACACGCAAGCTCGGCCGTACCGGGATCGAAGTTTCGGCGCTCGGCTTTGGCTGCGGGGCGGTCGGCGGACTGATGGTGCGCGGCAGCCCGGCTGACCAGGAGCGGGCGGTGGCGCGCGCCCTCGAGCTCGGCATCACCTATTTCGACACCGCGGCGATGTACGGCAACGGCGAATCGGAACGCAATCTCGGCCGCGTGCTGAAGAGCCTGAAGCCCGAGCTGACCCTCGGCACCAAGGTGCGGGTTCCGGCCGCCGAGCGCCGCCGTATCGGCGCCGCCGTCACGGCCTCGCTGGAGGCGAGCCTGCAGCGGCTGCAGCGCGAGCAGGTCGATCTGTTCCAGCTGCACAACCACATCGTGCTCGACGGCAAAGAAAGCGATCTCCCGCCGGAAATCGTGCTCGGCGAGGTCGTGCCGGCGTTCGAGCGGCTGCGCGAACAGGGCAAGACCCGGTTCTACGGGATCACCGCGGTCGGCGACACCGCGGCGCTCCACCGGGTGGTCAACGCCCGCGCCTTCGATACCGCGCAAATCAGCTATAACCTGCTCAATCCGAGCGCCGGGACTGCGGTCGCGGCGGGGTATCCGGCGCATGATTTCGGCAATCTCCTGACGCACACGAAAGCCGCAGACATGGGCGTCATCGCCATCCGGGTGCTCGCCGCCGGCGCCCTGAGCGGCACCGAAGACCGCCATCCCTTGGGCTCGCCCAGCGTCGACCCGATCGGCTCGGGCCGCGATTACGGGGTCGATGTCGAGCGCGCCCGGCGGCTCGAACCCTTGGTGCGGGACGGTTTTGCCGACAGCCTCGTCGAGGCCGCGATCCGCTTCGTCATCGCCGATGACGCGGTGTCGACCGCGCTCGTCGGCTATTCGACCCTCGAACAGCTCGAAGCCGCCGCCGCCGCAGTCAATAAGGGTCCGTTGCCATCGGCGGCGCTCGATCGGTTGAGGACGTTGCAAAACGGCTTTGTCGGCGAGACCCGCTGAGCGAGTGAGGCCGCTCAGCCTCGCCCGCCTCGCTGCGCTGAGGGGCGTTGCCTCGCCGGCGATCACGTCCGCTCGCCGCAACCGAACGCGAGCCTTTTCAGCCGAGGCGAGGCAAGTCGAGTGCGCCATAGAGCGGCGACGAATGCGGCGGAGCCGCGATCCGGAACCGAAACCGTCGGCAGGCGTTCTCCGGCGTCGGGGATTGCGAGGACGGTCAATGGACAGCGTCGACAATCGGCTGGAGGCGATCGGCCTCCGGGTGAACCAGCGAGGCGCGGAATGCTGGCGGGTCGAGCGCGCCGGACCGGCGACACGCGGCAGGCGCGCTGCGCGCTGCGATCCGGCACGCAGCCATGCGCTGTTGGTCTGGCTCGATCGGCTCAGCGACCGGAGAAGTGCTGCGGCTTATCGGATCCGCCGGATTGCCGCGCGGGATTGAGGCAAAGCGCCGCCGCGTTCGGCGACCGGGCGCGGCAGCGGGCGGAGCAAGCCACGGCGCCTAAGCCCCATGAGCACGCCGGCGAAATGAGCGGCGGCCGAACGGGCGAGGCCCTCGAGCCAGTTCTGGTCGAGAAACGAGGCGAGGGCTGGCTGGCCGAGGGCTGCTTCCCATAGGATGCCCAGCAGCGATGCCGTCGCCTCGTCCTCCTCGCGCGCCGAGGGCGGCAGGGCTGCCGCGCGCTCGGCCCGGTCGCGGTCGATCGTGTCGGGGCCGGGCCCCAGGCCGAAATCGACGAGGTTGCGGCGTTGCGGCGGGGCTAGCACGAAATGGGCGATCTCATGCAGGATGACATAGGCTTCGGTTTCCCCGTTCAGCGCCGCCCCATCCCAGTTGAAGTGACACCGGACCCCCGGTGGATGCGCCGCCATGCCGAAGTCACGGGCCAGCGCGAGCGCGACCCGGCGATGCCTTTCGGCCTCGGGCCCGACGGCGCGGTCGGGCGAGGTCCTACGGATGCGCCGGAACACGGCGCGCGCGAGCGCCTCGCCGAGACTGGCGCCGAACCGGTCAAGCACGGCTGCGAGTTCGTCGCGGGGGATCGGTGTCAGGATCATTCGATCGGGTGGCGATCGGCGAAGGGAGCGAGCTACTCGGAGAAGTGGGTCGCCTCGGTCGGCGCGTCAGGGGGGTACAAATCGGATACCGGGCGCCGGGTCAGCTCGCCTTGCCGGGCTTCGGCGGAATCTTGGCCTTGCCGGTCTCACCCTCGGTCTGGCGGTAGATGATCTCGGCGACCTGCAGCAGCAATGCGCGGTCCGCCTTTGCCGTGATCGCATAGCCGAACCCGTCATCCGACCAGTAGAACGTGCCGATGCCGTTCTCTTCGCTGTAGCGGAAGGCGGTGTCGCCGCCAAAACCGACGGCGAGAAGATAAACCGTCAGCCGAGTCCCCTTGCCGCCCTCGTACATCAGCTGGGCCGCCGGCCCGCTTTCACCCGGCAGCAGCCGTCCGCCCATCAGGTGAAAACCGACGGCACCGAGCTCGGGGACGACAAGCGGCCGCCCCAGCCGCTTCGACAGCCATTGCACGAGATGCGCTTCCTGTGCGGCGGCGACCTCCACCGGATGCCGGACCTCGACCGAATAAACCCGGAATGCTTCGATCGCGGCGGCCGTGGTGGTGCGCGCCGCGGCGGCGGCAACAGCGCTGCTGGTCGATGACCAGAAGGCGCTGGTCGCCTCGCGGGCGAACCAGCCGCCGAGGCCGCCGAGCACGATCAGCCCCAAGACGGCGGCGGCGCGGACAAAGCCCCGATGATTGCGGCGGCGCCGGTCCGCCAGCAGCGACGCGACCCGCAGCCGCGCCGGGACCGGCTCGGCACTCTGCGCGACAAAGGCGGCGCGCAGGTTCTGCCGGTGCTCGGCATATTGCTCGAGACGCGCCCGCTCTTCGGGATGGGCCGCGAGATAGGCATCGATTTCGGTCGCGCGCTCGGACGGCAGCCGGCCGTCGATATGGGCGTGCAGCTCGTCCTCTTCGACCCTGCGGGAGCGCGCGCTCATCTGGCTTTCCTCAGCGCGTTCCCCCGCTTTGCGCCGTCGCCGTCGAGATGCTGGCGCAGCCGTTCGCGTCCGCGCGACAGCCGCGACATGACCGTGCCGATCGGCACGCCCAGCACGCGCGCCGCCGCGTCGTAGGACAAATCCTCGACCCCGATCAGCACCAGCACCGAGCGTTGTTTCTCGGGCAGGGCGGCAAAGGCCCGCAACAGGTCGCGATGTTCGAGCGCCGCGTATTGGCCGCCCTTGATCTGCGGCAACTCGGACTTCGATGGCCTCGCTCAAGGTGTCGTGCGCCCCGCGCCGCTTGCGGCGCTGCTGATCGCTGAGAAACCTGTTGTAGAGAATGGTATAGAGCCAGGCGCGCAGATCCCCCTCGGCGCGGCGCAAATGCCATCGCGCCAGCGCCCGTTCGAGACAATCCTGCACCAGATCGTCGGCACGCTCGCGGTCGCCGCGCAACAGGGCGCAGGCAAAGCGGCGTAGGCCCGGGATATGCGCTTCGATCAGCGCGGGCTCTACTGGCATCGCGTCTCCCGCCGAGGAACGGCTGCCGTTCAGCAGCAGCAATCTTCGCGCGCCTTGCCGCCAAGATCCCGCTCAGCGCAGGCAAGCTCGATGCCGCTACCCCGCTGATTGTGGATGCAACGACAGGTTTCGGGTGATCACATTCTCGTTAACCGTGCTCCTCGGTTCGGGTCGGATCATGCCATTCGGCAGCCGGTGCGCTGACGCCGATCCGGACGCCTGCGGCCGGGGCAGGTCCGGCTCAGAGACCGACCAGACGCGCGCTCTCGTCCCACAAGCGGCGGGCGAGGCCGTCGTCGAGCGCCGCCGGGTCGGGGCGCGCCAGTGCCTTGCCGACGACGTAGCCGCCGGCGAACGGCGCGGGGTCGGGCACCATCGCCAGAAACAGCGAGGTCTCTGCGCCCTTTCTCGGGGCTGACCATAAACGGCTTCGCCAACCGCCAGCCGAGCTCGACGAGGCCGCCGTGCTGGGCGAGCCTGGTGGCGACGACGCCGGGATGCAGCGAAACCGCGACGACGCCCGAGCCGGCGAGCCGCCTCGCCAATTCGCGCGTGAACAGCATGTTGCACAGCTTGGAGCGGCCATAGGCCTTGGTCATCGACCAGTTGCGCGGTCCGGCGATGGTCGCGAGATCGATACGGTTGCCGCGATGCGCGCGCGACGCGACGGTGACGATGCGAGCCGGCGCCGAGGCCCGCAGCCGGTCGAGCAGTAAATTGGTCAGCAGAAACGGGGCCAGGTGGTTGACCGCAAAGGTCATCTCGTACCCGTCCGCTGACCGCTCGAATTTCGGCGCGAACAGGCCGGCGTTGTTGACCAGGAGGTCGATCCGCTCGTGCGCGGCCAGAATCTCGTCGGCCAGGCGCCGCACCTCGGCCAGCGAGGCAAAATCGGCGAGCGCGGTCTCGACCTGAGCCCCGCTCGCCCGCTCGACGACGAACCGGCGCGCGGCCTCGGTGCGGGCACGGTCGCGGCCGGTCATGACGACGCGCATCCCGCTGCGGGCGAGGCCCAGTGCCGTATAGAGCCCGATCCCGGCGCTGGCCCCGGTGACGATCGCCACTCGCTCGGTGGTGTTGTTCGCCACGTCTCGACCATCTCAGCTCTTATGCCCTCGCCCCGACCCTCTCCCGCAATGCGCGAGAGGGGGAACCGCCGCGGCAGCGGCGGTGGGCGAGGGTGTCCGCGCGACCACGTTACACGCTGTCGATCCCGAACGCCCAGCGGCGGGCGAGCTGATGGCCGATCGCCAACGGTGGCGGCAGGGTCGCGAGCCCCGGGATCGGCTCGTCGGAGCGCGACCGCTCGACCATGGCGCGGACCTCTTCGCGCTCGAACCAGCGCGCTTCGGCGATCTCTTCGGGGTCGACGGTGATCTCCTCGCTCAGCGCCTCGGCCAACAGCCCCATCATCAGGGTCGAAGGGAACGGCCAGGGCTGCGAGGCGAGGTAGCGCACCCGGCCGACCCGGACGCCCGATTCCTCGAGCACCTCGCGCCGCACCGCCTCCTCGATCGTCTCGCCCGGCTCCATATACCCGGCGAGGCAGGAGAACCGGGCGCCGACCCGCCGCCGACCGCGGCCGAGCAGGCAGCGCTCGCCCTTGACCGCGAGCATGATCACGACCGGGTCGACGCGCGGATAATGGTGCGCGCGGCAATTCGGGCAGCGCCGGCCCCATCCCGCCGCATCGGCTGCGCTCGCTGTCCCGCATTGTGCGCAAAAGCCGTGCCGCGCGTGCCAGTCGAGCAGCGAGCGCGCCTCGGCGAGGATCGCGGCCTCGCCGCCGGGGAGCGAGGCAGCGAGGCTGCGCACATCGACGGTCAGCCCCTCGGCAGCGGCCACCGCCGCGGCGGTGGCATCGAGCGCGAAACGGGCACGGCCGTCGCCGATCCCAAGCAGGATCAGCGGGGCGCCGCGGTCGATCGCCTCGCGCCAAGGCGCGACCGGCTGCCAGTCGAGTTCCAGCGGCGCCGTCGCGGACCAACGGCTTCAGCTCGCGCAACGGCAGGAGCCGGGTTGCCGGATCCTCGAGCAGCGAGGCGACCCAGCCCGCATCCTGCCGGCGCTGGCTGACGCGGTCGAGCGGGTTGCCCGCAAAGGTGTAGATCTCTTCCATCGCCGCAGTCGAACCCTCGCTCGCCGTCGCCGGGGCATCCGGCGTCGCGTCCTAGCATAACTTCGCCCGCGGCCGAAGCGTTTGCCCGCGAAAGGGCGGCTGCGCGTGCTATCCTTCGGCCCATGACAAACGGACCCTACATCGCCGAGATCGCGGCATTGGCCGGCGACCCGGCGCGCGCCAACATGCTCTCGGCGCTGATGGACGGCGGTACCCGGAGCGCCGGCGAGCTCGCTTATGCGGCGCATGTGAGGCCGCAGACTGCGAGCACGCATCTGGCAAAGCTGGTCGCCGCCGGGCTGCTCTCCGATGAAAGGCGGGGGCGCAACCGTTATTTCCGGCTCGCCGCGCCGGCCGTTGCGCGCATGCTCGAAGAAATCATGGCGGTCGCGGTGGCGCGCGCGCCGCGCTATCGGCCGGCGTGGATGCGCGACGAGGGGCTGCGCTCGGCCCGGACCTGCTACGACCACCTGGCCGGGCGGCTCGGCGTAGCACTCGCCGGCAGCCTCGCCGGCAGCGGCCATGTCGTGCTCGACGAGGATGGTGGCGAGGTCACGGAGACCGGCGCCCGCTTTCTCGACGATTTGGGGCTCGATCTCGCCGGTGCGGCCGGAAGGCGCCGCCGCTTTTGCCGGCCGTGCATCGACTGGAGCGAACGGCGTCCGCATCTCGGCGGTGCGGTCGGCGCCGCCTTGGCCCAGCGCTGCTTCGATCTCGGCTGGATCGAGCGGGTCAAGGACAGCCGCGCGGTGGCGATCACAGCACCCGGCCGCGACTGGTTTTCTCAGCAATTTCGGCGTCGAAATTCCCACCGCCGCGAAAAGCCGGCTCCCGACCGGGACGATTTCACGGAGCGGCTTGGTCGAAGCCCAATAAACGGCGCGCCACCGGATCCAGCCCTCCGGAGGAAGCGAACGGGTTGCAAATCCGCACCCCGCCCAGAAAGCCGCCGTCCGCCATGTCTTCACTCAGCATGATCTTGCATCCGGCCTCGCTGGCGGTCGCAACCAGTAGGGCGTTCCAATAAGAGGCCCGGCCCGCCACGGCATCGGTCAATGCAGTCAGTACCGCCCTTGAAGATGCTGTCGTGCAGCGGAACGCGGCCATCCAGTTCTCCACTTGAGCGGCCGCGTCTGCGGGCCGGACGATGGCCTTACGCGTGACCGCGGCGTAGAACTCCGACAGCGCCTGTAAGGTCAAGAAACAATCGCACTCGGTGGCGCGGTCGACGATTTCGATCGCAAGCCGGTGCCGGGCGCCGGCTGTGCTGTCGACGCTGTACACCAGCAGGTTGGTATCGAGAGTGAAGCGTTGGCTATCGTCGCTCATGCAGTGAGTCGCGGTCGAGCGGGCCGGCGCCGATCGGCCAACCCTTTTCCATCCGAGCGCGTGCGCGTGCGCGGGCCGCCTCCTGCTCGGGCGTGAGAACGCGGCGCCCGGGGATCGGCACCAGGCGAGCGACCGGCTCGCCCTTGCGGGTGATCACATACTCCTCGCCGGCCTCGACCTCGCGGATGCAGCGGGAAAAGCCTGATTGGCCTCGCGCAGGGTTATCGTCTTGCTCATTCTCAGATCTACCCGATAGATCATCGACGGATAAGTAGCGCGGATCGTGCTACGTGCAAGCGCCCGCGCCGCGCGCCTCCGTCCCGCCCATGGCCCGCCTTTTGCACTGTGAGCGGGAGAGGTCATGGCGTAAGGTCGGCGAAACAACGAGAGAGCGGACAGGGAACAGATGCAGCATTTTCTCCCGGACCCTGCGATTGGCGGCCCTCGCGCTGTGCCTTTTTGCGGGATCGGCCTGGGCGCAGTCGGCGCCGACGACGTTGCGCTTCATCCCGCAGGCCGACCTCAGAAGCATCGATCCGATCTGGACGACCGCCTATGTCACGCGCAATTTCGGCTATCTGGTGTTCGATACGCTGTTCGCGCTCGACAAGAATTTCAAGCCGCAGCCGCAGATGGTCGATCGCTGGACGGTCAGCGCCGACAAGCTGACCTACACCTTCACCCTGCGCGACGGCCTCAAATGGCACGATGGGCAGCCGGTGCGCGCCGCGGATTGCGTCGCCTCGATCGAGCGCTGGGGCAAGCGCGACCCGTTCGGCCAAAAGCTGATGCAGGCGGTCGGCGAGATCAAACCAACCGGCGACAAGAGCTTTACGATCAGCCTCAAGACGCCATTTCCGCTGCTGCTCAGCGCGCTCGGCAAATTGTCGAGCAACGTGCCGTTCATGATGCCCGAACGCTTGGCCAAGACCGACCCCTACCAGCAGATCCCGGAGGCGATCGGCTCCGGCCCGTTCAAATTCGTCAAATCGGAATGGGTCCCCGGCAACAAGGCGGTGTTTGTCAAAAATACCGAATACGTGCCGCGCAAAGAGCCGCCGAGCTTCGCCTCGGGCGGCAAGGTGGCCAAGGTCGACCGCGTCGAATGGCTCTATATCCCGGATTCGGCGACCGCGTCCGCGGCGCTCAATTCCGGCGAGGCGGACTGGTACGAGCAGCCCCCGACCGATTTGTTGCCGGTGTTCGCCAGCAACCCCGACGTCGTGGTCGCCACCGTCGATCCGCTCGGCAACCAGGGGATCTTGCGCTTCAACCAGACCCAGCCGCCGTTCGACAATCTGAAGCTGCGCCTGGCGGTGCTGAACCTCGTCGACCAGCAGAACTATATGCGCGCCGCCGCCGGCAATCCCAAATATTGGAAGACCTGCGCGGCGCTCTTCGGCTGCGGCACCCCGTTCGAGACCAATGCCGGCGCCGAGGCGCTCTTAAAGGCGCCGAACCTCGCCAAGGCCAAGGAGCTGATCGCCCAATCCGGCTACAAGGGCGAAAAGATCGTGCTGCTCGACGCGACCGACCAGCCGATCGTGCATGGGCAGGCGCTGGTCACCTTGGCGGCCCTGCGCCAGGCCGGGCTCAATGTCGAATTGCAGGCGATGGATTGGGGCACGCTGATCACCCGGCGGGCCTCGAAGGCGCCGATCGACAAGGGCGGGTGGAACATCTTCCACACCTGGAGCGCGGCTCCCGACCTGGCGTCGCCGGCGGTCAACGCGGCGCTGCGCGCCAATGACGGCAAGGCGTGGTTCGGCTGGCCGAACGATCCGAAGCTCGAAGGGCTGATCGATCAGTGGTTCAAGGCGCCCGATTTCGCCGAGCAGAAAAAGCTCGCCGAGGCGATCCAGACCGAAGCCTATCAGGGCAACGTGCCCTATGTGCCGACCGGCCAGTTCGTGATCCCGACCGCCTACCGCAAGAATCTTCACGGGATCATCATCGCCCCGGTGGTCTTCTTCTGGAACGTCGCGAAGGATTGAGAGGATCGGCGGTGTTCGCCTACATCGTCAGACGCATCCTCGCGACCGTGCCGGTCATGGCGGTGGTCGCGCTGTTCGTGTTCGCGCTATTGCATCTGAGCCCCGGCGACCCGGCGGCGATCATCGCCGGCGACACCGCGACCCCGGCCGACATCGCCCGCATCCACCACGCCCTCGGGCTCGACCAGCCGCTCTACGTCCAGTTCGGGGAATGGGTGTGGGGCCTGCTGCACGGCAATTTCGGCATCTCGATCTTCACCAATTTGCCGGTCTCGACCCTGATCGCGCAGCGGATCGAGCCGACCGTGACCTTGACGATCTCGACCCTTCTGGTCTCGGTACTCGCCGCGGTCCCGATGGGCGTGCTGGCCGCGTGGAAGGCGGGCTCGTGGATCGACCGCACCGTCATGGTCTTTGCCGTGTTGGGGTTCTCGGTGCCGGTCTTCGTCATCGCCTATGTGCTGATCTATCTCTTTGCGGTGCGCACCGATCTCCTGCCGGTCCAGGGCTTTGTCGGCCTCGACCGCGGCCTGTGGCCGTTCGTGTCGCACCTGGTGATGCCGACCCTGGCCTTGGCCATGGTCTTTACCGCACTGATCGCGCGCATGACCCGCGCCAGCATGCTCGACGTCTTGGCGCAGGACTATATCCGCACCGCGCAGGCCAAGGGCCTGTCGAACGACAAAATTTTGATCGGGCATGCGCTCAAGAATGCGGCGGTGCCGATCGTGACGATCATCGGCATCGGCTTCGCGCTGTTGATCTCGGGGGTCGTCGTCACCGAGACCGTATTCGCGATCCCGGGCCTCGGCCGGCTCACCGTCGACGCGATCCTGCGCCGCGACTATCCGATCATCCAGGGCATCATCCTGATCTTTTCGGCCGGCTATGTGCTGGTCAACCTGTTGGTCGATCTCAGCTATACCTTTCTCGACCCGCGCATCCGCTATTGATATTTGTCCAGAATGGGCCAACAGATAGAAAATATACAAATCATAGCCGGACTTGCTCCGACCAGCCACGTCTTGGCCGCCGCAAAGGCGTCGCTCATCGGGACAGACCCGATGAAGACGAATAAAGAACAGACGTGAGAAGAAGCGGCGCAGATGACCGTCGCGCCGACCGATCTTGCCGTTATCGCCGCCCCGGCCGATGCGCCGGCGCGGGCTTCGCACCTATATCCGCCGCCATCCGACCATCGTCGTCGGCGCCGTCCTGCTCGGCCTGATGGTGCTGATGGCGCTCCTGGCGCCCTATCTCGGCACCGTCGACCCGCAGGCCCTGGCGCCGATCGATCGGCTGCAGTGGCCCTCGTGGCAGCACTGGTTCGGCACCGACATGCTCGGCCGCGACGTCTACAGCCGCACGGTTTACGGCGCCCGCGTGTCGCTGACGGTCGGGCTCAGCGTGGCGCTGCTCAGCGTCGCGCTCGGCTTGATCTTCGGCCTCGTCACCGGGTTCAGCCGCTGGGCCGATGCGATCCTGATGCGGATCATGGACGGGCTGATGTCGATCCCGTCGGTATTGATCGCGATCGCGCTGATGGCGCTGACCCGCGCCAGCCTGCAGAACGTGGTCTTCGCGATCACCGTCGGTGAGGTTCCGCGGGTGACCCGCCTGGTGCGCGGAATCGTCCTCACCTTGCGCGATCTGCCGTTTGTCGAGGCCGCGCTCGCCAGCGGCACCAGCCTGCCGCGCATCCTGTGGCGCCACATCGTGCCCAACACCGTGCCGCCGCTGCTGGTGCAGGGCACCTACGTCGCCGCCTCGGCGATGATCGTCGAGGCGATCCTCTCGTTTCTCGGCGTCGGCACACCGCCCAACATTCCGAGCTGGGGCAACATCATGGCCGAGGGCCGCAGCCTGTTCCAGGTCGCCTATTACATCGTGCTGTTCCCCGGGGCGTTTCTATCGGTCACCGTCCTGGCCATCAACCTCTTGGGCGACGGGCTGCGCGACGCGCTCGATCCGCGCCTCGCCCGGCGGATGTAGAGGATGGCCGGGACCGCCGCCGCCTATGCCGCCGCCATCCCGACGGCGCCGCGCGTCGCGGCCGAGCCGATCCTCGAGGTCGCCGATCTGAAGACCTGGTTCTTCACCCGCGACGGCGTAGTCCGCGCCGTCGATGGCGTGTCGTTTCATGTGCTGCCCGGCGAAACCCTGGCGATCGTCGGCGAGAGCGGCTGCGGCAAGAGCGTCACCGCGCTCTCGATCCTGCGCCTGGTTGCGTCGCCGCCGGGGCGTATCGTCTCCGGTGCGATCCGTTTTGCCGGCCGCGACCTGCTGGCCTTGAGCGAAGCGCGGATGCGCCAGGTCCGCGGCAACGAGATCTCGATGGTCTTTCAGGAGCCGATGACCTCGCTCAACCCGGTGCTGACGATCGGCCGTCAGATCGCCGAGACCTTGACCTTGCATCAGGGGCTCGGCCGCGCCGCCGCCCTTGCCAGGGCGGTCGACATGCTGCGTCTGGTGCACATTCCCGAGGCCGCGCGGCGCATCGGCGAATACCCGCACCAGCTCTCGGGCGGCATGCGCCAGCGGGTGATGATCGCGATGGCGCTCGCCTGCAACCCGAAGCTGCTGATCGCCGACGAGCCGACGACCGCGCTCGACGTGACGATCCAGGCGCAGATCCTCGACCTGATGCGCGAATTGAAGCAGCGGATCGACGCCGCGATCGTGCTGATCACTCATGATTTGGGCGTCGTCGCTGAGATGGCGCAGCACGTCGTCGTCATGTATGCCGGCCATATGGCCGAAGCGGCGCCGGTTTCGGCGCTGTTCGGCCGCCCGCTTCACCCCTACACCAGGGGGCTGCTCAAATCGGTGCCGCGGCTCGGCGCGTCGCTCGATCGGGCGTCTCCGGGGCGGCTGGCCGAGATCCCAGGCACCGTGCCTTCGCTCAGAGAGACGATCGCCGGCTGTGCGTTCGCCGCCCGTTGCACCTTTGCAACCGATATTTGCCGTCGCCAGGCGCCGCCGTTCGAGGCGAAGGAGCCCGGCCATTTCGCCGCCTGCTTTCATTCCGATCGCGTGGCCGACCAGGTGGCCCGCTCGTGACTGATCAGGCTGCTCGCCCACTGACATTCCCTCTCCGGCGAGCGGGGGAGGGTCGGGGTGGGGGTGACGTGCCGCTGCTCTCGGTCCGGAACCTGGTTAAGCACTTCCCGGTGCGAAAGGGGCTGTTGCAGCGCGCCATCGGCCGGGTCCACGCCGTCGACGGCATCTCGTTCGACGTCGCGCAAGGCGAGACCCTGGGCCTCGTTGGCGAGAGCGGCTGCGGCAAGTCGACCGCGGGCAAGGCCATCCTCAAATTGATCGAGCCGACCGCCGGCGAGATCCGGATCAGCGGCGTGCGCATCGACGCGCTGTCGCGTCACCGGATGCGGCCCTACCGCCGCCAGCTGCAGGTGGTGTTCCAAGACCCTTATTCGTCGCTCAATCCGCGGCTGCGGGTCCGCGACATCATCGCCGAGCCGCTGGTCAACTACCATGTCGCCGGCGGTCGCGGGCTCGGCGAACGAGTCGCCGATCTCGCATTCAAGGTCGGCCTGCGGCCGGACGCGCTCGACCGCTTTCCGCACGAATTTTCCGGCGGCCAGCGCCAGCGCATCGGCATCGCCCGCGCACTCGCCCTGAACCCGCGGCTGATCGTCTGCGACGAGCCGGTCTCCGCTCTCGACGTCTCGGTGCAGGCGCAGGTCATCAATCTCTTGGGCGATCTGCAGCAGGAATTCGGCCTCTCCTACCTGTTCGTCGCCCACGACCTCGCGGTCGTCGAGCACATCAGCCACCGCATCGCGGTCATGTATCTGGGCAAGATCGTTGAGATCGCGCCAAAAGCCGCCCTCTTCACGCGTCCCCAGCACCCCTATACCGAGGCGCTGCTGTCGGCGGTGCCGGTCCCCGACCCAGAGGCCGCCCGCCAGCGCATGATCCTCAAAGGCGACGTGCCGAGCCCGATCGACCCCCCCTCCGGCTGCCGCTTTCACACCCGCTGCCCCTACGCACTCGCCCGCTGCTCGCAGGAGGAGCCCGAAATGCGCGAAGTCTCTCCCGCCCACCACGTCGCCTGCCATCTGCGCGACGCGCAGACGGCAGCTTTCAGCGCAGCTGCGGCCGCCGCCATGATTGCCTAGCGTCCCGGTAATAGAATCTGACGGTTGCCTCCTCTGCTGTTCGTCATCCCGGCGCAGGCCGGGACCCATTCCAGCCATGGGCACCGGCCTTCGCCGGTGTGGTGGAAAACTGGGTGCTATCCGTCAGAACTCACCCACTATCTTCAAGGTACGGGGTAATCCTTGGCAGACTGCAGTAATTCCGGCGGCCGTTGGTACAGCTGGTCACGAAAGTTGGTGCGCCAGCGCGTCATTCTCAAAAAGATGCTCCGAGCCCGATCGACCTATTCGGCAGCCACTGCCATACAAAATACCGACCCACTCGCTCACTGCTTGGAAGATGAGCCCGAAATGCGCAGCCGCGAGGTCGCCTGCCATCTGCGCGAGTTGGCGCCGATGCGCGCTTGCTTCGTCCTGCTGATGGCGTTGTTGTTCGGCCGGGCGGCGATGGCGCAGGACAACGCGGCCGAGGAGGCGGCGCACCGCGCGGCGGTGCTGGCAATTTTGCCGGCCGATGCGGCGCAGCGCGTGTTCGGCCGCGAGGAGACGCCGGCGCCGGGCCCGGCCGAGGCGATCGGCGCCTATGAGCGCGGCTGTCTCGAAGGGGCGGTGCAATTGCCGGCCGACGGGCCGAACTGGCAGGTCATGCGTCCGTCGCGCGACCGCGCCTGGGGTCACCCGGCGTTGATCGCCTTTATCGAGCGGCTGGCGCCGAAATTGCCCGAGGAGGCCGGCTGGCCGGGGCTCTTGATCGGCGACGTCGCCCAGCCGCGCGGCGGGCCGATGCTGACCGGGCACGGCTCGCATCAGCTCGGGATCGAGGCCGACATCTGGCTGACGCCGATGCCCGACCGGCGGCTGCGCCCTTCCGAACGCGACAACATCTCGGCGATCCACATCGTCGCCGCCGGCAGCGACCATGTCGATCCTGCGGTCTGGACGGCGGCGGACCGGCGCCTGCTCGAAGCGTTCGCCCGCGAGCCGCAGGTCGCGCGGATGTTCGTCAACCCGGCAATCAAGCGCGCCCTGTGCCGCGAGTCCGGCACGGACCGGGCCTGGCTCAACAAGATCCGGCCGTGGTGGGGGCACACCTCGCATTTCCATTTGCGCCTGTCCTGCCCGGCGGGCGAGCCGGAATGCCGCAACCAGGCGCCCCCGCCGCCCGGCGACGGCTGCGGCAAGCAGTTGGCGTGGTGGTTTACCCCCGAAGCGCGCCATCCGCCGCCGTCGCACGCCCGGCCGCTCCTGGTCGGCGATCTGCCGCGCGCCTGCGCCCGCCTCGTCGCCGCCTCCGGCAAAGCGCGATCGGCCGAGACCCGATAACGCGCCGCTGCAGCGGGCGGCAAGTAATCAGGGGAGCCAGCCCGACCCCCGAAACCAAGTATTCACGCCCGCCTCCCATATTTCTGTGCGGCCCTGGCGAGACGAGGCGAGGTCGAGCGATCGAGACCGAGTTGGCTATCCGGCATCGGCAATCACGCAATTGCCATCGGTTGGGTGTTCGAGCAGCACCTGATCTGTTCCGCCGGTTTTGCGGAAAGAGCGATCGGCTTTGAACGGAACAACCGTTACGTGCTATTAACCGCGGCTGATCGAGTCTGAATTTGGGCGTGAACCGGGATGACGCAGCTGAGCT
The DNA here is from genome assembly GCA_963795485.1 of uncultured Alphaproteobacteria bacterium. Taxonomy (GTDB): domain Bacteria; phylum Pseudomonadota; class Alphaproteobacteria; order ATCC43930; family CGMCC-115725; genus AP-15. Next base: position 1,174,838 of record CAWCIL010000008.1, read on the forward strand.
ATGTCCACGGCGCCAGCGACACGCCGCTGATCGGCGAGACGATCGGCGTTCATTTCGATCAGGCGGTCGACCGGTACGGCGAGCGCGACTCGCTGGTGGTCCGTCACCAGCAGATCCGCTGGAGCTGGCGGGAACTCCGGGAACGGGTTGACGCCGTCGCTGCCGGGCTGTTGGCGCTGGGGCTCGAACCCGGCGAGCGCATCGGCATCTGGTCGCCGAACAATGCCGAATGGGTGGTGACCCAGTTCGCCACCGCCAAGGCCGGGCTGGTCCTGGTCAACATCAATCCCGCCTACCGGCTGACCGAGCTCGAATTCGCATTGCACAAATCCGGCTGTTCCGCGCTGATCACCGCAGCGCGGTTCAAGACCAGCGATTATCTCGCAATGCTCGGGGAGCTTATGCCCGAGCTGGCGACGGCGGCGCCCGGCCGATTGCACGCAATGCGGCTCCCCGAGCTGCGCCTGATCATCACGATCGGTGACGAGAATGTGCGCGGGCGCGGTGCGGTTCGACGATGTCCGCGGGCTCGGCGGCGCCGCCGAGCGCGAACGGCTCGTCCAGCTCGCCGAGCGAATTGCAGTTCGACGACCCGATCAACATCCAGTTCACGTCAGGGCACCACCGGGTTTCCCAAGGGCGCCACGCTGACCCACCACAACATCCTGAACAACGGCTTCTTTGTCGGCGAGGCGATGCGGCTCGGCGCGGACGACCGGGTGTGCATCCCGGTGCCGCTCTATCATTGCTTCGGCATGGTGCTGGGCAACCTCGCCTGCCTGACGCACGGAGCGGCGATGGTGTTTCCGGGCGAGGGGTTTGATCCATTGGCCACGCTCGAGGCGGTCGCCGCCGAGCGCTGCACCGCGCTGCATGGGGTCCCGACGATGTTCATCGCCGAGATGGACCACCCCGATTTCGGCCGGCTCGATTTGTCGTCGCTGCGCACCGGGATCATGGCCGGCAGCCCGTGCCCGATCGAAGTCATGAAGCGCGCGATCGAGCGCATGCACCTCAATCAGATCACGATCGCCTACGGCATGACCGAGACCAGCCCGGTCAGCTTCCAGTCCTCGATCGACGACCCGATCGAGCGCCGCGTCTCGACCGTCGGCCGGGTGCACCCGCATGTCGAGGTCAAGATCGTCGACGCCGAAAGCCGAGTGGTACCGCGCGGGACACCTGGCGAATTGTTGACCCGCGGCTATCTGGTCATGCCCGGCTATTGGGACGACGAGGAAAAGACACGCGAGGCGATCGACCCGGCGCGCTGGATGAAGACCGGCGATCTGGCGACGATCGATGACGAGGGCTATTGCAACATCGTCGGCCGGATCAAGGACTTGGTGATCCGCGGCGGCGAGAACGTCTATCCGCGCGAGGTCGAGGAGTTCCTTTACCGCCACCCGAAGATCCAGGACGTGCAGGTGATCGGCGTCCCCGACCCGCGCTATGGCGAGGAATTGTGCGCCTGGGTCCGCCTGCACGACGGCGAGACGGCTAGCACCGAAGAGATCCGCGGCTTCTGCCAGGGGCAGATCGCGCATTACAAGATCCCGCGCTACGTCAAATTCGTCGAACGCGTTCCCGATGACGGTCACCGGCAAGATCCAGAAATTTCTGATGCGAGAGGCGATGATCGAGGAGCTGGGCCTGAGCGCGCAGAAGACCGCCTAAAAGCGGCCGAAGCCGGCGCCGGCGGCGAGCGCCGCCGACACCGGCGTTGGTGCGTCAGGCGAATTCGCCCGTCGCCTCGTTAAAGGTTTCGAGCTGGCCGACGGTCTCCTTGCCGAACAGCAGCGGCACGCAGGCGCCGATCGCGACCACGATCACCAAGGTGCCGAAAAACACCGTCGGCGAGCCGGTATGGGCTTCGAGGAAGGCCGGCATCGCCACCCCGGCGAACAGCCGCCCGAACAACTCGCCGAAGAAATGCCCGCGTCCGCGCAGGGCGGTCGGGAACTGCTCGGAGAGGTAGACCCGCACCGCCGGAAAGGACGACAGCACGGTAAAGCCGGTGATCAGCGCTCCGGCGCTCATCACCACCGTCGCCGCGGACCCCGCCCGATGCGCCAACGCCATCAATGCGAGACCCGGGATCGCGCCGCCGAGCGCATAGGCGATCGCCCAGCGCCGGCCGATGACCTCCATGATATAGCCGGTGAAAAACTTGCCCGGGATGCTCGCCATGAACAGCAGCGAACTCAACCCGAAGCTCAATGCCACGGCCGCCCCCTGGTCCACCAGGGCCTTCGGCACCAGGATCGCGGAGGCGTAGTAACAGGTGCCGGCGGCAATCGAGCACAGGATGCCGACGACGGTCCAGCGCAGCTGGCCGCGGCGGAACAACGCCGAAAACGGCGGCAGCTCCTCGGCAGCGACTTCCAGCTTTGGCCCGAGATCGGCCAGCGTCAACGGCGGCACGCGGCTGCCGGCCCGCTTGATGATGTTGTTAATATCGTCGACCGCCGCCTGCGGGCGCCCGCGGCGCAGCAGCCAGCGCGGACTGCTGGGCAACGCGAAATGCAGCATCACCGGGACCACGAACAGCGCCAGGCCGCCGGGCAAGGCAATCAGCCGGAAGCCATGCACGTTGCCGGCGAGGACAAAGCCGATAAACGGCAACAGGGTAAACGCACTGGCCAGCATGACTTCGTAGATCGCACCATAAGTGCGGCGGTGCTGCGCCGGCATCAGCTCGGCGGCGATCGGAAACGGCGCCGAAATGGCAAAGCCCAGCCCGATCCCGGTCAAGAGACGCAGCATGATCAGCTGCTCGGCGTTTTGCGCCAGCGGGATCAGCAAGGTAAAGAACGTGCTGACGATGACCCCGATCTGCATGACGGCTTTGCGGCTCAGGCGATCGGACAACAGAGAGGCGGAAAGCCCGGCCAAAGCGACCACCAGGGTGGGCCCCAAAACCAGCCAGCGGATGTCGGCGCCGGTCAGGTGCAGTGGGCCCTTGGCGAGCACGATCAGCGAGCCGCCCAATGCCAGATCGTAGCCCTCGACAAAGCCGACGAGCCCGAGCACCACGATCAGTCCGATGTGGTAGGCGCTGAACGGGATGCTGTCGAGCTTGCGTCCCAGCACCTGGATCGCGGGAACCCCTGGTGCGGGACGAGCGGGAATTTCGGCTGCGGTCATCTTGATTTTCCTCCTTGTTGTTGATTGCAGGCGGTTGACCCGGCTCTTGTTTTTGTCATCGCGCCCGTTGTGCAAGGGTCGATCGCGTGCCGTCAACCCCGCACTCGACGGGTCTGCTGCGCCGTATTGTCTGTTGTCTGCGGGGAAATTGACCGGAGCCTGTAGCAAAACCCGCTTGTTTGCGATGTGCTATTTAACGGGAAGATGAGAGGCCGGTCGCCGTTATAGGGCCGGGTGATGTCGCCCGGTCTCGGAGCGATGGTGCCCGGAGCTTCTATTTTAGAGAAGGAGCCGAGGTGAAAACGCGATCGATTGCGACCGCAATAGCCGGTGCCGGCATGATCTTGGCGCTGGCGAGCTGCACCAACCCGTACGATCCGGCCCAACGTGCGGTCGGCGGCGGCCTGATCGGCGCCGGTGCGGGTGCGGCCATCGGCGCCGCTGCGGGGGGCGGGCCGGGTGCGGCCATCGGCGCTGCGACCGGCGGCGCGATCGGCGCTGTGACCGGCGTCGTCACCACACCGCCGCCACCGCCGCCCGGCTACTACGCGCCGCCACCGCCACCCGGATACTGAGCCGATCTGCGGCGCCCGGCAGTCCGAGTGGCTGTCGGGCGCCGCAATGCTCGCCGCAGTCGATCAGCTCGCCGCCGCGGATTTGATGAGTTCGGCGACGCGTTGCACGGCGGCTTGCCGCGAGGACGCCGTGGCGCGGCAGCCGCCGGGGGTACGACGCCTCGATCAGCCGTGGTCCGTGCGGGCCGCACCACCGGGGACATCGGCGCGACGCCCTGGTTCGTGGTCGACGCCAAACGGCGCGCCGGGCGGGCAGGCGTCGCCTGATTTGCTGACTGCGACTTTTGGCGCCGCACCGTTGCCGGAATAGGAATAGACCATCCGCTCGCTGCAGGTGCCGATGCCGGAGGCGACCGAAGTGACGACAACGCCCGAGACCTGCCCGGGTCCGGCGATCGGGGTGCCCATTGCGGCTTCGATCGCCGGGTTCGGGCCGACCAGCCAGATCGGCGCATCCGCCATCGCCCGCGCCGCATCGATCATCCGGTCGAGAGCGGCCGTTTGCGCGGCGGCGAACCGATAGGGTTCAGGCGGCGGTGCCACGACGATCAAAGCCTTGCGCTGCCCACAAGGCCGGGTCGGCGGTCAGTGGATCGCCGGGGCCACCGGGCATCATGACGAGAATGGCGGCCGGTGCGCCGGAGCCGGAGGCGTAGATCCGGGCGCCGCCGTGGTCGGCAGCCAAACTCGGGGTCGGGACAGGCCGAATGTTCGCTTCGGGCGCATCGGCCTGGGGCGCGTAGGCCTGGAATGCCGGAGGGATGTAGGCTTGCGGCGGCCCGCCGCCGCCGTTGGCGCAGCCGATCAGCGGCAGTGCCGCGAGACTGCAACAGAGGGTCAAAGCGCGCGATTTCATGGAAAGCAGCTCCTCCGAAGGTCGGTTCACCAGGCCGACGATCGCCCGCGATTTCGACAATTTCTTGACCCGAAACGATCCCGCAGCGACCCGCTCAGCAGCCGGGATAAGGGATGCGCGACACTTCCTCGCATAAGCCCGAGGTTCGCCCACGCCCAACCCGTCCGACGCTTCGATGCGGGATAAGATCGAGCGGCCATGAACCGCTCGCGCGCTCGTATCGTATGGAGCAGCCCCGGCAACCCGCCGGACCGGGTTGCACGGGCGCTCGGCATGGAGCCGCGGCGCTTCAGCCGCGCGCTCCACAAGATCAAGGCGGCCAGTGATCTTCCGGGAGCGGATCGCGTGGTCATATATAGTGATGGGTCAGTCACCGATGAGCAGGGCGAACCGCTTGGAAACCTCCACGACGAGGACTGAGGTCGATATCAACCGCAATGCGTTCGTGACCTTGCGGTTTGCCGGCGACGATCTCGACCCCGGCGAAATCTCCGCGGTGCTGCCGGTCGCGCCAACCCGTGCGCATCGTAAGGGCGAGGAATTCTTTGCCGGGCCGCGCGCCGGCAATCTGCGCGGCCGCATCGGAATGTGGTTTCTCGCCACCGACAAACTCGTGCACAGCGACGACCTGCGGGACCATCTGGCTTTCGTTCAAGAGCTGCTTTGTCCGACGCCTGGCGATACCAGCCGGATCGCCAAAATCCGCGCTGTCCTCGAGCGCACGCACTCCCGAGCCCAGGTCACTTGCTTCTGGCGCGGCGAGCCCGGCGAGCCCGCCCCCCGAATCCCGGAACGGTTCAGATTGGCAATCAAGCCGCTCGCCGCCGACACCCAAACCGATTTCGCGATACTTCTATAGAACTATTTCGCTGCCACCGATTTGACATTTCTGGAAGACAGCAACTCGCGTACAATTTTGCCGCGAGTGACTCGGTTGGATCGATCGTTTGTTGCCTGTAACGCTGCACGGGCATACAACGCGAACTCAGACTGTCCGTCCAACGCAGTCGCGTCCCCGAGCCTGTCTACTCGCGCGTATAAGCTCTCAAGTGCCTCTCGCGCCGACCTAGCTTCCAAGACTAGCTTCTTAACGTTAAGTAGATAATCGATTTCGACGAACGCTGTGAAGAAATCTGCCTTCTTCCAAAAGCGGGACGAACTTGGCAACGAGAATTTACGGATAAAATCCACCACACACAGGAACCTCTCCTTTATGACATCGCATTCAGGAAATTCATCATTGTAGCGTTCTAGGTATGCCGAAATTTCTTCATCTCTGTTAAAGTATTGTGACATCATTGTCACTATGAGAGAAAGCACGAAACGCAAGTCGTTCATTCTCCTAACTTCGTTAGGACTAAAAAATTTGAAGTCTTCGAAAAGTTGGTTCTGGGATAGATCATCAGCTAGCCGCTTGAGCTCCCCATCGTACCGCGCATTATCAATTTCCATTGCGTTCAGGGCATAGGACGTGGAGTTGATACGCTTGAATACCTCCTTTATTTGGTCAATTTCCATGGCTCCCAAATCGCGCACAACAACTTCATCTCCCTATCCAGATAGCACAGGTTCACTGAATGTTCTTGCCGACCTGTTCGTTCGTGAGTAGAATCCGCGAATTGATCATGGAGGCGTGGATGGGCGGGTTACTCGAGTTTGTGTCTCGGTTCGGCTCGGAAGAGCAGTGCATCGAGCATCTCGCCGGGCTTCGCTGGCCGGGTGGCTACGTCTGCGCGAAGTGCGGCGGCCGCGAGGCTTGGCGCCTGAAGGGGCGGCGGCCACGGGTCTACGAGTGCGGCACTTGCCATCATCAGGAATTGGTGACCTCAGGGACCGTGTTCCACCGGACGCAGACGGACCTGCCGAAATGGTTCCTCGCCGCCTATCTGCTGGGCCGCGACAAGCGCGGGGTCTCGGCCAAGTTTCTGCAGCGTGAGCTGGGCGTCGCCTACCAGACGGCCTGGACGATAGCGCACAAGCTGCGCCACGCCCTCAGCGAGGATCCCGCTCACCCGCTCAGCGGCTTTCTCGAAGCGGACGAGAGCTTCATCGGCGGCAGGGGCGATCCGTCAAGTCCTGGACGAAGCACGGAAAACCCCGACAAGAGCCTGGTCGTCGTGGCGGTCGAGAAGGTGCCGGCGCCCAAGAACAAGAAGGGCAAGCACGGCCACGCGGTGAAGCGCCAGCACGGCTTCTATGCCGGGAATGCCCGCATCGCCGTGCTGCCGGCCGCGACCGGCGCCGAGCTCGGGGCGTTCCTCAAGGCCAATATCGAGGCTCGCTCGCACCTCCTGACCGACGGCTTCAAAGGATACCAGGGGCGCGACGCCACCCTTGGCGAACACCTGAAACACACCCCGGTGACCCAGGGCGCCGGCGCCAATGCGGGCGAATTCTTCCCGATCATCCATACGCTCTTCAGCAACATCAAAGCCTGGCTGGTCGGAACCCATCACGGCGTCAGCGCCAAGCACCTGCCGCGCTACCTCCGGGAATGGGCGTATCGCTTCAACCGACGCAACCTGCCCGAGGGCCTCGACCGGTATCTCATCCGGCGCGCTGTCGAATGCGCCACGATAACCTATGACCAGCTCACGGCCGGCGGTATGGCAGCCGGGGCTACGCGAAACCGACGGATGCCCGTGACAGTTGCCGAACCTGTGCTAGCTGGATAGGGAGACAACTTCATATTCCAAGAAAGATTTTTTCTTTATATTATCCAACTTCTCATAGGGGATTACGTCTCTCAGCCGTAATTCGTTGCTTCCGTGGAAATAATCGTAAAGAGTTGTAAGTCGTTGCTGGCCATCGACAAGCATCAAGTTGCCCCGTCCGGTCTCCAAATCAACGTCACCCGATGCGATATAAACCTCGGGAAACGGGTAACCCTCTAAAACTGTCTTTATGAAGGCAATTTTGTGCCTCATTGCCCAGACGAGACGGCGCTGAAATTCCGGTCGGGGCACAAGCGTACCGTCGCCGATGGACGTTAAAAGCTCGCGGACGCGCTTGTTGGTTGCGGTGGTCTTCATCTTTAAGCTACGTACAACTCCTGACACTTCACGATACACTGTTCCTGGTATCTTTCAAGAAACAGCCAGTCCCGATAGAGGCCTGCTGCAATACGGATGTCGCCAAAACGACGAGAGTTCGAGAGCTCTCGAAAAAACGCAAACCAGGCGTCGGTAAACTTGAAAGTTGGGGTTGACGGGAGCTTGTCCGGTCGCACCCATCCTCGGACAAAATAACGCGCAAACACATCACGATTTTGCCACGAAGATGCCGAATCCAAATATCCAAATACCTCCTGCCAAACACGATCAAAAAGTCTCGGGGATACTATAGCAACATCGATGTCTGACCTGTCACCGAATTGTCTATATCGTTTGGCTGGCACGATAGAGAAGCCTAATTTCGTCGAGCCGACCACAATCACCTCGCTGGGATGGATCTCGAATTCCTCGGCGACGGCAACCTTCAAGTCGTAATATGCCCCGTCGTCGAGTTGTTTGCAGCCGCCGAAGATGACAAAGCGGCGGCATATGTCCCTAGCGCTGCGAACGCCTAACTCGCTTTGAAAACGCGATATCTCATCATCCATTATACAATCTTATCGCGTCCGTTTACCCGAGTTCCGCGAGCCGCGGCAATACCTCCTTTGAGAACAGGGTCAGGTTGTCGACCGTGTCGTCGTGGCTGATCAGGCCGCCTTGGCCCATCATCAACAGGTGGCCGAAGCCGCCGACGTGGTCGTAGAAGGCGCGCAGCTGGTCCCACACGTCGTCGGGGGTGCCGGCGAAGGAGAGGCCGGCGTCGATCGCCTCCTCGACCGACATCGTGCGCGGGTTGATCGGATGGCCGTCCTTGGTCTGGACCCGCGTCGCCCGCGCCGCCATCGCCCCGCCGCTCTTCAGCATCTGTGCCGCCGCGCGCGCCGCGACATAGCCTGGCGGGTTGGCGAATTGCGGCGCGACGATGCCCGAGGTGCGGCTGTAATCGAGGATCTGGTCGGCGCGGCGGCGGCCCTCCTCGCGGCTATGCCCGACCCCGATCAGAGCCATGTAGGCGAGGCGGTCGGGGCTCGGCTCGCGGCCGACCTCGCGGGCCTTGTTGCGATAGGCCTCAAAGATCGCCGGCGTGCGGACCCAGCCGGTGTTGAGGACGCCGATCACCATGCCGCGCGCCGCCGCCTCGGTGGCGCTTTCCGTGCTGCCGACCGGCGTCCATACCGGCGGGTGCGGCTGTTGATACGGCCGCGGCCAGACATTGACCGAGCGGTACTGGAAATGCCTGCCCTCCCAGTTGAACGGGCCGTCATGGCTGGTCATCGCCTTCAGGATCAGATCGTGCGCCTCCCAGAACCGCTCGGAGAGGTCGGCCGGATTGGTGTTGGCCGGCGAGATTTCGAACGGCACGCCCTTGACGAAGCCCATGTCGAGCCGGCCGCGCGAGATCACGTCGATGATCGAATATTCCTCGGCGACGCGGATCGGGTCGTTGCGGTTGCCGATCGGCATGCCGAGCGCCAGCAGGCGCACGTTTTTGGTCTCGCGCGCCAGGATCGCCATCGGGATCGTGCACACCGAATTGGCGCAGGTTGCGGTCGCGTGGTGCTCGTTGGTCATGATGTTGATGCCGAGCTCGTCGCACAACGCCCACTCGTCGAGATAGCGGTGATAGAGGTCGGCGCCGATTTTCGGGTCGAACAACCGGCTCGGGATCGTCACCCGGTACGAGTTGCGCAGATGCGGCCAGGCCGGGTAATACGCCATCTCGCTGAAATGCCAGACCTTCATCGCGTCACCTCGTTCCCGCGAAGCGTTCGACTGCCTCGGCAACCGCGTCGGGCCGCTCGATCTGCGGGTAATGCCCGGCTTGTGCGATCCTTTCGAACCGAGCGTTCGGCAATGCCCGGCTGAGCTTCTCGCCATAATCGGGGGTGACGACGCCGTCGCCGTCGCCCCACACGATAAGGGTCGGGATGCGCACCCGGTGCAGCCACTGGCGCAGGCCGGGATCGTGCATGTAGGGACGCCAGCCATAGAGTGCCGTGGCCTCCCGGTCGCGGACGATCGCGGTCAGCGCGGCATCGTCGAGCGCGGTGTAGTCGGGCAGAGCGCGGGCGGCATCGAAAAAGGTGCGGCGATGCCGCTCGTCTTCGGGCAGCGCGTGGATGTCGGCGATATCGCGTTCCTCGCGGCCGCCGAATTTGACGCCAACCGCATCTATCAATACGAGCCGCCCGATCCGTTCGACCGAGCGCACGCACATCTCGAGCGCAATCCACCCGCCAAACGAGGACCCGACCAGCACGACCTCGCGCAACCCGGCGGCGTCGAGCCAGTCGAGATAGAGATATGCGAGATCGTGGATCGTGCGGAACCCGTCGGGCCGTTCGGAATGCCCGAACCCTGGATGTCGCGGGGCGGTTACCTGCCAATGCCCGGCCAGCCGGTCGAGAAAGTCCGCATTCTGCGCGACATAGTCGCCGCCATGCAGGAACAGAAGCGGCGGGCCCGCCCCCACGACCGACCCGTCGAGCGCCAATCCGCCGATCTCGATGCCCGCCATTCCGCTCCCTCCCGGTCTTGGTCGTGCCGCGGCGAACCGCTCGGCGGCAGTATTGCGGTCATTCGCCCGCAGGTCCACGCCCCAAGGTCCATGCCGCTGCGATCGGGCGACCGCGGCCCGGATTTCCGATGCGAAATTTCGGTCCCAAGGTGCGGCATTTTGTCCTATCCTCAAGAGCATCGGCGGCCCGTCCGGGCCGCGCTCAACCAGGCGAGGGTGCGATGAATGTCGAAGCAATCCTGCGCGGCAAGGGGCGGACGGTCGCGACGATCCGTCCGGATCAGCCGATCGCGGCGGCGCTGGCCGCCTTGCGCGACCGCAATGTCGGCGCGCTCGTCGTCAGTGAAGACGGCGAGCGGGTCGACGGCATCATCTCCGAGCGCGACCTCGTCCATGGGCTCGCCGATCGCGGTCGGGATCTGTTGTCGCTGACCGTGGCCGAGGTGATGACCGAGCCGGCGGTGACCTGCAGACCCGCCGACAGCGTCGCCGATCTGATGGCCGAAATGACCAACCGTCGCATCCGCCATCTGCCGGTCGTCGACAATGGACAGCTCGTCGGCATCGTCAGCATCGGCGACCTGGTCAAGAGCCGGCTCGACGAGATCGAGTACGAGGCGCACTCGCTGCGCTCGTTCATCGCCGGCGCTTGACCCTGCCGCTCGCCCAAAGCCGGGGCAAACCAAGCGGCGATGACAGCGGGGCCAGGGCTACCGCCCCGGCCCGCGTCGGTCGGCCGACCCTACACCCGGGCGGCCCTGGATAAGCTCACAGGTCGCGGTGACGCCGGCTGCCGATTATTTAGCTTCTTCTTTGGTCGCCGGGGTCAGCTCATAGCGCTGCATCGCAAAGCTGATCGCTTCGTTCCAGCCCCGGCTGCGGATGTCGAGCTGCACTTCGTCGGGACCGAGGTATTTGAGGTTTTGCGCGTCGCCCATGACGGTCATCCGCGCGGCCTCCGGATCCATCTCGGATTTGCCCATCGGGACCGGCGGGTAATTCGCGTCCCTCAGCTGCTTCGCGGTCGCCTCCTCGTCGTCTACGTAAAATCCAATGTGGTGAATCCCGCGCAGATCGGATTTCTGTCCTGGGCCGAGCTTTGGCGCCCCGGGCTCGCCATACTTCAGAATAGCGAAATAAATGTAGCCGTCGCTCAGCCACACACCCTTTTCACCGGTGTTGCCGGGCCGGCGATACAGCTCGGTCAAGCCGAAATGTTCCTTGTAGAATTCTGCGGTCTTCGCGGGATCGTCAGTCACGAGTGCGATATGCCTGATGCGGGCCATCTGCCTTCTCCTTGAGCTTCTGCACTTGTCAATGGCGCAGACATCGCTGTGTAGGCTTTCGCCTCGGCAACGGTCAAGCGTTCGCCTGCAGCAAGCGAGGGTCGCCGCACCGGCACCGATCGCCAAAGGCCGGGGGCGGCGCGCCATCGCTGCGGTCTTGCCGTGCCGCGCGGGTGCCGACAGGATGGCGCGATGGACCCCCTGCCGCGGTTTCCCGCATCGCCCCGCTCTCGGCCGGGGTCACGGCTCGGATCGGCGCGTCTCGGGTTCCCAGACCAAGCAGCCGAGCGAGTTAGCGACCGAGGGCGCCCGTGATGAACCGGCTGCTGCAGGATTTGCGCATCGTCGAGATCTCGGCCTTTGTCGCGGCCCCGTTGGGCGGCATGACGATGGCGCAGATGGGGGCCGAGGTGATCCGCATCGATCCGCCCGGCGGCGGCATCGATTTTCACCGCTGGCCGGTTACGGCGAACGGCGAGAGCCTCTACTGGGCAGGGCTCAACAAGGGCAAGCGCTCGGTGGCGCTGGCGCTCGACAAGCCCGAGGGCCGCGAGATCGCCCGCGCCCTCGTCGCCGCCCCCGGTCCCGGCGCCGGCATCCTTTTGACCAACCTGCCGCCGCTGAGCGGCCTCGATTTCGCGAGCCTCAAAGCGGCGCGTGACGACGTGATCGTGCTGCGTCTCGTCGGCAACCGCGACGGCTCGGCCGCGGTCGACTACACGGTCAACGCCGCCAGCGGATTTCCGCTGGTCACCGGACAGGGCGCCGGCGCGCCGGTTAACCATGTTTTGCCGGCTTGGGACATCGCCGCCGGGCTCTATCTCGCGACCGGGCTGCTCGCGGCCGAGCGCCACCGCGCGCGCACCGGCGAGGGGCAGGAGGTGGCGATGGCCCTCTCGGACGTGATGCTGGCGACGGTCGGCAACCTCGGCTATGTCGGCGATGTCGAGATCAACGGGCATGCGCGCCCGGCGATCGGCAACGACCTCTACGGCAGCTTCGGCCGCGACTTCGCCACCGCCGACGGGCGGCGGGTCATGATTATCGCGCTGACCCCGCGTCAATGGCGGGCCTTAGGCCAGGCGACCGGGCTCGCCGAGCGGCTGGCGACCGTCGGCGCGATGCTGGAAGTCGATCTCGGCACCGAGGCCGGGCGCTACGACGCGCGCGACATGATCGCGGCACTGCTCTCGCGCTGGTGCGCCGGCCGTAGCCTCGACGAAATCCAAGGTACCTTTGCCGGGACCGGGGTGTTGTGGGGCCCGTTCCAGGATTTCATGCAGCTGGTGCGCGACGACCCGCGCTGCTCCGCGGCGAACCCGCTGTTCACCGAGGTCGAGCAGCCGGGGATCGGGAATTATCTGATGCCAGGGCTGCCACTCGACTTCGCGGCGGCGCCGCGCTTGCCCGCCTCCGCGGCGCCGCGCCTCGGCGAGCACACCGACCTCGTCCTGGCGCAAGTGCTGGGCCTGTCCGCGGGCGAGATCGGCCGATTGCACGATTCCGGAATCGTCGCCGGCCCGCACGAGCGCTAGAGCGCCCCCTTGCCCTCCGCCGACCCGTCATCCTCGCTGTCGCGCTGCTGCAATTCCTGCAGCAATTGCCGCACCCGGCGGGCGGTGCGCAGTTTACGCGCGATGTCGGGGGCCAGGCGCAAATCGCCTTGGGCGTCGAGCCAGCCGGCCTCGATGTCGGGCGGCAATTCGCGCATGGCCTCGGCGAAAGCGAGAAAAATCTCCTCGACCTGACGCGCTCCGAGACGCCGTTCCCTGGCCACGCCGGCACCTCCTCTCGCCTCGACCGCACCAGACTAGATCGCGCCCTCGGCCTCGTCGAGGGCGCCGTCCCCAGGGCCGCCGACCAATCGCGCCTTCACGCCCGCTGCGCGTGCGGTTAAGATGCGCCCGGCCCCACCCTTTACCAACGCCAGGAGGACCATTTCATGGCCATCAGCATGTATCACGCCTCAGTGCCGACCTTCCTGCAATTGCTCGGCGGCTTGAAGGGCGTCATCGAAAAGGCCGAAAAGCATGCCACCGAAAAGAAGTGGGACGAAGCCACCGTGCTCAATTGGCGCCTCTTTCCCGACATGTTCACCTTTGCCCGCCAGGTGCGGCAGGCGAGCGAGCATGCGTTTGGCGCCGGCCGCGTTGCCGGGGTCGCGGTGCCCGAGCTTCCCGCGATCGACAACAGCTTCAGCGAGATGAAGTCGCGGATCGACAAGACCGTCGACTTTCTCAAGACCCTGAAGGCCGACCAGCTCGACGGCAAAGAGGATTCGCAGGTTACCATCACTCAGGGCGGCCAGCCGCGCAACTTCCGGGCGCAGGTCTACCTTTATCATTTGGCGATGCCGAACTTCTACTTCCACGTCACGACGGCCTACAACATCCTGCGCTCGCTCGGCATCGAACTCGGCAAGCGAGACTTCATGGGCCAGATGCCGTCGTAACCGGCTGCGTTCGGACCTGTTGGTAGCCGGCCGTCTCAACCTATCACCCGTCGCCCCCGCGCAAGCGGGGGCCCAGGGTGGCGGCACTGGCGCTCACTCTGCGCGTTTGCGCAAGGCTCTCCGCGAGAATTAGTCCGGCAGCAGCCAGATCGTACCGCGTACGACGGGGTTAAGGTCGTCTTGCGCGGGCTTGTCCCGCGTATCCACGTCTTTGTCTCCGGCAGCGAAGGCGTGGATGGCGGGTCAAGCCCGGCCAAAGCGAAATCAGAGAGCCGGTTTCCTTCCCTCTGCCACCACAGAGTCTTCCACGGGCAGCGAGGTGCTTTCGCGAGCGACGGTTCAGGGAGGGTGCGAGCGTCCGTCAAACCGGGCGGAGGAAGGCATGGCGCTTGCGGCCGGCGCTGAGCTTTACCATGCTGTCCGGGCCGAGATCGTCGAGCCGCACGACGCGGGTCTCGTCCTCGACCACGGCGTCGTTGATCCGGGCGCCGCCGCCGCGGATCAGCCGCCGCGCTTCGCCTTTGGAAACGGCCAGTCCAACGCGATTAAGCAGCTCGAACACGGGTACCCCTTGCGCGAGCTGGTCACGCGGGATCTCATGCATAACTGCGACTAGCGGGTCCGCGTCGAAGCCTGCCGCCGTCGCGGTTATCGACGCAGTACCCATGGCCTTAGCAGGGGCAAAGCTCGCCGCAACTGCGGTCATCGCGACTCCCTTAAATATCGCGTTGGCCGTCTGCGCCGCTGCTTCTGCCGCCTCGCGGCCGTGGCACAATGCCGTGGCCTCGGTCGCCAGCATCTTTTTCGCTGCGTTGATGTCGCCGCCCGAGTCCAGCCGGGCGATCTCGTCCAGCGGCAATTCGGTGAAGAGGCGCAGAAAGCGGCCGACATCGGCGTCCTCGGTGTTGCGCCAGAACTGCCAGTACTCATAGGGCGACAAGCGCTCGGCGTTGAGCCACACCGCCCCCTGCGCGGTCTTGCCCATCTTGTCGCCCGATGCGGTCGTCAGCAGCGGCGTCGTCAGACCATAGAGGGTGCGTCCGTCCATGCGCCGGCCCAATTCGACACCGCCGACGATGTTGCCCCACTGGTCCGAGCCGCCGATCTGCACCGCGCAGCTGAAGCGGCGCGCCAGCTCGACAAAATCGTAAGCCTGCAGGATCGGGTAGTTGAATTCGAGAAAGGAGAGCGGCTGCTCGCGCTCGAGCCGCAAGCGCACGCTGTCCTGGGTCAGCATGCGGTTGACCGAGAAATGCCGGCCGACATCGCGCAGCAATGGGATGTAGCGCAATTCGTCGAGCCAATCGGCGTTGTTGACCATCAGCGCGTCGGTCGGGCCGTCGCCGAAATCGATGAACTTGGTGAAAACCCTGCGGATGCCGGCCATATTGCGGGCGATCTCGGCGTCACTGAGCAATGGCCGCGCGGCGTCGCGGAACGAGGGGTCGCCGATCCGCGTCGTGCCGCCGCCCATCAGCACGATCGGCTGGTGCCCGCTCTGCTGCCACAGCCGCAGCAGCATGATCGACACCAGGTGGCCGACATGCAGACTGTCGGCGGTGCAGTCGTAGCCGACATAGGCGGTGACGCGGGCTTCACGCAGCCTCTGGTCGAGCGCGTCGAGATCGGTGCATTGATGGACAAAGCCGCGTTCGAGCGCGGCGGCGAGAAAAGGCGAGCGGGGTGTGGACATGGCGGCGTCATCTAACATAGCAGGCGGGCCAGCTGGGGGCCACAACCCTCCCACGCCTGCGGGGGAGGCAGGGAGGGTGCGGCGCGCGATCGGGCTGATGAGCGGAACCTCGCTCGACGGCATCGATGTGGCGATGATCGAGACCGACGGGCGCGAGCGGGTGGTCCCCGGCCCGGCGCTGACGGTCCCCTATCCCGGCGCGTTTCGCGAGCAGGCTGCGCTCGGTGCTCGGCGGCGCCGGCCCGGTGGGCGAGGTCGAGGCCGAGCTCACCCGGCTCCATGGCGAGGCGGTCGAGCATTTTCTGACCGATCATCCCGGGAGCGCCGTCGATCTCGTCGGCTTCCACGGCCACACGATCCTGCATCGCCCGGCCGAGCGCCGCACCTGGCAATTGGGCGACGGCGCCGCCCTGGCGCGGCGGCTCGGGATCGATGTCGTCGCCGATTTCCGCTCGGCCGATGTCGCGGCGGGCGGCGAGGGTGCGCCGCTGGCGCCGCTCTATCACGCCGCACTTGCCGCGGCGTTGCCAAAGCCGCTCGCCATCCTCAATCTGGGCGGGGTTGGAAATGTAACCTGGATCGGGTGAGACGCGGCGAGACATCCTGGCCTTCGACACCGGGCCCGGAAATGCGCTGATCGACGATTGGGTGCGGCGTCATACCGGCGCCGCAGCGGATATCGGCGGCGCGCTCGCCCGCGCCGGACAGCGTTTCCGAGGCACATGTCGCGCATTTTCTTGAGCGGCCGTTTTTTGCCCGAACGCCGCCGAAATCGCTCGACCGCGACGATTTCCGCGACGCCATGCCTGGGGGTCTCTCGTCGGAAGACGGCGTCGCCACCCTGACCGAGATGACCGCGGCGGCGGTCGCAGCGGCGCGCCGGCATTTCCCGGCCCCGGTGCGGGAGTGGCTGGTCTGCGGCGGCGGCCGGCACAATCCGGCGCTGCTGGCGGCGCTGGCGCGGCATCTCGGCGCGCCGGTGCGCCCGGTCGAGGCGGTCGGCTGGAACGGCGACGCGCTCGAAGCCCAGGCCTTCGCCTATCTCGCGGTCCGCTCGGCTGCGGGGTTGCCGCTCAGCCTGCCCTCGACGACCGGGGTCCCGCGGCCTACCACTGGCGGCCGGCGGTTTCTCGGCCGCTGACCCGCGGGACCGGAGCTACTGGGCCGGCACCAGTTCCGGCGCCTTGGCCTTAGCGAAGGCCGGCATGACCTCCTTGCCGAAGCGTTCGAGCTGTTCGAGGCAGACGGCTTTGGGCACGCCGACGCTGAGGCTGACCGAGACCCGGTCGAGGCCCGGATAGCGCTTTTCGAGTGCCTTCAGGTGCCCGATGATCTGCTCCGGCGAGCCGCACAACACGCCGCCGGCGGCGATCGCATCCTCGATCCGCGGCAGCTTCGCCTGCGGCGCGCGCTTGGGGTCGCGCATGATCTCGATCTGCTCGTCGCTCAAGGCCCGCACCAACCGCAATTCGCCAAACATCTTCATGTTTTCTTCATAGAATTTGCCGGCCTCGCGGATGCCCTGCTCACGGTTGTCGGCAATATAGAAATGAAAGCCGAAGCACAGCCGCTCGCCAAGCTCGAGATGCTTGCCGATGCGGGCATGCGCCGCTTGCCAGTCGAGGACGACCTTGTGCATAGCACCACCCTCGGCCGAGCCGCCGCCGATCAGCCCCTGGATGCCGTGCTTGGCCATGAAGTCGAGCGCCCGCTCGGTGCCGCCCTGCACCGGCTGCCAGCACTCGACCGGCAGCCGCAGCGGGCGCGGCACGAGGGTCAGCTCTTCGAGGGTGTAACCGCGATACGGCACCTGCGGCGGCAGCGTGTAGTGCTTGCCCTGATGCGCGAACAACTCCTCGTTGAACGCCTTGAAGATGATGTCGACCTGCTCTTCGAACAATTCGCGGTTGGCCGGCTGGTCGAGCAACGGCGAGCCGAAGGTCTCGACCTCGCGGGTGTGATAGCCGCGCCCGACGCCAAAGGTGATGCGCCCGCCGCTGAGGATGTCGGCCGTCGCGTAATCCTCGGCCAGCCGCAATGGATGCCACATCGGGGTGATGTTGAAGCCGCAGCCGATCCGGATCTGCCTGGTCATGTGCGCCAGATGCAGCGCCGTCATCAGCACGTTGGGAATGCACTCGTAGCCTTCGTGCTGAAAATGATGCTCGGCCATCCAGAAGGTGTGATAGCCCAGCCGGTCCATCAATTGCGCCATCGCCTGCGCCTTGTCGAAGACGGTGGCCAGATGCTCGTTGGGATAGCGGCGGTCGTTGACCGGGATGCCGCCGTAGCCGACGTTTTCGATATCGACGTGCCCGGCGAACAGACTGTCGAATTTGGTAATCATGCCATGACCTCCACGGGAGAACCGCCGCTTGATTCTCGATGGAGTGTACGCCATGGCTCTGGGCTGGCAACCGGCATCGCCGGGTCAGGCGCAGCGATTCCGCTGCCGGCGAGCGTTGCCGCGACCGATGAATGATCGGTTGTCGGCCGCCGCAGCCGAGGTTAGCTTTGGCGTTGCCACCAGCCTCCTGCTACTGACCGACGGAACAAATGCGTTTTTCGGCTGCTTTGTCGATTATTGCCGGCACTCTTGCGATCGCGGCCGCGGCACCGGCCGGGGCTCAGCAGGCGGGTGGGCACAATAGCGCCGAGCAGCGTGACATCGGGCGGGTCGATGTGCGGGTCCAGAAATACGATCAAGCGCTCGGCGTCATCGCTCAGATGAGCCGCCCGCTCGGCGCAGAGGTCGAGTGCAACGGTGTCTGCTATTTTCCTAGCAGCACCCATTCGGCTGCGTGGGCGTGCGCGCCGAAGGAGCGGTGCGATTTGCATTGCGACGTGAGCCCGCCGGTCGGCAGCTGCAACTGAGCCGGCACGTGCTCTGCGAGATCGGCGCTCTGGGGGGATCGATAGATCGACCACGCTCACGCAGGTGAGCGCCGCGTCCGGCACTGGCCGTCGAACGCGGCGCTTCTGCTATCTACCGCGGATCAAGGAGGCGCGCATTGCAGGTTCATTGAGGCGACGCCGGCGGCGACGTTCAGACCGGTCGTACCCTCGATGCTGACCGGCTGCAACGAAAACGAGTTGCCGTTGCCGCCGACCAGCACATTGGCCCCGGCCCCGACCCCGACCGTGGCGTTCGCGGCAGCACCGTTATAGGTACCGGCCAACGCGCACGGGGTGGGAGTTGCTGTGGGTGCGACCACCGACCAGACCAGCACGCCGCCGTTGATGTAGCCGATATCGACGCCGAACTTGTTGATAGTCCCGACATAATGCTCGTAACGCCCCGGCGCCGGCGAAAAGGTGCAGTTCAGCGAGCGAGACGAGCCGAAAATAAAGCCGAATCCGGCGGACACATTACAGGTCAGCACTCCGACTTTGACGCCCTGGGCGTGCGCCGGGGGCGCCAGCACCAAGGCGCCCGACATCAGGCCAAGCATGCCGATCGCCATCGCAAGTTTTTTGAGCATTCCATCAATCTCCTACTGATCTTGTGGGGCTGGATCGAAAGCGCGATGCCTGAACACCGGCGATAGAGCTTGGTTCCGAAACCTTGCCTGATGCTTTCCTTGCCGGCTGACCAGAGCGCTACGAGCGCTCAATCAGCTCGATGCGGTAGCCGTCGGGATCTTCGATAAAGGCGATGACCGAGCCGCCATGCGCCATCGGGCCGGCCGGGCGCGGGATCTTGACGCCTGCCGCGCCGAGTCGCTCGCAGGCCTTGTAGACATCGGGCACGCCCAGCGCCAAATGGCCGAAGGCGCCGCCCAGCGCATAGGGCTCGTCCTGCTCCCAGTTGTGGGTCAGCTCGAGGACGGTGTTGTCCGCTTCGTCGCCGTAGCCGACAAAGGCGAGGGTGAACTTGCCGGTCGGGTAGTCGCGCTTGCGCAGCAATTTCATGCCGAGCAGCTCGGTGTAGAACTTCAGCGACTGGTCGAGGTCGCGCACCCGGATCATCGTGTGCAGATAGCGGTATTTTTCGGTCTCGGCCGCCGGCTTCCTGGTCTCGGCCATATTGGTTGCGGTCATGGTCACTTCCTCCGATTGGGTGCTGGGGAGGCTGCTGGCGCTGCGGGGGCGCCGCAGCGGCGCGCCGCGAGGATGGCGAGGACCTGGTCGGCGGCCCGCAGGCTCGGCGACCGGCCGCCTGCCCCCAGGCGCCGCATCGCCTGATCATACCCCGTCAGGTGCGCGGCGCGAACCGGTTCGTCCCGGACCAGAGGCACCATCTCCGCGGCGAGCCGCTCCGGGGTGCACGCGCCGCGCAGCAATTCGGGGACCAGCGGCCGTTCGATCAGCAAATTGAGCAGATTGACCTGCCGCACCTTCAGCACCCGGTCGAGCAGCGCCTCGGTCAGCGGGTTCAGCCGATAGCCGACGACCATCGGAACCCGCGCCATCGCCAACTCCAGCGCCACCGATCCCGAGGCGGCGAGGGCGGCGCGGCTCGCAGCAAAGGCATCGTATTTGTCCCGCGGCTCCCGCACGACAATCGGTGCCCCGGGCCAGCTCACGCACGGCCTCGGCGACGGTTTGGGCGACCGTCGCGACCGTCGGCACGGCGACCCGAAACGGCCCGACCAGCCGTTGGAGGTGGCCGAGCGCCGCGCCAAATATCGGCAGCAGCCGGCGCACCTCGCCGCCGCGGCTGCCCGGCAATACCGAAATGAGCAGTTCGTCGGGGGCGAGGCCATGCGCGGCGCGGAACCGCTCGGCGTCGCCGCGATCGGCACCGCTGTCGAGCACCGGGTGGCCGACACAGGAGCAGGCGAGCCCGACCCGCTCGAAATAAGGCGGCTCGAACGGCAGCAGCGCCATCAGATGGTCGTACCAGCGCGCCATGCGCCGGGCGCGGCCGGCGCGCCATGCCCAGACCATCGGCGCCACATAGTGGATCAGCGGCAGCCGCTCGCCCCGGCGGCGCAGCCTCTGCGCGATCCGCCAGCTGAACCCGGAGCTGTCGATCGTCACCACCGCGTCGGGTTTCAGCGCGCGCACCGCCGCCACGGTTTCGCGCACCCGGCGCAGGATCAAGGGGGCCCGCGGCAACACCTCGGCGACCCCGATCACCGCGAGGTCGGCGAGCGGCACCAGACTGTCGATGCCTTGCTCGCGCATGCGCTCGCCGCCGACCCCGGCGACCCGCACCCGGCCGCCGGTGCGCTGACGCAGCCCGGCGACCAAGCTGGCGCCGAGCGCGTCGCCCGAGGGCTCGCCGGCGACGACGAAGATGAAGGGTGACCGGCACGCGGTCACGCCGATGACGTCACCCTGAGGGCAAACGTCATGCCGGGGGAATGCCCAGGACAAAGAGCCCGGCCCGGTCGGCGGCGGCGATGACCTCGTCGCGGTCGAGGATGATCGTCGCTCCGGCTTCGACGGCGATACCGCGCAGCCCGGCCTCGGCGGCGAGCGCCACGGTCTGCGGCCCGATGGTCGGCCGGTCGGCGCGCTGCTCCTGGCCCGGCTTCTCGACCTTGACGAGAACGCCGCCCGGCCCCTCGCGGCGCAGCCCGGCACAGCGGCGGAGCAATTCGTCGGTGCCCTCGATCGCCTCGACCCCGAGCACCAGCCCTTGCTGGACGACGACCGCCTGCCCGATGTCGAGGGCACCCAAGGCCCGAGCGAGGCGCTGGCCGTGCTCGATATCCGCCAGCCCCTGCGCGTCGGGGCGCGGAATGCCCAGCACGCCCTCCGGCGCCAGCCCGGCCGCGAGCAGCTGATCGGCGCCGATCACGCGAAACCCCTCGCGCTCGAACTCGCCGACGATCGCCGACAGCAGACCGTCATCGCCGAGCGCTTTGTAGCCGATGCGGGCGAAAAGCTTGGCGGCGCGCCAATCGGGGCGCAGCATGGCGAGCGAAGGACGCCGGACCCCGCCCGCCAGAACCAGTTCGGTTACGTTGTTCTCGCGCAACAGGGCGAGGCCGCGGGCGGCGGCGCCGAGCCGGCACCAGGCATGCGCCACACCCTCCACCGTCGCCGGCGCGGCCGCACCTTCGAGCGCCAGCACGAACACCTCCCGGCCGGCTGCCCGGCACGCGTCGACGAGGTGCCTCGGCAGCCCGCCGCCGCCGGCGATGATCCCGAGTTTGTCGGCCATTATCCCGGACACCCCCGCGCTATCCGCCATTCGTCTCAATGGGCTGGCAGATGGCGCGGCTCGAATCCGCGCGGATAAAGCGGACGATGTCTTCGACCGGGGCAATTCCGGCAAAGCGCTCGGCGGTCTCGTTGACCCGGTCGCTCAACGTGCCGGGCGAGTGAAACAGAAGCTGATAGGCGTTGCGCAGGCTTTGGATGTCCTCGCGGCTGAAGCCGCGGCGCTGCATGCCGATGATGTTGAGCCCGGTGAGCCGGGCGCGGTTGCCGATCACCTGGCCGTAAGGGATCACGTCGCGCTCGACGCCGGACATGCCGCCGATCATCGCGTGCCGGCCGATGCGGACATATTGATGCACGGCGCTGAGCCCGCCCAGACATCGCGTGGTCCTCGACCACGACGTGGCCGCCGAGCGTGGCGTTGTTGACCATGATCGACATGGTCGCCGATCCGGCAGTCATGCGCGACATGGGCGCCGACCATGAACAGGCAGTGGTCGCCGACTCGGGTGACCATGCCGCCGCCCTCGGTGCCCGGGTTCATCGTCACGTATTCGCGGATCGTATTGTGCCGGCCGATCTCGAGCGTCGAGGCTTCACCGCCGTATTTTAGATCCTGCGGCTCGAAGCCGATCGAGGCGAACGGGAAGATCCGCGTGCCTTCGCCGATCATCGTGCGTCCGTCGATCGACGACATGCGATTTGAGGCTGACGCCGGCCTCGAGCACGACACGCTGCGCCGATCACGCAATAGGGGCCGATCGCCACGTCGTCGGCCAATGTCGCGCCCCGGCGCGACGATCGCCGTCGGGTGGATGTGTGCCATCGCCGGCACGCTCAAGCGTCGAGGATCATCGCAGCGTACACTGCTTCGGCCACCAGATTGCCGCGGACCGAGGCCCGGCCTTCAAACTTCCACACATTGCCGCGAGTGGCGTTGCTTGACGACATGCACGCAAAGGGTGTCTCCGGGGAACACCGGGCGGCGAAATCGCGCATTGTCGACGCTCATGAAATAGACGAGCTTGCCCTCCGCTTCCGGGCCCAGGGTATGGACCACGAGAACGGCCGCGGTCTGCGCCATCGCCTCGATGATCAGCACCCCCGGCATCACCGGTCGCGCCGGAAAGTGCCCTTGGAAGTAGTTCTCGTTGATCGAGACGTTCTTGATCCCGGTCGCCCGCTCGTTCGCCACCACGTCGACGACCTTGTCGATCATCAGAAACGGGTGGCGGTGCGGGATCATCTCCATGATCCGCTGGATGTCGATCTGGGTGGTTTCGCCCTCGGCGCAGACCGGATCGATCATCTGCCGTCCTTTTTCTTCGCCAGCCGCTGCAAGACCACCGCCTGTCTCAGGAACTCGGTCATCGGCACCGCCGGAATGCCGGACACGGTGGCGCCCTCCGGCACGTCGCGCATCAGCCCGCTCTTGGCGGCGACGCGCGCGCCGCTGCCGATCTGCAAATGGCCGGCAAGCCCTCCTTGTCCCCCGACCATGACAAAATCGCCGAGCCGCGTGCTTCCGGAAATGCCGACCTGGCCGGCGAGAATGCAGCACCGGCCGAGCACGACGTTGTGTCCGATCTGGACGAGATTATCAATCATCGAGCCCGAGCCGATCACGGTATCGTGACCCGAGCCGCGATCGATCGTGGTGTTGGCGCCGATATCGACATCGTCGCCGATGACGACCCGCCCGAGCTGCGGGACCTTGACCGGACCCGCCCGATCCGGGGCAAAGCCGAACCCGGCCTGGCCGATCCGCACCCCCGGATGCAGCACGACGCGGGCGCCGATCAGCGCATGGCCGATCGTGACATGGGCGCCGATCCGGCAATCCTCGCCGATCTCGACCCCGCTGCCGATCAGGCTGTGCGGGCCTATCCGGCAGCGCCGGCCGAGCCGCGCGCCCGCCTCGATGATCGGTGTAGGGGCCGATCTCGCAATCCTCGGGCACGATTGCCGCCGGGTCGATCAGCGCCGAGGGCGCGCGGCCTCGGGCGATCGCCGGCGCCGGGTAAAATGCCTGCGCCGCGCGCGCATAGGCCTTGTACGGCTCGGGGCTGACCAGCAGCGCCATCCCCAGGGGCGCCGCCTCGGCAGCGCGCTCGTCGACAAACGCAGCACCGGCGCGAGATCGCCGGAAGGCGTCCAGATATTTGCGATTTTCGAGAAAGCTCGCCTCGTCCGGGGCCGCGGTTTCGAGCGGCGCTACATCGCGCAGCAGCTTGGCTTCGTCGTCGGCGGGCCGCAGTTCCGCCCCGCTCAGCCGAGCCAGCTCGGCCAGCGTAAAAGGACCGGCGCGGGTGAAGAAGCGTTGGTCCGTCATCGGTCGCCTCGGGAGCCGGCGCGCTCTATCGCCGCTTCGCCTTCGCGGCCTTGGCGGTGGTCTTGGCGGCGGGAGCGGGCGCGGCTTCGGCCGGCGGCATGCCGGCTTCGACCGGCGTCGGCGCGACAAAGTTGACGGTGACGACCGGCAATTCCTCGTCGAGCTTTTGCATGACCTCGTCGGTCACATCGAACGAGCGGTCGAACAGCACCAGATCGGTGCGCTGAAACACCAGGTTCGCCTTCCGCTGCTTGGCGATGTCGGCGATGATCCTCAGCATCGCCTGCTGGACCTGGGAGAGGGCGTCGTTGTTGGATTTTTCGAGAGCCTGGCGCTTGCTCTGCACGCTGCGGTCGAGATCGTTGACCTTCTGTTGGAATTCACGCCCCTTTTTGTTCAGGGCCTCGGGCGACAGCGACGCCTGCTGCCGCTGCAGGGTGTCGCGTTCGGCGCGCAGCACCTCCTCTTCGTGCGAGATCTCCTTGGTGTATTCGATGCGCTTCTGCTCGATCTGGCTGTGCACCATCTTGGCCGCTTTCGAGTTCTGCAGCAGCGACTGCACGTCGACCACCAGGACGTTCAAATTCGGCGCCGCCGGGAACGGGGCGGCCGGCGGCGCCGGACCGGTGCGCGGTGCGCCTGGCGCCGGGCTATTTGCCGGGGCCGGTTTGCCGGGGCCGCGGGGGGCGTCTGGGCGACAGCGCCGGCGACAAGACCGCACAGCGGCAGCAGCAGCGCGGCCAAACGCAGAGACGACATCCACATTAGAATTTTGTCCCGAAGCTGACGCGGAAGAATTGGGTCTGGTCGAACGGCTCCTTGCGGATCGGCACCGCGAGATCGAGCCGGATCGGACCCACCGGCGACTTCCACGAGACGCCGATCCCGGTGCTGACCCGGATCGCCGGTGAATCCTCCACCATCGGCTCAATCCCCCCGGTGGTCGCCAGCTGGGTCGGCGTCAGATTGAGCTGAGTTGGCTCGAGATGAAACAGCGTGCCGAAATCGCTGAACACGCGCCCGCTGAGACCGAGCTCCTTGGGCAGGCCGAGCGGCACGCTCAACGACACCGAGCCGACATAGTATTTCTGGCCGCCGAGGGAGTCGTCGCTGACCGAATCGCGCGGCCCGATCCCGCCGTCCTGAAACCCGCGCAGATTGTCGCCGCCGACAAAGAACCGGTCTTGAAGGAGGACCTGCTGGCCGTCCCAGCCGAAGATGTCGCCGGCCTCGCCGGTAAGGCTCAGCACCCATTCGGGCGCCACCGGGTAATAATATCCGAAGGTCACTTTGGAGCGGACGTAGTCCACGCCAAAGCCGACGCCGGCGAAGTCGTTGCCGACCGAGACGTAGTAGCCCGATGTCGGGTCGATCCGATCGTCGCGGCGGTCGTAGAGCAGGACCTGACCGACCGAAGAGGTCAAGTGGGTCCCCTGCTGCAGCGCGATGAACAACGACGCATCGCTCTGAATGTCCTCGATGGTGTCCGACCGCGCCGTGTATTTCCACGTTTGCCGCAAATTGTCGGTGATCTGATAGCCGGCGCGCAACGCCCCGCCATAGGAAAATTGCTGGTAGGGAGGGACGATTCCGGTAAAGAAATCGGCGGTCGGGCTGGTTTTGATCTCAAAGATGTCAAAGCCGGCGGCGATGTTTTTGTCGAGAAAATACGGCTCGGTGTAGCTCAGATCGATCTGCTGCGAGCGAAACGAAACCACTGCCCCGATCCGCACGTCCTGACCGCGGCCAAGGAAGTTGCGCTCGCGAATATTGATGTCGGCGAGCGGGCCGTCGGAGCTCGAGAAGCCCGCCCCGAGCGACAGCTCGCCGGTCGACTGCTCTTCGACCTCGACCGTGACCACGGTCTTGTCGGGGGCCGAACCCGGCGCGTTGGTCACCTCGACCTTTTTGAAAAAGCCGAGATTTTTGATGCGCTGCTGCGAGCGCTGCATTTTTTCGGTGTTGAAGGCGTCGCCCTCGACCAGCTGAAACTCGCGGCGAATCACTTTGTCGAGAGTGCGCACATTGCCGACGATGTCGATGCGCTCGACGTAGACCTGCGGGCCCTGCTCGAACATCAAAAGTGATGTCGACCGTATGGGTCTTGCGGTTGCGGGTGATGTCCGGCTTGACCTCGACAAAGGCGTAGCCGCGATCGCCGAGGGTGTCGGTCAACACCGAGATCGACTTTTCCACCGCCTCGGCGTTGTACCAGTCACCCGAATGGACGGTCAGCAGCGGCAGCACCGCGGAGGCCGGCAGGTCCTTCAGCTTGATGTCGACCCCGACCTTGCCGAAACGATAGCGCTGGCCTTCGTCGAGGGTGAAGGTGATGACGAACCCGTTGCGCTCGGGGGTCAGCTCGGCGACCGCCGACAACAGCCGAAAATCGGCATATCCCTCGGTCAGGTAAAACCGGCGCAGCAGGTCCCGGTCATAGGTCAGCCGGTCGGGATCATAGCTGTCGTTGGTCGACAGAAACCGATACCACCGGCTCTCGGTGGTCGCGATCACCCCGCGCAGCTTGCTGTCGCTGAACTCCTTGTTGCCGACAAAATTTATGCTCCGGACGCCGGTAAATTCGCCTTCATTGATCTCGAAGACGAGATCAACTCGATTTTCCGACAGCTGGATGATTTTGGGCTCGACCGTGGCCCCGAACCGCCCATGCCGGCGATAAAGGTCGAGGATGCGTTTGACGTCATTCTGTACTCGGGTGCGGGTGTAGACGACGCGCGGGCGCAGCTGGATCTCGGCGGTGAGCTCCTTGTCGTCGAGCTTATGGTTTCCCTCGAAGGCGATGCGGTTGATGATCGGGTTTTCGACCACCTTGACGACCAGGCTGTTGCCGACCCGGGTCAGACGGACGTCGGCAAAAAGGCCGGTCGCGAACAACGCCTTGAGCGAGGCGTTTACCTTGTCGGCGTCCCACGCGTCTCCCGCTTGGATCTGCAGATAAGAGCGCACGGTTTCGGGCTCGATCCGCTGGGTGCCTTCGACCCGAATATCGCTGACCGTACCGCCGCCCATGCTCGCAACTGCGGGGCCGGGCATCGGCGCGGCGCCCGGTTGCCCCGCGACCGGCTGGAGGGGAGCGGCCCGGGACGCACCGATCGCGCGATGCGCGCCGTATCCGCGCCTCTGAACGGGCGGCGGCGCGGTCGCGCTCGCAGGGGGCGCACCGCCGGGCGCCACCGGAGCCGGGGGCGGCGCAGTGGTCTGGCCGGGCGGCGGCATGCCGCTTTCAAGGTTGGGCGCGGTCTGCGTCGCCGGGGCCGATGGTGTTGGGGTCGATGGTGCCGGGGCCGGCGCAGCGGTCTGACCGGGCGTCGGCATGCCGCTTTCGAGGCTGGGCGCGGTCTGCGCTGCCGGGGCTGATGGTGCTGGGACTGATGGTGCTGGGGCTGATGGTGCCGAGGGCGGCGGCTCAGCATTCTGGCCCAGCGGCGGCATGCCGCTTTCGAGACCGGATGCAGCGGGCGCCGCCGGGGCCGGCGGCGCCGGGGAGGGCGGGCTGTTCTGGCCGGGCGCGGTCATGCCGCCTTCGAGACTGGGTGCAGCCGCCCCGCCGCTGTTCTGCGCGGTCGCGAGCCTTCCCGGCAGCCCGATCGCCGCAACCGTCGCGCCGACCACCGACAGAACGCAAATCCGTCTGCTGAAACGCAAAACCCCCCACCCCCGGCTCGAACCCCATCCCCCGAAACGGCCCTCGTGTCACGCCACCCCTCGCGTCAGGTCGCCCCTCGCGTCAGGTCGCCCCTCGCGTCAGGTCACCAACGATTTGACGAATTTCAGGAAGCCAGCAAAGCGGAGATCGTTCCAGGTGGCGAAGACCATCAATGTAAGCACCAACGCCAACCCGATGCGAAACCCGAATTCTTGAGCGCGCTGGCCCAGAGGCCGCCCGCGAACCGCCTCAACCGCATAAAACAGCAGGTGCCCGCCGTCAAGCACCGGAACCGGGAACAAATTGATCAGCCCGAGATTGATCGAGAGCACCGCCATGAACCAGACGATCGGAACAATCCCTCCCTGCACGACCTCTCCCGACATCTGGGCGATGCGCAACGGTCCGCCGAGTTCATCGGTGCTGCGCGTGCCTTTTGCGATTTGCCACATCGCCTCCAAGGTCGAGGCCGACAGATTCCACGTCTCGGCGCCCGCTTGGTACAGTGCGGTCGCCGGATTGCGCCTGATATAGTCGAGGCCTTTGCGGTAGATGCCCAACCGCCCGGTCTCGTAATGATTGCCAAAGCGGTCCGTCTCTTCGATGCGACTCGGCGTCACGTGCAATGTGATGTCTTGGTCACCGCGCTTGACGACGATCGACATCGGGACGCCGGGGTTGAGGCTGACGTCCTGCTGGACGTCCTCGAAGCGCTGGACCCGGTCCCCATTGACGCCGACGATCAGGTCGCCCGGCTTGATGCCGCCGCGCTCAGCTGCGCTGCCCGGCAGCACCTGTCCCACCCGCGCCGGGGTAAAGGGTTGGCCATAGGTCATGAACAGAACCGCGAGCATGACGATCGCGAACACAAAATTGGCCGCGGGCCCGGCGGCAACGATCGCCGCGCGCTGAGCGAGCCCTTTGTAATGAAACGAGACCTCGCGCTCGGCTGCGGTCATCCGCGCGATCCCGGCGACGGGCAACCCGGAACTGGCATCGCTGTCGCCGAACATCTTGACGTAGCCGCCCAACGGGATCGCGCTGAATTTCCAGCGCGTGCCGGCGCGGTCGTGCCAACCGAACAGCTCCGGCCCGAAGCCGATCGAAAACGTGTCGATCCGCACCCCGTTGCGCCGGGCGACATAGTAATGCCCGAACTCGTGGACAAACACGAGCACGGTCAGCACGAACAGAAACGGGACGATGTAGCCGAGCCCGTGGTGCAGCAATGCGATCATTGTAAACCCATCGGTGCGGCGGCGCGCGCCGGGGCGTTCCGGCCCGAGAGCCGAGCCGCCATCTCCCGGGCCGCCATGTCGAAATTGTAGACGTCTTCGAGCAATTCAAGCTTCTCGGCCGAGATCGCCGCCAGCGTGCGCTCGACCGTGTCGACGATGTCCAAAAACCCGATTTTGCCCTCGAGAAAGGCGTGCACCGCGACCTCGTTGGCCGCGTTCATCACAGTCGGCGAGCCGCCGCCGCCGATCAGCGCCTCGCGGGCGACGCGCAGCGCCGGAAAGCGCCGCTCGTCCGGCGGCTCGAAGGTCAGGCGCCCGATCGCCGCCAGGTCGAGCCGCTTGGTCGGGGTGGCAATGCGCTCGGGCCAGGCGAGAGCGTAGGCGATCGGGGTGCGCATGTCGGGCGCGCCCAGATGGGCCAGCACCGAGCCGTCGCGATAGCTGACCATGCTGTGGATGATCGATTGCGGGTGCACGACGATGTCGATGCGCTCGACCGGCATCCGGAACAGGTGATAGGCCTCGATCACTTCGAGACCCTTGTTCATCAGGGTCGCCGAGTTCGACCGAGATCTTGGCGCCCATGCTCCAGTTGGGATGGGCTACGGCCTGCTGCGGCGTCGCGCCGCGCATCTCCTCGACCGCGTACTCGCGAAATGGGCCGCCGCTGCAGGTCAGGGTGATTTTTTCGACTCCCTCGACCCGGTCGAAGTCGAAACACTGCCAGATCGCGCTGTGCTCGCTGTCGACCGGGAGGAGGGTGGCGCCCGACCGGGCCACCTCTTGCATAAAGAGAGCGCCCGCGCAGACCAGCACTTCCTTGTTCGCGAGCGCGACGATGACGCCGCGCCGGATCGCCGCCAGGGTCGGCGCGAGCCCGGCCGCGCCGACGATCCCAGCCATCACCCAGTCCGCCGGGTGCTCGGCCGCCTCGATCAGCGACGCCGGGCCGCAAGCGCTCTCGATCCCGGTTCCGGCCAGCCCCTCTTTCAACGCGGGGTAGTGGGCCGGGTCGGCGATCGCGGCGAACTTGGCGCCGAGGGTGCGCGCCTGCTCGGCCAAGCGCAGCGGGTTGCGATTTGCGGTCAGCGCCTCGACCGCGAACGTTTCGGGGTTGCGCTGCAACAGGTCAACCGTGCTTTGCCCGACCGAGCCGGTCGAGCCGAGGATGGTGACGCGCCGCATCCCGTCACTCCCGTTGGCGGCGCCGGAAAGCCCGGGCGCCGGCAGACGACCCCGCGGCGGCGAAATTCGCGCACCCCGTGTCGCCGAACGGCCGAATCAATGCCATGCCAGGACGCTGCGGCCGCCGATCAGGGTCAGCAACGCCACTGCCGGGATCACCGCGAGCAGCCCGTCCAGCCGATCGAGGAACCCGCCATGCCCGGGAATGAGCCCGCTCGAATCTTTCACGCCGAACCTGCGCTTCGCCAGCGATTCGGCAAGATCGCCGAACTGGGCGACAATCGCAAGGCCGGCGCTGAGCAGCACCAGCAGCGCCACCGAGCGCCCCAGGGCAAGGGCGGTCGCGGCACCCGCGAGCGCGGCGCAGACGATGCCCCCGGCGAACCCGGACCAGGTCTTGCGCGGGCTCAGGCGAGGCGCCAGGCGCGGACCGCCGAACGTGCGGCCGACAGCATAAGCGCCGATGTCGGTCGCCCACACCACCGCCAGCAGCCACAGCAACGTCGCCCGGCCGCACCCCTGCTGGCGCGCCAGCCACAACAAGGAGACGCAGGGCAGCGCCACCCACAGCACGCCGAGCGCGGTCCAGCCGGGCTCGGGTTGGGCGCCGTTGCGCGCGATCCAAAAGACGATGGCGGTCCCGGCGATTGCCGCGGCAGCGGCGAATCCGGCCGCACCCAGAGCCGAGATCGCGACCGCAGCCAAAACCACGCCGACCAGCACAATCCCCGCCGGGGCTACCGCCGGTGCACCCTCGCGGCCGCCTCGGCACAGTCGTCCCCATTCCCACGCCATCGCCGCGGCGGCAACGGCGGTCAAGAGCGCCAGCCACGGCGCGCCGAACCAGATCGCGGCGATCGGCAATGGCGCCAGCGCCAGCGCCGAGCCTACCCGCAGCCACAACCCGCCCCGTTCGGCGCCGGCCCACCCGGCGGGGTCCGGACCGCGCGTACGGCGGCCAACCCGGCTGGCGTCAATCCCGCTGGGGTCAACCGGGGGCGAACCGGTTCAGCGCGCGCCAACCCCGGCCCCATAGCGGCGCTCGCGGCCGCAATATTCGTCGATCGCCTGCTCGAGGTCGCTCTTGGCGAAATCCGGCCATAGCGTCTTGGTAAAGACGAGCTCGGCATAGGCGCATTGCCACAACAGAAAGTTGCTGATGCGCTGCTCGCCGCTGGTGCGGATCAACAGGTCGGGATCGGGCAGGCCGGCGGTCAGCAGATGCCGGGCGAGGCAATCCTCGTCGACCGCCTCGACGGCGAGGCTGCCCTGCGCCACCTGGGCCGCGATCGCGCGCACCGCGGCGACGATCTCGGCCCGCCCGCCGTAAGACAGCGCGATTGTCAAGGTGACGGCGGTGTTGCCGCGGGTCATCGCCTCGGCATGCTCGATCAGGCTGACGATGTCGGGATCGAATCGCCCGATTTGGCCGATCACCTTGAGGCGCACACGGTTCTTGTGCAGTTCGGCGATCTCGCCGCGCAGGTAATGACGCAGGAGACCCATCAGATCGTGGATCTCGCGCGACGGCCGCTTCCAATTTTCCGACGAGAACCCGAACAGCGTCAGATAGGGGACGCCGAGTTCGCGGGCGCCGGCGACGGCGCGGCGCACCGCCTCGGCGCCGCGGCGATGGCCGGCAATGCGCGGCAGGCCGCGGGCCTGCGCCCAGCGGCCGTTGCCGTCCATGATAATGGCGATGTGGCGCGGCAGCGCGCGCGGCGCCTCGCCCTCGGCGGTGATCCCAGCTGTCATCAGACCTGCAGGATTTCCCTGTCCTTTTGCGCCAGGGCGTCGTCGATGCGCTTGACGTGATCGTCGGTCAGCTGCTGAACCTCCCGCTGCAGCTTGCGGTGCTCGTCCTGCGAGATGCCGCCGTCTTTTTCCAGCTTGCGCAGCGCCTCGATGCCGTCGCGCCGCACGTTGCGCACCGACACCTTGGCGTCCTCGGCGTATTTTGCCGCGACTCGGGTCAGGCTGCGGCGCCGCTCCTCGTTCAGGTCGGGGATCGGCACCCGGATCACCTGACCCTCGGTCTGCGGGTTGAGATCGAGCCCGGATTCGCGGATGGCCTTGTCCACCGCCTTGACGACGCCGCGGTCCCAGACCTGCACGGTGATCATTCTCGGCTCGGGAACATTGATGCTGGCCACCTGATTGAGCGGCACAGACTTGTCATAGGCGTTGACCATCACCGGCTCGAGCAGGCCGGCCGAGGCCCGCCCGGTGCGCAATCCGCCGAATTCCTTGCGCAGCACGTCGAGGGCGCCGTCCATGCGGCGGCCGAGGTCTTTCAGCAGCGAGTCGTCGGGCATGGCCTCACTCCCGGTAAATGACTATCTCTCTGCGTCGATGATCGTGTAGCGCCCTTCGCCGCGCACGACCTTCGCAAACCCGCCATTGTCGAACATCGAGAACACCAGGATCGGGATATGGTTGTCGCGCGCCAGCGCGATCGCCGCCGCATCCATCACCTTGAGGTCGCGCGCCAGTACCTCGTGGTAATCGAGCCGGTCGAACCGGGCGGCGCCGGCGACGCGGTAGGGGTCGGCGTCATAGACGCCGTCGACCTTGGTCGCCTTGAGGAGCGCGTCGCACCCCATCTCCGAGGCGCGCAATGCCGCCGCCGTGTCGGTCGTGAAATACGGGTTGCCGGTGCCGGCGGCAAAGATCACCAAGCGCTTTTTTTCCAGATGGCGCATCGCGCGGCGGCGGATATAGGGTTCGCACACCGCCTGCATCGAGATCGCCGACTGGACCCGCGTCGCTACCCCGCGCTCCTCGAGCGCGCTCTGCACCGCGAGCGAATTTATCACCGTCGCCAGCATGCCCATGTAATCGGCCGAGGAGCGCTCCATCCCGGCCGCCGCCCCCGACACGCCGCGAAAGATGTTGCCGCCGCCAATCACCAGGCAGATTTCGACGCCGAGCGCGTGCACCGCTTGAATCTCGTCGGCGATGCGGGCGACGATTTCGGGGTCGAGGCCGCCTTCGCGCGTCCCCATCAGCGCCTCGCCGGAGACCTTCAGCAGAACGCGGCGATACCTCAGCTCGGCTGCCATAGCGCCCACGCTCATCCGCTCGCCCGCGTCGATGCCGCGGCAATCGCCACCATACACCAAATCCGCCGCGCCGTCGCACGCGCCAATCGTCTCATTCGCGCGTACGCGCGCCGCTTTCCGCGCGCCGGTCCGCAGCGCGCGTCGGGCAGCCGCCGGCCGCGGCGATCAGTGCTGCAGCTGCGCCGCCACCTCGGCCGCAAAATCGGTGCGCTGCCGCTCGATCCCCTCGCCGAGCGCAAACCGGGCGAAGCCGGTCACCTCGATCGGCGCACCCGCCGCTCTCGCCGCCTGCTCGACGACCTTGACGATCCGCGTCTCCTGGTCGACCACGAAGACCTGCTCGAGCAGCACGAACTCCTCGTAGAATTTGCGCAGCCGGCCGTCGACCATGCGCTCGATGATGCCCTCGGCCTTGCCGCTCGCCCGCGCCTGCTCGCGCAAAACCTCGCGTTCGCGCTCGAGCGCCGAGGCCGGCACCGAGGCGATATCGAGATAGAGCGGGTTGGCTGCGGCGACATGCATCGCCAGCTGCTTGCCGAGATCGGCGAGCGGCGCCGCCGCCGCCTCCGATTCGAGCGCCACGATCACCCCGATCTTGCCGATTCCCGGCCCGAGCGCGTTGTGCACGTAGGAGAAGACGCCGCCATGCCCGACCGCCAGCCGGGTCGAGCGGCGCAGCACCAAATTCTCGCCGATCGTCGCGATCAGATGGGTCAGCTCGGCCTCGACGGTGCGTCCCGACCCCGGATAGCCCGTCTGCAACAAAGTCTCGAGCGCGCCGTCGCCGTCGCGCGCGAGATCGCAGACGGTGCGCACGAAGCCCTGAAAGGCCTGGTTGCGGGCGACGAAATCGGTCTCGGAATTGACCTCGACCAAAGCGCCGGCGGGGTCGAGCGCGCCACCGGGTCCGCGCACGGCGGCGCCGACCAGCCCCTCGGCCGCCACCCGCCCGGCCTTTTTGGCCGCCGCCGACAGACCCTTCTTGCGCAGCCAGTCGACCGCCGCTTCGAGATCGCCGCCGCTGTCGCCGAGCGCGCGCTTGCAGTCCATCATGCCGGCGCCGGTCTTGTCGCGCAGCTCCTTGACCAGCGCCGCGGTCACCTCGGCCATCTTCTTACCCTCTCGCTGTCGCCGCCCCTTGTAGCCGGGCGGCAGCTCAAATTGTCGCGGCCCTCAGCCGCCTGTAATCATCGCGGCCCTCGCCGCCCGGCAATAATCGCGCCCGAGGCCGCCTCGACCGCGTTTCAGGCTTGGGCCGCGACGGGTTCGCTCTCCGCCGGTTCGAGATCCGCGCGGCATCGCAGCCTCGCCCGTACCGTCTGGAGCCTCGGCTGGCAGCACCGTTTTCCCCGAGCGCCTCGTCGAGCGCCTCCTCGCGCACCGGGACGGCGGGCTCGGCGCGGGCGCCGATGTCGACGCCCGAAGCGGCGAGCTCGGCCTGCAGCCCGTCCAGCACGGCGCCCGACACCAGGTCGCAATAGAGGTGGATCGCCCGCATCGCGTCGTCGTTGCCCGGGATCGGATAGGCGATCTTGTCGGGCGACGAGTTCGAATCGAGGATCGCGACCACCGGCAGGTGCAGCGTGTTCGCTTCGGCGACCGCGATCGCTTCCTTGTTGGTGTCGATGATGAACAGGATGTCGGGCAGGCCGCCCATTTCCTTGATGCCGCCGAGCGCCCGTTCGAGCTTGTCGCGGGCGCGGGTCAGCTCCAAGAGCTCGCGCTTGGTCAGCCCGGTCTGCTCGTTGGCGATGCGCTCGTCCAGTTCGCGCAGCCGGCGGATCGACAACGACATCGTCTTGAAGTTGGTCAGCATGCCGCCGAGCCAGCGGTAGTTGACGTAATACTGGCCGCAGCGCTTGGCGGCCTCGGCGATCGGCTCCTGCGCCTGGCGCTTGGTGCCGACCAGCAGCACCCGGCCGCCGCCGGCGACGACGTCGCGGATCGCCTGCAGGCCCTGGTGCAGCATCGGCACCGTCTGCTCGAGGTCGATGATGTGGATGCCGTTGCGCGCGCCAAAGATGTAGGGCGCCATTTTCGGGTTCCAGCGCCGCGTGTGATGGCCGAAATGAACTCCGGCCTCGAGCAGTTGACGCATCGTGTAGCTGGGTATCGCCATCAGTGAACCTTTCTCCGGTTGGGCCGCCGCAGGAGAGATCGGCAGCCCGGAAGGAAGCGACACCCGGAGACCGCCGACACCGGAGCGGCCCGCCGCGCGGAACACCCGCGCGGCAGCGCCGCAACCCTGCGTGAGGGATCGAACCCCGATTACTTACGTCCGCGAGGCGCCCGGTTGACAAGGCTGGCGGCGCGCCCCGGCGCTGGCATGCCCGCATCACGGTTCGGCAAGCCCTGAGTCTCGGCCGGTTTTGCCGCATCAGTCGCGCCGGGCGGAAGCCGCGCTGCCGCGGGCTGCGACGCTTGTCCTAACCGGGCTTCATCATGAATGACGGGAATTTTTACGCAATCGGTAACCGAACCCACCGGCCAAGCCATTGAAATAGCGTGGGAGCCTCGGGCGGCGGTTTTCGCCGGCCCCGGCACAGGTGTCGGAAATCTTGACACATTGCCTGCGTCTGGCCGCGACCGATCCGTTAACCTCCTGAAAACGGCCGAATACCACCCTTGGCACGCGCTTTGCTTCCCTCAATGCGGGCGTCAACCAACCCGACGAGGCCCTTTTTAAGGAGGTCAGGATGAGAGGACTAGCGATTAACCCTATGGGGGGCTGTCGCCGTGCTGGGCGCGGCGCTGGCCGCCCAACCCGCCACCGCTGCAACCGGTGGTGCCAAACGGATCGCTGACGGTCTCGATCGCCGGCCCGAACACGGTCAACACGCCAATATCATCGAGTCGACAACGTCGTCGCTGACTGTAAGCGGCGCGGAGACGATCGGGGCATTCCTGGATCCGTTCTTGAGCAATCCGAACAATTTCTGCGGCGCCGCCGGTGCAGTGGCTGCACCGCAGCTCACGCGCCCGGGTTCCTTGCGAGCGGGGACGTCGTCACGCAGATCCGCTCCGACCTTCCCCGTCATGCCGTTGGGTCACGGCAGCCACGCGTTCTCCGACATCGTCACGTTGACGGGTGCGGGCAGCGCGACCGTCAACTTCGACTTCACCGTCGATCTTCACCAGCCAGATAACCGCGGCCATCCACCACGACGCCCGGCAGCCTGGACGCTCGGCCTGCTCAGGCACCTTCGCGAGCAACAGCACCGGCGTCTATACACTCGGGGAGTCGGCCGATATGTCTCTCGGCTGCACCCAGTGCGACCTCCGGCCGCGGCGATCGGCTGCGTCGAAGACGCTCTACACCGCCGGTCGATCATCCTGCCGGCAGCCCCGAGCCGGCCTCGTTGGCGCTGCTCGGCTCCGCCCTGTTCGGCTTCGGCGTGCTCCGCCGCCGCCGCAAGGCATCGTAAGTCATCGTCATCTCGTCAACGAAGCGGCGCCCTCGGGCGCCGTTTCTTTATGCTGCGGGGGCCGCGCTCGCGCTTCTCGGAGCGGCTCCGGGGCCCGCTCGGCCTGGCGACCGCTGTTGTAAAGAATTCCGACAGGCCCTCGCCGGTCCAGCATGCGCTGGCGACCCGGCGCTCTTAACAGATCGTCAACGGCTTGCCGCATAGCCTGCAGCCGCGCGCCGCTCGCTCGCCGATGTTGACCATCGGGAGAGGCGCCGGGTTTCATCATCGAGGCTGGGCCGTGCCGGCAAGCTGTCAGAGCGTCTGCCAGAACGGGTTGGGGGCGAGCAGGAGAGCGTCGCAGCGCCGCCGGCGGCGCCCTTCGGGTGCGGCTGAGCGATGGAGCGCCGCCTTCCCGCCGCCGCTCGGCGCCGGCAGCCGCAGGCCGCAAAGATCGGCGCCGCGGTCGAGAGCGCGCTGCGCCAGGACCGGCTGCTGTTCGCCTTTCAGCCGGTGGTGTGCGCGGCCTCGGGCGAGGTCGATTATTTCGAGTGCCTGCTGCGCATGCGCGAGGCCGGATGGCGGCCTCGTCGCCTGCGGCGAATTCATCGCCGCGGTCGAAGAGGTGGGCCTGATCGGGCTGATCGACCGGCACGTGCTGGAGCGGGCCTTTGCCGAGCTCGCCGGCCATCCGCGGGTCAGGCTCGGCTTCAACGTCTCGGGGCTGACCGCCGGCGACCGGCCGTGGCTGCGCTCGCTGATGTCGCTGTTGCGCAAGCAGCCGGAGCTGGCGCACCGCATCGTCGTCGAGATCACCGAGACCGCGGCCCTCGCCGACCTCGACAAATCGGCCCGCTTTGTCGAGACCTTGCGGCAAGCCGGCTGCCGCGTCGCGCTCGACGATTTCGGCGCCGGCCACACCTCGCTGCGGCACCTTCAGGTGCTGGCGGTGGACACGATCAAGATCGACGGCGCGTTTGTCCGCGGCCTCGCGGGCTCGCGCGAGAACCGGGTGATCCTGCGCCATCTGCTCGGCCTGACCCGCGGCTTCGGGCTCCAGACCGTGGCCGAATGCGTCGAGACCGCCGAAGCGGCCGCCTTGCTGCGCGAGGAGGGGATCGGCTATCTGCAGGGCTACCATCTCGGGCGGCCGACGATCGAGCGCCCGTGGCAGATCGGCCCGCCGACGGCAGCGCAGGCTTGCGAATAGCCCGCAATCGCGCGAAGACTGGACGAGCGACGCCCGAGACGGGGCGGGGAGGGTTCGGGGGACGGCGATGCAGGTCGGGATTCATCTGCCTCATGCGGGCGAGCAGGCAACGCCCGAGCGCATCCGGCGCGCGGCGCAGCGGGCCGAGGATATCGGGTTGAGCGACGTTTGGGTCAGCGAGCACATCATCGTGCCGCGCTCGACCTTTCCGCGCTCGCCCTTGTTCTACGACCCGGTGCTGAGCTTGACCTGGGCCGCCGCCGCGACCAAGCGGGTGCGGCTCGGCACCAGCGTGCTGGTATTGCCGATGCGCCATCCGCTGCCGCTCGCCAAGGAATTGGCGACGTTGCAGAATTTTTCCGAGGGGCGGCTCATTCTCGGGGCCGGCGTCGGCTGGCTCGAAGCCGAGTTCGCAGCACTCGGCGTGCCGTTCCGCGAGCGCGGCCGGCGCATGGACGAGGGCCTGGCGATGATGCGCGCGGTCTGGACCCAGGACCCGGTCAGCTTCCGCGCCAAATATATCGCGGCCGAGATCGCCGGAATGACGATGCAGCCATTGCCGGTGCGGCCTATCCCGGTGTGGTTCGGCGCGCGCTCCGAGCCCGCTTACCGGCGCACGGTCAAGATCGGCGACGGCTGGCACGGCAGCCAGCTGACCCCCGCCGAGGCGGCGCCGATCGTGGCCCGGCTGCGGCGCGACCGGCCCGAGCCCGAATTCACGATCTCGATGCGCACCCACTGGAACGGCCGGGACGAGGGCGAATTGCGCGCCCGCATCGCCGCCTATGCCGAGGCCGGCGTGCAGCACGTCATGGTGCACCCGCAGGACCGCGACATCGACGATTGGGACATGGTCATCGAAGGCACCGGCCGCGTCGCCGTCGGTTAACGGCCTCAATCCCTGACCATCTGCATGTGCCGGATGGATCATCATCGCTGCGCAGGCTTAAATCATACACCGGCTATAAACTAAGCGGTGTCTGCGCCTGAAACCGACCAACCTGAGAAAAGCGGGATAACGCCGCGTTCCGCTTGGTATGCTCCGTTCGTTAAACTCTTACGGGCGACCGCATACATATCCTCGCACACGCTCGTAGCGCTATTTCTGATCGGCGCGATTACCGTCATCGAGCGGTGGATTCACGAAGTGGGTGATCCCATTTTGTTCGGGAGGGTTCCACTGCGCTGGTTCTTTGATACGATGAATGTGGCGATTCTTCTGGTCTTCATCACCTATGGTGTTCTTGAGGCGGTCAGAGCGTTCAGAGAGTGACATGGATGCGTAAGAAAAGTTGGCCCACACCTTCCTATTTTTTTCGCATTACTCAGCTATATCTCGGCATATCAATAGCTATAGCAAGTGTTGTCATGTTGGGAGCTATACTAATTACCTGGCCAGAAACGCTAGTTGGTGCGGCATTTTGGGTTCTGTTAGGTGTTTTGATAGGATGTCTCCTGAGCAATGCCTTTTCACGGCAGCATCGCACCAATCTGATCACTCGTGTCGTCCGGTTCATTTCTCGGGAGCATATCTGAGGAGCATTCGAAGGGAACGGGCTGATAGCCGGGCAGTACCCCCATTGAACTTTCAGCGGTTTAGGCCGCCCTGGCGCCGATCGCGGGTCCGCCCTCGCGGGCGGCGCGGCGGATCAGGTCGGCGCCGCGCTCGGCGATCATGATCGTCGGCGCGTTGGTGTTGGTCGAGGTCACCGCCGGCATCACCGAGGCGTCGATCACCCGCAATCCGGCGAGCCCGTGCACCCGCAATTGGTCGTCGACGACCGCCAGCTGGTCGCTGCCCATCTTGCAGGTGCAGGTGGCGTGATAGACGGTCGAGCCCTTCTGCCGCGCGTAATCGAGCAATTCGTCGTCGGTCTCGACTTGGGCGCCAGGGAGGATCTCGGCGCCGCAATACCTGGCGAGCGCCGGCGCGGCGAACAGCCGCCGAATGAATCGGAGGCCGCCGACGATGGCGCGGCGATCGGTCTGCTCCGAGAGATAGCGCGGGTTGATCGCCGGCGCCTCGGCGGGGTCCGAGGATTTCGCCTCGACATAGCCGCGCGACAATGGCCGCATCTGCCAGGCCCCCGCGGTGATGCCGGGAAAATCGTCGAGCGCCCCGATCTGGCCGTCCTTGAAGCTGCCGGGCGCGATGCTGCACTGCACGTCGGGGGTGGCCGATTCCTCCAGAACCTTGACCGAGGCCGCGGCCAACGAGGCGCTGTAGGTCAGCATGCCCTTGCCGGTGACGAGATAGCGCACGATCTCGCCGGCCAGCGCCACCCCGCGCGAGCGCTCGTTGACGGTCTGCGCGCCCGACACCTTGTAGCTGATCCGGGCGATGTAATGGTCCTGCATGTTGCGCCCGACGCCGGCGAGCGCATGACGCACCGGGATGCCGACGCGGCTGAGGTGCTCGGGCGCGCCAACCCCCGACAACTGCAGAATGTGGGGCGACCCGATCGCCCCCGCCGCGAGGATCACCTCACGCCCGGCATCGGCATGTTCCACCGCCCCGCCGCGCGTGTATTCGACCCCGATCGCACGGGTTCCGTCGAACAGGATGCGGCGCACCTGAGCCTTGGTGACGAGCTCGAGGTTCGGCCGCTTCAGGACCGGCCGCAGATAGGTCCGCGCGGTGCTGGCGCGACGCCGGCCGCCGCGCGTCTGCTGGCACCAGGCGATGCCGTCGCCGGCGCCGACAGGCAGATCGTTCACGTCCTCGCGGTATTGAAGGCCGATCTCTTTGCCGGCTTCGATCACCGCGGCGCAGAGCGGCGAGCGGTCCATCTTCGAGGTAAAGAGCGGGCCGCCCTTGCCATGGACTTCGTCCTCGTCGCCCTCCCAATTCTCAGCCTTCTTGAAATAGGGGAGGAGATCGTCCCAGCCCCAGCCGCGGTTGCCGAGCTGCGCCCAATGATCGAAGTCCTCGGGCTGGCCGCGCACGTAAATCAGCCCGTTGATCGAGCTCGACCCGCCCAGCACCCGCCCGCGCGGGTAGAGGATCGCGCGTCCGGCGGTGCCGGGATCTGGCTCGGCGTGGTAGCCCCAGGTCAGGGTCGGGTGGTCGAGCAATTTCATAAAGCCGGCGGGGATGTGGATGTAAGGGCTCCAGTCGCGCCCGCCCGCCTCGATCAGCAAAACCCGGACATTCGGGTTTTCGGTCAGGCGGTTGGCGAGCACGCACCCCGCCGAGCCCGCGCCGACGATCACATAATCAGCCTTCATCCTCGCCTCCTCCCGCACCCGTCGTCTTCAGCCCCCGGATCGCCGGCATCAAACCTATTCGAGACATTCCTTCAACGCGCCACCTTGACCGGCTGACGGGTTGCCGCCGACTGCACGATCGCCTCGAAGGCGGCGACGCCGTGCAGGATCTCGTCGGCGGTGATCGGGTAGGGACGCACGCCATCGATCGCCGCGGCAAAGCCTTCCAATTCGGCGGCGAGTGCGTTGAAGCCCTGGTTTTCGATGATCTCCGGCGCCGGTGCCGCATGCCGGCCGACCGGCGGCGCCGCCGGGACCGGGGTGAAGCGGAACTGGAGGTTTTGGCCCGTCAGCTCGACCGCGCCTTTGGTGCCGTAGACCGCAAAGCGGTAGGTCGGCGCAGTGACCAGCGAGCAGTAAAGGCTCGCCGACATGCCGTTCTCCATGTCGATCAGCACGCTGGTCGTGTCCTCGAGCGTCGGCATCAGCCGGCGCAGGCTCCGGCAATAGACCTGGTCGATCCGGCCGAACAGATAGAGCAGCGCGTCGAGATTGTGCACCCCGGTCGCGGTCATCGCCCCCGCCGGCGCTTCCTGCGGGTCGGCGCGCCAATAATAGCCTCGGGGCATGAAATGCCCGGCGGGCGAGGCCTGCGCGCTCTCGCAATGGGTCGGGAGCCCGAGTCGGCCGTCGTCGATCCGCGCCTTGAGCTCGATCATCGCTGGGTGAAAGCGCCGCGGATAGGCGACCCCGAGCGTGACCCCGGCCCGCGCCACCGCCGCCAGCGCCTTCTCGGCGCTGCCGACATCGAGGGTGAACGGCTTTTCCATAAAGACGTGCTTGCCGGCGGCGGCGGCGCGCTCGACCTGCATCCCGTGCTGGCTGTGGGGCGTGGCGAACACCACGGCGTCGATCGCCCGATCTGCGAAAACCTGATCGAGGTCGTTGCAGAAGGCGATGCCGTGCTCGACGCAGAACGGCTCGGCCGTGGCAGCGGTGCGGCTGTGCCCGGCGGTAAACCGGAACTGCGTGCTGTTGCCGTCAACGGCGTTGACCAGGGTGCGGCCCCAGCGGCCGAGCCCGACGATCGCGGCGCGGATCATTTCCGCGCCGTCAGCATGTCGCGCACGCCGCGCAATGCCACGTAATAGCCGGGCAGCCCGAAGCCAGCGACGATGCCGTGGCTGACCCGCGCCGTCTCCGAGGCCGGGCCGCGCCGGATCGGGTTCGAGATGTGGACCTCGATCGTCGGAAACTTCACCTGCGAGATCGCCGCGACCAGGGCCGGGTAGCCGCTGCCGAACGCCGCCGGGTTGAACAATGCCGCGTCGAAACCCTGGTCGTTGGCCATATAGAATTTGTTGACGACCTCGCCTTCGACGTTCGAGTGAAAGATCTCGATGTCGAGCCCCAGGTCGGCCGCATAGCCGCGGATGCGCTCGTCATATTCCGGCAGGGTCATCGGGCCGAAAATCTCGGTCTGGACCTTGCCGCGCATGTTCATGCCCGCACCGTGAACGATCAGGATCTTCGTCATCGCGCTGTCCTCGAATAGAAGCCAACCGGGTCGAATGCGGGCGATGCTCGCCGGCATTGCTCGGGCGAGGTAAGTGCATCGGGACCCCGAGCGGACAAAATCGCGTCGCACGAGCGGCTTGTCTCAGGCCGAGGCGGAAACCCCGATGCTGCAAGAGTGTAGCTCGGATCCGCTTGGTTTTGCACCCGTCGAAGGGCGCAAGGTCGTGGCCGCGTTCGCTGCCGGCTGAGTCAGCGTGACTGTCGGGTTGCCGAGGGGCCGATCGTCGTATCGACGGCGGGGTAGGATGGATAACGCGCAGCGAAGCCCGCGACGCGCGTCACAGCCGGCCCGGCCGTCAACCAGATTGACCGACTAAGATTCGCGGGGCGGCCCCGCGGCACGCTTTCGCGCGAGCGATGGCAAGCAGATGGAATGAGAGCGCCGCCGCCGTCGGTTCGGCGCATTAAAGACGCCGTTTTGGCTTGTACGGGCTTGCCGGGTTAACGTCGAGGTCGACGATCTCGACGCAGCCTTGCGGCTGGTCGTGACGGTCGCCGGCATGCCAAGGCCCCTCGCACAGGCGAATATTGCTGACCTTCGACAGCCACAGGCAACGCCACTCTCCTCCGGGTGGCAAGCCTTTCCCGCTTTCGCCGCCAAACTGATAGGTCAGCGCTTTCTCTTGCCCTTGTGAATGGCCGAGAATGATTGGGCACAGCTCGCGAGGGCGGCCATTATACGTGCACAGGATTTGCTTCCGGGCGGTCATCGCCTGTTCGAACAGCTTGTAAGCGGAGCTCGGCGCTCTGGTTCTCGTCGTTGTCACCGACGAGCGGTCGTCCGCGTGAGCGTTCATGTACACCCGCAGTATGGCATTGATCCGCGTTTGATAGCCGCGTTCCCGGCGAAGCCATTCGAGAAGGTCGGCGTCCAATCGCATCGTCACCGTTTCCTTCCGCCGCGGCATGACAAGGCGGGCGTCCTTCCAGAAATCCGCGTCGGTTGGCTTTGCATCGGGATCGTCGATGATTGCCGCATGCACTTCATCATCGGTCATCGACCGAAGACGCCGCCAATCGGTTTTGGGATCAGTCGTCGAGATGGTTCCAGAAGTATCGTCGCGCATGAGGTTCGGACTTCCATGCTGATATTATGTGACGCTCATCCGGGTCGCGGTCGGTGTAGATGACCGTGATCTCAATGCCGTTGACCAGACCAAACAGATCGGGTTCGCCAGGGTGAGGTCGCCGCCCTCCGTATTCCATTCATTATGGGCGATGATTGCCTCCGTATCGTTCTTATCCCAGAAGGTAAAGCCCGTCTTAAAGTAGTCACCAGGATGAAGGCCGTCTTGTACAATGTGGTGAACTACATCAAGAGAGTGATGCTTCACCTGTTCGCTGGTCAATTGCCCGAACTCGCGTCGCAAT
This sequence comes from uncultured Alphaproteobacteria bacterium, assembly GCA_963795485.1. GTDB lineage: Bacteria > Pseudomonadota > Alphaproteobacteria > ATCC43930 > CGMCC-115725 > AP-15. The sequence continues at coordinate 1,218,786 of CAWCIL010000008.1, forward strand.
CTGCCATAGACCTATATAATCGTCTGCCGCTTCCCGTACGCAATCTTCAGCTATCTTGTCGGTCCTTTCCACATTGGTTCTCACTGATAGTGAAGCCGTATCACGCCGAATGCGCCAGGCAGGTTGAGGTCGATCGCAGGAATTCCTTGCGAGTTCATCCGAAGCCCGACAAATCCCGCCTCACTAGGAAGCTGAACGATGGTGCCAGTATTAGTTGCTACTGTAGGGCGCCCCGCGAGGCTCAGGTAATCAAATGCTTTCTGAGCGCCTTTCATCCCGCCCTCAAGCACTCTCACATCGACATTGCCGCCTTGCTGGCCGATCGGATGGCCTCCCGGCATGACGAAATTGGTAACTCGCCGCGCGTGACGGCCTTGCCGATTTCCGCATTGATCTCGGTAATGTCCTGATCGCTCGGCATCCATCCGGGCGAACCAGCCCGGGTTGCGCGGAGCCCCGGTGCGCGGATGCTCGGCCGGATCCAGCCGCTGCGAGCGAGCCGGTTGTCGCCGCGCCCGCTCTTGATCAGCCGATCCTCGGTCTCCAGGCTGGCCCGAGCGATTTCGTCGGGCAGATCCGGCATGCGCAGATGGACGGCGGCGATGTGCGCCAGACCAAGGTTGTGCGCATCCAATGCCGCAGCGACCACCCGGAAACCGGGCATCACCTGGTGGAGGGGAATTTCGGTCCCATAGGCCCGTGCCAGCAGCCGCTCGAGTTCGGCCGGTGGGCGCACGACATAGCCCTGTGCATGGCGCTCGACCAGCGCGGTATGGCCGAGAAACAACCCCTCCTCGGTGCAGGACAGGCCGAAGGCCCCGTCGCCGCCCGAACTCAACTTCGAGAACTGAACCCCGGATGGAGCCACCTCTGCCCAGCCTGCTGTTCAGCCGTTTGAACCCTATTCGTTCTCAAATGTCAAGTGGCTCTCCGCCGGTCCCCGACGCCACGTCTGCTCCGGATGGCGATGTTCGAGAGCTATTCCGAAAGGCCTCGGCTGCGGCTATTCCGCCGCCTGGGCGCGGGTGACTTGCACCGAATTGGGGCCGTAGCGGTCGCGATAGGGGGCGGTGTCGATCTCTTCGAGCTCGATCTCGCGGTTCAGGACCTGTCGTTTCCAGGCCTGCTGCTCGGGCTCGTGGGCGTGGAATTCGGGCATCACCTCGCGGGCGAACAGCTCGAGGCTCTCGCAGATGTGCTCGTGCGTGTTCTTGCCGGCCTGGTTCAGAAAGATGACCTGGTCGATATGCGAGGTCTCGAAGCGGCGGAGCTTGCGCCGGATCGTCTCGGGCGAGCCGATCAGCCCGCCCGACAGCGCCCGGGCGAGGCCCTCCGGGTTGGCGCGCTTCCACTTCTCGTATTCGTCCCACAGATTGACCTCGCCGGGTTTCGGCCGTTCGCGGGTTGGGCTCAGGCCATAAAAGCGCAGCGCGAACTGGAAAAACGGGATGCCGTCGGCGCGGCGTCGTGCCTCCTCGTCGGTCTCGGCGCACATGAAATAGCTGGTCAGCGCAAGGTTTGGGTTGGTCACGTAATCGGCGAGCTTTTCCTGGCGCTTGGTAAAGGCATTGAAATAGGCGTGCACCCAGGCATGCGCCGCCTCAGCGGAGAGGAACTGGAAGGCCAGCGCACCGAGCCCACGGCGCCCGGCCATCTCGATCGTCTCCAATTGCGAACAGGCGCACCACAAGGGCGGGTGCGGCTTTTGCACGGGCTTGGGGACGACGTTGCGCAACGGGAAATCGAAGTAGGGGCCGTGGTATTCGCAGCCGCCGTCCCTGAACATCGGGATGATCGCGCGCACCGCATCTTCCCAGACCGCGCGCTTTTCCTCGAAGGCGCGGCCGAACGGTTCGAGCTCGGTGCTGCTCGCACTCTCGCCCATGCCGAACTCGACCCGGCCGCGGCTGACGAGGTCGAGTGCCGCGATGCGCTCGGCGACCCGCGCCGGCGGGCTCGTGGTCAGTTGCATGATGCCGTGGGCGAGACGGATTTGCCGGGTGCGCTGGCTCGCGGCGCCGAGAAACACTTCCGGCGCGGGTGAATGCGAATACTCTTCGAGAAAGTGATGCTCGACCTCCCAAGCATAGTCGTAGCCGAGCCGGTCGGCCAATTCGACCTGGTCGAGCGCGTTCTGATAGAGCCGCAATTCGCCGCCCGCTTCCCACGGCCGCGGCAGCTGCAGCTCATAGAAAATGCCGAATTTCATCCAACCCTCCTTGGCGCGGCCGGCTCTGTTGCATTTTGCTCGCGATTACGGAAAAACAGTAACGCCCAGCCGCTTGGCGGCGACGGCGAGCTCGCTGTCCTTGGTCATCAGCGGCAGTCCTCGGCGGACCGCAAGTTCGAGATACGCCGCATCGTAGGTGGACAACTCCTCCGACCGCGCCATGGCCAGGATCTCGCGCCACGATCGGGCCGCCGTCTCCTGATCGACCGAGATCGGCAGGTCGGCGATCAATCCGAGCCGCAGCGCCGCGTCGCCCCTGCTAATACGGCCGCGCTTTTCAGCCTGAAGCAAGACATTGCTTAGCTCCAAATGCCACAGCCCCGGAACGATCGCACCGTCGTCGCGAACGCGCTCGAACAGCCGATCGGTCTCGGGCGAAGCCTCGTCTTCAAAGCACCAGGTCAGAGCAATCGGCGAGACTCAACCACTGCCGCGCTCACGGTCGTCCCCCGTCGCGCAGCTCCTTCCACGAAAGGCCGCCGAGCGTCGTGCCCTTACGCAGCGCCTTCAGCTTTGCAAAGGCTTGGTTCGCCCGAGCGCGATCGACATGGTGTGCCGCCACGAGTTCGAGCGACGGGCTTGCCATGCTTGGTGATAACCACTTCCTCGCCAGCCGCGACCCGGTCGAGCAGGGCCGACAAATGCGTCTTCGCCTCGAATGCGCCCACGGTCAGCATGATACATCAGCCCAGAACACAGACTAGATGAAGATTTGGTCGAATGGGCCAGGATATCAAGCCGCGACGCAAACGTGCATCGCGCCATCGATCTGCCAATAGACCGATGGCGCGCAATCTGCTACCCCGCCCGTCGTGCCGCTCACTCTCTATAATTCGCTGACTCGCCGCAAGGAGCCCTTCGAACCGCTCGATCCCGAACGGGTGCGGCTCTATGTCTGCGGGCCGACGGTCTACGACCGCGCCCATATCGGCAACGGCCGGGCCATCGTCGCCTTCGACCAGCTCTATCGCGTGCTGCGCCATCGCTATGGCGCAGAGCATGTGTGCTATGTCCGCAACATCACCGATGTCGAGGACAAGATCATCGCCGCCGCCCGCGAGAACAAAGAGCCGATCGCGGACCTGACCCTGCGCACGACCACCCAGTTTCAGGAAGATATGGCCGCGCTCGGCGCCTTGCCGCCCGATGTCGAGCCGCGCGCGACCGAGCATATCGCGCAGATGATCGCGATGATCGAGCGGTTGATCGCCTCTGGCCACGCCTATGCGGCCGAGGGCCATGTGCTGTTCGCGGTCGCGTCCGACCCGGGTTACGGCCAGCTTTCCGGCCGCAGCCGCGACGAGATGATCGCCGGCGCCAGGGTCGAGGTCGCACCCTACAAGCGCGACCCCGCCGATTTCGTGCTGTGGAAGCCGTCGGAGCCGGACATCCCCGGCTGGGACAGCCCTTGGGGGCGCGGCCGGCCCGGCTGGCATATCGAATGCTCGGCGATGAGCGAGGCGCATCTCGGCGAGAGCTTCGACATTCATGGCGGCGGCCTCGACCTGATCTTTCCGCACCACGAAAACGAGATCGCGCAGAGCGTGTGCGCGCATGGCGGTCACGCGTTCGCGCGGGTCTGGATGCACAACGAGATGCTGACCCTCGGCGGGGTCAAGATGTCGAAATCCCTCGGCAACATTCTGACCGTGCGCGAACTGCTCGACGCGGCACCGGGCGAAGCGCTCCGTGCCGCCTTGCTGTCGGCGCATTACCGTGACCCGCTCGACTGGACGAGCGAGCGGCTGCGCCAGGCGCGGCAGAGCCTCGACCGCTTCTACCGCGCGCTGACCTTGCCGCGCGACCCGATCTTCGAGCGGGTGGGCGAGGCCGAAGAGGCGCTGCGGTCGGTGACGCAGGCGCTCGACGACGATCTCAACACGCCGCTGGCGCTCGCTCGGCTGCACGAGCTCGCGGGGACGATCAACCGGACGAGTTCCGATTCCGAACGTTCGGCCTTGCAGCGGGCACTCGAGCGGGGTGGCCAGCTGATGGGGCTGCTGGGGAACAACCCGCTCGAGTGGCTGCAGGGCAGCGCCCAGGCCGATGCCAAACATATCGAGGAACGCATCGTCGCGCGCGCCGCCGCCCGACGCGAGCGCCGCTTTGGCGAGGCCGACCGGATTCGCGCGGAACTGGCGGCCGAGGGTATCATCCTCGAAGACAAGCCCGACGGCAGCACCACCTGGTGGCGCAAGGACTAAGCATGGCGGGCACCGATCATCGCCGCCGTGCCGAGACGGGCGGGCCGGCGATCATCCTGGTCGAGCCGCAGCTCGGCGAAAACATCGGCACCGCGGCGCGGGCGATGATGAACTGTGCGCTCGACGATCTGCGGCTGGTGCGGCCGCGCGACGGCTGGCCTTCGGATCGGGCCATCGCCGCGGCGAGCGGCGCCGACAGCGTGCTCGACAAGGCGCGGCTCTATCCGGGCGTGCCGGCGGCGATCGCCGGTCTCGTCCATGTCTACGCCGCGACCGCGCGCGACCGCGGCATGGTCCGACGCGAGGTAACGCCGCGCCAGGCGGCGGCGGAGATGCATGCCCATTTCGCGGCGGGCGAGCCGTGCGGCGTTTTGTTCGGGCCGGAGCGGACCGGGCTTCTCAATGACGATCTGACCCTTGCCGACACGGTGTTGACTGTGCCGCTCAACCCCGGTTTTTCGTCGCTGAACCTGGCCCAGGCGGTGCTGCTCGTCGGTTACGAATGGTTCGCTGCCGCCGCCGTGGCGCCCCCCGAGACCTTGCATACCGGGTTGAGCCGCCCAGCGACCAAGGACGAGCTGCTGAATTTCTTCGCGCATTTGGAAGAGGAGCTCGGAAAAAACGGCTTTCTGCGCAACCCCGAAAGCCGGCCGAGCATGGTGCGCAATTTGCGCAGCCTGTTCCAGCGTGCGCATTGCACCGAGCAGGAGTTGCGCACCCTGCACGGCGTCGTCACCGCCTTCGCCGGCCCGCGCGAACGCGGAAAAGCCGATTGAGATCCCGGCCGCTCTTTCCGATGCAGCTGCCCTTGCAGACCTGGCCGGAAGTCGAGGCCTATCTCGAAAAGAGCCGCGGTATCATTCTGCCGATCGGCTCGACCGAGCATCATCTGGGCTTTCCCGGCTCGATCACGCTGCGGCCCAGCACCCTGATCGCGATGCTGCGCGACATAGTCGAGTTTCTGGCGCATCACCGTTTCGAGCCCTTTTATTTTATCAATGGTCAATGGGCACGGCGGCAACATTGCCACGCTCGCCGCCGCCTTTTCCGAGATCTATGCGGCACGCAGCCGGTCGCCGCCGGGAAGCGTGAGCCCGGTCAAATGCCGCCTCGGAAACTGGTGGCAGGGCCAGGGCGTCGACAATTGGCAAAGGAGTTGCACGGCGACGCCGAGGGAGCCACGCGACCCCGGGCGAGGTCGCCGTCACCCAGTTCGGCTATCCCGAGGCGATCAAGACGGTGCCGCTCGATCCCGAAATCGCGCCGCGCGGCGATTTTTCCGATGCCGCCGACTGCCGGCGCAGCTTTCCCGACGGCCGGATCGGCTCGAGCTCCGCCTTGGCGACCCCTGAAGCCGGGCGACGCCTCTACGACGCCGCGGTCGCCGCGCTCGCCACCGACTATGGAATTGGGTCGGCAGCGGCCCCGTATTCTGATGTTCAGCGCAAGTCATAGAAAAGGGCTTGGGCCCCTGCGACATCTTGGGAGCGACGGCGGCGATCGCGAACTGGTCCCTCCGGCGGCGTCCTGCTAGAGTGCTGCGATGCGCTACCGGATTGAGATTCCACCGCGGCAGGCCATGCTGATAGCGTGCGCCATGGTGCTTGTCGGGCTGGTCTATGCCGAAGGCTGGGTCTGGCCATTGAAGGCGGCGGCGGTGATGATCCCGGTGTCGTTTCTGGTCGGCTGATCGCGGCCTCGCCGGTTGGCGATCTCAGACCGTCGCTTCCCACCCGCCTTCGACCGCATAGGCTTCGCTCTCGCCCGGCCAGGGCGGCATGGTGGCGCCGAGCACCGCGAGGGGTTCGGGACCGTCACAGCGAAACTGGAAATGCGTGCCGACCGGGATGCTGAGAGACACGCCCGGGTGCATCTCAACGATCTCCTCGTGCTGGCCGAGCTTGCGCCACATCCGCCCAATGCCCGAGACGACGTACCAGAGTTCTTCGACGGTATGGTGGGCGACCGCCTTCGACACGGCATTGGGCGGCAGCGAGAACACCGCGAAGCCGCCGCGGGACAAGCCGCACAGCAGCCGCACCTCTGACCCATCGGGAGCGATCGCATCGAGCATGCCGGCGATCTCTTTGGTCTCGAATTTCATCTTAGATGCCTTCGTTGGATCCGCCGCCCGAAGCACGACTGGGGCGGATTGACAAAACCGGAAGAGGCCCCGACAACCCGCAGGACGAAATAATAGCCTGAGGAACCGGGAACATGGGCATGCTCGAAGGACGGGTCGCAATCTGCGCCGGTGCCGGTCGCGGGGTCGGGGCCGAGGTCGCCAAGCTGATGGCGGTGCACGGGGCCAAGGTCGTGGTCAACGATCCCGGCACCACCGGCAGCGGCGAGGGGTCCGACCGGACGCCGGCTCAGGAAATCGTCGATCAGATCGAAGCGGCAGGGGGGGAGGCGACCGCCAATTACGGCTCGGTCGCCAAATTCGACGATTGCCTCGCTATGGTCCAACAGGCGCGCGATACCTTCGGCGGCCTGCACATCGTGTTCGACGCCGCCGGCATCCTGCGCGACAAGATGTTCCACAACATGTTCCCGGAGGACTGGCAGGCGGTCATCGACGTCCATCTGACCGGCCATTTCAACATCAACCGCGCGGCGATCAATCTGTTCCGCGAGCAGAATTACGGCCGCATCATCATGGTGTCGTCGACCTCTGGCCTGCTCGGCAATGTCGGGCAGTGCAATTACGGGGCGGCCAAGTTCGGCGTGGTCGCCCTGGCGCGCATCGTCGCGCTGGAAAACGCCTCGCGCGGGATCACCGTCAATGTGATCTGCCCGTCGGCCGACACTCGCATGACCCGCTCGGTGCCGACGCCGAAGGACCCGGCGGCCGCGGCTATGCGTGAGGAGCGTCTGCGCCGCAGCCGGGCCGATGCGATTGCCCCGCTTTGCGTTTTTCTCGCCTCCGAGCAGGCCGCCCAGGTCAACGGCCAGGTGTTCCATCAGCGTGCCGGCGAGCTGTCCCTCTATGGCCATATGCGGCCGGTGCGCATGGTCCATCGCCAAGGCGGCTGGACGCCCGAGACCCTGGCCGAGGTCGCGATCCCGGCATTGGCGCCGCAATTCACCCCGCTCGACAGCCGCGCCGTTCACCCGGGCCTGCCGATGGAGTAGGCGCCGGTTCAGCCGCGGGCGGCAGAACAGCTGTACTATTGTCTAATTCTTCGTCTCTGGTGTGTAGAAACATCTCACTTGGCACTGGACCGAGGATATTTGCGAGGCAGCGTCGGGCGCCGACATTACAAGCTGGCAACTTGGGCAAAATCGTGATTTGGTTGTTACCTGGTTCGGCAGGATCGCCGTCGCCCTTTGCGCGAGATACGGAGGAGATATCAAGATGGGATACAGCCTCGAACAGTTTTCGGCCGAATGCCACCGGATCCTGAGGCAGGATCCTGGTGTCGAAGGACGCAAACAGGTGTGCGCGCTGGTCCGCGAGGTGCTGAAAGACCAGGAATTCGTCGCCGCGCATCTCGGTGACGAGGTGCCCGAGCGCAAGGTCTTGTATGAAGATCCCGAACTCGGCTTCTGCATCCTGGGCCACGTCCACCACGGCGCCGCCAATACCAGCAAGCCGCACGATCACGGCCCCTCATGGGCGATCTACGGCCAGGCGCGCGGCGAAACCGTGATGACCGACTACACGTCGGTCGCCCGCCCCGGCGAGGGCCGGCCCGGCCAGGCGCGCCCGATCAAGGACTACACGCTCACACCCGGCATGGCCTATCTCTACAACGAGGGCGACCTGCATTCGCCGCGGCGCGACGGCCCGACTCGGCTGATCCGCATCGAAGGCAAGAACATGGAAAAGGTGCAGCGCTTCCCCTATGAGCGCGTGGCCTAGCACGCAGGGCGGCCGTCCGGCTCAACAACATCCGCGGGCAGCCAAACAGGGAGGAAATCATGCGCAAATACATTATCGAGCGCGAATTGCCGGCGATTGGCAGCGCCGAACGGCAAGCATTGCGCGAGGCGGCGCAGAAATCGAACGCGACCTTGAAGGAGCTGGGTCCCGACATCCAATGGGTTGAGAGCTACGTCGCCGGCGACAAGACGTTCTGCGTCTATCTCGCCCGCGACGAGGCGATCATCCGCGAGCACGCGCGCCTCAGCGGCTTCCCGGCCAACAAGATCACCGAGATCCGCCGCATGATCGACCCCACCACAGCGACCGAGGCGTAGCGGTCCGCCCATTCCCCTCCTCGTCTGGCGGGTCATCTGCTGTAGAATTTGTTCCACCATTGGGGCGAACGGAGTGATTCCTTTCGAGAGAAAAAGCGGGTCGTTGGCATATGTTCGGCAACCTCTTCTTGTGGAATTTTAGAGATTGCTGTTATCCAAAGGAACATACCAGCCTGTCAGTTAACTGTCGCTCCTCTCGACAAGAACAGCGACACGCCCGCTTTACGTATATTATCTGACAAGCTAAAGAGCAATAGCAATAAGAAGGTCGCGGTTTTTTACACTACGGAGTAGACTAATTGGAAATTTTTTCTTGGCGCTTTGAGGGTGACGGCGTAGGTGGGTGAAGCGGAATTCGGGGTGGATTTTAGCGAAATCGACCATTTGGAGCGGCTCTAGCAGGTTTCGCTACAAGGCTGGGCGAGCGGTCGCGCGCAGACATGAGCTTTCGCACGGCCGCACCCCATGCGGCTGCCAATGTCGCGCTCTCCGGCGAGGCTTGCCGCGCCAACCGGGTCAGCGGGCGCGGCGACGCTCACTCGGTGATCGGTGCAATCGTGTCGAGCGCCAGCCCTTGTGTCTCGTCGCCGATCTTGGTCACCGCATAGGCGGCGATCGCCAGCATCAGCGCGATGCCGCCCATCACGTAGCCGAGCCCATAGACGCTGACGATCCCGATCAGCGGGAACGCGATCGCGCCGCCGATGCGGCCGCCCGACTGCGCCAGGCCGAAGCCCGAAGCCCGGGCGTTCGACGGGAACACCTCCGAGGTGAAGATCTGCATCGAATTGCCGGCGAGCTGGATGAAAAAGGTCATGCAGAAGCCGACCACCAGCACCATCACGTCCGACTCCGAAAAATAAAACAGGATGGCCAGCACGGTGGCGATGATGAAGGCGGTGACTGCGGTCCGAATCCGGCCATAGCGTTCGAGCGAATACATCATAAAGAGGCTGGCGCACGGGAACGCCAGGGTGATGCCAAAGTTGAAGGTCAGCGACTTGGTAATGGTAAAGCCGCGCTGGGCGAGGATGTTCGGCAACCACCCGCCGATCCCGGTGGCGGCACCGAAAAACGCGACGAAGCAGATCATCGCAGCGATGATCCGCCCGCGGTAGCGGCGGAAGACGACGCCGATCGGATCGCTGTGGATGTCGGCCAGCCGATCTTCGACGAGCGCCTCGCCAGCGGCCGGGCGGCCCAGCCCCATCCGCTCCAAGAGGTCGAGCGCCCGCCGGCCTTGGCCGTGGGTCACGAGCCAGCGCGGCGATTCAGGCAGCGCGAAGCTGAACACGAACAGCACCACCCCGCAGATCCCGATCACGATCCACACGCCGCGCCAGCCGATCGTGCCCCTGAGACCGAGCGCCAGCAGGGTCCCGAGCGGCCACACGCAGGCGCCGCCGACGAATTGCATAAAGGCGGTGACCCGGCCGCGAATCCGCTTTGGCGCATACTCGGCGGCGTATGAAAAGCACAGTGGCTGCGCGGCGCCGAGCCCGATCCCGGCGATGAATCGCCCGAATGCCAGCCACCAGACGGTCGGCGCCAGAGCGGCGGCGAGGATGGTCGCGACGCTATAGAGGAAGATGCAGAATTGGAAGACCGCCTTGCGGCCAAAGCGGTCGGTGAACTCGCCCTGGCCGATCGAGCCGACGAACAGCCCGATCAGCGTGGCGCTGCCGACCGTGCCGATCCCGGCCGGGGTCGCAAAGTGCGATCGGATCATGTCCGGCACCAGCGAGCCCAAGATGATGTAATCGATGACGTCGAAAAAATATCCGGCGGTGATCAGTGCCAGGACCCGGCGGTGGATCGGCCCCATCCTCGCATCGTCGAGCCTCGCATCGACCCAGGATACGATCGACTGTGCCATCAGCGCTTCCCCTCTCTGCCGAGACCCCGCCCCCGCGGTTGTCGTCGGACTTCGCCTATTCTATATCGAATTTGGCCTGCTGCACAACTTGCGGCTATCCAGGCAGACCCGAAATCAATGCCTTGCGAGCAGCGATCTGAGCCTCACTTACTCGGTGATCGGGGCGATCGTATCGAGGGCCAGGCCCCGCGTCTCGCCGCTGATGCGGGTCACCGCAAAAGCCGCGATCGCCAGCATCGCGGCGATGCCAGCCATGACGTAGCCGAACCCGTGGGCGGCGACGATCCCGATCACCGGGAACGAAACCGCGGAACCGATGCGCCCGCCGCCTTGCGCTAAACCGAAACCGGAGGCGCGCGCATTCGACGGAAACACCTCGGACGTGAAAATTTGCATAGAATTGCCGGCGAGCTGCGTGAAAAAGGTCATGCAGAAGCCGACGGTCAGCACCATCACGTCGGAGCGTGAAAAATAGAATAAAATCGACAGCAAGGCCGCGAGGATAAAGGCGGTGACCGCAGTATTGATGCGGCCCCAGCGCTCAAGCGCGTACATCATCAACAGGCTGCTGGCGGGGAAGGCGAGCTGGATCGCGAAGATGAAGCCGAGCGACTTGGTGATCGTGAAGCCGCGTTCGGCAAGGATGTTCGGCAGCCAGCCGCCGAGACCGACCGCAGCGCTGAAAAATGCGAAAAAGCAGATCATCGCGGCGATGATTCGGCCGCGGTAGCGACGGAACACCACTCCGATCGGATCACTGCGGATATCGGAGAGCGCATCGGCGACGAGTTCCTCGCCGGCGGGCGGCCGTCCCAGGCCCATTCTTTCCAGCTGATCGAGCGCCTCCCGGCCACGGCCATGCGTAACCAGCCAGCGCGGCGACTCGGGCAGTCGGAAACTCGCGGCCAGGACGACAAGGCCGCCGATGCCGATGATGATCCACACCCCGCGCCAGCCGATCGTGTCGCGCAGGCCGAGCGCCAGCAACGTCCCCAAAGGCCAGACGCAGGCGCCGCCGATGAATTGCATGAAAGCGGTGGTGCGGCCGCGAATGCGCTTCGGCGAATATTCGGCGGCATAGGCGAAGCATAACGGCGCCGCTGCACCCATGCCGAGCGCCCCGACGAAACGTCCGGCCGTAAGCCAGGCAACGCTGGGAGCGAGGGCGGCGGCGATTGTGGCGAGGCTGTAGAGAGCGACCGCGAATTGGAAAATCGCCTTGCGGCCGAAGCGGTCGGTCAGTTCGCCTTGGCCCAAGGTGCCGATGAACAGCCCGACCAAAGTAGCGGTGCCGACCATTCCGATCCCGGCCGGAGTTGCGAAATGGGTCCGAATCATGTCGGGCACCAACGAGCCGAGAATTATGAAATCGATCACATCGAAGAACAGCCCGGTGCAGATGATGGCCAGCACCCGCCGGTGGGCCGGCCCTATCCGGGCGTTGTCGAGCACCTCGTCGACATAAGCCACGATCGACTGCGCCATCGACCCCTCCTCCCTGCTGCGCCGCTCTGACGACGGTTTTTGCCTTCTTACTCGAGCTTGTGGTCGGCGGCAGCATGCGCTGCGCCGGGATCGATCATAATTCTCCGGGTGCGGCTCCCTCCCTTTCCCGGTTGCGGGAGAGGAAGGGACCGCGTCAGCGAGAGGGTGTTATTTGACCGCCGAGAAACTGGTCGGCTGCAGGATGTAGTTTTCGACGCGGGCGACGATCGGGCCGTTGGCCTCGGTCTGGGCGCGCTTGGCATGCCATTCGGGGTCGGCCTGGAACGCGTTCCATTTCTGCTCGCGGTCGGCCAACGACTCCCATTTAAGCAGATAATGCAGCGTCTGGTTCGAATCGCCGATCGCCGTCGTCCAAAAGCCGGCCTGCTCGATGCCATGCCGCTTCCAGATCCCCAGGGTGATCGTGTCGAAGCGCTTCAAGAGGTCCGGCAGCCGGCCCGGCGGGCAGTGATAGATGCGCAGTTCGTAGAGCATGTCGTCTCCTCGCTTTACTTCACCGATGAAAAGCTGGTCGGCTGCAGGATCGTGTTGGTGATCGAGGCGACGATCTGGCCGTTCTTCTCGGTCTCGGCGCGGCCCGAGACCCATTCGGGATCAGCCTGGAACCCGGCGAACCGCTTGGCCCGGTCGTCGAGCAATTCCCATTTGAGCATGTAATAGAGGTCCTGGTTCGACGGCCCGATCGCCACGGTCCAGAACCCGGCCTGCTGGATGCCGTGCTTTTTCCACAGCGGCAGGGTCAGCGTGTCGAAGCGCTTGATCAGGTCCGGCAGGCGGCCGGGAACGCAGTGGTAGACGCGCAGCTCGTAGATCATCTCGTCTCCTCCTTGTCGTGCGTCCGAGAGAATGCTGCCGCAGCCGCCCGCCGGCAAGCGCGGCCGATCAGCCGAGCCGGGCCTCGACCCAGGCTGCGACGTGGAGCAGCTTTTCGTCGCCGAAGCGCGGCCCGACGAGCTGGACGCCGAGCGGCAATCCCTGGTGCCCGGCGCCGGCGGGCAGAGTCACGCACGGGGTCCAGGCAAGCGTCCAGATCGCGTTGAAGCGCGCGTCGCCGGTCGAAGTCCAAGCCCTCGGGCGCCTCGCCGACCGCGCTCGGTGTCAGCAATGCGTCGAATTCGCCGAAGACATCGTCGAGGTTGTAGCGGAATCGCTCAGCGGTCTCGATCGTCTCGATGTAGGCGGCGAGCGGCATGGCCCGGCCCGGCGTCAAGAGCCCGTCGCGCAATGCCGGGCTGAGCTGGTCGCCATGCACCTCGTATTCGTAGGCGTAATTGCGCGCCGCCTCGAATTCGAACACGCGGCGCTGATGGTCGAGCATGTCGGCCGGTCTCAGCGCCACGTCCCTGACTACGGCTCCCGCAGTCGCCAGCCGGGCGGCGGTTTGTTCGAGCAGAGCCTGGGTGTCAGCGTCGGCGTCGTCCCAGGAGGGCGTGCGGCAGAAGCCGATGCGCGGCGCCGCCGTGCGGCGGTCGATCGGCTGGCGAGGCTGCACCAGCAACGCCGCGCGCATCAACGCCACGTCGTCGAGGCTGCGGCAGATGATGCCGAGAGTGTCGAGGTTGTGGCATTGCATCTTAATCCCGACCCGGCTGAACTCGCCGAACGATGGCTTGTAGCCGATGACGCCGCAGAACGCGGCCGGGCGGATCGTCGAGCCGCCGGTCTGCGTGCCAAACCCCACCGGCACCTGGAAATCGGCGACCGCGGCGGCCGACCCGCTCGACGAGCCGCCGGGCGTGTGCGCCGAGTTCAACGGGTGGACCGTCTCGCGCGGGTGGCGGTTGGCGAATTCAGTCGTCACCGTCTTGCCGAGGATCACCCCACCGGCGGCTCGGGTCAGCGCCACGCAGGCGGCGTCGGCAAAGGGCCGGTTGCCGCGGTAGATCGGCGAGCCGTGCTGGGTCGGCATGTCATAGGTGTCGATCACGTCCTTGACCCCGACCGGCACGCCCCTGAGCACGCCGGGGCGGCCCGCGCGATCGAGGACGCGCGCCTGTGCCAAGGCGTGTTCGGGATCGAGCCACACCCAGGCCCTGACCGCGGCGCGGGCCTCGGCCCGGTCGAGGCAGTCGCGCACCAGGGTCTCGGCGCTGAGATCGCCGGCTTCGAGGCGCGCCGCGGCCTCGCTCGCAGTCAGCCGCTCGGCGCCGCTCATTTCGCATCTCCCAAGCGATGCTCGACCCATAACCCCATTTCCAGCAGCCGCGCATCGTCATGGCGGCGGCCGACCAGCTGAATCCCGACCGGCAGCCCGTCCGGGCCGCGCCCGGCGGGCAACGTCAAGCACGGCATGTAGAGTTGCGTCCATAGCGCGTTGAAGACGGCCGAGCCGGTATCGCCGAGCCCACGCGGCGCCTGGCCGGGGGCCGGCAGGGTCAGGATCGCGTCGAACCCCGTGGCCCACTCGCGCGTCGCCATGCGCGCCTTCTCGGCCGCGCGGCAGGCATTGCGGAACTGGTCGAGGGTCAGCTTGCGGCCGAGCGCGATCTTTTCCTCGCGCAATCGCGGGCTCAACAGTGCCTCGTGACGGTAGAGTTCGGGCATGTGGTTGCGCAGCCCCTCGAACGCGCCGAGGATCTGCTGGATCTCGTCGGCCGCAGCGCATTCCGCTGGCAACCGGGCGTCCTTGACCGTGGCCCCGGCGGCGGCGAGCCGGCCGGCGGCGGCTTCGAGCACCGCCCGCCCTTCCGGCTCCGCGTCGTCCCAATGCGGGCCGCGACACAGGCCGAGCCGCGGTGCGGTCTCGAGGATCATCGGCGGCTCGTACGGGATCGCCATCATCGCCGCGCGGAAGAGGGCGATGTCAGCGACCGAACGCGCCATGATGCCGACCGTGTCGAGGGTTTCGGTGTTGATCCGCATGCCGGCCGGCGCAAACAGGCCAAAGCTCGGCTTGAACCCGACGACGCCGCAATAGGCCGCCGGACGGATGACCGAGCCGCCGGTCTGGGTCCCGATCGCCAATGGCACCATGAAATCGGCGACCGCCGCCGCCGAGCCGCTCGACGAGCCGCCGGGGGTGAACGCCGCGTCGTGCGGGTTCGATGTCGGGCCGGGATGCCGGTTGGCAAATTCCGTGGTGATGGTTTTGCCGAGCAGGATGCCGCCCGCCGCCTTGGGCAAGGCCGCGGCGCTGGCGTCGCTCGGCGGCCACCACCCGGTATAGATCCGCGAGCCATAGGTCGCCGGCATCTCGGCGGCGTCGAAAATGTCCTTGAGCCCGAACGGCACCCCGCCGAGCAGCATCTTTTTCCCCGCGCGATCGAACACCCGCACTCGCGCTAGCGCCGCCTCGCCGGCGAGATACGCCCAGGCCCGCACCACCGGCTCGCGCACGGCGATCCGTTCGAGGCAGCTCGCCACCACCGCCTCCGCGGTCAGCTCCCCACCCTCGATTTTCCGCACGATCTCGGTCGCCGACAGGCGATGCGGCTCGACATTCGGCATTGGCGCAATCCCCCGCAGGACGTTGCGCCTTATCTACACATATCCGCGCGCTCGGCGCATGCGCGAAGTTTGAACGTCCGGATTGAGAGCGTCCTCGGCTGGATGCCGATCGCCGGTATCGATACTGCCTCAACTGCCGGCTCGTGGATATGTCGCTTCAGGCAGCTCGGGGATAACAGCTACCCAAGTTGAAAAGTGCGGATAAGGCGCTCGATCCGGGCATTTGCTGCCTCGACTACCTCGCGTGCTATTGCGCGATGTGTTGAGGCAATTTCTCGGATGCGCTCGGCCTCGACACGCGGTCGAGCGATGTCGGGAACCACCGCCTCTCGGAAGCGCGTCAGGATTGCGTCTACCGCTTGATCGAAGCGCGGCAAGTTGGCCATAATTTCTTGCCGCAGCCTGTCATCGAGTGCCCGCGCACGCTCCCGCGGATCACGCTTCCGGCGCTCGCCCGGATTAGCAAATATTTTCCATACCCCGGCCAAGGCGATCGCCCCCAACACGACGGGGGCCGCCGCCGCACCTGCAATGGCCGCGGCCGACACCAGGCCAACATGCACGGCAGCGCCCGACGCCGCAGCGCCAACTGCTCCGCCGACCAATGTTCTGGTGCTCGCCCGGTCCACCGCGGCCTTCACGCGAAGTTCCAGGGATGGGTGTGGCGCGACCGTTCGAAACTCATGTCGACGGACCGGACGCAGCGCCTCATCGCCGACATGGGTGAACTCGTCACCGAATTCCGAAACCTCTATATCGAGCAACCCTAGCTGATCTTGATATCGGTGCGTGAGGTTTCGGTATCTGCGCTCCAGGTTCTTGACCACAAGGCGATCATTCAGATCGCCGGTATCCGCCTTCCCGAACCGTCCGCCCTTCTGTTCTGCCGAGCGCCGGAAATCCACCTCGAACTCCTCGGCGGCGTCCTCTGCCAGCGCGTCGAGGTCTTCTCGAATGTGCCGCTTTAACATCGTCGCGCGACGCCTAATCGCTGCGTACCGCTGACGAGCGACACGTTCGATTTGATTCGCCGCATCATCGAGTTCTTGAGCAACCGACAATGCCTCGGCCTGGGCTTCGGCGGCACGTGAAACAGCGGCGAGTTGCTTGCGCACCTCGTTCACGGCCAGTTCAACCGCATGACCAAGGGCGGATCGATCCCCGTTCTGCTGCTCTGCCGTGACAGCCTCGAGGAGCCAAGGTTCCCCGAAATCTGCAGCGAACTTGCGCGCTTCAGTAAGGGGGGAAGTCTCTGAATGGCCGAAACTCATTCTACGTTGGCCAAAAGACTGCAGCGCGTCGAACATACCGCTTACACGGTGAGCGGGATGACTAAACGGCGGCACCCCGAGGGCGTCGGCGAGGCTCGCGGCATTCGACGACCTGCTGTCGCCCTCGATCAGCGGGGCGAATTCATGCATGACCGCCACACGTTTCTGCCCCGGCAAAGTTGCTGCGGCTGCCCTGAGATCAACGATCGCTGTTCGGGGCGGGCGTGGAGATGATAGCGCACGCAGCACCAAAACCCGGGTCAGCGACGGCTCGTCCAGCAGCTTGCCAATCGCCTCGGCCACCGACATCGTCGCCTCGAGCCTTATCGGCGAGATGAAACCTTCGGCCGCCGCAAATGCTTCGATGACGCCAGCGAGCTTTGCCACGACAGGCGCCGCTCTGGCTTCGTCATCTGCCGAATTTGGCACCAGCAGCTCGTCCGCCTCATGCATCCGGGCGTCTCCAACAATCGTGGGCTTTAGGGATACCGCCTAAGCGTCAACAGCGGGTCAAAGCCGTGACCAGCTCAACAGACCCCATCCATGGGTCCGGGCCTTCGCCGGGACGACGAGAGCGGAGCTACGGTGCCGAGCGCCGGTTGTGCCGCTAGCTTTGATGGTGGCTCGGGCGCCGTGTTTGCAGCAACTCCGCGTCGCCGCCGCTTGCCGCGACCAGTTCGACCGCTTTTCGGTCGAAGCTGGCGAAGACCGTTCCGCCGAGCCGGCGGCCGTCAAAGGCGATGATCCCGTCGGCAAAATCGCCGCCTGCTTTCAGGATCGTCAACCCGGCCTCCGCTGCGGCACGATCCACTCGCACACGCAAACTCCCGAGCAAGGTTTCGATAAACCCGCATACATCCGGGGCGGCCCACTTATAGCCGCGCCCGAGCACCCAAGCGAACTCGCACAGCGCTGCCAAGGTCACCGCGATAACATCCGCACCGCGCAGCAGGTCGGCAGCGACCGCGGCCTGCGACGGATCGTCGAGGACTGCGGCGCGTACAAGGACATTTGTGTCCGCGGTGATCCTCACCGGATGCCGGCCCAACCATCCGCGATGATTTCGTTGATTTCATCGATCGTCAGCGGCTTTGTCCTCGGGCGATGCGCGCATCCGATGAAATTCTCAATCGAACCCTGGGGTTTTGCGCCTCGGATTTCGATCCGGCCATTCGGTAACAGGTCGACCTCGACCTGCTGGCCGGGACCTACGCCGAGATGCTGCAACACCTCCTTACGGAGGGTCACCTGCCCTTTCGCGGTGACGGTGAGGGTTGTTGTCGCCATTGCCGCCTCTGTTGTATCGCCGGCGACGGATGTAAGGTAATTTCACCTTACCCTCAAGGAAAAATCCGATCAGGTCTCGATAAGCCGTGGCGCCGCGGGCGATGGCGGGGCAGAGTTGGGCGAGCGTCAAAGCACCATCGGGAGGACTGCCCCATGCCCCAATCCGCGATCCCGCCCGGCCGCCATGCGCCGATCCGCCAGGATTGGCTCGACAGCCGGCGCGAGGAGATCATCGAGCCGCAATTGCCGATCGTCGATCCGCACCATCACATGTGGGACCGTCCCGGCAACCGCTATCTGTTCCAGGACCTGTTGGCCGATACCGGCAGCGGCCACAACATCGCCGCGACCTGTTTCGAGGAATGCCGCGAGATGTACCGCGCCGAGGGGCCGCAGGAGCTGAAGTCGCTCGGCGAGACCGAATTCGTCAACGGCATCGCAGCGATGAGCGCCAGCGGCAAATACGGCAAGACGCGGTGCATCGCCGGCATCATCGGCAATGTCGATCTGAGGATCGGCAGCCGCGCCAAGGGCATCCTCGAGCAGCACGTGACGATCTCCGGCGGCCGCTTCAAGGGGATCCGCAACGGCGCCACCTGGCACGCCGATCCGAGCCTCGAAATCTACTGCTCGGGAGCGCCGCAGGGGCTCTATCGCGATCGCAATTTCCGCGAAGGGTTTGCCGGGCTTGCCTCGCTCGGCTTGAGCTTCGACGCCTGGCTGTTTCAGACCCAGCTCGACGACGTGACCGACCTGGCGCGCGCGTTTCCGCAAGCGGTGATCGTGCTGAACCATGTCGGCGGCCCATTGGCGATCGGCCCCTATGCCGGCAAGCGCGAGGAAGCCTTCGCCGCCTGGAAGAAGAGTATCGGCGACGTCGCCGCCGCCTCGTCTAACACATACGTCAAATTGGGCGGGCTCGGTATGAAGCTCTCCGGCTTCACCTTTTTCGAAAACGACCAGCCGCCCTCGTCGCAGGACCTGGAAAAGGCGTGGCGGCCCTATGTCGAGACCTGCATCGCGGCGTTCGGGCCCGGGCGCTCGATGTTCGAAAGCAACTTTCCGGTCGACAAGGGGATGTGCAGCTACCCGGTCATGTGGAATGCGTTCAAGCGCATCGTCTCGGGCTGCTCCGTCGCCGAGAAGACCGCCCTCTTTAGCGGTGCGGCGACCAAGGCCTATCGCCTGCCGGCGTAGCGGGAGGGCTAGTAAATAGCGTCTCAACGCAAAAAGGACCGTCATGACCGGGCTCGTCCCGGTCATCCACGAGCAGCCGCATAAGCAGGACGTGGATGGCCGGAACAAGTCCGGCCATGACGGCATTGTAGGAGAGCACCATGCCGTTGCCGAGAACCGAGGTGGACGCCACCACGCCCAAATATCTTCGCGACAAATATGCGATTGTCGGTATTGGGCGAGACGACCTATACCCGCGGCTCGGGCAAAACGACGCGCGCGCTCGGGACCTGGGCGGTCCGGAACGCGGTTCTCGACGCCGGGCTCAAAAACACCGACATCGACGGCATGCTGTCCTATTCGGGCGGCGATTCGACCTCGGCGACGTTTATCGCCGGTGATCTCGGCATCCGCCTGAATTTCTATATGGACGTGGTCGGCGGCGGCTCATCGACCGAGGCATTGATCGGCATCGCGATCGGGCTGATCGAAGCCGGCTGCTGCAAGACGGTGGCGATCTTCCGTTCGATGAACGGCTATTCGCAGGTCAGGATCGGCGGCACCGGCGCGCGCTCGGCGGCACCCGTCGGCGGCGACATGCTGCACAACCGAGCTTATGGATGGCAAAGCGCCGGGCAGAGCTTCGCGCCCACCTTCATGCGCCACATGTATGATTACGGCACCCGGCCGGAGCAGGTCGCCGCGGTCAAGGTCGCGCACAGCAAGCATGCGTCGAACAACCCGAAAGCCTACTACAAAAAGCGCTTCACGATCGAGGACGTGCTGTCGAGCCGGTTCATCTGCAAGCCCTTGCATCTCCTCGATTGCTGCGTCGAGACCGACAATGCGACCTGCGTCATCGTCACCTCGGCTGAGCGCGCCCGCGACATGAAGCAGCCGCTGGTGCTGATCCGCGGCGTCGTCGGGCGGTGCTCGAAGCCGCGGCTCGACATGCACTACCAGCACGGGCCGATCTCGACCGTCGCCGGCCATTACGCGGCGAAGATCCTGTGGCCCAATGCCGGGGTCGGGCCGGAGGATATCGACGTGACCGGCTCCTACGACGCCTTCACTTTTACGACAATGCTGCAGCTCGAGGATTATGGCTTTTGCAAAAAGGGCGAGGGCGGGCAATACGTGTCGAGCGGCGCCATCGAGCTCGGCGGCACGCGGCCCAACAATACCAGCGGCGGCCATCTGTGCGAGGGTTATACGCATGGCATGAACATGGTCATCGAAAACACCCGCCAGCTGCGCCATGACGCCGACGATTCGTGCCCGGTCGGTGCCGACGGCAAGCGGCAGCACACTTTCGATTACCGCGAGGGCGGCTGCCGGCAAGTTCGAAATGTCGAGGTCAGCGCCAATCTCGGCTGGGCCAATCCGGCGACCGCCTCGTCGATGGTCATGCGGCGCGGCTGAGAAGGAGAAGGAAGATGCCAATCCGCGGCGAATATCTGGGCATGGGGCTGACGATCGACGATCTCGATCACGAGAACCTCGAATATTTCCGCCACTGCGCCGAGCATGATTTTCAATTGCAGGCCTGCGCGCAGTGCGGCCGGCTGCGTTATCCGCCGACCACGGCCTGCCCGTGGTGCATGAGCCTCGAATCGGCCTGGAAAAAGGTCGAGGGCAAAGGCGCCGTCCATTCCTACAGCGAGGTGCACCACGCGATCCAACCGGCCTTTCGCAGCCACACGCCCTATCTGATCCTGCTCGTCGATCTCGACACGCAAAAGGGCGAGCCCAGCCCCGAGGAAGCGTTGCGCGTCGCCGGCAATCTCGCCACCCCGGACGGCCAGTTGGCGCCGCCCGAGCTGGTCAGGCGGGTCGGCATCGGCAGCCGGGTGCGGATGGTGTTCAGCGATGTCGCCCCGGGCCTTTCGCTGCCGCAGTGGACCATCGACGACGCCGCGGCGCAGCCGGCGCAAGTCTGGCGCTATCCGCAGGAATGAGGTAGCGCAGCCCTCGCGGCGACCCCGAGCCTGCGGGATGCCTTCGGCAAGTTGGCGTGGCGGGTCGAGGAAGACCTGCCTCAATGCCTGGCCGGCGCCGCGGCAGGTGCTTTTCGGGGGGTGGGTGCTGCGGTTCGGCAACGGATTGACGCGGCGCGCGAATTCGGCCAACCCGCTCGACGGTCAGCATATGGACGCCGATCGGCTGATCGCCGGCTGCGAGGCGCTCTATCGGCGTCGCCGCCAGCCAACGATTTTCCGCGTGCCGTCGCTGATCGACCGGGCATTCGACGTGCGGCTCGCGGAAAGGGGCTATGGCCTCGAAGGCCTGTCCCTGGTTCTTCATGGCGAGATCGGCCATGGCGAAATCGGCGCCGTGCCGGCGGTGCGCGACCCGGAAGTCCGCCTGCTGTCGCGCCCGAATTCCCAATGGTTCGCGGCGATGGCCGCATTGCAGCGCCATACCAGTAAGGACGCCGGCCGCTATCGCCGGATCGTCGGCCATCTCGCGGTTCCGGCCGCGTTTGCAGCGTTGGCCGACAATGGCGGCGTTGCCGCATTGGCTTATGGCGCGATCCATGACGGCCTGATCTGCTATGAATCCGTCGTCACCGATCCGAGCCGGCAGCGGCGCGGTTATGCCCGCCGCATCATCGCCACCCTGGCGGCATGGGCGGCGGATCAGGGTGCGATCGGCGCCTGCCTCGAAGTCGAGGCGGCCAACGCACCGGCGCGCGCGCTCTATGACGCGCTCGGGTTCACCGAGCTTTATCGCTACCATTACCGCCGCGAACCGCAGGCCGGCCGCCGCTGAGGGCGCCGCCGATTTTTGCGTTGTCGGCTTTGCCTCAGAACGTCGCCGTGGCGCGCAAGGTGAACACCGCTTCGGGGCCGGCGCCCGGCGAGAGCGCCGGGTTGCAATAGAGCTGGATGTCGGGTGCGACCTGCAGTCCCTTAAGGACGGTGTAATCGTAGTAGATCTCCGCGATCCATTCCGCGCTGCGGGCGGGTTCGCCCAGCGCCGCAAGATTGGCCTTGCTCCAGGCGACGCCGAGGCCGACCTGGTCCAACGGGTCATGGCGGAACGGGTCGTTGCGGATGGCGCCCCAGGCGACCGAGGTTGCGATATAGCTGTCGAGCCCGCTCGCCGTGTTGGCGCGCAGGAACAGGCCCCATTTCGCGTCTACGTTCTGCACCGCATTGAACGAGAGGCCGCGCGAGCTGGAGAGCTCTTCCGCCGGCACCGTCGGCTGCGCATACCATAGGACGCCATAGGAGCCGCCGGCGAGGAGGTTCGGCGTCCATCGCGCCGCCAGAAAATAGGCTTCCTTGCCGCTGGCGATGCCGCGCGTGCTGATCGTAGACCCGGTCAGATTGGTGGCGCCCTGGAAACCGCCGGCAAAGACCAGGTCGCGCAACGGCGCCGCCGCCTGCAAATAGGCGCCCAGATCGCCGCTGACATAGGTCTGCGTCGCGTTTTGAGCCAGCGCATAGTTGACAAAATTGGTCTGCGCGTTGCCGGCATATTGGTTGGTGTCGTAAGTCCCGAACGAATACTGTCCGATCGTCGCCGACAGCCAGCGCCAGTCGCCCGGCAGGGTGTGGGTGTAGGTCAGCTGCGCATAGTCGATCGTATCGACGCTCCAGTCGCTGGGCGGGGTCAGCAGTCCGGCGCGCCCCTGCAATGACGGCGTATTGGTTCTGGTCCAGAACTGGTTCTGCTGGGCCGAAAAAGCGAACATGCCCGAGCCGATCGCGGTGTCCGTGAATGGTTTCCATGCGATGGTCGGCGTCCAGACGAAGTCAACGAGAGCGGCGCCGCTCTTTGGCGCGCCCCATTGCGGCAAAACGGACGCCTGTAGCGAATATTCAATGTCGTATCGGTTCTGGAGCTGCTCCTTCCAGCCGAGATATTGGTCGTAATAAGGATCGAGAGCCGAAGAGATATTCGGCTCGGCAAGGATCTGGCTCGGCGGAGGTGGGGTCTCGGGCGACGCTTCGTGGCCGAAGCCGGCGGCGTGAGCCCGCAGCGTCATGCCTAGGGCCACGGCACCGCCGAGGCCAGCCAGCGCGATCGCCACGACCGAGCTGCGTCCGGCTTCGACACTCGATGCCCAGCCACGGCAAGGTGCCGCCGCGCTCCGCGCCGGCAGCCGCCAGTGAGGCCGCCGCCGGGCTAATCGCCGAGATGGATCCACACCGACTTGGTCTGGGTCACCGTCAGCAGGGTTTCGAGGCACTTGTCGCGCCCGGTTCCGGACTGCTTGAACCCGCCCCAGGGCTGGGTCATGTCGCCGTGGTCGTAGCAGTTGACCCAGATCACGCCGGCGTCGATGTCGCGCGCCATCCGGTGCGCGGCGGCGAGGTCCGACGGTCCAGATGCCGGCGGCCAGCCCAAAGATCGAATCATTGGCGATTTCGACCGCCTCGCCGATGGTGCGGAACGGCAATACCGCGGCGACCGGGCCAAAGATTTCCTCGCGGGCGATCGTCATCGCCGGGGTCACCCGGGTGAACAGGGTCGGCTCGACATAGGCGCCGTGGTCGAAGCCGTGCGGCGGCCCGCCGCCGAGCGCCAGCATCCCGCCCTCCTTCTTGCCGGCCTCGATATAGGACAGCACCCGCTGCTGCTGGGTGCGGTTGACGAGCGGTCCCATCGTCGTCGCCGGGTCGAGCGGGTCGCCGATGCGGAAGGCGGTCTTGACCTTGGCTCGGAAGCGCTCGACGAATTCGTCGTGGATCGCGTCCTGCACCAGCAGCCGCGAGCCGGCGCTGCACATCTCGCCCTTGTTCGCATAGATGCCGGTAATCGCGTAGTCGACCGCCCGGTCGAGGTCCGGGACTTGCGCGGTGATGATCTGTGGCGACTTGCCGCCGGTTTCGACGGTGACGCGCTTTAGATTGGACTGTCCGGAATAGACCATCATCAGCTTGCCGACATCGGTCGAACCGGTGAAGCTGATCTTGTCGACTTCCATATGCAGAGCCAGCGCCTTGCCGACCATGCCGCCGGTGCCGTGAACGACGTTGAACACGCCGGGCGGCCCGCCGGCTTCGAGAAACAGCTGGGCCAGCAGGGTCGCCGATAACGGCGATTGCTGCGCCGGCTTCAGCACCACCGAGTTGCCGACCGCGAGTGCAGGGGCGACCTTCCAGGCGCTCATCAGCAGCGGATAGTTCCACGGCGTGATGCAGGCGACGACACCCAGAGGCTGGCGCAGGATGTAGTGGAATGCGTCGCTCGCCGTCGTCGTAACCACGCCTTCGGCCTTGTCGATCGTCTCGGCGAAATATTGGAAGGTTAGCGCCGCCGCCGGCACGTCGCCGGCGATCATGTCCATGATCGGCTTGCCGACATCGAGCGAATCGAGCAGCGCGAATTCGAGCGCATGCTCGTTGATCGCTGCCGCGAAACGATAGAGCACCTCCATCCTCGACCGCGGCTCCATGCGCGACCACACCCCGGATTTGAACGCGCGGCGCGCGGCCGCAACCGCCAGATCGGCCTCGGCGGCGTCGCCCAGCGGCACCGTGGCAATGACCTCGCCGTTTGCCGGGTTGACGGTCTCGAACCGCTTGCCGGACTGCGCTTCGACGAGTTCGCCGTCGATCAGCATTCGCGTTTCGGGCCGCAGCGCCGCGGCATGCCGGCGAAAATCCTCGATCGTCAGCGTCTTCGCGTGCTCGGAGTTCATGGCTCAGCGCCCGCTTATAGATCGAGGACAATGCTGGGGTTGGCGCCGCCCGGCGTCCCAGCGGCGCTTGGCCGGGACCGAGCAGCAGAGCAGCACGTGCCCGTCGGCGCGCGGCGCCAGCGGCTCTTCGACGTATTCGACCGCACCACTGGTGATCCGCGTCGCGCAGGTTCCGCAGATGCCGGAGCGGCAGCCGAAGACCGGCGCCAGCCCGACCGCCTCGGCGAGTTCGAGGAGGGTGCCCTTGTCGCGCGACCATTCCGCGCTGACCGCCGATTTGGCGAAGCGGATCGGCACCGCCCCGTCGCCGAGCGGACCGGTCCCGGCGGCCGTCTCGGTCTTGGCCTCGGGTCGGAGCGCCGTCCCCGAACCAAAGGATTCGTAGTGGATGCGCTCCCGGCGGACGCCGATCCCGGTCAGCCCGTCATGCAGCGACTGCATGAACGGCGGCGGACCGCACAGATAGAAATCGTAGTCGTCGAGCGGCAGCAATTCCTTCAGCACCTCGATCGTGACATGGCCCTCGCCGTCATGGGTACTGCCCAGCTGGTCGTCGCGGCCGGGCTGGCTGTAGCGGACATGCAGGTTCATCGCCGGATGCGCGCCGGCGAGTTCGCGGATGTGCTTGCCGAAGGCATGGACGCGGCCGTTGTTGGTACCGTGGATGAACCAGACCGGCCGGAACTGGCCGGTTCGGCGGCCCTCCTCGACGATGTGGCCGGCCATCGCGATCATCGGGGTGATGCCGACCCCGCCGGAAACGAACACCACCGGGCGCTGGCTCGCCGGCGTCAGGGTGAATTTGCCGCGCGGCGCCATCGCCTCGATGCGCAAGCCCGGTTTGGCGTTGGCGTGCAGATAGGGCGAGACCAGCGCGTTGCCGTCGGCGCGACGGATCGACAGCCGGTAGTAATCGGGGTTCGGCATCGTCGACAGAGTGTAGGTTCGCAGCGCCGGCTGCTCCTGGCCCGGGATCGTCACCCGGATCGGCAGGAATTGCCCGGGCTCCCACGGGTCGAGCGGCTTGCCGTCGGCGCGGCGCAGATAAAACGAGCTGATGATGTCGCTCTCCGGCTCGACCTTGAAGATTTCGAGATCGACATAGGCGTTGCGCTCGCTGTCGGGCGCCGCCGAGGCGTCCGGCAGCAGCGGGACCGTGCGCGACACCGCCGGGGCTGCGATCGCGGCGCCGGCCACCGGCGTTGCCGGCCGACCGCTCAAAGCATCGACGATCAGCTTCTGGAACTGAACGACGAGATGCTCGCTGTTGGTCAGAAACCGGCCGCGATCGGGAATGCCGCCCAACAGCCCGCGCTGCACCGAACTGACCAGCACCTCGTCCTCGGCGCCGACTTCCTTGTTGAAGGCGATCAGCTCCTGCGCAAACTCCTCGGTGACGCCGGGCGCGAAATACTGCTCGGAAAAGCCCTTGGTCGAGTTGGGCCCGTCCGGTATCCACACGTCGATCGAAAGATTGGGGAAGCCCGGGTTGATGTTGATCGTCATGTTCGGCCACAATACGTGGTATTGCGACTGCGCCACCTCGCCGCCCACATCGTAAATTTTGACCTGGCTCCTGCCTTCGAGCGCGGAGGGGCGCACCTGGCCGACCTGCGCCAAAAGCCAGCCGTGCACGGTCAGGTGATAATTCTCCTGGCGCACGTCGATCGCGGCGCTAAAGCTCGGATGCGCGACGGCGCAGTGGTAGCATTCGAGGTAGTTCTCGAGCATCGTCTTCCAGTTGGAATAGCCGTTCCAGTCTTCGCGGCTGTGAAGCTCGAGCGTGTCGAGGTTGATGCCGCTGCCGGCGATGATCTCCAGCACCGGGCCGAAATAGGCGTGCACCGGGGCAGCGTCGCGATCGAGATTGACGAACACCCACGGGCCCAAGGCTTCGACCCGCAATGGCAGCAGCGGATAATTCGCGAGGCGGAAGTTCGGCTCGGTCGCCGAGCGCGGCGCACCCTTGAGGCAGCCCGCGAGGTCATAGGTCCAGGCGTGATAGCCGCATTGCATGACCTTGGCATTGCCGCGGCCCTTCATCACTTCGTGGCGGCGATGCCGGCAGACATTGACGAAGCCGGCGAGCCCGTCATCGTTGTGGATCACCACCACCGGCACCTCGCCGGCGTAGCCAGTGATGTAGTCGCCCGGATTTCTCAGCTCTTTCAAGGGCCCGATGTAATTCCAGGATTTTCGGAAGACATGCACGATCTCCTGCTCGGTGATCGAGGGATCGGTGTACCAATGGGCTGGAAGCGACTCGCCGCGATCGAGGGCCCCCAGCAGGACGGCGGGATTGTCGACGATCTGGCTCATACCGAAGTCGCTCCTCTCTGTGTCCCGACGTCGCGGGGCGGGTGAAACGGCGTTTGCGGTCCGGATAATCGGCTAGCACGGGGCCGAAGGTTGCGAGGCGGCTTGCGGCCGGGGCGAATCCCGCAGCATCAGGACCGGGATAAAGACGATCAGCGCGGCGCTGACGCACAGCAGCACCTGGGCGAAGCTCAAATGGGCTGACGCGGCCGAGGCGAACCCGCTCGCCGCCATCTGGCCCAGCGCATAGGCGATGTTGTAGATCGCGTACACCGCAGCATAGCAGGACAGGCCCCGGCGATCGACCGCATTGCCCAATTCGGCCGACGTCGGATTGAGCATAAAGGCATAGCAGACGCTGACCGCGCACAGCCCGATCGCGGCCGGGACCGCACCCCGGTAGAGGCTGAGGAAAGGCAGTGCGATCGCCATCGCCGCGGTGCCGCCGGCGATCAGCCGGCGGATCGGCACGCGGTTGGAAACCCAGCTGACCACCGGCGCGCTGAGGCCGTAGGCGACCGATCCGATGGTGAAGATCAGGCCGATGACCCAGGGACTGACGCCGGAGCGGACCAGCTGCGCCGGCAGCAGCGGCTCGATGATCCCCCAGCCGATCGCGGCGAGGCTGACCGCCGCTGCCGCCACCAGAACGGATTTGTCGAACAGCAGTACCCGTATGTCGGGGCTCGCCTGCGGCACGCCTGGTTCGCGGGGAAGCAGGAACACGCAAAGCCCGGCATCGATGGCGACGAGAACGCCGGTCGCGGCAAACGGCAGGGTATAGCCGCCGACCTCGTAGAGCGAGCCGCCGATCAGCGGGCCGAGCAGCGAACCCGCGGTGCTGCCCATCAGCGCATAGCCCATCATCTCGACGCGCTGTTCGGGGTAGTGTTCGGCGATCAGCGCCAGACCCGCGGTCCAGGTCGCCGCGGCCGCCGCTCCTTGCAGCAGCCGCCCCAACAGAAGCAGATAAAAGTTCGGTGCAAAACAGAACAGGGCGAGCGCCGTCGCCGACAGCATGACCCCGTAGATCAACGGCCGGCGGCAGCCGATTCGGTCGCCGAGATAGCCGAACAGCGGGGTCGCGACCAGGACGCCGACCGAATAGCCGCCATAGAGCAGGCCCAGCTGCTGTTCGCTGGTCGCATGCGCCGGAGAATATGGCGACAGCGGCACCAGAAGACCGTAGATCAGATAATCCATGAACAGCGCGAAGGCGACGACGCCGACCACGGTTCGCGAAGCCCCGCCGACGCGGGCTAGCAATGGACGCACCCGATCGTTGCGCCTTCTGGGGTCGCAGCTCCGCCGACACACACGGGAAAGCGCCGCCTATTCAGTGTTCGCTGTCCAACTTCGCTCGCAGAATTTAGCCGACCCGATATACCAATTGGTTAATACCAGTGTCGGAACTCGCCGTTCGCGACGCTACACCAACCGGGTCCGCGAGGCCAGCCCGTCTTTGACGAAGGACGTGTGCGCCGGTCTTGTCGAGGATCTTTTTGGCAGAGACGAGGGGAATGGGATCGGCCGCCCCTGGCAGAAACGCGCCGATGGCGAGATTCAAATGAAAGAGGCCGGTTTCAGAATCGGGTGGCTCGCCTCGCCGACAACCGGCCTTCCTCCGCCCGACACCAGTCGAGCTTTTCTCTGATTCGGGCTGAGCCTGTGGTATCGCCCGCGCTCCAGTCCGCTGGCCCTCGGCGGCGGCTTCGCCCTCAAGCTCGTCTTCTCGCGCCCCCGGGTCGGTGCGATCGCCGAGGCGCTGATCCCCCGCCGCAGATTGTCACCGATCCAGGCATCCTCTATTTGGCGATCGGCATCCTCGGCCATGGTGATGCCGCACAACCTTGACCTGCACAGCTCGATCGCGCAGACGCGCGGCCATGATCTGGGCGAACGGGGCGCTGATGTTCTGCTCTCATGCGAGAAGGTGTCGAAAGCTTGCTTCGGGTCCGGCTTTCAAGACCGGATTGAAGGCGCCCCAAAAATTTGCGCCAGGTAGCGCGGAAGGTATTCGGAAACGTCGCTCCGGCGGCAGCGGAACCCGACATGCCCGTCCGGTCGGATCAGATAGGCCGCCGCGGCCGATCCGTAACGCGCGTCGACCTCGCCCTGGCAGTCGATCAGCTCACCGCCCTGGATGCCCGAAGAGGAGACGCGATATGCCGCGACAGGGTGTTCGGAAAATTCGGGCGGTGCCGCGGGCAGGTCCGCCGCGGAGTCGTCCTCGACCAGCAGCAGCACGTGGCGATGCTCGGCGACGAGGTCGTAAAGCCGCAGCGACGCCCCGCCCTGCACCATGCTCAGCAGCGCATCGGGCGCGCGATCGCCGGCGCGAGGCCCGCGCCCGCCAATCGGGTGGTCCTCGACGATCGGGCTGTGTCGATAATCGACCGCGATTCCCGATACCCCTTCGCCGATCCGCTCCTCGACCGAAGGCAGGCGGGTCAGGAGCGACATCAGGTGGTCGCGCAGAAAGCGGGTCGCCGACCCGTGCAACGAGACCAGGCGCGTCGCCCGGTCGGTTTGCCGAATGACCGCCTCATCGACCGGCTTGCGCTCCGCCTCGTAGCTGGCGAGCAGGGTTGGGCCAGCTGTGTCGGCCAGGACGAGGCCGAGCTTCCAGCCGAGATTGAACGCGTCGCGGATGCCGGCGTTCATGCCCTGACCGCCGACCGGGCTGTGGATATGCGCGGCGTCGCCGGCCAGAAAGACGCGATCCTGGCGAAAATGCGCCGCTTCCCGGCGATGGATTCGGAATATCGAGGCCCAGCGCGCGTCGGAGAGCCGGATGCCGCCAGGACTGCGCTCGTCGACCAACGCCTGGCACTGCGCGAGGCTCGGCTCGTCGTGCCAATCGGCCGGCGAATTGGTGACGATCAGTCGCCAGCGATCGTCGGGCAGCGGAAAGAAGGCGAGCGCGCCGTCTCGATGCAAGTGGACCCGCGCCACGGTGTGGTCGAAACCGGCGCCAACCTTCATATCGGCCAGCACAAAAAGCTCGGGGTAGGTGGTCCCGGCAAACGCAACTGCGAGCTGTTCGCGCACCGTGCTGTGCGGCCCGTCGCAACCGATCAGCCACTCGGCCTCGACCTCCTCGACACGCCCGCCGTTGCGCAGCTGCGCGCGCACCCCCGAAGCATGCGAGGCGACCGACACCAGCTCGGTGCTGCGTTCGACCCGAACGCCGTGTTGCGCCACATGTTCCTCGAGGATGCGCTCGGTCTCATCCTGCGGCACGCCGAGCACGTAGGGGTAGCGCGTTTCGAGCGCCCCGAAACCGATATGCGCGATGGGCCCGCCTTCCCCGTGAAGATCGACGGCGGCGATGCGCTGACCGGCAGCCAGGAAATCGTCGACGAGCCGCATCAGCTCGAAAGTTTCGAGGGTCCGCGCGTGGATCGCGATCGCCTTGGAATGGGTCGAGCGGTGCGTCGACTTGTCGATTATGCGACAATCGACCCCACAGCGTGCGAGCTCGTGCGCCATGACCAATCCCGTGGGGCCCGCCCCGACGATCAGCACCTTAGGCCCTGCGCCCATGGCCGCCTCCTATAATTGACTGTCCGTTCAACCAATATTATCTGTCATGCCTCGTCGTCAAGAGCCCACCGGAAGCGGCGAAATGGCCGATGACAGCCGGACGCAAAAAAGCCGCGGTAACCGCCCGAGGCAGAATGCGCCGGCGATCGAGAAGGTTCCCATGGCCGACGAAAATCATCACGAACCCGCTGCGCCACGCCGGCGCCGGGAGCGCCAGGTTCGCGAGAGCGAGATCCTGGAGGCGGCATTTGCGGAGTTTGCCGCGCAGGGCTATGCGGCCACCCGGCTGGAGGATGTCGCACGCCGCGCCGGCGTCGCCAAAGGGCTCCCCAATTTCTATTTCGACAGCAAGGAAGAGTTATTCAAAGCGGTGCTGCGCCGGCTCGTGCTGCCCGATTGGAGCCTTCTCGAGCCAGACCTCGCGCGGTCCGACGCTCCGACCGTCGAGCTGCTGCGCTCCCTGATGACGCTCGCCTATCAGCGGCTGGTCGGCAACCCCCGCGCCCACCGGTTGCTGCGCCTCTTAATCGCCGAAGGACCCAAATTTCCCGAATTGGCCGAGTTCTATCATGCCGAGGTGATCGGGCGCGCCGTCGCGCTGTTCGACCGAATGCTGACCCGCGGCGTCGCCCGAGGCGAGGTCCGGCCGGGCCCGGTCCTCGCCTGTCCGCAGGCGATCATGGGGCCGGCGGTCATGGCGATTGTGTGGCAGTTGCTGTTCGCCGACCGTCACCCGCTCGATCTCGCGCGCTTTTTCGAGGCGCACTTCGACCTGGTGACGAACGGGCTCGTCCCGCGCTGAATCCTTCTGGGCGGCTGCTGGGCGAAAGCGCTCACTTGCGGCGGCTGTAGGCGCGGCCGGGCGGATATGTGGGGTGCTTGGGCAGGTCCGGGTTCATGTGGTCCCAAGGCTGCGCGCTCTTGACGAAGATGTCCGCCTCGGGGCGGAATTCGCTCGGGTCGTCGAGGCTGCCGACCCTGAGCCCAACAATCTCCGGCCGTGCCGACACCCGGATGAACAACGGGCAGCCGCATTCCGGGCAAAACGCCCGGGTCACTGCGTTGCCGGCGTCGCTCGTGCTCACATAGAGCTTCGGTTCGCCCCTGGTGAGACGAAATCGGACCGCCGGCACCCGCATCGCCGCGACATAGGCGCTGCCGCTCTGATGCTGGCAGTCGCGGCAGTGGCACAAGAGCGAATAGAGCGGCTCTCCGCCCGACTCGTACCGCACTGCCCCGCAGAGACACCCCCCGCTCCTGAATTCCGCCATCGCCAGCCTCCATTCGTGTCGGGGATCGCCGCGATCAGCTCGCCTCCGCACCCTGCGCGGGCGACGACGACGCCGTCCAATCGACGCCGGGCGGCGCCGCGCATCCTGCGGCCGGCTCGCACAGCCCGCGGCTCTCGCCCCAGCGCAGCGAGGTCTCGACCGTGCCGCCATCGAGCCGGTTCAGCCGAAAGATGTGGCTCTTCTGCTCGCGGCCGGCCAAGTGCATCACGCCGATCGCCTCGTGCGGCGAATAGGGTTCGACGAACCGGCCGCGGGAGGCGTCGAAAGCCGGAGCCGCGTCGCCCGGCATCCAATTGCAATATGCCGGAAGAAAGTCCACGGGCAGCTGCTCGGCGAAGATTGCGTAGTTGAGCGCCGTTTGCTCGACAAAGAAAAATCGGGTCCGTTGCGCGACGCGGCCCATGATCCGCGCCCACACCGCCCAATGCGGCGCGTCGGCGCGGAGCGCGAAGACGCCGCAATTGACGATCGGATTGCGGCCGAGCCGATCGGCGGCGCGCCAGCCGAAGGCTTCGCGATAATTCTTCCACGCCAATGTCCAGCCGAACAGCTTGGGCCGCTTGTAATGGCGCTTATAGGCGCGATCGATCTCCGGCACGATCGCGAGCCTGCCGCCGGCTGCCGCGCCGGCATAGAGCTCGACCGTGCGCCAGTCCTGCAGCCACGCATCGGCATCGATCCACAGATAAGCCTCGTAGCCGGGGAAATGGCGCGGCAGAAAGGGACGGGCGAACTGCGCCTTGCGCGCTTCCGCGGTGCGCTCCCGGCCGGGAAAGTCGATGTCCCATCCGGGCTGGACGAGATGGGTGACGCGTGGGGCGAGCCAATCGCGCTGACCGGGATCGAGCCCGACATCGAGAATGCCGATTGCCGCATCGGCGCGCTGCGCCCGCACCGAGGAGACCATGTCGCGCAGCAGCGGAAAATAGGCGCGGTCCGCCCCGCTGACGATCAGGAGACGCGCCGAGGGGTTCATCCGCGGTTGCGGGGGCGCCCGGTCCCTGTCGCGGAACCAGCTGTCGCGGAACCAGCTGTCGCGGAACCGCCCGTCACGGGACCAGCCGGTAGCCGCCAGGCTCGGTCACCAGAATCTCGGCGCGCGCCGGATCGCGTTCGATCTTTTGGCGCAGGCGGTAGACGTGGGTTTCGAGCGTGTGCGTCGTCACCCCGGCATTATAGCCCCACACCTCGCCGAGCAGCACATCGCGGCCGATCACCCGATCGCCGGCGCGATAGAGATATTTGAGGATCGCGGTTTCCTTCTCGGTCAATCGCACCCGCTTGCGCCCGCCGGGATCGACCAAGAGCTTGGCCTGGGGACGGAAAGTATAGGGGCCGATCGTAAATTCGGCATCGTCGCTGTGCTCGCTCTGGCGCAGATGCGCGCGCAGCCGAGCGAGCAGGACGCTCAGCCGGAACGGCTTCGTCACATAATCGTCCGCACCCGAATCGAGGCCGAGGACGGTGTCGGCATCGCTGTCCGACCCGGTCAGCATCATGATCGGCACCTGCACCGCTTCGCTGCGCAGCAGCCGGCACAATTCGCGTCCGTCCATGTCGGGCAGTCCGACATCGAGCAGAATCGCGTCGAAGCGTTCCTTTTTGGCGATCTCCAGCGCCCCCGCGGCGGTATCGCATTCGGTGGTCAGGAATTCCTCGTTGAGCTCGAGCTGTTCGGCGAGCGACTGGCGCAACGCGTCGTCGTCGTCGACGATCAAGATTTTGCGACCAGCCCTCATGACCCTTCTCGCCGGACGGAAGACCAGCTCGGCCGCCGATGTGCCGCGGGCCGCCGAACCGGGAGATTATCCGCCGGCCCCCACCCAACTCATCCCCACCAAGGACATCCAAGCTTAGCCGATCGTCATCCGGCGCGCCAGAAGCGGTGCCTGGTCAGCCGGCGATCGAATTCTGCCCGATCCAGAAGCGGTTCAGGAGGCGCGTCAGGGCCTTCGGGCGGCTGCGGCCGGCAAGGCGGGCGCAGGCCTCATGGTAGGGCCCGACATAACGCAGCGAGGCGGGTGCGCGCGGATAGAGAAAACGCAGCACCACGAGCGCCCGTTCGGCGGCACGCTGTTCCGTCGGCCCCCAACCCAGTGCGAATCCGTCGCGGAGCCGCTGCGGCAACAGGCGTGCCGTCAGGGCGCGATACCAGGAGGGCGAGCGCAGCCAAGTGCCGGCGCCGGCGAACAGCTCGGTGGCGACGGTGCGGGCCGCATTGCTGACCGCGAGCGTGTCCGAGCCGAGCATTTGCTCGACATAATCGGCGAAAGCCGGCCAGCTTTGCGGTAGCGCCTCCTGCGGGATGCCGAAAAACGCCGCGAACCGGCGGAATTCCGCGTAGTAGCGCTCGCATTCCTCGGCCGAGAGCGGCGGGTTGACCAGCTCAAAGGCGACGATTGCGCTGTCGGCCAAGGTGGCGAAGACCCAGCGCAGTGCGGCGACATCATTGGCGCGATAGGCGGAGCCCGCGGGAAATTCGCCAGCGCTGTCGGCGAGGATGCCGCCGATCGTGGCATGGCGCCGATAGAGCCGACGCGCCGCACCAACCGCCTCGTCGGTGGTTCCGAACACCATCGTAAAGACCAGGCCGAAGGTGCGGTGGAACCGGCCGATCGGGTCGGCCAAGCTCTTCGAATGCTCGGCGATCGCCGCGGCGACCCAGGGATGCGCCAGCTGCAGCAGCAGGGCGCGGCCGGCTCCGAGAAAGATCGTCGCCTCCCGGTCGATCCGCCAAACCATCGAACCCGGCCCGAACACCCCCACGGCACCGTCCCCCGCCGCAGCGCGAAGTGCCGCCAGCTCACGTCCGAGATCGGCCTCGCTCATCACGGTGGACGAGCGATGTCGCGGTCGCCGGTGTGCCGCTTCGGGTTGGGCGTTCAGACCAGGATCTTGTCGATCCGAATCGGCAGGTCGCGCACCCGCACGCCGGTCGCGTGATAAACTGCGTTGGCGATGGCGGCGGCGACCCCGACGATCGGCAGTTCGCCCAGCCCCTTGACCCCGACCGGGTTTATGATTCGGTCCTCCTCGGCGATGAAGATCGTCCGGATGTCGTGATAGGCGATCTTGACCATCGAGGCCGCGTATTGGGCGCGTTCGAGCGTGTCGGCGACGACCACGGCGACGTGCTGGCCGTTGTAATAGACCCGGTCGTCCTGCAGCAGCGGGAACCCGACGACGTGCCCGCCGGGTTCGGGGTCATCGTCCGGTCCCCCGTCAGGGCGAAAGGATTGTCTTTCGCCTTAACGCCGGCGCGGGCCGATTGTTGCTTCCCGTCGCCTCCGCCGCCGCCTGCCTCCCCGCCCGGAACCGCAGCGCACCCCTACTGGCTGCTTCTGCAGCAAATCTGCAGCGAAAAGTTCCTCCTCAGTGCAGCGCCAGCCCGCTCCCGGACCAGCCGAACCGCGCGACGATACGATGCGATTGGGACAATTTTACCACCGGCGTTACCGGCGATCGGAGGGCGTCATGCCGCATCGTGATAGAGATACTTTTGAAAGCCGGCGAAGACATTCCCGATCTCCTCGGGTCTCCCGAGGTCGGCCACGGCATCGGCAATGGCGTTGTGATATTTGAGCTGGAGCAACGGGCGCAGCTTCTCCCGATCCAGTTCTTCGACGCCGACCCTGCACGTAATGGGACAGCACGAAATCAAGAAAGACCTGCTGCTTGCTGTTGAAGTGGGTGCTGATCGCGATTTTGGCCTTCGCCGCCCGTTCCTCGCGGGTCAGCGGCGGCAGCGCATAGGCGACGTGGGCGAGCACGTCGAAGAGGTCGCTTTTCTCGGCGTCGATGATCTTTTGCATCTCCGCCATCTGGTCCTTGCCGAAGCCTTTTTCGGCCAGCCCCTGCAGCAGCTTGGCGCGGGTATCCGGCTCGCTCCACAGCGCGCGAAGCTCGGCCTCGTCATTGAAAAACTCGGGCAGCTTGCCGAACAGCATCTCCATGAATTGCTGCGCCGACATCGGCGTGCCGTCGGGATGCCAAAAGGTCGTCGCCATCATGTGCTGGATCGTGCGGCTCTTGCCGTCGGCGAGCTTGACTTTGATCTTCTGACGGACGCTGACCAGGTCCAGATCCTGTCCCAGGCGGCTCTGACAGGCCGGTTGGCGGCGCAACCGGCGCGGGCTCTTTCGGCTCCGGCTCGATCGGCTCGCCGTCCCATTCCGGATCGCTGAAATGATGGTGCGCCTTCACGAAATCGTAGATCGTGAAGTAATCCTTGCCGTCGTAGAGCCGCGTGCCGCGGCCGATGATCTGCTTGAACTCGATCATCGTAGTTGATCGGACGCATCAGGACGATGTTGCGGATGTTGCGGGCGTCCACGCCGGTCGAGAGTTTTTGCGAGGTGGTCAGGATCGTCGGGATGGTCTTTTCGTTGTCCTGAAAGTCGCGCAGATACTGTTCGCCGAGCGCGCCGTCGTTGGCCGTGACCCGCTGGCAATAGTTCGGGTCCTTGCTCGTCTTCATCTGGTTGATGAGGTCGCGCACGGCCAGCGCGTGAGCCTGCGTGGCGCAGAACACCAGCGTCTTTTCGTTCTGGTCGATCTGCTCCATGAACAGCTTCACGCGGTTGGCTTCGCGCTCCTTGATTTCGATGATCTTGTTGAAGTCGGCTTCGGTGTAGCGCTTGCCGGTCTCGATCTCGCCCTCGACCAATGTGTCGTCCGGCGTATAGACATAATCGTCCAGCGTCGTCGAAATCTGCTTGACCTTGAACGGCGTCAGGAAGCCGTCGTTGATGCCTTCCTTGAGCGAATAGACATAAACCGGCTCGCCGAAATAGGCGTAGGTGTCGACGTTGTCCTTGCGCTTCGGCGTGGCGGTCAGGCCGAGCTGCACGGCTGGGGCGAAGTAATCGAGGATGCCGCGCCAATTGCTCTCGTCGTTCGCGCCGCCGCGATGGCACTCGTCGATGACGATGAAATCGAAGAAATCCGGCGGGTACTCGCCGAAATAGGGCGAGGGCTGGCCGTCCTTCGGCGGCCCGCTCATGAAGGTCTGGAAGATCGTAAAGAACAGGCTGCCGTTTTTCGGCACGCGGCCCTTCTTGCGGATGTCGTCCGGGCTCGATGCGCACCAGCGCGTCCTCGGGGAACGCGGAGAAGGCGTTGTAGGCCTGGTTGGCGAGGATGTTGCGGTCGGCGAGAAACAGGATGCGCGGGCGCCGCGGCGGCTCGCGGCTCAAATTCCAGCGGCTGTGGAACAGCTTCCAGGCGATCTGAAAGGCGATGAAGGTCTTGCCGGTGCCGGTGGCGAGCGTCAGCAGGATGCGCTGCTTGCCGGCGGCGATGGCCTCCAGCACCCGGTCGATGGCGATGTCCTGGTAGTAGCGGCCCTGGATAGAACCGCCCTTGTCCTCGAACGGCACGGCGGCGAAGCGGTCGCGCCACGCGTTCGCCTCGGCGAAGGTCAGGTTCCAAAGTTCGTCCGGCGTCGGGATAGCGCGGCACTTCGCCTTCCGTGCCGGTCTGCATGTCGATGCCGTAGATGCCCTGGCCGTTGGTGGAGTAGGTGTAGCGGATCGGCGAGCTTGCCGGCGTAGTTCTTGGCCTGCGCCACGCCTTCGGTGAGTGCTTCGTCCCAGGCCTTGGCCTCGACGACGGCGAGCTTGGTGTTGCGATAGATCAGCACGTAATCGGCGGTCAGCGGCTTGCCGCGCCGGCCGTGGCCTTCGATGCGGCCCGAGCGTGATCGGATATTCGCGCCGGATGCGGCTGCCCTCGACGACGCCCCAGCCCGCCGCCTTCAACGCGGGGTCGATATGCTCGGCTCTGGTCTCGGCTTCGTTCATGGTGCGGGTTCTAGCGTCTATCTCGGTGGAGGCATGAGTGAAAAGCAGCGACATCTTCCATCGTCATCCAGACGCAGGTCGGGATCATGCTGCTGGTAGATCGGCCTTCGCCGTAAGACAAAGGGAATTTCAGGCACTACAGTCGGCCGTGAAGGCTTCGTGCAGCAGTGACTTTTTCAATGCGTCGAGCGCGTCGAGCTTGCGCTGGTAAGTGGATCCAGGTTTGGGTTTCGAGGTGAGAGCATCGGCTTGATGACGATTGCTCCTGTTCCTTCAGCCGGGGACACGAGACGTTAGATTTCTTACATCTGGCTCTTGATCTGATCTGCTGCGCGTAATGTCTCGCACGGATTTGGTGCACAGCCGCGAATTCATGAGATCGACAGTCGAATAAGAAGTGATCTGTCGAAGCGATGGACGATACCTCTCGTGACGTTCGCACCGCTAAGTTCAGCCGAAGCAATCGAAACGGCTCCAGTGCCACCGCTAACGCATATAGTAGCTCACCTCCAAGCACGATGATCCTTCATGCTTTCCCGCCAAGTCAGGATCAATTTGCTTCAGTCCATAGCGTTGGATCACTTTAGCCGTGACGATCGTGGTTCACGGACTATGGCACACCATCATGATATTCGTCTCTTGGCTGAACGATGCCGTATGAGCCAGTCGAGTTGGCGTCGGCTACTCTCTTCAAGCGTCTTCTCCACCCACCCTTGGCCGCGCTGGGTGAAGACAGATTGGAGGTGGCTTTCGAAGAGGGCGCGGGCGTTTTGGAGGTTCTTTTCGGCGTTGGCTTTGGCGGTGGCGATGCCCGTCAAACGCTTCGTCGAGGATGCCGACGATCCGCCGCTGTTCGGGAAGCGGAGGGACGGAATAGCGATGCTACCGAAACTTCTTCGAAGAAATACCGCGCTAATCGTTGCCCGTCGACAAGCTTCCATCGGCTCTTCGAAGTCGCTCGATGAACAGCATGTAGAATAAGAATCCGGATCGACTTCGTCGAGTTCGGACGAACAATCGTCATCGATGAATGATGCACAGAACTCTGTTCAGTCGCAATCCTCCAAGCTGCTATCGACGCGACCGAGTGATCCGTTGCGGCAGATGACGAGAACATCTCCGCTCGGACAAGCCGGTCCGTTGAACACGTCTCTGCCGCTATGCGGTGCATCTTGCCAGTTCGGGCAAGGTTCTTAGTCGACGCATGTCACGGATCATTCGATTAGCGAACATCAGCATTGTCCGTCTTGGGCAGATTGCCAGTCCCGTCTTAAATTAGCAGACTTCGCCCAACGTCTTTGTCTGCCACCCGTTCTTCATAGCAGCGCCCTGATATTCCCCAGCACCTCCGCGCTCTCGGCGTCCAGCGCGGCGATTTCGTCCATGATGTCCTGCGGGCTGCGGTGCGCGATTTCCTCGCCGCCGTTGGGGTTCTTCACGGAGAGGTCGAAGGTCGTCTTGTCGATGGTCTTGGCGTCGACGCTCCAGCTCTTGGGCGAGTCGGCGAAGGTCTTTTGCAGCTTCACGAACTCGGCGAGGTCGTCGTCGTTGAGCGGGTTGGTCTTGCCGAGGTTGCGGCCGGGGTCGAGCTGGTAGAACCAGACGTTGCGCGTCGGCGCGCCCTTCTCGAAGAACAGCACCACGGTCTTCACGCCGGCGCCTTGGAACGTGCCGCCTGGGCAGTCGAGCACGGTGTGCAGGTTGCAGCTTTCCAAGCAGCAGTTTGCGCAGGCTCACCGAGGCGTTGTCGGTGTTGGAGAGGAAGGTGTTCTTGATCACGATGCCGCCGCGCCCGCCGGCTTTGAGCATCCTGATGAAGTGCTGAAGGAACAGGAACGCGGTCTCGCCGGTGCGGATCGGGAAGTTCTGCTGGACTTCCTTGCGCTCCTTGCCGCCGAAGGGTGGATTGGCCAGCACCACGTCATAGCGGTCTTTCTCCTGAATGTCGGCGAGGTTCTCGGTGAGCGTGTTGGTGTGGATGATGTTCGGCGCCTCGATGCCGTGCAGGATCATGTTCATGATCGCGATGACATAGGCGAGCGACTTCTTTTCCTTGCCGTAGAAGGTGCGGGTCTGCAGTGTCGTGAGATCTTTGGTGGTCAGGTTGCCGCTCGGATTTCAGGTAGTCGAACGATTCGCACAGGAAGCCGGCCGAGCCGCAGGCCGCGTCATAGATGCGCTCGCCGATCTTGGGCTGCGTGACCTGGACGATGGCGCGGATCAGCGGGCGCGGGGTGTAATACTCGCCGCCGTTGCGCCCGGCATTGCCCATGCGCTTGATCTTTTCTTCGTAGAGCGCCGACAGCTCGTGTTTTTCGGTCTGCGAGCGGAAGCGCAACTCGTCGATGTGGTCGATGATCTCGCGAA
The DNA here is from genome assembly GCA_963795485.1 of uncultured Alphaproteobacteria bacterium. Taxonomy (GTDB): domain Bacteria; phylum Pseudomonadota; class Alphaproteobacteria; order ATCC43930; family CGMCC-115725; genus AP-15. The sequence continues at coordinate 1,258,961 of CAWCIL010000008.1, forward strand.
GGTTGTAGCCGCTGGAGATCTTGTTTCTGATCTCGCCGAAGATCTGCGCCGATCTTGTATTCGATCGTGTTCGGCCCGCTGGCCTTTTGCGTGAAGCCGTGCAGGTAGGGGAAAAGCTTCTGATTGACGAAATCGCGAAGATCGTCGCCGGTCATCGCGTTGTTGTGGTCGAGCCTGCCGTCCTTGCCCTTGGGCGCGGCCCAGCTTTCCCAGCGATAGGGCTTGATCGAGGATGAAGGCGTATTTCCTGCCTTCGCAGCGCTCGGCCTCCATCGCTCTGTCCTGTTCGAGACCGTCGAGGTATTTGAGGAACAGCAGCCACGAGGTCTGCTCGGTGTAGTCGAGCTCGGTGGTGCAGCCGGCCTCTTTGCGCAGCACGTCGTCGATGTTCTTGAAGGCCTGTTCGAACATGGCTCCACGCTCAATCCACGGTCGGGTGAAACGGTTTAACCCAAACCGTGAGAGCGTGGGCGTCAAATGATTGTCAAGCCCGTCCCGACTGCGCTCCAGTGATGCGCGCGCCCGAATGGCGGCGGAGGGGTGGGGGTGGTCAGAAGGGCGGGGCGGGGATAGGCTGGGCGATCCCAATTGCTATGCGGCAGATCGCCATGCTCGATGTTGCTCCCGATATTGGCACCGCCGCAGCCGGTGCGGCTCCAGGATTACCGGCCGCCCGAATTTCTGATCGATACCGTCGAGCTGGCGTTTGCGCTGGAGGAGGGGGAGACGCGGGTCAGGGCGCGGCTGGGCGTGCGGCGCAATCCGGCGGGCTCCGACCCGGCGGCACCATTGCAGCTCGACGGCGAGGAGCTGGAGTTGGTCACGCTGACGCTCGACGGCGAGGCGTTGGGGCCGAACCGCTATCGGCTGCCGGCGGAAGGCGGGCTGGTCATCGACGACGTGCCGGACGCCTTTACCCTCGAGGTCGAGACCCGGATCATGCCGGACAGGAACACCGCGCTCTCCGGGCTCTATATGTCGGGCGGCAATTATTGCACGCAGTGCGAGCCCGAAGGGTTTCGCCGGATCACCTATTTTATCGACCGGCCGGATGTGATGGCGCGCTATACGACGACGATCGTCGCCGACAAGGCGCGCTTTCCGGTGCTGCTGTCGAACGGCAACCCGTCGGGGTCGGGCGAGGCCGAGGGCGGGCGGCATTGGGCGAAATGGGTCGATCCGCACCCGAAGCCCTCGTATCTGTTCGCGCTGGTCGCGGGCGATCTGGTGGCGGTGCGCGACCGGTTTCGCACCCGCTCGGGGCGCGAAGTGGCGCTCGCGATCTGGGTCAGGCGCGGCGACGAGAACAAATGCGGCCATGCGATGGCGTCGTTGAAAAAGGCGATGGCCTGGGACGAAGAGGTGTTCGGCCTCGAATACGATCTCGATGTGTTCAACATCGTCGCGGTCAGCGACTTCAATATGGGGGCGATGGAGAACAAGAGCCTCAACATCTTCAATACGCGCTATGTCCTGGCCAAGCCGGAGACCGCGACCGACGCCGATTACCAGGGCATCGAATCGGTCATCGCGCACGAATACTTTCACAACTGGACCGGCAACCGGGTCACTTGCCGCGACTGGTTCCAATTGTCGCTGAAGGAGGGGCTGACCGTCTTCCGCGACCAGGAATTCTCGGCCGACCAGGGGAGCCGCGCGGTCAAGCGCATCGGCGAGGTGAAGACCTTGCGCGCGATCCAGTTTCCCGAGGATGACGGGCCGCTCGCCCACCCGGTGCGGCCGCAGAGCTATCTGCGGATCGACAATTTTTATACCCCGACGGTCTACAACAAGGGTGCGGAGGTGATCCGGATGATCCACACCCTGATCGGCCGGGACGGGTTTCGCCGCGGCATGGACCTCTATATCCGCCGGCACGACAACCACGCTGCGACGATCGAGGATTTTGTCGCAGCGATGCAGGAGGCGAGCGGGGTCGATCTCGGCCGGTTCAAGCTGTGGTACGAGCAGGCCGGCACACCCGAGGTCACGGTCGACGATCATTGGGACGCGGCCAGCGGCAGCTACGAGCTGAACGTCGTGCAGAAAGTGCCGCCCACACCTGGGCAGCCCGCGAAATCGCCGATGCCGATCCCGCTGGCGATCGGGCTGTTGGCGGCGGACGGCGCCGAGTTGCCGGTGCGGCTCGCGGGCGAGGATGAGGGCGAGGGACGAAACGGGACGCGGGTGCTGATGCCGGGCGAAGAACGGCAGAGCTTTCGCTTCGTCGGGCTCTCGGCGCCGCCGGTGCCCTCCTTGCTGCGCGGCTTTTCGGCGCCGGTCAAATTGAAGGGGGTGGGGCTGGAGCGGCTCAAATTTCTGGCGGTGCACGATCCCGAGCCGTTCGCGCGCTGGGAGGCGGGGCAGCAGGTCGCGACACGCGTTTTGCTCGACCGGGTCGAGGCGCTGCGCGGCGGTGCCACGCCGACGCCGCTCGACCCCGATCTGGTAATGGCGATGCGGCGCAACCTCGCCGGCGCCGACGACGACCCGGCGCTGGCCGCCGAAGCGGTGGCCCTGCCGAGCGAGTCGTTTCTCGCCGACCAGCTCGCGATCGTCGATGTCGACGCCGTGCATCTGGCGCGCGAGACCGCCCGCGCCGAGATCGGCCGAGCGCTCGCGGCCGAGTTCGCCGCCGCCTATGCGGCGCTGGCCGATCCCGGCCCCTATCGGATCGACGGCCGGGCGATCGGACGGCGGGCGTTGCGCAATATGTGCCTCGCCTATCTCGCCGCCGCCGATCCCGACCATGGGGCGGCACTCGCCAAGGTGCAGTTCGACGCGGCGGCCAACATGAACGACGTGTTGGCGGCACTGATGGTGCTGGCCGATCTCGACCGGCCCGAGCGCGCCGCGGCGTTGGCCGAATTCTTTCGCGGCTGGTCGCACGACCCGTTGGTCACCGACAAATGGTTCGGTCTGCAGGCGCGCTCGGCATTGCCGGAGACCCCGCAGCGGGTGCGCGAGCTGACCGCACACCCGGCCTATGACCGCAAAAACCCGAACCGGGTGCGCGCCCTCTTCGGCGCCTTCGCCCAGGGCAACCCGGTGCGCTTTCACGATCGCAGCGGCGCCGGCTACGCGCTGCTCGCCGACGAGGTCATCGCCATCGATCCGGGCAATCCGACGAATGCGGCGCGGCTGGTCCAGCCGCTCGGGATGTGGCGCCGCCATGACCAGGCCCGCCAAGGGCTGATGCGGGGCGAGCTCGAACGCGTGCTCGCAAGACCCGGCCTCAGCAAAAACACCTACGAGATGGTGTCGAAGAGCCTCGCCTGAGCGGCGGTCCGCTCCGCGGTGAAGCGCGGCACCTTGACCCGAGCCCGCCGATCGCCTAAATCCGCACCTCCGCCGGGCCCGCGGCAATGCGGGAACAGGCGCTTTTGGCGAGAGCGATGAAGACTTTTTCCGCAAAGCCGTCCGACATCGAGAAAAAGTGGCTGCTGGTCGACGCCGACGGTCTGGTGCTGGGCCGGCTCGCCGCGATCCTCGCCACCCGTTTGCGCGGCAAGCATAAGCCGACCTTTACGCCGCACATGGATTGCGGCGACAACATCATCGTGATCAATGCCGAAAAGGTCGAGCTGACCGGCAACAAGCGCCAGGACGACATTTTCTACTGGCATACCGGCTATCCTGGCGGGATCAAGGGGCGCAGCAAGGGTGCCATCCTCGCCGGCAGGCACCCGGAGCGGGTCGTCGAAAAGGCGGTCGAGCGGATGGTGCCGCGCGGGCCGCTCGGGCGCCGGGTCATGAAAAATCTGCGAGTGTTCGCCGGGCCCGACCACCCGCACGCGGCGCAGCAGCCGATCCCGCTCGATGTCGGCGCGATGAACCGAAAGAATGTAAGGGCGTAGAGAAGATGGCCGACAACGACCAACCGACGAACCCGCCTTCAGGTCCGCCAGCCGGCCAGCCCGCCACCGGCCAGTCTGGCGGACAACGCGCCAGCGGCCAGACCTTTCAGGGTCTGGGGAGCCTGCGCCAGGCGATGCAGGCGGCGCGCACCGTTCCGGCGGCACCGGCAGCTCCGACGGCGGCGATGCCGGTCGACGTGCAGCCGCGGCTCGACGCCTTCGGCCGGGCCTATGCCACCGGCAAGCGCAAGAACGCGGTCGCGCGGGTGTGGATCAAGCCCGGCAACGGCGCGATCAAGGTCAATGACCGCGAGAGCCCGGTCTACTTTGCTCGCCCGGTCCTGCGGATGATCATCAGCCAGCCCTTCGTCGCCTCGAACCGGCTTGGCCAGTTCGATGTCATCTGCACGGTCAAGGGCGGCGGGCTCTCCGGCCAAGCGGGCGCAGTGCGCCACGGCATCAGCAAGGCCCTGACCTATTACGAGCCGGGTCTGCGCCCATTGCTGAAGAGTCAAGGGCTTTTTGACTCGCGACAGCCGCGTCGTCGAACGCAAGAAATACGGCAAGGCGAAGGCCCGCCGCAGCTTCCAATTCTCCAAGCGCTAGTGCTTAGACGCAGACACAAGATTCATCCAAGCCGTCATGGCCGGGCTCGTCCCGGCCATCCACGACTGGCGGCACGAACACCGCCGGCTTCCGTGGATGCCCGGCACAAGGCCTGTCCTCGGGCCGCGCACCGCGCGGACCCGTGGGCCGGGCATGACGATTGCGGTGAGACGGCACTATCTGAAGGCGTCTGAGCGCTAGACACACGTTTTAGCGCAAAGGGCGCCGAGGCCGCCGGGCATCGCTGAACGTGTCCATTGCGCATCCTTTGCGGCCTCTACGCTGAGGCGTTACGCTATTTCCTCGTTGAGGCTGGCGGGGGACGAATGAAATTTGCCATCGCCATTCCGACCGACGCCGAATTCCTGGCGCGTAGTGCGGCGCGCCGAGGAGCTGGGGTTTGGCCGCGCCTGGTTCTACGACACCCAGATGCTGAGCGCCGACCCGTTTGTGGCGATGGCCGCGGCGGCGTTGAAGACGACCCGCATCCGGCTCGGCACCGGCGTCCTGATCCCGTCGAACCGTCTCGCCGCCGTGACGGCGAACGCCTTCGCCTCGCTGAACAAGCTGGCGCCGGGACGGATCGATTTTGGAATCGGCACCGGCTTTACCGGACGCCGTGCGGTGGGGCTCGGCGCGGTCCGGCTCGCGGACATGGAGGAATATGTCCGTATCGTCATGGCGCTGTTGCGCGAGGAGACGGTCGAAGCCGAAATCGAAGGCAAGCGCCGGCTGATCCGGCTGCTCAATCCCGAGCTCGGCCTGATCAACACCAAGGATCCGATCGGTCTTTACGTCGCCGCGACCGGCCCGCGCGCGCAGGCGCTGGCGGCGAGGCTCGGCGCCGGCTGGATCAGCACCATCGGCGATGCCGAGGTGGCGAGCGCCGCCTTGCGCGAGATGCGCTCGCGCCGCAAAGCCGCCGGGCATGGCGCCGACGCATTCGACTCGGTGGTGCTGACCGGCGGGGCAATCCTGGAAGAAGGCGAGCCCGCCGACAGTCCGCGCTCGATTGCCCAAGCCGGCCCGCGCGCCGCGATGCTGCTGCACCGCGCCGCCGACCAGGCGCTGGGGGGGTTTCCGAACCTGAATCCGATCCCGCCGGCGATCGCCGATACGGTGGCCGGCTATGTCGAATTGGCCCGCAGTTTTCGGCCGCAGGGCGCACACTACCTAGAAAACCACCGCGGCCATCTGATGTTCGTCAAGCCCGAGGAGCGGCCGTTCGTGACTGCCGAGCTGATCCGCCAGACCACGATCACCGCGACCGAGCCCGAGATCAGAAAACGGATCGACTCTCTGGCCGATGCCGGCTACAGCGAGATCGCGATCCAGATCGTCCCCGGCCAGGAGCACGCGATCGAAGATTGGGGCCGCATCCGCCGCGCCTTTGCTTGAGGCTCGTGTCTTTTCGACTAACCGGGCCTGGCTGCGCTCCTGCTCCGGCCTCCTACCGGGGTAGCCAGAGCCTGCTTCTGGCCTGACCGGAATGGCGGGCAATGGCAAATCGTTTGCCCTTGGGATCCCGCATTGGAAGTTGTAATCAAATTGGTAGGATAAATTCCAGGATATTGTGCCGATGGATTTCTCGGGAACGACGATTTTGTGTCTGGGCGACATTATGCTCGACCGCTTCGCTTATTGCGAAACCGAGCGCATTTCGCCGGAAGCGCCGGTGCCTGTGCTGTTGCTGAAGCGCACCCAGGGCATGCTCGGCGGGGCCGGCAACGTGGCTCGCAACATCGCGTCGCTCGGCGGCAAGGCGATCCTGATCGGGCTGCTCGGACGCGACCCCGCGGGTGTGGAGGTTTCGGCACTCGTCCGCAGGACGACGGGACTGGTCGATGCCCATATTGCGAGCGCCAGGCGCCCGACGATTTGCAAGACCCGGTACGTCGCCGCGCACCAGCAGATCGTCCGGGTCGACGAGGAAACCGTCGGCGAACCGGACGAGGCGGAGGAGGCCCAGCTGTTCGCCGCCTTCGAGGGCGCGCTCGGCAATGCCGACGCCGTGGTCCTCTCCGACTACGGCAAGGGCGTGCTCAGTCCGAAGGTCGTCGGTTTCGCGATCGAGCGGGCGCGGGCAGCCGGCATCGCGGTCTATATCGATCCCAAAAGCGACGATTTCCGGCGCTATCGCGGCGCCACCTGCGTGACCCCGAACTTGCGGGAGTTGGCCCTCGCCGCGCGCCTGCCGGTCGGCAGCGACGCCGAGGTCATCGCCGCCGCTACCAAGGTCATGCACGATGCCGAGGCCGCGGCGATCCTCGCCAAACGCTCAGACAAGGGCATGGTGCTGGTCGAAGCCTCGGGTGCGGTGCATGTCGAATCGAGCCGGGCGCGCGAGGTCTACGATGTGACCGGCGCCGGCGACACGGTGATCGCGGTGCTGGCGCTGGCGCATGCCGGCGGCGAGCCGCTGGCTGCAGCGATGCGGCTGGCCAACACCGCGGCGGGGATCGCCGTCAGCAAGCTCGGCACCGCGACCGTCGAGCTCGACGAGTTGATGCTCGAACGCTCGCGCGACGTGCGCGACAAGGATTGGCATCAGGCCAAGCATTACACCATCGGCGAACTCAAAGCCCTGGTCCGCCGCTGGCGCGAGCGCGGCCTCGCCGTCGGCTTTACCAACGGCTGCTTCGATATCATGCATGCCGGGCACATCGCGCTGTTGGCCGGGGCGCGCGCCGAGTGCGATCGCCTGGTGGTGGCGCTCAACAGCGACGCCAGCACCCGGCGGCTCAAGGGGCCGCAGCGTCCGGTCAACCCGCTGCGCGACCGCTCGGCGGTGATTGCCGCGGTCGGCTCGGTCAACGCCGTGATCAGCTTCGAGGACGACACCCCGCTCGAGCTGATCCGCAAGTTGAAACCCGATGTGTTGATCAAAGGAGGCGACTATACGATCGCCACCGTCGTCGGCGCCGAGGAGGTCCACGCCGCCGGCGGGCGGGTGGTTCTGGTCGATCTCGTCGACGGCCACTCGACGACCGCGACGATCACCAAGCTGCGGTCATGAGACCGGCTGTGGACGGCCGGGTGCGACCCGGGCGCGAAAACCGGACAATTCCTCGGGCGGAGGAGGGCCAATGGCGTTGATGAGCGACGGTCGGCGCGCCCGGCTGCCGGCGGTGACGTTGGTGCTGGGCGGCGCCCGGTCGGGCAAGAGCCTTTATGCCGAAAGCCTTGTCGAAAGGGCCGCTCCCAGCGGGACTTATTGCGCGACGGCCGAGGCCGGCGACGCCGAGATGGCGGAACGCATCGCCGCCCACCGGGCGCGTCGCGACCCATTTTGGCATACGCTCGAAGTGCCGCTGGCGCTCGCATCGGCGATTGTCACCGAGGCCAAGCCAGAACGGCCATTGCTGGTCGATTGCCTGACCTTGTGGCTGTCGAACCTGCTGCTTGCCGGGCGGCCGGTCGAAGACGAGGCGGCGGCATTGTGTGCGGCCTTGCACCTGGCCCGAGGGCCGGTCGTGCTGGTCGCCAACGAAGTCGGCATGGGTCTCGTGCCCGGAACCCCGCTCGGACGCCGCTTTCGCGACGCTGCCGGCCGTCTCAATCAACAGGTCGCCGCACTCGCCGACCGCGTCGTCTTCATCGCTGCCGGCCTGCCGCTGGCGCTAAAGGAGGGCTGACATGCGCCGCGTACCGGCGACGGTGATCACCGGCTTTCTCGGCGCCGGCAAGACCAGCCTCGTCCGCCACCTGGTGGCGCGCGCGCAAGGCCGGCGGCTCGCGATCATCGTCAACGAATTCGGCGAGCTTGGCATCGATCGCGAGCTGTTGCTCGGCTGCGGCGAGGAAGCGTGCGGCGAGGACGACATCGTCGAGCTGGCCAATGGCTGCATATGCTGCACCGTCGCCGACGACTTTCTGCCGACCCTGACCAGGCTGCTCGATCGCGCGGCACCACCCGAGCACATCCTGATCGAGACTTCGGGGCTGGCCTTGCCGAAACCGCTGGTGCAGGCCTTTGCTTGGCCGGAGATCCGCACCCGCACCACGGTCGACGGGGTGGTGGTCGTGATCGACGCCGCCGCCGTCGCCGACGGCCGGTTCGCCGACGACCCCGAGGCGGTGGCGCGCGTGCGGGCGGCGGACCCCGCGCTCGTCCACGACAATCCGCTCGACGAGGTGTTCGGCGACCAGCTCGCCTGCGCCGATCTGGCGATCTTGAACAAGGCCGATCTCGTTGCCGCAGATCGGTTCGCCGCCCTTCGCCGCGAGATCGGCGAGCGGCTCCGCCCGGGGGTCAAGCTCGTCGCGGCGCGTGATGGTGCCGTGCCGCCCGAGGTGGCGCTCGGCCTAGCCGCGAACGCCGAAGACGACCTTGCCGCGCGGCCGTCAGTGCACGACCTCGAAATGACGCACGACCATGACGATTTCGCGAGCTTCGTCGTAAGCCTCGGCGCGATCGACGATGTGGAGGCGTTTGTAGCTCGGCTGCGCGCGGCGATCCACCGGCATGGCGTGCTGCGGCTTAAGGGCTTTGTCGATCTGCCCGGGCGTGAGCGGCGGCTGGTCGTGCAGGCGGTCGGCGACCGGCTGCAGCATTATTTCGACCGGCCGTGGCAGGAGGGCGAGCGGCGCGCGACGCGGCTCGTCGTGATCGGCGAGAAGGGCCTCGCCCGGAACGCGATCGCGGCGGCGCTGGCCAGCTGAGTGCATCTGCTCGCCGCCCTGCCGGGAACGATCGCCGACGGCTCGGCCGCGGTCGACCTAGCCCAGACCCCCGGCGACATCGTGATGCTGTCGAGCGCCGACACCGAATTGGCGCTGCTCGCCGCGGCCCAGGCTCGGCGGCGGCTCCAGGACCCGGCGGCGCCGAGCCTGCGCCTCGCGCCGATCTTGCGGCTTACCCATAATTTCTCGGTCAACCTCTACATGGAGACGGTGGCGCGTGCCCGGCTCGTGATCGCCCGCGTGCTCGGTGGCAGCGCCTATTGGCCCTATGGGATCGAGCAGCTGGTCGAGACCTGCAGCACCAACAACGTCCCGCTGGCGCTGCTGCCCGGCGATGACAAGCCTGACCCGGAGCTGGCCGAGCGGTCGTCCCTGGCGCCGGACAGCAGAAGCAGGTTGTGGCGCTATCTTGCCGAAGGTGGACCTGCGAACGCCGAAAATCTGCTGCGCTATGCCTGCTCGCTGATTGGCCGGGACCTGGATTGGGCCGAGCCGGCGCCGTTGCTGCGCGCCGGGTTTTATTTCCCCGATCACTCCTTGCCGAGCCTCGACGACATCGCCACCGAGTGGCCTGAGGAACCTTTCTCGGCGAAAGTCGGAGGCGGCATCGTGCCGATCGTATTCTATCGGGCATTGGTTCAGTCGGGCAACACGGCACCGATCGACGCGCTGGTCGATGCGCTGTCGGCCCGGCGGCTATGCCCGTTGCCGATCTTCGTCCACAGCCTGAAGGAGGGCGAAGCCGCGGCCTTGCTCGGCGCTGTTTTCGCCGCCCATCCGCCCGCCGTGATCCTCAACGCTACTGGCTTTTCGGTGCGGACGGGAGCCGGCGACGATCCGCTGGCCGCAGCAGACTGCCCGGTAGTTCAGGTGGTCTTTTCGGGCGGCGACGAGGAGAGTTGGCGGGCTGGAACCCGTGGTCTCGCCGCGCGCGACCTGGCGATGAGCGTGGCCCTGCCGGAAATCGACGGCCGCATCCTATCGCGCGCCGTGTCGTTTAAAGCGCCGCTGGGCCGTGATCCCGAGACCGAAGTCGATCTTGTCGGCTATCGGCCGGTCATCGACCGGATCGCCTATGTCGCCGACTTCGCGCGCAACTGGGCGCGGCTGCGCGAAAAGCCGGCGGCCGAGCGGCGCGTGGCGTTGATCCTCGCCAACTATCCGGGCCGCGACGGCCAAATCGGCAACGGGGTCGGCCTCGACACGCCGGCTTCGGCGTTGGCCATCCTGCTAGCGCTGGCCGATGCCGGCTACCGCGTCCAAGACATCCCCGGCAATAGCCAGGAGCTGATCCGGCGCCTGACCGCCGGCCCGACCAACGCCAATCCGCTCGCGCCGGCCGAGGAGACATTCTCGTTCGCCGAATATTCGGCGGTCTTCGCCACCCTACCGCAGCCGGTGCAGCAGGCTGTCGCCGACCGCTGGGGGCCGGCCGAGCGCGACCGGTTTTTCCGCGAGGGACGGCTCGACTGCGGCCAGTTCGCGATCCCCGGTTTCCGCGTCGGAAATGTCGCGGTGCTGATCCAGCCGGCGCGCGGCTATGGCATCGAGCCGAAATCGACTTATCACGATGCGGCCCTGGCGCCGCCGCATGCCTATCTTGCCGCCTATGCCTGGCTAGCGCATGATTTCCGCGCCGACGCGGTCATTCATCTCGGCAAGCACGGCACCCTCGAATGGCTGCCGGGGAAGGCGCTGGCGTTGTCGGCCGAATGCTTTCCCGAGGCGGTGTTGCCGGCGCTGCCGCATCTCTATCCGTTCATCGTCAACGATCCGGGCGAGGGAACCCAGGCGAAGCGCCGTGCCCAGGCGGTGATCATCGATCATCTGACCCCGCCCTTAACCCGCGCCGGCAGCTATGGCGCGATGGCCGAGCTCGAGCGCCTGATCGACGAGTATTACGAAGCCGCGCATGGCGATACCCGGCGGATCGCGGTGCTGGCGGCGGCGATCCTCGAACGGACGCGGTCGGCCGGGCTCGACGGCGATTGCGGCATCGCCGCCGACGATGACATGGCGACGGCCTTGCGCAAGCTCGACGGGCTGTTGTGCGAGATCAAGGAGCTGCAGATCCGCGACGGGCTCCATGTGTTCGGGTGGAGCCCCGAGGGGCAGAGGCTCGATGCGCTGCTGGTCGCCTTTGCCCGTCCCGGCCGCGGCACCGCCGCTGAGGACGCTTCGCTGCTGCGCGCCTTGGCCACCGATCTCGGGCTCGGCGAGGACCCGCTGGCTCTCGACCTGGCCGAGCCGTGGCACGGTCCGCGCCCGGCAGTCCTGGCCGGTTGCGGAGCTTGGCGCAGCGCGGGTGACACGATCGAGCGTCTGGAGGCGCTGGCGGAGAATCTCGTCTCGGGCGAGGTTCGGGCCGAGCCGGGCTGGCGGCGGACTCGCGCGGTCCTCGATTGGATCGAGTGCTGTTTGCGTCCCGCCGTCGTGCAATGTGGGGCGGCCGAAATGGCCGGGCTGCTGGCCGGGCTCGATGGTCGGCTGGTATTGCCCGGCCCCTCCGGCGCACCGAGCCGCGGCCGGCCCGAAGTGCTGCCGACCGGGCGCAATTTCTATTCGGTCGATACCCGCGCGGTGCCGACCCAGGCAGCCTGGCTGCTCGGCTGGAAATCGGCGGCGATGCTAATCGAGCGCCACGCCCAGGAACACGGCGCTCCTCCAGCGCATGTGGCGCTGTCGGCCTGGGGTACCGCCAACATGCGCACCGGCGGCGATGATATCGCCCAGGCGATGGCATTGATGGGCGTGCGACCGGTATGGGAGCGGGCGAGCGGCCGGGTGACCGGGTTCGAAATCATGCCGGCCGCGGTGCTCGACCGGCCGCGGGTCGATGTCACGCTGCGCATCTCGGGCTTTTTCCGAGACGCCTTTCCGGGACTGATCGATCTCATTGATTCGGCGGTGCGCGCGGTCGCCGCCCTCGACGAGCCGGCCTCGGTCAACCCGCTGGCGGCCCGCGTCGCCGCCGACCGACGCGCGTTGGAAGCCGAGGGCGTTGCTCCAGCTGAGGCGGCACGGCGCGCCGGCTACCGCATCTTCGGCGCGAAACCCGGCGGCTATGGGGCCGGGCTGCAGACGCTGATGGACGCGCGGAGCTGGGACGGCGAGGCCGATCTCGCCGAGGCTTGGCTCGGAGCGAGCGGCTATGCTTATGACGCCGGCGGCGAGGGCCGCCCCGAGCGGGCGATGCTGGAGACGAGGCTCGCCGGTGCCGACGCCGTGCTGCACAATCAGGACAACCGCGAGCACGACCTGCTCGACAGCGGCGATTACTGGCAGTTCGAAGGCGGCCTCGCGCTCGTCGTCCGGCATCTTTCGGGCCGTGTGCCGACGGTCTGGCACAACGATCATTCACAGCCCGAGACGCCGCGCATCCGCACCCTGCGCGAGGAGATCGGGCGTGTCGTCCGCGGCCGGGCCGCGAACCCGCGCTGGATCGAGGGTGTGATGCGTCACGGTTACAAGGGTGCGGCCGAAATCGCCGCCACGGTCGATTACCTGTTCGCCTTCGCCGCGACCGCAGGGGCGGTCGACGACGCGCATTTCGAGGCGCTCTACGACGCTTATCTCGCCGACGACCGCGTGCGCTCGTTCATCGCCGAAGAGAACCCCGCCGCTCTCACCGACACTAGCCGCCGCTTTCTCGAAGCGATCGACCGCGGCTTGTGGCGCCCGCGCCGCAACAGCGCGCGCGAGGCGTTGACGCAATGGAGCCGGAGATGAGGTGGCGCGAGAGCATGATGCTCTCTCACCGGTAACGCGCGCGAGGTGTGGCGAGGTTCACTTGTTGCCGCAATTGCGGTCGAGCACCGTCGTGACTTCAACCCCGTCGACAAACTGATTCTCGGCGAAGGTCTGCCCCGGCACCAGTTTCATCTCGCCGCCCTGCGGACGAATGGTGGTCGGCTGCACGACGGTCCAGGAGCCGTTGGTGCCGCGGTGGAAGTCGGCGCAGGCGATCGGGCCGTCAGGCAGGTTGACGTTCTGCGCCATGCTCGCCTGCGGCCAGATGCAGCCAAGGAACAGCGCCGCGACCGCAGCGGTCGAGAGGCCGGTTTTTCTTTGGCGAGACTTCATCGGATCGTCCTCCGTCACGCGGCAACGGTCGACGACACGACCTGTGGCAGACCCGCCGCCGCCCGATCAGCGCAATGTCCCTAGAGCATGATCTGGTTAGGCTGAAGCGTAGCCGGCATTGGCGAGATAATTGGCGCATTCCGGTGGGGTGAAGCGGCCGAGGAGGTCGCCGATGCTGCGCCAAGTGGCCTCGATCGTGCGCGGGTCGGTTTTGCGCAGCAAGGTCTTGAGCTTGGCAAAGACTTGCTCGATCGGGTTGAGATCGGGCGAGTATCGGGGCAGGAAGAACAGTTTGGCGCCGGCGGCGCGGATCAGGCGGCGCACGGCCTTGCCCTTGTGGCTGCCGAGATTGTCGATGACGACGATGTCGCCGGGGCTGAGGGTAGGCACCAGAAACTGCTCGATATAGGCGCAAAAGCTGGTGCCCCCCGCCTTCGCAGGGGCAGGCTGTTGATCGGCCCGTCGATGACGCAGGGCGCGGCGATGCGGTCATGGCGCAGCGCCGCCAGGAACGTCACGGTGCGCCAGCGGCGATGCGGCACCTTGGCGACCAGCCGGGCGCCGCGCGCACAGCGCCCGTGGCGGCGCGTCATGTTGGTCTTGGCCCAAGTTTCGTCGAGGAACACCAGGCGCCGCGGGTCAAGCCGGCCCTGATGCATCTTCCACCGCGCCCGCCGGCGGGCGACATCGACGCGATCCTGCTCGCTGGCGTGCAGGCTTTTTTTTAAAGGTAATCCCCTCGTGGGCGAAAAAGCGCCACACCGCGCCGTAGCTGGCCGGGGTGCCGCGCTCGGCCAGCTCGGCCACCACCGCCCGCAGCGTCAGATCCGGTTTCTCGGCAATCCGCGCCAGCAGCCAATCCCGCTCACTCTTCAACCGCAGCGGCCGCCAGCCGCCCATCTTCGCCGCCGCGGCGCTGCCGGTCGCTCGAAACCGCTGCGACCATTTCACCACGCTGGCGACACTCACCCCAAACCGCGCCGCCACTACGCGACAGGTGCGACCGCTGGCCACCGCCGCAACCACCCGATCGCGCAGGTCCTGTGAATAGGGTCTTGCCATTCGATGCTGGCCCCCAACCCCAGCCAGCATCTTGAATCACCAAACGCAGCGCGGGTGAATATCTTTTTGATTCAAACTCTTAGGATCATGCTCTAGACCAGGCCGCACCGAAGAACGAACCCGCTCGCGCAGGAGGGGGGCACGGCTCGTGGTCGGCGCAATTTTGACGAGGTGATGCGCGGTAGGCGTGACGGTCGGGGCATCCGATCCCGAGCATCGAAGCGCCAGCAACCTTCAGCTCGGGAGAGCCCCGATGACCCTAGCCCCGCCCATCAGCCCGCTGCGGGCACGCATGATCGAAGATATGAGCGTGCGCGGCTTCAAGGAGGACACGCGGCGCGACTATGTTCGGAACGTGCGGGCGTTCGCAGCCTTCATCGGCCGGTCGCCCGACACCGCGACGGCGGAAGAGCTGCGCCTCTTCCAACTGCACCAGACGCAGGGTGGCCTGCGGCCGCCGAGCATCAACAGCGCGGTCTCGGCCCCGCACTTTTTCTTCACGGTGACGCTCGACTGGCCTGATCTGGAGCTATGACCGCAACTGGGTGATGGCGATGTGAGCAAGGCGGCGTATCGAGGCGAGTGGAAGCTTGCCTGAACCTCCCGACGGAGCGATATGCCATGATGAGTAAGAGCACCGTTGTTCCCTGCGACAGCCCGAGGCGATTGGCGATCCGCTGACGGCGCGGTCACCTGCCTTATCAAGGATCGCGCCGCGCTCCTAACCTGCCACGACTTTCCGGCCGAGCACCGGGACCATCTGCGAACCTTCAACCCCATCGAGAGCGTTTTCGCACCGGTGCGGCATCGCACGGTGCGCACCAAGGGCGCGCTGTCGCAGGACACGGCCCAGCTGATGGTCTTCAAGCTGGTCATGGCAGCGGCCAAAACCTGGCGCCGGCTGAAGGGCGAGAACCAGTTGACGGCTCGAGCGGACGGCGTTCGACCGTAGGCAAGAAATTTGAATGTTAAATCAACGAGTTATCATCGATCGAAATAATAGAGTGGGGATTATTTTCGCGCATCCGAGGCTATCCCATAGCACCCCGAGGAACTCCATAACACGCTGATAAAACAAACATCTGAAACCAAAAGAGAAACTCCTGCATCTCCGCCATGATCAGATCAACTTCATGGATATAGATGTTGGCCAGCCGGGCGAGACCACCCCGCCGTGAGGCGTACTGCTGCAGGTCCGCTCGACGGTCCAGTCTTCGATATAGCCCGCCTCGAGCATTGCCCGGAAAAGGCCGACGAACTTGCGGTCGTCGGGCGCCATTCCAACAAGCTGAGGAGGACCGCATGGTCGATGTTGTCGAAGAACCCACGCACGCCCACTTCGATCAGCCACCTCGTGCCCGTCCAGGCGCGCTGGATCGTCTCCAGCGCGGTACGAGAAGAATCCTCGCGGCAAAAACCCATGATCTTCGGTCAGGCGGCCCGCTTGAGGCGCAGCTCCGACCAGACCGCGGCCAATGCGCCCACCAAGCGGTCGATGTCCGCACTGGTGTGGAGCGGCGACGGGGTCAGGCGCAATCGCTCGGTGCCACGCGGGACCGTCGGATAATTGATCGGCTGCACATAGATTTGATGCTGCCCGAGCAGCACGTCGCTGATGTTCTTGCACAGTACCGGGTCCCCGACCATGACCGGAACAATATGGCTTGGGTTGTCGAGATGCGGAATCCCGGCCGCATCCAGCCTGCGGCGAAGCGCCGCCACCACCTGCTGCTGGCGGCGGCGCTCGTCGTCGCTGGCTTTGAGATGCCGGATGCTGGCCAGTGCCCCGGCGGCGACGGCAGGCGGCAGCGCCGTCGTAAAGATGAAGCCCGAGGCAAAGCTCCTGACGAAGTCGCATATCGCTGCCGACGCCGCGATATAGCCGCCGACCACGCCGAAGGCCTTGGCGAGGGTGCCTTCGATGATGGTCAGCCGATGACCGATCCCATCGCGTTCGGCCAAACCGCCACCGTGCGGCCCATAGAGCCCCACCGCATGGACCTCGTCGAGATAGGTCATCGCTCCGTATTCGTCGGCCGCGTCGCACAGCTCGGCGATCGGGGCGATGTCGCCGTCCATCGAGTAGACCGATTCGAACACGACCAGCTTTGGTCGGGTCGGGTCGATGGCAGCGAGCTTTCGACATAAATCTTCAGGGTCGTTATGCGCGAAGATCCGCTTTTCTGCGCGGCTGTCGCGGATCCCTTGGATCATCGAGGCGTGGTTCAGCGAATCCGACAAGATTACGCAATCCGGCAGTCGTGACGCGATCGTGCTCAGCGTCGCCCAGTTCGACACATACCCCGAGGTGAACAGCAGCGCGGCTTCCTTGTTATGCAAATCGGCCAGTTCCTGTTCGAGCTGCACGTGATAGTGAGTGGTGCCGGAGATATTGCGCGTCCCCCCGGCACCAGCCCCGCAGCGATCGAGCGCCTCGTGCATCGCGTCGATCACCGCCCGATGCTGGCCCATGCCGAGATAATCGTTGGAGCACCAGACCGTCACCTCCGCCGAGCCGTTGCCGCGATAATGGGTCGCTCTCGGAAAATTTCCGGCGTGGCGTTCGAGATCGGCAAACTCGCGGTAGCAACCCTCGCGATGCAGCCCATCGAGTTGCGCCTGGAACAATGCCTCATAGTTCATGGCCAACTCCGCGCGAGTTTAAGTGCGCATTAAGGCGATGGAATTGCAGCTTTGAACTCATCGCTCGGACCTCAGCCGCCGGCGAGCGCGGAGCAGGCCGCAAAAGCCGCCTCCAGCCCAACCTCGTCAACGGCGCGTCCAATTGCGACGACACGGGACTGCTCGTTTTCGCCCGGCGCGAAGGCCATCATGCTGGCCCGGCCCCCCGCCACGTCGAAATGAACCCAGCCGGAGCCGGCGCGGGCAATCCCTTTGACCCGCTCGACAGGTCCATAGGCGCCGCCGGCCACGGCGTCGAGCAGCACACGCAGACCCTGGAGATCGCAAGGATGTTTTAGCGACCGTGCCCCACGAGGTAAGACCCAGTGCGGCGGGCTCGTGCTCGTGGCGCTGCTCGGCCGCGTCGCGTTCCTCGGGGGCGGCCTGAAAGCGCGTAAGTGACGCCCTCGCGAGGGCCGCGTTCTCGACCGCACCCCAGTTTGCCGGAAAAACTGCCGCCTGCGGATTCAGCGCACGCAGCGTCGTTTCGACGACCGCATATTCGGCCGGTGCGACGAGATCGGTCTTGTTGACGATGAACACCGGAGCGAGCCGCGCTTGCGCTGCGAAATACTCCGGCCGGCGCGCATAGTCGCCGAGAAACGCGGCAGCGTCGATGACGACGCAGACGCTCAGGCTCTTGACCAGAGGCTTCAATTCCGCGCCTTCGAGGACGCCCATCAACGCCGCGACATCGGCGACCCCGCTCGGTTCGATCAGGACGCGCTCCGGCGCCCAGCGGCCGACCACGTCCTGCAGCTGAGCGGCGAGATCCTGGCGCAGCGAGCAGCAGATGCAGCCGTTGGGTAGTTCCACAACGTCGGCGCCGAGCCCGCTCAACAGCGAACCGTCGATGCCGATACTGCTGAAATCGTTGACCAGCACCACTGTGCGCGGGCTCGCTTCGTCGTCGCCGAGCCGGCGGCGCAGAAATGTCGTCTTGCCGGCGCCGAGAAACCCCGCGACCACCTCGACATCGAAGGGCTGGCGGACGCCGCGCGAACGGAGACCCCAGCTCCACAGCGCCGCCGCCGGCAATGGCAGCACGAGAAACCAATGCTCAAGAATCGCCAGAGCCATCATCGTGCCGAGGAAGGTGAAGCCGGTTGCCGCAAAGGCGCTCGCGTCGGCAGCAAATGCTCGGCGGAACAGCAGCGTCGCAACGATGGTCGACAGCGTCACCGAAGCCGGGAACAAAAGGTTCATCGGTTTCTTCGTCAAAAAACTCTTCAGAAACTGGAGATGCTCGGGCAGGAACTCCTCGTTCAGATTGCGCACGCCGAGAAAGACGTTGAGCTTCGCGCTCTGGTGCATCCACCACAGCACCATGAAGGTCCAGGTGCCGATCTGATTTGGCGCACCCCAGCTCACCGCCACCACGACTGCGGCGCAAACGATAATGGCGAGCTCGTGATAGAGGCTTGTTTGCACCGCGTGGCCGAAATGACGCCAGCCGCCGCACCCCTCGGGGCAGGGCGCGCGCCGCGAGCCGGTGACGAACCCCATGTAAAAGCTGATTTCCTGCCAGCCCCAAGCCAGCAATCCATAGGTGAAGGCCGCGTAGGTCCCGCCGATGCCGGTATCGAGGCTGCTGCGCGCCAACCCCCAGACCGACACCACGAGCACCACGGTTGCACCGAGCATGCTCCAGCGGAATGTCCGCCGCGGGAGACCGTCGAGATAGATGATGACGCCGGTGCTGAACCACCACACGAAGAGCGCATAAAGTGCCGGGAAAACGTATTGGCACATCGGCGGCTTCCCCGATTACCAGACGGGGGCGAGACGCACCCGCTGCGGGACCGCATTGGGATGCGTCCGCAGCAGATACAACCGAACGAACGCGGCGGCGGCGGCGGCGGCCAGGGCCGACCGCGCCAGACGAGCCCTCAGGCCGCCCCGAACCCGAGCCGCCTCGGCAGCTTGCGCTAAGCGCCGCAGCCTTTCGAGCCCGGCCCGGAAGCGTGGATTCTCGATATTGATCGTAAGCGGAAACACCTGGCGGGAGATTTCGCTGGTGATCGCGAAGACGGTGAAATCGAATTCGGTCGGATCGAGGCCGAGGGCGTTATGCAACTCGGGCCGGGCGTGATCGCGCACATACATCGTGGCGAACACGGCCAACAGGAAGAACCGGATCCAGAGTCGGTTGATGCCCCGCAATACGCGCGGATCGGCGCGCATCAGCAAGGCGAAGGCATCGCCGTGGCGGAACTCGTCGTTGCACCACTTCTCGAACCAGGCAAAGATCGGGTGAAACCGCTTTTCCGGATGGTGCTCGAGCTGGCGATAGATTGTGATGTAGCGGGCGTAGCCGATCTTCTCGGACAGATAGGTTGCGTAAAAAACGAACTTCGGCCTGAAGTAAACATATTTTTTGGCCTTCTTCAGAAACCCGAGATCGACGCCGATATCGAAGTCCTTGAGCGCCTCGTTGATGAAGCCGGCATGCCGCGCCTCGTCGCGGCTCATGAAGCCGAAGAGGGTTCGGATGTCAGGATTGCTCACGCGTTTTTTGATCTCGGCATAAAGGACACAGCCGGAAAACTCGGCGGTCAGCGAGCTGACCAGAAAATCGATGAACTCCTCGTAGAGCGGTGCCGCAATGGGCGTGGCGGCGGGATCGAATTCGGGCTTTCGGGCGAAATGGTCGCGGTTGGCGTCGCGCCGAAACTCCGCGATCAGTCCGTCCCATTCGCCGCGCACCGCGCTCACGTCGATGCGACCCATCGCCTTGAAATTCGTCGTGTAGAAGCGGGGGCTCAACACCGTGTCGCGCCGCGCGCGTTGCGTTGTTTCGTTGCGTGAGCCGTCAGCACCGTCCTCCACGAGCCCTGCTACCGATGGGTCCCGGTCAGATATCGCCAAATTCATGGCTTCTGCCTCCCTGCCGCCAGCAGCCGGGAAAAGACGCCCGCATTGGTAGCTCCGAAAGCTTCGAGATCGATACGATCACCGGTCACGAGATCCTTCAGCGTCAGGCGCCCATCCGCCAGCGCTGCGAGCCGGAATGGGGCCGTTTCGCTGCCGCCGTCACGCTTCCGGTCGCGCGCTAGCCCGCGCAGCGCGCCGCGCAGGAACCCGTTGGTGCCGGGCGGGACGACGTCGATGGGCCGGCTGCTGCGAGTGTCGTAGATGGCAATACCGCCGCCCGGGCGATCGGCGAAGCGCAGGTCGCGTGAGGCAAGCACCGCCGCCGTATCGGCCCGGTGGGCGTCGGTAAGACGGCCCCAGCCGGCGCCGGCGAGCGCCAATACGATCATCGTCCCGGCTCCAATCAGTGGGCCGCGAGGAAAAGGGCGGCCGGCAAACGGATCGCTCACATCGCTCCCCGTTCTATGCCGCGACCGGTTGTGGTTCGCGTTCTTCGACCGCCGGCGAAGTGCCGCCGCCCTCAGGTTCGCAACCGGCCGCGGCGGCGTTCAGCGCCCGCGCCAGAGTTTCGGCAACCTCGGCGGCGTTGGGAACGCAGCGGAGCATCGGCTCCGCGCGAGTGAGGCGCCAAGGTCGGACATGCGGCCAGAATATCGGGAAGGAGATGCGCGCGCCGTTCTCTAGCAACAGCGGAATTTCGCCGGTGCCGTCCCGATGGACCCGCAACCCGGCGGCGGCGACGACGCCGAAAGGAATGTTGGCGCTCATCGGCAACGCGATCCCGAATCGCAATACCAGCCGGCGGCTGGTGATGCTGTAAACCGTCGTGCGGCTGGTCAGCCAAGCGATCACCGCGAGCGTGGCGATCGCGGCAAGCCCGATGAGCAGGATCCACAGGGCCGATATCGTCGCCCAGCGAAGCTGCCCGCCGTCCATGCGCAAGGCGGCGAAGCGCCAGACGGCGAGGAAAAGAAAATAAGGGACGAGCAAACCCACGTGAAACCCGCGGCGCGCCAGCGACAGGGCGTCGGGGGCTCCCTGCCACAGCAGCAGCTCGCCCGGCGGCAGTGCCTGCGGCAGTCCGCGGATCGGCTCTCTTTCGTGCTCGCTCACAGCACTGGCCCGAGCCGCGCCGGCGTGGCGTAGAGATGCCCGCCGGCGTAATAGGCGGCGATCCGATCTTCCTCGCGCAAGGTGACCTGGTCGGGGTGCTGCAATTTCGGCACGCTGGCGAATTGCCCGGCGAGGATCGATTTCACCCGGACCCGGCGCCGCCGGCGATCGAAGCGGGTGAAGGGCGTCGGCAGCAGCACCCGGACGCTGTCGTCCGGGCCCGGAAGAGCGACCTCGAGATAACGCACGACGATCTCGGACCGGTCGACCCAGAGGTCTACAACCCTGCCGGCAGCCGCGCCGTCGGCGCCGATCACCGTGGCGCCTAGCGGATCGAAGTCGCGGGGCGCCACCGAGAAATCACCCGCGACCCGCAGCGGGACAATTCGCGGCCCGCCCTCTTCGAGACTGACATCGGGGACATCGGCGCGCATCGCGTAGGAGGCGGGGCCGATCGCGTCGGCCATCGGATCGCCGGTCGGCAGCAGCGGCGATCCCGGTAGGCCGCGCCGCATCGCCGGAGGCAGCGGCACGGGCGGCTCGCTGCGTGGCGCCTGCCGGGTCGCGCCGCCCGGAAGTAAAAAAGTCTTTGGCCGCGGGATCGGCGGGAAACCCTGTACCCTGATGCGCTCGCTGCGGTCGGATTGCAGCGGGTATCCCTCGCGCTTGTCCTCACGGCGCAGGTAAAAGATGAGGCCGGCGAAAAAAATCCAAAAGGCGTAAAGGGCTAGCTGCGCCACATCGATGTAGCTGGTTATGGCGCCGGTTTGCATGGGACGACCTCAACAAGTCGGAAGCTAACGAACGACAACGGGACGAAAAGGCGCGGCCGCCAGCCGGGGCTCGCTCGCCGAGCGAGCGAGCGGGCCGATCGCGACCAGCGTCGCGAACAACAGCGCAATCTCCAGATGGTAAACGAAGGCGTACCCGACCGACGGATCGGTCAGGGCGGGCCCCATTAAACCTCTCGCCGCAAGTCCCGAGACCGCATCGCGGATGACCCCTCCCAAGGCGATCGCCACCCCGGCGGCGGAGGCCTGGACGGCACCCCACGCGCCGATAGCGAGCCCAATCTGCCCCTCGCGCGCGATCTCCATGGAGGCGGTCAAGGTGCCGACCGCGAAAAGTCCGGCGCCGAAACCGATCAAGGCGCTGCCCGTTCCGAACAATGCCGGCGATGCGAGTGGTGCCGCGAAGATGACCGCGGCAAAGGCGGCGAGTCCGGCTACGGCGCCATACGCCGCCAATCGATAAGAGTCCTCGCCGCGTCCGAGCCGATAGGCTGCCAGGGCAAAGCCGGTGAGGCCGCCTGCCGCGAGCAGTGCCGTCAGCGTCGTCGTCTGACCGACGGTGAGATGCAGAATCTGGCCGCCATAAGGCTCGAGCAGGATGTCCTGCATGCTGAACGCGGCGGTGCCGAGCCCGACCGCGACGAGCCGGCGGTTCGAACGATCGCCACTGTTGAAAGCTCGCCACGCATCGGCAAAAGACGAACGCGGTCCCGCGCCGGTGGTGCGCGATGGCTGGCGCGCCTCCTGCTTCCAAAGCGCAAGGAGATTGAGCGCCATCGTCGTCAGAGCCGCACCCTGGACGACCTGGATCAGCCGGATCTCGCTGAAATGCGCGAGCAGCACCCCAAAAACGACGGCACTCGCGGCCATGCCGGCAAGGAGCATCACGCAGAGGAGGGCGACAACGCGCGGATGCGATTCAGGCGGCGTCAAATCTGTGGCGAGCGCGAGCCCGACCGTCTGGGTCGTGTGCAGCCCGGCGCCGAGCATCAGGAAGGCGAGGCCGGCCCCCGCCTCACCGATGATCGGCGGCCCGTGCGTGTCCCCGGACAGCACGATCAAAGCGAACGGCATGATCGCCAGGCCGCCGAACTGCAAAAGCGTGCCCATCCAGATGAAAGGCACGCGTCGCCAGCCGAGCAGCGAGCGGTGCGTATCGGAGCGAAAGCCGACGATAGCGCGGAACGGCGCGAAAATCAGCGGCAGCGAGACCATGACGGCGACGAGCCAAGCCGGCACCGCAAGCTCGACGATCATGACCCGGTTGAGGGTGCCGATCAGCAGCACGACCGCCATCCCGACCGACACCTGGAACAGCGACAGCCGCAACAGCCGACCAAACGGCACCTCCACCGTCGCGACATCTGCAAAAGGCAGGTATCGCGGGCTGAGCTCGCGCCACTTCTCGGCCAAAACCTCGTTGACCCGTTTCATGCGGCGACCAGCTCCAGGGCCTGCGAGATGTAAAAACCGCTGGTGATGCGCCCGCCCCGGGCCGGTCGCCAGGGGGCCAGCCGCGGCTCCGCGGCGAGAGTTCGCCGCAGCGCCGCAGCGCCGATCGGTTCGATGGACGGCGAACGGTCGCTGCGTGGGAATAGTCGCCCGAGCGCGTGCATCGCCGCGAGCAAAGGCGTGCGCGGGGCAAACGTGAACAGCAGCGATAGATCTGTACGCACCGCCATTTCCGACAGGATTCGAACCGCGTCGTCCGCGCCGTAGTGGATCAACGAATCCATCGCGATCGCATGGTCGAACCGGCCCAGTTCCGGGTCGCGCATGTCGCCGACCCGAAACTCGACCCGCCCCGGAGCGAGATCGTGCGGGAGCCGCGCAGCGGCGAGACCAATGAGGCGCGGCGAGAGATCGACAGCGACCACGTCGGCGCCTCGCCGGGCTGCGTCGAGCGCGAAGGCGCCGGTGCCGCAACCGGCGTCGAGGAGGCGCCTGCCGTGCAGATCCGGCGGAAGCCACTCCAGCATTTGCCGCCGCATCGCGTCGCGCCCGGCGCGAACCGTAGCCCGAATGCGGCTCAGCGGCGCGTCTGAGGTCAGCCGCGACCACGCTTCGACCGCCGTCCGATCGAAATAGGTCTCGATCTGTCCGCGGCGCTCCTGGTAGGTCGACACGACCATCAGTCGAAACCCAAGAGGTCGAAGATGTCGCGGTCCTTCATCGGCGCCGCGACCAGCGGCTCGGTTCCGGCCCACAATGCCGCGGCGAGCCGGAGATATTCGTCCTGCACCGCGGCCAGCTCGGGCGACGCTTCCATCTCGAACAAGGTCGATTTCTTCAGCCGACTGCGGCGGATCACGTCGAGATCCGGGAAGTGCGCCATCGTGCGCAGACCGACCGCGGCATTGTAGCGGTCGATCTGGTCGGTATCGACGCTGCGGTTGGCGATGACGCCGCCCAGCCGGACATTGTAGTTGCGCGACTTCGCCTGGATCGCCGCGACGATGCGGTTCATCGCGAAGATCGAGTCGAAATCATTGGCGGTAACGATCAGCGCCCGGTCGGCGTGCTGCAACGGCGCGGCGAACCCGCCGCAGACGACGTCGCCCAACACGTCGAAGATCACGACATCGGTATCGTCGAGCAGATGATGCGCTTTCAAAAGCTTCACGGTCTGGCCGACGACATAGCCGCCACAGCCGGTGCCGGCCGGTGGTCCTCCTGCCTCGACGCACATCACGCCGTTGTAGCCCTCGTGCACGAAATCCTCGACGCGCAGCTCTTCGGCATGAAAATCGACGGTTTCAAGCACGTCGATCACCGTCGGCGCGAGGCGCTTCGTCAAAGTGAAAGTAGAGTCATGTTTGGGATCGCAGCCGATCTGCAACACTCGCCTGCCGAGCTTGGCGAAGGCAACCGACAGATTGGATGATGTCGTGCTCTTGCCGATGCCGCCCTTGCCGTATACAGCGAATACTTTTGCCGTATCGATCTTCAGCGCAGGGTCCATTTGCACCTGCAGGCTGCCCTCGCCGTCGGGGCGCGGAACCGCCGGTTGGCGTAAGGCCGATGGTGCGGCTGCGAGATTCATGCGGCGACCTCCATGCCAATCCCTTCGAAACGGTCTTCCAGCTCCTCGCTTGCCCGACGCAACACGTCGAGCATCTCCTCGTCCGGGGCCCAATAGCGACGCTGATGCGCCTCGATCAACCGGTTGGCGATCCTGACGGACGCGGCGGGGTTGAGCGCCGCGAGCCGCTCCCGCATCCCGGCGTCGGCGATGTAAACCTCGGTGATCTGCCGGTAGACCCAGGGCGCCACCTGGCCGGTCGTCGCCGACCAGCCGAGCGTGTTGGTGACGTGCGCCTCGATCTGGCGTACCCCCTCGTAGCCGTGCTCGAGGAGGGCGTCGTACCATTTCGGGTTGAGCGCCCGCGTGCGCGTCTCAAGCGCCACCTGCTCGGCCAGGCTGCGCACGAGTCCGTCGCCGCGCGTCTGGTCGCCGATGTAGATTTCGGCTGCGGTGCCGCGGGCCCGCCGAACCGCCCGGGCGATGCCGCCGAGCGTATCGAAATAATGGTCGACGGTGGTGACGCCGAGTTCGATCGAATCGAGGTTCTGGTAAGCGACATCGACGCATCCGAGCAGGTGCGCGAGGACTTGGTCCTGTCGCTCCGGCTTGGCGGCCACGCCATAGGCGAAGCCTTTGCGGCGGAGGAAAGCCTCGGCCAATTCGTCTTCGTCGTTCCACGCGCCATGATCGAGCAGGTGATTGACATTGGAGCCGTAGGCGCCGTCGGCATTGCCGAACACCCGCAACGCGGCTTGCGCCAGGCCACCGCCATGTTTGGCCTGAAAATCGAGGGCATGCTTGCGTACGAAATTCTGCTCGATCGGCTCGTCGGCGGTGGCGGCAAGCAACGCCGCCTCGGCTAAGAGCTTCGTCTGCAAAGGCAGCAGATCGCGAAAGATCCCGGAGAGAGTGACGATCACATCGATGCGCGGCCTTCCCAGCTCTTCGAGCGCGACCAGCTGAGCTCCGGCCAGCCGGCCGTAGCTGTCGCGCCGGGGCTCGGCTCCCAACAGCCACAGCGCCTGCGCGATCGGGCCGCCTTCAGTCTTCAGATTATCGGTGCCCCACAGCACCATCGCGACGGTTTCTGGC
Organism: uncultured Alphaproteobacteria bacterium; assembly: GCA_963795485.1. Taxonomy (GTDB): domain Bacteria; phylum Pseudomonadota; class Alphaproteobacteria; order ATCC43930; family CGMCC-115725; genus AP-15. Next base: position 1,284,829 of record CAWCIL010000008.1, read on the forward strand.
GGTGCATGGCCGTCGGTGCGGTGGCGCGCCAACAGCCGTTCGGCTTGCCGCGCGCCATCCTTGACGGCGAAGACGCTCGGAATGCGGAACGGGTCAAAGCCGTGCAGGTTGCGACCGGTCGGCAGAACGTCGCTGTTCCGCAACAGATCGCCGCCGGGCGCCGGCGGCAGAAACCGGCCATCGAGGGCACGGAGTAGCGCGGGGATCTCATAATCTGTTGCCAGAAGTTCGTCGAGCCTTGCCCGCACCGCAGCATCCGAAATGCCAGCTGCGTCGAGCATCTCGGCACGCGCCGCTGCGCCGAGGGGCTCGCCGACCACATGCAGCCCGCAAGGGATCAATGTTCCTTCGAGCTCGAACAAGGCCTGGACCACATCCCCGATCTTACCGGCGGCATCCCCTGTCCATTGGGGCTCGGCTGAGACCAGATCGAGCTGTGCCGCCTGGGTTTGGATAAAGGCGGCAAGCGAGCTGCGCTGTTCGGGGTCGGCGTCCGGCCCGAGCGTGCGCCATCGGTCGAGCGACGCCTTCAGGTCGGCGAGATCCCGATAGAGCCCGGCCCGGGTTACGGGCGGCGTCAGATAGCTGATCAGAGCGGCGCCGGAGCGGCGCTTCGCGATCGTGCCTTCCGATGGATTGTTCGCGGCATAGAGATAGAAATTCGGCAACTCGCCGATCAGCCGGTCCGGCCAGCAGGCGCCCGAAAGTCCAACCTGCTTGCCAGGCATGAATTCGAGCGCCCCGTGCGTGCCGAAGTGCAATACCGCGTCTGCCGCAAAATCCTCCCGCAGCCAGCGGTAGAAGGCGGCAAAGGCATGGGTCGGCGCGCAACCGCGCTCGAACATCAGCCGCATCGGGTCGCCTTCGTAGCCAAACGACGGCTGGATCCCGATAAGGATGTTGCCAAAGCGCTCGCCCAGCACCAGCAATCCGCCGCCGTCGCTTTGCTGGCGGCCGGGCGCCGGCCCCCATTGCGCCTCGATCTCTTCGAGCCAGGATTCGCGCCGCACGTGGTCGTCGGCGGCGATCCGCGCAACGACATTGGCGTCGGTCCCGAAGCGTCCGGCATTCCCTCCGGTGACGCAATCGCGCAGCGCATCTGCCGAGGGCGGCGGATCGACCTGGTAGCCGGCGTCCCGCAATGCCCGCAGCGTGTTGTAGAGAGATTCGAAAACCGAGAGATGCGCCGCTGTTCCGGTGGCGCCGGCATTCGGCGGGAAGTTGAAGAGAACGACGGCAATCTTGCGGTCGGCTGGTGCCTTGCGGCGCAGTGCGACGAGCCGAGCAACCCGACCCGCCAGCATCGCGGCCCGCTCCGGGTGGGTCACCATGTCGCGCCGACGCTCACCTTTTGCCGCATTCGAACGCCCGCCGTAGGTCATCGGCCAAACGGCGCCGTCGAGTTCGGGGATCGCGACCATCATCGTCGCCTCGATCGGCGTCAACCCGTGCGCGTTCTCCTGCCATTCCTGCAAGGTCTGGAACTCGACCGGATGGGCGGCGACGTACGGCACATCGAGCGAGGCCAGCAATTTCGCCGCGGCATCTCCATCGTTGTAGGCCGGGCCGCCCACGAGGGAAAAACCGGTCAGCGAAACGATCGCATCGATCACCGGCCGGCCATTGCGCAGGAAATAGCGCTCAACCGCAGGGCGCGCATCGAGCCCACTCGCAAAGGCCGGGACGACGCGCAGTCCCTTCGCCTCCAGAGCGGCGATGACGCCGTCGTAATGCGCGGCATTGTCCGACAGCACGTAGGAGCGCATCACCAACAGGCCGACCGTCCCGGCTTCGCCCACCCCCGGCAGATCTTCGAGCCGCCTTGCAACGCGCCCGGCCGCCCGCGGATGATACAGGCCCTCGGTCGGGTATTCGATCGGCATGCTGGCTTTTACGGCGCCGGCCAGCCCTACGCGGGTGCCGGCCGCGTAACGGCCGACGAGCATGCGCACCAGGTTCGCCCAATTCTCGGCCGACCCCGCCAGCAGATACTGGTGGGCGATGAAGTAGGCGCGGACGTCTCTGCGCTGTTCCCGGAATGAAACGAAGCAGCCGCGGCAATTGCCGCAGCGTTTTCATCTGGTCGCGGCCGCTGGACCCGCCACCGCTGCGGCTGCCGCGGAGCCGCTTCAAGAGAGCCAGCGGTCCTTTCGCGTCGCCGCTCATGTCGAAGCGGCCGAGCCGCGTCAGACGCACGACCTCGCCGGCGCAAAGGCAGCACAGCATCGCGTCGCAACAGTCGCGCCGGGCGGCCAGCGCCGGCAGCACGGCGCGGATGTGATCGTCGAGAAACATCATCGTCACGATCACGATGTCGCCGCGGGCGATCTCGGCTCGGCAGGCATCGAGTGCGGCATCGTCGGCGCCCCACTCGTCGGCCGCATGCACCGACAGTTCGAGGCCCGGCAGCTCGCCGCGCAACAGCGTCCGGGCGCGGGCCACCGCACCCGCCATGTGGCTGTCCAATGCTACGATGACGACGCGGATCGGGGTCGCGTCAGCTGCTGAAATGCGCTTTGGCATCGTAAAGCGTCTCGATCGTGATCGTCGCGAGGCCGCGCTCGCGGGCAAACCGCTCGGTATTGCGACGGGCCTTGCCGCGAACGAAAAACGGGACCCTGCCCAGCTCCTGTTCGGCCTCCTTTGCCCAGGCAGGCGCGCAGTTTTCCGGTTGGCTCGGCAGCGATGAAGCAGCCGTGGGGAGCCGCTCGATGATGGTCCCCAGATGCGACGGGGAGGCGTCGGGGTGGAATTCAAAGTCGCCGCGAAACATCGCGAGCAGGTGCTCTTCGAGCCCCATCATCAACGGGTGCACCCAGGTATCGAAAATGACATTGGCGCCTTCGACGCCCATTTGCGGCGAATAGCGCGCAGGGAAATCCTCGACATGCACCGGCGCCGAGATTACCGCGCAGGCGATGCCGAGGCGCTTCGCGATATGCCGCTCCATCTGTGTGCCGAGGATCAGTTCGGGCTGGAGCTCGGCGATCCGCGCTTCGACTTCGAGGTAGTCGTCGGTGACGAGCGGCTCGACCGCGTAAGATTTGGCGGCTTCGCGGACCTCGCGGGCGAATTCGCGGCTGTAGGTGCCGAGACCGACGACCGTAAAGCCCAGCTCCTCGGCCGAAATGCGCGCGGCAGCGACCGCATGCGTGGCATCGCCGAATACAAAAACCCGCTTCCCGGTCAGATAATTCGAGTCGATCGAGCGCGAATACCACAGTGCGCCCGCGTCCCGTGTCGCCGTCGCCGCGGTCGGGTCGCGGCCGCTCACCCGGGCGACCTCGTCGAGAAAGTCTCGGGTCGCGCCGACCCCGAGCGGCACGGTTCGCACCATCGGCTGGCCGAAGCTGCGCTGCAGCCATTGCGCGGCCGGCAGCGCCGTCTCCGGATACAAGACGACGTTGAAATCAGCGTCGCCAAGGCGCGCGAGATCGCTGGGAGTAGCGCCCAGCGGCGCCGTAACGTGGATTTCGATCCCGATGCCGGCGAGCAGCTTTGCCACTTCGCCAACGTCGTCGCGATGCCGAAAACCCAATGCGGTCGGGCCGAGGAGATTACAGCGAGGCGCTCTCCCTTTCGGCAACGGCCGTGTCGCGCCCGGCGGTGGCGCCGAGGGCCCGGCGAGTGCGCGGACAAGCTGATAGAAGGTTTCTGCCGCGCCCCAGTTCTCCTTGCGCTGATAAGCCGGCAGCTCGAGTGCGACGACAGGGATCGGCAGACCCAGGGACCGCGCCAGACCGCCGGGATCGTCCTGGATCAGTTCGGCGGTGCACGACGCGCCCACCAGCAAGACTTGCGGCCGAAATCGCTCGTAGACTTCCCGCGCGGCCGTCTTGAAAAGCTCGGCGGTGTCGGCGCCCAGATCGCGTGCCTGGAAAGTCGTATAGGTGACCGGAGGTCGCCGGCCGCGGCGCTCGATCATCGTGAACAGGAGATCGGCGTAGGTGTCTCCCTGCGGCGCGTGCAGCAGGTAGTGCACGCCCTCCATCGCGGTGGCGACGCGCATCGCGCCGACATGCGGCGGACCCTCATATGTCCAGACTGTCAGCCGCACGGCTCAGGCTGCCAATCGCGCGCGGCGCGACAGTGGGCGGACGAACAGTTCGGCCAGATCGCCGGCCTGGTCGTAGCCCTGTATGGGCGTGAACAGCAGCTCGATCGACCACTTTGTCGTCATCCCTTCGGCTTCGAGCGGGTTTGCCAGACCGAGACCGCAGACGACGAGATCCGGCCGCGCGGCGCGGCAGCGATCGAGCTGTCGGTCGACATCCTGGCCTTCGCTCAACGTCGTCCCCGGCGGCAGCATCGCCAGCTCATCGGCAAGGTGCCGGCGATGCAGGTAGGGCGTGCCGATCTCGACGAGGCGCATCCCCATCTCGCGCGAGAGGAACCGCGCCAGAGGCACTTCCAGTTGCGAATCCGGGAAGAGAAAGACGCTTAGGCCGGCGAGCTCGCGGCGGCGACGCTGGAGCGCCTCGGCGGCGCGCGCTCGGCCGGGCGCGGTTACCGCGTCAAACCGGGTCGGTTCGATTGCCCAGGCTTTGGCTGCAGCCTGGAGCCAGCGGGTGGTGCCTTCGGCGCCGAGCGGGAACGGGGCACGTATGTGGGTGGCGCCGCGGTTTTCGAGGGCGCGGGCGGTATCGGCGAGAAAGGGCTGTGCCAGCAACAGCCTGGTCCTCGCTCCGACCGGCGGCAGGTCGCCCGCCCGCCGCGGCGGCAGGAAGCGAACAGGGCCGATCCCAAGGTCCCGAAAGATCCGCGAAAACTGGTCCTCGACGACATCGGCCAACGCACCGGCAACGAGCAGCGAGGGCTCGGCGTCGTCAGGCTCGCGCGGCAGCTGAGGAGCCAGTGCCGCGAGACAGGCATCTTCGCCCTGGGTAAAGGTCGTCTCGATGCCGCTCCCCGAATAATGCAAGACTCGAACGCGCGGCTCGTGGGTGCGCGAGAGGCGCGCCGCCGCGCGCGACAGATCGAGCTTGATGACTTCCGAAGGGCAGGAGCCGACCAGGAACAGCAACCGAATATCGGGGCGCCGGTCCAGCAGCCGCCCGACAACGCGGTCGAGCTCGTCATTGGCGTCGGCGAGGCCCGCGAGGTCGCGCTCCTCGATGATCGCCGTGGCAAAGCGCGGCTCGGCGAAGATCATGACGCCGGCGGCCGACTGGATCAGATGCGCGCAGGTTCGCGACCCGACGACGAGGAAGAACGCGTCCTGGATCTTGCGGTGCAGCCAGACGATCCCGGTCAGGCCGCAAAAAACCTCCCGCTGGCCGCGCTCATGCAATATCGGTAAGTCGCTGCACCCCAACACCGGCTCGGGTTTCCTTGCGGCAGCCGATCCGGTCATGCGGACGCTCCCAGACCCGGAGCACTGTCACGGGAGAAGTCTTCCGCTTCGCGGCGCGCGGAACGCAGCTTGAGCACGAACTGCCCAGCGTTCACGAGATAGGCTGCGTACGCGGCCAATGCCAGCATCAACAATTCGCCGGCGGTCAGGTATCCGGCCATCAGTGCAATGACATAGCTCGTGTGTAATACCAGGACGATCATGCTGCCGATGTCTTCCCAAAAAAACGAAGGGGCGAATAAATAAACGCCGAAAACTTCACGTTCCCACAGCGAACCGGTCACCATGATACAATATAGGGCCAGCGTTTTGACCACGACCGAACCGGTGGCCAGCGCCAACCCTTTGCCGGTCGCGAAATAGTGCAGCACCAAGCAGAGGCTGACGATAAAGACTGCGAATTGGATCGGAGCGAGCCACGCTTGCACCAAAGTCCAGAGCGTCTCGTCACGCCGATGCCGCTGCTCGGCGCTGTAGATCGGCCGCCGCCGGGGATAAGCGTACGACGAAATGGGAATATCGCCGGCGACAGTCGCCCAAGGGCAGTTATCGAGCCTGCCGATCACACGTTCGACTAGGCCGAGCAAGACCGGTGTTTTCCCGACACTCGACCGCACGTCTCTCGAGCATGCGTCAGCCATTCTTCGCTGATCCCCGCCTGACGTCTCGTTCCCACTTCCGAACCGCGCGGCGATTTTCCCGCGTTTCCGGCATGACTTCCGGATCAGCGACCTTAGGGTGCTCGTTGACGGAGTGTCAACTAGATTTTACGTATGATGTGATTGACATTATGCCGGGGCCGCGTAGACACTGACGCTCTCGGGACACTCACGTTCTCGACGGAACATGTTTCCCAAGAGGGTTGGCGCCGTTTGCCTTAGGCAGCGCGCCGGCCGCAGCGACTGATTTCGCCTCGGGCGCCGTAAGCTCTTCGGCGGTTCGGCGTTTCCGTTTGGTCATTGACGGGAGGTGTAAGGCCGGTCACAACGCCCCGAGACCTCGCGTTGCGACGGCAGAATAGCGATAGAGGCAAAGATGCGGAGTCTCAGCTAATCTCGTGAAGGGATTCGTCGCCCCCAGGAGGTCACTCGGAAATCTCGACGCCGCCTCGGCTTCGGCGCTGATCGCTGCGTCGAATGACGTTGTCTTGATCCTGGACAGAAGCGGGATCGTCAGAGACGTAGCCTGTTTCCATGATGACCTCGCTGATCGTCTAGCGCTGGCCCGTTGGATCGGGAGACCGTGGGTCGAAACCGTTACCGAGGAAAGCCGCGCCAAAATCGCCGGGATGCTCCGCGACGCCGCCGCCGGCGAGACGCCAAATTGGCGGCAGGTCAACCATTCGGCCGCGCCCGACGCGGATATACCGATTATGTACTGCGCGGCTCCTGTGGGGCGAGCGGGCCGTGTCGTCGTATTTGGCCGCGATCTGCGGCCGATATCGGCGCTGCAGCAAAGGTTCATCGATGCGCAGCAGTCGATGGAACGCGATTATCTCCGGCTGCGGCGGGCCGAGACGCGGTATCGCCTGCTGTTCCAGATGTCGTCCGAGGCGATTCTCGGCGTCGAGGCGGGCAGTCTGAAAGTTCTCGAGGCGAACCCAGCGGCGGAGCTCCTTCTGGGCGGATCGGCTAAGCGTGTGCTTGGGCGGCCGCTGCCCGCAGTCTTTGCCGCGGAATCCGCGCAATCTGTGCACAGTTTGCTGGCGACGATTCGCGCTGCAGGGAGAGCCGAAGCCGTCCAAGTTCGATTGGCTCACGACAGTCGTGAAGTGTTGATATCCGCATCTGTCTTCAGGGACGAGGCATCTTCGCTTTTTTTTGTTCAGATTCACCCAATCGATGGGGCATCATCTTTATTAACTATCTCTGGTTCTACAGAGAAATTCTTGGATGTGATGTTGCATTTGCCGGATGCATTTGTCGCAACCGCGGCCGACGGACGGATCCTCGCCGCCAACGCCTCGTTTCTCCATATGACTTAACTGGCCAGCGAGGAGCAGGCGCTCGGGGAACCGCTCGATCGTTGGCTCGGGAGACCCGGTGCCGATGTTAGCGTTATGTCTGCGATGCTTCGCCAGCATGGATCGTTGCGCCTCTTCGCGACCTCGCTCCAGGATGAGCACGGAGCCTCCATGGAGGTCGAAGTGTCGGCGGTTTCGGTGGTCGAGGCTGATCGCAGATCGCTCGGTTTTGCGATCCGTAATGTTAACCGAAGGATGAGCGGCGATGGCCGACCGATCCGCGAACTGCCGCGGTCCGTCGAGCAGCTGACCGAACTGATCGGTCGCGTTTCGCTGCGGGACTTGGTCCGTGAGACTACCGACCTGATCGAACGGCTATGCATCGAGACAGCGCTTGGACTGACTGGCGACAATCGAGCCTCGGCCGCCGAAATGCTTGGTCTCAGCCGCCAAAGCCTTTATATGAAACTGCATCGTTACGGGCTTGCCGATCGAGACGATCAAGAATCCGGCGGGGATGAGGTAGATTTCTATAATATTTTGAACCCTCGGTTTTTCGTCGGCACATATTGGGAACCAAGGCTGATCGCGTCCGATGGACTTTTGCGAACGACAATATAAAAGCAGCTTTGGGGTTGGCTGTTGTCGGGGGCCCGCGACGGCGTCCGGGCAGGACGCTAAACCCGTGCAAAGCTTTGACGTTGGCCGGGGGCGGCTTCGTCCCTGGAGCGGCGTCCAGCTTCGAACGAACGACCGATAATATTGCCGGAAGCAGTGACTATCCGCGGGCCGTATGACGTGGTGGTGATCGGGGGCGGCCCTGCCGGGTTGACCGCGGCGGACGAGCTTGCAAGGCATGGCCTTGAGGTCCTGTTGCTCGATCACCCCACCGACAAACATCCCTGCGGCGCGGTCCCCCCGAGACTGCTGGAGCAATTTGAGATACCTGAGGAGCTGCTGGCGACCCGCCTCAAAAGCGCCCGGATGATTTCCCCCTCGGGGCGGATTGTCGACATGCCGATCGACGACGGATTCGTCGGGATGGTCGATCGTCCGCGATTCGACGAATGGCTCAGAAACCGGGCGGCAGCGGCCGGCGCGATCCGGCTCATCGCAACTTTCGTCCGTCTCAGCCGCGGTGAGGACGGCATGGCGACCGTTCATTATGACGCCGATCCGTCAATGGCTGGCGGATCGGCGACCGGGTCGGTGCGGGCTCGCGCTATCGTCGGCGCCGATGGCGCGGTCTCCGCGGTGGCGCGCCAGGCAATCTCGGGCGCGGATCGCGTGGGCCGCAGAACCCTTTATCATGAGATCGTCCGCTCGCCGGCAGCCCCCGCCGAAATGTTCGATCCGGAGCGCTGCGAAATTCATCATCGCGCGGCCTTCTCGCCCGATTTTTACGCCTGGATCTTTCCCAACGGGGCCACAACGAGCGTTGGCGCCGGCAGCACGAGCGGAACCTTCTCGCTTTCCGCCTCGGTCGCATCGCTGCGCGAGAAATCGGGCCTCGACAAGGCCGAGACGATGATACGCGAAAGCGCGCCGCTCCCGCTCCGTCCACTCGCTCGATGGGACAATGGCCGGGACGTTGTGCTGGCCGGAGACGCGGCCGGTCTCGTCGCGCCGGCTACCGGCGAGGGGATCTACTACGCGATGACCAGCGCGCGGCTGGCCGCCGACAGCGTGCACGAGATGCTGTTGACAGGCGACGTGCGGGCATTGGCGATGATGCGTACCCGGTTCATGAAATCGCACGGCCGAATCCTCTGGGTGCTCGGGATCATGGAACGCTTCTGGTACAGCAGCGACGAAAGGCGGGAGCGTTTCGTCAGCCTTTGCCGCGATCCGAACATTCAGCGCCTTTCGCTCGAAGCATATCTCAATAAAGACCTCTCGCTCGCGAAGCGCCATGCCCACGAGCGCTTCTTTTTTCGGAATTTGGCGCTGCACGCTTTCGACTACGAGGTCTTTTCGCGGTTTCGACGGCGAAATTAAGCATCAAACTTTGTAAGCAGCGGATCGCGCCTCTGGCGTTTCGTCATTCTATTCGGCGGCGATTTCAACCGAAGCGTTGTCAATTTTGGATGACGATTGCCCGCTGACCGACGTAAAGTTTTCTTGACAGATGGTTTTGGAAATCGGACGCTCGGTTCGACCTGTCGAAACGAGGCAAGCTCGCAGCATATTGAAAGTAGCATCAGCTACTAATTTACAACGAAAAGCTGGAGGGGGAAATGGCTCCGCAGATCGTTGGCGCATTCGCATTTGCAGGTATCGGCGAAGACGACCCAACTCCGAGGCTCAACCGCGACTCTGGATACGACGCTTCGCGCGAAGCCAACGATCGTCGCCGCGCCTATCTGTTGAAGACGATCGAGCTCGAGATCATCCCGAAAATGGTCTCGGCCAAACGAGAAGTGCAGGATCGCTCCAACGGGAATGGGTTCGACAGTCGGTTTCGCGTCACGGTACAGTCGGTTGCGCAATTCACTCGATCGCTCCTGGCTGAGGATTTATCGGCGGCGCTCGCCTATATCGAAATTCCTCTGTCCCAGGGATTGCCGTTGGAGGCCATCTGTCTCGATCTGCTAGCGGCGTCGGCGCGTCACTTGGGAGCGCTGTGGGACGAAGATCTGATCGACTTTGCAGAAGTTACGGTCGGCCTCGGGCGACTGCAGCAAATCGTCCGCGAATTGGACCAGAGATCGCCCTGTGAAGTCGGATTTCCGGCCGCTCGCCGGCGGGTGTTGATCGTCCCGGTCCGCGGCAATCAGCACACTTTTGGCAGCCTGATGGTGGGTGAATTTCTCCGTCGCGCGGGTTGGGACGTTTGGTCGGTGACCCCGGCCCCGAATGATAACCCGGCCAAACTGTTGCACGAAAATTGGTTCGCGATCGCCGGGTTCTCGGCCAGCTGCGACAGCCAGCTCGAGGCCTTGTCCACCCAGATCCGCCAGACGAGGGAGGTCTCGCGAAACCGGCAGATCGGAATCATGGTCGGCGGTCCGGTTTTCGCCGCGTCCCCGCAACTCGTCGCCAAGGTGGGTGCCGACGCCACCGCGCTCGACGCTGGCCAAGTGGCGAGTGTGGCCCGAAGCCTCGTGGGCCGGTCTAGCGGCTGATGGCTAATAGCCGAGTGGATCGGGCTGACGGAACTCGGTACGTGAAATGCCAGGAGATGGGACTGCGAAATCAGGGCGCAGCCGGCCCGCCCGAAAAGAACCCGATGCTGTCCACCGCAACGATCAACAGTTTCGTCGAGCTGCTCAAGCCGATCACGTGGTTCGCGCCGATATGGGCCTTCGGCTGCGGCGTCGTGTCATCGGGGACAGCGGTGATCGATCGTTGGCCGACCGTCGCCGCCGGGTTCCTGCTTTGCGGACCGTTGGTTTGCGGCACCAGCCAGGCGGTCAACGACTGGTACGACCGCCACGTTGACGCGATCAACGAGCCGCGGCGGCCAATCCCGTCGGGCCGGGTCCCGGGGCACTGGGGCCTCGCAATCGCGGCTCTTTGGACGGTGTTGTCGATCGCGGTCGCCATATCGCTCGGTCCGTGGATTCTTGGTCCGGCGATTGCCGGTCTCGCTTTGGCCTGGATCTACAGCGCCCCGCCGCTGCGGCTGAAGCAGAACGGGTGGTACGGCAATGCCGCCGTCGCCGCCTGCTATGAAGGTTTGCCGTGGATCGCCGGCGCCGCCGTCATGATCGACGGCCTACCCGGCTGGCGCATCTTCGCGGTCGCGGCCCTCTACAGCGCCGGCGCGCACGGCATCATGACGCTGAACGATTTCAAGTCGGTCGAGGGCGACCGGCAGATGAGCATCCGGTCGCTGCCGGTGCAGCTCGGCATCGATAATGCGAGCCGCGTCGCCTGTCTCTTCATGGCGGTCGTGCAGGTCGTCGTCATAATACTGCTTGGCTTATTGAGGCGGCCGATCCATGCGGCCGCCATCGCGCTGCTGCTCGCCGCCCAGCTCGACTCTGATGCGGGCCTTCCTGCGTGCACCGGCAGAGCGGGCGCCCTGGTACAACGCGACCGGCACAAGTCTCTACGTCCTTGGAATGCTGATAGCGGCCTTCGCATTGCAACCAACCCCAGGGTAGCGCGATGAACGATCGGACAATTGGCTGGTTTGGGATCGTGCGGCTGGGACTGGTTCAGGCGGCGCTCGGCGGAATAGTCGTACTGGCCACCTCGACGATGAACCGGGTTATGGTGGTGGAATTGGCGGTGCCGGCAATTTTGCCCGGCGCACTCATTGCCTGGCATTATTGTGTCCAGCTGCTGCGCCCGCGGCTCGGCTACGGTTCAGATGTCGGGGGCCGACGGTCGCCCTGGATCGTCGGCGGTATGGCTTGTCTGGCGATCGGCGGGATCGCAGCGAGCGTCGCAATCGCCTGGATGAAAACCAGCCTCATCGCCGGAATCGTGCTCGCGATCGTCGCATTCACGATGATCGGCGTCGGGGTTGGCGCCGCCGGCACCGCGCTATTGGTGCTGTTAGCAAATCGCGTCGCGCCGAACCGGCGTGCAGCGGCCGCGACCATTGTCTGGGTGATGATGATCGCAGGCTTTGCTATCACCGCAGGGGTCGCCGGTCATTTTCTCAGCCCGTTTTCGCTGGCGCGTCTGGTCAAAGTTACATCCGCGGCGGGCGTGATCGCCTTTCTCTTGAGCGTTCTCGCGGTTTGGCGAGTCGAAATCGACGGCGGGACGTTCAACGGCTTTGGCTCCTGCGGTTCAACCGGCGGACCGGACCGGATTTCGCGAAGCGCTAAGGCAGGTCTGGGCGGAGCCGCAGGCGCGCCGCTTTGCGGTCTTTGTCTTCGTCTCCATGGTCGCGTACAGCGCCCAGGAGCTTGTGCTCGAACCGTTCGCCGGGGCCGTCTTCGCGCTCACGCCCGGGCAATCGGCAACGCTGACCAGCTTCCAGCACGGCGGAGTGCTGCTCGGGATGCTGTTTGTCGCCGTCATCGGCGGCGTCGCCGGCTTTGCTCGCCAGGGACCGATGCGCTCCTGGACGGTCGGCGGATGCGTTGCATCTGCCGCCGCGCTCCTGGGACTTGCCGTTGCGGGCTTCGTCGGTCCTGCGTGGCCTTTGCGAGCCTCGGTTTTCGCGCTCGGAGCCTCCAACGGCATGTTCGCCGTCTCCGCGATTGGTGCGATGATGGGCCTCGCCGCCAATGGCCGACAGTCGCGGGAAGGCGTTCGCATGGGTCTTTGGGGAGCTGCCCAGGCGATCGCTTTTGCCGTCGGCGGGCTTATCGGCACCGGAGCGAGCGATTTTGCCCGGCATTTTTTGGGTTCGCCCGTCGGGGCATACGCGGCAGTCTTTGCCGGCGAGGCCGTGCTTTTCCTGCTCGCCGCCGGCCAGGCCGGCAAAATGTTCTCGCCAGACGCAGCGGCGACCGGAACTCGAGTTGCCGATGCACCTGCGGGCGGTGTTCGCACGACAATGGGTTGAAGTTCGCGCAGATGCCGCTGACATTCGATGCCGTTGTCGTCGGCGGCGGGCCGGCAGGCGCGACGGCGGCGACAGAGTTGGCACGCCTCGGGCGCTCGGCCCTGCTCCTCGATCGCGCCGGCAAAATCAAGCCTTGCGGCGGCGCGATCCCGCCCAAGCTCATCGACGAGTTCGAGATCCCCGACGCTCTGCTGGTCGCAAAGGCGACGGCAGCGCGCATGGTCTCGCCGTCTGCGCGGCGCGTCGATATGCCGATCGAGGGCGGTTTCGTCGGGATGGTGGACCGCGAAGTATTCGACGAATGGCTGCGTCGGCGTGCAGCCGACGCCGGGGTCGAGCGGCGCATTGGCACTTTTGAACGGCTCGACCGCGACGCCGACGGGGCGGCGGTCGTCTATTACCGGCCGCATCGCGCGCCGCGCCGGGCGGCTCCGGAAAGGGTGAGGGCGCGCGCCGTGATCGGGGCTGACGGAGCGCTTTCGGCGGTGGCGCGCCAAGCGGTGCCGGGCGCCAACCGGATGCGCCATGTCTTTGCCTATCACGAGATCGTGCGCTCGCCGCCTGATGCGGTCGACGGCTTCGATCGGACGCGGTGCGACGTTCTATTACGAGGGGGCGCTCTCGCCCGATTTTTACAGCTGGATCTTTCCGCACGGCGAGACGACCAGCGTCGGCGCCGGCACCGCCCAAAAGGGTTTCCCGCTGCGGCGCTCGGTGTCCGCGTTGCGGCGGGTTGCAGGCCTCGGCGATGTCGAGACGCTGCGCCGCGAGGGGGCGCCGATCCCGCTCGCCCCTCTGCCGCGCTGGGACAACAGACGGGATGTGGTGCTCGTCGGTGACGCCGCCGGGGTGGTGGCGCCAGCTTCGGGCGAGGGGATCTATTATGCGATGTTGGGCGGCCGGCTCGCCGCCCAGGCGATCGATCGCTTCTGTGTGACCGGCGATGCGCGGGAGCTGGCGATACCGCGCAAGCAGTTCATGAAAATGCACGGCCAAGTCTTCTGGATTCTCGGCATCATGCAGCGCTTCTGGTATGTCAACGATCGCCGCCGCGAGCGCTTTGTTAGCATCTGCCGCGACCCCGACGTTCAGCGGCTGACCTTCGAAGCCTATCTGCAGAAGCGTCTGGTCCGGGCCCGGCCGAGCGCGCACCTCCGGATTTTCTTCAAAGACTTGGCACACCTGCTCGGTCTCGTGACGGCGTGAGCCGAGGGGCAGCCGCGTCTCGGCCGAACTTTCCGTTCAAGTCTTTTTTGGTGCGAACAAGAGACACCAGCCAGCCGGCGAGATCGTCCCCGCGACCAGCTTGCACGAAGAGGGCGGCTCGAAATTGACGCATTTGTTGCAAGACTGTCCGTTCTTGGGAACGGTTTGGTATTGTACCGTCTTCTGAGCGACTTTTTGCGCCGGCGCCGGTGCCTGCTGGGCGACGGCTCGGCCGGCTGCGCCGGCGGTCATCAATGCGATCGCCGCTCGCAGGGTCGCTCGCCGCGAAATCCAACCGCCGTCCTGATCCGTCACCGCCCAAATCTCCTTGTCGAGCTGGTTGCCGAGAAGCACACCCTCAAAGCCTACTTAGATGGCACTCCGAGCTCCGGATAGTCTGTCGCGAGTGACACCCCGAACAGCGGCTTGTAGACGCCTTGGTGACATGTCGCGCAGTCGAGCTTCGGCGGATCGCCGAGCGGACCAAGACGATTCGCTGGGAAAACGTGACCCAGCGACAGCAGGAAATTGGTGTTCAAATCGCGCACCATCCGGACGCCTTGCCACGCGGTAACGCGTTGCGGTGTGCTCTGGTTCCAGTCGCGGAACGACCGCGTGTTATGGCAGAATGTGCAGTTGACGCCGAGCGCCTGGGAGAAATTCATCATCAGGCTATAGGTCCATTCGGTCTCTTTGATCGAATGGGGGTCCTCGCCCGGCAGCGCGGCCGATGATTCGACGCGGATCGAGTCGGCGCCGTCGAGAAACGGCCAAAACGGATCGAGCGGCAGCGCTGAGAGCCCGGCCGCGGGCGATGGGTGGTTTTTGCCGACCCAGCTTTCGACCAGACCTAGCGCGTGTGGCGGGCCGGGATTGACGAACCAGATTTGGCTCGGCACAGGCTGCCCGCGATGACAGGTGAAGCAGGTCACGCCGGTCGAGGCGACATGGTTACGCCAATCGCCATTGATATGCCGCACCATCTGCAGCATCCGCCGCGCCACGACCTTCGTGTATTTCGCGTCGGAAGCGAGGTTGCCGGGCATATGGCAGTAGTTGCAGCCTTGTGTCGGCGCGACCCAGTTCGTGATCGAGGCCATGAGCCGGGTGAACTCGCCGACGCTGACATCACCCAATACTTTTACGTTTTTGTAGACCGCCGACGCCTTCTCGCCGCCTGATTGCGGCGGGCCTAGCGGCGCCGGTGACTGGTTCGCGGCCACGGCTGCCGCAACCCGGTGCGGGTTGAAAACCTGGACGAGACCGGTGCCGCGGTAGCCCCACTGGACGGCATAGATCGGCGGCGTCTCGAAACGCACCAGGATCGCCACCCCCAGCAGCACCGCGACGACGACGAAGAGGCGGATGCCAAGTGTCATCGGAGCGCTCGCGACAACAACCCCGGATCGTGAACCGGCGGAAAGACATGCGGATAGGGCGGCGCGATCCCGTGCTTGACACCCCAGAGGTACCAGTTGTCGACGACGGTTCCGGTCAACAGGATGCCGATGCCGCCGGTCAGCGTGCAGAGGACGGCAAACCACCATGCCCAGCGGTGCAGCGAATTCGAAAGTGGCGTTGAAGCCCATCGTCCAGCGCCAGAACAGCGCCGCGCGCTCGGCCGCGGTGCCGCGATCGACGGCCTGCTCGATTTCACGCTCGCCGCCAAAGCGGCTGACCGCAAGGATCGTCGCACCATGCATCGCAAACAGCAGCGTCGATCCATAGAGGAAGACGATCGAGAGCATATGGAACGGGTTGTAGAAGAGGTTGCCGTAGCGGATCGAAAACGACGCGGTCCAGTCGAGGTGCGGGAAAATGCCGAACGGGACCGATTCGCACCAGCAACCCATCAGCAATGGACGAATAAAGCCGAGGACCAGAAACAGCCAGATCGCCGACGCGAAAGCCCAGGCGACATGGGTTCCCATGCCGAGGGCGATCGCCCGGCGGTAGGTCCGCACCCACCACAGCAGAACCGACGCCGTCAAAAAGAAGCCCGTGATCAGCCACCAGCCTCCTTCGTTGAGAGGCGGGATGCTCAGGCCGTAAGCGGGCGCAGGTGGCTCCAAACCGAGCCACGGCAGCTGGCGCAGGAACTGCCACGGGTCCCAGTTCACCGAGGCCCACATGTTGAGGCCGATGACTTCGAACGCGACGAAGAAAGAGATCAGCGACGCGACGCCCGTCCAGCCAAGATAGATAGGCCCGATCTGGGCATCGCCGATTACACCCAGCCAGTGGACGAAGAACGGCTGGCCCGAGCGCTTCCAGCTGCCGCGCGGCAAGGTTACGCCAGAGGAGGTCGGCGCCCTGACCTGAACTCGCGTAAAGATATTCTGGTATTCGGCCATTATCTCCCCCGCGCCTACCGCCAGATTGGAAGATTGAGCCACCAGCCCCACCATTCCGGCCAGCCTCGGGTCCAGAACGGTCCGCTCAAGACAATACATACGGCGCTCCAGAACCCGGCGGAGAGCGCCAGGAACAGCCCGAGGCGGTAAATCCCGATGGTGCCGATCGAATAGCCGATCGTGTCGCGGAAATATGTGTTCTCGTGTTCGACGGTCTTGACGGACTGGCCTTTGCGCGGATTGATCGCGGACAGTACCAGCGACCCGTGCAATGCCAAAGCCAGGGTCGTTGCGAAGAAAAAGCTGACGGCCAGCATATGCGCCGGGTTGTAATGGAAATGGAGATACTGGTAGCCGGTATTCGATACCCAATCGAGATGGCTGATGATGCCGTAAGGAAAGCCGTTACCCCAGGCCCCCATCAACAGCGGGCGAACCACTTCCAGACAAAAATAGGCAAAGATCGCGACGCTGAACGCGAACGGCACGTGGTAGCCGATGCCGAGCTTGCGGCAGATCTCGACCTCGCGCAGCGCCCAGGAAATAAAGGCGCCGAGCGCACAGATGGTGATCAGCTGCCATAGGCCGCCCTGGCGCAGCGGCGCCCAAGCCAGCCCATAGCTCAAATCGGGCGGGGCAATGCTGATCTGCCAAAGGTTCCAGGTCGGCCCGTTCGCGGCTCCCCAAACGATCAGTGCCGTGCCCAGCGAGGCAAAGAAGACCGTCGTGACCCCGAAAAAGCCGACATAGAACGGACCGACCCAAAAATCAAACAAGTCTCCGCCCAACAGCGTACCGCCGCGGACGCGGTATTTCTGCTCGAAACTGAGCATTGCCATGATCGAACCCCTTGGCCGGATGGCAAGAGTTCACGCATTTTCCCGTCGGCCTGCCAGCGGGCGGTGGCCGAGAACGTGCCCGGTCCAGTCCGCAGCCGCTCGCAGGCAGAGGCTACTTTGGCGACGGCAGAGGCGCGTTCTGCTGTATTGCGGCGGTCGGCCGCGGGCCTTCGAGCCAGTTGAACCGGTTCGTGCTCAGCAGGATGAAATGGATCAGCAGCGCCAGAGCGAAGAGAAACGTAAACAGCGCGACAAGCGTACGCCGCGGGTCGAACAACAGCCACAGTCGCCACATGGGTCCCTCCCTTTAGACGAATTGCGGAATCACGTAGTTCACGGCATCGCGGGCATGATCGAGCATCGAATAGCCGTGCTCTCCCGGCAGCCAAGGGCGCCATTGCCAGGCGAGGATGTGGGCGATGATGCAGATCACGATGAAAACAATGAAGCTCACCATGAAGATGCGATGGAATTCTCTTGCCTCTCCTTCGCTGAGCCCCGACAACGATTCGTTTCGCCCTCGACGATCATCCGACATTGTCATGCTTTTGCCTCCTCTCACTGGGCCGTTGAGCCGATGCCGCTGCCGTCCCGCGGCCGGGATCGCCGTGATGTTTCGCCATCACGAGAAAGCGCTGAATGCGAAGGAGCCTGGCACCGATATCTGCCAATCGCCGGCGCCGATTTGGCATGGAACTGGTTCATGCTACCGCCTCCCAACTCGATGCCGCCATCGACCGGGTAAGGCGCGTCGCGGTGACGCTGCGATCTCCGGCCTGGCGCGCCGCGCGCTCGGCCGTATCCCGCAGGCGCTTTGCCGCGGAAATCCGCACAAGGAACGGTTCCTTGTTGACGATGTCGCGAAGCAGGCTCTGCGCATCCTCGTCCCACGGCAGCGCCGTGGCGAGCCGCGCCGGGGTCGGCTCGATGCGATCGAGATCCGCTGCCAGCGGCAGGATATGGAACAGCGCGTCGAACAGCGCGTTGCAGAATTCCTGGATGATGTAGGTAGCACCGGCATAGCCCATGAACGGGGTGCCGGTTGCCCGGCGCACGATCGCGCCGGGGAACGAGGCCGGGATATAGGCCGAGCGGCTGCCGGCCTCGGCCGCGTACATGCGTTCGTTGTAGGAGCCGAACACTACGAGCGGCGGCCGCGCCTTGAGCACGTCTCGCACCTTTGCGTTGTCGGGCTTCTCGCCGGGTCGGCGGGCAACCGCAAGGGCGCACGGGATCCCCATCTCGTCTTCGAGGAAACGGCGCAAACCGCGCGCATAGGTCTCGGTCGCGACGATGGCAAAAGTCGCGGTGGCGAAGAAGTCCTGGGTGACGCTGCGCCACAAATCCCAGATCGGCTTCAGCGTCGTCTGCTTCTCGCGTTCGATAAAGGGCTCGGGATCGAGGCCGGCGAGTTCGCCGAGCTTGCGCAGAAACTTTGTTGTCGAGAACACTCCGATCGGCGCCTGCAGATAGGGACGGCCCAATTCTTCACAGAGCTGCCGGCCGAATTCCCGATACAGGCAGATATTGATTTCGGCCTCGGCGAGTTGCGGAACCTCTTCGACATGGGCGCCCAGCGGAAAGACGAGATTGACCTCGCAGCCAACCCCTTCGACAAGCCGGCGGACCTCGGCGAGGTCGGACGGCATGTTGAAGGTGCCGTAGATCGGGCCGATAATATTGACCCGCGGCTTTGCTGCCGCGCGCCGCGATGGTTGCTGGCGAGCGCTGGTCTTCTTGCCGCCGAACTGTGTCCACAGCCAATAGAGAGCCCGATCGGCGCTCTGCCACTGGTCCTCGTCGATCGTCCGCGGAATGAAGCGCAGCAGGTTCGAGCCCTCGGGCGTCACCCCGCCGCCGATCATCTCGGCGATGCTGCCGGTGACCACGACCGCCGGCATCGCCGGATCCTGCACAGCACTCGCCCGCCGCAGCGCGCCCTCGGTCCCGCTCATCGACAGATGGTCCTCGGAGAGCCCGGTGACGACGATCGGCAGCTCGTGTGGCGGCAACGCGTCGGTGTAATGAAGGACTGCGGTCACCGGCAGGTTTTCGCAGCCAACCGGACCGTCGATCACAACCCGCAGCCCGCGCAGCGCGGCGAACGCGTAGACCGCCCCCCAATAGCCGCCGGCCCGGTCGTGGTCGAGCACCAGCATCGGATCAGCTCACCGCAGTCCCGGCGACGGCCCGCGCCGGCTGCGGCGGCGCCGCGGCGTTGCCGCCATAACCGGCCGTTTTGCCGGTGCCGACCCCACCGAAGAACTCAACCATCTGGGCAAATCGGTAGGCGCCCCGCGTCTGCGCCGCGACGATCGCGGCGAGGGCGCCGACGCCCGCCGCGCCAAACAGCGGCCGCGCCGAAACCACATTGGTAAAATAGACCGCGGGTATGCCGCGCGCCTTGGCCTCTTGCACCAGCGGCGTCGTGCCGATCGCGAGGTCGGGTTCGACCTCGATCATCGCCGCAACGTCTTGTTCGAGCGCTGCGCGGTACTGCACATGCGTTCCGTGGGCTTCGAGCCATTGCCGGTCGGTGTCGCTCCATTCCGTCTTCGGGCAGGCCGTACCGACATAAGGCACCTCGGCACCGGCCTCGACCAAGACGCGCGCGACCAGCAATTCCGATCCCTCGTAACCCGAGACCGTGATCCGCGCGTTGATCGGGTTGGCCGCTATCGCAGCCCTGATCGCGCTGGTCGCGCTCGCTTTGGCGGCATCGATTTTTTCCGGAACGACGCCCGCCACCTTGCCGATTGCTTCGAGCCAGTCCGCCGTGCCTTCGACCCCGACCGGCGCGGAGCCGACGATTGGGCGGCCGGCGGCCCTGAATTCGCGGATCGCGGCGACGTAGAACGGGTGCACTGCCGCCGCCGCGACGCAATCGAGCGCCGCGTAGAGCTCGCGCCATTCGCGCGTCGGAATTGGCGGGCCGATGGTGAGACCCATCGGCGCCAGCAAGGCGCCGATCCCGACCGGATCGCCGGGGAACAGCTCTCCGATCAGGCTGATAGTCGGTTGATCGCCGGTCATCTGCCGTGGCGGCAGCACCGGCCCCTGCTCGACTTCGAGGCGCGCGTAGCGCAGCATCGCACCGGCGAGAACATCCTTCGCCTCGGCATGGGTCGGCACGCCGAACCCCGGCACGTCGATGCCGATGATCCGCACGCCGTCGATTTCCTTCGGCAAGAGATCGAGCGGCACGCCGGACGCGGTCGGCACGCAGAGATTGATCACGACAACCGCGTCGTAGAGATCTGGTTTGGCCGTCTCGAAAACCGCCTTGCGGATGTCCTCGAAGAGCTGGCCTCTGACAAGGCTTTCCGAGTTGAACGGCACATAGCCGACGCTGCGGCGTGCGCCGTAGAAATGCGACGTAAAGGTCAGGCCATAGACGCAGCAGGCCGATCCCGAAAGGATCGTCGCCGTCCGCCGCATTCGCAGGCCGACGCGCAGCGAGCCGAAAGCCGGGCACATCGATTGCGGCTGGTCGTGCGGGCCTCGCGGATAATCAAGCAGTAGACGATCGAGAGCAGAACTCTTGCCGGCGTTTCGGGCGGCTTCGAGCATCGTCTCGCGGCCGCCGTGACAGCCCGCTTCTGCGGCTGAGCCGGCTTCCCGTGGCGGGGCTTCGATTTCGATGCCGATCATCGCCGAGCCCACCTGTTACGCGGTCTCGTAAACGACTTCGAGCGACGGCCGCTCGAGCACCGCGGTGGCGCACATGTCTTCGAGCGTCGCCGGTTCGAGGATGACGCTGCGCCCCACCGCGTCGCCTTTGAACAAACCGAGCAGCGCCTCGTGCGAAAGCGGCGACGGCCGCACGGGCGGCGCCTCCGCGCACCGCCGCGCGAGCCCTTCGAACAACGGCGCCCATTCGCCGCCTGGCCGGGCGATGATTTGGTAGCTCGCACTTTTGCGCCGGATGTCGTCGTCGGCCGGGATCGCCGCGAGTACCGGGATTTTCACGGCTTCGGCAAACGCGGCGGCCTCGCCGGTGCCGTCGTCCTTGTTGATCACGATGCCGGCGACGCCGACATTGCCGCCGAGCTTCTTGAAGTAGTCGACGGCGGAACAGACGTTGTTGGCGACGTAGAGCGACTGGAGATCGTTCGACCCGACGACGATGACCTTCTGGCACATGTCGCGTGCAATCGGCAGGCCGAAGCCGCCGCAGACGACATCGCCGAGGAAATCCAACAGGACGAAGTCGAAGCCCCATTGGTGGAAGCCGAGCTTTTCCAGCAGCTCAAAGCCGTGGATGATTCCTCGGCCGCCGCAGCCGCGTCCGACTTCCGGTCCGCCCAGCTCCATCGCGAACACGCCGTCGCGCTTGAAGCAGACATCGCCGATCGCGACTTTCTCGCCGGCCGCCTTTTTGGCGGAAGAAGTCTCGATGATCGTCGGACAGCTACGGCCGCCGAACAATAGCGAGGTCGTGTCGCTCTTCGGATCGCAGCCGATCAGCAGGACGCGCTTGCCCTGCTGCGCCATCATGTAGGAGAGGTTGGCGAGCGTGAAGCTCTTGCCGATGCCGCCCTTGCCGTAGATGGCGATGATCTGCGTCTCTTTGGTCGCCGGTTCGGTCGGCACGGGGTCGGGCTCGCTCGCCGCCTCGGCGCGCAGCCGGTCGTGCATGCTCGGCGCTAAAAGTCCAGTCTGCGACTGGGTCATGAGCAGGTTCTCCAATCGAGGACCATCTTCAGGCACGACGGGTCGGTGAATGCGGTCTTGTAGGCCGCGGCCGCCTCGGCCGCGGGCTGGCGATGCGTGATCAGGCCGTCGAGCGACAGCCCGCCTTCTTTGATCAGCCGTTTGGCCGCGACGATGTCGGTCGGGCGCCACTCCGCCGCGACCCGCAACCGCGCCTCGCGCATGAAGGCTGGCGGGAAAGCGAAGCACAACGGATCCGAATAGAACCCGGCCAGAACGATTTCCCCGCCCGGCGCCAGCCTGCCGATCAGGGCGTCGAGCAGCGAGGCGTCGCCACTCGCATCGTAAATCGCCTGGTAATCGTCGCGGCCGTCATCTTCGGGATCGATCACGGCGTAGCCCTCGGCGCCGCCGATGCGCTCGGAGGCTTTTTCCCAGACTACAGGTGCGGCGCCGTTGGAAAGAAGTGCCAGCCGTGCCAGCAGCCGCCCGAGAACACCGTGCCCGACGATCAGATCGGGCGGCGTCGCTCCTGGAGCCGACATCGCATGGTAGGCGGTGGCGGCGAGCGCTAAGAGGATCCCATGCTCGCCAGGTTGCTCGTCGATCGGAACCAGCCGCGACGCCGCAACAACGACCCGCGACGCGGCGCCGCCGAACAGTCCGCGCACCTCGCCAAAGCATCGCGCTCCGGGGACGAACACGCGTTCACCGACGCATGCAACAGCTCGCGGACCGATCGCGCTGACCCTTCCGATTGATTCGTATCCCGGCACCAGCGGATAGCCCATGCCGGGGAAGCTCGGCATCCGGCCCGACCAAAGTAGCCTCTCGGTTCCAGCGCTGATGCCGGTCCACTCGATGTCAACGACCGCATCCTCCTCCCCGGGCGGCGTCAGCTCGAGCCGGCTGAGCTCCAGGTGTTTCGGCTCCTTCAGAACCACCGCGACGGCATCCACGCCGGCTCCCTCCCGCAGAACCGATTCGAACCAAGACTGTAAACTTACCATTACGATATAGTGTGTCAAGAAAATTAGACAGCTAAAATTTCGCCACGATCGCGCCGGTCAGCAGCGGGCTGTTGGTATGCAAACGGCGAATATCGGTGAAGCCGGCTTGACGCATCAGCGCTTCGAGGGCCTCGCGGGTGCGCGGGCGACCGCTGCCCATCGCCAGCAGATAAAAGCCGAAATAGGCATCGCCCACCGGTTCGGCGCCCGGTGTGCCGGACATCGGTTCGGCGACGAGCAGCACGCCGCCTTCCGGCAGCGTCCGCCGAGCCGCGCGGAAAAGTCCCAGAACCGCCCCGTCGTCGTGGTCATGGACGACGCGCACGAGCGAGATGATGTCGGCGCCGACCGGCAGCGGATCAAAGCGAAAGTCGCCGCCCACGATCGTGGCGCGCGAGGCGAGCTCGGCCGCCGCGAGGCGCGTCGACGCCTCTGCGGCGACTGCGGGAAGGTCGAAGAGAGCGAGACGCAGGGCCGGATAGCGCTCTCCGACGGCGGCGAGAAAACTGCCGTCGCCACCGCCGACATCGAGCAGGCAGCGATGGCGACCAAAGCGGTAGGCGCCGATCACCTCATCGGCGATCAGGGTCTGCGATGCCGCCATCAGCCGCGTGTATTCGGATATGCGATCGGCGCTCAGAGCCCCGACCCGTTGCGCGCTGGCATAGGGCCAGAAGCCGGCAAGCTTCGTGTCGCGTTTGCCGCGCAGCAACGCCACCGGGTTGACGAGATCGGCGTAAAGCAAGGCGTGGTGCTCGATCAACTCCGCGATTGCAGAGTTGCCTGCAATCACGGCCCCCAGCGCGCCAAGGCCGAAGCGGTCCGATCCCCGACGGGAAACGAGCCGCAGTGATAAGGCGGCGTCGAGCAGCCGCGACGCGGCCTCCGACGGCAGCGACAGCCGCCTTGACAATTCTCCGAGGCTCTGCGGCCCGTCGCGCAGAATAGGGAACAGCCGGAGCCTGACGCACGCGAGCAGGATCTGCGAATAGACAAATCCCGCGCACAAATCGAACAAGGCTCGTTGACGTTGCCGGACGAATCGCCGGGTGAGCGGGCAGCCGGCCGCCCAGCGCAAGAACTTCCGGCTGGCGAACAGCCGATCGCGAAACGCCGGAAGACGCGCAGCGGGAGCCGCCGCCGAGCGTGGCGGCCCGAGCTTCTCCTCGGCTGGCCAGCTCGTTTGCTGAATTCCGTTCACGCCGCGCGACGTGCCAGCTCCTTTGGCAGAAACCGGTCGGCCTCGAATAGTATGAGGCTCCTCAATTGATCGGCACCGCGACACGGCGGAATTGCGTCGATCGCCGCGGACAGCAACGCGTCGAGCCGCCGCACGGCTCCCGGAATCCCCAACCGCAGCGCTGCGCTGGGGCGAGCGAGCGCCAGATCGCGCCCGACCGGCTTGCCTAATTGTGCCTCGCTCGCTGCCGCATCACCGATATCGTCGGCGACTTGATAGGCTTCGCCGAGACGCGCCCCCAATGCGCGCCACGCCTCTCCGTCGGCACCCGCCGACACCGCGCCGCCCACGCTCGCGGCGGCGAACAGCGACCCGGTCTTAGCCCGCTGATATCGGACTAGGTCGATGCGGGGCTCGCACTCCCAGGCCTGACCGGCCGCAATCCCAAACGGAATGCCGGCAGCCCGCCCGATTGCGGCCATTAATGGCCTCAGGCGATGCGGGGATTTTGTTGCGCCGAGAGCCAGCGTCTCGAAGGCGAGAACGATGAGGGCGTCGCCTGTCAGCAATGCCAAAGCCTCGCCGAACAGGTGATGAACCGAGGGTCTGCCGCGTCGCAGCGGCGCATCGTCGAAGCAGGGCAAATCGTCATGGACCAGCGAGGCGCAGTGCAGGAGCTCTATCGACGATGCCGCGGCCAGCGAGAGCGTCGGCTCGTCTTCGCCGCAGGCCGCGGCGACCGCCAAGCAAAGCCTCGGCCGCACACGCGCGCCGCCCGGAAAAACCGCGTGCCGCACCGCGGCTGCCAACCGCGGCGGACATGCTTCCGATCCCGCGCAGGCCAAAACCCCTTCCAGCGCCAATTCAATCCGTGCCGCCGCATCCATGCTCAGCCTCGAACATGTGTCAATATATGTTGTCAGTGCCGAGTGTCGTGTTACGTTGACAACTATGTCAATCGAATTCTGGAGGCCAAGGGCATGCGCGCCTCCCGCGTAATGATCGTCGGGGCGGGAGTTGCAGGACTGGTCGCCGCTCTCGAGCTGGCTTCTCTGGGGCTCGATGTCGAGGTGGTCGAGCGCGCCGCGGAGCCGGGCGGCAAATTGCGCGAGGTGGAGATCGGCGGAAATCCGCCTCGATGCCGGGCCGACCGTGCTCACGATGCGCTGGGTGTTCGAAGAGATCTTCGCGGCGGCCGGCGCCAACCTCGCCGATCACGTCCCGATGCGGCCGGCGGCAATCTTCGCGCGCCATGCCTGGAGCGCCGAGGAACGCCTCGATCTTTATGCCGGTATCGACGAATCGGCGGACGCGATCGGCCGCTTCGCCGGCGCGGCCGAAGCACGCGGGTACCGTGAATTCTGCCGGCATGCCAGGCGGATTTACGAGACGCTGGACGAATTGTTCATCCGCTCGCCGCGCCCGACGTTGCTGTCGCTCGTCGCCGGAGCCGGTCTCAAGGGGTTTGCCGATCTATGGGCGCTGCGCCCATTCACTACCCTGTGGCAGGCTCTCGGCGAGTTTTTTGCCGATCCTCGGCTGCGGCAGCTCTTCGCCCGCTACGCGACCTATTGTGGTTCTTCGCCGTTTCTCGCTCCCGCGACATTGATGCTGGTGGCTCACGTCGAGAGCCAGGGCGTTTGGCTCGTCGAAGGGGGCATGCATCGGTTGGCGGTCGCGCTGGCGCAATTGGGTGCCCGTGCCGGCGCCCGTTTTCGATATGGCAGCGAAGTGCGCGAGATCGTCGTCGAAGGCGGGCGGGCGGCGGGCGTCAAGCTTGCCGATGGCGAGCGGCTCGACGCCGACGCCGTGGTCGTCAATGCCGACGCCGCGGCTATCGCCAATGGCCGGTTCGGGTCCGAGGTAGCCCAGGCGGTCCCCGCGGTGGACCGCCGGGCGCGCTCGCTTTCGGCCGTGACCTGGGCGCTGCTGGCCAAGGCGGAAGGGTTCCCGCTGCTGCGCCATAACGTCTTTTTCTCGCGCGATTACCGCGCCGAATTCTCGGACATCGTGCAACACCGGCGGCTGCCGGCGGCGCCGACCGTCTATGTCTGCGCCCAAGATCGCGAAGACCGCGACGATGCGGCCCCGGACGACCCCGGGCGTTTCTTGTGCATCGTCAACGCGCCGCCGACCGGCGACACCGACCCTCTCAATGAAACGGAGCTAGAGGCATGCGGCGAGCGGACATTCGGCCAACTCGAACGCTGCGGCCTCTTTTTGCATCGTCAACCCGAGAGGGTCCTGGTGACCGATCCGAGGGCATTCGAGAAGCTGTTCCCGGCGACCGGGGGCGCGCTCTACGGCCGAGCCTCTCAGGGCTGGAGGGCGTCGTTCAGTCGTCCGACCGCTCGCACCAAGCTGCCGCGCCTCTATTTGGCGGGGGGCAGTGTGCACCCGGGGCCGGGGGTGCCGATGGCGGCGTTGTCGGGCCGTTTGGTGGCGGCGAGCCTGGTTTCGGACATCGTTTCGACGCAACCGTCCCGCCGGACGGCTACGCGTGGTGGTATATCGATGCCCTGAGCGACGACGGGCGGCACGGCATCGCCCTGATCGCCTTTATCGGCAGCGTGTTTTCGCCTTATTACGCCTGGGCTCGACGCCGTAGGCCGGCAGATCCGCTCAATCACTGTGCTCTGAATGTTGCGCTCTACGGCCGTGGGGCCAGGCGCTGGACTTTGACCGAGCGCGGCCGCGATGCGGTAAACCGATCGCAATCGAACCTGACGATCGGCGCAAGCACGATCGCGTGGGACGGTGATGCGCTCGCAGTCGAATTCGACGAGATCGCGGTCCCGACTCCCCGACGGGTGCAGGGCCGGTTGCGTCTCTATCCCGACGCGCTTGCGGGGCCGGCGTTCGCTCTCGATAGCGAGCGGCGGCACTGGTGGCGTCCGCTCGCCGCATCTGCGAAGGTCGAGGTCGCGCTCGTACAACCGGCATTGCGCTGGCGCGGTTCCGGATACCTCGATTGGAATGCCGGGGCCGCCCCTCTTGAATCCGCTTTTGCCGGCTGGCAGTGGTCGCGCGCCGAACATCCTCGTGGCGCCGTGGTGTTTTATGATGTCAGA
This sequence comes from uncultured Alphaproteobacteria bacterium, assembly GCA_963795485.1. GTDB lineage: Bacteria > Pseudomonadota > Alphaproteobacteria > ATCC43930 > CGMCC-115725 > AP-15. The sequence continues at coordinate 1,311,928 of CAWCIL010000008.1, forward strand.
CCGCGAGACGGCGACCCTCTGGCTCTGGCTCTGCGGTTCGATCGTCGCGGCGGAAGCGAGCAGCTGCCGGTGCTGCCGTCGATGCCGCTGCCGCGCACCAAATGGCGACTGCCCCGGTCGGCTCGTGCCGATGCAGGGGATCCGGCGACGCTCGTCCAGACCCTCGAAGACGCGCCCTTCTATGCCCGCTCGGTGATCGATGCGCGGATTTTCGGGGAACGGGTGGTGGCGATCCATGAGAGCCTGTCGCTCGATCGGTTCCGCGCCCGCTGGGTCAGGGTGCTGCTGCCGTTTCGGATGCCGCGCCGCTGTCGGTGACAGCGCACGCCGTCAACAATCCTGCGGCGGACTGCCGGCATCCTCGCCGTCGCTCTCGGCTTTCGGCTTCTTGTCGAGGCGGCTCGCGACCAGTTCGACTATACCCCAGCCGAGGGCGAACAGGAGGGTGACGAACAGTTCGATCAGGCCGAGCCAACCGCGCATCACGGCCGCTCGCGCTGTCGCGCGCCCGTTTCAGAGCGCCGGCTCGCGCCGCCGCTCGCCAGTTTGGACCGGCGGTTTTGCACGCTCTGGTCGCGCAGGCGCAGGCGTTGCGGCAATCGAGACCGCGGCAATATGAGCGTGTTCTTCCTTGCGGTATCTCGTCTGCAGTTCCAGCCAAGCGGCGTAGGCCGCCAGCAGAAACAACAGCCCGCCAAGATCGAAAAGCGAGAAATACCGGCCGCCGTCGAGCAGCAAATAGGCCATCGTTACCTTGACCGCGAAATAGCCGAGGGCGCAGAGGATCAGCGGCCGGAGGATGGCGCCGAAAACGGCCAGAGACGACGTAGCCTGTGTCAATTCTTGGACCAAATCCATCGGCGCCGAGCGCCTAACGGCCCGAGCCCGGTGGAGCAGTCCCGAATAGAGCAACCAGGCTCCGATAAGAAAAAGAACAGCACCCGTCAAGTTTCGCATGGCTGTCCCCTACATCCCGGCCGGAACCCTGATTTCCGGATCGCGGCCATCCATAGCAGCAAATTGCTCACGGCGCTCGAGCCGCGCGAACAGATCGACGACCCAGACCACCCGATCGGCAAGGCTCCACCAGCGGATCGGCGGCGGCAGGGCACCGCTCGCGGCCGGCCGCGAGGCAGCGACCGCGTCGACCAGAAACCGCGCCTGCGGAAGCGGCGGCACTTGCAACCCTCGCGTGGTATTGCGGGCGAGAAGCATGCGCGAGATGAGCTGCACCTTGCGCCGGCGCGGCACCACCGCGCGCTGCGATACCGAGTCGCAACCGCCGCGTTCGATCTCGCGGCCGATCTCGGCGTAGAGAATCCGCGCGGCTCGGATACCCGGCCGGCAGCCGGCCGGCAGGCGAGCGATGCCAGTGTCCGCCCGCCGATAGAGGATTTCGGCGGCGCGCAGCAGGCGCGCCACGACGCGCCCGAGCAATTCGCTGAAAACCGGCCGGGCGAGCCATTCCTCCGGCTCGATGCCGGCTTCGCGCAACCAGGAGAGCGGCAGATAAAGGCGCCCGGCGCGGGCATCCTCGCCGACATCGCGTGCGATATTGGTCAGCTGCATCGCTACACCCAGGTCGCAGGCGCGGGCGACGATTTCCGGCTTCCTGGCCCCCATCAGCGCCGCCATGATCGCACCGACCGTGCCGGCGACGCGCACGGCATAGCTGCACAGCTCGGCGAGATCCTCGTAGCGGCGACCGGCCAGGTCCCAGGCAAACCCGTCGAGCATTGCGTCCGGCAAGGCGCGCGGGATGGCGAACCGCGCGACCGCATCGGCAAACGCGCGGTCGACCGGCGACGGCCACGGTGACCCGGCATACGCGCGATCGAGCCGCTCGCACAGCCCCGCCGCGGCAGCGCTGGCGGCGCTGTCGCCGTCGGCATCAACGATGTCGTCCATCAAACGGCAAAAGGCGTAGATCGCCATCGCCGGGTTTCGCAGCCTCGGCGGCAGCAGCAGCGATGCAGCGAAGAACGTTCGCGAACCGCCGTTCAGCAGCTCGCGGCACGCTGCGAGATCTGCCGCGGAGGTGGGCGCCGGGTCAGTTAAAGAACTCTTGCATCCGGCACCACCCGATCGAGAACCCGCGCCGACGACAGGACCCCGGGCAATCCGGCGCCCGGATGCGTGCCGGCACCGACGAGATACAGGCGATCGACATCTTCGCTGCGGCTGTGCGGACGAAACCAGGCGCTTTGCCACAGGACGGGCTCTAGCCCGAATGCGGCACCGCGAAAGGACGAGAGCTGGTCCTGAAAATCCAACGGAGTCGTCATTCTCGAAGTCACAATGTGCTGCTCGAAATCAGGTAATACGGTCTCGTCGAGACGGCGCGCCAACGCCCGCCGATACGGCTCCGCCGTCTTTTCCCAATCGACGCCGCTGCCGAGGTGTGGCACAGGGGAGAGGACGTAAAACGCATCACACCCGTCGGGCGCCAGCGCCGGGTCGGTCGCAGTCGGCCGATGCAGGTAGAGGCTGAAGTCCGCCGCGAGCACCTTCCTGCCGAATATGTCATCGAGCAGCTCTCGATAGCGTGGGCCCAACAGGATCGTGTGATGCGCCACATCGGGGTAGCGCCGCTTCGTGCCGAAATACCAGACAAAAAGGCTCATCGAATAGCGCGCCCGCTCGATCCGGCGGTCGGTCCAGCGGCGCCGCACTCCGGACGGCAGCAGGTAACGGTAGGTCCAAGCGGAATCGACATTCGAGACAATAATGTCGGCGGCGATCTTCTCGCCGGAGGCGAGGTGAACGCCGGTCGCGGCACGACCGCTCACGGTGATCGCTTCGGCTTCCGCACCGCAGCGCACTATCCCCCCTTGTCCCTCGATGAGCCCGACGAGACCCTGCGCCAATCTGCCGACGCCGCCCATCGGAAAATGCACGCCCCAGCGCCTTTCCAGATGGGAGATCAGACTATAGACCGAGCTGGCGGTAAACGGGTTTCCGCCGATCAGGAGCGGGTGAAAGCTCAAGGCGATCTGCAATCGGGGATCGCGCACATGTTTGGCGACGAGGCCGTGGACCGACCGCCAAGTCCCGAGGCGGATCATGTCTGGGACGATCCTTGCCATGTCTCGCCAACTCTCGAAAGGCACGTCGCCGAGCTGTTCAAAGCCGACCTTGTAGATCGCCGCGCTCGCCCGCAGGAAGCGCTCGTAGCCCATCACATCCGCCGGCGAGAAACGGGCGATTTCAGCCCGCATCGCTTCCGGATCACCGCTATATTCGAAAATCGCGCCGTCGTCGAAACGGATGTGATAGAAGGGCGAGATCGCGCGCAGATCGATGTCGTCGCAAAATCGACGATTGCCCAATCGCCACAACTCTTCGAAGAGGAACGGTGCGGTGACGATTGTCGGACCGGCGTCGAAGGTGAACCCGTCCTGGCGAAATACTCGGGCGCGGCCGCCGGGAGCGTCGAGCTTCTCGATAACCGTGACCCGATAGCCGCGGGCCCCGAGCCTCACCGCCGCGGCCAGGCCGCCGAGCCCACTCCCTATAACGACCGCCTGCGGCACCTGGGCCCCGCTACGCCAGCACGTTCGCCGAGCGCGCCATATTGGTCAGCTGTTCGGCAATTTCAGCAGGACGCTCCTCATGCGCCAGATGGCCGAGGCCGGGAAGGGTCACGACCGTCGCGGTCGGCAGCAGCGAGCATACCCGGAGCGCCTCCGAGGGCCGGATCGTCCGATCGTTCGCGCCGGCGAGCAGGAGTAGGCGCGGTGCCAAGCGCGGCAGCTGCCGCTCCAGCAGGCCAAGATCCCAGTTCGCCATCATGCCGAGCGCCGCCGCCACATGGTTCGGGCTGCGCGCGAGCCGGCGGTAGAACTCGACACCTCGCGCATCGAGAGCAGAGCCGGTGTCGCGGAGCATCCGCTCGACCACACTCCGGTCGGCGGCCCGCCAGGCGAAGAGGTAGGAGACCGCCGGACACCCGGCCAAAAGCTTCGCGACCGGCGAAAACACATGGCGCGGCAAGCCGTGCAAGGCGAGGAGCGCGCCATTGAGGCTGATGAGCGCCTTGGGCGCGATATAGCCTTCGAGGCTCATGCGCGCCAGGATCGCCGCGCCGGCCGAATGCCCGGCAGCCATGACGGGCTCGGCGTCGAGGCACGTCAGGAGATCGCGCAGGGAACGGGCCATCGCCGGCAAGGACATCCGATAAGACGCCGGACGCTGGGTGAAACCGTGTCCCGGCAAGTCGGGTGCGATCACCGTAAAGCGGCTGGCGAGCAACGGTGCCAACCCGCGCCAGGAATGCGTGGCAGCGCCGGTGCCGTGCACCAACAGCAGCACCGGACCGGTGCCCATCTTTTGCACGTGCCATCGCAACCCGCCGGCGCGCACGAAGCGGCTGGCATCCCGGTTTGGCCAGTCACGCCCGTCCCGCTCCCAAACCAGCTTCCCGATCATGCGAAGTATCGTCTCACAGGCCGTGCGCTCGAAACAACACCCCAGGCGAGGATAAGTCTAGGCCGCCGTCCTCAGCGCAGCGCCATCTGCCGCACATAGCTGTCGATGTCGGTCTTGCGCCGCAATCCGACCGCGGTCATCGCGCGCACCTCGCCGAAGACATCGCTCGGGCCACCGCCGCGAGCCGCGACCGCGCGATGCCGTCGGGCAGCGGGTCAAAGCCGGCGCTGGTCGGTTCTTCGCCCCCGCTATTGCCGCGTCGCCTGCTTGCGCCGCTCGATCAGCCGCCACATCGTGGGCGTAAAGATCAGCTGCATGGCGAGATCCATCTTGCCGCCGGGGCAGACGATCGTGTTCGGACGCGAGATGAACGAATCGTGTAACATCGATAACAGATACAGAAGATCGATGCCGCGCGGGTTGGCGAACCAGATCACCAGCATGCTTTCGTCCGGCGTCGGGATATGGCGCGAGATGAACGCGTTCGACGTGTCGACGACGGGAATCCGCTGAAAATTGATGTGCGTACGTGAGAATTGCGGGCAGATGTATTCGAGGTAGTCGTACATCCGGCGAAGGATCGTATCGGTCACCGCCTCCGTCGAATAGCCGCGCGTCGACCGGTCGCGATGCAGCTTCTGGATCCATTCGAGGTTGATCACCGGCACGACCCCGACGAGGAGATCGACGTGCCGGGCGACATCGACCTCGGCGATTGCGCCATGCAGACCTTCGTAGACCAATAGATCGGTGTCGTGCGGCAGCTCCTCCCAAGGAGTAAAGGTACCCGCCGCCTGGCCGCACGGCGCCGCCTCATCGGCGTCGTGCAGATATTTCCGGTAGCGGCCGCCGCCGCACTCGCCATAATCGCGAAACAGTGCCTCCAGCTCGGCAAACAGGTTCGCTTCCGGGCCGAAATGACTGAACCTATGATTGCCGCGTTCCAATTCCGCCGCCATTTTTCGCTTCATGTCGTCGCGGTCGTAGCGATGAAAGCTGTCGCCCTCGACAAAGGCGGCCTTGATGTTTTCCCTGCGAAAGATCTGCTCGAAGGTGCGGCTCACCGAAGTCGTTCCGGCGCCTGACGACCCGGTGATGGCGATGATCGGATGCTTTGCCGACATGGCATTCCTCGATCGCTTCAATCAGAACCGCGAAACAGCCCGCGCACGCCGAACAGCGGCGCGTCAATTTCTTGCAGGTTGTGGTTCCGGTGATATGTTTCGATCCGCTCGACTTCTTCGCGTGCGCCAAAAATCAGTCCGACGCGTTGGTCGAGATGGCTCGGCGCGATCTCCAGCACCCGCCCGTGTCCGGTGCTCGCAGCGCCGCCGGCCTGCTCGACGATGAACGAGACCGGGTTGGCTTCGTGCAGCAGGCGCAAGCTGATCCTGTCGCCCGAGCCGCTACTGGGGCGCGGATCGAGAAAGACCCCGCCGCGGATAAGAATACGGTGGGTTTCGGCGACCAGCGATGCGACCCAGCGCATGTCGAAATCTTTGCCGCGAACGCCGGTTCTGCCCGCCGCGCATTCGTCGATGTAGCGCTTTATGGCGGGCTCCCAGAGCCGGCTGTTCGAAGCGTCGATGGCGAACTCGCTGGTGGCCGGCGGCCCGCGAAGGCTCTGGCGTGTGAGGATGAATTCGCCGAGCCGCGGTTCGAGAGTGAAACCGTGCACCCCGGTGCCGACAGAAAGCACGAGCATCGTCGAGGGTCCGTAGACCGCATAGCCGGCGCAAACTTGAGAGGCGCCAGTCTGCAAACAATCGGCGGTCGTTGCGAGTTCATCCGGGGTCTTCGCGTGAAGGATCGAGAACAGGCTGCCGGCGGTCACATTGACGTCGACATCCGCCGCACCGTCGAGCGCATCGAAGACCAACAGATAGCGGCCGAACGGACAATCGGGCCACACCCCGATCGGTACTTCCCGCTCCTTCGACATCATGCAGGCCACATGTCCGTCCCATTCTGTGGCCTGGACAAAGATTTCATCGGCGACCGTCGGCAGGGGTCGCCGCAGCTCTTCGGGATCCGCCGTGCGTCCGCCGGGGACGAACCGTTCGCCGAGCGCGCCGCAGGCCAATCGCGCCGCGATCGACTTGCAGGCGAATGCGATCTCGAGGATGAGGTCGTTCAGTTCGCCGGTAGCGTGCGGATGCCGCCGGCGTTCAGCCGTCAGGAATTCGCTAAGCGTCGTGTGATCGGCGAGCATTGCCGTAGCCCAATTCCGAAGGATCTGCCTCCAGTTGACGAGTTGACGCGTCGCCCCTCACCCCGGGTTTGCGTTGACTGCGCAGCGCTTTATCGTGCAAAGCCCGGATCTGCGTCATGCCAAGATAGGGGGCGCCGCCGATCAGCACGGCGTCGCGGTCGTCAAGAGGATCATCGGGATCGCCGAGCTTCCGCAGCACCAGGTCGGCACCCCCGAAATCCTGGCCGCGCGTCCATCGACTCGGTGTCACCACGGTGCACAGCCCTGCCGCTTTCGCCGCGGCGAGACCGTTTGCCGAATCCTCGAAGGCGACGCAATCGGCGGCCGGCCGACGATCGACCCGACCACTTCCCGTAGCTCGTTCCCGAATGCCGCGGCGAGCAGGGTCTGGACATTGCTCAAGGCCGAGGTCGCGGCGATTCCGAGTTTGAGCCCGCTCTGCCGCGCTGCGCCGAACAGGCGGGCCACGCCGGAGCGCAGCCGATTGGCGCTGTCGGACAAGAGTTCGCCGTAGAGCTTTGTCTTCGCCCGGTGGATACCCGGTACCAGCCGCCGCAGCCTGTCCACCTCGGCCGGCGCCCGGTTCAGGCCCTCGATGTAGGCGACGATGCGATCGGAACCCCCGGAAATCTTTAACAGCTTCTCGTAAAGCGCTGGTCTCCAAGACCAGTCGAGATCAAACTTGAGAAAGGTGAGGTTGTAGGCGCGTCGATGCAGTTCCTCGCTGTTGACCAGCGTCCCGTCGAAATCGAATAGGAAAGCGCGCGGGCCGGTCGTCGGCCCCTCTTTCGCGTCGCGAGACCGCGCGCCGCGCGTCGTCACGACCCTGCCCCGGTGCCGTCGAAGACGCGGCTGGCGCGAAAATCGGCATCCTCGATCGTCGATAGCGCGTCGCGCGAGATCGGCTGCCCGCGCCGTTCGAACAAGCGGTTCGCCTGACGCAAGCGCGCCGGTCGAGCGCGTTTCTGAGCGAGCGGGCATTGGCAAAATTCGGCTGCGTCATGCGCCGCTCGATATATTCGGCCAAGGTTTGCGCCGCCGCATCGCTGAGGTGGTATTGCATCCTCGAGCATCAGGCGGGCGATGACGATCAGCTCCTCTTTCGTGTAATCGGGAAAATCGAGGTGGTGGGCGACCCGCGAAGCCATGCCGGGGTTGGAGCCGAAAAACCGGTCCATGCGATCCTTGTAGCCGGCGAAAATCACGACCAGGTCCTCGAAGTCGAGGCCGCCCTTCAGCGCCTCGTAAACCACTCGTCCGTAATTCTTGCGTGCCCCTTTTCGAGCAGATGGGTTGACGAATGTATCTGACCGCCGCTGGCCTCGAATTGCTCGGACACACCGAGGCGATCTTCGCGCGGCTGCGCGAGGCGGAAGATGCCCTCCGGATGTACCGCGGCGACGAGGGGGGCGAAGTGCATATCGCCTCGACCACGACCGCGGAATATTTCGTGCCGCGGCTGCTCGCGGAATTTCGTCGCGGCCGGCCGGGGTTGAAAATCCGGCTGACGGTAAGGAACCGGGAATCGTGGTACGTGAACTCGCCGAGAATACGATCGACCTCGCGCTGATGGGTCGCACTCCGGAGAATCTCGATACAATCGCCGTACCCTTCGCTAAGCACCCGTTCGTCATCATCGCTGCCACCGATCATCCGAGGGCTGCCCGCCGCAACCTTCGACTGGCGCAGCTGAAGAGCGAGCCTTTTCTTATTCGCGAACGCGACTCCGGGACTCGACATGCCATGGAGCGTCATTTTGCGGCCCGCCGCTTTCACCCGGCCGAAACCATCGAGATCGGCTCGAACGAAACCATTAAACAGGCCGTTATCGCCGGCATGGGCGTGAGCTTTCTGTTGACCCACACGATAGCTCTCGAATTGGCCAGCGGGCGGCTCGCCGTTCTGGATGTCGCCGGCATGCCGGTTATCAGGAACTGGTGCGCCATCCACCGGGCACAAAAGCGGCTGTCGCCGGCGGCGGCGTCGTTCAAGGCGTATCTTCTCGCCGACGGCGCTGCGTCGATCGAGCGCGCGCTGAAGTGAAGCTCCGGGTGCCAGGGCCGGGTGCCGGCCGCCGGGCCGCCACGGCACTCGCCGGAGCGGTGTTGCCCCCAACCTTCCTTCTGCTCGGCTGGCGGGCGCTCTCCGCCGCACGGCGGCGAACGCTGCCGGCGGCGCTCAGCGGTGTGCTGCGGGAGCTGCCGAGCCGGGCCGGCACACTCGCATACTATGAAGCTGGTGGCGACGGTCCGCCGCTCTTGCTGGTGCACAGCATCAACGCCGCAGGGTCGGCTTACGAAGTTCGCCCGTTGTACGAGCACTACAGAAGCGCTCGTAAGGTCTACGCACTGGAGCTTCCGGGCTTCGGATTTTCCGAACGCCGCAAGCGCGTCTACACGCCGCGGCTGATGACCGATGCGATCCTTGCGATAGTCGAGGAAATCAGGCACCGCTATCCGGCAGGCCTCGCGCCGCCGATTGACGCTTTGGCGCTCTCGCTCTCCGCCGAGTTCCTGGCGCGCGCTGCAACCGAGCGGCCAGCGGCGTTTCGCAGCCTCGCACTTGTCAGCCCGACCGGGTTCGACGCGCGCGCGCTGGGGCGTGAAGCAAAAGCCGGCGGCCCCGGAATCCCATTGCTGCGCGACGCACTCAGCTTCCCGGTGTGGAGCCGCTCGCTTTACGATCTGCTCGTCAGTCGTGCCAGCATCCGCTATTTCCTCGGCCGGACTTGGGGCTCGTCAGTGATCGACGCAGGCCTCCTCGAATACGACTATCTGACGGCGCACCAGCCCGGGGCCCAGCACGCGCCGTATTCTTTTGTCTCCGGCATGCTGTTCGGCGGCGATATCGACCGGATCTACGACGCGTTGAGGGTTCCTGTATGGCTAACTCACGGCGTTCGCGGCGATTTTGTCGATTATGGTCGAGCCGGTGCCTTTGCCCAAAAGCCCGGCTGGACGCTCGAGGCCTTTCAAACGGGCGCCCTGCCGCATTTCGAACAGCCCGACGAGTTCGTCCGCCGCTATGATGCCTTTCTCGCCGCCGCGGCGCCTCTCGGCGCAGCATGATCCTCAGCGCGCGGCATCGGCTCGAACCGCCGCGGACAGAGTTGCGGCGTCGGCATCGGGGAGCAGCAGATAGCGCGCGCTCATCACCTCGGCGAGCCGCCGCGCCAGCGGTTGCGGGCGACGCGAAACATCGCAGAGGAGGGTCGGCACCGTCGCAAGTTGCAGCCGCTGCGCCGCGTCGAGCGCGTCCCTTTCGGCGCCCTCGCGACCGGGGGTACCGTCGCGGGCGATGTTGGCGCGGCCATCGGTCAATATGACGATGGTCGGCGACGCGCCCCGGCGCTGCGCCGTGAGCGCCAATTCCGCCGCGGCGTCGAGCGCCGCGGCGAGCGGCGTGCCGCCGCCGCCCGGCAAGCCGGCCAAACAGCGCTTGGCACGAACCAGCGATCGGGTCGGCGGCACGACCAGTTCGGCACCCGCCCCGCGAAAGACCAAGAGCGCGACCATGTCGCGGCGGACATAGCACTCTGCGAGCAGCAGTTCGACCGCACCCTTGGCTTCCGCCAAGCGGTTGAGGGCGGCCGACCCCGAGGCGTTAACGACAAAAATCGTCAGGGTTCGACGGGGCTCCTTGAAGCGGACAAAGCGAAAATCTTGCGGGCTTACCTGGATGCGCAGCCTGTTCGTTTCCACCGAACCGGCACTGGCCTGCCGCAGCCTCTGCCAGGGTGCCGCGGCGCGCAAAGTATCGGCAAGCCGAAGCCGTGCCCCACCGCCGAGGCGCCCCCGTCGCACTCCCGCGGGTCGACCGCGATGCCGCGACGAGCGCAAGGCTCCGCTCCGTCCCCGTCCTGCTCCGGGCCGCAGTCTGCGGCTTGCGCCGGCCTCGGCCAGTTCTCTGAGCAGGCCCGGCGGCACCGCGGCCTTTGTCGCGGCCAGAACGATGTCACCGATCGGTCGATCGGGAACGCCAGCGCCTCCGGTATCGGCTTCGGCCGGCTCACTCCTCGCCTGCTCGGCCCCAGCCTCATCGACCGGCTCCGCTAGACCGCCGCCAGGCGGCGGCGCTGCGGCGGCTCCAGTTTCGGGCAAAATCGCTGCGCGCGGCCCGATCACCAGCCGCGCCGCCAGCATCGCGTTCCCGTCCGAGATGGCACTCAGCCCTTCCAGCGCCGCCGCCGCACGCGCCACCCGCAAGGCGAAAAGCGGAACTCTCAGTGACGACACTCCCAAGGCCAGCGCCGTTGCGCAAAACGCCTCGATGACCTCCTCGTTCGCAACAACCGAGCCCAGCAATCTTCTGGCGCCAGCGATATCGAGAGAGGTTGGGGGCTCCGCTGAAGCCCGGAGGGCGAGTTCGGAGAGGTCCAAGATCAACGCCAGACGATCGGATAGCACTGCCGGCAACCCTTCGTCCGGACCGGCGCCTTCGTCGAGCGCGATGAGGCCGATCCGGGCGTTCTCGCGCAGCCTGAGGCCGGCGTGATCGATCGCGACCTCGCGCAAATCGAGGGCGCGAGCCAGATGCGCGGCGGTCGAAGTACCGACGCGTTCTGCCATGGTCAGCAGCACCGCACCACCATCGGCGTCGGCCAGAATGCCGCGCTGAGCGATCAGCCGGCGAGATCCGAGCGTTGCCGACAGATCCAGCCCGCCGAGCAAACGATCATCGTTGACCCGCAGAGGGATTCGCCGTAACGGCATGCCCGGTCCAAGAAACCGGCGAAGAAGCGCCAGCCATCGGTCGCGAACCGGGCCTGGCATAGATCGCACGGCGACACCGCCGACGCCGACAGGATCGACGGCGAAGATCGCAGCGGCGGCGACGGCGTCGCGCCACGGACCAACATCGTCAGTCAAGCGAGGACCTCTTCCGCCGCCCGCTCGACTCGCGTTGACGAGCCCGCATCATCGAGTGGGTTGCGCCGCAACCGGTGCCGGAGCGACGGCGTCGCGACGCGCCGCAAGTGGCTGATGTTGACGACCATGTCGCTCTCCAGACTGGCCAGAGCCCGGGCGGCACGAATCAACGTCAGCTCGCCCCGCAGGCCGTCGGTGCCGAGACGCAAACATAAACGCGCCGCGCGCTCAAGCATGTCGTCGGGGACCGCGACCGAGGCGAGCCGGGCGCGTCCGGCGGCGATGCGCCGCCGCAGCCGGTTTTCCTGTTTTGCCCAGGACGCGACAAAACCCTCCGGGTCGCGGTCGAAGGCGTCGCGCCGGCGCACGATTTCGACGCGAGTCGCGAGATTTGCCGGGGTCGCGACCTCCACCGCCAAACCGAAGCGATCGAGCAGTTGCGGGCGCAGCTCGCCCTCTTCCGGATTGCCGCTGCCGACAAGGACGAAGCGCGACGGGTGACGGATGCTCAACCCATCCCGCTCGACGACGTTCTCTCCCGAAGCGGCCACATCGAGCAGCAGGTTGACCAGGTGATCCTCGAGCAGATTGACCTCGTCGACGTAGAGGAAACCGCGATGGGCGCGTGCGAGAAGCCCGGGCATGAAGGCTTTCTCGCCGCGTGACAGCGCGCGTTCGATGTCGAGGGCACCGACGACGCTGTCCTCGGTTGCGCCAAGCGGCAGATCGACCACGGGCACCGGCGAAAGCCGGCTTTTGAGCGAACCCCTGGCCTTACGCTTGCGGCATTCCTCACATAGCGAGTCGTCAGCCGCGGGGTCGCATCGAAAGCGACAGTCGAGGACGACTCGCGTCTTCGGCAACAGCGTTGCGAGGCCTCGTACAGCCGTCGATTTACCCGTGCCGCGATGGCCAAACACCAGCACGCCACCAAGCGACGGGTCGATCACCGCGATCAGGATCGCGAGCTTCATCTCGTCCTGACCGATGATCGCCGAAAACGGAAACGCCGCAGCCACGTCTAGCCAGCAATGATTTCACCCGGTTCGACTATTTTGCACAGGCGGGCGGTTTTGGCGAGGCCTCACAAAGGGGTCACCCACATGAGCGTGGCCGCAATCTCCGCTCTGCTGGCCGGCTTCGTCGGTCGCCTGGCGAACGCGCCAGGGCCCGACGACCCCGGCGGGTGGTCCTGTTCCCACTTTAATCAGCCCCGCCGATTATTCCGCCTCGCTGAGGCGCCGTCGCGGGGCCAGAGCCTGCAATCCGTGCGGGAGACGGTCGCCAACGTCATCTCGGTTGCCATCACTGTCATGACCGATCGATGCCAATAGTCGCTGAAACCGAGCGGATTCCGAATTGGCAAAATCTCCCTTTGGATTCAGGAGCGCAATGTTCTGGTGATCGTGTCCTAGGACGTGGTGTAGAGGCTCGGTTGTATTGCGCTTTCCGGCCCGGCCGGCCGGTTTTTGTCAGGCGCTACGGCGGGCAGCTTGGCGATGGGATCGTCGCGCAACGGCGCGATGTTTCCAGGGTCATGTAGCGGGCCCGTTGCACGGCTTACTCATCGTTCTGCTCGAGCAGGATGGCGCCGACGAGGCGAGGGATGGCGCCTTCGTTGGGGAAGATGCCGACGACCTCGGTGCGGCGCTTGATCTCGCCGTTGAGGCCTTCCAGCGGATTGGCGCTGCGGATCTTGGGCCAGTGGTCCTCGGGGAAGCTCCTGAAGAAGCTCCTGAAGGTGAGGACGTTGGCTTCGGCCCGGTCCGTCACGGCGGCGAGCCCGGGTACTTCGGGTCTGAACGGATCTGCAATCTGGCGCCACTGGCACCATTTCCCGCAACTGATGCCGCCTTATCGTGCGCTTCATCGATGCTTCCGAGTTCGTTGCCATCTCGATCTCTTGGCTGCTTCGAGCGAAATGAAAGCGATCGTTGGCAATAGAAGGAAGAGCTAATACTGAAGCATGGGAAAGTAGAGGGCCGTGGCGTAGAAATAGAATGATCATGCATCGCTGTTGGGATTTGAAGCAGTTGTCGTCACCGCAATGTCAGGTGTCACTTTCGTGGCCCGATTGAGGCAGAAGGCCGACGAGGCTGATCTCTCCGGCCCGCCGGAGGTTTGCTAGAATTCGAGTTCGTCCGAAGGGTGGGGTCGGAGCGGCCGTGCGGGCCTGGGCTGCACCCGAGACGATGTACGCCCAAACGCTGGCCATCGAGCGGGGCGTGCAACCGCGGGAGTATTTGTCCGCCGGGTAATCTGCGTGAATGCCCCAAGAACAAATCGGCCACGCCCCGGACCCTAATGGAAGCAACCCTCGCAGGATCGCTTCCCGCCATCGAGCTGACGACGAGGGTCTATGTGAAACTGGCGTAACCCCATGCATCGAGTGTTCCAAGCGTTTATCGCTGGCCTTGCCGCCGGCGGCGACATCGAGCGTCTCCCGCACCATGCTCGCCAATGCGGGTGCCGCGCTCAATCTGAGGTGCTTTGCGTATCTTTCCATGCCGTCGAGAAGGGGCGATGCGCCCGAAACTCATCTCGAACTACCGGGTCGCGTGGACCGACCATTATCTTCGGGAACACTATGAGCGCGTCGATCCGGTCATTGTCCAGGCGCTGACAGCCACAGAGCCGTTCGAGTGGGGACAAGAATTCACGGCGAAGCGTCTGTCGAAGCCGCAATGCGCGCTACTCGACGAGGCGGGGCAGTTCGGCATCCGCTGTGGCTTCACGGTGCCCGTTCACGACTCCCGTGGCCCGGTCGCGGCGGCCCTGTTCGCCGCGGACGAACGCCGCCCGGCGTTCCAGCGCTGCATCGAGCAAAATCGGTCTGTGCTGCAGCTCATGGCGATGTACTTTCATGCTCACGCACGCCGAAGGCTGTCGATCAATGAGCTATGTCGGAATTTGGATGACGTTGTGATCAGGCGGCGTTCTGTGCTGGCGTATTGATGACCTCGACGCCGTTTCGGAACGTGACACCCTGGACGACTTTGCGCAACTGGTTCTCGCCCTTCAGCCGGCGCCAGGTTTTGGCCGCTGCCATGACCAGCTTGAAGACCATCAGCCGGGCCGTGTCCTGCGACAGCGCGCCCTTGGTGCGCACCGTGCGATGCCGCACCGTTGCGAAAACGCTCTCGATGGGGTTGAAGGTTCGCAGATGGTCCCGGTGCTCGGCCGGAAAGTCGTGGCAGGTTAGGAGCGCGGCGCGATCCTTGATAAGGCAGGTGACTGCCTTCGCGTATTTGGTCCGGTACTTTTCAGCGAAGGCTGCAGCCGCAGCCTGCGCTGTCGCCCGGTCCGGCGCCGCCCAGATCTCGCGCAGGTCGGCCTTGGCTGCCGCCTGCACCACCCGGCACCAGCGCTGTACCGTGCACAAGACCGCCAACCCTCTACCTGCGCGGGGTCTCGTCGGTCGCCAGCTCAGCGGCGATGGCGAGGCCGCGCGATCACCGACGGCGACAGGTTCGGAGCGTCGCGTCCGAGCAGCGCTGCCAGCGCCTCCTGGAAATCGCCCATCGAGACCCCGCGCAGGCAGAGGATTGGCAGTACCGCATCCAGGCTCCGGGTCCGCCGCGACCAGCGCGGCAGAATGGCCGAGGTGAAGCGGATGCGCTCACCCCCTTTGCCGGCGCCGCGGTCGCGCAGCTTGACCCGCTGCACCGCGACCGGACCAATTCCGGTCTCAACCACGCGCTCCGGAGCATGGCCGTGCCGCACCACCCGGTCACGCCCGTCCGGCAGTTGTACGCCCTTCATCAGGGCCAGGAACGCTTCGGCTTCCGCTTCGATGGCTTGGGCCAGCAGCCGGCGCGCGCCGCTCCGCAGAACCGCCGTCAGCGGATCGCCAATCGCCTCGGGCTGCGCAGGGGAGCAACGGTGCTATTACTCATCATGGCATATCGCTCCGTCGGGAGGTTCAGGCAGGCTTCCACTCGCCTCGATACGCCGCCTTGCTCACATCGCCATCACCCAGTTGCGGTCATAGCTTTATCCTCAGGGATTGAAAGGTCTTCCGCGAAATATAGGGCCTCAAGCGCACCGTACTTGATCGGACGCTTTTGCCGACAACGGACCGAGGCGGGCGACCGCGAGACCATTGCGGGTCACCACAATTTCCTCACCGGCCTGCGCGCGAGCGACGAGAGCGCCGAACCGAGCCCTGGCTTGCGCGATCGATACTGTTGCGCTCAATAATTTCCCCGCCGAGAAATATGACCATCGCTAGTCAACATAATCCGGTGCGATCCAGCTGAAAAGCGGGGGACAGCCGGTGAGCGAGCCTTTTGACGTCGTCTGTCCTCGATCCGATACTGCTGGCAGCTGCTGCGGAGTTGAGGACGTCATGCGCCAACTGCCGGAAATCGATCGGATGTTAGAGGCCGCCGTAGACCGGGGCGATGTGCCGGGGGTGGTGGCGATGGCGGCGACGCGGGAGGGTCCGGTCTATCAAGGCGCCTTTGGCAAGCGCGCCCTGCCCGACGGCGCCGCGATGACCGCGGACACCGTATTCTGGATCGCCTCGATGACCAAGGCGCTCACCTCGACGGCGGCGATGCAGCTCGTCGAGCGGGGACAGCTCGCGCTCGATCGGCCGATTTCCGAGATATTGCCCGAACTCGCCGCACCGCAGGTGCTCGAGGGCTTCGACGCCGCCGGCGAGTCGAAGTTGCGGCCGGCGCGGCGGCCGATCACCCTGCGCCACCTGATCACCCATACCTCGGGCTTCGTCTACGACATCTGGAACCCCGATATGGGTCGCTATATGGCGAAGAAGGGTATCCCCGGCATCGTTTCCTGCGAGAACGCGGCGCTCTCATTGCCGCTCGTCTTCGATCCGGGCGACGCGTGGGATTACGGCATCGGCATCGACTGGGTCGGCAAGGCGGTGGAGCGCGTGAGCGGCCAACGGCTCGGCGATTATTTCGCGGAGCATCTGTTCGGCCCGCTCGGCATCAAGGATACCGGTTTTGCACTGACCCAAGACCGCCGCGCGCGGCTCGCCGGCATGCATGCCCGCGGCGAGGACGGCGCGCTGACGCCGATCCCGTTCGAGATCCCGCAACAGCCCGAATTCGAGATGGGCGGAGGCGGGCTCTACGGCACCGCGGCCGATTATCTGGCGTTCGAGCGGCTGTTTCTCGAAGAGGGCCGCGCAGCCGGCGGCGCGCAGGTCCTGAGGTCCGAGACGGTCGAGCTGATGGCGCAGAATGCGATCGGCGACTTGAACGTGGGGCTATTGAAGACCGCCGCCCCTGCCTCCTCGAACGATGCCGAGTTCTTTCCCAGCATGGTCAAGAAATGGGGCCTCGGCTTCATGATCTCGACCGAACAGGTGTCGGGGGGCCGCAGCCCCGGAAGCCTCGCCTGGGCCGGGTTGGGCAACACCTATTTCTGGATCGATCCGGCAAAGCGCATTGCCGGGGTGATCCTGATGCAATTGCTGCCGTTCGCCGACGCCAAGGCGCTCGCAGTGTTCGACGCCTTCGAAAAGGCGGTCTACGCGGCTGTCTTCATAGCGGCTTGTCGCCGCGGCTCGATATTTCTCCGGCTCGATCAGCCCGGCGACGAACCAGCGCTGCATCGCCAGCACGATCGCGATCGGCGGCAACATCGCCAGCAAAGCCGTCGCCATGACCAGCTGCCAGGCGGTCTGCGCGTCGCCGTTGCCGATCATCTGCCGGATACCGACGACGATCGTCGTCATCGCCGGGCTGTTGGTGACGAGCAGCGGCCACAGATACTGGTTCCAGCCGTAGATGAAGAGGATCACGAAGAGGGCGGCGATGTTGGTGCGCGACAATGGGATCGCGATCCATATGAAAAAGCGCCAGGGGCCGGCGCCGTCGAGCTTCGCCGCCTCGACGAGCTCGTCGGGGATCGGTCAGAAAGAACTGGCGGAACAGCAACGTCGCGGTCGCCGAGGCGATCAGCGGCAAGGCGAGCCCGGCATAGCTGTCGATCATCCCGAGATCGGCGGCGACCTGATAGGTCGGGATGATCCGCACCTCGACCGGCAGCATCAAGGTCACGAAGATCGCCCAGAAGCACAGCCGGCGCAGCGGAAAGCGAAAGAACACGACCGCATAGGCCGAGGGCAGCGAGATCGCGATCTTGCCGATGGCGATGGCGAGCGCCATGACCAGGCTGTTCGCCATCATCGCCGCGACCCCTTGGCCGCTGGTGCCGATCGTCCCTTGGGAGAGCGCCGCGCGGTAATTGGCGAGGAGATGTGGGCCGGGGACGAGCGTCATCGGCGCGTCGAGGATGTCGCGCAAGGTCAGGCTCGACGCGACGAACGCGACATAGACCGGGAACAGCACCAATGCCAGTCCGGCCAGCAGCACCACGTGCGGCATCCAGGCGCCCTTGCCGGAGCCGGCCATCTCACCCGCTCATGCGTAGTGGACCCGGCGCTCGACAAAGCGGAACTGCGCCGCGGTCAGCGCGATGACGATCGCCATCAGGATCACCGACTGCGCCGCCGAGCCGCCGAGATCGAGACCGACGACGCCGTCGTACCAGACCTTGTAGACCAGGATCTCGGTGGCCTTGTCCGGGCCGCCCTGGGTCACGTTCTGGATGATGCCGAAGGTGTCGAAGAAGGCGTAGACGATATTGACGACCAGCAGGAAAAAGCTGGTCGGCGCCAATAGCGGAAAGGTGATCCGCCAAAACCGGCTGCGCCGGCCGGCGCCGTCGAGTGCCGCGGCCTCGAGCAAGGATTTGGGGATCGCCTGCAGCCCGGCGAGAAAGAACAGGAAATTATAGCCGATCTGCTTCCAGGCGGCGGCGAGGATCACCAGCAGCAAGGCCTGCCGGCCGTCGAGCAGGTAGTTCCAGTCGATGCCGACATGGCGCAAGCCCGATCCGACGATGCCAAAGCTCGGGTTGAACAGAAACAGCCACAAGACCCCGGCAATCGCCGGCGCGATCGCATAGGGCAGCAGCAGCACGGTTTTGTAAAAGGCCGCACCCCGCACCACCCGGTCGGCCATCACCGCGAACAGCAGTCCCGCAGCCAGCGCCAAAACCGCGACGGCGGAGCTGAAGACAAAGCTGATCTGCGACCGAAGCGAGGTAAGCGGGATCGGCAAAGATCGCCGCGAAATTTTCGATCCCGACAAACCGGGTGGAAAGCCCGAACGGGTCCTCGCGCCGCACCGATTGCAGCAATGCCTGCGCCGCCGGCCAGAAGAAAAAGACGATCGTGACCGCCAGTTGCGGCATCAGCAGCAGCACCGGGAACAGGCGGCCGGAAAAGACGACCCGGCGTTCCATGCCCCGGATCGCCCCTCGCCCGCCAGGACGCACCCCTAGCGCGTGTTCTGTTGGAATTGCGCTAAGAGGAGGTCGCCGCGCTTGACTGCGTCGTCGAGACCCGCTTGCGCACTCTCCTTGCCGGCAAAGATCGCTTCGAGGTCCTCGGCGATGATGTCGCGGATCTGGGCCAGATTGCCGAGGCGCAACCCGCGCGAATTCTCGGTCGGCGGCTTTGCCGTGATCTCCAGGACCGGGATCTCGCGGCCGGGGTTCTTTTGGTAAAAGCCGGAGGCCTTGGTCGCAGCGTAGGCGGCTTTGGTGATCGGCAGATAGCCGGTGACTTCATGCAATCGTTGCTGCAGACCGGTCTGCGACAGAAACGTGAAGAATTTTGCCACACCCTTGTATTCCTGCGAGGTCTTGCCGGCCATGATCCAGAGGCTGGCGCCGCCGATAATCGAGTTCTGCGGCGCGCCTTTGACATCGGGGTAATAGGGCAGCTCGGCCATGCCGAAAGCGAATTTCGCCCCGGCCTTGAGAATCCCGTAAAACCCCGACGAGGTTTGAATCATCCCGCACTCGCCGTTCAGGAACTTGCCCTCGGGCTCGGTGGTGCGCCCGCCATAATCGAAGCTCTTGTCCTTTTCCGCCGCCGCCAGGTTGGCGATGTGCCTGACCACGATCGGATTGTTGAATTCGAGCCGGGCGCCCGGGCCGTCGAACCCGTCGGCCTCGCTGGCAAAGGGCAAATTGTGCCAGGCGCTGAACTGTTCGAGCTGGGTCCAGCTGATCCAGCCGGCGGTAAATCCGCACGGGACCCCGGCGGCCCGCAGTTTCTCGGCCGCGGCAAAGGTCTCGGGCCAGGTCTTGGGCGGTTTCTCCGGGTCGAGCCCGGCTTTTTTAAAGAGCGCCTTGTTCCAATAGACGATCGCGGTCGAGCTGTTGAACGGCAATGACAGCATCTTGCCGTCGGCGGTGCTGTAGTAGCCGGTGACGGCGGGGAGATAGGCGTTCGGGTCGAATTTCTCGCCTGCCTCGGCCATCAAGCGATAGACCGGCTTTACCGCGCGCTTCGCCGCCATCATCGTCGCCGTGCCAACTTCGAAGATCTGGATGATGTCGGGGGCTTTGCCGGCGCGGTAGGCGGCGATCCCGGCGTTCATGGTTTCGGCGTAGGAGCCCTTGAATACCGGCACGACCTGGTAGTCTTTCTGAGCAGCGCTGAAGTCGCCGGCGATCTTGTTGACCATTTCGGCATTGGCCGCGGTCATTGCGTGCCACCATTGCAGCTCGATTCGTTCGGCCGAGGCGGGGCCGCTGGTCGCGGCGAACAGCGCCGCGATCACGGCGGCCAATATCGCATGTCTCATCCCGCCACCCGATTTCCGATTTTTCGCCGGGTGCGACCCTTGCGCCAACCGGCTTGCGGAATCAAGCCAGAGGCGGAAAGCTTTGGAGGCGGTCTTGCGCACGGGTCGGAAAATGCTCGGCAGAGGTACGGACATGGCCGGTTTTCGCGGCGTCTCTCCGAGCCCGGTCCGGCCGCGCGGCGAATCGGCGCTCGCCGAGATCGCGCGGCAGGCGGTGGCGCTCGACCTCGGCGCCCCGGTCTCGGTCCGGGTCAGCCGGCGGGCGCATCGAATCGGGCTGCGCATCGATGCGGCCGAGCGGCGGGTCGAGCTGGTGTTGCCATGCGGCGTCCCGGCCGAATTCGGCCTGCGTTTTCTCCGAGACAAGCGGCGATGGATTGTCGCCCGGCTCGATGCCCTGCCGCGTCCGGTGCCGTTCGTCGAGGGGGCGATCGTGCCGCTGCTGGGGGTGCCGCACCGCATCCGCCGCTCGCTCGATCCCGCGACGCCGCCGGTCTGGATCGCCGATGGCGAGATCCAGGTGCGCGGCGACCCGGCCCATATCCCGCGTCGGGTCCGCGATTATCTAGCCGCACTCGCGCATGACGAGCTGGCGCGGCGCGCCCGTCCGCTCGCCGCGCAAATCGGGCACAGGATCGCGCGGGTCAGCGTGCGCGACACCAGGAGCCGGTGGGGCAGCTGCTCGTCGAGCGGCAATCTGTCGTTCAGCTGGCGGCTGATCTTTGCCCCCGGGCCGGTCATCGATTATGTCGTGGCGCACGAGGTGGCGCATCTGGCCGAAATGAACCACGGGCCGCGCTTCTGGCGGCTGGTGGAGCGGCTGATGCCGGGCAATGCCGGGGCGCGGGGATGGCTCGACCGGCACCGCGCCGAATTGCTCTCCTACGGCTGATCGTTGGCGTGTAGCAAGGAGGCCAAGCGATGGCGCAGGGCAGCACGGGTTATACGGTCAAATCGATCGAACCGGTGGCGATCGGCAGCGATGTTCGGGCGCGGCTCTTCGTGCTGGCGCCGGGCGAGGAGATCCCGTGGCATTTCCACAGCTCGGTGACGGATTGGTATTTCGTCCTTGAAGGCGTGCTGTCGATCGAAACTCGCGCCCCCACCGACCGCCGGCTGCTGAGCGTCGGCGAACGCCACAGCATTCCGCCCAAGACCGCGCATCTGATCGAGAACTGCTCGGACCGCGACACCTGCTTTCTGTTGGTGCAAGGGGTAGGCGCCTACGATTTCCTCAGGGTCGGGGGTCAGCCCACGCCCGCATAATCCAGACGAGGAGGACGAGGCCGGGCAGGCAAGCGGCGGTGCTCAGCACGAAGAACGGCACCCAGCCGAGCATGTCGGCGAGTGCGCCGCCGGAGGCCGACAAGGTCGTCCGCCCGACCGCCGCCAACGACGACAACAGCGCGTATTGCGTCGCGGTGAAGGCGATGTTGCACAGCCCGGAGAGATAGGCGACGAACGCCGCCGACCCCATCCCGCCGGTCAGATTCTCGACCCCGATGGTCAAGGCCAGCACCCGCACATCATGCCCGGCCCAGGCTTGCAGCGCATACATCAGGTTCGACAGCATCTGCAGGACGCCGCAGACCAAAAGCGCGCGCATGACGCCGAGCCGCAATACGACGACCCCGCCGAGCGCCAGTCCGGCGAGGCTGGCGGCGAACCCGTAGATCTTGCCGATGTCGGCGACCTCGACCTTGGTAAAGCCGAGCGAGACGTAAAGCGGGTTCGACATCGTACCGGCGAGCGCGTCGCCGAACTTGTAGAGGATGACAAAGGCGAGAATCGCCAGCATCCCCGGCCGGCCCAGCATGTCGCGAAACGGGCCGAGGACGGCGCGTTCGAGCCAGGACGTGACGCGCGCGAGGGCGGTGCGGCCGGGCAGCGGTTCGGGCGGGCGCACGCCGCCCGGCTCCGGGGTGAGCCACACCGTGGCCATGCCGATCAGCATCAGCGCCGCCATCAGCCCGTAGGCGAAGCGCCAGCCGGCAAAGCTGGCGGCGTAGAGCGCCCCCGCCGAGGCGGCCAGCATGCCAAAGCGGTAGCCCCATTGGGTGGCGGCCGCACCCGCACCCTGCTCCTCGGCGCGCAACAGCTCGATGCGGTAGGCGTCGATGACGATGTCCTGGCTCGCCGACAGAAACGCGACCGCGACGGCGGCGAGCGCGGTCAGCCCCGGTGCCGCTCGCGGATCGCCGAGGCCCAGCGCCAAAATCGCCGCGGCCAGCAGCGGTTGGATCAAGAGCGCCCAGCCGCGCCGCCGGCCCAAGATCGAGGTGAACAGCGGGATCGGCAGCCGGTCGATCAGCGGCGACCATAGAAACTTGACGCTGTAGGGCACGCCGACCAAGGCGAACAGCCCGATCGCGGTGCGCGACACGCCCTGCTCGGCCAGCCGGAACGACAGTGTCGCGAATGTCAGAGCGAGCGGCAGCCCGCTCGAGAACCCCATCAGCAGCACCGCGACCAGCCGCGGCTCGCGGTAGACGGCGAGGGAGGAGAACCACCGCAGCCCGGTTCGTCTGGGGGCGAGCCCCTCACCCTCGGATCGGGTCCTGGGCAGGCTCTCCCGCTGCGCCGGCCCCTCACTATCCCGGGGTGCCGGGAGAGGGCTGGGCTGGGGGGCCATTTCCGGCGCGCCTAAGGGGGCCATTTCCGGCGCGCCTAAGACAGGTAGGCTTCCCTACGGCTTCGGCGCTTCCTTCGCGGCGTCGGCGGCGACCTGCATCTTGACGATCTTGTCGGGGTCGGTGACAGCACCGTTATCGGCCGGGTCGCCCTTTTTGAGCTGGTCGATATAGTCCATCCCGGAAACGACCTTGCCCCAGATCGTGTATTTGCCGTCGAGCGAGGGCGCCGGCGCAAACATGATGAAAAACTGGCTGTCGGCGCTGTTGGGGTCCGAGGTGCGGGCCATCGCCACCGTGCCTCGAACGAACGGCTCGTTCGAGAACTCGGCCTTGAGCGGATGGCCCGAGCCGCCCGTGCCGTTGCCGTTGGGGTCGCCGGTCTGCGCCATGAAGCCGTCGATCACCCGGTGAAACGTCAGCCCGTTGTAAAAGCCGCGGCGTACCAGGGCCTTGATCTGGGCGCAGGTGGCCGGTGCCAGATCGGGCCGCATGTCGATCACGACACGCCCGGCCGGGACATCGAGGTAGATCGTGTTTTCGAGATCTGCTGCCATCGCGTTGCCTCCAATAACGAGCGCGGCGATCAGCACGACAAGCCGGCCCAACGCTGCCATAAATCCATTCCTGCACAGGGGAGAGGAGGGCGAGCTTAACCGAACCGCCAGCGTCGCGAAAGCGGTTGCGGCGCAGGCGGTTCAGGCGCGACCTTCGTACCAGCCACCGCGGCGAAAGCGATCGAGATAGGTCGGCAGGATGCCCTCGACCGCGGTCGGCGCGATGCCGAGAGCGGCCAAATTCATCGCTCCCGAGGAGACGACGTTGTCGCGCTTCAGGAGCTCGACCTGATCGGCGGTCAGAGGCGGGTTCGGCAGGATCGACATCAGCCGCGCCTGGAACGCCGCCAGCCCGAACGGCAGCTCGACCAGCAGCCGTTTGCGGCGAATCTCGCCGAGCAGCAATTCGACGAGTTCGCGGAAGCTATAGATTTTCGGGCCCCCGAGCTCGTAGGTGCGGCCGGCGGTCGCCGGGTCGTCGAGGCATTTCAGCACCGCATCGGCGACATCGCCGGCATAGACCGGCTGAAACCGGGTCTCGCCGCCGCCGATCAGCGGCAGCGCCGGGGAGACCATCGCCATCGCCGCAAAACGATTGAAGAACTGGTCCTCTGGCCCGAACACGACCGAGGGGCGCAGGATGGTAACGGTCGGGAATGCGTCGCGCACCGCGGCTTCGCCCGCCGCCTTGGTGCGCGCATAGGCCGAGGTGGAGCGCGAATCGGCGCCGATCGCCGAAATGTGGACAAAGCGCTCGATGCCGGCCTCGCGGGCGAGCCTGGCGAGCCGCGCGGGGCCGGTATGGTGGACCCGCTCGAAGCGCTGCGCCCCGCTTTCGGCGAGAATGCCGACGCAATTGGCCAGCGCCTCGTTGCCGGCGAGAAAGGCGGCCAGCAGCCGCTCGTCGTCGATCGAGAGGTTCAGAGCCGCGATCTGCCCGACATTCCCTTGCGGCATCAGAAACTTGGCTCCCTCGGCCCGGCGGCAGCCGATGGCGATCACGTCGCCGCGCGCGGCCAGCCGCTGAACCACATAGCGGCCGATAAAGCCCGAGCCGCCCAGCACCGCGGTCCGGCGATTTCTCATGGATCCTCCGGCGATGCGCCGCTCGCCTTGGCCCGGCGCCGGCTCTCTATAACGCAACGCGCGCATCGCCGAAAGGCGGCGGCTCTTCTCGCCGGCGCCGGGTTGCGCTAGAACCGCGCGATTGCAGTGCAAGATCGTCTTGGAGAAGGTCGCGATGACGGGCCAGTCTGCGTTGAGCAACGAGTATCCGGTGCCGGAGCGGATGAAGGCGTGGGTGCTCGGCGGGCCAGGCGAGATCCTGCCCGTTGAGAAGCCGGTGCCGCAGCCCGGTGCGGCCGAAGTGCTGGTCCGGATCGACGCGGTCGCGGTGTGCGCCACCGACTTAGAGATCATGCGCCACGGGCTGCCGGCGATGGTCGATGGCGGGCTGCCGTTCCACAAGAACTTCACGATCGGCCACGAATACATGGGAACCGTGGTCAAGCTCGGACCGGCGGTCGACGAATATTCGATCGGCGACCGCGTCACCGTCGAGGTCCATGCCGGGTGCGGGCGCTGCGCGCGCTGTCGCCAGGGCATGTACACCTCGTGCCTGAACTATGGCGACCTGAAAAAGGGGCATCGCGCCAACGGCTTCACCACCGATGGCGGGTTTGCCCAGTATGCGGTCAACAACGTCAACACGCTGGTTCATGTGCCGGACGACATGACCGACGAGGAGGCGACCCTGGTCGTCACCGCCGGCACCTCGATGTACGGGCTCGACGTGCTGGGCGGGCTGATCGCCGGCGAAGGCGTGGTGGTGACCGGGCCGGGGCCGATCGGGCTCTTGGGCGTCGCGGTGGCGAAGGCGCTTGGCGCCGACCCGGTGATCCTGACCGGCACCCGCGAGCGCCGGCTCGATCTCGGCAAGAAGCTCGGCGCCGACCATGTGGTCAACGCCCGCGA
Source organism: uncultured Alphaproteobacteria bacterium (assembly GCA_963795485.1). Classification (GTDB taxonomy): domain Bacteria; phylum Pseudomonadota; class Alphaproteobacteria; order ATCC43930; family CGMCC-115725; genus AP-15. Next base: position 1,337,233 of record CAWCIL010000008.1, read on the forward strand.
GGAGGACGCGGTCGCCGCGGTCAAGCGCATCACCCAAGGCAAGGGCGTCCAGTTCGTCGTCGAATGCTCGGGCGCGCCCGAGGCGCTGAACGAGGCGGCGCAGATGGTCGATCGCGGCGGCCGGATCTGCCTCGCCGCTTTTCCGTCCGACAGGGTGCCGGTCGATCTCGCCTACCTGGTGCGCAACAACATCTACGTCTACGGCATCCGCGGCGAGGGACAGAGCGCCACTCACCGAGCAATGGCGCTGATGAAGCAGAAGCGCTTCGACGCCACGCTGATCCACACCCACACATTCCCGCTCGACGAGTTACCGACGGCGCTCAAATACGCCCGCGAGCGGATCGACGACGCGATCAAGGTCGTGGTCAAGAACCAGCTGTGAGGGCTACTCCGCCGCGGTCTTGGTCCGATCTTCGATAGGACCGGCAGTAGGCATGCCGAACAGGCGGCTTTTGACCCCGTCGCGCAGCCGCTGAAAGACGACATAGAGGCCGGGGATCAGGAAGATTCCGAGGACCGAAGCGGCCAACATGCCGAAGAACACAGCGGTCGCCACCGCGTGGCGGGTGACGGCACCAGCGCCGCCCGAGATCAGCAACGGCACGAGCCCGAGGATAAAGGCGAAGGAGGTCATCATCACCGCGCGGAACCTCGCCCGCGCACCGCTTAACGCAGCCTCGGCGACGGGCAAGCCATCCCGGTGCGCCTGCATCGAGAATTCGACAATCAGGATTGCGTTCTTGGCGGCGAGCGCGATCAGCACGACGATCCCGATCTGGGCAAATATGTCATTGGGCAGCCCCGTCAGCAGCAGCCCCCCGAGCGCGCCGGCCAGCCCGACGGTGACCGAAACGATCACCGCCGCCGGCACTGCCCAGGATTCGTAGAGCCCGACCAGCACCAGATACGCGAACAGCACGGCGAGCGCCAAAATGACCATCGCCTGGCTGCCGGCGATCTTTTCCTGATAGGCGGTCCCGCTCCACGAATAGCCGAAACCGTGCGGCAGGGTCGCCTTCGACACCTGCTCCATCGCCGCCAATGCCTGGCCCGAAGAGTAGCCCGGCGCCGGCTGGCCCTGGATTGCGACCGCACGCAGATTGTTGAAACGATAGATGTAGCCGGGGCCGAGCACGTTCTCGGTTGTGGCAAGAGTTCGGATCGGCACCAGTGCGCCGTTCGCGGCGCGGACATGCACCTCAAAGATGTCGTCGGGATTCATGCGCTGCCGCGTCTCGGCCTGCAAGATGACCTGCCAGGTGCGTCCGAATTTATTGAAATCGTTGACGTAGTAACCGCCGAGCGCAGCCTGCAAGGCGGTAAAGATGCTGCTGATGCTGATGCCCAGGGTCTCGGCCCGCTCGCGATCGATGTCGAGCCGGATCAGCGGCGTGGAGGCGCCGTAAGTGGTAAAGACGCCGGTCAGTGCCGGGTTCGCGTTGGCCGTCTGGACGAGCCCGCGTGCAACCGCCGCCATTTCGCTCGCCGATGCGCCCGAATAGGACTGCAGCTGGTATTCGAACCCAGCTCCTGTGCCAAGACCGATGATCGGCGGCAGATTGAACGGTATCACTATTGCGGCGGGCAATTTGACGAAGTCGGCGCGCAGATGGCCGAGCACCCCCCACACGCTTTCGGCCGCCGAGTTGCGGTCGGCGAACGGCTTGAGTGTAACGAAAAACGTCGATTTGTTCGATTGGGCGATGCCGTCGATCATGCTGTAGCCGACGATCGAGGTGACGGCTGCCACCCCCGGGGTCGCCTTGGAGAGGCGCTCAACATCGGCCGCCACTTTGGCGGTGCGGTTAAGTGAGGCTCCCTCGGGCAACTGCGCCTCGATCAGCAAGGCGCCCTGATCCTCCTCGGGCAGAAACCCGGAGGGAACGGCGCGGCCAAACCATAAAATCAAGGCGACGGCGAGCCCGACCAGCGCCACGGTCAGCAGCGCCCGTGGCGCCAAGCGCTTGACGATACCGGCATAGCCGCGCTGCATGCCGTCGATGCCGCGCTGCATCGCGCGAATGATCCGGCGCGGCGGCGGGCCATGGCGGAGCAGCAACGCACACAGCGCCGGCGACAACGTCAGCGCATTCACCATCGAGATCAGCACCGACACCGAGACCGCGACCGCGAACTGCTGGTAGAGCTGGCCGACGATGCCGGGGATGAAGGCGACCGGCACGAACACCGACAGCAGCACCAAGGTGGTTGCAACGATCGGCCCGGTGATCTGGCCCATCGACGCCTTCGTGGCGTCGGCCGGCGACATCCCCGGATGCTCGGCCATCATGTGCTCGACCGCCTCGACGACGACGATCGCGTCGTCGACGACGACCCCGATCGCAAGCACCAGCGCCAGCAGCGAGATCGTATTGGCGGAAAAACCGATTGCCAGCATCACCGCAAAAGTGCCGACCAATGACACCGGTACGGCGACAAGCGGAACCAAGGTCGCGCGCAAACTGCCGAGAAAAACGAACACGACGATCGTGACCAGCACAAAGGCTTCGATCAGGGTCGTGACCACCTTGTGGATCGAGGAGGTGACAAAGATCGTAGTGTCGTAAGGAATTTCCCAGGTCACATCGCCGGGGAAGCGCTGGGCCATTTCCTCCATCGCGCGCCTGACCGCGGCTGCGGTCGCGACCGCGTTCGCACCCGGCGCCAGATAGATGCCCATCGCTGACGCCGGCTGGCCGTCAAAGCTCGAAAAAACGTCGGCCGATTGGGCGCCGAGCTCTACTCGCGCAATGTCGCGCACGCGGATCAGCGAGCCGTTCGGTTGGGCGCGCACGATGATCGCGCCGAATTGCTCCGGGGTCTCGAGCCGGCCCTGCGTGGTCAGCGGGATCGTCCGCTGCTGTGCTTCGACCACCGGCGCGCCGCCGATACGGCCGACCGCGGCCTGAACGTTTTGCGCCCGCACCGCGGTGATGACATCTTGCGGCGTCAATCCCAGAGCGGTCAGCCGGTCCATGTCGAGCCAGATGCGCATCGCGTAGTCCTGCTGCCCGAACAGATTGGCTTGGCCAACGCCCGGGATGCGGCTGATCGCGTCTCGGATGTTGATCAGCATGTAGTTGGACAAAAACAGGCTGTCGCGCGTACCCTTGGGCGAACGAAGGACCACGACTTGCAGGATCGCCGACGAGTTCTTTTCGACCTGGACGCCGTTTTGCTGCACCTCCGACGGCAACCGAGGCATTGCCCGCTGAACGCGGTTCTGGACGTTGACGGTGTTGGTTTCGGGATCGGTCCCGACCGCGAACGACACGGTCAGGCTATAGGACCCGTCATTGCCCGAAGTCGAGCGCATGTAGAGCATGCCCGAGACGCCGTTGATCTCGCGCTCGATGACCTGGGCGACGGTCTGCTCTACGACTTCTGCATTGGCGCCGGGATAAGCGGTCGTGACCGATACCTCTGGCGGCACGATGTCGGGGAACTGCGCAATTGGAATCGCCGAGAGCGCGATCAGCCCGGCCAGCGTGATCAATATTGAGATGACAATCGCGAGCCGCGGCCGGTCGACAAAAACGGCCGAGATCATCGGCCTCCCTCCCCTGCTGCCCCGTACGTTCCGTCAGACGGGCGGCGCGACGCTCGGCGCCACGGTCAAGCCCGGTCGGACACGAGCCTGACCTTGCACGATAACCCGGTCGCCGGCGGCGAGCCCATTCTTCACCACTGCCGTTCCGTCGCGCTGCATCTCAATCTTGACTGGACGCATGATCGCCTTGTTCTGGGCATCGACGACGAAGACGTAAGTGCCGGCTTGATCTTCGGCGATCGCCGATTGTGGGATGACCAGCGCCTGGAGCGGTTTGCCCTCCTCGAGGACCACCCGCACGCTCATCCCGTCCGCGAGAAAATCCTTGGGATTGGGAAAAACCGCCCGCAGCGGGACCGAATCGGTGTTGGGATCGGCCTGCACGCCGACGAAATCGATATGGCCGGGCTGGTCGTAAGTCGAGCCGTCGGCGAGGCGCAGACGGGCGACGATCGCGTCGAAACGGTCTTGAGGGGCTTCGCGGCGCGCCTCGATCAGTTGTCGTTGGGTGACGTTGAAGACGACCTGGATCGGGTCCTGGCGAACCACCGTGGCCAGCACCCCGCTGTTGGGCCCGACAAGGTTGCCCGGCGAAAACGCCGCCTGGCCGATGCGGCCGGCAATCGGGCTTTTGATCTGGGTATAGGAAAGATCGACCTCGGCCGCCTGCAGCGCGGCCTTGGCTTGGTCGAGACTGGCCTGAGCCTTAAGCAAGGCCGTCTCGCGCGTGTCGAGCTCGGACTGGGGAATCGTCTTCGTCTTGATCAGCTCGCGGCCGCGCCGGGCGTGCAAATCGGCCAAGGCGAGTGCGGCGGTGGCGGAGGCGACATCGGCGCGGCGCTGGGCCGCGACCGCCTCGAAGGGTGCCGGGTCGAGCGTGAAAACGGTCTGCCCTTGCGGCAGCTGATCGCCTTCCTTGAACAGGCGCGGGCCGAGATAGCCGGAAACGCGCGCGCGCAGCTCGACTTTGTCGACCGCTTTGACCCGGCCGACGAACTCGGAGGTCGGCGATACGTCGTGGATCTGCGCGGTCGCGATGAGTACGGCCGGCGGTGCGGGCTGCGCCGTGGCCGGCGGGGCGAACCCGGCCCAGCCTGCGAGCAGGACGGCGAACAGGAGCCGGCGAGAGAGGTCGGCGCGGAATTTTGCCATAATCACGAGCGATTCGTCTCGCAGCAGTGCCAGCAGCAGAGTCTCGGCGGACTTCGGGCCTTAAAAGTTGCCGACGGCGGGATGACAGGAAGTTCCGGAGTGTATCACCCCAGGTTATCGCCGCAAAGCGAGAGGCGATCCGATGACCGCTCCCTTGGGCGTTCGCACGTTGACATCGGCCGGGGCCGGGCTTATCTCCGCTGGTTCCGAGAGGCCCAGGTGGCGGAATTGGTAGACGCGCTAAATTCAGGTTCTAGTGGGCGATTGCTCGTGGAAGTTCGAGTCTTCTCCTGGGCACCACTCGGCAGCGCCGCGCTCGTGGGTCGCGACGGATGACCCACCGGCTGCATCGAGGCGACCTGCCGGAGGGCGTCGAGTTCGGCCACTCGGTGGCGGTCGACACCGAGGCGATGGGGCTCAACCCACATCGCGACCGGCTGTGCCTCGTCCAGCTCTCGGCCGGGGACGGAGATGCTCATCTCGTGCAGTTCGCCCCGGGTCTCTATGAGGCACCCCGGTTGCGCCGTCTGCTCGCCGATCCCTGCATCACCAAGCTGTTTCATTTTGCCCGCTTCGACTTGGCGATGCTCTATCACTACGTGGGGGTCATGGCGCTGCCGGTCTATTGCACCAAGATCGCCTCGCGGCTGGCGCGCACCTTTACCGACCGGCATGGCCTGCGCGATCTGTGCAAGGAGTTGTTGAACGTCGATCTGTCGAAGCAGCAGCAGAGCTCAGACTGGGGCGCGCCCAATCTGAGCGACGAGCAGCTGCGCTACGCCGCCTCGGATGTGCTCCATCTTCATGCGCTGCGCGGCCGACTCGACGCGATCCTGAGCCGCGAGGGGCGTGAGTCTCTGGCACGAGCGAGTTTTGAGTTTTTGCCGCACCGCGTGCGGCTTGATCTCGGGGGCTGGGCGGAGCAAGACATCTTTTCGCATTGAGCGCGCAATCGGGAAGGGGGTTCTCGACGCTGTCAATTCTTCGAACCGGCCAGGTCGCCGGACGGCGATGAACGACATTCTCGCCACGCCCGGGGCAGGAGCGGCCCCACCGGTCCATTGCGCGCAGGATGCAGGCACGATCGCTTCCGCGGTCGCCCGCCGCGTGATCCGCGCCGAAATCAGCGGCCTGGAAAGTCTTGCGGAAACGCTCGATGACGGGTTTGCCGCGGTGGTCTCACTGTGCGCCGGAGTGGGCGGGCGGATCGTCGTCACCGGCGTCGGCAAGAGCGGCCATGTGGGCCGCAAGATCGCCTCCACGCTGGCTTCGACCGGGACCCCGGCGCAGTTTGTTCACGCCGGCGAGGCGAGCCACGGCGATCTCGGCATGATCGGCGCTGAGGATGCGATCTTGGCATTGTCGAATTCGGGCGAGACCGCCGAGTTTGCCGACATCATCGCCTATTCGCGGCGCTATGCCATCCCGCTGATCGCGATCACCGGCGGGAGAGGATCAACGCTCGCCGCCGCGGCCGATGCGGTGCTGCTGCTGCCGGTTGCGGCCGAGGCCTGCCCAATGGGCTTGGCGCCGACCACCTCGACCACGGTGATGATGGCGCTCGGCGATGCGCTCGCTATTGCGCTGCTCGAGCGCCGCGGTTTTTCGACGGCCGATTTTCACGTGTTTCATCCTGGCGGCAGGCTCGGGCGGCAACTGCTGCGGGTCGCCGACATCATGCATGCCGGTGCCGAGATCCCGCTGATCGCGCCGGCCGCCCAGATGTCCGAGGCGATCCTGGTGATGACCGCGAAGAGCTTTGGCTGTCTCGGCGCTTGCGATGGCGACGGGCGGCTGATCGGCGTCGTGACCGATGGCGACCTGCGCCGACATATGGGCGATGCGCTGCTGCGCCGGTCGGTGGCGGAGGTCATGCACCGCTCGCCGAGGACGATCGGCGCCGCAGCCCTGGCCGCCGAAGCTCTGGGGCTGATGAACCGGACCGCGATCACCTCGCTGTTTGTTGTCGATGCCGACGGGCGTCCGATCGGCTTCCTCCATATGCACGACTGCCTGCGTGCCGGTGTTGCGTGACCGGACCGGAGCGAGCCGGGCGATGAGGGCGCTCGGGCACCCGGCCGATCGCAGCCGGGCAGCTGCGCTGTCGAGAGCGCCGCAGGCCGCGGGCGACTGGCACCCACGGCCCCTGACCGACGGCTACAGCCGCCGTGTCGCCCTGCTCAAGCGCATGCTGCCGACGATCGGGGTCGCCTTGCTGCTGCTGGTCGCGGCCTGGCCGCGGCTCAGCCCGTTGCTGGAGAGTGTCCGACTCGGTTTTCCGGCGATCGATCTGCGCGAGGCGCGCGAGTTGAAAATGCTCAATCCGCGCTATGCCGGGATCGACCGCTACAATCGACCCTACGTGGTGACCGCGGCAGTCGGCCGCCAGGTCCCCAACCACAGCGGTCTGATGTCGCTCGAACAGCCGCGCGCCGAGCTGGTCGCGCATGGCGGCGCCAAGGTGGTGCTGACCGCCGCGACCGGCATCTATCAGTCGCAGGCGCAGCTGCTCGATCTGTTCGGCAAAGTCACGTTGACCCACCAGAACGGCACCCGGTTCGTGACTCGCCAGGCGCATGCGAATCTTACCGACAACACCGCCGAGGGCAACAATCCGGTCCAGGGTCACGGCCCCTCGGGAGACGTTTGGGGGCAAGGCTTCCGGGTCCTCGACAAAGGCGACTGGATCATCTTTACGGGTCGGTCCCAGGTCGTGCTGAAGGGAAGCAAATCCGGCAGGGCGGTGACGCCGCCCGCGGCGCTGCCCGCGACGATCGCCGAGACGGCGGCCCGAGATCGCCGCCGCTGCGGCGGCTTCTCCGGCCTTTGGGCCGGCTTCGCATCGACCCGCCGCGATCGCCGGGCCGGCGCATTCGAGCCCGACCGCGCCTCATCCGGCCGCGCTTCGTCGTGCTGCGGCGAGGCCGCTCGCCAAACCAGCGGCCGCGGGTCTCGGCGCCAAACCGCCGGCCAAACGGCGGCCGGCCGATGGCCGGACCGAGCGCCATGCCGGTTGACCGCGGGGCCGCGGCCAGGTTCGCGCCGAACCCGGCGCCGCCGCGGCGGAAGAGGCTGCGGCTGGCGCTCGCGCTCGTGATCATCGGCCCAACCGCGGCGGCCGCTCAAGGGTTGAACCTCGGCGGCGGCGCCAACGATACGCGCCCGATCGACATCACCGCCGATACGGGCATCGAGTGGCGGCAGCAGGCGCAGCTTTACATCGCCCGCGGCCACGCCGTCGCCACCCGGGGCACGACCGAGGTCGACGCCGATACCCTGACCGCGCATTACCGGCCGAGCAAAAGCAAAACGGCGGAGGGCGGCAATGAGGTCTATCGCCTCGATGCCGACGGCCACGTCGTGATCAAAGGACCGAACCAGACCGTGGTCGGCGACCAAGCGACCTATGACATCGACCGGCAGTTCGCGATCGTTACCGGCAAGGCGCTCAAGCTGACGACGCCGACCGACGTGGTCACCGCCCGCGACAGCTTCGAATGGTACGACGACAAGCAGATCGCGGTGGCTCGCGGCGATGCGGTTGCCGTCCGCGGCGACCGGCACATTCGCGCCGACGTGCTGACGGCGCACATGACCAAAGACCCGCCGCCCCCGACGGTCGCCCGGCCCGGCGGCGTCGCCCGGCCCGAGGTCGTGAGCCCAGGGGCGGCCGACCTCGCTGCGGCGGGGCCGCACGCCCCCGCGGCAAAGCCGCCGCCGGGCAGGGCAAAGCCCAGCGCCGCGGCCGGAGGGCCCGACGCCGGAGAGGGAGGATCCAGGATCAGCCGGATCGACGCGCAGGGCCATGTCGTCGTATGGAACCCGACCGATGTCGGCCGCGGCGATTACGGGGTCTACAACGCCGATACCGGCATCGTTACGCTGCTGGGCAACGTCACGCTCACTCGCGGACAGGATGTGATCAGGGGCCAGTATGCGGTCGTCGACCTCAACCGGAACATCAGCCGGATCATGACCGTCGCCGGGAAGCCGGGCGCTCCGGCGCCGCGGGTCGAAGGCCTCCTGGTGCGGCAGGCAGCAGCCACCGGCGCTGGCCCGGCGGGCGCGGCGAAATCAGCCACCGGGGCTCGTCCCGCAAACCCGAAGGCGTCCGCCCCGAGCGGCGCGGCAAAGCCGTGAAAGGCGCGATGACCTCGCTCCCATCCGTCCCCCTCGCCACGGCGAGCGAGCGGCGCCCGCGGCTGGTTGCCGACAACCGCGCTATGCGCGGGCGAGGGCTTCAGGGCCAGGGGCTCGGCAAGAGCTTCAGGCGACGGCCGGTGCTGCGTGGGGTCAACGTGTCGCTGCAGCGCGGCGAGGTGGTCGGCCTGCTCGGACCCAACGGCGCCGGCAAGACCACCTGCTTTTACATCCTGACCGGGCTGATCGCCGCCGATACCGGGATGGTCAGCCTCGACGGCCGGGACATCACCGATCTCCCGATGTATCGCCGCGCACGCTGCGGCATCGGCTACCTGCCGCAGGAGGCCTCGATCTTTCGCGGCCTCAGCGTCGAGCAGAACATTCGCGCCATCCTCGAGATCGTCGAGCCGGAGCCCGCGGCGCGCGAAGCCCGGCTCGACGCCCTCTTGGCCGAATTTTCGATCACCCATCTGCGCCGCACGCCGGCGATGGCGCTATCGGGCGGCGAGCGCCGCCGCTGCGAAATTGCCCGCGCGCTCGCGACCCAGCCCCATTTCATCCTTCTCGACGAGCCGCTGGCCGGGATCGACCCGATCGCGGTCGGCGACATACGCGATCTGATCGGTCATCTCAAAGATCGCGGGATCGGAGTGCTGATCACCGACCACAACGTGCGCGAAACGCTTGAAATCGTAGACCGTGCGTATATATTGCACGCCGGTCAGGTTCTTATGGAGGGAGAACCCGCTCAAATTGTCGCCGATGTCGACGTGAGGCGGGTTTTCCTCGGTGACCGGTTTAGCCTATAACCTGCTCCGATTGGAGCATGATGTGAACAGGATGGGTTTCTCGCAGCGGCTGGAGTTGCGGCAGTCGCAGACTTTGGTCATGACCCCGCAACTGCAGCAGGCGATCAAGATGCTGCAGCTCTCCAATCTCGAACTGGCCGATTTCGTCGATTCCGAAATCCAACAGAACCCGCTGCTCGAACGGCGCGAGGGAAGCGGCGAAGAGGCGATCCTTTGCCGGCGATTCTAGGCCGGCTGAAGAACCCTCTGCGGCTGCGGCGGGGACCCTGCCCGGCGAGCTCATGCCCGATGCCGCCGAGCATTGGCAGGCCTCGGCCGGCGCCGACGGCGACGGTTCGGTCGATCTCGGCGGCGAGCCGCAATCGTGGCGCGGCCGCAACGGAGCTCTCGGCGCCGAGGACCGCCCCGGCTTCGAGCAGACCGCAGCGCGGCCGCGGACCCTGCGCGAGCACGTGCTCGAGCAGATCGGCACCGATCTGAGCGACCAGGGCGACCAGCTAATCGCGCTGCATCTGCTCGACCTGATTGACGAACAGGGCTACCTCGGCAGCTCGCTCGAGGGCGTAGCGCTGCTACTGGGCTGCCCTCCGACGCGGGTCGAGACGGTTCTCGCCCGGCTCCAGCAATTCGATCCGCCGGGCATTTTCGCCCGTAACCTCAGGGAATGCCTCGCGCTCCAGCTGCGCGACCGCGATCGGCTTGACCCGGCGATGCAGACCCTGCTCGATCACCTGCCGTTGCTGGCAGCGCGGAACATCGCCGCTCTGATGCGGGTTTGCGAAGTCGACGCCGAAGACGTCGCCGAGATGATCGCCGAGATCAAGTCGCTCGATCCGCGGCCGGGCCTCGCCTTCGATCCGCCATTAGCGCAAACGGTGGTGCCCGACATCCTGATGCGCGCCCAGCCCGAGGGCGGCTGGATCGTCGAACTGAACCCCGACACTCTTCCGCGGGTGCTCGTCAACAATCGATATTTCGCCCGGGTCAGCCGGGCCACCCGGAGCAAGGCCGAACGGGATTACCTGACCGAGCGGCTGCAGGCCGCGAACTGGCTGGTCAAGTCACTGCACCAGCGCGCCACCACCATTCTCAAGGTCGCCGCCGAGATCGTCCGCCAGCAGGAAGCCTTTTTCCGGCGTGGGGTCCAATCCCTGCGGCCGCTGATCCTGCGCGACATCGCCGAAGCCATCGGCATGCACGAGAGCACGGTCAGCCGGGTCACCAGCAACAAGTACATGGCGACACCGCGCGGTCTCTATGAGCTCAAATATTTCTTCACCTCGTCGATCCCTGCTTCGAGCGGCGGCGACGCGCATTCAGCCGAAGCGGTGCGCCATCGCATTCGCGGCCTGATCGACGGCGAGGCGGCCGACGCTACCCTCTCCGACGAACGGATCGTCGAATTGCTGCAGCGCAACGGCATCGACATCGCCAGGCGCACCGTCGCCAAATACCGCGAGGCCATGCGCATTCCGTCCTCGGCGCAGCGCCGCCGCGAAAAGCTGCTGGCGCTGTAGCGGTCGCGGTGAGACTGGCCGCGCCCGGCGCTCTTGACGCATCGGCGGGGGACGCCTAGCGTGCCTTGCTCGAACCCGTTACGGGCGCTTCCAATTTCGGCCTGCGGGAAGCTGAACCGCAGCTCGGCCCGGTGGAAGAGGCAATCAGGTCGATGCAGCTGACGCTGACGGGAAAGCAGGTCGATATCGGCGATGCCTTGCGTGGGCATGTCGAGTTGTCGCTGGACGCCATTCTAGAGAAATATTTCAAGACGGCGATCGAAGCTCACGTCGTCGTTTCGCGAGAAGCGCACTTGGTTCGGGCCGAGATTTCCTTGCACATCGGCCGCGGGATTGTTGTCATTGCCAGCGCGGCGGCCGGCGAGGCCTACGCCGCCTTCAATGCAGCAGCCGAGCGCGTCGCCAAGCAGTTGCGGCGCTACAAGCGGCGCCTCCGCGATCATCACGCGAAAGCACACGAGCCGGCCGAGGTCGGCGAACGGGCGCGGGACTCGGTCCTGGCGCCGCCGAGGAAGCCGAGGAGGAGAGTTCCGCCGGCGGGCCGGCGGTCATCGCCGAGATCAGCACCGAGTTGCCGCGTCTGACTGTCGGTGAAGCGGCGATGCGCCTGGATCTCGCCGAAGCGCCCGTGCTGCTCTTCCGCAACCGCTCGCACGGCGAACTCAACCTCGTCTATCGCCGCGGCGATGGAAATATCGGCTGGATCGACCCCGAGCTCGACCCTGGCCGCCGCACCCGTCAGCGCCAGGCTTGAACGCCCGTGCAGTCCGGTATGCCGGTGATCGCCGTTGGCTGAGCCTGCCCGCTTTCAATCGGCGGTCGGCATCTCGGCGGCCACCGGCGCGCGATCGCTCTCCGCCTCGACAGGCGTTGAGGGTTAGAGGGAGCATCGCGCCCGAGCAATGGAGATCGCCGATCTGATCACGCCGAGAAGCGTCGTGGCCCAATTGCGCGCGAGCAACAAAAGGCAGGCCCTCCAAGAGCTCGCCAAACGCGCCGCAGCGCTGATCGGGATCCATGACCGGATAATCTACGACGTCCTGGTCGAACGCGAGCGACTGGGGACCACCGGCATCGGAAGGGGCATCGGCATTCCGCACGGCAAGCTCCCCGGGATCGACCGGCTCTATGGCATCTTTGCCCGGCTCGAGCGGCCGATTCCGTTCGACGCGATCGACGACCAGCCGGTCGACCTGATCTTTTTGCTGCTCGCCCCGGAAACCGCCGGAGCGGACCATTTGAAGGCGCTCGCCCGGGTGTCGCGGCTGCTGCGCGACCGTGCCGTATGCGACAAGCTGCGCGGCACCGACAACGCCGATGCGCTCTATGCGTTGTTGACCGATTTCACGGCCAGCGACGCCGCCTGATTCCCCTCAGTGCACGCTCAAGGGTTCGAGATCGTGCTGACGCACCATCGCGAACGCGACGTCGCGGTCCGGCAATACTGCGATTTGCGTGCCGTCCGCCGCATGCACGGCGTACCCTGCGGTGCCTTCGACCACGATCGGCTTGATGTAAGCGAGATCCTGCATGCCGAACAGCGCGAGTTCGCGCGCCGACATCTGCCGAATCTGTTCGATTTTTTCCATTCGATCCTTCCTTGCGCAGGGCTGGCGAAGCCGCCGCACGCGATCAGCCGCGCGAGCCTTGCGCCGCGGCGGGGCGGGTGGCGAGCGCACTCTTGATCTCGACCGTGCGCACCTTCGCCTCGACCTCGGGTCGGACGAGATCGACATGGAGGAGCCCATTGTCGAGCCAAGCGCCGCTGACCTCGATCCCTTCCGCCAAAACAAAGGAGCGCTGAAATTGACGCGCGGCGATGCCGCGGTGCAGGTACACACGCTCGGTGTCGTCGGTCTGCTTGCCGCGCACGACGAGCTGGTTGTCCTCGACCGTGATCGCCAGGTCACCCATGGTAAACCCGGCGACCGCCAAGGTGATCCGCAAGGCGTTTTCGCCTAGCTGCTCGATATTGTAGGGCGGATATCCGTCGCTCGAAATTTTGCTGACCCGATCGAGCGCCCGCTCAAAATGGTCGAACCCCAACAGCAGGGGCGAATTGAACAGCGACAGCCTCGACATCCGATTTTCTCCTCGGCGAGCGAGAAACCACGGGGCTGGCCCGCATGCGGCACCGGACCGTGGATCACATTGCTGTGCATGTTATTTGGGTTGGGAAGAGCGCCGATCAAGCGAGCCGGCCTCGGGTGATCGAGGGCCTTGAAGGTCGGGCCCGCGGCTGGCGATTTTCCGGACCCGAGACTTCTGCCGCGCCCGACCCGCACCATATCCACCCGCAATGCACTTTGCGGTTTGCCGCGGTTGGCAGGCCGGGGGTTTTCGGGCGGATCGGGTCATGTCGACAGCCGGGCTGAACTGGCGCGTCCTCCTCGCGCTCTGTTGTTGCGTGTTCCTGACTCTGGCACCAGCGATCGCCGAGGCGCGGGCCGGCTCTTCCTTTGGCAGCCGGCCGTCGAGCTTCGGCAGCCGCGGATCGCGCAGCTGGGAGAACAACGGTGCGCAGCCGCTGAACCGCGGCCCGACCCAGCCGCAATCATCCGCCCAGCCCGGCTTCGCACCGCGACCCGGCTACCCCGCATACGGCGGCAGCCTCTTCCAGCGCCATCCGTTCCTGACCGGGCTCGCCGGCGGGGCGATCGGCTCCTGGCTGTTCGGCCATGGCGCCAATGCGCAGGGGAGCGGCGGCGGGGCGGGATCGGTGCTGAGCCTGCTGTTGTGGATCGCGATCATCGCGGCGCTCGTGTGGTTGGCGATGCGCTTCCTGCGGCGCGGGACGATTTCGTCCGGCTGGCCGGGTGGTGCGGCCGGCCCGACGGCCCGCTCGGGAACGGCCGGGGCGCCGATGATGCCCGGGGTGGTGCCTGGCGGGCGCGAGCGCGGCCGAGACGTCAACCTTGCCGAGGCCGATCTGCAATCCTTCCAGCGGCTGCATGCGGCGATCCAGGACGCCTGGAGCGCCGGCGACCTCGCTCGCCTGCAGCGGCTGACGACGCCCGAGATGCTGAGCCATTTCTCCGAAGAGTTGGCCCGCAACACCAGTCGCGGCGTGCGCAACATCGTTATTGACGTGGGGCTGCTCAACGGCGAGCTGAGCGAAAGCTGGGAGGAGCGCGACCGGCAATACGCGACCGCCTTTTTGCGCTGGCGGGCCCTCGACTATGTGGTCCGTCCGGCAGCCTCGCCCGCAGACCGCGACATGGTCGTCGGCGGAGATTCTCGCACGCCGGTCGAAACCGAGGAGGTATGGACCTTTGTCCGGCCCCGAGGCGGCAATTGGCTGTTGTCAGCGGTCCAGCAGGTCTGAACGCGGCTTCTCTTGACGAGAGATCATTGCCGCAAGCCGCGGATGCGGGGGTCTCCGCGACCGGGAGTGTCCTCCGCCGCGAAGCCGAAGCGCCGGGCGGCATCGACGATGTCGTGCAGAAATTCCTCGTATCCGGCGCACAAATCCGCAGCCGGCCGGTCGCCCGCCTGCCGGTGAGGCGCGAGGAAGGGGGACGCGGCGGTCTCGCCGACCTGCCGGCTTCCCGGTTCCACATCGAATTCTCCGTTGTCGTCCGGCGCCGACAATACCCGCACTCCGCGCAGCACCGTGCTCGAAGCGAGGTCGTTCTGCGCGGCGTCGGCGGCAAAGGCTTCGGCCGGATAAATCCGCTCCAGGACGGCGCGATCGTCGATCTTTGCTTTGGCCATGGCTCGCCCGTTGCCAACACCGGCCGCGGCGCGGCGTTCCGCGCCTTCAGGGCCAAGCCGCCGCCGGCGGCAGCGACATCAGAATCGCTTCGATGTTGCCGCCGGTCTTCAGCCCAAACCGCGTGCCGCGGTCGTAGAGCAGGTTGAATTCGACATAGCGGCCGCGGCGGACCAGCTGGTGATGCCGCTGCTCGGCGGTCCAGGGGAGCCGCATGCGCGGCCGCACGATCGCCGGATAAACCTCGAGGAACGCCTCGCCGACCGCCCCGACAAAGCTGAAATCGCGCTCCCAATCGCCGCTGTCGAGATAATCGAAAAAAATCCCGCCGGCGCCGCGCGCCTCGCCGCGATGCTCGATGAAAAAATATTCGTCGCACCATGCCTTGAAGCGCGCGTGGCATTCGGGGGCATAGCCGGCGCAGGCGGCGGCCAATGCCGCGTGAAACGCCTGCTCCGCCGCCGCGTCGGGGTAGATCGGAGTGAGATCGCTGCCGCCGCCGAACCAGGCCTTGCCGGTGACGATGTGGCGGGTGTTCAGGTGCACCGCCGGCACCAGCGGCGAGCACGGATGCGCGACGAGCGAAATGCCGCCAGCCCAAAAGCGCGGGTCCGCCGCGGCGCCGGGGATGTCGTTGCGAAACTCGGGCGAAAATTCGCCGAGCACGGCCGAGATATTGACCCCGACCTTTTCGAAGACCTGGCCGCGCATGATCGCAGTGGTGCCGCCGCCGCCGCCCGGACGCTCCCAAGGGGTGCGCTCGAAGCGGCCGGCCGGGGCCGCCTCCGGAGACTCGGCGGCAAATTCGTCCTCGATCGTCTCGAGGGCCGCGCAGATCCGGTCGCGCAACGCAGCAAACCAGGCGGCGGCGCGCTCACAGCGCACAGGGTGCGGCGGGAAGACGCCGGCAGGCGGGGCTGCGCTCATAGCTCGGGAAACTGTCCGGTCTGCCGCAGCGCTTCGGCGAGTGCCATGGCGGCGGCGAGGGCGACGTTGAGCGAGCGGGCCGGCGGGCGCAACGGGATCACGATCCGCGCCGCGGCGGCCTGGTGCACCGCTGGCGGAACCCCGGCGCTTTCCCGGCCGAGCAGGATCGTGTCGTCGTCCTCGAACGCAAACCGGTGCAGCGCCACCGTGCCGGATGTCGTCATCAGCACGAGCCGCGATCGGGCATTCCGGTCCGAGAGGAAGTCGGGCCACGATGCGTAGCGAGTGATCGGGCAAAAGGACGCGTAGTCGAGCGCCACACGCTTGAGGCGACGGTCGTCGAGCAGGAATCCGCAAGGCTCGATCACATCGACTGCGACCCCGAAGCAGGCGGCAAGCCGCAATACCGCCCCGGTATTCTGCGGTATGTCCGGCTGGAACAGGGCAAGGCGCAATTCAATCCTCGCAGAAACCATGCCGCGATCGGGTTCTTTGGCGCGTCCAAATGTATTATATCGGATTCCTCGGCTGCCGCTTTGCCGCCCATTTCTGCGGCAGTCTGTCGCATAGTTCGCCTTCTTCAACAGTATAGCTTCCGGCGATGGTTGCGGGCCGGCGAACCTGACCAGAGCGAAGAGGTAACGAATGGCCGATTTGGCACGCCAGCACATTACCGACGTGCACCCCAGCGGAAGCCGGCGCAACGTCGGCCGTGCCGGTGGTTGGCCTGGTCGCAGATCGCCGTGTTGCGGCTGCGGTTCGCTCTATGATGCGCGAGTGCGCGTCCTTCGGGTCAAGGCGCGTACCAAGTTCGCCGCACCGCTCGGCGGCCTTATCGGCTGCACCGCAATCGGGATCGGCTAGGAGAGCGCGATGGCCGACACCCGCCTCGGCGCCGGACGCCGAATGATCCGTTGGATCGATTATCGGCTGCCCTTCGTGGCGATGGTGGAGCATGAGCTCTACGACTATCCGACCCCGCGCAACCTCAGCTACTGGTGGAATTTCGGATCGCTCGCCGGGATCATGCTGGTCGTGATGATCGTGACCGGGGTTTTTCTGGCGATGCAGTATACGCCGAGCGCGGACCTCGCTTTCGACTCGGTCCAGCACATCATGCGTGACGTCAATTATGGCTGGCTGATGCGCTACGCCCATGAGAACGGGGCGTCGATGTTTTTCGCGATCGTCTACATCCATATCTTCCGCGGGCTGTATTACGGTTCGTACAAGCGTCCGCGCGAATTTCTGTGGATGCTCGGCGTCATCATCCTGCTGCTGATGATGGCCACAGCCTTTATGGGCTATGTGCTGCCTTGGGGGCAGATGAGCTATTGGGCCGCCACGGTCATCACCAACCTGTTCTCGGCATTGCCGCTGATCGGGCATCCGATCGTGACCTTTTTGTGGGGCGGGTATAACGTCGGCGACCCGACCCTGCACCGCTTCTACGCGCTGCACTACCTGCTGCCCTTCGTCATTGTGTTCGTTGTGCTGCTGCACCTGATCGCCCTGCACCGCTTCGGTTCCAACAATCCGCTCGGGATCGATGTGAAGGGGCCGCAGGACAGCCTGCCGTTTCACCCGTATTACACGATCAAGGATCTGTTCGGTCTCAGCGTGTTTTTGTTGATCTACGCCTTCTTCGTCTTTTACGCGCCTAATTTTCTCGGCGATCCGCAGAATGCGATACCGGCCAATCCGCTGCAGACGCCGCCGGAAATCGTGCCGGAATGGTATTTCCTGCCGTTCTACGCGATCCTGCGCTCGATCCCGAGCAAGCTTACCGGCGTGCTCCTGCTGTTCTCCTCGATCCTGTTGCTGTTCGTGCTGCCGTGGCTCGACACCTCGCCGGTGCGCAGCGCCCGCTTCCGGCCGGTGTACAAGTGGGTGTTCTGGCTCTTGGTTGTCGACGTGCTGGCGCTCGGCTGGGTTGGCGCGCATCAGCCCCAAGGCATCGTCATCACCATAGGGCGGATCGCGACGCTACTACTATTTCGTGCACTTCCTCATTCTGTTTCCGCTGATCGGCAAGCTGGAACGGCCACGCCCGCTGCCGGCGAGCATTGGCACCCCGGTGTTGGAGGCCGGGTCGCGGCTCGGCCGCGCCGGCGCGGAGTAGCCCCCAGATGCCCTTCACCATGGCAGGCCTCACCCGGATCGCGGCCGCGCTGAGCGTTCTCTTCGCACTCATGCCCGCACCGGCGCACGCCCAGGAGGAGACGCCGCCATTGCCGCATCAGCAATGGTCCTTCGACGGCGTCTTCGGCACCTACGATCCCGCGGCTCTGCAGCGCGGCTTTCAGGTCTACAAGCAGGTCTGCTCGGCCTGCCATCCGGTCACGCACCTTTATTTCCGCGACCTGACGGGGCTCGGCTACTCTGCGAACGAGATCAAGGCGATTGCTGCCACCGACCAGTGCACCGCCGGGCCCAACGACAAGGGTGCGATGTATCAGCGGCCCTGCCTGCCGGCCGATCCGATCCCCGGCCCGTTTGCCAACGACGAGGCGGCGCGGGCCGCAAATGGCGGCGCGGTGCCGCCCGACCAGTCGATGCTGGTCGCGGCGCGCGACGGCGGCCCGGACTACATTTACGCGATCCTGAACGGCTACAAGACGGCGCCCTCAGGAGTGAGCGTGCCGCCGGGCAAATATTACAACGAGTATTTCCCCGGGCACCTGATCGCGATGCCGCCGCCGCTCAGCGACGGCGCGGTCACCTATGCCGACGGGCCCAAGGCGACCGTGCCGCAGATGGCGCACGACGTTGCCACCTTCCTCAATTGGGCGTCCTATCCCGAGCTGGACACCCGCCACACCATCGGCGCCAAAGTGTTCCTATTCCTGATCGTGACCGTCGGCGTCTTTTACGCGGCCAAGCGCAAAATCTGGTCGCGCGTCCCGCACTGAGCCGCCGATGAGCGCCCCCATTATCGGCGTCATCGGGGGCAGTGGACTCTATCAGATCGACGGTCTCGACGAGGTCGCCTGGCGCCGGGTCGAGAGCCCGTTTGGACCGACTTCCGACGAATTCTGCTTCGGCAACCTCGATGGACACCCGGTCGTGTTCGTGCCGCGGCATGGGCGCGGGCACGTGCTGCCGCCCTCGGAAATCAACTATCGCGCCAACATCGACGCGCTGAAGCGCTGCGGCGTGACCGACATCGTCTCGCTCTCCGCGGTCGGCAGCCTGCGCGAGGATTTGGCGCCCGGCGATTTCGTCGTCGCCGACCAGTTCGTCGACCGCACCTTCGCGCGGGCGAAGAGCTTTTTCGGCACGGGGTGCGTCGCCCATGTGTCGATGGCCCATCCGGTCTGCGGCCGGATCGGGGACGCGCTCGACGAGGCGGCGGCGGTGGCCGGTTTCGCGATCAAGCGCGGCGGCGTCTATCTGGTCATGGAAGGGCCGCAGTTTTCGACCCTCGCCGAGAGCGAGCTCTACCGCTCGTGGGGCTGCGACGTGATCGGCATGACCAACATGCCCGAAGCCAAGCTCGCCCGCGAGGCCGAAATCTGCTATGCAACGGTGGCCATGGTAACCGACTACGATTGCTGGCATCCGGGTCACGACGCGGTGACGGTCGAGATGATCGTCGGGGTTCTGGTCGCCAACGCACAAAAGGCAAAGGCGCTGATCCGCCACGTTGTCCCGCTGCTCGCAGCACATTCCGGCCCGTGCCGGCAAGGCTGCCAGCGCGCGCTCGACCACGCACTGATCACCGCCCCCGAACGGCGCGACCCGGCGCTGCTGGCCCGTCTCGACGCCGTCGCCGGACGGGTGCTGGCACCTCACGATCCCGCCGAGGCGCCCTGAGATGAACGTCGGCGGCCGGCCGATGCGCACGATCTGGCCGTCGCCGGCGGACGGACGAACCATCGAGATCATCGACCAGACCCGGCTACCGCACGAGCTGTCGATCGTCACGCTGGCGACGCTCGACGCCGCCGCGCACGCGATCCGCACGATGCAGGTGCGCGGCGCGCCGCTGATCGGCGCGACGGCGGCTTACGGGGTGGCGCTGGCGATGGCCGACGACGCCAGCAACGCCGGCATCGATCGCGCCGAGGCGAGGCTCGCCGCGACCCGCCCGACCGCGGTCAATCTGCGCTGGGCGCTGGCTGAAATGCGCCGCGCATTGTGCGCCGTGCCCCCGGAGCGCCGGTTCGCCGCCGCTCTGGCGCAGGCCGGCCGGATCGCCGAGGCCGACGTCGCGACCAACCGCGCGATCGGCGAGCACGGGGCGCGGCTGATCGAAGGGGCATGGCGGCGCCGGGACATGACCGGGCGCGTCGACATCCTGACCCATTGCAATGCCGGCTGGCTCGCGACCGTCGACTGGGGCACCGCCCTTGCCCCGATCTATCGCGCATATGATGACGGCGTCCCGATCCATGTCTGGGTCGACGAGACCCGGCCGCGCAACCAGGGCGCCAGCCTGACCGCCTGGGAGCTCGGCCAGCACGGGGTCGCGCACACCGTCGTCGTCGACAATGCCGGCGGCCACTTGATGCGGCAGGGGCTGGTCGATCTGTGCATCGTCGGCACCGACCGCACCACCGCCGGCGGCGATGTCGCCAACAAGATCGGCACCTATCTGAAGGCGCTAGCCGCGCACGACAACGACATCCCGTTTTATGTGGCCTTGCCGTCGCCGACGATCGACTGGGAGATCGAGAGCGGCGCCGAGATCCCGATCGAATGCCGCGACAGCCGCGAGGTCACCCATATCGAAGGCTGGAGCCGAGGACGGGCGGCGCGTCGCGGTCCGCCTGACCCCCGAGAACAGCCCCGCCGCGAACTACGCGTTCGACGTGACCCCGGCCCGGCTGGTCACCGCGTTGATCACCGAGCGCGGCGTCTGCCCGGCCTCGCGCTCGGGGCTGGTCGAGCTGTTCCCGGAACATCGGCCATGAGCATCGACCGGACTTCAGGGCCGCTTCCGTCGCCTTCCCGGCGAAAGACATGTGAAACAATTCCTTCCATAGAAAACTGGTTCGGCAGCGAACGCGCGGGCTCCTAAAGCATGCCGACCACCGCGCCGCTCATGCAGGTGGCGATCGTGCCGGCGAGGATCGATCGCAGTCCCAGAGCGACGATCTCGTGCCGCCGCTCGGGCACCATCGCGCCCATGCCGCCGATCATGATGCCGAGGCTGCCGAAATTGGCGAAGCCGCACAGCGCATAGGTCATGATCAGCCGCGAGTGCGCGCTCAGCGCGCTGTCGGGCAATTTGGCCAGATCGACATACGCGACGAATTCGTTGAGCACGGTCTTGGTCCCCATTAGCGTGGCGGCGGTCGCGGTCTCTCGTGCCGGAATGCCAATCAGCCACATGACCGGGCGGAAGCCGTAAGCAAAGAGGCGTTGCAACGTGATCGGACCGCCGGTCCAGGCGGGCAGCAGCGCCAGCGCTGCGTTGCCGAGGCTGACGAGCGCCACCAAAACCACCAGCATCGCGATAATGTTGGCGAGAAAGACGATGCCGTCGCGGGTCCCCTTGGCGACTGCATCGAGCGCGCTGACCGGCGGGTCGGCGATCTCCAGCCGCGCCTCCTGCCTCGGGTCCGGGCGGAACGGAACCATCAGAGCCGCGACCGCGAGTGCTGCCGGCGTGCTGATCACCGAGGCGATCAGAATATTGCCGAGCGCGTTCGGAATGATCGGCCCGAGCAGCGTCGCATAGAGCACCATCACCGTGCCGGCGATGCCGGCCATGCCGCAGCTCATCAGCGCGAACAGCTCGCCGCGCTGGAGGCGCAGCAGATAAGGTCGGATCAGCAGCGGCCCCTCGATATGACCGACGAAGATGTGCACTGCGGCGCCGAGCCCGAGCGGCCCGCCGACGCCGATCGTGCGCTGCAGCACCCAGGCAAAGGCCTGCACGAAGCGCTGCAGGATACCCCAGTAGAACAGCAGGGTGGCGAGCGCGCTGATCAGCAGCACCAGCGGCAAGGCGCGAAACGCGAAAATAAAGCTGGCGCCGGGATCGGTTTCGACAAAGGGGGGCTGCCGCCGCCGAGATAGCCGAAGACGAAGCTGGTGCCGGCTTCGCTCGCCTTCTGCAAGCGCCTCGACGCCATCATTGAGCAGCAGAAAGATCGCGGCGGCGGGGCGAAATTCGATGAACAGAACGGCGAATGCGAATTGCAGCAGCACCCCTGCCGCGACCACGCGCAACGGCACGCGAAAGCGGTCCTCGCTGAGCGACCAGGCGAGCAGCAACAGCACCGCGATCCCCAAGAACCCGCGCATCCCCCACCCGGCGTCCGCAATCGATCCCGCTGCGTTGCCGTAGCCGATTCGCCGCCGCCTGCCCAGGAGTCTTCGCAGCCGCACGCGGTTCCCGTAAGCTGATCCGCGGCAGCGGAGGGCCGGCGATCATGCGCGACGGCATAGCGGGCATCGACCATGTCATCGTCGCGGTTCGCGACCTCGAAGGCGCGCGGACGGCGTGGCATCGGCTCGGCTTCACGCTGTCGCCGCGCGGGCGTCATATCGGCCAGGGCACGGCCAATTACTGCATCATGTTTCCCGCCGACTATCTCGAGCTTCTCGGCATCGTCGACACGGCCGATTCGGTCGAGCGGCTCAGCGCTTTCCTCACGCGGCGCGAGGGGCCGATGGCGGCGGCGTTCGCCCCGGCCGGAAGCTCGGACGAGGCGCGTGCGGCATTGCTGCGCCGGCAGCTTCACCCGTCCGAGCCGCGCCCGCTCGCGCGCCGCATCGAGCTGCCCGAGGGAACGGCCACCCCCCGCTTCAGCCTGATCTCGCTGCCGCCGGAGGAAACGCCCGGGCTCGACAGCTTTTTGTGCAGTCATCTCACACCCGAGCTGATGCGGCGGCCGCAATGGCTGGCCCATGCGAACGGCGCCAAACGGCTGAATGCGATCCACGTCCTCGTCAGCAGCACCGCGCCGCTGCTGCCGGCTTACGATCGGCTGCTCGGGATCGTCCGGGTGACAACCACCGACGCCGTCGCCGCGGTCCATGTCGGCCGGCAGCGGATCGTGTTCGGCACGCCCGACGATTTTCAGACGATGCATCCCGGCCTCGAGCTCGACCCCGAATTTCCGCTGCCGGGGATCGCCGCGCTCGAGCTCGGCGTCGAGCGGCTTCAACAAACGGCCGACCATCTGACCCGCGCTCGGATCGATTTCGTTCGCATGCCCGACGGCGATCTCGCCGTTCCGGCGCGCGAAGCCACCGGCACGGTCGTGCTGTTCACCGAGCGGTGAACGAGGTTCGGTCGCGCCAGCGGCATAACGTCGCCGCCGGATTTCTTGGCGATCCGCAGCGGCGCCCCCTATAACGATGCGGCCGAACGGCGTTTCGCGCTCGCCCCTGCCAGCGATGATTGGGCCGCCAGCGATTATTGGCCAATGCCGCTTTTTGTAATCCCGTTTCCCGCGATCGACCCGATAGCCGTCTCGCTCGGCCCGTTCGCGATCCGCTGGTATGCGCTCGCCTATATTGCCGCCCTGGTGATCGGGTGGCGCTATTGCCTCTATCTCGCTTCCCGCCCGCCGCACCTCGTCGGCCGCCAGGACGTCGACGATTTTCTCGTCTGGGCGACGCTCGGCGTCGTCTTGGGCGGCCGCATCGGCTATGTCCTCTTCTATAATGCGGGCTATTATTTTGCCCACCCGGCCCAGGCGTTGGAGGTGTGGCACGGCGGGATGTCGTTTCACGGCGGCGCCATCGGCGTGACGCTCGCCATTATCCTGTTCGCTCGCCACCGCCAAATCCGGCGTCTTCGCCTTTTCCGACATCATCGTCGAGGCCGTTCCGATCGGCCTGTTCTTTGGCCGCATCGCCAACTTCATCAATGGCGAGCTCTACGGGCGGCCGGCCGATGTGCCGTGGGCGATGATCTTTCCCAATGGCGGGCCGGTGCCGCGCTATCCGAGCCAGCTGATCGAGGCCTCGCTCGAAGGCATCGTCTTGTTCTTGCTGCTGCTCGTCGCCGAGCGGCGCGGCGCCCGACGCCGGCCGGGGACCGTGACCGGGCTATTTTTTCTCGGCTACGGCGTCGCCCGAATCATCGGCGAGTGTTTTCGCCAGCCCGACCCGCAGATCGGATATCTGATCTTCGGCACGACCGAGGGGCAGCTGCTGTCGATCCCGGTGCTGTTGGCCGGCATCGCCGTCGTCGTGTGGGCCCGGCGGTCGCGGGCCCTGCCCGCGCAGCCGTGACCCGGGGCGCACTCGCCGAGAAGATCGTCCGCCGCATTCGCGCCGAGGGCCCGCTCTCGGTCGCGGCCTATATGGCGATGGCCTTGCACGATCCGGTGCTGGGCTATTACGCCCGCCGCCGCCCGATCGGCGCCGCCGGCGATTTCGTGACCGCACCCGAGATCAGCCAGGTCTTCGGCGAGCTGGTCGGGGTGTGGTGCGCGCTGGTCTGGGAACGGATCGGTCGGCCGGACCCGGTGGTGCTGGCTGAATTGGGGCCGGGCAGCGGCGTGCTCGCCGCCGACCTGCTCCGCGCCGCCTCGGCGATGCCGGAGTTTCGCCGTGCGCTGCGGATTCATCTGGTCGAGATCAGCGCGGGATTGCGCTCCGAGCAGCGGGACCGCCTCGAAACGGCCGATCCGGCTTGGCTGAGCCGAACCGAGGATTTGCCCGAGGGTCCGCTGATCCTGATCGCCAATGAATTCCTCGACGCATTGCCGATCCGTCAACTGGTGCGGGGGGCGCGGTACTGGTCGGAGCGAATGGTGGCGCTCGATCCCGATGGGCGGCTGGCGTTTGCCGACACTGCCGAGAACCCGGTCGTCGGCCTCATCGTCCCCGAGAAGCTGCGCTGCGGCGCCCCGCCGGGTGCGGTCTTCGAGATCTGCCCCTCGGCATTGGCGCTCTCGGCAACGCTTGGGGCGCGACTGAGTCGCTCGCCGGGCGCGGCATTGTTCGTCGATTACGGCTATTTCGACGCCGCGACCGGGCCGACCCTACGCGGCCTGCGCCATCACCGGCCGGCGGACGTGCTGGAATCGCCGGGAACCGCCGACCTCAGCGCCGATGTCGATTTCGCTGCTGTCGCCGACGCCGCCCGAGCGGCCGGGGCCGAGGTCTGGGGGCCGGTGCCGCAACGCCATTTTCTACAGGCTCTCGGGGTGTCGGCGCGGCTGGCTGCCTTGACCGCACGGGCGACCCCGGCCGAGCGCTTGCGCCTGGAGAGCGGCGTCGCGCGTTTGCTCGACCCGGCGCAGATGGGTAATTTATTCAGGGTTATGGCGCTGGCCTCGCCGGGTGTGCCGGCGCCGCCGGGGTTCGACTTGCCGGAAACGGGGCGATGATCTTTCTCGACGGGCTCGATGCGAATGACCGGATCCGCCACGGGTTTTTCACCCGCCGCGGCGGGGTCAGCGACGGACTCTTCCGCTCGTTGAATTGCGGGTTCGGTTCGGGCGACAGGCCGGAACGGGTCCACCGCAATCGCGCGATTGCGATGGACCGGCTCGGTCTCACCGCCGATCGGCTGCTGACCTGCCGGCAGGTTCACGGCGCTGCCATCGTCACCGTGGAAGAGCCCTGGCGTCGCGAGGAGGCCCCCGCAGCCGACGGCATGGTCAGCCGGGTCCCGGGCTTGGCCTTGGGGCTGCTGACCGCCGACTGCGCCCCGGTCTTGCTCCATGATCCGGGCGCCGGTGTCGTCGGTGCCGCGCATGCCGGGTGGCGCGGGGCCCTCGGCGGGGTCGCCGAGGCGGTCGTCGCGCAGATGACGGCGATCGGCGCCGACCCCCGCCGTATCCGGGTCGGGATCGGCCCCTGCATCGGCCCGGCATCCTATGAGGTGGGCCCTGAATTTCCCCGGCCGATCCTCGCTGAAGACCCCGTCGCCCAATCCTATTTTGCGCCCGCGCGACGGGCCGGACATTTCCTGTTCGATCTTGCCGGCTACGTCGAGCACCGGCTGCGCCGCGTCGGAGTGGTCGAGGTGCAGCGGGCTGCACTCGACACCCTTGCCGCGGAGGAGCGGTTCTTCAGCTATCGCCGGGCCTGCCTCCGCGGCGAAGCGGCTTATGGCCGCGCCCTCTCCGCCATCGTGCTCGACGGCTGACCGCATCGCGACCTCGGCGAGCCCGCTCCCGGTCATGCGCTCTGCGATCCAGTTCCTCGCCTGCTGCGTTCCGCCAATGCAATGAACTCGTCCCGGCACCCTCGTTCTTGGTGCATCGGCGCCGCGGCCGCGCTGGTGCTGGCTTCGTGTCAGCCGCTGCCGCATCCCTTCGCCGACGACGTGCCGAGGCCGGGCTCGCCGATGCTGACCCTGCGCGACGACGCCAGCGTTGCGATCGCCCCCCTCGAAGGCGGCCCTCGAGCGACCGCCGAAAAGCTGGCGCCGGCGATGGCGCAGGCGCTCTTAAAGCGCGACATTATCGCCAGCGACCGGACCGCGAGCATCGCCAGCTACCAGCTCGACGGCCGGGTTCAGGGGATGCCGCCCTCCGGCGACAAGGCGGCGGCAGTGGTGCTGTGGATTCTGCGCGACCCGTCCGGGAAATCGCTCGGCGAGCGAGCCGAACGGGTCGAGGCCGGAGCGCAGGATTGGCAGCAGGGGAGCAAAGACGCGGTGGAGCGTCTGGCCGCGGTCAGCGCCGACCAGATCGCCGCGATGCTGCGGGGCAAGCCCCCGGTGGCGACCGCCGCGGCCGCCGCGACCGCAATCGGTGGCCAAACCCGGCTGTTAATCCGCGGCGTCAACGGCGCGCCCGGAGATGGCGGGCCGGCGCTGGCCCGCGCCATCGCCACGCTCTTGGGGCGCCAGGATGTGGCGATCGTCTCCGGCGCCGAGGCCAAGGCCGACCTCCTCCTCTTCGCCGACGTTATCGTCAGCAAGCCGGCGGCCGGCACGCAGCACGTCAAGATCGTCTGGCATGTGCGCCGCGCCGATGGCGCCGAGATCGGCACGGTGGCGCAGGAAAACGACGTCCCCACCGGCCTCCTTGACGGCCCGTGGGGCGATGTCGCCTACACGGTCGCGCTCGCCGCCCAGAACGGCATTATGGCGCTCGTCGACCGCGGCGCCCCATCCCCAGCCGGCCCATCCTGACCCGGCGCCGCGCGGCGGAATCTCAAGTTGAATTTTCGGCCTCCGACCCGGTAGCAGCCATTCGGCGTTCTGGACACCCACCCCATCGGGTCATTGCCCGATGCCAAGGTCAGGAGCTTTGCGGCCTTTGCCATCACAAACGACCCCGCCGCTGCAGTAGCGGGCTAGCCCATCCGCGGTCGGCGCGACCGCGACGCTATAGGACCGCAGCCGTCTCGGGGGGATGCGGTCGGGAAGGCCAACCCTCTCGCCGGTTGACCCGGTCAGCCGATCTTGATATCTGACCCTCCAGTTATTATGGGTGATAACTGAATAGAAGGTAATTATGAGCACCGATTCTGGCGAACGGGCGATGCGCTGGCGACGCCGCAAGGAGGCGCGCCCCGCCGAAATCCTTGAAGCCGCGCTGGCCTGCTTTGCCGAGCGCGGGTTTGCTGCGACCCGGCTCGACGACGTGGCGCTCCGCGCCGGGGTGACCAAGGGCACGCTGTATCTCTATTTCCCGAACAAGGAAGAGTTGTTCGAGGCGGTGGTCCGGCAGGCCCTGGTGCCCAACATCGAGTGGGGCGAGGCATTGCTTGACGAGGCCGACCAGCCGGCGGCGCTGCTGCTGGAACGGCTGATCCGCAGCTGGGCCGAACTGGCGCTATCGCCGGCCGGGGCGATCCCGAAGATCATCATTTCCGAGGCGGGCAATTTCCCCGAGCTTGCCCGCTTCTACCGCGAGGTCGTCGTCGATCGCGGCATCGAGTTGATGCGCCGCGCGCTGCGCCTCGGCGTCGATCGCGGCGAGTTTCACGCCCCCGATAACTTCGACAACGCGGCTCGCTGCATCTGTGCGCCGATCGTGCTCGCGATGCTATGGCGCCATTCGCTCGGCCGCCACGAGGAGGTGGACCGTTTCGATCCAGAGGCGATCTGCAAAACGCAGCTCAAACTGCTGCTGGACGGGCTGGCGATCCGGCCAGCCGCATCCGTCTTCGGAGCATCGATGGGCGCCGCACCCGGGTTGACCGCATCAAGGAAGGCGAGCGATGAGCCTCGCCAGGGATAAATCCGGTCTGAAGACCGATCGGCAGCCCGTCGAAGGACAGCCGGTTGATGCGAGGGCCGAGGCGGAGCCGCGCGTCGTCGAGGCGCGCCGGCCGGACCACACGGCGCCGAACCGGACCTCGCAGGCATCGGAACGCCCACGCCGGCGCCGCAGGCGCTGGCTGATCGCGTTGATTGCGCTCCTGGTCATCGGAGCGATCGCCGGCGGGATCAGGTGGTGGATCGAGTTCGAGCAAATGGGTCAGCACCGACGATGCGTTTATCGACACGCACACCATCCAGGTCAGCTCGCAGGTCGCCGGCCGCGTCAAGACCGTGCTGGCGGCCGACAACCAGGAAGCCCGCGCCGGCCAGCCGCTCGTCGAGCTCGATCCGGCCGACTTCCAAGCAGCCCTTTCCCAGGCGCTGGCCAACCGGGAGAGCGCGCAAGGGCAATTGGCCCAGGCCAAGGCGCAGCTGCCGGTCGCGCAAGCCAATCTCGATCAGGCGCGGGCCCAGGTCGCGGTCGCCGAAGCGGCCTCGACGAATGCCGAAATCAACCTCAAACGCGACCAGATGCTGGAGCGAATGGGCGGGCTGGCCGTATCGCGCCAGCAGCTCGACAATGACACCGCGACGGCGCGCAGCGACGCCGCAAATCTCGCCGCCGCACGGCAAAAGGTCGCTGCCAGCGAGGCGCAACTGACACTCAACAAAACGCAGGTCGGGACGGCCGAAGCGGGCGTGCGCGCGGCGGCGGCGCAGGTCTCACAAGCCCGCCTCAACCTGTCCTATACCGTGATCCGCGCACCGGAGGCGGGCCGCATCACCAACAAGACCGTGGCGCTCGGCAACTATGTTCAGGTCGGCCAGGCGCTGGCGGCGCTGGTGCCGGACCGGGTCTGGGTCACCGCCAATTACAAGGAAACCGAGATTGGCGGAATGCGGGTCGGCGATCCGGTCGACATCTATGTCGACGCCTATCCAGGCCATGTCTTCCACGGGAAGGTGCAGAGTTTTCAGGCCGGCAGCGGCGCCGCGTTCTCGCTGTTGCCGCCGGAAAACGCGACCGGCAACTACGTCAAGGTCGTGCAGCGGGTGCCGGTCAAGATCACGTTCGACGACCACCCCAGCGGGCATTGGCTGCTTGGCCCGGGCATGTCGGTCGAGCCCTATGTGAGGATCAGATGAGTGCTGTCGCCGATGCCATAGGCGGAGGTCCCCGCCCGACAACGGGGAGCGGCGTTTCCCCGTGGCTCATTGCGCCGACGGTCGGTCTCGCGGCGTTCATGGAAGTGCTCGACATCTCGATCGTCAATGTGTCGCTGCAGCATGTCGCCGGCAGTATGGCGGCGACACCGGACGAAGCCACCTGGATCCTGACCTCCTATCTCGTCACCAATGCGGTCGTGCTGCCGATCAGCGGATGGCTGTCGGAGACGTTCGGTCGCAAGCGCTATTTTCTCGGCTCGATCATCGGCTTCAGCATCACCTCGCTGTTTTGCGGTCTGGCGCCGACCTTGCCGCTGCTGATCGTTGCGCGCGGCTTGCAGGGCATCTTCGGCGGCGGCCTGCAGCCGACCTCGCAGGCCTATCTCGCCGACGCGTTTCCGCCCGAACGGCGGGGGCAAGCCTTTGCGATTTACGGTCTCGCCGTCGTGTTCGCGCCGGCGATCGGGCCGACGGTCGGCGGATGGATCACTGACAGTTGGACCTGGCGCTGGGTGTTTCTGATCAACGTGCCGGTCGGCATCGTGGTCAGCGCGCTGGCGACGCGCATCCTCACCGATCCGCCGGAGGACGTTGCGGCCAGACAGGCGCGGTGGGCGCAGGGGCTGCGCCTTGACTATGTCGGCTTTGCCCTGCTGGCGATCGGCATGTTCGCGTTGCAGTTCGTGCTCGACAAGGGTCAGGAAGACGATTGGTTCGGCTCCGCGCTGATCACCGATTTGGTCGTCACCGCGGCCATGGCACTCGTCGCCTTTGTCGTCTGGGAGCTGCGCCGACCGGATCCGATCGTCGACCTGCACCTGTTTCGCGACCGCGCCTTCGCTTCCGGCAACATATTGATGTTTATGCTCGGTTTCGCGCTGATGGGGACGACGGTGGTGGTGCCGCTGTTCGTGCAGACGCTGCTCGGCTACACCGCTGAGCAGGCCGGCATGGTGCTGTCGCCCGGCGGTTTCGCGACGATGCTGATGATGCCGGTGGTCGGCATGCTGTCGGGCAAGATCGATGCGCGGCTGCTGATCGCGGTCGGGCTGATCGGCACCGCGATCGCGATGTTCCACTTGTCCGGGTTCGATCTCAACGTCGATTTCTCAATGTTGGCCTGGGCCCGAATTTACCAGTCGCTGGGGATAGCGCTGCTGTTCATCCCGATCAACACTGCCGCCTACCAGGGTGTCACCGCCGATAAGAACGCCAACGCCTCGGCGATCATCAACATGATGCGCAACATTGGCGGCAGCGTCGGGATCTCGATCCTCGACACCTACATCGCCCGACGCGAGCAGGCAAACCAGCTCACGCTGATCCGCCATGTGACGCCGTACAGCTTTCAGACCAGCCAGGTGCTGCAGCAATTGCAGCAGGCGTTCATTGCGGCGCACGGCAGCGCAGTCGGCGCATTGCACCAAGCGCAGGCGGAGCTCTACGCGATGGTGCAGCAGCAAGCGGCGGTCCTCTCCTATCTCGACGCGTTTTGGCTGGTCGGTGCCGCGCTGGTCGCGATGGTCCCGCTGGTGCTACTGCTGAGAAAGCCGGCTTCCGGCGCCGGCGCCCCGCCGGCGCATTGATCCCTAACGACACAAAAGAGGGGCAATTGTCACGGCCACTCTCGGCAACAGGGCTGCGCTCGTCACCGGAGCCTCGCGCGGCATGGGCCGTGCCGACGCCGCTCGCTGCGGCCGCCGCGCGGCGTACACCGATAAGCTCGGACCGGGGCGTTGCGGCGGGGCCCGCTGAGATTGCCAGGCCGGGCGGGCATCGGTAGAATGTCAGTTGTGTGAAGCCGCGGGGCCGGGCCCGTCGGCGAGGGTGGTTGTGGCCCGATGAAGATCCTCGCCTGCAATAGCAACCGGCCGCTCGCCGAAGCGATCGCCGCCTATCTATCGCTGCCGCTGACCAAGGCGAGCGTGCGTCGCTTTTCGGACCTGGAGGTGTTCGTCGAGATCCACGAAAACGTCCGCGGCGAGGACGTTTTCGTGATCCAGTCGAACATCATTTCCAGCCAACGACCACCTGATGGAGCTGTTGGTCAGCCTCGACGCCTTGAAGCGCGCCTCGGCGCGGCGGGTAACGGCGGTGATCCCCTATTACGGCTACGCCCGGCAGGACCGCAAATCCGGCTCGCGCACCCCGATCTCGGCCAAGCTCGTCGCCAATATGATCACTGCGGCCGGGGCCGACCGGGTGCTGACCCTCGATCTTCACGCCGGGCAGATCCAGGGCTTTTTCGACATCCCGACCGACAATCTGATCGCCGCACCGGTGCTGGTGAAGGACATTCTCGACCATCATGCGCGCCGCGATCTGGTCATGGTGTCGCCCGATGTCGGCGGGGTCTACCGGGCCCGGCACATCGCCCGACGGCTCGACACCGATCTGGCGATCGTCGACAAGCGGCGCGAGCGGGCCGGCGTCTCCGAGGTCATGAACATCATCGGCGACGTCAGCGGACGCAGCTGCATTCTGATCGACGATATGGTCGACACCGCCGGCACCCTGTGCAATGCCGCGTCGGCTTTAATCGACGCCGGCGCGTTGGCGGTCTATGGCTATGTGACACACGGGGTGCTGTCGGGGGGCGCGGTGGCGCGCGTCCTCGCGTCGCCAATCGAGATGCTGGTGATGACCGACAGTATCGTCGCCACCGAGGCGGTCCGACAGGCAAACAACATCCGCCAGGTGTCGATAGCGCCCCTGATCGCCGAGGCGATCCGCCGGATCAGCGAGGAACGATCGGTTTCGAGCCTGTTCGATTGAGTTCCGTGACCCGACCGGAGCCCGCGCATCGCCTCGCTGCACGCTTGCGTTCGGATCCCTGAACCCAAATCTATATTGACCCAATCCGGCCGGTTGGCCCAATCCATGTTGGCCTGGCGCCATCCTGCAACGAGGAGCGACCGTCGATGCCCGAGATCACCACCCTAAGCGCCGAATTGCGCGCCCGCGCCGGCAAGGGCGCCGCCCGCGCCACGCGGCGCGCGGGCCGTGTCCCCGGCATAGTCTATGGCGGCAAGGAGGGCCCGACGCCGATCAGCCTCGAGCCGCGCGAATTGGCGCGGGCACTCGCCAAGCGCGGCTTTCTCGCGACGCTGGTCAATCTCTCGGTCGATGGCGCCGTGCAGCGCACTCTGCCGCGCGAGGTGCAGTATCATCCGGCGACGGACGCGCCGCTGCATGTCGATTTCATGCGGGTCGGCATTACCAGCAAGGTGACGGTGACCGTGCCCGTCGTCTTCGTCAACCAGGAGCAGTCGGTCGGCATTCGCCGCGGCGGCATTCTCAACATCGTGCGCCACGGCATCGAACTGATCTGCCCGGTGGAAAACATACCCGACCATCTGACTGTGCGTCTCGACGGGCTCGACATCGGCGACAGCGTCCATATCAGCGCCGTCGCTCTGCCGGAAGGCTGTCGCCCGACGATCACCGCGCGCGATTTCACGATCGCCACCATTGCGCCCTCGCAGGCCGTGCGTGAGGAGGCGGCCACCGCTGCGTCCGCACCTCCGGCGGCTGCCGAGCCGGCGGCGGCACCCTGAGGCTGGCGGCGACAGGTCTTGGCGTTGCCGGCTGCGCGAGCATGCGTCTTGTCGTCGGTCTCGGCAATCCGGGCGCCCGCTACGCCCGCAACCGCCACAATATCGGCTTTATGGCGGCTGACGCGATCGCCCGGCGTTATGGGTTCGCGGCCTTTCGCAATCGCTTCAAGGGCGAACTCGCCGACGGCGCGATCGGCGGCGAGCGCCGGCTGCTCTTAAAGCCGCAGACCTTTATGAACAATTCGGGCGAGTCGGTGCTGGCCGCGATGAGCTTTTACAAGATCCTGCCGGCCGACATCGTCGTGATTCATGACGAGATCGACCTGCGCCCGGGCAAGCTGCGGGTCAAACGCGGCGGCGGCACCGCCGGCCACAACGGCCTGCGTTCGATCGACGCGTTGGTCGGGCCCGATTTTTGGCGGGTGCGAATCGGGGTCGGGCATCCGGGTGTCAAGGAGCTGGTGCTGCCCTACGTGCTGCAGAATTTCCCCGCCGACGAGACGAGCGAATGGGTCGAGCCGCTGATCGAGGCGGTGGCCGAGACCCTGCCGCTGCTGTTGTCCGGAGCGCCCGACGCCTTTATGAGCGAGGTGGCCCGCCGCATTGCTCCGCCCGAGGCCTCGCCGTCCGACCCAAAATGAAGCGATTTGTTCACCCTCACCCCCGCGAGAGCGGGCGCCCCGGGAAACGGCGTGAGACCTCGAGGCTCTGGGTTCCCGATTGCGCGGGAATGACAAATAACAAGAAGATCGGGTACTAAGTTCATGGGTTTCAGCTGCGGCATCGTCGGGTTGCCCAATGTTGGCAAGTCGACGCTATTCAACGCGTTGACCGCGACCGCCGCGGCCGAGGCGGCCAACTATCCGTTTTGCACGATCGAGCCCAATATCGGGCGCGTCGCCGTGCCCGACGAGCGGCTCGCAATCTGCGCCCGGCTGGCGAAATCGGCGAAGATCATCCCGACCCAGCTCGAATTCGTCGACATCGCCGGGCTGGTCCGTGGGGCCGCGCGCGGCGAGGGCCTCGGCAACCAGTTTCTCGGCCATATCCGCGAGGTCGACGCGATCGCCCATGTCGTGCGCTGCTTTGCCGACGACAATGTCGTCCATATCGAGGGCTCGGTCGACCCGATCCGCGATGTCGAAACGGTCGAAACCGAACTGATGCTGGCCGATCTCGAAAGCCTCGAACGCCGCGCCGTAGCTGTGCACAAGCGCGCGCGCGGCGGCGACAAGGAAGCGCGGGCGCTGGTCGAGATCATCGAGCCGGTGCTGACGGCGTTGCGCGCGGGCCAGCCGGCGCGCTCGGCCTTGGTCAGCGCCGACTGGAAACAGAGCCTCGACGCGCTGCAATTGCTCAGCGCCAAGCCGATGCTCTACATCGCCAATGTCAACGAGGCGAATGCCGCCTCGGGCAATGCCGAAAGCCGCCGTCTCGCCGAGTACGCCGCTGCCCACGGCGCCCGCGCGGTGGTGATCTCGGCGGCAATCGAAGCCGAGCTGGCGCAACTCGCCGACGCCGAAGAGCGGGCCGAGTTCCTCACTTCGCTCGGACTCGCCGAAGGGGGGCTCGGCCGCGTTATCGCCGCCGGCTATGCGCTCCTCGACCTGATCACGTTCCTGACTGTGGGCCCCAAAGAGGCGCATGCCTGGACGGTGCCGCGCGGCACCAAAGCGCCGCAGGCGGCGGGCCGCATCCACACCGATTTCGAGAAAGGCTTTATCCGCGCCGAGACCATCTCCTACGAGGATTATGTCGCCCATGGCGGCGAGCAGGGCGCCAAGGACGCCGGCCGCATGCGCCTCGAAGGTGCCGATTACGTCGTCCGCGACGGCGACACCATGCACTTCCGCTTCAATGTGTGATCGATCGAAGACAGTTGATCCTCAGCTCGCCCGTAATACCTATACCTGTTACAGGAGGGCGGCATGGGGAAGCGGCGGCGTTTTACCAGGAATGGGGCGCGCCCCGATCCGAAGAAAGCTGATCATTGGCCGGCTTCTCAGG
Source organism: uncultured Alphaproteobacteria bacterium (assembly GCA_963795485.1). Taxonomy (GTDB): domain Bacteria; phylum Pseudomonadota; class Alphaproteobacteria; order ATCC43930; family CGMCC-115725; genus AP-15. The sequence goes on from CAWCIL010000008.1 coordinate 1,371,910, forward strand.
CGGGCAGATCGTCGTTGCCGATTGGCGGGACGCGCTCTCGAAAGAGCCTAACAAGTACCTGCGGCCGGCGGTTGTCGTCGATGATGAAGTCCGGTTCGATCCGGTTTACCCGAATGTCATTCTGGTACCGCTGACCGAGGACCGGGGCTTGGCCATTCCCGATCTCTCGTTGGCGATAGAGCCGACGCCGCAAAATGGCTGCACGAAATTTGCTATGCACTGTCGCACTGCGTGGCGACGATCTCGGCGGCGCGAGTAACGGCCACCGGGTCAAGGATCACGCATCGCGGACTTCAGGCGATACGGCGTCAAATCGCGGTCGCAATCGGCCTCGGCTGAGCGCGAGCCGCGGTGTCGCGGCGATCGGGGAATGTGCCGGACGAAAGATTGGCCATGGACACGGGGCGGCTCGAAGCCTTTACCGACGGCGTGATCGCCATCGTGATCACGATCATGGTGCTCGACATGAAAGTGCCGGCGGGCTCCGACCTCGCCGCACTGCTCTCCGGCATGCCCATTTTTCTCGTTTATGCGCTGAGCTATACGAATGTCGGGATCTTTTGGAACAATCACCACCACATGCTGCACGCGACCGAGCGCGTTGACGGCAAGGTCTTGTGGGCCAATTTGTTTTTGTTGTTCTGGCTGTCGCTGGTGCCGTTCGTGATCCGATGGATGGACGACACCGCCTTCGCGGCATTGCCGACCGCCGCCTATGGCGCGGTGCTGTTTCTGGCCGCAATCGGCTATTGGTTGCTGCAAAGGGCAATCATCGCGCGCAACGGTCAAAGCTCCAGGCTCGCCACCGCGGTGGGCAACGATTTGAAGGGCAAATTGACGTTTTCGATTTACGCGGTCGCGATGCCGCTGGCCTTTCTGCGGGCATGGATCGCGATCCTGCTCTATGTCGCGGTCGCGCTCTTATGGTTTGTCCCCGACCGGCGCATCGAGTCGATCATTTGAGGCGCTGCCACCGCCGGATTGCCGCCGGCTTACCCCGCGGGGTCGGAGCACAGCTCGCGGTAGAGCGCCAGGTACTGGCGGGCGGCGGCTTCCCAGCTGAAGTCGCGGGTCATCGCACTGCGGATCATCCGCCCCCATAGCGCCGGCTCCTCGTAGAGGGCCACGGCGCGCGCGATCGCCGCGAGCAGACCTTCCGGGCTCTCTGCATCGAAGGCGAAACCGGTCGCGGTGCCGTCGGCTAGGCTCACCGCGGTGGCGTCGATGACCGTATCGGCGAGCCCGCCGACCCGGCGGACCAGGGGCAAGGTTCCGTAGCGCAGCGCGTAGAGCTGGGTCAGGCCGCACGGCTCAAAGCGGGAGGGCACCAGCAGCACGTCGGCGCCGCCGATGATCAGGTGCGACAGCGCCTCGTCATAGCCGAGCTCGACCGCAGTCCGCCCGCCATATGCCTGCGCCGCCACCGCGAAGCCGCGCTCGAGATCGAGATCGCCCGAGCCGAGAAGGGCCAGCTGATGACCGCTCGCCGCCAATTCCGGGATAATCGCGAGCAAGAGGTCGAGGCCCTTCTGCGGCGTCAGGCGGCTGACCGCCCCGAATAGCGGTGTGCTCTGGTCGGGATCGAGTTTGAGGCGTTGCTGCAAGGCCCGCTTGGCCGCCTGCTTTCCCTGGGCCGCATCATCGAGGCCGTAACCCTGCGGCAGGTTCGCGTCTCGGTGCGGGTCCCAGATCGAAGGATCGACCCCGTTCAGGATCCCGCGCAACACCCCTGCGCGGCTGCGCAACAGCCCGTCGAGGCCCTGGCCGAAAGCCGAGGTCTGGATTTCGCGGGCATAGGTCGGGCTGACCGTGGTCAGACGGTCGGCGTAGAACAGCCCCGCCTTCAGGAACGAGACGCCGCCAAAGAACTCGACCCCGTCGACCGCGAAGAATTCAGGCGGCAGCCCCAATTCGGCGAATTGTGCAGCCGCGAACTCGCCCCGATAGGCAAGGTTGTGGACGGTAAAGACGGTCGGCACCGGGCGGTCCGCCGGCGGCGCTGCCGCGAGATAGGCGGCCGCGAGACCGGGGTGCCAGTCGTGGCAGTGGAGGATGTCGGGCCGCCAGTCGCGATCGGCGCCCCGCGCGAGCGCCGCCGCGACCCAGCCGAAGAGGCCGAAGCGGCGGTGATTGTCGGGCCAGTCGGTCCCGTCTGGGCCGGCGTAAGGGTTGCCGGGCCGGTCGTAGAAGGCCGGGTGGTCGACGAAATAGGCCAGCCGCACGGTTCCGGGCAGCCGGGCGAGCACCACCCGCACCCGCTCCGCCGCGAACGGCGTCGCCAGTCGGGTGACATCGGTCATGTCCGGAAATGCGTCGAGAAAGCCGGCAAAGCCGGGCAACAGCAGGCGAGCGTCGACACCGATGGCAATCAGCGCCGGCGGCAGGGCGGCGGCGACATCGCCGAGCCCGCCCGATTTGACCCAGGGGTAGAGCTCGGCGCTGGCATGGAGGACGCGCATCAGCGCCGCACGGACGACGCATTAGCGCGGGCCGGCGGCGGCCGGGCTCCTACGCGGCGGCGACGGGGCACGACAGGGCCGCGCGCGTCGCCGCGGCAACAGGCGTCGAGGCTGCCTCGCGAGGCGTCAGCACCCGCGACGCCGGCAGTGCCACGACGACCCGTGTCCCGAGCCCCTTGTCGCTGGCGATGGAAAAGGCGCCGCCATGCAGCTCGGTCAGCCGCCGCGCCAGCGGCAGCCCGAGGCCGGTGCCCTCGCGGCGGCGCGCGAGGCCGCAATCCACCTGGCCGAACGGCTCGCCCGCGATCGTGATTTCGGCTGTCGTCATCCCGAGACCGGTATCGCGCACCTCGAATTCGACGCCACCGTCAGCGGCCCGGCGCACGGCCAAGACGACAGCACCGCCGGGATCGGTGAATTTGACGGCATTGCCGAGCAGGTTCAGCAGGATCTGTTTGAGTCGGGTCGAGTCGGCGATCAGCGGCGGCACCTCGTCTTTGATTTCGACCGACAGGCTCAGCCCTCCGGCCGCCGCCCGCTCTGCCACAAAAGACAGGCAGGTCTCGGCCAGAGAGCCCGCATCGATCCCCTCGTCCTCGTCGAGATCGAACTTCCCGGCGTCGATCTTTGCCAGATCGAGAATCTCGTTGATGATGTCGAGCAGGTGCGCCCCGCTCTGGCGAACGTAACCGACATACTCCTGCTGCCGAGGATCGAGCACTCCGGCCGTGCCCCGCTCCAACATCTCGGAAAAACCGAGGATCGCGTTGAGCGGGGTGCGCAGCTCATGGCTCATATTGGCAAGGAACTGCGATTTGGCCAAGTTCGCCGCCTCTGCTTCGGCCTTGGCGTCCCGCAAGTTGCGCTCGGCCCGCACCCGCTCGCTAATGTCGCGCGTGGTTCCGCGGTAGCCGAGAAACTGCCCCGATGCACCGAAAATCGGCTTGCCGCTGACCGACACGGTCTGCTCCGGCTGGGTCCCCACCTTCCTGGAATAGATGAATTCGCGAAACGGCTCACGCCGTTCCAACACGGCCATGTGGTCGCGCCATTTCTGCGGCTCGGTCGCGGCGTCCGAGGCGAGCTCCCATCGGGGGCGGCCGAGCCGGCTGCTCGGATCCTGCCCGAACACCCGGATGCCATCGGACAAATAGGTGAAGCGATGGTTCCGATCGCTTTCCCAATGCCAGTCCGATCCGGTCTCGGCGAAATCGCGCAACCGCGCTTCGCTGTCGCGTCGCGCCGCCTCCGCCTTCTCATACGCCGCCGAGCGCCGAGACAGGGATGCGGCAGCCCGGTGCATCGCCCGGACGACCTCGTCGATGTCGACAACGCCCGACGGGTCTTGCGGCGGCATGGCGCCCTCGGTCAGCGCCTTGGCCGCCCGCGCGAGCGTTCGCATCGATCGGATCAGCCGGGCCGCCGCCGCTAGCGCCACGATGCCGCCCAGCAGCCGCAGGCCCACTCCGGTCAGAGCGATTCCGGCCGCCGCTCCGAAACCCCGTCCCCCGAACTCGTACCAATGCGCGTCGAGCCGCATCCAGACCAGCGGACCGAGGCCCAGGGTCGGCAGGATCGGCGCGGCGATCATGACAATCAGCAGCGCTCGCAGCGAACCGCATGATTTGATCGCAAAGCGCATTGCCGGACCGCCTTCCGCCCGGCATAGAACGCTGCATGTATTGATTTTGGATTAGCGCCGTTTCCCCGATCCTTTTGCGCAGTCTTCCCCGCTTCAGTGCTGCGCGGCGGGAACTGCGAATTGAGCCGAGGCCGCCGGTGCCGAGGCGGACGCTGTTGGTGCGGGTTCGACAAAGCCGGAGCCGGAAGCCGGCGCGCCTGACGTCGGCGTCGGAACGACAAACCCCGAGCCCGAGGCTTGGCTCGCACCGGAGGATGCAGCAGCCGTCGGCGTCCGCGGCGAGCGCCTATGAACCACATGCCTTCTGGTTCGGTAGGTTGGCTCCGGTTCGGCATAGTAGACCGGCTGCATGTAGTAGGGGGGTACGTTATCGCCCCTGGCGTACATGCACTGCGAATAGGCGACATCGTATTGCTGCTGCAGCGTGGCCGCCGCCGCCTGCGCATTGGCGGCGCCGGCAGTCGCCCCGTTCGCGACCGAGTTGGCGGCCACCTCACTGTTGCTGGCGCCGGCTGCGGCGCTGCCGCCGCCGCCGATCACGGCGTTCAGCAACACGGTTCCAGCAACCTGATTGTTGGCTGCCTGTATCGCCGGAGCCATTTGCTGGTTGGCTTGCGCCGCGCACGCTGTAGTATCAGAAGCTAGGTCGGTGGGCATCTTCCCCGGCCCTGGCGTCGCCGCTACGCTTGGCGCCATCACCGCGGGAACGCAGCCCGCCAAGACGATGATTTGCGCCGTCGCCGCGATCGACATCCACGTCCACATTTTCATGTCCGCCTCCTGCATTCTTGGTTGCTTGGGCATTTTCAAGGTTGCGCCGCCGCCCAAAGGCCGCGACGCCCCTGGCGAGCCGCAGCCTCGCTCTCGCGATAGGCGGGTGTCGCACCGTCGCCGACCCGCCCGGCGCCGTTCAGGATCGCCGCCTCGGCAATGTCAACCCGGTCGCCGGTAAAGCAGTGATAGCGCCCGGTCTGCGCGTCCGGCTCGCAGGTCAGCGCGCCCTGGCCCCGCACCCAGTTTTCGAATGGCGCCAGTGCTCCCTGCGGCCCCGGATCGATGCCCGAGAGGCGGATGCGCTGGTCGTTCACGACCAATGTCGCGGCGTTGGGAATCCTCGTTACCGGCCCACGGATGATCCCAGGCGATGCGGCCGGTGTCGACGTCGTCGTCGGCGATGTCGGGGGCGAAGTCGTCGGCGGCATCGCGCTCTCTGGCGCCGACGACGGGGTGCCCGGTCCGGCCGCTGCCGTCGCCGGCTTTGGCGCGGCTGGGCCGTTCTCAAATTCGATCGAGGTCCTCGTCACATAGGCGCGGGAATTGTCGGGCAGCTCGATCTGCACCCAATGCTTGCCAGCGACGAGGCCGATCGCCTTGACCTCAGCGCCTGCTCGGATTTCACCCGATGGCTTGCCGTTGGCGGACGGCCGATCGAGCGCCTGCACCGTCTTCTCCAGCCGCACGTTTTGGTTCAGCCACTCCTCGACCTGCGGGGCCGGCGCCGCAGAGGGGGCGGTAGATCCGACCGCTGGCTCCGCGGCCGAGCCGAGCAACGGCTGAGCTGCCGCAATCGCGAGCGAGACGAGGAGAAGGAATGGCGCAGTCCGGCGCGCGCGAGCCGTGGTTTCCCTGCGGATCGGATTGATCCTGTCGCACATCGCGGCGACGCGGCGACGCGTCGAGCACCGGTGGCGACACACGCAACCGATCAGCTCTGCACGAATGCCGATATTGCTGCTCATGTGAAAAAGCCGGCATCGCCTTACGGGAACCGCCTGCAGCGCAGTTCAACACAAAATAGGCTCGATTGCAATCGAGAAGCGAAGTATAAACTATTGATCGTGTTTTGTTCGCATAAGTGTTAACGCCGGGGGGAAGCCGCACGGTCATTTGGCGAATTGAACGGCTCGCTGCGGATTGGTTGATTTGGCTCGCCTATTCGCAGTAGAGTCAAACCGCCACTCAAAAGGTTAAAAGGATGGTCCCTCGCGCAACTGCTCGCTCCAGCTGCTGAGGCCGGCCGTGCTGTTCCTTGGGGCATCGCGGTTTTCAGCTGCACGGCTCATCTGCCGCCTCCTTATCGGCTGCTGCGGCCTCGCTGTCGCCTTGACCGGGCCGGCACGCGCCGAAGATCCGCCTCGCCGGGTCGGCAGTCTCAATTACATTTCTGGAGAAGTCGCCTACGCGCTGCGAGGCGAGGCCGGCGAACCCGGCGTGTCCGACGCGCTGTCATGGTCTCAGGCCGACTTCAACCAGCCGGTATGCCAGGACATGTCGCTGAGGACCGGTGCGATGGCCCGCGCCAGGGTCCGGATCGGCCCCGACGCCATTCAGATGTCGGCCGACACCTGGCTCAACATGCTCAACCTCAGCGATCAGCTGATCGAGGCGAGCGTTCGTTATGGACGGGTTCATCTGCAGATCAGCAAGCTCGACCACGGCGAAACCGTAGAGGTCGAGATGCCGCGTGGCTCGCTGTGGCTGCTGCAGCCGGGCGCCTACGACATCGACATCGGCGGCGGCGCCGAGGATCAGCCGACCCGCATCGTCGTCTTCGAGGGCAAGGCGCGCTTTGTCGGCGGCCAGGCTGATCTGCCGATTGCCGCCGGCGAGGAAGTTCAGGTGAGCGGGAGCTATCCCGCCGTGGTGACCGCCGAGCACAGCGTAGCTGTCGGCAGCCCGGCACCCGGTTCGACCCTCGCAGCGTCAGTCGCGACACCCGCGCCGACGCCGGCCAGCCCGCCCGAGTCGGCCCCGCTAGCTGCTGCACCCCAACCCGAAGGGAGCAAAGGCGGCGAGCCGTCCGCGGCGCCGGCCAACCCCGCACCGTCCTTCGCCGCGATCCCGCCGGAAGCGGACCAGTCGAGGGCGACGCCGTCGAAATCCGCCTGCGGACACGGCATCCGGCGGATCGGGGGACGAGGCACCCCGATCGGCATCGGTTGCCACGGATTCTGGACACGCACCTTCCGACGACTTTCTGCTGTGGGTCGAAAAGTCGGATGACCAGGCGCAGCCGGCGCCGCAATCGGCGCAGTATGTCTCCCCCGAGACGACCGGATACGACGCGCTCGACCGCTACGGCCGCTGGGACACGCTCCCCGATGCCGAGCCGGTCTGGTTTCCGACTTCGGTGCCGGACGATTGGGCGCCTTACCGGTTTGGGCATTGGGATTCGATTCCGCCCTGGGGCTGGACCTGGATCGACGACCAGCCTTGGGGGTTCGCCCCGTTTCACTATGGCCGCTGGATCAACGTCAACGGACATTGGGGATGGGTCCCGGGCGTCGTAGCGTCTCACCCGGTCTACGCGCCGGCGCTGGTCGCCTTCATCGACGCGCCCGACAATTCCGGCAGCGGGCCCGATAGCGGACCCGGCGGCGGACCCGATGTCGCATGGTTCCCGCTCGGACCCGGCGACGATTACACACCCTGGTATCCGGCGGGGCCGGATTACGTCGAGAGCGTCAATGTCGCCCATTGGGGTCACGCCCGCGGCTTTGGCGCGGGAGAGCGTGGCCGGGAGGCGTGGCGCGGTAGGGAGGCGTGGCGCGGGCAATACTTCAATCGTCGGTTCGCCACGGTGGTCTCCCACGGGGTCTTCGCCGAGGGACGCCGGATCGACCGCGGGATGATGCGAGTGCCGGCCGACCGGTTCGAGCATGCGGCGGTCATGCACGGCGCGCCGCGGGGCATGATGCACGCGGCAGCAATGCGAACCCTGGCAGGGCCGGGCGAGTTTCGCGGTGAGCCGCGCGGCATGGTTCGCGCGGCAGCCGGTCCGGGCGGCCTGCGACGGGAGCCGGGCGGCGGCCCGGCAGGAGAACACGCGGCCGAAGCCGGCGGTCGCGGCAACCTCGAAGCAGGGTCCGGACACGGTGCCGGACGGCCGCAGCAGCAATTTGGGCGGGCGGAAGCCGGGCGCAACGCGGCTGCGGTCGAGCGTCGGGGTGCGGCGGAATATGGCCGCTCCGAATTCAGTCACAACCCAGCCGAGAGTTATCGGGGCGGCCCGCAACAATTTGCCAGGCCGCAAGCGTTTCAGAATCCGGCCGGAGGATACCGCGGCACCCAGCAATTCGGCCGCCCGCAGGCGTTTCAAAATCCTGGGGGTTATCGCGGTCCCCAGCAATTCGCCCGGCCGCAGGCCTTTCAAAATCCGGCGGGATACCGCGGCGCCCAGCAATTCGGCCGGCCTCAGGCTTTTCAGGCCCCGGCGGCGGCATATCGCGGCGGCGGGGTGATGGGTCGGGGCGTTCCGCAGATGGCGGCTCGCCCGGCGGCAGTGCATGTCGGCGGCGGCGGAGGCGGCCGCCACAAATAAGCCGCCGCTGCTGCGAGGCGTCCCGCATCCCGGCCCGACGCGCCGCTCTCCTCGGCGTCGTTCGATTTGCCGCTGCCCCGGTTGTCGCCCAGGCCGCGCTTACGCTAAGGTTGTGCGGATGACGATCGAAGGGCAACAGCGCACCGAACGCCGATTGGCGGCGATCCTGGCGGCTGACGTCGTCGGCTATTCACGCCTGATGGGTGCGAACGAGGAAGGCACGCACGTCGCCCTGAAGGCGGTATGGCGCGAGGTGACGGACCCTCGGATCGACAGCCATCGCGGGCGGATCGTCAAGACTATGGGCGACGGGCTGCTGGTCGAATTCGCCAGCGTCGTCGATGCGGTGCGCTGTGCGGTCGACATCCAGCGCGCGATGGCCGCGCGCAACGCCCAAAACCGCGCCGAGGATGCGATCGTCTTCCGCATCGGCATCAATATCGGCGACATCATCATCGATGGTGCCGATATCTTCGGTGACGGGGTCAACGTCGCGGCTCGGCTCGAAGGTTTGGCGCCGCCCGGCGGAATCTGCGTCAGCCGCATCGTGCGCGACCAGGTACGCGACAAGCTCGGCTTCGGGTTTGAGGATCTGGGACCCCAGCAGGTCAAAAACATCGCCCGGCCGGTCCACGTCTTCCGCATCCCGCTCGATGCGCCCCTGTCAGCGACGGACTCCTCGCGCTATCCCGATCCGGTTCCGAACCGGCGCGGCTGGCGCCTCGCCGGCAGTGCCGCCGGGGCGGCTGCGGTCATCGGCGTCATACTTTTTCTGTTGAGGATTTCCCCGGGGCCTGGGGCTTCGCCGTCGCCGGTCGTTGGCGACGCCATATTCTTCGGCAAAGACCAAGCCTCGATGCCTCGGTCCGCGGGTGGCGCGATCCGCCAGCAGGCCGCCTTCCTGCGTGACAATCCGAACGTCACCGTCACGGTCGAGGCCTATTGCTCGGACGATGAGGGCGTCCGAGAAGGCCCAAAGGTGATCGCAGAACTGCGCGCCAACCAGGTGCGCGACGCGCTCGAAGCCCGCGGCATCGCCGCTCGGCGGATCAAGATCGAGAACGCCTGCGACCCCGCAGGCGCCCCAGCGAATTCCCATGACGAGGCGACAGCGGCGCAGAACCGTCGGGCGGTGCTGATCCGAAACTGAAACGGGGCCGCGGCCAGACTAGAGGCTCAGTTTCGCGTCTTGTCGACGAGACGGTTTTCGCTGATCCACGGCATCATCGCGCGCAGCTTCTCGCCGATTTTTTCGATTTCGTGCTCGGCGGCGCGCCGCCGCAGAGCCTTGAAGCTCGGCTGGCCGGCGGTGTTTTCGAGCACCCATTCGCGGGCGAACCGGCCGGATTGGATGTCGGCGAGGATCTTCTTCATCTCGGCCCGCACATGCTCGTCGATGACCCTGGGCCCGCGCGAATAGTCGCCGTATTCGGCGGTGTTCGACACCGAATAGCGCATGTTGGCGATGCCGCCTTCATAGATCAGATCGACGATCAGCTTGACCTCGTGGCAGCATTCGAAATAGGCCATCTCGGGCGCGTAGCCGGCCTCGACCAGGGTCTCGAACCCGGCCAGGATCAGCGAGGTCAGCCCGCCGCACAGCACCGACTGCTCGCCGAACAGATCGGTCTCGCATTCTTCCCGAAAGGTCGTCTCGATCACCCCGGCGCGGCCGCCGCCGATCGCCGAGGCATAGCTGAGCGCCAATTCGAGCGCGTTGCCGGACGGGTTCTGGTCGACCGCAACGAGGCACGGGACGCCGCCGCCGCGCAGATATTCCGAGCGTACCGTATGGCCCGGCCCCTTCGGCGCGATCATGAACACATCCATGTCGGGGCGCGGCTCGATCAGACGGAAATGGATGCTGAGCCCGTGGGCGACGGCGAGTGCCGTGCCTTCGCGCATATTGGAGCGCAGGTCGTTCGTGTAGAGCTGCGCCTGCAATTCGTCGGGGGCCAGCACCATGACGATGTCGGCCCATTTCGCGGCTTCGGATGGGGTCACCACCTTGAGGCCGGCGGCTTCGGCCTTTTGCGCCGAGGCCGAGCCGGGGCGGAGTGCCACGACCACGTCCTTGACCCCGCTGTCGCGCAAATTGTTGGAGTGCGCATGGCCCTGGCTGCCATAGCCGATGACCGCGACCTTCCTTGATTTGATCAGGTTCACATCGGCGTCGCGATCATAATACACCCGCATCTTCAGCCTCCTCGCTGTTGCCGCCGCCCCCGCGTGATCCCCGGATCAAGTCCGGGGAGGGGTCCAGGGCGAGCGGTGGAGCGCCGGACCCTGGGTTCCCGCTTTCGCGGGAATGACGAGGTAAATTGCGAACTACCGAGCTGGCGCAGCTGAATACTTCGGCTAAAAGCTCGCGGCGCCGCGGGCGATCGCGACGGCGCCGGTGCGCGAGATTTCGGCGAGCCCCAGCGGTTCCATCAATGCGATAAAGGCGTTCAGCTTCTCGGCCGAGCCGGTCATTTCGAAGACGAAGCTGTCGGTCGTCGAATCGACGACGCGGGCGCGGAAGATATCGGCCAACCGCAGCGACTCGATGCGCTGCTCGCCTTTCCCGGCCACCTTGATCAGCATCATCTCGCGCTCGACGAACGGCCCCTCGTCGGTCAGGTCGTGAATCTCGTGCACCGGCACCAGCCGCGACAATTGCGCCTTGATCTGCTCGATGATCATCCGCGTGCCGGAGGTCACGATGGTGATCCGCGACAGCCGGTTGCGGCGATCGATCTCGGCCACGGTCAGGCTTTCGATGTTATAGCCGCGCCCGGAAAACAGCCCGACGACCCGCGCCAGAATCCCGGGCTCGTTGTCGACCAGCACGGCGATCGTGTGGCGTTCGATGTCAGGCACAGCGTTATCCGCAGTCATTCCGGGGCGCCGCATAGCGGCGAGCCCGGAACGCATGAACACAGTCCCGACCGATACCGCACCATCGATTGCACGCTATCGTGGAGGCCGGTGTCCATAGGTTCCGGACACGGCCCGATGGGCCGTTCCGGAATGACGGTCATTCTCTGGTCCATCGACGATCCATGCCTAGACCAGCACCATACCCTCTTCGGAGACCGGCTTTTCGGCTTCGTCGTCGGGGCCGAGCAGCATCTCGTTGTGCGCGGCACCCGAGGGGATCATCGGAAAGCAGTTCTCAGCCTGGTCGACGGCGACATCGAGGATCACCGCACCTGGCTCGGCCAGCATCCAGGCGATCGCCTCCTCGATCTTGGCCGGGTTCTCCACCCGCGCCCCGGCGGCGCCGAAGGCCTCGGCCAATTTGACGAAATCCGGAAGGGCTGCGGTATAGCTTTCGGAATAGCGGCCGCCATGCAGCAATTCCTGCCACTGCCGCACCATGCCCATATACTGATTGTTCAAGATGAATACTTTGACCGGGAGCCGGTATTGGGCAACGGTCGACATTTCCTGAATGTTCATCAGGATCGAGGCTTCGCCGGCGATGTCGATGACCAGCGCCTCCGGATGGGCGATCTGCACCCCGACCGCAGCGGGCAGGCCGTAGCCCATCGTGCCGAGCCCGCCCGAGGTCATCCAATGACCGGGCTCCTCGAACTTCATGAACTGCGCCGCCCACATCTGATGCTGGCCGACCTCGGTGGTGACGTAGAGGTCATGGCCGCGGGTCTGCGCATAGAGCCGTTCGAGCGCATATTGCGGCTTGATCAGGTCGCGCCGACTGCGATCGTAGCGCAGGCAGTCGCGGCTGCGCCATGCCTCGATCGTGCGCCACCATTCCGCGCGCGCAGCGCCGAGGCCGGGCGAGGCTTTCGTCTGGGCCGCGAGCAGCGCCGACATCGCCTCACCGGCGTCGCCGATGATCGGCAGGTCGACGCGCACGTTCTTGTTGATCGAGGACGGGTCGATGTCGATGTGGATCTTTTTCGAGCTTGGCGAAAACGCGTTCAGGCGCCCGGTCACCCGGTCGTCGAAGCGCGCACCGACCGCGATCATCAGGTCGCAGCCATGCATCGCCAAATTCGCCTCGTAGGTGCCGTGCATGCCGACCATGCCGAGAAAATGCGGGTCGCTCGCCGGCAATGCGCCGAGCCCCATCAAGGTGAGCGTGCAGGGCGCGTCGGTCGCCCGCACCAGTTCGGTAAAGCGGGCGCAGGCCTCGGGTCCGGAATTGATCAGGCCACCGCCGCCGTAGAACAGCGGCCGTTTCGCCGCGGCGATCATCTCCGCCGCTTGCGCGATCCGCGCCGGATCGGGGACCAGCTGCGGGCGATAGCTCTTGTGGCGCGCGTCCTGCGCCTCGCTGTAGGGGCCGAGCGCAAACAGGACGTCCTTGGGCAGATCGACGACCACCGGCCCCGGACGTCCGCTTCTGGCGACGTAAAACGCCTCGTGCAGCGTGCGCGCCAGCTCGCGCACGTCCTTGACCAGATAGTTGTGCTTGGTGCAGGGCCGGGTGATGCCGGTGGTGTCGGCCTCCTGAAACGCGTCGTTGCCTATCAGATGGGTCGGCACCTGTCCGGTCAGGCACACGACCGGCACCGAATCCATCAGCGCGTCGGTGAGCCCAGTGACCGCGTTGGTCGCACCGGGGCCGCTCGTCACCAGCACGACGCCGACCCGGCCGGTCGAGCGTGCGTAGCCCTCGGCGGCATGCACGGCACCACCTTCCTGACGCACCAAGATGTGCCGCAGAGCGTTCTGCTTGTGGAGCGAGTCGTAAATCGGCAACACCGCGCCGCCCGGATAGCCGAACACGACATCGACGCCCTGGTCGACCAGTGCTTTGATGACGATATCCGCTCCACTGATCGGCTCGGCCGACATAACCAGCTCCCTAGTCGATAAACCCGCCATATCGAGGTAGCGCCGTCGAGCGGCGTCGCCCTCAAGCGGGGCCGGCAACCTAATCAGCTATGCGAGGCCGGTCAACAAAAACCCATCAATAAACTGGCGTGAGCGCCGCAACAAACTTTCCGAAAATTGCTCATCGAGGGTCAGATCCGCAGTCAGCTGATGACGGAACCAGGTCATCTGCCGTTTTGCGTAGCGGCGCGTCGCGCGCTGCCCGGCGGCAACCGCTGCGGCGAGCGGGCTCTCGCCGCGAAGATGGCCGATCAGCTCAGGGAGTCCTACCGCCTTCATCGCCGGCAGATCGGGATCGAGCCCGCGGTCGGCGAGCGCCGCCGCCTCAGCCAGCGCGCCGCGCTCGACCATCGCGGCAAAACGCGCGTTGCAGGCGACGTAGAGCGATGCACGCGGCGGCATCAGCAGGATCGTCGCAAAGCAATAGGGAGGATCGGGATATGCCCGGTCATACCAGGCGCCGATCGGCAGCCCGGTCGCGCGCACGACTGCATAGGCGCGCATCAATCGCTGCAGAGTCTCCAGCAGCGAGCCGCCCGGCGGCCTCGGGATCGAGCGCCGAGAGGCGCTCGCGCAAACCCGCCCCGCCGAGCGCCCGGTGAAGGATTGCCGCCTCGGTGCGAAACTCCTCGGAGATTTCCGGAAAGGGCGCCAGGCCGCAGGTCAGCGCGCGAAGATAGAGACCGGTGCCGCCGACCACGATCGGCAGCCGGCCGGCTTCGGTCGCCGCCGCAATCTCGGTGAGCGCGCGCTCGCGCCAGCTTCCGGCCGAGCCCCGCTCTTCCGGGTCGAGAACGCCGTAAAGGCGATGCGGCGCGCGTGCGCAGGCCTCAGCATCGGGCCGCGCCGTCAGGATCGCCAGATCGCGATAGACTTGCAGCGCATCGCCATTGATGACGACCCCGCCGACATGCACCGCCAGCTCGACCGCCAGCGTCGATTTGCCGCTCGCCGTCGGCCCGGCGACGATCAGCACCGGGGGCTTGTGCACCGGTGGCAGGCCGGCGTAGGAGCGTCGTGCATGAGCCTCGTCGCCACCCTGATCGCCGCCGGGAGCGCCCGGAGCTTGCTTCCGGGCATCGCCGGTGCGTTCGCCGAGGCGCTGCCCGGCTGCGCGGGGCCGCTGTGGCTCGCCGACGAGGCGTGCGACCTGGTGTTCGACGGTAACGAGCCCGCCGCTGCCGAGATGACCGCGCGCCGGGCGATCGGCGATGCCGCCGTCGATGTCGTTGTGCAGCCGGCGGGGCAACGGCAAAAGCGGCTGCTCGTGGCCGACATGGAATCGACGATCATCGAAAACGAGATGCTCGACGAGCTCGCGGACTTCCTCGGGCTGCGGCCGCGGGTCGCCGAAATCACCCGAAGCGCGATGAACGGCGAGATCGACTTCGTCGCGGCCCTGGAACAGCGCGTCGCCCTGCTCAAGGGCATGCCGGCTGCGGTTCTCGACGAGGCCGCGGGACGCATCCGACCGATGCCGGGCGCGCGCTCCCTGGTCGAGACGATGCGCCGCCGCGGGGCCGCGACCGCGCTGGTCAGCGGCGGCTTCACCGTCTTCGCCGCGCCGGTCGCGGCGGCACTCGGCTTCGATCATGTCGTCGCCAATCATCTCGACATCGCCGCCGGCCGCATCGCCGGCACCGTGCGCCGGCCGATTGTAACCCGAGAGACCAAACGCGACACGCTCTTCCGCCTCGCGACGGAGCGGAATGTGCCGCTCGCCCAGACGATCGCCGTCGGCGACGGCGCCAACGATTTGCCGATGCTCGCCGCAGCCGGGCTCGGCATCGCTTTTCGCGCCAAACCGGCGGTCGTCGCCGCCGCACGCTGTCATGTGGACCACGCCGATCTCACCGCGCTGCTTTACGCGCAAGGCTACCGAAAGGACCAGATCGTCGGCTAGAGCGGTATCCGATCAGATCGAACCGCCAGTTCCCCTGGGATCATTGCGAGCCCACCGGTCGGCGCAATGACCTCCTGCAGCTTGGCCGAAATCTGCTCTAGCCGAAATCCGCTCGAATGGAAAATTATTGGGCATCTCTATGGCGTTCTTCCGCAACCGGACAGTAAACCTTCTGAACTTACATTATGGGATTCATTGCATCGCGCTGACCGGCGGCGGTGCGTTTTTTCTCATATATCTTCTGAAGTCTGGGGTTTCGCTGCCGGGCGCTCTTGTCTCGCTGGCGCTGATCCTGCTCGGGCGTTTGATCATTCGCCCGCTCGTCGTTCGGAGCGCGATACGGCACGGCTTGCGCGCAATGGTGGTCGTCGGAACCCTGCTCAGCGCCGCGCAATATCCGTTTCTGGCCGAGGTGCATGGCGTCGGCATCCCTTTGGCGATGCTGGTTGCCGTCGCGGCCGTCGGCGACACGGTCTATTGGACGACGTATCACGCGTACTTCGCGGCACTCGGCGACGATGAGCTGCGCGGTCATCAGGTCGGCGTGCGCGAGGCGATCGCTGCCATTGTCGGCGTCGCGAGCCCGGTTGCGACCGGTTGGATGCTCGTCGCCTTCGGGCCGCGCGTCGCGTTCGGCGTAATATCGATCATCGCAGCGCTCGCGGCTCTGCCGCTGCTGTGGGCCCCGGACGTCAAGGTGGCGCCGCGCGCCGTCGGCGCGCTCAGGGCTGCGCTGCCCGGCATTCTGCTGTTTATGGCGGACGGATGGACCGCCGCGGGTTTCGTGTTCGTGTGGCAGATCGCGCTGTTCGTTTCGCTCGACCGGAACCTCCTCGCCTACGGGGGAGCGCTGGCCGTTGCGGCACTCGCCGGCGCGGTCGGCGGCCTCACTCTCGGGCGGCACATCGACGCCGGCCACGGCGGGCGGGCGGTTTGGTACGCGTTCGTCACCTTTGGACTGGTCGTCGTGTTGCGCGCCGCCGCGGTGGGCCATGCGGCGATCGCCGTCGCGGCAACGGCACTCGGAGGTTTTGCCGGGTGCCTTTACATACCCACGCTGATGACGGCGGTGTACACGCTGGCCAAGCGCTCTCCGTGCACGCTTCGCTTCCACGTCGCGACCGAGGGCGGCTGGGACGTGGGTGGCGCGTCGGGTCTTCTTGCCGCGGCGTTGGCCATCAGCCTCGGCATGCCATTGTCGGTCGGCGTTCTTCTGGCGCTGCGCGGGTGTCGCGGCAACCATCATCATGTTGCGTCGCTATTACGCGAGCGTCTTGGCGACCGCAGCCCTGGTCGAGCCGGAACGTACCACAGCCTGAGGCGGCAGCGTCCGGGGGGCGGCTCGCCCCCTCAGTCAACTTTGGTCGATGCGCAGCGCGACAAAGCGAAGATCGCCTTGCCGCTCGACCAGCAGCAGGATCGATTTACGCCCGGCTTTTTTCTCCGTGTCGATCCGGCTGCTGACTTCCTGGGGGCTCTTCACCTCCTGCTGCGCCGCCTCCATGATCACGTCGCCCGGTCGCACGCCCTTGTCGGCCGCCGAGCTGTTTTGGGCGACCTCGACCACGACCACGCCCTTGGCGTCGTCGGCGAGGGAAAACTTGTCCTTGAGCTCCGGGGTAATGCCGGAGAGCGTCAGCCCCAGCGCCTTGACCCGGCCGGCCGGGTTGTCGCCGGTTTTCTTGGATGGCGGCTGCGCGCTCGCCAACTGCTGATCGCTCTCCTTCAGCTTCCCGACCTTGACCTCGACCGTGGTCTCGGCCCGTTTGCGCCAGAGGGTCACGGCCACAGTCTTGTCGACCGGGGTCTCGGCCACCAGCCGTGGCAGACGCCGCATGTCGCTGACATCCTTGCCGTTGAAGGTCAGCACCACGTCACCGGGCTCGATCCCGGCGACCTGCGCCGGCCCCTTGTCTGTGACGCTGGCGACCAGCGCGCCCTTCGCCGTGTCGAGCCCGAGGCTTTCGGCGATCTCGTCGGTCACCGCCTGGATGCGCACGCCGAGCCAGCCGCGGTGCACGGTGTGGTCCTTCTCGTTCTTCAGCTCGGAAACGACATCCTCGGCCAATGCCGAGGGGATCGCAAAGCCGATCCCGATCGAGCCGCCGGAGGGCGAATAGATCGCGGTGTTGATGCCGATGACCCGGCCGTCCATGTCGAACATCGGTCCGCCCGAGTTGCCGCGGTTGATCGGCGCGTCTGTCTGCAGAAAGTCGTCGTAGGGGCCCGAATTGATGTCGCGCTGGCGGGCCGACAAGATGCCGGCGGTGACGCTGCCGCCGAGCCCGAACGGGTTGCCGATCGCCAGCACCCAGTCGCCGACGCGGGCGGCGTCGCTGTTGCCCCAGACCGCGGCGGTCAGCGGCTTGTGCGCCTTGACCTTCAACAGCGCGATGTCGGTCTTGGTGTCGCGGCCGACCACCGTCGCCTTAAGGTTGGTGTTGTCGTGCAGGATCACGGTGATCTGGTCGGCATCGGCGATGACATGGTTGTTGGTGACGATGTAGCCGGCCGGGTCGATGATGAAGCCGGAACCGAGCGAGGTCGCCTTGCGCGGCTCGAGGTCGGGCTGGTCCCCCTTGGGCAGGCCGTGCTCGAGAAAGTCGTGAAAGAATTTTTCAAACGGCGAGCCCGGCGGAAATTGCGGCATGTTGGGCGTGGCTTCGTCGCCGGCGGCGGGCTTCAAGGTCTGCGTCGTCGAGATGTTGACCACCGAGGGCAACAGCCTGGCGGCCAGATCGGCAAAGCTGTCGGGGGCGCCCCGGGCCATGGCCGGGCCGGTCGCGACGCGTCGGACAGCGATCAAGAGGGCGGCGAATGCAGCGGCCGCCATGCGGCGCACCAGAGTCGGGGGGCGGGACGGCACCGATCGGCTCCTCATCCTGGACCCCGCTCGTCCGGTTCGGACCATGGTCCGGGGTGCAATTCGTGCTTAGGCTCGCGACCGAGATTAGGGGAGAAGCGCCCGCCGAGCCAGCTGGTTTATCGCCGCGCGCCGGTCCGCGCGGGTATCCGCCAGGGGGGGGGGGGGGGGGAGAGGGGGGGGGGGGGGGGGGGGGGGGGAGGGGGGGGGGGGGGGGGGGGGAGGGGGGGGGGGGGGGGGAGAGGGGGGGGGGGGGGGGGGAGGAGGGGGGGGGGGGGGGGAAGGGGAGGGGGGGGGGGGGGAGAGGAGGGGGAGGGGGGGGGGGGGGGGGGGGAGAGGGGGGGAGGGGGGGGGGGGGGAGAGGAGAGGGGGGGGGGGGAGGGGAGGGGGGGGAGGAGAGGGAAGGGGGGGGGGGGGGGGGGGGGGGGGGGGGGGGGGGGGGGGGGGGGGGGAGGGGCAGGGGGGGGAGGGGGGGGAGGGGGGGAGGGGGGGGCCGGACCGCGCGGGGGGGGGGGGGGGGGGGGGGGGGGGGGGGAGGGGGGGGGGGGGGGGGGGGGGGGGGGGGGCGCCTCCGCCGAGGGTGCGCGAGCAGCGGCGGTCAGCGGCGTACCAGCCAGACGAGGGCGACGCCGGCGCAGGCGGCGGCGAGGCCGGCCATCCGCAACGCTTGCGGCGGCACCGCGACGGCGCGCGCCGCGGCCCGCTTCATGCCTTCCGGGAACAGCGCGTAGAGACACCCTTCTATCACCAGGACGAGGGCGAACGCAGTCCCGAGATCGCTCATCGCTCCGGGAGCCGCCTCGCCCCGCTCACTTCGGAGCGGCTTTCGCCGGCCCCGGCGGCGACCCGGGCCCGGCAGTCTGGGGTGCGCCGTCGAGATTGTCGAAGAAGCGGAAGAACCTGCCCTGTGGGGTCAGCACAAAGGAGGTGTTGTGACCCTCGAGCGCGTCGCGATAGGCCTGCAGCGACCGGTAGAAGGCAAAGAAATTCTTATCCTGATCATAGGCCTTGGCGTAAATCTCGATCGCCTTGGCATCGCCGTCGCCGCGCACCTTCTGCGCGTCGCGCTGCGCGTCGGCGAGGATCACGGTGCGTTCGCGGTCGGCGTTGGCGCGCACGGTCTTCGCCGCCTGGGCGCCCTCACCGCGGTAGAGGGCTGCCTGCTGCTGGCGCTCGGAGCGCATGCGGGCGTAGATCGCCTCGCTGTTCTGCGACGGCAGATCGGCGCGGCGGATGCGCACGTCGACGACATCGATGCCAAAGGATTTCGCCTCGCCGGCGACCGCGTCGCGGATCTCGCGCATGATTGCCGCCCGTTCTGGCGACAGCAATGCCGACAAGGTCACATTGCCGATGACCTGCCGCAAGCTGCCGCTGACCAGCGCGCCCAGCCGCGCCCGCACGATCGGTTCCGAGAAGACGGTCTGATAGAACAGCAGCGGGTTGGTGATGCGGTAGCGCGCGTAGGTGTCGACGATCAGCCGCTTCTGGTCGGCGCCGATGACCTCCTCGGGCGGCGGCTCGAAATCGAGCAGGCGCTTGTCGTAGATCATCACGTTCTGAATGAACGGCTTCTTGACCCATAGCCCTGGCGTGCGAATCACCCGCAGGGGCTGGCCGAACTGGAGCACCAGCGCCTGCTCGGTCTGATCGACGATGAACAGCGAGCTCATCGCGAAGATGCCGGCGACGACAAGCACCGCGGCGACGGCAAAGAGAGCCCGCCGGCTCATCGCGCGGTCCTCATCGCGCGGCCCTCATCGGGGCGGCCCCATCGGACGGTTGTTCATTGCCAGCCCGTCGGTCATTACCGCGCGCTGCCATTATTGCGCGCTCG
This sequence comes from uncultured Alphaproteobacteria bacterium, assembly GCA_963795485.1. GTDB lineage: Bacteria > Pseudomonadota > Alphaproteobacteria > ATCC43930 > CGMCC-115725 > AP-15. The sequence goes on from CAWCIL010000008.1 coordinate 1,391,783, forward strand.
TCGACGGCAGCCCCGGGATCGTAGCGTCCGACGGCTGGGGCGGAGGCATTCCGGCGCCTGGGGACGGGTTATCGGGCGCGCCTGGCACGGACGGCGCGCCGGACCTTGCCGCACCACCGCCCAGGGCCGGCAGCGGTAGATACGGCAGCACGCCGTTCCCGTTTTGCGCGGATTTGTCGATAATCACCTTGTTGCTGTTTTTCAGCACCTGCTCCATGGTCTCGAGGTAGAGCCGCTCGGTGGTCACGTCCTTGGCCACCTTGAAGGCGTTGTAGACCGAGAGGAAGCGGGAGGCGTCGCCCTGCGCCCGGGCGACCGTCGCCAGCCGATACGCGGCCGCCTGCTGCTCGATCTGCACCGCGTCGCCGCGCGCGCCGGGGATGATGCCGTTGCGGTAGGTCTCGGCTTCATTGCGCAGCCGGGCGCGGTCGGCGAGTGCGGCCTGAACGTCGCGATAGGCGTCGATGACCTCTGCGGGCGGGTCAACCCGCTGCAGCTGCAGCTGGGTAACCTCGATCCCAGCGCCATAGCTGTCGAGGATCGACTGCAGCAGCTTCTGCGTGTCGGCCTCGATCTTGGCGCGCCCTTCGGCCAACGCCTGGGCGATCGGGGTTTCGCCGATCACCTCGCGCATAGCACTTTCGGCTGCCGATTTGACCGTCAGCCCCGGGTCGCGGATATTGAACAGATAAGATTTCGCATTGTTGATCACCCAAAAGACCGTGAAGTTGATGTCGACGATGTTCTCGTCGCCGGTCAGCATCAGCGCTTCTTCCGGCACCTGGCGCCCCGATGCCTCGCGGCCGGGCTCGGTCTCGGCCGAGCGGTAGCCGATCTCGGTGCGGTTGACGCGGGTGACGCTCGGCGTCAGCACCGACTTCGATCGGGTCGGGCAAATGATAATTGAGCCCGGGTTGGGTGGTGCGGTTGTAGGCGCCGAAGCGCAGCACGATCCCGACTTGGTCGGGCTCGACCCGGTAGAAGCCGCTGGCCAGCCAGATCACCAGGATCGCGATCAGGACGATGGCGATCCCGGCGCCGGTGCCGAACCCGCCGGGCAGGATGCGGCGGAAGCGGTCCTGGCCGCGCCGCAGCAATTCCTCGAAATCGGGGGGATAGGGGCCGCGGCGTGGGCCGGACCCACCGCCGCTGTTGCGGGGGCCACCGCCCCACGGGCCGCCGCCGCGGGGGCCGCCACCCCACGGGCCGCCGCCCTGACTTAGCCAGAACATCGACCTGAACCTTTCCGCGCCGCCGCACTGCGGTCGTACCGGCCTTGGCTGGTCTGCGAGAAGCGCGGCGCGCCAGACGCTGATCCGATAGAGGGCGCACGCGGGTGTTGTCAAGAGAAGCCGGCGCCCCCAAATCCCGAGTGCTCGCCCGATGCTCGCCGGCTGGTCGCGGCGGCTGGCGCCAATTTCGCGCGACGCGGCTGCCGCGCGGGTCGCGTCACCCCGCGGAGTTCAGTGGCGAAATGTTTGTTCGACGCTGTCCGCCCGGCGCTTTCCGCCCTTGGGGGCGCAGAGGAATCAGATGGCCGAAATCACCGAACAGCAAATCCTCGACGCGCTTTCGGCCGTCGCCGACCCCGACAAGGGGTCCGACATCGTTTCACTCGGCATGGTTTCGGGGATGGCGATCCGCGACGGCAACGTCGCCTTCGCGATCGAGGTCGAGCCCGAGCGCGGCCCGCGCCTGGAGCAGCTGCGCAAAGCCGCCGAAAAGGCGGTCGAAGCGCTCCCGGACGTGCTCTCGGTGACCGCTGTCTTGACCGCCCAGTCAACCGCGCACCCATCGGCGCCGCGCGTGCGTACCGGGCCGGCACCGTCCGCCGCCCAGCACGGCCGCGGTGCGGCGCCCCAGCCGCCCGGCCGCCCGCAGCGCGGTGCCGTTCCCGGCGTCGGCGCCATCATCGCGGTCGCCTCGGGCAAGGGCGGGGTCGGTAAGTCGACCGTCGCCGCCAATCTGGCGCTGGCGCTAAAGGCGAACGGGCTCGCGGTCGGGGTGCTCGATGCCGACATCTATGGCCCCTCGATGCCGCGCATGCTTGGGATCTCCGGTCGACGCCCCTCCTCGCCCGACGGCAAGCGGCTGATCCCGCTTGAGAATTATGGGCTGCGCTGCATGTCGATGGGGTTTCTGGTGCCCGAGGACCGGCCGATGATTTGGCGCGGGCCGATGGTGATGAGCGCGTTGCAGCAGATGCTGCGGGAGGTCGATTGGGGCGAGCTCGACATCATGGTCGTCGACATGCCGCCTGGCACCGGCGACGCGCAGCTGACCATGGCTCAGCAGGTGCCGCTCGCCGGCGCGGTGATCGTCTCGACCCCGCAGGACATCGCCCTCCTAGACGCGCGCAAGGGGCTCAACATGTTCCGCCAAGTCGAGGTGCCGGTGCTCGGCATCGTCGAGAACATGAGCTATTTCCTGTGCCCGCATTGCGGCGGCCGCAGCGAGATCTTTTCGCATGGCGGCGCCCGCCGCGAGGCCGAGAAGCTCGGCACCGAGTTCCTCGGCGAGGTGCCGCTCGACCTCCAGATCCGCGAGACCTCGGACGACGGCCGCCCGATCACCGTCTCCGACCCCGACAACCCGCATTCGCTGGTGTTTTGCGCCATCGCCCGGCGCATCTGGGAAAAAATCTCCGGCGTCGCCGCGGTCGGCCGCCCCGCGCCCCGCATCGTCATCGAATAGGCGTGCGCGACGGGTTGGCGCCGGTCGAGCTTCGCCATGTCTGAAGGCGTCCGCGTTGCTGTATCGCAGCGCCGACGCCGGGCTGGCGCGGGCGTGCGGCTCCATCAGCGCGCGCTCTTGCGCGTCTGCGGGCTCGCCGCGGTCGGCGCCCTCTTCGAGCGCGATCCGGGCCGGGTCGAGCGACTGTACTTCGAGGCCCGGCTGCGCGGCGAGGTCGGCCCGTTCTGCGCGGCGCTGGCGCATGCCCGCAAGCCCTATCGCGAGGTCGATGCCGCCGAACTCGTGCGCGTCGCCGGCACCCTTCTGCATGGCGGCGTCGCGGCGATCGCCCGGCCGCAGCCGCTCGCCGCCTTCGATGCCGCGACGGCATCGGGCTGGGCACAGGACGGAAAACCGCTGCTGGTGCTCGACGGCGTCGGCAACCCGCACAATCTCGGTGCCATCGCCCGCACCGCCGCGTTTTTCGGGATCGAGCGGATCGTGCTCGCCGACCGCCCGGACCAGGCGCTCCCCTCCGATGCGAGCTACCGCGTGGCCGAGGGCGGCCTCGAACATGTGACGCTTTACCAGGCGCCGCTGCCGCAGGCCTTGACCGGGTTGCGCCGGGCTTACCGCATTCTCGGTGCCGCGCTCGGCCGGTGCCCACCCCCGGCCGGGGGCAAGGACGCCAGACCGCCGGCGTTGATCCTCGGCAATGAGGAGAAGGGTCTCGCCCCGGCCACGCTCGCCGCCTGCGACGAGATCGTGACCATCCCCGGCGCCGGCCGGGTGCAGTCGCTCAACGTGGCCGCTGCGGCGGCGATCCTGATCTATCTCGCAACCCGCGGACAAAGCTGACGGACGGCGCGGATCGCAACCGGCAACGCCGCGGCCGGAAGCAGCGAGAACACCAGGAACAGCCACACCACCGATCGCGTCACCCCAGCAGCGCCGAGCCTCGGGTCGGCAAAGCCGGCGAGGTTTGCAACCATTCCGGCGAAAGCGGAGGCAAAGGCCTGGGCGATCAGCTGCAAGGTCGAGATGAAAGCGCTGGCGATGTCCCGCTCCGCCGCCTTGGCCGATGCCATCATCAGGCTGCACAGATGCGCCCAGGCGACTCCGACCCCCGCACCGACCGGAAACAGCGTCAGCGGCGATCAGCACCAGCGAACCGCGCCCCAGGCTCCATCCCGTCAGCACCAGACCGAGCGCGATCAGAACCGGCCCGCAAACGATCCAGCGACGCGCCCATCCCGGCCCCGCCGAGGCGGTGGCGAAGGCTGCCAGTGTCCAGGCGACGGCCACGTCCGCGTTCAGATAGCCGCCGGTGATCGGCGGATGCCCGCCGATTGCGGTGACCACATAGGGGACGTAAAGGGCTGCCGTTGTGCTTCCCGCCATCAGCGCCATCGCCAGCGACACCGCACCCAGCGTGCTGTTGGGGTTGTAGGCTCCGGTCGGCAGCAGGCGCGAGCGCCCGACGCGAACGGCAGCGCCATCGATGGCGAGCATGGCCAGCAGCAAGAGGGTGCCGGCGAGCAGTCCAAACCCGCTGGTCAGCGCCCGTCCCGAGGCTCCGCCGACGGCTACGGCCAGAACCGCGGCGCCGAGAAGGCCGAGCCGCCCGAAGCCGATCGCGGCGGTCGGGCCGGCGGCGCCCGACTCTGCGCCGGCGCGGGCGAGCGCGGTCCGTTCGGCGAGCAGCGCCACCGCCGCGGCGACCGGGACATCGATCCAGAACGCCCAGCGCCACAGACCCCATCCGGCGAGGATGCCGCCGAAGAGAGGTCCGCACAGGGCGCCCACGCTCCAGATGCCGGACACCGCGGTGATCGCGCGGGTATGCAGATGCGTCGGAAAGACCCGCCGGATGGTGGTGTAGGCGAGTGCTGTCAGCAAACCGCCGCCGACACCTTGCAGCGCCCGCCCGGCGAGAAAAACCCCGATCGTCGGCGCCAGCGCGCAGGCGGCGCTGCCGGAGGCGAACAGCAGCAGGCTCGTCCGATAGGCTCCGCGCAGGCCTCGCCTCCCTGCCAGCGGCGCCGCGAACGCCGCGCCCCAGATCGCCCCGACGAAAGCAACCGTAAGCGTCCAGGCAAAAAACCTGACTCCGCCGATTTCGGCCACCGCCGACGGCAGCACCGTCGCGACGACCCGCAGCGAGAGCGCGTGGATCAGGACGCCGCCGGTGACCACCAGGAGCGGCCCGAGATTGCCCGTGCCGAACAGGACCCCCCACCCGGCGGGCGCACTCCGGTTGCCGGCTCGGTCGATCGCCTCGGGAAGACCGCTATCCGGTCGGTTCCGTGCCATTCTCTTCCATTTCACCTGGATGAGGTGACAGAATGTTAGTTAGCCGTCAGATCCGGTGCTAATGGTGTCTTGTCACGCCTGGATGAGTGCAATTCATGCGAGGAGCGCATGCCCAGCCCCTTTCGCTCGCTTCCCCCGCTCGGCACCCTGCGCACCTTCGAAGCCGTCGCCCGGCATCTCTCGTTCACCCGCGCGGCGGATGAGCTGGCACTGACCCAGAGTGCCGTCAGCCATCAGATCCGCGCGCTCGAGGAGCATCTGGGCGCGCGCGTGTTCGAGCGCCGGCATCGCGGGATCGAGTTGGCGCCCGACGGGCGCACCTTGCTCGACGGCGTGCGCGCCGGGCTCGACAGCATGCTCCTTGCGAGCGAACGCGTGCGCAGCCGCCGCCGGGTCGGCGTCCTGACCATCGCCGCGCCGGCCGCCTTCGCCGCCTGGTGGCTGGTGCCTCGCCTGGGGCGGTTCGCCGCCCTCCACCCCGAGATCGAGGTGCGGATCGCCGCCGTGGACGGACGCGAACCCGATCTGCGGCGCGATGGGATCGATGTCGCGGTAGTGAAGCGCGTGGCGGGACAACCGGGCCGCAATGCGGTGGAGATGCCACTGCTCCACGAGATCGTCTTTCCGGTCTGCGCGCCGTCGCTGCGCGACGGGAAGCTGCGGTTGCGAGCGCCGGAAGACCTGCTGCCGCACACGCTGATCGAATGCGACTCGGCAGAAATCGAGGATCCCGAATTTACCTGGTCGACGTGGCTCGACCGGTTCGGGTTGTCGCGCGCGGCCCCCGCCCGTCAGCTCAAGTTCAGCCATTTCGGCGTGGCCCTGTCGGCGGCGGTGGACGGGCTGGGGATCGCCCTCGGGCGCTCGCCGATGGTCGATGCGGAGCTGGCTGCGGGCCGGCTGGTGCGGCCTTTCGCCAGCCGCGTCGTCGCCAAGGCCGCGAACCTGATCGCCTTGACCTGGCGGGATACCGGGACGGTGCGTCAGGATCAGCGCATTGCAGCGTTCCGCGACTTCGCATTGGACGAGGCATGCGGGTGCGAGCTGGCCGCCGGTCCGTGCGGCATGCCCGCCTCCGAACGTGACGCGCTGACGCGCGCCGGGTGGCCGGCGGGTCGGGCGGCGCGGCGCGCCATGGTGACGAGCCGGCTTTAAGTGGAGCTGCCCGGGAGCGGCGATCCTGCTCTAGTCTCGCGGGCCGCGCGTGAGCCTGGCGCCGGCGGCCGGCGTCGCCGCGGCGATCAGGCCGTCGAGCGCACCCTTCAGCGCAGTCTCGATTTCCGGCCGCCCCTCGATATGTTTCAGCAGCAAGGAAGCGGCTTCGATCGTCGACAACGCCTCGCGCCGAGGCTCGCGGCGGACCCGGCTGAAATCCGAAGGCCGCTGCGGATCGAGCACCAGCCGGCGCAATTTGAGGAGCCACGGGTTGCGCCACCACAGCGCTTTCGCCTCGCTCCAGCTGCCGTCGAGCAGGACCGCGCCGTCGAGGCCGCGCAGCATCGCCGCCTGGTCCGGCGCCGGCTGGCCATGCCGATCGAGGGCGACGCACCGGACTCTCCAGGCCGAAAGTCCGCGGCCGCGCCGAACCGAGATGCAGCACCGCCCAGCGCCGCGGATCGGCGGCCCGGCCCCCGCATCCCCCACTCCTGCGCTCCCCAGCGCCCGCGCCAGATTGGGCCAGGACAGCCCGACCGCCAGCTCGGCCCGCCTGAGCATGGCGACCGCCAGCCCGGCCGTCGCCAAGGTCTCTCTCTTCTCCCGCGGATGCTGCAGGACCAGGATGAACAGCCGATTGTCGAGTTTCGCTGTCGCTTTCCATCTGACCTCGCGATCCCCGGCCGTGCCGGAATTGCGAAACATTCGGGGATGACTGGGCCGACTCCGACGTTAGCACCTCCAGCCGCCCAATTCACCGGTGGGCGAGAAGCTGTGGTATGAGGTCGGCCCTGAGCTTGCCGGGGCAGTCATCGAGGGCGTTCATGCACAAGCGCGTTCGCAAAGCGGTGTTTCCGGTCGCCGGGTTGGGCACCCGGTTTTTGCCGGCGACCAAGGCGATGCCCAAGGAAATGCTGCCGATCGTCGACAAGCCGCTCATTCATTACGCGGTCGAGGAGGCCAAGGCGGCGGGCATCGAGCAGTTCTTTTTTGTCACCAGCCGGGCGAAGGGCGCGATCGACGACCATTTCGACCGGGCCTTCGAGCTCGAGGCGACGTTGCGCGAGCGCGGCCAGGACGCCCTCGTCGAGGAGCTCGAAGCGCGGCTGCCCGAGCCCGGCCAGATCGCCTATACGCGGCAGCAGACGCCGCTCGGTCTCGGCCACGCCGTGTGGTGCGCGCGCGGGCTCGTCGGCGACGAGCCCTTCGCCGTGCTGCTGGCCGACGATCTGATGGTGTGCGACACGCCGTGCCTCGCGCAGATGGTCGAGGCCTATGACGAGATCGGCGGCAATCTGGCGGCGGTGATCGAAGTGCCGCGCGAGCAGACCCGGCGCTACGGCGTGCTCGACATCGTCTCCGACGACGGCCGGCTGGTGCGCGCCCGCGGCGTCGTCGAAAAGCCGGAGCCGGCCGAGGCGCCATCGACCTCGACGATCATCGGCCGCTACATCATCCAGCCCGAGGTGTTTGGCCATCTCGCCCGCGCCGAGGCCGGCAGCGGCGGCGAAATCCAGTTGACCGACGCGCTGGCCCGTCTGATCGACGACGGCCAGGCCTTTCACGGGCTGCGCTTTTCGGGCCGGCGCTATGATTGCGGCGACAAGCTCGGCTTTCTCGAAGCGACAATCGCGCTGGGGCTGCAGCACCCGGAGCTCGGGACCGAGCTGCGCCGGATACTGACTTCATACCTGTGAACGGGAAACACCGATGCCGCATCGCTTCGACCCGACGATCCTGCGCGAATACGACATCCGCGGCATTGTCGGCGAGACCCTGTCGGCGGCCGACGCGCAGGCGGTCGGGCGCGCCTTTGCCCAGACCCTCGCCGCTTCCGGCGGACGCCGGCTCGCGGTCGGCTATGACGGGCGGCTGACCTCGCCCGAGCTCGAAGCGGCGCTGGTCGACGGTCTGGCGAGCGAAGGTGTCGATGTCGTCCGCATCGGCCTCGGGCCGACGCCGATGCTGTACTTCGCCGCAGCGACGCTCGGCGTCGATGGCGGGGTCATGGTGACCGGCTCGCACAATCCCTCGGATTACAACGGCTTCAAATTCGTGCTCGCGGGCAAGCCGTTTTACGGCGAGGCGATCCGCGCGCTCGGCGAGACCGCCCTCCGGCTCGGCTCCGCGCAGGGTCGGCGCGGCCATGTCGAGGACCATGCGATCCGCGACGCCTATGTCGCCAGGCTGGCGCGCGACCATCGCGGGTCGCGGCCCTTGACCGTGGCCTGGGACCCGGGGAACGGCGCCACCGGCGAGGTCGTGCAGCAGCTGACCGCACTCCTGCCGGGCCGCCATTTTCTGTTGAACGAGACGATCGACGGCACCTTTCCGGCGCATCATCCGGACCCGACCGTGGCGGAAAACCTGGTGCAGCTGCAACAGGCGGTGGCGCGCGAGCATTGCGACCTCGGCATCGCTTTCGACGGCGACGGCGACCGCATCGGCGTCGTCGATGCGCCGCGGCGAGATCTGGTGGGGCGATCAGCTGATGATCGTCTTGGCGCGCGAGGTGCTGGAACGGCATCCGGGGGCGCCGATCCTCGCCGACGTCAAGGCGAGCCAGGTGCTGTTCGACGAGATCGCGCGCATGGGCGGCCAGCCGGTGATGACCGCGACCGGGCACTCGCCGATCAAGGCCAAGCTCGCCGAGCTGGGCGCCCCGCTCGCCGGCGAGATGAGCGGGCACATCTTTTTCGCCGACGGCTGGTACGGGTTCGACGACGCGGTCTATGTCGCGGTGCGGCTGCTCGGCATCCTCGGCCGCAGCACCGAGGGGCTGGCCGAGCTGAGGGACCGGCTGCCGAGGGTGATGAATACCCCGGAACTGCGTTTTCCGTGCGCCGAAGCGCGCAAGTTCGCGGTGGTGCGCGAGGTGCGCGACCGCTTGGCCGCCGCCGTCGGCCGAGATGACCGACATCGACGGTGTGCGCGTGCGCACCGCCGACGGCTGGTGGCTGCTGCGCGCCTCGAACACGCAGGACGTGCTCGTCGCCCGCGCCGAATTCGACGACCGCAGAGGGGCTGGCCCGGCTCAAGGCGGCGCTCGCCGCGGAGCTCGCGGAGAGCGGCCTCGCCCTGCCGCCGGACTGAGCGCGCGCGCGCGACTCCGCCGAGACTAACGGGCGGCGATCGCAGCGCGCTCGGCGTCACCACCGAGCATTCGAGCTTTTTCCGATGCAGCTGGGCGCAGGCGCTCTGGGCCTGTTGCGGCGTCAAATCGAGCAGCCGGGCCCGGTAGAAGCGGGTCTTAGCCGTCTTGCCGGGATCGACGATCTGCATCGGCTTGCCCTTGGCGACGGGCAGGCCCTCGGCGACGCGAGCGGCCTTCTCGGCCCCGGTCGGAGCGCGAAACGCGCCGAGCTGGATGCCCCAGCGATCGGCAGCCGGCGCCGGGCGCGGCGGCTCGCGCCGCGGCGGGTGCGGCAGCACCGCTGCTTCGGCCTTGCCGACCGGCAAGAGGTGTGCAGCGAGCCGCGCCGCGGCCTTGCGCAGCAGCCCCGGCTTGGCCGGCGCCGGCGAGGGCGAAGCCTCTGCGGCCGCAAGGGCAGCGCTGACCGACACCGGCAGCGGCAGCGGCGACGGGAGCGCCCGTGGCGCGCGGCGGCTCGCGGCGGGCGACGGTCATCGGCGCCGCCACGCCGATCTCGGCAAATCCTTGGTCGAGCAGCGCCGCCATCTCGCGGTCGCGCGAGCCGCCCGAATGTCCGCCGAGAACGACCCCGACCAGGCGATGCCCGTCGCGCACCGCGGAGGTCGCGAGATTGAAGCCCGAGGCGTCGATAAAGCCGGTCTTGATGCCGTCGGCGCCGGGATACCAGTCGAGCAGATGATCGTGGCCGACGATCATCGTCCCCCGGAAATAAAACTCGCGGGTCGAGAAATAGCGGTACTCGCGCGGAAAGTCGTGATAGAGGGCGAGCGCCAGCTGGGCGGTGTCGCGCGCCGTGGTGTGCTGCGCCGGATCGGGCAGGCCCGAGGCGTTCTGATAGACCGTGCTGCGCATCCCGAGCTGCTGGGCCTTGCGGTTCATCAGCTCGGCAAAGGCCGGCTCGCTGCCGGCGATGCCTTCGGCCAGCACCGCGGCGGCGTCGTTCGCCGATCGGGTGACGATGCCGAGGATCAGATCCTGCACGGCGACCGAATCGCCCGGCCGCAGCCCGAGCTTGGTCGGCTGACTTGCTCGCCGCATTGAGGCTGACCGGAAGCATCTGGTCGAGCCGCAGCCGGCCCGTATTCAGCGCCTCAAAGGTCAGATACAGCGTCATCATCTTGGTCAGCGACGCCGGATAGGTCACGGCATCGGCGTTGTCCTCGCTCAGCACCCGACCGGTATCGGCGTCGAGCACGATCGAGGCCGCCACCGGAACCGGGGCAAACCCGACCATCGCCAGCCGAAGGTGATGGTGCACATGCCGCGCCGCCTCGGCATTCCCTGCGCCGAGCCCGATCAGCGCGCGCAGCAATGGCGACCGCAATAGTCCTTGAAGCACGAGACCCGCCCCCGCGGGACCCGCGTCCGTGGTGCTTTACGATATGCACGACACCCCCCAACTCCCCTGGACCGCGCCAGGCCGGCAGCCTTGCTCGATCCTCCCCGGCAACAGTAGGCGGAACCGGCGGCGCTGTCCAGTTTTCGCGCTGCTCCTTCGGCAAATTCGCCAAATGCGTCAACGCCACGGCGTCCCGAGCCGAGCGGCGTGCAGTCTCGGCCGAGCGCGCGCCGGCGGCCGGCCGAAGCGAACGGCCGGTCCTTCTGTCCGCGCAAAGCTCACCGGCCTCTTGTGCACCGCACAAAATCGGTTGCGCGTCTTACAGCATTCGGCTAATCTGCTTTGCTGCGGAGAAGCAAAATCGCAGGCGCTCAGTGGGGATCATCGGATGGAAAGCAGGGCTAAGCGGGTTAGCCGAGCGGTCGGTCCAGTTGAGGTTCCGAACTCGCCAGTCTCGTCGAGCGAGCTGCCCGGTGAGGTTCCGGTGGAAACGGCGGCAGCTGCGGTGCCGAGTCTGACCCCGTTGGTGCCGATCGATGAGCCGCAGGTCCTGACCCCGCCGCCAATCTCGCCGGAGATGCCGGGGCTTGGCGCAGCGCGCGAGGAGGTGGCCGATTTCGGCCGCGAGACCCTCGCCACGCTCGCGGAGTCGCGTCTCGTGCTGGCCACCGGGTTCGAGGCGCTGAGCGAGGAAATAGCCGGGCTCGCGCGTTGCGGCATCGACACGGCGGCGCGCACCGCGATCGAGATGCTGGCGGTCAGGACCGTTTCCGACGCCGTTGCGGTCAATGCCGGCTTCGTCCGCGCCAGCTTCGACAACTGGATCGGCCGTTCGGCCAGGTTCTCCGAGCTCGGCGCCAGGCTCGCCGCCGACTCGTCGCGCCTCTTTCTGGCGCGGCTCGGCAACCGCTGGATCGGGGTCTCCCGTACCAGCTCCTGATCGGCGGCGCGCCGCGCGTTATTGCGCGGCGGATTTCGCGGTCGGGACGATCCGGGTCACGACCATAGCGCTGCGGTCGAGGCAGGCCGGCACGCGCGGCGCGATCTTGGTCTTCCAGTAGTCGGTGTCGTAGACCGCCTTGTAGAGCGCCTCGCGCTCGGCCTCGCTCTCGAAGCGGCGCATCCAGACATAGGCAGACTCGTCGGTCTCGCCGCGGTAGCTGCCGGCGATGACCATCCCTTTCGACACCTGAAACGGGATGATCTCCTCTTCCATGATCTTGACCCATTCGTCCATCTTGCCCGGCAAAACCTTGTATTGGCGCAGTTCGTAAAAGGCCATGTCGCGCGTCCCTTGTCGGCGGTTGCGTTGCCCGGCGAGCATAGCCGCCGACCGCCGCCCGGCGAAAGCGGCTGCGGATCGGGCGACCAGGGCCCCGGCGCTTCTGGCCCGTCGCGTTTCCGGCTACTGTGCATAGGCATCGCCGCGGGAATCGCGAGGGAGGGAAGGAATGGCCAGCGACATCGCCCCGGCGCAAGCCGGCGTGGCGCCGATCGTCGAGACCGCTTCGGGCAGGTTGCGCGGCGCGCGCGACGGCGAGATCTGCTCGTTCAAGGGCGTGCCCTACGGCGCCTCGACCGCCGGACCCGGCCGCTTTATGCCGCCCCGGCCGCCGCTCCCTTGGGCCGGCCTGCGCGACGCGCTCGCGTATGGCGGGCGGGCCTGGCAATTGCCCAATCGGCCGAAGCGCCGTCCGCAGCTCGAAACCCTGCTCGGCCCGGCCGACACGACGCCCGAGGGCGAAGACTGCCTGACGCTCAATGTATGGACGCCCGGCCTCGGCGACGGCGGCAGGCGGCCGGTCATGGTGTGGCTGCATGGCGGCGCCTTCGCCTATGGTTCGGGCAACCGCGCCGTCACCGACGGCGCCAACCTGGCGCGGCGCGGCGATGTCGTCGTGGTCAGCGTCAACCATCGCCTCAACATTTTCGGTTTTCTGCATCTGGCCGATATCGGCGGGGTGCCGTGGGCGCATTCGGGCAATGCCGGGATGCTCGACATCGTCGCGGCACTGCGCTGGGTGCGCGACAATATCGCAGGCGTTTGGCGGCGACCCCGGCAACGTCACGATCTTTGGCGAGTCGGGCGGCGGCGGCAAGGTCAGCGTGCTGCTGGCGATGCCGACGGCGCACGGGCTGTTTCACCGCGCGGTGATCCAGAGCGGCGCCGCGATCCGCGTCTCGACCCGCGAGCGGGCGAATGCGCTGGCCGAAGCGGTGCTGAAGGAGCTGGGGCTCGGCCGCGGCGACTGCGAGCGGCTGCAGACCATGCCGGCCGAGCAGGTCTTGGCGGCGATAGCACCGGCCTCGCGCGCGGTCGGCCGATCGCATTGGCCGTTGCTCGACCGCTACGATTTCGGCCCGGTGGTCGACGGCGTCGACCTGCCGCAGCACCCGGCCGAGCCCGAGGCGCCGGCGATCGCCGACGACATCCCGCTGATGGTCGGCGGCACAAGCGAGGAGAGCGCCTTTTTCCTCGCCGACGACGACGCGGTATGGAACGGCACGCTGACCGAGGCGGAATTGCGGGAGCGCGTCGTCGGCGGTGGCCGGCGCCGAAACCGAGGCGCTGCTCGCCGTCTATCGCAGCGGCGCTGCCGCAGGCGAGCCCCGCCGACCGGCTGATCGCGGCCTTGACCGGCTCGAATTTCTGGGTGCGCTCGGTGCTTGCTCGCCGAGCGCTACGCGGCGCGGCGCGGCGCCCCGGTCTACATGTACTCGCTCGACTGGCAGAGCCCCGCCCACTCCGGCCGCATCAAGGCGCACCACGCGATGGACCTGCCCTTTGTCTTCGATAATACCGATGTGCCAGACACCACCAGCGGTGCGCCCGGCGCGCGCGAATTGGCGGCGCGGATTTCGGCAACCTGGGCCGCCTTCGCCCGCAGCGGCAGCCCGGACAACCCGGCAATCCCAGCCTGGGCCGCCTACACGGCTGACGACCGCGCGACGATGATCTTCGACACCGAGTGCCATCTCGCCCGCGACCCCGACCATGATGCGCGCCTGCTGTGGACTCGCGTCACCACTCAGCGGAGCTGATGCGGTCGCTCAGCTTCGTTCGGCCAATCCTTTGAAAATCCCCTTCCGTGGGCTCGACCGGCGCATCCGCGGCTTTGCTTCGAACGAGGGGGTCAGGTCGGGCCTCGGCGGCGGCCGACGCCCGGCGCGGCGCGGCGCGGCTGGCGCTCGCGAGGCTACGGCGCTCCCTCTCTGCGGCGCAAGCATCGCCTTGTCCGGCGTGGCGGCCGATCCAAATTAAGCACTCGCGTCCCGGTCGATTTTTTGGAACAATCATTTTGCGCGGTCTCGATCGGGCCGCGAATCGATTCGACAGGAAACGGACTTGATCAGAGACAGGAATTTCCGTCAGCCGCGCCGCCGCGACTTCGACGATGATGGTTACGATCCGCACCTGCGCGATTTCGGCGGCCCGCAGCGCTTCACCCCGCCACGGTTTGAAACGCCCTCCGGGCCGCCGGTGCGCGCCGTCGTCAAATGGTTCAAGCCCGAAAGGGGGTTCGGGTTTGTCGAGCTGTCCGACGGCTCGGGCGATGCTTTTCTGCATGCGAGCGTGCTCGAGCGCAACGGCATCGCCGCGGTCCAGCCCGGCGAAACCCTCGAAATCCGGGTTTCGCCGGGACAAAAAGGTCCGCAGGTCACCGAGGTCCTCAACGTCGACACCAGCACGGCGACGCCGGCTTCGGCTCGGCGCTCGGCGTTCCCGACCGCCGGCCGGCCCGCCTACGAGCCCACCGGGGCCTCGGTCGAGGAAGCGGGCACGGTGAAGTGGTTCAATGCCCAAAAGGGCTTTGGCTTTATCGTCCGCGAGGGCGGCGGCAAGGACGCCTTCGTCCACGCCTCGGTGCTCGAGCGCTCCGGGGTCGGCACTCTGAACGAAGGCCAGCGCGTGCTGGTCGACATCGCCGAAGGCCGCAAGGGGCCCGAAGCGGTCAGGGTGCGGCTCGCCTAGCTCGCGGAGGGTGGCGCCGGCGCTCGGGGGAGCGCATGGATTTCGGCGCGGCGATGTTCTTTACCGACTATTCGATGGCTCCGGGCGAGCTCGGCCGGGCACTCGAAGCACGCGGCTTCGAATCGGTCTGGGCGCCCGAGCACTCGCACATCCCGAGCTCGCGCGCGACCCCGTTTCCGCAGGGCGGCGAGCTGCCAAAGAAATATTATGACGCGATGGACCCTTTCGTCACCCTGACCGCGGCGGCGGCGGCGACGAACGCCTTGAAAATCGGCACCGGGGTGTGCCTGGTCGCCCAGCGCGACCCGATCCAGACCGCCAAGCTCGTCGCCTCGCTCGACCAGATCTCGGGCGGGCGGTTTCTGTTCGGCATCGGCGGCGGCTGGAACGCCGAGGAAATGGCCGATCACGGGACCCGGTTCAAGACGCGCTTCAAGCTGATGCGCGAGCGGATCGCGGCGATGAAGGCCGTCTGGACCGAGCCAGAGCCCGAATATCACGGCGAGCTCGTCGACTTGCCAAAGATGCGGAGCGGGCCGAAACCGCTGCAGCAGCCATATCCACCGGTTATCGTCGGCGGCGCATTTCCCTATGCCGCACGGCGGGCGCTCGCTTATGGCGACGGCTGGGTCCCGCATGCCGGCCGACTGCAATATGCCGACGTGACCGATTTCCTGCCGCAGTTCCGTGAAATGGCGGCGGAGGCCGGGCGCAGCCTCGATGCGGTTCCGGTCACCGTGTTCGGCGTCGCCGAGGATCTCGACCGGCTCAAACTCTACCGCGACCGCGGCATTGCCCGCGCCGTAGTCAGCCTGCCCTCGGCTAAGGCGGACGAGGTCCTGCCGGTGCTCGACCGCTGGGCCGAGCTGATCCGTGGCATCGGTTAGCGGGCGTTGCTTGCTGCGTTCAGCCGAGGCCGGGATGCACTGCAAAGGCGGCTTCGGTCTTCTCGCGCACATCGTCGAGCGACACCCCCGGCGCCAGCTCGACCAGGGTCATGCCTGTGCCGTCGATCTTGAACACGCCGAGATCGGTGATGACCGTGTCGACGACGCCCTGGCCGGTCAGCGGCAGGGTGCAGCGATGCAAGAGTTTGGGCTCGTTGCGCGCGGTGTGCTCCATCAAGACGATGACCCGCTTGACCCCGGCGACGAGGTCCATCGCCCCGCCCATGCCCTTGACCATCCGGCCCGGGATCATCCAGTTGGCGAGGTCGCCGTTTTCGGCGACCTGCATCGCCCCCAGGATCGACAGGTCGATATGCCCGCCGCGGATCATGCCAAAGGATTGCGCGCTGTCGAAATAGCTGGTGGTCGGCAGTTCGGTGATCGTCTGCTTGCCGGCGTTGATCAGGTCCGGGTCCTCCTCGCCCTCGAACGGAAACGGGCCCATGCCGAGCATGCCGTTCTCGCTCTGCAGCTGGACCGTGATCCCCGGCGGGATGAAGTTCGAAACGAGGGTCGGGATGCCGATGCCGAGATTGACGTAAAAGCCGTCCTCCAGCTCGGCCGCGGCGCGGCGCGCCATCTCGTCGCGTGACCAGGGCATGTGCTGCCTCCTCTCCTTTACGTACCGCGCTGGCGCACGGTGCGCTGCTCGATGCGCTTTTCAAACGACGCGGGGTGGACGATCCGCTGGACGAAGATGCCGGGCGTGTGGATCTGGTCGGGGTCGATCTGGCCCGGTTCGACCAGCTCTTCGACTTCGGCGACGGTGACCTGGCCCGCGGTCGCCATGACCGGGTTGAAGTTGCGCGCCGTCTTGCGATAGACGAGGTTGCCTTCGCGGTCGGCTTTCCAGGCGTGGACGATGGCGAGGTCGGCGGTGAGGCCGCGCTCCATCACAAAGATCTCGCCGTCGAATTCGCGGACCTCCTTGCCTTCGGCGATCAGGGTGCCGACCCCGGTCTTGGTGAAAAACGCCGGAACCCCGGCCCCGCCGGCGCGGATGCGCTCGGCGAGCGTCCCCTGCGGGTTGAACTCGAGCTCGAGCTCGCCCTTCAGATAGAGGTCGGCGAACAGCTTGTTCTCGCCCACATAGGACGAGATCATCTTGCGGATCTGGCGACTTTCGAGCAGCACTCCGAGGCCTGCGCCGTCGATCCCCGCATTGTTCGAAATCACGGTCAGCCCCCTCACCCCCGAATCGCGGATCGCGGCGATCAGCTTTTCCGGGATGCCGCACAGGCCGAACCCGCCGGCCATGAGCGTCATGCCGTCGCGCAGCAGACCGGCAAGCGCCGCCTCGGCATCGGGGTAGACCTTGATCATCGGCTGCTCCTGCGCCTGCTGAACCCTTGCTCCACCGCTCGATCGCCCGCACGTTCGGGGTATTCTACAACGCGACGAACATTTGTCATCGGCTGGGGTGGCCGAATGTCTCGCGCGTTCGGATTGCCGGGTTCCATGATCGCGCAGGACTGGAGGCGCTTCGGCGCTGGCTCGTCGCCCGCGGAGCTAGAGGTCTGGCGCCGGCACGAGGTCATCGAAGCCTATGACCGAGTGAGCGGCCGAGCTGTCGACGAGTTCGCCTTTTAGCCGGTGCTGGCGCCGTCCGCTCGGCGATCGCCCTTTTACAGCTGTTGGACCGCCGGCGCCGAGGCCCAGGCACAATGCCGGCTTTGCCGGCTTTGGCGCACTCGGCCGCGAGCTGCTCGGCCGCCTTGGCAGACCTCGCGCGCGATGCATTGAGCAGGTCAGCTGGGATCAGGTCAACCGGGCCTCTCCATCCAGATTCGCCTGATTGCTTTATCCGCCGTATCGCCTCGAACGGTCGCCATGTAAATGGCACGTCGTGAATGAGGGAACATTTGAGACAATCCCGCAGGGTTTGAACGCGGTCGTGCGGTCGTTTGCGGGGGACTTGGTTACGCTCAAGAAAACGCTGATTTTTTCCTGGAATTTAGCTGGTCCTCCGAAGGTTCCTATGGCTATGAACGCCGGTTGGGGAGGTGAACCACGCCGAATGTTCGTGCACTGCGAGCACTGCCCGCTCCGTCGCAAGCCGTTGTTCCGGCCGTTCTCGGAAGCCCATGTCGCGTTTGTCGCGGAAATGAAGACCGACCACATCGTGGTGGCGCCGCGCACCGACATCGTCCAGGAGGACGAGGTTGGCGGACCGATCTACACTCTATTTGAGGGCTGGGCGATCCGCTATCACCGGCGGCCGGGGGGCGCTCGGCAGATCCTCGACATCTTGCTTCCCGGCGATCTGATCGGGCTCGCTTCGGCGCTTCTCGGCACGGTCAAACACTCGGTTCAGGCGATCACCCCGGCGACCTTATGCGTCCTCACCGGCCATGGCGCGCCAGAATTATTCGAGCGCCATCCTAGCTTGGCGTTGAATATCCTGCAGACCCGGGTCGAGGAGGAGGAGCGGGGAGATATGAGAGTATCCCTGCTCGGCCGCAGCAACGCCGAACAGCGCATCGGCTATCTGATGCTCGAGACCTTCGACCGGCTGCGGCAGCGCGGCATGGTCAACGGCGGCTCGACCTGCCCGTTCCCGCTGCAGCGGCGCGACATCGCCGACGCCGCCGGGCTCTCGCGGGTCCATGTCGCGCGCACCCTCGAACGGCTGCGCGAGGCGAGGCTGGCCGAGATCCAGCGCGGCGTCCTCGTGCTGTTCGACCGGGCGCGGCTCACCGAGCTTTCCGGCTACGTCCCGCTGCGGGTCGCGGTCGGCAGACGAGCGATCCTCTAGAGCATGATCCTAAAAGTTTGAATCAAAAAGATATTCACCCGCGCTGCGTTTGGTGATTCAAGATGCTGGCTGGGGTTGGGGGCCAGCATCGAATGGCAAGACCCTATTCACAGGACCTGCGCGATCGGGTGGTTGCGGCGGTGGCGAGCGGTCGCACCTGTCGCGTAGTGGCGGCGCGGTTTGGGGTGAGTGTCGCCAGCGTGGTGAAATGGTCGCAGCGGTTTCGAGCGACCGGCAGCGCCGCGGCGGCGAAGATGGGCGGCTGGCGGCCGCTGCGGTTGAAGAGTGAGCGGGATTGGCTGCTGGCGCGGATTGCCGAGAAACCGGATCTGACGCTGCGGGCGGTGGTGGCCGAGCTGGCCGAGCGCGGCACCCCGGCCAGCTACGGCGCGGTGTGGCGCTTTTTCGCCCACGAGGGGATTACCTTTAAAAAAAAGCCTGCACGCCAGCGAGCAGGATCGCGTCGATGTCGCCCGCCGGCGGGCGCGGTGGAAGATGCATCAGGGCCGGCTTGACCCGCGGCGCCTGGTGTTCCTCGACGAAACTTGGGCCAAGACCAACATGACGCGCCGCCACGGGCGCTGTGCGCGCGGCGCCCGGCTGGTCGCCAAGGTGCCGCATCGCCGCTGGCGCACCGTGACGTTCCTGGCGGCGCTGCGCCATGACCGCATCGCCGCGCCCTGCGTCATCGACGGGCCGATCAACAGCCTGCCCCTGCGAAGGCGGGGGGCACCAGCTTTTGCGCCTATATCGAGCAGTTTCTGGTGCCTACCCTCAGCCCCGGCGACATCGTCGTCATCGACAATCTCGGCAGCCACAAGGGCAAGGCCGTGCGCCGCCTGATCCGCGCCGCCGGCGCCAAACTGTTCTTCCTGCCCCGATACTCGCCCGATCTCAACCCGATCGAGCAAGTCTTTGCCAAGCTCAAGACCTTGCTGCGCAAAACCGACCCGCGCACGATCGAGGCCACTTGGCGCAGCATCGGCGACCTCCTCGGCCGCTTCACCCCACCGGAATGCGCCAATTATCTCGCCAATGCCGGCTATGCTTCAGCCTAACCGGATCATGCTCTAGTCCAGCGCGCCCGGTCGCGGGGGGCATCTCGGCGACCGCGTCATCGTGCGCGAGATCAGCTCGCCCAATTCGCGCAACCGAAACGGCTTGGTCAGGAACGGCACGCTCGACTGCGGGATGGTGTCGCGGTAACGCAGATCGCCCGAGGTCAGAATTGCCGGAATCCCGAGGACCGTGGCGTGCTCGGCGAGCGAACCGCCTTGCTCGCCGCTCATCACGCAATCGATGATCAAAAGATCGACGGTCTCGCGGGCGAGCAGTTCGCGGGCCTGCCGCGCCGAACCGGCGGCGAGGACCATATGACCGCTGTCGCGCAGAAACTCGCAGACGACTTCGCACACTTCGAGATCGTCTTCCACCACCAGAATGCGGGGCACGGGCAGGCTCCAATTTACGGAGTCCATCGAAACATAGGATACATATCCGGGATCGATCTTCAAGCGAACTGTTACCCGGCGAGCGCGTTCCAGCGAAAGCCTGGAAAACGCCAAATCGGGAGAGGAGGCTGCTATCCCGCTCGGAGACCGGCAATTCGCAAGAAAATCCTTGCATCGGCAACGCCCTGATCCGACATTGGCGCGAGGCTGGGGTGCCGTGGGGCTGCGTTCGAGAGCGCGCCGCCGCAGCGGCTGAGAACAGACCCAATGAACCTGGCCGGGCTCGCCCGGCGAAGGGAGTCCGTCATCACCGCGCCGCTTGCCGTTTCGCCGTTTCGCCCGAAAACCGTTGTCATCGGTGCCGGGGTCATCGGACTCGGGATTGCCTGGCGGCTGGCGCAGGCGGGCTGCGCGGTCGCTGTCTACGACCGCGGCACGGCCGGTCACGGCGCCAGCTGGGCCGCCGCCGGAATGCTTGCCGCCGCGGTGGAAACCGAGCCCGGCGAAGAGTCTCTGCTGGCGCTGACGCTGGAGAGTCAGCGCCTATGGCCGTATTTCGCCCGCGAGGTCGAGGCCGCTTCCGGAACCTCGGTCGGCTACCGCGACGAGGGTACGATGGTCGTGGCGCTGACCCGCGACGACGCCGAGCAGCTGCGCTTTAGCTATGAGTTTCAAAAAGGCCTCGGGCTCGACCTCGAATGGCTATCGGGCGCCGCAGCGCGCCGGCACGAGCCGCATCTGCGCCCGGGCATCCCGACCGCGGTGCTGAGCCCCCGCGACCACCAGGTAGACAACCGGCTCGTCGCCCGCGCCCTGGTGCTCGCGGCGCAGCGTGCGGGTGCGGTGCTGCACGAGCGCTGTCCGGTCCGCGAAGTCGAGATCGCCAACGGCCGCGCCCGCGCCGTCGTGACCGATCGCGGCCGCGAGCCTGCCGACATCGTCGTATTGGCGGCCGGAGCCTGGTCGCGCGAGATCGGCGGCATTCCGCCGGCCTATCTGCCGCCGGTGCGCCCGATCAAGGGTCAGATGCTGGCCCTGCACATGGACGAGGCGGCGCCGCTGTTGCACCATGTGATCTGGCTGCCGCGCGGCTACCTGGTCCCGCGCCGCGACGGACGGCTCGTGATCGGCGGCACAGTCGAGGAGCGCGGCTTCGACGACAGCGTGACCGCGGGCGGGCTCCTGGCATTGCTCGAAGGCGCCTGGCGCGCGGTGCCGACGATCGAGGAATTGCCGATCGCCGAGACTTGGGTCGGCTTTCGTCCGGGGTCGCGCGACGATGCGCCGATGCTCGGCCCGAGCGGCATCGACCGCCTGGTGATCGCGACCGGGCACCATCGCAACGGGATTCTGCTAACCCCGGTGACGGCGCAGGCTATCAGCGCCTATCTTTTGACCGGCCGGCTGCCGGAAAGCCTCCTTCCGTTCAGCCCCGAACGCTTCTCGGCCGCGGTGCAGCCGGCGCGGGACGAGCCGCGCCCGGCCTCGGCGGCGGCGCCATGACGCGGCTGCGGGTCAACGGCATCGAGGAAGAGGTCGCGGCGGTCACCCTGGCTGAGCTGCTCGTCGCGCGCGGGGTCGATCCCAAGGCACGGTTTCTCGCCGTTGCCGTCAACGGCGCGGTCGTGCGCCGGGCGGAGTGGTCGGTGAGGCCCTTGTCGCCGGGCGACGATGTCGAGATTGTCCGTCCCTTGCAGGGCGGCTGACGCACGCAAAAGGGAATAGACCGATGACCGACTCCCTGGTGATCGCCGGCACCACGCTGTCTTCGCGGCTCTTCGTCGGCACCGCCGGCTACCCGAACCAGCAGGTGCTGCTCGACTGTCTCGAAGCGAGCGGCGCCGAGATGGTCACCGTCTCGATCCGGCGCATCAGCCTAGAAAGCTATGCCGAGAGCCTCGTCGACCTGCTTGGCGACCGTTGGCGGCTGCTGCCCAACACCGCGGGGTGCGTCACCGCGCGCGATGCGATCCTGACTGCCGAATTGGCGCGCGAGGCGCTCGAGACCAATTGGGTGAAGCTCGAGCTGATCGGCGACCGGGAGCTGCTCTACCCGGATGTCGAGCAGCTCGTCCACGCCGCCGACGAGCTGGTGCGCAGCGGCTTTACCGTGCTGCCCTATTGCAACGAGGACCCGGTGGCGTGCCAGAAGCTCGCCGACGTCGGCTGTGCCGCGGTCATGCCGCTGGGTTCGCTGATCGGCTCGGGCATGGGCATCGCCAACCCGGCGGCGATCGAGCTGATATGCCGCCGCAGCCCGGTCCCGGTGGTGCTCGACGCCGGGGTCGGCACCGCCTCCGACGCGGCATTGGCGATGGAGCTCGGCTGCGACGCGGTGCTCGTCAACACCGCGATCGCCAAGTCGCACGATCCGCGGCGAATGGCGGCGGCAATGCGCAACGGGGTCGAGGGCGGCCGCCTCGCCCGCCTCGCCGGGCGCATCCCCAGGCGCAATTTCGCCGAGCCGTCGAGCCCGCAGCTCGGCCTCGTCGGCTCCTGACCGGAACGCCCGCCTCCGGTGCGACTGGCATCGGGCCGGGCCCGGGACGTGATCTCAGAGCGTGATCTTCGCGGTCCCGCTCTATGACGACAACCCGGTCCGGCGACCGCCATTTGTCAATTACTTCCTGATCGGGCTCTGCACCGGCGCCTTTTTGTGGGAGCTCGGGCAGAACCGGCACCAGATCCTGTTCAGCCTCGGCATGATCCCTGGGGTGCTGTTCGGCCATGCCCATCTGGCGCCGCAATTGCGCGTCGTGCCGCCGTGGGCGACGCTGCTGACCAGCATGTTCCTGCACGGCGGCTGGTTTCACCTGATCGGCAACATGCTGTTCCTGTGGATCTTCGGGAACAATGTCGAGGATGCGCTCGGACACGCGCGCTATTTCTTTCTTTATCTGGCGAGCGGAATTGCCGCGGCATTGGTACAAGCGGCGTCGAGCCCGGTCTCGCATGTGCCGATGATCGGGGCCAGCGGCGCCGTCGCCGGGGTGCTCGGCGCCTATCTCTTGCTCTACCCGCGCGCAAACGTTCACGTGTTCGTCTGGATCGTGATCTTTTTCCGAATTATCAACGTGCCGGCCGCGATCCTGCTCGGCCTGTGGTTTGCGCTGCAGCTGGTGAGCGGGCTGGCGCGGGGGCCGGGATCGCCGGGCATCGCGTTCTGGGCGCATGTGGGCGGCTTTGCCGCCGGAATGATCCTCGTCGTGGTGCTGCGGCCGCCCGGCTTGAAGCTGCTGCAGCCGCCGCGCAGCGCCGTCTTTGCCACCGCACCGCCCGGCGCATTCGCCAGCGGGCGCAGGACGAGCCGAGGCTCGGTGCCAGCGGCCGGCCGCGCCTACCAGCGACCGCGCAATCCTTGGGACTGAGCCCCGGCGAGTGATCCCCGGTCAGCGGATCGGCGGCGGCGTGACCCCGGACGGCAAGGCTTGGCGGCCGGTGACCTCAGGCTCGGCCGGCGGCACTGCCGGAGCGGGTGGCTCGCCGGGACCCGGCGCAACCGGTGCCGCGGCCGCGGCAGGAGTTGACGCCCGGTCGAGGTCGGCGAGAAGCCGATCGCTGATCCGCGGGTCGACCGGCAGGTGCTCGGCGGCCTGAAAGCGGATGATCGCATCGCGGGTCTGCGGCCCGATCGCGCCATCCGCCGGCGCCGACAGAAACCCCAACCGCTGCAGCGCTGTCTGCGCCGCGATGATCGGATCGCCCGCCGACCCGGTGGCGATCGGCCGCCCGGCGGCGCGCTGGTAGGCTTGCATCGCCTGTTGCGTCTTCGCCGACATCACCCCATCGAGCGGACCGGGATCATAACCGAGCCCGGCCAGCTGTGCCTGAAGTGCGGCGATCGGCCCGGGCCCGCTGTCTGCGACAGCGGCTATCGTCGGCGCGGCACAGCCCAACGCCGCTGCGAGGCCGGCTGCGATCAGTTTCACGCCGGGGTTCAATCCGCTCGCTCCGCGAAGCTCCCCGGCTCGAAGCTGGTTACCGTCGGTGGTGTAGCCTTTTCCAACAGACGCAGCCAATCTTCGACCCGCTCACGGTTCTTGCCGAAATCGCTGCGGCCGAAACGCGATCGGCTGTAGAGGGCGATGCCTGACCGGTCGGGGCCGAGCGGCGCGAACTCGACCGTGACGATATCTGGGAAGCCGAACACCGGCGAATGCTGGATGTAGACGAGGCGGCGCCTTTGCGAGCCGGTTTCAATTTGCACGACCCGCGGCCGCGCGGCGATCATTTTGCTCCAATCCTCGCGCAGCCGCACCCAGGGCAGCGCAAAGACCGGGGTCGTCAATTCCGGACGCGCCGCGCAATAGCCGGGCGGGCAAGCGAGAAAGCTCGGCTGCGGCAGCGGCGGGCGCAGCGCCGCGATGTCGATCCGCTCTCCGGGCATCAGACGATCCTGGTCCGGGCGGCTCATGAACACCCTCACCCCCGCGGCGAGCGCGACCAGCGCCAGCCCGGCGCCGAACACTCCGACCACGATCGGGCGAGCCCGCATTCCTCGCCTCCACGGCGCCCCGGTTGGAGGCGCCGGCGCGATTATGCCATAACACTGCCGCCAACGGAGGGGCGCAGCGCAATGGATCAGCCGGCGATTCTGAAAGATCACGCGGCGGCGGTGGGTATTTGGCCGACGGCCGTCGCCGAGGACCGGACAGGAGCCGCCCTCGTACCGCCCCCGCCGGCGCAAACTGCGCCGAGCTACGCGCCCCACGGGTTGACCGAGGGGATCGCAGCGCTCGGCGCCGAGCCGGTCTTCGCCGCGATCCTCGAGCGGGCTGGCGCGCCGCGGTTTCGGCGCCGGCGCAACGGGTTTGCGACGTTGCTGCACATCATTCTCGAACAGCAGGTGTCGATCGACGCGGCGGCGGCGATGCACCGGCGGCTGAGCGGGCTGTGCCGTCCGCTCGCGCCCGATGCGTTTCTGGCGCTCGACGACGCCAGCCTGCGCGCCTGCGGCTTCAGCCGGCAGAAGATGGGCTATGCCCGCCATCTCGCCGAAAAGGTGCGCGGCGGCGAATTCGACTTTGCCCGGCTCGCCGAGGCCGACGACAACGCGGCACAGGCAGCGCTGATCGCGCTCAAGGGCATCGGCCGGTGGAGCGCCGAAATCTATCTGATCTTCGTGCTCGGGCGGCCGGACATCTGGCCCGCTGCCGATCTCGGCCTGCAGATCGCGGTTGGCGAGCGGCTAGGTCTCGCGGCACGGCCGAGCGAACCCGAGTTGCGCCATATCGGCGAGGCTTGGCGGCCCTGGCGCTCGGTCGCGGCCTGCCTGTTCTGGCAATCCTACCTGCACGACCGCGGCCGCGCCCCGCCCGCTCTGGCCGCAGAACTCTACGCCTGAGCGTTGGAAAGCGGCGATCAAATGCAAGGCACGCGGGCGCTGTGCGTTTATTGCGGCTCGTCGGGGGCGGTCGCCGCGGCTTATCGCGAGGCGGCGAGCGATCTCGGCGCGCGGCTCGCCGCGGCCGGGATCGAGCTCATCTTTGGCGGCGGGCGGGTCGGGCTGATGGGGCTGCTCGCCGATGCCGCATTGGCCGGTGGCGGCCGAGTGACCGGCATTATCCCGGCCCGGCTGCGCGACGCCGAGCTCGCCCATCGGGGCGTCAGCGAGCTGGTGGTGGTCGCCGGAATGCACGAACGCAAGCGGCAGATGGCCGAACGGGCCGACGCCTTTGCGGTGCTGCCGGGCGGTATCGGTACTCTCGACGAGATGTTCGAGATGCTCAGCTGGAGGCAGCTCGGACTGCACGACAAGCCGATCTTTCTGGTCGATATCGGGGGCTACTGGGCGACGCTGCGTGCGCTCCTAGACGAGATCGTCGGGAGCGGCTTTGCCCGACCGGAGACCGCCCGCCTGATGCGCGTCGTCCCGTCCGTCGCATCACTGATGGCCGCACTCGCCGAAGCTCCTGCCTCGACCGAAAATATCCGGGACGAACTGCTTTGAGCACGCTGAATTGGAACTCGCGAACCGCATCCGATTGACCCGGCAAGGCGATTTGCGTTCGTAGCGGTGCTATCCACGGCGACGGTGGATAAACTGGTGGAAAACCGGGGAACGAGGCGGTTCACCCCTAACATTTTCAACCATTCGACATATCTGGCTAGAAAATAGGCAAATATATAATCCATTGTAATCATTAGACAATTTTATGGTCGAGGGATCCAGCCGCAGCTCAGTCGGTAAACCTTCTGTAACAGCTTGAAACAATGCCGCATTTCAGCCTCGTTCCCCCTCCTGCGTCGGCGTTGTGCACAAAAGCCTGCGGGCCGGCCGGCGGCTGTCCCAACTCCGGCGCGGCGCCGTCCTCCTTTGCCGGCTTGTCGCGATGGGCTGCGGCCTCTATCTTCCCGCGCTGGCGAAGGCTGCGGCCGGTCGGCTGCGGCCCGTATGCGAGGACAGCAAGCATGGCAAAAATCAAAGTGATGCGGCCCCTCGTCGAGCTCGACGGCGACGAGATGACGCGGATCATGTGGAGCTTCATCAAAGAGAAGCTGATCTTGCCGTATCTCGATATCGATCTGAAGTATTATGACCTCGGCATGGAGAGCCGCGACGCCCTCATGTCAGTGTAACAAGACAGGCATAATCGTCAATAGATCAACTCAGCCGAAACGAAAGCGGCGCGCGGAGGTGCAAGCATGTCAGATCTCGAAATCGTTTGGACGAAGGTTGATGAAGCACCTGCGCTTGCTACGTTTTCCCTTCTGCCGATCGTCGAAGCCTTCGTCGGGGCGGCTGGCGTGAAGATGAAGCTGAAGGACATTTCGCTGACTGGCCGCATCATCGCCAACTTCCCGGACAAACTGACGCCAGCGCAAAAGATTAACGACGAGCTCGCCGAACTTGGCCAACTTGCGATGCGCCCCGAGGCCAACATCATCAAGCTGCCCAACATCTCCGCCTCGATCCCGCAGCTGAAGGCTGCGATCAAGGAGTTGCAGAGCAAGGGTTACGACGTGCCGAACTATCCGGACAGCGACGCGACGCCAGCGGATAAGGAAATCCGCGCCCGCTACGGCAAGGTGCTCGGCAGCGCCGTCAATCCGGTGCTGCGCGAGGGCAATTCCGACCGCCGCGCCGCCGGCGCCGTGAAGCAGTACGCGCGCAACAATCCGCATAAGATGGGCGCCTGGACCAAGGACTCGAAATCGCGCGTGGCGCACATGTCGGGCGGCGATTTCTACGGTTCGGAGGTCGCGACGACCATTGCGGCGCCGACCAATGCCCGTATCGAGTTGGTCGGCAGCGATGGCGCGGTCACGGTGCTGAAGGCGAAGACGCCGCTTCAGACCGGCGAGATCATCGACGCGGTCGGTGATGAACCGTAAGGCGTTGCGCGCCTTCTTCGCCGCGCAGATCGACGCCGCGAAGAAGGACGGCGTCCTATTCTCGCTGCACGTCAAGACGACCATGATGAAGATCTCCGATCCCATCATCTTCGGTCATTGCGTTTCCGTGTTCTTCGCCGATGTGTTCGAGAAGCATGGCGCCACACTGACGCGCCTGGGCGTTGATCCCGACAACGGCGTGGGCGACATGCTGACCCGGATCGAGACGTTGCCGGAGGCTGAAAAGGCGGCGATCAAGGCCGATATCCAGGCCACCTACGCGAAGCGGCCTGGCCTGGCCATGGTCAATTCCGACCGGGGAATCACCAATCTGCACGTGCCGAGCGACGTGATCATCGATGCATCGATGCCGGCGATGATTCGCGAATCCGGGCATATGTGGGGCCCTGACGGCAAGCTGCACGACGTGATCGCCGCGATCCCCGATCGTTGCTACGCGACGCTGTTCCAGGCGGTCATCGAGGACTGCAAGGCGCATGGCGCCTTCGACCCGAAGACGATGGGCTCTGTGCCGAACGTTGGGTTGATGGCGCAGCAAGCCGAGGAGTACGGCTCGCACGACAAGACGTTCGAGGTCGCCACGGGCGGAACGGTGCGCGTGGTCGCCGATGACGGCACGGTTCTGCTGTCACAGCCGGTCGAGACCGGTGACATCTTCCGGATGTGCCAGGTCAAGGACGCGCCGATCCAGGACTGGGTCAAGCTTGGGGTGCGCCGCGCGCGCCTGACCAGCACCCCGGCGGTGTTCTGGCTCGACGCCAAACGCGCGCACGACGCGCAGTTGATCGCCAAGGTCGAGACATACCTGAAGAACGAGGACACATCGGGTCTCGACATCCGCATCCTGGCGCCGGTCGAGGCAATGAAATTCTCGCTCGACCGCATCCGCAAGGGGCTCGACACCATCTCCGTTACCGGCAATGTGCTGCGCGACTACTTGACCGATCTGTTCCCGATCATGGAGCTGGGCACGTCGGCCAAGATGCTGTCGATCGTTCCGCTGCTGGCGGGCGGCGGGTTGTTCGAGACCGGGGCCGGCGGTTCGGCGCCCAGGCATGTCGAGCAGTTCCAGCACGAAGGCTATCTGCGCTGGGATTCGCTGGGCGAGTTCCTGGCGCTTGGCGCTTCGCTGGAACATCTGGCGCAGACAAGTGGGAATAAGGACGTGCAGGTTCTGGCCGAGACGCTCGATGAGGCCAACGGCAAGATCCTCGAGTACAACCGCTCGCCTGCGCGGAAGCTTGGCGAACTGGATAATCGTGGCAGCCATTTCTACCTGGCGCTGTATTGGGCGCAGGCGCTGGCCGGGCAGGACGAAAGCTCAGCATTGGCAGCCCGCTTCAAACCGCTGGCGGAGGCGCTGGCGGCCAGACGAGGCCAAGATTAATGCCGAGCTGATCGCCGCGCAGGGTAAGCCGGTGGATACCGGCGGTTATTATCTGCCCGATCAGGCTAAGACATCGGCGGCGATGCGGCCGAGTGCGACGCTGAACGCTGCGCTCGCCGCTCTCTGACGCGGCGTCAGGTGGAGCGTCTAATGGCAGCCACCGACGATCAGATCACCGTCGATGCCGCCCTTGCGATCAAGAAATTCGGAGTTGGAGTCAAATGTGTCGGGATCACACCCGATAAGGGCCGCATGGACGAGCTTCACTTGAAGCGCATGTATCGGTCGCATCGACACCGTCGAGGGCGGCGACATGACGCGCGATCTGGCGATCCTGATCCGCGCCGATCATCCTTGTCTGACCACCAACCAGTTCCTCGACAAGCTCGACACGAACTTGCATAAGGCAATGAACTGAACCGGAGACGGCCGAAACAAGGGAGGAAGAACGATGCGGCTCAGCATTCTCGATGACTACCAGGGTGTCGCTCTCGACATGGCGGACTGGGCGCCGGTCAGGAGCCACGGCGTCGAAATCGCCGTCGAGCGGCATGCTTTCGCCGATGAGGACGCGGTGGTGCGCGCGCTCGCCGATTCCGAGCTTGTCGCGGCCATGCGCGAGCGTACGGCGATTACGAAATCGGTCGTCGAGCGCCTGCCGAAGCTGAAGCTCTTGATCACCACCGGCATGCGCAACGCGTCCTTCGACATGGCGGCGCTGAAGGACCGCGGTGTAACAGTGTGCGGCACCGGCGGTCCCGGCGGCGGCAACGAGGACACCGCCGAGCTCGCCTGGGGGCTGATCCTCGGGGCCGTCCGGCGCATCGCCGAGGACCATCAACTGATGCGGCAGGGCGGGTGGCAGACCCGAATCGGCCACCGGGTCGCCGGCAAGACCCTCGGCCTGTTGGGCCTCGGGCGACTCGGCAGCGCCGTCGCCCGCGTCGGGCTCGCCTTTGGCATGAAACCGATCGCCTGGAGCCAAAACCTGACGGCCGAGAAGGCCGCTTCACAGGGCGTCGAGCGGGTCGATAAGGACGAATTGTTCCGCCGCTCCGACATTCTCTCGGTGCATCTGGTGCTGAGCCCGCGCAGCCGCGGCCTGGTCGGCGCCCGCGAGATCGGGCTGATGAAACCTTCCGCCATCCTCGTCAACACCTCGCGCGGGCCGATCTGCGACACGGCGGCGATTGTCGCGGCGCTGAAGGAGGGACAGCTCGCCTATGCCGGCTTCGACGTCTACGACAAGGAGCCGTTGCCGATCGACCATCCGCTGCGCTCCGCGCCGAACGTGATCCTGACCCCGCATATCGGCTATGTCACCGACGAGAACTACCGCAGCTCCTACCCGCAGATCGTCGAGAACGTTGCCGCGTTTCTCGACGGCAAGCCGATCCGGGTGATTTGAGGCCCAGTTCGGCAGCCCGGCTCGGATGAGCGACGGCATTTCGCTCCGGTCCTCGGCAGACGGCGATCTCGCGGCGATCACGGCGATCTATCGCCACCACGTGCTGCGCGGCGTCGCTTCGTTCGAGGATATTCCGCCCGAGCTCGACGAGATGACCCGCCGGCGTAGCGAGATTTTGGCCCGCGGGCTGCCCTACCTGGTCGCCGAGCGGAGCGGGCGGGTCCTCGGCTATTGCTACGCGAGCCCTTATCGGCCGCGCTCGGCCTATCGGTTCACGTTCGAGGACTCGATCTACGTCGATGCCGGCGAAGTCGGGCGCGGGATCGGACGGACCCTGCTGTGCGAACTCGTCGAGCGTTGCGCCGCGCAGGGCTATCGGCAGATGGTGGCGGTGATTGGCGGCAGGGATCAGTGGCCATCGATCCGCCTGCACGCGGCACTCGGCTTTGAGAGGATTGGCCTGTTGCCGGCGGTCGGCTTCAAATTCGGCGGCTGGGTCGATATCGTGCTGATGCAGCGCGCGTTGGGCCAGGGTGCCGGGGCACCGCCCGACGAAGCCGGAGGTGAGCATGGCTGACGAATTTGCCGATCCCGAGCGGATCGAAAGCTACCACGCGCACATCTACTACGATCCGGCCACCCGGGCGACGGCCGAGCGGTTGCGCCAGGGGATCGGCGAGCGCTTCGAGGCGCGGCTTGGCAACTGGCATGACGAGCCGGTCGGCCCGCATCCGGTCTCGATGTATCAGGTGGTCTTCGCGGCGGACCAGCTTTCGCGCCTTGTACCATGGCTGATGCTGAACCGCGACGGGCTCGATGTCCTGGTGCACCCGCTCTCCGGCGACAGCTTGGCCGATCACACGCGATTTGCGATGTGGCTCGGCCGAGCCCTGCCGCTGCGGCTCGATGCCCTGCGGCGCGCGTCCCGCCGCGGGTGACAGCGGAACCCTATATTCGGCCCACGACCAAGAGGACTACGACGATAATCAGCAGCAAGCCGATCCCGCCGCTCGGGTAATAGCCCCACCCGCCGCTGTAGCCCCAGGTCGGCAGGGCGCCGATTAGCAGCAGAATCAGGATGATCAGAAGGATTGTGCCCAGCATGGCAGCCTGCGCTTGCGGTTGTCACTGCCGGTAGAAACCCGCCGGGAACCGATCGAGTTCCGCGTTCTGTCTAAAAAAAGTGCCAAACCCGTCACCCCGGCAACCAGCCGGCGACCACGACAAAGGCGGGTTTCTAGGCGCGGCTGGGCTAGCTAGGTGCGGCTGGGCCAGGTCCAGTGGCGGACCGGACCGCAATCGACGTGGACGAAGTCGGAACGCGGATAGTAGCCGACACCGCCGCATCCGAGGCTCAGCGCGGCATTGCGGACCTGGTTCAGATTGCGTCGCTCGCTGCGCAAATCGACCGCCATACCTTTGATATGATAGCTATTCTTGGCGACGCCGGCGCGTTCGAGGTAAAGCCGCCGGTTGGTGGTCGGCGAACGGTAGCCGCAGACGACCAGGAACGGATCCGGCGTCTCGAGCCGGTCGCGCAGCAACCCGAGGACATCGAGGACGCCGGCGTTCATCGGCCGGATCTCGTCGGTGTCGTGATCGCGCAAGATCCAGTTGATGTCACGCACCGCCTCGCGGATGTAGTGGCCATCGGCCCAGTAGACCGTGCGCAGCCACTCGCCGGTATGCACATTGTAGAGCGATACCGATCGCGGAGCGAAGGACACTGCCGTGGCGGGCTTGACCAGACCAACGGCAGCAATAGAGGCCGCGGCGCCGAGCAGCCGGCGCCGGCTCAACAGTGTGGACGCTTCCAATGTGACTCCCCCAATTCCCCAGGGGGGCCATAACATTCAAAATCCTGTTGAACAAGTCCGATGGGGCAAAACCGAAGCGCCTGCCGCCAGTTGTTACAATTTTCGCTTTCTCAGTTGAATTATCGAATTTGCCTATCACCCTTAACGTTGGCCGCCATCGAATTTTCGGCAATCGGAGGCTGTCGCGCCCGGTTCAGATATGCCCAGATTCGGCTGTCGCGCTGATAGGGGTCCGCGCGAAATTCGATCGAGCCATCCGATTCGATTGCGGCGGTGCGATAAACGATGAAGACCGGCATCGGCTTTGGCAATGCTCGTCCATGCGTGCGACCGACCGCAATTGCCTTGGCGACCATCTCGGGGCTTTGCCCGAGCAGCAGGCCGGCCAACACTTGTGGGGCCTCGACGCGCACGCAGCCATGGCTCATCATCCGTTCCGACGCCTGAAAGCGCCATTTCTCCGGCGTGTCGTGCAGGTAGACATCGAAGCGGTCCGCCATCTCGAATTTGAGCCGACCCAGTGCGCTGTAAGGCCCTGCCTCCTGCTGCACCGCCATCGAACCGCGATAGCGCATATGATGCTCGGCCAGATAGTGGCGATCGGTCGCCAGTCTCGGCCGGATCTCCTTCTCAAAAATCGAGCGCGGGATATTCCACGGTGGGTTGAACAGGATATCCCTGATCACGGACTGAAACTCGGGTGTCTGATTGTCGAACTCGCCGACTACGACCCGCGTCGTGAAGACCGGCCGGTCGTCGCGAAACAGCTGGAGCCGGGCGACCGCCGTATCGACGACGATGCGTTCGGCGGGCATGCTTCGCGGCAGCCAGCGCAGGCGCTCGAGATTGACCGCGAGCTGCCGCGCCCGCCGCTGCGCATCGGGCCGTCCCAGGGCGGCGCGCCCTCTCCCGAGGCCTTCACCCGCAGCGATCAGGTGGTCGGCCAAATAGGCCTGACTCATCGCCGAATATTCCGGCGAGGTCGGGGCAAGGGCCTCGATCGCGGCTGCCGGATCGGGGGCGGCGATCGCCGCATCGAGTGCGGCGACGATATCGACCGGTGCGGGCTGCAACGCTTCGTCGCCCGAGCGATCCTGGATCGGCACAGCGCCCTGTCCCAGCGCGTCGGCATACGGAGAGAAACGCATCGGAGAGCAGCAGGTCGCGCTCGATCGGCGACAAGGACGCCCAATGCCCGGAAAGGATCGCGGTGTGAAAAATTGCCGGATCGAGACCCTGCTCGCCGGCGTGCCGGACGGCCTCCCACAACGAGGCCGCCTGGGCCGGATAACGGTCCCACACCGTCCCGTATCGATGCGCCAGGTAAAAGCGGCGCAGCAGGTGCTCGTTCAGCCGCTCGCCGGCGAGCGTCAGCCGTGACGACGGGTCGAGCCGGTCCTCGATATCGACATTGCCGTCGAACGGGGTCAGGGTCGCAGGTCCGACAGCGGCATCGGTCGAGGCGTGCGTCGTCGAGCGTTGTTGCCGGAACCGCCACCGGCGGATCGGCCATCGCCCGCGCTGCGGAATAGCTCAGGCCGGCGGCGGCGAGGGCCAGCGCGAACCCGGCCGCGGTCAGGCGCCGTGCGGCGGCATCGCGCCGAACTGGGGAGAGTCTGCAACTCTTGGCCTCGCTTGCCGGTTTTCCGGGCGGTGACGACGCCGTCCGGCCGTGGGCGATCGATATAAATTGCCATCCCCTCTAAAAATTGGCGTAACCCTGTTCAGGCGTGAGCCTATCACGCGCAGGCCCGTTCTGCATCTGACGCATAGCGAGAATGGCGCGGCTGGGCCGGGGGTTGGCGCGCGGGACGAGAGGGCATGAGCGGCGCAGAAACCGAAGAGCGAACCCCGCAAAGCGTGTTGCGGGCGGTTTTTGGCTTCGACAGCTTCCGCGGTTCCCAGCGGGCGGTGATCGAGCAGGTCGTCGCCGGCGGCGACGCCGTCGTGCTGATGCCGACTGGCGGCGGCAAATCCCTGTGCTATCAGATCCCGGCATTGCTGCGCCCGGGCCTCGGCGTCGTTGTCTCGCCGCTGATCGCGCTGATGAAGGACCAGGTCGATGCGCTGGGCCAAGCCGGGGTACGCGCCGCGGCGTTGAACTCGCGCCTCTCTCCGGCCGAGGCGGCGGCGGTCGAAGAGACGGTCGGCAATGGTGCTCTCGACCTGCTCTATGTGTCGCCCGAGCGGGTCCTGACCGCGCGCTGCCTAGATCTGCTCGAGCGGTCCCGGCTCGCCCTCTTCGCGGTCGACGAAGCTCATTGCATCTCGCAGTGGGGGCACGATTTCCGCCCCGAATACCAGCAGCTCTCGGTGCTCAAGAGGCGCTTTCCGCAGGTGCCGCTGCTGGCATTGACCGCGACCGCCGACGAACCGACGCGGCGCGACATCGTCGCCCAGCTCGGGCTCGGTCATGCTCCAGTCTTCGCCGCCGGCTATGACCGCCCGAACCTTTTTTACCGCGTCGTCGCCAAACAGAGCCCACTCGACCAGCTATGGCGGTTTCTCGCCGCCGAGCATCCGGGCGATGCCGGGATCGTCTATTGCTTCACCCGCAAGGCAGTCGACGAAACGGCCGCCTGGCTCGCGGCGCGCGGGCGCGTGGCGCTGCCCGTACCATGCCGGCCTCGACAGCGCCGTGCGCGAGCGCAACCAGGAGCGCTTTCTGCGCGAGGAGGGCGTTATCGTCGTCGCGACGATCGCCTTCGGCATGGGCATCGACAAGCCCAACGTCCGCTTTGTCGCCCATCTCGACGCGCCGAAAAACCTCGAAGCCTATTACCAGGAGACCGGCCGCGCCGGGCGCGACGGGCTGCCGGCCGACGCGTGGATGACCTACGGCATCGCCGATGTGATGAATTTGCTGCGCCTCATCGACAGCGGCGAGGCGAGCGAGCGCCAGCGCCGCATCGAGCGCCAGAAGATCGAGGCGCTGATCGGCTATTGCGAGACGGTCTCGTGCCGCCGCCAGGTGCTGCTCGGCTATTTCGGCGAGCCCGATCACCCGCCCTGCGGCAATTGCGACAATTGCCGCGAGCCGGCCGAAAGCTGGGACGGCACGATCGCCGCGCAAAAGGCGCTCTCCGCGGTCTACCGCACCGGCCAGCGCTTTGGCGCGCATTATCTCGTCGACGTGCTGCTCGGCGCCGACAACGAACGGATCACGCGCTTCGGCCACGACCGGCTGAAGACCTTCGGCGTCGGCAGCCGAGCTCGACCGCCGCGCGCTGGCTCTCGGTGTTCCGCCAGCTGGTGGCGCAAGGGCTGGTCATGCCCGATCCCGCCGGGCATGGCGGGCTTTGCCCTGGCGCCGGCGGCCGCGGAGATCCTGCGCGGCGCCAGAACCGTGCATTTCCGCCTCGACGCGCCGCGCCGGGGACGCGAGCGGGCGCGCGCACGCGACCGCCGAACGGCGCCGGCGACGGCCGGCCTCGATCCGGCGGCGCAGGACTTGTGGGAGGCGTTGCGCGCCTGGCGCCTCGCCGAAGCGCGCCGACAGGAGCTGCCGCCCTACGTGATCTTTCACGACGCGACCCTGATCGAGGTGGCCCGCCGCCGCCCGGCCTCGCTCGCCGCCTTGGCCGAAATCCCCGGCATCGGCCGCAGCAAGCTCGACCGCTACGGCGCCGCCGTCATCGCCGTGGTCGCAGCTAAGCGAAGGCCGAAAATTCTTCTCCGGCTTAACGCTTCGTCAAGCATTCAATCGCATTCTGCGCGCGATTAACCCCCAGGAGAATGCGATGCTCGCGCTTTACGTCAGGTTCCTCACCAGGGATTTCCTCACCAAGGAATCCCTCTTCAAGGATAACGCCGGGGTCACGGCGATCGAATACGGGCTGATCGCGGCCCTCGTCGCAGTGGTCTGCATCACCGCATGGAAGCTGCTCGGCACCAGCCTCAGCACGTCCTTCAGCAACGTTGCCGGCAGCGTCTGAGCGGATAATAAACCGCCGCCGCTCAACGCTCGACGGCACCGTTCGCGACGTCGAGCGGTGACCCGCTACATCGCTTCTGAACCTGCCGGCGATGTGGATGTAGCCAGCGATGCCTGGCGCGCCGCCGCAATCCGCGCGACGTCCGCCTTGCCGCCTGACCCTGGCGTCCTTCGCCAAGCTCGCGCCGGACGATGCGGGCGTCACCGCGATCGAGTACGCCTTCATTGCCGGGTTGGTGGCAATCGTCATTGTCGGCGCGGTGACGGCCCTGGGCAGCTCGGTGAGCGGCCTGTTCGGCTCGGTGCTGACCGGGTTTTGAGATCCGAACCGGCCGCAGCCGGTCCTGCCCTCTCGGTTCGGGGCCACTCTTCAGTACGTTGCCAGCCGGCCTCGCTGTCTTTTGGCCTTGCCCTGGTGATCGCAGCGGAATGCCGCGGCGTCCTTCCAGGGATAAATCGGCTTTCTCCGCTCTTAATCGTTTGATCCGAAAGAATTCTAAAAGCCTTGATACTTAGTCGTTCCGGCGAAAGCGGTTGTAATACAATGTGTTTTGATTGCTCTCCCAGCGACCTTGCCATTTCGGCTTTCCCGGCGAAGGCCGGAACCCACCGTGCTCTTGCGTTTTGGCCATTCCCCAGCCGATAGCGAACGCTGTCAGTCCCAGGTCGATCGGGAGGCAACCCACTGGCCCCGTTCACTCTATTTCACGTCGGACATTAAGACCTAATCAAGATTTTGCGACCAGCCTGCGCGCATAATCCCACCCTGAGGAGCACCACAATGCGCGACATGATCCGCCGGATGGTCTGGGATGATCGCGGGGTAACTGCGATCGAGTACGGGTTGATCGCGGCGCTCGTCGCCGTCGTTTGCATCGTCGCCTGGCAATTGCTCGGCACCAGCCTCAGCACGTCTTTCAGCAATGTTGCCGGCAGCGTTTGACAGGAAGCCATGATGTCGAGCCCGCGGATGCTCGATAACTCGTCGTCATGGTCTCGGGCGGTGGCGGATACCGTCGGGCTGCTCCCGTTCGCGATCACGATCTTGTATCGCGTTGCGGCACCTCCGGTCCTCCGCGCTTTGCCGGACGCGTGAGCGCCGCCCTTGACCAGGCGACCGGCCCGCCGCGCGGATCGGTCTCGCAGCACGACCCGCGTCGATTGCTCGACCGCCGCCGGGTGCTGGCTCTGTGCAGCTTTTTGCTGGTGCTCGAAATCGCCTGCTTCGGGTTCATCGCGGCAGGGACCCACGGCCTGATCGTGCCGCTGGCGACGCCGACCAGCACCGACTTCGTCAGCTTTTATGCGGCGGGAAGCCTGGCGAACGCCGGAACCCCCGAACTCGCCTACGACAGAGCCGCACACTACGCCGCCGAAGAACGCGCCGCCGAGCCCGGGATCGTCTACAACTTCTTTTATTACCCGCCGGTGTTCCTGCTGCTGTGCGCCGGCCTCGCCCAACTGCCTTATCTGCCGGCGTTCGTCGTCTTCGAGGCGGCGACGCTCGGCCTTTATCTGCTCGCGGTCCGCCTGATCCTCGACCGGCGCGGTTGGGCCGTCCTGGTGCCGATCCTCGCCTTTCCGCCGGTGCTGTGGACCATCGGCCTGGGGCAAAACGGATTGCTGACCGCAGGATTGTTCGCCGCCGCGACCCTGCTCGTCGACCGCCGACCGTGGCTCGCCGGATTGCTGTTCGGCGCGCTTTGCTGCAAGCCGCATTTCGCGCTGCTGGTTCCGGTGGCGCTCGTCGCCGGCGGCCGGTGGCGCGCATTCACCGCAGCCTTCGCCTGCGCCGCGGGCCTCTGCCTGCTGTCACTGGCGGTTTTCGGCTGGGAGACATGGCACGCTTTCGCGACGGCGATAGCGGCATCCCGGGCCGTCTATGCCTCCGGACGGATCGCGTTCGGCGGCTTCGTTACGCCCTTCGGCGCCGCGCGGCTGCTCGGCGGCACCCCGGCCGTTTCCTATGCGGTGCAAGCCGCCGCAACCCTGGCCGCCGCCGGCCTCGTCGGATGGGTCTGGCGCCGCAACCTGCCATTGCCGATCCGCGCCGCGAGCCTCGCTTCGGCGACGCTCGTCGCCGTCCCGCTGGCGCTGTTCTACGATCTCGTGCTGGCCGGAGTCGCCGCTGCCTGGCTGCTGCGCGGCGAGGGAAAATATCGATTGCCCGAATGGGGCGGGTTGTTGCTCGCCGGCCTCTATGTGCTGGGCCTCAATCCCGCGCGGGATCAGCCGCGGCTTGGCATCTGCCGCTCGGCTCGTTGATTGCGTTGGTGCTTGCGGCGCTGGTCGCGACCGTCGCACTCCGCGGCAAATCCGCGGCGGAAAAACCGCTCTGGGTAGCGACAAAGAGTGCTGCGGCCAGATGCCGCGGACTCCCGCGGGCTCTAATCAGCGGTCCGGCTTGTTGCCGCGGCGCGAGGTGGCGCCGCGATATTGCTGCAACCGGGTCGAGCGCAGACCGGGCAGACCGTGCACCTCGAACGCCTGCTGCCAACTGACGAACTCTTCTTCGGTCAGCTGGTAGCGGCGGCAGGCCTCCTCCCGAGTCAGCAACTCCCTCGGCGACGGCGGTCACCACCGCGGCCTTGCGGCGGACGGTCCAGCGCTTGACATCGGGCGGCGGCAGCTCGGCCATCGGACTGGCCGTTTCAACCGCGGCCCAAAGAGCCATCGTTCCCGCGATCAGCGGCCTTGTCGGCCCTGATCCCTCGCGCGCGGTGGGCGGCCGCGGTCTCGTTCCAATTTCGCTGCATGGCTTGAATAATTCCGGCCCAGTCGCTTCAGTATCTGCCGATGGAGCCCTGTCCGAGACCGCTCTTGGACGACACTTCGCCACGTTGATCCTGAACATTCGGCTACCTTCGCCGTAACTTGAATAACGCCACATAGATAAAAACATCCACATTATTGATAGTTAATTAAGGTAACATTTATGGTTAACTGTTCCGATGCTCAGGATCGCTGATACGTCCGAGACGTGGCCGCGTCCTGGACTTGCTGTCCTGCTGGGCTTGGCCGCTTCGCGGACTTGCCGGTCTCCGGGACTGGCTTGCCGGGCCGTTACAACAAGGGCTCATCTGCTCGCTTGTTCGTCGCGACCGGTTCATCCATTGTCGGCTGGATTTCGCGCGCGATTCCCGATTTGGGAAAAGGTCCTCTATTCTGGGCTGCAGCGGCAACCGGGGTGGCGTCGAGCAAGCCCGGAAGAGCATCAGGATGCCACGATCGACGCGCCGCCAACGGATTTCCGCACGATCCGGATTGTTGACTCGTTTGTCGCGTGACCGCGCCTCATCGGCTGCTTCGGGGCCAACCCTCCGAAGTGAGATCGGTCAAGGTACCGCTTGCCCGGCCGCCCGGCATCGGGCGCGAGCCTGGGCCGATAACCTCGCGAGAGCGAACGCGGGCTGCGGGAGCCATGATCGAGCTTGCCTTGGGGATCTCGAGCGCTGCCGGACTGATCGGGCTCGCCTTGGCGCTGCTTTACCTGCGAGCACCCGGTAAGAGGGCGCTGCATCCGGCAATCCCGGCCCTGCACGGCGCCGTCGGCGCGGCGAGTCCTTGCGGTGCTGCTGCTCGCTCTCGGCGGCGGGCGTCCGCCCGGTCGGATGGGCACCGCCGGCTTCGGCCGGACCGCTGCGGCGCTGCTCGCAGCCGCCTTAGCGCTCGGTCTCGCGATGGCCGTCGCCGCGTGGCGCGGCCGTCGCCCGAGCGGCGCGCTGGTCGGCGCCCATGCCGGCCTGGCGATCGCCGGCCTCGTCGTGCTGTGGGCGCTGATCGCGCTCGGCTAGGGCGAGGCCGGTCCCAATCGAGCCCGCCCGATCCCCGCTGCCAATTTGCGAACGTCAGCGAGCACGGCGTCGACGAGGCCAGGCCGGGCGCGGCCGTCGGGGTCGAGATTGAGGGCGAGGCGCTGCACCAGGGACGAGCCGACCGCCGCCGCATCGGCGGCGCGCGCCACCGCGGCGGCCTGCTCCGGGTTCTTGATGCCAAAGCCGACCGCAATCGGCAGCCCGGTAAATGGGCGCAATCGTGCGACCGCGGCGGCGACCGCTTCGGTGTCGGCCGCGCGCGTGCCGGTGATCCCGGCGATCGCGACGTAATAGATAAAGCCGCTGGCACCGTCGACAATCCGCGGCAACCGCCGCTCGTCGCTGGTCGGCGTCGCCAGCCGGATCACATCGAGACCGGCCCGGCGCGCCGGATCGGCCAGTTCGGCATCCTCCTCCGGCGGCAGATCGACGACGATGACCCCGTCGACGCCGGCATCGAGCGCCTCGCCGACGAACCGTTCGGCGCCATGCCGGTAGATCGGATTGTAATAGCCCATCAGCACGACGGGGGTGGCATCGTCCCGGCGGCGCAGCCCGCGCACCAATGAGAGGGTGCTCGCGCAAGGTCATCCCCGCCTTCAGTGCTCGCTGGCCGGCATCCTGGATCGCCGGACCGTCGGCCATCGGGTCGGAGAACGGCATGCCGATCTCGATCAGATCAGCGCCGGCGGTCGAGCAGCCCGGCAAACAGCTCGGCCGAAATATCGGGATCGGGATCGCCGGCGGTCAGATAGGCAACGAGGCCGGCCCGGCCCTCGCCGCGCAACGCCGCAAACCGCTGGTCGATGCGGCTCACAGCCCGACGCCCAGATGGTCGGCGACGGCGAAGATGTCCTTGTCACCGCGGCCGCACATATTCATGACGAGGAGATGGTCGCGCGGCAGGTCGGGGGCGATCTTGGCGACATGAGCGAGCGCATGGGCGGGTTCGAGCGCCGGGATGATGCCTTCCAGCCGGCTCGACAGCTGAAACGCGTCGAGCGCCTCGCAGTCGGTGATCGCGACGTACTCGACCCGGCCCAGATCGTGAAGCCAGGCATGCTCCGGGCCGATACCCGGATAATCGAGACCGGCCGAGATCGAATGCGCGTCGCGGATCTGCCCGTCCGAATCCTGCAGGAGATAGGTGCGGTTGCCGTGCAGCACGCCGGGCTCGCCGCCGTTCAGCGAGGCTGCGTGCAGGCCGGTCTCGATGCCGTGGCCGCCGGCTTCGACGCCGATCATCCGGACATTCGGATCGTCGAGGAACGGGTGGAACAGCCCCATCGCGTTCGAGCCGCCGCCGATGCAGGCGACCAGCGTATCGGGCAGCCGGCCCTCGGCCTTTTGCAGTTGGACGCGCGTCTCGTTGCCGATTACCGACTGAAAATCGCGCACCATCGCCGGGTAGGGGTGCGGCCCGGCAACCGTGCCGATCACGTAAAACGTGTCATCGACATGGGCCACCCAGTCGCGCAGCGCCTCGTTCATCGCGTCCTTCAAGGTCGCGGTGCCCGAATGCACCGGCACGACCTCGGCACCGAGCAATTTCATGCGGAAAACGTTGGGCTTTTGCCGCTCGATGTCAGTGGCACCCATATAGACGACGCAGGGCAGGTCGAAGAGGGCGCAGGCCGTCGCCGTGGCGACGCCGTGCTGGCCGGCGCCGGTCTCGGCGATGATCCGGCGCTTGCCCATCCGCCGCGCCAGCAGGGTTTGGCCCAGCACATTGTTGATCTTGTGCGCGCCGGTGTGGTTGAGCTCGTCACGCTTCAGATAGATCTTGGCGCCACCGAAATGCCGGGTCAGCCGCTCGGCGAAATACAAGGGGCTCGGCCGCCCGACATAGTGCTCGAGGTAATCGTCGAGCTCGGCCTGAAACGCCGCGTCGGCGCGCGCTTCGACATAGGCCGCCTCGACCGCCAGCACCAACGGCATCAGCGTCTCGGCGACAAACCGCCCGCCATAGATGCCGAAATGGCCGCGCTCGTCG
This sequence comes from uncultured Alphaproteobacteria bacterium, assembly GCA_963795485.1. Lineage (GTDB taxonomy): Bacteria > Pseudomonadota > Alphaproteobacteria > ATCC43930 > CGMCC-115725 > AP-15. The sequence goes on from CAWCIL010000008.1 coordinate 1,433,253, forward strand.
GGCCCGCCGCGAAATGTGTTCGGAACCTGCATCACTCCTCCTCTCGGTAACGCAGCATGCCTCAGCGAGCCACCTATCGCACGGGGAAAACGCCCCGACCCGATCCGACGCGGGGAGAGAGCAGGCGCCGCTGAACCGGATCGGCTTCAACCGACGATTTACTCGCCTATAATCCGCGACTAGAAATACAGCCATTTGGTCGGGATCGTATGCTCGAGATCATCGACGGTTTGCTGCGGACGATGGCGTAACGCGCATGGACAGGGCCTCACCGCGGTCCGCGATCATTCCCTCGAAGAGATACGGAGCCTGATCGCTGACGCGGTGACTGAAGCAGCTGCGATCGTCCGCCGGCCATCACTTGCGGCTCTGAGTTACGACGGGGCCGACTGTCCCGCCGGCGAAGGTACTTTATGAAGCCGAATGAAGCCGCGCTAACGGCGATCGTGGAAAATGCGGTGCCGGATGCCGGCCTGCGAGCCCACGAGCGTGTTGCCCCACCGACCCGCGCGACCGGTCAACGGTTCTTCTGCCAATCGTCCTGCCACAGGAAATCGGGGCCGAGCTCGGCGAGGCTCGGGCAGCCGATCTGGCCCATGACCAGGTCGATCTCGTTGACGAAGATGTCGATCGCCTTCTTGACGCCCGGCAAGCCGCCGGCCGCCGCGCCGTAAAGCGTCGGGCGGCCGAAGAAGCAGAAATCGGCGCCGAGGCAGAGCGCGATCAGGATGTCGGCGCCGCGCCGCACGCCGCTGTCGAGCAGCAAGGTCAGCTTGTCGCCGACCGCGGCCTTGATCGCCGGCAACACGTCGAGCGAGCCCGGCGCCTGGTCGAGCTGGCGCCCGCCATGGTTCGAGACGAGGATGCCGTCGCAGCCGATCTCGACGCAGCGCAGCGCGTCGGCCGGGCTCATGATGCCTTTGACGACGAGCGCGCGCGGGAACAGCTTGCGGTAGGTCTCCAGATCGCGCCAGGTCTGCGCGTTGAACGGGCGCACCGAGGAGGCGTGCTTGTAGACCTCTTCGGCATCGGCGCCGGCCGGCGCGTAGGGCTGCCAATTGCCCAGCATCGGCGTGCCGCCGCCGCGCTTGAAATATTCGACGATCCAGCCGGGATGGGTCATCGCCTCGACCAGGATCGACGGCTTGAGGCTCAATGCCTGCAACAGGCCGCCGCGGATATTGGCAAAGCCGTTGCTGATGTTGCGCTCGCGCTTCGAGCCGACCGGCGTGTCGACGGTCAGCACCAGCGCGCCGAGCCCGGCGTCGGCGGTGCGCCGGATCAGATCGGCGTTGATCGCCGGGTCGCGCGCGGCATAGAGCTGATACCAGTGGTTTTTCGGCGCGATCTTGGCCGCCGCCTCGATCGTGTCGTTGCTGGCGCCCGACATGATGTAGGGGATGTTGGCGTCGCGCGCCGCCTCGGCCAGCATCAGATCGGCATGGTGGCGGAACAGCCCGGCGCCGCCGGTCGGCGAAATCCCGAACGGGCTCGCAAAGGTCTGGCCGAAGATCGTCTTGGACTGGTCGCGCGTCGACACGTCGACCAGATAGCGCGGCAGCAGCTGGTGCTTGTGAAAGGCCGAGGTGTTGGTTTCGAGCCCGCGCTCGTCCTCGAGGCCGCCCTCGATGAAATCGAAGGCGATCTTGGGCAGCCGCCGCTTGGCCATCCGATGCAGGTCTTCGATATTGACGGCTTTGTCGACGTTCATCGTCGTGCATCTCCCCGGCCCGCGCCAAAACAGCGCAACATCGCGTATTTTTGCGTCATTCGACAATCCCCAACCGAGCGGGGCTGGGGTGTGCGGCGCGTCGGCTGCGCCGGGCGCCGCCAGGCATTGCCGCGTTGGCGCAGCTTGCCGCGTTTAATTTCGATTATACGCCTGGATTAAGGACGGGCGAATCCGCACCGGCTAAACCCACGGCAAAAGCGAGGTCGATCGGGTGACGGCGCAGGGGCGGCTGGCTCTCCCGATGCAGAGTCCCGCCTCTGAGCCCGGTCAGCGGCCAGCCGCCAAGGGAGGAAAACGCGTGACAGCAGCCACCCCCGTCGAAACCAGCCCGGCAATACCGGCCAGCCATATCCTCGGCCGCAAGCTCGACAGCATTCCGTTCAGCGCCTATCACGTCGTGATCATTCTGGTGCTCGGGTTCGTCGGCTTTATCGAGGGTTACGATCTGGCGTTGACCGGCTCGCTGCTGGTGCTCGCCAAAGGGCCGCTGCATCTGAGCGCCGACGCGGTCCGCGCGCTCGCCACCTGGCCCACTTTCCTCGTCGTGGTCGGCGGCTTCGCGGCGGCGGCGATGTCCGATCGCATCAGCCGGCTGGCGGTCATGCAGGTCGGGGTCATTTTCAGCACCTTGTGCACGCTGCTCATTCTGCTGGCCCACAGTTTCGAGCAGCTGTTCGTCCTGCGGCTGGTCACCGGCTTTTTTCTGGGCTTTACGATCTCGGCGCCGTTCCCGATCGCCGCCGAACTGATGCCGGCGCAGCATCGGCGCACCTATGCCGCGATCTATGAAACCATGCTGGCGATGGCGTTCACGTTGTTGCCGTTTGTCGGCTTTGTGCTGGCCGATCACCCGAAAGGCTTTCAGCTGGTCGGGCTGCCGGGCGGGGTCACCCTCTTCATCGCGCCGGTGCTGATCTATTTCCTGATCCCGGAAAGCCCGCGCTGGCTGTTGCGGCGAGGCCGGGCTGAAGGATGCGGTCGCCAACGTCAACCTGATCGTCAGGCGGTGCGGCGGCCGCGTCGCGCCGATGACCGTCGCCGAGCTCGGCACCGGCCGAGAGGGGTCGCGGGAGCAGCTGCCGCCGTTCTGGAAACTGTTCGCGCCGCGGTCAATTCCGCTGGACCGCAACCGGCATTCTCTGCGGCATCTGCGGCGGCACCGTCTATTACCTGATCGCGATCCTGCTGCCGAAAGCGCTGGTCAGCCAGGGTGCCGCCGTCGCCTTGAGCTTCGGGTTGAGCTCGCTGGTGTTCGCCGCCAGCATCCCGGGCAAGTTGTTCAACGGCTTCATCATGGAAGTGATTGGCCGGCGGTGGACCATCACCGGCGCCTTCCTGCTGTCGATCCCGGGCCTGTTGCTGATGGTGCATGGCCCATCGGATGGGCTCGGCGGCGACGATGGTCTTCTCGGTCGGTGCGCTGATCACCGGGTTCACCACTCTGTCGTGCTTTCCGGCGGTGCGGATGTACCTGTCGGAGCAGTTCCCGACGGCGCTGCGCGGACGCGGCCATTTCTTCGGCGAATCGTTCGGTCGGATTTTCGCCGGGGTCATCGTCCCCTTCGTGATGGTCTCGCACACCGCCTCGCCGACAATCTTCTTCGGCACGATGATCGTCATGGTCCTGATCGGCGCCTGCATTCCGTTCACGCTCGGCAGAGAGACCCTCGGTCAGCTCGAAAGCTTCACCGAAGTGCTGCCGAGCTCGCCTGATGCCGCGCCAGTCTTCTCGTCCGGGGCGGGGGATCCCGGCCCACGCAGGTTTGTTGCCGATGCGATCGAGAGGCGCAAAAAATGAGCCAGCAATTACTCCCGCACCGATATTCAGGGGCGCGGCTGGTCCGGCGCCTGGAGCGCGCGGCCTGCGGGATAAACCCCTATCTGCTGACGCTCGCGATCGGTCTCGTCGTCCTGATCGTGACGTGCTTTGTCGCGATCCGGATTTCCCCGCCGCGGCCGGCCGGCTTCGACGCGCCGACCTCGGCTCCGGTCACACGGTGAAACCCCACCCGGCTCCATCGGCTTGCTAGAGCCGCGCCGTCCCGCCGCCGGCAAACGGGTCGGGCATGCGGAACCGGCTGAGATAGGATTTCTCGAAATCGGCCAATGCCGAGAGGGCTTCGACATCTTTGATCATCACCCGGTGCGCCTCGATGCTGGCCAGCCCATCTTCGCGGAGCTGCCGCAGGGTGCGGTTGACGTGCGGTACGCTGAGGCCAAGCGTGTCGCCGATCAGCTCCTGGGTCAGCGGCATCGGAAAGGAGGTCTCGTCGGCCAGCCCGATGACCTGAAATCGGGTCAGGAGCTCGAGCAGGAAATGGGCGACGCGTTCGAGGGCCGATCGTCTTCCGACATCGGTCAAGTGTTCGATGTAGATCGCCGCCTCCGAGGAAAAAGACCAAAAGATTGCGGCGGCGAGGCGGGGCTGCTTCTCAAACAGGCCGATCAAGGCCGTGAACGGGATCGGAGCGAGAACCGTATCGGTCAGCGCGTCGATTGAATAGGGCGCATCCTCGAAAAAGCAGGCTGGAAAGCCGACGAAGTCACCGGGCAGGGCGATATTCAAGACTTGACGCCGACCGTCGTGGAGGATCCGGTATCGGACTGAGATCCCCTCGATCATGACCAGCAGCGCGTCATATTTGCGGCCCTGCGTGACGATTTCCCGGTTGTGCCGCACCAGGCGGGTGGCCGACTGGAGGTCCTGCAGAACCACCGCCTCATCCGGCGAGAGCCTGATCAGCCGGCCAAGCTTTTGCGTGAGCGGCGTCGTAGCGACTGCCGTCGCGGCCGGCGGCTGCGATGTCATTTCCGCTCCCTCGATGGGACGGGACGCGTGCCCGAACCGAGCTTACCACCGAAGGCGCCGAGGCCCGCTGCAAACCAATTCGGAGAGCGGGGTCAGCGTCTCTCGATGTCGGCGGCGGATCGGTCACGGCGGCGCGCGCCGTCAACAGCGGTCGGCGCCTTCTATGGCAAGGCGATGGCGATGGCAAGGCGATGGCGATCGCCGATCTCGACGAACGGATCGCCTTTCTCAATCGCGGACAGGGCTGGGTCGTGCGCAGGCTGCGCCAGATGCTGCCGCGGGCGGCGCGACCGGCTCCATGCCGATCTTTCCGAAATGCTGCGGTCGCACGAGGCCAATATCACGCTTGCCGACGAGGTGGTCGGCCGCTCCTCGTAAGCCCGGCCGGCAAACCCGTCGCCCCGTGAACGTATCGGGTATCTGCCTCAGGCTCGCCGCGGCGGGATGAGCGAGCTTTGTTGCGGGCCTATGGACGGGGCCCGCCGAGGATTCTCCGACATCGCATCGGCGGCCCCGCCCGCCGACATCAGAGCCGTCAGGTTTCCCGATTGCCGACGCAGCTCGGCGTCGCAACGGTGAACAAGGAGACGGCCATGTCGACCAAGCAACTGCAGACCCCGCAGCATCCGCAATCCGATCCGCAGCGCACGAGTATTGCCCGTACCGGCAAGATCGGCAGGGGAGTGGCCATGGCCGGGGCGCTCGCCGCTCTGTCGCTGACCGCGCTGCCGGGGACGGCCAATGCCGGGCGTCCGGGCGTGGGAGCGGCGATCGGCCTCGGGATTCTGGGCGGCGTGCTCGCCGGGGCGGCGATCGCGGCGACGACTCCGCCGGCCTATGCGGCCCCACCCTCGGCCTATTACTATTACCCGCAGCAAGGATACTATAATTACCCCTCGGCGCCCGCCTACTACGGCACCACACCCTATTACGGGCCGGCCGGTTACGGATACCCGCAATACAATTATCAGTAGGGCAGGGCGGCGAGTTTCCGCTGCCGCCGCCGCTCTCGCCGCTCGGTTAGTCAACCTGTTGTTGACGCCGCACCGGCAAGGCTCTACCCCGTTGGCACAAGCGACGCGGACGGAGAGGACGGGTGGAGCCGAGCGAGATCGCCGAGAGCATACACGGACACCACGACGAGGAGACCCACGGCGCGCATACCGATGACGGCTTCCGCAGACTGACCGGGATCTATCTCGGGATCGTCGCGATGTTGCTGGCGATCACCACGCTCGGCGGCTCGAACGCGTCCAAGGTGATGCTGAACGCCAACATCCAGGCTTCCGACACCTACGGTTATTACCAGTCGAAAAATGTCCGCGAAACCGCCTATCGGCTGGCCGCCGGTCAGCTCGAGATCCAACTCGCCGCCCAGCCGGGAATGCCGGACCAGGCCAAGGCCAAGATCGCAGATACGGTCAAAAGCTGGCGGGCGACCGCCGACCGCTATCAAAACGACCCCGCCGGCGGGCGCGGCATGAAACAGCTGCTTGCCTCGGCCAAGGAATTGGAAGCCCGCCGCGACCGGGCCGCCGAGCGGGACCCGAATTTCGACTATGCCGAGGCGCTGTTTCAAATCGCGATCGTGCTCGGCTCGGTCGCCATCGTCGCTGCCTCGCGCCCGCTGGTGAGATTGAGCGGGGTTCTCGCCGTGCTGGCCGCCCTGCTGATGCTCAATGGTTATTTCCTTCTGGTTCACTTGCCGTTGGAGTAGGCCGGGCGGCGGCGACCGGGATCAGTCGTGAGAGCTCGAGGAACTTCTCGGGGTCCTGCGGCTGGCCGTTGACCCGCACCTCGTAGTGAACGTGGGGTCCGGTGCTGCGGCCGGTGGTGCCGACCAGGCCGATCTCGGCCTGCGCCTCGACCTTTTGGCCGACCGAGACGAGGCAGCGGTGCAGATGCGCGTAGAGCGTCTCAATCCCGAAGCCGTGGTTGATCTCAACCACCTTGCCATACTCGCCGAAATACCCGGCATAGACGACCGTGCCCGGTGCGGTGGCATAGACCGGCGACATGTACGGGGCGTCCATGTCGATGCCGGTGTGAAAAGCGGCCCGGTGGTTGAACGGATCAATGCGGGCGCCGAACGGGCTGCCGATCTGGTAATGGGCGAGGGGCGCCTCCAATGGCAGCACTTGCGCCAGACCTCGGATCGCCGCCAGCTTTGCCGGGTCGACGGTGTCGATCGGCTCACCCGCCTTGGGCGGCGGCACGAACGGCCCGCCTTCGGCGCGATTTTCGCCGAATTGCGAGAACAACTTCGCGACATCGATGCCGGTCGAGGCGAGCACGCGTTCGACCGCGGCAATTTCCTGGCCGCCCAGATGGGCGACGGCGGGTGGGGGCGCTGCTGTGGGCTGCGGCATCCGGCTGAGGCCCCGGCGCCTGCGACAATTTCTGCCAGAGCTCGCCGAGCCGCAGCCGGAACCGAGCCCGGCGGACGGTGCCTTTGCCGCGGCTGGCGCCGAGTTGCTGGAGTTCTTTCGCAGTCTCCTCGAGGCTCGCCTTGTACTGCGCGAACTGTGCGGCTTCAGCGGCGCGATCGGCTTCGGTCTTGCTGAGGCGAGCGGTCAGGGCGGCGCTCTGCGCCTGCTCGTCGTGCAGCGCCTGGCGGGTCTGGTTGAGCGATCGCAGCTTGGTCGCTGTCGCATCGAGGAGCGCGCGCAAGGCATCGGCCTGCGCCGCCAGCGCGGTGACCCGACCCTGCGCCCGATTTCGGTCACGGGTCAATTGGATGAGCTTGTCGTCGAGCCCCTCGAGGTCGTCCTGCAGGTCGGCGTTGGCGGTTTCGGCGCGGGCGGCGGCCACGCCCTTGGCGACGGCGAGGCGCTCGTAACCGTGCCGGCTGACTCCGAGATAAGCCAGCGCTCCGGTCCCCGCGATGATCCCCGAAAGCACCGCTGCCTGAACCCAGCGCGGCAGCAGCACTGGCGCTCTAGCAGCAAAACAAATCCGTATCTCGGGGAAGAACCTGCTTCCCCAGCGCGAGGTCTCGGCGACCATCTCACCCCCACCCAGTGCCGCACCGTGGGTGTCCGGTCAGCACAGACCGGACCAGGTCGCGGCGTCCTAAGCACAGCGCGCCGGCGGTCATCCGATGGGATGGATGGCCTGACCTCCCAGCCAAGCCGTGGCGTTCCACCCGCTATTGCGCGAATGCCTGCCGACAGCGCTCTTCGATGCCGGCACCCTATAGCCATTCAATGGAATGCTGACAACATTCAATTATTAACGCGACCCTCGATCGCTGGCTTCTCGGCCCTGCCGCGCAGACCCGTCGCCAAGCGTCAGCATACTGGCACAGTCGAGAGCCAGTATCATCAGTTGCATATTGTCGCGGCGTACTCGACAATCGAGCGAGAAGACGCGGGTGCCGATATTGCCTGGGACGTAATATTTCGCTGTCCGACCATCGAAGCCGCCGCTGGCAGCTAATTCATCGGAGATCTTTGCGGCCGGTCAGCCGATCATCGCGGCTTCCGAAGCCGGCCTGTGCCCCGGGGCGAACTGGCTGCGATAATAGCCGGCGAACACGCCGTCGCGCCGTAAGAGTTCCGCCAACCCGCCCTGCTCGACGATACTGCCGCGTTGCAGCACGAGGATATTGTCGCAACGCCGCACGGTCGACAGCCGATGAGCGATGATAAACGTTGTGCGGCCCAGCATCAGGCGCTCGATCCCCTCCATCACCAGGGCCTCGGTGGCGACATCGAGCGCCGAGGTCGGCTCGTCGAGGATCAGGATCGGCGCATCGCGCAGCAGGGCGCGGGCGATCGTCACCCGCTGCTTCTCGCCCTCGGACAGCGACACCCCGGCTTCGCCGATCACCGTGTCGTAGCCTTCAGGCAGCGACCCGATCAGATCCTCAATCCGCGCCAGTTGCGCGGCACGCTCGATCGCCGCGTCGTCGGTTCCCGGTCGGCCGTAGGCGATGTTGTCCCGCACCGACAAAGGAAAGATCAGCGGCGGCTGCAACACGAGCGAGATCTGGCTGCGCAGCGCCTTCAGGCGATATTCGCGCAAATCGACCCCATCGATCTCGACCACCCCCGAGGTCGGGTCGTAAAAGCGCGGCAGCAGACCAAGCAGGGTCGATTTGCCGGCCCCGGTCGGGCCAACGATCGCGATCTTGGCGCCTGCGGGGACGGCGATGTCGATGTTCGTCAGCACCGGCGTTTCCGGACGGTAGCGGAAGCCGACGGCCCGCCACGCGACGGCGCCCCGCGCGCCCTGCGGCGGAAAGCTGCGCGTCCCGTCGGCGAGATCGGGCTCGGTGTCGAGCACTTCGAACACCCGGCGCACCCCGACCCGCGCCCCGGCGATCAGCCCCCAGCTCTGGGTGATCCGGTTGATCGGGGCATAGAGCTGGGCGAGGTAGGAGATGAACACGATCAGCTGCCCGACGGTCAGCGCGCCCGAAATCACCGCCCGCGAGCCCGCGTAAACCACCAGCGCGGTGCCGCCGGCGATCACCCCGTCAACGGCGCCCGAATAGAGCGTCTGCCAGCTGTAGAGGTGCAAGGTCGCGCGCAGGCTTTCCCGGCTGGCGCCCATGAAGCGGCGATGCTCGTCATCCTCCTTGGTGAAAGCCTGCACCACCTTGATCGACGACATTGCCCATTGAACCAGTGAGTAGACGCGGCTTTCGGCGGTGCGCACCTCGGTGGCGACATCGACGATCTTGCGGTTGAACCCCGAGATCAGCGCAAACAGCACCGGCACCACGCTCAGCGCGAGCAGAGTCAAGGTCGGGTCGAGCGGGAACAGGATGACCAGCATGCCGGCGAGCAGAATCACCGCCGACAGGATCGGCAGCGCGCCGTTCATGATCATCGTCTGCACGGCAAAACTGTCGGCGGTGACCCGGTACAGCAGGTCGCCGACCCGCTGGCGATCGTGAAAGGCGAGCGACAGCCGCCCCAGATGGGCATAGAGAGCGCCGCGCAGGTCGTTGACCATGTTCTGCCCGACGCGGATCGTCGTGTAATTATGCAGGAGGGTCAGCCCGCCGCTGCCCAGTTGGACGATCACGATCCCAAAACAGGCGAGCAGCAGCACCCGGCCGGCCGGCACGCCCTGCAGCGCCGTGACTGGAAACGGCTTGCCGCCCAGCACATTGTCGATCACCACCTGCAACGGCCACGGCTTCAACAGCTCGAAGCCGGTGATCAGGAACACCTGGGTCAGTGCCCAGGCCACCTGCCCGCGATAAGGGCGCAGGTAGGGGACGAGTTGCTTCAGCATCGCGCCGGGTCCTGCTGCTTCGGTTTCAGGCGCGCCGCCGATCCGGGCCGGCCGGTCAGACCGTCTGCAGCGCCGCGCTCGACCGCCCGCGCCGCGCCATGGGCTCGACCGCAACGAGCCCCGCGGGCGCGGCGACGGCCTCGACGATGCGATGCATCAGCCGGGCGAAAGCAGCGAGCCGGCAGCCCATCACCACGAAATTGATCAGCCCGGCCGCCCCGATCGCCGCCGCCGCCAACGGCCAGCCGAGGATCAGCGCGAACGCGGTCGCGGCGGCATAGCCGCGCAGCAGCAGCAGGGCGAAGCGCGACAGCCGCATCCTGCAGCGCACCCGCAGCAGCCGTTTGGCCCCGCCGTGGTTCTCGACACAGACCATGACCAGCGAGCGGGCGCACAGGCCGCGGGCGATTTTGAGGTCCCAGCTGCTCCACCCGGCATCGGGCACGACGAAATATTTCTGCCGCACGAGGAAATCCATTAGCCCGAAGATCAGCGCTTCCTTCTCGGTTCCGGCCTCGCTCCAAAAGGCCAGTTGAAAGGCTCGCTCACGCCATGAGACGCGCATGCGCTGCGCGGTCTCGGCGGGGGCGACGTGCGGTTGCGCGCGCATTGCGCGAACGCGCCACCTGATCCGCTCCCAGCCGCGCAGCAACGGGCCGAGATAGATCAAGAGCGCCACCAGCGCGCGGGCCTCGAGCCCGGTGAAGCGCCGGTCGATCGGCGCCTTGCGCGCGCCGTTGACGCACACCGCCCAGGTGACCAGCAGCGGCACCGCCAGCAGCAGCCACCATCCGCCTCCGATCGCCGCACCCGCAGCCAAGACCAACGCCGCCGCACTCCATTCGAAGGTCAGCGGCAGGTATGCGGTCAAGGAGGAGGGCGACTCGTACAGGGTCTGAAACAGACCGCGCCCGAACGTGCCGGAATAGATCACCGGCCGGCGCGACAGCAACAGCGACGTCGACAGGTCGCCATAGATGCGGCCGAGCCACTTGGCCTGTCCGAACAGGTTGAAGCGGAACGGATGCTTCGAATAGACGAGGGCCTCGGCCTTGCCGTAGCCGCGTTGCTGGCGGCAATAGGCTTTGACCGTGTTGCGGCGGAAATGCCAGACCATCGCCGCCGGGCTGAAGCCGATGAGGTGGCCCGCATCCTGAAACCGCCAGCAGATGTCGACATCGTCGCCGGCGGCGCGATAAACCGGGTCAAAGCCGCCGAGGCCCAGAAGAGTCTCGCGGCGGAAGGCCATGTTGCAGCCGGCGATATGCTCGGCGACCTCGTCGCTCAGCAGCACATGAGTGGGACCGCCCGGCGCCACCGCGACCGCAGCCGGGACGAGGCTGTCCTCGGGCGGCGGAAAATTGGGTCCACCGCAGGCTGCAAGCCCGCTTGCCTCCATTTTGGCGACGAGATAGGTCAGCCAATCGGGATCGGCGACGCAATCACTGTCGGTATAGGCGACGATCTCACCGGTAGCGACCTCAGCGCCGACGTTGCGGGCGACGCTCAAGCCCTTGTTCGGCTGGCTGACGATCCGGCAATTGGGATAGCTCTCGGCGATTTCGAGGGTACGGTCGCACGAGCCGTCATTGACGACGACCACCTCGTAATCGGGGTAAGTGAGCCCCTCGAGCGAGGCGAGGCACGCATCCATCGTGCGCTCGGCATTATAGGCGCAGACTACGACCGAGACCCGCGGGTAACGCGGCAGGGCCGGCGGCAGCGGGCCGCCATAAGAACGCTCGACTTCGGCGAGCGCGGGTTTGGGCCGCCGCTCCCGGTCGACGAGGCCGAAGGCCCAGTCATCCACCAGATGACCGCCGGTGAACCATTCGTCGGTCCACGAAAATACACAGGTGCCGGCAACCCCTGCGGCAAACGCGGCGCGGATTTGCCAGGAGAGGATTTGCCGCTGCCGCTGCTCGCCCTCGCGGATCGAGTCGACTCCGAATTCGGTCAGCACCAGCGGCCGGTCGACGGCAAGATTGTGCAGCCGCGCGATATAGCCGCGAAAGGCGGTCTCATCGTGGAGGTAAACGTTGAAGCAGACGAAATCGGTGAAGTGGACGGTCAGGTACTCGGTCGATGGAAAATTGGCGTAGCTGACGAGAGCGTCCGGATGCTCGGCTTTGACCAAGGCGACCAAAGTGCGCAAAAAGCGTCGCACCGGCTCGGCGCCGTGCCAGCGGATCATGTCAGGCGGGATCTCATTGCCGACCAGATAGGCGAAAATCGCGGGGTGGCGGCTGCAAGCATGAACCCCGGTGGTCACCGCGTCGCAAATCTTCTCCTGCGTCGTCCGGCTGTCGAGAAAGGTGATGTGCTGCGGCCAGGGCAGCCCGACCAGCACCTTCAAACCCGCCTCATACGCCGAGTCGAGGAGCCAGAGCGGCGGCACGGTGAAAACGCGGACGGTGTTAATTCCGGCTTCACTCATCAGTGCGAAATCTGTGTCGACGACCGGATGCTCGGGGAAGGGCGCGCCATGGCTGCCGATCGGGAAAGGACCGTAAGTGACGCCCTTGACGAAGTGCTTGTGTCCGTCCGCTAGGAAGAACTTGCCGCTGACCCGGATCGGCGCTGGCGGTGCTGCCCGCAGCGGCGTCCGCCGTTCGGGCGACGCGGCGATCCGGTCGGTTTCAACCAGGGTCATCTGCCAGGCTCCGGGGATTGGCGCTGCCGCGGTCGAACCCCGGCCGAGTCAGCGACCGATAACGAAGGATCGCAGGATTCATTCCGGCCGCGCCGGCGGCGATGAGCCAGTCATTCGGGCGCGCCGGCGTGCGTTCACGGTACGGCACGTTCGTGCCAGACGAGCGAGGTGCGGATGATCGTGTCGAGGTCGGAGTGCTGCGCCCGCCAGCCGAGAAGCTCGGCGGCAAGTTCGGGGTCAGCGACCAGCTCTGGAGGATCACCCGGCCGCCGCGGCGCCGCCCGCGCCGGAACCCGGCGGCCGCTGACCCTTTCGGCGGCGGCGATTACCTGGCGCACCGAATGGCCGCTGCCGGTGCCGAGGTTGACCGCAAGGCTGGCGCCGCCCTGGCGCAGCCGCTCGAGCGCGCGCAAGTGTGCGGTCGCCAGGTCGTCAACATGGACGTAGTCGCGGATCGTGGTCCCGTCGGGGGTCGGATAGTCTGTGCCGTAGATATCGATCTGCGGCCGTTGCCCCAGCGCCGCCTGCAGAACCAATGGCACGAGGTGGGTTTCGGGTTCGTGGCATTCGCCGATTTCGCCGTCGGGATCGGCTCCGGCGGCATTGAAGTAGCGAAGGGCGGCCGAGCGCATCCCATAGGCCCTGCCGTACCAATAAAGCGCCCGCTCGATCGCGAGCTTGGTGTCGCCATAGGGGTTGACCGGGCGTGGCGCCGCGTCCTCGCGGATCGGCACGGCATCCGGGACCCCGTAGATGGCGCAGGTCGACGAAAACACGATCTCGCCGACGCCGGCGTCGCGCATCGCCTCCAGCAGCACGAGCGTGCCGCCGAGATTGTTGCGATAGTAGAGCGCCGGGTCGGCCACCAACTCGCCGACATAGGCATAGGCGGCGAAGTGCATCACCGCCGACACCCGGTGCTCCACGAGCGCCGCGCCGAGCTGCGCGCGGTCGGCGAGTTCGCCCTCAACGAGCGGACCCCAGCGTACCGCTTCGCGCCGCCCACGCGACAGATTGTCGAAGACGACCGGCCGGTATCCGGCGCGGGCCAACGCTTTGCAGGCGTGCGAGCCGACATATCCTGCCCCGCCCGTGACCAAAATCGATTGTGACATGCGCTGTGCCGGTCGGTATCCTGATGACCGCGACACAACGCGGGATGGGCCCCGGCTCTTCCCAAAAGGGCGTCGAGGCGGACGCGGCGACTTGCCGCGGGTCGCTCCGGTGGAATAAGCAGTCAACGTCATCGTTTCTGGCTGCACTCGCGTGAAGGTCGGACACATGCGCATCTCAGTAATCGGAACAGGGTATGTCGGGCTGGTCTCGGGGGCGTGCTTTTCCGAGTTCGGCGTCGAGGTCGTGTGTGTCGACCACGACAAGGCCAAGATCGCGCAGCTACAGCAGGGGCAAATCCCGATTTTCGAGCCGGGCCTCTCGGCGTTGGTGGCCCGCAACGCGGCGGCGGGGCGGCTTTCGTTCACCACCGAGCTGCCAGCGGCGGTCGCCGGCGCCGATGCGGTATTTATCGCCGTCGGCACCCCCTCGCGGCGCGGCGACGGGCACGCCGACCTCTCTTATGTCTACGCCGCCGCCGAAGAGATCGGGCAGGCGCTGACCGGTTACACGGTGGTGGTCACCAAATCGACGGTCCCGGTCGGCACCGGCCGCCAGGTCGCCGAGATCCTGCGTCGGACCCGGCCGCAGGGCCGGTTCGATGTGGCCTCGAATCCCGAATTTCTGCGCGAGGGCTCGGCGATCGAGGACTTCATGCGGCCCGACCGAGTGGTGATCGGCGCCGACAGCGAGCCGGCCCGCGCGGTCTTGCATGCGCTTTATCGCCCGCTCTATCTGCTCGAAACGCCGATGATGTTCACCGATATCGAGACCGCCGAGCTGATCAAATACGCCGCCAACGCCTTTCTCGCGACCAAGATCAGCTTTATCAACGAGATCGCCGATTTGTGCGAGCGGGTCGGCGCCGACGTTCAGGACGTGGCCAAGGGCATCGGTCTCGATGGCCGCATCGGCCGCAAGTTCCTGCACGCCGGCCCGGGCTTCGGCGGCTCGTGTTTCCCCAAAGACTGTCGAGCACTCGTGCGCACCGCGCGCGAGGCCGAAGCGCCGTTGGCGATCGTCGAGACCGTGGTGCGGGTCAACGACCGGCGCAAAGAGCGAATGGCCGACAAGATCACCGCCGCCTGCGGGGGCGATCTGGCCGGCAAGACGCTGGCCGTGCTCGGCCTGACCTTCAAGCCCAACACCGACGACATGCGCGAGAGCCCGAGCCTGACCATCCTGCCGCGTCTCGCCGCGGCCGGGGCGACGATCCGCGCCTTCGATCCAGAGGGAATGGGTGAGGCGAAAAAACTGCTGCCCGGCCTTGGCTGCTGCACCGACGCCTACGAGGCGATGGAGGGGGCCGACGCGCTCGTCCTCTTGACCGAGTGGAACGCGTTTCGCGCGCTCGATCTGCAGCGGGTCAGGAGCCTGCTCGCGACCCCGCTGGTGATCGACCTGCACAACATCTACCAGCCGCACGAGATGGTCGACGCGGGCCTCGCCTATGTCAGCGTCGGCCGGGCCGCGCGCACCCCCCGGCCGCAGCTGCGGGCATTGGCCTGAGCGGGTCGCCGATGCGCGTCGCTCGCCCGCCCACACCTTCGGACAGGAACTCTCAAATGAGCAGCGTCGTTGCCAAGCGCGTCCTCGTCACCGGCGGCGCCGGCTTTCTCGGTTCGCATCTGTGCGAACGCTTGGCCGCCCAGGGCGACGACGTGCTCTGCGTCGACAACTACTTCACCGGGCGCAAGGACAATATCGCCCGGTTGCTCGGCAGCCCGCATTTCGAGGCGATGCGGCACGACATCACCCATCCCCTCTTCGTCGAGGTCGATGAGATTTACAACCTCGCTTGTCCGGCCTCGCCGATCCACTACCAGTTCGATCCGGTGCAGACTACCAAGACTAGCGTGATCGGCGCGATCAACATGCTCGGGTTGGCCAAACGCCTGAAGGCCAAGATCTTCCAGGCCTCGACCTCGGAAGTTTACGGCGATCCCACCCTGCATCCGCAGCCGGAAAGCTATCGCGGCAACGTCAACCCGATCGGGCCGCGCGCCTGCTACGACGAGGGGAAGCGCTGTGCCGAGACCTTGTTTTTCGACTATTTTCGCCAGCATAATTTGAAGATCCGCGTTGCCCGCATCTTCAACACCTACGGGCCGCGCATGCACCCCAATGACGGCCGGGTCGTCTCCAACTTTATCGTGCAGGCGCTGCGCAACGAGCCGATCACGCTTTATGGCGACGGGACCCAGACCCGCGCTTTCTGTTATGTCGACGACCTGATCGACGGGTTTGTCGCGCTGATGGCCGCTGCCGACCACATTACCGGGCCGGTCAACCTCGGCAACCCGGTCGAAACCTCGGTCGCCGAGCTCGCCGATCTGGTAATTGCGCTGACCGGCTCGCGCTCGACCATCACCCGCCGCCCGCTACCAGTGGACGACCCGGTCCAGCGGTGCCCGGACATCACCCAGGCGCAGGCCGTGCTCGGCTGGCAGCCGCGCATCGGGCTCGATGACGGCCTCACGCACACCATCGGCTATTTCGAAAAGCTCCTTTCCGTGCGTGGGGGCAAACCCGGGCGTGCGCCGCGACGGGGTGCGCTGTCGCCGGCGAGCGAGGCCGGCGCGGAACCTTGACACGGCGGCACCCGCGCCCTTTGAGGTCGGTCGTCTCCCGCTCAACCCCGGTCCGCGCATACCGCGGTTCAGCCGCCGTCAGCAGCCCATTGTGCTCGGGACCGAGGACGGGTCGGGGTGGGCCGGCCAGAGAGCTCGCGCAATGACCGCCGGAAGGGCAAGGAAATCGCCTGCTTCGGCGTGTCTGACGCTCGGCTGCCGCGGCAAAAGCTAGTTAGGCCTCAGCCTGCTTGACGAGCCGCGCGCAATAAAAGCCGTCAACCCCGTCATACTCGGCAAAATGGCACGGCAAAGTCCGCAGGTCTCCCTCTGGGGTCACCCAGTCGGGAGCGGCGCCGATTTCGCCGGGATCAATGATGTGGCGTGCGACGGGCGCGCCGTTGCGCAACAGCGCCTCGACCCGGTGCGGCCCCTCCTCCGGCTCGAGCGAGCAGGTGCAGTAAACGAGGGTGCCTCCGGGGCGCAGCATATCGATCGCTGCGAGCAGCAGGTTCTCCTGGACCACGGCCAGACGGGCGACGTCCTCCGGCAGCTTGAGATGAGGCACGTCCGGGTGGCGACGGATCGCGCCGGTGGTCGTGCACGGCGCGTCGAGCAGCACGGCATCGATCGGCCGCGGCGGGCGCCAGCTCAGCGCGTCGGCCGCGACCGCCTCGATCGGCAGGGCAAGCCGGTCGAAATTGGCGAGCAGACGCTCGAGGCGGCGGGGCGATCGATCGACCGCGGTCACCTGCGCGCCGGCGGCTGCGAGCTGGGCGGCCTTGCCGCCCGGCGCCGCGCACAAATCGACGACGTGGCACCCGGCGAGGTCGCCGAACAGCCGTGCCGGCAGGGCAGCAGCGGCATCCTGAACCCACCATGCGCCCTCGCTATAGCCCGGGAGAGCCACTACCGAGCCACCTGCCGGGCGCCGCAACGTCCCGGTCGGCAGCAACGTTCCCTGCAATTTGCCGCACCATCCGTGGGCATCCCGACGCAGGGTCAAGTCGAGCGGCGCCTCCTTCAAGTGCGCGGTCGCGATCGCCCGTGCGGTCTCCTCACCGTAGCTGCGGGACCACGACCGCCACAGCCAGTCGGGCGTGTTGAGCCGCGCTGCATCCTGTGCATCGACGCGGTCGGCTGCTTCGACGCTCAACCGCCGCAACACGGCATTGACGAGGCCCTTGTGGGAGAGAAAGCCCAGGCAGTGGGCGAGGTCGACGCTGGTTGCCACTGCCGCGTGCGCCGGGGTGCGCAGGAACAACAGCTGGGCGACGCCGAGCCGCAAGATGTCGTGCACCGCGGCCGCGCGCGGCGCCAGCGGAGTGCTGAGACACAGCGCAATCAGCGCGTCGATTTGGCCGAGCCGCCGCAGCGTCGTGGCAACCAGCAGGCGGGCGAACGCGCGGTCTCGACCGGACAACTGGTGCATCGACTGATTTTCGTCGATCGCGTCGTCGAGAGGGCGCTTGCGGCGGAGAACCGCGCAGATCAGGTCGAGCGCGGCATGGCGCGCAGTCGGCGCTTGATACATCAACGTTCTGTTACCGCGTAGGCGGGTCCAAGCGAGGGGATCGATCCACCGGAATTTCCCGGCAAACGTCATCTTTTAGGTTCAGTTCCGGACCGGCTATGGTCGATATGGGAGCGATCCCGCTGCAGGTGACCTCTGCCGGGTCGTTGCCACATTCTGGTCATGGCCGACGGATTTCCGGAAGAGCGGCCCTCCCGGCGCATTCGCATCGGCGCTCGCTTCGCCCGAGCCGCGGCCGTTGCCCACAGAGATCGGCAGACCCAAGTTTCGGCAGATCCCAGGGCTCGGAACCGACCCGTCAGGACGATTGGGAATTGAACGCCGGCGGGCCGACTTTTAAGTCGTCTTGCCGCGACTTCGCGCCAGTCTCATGGTAAGACCGTACTCGGCAATGCGGAACTGGCCGTCATGCGGAATTGCCTATCGGAATCGGAGAGCTGCCGCACCGACCCCGAAGCTGTTATCGGCGGGCGTCTGTCGCCGGCGGGTGGCACCAGGATCGGTGGCGTCGATCTGGCGGAACCGCTCTCGGCGCCGCTGAAGGATCGGATTCTCGCCGCCTTTCGCGATCACCATGTGGTCGTGTTCCCGGATCAGCGTCTGACGCGCGAACAGCAATTCGCGTTCTCAGCGAATTTTGGGGAAGTCGAGCACAGCGGCGGTTCGGCCTCTGTCGGCAAGCGTCATCGCGTCGCCCATGTGATCTCCAACCTCGACGCGGCGGGCAGGCCGGTCGACCGGTCGTCCTCGCCGGTCAGCAATTACCGCTGGCACACCGACAAGGCGTATCACGCGGTGCCACCGCTGCTGACCACCCTCTTTGCTGTCGAAGTGCCGAAGCAGGGCGGCGACACCGAATTCGCCAATACCGTCCTGGGCTACGCGGCGCTGCCGACGACGACCAAGCGGCGGATCGCCGGATTGCGTGTGGTTTTTCGCTGGGGTGCCGCCCGTGAGGCAGCCAACGGCGGCCCGCTGCCCGAAACCGGATGGCGCGATCGTCCGCCGGTCGACCACCCGCTCGTGCGCACGCATCCCGAGACCGGTGCGAAGGCGCTCTATTTGGGCAATCATTCGTCGCATATCCAAGGCCAGCCGGAAGACGAGGGAAGTGCGCTCCTCGCCAGGCTGCTGGAGCATACGACACAGCGGCAATTCGTCTACGCTCACCGCTGGCGCGAGGGCGATCTGGTGATGTGGGACAACCGCTGCCTGCTGCACCGCGCGGTCGCCAATTACCGGCTGGGTCTGGATCGACGCATCCTGCATCGCACCGTGGTGCGCGGCAGCGTGCCGGTCTGAGGCGTCCCGCGGCATCGCTGCGCTGCACCGAGCCTCGTGCCGGGAGCGGACGAACAAGCGCGCGGGCTTTTTGGAGACGCGTCGCCGCCGTAGCGGTGACGCGGTTCACCCCGTCGGCTGCGGCCTGAGCTCGCCGCGGGATCGAGGGAATACGGCGCCTGTTCTTCGGGCCAGCGCCGCCGCATCGCGGCTCGCAAGCTCGGCCGCGATGATGCGGCGGGCCGCCGCCGTTATGATAACCAAAGCATAGAAACCGTCGTACATGGCCTGGGTCGAGAACGATCCGCCGGCACAGTATCCGATCAAAGACGCCTGAACCATCCGTCCGAGACTGTCCGCCCACAGAAGCTCCGGACTAGCACGCGCGCGTCGGATCAGCCATCGGGCATCGAACGCGGTGCTCGCCAGGATCGCGATGAAAACTCCGAGCCCGACAAAACCATGCTCGCCAAGCATCTCAAACCAGATGCTGTGCGTCGCCCGCGGGCTCATCAAAGGCCGCAGACCGCTGCCCCAAAGCTGCCGATTCACCGAATTCGGATCGAAAGTCCACTGAAAGCCGGCCCCGGTGATCGGGCGCTTTAACGCCATGGCCCAGGCCAGCCGCCAAAAATAGAGGCGGCTTTCGGCCGAGCCATCCTCTTGGTAGGTCTCGATCGTTCCCATCCGAGAGAACCATTGCGGCGGCGCGTAGCTCCATATGCCTAGAGCGGCGACGAGAACCAACATCGCCGTTGCCATTTTGCGGCGAGAACGCCACCACAACATGCTTCCCATCGCGCACAACGCCAACAGGGCGCCGCGAGAAAAAGTAAAGATGTCGCCAAGAAAAGTCATCCCGATCAAGACCAGCAGCAGTCGTTTGACGGAAAGCTTCTGGGATTGGTCGCGAATGTAGAACATCAGCGGCAGCACCATCGTCAGCGCGACACCGAGATCGTTGTTGTCGCCGATCATCGTGCCCGACGGCCCGAAGACGCGGTTGGTGCCGCCCGGGTGCAGCAGCGAGAACACACCGCCTTTTATCCCATAAAACGCGATCGAGAGGGTGCATACCAAGATCAACTGATCAAGGCGCCGCCGCGTCGTCGTCAGCGTATACGCGACGATCGTCATAAGCAGCATTTTCTCGGCAAGCTGCCATTTGTCATAGATCTGATTGGGCGGCCCGGTGCCGAATATCGATGTCACCGACACCCAGGCCCCGAGCAGGACGAGCAGCCAGGTGGTCTTGCTCGCGGGCGGAAATTTTGATTCGCGCTGAGACAGCAGCCACGCCAGCAGCGTCGCGACTGCGATGGTCATTGAATAAGGCAGCCCGGCGAAGACGCTGTCCCAAACGTCTTTCTGTGGGTTCATCAGCGAGATCCAGAACCACATCAGGATCCCGACAAATGGTCCCTGCAAGAATATGAACGGCAGCAGCGCGGCAAAAACGCTGACCAACACCAGACCGCGCATAGTCGTGCAGCTCCTAAAAGCTCATCTCGTTGAGCATTGTGCCGGGCGGTTGGGCGCCCAGCGAGGGGAAGTGAGGGGCGAGCACCCGCCACTCGCGCCAGGCGTCGCGCGCACCGCGTTCGGATGCCTGCAGCAGCGGCTGGTTTCGGCCAAACCCGTCCCGGAAATCGAGACCGCATCTCGCCATCGGTTCGGGCCACGACAGCGGTGCCGGAGCCGGCGGGCGGTCGCGGGGCGAATATGGGGGGTGCTCACGCGACGATGCCTCGCCAATCGCAGCAGGTGGTTTTCACGTTATCTTCGTCATCTAGCACTCTGCCCTCAAGCCGTCGAGACCCGCGCCCACGTCAGCCGGCCCCGAACACCGGCGAGACTGCTTCTCCAGGTGCCGGGACCCTTTCGAGAATTCACCTGATTGGTTAACAGCCAGCTAACTCCACCCCATAGTTCTTGCCGAGGGCTCTGTTGTCGCGTTACTCACGGCGCATTGGCGGAAGCATGCCGGGGTCGTCCCTCTGAGGAATCGGCGGATGCGACGAGTTTGTTTTTCGGCCTGCCTCGACGCGGAAGATTGGAAGCGGACTGTTGACCGACGCCGCGGCTTCGTATCTGTAGAAGCAATGTGAGGTGGTAATTCGACGCCGGTTTCTGCGGTTTGCCGCAGATGGCAGTCCTACCGATCGGCGGGCGCGGTAGCGTGGAAACTGGGCATCCTCCAATCGAACGGCTTCGCAAAAAAACCCCAGCTTGAATGTCAGAGACTTCACTCTTTTGGATGGTATCTGTGAGCGACACCCGAATACCCTGCTGCCAGGGCGAGCGGTACCAGCCGGCTACCAGTGCCTGGCTCGACATTCCCGGTTTCAAGGCCGCGAATTCGGCAGCGGCGCCGCAAGGACAACTTGTCGCGCGTCTAGAGGGATGTCTAAGAATGATGTTCCGTTACGCGGTCATAACCCTGATCGCGCTGCTGACCTATGTCTTCGGCAGTCCGCAAGGTCCTCTCGTCGATCCTGCCTTGGTCCATGTCGCGAGTGCGGCCGCTGCCTCGCTGCCAGCGAAGGCCCTCAACGCGATCACCGTTACCAACAAAAGCCGCGCCGCGATCCGCCTTTACCCGCTGCAATTCGGCCGGCCGTTTCTCGAGGGCGCGATCCCGAGCGGCCGGTGCCCGGTCATGACCTGGACGCCGTCCGGCGGCTCACCGGTTGCGCTGTCGAGCCAGGCAGACGTGAAGAATCGCTATCCGGACGGCTCGGTCGAATTCGCGGTCATGGCGACGCTGACGCCGGCGATCCCGGCCAACGGGTCCGGGGTCATCGCTTTTTCGCCGGGCATCTGCAGCAACACGCCGCTGACGAGCGCGCAGATGCTCGACCCCTGCGTACAATTTCGACGCGGCGATGACCCTGACGGCGGCGCCGCTGCCGCCCTCGATCACCGGGGCGCCTGTGTCGGCGGCCAACCAGGCGCTCTACAGCGGAGCCAACGGTGGCAGCTTCCCGTCGATCACCAATGGCGGGTTTACGATCACGGTCAACGGCGCCCCTGTCGTGGTGACCGGGATCAGTTTCCTGAACTGCAACGGGAATTGCAGCGCGGTCATCAATGCCGCCATCGCCGCGGCGATCCCCGGCGCCAGATTTGCCAGTGGCGTCAGCTGGGTCGGCGAGTTCGTTGGGCCGCCGGCTTCCACGATCGGCTATGCCAGCGCCCCGCCGACCGGCCAGGATCTGTCGGCGTTCTATAATTGGACCAGCGCCTCGGCGGCAAAGTTTTCGCCGAGCGGGTCACCGGCGGTCAACGCCACGGCCGACGCGCGCACGATGCTCGCGAACGGCGACTACAAGCTGTGGACCTCGGGTCCGGTCGCCCAGACCATCATCCTCGCCGACGACAGCCCGGCGCGCAAATACGACATCGGCTTTGGCGATGGCTACCATCCGTTCCGGCCGCGCTACTACGCGACCTTCTGGCCGGCGACGCATCAGGTCTTTGTCCGCTACGTCGGCGAGAACGGCAACACGACCGAGCTCGAGGACCTCGCCTACAGCCTGACCCTGACCGGCGGCAATGCCAAGCTCTACAGCAAGGCCAATCTGACGGACTGGGCGATGTCGAGCTGGACGAAGAGCTTCTGGCTCGGCGGCACGCCAACCCGCGCAAGTCAACATCGACAACAACCTCGCCTATCTCGAAATCGACCCGGTTCGTGCCGAACTACGACCCCTCGATCACGCTGGTGCCGGCGACGGTGGCGAGCGAATACGCGGCCTACTGGACCAACGCGGCGCACGACCTCTACGACGCGTCTGGGACGGCGGCGGCTGGACCAATGGCATGAGCACCACCGGGGCGCGCCAGGACATCGGGCCGACCCCGACCTGGAACGCGATGTGGCTCTACACCGGCGACTGGCGGATGCGGCAATTGGCGCTCGGCATGGCCGATCTCGCCGCGGCCTGGCCGGCCAATCTGCGCGAGGGCGACCCGTCGAAGCGGCTGAACCGGGCCGATGCGGCGCCGGCAGCACCAGCCATCGGCAGCGGCTATGGCCTTCCGGTCTCGATCACCGACCGCAAGACGCTCGGCGCCTCCAACGGCGGCGAAGCCGATTTCCTCTACTACTCCGGCCGCCAGGGTGCCCCGGCGTCCGACCAGGTCAAGGTCGTCGGCCCGCTCAATGTCGGCCAGCCGTGGGAATTCGACGCCTCGCACGAGCCGAGCCCGTTCTTCATTCCCTATGTGCTGACCGGCGACCCGTTCTATCTCCTGGAGCTGGAAAACTGGGCCGCCTACGACGCGACCGAAAGCATCGGGCTGGCGACCGGCAGCTCCCAGGGCCGCGGCCCGACCGGGGCCGAGGGCGGCGAGGACGACCAGCTGCGCGGCGTCGGCTGGACCATCCGCAGCCGCGCCGAGGCGGCGTTCGCGGTGCCTGACGGCGACCCGTTCAAGACCTATCTGACGATCCTGACCAACGACGACATCGCCCGCTGGGAGGGTGTCCTGGGCGTCGCCGACCCGGTCTTTAGCGGTTCACCCGAATATCAGTGGGCGCAGCAGACCGGCGACCCGGAGAGCAGCACCGAATTCGGCAACCCGCCGCCGGCTCCCGGCCTGGGCGGCCTGACCGCCGACATCGGCGAAGGCATCGGCAGCTTCGCGCCTGTGCAACAGGGCATTTGGACCGACCCCAACGTCAGCGCGGTCACCGCGGTCTGGATGCAGTGGTACACGCAATATTCGCTCGGCCGCGCCAAGGAATTAGGGTTTGCCGCCGGGCCGTTGGCCCTGGCGACCGGCAATTTCCTGACCGGGATGATCAACAATTCGGGCTACCCCGAGCTGATCGCGTCTTACGTGCTTCCGGTCTCGACTGGGAATACGATGCTCAAGACCTGGCCGGCCATCATCGCCGAAATGGCCCCGGCCTATCTGACCAGCACCGACCCGAGCTCGTTTCCCGACAGCAGCGGGCAGGCGCCGCTGCCGGCTGATCTTCAAGGGACAGCTCTACCCGCAGGGTTATGACATCTACGCCTCGGCGGCGATGGCGACCGCGGTCGACGACGGCGTGGCCGGCGCGGCACCGGCCGAGGCCTGGGTCGACGCCAACATCTACCAGCCGCTCACCCCGTCGCTGGCGGGCGACCCGAGCTGGGCGATCGTGCCCCGCGCCGACACCAACACGCTGCCCGCGCAGCTCACCCGATAGGAACGAAACGCCCTCCGAGCTCGCAGCTAGCCCGACCCGAGGACCGGCTCGGCCGGTGCCGACAGCGCTGTGGATCGTTCCTTCAAGCTCGTAACGAAATCGGCAGAAACTGCGCCGAAGGTTGCACGCACCGTCTGCGTGCTTCAAGAGGGGCCCGAGCGGGGGACGCTCGGGGTCTCCCAACCAATAGCGGATTTGACTCCGGTCTCCGCCGCGAAGACGAGAGCGGGGCTGCCAGGGGCGAGCGTCAGCGGTGTACCACTAATTCGGGTAGACGATCGTGCGCAGCATCACTCGGCGCTCCTCGGGGTGGTAATCGCCTGCACCCCGGTGCATGGTCGCCCGCTCGTCCCAGATCAGGAGATCGCCGACCCGCCAGGAATGGTAGTAGGTAAACCGCTCCTGGGTCGCGTGCGCGGCGAGCTCCTCAATCAGTCGCCATGCCTCGTCGCGACCCATTCCGGCAAACCCATGCGTGTGCATCGGGTTGACGAACAGGATCGAGCGGCCGGTCACCGGGTGCGGCACCACCGCCGGGCGAGGCTTTTCCTCGTATTTCCTATCGGTCCGGCGCATCTCTTCGTCGGGATCGTAGAGCCGCGCGCCAGCCGGGCCGTCGGTGCGCCCATGCAGCCCGGTGAGCCCGGCGAGCCGTTGCTTCATCGCTTGCGGCAAGGCGTCGTAGGCGGCGCACATATCGGCGAACATCGTGCCGCCCTTGGTTGCCGGCACCTCGAGCGCGTGCAGCATTGCCATCAGCGGCGGCACCTCCTCATAGGTCGAGTCGGTATGCCAGTCGGTCGCGCGCTTGACCCCGTACCAATCGATCTTGCCCGCGTCGTCGACATTGCGCAGCCACGATACTTCGGGATGTTCGGCATGGCGGTAGCCGACCAACGAGTGCTGGCGCGGGGTGCCGAACCGGCGGCCGAAGCCGGCAATGTCGCCGGCGCCCAGATGCTGGTCGCGGAACACCAGCACCGGATGTTCGGCAAACGCCTCCCGGATCGCGGCGAAGGTGGCGTCGTCGAGCTTCGCCAAATCGACGCCGAGCGCCTCGGTGCCGAGGGCCGTGCCGAGCGGGCGGGTCTCCAGGGCGATGGTCATGGCCGGTCCTCCGTGAGCGATCCTGCGTTACGATCCTGCGTCGCGGATAATCGGCCTAGGCGGATGCGGCGCAAAGGTCTAATCGAGCATGGCTGGGGCGATCGATCGCCTGGCCGTCCACAAACTCGCTCGGATCACCGATGAGCACGCAAGACAACCGCTACCGGGAAGCTGGGGTCGACATCGCCGTGGTCGATCGCGGCTTGCGCAAGATCATCGACCAGATCAAGCAGACCTGGCCGACGGCGGGCCAGCTCGGTGCCGTCAAGCTCGACATCGGCTATTTCGCCAATGTGATCGACATCGGCGGCATCGGTCTGGCGCTGTGCACCGACGGGGTCGGCTCGAAGTCGATCGTCGCCGACATGGTGGCGAAATATGACACGATTGGCGTCGATTGCGTCGCAATGAACGTCAACGATCTGATCTGCGTTGGCGCGCGCCCGGTCTCGATGCTCGATTATATCGCGGTCGGCGAGGCCGATGCCGACATGCTGGGGGCGATCGCGGTCGGGCTCGCGGAGGGCGCGCACCAGGCCGGCATTTCGATTTCCGGCGGTGAAACCGCCCAGCTCAAAGACGTGGTGCGCGGGTTCGACCTGGTCGGCATGGCGGTCGGCCTGGTGCCGCTCGACCATATCATCACCGGCCGCGATCTCGTGCCCGGCGATGCGATCATCGGCGTCGAGAGCAGCGGCATCCACAGCAACGGCCTGACCCTCGCGCGGCATGTGTTGTTCGAGCAGGCGGGGCTGGGGATCGATCGGATCCTTCCCGATCTCGGCATTCCGCTCGGCGAGGAACTGCTGCGCCCGACCCTGATCTATGTGCCCGAAATCCTCGATATCATCAAAAATGTCCCGACGGTGAAGGCGCTCGTCAACATCACCGGCGACGGGTTGCTGAACCTGGCGAGGGTCGAGGCGAAGGTCGGGTTCGAGATCGGCAATCTGCCGACGGCACCGCCGATCTTCGGCCTGATCCAGCACCATGGGGAAGTCGGCGACCCCGAAATGTTCGAAGTCTACAACATGGGGGTCGGCTTTTGCGTCCTCGCCTCCGAGCAGGACACCGCCGCCATCCTGGCGATCCTGCAACGTCATGGCCGGCCGGCGCAAGTCATCGGGTATGTCATGGCCGACGACGACAAACAGGTCTATCTGACGCGCCAGCGCCTCATCGGCCGCGGCAAGCGGTTTCGCCGCGAATGACCCGCTCAGCCGCCCCCTCAGACACGGCCTAGCGTGATCAGCCACCCCGAGGCGAAACCATCCTGCGAGTTGACACCTTGACGTTGGCGCGACTGGGTGTTAATCCTAAGTCAAGGGTTAGTTAACCTTACCGAGGCGCGCGGATGAACAAGTATCTTCTACCCGGCGCGGCGCTGATGGGCCTCGTCTCGGCGAATGCCAGGGGCGCGACATGCACGATCGACCCGGGTTCGCCGCCGTGCTCCTTTACCAGCCTGAGCCGCCTCGACGACCAATCCGGCTCCGGCAGGAAGCACCGGCCTCGGCACCTTCAATCCGATCATGCTCCGTCCCACAGGGGTCGGCGGCATCGGCGGCCCCGTCGACTTCAACGTCAGCTCTGCCGGCACCCTGGTGATGACAGTCGGCCCATTGTCGGATGGAAGCGGTCGGGTTTTCCGGCGAACGTCTACCAGGCGTTTGTCGACGGAAACTCGCTCGGCTTCACCCCAGGGGTGCCGCTGTGGCAATGGGACGCAATTTTCCAGCTGGCACCTTCACGACGCCGGTGCCGGCGGGCACTAATACTTTCGATATCAACGACCAGACTTCTGTCGTATATCGGCCACAATCTCCCTTATGGACCCACCACCACAGACTGTTCCGGCCAGCTTTCACCCGACAGTCTGATGGTCACTTTGTCGGAATTGCCATCGGCCGTGCCGGAGCCGACCTCGCTTGCGTTGTTCGCGGCGTGGCTGACTGGGCTCGCGCGTTCTCTGGCGCTGGCGCAGGACACGGCTGACGATCCCTTCTTCGGTAGTGAATTCCTGCCGAGGGCAAGCCGCCGCCTCGGGCGTCCGAAGCCTCCGGCCGCGCATTACTCGCCGCAAGCGCGTCGAGCAGGGGCCGCAGCTCTTCCGCGTCCGGCCGCCAGCGGCCGACCGAGCTCCGATAAATCGGCTGGCGCACCTGGACCGAGCTGGCGGTGTGGACCGGTCGCTCGGTCTGGTGGAAATCGAGGCAGGCCTCGTTCCATTCGAGGCCGCAATGGGCGAGGATGCGGCGTGCCTCGGGCTCGAAATCGCCGACCAGCGCCTCGTATTGCACCTCGATCATGACCCCCGGCGGCAAAACCGCGCGCCAGTGCTCCATCAGCCTCTGATAGGCGCGATAGTACCGTCCGAGTTCGCCCAGATCGTAAGTGAAGGGCTGGTCGCCGCCGAACAGGATCGAAAAGCACGACAGGCAGGTGTCGACCGGATCGCGGCGCATATGGACGATGCGCGCGTTCGGCAACGCCAAATGGATCAGCCCGGCGTAGCGGAAGTTGGCCGGCATCTTGTCGGTGATGCGCCGGGCCCGCGGCGCCAGCGGCGCCGATTCGCGCCACATAGCCCGCCCCGATGCCGGCGCAACTCCTCGCCGCCGATATCGGCGGGACGCCCGTCGGGGCCGCCGAGCCCGACCACAACCCGCTCGAAATCGCTGAGCTCGCCGGCGCCATAGACCTCCGGGTGGCTCGCCAGCATCTGCTCGACGAGTGTGGTGCCGGAGCGCGGCATGCCGAGAATAAAGACGGGGAGCGTCGACGGGTCGCCCTGCCCGGTCCGCTCGCCGATGACCTCGGCGCTGAACAACGCCCTGGTGCTGTCGAGCCGCGCCAGTACCATCTCTTCGTCATAAACGGTTCGCCGGCGCTTCAGCGCATTGCCCTCGACGAGGTGGGAAAACGCGCGCTCGTGCTCTCCGAGATCGCCGCAGACCTTGCCCAGCGCGAAATGGAGATGGACTGCGCTCCTCCTCCGGCAGCGAAGGCCATGTCGCGCGCCAATGCCTCGATCATGGCGCAGTGCGGGTCGCCTTCGGTGAAATGCTTGGCCTCGGCGAGCGAGCGGTAGAATTCGGCCTTGCGCGGCGCCAGCGCGATCGCCTGTTCCAGCTCTCGCCGCGCCTCATCGAGCCGGCCCAACGTCCGCAGCACCGTGCCGCGGCCGTGATGCGCCTCGGGAAAGTCGGGCATCAGCGCCAGCGCCTGCTCGGCCTGCGCCAGCGCCTCGTCATGCCGGCCGACGAGCTGGAGCGCCACGCCGAGATTGTTGTGCGCCGCGGCCGAACCGGGCCTGTCCGCCACCGCCCGGCGGTAATGCGCAACCGCCTCGTCGTAGCGGTGGAGCGCCCTCAGCGCGGCGCCGAAATTGTTCTCCGCCTCGGCGTAGTCGGGCTTGATCGAAATCGCGCGCTGGTAGTGCGGCAGCGCTTCCGTGCCCCGGCCGAGCGCGTGCAGGGCCAACCCGAGATTGTTCTCGGCCTCGGCATAGTCGGGCTTGATCGCGAGGGCTCGCGCGTAATGCGCCAGCGCCTCCTCGTGCCGGTTCGACAGGCGCAGCGCGATGCCGAGCGCGTTCTCCGCCTCGGCGAAGTCCGGTCGACGGCGCAATGCCTCGCTGAACAGTCCGATCGCGTCGTCGAGCCCGCCTTGCCGGACGCGGACCAGCCCGAGATTGAACAAGGCCCGGACATGGTCGGGATCGCGCTCGATGACGGTTCGATAGAGCGCCTCCGGCATCCGCCAGCCGGCCCTGCTGCTGCAGCGCCAATGCCTCGCGCATGTCCCGGCGTGATGCTCCGCGCGGTCTGCAGCCGATTGAACAAAAGCAGCGACACCGGTGGCGCCGATGGTTATGGCAGGTTGTAGCCGATGGCACTCTCGATCTCGATCGTCTTCTTGACCGCCGGGCGCGCCATCATTCGCGCGAAATGGGCGTCGAGGCTCGGGTATTCGCCGGGCGCCGGCGAGGTCGAGGTCTTGAACCGCCAATACAGCCGGAACAGGTGGATGTCGGCGATCGAATAATGGCCGCCGACCGTCCACTCGTTGGGCCCCGAGTCTCGGGTCGGCGATTTTGAACACCTCTTTCCAGCGTTCGAGACCGATGCGGCGGGCGGGGTGGATGGTCGCGGCGATGAAGGACATCCATGAAATGGCCTGTGCCTCGGCTTCAATGCCGCCCGCGGGCCACAGCCCGGCCTCCGGATAGCGCTTGGCGAGATAATAGAGGGTCGCGGCGACCTCGGTCAGCTTGCGCCCGTCGATCAACAGGGTCGGGACCTTGCCCTCGGGATTGATCGCCAGATAGTCGGGTGAATGCTGCTCGCGCCTGGCGAACGATAGCGGCCGGCTTTCGAACGGCACGCCGATCTCGTGCAACGCGATATGTGTCGCCATCGCACTTGATCCCGGTGAGAGATACAAGGTCAGCATCGGTCACTCCTCACAAACGAACCTGGCTCAGGCGACCGCTTGCCGCTGCGGGGCAAAGCGGGGCATGACATCCGCGCACAGCAGGCGCATCGCGTTCACGACCTTTTCGTGCGGGATCAGCCCGCCGCAATTCAATTCGGCGAGGATGCCGGCGAGCCCGATCTCGGCCTGCAACGAGCGCAGCTTCGCGGCGATCGCAGCAGGGGTGCCGATCAGCGCATTGGCCTCGACCGCGTCATCGTAGGCGCGGCGGCGCAATTCGTGCACCCGCTGCATCCGCCTTGCCGCGGTCTCCGGATCGACCAATTTCGCTGCCCCTTCCAGGAGGTTCGCCTGCTCATGATAGAAGTGCATGATGCTGGCCTTGGGCTCGGCGCGGGCCTCCTCCTCGGTCTCGGCGAGATAGGCCGGGGCCGAGACAAAGACCTGCCCGCGCCCCGGATGGCCTGCTGCCTCCCAGGCTTCGTGATAAAGGCGGATCTGGCCGGCGAGAGCGGACCAGCTGGTGTGGCGCACCGAGGCAAAGATCGGCATGCCGCGGCGCCCGATCGCCGGAAAGGTGTCGGGCGTGCTGGCGGCGATGCGGATCGGCGGCGTCGGCTGTTGATAGGGCTTAGGCACCACGCTGACGTTGCTGAAGCGATGGTAGGCGCCCTCATAGGAAAAGCTCGGCTCGGTCCAGGCCCGCTCGATCACCTCGAGGATCTCGCGAAACCGAGCTTGGCTCTCGGCATAGGAGATGCCGTAAGCTTCATAGGTCTGCGCCACCCCGCTGCGCCCGACCCCGAAGATCAGCCTGCCGTGGCTCAGCTGGTCGACCGTGGCCGCTTCCTCGGCGAGCCGCAATGGATGGCACAACGGCAAGACCTGGACGGCGATGCCGATCTTGATGCGGCGAGTGCGCGCGGCAATCGCGCTGGCGATGCTGAGCGGCGCCGACAGCAATGACCGCCGCGGCTCGAAATGCAATTCGGCCAGCCACATCACGTCGAGTCCCAGTCGCTCGGCCGCGTCGACCTGGTCCATCGCCTCGTCGAAGGCCTCGCTCTCGGAGCGGCCGGGAAGCGACGGAAACTCGTGAAACATGCCGAATTCCATGGACCTGACCTCGCCTTCTCGCGCCGGGATTTCGGCAGCCACCCTAACCAAGCTCGCGGGCTCTAGCCAAGCGCGATCGGAATCCGGCCTTTGTCGCTGCGGTCGATAATGCGAAGCTCGAACCGGCGATCGGCAATGGCGGGATCATCGCCTTTACCCGCAAGATCGCCTTCGAGCTCGGTCCCTGGGGCATCAATGTCAACGCGATCGCGCCCAGCCGTACCTTGACCGAGCGCATCCGTTCGCGCTGGGAGCAGCAGAGCCCCCTGGACCAGGCCGCCGAAATCGAGCGCACCCCGCTCAGGCGCATCGCCGAGGCTGCCGACCAGGCGCGGGTCATCTGTTTTCTGGCGTCGAGCGACGCCGATTTCGTCACCGGGGTAACGATCGATGTGACCGGCGGCAACTGACCGCCGGGTTCGAGCGGCCGGCGCCGTCAGGATGGGTGGAGCGTAGCGAAACCCGTCACCTTTGGAGCGCACACCATAAAATTGCCGGTTTCGCATGTCATGTTCGCTTTGTGACGACTCTCCGACCGGCTCGCGTCCGCACGCAAGGATCTGACATCGTCGATGAGCCGCCCCGAGACGCAACAGTTGCCCTGGCTGTTCTGCCAGCGGCTGAGTTTTGCTGTAGATTCGCTGCAGATGCAGCTACGCCGGTGACATGACACAGCCTCTGATCCCCGCCGGACAGCCCGCGGCAGCCGGTCATCCGTCGGCAGGTGGTGTTGCGTTGCCACCACTCGATTGACTTCCGCCCGGCTCTCGTGCACCGATCAGAACGACACGCAGCACTCTAACCAGGGAGGAGATCATGGCGTCACCGAAAAAGCTGTCGCATATCGTGCTGCAGACCAATCGCCGCCGCGAAATGATCGATTGGTACTGCACGGTGCTCGGCGCCGACATTCTTTACGAGGCCGAGCGCATCTCGTTCATCAGCTATGACGACGAGCATCACCGGGTCGCGTTTCTCGATCCCGGGCCGTTGGCGGAGCGCGAGCCGGACGGGCCGAAAGCCGGGAGGGAAGCGGGCCTGCACCACGTCGCCTTCACCTTCGGCGGTCTCGACGATCTGATCGACAATTACCAGCGGCTGAAAGAGATCGGCATCCGCCCACAGCGCTGCGTCAACCACGGCGTCACGACCTCGATGTATTACCACGATCCCGACCACAACCAGGTCGAGCTGCTGGTCGACAATTTCGCGACCGCGGCCGAAGGTCGGGCCTACATGCAGAGCCGCTCGTGCCAATGACAAGAACCCGGTCGGCATCGTCTACGACCCCGAGGAGCTGGTCGGCCGCGTGCGCGCCGGCCTGCGCGTCGAGGAGCTCGCCTCGATCAACTGATGCTCTTGTTGATGTGATTGCTGCCGGAACGCGGGATCTGGCAGCACCCGCGTCTGAAGGAGGATCGGATGGCGATATTCACTCATATCACGGTCGGGACCAACGACCTGGCGAAGGCTACGGGCGTTTTATGACGGCGTGCTGGCGCCGCTCGGGTTGAAGCGGCTCAACGACCTCGGCGACAACGGTTCAATCTGGGGGCAAAGCGAGCCGGAATTTTTCGTGCTGAAGCCGGCCGACGGGCAGCCTGCGAGCCGGGCCAATGGCGGCACGATCAGCTTTGTCGCCCCCAGCCGCGCCGCGGTCACGGCCTTTCACAAGGCGGCGCTCGCCGCCGGCGGCAAGGACGAAGGAGCGGTCGGACCGCGCGGCTGGAAGCCCAACGCCTTTGCCGGCTATGTCCGCGATCCCGACGGCAACAAGCTCGCGGCCTACTGCTTCGCAGCGGAGTAGGCTCGGCTTCAACGGTCTTGTCCAGCGGATTGCGCGGCCGGAGGGCCGCTGCCACTGCCGCTGCGAAGAGGTGAGCCGACGAGTGCCGCACACCTCGCTTTAACGTCTGCGGCCTATCTTCCGCGGCGTGATTGCGGCGGCTCTGTTGGCGTTTCGGCTGGTTGCGGCGATGTCGGCGGGTCCGGCGATGGCGGCCGTGCCGAGCGCGGCGATCTGGGTGTGCTTCGCGCCGGAACAGGATTGCGCCGCCGTCGCGGTGGCAGCGATCGACCGGGCGCGGCGGCAGATCCTGGTCAGCGCCTACAATCTGACGACCGGCGCGGGCATCGTCGAGGCATTGGTGCGGGCGCGTGAGCGCGGCGTCGATGTTCGCCTGATCGCCGACAAGCGCACGCCCTGCGAGCGCAACCCCGGCATCGACCCGCTCGCCGCGGCCGGGACGCCGATCTGGATCGACCGCAGGGTGCCGATCGCCCATGCCAAGGTGATGGTGATCGACGATCTCCTGACCCTGATGGGCTCCTACAACTGGACCCGCAACGCGGCGCGCAATTCGGAGGATCTGAACCTCGTCGCCTCGCCGGCGCTCGCCGCCGCCTACGCGGCGCAGTGGCGCAGGCGCCTCGCCGTCTCGGTGCCGTTTGCCGGCCGACAGGACTGGTGCCGGCCCCGCCGCCCGCGCACTCCCCTGGACGGGGGCGATTGAACTCCGGAAGCTGGCGTCTTGGCCGGCGGGTCCGGTCAGGTCCGCACAGGAAAAGGGAGGTCCGCGCGTTCGACCTGATCGTTTCCGGCGAATTGGCGGTGATGCCGGCGGCGACCGAGGCCGCCGATATCGGCGTTATCAGCGGCAAGATCGCGGCCATTGGCGCTCCCGGCAGCCTCAACGCATTCGGCGCCGCGCGCACTCTCGACGCCGTCGGGCAGATCGTCATTCCGGGCGGGGTCGACCCGCACATTCATTGCAGTTCGCCGATCCCGTTTCCGGGACGCAACGAGGATTTGTTGAGCGCGCCGCCGGAATAGGTCAGCCGCGCCGCCCTTCACGGCGGCGCTACGACCCTGGTCGATTTCGCCCCCTGCCCGCCCGACCAGCCTCTGCCGCGATCGATCGAGGCGCGCCAGCGCGAATGGGCCGGCGCCTGCTACTGCGATTACGGCTTTCACCTGCTGCTGCAGGCAAGCTGTCGCTGGGCGTGCTTGGCGCCTTGCCGGAGGCGATCCAGGAGGGCCACGCTTCGGTCAAGATGTTCACCACCGACATCCGCCCGAACCGGCTGGGCCGCATGGTGCAGTTCGGCGACATCTGGGAGGTTCTGAAGATCCTCAGCGCGCAGGGCGGTCTCGCCGCGATCCACGCCGAGGACAACGACATCGTCATGCACATGTGAGAAAAGCTGATCCGCGAAGATCGGTGCTGATATCCGAGCCCGCCCGGCGGTGTGATCCGCACCCGGCAATCCGGCCGGTGCCTTGATTTGGCCGGCACCCGTTGATCTGGCCTGCACCTGGCATTCGGGCCGCCCAAAGCTCAGCTCCCCCGAGTTCGCGCTGACGGTTCGGGCCTGCTTTCGTGCGGAGACTGCGGAGACAGGTTATGCGCGAAGCTTCAGCCTGTGCCGCCCAACGCCTAGGAAGGACAGGTCAAACCCGGTCAATAGCGCGGCTTGACCGGTCGGACCGGGGGCGCGTCGCGGTAGATCTGCAACCGGGTAACGCGCAAGCCGGCCACGCCATGCGCCTCGATCGCCTGCTGCCAGCCGCGAAACTCTTCGACCGAGAGCTGATAGCGGCGGCAGGCCTCGTCGAGGCTGAGCGCGCCGTTTCGCACCGCGTTGACGATGACCGCCTTCCGACGCGCGACCCACCGCTTGGTGTCCGCGGACGGCAGGAGCGGCTCCACGGCCGCGCCGGATTTTGTTCTGTTGTCGTCCATCGGAACAGACTAGGCGCGCACCCCTTAAAGAATCCCTACGTCGGAATGAACCAGAAGGTGCTGCGCGAGCCCGATTAGGCGGCCACAGACCCGGTTCCAAAGAATTCGGCCGCAGCGGGCGACGGGCCGGGCGAGGGCGGCGCGGCACCCTCGCCACAGATGTTCGCGGGGGCTATGGAAACTTATGCGGAATCGATATGCTCCAAGCGCTTACTCGCGCTTGAAGCGGAATAAGGCGATTCATATACTCCGGCGCTTCTTTCACGGCGTTTCGGGGAAACCGATGCGTGCGTCGCTTCCGCCAGATTATCGTCCGTCCGACGATGAAGATTTTATGAGCCCGCGCCAGGTCGAATATTTCCGACAAAAGCTGCTGCAGTGGCGCGCCGCTCTGCTGGCCGAATCATCGGATACGCTGCAGCACCTGAAGGAAGAAAGCCTGCTCAAGCCCGACCTGACCGACCGGGCGTCGCTCGAGGCAGAGCGCGCGATCGAATTGCGGACCCGGGCCCGCGAGCGCCGGCTGATCTCGAAAATCGACGCGGCGCTCAGTCGGATCAATGACGGCACCTACGGCTATTGCGAGGAGACCGACGAACCCATCGGCATCCGTCGTCTCGAAGCCCGGCCGATCGCCACTCTCAGCATCGAGGCGCAGGAGCGGCACGAGCGCATGGAGCGAACTCACCGCGACGATTGAACCCGGCCCTCTCGTAGGCGACGCGGCGGGAAGCATCGAGTGAACGACGAACCGCGCTTGTATCGTACTGCAAGCCATCGCGACAGTTGCGCCTTCGGCTATCTGTGGTAGTGTCAGTGGGTCGATCAGTCGCTGAGGACGCGTATCATGGCGATCGAAGCTGAGGCCGCGGGTAGCGGGCAGGCGGGCCGCGAAGCCGATCGGCTCGCCGCGCCCCGGGAAACCGCCGGTTCGCGGCTAAAGCCTCGGCGGGGGAAATCGACGACTTTCGCCCTGGTCATCGCTGCCGGTGCTCTCGCGGCGCTGCTCGTCGCCGCATTGCTGGTCGCGGCGCCCACCCATACGGCGGTGCTCGTCGCAATCAGCCTCGCAGCCTGCACCGCAGCCTTTGCCGCCGGCCGGGCCGCGGCCTCGAGGATGGACGAGGAGCGCGGCGCCCTCGCCGATCTTCCCGACGAAACCGCAATCGGCTTTTGCCAGGTAGGGTCCGAGCCTGAGCCCACCCGGCCGATCGTCCGCGCTCCCACCCCAGAGTCTGCCCGAACTTGTGAGCCACAGCGGTCGAATGAACGGGGCCGTCGGTTTTTCGCCAGCGCTCCGGTCGGCATCGCCGTTGTTGACGGGCACGGCCGGTTCGTCGAGGTCAATCGGGCGCTTGGCGAGTTGTTTGGCGCAGCGCCGCAGGATCTGATCGGGCTCGAATTGATCGGCTTCTTGGACCATCGCGACCGGACCACGATCGCGGTGAAATTCGGAGCGGCGGCAGATGGTCGGCTCGATCGCGAGCCGGTCGAGGTTCGGCTGGAAGGCCCGCGCGAGCGGACGACGGTGCTGTTGCTCAGCCGGATCGACGATGAGCCGGCAGCGGTTCCTTCGCGGGCGGACACAGCGCAAGGCTCCGCCATCGAGGGCGCCGGCGCGGATGACGAGCCTGACCCTGGAACCACTCTCTATTTCATCGATGTCACCGAGCAGAAGAGCCTCGAGGCGCAATTTTCCCAATCCCAGAAGATGCAGGCGGTCGGCCAGCTCGCCGGCGGGGTCGCGCACGATTTCAATAATTTGCTCACTGCGATGATCGGATTTTGCGATCTGCTGCTGCTGCGTTCGAGACCCGGCGACCCGGCCTTTGCCGATATCATGCAGATCCAGCAGAACGCCAACCGTGCCGCCAATCTGGTGCGCCAGCTGCTGGCCTTCTCGCGGCAGCAGACTTTGCAGCTGCGGGTTCTCGACGTCACCGACGTCCTCGTCGAGCTGTCTCATTTGCTCCGCCGGCTAATCGGCGAGAACATCGCGCTCGAGGTCGTGCACGGACGCGACCTCGGCCTCGTCAAGGTCGATCAGGGCCAGCTTGAGCAGGTGGTGATCAACCTCGCGGTCAACGCCCGCGATGCGATGCCGAGAGGCGGCCGGCTGACGATCCGCACCGCGAACATCCACCAGGCAGCCGCGTCGCGGCGAGGGCCCGAAATCATGCCGCCCGGAGATTACGTGCTGATCGAGGTGTCTGACACCGGGGTCGGGATCTCTCCCGCCGATCTGGCACGCATATTCGAGCCGTTCTTCTCAACGAAGGAGATCGGCTCCGGGACCGGCCTCGGGCTGTCGACGGTCTATGGCATCGTCAAGCAGACCGGCGGGTTCGTCTTTGTCGAGAGCTCTCCCGACCACGGCGCAACGTTCGAGATCTATCTGCCTCGCCATCAGGCCGCTTCGGGCATGCCGGCGAGCCGCGGCGCCGCGGTCGAGCCGCCCGTCCCTAAGGACCTGACCGGTACCGCCGCGGTGATGCTGGTCGAGGACGACGACGCGGTGCGCATGTTCGCCGCGCGTGCGTTGCGCAACAAGGGTTATCGGGTCACCGAGGCGAAGAGCGGCGAGGCGGCGCTCGAGCTGATCAGAGCCGCGACCGAGAAATTCGACCTGTTGATCACCGATGTGGTGATGCCGCAGATGGACGGGCCGGCATTGATCCACGAAGTGCGCCGGATCGATTCCGGCATCAAGGTGATCTTCATCTCGGGTTATGCCGAGGACACCTTCCGGCAGCGGCTCGACAGCGACAGCGGCCTGCATTTCCTGCCCAAGCCGTTCAGCTTGAAGCAGCTCGCCATTAAGGTTAAAGATGTGGTTGTGAGCGATCCCGCCCGATTGTGAATCGCAGCTTGCGTTTACGAACAAACCGGGTACATTGGCTCTTCCGGCTCGCGGTTGTTCGACATCGCCGGCTGTGAAATAACGGAGGGCTCGACCATGCAGACGGCGTTGCGGCTCTTGGACAAGGAAGCGATGGACAAGCAGCGGGCTTTGGACGCCGCACTCGGCCAGATCGAACGGGCCTTTGGCAAAGGCTCGATCATGAAGCTCGGCTCGCACGAGACCGCCGGCGACATCGAGGTGATTTCGACCGGCTCACTCGGGCTCGACATCGCCCTCGGCATCGGCGGATTGCCGCGAGGCCGCGTCGTCGAGATCTACGGCCCGGAAAGCTCGGGCAAGACCACCTTGGCCTTGCACGTCATCGCCGAGGCGCAGCGCGCCGGCGGCACCTGCGCCTTTATCGATGCCGAGCACGCGCTCGATCCGGCCTATGCCCGCAAGCTCGGGGTCAATGTCGACGACCTCTTGATCTCGCAGCCCGATGCCGGCGAGCAGGCGCTCGAGATCACCGATACCTTGGTCCGTTCGGGTGCGATCGACGTGCTGGTCATCGATTCGGTCGCGGCGCTCGTGCCGCGCGCCGAGCTCGAAGGCGAGATGGGCGACAGCCATATGGGTCTGCACGCTCGGCTGATGAGCCAGGCCCTGCGCAAATTGACCGGCTCGATCTCGCGGTCGCGCGCGACAGTCATCTTCATCAACCAGATCCGCCACAAGATCGGGGTTATGTTCGGCAATCCCGAAACCACCACCGGCGGCAACGCGCTCAAATTCTACGCCTCGGTCCGGCTCGACATTCGCCGCATCGGCGCGATCAAGGAGCGAGACCAGGTGATCGGCAACCAAACCCGCGTCAAGGTCGTCAAAAACAAGATGGCGCCGCCGTTCAAGGTCGTCGATTTCGACATCATGTACGGCGAGGGCGTGTCAAAGCGCGGCGAATTGATCGATCTCGGGGTCCAGGCCGGCGTCGTCGAGAAATCGGGCTCGTGGTTCTCCTATGAAGGCCAACGCGTCGGTCAGGGCCGCGAAAACGCCAAGGCCTATCTGCGCGACAATGCCGAGGTGGGCGAGGCGATCGAGCGCGCGATCCGCGCCAATGCGGGCCTCGTCGCCGAGGCGATGATGGCCCCCCCCGGGGACGCTGCCGCCGCCGACGAATAGGGCCGGCCGGCGCCGCCGAAGGGGCGCCCATCGAGCGGCTGGACATCGAGGCGCCATTTCTCTTATAAGCGCCCCGCGGCGGAACGCCCAGGTAGCTCAGTTGGTAGAGCAACGGACTGAAAATCCGTGTGTCGGTGGTTCAATTCCTCCCCTGGGCACCATCGATTCCCAAGCTTTCGTCAGAAACCCTTAAAGGAGATGGCCGCTGCGGGTTGCTTTGGTGCGCAGGTAGCGCTGGTTGTGGCCGTTCGCCGGGAAAACGTGCGGCACCCGCTCGATGACGCGGATGCCGTAGTGCTGCAATGCCGACATCTTCTCGGGATTGTTGGTCAACAGGCGGATCGTGGCGAAACCGAGCTGGCGCAGCATCTCCGCGGCCGGAAGGTAGACGCGCTCGTCGGCGTCGAAGCCCAGCTGCTCGTTGGCGTCGAGCGTATCGAAGCCGGCATCCTGCAATTGGTAGGCCCTGAGCTTGTTGACGAGGCCGATGCCGCGGCCCTCCTGCGCCAGGTACAGCAGCACGCCGTCGCCGGCCTTGGCGATCGCCGCGATCGCGCCGCGCAGCTGGTCGCCGCAGTCGCAGCGCAGGCTCGCCAATAGGTCGCCGGTGAAGCATTCCGAATGCAGCCGCACCAGCACCGGGACCGCCGGATCGGGTGCGCCGATCACGATCGCCAGATGCTCGACACCGCCGTCACCCGGCCGGAACGCGATCAGGCGGGCGTTCTCGGCGTCGGCGAGCGGCACCCGCGCCTCGGCGACGCGGGTCAATCCGGCGCTCGCGGCGTCGCGTTTGAAGACGCAGGCGGCATCGATCGCCGCAAGATCGCCGCGCCGCGCCAACAGCGCCGCCTCGGCTGCGCCGACCCGCAGCACCAGCGCCGCCGGCAACAATGAGGCGAGCTTGGCCAAGGCGACTGCGGCCAACGCCCCGGCCCTGGTGATGAGCGGCTCGGGGCCGAAGCCGGGCGGCTCGGCGCCGAGCGAGGCGCCGGGTTCCGCCAGGTTGCGGATCACTGTAGCCGGCATTTCGGGCGAGACCGAAATCGTCAAAGCGCCCGACAGATCCTGACGCGAGGCGAGGCCCAGTGCGACCGCACGCCGGCGGGTCAGCACGACGCGTGGCGAGGTGGACGAAATTTGACGGAGGTGGCGCAAATTGTCTTCGGTCACCAGCTCGGCCGCGATCGCCAGCACGCTCAGCGCTTCGTCGCGGATCAGCACCGGTTCGCCGCGGCGCAGAGCGGTGATCGCCCGGCCGAGATAGCGCGCCGTGCTCGCCGCCGCCGGCGAGGCGTCGCTCCGTTCCGCGGGCGCTAGGGTCCTGAACTCGGGCACGCGCGTCTCCTTGCCGCCGCGAGCATCATATGGGGCGGCGGGG
This sequence comes from uncultured Alphaproteobacteria bacterium, assembly GCA_963795485.1. Classification (GTDB taxonomy): domain Bacteria; phylum Pseudomonadota; class Alphaproteobacteria; order ATCC43930; family CGMCC-115725; genus AP-15. Next base: position 1,473,203 of record CAWCIL010000008.1, read on the forward strand.
TTTGCGCCAGCAGAACTCTTTGCAACGGAGACCACCGCGCGGGCGGGGTCCCTACGCGGCGAACGCGTCGAAGATTTCCTGTAGCGCCGTTAATTGGTTGCCGTTGACCGAGTTAGGCACCAGGACGGGGGTGTCGACCCCGGCGGCCTGCCACGCCGCCAAGCCGTCGCGGACCTTCGCCGGCAGGCCGAAAAGGGTGTTGTCCGCGATCCAGCGGTCGGTCAGGTATTTCGGGATGTCGTCGCGGCGGTTTTCAGCGATAGCCTGTTCGATCGCCGTCATCTCGTCAACGTAGCCCGCCTCCTTCCAATAATTTCGATAATTCGGCAGCAGCGTGTAGCGCACCAGCCGGTGGCGGTGCAGCGCGATCGCAGCGCCCTCATCGTCCGAGATGCACACCGGCAGCATGTTGCCGACCAAAAAGTTCGGGTCGCGGCGCTTTTCCGCCGGGACGATGGCAAGCGAATTTGCCATATGCGACAGGCTGGCGTTGGCGAACAAGACACCCTCGGCGATCTCGGCGGCGAGCGCCACCATGCGCCGGCGCAACGCGGCGAGCACGATCGGCGGCAGCGCGCCGATGCCCTCATAGGATTTGAGCTTGTCGACGAAGGCGCGGGTGTCGGCCAAGGGCTTGCCCACGCTGATCCCGAGCCGCTGATGCGTCGGCCCGTGTGCGACGCCGATGCCGAAGCGAAACCGCCCGCCCGACACCTCGTGGATATAGGCGGCGTTCACCGCGAATTCCTCGACCGTCTCGGCATAGATCGGCGCGATCGCCGTCCCGAACCGGATCTGCTCGGTCGCGAGGGCCAATGCGTTGCATTGCGCCATGTTGCCCCAACGGCTCGGCATATAGATGCCGCAGAAGCCGCGCCGCTCGATCTCGCGCGCAATCTCTAAAGTCTGTCGCCGACGCCCGGGCACCGCGACGAGGCTGATCGCCGGAAATGGCTCGGTCATGCGCGGTACTCCGTCGCGGTCGTCCCAACCACCCTATGCGGCGATGCTCCTCCGTGCAATCGACCCGAAGCAGGGCGGGGGAGGTGGACGGCAGTCTCATCGGGCGGGGCGCGAACCAGCAGATCGGCTCGGCGGGGTTGGGATCGGCGCCGGCCTTGATCCGTTCCTGCTCGATGCGGAGCGCCGCCTGGCAGCCCTCATCTGGCCAATAGTCAAAGCGGGTCCCAAGGTAATAATTTCCCGCTCTCAATCCTTTTTCATAAAGACGCTTAACCATTTCGAGACTCGATTTTCCTTACCTCCGCTGTTGTCTGCGCACCGAGTTGAACGCCGGGCGGCGGTTGCCAGCTATGGTAAAGCTATGAAATCTGTCTTGGATTCCTGCATATAATCATCAACAATTTGTTGAACGCCTCCTATAGACTCTACTATAGGGACATTGATGTCGACTGCCGACGATCGCTTTCCGAGACAAGTCGAAAACGAGCGCCTCCTGCGTCGGTGCCGAGCCTGGATTGGAGAAATAGGTCAGGTTCAGGTTATTCGGATCGATCTGGCGCAGGGCGGCGATCTAGTTGGCCGGGGGCCCGCGGCCTTACGTGGGGCGAAGCGCGAACCAACAGATGGGATTCGCCAGGGTGGGATCGCCGTGCTCCGCGTCCCATTTTTTTTCGATGCGAGCGATGATCGCCTCCATATCCCTCTCATCCCAAAAATGAAATCCTGTCCTAAAGTAATCTCCGGGCCAAAGACCTCGGTAAATAAGTTGCCTTACCACGATCAGCGTCTGTTGCTGGACTTTTTTGCCCTCGGTAAGTCCGAGATCCTCTCGTATCCTGTTGGCGATTTGCCACAGGCCGACGTAATCGGCATGGGCGTGCCGCATATAGTCGTCCACGATCTCACTTAGTAGAATTCGGGGTGTTCATGGGTAATGTAATGTCCGATAAGGCACACTAGGCACGTTTACATCGACCGCTGGGCCAGTGTCTGAGGCCCGCAGTCCGACATAGCCGGCATTTCCCGGTCGCTGAACCAGGGTTCCTGCGTAGGCCGGTGGCGTCACATCCGTACCGCCGACGCTTAGTTAATCGAACGCTTTGCGCGCAGCACGTGCTCCGCCATCGACTACTCTAATATCGTGTCCACCGCCGGCTATGCCGATCGGATGGCCCCCCGGCATGACGACATTGGAGACCTCCAATAACCGGGCCGCCTGGACGGAAAGGGCTGGGCATTCGGCCGTGCAGTGATCGGCTGGCTAGGGCGATCGGTCTGCCGAGGCGCGGCCGGCGTCGTCAGCGGATCTTTTAGGTCAGGTCGCTGCGGCCTGGGCTGTCAGCCAGATCACTCGGTGCATGTTGTAGAGGAGGTTGGCGAGGCCGATCTTGGTTCTCGCTCGCGCCATACCGATGGTGCGGATGAATAGGCCCATCGGCCCTTTCTGGCGGGCGAAGACGTGCTCGACCGCCGAGCGCACCGCCGATTTACGGGCATTGGCCCGCGCGGTGCGGCGCGGCATTGGTTTGCCCCTGGGCTTCTTGCGGTGGATCTGCGAACGCAGGAGACGGCCGACGAGGAACTTCTCGTTGGCCTGAGAGCGATCGGCGGTGTCGGCCCACACGTCGCTGGCGGTGTTGTTCCGATCGATCAACTCGGGCAGCGACGCCCCGTCGTAGCGGGCTGCATCGGTGACCGTCCAGCGGCGGATCAGGCGATGCCGGCGATCGATGCCGAGATGGTTTTTATAGCCGAAGGCAGGGACAGCCAGGTCGACGCGCGGTGCGCCGTCCGCGCTCGGCTTGGCCTTGGTGTAGTTGACGGTCCAGCGCGCGTCGCGGTCCTTCTGGCGCAGCTTGGCCGGCTTCTGCGCCCACGCCGGCGGAATGCGGCCTTCCTTGATGTCGCGCTTCTCGCCGTCGGTGTTGCGTTGTTTCGGCGCGGCGACGATCGAGGCGTCGATGATCTGGCCGCTCATCGCCAGAAGCCCGGCCCTTGCCAGCGCCGCGTCAAAGCGCTCGAACACAACCTCGATCGCGGGCGTGCCAGCGATCTTGGCTCGCGTCAGCGCTTCGCGGAAGGTCCAGATCGTGTTGGCGTCCGGCACCGTGTCGGCCAGCCCCAGGTCGAGAAACCACATGAACGACAGCCGGTCGCGGATCAAGTACTCGGTCCGCTCGTCCGACAGGTTGTGGCTGGCTTGCAGAATGAGCGTCTTGAACATCAGCACGTGATCGAACGGCGGCCGCCCACCTTTCACGCGGTCCGAGCGCGGCACCGCCCGCTCGAGATCCACCCGAAACAGTTCGAAATCCACTACCGCCTTCAGCCGTTCCAGGCTGTCGCCCTTGGCCGAGAGCAGCTTCAACCGCTCATCAATGTCAAAAAAACCCGCCTGACCGCGCATCTCCGCCCCCAGCGCAGACCTCGCTCATCGAATCACGAAAGCGCCCAAAACACCAGGTTCTTGGAGGTTTCCATTTGGTAACTCGCCGCGTGACGGCCCTGCCGATTTCCGCAGTAATCCCGGCAATATCTTGATCGCTCGGCACCCATCCGGGCGCGGTGATGGGGGAAAGTTGCGTATTGCCGGGATCAATCTGGCGAGGGTGACGATTGCGGCGTCCCATTGCGCCTGGCGCAGCGAGGCCGCGGGAGGTTATTCGGCTGAGATAGCCTCACTTGGAGTGCAGCGCGAACCAACAGATCGGGTTCGCCAGGGTGGGGTCGCCGTGCTCCGTATCCCATTCTTTTTTGATACGGGCGATGATTGCCTCCGTATCGTTCTTATCCCAGAAGGTAAAGCCCGCCTTAAAGTAGTCACCAGGATGAAGGCCGTCTTGTACAATGTGGTGCACTACATCAAGAGAGTGATGTTTCACCTGTTCGTTGGTCAACTGCCCGAACTCGCGTCTGACTCTAGTCGCAATCTGCCATAGACCTATATAATCGTCTGCCGCTTTCCGTACGCAATCTTCCGCTATCTTGTCGGTCCTTTCCACATTGGTTCTCACTGACAGTGAAGCCGTATCACGCCGAGAGGCTTATGCCTTTGCTTCCGGTGAGATCAATATCTGGTAGGTGATGGGTGCGCGGCCGGCGGCGATGCCGAGCAAGGAGCGGAAGGCGGCGTGTCGGGTGCGGCGGCGATTGAAGCGGAACACGAATTCGTCAAGATAGGATTGGAGATGCCGGCGGCGCAGACCGTGATAGACGCCCAAGGCCCAGATTTTGAGGTTGGAGAAGATCCGGTGCACCCACGGCAGCACGATGTGCGCTGCCATCCTGCCGACGATGTGGGCATCATGGCGGACGGTTGGCGCACCAGGATAGGCGGTCTTGAGGGTGGTCCCGGCGGCGAGATTGTCGGTGATGAAAGGGTGCAGGCTGGCGGCCGAATAATCCGACACCTCGGCAAGGCGGATGCGGCTGGGTCCGGCGCCGCCGTCCTCGACCTCGACGGCACCGACGACGAGCATTTTGCCTTGATGGCTGCGCCCGCCGCCGCCGGTGAGGGGATCATCCTTGCTGCGGCAGGCGATCTCGGTCTCGTCGATCTCGACCAGCGAGCGGGCTGCGGCCGGGCGCTACCATGCTGCCGCGCAGCTTGGCACAGAGCAGCCAGGCCGTCTTGTAGGAGCCGAGCGCGAGCTGGCGTTGCAGCTGCAGGGCCGAAATGCCATTGGAATGGGTGGCCATCAAATAGGCCGCCCAGAACCAAGTGGTCAGCGGCAGTTTGGAGTGGTGCATGATGGTGCCGGCGGTCACCGAGGTCTGTTTGCCGCAGGCGGCGCATTCCCAGGTCCATGGTTTGGTTTGCAGCTCCCAGGCTTTGCCTTTGCCGCAGGCGGGGCAAGCAAAGCCGTCAGGCCAACGTGCCGCAAACAGGTATGCGACACAGGCCGCCTCTTCCGAGAAGCGCCGTTGGAACTCGATCAGCGAGCGGGGAAAGTCGGTCACGATAGCCTCGCGATAGCACGCGTTCGATGTTTGTTCCTAACACCGCAACACGCCGTCCGCTACCACTAATTGATCCGCCGGACGCAGAGGGATAAGCCATAGTCAGAGTTTCCCCGAGCCTGATTCGGGTAGCTGCCAACTAGCCAAGCGCCGAGCGCAATGATACCGATGATGAGTATAAAGACGAAATAGGTGCTTCCAGACAGCACTCTTTCGCGCGCAACTGGCATAGGCTCGTCACGCCGCCTCGTTCGACATGATAATGGTGCCGGAGGCGGCGAACATGCCGCCGACGCCGTGGCAGACCGAGATCTTGGCGCCCTCGATTTGGGCGGGGGCGGTGCCGCGCATTTGGCGCACGCTCTCCTGAAGGGCGTACATGCCGTACATGCCGGAATGCATGTAGGAGAGGCCGCCGCCGTTTGTGTTCAAAGGTAGTTTCCCGCCGGGGGCGGTGTTGCGCTCGGCTATGAAATGGCCGCCCTCGCCGCGCCGCACGAAGCCCAGATCTTCGAGGCCGTAGATCGGCAGATGGGCGAACGCGTCGTAGATCATCAGGTGGTCGACGTCTTTGTGGGTGATGCCGGCCTCGGCAAAGGCCTTGGCGCCGGAAACGCGGAACGCGCGTGACGAAGTGAAATTCTCCATCTGGCTGACCATCGGCGTCTCCACACTCTCGCCGGTGCCGAGGATGTAGACCGGCCTGGTCGGGAAGTCTTTGGCGCGCTCGGCCGATGTGAGAATGAGAGCGCCGCCGCCGTCGGTCACCAGGCAGCATTGCAGCAAGCGAAACGGGTAGGCGATCATCCGCGAGTTCAGCACGTCCTCGACCGTGATCGGCGCCTTGAAGGTGGCGCGCGGGTTTTTTGCCGCCCATTCGCGCTGCACCACCGAAACCATCGCCAGGGTCTCGTTGTCGAGCCCGTAGGTCTTCATGTAGCGCAGCACCGGGATGGTGAACAACGAGGGCGGCCCCATCGGCCCATAGGGCTGCTCGAACTGGCCGGCGAGACTGGTCGGCGCCACGACGTTGCGGGTGCGCCCGACGCCGGAGCGGCCGCTCTCGCCGTGGGTGATCAGCACCGTGTCGCACAACCCCGAAGCGATCGCCGCCGCGGCGTGCCGGGTGTGGATCATGAACGAGCAGCCGCCGACCGCGGTGCCATCGACCCATTTGGGGGTGAGCCCGAGGTAATGCGCGATCGTCGTCGGGGTCTCTCCGGCGGTTGCGATGCCGTCGATGTCGGCGGGTTTGAGCCCGGCGTCGGCCATCGCGTTGAGCGCCGCGTCGGCGTGCAATTGGATCTGCGACATATCGGGGATGACGCCGAGCTTGGTGGTCTCGGCGGCGCCGACAATGGCGATCGATTTCGGTTGCATCGCGGGCTACCTCGCGGCTGGGCGGAAGAGCGGCAGGGTGATCTCGTCGTCGAGCTTTTCAAAGACGACTTCGACCGGCATGTCGAGCGCCAACGCCTCCGGAGTCTGCGGGCAGCCGGTGATGTTGGTCATCAGCCGCGGCCCCTCGGCCAATTCGACGACGGCGATCGCGTAGGGCGGGGTGAAACCCGGCACCGGGCGATGGTGGATCACATAGCTGTAGAGCCGGCCTTTGCCGGTCGCGGCAAACATGCCGACCTCGCGCGAGGCGCAGGCCGGGCAGAACGGGCGCGGCGGGAAATACGTCTTGCCGCAGGCGTTGCAGCGCTGCAGGCGCAATTCGCCGATCCGCGTGCCGTCCCAGAAATGCTGCGTCTCGGGCGTCGGCACCGGCCGCGCGCGTCGTCCCTCGGACATCCCCACCTCCATCAGATGCTTCGAGCGCGACTTTGACGCCTGCCGCGAATTCGGGCAAACAGAATGGGCCGTTTTGCCTCGGAGTCGTGCCTGCTTCGAGAAGCGCCCGGGGGGTGCTTCTCCGCATAAGGCGGGTTTCTTGATCGCTTCAGGAAAATTCCTCATCCTGAGGATGCCGCGAAACGGCCGTCCCAAAGGACGCACAGCGATTATCCAGGAGGGGCCGCATGCCAGCCACGTCAGGCAATATCACACCGCAGCAATTGCGCGGGCGGCTGCACGAGGGCGGCGAGATCGCGATCGTCGACGCGCGCGAGGAGGGGAGATTTCATCACCGGCATCTGCTGATGGCCGCGTGCCTGCCGCTCTCCCGGCTGGAGCTGATCGCCCCTGCCCTGTTGCCGCGCCGCAGCGCGCCGATCGCGGTCTGCGACGATGACGGCGCCGCCGGCGGGCTCGCCGAGCGCGCCGCGGCGCGGCTGATCGAGGGCGGGTGGAGCGACGTTTCGGTATTGGCCGGCGGGGTTTCGGCCTGGGAGGCGGCGAGGTTCCCGGTCTATAGCGGCGTCCACGTGCCGAGCAAGGCCTTTGCCGAGGTCGTCGAGCACCAATACGGCACACCCTGGATCAGCGCCGAGGAACTGGCGCAGCGCCGCAAGCAGGGCGAAAACCTGGCGATCTTCGACAGCCGCTCCTACGAGGAATACCATGCGAACAGCATCCCTGGTGCGCTGAGCGTGCCCGGCGCCGAACTGGTCTATCGCTTTCACCAGCTGGCGCCATCGCCCGAGACCTTTGTTGTTGTCAATTGCGGCGGGCGCACGCGCAGCATCATCGGCGCCCAGGCCTTGATCGACGCCGGCGTACCCAATCGGGTCGTGTCGCTGAAGGACGGCACGATGGCCTGGCATCTATCCGGGTTCGAGGTCGTCGCGGGCGCTACCGCCCGCGCGCCGGACGTGACCGCCGCAGGCGTCGCCGTGGCGCAGCAGCGGGCCGAGGTGGTGGCCCGGCGCTATGGCGTGCCGCTCATCGACCGCGCCAAGCTCGCGCAATGGCAGCGGGAAGCGGACCGCCGCACGCTCTATCTGCTCGATGTCCGCGACCCGGCCGAATACCGCGCCGGCCACCTGCCGGGCTCGCTGATGGCGCCCGGCGGGCAATTGGTCCAGGAGACCGACAGCTGGCTCGGCGTCTGGGGCGCGCGCGTCGTGCTGGCCGACGACACCGGCGTCAGGGCGCGGATGACCGCATCGTGGCTCCGGCGGATGGGTTGGGACGCGGCGGTTCTCGACCGCGGGCTCGAGGGTGCCGCGCTCGAAACCGGCACGCCGGCGCTCGACAGCAACGAATTCCCGCTCGCCGGGCCGGAGCCGACCACGGTTACCGCTTCCGAATTGCACGCCAAACCGGCGGTCGTCGTCGACCTGGCGCTGAGCCGCCGGCATCGCGAGGGCCATATCCCCGGCGCATGGTTCGCGATCCGGGCACGCCTCGCCGAGGCGCTGGCCAAATTGCCGGCCGCGGGCGACCTGGTGCTGACCAGCGAGGACGGTGTCGTCGCCCGCTATGCCGCGGCCGAAATGGCGCCGCGGGCCGGACGCGCCGTGCGGGTGCTGGCCGGCGGCACTGCGGGCTGGCAGGCCGCCGGGCTGCCTCTCGAAACCGGCATGGGGCCGCTCGCCGACGAGCCCGATGACGTATCGCTGTCGGCCCGCGACCGGCCGGCTGACCGCGAGCGCTATATGCGCGAATATCTCGCCTGGGAGATCGACCTGGTCAACCAGATCGCCCGCGACGCCGACTGCCGTTTCCGTCTCGCCGCCCAGTGAACGAGCCGCCGGAGAGCGAGATTGGGATTGGGCGGCGCCGGTTCGAACCCATAGCGTTCGAGGGAGCAAGGCTTATGCGGTTGTCACATCTGGTCCTGGCGATGGCCCCACTGGCCGTCGTTCCCTTGGTTCTTGCGGCGGTGCACCCAGCTGCTGCGCAGCAAGCCGGCGGCGCCGCGGCTTACACCGTCACCTATTTCGAGGCGGCCTCGCCCGATGTCGCGCGGGCCGCTGCGCTGACCCGGCAATTCGCCGCGGCGAGCCGCAAGGAGCCAGGCACTGCGGGCTTCGACGCGCTCCAGGAAATCGGCCGACCGAGCCGGTTTGCATTGGTTGCGGCGTGGCGCGACAAGGCCGCGGAAAACGCCCACGACAGCGCCGCGTCCACTGTCGCCTTTCGCGACAAATTGCAGCCAATGCAGGTCGGCCCGTTCGAAATCCGGTCGTTCACCGGGTTTTCGATCGCCGCGCCAAGCGCAGCGGGCGACCCCTCGGCAGTTTACGTCGTCACCCATGTCGATGTCTTTCCGGCCGGCAAGGACCAGGCGGCGGCGCTGGTCACGGCACTGGCCGAGGCCGGCCGCAAGATGCCGGGCAATTTATGGTTCGACGTGCTGCAGGTCGACGGTCACTCGAACCATTTCGGCTTGGTCGAGGGCTGGCGCGACCGCAAAGCCTTCGATGCGAGCCTGATGGCCGCCTCGATCCGCGACTTCCGGCAAAAGCTGACGCCGCTCGAGGGCGCGCTCTATGACGAGCGGGTGTACCGGGCATTGCGCTGAGCGGCATCTGCCGGAGATGCTGTGCCGGTCATTGGCCCGCAACGCAACTGGAGGGGACGACCGCAGTGCCGATCCCGGTAAAGCTGTCACCCGCCAGCTGCACCGGCGTGCAATTCGGGTCGTAGATGCCGATCGCGGTGCTGGACCCGGTGTTGGTGAACGTGTTGTCCGAGACCCAGAGGGCGTTGGAGGTGTACAGCATGCCTTCTTCCCCGTATTCGACCATCTTATAGTTGGGCGAAGCCGGGCCTTGGATAATCGCGTTGCCAGTGATCGTGGCAATGCCGCCGTTGGAAACGTCGATCGCCAGGCTGCTCGATCCGGCCTGGCAGCCGATGGAGGCATCGGCCTGGCCATCGTAAAGCTGGCTGTCGGAGACGTTGGTCACTGTCGCACGGCTCTTGATGTCTTGTCCCCACAATTGACCGCAAAACCGGCTGCTGATGACGCTCAAACTTCCAATATAATTGGCGTATAGGGCATTGGTAAAATTGTTCACATCGGGATTTCCGTTATTTATAAAGCTGGAATTTATCACGTATATCGATTGTGCGGCGTTGTTGCCTGCCAAGATCCCATCTTGATTGTTGAGGAACGCGCTGTTTTCAACAATCAAAGCAGCCGGGCTGCCGAGGTTCTGATCGCAAATCCCGGCGCCGTTGCCGCCGAGCCAGTCGCCGATTTCTGCGCCTTCAAAAGTCAAGCCGTTGACCGTCAAATTGGCGGTCGACACGATGATCCCTTTCTCGTTCGGCAGCGGCACCGTGGCGTAGAGAACAACCGGCTGGCCCGCTCTGGTCGGGTCGACCTCGATCGTCATCGGCCGCGTCACCACCGGAAAATCGTTCGTATAGGTGCCTGGAGCAACTTCGATGACATAGTAGTCCGCTGAATTCGTATCAGTGTCCGCCGCCGCGACCGCGGCGCTGATCGTGGGATAGGCCCCGTTCGGGCCTACAACCAGTATGTTCTGGGCCGTTGCGGCACGTGTTGCCAAAATACTGAATACTGCGCCCAAAACCAGTAAGCCAAAGAACCTGTGCATTTTAGATTTCCTTTCGACAAGAAGCCGGTTGCATAACGAAGAATACGCCCAATTTATGGGTGGCCGGTCAGGCGACGAGACTTGATCCGAGCGCGGAGACGATTCGTCGATGGCACTAATTACTTGGGCGCCGGCATTGGCACCCCGGGCCGAGGCGGCGGCAGCGATCGCGCCGTCAGCGGGACCTTTTGCGATGGGAACGGCGGCGGCTTCGGCGGGCGATGCTCGCATGCGCGAGGCCGCTCGCCAGATCAGCAGGCGGGATTTCGTACGCACAAATCTCCCCTTCGCAGTCGGCTTAGCCGCCGCCGTTCCGAGTTCACTCGGTGCTAGGATTGCGCTTTGTCAGGATTTTGCCGGGTTTGACCGAACCGGCAGCGACGGCATCAGCGGGTGGCTGCCGTACCGGGGCAAAGCCGTGATCGTCTGGTCCATCCTCCCCACGGTTTCTTATGGGGTTGCACCTTTGCTCGGGAGTTGAGAGAGGGTCAACTGCGCAAACGGGTCATAACCAAAAGGGCTAAAGGTGAGAGAGGGTCGAGAGAGGTCCGCGGCTTACCGGCCGCAACTGCGACGCCAGCAAATCCAGAGTTCTGCGGGACTCGGGCTCGGCTTGCGTGCTCGCCCCACAAGCTGCGCAAACGGGCCCCGAAGGCCGGCAATGTCGGGCGGCGGCCCGGTTGCGGAAGAGCGTGTGCCCGGCGGTGCTTGGGCGGGGCCGCGTCCTAACCGGTGTCGGACGCTTTCCCGGCCGGGAGTCAGCTTTTCGCGCTCTCGCCAAAAGTCCAGGCGAAAAAAACCAGGGGCATTCGGCGGCTCCAGGTGATCCGGCGGGACCGACGCCCCGACCGTCTCGTCCAGATCGAGAACCGGCGGACCGTCAGGGCAATGACGCGAGCGGGATGCCGATGCCTCTGCTGACGGTCGGCCGGATGGAACCTCCGTAGCCGCCACGACCCGGATTCGGCTCGGCCGCCAAAGTCGCGCGCGTTCCGCTCGCCGACGCCCAATCCCCGTCTCGCGGCAAACCGGACCGACCGTTGTTCGCCATCGCCCCGGCCCCTTTTCCAGAGGCCGGAGCTGCCGAAACTCATCCGTTCTCGGCAGCCCGCCTCGACGGCGCGACCCGTTAAAGTTGGTGAACCGAGTGACCCGGCGCCGCAATGCAAGCAGTTGTTGCAATGGACGCGCTTTTATGGTGCAGTACAGCAATGGCTTGTGACAGTCGATCGTCGAGGCGACCGGGGACGCGGTCTCGCCGCTTCCGGTGCTCGATGGAACGGCAGGGACTGCGGCAACGCGGCATCTGGCCAGCCGTCGCAGCGGGAAATCCACGAAAAAGGGCCGAGCGGGTGGTCTGCTCTCAACAGGAGCAGGCTGTTGTTGCCGGCCGGGAATAGCCGGATATGCAGACGACCCTGAATAGGACGGCGCGAGCGGGCCCGGTCTGGGTTTCCGAAAGCGAATCCGAAAAGATGCGCGATATTCCGCATTTCAAGGACAGCGATCGGGCAGAGCTCAACATCAATCAGTCATTCGATTGGTATGTTACCCACATCGTCGAGCAAATTTTCAAGTTCGAATCGAATGTTGAAATTCGTTCGATCGCGGATATCGGAACCGGCTATGGCTGGTTGGCGATTGCGTTCGCGTTGAAAACCAAGGCCCGGATCGTGGCGGTCGAGCCCGATCTGCGCAAGCTCGTCGCGGCGCGCCGGATCGCCGAAATTTTCGGGGTGGCCGACCGCATTCAATGGTGCGTCTGTTCCATCGGGAAACTGCCGTTCGCCGACCAGGCGATAGACGCCACCTGTTGCCTCGAGGTGATCGAACATATCGGAGACGATCCCGCTCTGGTGCAGGACATTGCGCGAATCACCAAGGAATTGCTGGTGATCACGACCCCCAACAAGATATTTCCGATCGTCATTCATGACACTGCTTTGCCATTCTGTCATTGGCTGCCGCCCGGACGGGCGCGCGATTGGTACGCTGCCGCCTTTGGCAGAAGGGCGGCCCAGGAGAACAACCGCTTCTGGTCGCCGCGCAAGCTGCTGGCGGCGCTCGCCGATTTTGAAAGAGAATCGACGTTTCTGCAGTTCAGAGATTACCGCGATTACGTCGAGGCTGAACGCCGCCAGACGCAGGCGAGAGACCGCACCATACGAGGCGTGTTGCGGTCGATGCTGCGAAAATATTATCGGGCAGCCGCTTGCACCGGTAAGGCCTCGTGGTATTTGCTGCCGAACCTGGCATCGACCTATCGGCGCCGTCCGCACACGCGATTTTCGCCGGATCAGGTCGGAACCAGCGGATAAAGCTCCGGGCCCGACGGCGGCTGCAACGCGGCAACGTATTGAAATCGTTAATTTAGGAGAATGAGAATGGAGCGGCGCCTGCGGAGCTGCTGGTATTCCGTGCGGATCGGCGTGATCGTCGCGGTGCTGCCTCTCGCATGCGCAATTGGCGTCTGGTCCAGCTGGGAAAGCGACAACACGGTTCTTCGGCAGCAAGCCCTTGCCGTCACGGCCGGGCTGACCAGGGCGTCGGCGCGAATTGTCGCCGTCAACAACTGGGTCTATCACAATAAGGAATTTTCAACCGACCGTTTCTTTTTGCTACCGGCGTTTGGTCCGACGCCGATCCAAGTCCTGAAGTTGGGGGGCGATTGCGGCGCCAAGTCGAGGCTCGTCTCGGCCATGCTGCGCCAGTTGGGAATCAGATCGGGTCTGGTCCAAATCTTCCCATGCCGGAGCTGCGTCCCGATCCATGTCGTGGTCGAGGCCAAGTACGAGGGCGGCCGGATGGTCGTGGATCCGATCTGGGACGTCGACTATCCCAGCGGAAACGGCAAGTTCCTCGGCATAGGGCAGCTCGCCGGCACCAGTCTTGGCCGCGAGCGTGTCGCTGTCCTTCAATCCGAGCGCGGTGCGGGCGATAAGATCCAGCGCATGCCCGCGAGCGAGGCCACGTTCGACTATGCCCGCGCGATCAATTGGCACAAATATGTCTGGACCCGTGCCATCGCTGACGGCTTGCGAGCATTTGATTATCGGCCCGGGCATATGTGGAGGCCATATTTTCTCGAAGATCCGAAACTGTTGGTGACCATAATCTTGGTCTCCCTTGCAGTATTCGTCGTGGTCTTCAGTTTTGTTTTTGGTCTGATATTTAGTGGCCTGATCGAAAGGCTGTACTCGTCGCGTCGTCCGGCGAGCCCAGGCGGGGCGGGTCATCTCGTTCGGGAGAGACGCTGATCGCCCGAAAGCCGCCCTCAGCGCGGGATGGGCCGACCGGCCCTCTAACGAGTTGGTCCCCATCGAAAGGCGATCCCGGCGGCCGCTGCGTTTTACGAGATCGCCGATCTCAAACCGGAATTCGCCACCGCGCCGCCAGCAGCTGCCGCTCGAGTCCAGCAAACGAGAATTCAAGAAAATTAAACTTTTTCCGGCCATTCCCGTCCGAAAGGCGGAAACCCAGGGAGAAGCACCATCCGGTCGCCCGGTTCCCGCTTTCGCTGGCGCGACGGTAAAATAGCCGGGATCGATCGCCGCGTTTGGGTCAGAGGCTCCAGTAATGAAGGTGCGGCGGAACCTCGTCACGGGCGATCGCGGATTTGACATCGACGACGACGCCGCCCGGCGCCAGCACCGCCAACAGCTTGTCCCATCCGGCTTTGGCCAAAACCCGATGGGGTACGGCGAGGACCAACCCGTCGAGCCCGTGAAACTCGTCGAGAGCGACCAGCTCGATCCCATATTCGCGGCGCGCCTCGTCGGCGTCGGCGAGCGGATCGGCGACCATCGCGGCGATGCCGAACTCGCGCAGCTCGGCGACGATGTCGGGCACCCGGCTGTTGCGCAGATCGGACACATCCTCCTTGAAGGCGACGCCGACAATGCCGATCCGGGCGCCCTTGACCGGACGCTCGGCGGCGATCAACAGCTTGACCAGGCGCTGGGCGACGAACCCGCCCATGCCGTCGTTGATGCGCCGCCCCGATAGGATGACCTGCGGGTAATACCCCGCGGCCTCAGCCCGGGCGGTCAGGTAATAGGGGTCGACGCCGATGCAGTGGCCGCCGACCAGCCCCGGCGCGAACGGCAGGAAATTCCATTTGGTGGCGGCCGCGGCCAGCACCTCGCGGGTCGGGATGCCGAGCCGGTCAAAGATGATCGCCAGCTCGTTCATCAAGGCGATGTTTAGATCGCGCTGGGTGTTTTCGATGACCTTCGCCGCTTCGGCCACCTCGATCGACGAGGCGCGGTGCAACCCGGCCTCGACGATCCGCCCATAGACCGCGGCGACCCGGTCCAATGTCTCCTGATCCTCGCCGGCGACGATCTTGACGATGGTTTCGAGCCGGTGCCGCCGGTCGCCGGGGTTGATCCGCTCCGGCGAATAGCCGAGCTTGAAGCCCGCACCCTGCGACAGCCCCGATGCCTTCTCCAGCAGCGGGCCGCAAATTTCGCGGGTCAGGCCGGGATAGACCGTCGATTCGAACACGACGACCGAGCCCGGCCGCAGCCGCGGCCCGATCAGCGCGCAGGCGTCGGTCAGCGGCCCGAGATCGGGGCGGCGCTCGGCATCGATCGGCGTCGGCACCGTGACGATCAGAAAGCTCGCTTCGGCCAACGTATCGGCGTCGCCGGTCAGCCGCAGCCTAGTGTCCCGCAACGCTGCCGCAGGGACCTCCCCGGTCGCATCGCGCGCCCCGCGCAACGCCGCGATCCGGCGTTTCGATATGTCAAAGCCGATGACCGGCTCGAACTGCCTCGCCAGGGCCAGGGCCACCGGCAGCCCGACATAGCCGAGACCGATAACGGCAAATCCGCGCTCCATCCGAGCCTCCCTCAGGAATTCCGCGGCCTGATCTTCGATCCCCGCAGGTCGCGACGCCCGAGGCCGCTTTATACGTGAAGCGTTGAAATTTTGCGAAACGGCAAATACTTAACGCATTGGGATCGCTTGCCTGACATGCTCGGCGCGGGTGGGAACTTGCCGGGACGGAGCAGGATAGAGCGCCAGCGGCGCGCATCCGCTCGATCTGCTCCGGCATCGGCGCTTCGGCGAAATCCATCAGCACTCTCGATCGCAGATCGTGGCCGGGTGCCCGCTTTTTGTGCGATGCACCCAAAATAGCCATTATCATATTAAAAATAAAACGAGAATTTACCTGTTGCAGCGCAGCAAAAGCGATGGATAATACGGGGACCAGGATCTCGAGGTCCGCTATGACCGATACGCTGTTCGCGCATCAAAAGGCCGATGCCCCGGAAGCCGGCTATGCCGAGGACGGTCTGCGCGCCTTTTTCGCCTATCGCGACCTGGGGGTCATCGCGGCGACGCATGGCCGATTGCGGGTGCAGCTGGTCCGCGCTGCCCGCAACGCCTCGGAGGCTAAGGGCGGCACGGGGTTTCACATGCACACGGCTGATGTGCATGTCGTTTACATGCTCCGCGGCTGGGCCAAATTCGACTACGATGGCGTCGACACCTTGGTCGAGGCCGGCGACTGCGTGCATCAGCGGCCGGGCATCGTCCACAATCTCTATGACTGGTCGGACGACATGGAGTTTATGGAGATCATCGCCCCGGCCGAGTTTGCCACGACCGAGATCACCCGGCCGGCCTCCGTCGCCGCAGGCGAGCCACGAGGTCCTCAGTCGCTGGCGTAGACGATGTTTCGCAGCATCGGGTAGATCAGGCTGCTCCAGCGCTGTCCATTGAAGACGCCGTAATGGCCGACGCCGGTCTGGACGTGATGGCGCTTCATCGACGGTCGCAGCCCAGTGCACAAATCTTGGGCGGCCAGTGTCTGGCCGACCGCGCAAATGTCGTCGCGCTCGCCTTCCACGGTGAATAGTGCAGTGCGCCGGATCGCCCGCGGATCGACGCGACGGCCGCGCCATTCGAGCCTGCCCAGCGGCAATGCGTGCTCCTGAAAGACCGCGCGCACCGTCTGCAGATAAAATTCGGCGGGCAGGTCCATCACGGCCAGGTACTCGTCGTAAAATTTGCGGATCGCCGCTGCCTTGTCCGCCTCGCCATTGGCGGTATGGCAGAACAGATCGAGCTGGGCCTTGACGTGCCGGTCGAGGTTCATGCTCATGAACGCGGCGAGCTGGGTAAAGCCCGGATAGACCCGGCGCCAGGCGCCATCGAAGCGCATCGGCACGCAGTCGATCAGGTTGCGCTCGAACCAGCCGATCGGCCGGCTCGTCGCCAGCCGGTTGACCGCGGTCGGGTTGAGGCGGGTGTCGATCGGCCCGGCCATCAGGGTCATGCTGCGCGGCTGTGCCGGATGGCCGTCTTCGGCCATGATCGCGACCGCGGCGAGGACCGCGACGCAGGGCTGGCAAACCGCGACGACATGCGCACCGGGGCCGAGCACTTCGAGGAAGGTCATGACGTGGTCGATGAAGTCGTCGAAACCGAAACGGCCGTGGCGCAAGCCGACATCGCGGGCATTGTGCCAGTCGGTGATGTAGACGTCGTGCTCGGCCAGCATCGTACGCACGGTGCCGCGCAGCAGGGTGGCGAAATGGCCCGACATCGGCGCCACCAGCAGCACCCGCGGCTGGGCCGCTTTGATGTCCTTTTCAAAGCGCAACAGAGTGGCGAACGGAGTGCGGTGCACCGCGGTCTCGCGCACCGCGACCGTGCGGCCGGCGACCGCGACACGATCGATGCCGAAGGCCGGGCGGCGGTGGCTCAATCCGGCGCGCGCGATCAGCTCATAGAGGGCGGCGACGGCACGCTGCACCGCGCTGCGGGAGCTGCCGGGGGGCAGCGGCATCAGCGCTGCGGCGGCCATATTGGCGAAGCTGCGAAGAGGTGCGAGCGAGTCGGCATAGGCTTGAAAGTTCTGATAAATCATTGCGCGCATCCGCTCTCCCGGCCCAACGCCGCAGACTAGTGGGTTTGACCGCGACATGCGAGAAGGTTTGGCGCAGCAATTGCGGCTGTGGGACAATGGCCGGTCGGCCGGCATGCATGCCCGTGACCAGCGTGCATGCCATGGCCACGGCGCCATGAACGGAGCGCAGCGATGACCGAGGCCATATTGACGATCAGCAGCCGGAATTATTCCTCGTGGTCGCTGCGCGGCTGGCTGTTGTGCCGGATGGCCGGGTTGGAGTTCGTCGAAGAGGTGGTGCCGGCCGACGACCCGGCAAACCGCGCCGAGCTGCTGCTGCTGTCGCCGTCGATCCTGGTGCCCTGTCTGATCCATGACGGCATCCGGGTCTGGGACACCCTGGCGATTGCCGAATACCTGAACGAATTGAACCCGAAAGCCGGGCTGTTGCCGGTCGACCGCGCGGCCCGCGCCCGCTGCCGCTCGATCTGCGGCGAAATGCATTCCGGTTTCACCAATCTGCGCTCGGCATTGCCGATGAACCTCAAGGCGCGCCATCCAGGCTTCAAGATTTGGTCGGGGGCCCAGGCGGACATCGACCGGATTGCCGCCATCTGGCGCGACTGCTTCGCCGAGCATCGCGGGCCGTACCTGTTCGGGAGCTTGTCGATGGCCGATGCGATGTATGCCCCGGTCGTGACCCGGTTCAGCACCTACGAGGTCGAGCTTGACCGCGTCTGCGCCGAGTATTGTCGAGCGCATTCTGGCGTTGCCTGACATGATCGCCTGGCGAGAGGCCGCCCTGGTCGAGCCGGACGAGTTCGAAGAGCTCGACATGGAGTTCTGAGCGGATTATCTGCCCCTGCCTAAAAGCGCGCGAAGGAATTCAAATAATCCGTCATTCCAGGACGCGAGCAGGCCCGCGAGCCCGGAACCAGTCAACACCGGCCCGCGAAATCGGGCGAGCTGCTATCTTTCATAGATTCCGGGCCTGCCCCGTTGGGGCTGTCCGGAATGACGATCCTGTGGATGGGATTGGCTCCCGAGCCGGGGCAAGCGGGCTGGGCCAAGCGCTCAGCGCGAGATCGCCTCGAGCCGCAGCCGGGTGGTGCGCGGCCCCATCGAGGCGATGACCACGAACACGATCAGCATCGCGCCCGCGATAAACAGGAATACGCCGAGGGTCCCGTAATGCCGGAGAAAATAGGCGATGAAAAAGCCGACGAAGATCGTGCTAAAGCGGCTCCAGGAATAGGTAAAGCCCACTGCGCGGGCGCGAATTCGGGTCGGATACAGCTCGGATTGGTAGGCGTGCAGCGAATAGGCGAGAATGGTGTTGGAAAATGCGATCAGCAACCCGACCACGATGATGCCGGCCGCCATGCGTTGCTGCGAAAACAGGATACCGAACCCGGCGATCGCCAATGCCGCGCAGGCGAGCTGCCATTTCCGCTCGAACCGGTCGGCGATCTGCGTCGCGACCAGCGCCGCTACCGGCGAGGCGATCGCGATGACCACGGTATAGGCGAGCGATTTGGTGAAGGTGATCCCCTGCGCCACCAGCAGGGTCGGGACCCAGCTGGTGAACCCGTAATAGCCGATCGTCTGCACCAGCTGAAAGATCACCAGCATGGTGGTGCGATTGCGGTAGGGCGGACGGAAAGCCTCCCACAGCGACCCGGTGGCCTCCTCGACCTCGCCGGCGAGGATCTGCGGCGGCGGCAAGGGGCGCCCGATCTCGGCTTCGACCCGGGCCTCGATCATGCGGGCGACCCGGTCCGCCTCGGCATGGCGGCCGCGTTGGGCGAGCCAGCGCGGCAATTCGGGGAGCCGCAGCCGCAGCCACCAGGCGATGATCGCCCCGGCAGCGCCAATGATCGTGACCCAGCGCCAGCCGTCTAGTCCAAAGGCCGTCCGCGGAACCAGCAGCCAGGACAGAAACGCCGCGGTCGGGTAGGCGCACAGGCTGATCGTCGCGACAAAGGCAAAGGCGGCGCCGCGGCGATCTCTCGGCACCAGCTCGGACAGATAGGTGTCGATCGTGACGAACTCGACGCCGATGCCGATCCCAGCGATCAAACGCCAGATCACCAAGCCGACATCGCTCGATTGGAACGCCATGACGAAGGTGGCGATCGAATACCAGACCAGCGCGAAGGTGAAGATCGTCCGCCGTCCAAAGAAATCGGAAAGCGGGCTCAGCAGCAGCGTGCCGATGAACATGCCGACGAAGGTCGCAGCGACCAGGCTCGCGAACCCGTGGATGTCGAAGAACCCGCGCGTCGTCGGCACCATGATCCCGGCCCGGTAGAGGCCAGGAGCGATATAGGCGATCAGCCCGTTGTCGAAGACCTCAAAGAACGCACCGAGTGCCAGCAGCACGACAAAGCCGACCATGTAGCGGCTCTGCGGCAGCCTATCCATGCGCGCGGCGATCGTCGTCGCGGAGCGGCCGGCGACCGGCATGGCGATGTCCTCAGCCACGGTGTTTCCTCCTGTTTTGTGCATTATCTCGCGACGCGGGCGGACGACGCAATCCGCTATCCCCGCGCCAATCGCCGATGTCGATGTCCCCGCCGGCAGGCGCCGAACAACCGTTATGCCGGGCTCATGGGTGCAAGTACATCGTTTTTCCGGTTCGGCGCTACTGGTCGAACCGCACCGCGGTCGTGTTGCCGCCGCAGACCAGCACGGCGACGCGCTCTTCGCGGGCAGGCCGGTATCGGCCGGAGAGCAGCGCCGCAAAGGCTGCCGAACCGCCGGGCTCGGCCACAACGCGCAGCTGCGACCACAGCGCCGCCTGCGCCCGCCGTATGTCGTCGTCGCCGACCAGGACGGTCTCGGCCACATGCGCGCGGGCGATCGGGAACATCAGCTCGCCCACCCGGCGTGGGGCCAGGCTGTCCGCCGCGATCCCGCCCGCGGGGGCGTCCACCGGCCGGCCCGCGGCGAAGGCAGCGTGCAGCGTCGGCGCGCCATCCGACTCAACCGCCACGATCCTCAATCGGCCGGCGTACCAGGCCGCGATGCCGCCGATCAGGCCGCCGCCGCCGACCGCGACCAGCAATGTGTCCACATCCGGCGCGTCCGCCTCCAGCTCCAGGCCGACCGTGCCCTGTCCGAGCAGGGTCTCGGGCTGGTCGAAGGCGTGGACCGGCATGGCACCGGTCGCGGCGACGTAGGCCTCGCTCGCAGCGAGCGCGTCGGCATAGCGCTCGCCGGCGATGACCAGGGCGGCGCCATAACCCCGGATGCGCTCGGCTTTGGCCGGCGAGGTAATGCCCGGCACGAAGATGGTAGCGGACACGCCGAGCCGCTGCGCGGCGTAGGCCACGGCCGCTCCATGATTGCCACCCGAAGCCGCAACTACGCCCGCTTCCGGCACCTCGCGCAGCAACAAGTTGGCGAAGGCGCCCCGCGCCTTGAACGAGCCGGAGTGTTGCAGCAGCTCGAGCTTGAACAGCAGGGTCCGGGAGGCGAGGCCAAAATCGGCTCCGTCCACCTCGATCAGCGGCGTGCGACGAAGGTAGGGCCGGATCTCGCGCTCGATCGCGGCGATGCGCTCGCGGGTGATCGGGGCAGCTTGGTTCGTCATGGTGTCCCTTCCCTGAAGGACAGAAGTCATAGGGTGTCCTGTATGGCCCGCGTTGCCGCGGCAATCCGCTCCTCGACGGTGGGCGGTCAGCGAAAAGTGCTGGGTCACCGAAACGTGTGATGCGCGCGGCGCCGAAAAGGGCCAATTCTGAGCCGTCGCAATCGTCAACCATTTCAGGGGAGGCTACCGATCATGCGCCGGACATCGTTTCTTGCGGTTGTCGTCGTCATCGCCTTCGTCGCGCTGCCGGCCCTTGCCCAGGCGCCGCCGGCCGGCACGCCGGTCCGTATCCGCGGCACCGTCAACAAGTTCGCCGGCCGCATCCTGACTGTCAAAGAACGCGATGGCCAGATCGCGACCGCGGCGCTCGCGCCGGATGCCGGGATCGAGACGCTGGTCAAGCGCAGCCTTGCCGACATCAAGCCCGGCGATTTTGTCGCATCGACCGGGATCAGGGCCAAGGACGGCGAGATCCACGCGATCGAAGTGCGCATCTTCCCCAAGGCGGAGCCCAATGGCGGCCGGCAATTCGCCTGGGACCTTTCGCCCGATAGCGTGATGACCAACGCCACGGTCGGCACCGTCACCAAGGCGCCGCAGGGCGAGGTCTTGCACGTCACCTTTAGAGGCGGCCAGTCCCAATACAGCGTCGGTCCCGACGTGCCGGTGCTGGCGACAGCCCCGGGCGACATCAGCCTCCTAAAGCCGGGCGCCGCGGTCTTTGTTCTCGCGCTGAAGCATTCCGACGGCAGCTTGACCTCGAAGCGGCTTTACGTCGAGAAGAACGGCATCAAGCCGCCGATGTAAGGGAGGCTGCGCCGCAGCTGGAGCCCGCCGATGGTGTTGCCGTGGAATGATTACAGCGGCCGGTTGTCGCCGTTGAAGCTCGCCGTCTTCGTGGCGCTGTTCGTGCCGGCGGGCTGGGTGGCGTTCGCCTATGGCTTTGGGCTGCTCGGCGCGCGCCCGCTCAACGAAGCGATCCACCAGATCGGGCTGTGGACGATCCGGCTGATCTTTCTGGCCCTGGCGGTGACGCCGCTGCGCCAAATCCTGCAATGGCCGCGGCTGATCCTGGTGCGGCGGATGATCGGGGTCGCCGCCTTCGCCTATGTGCTGATCCATTTCTCGCTTTATACGGCGAGCGAGGCCTTCGACCTCGAAAAGGTCGCCGGCGAGATCGTGCACCGGATTTATCTGACGATCGGCTTTGCCGCGTTGCTCGGCCTCGCGGCATTGGCGGCGACCTCGACCGACGGCATGGTCCGCCGTCTCGGCGCCCGGCGCTGGCAGCTGTTGCACCGGCTCGTCTACGCGATCGGGGTGCTCGCCGTCATCCACTACTGCTTTCAGGCGAAGCTCGATAAGTCGGAGCCGACGGTTATGGCCGGGCTGTTGTTGTGGCTGCTCGGCTATCGGCTGCTGCTGTGGGGCTTTGGCCGACGCGGGCATCTGGCGCTGGCGTGGGTGGCTGGTCTCGGTCTCGCCGCGGCGATCGCCACCGCCTTGGGCGAAGCAGCCTATTTCCGGCTCGCCTTCCATGCCCCGATGATCCGGGTGCTGGCGGCCGATCTCTCGCTCGAGACCGGAATCCGTCCGGCGGTCGTGGTGCTGGCGATCGGGCTCGGCGTCACCGCCCTCGGCGTCTTGCGGCCGGCAACCGCAAGTCCGGCGAAGCGGCGGCCGCGGCCCGCGGCGGCCACGCCTGTCCGTCATTCCCGAGAAAACGAGAAGCCCGTGCGGTCGAAAGCCTAAGCGACTCCGTTCAAGACGAAGTCGAAGATGTCGAAATTGCGCAACCCGGCGGCCGCGGCGCGCTGCCGATACTCGGAAGTCAACGGCCGCGACAGGATAAACGGCACCCGCTGCTCGCCCTCCCCGCCATGCGAGCGCAGCTGGTGGCCGGCGAGCCCCGACAGATCATGGTCGGCGCGTGCGGCGCCGATCGCGGTCGAGGCGTCGCCCAGCACGACGAAATCGGCTTCGCGGTCGAACGGCAGCTCAAACCGCCGCGCCGCCTCCCCACGCTCGAACACCCCGGCGACACCCGGCAATGCAGCACTCGCCGCCATCATCGCCGGGATCTCGGCTCCGTGGCGAGCATAGACCCGCACGAACGAGCCGAGGGCGCCATGATGGCGCACGAACGGGTCGGTGATCGGGCAGATCACCTGCGCCGTCCGGATGCCGAATTGCTTGCGGAGTTCGTCCTCGAGAAAGACGACCCGCGGCTTGTCGTTCATGCCGTGGTCGGCGACAAGGCCGACGACCGCACCCAATTCGACAAACCGCTTTACCCGGTCGTCGACCGCGCGGTGAAAGTCGTCGGATTCCGGGTCGCCCGGCGCGTGCGCGTGCTGGACATAGTCGGACAGCGACAGATAAATGAGCCGCGCCGCCCCGCCTTCGAGCAGCGCCAGCCCGGCATCGAGCACGTAGAGCGACAAATCGGCCGAATACATGGCGGGCCGCGGCCGTCCGACCAGCGCCTCCATTGCCGGGTCGGCGCATTCGGAAGAAAAGCAATCGCCGTCGAGGTTATGCCCCAACAGCCGGCGCAGCTTGTCTTTGGCGGTGACCGCGGCGGTGGCGACGCCGGCGCGCGCCATCAGCGAGAGGATCGTCTCGCTGCGCATCAGCGCCGGGTCGGTCATCATGATTTCGCGCCCGGTCTCGCGATCGAGACAGTAATTTCCAGCGATGCCGTGCACCCTGGGCGACACCCCGGTCACGATCGAGAGATTGTTGGGGTTGGTAAAGGTCGGCATCACCGCGTCGGCGCTGCCGAGAAACCCGTCCCGCGCAAAGCCGCCGATTGTCGGCAGCACGCCGTCAGCGATGCCGCGTTCGACATAAGCGGGGTCGAACCCATCGACGCAGATCACCACCGCCGGCCGCTCCGGCTTCCGATACCGCCGGCCGTTCAGTTCGATCCAATAGGCCATCGCCTTGTCTCCCGGCCGCTCCCCGTCACGCAGCCATCCCTATCACTTAGTATGGGTGGAGCTCAGCGAAACCCTCGTCCCCAGAAGTAGCGCGACGGTCCGCTTCGTCGTTGCAAAACGAACAGCATCGATCTGTGTAGCGCGGCGGACGCCGAGTGAGCTCAGCCCGCAACGATCCCTTCACCCGACGCCTGTGCGATCATTCGCTCGAACACCATCGCAACGACGATGTCGTTGGACGATCCGCACGTTTGCGAGACCGGGCTCACCCGTGCCATGGGTCAGCACCTAGGTACGGAGCCCGTTCATAACGGCAACGCAAAATTTCTCCCTTGAAAGGCGGCAATGGCCGAGTTACTTGCATCGTGCAAGTTACTGGAGAGCGGAGGTTGCCAATGCGACGCA
Organism: uncultured Alphaproteobacteria bacterium; assembly: GCA_963795485.1. Lineage (GTDB taxonomy): Bacteria > Pseudomonadota > Alphaproteobacteria > ATCC43930 > CGMCC-115725 > AP-15. Next base: position 1,497,383 of record CAWCIL010000008.1, read on the forward strand.
AGAATTTCGGCAACATGCATTGCCCGATCGCCCGCAGCCTCGACCGGGTCGGCGAGTGGTGGTCGATCCTGATCCTGCGCGACGCCTTTTACGGGTTGTGCCGCTTCGACGAGTTCCAGAAAAACCTGGGCATCGCCCCGAACATGCTGACCCGGAGGCTGAATCGCTTGGTCGAGGGCGGCCTCCTGGAGCGGCGGCGGTACAGCGAGCACCCGCCCCGCGACGAATATGTGCTGACTGACCGCGGGCGCGATTTCCATCCGGTGCTGCTGGCCGTGCTGGGCTGGGGCAACCGCCACTTCGCCCCCGAAGGCGCCTCGGTGCAGCTGGTCAACCTGCGGACCGGCGCGGCGGTCGAACCGGTGGTCGTCGATGGCGCCACCGGCGAGAAGATCGCCGGCCCCGATTTTGCCGTCGTCGCCGGACCCGGCGCTGATGATGGCGTTCGCCGCCGCCTGGCTGAGCGCGGGCGTCGGCCCTTTGCGGCCGAGGTCGAGCGATGAGCGCGCAAGTTCTCGACCGCAGTACGACCGGCGAGATCGCCCCCGACAGTGTGCGCGGCCGCGGTGTCGGTGGGCGGCATATCCGCTTCGACCGGCGTCTCGCGCTCGTGGCGCTCGGCCTGATCGCCGCGGGCGGGGTCGCCTGGTATGGCTGGGACTGGTGGCGGGTCGGGCGCTTTATCGAGACCACCGACGATGCCTATGTCGGCGGCAACGTCACCACCCTGTCACCGCATGTTGCCGGGTTCGTGTCGAAGATACTGGTCGGCGACAACCAGTTCGTGCATTCGGGTCAGCTGGTGATCGAGCTCGACGATCGCGACTATTTGGCCAATCTGGCGCATGCCGAGGCCGTGGTTCGGAACCAGAGTGCGGCGCTCATCAATCTACATGCCAAATACGCGCTCCAGCAATCGATGATCCAAAAGGCCGAGGCCGACCTGTTGGCAAAGGAGGCTGACGCCGGATACGCACGCGAAGACGCCGCGCGCTATCATAAGCTGGCGCTGACGACCTTCGGCACAGTGCAGAACGATCAGAAGGCGTTCGCCGCGGATCAAAGGGCGGAGGCGACGGTCCGCGCAGGTGCCGCCGGCCTCGCCGCCGCCAGGCAGCAGCTTGCCGTCATCGACACCGAGATCGCCGAAACGGAGGCGAGCCAGGCGCAGGCGCAGGCCGATCTGCGCACCGCCCAACTTGACCTCGGCTACACCAGGATCCGCGCCCCGATCGACGGCTATATCGGCGATCGCGCCGCGCAGATAGGTGCATATGCAACCGTCGGCACGGCGCTGCTCTCGATCGTCCCGGCGCAAGGATTGTGGGTCGACGCCAATTTCAAGGAAGACGAGCTCGCCCGGATGCGGCCGGGGCAGAGGGCGTCGCATTGTCGCCGACGTGCTGCCAGGCCATACCTTCGAGGGCCGGGTGCTGAGCCTCGCCCCGGCGACCGGCGCCGTCTTCAGCGTCATTCCGCCGGAAAACGCGACTGGCAATTTCACCAAGATCGTGCAGCGCGTCCCGGTCCGCATCGCCGTCGCCGACGGGGCGGGAACCTTGGGCCTTTTGCGTCCCGGCCTATCGACGACGGTCAGCGTCGACACGCGCTCATCGGCGGCGAACCGCCGATGAGCGCCCCCGAGAAGGCAACCGCACCGAGCATTATTCCGTTCGCGGTCATGTGCGTCGGCATGTTCGTGGCGCTGCTCGACATCCAGATCGTCGCCTCATCGCTGCAGGACATCGGCGGCGGACTGTCGGCGGCGCAGGACCAGATCAGCTGGGTGCAGACCGCCTATCTGATCGCCGAGATCATCGTGATCCCGCGTCAGCGGCTGGTTGACCCGGGTGTTTTCGACGCGCTGGCTGTTCGCCGCCTCGGCCGCCGGGTTCACCCTCGCCAGCCTCCTATGCGCAATCGCCTGGAATATTGAGAGCATGATCGTGTTCCGGGCATTGCAGGGGCTGCTCGGCGCGTCGATGATCCCGACCGTCTTCACCTCGTCCTTTCACTATTTCCAGGGACAGCGCCGGGTCTATTCGGCGGCGGTGGTGGGCGCCATCGCTTCGGTCGCGCCGACTCTGGGGCCGGTGATCGGCGGCTGGATCACCGACACGCTCGACTGGCGCTGGCTGTTCTACATCAATCTCTTGCCGGGCTTGATCGTCGCCGCGAGCGTGCCATTGCTGGTCAAGATCGACCGGCCGGACCTGTCGCTGCTGAAGGGTGCGGATTATCCCGGCATGGTGCTGTTGGCGATCGCCCTCGGCACTCTCGAATATGTGCTCGAAGAAGGCGCGCGCTGGAACTGGTTCGACGATTCGACGATCACCAGCTGCGCCTGGATCGCGGCGATCGCCGGCATCCTGTTTGTCGCCCGCAGCCTGACCTATGCCCAGCCGGTCGTCGACCTGAAGGCGCTCGGCAACCGGAATTTTTCGCTCGGCTGCTTTTTGTCCTTTGTCACCGGCATCGGCATCTTTTCGACGATCTACCTGACGCCGCTGTTTCTGGGCTATGTGCGCGGGTTCAGCGCCTGGCAGACCGGGACCGCGATCTTTTCGACCGGTGTCGCCTCGCTGATCGGCGTGCCGGTCTATGTGACGCTCGCCCGCAAGATCGACATGCGCTGGCTGATGATGTTCGGGTTGGCGAGCTTCGGGCTGTCGATGTGGTCGTTCAGCTTTATCACCCATGACTGGGGTGCGGCCGAATTGCTGATCCCGCAGCTGCTGCGCGGCTTTCCGCAGGTCTTCGCGGTGGCGCCGAGCGTCAACCTCGGTCTCGGCAGCCTGCCGCCGGACCGGCTCAAATATGCGAGCGGACTCTTCAACATGATGCGCAATCTCGGTGGTGCTGTCGGGATCGCGGTCTGCGGCGCGATCCTCAACGACCGCACCAACCTGCATTTTGTCGACATCGCCTCGAAGCTGACCCCGGCGAATGGTGCCATGGAGCGGCTGCTGCACGGCATGACCGAGCGCTGGGGCGCGGCCCTCGGCGGACCGGTCGCCGGACACGCAGCCGCGCTCGACCAGCTTTGGCACCTCGCCTACCGCGAAGCTTCGACCCTCGCCTATGCCGACGCCTTTCGCGCGATCATGATCGCCTTCGCCGTCGCGACCCTGCTGGTGCCGCTGATGCGCAAGGTGGCGGCACCCAAGGCGCCGCCGGCCGAAGCCCACTGACCTGTCGTTCGTCTCCAACTCGTCAGCGCCGGCGGTCGATCTGCACCGTGGCGGTCATCCCCTCGACCAGCAGCACGCCCTTCGGCACGTGGTCGATATGGATGCGCACCGGGATGCGCTGCGCCAGCCGCACCCAGGTGAAGATCGGGTTGACGTTGGCGAGCCCCTCGCCGGACGGCTGCGCATTCGCGACGCTGATCGCGCGGGCGACGCTGCCGACATGACCGCGCACGATGCGGCGATAGCCCATCAGCTTGACGGTCGCCGGATCGCCGACCTGGATCCCGTCGAGATTGGTTTCTTCGAAATAGCCGTCGACCCAAAAGGAATCGGCATCGACCAAGGAAATCAGGTTTTGTCCGACGGTCGCGTAGTCGCCCTGCTGGGCCAACAAATTGGTGACGTAGCCGTTGACCGGCGAACGGATCTCGGTGCGCTGCAGATTGACCTGCGCCTGGTTCAGGTTGGCCACGGCCTGCTGATAAGTGGCCTGCGCGGCGATCGCATTGCTCTCGAAGGTCTGCTTCTCCTCGATCGTGGTCGAGAGCGTGGTCAAGGCGCGCCGGCGCTGGGCCTCGCGCGCGGTGTTCTCGGCGTTGGCCTCGGCCTGCTGCACCGCCGCCTCGGCGAGGCTGACCGCGATCTTGTAATTGGTCGGGTCGATGACCATCAGCAGCTGGCCCTTGCGCACCAGCTGGTTGTCGGCGACCGGCAGCGAGACGATCTCCCCGGCGATCTGCGGCGCGATCGTCACGACATAGGCGCGCACCGTGCCGTCGCGCGTCCACGGCGCGGCGACGTAGGCGTCCCACATCGCCCGGCCGAGCACGACCGCGACGGCGACCGCGACCAAGGTAATCAGAAACGGGAAAATCCGGATGCGCGAGCGGCGGGTGCGGCCGGCGGTGGTCACGGGCGGGCGATGCAAGTCGTCGAGGAGGTCGCTGCTCCTCGCTTCCTCCTTTGGCCTGAGCTCGACGTCGTTCATCGGGCGCCCTCAGCGTGCGAAAAAGAGGACCATCGACGACAGCACGATGACATAGACCGCCGAGACGAACAACGCTGGGTGCCAGACGTAGCGCAACAGGTCGAACCGGTCGGCGACACGGCGCAGCAGAACCACGACCACCCAAGCCGCGGCCAACATCAACGACATCGGCGCGACATAGACGCCGAAGAAATCAATCTCGGCGAACCTCACCGCGGCTCCTTTGCGTCGAAATAAGACGAATACTGGGTAAGCGCCTCGGACATTGCAAGAATGCCGGCGCGCGCTCGCATTCTGAGCGGCGCGTCGCCCGAGTGCTCGGCGAGGATGGACTCGAGCCGGCCCAAATGCCTGATCGCGCTGTCGCTGTCGCCTTCCGCCACCGCGGCAAGCGCCGCGGCGAGCCCGACGCCGAAACCGGCGGTGCCGGCAAAATCCCTCAGGTGAATGATCTCGACTCCGACGGTGAGCGCCCCCATCAGCCGCGCCCGATCCTCCGAGGTAGCTCCCGCCGGCAATACCGACAGGCGTCCGTACAAACGCCCTTCCCAATCGTCCTGCGTCGGCGGCACCAGGCGCGCCGCCATCCGGCGCAGATCGCGCAAGGTCAGAGCCAGCAGACGGCGGGTGCGAAACGCCGGCGACAATGGCGGCAGCAGGCGGAACGCGAGCATGGCGGCGCCGAGCCCAGCGACGATCGCCAGCGCCGAGTTGTAGAATTGCTGAGTGTTATAAATGTTGGGGTTTTGCGGCCCGAGGACCGGAATGAAGATGCTGGCCATACCCGTGAACAGGCCGGTCAGCAGAGCCGTGCGCCACGGCACGGCCATCAGAGCAGCGACCGGCACCAGGTAGATCCCGATCGCAAGGCTGAAGCCGGCAAAGGTCGTGATGTCGGGCAGCACGGCAAAGTTGATTACCGCGGCGGCAGCGGTGGTCAGCAGCACGCCCAGCATGAAGCTGGTCGCCGCGGCGTAAGCCTGGTCGCCCCTGGTTGCGAACAGGAGGACACCTATCGCGGCGAAGGTGATGGCCGCGGCCCCGCCCGGCCAGGCGGTGGCGATCCAGAACAGTGCGACCGCGCCGATGGTGACAAACGCGCGCCCGGCATTGACAAAAGCCGGCAGCAAGTCCGGAACCCGCAGCCGGGCGGTCGGATGCGGGGTGTTGGCTCGCGTCGGATCGTCGACCAGCAGGGACAGCCCGTTGAGTGCCAGCGAGATGCCTTGGAGCGCCCTGCCGGCGCGGTCGGCGATCAGTCGCAGCGACGGTGTCGAGACCGGCAACTCGATCAGCCTGAGGACCGCGGCATCGCAGATGATGCCGAGGCGGCACGGCGCCGCTGCCCAGCCGGGAGCGCTGCCGCCCACCGGCGCGGATCGCAGCTCCGCTGGCAGCCGCCGCAAAATAATCTCGGCATCGCCGCGGCTCTCTTCGGTCGAGACCCGCTCCAGGTGATAGGCCGCGGTGCGCCAGGCAGCCAGTGCGGCAAACAGACCGTCGAGCGCGTCCTGCAAGATGCGCGAGTGATAGCGCAGCGTCGAGGATTCGCCGAGCGCTTGATCGATCACCGCGTCGAGGGCGATGACGCGTCGGATCAGGTCGACGCGGATCTCGCGCGTCGGCACCTGCTGCGGCCCGGCGAGTCCCAGCGTCCGGGCGAGCCGTCCGATGATCTCGGCTGCGAGGCCGGCGAATTGCGCCGCAAGCCGGCGCCGCGCCGTGCCGAAATCGGTCCCGGCGAGCACGATGCCGGCGCAGACGATGCCGATGCAGATCTCGCTGGCGCGGTCGATCGCAAACGTAAAGGCTTGCCCGTTGGCGCCGCCGACCGCACCGAGCTCGTCGCTGGCGATGATCGCTGCGGTGAAACCGGCAAGCGCTGCAGCATAGGTTGCGAAGTTGCGCAGCACCGTGGCGAGAAACCCGCAGATCGCCGCCCACAGCGCCAAGCCCACGAAAAAACCGATGCGGCTCTGCGGAAAAATCGCGGTCAAGACGACTGCAGCCACCGCCCCGACGACCGTGCCGATCAGCCGGAACCAGCCCTTGCGCAACGACGCGCCGAGCTGCGGCTGACAGACGATCGCCGCGGTCGTTCCGGCCCAGAACGGATTGTCGAGCTCGAGCCAGAACGCGACGTAGAGCGCGAGGCAGACCGAAGCCCACAGCCGCAATCCGAAGAGCAGCGCCGGGCCGGCCGCTTGGAGGACACCCGAAGCAGAATCGACCCAGCGCGCGATCCCGCCGAGTTGGCCGGCCGATGGCTCTGCCTCGGCCATCAGCCTGAGCCGCCGCGCGATCGTGAACCCCGAAATGCGATGCGCCGTCTCCCTGTTATTAGGCGCGAGCAGGCGATACTTTCGCGCCAGCACGCCCGCAAACAGCGGTCGGGGAAAGAATCTCCACCTGCTTTTCCTGTTTTATCAGGTCGAGATCAGGTGCAGCCTTTTCATAGCGACCACGGGTTGCGGTTCTCAATAAGCAATTGTGATTACCACAATATCTATGTCCTGTCAAGTCCCGGTCATTGCGCAAGGAGCCGTCATTGTTCAGATGCGAAACCTTGAACTCGCGCCGCTTGAAGGTCTTTATCGCGAGGGCAGACGATCTGATCGCGCCGGTATCAGCGAAGTCCGCTCGGTTCGGCGCGGCTCATCGGCTCAACACCGGAGTTAGCGAGATCGCAGCGAGGGCTTTCGAGTGATCAAATGGAGTTAATTTATCCATCGGCATCTTGCGTTATCCGGACGAACTTGGAATCCTCAATCCAACGCGAACGCCTCGGGGAAGCCATGCCTGATTTGTCCATCTCCACCCAGCCGATCACCAGCCCGAGCGCGTGGGCGCGGGCGGATGTCCGCACCGAGGATTGGCGGGTCGCGCTGTCGCGCGAGTGTCTCGACGAGATCCGCCGCGTGGTCGACGAGTTGCGCGCCTACCCGCTACCGACAATCGTGCTCAGTCCAGCTGATTTCGCGATGCCGGCCTGCCATGCCGCAATGGCGCGGGTGCGCGACATTCTCGCCCATGGCGTGCGCTTTGCGATTGTGGACCGGCTGCCGATGGCCGAGATCGACGCCGACGAGGCGACGGCGGTCTATTGGCTGTTGTCCGGCATGATCGCGCGGCCGGTCGCGCAGAAGCTCGACGGCACGCTGATCTATGACGTGCTCGACACCGGGCAGCAGGCATTACCCGGCTCGGGGGTGCGGCCGGACAAGACCAATACCGAGATCCGCTTTCACAATGACAACGCGTATAATGACACGCCGCCCGAGCATGTCGGCCTCCTCTGTCTTCGCGCGGCGCTGAGCGGCGGCCACAGCCGGGTGATCAGCTTTCACACCGCGCACAATTTGCTGCTGGCGCGGGCGCCGGACCGGTTGGCACGGCTGTACCAGTCGTTTTGGTTCGACCGCCAGCGCGAATTTCATGCGGGCGAAAGCCCGATCTTCGCCGCCCCGGTATTCGATGCCGGCGCCGAGCTGAAGGCGCGGTTCAGCGTCCACCAGATCAACAGCGGCTATGCGCTGCGGGGCGAGCAGCTCGACGTCGTTGGCGAGGCTGCCGTCTCGACAATGCTGGAGATCTTCGAGGACGACGGGCTGTCGATCGATTTCGACCTCGAGCCGGGTCAGATGCAATTCGTCGACAACCGAGCGTTAGGGCACAGCCGCACCGCGTTCGTCGATGATCCCGACCCCGCGGCCAGGCGTCACCTGGTGCGTCTGTGGCTGCGCGACGGCGGCCGCCGCGCCTATCCCGGCTGAACAGAGCGCCGAGAACCGGCTATGTCGCTGAGGATTAATTAACCATTCTCGGGCATTGTCGCGGGCATGTCGTCGCTGACGATCACCGCGATCGTGCTGTTCTGCGTGCTTGCCGGGTCGCTGCTCGGGATGTGGCTCGGCGGTCGCTTGCCCGAGCATCACCGCTCGGCCGAGTCGCGCGACGCGATCAAGCTCGCCACCGGAATGCTGTCGGTATTGGCGGCATTGGTGCTGGGGCTGTTGATCGCCAGCGTCAAGAACGCGTTCGACAATACCGACTCCGAGATCCGCCATTTCGCCGCCACCCTGATACTGTTGCACCAGACGCTGGCAGATTACGGGCCGGAGACCGCCGAAGCGCGCGCCATGCTGCGGCATTACAGCCGGCTGCGCGCTCGCCGACAACTGGCCCGAGGACGAGGCCCCGGTGCGGATGGAAGATAAGGAGGCCGGAAAGCTGCTCGATGGGGTGCGCACCGCGGTGCTGCGACTCCCCGGCGGGAGCCCCCGCCGCGATGCGCTGCGCGCCGACGCTGCATCCTTGGTCGATGATGCGCTGAAAACTCGCTGGCTATTGATCGAACGCTCGGAAAGCTCGATCCAGCCGCTGTTTCTCGACATATTGATCGCCTGGATCACTCTGATTTTTGTCAGCTTTGGCTACAACGCCCCGCGCAACGCCACGGTGGCGACCAGTTTTTTCCTGAGTGCTGTGGCGCTCGCCGGCTGCATCTTGCTGATCGTCGAGATGGACACCCCGTTCGAGGGGCTGATCACCGTGTCGAGCACGCCGATGCGCGATGCCCTGGCGCATATGACCCCGCAGCCGTCCGCCGATTAGCTCGGCCGGTCATTCGGCTTGTCATGCGGCGGGGAGACGGCGAAGCTGGCGAAAATACCTCATTCAGCGTGGCGAGGAAGCAGATGTCCCGCACCCAGGCCATCAATATCGATATCGGGGCGGCGCTCGCCGAGGCCGAGGAGCAGTACCGGAGGCAGAACCCGAAGAGCCTCGCCCAGCACCGCGAGGCCTGCGCCGCGATGCCGGGCGGCAACACCCGCGCCTCGATCCATGTCGACCCGTTCCCGCTGACGATGGCGCGCGGCGAGGGGGCGCGGTTGTGGGACCTCGATGGTCACGAATACGCCGATTTCCTCAGCGAGTTCACCGCCGGGATCTACGGCCATTCGCACCCGCTGATCCGCCGCGCGATCGAGGACGCGCTCGCCGGCGGCCTCAATTTCGGCGCGCATGGCGAGGCCGAAGCGCGGTTTGCCGCGGCGGTGTGCGCCCGCTTCCCGTCGATCGACCTGGTGCGCTTCACCAATTCCGGCACCGAGGCCAATCTGATGGCGGTCGGCGCCGCGCGCGCGATCACCGGCCGGCCCAAGATCCTGGTGTTCGCCGGCGGCTATCATGGCGGCGTCTTTTATTTCCGCGGTCATGGCAGCGCGCTCAACGCACCGTTCGAGTTTCTGGTCGGCCGCTACAACGATCTCGCCGCGGTCGAGGAGCTGGTCCGGCCGCACCGGGCCGAGCTCGCCGCGATCCTGATCGAGCCGATGCAGGGCACCACCGGCTGCATCCCGGCCGAGCACGGCTTTCTCGCCGGGCTGCGGGCGCTGGCGAGCGAAACCGGCGCGCTCTTGATCTTCGACGAGGTGATGACCTCGCGGCTGGCGCCGGGCGGGTTGCAGGAGGTGCACGGCATCCTCCCGGACATGACCACCTTGGGCAAATATCTCGGCGGCGGGATGAGCTTTGGCGCCTTTGGCGGGCGGGCCGAGATCATGGAGCGCTTCGACCCGCGCCGGGCCGACGCGTTCCAGCACGCCGGCACCTTCAACAACAATGTGCTGACGATGAACGCCGGTCTGGTCGGGCTGACCGAGATCTACACCCCCGAGCGCGCCCGCGCCCTGAACGAATGGGGCGACGCGCTGCGCCAGCGGCTCAACGCCGTCGTGCGCCGGCACCGGCTGGCGATGCAGTTCACCGGCTTGGGCTCGATGATGTCGGTGCACATGACCGACCGGCCGATCCGCTCGGAGGAGGATGCGGCGAGCGGCAATGGCGCGCTTGCGCGACCTGTTCTGGTTCGACCTCGTCGCCCGCGGCCTCTGGTTTGCCAAGCGCGGCATGTTCGCCTTGTCGATCGCCCTCGACGACCACGACGCCGACCGGCTCGCCGACGCCGTCGAAGACTTCGCCCAGACCCGCGCGCCCGCTGTTCGGATAGAGGTCAAGTGCTCGCGGATCAACCGATGGCATGGCAATCTGGAAATCGGGCTCGCGACGACACGAACCATCGATAAAGGGCGCCAGCCCGTTGCCGGCGACCGCTTCGCGAACTGAAGCGCTTGCGGCGAGCGGCCGGTACGAACACAGATAGTCGGGCATGTGCTTCTACTTCGAGACCGGTGTGGGGTCGCCCGGATCTTCAAAGTGTTTGCTGTGCTTGTCAGCGGGATGCTGGATAAAACCCGCCCGCCTTCGACGGGGGCTCGTCACACCGCGACCTCGACGTATTCGACCTGGCTCGACGGTTGTGGGATGGGCAACCCGTCCTCGCGCAGCCCGGCCAAGTGCAATTCCACGGCTTCGCGGATCAGCAGCTCCGTTTCTTCCAATGTCGCACCGGTAGCGACGCATCCGGGCAGGTCCGGCACGTACGCGGAGTAATTGTTGCCGGCTTTCTCGACGACAATTGCATAACGCATGGCTACCTCATTCCTTCAGATTGGCTTGCTTGAGAATACTATTGAGGGTTCCCGGAGCAACCTCATCGCTCGGCTTGCCCGCAACCGTCACCCGGCCGAGCTTTTGAGGATGCTTGAACTGACGATGGCTCCCTCGCGTGTTCACGAGATACCAGCCGTCATCGCGCAGCAGGCGCAGTACATCACCAACTTTCATTTCGGCAGACTGCCAAGCGACCGCCCGCCAAGCGTGGGCGGATGGTTTAGACTCGCTGGTGCGCCCAAAATGATTAGTGTTTTCCTTCGGTCAGGAGCGGGCGGGGCGATAGTTGGCGTCGATCGTCGGCGGACCGTCGCTGTCGACGATGCCGCGGCGGGCCAGGTCGAGCAGATGGGCGTGCACCGACCGTCCGGCGGCGTGGCGCAGCCCCGGCTGGAGCCCGAGATAAAGCCGGTCCACGATCGCCTCGATCTGCCCGGCACCGGCCTCGAGACATTCGAGGATGCCGGCCTCGCGCTCGCGCCGGTGAGCGATGAAGGCGCGGACATGGGCGTGCGGGTCGGTGATCGCCGGGCCGTGGGTCGGCCAATAGACCGCGTCGGAACGCAGGAGCAATTTGTCGAGCGAGGCCATATAGGCGGCCATGTCGCCGTCGGGTGGTGCTATCACGCTGGTCGACCAGCCCATGACATGGTCGCCGCTGAACAGGATGCCGCGATCGGGCAGCGCGAAACAAAGATGGTTCGAGGTGTGGCCCGGGGTGTGGACCGCCTCGAAACGCCAGCCTGGGCCGGCGATCGTGTCGCCGTCATGCACGGTCACGTCGGGCGAAAAGTCCCAGTCGCCGCCTTCCTCGACCGCGGGATCGCCGCGCTGGCCCCCGGCATGCGGGCCGAAGCCGTAGGTCGGGGCGCCGGTTGCCGCCTTCAGCTGCCGCCGCCGCCGGCGAATGATCGCGATGGGTGTGGGTGATCAGGATATGGGTCACCCGCTCACCGGCGAGCCCACCAAGCGTCGCGGCGACGTGCTCTTCGAGATCGGGGCCGGGGTCGATCACCGCGACCTCGCCCTCGCCGACAATGTAGGTGCCGGTGCCGCGAAACGTGAACGGGCTCGGGTTGCGCGCGACGATGCGGCGGATGCCCGGCGCCACCGGTTCGAGCTCGGCCGTATTCGAAGGAAAATTCGCGGCGGAACGGGATTTCGACGGGCATGGCCGCAGGCTACACGAGATCCTGCGCCGAGCCCAAGGGCTAAGGTATGATCCCTTCCCGGCAAGACGGAGACGGCGCGATGAAGGTCAGCTTTGACATCGACTGCACGGCCGAGGAGGCCCGCAGATTTTTTGGGCTGCCCGAGGTGCAGCCGCTGCAGGAGGCGCTCCTCAAAGAAGTGCAAGAGCGGATCGCCGCCAACATCAAGGCGATGGACGCGAAGACGCTGATCGAGACCTGGCTGCCGGCGACCCTCAAAGGGTTCGAGCAGCTACAGCAGATGTTCATGGCGCAGATGGCCGGCGCGCCCGGCCAAAAGAAATAGGGGCCAGAAGAATTGGTCGGGCCGGCCCCGCTGCGTAGCCCGCGTCTGTTGCTGCGGCCGTGGCGCGACGCGGATGTTGCGGCCTTTGCCGACATGTCGGCCGATCCTGCGGTGATGGAATTTCTGCGACCGTTTCCGGACCGCCCGGCGTGCGAAGCCTGGGTGGCACGGGTGCGCGCGCATTGGCAGCAGCACGGGTTCGGGCAATGGATCGTCGAAATTCCCGGCCAAGCGAGCTTTATCGGCGTCGTCGGTCTCGCCACCATCCCCTACCCGGCGCATTTCACGCCGGCGGTCGAGATCGCCTGGCGCCTGGCGCCCGATTTTTGGCGTCGCGGATATGCCAGCGAGGCGGCGCGCGCGGCTCTCGATTACGGCTTCAACCAACTCGGTCTCTCTGAAATCGTGGCGGTTACGGTGCCGGCCAATCTTCGCTCGCGCGCCGTCATGGAGCGGCTCGGCATGACGCGCCGACCGGAACAGGATTTCGATCATCCGAACGTCCCGGAGGGCCCGCTGAAGCGCCATGTCCTCTACCGGCTGCGCAACCCGCGGCCCGTTTCGTGACGATGCGGCGATCGCGTCGGGGCGCGCGCCCCGACGCGAGTCGGGGACCGGCCAGTCTACGATTTTGATCAGGTCAGGGCGACTTTTTAACCTTGTCAAAACTATGCCGTGTGTTATGCTAGGAAACTTTCGGCAAACACTCCATCGTTAACCTTTTACGGCAGCCTTGATCTCGTGTTGCGTTCGCACGCCACCGCTAATTGCCCAAATGGGTTAGAGTTCGGCGGCCTCGAGTGCGAATCGAGACCGGCCGGTGCAAGCCGCCACAAATCAGCCAGGTTGAGTCGGAGACAGAACATGCCCGGGCTAAATTTGACGCGAGCACTGCTGTTCGCATTATTGTTCAGCTTCGTTTGCTGCGGTGCGCTGACAGCGGTTGCGGCCGCCGACCCGTTCCAGCGGTATCTCGTGCTTTACAATCAATCGTCGATCACGGTGTATCCGGTGATCACCGCGGTCGAAAGCGAGAACGGCGCCGCCTGTGGCACCAGCGGGGTCAACCGCAGAATTGTTGTCAACGACAAAACCCGCGGTGCCGGAATACCGACGGGACAGACCGTCACCGTTACGCTACCGAAGACCAAGCATTGCTGGTATACCGCGGTCCGGATTTATCTGTTCAGCACAAATCTCGAGAAGTTCGAGAAACTGATCCCGCAACCCGACCGCACCATCGCGGATAACGCGACCTTCACCCCGCCCCTGTGTCCCAACAACGCCTGCTGGACCGGGACCGCCGCCGCTCAGTACCCGGTCGATGCGCCGGCCCAGCTGTTCGAATACACCGTCATTTCGCAAAACCCGGCGAACGGCTGGCCTTTCCCGACCCGAATAATCCAAACGGCATTCCGCTGGTGGATATCGACCTGTCCTACGTCGACAGCGCGTATCTGCCGGTGGCGGTCAATATCGACGATGGCGGCGCTACCGCCTATATGGGCACGACGCTGGACTATAAAGATTTCAATGCAAGAACCGCGGCGTTTCTGGCTCTTAAAGACACGATCAGCCAACCGATCTGGTCCGAATACGCGGCCTTCACTGCGGAGAACTGGCCCCACAATGTATTCAACGATCTCGTGGCGGATACCGCCAATGTTATCGGCAGAGACATCGTCGGCGACGTCAGGATCATCCCGCCGAACCTTGTTCCACCGGCTTCGGTGCTGTACATGGCACCCTATGTCGGCCCGCGCGAATGCAAACAAGTGGCGATGTGTTCAACACTCGCCGGCAATTGCTGCCCGACCAGCCCGCCGAACCCGGTGATTCTCGATTGCTGCGGCGCGCCGTTCCCCTACCTGATTTCGAATACGACAAAGCACCTGGACACGGTCGACAATCCGTCGGTTGACGGGCTCGTCGCGCGCTGGACCATCTGGGTCAGAAGCAACCCTTGCGCCAAGCTCAGCGCCATCACCACCTGGCCGAGCAATAAAGCGGCGTTCGACAAGGCGGCCTTCTGCGCGGCGTTCAAGAATTCGGTGCTGTTTGCCTGGGATAATTTCTACAATTCACAAAACCAGGTTGGCGACGATGGCAAGGCGATCCCCTATACCGGCTGCATCAATTATACCGGCGTCGCCAGGGACCAGTGCGCCGTCGACTCGATCGTCGCGTTCAAGAGCCAGGACCACGGCGTCCTCAATGAAACCGTGCAGGCGCTGATGCGCAGCGTGCCCTACGGGGCGATCGGCGCGACCCGCTGGTCGTTCGACAAATTCGTCCTGAACTGGGCACCGTACGACAGCGTATTCAATCTGTTTCCCTATGTGCGCATGGTCCACAACGCAACCGACGGCGTCGACGCACCCGGCGCTTACGCGTTTTCGATCGACGACCGGTTTGGCAATTTTCAGAGCCGGGGATCCGGTTTTGTGATCGACGTCGGCGGCTCGACCCGATTGGTGAACCGCGACCCGTATGATTTCTGGGAGCAGTATCGCGTGGCTTTTGCCAAGGGATGGAACCACGCCACGGTCTGCGGTCTGCCGCTGGCGATCCCGAACCAACTGGCCAGCAACGCGCCGATCTCGTTCTGGAAGAACGGCGTCCCGCAGACTACCTGCGATCTGGTCTTCTACAAGACCGTGGCTGAGACCGGGCCGAATGCCCAATTCGCCAAATACCAGGTCGGCCAGACGTCGAAGCAAGTCACTGATCTTTATACCGGGCTGACGCAGACGGTGACCCAGCTGACCTATGACCCGAGTTATTGCACGAAGAATTCGACACCGGCATTGGTGGATCCGCCGGTGGCGGTGTGCACCAACTCTCGGATCGTCGCAACTCTGGTCGGTACCGGCGAGGATCCGGGCGAGGCTTACGTCAGCTTGTCCGACGCCGAGAAGCCGCCGGTGACCTTGACCCTGCCCCCGCCGGTGCTGCCGTAGCCCCGGAAGGGCTGATCGGCGGGCGCTCCCGGCAACCGACTGGCGGGGCGGGGCGTGACCGGCGGGGCGTGACGGGCGGGGCGTGATGATCTTCCTCGCCCGTCATGGCGAAACCGAATGGAACCGGGAGCGGCGGCACCAAGGCCGGTTCAATTCGCCACTGACCGAGCGCGGCATCGCGCAAGCCCGCGCGATCGGTCGGCTGTTGGCGACATTGCCGGGCGCCGCCTCGGCCCCGATCGTCGCCAGCCCGCAAGGCCGCGCCCGCTGCACCGCCGAAATCATCCGCGACCAGCTGGGCGGCGCCGGCGCGCTGCACATCGAGGATCGGCTGCGCGAGCATTCCGTCGGCTGCTGGGACGGCTTGACCTATGACGAGATCGAGGCGCGAATCCCCGGCGTCTTTGACGGGGAGGGAAGCCACGGCTGGTATTTCCGCGCCCCTGAAGCGGAAAGCTACTCTGCCTTCGCCGCGCGCGTCGGCGAATGGCTCGGCGAATTGGACAAAACCGCGCCCGTCATTGTCGTCGCGCACGGGCTCGTCAGCCGCGTCCTGCGCGGCCTGTACGCCGGTCTGCCGCGCGCCGTCGCGCTGAACCTTCCAGTGCCGCAAGACCGCATCTTTCGGCTGTCCGGCGGCGCCATCGAGGAGCTTCGCGCTCAGCCCGATGCGGCGGAGGAGGATGGGCGCGGATAGACCTCGGCGATCACATCGTCGAGCCAGTGCTCGGCGAGGCCGGGGACTTCGGCGATGTGCGCGGTGAGCCGCGCCCGGTCGAACTCATAGAGAGCGGCGCCGAGGCGCTTTTCGCCGGGCATCGGCGGCTGGAATTCGCCGACCAGAAAACTGGAAGCGGGCGCCCACAGGTAACGGGTGGCCTCACGCCGGAAGTCATGCGCCTTGTGCAGATGGCCGCTGGCGACGAGCGCGACGCAATGGCGCTGCACGAGGGCCATCAGCTGGGCGCGCGGCTCAGGCTTGACCGACCAATATCCAGTATCGCTTTCCTCGGGGCTGCCGAGAAACAACGGCTTGTGGAGGAACCAGGCAATCTGCCGGCCGTCGGCCTGGGCCAGCGACGCTCCGAGCCAGGCTGCCTGGGCGGCCTCCTCGTCGGAGCCGCTGCCGAGAATGAGCGCATCGAGCCCGATCAGGCGCCAGCCTTCGATATCCTCGACCCACCAATCCGGGCCGAAATGGGCGCGCCAACGCGCCAAGCGCTGGTCATTCACCGGCTGGCGGGGGTGCCCGGCTTCGCCGATATCATGATTGCCCGGGATCGCGCGAACACGCACCTCGAGCCCTTGCAGCAGCTCCGCGGCATAGGCCAAGTCGTCCTCGATTTCGGCGCCGTCGACCGTCACGTCGCCGGTGTGGACCACCAGATCCGGGCGTTGCTCGCCGATCCACCGCGCGAGCGGCGGCCAATTGTCGGCGAAATGCGCCTTCTTCCGGCTCAAATGCGTGTCGGTGATCTGGATTATCCGCATTGCCCCTCGCACAAATGGGCTGCCAGGTCGGGAATGCGGGCGAAGACCCGCGAGCACCCGGCGGCGATCAGCTGGCCGGCGTGGTCTCCGGCGCAATGGCTGCCGCCACAAAAGCCCAGGACCGGCATGCCGGCGGCGACTGCCGCGGCGACGCCGATGACGCTGTCCTCGACCACGATGCAAGAGGCCGGGTGCGCGCCGAGACGGCTTGCGGCGAGCAAAAAGAGGTCGGGCTCGGGCTTGCCGCGGGCGACCTGCATCGCGCTGTAGACATGCGGATCGAAGAACCCCAACAGGCCGGTCAGCGCCAACCGTTCGCGCACCCGGTCGAGATGGCCGTTCGAGGCGACGCAGCGCGCCGCCGGCAGTGCGGTCAGCAACGCCTCGATCCCGGGCATCGCCACCAGCTCGCGTTCGAGGACGAGGGCGGTCCGCTCCCGCATCGCCTCGAAGAACCCGTCCGGCAGGGAGCGGCCGAAGCGGGCTGCGACCGCGGCGCTCAACGTGTCGCGGTTCTTGCCAAAGCCGAGCAGCAGGGCTTCTTCGGCGGTCGCTGGAAACTCCGCGGCGTTCAGGCACTCGCCCAGCACGCGGGCGAAAATGATTTCGCTGTCGACGAGGACGCCGTCGCAATCGAAAATGACGAGCTCGGGCACGCAAGGCCTTTCCGTGGCCGCTCCGGCGGGGAGCGGTTCCGAGATTCCCACGCCGATGGCGGATCAAGTGTGATCCGGTTCACACTCTATCAGCCCGCATGATCCCGGCACATCGCCCGAACCCGGGGACGATGGCCGGTCGGCGGCAAGCAGGAGCGCCGGCCTCTGTCGAAGCCGGACAAGAATTTCCGTTGCACCGGCAGCGGGCGTGGTTCGAGAGGCGCCGGCTTCGCCGCGGCGCTCCTCAGCATGACGTCAGTCTATGATCGCATGATGAATGCCCGTCATCCTGAGGAGGCCGCAGCACGGCCGTCTCGAAGGACGCACGTCACCCATCCCGCTGTCACGATGATCGCGGCCGGCCTCGCCGCCGGTCAACTCAGAACAGGATACCGGTCTCGACCATCACCCGGGTCTGCGAGTTTCCGTTGAGGTTCGGACCCAGCCCATCCCCGGAGGTTACGCTGTTCGCCTTGACCCAGGAAAGTTCGGCGCGGGCGAAGTAGTATTGCCATTGATAGGTCGGGGTGATCGTCGCCGAAAACGCCCCGCTGCCCGGACCGTAAAGCAGATTGTTGGCGCCGGTCGTGCCGAGATACTCGAGCCGTCCGCCCAAATTGAACCCCGAGCCCAGATCATAATTGACCAGCACCGCGCCGCCGAAGGTCGATGCGCTCGAGGTTATCCCGATCCCATTGTTGGTCGGAACGTGCGTCGCCTGGAAATAAGGCTGAATGATCCACGGGTCGGCATTATATGTGTAGATCAGGTTGTAGAGTTCCGAGTTGCTCTGCAGCAGCGGGGTGCGCAACGTCGCAATATTGGTTTTCCCGGCATTGCCGCCGGCGGCAAACTCAAAGGAGTTGGCGCTGTTCAAGGTGTAGGTGGCGGAGCCGGTGACCCAATTGTAGACGCCCGAATCATAGCCGTCGTTAAACGACAGCGACAGGGCCACCGGGCCGATCGTGTAGTTGACCTGCCCGCCTTTGCTGACCGCCGGCTCCTGGTTCCATAAGAGCCCGCGCTCGATGTTTATGTTTTCAAAGGAGAACGTGTATTCGGCCCCGATCAGGGTGGGGAGCTTGCCCCCCTCGACCGAGAAATTGCTGGTCGGCGCGATCTTGACGAAGCCCTGCGGGAACCAGCCCCACAATTCTCCGGCCGGCGAATGATATCCGAAAGTCGCCTGGGCCGCGGAAACGTAAGGCGACCCCAATGCCGCAATCGAATAGGCGCCCGCCTGCGCATAAAACTGGAATATGCCGTCGGTTTTCTGGACGAAAACCTGGCCGTTCGACAGGTCGGGCTCCCAAGAACGGTTGCCGGGGAATGGGTTGTTCTGCCACTGGCCGAGACCGCTGCCGATGCCGTCCACATAGATGTCGCCGAGCAGAGGCAAGGTGTATTTGGGCGGCGGCAACTGGATCGAGAGCGGACCGGTGATGGTCGGCGCGATCAACGGCGAGGTCGGTGCCGCCGGCGCCGGGGCCGGGGCCGTTGCCGCCGTCGGCCCTGGTGTCGTCGGCCCAGGTGCGGTCGCCGCCGCTGGTGCGCCGGGCGGCGGGGGGGTCGGTGCGGCTGCGGGCCCCGGTGCCATTGGCGGCGGCGGTGCCGGCGGCTGCTGGGCGAGCTCGTCGGCCCACGCGCAAGCCGAGCCGAGGCCGAGCAGGCTCGCGGCCAGGGCGACGCCCGAGATGGTGCCTTTCTTGGTGTTCTTCATCGGGAGAGAGCCTTTCGAATTCATCGTTCCACCGTAGGCGGGCGCGCAGGGCCGCGACGGGCAAAACCGCAATCGCGGTCGCCCTTCCCTGCATTGCCGCGACGCAAGCGCCATACCAACCTCGAACCCTTCGCCGCCAAGGCTTCGCGCATCAGCAAACCGGCCGGTTGCGCGCCGCTCTGTCAGATAACCTCTTGCTCTCGCCGGATCGACGATGTCAACGAGATTCAAGCAACCTGCACGGTTGGCTATTTATTGGGCGATTTGGATAAATTTTCAGCGTTGCCAAGGCTGAAAGCGCGCATCTTTGCCGCTCAACCCGGCGGGCCGGAAGAACTCTTCACGCTCCGCTCGGGTCGGTGCCGAATCAGCCGTGGGTAGGCCCGGACATCCCGAACCGGGATCAGCCGCGGCCGATATAGGGCATCTTGGTCGCCATCACCGTCATGAATTGGACATTTGCCTCGAGCGGCAGGGTGGCCATGTAGACGACGGCGCGGGCGACGTGCTCGACCTCCATGCGCGGCTCGGCCTCGACCCGGCCGGTCGCCTGCAGCCGGCCCCGTGCCGTGTCCTCGTTGCGCGTCGTCGCGGCATTGCCGATGTCGATCTGGCCGCAGGCGATGTCATACGGACGGCCATCAAGCGACAGCGAGCGGGTGAGCCCGGTCAGCGCGTGCTTGGTCGCGACATAGGGGGTGGAGTTGCGCCGCGGCGCATGGGCCGAGACCGATCCGTTGTTGATGATGCGCCCGCCCTGCGGATCCTGGCTCTTCATCATGCGAAAGGCGTGCTGCGCGCACAGGAACGAGCCGGTCAGATTGACCGCGACGACATTCGACCACTGCTCGAAGGTCAGGTCCTCAAACGGGATGCCGCGGGTGCTGATGCCGGCGTTGTTGAACAGCAGATCGATGCGGCCATAGGTGCTTTTGACGGCGTCGAACAATGCCGCTATCGCCGCCGGGTCGGAGACGTCGGTCGGCACCACCAGCGTGTGCGGCACTTTCGCCAGGGCCGCGGTCTCGTGGAGCATGTCGCGGCGCCGGCCGGCGAGCACCACGGCGAAACCGGCCTCGACCAACGCCAGCGAAGCGGCGCGGCCGATGCCGCTCCCGGCCCCGGTGACGACGGCGATTTTTCCCGCTGTTTCCATCGGCTTGTCCCTCTCCGGTTTAGAGTTTTTGTGGAAGGATCATCCTGCTGGGCGCGACCAGCTCGTCCTGCGCGGGGATCAGCGCCAGCTCGCCGCCGCCGGCGCGCAATGTCGCCTCGACCACGCCCCAGATCGCCGAGACCGTGACGGAAAGCGCCTCGGGCACCGGCCTTCCTTGCAGCAGCCAGCCGAGAAAGAGGGCGGCGACCGCATCGCCGCACCCGGTGGCTTCAATCGGCAGCCGCGGGGTCTCGACCCACCAGGCCCCGTCGGGTCCGGCTGCGAGCACGGCGAGCCGATCGGGAGCCGGTTCGAGGCTGGTGACGAGAACGATGCCCGGTCCTCGCCGGCGCAGCGCCTGGACCGCGGCCAAGGCGTCGCCGAGGCTGCCGATCCGGCTGCCGGTCAGCCATTCGAGCTCGAAGCGGTTGGGAGTGACGATGTCGGCGGTCGCGAGCGCCCGGTCGCGATAGAATTCTGGAACGCCGGTGCCGACATACCAGCCCGGCGCGAAGTCGCCCATGACCGGGTCGCAGCAATAGAGCGCGCGCGGGTTCGCCCGCTTGACCCTGGCGACGATGTCGATCAGCACCGGGCCCATTTCGGGCTCGCCCAGATAGCCCGACAGCACCGCGTCGCAGCGCCGGAGCACGCCCAGCTCGGCGATGCCCTCGAACAGCGACGCGAGCTCGTGCGCCGGCACCGCCGCACCGCGCCACCTGCCGTAACCGGTATGGTTCGAGAACGCGACGGTATTCAAGCGACCAGGTCTCGATCCCCAAACGCTGCAGCGGAAACAGGGCCGCACAATTGCCGACATGGCCGCAGGCGACCCAGGATTGGACCGAGAGAACTGTCGGCATGTCACGGCACGTGCGAATTCAGGCGATCGAAGACCCGCTTGATGTCGAGGAAAATAATCGCGGCGCTGATCACGAAGAGCCCCAGCCCGGCACCGTGCAGGCTGCCATAGGGCCAGTCATGGGCAACGAACAGGCCGACGATCCCGATCACGGTGAACAGCGGGATCGCCACCGCCAGGCTCGCCATGTCGTCGACCAGCAGAAAATTGCGCCAGTCCGGATCGCCGCCGTCGAAGCGCTGCTTCAGCCGCAGAAAGGCGAGCGCCAGCGCGCCAAGCATCAACACCAGGCCGCAGCCGTAATCGCCGGGTCGCACGTCGGTGCTGGCGGCAAACGCGCCAATCGCAACGCACAGCGCGAGGATGACGAACTGCAGCCAAAAGCCGAGCCACGGCCACAACGCCCGCTCGGCCGGCTGCGGTGTTCGGCTCGTCTCGGCCATGCCCCATCCTCCGACAGCCGCGGACCGGCTCCGTTCCGAGCCTCGGAGCGACAATGCACACCGGCTGGCTGCGGTCGCAACCGATTATGACGCGGTGGCGAGGGGGTCAATCTCTGACGATGTGGCTGCTCGCCTCGGCCGAGGGCGCGCGGCGACCTGAGGCGCGGCCATCGACAGAACTCTCCCATTGTCGCAGGCGGCGCTGCTTCCCACCCGTTTGCGGGCGAGATCCATGCCGTACGGACTTGCCGATCGGCGGCCTGGCGGGCAGATCGGCGGTGCAACGAGCCCGGCTGCGGGTATAATCGACGCGGAATGGCAATCCCGCAGACACCGCTGCTTCGCCCCCGCCGCAGCGCGCTGTTCGTGCCGGGCTCGAACCCGCGGGCCCTGGCGAGGGCGCGCGCGTTGCCGGCCGACGCTCTGATCTTCGATCTCGAAGACGCGGTGGCGCCCGCCGCGAAGGAGGAGGCGCGCGCAGCTGTAGCTGCCGCGCTGGCGGCCGGAGGCTACGGCGCCAGCGAACGGGTGTTGCGCGTCAATGCCCTCGATACCCCTTGGGGTCACGCCGATCTCAGCGCCGCGGCGGCGATGCCGCTCGATGCGGTGCTGCTGCCGAAGGTCGAAAGCGCCGACCGGGTGCGCCTCGCGGCAACGCTGCTCGAAGCGCTGGGAGCGCCGCCGGAGCGCGCGGTGTGGTGCATGGTCGAGACGCCGCTCGGCATCCTGAACGCCGGCGAAATCGCGGCGGCGAGCCCGCTTGTCGCGGCTTTGGTGGTGGGCACCTCGGATCTGACCAACGACCTCCACGCGACTCACACGGCCGATCGCCTGCCGTTGCTGCCGGCGCTCGGGCTGAGCCTCCTCGCCGCCCGTGCCCATGGGTTGGCGGCGCTCGACGGCGTCCACCTCGATCTTGACGACGACGAGGGGTTTGCGCGCGCCTGCCGTCAGGGGCGCGAGCTCGGCTTCGACGGCAAGACGCTGATCCATCCGAAGCAGATCGAGGACGCCAACCGGGTGTTTGCGCCGGGCGCCGAAGAGCTCGCCTGGTCGCGGCGGGCCATCGCCGCGCATGAAGCGGCCGTCGCGCGCGGCCAGGGGGTCGCGGTCGTCGACGGCAGGCTCGTCGAAAATCTGCATGTCGAGCATGCCCGCCGGATCGTCGCGATCGCCGAGGAGATCGCCCCGATCGCCGGCGCACCGTGAAATGCCGCATTGCGCGAGCGTCCGTTGACACCTCCCGGCACGCGGTCTAAGTCACGCGCGTGGGCGCCGCATGTTGCGCTGCGCCATGTTCGGCGAGGATGCGATGCCTGCGATGACCTGCGGCGCCGGGCGAAGGATGCCCCGGCAGTGCGGCCGGTGCCGCCGGTCCCGCGGGACGTGACGGCGCCGGACGCGACCGCTTCGGCGCATCTTTTCCATTTCAGCTCAAACCGCAGATGAGATCCGCCGACCGGCCGCTGTCGCCGCACCTTCAGGTCTATCGCTGGCAGCTCACCTCGGTCCTGTCGATCCTGCACCGCGCCGCCGGCGTGGCGTTGAGCATCGGCGGGGTCGTGCTGGTGTGGTGGCTCGTCGCGGCCGCTTCAGGCCCGGAGGCCTACGACGCAGTCGCCGGTTTTCTCGGCTCGTGGTTCGGCATCGTTTTGCTGCTCGGTTGGAGCCTCGCGCTGTTCTACCACCTGTGCAACGGCATCCGGCACCTGGTCTGGGATACCGGTCACGCCCTCGATCTCCAATCCGTCTATGTCGGCGGCTGGCTCGTCGTCGCCGCGGCGACGGCCCTGACCGCGATCGCCTGGGTCGCCGGGATTTCGCGCTGGGTCGGCTGATGGCGCCATCGCGGATGCGTTCGCCCTTGGGCCGCGCGATCGGCCTCGGTTCGGCGAAGGAAGGGGCCGAGCCCTGGCTGGCACAGCGCATCACCGCGGTGGCGCTGGTGCCGCTGGCGCTATGGTTCGTGGCGGCGCTGATCGGCCTCCTCGGCGCCGATTTCGACACCGTGCAGGGTTGGGTCGGCCGGCCGTTGCCGGCGGTCCTGCTGGTGCTGCTGCTGATCGCGACTTTTTATCACGCGGCACTCGGGCTCCAGGTGGTGATCGAGGATTATATCCATGCCGAGCTCGCGAGGATCGGCCTGGTGATCCTCGTCCGGCTGGGCTGCGTCGCCTTTGCCGTCGCCGGGATCGTCGCCGTGCTGAGCCTGGCGCTCGGGGTCGCGAGCTAGAATATCGGGAGTTCTACGATGCCGGCCGCCTACAAGATCACCGACCACAGCTATGACGTCGTCGTCGTCGGCGCCGGTGGGGCCGGGTTGCGCGCGACCTTGGGCTGCACCATCGAGGGGCTCAAGACCGCCTGCATCAGCAAGGTGTTCCCGACCCGCAGCCATACCGTTGCGGCCCAGGGCGGGGTCGCCGCCGCGCTCGGCAATGAGGGCGAAGACGATTGGCGTTGGCACATGTACGACACGGTCAAGGGTTCCGACTGGCTCGGCGACCAGGATGCGATCGAATACATGTGCAGGAACGCGATCCCGGCGGTGATCGAGCTCGAGCATTTCGGCGTGCCGTTCTCGCGCACCGAGGACGGGCGGATCTATCAGCGGCCGTTTGGCGGCCACATGATGGATTACGGCGACGGCGATCCGGCCAAGCGCGCCTGTGCCGCCGCCGACCGCACCGGGCACGCGATCATCCACACCCTCTACCAGCAGTGCCTGCGGCACAACGCCCAGTTTTTTGTCGAATATTTCGTGCTCGACCTGATCACCGACGATGAGGGCGCCTGCCGCGGGGTCATGGCCTGGTGCCTCGAAGACGGCAGCCTGCACCGGTTTCACGCCCATCTGGTGATCCTCGCCACCGGCGGCTACGGCCGCACCTATTTCTGGTGTACCTCGGCCCATACCTGCACCGGCGACGGCAACGCAATGGCGTTGCGCGCCGGGTTGCCGTTGCAGGACATGGAGTTCGTGCAGTTCCACCCGACCGGGATCTACGGCGCCGGATGCCTGATCACCGAGGGTGCGCGCGGCGAGGGCGGCTATCTGACCAACGGCGAGGGCGCGCGCTTTATGGAGGCTTACGCGCCGCACGCCAAGGACCTGGCCTCGCGCGATGTCGTCAGCCGGGCGATGACGATCGAGATGCGCGAAGGCCGCGGCTGCGGGCCGAACAAGGATTACATCCTGCTGCACCTCGAGCATCTCGAACCGGCGATGCTGCATCAACGCCTGCCGGGTATCTCGGAAACCGCGAAGATTTTCGCCAATGTCGACGTGACGCGCGAGCCGATCCCGATCGTGCCGACCGTGCATTACGACATGGGCGGCATCCCGACCAATTATCACGGCGAGGTGCTGAACCCGTCCGCGGACGACCCCGAGCGGGTGGTGCCGGGGCTGATGGCGATCGGCGAAGCGGCCTGCGTCTCGGTGCACGGCGCCAACCGGCTCGGCTGCAACTCGCTGCTCGATATCGTCGTCTTCGGCCGCGCCGCCGCCCATCGCGCGGCCGAGCTGATCCGCCCGGGGATGCCGCACAAGCCGCTGGCGGGCGCTGCCGGCGAGGAAGCGGTGGCCCGGCTCGACGCCGTGCGCCATTCGCAGGGTCCGCGCAAGACCAGCGAGATCCGGCTCGACATGCAGCGCGTCATGCAGAGCAACTGCGCCGTCTTTCGCACCGCCGAGGTGCTCAAGGAGGGGGTCGAGCGCATCGACGGCGTGGCCGACAGCTTTGCCGATCTCGGCATCACCGACCGCTCGATGATCTGGAACAGCGATCTCGCCGAAGCGCTCGAGCTCGAAAACCTGCTGGAGCAGGCGGTGGTGACGCTGCACTCGGCGGAGAACCGCACCGAGAGCCGGGGCGCCCATGCGCGGGAGGACTATCCCGAGCGCGACGACGAGAAGTGGCTCAAGCACACGGTGGTGTGGCTCGATGCCGATGGCAAGGTGAAGACCGGCTATCGCCCGGTTCACCTCTACACCCTATCCAACGAGGTGCAGCCCTTCCCGCCCAAGGCGCGGGTTTATTGATGCCCAGTTGTATTCGCACCATCCGCCGTCGCCCCGGCGCCGGCGGGGGTCCAGGGACGACCGCTCCGGGCCTTGCAGCCTCCTGTTCAAGCCAGGGGCAGGCTCTGGCTTCCCGCTTTTGCGCGAATGACGGAATGTGGTGGTAAGGCATCGCGATGGCTGAATTCACCCTGCCGGCAAATTCGAAACCCGGCGTCGGCAAAAGCGTCGCGGCACCGCCGGAAGCGACGCGGGTGCGCGAGTTCAGGATCTATCGCTGGAATCCCGACGACGGCAAAAACCCGGTCGTCGACAGCTTTGCGATCGATCTCGACCAATGCGGTCCGATGGTCCTCGACGCACTGATCAAGATCAAAAACGAGATCGATACGACCCTGGCCTTTCGCCGCTCATGTCGGGAGGGGGTGTGCGGCTCGTGCGCGATGAACATCGACGGCGTCAACACGCTCGCCTGCATCAAGGCGATCGACGACATCCGCGGGCCGGTGCGCATCTATCCGCTGCCGCATCTGAGCGTGATCAAGGATTTGGTCCCGGACCTGACCCACCTTACCGCGCAATACCAGTCGATCCGCCCGTGGCTGCAGACCGAAAGTGCGGCGTCGCCCGACCGCGAGCAGCCGCAATCGGTCGAAGAGCGGGACCAGCTCGACGGGCTGTGGGAATGCATCCTCTGCTTCTGCTGCTCGACCGCCTGCCCGAGCTACTGGTGGAACGAGGACCGCTATCTGGGGCCGGCGATCTTGCTGCAGGCCTATCGCTGGATTGCCGACAGTCGCGACGAGGCGACCGGCGAGCGGCTCGACGCGCTCGAAGACCCGTTTCGGCTCTACCGCTGCCACACCATCATGAACTGCACCCGCACTTGCCCCAAGGGCCTCAACCCGGCCAAGGCCATCGCCGAGATCAAAAAGCTGATGGTGCTGCGCCGATGAGCTGAGGCACCATCTATCGATGGGCGCCGGATAAACCCGAGCGGCATTTGACAGCGGCAGCGCCCGCGCAACCTGGTGAACCGTTGCGAATTTGACCCGCTCGGTGTGACCGCTCAACGTGCAAGTGCGCCTCCGATGTTTCGACTTTACCCTCCTTATAGTTGAGTTTTGTCTACAGAGCGTGTAACCTCGCGCGACTGGGTTGGTGATATTGTGAGTGGGTTTCGGAGTATAGGCGCAAATAGCGTTTCGACGATCAACTGTTGCGAACGGGGGAGAGAATGCCCAAGATTAATTCTCCTGATCCAGACCGCTTGGTGCAGTCAGTAGAGAGCGTCGCCCAGCAAAGCGCCGACGCAATAGCATCGTTCTCCGGTTTGTCAGAAGCGGATTTGTTCGCCGCTTTGGCGCAGCGAATGGGGCAGGTTGTTCAAGGGTCGAGTGCGATCGCGGATATTTCGGCGCCGGTCGATGTAGACGATTTGCTTCGCGATACGATCAGCCAGGGGGTAGGCCGCCGCGTGTTCAAACGCTGGAGCTTGGCGCTGCACAATTTCCTTTGCGGATCCGGAAACGAGGATCAGGCGCTTCGCGCTCGCCTGATGAGCGCGTTGACCGGTAAAGAGGGGGGTGCGGTCGCGTTGATCGCAGGTACGCTGGTCGCGGCGTTCGGTGCCTCCCCGGCCATCGCTGCTCTCGTCGCAACGCTGGTCATGCGCGTGGTAATCGCCCCGGCCGCGGAAGAGATCTGTGAGACTTGGGCTAAATCGCTCGATTTGCCGCGAACCGGAGGAAGGCGGCCTCTCAGGAGATAACATGAAGCTTCTTTATGTTGCTGCCAATCCCCGCGACACCGGCACCAACAAGCCAGGCTCAGAAATCAGCATCACGCTCAGCAGTCTAAATCTGGAACGCGAGATTACGGAACTGCAGCGTCGGTTCATGGAACTCTCCCCCGAGCCGATGTCTCTGATCGTATTGCCTGACCTGAGGGTCGAGGACCTGCCAGGTGAGCTCGGGCGAATAGAGCCGGAGATCCTTCATCTTTCGGCACATGGCGAGACGAGTCACCTTTCGTTGGCGAAGGAGGGGGGTAAAGCGGTAAAGGTTACCGCGAAAATGCTCCGCAACTTCTTCAGCCCGCATCGACCCCCTCGCCTTGTCTACCTCAATGCGTGCAACTCGGCCGAAATCGCAGAGGCGCTGATCGGCCCTGTCGAAGTTGCAATCGGCAGCACAGCCCCGATCACCAATCGCGCGGCCCGGGCGGCGGCCGTCGTCTTTTACGAGCGCATTCTCAGAGGATCGACGATCGAACAAGCCTTTGCTGCCGGGAAGTCGCTGGTCGAGGCTCTCGACGAGGTAAAAATCGATATCTTCTGCCGAAAAGACATTAATCCGTTGACGGAGATCTTGCGACCGGTCCCGCTGCTCGCCGCGGCGTTTGAAGGTGGTACAGTCAAGAGTGCAAGCGACGGCTCGTACAGCCTGCTCGTCGGGGTGACCAACTGTCCCTCCAATACAAAAAGTGTAATTATCTTCAGCGACGACGAGAAATTGTCCGGTATTCCAAATACACCTTACTGCGCTGCATTGCGCGGACCGCCACGATATAATGAGATGTGGTCGCAAACCTCGCTCAGCATCACCGAAGACTGTCAACTTCTGGCGGTCGGCATCACCACTGACGGAACACGCTTCACGATAGATTCTTCGCTATGCAAGGCTATTGAATACCATCACTCAAGTCCCGCTGGCGTGCGGGCAGACGTAATCTGGGCCATCGATACGATACAAGGAAAGAGAAAGTGAGGTAGAATATGGATGTTGGCCTCTTTCTTGATGTAGATAACACACTTACATCAGGATTTATACAGCAAGGATACGCTCGACTTCTGGGCATAGAAGATCAATATATGGAAATAGAAGAGAGATTTCAGAAAGGAAACATATCCGCCGACACGTTTGGCCAGCGCTTGATTAATCTATTTAATTCCACCGAATTTACTGAGGAGTATGCAAATAATCATTTTGTGGGAATCAAACTGGCACCACATGCAGAAAATTTGCTGCACCTACCGGTGCCCATTTATCTTGTATCGTCGGGGCCGAGTTATTTTGTCCACAGGCTAGCACGCGAACATAATATCCCGCTCGGAAATGTGCTGTGTTCTGTCTATTCCTTTTGTGACGGAAAATTGCTGGATTGCGATGCCGTCTCCCCCTCGAAGAAGCGCTTTTTTCGGGAAGAAAAAGCTAAACGCCATTTTTTGACGATCGGCGTAGGTGATGATGAGAGACACGATGGGCCATTCTTGACGGGATGCAGCATCCCGATCTTGACGATGCGGAGTTCGTCATACTTATATGCTGAAAATCTGGGTGTCGTAGAGGACCTAGTCCAGACTCTTGCCGGCCGCTGACCAGATTGTCAGGACGTGCACCAAAAGATGGCATCACCAAGCCTACGCAACCCGGCGCCAGCACCACCAACGGCGATCGTTTGATTCAGCGTAAAATCATCATCGACACCGATCCCGGCATCGACGACGCTGTCGCGATCCTGCTGGCATTGGCGCACGATGAGTTGGAGGTGCTGGGGATCGTCGCGGTCGGCGGCAACCTGCCGCTGGCGCTGACCGAGCGCAATGCGCGGCAGATTTGCGAACTGGCCGGCCGGCCGGAACTGGCCGTCTATGCCGGGTGCGCGCGGCCGTTGATCCGCCCGCCGGCGAATGCGGCGCATCTTCACGGGGATGCCCTGGGCGACCGGCTGGAATTACCCGAGCCGGCGATGCCGGTGCGGGCGCAGCACGGCGTCGATTTCCTGATCGACACCTTGCGCACGCAGGAGATGGGCGCGGTCACTCTATGTGCTTTGGGGCCGCTGACCGACATCGCGATGGCGCTGGTCAAGGCGCCCGACATCGTTGCCAGAATCGGCGAGCTGGTGATTATGGGCGGCGCCGGGTTCGAGATCGGAAACATCACGCCGGCGGCCGAGTTCAACATCCACCTCGACCCGCACGCGGCCGAGATCGCGCTCGCGAGCGGCATCCCGGTCACGATGATCCCGCTCGACGTGACCCACGAAGTGCTGAGCACGCCGCCGCGGATTGCCGCGTTGAACGCGCTCGGCAACCGCTGCGGGCCGGCGGTCGCCGCGTTGCTCGCCGATTTCGAGGACGCCCGCACCCCGAAATTCGGGGCGCGCGGGCGGGCATTGCACGACCCGTGCGTCATCGCCTATCTGTTGTGCCCGGCGCTGTTCGGCGGCCGCGAGGTCAACATCGCGGTCGAGACCGCGAGCCCCTTGACCATCGGCATGACCGTGGTCAACTGGTGGGGTGTCACCGGCCGCGCGGCCAACGCGCGGTTCATCACCACGGTCGACGCCGACGGGTTCTACGATCTGCTGACGACGGGGCTGGCGCGGCTGCCATAGCCCCCAATCATCCGGCACCATAATGCCGGCGGCGCGACCGTCGGATTTCTTAACACATCATTTTGGGGGAGAGCCGGGAACTAAGCGGCTGATCGGCTTGGACCCGAACCGGGGCTGCGCACAATCCAGGCATCCGCGACTGTAAAATTTTCCGACAGTTATGGCGCGCCGGTTTTCCGGCCAACCCTTAACATACTGAAATCGACCACCATAACGGACATGGCATATTCCTTGCGTTAAAGTTAACAGCCAAATCTTCGAAGGGGGGTCACAATGAAATCGTCGGCGTTCAGCCCTGCTACGTCTCGCTCGCTTCGGCAAGCCGCTTCAAGCTAGCCTTGGCGGGCTTCGCCGCGGTGGCCTTTGCTCTGGGGCGCGCAGCCGGCGCGGGCGGCCAGCCTACACGTTTCAGAACATCATCAATAACAAACGACGCAACCTTCAATCAGGAGCTGGGCATCAACAGCGCCGGAGAGATCGCCGGCTATTTCGGCAGCGGTGCGCCAGGACACCCGAACAAAGGCTACACCACAACGCCGCCTTACACCTCCTTCACCAACGAGAACTTCCCGAGTTCGGTGCAGACCCAGGTCACCGGCATCAATAATGTCGGGACGACGGTAGGTTTTTGGTCGAACACAAACCTCGGAGCGCCGCTCGACGCTAATTTCGGCTTCGTCGACCAGGGCGGCACCTTTACCAACGTCAACAACCCGAACACCGCGGCCACGCCGCCGACGTTCAACCAATTGCTCGGCGTCAACGACAGCAATGTCGCCGTAGGCTTCTACACCGACGCCGCGGGCGTCACCCACGGCTATACCTACAACATCACCGCCAAGACTTTCTCCACAGACATCAACGATCCAAACGCGGTGGGCAACACTACAGCGGCGGCGATCAACAACGCCGGCGAGATCGCTGGGTTCTATACCGATGCCGGCGGGGTCTTTCACGGCTTTATCGATAATGGGGGCACCTTCGCCACGCTGGATGCCGCGGGCGCTACCGACACCAGCCTGCTGGGGCTGAACAATCTCGGCGAGGCCGTGGGCTTCGACATTCTCCCGGACATGACGATGCACGGGATCGTCTGCAGTGTCTCGAACCTCACCTGCCAGCAGGTGGATGACCCGCTCGGGATCGGCACGACGACGATCAACGGCCTCAACGACAAGGGCCAACTCGTCGGCTTCTACGTCAACGGCGCGGACAACACGATCGGCTTCGTCGCCGACCCGGTGCCGGAGCCGGCATCGCTGCTGCTGCTCGCCGGCGGCCTGATCGGCATGGGCGTCTTCGCCCGGCGGCGCAAGGCGGGGTGAGGGCGCGGCGCCGCGTTTGACAGGTCTCCCGGCGGCTCTAGAATGCGCGGCGCTGAACTCATGACAATCGGAGCAGGTCGATGATCTTTGAGATGCGGACCTACAGGTTGCAGCCGGGGTCGGTGCCGGAGGCCGAGAAGCGGTTTGGCGAGGCGCTGACCGAGCGCGTCAAGGTATCGCCGCTGGGTGCCTTCTTTCATACCGAGGTCGGGCCGCTCAACCACATCATCCACATCTGGCCCTATGACGATCTGCAGCACCGCACCCGGGTGCGCTCGCAGTCGATCCCGGGCTGGCCGCCGAAGATCCAGGAATTCATCGTCGAGATGGAGAGCAAGATCGTCGTCGCGGCACCGTTCTGCCCGGCCTTCACGCCGCGCCAGCACGGCAACCTCTACGAGATCCGTACCTACACGATGTTGCCGGGATCGGCGCCGGCCGTCGTCGAGAAATGGGCCGAACGAATCCCGGGCCGGGTCAAGCTGTCGCCATTGGCGGCGGCCGGCCACACCGAGCTCGGGCCCTTGAACCAGTGGATCCACATCTGGGCCTACAAGGACGCCAACGAACGCACCCGTATCCGCGAGGAATCGCGCAAGGACGGGACCTGGCCGCCAGCGACCCGCGGCATGTTCGTCAAGCAGGAGAATATGCTCGTCGTCCCGGCCGCGTTCTCGCCGCTGCATTAGATCGGGCGTTTCACGGGTAACGCCGCCTCGCCCCCTTCCCCGAACCTGATCCGGGGAGCCGCGGATCCCTCCCTCTTCCCGCTCGCGGGGAGAGGGTTGGGGTGAGGGGCAGGGCTGAACAGCCCAAAAAAACTGTCGAATAAGCCGCGGCTCGGCGGTGCTGCGGTGGCGACGACCTGCGGGGCCGGGGCGCTGGGCAATGGCCGGACCGGCATCGACCGGGTCGCGGCCAGCATGAAGCGGCGCCAGGCCTGCGCCGGCAGCGAGCCGCCAGTGACCTTGCGCATCGGGGCATTGTCGTCGTTGCCGAGCCAAACTCCGGCGACAAGGTCGGCGGTGTAGCCGACAAACCAGGCGTCGCGATAATCCTGGGTGGTGCCGGTCTTGCCGGCGGCAGGGCGGGGCAGCGCCGCGGCGCGGCCGGTGCCGTCCTCGATGACGCCCTGCAGCATTCGGTTCATTTCGCTGTCGAGCATCGGGGAGATGACTCGGCCGGGGCCGGAACCGGCGCGGCGAAACAGCACCTTGCCGGCGCTGTCGCGGATCTCGGCGATGCCGTAGGGCCACACCCCCACCCCGCCATTGGCGAAGGGCGCATAGGCCGAGACCAGTTCCAACAGGTTCACCGCGTCGGTGCCGAGCGCGATGCTGGGGTCGCGGGTCAAAGGCGAGGCGATGCCGAGCCTGTGGGCGACCGCGACGATGTTGTCGATGCCGGCGCGCAACGCCACCTGGACCGCGATCGTGTTGACCGACTGGGCCAGCGCCTGGGCCATCGTCATGTCGCCCTGGTAGCGGTTCGTGTAGTCGCGCGGCCGCCAGCTGCCGATCCGGATCGGACCGTCGACGAAATGGTCGGAGGGAACGAGCCCCGCCTCGAGCCCGGCGAGATAGACGAACGGCTTGAAAGCGGAGCCCGGCTGGCGCTGCGCCTGGGTCGCGCGATTGAACTGGCTCGCATCATAGCTGCGGCCGCCGACCATCGCCCGCACGGCACCATCGGGCGACATCGCCAAGAGCGCACCTTGACCAGCCCCCGACCTGGTCCCGTCGCGGGCGATCGTGGCCGAAATCGCCGCCTCGGCTTCGGCCTGCAGCCGCGGCTCCAGCGTCGTTACAACGGTCAGGTCGCGGTCGGCGGTGTTCGCGTAGTCTGGCAGCCGATCGGCGACCCAGTCGGCGAAGTAGCGGCTCCCGGGCCGGCTCGGGGCGAGCCCCGCGAGCGAAGCCTCCGTCTCGGCGGCGGCGGCATCGCGCCGGGTGATGAACCCGGCCTCGACCATGTTGGTCAGCACCTGCGCGGTTCGCGCTGCCGCAAGGTCGCGATCGCGCAGCGGATTGAACCGGGTCGGCGCCTTCAGCAATCCGGCGAGGAGCGCGCTCTCATAGAGATCGGTCCGCCGCGCTGATATGCCGAAATAGCGGTGTGCCGCCGCGTCTACGCCATAGGCGCCGGCGCCGAAATAAACCCGGTTCAGATAGATTTCGAGGATCTGGTTCTTGGTCAGCCGATGGGCGAGCCACAGTGCCAGCAAGGTTTCGCGGATCTTGCGGCCGAGGCTACGCTCGGGCGTCAGGAACAGGTTCCGGGCGAGCTGCTGGGTGATCGTGCTGCCGCCTTCGACGACATGGCCCGCGGCGAGGTCGGCCAATGCCGCGCGCACGATCCCGACCGGATCGATGCCGGGATTGCTGTAGAAGCGCCGGTCCTCGGTCGCGATCACGGCCTCGGGCAGATAGGGCGACATCTCGCGCAAGCTCAACGGCCGGCCGAAAAGATCGCCGTAGGTCGCGACCAGGCTGCCGTCGGCGGCGAGGATGGTGATGCTGGGGCGGCGCTGGGATTTGGCCAGCTCGTCGGTCGGCGGCAGGGTGAGGGCAAAATAGCCGAGTATCGCCCCGCCAAGGATCGCCACCCACAGCGACGACAGAATCCCGAGCCGCAACGCGCCCTTCAGCCACGAGCGGGAACGGCCCCGACGGCGCGGCGGGTTCGCCCGGGCCTGGCGCGCGCGGCTGCGCCCCGGTGCGATGCGGTCGGCCGGATCGGCGCGCAGCTTCGGATCAGGCATCGCCCGTCCGAGCCGCGGCGACCCTGCTGCCGGTGATGAAACTCGTTGCGCTGTCGACCACTGCCTCCCCCCACCGACGCTGCCCCCGGCGCCGGTCCGCTTTTATTATCGCAAAAACTGTGGCAGTGGTTCGGCAAAGGTTCGCCTCGTCGACCGGCCGTGCGGGGAACCGCCGCGCGCGCGCCGTTGTTGGTCGAGGCGCAGGGGCGAGTCGTTCGGCCCCTGGATCGTTTCGAATGCGGCGCAGCGGCATCGATACTCGCGGGAGCGACAGGCATGGCTGAGTGGACCGGTTCGACGGCGGGCTTCGGCGATACCCAGCCGGGGCTCGATCGCGCCAAGGACATCATCGTCGAATTCGCCTGCGCGACCCAGTCGGCGGCGCTGTCGGCGGCGAACGAGCGCAAGCAGCGCGCCGCCGAGCAGGTCGGCGGCATTGCCGAAGCGGTGCGCGCGGCGGCGCGCTCGCTCGATCATTCGCAAATTCCGACTGCGGCGCGTTATGTCGATCGCGCCGCGGTGCAGGTCGAGGACCTGGCGCGCGCGCTACGCGAGCGCCGGTGGGGCGAGCTGATCGGCGACATCGACTATGTCGCCCGCCGCCAGCCGGTTCTGTTCGTCGTCGGCGCGGTGGCTGTAGGCTTTCTTGTCGGGCGCTTTCTGGCGGTTTCGACGCGACACGCCGAGGCCGCACCGGCGTCGAACGCTGCCGTGACGGCTGCGATTTCGAGCGCCAGCGGCAATGGCGAACTAGGCGGCTGGACCGGATCGAGGCGGCGAGCCGCGAGAGATGCCGTGACCGATTCGGACGCGTTCGCACCCGGAGCGCCCGGAGCCGATGACGCCTACCAGGCTCGGCGTCAGCGGGGAGGGGCGCGTTCGATCGCGGCGCTCCTTTCCGATCTCGCCGAGGAGATCCGCTCCCTGTTCCGGCTCGAGCTCGCGCTGTTCAAGGCCGAGCTCGCCGAAAAGCTCAGCCGGCTCGGGCGAGGTCTGGGCGCGCTGGCGATCGGTGCCGTCCTCGCCTTCAGCGGCTGGCTCGTGCTGCTAGCGGCTGCGGTGCTCGCCCTGGCCATGGTGGTCCGGCCCTGGCTCGCGGCATTGATCGTCGGGGTGGCCGCCATTGTCGTTGGCCTCTTGTTTCTGTATCTCGCCAAGCGATGGCTCGACGCCCAATCGCTCGTCCCGCGACGCAGCCTGGACTCGCTGCGGCAGGACGAGGCCTGGATCGGAGAGCGTCTGCCGTGAGCGCCAAGACGGAACAGGCCTTGGCCGAGATCGAACGGCAGATCGCCCGCACTCGGGCCGAGCTGAGCCGCACGCTCGACGCCGCGGCGGTCGAGCTCGCCCCCCGCCATCTCGTCGAACAAGGTGTCGATATGATCACTGACTTTTTGAGTGCGAACCGGCCGGACGGGACCAGTTTCGGCGCCGCGTTTCGCGCAGACCCGGTGCCGCTCGCTCTGGTCGGCCTCGGCGTCGCCTGGCTCGTCGCCGAAAATATCGGCCTCCTCGACGGCATCAAGGTGTGGGAGCACGAAGCCGCGCCGGACGAGGGGGTGACGCCGGCACCCCAGCCGGCCGGACGTCCCGAGCCTTGGCTCGACGAGGACGGGGCTGGTCAGAGCGAGGGTTGGATGCAGCGAGCAGCGGGCGCTGCGCAAGGCGCGTTTAGGTCGATCGTCGCCGATGGCGGCGCCGTCCTGGAGCGTGCCGGCGACTACATCGGGAAAGCCTTGCCTTCGGGTGGTCGCGATCGGGGTGCCGGCAGCTGGGTGAGAGCGATCGAGCGCCATCCGCTGCTGCTCGGCGCGGCCGGGCTGGCGGCCGGCGTGGTCGCTGCGGTCTTGCTGCCGCCGAGCCGGCGGGAGCAGGAGATCGTCGCTGAAGCACGCAAAGATCTGTGGGAAAAGGCCGAGGAGCTGGGCCACCGCGCGGCGGACGGGGTACGCGCCTTGGCCGAGAACCCGACCTCCTCCGCGGCGGGCGAGTGAGGGCGCTGAGAGGGCAGCCTTCGGCTCGGGGTGAAGCGAAAAAGGGGAAAGAGACGATGGCACATTCGATCGGCGTCCGCTGCGCGGCGCTTTTTGGGGGAAGCCTGCTCGCTCTCGCCAGTGCGGGGGTGGCGCATGCGCAAGTGCCGGTGCCGATGTCGAGCGACCCGACGGAGATCACCGCCTGCTTGTGCATGGAGCAGGGGGTCGCGACCTTGTCGGCGAACATGTCGGCGAAGACCCAGTCGCTGGCCGCGATCCGTCAGCACCTCGCCGATCTCGATGCGCAATTGGCGCGCTCCCGTTCGAGCGTCGATGTCAACAACCCCGACTCGGTGGCCCGGTACAAGGCGCTGTTGACACAGCGCGACGCCGCTTACCAGCAATCGCTGGGTCCGGTCGTCGGCGACGCCGATCAGGCGACCGCGCGCTACAATGCCCAGGTCGCCGCGTATAACGGTCGTTGCGCCAACCGCATCTTCAACTCGGTCATGATGGCCCAGATTCAGGCGCATCTGGTCGTGCCCGCCGCTGCAGTAAGCGGGGTGCGCGGCTGCCGATAGAGGGTGTCGGGCGAAATTTGCGGGGCGGCGATCACCGCCCAGCCACCTTCGCGCCAAGCCCGGAAAAAACAGCTGCGCCTGCCGGTATGGCAGGCGACACCTGGCTGGTCGACCAGCAGCAGCACCGTGTCGCCATCGCAGTCGAGCCGCAACTCGCGGACGAGTTGGACCTGCCCGGAAGTCTCGCCTTTGCGCCAAAGCTGCGGCGCGCGAGCGCGACCAATAGCAGGCGCGGCCCTCGCTCAAGGTCGCGCGCACCGCATCGCGGTTCATCCACGCCATCATCAGGATTTCACCGGTGTCGTGCTGCTGGGCGATCGCCGGGACCAAGCCGTCGCGGTCGAACCGGATCTCGCCGAGTGCCCGCTCGATCGGATCGCTCACTTGACCCATCCTTCCGTCCTGCCCCTGTCGTCAAACTCGGATTAGGGCCGTGCCGCGCCGAAAACAATGCCCTCGCGCGAACGCCCGGTGCGCGGCGTGGCGTAATCCGCCGGCGGCAGCGCCGGGCGTGACGGATTTCCTGACACCAGCATAAGTTGTCTCCGTTCGTTGAGATTTGGCGGAAATGCTGGGAGGGAGCAAGCGTTTTCCCTCGTCATTCCGTCGACAATCTCGCTGATCCCGTGTCGGATCAATTTACACCCTAGATATTTGGTAACTATAAATCTCCGGCAACCCATTGCAGAATCCCACATGGCATAGGAGGTGCGTCAGAACGGAGACTTCCAGGATTGGCCGGCGACGATCGCGGTCAACGATGTCGTGATCAATTTCAGCAAAGATCCGCCGTCGGTGCCGGAGCCCGGCACGGTGGCGTTGCTGGGCTCGGCCCTGCTTGGATTCGCCCTGTTCCGGCGGCGATGCAGCGCAGTGTAAGAAGAAACGTCAGTTTCGCGACCGAGGCGCTGGAGATCAGCTTTGCCGGGGGTCGGCAGGCGGCGACGCGAGCTTCCGCAGGCGGGCGAGGCACCGGGCACGGTCGGCGGCGAAATCGCCCGCTTCCCACCAGTGCTCGACCGCATCGAGCAGCGCCCCGACGCGGGGTCCGGGCGCAATGCCGAGCGCGGTCACGTCGTGCCCGGAAAGCGGGAAAGCAGGCGGCGACCAGCCGCTCGCGAGATCGAGGAAGCCGGCCAGCTGCTCGGCGCCGACCTGCCCCTCTGCCGCCAGCAGCAGCACGAGGTCGCGACAGCGCTCGGCGCCGAGACGGTAGAGCGCTCGGCGCTGCGCCGCCGGGTCGCCGCCCGGACCGAGCTCGCGGGGCCAGGGCGGGGCGAGGCCGCGTAACCGGTCGCGCCGCGCGTTCGACAGGCGCAGCCGCTCGGCCAACGCCGCGGCACCGGCTTCGTCGACATCGACCAAGGCGG
This sequence comes from uncultured Alphaproteobacteria bacterium, assembly GCA_963795485.1. Taxonomy (GTDB): domain Bacteria; phylum Pseudomonadota; class Alphaproteobacteria; order ATCC43930; family CGMCC-115725; genus AP-15. The sequence continues at coordinate 1,535,301 of CAWCIL010000008.1, forward strand.
CAAGTCGGCGCAGCGGGTCTGGCGCGGGCTCGATCGCGACCAGCCGAGGCAGCCGGTCGAGCCGGCGCGCCTCGGGCAGCGCCACAGCGAGCACGCCGTCCTGCGCCATCATCCGCAGCGCCCTCGCGGGGTCGGGAGCACCGAGCAGCTTGAGCAGCTCCTGGGCGACGCGCTCGGCCGAGAGCGTCGGCAGCAGCGCCGCAGCGGCGCGGCAGGCGGCCCGCGCCGGCAGATCGCCGGCGCCGCCGCCAAAGCGCGCCTCGAAGCGGTAATAGCGTAAGAGCCGCAGCACATCCTCGCCGATGCGGGTGGCCGGATCGCCGACAAAACGGACGCGGCCGGCCTCGAGATCGGCCAAGCCGCCGACCGGGTCGTGGATGGCGCCGTCGGCAGCGAGGAAGATCGCGTTGATCGTGAAGTCGCGGCGCGCCGCATCCTCCGCCCAATCGGCGTCGAAGGCGACCCGCGCATGGCGGCCGTAAGTCTCGACGTCGCGGCGCAACGTCGTGATCTCGAAATGCCGCGGCGGCACTACCGCGGTCACGGTGCCGTGGGCAAGGCCGGTCGGCACCACCTTGACGCGGTGTTTTTCAAGAAGCTCGACGACCCGTTCGGGCTGCGCTGCGACGGCGATGTCGATGTCGTCGCTCGGACGCCCGAGCAAGGCGTCGCGCACCGCGCCTCCGACAAAGCGAGCCTCCACCCCCCCGGCCGAAAACGCGTCGAGCACCACCCGGGTCGAGGGCTCGTCGAGCCATGGCGGGCGGATCATCCGGCGCCGGTTTCGGGTCTCGCTCATCGCGGGGCGGTCGGTTCGATGTGACTGGGAATGATTCGCCCATCCTGCCAGCGCGGGGCGACATAGACCCCTTGCTGCACGGTGCCGAAGCCGACAGTGACTACCAGAAGCACGATCGCCAGCAGCACCGCCCCCGCCCCCGCCAGCCATACCCACGGTACCGAGGTCCACGGCATCGCACCCCCGTCATGCGATGCCCTCCAGCTGCCCACCCATAACAGATAGAGCGCCGTCGGCAGCACCAGCGGCAGGACGATGGTGATGAAGACCCGGACCATGCGCCGGTCAGCCGCCGAGCACCTCGGCCAGGTTCACCAGGATCCCAGCCGTAGCACCCCAGATGTTCCAGTTCTCGAACGGCAGGACAAAGAAAACCCGGCGGCGCCGCTCGAAGAGGCGTTCGGTGCGACGGTGGTTTTTGACGTCGAGCACGAAGGAGAGAGGCACCTCGAACACTTCGGCCACCTCATAGGGGTCGGCGGCGAGCGGAAAAGGCGCTGCGACAATGCCGACGATCGGGGTGATCTCAAACCCGGTCCCGGTCACGTAGGTGTCGAGCCGGCCGATCAGGGTCACATGATCGCGGGGCAGGCCGATCTCCTCCTCGGTCTCGCGCAGCGCCGCCTCGACCGCATCGCGGTCTTGGGCATCGATGCTGCCGCCGGGAAAGGCGATCTGCCCGGCATGCGCGGACAGATGCGGGGTCCGCAAGGTCAGCAGCACCGACAGCCCCTCGGCGCGCTCGATCAGCGGGACGAGCACCGCCGCCGGCCGCAGCGCGGTGCTGGGCGGGGTCATGCCGGGATTGAGGTCGTGATCGCCTCGGGTCGCCCGGCGCAATGCCGCCGCTTCGGCCGGATCGGAAGCGCCGCCGAATCCCCGTCTGCCGGGCTGGCCGAGACCGGCGAAGCGAGCGATCACCCAGTCACGGGTCCGTGCGGCCGCATCAGTCCCCGGTTCTCGCCCCCGTTCGTGCATCGCCGATCCGCCTCTCCATCCCTCGCGCCGCGCCTCCGGTTCGGCGATCAACCCCAATCGGGCCCCGGGTCGCCGAGCCGGAAAAAAGCATCCTTGCTCCACACCCCGAATTGGCTCGCGCCGGCGACCTGCCGTTCAACGCCCAATTCGACCAGATCGTAAAACACCGGACGCGCCAGCCGCGCCTCGATCCCTTCGCGCACCTGGATATAGGGTGCCGGCTCGCCGTTCGCCGCGGTCTCGACGCGCAGCGGATGGTCCGGACCCGCCGTCACAATCTCGTCCAGATTGGTCCGGAAGATCAGCTGCTGCGCTTGGCCGTTGCCGGCGACGGTCAGCGCCACCGCGAGAAACGGGACGTCCTCGACCTCGACGCGGCCGCGCTCGGCCGGCGTCACCAGCCAATAGGAGCCGTCGTCGCCGCGGCGCAGGACGGAGGCAAAGAGCTTGACGAGCGCCAGGCGATCGATCGGCGATCCGCGATAGAACCAGGTGCCGTCGCGGGCGATGCGCAGGTCGAGATCGCCGCGGTCGATCGGGGGCCGCCGGCCGCCGGCCGGTTGAATTATTGAGGAATTGCCGGAGCCGGTATTTTCCATCAGGCTCGCACCTTGCCGAAGTGTTCGAGAAGGGATCGCAGATTTTGTCTTCCCCCGCTCCCGTCAACGCTCCCTCGGCCAACGCTCCCTCGGCCAACATTCCCTCAGCCAACGTTCCCTCTGCGGATCTCGTTGCCGAGGTCGAGGCTCTCGGTCGCAGCCTCGGCCAGGTGCGCGCCCGGATCGGCGAGATCATCTTTGGTCAGCGCGAGGTCGTCGAGCAAGCCCTGATCACCTTGCTGTGCGGCGGCCATGCGCTGCTGATCGGGGTCCCCGGTCTCGCCAAGACCCGTCTGGTGGAGACTTTGGGCACGATCCTCGGGCTCGAGGACAAGCGCATCCAATGTACCCCGGACCTGATGCCGGCCGATATTCTGGGCTCCGAGGTGCTCGAGGAGAGCGAAGCCGGACGACGGTCCTTTCGCTTTATCCCGGGACCGGTCTTCTGCCAGCTGCTGATGGCTGACGAGATCAATCGGGCGAGCCCGCGCACGCAGTCGGCATTGCTGCAGGCGATGCAGGAGGGCCGGGTCTCGATCGCCGGCCAATATCACCCGCTGCCGCGGCCGTTTCACGTGCTGGCGACCCAGAACCCGCTGGAGCAGGAGGGCACCTATCCGCTGCCCGAAGCCCAGCTCGACCGTTTCCTCCTACAGATCGACGTCGATTATCCGGACCGCGAAGCAGAGCGAGCGATGCTGCTGGCGACGACCGGCGCCACCGAGGACCGGCCGCGGCCGGCGATGGACGCTGCCGAGCTGACGGCGGCGCAGCGTCTGGTTCGCCGCATCCCGGTTGGCGAGAGCGTCGTCGAGGCGATTCTGGCGCTGGTCCGCTCGGGCCGGCCGACCGGGGGCATCGCCGACGGGGTCGCCCGCTTTGTTTCGTGGGGGCCGGGGCCGCGTGCCAGCCAGGCGCTGATGCTGGCCTGCCGCGCCCGCGCGCTGCTCGACGGCCGGTTCAGCCCGTCAGTCGACGATGTCATGGCATTGGCGCCGCCGGTCTTGCGCCATCGGATGGCGGTCAGCTTTGCCGGGCGGGCCGAGGGGGTCACGGTGGCCCAGGTCATCGAACAGATTTCGGCGCCCTTCCGGTGAACGCTGCCGGGCCGGGATCCCTGGCGGCGCTGCTCGCTCGCCATCGGGTGCGGCTCGCCGGGCTGCGCGAGCGCGCCGAAGAGGCCGCTGCTGTGCTGCCGGCCCTGCAGGTCGCGGCGGAGCGGGTGGCGGCGACCGTGGCGCAAGGCGTGCACGGACGCCGCAGAGTGGGCCAAGGCGAGACCTTCTGGCAGTTTCGCCAGTATCAGCCGGGCGACTCTGCGGGCCGCATCGACTGGCGCGAGAGCGCCAAGTCGCAGCGCCTCTACATCCGCGAGACCGAATGGGAAGCGGCGCAGAGCGTGTGGCTGTGGCGCGACGGGTCGCCCTCGATGGATTACAGCTCGGCCGGGTATATTGCCGGCGGCGTCTGGCCGAGCAAGCGCGATCGCGCCGAATTGCTGCTGGTGGCGCTGGCGAGCCTGCTGGTGCGCGGCGGCGAGCGCGTCACGCTGGTCGGCAGCCGCACGACGCCGGTGAGCGGCCGGCTTGCCTTGTCGCGGGCCGTCGAGCTGCTCGGCCGCGAGCCGAGGGCGTCGGCGAGCCTGCCCGCCTTCGAGCCGCTGCCAAGGGCCGGGCTGCTGGTCCTGATCGGCGACTTCCTGTCACCGCTCGACGCGATCAATGCCGGGCTTGCCCGCTTCGCGGCGGCCGGAGTCGACGGCCACCTGTTGCAGATCATCGACCCGGCCGAAGAAGACCTGCCGTTCGCGGGCCGGGTGCGGTTCGCCGGAATCGAGGAGCGCGACGAAGTGGTGGTCAGCCGCGTCGAGGGCATTCGCGACGATTATTTGGGCCGCTTCCGGCAGCATCGCGACGGCATCGCCGCGATCGCCGGCCGGCTCGGCTGGACCTGCGGCGCGCATCGCACCGATCGCTCGCCGGAGCTGGCGCTGCTGGCTCTCTATACGGCGCTGTCGGGCGACCGCCGGCGGTGAAGATCTGACCGCGATGCCTCGCCCGCCTCCTGCGTCGGACCGTTCGCCCGCACGGGGGAGGGGCGACCCTGCTGCATTGCGGGAAAGGGGTGGATGAGGTGGCGCCGCTCCGTCGGCCGCCAGGTTAGGTTGAGCCATGCTGGCGCTGGGTTCACTCGCTTTCGCCTCGCCCTGGCTGCTGCTGGCGCTGACCGGGCTGCCGATCATCTGGTGGCTGTTGCGGGTGACGCCGCCGGCGCCGCGCCGCATCGTCTTTCCGGCGGTCCGGCTGCTGCTGGGGCTGAGGCCGCGCGACGAGACGCCGGCGCGAACCCCGCTGTGGCTGATCCTGCTGCGCATGGTGCTGGCCGCGCTGGTGATCGTCGCGGCGGCCCATCCGCTCTTAAATCCGCAGGCGCGCATGGCCGGGACCGGGCCCATCATCCTGGTCGTCGACGATGGTTGGGCAGCGGCGAGCGATTGGCCGGCGCGGCAGGCGGCGCTCTCCGACCTGTTGGCCGAGGCCGAGCGCGAGGGCCGCCAGATCGTCCTCGTCCCGACCGCTCCCGCCGGCGGGGACACGGCGCCGGCGCCGTTGCATCCGATCCGCGCCGCGGATGCGCTGCCCGCGGTCGAAGCGTTGCAGCCAAAGCCGTGGCCGGTCGACCGCGGCGCGGCGCTTGCCCGCTTGAAAGCGCTGTCCTTGCCCGGCGCCAACGCCGCGATCTGGCTCAGCGACGGCATCGCCGACGGTGCCGGGGCGAAGGCGCTCGCGGCTTATCTCACCGACCGCGGCAGCGTCCGCTATCTGACGGCGGGGCCGGACTCGGCGCCGCTGCTGCTCGCCGCCGGCGATCGCGAGGCCAAGGATCTGAGCGTCGTGCTGCGCTCGCCGCCGGTGGCGGAACCACGGCGCTACGAGGTCCGCGCCAGCGGGGCGGATGGGCGCATGTTGGCGCGGCGCAGCGCCACCCTCGAACCCGGTGCCACGTCCGCCGAAATCCGCCTGGCGATGCCGAGCGAGCTCAGAAACCAGGCGACCCGCATTGAGGTCGAGGGCGCCCGGTCGGCCGGGGCCGGTGCTGCTGCTCGACGAGCGCTGGCGCCGCCGGCCGGTCGGGATCGTCGGGCCGCCGAACGGCAGCGGGCAGCCGCTGCTCAGCGACACCTATTATCTCGAACGCGCGCTGGCGCCGTTCGCCGAGATCCGCCGCGGCAGCGCTGCCGATCTGCTGAAGCGCCAGCTCGCGGTGCTGATCTATTCGGATGCCGGACCGGATTCCCCGGAGGAGGCGTCGGCGGTCGACAAGTGGATCGATGCCGGCGGCCTGCTGCTGCGCTTCGCCGGGCCGCACCTCGCATCGGCGCAGAACGACAAGCTGTTGCCGGTCCAGCTGCGCCGCGGCGGCCGGACGATCGGCGGCGCGCTGTCATGGGAGCAGCCGGCAAAGCTGGCGCCGTTCGCCCCCGGCAGCCCATTCGCCGGGCTGAAGGTCCCGGCCGACGTGACGGTATCGCGCCAGGTGCTGGCCGAGCCCGACATCGAGCTCGAGGACAAAACCTGGGCGCGGCTGGTCGACGGGACCCCGCTGGTCACCGCGGAAAGGCACGGGCGCGGCTGGATCGTGCTGGTGCACACCACGGCGAATGCCGATTGGTCCAACCTCGCACTGTCCGGCCTTTTTGTCGAAATGCTGCGGCGGATCACCGCCTTGAGCCAAGGGGTGACGACGGCCGCGGGCGAGGGCCCGCTGCCGCCGCTCGAAACGCTCGACGGGTTCGGCCAGCTGCGGCGCGCACCGCCGACGGCGCGCCCGATCGCCGGGGCCCAGATCGCCACCGCGGTGGCTTCGCCGCAGCATCCTCCGGGCTTCTACGGCACCCAAGACTTGCGCAGCGCGTTCAATCTTTCGGCCGGGATCAAGCAACTGGAGCCGATCGCCGGGCTGCCATCCGGCGTGCAGCGCGAGAGCTTTGCCCGCGGCCGGGAGACCGATCTACGACCGCCGCTGTTGACCGCGGCCTTGCTGCTGCTGCTGATCGATCTGTTGACCGCCTACGCGCTGCGCGGGCTGCTGCGACGGCGGCCGGCGCGGGTTCTCGGCATGATTCTCGTCGCCGCACTCGCCCTGCCCGCCGCGGCGCGCGCCGACGACGCGTTTGTCGTGCGCGCCACCTCGCAACTGCGCCTGGCTTATGTGCGCACCGGCGACGAGACGGTCGACGCGGAGAGCCGCGCCGGGCTCATCGGGCTCAGCGACACGCTCAACCGGCGAACCGCCGTCGATGCCGGCAACCCGCTCGCCGTCGACATCGAGACCGACGAGCTGATCTTTTTCCCGCTGCTCTATTGGCCGGTTACCGGCGACCAGCCGCCACCCTCGCCGAGTGCCGTCGGCCGGATCAACCGTTATATCGAGACCGGCGGGACGATCCTGTTCGATACCCGCGACGGCGACGAGCAGTCTCCGGGACCTTTCGGCGGTGCCGCGATCGCGGCGCAGCGGCTGCGCCGGCTGACGGCAGGGATCAAGATGCCGCCTCTGGTGCCGATCCCGCCCGACCACGTTTTGACCAAGTCGTTTTACCTGATGCACGAATTCCCCGGCCGCTGGGATGCCGGCACATTGTGGGTCGAACCGGCCGAGGACCAGGTCAATGACGGCGTCTCGAGCGTCATCGTCGGCGCCGATGACTGGGCCGGCGCCTGGGCGGTCGACAAGGATGGCCAGCCGCTCTATGCCGTCGTCCCGGGCGGCGAACGCCAGCGCGAAATGGCGCTGCGCTTTGGCGTCAACCTGGTCATGTACGTGCTGACCGGCAACTACAAGGCCGATCAGGTGCACGTGCCGGCGATCCTCGAGCGGCTGGGCCAATGAGCGGCAACGGTTTCTCGCTTGCCGCCGCGCCGCTGCTGCCGTGGGCGGCGATCGCGCTGCTCGCCGTCGCTTGCCTGCTCTGTCTCGGTTTGGGTGCCGCGCGTCGCGCAAGGGGGCTGGCCTGGCGGGCGATCGCGATCGCCGTGCTGCTGGCGGCACTGGTCAACCCCTCGCTGATCGAGGAGCAGCGGACCCCGCGGCGCGACCTGGCGATCATCGTCGTCGACGAACTCGCCGAGCCAGAGCATCGGCGATCGGCGGCAGGCGAGCGAGGCGGCGCTGGCTGCCGTCAAACAGCGCCTCGGCCACGAGCCCGACCTCGATGTGCGGGTGATCCGGGCCGGCGCGCCGCAACCTGGCATGGGCGATGACGGTACCAAGCTGTTCGCGGCGCTCGACCGGGCGATGTCGGACGTCCCGCGCCAGCGCCTCGCCGGCATCGTCATGATTACCGACGGCGAGGTGCACGACGTGCCGGAAGGCGACGCCAAGGCGCTGCGGGCGGCAGTTCCCGCTCCGCTCCACGTTCTATTGTCCGGGCACCGCAACGAAGGCGATCGGCGGCTCGTCGTGTCCCAAGCGCCGAGCTTTGGCATTGTCGGCAAAGAGGTACGGCTCACGGTCCGGGTCGAGGACCTGCCGGAAACCGCCGCCGAAAGGGCGGGCGAGGACCCGGACGAGGCGCAGGTGACTTGGCGCAAGGACGGCGGCGCGCCGCGTCAGCTGACGGTGCCGGTCGGACGCGATGTCCCGCTGCCGGTCACGATCGACCATGGCGGCCCCAATATTCTGGAGATCGAAGCCGCTCCGGGCCCGCGCGAGCTGACCCTCGTCAACAACCGCGCCGTTGTTGTGGTCCACGGCGTGCGCGACCGGTTGCGGGTCTTGCTGGTCACCGGGGAGCCCTATGCCGGCGAGCGGGTCTGGCGCAACATCCTCAAATCCGACCCTTCGGTCGATCTCGTCCATTTTACGATCCTGCGGCCGCCGGAAAAGCAGGATGGGACGCCGATCCGCGAGCTGTCGCTGATCGCCTTTCCGATCCGTGAGCTGTTCGATACCAAGCTCGACGATTTCGATCTGATCATCTTCGATCGCTACAGCCTGCGCGGGCTGATCCCGGAGGCCTATCTCGAAAACGTCGTGCGCTATGTCCGCAACGGCGGCGCGCTGCTGGAAGCCGCTGGTCCGAATAACGGCGCGCCGATGAGCCTGTCGCGCACGCCGCTCGGCGCAATCCTGCCGGCGGAGCCGACGGGCGACGTCTACGACGAGGGGTTCAAGCCGCAACTCACCGCTCTCGGCCGCCGCGATCCGGTGACCGAGGGGCTTCCTGGCGCCGGACCGCGGGGCGGCGAGCCGAGCTGGGGGCGCTGGTTTCGCCAGGTCGATGCGCGTGTCCATAACGGCGTCACGGTGATGACTGGCGACCGCGGCGAACCGCTCCTCGTTCTCGACCGCGTCGGCAAGGGCAGAGTGGCCCAGCTCCTTTCCGACGAAATGTGGTTCTGGGCGCGCGGGTTCGAGGGCGGCGGCCCGCAGGCCGAGCTGTTGCGGCGGCTCGCCTACTGGCTGATGAAGGAGCCCGATCTCGAGGAGAACGATCTGCGGGCGACGGTTGACGGCGACCGCCTCGTGGTCACCCGGCAGTCGCTGGAGCCGGATGACCGGCCGGTCACCGTCACCGCACCCGACGGGTCGAAAAGCAGCCTGAAGCTGACCCCGACAACAGGCGGACGCAGCACCGGCAGCATGGCGATTGCCCGGATGGGGTTGTACCGGGTCAGCGAAGGCGGCCGCACCGCGCTTGCCGCGGCGGGCCCGCTCAACCCGATCGAGTTCGCCGATGTCCGCACGACAGCCAAAAAGCTGGCCCCGGTCGCCGCGGCGACCGGCGGCGGCGTCTTCTGGGTCGGCTCGGGCAAAATCCCGGACGTCCGCCGGGTTTCGCCCGACGCAACTGCGGCCGGGCGGAACTGGATGGGCTTTCGCGCCAACGGGGATTATACCGTTACCGGGTTCAGCGAGATCCCGCTGCTGCCGGCGGTGGCGGCGCTGCTGCTGATCGTCGGCGGCCTCTTGGCGGCGTGGCGGCGCGAGGGGATGTGAGCCCGGTCATTTCGCGGTTGGTGGGTTTTCGTGCTGAGAAGGGTTCTGGCGCCGCTGCACCCGGACGGCTTCAAGTTCGTCGCGGCCGCAGCGCTCGCGACCGTGCTGCTGTTTCTATTGTGGGCCCCGGCCGGGTGGGTGGCAGCGGCCGCGACCTTGTGGATGATCTACTTTTTCCGCGACCCGTGGCGCGTCTCGCCGCTGCGCGACGGGCTGCTGGTGAGCCCCGCGGACGGGATCGTCATGTCGGTGGCACCGGCGCGCCCACCTCCCGAGCTCGACATGGGCGATGGCGAATTTGTCCGGATCGGGATCTTTCTGAACATCTTCGACGTGCACGTCACCCGCGCGCCGATCGACGGCCGGGTCACGGCGCTGCGCTATACGAAGGGGCGCTTTGTCGACGCCAGCCGCGAAGAGGCGAGCCTCAACAACGAGCGCATGGCAATCCGCCTCGCCCCGAGCGACGGGCCCGAGATCGCCTATGTGCAGGTCGCCGGCCTCGTCGCCCGCCGCATCGTCTGCGATCTGCGCGAGGGCCAGCGCATCGCCACCGGCCAGCGCATGGGCATCATCCGCTTCGGCTCGCGGGTCGATGTTTATTGTCCCCCGCCCTATGTAACAATGGTGGCCGTCGGGCAGCGCATGGTCGGCGGGGAAACCGTCATCGCCGACCGGCTGGCACGGGAGCCGCCGCGGCCCGGCGTCGTGCATTGAGGGGAGTCGCTCACCAAGCCCGCGTCGCGCACTGAGCCGGGTCGCGCATTGAGGGGTGACGGTCGCGCATGGGGGGGACGAGGGTGAGAGGAGCGGGGCATTGAGAATGCGATCGGGCCGGATGCGGCGGCGGCCGGCACGCCGGCTCTCCGACCTGTCGATCAACCGCATGGTTCCGAACGTCTTGACCCTGCTGGCGCTGTGCGCCGGCATGACGGCGATGCGTTTCGCGATGAACGGCAATTTCATCGGCGCGGTCTTCGCGATCATCGTCGCCGGGATCTTCGACGGTCTCGACGGGCGCATTGCCCGGCTGTTGAAGTCAACCTCGATCTTTGGCGCCGAGCTCGACAGCCTCTCTGATTTCGTCAGCTTTGGCGTCGCGCCGGCTTCGGTTCTGTATCTGTGGACGATGTCGGGCCTGCGCGCTTTCGGCTGGGCGATCGTGCTGTTTTATGCGGTCTGCTGCGCGCTGCGCCTGGCGCGCTTCAACACCGAGATCGGCAGCGATCGGCCGGCCCACGCCTCGCCATTCTTTACCGGGGTGCCGGCCCCGGCCGGAGCCGGGCTGGTCATGGTGCCGATGTTCCTGAGCTTCGAATGGGGCGACTGGCTGTTCCGCTCGCCCTATCTGAACGCGGTGACGGTGACCGGGACGGCACTCTTGATGGTCAGCACGGTGCCGACCGTGTCGCTGAAGCGGTTGCGCGTCCCGCATCACCTGGTGGTGCCCAGCCTGCTCGGCATCGGTATCCTGGCCGCGTTTGTCACGACGGCGCCGTGGCTGACCTTGACGATCATCGGTCTTGCTTATGTCGGCTCGTTCCCGCTGACGATGCGCGCCGCGCAAAAGCTGCGCCGCGCCGCCGAAGCGCGCCGGGGCGAGAGCGCCGAGGCCGCAGCGCTGGTGCCGCCTGCCGCCGGCTATTCTTTGGACGAACGCGGCTCTTTGGACGAACGCGGTTCTTTGGACGAACGCGGCGCGCCCACGGGCCAGTGGCGGCACTGACCCCGCCACCGGCAACGCGGTTGTTCGGCGCCCGCTTTCCCTTTAATCTTGGGCTAATCTTTAGCGGTCGCGAGGCCGCGGTCACCGGAAGGAGCGCACAATCATGCCAGTAAAAGCCGGAGTCATTCGCGCCGGGGCACGCACGACCAGGCGGGGTGCGGCCGAGACCTTCACCGGGGTCGTGTTCCAAGACCCGGTGATCACCGCCGAGGCGCCGTCGCGCATGGGCGGGTCGGTCGTGACCTTCACGCCGGGCGCCCGCACCGCTTGGCACGCTCACCCGGTCGGCCAGACCCTGTTCTGCTTGTCCGGGGTCGGCCGCATCTGCTTCAAGGGCGAAAAGCCGCAAGCCCTCAACCCGGGCGACACGGTCAACATCCCGCCGGACACGCTGCACTGGCACGGCGCCTCCCCCGACCGCCTGTTCGCGCACCTGGCATTGTCCGAAGCCGGCGAGCAGGGCCAAGGCACCCAATGGGGCCCGCACGTCAGCGACGCCGAATACACCGAGCCCGCGACCGGGGGTTGACCTCGGCTGAACCGCGCGGCCGGCATCCCCGGCCCAGCCGCACGGCAACCAAACGCCTCCCGCTCGCGTAGCGCCCGATGCCGAGCGCAGGCGGCCGATCCCGGTCCCCCCCGCAAGCCGCCATCTAACGCAGCACGCAGGTAACGAACCCTGAGCCCCCCGTCGCCGTGGGCGAACCGATCCGGTGGTTCGAATGTCGGCATCCGCGACGGCGGATCTGCGTCCGGGCTAAGGCATCATCACCTTGCTGATGACCATGATCACACCGTTCGACTGGTAAACGTCGGGGATCGTCACTTCGGCGGTGTCGCCCTTCTGGTCGGTGACCATCAAATCGCCGCCCGACGCGGAGACGATCAGCGGCTGCCCTTCCACGGTCTTCAATGACACGCGGCCGCCCGGTGTCGATTGGATATCATCCTCGAGCATGGCCGCGGTGTAGCGGCCGGGGACCACGTGGTAGGTCAGGATCTTGGTCAGCTCGGCCTTGTTCTGCGTCTCGAGCAGCGTCTGCACGGTGCCCGAGGGCAAGGCCGCAAAGGCTTCGTTGGTTGGGGCGAAGACGGTGAACGGGCCGGCGCCTTCGAGGGTCGGGACCAGGCCGGCGGCCTTGACCGCGGCGACGAGCGTGGTGTGGTCCTTCGAATTGACTGCGTTCTGCACGATGTTTTTGGTCGGATACATCGCGGCACCCCCGACCATCGGGTCCATCGCCGCCATCGCACCTGCGCCGAGCGTCACAGAGAGCGCCGCGGTCATGCTCATGAGCTTGATGTTCATGCACCAAATCCTCCGGTAAGGCCAAGGCCTCGACCCGGGCAGCAGAATGCTGCCGGCGGGTCTCCCCTTCCCTCTACGCAGAGGCGGCGGCGCCGGATGCAGGCGCGCAGAAATTTGTCCGCAAAATGCCGGGGCCGGCTCAGAACGGCCGCAGCAGGACTTTGCCTTGGTACAAAACCGGGCCGGTCGGCGACCCGGTCGGCGAGCCGCCGGGCGGTTCGAGGCTGACCGCGAGCACGCCGCCGGGCGATGGCAACCGGGCGGCGCGCAGCACGACGGCGCCTCCGGATTGCCGTGGCAACAGGCCGAGCGCACGCGGCGGGCCGCCGGCGATGCCCCACAGCTCAAAGGCGTGGGGCCTGCTCTCGGCCGGCGGCGCCACCGCCGCAAAGCTGACCTCGCCCGCACTCGGCCCGGCGATCGCGACCCAGCCCGGTTCTCCGGCATGGCCGGCGAGCACCGCGACAACAACGGGTCCGACCGCTCGCGGCAGGACTGCGAGCCAGATCGCGAGTGCCGCCGTCGCCAGGCCGCCGGCGAGCGCCAGACCGCGCCAGAGCGCGATTGAAGCAAGCCAGCGGCGCAACGGCGACGACGATGGCGCAGTGCCGCCGCGGGTCCGCCGCTCGACCGCCCGCCAGACCCGCGCCGGCGGCTCCTCGGCGGGGGTCGCGTCATCGAGCGCCGACAACCGGTCGGCCCAGTCTCCGGCGATCCGCGCCAGCGCCGGATCGGCCGCCATCAGCTGCTCGAACCGACGGCGCGCCCGGCCCGGCATCGTGCCGAGCACGTATTCGGCGGCGAGCAGCTGGCGCAGCTCGGGGCTCTCGTACCTCATCTGTCGAGACACCGTTTCAGCCGTTCGAGGCTGCGCCGCAGCCAGCTCTTGACCGTGCCGACCGGCACCGCCAGCCGCAGTGCCAGCTCGTCGCGGGTCAATCCATAGCAATAGGCGAGCAGCAGGGCGCGGCGCGGCTCCGCGTCGAGCTCGTCGAGGCAGCGCTGCAAGGCGCGCAGCTCGGCGCGGCTGTCGGCCCGGTCGGGCGAGGCCAACGTCAGCAATGCCTCCTCGGGGGCGCCACGGTCTTGTGGTCGGGCGGCGCGGCGACGCAGCTGGTCGATCGCGCAATGGCGCACGATCGTGACCAGCCATCCGATTGCCGAACCACGCGCCGGGTCGTAGCCTGCCGCCCCCATCCACACCGCGACAAAGCTCTCTTGCAGCACCTCTTCGGCCGGCTCCCTTTGCTGCATAATTCGCAGAGCGATGCCGAAAAGCCGCCCCAACGTCGCGTCATAGAGCCTGGCGAAGGCCTCCCGGTCGCCGCGCGCGACCTTGCCGATCAACTCGTGCATCAGCTGCGGATTTGTCGAGGAATTCGTCATCGCCCGGTTCGATGTCAGGCTCGTGGAAAGCTGACGCCAGCCCCAAATGAGGGAATTCGCTGGCGCTGTCGGCCCACAGGACAGTTCACAAGCGTCCTGCCGCTATGGCGAGCGGCCCGCTCTACCCGACCTGCGCTCAGCATCGCCACAGCATCTTGGCACCACATCAAAAATTTTGAAAATGTACAAAAGCCGCGTGCGATCCCAACGAGGTTCGATGCTTGCCCGATACTGGCCCAGAACTTGAGTAGACCCGCGTCTGAGCGGCTCCTCGGCGATCGGCTGGTGCCCGCGCAGCCCCAAGCGACCGGGGGTGGGTCGGCCGCCGGCCCCGCAGCTGCGCTTTTAGCGGTCGGCGATGGGCGCCAGGCCTTCTTCGCGGCGGACTTCGTTGATGATCTGCAGGACGCGCTCGCGGTAGGGGCGGTACTGGACGCCGAATTCCTGCACCAGCCGGCTGTTGTCGATCAGGTAGTTGCCGGATAATTCCTTGCCGCCCGTTTCCTTGTCGAAGCTGATCTTGGCGTCGGGCAGGAACTCGCGCACCATGTCGGCGATCTCGCCGAGGCTGATCGCGACGCCGCCGGTGTTGTAGATCCAGTGCTTCGGCTTGTCTTCCATGATCACGCGGGCGAAGATCTCGGCGATCTCGTCGACATGGACCGGGCAGCGCATCGCGTCCTTGTAGGGGAACGTGACCGGCTTGCCGCGCGCCGGGTCGGTGATGCAGAAGACGTGGTCGACCGAGCCGACGATCTTGTCGTTGCCGGTGACGTTGGCCGGGCGGATCGCGGTGATCTCCATGCCGTATTTCTCGCGGTAGTCCTGGGCCTGCCACTCGTTGAAGATCTTGTGCATCGCGTATTGCACATGACCGTGGCGGAAATCGTCCTCGGTCACGACGCGGTCGCCGTAATGGTGCTGCTCGCCGCTGACCGCCAATGAGCTGGCATAAGCGACGCGGTTGACGCCGGCGAGGCGTGCCGCCTCGAAGCAATTGTCCATGCCGAGGATGTTGAGCTTGAAAGCCGCGTGCGGCGGGTGCTCGCTGCCGAGGTAATAGGCGAGGTTAACGACCCGATTGGGCTTGGCCGCCGCCATCGCCGACATCAAATCGTCGAACTGGCTGACATCGCCGCGCACGACACGCACCTGCTTGCCGAGATGGCCATAGGAGGCGGTGCCGGGGTTGATGTCCATGCAAGTGATTTCTTCGCCGCGCTGCGCCAGCAGCGGGACGAGCCGGCGGCCGATGAACCCGGCGCCGCCGAGAATGAGGGTCGTCATCGCATTTCCTCCCCAGGGATGGCTTGTGCGACGTTAACCGGCGTCAGGGGGTTCGGCAAGGAGCCGGCTTCCGCATGTCTGCTATCCGGCCTAAGCTCGCGGGCGCTGACAGCCGAGGGCGTCCCCGATGGCGGCCATCATCTTCGCCAATTGCGCAGTGCTCGACGGCACTCGGACGGAGCGGCGCGAGGACCACCACGTGCTGGTCGAGGGCGGACGGATCCGCGAGGTCTCGGACCGGCCGATCGCGAGCGCGGCCGCCGAGACCGTCGATCTCGAGGGCCGCACCCTGATGCCGGGGCTGATCGACGCGCATGTGCACGCGGTCGCCGTCGACCAGATGCTGGCGCGGCTCGGGGAGCGGCCGCAGAGCCTGGTGACATTGCAGGCGGCGCGGGTGCTGGAGGGCATGCTGCAGCGCGGGTTTACCACGGTCCGCGACGCCGGCGGCGCCGATGGCGGGCTCGCCGAGGCGGTCGAGGAGGGGCTAGTGCGCGGGCCGCGGATCTTCCCGTCGGGCCGGGCGCTGAGCCAGACCGGCGGGCATGGCGATCTGCGGCCGAGGACGCGCCCGGTCTCGGTCGTCGCTTGCGCCTGCTGCGAGGGCGGCGCCGGGCTCGCCCGCATCGCCGATGGCGTCAGCGAATGCCGCCGCGCGGCACGCGACGAGCTGCGCAAGGGGGCGACTCAGATCAAGATCATGGCCTCGGGCGGTGTGGCCTCGCCCTATGACCCGGTGTGGAACCTGCAATACAGCGAAGAGGAAGTGCGGGCGATCGTCGAGGAGGCGCGGGCCTGGCGCACCTATGTGATGGCGCACGCCTATACGCCCGAGGCGATCCGCCGCTCGATCGATTTCGGGGTGCGTTCGATCGAGCACGGCAATCTGATCGACGAGGCGACGGCCGACCACGTCGCCGCGGCCGACGCTTTTGTCGTGCCGACGCTCGTCACCTTCGATGCGCTGCACCGCTTCGGCCGCGAGCTGGGTTTTCCGGAAGCGAGCCTGGCCAAGCTCGGCGAGGTGCGCGAGGCCGGGTTGCGCTCGCTCGAACTACTGCAAGGGGCGGGTGTCAGGATCGGCTTCGGCACCGACCTCTTGGGGCCGATGCACCGCCATCAGTCGCACGAATTCATGATCCGCGCCGAGGCGATGGCGCCCTTCGACATCATTCGCTCGGCGACGACCGTCAATGCCCAGCTGCTGCAGCGCGTCGGAGAGATCGGCGTCGTCGCGCCCGATGCCCGCGCCGATCTGATCGCCGTCGATGGCGACCCGCTCGCCGACATCTCCTTGCTCGACGGCCAGGGCGAGCACCTGACCCACATCATGAAGGGCGGGGTGTTCGTGAAGCGACCGCCCTAGCCTTTACCCCGCCAAAAAGCGCCTCCGATATCCGCCGATCAATGAACCTTGGTTGGGTCGACGAGCGGGCGACCCTACACCCCCTCGCGCTAACTTGATGATGTAAGAAATTCCGACAGCCGGGGTGCTCCGAAGAGGCCGGAGAACTGAACGCGACAATAGTTCCAATCGCTTCGGTGCCTAGTTTTGTGACCAGGTTCTGGCGGTGCTTTCATCGTCGTCAAAATCATGGCGGCGGACGGCCCAGATCAGTGCCACTCGGATGCTGGCGATCTTAGGGCAATCCTGAGAGAAATCCTTGGATATGACATCATGGTGGCACGGCAAAGCCAAGGCGAAGAATACTCCTTCGTGCGCTATTCGGAAGAGCGACGCTCCGGTATCGGACTTCCGGGTCGGTTAGCCGGCTGGTGTGTCGGAATTTTTTACGGTTCCCAATCAGCGCGACCGCCACGGTCTCTAACCTATTGACGGAACAAAATTTGGCACATCGCATGCAGATTAATAATTTTAATAATTAACATCGCCGCTCACGAAGCGATTTTATCCCGAACCTCGGGCATACCGGGGCAAATTATCTTCCTGGGAGGACAACTTCCGATGCCCAAAAGGAACCTCGGCTTTCAACCCGACCGATTGAAAGGTTTGTTGATCGTAGCGCTGATCGGGCTGGCCGTCTGTCTCGGCTGCTCGATCGCGCAAGCGGGCCCGCTCATGGACGGCGACTTTGTCGTGATCACGGCGCAACCTGGGGATATCCCGATCGGCTATCTCGCCTACGACGTGGTATTCCCCGGAAACTTTGGGGAATTCGACATCGTCAATCAAACCGGGCCCAATTCCGATGCCGGCGTCGATTTTCCGCCGGACTTCCCGGTAACGACCACGGTGCAGTTCGCCAGCCTGAACTTGATGGTGGAGTTTTCGGACGGCAGCACCCAGACGTTGGATTTGAGCAATTTCACGTTGAGCTCGGATGGGGAATCGTTGGACGGCATGCCCTTCGCCGTCGGCGGGACCAGCCCTCAGCCGGTCGAAGCGATCCTGAGCGGCACCCTGAGCCCGACCTCGATCATGGTGGGCAGCCCGCCGGTGACCGAAACGATCGATGCCTCGTTGACCGCCCCGACGCTCGGCGGCCCGGTCGTCCCGACGGTGCCCGAACCCGATATGTCCGGGACCTTGTTGGTGGCCGGCTGCATGGTCCTGATCCTCTCCCGCCGCCTCCGTCGGCGTCGCAACGCGACGATCTCCGCTGCCGCTGGTCTCGGTCGGACATTCGCGACGGTGCTCGGCTTCGCTGCGCTGCTGTTCCCGGCGGTCTCTTTCGCTGCCGTGAGCTCGATCAAACAGAACATCGCGGTCACCCCCAGCAGCGGTGTCGCGGGCGTCAGTTTCGTCAACGTGACCGCCTCGGGCGTTCCGGGCGTAGCGACCCCGGGTGGAATTCCGGCGGCAAATGTCACGATCAAGGTGGCGCCCACATGCACGGTCGGGGCGAGCAGCCCGGTGGCCGGCGAGGCGGACGCGACCGCGACCAGCGTCACGAATATCCTGGGAAGCACCGACCGCTTCAACTTCGAGATCCCCGGCGCGCTGGCCCAGGGCACCTATTTCGCGCAGGTCGTCGACACCATTGACGGGTTCGCCGGCGGGAACTGCTCGATCGTCATGGTCACCAACACGAGCCCGACCCTCAACGCCTGTGTTCCGTCGAGCTCGATGGGGGTGGTGACCGGCACAACCGTCACGGCCTACGTTCCGAAGGGCAGTTGGGGCACCGGCACGACCGGCGTCGGCGCCGTCGAGATCGAGCCCACGCCCGGCGGCTCGTCCACCGCGATCGCCACCGCGAACGAAGTCAACTCCTGCGCCGGGAACCCGGCGACCGGGCAAGTGGCGTGCACCGCCAACAATAACTCGGTCTATTTGATCAAGGGTTCGGCGCTGACGAACACGCTGACGAGCGGGCTGACCGGGACCGCGGGTTTCTCGGGTGGCTCTTGCACCAATTGCGGCGTCGCGATCAACGCGCTGTCGAACACGGCGGCCATTGCCGGCGGCTTGTCCACAAGTCCATCGGGCAACGGCGTACAGATCCTCAACCTATCGAGCAATACCTTCCAGACCCCGTTCCCGACTCATCAGACCGTCTCGGAAGACATCTCGATCGATCCCGGCCGGAATCTGATCCTCTCGCCCGACGAGGCCAACAATTACATGCTGCTGTCGACCAACGTGGCTGGCGGGATCACCGGCGAATTCGACCGGACGATTTCGACCGGCGGTGACCCGGATTCGGCGGCCGAAGACTGCTCGACCGGGATCGCGCTGTCCTCGGTCGAGTTCACGAACTTCGTCTATCTGGCGGATTTGAGCCAGGACACCTTGACGCCGGGCAGCCCAGGCAGCTGGACCTCGCCATTTACGCTGTTCGATATAACCGGCACGAGCCTCGCCTTCTCCGCCGGGACCACGGGGATCTCGGTCGCTCAGGGATCCTCGCACCTGGCGATCGTCACCGGGGAGTTCGGCGGCAACACCTTTGCGATCCTGCAGCTGCAGCCGAAATCGGGCACCGGCGGCGCCAATCCGACGGTGGTCGATTGGGTGGTCGGCGCGATGCCGAATACGCCCAATGGGGCGGGTTTCTCGGCGGGGTATGACCCGCATACCGTCACCGCCTATACCAGCCCCAACACCGGCAAGGCCATCGGCCTCTACGCCGACTGGGCCACCGGGACGCCGACCTATGTCGGGGTGATCGACATGGCGGCGGCGCTCGCGGCGACGCGGGCGGGATCGCCGAACAACCATCAGATCGCTGCGAGCGTCAACTTGCTCACCAGCGGGATCGTGAGCTACGTTCCGGTTCCCTGATCGTTTGTGACGAGGCCGCGGTCGGTGGGAGGGGTACTCCCGCCGACCGTTTCTTTTGGTAACCGGCGATGTTGCAGCAACGTCCGTCGTCTTGTCCTCCAACACCGCGACGACATTGCGTATCGCGCTACGGGTCGAAAGCCACCCCTCGCCCGGTCAGCGCTGCCCCAATCGACCATATCGCCGAGGCCGCTGACGCCCGTTGTGCTTTGGTCGCGCTTCCTTAACTGCTAGGCTGGCATACCTCGACTGGCGCCAGGGAGACCGCGGCATGACCGATTTTCGCAAGGAAGCCGACAGCCTCGGCGAGGTCGAGGTGCCGGCCGACAAGCTGTGGGGGGCGCAGACCCAGCGCTCGCTCGAGCATTTCAGCATCGGCAAGGACCTGATCCCGCGCGAGATGATCGATGCCTACGCCATTCTGAAAAAGGCGGCGGCCAACGCCAACCATGCCGGCGGGCGGCTCGACGACAAGGCCCATGCGCTGATCGTCCGGATCGCCGACGAGGTCCTCGACGGGCAGCATCGCGACATGTTCCCGCTGCATGTGTGGATGACCGGCAGCGGCACGCAATTCAACATGAACGTCAACGAGGTGATCGCCAACCGCGCCAGCCAGCTCGCCGGCACGCCGCTCGGCAGCAAGACTCCGGTGCATCCCAACGACCACGTCAACATGTCGCAGTCGTCGAACGACACGTTCCCTTCGGCGATGTACATCGCGGCCGCAATGGGCGTGACGGGGCGGCTGGTCCCAGCCGTGCAAGCCTTGCATGACGCGATCGCGGCGAAGGCGCAGGCATGGAAGGACATCGTCAAGATCGGCCGCACCCACATGCAGGATGCGACCCCGATCACGCTCGGGCAGGAATGGTCGGGCTATGCCGGCATGCTGGAGGACGATCTGGAGCGGATCGACGACGCGCTCAAGGGCGTCTACCGGCTGGCGCTCGGCGGCACGGCGGTCGGCACCGGGATCAACGCCGCACCCGGTTTTGCCGAGGCGGCCGCGGCCGAGATCGCGCGCCTGACCAAGCTGCCCTTTGTCAGCGCCCCCAATAAGTTCGCGGTGCAGGGCGCGCATGACGCGCTGGTTCACCTGTCCGGCACGTTGCGGACGCTGGCTGCCTCGCTCTACAAGATCGCCAACGACATCCGGCTGATGTCGTGCGGGCCGCGCGCCGGGTTCGCCGAGTTGCTGATCCCGGAAAACGAGCCGGGCTCGTCGATCATGCCGGGCAAGGTCAATCCGACCCAGGCCGAGGCATTGGCGATGATCGCGGTGCAGGTGATGGGCAACGACGTGGCGGTCGGGTTCGGCGGCGCCGGCGGCTATCTCGAGATGAACGTCTACAAGCCGCTGATCATCTTCAACATCATGCACTCGATCGCGATCATGGCCGACGGGTGCATCAATTTCCGCAAATACCTGGTCGAGGGCACCAAGCCGAACCTGAAGAAGATCAAGGAATACGTCGATCGCTCGCTGATGCTGGTGACGGCACTCGCCCCGGTCATCGGCTACGACAAGGCCTCACGGATCGCGCACCACGCGATGGACCACGACCTGACCCTGAAGGAAGCGGCGCTGGGCCTCGGCTATGTCAGCGAGGCGGAATTCGATCGCGTCGTGGACCCGGCCAAGATGGTGAAGCCGTATGTCGCCACCGGCGCCTAGCCTCGTTCACCCCTTTACTGGAGGCTGACGACATGCCCGACTCTCCCACCGGCGCCGACCTGCTGCACGATCCGCAGCTCAACCGGGGAAGCGCTTTTCCGCTCGCCGACCGCCGCCGGCTGCGCATCGAAGGGCTGCTGCCGCCGCTGACCGACACGCTCGAAACCCAGATCGCGCGGGTCCATGCCCAGCTTGTCGTGCTCGACAACGATCTGCAGAAATACCTGTTTCTGACCGATCTGCAGTCGCGCAACGAGGTACTGTTCTACGCCGTCCTGATGTCGGACCCGGCGGCCTTCATGCCGCTGGTCTATACCCCGACTGTCGGCGAAGCCTGCCAGAAGTTCGATCATATCTTTCGCGCCGCTCGTGGCATGTACCTGCCGATCAGCGCCAGGGGACGGCTGCGCGAATTGCTCGCCAACTGGCCGCAGCCGGACGTGCGATTTATCGTGGTGACCGATGGCGAGCGCATCCTGGGGCTCGGCGACCTCGGCGTCGGCGGCATGGGCATCCCGGTCGGCAAGCTCGCGCTCTACACCGCCTGCGCCGGCGTGCCGCCGCAGTTGACCTTGCCGGTCATGCTCGACGTCGGCACCAACAATCACGAGCTGCTCGAAGACCCGCTTTATCTCGGGCTGCGTCAGAACCGGGTGCGGGGTGCCGAATACGACGCCTTCATCGACGAGTTCGTGCAGGCGGTGCAGCAGCTGTTTCCCAAATGCTGCCTGCAATGGGAGGATTTCGCCAACATCAATGCGGTGCCGATCCTCGAGCGCTACCGCGACAAGATCTGCACCTACAACGACGACATCCAGGGCACCGCCGCGGTCGCGCTGGCCGGGATCCTGGCGGCGCTGCGGATCACCAAGCAGAAATTGACCGAGCAGCGGTTTCTGTTTCTCGGCGGCGGCTCTGCGGCTACCGGCATCGCCGAGCTGATCAGCGAGGCGATGGCTCTGGATGGTCTGCCGGTAGATCAGGCGCGCGCCCGGAGCTGGCTGTTCGACGTCAACGGGCTGATGGTCGGCTCGCGGACCGACCTCGCCGAGTTTCAGAAGCCCTTCGCGCACGGCCACGCACCGATCGGCTCGTTCGTCGCGGCGATCGAGGCGATCCGGCCGACCGCGATCATCGGCGTCAGCACCGTCCCGAAGCTGTTCAATCAACCGGTGATCGAAGCGATGGCCCGGATCAACGACCGGCCGATCATCTTCCCCTATTCCAACCCGACCTCGCGTTCCGAATGCACCGCCGAGGAAGCCTATAAATGGTCGGCCGGCCGCGCCGTTTTCGCCAGCGGCAGCCCGTTCCCGCCGGTGCAGATCGACGGCAAGACGCTGGTCCCCGGCCAAGGCAACAATGTCTACATCTTTCCGGCGATGGGCATGGCGGTGCTGGCGACGGAGGCCAGGCGGGTGACCGAGGAGATGTTCATCATCGCCGCCCGCGCCGTCGCCGAGCAGGTCACCGAAGCCAACCTCGCGACCGGCCTGATCTACCCGCCGACCAGCAACATCCTCGACGCGTCGTTGCACACCGCGGGCCGGATCGCCGAATACATCTTCGATCACGGCCTCGCAGGGGTCGCGCGCCCGGCCGACATCGACGCCCACATCCGCGCCCGGGCCTACAAGCCGGTCTACCCTGCCCAGACCTGACAGGGGCGCGTGACCCAGCCGGCCGCGCCGGACGCGGCGCAGGTCGAGGAAGTCGCCCACCTCTCGTTGCTGATCGGACGCCTCCTGCTGCTGAACGGGGCGGATACCGCGCAGGTCCAGGCGGCGGTCGCGCGCTTCGCGGCGGGGTTCGGCTGCGAGGCGCATCTGATGGTCAGCTACGAGACGCTGCTGCTGACGATCGTCGCCGGCGACCATTTCCGCACCAAGATCGGCTCGCGGGTGCCGGCGATGAATGTCGGCATGACGGCCGTCGCCGCGGTCAACCGCCTGGTCGAGGCAGTGGAAGGCGGGCGGGCCGGACTGGCGCAGGCGCGGGCCGCACTCGACGAGGTCGAGCATCGGCCGCCGGAGTACGGACGGTGGCTCGTCGTCGTGGCGCTCGGCCTGACCGCCGCCAGCCTGAGCCGCCTGTTCGGCGGCGACTGGCCGACCTTCGCGATCGTCTGGCTCGCCGGCGCGGCCGGCACCTGGCTGCGCCTGGAATTGGGCAGGCGCCAGCTCAATCCGATCGTCATCCCGTTCGCCGCGGCATGCCTCAGCGGCCTTGTCGGAGGCGGCGGCGTGCTGCTGGGCATGAGCGGGACGCCGTCGCTGTGCCTGGTGGCGCCCGGCATGATCATCGTGCCGGGGGTGCCGCTGATCAACGGCGTCCAGGACATGATCCGCAACCACATGACGCTCGGCATCAGCCGGCTCGGCTTCGCCTTCCTGGTCACGACCGCGATTGCTCTCGGGCTGTTCGTGGCGACGGTGGCGACCGGCGTCACGATCCCGGTCGCGGAGCCGGCGCGGTCGATCGCGATCCCGCTCGATGCGCTGTTCTCGGCGCTGGCGGCGCTGGGCTACGCTTTTTTGTTCAACGTGCCGGCGCGCATGGCCTGGGCGTGCGTGGTGTGCGGCGTCGCCAGCCATACCGCGCGCACGTTGGGCATCCATCTGGGGATCGACATCATCGCCGGCACTCTGGTCGGCGCTCTGATCGCTGGCTTTCTGGCGCAGGGCTTCGCCCGGTATTTCGACGCACCCGCCGCGGCCTTCGCCTTTCCCGGCGTCGTCGCGATGGTGCCGGGCGCCTATGCCTTTCGCGCCGTGCTCGGCTGCCTCGAGATCGCGCACGGCACGGCGGCCCCACCGCTGCCGGCGGAAACGCTCGCCCTGAGCATCACGGTCGCGCTGATGGTCGCCGCGATTGCCGTCGGCATCGCCGCCCCGGCCCTGCTGTTCGCGCCCCCACACGCCGAGCCGCCGGCGATTTTCCCGCGTGGCAGGGGCTGATTTGGGAGGTTGCCGGTCATGGTCTAATCCGCGAGGCCCATGACAAAGGCCAGCGCCACGTTGAGCCGTGCCATGTCCGCTGCCCCGAGTTCGGCCGATCGATCGACCGATCCGCTCGCGACGGACGGTTGCCGGCTTGTCAGCCATCACCTGAGATCGGACCCGTAGCCCGGTTTCCGGCCCGGCCTCGATCGTGACGCGGAAATCCGCCTCCACCAATTCGGAGGTCATCTGGCAGATCACGACCGATGCATGGCTGTCCGGGAGGGCGTTCGACTGCACGATCACAGCCGGCCGCGGTTTTCCGTAATCGCCGGGCGCCGCGACGATCACCACGTCACCGCGGCTCATCGGCGTCGAATTCGGATACCGCCTCGATCCACAGCAGTGCGTTGCGTTCACTGTCAGGATTGAGCTTCGCGACCTGAGAAGCGATCCGGTTGCGCACGGCCTCGGAGCGTGCGTCGGGGACCACCAGACGCAATTCACGCAAGCCCCGCAGGTGACGCCGTTGGCGCATCAGCTTCATCCGTTCCCCAGGCTCGGCCATCGCATCCCTCAAGATGTCCAACGCCCTATAGTGTAACGCGTTACGGGCAAGGAAAGCCAGCGCCTTGCATCATTCCGCGGCGTTTTTGCGGCCGTAGCGGCGGACGCGCAGGTCGGCCTGCTCCTTGTGGCCCCAGAAGCGCTCGATGGCGCAGAGGCGGCTGCAATATTCGCCGATCATGGCGCTGGCCTCGGGGGTCTTGACCTCCTGGTAGGTGCAGGTTTTGAGGAACTTGCCGACCCACAGGCCGCCGGTGTAGCGCGCCGCGCCCTTGGTCGGCAGCGTGTGGTTGGTGCCGATCACCTTGTCGCCGTAGGCGACGTTGGTCTCGGGGCCGAGGAACAGCGCACCGTAATTCTGCAGGCGGTCGAGCTAGCGGCGCGGCTCGCGGGTCAGCACCTCGACATGCTCGGCGGCGATGCGGTCGGCCTCGGCCACCATCTCGCCCTCGTCGGCGCAGAGGATGATTTCGCCGTAATCGCGCCAGGCGACCCCGGCGACGTCGGCGGTGCGGCAAGACGGTCAGCTGCCGGTCGATTTCGGCGATCGTGGCGTGGGCGAGCTTTTCCGAGGTGGTCAGCAGGATCGCCGGCGAGGTCGGCCCATGCTCGGCCTGGCCCAGCAGATCGGTCGCGCACATCTCGGCGTCGGCGCTGTCGTCGGCGATGACCAGGATCTCGGTCGGCCCGGCGAACAGATCGATGCCGACCTTGCCATAGAGCTGGCGCTTGGCTTCGGCGACATAGGCGTTGCCGGGCCCGACCAGCATGTCGACCGGCTGGAAAGTCTGGGTGCCGAGCGCCATCGCCGCCACCGCCTGGACGCCGCCCAGCACATGGATCTCGTCGGCGCCGCCCAGATGCATCGCCGCGATCGTCTCGGGATGCGGGCCGCCCTGGTTCGGCGGGGTGCAGGCGGTGATGTGGCCGACGCCGGCGACCTTCGCGGTGACGATCGACATATGCGCCGAGGCGACCATCGGGTAGCGCCCGCCCGGCACATAGCAGCCGACCCGGCCGACCGGGATATGGCGATGGCCGAGCACCACGCCGGGCAGGGTCTCGACCTCGACATCCTTCAGCGAGGCGCGCTGGATCTCGGCGAAGTTGCGGATCTGCGCCTGGGCGAATTTGATGTCGGCGATGGTCTGCGGCGAGACCTGCGCGACGAGAGCGCGGATCTCGTCGTCGGACAGCCGAAAGCTCGGCGGCGACCATTTGTCGAATTTCTCGGACAATTCGCGCACCGCCGCGTCGCCGCGCGCGCGGACATCGGCGATGATGCCCTCGACGGTGCCGCGGATCTTGGCGTCGGCCTCGTCCTGGGTCCCGGCCAGCGCCGCGGTTTTGACGTGGCGAGGCATCCGATCCTCCATGCCTGTTATCGCCTGTTATTTGCAGTAAATCAGCAGGCCGGCCGTGCTTTAAACGATCGTCCCGCCGCGCGATCAAGCGAACGATACGAGACAATTTTGGCGATCTTGCGGACGAGCGTCCGAAAGTTGAACCCAAGCCGCCGTCCACTGCCCGGGAAAAGGTCGACTCGTTATGCCCCAAAACCAACTTTCTTGCTCGGAAGCAGGTTGTCCGATCTACCCGGCCCTGCCGATCTCCCTACTGTAGGTCTAAATCATGGCCCACAACAGAACGCAGCATTTCGAATAGCTCGACACGGCCAGAGTTCGAGGACGCAGATTGCAACAAATAGTCAAAGTTGACCGATAGCCCAAAATTACGTCTCGGATTCAGCAGCAAGCAATCCGTCCAAATAACGTCATTCGTCCCGATAGATGCCGCGTATTCTAGCAACCAATACATGAGAACCTGCCTGATCTCCCTATCCAGATAGCACAGGTTCACTGAATGTTCTTGCCGACCTGTTCGTTCGTGAGTAGAATCCGCAAATCGATCATGGAGGCGTGGATGGGCGGGTTACTCGAGTTTGTGTCTCGGTTCGGCTCGGAAGAGCAGTGCATCGAGCATCTCGCCGGGCTTCGCTGGCCGGGTGGCTACGTCTGCGCGAAGTGCGGCGGCCGCGAGGCTTGGCGCCTGAAGGGGCGGCGGCCACGGGTCTACGAGTGCGGCACTTGCCATCATCAGGAATCGGTGACCTCAGGGACCGTGTTCCACCGGACGCAGACGGACCTGCCGAAATGGTTCCTCGCCGCCTATCTGCTGGGCCGCGACAAGCGCGGGGTCTCGGCCAAGTTTCTGCAGCGTGAGCTGGGCGTCGCCTACCAGACGGCCTGGACGATAGCGCACAAGCTGCGCCACGCCCTCAGCGAGGATCCCGCTCACCCGCTCAGCGGCTTTCTCGAAGCGGACGAGAGCTTCATCGGCGGCAGGGGCGATCCGTCAAGTCCTGGACGAAGCACGGAAAACCCCAACAAGAGCCTGGTCGTCGTGGCGGTCGAGAAGGTGCCGCGCCCAAGAACAAGAAGGGCAAGCACGGCCACGCGGTGAAGCGCCAGCACGGCTTCTATGCCGGGAATGCCCGCATCGCCGTGCTGCCGGCCGCGACCGGCGCCGAGCTCGGGGCGTTCCTCAAGGCCAATATCGAGGCTCGCTCGCACCTCCTGACCGACGGCTTCAAAGGATACCAGGGGCGCGACGCCACCCTTGGCGAACACCTGAAACACACCCCGGTGACCCAGGGCGCCGGCGCCAATGCGGGCAAATTCTTCCCGATCATCCATACGCTCTTCAGCAACATCAAAGCCTGGCTGGTCGGAACCCATCACGGCGTCAGCGCCAAGCACCTGCCGCGCTACCTCCGGGAATGGGCGTATCGCTTCAACCGACGCAACCTGCCCGAGGGCCTCGACCGGTATCTCATCCGGCGCGCTGTGAATGCGCCACGATAACCTATGACCAGCTCACGGCCGGCGGTATGGCAGCCGGGGCTACGCGAAACCGACGGATGCCCGTGACAGTTGCCGAACCTGTGCTAGCTGGATAGGGAGACTGCCTGAAATCCCCGGCGACAAAATTCCTATCGGTATGTTTCACCTCAATTAGGATTTGGCCAAGTGAGAAGTCTCCAACACCAGAGGCAATCCACCCAGTCCGGGAATTATAGGCCCCCTTTGAAACTGCGTATTTGGATATTGACACTGCACACTCGTCAACATCGCGATCAGATTGTCCGCGGCGTGAGATGCTACATCGAGATCACATTGCTCCAGTTGCACCGGGATTCTCGCGTCGTAGTGCTGTCTTTGGCGATCGGTGGCCACTCTCAGGCAGTCATCCCAACTAGGCTCTCCATTGCCGTCGAGCAATAGTTCGGTTCGAGCCATAGCCAACTCAAACAACATCGCCTTCTGCAAATGACTCCTTTCAATAAGCTCGTCTGCCACCGGCGCAATCCCAGAAAACGAAAACATTCTCCGATTCAGCGACGCCACTAACCCGCCGGTCAGGCGTGGAAATAGAACATCAAGCACACCAGGTATGTCACGCGCTACGGTTCTCGGGTCGCGGAACCGGAGTCTTCTAAGCGGCATTGCTCGCCCAATCCTCATAGCAGGACCCAAATGTTATACCGCCATTCGTCTCAAAGCCAAGTCGCCAGACTTGGCTTAGCGATCGCCGCAATTGGTTCCTTGCATGCACGCCATCATCTCCGAATTTTCCGGCTGCAAGCCAAAGCATCCGTTGCTCATCCGAGCTAAGATTTTGCCACTGGTTTCTCAGGCGCGTGAAGCTCGCGCGGTCTACCCAGTGTCGCCAACAGTCAATGCAAGCGCGTTTCACCGTCTGTGACGAGGTTGTGTCGTAGGTCTGCCTCACAAAACGCCCGCGAATGTCAGTTCGACCGAATCGAATCGCTCGCAAGTAATGCAAGATGTTTGCTTCGGGCGTCAAAAGGTGTCGGGCAGTGCCAGGCAGCCTATCCAACAGCTCGTCGATCTGCTGATAGATTATTCCAAATTCAGCGCCGGCCCGTATCGAATAAACGCCGCGCATTATTTTTGACCATGAAGACCTAAATGAGTTTAGATTTTTTGGGTCTAGCAGAGTGGCGCACATTTGGGCCGCCACTTTTGGTTCTTGAAATTTCAGCGCCCGCCCTGTCTGCGCCAATACGAAATTGTCTGGCTGAGATTTCTCCTTTTCAAGATCGAGCAAAAATTGCACATCGATCCCCTCGAACAATTTCTTTAATTGCCCATATTCACCTTGCGATGTATCTGAATACGGGTCGAAATGTAAATCCAGTTCCCTTAGAGCCACACTCGCATCCTCGCCATGGCCCAGCTGAGCCGCGATATAATCAGCGTAGTGCTTCGCGCTTAGGATTGAGGTTTTACCACGATTGAGTGACAGACCGTAGTCTGCAAGGGAGTGCGATAGCGTAGACAGCGCAGCATATGCGTCCTGTTGAGATCGACAGAGCAATGTGAAGTCATCGACATAGCGATGCCAAATGAACCCTGCATCAGAAAGCGACTGGTCAATAGGCGTCATCATAACTTCCGCAAGGACACGCGCGCACTGGCCACCAACTGGCAAGCCAAACGATCGGCCCGCTGATAGCTTATTCAGGATACGATCCACCTGCGTGGCGACAGTCGATTGGCCGGCTGCGAGGTCATTGACGAAATTTTCTAATCGGTGGTGATATATGTGTTCATAAAAGCTCGAAATATCGGTCTGAATGACCACGCTGCCTTCGATTTTCATTGACTGTTCTTCAAGAGTAGCCTCTTTGTATGTGCGCCAAGATTTCGATCTATCGAAGAAAAGATTTCGGCACTAGCAAGCCGATAGGAATGGACGCGTGCGCTCCGACGTGCTTCGTTGGCTTCGGCGATAGCAAGGCCGAGTCCATTTAAATACAGGTTCCAGAACGGATGTATTTTCGTCGTAATTCGAAAGCCGTCTGACCCCGAAGGCACTAAGAGTCGTTCTGAGCCGATTGTAAGTCCGTTCATAAACGCGGCTGCGTCCTTAACAGACTTCGCATCGATCAACTGAAAGAGACCAAAGCAAATCTGCGACAGATCCTCAGCTTTATCTCGAACGAATGCTGCATCAATATCATAAGGCAAAGTGTCGTTTTCGCCGCTTTGACCTATCTCACAAGCGGCTCGTAAGAAGTGATCGCGTGTTACGTTCAGCACCTCATGCCCCGTTCCGATTTATGAGCGTCCGAGAGCCCCGACACCAATACGCTCGCAACATGGTTGCAGCAGCCGATCGTCAAAGTCTAGTACGGACTGGCCGACTATCGGTTAATTGGTAAGGAGGGTTGAACCACCCGGCATCCGAGTTTGGTCGGTTTTGAAGCGCCAAATCTCTCCCGCCTAAATGGCTGGCTTCGGCGCTGAGGCGGGTATCAACATAGGGCGGCTCGATGCGATCGCCGGGGCGGCGTCAGCCGGGCGCAATCGGTTTTTCGCGTGAAGGGGGAGGATTTGCGCGGGCGGAGCCGTTGGAAACCCGCAAGCGATGGGATTTAGGGAAGGACGAGCAGGAGAGGGGGAGCTTTG
>CAWCIL010000009.1:0-4381 GCA_963795485.1 uncultured Alphaproteobacteria bacterium
GTGACGGATCGCGGGGCATTCCTCGGGCAAGACGCGGTCAGTCGGCTACGTCGGCGTCGGGGGCGCCGGCGGCGAGTGCGGACATGTAGCCGAGGATCAGGTCGCGCGAGCGGAAACGGCCCCAGCGGGCTTCTTCCTCGCGCTTGACGATCGGGAAGGTGCCGAGCACGTAATCGGCGTCCTCGCGGTCGAGGCCGTAAAGATGAAAGAACAGCGCGTCGAGCCGGGCGCGCCGGCGCAGCCGGTCTTCTTCGTCCCAACGGAAAGGCGTCCCGCGTAACCCTGGTCGCGCGCGAACGCGGCCATATCATGCGCGGTGTAGGTCAGATGCAGCACGTCCTCCGGACGATCTCCGCTGCGGTCCTCGCACCGAAGCGGCGTGCGAAGGATCGGGAGGAACGACCGGCAACTGCTCGACGATGTACCAGTTCAGATGCGTCCTTGAACCTTTTGCCGTGCCACAAAGTCGAAAATCAAGAGTTCAGGGTTGCGAGCCAAATGGCGCGTCGGAGCAGTAGATTGCGTCGTCGCGGGAGCATCGGGAAGGATCGCGGGAAGCGTGTTTCCCAACGCTGTCGGGGGGACGAGCGCGGCGATCATCGTTCGCACGTTTGTCGGTGAGGTCACGTCTTTGAAGACCAGGGCGGATGACAAGTCATTGCTGGCAAAACTTTTGTCATACCGGCGCACGCCGGTATCTACGGTGGGAGTGGGTCCCGGCTTTCGCCGGGAAAGCGAGGATCGTGCATGCAATTCCCGTCGCACGGCCGGGATATTTTCGGCGCGAACCCAAAACTGAGGGGATGGCGACCAGGACGGATCGGCGTGCTGCTCGGGGGTGCCGGCGCGGGCTGGGCCGGACGGATTTGAGGTTATCTGGGTGACCGACCACGGAGGCGGCGCGATGGTCGTAGGCTGGACCATCTTGCCTTCGTATAGCGGCAGCCAGCGTTCGTCGCCTTTTTCCCAGCGCTGGCCGGCGACGCGATAGGCGCCGAGCCGTTCCAGTTCGGCGGCGGTGCGGAATTTGTCCGAGTCGTTGGTCATGTCGAACATTCTAAGTAGCGCACCGGCCAGACCGAGACCGGCTGCTTCGCCGCGCCGATCGACCAGCACCGGCAGGCGGCGGTAGATGCCGAGCGTGATCTCGGCGTCGCGGCGCGAGCGGAAGACCGGGGCGGTGCCGGTGTTCGGATTGACCGCGGCGAAATCCTCGGGCGCGAGCGGAAAGGCTTCGGCCTCGGCCGCTAAGGCATCCTGTTTGAAAAAGGCGCAATCGGCGTGGTCGAAGACGCGCGCCAGGCCGCCCGCGACGACGGCGCAGAATTTGAATTGGCTGTCCACGTCGGGGAAAAACGGATCGAGATCAAGCGTGGTGCGCCGGTTCTCGAAATCGAGCAAGGCGGCGAGCCGGCCGGTGGTGCTGATGCTGCGGAAGAATTCCGACGCGCCCTTGTCGGCGGCGATGCCGGAGGGAACCAGCAAGCCGACGATGCCATCGCGGCGGACGAGCCGCAACGCGCGCTCGACAAACAGCGAATACACGTTTACGTCGCCGCCCGAGACAGCGGGTAGACACCGGCGGTTCGGGCGACGCGCGCCGCGGCTTCCGCCGTCGTTGCGGCATGGTGATAATCGGCGGCGATCGGGTCGCCGCGGCTGCTGAAGCTGCTCCGATCATTCGTTTGCGGTCGGAGGCGCGCTGGGCGTGGGCGATCGCCGGCACGCGGGCGGCGAACCATTCGACCTCCTGCAATTTCATCCGGTCCCAAGGCGGGTTGCCGATCACCGCATCGAAGCCGCCGGGCGGCGCGGCGCTGCTCCAATCGGTCCACACGCCGGGGAACGCCGGCTCCCAGTGAAAAAAGCGACGTTCGGCGGCAAGCGCGCGGGTCTCGGCGACAAAGGAGTCGGCGGCCGCCTGGACTTCGGCCGGCTCGAAGCGTTGCGTCCGCGCCGCGCCGCGCCCCCGCTCCGCTGGCTGGCCGCGAGGTTCGCCCGCCGCGATGTTCACCGGGTTGCCATAATTGCCGCCGAACAGCATTTCGCGGCCGAGTTCGGCTGCGTCGCTGGCCGGCGTCAGCCAGCGGGCGGCGTGCGCGAGATCGAGAAAGGCGCGCAATGCCGCGGTGGTTTCCTCCACTCCGGCGAAACCCTCACGGCTGCTTTCGACCTCGCCGATATCGGCGTCGGCCAATTCCTCGACCCGCGCCATTCCCGCCGCCGCCTGGCGGGCCTGGGCCACATTGGGGCTGACCACGAGCCCATAGCGTTCGTGCAATTCGCGCTCGACCGGGCCGACGAATTCGCCGAACAGCGAGTCGCCGCAGCGCAAATGATGGTCGAGAAACGACAATGGCGCGCCGACCGTGAACGAGTGCAGCCACAGCGACAGTTTCGCCAATTCGACCGCCATCGGGTTCAGATCGACGCCATAGATCACCCGCTTCAGGATGATGCGGCGGACGAGGTGGCGATCGTCGAGCTGATCGTCGGGCACGGACCAGTCATTCTCGTCGGCGGAGCGCCGGATTTCCGCACGCAGATTTTCGATCCGCGTCACCAATGGCGAGCGGTAGGGCTCGGTCTCATCCGCCCATGCGACCAAGGTCGGCGCGTCGCCGATCGCGGTCAGCACCTCGTCACCAGATAGTCGACGAGCGAAACCAGGAAATGGCCCGATCCCATCGCCGGATCGCAGACGCGCAGCCGGACAAAGGCTTCGGCCGGATCGCATTCCGAAAGCAAGCGAAGGCGTTCGGATTTTGGCCGGCGGTCGCCGGCGAGCGCAGCGGCCCGATCGACGAACGTCTGCCGCCGCTCGGCAAGAAGCGGGCCGATCGCGCGGCGCAGGATCAGCCGCACCAGCTCTTCGGGCGTGTAGTAGGAGCCGGTGGTTTTGCGGGCGAAGATGCTGGGCCGCAAGGTCAGATGCCCATCATCTGCGGCGGCGACTTCCTGCTCCAACAGGCGCTCGTAGATGCTGCCGAGATGCTGAACCGAAAGATCCCGGTAATTGATCCAGCGGCGGCTTCCGGCCTCTCGCGACAGCGCATCGATAAACCCGGCCAAGGTTCGATCGGGCAGGACGATCCGGCCCAGCAGCGGGGCTTCGCGGTCGTCGAAGAGCCCGCCATTGTAAGGCGGCAGCCCCATGTCCGGGATCGCCCTCGGCGATCGCGCGCGAAGAGGTTCGCGAGGCGCGGCCACCAGGTCGTGCGGTGGTCGGAAACGGCCTGGCTGCCGTCGACGATCGCCGCGGCCTCGTCGCGCATCGGCTGCAACGCATATCGGCGATAGCCCTCATGGCGCACCGGCAGCAGGTCGCGATCTTCGGCATAGAGCAGGAACAGCAGGCGATAGAGCAGGCGCAGGCTGGCGTCTCGAATTTCGGTCCGCCACGCCTCGTCATGCGGGCGCGGGTCGGGGCAGCTCGGCCGATCGCCGACACCAGTCGAGGGTAGACGCCGTCGGAGCCGTCGAAGACGACCCGCGACAATGCCGCGGTGACTTGCTGCTCGTAGCGCCGGCCTTCGGCCAGCGCGAGATCGAGAAAGGTTTCGTTGCGCGCGCCCGCCGGGGACGAGCGCGCTGCGCCCGAACAGCAGCATGAACACCCGCAGCCAATGCTGGGGGTCGGCTCCCTCCGGCACCGGCGGCGGCAAATCTCCGATCAGCGCCGGCAGCTCGATTTCGACAAAGCCCTCGGCCCGCGCCCGCGCCTGCGCCCAATAGAGCCGCCAAAACCGGCCGTTGGTCAGCAAGCCCCAGCGCAGCGCCGCCGCCGGTTTGCGCCTCGGCGCGGCCGAGATAGCGCAATATCTGCGTCGAGGGCGCCTCGTGGCTGCCCGAGCCGCGATCGAGCCGCGTGTCGCGCGCCTCGTTCTCGACGACGACCGCGCCCAGCCGAAAGCGGTCGATGGCCGGCAGCGGGCGCGCCCGCTCCTTGGCGCCGGCATCGATGAACAGCAGAGCGTCGGCGATGTCGTGACGGCCGCGGCCCGGCTCCTGCTGCGGCAGATGTTCCCACCCCAGGAGGCTGAGGATCGGAAAGATGAACTCCGATTCCGTTTCCGCCTCGGACGGATGCGGCATTTGCTCAAGATGCGACCAATGCCTGCCAACCGCCCCGGCGAAAGCGTCTAGATAGGCGGCATCGAGGCGACGGTACCGGTCCATCTCGCGGATGCCGACTTCGAGGAAATACCGGGTGAAAAGCGCGCCGCGCAAGCATCTCCCCTTATCCTTGTGAATCGCCCGGCACCGCGGGACCACCTGGGATGGCCGCGTAAAGAGGGGGCGAATATTCTGCCCCAGGATAACCCGAAGCGCCTCAAAAGAACGTCAAACGGTTAGCCGTGAGCGCACTTGGCGGGCGGCG
>CAWCIL010000010.1:0-6604 GCA_963795485.1 uncultured Alphaproteobacteria bacterium
ATC
Source organism: uncultured Alphaproteobacteria bacterium (assembly GCA_963795485.1). GTDB lineage: Bacteria > Pseudomonadota > Alphaproteobacteria > ATCC43930 > CGMCC-115725 > AP-15. The sequence goes on from CAWCIL010000010.1 coordinate 4, forward strand.
GAGTGGGAGTGAGGGGTGGTGGTTGACCAGAATCAGCAGGATGCGATTCAGAGTCTGATTGAGTTGCGAGGGGAGCCAGAATGGATTGTTCGTTTTGGTGGAGAGAATCTGACAACCAATTGAATAACAAAGGGAATAAGTAAGGCGCTGGGAAGGTTTGTGTTCCTTCTATCAGAGAAATCGTATGGTATTTCTTAGGAGCCCTTTTTTGGAAAAGACGCATACTAGCCGTAATTGAAAAACCGTCAGATAGAGCGCATAGCGCTGACGGTCTTTTCGATAACGTGGCCTGTTCTGGAAAAATGCGCTCGAATGGGCAATTCCGAGCCTGTTCGGCACGCTTTCCGCGACCGAAGGGAGACCTTCGAGGAGCGCATGGAAGCCGACCGATCGGGATCGGAGGACCGGATCGAGCGGTTGATGGAATCGAAAGGCTACACCTCGCGGCGCGAACCATCCGGGCATGCGGGAGGCAAATGGATCTACCGCTACGCCTCGGCGCTCGGCGGCGCGGGGACCATCGAGATCGACATCAACTATCTCTACCGCGGTCCCCTTTACGGCGTGGATCGCATGCGGTCGGTGCCGATCGGACCCTACCGAGCGACGAATGTGCCGGTTCTCGATATTCACGAGATAGTCGCCGGCAAGATGGTCGCGCTCGTCACGCGTCGGGTTGCGCGATCTGTTCGACGCGCACCGGATCATCGCCATGCCGGGGCTCGACTGGGCGAAGATCAAGGCGGCCACCTTGATGATCGGTGCGAGCGCCAAGAGCTTCGACTGGCGCACGGCCTCGCCAGACGACATCGGATGCGAGGTCGGCGACATCACCGGCAAGCTGAGCATGTGCCTGCATGACCGGTATTCGATAGCTTTGGCGGCCCAGTGGCCTGGATCGAGAGCGTGACGGCGGAGTGTCGGGAAAAGCTCGCGCCGCTGTTTCGGTTCACGGTAGGCGAGAGAGCGTTTTTGGACAGTGTGCTTGATCGGGGCGAGGTCGATGCGTCCCCTCTGGGCACTCCGGAATCCGTGCGCGCTGCGATAGAACCCTGTCCGGCGTTGCGGTGGAAGGCCCGGTCGGCAGCCCTCTATCGGGCAAGGTCACAATCGTGGTCGCCGACCAACTCTATATCGACCGGACCGATTTGCCGCCGGCGCTGACGGCGCGGCTGTACGCCTGGCGGCCTTCCAAAACCCAGAGTTCTATCGTGCGCAGTCCATGCGTCTCCCGACTTTCGGCAAGCCTCGGATTATCTCATGCGCCGAACTTAACCCGCGTCATGTGGGGCTGCCCCGGGGATGCCTCGATGAAGCTGTTGAGCTGATTCGAGGCGAGGGCGGCGAGGTTGAGTTGAATGATCTGAGGGTGATCGGCGGTTCGCTTGCGAGCCGAGTGCAGTTCCAGGGAACGCTGCACGAGTTGCAGGTCAAGGCGTTCGAAGCGCTTCTTCCGCATGACCATGGCGTGCTCGCGGCGACGACCGCCTTCGGCAAGACGGTGGTGATGTCGCGCTGATCCGGAGCCTCGTGCGCCGAGGCGAAGTATCCGACCTGGTAGCGGACTACGGTCATCTGATCGTCGACGAGTGCCACCATCTTTCGGCGGTGAGTTTCGAGCCGGGCGAAGGCGCGCTATGTACTCGGGCTTTCCACGACCGTGGCCCGCAAAGATGGTCACCATCCGATCACCTTCATGCAATGCGGACCTGTTCGACATCGCGTTGATGCGCGTGCCCAGGCGGCGGGACGGGGGATTGTTCACCGCGCCAAGACTCGATCGTAGCGGACACTACTCGAAGACCTGGCAACCCCAAGCGTCGGCAGCGGACCGAGGCGTTTAAGCGTCAGATCGTGGCCGAGACGCTGGCACCGGGCGCGTCGGTGTCGATCGTCGCGCGGCGTCATGACGTGAACGCCAACCAGCTGTTCAAATGGCGGCGTGAGATGGCGCCGGAGCAGCCGGCTGCGGCGGTGCAAAGCGGCACTATGCTGCCGGTGGAGATCGCGCCGGCAGTGGGGGAACCTCGCCCGCGAGCGCGGCGCAGCGGCACGATCGAGATCACCTTGGCCGGCGGAGCGCGAGTGTGCGTGCGCGGCGAGGTGCCGCCGGAGACGCTGCGGCAGGTGATCGAGCTGTTGCTTGCGATGATCGGGTTGCCGGCGGGCACGCGGGTGTGGCTGGCGGCGGGCGCCACCGACATGATGGGATGGACGCCCCTCGCAAACCGGGGCCAGGCTGGCTCTGCTTTACGGTTGAGCGGGAGGTCATGATGGACGTGCAAGTGATCGGTATCGACATTGCCAAACGATATTTCCAGGTACACGGTGTCAGCGCATCGGGCACGGTCACGATCCGGCGAAAGATTTCGCGCGACGGCTTTCTCAAGCTGCTCGCGGGATTGTCGCCGTGCCTTGTTGGTTTAGAGGCTGGTTCGGGCGCACATCATTGGGCGCGTGAGATCGCGCGTCTCGGTCACAATGTCAGGCTGATGCCGCCGCAATTCGTGCGACCGTACGTGAAGACTAACAAGAACGACGCCGCTGATGCGGAAGCGTGCTGTGAGGCGGTCCAGCGGCCGGGCATGCGCTTTGTGCCGGTGAAGTCGCGTGAACAACAGGCCGCGATGGCATTGCACCGCGTGCGTGACCACCTGGTTCGCCAGCGCACGGGCACTATCAATGCTCTCCGCGGGCATTTGGCCGAGTACGGGATTGTCGCGGCGGCGCTTAGAGGCGGTCTCAACCAGCTCGTTTCGATCGTCCAGGCCGAAGACGACGAGGAGCACCTGCCTGCCAAGATGAGGCAACTCCTGCGCATGCTGGTTGCCGAGATCAGCGCTGCCGATGCGCACATTGCCGAGCTCGATCGGAAGCTTAAGGACGAAGCCAGGACCGACGAGGCGTGCCGGCGGCTCATCGAAGTGCCCGGTATCGGCCCGGTGATCGCAACTGCCGTCGTCGCGACGGTGCCGGATGACCAACGCTTTAGCTCAGGTCGCCATTTCGCTGCATGGTTAGGGCTGACGCCCAAGCAGCATTCCAGCGGAGGCAAGGAGCGTCTGCTCGGGATCAGCAAACGCGGAGACGCTTACATGCGGCGGCAGTTCATCAACGGCGCACGGGCCCTCGTCCGGATTGCACCCGGGCGCACTGGCGGTCTCTGGGTTTGGATCAACGCGCTCCTTTCCCGACGCGCCTTCAACGTCGTCACGGTCGCGGTCGCCAATAAGCTGGCCAGAATTGCATGGGCACTTCAAGCACGTGGCGTTCGGTGGAAGGCTGCGTGACGCTGACTGACGAGGAGGAGCTGAGGGTTGAGACTGTGAGGGTGATCTAAAACGTGGTGGCAGGACCGGTCGGTGACCGGCGTCGATTAGCCCGGTTTGCGCATAGAGCATCAAGCTCGACGACATGATGGGACTTCGACGGGTGGATCTCACCAAGGCCAGACGACAGCGTCGTCAACTGAAGGCCGGATAGATGGCAACAGCCAAGACCGGATCGGGCCGCCACGATGGAAGAGAGCCCTTGCACCGCGAGGGGACGTCCATAGATGCGCAAGGGGTTCGACAGTCTGGCGGCGCAGGCGCAAAGCGTTCTCGGACAAGACCCATTCTCGGGTCATGTATTCTGCTTCCGCGGTCGCCGCGGCGATCTGCTAAAGCTGCTGTGGTGGGATGGCGACGGGCTGTGCCTGTTCGCCAAGCGGCTGGAGCGAGGCCAATTTGTGTGGCCGCGCGCCGAAGAGGGCGTGGCGGTGCTGACGCGGGCGCAATTGTCGATGTTGCTGAAGGGGATCGACTGGCGGATGCCGCGGCGAACTTGGCGTCCGGAGCTGGCCGGCTGAGGCAGACTGCGACAGATTGACTTAACCAGTGGTGTAGGCACGCCAAGCCGTTGCCGATCTGCTCCAATCGTTGCGTGAGGATCGCGCCCGAGAGCCTGCCCGACGACATCGCAGCGCTGAAGCGCATTATCGCCGACATGGCGCGCGACGCGGTGGGGGCGAAGGCCGAGATCGCCAAATTGAAGTTCCAGCTGGCGCGCTACCGGCGGGCGGAATTCGGGCGTTCGTCGGAGAAGCTGGCGCGCGAGGTCGAGCAACTCGAGCTGGCGATCGAGAGTTTGGAGACCGACTAGCCGGAGCTTCCGTCTGTGCGAATGCGCAAGCTATTGATCTTACGTGATGATGATGCGCTTACGCGGGCGTCTACTGGGTACGGGAGAGGGCGAGGAGGTCGCGGGCCTTTTGCTGCAGGGGAGTGGGCCGGGCGGTCAGGGTGAAGGGCTGTTCGGGGGCGATGGCGGTGACCAGAGTGTTGCGGGTCAGGGTGGCGAGGTCGGCGAGCAGGGTGCGGAAGCTGTGGACCGGCAGGCCGTCCCCGGTTCGCCCGGTGGTCTGCTTGGCGACGGCGGCGGGGGAGCGCTCGGCCTTGGCGACGACGCTGGCGCGCAGCGCCTCGGCCGCCTCCTTGTCGGTGTCGTCGTAGAGCATCGGCGCCAGGCGTTGGCGCATGTGCCATTCGAGGTAGTAGGCGAGCAGGCACAGGAAGACGTGGGCGCGCACGCGCTGTTCCAGCCAGTGGTAGACCGGCCGGATCTGGAGATCGACGGTCTTCAGGCAGCGGAAGGCGCGCTCGACCAGGCTGAGGGATTTGTAGCTCTTGACCGTGGCGTCGTCGTCAAGCGCGGCGGCGGAGAGGCTGGTGCGCACGACGTAGACGCCGTCGAGCGCGGTCTCCTGGGCGATCTGAGCGCTCTTGCGGGTGAAGGCGAAGCTGGTCTCGGTGATGTCGAGGGTGAAGTGCTTGGCCATCTTGTGCCGGTCGATGACGGCGCCGACGGCCAAGCCGATCTCGGCCTTGCCGCGCAGCGGCTGGCGCTGGCGGGCGACGGCCGCGGCGATCTGGGCGAGGTTGCGCTCGGTGGCGGCCAGGAGATCCTTGCGCTTGCGGGCGCGCTCCTCGGCCAGCGCCCGGTTGCGGCAGACGATCAGGCGCTCGCCGGGAAACTCGGGGGCGGTGATGGCGGCCATGTCGCGCTCGTCGAACAGCGACATCTGCAAGGCGCCGCCGTCGCGCAGCGCTCGGATCGCCGGGGCGCGCAAGGCGGTGATCCAGTCGAGCCCGGCAGTTTTGAGGTCCGCGGCGATGCGCGCCTGGGTAATCATGCCGCGGTCACCAACCAAGACGACATGGTCGAGGCCGAAGCGCTCTTTCAGCTTTTTCACCTGGCAGGTCAGCGTGGTCGGATCGGCGGTGCTGCCGGCGAACACCTCGATCGCCACCGGACAACCGTCGCGGGCGCACAGCAGGCCGTAGACGATCTGCCGTTTGCCGCGCTTGCCGTCCCGGCTGTAGCCGAATTGGGCAAGCGGGCAGCAGCGCCCTTCCACATAGCTGGACGAGACGTCGTAGAGCACCAGCGTGCCGCCGCTGAGATGGCGCTTGGCCAGCGCCGCCTCGATCGCTGGCTGGCGCACCGCCAGCCAGTCGAGCGCGCTGTAGAGCTCGTCTTCGTCAACCATGCCCAGGCTGAGCTGTTCGCCCAGGCTCGAGGCCGCGGTCTCCGGCGACAGCGCGCGGGCGGTGGCCAGCTTGGAGCCGGGCTCGATCAGGCGGCTGACGACGAGTGCCAGGACGAGGTCGCGACAGCGGTTGCCCGCGGGACCGATGAGCCGGTCGAGGCCGATCCGGCGCGCCGTGCCGAGCGCCGCCTCGACATGACCGTGCGGCAAGGCGCGGATGATGGCGATGGCGTCCTGGCCCTGGGCAATAACGGTGCCGCCGTTGAGCAGCGCCTTGAAGCCGGCGATCCGCTCGTGCGGCCAGTCGGACAGGTTCAACAGCGTCCGCTTTTTGATCCGACCAGCCTCGCGGTAGCTCTCGCGCAACAGGATAGCCGGGGGCGAACCACGATTGGGGACAGCTTCGATGTACATGGCAGAACCATAGCCGCAGATCACCCTCAAGACAACCCAAAATCCCCATATTACATGGCTACAACGCGAGCAATCCGACCAAACCATCAAGCAGTATCAATCGCTTGATCGTGGTTAAAGCAGGAAGCCCCGGCTAGCAGGCTGCTGAAAAAGAGAGAGCTTTCCGGTTTTTTCTGGTCCCGGAAGGCTTGACATGAGCGATTACGATGAGTGCTCGATGCGCTTTTCATTGCAGTCGCGAGCAACCGGCGTCGGCGAGCGGGGCGGGGATATTGTGTGGCGAGTGTGATGGCCGGTCACGACACGGGCGCGGCGAGCAATTTGGGCAGGCGGATGAGATCGTAGGCGGCCATGGCGAGGGTGAATTGCCAATCGACCTTGGGCAGCCCGCGATGGCGCATCTTGCGCAAGCCGGCCACCGTCTTGGCCCAGCCGAAAACCTCTTCGATGCGTTTGCGGAGACGCCTGGAGACGGCATAGCCGGGATGCCGGGTGGTGCGGCCGTCGATCGCCGAGCGCCGGCCGTTTTGGTTCTGGGCAACATGCGGGGTCACCGTCTTGTCGCGCAGCTCCATCACGAAGTCGCCGGTATCGTAGCCCTTGTCGGCACCGAGCGTGACCGGCTGTGGACGATCGGCGTGCGGGTCGATCAGCGCC
>CAWCIL010000011.1:0-36563 GCA_963795485.1 uncultured Alphaproteobacteria bacterium
CGAGCCCGGCCATGACGGTTGAGGGAATCTTCGGTCTGCGTCTGAGCACTAGACTAAGTCAATGCCATTCACAGGGCCTGCCGGTCCTTATAAGCGCTGGGGCGGCGCGCCGAACCAGCCGGGGCGCCTACTGCAACTGAAGCGGCCAAATTAGTAGACGAGCGTTTTTGGCGGCTTCCTTATTGCGCATTCATTCAGGGAGCGCGGAGATTACATAAAGGTTCTGCAGCATCTTGCTCGGCTTCGTCTTTGTACTAAAGGTGTGGGTGAAGATTGCGACTATTTCCCCCGAACTATAGATATTGCTTAGTGCGCGGTCGACGGCGAGTTGAAAGTCCTCGTCGCCACGCGGCAGCGCCAAGGCATAGGGTTCGATCGAAAGATAGTTGTCGGCGAGCAGCAATTTGGTCGGGGCTTTGCTTTGCTGCGCGAGGAACATCAAGATCGCGCGATCGGCGAAATAGGCTGAAACCTTACCGTCGTCGAGCATCGCCAATCCCTGTTCATGGGTCTGGGCGGGAAGGACATCGGCAGCGATGCCTTCGGCTTTCAGCGACCCGCGCACTCGTCCTCGGTGGTGGTCCCGGCGAGCACGCCGATCTTGTGCCCGGCCAAAGCCTTCAGGCTCTTCGGCCCGTCGCTGGGGATCATCAGGCCGGCGCCATCAACAAAAGTCGGGATCGAGAAATCCACCTGCTCGCGTCGCGACAGCGTTTGAGTCGTCGGCTCGCACAAGAGATCGGCCTTGCCCCGGCTGATCGCGTCGAACCGATCGACCGCAGTGACTTCGACATAGACGATCTTCAGCGGCGGCAGGTTCAGCTGCCCCGCCAGGTGCTTGGCGACGGCGCGGCAGAGATCGACCATGAAACCTGTGGGCGGCCCGGTTTTGCCCTGATCGGATTTCCCGGTTTTGCCCTCATAAGAAAAAGGCGGCGCGTCAGCACGAAAGGCGATGCGGATCGTCTTGTCCTGGCGGATGCGGTCGAGCGCACCGGCCGACGCCGCCCCGGTGGTCAACACGAGCGCAGCTAACACCGCGCTGCAAACCCTGCTCCGCTCCGTCCAGCGCATGATCCCAATCTCTCCCTTCATCGGCTTTCGCGCGAGCATACCGGCCGCAAGCCGAGACGATCAGCTAATGCTGGTCGGCTTGCGCGCCCTTCCGATCGCGGCCATCACCCGACGCGGGGTGATCGGGGTTTCGTTGACCTCGGCTCTTCCCGTGGCGCTGCCCGATTGCGCAGGGCAAGCGCGTCGCACACGGCATTGGCGATCGCCGCGGGCGGGGCTACGGCACCGCCTTCGCCCATGCCCTTCATGCCGTATTCGGTCGCGGTCGCCGGGGTATGCAGGTGGCCGATCTTGATCGCCGGCAATTCGGCGGCACCCGGCAGCAGGTAGTCGGCGAGGGTCCCGGCCAAGGGCTGGCCCTGCTCGTCATACGGGATCTCCTCGTAGAGTGCGGTGCCGATCCCCTGCACGACGCCGCCCCTGATCTGGCCCTCGACGATCATCGGGTTGACCATCGTGCCGCAATCCTCGGCGACGGCGAAGTCGATCAGCTCGACGAAACCCGTTTCCGGATCGACCGCGACCACCGCGCCATGCGTAGCATAGGAGAAGACGCCGGTGCCGACCGCAGGCTCGTAGGTCGCAGTCGCGTCGAGCAACGGGTCGACGCCGGGCGGCAATCCGTCCATCCGCAGGTGCGCCACCTTGGCGATCTCGGCAATCGTGACCGAGCCCTGCGGGCCTTGCACCGAGCCGTCGGCGCAATGCACCGCGGCGACATCGCATTGCAGGAGATGCGCGCCGATCTGGCGCAGCTTGTCGCGCAATATCCGGCTCGCGCGCGCCACCGCACCCCCCGACATGACCATGCTGCGCGAGGCGAAGGTGCCGAAGCCGAAGGCCGTGCTCTCGGTATCGCCGTGGCGCACCGAGATCCGCGCCGGGTCGATGCCGAGCTCCTGGTGGGCGATCTGCGTCAAGGTGGTCTCGAGCCCTTGCCCGTGCGACTGGATGCCGACCATCAGCACCACCGAGCCGTCCGGCAGGATACGCGCGGTGCAGCTCTCGAAGCCCGGCACGATCGAGGCCCCGCGCGAGACGAACTCGGCCGCCCCGTGCGCGGTCTGCTCGGCAAAAGCGGCAAAGCCGATGCCGATCAGGCGGCCGTCGGGCTCGCCCTGCCGTTGCCGCGCGCGGACCGCCGGCACGTCGAGCAATTCGGCGCAGAGCTTTACGCTCTGCGGGTAGTCGCCATTGTCGAAGCGCATGCCGCCGACCGTGGTGAACGGCATCTGTTCGGGCCGCACCATGTTGAATTTCCGCACCTCGACAGGGTCGCGGCCGACCGCGCGGGCGACCTCATCGATCGTCCGCTCGATCGCAAAGCACGCCCCCGGCCGGCCGACGCCGCGATAGGGGCCGAGCGGCGCCTTGTTGGTCGCCACCGTAGCGGCGCGCGCCCGGTAGTTCGCGATCGCATACGGCCCCGGCAGGTTGCGCGCCGCCATCGCCGCTTCCTGGTAGGGTCCCTGCGGCCACAGCCCGTAAGCGCCGGCATCGACAATGATCTCGGCATCGACGCCGAGGATCCGGCCTTGGCGGTCGGCGTAGGCGGTGACCTTGTAGTGATGGTCGCGAGTGTGCGCCGCGGTCAGCAAATGCTCGCCGCGGTCCTCGACCCAGCGCACCGGGTGGTCGAGCTCGAGCGCCAGCGCCGCGAGGATGATCTCTTCGGGATAGAGCCGCGCCTTGGGCCCGAAGCCGCCGCCGACATCGGGGGCGACGACGCGAAGCCGGCGCAGCTCGAGGCCGAGGAACTCGCCCAACGCGACGCGCACGGTATGCGGCGTCTGGGTCGAGGCGTAGACCACGATTTCGATCAAGCCGATGGTCGCGACAGGCCAGCACGGCGCGGCCTTCGAGCGGCGCCCCCGACTGCCGGTGCATGCGGAATTCGCGGCGGATCGTGATCTCGGCCGCGCGCGCGGCGGCGTCGATGTCGCCGCCCTCGAACACCCGCTCGCTGTAGAGGTTGTCGCCCCAGCTTTCGTGCACCGGGTGGCGGCTGCCGCGCATGTCGCGCGGTGCGTCGACGACCGCGTCGAGCACCTCGAAATCGACGGCGACGGCGGCGGCGAGGTCCTCGGCTTCGGCCCGCGTCGGCGCAATGCAGGCGGCGATCGCCTCGCCGACATACCGCGCCTTGTCGGTGGCGAGCGGCGGCCACGAAGGCGACTTCGCCCCCGCCGCCTGGGTTTCGACGCGGATCGGCTGGATGCGCGGCAGGTCGGCCGCGGTGAAAATCCGGCCGGCCGCGTCGGGCGGCTTCAGGATCGACCGGATGCGCGCGTGGGCGTGCGGGCTGCGCACAAACGCCACCTCCATTTTGCCGGGCAATTTGATGTCCGCCACAAATTCGCCGCGGCCATTGAGGTGCCGCTCGTCCTCACGGCGCAGCAGCGAGGCGCCCACTCCACGGGCATCATCCGGCATCTTGCGGCCCCTTCGCGAGCATCGCCACGGCATCGCCGATCGCGGCGACGATGTTGGTGTAGCCGGTGCAGCGGCAGATGTTGCCGGCGAGCCCTTGGCGGATCTCGCCCTCCGAGCCGGCCCGGCCGCGGCGGATCAGGTCGCGCGCCGTGATCAGCATCGCCGGCGTGCAAAAGCCGCATTGCAGCGCGTGACGGCGGTGAAAGCTGTCGCGCAACGCCATCATGATCGGGTCGTCGGCAAAGCCTTCGATGGTCCGGACCGCGCGCCCGTCGCAGCCCACCGCCAGCATCAGGCAGGCGCGCGCCGGCTCGCCGTCGACCAGCAGGGTGCAGGCGCCGCACACGCCGTGTTCGCAGCCGAGATGTGTCCCGGTCAGATTGCGCCGCTCGCGCAGGAAATCGGCGAGCGACAGCCGCGGCGGCGCGTCGTCGGCGATCGCCGCACCGTTGAGCTGCAGCCGGATCGCGGTCATGCGGTCGCCTGCAGGATCGCGCGCATCGCCGCCACCATGTGCAGATTGCGCTCGAACTCGTCGAAATGGCGGTCGACGGCGCGGTCGAGATCGGCGGCGATCGCACTTCGCAGCGTGTCGGGATCGCGGCGCCCCCCGGCGAGAGCGCGCGCCGCCTCGTCGAGCACCAGCGGCGCGCCGTTGGCGGCGCCGAGGACGATCCGGCAATAGCCCCGGCCCAGGTCGATCACAGCTACGGCGAGAGCATTGGCGAATTCGCCCGATTTTCGGCTGAGCTTGAGGTAACCCCACCGCGCGTCGGCCGAGAGCCTCGGGACATGCACACTCTCGACAACCTCATCATCGGCGAGTTGCGTCTGGTAGATCCCAGTAGCGAAATCGGCGCATTTCAGAGATCGTCGGCCATTCGGCTCGTAGAGGGTCGCCTCGGCACCGAGGGCCGCGAGCACTGCCGGCCATTCGGCCGCCGGGTCGGCCAAGGCCAGGCTGCCGCCGATCGTGCCGCGGTTGCGGATCGCGCGATAGGCGAGGCTCGCCGCGACGTGCGGCATCAGGCCGTGCGACGGGTCGGGCACCCGCCGGTCCTCGATCATGGCATGGGTGACGCCGGCGCCGAGGGTGACGCTGTCATCATCTGCCACGGTCGCCGCCAGCTCCGGCAACCGCGCGATGTCGATCAGCAGCGCCGGTGAGGCGAGCCGCAAATTCATCATCGCTAAGAGCGATTGCCCGCCGGCCACGACCCGCGCCTCGCCGCCGGCTTTCGCCAGTAGACGGACCGCCTCTCCGAGGGTTTGCGGCCGGACATAATCGAAGGCCGGAGCTTTCATCGTGCGTCGAAGGCTGATCGAAACAGGGGGCGGACTGCACCACCCCCAAGGTGCGCTGTCAATCGGCGAGCATGTCTGGCATGCGCAGTTGGCGAGACGGGTGCGACAGGTGTGTCTATAATCGTCCCTGCGGCTGCTGTCCGGTATCGCCATGATCCACGAAATCCCGAGCCGCACGCTCGGCTTTGTCCTCAACGACGTGGCCCGGCTGTTGCGCAAGCGGTTCGAGCAGCGGGCCCGCGCCGCCGCACTCGGCCTGACCCGCGCGCAATCCTCGGTGCTCGCCTATCTCGCCCGCCAGGAGGGCATCAACCAGGCAGCGCTGGCGCAGATCCTCGATCTCGAACCGATTACGCTCGCCCGGCTGCTGGACCGGCTGCAGGCGGCGGGGCTGATCGAGCGCCGCGCCGATCCGAAAGATCGGCGCGCGCATCTGCTCTACCTGACCGAGGCCGCCTATCCGCTGCTCGACCGCATCTTCAGGCTCGCCGCCGAGGTGCGCGAGGACGCGCTAGCCGGGATCGCCGAGCCCGATCGGGTACGCATGCTCGAGATGCTGATCGCGATGAAGGCGAATTTGATCGAGGAGGCCGCCGAAATCGACACCGCCGCCGCCCCCGCCCAACCTTGAGGCGCGGCTAGCGTCGGGGCTTGCGGTCAGCGTCGGCCGCGTTCATTTTCGCGGTGAACAGAAGGAGGATCGGACCATGGCAGCGGCACCAGAGGCGCGTCAATCCGTGGCGCGCGATTCCGGGTTCAAGACCAATCCCGACTACAAGATCACCTTCGAGCGCTCGCCGCGCCGGGTGCGCGTCAAGCTCAACGGCGAGACCATCGCCGACAGCACCGACGCGCACCTCTTGTTCGAGACCCGGCACCTGCCGGTCTACTACTTTCCGCGCGGCGACGTGCGCATGGACCTGATGACGCCGACCGATCACCATACTTTCTGTCCGTATAAGGGGACGGCATCATACTGGACGGTCAAGGTCGGCGACCGGACCGTCGAGAATGCGATGTGGGGCTATCCCCAGCCGTTCGAGGAAGTCGCCGCGATCGGCGATTTCGTTGCCTTCTATTGGGACCGGGTCGACCATTGGTACGAGGAGGACGAGGAGATCTTCGTCCACCCGCGCGACCCCTATAAGCGGATCGACGTGGTTCAGTCGTCGCGCCCGGTGCAAATCATCGTCGGCGGCGAGATCGTGGCCGAGACGAGGCGCGCGCGCTTCCTGTTCGAGACCCGGCTGCCGACGCGCTATTACATCCCGCCCGAGGATGTGCGCATGGACCTGCTGATCCCGAGCGAGAAGACTACGGCCTGCCCCTACAAGGGCCGGGCGCGCTATTATTCGGTCAAGATCGGCAACCGTCTTTTCGAGGACCTGGTGTGGAGCTACCCTGACCCGATCCTCGAATGCCCGAAGATCAAGGGCTATCTGTGCTTCTACAACGAGCATGTCGACGAGATCCGGGTCAACGACAAGGCCGAAGCGCGGCCGCTTACTCCGTGGTCTAAGGATTGGAAGGAAAAGGCCAGCACCGTCCCCGACTCGCGCGGCCCGGTATCGCGGCCCTAAAAGCGGTCGCTGGCGGCGGCAAAGACTCCCACCCTCTTCTCGCATGCGGAAGGAGGGCAGGGTGCGGGCGGCCCCGATGCCGCGGCAAGCGGCGACGGACACTTTTGTGCTCAATTTTCCGGGAGGGAGACAGCAATGACCCAAGTCGGCACCGGTGAATATACCTACGAGCTGGTCCGCGATTTTCTCAAATCGCCCGACGGAGAACCGTTCGGGCTGGTCAGCCGGGTGGCGACCGATGCGCAGGACCGCATTTACGTGTTCCAGCGCCGAGATCCTCCGGTCGTGGTCTTCGACCGCGAGGGAAAGCACCTCGGCGCCTGGGGCAGCGGCGAGGTGACCGACCCGCACGGTCTGAAAATCGTCGGCGACGTCGTCTACACCACCGACCGCTCCGACTCGGTCGCGAAGTCGTTCACCTTGGACGGCAAGCCGCTGATGGAGCTTGGCCAGCGCGGCGTGCATTCCGACACCGGCCATGTCGCCAACTGGCTGGCCGAGCGCGCGGCGGGGCCGTTCAACCATCCGACCGAGATGATGGCTCACCCCAACGGCGACATCTACGTGACAGACGGCTACCGCAATGCCCGCGTGCACCGCTTTACCCGCGACGGCCGGCTGGTCAAGTCGTGGGGCACGCCGGGCCAGGGCGAGGGCCAGTTCCACCTGCCGCACAGCATCGCCTTCGACGATGACGGCAAGCTCTATGTCGCCGACCGGTCGAACAAGCGCATTCAGATCTTCTCGCCGGAGGGCGACTTCCTCGGCCAGTGGACCGGCATGGGCGGGCCGAACGACATCACCCGCGGGACGGACGGCAATTTCTACATTGCCGAGCAGGAAGACGACGGCAAGCCCGCCTATGTCAGCGTCCGCGATGCAAACGGGAATGTGCTCGCGCGCATGGAGAGCCGCCATGTCCATGGCGTCGGCGTCGATCGGCACGGCGACATCTACGCCGGATTAACTACCGAGCGCAGCGTGGACAAGTTCGTGCGACAGGGCTGAGCACCGGCGCCGATTGCCGTTTCAGCAATCCAAAATGAGCAGGTGCTCGCTGCCGGTCAGCAGCCGTAGCGCCGCTGGCGCTCCTGGAACGAGCGGATTGCGCGCAGAAAGTCGATTTTACGGAAGGCCGGCCATAAGACGTCGGTGAAATAGAATTCGCTGTGCGCGCTCTGCCATAAGAGAAAGCCGGAGAGGCGGGTCTCGCCTGAGGTGCGGATGATCAGGTCCGGGTCGGGCAGACCGGCGGTATAGAGATGACGGGCGATCGCTTCGGGGGTGACCCGCTCGATCGCCTCGGCCAACGGTGTCTGCCGCACGGCGAGGCCGGCGAGCAGCGCGCGCACCGCATCGGCGATCTCCTGGCGCCCGCCATAGGCGACGGCAATGTTCAGCTCGAGCCCGTCATAGCCCTCGGTCGCCCGCTCGGCCGCCGCGATCGCGGCGAGCACGGGCTCGGGCAGCATTTCCATGCAGCCGATGGCGCGCACCCGGACCCGGCGGCGGTGGATCGCCGGATCTTCGGCGAGCGCGGTCAGCTTCGCCTCGACCGAGGCGAGGATACCCGAGACCTCGGCCGCCGGCCGCCGAAAATTCTCGGTCGAGAACACCCACAGCGTCACCGTCGGGATGCCGAGTTCGGCGCACCATTCGAGAACATCGTCGAGCTTGTCGGCGCCGAGATCGTAGATTGCCCGCGGCTCGCTGATGCCGAGCGAGCGGCCATGACGACGGTTGCCGTCGAGGATGATGCCGATATGGCGCGGCCGCGCGCGTTGACGGAGGCCGCGGATCAGCCGGCGGGCATAGAGGAAATAGAGGAGCCGGGATATCGGCCGCAAAAGGAGCTTCCCCCGCGCGGCGGACCACGGACCTGCGCGCCTGCGCCCCCGCTGCCGGCTATGGTATTCGTTAAAATTACGGCAAGCTTATGACTAAACGATTAACCCTCTGGTGCCGGCGACGACAGCGCCCGTATTGGTTCCGCCGCCATCGACATGTCAACATGTAGCACCCCGAAATCGTCGTAGGGCTCGGAGGTTTGAACAAAGCCGAAGCCCTCGTAGAACCGCATCAGATGGAGCTGCGCCGTCAGCGCGACCGGCTGCGCCGGATGGCGATCGCGGCAAAAGCTCAGCGCCTGCCACACTAACCTGCGGCCGAGCCCTTGCCGGCGCAGGCGGGCGACGAGCGCCACCCTGCCGATCCGCAATAAGGGCAAGAGCGAGAGGCGCAGACAGCCGGCGAGTTCACCGCCGTCTCGCAGCAGCAGGTGCCATGCGTCCTGGTCGAGGCCGTCGAGATCGGGATAGGCCGAACGCTGCTCGACGACGAAGATCGCCTGGCGCAAGCGCAGCAGCTGATAAAGCTCAGCCGCCGAAAACTGTCCGAAGCGGCGCCATTCGGTCGAGATTTCCGGCGTGGCCTCTGGCAAGCTTGGTCTCTCCATCGTGCAAGGGAGCAGCGTCATGCAGCCGCAGGATTACGGGCCATTTCCTTATGTTCCGATCAACGAGCGGCCAAAGCTCGAATGGCCGGACGATGCCCGGCTGGCGGTCTGGGTCATTCCCAATATCGAATTCTTTCCGTTGTCCCGCGGCATCTCACCGACCCCCGGTGCGCCGGCCGGCAATCCGCCCTCGGTGCGCGCCTGGGCGCAGCGCGACTATGGCAACCGGGTCGGGATCTGGCGGATCATGGAGGTGCTGAGCAAGCATCGGATCCGCGCCAGCCCGACCCTCAACAGCGACATCTGCGACCACCACCCGCAGATCGTGCGCGCCGCGATCGATCTCGGCTGGGAGATCCTCGGCCACAATCAGACCAACAGCCAGTGGCTCGACTCGTTGAGCCTCGAGGAGGAGCGGCGGACAATCGCCCGCACCCTCTCGCGCATCGCCGAGATGACCGGCAAGAAACCGCTCGGCTGGCTCGGCAGCGGGCTCGCCGAGACTTGGCATACGCTCGATTTCCTGACCGAGGAAGGCTGTCTCTATGTCGCCGACTGGGTCAACGACGACCAGCCCTATCTGATGGATATCGGCGGCAAGCCGCTGGTCTCGATCCCCTATTCCTACGAGATCAACGACGCGCCGTTCATCGGCTCGCGCAACGGCACGGTCGACCAGTTCGAGCAGGCGATCCGCCGCCAGTTCGACACGCTCTATGCCGAGGGCGCGCAGTCCGGCCGGGTCATGGCGATCTGCCTGCACCCCTATCTGATCGGGGTACCGCACCGCATCGCCGGCCTCGACTCGGCGCTCGCCTACATCCGCGCGCACGACCGCGTCTGGTTCGCCACCGGCGAGGAAATCGTGCGCCACTGGCTGCACTCGGGCGCCACCTTTTGAGCGCCGGCGCTGAGAAATCCCTCAGAGATGGATCGCGCGGCCGTCGACCGCGAGGGCCGCCTCCTTGACCGCCTCGCTCAAGGTCGGATGGGCGTGGCAGGTGCGGCCGATGTCCTCGGCCGAAGCGCCGAATTCGATCGCGAGAGCAGCTTCGGCGATCATCGTGCCGGCGTCGGGGCCGATGATGTGCACGCCCAGAACCCGGTCGGTGGCGCTGTCGGCGAGGATTTTGACGAACCCCTCGGTGTCGCCGTTGCTGCGCGCCCGCGGATTGGCAGTAAACGGAAATTTGCCGACGCGGTAGGGGGTCGCCGTCGCCGTCAGCTCCTCCTCGGTCTTGCCGACCGAGGCGACCTCGGGCCAAGTATAGACCACCGCCGGGATCGCGTCGTAGTCGATCGCCGGCTGTTGCCCGGCGAGACGCTCGGCCAGGGCTATGCCTTCCTCCTCGGCCTTGTGCGCCAGCATTGGCCCGCGGATCGCGTCGCCGATCGCATAGATGCCGGGGATGTTAGCGGCAAAGCCGTCGTTGACCACGACCCGGCCCTGCGCGTCGCAGACGACCCCGACCGCTTCAAGGCCGAGGCCCCGAGTATTGGGACGCCGGCCGATCGCGACCAGGGCGGCGTCGGCGGCAAGGCTCTGACGCTCGGCCTCCGCGCCCTCGATTTCGACCGTGACTCGGTCGGCGGCGACGGCGATGCCGGCCACCTTGGCGCCGAGCTTGAATTCGATCCCTTGGCGGGTCAGCACCCGCTGCAAGGCGGCGGCGAGCTCGCGATCCATGGTCGGCACGATCCGGTCGAGGAGCTCGACGACGGTCACCCGGGCGCCGAGCCGCTGCCACACCGAGCCGAGCTCGAGCCCGATGTAGCCGCCGCCAATCACGACGAGCCGGTCCGGCACATGGTCGAGCGCCAAGGCCCCGGTCGAGGAGAGGATGCGCTCCTCGTCGATCTCGACCCCGGGCAGCGGCGCGATTTCCGACCCCGTGGCGATGACGATCGCACCCGCCTCGACCTCTCGGGCGCCGCCATCCGCTGAGCTGACCGCGATCCGGCCGGGGGCCGTGATCCGCCCTTGCCCCTTGAGCCAATCGATCTTGTTTTTGCGGAACAGGAATTCGACACCGCGGGTCAGGGTGGTGACCACCTTGTCCTTGCGCGCCATCATCGCGGCGAGGTCGAGCGCCACCTCGCCGATTTTGACCCCGTGCTCGGCGAGCGCGTGCCGCGCCTCGACGAATTTCTCCGAGGATTGCAGCAATGCCTTTGATGGGATGCAGCCGATATTGAGGCAGGTCCCGCCGAGGCTGCCGCGCGCCTCGATGCAGGCGGCCCTGAGCCCGAGCTGGGCGGCGCGGATCGCCGCCACATAGCCGCCGGGCCCGGCTCCGATGATGGCGATATCGTAGCGTTCAGGCATTTCGGCTATCTCGACCTCGCTCGTTACCGCCCCGCCGCCCGGTCGGGTTGCCGGGCCGGGGCGTCGAGCACGCGGCGCAGCTTCGCGGCGAGGTGCTCGCGGCCGTAGGGCTTGCTCAACAGCTCGACGCCCGGGTCAAGCCGACCATTATGGACGATCGCGTTCTCGGTATAGCCGGAGGTGAACAGCACCTTGAGCGCCGGCCGGATCTCGGCCGCCCGCTCGGCCAGCCTGCGGCCGCCGATCGGGCCGGGCATGACGACATCGGTGAACAACAGGTCGATCGCCGCATCGGTCCCGACGATGGCCAGAGCCTCGGCCCCATTCGCCGCCACCAGCACGCTGTAGCCGAGCTCTTCCAGCATCGAGGCGACGGTGGCGCGAACGATCTCGTCGTCGTCGACCACGAGCACGGTCTCGGTGCCGGTGACGGCCAGCGCCGGGACCCGCGCCGGCGGGGCGCTTTCCTGGCCAAACCCGCGCGGCAGGTAGAGCTTGACCGTGGTGCCCTCGCCGACTTCGCTGTAGATCTTCAGATGCCCGCCCGACTGTTTGACAAAGCCGTAGACCTGGGGCAGGCCGAGGCCGGTGCCCTCGCCAGCCGGCTTCGTCGTAAAGAACGGGTCGAGCGCCCGCTCGGCCGTGGCCGCATCCATGCCCTTGCCGGTATCGGTCATCGCGAACAGCACATACTGGCCCGGCTCGATCTCGGCGTGACGCGCGGCATAGTCGTCGTCGAGGGCGGCGTTCGCCACCTCGATCGTCAGCTTGCCGCCATCCGGCATCGCATCGCGGCCATTGATCGCAAGATTGAGGACTGCGGACTGGAACTGCGCGGCATCGACCGTCGTGTTCCACAGCCCGCCGACAGCGACGCATTCGACCACTATCAATTCGCCGACCGCCCGGCGCAGCAGCGGGAGGGTCTCGTTCAGCAAATGCCCGAGGTTGACCACCTCCGGCTGCAGCGGCTGACGCCTCGCGAAGGCGAGCAGCTGCCGCGTCAGCCTGGCCGCCCGCTCGGCCGCGACGCTGACCATGTCGATTCGCCCGAGGGCCTTCTCGTCGCGGCTGACGGAACCCCGCAGCAGCTCCAGGCTGCCCATGATGATCGTCAGCAGATTGTTGAAATCGTGGGCGATCCCACCGGTCATCTGCCCCAGCGCCTCGAGCTTTTGCGCTTGGCGCAAGGCCTCCTCGGCCTGCCGCCGCCCAGTGATGTCGAGGAGGGTGACGACACGCCCACCCTCGGCGGTCGGATTGTGGAACACTTCGACGAAGGTGCCCCGTTCTCCCTGACGTTCGACCAGAATGGGCCGATCCGACGGCCTCCCGGCCATATCCGGGAGCCCGAGCATGCCGGTCTTGGCTGCTATGCCCGAGAGCGTCGCGCCGCGGCCCATTTCCCTATCGGCCGCCCCGAGCATTACCACAAACGGGCTGTTCCAGACCTGCAGTCGGCCGCCGGCGTCAAAGGCGGCCACTCCTTCGCGCACGCTGTCGAGGGTCGTCTGCGTCAGCCGCTCCGACCGCGCCGCGCGGCGGTAGGCGCCGGCAAGCAGCCACGCGCCCGCCATCAGTGCCGCGGCCGAGACGACACTGCCGACGATGAACGTCGCGGTCACGCGTTCGTCGCTGGTTTCCGCCCGGGCAAGACGGAAATGGAGCCGGTCCTGGGCGGCGTCCATGATCGCCCGCAAGTCGCCGAGCACCCTGATCATGCTGGCGAGCCCAACATTGGTGTTGACGATCGCCCGGGCTGCGGCGTAGCCCTGCTGCCGCATCGCCGCGACGGTCGTGGCCAGCTCATTCATCTTGGTGGTGAGGTCGGCCTGAAGCCGCAGCAGCCGCGGCTGCTGGTCGGAGCTCTCTGCGGTCGCCTGCTGGAGTTCGATCATCAGCTGCGGGAGGCGCTCCTTCGCCCTCGTATAGGGCTCGAGGTAGGCGTCGCGTCCGGTGATCAGAAACCCGCGCTGTCCGCGCTCGGCGTCCTGGATCGCCTGGTCGATGGCATCCGCCGCGCGGATTGTCCGCAGACTGGTCAGTACATGGGCTCGGGCGATGCGCGCCTCGGGCACGTTTATCGCGAGCTGGAATGCCGACACCCCTGCGATGAACAATAACGGTATCAAGGCCAGCAGCAGTGCACGAACGATCTCGGCACGAACATTCCCGTTTCCCTTCATGGCCGAGGGCTCCATTGCGAGATCGTAGGGTCGTGAAACAGGCGTTATAGCCGACATTTAGTAATCAATGGGCGTTTCGCCAGAACGCCGGGCATTACCATATTGGTGCGACCGATGATAAGGGATCTGGTGCGGACGGCGGGACTCGAACCCGCACTCCCTGCCGGGAAACAGATTTTAAGTCTGCTGCGTCTACCGTTTCGCCACGTCCGCGTCGCCGCGTCTGCTCGAGAGCCAATGCCTAGCCCTCGGCGAGTCCTTCCTGCGGATCGCCGCCCAAGCTCTCGAGCAGCGCCCTCAGCTCTTCGGTCGCGGCGGCGAGCCGGACCCGGTCGGTGCCGCGCAGCACCAGCGTCACGCCGAAATCGCCGCGCCGGAAATAAGGGTAGGAGCCGATCTCGACATCGGGCCAGCGGTCCTGCAAGGCCGACAGATCCTTCGCCAGGGCGCCCTCGCCGAGATGGCAGCTGACGCTGCGGCTCAGCATCCTGTCGCCGCCGACGAGGCGGTATTTCAGCTGCTCGAAAATCCCCTGCATGATGCTGGGCACGCCGGGCAGGACGAACACGTTGCCGATCTGAAACCCCGGCGCGCGCGAGATCGGGTTCGGGAGCAGCACCGCACCTTCGGGCACCCTCGCCATGCGCAGCCGCGCCTCGTTCAGATGGCCTGCTGGATAATGGGTTTCGAGCAGCCGCTTGGCATCCGGATGTAGGATGAGCGGGACGCCAAAGGCGTCGGCCATGCACTGCGCCGTGATGTCGTCGTGGGTCGGGCCGATTCCCCCCGTGGTGAAGACATGGTCGAACCGGCGCCGCACGTCGTTGACCGTCGCGACGATCACCTCGGCGATGTCGGGGATGACCCGGGCTTCGCGCAGCCGAATGCCGGCCTCGTTGAGCCCGCGGGCGAGAAAGCCGAGATTCTCGTCTTGGGTGCGGCCCGACAGGATTTCGTTGCCGATGATCAGGACGCAGGCGGTGACGGTCCGGGGCTCGGCCTCCGCAGTGCCGCGATCGGGGTTATTGTCGGTCATTCCTTGTCGGCCTCGGGTCTATCGGTCGTGCCGGCTGGCACTACCCGCTCTTCATAGGGAAATGCCCGGTATAGGGAAATGGTCCGGGCGGCACAATCGCGTGCCCGGCCGCGCCCCGCCGCGCTCTGGGCGACGAGGTTGCCCCCGGGCGGGCGAGCCCCTACGTTTCACTGATCATCACCTGAGGTGCGGCCCGACCGCTGACCGACCATGCAGAGCATACCCGGATTACGGCGGCGCGAGGCGGCGACGAACCTCGCTTCCGCCCATCGCCGCGAAGCCCACACCGCCGATGCCCAGCCCCCCGACGTGCAAACTCGCGACGGCAGGATCAAGATCCACGGTCCCGAAGCCTTCGAGGGCATGCGCCGGGCGGGGATGCTCGCCGCCGAAACCCTCGACTTCGTCGCTCCCTATGTCCGCCCCGGGGTCAGCACCGGCGAGCTCGACAGTCTCTGTCACGAATTCGTCGCCGACCACGGCGCCATATCGGCGCCGCTCAATTATCGCGGCTTCCCAAAGTCGATCTGCACCTCGATCAACCATGTCGTCTGTCACGGCATTCCGGGCGAGCGGCGGCTGGTCGAGGGCGACATCCTCAATATCGACGTGACCCCGATCCTCGAGGGCTGGCACGGCGATTCGAGCCGCATGTACTTTGTCGGCGACCGCATACCGGTCAAGGCGCGGCGCCTCGCCGACGTGACCTACGAGGCGATGATGCGCGGCATCGCCGTGGTGCGGCCGGGTGTCCACATCGGGGCGATCGGCGATGCGATCCAGCGTTACGCGGAGAGCCATCGATTTTCGGTGGTGCGCGACTTTTGCGGGCATGGCGTCGGCCGGGTGTTTCACGATGCGCCTTCGATCCTGCATTACGGGCATCCCCAGGACGGGCCGGTCATGCGCGAAGGCATGTTCTTCACCGTCGAGCCGATGATCAACGCCGGGCGCTGGGAAGTGAAGATCCTGAGCGACGGCTGGACCGCCGTAACCAAGGACCGCTCGCTGTCGGCGCAGTTCGAGCACACCGTCGGGGTCACCGCCACTGGCTTCGAAATCTTCACGATTTCGCCCGCTGGCCTGCACCGGCCCCCTTACGCGCTCACGGCTCCGGCAGAAACCCCCGCGACAGCACCTCTTCCGGGGTAAAGGGACAAGTCTCGGGGAACGCGGTTTCGGCGAGGCCGGTCTCTTCCTGGGCGTCCTCGCGCGCCTCGGCGTATGCCTGGGGCAGGATCTCGGGAACAATCGGACGCAGGCTCGGCGATTCGCTCAGAAGCTCCTCCACTTTTCGCCGTTGTTCGCGGATCGTCGCGGACCAGCTCTTCGATTGCATTCGCGGCTGCAGCTGCCATTTCAGAAGATGGACCAACAGCACGATCAGGCGGCTTTTGATTTCGCGCCGGTCGCCGCGGCCCATGCTCTCGATCTCCTCGGCAATGTTCTCGACGTCGATGCCGGAAAGTTCGCCGGCCCGCAGGAGCCGGGCCTGCTCGACGGTCCAGGCATAAAAATCTTCCTCGTAATCGACGGTGTTGCCGGACATCGCCGTACCTCCGTTCGGTCCACGCCCGATCGTGCGCGGCCCCTCGAAGCGGAGAGGCCGAGCCTTCTGCTGTCGCCACATTAGCGCAGCTCGCTGCGCTCCGACCAATGTTCCGACGCGCGCCGCCGGGTAGCGCTCGTAGGGGTTTCGCCGTACAAGCCGTCGCTGCTGGCGCCGGTCGGAGCTTGCCCATGTGTCGTCGTGCACTCGCGTTGTTCTGCCTGTCGCTGCTGACCGCGGCCTCGGCAATGGCACAGGCCCCGCCGCCCGCCGAGGCGCCGCAAGCCCCCGGGTCGCAGCCGCCGATCGGCGAGCCGCAGTCCCTGATGCCGCCGCCCGCCGGACCTCGGATCGGTGCGCCGCAGGCCGCCGAAACCCAGCCGGGCGCGCCGCAATCGGGCCGGGTGTTCTGCGGGCAGAGCGTCAGCTTACGGCTGGCGGACCCGTCGACCATTCCCGGGGACGACCGGCGCTTTCTTGGGGTGTGGAGCGACGCGGCGTGGGACGCGCGTACTTGCGCGGCGCTGGTCGTCGAGGACATCAAGACAGACGGCACGGCCTCGATCCTCTATATTTACGGGCCGCAGGGGTCGAGTTCGCCGGGCCCTGGCGGGGTGCTGCACGGCACCGGGGTGATCCGCGGCGGCGAGCTCCGGTTTCAAAACGCCGACGGCAGCCAATTCGCCTTCCGTCCGGGGATCGTCGACATGACGGGACACCTGATCGACCCGAAAGGCGAGAGCTTCCAGGCAACCTTCAAGCAGACGCCGTAGCGCCCGCCGGGTTTGCGTCGGCGGCAGCTCGACCCTGAGCAAGTTGCGCTGGAACGAGTTCGACCTCGGCCGCGAGTTGACCTCGGCCGCCCGGATGACCAAATCTCGCCCACGCCGGGGGCGATCTCCGGCCGGCCGGGACGCCGCCGGGAGCGAGGCTTCCCGGCCGGTATCGGGCGATCGCACCGCATCGGACCTCCGCAAACTCGCATGCTCCGACCCTCCGCATCCTCGCCGATCAACGAGCTGACCGAGCGTAGCCGCGAAATCTTTCGCTTGATCGTCGATGGCTATGTCGCCACCGGCGAGCCGATCGGGTCGCGCACCTTATCGCGGCTCTTGGGTCAGAATTTGTCGTCGGCGACAATCCGCAACGTCATGGCCGATCTCGAAGAAGCGGGGCTGCTGTACGCGCCGCACACCTCGGCCGGGCGGTTGCCGACCGAAGCCGGGCTGCGGCTCTTCGTGCACGGCCTGCTCGAGGTCGGGCGGCTCGCAGAGGACGAACGCCGCAGCATCGAAAGCCTGTGCGTCGCGCGCGGGAAGAGCCTGCCGCAGGCGCTCGAAGAGGCGATCAGCGCGCTCTCGGGCCTGTCGCATTGCGCCGGGGTCGTAGTCGCCCCCAAGCAGGATCGGCCGTTGAAGCATCTCGAATTTGTGCACCTGGGGCCGGGCCGCGCTCTCGTCGTTCTCGTCACCGAAGACGGGCTGGTCGAAAACCGGGTGATCGAGGTGCCGCTCGGCCTGCCTCCCGCGGCGCTGACCGCCGCCGGCAACTATCTGAACGCGCGGCTGATCGGCCGGACGGTCGAGGAGGCCACGGCGGAGATCCAGGCGGAGATCGATTCGCATCGGGCCCAGCTCGACGAACTGACCACGAAACTGGTCGCGGCGGGGCTGGCGAGCTGGGCCGGCGAGGACAAGGGGAGCGCCCTGATCGTGCGCGGCCAGGCGAACCTGCTCGACGACGTGACTGCGCTCGCCGACCTCGAACGGCTGCGCACGCTGTTCGAAATGCTGGAGACCCGCGAGACGGTGCTGCGCCTGCTCGATGCCAGCAAGCAGGGCGAGGGCGTGCAGATCTTTATCGGCGCCGAGAGCCGCCTGTTCGGGGTGGCCGGCTGCTCGATGGTGATCGCTCCCTACCAAAACAGCCGTGAGCAGATCGTCGGCGCGATCGGCGTCATCGGCCCCACCCGGATCAACTATGCCCGGATCATTCCGATGGTGGATTACACCGCCAAGGTCATCGGGCGCCTACTCGGATAGGACGGATCATGGACGATACCAGAAACCCTGAGGAGATGGCGGCCGCCTCGGCCGGGGACGCCGCCAACAGCAATCTTGGAGACGAGGCCGAGACGTCAGCGGAGGCCCGGCTAGCCAAGCTCGAAGCCGAGCTCGCCGAATACAAGGACCGTCTGCTGCGCGCCCTGGCCGAGACCGAGAACACGCGCCGCCGGGCCCAGCGCGAGCGCGAGGACGCGCTCAAATACGCGATCACCGGCTTTGCCAAGGACCTGTTGCCGGCGGCCGACAATCTGCGCCGCGCGCTCGACAGCCTGCCCGAGTCGGAGGCCAGAGACGAACGTACCCGCAGTCTGCTCGCCGGGGTGGCGGCGACCGAGCGCGAGCTTCTGTCGGTGTTCGAGCGCCACGGCATCCGCCGTATCGACCCCCGGGCCGAGCTCTTCGACCACAATTTCCATCAGGCGATTTTCGAGGCCGAACGGGCGGACCAGCCGGCCGGCACCATCGTCGAGGTGCTGCAGCCCGGTTATGTGCTGCACGAGCGCCTGCTGCGGCCGGCCATGGTCGGCGTCGCCAGAGGCGGCGCGAAGCCGCCGGAAGCGGCCGAAAACGAGGCCTAAGGATGCTTGACGGTGAAGCTGAAACGGAAGACGTCGACCGGGACGATCCGCGAGGCCGTCGAGCGCAAGTGTCACCGGGAGTGTCAACAGGGTCCCGTCAGGGAGCACGTCACGGCGATCCAAGAGCGGTTCGGGGCTCTCGGGAAGCCCACTGGGCTTGCAGCTGACAAGGCGTCTATGACGAGTTGTCGGGCGAAGACCACATCACCGGCGATATCTGATGTTTGTGATTTATCCGCCATCAGCGCCGACCAGAAATGGATCAGGTGCTGGCCGGTCTGGCCATGCGGTAGCCCGAAACCGGCCGAGCCGTTGCAGCGCCCAGGCCGCTGACTTATATAAACTCGGTACGTCAGGGGATGACTGACAACCACTTCCCGGGGGATCGGGACGGTGCTTCCCCAGGCCGCCCGGTCCTGCTTTTGAAATGAGGTGTCCATGAGCAAGGTCATCGGTATCGATCTCGGCACGACCAATTCGTGCGTCGCCGTGATGGAAGGCAAGAGCGCCAAGGTGATCGAAAACAGCGAGGGCATGCGCACCACGCCCTCGATGGTGGCATTTACCGAGTCGGGCGAGCGCCTCGTCGGCCAGGCGGCGAAACGCCAGGCGGTGACCAACCCCGAAAACACGTTCTTCGCGATCAAACGGCTGATCGGCCGCCGCTTTACCGACCCGATGGTCAAAAAGGACGTCGATCTGGTCCCGTACAAGATCATCGCCGGCGACAATGGCGACGCCTGGGTCGAGAGCCGCGGCAAGAAATACGCCCCCTCGCAGATCAGCGCTTTCATCCTGCAGAAGATGAAAGAAACCGCCGAATCCTATCTCGGCGAGACGGTCGCCCAGGCGGTGATCACCGTTCCCGCTTATTTCAACGATTCGCAGCGGCAGGCGACTAAGGACGCCGGCAAGATCGCCGGGCTCGAGGTCCTGCGCATCATCAACGAGCCGACCGCCGCGGCACTCGCCTACGGCATGGAGCGCAAGGGCACCGGCACGATCGCGGTCTATGATTTGGGCGGCGGCACCTTCGACATCTCGGTGCTCGAGATCGGCGACGGCGTGTTCGAGGTCAAATCGACCAATGGCGACACCTTTCTCGGCGGCGAGGATTTCGACAAGAACATCATCGATTACCTGGCCGACGAATTCCGCAAGGAGCAGGGGATCGACCTGCGTAACGACCGCCTCGCCTTGCAGCGGCTGAAGGAAGCGGCGGAGAAAGCCAAGATCGAGCTGTCGTCGTCGATGCAGACCGACGTCAACCTGCCGTTCATCACCGCGGACCAGCACGGGCCGAAGCATCTCAACATCAAATTGACGCGGGCGAAGCTCGAAGCGCTGGTCGACGACCTGATCCAACGCACGATCGGGCCGTGCCGCAACGCCCTGAAGGACGCCGGGCTCAAAGCCTCCGAGATCAACGAGGTGATCCTGGTCGGCGGGATGACCCGCATGCCCAAGGTCATCGACACGGTCAAGCAGTTCTTCGGCAAGGAGCCCAATCGCAGCGTCAACCCCGACGAGGTCGTGGCGATCGGTGCTGCGATCCAGGCCGGTGTGCTGAAGGGCGAGGTCAAGGACGTCCTGCTCCTGGACGTGACCCCGCTGTCGCTCGGCATCGAGACCTTGGGCGGCGTCTTCACTCGGCTGATCGACCGCAACACGACGATCCCGACCAAAAAGAGCCAGACCTTCTCGACCGCCGAGGACAACCAGACCGCAGTCACCATCCGCGTCTTCCAGGGCGAGCGCGAGATGGCCGCGGACAACAAATTGCTTGGCCAATTCGACCTGGTCGGCCTGCCCGCGGCGCCGCGCGGCATGCCGCAGGTCGAGGTCACCTTCGACATCGACGCGAACGGCATCGTCAACGTCTCGGCCAAGGACAAGGCGACGGGCAAGGAGCAGCAGATCCGCATTCAGGCCTCGGGCGGCCTCTCCGAAGGCGACATCGACCGCATGGTCAAAGACGCCGAGGCGCACGCCGAGGAAGACAAGCGGCGCCGCGAGCTGGTCGAGGCCAAGAACAACGCCGACGCGCTGATCCATACGACCGAGCGCACGTTGCGGGAGAGCGGCGACAAGGTCGCGCAGGCTGACCGCGAGGCGGTCGAGCAGGCGGTCCAGGCGTTGAAGGACACGCTCGACAGCGAGGATTCCGGGCAGATCAAAGCCAAGACCGAGGCCTTGGCCCAGGTGTCGATGAAGCTCGGCGAGGCGCTCTACAAGGCCCAGCAGGAGAGCCAAGCGGGATCGGGCGAAGGCGGCCCGGGTGCCGGCGGCCCAGGCGGAGCGCAGGGCGGCCCTGGTGGAGCCGGCGGCAACGACAAGGTCGTCGACGCCGATTTCGAAGAGGTCGACGACCAGAAAAAGCGCGGCTCGGCGTAACCCGCCACAGCGCAGATGCAGATCGGATGCGGTCATCCCGGCGGCTTGCCGCCGGGATGATTGGCTGCGACTGACTCTCCCAGCAAACACCCATCGATAGACGCCCGCGACCATGGCCAAGCAAGATTTTTACGAGGTTCTCGGCGTCGCCAAATCCGCTGGCGCCGACGAGCTCAAGAAAGCCTATCGCAAGCTTGCAATGCAGTATCACCCGGACCGCAATCCGGGCGACCAGAACGCCGAACAGAAGTTCAAGGATGTCAGCGAGGCTTACGACGTCCTCAAGGACGACCAGAAGCGCGCCGCCTACGACCGGTTCGGCCATGCCGCATTCGAGCAAGGGGGCGGCCGCGGCCCCGGCGATTTCGGCTTTTCCGGCGGGTTTGCCGACATCTTCGACGAGGTGTTCGGCGAGTTCATGGGCGGAGGCCGGCGCGGCCAGCAAGGGCCGAGTCGCGGCAGCGACCTGCGCTACAACCTCGAAATCGCGCTCGAGGAAAGTTTTCGCGGCAAGCAGACGACGATCCGCGTCCCGAACCTCGTGACCTGCGACCAGTGCAACGGCAGCGGCGCCGAAGCCGGATCAAAGCCGGTTTCGTGTCCGACCTGCCACGGGCGCGGCCGGATTCGCACGCAGCAGGGATTTTTCTCGGTCGAGCGCACCTGCCCCGGCTGCCAGGGTGCGGGCC
This sequence comes from uncultured Alphaproteobacteria bacterium, assembly GCA_963795485.1. GTDB lineage: Bacteria > Pseudomonadota > Alphaproteobacteria > ATCC43930 > CGMCC-115725 > AP-15. Next base: position 21,672 of record CAWCIL010000011.1, read on the forward strand.
GGGTCATCGAGAAGCCGTGCAAGAGCTGCGGCGGCCAAGGCCGGATGCGGCGCGAAAAGACCCTGTCCGTCAACATTCCGCCGGGGGTCGAGGATGGCGTCCGCATCCGCCTCGCCGGCGAAGGCGAAGCCGGGGTTCGAGGTGCCGCACCCGGCGATCTTTATATTTTCGTCAGCGTGGCGCCGCATCGGCTCTTTCAGCGCGACGGCGCCAACATTTATTGCCGGGTGCCGATCCCGATCACGACAGCGGCCCTCGGCGGCTCGATCGAGGTTCCGACCGTCAACGGCAGCCGGGCACGCGTGACGGTGCCGGCCGGAACCCAATCGGGCCACCAATTTCGGCTTAGAACCAAAGGAATGACCGTGCTGCGCTCGACCGCACGCGGCGACATGTTCATCGAGGCGGTTGTCGAAACCCCGGTCAACCTGACCAAGCGCCAGCAGGAATTGCTCCGCGAGTTCGACAAGGAAGGCGAGAATGCCCGCACTCACCCCGAGAGCGAAGGCTTCTTCGCCCGGGTCAAGGAGTTCTTCGAGGATTTGCGGGAGTAGCGCGTACCTCCGTCTTCGAACCGAACCCCCGTGACCGGCCTGTCCCGGCCACCCACGTCTTCGTTGCCAGGCGCGTGGTGCACGGCGACACCGGCGCGATGGGCGGCTGGATTTACATCGTGAAGCGCCTCGTCCATGCCGAGCGGCACGACGACCTCCTGGCCGCCAAAGAGCGCGAGAAGAGCCTCCTCTCGCGAAAGCGGGGGCCGGACACATGACCGCAAGCGACGCTGCACACATCCGAACCAGTTTCTTCTTTTAGCGCCATCCTTGTGGGCCTGGCTCTGAGGAAGAGGAGCGGCCACGGCCGGGTTATGGCCGGCGCGGCTTGTCCTTGGTGTCAAAAGCGTCCCGGACTGTCGCAAAGCGGGGGTGCAGCGGGCGGCGGCGCGGTCTTGTGTCGTATTCGCCGCGCTCGGCCGCAAGCTTTTTGGTCAGGCGAAAGCGCGGGCTTTGCGAGGCGTGCCCGGAGGTGCCGTGCTTGTGGCTGCCCATGCCGCCGCGGCCCTGCTGCATGGCGCGGGCTCAGCGGGGAACGTCGCCCCAGACGACGTAGCGGTTGCGCCGCCGCGGCTCGAGCCCCTCCTCGACCATGCGCTGCACCTGCGCCTCGACCAGATCGGCGAGCGGGTCGGCGCCGACATTGGCGAGGCCATGCGCCCGCAGCAGGGCTTCGATCTGCTCGCGCGGGCGGCCGCCGAGGAACGGCAGCCGGTCGCCGACTGCGGCATATTCGGGGCTGGTGCGGGCATTCTCCTGGCAGCTCGGCTGTGCGCCCTTGAGCCGGTCGCTGCCGTCGAGCACGGCGCCGTCGACGACGACGAGCCGCCCGCCCGGCCGCAGCACGCGGATCCACTCGTCGATCGCGGCCTCCGGGTGCGGCAAGGTCCACAGCACATGGCGGCTGATCGCGAGGTCGAAGCTCGCCGGGGCGAACCGCAACTGCTCGGCATCGCCCTGCTCGAACCGCACCGAGAGATCGCGCTCCGCGGCTTTGCGCTCGGCCCGCGCGATCATTGCCGGAGCGAAATCGACGCCGGTGACGCGATGGCCGCGGGCGGCGAGCTCGATGCTCAAAAAACCGGTGCCGCAGCCGAGGTCGAGCGCGTCGAGCGCACCCCCGCCGCCCGGCAGAACCAGGCCGAAAATACGATCCCAGGCAGCGCGCTCGGCCGCGGTGCGGATGCTGTGGCCGAAATCCTCGTCGAAATGCGCCGCCCGCCGGTCCCAATGGGCGGCGACCTGCTCTTTGACCGGATCGGTGTGCAGTGACGACATCGCGAATGTCCTCATCGATTGCCCGCGCTAAGGTCGGACGCTCAGGCCAATCCGGCGACCGCGGCCAATGCCTCGACCTGCTCGGCATAGCGCGAGACCGGGTTTAAGAGCAGGTGGTTGGCGCCCATCGCCACCAGCTCCTCGAGCCGCTCGCGGACCTGTTCCGGGGTGCCGTGGATGCCTGAGGCATCGGCCCCTTCGGAGTTGTGGTAGACCTCGGTGAACCAGCGGTCGAGCTCGGCCCGTGCCCTTTCCGGGCGTTCGTCCACGGCCATGAACAGCCGCTTCGAGATCGGGAACCCCGCCGGATCGCGCCCGGCCTTTTCCAATGCCGCGCGCAGGATCGGCACCGAGCGCGAAAAGGCGGCGATGCTCGACCCGCCCGAGCCCATCCAACCGTCCGCGTGTGCGGCGGCGCGACGCACGGCGTCGGGGTGGCCGACCCCCATCCAGATCGGCAAAAGCGGCCTCTGCGCCGGCTTCGGCAGCATCGTGGCGCCTTCGAGCTGATAGAGGTTGCCCCGGTAATCGACCCGAGGCTCGCTCCACAAGGCCCGGATCAGCTCGATTTGCTCGCGAAACCGCCGCACCCGGCGCTCGCGCGGTACTCCGAACTGGGCATAGTGATGGTCGCGGCCCAATCCGACGCCGAGGATTGCGCGCCCGCCGCTGACATGATCGAGACTCGCCCATTGGTGGGCGACATGGGCCGGGTGATGCATCGGCAGCACCACCACCGAGACGCCGAGGCGGATCGTGGTCGTGACCGCCGCGGCATAGGTCAGCACCACCACGGGATCGAAGCAGAAGACGTGATCGAGCGTGTTCTCGGTCACCCACAGATCGCGGAAGCCGAGCGCCTCGGCGCGCTGCGCCACGAGCCGCACCGAGGCGACATCGATCGGGTCGGGCGAGCGGTGGGGCAGCGCCAGGCCCAGCGCGATCCGGTCTTTCAACGCCACGCCCGGGGGAGCCACGCCGGGTCCTTTCGCGCGCCGCTGGTGCCGAAATCCGGCTTAGACCTTTTCGATCAATTCCATCTGTGCGCCGTCGGGCGCTTCGATAAAGCACACGCGGCGGCCGTTGTTAGGCGCCATCTCCTCGAGGACGCGTACGCCGTTTTTGCGCATGCGGGCCAACGTTCCCTCATAATCTTCGGTGTCAACGGCGATGTGCTCGATGCCGTAATGCTGCTCATGACTTTGGCTGGCGATCAGGCCGGTGATGTTGAGCTGCAATCCGTGCAGATCGAGGCGGAAGCCGCGGCCCGGGATCTCGGCTTTGAGGGTCGCGCCGAAATTGTCGACATAAAATTGCGCGGTTTGCTTGGGATCGCGGGTCTTCAGGTGCACATGTTGTACGGAGGCCATGATCGTTCTCCTTGCCGGTTGTCGCGTTTCTGCGCGGCTTGTTGCTCGGGCGGAGCATCGCTCGGGCGCCTGTGCGGCATGCCACGATATCGCGATTATCCGGCGGCCGCGAGCCTTTGTTGCCGCCGCCGGCACCGCGATGGCTTCAGCCGGTCGGGTGTTGACCCAGCCGCGGCCTGCTTATAGAAGAGCAGCCTCCTTCCACTCGGCGAAGCAGCATGGCCACCCATAAATCCGCGGAAAAGCGCATCCGCCAGACGGTGAAACGTACCGCGATCAACCGCTCCCGGATCAGCCGGGTGCGGACCTTCGTCAAAAAAGTCGAGACTGCGATCGCCACCGGCGACAGAGGCGCGGCGCAGTCGGCGTTTCAGGTGGCTCAGCCCGAGCTGCACCGGGCGATCACCAAGGGCGTGCTGCACAAGAACACGGTGGCGCGCAAGCTGTCGCGCCTCGCCGCCCGCATCAACGCGCTCTGAGATCCTGCTGGTGTGGTCTCGGCGACGCGCCGCGGTCGGTGAACGATCGTGCGCTTCCAGCGAAAAACAACGGGCTGGGCCGGAGCGTTCGGAGCACCGAAAAAAACTTCGTGTTCCCGTTTCGGGCGCTTGCCATCGTTTCGACACATAAGTTAGCATTACCATATTGCACCGACAAACAATACGTTGGTGCCCTGTAAATCCAGGTCGGGGCAAAGCAATCGCTGCTTCGTCCGTGCCTAATGGTTAATAACACCAGGTCCAGGGGGAAGCTGACGTCTGCGCACCGCGGCGAGTGAGCCGCCGAACATTTACAGTATCCTAGGCTACGATTTACCGGCGTTGAACCGGGCGGTGCTGCCGTCCTGATTCGGGGGGATGCGGTGGTGGCGGAAACAGCTCAAGCGGAGAGTGCCAAAAGCGCGACAACAACGTCGCAGTCCCAATGGAATCGAGTTCTCGGCCAGCTCAAGCAGGAAGTCGGAGAGACGGCTTATCGCAGCTGGCTCGTGCCCATCAGCGTCCAGCGCGTTGAAGGCGGCGAGGCGGTGATCGCGGCTCCGGCGCGGTTTTTCCGCGATTGGGTCGCCTCGCATTACGCCGATCGGATCTTGGCGCTGTGGCGGGCAGAGAACCGGCAGATCAAGCGGATCCTGGTGGTCGTCGCACCGGACCCGCGCGCGGCCGGTTTAGCCGATTTCTCAAGCAGCGAGCACCCCCTGGCGAACCATTTCCCGCCGGGTCCGCTGGCGGAACCAGTCGCCGCCCTCGAATTCGGCGAAGAGAAGGCGCAGCCGTCAGGGCTCGATCCGCGCTTCACCTTTGAGAATTTCGTCGTCGGCAAGCCCAACGAGCTGGCCCATGCCGCGGCCCGCCGCGTCGCCGAAGCCTGCGCCAGCCCGGTGCGCTCAGTGCCGTTCAACCCGCTGTTCCTCTATGGCGGGGTCGGGCCTCGGCAAGACCCATCTGATGCATGCCGTGGCCTGGCATGTCCGCAAGCAGGCCTGCGGCCGCAAGGTCATTTACCTTTCGGCGGAAAAGTTCATGTACCAGTTCATCCGCGCGCTGCGGTTCAAATCGACGATGGACTTCAAGGAGGAGTTTCGCTCGGTCGATCTGTTGATGATCGACGATGTCCAGTTCATCACCGGCAAGGAATTCGACCCAGGAAGAGTTTTTCCACACCTTCAACGCGCTGGTCGACCAGAACCGCCAGATCGTGATTTCCGCCGACAAATCGCCGTCCGATCTCGAAGGGCTCGAAGAGCGCATGCGCTCGCGTCTCGGCTGGGGGCTGGTCGCCGATCTGCACCCGACCACCTACGAGCTGCGCCTCGGCATCCTGCAGTCGAAGGCCGAGCAGACCAATTTGCGCATCCCGCAGAAGGTGATGGAATTCCTCGCGCACAAGATCACCTCGAATGTCCGCGAGCTCGAAGGCGCGCTTGAACCGCATCACCGCCAACATGGAGCTCGTCGGGCGCGACATCACGCTCGAAAGCGCGCAGGAGGAATTGCACGATCTGTTGCGCTCGCACGAGCGGCGGGTGACGATCGACGAGATCCAGCGCCGCGTCGCCGAGCATTTCAACATCCGGCTGGCCGAGATGACCTCCGACCGGCGCGCCCGCATCGTCGCCCGGCCGCGCCAGGTCGCGATGTACCTCGCCAAGCAGCTGACGACACGCTCGCTGCCCGAGATCGGGCGCAAATTCGGCGGCCGCGACCACACCACCGTGATCCATGCGGTGCGCAAGATCGAGGAGCTGATGCTGACCGATCCGGTGCTCGCCGAAGATGTCGAGCTGCTGCGCCGGATGCTGCAGAGCTGACCTCGCGGCTCGGCGGCGGTTTCGAGCGCGGCCGGCGAAACCCGGTGCTGGGGCCGGCATCGTTTTGTGCTAGGATGCCACCCCGTCTGCCGGCCCTTCGGGCTGGTGCGAGCGGGGGCATCGGCCGGGCATCCGGTTCATGCCACCGGTCCGCCAACCTGCGTGTAGCCAGATGAAACTCACCATCGAACGGGGCGCTCTTCTGAAGGCGCTGGGGCATGTTCAGAGCGTCGTCGAGCGGCGCAACACGATCCCGATTCTCTCGAACGTGCTGTTGCAGGCCGATGCCGCCGGCGCGTCTTCCGGCATCGGGTCGGCCGCGGGCGGCGGATCGGGCGCCGGCGCCTTGGCGCTCAGCGCCACCGACATGGATCTCGAGATCGTCGAGCGGGTGCCGGGCCAAGTCGAGCGGGCCGGGCGCACCACTGTGCCGGCGCACACCCTCTACGACATCGTCCGCAAATTGCGCGAGGGCGCTCAGATCGAGATCGAGGCGCCGAACGGCGCGGATGGCGGCGAGCGAAACGCGATGGTGCTGCGCTCCGGGCGCTCGACCTTCACCCTGGCGTGTCTGCCGCCCGAAGACTATCCGGTGATGGCGAGCGGCGAGCTGGCGCACAGTTTCACCCTGACCGCCGCCGAATTGCGCACCCTGGTCGACCGCACCCGGTTTGCGATCTCGACCGAGGAGACGCGGTACTATCTGAACGGAATATATCTGCACGCGACCAAGAACAACGAGGTCCCGGTGATCCGCGCGGTCGCCACCGACGGGCACCGCCTCGCCCGGATGGAGATGGTCATGCCCGAAGGTGCCGCCGGGATGCCGGGAATCATCGTGCCGCGCAAGACGGTGATTGAGCTGCGAAAGCTGGTCGAGGAAAGCGAGGACGAGATCGAGGTGGCGCTGAGCGAGACCAAGATCCGCTTTGCCCTGCGCGAATCGGGTCAGGAGGGTGGTGCGGCGCTGACCTCCAAACTGATCGACGGCACCTTTCCCGACTACGATCGGGTGATCCCCTCCAACAACGACAAGGTCCTCGAGGTCAAATGCAAGGACTTCGCCGAAGCGGTGGACCGGGTCTCGACCATCTCGAGCGAGAAGAGCCGGGCGGTGAAGCTGGCCATCGCGCCCGGCGCCAATGGCGGTACCCTCGCGGTGTCGGCGACGAGCCCGGAGAACGGGACCGCCGTCGAGGAGATCGATGCGAGCTATCTCGCCGAGCCGCTCGAAATCGGCTTCAATTCCCGGTACCTCCTCGATATCGCCGCGCAGATCGAGGGCGAGGGCGCGCAGTTCGTCATGTCGGATTCGGCCTCGCCGACGATCGTGCGCGATCGCGCCGATCCCAGCGCGCTATACGTGCTGATGCCGATGCGGGTTTGAACTTTTGGGCGGGTCGCGGCGAGCTCGGCCGGGTGGATAAACGGGGCCGCTCAGCCCCATATAATCAGCATGCTTACCGAGGCACAGGAAGCCCGCAGCAGCGCCGGTGCCGCGGCCGGCTTCGCCGTCCGCTCGACGGCTCGGCGTCACCCGCCTGGTGCTGACCGATTTCCGCAACTACCGCAGGGCCAGCCTGACGCTCGGCAACCGACCCGGTGGTGCTGACCGGCCCGAACGGCGCCGGCAAGACCAATCTGCTCGAGGCGGTCTCGTTCCTGGCGCCCGGTCGCGGGTTGCGCGGGGCCAGGCTGGCCGATATCGACCGGCGACGGACGCCGGGTTGCGAGGGCCCTGCCGAGATCCCGCAGCCCGGGTCCCAAACCGGGGTTGGGCGGTGGCGGCAGAGGTGGCTGGCCGCGGCGGCGTCGTGCGCATCGGCACCGGCCGCGATGTGGGCCTTCAGCCCCGGACGAAGCGTCCGGCGGTTTGTCGCGCGGCTCGGTGGGCGACCGGCGGGTCGTGCGTATCGACGGCGAGCCGGTGCGCAGCCAGGCGCAGCTCGGCGACCGGCTCGGCGTCGTCTGGCTGACCCCGCCGATGGATCGCCTGTTTCTCGAAGGGCCGGGCGGCAGGCGGCGGTTTCTCGACCGGCTGGTGCTGGCCCTCGACCCGGCGCACGCCGCGCGGGTCGGCGCCTACGAGCAGGCGTTGCGCGAGCGCTCGCACTTGTTGCGCAACGGCTTTTCGGACGATCGACCGGCCGATCCCGCCTGGCTGGCCGCGCTCGAAGCGGTCATGGCGGCGCAGGGTGTCGCGGTCGCGGCCGCCCGGCGCGACGCGGTGCAGCGGCTCGACCGCGCCTGCGCCGCAGCCGAAGGTCCGTTTCCGCGCGCCCGCCTGCGTCCTCGCTCGGCGCCGTCGAGGAATGGCTCGACGATATGCCGGCGCTCGCCGCCGAGGCGAAATTCGCCGAGGCGCTCGCCGCCGGACGGCGCAGCGACGCCGTCGCCGGAGGTGCGGCGTTCGGCCCGCACCGCTCCGACCTGGTGGTCAGCCTGGCGCCGAGCGGGATCGCCGCGGAACATGCTTCGACCGGCGAGCAGAAGGCGCTGCTGATCTCGATCCTGCTCGCGCATGCCGGGCTGCAACGGGCCTTGCGCGGCGAGCCGCCGCTGCTGCTGCTCGACGAGATCGCCGCCCATCTCGATGCGAGCCGGCGCGAAGCGCTGTTCGACGCGATCGATCGGCTGGGCAGCCAGGCGTGGCTCACCGGCACCGAGCGCGGCGCTGTTCGCGCCGCTGCGGCAGCGCGCCCAGTTTTTATCGGTCAACGGCGGAAGCGTGACGCCGCCCTCTTTCTGACCCGACCAGGCTCAATCACAAAGGCTTCGATCACCCATAGATGGCAAACATTCCCGCATCCGATCCGCACCCGTCGACCGGCGCCGCCTCCGGGCAACCGCCGGCTGCCGGCGTCCCCGACGCCAGGGTTTCCGCGGCGATTTCCGGCAACGGCGCCGCTCACGACAGCGGCATCGACGAAACTTATAACGAGCAGTCGATCGAGGTGCTGCGCGGGCTCGACGCCGTGCGCAAGCGGCCGGGCATGTATATCGGCGACACCGATGACGGCTCCGGCCTGCACCACATGGTCTACGAGGTCGTCGACAACGCGATCGACGAGGCGCTCGCCGGCTATTGCGACACGGTCGTCGTGACCCTGAACGCCGACGGCTCGGTCACCGTCACCGACAACGGCCGCGGCATCCCGGTCGGCATCCATGACGAGGAAGGGGTGTCCGCCGCCGAGGTGATCATGACCCACCTCCATGCCGGCGGCAAATTCAACCAGAACGCCTACAAGGTGTCGGGCGGGCTGCACGGGGTCGGCGTTTCGGTGGTCAACGGCCTGTCCTCGCGCCTCGATCTGCGCGTCTTTCGCGGCGGCTCGGAGTGGTTCATGCGGTTTCGCGACGGCGTCCCCGAGGCGCCGCTCGCCGAAATCGGGCCGGCCCCGGCCTGGCCCGAGGGATCGACCCGGCACGGTCCGGCGACCGGCACGGAGATCACCTTTCTGCCGAGCACCGAGACCTTCACCAAGACCGAGTTCGACTTTACCACGCTCGAGCACCGGCTGCGCGAGCTGGCCTTTCTGAACAGCGGCGTGACGCTGGTGCTGAACGATGCGCGCGGGGTCGAGCCGAAGAGCGTCACCCTGCATTTCGAGGGCGGGCTCGAAGCCTTTGTGCGCTATCTCGACCGCTCCAAGCAGGCGCTGCATGCGCCGCCGATCGCGATCCGCGGCGAGCGCGACGAGGTGCTGCTCGAAATCGCGATGGAGTGGACCGACAGCTATCACGAGACGATGCTGTGCTTCACCAACAACATCCCGCAGCGCGACGGCGGAACCCATCTCGCCGGCTTTCGCGCCGCGCTGACCCGCACCGTCAACAGCTACGCCAACGACAGCGGCATCGCCAAAAAGGAAAAGGTGACGCTGACCGGCGAGGACATGCGCGAAGGGTTGACCTGCGTCTTGTCGGTCAAGGTGCCGGACCCGAAATTCTCCTCGCAGACCAAGGACAAGCTGGTTTCTTCCGAGGTCAGTCCGGCGGTCCGAGGCATCGTCGCCGACAAGCTCGCGCAATGGTTCGAGGAGCATCCGGCCGAGGCCAAGAAGATCGTCGCCAAGGTGGTCGAGGCTGCGGCGGCGCGCGAGGCGGCGCGCAAGGCGCGCGACCTGACCCGGCGCAAGGGGGCGCTCGACATCGCCAACCTGCCGGGCAAGCTCGCCGACTGCCAGGAGCGCGACCCGGCCAAGAGCGAATTCTTCATCGTCGAGGGCGACAGCGCCGGCGGCTCGGCCAAGCAAGGCCGCGACCGGCGCTTTCAGGCGATCCTGCCGCTCAAGGGCAAGATCCTCAACGTCGAGCGCGCCCGCTTCGACAAGATGCTGGGCTCGGCCGAGATCGGCACCCTGATCGCCGCCCTCGGCACCGGCATCGGCCGCGAGGATTTCAACCCGGAAAAGGCGCGCTATCACCGCATCATCATCATGACCGACGCCGATGTCGACGGCAGCCATATCCGCACCCTGCTGCTGACCTTCTTCTTCCGGCAGATGGCGAGCCTGATCGACAAGGGTTTCCTCTACATCGCCCAGCCGCCGCTCTACCGGCTGCAGCGCGGCAACCAGAAGGCGGTCTATCTGAAGGACGATCCGGCGCTCGAAGCTTATTGCATCGATGCCGCATTGCGCGACGCGGTGTTCACCCAGCATGACGGGGTCGAGCGCGCCGGCCTCGATCTGCGCGCGCTCCTCGAGGAGGCGCGGGCCCAGCGCCGCTCGTTGCAGAGCCTGGCGGCCAAGGTCGGCGACATCGCGGTGGTCGAGCAGGCGGCCATCGCCGGGGCGCTGTCGCCCGCGCTGCTGGCCGACCCGAACCGCGCGATCGAGGCTGCCCACCGCACTGCCGAGCGGCTCAACCTCCTTGCGCCGGAGCACGAGCGCAACTGGCAGGGCGCGGTGATCGCCGGCGAAGGGCTAGTGCTGAGCCGCACCCGTCAGGGCGTCGCCGAACGCCGGCTGATCGATGCCGCATTGCTGCGCAGCGCCGAGGCGCGGCGGCTCGACGCCGATGGCGACGGACTGCGCCAGACCTACGGCCGACCCGGCACGCTCGCCGCGCGCGACAGAACGACCCTGATCGCCGGCCCGACCGGCCTCGTCGAGGCGGTCATGGAGTTGGGCCGCCGCGGCATCGAGGTGACGCGCTACAAGGGCCTCGGCGAGATGAACCCCGAGCAATTGTGGGAGACCACGCTCGACCCCGAGGCGCGCGCCCTCTTGCAGGTCAGGGTCAGCCACGCCGATTCGGCCGAGGAGACTTTTTCGACCCTGATGGGCGACCTCGTCGAACCGCGCCGCGAGTTCATCCAATCGAACGCGCTCTCGGTCGCCAACCTCGACGTGTGAGGCGGGTCACGACCAGCAAAAATTTCGTTCCTGAAACCAGACACTCCCGGCCGGTTCGGCGCGGGAGTGTTGGTTTCGGTTGGTTGCGGGGGCAGGATTTGAACCTGCGACCTTCAGGTTATGAGCCTGACGAGCTACCGGGCTGCTCCACCCCGCGGCGGTGCGCTGTGGGCTGGGATCGGCTGGGCGTGGGGATCGGGTGGGGTTGGCGGGTGGGATCGGGGTTGGGGGTTTGGCGAGCCTGGCGGCGACCTGCTCTTCCGCCGCTTGAGCGGCAGTACCATCGGCGCTGAGGGTTTTCACGGCCGAGTTCGGGATGGGATCGGGTGTTGTGCCCCTCGCTGTGGCCACCAGGCTGGCCAAACCTCCATGAGGTCCCGCGCGTGACGCGCGGTCTTGGCCGAAGGATCCCCGCCGAAGGATCCCCCGGACTTTGATCCGGGGGCTCGTGGGTTGGCCCATTGGCGGGAATTTGTGAATGCGGGGGCGTGAGGAAGCGTCGGGCGACCGGCGGGCGGCGGCGCGCTGGTGGGGTTCTCCCTCTGGCGCTGGCCGCTGCACGCGGGCGGTGTTCGGGTTGCCCGAAGGCAACCGGCCCAAAGGCCGGAAGTGGCCCAAAGGCGAAGTGGCCCAAAGGCGAAGTGGCCCAAAGGCGAAGTGGATCGGGCGGGTTCGAGCGATTAGTACCGGTCGGCTCCACGGATTGCTCCGCTTCCACCCCCGGCCTATCGACGTGGTGGTCTTCCACGGCTCTCGACGAGACCTGGTTTTGAGGAGGGCTTCCCGCTTAGATGCGTTCAGCGGTTATCCCGTCCGCACTTAGCTACCCGGCGCTGCGGCTGGCGCCACAACCGGTCCACCAGAGGTGCGTCCCTCCCGGTCCTCTCGTACTGGGGAGAGCGCCTCGCAAGTCTCGAACACCCGCGGCAGATAGGGACCGAACTGTCTCACGACGTTCTAAACCCAGCTCACGTACCGCTTTAAATGGCGAACAGCCATACCCTTGGGACCTGCTCCAGCCCCAGGATGCGATGAGCCGACATCGAGGTGCCAAACGACGCCGTCGATATGGACTCTTGGGCGTCATCAGCCTGTTATCCCCGGCGTACCTTTTATCCGTTGAGCGATGGCCCGTCCACGTGGGACCACCGGATCACTATGGCCGACTTTCGTCTCTGCTCGAGCCGTCGCTCTCGCAGTCAGGCGGGCTTGTGCCATTGCACTCGACAGCTGATTTCCGACCAGCCTGAGCCCACCATCGCGCGCCTCCGTTACTCTTTGGGAGGCGACCGCCCCAGTCAAACTACCCGCCATGCAGGGTCCCGGACCCGGAAACGGGCCGCGGTTAGATGCCAGAGATCGTGAGAGCGGTATTTCAAGGTTGCCTCCACCCCAACTGGCGCCAGGGCTTCCAAGGCTCCCGCCTATCCTACACACACCATCCCTAACACCACTGCAAAGCTGTAGTAAAGGTGCACGGGGTCTTTCCGTCTGACCGCGGGAACTCCGCATCTTCACGGAGAATTCAATTTCGCTGAGCCGGTGTTGGAGACAGCGGGGAAGTCGTTACGCCATTCGTGCAGGTCGGAACTTACCCGACAAGGAATTTCGCTACCTTAGGACCGTTATAGTTACGGCCGCCGTTTACCGGGGCTTCGATTCGGAGCGTGAACCCCTCCTCTTAACCTTCCGGCACCGGGCAGGCGTCAGACCCTATACGTCGTCTTGCGACTTCGCAGAGCCCTGTGTTTTTAGTAAACAGTCGCCACCCCCTCCTCTGTGCCCCCCGCCCCTGGTTGCCCAGGAGCGGGGCCCCCTTCTCCCGAAGTTACGGGGGCATTTTGCCGAGTTCCTTCAACACCGTTCTCTCAAACGCCTGGGTATGCTCTACCAGTCCACCAGTGTCGGTTTCGGGTACGGTCTCTAGCGCCGGCGCTGTTTCCCGGAAGTCCCAGGCCGCCCCTCCAATCCATTAAGGAGAAACGGCTTTCGGCCTTCGTCACGCACGGCAGGCGGAGGAATATTAACCCCCTTCCCATCGGCTGCGGCTCTCGCCCTCGCCTTAGGGGCCCGGCTAACCCTGCGCGGAATGACCTTGCGCAGGAACCCTTGGACTTTCGGCGTCAGGGGTTCTCACCCTGATTTGCGCTACTCATGTCAGCATTCGCACTTCCGATGCCTCCACCGCCGCTCGCGCGACGGCTTCGCCGGCCTACGGAACGCTCCGCTACCACGCTCAGAAGACAGAAATCAGAAATCAGTGATCAGAACCGCCGCGACGCAGGCCCCACAGCATCCGGGCGATCTCCCGATACTCGCCCCGCCAGCGCTCCACCGTTGGCTCGTCGACATAGCCGAGATCGCGGCAGTACAGGGCCCACACTTGCATCTCGTCCGAAGAGCCGATCGCCATCATCAGGAAGCGGCCAAATTCCGGCCGCGACATGCGTTGCCGACCAAAACCCTCGGCCAAATTGGCGCAGATCGATTTGGAGGCCCGCCGCACTTGGTCGGCCAGCGCCCGCTGCTCGATCCGGGGAAACTCAAGGCTCGCCCGATGCACTTCCAGCGACAGCCGGTAGGGCCGCCGAAACACCTCGAGATCCTCGGCCTGCTCGACCATTCGCTCATCCCGTTCTTCCTCGCTTCTGCTGTTCGTTTCTGCCGATCTGATTTCTGATCTGATTTCTGATTTCTGTCTTCTGAACATCCGCAGCTTCGGTGCGTGGCTTCAGCCCCGTTACATTTTCGGCGCGGGTGGGCTTAGATTTAGACCAGTGAGCTATTACGCTTTCTTTAAAGGATGGCTGCTTCTGAGCCAACCTCCTGGTTGTCTTGGCCTGCCCACATCCTTTCCCACTTAGCCACGACTGGGGGACCTTAGCTGGCGGTCTGGGCTGTTCCCCTCTCGACGACGGACCTTAGCACCCGCCGTCTGGCTGCCGACCTCCACTCGCCGGTATTCGCAGTTTGGTTAGGTTTGGTAAGGCTCGCGCCCCCCTAGCCCATCCAGTGCTCTACCCCCGGCGGTGAGCAATCGACGCTCTACCTCAATAGATTTCGCGGAGAACCAGCTATTTCCGGGTTTGATTGGCCTTTCACCCCTAACCACAAGTCATCCCCTACTTTTGCAACAGTAGTGGGTTCGGTCCTCCAGTGCGTGTTACCGCACCTTCAACCTGCCCATGGCTAGATCACCCGGTTTCGGGTCTGATCCCGGCAACTGTTGTCTGCTTCCGGTTGCCCGGAAACAAAGCGACGCCCACTTCAGACTCGCTTTCGCTGCGCCTACGCCTAGCGGCTTAAGCTCGCTGCCAAGACCAACTCGCTGACCCATTATACAAAAGGTACGCCGTCAGCTCAGAGATCAGAGACAGTAATCAGTGATCAGAACGGCCTTGCCAGGCTCGCGCCTCGCCACGCCATCGCCAGCATCGCTGCCAGCGTTTCTGATTCCTGATCACTGATACTGACCACTGGACCTCCGACTGCTTGTAGGCATCCGGTTTCAGGAACTGTTTCACTCCCCTCGTCGGGGTGCTTTTCACCTTTCCCTCACGGTACTCGTGCACTATCGGTCACTGAGGAGTACTTAGGCTTGGAGGGTGGTCCCCCCATCTTCAGACAGGATTGCTCGTGTCCCGCCCTACTCGAGGACATGTTGCGGTGTCCCGTACGGGGCTCTCACCCGCTCCGGCCCGCCTTTCCAGACGCTTCCGGTACCAAAAACACGCGCCGCTGGCCTGTTCCGCTTTCGCTCGCCACTACTCGCGGAATCTCGGTTGATGTCCGTTCCTCCGGCTACTGAGATGTTTCAGTTCGCCGGGTTCGCCTCGCCATCCTATGAATTCAGATGACGATACCGCCGGATCACTCCGGCGGTGGGTTGCCCCATTCGGAGATCCCGGGATCAACGATCGCTCGCATCTCCCCCGGGCTTTTCGCAGCGTGCCGCGTCCTTCATCGCCTCTCAGTGCCAAGGCATCCACCAGATGCCCTTTTTTCACGCTCGATCC
>CAWCIL010000012.1:0-16754 GCA_963795485.1 uncultured Alphaproteobacteria bacterium
GGGAGGAGGCCGGCTCCGCCGCGGGCGCCGGCAACTCTCACTGTTCGACCGAATGGGCCGAATGATCGAAATAATCTTACCCTTACCCCGCGACGGAGTTTGGCGGCTCGTCGCGTTCTCTGCCGGACCCTCCGCCGGCTTCCCCGACGACACAGCGTGTTAGGCAATTTCGTTCATAGGCCGAACGCCACCCGCGGAGCGTTCGTCGCCGTCAGACGGCGGTAACGGGCCAGCGCCCAGAGCGGGAAATAAGCCCGGTAGCCATGATACCGTAGGAAAAACACCCGCGGAAATCCGACGGCGGTAAACCAGGGCTCGTCCCAGTTTCCGCTCCGATCCTGGGTGCCGATCAGAAAGGCGATGCCGCGGGCGACCGCCGGGTTGTCGGTTTCGCCGGCCGCCATCAGCCCGAGCAATGCCCAGGCCGTCTGCGAGGGGGTGCTGTAGGGCGCCCCGCCATGCGGCATTCCTGGCCAGTAGATTGTTCGCATCGCCCCAACCGCCATCGTCGCGCTGGCGGTCGAGCAGCCAGCCGGCGGCACGGCGGATTTCCGGGGCGTTCGCATCGAGGCCGGCCGCATTCAAGGCAGCCAGAACCGACCACGTCCCATAAACGTAGTTTGTGCCCCAGCGCCCGAACCAGCTGCCGTCGGCTTCCTGCTCGCGGCGCAGGAACGAGATCGCGGCGGCGACGGCGGGATTGTCGGCGCCGAAGCCTGCCTGGCACAGAAACCCGAGGCACCGCGCGCTGACATCGGCCGTGGGCGGATCGAGCAGCGCGCCGTGGTCGGCGAACGGAATGTGGTTCAGATAGGAATGCGTGTTGTCGGCGTCGAAAGAGCCCCACCCGCCGTTCCGGCTCTGCATGCCGATGATCCACTCGGCCGCCCGCTCAAGGGCCGGGCGGTAACGCGCGCGATCGAAACGGTCGAGCGCCAAGGCGACCGCCGCGGTGTCGTCAACATCGGGATAATGGGGGTTCTCGTATTGAAAGGCCCAGCCGCCCGGCCGCAGGCTGGGGCGGGTCATCGCCCAGTCGCCGGCCACCTCGAGCACCTGCTTTCCGGCGAGCCAGTCGAGCGCGCGCCCAATCGCCGGCTCGAACCGCCGGTCCCCGGTTTCCATCAAGGCGTGACAGGCGAGCGCGGTGTCCCAGACCGGAGACACGCAAGGCTGACAATAGCTGCGCTCGCCGTTGCGGACCAGAAGCTTGCGGGTTGCGCCCGCCGCGGTCACCCAATCGGGATGGTCGCGCGAGTACCCCAAACAATCGAACATCATCAACGAGTTCGCCATTGCTGGAAAAATTCCGCCGAGACCGTCCTCGCCATTGAGGCGTTCGGTCACAAAGGCGACGGCCTGATCGATCGCGCGCTGCCGCGACCCCCTCGGGAACAGCGGCTCGGCGACGCGCAATCCCCGGTCGAGCCATCCGAAAGCGACGGCCAACGGCGAGGCGGTCGGTCCGGCGATCCAGTCGCGCACCGTTTCCGGCGGTTCGACGAACAGCTCGCGGACCGTGAACCCTTGCAGGTTCCGCGCGCACGGGCGCAGTGCCATCAGCACCAGGAGCGGCACCAGGACAGCGCGCGACCAGTAGGCGACTTTGGCGATATGAAATGGCGACCAGCGCGGCAGCAACATGATCTCGACCGGCATCATTGGAACCGCGCGCCACGGCACCTCGCCAAATAGGGCGAGCAGGATGCGGGTAAAGACATTGCAGCGCCGGGCGCCGCCGCGCGCCAGGATCGCCGCGCGCGCCCGCGCCATGTGCGTCGCCTCGGGCGAATCGCCGGCGGCCTTGAGCGCGAAATAGGCCTTGACCGAGCAGCTCAGATCGAGCGCCCCGCCGTGGAACAGCGGCCAACCGCCATCCATACCCTGTTGGGCGCGAAGAAACTGCGCAATGGCAGCCTCGATCCCGGGCTCGACGCAGTCGAGATAATGTTGCAGCAGGATGTATTCGGCCGAGATGGTCACGTCGGCTTCGAGCTCGAAGACCCAATGACCATCGGCCTGCTGCTGGCCGAGCAGCGCTCCGGCGGCGCGGGTGAGCGCGACCTCGAATGCGGGCGCGCGGACACGCTCGTGCGAGGGAGCTGCTACGCTTTCGGTGATCGAGCCTGGTGGAGGGTTCATCGGATCGAGTGCCGTCGTTCTTGCTCTTGATCGCATTTCGTTCCGGAGCGCAAGCGGCCCCCGGCCGTCGCCCACGGGATTTGCCCGTGACGGCGGCGGCCGGCCACCTGCCGGCCGGCCGCAAGGCCGGAGCCAATAGCGCCCTCGATCGTCGCCGGCAAGCCGGTATCGGTATAGTCGCCGGCGAGCAGCAGGTTCCGCCACCGCGTCGCCGCCGCCGGTCGGCGCCGCAACTGCTCCGGACTGGCGAGAAACGTCGCCCGCCGCTCCTTGACGATGCGCACCGCCGGCACTGGTGCGGGCGGCAGTTGGTAAGCCGAGGCAACGTCGCGCCACAGGCTTTCGCGCAGCGCATCGGTCGGGACGTCGACGATCCGGTCGGCAGCGCTGACCGTTACCGACAACACCTCGCGTTTGCGAAAGATCCACTCAGCGGTGCCGCCGAGGACCCCGACGAAGAGTGGCGAGCCCGCCGGCGGGACGTAGCGGAAATGCGCGTTGACGATCGGCGAAAACGCATCGGGGACGGTCAGCGCCGGAACCAGACGGGCGGCAACCGGCGCCGGCACCGCCAAAATCAAGTGATCGCTTCTGTCGAGCGTTATGGGCTGCGCGTCGAAGCCGAGGGTTGCCACGCGATCTGCACTGAATGCGAGCGCGCGCAGCCGGGACCCAAAGCGGATCTCGGCGCCGAGCGAGCGCAGGGTTGCCAGCGCCGGATCGACGAATGTCTCGGACAGCCCGTCACGGGGCACCAACGGCCGGCAGGCGGCTCCGCCGCGCCCGAGCGTCTCGGTCAGAATCCGCCAAAACAGCCGTGCCGAGGCACTCTCGACGCCGGTGTTTAGCGCGGCGACGGCGAGCGGCTCCCACAATCGCCGGAACAGCCGGCTCTCGCGGTCCAGCGCCTCGGCGACCGTCGCCGACGGCCCGGCGCAGCGCAGCGCCAGCGCTTCGAGATAGTCGGCGGCGCGGGTGCCGGGCACCCGTCTCCCATGCTGCAAGATCCACCACGGGGCGCCGCCGCGGTTCGGCCGTAAGTTCCAGCGCCGTCCACTGGCAGCGTCGAAGAACGCAAAAACCGCTTGCTGCGGTCCTTCGATGGTGCCGAGCGCGCCGGTCCGGGCGAGATAGGCGAGGGCGCGGCGATTTCCGGCGAGCAGCAGATGGTTGCCGTTGTCGATGCGGCAGCCGAGCTCGGCATCGAAATACGAGCGGCACCGCCCGCCGGCCTGGGCGGTAGCTTCATAGAGTCGCACCCGCCGCCCCTCAGCTGCCAGCTCGACGGCAGCCGCGAGGCCGGCGAGACCGGCGCCGACGACATGCATCAGCCCGCCGTCTGTCCGGCCGCTCACAGGAGACCGTGCTGGAGCACCAGAGAGAGCTTCCGTAGCTTCGACAAGTTGACGCGCGCCGCCGGGCCGCGCCATTCCCGGCGCAGCAATTCCTGCAATGTCGCGCGGTAGATCGCCGCCATCACTGCCGCGGGTCGCATTGCCTGGCGCCTGCATTGTGCCATCGCCCGAGCGCTGTCGCAAAAATGCGCTTCGGCGACCACCGCCACCTCGCGGCAGACTGCCGGCAGTGCCGGGTGGCGCAACACCGCCATCGGGTCCTCGCCGCCAACCCCATGTCGGTCGAGGAATTCGCGCGGCAAATAGAGCCGGTCGCGGCGGGCGTCCTCGTCGAGGTCGCGCAGAATGTTGGTCAGCTGCAAGGCCCGGCCGAGCAAATCGGCGACGCGGTGAGCCGGCTCGCTCGCATCGCCGAAGACATGCACCGAGAGATGGCCGACCGCACTCGCGACGCGGGCGCAGTAGAGGTCGAGCGTCGCCAGGTCGGGGGCGCGAATGTCCTCGCGGGCATCCATCTCCATGCCGGCGACGACCGCGAGGAAATCCTCGCGGCGCAGGCGATAGCGCCGCACCGGCTGCTGCAAGGCGCGGGCGACCAGATGGCGTGGCTGCCCGGCATAGAGCGCATCGATCTCGTCGCGCCAGGCGGCGAGGGCTTTCAGCTTCGCCGCGACCGGCCCGTCGCCGTCGGCGATGTCGTCGACCTCACGGCACCAAGCATAGACCGCGTACATGCCGTGGCGGCGGTCGTGCGGCAACAGCCGCATCGCCCAATAGAACGAAGTCCCGGCTGCCTCGACCCGGTGCCGGATGGTCCGTCGCAGAGCTTCCTCGCCGAGATCTTCCGCAAGGGTGTCGAACGCCGCGTCGCTCACCGCCGGATGCCTCGGGGAAGGCCGAGAAGGAAAGCGACAAGGAAATCCCTTTTGCCGAGCGCGACCCGCGCGGCCAATGGGTCGCCCTGGCGCAGGCGCCGCAGCAAGCGGGTCGCCAGCTCGACGATGACCGCGCACTCGCACCGTAAACCTGGCGTCGCGACCCGCCTCGGCAAGGCCCGCGCCGCTTCGACGAGCTCCGCGGTGCGGTCGAGCAGATGGTCCAGCACCCGACGCAGCCCGGGGCGGCACGCTGGGTCGCTCAGCGCCTCGATATCGCTCTCCGCCGCCGCAAAGTCGGCCAGCGGCAAATAGACTCGGTCGAGCAGACGATAATCCGCGGCGCAATCCTGCAAATGGTTCAGCACTTGCAGGGCCGAGCACAGCGCGTCCGAGGCGGCCCACGTGTCGCGGCTTTCGCCGTGCAGATCGAGTAGCTGACGGCCGACCGGCGAGGCCGAATAGCGGCAATATTCCATCAGCTCGTCCCAGTCGCGATAGCGCAGCTTTGCGGCGTCCTGGCGAAAGGCGTGCAGCACCTCGTGGCAGTGCTGCGCCGTGATCCCGGTCGCGCCGAGGCTTTCGTGCATCGCCGCGGCGGCAGGCGCATCGTCGCCCGAAGCCCCATCGAGCACCGCCGCCATGCGGTCGAGCCGGCGGATTTTGTCCGCCGCGGGCAGCGCCGGGTTGTCGGCAATATCGTCGGCGTTGCGGGCGAAGCGGTAAAAGGCGTGCACATGCCGCCGCAGGCTGGGCCGGATCAACAGCGATCCGACCGGGAAATTCTCGCCCTCGCGCCATTTGCCCAATGGCGTCTCGACGCTGTCGCCGCCCCGTTCCTCCGCTGCTGCCGTCACCGCCGTCATTTCAGGTATCCGTTGGCCTTGAACCAGCCGATCGCGTCGACGATCGCCTCTCGCCCCGGCCGCGGCCGATAGCCGAGGTCGCGCGAAGCTTTCGCCGCCGTAAAATACATCTTCTTCCTGGCCATGCGAACCCCGTCGAGCGTGGTAAAGGGTTCACGGCCGGTGACCCGCGCGACAAGCTCGGCCCCCGCCGCAGCGGCGAAGGCCGCGGCGTGCGGAATTCTGAAATGCGGCGGCGGCCGCCCGACCGCGCGGGCGATTTCGGTCAGGATCTCGGCCAACGTCAGGTTTTCGCCGCCGAGTATGTAGCGCTCGCCGATCCGCCCCGTCTCGGCCGCCGCCAGATGGCCGGCGGCGACGTCGTCGACATGGACGATGTTGAGCCCGGTATCGACAAACCCCGGCAGATGACCGCGCGCAGCTTCGAGGATCAGCCGGCCGGTCGGCGTCGGCTTTAGGTCGCGCGGGCCGACTGGGGTCGAGGGATTTAGGATCACCGCTGGCAGACCGCGCTCGCCGACGAGAGCGCGCACCGCCTCCTCGGCCCGGTATTTCGAGCGCTTGTACGGGCCGATCATGTCTTCGAACCGGCTCGGTGTGTCCTCGTCAGCAGAACCGCCGTAAACCAGGCCGAGTGTCGCGACGCTGCTGGTGTAGACGACCCGCTCGACCCCGGCGAGGAGCGCCGCGATCATCAGATCGCGGGTGCCCTCGACATTGGCGCGGAACATTGCGGCGGGGTCGGGAACCCACAGCCGGTAATCGGCGGCGATGTGGAACAGGTATCGGCAGCCGGCGACCGCGCGCGCCAGCGAAGCCGCATCCTCCATTGCCCCAGGCGCGATTTCGACCGCGAGATCGGCGAGGTTGCGTCGGTCGGCGCCGGCGCGCACCAGCACGCGCAGGCTATGGCCGGCCGCGAGCAAGACCCGCGCCACCGCCGATCCGACGAACCCGGTCGCTCCGGTGACCAGGCACAAGCCCGGCGACAGCGCCATCTTTGCACTCCACCAGTCTGCCGGACCCCTGGTTTGACCGGACCGGCCGGAACCTCAACGCAGCGAATCGAGCCGGTGTTGGATGAGGGCGCCTCGGCTGTCGCCGGGCGGCAGCCCGTTCATGGTGGCCTCGCACTCCCGGAAGGGGCGGTCGGCGCGGCGGCCCCCGGCGGATCGGCTGGCGCCGAAGCGGTGGGCGCCGAAGCGGTTGGCGGCGGATCGGCCGTCCCCACACCCGCACCCGCGGCCGGCTCGGCTGCTCGCGCGCGGGCGGCTTGCGCCTTCTCGGGTTCGCCGAGGATGTCGTAGGCATGCGCCAGACGCTCCCAGCCGACCTTGTCGCCGGGATTGTGCTCGAGCTGATCGGCGAGGCGTTGGACCATGCCGCGGATCATCGTCAGCCGCTGCTCGGGCGACATCGACCGGACCGCCGCCACGTCCTGCGCGCTCGGGCCTGGCGCCGCTGCGGCAGGATCGGTCACCGCCACCCGACCCTTTGGCGACAGCTCGGCGAGGCGGTCGGCAACGGCCTGGCGCCAAGGCGCGTCGGCGGGTGCCGAGGCCAGCAAGGCCTGCAGCTTTTGCCGGGCCCCGGCGGCGTCGCCGCGTTGCAGCGCCGCCTCGGCGCCATAATAGCGCGAGCGCGGATCGTCGGGCGCTTTGGCGAACTCGGCTTCGGCGGCCGCCGTCACCTGTCCTTGGGCGGCGAGCACCAGCACCTCGCCAAACTCGGCATGGAGCCCGGTCTCGGCCGGCGCCAAGGCGATCGCATGCGCATAGGCCTCGCGCGCCTCGGGAAACCGGCTCAGCGCCGCCAAGGTCCGGGCGAGCAGGGTCCAGCCCTTGAGATCGCCCGGCGCCTCTCGCAGATGCTCCTCGATCCGGTCGGCCGCGGCGGCGAGGTCGGCGGCGTCGTGAGGTGCTGCGGCGTCGGTGACGGCGCCGGGAGCGATCGCCGCCGGGGTGCCGAGCGCAAAATAGAGGGCGATCGCCGCTGCCGGCAGCACCCCGGCGATGCCGATCGCGGCGCCGAACCGCCATGACACCTCGCTGACGCTCCCCGCCGATGGCGCGCGGGCGGCGGTTTCGCGCTCAGCCGCAGCCAGCATATGCCGGGTGATCTCGGTCCGTGCCGTTGCCGCCTGCTCGGGCACGAGGCGGCCTTGGGCCAATTCGACCTCGATCGCCGCGAGCTGGCGTCGATAGAGCGCTGCGACAGGTTCCTCGACCTGCGCTCCCGGCCGCGGCGCTCGCACCAGCGGCCGCAGCAACGGGACGAGTGCGGCCACGGTCAGGCATCCGGCGACGATCCAGAACCAGATCATGCCTCCTCGCCGAGCAGTTCGGCGGCGCGCGCGCGCTCGTCCCGGCTCAGATCGGGGATGGCCGTGGCGGGCCGCCGTCTCTGCGCCCGCAGCAGCAGCACGCCGCCCGCGCCCAGCACCAAGAGCGGCGGCATCAGCCACAACACCCAGGTCACCCTCTCGAAGGGCGGGTCGAGCAGGACGAAGACCCCGTATCGGGCGACGACATAGTCGAGCACCTGCTGATCGGTGTCGCCCTTGACCAACAGGCGGCGCACCAAGAGGCGCAGATCATGGGCGAGGTCGGCGCTCGATTGCTCGATCGACTGGTTCTGGCAGACCAGACAGCGCAATTCGCTGCCGATCGCCTCCGCTCGCGCCTCGAGCGCCGGATTGGCGAGACGCTCGGAGGGCTCGAACGCCCGGGCTGCCGACACCCAGGCCGCAGGCACGCCGACCGCGACCAGCAGCAGCGCCGCGACGAGCAGCCACCGGATCATCCGGGGTCCGCAGGCCGCGGGCCGATCGCGGGCGCCGTGCGCGGCGTCGGCAGCCGCATCCGCACGCGCCGATCGCTCAGCGAAACGAGCCCGCCCAGTGCTGCCAGCAGCGCGCCGAACCACACCCAAGGCACCAGCGGGTTGTAGTAGGCGCGCAGAACCCAGCCGCCTTTTCCGTCGGGATCGCCGAGCGCCAAGTAAAGATCGCCAAAGCCGTTGGTGGTGATCGAGGTGTGCGTCGTCCAGGTCTGGGCGAGTGGATACCAGCGGCGTTCCGGATAGACGGCGAAGGGTGTGTGGCCCGGGCGCTCGACGACGATCTCGGCGCGCTGCGCCTGGTAATTTTCGACATTGCCCTCGGTGACGCCGACGAAGTGCAGCGTGCGGCCGGCGATGTGCAATTGGCTGCCGGGATGGACCGTCTCGATCCGCTCGCTGCGCCACGCGGTCGAAACCGTGATCCCGGCGATCAGGACGCCGACGCCGAAATGAGCGAGCGCGTAGCCCCAGGTGCCGCGCGGCAGATGCCGCAGCCGGCGCAGCACGTTGCCCGGCGGCAATTTGCCGAGCCCGGAGCGGTCGGCGAGATCGGCGAGGACGCCGAGCATGGCCCAGCTCGCCAGCGCGATCCCGACCAGCGCCGCCGGCGATGCTGAGCGGTTGAAGGCGAACACGACCAGCGGGGCCAGGAGAGCGCCGAACAGAGCCGGCGTCAGGCGGCGCAGGGCGCCCCCGAGCCTTCCCTTGCGCCATGCCAGCACCGGGCCGATTGCCATCGCAATGATGGCGGGCGCCACGATCGGCACAAAGGTCCGGTCGAAATAGGGCGGCCCGACCGACAGTTTGACCCCGCTCCACACCTGGGCGAAGAGCGGATAGAAGGTGCCGAGGAACACCGTCGCCATGCCTGCTGCGAGCAGCAGATTGTTGAGCACCAGGGCACCCTCGCGGCTGACCGGCGCGAACGGGTTGCCGGCGTCGAGGCCGGGCGCGCGCAGCGCGTAGAGCAGGAGGCCGCCGCCGATCACGATCCCGATCAGCACCAGGATGAAGACGCCGCGCGACGGGTCGAGGGCAAACGAATGGACCGAGGTCAAGATCCCGGAGCGCACCAGGAAGGTGCCGATCAGGCTCATGCCGAACGTCATGATCGCCAGCAGCACGGTCCATCGCTGCAATGTCTCGCGCTTTTCGACGACCGCCGCCGAATGGATCAGCGCGGTGCCCAAGAGCCACGGCATGAAGGACGCATTCTCGACTGGGTCCCAGGCCCACCAGCCGCCCCAGCCGAGCACGTAATAGGCCCACCAGCTGCCCATCGCGACGCCGATCGTCAAACCGCACCACGCGGTCAAGGCCCAGGGCCGAACCCAGCGCGCCCAGGCGGCGTCAACCCGGCCCTCGATCAGGGCGGCGATCGCAAACGAATAGGAGATCGAAAAGCCGACATAGCCGAAATAGAGGAACGGCGGATGAAAGGCGAGCCCCGGGTCCTGCAGCAGCGGGTTCAGGCCGCGCCCGTCGGCCGGGACCGGGAACAGCCGGGTGAACGGGTCGGATGTGCCGAGAATGAAGGCGAGGGTGCCGAGGCCGAGCAGGCCCTGGATCGCGAGCGTGCGCGCCCGCAGGCTCGCCGGCAGCGAGCGCCCGAACAGCGCGACCAGGCCGCCGAACAGCGCCAGCATGAACACCCACAGCATCATCGAGCCTTCGTGGCTGCCCCACGCTCCGGTCACCTTGTAGAGCATTGGCTTTTCGAGGCTCGAATTCTCGAAGACATTGAGCACCGAGAAATCGGAGACGATGTGGGCGTGGATGAAGATCGCAAAGGACAACGCCACCAGGCCGAGCTGCAACAGAGCCGCTGGCCGCGCCACATCCATCAGCGCCCGGCTCTTCGCGGCGGCGCCCGCCAACGGCACCAGCCCCTGCACCGCCGCCACCAGCAGCGCCAGCACCAGCGCGAAATGGCCGATTTCGACGAGCACCTTACCGTTCTCCGACAACGCCATCCAAGCCCGGCCATGTTGGCACAATCGGCATTGGCGCGCTATGTATTACCGCTGACGAACGAGGTATTACGAGGGCGAAGATGACAAAAGTGACGGCAAAGGGCCAGGTGACGATCCCAAAGCGGTTGCGCGATCACCTCGGCCTCAAGCCGGGGCGGCGATGTCGCCTTCAAACTCACGCAGGACGGCCGTGTATACCTCGAAGCTCATGGCGACGCACCGGAAAGCCGGTTTGCCCGGTGGCGCGGCAGCCTCAAAACATCGATGACGACCGACGAGATCATGGCGCTCCTCCGCGGCGAGGACGACAAGTGATCCTTGTCGACACGAACGTGATCTTGGATCTGGTAACGGGCGACTCTGTATGGTCTCAATGGTCGCAGCGAGAGCTCGACTTGGCCGCCGCTCGAGACGAGATCGCCATCAATGATATCGTTTATGCCGAGTTGTCGGTCGGATACCGGGCAATGGAGCAGCTTGATGCCATGCTCGCCGGCACCGGCCTCGTCACGGCGGCCATCCCGCGCGCCGCGTTGTTTCTGGCAGGAAAAGCCTATCAACGGTATCGACGCGCCGGCGGCATCCGGACCGGGGTCCTCTCGGACTTCTTCCTCGGCGCCCATGCGGTGATCGAGGATGTCCCGCTGATCACGCGCGATACCGCGCGCTATCGCAGCTACTTTCCCGGAATCGTCCTGATCGCGCCGAGCGGCTGAAATGCCGAAGGGGGCTGCCGATGTCGGTTCCTCCGCCTCGCTCACCCGGCGGCGTGGTCGGTGAGCAGCATGCGGCCGTAAGGCGTCAGCCCGGCAACCCGACTCGCGGCGGTATGTGTCAGCACGGTCATCACGTCGCGGCGGATCGTCCCCAGCTCGTCACCATCATAGACCCAGCGGGCGCCGTCCAATTCGCACAGCCGCTCGATCGCCTGGCCGACCTGCTGCTGCGCATAGACCATGTCCCGGCGGGCGCGCAGCGCCTCGGCCTCGGTGATGCGGCGGCCCGAGCTGACTTCGGCGGTGCTGGAGTCGCGCCCGGTGTGCAATAGCAAGGTCGCCGCATCGATCGCCGCGGCGGCCTCGCCGAGGGTCAGCTGCACGAATTCGGAATCGGCAAGCTTTCTCACCCCGCGCGACACCCGGCCGGCGAATGATCGGCGGGCGACGTCAAGTGCGCGGCGGCCGAGCGCGATCGGCACCGGAGGCAGCGAATACGAGACAAGATAGCCGCGTGGCGCGCGCAGCACCGGATAATCGGGGTGCACCAACGCTCCGGGCGGGGTGCCGGCGAACAAATCGCTGACCATCACCACACGATGCTCGGGGACGAAGACATCGCGCAGGATCAGCGATTTCGACCCGGTGCCGGCGAGGCCCAAGGTGTGCCAGTCGTCGTCGATCTCGATCTCGGCGAACGGCGCCAGAAGATAGGCGATGCGTCCGCGGGTCGCCCATCTCGCCGAGGAAGGCGCCGAGGATCGCCCATTGCGCATAGTCGCAGCCGCTCGAAAACGTGTACCGGCCACTGAGCCGCCAGCCGCCCGGCACGCGTCCGGCGGCGGCGCGCGGCGCCAGCGAGGAGGCCGCGACCGCGTCCGGATCGGCGCCCCAGACGTCGATCTGCGCCTGCTCGGGATATTGGGCGATGATCCATTGATGCTCGGCCAAGACCGCGTACACCCAGCCCGAGGAGGCGCAGCCATGGGTCAACTCCTCGACGATGCGCGAGAACAGGCTGAACCGGCCCTGCATGCCGCCGAACCGCCGCGGCTGCAGGATGCGCAAAATGCCGGCCGCCCGGTACTCGGCGATCGTCTGCGCCGGCACCGTCCGCGCCGCCGCCGCTGCCGGCGCGCGCTCGGCGAGAAGGGGGATCAACGCCCGCGCCCGCTCCATGACCGCGCGCTCCTCCTCCGGCAGCGCGCTGTCGTCGCCGGAAAGCGCAATCGGGTGGCAGCTCGTCATGGGTCGTCCGCTGGAAACGTGGTCGCACAATGGATCGTCGGTTGCGCAAGCCTGCATCGGGCACCGCGCCGGAGCAAGGGTTAGCGAGGAGAATGTTGCGCCGAGACCTGGCGACAGAGCCACGGTTCAGGCATCAATCGCAGCCGTGCAGTTCATACCCGGTGCACGGGGCCTGGGTACCGGGCGACGATCGGGTCGGCGGTCAGCAGCAGGATGCCCTCGACGGCCGACTGCGCGACCAGCAGGCGATCGAACGGGTCCTGGTGGATCGGCGGCAGATTGGTGGTCGCGACGGCGTGCTCGCCGGTGATCGCCAGCTCGTCATAGCCGTTGTCCGACAGGCCTCGCCGCAGGAGCCGCGCATCGACACGAAAATCGCTGCGGCCGAGACCGGACTTGATCGCGATTTCCCACAGGCTCGCCACGCTGAAGAGCAATTGATTTCGGGCGTCGTCGATCATTCCGCGGGCGGCCGCCGACAAGCGCTCCGGCGCGCCGGCCGCCCAAAGCAGCAATTGCGTATCCAACAGGAGTTTCACGAGGCGCTGCCGAAAAGCTGTTCGATCTCGGCCTCGCCCATCCGGTCGAAATCGTCGGGGACCGCGATCTGCCCGGCCATGAATCCGAGCCGGCGAACCCGATCCGGCTCGGGCGTTTCCAGCGGCACCACTTTGACCAGCGGCTTGCCGGCCTTGGCGATGATGAACGGCTCGCCCTTGGCGGCCCGTTCGAGCAACCGCGAGAGGTGTGTTTTGGCTTCGTGGATGTTGACGGTCAGCATGCGGCGCCTCGGACTAGACTGCGTTAGTCTAGTCCATCTACGGCATCGTCGCAACCAGCCGCTAAAAGGAGGCGCACGAGTTGCGGGTGATCAGGCCGACCGATTGCTGGTGGAATTGCGTCTTGTACGCGTCGATCACCGTCGCCAGCCGGCGTCCGAGATCAGGGGTTCGCTTGGCTGCGATCAGCAGGATTTTGGTCGGGTCGCGGGCGATGTGACCCGTTCGCGGGTTGCGCCATTGGCCCCAGCCATCGAACACGGTGAAGCCGCCGGGGAAGTTCGGCGTGATGGTCTGCGCCGCGAACCCGGCCCATTCGGCATCAGTCAGCGGAGCACGCCCCTTGACGCCGCGGCCGAAGAACAGCTCGGCGACGAGCATGCGCTGCTCCTGCGGCAACACGCAGGAATATGGCGCGGGCGGCGGTGCGGGAGTGGGTGGCGGCTGCGACGCGGCACAGGCGCTAAGCATCGTCAGCGACAGCACTATGAACAGGTCTGGTCGAAGGTCGGGCAAAACCTTCTGTCCGGATTTGGTTTGGGCCTCCACGTCTTTCGCTGTGCGCCACGGAAGGCGTGGATCATCGGGTCAAGCCCGGTGAGGACGAATACCGAGTTGGACGTTTTGCGGTGCCGCCAAGTTGCAAGGGCTGGACGCTTGCGGGCAACCCGGCCGGGCGGAGCTAGCTCCGGCTACTCCGCGGCTTCCCTGAGCGCGGCGGGTTCGACCTTGGCGGCGCAGAATTTGAATTCGGGGATCTTGCCGATCGGGTCGAGCTGCGGGTTGGTCAGGATGTTGGCGGCGGCCTCGGCATAGCAGAACGGGATGAACACCATCCCCGGCGCCACGGCGCTGTCGGCGCGCGCCTTCAATTCGATCGCGCCGCGGCGGGTGGTGACGCGCACCGGGTCGCCGGCGGCGACGCCGAGGCGGCGCAACTCCCCGGGCGCCAAGCTCGCCACCGCCTCGGGTTCGAGTTCGTCGAGCACGCTCGCCCGCCGCGTCATCGCGCCGGTGTGCCAGTGTTCGAGCTGGCGGCCGGTGGTCAGCACCATCGGGTATTCCGCGTCGGGCTCCTCGGCCGGCGGGATGATCGCTGCCGGCACCAGCCGGCCGCGCCCCGAGGCCGTCGGAAAACCCTCGCCGAAGACGATCTCGTGGCCGGGCTGGTCCTCGCCGTCGCATGGATAGGTGACCGAGCTTTCGCGTTCGAGCCGTTCCCAGGTGATCCCGTTCAACGACGGCATCGCCAATTTCATCTCGGCGAACACGTCGCGCGGGTGGGGGTAATTCCAGTCGAGCCCGATGCGGTGCGCGATCTCTTGAATGATCCACAGATCCTCGCGCGCGTTCCCCGGCATCGGCAAGGCGCTGCGCCCGAGCTGCACCTGGCGGTTGGTGTTGGAGACGGTGCCGTCCTTTTCCGGCCAGGCCGAGGCCGGCAATACGACATCGGCGTATTTCGCGGTCTCGGTCAGGAACAGATCCTGCACCACGAGATGTTCGAGCTTGGCCAAGGCCTCGCGGGCATGCTGCACGTCGGGGTCCGACATCGCCGGATTCTCGCCCATGATGTACATGCCCTTGATCTCGTCGCGATGGACCGCGTCCATGATCTCGACCACGGTCAGCCCGGCCTTGTCGTCGAGCGGGATTCCCCACAATTCCTCGAATTTCGCGCGAACCGCCGGGTCCGCGACCGACTGGTAATCGGGATAGACCATCGGAATGAGGCCGGCGTCGGACGCGCCCTGGACGTTGTTCTGGCCGCGCAGCGGGTGCAGCCCGGTGCCGGGCCGGCCGATCTGCCCGGTGACCAAGGCCAGTGCGATCAGGCAGCGCGCGTTATCGGTGCCGTGGACATGCTGCGAGATGCCCATGCCCCAAAAGATGATCGCCCTCTCGGCGCGGGCATAGGTGCGCGCGACATGGCGCAGGGTCGCGGCATCGATGCCGCAGATCGGCGCCATCTTTTCCGGCGAATAGTCGCGAATGTGCTCGCGCAATTTATCGAAATCGTCGGCATGGGCCTGGACATACTGCCGATCGTAGAGGTCTTCCTCGATGATCGTGTGCAGCAGCGCGTTCAGCATCGCCACGTCGCGCCCCGGTTTGAAGCGCAGGGTCAGCGCCGCATGGCGCATCAGCGTGTGGCCGCGCGGGTCCATGACGAAGACCTGGGCGCCGCGCTTCGCCGCTTGCTTGAAAAAGGTCGCCGCCACCGGATGGTTTTCGGTCGGCCGGGCACCGATGACGATGATCACGTCGGCATCGCCCGCCGCGGTGAAGGGTGCGGTGACGGCACCCGAGCCGATCCCCTCCATCAATGCCGCGACCGAGGAAGCGTGGCACAGCCGGGTGCAATGGTTGACATTGTTGCTGCCGAACCCAGTGCGCACCAGCTTTTGAAAGAGATAGGCCTCTTCGTTCGACCCCTTGGCTGAGCCGAACCCGGCCAGAGCTCTTTTCCCGTCACGATCGCGGATGCGCTTCAACCCCGCGGCGGCATGGTCGAGCGCCTCATCCCATGTCGCCTTGCGGAAATGGGTGTAGGGGTTGGCCGGGTCGATCTCGACATCGTGCTTCGAGACCCCGTCCTTGCGGATCAAGGGCTCGGTCAGCCGGTCGGAGTGATTGACATAGTCGAAGCCGAACCGGCCCTTGACGCACAGCCGGTTATGGTTGGCCGGCCCGTCCCTGCCTTCGACCGCGACGATGCGGTCGTCCTTGATCTTGTAGGTCAGCTGGCAGCCGACGCCGCAATACGGGCACACGCTGTCGACCTCGCGATCGGGGGCGTTGGCGTTGATCCCATTGGCGTTGACCAGGGTCGCCGGCATTAACGCCCCAGTCGGGCAGGCCTGAACGCATTCGCCGCAGGCGACGCAGGTGCTCTGCCCCATCGGGTCGTCGAAATCGAAGACGATCTTCTCGTGCCAGCCGCGCGCCGCCATGCCGATCACGTCGTTGACCTGGACCTCGCGGCAGGCGCGCACGCACAGATTGCACTGGATGCAGGCGTCGAGCTGAACCGCCATCGCCGGGTGGCTGCGGTCGGGCGCCGGTTCGCTGCGCCGCGGAAAGCGGCTCCGGGCGACCTCGACCTTATCGGCCCATTGCCAGAAGGGCGACTGCGGGTCGTGCGCGGCGGAGCGGTCCGGCTGATCGCCGACCAGAAGCTCGAACACCATCTTGCGCGAAAATCGGGCGCGCTCGCTCGCCGTCTGCACCTTCATGCCGGGGGTCGGCCGGCGCACGCAGGAGGCCGCGAGCACCCGCTCGCCCTCGATCTCGACCATGCAGGCGCGGCAATTGCCGTCGGCGCGGTAGCCGGGCTTCGGCAGCCAGCACAGATGCGGGATCTCGACGCCGCGGCGGTCGGCCACCTGCCAGATGGTTTCGCCCGGCTCGGCCTCGACTTCGGCGCCGTCGAGAAAAAAGCGGATCGGATCGGTCATCGGCCGTTCTCCAGATTTTTAGAGAACCACCCCGACGAAGGTCGGGGCCCATTCGTCCACAGCTGCTCACCGGCCGAACAATGGGTCCCGGCCTGCGCCGGGATGGTCGATTTTAGACGGCATCGCCCGGACATAAGTCTACTTGGCCTACACGCGCTGCAGCTTTTGGATGAAGTCGTTGACCTCAGGCTGGGTCCAGGTATCGCCTTGATACCAGAAATCCAGCAGGACATCTGTGTTCCGCGACACCCAGTCGATCACCTGCGGCGACACTTGGCGAACGGTGCGGGATGGCAAGCTGTTGGCTACAACCGCCGGTGCATCGCCAATCGAGACCGAAAAGCTCGGTTGCGTGCGACCCGGCTGCACAAAATACTTTACCCGTGGACCATGCGCGCCCATCGCAGTCGAGATGAAAATCGTGCCGGGCACGCCGGTTTGCGCGCTCGTCAGGTTGGCCATCTCGACCATTTCCTCGCATGCGAGTTCTTCCTCCAAGGA
>CAWCIL010000013.1:0-20332 GCA_963795485.1 uncultured Alphaproteobacteria bacterium
GAGCGTTCTGAAGAGCGCGTCATGGGCATTCGGCATTCGGGATCGACAACCAACTGGTGATTGATTGACGTATAACCGCTCGGATATGTGAGAGAGTCAAGCGGGAGCGCGGAGCGGCCCATTAAGCTCGTTACGGGAGCCGCCGGCCAGGTGGGGCGCGCCATTGTCTTCAGTCTGCGATTCGGCAGGTTGCTAAGGCGGCTCGCCGTTCCACGAGCGGCACGTTCTGGATGGGCCTCCTCGAATTTAGCATGCTCCGCTGGTGATGCATCATGGATTATCCTGATCGATCATGCGTGGTCCGGCGACGTGGCGACGCGCTTTATATTGCTGCTATCCGCAGAGGCCTGCGCAATGCAACTTTGTGAACAACGCCCAGGCTCGCAACATGGACCGTATCACCTTCGCTGCCGATAGGAAGCGGTTGTCCCGTGCCGGTCGCTGCCCCTCGGTGAAGATCCTAATCGACCCTCGACTGCCTCAGAGATACCAGCTACATCGCTTCCTTGACGCCGCGGCGGATCAGCCGCCAGTTCATCGGGAAGGTTGTCGCCAGGCCCAGCATCGTCGCGATCTGCATCATGAACCAGAAGGTCCAGCTCGTCGGCTCCGGACCGGGAACAGCAGCTTCTGGGTCGCCGCCATCCAGGCGAACATGCCGATTTCATAGGCGACGGGCGACAACGTATCGGCCTTGACCGCGGCCCACATGCCGTCGGCAAAACCGAGCCCGCGCATCGGCGCGATCGAGAAGATAGGCCCACAGACCGAACGGACCGCTGTAGAGCGCAGTCAACGGCCACACGATATCCATGATCCACATCGTCTGACGATGGCGGGTCAGGTCGGCGGTGACGACCGCCGCGCAGAACAAGCCCGACAGCACAAAGGCGACCGACAGCGTCTCGGGCCAAGCCGGGATCATCGCAGCCCCGTCGAGCTGAAGAAGAGGAACGACCTTCGCCGACCCGTCTCGGGATATAGTCGCCGCTGCCACCCAGGCAAATGGTCCGGCGCGATCATCGCCGTGGCCCGCGCCCAGTCACCGGAGGGAGCGCTGTGACCGAGACCCTTCTCCCGACGACCGTCGTCGGCAGCTATCCGCAGCCCGACTGGCTGATCGACCGCGAGCAGCTGACCCATCTGCCGCCGGTGCGCGTGCGCGCGCAGCAATTATGGCGGGTGCCGCAGCCGTGGCTCGAACAGGCCCAGGACGACGCGACGAGGCTCGCGATCCGCGACATGGAGGAGGCCGGGATCGACATTGTCACCGATGGCGAGATCCGGCGCGAGAGCTATTCGAACCGGTTTGCGACGGCGCTGTCCGGCGTCGATCTCGACAACCCGGCGGAAGTCCGCGGCCGGTCGAGCGGCACCGTCGTCGTGCCGCGCATTGTCGGCCCGATCCGGCCGGCTGCGGCCGGTCGAGGTTCGCGATGTCGAGTTCCTGCGCCGCCACACCGACCATCCGATCAAGATAACCATTCCCGGCCCGTTCACGATGTCGCGCCAGGCCAAGAACGAGTTCTACCGGGACGAGGAAGAGCTGGTCATGGACTACGCCGCCGCGGTCAACGCCGAGCTGCGCGATCTGAAGGCCGCCGGGGCGGATGTGATCCAGCTCGACGAGCCCTGGCTGCAGGCGCGGCCCGAGGAGGCGCGGCGGCTCGCCCTGCCGGCGATCGACCGGGCGTTCGAGGGCATTCCCGGCCCCACCGCGCTGCATCTGTGTTTTGGCTACGCCTATGTCGCGCGCGACAAGCCCAACGGCTATTCGTTTCTGCCCGAACTCGCCGGGACGATCGCGAGGCAGATCTCGATCGAGGCGGCGCAGCCCGATCTCGATCTCGGCAACCTCGACCATCTCGGCGACAAGACGGTCATCTTCGGGGTGATCAGCATGGGCGACCCTGAGCCGGAAACGCCCGAGACCGTCGCCGCCCGCATCCGCGCCGCACTCCGGCACGTCTCGGCCGAGCGGCTGATCCCGGCCCCCGATTGCGGCATGAAATACCTGCCGCGCGACCTCGCCTTCGCCAAATTGAAGGCCCTCTCCGACGGCGCCCGCATCGTCCGCCGCGAGCTGACCGGCGGGCGGCCCTGATCGAGCGCCTCACCAGCCGCCGTCGATGCCGATCGCTTGGCCGGTGACGAAGCCGGCCTGGTCGGAGGCGAGAAAGGCGATCATCGCCGCGACCTCGTCGGGGGTGCCGAAGCGGCCGACCGGGATCGCCTTCGAGCGCTCGGCAAAGCCGATTTCGAGGTCGTCGCCATATTCGCGCCGGTTGGTGCTGATCGCCCGCGAGGTGCGGATCGGGCCGGGGCAGACGGCATTGACGGTGATCCCAGAGGGCGCCAGGTCGAGCGCCAAGGATTTGGTAAAGCCGACGATCGCGGCCTTGGAGGCGGCGTAGGTCGCGCGGTTGCGGCCGGGCCGGAACGCCGCTTTCGACGACACGCTGACGATGCGGCCCCAGCCGGCCTTGCGCATCGCCGGGACCGCGGCGCGCGACATCAGGAAGCAGCCGCGGGCGTTGACGCCGAAGGTACGGTCCCAGGCTTCGACCGGCACGTCCTCGATCTCGTTGCGGTCCGCACCCTGCGGCGCGCCGGCGTTGTTGACCAGGATATCGAGCCGGCCGTAGCGGCTCAGCACCTCGTCGACCATATGCCGGGCGTCGGCCTCGATGCTGACGTCGCCCAGGGTCGACGAGGCGGACCCGCCGTTGCGGCGGATCTCCTCGACCAGGCTGTCAACCCCGCCCCAGGAGGCGTCGGTATCGCCCTGGACATTGTGCTCGTTGGCGACCCCGGTCGCCACCACATCGGAAACGACGACGCTCACCCCGGCGGCGGCCAAGGCCCGCGCCGTCGAATTGCCGATGCCGACCGGCTTGCCGCACCCCGTGATCAGCGCCACCCGAGCCGAACTCGGCATCAGACCCTCCCTTTGAAACGAGCCGCGGCAGCCTCGCCGGACCCGGCAGTATTCACGCTTTGCTGGCCGGTGTAACTTGAAACCGACACCGCCGGCCGGCTTCCGCGGTCCGGTCCGAGGCGATTGCGAGGCGCTGGATGGCGAAGATTGCGGCGATAGCCTGTCTTTGGCTGATCGTGCTCGGCGCCGGGGCTCGGGCCGACGACAAGCCGGAAGCCGCGCTACCGGCGCGGGTGGCGACCCACCACACGCTCAAGCTGGACGACCGGGCGCTCGACTACGAGGCGATCGCCGAGACCTTTGCGCTGACCGATCAAAAGGGCGCTACGACCGCTTCGATCTTCACGGTCTCCTATCTCGTCCAGGCGTCGGCCGGCGGGGCGCGGCCGGTCAGCTTCGTGTTGAATGGCGGGCCCGGCGCGGCCTCGGTCTTTCTGCATCTGGGGGCGCTCGGACCTAAAATCATGCAGACGCCGGCGGACGGCGACGTGCCGCGTCCGCCGGTGCGTCTCGTTGACAACCCCTCGACCTGGCTGCCGTTCACCGACCTCGTCTTTATCGACCCGGTCGGCACCGGCTTCAGCCGCGGCGAGGGCAAGGAGGCAGAATCCGGACAAGCCGTTCTGGGACGTGCATGCCGATCTCGACTCGCTCGACACGGTGGTCCGGCTGTGGCTGACCCGGCACCAGCGCTGGACCTCGCGGATCTACCTCGTCGGCGAGAGCTATGGCGGGTTTCGGGCGGCGGCAATGGCTCAGACCTTGCCTCGCGACGTCGACGTGACGGTCAGCGGCCTCGTCCTGATCTCGCCGGCGCTCGACCTCTCGGCCCTGCATCCGAACCAGCGCGACCTGCTCGCCGCCGGCTTTTTCCTGCCGACTTATGCCGCGACCGCGGCGGCGCTGCACGTGGCGGGGGCCGGCGGCGATCTCGCTTCGGTCGAGCATTTCGCGCTCGGCGATTATCTTGTCGGCCTTGCCGGACTCGAAGGCCAGCCGCCACCAAACGATCCCCTGATCGGAAAAGTCGCCGGGATCATCGGCCTTCGTCAGGAGATCGTGCGCCGCTGGCGGGCCCGCGTTCCCAATTACGTATTCGCCCGTCAGATCCTGCGCGATCGCGGCGAACGGGTCAGCGTCTATGATGGCACGATCGCGCGCCCGGCCCCCGCCGACGAACGCGACGGCAGCGACCCCCTGCTCCAGCCGGTCGCCGCCGATTTCGGGGCCGCCTTCAACGCCTATGCGGCCGACGATCTCGGCTATCGCACCGACCAGCCTTATCGGGTGCTGGCCGGCACGATCTCGCGACAGTGGAACTGGGAGGGGGAGCGTGGTGAGGGCGGCCGCGGCCTGCCGTTGACCTCGCTCGAGGCGGCGCTCGTCGCGCATCCGGGGACAAAGGTTTTGATCGCCAACGGCCGGTATGATCTGGTGACGCCCTATCTGTCCTCGCGCTGGCTGATCGGCCAATTGCAGGTTCCGTCGGCGACGCGCGCCCAAATTCGCCTGCGCGTCTACGATGGTGGGCACATGATGTATCTGAGGCCTGCGTCGCGCGCGGCGCTCGCACAGGATGCGGTCCAGCTCTATGCCGCACCTGGACCGGGCGCACCGTCCCAGTGAACAAGGTCTCCTCGCGGGGCGCCGGTGGCACGCGGCGATCGGTCTGGCCCGCGATTTGAAGGCATTATGTGGGCAAACCCGCCCGCGCACACCGCTTTCGCCAAGGGAGCCACTGCCGATGGACCAGCGATATGTCGCAGCCGATCCCTATCCTTGGCCCTACGACGGCGATCTGCGGCCGGCCAACACCGCCCTCGTTATCATCGACATGCAGACCGATTTTTGTGGCATCGGCGGCTATGTCGATCGCATGGGTTACGATCTGTCAATGACGCGCGCCCCGATCGCGCCGATCGCGGCGGTGCTGGCGACGATGCGCAGGCACGGATGCCACATCTTCTATACCCGCGAAGGCCACCGGCCCGACCTCGCCGATCTGCCGGCAAACAAGCGCTGGCGCTCGCGCCGCATCGGCGCCGGTATCGGCGACCCCGGCCCGTGTGGCCGCATCCTGGTGCGCGGCGAGCCCGGCTGGGAGATCATCCCCGAATTGGCGCCCATCGATGGCGAACCGATCGTCGACAAGCCCGGCAAGGGCACGTTCTTCGCCACCGATTTCGAATTGATGCTCCGAGTCCGCGGCATCGCCAACCTGGTGCTGACCGGGATCACCACCGATGTTTGTGTGCACACGACGATGCGAGAGGCCAACGATCGCGGCTTCGAATGCCTCTTGCTCGACGATTGCTGCGGCGCCACCGACCGCTCCAACCACGAGGCCGCGATCAAAATGGTCAAAATGCAAGGCGGCGTCTTCGGCACCATCGCCAATTCTACCGCGCTGCTGGCGCTGCTCGGATAGCGTCGCTGCCGGTGGGCTCGGGGTCGCGGAGAGACCAGCGGCCGTCGGGAACCGACGCATCGACCGGCGCGAATTCACCGATATTCAAATCGACTATTTAATGTGAAATAGGATTCTTTGACATCCCTATTGCTGTGTAACTAACCTGCTGCCGCAGCGGGAGGCGGCGGCGGTGACCCACATCCACGTAATCCATGAGAATGCGGCCTGGCTCGAACCGCTGGCCAAGGCGCTCGACCGGCAAGCGGCTGCCGTGGCGCGACTGGTTTCTCGACCGCGGCGTCTTCGACCTGTCGCGGCCGCCGCCCAAGGGCGTTTTCTACAACCGGATGAGCGCGTCGTCGCACACCCGCGACCATCGCTACGCCGCCGAACTGACCGCATCGGTGCTGGCCTGGCTCGATCGGTACGGGCGCCGCGTCGTCAACGGCAGCCGCGCGCTCGACCTCGAGATCAGCAAGGCCCGCCAATACGCCGCGCTCGAAAAGGCCGGCATCCGCACCCCGCACACCGTTCTGGTCGCCGGCAAGGAGCTGCTCGCCGATGCGGCACGGCGACATTTCGGCGGCGGCCCGTTCATCCTCAAGCCGAACCGCGGCGGCAAGGGGCTCGGCGTGCGGCTGTTTCACACCGTCGAAGCCTTGGGCGATTACCTCGACGCCGCCGATTACGAGCCGCCGGTCAACGGCCTCCATTTGTTGCAGCAATATGTCCGCGCGCCTCTCAGCCTGATCACCCGCGCCGAATTCGTCGGCGGCCGGTTCCTTTACGCGGTCGAAGTCGACGCCAGCGACGGGTTTGAGCTGTGCCCAGCCGATGCCTGTGCCGTCGGCGCCGCGTACTGCTGCGCCGATCCAGAGGCGGAGCCCGACCAGCCACGCGCGAAATTCACGATCATCGACGACATCGACCCGTCGCTGAAGCACCGCTGCGAAGCCTTCCTCGCCGCCAACGATATCGGCATCGCCGGCATCGAGTTCATCACCGATCTCGACGGCAAGGCCTATACCTATGACGTCAACACCAATACCAACTACAATCCCGACGCCGAGGCCCGCGCCGGCCGCTCGGCGATGGACACCCTCGCCCGCTATCTCGGCGTCGAACTCGCCCGTCTCCCGCATGAGCAAGCCGCGGCGAGCAGCGGCGCCAAGGTGTCCTAGGGTATTCGGCGCGCAACGTGATCCCGCCGGCAGGGACACCGGCTTTCGAGGCTGTAACGCAATCTGCGTCGGTTCAGCGCCGCTTCCGTCGCTTTCCCGGCGAGACCCATTGCGCGACCTCTCGGTCACTTGTCCTCATTCGCCCGACTCGTCCGGAGAACGAGCGGCTCTCAGCCGCCACCACCTCGCGAACAGCGCGTCAGTAGCTGGAGATCTCGATCGAGTTCCGATCCGGGTCGTCGATGTAGACCGATTGGATCGTGCCGATCGCGCCGGCGCGCGGGCCCTGCATCCGCACCGGTATGCCGCAATCTTCAAGATGGGCCATAACCTCGCCCATCGGCGCCTCGGTAATGAAACAGATATGCGCCGGCTGACGCTTTTCGCCATTCAGCGCCATCGCGCCGCCGGCGGCATCGAGGTGGATCTTCTGCTGGCCGAAATGCAGCGCCGCACGGCCTTCGCCGACACTCTCGGCCGCCATGCCGAGCACGCGCCGGTAGAATTCCAGGCTGCGGTCGATATCGGCCACGGTCAGGTTCAGATGGTCTATGCGCTCGATCTTCATCGCCGGCCTCGTCGGATTTTTGAGGGTCGCTAGCTTGCCACGGCAGGCCGCGCCGCGCCAGCCCAACGGCACCCATATAGCCTGTCTGACACAAAAACGCGGCGGCCGGGCGGAGCGAGGTTCTCCTCGATGGGGTGAAGACCCCGCTCCCGATCCGGCCGACCACGATCGCCGCACGGCGCGACCCTCGCGAGGTCGCGCCGAGCGCGCCGCCGATTAGCGTATCGGCGAGAAGGCCGCCGGGATCAACAGCTTGTTCTCCTGGCGGACCGGACGCACCCCGGCCTGCGGCGGCCACGCGCCGCCGGGCCGGCGGGATTCCTCTCGAACGCGGGCGCGCTCGTTGAGGTCCTTGTAGACCCAGACGTGGACGAATTTGTTGAGCCCGCCGAGCTCGCTGGTCCAGCAGGCCGCCAAGGGCGAGAACCGCTCGCGGGCCTCGATGGCCTTCCCCCACGCCTCCAGCACCTTCGGGATGTCGCCCGGCGCGTAGGTGTAGGTGCGCATCTCGTAGACGTTGCCGGTGCCGAAATCGCGGCTGCCGAGCGCGCGCATGAACGGCGCCGGGTTCATGATCTCGGCTTCCTGGGCCACGATCAGGTCCTGGCCGCCGGGCATCGCGTTGCGCGCGGCATCCTGCGCCATCGCCGAGCGGATCCTCGTGCGGTGCTGCAGATCGTCATAGGGGTAGACGTGGACGACCTGGTTGAGCGGACCAAACTCGGTGTGCCAGAAGGCCCCCAATTTCGAATGCTTCTCGCGCAGCGGCAGCCGCTTCTGATAGCGCTCCTCGAATTCGGCCACGGTGCCGGGGCGCAGGGTATAGGTGCGGACTTCATAGATCATCGGCGCATCCTCCAAGAGACAGGGTCGGCGAGGCATATGCCGGCCAACCCACAGCGCCTTTTACCATATCACCCGGCTGCCCCCTCCCGCCACGACGGCGAAGGCCGGTCGCAGCGGTCGCGCGCTCAGAGCTCGACCTGGCCGCCCAGCTCGACGATCCGATTGATCGGAATCCGGAAGAATTCGGTGGCGTCGAGGGCGATATTCGACAGCACGATGAACAGCTTGGTGAACGGCAGCCGGATTCCGGGCGGCCGTTTGGCGACGAGCTTCTCGCGCCCGACAAAGAACGAGGTTTCCATCAGGTTGAAGCGAAACCCGCCGACCCGGCACAGCGCCAGCGCGCGCGGGATGTCGGGCTCTTCGAGAAAGCCGTAGCGGATCGCGACGGTGTGGAAATTCTGACCCAGATGATCGATCTGCAGCCGTTCGGCTTCGGGCAGCCGGGGCACGTCCTCGGTGCGCACCGTCATCAACACGTTGCGCTCGTGCAGGATCTTATTGTGCTTCATGTTGTGTAAGAGGGCGGCCGGCACGTTGTCGGTCCGTGCGGTCATGTAGATCGCGGTGCCGGGGACTCGCACCGGCCGGTCGGGGTTTAAGGTCTCGAGCAGGGTTGACAGCGGCAAGGCGCCGCTCGCCCGCTGCGCCGAGATGCGCCGCCGGCCCCATAGCCAAGCCATCATCACCGTATAGATCGACACGGCGATGGCGAGCGGAAACCAGCCGCCGTCGATGATCTTCAACAGATTGGCGCCGAAGAAGAACAGGTCGACGATCAGAAACACCGCGAACATCGGGATCAGCCGCCACAGCCGCCAACCCGCACCCCAGCGCAGATAGATGAAGGCGAGGACGGTGGTGACCGTCATCGTCCCGGTAACGGCGATGCCGTAGGCGCCGCCGAGTGCGTCGGACGAGCGGAAGCCGAGCACGGTCGCCACCACCGCCACCAACAGGATGCCGTTGATTGCCGGGACATAGACCTGGCCGATCTCCTGCTCGGAGGTGTGCCGCACCTGCATACGCGGCAGATAGCCCAGCTGCACCGCCTGGCGGGCGATCGAGAAGGCACCCGAGATGACCGCCTGCGAGGCGATGACCGTGGCGCTCGAAGCGAGCACGACCAAGGGATAGACCGCCCAACCCTCCGCCAGATGATAAAACGGGTTCTCGATCGCGCCGGGGTGGGCGAGCAGCAGCGCCCCCTGGCCGAAGTAGTTCAGCAGCAGCGCCGGAAAGACAAAGCGCAGCCAGGCCCGCCGGATCGGCCCGCGCCCGAAATGCCCCATATCGGCATAGAGCGCTTCGGCCCCGGTCACCGCCAACACGACCGAGCCGAGCAGCACGAACCCCTGCCAAGGATCGGCCAGGAACAGATCGATCGCATAACGCGGGTCAACGGCCAGCAGGATCGAGGGTCGCCGCACGATCTCGAGCCCGCCGAGCACCCCGATCGCGGCGAACCACAGGATCATGACCGGGCCGAAATAGCCGCCGACCAGCGCCGTCCCGCGCCGCTGGACCATGAACAGAATGATCAGCAGCAGCAGGGTCAAAGGCACCACATAGGGCTCGAGCTCGGGGGTCGCGACCTTCAGCCCTTCGACCGCGCTCAGCACCGAGATCGACGGGGTGATCACCCCGTCGCCGAAAAACAGCGCGGCGCCGAATAGTCCGGCCCATAGGATCCAGCGGTTGCGCCGCCCCGATATGGCGCGCAGGGCCAGCACCATCAGTGCCAGAATGCCGCCCTCGCCGCGGTTGTCCGCGCGCATCAGGACAAGGACG
The DNA here is from genome assembly GCA_963795485.1 of uncultured Alphaproteobacteria bacterium. Taxonomy (GTDB): domain Bacteria; phylum Pseudomonadota; class Alphaproteobacteria; order ATCC43930; family CGMCC-115725; genus AP-15. The sequence goes on from CAWCIL010000013.1 coordinate 9,735, forward strand.
TACTTGACGGTGACGACGAGCATCAGCGCCCAGGCGATCAGCGACAGCACCCCGAAGACGCGCAGCTCGCTTACCGCCGCATTCGCGAAACATTGCTTGACGGTGTAGAGCGGCGAGGTGCCGATGTCGCCGTAGACGATGCCGAGCGCTGCGACACCCAGGTTCTGGCCGAGCTTGGTGTGTGTCTCCGAATGTGCGACCGCGGTATCGGGCATCTGTCGCTCGGTCCGTATGCCACGCCAACGCTGATTTCGGGGAACCGGCCCAAACCATCAGGCGGCGCAACCGCGCCAGCTCGGCGCCACCCGAGGTGACCGCGCCGAGACAGGACCATCAGGGCGCGCGTTATAGGCAGAAGTTTCGCCCGGACGCCAGCAAATCGACAGCGCCGGGCGGAACCGATCGAATCTCGGCCCGATCCGTAGCCGGTTCAGCGCTGATAGGTGCCGGTCAACGTGGTCTGCTGGACGACGTAAGGCTGCGCCGCCTGCAGCACATCCGAGGCGGTCGCCGACGACTGGAGATCGAGGCTCGGCCGGCTGATCGCGAGCAGGCGGAAGCGATAATGGTGCGCCGCTCCCGGCGGCGGGCAGGGGCCGCCATAGCCGACCTCGCCGAAATCGTTGCGGCCCTGGCGAAAGCCGGCGACCGGCCGGTTCGGCGCATAGCCGGCGGCGAGCCCGCGCGCGGCCGGCCGAAATATCGAAGGCTGCCCAGTGACGGAAGGTGCCCGACGGCGCATCCGGGTCCTCGACGACGAGGACGAGGCTCCTAGCTGCCGGCCGGCTCGCCGGACCAGGCGAGCGGCGGCGAGATGTCGGCGCCGTTGCAGGTGTATTCCGACGGGATCATGCCGCCGGGCGGAAACGCCGGGCTCGCCAGCATCAGAGGCATCGCCGTCTCCCGGTTGCCGGGGCCGGACTCTAGCGATAAACAGATCACGGCTCCAGCCGTACCCCCCTTGGAGAACGACAGGATGAGCGAACCGGGTTTCCGCAGCGGCATGCTGATGTTTCCCAACCTGACCCAGCTCGACCTGACCGGCCCGTACGAGGTGTTGGCCCGGCTGCCCGGCAGCGAAACCCTGCTGCTGTGGAAGAATTTGCAGCCGGTGCGCACCGAATACGGGCTGACCATGCTGCCGACAGCGACCTTCGCCGAGTGTCCGCCGCTCGATCTGGTGCTGGTCCCGGGCGGCCCTGGCATCAATCCGTTGCTCGAAGATCAGGAGGTGCTGGCGTTTCTTCGCCATGTCGCCGCCAAAGCGCGCTATGTCGTCGGCGTCTGCACCGGCTCGCTGGTGCTGGGAGCGGCCGGTCTCTTGCGCGGGCGGCATGCCGCGACCCACTGGATGTCGCGCGAGATGTTGCCCGCGTTCGGCGCCGAGCCGGTGGCCGAGCGCGTCGTGCGCGACGGCAATCTCTTCACCGGCGGCGGCGTGACCGCCGGGATCGACGTGGCGCTCTCGGTCGCCGCCGAGATCGCCGGCCGCGCCGCGGCCGAGGCGATCCAGCTGGCGATTGAATACGACCCGGAGCCGCCCTTCGCTTCGGGCTCGCCCGAGACCGCCGACCCGGCGCTTGTCGCCGCGGTGCGCAGGGGCGCCGACGCGCGGCAGCGCGACCGAACCGAGCGCGTCGCCCGCGCCGCCGCAGCGCTCAGGTGAGGGCGCAAAACCCTTGCGCTTCGCTTGTCACCGGCATGGCATGTGCCTAGCCTCGATCGTCGGATGACGGGCCGGAGGGCGGCATGAAGAGCATCACGGTCGATTACCGGAAGCGCCTCGCCGAGGAGCCAGGGAAGGGCCACAACCGCTGGCACGAGGCGATAGCACCCGTGGTCGAGGCGGCCATCGGCGAAGAGGTCGAGATCGAGACCCGCGACGCCTTCGACGGCCAGATCACCGCGGCGACCACGGCCGAGGATCTGCGGCGCTGCGACCTCAATCTCGTCCACCCGCTGACCGGTCCGGTCTTTGTCGAGGGCGCCATGCCGGGCGACCTGCTCGAGGTCGAGATCCGCGACATGAAGCCGGCGTCCTTTGCCTACACCGTCCAGGTGCCGGGCTTTGGTTTTCTGCGCGACGCCTTTCCCGAGCCTTACATCGCCAAATGGACGATCAAGGACGGCTTTGCCGAATCCGCCGACCTGCCCGGCGTGCGCATCCCCGACGGTTCATTCGTCGGCGTGATCGGCGTCGCCCCGTCGAAGCAGCTGCGCGAGACCATGCAGCGCCGCGAAGCCGCTCTCGCGGCCCGCGGCGGGGTGGCGTTGCCGCCGGAAGCGCAGGGCGCGGTTCCGGGCGCGGCGATCGGCTCCGAGGCGTTGCGCACGATCCCGCCGCGCGAAAACGGCGGCAACCTCGACATCAAGCAATTGAGCAAGGGTGCCCGGCTGATGCTGCCGGTATTCGTCGAAGGTGCTTTGTTCTCGGTCGGCGACGCGCATTTCGCGCAGGGCGACGGCGAGGCCTGCGGCACCGCGATCGAGATGTGCGGCTCGATCCTGGTCCGCTTTTCGTTGCTCAAGGGCGAGGCGCAGCGGCGCGGCATCCGTTTCCCGCGCTTTGCCCGAGACGACTATTACTTCCCGCCGGAATTGGCGGCACCAAAGCGTTTTCTGGCGACGACCGGCATGTCGGTCCGCGACGACGGCGTCAACGAGAGCGAGGACGCCACGCTCAGCGCGAAGAACGCGCTTCTGTCGATGATCGACCTCCTGGTCGAGCGCGGCTGGAGCCGGCAGCAGGCCTACGCGATCTGCTCGGTCGCGGTCAACCTCAAGCTGAGCGAATTGGTCAACGTGCCGAACATCGTCGTCAGCGCCTTCCTGCCGCTCGACATCTTCGGCAAGTAACCACCCGGCCCGCCCACGCCACACATGCCTGAAGATCAAAGCCCTGTCGAAACCGAGGCGGAGGTCAACCGCCGCCACAACGAAAAGATGGCCCGGCGCAAGGCGGCGCGCGAGCGCATGCTGGCAACCAAAACCCAAGAGCGCGGGCTGTTGATCGTCCACACCGGGACCGGCAAGGGCAAGTCAACCGCAGCGTTCGGGCTGGTTTTGCGCTGTCTTGGCCACGGCATGCGGGTCGGCATCGTCCAGTTCGTCAAGGGTGTGTGGAGCACCGGCGAGCGGGTGGCGCTCGAACGCTTTGGCGACCTGGCGACGTGCCGGGCAATGGGCGAGGGCTTTACCTGGGACACCCAGGACCGCGCCCGCGACATTGCTGCCGCCCGCGCCGCCTGGGAAGCGGCAAAGGCGATGATCGCCGACCCGTCCTATCGCCTTGTGCTGCTCGACGAGCTGAACATCGTGCTGCGCTACGACTACCTGCCGCTCGACGAGGTGATGGCGGCGCTGACGGCGAAGCCTCGCGACCTGCACGTCGTCGTTACCGGCCGTAACGCCAAGCCCGAGCTGATCGCCGCCGCTGACCTCGTGACCGAAATGACCCTCGTCAAGCACCCCTTCCGGGGCGGCGTCAAAGCCCAGCAGGGCATCGAATTCTGATGCCCTGCTCATTGCGAGCGCAGCGCGGCAATCTTGTCGGGGCGCAGCCGCACTGGTCGAGATTGCTTCGTCGCTCCGCTCCTCGCAATGACACCGGCGGGGCGCCAATGCAGCCTGGGTCATGCCACTCGCGCTGATGCTGCAAGGCACCGGCTCCGATGTCGGCAAATCCCTGCTGCTGGCCGGGATGGCGCGCGCCTTTACCGGGCGCGGCATGAAGGTGCGGCCGTTCAAGCCGCAGAATATGTCGAACAACGCGGCGGTCGCCGCCGATGGCGGCGAGATCGGCCGCGCGCAGGCATTGCAGGCGCGCGCCTGCGGCGTCGCACCCGTGACCGACATGAACCCGGTGCTGCTGAAGCCGCAATCCGAGAGCGGTGCGCAAATCGTGCTCGGTGGCCGGGTGTGGGGCAGCGCCTCGGCGGCGGAGTATCGACGCATGGCGCCGGGCCTGCTGCCTGCGGTGCTCGCCGCGTTCGTGCGGCTCGGCGTCGGCGCCGATCTCGTCCTCGTCGAGGGGGCCGGCAGCCCGGCCGAGGTCAACCTGCGCAAGGGCGACATCGCCAATATGGGCTTTGCCGAGGCGGCCGTGGTGCCGGTGGTGCTGATCGGCGACATCGAGCGCGGCGGCCTAATCGCCCAGCTGGTCGGAACCTGCGCGTTGCTGTCGGACAGCGAGCGGGCATTGCTCGCCGGCTACATCGTCAACAAGTTCCGCGGCGACGTCCGGCTGTTCGATGGCGGCATTGCCGCGATCGGCGCGCGCACCGGGCTGCGCTCGTTCGGGGTGGTGCCGTTCTTCCCGGCCGCCGAGCTGCTGCCGGCGGAAGACTCGCTCGGGTTGGCGGCCCCCACCCACCCGACCCCGCGGGCCGGGTCCCCCCTCTCCCGCAGTGCGGGAGAGGGTTCTGAGCGCTGCGAAGCGGGTGAGGGGCGGGATCCGATCCGCATCGCCGTGCCGGTATTGCCGCGGATCGCCAATTTCGACGATTTCGACCCGCTGCGCGCCGAGCCGGGGATCGAACTAGCCATGGTCCGACCCGGCCGGCCGTTGCCGCGCGATGCGGCGTTGGTGATCCTGCCGGGCTCGAAGGCGACGCTCGCGGATCTCGAATTCCTGCGTCGCGAGGGCTGGGACATCGACATCCTCGCCCATCGCCGGCAGGGCGGACAAATCCTCGGCCTGTGCGGCGGGTATCAGATGCTCGGGCGCACGATCGCCGATCCGCTGGGGGTGGAGGGGCGCCGGGCGACCCTGCCGGGGCTCGGGCTGCTCGACATCGATACTGTGCTCGGCGCCGACAAGCGGCTGCAATCGGTCGGCGGCGTCGAGCGCGTCACCGGAGCGCCGGTAGCCGGCTACGAAATGCACCTCGGGAAAACCACCGGGCCGGGGCTGGCGCGGCCGATGCTGAGATTGGCGGGCCGCGGCGACGGCGCCGTCAGCGCCGATGGCCTCGTCGCCGGCTGTTATCTGCACGGACTCTTCGCCAGCGACCCGTTCCGCCGCAGCTTCCTGGCGCGGCTGGGTGCTGCATCCGGCGATGTCGTCTATGAAGCCCAGGTCGAGGCCACTCTCGACGCCCTCGCCGACCATCTCGAACGGCATCTCGACCTGTCGGCATTGCTCGCCGCGGCGCGACCGCCCGAGCTTAGATCGGCAGGCTGAAATGGGCGGCGAGCCAGATGCCCAGCACCAGGCCGCCTTCGATCAGGCAGGCGAGCTTGTAGAGGCCGAGCGCGCGGACGATGTCCGAGGTCGCCGCCCGCGCCGTGCCCTCGCCGACCCACGGATCGACGACGACGCCCTCCGGGTAGTGCCGCGGCCCGGCCAGTGCGAGACCGAGCGCTCCGGCCATCGCCCCTTCGGGCCAGCCGGCGTTTGGCGAGCGGTGCTTGCGCGCGTCGCGCAGCATGATCGCCATCGCGCGGCCGGGGCGGCCTTTTTCGGCGAACAGCGCCGCGGCGGCGATCAGCAGCCCGCTGACCCGCGCCGGGACCAAATTCGCGAGGTCGTCGAAGCGGGCCGCGGCCCAGCCAAAGGCGCGATAATGCGGCGTTCGGTGCCCGATCATGCTGTCGAGCGTGTTCGCCATCTTGTAGGCGAAGAGGCCCGGCAGGCCGAGCAGCAGGTACCAGAACACCGGGGCGACGACCCCGTCGCTGAAATTCTCGGCCAGGCTCTCGATCGCGGCGCGGGCGACGCCGTGAGCGTCGAGGCTCCTCGGATCGCGGCCGACGATGTGCCGCACCGCCTCGCGCCCGGCCGCCAGCCCGCCCCGATCGAGCGCGTGGGCGACCTCGGCGACATGCTCGAACAGGCTGCGCTGGGCGACCAGCACCGCGATCAGCAGGATCTCGACCGCCGCCCCCACGAGGCTGCCGCGGCACAGAAGCTCGATCGCCAGCCCGAGGGCGGCGGCGAGGCCGACCAGCGCCAGCACGGTAAGGACGCCGCGAACCCGGCGCGCGGCTTCGCTGCGGATCTCGCGGTTGAGCTTGCGGTCGAAAAACGCGACGGCTCGGCCGGCGAGGACGACCGGGTGGGGGACGCGGCCGAAGATCGCCGGCATGTCGCCGAGCCACGCATCGACGGCGAGGCCGGCCACGAGCAGCAGCAGCGGATTGGCGTCAACGGCCGGCATCATCGCGGCGGCAGTCTCGGTCGTGGCCGGCGAAGGGTCAACTGGTGACCGCGAGGGTGCGGACAACCGACCCGGCAGCCGCCGCGTTCCTGGCGCGATTGACCGGGGAGAGGGGCGCCGCCAGCTGGAGGCGTCGGGAGGCTGAACATGTTCGACACCTTCGCGATGGTCGATTGGAGTGCCGCGAACCAGCCAAAACAGGGGCGCGACAGCATCTGGATCTGCTGGCAGGCGCCCGACGGCGAGCGGCTGGAGAATCCGGTGACCAGGCATAAAGCGAAGGCGCTGCTCGCCGATTGGCTCGCGGCAGCGCGGGCGAACGACCAGAGGGTGCTCGTCGGTTTCGACTTTCCGTTCGGCTATCCCGCCGGCTTTGCCGCCCGGCTCGGTCTTACCGGCCCGCCCTGGCGCGCCGTCTGGGACGAAATCGCCCGGCTGATCGAGGATGGCGAAGACAACCGAAATAATCGCTTCCAGGTCGGCGCCGCCCTGAACCGCCGCGTCTCCGGGGAGCAATTTCCGTTCTGGGGGTGCCCCGCCGGCGCAGCGGGACCATACCTCGCTCCGACGCGTCCCTCGTACGAGAAGGGGCTTGCCGAGAAACGGCTGATCGACACGTGGATGGTCGGGGCGCAGCCGTGCTGGAAGCTCTTCTACACCGGCTCGGTCGGCGGTCAGGTGCTAACCGGAATCCCGGTGGTGCGGGCGCTGCGCGATGATCCGCGCTGGGCCGGCCACGCCCGGGTGTGGCCATTCGAGACCGGACTCGGCATCGGTGACGACGCCCGTGTCGTCTTCGCCGAGATTTGGCCGTCTTGGTGGCCGGCCCGAAGCGAACTCGGTCCGCCAAACGACAAGGCGCAAGTTCGCACCGTCGCCCGTTTTCTCGCCGAGCGCGATGGCGCCGGGGAACTTGCCGCCCTGTTCGCCGGCGACCCCGGCCTGTCGCCTTCGGACCGCTGGCGGATCGAGACCGAAGAGGCGTGGACTTTGGGCGTAACCGCGGCGCGACAGCGACGGATCGGCGTGCCTCACCCGATACCCGAGCAGCCATCGACGATGACGGACCTGTTGCCGGCCGTCCCCAAAGAACGGCAATAATGATCGGAGGATCATCGCGGAGGAGCGTCGTGGAGCCAGGCCAAGACCGGCGCATATTGTTCCTGTTCCGCCACGGCGAAACCGATTGGAACCGCGAGGGGCGGCTGCAAGGACACACGGACACCCTGCTCAACTCGACCGGGCGCGCCCAGGCCGAGGCGCTGGCCCGACGGCTGCGCCCAAACCGGCTCGACGCGGTGCTGTCGAGCGACCTGTCGCGGGCGCTGACCACCGGTCGGATCATCGCCGAGGCCCTGGGCCTGCCGCTGACCAGCGATCCGGGCCTGCGCGAGACCAATGTCGGCGAGGCGGAGGGACTGATCTGGGCGGATGCCAAGGCCCGCTTCGGCGAGGAGTTGACCGAGCGCTGGTACGACGGCGACACCGCGTTTCCCGGAGGAGAGACCGGCGTCGCGACATTGACGCGGGGGCTGGCGGCACTGCGGCGGTTCGCCCTCGCCCATCCTTATCGGCGGATCGGCGTATCCAGCCACGGCGCGATGCTGCGCCAGCTGGTCAGGCACGCGCTGCCGCCCGGCAGCCCGCCGGTAAGAGCGCCAAACACGGCACTCTTTATCGTGCGTTACGAGCCGGCGGCTGACCGGCTGGCCGTCCTCGCCGAGGAAGAGCTCGGCTGACCCTCAGAACGGGCGGTCGCCTTTGATTTGCGAGCGGTGCATCAGACGGCGGCTCATCGGGTCGAACTCGTCGCGGCGGTGCATGACGCAGCGATTGTCCCATAATACGAGATCGCCGACCCGCCATTGCTGATACCAGGTCAGCTCCGGCCGGGTGGCGTGCGCCCACAGCGCGTCGAGCAGTTTTTCGCTGGCGTCGAGATCGAGTCCCTGGATGTAGGCGTTGCGCCGGCGGCCGAGGAACAATGCCTTATGCCCGGTCACCGGATGGGTGCGGACGATCGGGTGGTCGGCCCCCGGAGCCTGGCGTGGATCGGCCACCTCGCTCATCCCGCGGCGCAATTCACCGGCGCTGTTGCGGCTCGAATCGTGACGGCACAGACGGCCCTCGATCCCCCGCCGAAGCTCCGCTTGCAGCGTGTCGTAGGCCCGGTACATGTTGGTAAAGCCGGTGTCGCCGCCGGCCGGCGGCACTTCGAGCGCGTAGAGCGCGCTGCCGATCGGCGGCTCGGGGTTGTACGACATGTCGGTGTGCCAGATCGCCTCGTAGGCGCCGAGCGCGCCGATCGCGATCGCCGTTCTCGACGATGTTGGAGATGACCGAGATGTAGCGGTGGCCTTCCTCGGCCGCATCGACGTAGCGGTCCTCGCCGCGGATCTTGACCCGCGCGGCGGCAATGACCGGGGCGAAATCGAGCTCGCCGAACAATGCGCTGAAATGCATCAGCCGGTCGTCGTCGAGGTGCTGGCCGCGAAAGCGCAATACCAGATGGTCCGACCACGCTTCTTTGATCGCCGCGACCGTCGCCGGCGACAATTCCTGCGCCAGATCGACCCCCTCGATGTCGGCGCCGAGTGCGGCACCCGTCGGCCGCACCGCGATCCGTTGCCGGTCCAAAACCTCGGTCATCTTTCTACTTCCTCCAAGGATCGCTTTCGACCGTGCTCAGCCGCGCGCCAAGGCGTAGATTTGGCTCCCGCCGGGTGGCCGGGGATGGGTAGTCCAGCTGTCGCCGCCGTCGAGGCTCGAATAGACCTCGCCGCCATTGGTGGCGCACGACATATGCGCCGGCCGGTGCTCGTTGAAGGCGATCTTGAACATCGTGTGCGGCACCGGTGCGCCGACATCGACCCGTGTCCAGCTGTCGCCGCCGTCGCGGCTGTGCAGCAGTGCGCCCTTGTCGCTCTGAAAGCCGGCGCCGGCCGCCACCCAGAGATGACGCGGGTTACCCGGCACCTCACGGATGTCACGACAATAGATGTAGCCCTTGGGGTTGAGCGGCTCCAACGGCACGTGCTGCCAGTGGTCGCCGCCGTCGTCGCTGCGGAACATGCCGGCGCGGGCGATGCCGAACACGATGCCAGGCCGCCAGCGGCTCGCCAGCACGCCGTGCATATCGACCATGTCGTCGTTGATGTATTGGCCGTGGCTCAGACTCTCCCAATGCTCGCCGCCGTCCGTCGAGCGGATCGTGCCGCCGACCTCGATCGCGCCGTAGAGGTGGTCGGGCTGGCTGGCGCTGGCGTCGAGCATCAAGATTCGCTTCGCCGGGTTGGCGCCGGAAGCGGTGGTGATCTCCGGGAAAGCGCACGCTGACCGGCAGTCGGGTCCAGCGCTCGCCGGCATCGTCGCTCCTATAGATCTCGCAATTCTCGTAGCCGATCAGGATCACGTCGGGATCGTGCGGATGGAACAGCACCGACCAGACCGGCAGGCCGTGGTCGGGCACGTTGACCTTTTCCCAATGCTCGCCGCGGTCGGCGCTGCGATAGGGCCCGGATTGCGTGCCCGCGTACACGATCTCGGGCTGCTGCGGATGCACCGCCAGCGCCCGCACCGCCGGCATCTCGGGCAGCCCGCGCGTGAGCGGCTCCCATTCCTCGCTGCCGTCGGCCATGCGGAACAGGCCGGAATCGACGACGCGGCCGGCCCCGGTCTCGCCGGCCAATCCCAGATAAATGTATGACGCCTGATCGTTCGCCCGATTGCCGCTCATCGCATATTCCTCCTCGCCTGTTGCCGGATTATAGCGTCACTCGAACTGCATGCTGATGGTTTCGGCGACAAGGGCGGGGCGCGCGGCACCTTCGACTTCCACCGTGCTTTCGGAGGTGATGCGCACGCCGCCGCCCTCGACCGGCTCGACCGATTTGATTGTCTGATGCAGGCGGATGCGCGAGCCGGCCGGCACCTGCCCGGTAAAGCGCACCCGGTTCGAACCGTAGTTCAGCCCACGCGACCGTTTTTTGACACGGTAGAGTGTCGCCGCCAGCCGCGGCACCAGGGACAGGGTCAGGTAGCCGTGGGCGATCGTCTTGCCGTCCGGCATCTCGCGTTTGGCGCGCTCGACATCGACGTGAATCGATTGATGGTCGCCGGTCGCTTCGGCGAATTTGTCGATGATCGCCTGGTCGACGGTGAACCAGTCGCTGACCCCGATCTCCTTGCCGACATATTGAGCGAGATCGGCCGGCCGCTCGATCTCTATCATCCTCGCTCGCTTTCTGGCATGTGCGCTGCATCTTGGGCGACGTTTTATCTCGCACGGCAGATTAGGAGCGTGGCCCCGCGGCCGCAACCGATGCGCTACACCAAGATCGCCCTGTTGACCTTTGGCGCCGGCCTGCAATGCGAGCAATCGGTTTCTCGGGTAGGGGGATTCCCCTAAACATCCAGTCCGGGCTAGCCAAAGATTGTAAC
>CAWCIL010000014.1:0-6820 GCA_963795485.1 uncultured Alphaproteobacteria bacterium
TTATCAACACCCATCACCGACATCCGATGGCGGCGATCTGGGACGACGGAACAACCTCGTCCTCAGACGGGCAGTATTTTCGGGCCGGAGGCCGCGCCGGAGCGGGCGGATCGGTCAACGCGAAATACGGCATCGACCCCGGCGCGGTCATCTACACGCACGTCTCCGAACATTACGGGCCGTTCTACACGCGTGTCATTTCGGCGACGATGAGCGAAGCGCCCTACGTGCTCGACGGGCTGCACCATCACGCACATCAGACCGATCTTCGCATCGCCGAGCACTACACCGACACCGCCGGAGCGACGGATCACGTGTTCGGCCTTTGCCGTTTGCTGGGATACCGGTTTGCGCCCAGGATCAAGGATCTGAAGGACCGCAAGCTTTACACGGTCGAGAAACCCACCAACTGGCCGCTGCTTGTGCCGTTGATCGGCGACACCGTCGAAACGGCGGTGATCCTCAGACAGTGGGCCGAGCTGATGCGGCTGAAAGCCTCCATCGACGCAGGCGCGGTCGTTCCCTCCGTCATTCTGCGCAAGCTGGCGTCCGCCGGGGGCGGGAATACCCTGTCGCGAGCGCTGCGCGCGCTCGGGCGGATCGAACGGACCTTGTTCACCCTGCAATGGCTGTCCGATCCGGCACTCCGTCAGCGCAGCCACGCCGGGCTCAACAAGGGCGAGGCCAGCAACGCGCTGCGGCGCGCCGTGTTCTTCCATCGCCAAGGGGAAATCCGGGATCGCACCTTCGAAAACCAGAGCTTCCGCGCGTCGGGCCTGAGCCTCATCACGGCCGCCATTGTGCACTGGAACATGGTCTATCTCGATCGGGCCGTCCGGCAGTTGCGTGCCCAGGGTGGGATAGTCCCCGACGATCTTCTGGCTCACGTCGCCCCGCTCGGATGGGAGCACATTGGACTGACCGGGGATTACGTCTGGACCGAGCCCGACCACGACGCACCGTTTCGCCCGCTACGCGAGGCGCGTGCTACGTTTCCGGCGCTGGCAGCTTAGCGTGCAGTTTTGAACAGATCGTCAAGCGAGCCCTATTTCGCCAACGCCGGCGCAGCGAACAGCCGCCGCAGAAACTTGAGCCCTCGACCATCCGGCACAGCGCCGGCCACGGCACCACCCGCTCCATCTCCGCCAGAAACACCGCCCGCCGGGTCGTCTTGGCGCAGCGCTCAAACCCCACGCTCGCCAACGTCAGCTGCGTCATCGCCCCACACCTTGATCATCCCACCCCGCTACACACTATATCATGGTCGCCGGCCGAAAACTTTTGCAAAGCTCCCTAAGGGCCTGTAGGGGTAGGGTGGCATCTATGATCGCTTATGCTATCCGCTTTGTGCTGCAAAACCTTCCCGCGCTGCTGTTAGTCGTCGCGCTCGTGATGGCGGCAGCGCGAGGTGGCCACGGGTCTGCCGCCGAGCGGTTCCTTTCGTGGATACTGCTGCTTCCTATTGGGGTCACCGGACTGTGGGCCGGTGCTTTTCACGTCTTCCTTCCGGCGACGGCTGCGGCGCTGATTGGCTGGGAAGTAAGCCCCTTCCAGTTCGAGGTTGGCATGGCCGACTTAGCCATCGGCCTGACGGCGTGCATCGCCTTTTGGCGCGATCTGAGCTTCAAGGCGGCAGCAGTCAGCGCCACCTCAATCTTCCTGCTTGGCGACGCGGTGGGACATGTCAGACAGATGTCGTTTGCGGGGAACTTCGCGCCAGGCAATGCGGGGGTTCCGTTTTATACGGACATCATATGCCCTCTGCTCGCTATCGCTCTTTTGCTCGTCGCCAGCCGACGAAGGGTCGTGCGAAATTGTTAAATTTCGGACAAGCACGTAGGTATCGCGCGACAGCAGGCGGAATGGCCCGCCGGCGGCGGTCGCAGCGCGCGCCGCTCGCAGAACTCGTGCGCAGCTTCGGCGTAGGAAAGAGCACGATTTCAGGTTCCATGGCGGTGATGGTCGATCATTTTGGTTTTCGATACCGATCAGAATCCGCGCTCGGTGTACAGTTGCTATGCAGCCAGTCTTTGCCTCACCGTTGCCTTGATCAATACCGCTCCCTTCTCGGCGATCATGATCGTCGGGGCGTTGGTGTTGGTCGAGCTGACCGCCGGCATGACCGAAGCATCGATGACGCGCAGCGCTTCGAGCCCATGCACCCGGAGCTCGCTGTCGACGACGCTCATCGCGTGATTGCCCATCATGCAGCTGCAGCTCGCGTGATAGACGGTTGAGCCGTTCTGCCGTGCATAGTCCAACAGCTCGTCGTCGGTCTGCACGCTCGTCCCCGGCAGGTTTTCGGCGACGACGTATTTCGCCAACACCCGCGCAGCGAATAAGCGCCGCAGAAACTTGAGCCCGCCGATCATCGTGCGACGGTCGGTATCTTCGGCCAGATAGCGCGGGTTGATCGCCGGCTGCTCGTGCGCGTCGGGGGAACGGACGAGGACATACCCTCGCGACAAGGGCCGCATCTGCCACGTGCCGCCAGTGACGCCCGGCATGTCGTCGAGCCTGCGGATCAGTCCCGGCTTGTAGCTTGCTGGGGCGAAGACGCATTGCACGTCGGGGGTCGCCGATTCCTCCAGCACCTTGACCGAAGCGGCACAGAGCGAGGCGCTGTAGGTCAGCATCCCCGTCCCCGAAGCGATATAGCGCAGCACTTCGTTGGCGAAGGCGAGGCCACGGCCGCGCTCGTTGAGCGTCTCGATGCCTTTGACCCCGCATGACATGCGGGCGACGTAATGGTCCTGAAAATTCTTCCCGACGCCTGGAAGCACGTGGTGGACAGGGATGCCGGCTTTGGCCAGGACCTCAGGTTCGCCGACGCCCGACAATTGCAACAGATGCGGCGACCCGATGGCACCGGCGGCGAGGATCACCTCACCCGCCGCATCAGCCCGCTCGATGGCGTTCCCTGCACCGCCGCGCGAGAACTCGACCCCTACCGCGCGCGTGCCGTCGAAAACCACGCGATGCACCAGCGCTGTCGTGACGACCTGGAGGTTGGGCCGCTTTGATGCGGGCCGCAGATAGGTGCGCGCAGCGCTGGCGCGGCGACGCCCGCCGCGGGTTTGCTGGCACCAGCCGATGCTGTCCCCGGTGCCCGACGGCAGATTGTTGACGTCAGCCCGGTATTCCAGGCCGATCTCCTTGCCGGCATCGATGATCGCCTGACACGCCGCCGGCCGTTCGCTCATCGGCGAGGTAGTTAGGAAGCCGCCTTTGCCGTGCAAATCGCTGGCCTCGCCCTGCCAGTTCTCGGCTTTCTTGAAATAGGGCAACACATCGTCCCAACCCCAACCGCGATTGCCGAGCTGCGCCCAATGATCGAAATCCTCGGGCTGGCCGCGAATGTAGATCAGCCCGTTGATTGACGACGAGCCGCCGAGCACCCGGCCACGCGGATAAACGATCGCCCTTCCTCCGGTGCCGGGATCGGCCTCGGCCTTGAAGCCCCAGGTCAAGGTCGGATGGTCGAGCAGTTTCATGAACCCGGCCGGGATATGGATCAGCGGGTTCCAGTCGCGCCCGCCGGCTTCGATTAGCACCACTCGCGTCGAGGGGTCCTCGGTGAGCCGGTTGGCAACGACGCAGCCGGCCGAGCCGGCGCCGACAATGACGTAATCCGCCTGCACGGTTATTTCCTTCCCTCAGTCATTGCGAGGGGAGCCACGCAATCTCGCGCCGACAAAGCTACCCTATCGAGATTACTTCGTCGCGCTCCGCGCTGCTCGCAATGACGGACGAGAACCTCGCCCCGGGTTACATAGCTGCGAAAACCGATACCCCTCACCCGAAGGTTTTCGATGGTTTCGATCAACTGCTTCATCGAGCGCGCCAAGCGTCGAGCTCCCAGACGATCAGCATGGTTCGCAAGCTGCCGAAACCGTGCCGGAATTCCGGCGCGGCCGGGTCCCGCCATCGCAAGAACGAAGCCCTGAACCCTAGCGAGGCTTGACCTCAGACCAACGAAGCATGTCGAGGCGTCTCCGATCGCCAGCTCGTCGGATGCTGCCAACGCCCCAACGCCTGCGTCATACCGGCGAAAGCCGGTATCCAGGGCGGAGATAGGTCCAGGCTTCCGCCGGGACGACGGAGAACTTGATTCGCCCCCATATATCCCGACCCAAGCAGAGCTTAGGCGGCGCCTTGGCGTACTCGCTGCCGCTGGCCCTGACGCGGCGTCTCGGCCATCGGATGCAGCATCTCGAGCGCGCTAGCCTTCTGCGGCTGGCGGCTGAGATTTTCGCCGATTTGGCGCCACACATCCGGCTCATGAATTTCCTGTCTGTGCCCGATCATCGACCGGCTGGCGAGATGTCGCCGCTCCGAGGCTTCGTCGACGACGATCCATGTTGTCCGTTCGTGTCGGCTAGCGGCGGTGTAGGCTTTGAAGCCGTGGATCGCGAGCGATCCGACCGGCATGGCGTGAATATGCTCGGTTGCGGTGCTGCCTTGCGCGGTGTCCACGGTCATCGCGTAGCCATAGCTGAGACGCACGGGAGCGTCGCGACGGCCCTGGATCTTGCGCCAGGCGACCAGACCTTCAACGCCGGCATCGTTGCGCACGATCATGCCCTCACCTATCAGCGCGCGGATTTCGACCACCTCGCCGTTGCTGGCGAGGACGGTCTTGCAGCCCGAGACCCGGGCGTCATGGACACGATCATAGAGGCGCACCCGGTCGCCGACCGCGAGCGGCAGCCGGTAGGTGTCGCCGGTGCGATCGGTCGCGTCCAGGACTTTGGCATCGGCGCCGATCTCGCCGGCCCGGCGGCGCTCGGCGCGGATGGCCGCACCGATCTCACGCGCATCGGCGTTGGTCGGCGCCGAGACCGTCAGTCTGAAACCGGGATCGCCTCGATTGGCCTCGAGCCGCTCTCGCCACAGCCGGGCCACCCGTTGCACCGTCTTCTGCCGGCCGCCGGCCACCAGTTCGGCAGTGCCGTCCTGCTGCTTCATCTCGAGCGCTTCTGCCGCCCGGCCGGCGCGGAACAGGCTGGCGATTTCGCGCTCGCGCTCGGTCTTCTGCCGGATCGAGGTCAGGATCTCGGGAATGGCCTCGTCGCCGATAGCTTTGCGCAACAGGTCGATGACCGGCCCGGCTTCGATCGACTGGCATTGCTTCGGGTCGCCGACCATGACGATCTGCATGCCGGTTCGCTGCTGCAGCCGCAAGAGATCGAGCATTTGCCTTGTACCGATGAGCCCAACCTCGTCGACGACCACAACGCTGTTGAGGTCGGGCAAATACCGCCCGATCTCGACGCGTTTCAAAAAGGCCGCGACCGAGGCCCGCTCGGCGATGCCGGCCGACTTCAGATCGGCGGCCTGGCGCCAGGCCAGAGTGATGCCGAACACCTCGCGCCCATCGGCGTTCCAGGCGTCTACCAGCGGCGCCAGGGCGGTGCTCTTGCCGGCGCCGGCGACGCCGATCGCGACACCCAGCCGGCCGCCGCTGGCAAGTCTGGTCATCATCGCCCGCTGGGCCTGCCATTGCGCTGCGGCCGGATCGATCGCCGGGATTGCGCACCAGGAAGGCCTCGGCCGCGCGGTCGATCTGCGCTGCCGGAAGAGCGCCCGACAAATCGAGCGAGGCAGTTTTGGCCAGATGGATCAGCTCGCGTTCCTGGTCGATATGCAGCGCCGTCGTCACATTCCAGCGCTCCTTGCCGCGCAGCGGTGGCCCCCTGCCCCACAGCAGCGCCACGTGCTGACCGTCTTGCACCACACCCCGCTCGCGGAAGCTTTTGATCACGGCGTCGATGTCGTCGCCCGGCCGCTCGCCGATGCCGGCGACGATCAATGCCCGCGCCGCGATCTCGCGCAATTCCTGGCCGTCCAATACGGCGCGGCGGCCGAGCTCGCCTTCGAGCAATGGCAGGGCCGCGCGATAGGCGGCCTCGTGGCGCTGCTCCGGCGCCGGTGCGGGCATGACCTCGTCCGGCCGAAGCACGCTGCGATGCCGATAGGACATCGCCGTGGCTTGCTCGCGCCACACCGCAAAATCGCTTTTCTGTTCGAGGCCCTCCGCCGTCTCTGTTTTTGCCTGCCGGGTTTCGGCCGCCCCAGCCTTCAACAAGGCAATCTTCTGCTCGGCGGTGATCGCGTCCCAATCGATCCCCTTACGCCGCGCGAACTCGCGCGCTGCCTCCTGGGCTTCGATCGTCCGCTTGCTGAACAACTCGCGCACCGAATGCGGGATCAGCGGCGAGCCGCGCCGCACCGGTGCGCTCGTCGAGCACGGTCTCGATGCCGAGCTGCCGGGCCCGGGCCGCGATATTGGCATGGTAGACCGCACCCAGCTCCTTGACCCGCCCGGCCAGCCGGTCGAGATCGACGGCGCCGATACGCCCGCTGTCGGTCAGGACGCTGTTGAACACCGTCACATGGGTGTGAAGCTGCGGGTCCGCCGTCTGCAGCGGCACCTCGCGGATATCGGTGTAGGCCCGGCCTTGCCCGTCCCGCCGCTCGATATCGACGGCCGGCCGTGCGGTATAGTGCTGGAAGCTGATCCATCCCAGAGTGCCAGGCTCGACAGCATAGAGCCCCGCGGCTCTGTTGCTGGCAAAGCCGAGGTGCGTCTCGGCATAGGCCATCGTGTCGGCCACGGCGTTCCGGTGAATATCCAGCAGGACGGTCCGTTCCGCCGCGGTCGGCGCCAAGGCCCAGGCGACCGACAACGATTTGTCGGCCGAAAACGTCATGTCGACAAACCCGACCGGCGGGCGCGTGGCGTGGATCTGCCGACGGTAATCCGCCATATCGATCAGCCGGCCATTAGCCATGCGGCCGTTCTCCAGCTGCGCGGTTT
>CAWCIL010000015.1:0-8177 GCA_963795485.1 uncultured Alphaproteobacteria bacterium
GAAGCGCACGACCAGCACGATGCGCCCAAGGCCGCCGGCAGGCGGGCGGGTCAATAGAGGTGCTCGCCGCCGGTGATGAAGATTTCGGTGCCGGTGACATAGGCAGCGTCGTTGCTGCACAGGAAAAAGATCGTCGCGGCTACGTCGTCGGGAACGCCGAGGCGGTTCAACGGAATGCGCGGCAGCAGCGTCGTGGTCTCGGGCGACAGCATCGCGGTCATGGATTTCGCCCGGTGCGACCGCGTTGACGCGGACCCCGAGCTGGGCGAACTCGGCGGCCATCTCGCGGGTCAACGTCAACAATGCCGCCTTCGAGGTCGAGTAAGCCGACCCGGCAAAAGGATGCGAGCCAATGGCCAGCGATCGAAGTAACGTTGACGATCGCGCCCTTGCCGCGCGCCAATGCCGCAGCAAACGCCCGGGCCAGGATCAGCGGCACAAAAAAATTAAGCTCGAAAGACCGCGGCGCCATTCCTCGATGTCGCCGTTGAGGCAGCCGAGCCGCTGTTTGGTCGGCGTCTTGGGCGATACCCCTGCATTGTTGACCGAGCGCGTGGAGCGGGCCGTCGAGATAGGTCCCGGCCTCGGCGACGAAATGCTCGAGATCCCCTGGGTCGCCGAGATCGGCGGTGATGTGGTGAGCCCGGTTGGGGTCGCGCCCGGCATTCCGCCAGCACCCGTGGCGCGAGCAGGTGATGATCCGCCAGCCGGCGTCGCTGAAGCGCTTGGCCCGTCGCATGCCCGATGCCGCGGCTGGCCCCGGTCAGCAGCAATACCTTGCGCTCGGACAGTATTGGGGCGCTCGGGTCGCATTGGGCGCTGGGGCAGCATTGGGCGCTCAGGCAGCCCTCGCCAGCTCGCCGCTCATTGCGCTTCGACCCGCCGTGGAAAGCTAGACCGCGCTTCCTCCACCCCTTCGGGGTCCTGATGGATGATGATCTCGGCGTCCAGGTACGCGGCACGGAGCCGCCCCTCGACGTCATCCGAAATCTCGTGCGCCCGGATCAGGCTCATATCGCCATCCATTTCGATATGGATCTGGATAAACGCGGTTGGCCCGGCAACCCCAGTCCGCAAATCATGCGCGGCGGCAACGTCGGATGCGCCCTGCGCGATCGCGCGGATCTTCTCGCGTTCGTCATCGGGCAGTTCATGAGAGTGGTGGAGTGGTGGGGGTGGGCGTGAAGTGTGGGTAGGGGCTGGTGTGGTGTGGTGGTGGTGGTGGAGTGGTGGTGGTGGTGGCGTTGTGGTGGTGGTGGCATGGTGTGGTAAGTGGTTTTGTGGTGTGGTGGTTTGGTGTGGGTGAGTCGGTGGCGGCGGGGCGCTGTGTGACGCTGTCTGGTGTGACGCTGTGACGTGGGTGGCGGTGGAGGTCGTCGTGGGTGGTGGTGCTGGTGATGGTGGGTGTGAGTGGGGTGGTGGTAGTGGGTCGGGGCAGTAGGATGGATGAAGTAGAGGTAAGGCGGCCGTTGGTGTTTGGAGCGTTTGGTGGGTGGGTGTGTTGGTGGTGGGTTGGGGCGTCGAAGAAGGAGATGATGGAATGAACAATGATGAATGAATAATAATGAGATGACGTCGCTGCGGTAATAAGCTCGTCGGCGCTGACCGCGATCGACCCGGTGCGGCGCACGACATGGCGCTGATAGAGCCGAGCGCCACTGAACCACGATCGAGAGACCATGACGGCGATCCCGCCGGGGGGTCTCGACCGCGGCGGGGTGGATCAGCCGGCGCACCGCCTCGGCCAGCAGCAAGAGCGCACTGCCGGTGATGAACGCGGACTGGCCCAGCACCGCCAGCGGTTCGGCCTTGCCATGGCCGAAGCGATGCTCGCGATCGGCAGGGCTCATGGCGTGGCGCACCGCAACCAAGTTGACGATCGAGGCAAGATGTCGATGAAGGAATCGATCAGGCTGGACAGCAGGGCCACCGAGCCGGTCTCGAGCCAGGCGGCAAACTTGACCGCGATCAGCAACGCTGCGACCGCGACCGAGGCGTAGGTTGCGCGCCGTCGCAGCCGGTCCGCCGCCAGTCCGTGCATCAGCGCGGGAGTGAATCCGGGCATCATGGGAAGAGCAGTTCCCGCCGCCAGCCGTCGCCCTCGCGGACAAACAACCAGCGATCATGCAGGCGGGAGGGCCGCTCCTGCCAGAATTCGACCCGCTGCGGCGCCACGCGAAAACCCGACCAATAGGGCGGACGCGGAACCTCGGCCTCGGCGAAGCGGCGGCCGAATGCCTCGACCCGGCGATCGAGCATGGCGCGGCTCTCGAGCGGCGCGACTGGTAGGACGCCCCAGCGCCGAGCCGGCTCTCGCGCGCACGGCTGGCGAAATAGGCGTCCGCCTCGGCGTCGGAAACCAGTACGACCCCGCCCTCGATCCGAACCTGTCGGCGCAGAACTTCCACAGAAAACACAATGCCGCTTGCGGGTTGTCCAACAGCTCCGTCGATTTGCGGCTTTCCAGGTTCGTGTAAAATACAAACCCGCGCGCATCGAATCCCTTGAGCGGACCCCGCGCGGATGGCCGCCCTTCAAGCGTTGCGGTGCCGAGCGTCATCGCGTCGGCATCCGGCTCGCGGTCAAGGGCTGCGGCAAACCAACGCGCGAAGGCGGAGAGCGGCTCGGTTTCGACGATCTCGTCCATCACCCGCCTCCCCGCCACCGCTTGTCGACCCGACTTTTTCCGCCATGGGCTCGGCCGAGCGCCGCCCGGCGCGCCAGCGCGAGCCATCATCGAGAGTGTCGGCTATCAAGGAGGCGATGGTCATCTGCATGGCCGCCGCTTCTGCCCTGATGATCCGTTCCATCGCCGAGGCGACCTGCCTATGCCAGGGTGCCGAAATGTGATCGAGCCAACGGCCGGCGAAGGGCAGGTTCAGGGCCTCGTAAAGGTCGTGAAGCGTCGCTGCATCAGGACTCCAGGCGAGCACCCAGTTCCCTCCTTGCGTGTGCGCGGCGAAACCGGCTTTGGTGAGCGGCTTCAGATGCCCGTGAACAACGGTCGTAGCGACCCCGAGCTCGTTTGCGAGGGCGGAGGTCGTCAGCACGGCGCCCGAGCGTTGCGCCCGCGCCAGTGCGGCGATCAGCGCCAGACTGAGGCCGAGCTTGACCCCGCCGGACGACACGTTGCCGATCCGCGCGTCAATCCGCCAATGCGGCAAGGCGGCGGCGGCTTCCGCGCCGAGCAGCACGGCCATCCACGAAATATACATCCACAGCAAAAAGATCGGGATCGCCGCCAGCGTTCCGTATACGGTCTGGTAATACGACATGGCGCCGACATAGACCGTAAATCCGACTTTCAGGATCTCGATCGCCGCGGTCGCGATCAGCGCCCCAAGCGTGGCGTCGCGCCAGCGTACCGCGCAATTCGGGATCAGCCAATAGAGCAAAGTAAGGGCAACGAATTCGAGCAACGCCGGCACCGCTCGCGCCAGCCCGTGCAGCCAGCCGCTCTCAACCATTGAAACGCCTGTTGGCCAAATCCGGCATGACGGGCGGCGATCTCGAAATAGGTCGAGAGCGACAGGCTGAGCCCGACCAGGAGCGGACCGAGGGTGATCAGCGCCCAATAGGCGAGGACGCGCTGTCCCCACGGGCGCGGCGAGGTGACCCGCCAGATCACATTGAGCTGATCTTCGACCGTGACCAGCAGCAGAACTCCGGTGGCGGCGATGCCGATGACGCCGATCGCGGTCGTCTGCGCCGCCGAATTGGCGAACGCGCGGAACCACCAGGCCGCCTGCTCGCCGATCGACGGCACAAAGTTTCTGAAGACCAGCGCCAGAATCTCGTTGTGCACCTGTCCGAAGATCGGAAACACCGACAGCGAGCCGAGGGCGATCGCGGCGAGCGGCACCAGAGAGACGAGTGCGGTATAGCTCAAGGCACCCGAGGCGGCAAAGCAGCCGTCGGCGTTGAAGCGGCGCAACACATAGACCACAAAGGCCGATGCGGTCGCCGCCGTCCGCCGCACCCCACCGCGGGCTGTCGCCCGATTCTCTGCCGTCACCGGCGCCATCCCAGAAACCTCGCAGTGTCTATCTGGTAAACACGCGGCCGTTCAGCAATTATCCGCCGCCTGCCACGGTCGCGCCAGCGCCGAACGGGGCTGGCCCGGCCGATGGTCCTCGCCGCCGCGGTCGTGTAGGATGAAGTGGGCCGCGAGAACTGGGGAACACCATGCCGCTGATGGCGGGCAAGCAAGGCCTGATCATGGGCGTCGCCAATGAGCGCTCCCTCGCCTGGGGCATCGCCAAGGCGCTGCACGGCGAGGGTGCCGAGCTCGCCTTCACCTATCAGGGAGAGGCGCTCGGCAAGCGGGTGCGCCCGCTCGCGGGAGCACGGGCAGCAACTTCGTCGTGGAATGCGACGTCGCCGACGAGCCGAGCCTCGAACGAGTTTTCGCGGCCGTCGGCAAGCGCTGGGGCCGGCTCGATTTCGCGGTTCACGCGATCGGCAGCACCGATCCGAACGCGCTCAGGGGAAAATATGTCGACACGACGCGTGAAAATTTTGCGCGCACGCTCGATATTTCATGCTTTTCCTTCACTGACATCTGCCGGCGTGCGGCGCCGTTGATGACCGATGGCGGCAGCCTGCTGACCTTGACCTATTATGGCGCCGAGCGGGTCATGCCGAATTACAATGTCATGGGAGTGGCCAAGGCCGCGCTCGAGGCGAGCGTGCGCTATCTCGCGGTCGATCTCGGCGAAAAGAATATCCGCGTCAACGCGATCTCAGCAGGGCCGATCAGGACGCTCGCCGCCTCGGGAATCGGGGATTTCCGCTACATCTTGAAATGGAACCAGTATAACTCGCCTTTGAAGCGTAATGTCACGATTGAGGATGTCGGCGGCGCGGCGCTCTATCTGCTGAGCGATCTTTCAGCCGGGGTCAGCGGCGAGGTCCATCATGTCGATTGCGGCTATCACGTAATCGGCATGAAGGCCGTCGACGCCCCCGACATCTCGGTCGTGTGACGAGACGATGGCCGGCAACTCGTTCGGGAGCCTGTTTCGCTTCACCACCTGGGGCGAGAGCCACGGGCCGGCGATCGGCGTCGTCGTCGATGGCGTGCCGCCGCGCCTGCCGCTCGCCGAGCCCGATATCCAGCGCTGGCTTGACAAGCGCAAGCCCGGCCAATCGCGGTTTACGACGCAGCGCCGGGAAGAGGACTCGTCCGGATCATGAGCGGCGTGTTTGACGGGTTCACGACCGGGACCCCGATCCAGCTGCTGATCGAGAACACCGACCAGCGCTCCAAGGACTATCGGAACATCGCCGATCGGTTTCGCCCCGGCCACGCCGACTATACCTATTGGAAAAAGTACGGCGTGCGGGATTATCGCGGCGGCGGCCGCGCCTCGGCACGCGAGACCGCCTCGCGGGTGGCGGCGGCCGCGGTGGCGCGCAAGATCCTTGGCCCCGGCGTGACGATCCGCGGCGCGCTGGTGCAGATCGGGCCATATGCGGATCGACCGCGACGCCTGGGATTGGCGGGCGGTCGAGGAAAACCCTTTCTGGTGCCCCGACGCGGCGATGGCGCTCTTATGGGCCGATTACCTCGACGGCGTGCGCAAGGCCGGCTCGTCGGCCGGTGCGGTCATAGAGATCGTGGCCGACGGCGTTCCGGCCGGGCTCGGCGAGCCCATTTACGACAAGCTCGATGGCGACCTCGCGCGGGCGCTGATGACGATCAACGCGGTCAAAGGCGTCGAGATCGGCGAAGGGTTCGGCGCCGCCGCGCTGAAGGGCGAGGAGAACGCCGACCAGATGCGCATGGCGGATGGCCGGGTAGTGTTTCTGTCGAACAATGCCGGCGGAATCCTCGGCGGCATCTCGACCGGACAGGACATCGTCGCCCGTTTCGCGGTCAAGCCGACGAGCTCGATCCTCACGCCGATGCGCACTGTCGACATCGACGGCAACGAGATCGAAATCGCGACCAACGGCCGTCACGACCCCTGCGTCGGCATCCGTGCCGTTCCCGTCGGCGAGGCGATGGTCGCTTGCGTCCTGGCCGATCACCTGCTGCGCCACCGCGCGCTCGGCACCGCCGTCTGAGCGCATGCGCCGTCTGCTGCTCGGCTTCTTCGCCACTTAGGGGTGTTGGCGGTTCTGCTGGTCATCGCCGCGATAGCGACGGTCGACCATTTCACACCGAGCACGCCTCGGCTGCCCGCCAACATGATCCTCTCGGTGGATCTGACCCAGAATTTTGCCGATGGCCCAGGTGAGGCGGCCTGGCTCAAGCTGATCGCCGGCGCAAAGCCCAGCCTGCGCGATTTTCTCGACGCAATCGAGGCCGCCGGAACCGATCCCCGCGTCAAAGGGATCGTCGCCCGCGTCGGCGACGACGCTTTCGGGCTCGCCGAGGTGCAGCAGATCCGCGACACGATCGCCGCCTTCCGCGCCAAGGGCAAATTCGCGATCGCCTTTGCCGACAGCTTCGGCGAGTTCGGCGGCGGCACACGGCCCTATTACCTCGCGACCGCGTTCGAGCCCATCTGGCTGCAGCCAATGGGCATCGTCGGCCTGACCGGGCTCTGTTCCGACGCCCCGTATCTAAGGGGACGCTCGACATGCTGGGGGTCATTGCCGAGTTCGCCCATCGCGGCAGTACAAGACCGCGACCAACAGCTGACCGAAACCCCGATGACCCCTCCCGAGCGCGAGCAAGACGAAGAGTGCTGTTCTCGCTCGGCGGGCAGATGGTGGCGGAATCGCCCCGGGACGCAAATTAACGCCGCAGACGGTCCACGCGCTGGTCGACGCGGGCCACTACCTGCCAACGAAGCGCTCAAGGCGAAGCTCGTCGACCGAATCGGCTATCGCGACGAGGTCATCGCCGCGGCCCATAAGCGCGCCGGGTCGGGTGCCGAAATCGTCGACCTCTCGCGGTACTCGATCGGACGTGGCGCCAATACGCGCGGGTCAGAAGATCGCGCTGATCTATGGTACGGGCTGATGTCAGCGTAGCGGTTCGGCGGTCGCTGGCGGGACCGGACGAAATGGCCGTTTCTCGGACGGCCGCGCCTTTCGCGCCGCCCCGTCCGCGACCAAGGTGCGGGCGATCGTGTTTCGCATCGACAGTCCCGGGGGTTCGGTCGACGCATCGGAGACGATCTGGCGCGATGTCGAGTTCGCTCGCGAGCGCGGCAAGCCAGTGATCGTCTCGATGGGCGACGTCGCCGGCTCGGGCGGATATACATCGCCGCCCCGGCCGACAAGATCGTTGCCGAACCGGCGACCTTGACCGGCTCGATCGGCGTCCTGGCCGGCAAGCTGGTAGTCGCCGACCTGATGGAAAAGATGGGGATCTCGACCGATTCCGCCGAGCTTGGCGCCGATCGGGGATGTCGAGCGCCACCTCAGGTTTTCGCCGTGTGCGCGCTCCCGGCTGGAAGCATAGCTCGATGCGACCTATCAGGGGTTCAAGAATCATGTCGCTTCCGGCCGCCATCTCAGCCCGGAGGCCGTCGAGGCGGTCGCCAAGGGCCGGGTCTCGACGGGTGAGGACGCCAAGAAAAACGGGCTCGTCGACGCGCTCGGCGGCTTTGAGGCGGCGTTGCGGCTGGCCGAGCGGGCAGCTGGAATGGCACCCGGCGCACCGATCCAACTGATGGTCTTTCCGCGTGAGGAAGGGCCGGGCCAATTCCTCTACAAT
Source organism: uncultured Alphaproteobacteria bacterium (assembly GCA_963795485.1). Classification (GTDB taxonomy): domain Bacteria; phylum Pseudomonadota; class Alphaproteobacteria; order ATCC43930; family CGMCC-115725; genus AP-15. Next base: position 7,673 of record CAWCIL010000015.1, read on the forward strand.
CGTTTTACCGGCAGGGAGCGCGAAGACAACGACCTCGGCGTGAGCGCGCTCGCTCGCGCCGTCGAATTGGTGGCGCCGCTGCTGCAGCGGATCGACGCCGTCCTCGGCACCTCGGGCCTGCTGACCATGCCGCCGATCGGGGAGCCTAGATAGACCCGGCCGGGATCGCAGGCTAATCACGCCGCGGCGGCGAGATCGGCTGGTAGAGGATGATCGATCCGTCGCTGCCGCGCAGCTGCATTTTGACGAGGTCGCCGCGGCCGTCATACCAAAGATCCTGCGAATAGATGCCGCGCAGCGAGTAGTGGTGGGCGGCGATCTGTCGACCTTGCAGCGAGAGGCCCTGGGCACCGCGGTCGGTGACCGCGATCCGCATCAGGCTGCCGTCGACCGTGCTCAACGCCGAGGTCTGGCGAGCCATCGCCGCGTTCCACAAGCTCGACGGCAGCAGGTCGCCAGGCATCCGCTTGGTTTTTCCGTCGGCGGTCACCGATAATTTCCCACC
>CAWCIL010000016.1:0-11191 GCA_963795485.1 uncultured Alphaproteobacteria bacterium
CCTTGGCGCTGCGCCGTCGAGCGGCTTCACTCCGCCTCGGGCCGGGATTGTGATTCGCGGCCTGAACGTGCGGATAATTGCCTCCCAGTCGGGTAGCACCACAAGGAGGGTCACGCGCAAATGAGCCGAGACGACCTCAAGGCCTACCGCAAGATGGCGACGATCCGCCGCTTCGAGGAGCGCGTGCAGGAGGAATTCGCCGAGGCGACATCCCCGGCTTCGTCCACCTCTACGCCGGCGAGGAAGCCCGGCGTCGGCGTCTGCTCTCACCTCACCGACGAGGACCGCATCGCGAGCACCCATCGCGGCCACGGCCACTGCATCGCCAAGGGCTGCGATTCGGCGGGATGATGCAGGAGATTGCCGGCAAGCAGGGCGGGCTGTGCAACGGCAAGGGCGGCTCGATGCACATCGCCGATCTCGACAAGGGGATGCTCGGCGCGAACGCCATCGTCGGCGGCGGCGCCGCCGCTCGTGGTCGGCGCGGCGCTCGCCGCCAAGAAGCTCGGCAGCGGCAAGGTCGCGGTGGCCTTCTCCGGCGACGGTGCCTCCAACCAGGGCACCACCTTCGAAGCGCTGAACATGGCGGTGGTGCTGGAACTGCCGGCGATCTTCGTCTTCGAGAACAACGGCTATGGCGAGACACCGGCGATCGCTACGCGGTCGGCGCCCGACATCGCCGAGCGCGCCGCGGGCTTCGGCATGCCGGCGGTCAGGTGGACGGCGCCGATTTCTTCGCGGTGCACGAAGCGGCGGGCGAGGCGATCGAGCGCGCCCGCGACGGCGGCGGCCCGCGCCTCGAAGTCGACACCTGCCGCTTCTACGGCCACCATTCGGCGACGCGCAGATCTACCGCGGCAGGACGAGGTCAGGCGGCTGCGCGAAGAACGCGACTGCCTGAAGCAATTCCGCCACCGGGTCACGGAGGCCGGCGCTGCTCGAAACGCGCGGAACTCGACGCGATCGACCCGAGGTCGCCGCGTGATCGACGAGGCGGTGGCGACGGCGCAAGGCCGCGCCGCGCCCGATGCCGAGACCCTCGCTCACCGACGTCTACGTCATACTATTCAGAAGGACCGCCATGCCGAGAAAACCATCCGCCAGGCGATCAACGAGGCGCTGCGCCCAGGAGATGCGCCGCGACCCGCAGCGTGATCGTGATCGGGGAGGACGTCGCCGGCGGCGCCGGCACCGGCGGCCAGACGACGCCTATGGCGGCGTGCTCGGCGTCACCAAGGGACTGTTCGCCGAGTTCGGCGAGGCGCGGGTGCTCGACACGCCGATCACCGAGATCGCCTTCATCGGCGCCGCCACGGGGGCGGCGGTGCCGGCATGCGGCCGGTGGCCGAACTGATGTTCGTCGACTTCTTCGGCGTGTGCTTCGACCAGATCTTCAACCAGGCCGCCAAGTTCCGCTACATGTTCGGCGGCAAGGCGCAAGACGCCGCTGGTGATCCGCACGATGATCGGCGCCGGCTGCAGCGCCGCGCGCCCAGCACTCGCAGAGCCCCTATCACATCTTCACCCGGTCCCGGCCTCAAGGTGGTGGTGCCGTCGAACGCCTATGACGCCAAGGGGCTGCTGATCCAGGCGATCCGCGACGACGACCCGGTGATCTTCTGCGAGCACAAGCTGCTGTACGACCTGCGAGGGCGAAGTGCCGGACGAGCCCTACACGATCCCGTTCGGCGAGGCGAACATCGTGCGCGAAGGCGAGGACGTGACCGTCGTCGCCTTCGGCGCGCATGGTGCACTCGCGCGCGAGGCGGCCGAGGCGCTGGCCAAGGAAGGGATCGAGTGCGAGTGGTCGACCCGCGCACCACCTCGCCGCTCGATGAGGACACGATCCTGGAAAGCGTCGAGAAGACCGGCCGGCTGGTCGTGGTCGACGAGCGCACGCCGCGCTGCAGCATCGCCTCCGACATCGCCGCGCTCGTCGCCGACAAGGCGTTCGGCGCGCTGAAGGCGCCGATCCGGCGGGTGACCGCGCCGCACACGCCGGTGCCGTTCGCGCCGACGCTGGAAGACCTGTACATCCCGAGCCCCGCGCAGATCGCCGCGGCGATGCGCGAGGTCACGAGTACGGGCGATGAAGCGGGCAGGAAAAAAGGAGAAAAAAAAAAAAAAAAAAAAAAAAAAGAGGGAGAAGGGCGCACTGAAAAAATGGGCCGATGAACCCACGATCACTCCGATCGTGATGCCCAAGTGGGGCCTGACGATGACCGAGGGCACGGTCGCGGTGGCTCAAGCGAGGAGGGCGCGCAATTCGCGTCGGCCAGCCAATTCTCGACATGGAAACCAACAAGATCGCCAACGCGGTCGAGGCGCCCGACGCCGGCACCTTGCGTCGCGAAGGTGGCCGCGGCCGGCGACCTTGCCGGTGGGGGCGCTGCTCGGCGTGGTGGCGCCGGAGACGTCCCCGACGCCGAGATCGACGTCGTGCATTCGCGTCGTTGAAACCCCGCCGACGGGGCGGATGGCGGAACGCGACGGCCCGCCGCGCGAGTCGAGGTCGAGGGCGTCCGCCTGCGGTATGCGAGCCGGCGAGGGCGACAACGACCGTGCTCTTCATCCACGGCTTCGGCGGCGATCTCAACAACTGGATGTTCAACCAGCCCATCGCGGAGCCACCGGTGGTCGCGCTCGACCTGCCGGCGCACGGCGGGTCGGCCAAAAATGCCCGGCCTCGGCGACTCGAAACCCTGTCGCGCGGTCGTGCAGCGCTGGCTGCGCTCGACATCGGCGGGCGCATCTGGTCGGCCATTCGATGGGCGGCGCGTGGCGCGCTCCTCGCGGCTGCGCCCCCGAGCGCGTGGCGAGCGTGACCCTGGTGGCTGCGGCGGGGTCGGCGCGGGAGATCAACACCGCCTTTATCGACGGCTTTGTCGAGATGGGCGCCGCCGCGAGGCGCAGGAGGCGCTCCACCTATTGGTCCACCACCCGGCTCTGGTCAGCCGCGCGATGGTCGAGGAAGTCCTGCGCTACAAGCGCCTCGACGGCGTCGCCGCGGCGCTGCAGACGCTCGCGCAGGGCCTGGTTCGCTCGGCGGCCCGCATCGCCGACCTGAGCGCGCGACCCCGCGCTGTGCAATCCCGGTGCAGCTCATCTGGGGCACGCGAGGACCGCATCATCCCGGCCAGGCGCACGCGGGGCTGGCCCCCGTCCGGTTCCATGTCCTCGACGCGGCCGGGCACCTGCCGCACATGGAAAAATCCGCCGACGTAAACCGGCTGGTCAAGGGGTTCATCGAAGCGCACGACCAGCACGATGCGCCCAAGGCCGCCGGCAGGCGGGCGGGTCAGTTAGATATGCTGGCCGCCGCTACGGAGATTTCGGTCCCGGTGACGTGGCGGCGTCGTCGCTGCACAGGAAAAAGATCGTGCCGGCGACGTCGGACGGGACGCCGAGCCGGTGGAGTGGGATGCGCGGCAGCAGCACCGCGGTCTCGGGCGACAGCATCGCCGTCTCGATCTCGCCCGGCGCGACCGCGTTGACGCGGACCCCGAGCTTGGCGAAGTCGGCGCCATCGCGGGTCAACGCCGACAGCGCCGCCTTCGAGATCGAATAGGCCGAGCCGGCGAACGGATGCACCCGGTGGCCGGCGATCGAGGTGATGTTGACGATCGCCCCTTGCCGCTCCCAGTGCGCGGCAAAGGCGCGAGACAGATCAGCGGCACGAAAAAATTGAGATCGAAAACCCGATGCCAATCGGCGATGTCGCCGTTGAGGCAGCCGAGCCGCTCCCTGGACGGCGTCTTCGGCGACACCCCGGCGTTGTTGACCAGGGCGTGCAGCGGGCCGTCAGAGATAGAGCGCTGGCCTCGGCGACGAAACGTTCGAGATCGGCCGGGTCGCCGAGATCGGCGGTGATATGGTGGGTCCAGTTCGGGTCGCGCTTGCACTCGGCCGGCACCGCGTCGCGCGAGCAGGTGACGATCGCCAGCCGGCGTCGCTGAAGCGCTTGACCGTGGCATGGCCGATGCCGCGGCTGGCGCCGGTCAGCAGCAGCACCTTGCGCTCGCCGCTCATGGCGCGTCGACCCGCCGCGGAAGCCGACCGCGCTTCCTCCACCCCTTGGGGTCCTGATGGATGATGATCTCGGCGTGCGGATAGGCGGCGCGCAGCCGCGACTCGACTTCGTCCGAAATCTCGTGCGCCCGGATCAGGCTCATATCGCCATCCATTTCGAGATGGATCTGGATAAACGCGGTCGGCCCGGCGACCCGAGTGCGTAAATCATGAGCGGCGGCCACGTCGGGATGCGCTGCGCGATCGCGCGGATCTTTTCGCGCTCGTCATCCGGCAGTTCCCGGTCCATCAGCTGGGTCAGCGACAGCCGCGCCAGCCGCACGGCGGAATAGAGATCCAGATGCCGATCGCGGCGCCGAACAGCGGATCGAGGATGCGCAGGCCGAAGAGGCCGGCGAGGATTAGTGCTGCAATGACGCTGCCGTTCAGAATGACGTCGCTGCGGTAGTGCAGCTCGTCGGCGCTGATCGCGATCGACCCGGTGCGGCGCACGACATGGCGCTGATAGAGCACGAGCGCGACCGTAACGACGATCGAAAATCCATGACGGCGATCCCCGCCGGCGGGTTCTCGACCGCGGCCGGGTTGATCAGCCGACGCATCGCCTCGGCCAGCAGCAGCAGCGCGCTGCCGGTGATGAACGCGGACTGGCCCAGCACCGCCAGCGGCTCGGCCTTGCCGTGGCCGAAGCGATGCTCGCGATCGGCGGGGCTCATGGCGTGGCGCACCGCGAGCAGGTTGACGATCGAGGCGAGAATGTCGAGAAGGAATTGATCAGGCTGGACAGCAGGGCCACCGAGCCGGTCTCGAGCCAGGCGGCGAACTTAACCGCGATCAGCAACGCGCGACCGCGACCGAGGCGTAGGTCGCCCGCCGGCGCAGCGGTCCGCCGCCGGTCCGTGCATCAGTGCGAGGCCATGCATCAGGGAAGAGCCGTTCCCCGCCGCCAGCCGTCGCCCTCGCGAACAAACAACCAGCGATCATGCAGGCGGGAGGGCGCTCCTGCCAAACTCGACCCTTGCGGCGCCACGCGAAACCCCGACCAAAAGCGCGGCCACGGAACCTTGGCCGCCGCGAAGCGGCGCCCGAACTCCCGACCTGGCGCCGAGCCTGGCGAGACTGCCCAGCGGGCGCCAACGGTCGGAGGCCCAGGCGCCGAGCCGGCTTCGCGCGCGCGGCTGGCGAAAATGGCGTCCGCCTCGGCGCGGAAACCAGGGCGACCCTGCCCTCGATCCGAACCTGGCGACGCAGAACTTTCCAGAAAAAGCCATTGCCGCCCGCGGGTTGTCCGACAGCTCCGTCGATTCGACTCTCCAGGTCGGTCAAATACAAAGCCGCTCGCATCGAATCCTTTGAGCAGACACCCGCGCCGATGGCCGACCCTCAAGCGCCGCGGTGGCGAGGGTCATCGCGTCGGGTCCGGCTCGCGTCTCGGGCTGGCAACCAACGCTCGAAGGCTACAGCGGCTCGGTTTCGACGATCGCTCCATCACGGGCTTCCCCCCCCGCTACTTGGAGCCGATTTTTTCCGCCATGGGCTGGCGGAGCGCCGCCCGGGGCGCCAGCGTCGCCCCCCATCGAGAGTGTCGCCGATCAGGGAGGCGATGGTCACTGTCGCCGCAGCTTCGGCCGGACGATCCGTTCCATCGCCGAGGCGACCTGCCTGTGCCAGGGCGCCGAAAGTGATCGAGCCACGGCCGGCGAAGGGCAGGTTCAGCGCCTCGTAAAGGTCGTGAAGCGTCGCTGCATCAGGGTGCCAGGCGAGCACCCAGTTTCCTCCTTGCGTGTGCGCGGCGAAACCGGCTTTGGTGAGCGGCTTCATATGCCCGTCGACGACGGTCGTCGCGACCCCGAGCTCGGTGGCGAGCGCGGAGGTGGTCAGCACGGCACCCGAGCGCTGCGCCCGCGCCAGCGCGGCAATCAGCGCCAGGCTCAGGCCGAGCTTGACCCCGCCGGACGAACTTGCCGATCCGCTCGTCGATCCGCCAATGCGGCAAGGCGGCGGCGGCCTCCGCGCCGAGCAGCACCGCCATCCACGAAATATACATCCACAGCAGAAAAATCGGGATCGCCGCAGCGTTCCGTAGACGGTCTGGTAATACGACATGGCGCCGAGATAGATGGTAAGCCGACCTTCAGGATCCCGATCGCCGCGGTCGCGATCAGCGCCCCGAGCGCAGCGTCGCGCCAGCGAACCGCGCAATTCGGGATCAGCCAATAGAGCAAGGTAAGGGCGACGAATTCGAGCAGCGCCGGCACCGCTCGCGCCAGCCCGTGCAGCCAGCCGCTCTCAAACCATTGAAATGCCTGCTGGCCAAATCCGGCCTGACGGGCGGCGATTTCGAAATAGGTCGACAGCGACAGGCTGAGGCCGACCAGGAGCGGACCGAGGGTGATCAGCGCCCAATAGGCGAGGACGCGCTGTCCCCACGGGCGCGGCGAGGTGACCCGCCAGATCACATTGAGCTGGTCTTCGACCGTGACCAGCAGCAGACGCCGGTGGCGGCGATGCCGATGACGCCGATCGCCGTCGTCTGCGCCGCCGAATTGGCGAACGCGCGGAACCACCAGGCCGCCTGCTCGCCGATCGACGGCACGAAATTTCTGAAGACCAGCGCCAGGATCTCGTCGTGCACCTGTCCGAAGATCGGAAAAGCCGACAGCGAGCCGAGGGCGATGGCGGCGAGCGGCACCAGCGAGACGAGTGCGGTATAGCTCAAGGCACCCGAGGCGGCAAAGCAGCCGTCGGCGTTGAAGCGGCGCAACAAATAGACGCGAAGGCCGAAGCGGTCGCCGCCGTCCGCCGCACCCCGCCGCGGCCTCTCGCCCGATTCTCTGCCGCCACCGGCGCCATCCCGGAAACCTCACAGTGTCTATCTGGTAAACACGCGGCCGTTCAGCAATTATCCGCCGCCTGCCGCGGTCGCGCCAGCGCCGAACGGGGCCGGCCCGGCCGATGGCCCTCGCCGCCGCGGTCGTGTAGGATGGATTGGGCCGCGGACTGGGGATCACCATGCCGCTGATGGCGGGGAAGCAGGGCCTGATCATGGGCGTCGCCAACGAGCGCTCGCTCGCCTGGGGCATCGCCAAGGCGCTGCACGGCCAGGGTGCCGCAGCTCGCCTTCACCTATCAGGGAGAGGCGCTCGGCAGGCGGGTGCGCCCGCTCGCCGACAGCACGGGCAGCGACTTCGTCGTCGAATGCGACGTCGCCGACGAGCCGAGCCTAGAAGGGTTTTCGCGGCCATCGGCGAGCGCTGGGGCCGGCTCGATTTCGCGGTTCACGCGATCGGCAGCACCGACCCGAACGCGCTCAGGGGAAAATATGTCGATACGACGCGGGAAAATTTTGCGCGCACGCTCGATATTTCCTGCTTTTCCTTCACTGAATCTGCCGGCGCGCGGCGCCGTTGATGACCAACGGCGGCAGCCTGTTGACCCTGACCTATTATGGCGCCGAGCGGGTCATGCCGAATTACAATGTCATGGGAGTGGCCAAGGCCGCGCTCGAGGCGAGCGTGCGCTATCTCGCGGTCGATCTCGGCGGACAGAATATCCGCGTCAACGCGATCTCGGCGGGGCCGATCAGGACCCTCGCCGCCTCGGGGATCGGGGATTTCCGCTACATCCTGAAATGGAACCAGTACAACTCCCCGTTGAAGCGCAATGTCACGATCGAGGATGTCGGCGGCGCGGCGCTCTATCTGCTGAGCGATTTTCGGCCGGGGTCAGCGGCGAGGTCCATCATGTCGATTGCGGCTATCACGTCGTCGGCATGAAGGCCGTCGACGCGCCCGACATCTCGGTCGTGTGACGAGTCTGGCGACGGCCCGATGACCGCTCAGCCCACGGCCCTGGCGGGCGGCGTCCCCTCCCCGCAATGCGAGGGTCTAGCCCGGCGAGGCGTGCGGTGCAGGCTTCGCCGCTAGCGCCGGCAGCGCCGCTTCAGGTCTCCGGCGTGATCCGATGGCCGGCAACTCGTTCGGGAGCCTGTTCCGCTTCACCACCTGGGGCGAGAGCCACGGGCCGGCGATCGGCGTCGTCGTCGACGGCGTGCCGCCGCGCCTGCCGCTCGCCGAGCCCGACATCCAGCGCTGGCTCGACAAGCGCAAGCCCGGCCAGTCGCGGTTTACGACGCAGCGGCGCGAGGAGGACCTCGTCCGGATCATGAGCGGCGTCTTCGACGGGGTGACGACCGGGACCCCGATCCAGCTGCTGATCGAAAACACCGACCAGCGCTCGAAGGACTACCGCAACATCGCCGATCGGTTCCGCCCCGGCCATGCCGACTACACCTACTGGAAAAAATACGGCGTGCGCGACTATCGCGGCGGCGGCCGCGCCTCGGCGCGCGAGACCGCCTCGCGGGTCGCCGCGGGCGCGGTCGCGCGCAAGGTGCTCGGCCCCGAGGTGATCGATCCGCGGCGCGCTGGTGCAGATCGGGCCGCATGCGATCGACCGCGCCGCCTGGGATTGGCGGGCGGTCGAGGAGAACCCGTTCTGGTGCCCCGACGCGGCGATGGCGCGCTTCTGGGCGGATTACCTCGACGGCGTGCGCAAGGCCGGCTCGTCGGCCGGGGCGGTCATCGAGATCGTCGCGGGCGGCGTTCCGGCCGGGCTCGGCGAGCCGGTCTACGACAAGCTCGACGGCGAACTCGCGCGGGCGCTGATGACGATCAACGCGGTCAAGGGCGTCGAGATCGGCGCAGGGTTCGCCGCCGCCGCGCTGAAGGGCGAGGAGAACGCCGACGAGATGCGCATGGCGGACGGCCGGGTAGTGTTTCTGTCGAACAATGCCGGCGGCATCCTCGGCGGCATCTCGACCGGGCAAGACATCGTCGCCCGTTTCGCGGTCAAGCCGACGAGCTCGATCCTGACGCCGATGCGCACCGTCGACGTCGACGGCAACGAGATCGAGATCGCGACCCACGGCCGTCACGACCCCTGCGTCGGCATCCGTGCCGTTCCGGTCGGCGAGGCGATGGTCGCCTGCGTCCTGGCCGACACCTGCTGCGCCACCGCGCGCTCGGCACCGCCGTCTGAGCGCATGCGCCGTCTGCTGCTCGGCTTCTTCGCCACTATCGGGGTGCTGGCGGTTCTGCTGGTCATCGCCGCGATAGTGGCGGTCGTCCATTTCACACCGAGCACGCCTCCGCTGCCCGCCAACATCATCCTCTCGGTGGATCTGACCCAGGGTTTTGCCGATGGCCCGGGCAAGGCGGGCTGGCTCAAGCTGATCGCCGGCGCAAAGCCGAGCCTGCGCGATTTTCTCGACGCGATCGAGGCCGCCGGGACCGATCCCCGGGTCAAGGGCTCGTCGCCCGCGTCGGCGACGACGCTTTCGGGCTCGCCGAGGTGCAGCAGATCCGCGACGCGATCGCCGCCTTCCGCGCCAAGGGCAAGTTCGCGATCGCCTTTGCCGACAGCTTTGGCGAGTTCGGCGGCGGCACCCGCCCCATTACCTGGCGAGCGCGTTCGACCGGATCTGGCTGCAGCCGATGGGCAGCGTCGGCTGACCGGGCTCTATTCCGACGCCCCTTTTCTCAAGGGGACGCTCGACCTGCTGGGGATCGTCCCCGAGTTCGACCATCGCGGCCGCTACAAGACCGCGGCCAACATTTTGACCGAAACCCAGATGACCCCGCCCGACCGCGAGCAGGTCGAGGACTTGCTGTCCTCGCTCGGCGGGCAGGTGGTCGACGGAATCGCCGCAGGGGCGCAAGTTGTCGCCGCAGGCGGTGCGCGCGCTGATCGACCGCGGGCCGCTGCTTGCCGACGAAGCGCTCGAGGCAAAGCTCGTCGACCGTCTCGGCTATCGCGACGAGGTGATCGCCGCGGCCCATAAGCGCGCCGGATCGGATGCCGAAATGGTCGGCCTGTCGAGGTATCTCGATCGCGCGAAGCGCCCGCACGGCGCAGGCAAGAGGATCGCGCTGATTTATGGTACGGGGCTGATTGTCAGCGGCGGCGGTTCGACAGGTCTGCTGGCGGGACCGGACGAGATGGCCGCTCTCGGACGACACGCGCCTTTCGCGCCGCCGTCCGCGACCCGAAGGTGCGCGCGATCCTGTTTCGCATCGACAGCCCCGGGGGTTCGGTCGTCGCCTCGGAGACGATCTGGCGCGATGTCGTTTTCGCCCGCGAACGCGGCAAGCCGGTCATCGTCTCGATCGGCGACGTCGCCGGCTCGGGCGGTTATTACATCGCCGCCCCGGCCGACAAGATCGTTGCCGAACCGGCGACCCTGACCGGCTCGATCGGCGTGCTGGCCGGCAAGCTGGTCGTCGCCGAGCTGCTGAAGAAGATCGGGATCTCGACCGATGCGGCCGAGTTGGCGCCGACGCGGCGATGTCGAGCGCCACCTCCCCGTTCTCGCCTATGCGCGCTCGCGGCTGGAGGCATTTCTCGATGCGACCTATCAGGGGTTCAAAGATCATGTGGCTTCCGGCCGCCATATGACCCCGGAGGCCGTCGAGGCGGTCGCCAAGGGCCGGGTGTGGACTGGCGAGGAAGCCAAGGCCCGCGGGCTCGTCGACGCGCTCGGCGGCTTTGAGGCGGCGTTGCGGCTGGCCGAGCGGCGGCTGGAATGGCACCCGGCGCACCGATCCAACTGATGGTCTTTCCGCGTGAGGAAGGGCCGGGCCAATTCCTCTACAATCGTTTTACCGGCAGGGAGCGCGAAGACAACGACCTCGGCGTGAGCGCGCTCGCTCGCGCCATCGAGGCGGCGGCGCCGCTGCTGCAGCGGATCGACGCCGTCCTCGGCACCTCGGGCGTGCTGACCATGCCGCCGATCGGCGAGCCGAGATAGACCCGGCCGGATTGCGGGCTAATCACGCCGTGGCGGCGAGATTGGTTGGTAGAGGATGGTCGATCCGTCGCCGCCGCGCAGCCGCATCTTGACCAGGTCGCCGCGGCTGTCGTACCAGAGCATCCTGCGAATAGATGCCGCGCAACGAATAGTGCTGGGCCTCGATTTGACGACCCCGTAGCGAGATATCCTGGGCGCCGCCCTCGGCGACCGTGATCCGTATCAGGCTGCCGTCGACCGTGCTCAGCGCCGAGGTCTGGCGAGCCATCGCCGCATTCCACAGGCTCGACGGCAGTAGGCCTGCCGGGCATCCGATTGGTTTTGCCGTCGGCGGTGACCCAAATGCGTTCCCGC
>CAWCIL010000017.1:0-3845 GCA_963795485.1 uncultured Alphaproteobacteria bacterium
GCGGGGCTTCCTGCTTTAACCACGATCAAGCGATTGATACTGCTGATGGTTTGGTCGGATTGCTCGCGTTGTAGCCATGTAATATGGGGATTTTGGGTTGTCTTAGGGTGATGTTCGGCTATGGTCCACCCATGTACATCGAATCCGTCCCCAACCGCGACTCCCCCCCGGCCATTCTGTTGCGCGAGAGCTACCGCGAGGCGGCAAGGTCAAGAAGCGCACGCTCCTGAACATTTCCGATTGGCCGCCCGAGCGGATAGCCGGCTTCAAGGCGCTCTTGAAAGGCGGCACGGTCATCCCGAACGGCCAGGACGCTATCACCATCGTCCGCTCGCTGCCGCACGGCCATGTCGCCGCGGCGCTCGGCACGGCGCGCAAGATCGGTCTCGACCGGATGATCGGCCCTGAGGGCAACCGCTGCCGGGATCTCATCTTGGCCCTCACTGTCAGCCGCATCCTCGACCCCGGCTCCAAGCTCGCCGCCGCCCGCGCGCTCTCGCCGGACACCGCCGCTTCCAGCCTCGGCGAGCAGCTCGGCCTGGGCGCCGTCGACGAAGAGGAGCTCTACGCGCCCTCGACTGGCTGGTGGTCCGCCAACCCGCCATCGAGGCGGCACTCGCCAAGCGCCATCTCTCGGGCGCGACGCTGGTACTTTACGATGTCACCTCGAGCTACATGGAAGGTCGGTGCTGTCCGCTCGCGGAGTTCGGCTACAACCGGGACGGAAAGAAGGGGAAGCTGCAGATCGTCTATGGCCTGCTCTGCGCGCCCGATGGCTGCCCGGTCGCCATTGAGGTCTTCGAGGGAAGCATCGGCGACCCCGCGACTTTGAGCAACCAGATCACCAAGCTGAAAGAACGCTTCGGTCTCGACCACGTCGTCTTGGTCGGCGACCGCGGCATGATCACTCAGGCCCGGATCAGCGAGGACATCAAGCCGGCCGGGCTCGATTGGATCACGGCGCTGCGGGCGCCGGCAATCAAGGGGCTGCTCGAAAGCGGTGCCCTGCAGATGTCGCTGTTCGACGACCGCGATATGGCGGCCATCACCTCATCGGACTTCCCGGGAGAGCGCCTGATCGTGTGCCGCAACCCGGCGCTGGCCGCCGAGCGCACGCGCAAGCGCGAGGATCTCCTCGCCGCGACCGAGCGCGACCTCTCCCGCATCGCCGCTGCCGTCGCCCGCAGGCGCGCGCCGCTGCGCGGCAAGGCCGAGATCGGCATCGCGGTCGGTGCCGTCATCGACAAGCACAAGATGGCCAAGCACTTCGCCCTCGACATCACCGAGACCAGCTTCGGATTCGCCCGCAAGGCCGCCGCGATCGCTGCCGAGGCTGCCCTCGATGGCGTATACGCCGTGCGCACCAGCTTGCCCGCGACCGCACTCGACGACAGCGCCACGGTCAGGAGCTACAAATCACTCGCCCTCGTCGAGCGCGCCATCCGCTCGATCAAGACTGTCGACATACACGTCAGGCCGGTCTACCACTGGCTCGCAGATCGTGTCCGCGCACATGTCTGTCTCTGCATGCTCGCCTACTATCTCGAATGGCACATGCGCCAGCGCCTGGCGCCCATGCTCTACGACGATACCGACAAGGAGACCGCCGAGGCGCGCCGTTCCAGCGTCGTCGCCAAGGCCCAACGATCCCCCGCCGCCGTCACCAAGCAAACCACCGGCCGCACCGAGGATGGCCTTCCAGTCCATAGCTTCCAGACCCTCCTCGCCGACCTCGCAACGCTTACCCAAAACACGCTCGTCACGGCCATCGCCCCAGAGGTGCCCTTCGTCTTGACCGCAAGGCCCACACCACTACAGCACAAAGCACTCCACCTCCTGGGCCTCGCCCGTACCCAGTAGACGCCCGCGTAAGCGCATCATCATCACGTAAGATCAATAGCTTGCGCATTCGCACAGACGGAAGCTCCGTTTAACCACGATCAGCGATTGATACTGCTTAATGGTTTGGTCGGATTGCTTCGTTGTGGCCCATGTAATATGGGGATTTTGATTGTTTGAGGGTGATCTGCGGCTATGGTTCTGCCATGTACATCGAAGCTGTCCCCAATCGTGGTTCGCCCCCGGCTATCCTGTTGCGCGAGAGCTACCGCGAGGCTGGTCGGATCAAAAAGCGGACGCTGTTGAACCTGTCCGACTGGCCGCACGAGCGGATCGCCGGCTTCAAGGCGCTGCTCAACGGCGGCACCGTTATTGCCCAGGGCCAGGACGCCATCGCCATCATCCGCGCCTTGCCGCACGGTCATGTCGAGGCGGCGCTCGGCGCGGCGCGCCGGATCGGCCTCGACCGGCTCATCGGTCCCGCGGGCAACCGCTGTCGCGACCTCGTCCTGGCACTCGTCGTCAGCCGCCTGATCGAGCCCGGCTCCAAGCTGGCCACCGCCCGCGCGCTGTCGCCGGAGACCGCGGCCTCGAGCCTGGGCGAACAGCTCAGCCTGGGCATGGTCAACGAAGACGAGCTCTACAGCGCGCTCGACTGGCTGGCGGTGCGCCAGCCAGCGATCGAGGCGGCGCTGGCCAAGCGCCATCTCAGCGGCGGCACGCTGGTGCTCTACAACGTCTCGTCCAGCTATGTGGAAGGGCGCTGCTGCCCGCTTGCCCAATTCGGCTACAGCCGGGACGGCAAGCGCGGCAAACGGCAGATCGTCTACGGCCTGCTGTGCGCCCGCGACGGTTGTCCGGTGGCGATCGAGGTGTTCGCCGGCAGCACCGCCGATCCGACCACGCTGACCTGCCAGGTGAAAAAGCTGAAAGAGCGCTTCGGCCTCGACCATGTCGTCTTGGTTGGTGACCGCGGCATGATTACCCAGGCGCGCATCGCCGCGGACCTCGAACTGCCGGGCTCGACTGGATCACCGCCTTGCGCGCCCCGGCGATCCGAGCGCTGCGCGACGGCGGCGCCTTGCAGATGTCGCTGTTCGACGAGCGCGACATGGCCGCCATCACCGCCCCCGAGTTTCCCGGCGAGCGCCTGATCGTCTGCCGCAACCGGGCGCTGGCCGAGGAGCGCGCCCGCAAGCGCAAGGATCTCCTGGCCGCCACCGAGCGCAACCTCGCCCAGATCGCCGCGGCCGTCGCCCGCCAGCGCCAGCCGCTGCGCGGCAAGGCCGAGATCGGCTTGGCCGTCGGCGCCGTCATCGACCGGCACAAGATGGCCAAGCACTTCACCCTCGACATCACCGAGACCAGCTTCGCCTTCACCCGCAAGAGCGCTCAGATCGCCCAGGAGACCGCGCTCGACGGCGTCTACGTCGTGCGCACCAGCCTCTCCGCCGCCGCGCTTGACGACGACGCCACGGTCAAGGCTACAAATCCCTCAGCCTGGTCGAGCGCGCCTTCCGCTGCCTGAAGACCGTCGATCTCCAGATCCGGCCGGTCTACCACTGGCTGGAACAGCGCGTGCGCGCCCACGTCTTCCTGTGCCTGCTCGCCTACTACCTCGAATGGCACATGCGCCAACGCCTGGCGCCGATGCTCTACGACGACACCGACAAGGAGGCGGCCGAGGCGCTGCGCGCCAGCGTCGTCGCCAAGGCCGAGCGCTCCCCGCCGCCGTCGCCAAGCAGACCACCGGGCGAACCGGGGACGGCCTGCCGGTCCACAGCTTCCGCACCCTGCTCGCCGACCTCGCCACCCTGACCCGCAACACTCTGGTCACCGCCATCGCCCCCGAACAGCCCTTCACCCTGACCGCCCGGCCCACTCCCCTGCAGCAAAAGGCCCGCGACCTCCTCGCCCTCTCCCGTACCCAGTAGACGCCCGCGTAAGCGCGTCATCATCACGTAAGATCAATAGCTTGCGCATTCGCACAGACGGAAGCTCCGCCT
>CAWCIL010000018.1:0-15481 GCA_963795485.1 uncultured Alphaproteobacteria bacterium
CTGATTGACGACCGTGGGTCCGAAGGTGCCTTCAAGCAGATGCTCGGGCTCCTGCGTGACCAGAACCACGATCGCGTTGTTCTTGCGCGCACGCAGGAGAAAATCTTCGGTGTCGTCGCGGAATTGATCGTGCAGCAGATACGCCTTGCACTCATCGAGGCTGATGACGGCGCGGCGTCCGTCAATGACCGAGCGGATGCGATAGAGAAGGTAATGAGCGGCGGGATTGATGATCTCGGGGTTGCCGAGGATCGCGGTCAGATCGAAGCCGACCATCTTGGCGTCGAGATCGACTTCATCGAGGTCGCCGTCAAACACCCAGCCGAGCGCGCGCCCGCGCATCCAGCGCTCGAGGCGGGCGCCGGCGCCGTGTTCGTCACGCCAGCCAAGATATTGGCGCAGGCCTTCGAGGCTACGGAGGTCCGGCGGCAAACGCATGATGCCGGCGACCGCTCGCGCAAGCCGCGCATCGTCGGACGGCGGCAAGGGGCCATGGCCGTCGAGAGCGATGACGGATTTGAGCCAGTTGATCAGGAAATCGCGATCGGCCGGAGTGTTTGACAGGCCTTTGAGCGGAGCCAAACCGCTGGCCTCACCGGCGCGGACCACCAAATAGGTGCCGCCGACTGCGCGGGTCAGCAGCTCTCCGCCGCGATCCTTGTCGAAAAAGAAAACGATCCCGTCGCGGTCGACCAGGTATTGGTCGAACATGGCGAGAACGTACATGAGCCAAGTCAACTTGCCGGAGCCGATGCGGCCGAAGACGACGGTCATGCCGACATCGTCGACGTGCGGGACGTAGTCATAAGCGGTGCCGGCCGTGGTTTTGAAGCGCGCCATGGCGCCGCCCCAACGGCCGGCCCGTTCGCCGCGCGGGAATGCGGCAAAGTTGGCGAGGTGCGCGAAATTGCGGCTGTTGATGGCGCCGGGCCGGGTGCGCCATTGGCTGTTGCCGGGCAGCTGGGCGAAGTAGGCTGCTTCCAGGCCGCCAGGATTGCTTTCTTGCGCGATCAGCGCACCGGCCTCGGCGAGACGGGTTCGCGCCAGGCCTGCGCGGCGGGTGAGGTCGAGCATGCTGTCGGCGTAGACCGCCAGGCTGAAATGGTGCATGCCGCGGACATGGCGGCCGGAGGCGAGGTCGTCCTGCTCTTGCGCCAGCTCCTCGATCTGCGAGAGGGCCTTATCGCCGGCGGTCTCCATCTGGCTCGACTTCAGCCCGCTTTTGTTGAGCGCGTCGGTGCGGTTGATGAAGGCGAAAGACTGCGACATGACCAGTGGCATCGGCAGGCTCAGCACCGTGTCGAGCATGTCCGGCTTGGTCTTGGGGGGATATTCGCGGAAACCGAAGATGGCGCCGTAGCGCTGGCTATCGGGGGCACGGATCTCGAAGGCCCGGCGCCCGAAGATGACGCGGTCGGTGTAGATCGCACTGGCCAAGGGGCCGCTCATGAGCGGCACGGGAAGAGGCTCGCAGGTGAGGATGATGCGCAGCGCCTCGGCGATTTCGGAGAAGACGATCCCACGCGCCTGGCGCAGACCAAGGCGGCGGATCTGATAGCTGTCGAGCGCCCGCAGCAGGGTCGCCCAAATATCCTCGGTCTCGTGGATCAAGTCGGGTGCGGGCGCGGGGAGAAGCTTGCGCAACTTCGCCATCGTGCGGCTGAGCTGTTGCCCGGCTGTGGCGCCGCCGAGGGGATTGCGGGGGGCAATGATGGTCGAGAGATACCAGCTGTTCTCGAACAGCTGACCGTCGAGGACGCGGTCGCCATAAACGCGGGCGAGCTCGGCGGAAAAGCTGTTGCTGAAGATCGGCGGCGGTGCGGCGTTGACACGCTGGTGGCGGACGAGGTGCACATTGATGGTCAGCACGTCATCCGCGACCTGCCGCCAAAGCGCCGAGAGGATCCTGGCGGCCGCGTTGCGCTCCGACGCGGCGGCGAGCTCGTGCGGCAGCCCATGCAGGTGCGCCACGGCGAGGAGCGAGCCGTCCTCGAGCAGCACGATGCCCGGGCTGACGTGGCCGACGTAAGGAAGGTATTGAGAGGCCGAGCGCTCGGCCCAACTATTGTGGCCGTGCATGATCACAGCATGCCCCTTGGAAAACGCCCGCGCCGCATCGGGAAGGGCGCCGGCGAGGCGCCACCCCAGGAATGCGCGTCGAGAGATTTGGCGGCGGTGGCGAGCCACAGAAAAATGATCCGGGTCGCGTTGTAGTCGTACTTGATCAACTCGCGCGCGCCGAGCCAGAGCGGAACCAAGACCAGCTCAAAGAGTGGGTTGTGTCCAAAGATGATGATCAGCCCGCCGACCGTCAGCAGCAGCACCCCCATTTGCAAGGGCACGGCGAGGCCCGGGATCATAGGCGGCCGGGTGTCGGCAACAGCCAGACGGACTTCCTCGAGCGCCTCCATGGTCGGTCAGCACCTCAACTTCAGCCGCCGCCGGTGAGCTGGGTCACGATGAACGCCGCGCCAAAAAGGATCGCGATCCCGGCCAAGACCCTGATGAAGCCGTGAAAGCTGATCACGGAGAAGATCAGCAGGATGGCGCAGAGGATGATCCCGCAGGCGGAAATCGACTGGCCGAGCGTACCGAGCACATAGGTCGCGATGTTATTGAGAATTGTCGCCGGGTCGGTGCCACCCGTGACTTGGGCGTGCGCGGCGACGGGTGCCGCCAGCACGGCGCCGACCGGGAGATATCGACGGAGTGTTTTGGTCAACGGTCTTCTCCTTGTGGTGTTGATCTCGAGCCCCGCAACGAGGCGGCCCGGACTTCGGGGAGCGAGTTGCGACGATGGTAACGACGTCACCGGCTCCGCGCCCGGCGAGGTCGCCGGAAGAACGGGCGAGGTCTGATGCAGATGAGTTGCAGTTCGGGGAGGCGGCGGTAGCGCTCGACGTTTTGGACGGCGATTCATGAACCGCGCGTCAATTGCCGGGGAGAAATCGAGCTGCGCGGGCGATTTCTTACCGAGCATCGTGGGCACCCCCTTCGGTTTCGAGCCACGGTGATGGATCGGCCGTTTTCTGGTCCGCTGGCGGCGAATTGGGATCGGGAAAGACATTCCAAGGCGGGGGCAGGTCAGGCGCAGCGCGCCGGGGCTGTTGCGCCGGCTCGCCCTTCACTTTCCGGTCGGCGGCGAGCACCCGGGCGACATAACCGTTGCCGAATCCCGCCGTCGGCGAACCCGTGTTGTAGCGGCTGATCTGCGTCAGCACGGCAGCGCCGGCTGCAAGCGAGCGGCAGGGGTCGAAGGCGGCCTCGACCGTCAACCCGAGCCAAGCGAAATTGCCGCGGTTGATCTGCATTAAACCGAGATCAAGATCATGACCCTCAGATATCAGATCGCGTGCGACAGCAACCGCTTCGGGCGTATCGCGCGGCCGATAGGAGACATGCGTCGTATTATCCCGGATCGCCAACGGATCGCGCGCTGACTCGGTGCGCGCGAGCGCGGCTAAGGTGTCCGGCGCAACCTGAGACGCGCATGCGGTGGCAAGTTGGGCTATGACAGCCAGCGGCAGGATCACGGCAAGCTGACCTCATGCGCCAAGAATTTTCCCACGCAAACTCTCTTGTTATGATGACTATATGTCATCATAATGCGCAACGCAAATCGCGCATGTCAAGAGGGGCTATCTATCGGGTTGAAGCTGGCGGGACCGGCCGGAATGCGACGGTAAGTTCGTAGCCGAGGGCCTCGGCGAATGCGCCCATTGAGCTCAGCGGCGGGTCGCGCAAACCGCGTTCGACAAGGGAGACATAGGATTGGCTGACACCGAGACGCTGCGCAACCGCGCGCTGGCTGAGCCCAGCGCGGCGGCGCGCCTCGCGCAAATCCCGGCCGAAGGTCTGTAGTAAGCGTCGCGAGCCGGGATCGCCGCCGTTCGGATGCCGCACGACCCCCGCATCCTGAAGTCGAACACTTCTGCGGGATATTATCCTTCTTGGAACCGCCGTAACAGCCTCGCACACGTCTCCCGCGAGGATACGCGGGCGGCATTAAACCGAGATCACCGGTGCCAGTCGGCGCCACGGCTTTGCACGGCTCGAACGCATCGGCGACGCCAAGATCTAGCAGCGCCAGATTGCGGCTGTTGATCTGCCAGGCGCCGAGGTCGACCGACTGGCCGGCGGCAATCAGCCGTCTCGCCATTTCGGTCACGCCCGCGCCCTGCAGCACCGGGCCCGAGGTGTCATCGCGCAAGATCATCGTCTGGAGACCGCTTGCCTGCCGCGCGATCCCGACCGGCATCCCGGGGTCCTCAGCCGGGGAACAGTGCAGCGCTATCGCCAGGGCGACAGGGATGTTCAGCGCCGTCATGACGCGTCACCGCCGCCAACCGCTCGGTCGCGGCGGCGCAGGTCCCCAATCACAAGTTGCGCGCTGGCAGGCTGGTGTTTTACACAACCATAGCTGTCGCATGGACGTACACTCCATCCGTCAGTTAGGCGTGGGGTCGGTGCTCGCTACACCAACCCCACGCCGATCACTGGGTCGCCCCAGCAGGTCTACGGCTGCAAAGCCTGCCCCTCGACAAAACCATGAGTCAAGCGTCAGTTTGCGGGGCTCATGGTCTGAATGGCCGTCGTCCGACCCCCGCTCTGCGGACTTGGAGAACCCTGCCAAAAGCTTACCAAAGCCGTGGAAATCCTTGGTTTCGACAGTACGAAACTCTGCCGCGGGTTCTCGCGCAAGACCGACGAGAACCAATGCGTCGGGGAGAAAGCTGCATGACCGGCTTCAGCTCGACGGGCCGTCCAAAATTCGTCAATCCGTTCCCCATTGGGTGAGTCTCAGCGCATCGCTACCGCGCCCTCATGCGCCAATAAGACCGCCGATAATCGGCGGTTGGTCGTCTGCGCCAAAGGCGTCAATTGAGCCGCCCTATCGGATGAGATCGGGATCGATGCCTGATATGCAGGGCGAACAAGAGACAGCCAATCAAAGACCTTGGCGACGCGAATCAGATCGACGAGGACGCAAGCGGATCGAACAGCTATGCCCGATGTGTCAATTTCCGGTCGCAACCAAACGATTTAGGCGGAGAGCAGGCTCTCCACCGGCATCCCTAGGTAATAAGCAAACCGCACCCGTAAATCGTGGTAACTGTAGCGACGGCTCGCCACATGCGTCGGTATATCGGTGTGGCGGGTATGCGACAGTCTTGCTGCGTTCCGCGCATTCCTGATGTTCGAAGCCGATACATTCCTGCCGCCAAGGCTGTTCCTCCTTGACCGGTTCCTCGTCAGAGGCCTATGGCGGCTGTTCCGGTGCCCGCCGCGCGCGCCCGCCATACTATGAACCTCCCTGATAATCCGTGGTTTTTTGGCGATTTACTGCATCTCTGTCGGCGACACAATCGATTCGCGCGCCATTGCGGGCGGTGGCCTCGATTTGGGGCCAAACCTTACAATCGAGGCTGGAACTGGGGATTTCCGCCGGATTTTTCGCCGCTCGATCAGACAAGAATGCCGGCAATAGGCGCGAAGACCTCAGCTTGGACCGCCTGAGCTCGGGGCAACTCGTCTCCGAGTATGCAGGTGGCAAGCGCGAATTGACCGCAAGCAGGGAGCGGCGACCGCAACTCGGCGATGGCGCGCTATCGGCCAGTTAGGCTATTCGCGGAACAGCGTGGTGACCCTGTAACGACGCCCGTCAGCTTCGATCAGGCCATTGTTGCGCAACACGGCGATCCCGGAATTCCAGTGCCCACCGGTCGGCTTTTTGCCGAGCATGCCCGCGAGCTCGTCCGCCTCGAGATAGCGCCCACCTTCGGCGGCCAGGGCCTGCAAGGTCTCAGGCGCCGGGGACGGCAGCCGACCGCACCACAAATTGAGCCGCTCGGCCGGCGTCGACGGCGACGGGGGAATTTCGCCGGCCGCCTTCAGCCCCTCCGGTGTCGCCGCCACCAGCTCGTCTTGTTCGGCGATATAACCCGATCCCCGTAGGCTCTTGCGCCCGGCGTTGAAGTGCCCGCCGCTCGGCTTCAGGCCGGCAAGCGTGGCCAGCTGACCCCAGGTGAATTGCCCAGGCGCGTGCTGCGCCGCTGCCATCAGGAGTTTACGCCCAGCCGGGTGTATCCCATCGCCGGAAATGGGAGCAGCATCGGTTTCCGCGGGCTCAGGAGACGCCACCCGCGGCGGCTGAATCGCCTTGGTCCCGATGTCGGTCCGGGGCTCTGCCGCGTACATGGTATTGCCGGACGACCCCGCTGGGTTGGCGGCCAGCGCCGCGATCTGCTCAAGCCGGGCGGTGAGTGCGTGGTTCTGCTGCTCAAGCGCGACGATCCGCGCCGTGGTCGCCGCGAGTTTCCGCTCAAGCTGAGCCTGTCGTTCTCGGTCCCCGGACGATGCGCGCAGCCTGGCCGTCGGCTCGCCGATCTGCTCGCTCGCGGCGAGAGCGGCGACGATCGCGGTCAGGTCGACCGCCGCAAGCGTGCGCGGAATAGCCAAGCGTTCGCCACGCTTGGGCGTGCGTGAGCTGTCGAAGGTGCGGATCGCCGGAAAGGCGGCGCGTTCGAGAATGCCGCGGCCGGGCGCCCACAGATACCCCTCGCCGCGCGGCAGGCGCGGCAGGTCGCCGAGGATGCGCTTGCCTTCCTGCCGGTCGGCTTGGCCCTCGATCCAGCCGCCGACCGCGTCTCGGTCCTGGCTCGCCGTCAGCTTCATCGCGATCAGGATGTCGGCTTGGCTCAGCACGTCCTTGTGCACGACCGCCGGACGCTGCGTGATCAGCCACGGGATGAAGCCGCGCACCCGGCCGCGCCGCACGATTTCCTCGATATGGCCCAAAAGCCCTTCCCAGCCTTTGATCGGCCGCTGCGGCGCCCAGAGATCAGCTTCGTCGAGGACGAGGTGCAGAGGCTCCTCGTTCGCCTCGTAGAGGGCGTCGGCGAACGCGGCCATGAAACGCCGCCGCGCGGCACTGCTGCCGAGCTCGGAGAGATCGACGACGCACGCAAGGGCTTGGCCGGCGATCAGCCGGCCCAAGGCCCCGCCCATCTCGGCGGTGATCGCCACGTCGGCATGGCGGCCGCCAAAGACCACGACCGGATAAGCCGGGGCGCCGCCATCGGCGCTGGCCCGCAAGCCCCACCACACCCCGAGCGGATCGACGATGGCAACCCGCGCGCCGGTCTCCAGCAGCCGCTCGACAAAACCCTTTGCCGCATAGGTCTTGCCCGAGCCCGCCGTACCGACGATCGCGATCCGGTCGTCGAGCGCATCGGCCGGGAGGGCCGCAGGCCGAACATCGTCACCGATGGCTGCAGCAGAACGCGCCCGGTTCTCGCGGACCGCGATAGTGGCCGGCGCGGACCTAGCCGCCATGGCAAACCGCCCGCAGAGCCGGAGCCGATCGGGACGATGTTCATGCTTCATTCGGTTCCTATAGCCGAAACCCGGAATGACCTCCAGACCGGCCACGCTAGGCCTTATCATGCCCGGTAATCCTCGCGGCGGTGCGAGGCCCCTCCCCTGCCCCGCCCGTGTTCCGGCTCGGAGGCGCGCCGCAAGGCCCACACCGTGCGTTCGAGGTGCAATTCGCCGGCCTTGGCCTTGGCGACCATGCCGTGGAAGTAGCCGCCGGGCGTGGTCTGGAAATGCTCCGCCTCCTTGGTCGAGACGATCGCCAGCGCCACGGCCGCCAATTCACGGCCCATGGCCAGACAAGCGTCGCCCCACAGCGATTTCGACACCCCGAGGTCGTGCCGCAGCCAGTCGGCGGCATCGATGATGTCCGGCCAGGCCGGGTTGGGCCGCCGTAGATAGGGCTTGAGCTTGGGTGTCAGCCGCGGCAGCTCGTCCGGCCGGATGCCGTGCACCATGCCCTTCTCCGGTCGGTGCCGCTGCTGCTGTGCCGGGGATTGAGAACCAGCCCCCTCCCCTTCCCCGCTACAGTCTTTGGCTGCGATTACGGTATCCTGGTTAGGATCAGGGCTTGGTTTGTAGTTGTATTGGTGGGGCCGGTTTTCCGGCCCCTTGGGGGCGGAATTCACTACTCCTAACAAGCTCTCAAGACGCTCGCGCGCCGCGATCTGCCTGCGTTCCAGGCTCTTCACCCCGGTCTCCATCTCGTCCGGGCGCTCCACGACCTTCAGCGCCCGCATGAGAGCCGCTGTTTCGCGCGCGAGTGATATGCCACTCCTCGTCCGCGAAACCGTATTCCTGCGCCGTCTCGAGGATCTGGGTAATGGCCTTCCTGGCGATCGTCGCCCGCCGCCGCAGCCGCCCCATGGCGGCGCGCTCCGCCCTTCCCTCCTCCGCCAGCCGCACGAATTCGGCATGGCGCATCGCGATCGGCGACAGATCGAAGCCGTAGGCTTCGATGATATGCCCGGTCTTCTCGTGCCGGCGGCCGTAGCGCTTGCCGTTCGGGCTGTCCTTCATCGTCACCAAGCCGAGCTCGATCAGGCGCCGGTTGATTTCCTTGACCTGCGTCGCCGAGAGGCCGAGCGCCTCCTCCTGCATCGAGGCCGAGGGCCATACGATCGGCCGGCTGCCCTGCTCCCAGTCCTGCGGCTGGGTGAAACGGAACAGCCAGTCAACCGCGTGCACGATCCGTGGCGAAATGCCAAGCCGTGGCGCCGCCGCTTTCAGGGCAGCCAGCAACTGCCCCGGCGATTTGACCCCCTCCGGCAGGCCGGCGAAACTTTCCGCCGCGCGGTCGGCTTTCAGCAGCCCCGGCGTCATCCGCCGGAAGCCTGTGGGGGCATGGGCAAAGCTCCCCCGTGGCGCCCCTTGGGCGCTATTATCGATGTCCATCGCTTTCCCCCTCTCTGGTCGGATCGCGACGGGCAAGCCTTCCCCGTTAACGGAAACGGCAATTTCCGTTTGACAGGACGGCGTCTATCGGCTAGGTTGGGAGCTGCGATTGGTCCCGACGTGGCCGCAAGGCCCGTCACGAGTTTCGAAAGCCCGCCCGGCAAGGCGGGCTTTCGCGTTTCTAAGTTGTTTACTTGCTGGGTGACTTCCCTCCCCCGTTCGATCAATTGCAAAATCGCCTGGCTGCGATTCTGCAGGCCATGGCGTTCCTTGAGCTCGTCGAGAAAATTCACCGCCTCGCCGGGAAGAGGCAGGATCAGCTGCTTGTTCCCGGCCTCGACCTGGCGCTGCCGGTAGGCACGAACGCGGGCGGCAATGGGTGCTATGGTCGGAGCGATGGGCATGGCGACTCTCGACGTGGTTACGAGAAACCCGAACCTTAAGACTAAATCTTGTGGCTGATCCACGAACGGACAGCTAGACGCGTCATCCCGCTAAATCTCCTGGATTTCCTTGAATAATTACGATTGCCGAAATATCCTTGGTATCGATGTCGAGAGCTGCGGCGGGTGGCTAACTCGGCCGCCAACCGCGAATCGGGTGGCGTCGAAACCGCTGATTATTAGCGTGCTTTCGTGCTTTCTGGCTGATCCCTAGTCGCGTTTTTGCCGTCGATAAGCCTCGAAGCTCAGAGCCGCAAAAGCTCGTTCAGCTTGAGATCGTGGGTGGCGGCGTAGGTCTTGAATTCGCGCCGGAAGGACGCCGAGATCCGGAAATTGAGCGGCGCGAGATTGGCCTCTTTCGTCTCGCTAGGCCCGGGCTTGCTTTGCCGCGCGCCGGGATTGCGGCGGCCCTGGGCGGCGTTGTACGCAGGTTCTGCGGCCGGCTGTGGCGCCGCATTGCGGCGCCAGGAAGCAGGCCCTCCCCTGCCCGGCATGTCCGGCGAAGGTGCGGCGGTACCCTTGATGGCGACGAGACCGGCGGACAGTTCGGCAGGTTTGCTTCTCATGCGACTGCCTTTCGTGCTTTCGTGCTATTTGCCATTTGTGCTTTGAGAAACTCCCACAATCCGGCCATTTCCGCGGCGCTCCGCCCTCTCGGGTCGATCTCCTGCACGGTGCGGCCGTCAATCATGGAGCCGGCATAGTCGACCCGGTCGTGCACGATCGAGGGCGCCACCTGCCCGTGCTCGGAAAGCGCCGCCATGGCCTGCACAGTAAGCCGGGTGTTCGGCTTGGCCTGGGTCACGGCGAACACGAACGGCTTGCCGGCGGCCTGAACCAGGCTGACGGTGCTGCCGACAGCGCGCAGATCGTGCGGGCTCGGCCGGGTCGGAATGAGCACAAGGTCGGCCGAGACCACGACCGCGCCGATCGCCTCGGTGATCGCCGGCGGCGTATCGACCACCGCCACGCTGAACCCTGCCCGGCCAGGAGCTCCAGCTTTTCCGGTAGCTCGGCGATGGTCATCGGCGCCAGTTTCGGTACTTCCGCTTTCCGCACGTTCCACCAGGCCGACAACGAGCCTTGCGGATCGGTGTCGATGAGGACGGCCGGGCCGTCGCCCGCGGCTTCGGCCGCAACGGCGATATGCGCGGCGAGGGTGGTCTTCCCGGCTCCGCCTTTCTGGCTTGCTAGCACGATTACGTACATTTTGGATTTCTGGCTTGCGTGATTCCTGGCCATTTTGGTTTGCCAGAAAGCACGAAATCACGCAACGAGAGATTTTTTGCCTTCCGTGCTTTCGTGCTTACACGCGAATTTAGACGACGTTTTCATTCGCGCGTGATCGCACGAATACACGAATGCACGAATAGCGCCAGCTTGCAAAAACCGTGGAATCGTGCTTCCTGCTTTGCACGAAAGCACAAATAACAGAAAGGACGCTTTGGCGTACTGCTTTCCGTGCATGCACGAAAGCACACACAGGAAGCACGACGCCACCGATTCGCGCGAGGAGGGACACGGCGGCGGCCCAAAATCGCTTTTGAATGAGCATCCCGCGCCGGGCGGGGTTTCCGCTGCCCGCGAAGCCGGTCCCAGCCATCGAGCCGGACACTCTAGGTAGCGCGGTGCGTCGGCCGAGGCGCTCGTCGCTTGTAAATCGCGGATATCTTGGCCCGCCCGAGGCGGACGGAGAGCGGCGGAGGAGGGGAGGGGCCGCTTACGCGGCGGCCCCGATCGCCTCGGTGGGATCCGACAGCGCCTCCAGGGCGGCGTCGAATGCGCGGTCGAGCTCGGCTTGCTCGGCGATCGCCTTCGCCAGCTCCGCCTGCACGGCAGCACGCTCGCGGCGCGTGAAGTAGCAGCCGCGCAGCTCGGCCCGCAGCTCCTGGATATGGTCGTACAGGGTGATCATCGTGTTCTCCTTCCGTCGCAAAAGACGGGAGGCGGGCGCCATGCCGGACTGGGCCGGGTCAAGGACGCCGCAGGCGCCGCGCAGCGGGGCGCGGGGGTGCCGATTTTGTCGCGTGCGCATCAAGACCGGCGCGCGCTGGCGCGCTCATTCCGCGCGGCAAAATTGGGGGCACCGCGCCTCCTTGAACCGGCGCGGGCCGGCATGGGATGATCGGAAATCCGGCGAGACGGCTTCTAAAGTGGGAGAGGGGTCGGTCCGACACTAAAGGGGCGGTTGCGCGAAAAAGCCCCGCCGCGGGTCCCGCGGCGGGGCGCTGGTGCTCGCTAGTCGCGCGGTTCCCAGAGGGCGATGTGGGTGGCGCCGTCTTCGGCCGGCTTTTCGAGCTTGACGAGCCGGCAGCGGACCCAGACCGGGCCAAATTCCGGCGAACCGATCTTGAGGTTGATGTAGGTCTCGCCGCTCGATTTGGCGACCTGGCTCCAGCCGGCGCCGACTTCGTGGCGCGGTCCGGCATAGACCCGGTGATCGGGAGCCTTGTCGGAGGTCTTGTCGATCGGGACGATGGCCAGCGAGGCGCTGACGTTGAGGGTTTTGAACGTCCCGGTCAGAACGCCGTCATCGAGCTGGGTGAAGGTGCCGAGGGTGATCGCCATGAGAGGTTTCCTTTCGGTTGTTCGCCGGGACCGTCCCGGCGATGTCTCGGGCTCGGAGACCGCAACGGCGCCGCCGTCACCGCGGGCAGCGGCCGGAGCGCCAGCGGAGGACCGGGGAGGCGGGAAAATTTGAGAGCGCAGCGGCCGCGAGGAGGCCGGCTCTGTTGCCGGCCGGGGAAATTTTTCCGGCGGACCGGTTGGCGGCGGCGCCGGCGGGCTCTAGGGCTTTGAGAGACATGCCAGGGACGGGCCTGCGGAAACGGCGACAAGGGACCGGGTGGCGCATCCGAGAGGCATCTGAACCCGGCTCTACGGGCGGCGCTGGCGGATGTTGGCCTCGGCTTAAAGACCAAGCTCGGCTGCCACGTGTCCCGCGCGACCGGCATCAAGGCGAGCGGTACGGTTGAGACCTGGGCCCGCAAACGAAAGCCGCGCATGCGAAGCTTTGCGACCGCACCGGGCGACGAGAATCAAGCGATGAGGTGGAGCGGGTTAACCGGGCCTTTTACGCTGGCGGTCAGTGCACTGGGCCGGCCGGCGTTGGGTTCGCCAGCTGCTCGACGGCATCGGTGATCCGGCGCCAGGTCGCGGCACCGTCGCGATCGCCTTCGGTTTCGAGGTTGCCGGCGCGCGCAGCACTTTCCTTGGGGGCGTTGTCCCCGAAGCGCTTGAGCATCAGGAGCGCTGCCCGCCAGATGTCGATTTCAGGGATCACCGGACGAAAACTATCAGTGCGCGATCCGGGAAAGATTATCCAATGCCGGCGACACGCGGGAGAGGGTGGCTTGCGTGGAATGCCGCCGATCCTGACCCCCGGGATGTCGTCAACCGACTTCCACCGACGGCGCCGGCGTCGGTAACCGGGGCGCCGCCGGTTTGAGCGAGGATGGTGATGGCGCCTAAGCGGCGCCACCCTCGGCCTCGGTCTTGGTACGAGCCGGCTGGTCGAAGCGCCAGGTCGGGATGCCGAGCTTCTTGGCCTTGTCGGCGAGGTTGGCGGCGATGCCGGAGCCGGGGAACACGACGACGCCGATCGGCAGCGCCTCGAGCATCCGGTCGTTGCGCTTGAACGGGGCGGCGTTGCGGTCGCGGGTCCAGTCGGGCTTGAAGACCACCTGTGGGACTTTGCGATTGTCGGCCCAGCAGGCGGCGATGCGCTCGGCGCCGCGCGGGCTGCCGCCGTGCAGCAGCACCATGTCGGGGTGCTTGGCGCGGATCTTGTCGAGCGCCTCCCAGATGCGGGTGTGATCGTTGCAGTCGGTGCCGCCGGTGAAGGCGATGCGGGTGCCGGCGGGGGCGAGCACTTGCGCGTCGGCGCGGCGGCGGGCGGCGAGAAATTCGCGGCTGTCGATGACCGCGGCGGTCAATGCCCGGTGATTGACCATCGATCCGGTGTGCGGGCGCCAGGCGGATCCGGTCGCGGCCTCGTAGAGCTCGGCGGCATGGTCGCGGACGAATTCGAAGGCGTTGCGGCGTTCGATCAGGCTGATGCCCTGATTGATCAGGCGTTCGAGCTCGACCGACTTGACCTCGGAGCCGTCCTGCTCGGCCTGGCCGCGGCGCTGCGCCTGCTCGTTGCTGTCGAGCTCGCGCTCGATGCGGTCGAGCTTGCGGTGGAACAGGTTGACGAACGACCACAGCAGGTCGGCGAGATCGTCCTCGAGGCGGGTGCCGGTCAGCATGGCGCTCAAGGCTTCGACTGCATTGTCGAGCTGGGCCTGCACGGCATCGGGTTCGGGCAATGGCCGCGGATCGGGTTCGTCCTGGCCGGGGCGATAGCCGTAGAGGGCGAGCTCGTCGAGCAGATGCGCGGTCGGCGAGGCGGCGGGAAATTCGGGATCGGTGTCGCTGTCGAGGAAGGGGAGGGGGCTGTCGTCGCGTGCCATGGCGGGCGCCTTTCTGCCGGAGGGTCAGCCGCGCCGATCGCGGCCTTCACGGCGATCCCTTGGCCGGCGGCGCAGACGGGTTGCACCCCCCGGGGTCCCCACGCGACCGTCGCGTGGGGTGGGCGCTTGGGGCCGGAGCACAGCGGAGGATGGCGCCGGGCAGCTATTTTGCTTCGCGATGCAAAGCCGGGCTGATCGCAGGCTCCCCATGTTCGTATCCGTTGGACGATCAGCCCGGCGGCGGAAAATAGTTGGCCGGCGCCATTGCAACCCGGCTGCGCCGCCGGCAAATCGCCGCTCGGGAAGGCCGCATGCGCGGCTCTTTTCCGGCTGAAGGCACACCGCCGCCGCAAACGAAAAGCCCTTCTTCCTTCCGGCGCGGCGCCGCTAAACCGGGATGACCCTGGGGCTCACCGCCGCGGATCGGAGCGGCGTGTATCGGGCAGAAACCGCGTCCGGTCGGAGGGGACGAGCTGATCCGCGAGATGTGCCCGCATGCCCTCGGGGCCGAGACGGCACAGGTCGAGGTTGAAGTCGCCATGGACCGGCACGAGCTCGCGGATTTCGATGCCGGCGGCGAGGCCGCGTTCGCGCAGCCGTTGCGCCGCCCGGAGACCGGCCGCGTCGTTGTCGCGCGCGACATAGAGGCGGCGCAGAGGGCCGGGGGCAGATCGAGGGCGGCGAGGTGGTTGGCCGAAAGCCCGGCAATGACCGGCAATGAGGGCAGCACCGATTTAAGCGCGAGCATGGTCTCGATGCCTTCGCCAGCGGCGAGGATGTCCGCCGGCAGCGCCGAAGCGCACGCCGTTGCCGAGCAGATGGCCGAGGGCACGGCGCGGATCGGCAAGCGGCGCCTTGTCGGGCCGCCGTGGATCGAGCCAGGTGCGCTGAATGCCGGTGATATTGCCGTCGAGGTCGGTGACGGCAGCAAGCAGCGCCGGCCAGCTTTCCAGCGGAGCGTGGTCCGTCTCGCGGTAGTAGACCGACGGGTGGTAGCGCAAGGCGGGCCAGTCGAGCCGTCCGGTGATGCCACGGGCGCGCAGATAGGCTTCGGCCGGTGTGCCGGGAACGGGGCGTCCAGCACGAAACAGGCGGCGCGCCGCTTCGGAAGAGCCGCTCGCGGCTGGTGGCATATGACCGAGATTCGGCGGCGATGGGATCGGGGGACGGGGCAGGGCGAGAAACCGGCGCGCTTCGTCCATGGCCTCGCCGAGATCGCGCAGGTTGCGGTTGAGGCGGATCAGATCCAAGAGATCGCCATGCTCGCTCGGGCTCGCGGCGTCGGTCCATTTGCCGGCGGCACCAGGGCCGGAATCGGGTCCGGTAAGACGCACATAGAGGCTGCGGCCCGGAGTATTCATGACATCGCCGATAACCCAGTAATGCCCCTGGCGATGCCCGTTCGAGAGGTAATGACGGCACACGGCCTCGGCGTCGCGCGCGAGGCGGCGCGCCAGATCGGCGGCGGCGCTGATCACGGGTCATCTCGCGATCAGGCGGCGGCGCGGGCATTGGCGCGGAGGAGCGGGTGGCGGTCGAGGAGTGCTGAGAGCAATGCCGGGCCGCGATCTCGGCCGCGACCGGCACGAAGAGCCGCAAGCGCCAGGCGATGATTTCGGAGGTGAGGCCGAGCGCCTTCAGCTGAGGGACCATGCCATCGGTGAAGCCGGTCAGCTCGACGCGATGCATGCGTCATCACCATCGAGCGGCGGATCTGCAGCCCGCCGGCAAGATCGAGCACCGCGCCGCGCTTGATCACGGCGTCCAGGCTTCGTCAGGCGAAAGGCCGGGGGAGGTCTCGATGCCCAGCCCTTC
>CAWCIL010000019.1:0-6297 GCA_963795485.1 uncultured Alphaproteobacteria bacterium
GCCGATCACGACGCCTGAATATCCCGATCCGACCGAAGCGCGCCGTTATGTCGACGACGAAGACGGACGTGTTTCTTGAAGATGCCACCTGGCATGCGCTGTGCGAAATTGCCAACGAACGGAGTTGCACGGTCGGCCAGCTTTGCTCCCACATCGATCTCAACTTCGCGCACGACCAGCCGTTTACCCAAGTCGCGCGCCGTTACGTTTTGCGCTACCTCGCCGGTATTCCCGACAACATCGAGCTGCCCTGCAACTTTTGCGTTCTCAGGGGGCTACTTGCCGCCCACAGGCACGTCCAATGACCGACAAAACCACCTCGCCCCTGGCTCCCGATGCCGACCTCGCCAAAAATATGGCCACCATCAAGCGCGGCGTCGAAGCGCGAGTTGGTGAAATCAAGCGCGGCCTCGCGCACTGGATCGCCGACACTACCACCTCGGCCGATCATACTCCGGTGTCGATCGCTCTTCTCGAGACCGCCATCGGCCGGTACTCGACATCCATGACGAAGCGGATGCCCGCGACCTGATCGAGAGAACATTGCGCCTCGCCCTCCAGCGGCGCCGGGGCCCGCTGCAATGATCGAAATCGGCAAAATGGGCAACTCCGGACGGGAGGTCATGCAGCGCATCCTTAAGGACATGCAGGCGTCGACCGGCGACAGCGCCGATTTCGCCAGTTCCATTACCGAAATCGACACCGACTTCGGCTACTCTTGGTGCTACGAGGCAGCGCCGCACCACCCGCACGAGGCCATAACCGCGATGATCCACATCGCCAAGGTCGTTGCCGACGCCGAGGCCCGCAACAGCGGCAAGACCTATCTTGTGGCGTCAACCCCGCAACCCATGGCGGCGGTCTATGTCTTTGCCTGCGATCACCCCGATGCCCGTGACGCGGCCATCACCGTGATCCTCGAATTCACGCCCGCCGGCGCATGGGCGGCCGGCCTCCGCCGCGCCGCCCGGCACTGACCCATGGGCAACCGCTTCAACTACCGTTGCCCCCAATGCGACAGTGCCGACGAGATCGACATCTGCGCCTTCGTCTCGATCCGGCTCACCGCCGACGGCGCCGAGATCGCCGAAGAGGTACAGAACATCGACGGTTCCTGCTGGTGCGCGGACAACGCCGCGGGATGCGGCGCCTGCGGCTACGAGGGCGCGGTCAGGGATTTTTCAGCGTTGCCGCCGGACGTGATCTCGCTCAATGAATACCGCCGCCGCAGCTGATGTCCGTCGATCCCGGCGACGAGCGTCGACTATTGCCGCGAACGGCAAAAAAACCGCTCCATCCGCCGCCTGAACTCTAAGTTCATTCTCCGCCGCCGGTTCCGGGCGTCTCCCGCGCGGTGCGCGGGCCGCGTGCTATCCCCGCTTCCGCGGGGACGGAGCCGGCTCGCTTTTCCCCCTTGCCGGCGAGCCGTCTCCGCCCTGACGGGTGACGCCCGCTGACGCGTCCGCCTACCCCCGGATTAAATCCGGGTACGGCGGGACAAGGGGAGTGCGGATAGGCAACGGCTTCTGGTTGGCCGGCGGTGACCGTGCGGGAGCGCCGGGAATAAGGAGAGGAAAAGGGCCGTGCGGGTCCGGTGACGAGCGTCCCAGGCGAGAGAAAGCTTTCGCCCGCGCGTCGCGGAGACCCCCCATGCCCCACGCCGCCCCTGCCCACAAATCCTTTGCCGACCGCGCCAGCCTCTACCAGGAGATCACCGACAAGATCATCCGCGAGCTCGAACAGGGGCGCGTGCCCTGGGTGCAGCCGTGGTTGGGATCCGGGGCCGGCGTGGCCGCCCCGCTCGGCCTGCCGAAGAACGCCGCGACCGGCCGCCCCTACAGCGGCATCAACATCCTGATCCTGTGGCTGGCCTGCACCGAGCGCGGCTTCACCGGCCAGAACTGGCTCACCTTCCGCCAGGCGCTGAAGACTCGGCGCCCATGTGCGCAAGGGCGAACGCGGCATCACGGTCGTCTTTGCCGACCGCTTCATTCCCTACCGCGAGCGCGACGCGCGCCGCCGAGGCCGGCGACGAGCCCGACGCGATCCCGTTCCTCAAGCGCTTCACGGTCTTCAACGCCGACCAGTGCGAGGATGTTCCCGCCGATATCGCGCCGCCGCCGGAACCGCTGGCCGACAACCTGATCCTGCCGCAGGCCGAGGCGCTGATCCGCGCCACCGGCGCCGATATCCGCATCGGCGGCAACCGCGCCTTCTATGTCCCCAGCGCCGACTACATCCAGGTGCCGCCGCCCTCGGCCTTCTTCGAGCCGATCAATTTTCACCGGACGGTTTGTCACGAACTAGGCCACTGGAGTGGAGCCCCACATCGTTTGAACCGCGATCTCTCCGGCGGTTTCGGCTCGTCCTCTTACGCGCGCGAGGAACTGGTTGCCGAAATGACCGGCGCCTTTGTCTGCGCGGCCCTGTCGATCGTGCCGACGGTGCGGCACGCCGACTATCTCGCCTCTTGGCTCGAAGTGCTGCGCGAGGACAACCGCGCGATCATCCGCGCCGCAAGCGCCGCATCGAAGGCGGCCGACTATCTGCTCGCCTTCGGCGTCGACGATCCCGCGCCGGCGGCAGCCGCTG
The DNA here is from genome assembly GCA_963795485.1 of uncultured Alphaproteobacteria bacterium. GTDB lineage: Bacteria > Pseudomonadota > Alphaproteobacteria > ATCC43930 > CGMCC-115725 > AP-15. The sequence continues at coordinate 2,593 of CAWCIL010000019.1, forward strand.
AACTGGCAGTGGCAGCGTGACACGGCGACGGCGCGCCCTCTCTTTCCGGGCGACGGTTCCAGCGGCAACACCCAAGAGGAAGAGGACCGGGAGAGGGTTTTTGACGTGTCTTACAGGGCAAGAGAACGGCTCTTGCCCGCCCGTCGCGGAAGAACCCACACATGACCACCACCCCATCTGCCGTTCGGAACATCCCGCTCGACAAGCTCGTGCCGTCCCCGACCAATGTCCGCAAGACGCCGCCCTCAGCCGCCGAAGACGCCGAGCTGAAGGCCAGCATCCGGGCGCGGGGCTTGAAGCAGAACCTCGTCGCTCACCCGTGTCCGGCGAGAAGAAGGGCGTCCACGCCGTAACGGCTGGCGGAAGGCGGCTCAAGGCGTTGCAGGAGCTCGCGGCCGAGGGCGTCATCCCTGCCGATTTCAAGGTCCCATGCCTGGTCGAGGAGCCCGAGGTGGCGATCGAGACCTCGCTGATGGAAAACTGCATCCGCGCCGCCCTCTCACCGGCGGACGAGTTCGTCGCGATGGCGGCCCTGATCGACAGGGGCGAACCTGTCGAGGCGGTCGCCACCCGCTTTGGCGTCTCGGAACGCCACGTCCGGCAGCGCCTGCGGCTCGGCAAGCTCGCGCCCGAACTGCTCGACGCTTATCGCGACGGCGACATCAGCCTCGATGTCGTGACCGCGTTCACGCTCGGCGCCGATCACGCCGGCGCAGCTCGCCGTGTGGCATCAGCTCAAGGACCATTCCTACATCCCGCCCTATACGGTGCGGCGTCTGCTGACCCAAACCGCCATCCCGCTCGACTCCGATCTCGGGCTATTCGTCGGCAGTGCTGCTTACGAGGCCGCCGGCGGCGCGGTGACGCGCGATCTCTTCAGCGGCGACGACGAGGGCTTTATGGACGATGCCGCACTCGTCCGCCGGCTGGCGATCGAGAAGCTCGAACAGAAGGCCGCCGAATTGCGCTCCTCCTGGGCCTGGACCAAAGCGATGCTCGATCCCGCGTACGACTTCACCGCGCAATACCGCCGCGTCCGTCCGCAACCGGCCGAGCTTCCACCCGAAATCGCCGGGGAAATCGAGCGCATCGAAGCAGCGTCTCGCGGAACTCGAGGAAACCCCCGAGGACGAGTGGACCGAAGAGCTGATGACCGAAGCCGCCCAGCTCGAGGAGCGCCGCGACGAACTCACCGAGAGCGTCGAGGATCTCGCGGTCTACAGCGAAAAAGACCGCGCCATCGCCGGCGTTATCGTCACGATCGGCGATGATGGCGAATTTCGTCTCCATGAAGGGCTCGTCGAACGCTCGGCGACCGGCACTGGGATATCGGCGACGACGAGACAGTCGGGTTCAAGGCCCGCCCAGACGACGAAATCTCCCGCCGCTCCCCGAGCGCCGAGCAGGCATTGCGCAAGGAGTGCGGTTTCAGCCAGTTGCTGGTCGACGATCTCAAGGCGCACCGATTGCAGATCACCCGCGCCCATCTCGCGGCGGATTTCGATGTCGCCTTCGATTTGGCGCTCTATGCGCTGTGCGTCGATCTGTTCGATCGGTTCGGCTACCGCTCGCATCCGCTCGATTTGCGGGCGACCGAGCCTCCACTGCGCAGCTCATTGAACGATCTCTGCCGGCACCGCGGCCGATCGCCTGCTCGAAGCCCAGGGCAGCGCACTCGATCTCGACTGGCTCAAACTGCCGCCGGCGGAAAGCTTCGCGGCGCTTGCGGCCTTGCCGTCCGAGATCAAGCAGCGACTTTTCGCGCGGTGCGTCGCCCTTTGCCTTAGGCCGCAGCTGGCGATCGAGGACGGGGCCGATCCGGTCATCGAAGCCGCCGGCCGGCGGCTCGCGATCCCGTTTGCCGATTACTGGCGGCCGACCGCCGCCAATTATTGGGGCCGGGTCAAAAAGGCGCACGGCCTCGCGATCGGCAGGGAGATCCTCGGCGATCGCTGGGCTCGAGATCACGCCGGCGACAAGAAGCCGGAACTCGCCGCGGCGCTCGAAACCGCCTTCGATCCCGCGAAAAGCACCGCCTGCATCGGTCTCGACCGGGCGGCGCGCGACGCCGCTGCGGCCTGGCTGCCGCCCGGCATGGCCTATGCCGACGCTGCCGCGAACAACGCTGCCGCGGATCCGCAATGCGACGAAGCCGCACCATTGGCCGGCGATGCTGACGGCGCCGAACCCGCCGAAATCGACCTCGCGGCGGCCGAATTGCCGGCCTTCCTGACCGAGGACGAGCCGGTCAGCATCGCGCTCAACGGGGCTTCGGCATCCTGACGCGCATTTTCGGAACGCAGCAGCGGGCGTGGCCATGGCAGAGACCTGCCGGTCGTGCCCGCTGGCCGGCAGGATCAGGTAACCGAAGCAGGGGCGGCACACCGCTGCCGACCCTGTTGCGCCGATCGACCGCAGCATCGGCCAATAACTGAAATCTCCCGAACCCTGGCCCGCCGCCGCGCGGGCCTTTTTCGTTGGATCGCTCTGCTGATGGCGAGCGGAGAGGAAAAGGGCGGCCGGGAGCGGGTGAACCCGGACGGAGAAGAGAGAGCGCCTGGCCGGGCTCATCCTCGAACCCCGCTCTCGGAGATCTCCCGCATGCTCGGCCTTACACCCGCCGCGGCCACCCTCCCGCTGTTTTTGCCGCAAGCCCCGCCCGACAAGGTTTCGGGGCTTTTTCATGCCGCGACATTGCTCGCGCAATTGCTCGGTCAAGGCCGCGCGCTCGATAGCCGTGCTCTGCGCTCGGCGATGGAGGCCGCCTTCGGCGGCACGGACGCCGAAGGAACGTGGGTGTGGAAGGACGCCTACGAAGCCCTCGAAGCCGCCCAGGTGCTGTTCCTGCGCAAATTCGGCAGCGCGATGCGCACGCGCGCGGGCTCGGCCGCGGCGATGGTCGAGATGCTGACCCGTCTCGCCGGAAGGCTCGCCGTCGCAGACCCGCCGCTCGGAAGAATCCGAGCACTTCCAGCAATTCTCAACGCCGATCGCACTCGGTTTTGTCGCTGCCGAGGCGGCAGCGCTGACCCCCAGCGATGTCGTTCTGGAACATCGGCCGGCACCGGGCTGCTGGCGATTTTCGCCGAGCTCGCCAAAGCCCGGCTCGCCCTGAACGAGATCGCCGAGACCCGCGCCGGTCTCCTCGGCCGACTGTTCCGCGACGTCGCTGTCACCCGCCACAACGCCGAGCAGATCCACGACCATCTCGACGCCGGGATCCGGCCGAGTGTCGTTCTGATGAACCCGCCCTTCTCGGCCTCGCCGCATGTCGAAGGCCGCTTCGCCGAGGCCGCGATGCGCCACATCAGCTCGGCGCTGGCACGGCTCGCCGAGGGCGGCCGTCTCGTCGCGATCACCGGCCATAATATCGGTTCTGATCAGCCGGCCTGGCGCGAGGCCTTTGTGCGCCTGCAGCAGAAAGGCCGCGTCGTCTTCACCGCGGCTATCGCCGGCCGGGCCTATGTCCGCCACGGTACGACCATCGAGACGCGGCTGACGGTGATCGACCGCGTCCCGGCCGCGGATCCGCGCGCCTTTCCGTCCTCGCCCAGTCTCTGTGCCGATCCCGCCGAGTTGCTCGACCGGGTCTCAGGTCTGGTGCCGCCGCGGCCGCCGGTGACCGCGCCCTCTCCCCTGCCCGCCCCCGCCGTGTTTCCGCTGCGCTCGGCGCTCACCACTCGGTCGAAAACTCCGGCGCCGCCG
>CAWCIL010000020.1:0-13273 GCA_963795485.1 uncultured Alphaproteobacteria bacterium
CTACACGTAGGCCTCGAACTCATCGCAGATCGCCCGGATCCGGGCGATGATTTGGGCATCACCAAGTTTTGCCGGCGGCGCGTCATAGAAGGTCGAGCGCGCAATTCCCATCAGCCGACATCCCTCGATGATGGGGAGGCCGGGGGGCCGCTGATCACGGATGTAGGCCCGCTTCTCGGCGACCGTGTGCTTTTGGAGCGCCCCTTTTAGAAACTCAGAACTCGAGGGCCTGTCGCCCGACCAGTCGTTCGAGCGCGGCGATCGGCGCCTCGTAATCAGTGATCAGGCTCGCCGCCTCGGCATCCTCGTCGAACTCGCCAGCCTCGAACTTGGCGATCCACACGCGGATCAGATTGCGGCAGATGCCGTGCCGCTTGGCCAAGCCATAGAGCGTCTCGCCGCCGGCGAACTCCTGGCAGACTTGCCGCTTGAACTCGATGGTATGAACGCGGTGCTTCGGCATGGGCCTATTCCTTCAAGGCCCGCCGCACTGGTCAAATCAAAAACCTCGCCTGTCCGGCCTCAGGGGCGCAATCCAGCTTCTGGGGAGAATCCTACGGCGGTCACACTACGACAGCGAGGATGCGCCCGAGGCACAGCTTTCCGGCGTTGGCCCGTGCATCCACCATTGGGGGGCCGAGTCGACGACATCACGGTCGCCGCCGAGAAAATCAAGGAATTGGGCGGTGAGGTGATGTCGCCGTTGGATGCCGGCGTCATCAAGTTCCGCGCGCCAGACGGCACGATTGCCGAGCTGGTGCAGAAGGACCGGTACGAGAACCTCAAGAAGTATCACGGCGTGGACTGAACGACGCCGCAGTCGAGGCCCGGCACCGGTCGTCAGGCTAACGGAAAAGCCGATTTCGAGACCAGGGTCGGGGCGTCAGGATCGGCCGATTCGCGAGTGGAGGACGAGAATTGACCAGCCAGACCATCCTACTCGACGGCGGCATGTCGCTGTAGCGACCACGCCACATCGAAATCCGCCTGCATGCATGGGCCGAAGCCGCGAACGTGCAAGGCAATGCGCCCGCTGCATCGGGCGGGGCTGCGCTAGGATCGGCCAAAATTGGGGCCGAAACGGGAGGATCTTGCGAAATGGCCGAGGAAGCTCTCGATGCAAATGCAGAGCAGCGCCGCTATTGGAACACGGTCGCCGGACCGCGCTGGGTCGCCGCCCCGGGGTTCAGGGAGCGGCGCAACCAGGAGAGCCTCGCGTTATTGCTGGCGCGCCTGGGCCTCACCGGCGGCGAAAGCGTGCTCGAAATCGGTTGCGGCACCGGCGCGTTGACCCTGCCGCTCGCCGACGCGGTCGGCGAGCAAGGGCGGGTCGTTGCGGTCGAATTTCGGAGCCGATGCTTGGCGCTGCGCGGCAGCGGGTCGGCGGGCGTGGGTTGCGCAATGTCACATTGCTTCTCGGGGACGCGCAGGTGTTCGCCCTCGAGCAAGGCGCATTCGATCTCGCGACCTCGCGCATGGGCGTCATGTTCTTCGCCGACCCGGCGGCAGCCTTCCGCAATATCGGCAGCGCGTTGAAATCGAGCGGCCGCCTCGTCTTCGCCTGCTGGGGGCCGCTCGCGGAGAACCGGCACTGGCTGATCTCCTACGACGTCGCGCTGCGCCATCTCGGGCCGCCGGCGCCGCAACCCGCTCACGAGCCGAGCCCACTCGCCTTTGCCGACCCCGACTATATCCGCGGGGTTCTCGCGGCGGCCGGCTTCGTCGAGATCACGGTCGACCGCGCTCACCCGACCATCATCGGCGGCAGCCCCGAGGAGGAAGCCCGACAGGCGCTGGCCATGGGGCCGACGGCGAGGCTGATCGAAGAGAAGAAGCCGACCGAAGCAACCCGCCAGGTAGATCGCCCGCGAAATCGAGACAGCCTTCGCCGCCGAAGTCCGATTCCGGCCCGCTCCACCTGCCCGCAACCATCTTTCTCGTCGCCGCCCGCCGCCTGGCTTGAACGCCGCGGTGAGCGGTACGAATTACCGAACACCGCACCCGCAACTCGCCCGCTCTGCCTTCCAAAACCTCCTCGTCGCCGAAGGCACAGCTACGCCACCGAAAGGATGGGCTGACACTCTAAACCGCTCTGCGGTATGTAAACACCTGGGAAGTATTCGCTCAACGAGCCCGAACCGCGCCTTCCTGCCATAACGTTTGCTGATTACTTGTAACCGGCACAGTCAGACGTGGTAAGGACCGAGGAACAGATCGCCGAGGGCGCGGCGCAGCAGGTAGGTGATCCGCCGTTGTGCCAGATGGTGCGGCCGGTCGTGGATCAGGTGGCAGCGCTGGCAAAGGCTCTTCAGGTTTCGCGGCCGATTGTTGCCCGGGTTATGATCGAGGTGCGCCGCGGCGAGGACGACGCGCGTGTGCCGAATGCGGGTCGCCTCCTCGATGTCGGGCCAGCGGGCCGGCCGGCCGCGGCCGTTGCGCCAGGTGCTCGCAGCGGCGTCATACCAGCGGCCGTCCGGCAGGCAGCGAACGGTCTCGCCATGCGGCCGACCGCAAGTTTGGCAGCGGCCGCCGGCGCGTTCGAACCGCACCTGCCGGCTGATCTGCGGCCAGTCGATCGGGTAGAACCAGCGCAGCTCAGGCTTGATCGGCATCGGCGGTCCCGTTCGCATGACCGGTCTGTTTGCCGAGCAGGCGATAGACGCTCGCGCGGCCGATGCCGAGCCGGCGGGCGATCGCCGCCGGGCCGAGCTTCTCGTCATCGAGCAGCCGCCGGACTTCGCCGGCATCGATCGATGGTTTGCGGCCCTTGTAGACGCCGCGCGCCTTGGCGGCGCTGATCCCTTCAAGCTGCCGCTCGCGCCGAAGATTGGTCTCGAATTCGGCGAATACGCCGAGCATGTCGAGGAACGCCTTGCCGGCCGCGGTGCCGGTGTCGACCGGCTGCTCGGTTGCCTTCAGCGCGACACCCTTGGCCTTCAGCTCGTACACGATGTCTTGCAGGTCCTTCAGCGAACGCGCCAGGCGGTCGATGCGGGTGACCACCAGCGTGTCGCCGGCGCGCAGGAAGTCGAGCAGCACCTGCAATTCGCTGCGGCCGTCGCGACGGGTGCCGCTCGCCTTCTCGGCACGGATCACCTCGCAACCTGCCGCCTTCAGCGCGGCGCGCTGGATCGAGAGGTCCTGATCGAGGGTGGAGACGCGGGCGTAGCCGTAAAGGGGCATCGGCAGCGGAGTTGTCTCGTTAGCTTCTAGACCCTCCCGTCATACCGTCTCGCTCCTCAATTATCAACTCAAACGAGACGTGATTTGCGTCTCGCCGCCTCGTGTCGCTCGGGTAGACCCTTGCGATACAGGCACGCGCTCGGTTGCCATCTCGCCGTCAAGCAGCCTGAACCAGGAGGTCCCCCGATGGCCGAGATGAACCCGCTGCGCCGCCGCATGATCGAAGACATGAAGATCCGCAACCTGTCGCCGGTGACGCAACGCTGCTACGTGCACGCCGTGGCAAAATTCGCCCGGCACTTCAACCGGCCGCCAGATCAGCTGGGGCTGGCGGAGGTGCGCGCCTACCAGATCCACCTCACTTCGACCGGCGCCTCGTGGGCCGGCTTCAATGTCGCGGTTTCGGCCCTGCGCTTCTTCTACGGCGTCACCCTGGGGCGCGCCGCGATGGTCGAGCGCATTCCCTACGCGCGCAAGCAGCAGCAACTCCCCGTGATCCTGAGCGCGGAAGAAGTGGTGCGATTTTTCGCCGCGGTGCCGGGCCTGAAGAATCGGACAGCGCTGATGACCGCCTATGCCGCCGGCCTGCGGGTCTCCGAAGTCGTGGGGCTGCGCGTCGCCGATATCGACAGCGACCGCATGCTGATCCGGGTCGAAACACACGGCTGTCCGGTTCAGCTGGGGTTCATTGCAGCATCGTTTGCGCGGGGTTCGCAATCGGCGGTGGTTCGGGGTCGAGCAGCTGGTCGAGCGGTCGGCGATGCATCAGGTTGAGGCGGACCAGGCGGGCGAAGGCGAGTGGGCTGGTGACCGCCTGCTGCCCGGCCTGGGCGAGACGCAGCAACAAAAAGGCGATCAGCGCGACGGCGATCTGGATCCGCACCGCGTTTTCCGAGGTGCCGAGGAAGCGGCGGATTTTGAGGGTCTGCTTGACCCAGCGGAAGAACAGCTCGATCGCCGAGCGGCGCTTGTAGAGATCGGCGATCTCTTGAGTGGCGGCATCCAGATCGTTCGAGAGCAGGCGCAACACCTTGCCGGTATCGAGCTTGATGCGGACCTCGCGTACCGGGTCCGCAAACGGGTTGCTCCGCCCGCTGCCTTGGCGCGCCGGCAGATGGCCGATGCGGTCGGAGAGGATCGCGCCGTTACGGCAAACCGCCAATTCCGCGACCACCGTCAACGGGGTATTGGCTTTGAGCCGGGTGACGATGCGGCATTGCGCGGCGTCGAGCTTGGCCCACCACGCATAATCATAATAGCCGAGATCAAAGACATAGGTAGCGCCGGGCTCGATCGGCATCGCCTGAGCGGCGGTGATGTCGTTGACCCGGGCCGCGGTGATCGCCGCATAGATCGGCCGGTCGGCGTCGGGATCATAGACGACGTGCAGTTTGGCGCCGCACACGCCCTCGGAAAAGCGCACCCAATCGCGGCTGCGCGCGTCGAGCCGCAGACCGCTCGCATCGATCAGATAGGTGGTCTCGGTGAGGCTCCGGCGCAGCCCGCGATGGGCCGGCTGATCATCAGCGCCAAGAGCGCGGCGAAGACGTCGGCTGGCCGGTCGCGGTTGGCGTCGGCCAGGGTCGCGCGCCGCGGCAGCCTCGCCCCCAGATGATAAAGCCGCGCCTGCTGGCTCTGGATCCCGCCGACGATCTCGCGCAAGCTCGCAGCACCGGCCAATTGCCCATACAGCAGGGCCACAATCTGGCTCTTGGTGGTCAACCGGCGGGCCCGCGCGTCGGCCCGGTGCACCCCGACCAGTCGGTCGAATTCCTCCCACGGGACATGCTTCAGCAACTGATGAAAAACGCTATTGTGGTGGCGCATGGCGCTGACCTCAGTTTCGTGTCCGGAACGTGTGGTGACGTCCAACCACGAATAGATACAGCGCCATGCCACCCCTACAGCACAAAATGTGCCGGACAGCCGTGGGTCGAACAGGGCAAGGGGCACCGAGACCGGTACGTCATGCTGTCCGCGCAGCTGCTCGTCATGCTGCGCGCCTATTGGCAGGAAGCCCGGCCGAAACACTGGCTGTTCCCGGGCCGCAACGGGAAGCAGCCACTCGCCGCGAGCACGCTCCACGTGGTGTGCCGGAATGCCTGCAAAATGGCGAAGCTCGGCAAGCCCGTGAGCGTCCATACCCTGCGCCACAGCTTTGCCACCCATCTGCTCGAAACCGGAACCGATATCCGCACGATCCAGGTGCTGCTCGGCCACCAGCATCTGTCGACCACGGCGCGCTATACCCAGGTCGCGACGACCACGATCGGCAACACGACCAGCCCGTTCGACCGGCTGGACCTGGCGAAGGCGACGCCGGACTGAAGCTCGCCGATCATGCCGGCCCTCGAGGTGGCGGACATTTTCCGCCGCCACGGCGAGGCCTATCGCCGGGCGCATGCCGGTCATCTCAGTCGCACCGAACGGCGCGTCATGGGGGCGATCGAGGCGTGCCGCACGGCGGCGCTCGGTGGTCATGTCGAACGCTGTGCAGAGTGCGGCCTCGTCCGGATCGCTTATAACTCGTGCCGCGACCGGCATTGCCCGAAATGCCAGGGACCAGCGCGCGCCGCCTGGCTGGTCGCGAGGCAGGCCGAGCTGCTGCCGGCGCCGTATTTCCACGTCGTCTTCACCCTGCCGGCGCCGGCCGCCGAAATCGCTTTCCAGAACAAGGAAGCGGTCTACGCCATCCTGTTCAGGGCCGCGGCCGAAACGCTGCACACGATCGCCGCCGATCCCAAGCATCTCGGCGCCGAGATCGGCTTCGTCGCCGTGCTCCACACCTGGGGCCAGAACCTGCAGCACCATCCGCATGTTCATTGCCTCGTCCCCGGCGGCGGCGTTTCGCCTGGACGGCACGCGCTGGGTCGCCTGCCGGCCCGGCTTCTTCCTGCCGGTGCGCGTCCTTTCGCGGCTGTTCCGCCGCTTGTTCCTCGAAAATCTGAAGGCGGCGTTCGAGGCCGGCAGGCTGGCGTTCTTCGGCGCGCTCGCCGATCTCGCCGCCGCACCGGTCTTCGGCCGCCGCCTCAGCGAATTGCGGCGCGCCGAGTGGGTCGTCTATGCCAAGCGCCCGTTCGCCGGCCCTGCCGCGGTCCTGGCCTATCTCGGACGCTATACGCACCGGGTCGCGATCTCGAATAGCCGGCTGATCGAGATGACGGATGACCACGTCCGTTTCCGCTGGCGGGACTACCGGCATCACGACAAGAACAAGGTGATGACCCTGGCGGCCGACGAGTTCATCCGGCGTTTCCTGTTGCACACCCTGCCGGACGGCTTTCATCGCATCCGCCATTACGGCTTTCTCGCCAATCGTCATCGTGCCGAGAAACTCGCCCTTTGCCGGGAGCTGCTCGCGGCAGCGGCGGCTGCGCCGCCAGACGCCGGCAACGAGGGTGAGCAGCCCCGCGACCGCAGCTTCGACCTCTGTCCCTGCTGCGGCGGGCGCATGGAGGTTGTCGGCCCGCTTCCGCGATCGCGACCGGCCAATCCCCCGACATGGCACGACAGCTCATGACCCCCGCGGGCTCGCTCTCATGATCAACACGCTCACCGTTTTCGCCGCCGGCGCCGCCGAGGGACGGGGGGTCGCGCGTCATGCCGCCCCCGCTGCACCATCTTCGCCGCGCGCGGCGCGGTGCCTCGGCGTCGCACTCGTCAATGGCGCTCCGGCAAGGCGATTCCCGGTGACGGCACCGCTCCCTGCCGGCGTCCGAGCAACCTTCTCGCTGCCGGCGCCCGCGTTCTATTCCCCATAGCCCGAGCGGCTTCCCGCGGTTTAGCTCAACCCGGTTTCAACGAGGTCGCGCCATGCGTCCCGTCATCCGCTGCCGGAGCCGCGCGACCTCGCAGAAACCTTAGTGTTATCAAGAATAAACCGGAGCGCGGAGGAGGGGGCTGAGCTACCTTTAAAGGGCAATTCCGGGGCTTGCATTCAACGCTAGCATTTTGTATAATATGACAGCATGCAGCAGCTAGAGACAGCCATGACGACCCTGACAATCCGCAATGTCGATGCGGCGGTCAAAGAGCGGCTGCGCGTCCGCGCGGCCCGGCATGGCCGTTCGATGGAAGCCGAGGCTCGTACCATCCTGAGCGAAGCTGTGGCGGCCGAGCCTAACGAGGCCGAGCCGAACCTGGCCGAGGCGATCCGCCGGCGCTTTGCGCCGCTCGGTGGCGTCGATCTCGAGCTGCCGCCGTCTGAGTTTGTCGATGCGCCGCCGTCGTTCGATCCGTGATCGTCGTCGACACCAATGTGATCTCGGAACTGATGCGCGGCGAGCCGGATTCCGCGGTGCTGGCCTGGGTGGCGGCGCAGCCCCGCGCGCTGCTCTACACGACCTATGTCAATCAGGCGGAAATTCTTTATGGCATTGACGCGCTGCCCGAGGGTCGGCGGCGCACGGCATTGGCCGCGGCGGCTACGGCCATGTTCGCCGAGGATTTTGCCGGGCGGATCTTGCCGTTCGAGGCGCGCGCGGCGGCGCGCTATCCCGAGATCGTGCTGGCGCGGCGTCAGGCCGGCCATCCGATCGAGAAATTTGACGCGCTGATCGCGGCGACCACGTTGGCGGCCGGTGCCAGCATCGCCACGCGCGACGTCGGCGGGTTTGCCGGTTGCGGTCTTGAGGTCATCGATCCATGGACAGCGTCGTGAATGCGCGCAACGTCTTGGTTGTCAGGAAATCGATGGCGGGGCCCCTGCCCTGTGATAGAAATCAGTGTAACGGGCCAGACGGCGTGGTGTTGGCGAGTTGGCCGACGGCGGCGATGATCCGGCGCCACACTGCGGCGCCGTTGGTCCTGCTCAGCGAAAAGCTCATCGGGGCGCGCGATGCTTTCGTCGAGCGCTTTCTCGCCGTAGCGCTTGAGCATCAAGCTGGCGGCGCGCCAGATGTCGATCGCTGGTATCATGGCAAAGGCCTGTCGCCTATGGGTAGCGTCCTATAGGACGCTACCCGCCTATTGGCGTGTGATCCAGACCAAGAACGGCCTAAGCCGACCGTGAGGCCCGCCGTGTCCCGATTCGTTCCTATGAAACAGAACACGATCAACTTGCGAGTGATACAGGACGTTATCAATCGCAAGATGGGCGACCCGGGCAGGGGAGTCATTCGAAAATTATCTGGCGCAGATTCCTCTTAAACCGCTTTCAGCTGCGGCGTTCGGCGATGATGTGCCAGTGGTGCGAGCCGGGTCGCCGCTCTTGCAGTTGCTGGCTGAGGGTGAGCAGATCAAAGCCGGCAAGCAGACCGACGAGCGTCGCGGCGTCGCAATAGCAATGCGGGTGGCCTTTTCGCTCGACCTGGTCGATGACAAAAGTGTCGGGAGCGATCGCACGGCCAATACCGTAATTCGCATCGCGGGTCGACAGCACCGTCGCCTGCAGCAGCCCGGCCGGCCGCAACACGCGCCAGATCTCGCCGAGCCTGCGGCCGAGGTCGCCCAGCGTGCCGTGATGGATCACATTCCACGACAGGACGTAATCGAAGCCGGCGTCGGGAAACGGTAAGCCGTCCGCGAAACCCTGGTGCAGGCTCACCGGCAAGCCGCGCGCGGCGGCCCCCTCGCGCACCACGGCGAGGCCGGCCGGGCTGCCGTCGATCGCCTCGACATCGAAACCGTGCTCGGCGAGCAACAGCGCATGCCGCCCGACGCCGCAACCGAGATCGAGCACCCGCCTGGCGCCGCGCGCGTACAATTCCCGCAGGATCGCCACCACTGCCGGGTGCGGTTCGAGCCAATCGGCGCGCCCTTCGCTGGTCGCCCAACGCTTGTCCCAAGCCTCGACCGCCGTCTGCGACACCGCGCTGTCGATCGCCATGTTCTCCGTCCCCTGTTGTGTCAGACGATGCCGTCCTGCCGCAGCTGTGCGACGGCGGCGGCATCAAGGCCGAGCCAGTCGGACAGCACTTCGGCGGTGTGCTCGCCCAGCAGCGGCGCCGGCTCGACCTTGGTCGGCACGCCGTCGAACCGAACCGGCCAAGTCGGCATCGCCATCTTGCGTTCGCCGTGCGTCATCTGCTGCAGGATGCCGCGCTCGTAGAAGCTCGGCTCCTCGATCAGCTCCTGCGTGTCGAGCACGGCGCCCGCCGGGACGCCGACCGCGCTCAGCTGCGCCATCGCCTCTTGTTTGGTGCGCTCCTTGGTCCAGCCGGTGACGATCGCGTCGACCTCAGCCTCGCGCTGCAGGCGGGCGTCAGGCGTCGCATAGCGCTCGTCACCGATCAGGTCCTCGCGGCCGATCAGCTTGAGGAGGCGCGGCCAATGCTCCGGATTGGCGCGGCTGGTCAACAGGTAGACGTAATCGTTGGGGCCGCCGGGCTTGCATGGGTAGATGCCGCCGGGCGGGTTGTTGGCCGGCGGCCGGCGCGGGGCCGCCTTGCCGGTGCGCGCCTGGGTGATGAACCCGCCGCGGCTGTAATGCATGACCGAATCCTGCATTGCCACCTGCAGCCGGCGCCCCTTGCCGCTGCGGGCACGGTCGAACAGGGCACTGACGATGCTGAAGGCCATCAGCATGCCGGTGCCGGTATCGCCGATGGTCGGGCCAGGCTTGACCGGGCGACCGTCCCTTTCGCCGGTAATGCTCATCGCGCCGCCGGCAGCCTGCGCAATCGGGTCGAACGACAGCCCCTTCTCGAACGGGCTGCCGTCGCCAAAGCCCTTGACCTGGGCATAGATGATCGACGGATTGATGCCGCTGACGACCTCATAGCCGAGCCCCAGACGCTCGACCGCGCCGGGCGCGAAGTTCTCGGTGAAGACGTCCGCTTTCTTCACCATCTCCTTGACCAATGCCAGGCCGCGCTCGTCTTTGAGGTTGATGGTCAGCGAGCGCTTGTTGGCGTTGTACATCATGAAATAGAAGGCATCGCCGAAGCCGGTGCGGCCGGCTTCGCCGCGCGGCGGCTCCACCTTGGCGATGTCAGCACCCATCCAGGCGAGGGCCTCGGTGCAGGTCGTGCCAGCCTCGAACTGCGTCAGATCGAGGACGCGGATGCCCTTGAGTAAGCCCGGCGATACGGGGGTTACGGTCATTGTCGAACTCCTTGCCTTCATTTTGCTCGGACTACACGCTCAGGGCTCCGCCCAGACCCATCATCCTTGGCCATCTGCGCCAGATAGCGATCAAAAAAAGTAGCACTTATCGATCAAAATGACAGACGATGGGCACCCTGCCGCCCCCTTTCCTGCCGTTCCCTTTCGGAAATCTTCAGAATGGCTGAAAGTGGTCATTCATCCTCGGTGTCGACAAATTCTAGAGCGTCCCGCTCGCAGCCAATGGTGACCCTAAGATCGGGCAAAGGACGGGCGGAAAGGCGTACGGATAGTATCGGGAAGCCCTTAGCGGAAATCCTATACCGCAGATGGATCAGAACGGAGTCTAGTGAATGAGTTTAGGGTCGCTGGTGGTGACGTATCCGCTGACGGGGCGCAGCCGGCAGATCGTCGCGGAGGAACTGGACGGGACCGCCGAGGCGATCTATCTCGTCGATCTGGCGCCGGCCGACCGAGCTCACGCGCTTGGGCGTGCTGGGGCGGTGCTGTCCCACGACACGTCGAAGGAACTGCGGCCCGATGAGATCCTGCTGATCCGCAATGCTCGGCTATTGCAGTTCACCGCCGCCGGCGTCGATTGGGTGCCGACCCGCGACCTGCCGCGGGAATTGCCGGTTGCCGCCAATAAGGGCGGAGGGGCCGAACCGATGTCGGAGCACATCGTCGCGCTGGCGCTGGCTGCGGCGAAGCGCCTGTTCATCGAGCACGCCAACCTCAAGCGCGGCGAATTCAACCAGGGAAGCGCCAACCGGATGCTGCGTGGCGGCGTCTGCGGCATCCTCGGCTTCGGCAATGTCGGCGTCGCGACGGCGCGGCTGATGCGCGCCTTCGGGATGAAAATTCACGCAATCAACCGCCGCGGCGCGAGCAACGAGCCGACCGACTGGATCGCGACGGTCGACCTCCTCGACGAGATGTTGCGCGTCGCCGATGTCCTCGTCATAAGCGCCGCGCTAACGACCGCCACCGAGGGATTGATCGGCGCGCGCGAACTGGACCTGATGAAGGAGAACGCGATCCTGATTAACGTCGCGCGTGGCGAGATCATCGATGAGGGGGCACTCTACGCGCATCTTGTCGCCCATCCGCACTTTTCCGCCGGCATCGATGCGTGGTGGGTGGAGCCGGTGCGGCACGGCCGCTTCGCGATGGGTCACCCGTTTCTCGACCTCCCGAACGTCATCGGCTCGCCGCACAATTCGGCGGGGGGCGGGGCATGGCGTGACGAGTACCTCCGGCGCGCTGTGCAGAATTGCCGACGCGCCATCCTCGGCGAGACGCCGTGGAACCTGATCGGCCCCGACGAGCGGATCCTTTAAATGTTAGCGTAGCTACCAGAAGTCTCGCGAAAGGCTGGTCTTGGCGCTAAGCACTAGGGCGACGAGGAAAAAGAAGGAGGGAGCGCATCGATGCGAACGACGCACCGCCGCTATAGGGTCTTTTTCCTGCTGTTTCTGTTCAGCGGCATCGCCTATCTCGATCGCGTCAACATGTCGGTTGCGGGCAAGCCGATCGCCCACGAGTTCGGGCTGTCGCCGATTGCGCTGGGTTACCTCTTCTCCTCGTTCCTATGGGCCTATGTGCTGATGATGCTGCCCGGCGGGCGGCTGATCGACCGCTGGGGCCCGCATGTCGTCGCCTCGGTCGCGACCGCGGTATGGTCGACGGCGCAGATGGCGACCGGAATGGTCGGCAGCTTCGCGGCAATGTTGATGGTGCGGCTCGGTCTGGGAGTCGGCGAGGCGCCGTTCGCTCCGATTTCCTATAGCAGCGTCCGATTATGGTCGCCCTATACCGAGCGCGGCACCGCGATTGCCGCGATCTCTTGCGGCTCCACCCTCGGGCTTGCGCTCGGCGCGCCAGCCGTCGCCTGGCTGATCGAGACATTGTCGTGGCGCTGGTCCTTCATCATCACCGGCGCGGTCGGATTTGTCTGGGTAGCGGTCTGGGCGGCACTGGTCTCGACACCGGAAAAGACCGGATGGCTGCCCCCAGCCGAGCGCGACCACATCCTCGCCGGGCGCGACGCCGGCATCGCGCCGCCGAGCCACCGCGGCGTCGGCTATCTCGGGCTCGCCCGCTGCCCGGCGATGTGGGGCTTGTTCATCTCGCAGGGCTGCCTCGTCTATACGGGCTATCTCTATATTTCCTGGCTGCCGAATTACCTGCAGACCGCACGGCACCTGTCGATCTTGAACTCCGGCATCTACACGGCGATCCCGTTCCTGATCTCCACGGTGGTCGGCGTCGTCGCCAATTGGGCCGGCGACAGGGTGCTCACCGCCGAAGCGGTGCGCGGCGGCCGCCGCCGCTACCTGGTGGTGTTCAGCCTGCTGTTTATGGCTGCGGGCCTGGCGATCCCTTTTGTCCAGTCACTCGCCGCAGTCATCACTCTGATCACGATTGCGGTATCGGCCGCCCATGTCGGGCCGTCCGCCAACGGCGCCCTGGTCGCCGATTTGCTGCGCTCGCCCGGCGATGCAGGGCGGGCTACGGCCTTTCTTGTCCTGGGCGGCAATACCTTCGGCCTCCTGGCGCCGATCGTGACCGGCTATGTCGTGGCCGCGACTGGCAGCTTCAACGCCGCCTTCGTCGTCGCCGGTGCGCTGGCGCTGGTCGGGGCAGTGGCGGCTCTGGCGCTGGTGCGCGGCACACTCGGCGAGCACATACGGCCGTCTCGCGCGAGCCCACGTCTCGTCAGTTGAGGTTCGCGGCGGTGCACAACGGGAACCGACCAAACCCACAGCCCTGCGCCATGATCCCATGACCCGCAGCGACTTTCGACCATATCTTACGCAATGCGTAACCCATTAACAGGACAGCTCGCAGTAACATTCCCGAAAATCTTCTGCACGCTTCCCCGTAGGCCAATTACCGGTTGACAAACGGTCGAGCCATCCCTCGTGATCCGGGGCAGCACGTATGTTCCTGGTTAATACCGGAACAGGCACATGGGAGGAGCACCGGCATGAGTAGACGAACCAAAATTTTTGGACTAATTGCGGCGGCGTTGCTGACATCCCTT
>CAWCIL010000021.1:0-7901 GCA_963795485.1 uncultured Alphaproteobacteria bacterium
TATGCTACGACGCAAGCAATAGCACAGGTAACTCCAAGTCCCTGTCAACAGTTGACGGGTCGAAACTGCCGGACAAGGCGGTATTTAATAATTCGGGGGTCAATGGTTCCGGAGCCTCGGACGTGGCGCCGGGAGCGACCATCACGTTACTCGAAAACGCTGGAACGCTGACATTAACCGGCAGCAATGCCGTCAATCAGACTTTCTGCCGTGTTACGATCGTCGTGCCGAACGACAACGGCACGTTCACGCCTTCGGCCATCAACATCGAAATCTGGCTGCCGGAAACCAGTTGGAACAAGCGCTATGAGGGGGTCGGCGGTGGCGGGTTTGCGGGAACGATCTCGGCCAAGGCATCGGTACAATCGACGCCAACGGGGCTGGTTAACGCACTCAACGCCGGCTACGCCACGGCCTCGACCGACACCGGACACCCCAGCGGCGCCGGCGGCGCCTTCGTCCTCGATGCAGACAATTCGATAAAGTACGGTCTCGCAATCGACTACTTCAGCCGCTCGCTGCACGAGTTGGCGCTACAGTCGAAATATGTCATCCAGCAGTTCTATGCCGCAAAGCCGCTCTACTCATATTGGAACGGCTGCTCAACCGGCGGCCGCCAGGGACTGATTGAGGCGATGGACCACCCCGACGACTATGACGGCATTTGGGCAGGGTCGCCCGCGGTCGACTTCGATCGTCTGTCCGACGCCCAGGTCTGGCCGGCGATCGTGATGGAGCAGGAGATCGGCGGTGCAGGCATTCCGCAGACGACGTTCGCCGCAGTCACCGCCGCAGCAAACGCAGCCTGCAATAAGGTGGGGGGCTTCACCGACGTCACGGCGCTCGGCAATCCCATCATCGACGATCCGCGCGAATGCAATTTCGACCCCGCGGTCCTGCAATGCGGCCGTCCAGGCGCGCCGACCAACGGCACCTGCCTCACGCCCACGCAGGCCAAAGTCATCAAAATGATCTGGTACGGCCCACGCGAGGTCAATGACAAGGGCCAACCAACCGGGCGACGGTTGTGGTTCGGGATCGAGCCGGGCGCCTCTTTCGCGGGCGTTGCCGATACCAGCGCCACAGCGATTATTCCGCACAATGTTGGAGGACCTTGGATCCAGGATTGGCTGGAGCAGAATCCGAGTTTCAACGTGCTGAGCGTCGACTATCCCACCTACCAGCAACTTTTCCGTTTCTCCGAAGAGCGCTGGACCAGCACCGGCGCTTCGGACAATCCTGACCTCTCCGCATTCGCCGCCCACGGCGGCAAGGTCATCATCACGCATGGGTGGGCCGATCAGGAGATTCCCACGCAGGATACGGTGAACTACTACAACAATGTACTCCAAGACCCTCGTAACGGCGGGAGCACGAAAGCGGTGGAAGATTTCGCCCGCCTGTTCATGGTGCCGGGAATGGGCCACTGCGGCGGCGCCGGAGCCGGCGGACCGAATTTGTTCGACGCATTCAATGCGGTGGTCAACTGGCGCGAGACCGGGGTGGCGCCAAAGCAAATTACCGCGTCGCTCGAAAATTCGAGTGGCCAGGTCGTCGAAACCCGACCGTTGTGCCCCTACCCGCAGGTGGCGCGTTACACCCGCACTGGCAGCACGAACGACGCGAGCAGCTTCGTCTGTGTCGACGAGCAGGACAACGATGCGCTTAATGCGACGCATAACAACGTCGTCCCCGACCCGTACGGCGTCTCTCCGGAATCGGATAGGCGCTGAAAGCCGACGCCGCCGTCCCCAACCCGTACGAAAGCTATAGGGGCCTTCGGCAGGATCACGCGGAGAGCCGGCAGTGTCGGCTCTCTTTCTTCTATCTCTGCGCAGTTCGCTCAACCGCCGAAGGATCGCCAGCGGCTCTTTTCGACCCGAACGTCGCCTTCTTTGCGGTAGCGTTTCTTGACGACCGCCCAAGGCGCTCGCCGAAAGTGCCGTGCGCGCGATGAACTCGCGGTGCAGGAACCATTACAACTGCCAGGCCGTATGGCGCCGCATCACCGAGGCTGTCAGCCAACTCGGCCCCGCCGGCCGGGCCGAGTATACGAAATTATATTTCCGCAGGCGGATTGATCAAGAATAGAGGGGCCAGGCGGGGCAGGGGCCAGACCCACCGAGCGGTAGGACAAAGCTTACTCGTCGTCTGAGCGCCCGTCCGCGCGCCGGACGGCCCCGGACCCTGGGGGCTACCCGCCATCTCCCTGGTTCACACCGGGGCCGAACATTTCTAACCGGCCTCGCGGAGCGGGCTGGGCTTAGCGCGCTCTACGAGAGGGGACAGCGAGAGCCCCCGGACCCGCAAGCGACACTTGGGGGCGCCTCCCGCCAGGCGGCGGGGATGCGCCCGTGACGCTGTTAGGCCGGCGTCATTTGGTTCTCGATCCGCGCAAGCCGCCGCTCGATGCGGTCGATCCGAGCAAGCAGCGCCGTCGGGTCCTGGTGTACGACGGCATAGACTTCGCGAATTTGGCGTGCGGCGTTGGCAAGGTCGGCGTCATCGAGCTGAGAGGCTGCCTCGTCCTCTTCGGCCTGGGCGAGGAGGCCTCGGAACCGCAGCGGCTTTTCAAAGAACGCCAAGGCGATGTCCAGCGGCTGCTGGCCCTCCTCGACCCAAAGCGGGATCTGCCGGCCGCGCAGGCTCGGTCGGATGTGATAGTGGCTGCCCATGCTGAACGGATCGAAGCGCAGCGCCTGCTCGCGCTTGCCGCTGACGGCGACCACAATCGAGGGGCGTTCGATGCCGTCCGCTTCCCGCCCGAGCAATTGGCGGTCGGGATGGAACATGACATGCAGGCATGACCCGGCGTTGATTTGGTGCCATCCATCGCCGCCTTCGGGCATGGTCTGCTGCACCGGCTGTGGTTGGTGTTCCGACATTATTTCGCGTCTCCTCTCAGCAAGCGCGCGGCTCCGACACGGATGTGACGGATGCGCCGAGCCCGAACGATGCGAGCATTACAATCACCGGGGTGCGGGCTCTCTTCGCCATATTATAGCCCGCCAGCGGACGCGAACAACCAAGCTGCGTTGCGGCTTGATCTGTCTCGGAAAGCGGCGCGGTCGGACGATACCAACGTCGGTTGAGACGCATGAAGATCACCATCCAATCGCGATCTGAGCGCTATTCGGCGCCCATCAGCGGCTCGAGCGGGCGGCCCGATTCCTGCAGCTCGTCAAAGCGGTCCTGGCGAACCAGACGCCCCTGCATCTCAGGCCTGATCGGCATTAATTAACACCCCCGTTTGAGTTTGCCGCGACCGCCGCCTCGTGCTTGCCGAGCAGGCAATACCCGCTCGCCCGGCCAATACCGACCCGTCGCGCGATCGTCTGGGTTTTTCCTCCTGACGCAGGCAGAGGCCTCTCTAGGGTATACCCGAGCGAGGCATTGGGTGTGAGCGAAAACCTGTCTCAATTGGATTGAAAAACGGGCGGCGAGACGGTATCAGCGCAAGGTCTAGTCGCTGACGAGACATTCTGCACCTTATGTCGCTCTACGGCTACGCCCGCATACCCTCCATAGTGTTGGGCCCAGGCCAGCCATGCTCAACCGTGGCAGGTGACCGTCTGACGTTTCGCCAGCCCGATCACGTCAGATGCGCGGCGAGGTGCTTGTTCATCTCGAACATGGTCACCTTGTCCTTGCCGAAGACCCTCCTGAGCTGGTCATCGGCCACGATTTCGCGGCGGTTCTCCGGGTTCTGCAGGTTGTGCGAGCGGATGTACTCCCAGATCTTGCTCACCACTTGGCCCCGGGGC
This sequence comes from uncultured Alphaproteobacteria bacterium, assembly GCA_963795485.1. GTDB lineage: Bacteria > Pseudomonadota > Alphaproteobacteria > ATCC43930 > CGMCC-115725 > AP-15. The sequence goes on from CAWCIL010000021.1 coordinate 3,765, forward strand.
AGCGGGCCCGAGCCGATCACTGCGGTCAGCTCCTCCGACAGCTGAAGCGGCTTCTGCAAAGCATTCAGCTTGCCTTCACTGGCCTTTTTCTCCTGTATTTTGGTCGGCATCGATGTCCTCCGGGGTTGCCGTGTGGCGTGCGTCGCTCCGCCATGCTGCACCCCCAGGACTACCCGCTGGCTGCCGCGACGCGCAACGCTGTATGGCCTGACGCTGCAATCGAAGCGGTTTCTGCCGCACTTTTGCTGAGGACTGAGCTCAGTGAGATTGACCCGATAAGCAGGGTATTTTATCGCGGACCGGCCAAGCCGGCCGCGAGCGGCTGCGAATTGCCAGAAAACCGTTGCTGGCGCAGCCGGCGCTCCGGCATCCGGCGTCGATCGAGACAATTGAGCGGGCCCGTCTGGAGCAGTGAGCGCCGAAGATCGGCGCGAATGCGATGGTTCGTTGGCCGGCATCATTGGAGTTGGTTTAAACGGCGGACATGCTGGTGCAAGAGGTTTCCAAAATGGCGGCGGGCGACACTACGGTTGGATCTAGGCCCGATCCGTCCGCGACGGGCGGCGAGGTCGGCGTGCACACCGAGCGCCGCGCTTTCCGCCTCAGCTTTGCCGGGCTGCTGACGACCATGGCGTTGGCCTCGCTCGACCAGAATATTGTCAGCACCGCGCTGCCGCGCATCGTCGGCGAGCTCGGCGGGCTCGCCCATCTGCCATGGGTGATCACCGCCTTCATGCTGACCGCGACCGCGACGGCGCCGCTTTACGGCAAGCTCAGCGACATGCACGGGCGGCGGCCCGCTCTTCGTCGTCGCGATCGTGGTCTTCATCGCCGGCTCGGCGCTGTGCGGGCTCGCACGCTCGATGACCGGGCTGATTCTGTTCCGAGGACTGCAGGGCCTTGGCGCCGGCGGCCTGATGATGCTGGCGCAGACGGCGATCGCCGATCTCGTCCCGCCCCGCCAGCGCGGCCGCTATCAGGGACTGTTTTCCGGCGTCTTCGCGCTGTGCAGCGTGACCGGGCCGGTGCTCGGCGGGGTGATCACCGATGCGCTGTCATGGCGCTGGATCTTTTATGTCAATCTGCCGGTCGGCATGGTGGCGCTGAGCCTGATACTGGTGGCCTTGCCGCGCTCGGAACGGCCCCGGGTGGGGATTTCGATGATGTCGGGCGCGGTTGGCGAGGTGCTTTTGAGGATCCGCACGGTCGCGGAAATGGTCGAGGCGTTCGCCGACGAGGCGCGGTGCCGCCGTTTGGTGGAAGCCTTGGTGTGGCCCGATGGACGGGTTTGTCCGGCGTGCGGCTACAAGCGTTCGATCGCGTTGGCGGGGCGCGACATGGGCCGGTACCGAGCGCGGCCGGGTCTGTACCAGTGCTCCAATGGCGCCTGCCGCTTCCAATTCACCGCGACGACGCGCACGCCGCTGCATTCGACCAAATTGCCGCTGAGCACCTGGCTCAAGGCGCTGTGGCTGGTCCTGCAATCGGACAAGGGGTTGTCGTCCATTCGCTTGGCCGAGGCGCTTGGGGTCAGCCAGCCGACGGCCTGGCGGATGGGACATGCCCTGCGCCTGATGCTGGCGCGCGAGAACCCGCTCGGCGGCACGGTCGAGATCGACGAATTCTTTCTCGGCGGCCGGCCCAAGAAGCGAGCCGACGAGCCGCCGCCGGGCCGTGGCCGCAAGGGTCTGCGACGGACCACAAAGCGCCCCGTTCTGGCGCTCGTGCAGCGGCCGAGCGCAACCGCACGGGGCGCCCCCGCCGGCGATGCTCGGGCCGCGGTGGTTGCCAATCTCTCGATGGATGAAGTCGAACGCGTGCTCGAGAACAAGATCGACCCCAGCGCTCACTTGATGAGCGATCAGTGGAAGGCGTTTATCGCCGTCGGCCACGCCTTCGCCGCGCACGACACCGTTCAGCATGGGCGCCGCGAATATGTTCGCGGCCCGGTTCACGCCAACTCGGTCGAGGGGTTCAATCTCCGGGTGCAGCGCACGGTGGCCGGCGTCTTTCATCACATCAGCCCCGAGCATGCCGACCTCTATTTCCACGAAATCGGCTTCCGCTGGTCACAGCGCGTTGCTGAGGGCGAGGTCATCCGGCGAACCCGGCACGGCCGGGAGAAGGTCCGAACCCTCTGGTCACGCGTGCCGCCGGCTCTGCAGCTGCCGCGGGTCTTCCGCGCTGCCATCGGCCGAGAGATGCGCCGCACCCGCACCGGCGGGATCACCATCAAGTCCGCTATCGCTGTCTTTGGGTGATAAAGGCCGCGTGCTATCCTGCCCGTTCTATGGCGTGACCCCGGATTGCCGAAGTAGTCGCAGAGATAGAGGGTTCGCAGCAGCTTCCCGAGGGCGTCGCCGGCTTCGTAGACGGGATCGCCGGCAGCGGCCGATCCGAAGCGGTCGAGCGCCTCGGTTGCCGGGTACCAGCCGTGCTTTACCGAGACGGCGAGCCGCAGCAATCCTTCCCAGCCTCGCGCAATGGCACGGCGCGAGACGGTTTCGGCGACGCAGGGCTGCAGAACATCCGGAACGTCGAGCCCGCGCGGCAGGTAGAGTTTTCGCTTCTTGAGTTTTGCCAGGCGGGGACACAGGTCGAACCCGACCAGCTTGGCGAGCGCCATTGCAAAATGCGTGAAGCCGTGGGTGTCGACGGCCACGCGTTCGATCCGATCGACATGCTGCTGCCGCAAGGCGCCTTCGATCGCAGGTCCCGCCTGCCGCCGGTTCAAGACGATCGGCTGATCGTAAAAAATGCCCCATTGGTCGAGCACATGGGCGTAGGTGCCGACCGCGTAGGTGCGCCGCCGGGGGTCGAGGCGCGCCGCCCACAGATAGCGCGTCGCCTCGAGGCTCATCATGTCGGCCGAGGCAAACAGGCCGCGCCCCCAGAGGTTCGCGACCCGATGTCCACGCATGAAGCGCAGTACCGCATCGTTGGCGGCGTGCAGCCGGCCATCCGCTTCGAGATACTCTGACCGAGTTCTATGCCGATATCGGGTTCTGCCAAGTCGCTTTCGGGACGGTTCGGCGCCCGGGCTGATCCGGGCGCGTCCTCCGGGGCAACATAACGACGCACACCGGGAGCGTTCCTAATCGCCTGCATGGGGAAGCGACCGAGGGCACGAGGCTCGACCCTATCACCGAGAAGCCAAGGAAATGGCCGCCCACCAGATTGCCGCCCAAAGCCCAACCGACGACAACGTAACCGCGATCACCGCCGATCGAGTTGACCAGCGGTCGTTGTCACCCGTGCTGGCCTTTCTTTCATGAATGGTCGGGGCGTTTGCTGATACGGTCTCCATCAGCGCCTCACATCGGAACGTGGTCCTCGCTCTACCGTCTGATCAAGATTAACAAACTCCTGGACCGGAGATCACCCCGCCAGCCGTCAAAAATGCGTCCTTTGTTCTGTTGGATAAGTCCAAGGCCGTGTCGGAGTGGGCATGATTGTTCCGGTTATATCCTGCCAGGACCGTCAATCTACCGTCAATCAGCGACAATGTTCTTACTTCAATCGTATCGAGAACTTAGCCCTTTGACGATATTTTTATTTCTAAAGGGCAATATCGTAGGCAAAGGTAATTTGTTTTCCTTTGAAAAGGATGATGTGGTGCTCCATAATTTTACCTAAGAAATCGTTAGGACTTAGCTTTATAAGCAGCCAATTTCGGTAAGGTTGGCCGTCGCGCTGGAAGGACGAGGATGAGCAAAACACTACGCAGCGGCCAAGTCGCGATATGGGCTGTGGAACTCGTCTATCCCCACCCACCACAGCGCAGAGGAAGGGTTGCCAACGGCTCAGGCACGATAGTGCTCCAAACTGACGGCACGGCCTGTATCGACGGGAGCCCGGCCCGATTGACTGACGATTGGGGCAGGCCCTGTTATCTCCGGCTCAATATGCGGATCTATGAAGGGATAGATGAGGTTGTCGAGAAGGACCCCCATCTCATCGGGGCGTTTGACTAAAATACGGCGTCGATAGCGGAGCGGTCCGCTATAACCTCTTTGGTAAAACGTAGGTGCACGACTGTAGATGCGGCCAAGGGTCTCAGTCGCTTTTAAGCCGTATCTCCCCAATAATAATAGCACTATGCGATGCGGGTCATTGTCCCTTTGCCTCTCCGTCACG
>CAWCIL010000022.1:0-16155 GCA_963795485.1 uncultured Alphaproteobacteria bacterium
ATGCGCGGCAGCGCGGTGCTGACAATATTCTGGTCGAGCGAGGCCAACGCCATGGTCGTCGGCGACTTGCCCGGCAAGGCTGAGGCGGAAAGTGCTGCACTCGGCGCGCCCGCCGGCCTCGCCACCGTCGCGGACGGATCGGGTCTAGATCCAACCGTTGTGGCGCCCGCCGCCATTTTGGAAACCTCTTGCACCAGCATGTCCGCCGTTTAAACCAACTCCAATGATGCCGGCCAACGACCGTCGAACCATCGCATTCGCGCCGGTCTTCGGCGCTCACTGGAGAAGAACTCCAGACGGGGCCCGCTCAATTGCCTCGATCTGACGCCGGATGCCGGAGCGCCGGCTGCGCCAGCAACGGCTTTTCTGGCAATTAGCAGCTGCTCGCGGCCGGGTTGGCCCGGAGCGCGGGAGAATCCCCTGCTTATCGGGTCAATCTCACTGAGCTGAGTCCTCAGCAAAAGTGCGGCAGAAACCAGCATCGATTGCGGCGTCAGGCCATACAGTGTTGCGCTGTCGCTGCAGCTAGCGGGTAGTCCCGGGGGTGCAGCATGGCGGAGCGACGCACGCCACACGGTAACCCCGGAGGACATCAATGCCGACCAAAATGCAGGAGAAAAAGGCCAGCGACGGCAAGCTGAATGCTTTGCAGAAGCCGCTTCAGCTGTCGGAGGAGCTGACCGCGGTGATCGGCGCGGGCCCGCTGCCCCGGGGCCAAGTGGTGAGCAAGATCTGGGAGTACATCCGCTCGCACAACCTGCAAAACCCGGAGAACCGCCGCGAAATCGTGGCCGATGACCAGCTCCAGGAGGGTCTTCGGCAAGGACAAGGTGACCATGTTCGAGATGAACAAGCACCTCGCCGCGCATCTGACGTGATCGGGCTGGCGAAACGTCAGACGGTCACCTGCCACGGTTGAGCATGGCTGGCCTGGGCCCAACACTATGGAGGGTATGCGGGCTAGCCGTAGAGCGACATAAGGGGCAGAATGTCTCGTCAGCGACTAGACCTTGCGCTGATACCGTCTCGCCGCCCGTTTTTCAATCCGATTGAGACAGGTCTTCGCTCACACCAATGCCTCGCTCGGGTATACCCTAGAGAGGCCTCTGCCTGCGTCAGGAGGAAAAACCCAGACGATCGCACGACGGGTCGGTATTGGCCGGGCGAGCGGTATTGCCTGCTCGGCAAGCCGAGGCGGCGGTCCGGCAAACTCAAACGGGGGTGTTAATTAATGCCGATCAGGCCTGAGATGCAGGGGCGTCTGGTTCGCCAGGACCGCTTTGACGAGCTGCAGGAATCGGGCCGCCCGCTCGAGCCGCTGATGGGCGCCGAATAGCGCTCAGATCGCAATTGGATGGTGATCTTCATGCGTCTCAACCGACGTCGGTATCGTCCGACCGCGCCGCTTTCCGAGACAGATCAAGCCGCAACGCAGCTTGGTTGTTCGCGTCCGCTGGCGGGCTATAATATGGCGAAGAGAGCCCGCACCCCGGCGATCGTAACGCTCCATCGTTCGGGCTCGGCGCATCCGTCACATCCGTGTCGGAGCCGCGCGCTTGCTGAGAGGAGACGCGAAATAATGTCGGAACACCAACCACAGCCGGTGCAGCAGACCATGCCCGAAGGCGGCGATGGATGGCACCAAATCAACGCCGGGTCATGCCTGCATGTCATGTTCCATCCCGACCGCCAATTGCTCGGGCGGGAAGCGGACGGCATCGAACGCCCCTCGATTGTGGTCGCCGTCAGCGGCAAGCGCGAGCAGGCGCTGCGCTTCGATCCGTTCAGCATGGGCAGCCACTATCACATCCGACCGAGCCTGCGCGGCCGGCAGATCCCGCTTTGGGTCGAGGAGGGCCAGCAGCCGCTGGACATCGCCTTGGCGTTCTTTGAAAAGCCGCTGCGGTTCCGAGGCCTCCTCGCCCAGGCCGAAGAGGACGAGGCAGCCTCTCACCTCGATGACGCCGACCTTGCTAACGCCGCACGCCAGATTCGCGAAGTCTATGCCGTCGCACACCAGGACCCGACGGCGCTGCTTGCGCGGATCGACCGCATCGAGCGGCGGCTTGCGCGGATCGAGAACCAAAGGACGCCGGCCTAACAGCGTCACGGGCGCATCCTCGCCGCCTGGCGGGAGGCGCCGAAGTGACGCTTGCGGGTCCGAGGGCTCTCGCTGTCCGCTCTCGTAGAGCGCGCTAAGCCCAGCCTCGCTCCGCGAGGCCGGTTCGAAATGTTCGTCCCCGGTGTGAACCAGGGAGATGGCGGGTAGCCCCCAGGGTCCGGGGCCGTCCGGCGCGCGGACGGGCGCTCAGACGACGAGTAAGCTTTGTCCTACCGCTCGGTGGGTCTGGCCCCTGCCCCGCCTGGCCCCTCTATTCTTGATCAATCCGCCTGCGGAAATATAATTTCGTATACTCGGCCCGGCCGGCGGGGCCGAGTTGGCTGACAGCCTCGGTGATGCGGCGCCATACGGCCTGGCAGTTGTAATGGTTCCTGCACCGCGAGTTCATCGCGCGCACGGCACTTTCGGCGAGCGCCTTGGGCGGTCGTCAAGAACGCTACCGCAAAGAAGGCAACGTCTGGGTCGAAAAGAGCCGCTGGCGACCCTTCGGCGGCTGAGCGAGCTGCGCAGAGATAGAGAAAGAGAGCCGACACTGCCGGCTCTCCGCGTGATCCTGCCGAAGGCCCAATAGCTTTCGTACGGGTTGGGGACGGTGGCGTCGGCTTTCAGCGCCTATTCGATTCCGGAGAGACGCCGTACGGGTCGGGGACGACGTTGTTATGCGTCGCATTAAGCGCATCGTTGTCCTGCTCGTCGACACAGACGAAGCTGCTCGCGTCGTTCGTGCTGCCAGTGCGGGTGTAACGCGCCACCTGCGGGTAGGGGCACAACGGTCGGGTTTCGACGACCTGGCCACTCGAATTTTCGAGCGACGCGGTAATTTGCTTTGGCGCCACCCCGGTCTCGCGCCAGGTGACCACCGCATTGAATGCATCGAACAAATTCGGTCCGCCGGCTCCAGCGCCGCCGCAGTGGCCCATTCCCGGCACCATGAATAGGCGGGCGAAATCTTCCACCGCCTTCGTGCTCCCGCCGTTACGAGGGTCTTGGAGTACATTGTTGTAGTAGTTCACCGTATCCTGCGTGGGAATCTCCTGATCGGCCCACCCATGCGTGATGATGACCTTGCCGCCGTGGGCGGCGAATGCGGAGAGGTCAGGATTGTCCGAAGCGCCGGTGCTGGTCCAGCGCTCTTCGGAGAAACGGAAAAGTTGCTGGTAGGTGGGATAGTCGATGCCCAGCACGTTGAAACTCGGATTCTGCTCCAGCCAATCCTGGATCCAAGGTCCTCCAACATTGTGCGGAATAATCGCTGTGGAGCTGGTATCGGCAACGCCCGAGAAAGAGGCACCCGGCTCGATCCCGAACCACAACCGTGGTCCGGTTGGTTGGCCTTGGTAGTTGACCTCGCGCGGGCCGTACCAGATCATTTTGATGACTTTGGCCTCCGTGGGCGTGAGGCAGGTCCCGTTGGTCGGCGCGCCTGGGCGACCGCATTGCAGGACCGCGGGGTCGAAATGGCATTCGCGCGGATCGTCGATGATGGGAGCGCCGAGCGCCGTGATGTCGGTGAAGCCCCCCACTTTATTGCAGGCTGCGTTTGCTGCAGCGGTGACTCCGGCGAACGTCGTCTGCGGAATGCCTGCACCCCCGATCTCCTGCTCCATCACGATCGCCGGCCAGACCTGGGCGTCCGACAGACGATCGAAGTCGACCGCGGGCGACCCTGCCCAAATGCCGTCATAGTCGTCGGGGTTGTCCATCGCCTCAATCAGTCCCTGGCGGCCGCCGGTTGAGCAGCCGTTCCAATATGAGTAGAGCGGCTTTGCGTCATAGAACTGCTGGATGATGTATTTCGACTGTAGCGCCAACTCGTGCAGCGAGCGGGTGAAGTAGTCGATTGCGAGACCGTAATTTATAGAGTTGTCAGCATTGAGGACGAAGCCGCCGCCGGCGCTGCTAGGGTGCCCCGTGTCAGTCGAGGCCGTGGCGTAGCCGGCGTTGAGTGCGTTAACAAGCCCCGTTGGCGTCGATTCCACTGACGCCTTTGCGGAGATCGTTCCCGCAAACCCGCCACCGCCGACGCCCTCGTAGCGCTTGTTCCAATTGGTTTCCGGCAGCCAGATTTCGATGTTGATGGCCGAAGGCGTGAACGTGCCGTTGTCGTTCGGCACGATGATCGTAACACGGCAGAAAGTCTGATTGACGGCATTGCTGCCGGTTAATGTTAGCGTTCCAGCATTATCGAGTAACGTGATGGTCGCTCCCGGCGCCACGTCCGAGGCTCCGGAACCATTGACCCCCGAAGTGTTAAATATCGCCCCGTCCGGCAGTCTCGCACTTGTCAACTGCTGACAGGGGCTTGGGCTTACCTGTGCATTTGCTTGCGTCGTAGCATAATGGGACGCCAGCAGCGCCGCCGTAAGAAGTCCAAACATTTCGGTTCGTCTATTCATGACGGTGCTCCTCCCATATGTCTGTTCCGGTATTACCGGAACGATTACGTCGCCGCCTCGTCAACCATGCGCCATGCTCGGTCCCGGCCGAGCGCTTCTGATCAAAAAGGGGAATATCGGATCGGTCAATTGGAGGTATAAGCCCATCACATTTGCGTAAGAGGCGATTGGCATAGCTCAATTGTGCTGATATCCTTATAGCTGAATCCCGAATTCTGACCGGGCTGGGCGCGATTGTTAGGTTGGCGCCTGCGATGCTCGCCATGTTCCGCAGCCCGGGTGAGCTTTCAGTTGGGCCCGGACGGAGCGAACAGGTGATTGCCCGGAAGCCCCCCGCCGACGGTCGGAGCGGCCCAGAAATCGCAATTGTGCCGCTCGACGAAATCGCTCTCCGGGCCGAGCGAATGTGGACGGCTGTTGAGGGAGTGGTTGATCAGGAGTTGTACCTCGGGGCTCCCTGCCGTGTAGCGCCGCCAGACCGGAAGACGGAGCGGCGGCCAGCCGGGAACGGTGGGCGCGAGGACAAAGGCGCTGGCATCCGGCCACCGGACCGTGCTCGCGGCGAATGCGTCCCAATACGCGATCATGCTGCGGGAGAGAGCCGCATCATAGAGCGTGCCATTGCCCCATTGCGACGGATCGCCCGCGGGTAGCCCAAAGGTGCCTTGCCCGGTGAGCGGCGCGCCCCTCGAATTCGATGAAGAAGTCGTAGGCGACCTCGGTGGTGTGTCCATCATTGAAAATGATCCCCGCCGCGGGGGTCTCGCGAACCTGCTCGACAGGATTGGGCTGCGCGAATTCATAGCCGCGGACCGGGACCCATTGCGAAACGATGCGGCGCACGCGTTCCGCATTGCAGACGACCCCGCTGTCGCCGACGACGATCGCCGCCGCCAGGCTTGGCGAGCCGGAGGGGAAATCAGGCGTCGGGAAAGCGGAAGAAGGATAGAGCGTATTCTCGACATAAGAGACCAGTGCCGCTGCAGTCGTCGCGCCATAGGTGCTGGCGGGGAACATGCTCGACAGCAAGGCCTCATATTGCCCCTCGGTTCGGGTCGTGTTCGAAAAGAACGTGCCTTCCGTCTGGTTGCTGCCGATGATGATAGGCACTCGGTTGAACTGGCCCGTCGTGAGCGCAGTCGTGGTGAAAAGTGGGATGGTCGACCCGTCGATGATGAGGCCGGGCGAGGCGATGCGCAGCGCCTCCGATGGAGGAAGCGCCTGCAAACAGGCAAGGAGCCCCGCCGGACTGCCTTCTTGCGCAAGGCAGCCGAGCGGATTAGTCGCGTTGGTGTCGAGCGTGTGAATGCTGTTCATCGCATTCGTCTCGGCCTGCGCGCGCGTCGTGTTGTTGACGCCCGCACCAACCAGGCTCTCAAGGATGACTTTCTCGAACAAGCCGGCGGCCCCAGGCGCCCCGAGAAGGCCGGCGTTCAAATTGGAGCCCTCGGACACGCCGAACATGGTTACGTCATGAGGGTCGCCACCGAACGCCGCGATGTTCTGTTGGATCCAGTGCAGCGCCAGGGTGAGGTCCTGGATCGCCTGATTTCCGGAGGAGCCGTTGGCGTTGACGGCATCTAATCCGGGGAGCGCCAGGAAGCCGAACGAATTGAGGCGATAATTGACGGTGACGAGCACGATGCCGGACTGCTCGACGGCTTCGATTCCCTTGTAGGGATTCGAGTTGCCGCTGGTCCCGCCGCCGCCATGAATCCATACCATGACCGGGTGCCTTCCCGGCGCGGGCTCGCGTGGCGCCCAGACATTGAGAATGAGGCAATCTTCCGTGAGCACCGGGGTCGGGGTGTAGGCGACAGAGGGTGTCACCTGCTCGCAAGCGATGCTGTTGTTGATGGCAGGAAACGGATTGCTCGGAAAGGACGCAAGCGGCTCGGGCGGTGCGAAGCGGAGGGCGCCGACGGGCGGCTTCGCATAGGGGACGCCGAAAAAGACGGCGACATCGTTATTTTTCCCGAGATATTGGCCGACTATCCTGCCCTGACCGATCGTCACCTCGGGCTGCGATGCTGGGTTGGCTTCCGTTCCCCGGGTTAAGGCAGCAGACGTGGCAAAGGCCAGGAGAGCGACCGTTACGAGCCGCAGGAATTGCTTTAAAAACTGACGGTGATGTGGAGCCCTCATCGTCTCTCCCCAACGCGTTTGATCCAAGAAGCCTATGCGTGCCGTCGACGGTGACGAGTGCACGGTGACCCTGTGGGCGTTCTCAAGGACGAACCTCTGCACCTACTTGCGGGTGGTTAGGGCCCGGCGGAACTGGCATCTCTGGCGGAGGCCTTTTTCCGACGGCAACAATATCTGACAATGTCCTGCATGATCTAGGGTTCAGCAATCGTTTTGCGAGATTCAAGAAAATCACAAGTTGTGTTCTGAAGTATTGATCTGTCTTGGCAAGTCACCGGTCTCCAAATAGAAAAGCGAGCAGAACCAGGCGACGGCCGGAGGTGACATGGAGCGCCTCGTGCAACAGCGATGACGAAAAGACAAAGGCTGCGCCGTTGCAGGGGCGATAGCGCTGGTCTCCGAACTCGGGAAACCGCAGCTCGCCACCCCGAAATGCTTCAAGGTTCAGGTTCATCGACATGGCGAACCGGCGATAGGGGGTGGGCTCGACATTGTCGCGATGTCCGTGCAATTTGCCACCGCGATCCCCCTGGTAGCAGCCGATCCGCATCCGCTCCCATGCCGTAATACTGTAATGGAATGCCTTGGCGATTTCCGGAAACAGCCGGGTCTCCAGGCGAGAGCGAAGAAACGTCTTGGTATCTTCCTCGACGATCCAATGGTCGATCCGATCGCGGCGCCCGTGCTCGGGGATACGCATCTTATAGTCTTTGCCGATATAGTCGATACCGGGACCCGGCGGCATGAAGACGTTGCCCCGCGTCTCGTATATGCCGATGAGGTGTCGGCATTCCGCGGGCGTCAGCACCTCCGGCACCATCAGCACCGGCGGATGCGCTCCCATCAGCGTGGGTCTGTGCTCTCGGGCCAGGCGCTCGACTACGGAGAGCACTTGGGCGATATGGGCCTTTGGCGCTGATCTGACGATTGCGGCGACGTGATGGTTCGGTCGCAATACCACCGTGGTCGGCTGATCCTGTGTCTCCGCGGCAAAGGCCTGGAAAACCCTTCCCTCCGCGTCGTGCAGAACGGGAAACGTGATGTCTCGCACGGCGGGCGCTCCGGCTGGGTGCGGCGCAACTGCGAACAGCCGGGCACCTAAAGCGCTGATCGCCTCAAGCCGAGAGCAATACTCGTCCATCACTTGTGCGACGGGCGGCGTAAACCTAGGACAAAAGACGATGACGAGGGCATTTCCCGCGATGGCGTCGCCGCGTAGATCGACGATCGTTCCATCGCTATCCGGAAGCACGCAAGCGGGCGCGATGTCGCCGACGCCGAGCGACATACGCAATGTTGCTCGGCTACCACCCGATGAGGCCGTCGCCATGACCCGATAAGCTCGTCGATGCCAGCATTCGCCGTCCGGTCGTTTCTGTCGGTCCTTCGCGGATTGGCCGCCGATAACACACCCTCTTCAGGACGGCGGGAGACGCACGCCGATCCGGTATGCGCCTCCCGCTCCGAATGTCTAGCGGCAAACGAAATTTGCCGTGTCGCTGGTGCTGCCGGTGCCGGTATAGGTCGCATTCTGCGGGTAGGGGCAGAGCGGCCGGGTGAAGGTGCCGACCGTGAACGCGTTGGGGGCATCGGTAGCGATGACCTGGGCCGGCGCGAGGCCGTGTTCGACCCATGTCTCAAGGGCCGTGAATATGTCGCTCGACGCCGGCCCCGAGCCACTGTTCGACGTGACGTTACCGAAGGAGTTGAGGCCGGGACCGCCGCTGCAATGGCCCATGCCGGGCGCCATAAACAGGCGATAGTAGCTCTGGGTGCCTTGGTAACCCTGCCCCTCATACGCCACGACGCCATTGTAATGATCCACGGAGTACATCGAGCCGATCAGCGGATCAGCCCAGCCGTGATATTCAATGAGCTTGCCGCCGTGCGCCTTGAACGCGGTCAGGTCTGGGTCGTCGGCCGTCAGTGCGGACCCGATCGTCTGCTCGGCGCTCCCGGGACTGGGGGGCGAAATCGGGAATGCGTTGAGTACGCCGGGACTGGTGCTGACGTTAAACTCCTGGAGAGTGTTAAAGCTTGGTTGCTGCAGAAATTGGGTGAAGATCCCATTGCCAAAACCGAAATCGCTGGTGGTGGGCACTGCTGTTAGGGTCGCCTCTGTATCGTTACCCGGCCACTCCTGTGCTTCGTTGCCGGGCTCGGGGCCGGGGCCGATATTGAACGGAGAGACACCTACGTCGGTCACAATCCCGTTATAGACATTGCTAATCGCGGTGATCTGCGCCGGTGTCAGAAAAGACGCAAAGAGCGTCTGGGGATTGAATGTGCATTCGGCCGGATTGCCGAGGAAGTTGTCCGTCGGCACGGTTTTCGCGTTGGCACAAGCGGTTTGCACGGCATTGGTGACGGCCGGCAGGACGGAGTTCGGGATGAACCCGTTCGGGCTGTTGGGATTGGTCACTTGCGTCGCGTTGTAAGTCTGCTCCGACAAAAGCGGAACGAAGGTATTGGCGGGCGCTCCTCCGAGAATGCCATCGAAGTCGTCGGGATAGCGCTGCACCTCCATAAGCGCCTCTTCGCCGCCCTTTGAGCAGCCGTTGAAATAGGTGTGCGCCGGGGTGCTGCCGTAGAAGGCGGACACGATCAGCTGGGCATCGAGGTCGGTAAGATGGACCGCTCGGTAGCCATAATCGTTGATCCTCTGGGGATGTCCTAGGGCAAAGGATCCTCCAGCCGCGCCGGCCGGCTGGCTGCTGCCGTCGTCGGTCGAAACTGCCGCGTTGTTGATCCCTGCCGCCCCCTTCAGCGCCGTGTACTCGATCGAGCCGGCGAAGCCGCCATTGCCGACCTGCTCGTAGCGCCCGGTCCAATCCGCGGTCGGCAGCCACACCTCGAAATTGATGTTCAAATCATGCGCCGGGTTGGTGCTGGGCATGATGTTGCCGACCACCCGGCACAACGAGACCGGAGCCGTCGTCGTGCCGTGGATCACGGTGCCCGCCGAATAGACCTGGGCCAACGAGATCGTCGTATCCGGCAGCGACAACCCGGTCAGGCTGCCGCATGAGTATGGCGCCGCGGCAAAGCCGAGCGACGCCGCACACTGGCCTTGAAGGTTGCCGAGGACCCACTCGCCGCCCAGAGCATGCGTCGGCGCCGAAGTGTTCCCTTGGCACTGCAGGTTGCCACCGATCACGTCGAGGCTGATGTCGCCCGCGGTAACCGCGCGGTTGCCTTGGATTTGTGCATTGCCGCTAACCTCGCCCAGGGTCGCCTCGCACGCTCCCTGATTGTTTTGGCATTGGAAATTGCCGTGGATCTTGATCCCCGGCCCGGCAAAACCGCTGGTCCCGGTGCAATTTTGGATCTGCACGTTGCCGCCCACCGTCACCGAGCCTTCGAGCAGGGTCGAGGCGCACTGATTGGCCTGGACATTGCCGCCGATCGACGACCACTCCTCCAGCCCATCGACGGTCAGGCTCGCATTCTGTAAAACTTGTACGTTGCCGCTGACATTGGCCTGGTAGAGCGTGCAGGCGGCGCCGGCCGGCACCACTAGGTTGCCGGAAATGGCCCCGGTCATCGACCCGTTGCACACCGTATCGGCGGCCTGCGCCGCGATGCTGCCAGCCGCGAGGGCCGCCAGCGAGACGCTCGAAAGCAGCAACAATCTGACGCGATAACTCATGGCGCTTCTCCCTTTTATCGATCTCGGTGCCGGTGACCGGACAGGCCGGGTTCGGCAAGGCTCCCGTTAACGTTAACGCATGGGCCAAAAGTAGCGCAACGTCTACGTCACGCGCCCCCTTGGCGCGGCAGATGGCACTCCACTACAGGAGCGGAGCGCGGAATGCGTCGTGGCAAGCATTGGCGTGCTTGATCGCCCCTTGGCATAGTGCCTGATTAGAGGGCGTCGAAAGCTGAGGGCGGGCCAAGAGGACATGCAAGCCTACGATTACATTGTTGTCGGCGCCGGTTCGTCCGGTGCGGCCGTCGCGAACCGACTGTCGGCAGACCCGCGCAACAAGGTGTTGTTGCTTGAAGCCGGGCGGGCGAGCCATCCCTGGTCCCCTATCCCGATCGGAATGGCCCGGCTGATCACCAATCCTGCCGCCAACTGGCTCTATTCCTCCGAGCCCGAGGCGAGCACAAACGGCCGCCGGCTACCGGTGCCGCGCGGCAAACTGCTCGGCGGTTCCAGCTCGATCAACGGAATGGTGTTTGTCCGCGGCCAGGCCCAGGACTTCGATACCTGGGCGCAGCTGGGCAACCGGGGCTGGAGCTACACAGAAGTCCTGCCTTTCTTCAAGCGCATGGAAAGCTATGCCGGCGAGGGCGACGATGCCTTTCGCGGCCGCGAGGGCCCGTTGCGCGTCACCGACCCGGAACCGCGCGATCCGCTTTTCGCGACTATCATCAACGCGGCGGCGCAGGTCGGCATCCGGCACAACCCGGATTATAACGGCGCCAAACAAGACGGCATCGCGATGAGTCAGGCGACGATTGCCGGCGGCCGCCGCATGAGCACGGCGCGGTGCTATCTCGATCCGGTCCGCAACCGCCGGAACCTGCGTATTGAGACCGAGGCTTTGACCGAAGGGCTAATGCTCGACGGGAAGCGCTGTGCCGGCGTCCGCTATTCCGTCGCCGGCCAGGTGCGCGAGGCTCGCGCGGGGCGCGCGGTCGTGGTTAGCGCCGGCGCGTTCAACTCGCCGCAATTGCTGGAGTTATCCGGCATCGGCCAACCCGAACGCTTGCGCAAACTCGGCATCGAGGTGCGCCATGAGCTGCCCGGTGTCGGCGAGAACCTGCGCGACCATTACGTTCCGCGTACCCGCTGGCTGGTCGGTAAAAAAGGCATCACCTTCAACGACCGCGGGCGCGGCCTCGGTCTGGCACACCAGGTGCTGCGCTACGCGCTGTTTCGGCAGGGCATGCTGGCGATGACGGGCGCTCCGATCCGCGCGTTCGTGCGCTCGCGCGAGGGTCTGGAGGCGCCGGACCTGATGCTGGGTTGGATCCCGATGCTGACCGAACCCAGCCCGCGAGGCCCGAGGATATCGCGGCGGTCAGGTCTGACCCTTTATGCCCATGCGATGCGCCCGGAGAGCAAGGGACACGTTCACATCACCGCGGCCGACGCGCGCCTACCGCCGGCGATCAATTTCAATTTTCTGTCGTCGCCGCCCGACGCGGAGCTGACTGTACGCGCCGTCCGCATCGCCCGCGCGATCATGACCGCCCCAGCCATGACCCCCTTTCAGGTGAGCGAAATCGCGCCGGGGGTCGATCGGACCACCGATGACGAAATCCTCGACTGGATGAAGAAGGCCGCAGAAACCACCTACCACCCGGTGGGCACCTGCAAGATGGGGTCCGACCCGATGGCAGTCGTCGATGCCCAGCTTCGGGTCGATGGCATTGCGGGCCTGCGGGTCGCCGACGCCTCGATCATGCCGACGCTGACATCGGGCAATACCAATGCGCCCTCAATCATGATCGGTGAAAAGGCTGCAGAGATGGTGCTGGATACCCCGGTGTAGATCCGAAGCCGCGCCGAGGTGTTTCGAAGTTGTCGTCGTCGAAGCCACGGCAGCGGGTCGGACGAAAATCTCTATCTCTGCTGCTCACTGGAGTTCCTGGGTCGAGCGGGATACTCCCACTCTGAAATGAGGCGATGTGATCGTCAACGCATTCCACTGCTTGGACGGCGGCTGCGGAACGGACAGGCCGCCACGACACCCGCTGCTAACTTCTCCTCACCGCCTCCGCACCGACTCCGCCATTCGCGTAACAATCTGCCTCAGAATCGGCGCCGGCGTCGCGAAATTCAGCCGCGCGAAGCCGGTGTATTCCGCCCCAAACGTCCCGCCAAAATTCAGCCCGACCCTGGCATGATCCAGGAAGAACTCCCCAGCGGAGCACGGCAGATCCAGGGCGCGACAGTCGAGCCAGGCCAGATACGTTGCTTCGGGCACCCGCATCGTCACGCCCGGAAGGTCGGCTTCGATGGTGTGCGCCAGCCAATCGCGGTTCGCGCGCAACTGAGCGAGAATCTCGTCCAGCCAATTCTGTCCGTCGTCCCAGGCCGCGACGGTGGCATCGACACCCGTCACGCCTGGTGAGCCGAGCAATCGTGACGGGATGCGGCGTCCAAAGCGCTCCTTCAGTTCTGGGCTACCAAAATGCATGACAGCGCAGCGCAGTGCCGGGATGTTGAAGCTCTTGGTCGCCGAGGTGATGGTGATGGTGCGGGCGGCGATCTCCGGGTGCAGCGACGCCAGCGGAATATGCGTGTTGCCGGGATAGACGATGTCCGCGTGAATCTCGTCGGATACCACCACCAGATCATGACGGATCGCGAATGCCGCCACCGCCTCGAGTTCCCCCCGGCTGTAGGCTCGCCCGGTAGGGTTCTGCGGGTGGCAGAATATCAGCATGCGGGTGCGCGGATCGGGGGCCGCCTCGTACGCGGCGAGGTCGAGCACCCACCGCGCGCCGTCGTCGCGCATCTCGTAGACCCGCGGCCGCGCCTTCAGCCGCCAAGCCTCCCGTCCGCCGCACCCGGCGCAGACAAACCCGCCAGGCCAACGAAGCCCGGCCAAGTGCTCGATGCACCGCTCCCCCGTCCCGAACCGCGCCGCGAACTCCAGCAATCCAGCCATCCGATCCCCCATGACCGACCGGCGCTATGCTACTTCAAGGCGAGGTCCGATACTAGAACATTTAGAGAACCTATGCTACCTGGACAGGGAGATGCCGGCAACCTGCCGCGGCTCGATCCGGAGACCAATCAGGGCCTGGTTTCCGATGTCTGCCTGAAACGCAAGATCCGAAACTACGTCGCTCTGGCGCGGCCCGACAGACCCGGCCACGAGATCTACATGCGCGAGGGGGCGACCCTCAATAACCAGCACAAACGCGCCTGGACCTCCGTTTCACCCGAGACCGTTAAGTCTGAAGATTTCAAGAGCCTCCCAAAGGACGACGCCAAGGCCCGCGAACTTACCCGATGGGACATCCGCAGCTTTGGCGCGGTGATGACCACGGGCGTGAATGCCGGCCAGGTGCGCGGCCCCGTTCAGCTCGCCTTCAGTCGATCCGTCGAGCCGATTCTGCCGCTCGAAATCTCGATCACTCGCATGGCCGCCACCACCGAGGCCGACGCCGACGCCAAGGGCGGCCGCACGATGGGCCGCAAGCACATCGTGCCTTACGGCCTCTATCGCGCGCACGGCTTCGTCTCCGCGCCATTAGCCTCGCATCCGGTGAAGGGCACCGGGTTTTCCGATGCCGATCTCGAACTCCTATTCGAAGCATTGACCAACATGTTCGACCATGACCGCTCCGCCGCGCGGGGCGAGATGGCGACGCGCAAGCTCGTGGTGTTCCGGCACAACTCGCCGCTCGGGAATGCGCCGGCGCACAAGCTGTTCGAGCGGGTAAAGACCTGGCGCGTTTACAAGGGTTCGCGTCATGAGATTGGCGACGAAGCCACCGATAATTGGCCGTCGGCTCGCGCCTTCTCGGATTATGCCATCACCGTCAACAGCGATGCTGTTCCTGAAGGGGTCGAAGTGATCGAACGGTGAGGCGGCCATGCCCGTTTCCCTCGCCAGCCCGGAGGTCGAGGATGCGCTGATCGCGCTGTCGGCGTTGCAGCATCAGCTGTTCTGCCCGCGGCAATGCGCCTTGATCCATGTCGAGGGCTTGTGGGCGGAGGACGGCACCACCGCCGAGGGCCGTATCCTGCATGAGCGGGTGGATGCGGGCCGGCCCGAGCGACGGCCGGGCGTGCGGATCGTCCGCGGGCTGGCGCTACGCTCGCTGGCGCTCGGCGTCTCTGGATTGGCGGACGTCGTCGAATTTTCGGGCCGGCAAGCCGCCCAGCCTTTCCGGCCCGCGCCTCGGCCTCGAGCTGATTGACCAGATCGATCGCGGTAAAGAAGCGCACACGCGCGCCGTTGCGCACGCAATTGGCCCCGATCGCTATCGATACATGGCTCTTGCCGGTGCCGGTGCCGCCGATCAGCACGGCGTTGCGCTGGGTGGTGAGGAAGCCGCCCTCGTGCAGCTCGCGCACCAGGCCCTGATTGACCGGCGAGACCGTGAAGTCGAACTCGGCCAGGCTCTTCATCACCGGGAAACGGGCGACACCGATCCGGTAGGCGATCGAGCGGGCCCGGTTGTCGGCGAGCTGGGCGAGCAACAATTCCCCGAGAATGCGCTGAACCGGATGCTGGGCGCGCAATCCCGCGGCGATCACCTCGTCGTAAGCGGCGCGCATCCCGGCCAGCTTGAGCTGGCCCAGCAGCGCGATGATTTCATGCCGCTCCACGGTAGGCCTCTTCGGCCGACGGACGGCGCAACTGGTCATAGCGAGCGCAATCGGCGATCGGCTCGATCGCCAGTGCTAAAGCCGTCGGCGTTGCGACCGCAGCGGGCGGATCGGCATCGCGCTGCCGCGCCAGGATGTTGAGCACGACGTCGCGGCCGAACAGCCCGGCCGCGAGCGCTTCGGCGCAGGCCGCCTCGACGGCGTCGAGCCCGGCGTCGGCAACCTCCGTCAGAATATCGACGAACTGGCGATCGCCGTCGTTATGGCCGGCCAGCCGCCGCCGGATCTGCGCCAAGGCCGGCGGCAGGTCCCAGTTGCGGAACGGATCGCCGTTGCGCAGCGCGCCGGGCTTCTTGGCGAGCACCGGCAGATAATGCCAGGGGTCGTAGGCGGTCTGGCCGCGCCCAAAGCGGCGAGCATGTTCGCCGACAATCTCGCCGTCGCAGCAGATGACGACCCGCTCGGCGTAAGCACGCAGCTGGGCGGTGCGCCGCGCCGCCTTCGTCGCGACGCTGTAGCTGCAGGCGCTCGCGATCATCGGGCTCGTGCTCGCAAACAGCGGCGTTTCCTGCTCGGATTAGCTGACAATGGAGCGGGCGTCGTGCTCGCATTATCTGCCACTATGCTTGCCATCATCGCTCCGTGCTCGCCAACGGGCGGTCGTGCTCATATTGGCTGCCAATGAGCGAAGCGGTCCGGTTCATACCGGCACGCCTGCGACGCGGAGCTGCTCGGTGAACTCGCGCGTGCGGTCTGTCGCGAGTGTGCCTGCCAGGAAATCGCGCACCTCGGCGGGTTTGGCCTTGAGCAGCACGGTCAGCGCGAGCGCGTCATAGCCGTTGCGGGTCAGCGTCGGTTCGAGTTCGTCGATGGCACGCGACAGCACTTGCTCGACGATTTCGACAGAAACGCGCTTTTCGCCGAGGCGGAAGGCGTGCTCGAAGGCCAAGGTGAGGTGCATCTCGAGCTGCAGCGCGGTGCGCAGCCGCTCGGCCAGCAGCTCGATCGCGTCCGCATCAATGAGGTCCGCCGACTTGACGCCGTCCTGCGCGCAGGTCTTCACGAGCCAGCCGATGAACTCGCGGCGATGGCGGGACACGCCTTCGAACTCAAAGGTGGTGGTGCGGTAGCCGATCTCCTCCATCTGCGGCCGGCGAAGGTCGTTGCGTAGCTTCGGGTGCCCGATCAGCAGC
>CAWCIL010000023.1:0-4265 GCA_963795485.1 uncultured Alphaproteobacteria bacterium
TGACACCGCGCTGATCATTCCTGGAGCAGCGCGTAACGACTGGTAATTCGCCGGCAGTGGCTTCACCAGAAATTCAGTGCGGGGGTGGGTATCAGTCCTTGACGTCCGTGTCCGGGCAGTAGTCGCCCCTGTCCTCTTCCTCATGCCAACGGCCGGAGCTGTCCTCGTACTCGATTGCGCTGCTGTGGCCTGGGACACGCTGCTCCTGGGCCGCCCGTTCGGCGGCGGCGTGAGCCTGCTGGCGGCTGGGAAAAGTTTCCGAGAAGACGTCGCCCAGTCTATAGGCCCATCCACCGTCATGCTCGACTATCGTGTAGGTCACATGGCTCATGATCACCTCTACCCCGCCTGGCGCGGCGGCAACTTGGACAGAACGCTCCATCTGGAGCTTTCGTCGCAGTCTTGCGATGGCGCGGCCGCCGTGCGGAGCAGCGATCGGGACCTGTGAGCCGCCCCTTTCTCGGCCCTCGTATCGGTCAAAGGGCCGTCGCTTCAGTTGCGCGAAATTTTAACCTTATGCTCCGCGACCGGAATCATCCGCGCACCTTCTTGACCCGCGCCGGCTCGATCCGGGCCGGACGATGCCGACCCCGTCCGAGGCCTTGGCGACCACGTGGCCCCAGGGGTCGGCGACGAGGGAATGGCCGTAAGTCATCCGCTGCTCATTCCCCACTGTGAACGAGCCGGTCTGGGCGCTGGCGCAGACATAGGTCTCGGTTTCGATGGCGCGGGCGCGCAAGAGCACTTCCCAATGATCCTTGCCGGTCTGCATCGTGAAGGCGGCGGGCATCGCGATCATCTCCGCGCCCCGTTCCGCCAGCGCCTGGAAGAGGTCGGGAAACCTGAGATCGTAGCAGATCGAACAGCCGACGGTGACGCCTTCGCAATCGTAGGTGACCACCTGGTCGCCCGCCTTCACCGTCGCGCTCTCCTTGTATGCCGTTCCGTCCGGCGTCATCACGTCGAACAGATGGATCTTCCGGTAGCGGGCGATCTCCTCGCCCTCGCGATTAAAGACGACGGACGTGTTGTGGTAGCGGTCCTCGCCGTCGATCTTCTCCATGATCGAGCCGGCGTGGACGAAGATCTTATGCTTGATCGCTTGCCCCCGCGCCATTTCGTAGGCCGGGCCGCCGGGCAGCCGCTCGGCCGCGGCGAGCTTGTCCACGCGCGCGCCTCCCGCCCAGTCGAACTGTTCGGGCAGGAGCACCCAGTCCGGCGCCTCCTCCGCGACCGCCCGCTCGATCAAGGCCTCGGCCGCGGCGATATTCGCGGCCTTGTCGTTGATCGAATTCATTTGGATGAGCGAGACTTTCATTTTAATCACCGGCAAAGCTTGCAGCGGCGGCCGGCCGATCCCCACGCGGGGGCGGCGGCCGTGTCCATGATAGGCGGAAAAGCGAACCGTGACCAAGGCGTTCCGCGCGACGGTTCGGCGGCGGGCGCCGCGCGGCACAAGTCGAGATCCTCTCGCTTCAATCATGGACACAACCCCAAGCGTGCAATGGACATACCCCAAAGAGTGAGACAGACTTGTTTGAGGGTCAGGGTTTTCGTCTAATTCCAGGTCGAGGCGATCGACCGCAATTCGGCTTCGAACTCGACCGGGTTACGGAGCGACGAGCCAAAAACGCCGTTTGAAGTTGAAGTCGACCGCTTGATACGTGAAGGGACGGGGCATTGGGCAATTTCGGCAAGAGCGCTTCAACCGTTTCCCGCCGCACGGTGATTCGCGGCGTCGCCGCCGTGGGATCGCGCCGTTTCTCGCCATGAGCGCCATGGGTGACGAGTCGTCGCCGTCGCCCGAACCGGCGCTGAACGGCAAAATCAACTACGGCTTCAATGCCAAGACCTGGCAATTCTCCGTCGAGCACGAACTTGTGCCCATGACATTCACCCCAGGCCGCCAGATCCAGCTGCACCAAGGCGGCTCCAACATGACCTACGCGGTGCCGGACGGGGTGCTGATGGAGAGCCATAATGCTGTTCACGGCAGCAGCGCAATGGTCTTTCAGGGCACGCATTCGCTGGACGAGCAGAGTTTCAATTCGTCGGTATCGGCCTCGCTGAGCGTCGAGGGGGTCAGCGCCAGCACGTCGCTGGATCTCGCGAAGTCGTCCAGCATCGATGACGACGAGAAGCTGACGACCACGATCATTTGCTACTGGAAGACGCTCTACATGGTGCGTCGGCAGCAGACCCCGAGCATATCCGATGCGTTCGTGACCGCGGTGGCCGACCTATTCAAGAATGAACCGCGCAATTTCGGCGACTTCTTCGACACTTGGGGAACGCACACGCTCCTGGAAGGCTATTTTGGCGGACTGTGGAAGATGAAAACTGTGGTTCGGGAATCCCACATCACCAAGCAACGCGCCGAGCATATCAAATCCGCTGTCGAATCTGGCTTCGATGATGGCATCGCCAGCGGCAGCGTGAAAGCCTCGATCGAGACCGACGTCAAAAATAAACTCGCCACGGACGAGACCTCGACAGAAATCAGCTTCGACGCGACAGGGGGGAATTCGGACGACGAGCTGAAGAGCTGGTTGATCTCGGTCGATACCGGACTGGAATTGCTGTTCGATTTCCACGCGTTCCTGGATAGCTCGATCACGCCGAAGTTTGCGCCGATTTGGAATCTGGTGGCGGACCCTCGCCAAAAGCAGGCGATGAAGGACGCCTATAAGGCCTATGTCGGGCCGAGCGCACGCCTGATGGACGACCTGCCGGACCCGATCGCGGTCGAGGCCGGCCACGTGCTTCAGGCCGATACCGACGGGTTTCTGAGCGGCGCGCTGACGCTGGCCAAGACCGGAGACCTCGAACTCCTTCAGCTGGGCCTTCTGGACGATGACCATGGCTCGCTGTTCGTTTCGAGCGATCCGCAGTCCGACCCGGAGACGACACGGGTCGCCTTGTCCGTGAACCGCGCGGAATGGTGTTCGAATTTCTTTACGCCGATCCGCGCGAAGGACCGCTACAAAGCGGCAAAGTCGTTCGGGGGCGACGATCTGGCGCCGGCGGTTCAGTTCCAGCCGATCAACCTCGAACTGGGGTCCTGGACGCCGATTCCCCTCAACACGTCGTTGGCGATGGGCCAGGACGGCTTCGTGGCCGCCATGGTGAGCGCCGGCCACACGGTGACCGGCGGCCTCATCACCGGCAGACAGACCATCGGCTCGTCAACCTTCGAAATGGGCGCCTCCGCCCATTGGGACATTTTTGGCGGCCGCTGGATCATATCCAACAGCTTCTGCATCCCAGTGACAAAGGGGACCCCCTTCCGCGTCGATCCTTCGCTCATCGGCGACGCGCGCGCGCAGGCCTTCTGGATCCCGATCGGATCGCGATATTCTCTGCTTACCCCCGAAGTTAGGAACATCAATACGATCTACGACACCGCGGATTGCGGGGTCGTGGCCGGAAGCCTGAAGGTCTCGCCCGGCGGCGACGAGAAGAGAGCCTGGCTGATGCTCAAGGCCGCCGCGCCGGGCGATGGATCTTTCTCGAACCCCAACACCGCCGGCGCCTCCGTCAGCCTCTCTGACGACGACGCATGGATCAAGGTCAACTCGGCGTCGGTTTTCGTGCGGGCCGGCGGCCACTATCGCGGGGACGCCGCCATCCTGCAGGGCGACGCGTCGCATAGCCTGATGTGGTTCGGGCTGCGGCAGAACAATTCCAGCAAGGCAACCAGCGAGCGATGAAAATGACCGATAAGGCCAGTCTGTTTAGCGCCAGAGCCTCCCGTTTCACGGCCGTCGCAATCTGGGCGCTCGCGGCCGCGCCGCCCGCCTTGGCCGACAAGGTGTGGTCGGGCTCCGGCAGCTTTGCGCCACTGGTCGGAACCTCGAGAGCGAGCGTGGAGACGGCCTGCGGCGCGGCGACAGGCGACGCCGCCAGGGTCACCACCTATTTCAATGCGCTCGACGCTCAGAAAAAGACCATCAACGGACGTTTCGTCGGCTCGCTGATCCAGCACACCAGGGCCTACCAGGCGGTTCCTGCGAGCGACTTCAGGCTTTGAAAACCGTGGTCGCCGCCCAGTACAAGAAGATGAAGTTCTGGCTGACCTGCCAGAGGTCGCCGTTCAAGATCTCCCTGACCGCGAAGAACGGCGACGGTCTCAGCGCCCCGATCGACCCGCACTGGTGAACGCGGCCTGGTTGCACGCAGACGGGAGGAAGCGATGATCGAACCAAACGAGCTTTTTTCCGTCCGCGGCCGCACCGCGCTCGTCACCGGCGGCGCGACAGGCCTCG
>CAWCIL010000024.1:0-4998 GCA_963795485.1 uncultured Alphaproteobacteria bacterium
CCAGTCTCGTTCGAATGCCGCCGCATCACCGGGCTGTCGCTCGGGCCGCGCTCGACGCTCGAAATCGGCCGGGTCGTGCACATCCACATCCGCGACGACCTCGTCAACACGACGAAAATGCTGTCCATACCGAGAAGATGCGGTTGATCGGCCGATGCACCGGCCGTGGCTGGTATGCGCGCACCAGCGACCTGTTCCTGATGGAGCGGCTGTCGCGGGAGGAGTGGGAGGCCGGCGAACGCTGAGGAGGGGGCGCCGGCGGCGCTCGGTACGACCGCAATCGTGTTCGCGCGGTCGGGGCGATGATATGATGGGTGGCGCCATGGTCGCCGCCTTCGACACTCTCCAAGCTGCGAAGCGCCTCAACGAGGCGGGCGTCAACGACGCCCAGGCCGACTTCGCGGCGCTGGCGGCCGATATCGACCGGCTCGGCGCGGATACCAGCAGCGATATCGATAGGCTGGCCGCCGACATCGAGAGGCTGGGCGAGTGGGCGCCAAGGCTGACATCGACCGCTTGCCCGCTGCGAACGAGGCAGACCTCGACGCCCTGGAGGCCAGAAATCGACGCAAAGCACGACCGGTTTGCGGCCGAAGTCAGAGCGGAGTTCACGCTGATTCGGTCCGAGATGGAGGGGCTGCGGCCGGATGTGACGATCCGGCTGGACGGCATGATCGTCGTTGCTACGGGGGTGCTGCTCGCGGCCAAAATCTTCACGTGATTTTTCGTTCGGGGGAACGGCAGAGGGGGAAGTCCGATGGCGAACAGGCTCGCAATCCTGGCGATTGCCGGGACCTTCGCGGCTGCGATCATGACAGCGCACGCCGCCGGGATGCCGGACAGCGGCACCAAGAACTTCGTTCCGGGCGGCGACGCGCCCTCGTACCTGACCAATGAGAACCTTGCCGTGGCGCCGGGGAGCGCCGGCCAGTCGCCGCTCGGCACCGCATACAACGCGCCGGAAGGCGCGGAGCAGGACGTGGCGGCGCCCTATGCTGCCGAGACCAGGACGCGGCAGCACAGCAGGACCAGCGCGGGACATCGGAGCTGGTATCGCGCCGCGGCGAATGCCGAGCCGAAAACCCGCTCCCGCCGCCTCGCCCGCAGCAGAACGGAGCGGGTCGGACGGTCGGCCTCGCTCGGCTACAACAAGCGGCCCACCCGAGCCGAGAGCAGAAGAGTCTCGGCGGCAAGGCCCGGGGGCTCCGAGACACGGCAAGGCGAATGCCCGTCACGCCGCGGTGAAATCCGTCGCCAGGAGGGGGTAGGCCGCGCATCAGGCTGCTCGGCGCGGCCCGGCGTTGGAAAGAGCCGCCGGCGCTGCCATATAAGGCGGCGCTATGGGCAAGGTGCCGTTTCTCAAAATGCATGGGCTCGGCAACGATTTTGTCGTGCTCGACGCCCGCGGCGGCGAGCTTTCGGTCGGGGCGGCAGAGCGCGCGGGCGTTGGCCGACCGGCATACCGGGATCGGCTGCGACCACTGATCGTGCTCGGAGCCGCCGCGGCGACCCGGCGGCGCAGCTCTTGATGCGCATCCGCAATCCCGACGGCAGCGAGGCTGAGGCCTGCGGCAATGCCACACGCTGCATCGCCTGGCTCGTCGGCCGCGAGACCGGCTCTCTCGCGCGTCAGGATCGAGACCATGGCCGGGCTCCTCGACGCTGAAATCATGCCGGACGGGCGGGTCGCGGTCGATATGGGAGCAGCCGCGCACGGCCTGGCACGAGATCCCGCTGGTACGGGCCGTCAACACGAATTGCGTCGAGCTGGCGCTGGGACCGCTGTCGGCCCCCGGTCTGCACCAACATCGGCAACCCGCACGCCACTTTCTTTGTGGAGGATGTCGAGGCCGGTCAACCTGGCGACGCTCGGCCCGGCCCTCGAACGTCGACTCGCCGTTTCCAAAGCGCGCCAATATCGGCGTCGCCCAGATCCATGACCGCGGCAACATCCGGCTGCGGGTCTGGGAGCGGGGTGCCGGGATTACCCGCGCCTGCGGCAGCGGCGCCTGCGCCGCCCTCGTCGCCGCCCATCGCCGCGGCCTCGCCGAACGGCGCGCGGTCGTGGCGCTCGACGGCGGAGCCTCGAGGTGTGCTGGCGCGAGGACGGGCACGTGATCATGACCGGCCCGGCGGCGCTGAGCTTCGAGGGCGCCTTCGACCCGGCGCTCTTGGCCGAACGTTGACCCGGGCCATGCAGCAGCCCCGGGCCATGCAGCACAACCAGATCGTCACCTTCGGCTGCCGGCTGAATGCGTTCGAATCCGAGGTGATCCGGCGAGCGGCGGCCGATGCCGGCCTGACGGGCGCGGTCATCGTCAACACCTGCGCCGTCACCGCCGAAGCCGAACGCCAGGCGCGTCAGGCGATCCGCCGCGCGCGGCGCGATCATCCCGAGGCGGAGATCATCGTCACCGGCTGCGCCGCCGAGCTCGCTCCCGAGCGCTACGCCGCGATGCCCGAAATCGACCGGGTGCTCGACAAAGCGCCAAATTGCGTGCGCGCAGCTATCTCTCGGCCGCGGGGGCGGCGCCGGATTTCGGCGAGAGCGCCGCGCATCTCGTCGACGGTTTCGAGGGCAAGGCGCGCGCTATTCTGCAAGTCCAGCAGGGCTGCGACCATCGCTGCACCTTTTGCATCATCCCCTTCGCCCGCGGCCCGAGCCGCTCGGTGCCGATGGGTGCGATCGCCGAGCAGGCGCGCCGGCTGGTCGCCGCCGGCTATCGCGAGATCGTGCTGACCGGCGTCGATTTGACCGCGTACGGGGCCGATCTGCCGGGGACGCCGAGCCTCGGGCAGATGGTGCGCCGGCTGCTCGCCGCGGTACCCGAGCTCGAACGCCTGCGGCTCTCTCGCTCGACCCGGTCGAGATCGATGCCGAGCTGTGGCGGCTGATGGCCGAGGAGCCCCGGCTGATGCCGCATCTGCACCTGTCGCTGCAGGCCGGCGACGATCTGATCCTGAAGCGGATGAAGCGACGGCATTCGCGCGCCGATGCCGTCGCGGTTGCCCGCCGGGCCTGCGCGCTGCGCCCGGAAGTGGCCCTCGGCGCCGATTTGATCGCCGGTTTCCCGACCGAGACCGAGGACAATTTTCGCCGCAGCCTCGATCTCGTCGCCGAATGCGGACTGGCCTTTGTCCATGTGTTTCCCTATAGCCCGCGGCCCGGCACCCCGGCGTCGCGAATGCCGGCGGTTGCGACGCCGTGGTCAAGGAACGCGCGGCAAGGCTGCGGGCGGCTGGCGCTACGGCGCTCGCCATAGAGTTGAGGGCGCGCGTCGGCAGCGAGAGCGATGTGCTGGTCGAAATCCTCGGGCCGCGGGCGCACCGCCTTTTACGCCGAAATCGGCTTCGCGGATTGCGCCGCCGCCGGGTCGGTCAGGCGGATGCGGCTCGTCGACAGCGATGCAAAGAGCCTGGTCGGAGCGCCGGTCGAATGAGGTTCTGGCGACGCAATGTTCCGGCCGAACCGGGGCAGGATCTCGACGAGAACCCGGCCCCGGCGAAGGAAAGAGGCGGGGGAGCTTCGCGACCGGGCCGTCGAGGAAGAGGCGACGCTTCGTCAACCGGACCACGCCATCGAGGCAACCGCAGCGCCGCCGCTGCCGGAACCTGCGGCGGTCGCCGAAGCCGCGATCCCGCTCGAAACCGTCGAGCGCGCCGATCAGCGCGGCTGGTTCGGCCGGCTCAGGGTGGGTCTCGCGCGCAGTTCGGCGCGGCTCAACGACGGCATCAACCAGATCTTTCTGCGTCGCCGGCTCGACGACGAGGCGCTGGCCGAGCTCGAGGAATTGCTGATCGCCAGCGACATGGGCGTCGGCATCGCCGGCGAGGTGACCGAGGCCTTGCGCAGCACCCGCTTCAACCAGGAGGTTTCACCCGAAGAAGTCCGCACGGCCCTCGCCGAGCAGGTGATCCGGCTCATCGAGCCGGTGACGCGGCCGTTGCGCATCGACCGCGCGCGCCGGCCGTTCGTGGTGCTCGTGATCGGCGTCAACGGCAGCGGCAAGACAACGACGATCGCCAAGCTCGCCAAGCAATACCGCGACCAGGGGCTCGCCGTCGTGCTCGCCGCCGGCGACACCTTCCGGGCCGCCGCGGTCGAGCAATTGCAGATCTGGGGCGAGCGGATCGGCGCTCCGGTGGTGACCCGGCCGGCCGGGTCGGATGCGGCCGGGCTCGCCTATGACGCGCTCATCGAGGCGCGGGCTCAGGATGCCGACATTCTGCTGATCGACACCGCCGGGCGGCTGCACAACAAGGCCGACCTGATGGGCGAATTGCAAAAGATTGTCCGCGTGTTGAAAAAGGTCGACACCCAGGCGCCGCATTCGGTGCTGCTGGTGCTCGACGCGACAACCGGCCAAAACGCGCACGCCCAGGCCGAATCTTCCGCGAGACGGTCGGCGTCACCGGCATCGTCATGACCAAGCTCGACGGCACCGCGAGCGGCGGCGTCCTCGTCTCGCTGGCCGAGAAATACGGCATCCCGATCCATGCGATCGGGGTCGGGGAAACCGCCGAGGATTTGCGCCCGTTCGAAGCCCGCGCCTACGCCGGCAGCCTGGTCGGCCTCGAACCCTGATCCGAGCGGACGCTCGGCCCCTGATAAACCTGATAAATGCAGGAAAAAAATAGAGGCGCGGACCGATACTCACCCTCTTACCCGTGCCCGCCGGTCGATGATCAAAGACCGCTTCGCACGGCACCCGTGCTCGCTACCGACCTCGAGGCATCAGATAACGCTACTTTGCGGCGATTTTGAGGATGCCTTTCCGGTATGCCCGCGAAAGCCGGCGGAACCTCTGAACACGGACTTGCGAGATCTATCGGCGAGCCGCCGCCCGCACAGGTTCCGGGCCTGCCTCATTGGCGCGTCCCGGAATGACGACTTTCCATGGCGAATTTCGCGCACAGCCTCTTTCGCGGGGAAGACGAGAAAGAGAAATTGAGATCCCGCTCACTCCATCGCCTTGACGATTTCTTCGGACATCTTCT
>CAWCIL010000025.1:0-87501 GCA_963795485.1 uncultured Alphaproteobacteria bacterium
TGCAGGGCTAAGCGCTCCTGAACCACGCCTGACGGTCTGTGTTCCGAGTCCCGCCTTCGGCTGTCCGGGCAAAGCATTGCAAAACGCCCTGCGCCGCCGCCATACTTCCCCTCAACGGAAGCCCGAGCGGAGAAACCCAGCCGATGGAATAAACGATCACGCCGCTGACCCCGCATACCGGGGCCGAAGTTCGCGGCCTCGACCTGACAAGGTGTCGACGCCGAGACCAGCGGCGCGCTGAACCGCGCTTTTGCCGACCACCACGTGCTGGTGATCCGCGACCAGGCATGCACCCCGCCGCAATTTACGCGGCCGCGCAGGTGTTCGGCGAATTGTTCCAGCACGACAAGCGCGAGATGCACGTGCCGGGCTATCCGCAGATCTACTATGTCTCGAACGAGCAGACCATGCCGGGCAAGCGCTATATCTCGGGCGAGACCTTTCACACCGACCATTCCAACCATCCGACCCCGCCCAAGGCGACGATGCTCTATCCGGTGTCGTTGCCGAGGAGCGGCGGCGACACGCAATACGTCAACATGCACGAGGCCTATGACGATCTGCCCGAGGCGACGAAGGAGCGCATCGACGGGCTCAAGGCGGTGCATGTCTATCTGAGCAAATACAGCCCGCGCGAATTCGGCCGCTGAACGAGCAATGAGCCGCCAGGTGCCGCCGCCGGGGATGCATCCGCTGGTCGCACCATCCCGAAAACGGCCGCAAGGCGCTCTATCTGAACCCGGTGCGGATCGAAGTCGATCCTCGGCATGGAGGACGACGAGGCGCTCGATCTCGTCGCCGGACTGATGGCGCACGCGATCCAGCCGAAGTACGAATACCGCCACCAGTGGCGCTACGGCGATTTCGTGATCTGGGACAATCGCAGTGTCATCCACAAGGCCAACCCCGATTACGACATGAACGAGCGGCGGTATCTCTACCGCCTGATGCTGAAAGGCGAGACGCCGGTTTGACCGCGCACCGCAGATAACCGGAGGAGACGAGACGATGCGCTGGCTCCGGTTCGAGACGAAGGCGGCGCGGCCTACGGCATCGTCGAGGGCGACGAGGTAGCCGAGGTCAAGGGCGACCCGTTCGCCGGCTACGAAAAGACCGCGACCCACCACAAGCTGTCGCGGTCAAGTTGCTGGTGCCGGTCGAGCCGCGCACCTTCTATTGCGCCGGGCTCAATTACGCCGAGCATGTGATCGAGGCGGCCAGAAAGCGCGGCGAGGAGCCGAATTTGCCGAAGGCCGCCGATATCGGCTACCGCGCCAACAACGCGCTGGTCGCGCATGGCGAGAACGATCGTCATCCCGAAGGACGCGACCGAGCGGTGCCAGTACGAGGGCGAGCTGGTCGCGGTGATCGGCAAGAAGGCCAAGCATCTCTCCGAACAGGAGGCGCTCTCCTGCGTGCTCGGCTGGACCATCGGCAACGACTTCAGCGAGCGCACCTGGCAGGCCGGCGACCGCACCCTGTGGCGCGCCAAGAACGCCGACACCTTCAAGCCGATGGGGCCGTGGATCGAGACCGATTTCGATCTCGCCGCGGCGCACACGATCATCCGCGTCAACGGCGACGAAAAAATCCGCTTCAAGACCGACCACATGCTGTTCGGCCCGGCGACCTTCATCAGCCGGATGTCGCAATATATGACGCTCTACCCCGGCGACGTCGTGTGGATGGGCACCGAGGGCGCCCCCGAAAACGTCAAGCACGGCGACACGATCGACATCGAGATCACCGGCATCGGCACCTTGAGCAATCCGGTGGTGCGCGAAGGCCAGTGACCCGCGACCCGACGCCGCCGACCCAAACGGCGCCGGCGGCAGCCGGATGATCGGCGCTCAGCGCGCTAGTGCTCAGACGCAAACATACGCAGAGACTGCACCATCTGAATGCGTCTAGCTCTAGCGTTTGAGGATAATGTCGACGCGGCGGTTGAACACTGACGGGTCGCTCGATCCGGTCTGTCCGATCGGCTCCTGCTCGACTATCGCCGGCGCCACGCCGTCTGCCGCCAATTGGTCGGCGACAATCGAAGCGCGGGTCATCGCGAGGTATTTGTTGGTCTGGACCGTGCCGGTGGCGCTGGCCCGCGCCTGCACGGTGATCATTTTGGCATCCGTCTGCTTCGCCCGCCTCGCCGCATCGGCGATGATCTTCTTTGCCCGTGGCGACAGGTAAGCGCTGAACTCGTCGAAATAAACCAGATAACGGGGTTTCCCCGTGTTAGCCGCAGCCGGGCCTGCCGCAACTGGAGCTGCCGCAGCCGGACTTCCAGCGGGCGGACTGGTCTGGGCGCGAGCCCCGAGCGGACAGGCAAGCGCCGCAAGCAGCAGCAAACAAGAGGATCTTCGAACCGCAGATCTCATCGTACTCCCCCCGCAATATCGCCCGCAGCAATTCACCTTGCCCGCTCGACGGCAATCGGCAGTGTATGCGGCTTCGCCGGCCGATCCGCAAGGCTCGCCGGCGCCGGCTCCCGGTCAAATCCGCCGCGCGGCGTCAGCGATCGGCTGTCTTAGTTCGCAGGCTCCGATAGGGAAATCGCGAGAAAATGACGGCGTCCATGCATCGGGCGGGGGCCTCGCGTGTTGATGG
This sequence comes from uncultured Alphaproteobacteria bacterium, assembly GCA_963795485.1. Classification (GTDB taxonomy): domain Bacteria; phylum Pseudomonadota; class Alphaproteobacteria; order ATCC43930; family CGMCC-115725; genus AP-15. Next base: position 2,608 of record CAWCIL010000025.1, read on the forward strand.
ACAGGACGGCCGGTTTCGGCCTCGGTTCCGCCGCTCCGGCGCCGGCCCATTTCGGGCCCATTTCGAACGGGAGTCATGCGATGTATCTCGCTCGCTTTTCCTACGATGTGCTGCCGATCAATCGCCAGCGCGCGGTCGACTTCATCCGCCGCGAGGTCGACGCGGCGCGCAAGAACGGGCTCAATGCCCGGCTGCTGGTGCCGCTGACGCGCGGCCCCGGCCAGGGCGCTTCGCTGCAATTCGAGATCGAATTGAAAGGGCTGCGATCAGCTCGACCAGTTCCGCAACCGCGGGGTCGGCTCGACCGAGGAAACCGGCAACTGGATGCACGCCTTCAGCGAGGTGCTGACGCAGCCGCCCTGCGTCGAAATTCTGCGCTTCGAGAACTGACCGGCACCCGCCACCCTTGGACGGCGGGCCTCCCCGACGCTTCAGCCGGCGCACCACATTGGTGAGGACCCGAATGCGGGCCGGAAACCAGATCTTTCCGGCGCGTCGGTCAAGCTGCGCCGGGCGAGAGGAGGCCCGTGATGGACATCGTCTTTGCCCGCCCGCTGCCGCCGGCCTCGCCGTTGCGCGCGGCAATCCGCGACAACACCCGGATCGACGAGACCGAGGCGGTGGCGCGCATTCTCGCCGCCGCCGAAATCCCAGCCGACGCCCGCAGCCATATTGCCGAGCGTGCGCGCGACCTCGTCGCCGCCGTCCGCCGCGACCGGCTCGGCAAAGGCGGCATCGATGCGTTTCTGCACGAATACGCGCTGTCCTCGCAGGAGGGGGTGGCGCTCCTTTGCCTTGCCGAGGCGCTGCTGCGCATCCCCGATGCGGAAACCATCGACCGGCTGATCCGCGACAAGCTCGGCGAAGCCGATTGGGCGCAGCATCTCGGGCATTCCGATTCGGCCTTCGTCAACGCTTCGACCTGGGCGTTGATGCTGACCGGAAGGCTGCTTGCATTCCGAGCGCGAGGTGCACGATCTGCGCGCCGTGTTGCACCGCTTTGTCGCGCGCTCGAGCGAGCCGGTGGTGCGCCAGGCGGTGACCGCGGCGATGCGCATCCTCGCTCGGCAATTCGTCATGGGGCGCACCATCGCCGAGGCGCTCGACCGCGCGCGGCCGGCCGAGCGGCATGGCTGGCGGCACTCCTACGACATGCTCGGCGAGGCGGCGACGACCGCGGCGGATGCGGCGCGCTATTTCGATGCCTACACGGATGCGATCGCCGCGATCGGCCGCTCCGCGGCGGGCCGAGCGGTGGTCGAGGCGCCGGCCATCTCGGTTAAGCTGTCGGCATTGCACCCGCGCTACGAAATGGCGCAGCGCGATCGGGTGCTGACGGAAATGACCCCGCGCCTGCTGGCATTGGCTCGGCAGGCGCGCGCCGCCGGCATCGGCTTTACGATCGACGCCGAAGAGGCCGACCGCCTCGACCTGTCGCTCGACCTGATCGAGACCCTGGCGCTCGCCCCCGAGCTCTCCGGCTGGGATGGGCTCGGCCTCGCCGTCCAGGCCTATCAGAAGCGGGCCTTGCCGGTGATCGACTGGCTCGCCGACCTCGCCCGGCGCGGCCGGCGGCGGCTGATGGTCCGCCTCGTCAAGGGCGCCTACTGGGACAGCGAGATCAAGCGCAGCCAGGAACGCGGGCTCGACGGCTACCCGGTCTATACCCGCAAGCTCGCCACCGACGTCTCCTATCTGGCCTGCGCGCGGCGTCTCCTCGATGGCGGAGCGGCATTCTACCCGCAATTCGCGACCCACAACGCGCATACTGTGGCGGCCGTGCTCGAACTCGCCGGCGAGCGGCGGGATTGGGAGTTTCAGCGCCTGCACGGCATGGGCGAGGCGCTTTACGGGCAGATCGTCTGCCCCGACAAGATGGACCGGCCGTGCCGCGTCTACGCCCCGGTCGGCAGCCACGAGGAACTGCTGGCCTATCTCGTGCGGCGGCTCCTCGAAAACGGCGCCAACACCTCGTTCGTCAACCGCATCGTCGATGAGCGGCAGCCGATCGATGAGATTGTCGCCGATCCGGTGGCGCGCCTCGCCCGGCTGAAGGAAAAGCCGCACCCGCGCATTCCGCTGCCGGCCGATCTCTACGCCCCGGCGCGGCGGAATTCGCGCGGGCTCGATCTGAACGATCCGCCGGCCCTGACGGCATTGCGTGACGAGCTGAGCACGGCGTTTCGCCCGCCGTGGCACGCGGCGCCGATCATCGGCGGGGTCGAGCAGTCGGGCGTGGGCGAGGCCGGTGTTCGACCCGAGCGATCGCCGGCGTCGGGTCGGGACCGTCGTCGCGGCCGGCGCCGGAGCAGGTCGACCAGGCGCTCGCCCGCGCCGCCGCGAGCGCCGCCGACTGGGATCGCAGGCCGGCCGGCAAACGGGCCGCAGATCCTCGAACACGCGGCCGATCTCTTTGAAAAGCACCGGGCCCTGCTGATCGCGCCGATCATCCGCGAGGGCGGGCGCACCCTGCCGGCGGCGATCTCCGAAGCGAGGGAGGCGGTCGATTATCTGCGCTACTACGCCCTGCGCGCCCGCGCCGATTTCGGCGCTGCAGAGCAGCTGCCCGGACCGACCGGCGAGCGCAACCAGCTGTCGCTGCACGGGCGCGGGGTCTTCGCCTGCATCTCGCCGTGGAATTTCCCGCTGGCGATCTTCACCGGCCAGGTCGCGGCGGCGCTCGCCGCCGGCAACGCCGTCGTCGCCAAGCCCGCCGAGCAGACGCCGCTCGTCGCCGCGGCCGCGGTCAGGCTATTGCACGAGGCCGGCATCCCCGGCGACGTGCTGCATCTGCTGCCGGGCACCGGCGAGACGGTCGGGGCGCGCCTGATCGCCGATCCGCGGGTGGCCGGCGTCGCCTTCACCGGCTCGACCGAAACCGCGCGGTCGATCAATCTGGCGCTCGCCCACCGCCCCGGCCCGATTGTGCCGTTGATCGCCGAGACCGGCGGGCAGAACGCGATGATCGTCGATTCCTCGGCCTTGGCCGAGCAGGTGGTCGCCGACGTGCTGACCTCGGCTTTCGAAAGCGCCGGGCAGCGCTGCTCGTCATTGCGCCTCCTCTACGTGCAGGCCGACATCGCCGACCGGCTATTGGCGATGCTGGCGGGCGCGATGGCGGAGTTGACCATCGGCGACCCGGCCTTGCTCGCGACCGACATCGGCCCGGTCATCGACGACGACGCCCGCGACGCGCTGGAACAGCACGCCGTGCGGATGGCGCGCGAGGGCCGGCTGCTCTATCAGTGCGCCCTGCCGCACGGCATCGACCGTGGCACTTTCTTCGCCCCGCGCGCCTTCGAGATCGACAGCGCCCGACGGCTTGACCATGAGGTGTTCGGCCCGATCCTGCACGTCGTGCGCTGGCCGGCGGACCGCCTCGATCAGGTGCTCGACGAGATCGACGCGACCGGCTACGCGCTGACCCTCGGAATCCACAGCCGGATCGACGAGAACGTGCGCCGCATCCTCGCCCGCCTGCGCGTCGGCAACAGCTACGTCAACCGCAACATGATCGGCGCCGTCGTGGGCGTGCAGCCGTTCGGCGGCGAGCGGCTTTCCGGCACCGGCCCCAAGGCGGGCGGCCCGCGCTACCTGCACCGCTTCGCGACCGAGCGCACGATCGCGACCGACACCACCGCCGCCGGCGGCAACGCCACCCTCCTCTCATTGCAGGAAGAGGGCTAGACGCTGCTCTAGCTAGAGATTCGTCCGATCTCTGGGCTCCCCGCATCCCTTGTTCGTCACACCCGGCGCAGGCCGGTGCCGATGGCGGGGATGAGTCCCGGCCTTCGCCGGGATGACGAAGGGAATGAACACGAGCGGTCCGACAAACCTATCGATCAGCGGCCGGCTTCGTACTGATGCTCAGCCGCTTCGCGCCGATTCGCCTCGGCTCAGACGACGCCGTCGGCGTGCAGCTTCTCGACCTCGTCGGGGCTCAGCCCGAGCCACTCGCCGAGCGCCTCAGTCGTGTGCTCGCCGAGCAACGGCGCCGGCTTGAGCGGGGCCGGGGCGCCGTCGAAGCGCACCGGCCAGGTGGTCATCGGCATCTGCCAATCGCCGTGGTGCATCGTCTGCAGGATGCCGCGCTCCCAGAAGCTCGGTTCGTTGGTCAATTCCATCGAATCGAACACCGCACCCGCCGGGACGCCCGCGCCGCTGATCAGCGCCATCGCCTCTTCCTTGGTGTGCTGGCGCGTCCATTGGGCGATGATCTCCTCGACCTCGGCCTCGCGCTCGAGCCGCGCGGCGGGCTTCTCGTAGCGCGGGTCGCCAATCAGGTCCTCGCGCCCGATCAGCTTCAGCAATCGCGGCCAATGCTGCGGGTTGGCGCGGCTGGTCAGCATGTAGACGTAGTCGTTGGGTCCGCCGGGCCTGCACGGAAAGATCCCCGAGGGGCAATTGCCGCCAGCCGGCCGGCGCGGCGCCGCTTTTCCCGACTGTGCCTGCCGGATGAACATTCCGCGGCTGTAATGCATGACCGAATTCTGCATCGCCGCCTGCAATTGCCGACCCTTGCCGGTGCTGTTCCTCTGATAGAGTGCGGCGACGATACTGAACGCCAACAGCATGCCGGTGCCGGTGTCGCCGATCGTCGGACCGGGCTTCAACGGCTTGCCGCCGGGTTCGCCGGTGATGCTCATCGCCCCGCCGACCGCCTGTGCGATCGGGTCGAAGCACAGCCCGTTTTCATAAGGGCTGCCGGCGCCGAAGCCCTTGACCTGGGCGTAGATGATGCGCGGGTTCAAGGCGCTGACCACGTCATAGCCGAGGCCCAGCCGTTCGACCACGCCGGGGCCGAAATTCTCGGTAAAGACATCGGCCTTCTTGGCCATGTCCTTGACCAATGCCAGACCGCGCTCGGATTTGAGGTTGACCGTGATCGAGCGCTTGTTGGCGTTGTAGATCATGAAGTAATAGGGGTCGGCGACGCCGCGGCGGCCGGCTTCGCCGCCATCCGGATTCTCGACCTTGACGACATCGGCGCCCATCCAGGCGAGCGCCTCGGTGCAGGTGGTGCCGGCCTCGAACTGGGTCAGGTCGAGCACCTTGATGCCGGCCAGACAATTCGGCGATACGGGAACCGTTTGATCCATCTCCACTCTCCTGACGGCGCAGCGCGAACCGCGCGTGGTTCGTAGGGCGGATTGTAATCCGCTCTGAACCGGATGACGGGGATAATCTTTCAGTTCATGCCCTCGGCTTGCAAGGCGCGCTGCACCGCCGGGCGCGCCATCATGCGCTCGAAATGCGCGGCAACATTTTTCGGCAGTTGCAGGCCGACGCGCTTCGCCCCCCAGTACTCGACATAGAACAGCGCGGCGTCCGCGGCCGACAAGTTGTTGCCGCCCATGTAGTCCTTGCCCTCTAGCGCCTTGTCAACGACGCCAAAACCCTTGTCGATCTGCTCGCGCCCCTGCTCCTTGACCTTTTCATGGTCAGAGGGCGACGGAGCGAACCGGTCGGTGCGGAACAGCCGGGTAAACCCCTGCGAATGGATCGTGCCGACTACGTACTCCATGACCTCCATCGCTCGGATGTCGGTCTCCTCGTCTTTTGGGATCAGGTTGGCCTCGGGATTTTTCAGAGCCAGCCAGCGGGCGATGACTGGAAATTCGGTCAGGATCGAGCCGTCGTCGCGTTCGAGGGTCGGTACCTTGGATTTGGGGTTCAGTCCGGTATAGGGCGGCTTGTACTGCGCGCCTTCGCGGAAGTTTACGGCTTCGGCCTGGTAGGGCTTGCCGATCTCCTCGAGCAGCACATGGATGCCGATCGAGCAGGCGCCGGGGGCATAATAAAGCTTCATCGCGGGTCTCCTGGTTCCGATTGGCCGTCTTGATCCGGTCGGCAAATTAGCATGCCGTGCCGGATTGGCGCACCCCTTTGGCAATTCGCCGGCCGCTAGTCTGGTGGTCAACGGCGTCGTGCCCTGCTTGGTTAACGAAATCGCAAGCACATCCTCATCAGATGGCGCGGCATTGATCGGAGACCGCCACGATGGTTTTTCGCCTGCCGGCTTTGACCCGCCGCCGCCTGCTGAAATCCGGCGCCGCCGCGGCCGGAGCTAGTGCATTTGCTGGGCCGCAAATCCGGCTCGCCGCGGCCGAATCGTGGTCGCGGCGGCCGAATTTCCTGATCCTGATATGCGACGAGATGCGGTTTCCGCCGATCTACGAATTGGCCGCCACCAAGGAATTCCGGCTGCGCTATTTGCGCACGCAGAACCTGCTGCGGCGCAACGGCGTCGAGTTTTGCCGGCACTACGTCGCCTCGACCGCGTGCTCGCCGAGCCGCACCTCGCTCTTTACCGGGCAATACCCATCGCTGCACGGGGTCACCAACACCGACGGCGCGGCCAAGGCGGCTTACGACCCCGACGTGTTCTGGCTCGACCCGAACAGCGTGCCGACCATGGGGGAGTTTTTCCGGGCCGCCGGCTATCGGACGTTTTGGCGGCGCAAGTGGCACGTTTCTGAAGCCGACATGACGATCCCCGGCACATACAACCAGCTCCTCAGCTACGATACGACAAGCGGCGCCCCGGATCCGGCTGCCGAAGCGCTCTACACCGCCTCCGACCGGCTCGGGCGCTTCGGCTTTTCCGGCTGGATCGGGCCGGAGCCGCATGGTGCTGCGCCGCTCAACAGCGGCTCGTCGGTGCCGCCCGACCAGCAAGGGCGCGACGTCGGATTCGCCTCGCAGACCAGGCGCCTGATCGAGCAGCTCGATCAGGACGACGGCGACGAGCCGTGGCTGGTCGTGTCCTCGTTCGTGAACCCGCACGACATCGTTCTGTTCGGCCTGTTCGCCAATCTCGGCGGCGGTTTCGACTTTGCGATCGAAAACGGCGTCGTGCCGTACGATCTGTTCAACCCGGCGCTGTTCCAGCAGACGGTCAACGACAACCTGGGAACAAAGCCCGGTGCACAGGCGAGCTATCAACAGACTTACCCGATCTGGCAGCAGCCAATCCTCGATCAGGAGCGTTATTTCCGCTATTATTACCAGCTACAAAAGAATGTTGACGAGCAGATGATGGTGGTCTACCAGAACTCTGTTGCAGTCACGATTTTTTGACGACACGATCATCGTGTTTACGTCCGATCACGGCTCGCTGGTCGGCGCACATCATGGCATGTACCAGAAATGGTACACCGCCTATGACGAGACCATTCGGGTGCCGTTGATCGTGTCAAACCCGAAGCTCGTCCGGCAGCCGCGAACCATCGACACCCTTACCAGTCATGTCGATCTGTTGCCGACCATGCTGGGGCTGGCCGGCATCGACCCGGCTCCCATTCTGGAGCGTTTGAGGGTGGACCACAGCGACGCCCGCCCGCTCGTCGGGCGCAATCTGAGCGCGCTGGTGCTCGGCCTGGCGCCGCCGCAACGGATCGACGCTCCGCTTTACTTCATGACCGATGACGATCCGAGCCGCGGGCCCGACCAGGCGACGGCGAGCGGCATCGACTATAATTCGGTGGTGCAGCCAAACCATCTCGAAACCGTGATCGCCACGCTGGGCGGGAAGGTATGGAAATACACGCGTTATTTCGACAACCCGCAATTCTGGACTAGCCCGGGCGATCCAGGCCAGAGCGGCGTCGAGGACGTGGTCTCGCTGCAGCGGCAGCCGACCCCCACCGAGAGCGGCACCTATCCGATCGGCTACTCAATGACCGTCAAGCGGTCGCCGGCGTCCGACGAGTTCGAGATGTACAATGTCACCGACAACCCGATGGAGCTGCGCAACCTTTACGATAACGGGCGCTTCGGCGGCGTGCGGACCCTTCTCGCGGCGCTGTTGCGGGAGCAATGCGCCCGCAAGCGGCTGGTCCCGTGCTCCGGCGAGGTGCCGGGCCAGCCCGAATGCGGACAACAGCGCTGCACGATCTAGGAAAGCCCTTTGAGCAGCGCCGGGGTATCGCCGTCAGACGATCCCTTCGCTGCGCAATGCCGCGACCTCGGCGGCGCCGATGCCGAGCCATTCGCCCAGCACTTCGGCATTGTGCTGGCCCAACAGCGGCGACGGCTTGACCTTGGGGGGCGCGCCATCGAAGCGCACCGGCCAGGCTGGAACCGTCAGCTTGCCGGTGGTCGGGTGCTCGATCCGCTGCATGATGCCGCGCTCGTGGAGCGAGGGATCGTTCAAGAGCTCGAGCGTGTCGAACACCGCGCCGGCCGGCACCCCGGCCTCGCCGATGATCTTCATCGCCTCTTCCTTGGTGTGCTGGCGGGTCCACGCGGCAATGATCTCGTCGACCTCGGACGCCCGCTCGCCGCGCGCCGGCCCGGTGTCGTAGCGCGGATCGCCGATCAGATCCTCGCGGCCGATCACCTTCAAGAGCCGCGTCCAATGCTCGGGGTTGGCGCGGCTGGTAAACACGTAGACATAGTCGTTCGGGCCGCCGGGCTTGCACGGGTACAGCGCCGAGGGCGCGAGCATGGCGCTCGATCGGCTGCTGCCGCCGCGCAGCTGGACCTTGCCGCTGAGCTGAGTGCGCGAAAACGGCACCCGCATGTAATGGACCATCGCGTCCTGCATCGCCACCTGCAGCCGCCGGCCTTTGCCGGTACGGTCGCGCTGGCGCAGCGCCGCGAGGATGCTGATCGCCATCAGCATGCCGGTGCCGGTGTCGCCAAACGAGGGCCCGGGTTTGACCGGCGCGCGGTCGGCATCGCCGGTGACGCTGATCGGGCCGCCCGCGGCCTGCGCGATCATGTCGAAGGCAAGGTTTTTTTCATACGGGCTGCCCGCGCCAAAACCCTTGACCTGGCAATAGATGATCCCCGGATTCAGCTGTTTGACGACATCGTAGCCGAGCCCCAGCCGTTCGATCGTGCCCGGCGCCATGTTCTCGACCGTGATGTCGGCCTTTTTCAGCATTTCCTTGACGATTTCGAGCCCGCGCGGCGCTTTGAGGTTCAGTGTCAATGATCTTTTGTTGGCGTTGAACTGGTGGAAATACCACGGATCGTCGTCGGGGTGACCCGGCCGCAGCCGCCGTCCCGGATCGCCGGTCTTCGGGTTCTCGATCTTGACCACCTCGGCGCCCATCCAGGCCAGCGACTCGGTGCAGGACGGCCCCGCCTCGAATTGGGTGAAGTCCACCACCCGCACACCCGCGAGACAGTCGAGTTCTACGCCGGTAATCTCAGCCATCGCCCGTCACTCCTCCCGAAGAAAATTCCTGCCGTCACTATAGCGCGTTCGGCGCCGCGCGCGAGCCGGATTGCCAGACAGCGCCCGCTCGGCAACAGTGCCGGAAATCTGCGGCCGGAGGGCGAGGCATGGAAATCATCGGAAGAATTGCGGAATTCCACGGCGAGCTGACGGAATGGAGGCACGATATCCACGCGCACCCGGAACTGGGCTTCGAGGAGCAGCGCACCTCTGATTTTGTCGCGCAGAAGCTCGCCGAATTCGGGTGCGAGGTGTTTCGCGGGATCGGCCAGACCGGGGTTGTCGGCCGGCTGCGGGCCGGCGCGTCGGGGCGCTCGATCGGGCTCAGGGCCGACATGGATTGCCTGCCGATCGAGGAGGCGACCAATCTCCCCTATCGCTCGCAAAATAATGGCCGGATGCATGCCTGCGGCCATGACGGGCACACGACGATGCTGCTCGGCGCGGCGCGTTACCTCGCCCGAACCCGCAATTTCGACGGCGCGGTTCATCTGATCTTCCAGCCCGCCGAGGAGGGGCTCGGCGGCGGCAAGGCGATGGTCGAGGACGGCCTGTTCGACCGGTTCCCGTGCGATGCGATTTTCGGCATGCACAACCGGCCCGGGCTCGCGGTTGGCAAGTTCCAGATCCGCACCGGGCCGATGATGGCCGGCGGCGCCTATTTCGACATCGCCGTCATCGGCCGCGGCGCGCATGGCGCGCGCCCCGAATCCGGGATCGACCCGGTGGTCGCCGCAAGCCACATCGCGATCGCCTTGCAGACGATCGTGTCGCGCAACGTCCGGCCGCTCGACACCGCGGTCTTGAGCGTCACCCAGATCCACGCCGGCGAAGCCTACAACGTCATCCCCGAACATGCGGTGATCCGCGGCACCGCGCGGTGCTTCAGTCGCGAAACGATGGCTATGATCGAACAGAACATGGGGCGGATCGCGGCGGGTGTGGCGAGCGGTTTCGGCGCCACGGCCGAGCTCGATTTCCGCATCATCTTTCCGCCCCTGGTCAACGACGCGGCCGAGGCCGGCTTTATCGCCGATACCGCGGCCGAGCTGGTCGGCGCCGACAACGTCAACCGCGACGGCAACCTGGTGATGGCTTCTGAGGATTTCTCCTACATGCTCGAAGAGCGGCCGGGCGCCTATATCCAGATCGGCAACGGCGAGGGTGCGGGAGGGTGCGAAGTCCACAACCCCAGCTACGATTTCAACGACGCCGCGCTGCCCTTTGGCGCCAGCCTCTACGCCAGGCTCGCGGAGCGCAAGCTCGCCCGGCCCTGACGGGGCGGCTGCCCCTCACCCGCTCCCCGGATCAAGTCCGGGGTCGGCACCCTCTCCCGCAATGCGGGAGAGGGAAGGGGCCCGTCGCGAAGTCAGCCGCAGCCCGCGGGCTCGACCCGCGGGGGGGAAGGGTGAGGGCGGTTACGCTGGTGCCGGGATGGCGCGCTGGTTGTACATAATCTTGCGCATCTGCTCGCGCTCGGCGGCGCTCAAGGTAGCCGGGTCGACCCGCAAATTGTTGCCGGTCTCCATGCCGCGCTTGACCGCCGGGCGGTTGCCGACTTCGTCGAACCAGCGCTTGAAGTGTTTGAACTCGCCGATGTCCTGGCCCTGGGCCTCGGCGTTAACGGTCCACGGATAGGAGATCATGTCGGCGATCGTGTACTCGTTGCCGGCGAGGTACTTGCGGTCGTAGAGCCGGTTGTTCATGACGCCGTAGAGCCGGTTGGCCTCGTCGGTGAAGCGCCGGATCGCATAGGTCAGGTCGCCGGCATCGGGCCCGGCCCGGCGGAAATGGCCGCACTCGCCGAGCTTTGGCCCCTGATTGGCCATCTGCCAGATGACCCACTGGGTGACCTCGTATCTCCCGCGCAGATCCTGCGGGAAGAAGCGGCCCTCCTTCTCCGCGAGGTACATCATGATGGCCCCGGACTCGAAGACGCTGATCGGCGCGCCGCCGCCCTTCGGCTCGTGGTCGACCAGCACCGGCATGCGGTGGTTGGGGTTGATCTTCAGGAATTCGGGCTTGAACTGGTCGCCGCGGCCGATGTTGCACGGCACCAGATTGTATTTGAGGCCCAGTTCCTCGAGGAGGATCGTGACCTTCTTGCCGTTTGGCGTCGGCCAGAAATGGAGATCGAGCATCGGAAAGTCCCTTTGGTTGGTTGATGGCTTGTCTCGGTGATGACTGGTCCGGGCTGATGGCCGCTTAAGTGGATTAGGTACAACCCGCTGTGGTCCGAAAGCATCTCGGCATGGCGCAGCCGTATCATCGGGACGCGGGGCCATCGAGGGCTGCGAACCACACGCGTTTCGACGATCGTAGGCCAGCGCACCCGTAAATCATAGGTCGGTCTCGGTCGTCTGACCGGGAAACAGCGTGGCGCGGCTCCATTCCGACCAGTCGCCGTGGACCGGGTTATTCGGGTCGCGGTCATGCCGCCAGCAGATGGTTTCGGCGTTGGGCGCCACGACCTGGTGCGAGTGGCCTTTGCTCATGACGAAATCCTTGGTGGCGACATAGCCGTTTTGCCGCTCGTCGCAATCGCTGCTCCTGGTGATCACCGCCTGGACGTTGACCCGGTCCCAGGTCGGGTCGTCGAGGATCAAGGTCGCCGATTGGCTCGACCCGGAGGAGCAGCCTGAGAAGACCAGCAGCGCCGTCAGCCAGACCCGGTAACGCATCAGTGTCTCCTTGCCCAGGACTCGGCAAATACGGTCGTGGACCGCCGCCGCGCAAGCGGGAATTTGCGGTTCCTCCCCGCGGTTCGCCGGCGAAACTGCGCGTCGTCGGCCCATATTTTGCCGTGGGCAAGGCCGCCGCCGCGATCCGGTCGGAGGCGGGAAATAAACTGCGGAATAAACTTGGCGACACATCGGTCCCCAGCGGCACAACCACCACGCCATTGGAGAAAAGAAATGGCCGATCGTAACGAGACAGGACTGCCGGGCGCCGCGGGCATCAATCGCCGCGGCCTGCTGAAGTGCATGGGTTGGGCCGGCACCGGCGTCATCTGGAGCCTGAGCGGCGGGGTGCCGCGCACCCTCGGGCTGGTCGGCTCGGCCGCCGCCGCCGAGGCTCAACCCGGCGAACTGACCTTCGTCCAGATCAGCGACAACCATATCGGCTTTCACCTGCCGCCAAATCCTGACCCGACCGCCACCCTCGGCGAGGCGATCGCCAAGATCAAGGCGATGCCGGCGCAGCCCGCCTTCATCGTCCATACCGGCGACATCAGCCATCTGTCGAAGGAGGAGCAGTGGGACACCGCCGAACAGGTGATCAAGGGCGCGAACAAGCAGGTCTACTACATTCCGGGCGAGCACGACGTGGCCGACGCCGACAATGGCAAGGCCTATCTCGCGCGCTTTGGCAAGAATACGCAGGGCAAGGGTTGGTACAGCTTCGATGTGGCCGGCGTCCATTTCATCGCGCTGATCAACGTTTTTGAGTTCCAGCCCGGGTTCAAATCGGCCGGCCTTGCCAAATTGGGCGACGACCAGCTCGAATGGCTGGAGAAGGACGTCGCCAGCCGCTCGGCCGACATGCCGATCGTCGTTCTCGCTCATCTCCCGTTATGGACGATCTACGAGAAATGGGGCTGGGGCACCGCCGACGCCGGCCGCGCGCTCGGCCATCTGAAGCGGTTTGGCTCGGTCACCGTGCTGAACGGCCACATCCACCAGATCATCCAAAAGGTCGAGGGCAACGTCACGTTTCACACCGCGGCCTCGACGGCATATCCGCAGCCGGCGCCTGGCTCGGCGGCGCATCCTGGCCCGATGCAGGTGCCGGCCGGCGACCTGCACAAATACCTCGGCGTCAGGACCGTCGATTTCACCCGCAGCAACGGGGCCCCGGCCCTGACCGACAGCCCGCTCGTCGCGTGAAAGGAACAGACATGTCGATGTTTGGAAACCCGGCGCTGCGGCCCCGGTACCGCCGCCTTCTCGGCGCCTTCGCGGCGACCGCCCTCATCGCCGCTTCGGTGCCCGACGCCTCGGCTGGCGAGGCCGCAGCCAACACCGCTGCCGTCGAGATCCACGACTTCCAGTTCCAGCCGGCGACGCTGACCGTCACCGCAGGGACCACGGTGACCTGGACCAATGACGACACCACCCCGCATACGGTGACCGAAAACAACCGGGCGTTCCGGTCGGCGGCCCTCGATACCAAGGATACTTATTCGCACACTTTCGCGACGCCGGGCGAATACGTCTATCGCTGCACCATCCACCCGATGATGATCGGCAAGATCATCGTCAGACCCGCCGCCAAATCGTCGTAACGCATCGCGGAGACGAGCCATGTCGGATTACCCCCGTCGAACTCGCTTTGGGGACGCGCGAGGTGATCGGCGCCTGGCTCGTCTGCCTCGCGTTTGGGGCGGCGTGCTTGGCCGTGCTGGGGGCCGCCGCTCCCGAACCCGGCGGCGCACCGGCGGCATTGATCAACCCTGGTGCGGTCGCTACGGTGGCCGCCGCCGATACCAGTCGCCAGGGGAGATGCTGAAATGCCGGACGACGCCCGCAGACCGAGTTTCGACAAGTCGCGCATGCCGAGCCGGCACGTGACCGTCGGCCCCGAGCGGGCGCCGCACCGGGCCTTTCTCTACTCGATGGGCCTGACCGACGAGCAGATCGCGCAGCCCTTGGTCGGGGTCGCCACCACCTGGAACGAGTCGGCGCCCTGCAACATCTCGCTGTCGCGTCAGGCCCAGGCGGCCAAAAAAGGGGTTGCGGCCTCGGGCGGCACGCCGCGCGAATTCACCACGATCACCGTCACCGATGGCATCGCGATGGGCCATCAAGGGATGAAGTCGTCGCTGGTCAGCCGCGAGGTCATCGCCAATTCGGTCGAATTGTCGATGCGCGGGCATTGCTACGACGCGCTGGTCGGCCTCGCCGGCTGCGACAAGTCGCTGCCCGGGCTGATGATGGCGATGCTGCGATTGAACGTGCCCGCGGTGTTCATGTATGGCGGCTCGATCCTCCCCGGCCGCTTTCAAGGGCCGCGACGTGACCATCGGCGACGTGTTCGAGGGGGTTGGCGCGCACAGTGTCGGCAAGCTCACCGACGAGGAATTGCATGAGCTCGAATGCGCCGCCTGCCCGTCGGCCGGCTCGTGCGGCGGCCTCTTCACCGCCAACACGATGGCCTGCGTGTCGGAGGCGATCGGCCTCGCCCTGCCCGGCTCGGCCGGCGCCCCGGCGCCCTATGATTCGCGCGACGCCTATGCCGAGGCCTCGGGGCAAGCGGTCATGGAATTGCTGCGCCGGAACATCCGCCCGCGCGACATCGTCACTCGCGAGGCGATCGAGAACGCCGCGACCGTGGTCGCCGCCGCCGGCGGCTCGACCAATGGCGGACTGCACATCCCGGCGATCGCCAACGAGGCCGGCATCGATTTCGATCTGCACGCATTTGGCGAAATCTGCAAGCGCACCCCCTATATCGGCGATTTGAAGCCGGGCGGCCGCTATGTGATGAAGGATTTGCACGATATCGGCGGCGTGCCGGTGCTGATGAAGGCGTTGCTCGACGGCGGCTATCTGCATGGCGACTGCATGACCGTGACCGGCAAGACCATCGCCGAGAATTTGCGCAGACGTCGAGTTTCCGACGGGTCAGGACGTGGTGCGGCCGACGGCACGGGCACTGGCGCCGACCGGCGGGCTCGTCGTGCTCAAAGGCAACCTGGCGCCGCAGGGCGCCATCGTGAAGGTAGCCGGCATGAGCAATCTGCGCTTCACCGGCACGGCGCTGTGCTTCGACTGCGAGGAGGATGCGTTCGCCGCGGTCGAGCAGCGCCGCTACAAGGAAGGCGACGTGATCGTGATCCGCTATGAGGGGCCGCGCGGCGGGCCCGGCATGCGCGAGATGCTGTCGACGACCGCAGCACTCTATGGCCAGGGTGTCGGCGACACGGTGGCGCTGTTGACCGACGGCCGCTTTTCCGGCGCCACGCACGGCTTCTGCATCGGCCATGTCGGGCCGGAGGCTGCGGTCGGCGGCCCGATCGGGCTCGTCCGCGACGGCGACCGGATCACGATCGACGCGCAAGCCGGCACGATCGATGTCGCGCTCGGCGACGCCGAGCTCGCCGAACGCCGCCGCGTCTGGCAGCCGCGGCGCCACGATTACCAGGCCGGCTGTCTGTGGCGGTATTCGCAAACTGTCGGAGATGCCGAACAGGGTGCGGTCACCCACCCCGGCGCCCGCGCCGAAACCCATACCTACGCCGATCTCTAATCAGGTCGAAGCGGGCAAACCCGGGCCCGGCCCTGGTTTCATTGCGCGGTCAGGCGGTCGAAGAAGCCGACTTGCCCGCAGCGGGCGTCGTAGAGATAGTCGAAGCGCGCAAGCGGGCTGCGACCGATGTTGAAGAACACGGGCGGCACGGTCGCGGGCGGGGCTGCCCATCTGATCATGGTGGGAACGACCGTCGCCGCAGCTTTGTGCGGCTCGTAGGTGAAGCCGTACGACAGGGCCAATGGCGACGCCGTCGGCGCGGAAATATCAACGCCGGTGCCTGGCTTTAGCAGCCCCGGGTTCGACGGGTCGACCACCGTGGACGGCCGACTGCCCTTCGCCAATGCGAAGATCATCTGGCCGATGCCGGTATCGAGCAGCATCGATCCGCAGAATTTTGCCGAGGCGGCCGGAAAGGCGAAACAGCCATTTGCTCCCAACCAGTCGCCATACGGGTCGTCGCTCGGGTCGAGCGCGATGTAGCGGAACTTTTCTGCCGTGTTGGCGGCATCGAGCCCGATATCGACCCGATCGGGAGAGATCACGTAGCCTGGCCTGATCCGCCCGGTGACGATGTCTTCGAGCTGCAGGAACGGGTTGTTCGATGGCGGCGCGCTGCCGCGGTCGAAGCCGATGCCCATCAGGCTGAAACTGGCGATCGCCTTTTGCTGATCGGAAGGCGGCTTGCAGGTCTTGACATTGCTGCCGCATTCGACCTTGTCGATGCCGAAAACCTCGATCGGAACTGTCGTCGCCACCGGTTTCGGCCCCCAAGCCGCATCGGGGATCGCGATCGTCACCGGCGTCAGCCAGTAATTGCCGACGATCTTGTACCCGCTCGGGTAATATTCGCGGCTGCCGGGCTCGCCCGGGCCGATCGCCTGCGGTCCGAGCGAGTGTCGGTCGATCACCAGCCCGGTCGAGCCGGTATCGAGCTCGACCCCGGTATGCCATCGTCCGCGGCCGACCGAAACGGCGACGGAAAAGCCGCGGTCGAGAGTTCGCATCGGGTTGTCGTAGGAGATCGCGAGATGCCCGACGCCGGCCGGGCAGTTGGCGGGATTGAACCGGTTCCGCGGGACGATCGAGACGGTGGCGCTGGCGTCCCCCATCGTCGCGGTCAGGATCATCGGATTGACGAAATACTTGCCGTCATAGTTGAAGGCCGCGGTCGGGTCGGCAGCCGAGGTGATCCTGGCGACGGTCGGTCGCAACGGCCCGCCGTCCGGCTCGTAGATGTTCAGGACAACCGGCCGTCTGCGGGAGGGAAGGATCGCGCGACCTCCACGATCCGTGACCTTGACCGACAGCCGGATCTGCTGGCTGTGGTTACAGCCGCCGCGTCTGGTCGGGTTATCGAGTACAATGACCGAGGGCGAGATCGCCATCGTCGCGTTGGCCGTCAAATCGTCCGCCTGCGCCGTGCCGCTGCCGAAAGTGGCGGCGACCGCGACGACAAGCCCTCGGATGGCAACAACAGTTCGTTGGTTCATGGGCGCACCTCACGCCCACCATCTAGCAGAAGCTCCTTTGTAATCTGTTTACGCGCTGGAGGGCGTCGGCTGCGTTTGACCGGGGTTCTGCGCGACGGCGACAACGTCACACCCGACGCCCGCGCCCCGGCACGCTCGGGCCGGCACCGAGCCAGGGCGCGCCCGTAGCGCCCGGGGGCCTCGACGCCGCAATAACCTGGCGCCGCCGGCGGCGTTATTCTCAGACCGTCGGCAACGCCGAGCAGGTGCTGTCACCCATTCCGGCCCGGGCATTCCGGCCAGGGCCGAAACCCGCACCTGCGCCGATCGAGTCTCTGGCGGCTACGTCTTCTCGACATTCCACATCAGAATTGCCGGGGCGGTCAGCACGCCTTTGACATTCGTGCGATAGGCGGTTTTCGGCATGAATTGGCCGACCGGCAGGTAGGGCACCACCTCGAACGCGCGCCGTTGGATCTGCTCGGCGATGCCCTGGCGGTCTTCGAGGTCGCTCGCTTTGACCCATTGCGCGCGCAGCGCCTCGATCTTGTCGTCGGTCGGCCAGCCGAACCAGGCTTTCTTCCCGTTGCAGCGCAGCGGCTGGTTCAAAGTCGGATCGAGCATATCGGCGCCGGTCCAGCCGGTGCCGAACACGTTCCAGCCGCCCGCATCGATCGGCTTCATCGAGGCGCGGCGGGTCACGACCTGGCCCCAATCCATTGCCGCGATTTCGACATTGAGCCCCAGCTTTTTCATCAAATCGGCGACGACCAGCGCTTGCGCGTGCACGTTCGGCTGGTCGGTCCCATCGAGGACAACGATCTTCTCGCCTTTGTAGCCGGCTTCGGCGATCAGCTTTTTGGCCTTGTCGAAATCACGTTTGCCGGTCAGCGCCTCGGAGCCGGCCTTGTTCGCCATGGGCGTGCCGCAGGTGAAAAACGAAGCGCAGGGTTGCCAGTGCTTCGGGTCGCCGGCGATCGCGGTCATGAAATCGGTTTGGCTCGCGACCGCCAGCACCGCCTGGCGCATCTTGACGTTGTCGAAGGGCGGCCAGAGATGGTTGAACCGCACCGTCTGCGGGAAGCCGATCGGACCGGCGTCGGCGACGGTCACGTCATGCCCGGCGAACACCGGGACGAGGTCGAGCGGCGGGTTCTCCCACCAATCGACCTCGCCGCTGTTGAGCGCGGCGGCGGCGGTGGCGTGATCGGGGACGACAAGCCACTCGACCCGGTCGACTTTGACGACCTTGCCGCCCGAAGCCCAGCTCGGCGGCTCGCTCCTCGGCACGTAATCGGTATTTTTGACGTAGACGACCTTGTTGCCGGGCTGGAATTCGGAGGCGACGAATTTGAATGGGCCGGAGCCCACCATCTCGGTGATTTGCTTGTAGGGATCGGTCTTGGCCAGCCGCTCGGGCATGATGAACGGGGCCAGGCTCGACACCTTGGAGATCGCGCCGATCAACAGCGGGAACGGCTCCTTGAGCCGGATCGAAAAATTCTTGTCGTCGCCGCCCTTCATCTCGGCGATTTCGCCAGCCAAGGTCTGGCCCAGCGAGTCGCGCGCCATCCAGCGGACGAGCGAGGTGGTGCAGTCGATCCCGCGCACCGGCTGGCCATCATGGAATTTGAGCCCGTCGCGCAACGTAAAGCTGTAGGTGAGCTTGTCGTCGGAAATGTGATAGTCGCCGACCATCTGCGGATGCGGCCGAAACTTGTCGTCGAGCGCGAACAGCGTGTCGAAGACCATATAGCCGTGATTGCGGCTGATATACGCGGTGGTCCAGATCGGGTCGAGCACGCGCAGATCCGATTGGGCAATAAAGCGCAAGGTCTTGGTGTCTGACGCTGCCCGCGCGCGCCGCCCGAAATTCGCGGCGGCAAAGCCCGCCGCACCGACCCCCGCGGCAAATCGGCGGCGCGTCATCCCGTGAGTCATCCCAGACCTCCTCCCCATTTGGAGTTGCCCGGGACAGGATAGC
This sequence comes from uncultured Alphaproteobacteria bacterium, assembly GCA_963795485.1. Taxonomy (GTDB): domain Bacteria; phylum Pseudomonadota; class Alphaproteobacteria; order ATCC43930; family CGMCC-115725; genus AP-15. Next base: position 21,500 of record CAWCIL010000025.1, read on the forward strand.
AAAAATCGGACCGTTCGACGCGCTCGATCCGGTTGACCTGTCCTGGCCGCCGCCTTTATCTCGGGCGATGGTTGGCCGATGCATCTCGACGATTTCGATTTCGAATTGCCGCGCGGATTGATCGCGGATCGGCCGTGCGAGCCGCGCGAAATGGCCCGGTTGCTGCATATTCCCGCGGCAGGCGGGCTGGAGGATCAGGCGGATCGCGGATCTGCCGGACTTGCTGCGCCCCGGCGACCTCCTGGTGTGCAACGACACCAAGGTCATTCCGGCGCGGCTCGCCGGGCGGCGCGGTGCGGCAACGGTCGAGGTCACCCTGTTCCGCGACCTCGGCGGCGGCTCGTGGCGTGCCTTTGCCAAGGGCGCGCGCCGGCTGCACGCGGGCGACCGGCTGGTGTTCGCCGAGGACTTCGCCGCATCGGTCACCGAAAAGCATGCGCAAGGCGAGGTAACCCTCGGTTTCGATCTCGATGGCGAGGCATTTCGCGCCGCACTCGCCCGTAACGGCGCGATGCCGCTGCCGCCCTACATCAAGCGCCCGCGCGGCGGCGATCGGCGCGACCGCAGCGATTACCAGACGATCTTCGCCCGCGCCGAGGGTGCGGTGGCGGCGCCGACCGCGGGTCTGCACTTCACTCCCGCCCTCCTCGAGGCGCTGGCCCGCCGCGGCATCGAACTCGCGATGTTGACCCTGCATGTCGGCCCCGGCAGCTTTCTGCCGGTCAAGACCGCCGACCCGCGCGATCACCCGATGCACGGCGAATGGGGCGTCCTTTCGGCCGAGACCGCGCTCCGCATCGCCGAGACGCGCCGTCGCGGCGGCCGTATCGTCACCGTCGGCACCACGAGCCTGCGGCTGCTCGAAACCGCCGCGGCCGACACGGGCGAGGTGCGGCCCTTTGCCGGCGAAACCCGGCTGTTTGTCACGCCGGGATACTGCTTTCGAGCGGTGGACCTGCTGCTGACCAACTTCCACCTGCCGCGCTCGACCCTGTTCATGCTGGTCGCGGCGCTGGCCGGGATCGATCGGGTCAAATCCGCCTATGCCCATGCGGTGGCGCGGCGCTATCGTTTCTTTTCCTACGGCGACGCCTGCCTAATCGAGCGCAACGCCGGGGCGGCGGTTTCTTTTCCGCCGCCGGCCTGATCCGGCGCCCAAGGGCGCTCGGCTGTTCGCGTCAACTCGAGGGGCTGCGGTGCGTTGGCGGCGTGGTGGCCGTCCGGTTGCGCCCATATGCCCCCGCGGCTAGTCTGCGGCGCGGCCCAGCGCGACGCGGATGCCGCCAGGAGGGGTGGCCGAGCGGTTGAAGGCGCACGCCTGGAAAGTGTGTAGACGGTGATGAATCGTCTCGCGGGTTCGAATCCCGCCCCCTCCGCCACCGTCAACTGCCACCGGGCGCTGAGCCGAAGGGTTATCGATCCCTCGGGTCCGGGCGGTTGCGGACACCGCCGCCGCGCTGCGTAGCGTTTGCGGCGACCCCGTCGCGGCGGCCGACTTGGAGCCCGGCGAGCGCGACCATTCTTGGCCGGCAGCGCCGTAAAGCCATGTCCCTTGCTGTGAGGTGTCCTGAGGCTATAGTGCACTTCGATCGCAAACTTCGCCGACCCCAAATGTCATCACTGCCCGGACCGGCCCAATCCGCAGCGGAATTTCTGGTTCGCCGCATGTATCGGCGGCTAGACCTGAGCGTCGACGCAAGCTTCTTTGCGATTGCCGAGACCGAACATCCATTCGGCGGTGACAACTGGTTCTGGACGGACGATAACGCCAAGGTTCTTGAATTCCTCGCGCATCCGGAGCTTGGCGCCCAGTACACGCAAGAGGCTGGGGAGATTCTCGGATTTCTGCGAGCGATGTGTCGGGGCCCGTTCATTTTCCGGCGGGCCAGCCTCCCCCGCCTCGAAACGACCGGACGAGAGGGCACGGCGGCCAATTATTACCACTCTTTGATGCATTTTCGTTGTGACTTGCTGCACGGTCAGGTCGTTGCCGGCATTCGCTTTCACGATAATCGAACTGCTGACAATGTGCTGTTTTGCGCAAATTGCGTGGACTTTACCTATCGAGGGCGAAGTTACAGCTTAAACGTCGAAAAGTCGATCGACACAGTGGGTGCAAAGCAGAAGGGCGACGCGCTTACGTTGCGACATTCGGGCGATCTCTATTTTAAACCGCAATGGCGAAATATCAGGCTCGGGAGAATTACCTACGTTTATAGAATCGATGCGCGCTCGATGCTGATCGAGGTCGAGGTGGTGCTGGATGTCGATCCGGCCGCCGATGTTGTCGATGTGGTGCTGACGGTCGGGCATAATCACCTCAGCCATGGCCGGGACGAGGTAGACTATCGCTCGATCTTCACCGATGCGTCTGGACCGGGCCCGTCGGACGCACCGCGGTTCACCGCCGGCGAACCCGCCCGCGGCGTCCTCCCGGCAGCCGGGGTCACATACTATTCGATTGTCCAGGCCGAGATTGCCGGCTTTGCTCTGGCGCTTCATTCCGCGCCGCGCGAACCGGCGCGTCTGTCCGGCATCGAGACGCTGGTACAGCAACCCGGCAAGCTGCATTTCGCCAGGGCCCGGTATCGCTTCGCTGGTGCATGCCGCGGCGCCCGGCTCGTCGCCGCCGAGGATAAGATGCTGACCGCCGGCGGATTTTATCACCGGGTTGGCGATTATGCGCGGCTGATGCGCGATGCCGTGTCATTGAAGTCCAATCAAAGAGCCGCTTTCGATTTCAGCGTCTCGTACGATTACGGCGCCGAACTCAACGGTTTTGCCAGTTACTTCACCAGCTTGTCGGCGGTCCCTTGCTCCGGCAAGATCCGGGAAAAAATAAAATCTATATTCGATTTCTACCTCGACACTTACTTTGAACTGTTTATCGAAGGCCACGTTCAGCAACAAAATACCGTCTTTTCGCGACAGTTGGCCTTTGTTGTGCTCAGTGTGGTGGCGATGTATCAGGCGACCGGCAGTGAGGTTTATCTGCGTCGGCTGACGCAGCTGTGCCATGTAATGCTGGATTTCGAGAAGTGCTTTTCAGATATTGCCGGCAGCACCGTGTCGGGGTTTGTGATGGGGGCACTCAGCAAGCGGATCGTCTTCGTCAACTGCCACAGCGCAGCGCTCCTCGCATTGACCGTAGCCGCGGGCTACGTAAGGGATCCCCGCTTGGCTGCGGCGATCGACCGAGGGCTTGGCTGCTATTGTTTGGAAACGACGAAGGTGGACTGGATCGACGGTGCGCACAAGGTCGATGTTGTTGGCGTCAGCTGGATCGACGACCACGGAAGCCGGCACACCAACAACGGGTTTTGGAATTTCCACGTCGGATTGACATTGCAATTCTTCAGCGCGTTGCGCAATGCGTCCGAGCCCGCTCTGCGGACAGTCCTCGCCCGGCATTGCGATCGCATCGATTTGTTCGAAGCCGTGATGCTCCGCCAATTAGAAAAATCGACGAGCCATCACGCCGATTGTCTCGAAATCCGCTGCTCGATGCTGTCGACCGAGACCAATTCCGAAACGCAACCTTGGGCGGCGCTTGGGCTTCTGCGCTGCCCGTAAAATTGACTGATCCCTCGCATCGACCGATCTGGACAATGACCTCTCGTCAAACGCCATGCAGATCATAACGGCGCTGGCCGAGCTCGACGATAAGCTTCGGGAATGCGACTGCGCGGCAGCAGTTTCCGACGATCGGCTGCGCGCGCTTTTTGCTACGTTCCGCATGAATCCGCCCGACGGATTGCCGACCGATCCATTCTCCCGGGATTATCGCGAGTTCCAGATGCGCCTTTATCAGCAGATTGCCGGCAAAGGCTACAGCACTGCAAACGAGGCGACGATCTTCGATGTAGCCACTGCCGTGCGCCGACCTTTTCCCTATGCGACGGGCAGCTGTGTTACTCTAGGCGAGCAGCTGATGGCGATCGGGTTCCTGATGCGCAGCATGGCGCTGGCACCACATTCGCGGGTGCTCGAACTCGGGGCTGGGTGGGGAAATACCACGCTGATGCTGGCCGAACTCGGGCACAGTGTCACCGCGCTCGACATCGAACCGCGCTTCTGCGAACTGATCCGCCAGCGCGCGGCGCAACGGGATTTGGCGATTGACGTGGTCAACGCCGATTTTTTTTGGGTCGAAAACGTCCGCGACCGGTTTGACGCGGTGATATTCTTCGAGTCGTTCCACCATACTGCCGACCACCTGCGACTGCTGCGCGCGCTGCGCCAAGCCGTCACCCCGGAAGGCCGCCTTTTCTTCGGCGCCGAGCCGATCCAGCCCGATTTCCCCTGTCCGTGGGGTCTTCGCCTCGATGGTCAGTCTCTGTGGTCAATTCGAAAGCACGGCTGGCTCGAGCTGGGCTTTGAGGACAAATACTTCGCACAGGCGTTGCGTCAGAACGGGTGGTTTGCGCGCCGGCACGCCGCTGCGGACCCGGGTTGGCTGAACGTGTGGGAGGCGCGCCGGCGCGATACGACTGCATTTCGCTTCGCCGCCGGCGATCCCGCGCTCGGGACACAGGTCGGAGTGCGCACCGGCGAGGTGATCGCGATCCGCAATGCGCCTGGAGGAACCGCGCTCTTCGGCCCCTACATTACGCTTCCCGCCGACCGCTACGTCGCTCGGGTATGCTTCCGGGTCGGTGCCAAACGCCGCGGTCGCGCGAGGATGGATGTGGCGGTCGAAACCGGGGCCCGCATCTTGGCCAGCCGCGCGATCGAACCAGCCCAGTTGTCGGAGGCACAGCCCTTTGCCGAGTTGGAATTCAGTTCGACCGACGAACTGCGTCAGTTGGAGGTGCGGGTATTTTGCGATCTGGGTTACACAGACGAGATCGAAGCCGCCGAGATCCGGCCGGCGCCCTAACCGTGCACGTGAAATTGCGTTGGGCCCGGGTTGACTGAGGATGGACCAGCAGACAATGATTCTCCCCGCAGCGATACCGTGTGCCTGCGGCTACCGGGGCTCACAGGATTCGAGCGTCAGTCGGCGATCGCACGGATGTCTCCAATGGCGGCTGCGGCTGTCGTGCGCCGGCGCAGGTTGAGGGTTCAGGAATGGCATTGCAGAAGGAGCCTTATCGGGCGCCCTTGTTTTTGCTGTCGCCACCCGCCGATCCGCTGGTGCCTTGGCGGTTCGAGCCACCGAGCTTAATCGAGCCGACTTGTCAGCTTTGCACCTATGGGCAAATGGAGTCAGCAGAATATCGGCATTGGACCTCAGCACTGTGCCAACCGCCGAATTTGCACCGGAAGCTCTGGGAGTGGGCATACGTCATGGCGACGCTGCAACGCGCCGGCATGCTGGCAAAAGGCCGCCATGCGCTCGGTTTCGGGGTCGGACGGGAACCGATCGCATCGCTTCTGGCGCACTATGGCTTACGAGTGACGGCGACCGATGCGCCGTTTGAAATGGTCCGGGGCGGCTATTGGGAGCTCAACCAGCAGCACGCGCGGGCGCTCGAGCAGATGCACGTGGCCGAGATCGTGGATGCCGCAGCCTTTCGCGACCGAGTGGCATTGCGCCCAGTAGACATGAATGCGATCCCCGACGACCTCACCGGGTTCGATGTCTGCTGGTCAAGTTGCAGTCTCGAACATCTCGGCTCGTTAAAGCACGGTCTCGATTTCGTCGAGAAAGCCATGCGGTGCCTCAAGGCGGGCGGCGTCGCCGTGCATACGACCGAGTTCAACCTGAGCTCGAATGAAGACACGATCGAGGACGCAGGAACTTCCATCTACCGAAAGCGCGACATCGAAGAGTTGGCCGGCCGCCTGGTACGGGAGGGCCACACGGTGCTGCCGCTCAATTTTCACCCGGGCGAGCGCGAGCTGGATGCTTATGTCGATGGGCCGCCCTATCAGGAGCCACACCTCAAACTGCTGATTGAACGGTTTAGCTGTACTTCGCTCGGCATCGCAATTCGCAAGAGTAGTGGTCGATCGCGCGCCAGCGGGAACGTCCGGCGGAGATCGATGCGCCGGGTCCGCAGCAGCGCTTCGGCGGCTCCGTCTTCCTTGCGATCAACAGCACCGGTTCGCGCGCTGACGACAGTGTCGTCGCTGTGGACGCGGCTTGGAGCTCGCGCGAACAAATCGGTCCCCGTCGGGCGCGCGGGGCCACGCCTCGACCGGGTCGAGCAGCGGCTTGAGCGCATCAGCGCCGCCCTCTCGCGATTGGAGCAGCTCGCCCATGGCGGCCAAGCCGTTTACGTAGGCCCCGGCCGGATCTTGGTAAAAGCCACATTGGGCGATGTCAATCTTGGATATCTTGTCGAAGCTGACGATCTTCTGTTTGGGCCGTATTTGATGGTCAACGGTTATCATGAACGCGATATTACGAATTTCTATTGCCGCGCGGTTAGAAATATTGACAATTGCATTGATGTCGGAGCTAACTTCGGCTATTATACCTGTCTGTTTGGAAAGTTGGCGAACCGGGGGAGGACGATCGCGATCGAGCCGGACGAAAAGATGTTCAACCTGTTGCGCGACAACATTTACATCAATTCACTCGAGGCAATGACAACCCCGATGCATTCAGCTGCGGCGGACCGCGAAGCCACCCTCACATTGCACCGGCGAATTACCCGTTCCGGCAACACCAGCATGATTGAGGTCCCGGCAGAGGCGCTGAAGCAGATGGGGGAACCTCCGTCGCCGGCTTTCGATATCGCAGCCATGCCGATTGACCAATTGCTTCCGCAATTCGACGGCCGCGTCAACCATGTCAAAATCGATGTCGAAGGCGCCGAGCCCCTCGTGCTTCGCGGCGCCAAGCAAATCATCGCGAATAACCCCGTCATCAACATTGTCATGGAGTGGTCGCCAAATCAGCTCCGGGCCGCCGGTTTCGACCCTGCCCAATTCACCATCGAGTTGGCCGAGATGGGACTAAGCAGCGCTGCCATTGGGAAGGATCGACCAGAACCCATCGCCTGGGACGCGCTGCTCGGCCTGGCATATCATCCGGGCATCCTGCTGACGCTGGCGAGCCGGTAATTGACGAGGGCTTGAAGCCGTTGCCACATTCGCGGTGCGGCCTCGACAAACGGCCAGTCCGGCACTAGGTATCGCGCCTCGCGGAACTGGCTCTTCGGGTTCAACGATGATCTTCATGTGCGTCGGCCTCCCTGGCCGGTTTGCCGAATGGTGCGATGCGGTGATCGCCCATTTGGCCGAACCCACAGGCGGTGCTGTCGGGATATTGGCTCACCCGAAAGTGCATGAAATGCTGGGCTACGGTCCGATCATGCCCACCTCAGAGGAGGCTGTGCTGACCATGCTGAAAGGCCAATTTTCACACGTGGTCGTCGGCGCCCGCCAACCGGACGCTGGGCTGCAAAAGGCGTTGACGCAAACGAACGCGCGTTTCGTCATGGCGCTCGACGATCCCCGGATAGCGGTCGGCAATCTCCTCGATGGAACCGAGGCCGAGTTGAGTGCGGCAACAAGGGCCGTCGCCAATTGCTGCCCGCCGATCCTCAACTATCTGTCCATGGAAGGGGCGCTGAGATTGCACGCGGATCGGGCAGGCGTCGATCCCTGCGCTGCGGTTGCCGAGATTGCCGACCATCTCCGGATCGAGGCGGGCGGGGCCCAAATCGAGCGGATCGTCGCAGATTTGGCGAATAGCGGCCTCGACCTCCGGCTAGCGGCGAATGCCGCATGGGTGGATCAAATCCCTGAAGCGGGACGGAAAATGGTTGACGGCGCTCTGGGGGCCTATGCCGAGTGCTTTGGCGGGCGGAGCCTCAGTCAGATTGTCTGGACCCGAGATCTGTTCATGCTAACAGGCGATGCGGCCAAAAAGCCGACGCGAGCGATCGACGTGTCGGGCGGCACCCGCAATCTGATATTCGGACCCTATATCCACTTGCCTCCGGGTTCCTGGAACGCGCGGACGGTTCTCGGCTTCTCCAAGGAGGCCGCCGGACACGCCTTTGTTATCAACGTCGCTGCCGGCGCTCAGCTCGGCGCGAGCCATTTTCAACCTCCGAACGGCGGCGTGTTCGAGACGAATATCGCATTTTCTCTTGGTGCGCAGATGGATACCGGCATCGAACTGCGCGTCATCGTGGCCGAGGACATGGCTAGGGGAGAGTTGACATTTGGCCACGTCGTTCTGACGCCGTTGTCGCCGAGCAGACCGGAAAGCTCGGCGGCCAACGGAGACTTCATGGCGGCGCTCAAGCTGTAGTAGCAGGCGCGGGCTGGGCTGGTAAGGTCATCGATGATTAGCCTCGTCACAGGTCTCCCCGGGCGATTTGCGGAATGGTGTGAGGTTCTGACCGCCGAACTGCTTCGCCGCGCGCTGGGACAGGTCGAGGTGAACCGCGCCAACACCCTCACGGAGATCTTTCTCAACATGCTGCAAAGCGGGGCGTTGCACGGCGTGGTCGCGGCGTCGCAGCCGGGGGGTCGGCTCAGGCGGGCGTTGGTCGAGGCCGGGCGGCCGTTTATCGTGGCGCTCGAAGATCCGCGGGCGGCGCTGGCCGACCTCGTGCTCCGGCGCGGGACCGAAATTGCGACGGCGACGCGGACGGTCGCCAGCAGCTGTGCCGCGTCGCTGTGCTTTCGCGAGACACCGGGTGCGCTCGTGCTTCGGGCGGATCGGGAGAGCAGCGACCCGTTGTCGACCGCAGCCGCGATCGCGCGCCATTTGGAGATTGAAATCGGCGACGGCGAGGTCGCCGATATCGTCAGCAGTCTGCGCACCGACGGTGTCGTCGTTGAGCCCGGCGACGTCGCCGCGTGGTGGAACGGACTGGCTCCGGGCCAGCGGTCGCTCGCCGAAGGCGCTCTCGGCCCCTATCTCGATGGCCTCACCGCCAACGGGCCGGGGCCGATCAGCTGGGCACCCGAACTGTTCTTTGTCGGCGACCGGCCGAATGAGCAGGTGACCGGCGGCCTCGACATCACCGGCCGCGTGCGCTGCCTGCTGCGCGGCCCGCAAATCTTGCTTCCCCCGGGGCACTGGTCTCTATCATTGGCACTGCATGTCTCGCCTGAGGCTGCCGAGCACCGCTTTCTCCTGGAAGTCACCGCCGGCGCCGCGCTGAGCCGGACCATCATACAGCCCGGAGATGCCGGAACGATCGGAGCCGACCTCACGCTGATGCTCGAGGAGCTGCCCGAGCGGCCGATCGATCTGGCGCTATCCAACGAACGTCCCGCCTTTGCCGGACAGTTGAGCCTGCTGCACGTCACCTTGACGCGGCAGTCGCCGGCGCTCGCCACGGCCACCGAAGCAGCTGAACGGAATGAGTCGCGGACAGCGGGGCAGTGAATCGCTCGGGCCGGGCAGCACGGGGGCCGCCTCAGCCGGCGTATTCGCAGTCAGACCGGCGCGGCGACTTGGTCGACAACCTGCACAATCATCCGGTGCACGGCCGCGAAATGGTCCTCCCATCGGGCGGGTTGCCAGCCGGAGAGGCGGCGCAGCTGAGCTTCCCGCCGCCGCGATTGCGGGGCGGCATAGTCGAGCACGGCCGCCTGCCACGCGCTCCCATCGAGCGGGTCGAGATAGTCCGGGACAGCGCCGCCGGTCTCGCGCAGCGCCGGCAGATCGCTGCACATGACCGGTGCCCCGAGGGCCAGGGCCTCGACCACCGGAAATCCGAATCCTTCGGCAAAGGACGGGAGCAGCAGGGCCCGCGCGCCGCGGATCAGATGGGCCATCTCGACATCGGGAAGCGCGTTGCGCTCGATGACCAGATTGCGCAGACCAGGGCAGCGCTCGAGCATATCGACCACGTTCTGGGTGAGCCAGCCGCGCTGGCCGATCAAGATCAGCCGCGGCGCCGACGGACCCAGCTCCGCGGCGAGCCGGCGCCATAAATTCAGCAGCATCAGGTGATTCTTGCGCGCCTCGATGGTGCCGACGCAGACGAAGTACGGTGGATCGCACTCCTGGGGCGGCTCGGGCCGCGGCGGCCGTGCCGGCAGATGCCACCCGAACGGCGCGACGATAATTGGCGAGGCCCGCCCGGCCCTCTCCAGATAGGGATGGAAGGCATTGCGGACCGCGGTCGAACCAACAATGATGGCGTCGCCGAGCGCTGCTGCCGTCTCGATCCGCCGGCGATGCCGCTGGTCCTGCCCGGGCTTGGCATATTCGGGGAATTCGATCGGGATCAGATCGTGGACCAAGCAGACGAACCGGGTCCCGCCGCAGTCCTTGAGCCGGGCAATCGCGCGGCGCGCCTCCAGGCGATAATGCGAGACGAGAAGATAGACGGGCGGCCCGGAGCTCATCTTCAGCTGCGCCCGCAGCGCGCGTCCGCCATGCAGCAGGGCGGTCAGCCGCAGCCGCAGCGCCATGCGCTCGAGTTGGCGGTCGCTCCTGGGCATGCCGCCATCGCCGCGCCACCGCGCGGCAAGCCCCGTAATATAGCCGGAAACGGTATCCCACGGCAACAGCCCGAACCTGCCGACGGCATCGCTCGCCGCGAAAGAGAGCGGCGACCGGCTGGCCATCAGGTGCTGCGCATAGGCGAGCTCGACGCGATCGATGCCGGTCGGCGTCTCGCGTCCGGCGCGCGACAGCAAGCGCGACACGTCGAGCACGATAGCCGGGCCATTCGGCAAGATCGGTGAAGAGCGCAATTCTGCCGGCCGTACTTTTCGACAGCCGCCAACAGCAGCGTCGGAGCGCTCGCCGGCTGAGCCTGCCTTGGATGGGGTCGCGGCAATCTCTGTCGCCGCGTGCATCGGTGCCACGTCCGGTGCCTCGGTTCGTCCGCCAGTGGTTCGGAAGACTGGCCGCTTCCGCGAGATACCCCCGCCCGATGCCGGCACCGCGCTCGACCCGTCACTCGTTGACGATATAGCGGCGCACGTCGCGCAGCCCCAACAGTCCGAACAAAGTGATCGCGGCAAGGGTGAAGCTGAGCTGGGGAATGTCGTAATAGTATCGCATCACCGGGCCGAAGAGCCCGGCGCGAATCATCTCATAGCATGGCAGCGCCGGCATCACATTCAGCAATAGGTGCCGTATCGATGGCGGCAGCCAAGCAGCCATGTAAAAAAAGCCCGACACGGGCAAGTACATATACGAAGCCGGCTGCCACACCTTTTCGAATATTGCGGTGCGCTCGCTGAATGCGGCAATGATGAAGCCGAGGGCAGACGCACCACCAAGTCATGAAAAAGTAACCGAGGAACAACATCGGCATGTTTCGTGGCCAGTCCATCGCCCCGACGCAGTAGAACAAAAAGAACGCAAACACCGTTGCCATGTAATTGCCCATGATCTCCAGCGCCATGCGGGCGAGGACCGAATCGAACGGGGTGACGTTGCGGTGGTAAAGCAGGGCCACATTGCCCCGAACCGCGAAGATCATCCGGCTCCCGATGTGACGAAACAGCAGAATCGGAAAATAGCCGGTCCACACGAAGGGCACGACCGACAAACCGTGTTCATAATGACCGCGGATGATCCGCCACATTCCGATCACCGGCAGCGCGAAGATCAGGAACTCACCGAACATCCAGGCAAAACCGAGGTTCTCGCGGCCGAACCGGGAATAGGTTTCGCGCATGATCAGCGCACCGACGACGCGGAGTTGAATGGCGAGGCTCTTCAGAAACTTCCGCATTGCCGCTTCTCCGCCGGATTTCCTATGCCGCGCGCCGCGGGTTTATAGTGGGCTCGGAAAGCCGATCGCAACGCTTTCGGCGCAGCCGGCCACGGTCTGCGGTCACGCGAGCGCGCGATAGAGCGCACCGACCCGCTCGCGATAACGGTCGACCGAGAACTTCATGGCCTGCACCTCGCCGCGACGCGACAGCTCGGCGCGCAGATCGGCATCATCGACGATCGCGCGGATCGCCGCGGCGATCTGGTCGGTGCTATAGGGGTCGACCAGCAGGGCGGCATCGCCGGCAATCTCCGGAATCGAGGATTCGCGGGAGGTGACGACCGGCGTGCCCAGCACCATCAATTCGAGCACCGGCAGCCCGAAGCCCTCGTATAGGGAGGGAAACACCACGGCTCTGGCGCCGCGGATCAACGTCACCAGCAGCGAAAAAGGCACGTAGTCGTAACGATGAACCATGCGCCGCTGGCGGCGGTTGGCAAGCGTCTTCGAGCGCTGCAGACCGCGCAGCTGGGTGATCAGCTTGGTTTCCGCGTCGTTTTCCCAACCTTTGCCGGCCACCAGCACCAGCGGAATGTCGACCCCCGACGACAAATACCCTTCGATCAGCCGGCCGACGTTCTTCTTCGGCTCCAAAGCTCCGAAAAACAGCAGATAGTCGTGAAATTCGAGACCGAACGAGCCTTCCAGCTGCTCGGCGATCGCCGCGTCCGGTCGCTCGCGATAGGCCGCCGGAAAATCCACCGCCTGGTAGGTATTGGTGACCCGGCTTTCCTCGACGCCGAGCAGTGTGATGATGTCGCGCTTCGAATTCTCGGACACGGTAACGATGTGGTCGGCCTGCAGCGCGATCTTTTTGAGCACGCGGAACATTTGCCGCTTGTTGTCGAGAGTGGTGAACGGCAGGCGCAGCGGCACAAGATCGTGGATTGTGTAGACGTTGTGGGCGGCCCGCGAACGCAATGGCAGAGGATAGGTGCAGTGAAATACATGCGGCGCCTGGTCAAAGGTAAGATTAACAAATTTATTGGTGTGGGCAAAATGCGCCCGAGCATTGGCGAAAAGATTGCGGGCCGCGAACGCGCGATGCTGCTCCGGCAGCATCGCTTCGAACTGACGGCGGACAACGACGCCCGCGAAATCCACGGGATGGGGCTTGATCGGGGCAAAGCTTCGAGCCTGATCGGTCAGATAGTTGACGATCTGCCGGGCCCGCGCGGTCTGGGTCGCCCGCTTCTCGTCGAAAAACGCCACCTCGCGCAGCAGCCGATCCTTGGGCGGCGTCTGCGCCGAGGCGTAGACGACACCGACCTCGTAGCCGAGATCGAACACAACCCGGGCCAGCATCCGGGCGTAGGTCGCGACGCCGGTGCCCTGGGACAGCGACAGATTGAGGCCGTCATAGATGACGCGGCGGGCCGTCTGCAACGCGGCCTCGGGCTTCGCAGCCATTGTGGAAACCGATCCTCCTTCGCCGTTGCACCGCATCCGATCGGCATAAGCCGATCGACTCGGCTTCGCCTCCGTTGCCATAGCCGGGCTGGTCTTGCCTACCGGATCACCGGGCCGAGCTTCGCCCGCGGACCGGCTGCCGACGGCGGTCCGGATCTCACAGGGCGCTGTAGATATCGAGCGCCAGGTCGAGGTCGGCGAACACCTTGCCGCGCCCGCGATGCAGGACGACCGCGCGCGAACAGTAGCTCTTGATGATGCCGGCCACGTGAGACGCCAGAATCAGTGCACGATCCGCGCGTTTCTCAAAGAGCTCTTCATGACACCGCAGCTGGAACCCGTGATCACCGGCGGCGATGACTTCGTCGATCAGATAGCAGTCGAATTCCACGGCGAGCGACAAGGCAAAATTGAGCCGCGCCGCCATTCCGGCCGAATAGGTCCTGACCGGTTCCGACAGGAATTTGCCGAGCTGGGCAAAATCGTCGACAAAATCGCGCAATTGTTGGAATGGCCTGCCGTAAACTCGGGCGATGAAGCGGATGTTGTCGTTGCCGGTCAGGATGCCATGAACGCCGCCGCCGATCGCCACCGGCCACGATAGCGACATGGTCCGCTCGATCGTGCCCTTGGTCGGCAGCTCGATGCCGCCGAGCAGCCGGATCAGGGTCGATTTGCCGGCGCCGTTGCGGCCGAGCAAGGCGATCTTTTCGCCCCGCGCCAGCTCGAACGAAATCTCGTTCAGCACCCGGCGATAGCCGCCCTTTTCGCTCGGATAATCCTTGCAGACCTCGCTGACCTTGATCATCGGCGCATTCGTTCAGTGTGCGATGCCGCGGCAGCGGCCAAACCCGCTGCTAGGCTGCGGCATGTTCGCGCACGCTCGCGACCAAGATCCAGGCGATGCCGTAAGCGAGCAGGCAGGTAGCCAACACCATCGAAAACGAGACGACCCGCTTTGGATACAGCGGAAAATCGGGCAGGTTGGGTTGCGCGATGGTTTCGAGATAGAGCTGCTGTCTCTGCGCGCTGAGCTTTGCCGCCTCGAGCGACGTGTAGGCCGAAGCCAATTGCTTTTCGGCCAACTGAAGGGCGACGTCGAGGTGCTCGTATCCGGTCTGGGCAGCGGCGACCGAGCCGCTGTCGCCGGTAATCTTGCCCCGCTCCTCGACAATCAGCTTGGCCAGCGACGCGAGGCGGGTCCTGAGCACCGGTATTTGCGGGCTGTGCGGCGCATTTCTCAGCGCATCGGTAAGTAACGCCTGGGCTTCCGCGCGTTGCGTGTTCAGCGCTGCCAATAGCTTCAGCGGGCCTTCCGCAGCCGATTTCGGGTCGAGCATCTGCTCTCGCACGCGATAGTCGGTCAACTGGGCCTGGATCGCGGCAATGCGGACTTGCGTCGAATCGACCTCGGCCTGGAAGTTGCTCACTGCATCCCGCCGCGCCCGCTGGTTGAGCCGGTTGACCAGCTGCTCGCTTGCCGCTAACAGCGCTTTAGCGATGTTTTGCGCGTCCTCCGGCCGATACGCCTTGACCTGCAACGTGCTGACATTGGTCGTCTCGTCGAAATCGACAGACACGAACCGTGAATAGGCTTTGTAGAGCGCCTCGAAATCGTTGCGCCAGGAGATGATTCCCGGAAAACGGGAGACAATGTCTGCCCCCGGCCGGTCGAGGATCGCTCGCAGATCGTCATGCTCGTCGAGCTGTCGGACGGCATCGCGCGACTCGATGAACTCCTGCACCATCATCGCGTCGTCCTGCCCCCCGGCGTTGGCGCCCTGGAGCAGACTGGCGACACCGCCCAGCGTCGACCGCGATGTCCCCGGGCCGCGGACCACGAATTCCGCCTCCGACATATACTGGTCCGAGGCGATCCCGAAATAATAGACGGCGGCAACCAGGGTCGGCACCCCGACGATGGCCCAGAACCAGATGTTCAGCGCTGCGAACAGCCGGCCGAGCGAACCGATGCCCCACGGCCGAACCGCCACGCCGGCCGCGGCTCGACGGACGGCAACTTGCGCGCGGCGCAGACTCGGGAGATCGGACATGGGCGAACTCTGCGGTTGAGGAAAGGTGTCGATTTGGGGGTCAGAAAGGACGGAAGATTTTGTCGGTCTCAAGGCAAGCAATATATCAACGAGGCAAGCTTATCCCATCGACATCAGGTTCGGAAGAGGACGAAACCGCACAGAGCCGGGTGGCCCGGCCGGAGACGGCAGCGGCGCAGATAAGTCAGATGACGCCCTCCTCGGCGAGCCGCTCGACCTCGCTCGGGCTGCGGCCGAGCAATTCGGTCAACACCCACATATTGTCCTCGCCGTAGCAGGGCGCGCCGCGATTGGTCGGGCCGCCAATGTAGGCGGGAGTGGCGGAGAATTTCATCGGCAGTTCATAGATCGGCCAAGTGCCGATCTTGGTGCCGGTGACCTCGGTCAGCCATTTGAGATGGCGCAGCTGCGGGTCGGCCTCGACCCGATCCTCGGCGTTCTGGCACACCCCGGCCGGCACCCCGGCGCGCTGCAATTTGATCATGCAGTCATAGCGATCTTGGGTGCGGGTCCAGGCTTCGACCACCCCATCGAGCGCATCCTGATGCGAGAGCCGGTGCTCCAGGGTATCGAACCGCCGGTCGTCGAGCCACGCGCTCCGCTCCGCGGCCTGAGCCAACGCGCGCCATTCGCCATCGGTAAAGCAGGCGATCGCGATCCAGCGGTCGTGGCCGGCGCAGGGATAGGCGCCGTGCGGCGCCGCCGGCTTATAGGGCGAGCGGTTGCCGTAGCGCCGCCATTCGCGCCCGTTGGCCGACCAGTCGAGGATCGTCGCCCCGGTCAGGAAGATCCCCGACTCGCATTGCGACGCGTCGATCCACTGGCCCTCGCCGGTGCGCTCGCGGTGATAGATCGCGCCGAGCAAGGCCAGCGCATAGCCATAGGCGCCCATCCAGTCGAGATAGGAATAGCCCCAGCCGACCGGCATCGCCGGCTCGGGCAGGCCCGACATGTCGCCCTGGCCGCCGAAGGCCGCGGCCACCGGGCCGACGGTGCGCATCCGCCCGTAGGTGCCGTGCGCGCCCATACCCGATTGCTGGATGTAGATGATGTCGGGGCGGATGCCCTTCATCACGTCGTAGCCGAGCCCGAGGCGCTGCAAGACGCCGGGCGAGAACCCTTCCGCCACGACATCGCAGACGCGCACCAGGTCCTTGGCGATCTGCAAGCCCTTCGGGTGGCGGATGTTCAGCGAAATGCCGCGCTTGCCGGCGTTCTTGTTGTTGAACTGGCCGCCCATGTCGGAGTTGCGCACGCCGGGCAATGGACCGGTCGCCGCATCGCGCGCCGCGCGCCCGCCGACCGGCGCCATCGCCGCCAGCCTTGTATCGGGGTTGTCCTTCCACTCGACCTTGAAGCTTTCCGCACCCATCGCGGCGAGAAACCGCGTGCCGCCGGCCGAAGCGAGGAACCAAGCGAAATCGAGGATTTTTATGCCCTGCAGCGGGAACGGTTTCTGGTGCAATGCCGAAAGCCGCGGGTTCGCCGCGATGCGGGGCTCGGCGGGTACACTCGGACGCCGCGCCGCCTCACCCAAAACTGCGGCCGTGTCCTCGCCAAGCAGCGGCGCGCGGCGCCCGACCTGCCAGCTCGTTTTGGTGCTGAGCCATTTGCTGGTCGGATAGCGAAAGCTGCGGCCGTGCTCCGGATGCCCGACATCGGCAAAGGTTTTGCGCGTCAGCCAGTGCTCGTCCTGCGCATTCTCGTGCGGCTTGCGCAACGGCGCCCATAAGAGCCCGGCGTCCTGCGCCTCGCGCCACGGCATGTCGGCATAGGTCCAGCCGCGGATAAAGCGCTGCACGATGTCGAGCATGTGCGCCCGCGTCTCGTCGCCGGCGGCGGTGCCGGGCACCTGACGCGCCCGAAGATCCACGTCCGGGGCCGGCGGCTGCAAATCGGCCTGCATGCCGTATTTCGACAACAGCGGCACCAGGTTCTTCAGGTCGCGCGCACCCATGCCGTGCGACATGAACCAGCGCCCATCCTTGGTGTGGCAGATGCCGGGCGAGTGGTTCGGGATCTCGGCCGCGTGACGATTGGTCAGGCGCCACAACGGCACGCGCCGCATAACCCAATACATGATGTCCTGCTCGGGATTCTTCGACACCGCCTCGTGGACCGCGACCGAGAACGTCCTGCCCCCGACCGCTCCTATGCCGATGGATCAGTGCCCCGATGATCCCGGTCGCCAGCTGCTCGCCGGCAATGTGATAGGCGTGCCAGATCTGCGGCGCGATCGGCGGCGTGTCGTATTCGAAGTTGGGGTCCGGGTCGTAGCCGCAATTCATCATCACGCCGCCCAGCGCCAGATGAACGAGGTCCGAGCCTTTGAAATCCTGCCACGGCCCGTCGTCGCCGAACGGTGTCATCCGCGCAGTCACCAGCAGCGGAAACCGCTCGCCGAGCGCCATACGATCGAGCCCCAATGCCGCGTTCAGCGCGCCGCAGCTCGCATCGAGCAGCACGTCGGCGCCGCCGAGCAGGCGGAGCAGATCCTCGCGCGCCTCAGCCTCGCGCAGATCGAGCACGACGGATTTTTTGTTGCGGTTGTAGTTCCAGAAGAACAGCGAGCGCTCCGGGCCGGCACGATCGTCGAGAAACGGGCCGATCCGGCGGGTGGCGTTGCCTTCCGGCGGTTCGATCTTGACCACCTCGGCGCCGAGGCCGGCGAGCAGCAGCCCCGACATATTCCGCGCGTTCATCGGCGATTTCGACCACCCGCAGCCCGGCCAGCATCCCGGGACCAGCGTTGCCCATCATCTCGCCCGGCCCACGCGCGACAGGACCCGCCTCCGTCATCGCGCTTTCCCCTCTCAGTCTTATTGCCCTGGCGCCCGGTCGAGCAGCGGGGCTGCCCATCGCTGTCGAGCGAGGGATTGTGGAGGACACAGCGAAGTTGTCAACTTGGTGGCCTGTCATACCTGATGTCCGCCGGCCGACTTCGAAACGCCTCGCAGAACCTCTCAATCGGCAGCAGAGAAACTGAGCATGCCGCGGCGATACCTTATGCTATGTTATATAGTTGCCTAGCTTGGGCCGCGCCCGGACGGAGGCGAGCGGCATGCGTCACCTGATTGTCATCTGGCTCGTCGCCTGCGTCATCGGAATCCCGACGGCCGGTGCGGCGCCGCTCAGGATTGTCGCCGCCGAGAATTTCTATGGCGACATCGCCCGGCAGATCGGCGGCGGCGAGGTCGCGGTCATCAGCATCCTGACCAACCCGGACCAGGATCCGCATGAATTCGAGGCGAGCCCATCGACCGCGCGGGCGTTGGCCGGCGCTCGCCTCGTCATCTACAATGGCGTCGATTACGACCCGTGGGCGGTCAAGCTGTTGTCCGCCTCGCCCTCCGCCTCGCGCCTGGTCGTCGTCGCGGCGAGCCTCGTGCACAAGAAACCCGGCGACAACCCGCATCTCTGGTACGAGCCTGGCACGATGCCGGCGCTCGCCGAGGACCTCGCCGACACCCTTGCCAAGCTCGATCCCGCGCACCGGGCCGACTACGCGCAACGCCTAGAATCATTTCAGCAATCGATCAAACCACTCGACGCGAAAATTGCCATGCTGCGTCGAAAATATGCCGGGACGACGGTCGCCGCCACCGAGCCGGTTTTTGGCTATATGGCGGAGGCGTTGGGTCTCGCGATGCGCGACCGGCGCTTTCAGCTCGCGGTCATGAACGACACCGAGCCCAGCGCCGCCGACATCGCCAAGTTTGAGAACGACCTTCGGTCGAAGGTGGTCAAGGCATTGATATATAACGACCAAACTAGCGAGGCGCTGACTCGGCATATGCGTGCGATCGCGACCGAGGCCGGGGTGCCGGTGGTCGGTGTCAGCGAGACCGAGCCTCGGGGAAAGGATTACCAGGAGTGGATGATCTCGCAGCTCGATGCGCTCGACCGCGCGCTCGCCCGTTAGCGGGCTGGGCGATCGAGCTCGACCGGGTGACGATCGCCCGCGGGCGGCGAATCGTGCTCTCCGAGGTCAGCGCCGCAATCCGGCCGGGCGAGTTCATCGGCGTGTTCGGTCCCAACGGGGCCGGCAAGACGACGCTGCTGCACACGATATTGGGGCTGCTGCGGCCCGCGTCCGGCAAGATCAGGGTTCTCGGCGCAACGCCGCGGCGCGGCAACCGCGCCGCCGGCTATCTTCCGCAACAGCGCGCCGCCGTCGCCGACCTGCCGATCTGCGCTTGGGATTTCGTGGCAAGTGCGCTCGACGGAGAGCGCTGGGGGCTGCCGCTGACCGGCCGCCGCGGGCGAGGGGAAGTGGATCGCGCCATCGCGACGGTCGGAGCGGGTCAGCTCGCAAGGCGGCGCCTGGCCGAACTCTCGGGCGGCGAATTGCAGCGGCTGCTGCTGGCCCAGGCATTGCTCGGCAAACCGCAGTTGCTGCTGCTCGATGAGCCGCTGATCAGCCTCGATCCGCAATTCCAGCAGTCGGTCGTCGCGCTGGTCAAGCGCATCCAGCAATCGCTCGGAATGACGGTCCTGTTCACCGCGCATGACCTCAACCCGCTGCTCGGCATCATGGACCGGGTGCTCTATCTGGGGCGTGGCCGGGCCGCGCTCGGCAGGGTCGACGAGGTGGTCACCAACGAGGGCCTGTCGCGCCTCTATGGAACTCCGATCGAGGTGTTGCGCGTCAACGGCCGCATCCTGGTCGTTGCCGGACATGGCCCGATCGAGGCCGAAGCCCACCGCCACGACGCCGGCCGCAATCGCGCAAATTGGCCAGATGTTTGAGTACGATTTCATGCGCACCGCCTTTATGGCGGGCGGGGTGGTGGCGGTCGTTGCCGGCACCGTCGGGTTCTTTCTGGTGCTGCGCAACCTGACCTTTGCGGGCCACGCGCTGTCGCATGTGGGTTTCGCCGGTGCCACCGGCTCGGTGCTGCTCGGGATCGGCGCGCTCTGGGGGCTGCTCGTTTTCACCCTGATCGCGGCGGTGGCGATGGGGGTGCTCGGCGACCGGCTGCGCCAGCGCGACGTGGCGGTCGGCATTGTTCTTTCGCTGGCGCTGGGGCTAGGCGTGCTGTTTTTGTACCTTTACACGACCAGCGCCACCGAGGCGACGGCGATCCTATTCGGCAATCTGCTCGGCGTCAGCCTGGGCACCCTCTGGGGTCTGCTGGGGCTGAGCCTCGTCAGCCTCCTCGCCCTCGCGGCGATGTCGCGGCCGCTGCTGTTCGCCACCTTGGAGCCCGAGCTGGCCGAGGCGAAGGGCGTCCCGCTGCGGCTCGTCTCGGTGCTGTTTCTTGCGGTCGTGGCGATCGCCGTCGCCGAATTCGGCGCAGGTCGTCGGCGTGCTCTTGGTGTTCGCGCTGATGGTGGGGCCGGCAGCCGCGTCCTTGCGGCTGGCCTCGCGCCTGCGCACGGGCGCCATCCTTTCGGTCGTTCTGGCGCTGGCCGAAACCTGGGGCGGCATCGCCCTCGCCTATTGGACCGACTGGCCGACCACCTTTTGGATCGTGCTGTTGAGCTGTCTCGTTTATTTCCTCACATTCGCGAAAAGCCCCGGCCGTGCCGTGATGCCGTTTGAGCTGCCGGACCGCGCCGATCAGTCGTCCGATCTCGCCTGAGAAGGCCTTTGCGTGGCCGATCCGGGACCGCGTGTCGAGCGCGGGGCGGGTGCAACCCGCCATGCCGGGCACGAAACGAATGGCGGGCTGCCCCCGGCTTCCGCCAGGGTTCACCCGCCTTGCGGTTTGGCCTAGAACCCTGGTGCGCACCGGGCCAAAAAGGGTGAACGAAATGAGCGAAGCGGAGATGACGGATGGCTTTCACCTGGTGGTGGAGGCGCTGAAGCTGAACGGGGTGGACACGATCTTTGGGGTGGCCGGCATCCCGATCACCGATCTCTTGCGCTTGGCGCAGTCGGAGGGGATCCGCTATCTCGGCTTTCGGCATGAGCAGTCGGCCGGGAACGCGGCGGCGATCGCCGGGTATCTGACCCAGAAGCCGGGGATCTGCATGACGGTTTCGGCGCCGGGCTTTCTGAACGGGCTAGTGGCGCTCGCCAACGCAACGACCAATTGTTTCCCGATGATCATGATCAGCGGGTCGAGCGACCGGACGATCGTCGATCTCGAGCAGGGCGACTACGAGGAGATGGACCAGCTCGCCGCGGCCCGGCCCTATGCCAAGGCGGCCTACCGCGTCAACCGCCCGCAGGACATCGGCATCGGCGTGGCACGGGCGATCCGCGCTGCCGTCTCGGGGCGCCCGGGCGGCGTCTATCTCGACCTGACGGCCGAGGTGCTAGGCTCCGCGCTCGACCTCGAGACGGCGAAGAAGTCGCTGATCAAGGTGGTCGATCCGGCGCCGCCGCAGCCTCCTGCGCCGGAAGCAGTCGCGCGCGCCCTCGAATTGCTGGCGAATGCGCAGCGCCCGCTCGCGATCCTCGGCAAGGGTGCGGCTTATGCGCGGGCGGACGAGGAAATCCGCTCCTTTGTCGAGAGCACCGGCATCCCGTTCCTGCCGATGTCGATGGCCAAGGGCCTGCTGCCCGACGACCACCCGCAATCCGCTGCCGCTGCTCGCTCCTATGCGATCGGCCAGGCCGATGTCGTGATCTTGGCCGGGGCCCGGCTCAACTGGCTGCTGTCGCACGGAAGGGCGCCCTTGTGGTCGGCGGCCACGCGGTTTGTGCAGGTGGACATCTCGCCGACCGAGTTCGACAGCAACCGGGCGATCGCGGCCCCGGTCGTCGGCGACATCAAATCGGTGTTCGCGGCGTTCAACGCCGCGATGAAGCCGGGGCAGGTCAAGCGGCAATCCGTCTGGATGGACGAGATCGGCAAGCGCAAAACGCAGAATGTCGAGCGCATGGCGGCACGCCTCAACGCCGATCCGAGCCCGATGAATTTTTCCTCCGCACTGCGCGCCGTGCGCAACGCGCTCGCCACCCAGCCCGATGTCTATATTGTCAACGAGGGCGCCAACACGCTCGATTTCGGCCGCAACATCATCGACATGGACAAGCCCCGCCACCGGCTCGACAGCGGCACCTGGGGGGTCATGGGGATCGGCATGGGCTACGCCGTCGGCGCCGCCGCGGTGACCGGCAAGCCGGTGGTCGCGATCGAGGGCGACAGCGCCTTTGGCTTCAGCGGCATGGAGATCGAGACGATCTGCCGCTACGGATTGCCGGTCACGACCGTCGTCTTCAACAACAACGGCGTCTACCGCGGCGACATGCCCGGCAACCCGTACTCGCCGACCGGCCTGCTGCGCGACGCGCATTACGAAAAGATCATCGAGGCGTTCGGTGGGGCGGGCTACCACGCGACCGACACGCCCGGCCTGACCAAGGCGGTCAGCGAGGCGCTGGCGTCAGGCAAGCCGGCGCTGATCAACGCCGTCATCGACCCGACCGCCGGCACCGAGAGCGGCCACATCCAGAGCCTCAACCCGAGGAGCGCCGCCGCCGCCAGGAAGTGAGGATGCCGCGGTTCGGTCGGGTGCGTACCAAGCCCTCCCGGTTTGGCGCAACCCGCCATTGCTTCGGGCGGCACGGCGGGTTCCACCCGCCCCGCGCTCGGGATGTGGTTCGAGACGCGCCTGCGGCGCTCCTCAGGATGAGATAAGCTATTGATGGTATTTGGGAGTTTCCTCTTCTTGCGGAAGCCGAGGAGCGGCTGTCTCGACGGGCGCGCCGCGCTGATCCAAGCTACGTGCAACTCCTTCGCATCCTCCTCGGCACGGGGACGGTGACATGAATGCGGTGGCGGCCGAGAGCATTGCTCGCCAGCGCGGCTCGGCGTTCGAGGTGTTGCGCATCTTTATTCGGCTGGGGCTGACCTCGTTTGGCGGGCCGGTCGCGCATCTGGGATATTTCCGGGCCGAGCTGGTAGAACGCCGCCGCTGGCTCGACGAGGCGGCCTTCGCCGACATTGTGGCGCTCTGCCAGTTTCTGCCCGGGCCGGCCAGCAGCCAAACCGGGATCAGCCTGGGCATGCTGCGCGCCGGCCTGCCGGGAGGCTTCGCCGCCTGGCTCGGCTTTACCGCACCCTCGGCCGCGGCGATGATCCTTTTCGGCTACGGTGTCACCGCGTTCGGAAATCTTGCGCATGCCCCGTGGCTGCACGGGCTCAAGATCGTCGCCGTCGCGGTCGTCGCCAATGCGGTCTGGGGGATGGCGCGCAATCTGTGCCCCGATCGCCCGCGCGCCACCATCGCGGTCGGCGCCGCGGTCCTGGCATTGGCGGTGCCGTCATCCGCCGGCCAGGTCGGCGCCATCGCCGCCGGCGGGCTGATCGGCTGGGCCCTGTGGCGCAACAGTCCGGCGCTGGTGGGGCCGACGCCGGAGGAACCGGTGCCGCTGGCGATTCGCCTGCCGCGCGCCTTGTCGGTCGCCGCCGGGATCGCCTTTGTCGCCCTCCTGATCGGCCTGCCGGTGCTCGCCGCCAGGGTGCCCTTGCACACGGTCGCGCTGATCAATTCGTTCTACCGCTCGGGTGCCTTGGTGTTCGGAGGCGGCCACGTCGTGCTGCCATTGCTGCAGGCCTCGGTGGTGCCGCCCGGCTGGATCGGCAACAACGCCTTTCTCGCCGGCTATGGCGCCGCCCAGGCGGTGCCGGGGCCGCTCTTCACCTTTTCCGCCTATCTCGGCACGGTCATGCAGCCTGGCCCCAATGGCTGGCTCGGCGGCCTGATCTGTCTGGTTGCCATTTTCCTGCCGTCTTTTCTGCTGCTGATTGCCGCGTTGCCGTTCTGGGACGGGCTGCGGCATCGCCATGGGGTGCGCTCGGCATTGCGCGGGGTCAACGCCGCGGTCGTCGGCGTGCTGCTGGCGGCGCTTTATCACCCGGTCTGGACCAGCGCCATCCTGATGCCGGCGGATTTCGCGATCGCGATCGCGGCGTTCCTGCTGCTGGCGATGTGGAAGGCGCCGCCCTGGCTGGTGGTGATCTTGGGCGCGCTGACGGCGACGATGGTTGCCTGGCTCCCCGGATCGGGGTAAGCGACGGAGGCGCAATTTTGCCGGCACCGGGGGGTAGCGGCCAATGGCGAGGGGACTCTTTGTTCTTTGTGTTCTGCTGATCGGCATGGCCGCCGCGCGCGCCGCCGAGCCGCCGAGCCTCTATCTCGAGCTGCTGACCTGGCCCGAGCTGCGCGATCAGATCCAAGGGGGCAAGACGACAATTCTGATCCCGATCGGCGGGACCGAACAGAATGGCCCGCAGATGGCGCTCGGCAAGCACAATGTGCGAGTCCACGTGTTCGCGGCCAAGATCGCCGCGGCGCTCGGCAACGCGCTGGTGGCGCCGGTCATCGCCTATGTGCCGGAAGGCAACATCGACCATCCCGAGGGGCATCTGAAGTTTCCCGGCACGATCACCATTCCGGTCGGCGCTTTCGAGCAGACCCTCGAATACGCGGCCAAGAGCTTCAAGCTCGCCGGCTTCCGCAACATCGTCTTTCTGGGCGACCACGGCGGCTACCAGAAGGCCGACGAGGCGGTGGCGCAACGGCTCGACCGCGAATGGGCGGGCACGCCGGTGCGCGCCTTCGCGCTGACCGAATATTACCGGGCGAGCGAAGACGAGTTCGGGCAGCTGCTGAAGAGCAAAGGCTACAGCGAGGCAGAGATCGGGAGCCATGCCGGGCTGCTCGACACCTCGCTGATGATGGCGGCCGACCCCAGCCTGGTGCGCGACGATCTGCTGGGCGAGACCAAGCCCGGCGACGGCGTCCACGGCGACCCGCGCCGTTCGAGCGCGGCGCTCGGCCGGCTCGGCCTCGATCTGATCGTCACCCGAACCGTCGCCGCCATCAGGGACGATATCGCCCGCCGCTGAACGATCAAAGCGCGTTCGCAGCGCCGCGGTCGCCGTTTTTCACATTTGAGATCGGAGGTTTTCCTTGCACCGGCAGATGCCTCGCGGGTTGCGGATTGCGCTGTGGGTGGTGCCGCTGGTCGGGCTTGCCGCCGCAATTTGCTGGTTGCCGATCTGGCCCTCGGACGGCGCCGGAAAGACCACCTTCGAGGCATTATGCTCGGGGGTCGCTTCGGTGCTGCGCGTCGCCCAATCTGCCGCCGCACCGGCCCCTGCCGCCCCGACCAATACGGCGCCGCGCACGGCGGCTTCGGCCGCCGCGCCTGCTGCGCCCCCAACGCCTGCGATCCAAACGGTGCCGGGCATGCCGCCGGTGCTGAACCCAAAAAACCTCTACAGCGCCGCCGGCGCCAACATGCTGAGCCCAGGGGTGGCCGGGGCGCTCGCCCGAATCTATGTGCCGAATTTGCGCTCGGACGACGTCTACGTGATCGACCCGGCGAGCCTGAAAGTGGTCGACCGGTTTCCGGTCGGCATCATCCCGCAGCACGTCGTCCCGTCATGGGATCTGCAGACCCTGTGGGTCGCCAACAACGGCCGGCGCGGCCACGAAGGCAGCGTCACGCCGATCGACCCGAAGACCGGCAAGCCCGGCCCGAGCATTCCGGTCGCCGACCCCTACAACATGTATTTCACCCCCGACGGGAGTGCCGCGATCGTCGTCGCCGAGCGCTTGAAGCAGCTCGATTTCCGCGACCCGCACACGATGAAATTGGAAGAAACCGTGCGGACCCCGGGCTGCGCCGGGGTCAACCACGCCGATTTCTCGATCGACGGCCGTTACGCGATCTTCACCTGCGAATTTCGCGGCGGCGGATTGGTCAAGATCGACATGGTCAACCGCAAGGTCGTCGGCTATCTGAAGCTCGACGCCCGCGGCATGCCGCAGGACATCCGCATCTCGCCCGACGGCAAGGTCTTCTACATCGCCGACATGCTGGCCGACGGGGTGTTCCTGGTCGACGGCGACAGCTTCGCCAGGGTCGGGTTCATCCATACCGGGACCGGGACCCACGGCCTCTATCCGAGCCGGGACGGCACCGAGCTCTACGTCTCCAACCGCGGCTCGCACAAGGTCCACGGACCGCCGCACGGCCCCGGCAGCATCAGCGTCATCGATTTCGCGACCCGCACCGTCGTCAAGACCTGGCCGATCCCCGGCGGCGGCAGCCCCGACATGGGCAACGTCAGCGCCGACGGCAAAGAGCTGTGGCTCTCCGGGCGCTACGACAACGTCGTTTACGACATCGACACGACCACCGGTGCCGTCCGCGAGATCCGGGTCGGCAAGGAGCCGCACGGCCTGACCGTCTGGCCCCAGCCCGGCCGCTACTCCTTCGGCCATACCGGGAATATGCGGTAGTGGATCAATTCGATGTCCGCTCTCGACCCTTTGTAGACGTGTGGCACGGAAGCGACGGCAACTCGAGCCAGAAACGAACTATCGGACGGTCTCTTCAAGCTTCGTAATGACTTCAAAACTCGCTTCGTAGTACTGCCGCAAGATGCGAGGCCCGAGGGATTGCGAGCCACCGTGCGCCACCGAGTTTCTGATTGCGTAGCAGGACGAGATACTCTCCTTCAGGTGATCGTTCGCCCTGATCAACTCCTCGAAGGCGTGGCCCCAAAGTCGAATCGAACTGATACAGCAATTGACAGATACGTTCGCAATCGTAATTGGTTCCTCTTTCAAAGTACCGTCGTAGGAAGCTTCCGATCTGCTTCGGCGAGCGGTCGGCAAGTCGTGCGATGAGGATCAGCTCGACACAGCGCTCCAGATTGCCGCAGATTTGCACGCTTCCGAGCCTGCAGAAGTAGGAGGCTGTCCGTTCGTCGAGATTTTTGTCGCCAGCGGCTAGTATAAGCTCCTCAAGGCGTCTAAACCGCTGCTCGATCTCAAACGACACCTAGCCACTCGAAACAAACGCTTCGACTGCGTGCGTTCGACGTATGCGCACGCTTTCCTCCACAGCCGTCGCGCGATCGCACGCCCGCACGAACGCGGCGTCGGCCAGCAAGCTATCATATGACTTTGCTATCTCCCGCGACGTAGCCGGGGTCCCTGCTTGCGATAGCCGCGCGGCTACCCCTAACGTGACGCCCTCAAAAACTGCGGCATTTAACGATCGGACAGGTCGGAACGCCTCGCGCCCCTTGGCATCCCAGCATGCTTTGATGGTACGGGCGAACAGCGCTTTCAGTTGGGTGAGTTTCTCGGGGCCCACCTTGTTGTAGTCGTCCGCGAAGTCATCTAAAAACTCGCGCATCGGACTAGCGTATTTTTCACCCCGCTCGTGCATCGCCAGGAAGCGAAGGATCAGTTCCTGGTCTTTCAGACGGGCGTTCCGCTGCTTCCCAAATACGCTGCGCCAGTTTTCGTCGTCGTTCATCTCGCGGATAGCCGTCAACAACGGGCCATCGCTAATGCAATTGCGTATCTCCTGCGGTGATAGCCGGATGCCGCCGGAGTTAATCCGCTCGAACACGAAGTGAAGACTTTTTCGAGTTTTTGGGCTCGTCTTGCTGGAAGATTGTCGGCATGGAACCATGAAGTCATCAAGCTTCAGCTTGTCTGATGTGAACAATTCTTCATATGATTTGTTATTCCATTGGTCCCGCACACCTGTTAAGCGGAATTTCTTCTCTAAGAACGTGCCCTTGTAATAATACTCTAGGGTTCGCAACCGTTGTTGACCGTCAACGACGAGGTGCCTGTTACTGACTGGTTCCTTGTAGAGAAAGATCCCTGGAACCGGCAGACCCATCAACAGCAACTCCAAAAAGCGTGAGGCGTGGCGTTGCGACCACACGAACCGTCTTTGAAAGGGCGGTACGTAGAACGCTTCTTAACGTCAACCGTTTGACGAGCGTATCGACCGTGTAGTCAGCGCCATAGCTCGTGATGCTGAACTTGATATCGCCGGGCTGCTCCAAAAGCGCCTCGTCCTCGACATCAGCCTCAAGCGCGAGCTGATACTCGTCTTCGATTTCTATCGGTTGTTCCGCGGGAACAATCTCTTCCGTTTCTGTTTCACTCATCTGAGACCCGCTGCTTCCTAACTGGAGTCAGCTCGTATAGCAGATTTTGGATCGCCGTACTTGGTCGCGTTCGTTAGCGACCTCCGGCCTCGTCTCGCACTTTCGACACCCGATCGCCAGACCGAATGGCCGCTTCCCGCCCTGAGTGGATCTCCGGCCGCGGGGGATCATCGCCAGCGGGCGCCGGTTACATCCGGACCGAGCGCAGGCGCAGGGCGTTGCTGATGACCAGCACCGAGCTCGGCTCATCGCGGCGCTGGCGATCATCGGGTTGAGGAGGAGGCCGAAGGCCGGGTAGAGGGCGCCGGCGGCGATCGGGATCGCCAGCCCGTTGAAGATGAAGGCGAAGAACAGGTTCTGGCGGATGTTGCGCATGACCGCACGCGACAGCCGGCGGGCGCGCACGATCCCTGAGAGATCGCCTTTGACCAGGGTTAGTGCGGCGGCCTCGATCGCGATGTCGGCGCCGGTGCCCATGGCGATGCCGATATCGGCCTGGGCCAAGGCCGGCGCGTCGTTGATCCCGTCGCCGGCCATCGCCACGACATGATGCCGCCGCTGCAGGTCGCGCACCGCCTGCGCCTTCTGATCGGGCAGAATTTCGGCGGCGATTTCGTCGATGCCGAGCCGACGGCCGACCGCGTTCGCCGTGGTGCGGCTGTCGCCGGTCAGCATGACCACGCGCAGCCCCTCGGCGCGCAACGCCGCGAGCGCCTCGGCGGCACCCTCCTTGACCGGGTCGGCGACGGCGACGAGCCCGGCCATCTTGCCGTCGATCGCAACCAGCATGACGGTTTGGCCGTCCCGGCGCAGTTCGTCGGCGCGCTGGGCCAGATCGCCCGGATCGAGGCCGAGGCCGGTCAAGCAGCGCCGGGTTGCCGATCGCGACATGGCGGCCCTCGACCGAGCCGGTGACGCCCTTGCCGGTCTGCGAGGCGAAATCGGTCGCGATGCCGAGCTTCAGCCCGCGCTCTTCGGCGCCGCCGACGATGGCGGCGGCCAGCGGGTGCTCGCTGCCGCGCTCGAGGCTGGCGGCGAGGCGCAGCAATTCGTCCTCGTCGAAACCGCCGGTCGGCGATCACGCCGGCGAGGCGCGGCTTGCCCAGGGTCAGGGTGCCGGTCTTGTCGATGACCAGCGTGTCGATTTTTTCCATCAATTCGAGCGCTTCGGCGTTGCGGGCGAGCACGCCGGCGCGGGCGCCGCGCCCGGTGCCGACCATGATCGCCATCGGCGTCGCCAGGCCGAGCGCGCACGGGCAGGCGACGATCAGGACCGCGACCGCGTTGACCAGCGCGAACCCCATCGCCGGCGCCGGCCCGAAGATCGACCAGACGGCGAAGGCGATGGCGGCGGCGAGGATGACCCCCGGCACGAACCAGCCCGACACGGTATCGGCCAACGCCTGGATCGGGGCGCGCGAGCGCTGCGCCTCGGCGACCATCTGCACGATTCGGGCGAGGAGCGTGTCGCCGCCGACCCGCTCGGCGCGCATGACGAAACTGCCGGTGCCGTTGAGGGTGGCGCCGGTGACGTTGTCGCCCGCGGATTTTTCGACCGGCACCGGCTCGCCGCTGATCATCGACTTCGTCGATGGCGCTCGACCCTTCGAGGACGACGCCGTCGACCGGCACCTTCTCGCCGGGGCGGACCCGCAGGCGATCGCCGGGCACGACCATGTCGAGCGCGATATCGGCCTCGCTGCCGTCGTCGCGGATAACGCGCGCGGTCTTTGGCGCCAGATCCAGCAGCGCGCGGATCGCGCCGCCGGTCTGGGCGCGGGCGCGCAATTCGAGGATTTGGCCGAGCAGGACCAGGGTGACGATGACCGCCGCCGGCTCGAAATAGACCGGGACCCCGCCATCCGGGGTGCGGAACGACGGCGGAAAGATCCCCGGCAGCAGCGCCGCCACCAGGCTGTAGCCGTAGGCGACGCCGGTGCCGAGTGCGATCAGCGTGAACATGTTGAGCCGGCGGTTGACGAGCGAGGTCCCGCCGCGCCGGAAAAACGGCGACCCGCACCACAGCACGACCGGCGTCGCCAGCGCCAATTGCAGCCAGATCGCGGCACGCGGCGAGATCAGCGCGTCGAGCGCCGGCTTCGCGAAATCCGCGGCCATGGCGAGAGCGACGAGCGGCAACGACAGGGCCACCCCGACCCAGAACCGGCGCGTCATCTCGGCCAGCTCGGGATTGACGGTCTCGGTGGCCGACGGGGTTGTCGGCTCCAGGGCCATGCCGCAGATCGGGCAGCTGCCCGGCCTGTCGCGCAGAATTTGCGGATGCATCGGGCAGGTCCACTGGGCCCCGACCGCCGCCGGCGCCGGCTCCTCAGAACCGGCCGGGGTCAGATAGCGCGCCGGGTCGGCCTCGAAGCGCTCCCGGCAGCGGCCGCCGCAAAAATAATAGGCGTGGCCCATATGCTCGCTGCGGTGCTTGGCGAGCGCCGGATCGACGGTCATTCCGCACACCGGGTCGGTGCCCTCGCGCTCTAGCGGCTGAAGATGGCCGGCTTCCGCCGCGGAAAGCGGCTGGGTTGCGCTCATCGCCTGCGCGTCCCCTCGTGTCGGGCTTGGGGGGTGTCGCCCGGTTCATCGGCGAGCGGTTCGGCGCGCTCGCGAAAGTCGGTCAGGCTGCCGTTGAACCGCAACGCGTCGATCAGCTCGGCGATCTTGGCGCTGCCGCCGCCGGCCTGGATCGCCTCGGTGACGCAAGTCTCGAGATGGTTCCGCAGGAGGATTCGGTTGACGCGTTCGAGCGAGGCCTGAGCGGCGGCGACCTGCTTCATCAATTCCGGGCAATAGGCTTCGGCCTCGACCATCCGGATCACGCCATCCAAGTGCCCGCGCACGGTCTTCAACCGCAGCAGCGCGTCGTGCTTGTGCCCGGCATCCATCGCGATTCTCCCGAACCCACCCAGGTGGGGTGGGATCAATCTGGGCGTGCCTCTTCGACAGGTCAAGGCGAGCTGACGATCGTCGCCGCCGCGATCGGGGTTGCGGGGCGGCTCGGCGCAGGGGTTAAATCGGCGGGACGCAAGGATCGGGAGAGAGGCGATGACCGACGCGACACCGTGGATCGACCCGGAGCTGACCGCGGCCGGGCAATTGCTGCAGAGCCGGGGCCTGGTCGCCCCCGACCGCACCCAGGCGCCGCTCTCCGAGGTGCGCGCCGCGCAGGACCGGATCGGCGCGTTTTTGGGCGAGGGCTCGGTCCCGCTACACGACGAGCGCGACCTCCTCCTGCCGGGTCCGCACGGGCAGGTGCCGTGCCGGCTCTATCCGCCGGACGGGATCGAGCGTCCGCCCTTGCTGGTCTACGCCCATGGCGGCGGCTTCATGCAGGGCAGCCTGCCTTCCTGGGATGCGATGCTGCGCGAGCTGGTGCGCCGGTCGGGCGTCGCCGCGCTGTCGGTCGACTACAAGCTCTCGCCCGAGCATCGCTTCCCGAAGGCGTTCGAGGAGATGGTCGCGGTCACCCGCCTCGCCGCGCGCGAGGGCGCCGGTCTCGGCATCGACCCGAACCGGCTCGCGGTCGGCGGCGACTTCTGCGGGCGGCAATCTGGCGCTCGCCGCTGCCCTCGCCTTGCGCGACGAGGGGGTGCGCGCGCTGCGCTTTATGCTGCTGATCTACGGGGTCTATTCGGCCGACAGCGACAGCCCGTCATGGCAGCGCTTCGGCCAGGGCGCCGGCCTGTCGCAGACCCAGATGCGCTGGATCTGGGAGACCTATCTCGAACACCCGGAGCAGCAGAAGGACTGGCGCGCCGCACCTGTTCTGGGCAACCTCGCCGGCCTGCCGCCGGCCCACCTGATCGTCGGCAGCCTCGATCCGCTGCAGGACGACAACCACCGCCTGGCGGCTGCCCTCAAAGCGGCCGGAATCGCTTGCGAGCTCAAGGTCTATGACGGCATCAATCACGGCTTCATCCGCTACGGAAGGCTGATCGCCACCGCGCGCCGCGCGCTCGCCGACTGCGCCGCGGCCCTGCGCCGCGGGCTCGTCACAGCGACGGCATAGCCGCCTTGGCCCGCGCTCGCGGCGCTTTCGGAGCGGTCTTGCCGTCGGACGAGGAGCGCTGCTCGGCCGGGCCTTCGCTGCGGGTCAGGTTGAAAGCGGTGTTGACCAGGGCAACATGCGAGAAGGCCTGCGGGAAATTCCCGAGCTGACGCTTCGCCTTCGGGTCGTATTCCTCAGCCAGCAGTCCGACATCGTTGGTCAGCCCCAACAGCCTCTCGAACAGTTGCCGCGCCTCGGCGATGCGGCCCTGCAGTATGTAATTGTCGGCGAGCCAAAAGCTGCAGGCGAGAAACGCCCCTTCTCCCGCCGGCAGCCCGTCGACGCCCTGACCGGTGTCGTAGCGCAGCACGAACCCGTCAACGACGAGGCGCTGCTCAATCGCCTTGACCGTGCCGATCATGCGTGGATCTGAGCGGCGGCAGGAATCCGACCAGCGGCAGCAGCAACAGGCTGGCGTCGAGCGCCTTCGACCCGTAAGCCTGGACAAAGCTGCCGAGCTCGCGATCGAAGGCCTTCGCGCACACATCAGCGTGGATCTGGTCACGGATCTCGCGCCAGGGCTCGGCCGGGGCCCCGGCGTCGAGCCGCTCGGAGAGCTTGATCGCCCGGTCGAAGGCGACCCAGGCCATCGCCTTTGAATGGGTGAAGTGCTGCGGCGGCCCGCGCACCTCCCAAATGCCCTCGTCGGGCTGGTCCCAGATGCCGGCGAGATGCCCGAGGATGGCTTGGCCGATCGGGGCGGCACGCGGCGCCCTGGGCAGGCCGTGCAAGATCGGTGTGGTAGAACGCGTCGTAGATCTCGCCGTAGATGTCGAGCTGGGTCTGCCGGGCCGCGTCGTTGCCGATGCGCACCGGGCGCGAGCCTTCATAGCCGGGCAGCCACGGTACTTCCCATTCGGTCAGCCTGCGCTCGCCGCCCAGGCCGTACATGATCTGGATCTGGTCGGGACTGCCGGCGACGGCGCGGAACAGCCAGTCGCGCCAGGCCCGGGCCTCGTCGGAATAGCCGGCGTTCATCAATGCGAGCAGCGTGAAGGTCGCGTCGCGCAACCAGCAATAGCGGTAGTCCCAATTGCGCGGGCCGCCGATCTGCTCGGGCAGCGACGTCGTCGGCGCCGCGACGATCCCACCGGTCGCCGCAAAGGTCAGCCCCTTCAGCACCACCAGCGAGCGTTTGACGGTGTCGGTCCACGGTCCCGCAGGGGCGCACCGGTCGGACCACTGCCGCCAGAACGACAGGGCATTGTGCAAGGCCCGTTCCGGATCGACCGGCCGAGGCGGCGGCTGGTTGGACGGTCCATAAGTCAACACGAACGGCACCGTCTCGCCGGCGCCGATCTCGAACTCAGCCATGGTTTTCAGGTCTTCGCCGCGCAACGGGACCGGAGTGCGCAGCACCACCCGCTCCGGCCCGGCGATCGCCGAAATGCCGCCCTCCGACAGGCTCTCGACCCAGGGCACGAGGTTGCCATAATCGAAGCGCAGCACAAACTCGACGCGCATCGCGACCCGGCCGCGAAGACCGCGGACCAGGCGCACCAGATCGAGCGATCCGTGCCGCGGCCTGAAGAAGTCGATCAGCTCGACCGCACCCTCGGCGGTCTCGAACGTCGTCGCCAGCACCAGCGAGCTGTCGAGATAACGCCGCTCGACCCGAACGGCCGGATCGGCGGGTGCGATCAGCCAGCGGCCATGCTCGGGCTCACCCAACAGAGCCGCGAAACAGGCCGGCGAATCGAAACGCGGCAGGCACAGCCAGTCGATCGAGCCGTTGCGCCCGACCAGCGCCGCCGTGGCGCAGTCGCCGATCAGCGCATAATCCTCGATCCGCTGGTTTGATGTCATTCGCTCGGTCGCCCGGGACGTGGTCTGGGGGTGGCACTAAAGCATTGCCGCGACGAGAAGGCCAAGACGTAACCGGGGGTGCGGCTCAATGCGCGGCCGGAAGCGCCGGATCGGAACCAGCCCCGCGCGGCGGCCGGCGAAAGAAAAAGACCAGCGGGAGGGCGAGAAGCGTCAGAATCATCAGCAGCTTGAAATCGTCGATATAGGCGATGATCTGCGCCTGTGCCGTGATCAAGGCGTCGAGGGCGGCGCGCCCGGCCGCGGTGAACGGGCTCCAGAAATGGGCGATCGCCGGGTTGGCGAACTGGCGGTTGACCCTGGTGACATATCGCCCGATGTCGGCATGGTTGACCTGGGTGTTGGTGACGAGCAGGGCCGAGACCACCGAGGTCCCCATGCTCTGGCCGAGGTTGCGAGCCAGATTAAAAAAGCCGGCGCCTTCGGTGCGGTGCTCCGGCGCCAATGTCGCAAGCGTGATCACGCTGAGCGGCACGAACAAAAAGCCCATCCCGGCGCCCTGGATCACGCCGTTGATGCCGACCGTCCACTCCGAGACATCCGGCGTCCACCCGCTCATGTCCCACATTGCCCAGGCGCACAGGCCGAGGCCGATCGCCAGCAGCACGCGGGTGTCGACGCGTCCGACCAGCCGGCCCACCGCCATCATCGCAATCAGGGTGCCGAACCCCCGCGGCGCCAGGGCAAAACCCGCGGTCAGGATCGGATAGCCCATCAAATCCTGCAGATAGAGCGGCAGCAGCGCCAAGGGCGCGAAATAGGTGATGCCGATGATGAAGACGAACAGCATGCCGGCGCTGAAGTTGCGGTCGCGGAACAGCCCGGGTCGCGACGAAGGGCGCCGCGGCGCTGAAGGTGTGCACCAGAAACAGCCAGAACGCGCCGCCGCTGAGCACGGCCAAGCCCAGGATCTCGCGCGAGCCGAACCAGTCGAGCTCCTCGCCGCGGTCGAGCAGGATCTGCAACGCGCCGATCGCCACGCTCAGCGCAGCAAAGCCGAACCAGTCGAGCCGGGCGTTGGTCCGTTTCGTGTCCGGCAGGAAGACGTACATGCCCAGGAATGCGACAACGCCGATCGGCACATTGATGAAAAAATCCCAACGCCAACTGTAGTTTTCGGTCAGCCAGCCGCCGAGAACCGGCCCGATAATCGGGCCGATCATGATCGCCATGCCCCAATACGCCATCGCCGAGCCTTGGCGCTCCGGCGGGTAGGTGTCCATCAGCACCGCCTGCGACAATGGCACCAGGGCCGCTCCGAACGCGCCTTGGACCAGCCGGAAGATGACGATCTCGCCGATCGACCCGGCCATGCCGCACGCCATCGAAGCGAGCGTGAAGCCGACGATCGAGGTCATGAACAGGCGCTTGAGGCCAAATCGCCCGGTTAGATAGCCGGTCGGCGGGGTCATGATCGCGGCGGCGACGATGTACGAGGTCAAGACCCATTCGACCTCGTCCTGGTTCGCCGCGAGGTTGCCCTGAATATAGGGCAGCGACACATTGGCGATCGTCGTGTCGAGCGCCTGCATGATCGTCGCCAGCCCGACGACACCAGTGATAGCAATGCGGTTGACCCCGGCCGCCCCGCCCGCGGGAGTGCCCAAGCCTGCCATCAGCTGCTCGGCGACCCGCCGAACAGCCAGGCCAGGAAGTGCGGCACGCCGTGCACCTGGCCGGTGTCGACGCTGATCTCGGCGCTCATGCCCGAGCGCAGAGGCGGCAAATGCTGCGGGTCGGCATCGACCTGCACCCGTAGCGGAATGCGTTGCACGACCTTGACCCAGTTGCCGCTGGTGTTCTCGGCGGGCAGCAGCGAAAATTGGGATTGCGCTGCCGGCGCGATGCTCTCGACGTTGCCGTGCCATTTGCGGCCGGGATAGGTGTCAACTGTGACCGCGACCGGCTGGCCCGGGCGCACATAGGTCAGCTTGGTTTCCTTGGGCTGGGCTTCGACCCACACAAGCGGGGTGCGGACCAGGTAGAAGCCGGTGGTTGAAGCCGGCAGGTACATCCCCTTTTGCAGGGACGGGACGTTGGTGACGTAGCCGGCATAGGGCGCGCGAACCACCGTGTCGCGCAGCTCGCGCGCGTCCTCGTCGCGCTGGGCCAGGGCCTGCCGGTATTGCGAATACTGCTCGACCGGCAGGTTCGGGTTGCCGTCGATGTTCGCCGCGGTCGCCACCAGCTGCGCCTGCAGCGAGGCCAGAGTCTGCTCCGCGCCGTGCAGGTTCATCCAGGCCTGGTCCAGCGCCGTCTGAGGCGCGAACTGCTGCCGCGCAAGGATCGCCTGACGAGCGTATTGCCGTTGATCGATAGCGACCTGGTCGCGGCGCCTTCACGATCTGGGCTTGGTAGTTCTGATAATTAGCCTTCTGCGCGTCGATATTGTCGCGGACAACGCCGAGCTGCGCCTGCGCCTGGTCGAGCTTGAGCCGGAACGGCAGCGGATCGAGGTTGAACAACGGCTCGCCGGCGACGACGTGCTGGTTGTCGCGGACGTTTACCTTTTCGATCAGACCAGACACGTCGGTCGAGAGGCCGACCTGAT
The DNA here is from genome assembly GCA_963795485.1 of uncultured Alphaproteobacteria bacterium. Taxonomy (GTDB): domain Bacteria; phylum Pseudomonadota; class Alphaproteobacteria; order ATCC43930; family CGMCC-115725; genus AP-15. Next base: position 57,934 of record CAWCIL010000025.1, read on the forward strand.
CGGCCTGGACCAAGGCATCGTCGGTCGACACATAGCGGCTGCTGCGCAGGTAGAAATAGCCGCCGACGATCAGCACGAGCGGCAGCAGCAGAAACAACGCCCAGCGCAGCCAATGCCGTCGCCGGCCGGCGACTTTCGGCGCGTTGGCCGGCTGCGTGCGATCCGGCCTGCGCTCTTCGACCGGAGCTTCGACGGTACGCGCCTGAGGCGCTAGCGATTCAGGGGCTCGCCCTTCGGGTGTCCGCGCTTCCTGGGCACGCGTCTCGGGCTTCAGCCCGCTCGCTCCGCCGTCAGCCGCCATTGGTCGACCCGCTGCGATCGGCGTGGTTCATCGGGAATCTCCGTTTGAACGGCTCGCCCGATTGACAATTGGAGGAATGTCGATATATGAGGTCATGCTCATAAAACGGCCATATGAGGATGACCTCGCAAAAATCAATGCCCTCCACCGGCACCGTCCCGGCCGGGCGGGCGCCGCAGCGCCATCGCGGGCGGCTGCGTGTGGCCGCCCTAATGCGGGCTGCGGCAACCGTGTTTGCCGAAAAGGGTTTTGACGCAGCGACGATGACCGAAATCGCCGCCTTGGCCAGGGCGCCGATCGGTTCGCTCTACCAATTCTTCCCGAACAAGGAGGCGGTCGCCGATGCCCTGCTCGAACGCTATGGCGAGCTGATCGAGGCCGGGTTGGAAGAAATAGAGGTCCGCTCCGCCGGCCTGACCGCCGCCGCCTTGGCCGACGCGCTGCTCGATCTCGATCGTCGGGCTGCGGCGCGAAACCCGTGCGGCGTTTGCCTTGCTCGACGCTCATTCCGACTGGTCCGCCCGCCGTGCCGAGCTGCGTCAAATGGCCCGCCGGCACATTGCGCGCATCCTGAAGGCGAGGGAGCCCCGACTATCGTCGGATCTGGTCGAGAACATGGCCGTGGTCCTGCTGCAGAACATGCGGGCGATGGCCGCTTTGATCGCGGTGCAGGGTCAAGAGGCGGAGGCAGGGGCGCTCGACGAACTGCGCGACATGACGCGCCTTTACCTTTCGAACCGGCTCAGCGCTTCGAACCCTGGTGCGCGCTTAGCGGCCGACCCCGGCGATGCGCCGCGACGCTAGGCCCGACGCTTGCTCTGATCTCGGCCAGCTTGCGTAATCCGGTCGATCGCTCAGTACTTGCCGGCCGGCGGCGGGGCTCGATCGCCGCCTCAGTCGCTTGCCTTCGGCCCGGCATTATCCGAGTACGGGCGATAGCCGACATACGGGTCCGAATACGGTTGCGGCGACGCATGAGGTTGCCCCCACCACGTTCCGTATGCAGGCCATCCCGAATAATAGTATCCATACCCGGGATAAGAATACGGAGAGTTGTAGCTGTAGCTTGGCGCTGCTTGAGGCGCTGCTTGATAAGTGGTCGGCGGATAATAGTAGCTCTGCGCCCCGGAGGTTGCGGCAGCGGCAATCAGCGAACCAGCCGCGAATGCCGCAATTTGGGCGATCTTCAACATCGCAGGATCTCCAATCTTTGACTGACGCCTCGTTCTGCCTAAACAAGGGGAAAAACCGAATGGTTCACTCCGGGCCGGCCTCGATCGGGACGGTCGCGATTCGCGCTGCGCCGGCGCGCGCTCAAGCGGCGCCGCGGATCGCGGCGGCAGCTCCTCGATCTTCCCGGCTTTGATTTGACCCCACCCGACGCTGGTCGGATATGATCACCGTCAAAGCATCGTCCGGGAACGGCGGCGGAGGTCGCCGGATCGATGCTGCCGACGCCGCGCTTTGTCCGCGGCCGGCGACACAGGAGAGCAAGGGAATGACGAACCCGACCACCCGAGCCGGGGCGGGCAAAATCGCGGCGCTGTGCCTGGCGCTGCTCGGCAGCATGCTCGTCACGGGCGCCCGGGCGGTTCCCGCGAGCCCCCAGGACAGCGTGCGCAGCTTTTACGACGTCCTGCTCGCGACCATGAAAAACGGGCGATCCTTGGGACAGAGCGGGCGCTATGCGGCGTTGGCCCCGGTAGTCAGCGGGGTGTTCGACGTGCCGTTCATGGCCCGGCTCGCCGTCGGTCCGGCATGGACGAGCTTGGACGCGGCCCAGCAGCAGCAGATCGTCGCCGCGTTCGGGCGCTATGTCTCGGCGACCTACGCCGACCGCTTCGACACCTATTCGGGTCAGCAACTGCAAGTCACCGGGACCCAACCTTCTATCGGCGGGGTTATCGTCGAAACCAGGATCATCGAAACCGGCAGCGATCCGGTCACCATCAGCTATCTGATGCGCCGCAACTCCGGCACCTGGCAGATTGCCGACGTCTACCTCGACGGCACGATCAGCCAGCTCGCGACGCAGCGCTCTGAGTTTCATTCGATCCTCGCCCGGCAAGGCGTCGCCGGGCTGATCATGGCGCTGAACCGCAAGGCCGATCTGTTGACCAGCGACGCCGGCAAAGCACCATAGCCAGACCGCCCTCGGCATGCCTCGCCGGCGCCGTGGTGCAATCGGGCCGGGGCACGGCCGGCTTGACAGCGGGCCAGCGGCGGAGGACGAAAGCCTGAAGCGCGCAGCGCGCGACGGGTGGAGGAGAGGGCGATGAAGGCGGTGCTGCTAGGGGCGCACGGGGGGCCTGAGATGCTACGGCTGGGCGAGGCGCCGGACCCGGTCGCCGGACCGGGCGAGGTTGTCGTCGATGTGCACGCGGCGAGCGTCAACGCCGCCGACTACAAGGTGCGACTCGGCAGCGGCGGGCACAGCAGCCTCAAGCTGCCGCATATCCTGGGGCGCGACTTTTCCGGGGTGGTCAGCGCGCTCGGCCCGGAGGCGACCGATCTCGAGGTCGGCGACGCGGTGTTCGGGGTCACCGATCAGGGGATCGAGGGCTGCTATGCCGAGAAGCTCGCGATCAAGGCCGCGATCATCGCCAAAAAGCCCGACCGCCTGGGCGATGCCGAGGCGGCGGCATTGGGGTTGACCAGCCTGACCGCGCTGTGGGCGGTCGAGGACACGGCCAAGCTAAAGCCAGGCGAAACCATTCTGATCCAGGGTGGTGCGGGCGGGGTCGCCGGGTTTGCCATCCAGCTCGCCAAGCATCTGGGCGCCACCGTGATTACCACCGCCAGCGCCCGCAACCATGACTACGTCAAGAGCCTCGGCGCCGATCGCGCGATCGACTACAACGCGCAGGATTTCACCAGAGAAGCTGGCCAATGCGATGTGGTGTTCGACACCGTCGGCGGCGAGGTGCAGGTGCGCTCCTATGACGTTTTGAAGCCGGGCGGGCGGCTCGTTTGGATCGCCGCGGCGCCGGCCGGGTTCCAGCCGAGGCGCAAGGATGTCGAGGTGCTGCGGCCCAACGTCGCCCGCGACCGCGCCCATCTCGAGCGGATGCTCGAACTCTACGACGCCGGCGCGGTGTGGCCGCCCAAGATCACCCGATACCGGCTTGCCGACGCGGCCGCGGCGCATCGGGTCAGCGAGGGGCGCCACCTGCAAGGCAAGCTGGTGCTCGAAGTCCGATAACCGCCGGACCGACAACCCCGTGGAGGAGGAGAAAACCGATGGCAGGCAACGCGCAGACGGTCATAGACCTCGACAAAGAGCGCATGAACGCGATGGCGAAAAAAGACATCGCGACGCTGAACGCGCTAATTTCCGACGATCTCGTCTACACTCATTCGACGGCGCGACTCGACACCAAACAAAGCCTGATCGGCAACATGGAATCGGGCGGCACGGTCTATACTTCGGTGGTGCCGTCCGACGTCAAGGCGCAGGATTTCGGCGATAGCGTGGTGCTGACCGGGTCGTGTCGAATTAGCGTCATGTCGCAGGGCCGCCCCAACAGCTTCGGCGTGCGCTTTACCGACGTGTGGGCCAACAAAGGCGGCCGCTGGCAGATGGTCGCTTGGCAGTCGACCCGTACCCCGGATTAGACTGAGAAGGAAGTGGATGGCGCCCAAGCAAGCCCCTACTCACCCATCCCCCCGTGACCCTCTTCCGCAATGCGGGAGAGGGTGCTGAGCAGAGCGCGGCGAAGCGGGCGACAGACGGGTCGCGCAGCCCCGGCGGTGCACGAGCTGAGACCCTGCTCGGCGGCTGGCGGTGGCGTCCCCTACCGGATTCGAACCGGTGTTGCCGCCGTGAGAGGGCGGTGTCCTGGGCCTCTAGACGAAGGGGACGAGGCGTTGCCGTTTAATACCGTCTAGCTGCGGGCTGGGCAAGGGCCGGAGGAGCAGGCGGTCGCGCGGACGCCGGATCATTCGCGGAAATTCTGATACTGCAGCGGCTGGTCGAGCTTGAGGCCGCGGATCGCGGCGATCGCACCCTGCAGGTCGTCGCGCTTCTTGCCGGTGACGCGCAGCTCGTCGCCCTGGATCGACACCTGCACCTTGAGCTTCTTGTCCTTGATTTCGCGGATCAGCTGGCGCGCAAGGTCGGCGCCGACCCCCTGGCGCAGCGCGATCGTCTGGCGCACCGCATTGCCCGAGGCCTTTTCCGGCGGCTTGTAGTCGAGCGCGCCCGGCTCGACCTTGCGCCGGGTCATATGGACCTTGAGCAGCTCGTGCATCTGCTTCAGCTTGAGGTCGTCATCGGCAAGCAGGCTCAGCGCACCTTCGCTGCGCTCAACCGTGCATTTGCTGCCCTTGAAGTCGAACCGCGTCGCGATCTCGCGGGTCATCCCGGCAACGGCATTGTCGACCTCGGCCAGGTCGATCCGCGAGACGATGTCAAAGCTCGGCACGGCGCGTGTCCTCCGCTCGAAGATATTTTGGTGCCATATAGCGCGCCCGCCGGCAAAAATCAGCGCCGATCGCCGGCCATCTGCGCCGGACGCCTGAACACCGGCTCTTCCATCACCGATTGGAGATAGGCGCGGACCCGCTCATAGGCGGTGTCGTGCGGCAATCTCTGCGGCGGCGCGGTCGTCGCCTCGTCGATCTGCGCCTGGCGCCCCCATTCGGAAACTGCGGCGCGGAGCTCCGGGTTGGCGAGGATGAAATCGACCGCCTGGCTTTGCGTGCCGAGATCGGGCGCGCCGTTCTCCTCGGTCAATTCGCGGTAGAGCTCGATGACATAGGCGATCGCGCGGCGGGTCAGCTCGGTGTCTTCGGTGGGTGGGTTCATCGGCATCTTCCCGTCGGCGACATGTTTGAGGAGAACACCGTCGAGGGGTCAGCGTCCGCTTCGCCTCTGCCGGGCATAAGCGCGTGCCGTCGCCGCGAGCCCAGCTTCTGCAGCGATGGCCGGCGACCAGCCGAGCACCCGGCGCGTTTCGTTGTCGTCGACCTGCAACGACGAGGTCAGGCGCCCGACTGCCGATCCGAGCGTCGGAACGCGAGAGAGCGCCCTCAATGCTACGGGCGGGACGGCGAACAGCCGTGCCGGACGGTCGAGCCCAGCCGCCAGCGCACGGACAATTTCCGGCGTTGAGAGATCGGCCCCATCCCGCGCCAGCAGCACCCGGCCCGCGCCGTCGCTCGGCCCGAGCGCCGGATGGGCGCAAACGGTGGCGACGAGATCGACGAGGTTGTCGAGAAAGATCAGGCTGCGGCGATTGTCGCTGCCGGCGAACGGCAATGGCAATCCGCTCGCCACCAGCCCGATCAGCGCGCGCAGATTGCCCTTGACCCCCGGCCCATGGACCAGCGGCGGGCGCAGGATCACGAGGTCGAGCCCCGACGCCCTTGCGGCGACGGCAAGCGCCTCTTCGATCGCCAGCTTCGCCTGCCCGTAGGGGTCGACCGGCAACGCCGGGTCTGCGGCCCGCAGCGGGGCCCCCGGCCGGGTCGCCGCCGCCATCGCCCTGATCGAGCTGATTTGGACGAAGCGGCGCACGCCGGCGGCAATTGCAGCGCGCGCCAATGCGGCGGCGGCCTGCGCTTCCGCCGTCGCGTCGGCAAGGGCGAGCGGGCGGTGCGCGCGGGTCGCGAGATGGACGACGATGTCGCATTGGTCGAGGCGACCCGACCAGTCCGTGCCCGGCCCGATATCGCCGACCGGGCGCAGCGCGACGCCGGCGATAGGCTCGGCCGGACCTCGCGTCGCACCGATCACCGCATGGCCGCGACGGGCCAGCTCCCGGCACAGCGCCGCGCCGATAAAGCCGGCCGCGCCGGTCACCAGGATGCGCGCCAAACCCTCGCCCCCCCGCGAGCTTGCCGATGCCACAGCTTGCCGATAATTGCGCGAGCCATCTCGACGCGAATGCATTAGAGAGGGCCCGGCCCCGAGGCAAGACCGGCCCCGAGGCAAGACCGCCGGAGTTCCTCGATTTCGGTTATCGCTATTGCGGGGTGACGCTGTCCGATTGGATCCGACCTCTCTGCTCGCCGCCGGCGGCGATGCGGGTCATCGCGGGCGGCGCCCGAAGCTGTTGTTCCTGGTTACCGAGGATTGGTATTTCTGCTCGCACCGCCTGCCGGTGGCGCGGGCCGCGCGCGAGGCTGGCTTTGAGGTGGTCGTCGCCGCCCGGGTGCGGGCGCACGGCCGGCAGATCGTCGACGAGGGCTTCACGTTGCGCCCGATCGCGTGGCGGCGGCGTGGCGACGGGCTCTTCGGTGCGGCGCGTGCGGTATGCGCGATCGCGCGCCTCTACCGCGCCGAGCGCCCGGATGTTCTGCACCATGTGGCGCTGAAGCCGGTGCTGTTCGGCGGGCTCGCCCGCACCCTCGCGTTCCGGGGTGCCGCCGATGCGCCGGTAGTGATCGATTCGCTGATGGGCCTCGGTTCCGGATTTTCGGCGATGGCTTTTGCCGCGAAGCTGCGCCGGGCCGGGCTCGGCCTCGCTCTGCGGCTGGTCGCCGCCGCTGGCCGCGCTCGGATCGTGGTGCAGAACCCGGAAGACGCCGCATTCCTTGCCGGGCTCGGAATCGAGCCGCGGCGGATCGCGCTGATCAGAGGGTCGGGAGTGGACACCAGGCATTTCGCCCCGCTGCCGCCGCCGGGCGCCGAGACCGTCACGGTGGCGCTGGTCTCGCGCATGCTGCGCGACAAGGGAGTGCTCGATGCCGCCGCCGCCATCCGCCGGCTGCGGGCGCGCGGCCTCTCGGTGGTGTTGGAGCTGGCCGGACCGACCGACCCCGACAACCCGGGCTCGCTATCGGCCGCAGCCCTGTCTCGGCTCGCCGCCGAACCCGGGATCAGCTGGCTCGGCCCGGTCGCCGACGTGCGCCAGGTGTGGCGGCGCGCGGCGATTGCGGTGCTGCCCTCGACCTATGGCGAGGGGGTGCCGAAGGCGTTGCTCGAAGCGGCCGCCTGCGGTCGGCCGATCGTTGCCAGCGATGTGCCGGGCTGCCGCGAGGCGGTCCGCAACGGCCGGAACGGCATTCTGGTGCCGCCCGGCGACGTCGGCGCGCTGGCCGATGCGATCGCGACGCTCGCCACCGATCCGCTGCTGCGGGCGAGCATGGGACATGCCGGGCGCGGCTTGATCGAGGGCGAGTTTGCCGAGGAGATCGTCGCCCGCGAGAGCCTGGCGCTCTATCGCGCGGTGCTCGCCGAACGAGGGGCGTCGCCCCCTCCCGCTCGCGCTCCGGCAGCCGGGGGAAGGTAGGGGTGGCGCGCGGGTTGGCGCAGCAGCAGGCCGCGATGATCCGCTGGTGGCTCGCCGCCGCGGCGCTCGGCGGGTTTGTGTCGGTGGCGGCCGGGGCATTCGCTGCGCACTTCGCCAGCGGCGACGCGCCGACGGCCGAGCTGCTGCGAACCGGCGCATTGTACGGCATGGTCCACGCCGCGGCGCTCCTCGCGGTGGCGGCGCTCGCCGAACGCAACGATCGGCCGGGTCTTCTGTTGAGAATCGCGGGATGGAGTTTCGTGGCCGGCATCTTCCTGTTCAGCTTCAGCCTGTTCGCGCTGGCGCTTACCGGGATCGCGGCCTTCGGCGCCGTCACCCCATGCGGCGGAGCGGGCTTGCTGATCGGCTGGTCGGCCCTCGGCCTCGCGGCGCTGCGCCGCCGTTAGTCGCCTGCACCCTACTTGGGCAGCATTGGCCGTCCCTCATGGGCGACGAGCAGGTCGTGCATGTCGTCGGCGTGTTCCTCCTCGACCGACAGGATCCATTCCAGCATGCGTTTGGTGCTCGGATCATCCTCGCCGAAGAAGCGGACCAGCTCACGGTAGTGATCCACGGCGATGCGCTCGGCGATCAGGTTTTCCTTGATCATGTTGACCAGGCTCGGTCCGGCGGAATATTGCGAGACCGAGCGGCTGGCGAGCCCCTCGGGATTGAAGTTCGGCTCGCCGCCGAGCTGGGTGATGCGCTCGGCCACGGCCATCATGTGCTGCTGCTCCTCCTTGGCATGCTCGGCGAACTCCGCCTTCACGCTGTCGCTGGAGATGCCCGTGGCGCTTACGGCGTGCATGGTATAGCGCAGGACACAGACGATTTCGGTGGCCAACACCGACTGGAGAATCTCGACCGACTGCTGGGGGTCGCCCTCGTAGGTCCACGTCATCGCGCCTTCGGCGATGTTCTTTCGCGCCCGGTCCCTGAGCGTCTTCACATCGGTGAGGAACGGCTTGGCATTCTTTGCGGTGGCTTCAGGCATGGGCTCTCCGGTGCAAGACTGGGGTGCGAAGGCGCTTGGCGCGGGTTGGACCGTCGCGGCGGCGGACCATCAACGCGGAGCGCGCCGAGATCGCTTCGCACAGAAAAGTTTCCGTCGTGCGGAGAACCCATGGCCCGCTTCCAAGTTCCCGCAAAAATCGATGGGTCTCATATGAGAGGGGTCGGGCGCGGGGCCTCGTCAGAGCTCCCTCGCCGTTCGGTTGTCGGGGGGTCGCCCGTCGGCTCGGCGCGGATGAAACCGCTCTCGGCCGCCGGCCGGACCGAGCAGACCAGGCGCGAACATTTCGCCGGTCGGCGAGCCCGATGGCGGCGGATGCAATGCGCGACCCTATCGTTTCCTCGTTCTGTCACTTCTGCCCATGCCGGCGGCGATTACCATTATGACGGTCCCGCGAGTGTGCGACACTTCGCGCGGTCCGCCCGCGAGGTGATCCGATGACGACGCTCCTCTACACGCACGATGCCTGCCTCGAGCACGATCCCGGCCGATACCATCCCGAATCGCCGGCCCGTTTGCGCGCCGTGCTGGACGCGATCTCGGGACCGCAATTTGCCGCGCTCGAACGCCGCGGGGCACCCGAGGTGCGGTTCGAGGATCTGGTGCGGGTTCATCCGAGGGACCATGCCGAGCGCCTGCTTGCGGCCGTTCCCCAATCGGGCCATGTCGCGATCGATGCCGACACGGTGTTGTCGCCCGCGTCCGGAAGGGCGGCGCTCCATGCCGCGGGAGCGGTCGCCGCGGCGGTCGACGCCGTTGTCGCGGGCGAGGCCGACAATGCCTTTTGCGCGGTGCGTCCACCCGGGCACCATGCCGAACCCGAGCGGGCGATGGGCTTTTGCCTGTTCAACAATGCCGCGATCGGCGCGTTGCGGGCGCGCGAGGTGCACCGCCTCTCGCGCGTGGCCGTGGTCGATTTCGACGTCCATCACGGCAACGGCACGCAGGCCCGGTTCGAGGCCGACGAGAGCCTGTTCTACGCCTCGAGCCATCAATATCCGCTCTATCCCGGTACCGGGGCGGCGAGCGAGACCGGGGTCGGCAACATCGTCAACGTGCCATTGCGCCCGATGTCCGGCTCCGGCCCGTTTCGCCTGGGGATGAGCAGGCATATCCTGCCGGCGCTCGATGCTTTTCGCCCTGAGCTGGTGCTGATCTCGGCCGGCTTCGACGCGCACCGGAGCGATCCGCTGGCGCAGCTGATGCTGGAGGAGGCCGATTACGTCTGGGTCACCGAAAAGCTTCTCGAAATCGCTTTCCGTCATGCTGAGGGACGGGTCGTCTCGACGCTCGAGGGCGGTTATGATCTGGCCGCGCTGGGCGCCAGCACAGCGGCTCATCTGCGAGTTCTGATGACGGCGCGAGCGGCGGTTTCCGGAGCGCCGCTGTTGTAATGTTGCAACAGATCTGCGGTTTTGCACTCTCGCAGACCGTTAGAGCAACCGACAGACCTCGCGTTATTTGCTACAAGAGACCACATGGCCGAGACCGCTCTGCCCGCCGATATCGCGTCGATGAGTTTTGAGGATGCGCTTGCCGAGCTCGAACAGATCGTGCGGCGGCTCGAAGCCGGGCAGGTCAAGCTCGACGAGGCCATCTTGGCCTACGAGCGCGGGGCGCAGCTGAAGCAGCATTGCGAGAAAAGGCTCAACGAGGCGCAGCAGCGGGTCGAGCGAATCGCAATCGGCCCGGACGGCACAATTTCGGCGGAGCCGGCGAACCTTGACTGATACGCTGTGGTCGGATGGGACCGCGTTTTCCGAAGCGCTGGCGCAGGCTGCGACGCTAACCGATCGGGCGCTCGATCGGTTGCTCGTCGTGCCGCCGGACATCGAGGCGCGGGTCATCGAGGCGATGCGCTATTCAGCATTGGCTCCAGGCAAGCGGCTGCGTCCGTTCCTGGTGCTGGCCGGGGGCCGCTTGTTCGGCGTCGCCCGGCGCTGCGCGCTGCAGGTGGCCGCAGCGATCGAGATGGTCCATGCCTACTCTCTGGTGCATGACGACCTGCCGGCGATGGACGACAGTGATTTGCGGCGCGGCCGCCCGACCTGCCACAAGGAGTTCGACGAGGCGACCGCCATTCTCGCCGGCGATGGGCTGTTGACCATGGCCTTCGAAGTGCTGGCGCATGCCGATACCCACGCCGATCCGACGGTCCGCTGCGAACTGGTGGCGGCGCTGGCCGCGGCGGCCGGTCCGGCCGGCATGGTCGGCGGCCAGATGATCGACCTGATCGCCGAGCATCGGACGCTCAACATCGGCGCCATCACCCGGCTGCAGCGGATGAAGACCGGTGCCTTGATCGCCTTCTCGTGCGAGGCCGGGGCGATTCTCGCCAAGGCGCCGCCCGAGCCGCGAGCGGCGCTGCGCGGTTACGCGCACGATTTGGGTCTCGCCTTTCAGATCGCTGACGATCTGCTCGATGTCGAAGGCTCGGCAATCGAGACCGGAAAGCCGGTCGGCGCCGACGCCGTCGCCGGCAAGGCCACCTTCGTCTCGATCCTCGGCATCGAGCGGGCCCGGTCCCAGGCCGAGCTCCTGGTTCGCCAGGCGGTCGCGCATCTTGATTTGTTCGAGGGAAGAGCGGAACTTTTAAGAGAGGCGGCGCGATTCGTCATCAGCCGCCGCACCTAGGGAGCGCAGCATTGGATTCGAACCCGAATCGCCCGATTTCCAATCGGACGCCATTGCTCGACCGGATCGATGTGCCGGCCGATCTGCGCCGGCTGCCCGAGTTGGATTTGCGCCAGCTCGCCGATGAGTTGCGCGCCGAGCTGATTGACGCTGTCTCGATCACCGGGGGTCATTTCGGCGCCGGGCTCGGCGTCGTCGAGCTGACCGTGGCTCTCCACTATGTCTTCGACACGCCCCATGACCGGCTGATCTGGGATGTCGGGCATCAGGCTTATCCGCACAAGATCCTGACGGGGCGTCGCGATCGCATCCGCACGATTCGCCAAGGCGGCGGGCTGTCCGGGTTCACCAAACGCTCGGAGAGCGAATACGACCCGTTTGGCGCGGCGCACAGCTCGACCTCGATTTCCTCGGCTCTGGGCATGGCGATCGCCCGCGATTTCCGCGGCGAGCGGCGCAACGTCATTGCCGTGATCGGCGACGGGGCGATGAGCGCCGGCATGGCCTATGAGGCGATGAACAATGCCGGGGCGATGGATTCGCGGCTGATCGTCATCCTCAACGACAACGACATGTCGATCGCCCCGCCGGTCGGTGCGATGAGCGCTTATCTGTCGAGGCTGCTGTCGTCGAAATCGTTCATGTCGTTGCGGCATATCGCCAAAGAGGTGGCGCGGCATTTCCCCAAACCGCTCGAAGACGCCGCGCGCCGCGCCGAGGAGCTGGCTCGTGGCCTGGTCACCGGCGGTACCCTGTTCGAGGAAATGGGCTTCTACTACGTCGGTCCGATCGACGGTCACAACATCGACCATCTGCTGCCGGTGCTGAAAAACGTCCGCGACACCAAGGAGAGCGGCCCGATCCTTGTGCACGCGGTCACCCAGAAGGGCCACGGCTATCTGTCGGCCGAGCAGGCGGACGACAAATGGCACAGCGTCGCCAAGTTCGACGTGATCACCGGTGCGCAAGCCAAATCGTCGTCGAAGGCGCCGTCCTACACCTCGGTGTTCGCCAAATCATTGATCAAAGAGGCCGAGGCCGACGACCGCATCGTCGCGATCACTGCGGCGATGCCGTCAGGCACCGGGCTCAACCTGTTCGGCGACAAGTTCCCCAAGCGCTGCTTTGATGTCGGCATTGCCGAGCAGCACGCGGTCACCTTTGCCGCCGGCCTCGCTGCCGAGGGGATGAAGCCATTCGCCGCGATCTACTCGACCTTTCTGCAGCGCGCCTACGATCAGGTCGTCCACGACGTCGCGATCCAAAAGCTGCCGGTGCGATTTGCCATCGACCGGGCCGGCCTCGTCGGCCAGGACGGACAGACCCACGCCGGCTCGTTCGATCTGGCCTATCTGGGCTGTTTGCCCGGGTTCACCATCATGGCCGCCGCCGACGAAGCCGACCTCGTGCATATGGTCTCGACCTGCGTCGCGATCGACGACGGACCGTCCGCGGTGCGCTTCCCGCGCGGCGACGGGGTCGGCGTGCCGCTGCCGGAACGGGGGATGCCGCTCGAGATCGGCCGTGGTCGCGTCATGCGCGAGGGCAACACGATCGCGCTCCTCAGCCTCGGCGGCCGCCTCGCCGAATGCATGAAGGCGGCGCAAGAACTGGCCGCATACGGGCTGTCGACGACGGTTGCCGACGCGCGCTTTGCCAAGCCGCTCGACACCGATCTGGTCGCTCGGCTTGCCCGTGAGCACGAGGTCGTGATCACCATCGAGGAAGGGGCGGTTGGCGGCTTTGGCAGCCATGTGCTGCACCATTTGGCAATGAGCGGTCTGCTCGACCACGGGCTCAAAATCCGCACCATGTTGCTGCCCGACCTGTTTCTCGACCACGACAGCCCGGTTGCGCAATACGATCAGGCCGGGCTCAACGCCCGCCATATCGTGGCGATGGCCTTGTCGGCGCTGGGCCGCGAAATCGCCGCGCAGCCAGCCCGCGCCTAGCTCGCCTCGCCCTCAGTCCGGCTAGATTTTGCAACGGCCCGGAAGCGGCCCGCCCCTCGCCCTCCCACTGACGCGGGTCCCTCCCTCTCCCCGCTTGGCGGGAAGAGGGCTTGGGTGAGGGGCCTGTCGGCAAAGCGACGAGCCGACCAGTTCCTCGTCGAGCTGGGGCTGGCGGAAACTCGGACAAAAGCCCAGGCGCTGATCCTGGCCGGGCTCGTCTTTGCCGGCGAGCGCAGGGTCGCCAAGGCCGGCGACGCGCTTGCGCCCGATGCAGCGCTGGCGGTCCGGGGCCGAGATCACCCCTGGGTCTCCCGCGGTGGCGTCAAGCTCGCCCATGCGCTCGATCATTTCGCGGTTGATGTCGCCGACCGTACGGCATTCGATATCGGCGCCTCGACCGGCGGCTTTACCGACGTGCTGCTGGCGCGCGGTGCGCGGCGAGTTTACGCGATCGATGTCGGCCACGGTCAACTCGCCTGGAAATTGCGCCAGGACCCACGCGTTGTCGTTCATGAGCGGCTGAACGCACGTGCGCTAACCCCCGAGCACGTCCCCGAGCCCGTAGACGTCATCGCCTGCGATGTGAGTTTCATCGGCCTCGCGACGGTGCTGCCGGCACCGCTGCTGCTGGCTGGGCCGGGGGCTTCGCTGCTGGCCCTCGTCAAGCCGCAATTCGAGGCCGGGCGCGAACATCTCGGCAAGCGCGGGGTAGTCCGCGATCCGGCCGTCCACCGCGCCGTCTGCGAGCGCGTCGCGGACTGGGTGGGCGCGCAGCCCGGCTGGGTGGTGATCGGCACCGTCGAAAGCCCGATCCTCGGCCCCGAAGGCAACCGAGAATTCCTGCTCTATGCCCGCCGCGGCTAACCGCGAACGCCGAACTTAGCTTGGTTTGCCCTTTCGAGCGCCCAAGGTCACGTGAAACAAGTCCCTCCATAGAAAAGTGTCATTCGGGATGCCCCGCCGGGGCAGGCCCGGAACTCATGAACACGGCAGTCCGCTATAAGTCTCCCAGCCCGGTGTCCATAGGTTCCGGTCTCGCCGGCGGAGCCCGCGCCCCGGAATGACTAATTTTCAATTCCTTTACACGCTGAGCATCCGCCAGCTAGGCCGCCTCGTAGGCGATCGGGCTGCCGGGTCGCGCCGACCGGGAGCGCAGCGCTACCATATCCAAAACGCAATTCAGATCGGCAAAGCGGAACGGTTTTTCGAGAAATGCCGATGGCTGGTCGCATGCCCGCTGACCGGCCCCAAATTCCCGGCCGCTCAAGGTGATCGTCGGAATACCCCGTGCCACGCAATTCTGCCGAAAAACGGCACCCTCGCCGCGGCTCAGCACGAGGTCGCTCACCACCACGTCGACAGTTCCGGCCCTCAGCCGGCCGGAAGCTTCGTCTGCATCGGCACAAACCTCGACGGAATGGCCGCAATCAAAGAGAATGCCGGCCACAAATTCGCGAACTCTCCGATCCGGTTCTGCCACCAAGACGCGTGCCATCTTCTATCCCGATCCCTAAGGACGATCCTGCGCTCGAGTGGGATCAAATCCCCTTCCACCCTTACAAAACGTGAACGAACGCGAAAAAATCCGAAAAAACCGAACAACCCGATATTGCCCACGCGCCAAAAAAGCAGAAGCGGGTCCCTAGATTGCTGCATCGGATTGCCGGCTTCGCAGAATGTTGTTCGCAGTTTCGCCCAGGGGAAGCTCGCGGTGCGGCAGCGATCGCAGAAATCGATGGACATTCAACGCGGAGGTGATGGAAACTCGGCAAACGAACTCGGCGTTCATCGGTGCCACGATGAGATCCGGTTTGGGGGACAGTGCAACGCAACGTTATCCATCCGGCACTCACGGCGCGGTGAGCCGGCGGTCAATGGTGACGCCGCCGTCGACCGGCCGCAGCTTTTTGTTTCTGCAAGGCATGGCGACGCGGTTCTTCGAGCGTCTCGGCCAAGCGCTCGCGGTGCGCGGCCACGCCGTATCCCGGGTTAATTTCAACGGCGGCGACCGGGTGTTCTGGCGACTTTCCGGAGCGGTCGATTTCCGCGGCCGAGAACACGAATGGCCCGAATTCCTCGACCGCCTGGTGATCGACAATGGGGTCAGCGACATCATTTTGTTCGGCGATTGTCGGCCGCTGCATCGGGCCGCCATCCGTCTTGCGGGGGTTCGCGCAGTGCGTGTGTACGTCGTCGAGGAGGGCTATATTCGACCCGATTGGGTCACCTTCGAGGAAGGCGGGGTCAACGGACATTCCTCGCTGCCGCGCGATCCCGATTGGTATCGCGAGCGAGCATGCGGGCTGCCGGACTGGGAGCGCCCGCCGAGTGTGCCGGGTCCGTTTCGCCGCCGCGCCTATGAGGATGTGCTCTATAATTTGTCGTCGATGGCGGGGATGTGGCGGTTTCCCCATTACAAGACCCATCGCCCGTATCATCAGCTGATCGAATACGCCGGCTGGCTGCGGCGTCTGGCGCTGATGCGGCGGGCCGAGCAGCGGGCCGCGGAGGCGATCGAAAGCCTCCCAGACGATCCGATCTTTTTCTTTCCGCTGCAGCTCGACTGCGATTATCAAATGCGGGTGCACTCGCCGTTTCGGGCGATGCATCCGGCGATCGAATATGTGCTGGCCTCGTTCGCGAGTCATGCCCCACCGCGATCACGGCTTGTCGTCAAGCTGCACCCGTTCGACAGCGGTTTTGTGGATTGGGCGGGAATGGTCGGCCACATCGCGGTCGAGCACATGATTACCGAGCGCGTGACCGTGCTTGACGGCGGCGATCTGACGAAAGTGCTGGCGCGCAGCCGGGCGGTGGTGACGGTCAACAGCACGGTTGGCGCGCAAGGGCTGGCGAACGGCTTGCCGGTCATCGCGCTCGGAAAGGCGGTTTACGACATCGCGGGGCTCACCTTTCAGGGTGAGCTCGACGATTTCTGGCGGATGGCGACGCCACCCGACCCAGCGCTGTTCGACGCCTTTCGCCGGGTGCTCGCCGCCCACTGCCTGCTGCCCGGCTCGTTCTTCAACGAGGCCGGCCTAAGGCTCGCCGTCGATGCAGCGGTCGAGCGGCTTGAAGCTTCCTACGCGCGGCCGGCGCATGGTCCCGCCGCCGAGTGGGCCGACGCCGCGGTCGGTGCGGCGACGCCGATCGCCGCCGCCTGAACTGGACAGAAACCGCCTTCGACTCGCAGCCGCAGGGCTCGCGGCGACCGCGACGGCAACGGTTGCACCGGGTTCGGCCCTGTGTTAGGGGAACGCTTGCGGCGTTTTCGCCTCGGCGGCGGTACCCGGGGCGCGATCCGAAAATAACAAGGAAATGCCGCTGCGGCCTTTCCTGCCGGTACGGCCATCGAGGACTGCTGTAGATTGGCTTCCGAAACGACAGGCGTTTCAGCCTTGGCCGAGCGTTACGCGGTGGCGTTGTTCGACATTGCCGAGGAACGCCGGGCATTGGACGAGGTCGCTTCCGATCTGCGGCAGTTGCGCGCGATGCTGGCGGCGAGCCGCGATCTGGTGCGGCTGATGCGCAGCCCGGTTCTGTCGCGCCGCGAACAGGCGCGGGCCATCGCGGCCCTCGCCCGGGATGCCGAGCTTTCACCGCTGGTCCGCGACTTCCTGGCCGTCGTCGCCAACAACCGGCGCCTGTTCGCCGTGCCGGCGATGATCGAGGCCTATCTCGCCGAGCTCGCCAGGCGGCGGGGCGAGGTCACCGCGGCAGTCACCACGGCGCGACCACTGAACGAAACTCAACTCGAGGCCTTGCGCGAGCAGCTCCTGCATACGGTCGGCCGGCGGGTGACCGTCGATGCCCAGGTCGATCCGCGGCTGATCGGCGGAATGATCGTCAAAGTCGGCTCGCGCATGGTCGACGCCTCGGTCGAGAATAAGCTGCGACGCCTGCAATTGGCGATGAAAGGCTTGGCTGGCTGACCGCTTTCCAGGATCCGCCGCCGATGCACCTTTATTCGCCGTGGCCCGGCCGGCTCGCGCCGGTCGTAATCCCCGTGGCAGCGGATGGACGGCCATCGCGGTCGGTGCATGCGGAATTGGTTCAGGAACTCCGAATTGGTAGATGAGCCCCGAGTGGGGCCGAAGAGGTTTTAGATGGAAATTCGCGCGGCGGAGATTTCGGCGATCCTAAAGCAGCAGATCGCCAATTTCGGCAGTGAGGCGGATGTCGCGGAGGTCGGTCAGGTCCTGTCGATCGGCGACGGCATCGCCCGCATCTATGGCCTCGACAAGGTCCAGGCGGGCGAGATGGTCGAGTTCCCGAACGGGGTGCGAGGCATGGCCCTCAACCTCGAAAGCGACAATGTCGGCGTCGTCGTCTTTGGCGAGGACAGCGGCATCAGCGAAGGCGACACCGTCAAGCGCACCGGCGCCATCGTCGACGTGCCGGTCGGCCGCGGGCTGTTGGGCCGCGTCGTCGATGCGCTGGGCGAGCCGATCGACGGCAAGGGCCCGCTCACCGACGTGACCCGGGCGCGGGTCGAGGTCAAGGCCCCGGGCATTGTGCCGCGCCGCTCGGTGCACGAGCCGGTGCAGACCGGGCTGAAGGCGATCGACTCGCTGGTGCCGATCGGGCGCGGGCAGCGCGAGCTGATCATCGGCGATCGCCAGACCGGGAAGACCGCGCTCGCCATCGACACTGTACTCAACCAGAAGCAGGCTCATGCCGATGGCGAGGAGACCGCCAAACTCTACTGTATCTACGTCGCAATCGGCCAGCGGCGCTCGACCGTCGCCCAGATCGTCAAGACCCTGCAGGATTACGGCGCGCTCGAATACTCGATCGTCGTGGCGGCGACCGCGTCCGAGCCGGCGCCATTGCAATTTATCGCGCCTTACGCGGGCTGTGCCATGGGCGAATTCTTTCGCGACAACGGCATGCATGCGGTGATGGTTTACGACGATCTGTCGAAGCACGCCGTCGCCTACCGCCAGATGTCGCTGCTGCTGCGCCGCCCACCCGGCCGCGAGGCCTACCCCGGCGACGTCTTCTATCTGCATTCCCGGCTGCTCGAACGCGCCGCCAAGATGAACGAGGACCACGGTGCCGGCTCGCTGACCGCGTTGCCGATCATCGAGACCCAGGCCGGCGACGTGTCGGCCTATATCCCGACCAACGTGATTTCGATCACCGACGGCCAGATCTTCCTCGAAACCGAGCTGTTTTATCGCGGCATCCGCCCGGCCATCAATGTCGGGCTGTCGGTCAGCCGGGTCGGTTCTGCGGCGCAGATCAAGGCGATGAAGCAGGTCGCCGGGCGCATCAAGCTCGAGCTCGCGCAATATCGCGAAATGGCCTCGTTTGCCCAATTCGCCTCGGATCTCGACGCCTCTACGCAGCGCCTCCTGGCCCGCGGCGCGCGGCTGACCGAGCTGCTGAAGCAGCCGCAATTCTCGCCGGTCCCGGTCGAGCAGCAGGTGGTCGTGATTTTTGCCGGGACGCGCGGCTATCTCGACACGATCGCGGTCGCCGATGTCGGCCGCTTCGAGAGCGCGATGCTGAGCGAGATCGAAGCCGCGCATCCTGAGCTGCTCGAGTCGATCCGCACCTCGGGAGAGATCTCGTCCAATGTCGAGAAGGCGCTCGTCGAATTTTTCGAGTCCTTCGTCAAGACCTTCGCCTGATGCCCCGGAGATCGCAAATTCTTCTCCCTTGCCCCCCGGAACCGGGGTCCCGATAGTGTCCTGGGTCCGAACTTCCAATGATCGAGCGCGCCCGCCCGGCGAACCACCCCGGCGCAGGCCGGGGCTCGTTTCTGCCATGGGTACCGGCCTTCGCCGGTATGGTCGGTACCAAAGTGACCCCGCGAACTTCTCGATCGGGCGACGAGGGAGGGTGAGGGCGAATCATCAGGCGCAGACCGCGCGGCGCGGCGTGCCCGGAAAAGGCTCGCGATGCCGAGCCTGAAGGACCTGCGCAACCGCATCCGCAGCGTCAGGTCGACCCAAAAGATCACTGCTGCGATGAAGGTCGTCGCCGCCTCGCGGCTGCGCCGGGCGCAGGAGCAGGCCGAGGCGGCGCGTCCCTATGCCGGGCGCATGGAGCGGATGCTCGGTTCGCTCGCCCAGCGCATGGCCGGGCTGCCCAACGCGCCGCCGCTGCTGGTCGGTACCGGCAAGGATGAAACTCACTTGGTCGTCGTCGCGACCTCGGACCGCGGGCTCGCCGGCGGCTTCAACGCTTCGATCCTGCGCGAGGCACGCCGTCAGATCCGCTCGATCGATGGGGCCGGCAAGCGGGTCATGATCCTGACCGTCGGGCGCAAGGGGCGGGACGGGCTGCGCCGCGACTACCGGGGAATGATCCATGACAGCCTGACCGAAATCGGTCGCCGCCGGTTGTCGTTCGACGAGGCGCGCGACATCGCCGAGCGTATTCTCGTGCTCTATCGTGCGGGTGCCTTCGACGTGTGCACGATCGTCTTCAACCGGTTTCGCTCGGCCATCACTCAAATCGTGACAGTGCAGCAGCTGATCCCGTTCCCGCCGCCCGAAGAAGCCGAGGGGGCGGCCGAGGGCGCTGCGGTGCGTGGCGTCTACGAGTTCGAGCCTTCGGAGGAAGAGATCCTCGGCGAATTGCTGCCGCAGAACCTCGCGGTGCAAATCTTCACCGCACTCCTCGAAAACGCGGCGAGCGAGCAGGGTGCGCGAATGACCGCGATGGACAACGCCACCCGCAACGCCGGCGAGATGATCGACCGCCTGACCCTCAACTACAACCGCACCCGCCAGGCCGCGATCACCAAGGAGCTGATCGAGATCATCTCCGGCGCCGAGGCGCTGTGATCGCTGGATCTGAAATTTATGACCCCCTGATCCCCTCGTCATGGCCGGGCTCAACTCGGCCATCCACGCCTTGCGGCAGGCCGCGAGATTAAAAGCGTGGATGCCCGGACCAAGCCCGGGCATGACGAAGGAGGAGATGGCGCCCTGACAAAGATTAGAGACGAGGATTTCGCGAACATGGCCAGAAACAGCATCGGCAGCATCACCCAGGTAATCGGCGCCGTCGTCGATGTCCATTTCGACGGCGAATTGCCGGCGATCCTCAACGCGCTGCACGTTGACAACGCCGGCCGCGCCATTGGTCCTCGAAGTGGCGCAGCAGCTCGGCGAGAACGTCGTGCGCACGATCGCGATGGACACGACCGACGGGCTGGTGCGCGGCGCCCAGGCGGTCGATACCGGCGAGCCGATCATGATGCCGGTGGGCCCCGAGACCTTGGGCCGCATTCTCAACGTGATCGGCGACCCGGTCGACGAGCGCGGTCCGGTGGTGACCAACCGCCGCCTGCCGATCCACCGGGCGGCGCCCGAATTCATCGACCAGTCGACCGAAACCGAGATCCTGACCACCGGGATCAAGGTGGTCGACCTTCTGACGCCTTACGCCAAGGGCGGCAAGATCGGGCTGTTCGGCGGCGCCGGGGTCGGCAAGACCGTGATCATCATGGAACTGATCAACAACATCGCCAAGGCGCATGGCGGCTACTCGGTCTTTGCCGGGGTCGGCGAGCGCACCCGCGAGGGCAACGACCTCTATCACGAGATGATGGAATTGGGGGTCATCAACGCCGACGGGCCGGGCTCCAAGGCGGCACTCGTCTATGGCCAAATGAACGAGCCGCCGGGTGCCCGCGCCCGGGTCGGCTTGAGCGGGCTCACCCTCGCCGAATATTTCCGCGACGAGGAAGGCCAGGACGTGCTGTTCTTCGTCGACAACATCTTTCGTTTCACGCAGGCGGGGTCCGAGGTGTCGGCATTGCTCGGCCGCATCCCATCGGCGGTCGGCTACCAACCAACGCTCGCGACCGATCTCGGGACCCTGGAAGAGCGCATCACCAGCACCAAAAAAGGCTCGATCACCTCGGTGCAGGCGATCTACGTGCCGGCCGACGATCTGACCGACCCGGCGCCGGCCACCACCTTCTCTCATCTCGACGCGACCACCGTCCTGTCGCGGCAAATCGCCGAACTCGGCATCTATCCGGCGGTCGACCCACTCGATTCGACGTCCCGGCTGCTCGATCCGCGGGTCATCGGCGACGAGCACTACCAGGTCGCACGCGATGTTCAGCGCGTCTTGCAGACCTATAAGTCGCTGCAGGACATCATCGCCATTCTCGGCATGGACGAGCTTTCCGAGGATGACAAGCTGACCGTCGCCCGCGCCCGCAAGATCCAGCGTTTCCTGTCGCAGCCGTTTCACGTCGCCGAAGTGTTCACCGGCACCCCCGGCGTCCTCGTCAGCCTCGAAGATACGATCAAGGGCTTCAAAGGGATCGTCGCCGGCGACCACGACGATCTGCCGGAAAGCGCCTTCTACATGGTCGGCACGATCGACGAGGCGGTCGAAAAGGCCCGCAAAATGGCCGCCGAGGCCGCCTGATGCCCCGCGATGAAGTTCCCGCGCCTTCGTTGCACTGACCTTTTCATCGTCTTGGCCGGGCGTGTCCCGGCCATCCACGTCTTTTTGCCGTTCGTCCCGAGACGGCCCGGAAGACGTGGATGCCCGGACCAAGTCCGGGCAAGGGGTTCTTTGGGGGATCTGAACAGGAGCCGGGCTTATGCCTGACCGCGTGCAGTTCGAACTGGTGACCCCGGAGCGCCTGCTGATCTCGGAACCGGTCGAGATGGTCGTGGTGCCCGGGACCGAAGGCAATTTCGGCGTCTTGCCGGGCCACTCGCTGCTGATCTCGACGATCCGGCCGGGAACGATCGAAGTCTATGAGGGCCGGACGGTGACCCGGCGCATCTTCGTCGCCGGCGGCTTTGCCGAGGTGACCGCCGAACGCTGCACCGTGCTCGCCGATGAGGCGGTGCCGCCCGAGGCACTCGACCGCGCCGCGATCGAGGCGGAATTGCAGACGATCGAGGGCAATCTGCCGAGCCTGCGCGAGCAGGTGGCGCGCAGCAACGGGACCGATCGCGAGCGACTCCTCGCCGAATTGCACCGCCTCGAACGCAACCAGGCCGTCGCCCAGGCAAAATTGCAGGCGCTCGCCGAACTGGCACGCTGAGCGCCGATCTCTGTCATTGCGAGAAGCGTAGCGACGCAGCAATCTCGATGACATGGGAGCGCGGTCCGTCCAGATTGCTTCGCTGCGCTCGCAATGACAAAAATCCCGAGGGAAGACGGCGGAGGCCGGCATGGCGAGGTGGACGCTCGACGACATTCCGTGGGACCGGTTCGACCGCGGCAAGCTCGAACCGCCGATCATGGCGATCGTCAAGGCGGCGAGCCTCGTCGAATTGAACGGCGGCGCCTATGCGCAGCATCTGTGCCGAATCTTTGACGACGATCCGGAATTCCAAGCCAGCGCGCGCTGCTGGGGCGAGGAGGAGACCAGGCACGGGCGCGCCCTCGGGCAATGGGCCGAACTCGCCGACCCCGAATTCGATTTCGCCGCCGCTTTCGACCGCTTCCGGGCCGGCTACCGGATCGATTTCGATCGCGAAACCTCACGCCGCGGCTCGCGTGCCGGCGAGATGATCGCCCGCTGCATCGTCGAAACCGGGACCAGCTCGTACTACTCGGCCCTGCGCGACGCCGTGCGCGAGCCGGTGCTGAAGGAAATCTGCGGCCAGATCGCCGCCGACGAGATCCGCCACTACAAGCTGTTTTCCCGGCAGCTGACCCGCTGTCTCGAACACGAGCGCATCGGCTTGTGGCGTCGGCTGCGCATCGCCCTTGCCCGCATCGCCAAATCCGGCGACGACGAGCTCGCCTACGCCTACCACGCCGCCAACGAGCCCACTCTCCGCTACGATCGCCGCCGCTGCGCCCGCGCCTACGCCAGCGGCACCTTCGCGCTCTACCGCGAAGCGCACATCGCCCGCGCCGTCAAGCTGATCTTCAAGGCCGTCGGCTTACCCCCCAACTGCCGCCTCTCCCATGCCGCCGCCCGCCTCGCCTGGTCCGCGCTGCGCCGCCGCGCCATCCGCCTGGCCAAAGCCGCGGCCTGTGTCCACCAAATAGAGATGTCACCGGTTCTGCCATTTAGAAATGTCACTCTGGTTGGGTCGGGCGGCGGGCGGGCGCGGAGCCCCGGCGTAGCGCAGCGCCCGACCGACGACCGCGGCAGGGCGCTCGAAACCGCTCCGACTTTTTTACCGAGCGGGCCCGAGCCCGCTCGGCTCGTAGAAAAGCTCAGCCGACCTTAAAGAGACGCGCGTCGTGCTGATCGCGGCGGCGCGGCGCGCGATCGCTGCGCCGTTCAGGCTGGCGACGCAGCTGCTGCTCGCGGATGAAAGCAAGCGCGGCCCCGAGCTGTTTGTTCTCGACGATCGCGGCCTGCGAGACTTGGCGAATCTTGTCAAAGGTCCGATACGCCAGTTCGACACCCCGATAGCGGATCGACAGCCGGCCGTCGGGATGGTCGACGACCGTTACCCGCTTGCCGATCGCCGCTTTGGCCTGGTCGCTCGGCTCCAGGAGGAACATCACCTTGTCGTATTGCAGGGTCAGCGCCCGCGACAGGGTGCGTTCCTCCTTCCAGGCAAAGGCGTCGTCGAGATCGTCGGCGGCACGCAGCCGCCGGTGCAGATCCTTGCTGTTCGACGGCGCTTTGGCAAAGCGCCTGTTGTAATCGGCCGTGAATGCCGGGAGGACCGCGTTCCCCTCAGCCAGACTGGACGCACCCGCAAGCCGTAGCTCCTTGACCAGGCGGTCCTGCAAGGTCTTATGCGCGCGCTCGACCCGGCCCCGCAGCCAGGGGCAGGCCTTGGCCGGGCTCGAATTGGCACAGATGATGTCGATGTTGAGCGCATGCAGGGCCCGGCCAAACTGGGTCATGCCGTCGCCGCCGAGCGCACCCGGATGGTTGACCCGAAACACGCCATGCTTGTCGCTGTAGAACGCGACTGGCTTGCCCCAGGCCTCCAGGTAAGCGCGGGCCGCATGAAAATAGGCGAAAGTCAACTCGCTCTCGACAAACTGCAAATGCATCAGCCGGCTGGTCGCGTCGTCAACAAACACCAGCAAAGTGCATTGCGGCCCGCGATCCTCGAACCACCAGTGCTCGCAGCCGTCGACCTGCACCAGCTCGCCGATGCACTCGCGCCGGTGACGGGGTTGATGAACCTGCTGGCGCCGTTGCTTGCGGTCAGCCCAAATCCTGGCCTCGATCATCCATAACCGGAGCGTCTCGCGGCCGAGCGCAATCTTGTGCACCTCGCGCAACTTCTCGGCCGCCAGGGTCGGGCCGAAATCCCAATAGCGCTCGCGAATGATCGCCAACGCCTGGCTGCGGAGCTCCTCAGGCTTGCGCCGGTTGCTCGGACAACCACGCCGCTTCGAGATCAGTCCGGACCCGCCCTCGGCCCGGTAGGCCTTCAACAGCCGATATACCTGCCGCCGCTCGAGCCCCAGCAACTGCGCCGCCGCCGGTGTTGTCAGCCGGCGCTGATCCAAGTCCCGCAGCACCTCGAGCCGCGTCAGCTCCCCATCGCTCATCAGGCGTACCGTCACCCCAAACACCCTCCCAAAAATCCTCGGCGAGTGTCATTTCAAACTGGCAGACGGGTGACATTTTAATCGGGCGCCTACACGGCCTAGACGCATAAGGGCGATTCTGGAAAATTGACGCCGCACGGTTGAATGTTGAAGTGAAAAAACCCTCAATATACCAATCGGTTAAGTATTTTCTGGAGCTTATCGTCTATCCTCTCGCGCTTCTCCTCCGCCACAAATTCGAGCATTTCGATAATTTCTCTGTCACCCAATGGGATCATAAATCCTCGTTTTTCTATTGCGGTATCACGACATCGCCTAATTAATAGATCGTAGTCGCTTGTCGTCCGATACACCAGAAAACCGAGCCATCCTCGATTTGGTGCAAACCGCCCAGCGAGTTGATCTACTTCCGGATTTGCGGGGTCCTTAGAATAATTTTTGCACTCGACCGGAATCTTAATGGCTGCTATCTGCGGTGCGTGAAGAATTCTATAAAACAATCCACTCTGCGCCGCATTTGTGTACAATATGTCTATCCGTTTTCTGCCCTCATTTATTTCTCTCTCCTTTTCCGGATTGATCATGTTAGGCCAGAAGAGAAATTCCATAATACCTTTTTGCAAGTTATGAAAGGTCGTAGCGCTCTCATTGCCTGGAGGGATTTCCATCAGCCTCTCTATAAGCGCCTGCGCAAATACAGTCTCAACAAATCCTGCATTCAAATAGTCTGCCTCTATCTTCCTTTCTAATTTTGCTACCCTAAGCACTATGGCTTTATAGTTTTCAAGTACCTCTGGATGTTCAACGGTAAATGCAGCCATCCATTCCTTTGTACATGGATATGTTTCTTTAAGAGATTTTTTTGTTACCCGACTGTTGCCATTCCGCAATACCTCTACCAGCCTTGTGCCCGCATTTGAGTGCTCGACTTGCAGAAATTCTAGAACGTGTTTGTTCAAATAATCTTGGCTATTAATTGCAAGCCTTCGCCGCACAAAATGTTTTGGAACGAGCAATACTCTGCTTTCGTTGTACGTTGGCAACGAAACGTAATGCTCGCGCCATATTGCTCGTTCATCATCCCATATGAATCCCGACGGCACGCTGGGAGACAACCTAATATCGTGCAGTTTGCACTGAGTTTGTGTGTACGCGATTAAATAGCTACGCAAGATATTAGTGGTCATCTCCCTATCCAGATAGCACAGGTTCACTGAATGTTCTTACCGACCTGTTCGTTCGTGAGTAGAATCCGTGAATCGATCATGGAGGCGTGGATGGGCGGGTTACTCGAGTTTGTGTCTCGGTTCGGCTCGGAAGAGCAGTGCATCGAGCATCTCGCCGGGCTTCGCTGGCCGGGTGGCTACGTCTGCGCGAAGTGCGGCGGCCGTGAGGCTTGGCGCCGCGAAGGGGCGGCGGCCACGGGTCTACGAGTGCGGCACTTGCCATCATCAGGAATTGGTGACCTCAGGGACCGTGTTCCACCGGACGCAGACGGACCTGCCGAAGTTGTTCCTCGCCGCCTATCTGCTGGGCCGCGACAAGCGCGGGGTCTCGGCCAAGTTTCTGCAGCGTGAGCTGGGCGTCGCCTACCAGACGGCCTGGACGATAGCGCACAAGCTGCGCCACGCCCTCAGCGAGGATCCCGCTCACCCGCTCAGCGGCTTTCTCGAAGCGGACGAGAAGAGCTTCATCGGCGGGGAGGTGGGCGATCCGTCAAGTCCTGGACGAAGCACGGAAAACCCCGACAAGAGCCTGGTCGTCGTGGCGGTCGAGAAGGTGCCGGCGCCCAAGAACAAGAAGGGCAAGCACGGCCACGCGGTGAAGTGCGACACGGCTTCGATGCCGGGAATGCCCGCATCGCCGTGCTGCCGGCCGCGACCGGCGCCGAGCTGGTGTTCCTCAAGGCCAATATCGAGGCTCGCTCGCACCTCCTGACCGACGGCTTCAAAGGATACCAGGGGCGCGACGCCACCCTTGGCGAACACCTGAAACACACCCCGGTGACCCAGGGCGCCGGCGCCAATGCGGGCGAATTCTTCCCGATCATCCATACGCTCTTCAGCAACATCAAAGCCTGGCTGGTCGGAACCCATCACGGCGTCAGCGCCAAGTAATGGCGCCCGCAACATTGGGGAATGGGCGATTGCTTCAACCTGACGCAACCTGCCCGAGGGCCTCGACCGGTATCTCATCCGGCGCGCTGTCGAATGCGCCACGATAACCTATGACCAGCTGACGGCCGGCGGTATGGCAGCCGGGGCTACGCGAAACCGACGGATGCCCGTGACAGTTGCCGAACCTGTGCTAGCTGGATAGGGAGATAGTGGTCATATCAGAAATTTTGTCGGAACCAATTCCATCGATGAAAGATCACACTCTGAAAGCTCTGATACTAACCCGGACTTAGCGGCCTTGCTCGCGGCAATGCTCGTATAAAGATCAAGTGCTTGCTTATGGCCGATGCCTCGTCCTTGCGGCTTTCCGGAGGATAGCCCGAGCCGTGTCTCGTTCGGTTCTGAAAGGTGCTGCAACATTCTTTCAGCGCGTGCGGTATTGCCCGAACTTATCGCGCTGATCGCCGACTGAAAGAACCCAACAACAACGTCATTGCACTGGCGGCTAAGGCGTCGTCATACAAAGAGATAGCAAATGGATCGACATACACCTCAAGATCGGCATCGAGAGGAATATTAACAAAATCTAGTTCAGGTTGCTCAAGTGATAGGGAAAAGTGCGCCACGAAGTTAATCATTGGAGTAGTGCCCGTGTGGGAGTCGGCAAATCGTACTATGACTGATGGTGGCTGCGCGCCACTCTGCGCTGCGTCTCGCCCGCCTCGACGCGAGCATAGCCGTAAATCATGCCCGCGATTTTGCATCAGAAATCAGCATCGAAAAAGGGCAATCGCATCAATGCCCCCGGTTAGATGCAGATATCTTGATTTTCGCAACGACGTCGAGCCGGCAAATCCTTTCAGATTTGCCCCGCTCGCCCTGAACCCAGGATAAGCTTTTCGCTAAAGTGTGAACTGCCTCACGGTTTCCGACCGATCTCTCACCTATTTTGCCGGGGTGGGGCGGATGGGCCGTCCCACCTGGAAGATAAAGCCCGGATAAGTTCTCAGGAGGAGTGCTTGCTATGAGCCGCGTGAGAGTCGCCCTGGCCTTAGCCATTATGGCCTTCACCCTTGCTGCGTCCTTTGTCCCACATCCGGCAGACGCGAGGCCGAAGACCCAGACCTGTGCCCCCAAAGGTGATCTCGACCCGGATGACGGGGACTTCGAGGATTACAACTGCTACTGAGCATCCTGTGTCACCAGTTCGAGGCGGCTCATGCTCTCAAGTGAGGCGTGAGCCGCCCGGCTTGTGGTTGTCGCACGGCGGCGGCGCTTTCTGCCGCTGTAGGCGCCCGATTAAAATGTCACCCCTCTGCCAGATTGGAATGACACTCCCCGAGGATTTTTCGGGGGGTATTCGGGGTGACGGTACGGCTGATGAGCGATGGGGAGCTGACGCGGCTCGAGGTGCTGCGGGATTTGGATCAGCAACGGCTGACGACGACGGCGGCGGCGCAGCTTCTGGGGCTCGAGCGGCGTCAGGTATCCGGCTTTTAAAGGCCTACCGGGCCGAGGGTGCGGCCGGGTCTGATCTCCAAGCGGCGCGGCCGCCCGAGCAACCGGCGCAAGCCCGAGGCGCTTCGCAGCCGAGGCGTTGGCGATCATTCGCGAGCGCTACTGGGATTTCGGCCCGACCCTGGCGGCCGAGAAGCTGCGCGAGGTGCACGGGATCGCGATCGGCCGCGAGACGCTGCGCCAGTGGATGATCGAGGACGGGCTGTGGCTCGATCGCAAGCAGCGGCGCAAGCGGGTTCACCAGCCGCGCCATCGGCGCGAGTGCGTCGGCGAACTGGTGCAGATCGACGGCTGCGAGCATTGGTGGTTCGAGGATCGCGGGCCGCAATGCACGTTGCTGGTGTTCGTCGACGACGCGACCAGCCGGCTGATGCACTTGCAGTTTGTCGAGAGCGAGTCGACCTTCGCCTATTTCCACGCCGCCCGCGCCTATCTGGAGGCCTGGGGCAAGCCGAGTCGCCTTCTACAGCGACAAGCATGGGGTCTTCCGGGTCAACCAGCCGGGCGCGCTGGGCGGCGACGGCATGACCCAGTTCGGCCGCGCGCTGCATGCGCTCAACATCGACATCATCTGCGCCAATTCGAGCCAGGCCAAGGGCCGGGTCGAGCGCGCCCACAAGACCTTGCAGGACCGGCTGGTCAAGGAGCTGCGGCTGGCCGGGCGTCGCAACTCTGGCGGAGGGCAACGCCCTGCTCCCGGCATTCATCGGCCGACTACAACACGCGCTTTGCCAAGCCGCCGGCCAATGGCAAGGATCTGCACCGGCCGTTGCGCGCCGGCGACGATCTGGAGGATGCCTTTGCCTGGAAGGAGGAGCGCACCCTGTCGCGGGCGCTGACCCTGCAATACGACAAAGTGATCTTCATCCTGGAGCCGAGCGACCAGGCCAAGGCGGCGATCGGCAAGCGGGTCACGGTAGTCGATCATCCCGACGGCCGGCTGTTGATCCGTTACAATGGCGTGGAGCTGGCCTACCGCACCTTCGACAAGATGCGGCAGGTCGCCCAGGGCGCGATTATCGAGAACAAGCGGCTCGGCGCCGCTCTCGCTTTCATCCGCGAGCAGCAGTTGCGCCGCGGAGCCGAGCGGCGCAGTGGCCCGCGCCGGCGCGATCAGCGCGACGCGCGTCTGTTTAAAGTCGGCTGAGCCTTTCTACGAGCCGGGCGGGCGGCCCGCCCGGTAAACCAATCGGTGCGCCTCGGTCCGGTGCCTCGGTCGTCGGTCGGGCGCTGCGCTACGCCGGAGGCTCCGCGCCCGCCCGCCGCCCGACCCACGCACAGTGACATTTCTAAATGGCAGAACCGGTGACATCTGTAACTGGTGGACACAGAC
>CAWCIL010000026.1:0-8757 GCA_963795485.1 uncultured Alphaproteobacteria bacterium
CGGGTCGATGGCGCTGACCACGTCATAGCCGGCCCAGCTGTTCGACCACGCCGGGGCCGAAATTCTCGGTAAAGACATCGGCTTTTTGGCCATGTCCTTGACCAATGCCAGACCGCGCTCGGATTTGAGGTTGACCGTGATCGAGCGCTTGTTGGCGTTGTAGATCATGAAGTAATAGGGGTCGGCGACGCCGCGGCGGCCGGCTTCGCCGCCGTCCGGATTCTCGACCTTGACGACATCGGCGCCCATCCAGGCGAGCGCCTCGGTGCAGGTGGTGCCGGCCTCGAACTGGGTCAGGTCGAGCACCTTGATGCCGGCCAGACAATTCGGCGATACGGGAACCGTTTGATCCATCTCCACTCTCCTGACGGCGCAGCGCGAACCGCGCGTGGTTCGTAGGGCGGATTGTAATCCGCTCTGAACCGGATGACGGGGATAATCTTTCAGTTCATGCCCTCGGCTTGCAAGGCGCGCTGGACCGCCGGGCGCGCCATCATGCGCTCGAAATGCGCGGCAACATTTTTCGGCAGTTGCAGGCCGACGCGCTTCGCCCCCCAGTACTCGACATAGAACAGCGCGGCGTCCGCGGCCGACAAGTTGTTGCCGCCCATGTAGTCCTTGCCCTCTAGCGCCTTGTCAACGACGCCAAAACCCTTGTCGATCTGCTCGCGCCCCTGCTCCTTGACCTTTTCATGGTCAGAGGGCGACGGAGCGAACCGGTCGGTGCGGAACAGCCGGGTAAACCCCTGCGAATGAATCGTGCCGACTACGTACTCCATGACCTCCATCGCTCGGATGTCGGTCTCCTCGTCTTTTGGGATCAGGTTGGCCTCGGGATTTTTCAGAGCCAGCCAGCGGGCGATGACTGGAAATTCGGTCAGGATCGAGCCGTCGTCGCGTTCGAGGGTCGGTACCTTGGATTTGGGGTTCAGTCCGGTATAGGGCGGCTTGTACTGCGCGCCTTCGCGGAAGTTTACGGCTTCGGCCTGGTAGGGCTTGCCGATCTCCTCGAGCAGCACATGGATGCCGATCGAGCAGGCGCCGGGGGCATAATAAAGCTTCATCGCGGGTCTCCTGGTTCCGATTGGCCGTCTTGATCCGGTCGGCAAATTAGCATGCCGTGCCGGATTGGCGCACCCCTTTGGCAATTCGCCGGCCGCTAGTCTGGTGGTCAACGGCGTCGTGCCCTGCTTGGTTAACGAAATCGCAAGCACATCCTCATCAGATGGCGCGGCATTGATCGGAGACCGCCACGATGGTTTTTCGCCTGCCGGCTTTGACCCGCCGCCGCCTGCTGAAATCCGGCGCCGCCGCGGCCGGAGCTAGTGCATTTGCTGGGCCGCAAATCCGGCTCGCCGCGGCCGAATCGTGGTCGCGGCGGCCGAATTTCCTGATCCTGATATGCGACGAGATGCGGTTTCCGCCGATCTACGAATTGGCCGCCACCAAGGAATTCCGGCTGCGCTATTTGCGCACGCAGAACCTGCTGCGGCGCAACGGCGTCGAGTTTTGCCGGCACTACGTCGCCTCGACCGCGTGCTCGCCGAGCCGCACCTCGCTCTTTACCGGGCAATACCCATCGCTGCACGGGGTCACCAACACCGACGGCGCGGCCAAGGCGGCTTACGACCCCGACGTGTTCTGGCTCGACCCGAACAGCGTGCCGACCATGGGGAGTTTTTCCGGGCCGCCGGCTATCGGACGTTTTGGCGGCGCAAGTGGCACGTTTCTGAAGCCGACATGACGATCCCCGGCACATACAACCAGCTCCTCAGCTACGATACGACAAGCGGTGCCCCGGATCCGGCTGCCGAAGCGCTCTACACCGCCTCCGACCGGCTCGGGCGCTTCGGCTTTTCCGGCTGGATCGGGCCGGAGCCGCATGGTGCTGCGCCGCTCAACAGCGGCTCGTCGGTGCCGCCCGACCAGCAAGGGCGCGACGTCGGATTCGCCTCGCAGACCAGGCGCCTGATCGAGCAGCTCGATCAGGACGACGGCGACGAGCCGTGGCTGGTCGTGTCCTCGTTCGTGAACCCGCACGACATCGTTCTGTTCGGCCTGTTCGCCAATCTCGGCGGCGGTTTCGACTTTGCGATCGAAAACGGCGTCGTGCCGTACGATCTGTTCAACCCGGCGCTGTTCCAGCAGACGGTCAACGACAACCTGGGAACAAAGCCCGGTGCACAGGCGAGCTATCAACAGACTTACCCGATCTGGCAGCAGCCAATCCTCGATCAGGAGCGTTATTTCCGCTATTATTACCAGCTACAAAAGAATGTTGACGAGCAGATGATGGTGGTCTACCAGACTTTGTTGCAGTCACGATTTTTTGACGACACGATCATCGTGTTTACGTCCGATCACGGCTCGCTGGTCGGCGCACATCATGGCATGTACCAGAAATGGTACACCGCCTATGACGAGACCATTCGGGTGCCGTTGATCGTGTCAAACCCGAAGCTCGTCCGGCAGCCGCGAACCATCGACACCCTTACCAGTCATGTCGATCTGTTGCCGACCATGCTGGGGCTGGCCGGCATCGACCCGGCTCCCATTCTGGAGCGTTTGAGGGTGGACCACAGCGACGCCCGCCCGCTCGTCGGGCGCAATCTGAGCGCGCTGGTGCTCGGCCTGGCGCCGCCGCAACGGATCGACGCTCCGCTTTACTTCATGACCGATGACGATCCGAGCCGCGGGCCCGACCAGGCGACGGCGAGCGGCATCGACTATAATTCGGTGGTGCAGCCAAACCATCTCGAAACCGTGATCGCCACGCTGGGCGGGAAGGTATGGAAATACACGCGTTATTTCGACAACCCGCAATTCTGGACTAGCCCGGGCGATCCAGGCCAGAGCGGCGTCGAGGACGTGGTCTCGCTGCAGCGGCAGCCGACCCCCACCGAGAGCGGCACCTATCCGATCGGCTACTCAATGACCGTCAAGCGGTCGCCGGCGTCCGACGAGTTCGAGATGTACAATGTCACCGACAACCCGATGGAGCTGCGCAACCTTTACGATAACGGGCGCTTCGGCGGCGTGCGGACCCTTCTCGCGGCGCTGTTGCGGGAGCAATGCGCCCGCAAGCGGCTGGTCCCGTGCTCCGGCGAGGTGCCGGGCCAGCCCGAATGCGGACAACAGCGCTGCACGATCTAGGAAAGCCCTTTGAGCAGCGCCGGGGTATCGCCGTCAGACGATCCCTTCGCTGCGCAATGCCGCGACCTCGGCGGCGCCGATGCCGAGCCATTCGCCCAGCACTTCGGCATTGTGCTGGCCCAACAGCGGCGACGGCTTGACCTTGGGCGGGCGCGCCGTCGAAGCGCACCGGCCAGGCCGGAACCGTCAGCTTGCCGGTGGTCGGGTGCTCGATCCGCTGCATGATGCCGCGCTCGTGCGAGCGAGGGATCGTTCAAGAGCTCGAGCGTGTCGAACACCGCGCCGGCCGGCACCCCGGCCTCGCCGATGATCTTCATCGCCCTTCCTTGGTGTGCTGGCGGGTCCACGCGGCGATGATCTTGTCGACCCCTCGGCCGCCCGCTCGCCGCGCGCCGGCCCGGTGTGGTAGCGCGGGTCGCCGATCAGATCCTCGCGGCCGATCACCTTCTTCAAGAGCCGCGTCCAATGCTCGGGGTTGGCGTGGCTGGTGAACACGTAGACGTAGTCGTTCGGGCCGCCGGGCTTGCACGGGTACAGCGCCGAGGGCGCGAGCATGGCGCTGGACCGGCTGCTGCCGCCGCGCAGCTGCGCCTTGCCGCTCAGCTGAGTGCGCGAGAACGGCACCCGCATGTAATGGACCATGGCGTCCTGCATCGCCACCTGCAGCCGCCGGCCTTTGCCGGTGCGGTCGCGCTGGCGCAGCGCGGCGAGAATGCTGATCGCCATCAGCATGCCGGTCCCGGTGTCGCCAAACGACGGGTCCGGGCTTGACCTGGGGGCGGTCGGCTTGCGCCGGCGACGCTGATCGGACCGCCCGCGGCCTGCGCGATCATGTCGAAGGCCAGGT
Organism: uncultured Alphaproteobacteria bacterium; assembly: GCA_963795485.1. Taxonomy (GTDB): domain Bacteria; phylum Pseudomonadota; class Alphaproteobacteria; order ATCC43930; family CGMCC-115725; genus AP-15. The sequence goes on from CAWCIL010000026.1 coordinate 4,001, forward strand.
TCTTCTCGTACGGGCTGCCCGCGCCGAAGCCCTTGACCTGGCAATAAATGATGCCGGCGTTCAGCTGTTTGACGACATCATAGCCGAGGCCCAGCCGCTCGATCGTGCCGGGCGCCATGTTCTCGACCGAACTGTACCGGCCTTTTTCAGCATCTCCTTGACGATTTCGAGCCCGCGCGGCGCTTTGAGGTTCAGTGTCAACGATCTTTTGTTGGCGTTGAACTGGTGGAAATACCACGGATCGTCGTCGGGGTGACCCGGCCGCAGCCGCCGTCCCGGATCGCCGGTCTTCGGGTTCTCGATCTTGACCACCTCGGCGCCCGATCCAGGCCGAGCGACTCGGTGCAGGACGGCCCCGCCTCGAATTGGGTGAAGTCCACCACCCGCACACCCGCGAGACAGTCGAGCTCCACGCCGGTAATCTGCAGCCATCGCTCGTCACTCCTCCCGAAAAAATTCCTGCCGTCACTATAGCGCGTTCGGCGCCGCGCGCGAGCCGGATTGCCAGACAGCGCCCGCTCGGCAACAGTGCCGGAAATCTGCGGCCGGAGGGCGAGGCATGGAGATCATCGGAAGAATTGCGGAATTCCACGGCGAGCTGACGGAATGGCGGCACGATATCCACGCGCACCCGGAACTGGGCTTCGAGGAGCAGCGCACCTCTGATTTTGTCGCGCAGAAGCTCGCCGAATTCGGGTGCGAGGTGTTTCGCGGGATCGGCCAGACCGGGGTTGTCGGCCGGCTGCGGGCCGGCGCGTCGGGGCGCTCGATCGGGCTCAGGGCCGACATGGATTGCCTGCCGATCGCCGAGCTCAACCACTTTTCCCATCGCTCGCGCCATGAGGGGCGCATGCATGCCTGCGGCCATGACGGCCACGCCACCATGCTGCTGGGCGCGGCGCGCCACCTGGCGGCGCGCGGGCGATTTCGACGGCGCGGTCCATTTCATCTTCCAGCCCGCCGAGGAGATCGGCCATCCGCGGCGGCGCAGTCGTCGATCGCGGACGGGCTGTTCGAGCGCTTTCCGTGCGACGCGGTTTCGGCATGCACAATATGCCGGGGCTCGCGGCCGGCAAGTTCTCGACCGGCCGGGCCGACCATGGGCGGCGGCGTCGATCTTCGACATCGGGTACCGGGCGCGGCGGCCATGGCGCGCGTCCCGAAGTCCGGGATCGACGATCGTCTTTGCAGCCAGATCGCGATCGCTGCATACCATCGTGTCGCGCAACATTCGGCCGCTCGAGACGGCGGTCTTGAGCGTCGCCCAGATCCAGGCGGGCGAAACGCATAACGTCATCCCCGAACACGCGCTGATCCGCGGCACCGCCCGCGCCTTCACCGCGAAACGATGGCGATGATCGGAGAGAAGATCGGGAGGATCGCCGCGGATGTCGTCGAGCGCGTTCGGGGCGACGGCCGAGCGGATTTCCGCATCATCTCTCCGCGCTTCGTCAACCATGTCGCCGACGCCGGCTTCGTCGACGATCTCGCGGCCGATCTCTCGGCGAGGACAATGTCAACCGCGACGGCAAGCCGCCCATGGCTTCGGAGATTAGCCTAGATGCTGGAGAGCGGCCGGGCGCCTACATTATATCGGCAACGGCGACGGCGAAGGCTTTTGCGAGGTCCACAATCCCGGTTACGATTCAACGACGCCATGCTGCCAATTGGCGCGAGCCTCTACGCCGGGCTCTGGCTGGAACGGACGTCTGGCTCGAAGCTCAACTGGAAAGCCTCTTCGAGGAGAAGCATGTCTACGTACTCCCCGGCTGGGCTGGGGCCGACCCCTGAAGGATGTATGCCTCCAAGCGCGGCGACGCTGCAAGACGTGGACGGACGTTGCTGAGTCAGTTCGAGGCTCCGAGGGAGTCTAGTTCTTGAGTCAACGAGAGCCAGGCTGAAGGGGCTGCTCGCCGGGGCCGGGATCGGGCGATGGTTGTAGATGATCTTGCGCATCTGCTCGCGCTCCGGCGCTCAAGGTGGCCGGGTCGACCCGCATCGTTGCCGGTCTCCATGCCGCGCTTGACCGCCGGGCGGTTGCCGACCTCGTCGAACCAGCGCTTGAAGTGTTTGAACTCGCCGATGTCCTGGCCTGGGCCTCGGCGTCGACGGTCCACGGATAGGAGATCATGTCGGCGATCGTGTATTCGTCGCCGGCGAGATACTGCGGTCGCAGAGCCGAGTGTTCATGACGCCAGAGCCGGTCCACCTCGTCGGTGAAGCGCTTAATCGCATAGGTCAGGTCGCCGTCATCGGGCCCGGCGCGGCGGAAATGGCCGCTTCGCCGAGCTTCGGGCCCTGATTGGCCATCTGCCAGATGACCCACTGGGTGACCTCGTACTTGCCGCGCAGGTCCTGCGGGAAAAAGCGGCCCTCCTTCTCGGCCAGGTACATCATGATCGCGCCCGATTCGAAGACCTGATCGGCGCGCCGCCGCCCTTGGGTCGTGGTCGACCAGGGCCGGCATGCGGTCGATCGGGTCGATCTTGAGGAAGTCGGGCTCGAACTGGTCGCCGCGGCCGATGTTGAACGGCACAAGCTCGAGAGACCCGGTTCCTCGAGCAGGATCGTGACCTTCTTGCCGTTGGGTCGGCCGTAATCGAGATCGAGCATCTGATGTCTTCTTGTGGATCGATAATTCGACTCTGTGAGGACCTGATGAGGGGGGGGGGGGAAAAAAAAAAAAAAAAAAAAAAAGGGGAGATAGCGGCTGGGCGTCCTCCTTGTCACGTCGCCGAACGGCGGAAACGTGGCCTGCAAAAGTGGCGCGAAAAAAGGAGCCGAGGCCAATGCATAATTAGGTCTGGGGCTTGGTCTCGGTCCCCCGACCGGGGAACAGGGCGGCGCGGCTCGATTCCGACGCATCGGCTCGTGGACCGGGTCGCTCGGGTCGCGGTCAGATGGCGCTGAGCAGACGGCTCCGGTGTTCGGCGTGATCGACCCGCGAGCGAGCCGCCCTTGGTCATGACGAACCCCTCGGTCGCGACACAGCCGTTCCGCCGCTTGTCGCAATCGCTGCTCCTGGCTCATCATCTGCTCGACGTCGACCCGGTCCGAGGTCGGGTCGGTCCAGGGTCAGGGTCGCCTGATTTGCTCGACCCCGAGGAGCAGTTCGAGGAACACCAGTGGTCGCCGACAGCGAAAACCGGTCACGCATCGATCCCGCTCTCCTTGCCGAGGACCCGGTAAACACGGTTGTGATCCGCCGCCGTGAAAGCGGAAATCCCCGCCTCTTCTCCCCAGCCCGTCGGCGAAACAGCGCGCCACTACTCTATTTTGCTTGGCTCGGCAACGCTGCTGTTGTGACCGGTCAAAGGAGTGAAAGAAACTGGTGGAGAAACTCGGCCAGATATCGGCTCCCCAGGCGGTGAAACGACGACGCCATTGGAGCCAAGAGATGGCTCGATCGTAACGAGACGTGAGTGCCTGGGCGCCGTGGCATCAATTGCTGCGGCCTGGCCGGAAGCCGCCAAGATTAACCTGGGCCTGGGGACCCCGGCGCTCGACTGGAGCCGGAGCGGCGGGGTGCCGCGGATGCTCGGGCTGATCGGCTCGGTGGTCCGCTGCTCGAGAGATCCACCCGGCGGAGCCGACCTTTGTGCAGATCAAGCGCACAAACCATATCGGCTTTCATGCTGCCGCTCGAACCCGTACCTGATCGCCATGCTCAAAGAAGCGATCGCCAAAATCACGGCGATGCCGACCAACCGAGTCTGGTCCATACCGGCGACATCAGCCACCTGTCGAAGGAGGAGCAGTGGGACGAAGCCATCAGGTGATCCAGAGGGCGAACAAGCAGGTGTTTTCCATTCCGGGCGAACAAACGTCGCCGACGCCGACGACGGCAAGGGCTATCTCGCCGCTACGGCAAGAATACGAGGGCAAGGGCTGGTACAGCTTCGACGCGGCCGGCGTGCATTCATCGCCCCCATCAATGCTTCGAATTCCAGCCGGGATTCAATCGGGGGCCTGGCTAGACCGGGCGACGACCAGCTCGAATGGCTGGAAAAGGACGTCGCCGGCCGCTCGGCAAGCACCCCGATCGTCGTCCGCGTCAACCTCCTGTTATGGACAATAGATCTAAAATGGGGCTGGGGGACCGCGGACGCCGCGGGCGAGGTCGGCTGATCCGATATGTTTTGGCTCGGTCACCGTGCTGAACGGCGAAATCTCCATCAGAGATCTGGAAGGTCGAGGGCAACGCGACCTTCCAGACCGCTGGCTTCGATGACATATACGTAGCCGGCGCTGGGAACGGCCGCGCATCCAGGCCTGATGCAGGTGCCGGTCTGCGACCTGCAGAACAACCTCGGCGCTCAGGATTGCTATCACGCCGACCGCAACGGGCGCTCCGAGCCCTGACCGAGAGCCCGCTCGTCGTGTGAAGCGGAGCAGCCGACGTCGATGTTCGGAAACCCGGCGCTGCGGCCCCGGTACCGCCGCCTTCTCGGCGCCTTCGCGGCGGCCGCCCTGCATCGCCGCTTCGGTGCCCGGCGCCTCGGCTCAGGCGCAGTCGCCGCAGCCAACACCGCTGCCGTCGAGATCCACGACTTCCAGTTCCAGCCGGCGACGCTGACCGTCACCGCCGGGACCACGGTGACCTGGACCAATGACGACACCACCCCGCATACGGTGACCGAGAACAACCGGGCGTTCCGGTCGGCGGCCCTCGATACCAAGGATACCTATTCGCACACTTTCGCGACGCCGGGCGAATACGTCTATCGCTGCACCATCCACCCGATGATGATCGGCAA
>CAWCIL010000027.1:0-6674 GCA_963795485.1 uncultured Alphaproteobacteria bacterium
GGGTTCAAGGCGCTGACCACGTCATAGCCGAGGCCCAGCCGCTCGACCACGCCGGGGCCGAAATTCTCGGTAAAAACATCGGCTTTCTTGGCCATGTCCTTGACCAATGCCAGACCGCGCTCGGATTTGAGGTTGACCGTGATCGAGCGCTTGTTGGCGTTGTAGATCATGAAGTAATAGGGGTCGGCGACGCCGCGGCGGCCGGCTTCGCCGCCATCCGGGTTCTCGACCTTGACGACATCGGCGCCCATCCAGGCGAGCGCCTCGGTGCAGGTGGTTCCGGCCTCGAACTGGGTCAGGTCGAGCACCTTGATGCCGGCGAGACAATTCGGCGGTACAGGAGTCGTTTCATCCATCTCCACTCTCCTAACGGCGCAGCGCGGACCGCGCGTGGTTCCTTGGGCGGATTGTAATCCGCTCTACACGGACGATAATCTTTCAGTTCATGCCCTCAGCCTGCAACGCGCGCTGCACCGCCGGGCGCGCCTTCATGCGCTCGTAATGCGCGGCGAAATTCTCCGGCAATTTCATGCCGACCCGGCGCCCCAGAACTCGACATAGAACACCGCCGCATCGGCGATCGACAGATCATTGCCGCCGAGATAGTTCTTGCCTGCGAGCGCCTTGTCGAGGACGGCGAAGCCCTTGTCGATTTTCGCGGCCCTGCGCCTTGACCTGTCCTGATCGGCGGCCGAAGGCGCGAAGCGCCGGTCCGGAAGATGCGGGCGAAACCCTGGCCATGCATCGTGCCAACGGCGTATTCCATCGCCTCGTACGCGCGGATCTCGGTCTCGCAGGTCCTTCGGGATCAGATTGGCCTGCGGGTTCTTCTTGCCGAGATAGGTGGCGATGACCGGGAACTCGGTCAGGATCGAGCCGTCGTCGCGCTCGAGCGCCGGCACCTTCGATTTCGGGTTGATGCCGGTAAAGGCGGGCTTGTATTGCGCGCCGTCGCGCAAGTTGACGATTTCGGCCTGATAGGGCTTGCCGATCTCCTCGAGCAGCACATGGATGCCGATCGAGCAGACGCCCGGGGCATAATAGAGCTTCATCGCGGGTCTCCTCCGTGGATTGAGGGATTCGATCCTATCGTCATTGCCGCGGAAGCGTCAGCATCGTCGAAGCAGGCCCCGGGCCGCGGCTCGCGCGGATGGCGACGACATGCGGCGCTCTACGCTCGGCAATGACCGGTCTCGGGTCAGACAATGCCTTCGGTGCGCAAGGCCTCGACCTCGGCGCGCTGATGCCGAGCCATGCTCGAGCACCTCGGCGCTGTGCTGGCCCAGCAGCGGCGACGGCTTGACCTTGGGCGGGCGAGCCGTCGAAGCGCACCGGCCAGGCCGGCACCTTCAGCTTGCCGGTGGTCGGATGCTCGATCGTCTGCATGATGCCGCGCTCGGCGAGCGAGGGGTCGTTCAACAGCTCGAGCGTGTCGAACACCGCGCCGGCCGGCACCCCGGCCTCGCCGATGATCTTCATCGCCTCTTCCTTGGTGTGCTGGCGGGTCCAGGCGGCGATGATCTCGTCGACCTCGGCCGCGTGCTGGCTGCGCGCCTGCTCGGTGTCGTAGCGCTCGTCGCCGATCAGATCCTCGCGGCCGATGACCTTCAGCAGGCGCTTCCAATGCTCGGGATTGGCGCGGCTGCAGAAGACATAGACGTAATCGTTCGGGCCGCCGGGCTTGCACGGGTAGAGGGCCGAGGGCGCCAGCCGCCGCGCTCGACCGGCTGCTGCCGCCGCGCAGCTGGGCCTTGCCGCTGAGCTGGGTGCGCGAAAACGGCACGCGCATGTAGTGGATCATCGCGTCCTGCATCGCCACCTGCAGCCGGCGGCCTTTGCCGGTGCGGTCGCGCTGGCGCAGCGCCGCGAGGATGCTGATCGCCATCAGCATGCCGGTGCCGGTGTCGCCAAACGACGGGCCGGGCTTGACCGGCGGCCGGCCGGCCTCGCCGGTGACGCTGATCGGGCCGCCCGCGGCCTGCGCGATCATGTCGAAGGCGAGGTTCTTCTCGTACGGGCTGCCTGTGCCGAAGCCCTTGACCTGGCAATAGATGATGCCGGGGTTGATCTGTTTGACCACGTCATAGCCGAGGCCGAGCCGCTCGATCGTGCCGGGCGCCATGTTCTCGACCGTGACGTCGGCCTTTTTCAGCATCTCCTTGACGATTTCGAGCCCGCGCGGCGATTTGAGGTTCAGCGTCAGCGATTTCTTGTTGGCGTTGAACTGGTGGAAATACCACGGGTCGTTGTCGGGCTTGCCGGGCCGCAGCCGCCGGCCGGGATCGCCGGTCTTCGGGTTCTCGATCTTGACCACCTCGGCGCCCGAGCCAGGCCAGCAATTCGGTGCAGGACGGGCCCGCCTCGAACTGGGTGAAGTCCACGACCCGCACGCCTTCGAGACAATCGAGCTCCACGCCGGTGATTGCAGCCATCGCTCGCCACTCCTCCCGAAAAAATTCCTGTCGCCACTATAGCGCGTTCGCGCGATGCGCGAGCCGGATGCCAGACGGCACCGGCTCGGCGACAGTCCGGTTCGAGCGCGGCGGGAGGCCGGGCATGGAGATCATCGGAGCAATCGCGGAATTTCACGACGAGCTGACGGAATGGCGGCACGACATCAGCGCACCCGGAGCTCGGCTTCGAGGAGCGGCGCACCTCCGTCTTGTCGCGCAGAAGCTCGCTGAATTCGGCGTCGAGGTGTTTCGCGGCATCGGCCAGACCGGGTTGTCGGCCGGCTGCGGCCGGCGATTCGAGACGCTCGATCGGGCTCCGCGCCGACATGGATGCCTGCCGATCGAGGAGGCGACCAACCTCCCCTATCGCTCGCACATCAACGGGCGCATGCATGCCTGCGGCCATGACGGGCATACGACGATGCTGCTCGGCGCCGCGCGCTACCTCGCCCGAACCCGCAATTTCGACGGCACCGTCCACCTGATCTTTCAGCCCGCCGAAGAAGGGCTCGGCGGCGGCAAGGCGATGGTCGAGGACGGGCTCTTCGACCGTTTTCCGTGCGACGCGATCTTCGCCATGCACAACCGGCCGGGGCTGGCGGTCGGCAAGTTCCAGATCCGCACCGGGCCGATGATGGCGGCGGCGCCTATTTCGACATCGCCGTCACCGGCCGCGGCGCGCATGGCGCACGCCCCGAATCCGGGATCGACCCGGTGGTCATCGCGAGCCACATCACGATAGCGTTGCAGACGATCGTGTCGCGCAACGTCCGGCCGCTCGACACGGCGGTGCTGAGCGTCACCCAGATCCATGCCGGCGAAGCCTACAACGTCATCCCCGGCATGCGGTGATCCGCGGCACCGCGCGCTGCTTCAGTCGCGACACGATGGCCCTGATCGAACGAATATGGGACGATCGCGGCGGGTGTCGCGAGCGGATTCGGCGCCACGGCCGAGCTCGATTTCCGCATCGATCTTTCCGCCTTGGTCAATGACGAGGCCGAGGCCGGCTTTGTCGCCGAGCCGCGGCCGAGCTGGTCGGCGCCGACAACGTCAACCGCGACGGCAACTGGTGATGGCTCGGAGGATTTCTCCTACATGCTCGAAAAGCGGCCGGGCGCCTATATCCAGATCGGCAACGGCGAGGGTGCGGGCGGCTGCGAGGTGCACAACCCCGGCTACGATTTCAACGAGCCGCGCTGCCCTTCGGCGCCAGCCTCTACGCCCGCGCTGAGCACAATCGCGAAGCTTTCTCCGCTGACAGCGCCGCTCTCGCCTACTTCGCTCTTGCTGTCTTCACCCCCTCCTGGCCTTCTCGCCCGGGGCACGATGCGGGCCGCGGATGGGGCCCGCGCTGACTCGGCGGGAACGGTATAGGGAGCCGGTGAAGGGGCTACGCCGGGGCCGGGATCGCGCGCTGGTTGTACATGATCTTGCGCATCTGCTCGCGCTCGGCGGCCGTCAAGGTCGCCGGGTCGACCCGTAGGTGGTTGCCGGTCTCCATGCCGCGCTTGACCGCCGGGCGGTTGCCGACCTCGTCGAACCAGCGCTTGAAGTGTTTGAACTCGCCGATGTCCTGGCCCTGGGCCTCGGCGTTGACGGTCCACGGATAGGAGATCATGTCGGCGATCGTGTATTCGTTGCCGGCGAGATATTTGCGGTCGTAGAGCCGGTTGTTCATGACGCCGTAGAGCCGGTTGGCCTCGTCGGTGAAGCGCCGGATCGCATAGGTCAGGTCGCCCGCATCGGGCCCGGCCCGGCGGAAATGACCGCATTCGCCGAGCTTCGGCCCCTGATTGGCCATCTGCCAGATGACCCATTGGGTGACTTCGTATCTCCCGCGCAGATCCTGCGGGAAAAAGCGGCCCTCCTTCTCTGCCAGGTACATCATGATCGCACCCGATTCGAAGACGCTGATCGGCGCGCCGCCGCCCTTCGGGTCGTGGTCGACCAGCACCGGCATGCGGTGGTTGGGGTTGATCTTCAGAAATTCGGGCTTGAACTGGTCGCCGCGCCCGATGTTGCACGGCACGAGGTTGTATTTGAGACCCAGTTCTTCGAGCAGGATCGTGACCTTCTTGCCGTTCGGCGTCGGCCAAAAATGGAGATCGAGCATCGGAAGTCCTTTTGGTTGGTTGATGGCTAGTCTTGGCGTGCGACTGGTCCGGCTGATGGCCAGCTGAGCGGATGATGCACAACCCGCTGTGGTCCGAAAGCATATCGGCTTGGCGCAGCCGTGTCATCGGGCGCGAGGCCATCGAGGGCTGCGAACCACACGCGCTCCGGCGGTCGTAGGCCAGCGCGCGCTGTGATCATAGGTCGGTCTCGGTCGTCTGGCCGGGAACAGGGTGGCGCGGCTCCATTCCGACCAGTCGCCGTGGACCGGATTATTCGGGTCGCGGTCATGGCGCCAGCAAATGGTTTCGGCGTTCGGCGCGACGACCTCGTGCGTGTGGCCCTTGGTCATCACGAAATCCTTGGTGGCGACATAGCCGTTCTGCCGCTCGTCGCAATCGCTGCTCTTGGTGATCACCGCCTCGACATTGACCCGGTCCCAGGTCGGGTCGTCGAGGATCAGTGTCGCCGATTGGCTCGACCCCGAAGAGCAGCCCGCGAAGACCAGCAGCGCCGACAGCCAGACGCGGTAACGCATCCCCCGCTCCTCGCCCAGACCCGGCAAATACGGTCGCAGGGCGCCGCCGCGCAAGCGGGAATTAGCGGTTCCTCGTCGATGCTCGCCCGCGAACGGTCGGCCATCAAAGTTTTTTCGCAGAACCCGGCAAGGCTGCCGTCGCGATCCCGTCCACGGCGGGAATAAACCCGACGACGCATCGGTCCCCAGCGGCGCAACCACCACGCCATTGGAGAAAAGAGATGGCCAATCGTAACGAGACAGGACTGCCGGGCGCCACGGGCATCAACCGCCGCGGCCTGCTGAAGTGCATGGGCTGGGCCGGCACCGGGGTCGTCTGGAGCCTGAGCGGCGGGGTGCCGCGCAACCTCGGGCTGGTCGGCTCGGCCGCCGCCGCGGAAGTCCGGCCGGACGAGCTGATCTTTGTGCAGATCAGCGACAGCCATATCGGCTTTCATCTGCCGCCGAACCCTAACCCGATCGCCACGCTCGGCGGGTCCATTGCCAAAATAAGGAGATGCCGGCCCAGCCCGCCTTCCTGGTCCACACCGGCGACATCAGCCACCTGTCCAAGGAGGAGCAGTGGGACGCCGCCGACCAGGTGATCAAGACCGCGAACAAGCCGGTGTTTTTCATTCCCGGCGAGCACGACGTCGCCGACGCCGACAACGGCAAGGCCTATCTCGCCCGCTACCACAAACACGCAGGGCAAGGGCTGGTACAGCTTCGATGTGGCCGGAGTTCATTTCATAGCATTGATCAACGTCTTCAATTTCCAGCCGGGGTTCAAATCGGCGGGGCTCGCCGTTCTCGGCGACGACCAGCTCCAATGGCTCGAAAGGGACGTGGCCCACCGCTCCGCGAGCACCCCGATCGTGGTCCTCGCCCACTGCCGATGTGGACGATCTACGAGCAATGGGGCTGGGGCACCGCGGATGCCGGCCGCGCGCTCGGCTATCTGAAGCGGTTCGGCTCGGTGACCGTGCTGAACGGCCACATCCACCAGATCATCCAAAAGGTCGAGGGCAACATCACATTCCACACCGCGGCCTCGACCGCGTTTCCGCAGCCGGCCCCGGGCATGAGCCGTGCCCGGCCCCATGAAGCAGGCCCGGCCGGCGAGCTGCGCAAATACCTCGGCGTCAGAACCGTCGATTTCGCACGCAGCAAAGGTGCTCCGGCGCTGACCGACAACACTCTGGTGGGTTGAGGAGCCAGTCCTATGCGGAACATCGAAAAACTGACGCAGCGGCGGCGCGCATCGGCGTGCTGCTTTTCGGAATGGGCATGACGGTGCTCGCCGCCGCGGCCCTGCCGGCGCTCGGCGCGGGCAGTGAGGGCGCGGTCGCAGCCGCGGCGCATACCGCCACCGTCCAGATCGAGAATTTCAAGTTTTTGCCGCCCGACCTAACCGTGACCGCCGGAACGACGGTCGTTTGGAAAAACGCGGACGATAGCCCGCACCGGATCGCCGACAGCAACGGAGCCTACGCCTCGGCGGCTCTCGATACCGACGACAGCTTTTCACACACTTTTGCGGTCGCAGGCGTCTACAGCTACATCTGCTCGATCCATCCCTACATGAAAGG
>CAWCIL010000028.1:0-8824 GCA_963795485.1 uncultured Alphaproteobacteria bacterium
AAGCTCATGCCCAGCACGTGCAGAAGCTGGTCCCAGCCTTCGCGACCCTCTACGACGCGATGTCCGAGCAGCAGAAGCGAACTGCATAGATCAGATGTTCCGCGTCAATGCGGAGAGCCACACCCGGAACCGAATGCAAAGCGGCCGCGCCGAATAAACGCCCGCTGATCGAGCCCGAATCGGCCTCGCGGCGAAGCTCTCCCGCGGCGTCGGCGGGAGCAAGCGCGTTGTTGACGACGCAAACGATGGTTCAGCTCCGCCGTGATCGCCGTGCTTGAGCAAGGGCTGTCGGTTGCGTGATCAGTCGATCCTTTGATGCGCGTGCGTTCGCCGATCAGCGTCTGGTGTCTCGCGGTTCGGCCGCCGGCCATCTTCGGCCGCGAGCGTCGGGATCGCCGCCATGCTGCAGTGGCCGCACTCGCCGCGCAGCCAGTCCAGGGCAGCTGCAGCCACGGTGACGTTCAAGCCGATCTGTCTTGGCTCGCCGGTGCTCGCGCGACGCCGCCACGCTGGAGGCATGGATGACAGGGCCTCGATGCCGCGCGCCCGCAGCCGGCGCGCCAGTCAAAAGCCGTCCCGCCCGGCCTCGTAGGCAACCGCGATCCGGGTGAGGGTCCGACGGATTCGGACGGCCTCCTCGTGCGGTGAGCCTTGAGCCCACGGGCTTGATGGGGTGGATGGCACCCTCACGGCATCGATGTGCCAAAGTTGGGTTGTCAAAAACACCAATGGATGCGAGCCATGTACGCGACGCAGCGGTCGAGTAGCCAGGCGCTTAGCTCCTCATAGCTCGCCGCCCGCAGCCTGCGAGATCCGCCGATCGCCGACTGCGCCCGCTATGACCGCCTGCGGAAAGCTTCTGATGGAACGCATTGACGTTCTCGAGCCGATGTCGCGGCTCAACCTCTATGACACGCGTGCCGCCGGAGCCTGTCCTCGGGCCGGTCCCAGGCCGGATCCGGGGGACGAGGCGATGACCGCCGCCCATGCCGTGCTGGTCGGCGGCACCGGCGCGGGCAAGAGCCATCTTGCCATAGCCATTGCTCGGGCTTGCAATCCGCAGCGGCGCCAGAAGCCGTTTCCACACCGTCGTTGACCTGGTCAACCGGCAGGGCGAAGCCCGCGCCGGCCGTCGGGGCCGTCTCGCGGAATATCTTCCACCCGCATGGACTTTGTCGTCCTCGATGAGCTCGGAGACTTGCCCTTCCCGCAGAGCGGCGGGCAGCTGCGGTTTCATCTGATCAGCCGGCTCTGCGAACGCATCTCCGTCATTGTCACCACCAACCTCGCCTTTGGCGAATGCCGAGCGTCTTTGGCGACGCCAAGATGACCACGGACGCTGTGCTCGGACCGGCTCACCCATCACTGCGAAATCATCGAGACCGGGGACGAGAGCCGGCGCTTCAAGCATCGCGCCTGAACCGATGCACCACCCCGGCTTGCTCCGGCAAGGAAAGCTGGGAACCTCCCGCGCGTCGCTGCGTCGCTCGCGCAGGCACCGTGCGACGCGTGCGGGGCCCTCCTGTTCGCTCCGGGACAAGCCTGAACCGAGGCGCGTCAGGGTCAGTTTTGCGTGCCGATCCGGGGTCAAACCTCGCCGCCGATTGACCGGCCCCTGGGGCGCGGGCAACGCGAGCCCGAAATCCGGACCTACCAGCTCCGAAAATAAGGGATTGGGCGGAGTTACTGGGTTCCGGGCCTGCCCTGTGGGCCGTCCCGGAATGGCATCGGGTTTTTCAGCGCCCTACTCATCGCGAGGTATAATCGTGACCGGCATTAACGGATAAACATGATTAAAGTACAGTCCATCCCGTTGCCGGTTCGATCTGTTGTGCCGTTGGCGGCTTTCGGGGTCTTCGTCGCGTCGGCGGTGCTCGTCCATGCGCCCGGGGTCTTGTTTGACGTTGGCGTCCGCGGCAACGACTTCAATGCCCATTACCGCTGGGCGGTGCAGTTTGCCGAGGCTCTGCGCGATGGTGACCCATATCCGCATTGGATGTGGCGCGGCAATTTTGGTCTCGGCGAGGTCGCGCTGCTGTTCTATTCTCCACTCTTCTACTATGGCTGCGGCATCGTCCGTCTTCTGACGTCCAGCACCTGGGCGGCGATGCGGTGCGTATTCGTCCTCTCGACGGTAATTACCGGATTTGTCGGCTGGAGATTGTTGCGACTGTTTATGGCGAATGGTTATGCGCTGGTCGGTGCTGTCCTGCTGCAGTGGGCACCGATGATATTCATGCTGTTCTATTACTTCGATGACTTTCCTTGGGCCTTTGGATTCGCCGCGCTCGTCGCGCTCACCTATTGTGCCGTGCGCCCAGCAGCATTCGAGCGCTGGGTCGACCTTCCGACGGCGCTGACCATTGCTGCGCTGGTGCTGATCCATATCCTCTCCGCCCTGATGGCGCTGATCTGTTTCAGCTTCATGTGCTTGTGCTTCTTTCGTCGCTCGCACGGCACGGCGCCGGCCGTCAGGCGGGTGGTCTCGTGGTTCATTTCCGCCGGATTTGGTCTCGCGCTGTCGGCGTTCTATCTGGTCCCCGCGATTGGCTCGATGCGCCTGATTTCGCCCGAGGTGTGGACGACGGCCTACACGCCCTGGAACGCTTTTGCATTCCCCACCGTAACCGCGTTGGCCTTTGGCATGCGCTGGTTCTCGTTTCAATGGACGGTGCCCGCGCTGGTGCTACTCAGCGTTGCTGGTGCGACCTGGCACGCGCATCGGCGCCGGAATACCCAGGATCGCCTAGGCGAGACGTTGCTGCTTTTGCTGGTCGTTTCGTGGGCTTCGCTGTTTCTGGCGAGTGAACTGTCCTATCCGCTGTGGCTGATGCACACGCCGTTGCGCATGGTCCAGTTCCCGCACCGCTTCATCTATGTCGCTTCGGCGACGGGTCTCATCGCCAACGTTCTCGTTGTGTCGGATCTACAGCGCGCGGGGCACGCCCGCTTTCAAAAGCTCGTCATGGCCTTTCCCCTGGCGTTGAGCCTCGGCGCCACCGGACTGCTGAGCGCGAAAATGCTGCTCATCGACGGCAAGCCGCTTTACCTCTCTGTCCACGAGACGACGCTCTATCCCGGGCAGGCCGAATATCGCCTCGCCACCCAGGGAAAGCATGCGCAGGACTATTACCGAGCCGGCGGGCTCGCGGCCGAATGCCAAGCAAAGACGCTGGTCTGCCGCACGGTCGAGGCGAACAGCCGATTGCAGACTTGGCGCATATCGGGTTTGCGGCAGACCGAACTGCGGTTGCCGCTGTTTGCGTTTCCGGCATGGCAGCTGAGGGTCGATGGTGCGCCCGTATCGGCCCATACGGATCCGGCGACAGGGCTTCTGTCGGTCAATCTGCCGGCCGGCTCGCACCAAGTCGCGGCCTCCTGGAAGAGGCTCGGCGTGGAGCGCGTCGGGCTCGCCATCTCCGGTCTCACCGTGCTTGTTCTTGCGGTCGTGGCTGTGAGGCGGGCAGTTGCGATTCCGGCCCACCCCGGCCCGCGATCTAAGTGATTACGAGGCCGAGCACCGGCACCGGTCCATCGAGAAAGCCCCGCCGAAGCGGGGCGCTCATCCCGGATTCGGCCCTCAACCCGCTTTTGCGAGATTCTGGGCGACAAAGTCCCAGTTTATCAGGTGGTCGAGAAAGGTCTGGACGAAATCGGGCCGCCGGTTCTGAAAGTCGAGGTAATAGGCGTGCTCCCATACGTCGCAGGTCAACAGCGCCGTCTGACCCTCGGCCAGCGGGTCGACCGCGTTCGGCGTGCCGATGATCTCGAGCTGGCCCTTGTCGGAAACGAGCCATGCCCAGCCGCTGCCGAACTGGCCGACCGCGGTCGTCTTGAACTGTTCCTTGAATTTGTCGATGCCGCCGCAGTCGCGGGTGATCGCCGCGGCGACGTTGCCGGTCGGCGCGCCGCCGCCATGCGGCTTCATCGAATGCCAGAAGAAGGTGTGGTTCCACACCTGTGCGGCGTTGTTGAACACGCCGGTCTTCGAGCTGTCCTTGTACGTCGCCTTGATGATCTGCTCGAGCGACTGGCTCTCCATCGGCGAGCCCTTGACCAGGTTGTTCAAGTTCGTGACATAGGCCTGGTGATGCCTATCGTGATGGAATTCCATCGTCCGCTCGGAGAGGTGCGGCTCCAGCGCATTTTTCGGATAGGGCAGGGGCGGCAGTTCAAAAGCCATGGCGACCATCCCGTGTCAGGTGATGCGGTTGCGTGAAAAAACGCTGGCTGCGGCCCAGCGTTCCGCCGGGGCGGACGCGTTGTCGCCGGCCGCGGCGTTGGTGCGGCGTCACGACCGCGACCGGTACCAGACGGCGCTCTTTGCCCCGGCCGCGCGCCGCGAGGCGCTGTTCGCGCTTTACGCCTTCAACCATGAGATTGCAAGGGTGCGCGAAGCGGTCAGCCAGCCGGTGCTCGGCCGGATCCGGCTCCAATGGTGGCGCGAGACCATCGCCGCCATCTATGCCGGCGGTCCGGCGCGCCGTCACCCGGTGGCCGAGGCGCTGGCCGCGACGATCCGCGAGCGGGGGTTGACGCGGGCTTATCTCGACCGGCTGATCGAGGCGCGCGAGGCCGATTTCTCCGAGGAGCCGCCGGCCGCTCTCGCCGTCCTCGAGGACTACGCAGAAGGGACCTCGTCGCAGCTGCTGTACCTGGCGCTGGAGGCGCTCGGGGTGCGCGATCCGCCGGCGGTCGAGGCCGGGCGTCATGTCGGCATCGCCTATGCGCTCGCGGGTCTGCTGCGGGCGATGCCGCTCTGGGCGCCGAGGGGGCGCCCGATCGTCCCGCTCGACATTGCCGCACGCCACAGTCTCGAACCCGAGGAGACAGCCACACGGCAGGGGACGCCGGCGGTTCGCACGGTCGTTGCCGAGATCGCCGCCGCGGCGCGGGGCCATCTGAGGGCGGTGCAGCCGATCGCGTCGCGCGATCCCGCGACAGGCGCTGCCGGCGCTGCTACCGGCGGTCATCGCGCGACATTTTCTGCGGCGGCTGGACCATGCCGGATACGACCCGTTCGCCCCGGCGCTGGCGCAGCCCGACCCGTTGCAGAGCTGGCGGCTCGCCATCGCGGCATTGCGCCGCCGGTTCTGACCTCTTGGGTCAGCGGCCGTGGAAATCGGGGAGCCGGCGGTCGGCCATCGCCTTGATCCCCTCGGCGAAGTCCTCGGTGCGGCGCAGCCAATCCTGCTCGACGAGCTCGCGCTCGGTCGCCGCCTCGATCGCATCGACGAGGCCGCGGCGCACGGCTCGCGCGTCGCCACCACGGCGAGCGGCGACATTGGGCGATTTCGAGGGCGAGATTTTGCGCCGCCGAGCGCACCTCGGGCTGCGGCACCAAGAGATCGGCGAGACCGATGCGAACGGCTTCGTCGCCGGGGATGCGGCGGCCGGTATAGAACAGCAACGCCGATTGCTGCGCGCCGACGAGCCGCGGCAAGGTCGCGGTCAGGCCGAAACCCGGGTGAAAGCCGAGACGATTGAAATTGGCGCAACCGCGCCTCCTGGCAGGTCACGCGAAAATCGGCGACAGGGCGAGGCCGAGCCCGCCGCCGACCGCAGCCCCCTGCACCGCGGCGACGATCGGCTTTTTGGTGCGGAAGAGCCGGATCGCCTCCTTGTAGAGGTGCTTGCCGGCGCCGCTGCGGGCGCTTTCGGCGACCGTGCCGGTATCCATGCGTTTCGAGAAATCGGCGCCGGCGCAGAACGAGCGGCCCTCCGCGGCAAACACGATCGCCCGGCAGTCGGGGTCGGCATCGAGCCGCTCGAACGCCTCGCCGATCTCGCCGACCAGCGCGCTGTCGAAGAAATTATGCGGCGGCCGGCGCATCTCGACGGTCGCGACAAACCCATCACGATTGACGCCGATCGCGCGATAGGACGGGGGTTCGGTCATGTCGCAGGGCCCCTCTCTTCGGATAGGGTACAACTTGGGATATAGTCGAATGTTCCCTGCATCCCCTGTTTTATCAGAATGAGATTAGGCGGGATTGTGGATAGGTTGTCACCCAACCGCCAATATATCGGGTGCAGTGCCCGGCAACCGCCCCTCTTCGCCGAATGCCGTCAAGAGTTGCCTCATCCGCCCCCGGCCAACTGATTTGCTCATCATCATACTCGCAATTTGCCGGAATATCAATGACGACCGCGGCCGGTAGTAAGCCGGCCTTGATCGATCATAACGTCGGTCGGTGCTGTGGCGCCTGCTCTCAACCCCATCCCGGAAGTTCGCCAAGTTCCCATAGAACGCCCGCTCATGCGCCCCGAAGCGGACCTCCACAGCAGCCCTAGATCGACCGGGTCGGGGGAACTGTCGTCGGATAAAGCTCATTCGTTGGGCTGCAGCGGGGCCTCGCGATTTTCAGTTGACAGAAATCCCGCTTCGATCCATGGTTGCGGTCCGCGACGCTAGCTGCGTCGGACCCCGAACCCGTGCCCGCAGGGCAAGGGGAGGTCACGCGGGACACAGGGCTGAGCTCGCCGTCGTCTCATACACGTAGACAAGGTCCCGCAAGGCTGACGCCGCCCTCGGCGACGCCAGGTTATTCCTGGAGTAAGCGAGGGAGAAAACCTAAACGGATCCTGGTGATCCTGGCACCTCGGATACCCGCGATCTGCGATCCGAGGTCCGACATGGGTTCGGCCCGGTCGCGCGTGTCGGAAACCATGACCATGAGTTCCAAGATTACAGACACCCCCGTTCTGCCGCGTCCCGTCAAGCCGCTGCCCCGGATTCACCGTATCAGCGAGTTAACAAGGCGCGCGCCGACGAGATCGCCGCCTGGTGAACAGTTCGGCGCACTCCCGGGGTGCCGCCAGTCGCTATTGCGAACGCCGTAGTCAACCCCGCCGCCGTGCGGAAAGGGATCGGTGGCGACACCGATCCCGTTGCCCGAGCGGATCGCGGTCCCTGGTCGGACTGTCCTGGGCATCCGTACCCAGGTGTGGTCGCGCAAGGCAATGCCCGACCCGCGAAATCCGCAGACCCTGCCGGGCCGAACACCCGTTCGCGATCGCCCCAGGAACTGGCAAGGAGAATTCGGAAACTCCAGGCCCTTGCCCGAGCCTCGGACGCCGGCCGGCATCCGCGACCTCGGCTGAACTCGCCGTCGATGTCGAGAACAGGCACCACCTCGTGTGGGGCTCGCAGCACGCCGCAGAGTACGTCCGCGCCACCAATGACTGGTGGGGGTTCAATCCGCTACCAGGGCGTAATGGAGGCTGTTTGGCTGGTTGCCACCACCTATCGCCACGCCGATGGCACTGACCCTGCAACCGTGCCTGTTACCGCCGAGGGTTCCTCCCGCGTCACGGCGGTGCACGATATCGTCGGCGTGCGCTCGGCGGACGCACATGCCGTGCTGTGACGACACAGATGGCGAGTTTCGCGCCAACGTGCGGCGCCTCAACGAGGCTCTGCGGACCAGCAGGGGGAGGCGGACGATCTTGTTGCGCTGCGGTGCGAACGCATCCCAGCGCTCATTATCGTGGGGTTTGTTCCCTCTCTTGAGAGCTTCGGTCGGGTTCCGGACCCGCACTCAAATCGTTGGTGCTCTCCGTCACGTCGATCCGCCCACCCCCTGGGGGGAAGGTCCAGAGAATGAGTCGCTCGCTGACGAGGTTCTCGACGAGCTGGAGCGCCGAAATCTCATCAACCCCACGGAGGCGGCTTATTTTGCCGGCTCCCTCACCAAGGAGGAGGCACGGGCCGCCCACCTTCCGGAAGACCCCACTCTGCGCGCCGCCCGCATTGTCCGGCTCTTTAGCAACCCGGACGCTTACGTGCGTGAGGCCATCCGGGTCGCGGTTACAAGCGAGTCGACCCGCAAGAACATCAACCGAGGTCTCCTCAATGCCTTGGCGACGGCGCTAGTCTTGCGGGCCGTGAACGACGAACCGATCCGCGTGGACCAGATCCGTCGCTACCTCCGGAGAGCGTACAGCAAGGCGGTGCACAGCAACGGCTGGGACTTCACCGGTCGCGATACGGATACCCTAGTCAACGAGGCGCTCGCGGAAGTCCACGCCGCTGCTGCCGCGGGGCAGACTGACGAGCCGGGTCCGGCCACGGCTCGAGCTCTCAGTGCGTTCGGCCTTCCCCCTCATCGTCGAAGGCCGTCTATCCGGTGATCGCGGCACCGCGAATAACGCTCAGCCCGACCGGCGTTTGCCCGGCGAGGTCCTCGATACCATGCGGCAAACTCCGCAGGCGTCCTGCAACTCGGGCAGGTTCTCCGCGACCACGCGGCTGGCCGACAAATTCGGGGTCGTGGATGAATCGGAAAGCCCGTCGAAGATGAGGAGGGCCGCGCCCAAATCGTCAACGACACCTTCCTGCGCGGCGAGTTCCAGCCCGCGGGCAAGCGCAAATCGCATCGACCAGGTGATACCCCGACCGACCGGTTCCGGAACACGGTCGGCACGTTCGCCTCTGCTATGGAGGAGCTCGTCTCCACATTCGAGGCGATCGGGCGGGTTGAGGGGGACGATGGACGCCCGCTGGTTGACCACAAGGGCGTAGACGGGCGCGATTGCCAGGCTTGGCGCGAGTCGTTGCGGCAAATCGACGAAGAGCTTGCTTTCTGGGCCAGGACCCATAGCCGGGCCAATGGCGTGCTAGCGCGGCCTGAACCGGACCGGGCCGCCGAAATCGACGAGATCGAGGAAATCGAAATCGACGACGGCGACGAGGACCTCGCGGCCGCGGAGTGACCGATCGCCCCGGCCGAAAGGCCGGGGCACCTTCTTCGACTGAATAATCAGGCCGCAATATCGGGCCCCATCCTGGGCCTCGTCTCGACGGCGCGAATGACCGTTGACG
>CAWCIL010000029.1:0-29510 GCA_963795485.1 uncultured Alphaproteobacteria bacterium
GCGCTGAGGAGACACCGGGTACAGGGACGAGGATCGTCCGGCAGCCACCCTTGGGTCGCGTGTTGCGGGGTTGCGGCTTTACGGCTTCGCGGGTTGGCGTTTGACGATCAGGGCGTAGACGATGGTGAGGCCCTGGCCTTGGGGGTGGAGGATGACCGGGTTGAGGTCGATTTCGGCGATTTGGTCGGCGTGGTCGGCGGCGAAGCGGGAGAGGGCGGCGATCAGCTCGGCGAGGGCGGGTTTGTCGGCGGGCGGCGCGCCGCGCACGCCGTCGAGAAGGGCGGCGCCGCGAAGCTCGGCGAGGAGGGCCTGGGCTTCGTCGGAGCCGATCGGCACCGGGGCGAAGGCCACGTCGCGCAACACTTCGACGTGGATGCCGCCGAGGCCGACCATCAGCATCGGGCCGAAATCGGGGTCGCGGCTGATTCCGAGGATCATTTCGAGGCCGGGCGGCGCCATCTGCTGCACCAGCACACCCTGGATCGCGGCGCTGGGGTGGGCTGCGACGGCATTGCCCAACACCTGCGCGTAGGCCTCGCGCACCGCCGCCTCGCCGGCAACGCCGAGCGCCACCGCGCCGGCCTCGGTCTTGTGGGTGATTTCGGGCGACTGCACCTTGAGCGCGACCGCGCCGCCGATATGGGCGGCAGCCGCCGCAGCCTGATCGGCGGAGGTCGCCAGCGCCTCGGGCGGGCGGGGGATGCCGTAAAGGGCGAGCAAGGCCTTGGCCTCGTGCTCGGCCAGCACCGGCCCGGCGGCGGCGAGCGCGCGGGCGGTTTCCTCGCGCAATGCCGGCATGGTCGTGGGCGGCGGCGGATGATGCCGGCGCGCCTGGAAGCGGCCGTAATCGACCAATGCCCGGATCGCGCGCGCGCAGCTCGGCATCGAGGTGTAGCAGGGGATGCCGGCCTCGGCGAAGGCGGCCATCGCCGCCGGCGAGGCGCTCGTGTACGCGCATAACAGGATCGGCTGGTCGCGCGGCCCGGTCAGCGTCGCCAGCTGCGCCGCGTGGCCGGCGGCGGTGGTCTCGTTGGCCAGCGAGCCGATCAGCAGGATCGTGTCGATGCGCTGCGATTGGCGCAGGATCTCGATGATCCGTGCATAGCCGACCTCGTGGATCGCTTGGGCGGTGGCGTCAACCGGGTTCTGCGCCGAGGCGTAGGACGGCAGAAGCGCCAGGATGCGGCGCTGGATGTCGTCTTCCAGCACCGGCAGTTCGAGCCCGTGCGCCGAGAGGATGTCGGCCATCCACACCGCACTGCCGCCCGAGCCGGTGATCACCGCGACCCGGTTGCCGCGCGGCAACGGGCAAAACGAAAACGCGGCGGCGACATCGAGCATGTGGTCGAGGTCTTCGCCGCGGACGATCCCGTGATGGCGGAAGATCGCGTCGTCGATGACGCCGGCATGGGCGAGCGAGCCGGTGTGCGAGGCCGCGGCGCGACGCCCGGCGTCCGAGCGACCGACCTTGGCGACGATCAGCGGCTTGCCGGCGGCAGCGGCCTGGTCGGCGACGGCGCGGAACCGGCCGGGATCGCGGATGCCTTCGAGATAGACCAGGAAGATGTCGGCGCCGCCGTGACCCAGCGCCCAGTCAACGTAGTCGTGCGCTTCGAGGATCGTCTGGTTGCCGGCGCTGACCTGATAGGTGAAGCGCAGCTGGCGGTCGCGCCCGCGATTGAGGAAGGCGAAGGTCAAGGCGCCGCTTTGGCAGCTGACCGCGATCGGGCGGCCGTGCGGGGTCGCCGGCAGCAGGGGGCGCGCCGGATCGTGGAACACCGGGCTGAAGGTCGCGACGACCCGCTGCAATGGGTTGACCAGCCCCTCGGAATTGGGGCCGCAGAGAAGGATGCCGTGCTGTTCGGCGACGCGGTGCAATTCAAGGTCGCGAGCGTGCGCCGCCTCGCCTTTTTCCTCGGCAAAGCCAGAGCTGATCACGACCGCGGCGCGGATGCCGCGTTGGCCGCATTCGTCCAAGGTCCGCGCCACCACCGCCGCCGGCACCAGAATGACCGCGAGATCGGCCGGCTCGGGCAGGTCGGCGACCGAGGGATAGGTGCGCAGGCCCAGCACCTCGCTTTGGCTGCGGGTGACCGGGTAGATCCGGCCCGCATAGCCGTGGCCGATCAGTGCGAGGGTCAGCCGGCCGCGCAGGGTCGCGGCCATCGGCCGAGGCGCCGACGATCGCGATGCTCGTCGGGCGCCAGCAGCGGGCGAAGATCAGGCATGTGGTCGCCGCCCATGACAAAAGTTGCCGGCCTGATCACCGTCATTCCAGGATGCCCGCAGGGCAGGCCCGGAACCCATGACCACGGACTTTTCCACGAGGCTCGCAGGCCAGTGTTCATAGGTTCCGGGCTCGCGGCTCTGCCGCGCCCCGGAATGACCGACGTTCAGCATCCTTCGGCGGCGGTCAGCGCAGGCCGAGGCCGCGGGCGATGATGCCGCGCAACACCTCGCGGGTGCCGCCCTGGATCGTCAGCTTGGGGGCGATCAGCGTCGTGTAGCGCAAGGCCTCCTCGAACCGGTCGTCATTCGCGTCCGGCTGCGCGTCGCTCGGCGGCGGCGCCAAGAGGCGGACCTTGTCGGGAAGCGCCTGCTCGAAATTGGTGCCGAGATCCTTGACCACGGCCGATTCGACCGCCGGCGTCTTGCCGGCCTGCAGCATGCCTGCGACCGACAGTGACATGCGGCGCAGGGTCGCGAGATGGGCGACCTGCCGGCCGATGCCTTCGGCCAGGCGCTCGCCGGGCTCCTCGCCGGCGACCCGGACCAGCTCGACCAGGCTGGACAGGGTCTCGATCCAGCGGTCGGGGCCGCTTCGCTCATAAGCGAGCTCGTCGGTCGCCTGCTTCCAGGCCATGTCGACCTCGCCGATCAGGTGAGAATCGGGCAGGAACGCGTCGTCGAACACGACCTCGTTGAAATCGTGCCCGCCGGTCAGGTTGATGATCGGGCGGGTGGTGATCCCCGGAATCTTCATCTCGACCAGGAACTGGGTCAGCCCGTGCCGCCGGTTCTCCTTGGTCGAGGACGAAGTGCGCAGAAGCGCGATCATGTAATCGGCCTGATGCGCGTTTGAAGTCCAGATCTTGCGGCCGTTGACCAGCCAGCCGCCGTCGGCCTTGGAGGCGCGGGTCGAGGCGGCGAACACGTCCGAGCCCGAATTGGGCTCGGAGAGGCCGATGCAGAAGCACAATTCGCCCGATGCGATGCGCGGCAGGATCTTTTGCCGGATCTCCTCCTGGCCGTAGCGCAGGATGACCGGGCCCGATTGCCGGTCGGCGGTCGAATGGGCGCGGGTCGGGGCATGCGCCGCCAGCAATTCCTCGGTCACGACGTAGCGTTCGAGCTGCGAGCGCTCGTGGCCGCCGTATTTCTTGGGCCAGGTCATGCCGATCCAGCCCTTGGCCCCGACCTTGCGGCTGAACTCGCGCGAAAAGCCGCCCTTGCCGTCATGCGGCGAAAAGGTCCCGACCTCGGCCTCGTGGGCGAGAAAGGCGCGGACTTCCTCGCGCAATTCCGCGGCCTCGGGCGGCAATTCGGCCGGATCGAAACGAAAGCTGGCGGTCATCGATGCCTCTCAGTCGGTCGTCACTCCCGCGCAGGCGGGGGTCCAGGGGAAAGCGACGGAAGCCGCGGCTCCTGGGTTCCCGCTTTCGCGGGAATGACGGGTGTTGTTACGAGTGTTGGGTGATGAAGGGCCACAGCCGGTCGGCGCCCTCGGACGCGACCAGATGGCCGAGGCGCGTCGCCCATACCGCCTCGTTGCCGAATTCCTCGCGCCACGCCCATAGCCGGCGCGTCGCATGGTGCAAGGAATGCTCATAGGTGAAGCCCATGGCGCCATGCACCTGATGGGCGATCGCCGCACCGCTGCCGGCCGCCTCGCCGGCGCGCACCTTGGCGATCGCGATCTCGGCGATGCCGGGATCCGGGCCGGCGCACGCCTCGGCGGCGAGGTCGGCCGCGGCACCCGCGGCGGCGACTTCGCCCGCGAGGGTCGCCAGGTTGTGCTGCACCGCCTGGAACTTGGCGATCGGGCGGCCGAACTGCGAGCGGTCGAGCGCCCATTGCACCGACTGGTCGAGGATCTTTTCGAGCGCGCCGGCCATCTGCTGCAGCCGCACGGCGGCGCCAAAGCGCTGGATCGTGTCTTCGTCAAATTCAGTCGGCTCGACCGCTTCGGGGACCGCGCCGTCGAACGAGACGGTGTCTCGCGGCTCGCCGGCGAGGCTCTGATCGTGGCTGATCGGCAAGCCCGTCGCGGCGACCAGCGCCACCATGCGCTCCTCGGCGCGGTGTACCAGGACGGCGAAATTCGCGGCGTTGCGGGCAAACGGCACCCGCCGGGCACGGCCGCCGAGCTTTCCATCGGCGCCGAGGACGATATGGCCGTCGGCATGCACCGGGGCGATGGTCATTGGCCCGCCCGGCACCGCTATCCCGGCCTGCGCCAACAGCCAGCCGGCCATCAGCGTTTCGGCCAGCGGCACCGGGGCGGCGACGCGGCCGGCCGCGCGCAACACCGCAAAGCCGTCGGCCATCGCGGCGCCGGCGCCGCCGAGCTCTTCCGGGACCCAGGTGAGCGGCAGCCCCAATTCTTCGAGCGCACCCCACAGCGCCTTCGGCCACACACCCTTCTCGGCGTCGTTGATCGTGGCGGGCTCGCACAGATCCTGGAAAATCCGCGTCGCGGTATCGACGATGATGGTGTCGGTGTTGTCGTTCATTCTGCTTCCGGCTGCGGCTCCCTCATCGGCGATCGTAGAGGAGCGGTTGCATGACGGAAAGCTGCCAGATAAGCTAGACTATCGTCTAGGCAGAAAGCTTGATCATGCGTGAGGTTGGGGCCTTCGAAGCCAAGAATCGGCTTGGTGCATTGCTCGATCGCGTCGAACACGGCGAGGAGATTGTCATCACCCGACGCGGCAAACCGGTCGCAAAGCTTGTACCTGCGGCACCCGGCTTCGACCGGGCAAAGGCCCGCCGCGCCATTACAGGATTACTCGAGGCGAGCCGAGGTTTGTCGCTGCAAGGGCTGAAGATCAAGGATCTCATCAACGAGGGGCGGTCGTGAGCTTTGTCCTCGACAATTCGGTGGCGCTCACTTGGTGTTTTGAGGACGAACGGACGCCGGCCACGGCGGATTTGCTGGAACAAGTCGGCCAAGCTGGCGCCGTGGCGCCAATGCTTTGGCCGCTCGAAGCACTAAACGGGCTTTTGATGGCCGAGCGGCGCGGACGCCTCGATGCGGATCGCCGCCGGCTCCTCGCCAGTTTTCTGAGCGCGCTTCCGATTGAGCTCGACGAGGAAACCGCGGGCCAAGTGTGGACCGAAACCGCGCGCATGGCTGAACGCTTTGGCCTTTCGAGCTACGATGCCGCTTATCTCGAACTCGCTCGACGTCGGCAACTTCCGCTGGCGTCTCTGGACCAGGATTTGCGAAGAGCAGCTGCTGCCTCAGGGATTGAGGTTTTGGGTAGGTAACGACCCGTCGAACGTTGAGGAACACAACCTACAGGAAAACCCATGTTCATCGCGATGAACCGCTTCAAGGTCGCTCCGGGGTCAGAGGCGGATTTCGAGCGGGTCTGGCAGACGCGCGACAGCCGCCTGCACGAGATTCCGGGCTTCGTCGCGTTTCACCTGCTGCGCGGGCCGCAGCGTGAGGATCACGTGCTCTATTCGTCGCACACCTTGTGGCGCAGCCGGGAGGATTTCGAAGCCTGGACCCGCTCGGAGGCGTTCCGGCTCGCCCACCGCGACGCCGGCTCGAACCGGCCGCTCTATCTCGGTCATCCGGAGTTCGAGGGTTTCGAGGTCATCCAGACGCTGGGAACCGCGCCGGCTTAGCGGCAAGTCGAAGAAGTCGTGAGTTCAGAGGTGGAAACGAGGCCCTCGACTCGAAGATCGATGAGCATCATCGGCGCATCGTCAAGACGACCCGCGACGGGGTGCTGCGTCATCGCGCGGAGAACAGCGGCTTGCCGATCGTGTCGGGGAAGAAATAGTCGAGCGACAGGTTGAACTGGGCGGAAACGCCGAAGCCGTTGCCGCCATGGCCGGCCGGGATCAGGGCCTCGATCGTAAATTCCCAGCCCTCGCCGGAGTAGTTGACGCCGGGGCCAAAGGTGGCACTCGTCCGATTGCTGCCCCGGTTGCGCGTTGGCGTCGTTACAAAAGTCTCGACCAGCGGCGTCATCCCGCGCACGACATCGGGCAGGTCAAGGGCCCGGACTTTCGATTGCAGATAGGGAATCGAATATTCGACGGCGATGCCGGTCAGCAAATTGTCAGGCCGCGGCGGCGCGTCGGCGACCTGGTAACCGATATCGCCGGTGACGGCAAACGGCCGCAGGTAACCGATATCGAGATCGCCCAGCCCCTTCGCAAAATAGACCGTCGGCGCCGTCGCCCCCTTTGGCGAGGCTCCGACCCGTTGCGTCCCGGTGCCGCCCCACTCGCGAGCGACGCCGACCGTAACCAGCGCTTCGCGCGGCGGGTCGAGAATCGCGAGGTATTGTACGACCGTTTCGAGGTTCTGCCAGCCGGTCTCGGTCGATGCACCGTTGCGGCCGAGCCAGGTGTAGTCTTCCCCGAACAGCACCCCGAGGCGCTCGGTCAGCGTTTTGGCGAAGTTGACGGCGAGATCCGTCGAGCCGCCGCCCGACACCGATTGCCAGGTGGGCGTCAGATAGAGCTGGTCGGCGGGCGCCGGCTGCGGCAACAGGATCACGGCCGGGAAAGTGCGGTCGCCGGCAGCCGTGTATGCGGATGCAAGGTGCGGCCACGACGCGAGCGAGACCGTAGCTAGCGCCAGCGCGCCGGCACGGCGGCAGCGAGGTGTCGCGATCGCCATTATTTGGTAGTCCGGACGTAAATGCCGTCCCAAGCCTCTGGCAATTCGGCCTTCAGTCTGGCGCATCGGCCGGCCATGACGAGCGGCGGCGAGGTCGGACAAGCGCCGGGATTGGGATGCTCGCCCTGGCTGCGCCAAAGCTCTTCGGCGGCGGCAAAGTCGCCGGCGCGATAGCGCTTCAACCCCGCCTCGTATTGCGCCAGGCAGACCAGTTCGCTGCCATCCGCAGTCGATTTTTCGCCGATCAGCTGATAGACCGAAAATGCAGTGTCTTTGCCCTTTACCTTGATCCAATCGAGCTCGCAAAGCACAAAGCGGTCGTCAATCGCCGCCGCAGTGTTCGGTCCGACGACGATGCGGCAGCCGTAATCCTCAGGCACGCCCTCCAGCCGCGCAGCGATGTTCACTGTTTCGCCGACAGCGGTGTAGTTATATCGCTTTGGTGCGCCGACATTGCCGACGACCGCCGGCCCGGAGTTGAGGCCGATTTTGACCGCGTAACCCGGCACACCGCACTTATCGGCGTCGGCTTTAGCCTGCATCACGCTCGCTACGACACGCAATGCGGCCCGCGCGGCGCTGGCGGCATGGTCGGGGTCGGGAACCGGCGCACCAAATACCGCCATCACCGCGTCACCGACAAACTGGTTGACATAGCCGCCCACTGCCTCGACCGCTTCGACCATCAGGGCGTGATAGGAATTGGTCAGCGTCATCAGCTCCTCGGGCGGGAGCCTGGTGGACATCGCCGTGAAGCCGGAGAGGTCGGCGAACATGATGGTGACCTCGCGCCGCTCGCCGCCGAGGTGCAATTCGGCTTCGCTGTCGGCCAATCGGTGGACAACGCTTGGGGCGAGATAATGGCAGAAGGCCGAGCGGACCCGGCGGCCGACGCGGTCGACGACCCAATAGCGGAACAGCAGCACCGTCACCGCTGCCGTCGCCAGAGCAGCCACCGGTCCGATCAGCGGCAACCATACATTCTTCGCAAAAGCCAGCTGTGCCACGGCCGCCCAAGCCGCGATCGGCGCCACCGCGGCGAGCACCGCAAAGCGCGTCGGCAGAAATTCGGTCATCGCCCCGGCCAGCGCCGCGACCAGCAGGATCGCGGCTACTTCGACAATCTTCCAGATGCCCGAAGGCGTCGCCGATAAAATCGCGACTGATGATCGTGTCGATTATGTTGGCCAGGCGCTCGACGCCGGGCATCTGGGTGCTGCTGAAGGGCTGAGCATAACTGTCGCCGCTGCCCACAAACGACGCGCCGATCAGGACGATGCGGCCGGAGAGGTTTTCCGGCGCCACCAGCCCGGCCAGGAGATCGGCAAAGGAGAAGCTCGGAAAGGTGCGGGGCGGCCCGCGGTAATTGATCAATAGCCGCATCGCCCGATCGGTCGGCACCATCCGGTCGCCGATATGGACGGCGACGCCCAGCGCCAGCGCGACCTTGCGCCAAGCGACGCCGAGATAGGCGGCGGCTGCGCGTACCGGCAGCGAAGGCAGGAAATCGCCTTCGAACGGCAACGCGACGTAATCGTAGCGCGGCACACCGTCGCGATCATAGGCGAGGCTCGTGTGGCCCAGTCCGGCGGCAGCCGTAGCAAGCGCCTCGATCGGCAGAACCGCCGATTTCGCGACGCAACGGGAAAACCGGCGGCAGCGGGCTCTTGTCGAAGCGCGCATAGGCTGAATCGGAGAGCCACGAGGGCGCCTCGCCGGGCGTGTCGACAAACGAAAAGCCGATCGGCAGCAGCACATTGCCGGAAGCGCGAATGGCGGCGGCGAAGCGGCCGTCGCGGTCGCTGTCGGCGAGCCGTAGTAATGAGGCACGCAGCTGGTCGCTGCGGTCGCCGGGGAGTGTCTCGGCAGCGGCCCGCGCCGCCGCCCGCAGATCGGCCGGAACCGGCTGGTCGGGCTCGGTGAACAAGAGATCGAAGGCGACGACCTTCGCCCCGGCATGGTCGAGCACTTCGAGCGCCCGGGCAAAGAGGGCGCGCGAAAGCGGCCAGCGGCCGAGGCTTTCGAGGCTGCGGTCATCGACCAAAATCAGCGTCACCTCCGGCCCCGGCGGTCGCACCCCGCGCAGGCGGAAGCGCAGATCGAGGGACGCCGTCTCGAGCCCGCGGACAACCGGATTGTCGGCGAAGACTGTAAACAGCAGCACCACGACCGCCGCCGCCGTCAACGCCAGTCCGGCTGAGCGTGCTCCGCGCCGCCGTGTCACCGCGGCGCAGTGTCCAAATTCGTGCGGCGGATGAAATCGTCGAATTCGGCCCCGGTCCACACCCTTGCCGGGACCGGATCGCGGCCGGCTTCGACGCGGGCGCCCCAATGGGCGGGGATGACGATCTCTTTTCCGGTGGCGGCGCTCTTCAGACTGACACGGCCGGCGAGCACGCCGACCTGCGTCGCTTCCGGTTGAACTTCGATAAACCAGTCGGTCGAGCGCACGGCCGCCACCGCAGTCGCCGTGTCAACCTCGAAATGCGGCGGCCCTCTAAGCGGGGTCACGATGGCGCGCAACAGACCCGCGCCGAGCGACAATATGGCGTCGCGGCTCTCTCCGCCATTACCGACCCGGTAATCGGGTATCGTCAAGCGACTGCCGGCGGCGAGGGCGATAACCGAGCCGTCGATCATCCGCAATTTGAGCTTGGCCCCTGCCGCCACGTCAACGGCATCGCCGACATGCACTGCATCGCCCAGCTGCAGCGGGCTTCTCCGGCCGCTGCTTTCGACAAAGCACTGCCCAAACAGCGCCAGCACCGCACCGGCCTGCGGCGCTGCCGCCATCGTTACCCGGGCTGCGGGCACCACGAGGACAGCGACGATCGCGGCGATCGCGAAGTGGTTTCGCACGGCGTCTTCCGGCAGCGGCAAAGCCCCGATCTTAGGTGCGCGCACCAGGGCCGGCAAGGCAGGTGCGCCGACGAGGAGCGTCACCGTCGTTGCTCACTTCGCCCCGGGGTCTCGGTAGCCGGGTAGGTCGGTAGGCTCCTTGTGTCGAAAGAAGAAGTGCGGCAGGCCTCAGCTTTGGGTTAATCTCGACGCGAAACCGAGCACCGGGTCGAACATGGTCGCCACCCGCCGTCTCGCCGCGATCCTCGCCGCCGATGTCGCGGGCTACTCGCGGCTGATGGGGGCGGACGAGGAGGGTACGCGGGAAGACTGCAACTGAGGAGCTGCCGGTGCTGCTGCCGCGGCTGCGGGCTCTAGTAGGGGAGCAGTGAGCCATGTTTATCGTCGATGCGCAGGTTCACATCTGGGGGGCGGACACGCCGGAGCGGCCGTGGCCCAAGGGGCGTAGCGCGCCGCACCGGGCGCAGTCCTTTTCGAAAGACGACCTGCTGGCCGAGATGGATATGGCCGGGGTGGCGCGGGTGGTGATCGTGCCGCCCTCTTGGGAGGGCGACCGCAACGATCTGGCGCTCGCGGCGGCACGGCTGCATCCCGACCGCTTTGCGGTGATGGGACGGCCGCCGGCGGAGCCGCGCCCGCTCGACGACTGGCGGAGCCAGCCGGGCATGCTCGGGTTGCGGGTGACCTCGAATACCGCTCAGGCGCGGGCGTTGTTCGACGATCCGGCCGGTTGGGTGTGGAACGAGGCCGAGCGCGCCGGATTGCCGGTCATGGTCTCGCCCTCGGGCCTGTTGCCGCAGGTCGATAATATCGCCGCGGCGCATCCTGGGCTCAAGCTGGTCATCGATCATCTGGCGCTGCTGCGGGCCAAGGACAACGCCGCCTTCGACGACCTGCCCAAGCTGTTGCGACTGGCGAGGCGGCCCAACGTCGCGGTCAAGGCCTCGGCATTACCGGCCTATACGAGCCAGGATTATCCGTATCTTAATCTGCACCCGTATCTGCGCCGGGTGTTCGAGGCGTTCGGTCCGCGCCGGATGTTCTGGGGCACCGACTTGACCCGGCTGCCCTGCACCTATCGCCAGGCGATCGCGCTATTCACCGAGGAACTGCCGTGGCTGTCGCCGGGCGATCAGGAATGGGTAATGGGCAGAGGCATCTGCGAGTGGCTCGGCTGGCCTTTATAAGGATTATTTCCCCTCTCAAAGGAAGGCCTTGATTACAAGCGACAACGACGCAGCCAGGTTAACGCCTACCATCCATTTCAGGACCGCAAGGTCGGTTTCGATCTTCGCGAACCGGGTCTCATAGGCGGCCAATTCCTCGGCAGCAGCGCGCGCCTTCTCCTCCGGGGCGCCGGCCGAAATCAGCGCGTCGTATGTCTTTGATAACATCACGGTCATGCGGGCGGAGCCTCCGTCTCGTGAGATCGGGATCGGCCGCTCGTTTATCAACCGCAGAGGGCGCTAAGCGATCACCTTCTGCTGCCGCAATTCGTCGAGGGATGCGCGGTCGTAGCCGAGGATGCCGGAGAGCAGCTCGTCGGTGTGCTGACCGGGGGTCGGCACCGGGCCGATCCGGCCGGGGGTCTTCGACATCTTGATCGTGGCGCCGGGCAGGTACATCTCGCCGGCCACCGGGTCTTCCATCTTGACCAGCATCTCGCGTTCCCACAGATGCGGGTCTTCAGCGACCTGCGGGATAGTCTTGACCGGGGCGACCGGGATGTCGGCCTCGACCAATGCGGTGACGATCTCGTCGACGGTGTGCGCGAGGCACCAGGCCGCGACCGCCTGGCGCGGCAAATCGCCGAGGCTCATCCGCCCGGTAAAGGCGCCGGTATTGGCGACCGCGTCCGGGTTGCCGGTGGCGATCCGCATCAGCCGCGAACCCATCTCGCGCCCGGAAGCCGAGATCACGACGTGGCCGTCCTTGGCCTGATACGGCGGCCGGCCGCCTTCGCCGCCCTCCTCGCCGGTCGCGAGGTAATACGAGGTCGGGATCTCGACCATGGTCAATGCCGAATCCAGGAGGCAGACATCGACCACCTGGCCCTCGCCGGTGCGGTCGCGGTGATGCAAGGCCGCCAGCATGCCGATCGTCGCATGCAGCGAGGTATAGCGGTCGACGATCGAGGAGGCGGTGCCGAGCGGCCGGCCGATCGGGATACCGGTCAGATGCATCAGCCCGCTCATCGCCTGGCCCAGCGGATCGAAGGCCGGGCGGTCGCGATAGGGCCCGTACTGGCCGAAGCCCGAGACCGAACCCAGGATGATGTCGGGCTTCAGCTCGCGCAGCCGGTCGTAGCCAAAACCCATCTTGTCCATGACGCCGGGACGGAAATTCTGCAGCACGATGTCGGCGGTCTTGACCAGAGCGGCGAAGATCTCCTTGCCGCGGGCGGTGCGCAGGTCGAGGCACAGGCTTTTCTTGCCGCGGTTATAGACCGAGAAATAAACGCTCTGGCCGCGCACCAAGGGCGGCGATTGCCGGGTCTCCTCGCCGCCCAGCTTCTCGATCTTGATGACTTCGGCGCCGAGGTCGGAGAGGATCATGCCGCCGCGCGGGCCGGCCTGATAGCGCGCCAGTTCGAGCACCCGCACACCTTCGAGAGCCCCGCTCATCGCCGCCTCCTCAGTCCCCTGCGCCATGCCGAACCGGCACTGAAGGTTGAGCTAACACCCGGTCCCGCGTAGTGTCAAACCAAGGACGGCCGCAAAGGGATGCCGCAATGGCTTATGAATTCATCCTGACCGAATGCCGCGACCAGGTCGCGGTGATTACGCTGAACCGGCCGGACAAGCTCAACGCACTGAGTTTTGGCTTGGCGCGCGAGCTCGACGAGGCATTGACCGAGTACGAAAGGGACGAGGCGGTCAAGGCGGTGGTCCTGACCGGCGCTGGCGAGCGGGCGTTTTCGGCCGGCGCCGACATCCATGAGATGGCCGGGCTGACGAGCGAGGAATTGGCCCAGCGCCAGGCGTTTCGCAGCGAGGCCACCTGGCATGTCGCGAGCTTTGCCAAGCCCTTGATCGGCGCGATCAACGGGCTCGCCTATGGCGGTGCGGCATTGCTGTCCTCGACCCTTGATCTGCGGATCGGCTGCGAGCGCACCCAGTTCCGCTTTCTGGCGGCGAGCTATGGCCGGGTCAACTCGACCTGGTCGTTGCCATTGCTGGTCGGTCTACCGAAAGCAAAGGAGCTGCTTTATACCGGCCGGGCGGTGGCCGCCGAGGAGGCCCTTCGGATCGGCCTCTTGAACCAGCTCGTGCCGGCGGCCCAGCTTCTGGAGACCGCGGTCGAGATCGGGCAGATGATCGCCAAAAACGATGCGCGGATGGTCCAGGGGATCAAGCGCCTGCTGCACGATCAGATCGGCATGGGCTGGCGCGACCGCTACGGCGACGAAGAGGACGCGCGCGCCAGCTGGCTCGCCGCCGGCCATCCGCGCGACGGGTTCAAGGAATTCTTAAGCCGCAAGCCCTGATAACAAGCCCTGATAATTTGCCGCCTGTTCCGGCTCGGTGCTGATGTTGTCGCAAACGTCTGATGCGGGGTCCGGCGCGTCCGCTGTCGTGGCCGAAGCTGAGCTGCCCGATCCCGGTTCAGCGGCGCGCGGCGCAGAACTCACGGTTGTTGTGCCGACCTTCAACGAGCGCGACAACGTCGCGGCGCTGCTGGCGCGCCTCGAAGCGGCGCTCTACGGGATCGACTGGGAGGTCGTCTATGTCGACGACGATTCCCCGGACGGCACCGCCGCCACAATCCGCGCCCTCGCGCGGACCGATCCCCGCATCCGTTGCCTGCATCGCATCGGGCGTCGCGGGCTGTCGACCGCGGTCGTCGAGGGCATGCTCGCCAGCAGCGCGCCCTATCTGGCGGTGATCGACGCCGATCTTCAGCACGACGAGAGACTGCTGCCGCAGATGCTGGCCGCGATCAAGACGGAAGATTTCGACGTGGTGGTCGGCAGCCGGCACGCCGCCGGCGGCGGCGTCGGCGAGTGGGACCGCCGCCGGGTGGCGATCAGCGGCATTGCCGCCCGGCTCGCCCGGCTGATCATCTCCGCCGATCTCGCCGACCCGATGAGCGGGTTTTTCATGATTTCCCGCCCGGCCTTCGAGCGCGCGGTCCGGCAGCCTCTCCGGGCAGGGCTTCAAGAATTCTTCTCGATCTCTTCGCTTCCAGCCCGGTCGCCTATCGCTTCACCGAAATTCCCTACGTCTTCGGGCAGCGCCAGCACGGCGAGAGCAAGCTCGACAGCTTCGTCATCTGGGAATACCTGATGCTGTTGCTGGACAAGCTGGTCGGGACGGTATGTCCCGGTGCGTTTTGTCTCGTTTGCCACGATCGGCGCCTTGGGCGTCATTGTCCATTTTCTGACGCTTTATTTTGCGCTCAAGGCAATGGAATTTCCGGTCGCCCAGGCGGCGGCAACCATTGTCGCGATGACCAGCAACTTTGCGCTGAACAATTTCCTAACCTATCGCGACCGTCGCCTGACCGGCCGGCGCTTTGCGACCGGGCTGCTGTCGTTCTATGCGGTGTGCAGCCTCGGCGCGGTCGCCAATGTCGGCATCGCCTCGGCGGCATTTGCCCATCATTACACCTGGTGGGTGTCCGGACTGGC
The DNA here is from genome assembly GCA_963795485.1 of uncultured Alphaproteobacteria bacterium. Classification (GTDB taxonomy): domain Bacteria; phylum Pseudomonadota; class Alphaproteobacteria; order ATCC43930; family CGMCC-115725; genus AP-15. The sequence goes on from CAWCIL010000029.1 coordinate 14,352, forward strand.
CGGCGTCGCCATCGGCGTCGTCTGGAACTACGCCGTCTCCTCTGTCATCACCTGGCGCCCTAAATGATCCCTCGTTCGTCCGCCGGCGTTCGCGTCGGACGCTAACAACGGGGGATATCGGGGAAATTCGTCACCACCACTTCGTCGGTGGCGGTGTCGAGGACGGCGCAGCTCAATTGCCGGCCGTTGCCGCTGTCGCGCGCCTCGCCGGCCGAGCCGGGGTTGATCACCAGCACCCGGCCCACCCGATGCACCAGTTGATGATGGGTGTGGCCGTAGAGCACGAAATCGGCATCGGCCTCGCCGAACCGGTTGAGCTCCGAGCTGTGGGGATAGACATAGGCGCCGCGCGGCTCCCACGGCGTCGAATGGACCGCGAGCAGCTTCTTCCCAGCGATCGCGAGCTCGATCCGGTGCGGGCACGAGGCCAGCCAGTCGAGCAACCCCCGGTCGATCCACTCCGGCTGGCGCGCACGGACGCCGTGCGGCCCGAGAAAGCCCTCTTCGTGATTGCCGAGAATCACCTGCGCGCGGCGCTCCTTGAGGGTGCGCACGACCTCGTTCGAGAAGCGGTATTCGTAGATGCTGTCGCCAAGACAGATCAGCTCATCGACATCGCCGATGATGTCCAAAGCCCGCCGCAGACCCTGATCGTTGCAGTGCAGATCTGAGACGATGCCGATCTTCACGCGGAAGGCACCACGCTAACCCTCCCTTGCAGGCGGGGGCGGAGACGGGAGAGGGTCGCGGCAGCGCAACAGGTTCATCGGCTTCAGGCTCATCACCACCTCGCCGTTCTGGTTCAGGACCTCGGCGAGAGTGCGCACCATGCCGCGGTCCGGCCGCGAACGCGAGCGCGTCGCTTCGAGCACCGTGACGCGGATGTGCAGCCGGTCGCCGGGCCGCACCGGGCGGGTCCAGCGCAACTCGTCGATGCCGGGCGAGGCGAGGCTCGCGACATGCGACAGAAAATGCTCGACGAACAGCCGCATCATGATCCCCGCGGTATGCCAGCCGCTGGCGATCAGCCCGCCGAAATTGCCGCGCGCGGCGGCCTCGGGATCGACATGCATCGGCTGCGGGTCGAAGCGGCGGGCAAAGTCGATGATCGCGGCCTCGGTGACCTCTATGCCGCCAAATTCGTAAGCTGCGCCCGGCGTATAATCCTCGAACCAGCGGTCTTCGATCGGCGCGGCGAAATCGGCTTGGCTCAATCGAATTCTCCCTGCAAGAGACCGCGGACCCGACCGGGGTTGACCAGCAGCCGGCCCTTTGGATTACATGAACGCCCGGGAAAAGTCGCCGATGCCGGTGCGCCGGAGCACGGCGCCGGTCGGGCAGGTCCGATAACGCAAAAGGGGGGAGCCGAGCATGACGATGATCGATCGCAGCGCGGACCCGGCGCTGGGCGGCACCGAGCTGGGTTTTGGCGGCGCCATCGCGACCTGTTTTCGCAAATACGTCGTCTTCGCCGGACGCGCCCGGCGGCCCGAATACTGGTACTGGGTGCTGTTCCAGGTTCTGGTAGGGATCGCCGGGACAATCCTCGATCTGAGCCTGTTCCAGACCGCAGAGGGTCTCTTCAATGCCTTGACGAGCTTGGCGCTGTTCCTGCCCGGCCTCGCCGTCACGGTGCGCCGGCTGCACGACATCGACCGCCCCGGCTGGTGGATCCTGATATCGATCGTCCCGCTGGTCGGTGCGATCGTGCTGTTAATTATGACCTGCACCCGCGGCACCGCGGGCCCGAACCGGTTCGGTCCGGAATATGCCCAGCCCGCCGCCGCCATTGCCGCCTAGCGAGGCGAGCGGCGCGCCCGGTCGACGCTGGCGCGTTGCCGGCCGCCCTCGCAATACTAGCGGGCGGTGCGATCGCCGCTGAGCCGGATCGAGGGGGAAAGGGATGGATTACGACTACATCATCGTCGGCGGCGGCTCGGCCGGGTCGGTCATGGCCAACCGGCTCTCGGCCAAGAGCGCCAACCGGGTGCTGCTGTGCGAGGCGGGCCAGGACACGCCGCACGGCAAGGTGCCGCCCGAGATCCTCAACTCCTATCCCGGCACCGCCTATTTCGACCCGCGCTTTCACTGGACCGAATTGAAGGTCCACACCGAGGTCATTTCGCACAACCGGCCGCAAGAGAACCGCCCGCCGTTGCGCAAATACGAGCAGGCGCGGGTGTTGGGCGGCGGCTCGTCGATCAACGGCCAGCTCGCCAACCGCGGCGCGCCCTCCGATTACGACGAATGGGAGGCGCGGGGTGCGGCCGGATGGGGTTGGAACGATGTCCTGCCCTATTTCAAAAAGGTCGAGCGCGACATGGATTTCGACGGGCCGTGGCACGGCAAGGACGGCCGCATCCCGGTGCGCCGCATCTTTCCGGATCTGTGGAACGGCCACGCCAAGGCGGTCGCCAAAGCCTTTGAGGAGGCCGGGTTCCGGTATATCCAGGACCAGAACGGCGAGTTCAGGGACGGCTATTTCCCGATCACGATCTCGAACCTCTATGACCGCCGGGTGTCGGCGGCGATCGGCTATCTCGACCCCGGCACGCGGTTGCGCGACAATCTGACGATCTCGGCCGAGACCGAGGTCCAGGGGCTGATCTTCGAGGGGACGCGGTGCGTCGGCGTTAAAGCTCGGGTGGGGGGCAAGGAGACCGAGTTCCGCGTCGGCGAGGCGCGGGGCGAGGTCGTCGTCTCGTCCGGGGCCATCCATTCGCCGGCGCATCTGTTGCGCGCCGGGATCGGTCCGGCCGGCGATCTGCGCGATCTCGGCATCGCGGTGGTCGCCAATGTGCCGGGGGTCGGCCAGCGGCTGATGGACCACCCGTCGATCTCGGTGTCGTCGTTCATCAAGCCGGACGCGCGGCTCAACGACCTGACCCGGCGCCATATCCTGTTGGCGTTGCGCTATTCGTCGGGGATCGGCGGCGCGCCGGCGGGCGACATGTTCGTCGCCGGGGTCAGCAAATCGGCGTGGCATGCGGTCGGCGAGCAGATCGGTTCGTTGCTGGCCGCGGTGTACAAGACCTTTTCCGAAACGGGGCAGGTCAGGCTCGCCTCGCGCGACTGGCGGGCCGAGCCGATCGTCGAATTCAACCTGCTCTCCGACCGGCGCGACCTCGAACGGCTGATGGACGCGTTCCGGCGGCTGGGCGCGATGCAAGTGAGCGCCGCCCTGAGCGAGGCGACCACCGATCCGTTTCCGGCGAGCTACACCGAGCGGGTGCGCAAGATCGGCGTCGTCAACGCCAGGAATAAGCAAATCACCGATGTCATCGCCAAGCTGCTCGACGGCCCCGCCTGGCTGCGCCGGATGGTCATCGAGAAGGTCATCGTCGAGGGCTATCGCTTCGACCAGCTGATGCAGGAAGACGAGGCGCTCGAAGACTTCATCCGCAAGGCGGCGATCGGGGTATGGCACGCCACCTGCACCTGCCGCATGGGAGCGGAGGACGATCCGATGGCGGTGACCGACAAAGAGGGCCGGGTGCGCGGGGTCGCGGGGCTGCGCGTCGTCAACGCGTCGCTGTTTCCCGTGGTGCCGTGCGCCAACACCAACTTTCCGACCCTGATGACCGCCGAGAAAATCGCCGACGCGATGGTCAATGCGAATTGACACTCCAGAACTGACTTTTTTCACGGTGGCGAAAGGTCCGTTCGTCGGGTTCCGTTAGTGCGAGGATGTTGTTCGGCACCCGTCGCCGGGGCAGGGCAAGCGCTGGGCATAAGGTCGGCGGGAGATTGAAATGAAAATCACCTCCGTAAGGACGAGTTGGAACTTCTGGAGACAATGTCGGACCGCGAAGGACTTTTTGCGATCATCTTGTGGCAGGAACCGGATAAATTGCTTCCGTACGCCCTATCGTCATCCCCGCGAAAGCGGGGACCCAGGGCGACCGCTCGTAGGCGCTAGTCAAAGACAATCCTGCGTCTACATCCTCGCAGGCCGACGCAACGGTACACTTTATGTCGGGGTCACGAACGACCTGTCCCGTCGGGTTTGGCAACACCGATCGGACAGCGTTGGCGGATTTGTTCGGCAGTACGGCGTTTATCGCTGGTTTTTGCTGAATTCCACGAGACCATGCCGGATGCGATCCTTCGCGAGAAACGCATCAAAAAATGGCGCCGCACCTGGAAGCTGGAATTGATCGAGAAGCAGAATCCGCAGTGGATTGACCTCTATGACGATCTGCCGTAGTGCGCGTGGCCCCTGGGTCCCCGCTTTCGCGGGGATGACGAGATAGGTGCGGGGATGACGAGGTAAGGGCGCTAACAATGGAAGTCGGGAGAGGCAGATGCGGTTCGGGATTTTCGACCATTTGGACGACAGCGGGCAGCCGCTGACCCAACACTATGAGGAGCGGCTCGAGCTGATCGAGGCTTATGATCGCGCCGGGTTCTACGGCTATCACCTGGCCGAGCACCACAACACCCCGCTCGGCTACGCGCCGTCGCCCGGCATCTTTCTGGCCGCGGTGGCGCAGCGCACGCGGCAATTGCGCTTTGGCCCGATGGTTTATCTGCTGCCGCTGTACCATCCGCTGCGGCTGATCGATGAGATCTGCATGCTCGACCAGATGAGCGGTGGGCGGTTCATGTATGGGGTCGGGCGCGGCATCTCGCCGGTCGAGGTCGGGTTTTACGGCATCGATTTCGCCACCGGGGCAGCCCAGTTCCGCGAAGCCTTCGAGGCGATCCGGATCGGTCTGACCGAGGACGAATTGACCTATCACGGCAAATTCTACGATTTCGACCATGTGCCGATGGCGATGAAGCCGTTTCAGCAGCCATATCCGGAGCTGTGGTACGGCCTCGGCAACCCGGCGAGCGTTCCCTGGGCGGCGGCCAACGCCGCCAACACGGTGACGCGACGGCCGCCGGACCAGGTCCGTGCGATCACCGACAGCTACCGCGCCGAGTGGAAAAAGCTGGGCCGCGCGGAAGCCGAATTGCCGCTGCTCGGCGTCAACCGTCATATCATCATCGCCGACACCGAGGCGGAGGCTCTCGACACCGCGCGGCGCGGCTATCCGGCGTGGCGGCACCACATGGGGCAGTTGTGGCACAAATACAACGTGCCGTTCCCGCTCGAAGCGGCGCTGCCCGAGGATTGGGCCGTATTGCAGCAGCACGGCGACGCGATCGCCGGGACGCCCGCTCAAGTGCGCGACTACATCGCCGGCGAGATCGCGGCGACCGGGGTCAATTACTATGTCTGCGACTTTGCGTTCGGCAATATCAGCCACGATGAGGCCATGCGCTCGATCGAGCTGTTCACGCAGGAGGTGATGCCGGCCTTCGCCGACGCCTGATCAGGAGGAGTATCGCGATGGGGATCATGACCGACTTTGCCCGCCCCGACGGGGTGGCGGCCAAGGGCTACCTGGCGACGGCCGGCCGCGGCCGGCCGGGGATCATCGTCATTCAGGAATGGTGGGGCCTCAACGACCAGATCTGTGGGGTGGCCGATCGCTTCGCCCGCGCCGGCTGGAATGCGCTGGCGCCCGATCTCTACCAGGGCAAGGTCACCACCGCGCCCGACGAAGCCAACCATCTGATGACCGGGCTCGATTTTCCCGATGCGACGCACCAGGATCTGCGCGGCGCGGCATTGCTGGTCGGCGAGCACAGCGCCAAGATCGCGGTGATAGGCTTCTGCATGGGCGGGGCGTTGACCATTGCCGCCGCCGTGCATGTCCCGGAGGTCGAGGCCGCGGTGTGCTTTTACGGGATTCCGCCGACGGAGGTCGCCGACCCGGCCAAGATCCGGGTGCCGTTCCAGGGCCATTTCGCCAACCAGGACGATTGGTGCACGCCCTCCGCGGTCGACGGTCTCGAACGGACGCTGAAGACGGCCGGCGTCGAGCACGAAATCTATCGCTACGACGCCGCCCACGCTTTTGCGAACGAGCGCAGCGCCGCTTATGACGTCGCCTGCGCCAACCAAGCCTGGGAGCGGATGACGGCGTTCCTCGAGGCGCGGCTCGGGGATTAGTGGACAGGGTCGGTGACCGCACCATCCTGGCGACCGGCCGATGTTTGATCGCGACCCGCCGACCCCGCCCGAGATCGAGCGCTGGTTTCTCGCCAACCCGGCAGTTCCGCCGCATACCTTTGAGTTCGCCCTCGTCCTCGGCGGCACGGTCTCGGCCGGCGCCTATACGGCCGGGGCCCTCGATTTCCTGATCGAGGCGCTCGACGGGTGGACCCGGCTGCGCGACGCCGGCGACGCGGCGGCGCCCGCGCACAACGTCGTGCTGCGTGTCATCACCGGCACCTCGGGCGGCGGGGTCTGCGCCGCGATCGCGGCCAGGGCATTGAATTTCTCGTTCGAACCGATCTCGCGCGGCACGGCGGTCGGGCAGGGGCCGACCGGAAATCCGTTCTACGATATCTGGATCAAGACGCTGACGCTCGATCGGTTTCTCGAGACCGGCGACATCGGCAAAGAGGTCGCCTCGCTGTTGAATGGGGCCGCGATCGATGCCGGCGCGCAGACCATCGTCGATTTCACCGGCACTGCCCCCCAGGCGCGTTCCTGGGTCGCGGCACCGCTGCGGGTGATCCTGACCCTGACCAATCTGCGCGGCATCCCGTTCAAGCTCGGTTTCGGCAATGGCCGCAGCGAAACCTATATCGACCACGCCGATTTCATCCGCTTCGCGCTCAATTATCCGGGGCAGCCGATCGCCGAGTTTCGGCCGGACGAACTCACGCTGGGCTTTTCCGGCGCGCGGCTGCCGCAGGCCGCCAGCTGGGATGATTTCAGCCGGTTCGCCCGCGCCACCGCGGCCTTCCCGGTCGGGTTTCCGCCGCGCGCCCTGGTCCGGCCGACGGCGCAGTACCGCTGGCGGGTCGTGCTGCGCGCTCCGCTCGACCCGGCGGCGGCGCTGACTGGCGAACCTTCCTATGCCGCCTTGATCCCCGATTGGGAGGCACTCGTCCCCGTCGGCGCCGGCGATGTGCCGGACGATTATCATTTCCTCGCGGTCAACGGCGGCACCACCGACAACGAGCCGATCGAGTTGGCGCGGACCGCGCTCTGCGGCCTCGAGGGCAGCAACCCGCGTGATCCGCGCGAAGCAAACCGAGCGGTGGTGCTGATCGACCCGTTCGCCGGAAGAAACGCGTTGGGGCCGGAAGGCCTGACCAGCTTTGTCGCCAGCATCGGCGGGGTGGCCTCAGCCGTCGTCCAGCAGACCCGCTACGATTCGCGCGACCTGGTGCTGGCGGCCGACGACAAGGTGTTCAGCCGGTTCATGCTGACGCCGCAACTGGGGACGAGCCTGGGAGAGGCGGCCATCGCCAGCGCCGGGCTCGGCGCCTTTATCGGTTTCGCCTGCTCCGATTTCACGCGCTACGACTACCTGCTCGGCCGCAAGAACTGCCAGGACTTTCTGCGCAGCACATTTGTCCTCGCCGACGCCAATCCGGTCTTCGACGGGGTCTGGAGCGCCGACCAGAAGGCCACCCTGGCCAAATACGCGGACCCGGGCTTTCTGCCGATCATCCCGCTCATGGGACCGTGCGCGGTCGACGAGACGCTCGACCCCTGGCCCAAGGGCAAGCTCGACCCTGAACGATACCGCGGTGCGATCGAACGGCGGTTTCGTGCGGTCTCTGAAACCGAGCTTTCGGGCGGGGCGCTGCGGACCATCTTGGGGTTTATCGCCGCCCACGCGGCGCAAGGCTCGGTCACCGATTACGTGATTGGGCTGATGAAAAGCTATTTGGGCGAGGCCAAGCTTTCCTGAGTCCGCCCTAGTCGGCGGACGTGGTGGGCGGGCTTCCCTGCGGACGCTCACCCCGCTGCGCTTGGGCACCCTCTCCCGCATTGTATTGTGGGAGAGGGAAGGGGCCCATTGCGCCGCGATCGGAAGCGTGAGGGCGGCACGAAACGGGGCGCCGGATTGGGGCCGCTTAACCGGCGCGCCGCCGCCGCAGGATGCCGAACCCGGCGATTGCCGAAATCAACATCGGGAGCGTTGCCGGCTCGGGCACCGGGTCGCTGGCGACCCCGCGATAGACCACCCCGTATTGCGGCGCGCCGACCACCGAAAAACTCTCGTCGGCCGGCAGCGTCGTGTCGGCAATGTCGTCGACGATCGAGACGATCTCATTGGGGTCGGCGCCCTGGTCGCCCGAATTGCTGACCGTCGAGGTGGCGCCGTAGATCGTCACCGTGCCGTTGGCGTTCACCACGCCGGTGATGTTGCGCAATCCGTCGGTGGCGGTGGCCGGGTAGTTGCCGAGCGTGTAGTCGGTGCCGAGGCCGAGACCGTCCTGCAGGGTGTAGTCGAGCGTCCACTGGCTGCCGTTGAAGGACCATTTTTCGAGACCGGCATTGTGGTCCAGGGCCGCGTCGGCGATCACCCCGTCGCCTTCGTCGCCGACATAGAGCGTGTCGGCGTTGGCGAACCAGATGCCGAAGGGCTGAAAGCCGTAGGGGAATGTAGCGGGCGGGGTCGTGCTGCTGGCGAGAAAGGTCGGGAAGCCGCGCAGCGGGGCGATCTGGGTCGTCGACGCCGTCGCCGCGGTCGGCAACCCGCCGCCCGGCGGGCTGACCTGATAGACCGTGTTGATGCCGTTGCTGCCGCTGCCTTTGGTGACGTAGAGCGTATTGTCAAAGATCGTCTCGCCGCGGAAATTGTCGTCCTTGCCGGACTTGTCGGCGGCGCCATACGGCATCCCGGTCGCCGGATTATTCTGTGTCACCGAAAAACCGTACTGAAAACCCTTGGCCGCGCCGGGGGTGCCCTGCTGCTGCCCAACCACCGTAGTCTCGGGATTGCTGCTGCCCGGCGCGATCAGCTGCACGCCGGTGTTGTCGACGATGTTGGTCGGCGGCGTCCCGGAGCCGTTGCCGGCGTTTCCGGCCAACAGATATTCGCTCTGCCCGGTGCCGTTGACATCGGCCGCAAGGATCGCCGCGCGCCCGTTGTTGCCGCTATAGGCATTGGTGTCGGTGACCGCGACGCTGCCATTGGCATTGACCTGCACGACCGAGCGGTTGGTCGGATTCTGCGTGTCGGTGTTGGTCGGGTCGATGTGGTTGGGGGTGTTCGCGTTGGACGCGTCGATCGTGCCGACCGGGGCATTGTAGCCGGATAGAGTCAGCGCGCTGCGATCGGTCGACAGATTGAGCGACAATTCCGATTTCGAGCTGAAGCTCGTCGTGATGCCGGTCAGCGCGGTCAGGTCGGTGGTGCTGACCATCGTGCCGGTCGGCGTGATCTGGCCGAGGTAAATCGGCGAGGTGACGCCGAAATTGCCGTCGACCGAGGTGTTGCTGAAGACGCCCGGATAGCTGCCGCCGTTGCTGGCGGTTACCGGCGGGCTGATCGGCAGCACCGTCGTTCCGGCGACGATGTCTGGCGTCACGTACCCGCCGGTGCTGCCGGTGTAGGGGTTGGCCAGGCCGGGATAGACGCTGTAGGTCACCGCCAGATCGCCGGGCACGAAACTGATCGGAGCTGCGATGGCCAGCGGCGAAAGGGTGATGGCGAGACCGACGGAGAGCACACCGACGGCAGCCGGCGCCGACCGCTGGGCAATGCGATTTCTGCTCGGCCGGACGGCCGATACGGCTTGCGCACTCACGGATGTTCCCCCTGAAGGAGTTTCGCGGGCCGGGCCGATGACCCGACGCGCGAAATTAACTGTGAGCGGTTTCGTTTTTATGTCAATGCAACTGCTGCAATCTGTAGCTCGGACGGGGCCGAACGGTTTCAGCCGTCGCTTTCCACGTGCTTGACCTGTTGCCACAGCATTTCGAGGGCGTCCAGATCGCCGCCGATGCCGCGCTCGGCGGCAAGCGCCTCGACCGCGCGAAAGCGACGCTCGAATTTCGCTGTGGCCCGGCGTAGCGCCGCTTCGGGGTCGAGATCGAGCTTGCGCGCGAGGTTGGCTGCAGCGAACAGGATGTCGCCCATCTCGTCCTCGATTTTTACCGGATCGGCGCCGGCATCGAGCTCGGCTTCGAGCTCGGCGATCTCCTCCGCGAGCTTGGCAATGACCGGGCGGGCTTGCGGCCAGTCGAACCCGATCCGCGCCGCGCGTCTCTGGATCTTTGCCGCGCGCAACAGGGCAGGGTAGGCCAAGGCCACGCCGTCGAGCACGCTCTCGCGCAGGCCGGCGGCTGCGGCGCGAGCGCGGCGCTCGTTGGCCTTGTGCTCCTCCCATGCCTCGCTTTGCGCCGCGGCGGAGGCGATCTGGGCGTCGCCGAAGACATGCGGGTGGCGCCGCACCATCTTGTCGGCGATCGCCGCGGCGACATCGTCAAAGGTGAAATGCCCGGCGTCCTCGGCGATACGGGCGTGAAACACCACCTGAAACAACAGGTCGCCGAGTTCGTCCTTCAACGCAGCGACGTCGCCGCGGGCGATTGCGTCGGCGACCTCATAGGCCTCCTCGATCGTATAGGGCGCGATGGTCGCGAAATCCTGCTCGCGGTCCCACGGGCAGCCATGCTCGGGGTCGCGCAGCCGCGCCATGATCGTCAGCAGCCGGTCGAGCGGTCGGGTCATCGGGTCTCCGGTGTCAGCCGCTTTTTCAGGAACAGGCGCTTGTGCTCGGGCGGGTAATCGAGTGTTCCGTAAACCTCGTAGCCGAAGCGCGGATAAAACTCCGGGCCCTGAAACGAGAACGTGTCGAGCATCGCCGAGTGGCAGCCGAGTGCTGCCGCGCGCTGCTCGGCGAGCGCCAGCAACTTGCTGCCGATGCCGCGGCGGCGCAAATCGGCATGCACCCAAAGCTCGGCGACAAACAGCCAGCCCGCGTATGTCGTGCCGACCAGCCCGGCCATGACCTCGCCCTTTTCGGCGCGCACGAAGAAGCCCATTCGCGAGAAGCCGGTTTCGCCGAGAAACTGACGATTGTAGCGGTCGAGAGCGTTTCCGAGCCTGTCCCAGTCCTCGGCCGACGGGCGGTCCTCGACGGTCAGCGACAGACCGGGCGGCAGATCCATCATTGTCCCCTGTGCTATGATGCCGCAGCCAACATAGGCTGTCGGGCGGGGAGGCGGTAGCAGGTGGAAGCCGCGGAATTGGAGATCGTCCGCCGCGCTTATGCGATGCAGGTCATGGCCGCCGCCGGAGTTGAGGATGCGCGCATCGAGGCGGCGTTCGTCGCGGTCAAGCGCGAGCATTTTCTCCGCCCCGGCCCGTGGCCGATGTTGGGCTGGCTGCGTGCGCCCGACCGGTGCCTCGCTTACCGCTGAGCCCGACGGGAAACCGACCAGGTCGGGTCCGATATCGGGCTCGATCCCAGGGGATAACCGTAGGCTCCGGCCAGATCGCCTGAACCCGCATCGCCTTGCTCGTGTGCGAGGCGGCATTGTCGAGCGCACGGTTTGGCCGATTCACCATCGTGAACAGATCGTCGAGGCCGAACGGCGCCGCCAGGTCGAGCCGATCATCGTCCTCGAGCCGAACCCCGACCGCGTGAACCAAATCTTGCAGCACCTCGAGCCGCCACAGCTCCCGATCGCTGATCAGCCGAACCGTCACCCGATTTGTCGCATAATATATATTATGGAAAATAAATGATCCGTTTGCGCATGAACACGCGATCGTAGCCGGCCTCGCGGCCACGCCCGTTCTCCTCGAAACCCAGCCGAGTGTAGATCGCGATGTTCTCGGTCATCTTCTCGTGGGTGTAGAGACGCAGCTCGGCGAAGCCCAGCCGACGCGCCTCGGTCTCGGCAAAGGCGATCAGCGCCCGCCCGAACCCCTTTCCCTGGCGGTCGGGCCGCACCGCGACGTTGTCAAGCAGCAGATGGCCGTCCTTCGGAATCAGCACGATGACCGCCGCGATCACACGGTCGGCGTCTTCGAGCACGCTGACGGCGCCGGCATCGATCAGCGCGGCGTAATCGTCGAGCATCGGTCCCGGCGGCTTGCCGATCCTCTCGACATAGTGCGAATAGGCCGTGTCTACGACCGCCTCGACCGCAGCGCGGTCGGTGGCCCGTGCGGTCCGGATCACGGGTCCGTGAGTTCGATGACGAGGCCGTCCCGGCCGGGCTCGACGCCGACCGGCAGCTCGGCGCTGAGCCCGCGATAGTCGAGGGTCTGCTCCATATGGGTCAGGACGGCGCGGCGCGGGCGCACCCGGGCGATCCAGGCGAGAAGTTCTTGTCGAGATGGCTATGGGTCGGATGCGGCGCACGCCGAAAGCAGTTGACGATCCACAGCTCGACCCCTTCGAGCGCCGCAAAGGCGTTGTCGTCGAGCTCGGTCACATCGGTCGAATAGGCCATCGACCCGATGCGAAAACCGAGCGTCGTGCTAAACCCGTGATCTTGTGTGAATGGCGCGACCCAATGGTTCGCGATCGCGAACCGGCCGGTGATCTCGTGCGGAGTCAGGCACGGTTTGTAGTATCGTCCCGGTTCCTCCGGCGGCTCAAACACGTAGCCGAAGCGGCGGCTGATCTCGGCCAGCGTCTTGGCGTCGGCCCAGAGCGGGATCGCCGCGCGCATCAGCCGGTTCAGCTGGCGGATGTCGTCGATGCCGTGCAGGTGGTCGGCATGGGCGTGGGTCATCAGCACCGCGTCGAGCCGTTGCACCCGCGCGTTGACCAGCTGTTCGCGCAGATCGGGCGAGGTGTCGATCAGGATTGCAACCGGCCCGATTTCGACCAGCAGAGAAGCCCGGCGGCGCCGATTGCGCGGATCGGCGGGATCGCAGCGTCCCCAGTCCGGGCCGACGGCCGGCACCCCGGTCGATGGACCGCAGCCGAGCATCGTCACTTTCATCGGGACGGCGGAACCGCCTTGGCGAACAGGCGAAAGAAGTTGGCGGTGGTCGCCTCGGCCAGGAGTTCGGGTGCAATTCCCTTCAGCGCCGCGACTGCCGCCGCCGTCGCCGCGACAAAGGCCGGCTCGTTGCGCTTGCCGCGATATGGCACCGGGGCGAGATAGGGGCTGTCGGTCTCGACCAGCAATCGGTCGAGGGGCAGGTCGCGCACGATCGCCCGGAGGTCCTCGGCGTTCTTGAAGGTCACGATGCCCGAGATCGAGACGTAGAAGCCGAGCGCCAGCGCCGCTTCGGCCAACTCTCGGCTGCTGGAAAAACAATGAAATACGCCGGGCGGCGGATGTTCTGATTCAAGAATACGCGCGATCTCATCGTCGGCTTCGCGGGCGTGGATGATCAGCGGCAACCCCGTTTCTCGAGAGGCCGCGATGTGGGCGCGGAACACCCGCTCCTGAATGTCGCGCGGGCTCAGATCGTAATGGAAATCGAGCCCGGTCTCGCCAATGCCGACGACCTTGGGATGAGCCGCGAGCGCCGTCAGTTGACCGGGGAGCAATGTCGCATGTTCGGCCGCATCGTGCGGATGGGCCCCGACCGAGCACCAGATCGCCGGGTCGCCCTCAGCTATTGCGCGGACGCCCGCGAACTGGTCGAGATGGGTCCCGATCGTCAGCATCGTGCCGACCCCCGCCGCCTTGGCGCGAGCGACGACCGCCTCGCGTTCCGCCGCAAAATCGGGAAAGTCGAGATGGCAATGGCTGTCCACCAGCATCACCGCCCTACCCGCCCCACTCATCAGGCCGCTCACGCTGCCGGCGCTTCGACGAAGCGCGGGAAGACACCTGACGGCTTGGGCAATCGTGTCCCGGCGACGAGCGGCGTCGCCAACGCGGCAAAATCGCGCGACGCTGCCGGCACCGCAAGCTGATCGAGAAGGTTCGCTGCGGCATCGGGGACAAAGGGTTGCACCAGAATTGCAAGATAACGGATCGTCTCGGCAAGGGTATGGAGCACGGTCCCCATCCGCGCCGGATCGCTGCGCCGCAATACCCACGGCGCCTGGTCGTTAACATATCGGTTGGCTTCGGCGACGACCCGCCAGATGGTTTCGAGCGCCAAATGAAACGCCTGCTCTGCCATGTGGTTACGAACCATTCGTAAGAGAGCGCTTGCTGAACCGAGCAAGGCTTGGTCGGAGCTGGCGAGCGGGCCGGGCTCGGGCAGGATGGCGGCGCAGTCGCGGTTGATCATGACCAGGACGCGCTGCGCCAGATTACCGAAATCATTGGCGAGGTCGCCGTTGACCCGGGCCACGACGGCGCGTTGCGAGAAATCGCCGTCGCTGCCGAACGGCAGCTCCCGCAGCATGAAATAGCGCACCGGATCAACCCCATAGGTATCGACCAGCTGTTTCGGCGGGATGAAGTTGCCGAGCGATTTTGACATCTTCTCGCCCTCCACGGTCCACCAGCCATGGGCGAAAACGCGGCGCGGCGGGTCCAGCCCCGCGGCCATCAGAAACGCCGGCCAATAAACCGCGTGGAAGCGGACGATATCCTTACCTACCACATGAAGATCTGCGGGCCAAAGATTTGAGAACGCGTTATTATCTGCCTGCGGGTAACCGGCGGCGGTGATGTAGTTTATCAGCGCATCGAGCCAGACATAGACGACGTGATCAGGATGCCCCGGTACCGGAACCCCCCAGGTGAAGCTGGTTCTCGAGATCGAGAGGTCTCTTAGCCCGCCCTTGATGAAGCTGATGACCTCGTTGCGCCTGCCGCGTGGCGCAACAGTGTCGGGATCGGCCTCGTAATAGGCCAGCAAGGGCTCCTGCCAAGCCGACAGGCGGAAAAAATAATTCTCCTCTTCGAGCCACTCGACCTCGGCGCCGGTTGGCGCGCGGCCGTCGACCAGCTCGCTTTCCTCGTAGAAGGCTTCGTCGCGCACCGCGTACCAGCCGGCAAAGCGGCCGAGATAGATCTCGCCACGCCTCTCCAATTCCTGCCACAGCGCCTGCACCGCTCGCGTGTGACGCGGCTCGGTGGTGCGGATGAATTCGTCGTGCGAGATGTTCAGCAGCCGGGTGACTTCACGGAACCGCTCCGAGTTGCGGTCGGCGAACTCTTGCGGCGAAACCCCTGCCGCCGCCGCCGATTGCGCGACCTTCTGGCCGTGCTCGTCGGTTCCGGTCAGAAATTTGACGCTTCGCCCGTCGAGCCGCATGAACCGTGCCAGCGCGTCGCAGGCCACCGTGGTATAGGCATGGCCAAGATGCGGCAGGTCGTTGACGTAATAGATCGGGGTCGTGACGAAAAACGGGCGTTGCGCGCTCATTGATCCTCTCCAAACCCCAGATATGGGCCGGGACCGCTCGCGATCCAGCCATCAG
>CAWCIL010000030.1:0-68124 GCA_963795485.1 uncultured Alphaproteobacteria bacterium
ACGCGTTTTGCAGTCATGGCGTTCTCCCGCCGGCGAGGTCGAGCCGCACGATTGCGGCGGCGTTAGCGATCACCGTCTTATTGGTGCCGAATCATTGGCGATTTCGAGCCCGCCCTCGACCACCTCGACCGTGCCCGTGCCATGCGGCAACACCGCCAGAACCGCCGCCTTGTCAACCTGTTCGGGGTGCGGCACGCCGATCCTGACCTCGACCCGCATCGAGTCAACCGGCAGCCCGACTGCGTCGGCGACGCTCAGCGAATTGTGCCACAAGGCGTCGCGCAGGGCGCGCACCGCCGCCTTGGTGTAATCCGCCCCGCGGATGTCGGTGCCCATGCCGATCTGGAGCACCATGCGCTGCCAGGCCATGTCTTTGTTCCCTTCCGAAAGCTGCCGGATCAAGGCGATTTTAGCGGTTCCGCGACGTGCCGTCATCTCGCGCCACCGGCCGGTTTCTGCTAAGGGCTGTCACAACTTACCCGGCGAGGCGTGAAGGGTGGCAGGGAACGGGATCGCGCCGGCCGCGGCGCAGGCAGGCGCGCAAATCATCATCGACCGGGTCAGCCATGTCTACCGCCCGCCGCACGGCCGCCCGGTGACGGCGCTCGACAACGTCTCGCTCGAAGTCGGCGACCGTGAATTCGTCGCGTTGCTCGGCCCGAGCGGCTGCGGCAAGAGCACCTTGCTCTATCTGGTCGGCGGCTTTCTGCCGGTCGAGCACGGGGCGATCCATGTCGAAGACAAGCCGGTTGCCGGGCCAGGCCCCGACCGTGGCGTAGTCTTTCAACATTTTGCGCTGTTTCCGTGGAAAACGGTGCTGCAGAACGTGCTCTACGGCCTCGAAAAGCAGCGTGTCTCGCGCGAGGAGCGCACCCGTCGCGCCCGCGAGCATATCGACCTGGTCGGGCTCGCCGGCTTTGAGGACAGCTATCCCTCGCAGCTGTCGGGCGGCATGAAGCAGCGCGCCGCGATCGCCCGCACCTTGGCGATCGACCCGCGCATCCTGCTGATGGACGAGCCGTTCGGCGCGCTCGACGCGCAGACCCGCAGCCTGATGCAGGCCGAACTGCTGCGCATCTGGCAGCGCTCGCGCAAAACCGTGATCTTCGTCACCCATGATGTGCAGGAGGCGGTGTTTCTCGCCGAGCGGATCGCGGTCATGTCGGCGCGTCCGGGGCGGATCAAGGAGATCGTCGAGGCGCGTTTCGACAAGGAGGATCCCGGGCTGTTTCGCAGCCGGGCGTTCGTCGAGATCGTCAACCATGTCTGGAACCTGGTGCGCGGCGAAGCGCTGTTGGCGCAGCAGGCGAATGCCGGGTGATCCGTGTGGCCGGTTTCGGAATCGCGGCGATCGCCCGGGCCAATGGTAACCGGGTGATCGGAAAGGGCGGAACACTCCGCGCCGGGGGCTGTTTCACCCGCGCGAGATACGTTAGAGATCGGTACCGACCAAAGAAAGCACCTGCCGGAGGGAGGCGATGCCGATGAAAATCCTGCTAGCCGTTGTCGCCGTGCTGATCGGCGGCGCCCTCGCGAGCGCCGATGCGCCGCCCGCCGCCGCGGCGACGCCGGTGCCGATCCGCGTCGGCTGGGCGGAGACCCCGGGCCATCTCGCTCCGCTAGTCGCCGTGCTCGCCAAGAAACATCCGGAAATCATGCCCGGCGACGGCAAGACCTACGATTTCGAGCCGATCCGCTTCCCCGGCAGCACCCCGCAGATCCAGGCGCTGGCGATCCACGAGCTCGAAGTGGCGGCCTTCTCCGACTCGGCCTTCGCGCTCGCCATCACCAATGCGCATCTCGACGTGCAGATCATCGCCGATGTGATCCAGACCGGCCACAAGGGCTATTTTCCGGGCGAGTATGTGGTCGCCAACGACGGCCCGATCAAAACCGTCGCCGATGTCAAGGGCAAGCGGGTTGCCACCAACGCGATCGGCTCGGAAGCGGATTCGACGATGCGCGCGATGCTGCGCAAGCACGGTATCAAGGACAGCGACGTCACCACGGTCGAGGCCAACTTTGCCAATCAGCCGGCGATGCTGGAAGAGGGCAAGGTCGATATGATCGAACTGTTGCCGCAATTCGCCCATGATCTGATGGCGACCGGCAAATACCGCATCCTGTTTACCGCCGCTCAGGTGAACGGCATCTCGGAAGCGGTCTTCTGGTGCGCACGGGCCGATTTCATCGCCGCGCATCGTCCGGCAATGATCGACTTCCTGACCGATTACATGCGCGCGGTACGCTGGTTTCTCGATCCGAAAAACCGCACGGAAGCGCTCGCCATCCTGACCGCGGTGACGCACAAGCCGCTGCAAGATTTGCAGTTCGCCTTTACCCCGCGCGACTTCTACCGCTCGCCCGACCTGCTGCCCGATATTCCGGCGGTCCAGAAGGAGGTCGACGAAGACGTAAAGCTCGGCGTCCTGCCGAAGGCCATCACCGTCAGCCCCAAATACGTCGATCTTTCGCTGGTCAAAGCCGCGGCGAAGGGCCTCGGTCTCCATGGCTCTTAACCCCGCCGAACTCTCCGTCTCCGGCCATGCCGAACCCCGCGGTCGCGCGGCGGCCGGGCGGCCGGGCCCGTTGGCGCCGTTCCGGGCGGGGTTGTGGCGCTATACGCCGATCTTGCTGCTGGCACTGGCCTGGGAAGCGGCGACCCGGCTAGGTCTGGTGTCGCCCCTGGAGATGCCGGCACTCGACAAGGTGTTCACCGCCTGGTGGGGCTTGATGGCGAGCGGCGACCTGGTCAGCAACGGCGCGATCTCGCTTGCCCGCGGCGCTGCCGGGCTCGGCCTCGCGATCGCCATCGGCGTCCCGCTCGGCGTATTGATGGCCTGGTACAAGCCGGTCCGAACGATCTTCAACCCATTGGTGCAGGCGTTCTATCCGCTGCCCAAATCGGCGCTGATCCCGGTCATGGTGCTGTGGCTCGGCTTTGGCAGCGCCTCGAAGATCGTGCTGATCTTCATCGGCTGCATGCTGCCGGTGACGTTGAGCGCGTTCAACGGGGCGCGCAGCACCGAGCAGGTACTGATGTGGTCGGCACGAAGCCTCGGCGCCAGCCGCAGCGCCACCCTGCTCCAGGTGGTTTTGCCCAGCGCGCTGCCGGAAATCCTGGCCGGCATCCGCATCGCGCTGGCCTTTTCTTTTGTGCTGTTGGTGACGACCGAGCTGATCGCCGCCCGCGCGGGTTTCGGATATATGATCGGGTTTCTCGGCGACGGCGGCGTTTACGATGCGATGTTCGCGGTTGTGCTGACCGTCTCGTTCCTCGGCTTTGCCGCAGACCGCGGGTTTCTGCTGCTGATGCGGCGGCTGCTGCGGTGGCGCGAATGAGCGAGATCACCACCGGTCCCGCCGCGACCCCGGCCGGCGAACGCAGCTGGCACCGCTCGGCGACTGCTGCGGTGATCGGCCTCGCTCGCAACCTCCGCAGCGGGCTGACCCTGATCCTGGTGCTGGTCGCGTGGGAGGCCTATGCCCGCAGCGGCGCGATCAGCAGTTTTCTACTGCCGCCGCTGTCGGTCGTGCTCGAACGGGTGTGGCAGGACACGCTGTCGGGCGACCTCGCCTTCAATCTCGGCGCGACCCTCTACCGGGGGCTGCTCGGCTTTGCCATCGCCGCCGCGGCGGGCGTCGCGGTCGGCATCCTGATGTCGCGCAGTCGGGCGATGCGGTGGTTTTTCGACCCGATCGTGTCGGTCGGCTTTCCGATGCCGAAGATCGCCTTTCTGCCGATTTTCATGCTGTGGTTCGGCCTCTACGACACCTCCAAGATCACGATGATCGTAGTCAGCGCGATCTTTCCGGTGATCACCGCGACGCTCGTCGCCACCCAAGGGGTCGACAAGGAATTGCTGTGGTCGGCGCGCAGTCTCGGGGTCGGCGAACGCCGGCTATTGTGGGAGGTGGTGCTGCCGGCGGCGTCGCCGCAGATCATCACCGGGCTGCAGGTGGCGCTGCCGGTCTCGCTGATCGTCGCCATCGTGTGCGGGATGCTGATGGGGGGCACCGGGCTCGGTGCGGCGATGATCAACGCCTCGCGCTTTGCCAATTCGCCGGGGGTGTTCGCCGGCATCCTCGAGATCGCGGTCGCCGGGTTTTGCCTGGTCAAGGGCATGGCCGTGCTCCGCCGCCGCCTGCTGCGCTGGCATCAGGAGACGCAGGAGGTCGCGACCGTCTAGGCCGACGGCGTGATACGAACTCGGCAGGGGCATGCGAGGAAAGGAGTGAGCCGCAGATGCACCCACGGTTTCTGACACCCGCCCGCAAGAGAGGGGTTGCGGCGGCGCTCGCCGCCTTGGGGATGTCGCTTTGGCTCGGCGCGGTGATGCTGCGCGTCACCCCGAGGGATCAGCGCGACGTGACCTTTCCTCACCTGGAAGCGCGGCTGATCGGGATCGTCGCCGGTGGAGCCTCGATCGTCGGCGGCATCGTGCTGTTGGCCGCGAACTGAAAACTCGCCGCGACCGCCGCGGGGATTCGCGGGCGCCACGAGGGGTCCCGCTCTGCATCAGCGCCAGAATAAGTGTCGGCGAGTTCTCCTGATGATTGATGCTGTTGCATCTCGCCGCGCCGAATTATCATCGGCGGGCGGCCTGCGAAGCTAAGAACCGGCCGGGGCCCCGCGGGAGGAAGCCATGACGACGGGTGTCACGGACGGCGGCGCGTTGTCCGAGATCGAGCATCGCCGGCAGCTCCGCCGCGCGGTCATCGCCAGCACGATCGGCACGACGATCGAGTGGTACGATTTTTTCATTTACGGCACGGTCACCGGGCTGGTCTTCGCCAAGCTCTATTTCCCGGGGTCCAACCCGTTGACCGGGACCTTGCAGGCGTTCGCGATCTACGCCGTCGGCTTTGTCGCGCGGCCGGTGGGGGCGGCGATCTTCGGTCATTACGGCGACCGGATCGGGCGCAAGGCGGCGCTGATCGCGACCTTGCTGCTGATGGGGCTGGCGACGTTCGCCGTGGCTTTTGTCCCCGGTTACGCGCGGATCGGCATCTGGGGTGCGGTGATCCTGACGGTCCTGCGCACGCTGCAAGGGATCGGGGTCGGCGGCGAATGGGGCGGGTCGGTGCTGATGTCGATGGAGTGGGCGCGGACCACCGCGCATCGCGGCTTTATCGCCTCGTGGCCGCAATGGGGCGTGCCGGCGGGGCTGTTTCTGGCCAATCTCGCGGTGCTGGCTTTCAGCGCGATCGCCGGCCCGCAGTTCGTGACCTGGGGCTGGCGCATTCCGTTCCTCCTCAGCATCGTCCTCGTGGGCATCGGCCTCTATATCCGGCTCGGCATCCTCGAGACCCCGGTGTTTGCGCGGCTGGTCGCTGAAGACCGGGTCGAACGGGTACCGGTGCTCGAAGTCATCAGGCGCCAGCCGAAGCAGATCATCCTGACGGCGCTGCTGCGGATGGCCGAGCAGGCGCCGTTTTACATCTTCACCGCTTTCGTCTTCACCTATGGGACGACGATCCTGCACCGCTCGCGCGATCTGTTGCTGGTGGCCGTGCTGGTCGCCTCGGTCGTGTCGTTCTTTACCATCCCCTATGCCGGCTACCTGTCCGACCGCATCGGGCGCAAGCGCATGTACCTGATCGGCGCGGCGGCGATGGGCGTGTTCGGCTTTGTTTATTTCGCGATGCTCGACACGATGATGCCGGGCTGGATCTTTCTGGCGATCGTATTTGTCACTGGTCCCGCACGACCTGATGTACGGGCCGCAGGCGGCGTTGATCGCCGAATGCTTCACTGGCCGGCTGCGCTACAGCGGCGCCTCGCTCGGCTATCAGCTGGCCTCGGTCATCGCCGGCGGCCCGGCCCCGCTGATCGCGACGGCATTGTTCGCGTCCTACAAATCGGGCTACGCGATCGCGGTCTATATCGCGGTCTGCGCGGTCATCAGCCTGGTCTCTGCGGCGCTGGTGCCGGATTACACCAATCGGGACATTTCCGCGGAGTACGCCGGCACCTGATCCGTTTTCGCGGATTTGCACTGCATCAATGCGCTGTACAGTTGGCAATGCTTTCTGCGGCTGGTAGCGTCTTCGCAAAAGCAACGGCTCCGGCGTCATCGCGCGCCGGGAGGAACAACAACGAGCGCTCACAGCCGCTCGGCAGGAGGAAACGATGACGGCACTCGACACCCCGGCGAGCGGGTTATCCGAAACCGAGCACCGCGCGCAGTTGCGTCGCGCCATGCTGGCCAGCACGGTCGGCACCACGATCGAATGGTACGATTTCCTGCTTTACGGCACGGTCACGGCGCTGGTTTTCGGCAAGCTCTATTTTCCCCATTCCAATCCGCTGGTCGGCGTGCTGGAGGCGTTCAGCGTCTTTTTCGTCGGGTTTGTCGGGCGGCCGATCGGGGCCGCGATCTTCGGCCATTTCGGCGACCGCATCGGGCGCAAGGCGACGTTGATCGCGACCTTGCTGGTGACCGGCATAGCCACCTTCGCCGTCGGGCTGGTCCCGGGCTATGCCTCGATCGGCATCTGGGGCGCCATTCTGCTGACCGTCATTCGCCTGATCCAGGGGATCGGGGTCGGCGGCGAATGGGGCGGGTCGGTGTTGCTGGCGATGGAATGGGCCCAGACCAACAAGCATCGCGGCTTTATCGCATCGTGGCCGCAATTCGGCGCGCCGGCCGGGCTGTTCCTGGCAAACCTCGCGGTGCTGGTGTTCAGCTGGCTGTCCGGCGACCAGTTCCTGGTTTGGGGATGGCGCATCCCGTTCTTCCTCAGCCTCGTCATGGTCGGGATCGGGTTGTGGATCCGGCTCGGCATTCTCGAAACCCCGGTGTTCCAAAAAATCATCGACGAGCAGCGCGTCGAGCGCGTGCCGGTATGGGAAGTGCTCAAGCGCCAGCCCAAGCAGGTGTTGCTGACCGCGCTGCTGCGCATGCCGGAGCAGGCGCCGGGATATATCGTCGGCGCGTTCATCTTCAGCTACGGCACCGCGGTGCTGGGCGCGTCGCGCAATTTTCTGCTGATCGGCATTCTCGTCCAAACCATCCTCGGGTTTTTGTGGGTCACGGTCGCCGGGCATCTGTCCGACCGCGTCGGCCGCAAGAACATGTACATGATCGGCTGTGTGTTCATGGCGATCTTCGGCTTTGTCTACTTCGCCATGCTCGATACCAAAATCCCGTGGGTGATGTTTCTCGCAATTGCGCTGTCGCTGCTGCCGGTCATGACGATGTACGGCCCCGAGGCGGCGTTGATCGCCAAATCCTTCTCCCCCGGCTGCGCTACAGCGGCAGCTCGCTCGGTTACCAACTCGCCTCGATCATCGCCGGCGGACCGTCGCCGTTCATCGCGACGGCGCTGTTCGCCGCCTATCACTCGAGCCTGCCGATCGCGCTCTACATCGTTGGCTGCGCGGTCATCGGCATCGTCTCGACCTCTCTGCTGCGGGACTACACCAGCAAAGACATCTCGGCCGAATATCACGGGGTCTGATCCGGCGGCTGGGGTCGGGCGCCGCCGCGCGTTCGCACCCCAGCCGTAGACGGATCGGCTCAGGCGGCTTCGTCGAGCGACGAGCCGGTGGCGAGGGTCGTCGCCCGGCGCAGGTCGCGCGGGTGGCTGTCGTCGTGGGGACGGCCGCGATGCATTGTCGAGCGGTTGTCCCAAATCACCAGATCGCCGATCCGCCATTGATGGCTGTAGACGAATTCGGGCCGGGTCGCGAACAGATTGAGGTCGTAGAGCAGGATGCGGCCGTCGGCCACCGGCCACCCCTCGATGTGCGAGGCGTGCGCCGAGAGATAAATGGTCTTGCGCCCGGAGCCCGGATGTCGCCGCACCAGCCGCTGCTTCGACGGCGGATATTTCTCGCGTTCGCCGGGGGCGAATTCGGTAAAGCCGATCTGAGCGCGCGACCAGGTGATGTCGTGCACGGCGACGAGCCCGCCGATCGCCTCCCGCATCGCCTGGGGCAACGCATCGTATGCCGCGCGCATATCGGCGAATTCGGTCTCGCCGCCGCCCAAGGCGCTGGCCGGCGGCACCGCCACCGCCTGCAACATCCCGAGCACCACCGGGACCGGCATATAGGACGCGTCGGTGTGCCACAGCCGGTTGCCGAGGCTGTCGAACCGGCGCCGGTCGTTGGCCAGGCGCAGCTTGCCGTCCTCGTCGAGGTTCGAGATGTCGCCGATCTCCGGGTGGGCGAGCCGCCGCCGGCCGCCGGCCGCCGCCGCCCTGCCGATCTCGAGCGGGCCGAACCGGGCCGCGAAATCGCGCAATTGGGTGTCGTCGAGGCGCTGGTCGCGAAACACCAGGACTGCGTATTCGTCGATCGCCCGCCAGATTGCATCCACCATCGCCGCATCGACCGGCCGGGTGAGGTCGACGCCATCGGCCTCGGCGGCAAACATCGGATGAAGCTGGCGTAATTCGAGGCTCATGCGATATTCCCTCCGGCTGCGCCGCTTGCCGCAGAATCGCGCCGCACATCAGCCCAAGTCAATCGAGCGAGAATATCATGGACGCTTGGTTTCACTGCGAGAACCCTTACCCGTTCGTCCCTCCGGAAGTGCTCGACGCGGCGGATTCGGTGCGGGCGAGCCTGCCCAACCGGTATTGCGACCCTAAGGTCGCGGCGCAGCTGTTCGAGGAGACGCTCGACGAGTACCTCTTGTGCGACGAGCTCGGCCTCAACATCACTTCGAGCGAGCACCATGCCGGGATCAACTGTCTCTATGGGGCGAGCCCGGTCATCCTCGGCATCGTCGCGCGGCAGACGAAGAACATCCGCCTCCTCAGCATGGGCACCCTGGTCACGGTCCGCCAGGACCCGGTGCGGGTGGCCGAGGAGTACGCGACCGCCGACGTGATTTCGCGCGGGCGGCTCGAAATCGGCTTTGTCAAATCGGGCGGCACCGAGATGGCCTCGGGCAACGCCAACCCGATCGGCGTGCGCGAGCGCTTTTGGGAGGCGATCGACCTAATCGAAAAGACCCTGACCTCGCATGACGGCCCGTTCAGCTGGGAGGGTAAGCATTTCACCCACCGCCACGTCAATATCTGGCCCGGCCCCTATCAGCGCCCGCACCCGCCGATGTGGGCCGCGACCTCGGACCCCGAGGACACCGCCGAATTGGGCCGCCGCGGCATGGTCAACATCATGGTCATGCGCGGCGTCGATGTGACCAAGCGGGCCTGGGCGTCCTATCGCCAGGCGCGCGCCGAGGCCGGACTTTCGAAGCCGGCAACCGACCGCTTCGGCTATTCGGCTTTTGTCTATGTCGGCGACACCGACGAGGAGGGTGTCAGGGTCGGCTCGAAGCTGCTGTGGTTTGTCAACACCAGCATGAAATCGGCGCCGCAATACGCGAAATTCCTGCCCGGCCAGACGCCCTCGCAATTCGCGCCCCAGCTTTACCGCAGCCCGTCGGGCGCCAGCGGGATCGGGCGGCCTGGCCGCGACTCGGCCTTGAACCGGCCGGGCGTCACCGCCGAGACGGCGATGGCCGGGGGCCGCATGTACGCCGGCAACCCGGACACGGTCTACAAGCAGATCATGGAATTCTACGACAAGGTCGGCGGCTTCGGTCATCTGATCATGGTCGGCAAGACGGGCGTCATGACCCACGCCGAGGCGGTCAAGAACATCACCTTGTTCTCAAAGGAGGTTCTGCCCCGCCTGCGCGAGATCAAGCCGATGGTCGTCGACTAGGCGCCGATTACAATTCGAAAAACGCGGTCTCGCGCTCGCCCTGCATGACGATGTCGAAGCGGTAGGTCGGGTGGCTGCCGGCATCGCTTCGGGCGGCAATCAGGGTCCCGCGGCGGGCCGGATCGTCGATCGACAGCAGCACCGGATCGGCGTCGTTGGCGGTCTCGCCGGCGAAGTAGATGCGGGTGTAAAGCGGCTTCAGGAGCCCGCGGGCGAACAGCGCCACAGCGATGTGCGGCGCCTGCAAGGCGTTGCCGCGGCCCGGCACCGGCCCCGGCCGGATTGTCGTGAAGCGAAAGCCGCCATCGGCATTGGTCGAGACCCGGCCGAAGCCGCGGAAATTAGCATCGAGCGGCTGGTCGGCGCGGGCATCGTCCGGATGGGCATAGCGGCCGGCGGCATTGGCCTGCCACAGTTCGAGGCAGGCGTCGGCGACCGGAGCACCGTCGCCGTCGGTCACCCGGCCGTCAACGACGATGCGCTCGCCTTGCGGGTTGTCTTTCGTCAAATCGGCCCATTCGGCGCGGTCGAGCGCCAGGTGGAAAAACGGGCCGACCGTCTGCGACGGAGTGGCGACAAGCTTTTGCGCCATTTCAACCATTCTCCATCGGCGTCGCCGCGCGGCCGCGCAATACGATGTCGAAACGGTAGCCGAGCGCCCATTCGGCCTCGCTGAGGCTGGGGTCATAGGCCGAAATCAGCCGCTCGCGCGCCACGCGGTCCGGAGTGCCGAGAAAAATCGGGTCGTAGGCCAGCAGCGGATCGCCCGGAAAATACATCTGCGTGATCAGCCGGGTGGCAAAAGCCGGGCCGAAAATGCCGAAATGGATGTGCGCCGGCCGCCACGAATTGTAGGTGTTGCGCCAGGGATAGGCGCCGGGCTTGATCGTCAGAAAGCGGTATTCGCCCGCCTCGTTGGTTACCACCTGCCCAACTCCGTCGAAATTGGGATCGAGCGGCGCCTCGTGCTGGTCAACCGGGTGGCGATAGCGGCCAGCGGCGTTGCATTGCCACAGCTCGACGAGGGTCCCCGGCACCGGCCTCGCATCCTCGTCGAGCACATGTCCGGCGACGATGATCCGCTCGCCGAGCGGCGCTGCCGCGTGACCCCGGGTCAGATCGGCGGCGTCCGGCCCGGCCCAGCCATCGGCGAAAACCGGGCCGGTGATTTCGGTCAGGGTGTGTGTCAGCGGGATCGGCGGATTCTTCGGCGCGCGCTTCATGGTGCTGCCGTAGTCGGGGTGCAGATAAGGCGGCTGCGTGCCTGCGGGCACCGGCGCAAACGGCTGGATCGGATCGGTCATCGGGTCATCCTCCGTTGCGGCCGGGCAACACCGCCCGGCAGCCTGCGCGCACCGCCTGCCGGCGGTCAAGAGGTCCCGAAATGCCCGGCCGTCCTTGGAACGAACAGGGAAACTCCATCGATCCGGCCGATTGGTTAGGTCCCATATCGCTGCCGGAAACTGCCACATGAACAGAGGGATTTATTTCAAATTGAACCCATCAGCCAAGAGAACCAGCTCTTCGGTCAGCGCCGCACGGTGCGGCCGATGGGCGAGGGAGACGATCATGTGGCGGGCGGAAAAAGAATATCGTGTGGCGCAGTTGCTCGATGATCCGGTTCTGGGCTTGGCGCTGGCCAGCCAGGGAATGGAACGCCGGTCGATCGAACTGCTGCTCGAGACGGCGAGCGGCGATCGCGCGCGCGAGCCGCGTCGGCCCGAGGAGCCGATTTTCGCATAAGCGTTCGCGGCGGACTCTTCGCGGCTCACGATTTTGCCACGGCGATGCCGCTGGCGCAGCCCCGACTCCGGGGATGAGGGACCGGTCTCTGCCGTTATCAAGCAGATCAGACAGCGTTGATCGCTGCGCTTACGGTGGAGCAAGACATGAGCGCTCTGAATCTGAAACCATGGTTGCGACGACTGGCGGTGGCTGCTGTCGCGGTGGCCGGTCTGGCCGCTCCGATGGTCGCGTCGGCGCCGGCTCAGGCGCGGGTCTTCGTCAGCGTCGGCGTGCCCGGGTTCTGGGGCTATTACGCGCGCCGCGCTATTATCCCTATCGGGCCTATTACGGCTATGCCCCCTATCCGTATAATTACGGCTATCCCTACACTTATCCGGCGCGCGTCTATTTCGGCCGGCCTTGGTACGATCATCCGTATTGGCACGGCCGTGGCAGTCGCTGGCATCGTCGCTGGCGCTGAGCGGCGCCGAGCGTGACCGCAGCGGGGTGACCGGCAGCGGCGCGCCGGCCCCGCTCAGCCGCGGCACGGCGCAGACCCGCTGCACAGATGGTCGAGCCGCACGACCAGCGGCAGAAAGAACACCCGGACCGTCAGCGACAGGGGCAAGAGCCGCGAATCGTCCGTGCAGGGTCAGCGCGACCGGGCGCGGCGCGTCGTCGGGGTCTCCGTCGTCGCTCGATTCGCCCTTGAACCCGGCGATCGGGCGCAAAGTCAGCTCGACCCGCAGCGGGCCGTCCGTCTGATCCTGCTTGCGGGAGGACCCGCCCGACGACGTCGAAGCGCCGCGCGCCGTCGTAGACCGGGATCGAAAAGCGGCGATTCGCGGCGCCGGCGGCGATCGCCTGCGCGCAGGCGCTCGATCGCGGTCATCGGATCGACCGCGTCGCGGCGGAACCGCTCGGCCAGCGGCGGTTTGCGGCTGGTGTCGCCCGCGCCGCGCTCGGCGATCGTCGCATTGCCGCGGCCGACAAAGCGCATGCTGATATGGCTGTCGTGCCGTTTGCGCAGATTATAGAGGGCGTCGTATTGCGAGGGGTCGGCCGGTCGGCCTGCGGCGAGCCTGCCATCGGCTTGCGCGGTCCCGCGGAAATGGGTGACGAGGCGCGGCAGGCCCTCGGTCCGGATCTCGATCCGATCGCGGTAGGAGCCGTCGCCGTCGGACAGATCGAGGCGAATTTCAGCCGCCGGAAGGCCGGCCCAATAGGCTTGGTAGACGGCCACGATCTGACCGGCGCGGGCCGATCCGCCGGCCGCCAGCAGCAGAGCGACGACCGCTCCGGCCGAACGGGCACCGACGGCGAGGATGCGGCGACGCGGCGACGCGATCTGCCGGGGCGAACCGGTCGTCACGCCGCAACGTCCTCACGCCTCTGGCTTCACGCCGGCAGGTAGCTCCAGACGGCGCCGTCCCACGTGATCCTTTCGCCGCTCGGAAAACGCAGCTCGATGGCGCCGGTCTTCAAGCGGGTTCGACGCACCTCGCCGGCCGCTCCCAGCTGCTCGGCCTCCCACCGGTCGGTCAGGGCGAGCCCGATCCGGCCGGGGCTAAGCCCGTCCTTTTGCAGCGCAATCGCGTCATCGAGAAGCTCGCGCACGGCATTCATGTCGTGACCTCGATCCTGTTCCCGAAGGCCTTACTATCCCGCGCCCCGCGGCGCTTGGCAAATCGCGGCCGGTCAGCGGCCAAGGGGCGTCACACTCCCCGGCAGATGACGTTCAGGAGCGCCTGACGATGTTCGACGGTGACCGCATGGAGCGCGCGATCGAGTGCCGCCGGCAAGGCCGCCGGATCCTCGACCCGCTCGCCATAGCCGCCCGCGGCGGCGCAGACCTGCTCGAAGGCGGGCAATTCATCGAGGTCGATCAACGGCGGCTTGTTGCTGCGCATCGCCTCGCCCTTGGGGTACATGGCACTCGTCGCGCGCCGCACCGCCCCCCACATCGAATTGTTCATGATCACGAACAGCACCGGCAAATTGTGCGCCGCCGCGGCATGATGCAGCGCCACCGGATTGCCGAACAGATGCGAGCCGTCGCCGAGAGTGGCGATGACCAGCCGGTCGGGTGCGGCGAGCTTGGCGCCCAACGCCGCACCCCCGCCCCAGCCGAGCCCCGAGGCCGGGCTCGACCCGAAATAGCTGCTCGGTAGGTTCGCCCCGCAATGTTCGGGCATCAGCGTATATTCGTTGACCAGAATCGCATCTTCGGGCTTGACGCGAGCGATGCAGGCGCTGGCCCAGGCCATGCTGATCGGCCGCATCGTCGCGGCCTTCTCAGCAGTCTTCCGCCATTCTGCGAGCATCACCCTACGGGCCTCGCCGACCCGCCGCCGGCGCGGCTCGACCGTCCCTTCGCCGAGATGGCGGCCGAGCGCCTCCGCGAGCGCCGGCAGGGCCGCGGCCGGGGCTGCGGTCACCGCGAGATCGCATGGAAAGCCGCGGATCGGATAGCGCTGGAACAGCGGATCGATGCCGAGATGAACGATCCGGCATTCCGGCCGCGGCGCTTTGAGGCTCGGCACCCAAGGGACGTCGCATTCGAGGACCAGGATCGCGTCGGCATCGTCGAGATAAGGGGTCGCGTCATAGCCGAGATGACAGGGATGGTCGGCCGGCAGCGAGACGTGACGTGGGCGGTGCTGCACCACCGGGATCGCAAAACGGCGAGCAAAATCGGACAATGCCGCGACCGCCGCCGGGTCGCGCCCGGCGCTGGCGGTGACGATCAGCGGATTTTCCGCCGCAGCGAGAATGTGCGCCGCCTCCTCGATCGCTCCCGCAGTCGGGACCGGGCGGCGACGCCGCTACGCGGCGCGTCGGCGTGTCGTAGGCGAAGCCAGGCAATGGTGCCGCCAGCACCTCGCGCGGCAGCGACAGGTAGACCGGCCCTTGCGGCGCGCTCAGGGCGATGGCGAGGGCGCGGTCGACCACGGTTTCGAGCTGCTGGCCGTTCCTCAGCTCGTAATCCCATTTGACGATCTCGCGCACCATCCCGGCCTGATCGAACATCTCCTGCGCCCAGTGGATGTAGACGTCGCGCGCGCCGGGCATGCCCTCTTCGCTCAATGGCGAGCGGCCGGCGGTGAACAGCATCGGCACGTTCTCGCGCGCGGCGTTGAAGGCGGCGCACACGCCGTTGGCGGTGCCGACGCTGACATGGACCATGACCGCCGGTAGCCGGCCCGTCACCATCGCCCAGCCATGCGCCATCGACAGCGCCAGATTCTCGTGGGTGGCGATGACCGGCTTGGGCACCGGCGTCCCGGTGCGCGCCGCCTTGGCGAAGGCTTCGACCAGCGGCGCGAAATCAGTGCCGGCATTGGCAAACAGGTACTCGACCCCGCGTTCGGCGAGCAGCGCCAGATAGGCCTCGGCGACGCTGTCGACCATCAGTTCCTTGCGCGCCATTTCGTTGTCCCCTGCAACAGCCGATCGCGATCGGCCCGGTCTTGTCGGGTCAGAATATCCCTGTTGATATCCGCGAGACAGTGCCGCCGGAAGGCGCCGCCCGACAAGCTCCGACCGCCGGTCTTGTATCGGGCGTCCTCCCGTGCTGCGGTTCGCCTTTCCTAGCTGTGGAGCGCGTCCATGACCTCGACCCTTCCGCGCGTCGCGGTGATCGGCACCGGCGGCACGATCTCTTCGCTCGGCGCCTCGAGCCTCGACGTGCTCGACTACCCCGATTTCGGGCAGAAGCTCTCGGCCGCGGCGCTGATCGACCGATTTCCCGAAACCCGGCTCGTCGCCGACCCGGTGCCGACCACCTTTCGCCAGGTCGGCAGCACCGATATCGGCCCCAAGGACTGGATCGAGCTGCGGGCATTGATCCACCAGACCGCAAGCGACGACCCGGCGATCGCCGGTTTCGTGATCCCGCACGGCACCGCGACCCTGGAGGAGACCGGGTTCTTCCTGAACCTGACCCTGCGCGCGACCCAGCCGGTGGTGCTGGTCGGCGCGCAGCGGCCGGCGAGTGCGCTCGGCACTGATGCGGGCATGAACCTGGTCAACGCGCTGCGCGTCGCCGGGTCGCCTGAAGCGCGCGGCAAGGGCGTGCTGGCGGTGCTGAACGACGAAATCCACGCCGCCCGCGATGTGGTCAAGACCTCGACCTACCGGGTGCAGACCTTCCGCTCGCTCGACTTCGGCGCGCTCGGGCATTGCGACGGCGACGGCGTGCATTTCTATCGCGCGCCATTGCAGGCGCACATGCCCGAGGGGCCGTTTGCCGCACTCGACCTCGCTCTGCCATTGCCGCGGGTC
Source organism: uncultured Alphaproteobacteria bacterium (assembly GCA_963795485.1). Taxonomy (GTDB): domain Bacteria; phylum Pseudomonadota; class Alphaproteobacteria; order ATCC43930; family CGMCC-115725; genus AP-15. Next base: position 15,695 of record CAWCIL010000030.1, read on the forward strand.
GACATCGTCTATTCCTATGCCGGCGCCGACGGCGCGCTGGTCGATGCGGCGGTGGCCGCCGGGGCGCGCGGCCTGGTCTCGGCCGGATTTGCGCCGGGCAGCCCAACGCCCGAGCAGCGCACCGCGTTCGAGCGCGCGGCCAAGGCCGGGATCGTGGTCGTCCAGTGCAGCCGCGCCTTTTCGGGCCGCGTCGCCCCCCGCCGCCGGCTGCGCGAAAGCGGCATCGTCGCCGGCGAGGATTTCAGCCCGCAAAAAGCCCGCATCCTGTTAATGCTGGCGCTGACCACGACCACCGAAATCGCCGCGATCCAGGAGCTGTTCCAGGCTTGTTGAGCCATTTCAGGGGGCGCGGCCGGCAGTCACGCCGGATCAGTCTCACCCCCTTCTTCTCGTCACACCGGCGAAGGCCGCAACCTGAAAGCTTTCCACCGCTTTCCCGGCGCTGTCCTGGCGCAGTCCGGGCAGGTTCCGTGGGCTTACTCCGGCTTCGCGACCGGCTCGGCATAATAATGCTCGAGCGTGATCTTGATGCACACCGCCACCGGCACCGCGATCAAGAGCCCGACGACGCCGAACAAGATCGCCCCGCAGACAAACGAGATGATCACCACGACCGGGTGGACGTGCGCCGCTTCGCCGAGCACCAGGGGGCCGACGAGATTGTCGATCGACAGGCGCAGCGCGATCGCGAACCCGAACAGTAGCGCCGCTTCGACGATCCCGCTCTGCTGGATGGCGATGACGGCGACGAGCGTGGCCGACGCCACCGGGCCAATGACCGGGATCAGCTCGAGCATCCCGACGGTGATCGCCAGCAGGACGGCGTTGGGCAGATGGAACACCGGGCCAAAGCCGATCCAGGCGACTGTGGAGGTATAGGAGATGACGATCGCCAGCCCGATCAGGTAACGCCGCAGGATCGGCACGATTTTGGGCAGCAGGTCCTCGACCGAATGACGGTGCTCGGGCGGCAGCAGCCAGATCGTGCCGGCCGCGATACGGGGTGCAGAAATCATGAAGTAGGGCATCAGGACCAAGGTCAGAAAGATGGCGAAGATCAACGAGGCGGCCAATCCCACCACCCGCCCGACGACGGTCAGCCCCACCGCTCCCTTCACCGCATCGCCCAGCGCCTGGACCAGCTTGTCGGGGGTGTAGCTCTGCCCGAAGAGGGTGACGCCCTTGCCGCCGATCAGCTCGCCGAAGAAATGCCGCAGGATGTCGGGCGCGCTCGCCACGACGTGCATCAGGCTGCGCGCCGCCGTGACGCCGAGCCCGTATCCGGCGGCGGCCAAAACCGCCAGAACCAGCACATAGAGCGCCGCCGCTACCGGCCAGCGCGGGATGCCCAGACGCCGCTGCAGGCGCTTGATCAGCGGATCCAGCACAAAGGCGACGGCAACCGCGAAAATGAACGGCAGCAGAGCGATCCGGATCTCGTAGAGAAGCACTGCGAGGACCGCCAGCACCGCGGCGATCGCCCATCCTCCGACGCGCGACCGCCGCATCTCCGGGCTCGCAGCACCCGCGCCGGAACCCGGCGCTGCGGCCCCCGGCGCTGCGGCCCCCGGCGCTACGGTCAGCCCGGCGCTGCGCTCGCGACCCTCAAGATCGTCGCGTTGAGGGTTTCCGGTGAAAGTCGTATGTCCGTCCCTTCCAGGTCACCCCGCGGCCACGGCGCAGCAGGAAGCTGTGGCAGGCGAGCACGGCGGCGGCGGTATAGCCGCAAGGCATCAACAGTCCGAACACCCTCGGGATGCGAAAGTGGCGGGCGGTGCCCAATTGCACCCCAAGAACGATCGCCGAGCCGGCCAAGGCCAGGCCGAGGCTGATCAGCTGGGTCGCCGAGGGGTGGGGAAGGATCGCCGCGGCGATGGCGATCGGCAGCAGCAGCGCGGTCCAGCCGACTAGCATGCCAGTCGCCGAGGCGGCCAGTGTGATCGCGCTGCTGCCGAGGATCTCGATGGCGTTCTTGGCGAGGCCTTCCCAGAGCGAGTTCAGGTCTCGGTACATCCGCGTGGTGGCGAAGGGTTCCGCGGCCAGCACGCGGAAGCGATACCCGGCCTGTTCGACCCGCTTGGCGAGCGCCCGGTCTTCGCAGATTTCACGCGCGACAGCGGCATGTCCGCCGACGCCGAAATACACCTCGCGCCTGATCAGGACGAACTGGCCGTTGGCGTCCGCGGATGAAGACCCCGAGCCTTTCGCTGCGTCCAGGTCTTTGGCGCAGGCGATGATCAAGAGGCCCGCCGGGATCACCAGCCGCTCCCAGAAACTGCCGAGCTCTTGGAACGGGTGGAGCGACAGCATGTCGATCTGCTGCGCCTCGGCGGCCTCGACCGCGGCGGCGACGAGCTGCGGATTTGTGCGGACATCGGCATCGATGAAGCACAGCCAGGCGCCTTGGGCCAGCATTGCGCCGCGCCAGCAGGCATGCGGCTTTCCGACCCAGCCCTTGGGGAGCGGGCCGGCGGCGATCAGCGCGATCGGGCAGCCGCGCTCGATCTGCTGCTCGACAGCCGCCTGGGTGCCGTCCTCCGATCCGTCGTCGACGACGATGATCGAAGACCCGGGCGCGAGACCCGCTTGCCGCGTCAACCCAGCCAGGCAAGCGGCGATGTTGTCGATCTCGTTTCGGGCCGGCACGACGATCGAGACCGCGGGCGGCGGCGAGGCCGGCGACGCCGGCAGAAGGGCTGTCGCGCGATGGGCGCGGAACTGCCGCATCGCCCGCGAGAGCAGGTAGGCGACCAAGCCCGTCCACGCGACTGCGCACAGCAGCGACAGCATTCAGGCGCCGTGGGATCGAGCCGCCGTGCCGGTCCGGTGCGGCCGGTGAGGAAAGTAATTGCGCAGCAGCGACGATCGGGAGATCCACAATTCGCGGTGATCGCGCAGGAAGGGCAGCCGGGGCAGCGCCGCGGGGTTGAAGGCCCGCGCCAGACCCCACAGCAGAAAGTCGTCGCCGAAATCATGGGCCCGGCGCAGCAGGGAGCGGTCCGAGGCAACCTCTTCAAACCCGTGGCGCTGGATCACGCGATGCAATTGCGAGCGTCGCCGGCTGGACAGCGCGGCCTCGGCGCGAAATGCCCGCACATCGCTCCAGGCGCCCTCGCTCGCGACGTAGTCGGCAAGCGTGCCGAGCGAACCTGCAACCTGGGCGCGCATCGCCCGCGCCCACGCGAAACTCGGCCCGTCGCCGGTATAGCGCGGCAGGTGTTCGTTCCAAAAATGCAGAGTGCCGACCGCTTCCCCGGCATCGATCCGGGTCCCGTCGGCGAGCGACAAGGGCGCCCGAGTCTTGCCGAGCCCGATGCGAAACACGCAGGCCGGATCGTTGGTGAACTCGTAGACGCCATACCACGCCCGCAGAATGGCGTCGCACCAGCTGACCGACCCGACCCACAGTTCATCCGGCCAGGTTGCAGATACGCCGGCGAGCGCGCTGGCGATCGGTCCGTCGTCTGCGGAAGTGGTATCCCAAGCCATAGCTTACGGCGCCGGGAAGGGATACCGCCGATCAGGTGATCTTTTCCGATGACGCAGTAGACGCCCGCGACCAGTGCAAATCAACTTGACCCGATCGGCCCGGCGATTTCTTTGCGCCAAACCATGTCTGCACAAATCTTTGGAATTAAGCGCGAAGAGATCCGATAAAATGCTGGTTAATTTCGCCGCTCTCAGGTCCTGCAGCCGAGCGGACCGCATGGAATTACCTCCGACACGCTTGATCGCAAGCACTAAACGCCAATTTTAGCGCTGTGATCCCGCGAGCAACGTAAAATCGTCGGGCCTCTCGACGCCGGCGCCTTCCGCGAAATCGAGTGCCCGACCGCCCTGCTGCTCGAACGGCTATTCGAATGGCGTCGGAGCGTCCGTCCGGTCGCCGAGAAGGTCTTCGACATAGGCCATGCGCACAATGACCAGGGTTGCGGCGACAAGCGGCGTCGCCAGCAGCAAGCCGAGAAATCCGGCGAGGACGCCAAGGACGATCTGGGCCGACAAGGTCAACGCCGGAGGCAGATGTACGACCCGTCGCTGCACCAGCGGCACCAGGAGGTAGCCCTCGGTCAGATGGATGCCGAGGAACAGGATGATCACATAGAGCGCGAGATCGAGCCGGGTAGCGGCGGCGAGCAGCACCGCCGGCAGCGCCGACACGATGGCTCCGAGGTAGGGCACAAAGGCCATGACCCCGACCAGAAGGCCGAGCGCCACCGGCAGCGGTATGCCGAGCAGCCAAAGCCCGAGCGCCGCCAACAACCCCAATGCTGCCATCGAGAACAGCCGGCCCAACATCCAGTACCACAAGGCGCTGGCGGTTTCGTGCAGGATCTCCCCAGCGCGGCGACGGCGGGGCAACGGCACTAACCGCACCAGCCCATTCGCATACAGCCCTGCTTCCGCTGAAAAATAGATCCCCAGAGACGCGATGACCAAGATCGAGCCGACGACCTCGACGACATTGATCGCCGCGCCGAAGAAACTGCTGATCATGGTGACCGGCGAAGTTTGAACATGCCCCACTTTCAGATGTTGGCTTAGGGTTTTGCCGATCCCCGAGGCGTCGACGATACCGACGAGCTTTTCGATCGCGGCCGGCAATTGCTGGGAGAGCTGGTTGATCTGGCCGGCGATGCCTTGCGCGAAGAACCATCCGATCGCAGCAAAAAAAAGCGAGGACCAGCAGCACGACCAAGCCGAGAGCAAAGCCGACGGGCAACCTGGTGACGCGGGCGACGCAGGCCGCGGCGTGGCGCAGGCTGACGGCCAGCAGCATTCCGGCGAAGACCACGAGATCCACCTTCAGGGTGAGCCAGACGAAGAGGACGCCGAGCCCGAGCAAGACCATGTAGCCGAGCATCTGCGCAGTGGTCACAGCCGCGCGGGCAGGGGCGTGGGCTGCGCCGTTGCGATCCATGCCATGACCTCGGGGTTGGGTGTCCGCCGCTGTTTCATAAACGCCAGCCAACCGGCGAGTTGCCGGGCCCCTGCTCCCTGGCCTTGGGCGCCGATTGGACGCGCCGGAACAATCCACCGGGTCGGGTGTTTTTTGTTGGCTACAGGAGCCCGCCGCGCAGTTGAGCGGGCGGCCAACGAGCGGGCGCAAAATCGAATGACAGGGACGAAATCGCCGCGCGTTGGAAATCCCGCTGATTTGCGCCTCGAGGAGGGCTGCTCGGGCGCCAACGGCGGAGACACGGAAAAGTACCCGCCGATTGCCGAACTCGGCGTCGTCGGCGACCGTCGGACCGCCGCGGTGATCGACTCCGCGGGGACTGTGCAGTGGTTTTGCCTGCCGGCGTATGACGGTATTCCGATATTCGGCCGCCTGCTGGATCGGGAAGGTGGCGGCTATTGGCGGCTCGGCCCGGCGAACGGCATCGCCGGAAGCCAAGCCTATGTCGAGGCCAGCAACGTGCTGGTCACGCATTGGCGCAGTAGCGAGGGCGAGCTCGAGCTGACCGATGCGATGCCGTGGCCGGGCGACACTCGACCGGCTGCCGACGCGGGCCGGCGTGTGTTGCTCCGCCGCCTGCGCTGTCGGCGCGGCGCTGTTCATTGTGTCATGGAGATCGCGCCGCGCGACGATTTCGGCGCCGGCCCGGTCATCTCGCCAGTGACCGGCGGGTTGCAGTTGAGGCTGGCGGGGCAGGCCCTGGGGCTGTGGACATTGGCGCCGGTCGCGCCCACCGAAGAGGGCGTTGCAGCGGCTTTTACCCTCTCTGCGGGAGAGGAGTTTTGGGCGGTCCTCGGGGCTGGCGAGGATCCGGCTGGGTGGTGCGTCGAGGCCGCCGGCGAGGCGTTGGAGGCGACAGTCCGGTACTGGCGGGAGTGGTGCGGCCGCTATCGCCGCCAGGGAAAGCAAAATGACCGCGTCACCCGATCGGCCCTGGCGATCGAGCTATTATCTTTCGCCCCGACCGGAGCCTTGGTGGCGGCGGCGACGAGTTCGCTGCCCGAGCGGATCGGCGGCAACCGCAATTACGATTACCGGTACGCCTGGATCCGCGACGCGTCGATGGCGATCGCCACGATGTCGGTGCTCGGCGATGTCGAGACCGCCGAGCGTTATCTGAGCTGGCTGTCGCGGCTCGGCAGCTCGACGAAAATGCCGCTTCAGGTGCTCTATCGCGTCACCGGCGGCACCGATGTCAGGCAGCGCGAACGCAAGGGGCTCGCCGGTTATTGCGGCTCGTCCCCGGTCCGTTTCGGCAACCACGCCTATCGCCAGCGCCAGATCGATTGCTTCGGCTACCTCGCCGATTGCGCCGCTATCTACCTGATCGAGGGCGGACGATGGCGGCCGGAATATGGGCGGCTGATCCGGCGGATTGCCGACTACACCGTCAAAAACTGGCGCAAGCCCGGCAACGGCATCTGGGAATTGGCTGCAACAGCGGCAGTTCGTCAGCGCCAAGGTCATGAGCTGGACCACCCTTGCGCGGGCTCTCGCCTTTGCCGACCGGACCGGCGAGAGCGGCAATCTGCGTCGATGGCGTGCGACGATGACCGAGATCCACGCCGATGTCATGGAACGCGGATGGAGCGATGAGCTGCAATCCTTCCGCCAGCACTACGGCGCCGACACGCTCGACGCCTCGACCCTCTTGGTGCCGCTGATGGGGTTTCTCGAGCCGACCCATCCGCGCGTGGTCGCGACGGTGCGGCGGATCGAGCAGGACCTGATGATCGACGGGCTGGTCTACCGCTTCCGTCCCGAAGAGCTGGGCCGTGGCGGGGACCTGCCGATGGGCCGGTTCGAAGGAGCCTTCCTGCCGTGCTGCTTCTGGCTCGCTGCGGTCTACGCATTGATGGGGCGCGGCGCGGATGCCGAAGCGATGCTGCGCCGGGTCGAGGCGCTGACCGGTGGGTCGGGGCTGTTCCCGGAGGAGGCTGACGCCCGCTCGCGGCTGCTGCTCGGCAACATTCCGATGATCTTTTCGCACGCCGAATATGCGCGCGCCGTGCTGCAGCTCGCCGAGGTCTGGCCGCGCGACATCTGACCCCGACTTCAGCCATTTGCGTGAGGAGACAGACGTGCCCGAAATCGTCGTCATCACCGGATCATCCGCCGGCGTCGGGCGCGCGACGGCGCATGCCTTTGCCGCGCGCGGGGCGCATATCGGGCTGATTGCGCGCGGCACGCCGGCGCTGCAAGGAGCCGCGGCGGAGGTCGAAAGCCGCGGCGGCAAGGCGCTGGCTGTGCCGCTCGACGTAACCGACGCCGATGCGGTCGAGGCCGCGGCCGAGCGGGTCGAGAACGAGTTCGGCCCGATCGATATCTGGGTCAATTGCGCGATGGCGACGATCTTCGCCCCGGTTCACCGCATCTCCGCCGACGAATTTCGGCGCGCCACCGAGGTCAGCTATCTCGGGTTTGTCTACGGCACGATGGCCGCCTTGAAGCGCATGCGGCCGCGCAACCGCGGCACCATTGTCCAGGTCGGCTCGGCGCTCAGCTACCGGGCGATACCATTGCAGTCGGCTTACTGCGGCGCCAAATTCGCGATCCGCGGCTTCACCGACAGCCTGCGGACCGAACTGATGCATGACGGGGTCGACATTCATCTCGTCATGGTTCAGATGCCGGCGCTCAACACGCCGCAATTCGACTGGGCGCGCAACAAGATGAGCCGGCGCCCGCAACCGATGGGAACGATCTTCCAGCCCGAAATCGCCGCCGAGGCGATCCTCTATGCCGCCCACTCGCGGCGCCGCGAGGTTTGGGTCGGAGGCTCCAGCGTCCAGGCGATCGTCGGCAACAAATTCTTTCCCGAACTGCTCGACCGATATCTCGCGAAGACCGGCTACAGCGGCCAGCTGACCGATGAACCGACCGACCCGAAGCAGCCGGACAATCTCTTCGACCCGGTACAGGGCGACCTTGGCACGCATGGCCGCTTCGACAGCCGCGCGAGCGCCTCCAGCCCGCAGCTCTGGGCGACAAAACATCGCAGTACGATGATCGTCGCAGGGATGGTCCTCACAGGTTTCCTCGTAACCATGCTAGCTGCTTCGAGAGGACTGGCTCGGCGTTAGCAAGCGAACGCCGGGGAACCAATTCGAGCTACTCACGTTTGGAGCGGGTCAAAGGGGCGGCCAGGGGGGACATCTGGTGGCGATCTTCGGGCCGCGCGCGAACATGCTGATGAACGCGACGCTGATTGCGGCGGGGGGCGGCGTTGTCTTTTTGTTGCTGCTGATCTGGGTGGTGCCGGTGATGGGCTACAACACCCAGGAACGGTACACCCCGGAGCAGCCGGTGCCGTTCAGCCACAAGCATCATGTGAGCGGGCTCGGCCTCGACTGCCGGTACTGCCATACCACGGTCGAAATCTCCCAGAACGCCGGCATCCCGGCGACCGAGATCTGCATGACCTGCCATTCGCAGATCTGGACCAACGCCGCGATCCTGGCGCCGGTACGAGAGAGCTTTGCCGACCAGGTGCCGCTGCGCTGGACAGCAGTCTACACGCTCCCCGATTATGTCTATTTCGATCACAGCGTCCACATCGCCAAGGGTGTGGGCTGCACCGAGTGCCACGGGCCGATCGGCGACATGCCGCTGACCCGCAAGGCCTCGACGCTCTACATGAGCTGGTGCCTCTCCTGCCATCGCGATCCGGCGCCGCATCTGCGCCCGCTCAATGAGGTGTTCAACGCGCACTGGCACCGCACGCCCCGCACGCCCTCCGGCAAGGAATTGATGGTGGCCTATCACATCCACACGAAGACGCTCAGCGACTGCGGAGTGTGCCACCGATGAGCGCTCCCGGCCGCAACTATTGGCGCAGCCTCGAGGAACTGGCCGAGACGCCGGAATTCGCGGCGATCGTCGAACGCGAGGTTCCGCGGTTTGGCGACGCGCTCGGCGGCGTCGACCGCCGCCGCTTTTTGCAGCTGATGGCGGCGTCGATGGCCTTGGGCGGACTCACGGCCTGCGGTCCCGAGCCCAACGCGCGCCAGCTCCTCCCCTATGTCGAGCAGCCGCCCGGCATCGTGCCGGGGCGCTCGCGCTACTATGCGACGGCGACGACGCTCGACGGTTACGCGACTGGCGTGCTGGTCGCCAGCCAAATGGCGCGGCCGGTCAAGGTCGAGGGCAACCCCGACCATCCGGCGAGCCTCGGTGCGGCGAGCGCCCTGATGCAGGCGACGATCCTCGGGCTCTACGACCCGCGCCGCGCGCAATCGATCGTCGGCCATGGCCAGATCGACGCCTGGGAGAGTTTTGTCACCGCCCTATTCGAGCGCCGCGAGTCGCTGCTGGCGCATCACGGCGAGGGGCTGCGGCTCTTGACCGGCGCCATCACCTCGCCCTCGCTGACGGCACAGATCGCGGCGCTCAAAAAGCAGTTCCCAGGGATGCAATGGCACCAATGGGAGCCATTGCACCGCGATCACGCGGTCGCCGCCGCCACGCAGGCCTTCGGCCGGCCGCTCGACAGCATCTACGACGTCGGTTCGGCCGAAGTGGTCTTCGCGGTCGAGAGCGACCTGATTTCCGCGGTCCCGGGGTGGCTCGCTTACGCTCGTCATTTCGCGGAGCGCCGCCGCCCGGATCAGACCGGCGGGAAGATGAGCCGGGTCTACGCGATCGAAAGCACGCCGACGCTGATCGGCGCCAAGGCCGATCATCGCCTGGCGATGCGGCCGGCGGAGATTGCGGCGGCGCTGCGCTGTGTCGCGGCGGCGCTCGGCGCCGGACCGCAAGAATGGGCGCAGGCCAAGATCAAGGATGCGGACTGGCTGAAGGCGGCGGCACAGGATCTGAAGCAGCATCAGGGCCATGCGCTGGTCCATGCCGGGCGCGAGCAGCCGGCAGAGATCCACCTCTTGGCGCACGCGATCAACGGCGCGCTCGGCAGTTTCGGCGCGACGATCCGGCTGGTCGAGCCGGTCGCTGCGGCCGCCGGGTCGCAGCTTCAATCGCTGCAGCAGCTCGTTGCCGACATGGCGGCCGGCAAGGTCGATACGCTCTTAATGCTCGAAACCAACCCGCTCTACACCGCACCCGCCGATGTCGATTTCGCCGCCGCGCTGAAGAAGGTGCCGTTGTCGGCGAGCCTGGCGCTCTACGCCGACGAGACCGCGCTCGCCAGCACCTGGCACATCCCGGCGACCCACGAATACGAAGCCTGGAGCGATGCTCGCGCCTTCGACGGCACGATCACGATCCAGCAGCCGCAGGTGCGCCGATTGTACGGCGGCCATTCGGCGCAGGAGCTGCTGGCGGTATTGCAGGGTAATCCAACGCCGGTCGATTACGACCTGCTGCGCGGTTTCTGGCAGGGTGCCGCGAAGCAGCAGGGGCATTCCGATTTCGAGCAGTTCTGGCACGAATCGGTGCGCGCCGGCGTCGTCGAAAACAGCGCGGCGAAACCGGCGACGGCGACCCTCGCGGCCGATCTCGCCGCCCATGTGCCGGCTGCGCCGCCGCCGGCGAAGGGGCTCGACATTCTGTTTCGCCCCGACGAGGCGAGCTGGGACGGGCGGTTCGCCGACAATCCGTGGCTATTGGAGATGCCACGCGCGTTCACCCGGCTGACCTGGGACAACGCGGCGCTGATCGCACCGGCAACGGCCGAGCGGCTCGGCCTCAAGAGCGAGGATGTGGTGGTGGTCGCCGCCAACGGACATCGCCAGGTGGGCGCCCCGATCTTTGTGCTGCCCGGGCAGGCGCCCGATTGCGTCACCCTGCCGCTCGGCTTTGGCCGGCGCGCCGGCGGGCTCGGCGCCGGCGTCGGCTTCGACGCCTACGTGATGCGAAACGCCGCCACCCCTTGGTTGGTCCCGGGCGGGTCGCTGACCAAAACCGGGGACGTCTTGCGGCTCGCCACGGTGCAGGGGCACGACCGCATCGCCGGTCGCGATCTGATCCACGAGGGCACGCTCGCCGAGTTCGAGAAAAACCCGCACTTTCTCGATCACAAGGAGAATAATGAGTCGATCTACCCCGCCTACAAATACCCCGAGAACGCCTGGGCGATGGCGGTCGACCTCAACTCATGCATCGGCTGTCAGGCCTGCGTCGTCGCCTGCCAGGCGGAAAACAACGTGCCGGTCGTCGGCAAGGACCAGGTGCTCGCCGGCCGCGAAATGCATTGGCTGCGCATCGACCGCTACTACTCGGGACCGGCCGACGAGCCGGACGTCGCGTTCGAGCCGGTGCCGTGCATGCATTGCGAGAACGCGCCCTGCGAGGTGGTATGCCCGGTGCACGCGACCGTGCACGACCACGAGGGCCTCAACCTGATGGTCTACAACCGCTGTGTGGGCACCAGGTTCTGCTCCAACAACTGCCCCTACAAGGTGCGGCGCTTCAACTTCTTCGCCTACGCGGTCAACGAGGACCGGCCGGCCGAATCGTGGAACCCGGAAGTCACGGTGCGCGGCCGCGGCGTCATGGAAAAATGCACCTACTGCATCCAGCGCATCCGCACGACCCAGATCGATGCGCTGCGCGAGAACCGGCCGATCCGCGACGGCGAAATCGTCACCGCCTGCCAGCAGAGCTGCCCGACCCAGGCGATCATCTTCGGCAACCGCAACGATCCGAAGAGCGCCGTCGCCCGGCGCAAGGCGAGCCCGCTCGATTACGTGCTGCTCGAAGAGCTCAACACCCGGCCGCGCACCAGCTATTCCGCGCTGATCCGCAATCCCAACCCGGCGATCAAGGACGACGACGCATGAGCGTCGCCGATCTGCCGAACGCGGCGCCGGTGGTCCGGCCGGGCGTGACCCTGCGCTCGGTCAGCGAGGAGGTCAGCGAGCCGGTGTTGCGGCCGCACGCGCCGCGCTGGTGGTGGATCGGCTTCGGCATCTCGCTCTTGCTGCTGCTGACCTTGGTCGTCGCGATGGCCTGGCTGTTTATCAACGGCATCGGCGTGTGGGGGATCGAGATCCCGGTGGCCTGGGGCCTGGCGATCGCCGAATACGTGTGGTGGATCGCGCTGGCGAGTGGCGGCACGATTGTCTCGGCATTGTTCTACCTGACCCGCTCGCCGTGGCGCTCGGCGACCAACCGGATCGCCGAGTCGATGATGCTGAGCGCCGCGGCCTGCGCCGGTATCATGCCGATCCTGCATTTGGGCCGACCCGGCTTTTTCTATTGGCTGTTCCCGTATTCGACGGTCATGGGGATATGGCCGCAAGTGCGCAGCCCATTGTGGTGGGACTTCATCTGTCTGCTGTGCTATATATTGATGTCGATCATGTTCTATTATGTCGGGCTGCTGCCCGATGTCGCGACCGTGCGCGACCTGGCGCAGACCCGGCGCAAGCAGATCTTCTACGGCATCCTGGCGCTCGGCTGGCGCGGCTCGGCGCGCCACTGGCGCAACCACCAGACCGTCTATTTCATCATGTGCGCGATCATGGCGCCGATGGTGATTTCGGTGCACAGCGTCGTTGGCCTCGACTTCGCCGGCGGCCTGACCCCGGGTTGGCATTCGACCCAGTTCCCGCCTTACTTCTTTTTTGGCGCGGTGGTTTCCGGGCTGGCATTGGTGATCATGCTGACGATCCTCGTCCGCCGCGGCTACGGATTTCAGGACATCATCACCGAATATCATTTGAACGCGCTGGCCAAGGTCATGCTGGTCGGCAGCCTGATGCTCGGCTACTCCTATCTGTGGGAGGCGTGGGGGGCGGTCTACGGCAGCAGCGTCGCCGACCGCAGCGAGTTCTTTTTCCGCATCTTCGGCTTTTATGCCCCCTCCTATTGGACAAAGATCGCGCTCAACATCCTGATTCCGCAGCTGCTATGGCTGCCGACGGTGCGCCGCAACGAGATCCTGCTGTTCCTGATCTCGCTCGGAATTATCGTCGGCATGTGGCTGGAGCGCTTCGTCATCGTAGTTCCGAGCCTCGCTCATAACTCGATGCCCTCGGAGTGGGGGGTCTATTACCCGACATTGTGGGACTGGGCGACGCTCGCCGGCACGATCGGGCTGTTCATGACGATCTTCTTCGTGATTCTGCGGCTGATCCCGATCGTCTCGATCGCCGAGGTGCGCGAGATCGTCGACAGGAGGAACCGGCAGTGAGCGAAGAGCGCCTTTACGGCATGATCGGCGTCTTCGCCACTGCGGACGCGGTGATGGCGGCGGCGCGCCAGCTGCGGGCATTGGGCTTCCGCTCGGTCGAGGCGCACACGCCCTACCCGGTCGAAGGTCTCGACGAGCTGATGCGGCCTGGCCGGCGCACCTGGATGCCGACCGCGATCGCGATCGGCGCCCTCTTCGGCGCGGCCTGGGGCTATTTCATCCAGTATTGGGACGAGGCGCTGAATTACCCGATCAATGTCGGCGGCCGCCCGCACAACAGCTGGCCGGCGTTCATGGTCGGTACCTTCGAGTTCACGATGCTTTGCGCGGTCGCCGCCGGTTTTGTCGCGCTGCTGGCGTCGTGCCGACTGCCATTGCTCTATCACCCGATCTTTGCCGCGCCCGAATTCGACCGGGCTTCGGTCGACCGCTTCGTGCTGTGCGTCGGGGCGCGCGACCCGAGCTTCGAGCCGGAGCATGTCCGCCGCATCTTCGAGCGCCACGGCGCCGAGCAGGTGGCCGAGGTGCCGGCGTGAGGTCGAAGCCGCTGCTCGTTGCGGCCGGGCTGTGCCTCGCCGCGGCGGCATGCGACAACATGGCCAACCAGCCAAAGAGGCTGCCCTACGAGCTGCCCTATGGCGCGCAGGCGAATTGGCCCGCCTTGCCGCCGGCCCACACAATTGCGCGGGATGACGTGCCGGTGCCGATCCCGCCGGTCACGATCGCGCTGCTCGAGCGCGGCCAGCAGCGCTTCGACATCTATTGCGCGCCCTGCCACAGCCGGGTCGGCGACGGTCACGGCATGATCGTGCAGCGCGGCTTTCCGACGCCGCCCTCCTATTACATCAAGCGGCTGCGCGATGCCCCGATCCAGACCTTCTACAACGTGATCACCCATGGCTACGGCGCCATGTTCCCCTATGCCGATCGGGTGGCGCCGGCCGATCGCTGGGCGATCGTCGCCTATATCCGGGCCCTGCAGGCGAGCGCCGACGCCAAGATCGCCGATGTGCCGGCCGACAAGCGGGCGGCGCTGCAATGACCGCAGATCGCACCTGGCGCCGGCTCAATCTCGCGGCGCTCGGCGCGGTGGTGCTCGGCCTCGTCGGCTGTGTGGTCGGCGGGATCATCGACCCGGCCGGGTTTTGCCGGGCCTGGCTGTGCAGCTTTTTGCTGTGGCTCGGCGTGCCGCTCGCCGGGATCACGCTGGTGATGGTCCACGACCTGAGCGGCGGCCGGTGGATGGCGACCGCCCGCCCGGTATTGAATGCGGCGATCGCGACGATGCCGCTCGCCACCCTCGCCGGGATCCCGGCCTTCATCGGCCTGCACAGCCTCTATAGCTGGACGCATCCGGACCCCAGCCTCACCAATATCTTTTACCTGAACAGCACCGGCTTTTATCTGCGCTATGCGATCTACCTGGTGCTGTGGAACCTGCTCGCCGCCTATGCGCTGTTCGGGCCGCGCGCCGAGGCCGGGCCGATCGCCCCCGGGCTGTCCTGGTTGAGCGGTATCGGGCTGATCTTGCTGGCCTTTTCCGCAGGCTTCGCCTCGATCGACTGGATGCTGTCGGTCGAGCCGGACTTCTGGTCGTCGGTATTCCCGATGATCGCTGGGGCCGGCTGGTTCAACACCGGACTCGCGTTGGTGCTGCTGGTCGTCGCCGTCGCCCGAGCCCCATTGGACACTCCCTCATTAGGTAGCCGGCGCGACCACATGGCCGACCTCGCCGCCATTCTGCTGGCGACGACGATCTTTTGGGCCTACGTCGAATTCTGCCAGTTCCTGATCGTCTGGGAGGAAAACCTCAAAGACGAGATTCCCTGGTATTTGATCCGCATGGCCGGGATCTGGCAGCCGGCGTTGTTTGTCGCCGCTGCGCTCGGCTTTTTCGTGCCGTTTTTTGCGCTGGTCGCGCAGCCTGGCAAGCGCAGCCGCGTCGTCGTTGCCGCGGTCTGCGTGCTGATCCTGTTCGGTAATGCCGCTGACAAATGGTGGCTGGTGCTGCCGGTGTTCCGCCGGGCCGGGCCGTTCTGGCTCGATGCCGGCGCAGTCCTCGCCCTGGGCGGGCCCCTGATGCTGCTGTTCTTGTGGTGGCTGCGCAATGGCGCTTCCGTTGCGCTCGGAGCGATGCACGGCTGGAAGACGCATCATGGCTGAGCTCGATCAGCGCATCGAGGACAATCCCGACACCGCTTTCGAGCCGTCGGACTGGCCGCTGCGCACGGTCGGCATCGTTTTTCTGGGGATCTTGGCGCTTCTGGTGATCGGGGCCTTCGTGCTGGTCGGCGCGTTTCCCGGGGCAGTGTCGGATGTCAGCCGGCGCCTGGGCGTAGAGCCGCCGCAACCGCGCCTGCAGATCGATCCGGCTGAGGATCTCGCGAGGTTCCGCGCCAAGGAGGAGAAAGAGCTGGACAGTTATTACTGGATCGACAAGAAAAAAGGCATCGTCCACATCCCGATCGCCCGGGCGATCGAGGAACTCGCCGCGAAAGGGATTCCCGGCTTCCCGAAGGCGCCGCCGTGAGACCCCGGCTGGCCGCGCCGCTGGCGGCGATCGTGATGCTGGCTTTGGTCGCGGCGGTGCCGGCATCGGCCGCCGATTTCTCGGGCCTCGCCTTTCAGCCGCATCCGGGCGCGCGGCTGCCGCTCGGTCTGCGCCTCGCCGACGAGCACGGCCGCGCCGTCCCTCTAGGTAAGTTTTTCGTCGGCAATCCGGTGCTCCTGGTGCTCGAATATCTGCACTGCAAGACCTTGTGCGGGCTGGCCCTCGGCGCTCTCGCCAGCGCGCTCGACCGGGTCCCGCTCGACGCCGGCCGTGATTTTCAGGTGGTCGCGATCAGCATCGACCCGCGCGATACGCCGGCCGATGCGGCGGCGGCAAAGGCCAAATATCTGGCGATCTATCGCCATCCGGACGCCGCCGCCGGCTGGCATTTCCTGACCGGGCCGCGGGCGATCGTCGAGCGGATCGCGGCCGCGGTCGGCTTTCCCTATCGCTACAATGCGGCGCTCGACCAGTACATGCATCCGGTGGGCTTCGTCCTCGCCGCCCCGAACGGCGCGATCAGCCGCTATCTGCTCGAAATCGACCCGACGCCGGCGGATCTGCAGACCGCATTGGGCGGCGCCGCAGAAGCAGAAGTGCAGGGGCCGCTGTCCCGGCTGGTCTTATGGTGCCACGGCGAGGATCCGTTGCTCGGTCCCTACACGGTGCCGATCGAAACCGCCTTTGCCGTCATCAACCTGGCGGCGATGGCCGGCGGCATCGTCGTCTTTTCCGCGATCTGGCGACGGCGCCACGGCTGAGCCGGCGATGTATCAGTGGGTCCCGTTCTGGCCGAACACCGCCGCCGTCAATGGCCAGGTGGTCAATGCGCTCTATATCGCCGAGCTTGCCGTTTCCGGTCTGATCCTGCTGCTGGTCTGCGGGCTGATGCTGCTGTTCTGCCTGCGCTATCGGCGCGGCAGCAGCGCCTCGCGCGCCGACCCGACGCAGAAGAGCTGGGCCTTTGAAATCGGCTGGACCGTGGCGACCCTGGTCGCGTTTCTGGGTCTCTTTGTCTGGGGTGCGGTGGTCTATATCTGGCTTTACCAGTCGCCGGCCGGTGACCTCGAAGTCTTTGTCGTCGGCAAGCAGTGGATGTGGAAGATCGAGCACCCGGGCGGCCAGCGCGAGATCGATGCGCTGCATGTGCCGGTCAACGAGACCGTCCGGCTGGTGCTGACCTCGCAGGACGTGATCCACAGCTTCTTTGTCCCGGCATTCCGGATCAAGCACGATGTCCTGCCCGGCACTTACGAGACGTTGTGGTTCAAAGCAACCGACACCGGCCGATACCAGATCGAATGCGCCCAATACTGCGGCACCCAACACGCGCATATGATCGGCGAAGTCTATGTTATGAAGCCGGCGGATTATGCGCGCTGGCTTACCGATCAAGGCGTCGGCCAATCCCTGGCGCAGCAGGGCGAGGCGTTGTTCCGGGAACGCGGCTGCAGTGGTTGCCACGGCGCCGACAGCACGGTGCACGCGCCGCCGCTCGAAGGCGTCTACGGCAGCCTCGTGCAGCTGCAGGGCGGCTCGACGGTGCGGGCCGACGAGCGCTATCTGCACGACTGCATCCTCGAGCCGCGCACCTTCACGGTTGCCGGCTATCCGCCGGTGATGCCCGATTTTTCGGGGCAGCTCAGCGAGGACCAAGTCATCAAGCTGGTCGCCTACATCCAATCGCTCGCCCACCGGGAACCGCCGCCCAAGGAACCCTCGCCCAAGGGACCGCCGCCATGACGTCGATTACGGCTGACGTTCCGACCAGTTATCTGACCTCGGAAAACGGGGTTCGCTCGTGGCTTCTGACCAGAGACCACAAACGCATCGCGTTGCTGTTCTTCGCCTCGATTACCTTTTACTTTTTTATCGGCGGCTTCGCGGCGACGATGATGCGCCTGAACCTGGCGACGCCGACCGGGCTGCTGCAGCCCGACATCTACAATCGCATGTTCACGATGCACGGCGTGATCATGGTGTGGTTCTTCCTGATCCCGTCGATCCCGGCAACGCTCGGCAATTTCGTGCTGCCATTGGCGATCGGCGCGCACGACTTGGCGTTTCCGCGCATCAATCTTGCCAGCTGGTACGTGTTCAACCTTTCGGGCCTGATCCTGCTATTCGCGCTGATCATGGGCGGGGTCGATACCGGCTGGACCTTTTACACGCCGTATTCGACTTTGTTTTCAAACGGGTACGTGGTCGCCGCGACATTGGCGGTGTTCGTCAACGGGTTCTCCTCGATCATGACCGGGCTCAATTTCGTCGTGACCGTGCATCGGCTGCGCGCGCCCGGCATGACCTGGATGCGGCTGCCGCTGTTCGTCTGGGGGATCTATACGGTCAGCCTGGTGATGCTGCTGGCTACCCCGGTATTGGCGATGACGGTGTTCCTGGTGGCAATGGAACGCTTCATGCACGTCGGTATATTCGATCCGTCGCTCGGCGGCGATCCGCTGCTGTACCAGCATATGTTCTGGTTCTACTCGCATCCGGCCGTCTACATCATGATTTTGCCGGCGATGGGCGTGATCAGCGAGCTGATCACCTGTTACGCCAGAAAATCGATCTTCGGCTATAAGGGCATGACCATTGCCCTGATCTCGCTTGCGGTGCTGACCTTCTTTGTCTGGGGACATCACATGTTCGTCGCCGGAATCTCGATCTATTCCGGCGTGTTCTTCTCTCTGATGACCTTCTTTGTAGCGCTGCCTTCGGCGATCAAGGTGTTCAACTGGACCGCCAGCCTGCACAAGGGTTCGATCGTCTTCGATGCGCCGATGATCTACGCGCTCGGGTTTGTCGTCCTGTTCACGATCGGCGGCCTGACCGGGCTGATCCTGGCGACCGTGGGGCTCGACGTCGATCTGCACGCCACCTATTTCGTCATCGCCCATTTCCACTACATCATGGTCGGCGGCACGGTCAGCGCCTTTTTCGGCGGGCTGCATTATTGGTGGCCAAAGATCACTGGCCGGCTTTATCCCGAGATGTGGGCGCGGTTTGCCGCGATCCTGACCTTTGTCGGGTTCAACCTGACCTTCTTCCCGCAATTCATTCTCGGCTATCTGGGCATGCCGCGGCGCTACTATTCCTATCCGCCGCAGTGGCAGTCGTGGAACGTGCTGTCCTCCGCCGGGGCCTCGATCCTGGCGGTCGCCTATATCATGCCGCTCGGCTATCTGGTGTGGTCGCTGTTCTACGGCGAGCGGGCGGGCCCGAACCCATGGCGCGCGACCGGCCTCGAGTGGCAGACCTCGTCGCCGCCGCCGCAGTATAATTTCGCCCGCACCCCGGTCGTGACCGTCGAGCCCTACGCCTACAACGCTGAAGACGGCAGCTTCACCGCGCAGAACGGCGCGACCAGTGCGTAGCCTGCGGCCCGAGATGCAATATGCCACGCTGGCGCAGCAGCGCGAGACGGCGCAGCTCGGCATGTGGGGGTTCATCGCCACCGAAACCCTGTTCTTCGGCGCGCTGATCTTCACTTATTTCATCTACCGCAACGCCTATCCGCATGAGTTCGCCGAGGCCGGCAAGGACGCGGTGCTGTGGTGCGGCAGCGTCAATATCGCGCTCTTGCTGACCAGCAGCCTGACCATGGTGCTGGCGATCGACGCGGCCGCCGAGGGGCGCCGCCGCGCTCTGGTGCTGTGGCTGCTCGCCACGGTCTTTCTCGGCGTCGCCTTTGTTTGCGTCAAAGGATTTGAATGGTATCTCGATTACCAGGATCACGTGGTCCCGGCGGTCAACTTCGTCTTGAAGCCGGGAGAAGGCCCGGCCGGCGAGCTGTTCTGGGTTTTCTATTTTATCGCCACGCCGCTGCATGCGCTGCATCTGACGATCGGGATCGCTCTCGTCCTTTACATGCTGGCGCGGGTGCGGCGCGGCGAGCTGACCCCCGCCTATTACGCGCCGCTCGAGGTGGTCGGGCTCTACTGGAGCTTTGTCGACACCGTTTGGGTGTTCCTCTACCCCGCGATCTATCTGGTGGGACGGTGATGAAAGGCGCAACCAACGGCGCCGCCGCGCAGGGCACGGCGCTGGTTTACGTCATCGCCTGGCTGGTGCTGCTGCTGCTGACCGGCCTCAGCATCTTGACCGCCTACCTGCATATCGGCGCCTTTGCCCCGGCCGCCGAATTCGGCATCGCAGCGACCCAGGCGGCGATCATTTTCGTCCTGTTCATGCGGCTGAGAGGGCCCCCGTCGCTGAAATGGGTGTTCGCCGGCGCCGGCTTTTTCTGGCTGCTGTTTCTCTACGGGCTCAGCATGACCGATTACGCCACCCGCCGCGGCTGGCCGCTGCACTAGCCCGGCTCAGCATGCACCGGCGGCCGCGGGCTCGGCGGTCAGGCGGTAGATGATCTGCTGGCGATAAGTCTCGCCCGGCCGCAGGATCGTCGAGGGAAAATTCGGCTGGTTCGGCGCATTCGGAAAGCCCTGCGGCTCGAACGCAAATCCGGCCGATTGGCGGTAGAGGCCACCGCGACCCGGCGCCGACCCGTCGAGGTTGTTGCCGGTGTAGAACTGCACACCGGGCTGGGTGGTCAGGATTTCGAGCATCCGGCCGCTGTGACGGCTGCGGACTCGGGCAGCCAGGCGAAGCGCTCCCGGCGCATCCTGCGGCAGCACGAAGTAATGGTCATAGCCGCGGCCGTAGCGCAGCTGCGCGTCCGGCTCGCAGATGCGCTCGGCGATGCGCTGGGAGCCGCGGAAATCGAACGACGTCTCCGCCACCGATGCGATCGCTCCGGTCGGGATCTGCCGCTGGTCGGTCGGCAGATAGGATTGGGCGAAGATCTCGACCTGATGGTCGAGACAGTCGCGGGCCCGCGGTCCGTCGAGATTGAAATAGGGATGCGCGCTCAGCGACAGCGGCGTCGGCTTGGTGGTGGTCGCGGTAAAGCTGAGCGACAGCTCGGCGCCGTCGAGCCGCCAGACGGCTTCGGCCGTCACCTCGCCTGGGAACCCCTGATCGCCGTCCGGACTGACCAGAGCCAGCCTCAGACTTTGCCGGTCATGTTCCGCGACCGACCACATCCTCTTGCCAAAGCCCTCGACGCCGCCGTGCAGGGTCGAACCATTCTCGTTCTTGGAAAGTTCATAGGCCTGCCCGTCGATGACCATCCGACCGTCGGCAATGCGGTTCGCGGTGCGTCCGAGCAAGGCGCCGAACGAGCCGCGATTATCGAGATACCCGGCGACATCGTCGAAGCCGAGCACGACGTGGTCGTGCGCACCGCCGCGGTCGGGCGCCTCGAGCGACACCAGCACCCCCGCATAATCGGTGATACGGGCGCGCAAGGCGTCGCTTTCCAAGGTAAAGAGGCGCGCCGTCCGCCCTTGCGCCTGACCAAAGGCAATGCTTTCCGAGACCGAGCGCAAAGGACTCTCCTCCTCCGTGGGCCGAACCGGCCCAGTTCCTCGATAAAAACGCCGACGTCGATCAGCGCTCCCTCAGCTTACCAGTGAAACAGGATTCGAAAAGATCATTAGTTTAGCGGTAGTGTGCTAATTTGACGGGAAGGCGGCTTCGGTGGCATGTCACGAAACTGAGCAAATTTCCGCCGAGCTTTCCTCCGCAGTTCCTCCAAATCAGCCTTCATGCGATCGATGTGCCATTCAATCTCCACAATCCCGGCGCAGTGAGGGGTAAGGTGGATATGGCCCTTATCGTCTGTGCTGTAGCGCTTTGGAACGATCCAACCGCCGCCGACCGTGCTGCGCACATCGGGCATATGTAATTCGAGGTCAAGAAACACCGCTGCCACCGCCAAGCACTCCCTTATATCGAGGTTCGCTCGACCAACTCCTCGATCGACCATAGCCGATCGCTCACCCGCGCTTCCATTGGGCGTCACCCGCAAGGTAAGGTGCACGCGCACGAGATTATAGTGCGCAAAATGCAGCGAAACTGCGGCGCGCAGATTCTCGATCTTCTTTGAGAACGCATTCGTAAGCCGCGTGAACCGGCGCATAACATGCGCATGGTCAAATTCTGCCGCTCGATTAGGCTCGTCGAGATATGATCCTGATCGGGATTGCCGACTATCACGGGACACTCCGCACCGACAACGTGCGGCAGGCTGTATCGGCCGGCCCGATCGGATCTGCCTCGTAAAATTTAACGATTTCGCCATAATCGACATCAGCTCCGAACGCCCGCTCAGTCGCATCCACATAGGCCGCGAGCGTATCGCTTGATAGCTGCACCCGGTTTGCCAGTCGGTCGGATAGATCGGCCAAGAACGCGGTCGCGGTCGAAAGGTCGCGCTTCCCGATGCGATAGGCCGGGATGATCTTCGTCTCGGGATCGAGTGCAACGAAGGTGTAGTGATCGCCCAGCCGGCGCGGATCGTCGAGCGGCGTCATATGACGTTGCTTCTTGCCGACGTAGGCCCAAATCTCATCAACCTCGATCCGCCGGCACGGCAACTCACGCATTTGCTCGTCCATCAACGCTGCGCAGCCGTCACCGACCTCAACCAGCAACCGGCAAATCGCATCGCGGTGCATGCCGGTCATCCGCTCGGTGCTGCGGATCGAATTGCCCTCGACCGAGCAATTGATGATCTGAGTGCGATGAGCGAGCGGTAGGCGGTTCACGGAGCAATGTCAACGCGGATATAGACATGGAGTTTCGTGCAGCGACAGACCGCCTGTGCGATGCGTCAGGCATGACGATGCGGCGGAAGCGCTTAATGTGTCACTTCAGACAGTCCGACAAGCGAGAATGAGATATAGTGCTCTGGGGTATCGGCCGCCCCCGTACGACTGGGAGGGCGCGATCATCACAATGGCTGAAACTCGTGTGGCACATTACCAACAGCTAATTGAGCAGCTAAAATCTGCCGAGGAAATTAGACGCGCTCGATTTTTGGGGGAAATCTTGAGCGACATGCTATAAAGCGCAGCGAAAGGCGGGTCGAGAAGATTCCCCGACCCGCTCCCCGCGGAAGTGGCGCTAGCCGGCCAAGCTGAGACGCCACCCCGCTAGCAGAAAGGCTCGGGCTACGCCGCGGCGAGTCCGGGCCTTTCCACCAAGGGGTCAACTCCGTTGACAAAAAAGTTCGGCCTCGGTTGTCCCCTTTTCCGTGTCGCCGATTCGAAACCAGCGCACTCCCTCTTGTCGGTAGCGGGTTCCTTTTTTTCGGCGAAGCTCGTTCGTTACCGACGTAGGACTAATAGTCGGGTCAAGCTCATTGACTAAGCGCTGCGCCTCGACGATTCGTGAGCCGGGATGTTCCGCGAGGACAAGTTCAAGCGCTTGACCAACTGCACCAATAGCCGCACGCGGTTTGGCGTTATGAGTGGCGCGTCGCCGGCGCGTCGATGAACGGCGCCGAGGCATAGCAAATTGTTCATGGGCAGCGGCCGCGCCCGGCTCGTCAGCCGGCTGGTCTGCAACATTAAGCGCAGCGAGATATTGCCCACCCAGCTCCATCATCTGGCGCACGGCCAGAGCGGCCCCGCGATGAAACGCTTCCTTAATCAGCGGGCGCATGGCAGCCCGAAGTGCGCTATCGTCTTTCAGCAACGCGCTGAGCGAGCGCCGAAGTTCATCGGATATGTCTTCGGGAAGAGCCATGGCCTCAACCTCAAACCTCTAACGGGGAGGGAATGATCTATTTTTCGCGGGCAATCAAGCCAAAAAATTACAAAGCGCGGCGCCGTTGGCTTTTTTCAGACTCTCGCCGGCGCAATACACTCAATGGAGACCACGAATCGGATCCATCTTGGGGCGGACGAGGTGGTTTCGCGGACTGCCGTCCCCCCGGATGACGACAGTCGTGCAAAACGCTATCATGTAGGCATGACTGAGGTAGCTGCCGATCAACTCAAGGGAGCCGTCGAGCGCATGCACGGCGCCTCCGCTAGGTTCTCAATCCGTTCCCGTGCGCGAGACATTCGAGGGCAATCCAGTATGGGAAGGCGTGGTGCACGTGTTCGACCTGGCCGGCCATCCGACCGCGACCCGCGCCTATGCCTGGTCATCGCCAATCGAGGGGAGTACGAAGCAGCGGTTCTTCGCGGTGCTGCATCAGCCGCCAGTCGATAGCCCGCAAGCTGCGGTGCGAGCGGCGATCGTCCCAGAGCAGCGGGCAAAGCAGTCGTGAATTGGCGGCGGGGCCTATTCAGGCTTTGGGTGATTGCTTCTGTCGTTTGGGCTCTTTGCGTGGCCGGATATGCTTGGTTCGACCATTCGCGGTCGGGGTCGTCCTTAGCAATCGAACTTGCGCCCATGGTGGTATTCACGCTTGTGCCGATCGCCGTCACATTTGGCCTAGGCGTTGCTGTCTGGTGGGTGATTGCTGGCTTCGGCCCACGGAGTTCAAATTAGGACACCACCAGTTTAGCTGTTCGCTTGCCAACCCGGAAGGTCCGGGCTCATGGCGCTGGAGGACGAACTGGTCGTGTCGCAGACGCGACCGAGAATAGCTGATGAATTCGGTGATGCGGGGCGATGGGTCGCGGCCTTCGCCGCGATGCGACAAGAAAATTTCTGGGCCGCTCCCTCAGATCTCGACCTGGGCCCCGATCTCGATGACCTGGTCGGCCGGGATGCGGAAAAAGTCGTTCGGCCGGCTCGCGATCCGGGTCAGGGCGATGTAGAGGCGCTCGCGCCAACGGGCCATTCCGGGCCGCGACGCCGATTTGACGTTGGCGCGGCCGACGAAGTACGAGATCTTGTCGAAATCGAGATCGAGCCCGGGGATTTTCGCCCGGCGCAATTCCCGCGGCAAATTCGGCGACTGGGCGAAGCCGAAATGGGCATCGATCTGCCAAAACCCTTGGCCGAGGTCGCGCGCCTTGATGCGGTTCGGCCCCATGATCCGGGGCATGTTGTCGGTCGCGACCCGGGTCAGCAGCACCGTCTTATGCAAGACCTTGTTGTGCTTCAGGTTCTGCGCCAATGTCGGCGGGACTTGGTCGGTCCGGGTGGTCAGAAACACCGCGACGCCGGACACCCGCCCTTCCGCGGCCGCGTCGCAACCGGCGAGGAAGGCGGCGAGCGGCATCGTCTGGCTCGCCAGCCGATCCAGCACCAATCTGCGGCCGGTGCGCCAGGTGGTCATGATCGTGAACATGACGAGCCCGATGACCAAGGGGAACCACGCCCCGCTCGGGATCTTCATCGAGTTCGAAGAGAACAGCGCGAGATCGACGGTCATGATCGGCGCCAGCACCGCGACGATCGCCGGCCACCGCCAATGCCAGACGGCCCGCATCACGGCGCCGACCAGCACCGTCGTCAGGGTCATCGTTCCGGTGACCGCAAAACCGTACGCAGCGGCCAGCGCGCTCGAACTGCGAAAGCTGAGGACCAATGCCAGCACCGCCGCCAGCAGCAGCCAATTCAATTCGGGAATATAGATTTGGCCGCGCGCTTCGGCCGAGGTCTGGTAGATGTCGAGCTGCGGCATCAGGCCGAGCTGGATCGCCTGGCGCGACAGCGAAAACGAGCCGGAGATCACCGCCTGCGAGGCGATGACCGTCGCCGCGGTCGACAGCAGCACCAGCGGGATCATTGCCCATTCCGGCGCCATCCGAAAGAACGGGTTGTCGATCGCCGCCCTGTCGCCGAGGATCAAGGCGCCCTGTCCGAAGTAATTGAGGACCAGCGCCGGCAACACCAGGCCGAACCAGGCGAGCCTGATCGGCAATTTGCCGAAATGGCCCATATCGGCGTAGAGCGCCTCGCCGCCGGTGATCGCCAGCGACACCGCGCCGAGCACGATAAACCCCCGCAGCGGCGATTCGATGAAGACGGCGACGGCGTGCGCCGGGTTCAGCGCCGCCAAGACGCGCGGCGCCGCGGCGATCCGGACCAGCCCGTCGACCCCGATCACCGCGAACCACAGCAGCATCACCGGGCCGAACAGATGCCCGACCTTTGCCGTGCCGCGCTTTTGAATGAGGAACAGGAGCGCCAGCACCACGATCGTGATCGGCACCACGAACCGGCTCAACGCCGGGGTCGCGACGCCGATCCCCTCGATCGCGCTCAACACCGAGATCGCCGGGGTGATCATGCTGTCGCCGTAGAACAACGCGGCGCCGGCGACGGCCAAGAGGACCAGAACGGTGCGCCCGCGGGGGCTCTTCACCGCCTCCTGGGCGAGCGCCAGCAGGGCCAGGATGCCGCCCTCGCCCTGATTGTCGGCACGCATGATCAGCAGAACGTATTTGACGGCGACGACCAGGATCAGCGCCCACGCGATCAGCGACAGGACGCCCAGCACGTTTTCCGGCGACAGCGGCAACCCGTGCTCCGGGTCGAAGCATTCGCGGAAGGTATAGACCGGGCTCGTCCCGATGTCGCCGAAGACGATGCCGAGCGCCGCGAGGGAGAGGCCGGCCAGAGGTGCGGGCCGGGGCTGCTCCTGCTCTTCTTCGGCCTCTGGTGCGGCGTGCCCGGCCGGGATGATCGCCGCCGCAGGTGCGGGGCTGCCGCTTGGATCCGTCATCGAGCTCTCCTGCCAGCGGTCGCCGAGCGATCCACTAACGCGACGCGCTTTCGCAAACGGGTGGCGCTTCCGTAAAAGTCGGGCCTAGATGAAAATCTTTAGCCGGGCTGCGCCGCGCTCGGCAACAGCGCCGCTCCTGCGGAGGCCACGCAGCCTTCACGGGCTCGCAGCCTCTTGCGCGTCCCCGCGGCGCCGGTCACCATGACAGGCCGGCTCGATCGCGCCGCCGGCCGCCGCTCGGCACAGAGGAATCCGCCATGGAATTCGGCATGTTTCACCAGTTTCCGTCACTGCCGGGCCGCCCCGACGCCGACACTTTTGCCGAGGCGTTCGAGCAGATCGACGCCGCCGAGCGGCTCGGTCTCGACGTGATGTGGCTGGCCGAGCTGCATTTCGATCCGCAGCGCTCGGTATTGTCGGCGCCTCTCAGCATTGCCAGCGCGATCGCCATGCGCACCCGGCGCATCAAGATCGGCATCGCGGTTCAGGTCTTGCCGCTGTGCCACCCGCTGCGCCTTGCCGAGGAAGCCGCGACGGTCGACCAGATCAGCCACGGCCGGCTGATCTTCGGGGTCGGCCGCAGCGGCTTGCCGCGCACCTACGAAGATTATGGCGTGTCCTATGGGGAAAGCCGCGAGCGCTTTGGCGAAGTCCTCGACATCGTCGAGCAGGCCTGGTCGCAACCTTTCGTTCACTACGAGGGCCGGTACTATCGCTTCAACAACATCGCGGTGACCCCAAAGCCGTTTCAGCAGCCCTTGCCGCCGATCCGCATCGCCGCGGCGAGCCCCGACACTTATCCCGCGGTCGGCGAGCGCGGGCTGCCGATCTTTATCAACGCCCGCCACGGCTCGTTTTCCGAATTCGCCCCGGCGGTCCGCGAATACCGCGAGGCCTACCAGGCGGCCGGCCACCCGGGCCGCGGTCGAGTCTATCTGAGGGTGCCCGCCTATCTCGCCGAAACTGCCGGCCGGGCGCGGGAGGAGCCGCGCGAAAGCCTGATGCATTTCTACCGCGAACAGACCGAGCGGCTGCGCAACTCGATGTCCCGCGGCGGCACGCGGGCGATCGAAGGCCGGGCCGAGCGCCTCGAACGCCTCGAAAAACTGACCTACGACGAAGCCTTGGGGGGCCAGGTGCTGATCGGCACGCCGCAAGCGGTCGGCGACAAGCTGCGCGCTTTGCAGGACGAGCTCGGCATCGACGGCATCCTGGCCGAGCTGAATTGCGGCGGCCTGATCCCGCACGCCCAGGTCATGACAGCGCTGCGCCTCTTATGCGAAGAGGTCATGCCGCAGTTTCACTGATTCGCAGCGGCAGGCGCAACTAACGCAAGAGAGAGCAATGCCGGCGGAGGAGGTCTGCGTGTTCTGCAGCATCGTCGCCGGCGCCAGCTCGTGCGAGCGGATTTTCGAGGATTCCGCGACCCTCGCGTTCATGGACATTCACCCGGCCCATGAGGGGCATTGCCTGGTGATCCCGAAAGCGCATATCGAAAAAATCTTCGAGATGCCGCCCGAGGCTTTTGCCGCGGTGGCCGCCTCGGTCGTCAAGGTCGCGCGCGCCGTTGACGAGGTGCTGCGGCCGGGCGGTCTCAGCGTGCTGCAAGCCAATGGCGCGCTCGCCGGGCAGACGGTGCCGCATGTTCACGTCCATGTCCTGCCGCGGCGGGCGGGCGACAATCTGCCGATCAACTGGGACCGCGAGCGGACCGACGCGGGGACCGCCGATCCCGCTCGCATCGCCGCTCTGGCCGAGCGCCTGCGCCGGCGACTGCACAGCTGAGCCCGGTCGGCCGCACCAGCCTCGATCAGCGCGATCGCGTCCCTAGTGTCCGACCCGGAATGAAGCCGACGCTCCCAATGTCTTCCCGGTGCCCCTGCGAAAGCAGGGGTCTGAGGGCGACCGCACGTCGCTTTGTTGCCCTGGGCTCCCGCTTTCGCGGGAATGACGGCCAAAAGCTTGATCTTTTAAATTCTTTTCGGGTCGGACGCTAAGCCCTGGCCGCCGGACCCGGACCACCGGGGGGCGGCGCGCTGCTCTACCTTGTCGAACGCCCGCCGCGCCCACATTTCTTATGACCGGCGCGGCCGATCCGCGGGCGATGCCGAGAGGCAGGCATTTCCGATGAGCGAAGCAGACAATTTGTTTGCGGTTTTGCGGCAATCGGCCGATCCCGGCGCGGTTGCCGCCATCGAAGAATTGGTGCGCGAGGCGCCGGACCATAGGCTCTGCCGCATCAACGTGCTCGATTTCGCCGCCAGGAACGGGATCGACACCGAACGGACGATCGCCGCCTTTCTGCACGCGGCCCGGCTCGGCCTGTTCGAATTGTCCTGGAACGTGCTGTGCCCGAGCTGCGGTGGCGTTCTGGAGGAAAGCGCGACGTTGAAGAGCGTGGTTCGCGAAGAGTATCACTGTGCCTGGTGCGCCGCGGATTACGCGCCCACACTCGACGAAATCGTCGAGGTGACGTTTACCGTCAACCGGCGGGTGCGCCGAATCGCCGCGCACGACCCCGACGAATTGCCGTTCGCCGAATATTTTCGCCAGATCTTCTGGAGCTCCGGGATCGACCTGCCCGACGATCTCGACCAGGTGATCGAGGAGATCACCCTCGAGGCGATGGAGCTGCCGGCCGGCGGCAAGGCGCTGTTGTCGCTGCAATTGCCGGCCGAGTTTGTGATCATCCTCGACCCGGTGACGCATACGAGCCAATTCCTCGACGTCAAGGGCGAGCCGACGCGCGAGCGCCAGAGCCTCTCGCTGGTCTTCGACAAGGTGCGCGCACCGACGGAACGGATCGAACTGCGGCCCGGACCGCTGCGGCTGTCGCTCGAAAACCACACCGATTCGCGCGCCTTGCCGGGGTTGTGGATCGCCGGCCGCCAGCTCGAGGAATTGCTGCGCCGGCGCCGCCCGTTCCTGACCGCCAAGCGCCTCCTGACCAATCAGGTGTTCCGCGATATCTACGGCACCAATACGATCGACGCCGAGCAGCGGCTGAAGATCACTAGCCTGACCTTTCTGTTCACCGATCTCAAAGGCTCGACCGAGCTTTACGAGCGGGTCGGCGACCTCGTCGCCTTCGACCTGGTGCGCGCGCATTTCCAGCTCCTCAACGAGATCGTCGCCTCCGAGGCCGGCGCCGTGGTCAAGACCATTGGCGACGCGGTGATGGCGACCTTCCCGACCCCCGACCGAGCGGTTGCCGCGGCACTGCGCATGCGCGAGGCGATGCGGGACCTTGGCAACGGCCATGACGGCCACCACGACGGACACCGCCGCGAGGACCTGCTGCTCAAGATTGGCATCCACGAGGGGCCGTGCCTGGCGGTGGTGCTGAACGACCGCCAGGATTATTTCGGCCAGACCGTCAACATCGCCGCCCGAGTGCAGGCGCTCGCCGATTCGCGCTCGATCCTGGCGACCGGCTCGGTGGTCAGCCACCCGCAGGCCTCGACCCTGCTCCGGACCAGCGGGCTGCAGCCGGTCTCCCAATCGCGCTCGCTGCGCGGCATTGCCGACGCGGTGTCGGTCTACGAAATCCCGTAATCAGCGGCTGCCGCGCAGCTGGTCGAGGAGCTGACTGGCAAAGACCACCCCCGCCGGGTTCACCGGTAGCCCGGCCATTCGCAGGGCTTCGGCCGTCCAGGTGTTGCAGGTGTGGGAAAGATCATAGGTCCCGGCCGCGGCAAAAAAGACGCTCTGCGGCTCGGGGCCGGGGCCGAGGTCGCGGGGAATTCGGTTTCGGCCGGCGACCAAATCACTCCACAAGAATTGGGACAGGCGTGCCGCGCTGCCGGGCGAAATCGCCAGCGGGAAGACGTCGGCGGTCCCGGCGAAAGCTGTGGGCGACATTGCCAGCGGGATCACCAGCATGACTGCCGGTCCCGGTGTCGCCGCCCGCATCAGCTCTTCAATCCCAGGGTGTCGCGCCATGTAAAAGCCGCGCGCTCCCCAGCCGAAGACCAAAGACCGGGCATCCGGAAAACGCAGCGTCAGAGCCGCCAGCGGGGGATCGATCGACGCTCTCGGCAGGTCGATCTCGGTATGCCAGCCGCCGGCGATCACATAGACGATCGGCGCTGCGGAGGCGGATTGCGGCCCGGATTGCGCTCGCACCGCGGCACCGGCCACGAGGACGACACCAGCGGCGAGCACCGCGCCGGCTATGCCTTTCCAGAAACTGAGAATCAGATCCATCGCCGATCTCAAAGGGGTCTGGGACGAGCAAAATCGAATGCAGCCCAGCGGAGCATAGCATTGGCTCCGGGCCCGGGTGGTCCGGCTTTCTTTGGCTCAGTCGCGGCGGCTGGTGATGCTGCGCCGGCGTTGGCGTATGGTGGACCGGTGACTCTGATGCCGCTCCCGCTGGTTCTTGCCGCCGCGCTGGCGCTGACGCCGCTCGATTCCGGGCAGCAGGCGCGGCTCGCTGCCTGGCTCGAATGGGCGGCTGCCTATCGCGATTGTTACGAGCCGGCCCCGTTCAGCCTGCGCATCGACCAGAGCTTGACCGCGCGCTGCATCGAGCGCGCCCTGCGCCGGCAGGAGCGGGCCGGGTCGCCTGACCAGCGCGCCGCAACCCATGCGCTGATCGCTGCGACGCCGGGGCTGATCGCAATGCTGAACGCACCCGTCGGCGGCGTCGGGAAACGCTCGGCCGCCGGGCTCGATCCGCCGCCGCCCGGCTCGCCGCGACCCGGCCACGCAGGCAACCACGCCGCCAACGCGCGCTAGGGTACGAATCTAACGCTTGGTCCGGGCCAACCCTCACCCGCCTCCGCCCGGATCGCAGTTCGGGGGTCGAGATCCTCTCCCGCAATGCGGGAGAGCTTGGTGGGTGAGGATGTGCATGGGGCCTACTCGTTTGATTCTGTTTCATCAGCACCTCTATTTCGCAAAGGCCCGCATGCTTTTAGGACAAAATTAACCAGAAACCGGTTTGCTGACCGCTCCGGCCCGAACCGTCGGGCCGTTGTCGAGCATCCCTGGCAGCGGGGCACCCGGTGAGCAGCATTTTGCAGCCCTATCTTTGGAGTGAGCCGGCGGCCTTTGCCAAGCTCGAGGAGATCGTCTGGCCGCGGGGACCGACCTGTCCGCATTGCGGCGCCCTCGATCGGATCGGTGCGGTGACCGGCAAAAGCGCGCGCATCGGTCTTAAATTTTGCTGCCGTTGCCGCAAGCAGTTTCGCGCGACGTTGGGCACCATGTTCGAGGGCAGCCATGTGCCGCTCCACAAATGGTTTCAGGCCTGCTTTCTGCTGATGGCCTCGCGCCGTGCGATCGGCGCCCATCGGCTGCACCTGCGGCTCGAAGTCAGCAATCGGACCGCAGCGAGCATGTTGCGACGGCTGGAGCTCGCGCTCGGCGGCCTCGCCCATGCCGGTTTTGGGGCGGGTCTCGCTCCCGCCGATACCTGCTGGACCGAGAGATCGGGCCTCGCACGAACGCGGCGGCACGGTGGATCGAGGGCACACTCTGCGTTCCCGGGCGAAAACACCGGCGCCGCGGACGTCTTTGGCCGCGGCCACATGCCGTGGACGCATTCATCGGTGATGGTCTCGGAGCCGGGATTTCCACAGCCGTCCGCCCGCCAGTTTCTCGGCTTTGTCGAGGCCGCGCAGGCGTTCAATTATCCTGACAACTTGTCCGGCTTCGATGCGGTGCTGACCGCGGTCGGCTGTCGGAGGGTTGCGGCAGTCACCGGCCAGTGAGGCTCAGGCCGCTCGATCGGGTCTCGACAAGGTCGGTCCAACCCCGAAACGTGCAGATTCGGTCATCGGAACGGGTCGCGGAAGGATCTGCTTCTGCGCTCGACCATTTTGCCGGGAGATCTGGCGAGGAGCACCCCAAAAAATGGCGGAGGAGGAACGACACGCCGTCGGCCCCCGGTTCAAATGAACATAAATGAAGCATCCATTGTAAACTCCCTAGAATTTGTTTGCTCTCTTTGCTGTTTGCCCTATGACGAGGGCGGCAAAAGCGAACGGCGGGAGCGATGCGCTGATGAATGACCAAACCAATCAAAGAACCGGTGAATTGCGTCCAGTGACAAAGATCATCGCCAGCTATGTCGGCAATCACACGCTGGCGCCGGATCAGCTTTCGGCCTTGATCGTCCTGGTCGATCAGACGATCCGCCACCTGGGGACGGCGCCGCCGCCGCAAGCGGCGCGGACGCCGGCAGTGCCGGTCAAGCGGTCGGTGCAGCACGATTACGTCGTCTGTCTCGAATGCGGCTTCCGCGGCAAGACCCTGCGGCGGCATCTCGGCACTCGGCACGGTCTGCAGATTTCCGAATACTTGCGGCGATGGCAGCTGGCGAGCGATCATCCGCTGACCGCTCCGGCTTACTCCGAGCAGCGCTCGGCGATGGCGAGGCAGCTTGGCCTCGGCCGCAAGCGCGGCCGGGTGCGCCCCAGGACGCGACGTCCCAAAGCCTGACCGCACCGCCAAGTGTTCCTTGCGCCCGCCGCCGATCGCGGCGGCGGCGCGCAAAGACAGTGATCGGCCGATAAGCGAGGCAAACGGTCTTTCGATCAGAACGGCTTTCCGTCGGGCAGAACAGCCTTAATCATGCCGGCGCAGGTGCGGGAAAAGCTCGCCGTCGGGGCAAAGAAGCAACGCAAAATTCGCCTCATTCGCATGTCATCACGCAAGCCGTTGCGACGTGGGAAACCGGATGGCGCGGATAACCGAGATGCCGATGGTCGGCCGACTTGTTTGAAAAAGCCGGTGGTGCAGGCGCTTGAGGCGCCCAGCCGCGAAACCTCGCCCGGAAACCCGCGCGCCGGGTTCGCCGCGGTCGAGCCGATCGCCGGCTTGGTTGGTCGAGCTCAATCTCCAGGCGAGATGCTGCTGCTGATTCGGTGCAGATCAAGCAGCCTGGGAATTGCGTCGCCCATCTTCAGATTGCATAGGCGCGCGGCTGAGACCGCACATTCGCGCCCGCCTCCGAGCACCGGCCGGCGGCTTTTGCCGCGCCGTCGCGCGAGCTGTGTGGTATTTTGCGCTCGCAAGCGGCTGGTGCCCCGCAGGCCCCGCAGGACCAACCCGCGGGCTGCCCGGCCCTCAAAAGCCGTCCGTTAAAGCTGATTGCCGACAGGAGGTTCGTTATGGCGACCAGGGCTCCATCGACCAGGGCTCCATTTTTGAAGACGCGCTATGGCGGCTATTTTCACCGTGAAATTCCGGATGAGGATGCCGAGCTGACCCATGTCGGCCCCGGCACGCCCGGCGGCGAATATCTGCGGCGCTTTTGGCAGCCGGTATGCTTTTCGGACGAGCTCGGCGAATTGCCGTATCGGCTCAGGATCCTCGGCGAGGATCTGGTCGCGTTTCGCAACCGGAGCGGCGCCGCCGGCCTCTTGGAACTGCATTGCCCGCATCGCGGCACCTCGCTCGAATTCGGGCTGGTCGGCGACAAGGGCATTCGCTGCTGCTATCATGGCTGGCTGTTCGGCACCGACGGAGCGATCCTGGAGACGCCGGGCGAGCCCGCCGACAGCACCCTCAAGGACCGGCTCTTTCACGGCGCCTATCCGGTTCACGAATATAGTGGCATCGTCTTTGCCTATATGGGGCCGCCCGCAAAACGGCCGCCCTTCCCGGTCTACGACACCTTCGTGCGACCGGGCTATCGCCTGATCCCGGGCCGGAAATACGACTATCCGTGCAACTGGCTGCAGATTATGGAAAACACCATGGACCCGGTCCATACCGCGTTTCTCCATACGATCGTCAGCGGTGCCGTGTTCACCGAGGAATTCGGGGTGTTGCCCGAGCTCGAGTTCGTCGAGACCCCAGTCGGCATGATCTACATCGGCATCAGGCGGGTCGGCGACAATGTCTGGGCGCGGATGGTCGAGGCGGTATTGCCAAATCTACAGCAGGTGGCGCCGATCTGGGAAACCGGCCGCCGCGAGCAGCGCTTCAGCGGCCCGATGATGAGCCGCTGGAACGTGCCGGTCGACGACACCCACACCATGCTGATCGAATTCCGCCATGTCTGCGAGGAAGAAGGGGTGACGCCCGCATGGTGGGCGGACCGCGGCATCATGCTGCCGGGCCAGCTCGCCGCCGATTCCTATGAGGAGGGCCAACTGCACCCGGGCGATTTCGAGGCCCAAGTGTCGCAGCGGCCGATCGCGGTCCACGGTCTCGAGCACCTCGCGGAGAGCGACCGTGGGATCAGCATGTTCCGCAACCAGATCAGGCACGGGCAGCGTGCGGTAAAGTCCGGCCAGGACCCGGCCGGAATGTTGCGCGAGGTTGAAGGGGTGATCCCGACCTACTGCAACAACACGGTGTTGCGGCGGCCGGCGAAGGGCAGCGCCGCGGCCGACAAGGAGATGATGCGCCGAGTCGGACGGGAGCTCGCCCAATCCTATCTCGCCGAGCCGCCGCTGATGGCCCGAAGTTGAGGCCGGCGCCCAACCGCCGGATCGCGGGCGCAAGCGGCTCGGGCAGGGCAGGGGCCGGTGGCTGTTCGCGGCGCAGCCTGATCCGGGCGGGGCTGTCGGGCGCGGCCGTGGCGCTCGCCTCCGCGCGTGCCGCGGCCGAGCCGCAGGTGCTGCCGGCCGAGGTGCGGCCGCGGGTGTCGCCGGCCGAGGCGCAGTATCAGGGCCGGCCGAAGGGTGGCCTCAGCTGCGCCGCCTGCGCGCTGTTCCGCCCGCCCGGCGGCTGCGTCGTCGTGCGCGGCGAGATCAGCCCACACGGCTGGTGCCGGTTTTTCGATTTGCCGGATTGAGGCCGCGGGTCCATCTTTTACCGGAATGGAATCTCGGGAGATCGGCATGCCATCACCAGTTCATCCGCAGCTTTCGCATTGCGGCGTCTACGCGCGCGACGTGTCGACGATGGTCGATTTTTACACCAAGGTCGTCGGCCTCGTCGTTTCCGACCGCGGCATCGGGAGCCGCGGCGGCGAACTCGCCTTCATGACCGCCGCACCCGGCCACCACCATCAGTTCGTCATCGTATCGGGGCGCGCACCCGAGGGCGTCAGCACGGTCAACCAGCTGTCGTTCAAGGTTCCCGACCTCGATGCGCTGAAGACGCTCTATGGCCGGGCCCGCGACGCCGGCGTCGAGACCATCCGGCAGACCAGCCACGGCAACGCGCTCAGCTGCTATTTTCCCGATCCCGAGGGCAACCAGATCGAGATCTACATGGACACGCCCTGGTACGTGCCGCAACCGCACGGCGTGCCGATCGATTTGTCGCTGCCGAACGGCGAGATCATGGCGCAGACCGAACAGCACTGCCGCGAAACGCCCGGCTTCATGCCACTCGCGCAATGGCAGGCCGAGGTCGAAAACCGGTTGAGCCGGAGCTGAGGCAAGCCCTCACGTGATTCGAAAGCCGGAGGGGCCGCTCGACGGCGCAGCAAGCGCAAGCAGAAAGCCCTGCCGGCATTCCGTACCCCCGCACGATGAGGGCGAACAGCGGCACGGATGGGTGGCCGAGCGGCTTAAGGCACCGGTCTTGAAGTTCGGCGCCGACCGTCCCGTCTATTTCCACCTCGTGTCAAAAAGTTTTGTATCGTAAGCGGTTAAAGATCGGCCGGCGTCCAGGTCGTCCCGCCCGGTCCCGGCGCGTATCGGGCGTTTGGGTCCAAAATTGGGCCCAATTGATGACCGAAATGGGCCGCCAGCTGTCTTCGAGTAACGTAGTAGGTGGTAGTCACTTTACCGAAAAGACCTTCATTACCTCGTCGCCAAGATGGTTGATGACCTTGACGGCGATGCGGCCGGATGTGGGCTTCGAGAACGGGCGCGAGGTGTCGCTGTTGAGGCTTTGCCAGGCTTCCTCGGCGATTTCGGCCTTCAGCGTGGTCTTCAGTGCTTTGTAGGGTTCGGTGGCGGCACCGAGAAAATAGGCGTGGCGGACGAAGAGTCGGTGTCCAAGCCGTCGGCACGGAGCAAATCCGAGTCAAGATCAAGGGCGTGAGGTGTTCCATCCGCAGACCGGCGAGATCGAGTTGGGTGGATCGGACACGATGGCGTCGTGGTTCATCGAGATAGAGCCGCTATCGGTGAGCAGGTCGCAAGCAACCGTGAGCCGGTCACGCAGATAGGTCAGTTAGGAATGGATGCCGTCGCGCCATGTGTCGCGGAAGGCGCGCACTTGTACCGGCTCGCGCGTGATGTGGTCGCGGTTGCCGTCCTTCACGTCGCGGGTCGTCGTCGACCACCGGAAGTTTTCTCCTGGCTGTAGAGCGGCGGCGCCTGGACGATCAGGTCCGACCAGTCCTGCCCGTCCTTGCCGCGCCAGACGAGTTGCGGGTCGAGGTCGCGGTTACGCCGCTCATAGGCGACACGGATCGCGGTCTTGTCCTTATCCTCCATCACCGCCTCCAGCTCGGCGGTCGGGATGTTGCGCCGCTTGTCCTTATGCCGCAGCGCCGCGACCGAGATCTCCCTGCTGCGTGCCATGTGCTTCGCTCCCAGGTTAAAGGTGGACCCAAAGCGTCCGCAGGGGCTACCGGATAGTCGTATTCTGAGGCCAGCGTTTCTTGAACAGATCCTCCTAGAGGAAAAATATCGCAGTGCATTAACCCGCCGCGGTGTTCTCATTCGTCGGCGCCCATTTCGTCGAGACCGTGGATCTACGGAGTGCCGATATCGGACATAATCTCCTGTTGTATGGGAGCCTTCTGGACAAAGGAGCCGATTTTTTCTCGATTAAGGTCAACGTCCGTGATCGGCCTCCAGCGTTCGAGGATTACCGGCACGCTCAACATGAGTTATATTGGTATCGACCAAAGCCTGTTGATGAGCGGCTCCCAGTTCGACAACGTTGAACTGGGAGCCGCGCATGTCGGAGGGCGCCTCGATCTAAACGGTTCTAAGGTCATTAGAATGCTCAACATGGGAGGGCTTCAGGTTGGTCAAAACTTGACCATGGCCGAGAAGGCCAAATTTGGTAATATTCTGATGCGGAATGTCCATGTCGCCGGGCAACTTGCCTTGATCCGCTCGGAGGTTACCGGCAAAATCAACATGCAGGGACTTCAGGCGGACCACGGCGTGATTATGCGCGAAACCAAGTTCGACGTAATCGATCTGCAAGATGCCCATATCCGTGGGTCGCTCGACCTGGAAGGTTCAAAGGTAACGGGCACGCTCTCAATGGAGGGGCTTCAAGTCAACGAAGATCTACTTATGCAAGGCGAGACCGAGTTACACAAGGTTGTTCTTCGGGATGCTCATGTCGGTGGTCAGCTCGACTTCATAAACGCGAAGGTCGGCGCCATGCTCGACATGAATGATATTCGGGTCAACCATAGCCTGGTGATGCGCGGCGCCGAATTTGGTGAGGTATCCCTACTTGATGCCCACGTTGGCGGGCTACTTGATCTTAGAGGCTCGATAGGCACCACTCTCGACATGGATGGGCTTCAGGTCGGAGAATTGGCAATGGGTGAAAGGGCGCAGTTCGGCGAGGTTGTTCTGCTCGATGCCCACATCGGCGGTCAGCTTGACTTAAGTAGCTCGAAGGTCACCGGTACGCTTGAACTGAGAGGGATACAAGTTGGCTCGATCGCCTTTTTAGGGAACAATGCCGAATTTGACGGGCCAATCGATTTCGTTGTCGGTAACGTCGGGGACGTTGAGCTGACAGGAGGATCTTTTAACGACAACGTTAATTTTGCGGGAACGCAGATAAGCGGTGAGCTGGGCCTTGGATCATCGCGCGCGAGCCCGACCCATTGGTCGCCGAAATCAATGCTAATCCTCCGAGACACAAGCGTAGGTGAGATCCAGGATTTAGAGAAATCGTGGCCGAACAAACTTGATCTCAATGGGTTTACCTATCGCAACTGGGGTGGCCTTTCTGTGGGGGGTCCGATGGTAGATCGCCCGGCGGACTGGTTTGAAGGCTGGCTGGGCAAACAAGCCTCGTATACTACGGCGCCCTATCAGCAGCTCGCCTCAGTCCTTCGCGAACATGGACAACCTGATGTTGCCGATGATGTGCTTTATGCCGGCAAGGAACGTGAACGTGCGCAGTCGGAGGGCTTGCGTTACATTTGGTTGACAGCAAACCGATTAGTGATCGGTTACGGTTATCACGTTGAATGGGCTCTCATCTGGATCTCCGGCTTCCTGCTTGCCGGCATTATGGCACTGTCGCTGACTGGCGAAGGTTGCAAAAACAGTATGCCATACGGCATCGCATATAGTTTCGACATGCTTTTGCCAATCATCCGGCTACGCGAAAAGCATTACCAGATAGATCTTGGTCCGGTGCGGTATTATTTCTATCTGCACAAGATTGCTGGTTTCGTTCTGGCCTCGTTTTTAATCGCCGGACTTTCCGGACTGACACTGACGAGGTAGAGAGAGTTCATGAAATCCGAACCCGGCCCCGCGATGACACTCGGCAACGCGGTGGCGGCGCACGTCCGATTGATCGTTTGGTGTCTCGACTGCGGCCATCAAGTCGAGCCCGACCCGGCCGAACTCGCCCAGCGCTACGGCGCGGATATGGCGGTCCCGGAGTGGCGCCAGCGGCTTGTGTGCGGTCGGTGCGGCAGCCGCAATGTCGATATGGTGGTTAGCGGGACGGGGCGGCGGTAGCCACTGGCCGGCGATATAGGCCATGGTGGGCGGGCGCGTGACGGAAAGTCTTAACACCCGGCCGGGTACGATCGAGCCTCGGAAATCATTGGTTTGGAGGCCACGCGATGCAAGACGCGATCACCGACGAAGCGCTAACCGCTGTCTATAAGGAGCACGGATTGACAACATACGAGGCATTCCAGATAGCAAGAGAGTGCTCAGATCGCAGCTTATACGGAATGATGCAAGAGCAGCGCGAGGAGTTTATCGAAAGGGTAAAGCGATACCTAGCAGAACGACAGACGTTCTGCGATAATTCCATTACCGAGTTACGCGGTAGCATTCACGATCTGCAAGCTCTCGACATACTCGCGCGCGTACTTGTCCGGCGTTTCGGTTGTCAGGAGGTTCGCAAACACTTGAGATAGTTGGCTGAAGAAATATAAGCCGATACGGTCAGCGGGCCGATCTTACTAGGGCGCCGACGTGAAAAGGCGCGGGACCATTTCTCGGCCTTCCCGCGCCTTTTAAAACTCGTCCGCGTGCCAGTGGTGTCAACTGCGACCGTTCGCGATCAAGGTCTCGACTAGCGGCTCGGCCGAAGCCCGAGAAACTGGCATCGGTTCAGAATATACGGCGGGAGATGGTGGGGGGCAAGGGATTTGAACCCTTACGAGACCTTGATCTCCGCGCCTTGACAGGGCGCTGCGTCTACCGGCTTCCGCCAGCCCCCCATGCACCTTGCCAATGCCACAGCATGGCACCGAACGGCTTAAGGCTTCGTCTATGAGCCGGCCGTCAATGCCGCGTATCGGCCCAATCCGGCAGGAAGTGCACCCATCTGCCATCGTCGCTCTGCTTGGGATCGGCGGGAGCCCGGCCATCATCGGCCGGGGTGGGAGCAACCGGCGACAGAGCTTCTCGCTCGGCGGGGGTCATAACCGCCCTGCGTTTCAGGTCCGCCAGCGAGGCCGGGGAGCCGGTAAAGGTGCCCCGCGGGGGATCACGACCGAAAGGGATTGGCGAGGGAGCACCGCTCGGCGACAAAATAGCGCCAGCCTCCCGAGTAGCCCCGCCCGAGGTGATCGTCTGCGGCCGACAGGCCTCTTGGCCTATCGGTGGGGTGGTCGGTTCAGCTATGACCGCCGGCTCGGCGATGCCGGCTGTGGCCAGCCAAGCGATGGCGTGGGGCGCATCGGGGTCACCGCGGGCCACCCGCATCTGGCCGAAGTGCCGCTGTAGGGCGGCGAGGCGATCCTGGTGTTCCTGGTAGGCGATGTCATGGGCCATCTGGCGGGCGTCGCTGGCCGAAGCATACGCGCGATCACGGTCCGCCAGAGAGGATTGCCGCGTGGCAACGGCTCGGTCGGCGGCGCCGATCCCAGCGGTGTGGGCTTGGTCTGCCGCGGCCAGGCGTTCGTCACGCAATCGCTCGCTGGCCTTGACGGCCGCCAGATAAATTTCGGATCGCTGATTATCGTCGATCACAGCCCGAGCGCTCCTCGCCGGGCCTTATAGGCCGCGATCGACCGGCCCTCGGTGGCGAACCGGACTAGCAGAGCGCGATCGGCTGCGATCACTTTCGCCAGGTTTGCGGCCTTCTCCGGATTGCCGCCGGCGTATTTCGTGATGGCCGGCTCGGCATCCTTGAGCATGGCCCTGACCTGCTCGTAGCCGGACGGCTGCCGGCCCAGATCTTTGTCATAACGGGCGTATCCATATGTAAAATGGTTGGGATTATCAGCGAGGTCCTGGGCCACGGCGTCTTTGAGCCTGGCCAGATTTTGGCCTTCCATTTTGGCCAGGGCATCGGTGGTTTTGCTGTAGTGGTCGGCCAGGTGGGTCGGGGTCGGGCGAGTGCTGGGGTCACCGAAGGGGTGCTTTGCCGCGAGCTTCTCCCGCGCGACGCGCTCGACCGACCAAGGTTCGGGGGCGGCCGGCCAACCACGGGTCAAGCGACCATGCGCGAGACGGGCTTCGACCTCGCTGAGCTTCTCGACCTGCTTGGGCGAGCCGATCGGGCCATAAACGCTCTCGCCCGAGGCTACCCGTTCGCGGATGTTGCTGAGAAGAACGTAGTCTTTGTCTTCGTGCTGTTCGTCGGACATGATGGATCTACCTTGTTTTGGAATGCCCGTCGGGCCGGATGTGCCAGGTTGGCGATGATGGATTGGATTGGCGGGAGAAGCGGTGTCAGCCGTTCGAAGCGATCGGCGTCCGGCACCTCAGCGACGATGGGACCACGCCAGCGAGCTAGGGCGGCCGAGCGAGGCGAGAGTGCCGGGCGAGAGGTCGCGACCCCGGTTGAGGGCACGCCGGACAATTCCGGTGGAGGATTTCCGGCTCATCCGGCGTTCCTCTCGGCGTCCATGCGATCAGCCAAGGCACGGATTTTTTCCTGCTGTGCCACGTGCTCGGCCAGCATTTAGCGCTGGACCCAGACACCTTTGGGATGGCTGACGTAAACGGGTATGCCGTCTCTCAGCTTCCAAACGATCTGGTCGCCAGGCACGAGAACCGTTTCATAGGGTTCGACGTTTTTGACGTACCAGGCGGCTGCCTGGGCCATGCGTTTCTCGTGCTGCGGTACGTCCTTTCGCTTGATCTTCTCGGTGGCCCCCTCGGGATAAGCTCGCGTCCATTTCTCGGCGAATTCGTCTCCGATGAACCGGAACGGCGCCGGCACGTCGATCAGTTGCTCGTTGTAGGCTTCGGCCAGTTGCCGCTCGGTGTCCGCCTCGTAGGCCAAGCGTGCGTCTTCGGTCTCTTGCTCGGCGGCGACGCGAGCCATCTCGGCAGCGGCCTCTTGCTCGTCCAGACTGCGGGGCATCGCGGCCAGGGTGTCGGCTAGGTCGCCGACCCGATCCCAAAGCTCGTCGGCAGCCCATTCAAGATCGCCAGCGAGCTTTTTCGCCTTCTCGACAACTGGCTCTTGTTCTACCCATTGGTTGGCAAAAAAGTCTAGGCAACCCTGCTCCGCGCGGAGGATGGCAGACTGGTGGTCGAACTTTTCCGTCGCAGCCATGGCCTTCTCGACCGCGGCGCCCCATGCTTTCTCCGCGCGCTCATAAGCCGTGAGCATCTTGGCGTCGATGGCGGCACGCTCGGCAGCGGCCTCATTCGCCTCCGCAAGGGCCGCAGACGCGCGAAGCTGGTCCAGGCGATCTGTGGCGGCCCGCAGGGCTTCCAGGGCTTTTTTGGCCTCACTGGCGGCTTCTGCGTCGGTCGGATTTTGGTAAGCGTGCAGCCCGGCGCGGGCGACGCCTTCGTGCAGCGCGGATAGCCCGGCTTCCAGGGTGGCGATGTCCGCGCGGAGGTGACGATGAGCGCAGCTCGTCGGTACCGAACCCTCGGGGTTCGTCACGGCGGCCGAGTTCGCCGTCACTACCGGCGCTTCGGGGGCTTTCTCGGCTTGGTCGGGGGCCTCCTGGACATCGTTCAGTTCCTCCAAAGGGGTGTCGTCCGGCAGCGCCGGTTCCGAGTGGGCAAGATCCGCAACAGGCGGGTTATGCCGTGACATGGCTTGCGTCCTTTCTGCGCTGGTTCTGTTTGGCGTAACTCGCAAGACGCTTGCGGTGCTGGTGCTCGGCGAAAGCCAGTTCAGCGGGGTCGATCGGTCGGCCGCGCAACCGGGCAATGTCCTCGGTCAGGAAATGGCCGTGCTTGGCGCCAAATTTCCGGAGACGACCGGCGCGGACCAGTGCATCCAGCTCGGGGCCGAGCAAGCGCGTGGCGATCGGGGTCGGTAGATAAGTGGGAAGCAGGCTCATAATGAGCGAGCATATATAAAGTTGTAGGAGTTGTCAAGTC
This sequence comes from uncultured Alphaproteobacteria bacterium, assembly GCA_963795485.1. GTDB lineage: Bacteria > Pseudomonadota > Alphaproteobacteria > ATCC43930 > CGMCC-115725 > AP-15. Next base: position 58,151 of record CAWCIL010000030.1, read on the forward strand.
GGTTGCGTAGGTCCCGGCCCTACCCGTTGTGTTAGCATATCGTTTCTGACCGGCCGCTCAGAATAAATCAGTAGTAAGTGTGGTTAGGCTTTTCACTTTGTCGCGTTATGGATAGAATAGGTATAAGCACTCGCGGACTAACCGGGGCGCACAGACTATACACCGCCCCCGGTCTCCCAAGCAATCCGTCCGCACATCCATGTGCAAGGTGATGGGACGCGCATCATTACTGCCAGTTTCACAGTTGTTAAGCACGATTAGTCTTGCAGCGCAGCCGAGCGCGCGCTAAATGGTGGCGTGTCGCACAAGACCCTAAGACCTTCGCCGATGTCGTGTCGCAAAACTCAAAACCGACTTCAACGCGACAGGGTGCGACAGCCGCACAAGGGCAGGCTTGTGAGCGACAAACCGAGGAGAAATCCAATGACCGCAACAGCAACCTATCGCGACCCGTGGGCTGGCGCAGTGCCAGTACGGCTCGTTCCAAAAGCCCAGCGCGGCAAGATCGTCTACCGCTGGCGCGACGCCAATGGGTCGATTTGCGACGGGCTGCGGCGCGGGTTCGGCCGCGAGCGCATGATTGACCACGCCCGGCGCAACGCCACGTTCAGCGACGTGCGGGAGGGCTGAGCAATGCAGACCAGATGGGAAATTGCTTTGACCGGCATCGATGGCACGGCGCGGCTGGTGGCATACACCGCTCGGCGCACCAAAAGCTGTATCGGCGCCAATTTCGACGCGCGCCGTGCGGCGATCCTGCCATTCATCGACGTTACCGCTGCCGCTTGGGATCGGGCGCGGATGACGTATGCGTCGCCAACCTGGCGGTTCGGGTTTACCGGCCGCACCGAAATCGTCGCAAAGCAGGCCGGCGAGCTACCCAGCTTACCGGAGGGCTGACGGATGGCACTAGACATAGACATGAACGACGCAGCCGGCCGGGTGGCGAAGGTCTTCGAACGATTGGAAAGCGGCCTGGCTGCGCCAGAAGAACCGTGCCGCGAGGTTGGGTCTCTGCCGGCGCGCCCGGACGAGCTTCAAGAGCCTGAAACGGCGGCGGACGCGTTTAAACGAGCTGAAACGGCGCAAACCAATACTCATCAGCACCGCGAGGCTTGGCTGATGGCGTTGCTCGCCGAACTGCGGCCCGCCTTCAAGCGGCTCGGCTATCCGATCCCGGCGAAGGTCCGCATTGGCGTCGGCTTTCCCAGCGTGCGCGGGATCGCGGCGAAAAACCAGCGGATCGGCGAGTGCTGGTCAAACACGCGCTCCGGCGACGATCACCACGAAATCATCGTCTCGCCAGTGTTGGCCGATCCGATGCGCGTCGCCGGCATTCTCGCCCATGAACTGATCCATGCCAGCGTCGGGGTCGAGCACGGCCACAAGGGGCCGTTCCGGGCAATGGCGCTGGCGCTCGGCCTTGAAGGCAAGATGACCGCGACCACGGAAGGCGAAGCGTTTAACCGGCACGCACAACCGATCCTAGACGCGATCGGACCCTATCCGCATGCCGAACTGCACGCCATGACCAACGGCCGCAAGAGACAGGTTGCCAGGCTGATCAAGTGCGAGTGTCCCGAGTGCGGCTATGTCGCGCGGGTTGCGCGGCAGTGGATTGACGACCAAGGCGCGCCGCACTGCCCGGCGCATGGCGAAATGACAGCATCTTGAACGAGGATCGATCGATGATTATCGGATATGCCGGACCAGCACCCTCGATCAGCAAGCCGGTTTCGAAGCGCAGCGTCGCGACCTTGCCGCCGCCGGCGCCGAGCGCATTTTCCAAGAGCAGGTCAGCAGCGTCGCGACGCGGGCCCAGCTTGACGCGGCGCTCGATTTCGTCCGCGACGGCGACTGTTCATGGTGACCAAGCTCGACCGCCTGGCGCGCTCAGTGCAGCACCTTTTGCAGATCGTCGAACGGCTAACGGCCAAGCGGGTGACGCTGCGCATTCTGACCGGCGGCGAGATGATGGACACCGCAACCGCCACTGGGAAAATGATGCTGACCGTTCTCGGCGCCATCGCCGAGTTTGAGCTCGCCATGATGCGCGAACGCCAGCGCGAGGGCATCGCCAAGGCCAAGACCGAGGGCAAATACAATGGGCGGGCGCCGACAGCGCAGCGACAGGCTGCCGACGTGCTCCGGCTCGCAGCGGAGGGCGTCAGTGCGGCGGAGATTGGCCGCCGGCTGGGAATGCACCGGGCCAGCGTCTATCGCATCAAGGAAGCCGCGGGACCGTGACGGACCATCGGGGGTCGGTACCGATGAGCTTCGCTGATCGTCACGGCGCGTCGGAAACTGAAATCTCGAGAAATTGATCTTGGACGAATTGGGCGGCTCCCAGCCGATGTTAGCCAACGCTGACGTTGATGCCGCCCATCGCATAATGTTAGTGCGCGAGCGTCTAGGTAAAAACAGCTCTTTTTTGAGGATTGCCGGGGCCGCCGTGTCAGGCTCGTCGGCATAACGCTATGACATTTCGAGGAATATCGTACGTGCTAACGGTCACTGCCCAATGTCGCCGTGTTAGCATAGGACCGTTGGCAAATCGCATAATAAGCATGCTTATTAGATAGAGGTTCCACGTTATTGACGCTTGCCTGCAACGCAAGAAAATTACAAAATGGCCCCGGTTCAAGACTGAACCGAACCCGCCGGTTCAACGGCCGGTTCAAGCGGTTCAAGAGGCGTATTTTTCCAATGATTTCATACGGTTCAACTGAACCGGGGTTTGAACCAGACCCGGTTCGGTTCAACCGCACTACCAGTGCGTTGAACCGGGGTGAACCAGGCTAAGCTTGTGGAAGATACCAAAGCCACACGCTGCCGGCGCCGGCTTGGATAACGTGCTTCCCGCCCATGCGCTTGCCCTCCGGATTGCGGATGGCGTTCTTCACGTCACCGCGGATCTTGTTGTAGGCCGTTTCCCATTCGTTATGAAGGTTCCGGTCTTCGTCCTTCGGTGGCCGTGGCGTCGGCATCAGCTTCTCGGCGATGACCGCGTGTGTCCAGCCGAGATGATGGCTCGTAACCTTCCTGTCGCTCAACAGCACTTGGATGCGGAACAGCAGCGCCGACGTTTCCGCACCGCGCTTCTCCGGGTCCTTGTATTCGGCGAGCGGCAGGTAGCGCAGCGCCGCGCCCATCCCCATGCCATCGACGTGAACCTGCTCGACGCGGAAACAGTGCGGACCAAGCTCATCGGCGTCTTTCAGCCATAGCGCTTCGAGCTTGGCGGTGCGGTTCTCCTTGTTCGCTTCGAGATACCAGATTGCATCGAACCCGCCGGTGAACGCGCTCGATCCGCGCACGCCGCGCGCGGCAGCACCCTCACCCTTGCCGGAGTGTGCGAGGGTCAGTGTCGTGCATCCGAAGGCGTTGCGGATCTCCGCAACCATGTTCAGGTAGGCGTTGGCCGAGGCTGCGGTGTTTTCATCCTCGGCGCCGAGCGAGCGGGACATGGTATCGATGACGATCAGTACCGGCGTGCAGAACTGCTTGATGCCAGCGACGTAGCGCAGCGCCGCGGCGTTACCGTCCGCGGTGGGCGGGACGCTGGTCTTGTAGTAGAACGGCAGCGCCTCGATCCGGTCCCGCGCGAGCCCGCGCGACTTGCCCCACGCCATGATGCGGCGCTTCATGCCGGCGTGGCCTTGGCCCGAGAGATAGACCACGGCATCGTCGGCGCGGAGCACATTCAACCGTCCGAGAACCGGCAGCCCGGCCGTGAGCGACAGGCTGACATCCAACGCCACAAACGTCTTGCCACTCTTGGGCGGGCTGTAGAGGCACGCATCTTCGCCCTGCATCAGGAAATCGTGCACCAGTGGCTTGGGATCGGGCCATGCGAGCAGGTCTGCCGTGCGCAGCAGAAATGGCCCCGGTGCTTCCTTTTCGGCCGCCGGTTCGTGAACCGGTTCGCCGGAGGCCGCGGCAGCGATGCGCCACTCGCGCGGGATGCGATCATCCGGCATGCCGCCCCGGTGCGCTTCCCATACCAGCGTGCCGAAGCCGGCAACTTTGCCGCCCGGCTTGTCCACCTTGGCAGCCGCGAACTTCTGGCGCACCACTTCGTCGCCGTCCCAGTTTGGCGGGGTCGATCCGACATATTTGCCGTCGCGGTCGAGCCGGCCGGCGCTCCAATCGACCGCGGCCTCTTCGCCGTCGCCGCCGAACAGCGGCGTTGCCTTGATCGCTGCCACGAGCTTGCGCCAGCTCGGCTCGTCTGCCGGCGGGTCGATATAGGAGAGCGTCTCGCGCAAGACGATTTCTGCGAGCGGCTGGCGGTCTACGGCGCGTGCAGGCTCCTCCGGCGATTTTTTTGGCAGCGGCGGCAGCTCGCCATAGATCACCCCAATGCCCCGCCGCGGGCCGGTGTAGCGCCGCTCAAAGGTGACAAGTTGGGGATTGACCGGGTCCTTCAAATGCAGCGAGCCCGGCAACCGGTGCAGCCGGCGAAGATCGGTGCATCCCTTGTCGGTGATCTGCCCCGGCGCCTTTTTGTCCTTCAACCAGCCCGCCATGCCTTCCGGGTCGTAATAGGCCGCCAAGCGCAACTGAGCATCCTTGAAAATCGCGGCGTTCTGATCGGGGGATAGATCGGCGCTGGATGCGACAAGCCACAACGCCTGCCCGCGCTGCACAAACCGCCCATCCGGCAACACCCGGCGACTGGTGTTGATGACGAAATCCGGCTCGGCGTGATAGCGCTTCGGGAGGCCGCCGTCGAAATCGACACTGAGCGTCAGCAGCTCTTCCACCTCAGCATTGGTCGCGATCCCATTAAACCCCTGGCCGGCTCCCTCCCGCACCTTGTTGAGATAAAAGAAAACCTGATTGCCGGCCTCCTGCATCGCAACGATTTCATTCCAATGGGCGCCGACCGCGTGGAGCCAGCCGTCGCGCTCGAAATCCCGCGCCTTGCCCTGGCCGCCATAGGCGCTCAGCCGCAGCCGCCAGACCTCCCCGTCGCCGCAGAACGCATCTGCGAAGGCCTTGGCGACCGCCTTGTCTGGAGCGGGCCAGGCCGTTAGATCCATTTCCTCTATCGACGTGGGCAATTCTTGACTGTCCGGCATCACGCGGCCTCCCTTACATCGAGCCTCGCCACCGGGTCCGGCGCGAGCGAGCCGGGCATGTAGAGGTATGAACCGACGCCAAAGACATAGAGCCCGGTGGTGAGCCGCTGCGACGGCGCCCGGCCCGGAAACCACAGGTGCAGCGAGCCGTCAGCGCTCTCGGTTTCCAATAGCGGCGCGTCATAACGCCCGCCGAGCCGATCGAGATTGTCAAAGCCGTCCTCGCCGATCGCGGCAAGCACATAGCAACCCGCGCTATCGGGGATGGCGCCGATGTCGGCGCTGGGGAACTCGCTCCACCACTCGACGATGTGGGCGTCATTCGCCGATGCTGCTTTCGGCCAGTGCGGAACCAGAGGCAATCCGGTGAATTTCGTACACGGGAACAGCCGCAGCCCATATTGCGCCCAATGCAATGCCCAGCCCAGCGGCGTTGACGTTCCGCTTCGGTTGCACAGTGTTGATTTGTTGGGGTTCGGCATTGCGCCCACTAGGTCCTTAAGCTGCATCCCGGTTCTCCATTGCGAAAATTCGGGTCCGGCCGGCGCGGTCGATTGTGACGACATGCGGACAGCTACCCAACGCATTGATGTCGAAACTCGGCGCCTGATCCATTATCCAGAGATCGTAGCGATTGAGTTCGATGGCCCGAGCGAGAGAGCCGCGTGCCATGTTGTACGAGATGATTGACCAATGGATTGCGCTATCTGTGGGCGGCACGCCGCGACCGCTGGTCGAGACTATCGAGATATTGGTCTGTGGAATGGTCGATCGTTCGCGAAGGCGCTCAGCCCAATACATACGGCCGGGCGGCCGGCAGATGACAAGGCCACGAAACTCGGCGGCCTTAGATTTTTGCCAAGCTATCGCGTTTGCAACCTGAACCGTATCTATTGGGAGAGCCCATGTCCAGGTCTCATCTGCAAATCCTGGCATAAAGCGAAACCAATCCTGACGCCCAGCGCGTTTAAGATTGTTTTCGCGACGCTCGGCATCGATGTAGTTCTCCTCCATGTTGCCGGCGCAAGTACGACCGGCAACAATTTCTTCGTCACGGTCGGGATGCGTCATGTGGTGCGCGTAACGGATTTCCGAGCACTGGCACATTTCGCAGATTATCCAGGCGCCGTTTTCCTCGGGGCCAAGGTCCTGCATATCGACGCAGGTCCAGCCCTTGTGCGGCAGGTTGGGCTCACTCCATCTGCCGCGATGGGTAGAGTGCCGTTCCTCGGGTGCGATCGTCATAGGAGAAACTTGCCCTGAAACTCGTTCCAGCATTTAAACGCCGATCCGGGTTGACACACATGCCCCGTTTGGGCCGCCATCCATAAGTCGTCGCGGTCGCTCGGCGACAATTCAGGCGCGAAACCAATCACGGTCGGGATGCCCCGTGCAGAGGCCATACCCAGCTCAATCAGCGTGCCATAGCAGTCGGCGCTTTCGATGTAGGCGAACACGTAATCGGCCCGCATGACCCGCTCGCGGTTGACCTTAAAAATCAGGGCGCGCCGGTGGCGAACATCTTCATCAGGAAAAGGGCCGCTATTACAGCCGTCCGAAGTCATCCCAACACCGTGACTGTTTGGGCCATGATAGCAGCCGTGATCACACGCTATAAAGAATGGTCCCGCATAAACGAAATATACGTCTTCTAGGACAAAGGACGGAGCAAAAAGACGACCATCATATTCACAAGCATCAACAAAATTACGAAATGTTCGTCCAGGAAAGATTTCTTGCCTCCAATCGTTTCTACCAATCTTGCCAGCAAAATAAATCACGGGTTTTTTCGATTGCGCTAACCGCTGCCGCTTGGACGGTACCAAACCAGACTTAGCGGCTGTCGCCGCCAAAAAATCATCCCACTTGCTCATTTCTCACCTTCCCTTTCGCTAGTCTGCGGATAATCCGCGATTGCGCTCATTGAGCCCGCGGGGGCTGCCGCTGACGGAAAGGGCATTCTGGGCAACGATCCGGGTCTTTCTTACGATTAGTCGCGTGATCCCCGACGCCGATAAGGCGCGACTTCTCGACCTCGCTCATACGGCGGGGCCGGCCAGCAACTTTTCAAGCGCCGCAATCGGGACCAGCAGCAATCGGCCGATCTTGACGGTTGGGATTTCCCCGCGCTTCGCTGCGGCATAAGCAGAATTTCTCGATATGCCAAGCACTTGCGCAGCGTAGTCGAGGGTGGTCGTCTTGCGTTCGGAACTCATTTCACAATGACCCTTAACAGCTGTTGACACGTGACGTGTCAAGGTGTTATAGATATACACCAATCAACACCATATGTCAAGGTCGAGTGATAGCATATGACTAAATCGGACGTGCAAACGAGCCTGAGATTATCGGAGGAGTTGCGGAACCGCTTGGCGGCCTTCGCTGCCGCCGAAGGGCGCGGCATCGGAGAAGAGATACGCCGCAGGCTCGAAACGTCGTTTGGGTCGGCGCCCGTACCAGAAGATCCGAAGACTGGCAATTTGCTGCGCGTGATCGCGCGGGCGGCGGCGATCCTAGAGGAGCATTGGGCGCCCTGGCATGCCGATGCCGGAGCGTTTGCCGTGTTCCATGCTGCGATCGAGGATGTCTTTGCGCGTCAGCAGCCGGACGCGAGCGGTGCTGTCCCGAAGACAGACCGCGGCGCCAGCCTGTTCGGTGGCGACGACCCGCAACGCGCCGGCGGCGTGTTGGCTTTCACGGCCGAGATGGCGGAGAACTTGATATGACTGCATCACGTGCTCACGGCGACGGCGGCATAGACGAACGTTCGCCCGGTCATTTCCGCCTGCGCTACCGCGTGGACGGTAAACGCTTCACCAAGTCATTTCACGGCTCGATCGGCGAGGCTCGGAGGGAACTGCGGCGGCTGATCAAGAGCGCCGATGACGGCCAGCATGTCGCGCCCGCACGTACCCTGATCGCCGACTATCTGAGAGGCTGGCTCGCCGGAGATACCGGGATCAGCCCAAAGACGCGCGAGCGCTACCAGCAACTCGCCGAGCGCCAAATCATCCCGCGTCTCGGTACGGTCGCGCTGCAAAAGCTGCGACCGGCGCAGATTGCCGACTGGCACTCGGCGTTGCTCGCCACCGGCCTCGCGGCGCGCACCGTAGGCCACGCTCACCGGGTTTTGCATCGGGGCTTGGAAAAGGCTCTCGCGCTCGAAATCGTCTCGCGCAATGTCGCGCACTCGGTATCGCCGCCGAAGGTGGAGCGCGAGGAAGTCGCGATCCTCACGGCCGATCAAATCGCCAGCACCTTGCGCCGGATCGAGGACCATCCGCTGCACCCGGTTGCTGCGCTCGCGCTCGGATCAGGAATGCGCCGCGGCGAGCTGTGCGGCCTGACACGAGGCGCCCTCGATCTTGATGCCGCCACCGTACGCGTCGAATGCAGCTTGGAAGAGACGGCGGCCGGGCTCCGGGTAAAGCCGCCGAAAACCCGGCACGGGCTGCGCACCATCAGCTTGCCAGCCTCTGCCGTCGAGACGCTCCGCGAGCATTACCGCCGCCAGCTCGAACAGCGCCTATTGCTCGGCATGGGCCGGCCCGGCCCTGATGATTGGGTTTTCTCCCTGCCGGACGGCTCGCCCTATCCCCCCGACAAGCTATCTCGGGATTGGGCAAATGTGGTCCGCGACCGCAAGTTGCCGCGGGTCATGTTCCATGCACTGCGCCACTCACATGCGTCGGCGCTGATCGCCGCCGGGCTCGACATCGTGACCGTCAGCAAACGCCTCGGCCACGGGTCACCGGCGATCACCCTTGGCGTCTACGCACACCTGTTCAATCGGACCGATGCGCTGGCGGCCCAAGCCATCGAACGCGCCTTTGGGTCCAACTTGGGTCCAAACCCCTGTTCTGTTCTCTTGTCGTTCCAAGTGTAGCTGTGCTAGCTCATTGCCGCCGTTCATGCGGAGAGGTGCCGGAGCGGTCGAACGGGGCGGTCTCGAAAACCGTTGTCCCCCTTGCGGGGGACCGAGGGTTCGAATCCCTCCCTCTCCGCCACTACATACAGAATTGTATTATTAAAATCAATCTGGTAAGGTTTGGAATTCAACTTTCAACCCACCAGCTCACCCACAAGCAATTCGTGGATCTGGGTGGACCTTGGGAGAGGAGCTTGGACGCTCCATCGAGCTGATCGCAGCGGTGGCGTGGATGCGCCTGTGGCGGCCATCCCGGAGCGTTCGACACGCTGGCATCGAGAGCTCGCTGCGGTTTTCGTGGTTCCTCCTGCTCCGTCGGCCGGCACCTATCTCGTGTTCGCGGTGAGAAGGTGCAGATGGGCTTCTCGACCGCATGCTCGCGCTCGTTCTCACGCGCCATCAGGCTCGGGTTGTTCTTCTTGATGTTGCCAACTCGGGCGCTTACCGGCCAGCAGCTCATCTCATCCGACGGGTAAGGCACGAGGATTGCTTTAAGTGTCCAGGAGGAGGACGTACGGTACTCGGAGTTTGTCGAGTTCATCCGCGATCGAGGCAGCATCGATCGTGTGCTACGAAGCTAAGCCAGCGTCCTTCACCTCACTAGACTAGTGCTCGGCCTATGCGGTCCGCAACTTGCAATCTGTTGCTGGCATCCTGCGGTAAATTGACGAGTTCCACACGCCCAATCCGGTCAGCTTCTCAGCCTCTCGGAAATCCTGTGATGCTCGAAGAGCCCGACCCACGAGCCTGAAGCTGAAGTTTGGCGACCAACGATGACTGAGAACTCGACTTGGCGCGTGCCGAAGGCAGGCGAGGTCGCCCAGGGAGCGGCGCTGTGCGCTATTTCAAGAAGGCAACGAGCCTGGCCTCCCACTGTCCGGGCCTGGCCGAGGCTGCAATGACGTGAACGGGGGTTTTGCCGTAAGCGCTCGGTGAAGGGCGCCTGCCGCTGAGCGTCGGCG
>CAWCIL010000031.1:0-3715 GCA_963795485.1 uncultured Alphaproteobacteria bacterium
TGCGCTGGCCCCGCCACTTCGTTTGCTGTCTTCAACCCTGCGTCATCGCTCACCACAGGAGCGCAACCTTATCCCACTCGCACCGCCGAGGGACGCAGCCGGACGCAGAAGCTAGGGCAGCATATGGGCCGGCCCTCGAAAACTACCCGACGCGCAGAAAGCCGAAGCACGGCGGCGGGGCAGAGGGCGCGACCCTTGCCGAACTCGCCCGCAGCTACGACGTAGGCAAGAGCACGATTTCACGGCTAACGATTGTAAACTAGGTATTTCGATCAGGTCGGACAGGGTGGCGCGCGCCGCACGAAACCGTCTGTGTCATCGACTTAATCGTGAGGACCGTCCAGTTTGGCCGAGGAAATCCCAGGAGGATGCATGTGGTTAAGACGGCTGTAATGAGGAATTTTCGGGGGATCGATCATATCCCAATCTCATTTGACAGGACGGCCAACGTCATTGTCGGCCCGAACGCCATTGGCAAAACAACCCTTTTGGAAGCCATACGACTAGCCAAAGCTACGCTCGCACCACGAGTGCCAGAGGAGACGCAGCAAGTTCTTATGAGCTTAGGTGCAATAATTCCTCAGAATCCTACGCGGTTTAACTATGCAGCACTGACAGGTGATCCCGCTCGGCCGGTCGAAATTAATACAACCTTTGCACTAACCGACGATGAGGTGCAGTCGCTAGACGGCTTAATCCCTCAACTCGCAACATCTATGGTGCGCGCGGGGATGGGGTCGGCTATCGCTCAGGGCCCTGTAGCCCTTGTGCAATTTCTCTCCTCACCGTTTGGCCAACAGGCGCTTACCGCGGCGACGATCCAAATCGGTCGCGATCTACCGGGAGTAAAGGCAGCTTCGAGTATCGCTCTTAATCTCCGCATAGACGCTGCGAGCGCGACGATAAGAGGTGAAAAGCAGCTCGATCAAATATTGCTATCTGTCTTCGAAAACCAATTGCCCGCTCATCAAGCCATATTTAGCTACTTTCCTGCGGATCGGGCCTTGCCTGCGGGAGAGGTGCAGATCCAAATTGGTGGTCCCGACATTGCTCAGCAATTGCAGTCGCATAACGCCACTCCACAGACAAAATTTACCCGTTTGAAACCGACGATTATAAACAATTTTCTCCTAAACGAAGCTGCTCGGAAAAAATTGCAAGACAACTTCACGAGGATATTTACGTCAGTTCTCAAGGATCGCACACTTACGGAAATCTCGATCAACGAATTTGGCTTCGTATCGATAAAAATTACAGAAAGCAGCACCGGCCGCGTGTTCGATATTGATGGTATGAGCAGCGGCGAAAAAGGCTTGTCTCCCTATCCAGCTAGCACAGGTTCGGCAACTGTCACGGGCATCCGTCGGTTTCGCGTAGCCCCGGCTGCCATACCGCCGGCCGTGAGCTGGTCATAGGTTATCGTGGCGCATTCGACAGCGCGCCGGATGAGATACCGGTCGAGGCCCTCGGGCAGGTTGCGTCGGTTGAAGCGATACGCCCATTCCCGGAGGTAGCGCGGCAGGTGCTTGGCGCTGACGCCGTGATGGGTTCCGACCAGCCAGGCTTTGATGTTGCTGAAGAGCGTATGGATGATCGGGAAGAATTTGCCCGCATTGGCGCCGGCGCCCGGGGTCACCGGGTGCGTTTCATGTGTTCGCCAAGGGTGGCGTTGCGCCCCTGGTATCCTTTGAAGCCGTCGGTCAGGAGGTGCGAGCGAGCCTCATATTGGCCTTGAGGAACGCCCCGAGCTCGGCGCCGGTCGCGGCCGGCAGCACGGCGATGCGGGCATTCCCGGCATAGAAGCCGTGCTGGCGCTTCACCGCGTGGCCGTGCTTGCCCTTCTTGTTCTTGGGCGCCGGCACCTTCTCGACCGCCACGACGACCAGGCTCTTGTCGGGGTTTTCCGTGCTTCGTCCAGGACTTGACGGATCGCCCCTGCCGCCGATGAAGCTCTCGTCCGCTTCGAGAAAGCCGCTGAGCGGGTGAGCGGGATCCTCGCTGAGGGCGTGGCGCAGCTTGTGCGCTATCGTCCAGGCCGTCTGGTAGGCGACGCCCAGCTCACGCTGCAGAAACTTGGCCGAGACCCCGCGCTTGTCGCGGCCCAGCAGATAGGCGGCGAGGAACCATTTCGGCAGGTCCGTCTGCGTCCGGTGCAGTATGTCCCTGAGGTCACCGATTCCTGATGATGGCAAGTGCCGCACTCGTAGACCCGTGGCCGCCGCCCCTTCAGGCGCCAAGCCTCGCGGCCGCCGCACTTCGCGCAGACGTAGCCACCCGGCCAGCGAAGCCCGGCGAGATGCTCGATGCACTGCTCTTCCGAGCCGAACCGAGACACAAACTCAAAACCCGCCCATCCACGCCTCCATGATCGATTTGCGGATTCTACTGACGAACGAACAGGTCGGCAAGAACATTCAGTGAACCTGTGCTATCTGGATAGGGAGAAAGGCTTGATACTGAACATGTTTATTGATCGGCCATTCTATAGCAGCAAATGGTATCATTATGATTGACGAGCCAGAGCTTCATCTTAACCCCGCAGTCTGCAAAATATTATTATCGTTCTTGATCGACGAATACTTGGTACCGCACAATATCCAAGCAATTATCTGTTCGCACTCCCCGAAAATCTTAGGGGCCGCATTCGACAGCGAACGGTGCTCTCTATTTCATCTTCAATCACTAACAGTGATATCACCGATTTTGTCTGTAGATCGCCGAGAGGTGTTTGATGCACTCCGCCGCCTCGGGGTATCGGCGGGTGATGTGTTGTTCTCGGCAGGGAGCATTTTCGTCGAAGGTGGAGATGTATCGAAATCCTCGAAACAGGCTTCGGTGAGACCGTAACGCGTTACAACATTACGCAGTTAGGCGGGCGTGCCTCAGTGGAGGCGGAAATAGCGACACTTCAGGAGGCTGAGCGGAAGGGGGAGGTGGACACGTTAAAATGCTTCATCTTCGATTTAGACAACACGCCTACGTCGTTGCGCAGCACCGCGCTTGTAAAAATATTACAGTGGCGGCGACGGTGCATCGAAAACTACCTCATCGACGAGAAGATTATTTATGACCTACTTAGCGATGGCGAGATTTCTGCGCAACGAATTGAAAGGCGGGGCGAAGTAGAGCAGGTTCTTAAGGAAATCGCATTTGAGCAATTGCGAGATATGGTAGGTGCGGCTGTGTATATGTCACTAAATGACGAAAATCCCGGCCTAAGGTCGCGCGAGATCGCGGGTAAAACCTATCTTGAAATGGCTGTGCGGTTATTCACACGATTGCAGACGATCCAAGGTCAAGTGAATGAATTGACTGCAGAGGAGTGGCAGCAGCATTTCGTCGCGCAATGCGGAAAAGAGGAAGCGGCTCGGCGCGCCGCATGGGAAACAGACTGGGTAGTCCTGTGTGATGGAAAGCGATTTTTTCGTGACCTGCATCGGCGCTTTGGCCTCAAGGTGAGCCCACTGAAAATAAAAAAAATGATCGTCGAACGCATGGAGAGAGAACAATCGGATACGTGGGTAGGGGTCGAAAAATTATTGAGAGATGCCCTTAAGGTTTAGCTCGTAGGATGGGTTGAGCTCACGAAACCCATCGGCGACGGTCGGCCGCGTCCCCATGATGGGGTTCACTTTGTTCAACCCATCCTACAGCGGGCTTTTGACAGGGCGGGTGCTTTTAACGCGGCCGCATCAGACCAGCGGAGCGCCGTGGG
>CAWCIL010000032.1:0-3030 GCA_963795485.1 uncultured Alphaproteobacteria bacterium
GAGGGTCGCCCAAAGCTCTCCGAGAGACATGAATCGAGCAATCGCTGACGCCCGAGGGCGAAAGGCGGCGAGACTGTCCAGTGCGACGGGCCATGTCCACCCGGACCCCGAGGCTTGCGTCGCGCCGCGGCTGGTCGCGTGCTAGGATCGCCGACGGCTGGCGGATCGGAGCATGGCAAATGAGCATCGAGCTGGCGAGCGCCGAACCCTTTGCGGCACCGCTGGTCGACAGCCTCGCGGTGCGGGTCGTCGTCGACTCGGCTTATGACCGGTTTATCGGCGACGCCACCCATCCGATGGCTCGGATCGAGCATGTCCGCCACATCCCGGGTCACGAGCAATCGACCTTTGCCGGCGAATGGGGCTTGTCGCTCCATCTCGCCTCGGAGCAAGCCGGGGCCCGCTCCGCATACCTGCTCGATTTCGGGTTCACACCCGGAGGTTCTCAACCGCAATTTCGACTTGCTCGGGATCGAGCCGGGGAAGCTCGACGGGCTGATCCTGGCCCATGCGCATCGCGACCATTACGGCGGGATGGTCGGGTTTGTCGGGCAGTATCGTAGACGGATGCGCGGACGACCTCGCGCTTTACACCGGCGCCGGCGACCTGGCGTACCGCGAGAAATGGACCGCCGGGCGCGATGTCGATCCGGCGTCGAGGGGCTGGCTGGACGGCGCCGCGATCGAGGCGGAGCACGTCGAGACGATGTGCTGCGACGGGCGCCAGGCGCTCGCCGGCCCGTTCACCAGCGGGCCGATCGCGTGGCAGTGGTTCGAGCGGATCGCGGGCGGCACTGGTCGAAGCCGACCTCGGCGCCCGACCATTTCACCGAAGCCGAACGCCGGGGCGCTTGGTTCTCGATCAGCATCCGGACGAGCACGCGACATGCTATCTCGTGCAGGGCCGCGGCCTCGTCGTGATCTCTTCATGCGGGCATGTCGGGCTGATCAACACCGTCAAGGCCGCGAAGGCGGTGTCCGGCGTTGAGAAAGTGCACGCGGTGCTCGGCGGGTTCCACCTCGGCGCGGCGCCGACGGGCTATGTCGAGCACTCCGTCGCCGAGCTGAAAGCCTGAAGCCGGACGTCGTCGTGCCGATGCGTTGCAGCGGCCGCCAGTTCATCGAGGCGATGCGCCGCGAAATGCCCGACCGCCTGGTCACCACCAACATCGGCAGCCGGTTTATCTTCGGGGTGTGAGGCTGCAGCCACCAGCCTGCGCTGGCTCAGACCAGCATTTTCTGGGTTTCGAGGTCGTCCTCGACAAAGGCTCGGACGGCGTCGTCGATGCCGGAATCGGCGGTAAAGCCGAGAGCGATGGCGCGCGGGGCGGCGAGCGCCCGCGGCCAGCCGGCGACGATCGCCTCGATCTGCGGATCGTGCTGCCAGCGGATCCGGGCGTGGGCGGCCTCGCCGCCGGCGCGACGCACCGCCTCGACCATGTCGCCGACCGCGACCGAAAACCCCGGCAATTGCAATGACCGGTTGGCGCCGAACGCGTCGGCCGGCAGTTCATGGGCGCGGTGCAGGGCGGCGACCACCCGGCGCGGCGAGGCCAAGGCCATCACCAGGTCGGGCGAGACCGGGCAGATCGCGTCCTCTCCCGAGAGCGGCTCGCGAATGATCGAAGAGGCGAAGGTCGAGGCGGCGCGGTTGGGCCGGCCCGGCCGCACCACCACGGTCGGCAGCCGCAACGCACGGCCGTCGACAAAACCTTTGCGGCTGTAGTCGTTGACCAGCAATTCGCCGATCGCCTTCTGCGCGCCATAGGAAGATTGGGGCGTCAGCGGCGTGTCGTCGCCGACCGCGGGCGGGAGCTTGCCGCCGTAGACCGCGAGCGAGCTGGCGAAGACGAAGCGCGGGCAGGTTCCGAGCGCGCGGCAGGCGTCGAGCACGGCGCGGGTGCCGTCGAGGTTGACCCGGTAGCCGAGATCGGGGTCCGCCTCGGCCTGGCCGCTGACCACCGCCGCGAGATGAAACACCGCCGCAGCACCGGGTGCGAGCAGCCGGTGCACGGTCTCGCGGTTGGCGATGTCGCCGGTTACCAGCTTCAGCCGCCGGTCGTGCGGCAGTGGCAATACCGGCTCGGCGTTGTCGAACAGCACCAGCTCGTCGAGCGACCCGAGGCTGCTGCCCCGCTCGAGCAGCAGCAATGCCAACCGCCGCCCGAGAAAGCCGCAACCCCCGGTAATGACGATGCGCATCGCCTACCCTCTAATCCCGTACCGCGCGGCCCAGCCGAGGCCGGCCGTGGTCTCGGCTTTCGGCCGGTATTCGCAGCCGATCCAGCCGGCATAGCCGATCTCGTCCAACAGACCGAACAGGTAGGGGTAGTTGATCTCGCCGATATCGGGTTCGTGCCGGCCAGGATTGCCGGCGATCTGGATATGCGGGTAACGGCCGGCGAGGGTCCGGATATGGTGGGCGAGGTCGCCCTCCATGATCTGCACGTGGTAGAGGTCGAGCTGGAGCTGCAGATTGGGGTGGCCGACCTCGTCGATGACCGCCATCGCCTGGGTCGTGGTGTTCAGGAAATAGCCGGGGATGTCGCGGTTGTTGATCGGCTCGATGATCGCGGTGACGCCTTCGGGTGCGAGGCGCTCGGCGGCAAAGCGCAAATTGGCGACATAGGCACGCTCGGCCTCCGCGCGGTCGCGGCCTTCGGGCCACAGCCCGGCCATCGCGTGCACGAGCCGGCAATTGGTCGCCTTCGCATAGGTCAGCGCCTGCTCGACCCCGGCGCGGAATTCCGCTTCGCGCCCGGGCAGGGCCGCCATGCCGCGCTCGCCCGCCGCCCAGTCGCCCGGCGGCATGTTGAACAATGCCTGGGTAAGCCCGTTGCGGGTCAGCGCCGCGGCGACGGTCTCGGGCCGCTGGTCGTAGGCGCCGAGATATTCGACCGCCTTGAAGCCGCACCGGGCGGCGGCCGCGAAACGGTCGAGAAATCCGACCTCCTGAAAGATGAAGCTGAGGTTAGCGGCGAATTTCGGCATGGGTCGGTCCTCCCGAACTGATCGATCGAATGGCTTGTC
>CAWCIL010000033.1:0-21708 GCA_963795485.1 uncultured Alphaproteobacteria bacterium
TAGGCGCCCGAGGAACTCACCCGCCACCCACCGTGAAGGTGAAGTGCCCGGTGGTCGTATGGGTGTCGACAGAGAGGGCGTGCCACGCGACGCTGTAGGTGCCGGGCGGCAGCGGCTTCAGCGGCACCCGCAGCTCGGTCGGATCTTGCGGGTCGACCTGAGCCGGGCCGGTATCGACGGGATTGCCGGATTGGTCGGTCACCGTCGCCGTGGTGAAAGCCGGTTCGAGCTGCTGCGTGAACCACATCGTCACGGCGGCAGGAGCCGTCGGCACCGAGCTGCCAACCGCCGGGCTCGCATGGTCGAGAAAGGCGTGCGCCTGCACGGCGGGAGCCCCAAGGGTGACCGCGGCGGCGAGGACCGCTGCGGCCACGATCATCCGCCGCGTCACCATTGGGAGATCGGCCTTCCGATGCTGTTCGGGAACAGATCATCGAGATAGAAATGCAGCTGCACGACCCCGCCGATCCCGTGCCCGGACAGGCTGTTGGTCGGGATGATCATCTCCGCGCCGACCTGGAAATATTGCCCGGCCCAGATGACGCCAGGCTGCACCGTGCCGGTGGTCGTGCCGGTCTGGCCGCGATTGAACGGCGATGTCAGCGCGAATTCGACGAGCGGGATCATGCGGTCGAAGGGCGGTCCGAACCCGATGTTTTTAACCTCGCTCTGCAAGATAGGGAATGCTGTATTCGATCGCGAAGCCGTAAAAGACGCTGTTCGGGTTGGGCATGCCCTCGGTTTCCGTCTCGGTCGGAAAGTTGAGGCTCAGATTGCCGGTCAGGGCGAACGGGCGCAGCCAGGTCAGCTGAATCGGGCAGGTCGCCAAAGCCTTTGCCAAAGTCGAAGGTCGGCGACAGCGTGGTAAAGGCGGGCGCGCCCACCGCCGGAGCCGCCGGTATTTCCCCAGGTCACGTCGAGCGCTGCGAGAGCCATGGCCTCGTGCGGCGCGTTGATGAACAACTGGTATTGCGTGCCGGTGGTCAGGCCCTGGAACCCAGTCTGCGTGCCGACGCCCGGGGTGCTGGATATGGGCCCAGTCGGTGCTGAGGGTGAAGTCCCAGCTGGGGGTGATCAGCATCGACAGATCGCTGCCGAGGTCGTACTCCCGCGAGCCGTCGCTCTGGGTCGGGTCGAGGGTGACGGTCGGCAGCGACATCTCGTCGGCGACAAACGGGTCGTCGGTCAGGATCGTGGCTGGAAAAAAGCGGTCTCCGGCAAAGCCGTGCGCCAGAGCCTCGGCGCCGGGCAGCAACGCCGCCACGGCCGCAGCGGCAAGGCCGCGGCAAATGACGCGGTGCATGATCGTGCTCCCCAAAGAATCGCGAAGTGCCGGATCGCCGCGATGCGGCTCCGGCGGGTGGCTATGTCGTCGGGTCGAGCCGATGCGATCGGGGGAGCGCGGGAGCGGTAGGCGACCGTCGGCGCTGCCGGCGGCTCGCTGGCCGCCGCTGCGAGCAGGATCGGGGCCTCGACGCGAATCGGCACCGGCAGCGGGGCGGCGATGGCCGGGGCGAAGCCGGCGAGGGTGCCGAGCGAACTGCACACCGCGCAGTCGGCGTGGTGGTGGGGTCCGTGGTGGCCGTCGGGTTTGGCCGTTGGGCTCGTCGTGCCCGGTGACGAGCGCCAGCACACGCCATTCGAGATCGTGCTCGCCGGCGCTCGGCGCCCTGCTGCCGTGCGGCCGTCCCGAAGCTGTCGGCGAGATCGAAAGCGAGGTGAATCGGGACGAGCGCATTGAAGCCCAGCGCGATCACGCCGAGCCACGCGGCGATGGCTCCGAGCCTCAGCCGGTGTGGCGCCGTCAACCCGTCCCCACCGGCGCGCACGGCAGCCGCGCGCACGCCTCTGGGTAGAGGTTAGAGGCGGTGCGGCAGCTTGTCTATCCGGTGCGCTGCTTGCTTCGCGGCCCGGTAATGCCGTACCGTGGCCACGATCGGCGGCTGCCGAGCGAGGCGCGGAAAGACCGATCGTGAGGTCCCGGGAAATCGAAGCGCGCGCATCGAAGCGGCGCGGGCCCAACGGCTCTGCGCGCTGCGCGGGACGCGGCTGACGCCGACGCGGCGGCGGGTGCTGGAGCTGATCCTCGCCGCCGATCAGCCGATCGGCGCCTACGCGCTGCTCGCCGAATTGCAGCACGAGCGCGGCAAGCTCGGGCCGCCGACGGTCTATCGCGCGCTCGACTTTCTGCTCGACGGCAAGCTGATCCACAAGATCGAAAGCGTGAGCGCCTATGTCGCCTGCGGCGACGTCGAGCATCCGCACGAAAGCCAGTTCATGATCTGCGACGATTGCGGCGCTGCCGAGGAGATCCGCGACGACGCGATCGTCGCGAGCCTGCGCCGGCTCGGCGAGGGCCGGGGCTTCGCCGTCGCCCGCCAGGTGATCGAGGCGCGCGGGCTGTGCCCGGCCTGCCGCGCCGCCCATCGCTGACCCCAGTTTTTACCAAGCCGATCGCGTACCCCGCGCCGAGAAACCAGGGGAGCCGAGGCCCAGCCTCGAGGACACTCGCGTCGCCTTGCGCAAGCTGCCATCGACGGTGTTGCCTGTCGAACGCCTCTTTCGGTACCGTTCCAATCCCATCACTCGCGGAGATGCTGGTGACGCAGGACCGGATGCAGGAGCCGCGCAACCGCTGGGAGCTGTTGACCCAGACCGGCGCCGGGACGCCGATGGGCGATCTGCTGCGCCGCTATTGGTGGCCGATCGCCGGCGCCAGCGAGATGGACCAGCCCGGCGACCAAGCCGGTGCGGCTGATGGGCGAGGACCTCGTCCTCTACAAGGATCTCGAGCGGCACGCTTGGGCCTCCTCGACCGGCATTGCCGCCATCGCCGCGCCGATCTCGACCTACGGCTATGTCGAGGCAATGCGGGCTGCGCTGCAATTATCACGGCTGGCTCTATGACGCCGACGGGCGCTGCCTCGAGCAGCCCTACGAGGACATGGCGCATCCCGAGGCGCGCTGCAAGGACGAGGTCCGCATCAAGGCCTACCCGGTCGAGCGAACGCGGCGGGCTGCTGTGGGCCTATCTCGGCCCGAGCCGCGCGCCGCTGGTGCCGAACTGGGAGTTCTTCACCTGGCAGAACGGCTTTCGCCAGATCGTGATGGCCGAGATCCCGTGCAACTGGTTCCAGTGCCAGGAGAACTCGATCGATCCGGTGCATTTCGAATGGACCCATCGAATTGGAGCGTGCGGCTGAAGGGCGACACCGGCCCCTATGCGCCGCAGCCACCTCAAGGTCGATTTCAACGAGTTCGACTACGGCTTTCAATACAAGCGCATCCGCACCGACACCAGCGAGCACGACCGGCTGTGGACGGTCGGCCGCGTCTGCCTCTGGCCGAACGCGCTCTTCACCGGCAATCATATCGAATTCCGCGTGCCGATCGACGACGAGAACACGCTCAGCGATCACCTGGCATTTCAGCCGCGTGCCGCAACGAGCGCGAGCCTTATGTCCAGGACCGGATCCCGACCTGGCACGGGCCGATCACCGACGCCGCGACCGGGCGCTGGATCACCAGCCACGTCATGAACCAGGATTTCGTCACCTGGGTCGGGCAAGGGCGCATCGCCGACCGCACGAAGGAGCATCTCGCGCCGAGCGACCGCGGCATCCTCATGATCCGCCGCCGCTTTCTGCGCGACATCGACGCGATCGACGCAAGGCAAGGACCCGAAGGCGATCGATCCGCGACCCGGCGGTCAACCGAGTGCATCGACCTGCCGGTCGCGGAGCGCGCGCCCTGGTCGAAGGCGTGACGCGCGCCGAGATGCTGAAGGATCCGCGAGCGGCGCGGCCTCGAAGGCTATGTCTTCCAGACCGGGCAGCCGCCCGAGGTGCGCGACGCCTTTCTCGCGGCGATGGGCGTCAACAGCGGGGAATTTCGGACCGCCGGACGATCCCTTGGACCCGCTCGCTCCGGCGCCGCGTTGAGGGGCGCCGCCACAGGATGAATACGGCGCTGCCGCGATGACTCAGCCGATCCGCACCAGCGCGCCGCCATCGACCGGGAGGGCCACGCCGGTGATGAAATTGGCTTCGTCGGAGGCGAGGAAGAGCGCGGCGTTGGCGACGTCCCAGGCGGTCCCCATGCGGCCGCGCAGCGGCACCCGCGCGTCGCGCTCGGCCGCGACCTCGGCGCGGCTCCTGTTGGTCGCGCGCGCCCGGGTGTCGACCGCCATCGGCGTATCCATCAGCCCCGGCAGGATGACGTTGGCGCGGATGCCGTATGCGGCGTTCTGGATCGCCAATTGCTGGGTGAAGGCGATCATCGCCGCCTTGGTCGCCTTGTAGGCGACGAGCGGATAGGTTCTCGCACGCCGCCACCGAGGAGATGTTGACGATCGCGCCCGAGCGCTGCTCGCGCATGATCGGGATCACCTGCTTGCAGGCCATGACGTGCCGCTCAGGTTGATCGCGCAGATGCGGTCGAAGGCCTCCTCGGTGATCTCGAGCAGCGGCTGTCGCCGCCGGCGATGCTGACGCCGACATTGTTGTGCAGGATGTCGATGCGGCCCCAGCGCCGCCGCGCCTCGGCGATCGCCGCGGCCAGCGTCGCTTCGCTGGGTGACGTCGGCCGCGAAGCGGCACGCATTCGCCGCCCTCGTTCGCGGCCATCGCCGCCGTCTCCTCGGCCGAGGCGAGTCAGACGATCGACCGCCAGCACCTGCGCGCCCTTCCCGGGCGAAGCGCAGCGCCGTCGCGCGGCCGTTGCCGATGCCCTCGCCGGGCCTCTGGCCGGCGCCGACGACGATGGCGATCTTGCCCTCGAGACGCATTGGCCGCTCGCTGCTCGAAGACGCACCGACGCCGAGGATGACGTCTCGAGACGCTGCAGCGGCAAGCGACGCGCCAACAGCGTCGTGGCTATCCCTGGGCGCGGGCCCGCTGACGCCGCCGCTTTGCCTTCAGCTTGGCCTTGCGCCGGGCCGCGCGTTCGCGGGTCCGGGGTTGGCGCTGCTGCGCTTTTTTCAATTACGGCTCTCCTGCGGTTGCGGCGAGCCCCGAGCCCGCCGCTTTTCACCGGCGTTCCCAGGGCGGAAACAATTCATCGGGATCGTTGACCCACACGAAGGGTATGCCGTGCAGGTCGGCGCAGTCGACGGCGTGGCGAAACTCGCTCGCCGCGGCAGCGTCGGGCTTGCTCTGATCGACGAGCGTCGACTGGCCGTGGGCAAAGCGCCAGCTTCCCAGAATGCGATTAGGTTGCGGCGGGGCTGCGATAGACCATGAATTCGATATATTTGGCGCCGCCCGCCTCTTCCTTCCCTTCGATAATCGCAACCACGGCTGCCTCCTGCCGACAAAACCTAGGCCTCGGTCAGCTCCAGTCGACGCTCGACGCGATCGAGGCGCCGGGAAATGTTGTCGAGTTCGAACCTGCATGCCGGCGAAATCCATCTTCATTCCGGCAAAGTCATGCTCGAGCGCATCAAGCGGGGTGATCACCTCGTCGAACTTGCGATCGTGCTCGTCCTGCTTGGCGCGGATGGCGCGCAGCATGTTGAGGATCAAGTCGCTGCGCTCGTTACTCACGAACCATGCCCTCCGCCTCGGAAACTACCGGGTGCCGACCGACGCAAGCCGTATCCGCACGACCAACGGCAGTTCGCGCTGGGGCACCTGAGCCGCCGGCTAGTAGCTTGTGGACCATTCTTTTGGAACGCTGAAGAATTGGGGCGAGTGACCGGATTTGAACCGGCGACATCCAGATCCACAATCTGGCGCTCTAACCAACTGAGCTACACCCGCCGTCGCGGCTGGAGGTAGCGGTTCGCACCCGAACCGTCAAGGCCGGGCGTCACGCGCCGGGCTTCCCCGCGCGCTCGCCTGCCATCCCCACATCTCGGCGATGACGATTTCCCCGAGGACTGGCGCCGCCACGCGCTGCTGACGCCGCAGCAGATGGGCGAGGCGGACCGGCTGGCGATCGCCGGCGGCATCGCCGGCAGCGCGCTGATGGAGAATGCGGGGCGCGCGGTCGCCGACGCCGTCTCGCGGCGCTGGCCGCCGCGGCCGGTCGCTGTGCTGTGCGGACCCGGCAACAATGGCGGCGACGGGTTTGTCGCGGCGCGCATCCTGGCCGAGCGCGGCTGGACGGTGCGGCTGGCGCTGCTCGGCGACCGCGCGGCGCTGCACGGCGACGCCGCGGCCGCGGCCGCCGCGCTGGCCGGGGCCGGTCGAGCCGCTGGCGCCCGCGGCGCTCGACGGCGCCGGGCTGGTCATCGACGCGATGTTCGGCGCCGGGCTGGCGCGGCCGATCGAGGGTGCGGCGCTCGCGGTCGTCGAGGCGCTCGGCCGGCGGCGGACTGCCGGTCGTCGCGGTCGACGTGCCGAGCGGGGTCGACGGCGCGAGCGGCGAGATCCGCGGGGCGGCGCCGATGGCGGCGCTGACCGTCACCTTCTTTCGCCAAAAGCCGGGGCATCTGCTGCTGCCGGGGCGGATCCATTGCGGCGAGACGGTGCTGGCGCAGATCGGCATCCCGGAGGCGGTGCTCGACCGGGTTGCCCCGACACCGCCGCGAACGACCCCGGCTGGTGGCTCGCCGGCTTGCCGCGGCCCGGCCTCGACGGCCACAAATACACCCGCGGACACGCGCTGGTGGCCGGCGGCGCGGTGATGACCGGCGCGGCGCGCCTCGCGGCGCGCGCCGCCGCCCGGCTCGGCGCCGGCCTGGTCACCGTCGCGGCGCCCGAGGCCGCGTTCCCGATCTATGCCGCGGCGCTGACCGGGGTCATCGTCCATCCGATCTGCGGTCCGAGGCGGGTCTCGACGATTTCCGCGGCCTGCTCGCCGACCGGCGGCGCAACGCGGCGCTGATCGGCCCCGGCGCCGGGGTCGGGGCCGAGACCCGCGACAAGGCGCTGGCGATCCTCGCGGCGGGCAAGCGGGCGGTGCTCGACGCCGACGCGCTGACCTCGTTCGCCGGCGACCCGCAGGCCCTGTTCGCGGCGATCCGGTCGCCGGTGGTGATGACGCCGCACGAAGGCGAGTTCGCCCGCCTGTTCGACACCGCCGGCAGCAAGCCCGAGCGGGCGCGGCGTGCGGCGCGGCAGAGCGGTGCGGTCATCGTGCTGAAGGGCGCCGACACGGTCGTCGCCGCACCCGACGGCCGCGTCGCGATCAACGCCAACGCGCCGCCCGACCTGGCGACGGCGGGCAGCGGCGATGTGCTCGCCGGCATGGTGCTGGGCTTGCTCGCGCAGGAGATGGAGCCGTTCGCGGCGGCGGCGGCGGCGGTGTGGCTGCACGGCGACGCCGCCCGGCGGGTGGGCGCCGGGCTCGTCGCCGAGGACCTGGTCGAGGCGCTGGCGCCGGCGCTGCGCGATCTGCGGGGCATGGGGCAGCAGCCCGGCGCGCTTAAGGGTTGACGGCGGTCGCGGCGGCGCGTCTCTGTCAGCGACCGCCACTGCCGCAACGGCCATCATGAGCGATCGCCCGCCCGCCGGTTTTTTCGAGGGCGTCTTCGACCGGACGTTGAGCAATCTGCGCGGCGCCTGGCGCGACATCGCGCTCTCGGCGCGCGGTGTGCTGACCCGCGCCCCGCGGCCCGAGCTTTCCGGCGACGATCTCGGCCGGCTGCGCGAGCAGATGCTGAGCTGCCTCGACGGCCGCGGCGGCGAGGTCACGGCGCGGGCGCGGGCGGCCGACCTCGGCCGCACCTATCTGTTGCTCGACGCCGACGGACGCGAGCGCTTTCTGCGGCTGCTCGCCGGCGAGTTCGACGTCGACCGCGCCGAGATCGACCGCTGCTGCGCCCCGCTGGCGAGGGCCGAGGGAACCGCCGAGCGGGCCGCGGCCGAGCGCGAGCTGCGCAATGCGCTGGAACCGCCGCGCATCACCCTCCTGCGCCAGTTCAACGCGCTGCCCGAGGGCGTCAAGTTCCTGGTCGACCGCCGCGCCGAGCTGCTCGACCTCGGCCGGCACGACCCGCTGCTGCACGGGCTCGAAGAGGATCTGAAGCGGCTGCTCGCCAATTGGTTCGACATCGGCTTTCTCGAATTGAAGCGGATCGGCTGGGAATCGCCGGCGGCGCTGCTCGAAAAGCTGATGGCCTACGAGGCGGTGCACGAGATCCGCAGCTGGACCGATCTGAAGAACCGGCTCGAGGCCGACCGCCGCTGCTTTGCCTTTTTTCACCCGCGCATGCCCGACGAGCCGCTGATCTTCGTCGAGGTGGCGCTGGTCGCGGGCATGGCCAGCGACGTCAACGCGCTGCTCGACGAGGCGGCGCCGGTCGGCGATCCGCAGGCCGCCGACACCGCGATCTTCTACTCGATCTCGAATTGCCAGCACGGGCTCGCCGGGATCAGCTTCGGCGACTTTCTGATCAAGCGCGTGGTCGACGCGCTGGCGAGCGACCTGCCGCGCCTGAAGGTGTTCGCGACCCTGTCGCCGGTGCCGGGGTTCCGCGCCTGGCTCGATCGGCAGAGCGAAGCCGCGCCCGAGGGCTTGTTGTTGGCCGGCGAGCGGAACGCGATCGAAGCGCTCGGCGACCGGGTCACGGAACGCGATCTGAGGGCGCTGCTCGACCGCCCGGACTGGCCGGCCGAGCCGTCGCTCGCCGCGGCCTTGCGCGAGCCGCTGCTGCGGCTGTGCGCGCGCTATCTCCTGCGCGAACGAGCGCCCTCGGGCCGGGCGCTCGATCCGGTGGCGCATTTCCACCTGAGCAACGGCGCGCGCATCGAGCGGCTGAACTGGCAGGGCGACGTTTCGCCAAAGGGCCTGCAGCAATCCGCCGGGATCATGGTCAACTATCTCTACCGGCTCGCCGACATCGAGGCCAACCACGAGGCCTATCGCGGCGAGGGACGGGTCGCCGCCTCGGGCGCGTTGAGCGCGCTCGCGCGGACCGGGTGAGCTGGCCGGTCGAGCTGGCCGGTCGCGCTGGGGAGGCGCCGGGCAACGCATGGCGCGCCTTGATCGCGGCCCACTGCCGGCCCAAGTCTACGTGCCTGTTTCGCCGTGCCCGGCGGCGCTGTCTAGGTTGTGGCGGGGGTCCATGCTAAGAATGCGCTCGGCCAGACCGGCTCGGCTGCTCCGGTCGGTCGCCGCGGCGGGCGTGGCGGAACTGGCAGACGCACTGGATTTAGGTTCCAGCGATGCAAATCGTGGGGGTTCAAATCCCCCCGCCCGCACCAGGGCGCACCTAGTTATTATTTGAGAGGCGATGCCGATGACGGTTCCATCTTGGTCGGACCGCCGGACGAGGCCCGGCGATGATGCCGGCAACGCGGGCCGCGTCTGATGCAGGTGACGGAAACCAGCGCCGACGGGCTCAAGCGCGAGTACCGCATCGTCGTCCCGGCGGGCGAGCTCGAAGACAAGGTGGTGACTCGGCTCGACGAGCTCGGCCGCACCATTCGTCTGCCCGGGTTCCGCCCCGGCAAGGTCCCGATGCAGATCCTGCGCCGGCGCTATGGCCCCTCGGTCCTGGGCGAGGTGCTGGAGAGCACGGTGCAGGGCAGCTCGGCCGACACGATCCGCGATCATAATCTGCGGCCGGCGCTGCCGCCCAAGGTCGACATCGTGTCGTTCAGCGAGGGGGCCGACCTCGAATACAAGATGCTGGTCGAAATCCTGCCCGAGATCCCCGAGCCGAATTTCGCCGGCCTCGGCATCGAGCGGCTGGTCGTCGAGGTGCCGCAGGACAGCGTCGACGCGGCGGTCGCGCGGATCGCCGAACAGCAGCGCAAGTCGGAGCCGGCGGACCGCCCGGCCGCGACCGGCGACATCCTGGTCGTCGATCTTGAAGGACGGGCCGGCGACGAGGAGATCCCCGGCGCCGGCGGCAAAGACCGCCAGATCACACTCGGCGAGGGCGGTTTGATCCCCGGTTTCGAGGAGCAGCTGATCGGCGCCGCGGCCGGGGAGCACCGCACCGTGCGGGTCACCTTTCCCGAGAATTACGCGGCCCAGAACCTCGCCGGCAAGGAGGCGGTCTTCGAGGTCGAGGTGAAGGAGGTCCGGCAGCTTCTGCCGGCCGTGATCGACGACGAGCTGGGCAAGGCCGTCGGCCTCGAAAGCCTCGCCGAGCTGCGAGCGGAGGTGCAGCAGCAGATGCAGCGCGATTACGCGGCGGCCGCGCGATTACGGCTGAAGCGGGCCCTGCTCGACAAGCTGGCCGAGCGCTACGACTTCCCGGTCCCCCCCGGCATGGTGGAGCTGGAATTCGAGAACATCTGGGCGCAGCACCAGGCCGAAAAGCAGCTCCAGGCGGAGCGCGCCGGCGGCCCGACGGATGATCCGCAGACCGGCGAGTCGCCGGCAGGGGCGGTCGAAGAGGCCCGGACGGCGGTCGAAGAGGCCCCGGCAGGCGCTGCGCAGACCGATCCGGCGCCGGCGGTCCAGACAGCGCCCGACAGCTCGGCCGAAGCCCCAGCCGAGGACAGCCAGGCCGGCGCGGACGATGGCGACGAGAGCGCCAAGGGGGAATACCGCAGCATCGCCGAACGCCGCGTCAGGCTGGGTCTTCTCCTCGCCGAGGTCGGGCGCGCCAACAACATCACCGTCACCCAGGAGGAGATCAACCAGGCGATCACCCGAGAGGTGCGCCGGCATCCCGGCTACGAGCGCCAAGCGCTGGATTTCTACCGCCAGAACTCGGATGCCGTGGCCAGCCTGCGGGCGCCGATCTTCGAGGACAAGGTCATCGACTTCATCGTCGAGCTGGCCAAGCTCGACGAACGCCGGGTGACCCCGCAAGAGCTGCTGGCCCTGCCCGATCCGGACAGCGACAATGCGGCGCCGCCCGGCTCGCCGAACGAGCCCGCGGCGCAGCGGCAGGGCGAGCAGCAAGACTGAGCCGATCGAAGCCGAGCGCCGCCGGCCGGCGCTACCGAGGAGACCGCACCCAGGAGACCGCACCCAGGAGACCGCAAATGTCGGAATATTTCGAACAGTACATGAACAACTTGGTGCCGATGGTCGTCGAGCAGACGAACCGCGGCGAGCGCGCCTATGACATCTATTCCCGCCTGTTGAAGGAGCGCATCATCTTTCTCGTCGGGCCGGTGCACGATGCGGTCGCGAGCCTGATCTGCGCCCAGCTGTTGTTCCTCGAATCGGAGAACCCGACCAAGGACATCGCGTTCTACATCAACTCGCCGGGCGGGGTGGTGACCTCCGGGCTGGCGATCTACGACACGATGCAGTACATCCGCTCGCCGGTTTCGACCGTGTGCATCGGTCAGGCGGCCTCGATGGGATCGCTGCTGCTCGCCGCCGGCGCCCACGGCAAGCGCTTTTCGCTGCCGAATTCGCGGATCATGATCCACCAGCCCTCGGGCGGGGCACAAGGCCAAGCGACCGACATCGAAATCCAGGCGCGAGAGATCCTGGCGCTGCGCGCGCGGCTCAACGAAATCTACGTCCGCCATACCGGCCAGCCGCTCGAAGTCATCTCCAACGCGGTCGAGCGCGACAAGTTTCTGTCGCCGTTCGAGGCCCGGGAATTCGGCCTCGTCGACGAGGTCGTGGAGTCCCGTCCCGGCGGCTTTGAGGAGCGCCTGCGCGCCTGAGCCGCGGAACTCCGGGCTGGTCTAGCATGATTAAGTAGTTGTTGATCCGCCGCGAGCACATATACTCGATGGCTGCGGCGGGGTAGGGCAGTGCCGGGTAAATCGGCGATCGGGCGATCGGCGGGACGAGACGGCCCCGCCGGGCATCCGGTCGGCGAACCGGGAAAAAGGAGCTGGGGAGGCCGGGGCTTCTTCGGCGACGACGGAGTGGCGATGACCAAATCCAGCGGCAGCAACTCGAAGAATACGCTCTACTGCTCCTTCTGCGGCAAGAGCCAGCACGAGGTCAGAAAGCTGATCGCCGGGCCGACCGTGTTCATCTGCGACGAGTGCGTCGAGCTGTGCATGGACATCATCCGCGAGGAGCACAAGACGACCTTGGTCAAGTCGCGCGACGGGGTTCCCGGGCCGCGCGACATCTGCAAGGTGCTAGACGATTACGTGATCGGCCAGGATCACGCCAAACGGGTGCTATCGGTTGCCGTTCACAACCATTACAAGCGCCTGGCGCATGGTGCCAAGGCCAATGATGTCGAGCTGGCGAAGTCGAACATCCTGCTGGTCGGGCCGACCGGCTCAGGCAAGACCCTGCTCGCCCAGACCCTGGCGCGGATCATCGACGTGCCGTTCACGATGGCCGACGCCACCACCCTGACCGAGGCGGGCTATGTCGGCGAGGATGTCGAGAACATCATCCTGAAGCTGCTGCAGGCCGCCGACTATAATGTCGAGCGGGCGCAACGCGGCATCGTCTACATCGACGAGGTCGACAAGATCTCGCGCAAATCCGACAACCCGTCGATCACCCGCGACGTTTCCGGCGAGGGCGTGCAGCAGGCGCTGTTGAAGATCATGGAGGGCACCATCGCCTCGGTGCCACCCCAGGGCGGGCGCAAGCACCCACAGCAGGAGTTTCTGCAGGTCGACACCACCAACATCCTGTTTGTCTGCGGCGGCGCGTTCTCCGGCCTCGAAAAGATCATCGCCCAGCGCCGCCAGGGCACCTCGATCGGGTTCGGCGCCGAGGTGCGCGGGCCGGATGAGCGCAAGACCGGCGAGATCCTCAGGGACCTCGAACCCGAGGATCTCTTGAAGTTCGGGCTGATCCCCGAATTCGTCGGCCGGCTGCCGGTGGTGGCGACCCTCGACGATCTCGACGAAGGGGCGCTGGTCGACATCCTGACCAAGCCCAAGAACGCGCTGGTCAAGCAATATCAGCGGCTGTTCGAGATGGAGGATGTCCGGCTCGAGCTCAACGAGGAGGCGCTGAAGGCGATCGCCAGGAAAGCGATTCTGCGCAAGACCGGCGCGCGCGGGCTGCGCTCGATCATGGAGGCGATCCTGCTCGAATCGATGTTCGAGCTGCCGAGCCTCGTCGGCGTCAGCGAGATCGTGATCAATCGCGAGGTCGTCGAAGGGCGCACCCAGCCGCTGCAAATCTACTCCGATCGCCGCGGCGATGTCGGCACCGGCGACTGATCCGCATGCGTGGCGTGGCCCATGCCAGCCGCAACCCAGGTGACTTGACTGCCGGCAAAACCGGGCCAACCTAGATAGATACGGTATGCCTGTCCCGGCCGCCCGGCTGATCCCGGGACGGCCCCGAGAAAAAAGAGGGCTCATGTTAGAACACGTGCGCGGTGCGCTCTATCCCGTCCTGCCCCTGCGCGACATCGTCGTCTTTCCGCACATGATCGTGCCGCTGTTCGTCGGCCGCGAAAAGTCGGTGCGGGCGCTCGAGGACGTGATGAAGGATGACAAGCAGATTATGCTCGTCACCCAAAAGAACGCGGCTCAGGACGATCCCGGCACCGCCGACATCTATTCGGTCGGCACCATCGGCACCGTGCTTCAGCTGTTGAAGCTGCCGGACGGCACGGTCAAGGTGCTGGTCGAGGGCGGCCAGCGCGCGCGGATCGCCCGCTTTGCCGAGAACGAGGCGTTCTTCCAGGCCTATGCCGATCCGGATCGCCGAAAAGGCGGGCGAGCCGCAGGAGATGGCGGCGCTGGGCCGCACCGTGGTCTCGCAGTTCGAGCAGTACATCAAGCTCAACAAAAAGATCCCGCCCGAGGTGCTGGTCTCGATCAACCAGATCGACGACCCGGCCAAGCTCGCCGACACGGTGGCCTCGCACCTGACCCTGAAGATTCCGGAAAAGCAGGAGCTGCTCGAAACCGAAGCGGTGTCCGAGCGCCTGGAAAAGGTGTTCGGCTATATGGAAGGCGAGATCGGCGTCCTGCAGGTCGAAAAGCGGATCCGCAGTCGCGTCAAGCGTCAGATGGAGAAGACGCAGCGCGAATATTACCTGAACGAGCAGATGAAGGCGATCCAGAAGGAGCTCGGCGAGGGCGAGGACGGCCGCGACGAGATGGCCGAGCTCGAAGAGCGGATCAACAAGACCGCCTTTTCCAAGGAGGCGCGCGACAAGGCCACAGCCGAGCTCAAAAAGCTGAAGAGCATGAGCCCGATGTCGGCCGAAGCGACGGTGGTGCGCAACTACCTCGACTGGCTGTTGTCGGTGCCATGGCACAACCGCACCAAGATCAAGCGCGACATAAAGATCGCCGAAAAGGTGCTCAACGCCGACCATTTCGGGCTGGAGAAGGTCAAAGAGCGCATCCTCGAATATCTCGCCGTCCAGCAGCGCATCAAAAAGATGAAGGGCCCGATCCTGTGTCTGGTCGGCGCGCCCGGGGTCGGCAAGACTTCGCTCGGCAAGTCGGTCGCGCGCGCCACGGGCCGCAACTTCGTGCGCATGTCGCTGGGCGGCGTGCGCGACGAGGCCGAGATTCGCGGTCATCGACGGACCTATATCGGCTCGAT
Source organism: uncultured Alphaproteobacteria bacterium (assembly GCA_963795485.1). Lineage (GTDB taxonomy): Bacteria > Pseudomonadota > Alphaproteobacteria > ATCC43930 > CGMCC-115725 > AP-15. The sequence goes on from CAWCIL010000033.1 coordinate 14,353, forward strand.
GCCGGGCAAGGTCCTCCAGGGCATGAAAAAGGCGAAGTCGTCGAACCCGCTGTTCCTGCTCGACGAGGTCGACAAGCTCGGCGCCGATGGCGCGGCGATCCGTCTTCGGCGTTGCTCGAAGTGCTCGACCCCGAGCAGAACGGCGCATTCAACGATCATTATCTCGAGGTCGACTACGATCTGTCGGACGTGATGTTCGTGACGACGGCGAACACCCTGCGCATCCCGCAGCCGCTGCTCGACCGGATGGAGATCATCCGTATCCCCGGCTACACCGAGGATGAGAAGGTCGAGATCGCGCGCCGCCACCTGATCCCCAAGCAGATGGCCGCGCACGGCATCCGCAAGACCGAGTGGAGCATCAGCGAGGACGCGATTCGCGATCTGATCCGCCACTACACCCGTGAGGCGGGGGTCCGCAATCTCGAGCGCGAGATCGCCAACCTGACCCGCAAGGCGATCAAAGACATCCTGATGAAGAAGACCGAGCGGGTGTCGGTGACGCGGCGCAACCTCGAAAAATATGCCGGGGTCAGGCGGTTCCGCTACGGCGAGGCCGAGAGCGAGGATCTGGTCGGGGTGACGACCGGGCTCGCCTGGACCGAGGTCGGCGGCGAATTGTTGACGATCGAGGCGGTGACCTTGCCCGGCAAGGGGCGGGTGACGGCGACCGGCAAGCTCGGCGACGTGATGAAGGAGTCGGTCCAGGCGGCAGAGAGCTACGTCAAGTCGCGCAGCCATGCTTTTGGCATCCGTCCGACGGTGTTCGACAAGCGCGACATTCACGTCCACGTGCCGGAGGGGGCCACGCCCAAGGACGGCCCGTCGGCCGGTGTCGCGATGGTGACCTCGATCGTCTCGGTGCTGACCGGGATCCCGGTCAAGAGCTCGATCGCGATGACCGGCGAGATCACGTTGCGCGGCCGCGTGCTGCCGATCGGCGGCGTCAAGGAGAAGCTGCTCGCGGCGTTGCGCGGCGGGCTGAAAACCGTGTTGATCCCGCAGGACAACGAGAAGGATCTCGCCGAGATTCCGGACAATGTGAAGAGGGGATTGAAATCATCCCGATCCGCACGGTCGATCAGCTGCTCGGCGCGGCGCTGGCGGCGCCGCTGACGCCGGTCGACTGGGCCGATGACGGCGAACCGGCGCCGGTCCTTCCTCCTGCGGGCGAAGAGCGCTCTGGCCTGGTTACGCATTAGTTGAAGATAGGCGTTGCCGTCGCGGCGCCGCGGACGCATCGCCGCGCGGGAACATGTTGTAATGCTTAACAAACACATCAACTCTCGGCCTGCACGGGCGGTTGACCTCGGATTGGCTGCGCTCTAAACTCCTCGGCGAACAGATCCAGGGAACGATCTCGTACACTCGCGCAGGGGGCAGCCCGTGAACAGGAACGAACTCGTCGATGCCGTCGTCAGCAAGTCGGAGTTGAGAAAGTCGGAGGCGAGCCGGGCGGTAGATGCAGTGTTCGACGCGATCGTTGACGCATTGAAGGGCGGCGAGGAGGTGAGGCTGGTCGGGTTCGGCACCTTTTCAGTGGCCTCGCGGGCGGCATCCGAAGGGCGCAACCCGCGGACCGGCGAGAAAATCCAAATCGCCGCGTCAAAGCAGCCCAAGTTCAAGGCAGGCAAGGGTCTGCGCAACTCGCTGAACTGATCGCGGCCAGACATCCCTGGGGCTGACCGAGTTTGCCTTGGGGCTGAATGGGGCTCGGTCCGAGCCGCGATCAGCGGGGCCCCGGCGCCGGCAATCGGCGACCGAGGTCAGCAAAAAGCTGGGGTGCGGCAGCCCTGCCGGTCGAATGGAAAGGGTCGGCGCACGGGCCGGGCGATTAGCTCAGCTGGCAGAGCATCTCGTTTACACCAAGGGGGTCGGGGGTTCAAATCCCTCATCGCCCACCATGTGACGGCCGGCCGGGGCCGGCGCGATCGGGTCAAGAAGTGATCGCGCCGGCGGTCACGTTCACTCCACGGCGAAGACCCACAGCGAGCCGCCTTGCGGCACCTCGGAGAACTGGTGCGGACGCACGAGGTTGAGGCGCGCCTGCATGCGCGCGGAATCCACGCCCCAGCCCGACTGGACGGCAATGTACTGCTTGCCGTCGACGGCAAACGACAACCGGCGTCGCCGTTTACCCCCGAGCCGGTGCGGAATCGCCACAGAACCTTGCCGCTGGTGGCGTCGAAAGCGCGGAAATAGCGGTCGTTGGTCCCGCCCGCGAAGACGACGCCGCCGCCGGTCGCCAGCACCGGCCCCCAGAGCTGCGAATTGGCGAACGGATGGCTCCATACTTTCTTGCCGGTATCGATGTTCCAGGCCTGCAATTCGCCGATATGGTCGGCGCCCGGCGCGATGTAGAGGGTCGTCGTCGCTCCGATATAGGGCTGCCCCGGCGTGTAGGCGATCTTTGCTCCGATCGAGGTGCCGCACAGATTTTCGTTCGCCGGAATGTAGAGCAGCCGCGTCTTCGGGCTGTACGCGACCGCCGGCCAGTCCTTGCCGCCCCACAGTGATGGGCAGAAATCCGCCTTCTTGCCGGTGCCCGGCTGCGATCTGGATCGACATTCGGCCGGCCGGTCTTGGGGTCGAGGCTCTTGAAGACGTTCTGCTTCACGAACGGCTCGCCGGCGACAAAGTTGATCGGGCCGGCGCGTGCGCTCGAGCATCCACAGATAGCCGTCGCGGGCGACGTCGACGAGGCCCTTGCACGGTCTTTCCGTCATGCCGGTAAGTCGACCAGGATCGGCGGCGAGACTTCGTCCCAGTCCCACGAATCGTTCGGGTGATACTGGTGATAGCCCTTGATCGCGCCAGTATTGACGTCGAGCGCCAGCACCGAGGAGGTGTAGAGGTTGTCGCCCGGCCGCTGGTCGCCCATCCACGGCCCGCCATTGCCGGTGCCCCAGTAAGCGAGGTTGGTCGCCGGGATCGTAATTCCCGGCGATCCACACCGAGCCGCCGCCGGTCTTCCATTGGTCGCCCTTGGGCCAGGTCTCGCTGCCGGGCTCGCCCGGCGCTGGCACGTGTAGGTCTTCCACAGCGGCTTGCCGGTCTCGGCGTCGAACGCCGCGACGAAAGCCGCGAATGCCAAGCTCGCCGCCGGAAACGCCGACCATGACCTTGCCGTCGACAATCAGCGGCGACAGCGACATGTAATAGCCGTGGGTGTAATCCTCGACTTTGGTGGGCCATACCTCCTTGCCGGTCTTGGCATCGAGCGCCACCAGCACCGCATCACTGGCGGCGAAATAGACCTTGTCGCCATATAGCGCGACGCCGCGGCTGGTCGGATGGAGCAGCAGCATGTCGTCGGGAATCGGCCGCTTGTAGCGCCATAGGAGGTTGCCGGCTTTGGCGTCGATCGCCAGCACCTGGTTGCCCGGCGTGGCGACGAACATCACCCCGTTGTTGACGATCGGCGGCGCCTCATGGCCTTCGACCTGGCCGGTCTCAAACGTCCACGCCTCTTCAAGCGGCCGACATTAGCCGGTGTGATCTGGGCCAGCGGGCTGTAGCCCCAGCCGTTGTAGGTCCGACGGTACATCAGCCAGTCGCCGTCTGCCGGCTGCTTCAGCTGCTGCGCGGATACCGGTTGATAGTTCTGCAGGATCGGCGGCACGGGCCGCGGCGTTTGCGGCTGCGGAGCCGGCGGCAGCGGCTTTTGCGCCAGCGCCGCCGCCGCCAGCAGCAGCGGTGAGGCAGCCGGCGGCGGTCGCGATGCGTAAGCGGTGCTTTTCAAGCATGGCGTTCTTCTCCCCTGAGCTTTGTTCGGGTCAGACTTGGTGGAAACCGACGCGGCCGGTGAACGGCCCGGCGACGACAAGCCGGCCGTCGCCGAGTTTGAGCGGCAGCGCCGGCAGCGGGCGCGGCGAGGGCCCCGCGACCACCTCGGCCCCCGCCTTCGGGTCATATTGTGAATAATGACACGGGCATTCGAGCCGCTGCGTCGCGGCCAGCCACTGGGTCACGTCGCAGCCGGCATGCGGGCATATCGCCGAATAGGCGACGATGCCGTCGGCGGCATGTGCTCGGGTCGCCGAGTTGAAGCCGGCGGAGTCGAGGCGCAGCAACAACACCTTGTTGAGCCGCGTCCCGTCGCGCACGGTGTTGGTCGCCGGGTCCGTCGGCCAGGCGAAAATCTGCGGACCGCCGGGCGGCAGGTCGGCCGCCTTCAACGCAGCCGAGCCCGAGCCGGTGCTGCCGATCCTGACCAGCATGTCGCCCGTGCTTGGCCGCTCGCGCTTGGGGTCGGTCTGGGCCAGCGCCGAGCGCGAGGCGATCAAGAGGCCCAAACCGGCCTTCATCGCCGTCCGCCGGCCGATCCGGCAGGCTGCGCACGCGCGCTCGCCGCCATTTTCTTCTCGGTTCCCCCCATCCGGCTCGGTTTCCTCCGATCGGACATCTTTGGGCAACAGGTTAGACCGTAGCGGGACGGGCATCGCCGCCGCGAGGATCCGGCGGCAGCGGGCGGAGAAACCCGCCCCGCCGCATTGCCTCAGGCGGCCAGCTGATTGCCGATCGGCAGCCGCGCGGATGCGCTTGCCGGTGGCGGCGAAGATCGCATTGCACAACGCCGGCGCGAAGGGCGGCAGGCCCGGCTCGCCGACCCCGCTCGACGGCACATCGAGCGCCGGCGGGGACGATGTGGACATGCGTCAGCGCCGGCGATTCGTCGATCCGCGCCACCTGGAAGCTGTCGAAATTGCTCTGCTGCGACGCGCCCGTTCTTGAAGCTGATCTCGCCGTAGCTGGCGATGCTCAGCCCCATCACCGCGGCACCCTCGATCTGCGAGCGGATGCGCTCGGGGTTGGCGGCGAAGCCGCAATCGATCGCGGTGTCGACCCGCGGCACCGAGAGGTTGCCCTTCTCGTCGACCGCGACCTCGACGACGGTGGCGACGTAGCTGAGGAAGCTGCGATGCGCGGCGATGCCGAGGCCATGGCGCGGCGGCAGCTTCCGGCCCCAATCCGCCTTGTTCGGCGACCAGCTCGACGACCCGCCGCAGCCGCGCCGTGTCGATCGGATAGGTCTCGAACGGGTCGCCGTAATTGGGGAATCGGTCGACATCCTGCGACTTGCGCGGATCGACGATGCGCGGCGGGCCGATCAGCTCGAGCAGCAACTCCTTGGGATCGCGGCCCAGTGGCATGCGGCGAGCTCGGCGACGAAGGACTGCACCGCGAAACCGTGCGGGATGTTCGACACCGAGCGGAACCAGCCGATCCGCGTATGCGCTTCGGCCTCGCCGTTCTCGCAGCGCAGGTTGGGGATGGCGAACGGCACGTCGACGAGGCCCATGCCGAGCTCGACCGGCAGTTCGTGCTTCGGGTCGGCGCGAAGATCGACGCGATGGTCGGGGCGACGCTGCGGTGCCGCCAGGCGACGACGCTTCCCTGCTGCGTCGATCCCGGCATCGATCCGTTCGACCGAGACGGTGTGGAGATAGTCGTGCTGGATGTCGTCCTCGCGGGTCCAGACTGACCTTGACCGGCGCGCCCATCGCCTTCGACAGCAACGCCGCTTCGAGCACGAAGTCGCATTTCGACTTGCGCCCGAAGCCGCCGCCGAGCAGCGTGACGTTGACGGTCACGTTTTCGGGCTTGAGGCCGAGTTTCTTGCACCAGCTCGTCGCTGCGTCCCGCCGGGGCTCTGCACCGGCGCCCAGACCTCGCATTTGCCGTCGGCGAAGCGGCCGTGCGCGCTCGGCGGTTCCATCGGCGCATGGGCGAGGTGCGGGACGTAGTATTCGGCCGATGACCATCTTGGCCGCCGATGGCGAGCGCCTTGTCGGCGTCGCCGTCGTTGCGCGCCATCTTGCCCGGCTTGCCCGCGGTCTCCTCCATCTGCGCCTTGTAGGCGGCCGAATCATAGCTGCCGTGCGGCCCGTCGTCCCAGCGCGATCTTGAGCGCGTCGCGTCCCTTGATCGCCGCCCAGGTGTTGCTTGGCGACGACCGCGACGCCGCCCAGCGGCTGGAATTTCGCCGGCGGCGGCGTGCCCTCGATCACGATGACCTTCTCGACGCCCGGCACTTTCATCGCCGCGGCGCCGTCATAGGAGGCGAGCTTGCCGCCGAGCACCGGCGGGCGGGCGATGACCGCGTATTTCATGCCCGGCAGCTTGGCGTCGATGCCGTAGACGGCGCGGCCGATGGTGATGTCGAACAGATCGACGATCGCGATCTTGCCTTTGCCGATATAGCGGAACTGCCGCCTCGTCCTTGAGCTTGATCTGGTCGGCGGGCGGGGTCGGCAGCGCGCTCGCCGCGGCGGCGAGCTCGCCATAGCCGAGCTTGCGCCGCGACGGCTTGTGCACGACCTCGTGGTTCTGCGCCTCGACCTCGGCGATATCGACGCCCCAGCGCTGGGCTGCAGCCATTTCCAGCATCCGCCGCGCCGCGGCGCCGCATTGCCGCATCGGCTGGATGAAATGGCGCAGGCTGCGCGAGCCGTCGGTGTTCTGGTTGCCGTATTTCTTCTCGTCGCCGGGCGATTGCTTGACATGCACGCGCGACCAGTCGGCCTCGAGCTCGTCGGCGACCACCATCGGCAGGCTGGTGCGCGAGCCGGTGCCCATTTCGGCGCGATGGGCGATGATCGTCACGATGCCGCTCGGGTCGATCGAGACGAAGACATGCGGGTCGGTGACGACGCCGTGCGGCATCTTGGCGGCGCCGGTCGCGTAGGCGAGCGCCGCGCGACCGGCACGAACTCGGCGGCGACGACCAGGCCGCCGGTGGCGATCACGCCCTTGAGAAAGCCGCGGCGGCTGACGTTTCTCGATCTGCGATGCGATGCCGAGTTGGGACGTATGTCATGTCACGCTCCCGTCGCAGCCGCTTTGACGGCGGCGGTGATGCGCTGATAGCAGCCGCAGCGGCAGATATTGCCGCTCATCGCGCTCGCGATCTCGTCCTCGGACGGGTTCTTGCTGGTCGCCAGCAGGGCCGCGGCCTGCATGATCTGCCCGGCCTGGCAATAGCCGCATTGCGGCACGTTGAATGTCCGCCACGCCTTCTGCACCGGATGATTGCCGTCGGGTCGAGGCCCTCGATGGTCGTCACCTTGCGGCCGTCGGCGTCGCTGATCGGCGGTAATGCAGGCGCGGGTGGCCTGGCCGTCGACATGGACTGTGCAGGCGCCGCACAGCGCCATGCCGCAGCCGAATTTGGTCCCGGTCAGCCCGAGCTCGTCGCGCAGATACCACAGGAGCGGCATCGATGGATCGCCATCGAACAACTGCTCCTGCCCATTGACATGCAGCTTGACCATTGCCCGTCCTCCCTCCCTCTGGCGATGGGCGAGGCCGCCCAACGCCGCCGACGCGAGCCCGGCATCGGCTGTCCCCGGTCTA
>CAWCIL010000034.1:0-210386 GCA_963795485.1 uncultured Alphaproteobacteria bacterium
AGGCCTCACTTGCGCTATTACCGACGAGCACGTGAGAACCAATGCGACCGCCGCGCCGGTCAACAGATGCTTCATCCTTGTCATGCTCACCGAAGGATTTGGTCAATCGTCAGCGGTTTACCCGCTGTGGGTGGCGGCTCCGCTGCGTTTGGATGCGGCGATGTTGCCTCTGGCCGTGCCTGGGGAGCGATCACGGCCACCGTTGTCGCCAATGGCGCCGGCGGTGCGACCACAACCACTGTGGGCGCTCGCGCCGCCGATTGCCTTTCAAGCGCATCTTGTTGAGCTTGTTGCTCGGCGGCTTGGCGTCGTGCAGCTTGGAGTCGTGCAGCCTGGTGTCGCGCAGCTTCTTGGCGCGCCGAGCGCTGCCGTTCATATTCGAGTTGCTGCTGAGCGCGAACTGTTGCTGCCTGCTGTTGTAGAAAGTATTGCTGCTGCAAGTATTGCTCCTGTTGGGCGCGAGCGGCTGCCGCGGCTGCGGCCTGTTGCTGTTGTACAAGATATTGCTGCTGCTGATATTGCTGCTGCTGCACTGCACTACCTATCACGGCACCGAGTATTCCTGCACCAATCCCAAATCCGGCGCCATATCCCCCGGCGTTGGCAGGCAAATACGCAGAGGTCGAAACAGCTAAAACAAGAGCCGCGGCGATACAGACACGCTTCATCTATCAAACCTTACACATTGTCGCTGCTGTGTCGGACCGATCGCATCCTCAAGATGCGTCCGCAGGCTATCAGGCTCGGGTTAATGTCCGCCTAAGTGGCGCGGGGCGCTGATCGTTAGGCGTGATTGCGACGGGACGGCGCGGCGGTGCCGAACAGGGAAGTGCAAATATCCACCGAGCCCAGGGCGGAAAAGCGCCGTGCCTTCCGCCTCTTTGCCGGTCCGCGCCTCGGCTGCCGCCGGGTCTACCGTGATGTTCTTTGGCGATGCGGGCCACCGGGCGAAGCGGTGACCCGACGAAGACGGCGCCCAACCACCGACGGTTGGGGCCGGAATCCGCCCGACACTTTGCCGGAGGTCAGAAGCCGCTGGGTTTGAAAGAAGCGGTTTTCGGGGCGGGGGAGGCCGAGGTTTTCGCGCAGGGTGCGGCCTTCGTATTCGCGGCGGAAGAGGTGGCGGCGCTGCAGTTCGGGGACGACGCGGTCGACGAAATCGTCGAGGCCGCCGGGGACCCAGGGGAACATGATGTTGAAGCCGTCGCAGGCGTTGGCGTCGAGCCATTCCTCCATTTGGTCGGCGATCGTCGCCGGCGTGCCGACCAGTGCGAGGCCACCATAGCTGCCGGCGATGCGGGCCAGCTCGCGGACGGTCAGGTTGTCGCGGCGGGCGCGGTCGATGACCCGCTGCCGGCCGCTCTTGCTGGCGTTCGATTCCGGGATTTCGGGCAATGGGCCATCGAGGTCGAACCCGGAGGCGTCGTGGCCGAGGGCGATCGACAATGAGGCGAGGCCGCTGTCGGGATGGACCAGGCTGTCGAGCAGCGCGCGCTTGTCGCGGGCTTCGGCCACGGTGTCGCCGACCACGGCGAGGGCGCCGGGCATGATCTTCAGATGCTCGGGGTCGCGGCCGAGCTGCACCATCCGCCCTTTGACGTCGGCGTAAAAAGCCTTTGCGTCGGCGAGGTTGCCGCCGCTGGCGAAGATCATCTCGGCGGTCTCGGCGGCGAGCTGGCGCCCGGCGTCGGAGGCGCCGGCCTGGACGATGACCGGCCAGCCCTGGACGGGCCGCGCGATGTTCAAGGGCCCGCGCACCGACAAATATTCGCCCTTGTGGTCGAGGATGTGCAGCCGCTCGGGGTCGAAATAAACGCCGCTCTCGACATCCCGGATAAAGGCGTCGTCGGCCCAGCTGTCCCACAGCCCGGTCACGACATCGAAGAACTCGCGGGCGCGGCGGTAACGCTCGCCATGCTCCATATGCTCGGTCAGGCCGAAATTGAGCGCGGAATCGGGGTTCGAGGTGGTGACCAGGTTCCAGCCGGCGCGCCCGCCGCTGATGTGATCGAGCGAGGCGAACCGGCGGGCGACCAGATAGGGCGGCTCGAAGGTCGTCGACGCGGTGGCGATCAGCCCCAGATGCCGGGTCACCATCGCCAGGGCCGGCAGCAAGGTCAACGGGTCGAACGAGGTGACTGTGGCGCTGCGCTTCAACGCCGCCATCGGCATGTTCAAGACCGACAGATGATCGGCCATGAACCAGGCGTCGAACCGGCCGCGTTCCAAGGTCTGGGCAAACCGCACCAGGTGCTCAAGATTGAAGTTCGCGTCAGGGTAGGCGCCGGGATAGCGCCACCAGGCGGTATGGATGCCGACCGGGCGCATGAAAGCGCCAAGATGCAATTGACGCGATGCCATTTCCCGAGGCTCCCCGATGCCAATTCGCCGCGATAATAGCGCGCCGTCGCGTTCCGCCATCGAGATTGCTTCGCTGCGCTCGCAATGACAGGTTTGCGTGTCGAGAGCCGGAGGATAAGTGGAATGAATGCCGTCCGCCGTCAGATGCATCTCGGGGTGTTCGTGCTCGGCACCGGCAATCATTCGGCCGGCTGGCGCTATGAGGGTGCCGCGACGAGCAACCTCGATTTGTCGGTGACGCAGGAGATCGCGCGCATCGCCGAGCGCGGTAAGTTCGACCTGTTGTTCATCTCCGACGGGCTGGTCATGGACCCGGGCGACCATCCGTCGTTTTTGTGCCGGTTCGAGCCGACCACGCTGATTTCGGCGCTGAGTGCGGCGACCCGGCATATCGGGCTCGGCGCCACGGTCTCGACCAGCTTTGGCGAACCCTATCACGTCGCCCGCACCTTCGCCTCGATCGACCATTTGAGCAGCGGCCGCGCCGCGTGGAACGTGGTCACCTCGGGACAGCCGAGAGCCGCGCTGAATTTCAGCCGCGAGCGGCACATGGACCACGATCTGCGCTACGAGGTCGCCGACGAATTTGTCGATGTCGTCAACGGGCTGTGGGATTGCTGGGACGATGACGCGATCGTCGCCGACCAGGCGACTGGCGCCTATGTCGACCCGTCCAAGGTCCGGCCGCTGAACCACAAGGGCCGGTTCTTCCAGGTCCAGGGGCCGATGAATATTGCCCGCTCGCCGCAGGGCCGCCCGGTGATCATCCAAGCCGGCGGCTCGCCTTCGGGGCTCGACCTGGCGGCGCGCACCGCCGATGTGGTGTTTTCGGTGGTGCAGGAGCTCGATAGCGCCAAGGCCGCCTACGCCGATCTGAAAGGCCGGCTCGCCCGCTACGGCCGTCTGCCCGAGGCCATCGCGGTTCTCCCGGGGGTGATGCCGATCATCGGCGACAGCGAGGCCGAGGCCAGGGACAAGCTGTCCTTGCTGCAAAGCTGGCTGACCTCCTCCAACGCGGCGATCCTGGTCTCGGGCCGCATCGGTTACGATGTCTCGGGCCATCCGCTCGACGGGCCGGTGCCGGCGCCGCCGCCGAGCGAGGGCGGCCGCACGTTCTCGCGCGTGCTGTTCGAAAAAGCGCGGCGGGAAAACATGACCCTGCGCGACCTCTATAATCTGACTGCGGCGGCGCGCGGCCATTGGGTGGTCTGCGGCACCCCGCTTCACATCGCCGACATCCTCGAGGAATGGTTTGTCGAGGGTGCGGCCGACGGGTTCAACATTTTGCCGCCCTATTTCCCGGGCGCCTTTGCCGATTTCGTCGATCTGGTGGTGCCCGAATTGCAGCGCCGCGGCCTTTACCGCCGCGATTATGAGGGCACGACGCTGCGCGACCATCTCGGTCTCGCCCGCGTGCCCACTCCGACCCTTCGCAGCAGCGCCGTCGGCGCGGAGTGAGGCCGGAAGCGGATGTCGCTGCTGGCGGGGTTTCGAGTGGCGCAGGTCGGAGACGGCCTGGCCGCCGCGGTCTGCGGGCGTCTCTTCGCCGATCTCGGCGCCGATGTCGCCGCGATCGACCCCGACCGGTCGTCGCCGCTCGGCGCAATACCTCAATCACGGCAAACGGATCGTCGCCGACGATCCGGCCGCTTCGGGCGAGGCGCTCGGTAACGCCCGGCTGATCGTCTGCGAAGGGCCGCCCGGCGATTTGCGCGCCCGCCATCGCGACGCCGAGAGCCTGCGCCGGTTCAACCCGGCGGCGGCGCTGGTTTTGATCTCGCCCTTCGGCCAGACCGGGCCCGAAGCTGACGACCCGGCGAGCGACCTTACCTTGTTCTTCGCCAGCGGCATCGCCCGGCTCCTGACTGGTCAGGTGGACGATCTCGGCGAAGCGCCGATCCGCCCGGCGGGCCGCCAATCCGCCTTTATCGGCGGGCTCGCCGCCGCCTGCGCGGGCATGCACGCGGCTCTTACCGCCGAGCCCGGCGCGGTCCTCGACATCTCGATCGAGGAAGCGCTGGCGACGATGGCGATCGGCGAGTTGGCCAACGCCGGGATCGATGGCGTCAGCCGGTCGCGCCGGCGGGTCGGCGACGGCAACGGGGCGACGGTCACGATCCTGCCGGCGACGGACGGATACGTCGCGATCTCGCCGCGCGAGGACCGGCAATGGGCGGCGTGGCTCGGGGTGATGGGCTCGCCCGACTGGGGCGGCGAGCCGCGCTTTGCCAAGAAGTCCGATCGGGTCGCCAATTGGGACGCGCTCCACGCGCTGATGTCGGCGTGGAGCCGGCAATACGACAAGCAATGGATCGCCGACCGGGCCCAGGCCACCCATGTGCCGAGCTTTCCGCTGCGCGAGCCGGCCGAGCAGCTGGGGTCGCCGCAGCTCGCCCACCGGGATTTTTACCGGCCGGTCGAAATCGCCGGACGCACGATCAAGATGCCCGGCTCGCCCTTCGGGCTGAGTATCAGAGGTGCAGAGCGCCGGGCGGCGGATCTCGCGCAGGCCCGCGGGACGATGCCGCTCAGCGGCGTGCGTGTCCTCGATTTCAGCTGGGTCATCGCCGGCCCGACCGCGACCCGCTATCTGGCGGCGATGGGTGCGGAGGTGATCAAGATCGAGGCCCCCGGCCGCGGCGACCCCGGTCGCGCCTCCCACCTGCACACGGTTCTCGGCCAGGGGAAGCGCGGCGTCGTTCTCGACCTCAAACAGCCGCAGGCCACAGATGTCGCCCGCGCATTGGCCGCCAAATCCGACGTGCTGATCGAGAATTTCGCGACCGGCGTCATGGACCGGCTCGGGCTCGGCGCGGACGAGTTGCGCGCCATCAACCCCGATCTGATCTACGTCTCGGCCTCGGGTCTCGGCCGGAGCGGGCCGGAGGCGCACACCGTCGCTTATGGCACGTTGTTGCAGTGCTATGCCGGGTTCGCCGGGCTCAATCGCCACCCAGGGGTCGCACCCCGCGTGGGCTTTGCCTGGCTCGACCCGATGTGCGGGCTGATGCTGGCCTGTGTCGTCGCCGCCGGGCTGTGGCATCGGCAAAGCGGGGGCGGGGGCGGGGTCGCCCGGGTCGATTTCTCGATGATCGAGGCGCTGCTGTGGACCATGGCCGAGCCGTTGCTGGCGACGCAGCTCGACGCGCCACCGCAACCTCAGGGCAACCATTCCGACGGCTCGGTCCCGCACGGCGCCTACCGCTGTGCCGGCGAGGATGGCTGGCTCAGCCTCGCCGTCACTCGGGACGAGGAATGGCGACGCCTCTGCGCGCTGGTTCCGGTCTTGGCGCCGATGGCGGCGCTCGGGCTGCGCCAGCGCAGAGAGCAGCGCACCAAGATCGACAACTCACTTTCGGCATGGCTCCTCCCGCGGGATGCCGCAAGCGTCGCGGCCGAGCTGCGGCATGCCGGCATCCCGGCGGCGGCGCTCGCCAGCGCGCTCGACCTCGTCGCCGGCGATCATCTGCGTGCCCGCGGGTTTTGGCACGCGCATGGCAGCGGCGTTTTGCCAGGCCTGCCGTGGCGAGCCAGCTTTGGCCAGACCGCCGGCGCGGCGCCCGGTCTCGGCGCCGACACCGACGCGGTCCTCGCCGGCGTGCTCGGTCTGGCGGCCGGCGAGATCGCCGCGCTGCGCCGATCGGGCGCGCTCGGATAGAGCGGAACCCGAAGCGGATCGCGATCTTGCCGCCGCTGAGCTACTCGGCCGCCTCTTTGATCGGGACCGGGAGCGGCTCGGCGCCGGCCCAGCCGTGCTCGGCGATGTCGAAGAGAATACCCTCCGGGCCGAAGAACTTTTTCTCGAAATAGCCGGCCTGATGGCCGCCCTGACCCTGGTCGATGTAGTGCCGGGCACCCAGGCCCTCGAGCTTTTTCGAAAATTCGTCGACATCCTCGACCAGGACACCGAAATGATGGATGCCGCGATAATCCATGCCCTTGCCGAGCTGGTCCGTCTTGAATTTGAGGATCGCCATGTTGAGCGTGCCGTCGCTCAGGAACACGCCGTCGGCGAGCACCCCGTTGGGCCGCCCGACCTCCTCGAAATCGAACGCCTTCTTATAAAATTCTGCCATCGCCTCCGGGTCTTCGGCAGCGATGGCGATGTGGCGCAGCTTGGGCATGGCGACCTCCTCGTTGCAGATTGCGCGAGCCTATCACGACCGTGACGTCATTTCGAAGCGTCCTATCGAGCCTCGCGCGCGACCGAGGCCAGGATGCGCGCCATGTTCTTGCCGACGCGGCCGAGGGCGTCCTCCCAGGAAAACAGGCCGAAGCGGTCGAACTCGGGCAAGAGCGTGCCGTCGGCGAGCGCAAACTGCGACGCGCAGATCAGGCTCTTCGGATCGGGCAGGTGAGCCGGCTTCCACGCGAACAGCGCCAGATCCTTGCCGCGCATGTAGGGATGGACGCCGAGCGCTGTCAGCGCCGAAGGGGAGATGACGAGCCCGGTTTCCTCCAGCAGCTCGCGCGCGGCCGCCTCGGCGAAATCCTCGCCGGGCTCGGCCTCGCCCTTCGGGATGTCCCAGCGCGGCGAGCGGGTCGCGTGGCCCAGCAGGATCTGCACGCCGTCGCCAACGACGACCCCGCAGCTCGTCTTCGGCGCGCTCATGGCCGGCTGCCGCCGCTGGTGACGCCGCCGTAGAAGCCGTTGCTCCTGTCGTCTTTCGAATTGCTGGGGGCGCCCGTGCAGCCGGCGATCAGCAGCACACCGAGAAGGGCCAGCGCGGACGCGATCTTCACCGTTAGGCGCATCTTCATCGTTGGGCGCTCTTCTATGACAGGGCCCGTTCGCGGCTCAGCCGGGAAACCGGACGATGGCGACGGCGCGCGAGGGCGTCTCCAACTGCCGGCCTCCGCCGCTGCAGGAAGGCCCGCTCCGCTCCCTCGCTCGCCGCTGTCTGCAGGCCTCGATCGCCCGGCCCCGCCGAACGGAGCGGACATCATAGCGGAGAAGCCGAATGCGAAAAAGTTGGGGAAGAGGGATTTTGGGCGCGACGCTGATCGCGGTTGCCGCAGCGCCGGCCTCCTTGTCGGCGAGGGCGGGGAACGAAACGCCGCGCATCGATCGCTGGCAATGGCTGGCGCATACGTATTGGTATGTGCCGAATGAATATCTTCCGGCGATCGCGTCGAGCCCGGCGCTCAAATCCCCGATCCCGGTTTCGGACCAGACCGTCTATTACATCTCGAACTATGCGCACGGATACTTCTGGGGAACCACCGCAGTGTCATATACCCCGGCCGGCGGATCGGCGGCATCCGATCGGGTTTCGTGTCTGCAGCTCGTCGGGTCGGTCACGCCCGAGGGCCGGGTGCATCTGACCTTCACCCCGCTCGGCTCGAAATCATCGCCTTCGAGCGGCTCGAGCAGCGAGCCGACGATCGGGCTCGGCACGATGACACGCCAGTGGTCCGGGTGGACGATGGAAAACCAGATGTCAACCGTCGCCGTCGGCGACGTGCTGCTGACGCACTGGGCCTATATGTATCAGTGCAAGCCGAGCGAGCCTTGTTATGCCGAATTGCCGGGCGTCGGCGTGTCCGTTCCGGAGTTTCTGGGGCCCTGCGTTTAAGCGACTGCCGGAAATAACACTCGCAACCGTCGCGAGCGAGATTGGACAACGCCTGCTCGATCCACGGCGGGTTCCTATCGATGCGTGATATCCTCCCGGTCGGACAACGGGCGGAGATTCCGGATGGCGGTTGAAATGCGTTCCTACCGGCCGCTGGCCATCGGGCGGCGGGGCGCGGTCGCGGCGAACCACCCGTTGGCGGCGCAAACGGGGCTTCTGGCGCTGCGGGCGGGCGGCAACGCGATCGATGCGGCAGTGGCGACCGCGGTGGCGCTCGCCGTCGTCGAGCCGATGATGTCGGGGCTCGGCGGCGACGGCTTCTATAACGTCTATCGACAGTCGTCCGGGCGCGCCGTCGTGTTCAACGCCACCGGGCCCGCCCCGCAAGCGGCGACCCCGGAGCGCTATGCCGGCGGCATTCCGCGCGTCGGACCGTTGTCGGTCTCTGTCCCCGGCACGCTCGCCGGCCTCGACGCAATGCACCGGGCGTTCGGGCGGCTGCCGTGGCGCGAGCTCTTCGCCGAGGCGATCGGCTTCGCCCGCGACGGGTTTGGCGCCACCCGTGCCTATTGCCATTTCGCCGATGAATATCGGGCGACCCTGTTGGTCGACCCGCGCGCGACCGTGACCTTCCTCGCCGACGGAAAAGCGCCGGCGCTCGGTGCCCCGATCAAGCAGCCCGACCTCGCCCGCACCCTCGAAGAGATCGCCGAGGACGGAGCCGAGACCTTCTATCGCGGCGGGCTGGCGCGGCGGCTCGCCGCCGGGCTGCAAATGGCCGGCAGCCTGGTCCGGGCGGCCGATCTCGCCGCCTTTACGGCCGAGGAGCAGGCGCCGATCGCGATCGACTATCGCGGCTTGACCGTGCTGGAGGCGCCGCCCAACTCGACCGGCTGCGTGCTGCTCGAAGAGCTGAAGATCATCGAACATTTCGATCTCGCGGGCATGGGCCTCTCATCGGCCGATGGGGTCCATGCAATGGTCGAGGCGAAAAAGCTCGCCTTTGCCGACCGCGAGCTCTGGGTGGCCGACCCGCGATCGCTCCAAGCGCCGCTTTCTCGGCTGCTTTCCGCCGATTACACCGCCGGGCTCGCCGCGCGCATCGACATGCACCGCGCGGCGCCGTCGGGGATGGTGCCCCAGGCGGCGGCGGGCGACACGACTTATTTCTGCACCGCCGACGGCGAGGGCAACGCCGTCTCCGGGGTCCAGAGCATCAACAGCGGTTTTGGCGCCGGGATCATGGCCGGCGACACCGGCATCCTGTTGAACAACCGCATGGCCTATTGGCACCTCGAACCGGGCCATCCCAACCGGCTCACGCCGGGGCGGCGGGTGCGCCACACGATGAACCCGCCGCTCGTGCTGAAAGACGGCGCGTTGTGGTGCGTCTTCGGCACCCCCGGCGCCGATCACCAGGTGCAGGTCAATCTGCAGGTCCTGACGGCGATGGTCGATTTCGGGCTGGACCCGCAGCAGGCGGCCGAGATGCCGCGCTGGACCTCGAACGTGCCGGGCCAATACGCCAATTGGCCGCATGACGGCGCAGACGCTCTGACCATCGAGCGCCGCTTTCCCGAGGCGGTGCGCCGCGAGCTCGCCCGTCGCGGCCATCCGGTCCAGACCGTCGGCGACCTCGACGGGCCGTGCAGCGTCGAGATCATTCGCCGCGATGGGGCGACCGGCACGCTGCTCGCCGGCTCCGACCCGCGCCGCGACGGCTGGGCGCTGGCATGGTGAGGGGGTCTCGTGCGGCCGCGGCGCAACATGAGCAGGAAGAAGGCAGCCGTCACAGTCCGATGAAGCAGCTCGGTACCTCCAGTCGGATATCGCCGAGCAGGCGGATCGGACGCACGGCGTCGCGATGGGCGGCGCAATCGTCGTTCCCCGTCGGCGAAAGCTCGCGTACCCGGTCCTGACGACCGGGTGGCGGGTCAGGCCTCGGTGACGAGGTAGTCCATCGCCGCGGCGAGGCCGCCGCGGCCGTGCGGGATGCCGCTGAGCTCGAGGGCCATCTCGACCGCGGCCAATGCGCCGAGGATCATCGGCTCGTTCAGGTCGCCCATATGGCCGATGCGGAAGACGCGTCCCTGCAACGGCCCCAGCCCGCCGCCGAGCGAAACGTTGAATTTTTCAAGGCAGGCCGTGCGCATCTTGTTGGCGTCGTATCCATCGGGCACCAGCACCGCGGTCACCGAATCCGACCGGCTGCGGGGATCGGCGGCAAAGATCTCGGGACCGTCGTTCTGACGCCAGACATGGACCGCGCGCCGTGTCGCCTCGGCGAGGCGGTGGTGCCTTGCGAACACCTGATCGAGCCCCTCCTCCTCGATCATGCGCAGCGCCTCCTGCAGCCCGTAGAAGAGGTGGACCGGCGCGGTGCCATTCCACACCGCCTGCGAGGTGCCCTCGACCAACCGCCGCCAATCCCAGTAGACGCGCGGCAGCTTGGCTTCGGCCGCGGCGGCCAGCGCGCGGGCGCTGACCCCGGTAAAGGCCATGCCGGTCGGCAGCATCAGACCTTTCTGCGAGCCGGCGACGACGACGTCGACGCCCCACTCGTCCATGCGGAAATCCATCGACAGCAGGGACGAGATCACATCGACGAGGAACAGCGCCGGATGCCGCGCCGCGTCGATCGCGCGGCGCAGCGCGGCGATGTCGTGGACGACTCCGGTCGAGGTCTCGTTGTGCACCACCAGAACGGCCTTGATCGCCTGCCCGCGGTCTTGGCGCAGCCGGGTTTCGAGCGCGGCCGGGTCGGCGCCATGGCGCCAGTCGTTGGCCAGGGTCTCGACTTCGATCCCGAACGCTTCGCAGCGCAGGCCCCAATTGATCGAGAAATAGCCGGTCTCGACCACCAGCACCCGGTCGCCCGGCGAGAACAGGTTGACGAGCGCCGCTTCCCACGCGCCATGCCCCGAGGCGGCATAGCCGAGGATCGTCTGCTCGGTCTTGAACACGCGTTTGAGGCCGGCGAAACATTCCTCGGCGATGGCGCGGAATTGCGCGCCGGTGAAGTCGATCGTGCCGCGGTCCATCGCCCGCAAAATGCGTTCCGGAATATTGGTCGGCCCTGGATTCTGGAAAAAATGGATACCTCGGCTGACAGCCATCGTCGCCTCTCGCTCCGATCCTGTTTTGGCAATCCCGCACTTGGCGGCGAGTGCACCATAGTCGGATTAACGCCCGATGTCTGCGGCAACGGAAAAGGCGGAGCCGCGGCCCCGCCTTTCCTTCAAGCCCTCACGTTCTTGACGTGGCCGAGCCGCTTTTGGCGGTTCGGCGGTCGTACCCTCCCTAAACTCGGGCCGGCGCGCTTGCCCGCGCCATTCGATCGATGGCGCAGTATAGGCATACCTGCGACCGATCGTCACGCAAAACTTAACAAATTCTTTGACGGCCGCAGATTGCCGTTGCGGCCTTGCCGCCACGACCGCAACCGGTTCGGCGCGGGCGCCTCGGTGGACAGGTTGGAGCGGGTTGCCTAGAGTGCCTCGCCACCGGTGCCGCGCGAGGATCGATGCGTCTCTCCGAATATTTTCTGCCGCTCCTACGCGAGAACCCGAGCGAGGCACAGATCGTCTCGCATCGGCTGATGCTGCGCGCCGGGATGATCCGCCAATCCTCGGCCGGGATCTATTCCTGGCTGCCGCTGGGCCTGCGCGTGTTGAAGAAGGTCGAGGCGATCGTGCGCGAGGAGCAGGATCGGGCCGGGGCGCAGGAAATCCTGATGCCGACGATCCAGCCGGCCGAGCTGTGGCGCGAGAGCGGGCGCTATGACGATTACGGAAGGGAGATGCTGCGCATCCGCGACCGCCACGACCGCGAGATGCTGTACGGGCCGACCAACGAGGAGCAGGTGACCGAGATCGTGCGCGCCGCGGTCAGGAGCTACCGCGACCTGCCCAAATTGCTCTACCATATCCAGTGGAAGTTCCGCGACGAGGTCCGGCCGCGCTTTGGCGTGATGCGCGGGCGCGAATTCCTGATGAAGGACGCCTACAGCTTCGACCTCGACGCCGCGGCGGCCCGGCATTCCTATAACAAGATGTTCGTCGCCTATCTGCGTACGTTCGACCGCATGGGCCTCAAGGCGATCCCGATGCGGGCCGAAACCGGGCCGATCGGCGGCGATCTCAGCCACGAATTCATCATCCTCGCGGACACCGGCGAGAGCGGCGTTCACGTTCACTCCGATTTTTTGGAAATGGCCTGGACCCAATCGCAAATCGATTACCACGATCAGCGGTATCTTCAGTCGGTGGTCGACCGTTTCACCGCCCTCTACGCCGCGACCGACGACGTGCACGATCCGCAGGCGGCGGCAAAATACGGCGACAAGATCGTCAGTCGGCGCGGCATCGAGGTCGGCCAAGTCTTTTATTTTGGCGACAAATACTCGAGGCCGATGGGCGCGCTCGTCGCCGGACCCGACGGCGAGCCGGTGGCGCTGCAGATGGGCTCCTACGGCATCGGCGTGTCGCGGCTGGTCGGCGCCTTGATCGAGGCCAATCACGACGATGCCGGGATCATCTGGCCGCCGAGCGTGGCGCCGTTCCGGGGCGGACTGATCAACCTGCGCGCCGCCGACGCACGCTGCCGCGAGGCCGCTGAAGACCTTTACGGCAAATTGCGCGGCGCTGGGTTCGACGTGCTCTATGACGACCGCGAAGAGTTGCCGGGCGCCAAATTCGCCGCAATGGATTTGATCGGCCTGCCCGCTCAGCTCGTGATCGGCCCGCGTGGTCTCGCCGCCGGAACGGTCGAGATCAAGGACCGCCGCTCCGGAGAGCGGCGCGACATGTCGGTCGACGCCGCAATCGCGCAGCTTGCGAAAGTCGGACTTTAATGCGCCCGATGGGTAGGATGGGTTGAGCGGAAGCGAAACCCATCATGGGGCGACCCGACCTGAGCGCTCCATGGGTTTCGCAGTTGCCCAACCCATCCTACAATCAGACCTTGAAAAGCGAAGGGCGTTCGCGGTGAAGGTCGAGGAAATCGTTTCCGAAGAAATTGCCGGGCAGGCGCAGTTTGACATGGCCAATCTTCGTCCCGAACGGACGGGGCTGCCGTTTGTCGTGTTCATCTCCCAAAAGGGCGGGGCCGGGCACGACGTCCGGGTAAAGCTCGCCCGCGGCGCAAAGGTGCGCCCCTCGGAAATGATCACTGTTGCCGTGCGGCCGACCCCGCGGGTTGTCCGAGGGAATATAAACGCCCACGAATTCGATCGGGTCAGGCGATGGATCGAATTGAATATGGATGTATTGATCGGATATTGGAACGGGAACATCGAGTATACCGAAGATGCCTTGAACGCAATTCAATCGATCGGCGAGATGTGATCTTTAACAGCTTTGAGCGGATGGTGGCGTTCCGCTATCTGCGGGCGCGGCGGGCGGAGGGGTTCGTCTCGGTCATCGCGATCTTTTCGCTGCTCGGGATCGCCCTCGGTGTCGCCACCCTGATTATCGTCATGTCGGTGATGAACGGGTTCCGCGCCGATCTGATGGGCCGCATCCTCGGCCTCAACGGCGATCTCGGCGTCTATGCCGAAACGGGTTCGCTCGGCGATTTCGCCGCCGCCGCGCAAAAGGTCCGGCGGGTCCCCGGCGTCACCGCGGCGATCCCGATGGTCGAGGGTCAGGTCATGGCGACGACCGACGCCGGTGCGTCGGGCGCCCTGGTGCACGGCATCCGGCCGGCGGATCTACGCGCCCTGCGGCTGGTTTCGCAACGCATCGTCGCTGGATCGCTCGCCGGGTTCGGCGACGACGGGGTCGCCATCGGTTACCGCCTGGCGCAGCGGCTCGGCGTTGGCGTCGGCGGCCGGGTCACGGTGATCTCGCCGCAGGGGACCGCCACCGTCTTCGGCACCATGCCGCGGATCAAGACCTACCACGTCGCGGCATTGTTCGATGTCGGCATGTACGAATACGACAACAGCTTTATCTACGCCCCGCTCGACGCGGCCCAGCTGTTCTTTCGCCTGCCCCAGGCGGTCAGCGACCTGCAGGTCTATGTCGCCGATCCCGACCGGGTGGACGCGGCCGCCCGGCGGATCATCTCGGTGCTCGGAGGCAAGGTGCGGATCGTCGACTGGCAGGAAGCTAATTCGAGCCTGTTCAACGCGGTCGAGATCGAGCGCAACGTCATGTTCCTGATCCTGACGCTGATCATCGTGGTCGCCGCCTTCAACATCATCTCGAGCATGATCATGATGGTGAAGGACAAGGGCCGCGACATCGCGATCCTCAGGACGATGGGCGCCTCGCGCGGCATGATCCTGCGGATCTTTATGCTGTCGGGGGCCAGCATCGGCATTGTCGGCACTCTCGCGGGGTTGCTGCTGGGCGTCGCCTTCACCCGCAACATCGAGGCAATCCGCGAGTTCGTGCAGAACATCCTCGGCGTCAACCTGTTTTCCGCGGAGATCTATTTCTTCACCCGAATCCCGGCGCAGATCGACGGCGGCGAGGTCGCGACGGTCGTGATCATGGCGCTCGTCTTGTCGTTTCTGGCGACGCTCTACCCATCCTGGCGCGCCGCCCGGCTCGACCCGGTCGAGGCGTTGCGCTACGAGTGAAACGGCAAACCCTCGGCAGCTGATGCCGCCGGCGCTCGAATTGCGCGGAGTGCGCCGCGCCTTCAAAACCGGCGGCACCGAGATCGCGGTGCTGAACGGGGTCGATCTGCTGCTGCAAGCGGGCGAGGTGGTGGCGCTGGTCGGCCCCTCCGGCGCCGGCAAGTCGACCTTGCTGCACATCGCCGGGCTGCTCGAACGCCCGGATGGCGGCTCGGTCTCGATCGGCGGGCAGGATTGCGGCAGCCTCTCCGACCAGCACAGAACCCTGCTGCGCCGCTCCGAGCTGGGTTTCGTCTATCAGTTCCATCATCTGCTGCCGGAATTTTCGGCGCTCGAAAACGTCATGCTGCCGCAGATGATCGCCGGCATCGGGCGCGGGCGGGCCCGGCAGAAGGCGGCGGCGTTGTTGGCCGGTGTCGGTCTGGCGCCGCGCGCCGAGCACCGCCCGGCACGGCTGTCGGGCGGCGAGCAGCAGCGGGTCGCGATCGTCCGGGCATTGGCCAACGACCCCAAGATCCTGCTCGCCGACGAGCCGACCGGCAATCTCGACCACGCCACCGGCGACAGCGTGCTCGAGCACTCTGGTCGGCCTTGTCCGCCGCACCGGCCTCGCAGCGCTGATCGCCACCCACAATCTCGATCTCGCCCGCCGCCTCGACCGCATCGTCGCGCTCGAAAACGGGCGCCTCAAACCAGTCGCGCGCGAATCCCTGAGATCCCCCGAGACGGTCGGGGTCCGCGGTCGGACAAAATCAGCTCCCGGTCGAAATTCTTTCGGATGCTCGTCAGACCGGGCCCGAGGCGGCGACCAGCCGCGAGAGTTGCGACCTCGGGGCGGGCGCCGACATGGCTGATGATTTCAGCGGCGCACAAGCTGCCGATCCTGCCGCAGGCCGGGAGCGGCAGCCCGCGGGTCAGGCCATAGAGAAAGCCGCTGGCGTAGAGATCGCCAGCGCCGGTGGTGTCGATGACGCGCGCGACCGGTGCTGCCGCCACCGCATGCTCGACGCCATTGGCGAGGATCAGGCTGCCGGCGGCGCTGCGGGTCAGGGCGGCGATCGCGACATGACCGCGCACCGCGGCGGCGGCGGCGACGAAATCCTCGGTCTCGTAAAGCGAGCAGATCTCGATTTCGTTGGCGAGGAGGATGTCGACATGCCCGTCGACCAGCTCGCGAAACGCCGCGCGATGGCGCTCGACGCAGAACGGGTCGGACAGCGACAGCGCCACTCGACGCCCGGCCGCATGGGCCATCGCGGCGGCCTTGCGGAACGCCTGCTGCGCCTGGGGCGGGTCGAACAGGTAGCCTTCGAGATAGGTGACCTGCGCCGACCCGACGATTGCGGAATCGATGTCGTCGGGGCCGAGCGCGACGCAGGCGCCGAGATAGGTGTTCAGGGTGCGCTGCCCGTCGGCCGTGACGAGGATCAGGCAGCGCGCGGTGGCGGGGCCGCTGGTCGCGGCCGGCGTGTCGAAGCGCACCCCTTGCGCGGTCAGGTCGTGCCGGTAGACCTCGCCCAACAGGTCGTCGCGCACCTTGCCGATATAGGCGCCCTTCCCGCCGAGCGAGGCGATCCCGGCCATGGTATTGCCGGCCGACCCGCCCGAGGCCTCGATCGCCGGCCCCATCATTTCATAGAGCGCCTCGGCGCGCGCGGCGTCGATCAGCGCCATCGTCCCTTTGACCAGCCCCTGCTGTTCCAAGAACGCCTCGTCGGCATGGGCGATCACATCGACAATGGCGTTGCCGATGCCGACAACATCGATCGGGGCTTCTGTCATTTGCGGGAAGATACCTGGCAAGAACGGGCGGGGGACTATAGCCGCGTTTCCCTACGCGGCAAGCGCCCGACCGGGACCCGACGAGCCTGCCGGGCGAACTTGGTCAGAACCGGCTCAACACCGAGTACATCATATAGACAAATAAAATCGCCCCGAGCAGCAGGAGCAGCGCCCCCACGGTAAGATCGAGCCCGACCCCCGGGCCCGGCCGCACGTCTTCGGCGTCGATCGCGAGCGCGGTTCTGCGGAAGCGGATCGCGGCGAAAACCATCACCGCGCCGCCCAGCACGATCAGCAAGAGGCCGGCGACGGTGCCGACGGTCTGGCTTCCCGCCGGTATGGACCGTGCGGCGAGGGAGCCGGCGGCGATCCGCAGGAACAGGTCGAACTTCTGGACCAGGAACCCGAACGCCATGATGGCGATCGCGGTGCGCACCCATGCCAGGAATGTCCGCTCGTTCGCGGCGTGGTCGCTGTACCGCTCGATCATCGGGCGCCGAGCCTCGCAGATTGCCGCCGCTCACGATACGACGGCTCGGGTTGACAGCTCCCGTCACTTACGAAAACTTTTACCACCTCACGCCGAGTGTCGCGCCGGCGGCCGCGCTCAGCCGCGGTTTAGGCGGCGGCGGTTTCGGGCTCGAGGGCGAACAGCAGCAGGGAGCGGCCGGTGACACCGTAGGCCTCGCCGGTGGCGAAGCTGCCGAGCTCGGCATCCTCGGCGAGGTTGGTGTCGATCAGCAGCGACCATTGCGACCCGCCGGCGGTTTCGGGCAGGGTGAACCCGACGAGGTCGTGATAGGCGTTCAGCACCATCAGCAAGGTCGCGTCTTCACCGCGCCGGCGGATGCCGGTCGGCTGGGCGCGGCCGTCCATCAGCATGCCGAAGCATTCCATGCTCATGTCGGCCCAGTCCTCCTGCTTCATCTCGGCGCCGGAGGCGTTGACCCAGGTCACGTCCTTGACCCCGAGCGCTTCGTTGTAGGCGCCGGTCAGAAACCGGGCGCGCCGCAGGATCGGGTATTTGTGGCGCAGTGCGGTCAGCTTTTGCACAAAGCGGATCAGCGACTGGCCTTTCTCGGCGATGTCCCAGTTGACCCAGCTGATCTCGCTGTCCTGGCAATAGGCGTTGTTGTTGCCGTTCTGGGTGCGGGCGAATTCGTCGCCGGCGAGCAGCATCGGGGTGCCCTGCGACAGCAGCAGCGTGGCCAGGATGTTGCGCCGCTGGCGGTCGCGCAATGCGTTGACCTCCGGGTCGTCGGTCGGTCCTTCGACGCCGCAGTTCCAGGAGCGGTTGTCGGAGCTGCCGTCTTTGTTGTCCTCGCCATTCGCCTCATTGTGCTTGTCGTTGTAGGAGACGAGGTCGTCGAGCGTGAAGCCGTCATGAGCGGTGACGAAGTTGACGCAGGCCGCGGGCTTGCGGCCGCGGTGGTTGAACAGATCGGCCGAAGCGCACAGCCGCGGCGCGAGTTCGCTCGCCGGCGCCGCACCGCGCCAGTAGTCGCGCACGACATCGCGAAACTTGTCGTTCCATTCGGCCCAGCCGGGCGGGAAGCCGCCGACCTGATAGCCGCCCGGCCCGCAATCCCAAGGCTCGGCGATCAGCTTGACGGTGCGCAGCTCGGGGTCCTGGCAGCACGCCTTCAGAAATCCGCTCTGATGGTCGAAGCCGTCGGGCTCGCGCGCCAGAATCGTGCCGAGATCGAAGCGGAAGCCATCGACATGGGTCTCGCCCGCCCAATAGCGCAGGCTGTCGGCGACCATCTGAATGACCCGCATGTGGCTCAGGTTCAGCGTGTTGCCGGTGCCGGTGTCGTTGATGTAGTAGCGCTGCTTGTCGGGCATCAGCCGGTAGTAGGAGGCGTTGTCGATGCCCTTGAACGACAGGGTCGGGCCGAGTTCGTTGCCTTCGGCGGTATGGTTGTAGACGACATCGAGGATGACCTCGAGCCGGGCCTCGTGCAGGCGCGCCACCATCTCCTTGAATTCGCGCAGGGTCTGCTCGCGCTCATGGGCATAGCGCGGGTCGGGCGCAAAGAAGCCGATCGAGTTGTAGCCCCAGTAATTGGTCAGCCCCTTGTCGAGCAGCTGGCTGTCGTTGATGAAGGTGTGGATCGGCAACAGCTCGACCGAGGTCACGCCCAGGGATTTGATGTATTCGAGCACCTCATTGGACAAGCCTTTATAGGTGCCGCGCCATTCCTTCGGCAATTTGGGATGCAGCTTGGTGTAGCCGCGCAGATGCATCTCGTAAAGGATCGTGTGCTCCCACGGGACGGCGCGGCGGGCGGGCTCGCCCTGCCAGTCGAAATTCGGGTCGACGACCACGGATTTCGGCATGAACGGCGCGCTGTCGCGCTCGTCGAAGGTGGTGTCGTCGCCCGTTTCCATCTGATAGCCGAACACCGACGGGTCCCATTTGAGGTCGCCGAAATGCCCGCGCGCATAGGGATCGAGCAGCAGCTTGTTGGGGTTGAAGCGGTGGCCGCTGTCGGGTTCGTAGGGGCCGTGCACGCGGTAGCCGTAGATCGTCCCCGGATCGAGGCCGGGCACATAGCCGTGCCAGATCTCGTCGGTGTATTCGGGCAATTCGATGCGTGCCGTCTCGTGCTCTCCGGTCTCGTCGAAAATGCAGAGCTCGACGCAGCTCGCGTGCGCCGAGAACAGCGCGAAATTGACCCCCTTGCCGTCCCAGGTGGCGCCGAGCGGATAGGGGAGGCCTTCGCGGATTTGGCCTTCGCGGATTTGGGCAGTGGTCGAAGCGGCCATGGAGTTCCTCTGTGCCTTCAGTCAAACCTTTGCGACATGCCGCCGAGCCCGCAATCGCCGCGCGTGCGCCGCGCAGGCCTCGGGTTCGCTCCGGTGATTTTGCACCGGCAGCCGGCGGGCTGGAAGATAACACTCTGCATCGCGCCGTGGTTCAGCGGGTTCGTTCTGGGGAAACCGCCATGGCGCGCGCCGATCGCGTCGAACGAGCGGATGGCGGCACAAGCGGCGAAAATCGTGGTTGCGTCGGCCCCGGCTTGTGCCCGAAATCCGGCAGCCGGCCTGCGGCATCATTTTGGGACCCGGACATGGCAAACTGGATCGAAACCTGTCGCGGCACCGTGGCGCCGTGGGAGTGCGACATCACCGAGCACTTCACGATCGCCTATTACCTGGACCGCGTCGAACAGGCCGAGGCGGAGCTCGCCGACCGGCTCGGCGTCGCCGAAATTCTGCGTGCCGGCGGGTTCCCGCGCCAATTCACCCTGCGCTTCGTCCATGAGCTGCGCGCCGGCGACAGCTTTCACCTCGAGAGCGCTGCGATCGGGCTCGATCCGGGGCTGCGGCTCGGGCACCGCTTTGTCGACTCGGTCGGCGGCGAGACCGTGACCTGGGTCGAGGCGATGTGGGAGTTGCCGCACGGCCAGCTGCCGGCGGAGCGGCGCGAGGAAATCGGGCGGCAGGTTGCGGTGTGGGAGGGGCCCGCGACCGAAGCGCGGCCCGAGCCCAAATCGATGATGGGCGCGGTTCCGAGCGCGCGCGGGCGGGTGCGGCCGGGCGATCTCGACGAGCACGGGGGTTTTTCGCTCGCCGCCTTCGTGCACCGGTTCACCGACGCGCTGCTGCAGGCCACGGCAGCGATCGGCATGACCGGGGAATATATGAAGGCGGGCCGTCGCGGCTTCTCGACCTTCGAGCTGGCGTTGCGCGTCGTCGGCGGCGCCGCGCCTCGGCGATCCTTATCTGGTCGAGACCGGGATCGCCCATCTCGGCGGCTCGTCGGTCCGCTTCCTGCACCGCATGTCGGACCCGCGCACCGGCGCCGAATTTGCCCGGCTCGGCCAGTTCGGCGTGCAGCTCGATCTCGACGCGCGGCGTCCGGCGCCGTTTCCCGAAGAGATCCGCTCGCGGGCCGCTTCCCTGCTGCTGCCGCTGGACTGAGCGGGCGCGGCCGCCCCCGTCTCGCTCTCCCGCGGGCTATTTGACCTCGACCAGCTCGATCGCTTCGCGGCTCGGGCCTTCGATCATCAGGGCGCGGGTGTCGCCGAGCGGGTAGGGCTGTTCGAGGAAGGTCACGCCTTCGCTGCGGAGCTTGTCAGCCCAGGCGTCGAGATCGGCAACGCTCAGCGCGATGTGGTCCTGCAGCTGCCCGCGCGAGCTGGCGAGCGGCCGGTCGCCCTGGTTCGCGTACCACATCATCGACACGTCGCCGAACTCGACGCCGGCGCGCGGGGTGCGGAACATGCCTTCGCGGTTCAGCGCCGGCCAGGTGCGGTCCGGCCCACGCGCGGGTTTGCCGCCTGCTTCGCCGAGGGCGTCGGCGCGTAGCCCGGCCGCAGCGGCGCGTTCAGATGCTGCTGGTACCAGGCGAGTGCGCCGATCGGGTCCTCTTGGTAGAGATGGACGTGGTTGAAGCGCTCGGCCGGATGGTTGCCGGCATATTCGACAAGCGCCTGATCCGGGCCGCGCATATAGGCGAAACCGCCGCCGCCGGTGGGCTTGATTTCCTTCGCCTTGGCTTCGGCGATCTGCGCCTTGGTCAGGCCGAGCACGTTGCCGATGCTGGGCCAGGTGTCGCTGCTGATCAGCACCGAGCCGCCCTCGTCGGTCGTGTAGAGCGGCAGCAGCTCGACCTCGGGCCGGGCCTGGTAGGTTTCGAGGCTGCGGCGCGCATCGGTCACGTGCCAGCCGAAATGCCAGATCGCACTCTGCGGCTCCATCGGCGGCGGCACGCCGACTTTGCTGAACAGCACCAACACCTCGTTCGGCGATTTCAGAGCGGGAAACCCGCCCCAGCTGCCCTTCGAAGTGGTTGGGAACTGGCGCGTGTAAAAATCGATCGCGCGATCCGGATCGACCGAATTCAGATGAATATGGTGAAAGCCGGGGGTGGCGAGCATGGCGGTTCCTCCTCCTCGAGCGGTTGTCAGCGCGATGCCGTCGTGCGCGCGGCGGCGCGGTCGAGCGCTGCCTCCACCGCGGCGGAGGTCAACAGCTCGGGCAGCACTTCGCCGTTCGGCCGGCCCGGGCCGTAGACCGCATTGAACGGAATGCCGTAGCGGCCGAAGCTTTGCAGATAGCGGGTCAGCGGCGGGTCGGGGCGCGTCCAGTCGCCGCGCATCGCCACGACATCCGGCCCGAACAGCCGGCCGGCGACCGGGGCGCGGTCGAGCACCGCCGCTTCGTTGACCTTGCAGGTCAGGCACCAGGCCGCGCTCACGTCGACAAAGACGGTCCTGCCCTCGCCGACGAGCCGAGGGATCGCGGCGCCGTCGAAGGCCCGCCAATGCCCGTCTCGCGCGGCCCCGGCGGCGGGCTCGACCCCGGCAAAGGCCGGCCACAGCACCGCCGCGGCCACCAGCGCCGCCGCCGCCGCCGAAGCGAGCCGCATCGCCGACGCCGGCAAGCCCTGCCGGCTCTTCAGCGCCAGCAGCGCCAGCACGATCCCCAGTGCCGCGGCGGTGCCGAGCGCCACATGCCCGCCGGACAGCGCCCTCAGCACAAACAGCAGCCACGCCGCCGTCCCGGCCAGCGCCAGCCCGAGCGCCGCGCGCAGCCGGTCGATCCAATGCCCGGGCCTGGGCAGCAGCCGGACCAGCCGCGGACAGGCGGCGACCGCGAGATAGGGTGCGGCAAAGCCCAGACCCAGCGCCGCGAAGATCAGCATGATCAAACGCGGCCCCTGCGCCAAGGCAAACCCGACCGCGGTGCCGACAAACGGCGCCGAGCACGGGGTGGCGAGCAAGCGTGGCAAAGGCGCCGGTCAGAAACGCATCGGCATAAGGCCGCCGGCTGCGGCTCGCCGCCGCGGCGTCATAGGCGAGGCGCGGCAATCCGATCGGCAGCCATCCCCAGAGGCTCGCCGCGAACAGGGTCGTCAACGCCGCCATCGCAGCGATGAACCACGGCCATTGGAACTGGATGCCCCAGCCGATCGCCGCCCCGGATGCCCGCGCCATGATCAGCGCCGCCGCGATCAGCGCGAACGAGGCCATCACCCCGAGTGCCGTCATCGCCAAGCTCGATCCGCACCCGTCTGCGGTCGACACCGGCATAGCTCGCCAGCGACAGCAGCTTCATCGACAGCACCGGCAGCACGCACGGCATCGCGTTCAGGATCAGCCCGCCCAACAAGGCGATGGCGAGGATCGACAACAGCCGCGCGGACCCGCCCTGCGGCGGCGGCATGGGCAGCGGGGTGGCGGCGAACTCGGCGGCCCTGGCGCCGTCAACCAGCGTCAATGTGAGCGGTTTCCCGGCGATACCGGCGGCGCCGGCGTCGCGGATCGGGACCGCCAGACGCGCCTCTTGCCCGGATTGGGAAAGCTCGAACTCGGGTCTGCCCGGCGAGCCATCGGTCAGGTTTTCGACAAACAGGTCGGGCGCTCGAAACGGCGCCGCGCTGGAGCGCAGCCGCACCACCAGCGAGGTGTCCTTGCCGCGGCCGACGGCATTGGCCGACAGCAGCTCGATCCCGGCGGCGGCGAGGCTCTGCGGGACCTGCGCGCGCGCCACCGCGATCAGCCCCGCCTGCGGCGCCGTCGAGGCGACGCCTGCCGGCAGGTTCAGAGCGAATTTCGCCGAATAGGGAACGCAGATCTGCGCGCAGGCGGCATAGTCGACCGCGGCGCGCAACGCCAATGGCTGCCCGGGGCGGGCCAAGGTCAACGTCACCGGCAGGACGACATGGTCCCGATATGCCGCGGTCTCGAAACCCTGCAGCGAGTACCGCCGCGGCGCCGGCCAGGCAACCCTCGCCTGCGCCAAATTGCCTGACCCCGCCCAATCGACGCTGGGCGGGATGCCGGCATCGCCCGGCGAGCGCCAATAGGTATGCCAGCCCGGCGCCAGCCTAATCTCGATCGCGGCCTCGACCGTCGCCGCCGAACCGGTCGCCTCGATCGCGGTGATCAGCCGCGCCGCCGCATGGGAGTCGCCGACCCAGCCCGTCGCCGCCGCCGATGCGGCAACAGGCCAGCCGAGGGCCAGCCCGGCCAGGACCGCGATGATCGGCCGAATTCGCCGCCGGCGGCCCAGCTCTACCGCCCGCACAATCACTGCGCCGTCTCGATCCATCATGCCGCCACGAGCCATCCCCGACCGGAACACGATACTCCGAATTTGCGAGGGCATCATGAATGCTGCCGAGCCGAGCCGGCTCGGACCAACATTTGGCGTTACGCCTCGGCGACGCTCACACGATTACACTCAGAGGCGCAAAGAACCCAAAGGACCGTCATTCCCGCGAAAGCGCAGGGTTGTCCGGGGGAAAGTTTTGCGGCAGCAAAAGTGGAAGAATCGGCTCCCTCGTTTCGACTTGGCTAGTCTTGGCTCGGCTATCCTTGCCCTCGAGCGTCCGAAACAAAACATGGATACGCGGGCCAAGCCCGCGCAAGACGACCTGAGGCAAGACTACCCAATATTGTCAAACACGCGGTTCGAACACGGTTGCGTGAGGCCAGGCGGATAGCTCTGCGGAAACCCCAGGGCGGCCGGTCTGCCGCTTGCCCTGGCCCCCCTGCGCGCGGCAAGGCTGACTTAAATGCGCCGTTCATTTTATCTCGCGGCGGCCCCGAGCGTCATGGCGAGTTGTTCGGGCCTGATCGGCGTCGCGTTGATTTCGACGTCGAACGGGGCGAGAGCGTCGCAGACGGCGTTGGCGATCGCCGCCGGCGGGGCAACGGCGCCGCCTTCGCCGACCCCTTTGACGCCGAGCGGGTTGAGCGTCGAAGGCGAGTGCTGGTGAACGATCCGGATCGACGGGACATCGCTCGCGGTCGGCAATGCGTAATCCATCAACGAGCCGGACAGCAACTGCCCGTCGGCGTCGTAGACGATCGCCTCGCCGAGGATGCCGCCCAGCCCCTGCACCGTGCCGCCCATGATCTGGCCCTCGACCAGCATCGGGTTGACGACCACGCCGCAATCGTGCGCCACCGCATAGTCGTCGATGCCGACCCGGCCGGTGTCGCGGTCGACCTCGACGATGGCCGCGTGCACGGCATAGCTCCAGGTCACCGTCGGCGGCTGCCAATAGCAGGTCTCCTCGAGGCCGGCCTCGACCCCTGGCGGGCGGGTGATCTCCCAGCCGGGCCGCGCCGCCTGCGCCACTTGGGCAAGGCTCACCTGCGCCCCGGGCACGCCGACCACGCCGACGCCGCCGCCGGCGGGTCCTGGGCGCAATTCGAGATCGGCCGGCGCGCATTCCAACAGGTGGGAGGCGATCGCGAACACCTTGTCGCGCAGCCGGGCGCTCGCGACATGCATCGCCGCCGAGGCGGTGACCGTGCTGCGACTCGCCATCGTGCCGAAGCCGATCGCGATCGCCGCGGTGTCGGCGAAAGTCAGGACGACATCCTCGGGCGCCACCTTCCACAAATCGGCCACCACCTGGGAAAAGATCGTCTCCATGCCCTGGCCCTGCGGCGCGGCGCCGCACGAGACGTAGACCTTGCCGGTAGGTTCGATGCGGACAAAGGCGCTTTCGAACGGCCCGACCCCGGTGCCCTCGATGTAGCAGCCGATGCCGAGGCCGAGATAACGGCCCTCGCGGCGCGCCTCGTTCTGACGCCGGCGGAACGCATCGAGGCCGCCGAGTGCCTCGAGCGCCTTCTCCAGCGCCGCCGGGTAGTCGCCGCTGTCATAGACGATCGGCTCGCCGTCGCGATAGGGGATGCCGACCCGGTACGGCATCTCCTCGGCGCGGATCATGTTGCGCCGCCGCACCTCGGCCGGCTCCAGGCCGAGGGCGCGCGCCACCAGGTCGATCGTGCGCTCCATCGCAAAGGCGGCCTCCGGGCGGCCGGCGCCGCGATAGGGCGCGTTCGGCACTTTGTTGGTGACGACGATCTTCCCCGACGCCGCCAGATTTTCGATCTTGTAGGGGCCGGTCAGGTGGACGGCGGTGTTGTAGGCGACCCCCGACCCGATCGGGTTCCAGGCGCCGCAATCGACGACGTAGTCGTCGCGCATCGCCAGGATTCGGCCGTCATCGTCGAACCCGACTTCGAGGTCGTGCAATTGGTCGCGCGAATGCGTGGCACTCATCAGATGCTCGCTGCGCCCTTCGATCCAGCGCACCGGCCGCCCGAGCTTGCGAGCGAGAAAGGTGATCAGCAGGTCTTCGGGGTAGACATGGCCCTTGCCGCCAAAGCCGCCGCCGACATCGGGCGCGACGCAGCGCACCCGCGCCTCGGGCAGGCCGAGCAGTGCGGCGGCCTCGCGGCGCACGAAATGCACCACCTGGGTCGAGGACCAGATCGTCATCCCGTCGGTGCGCCGATCATAGGCGGCAACCACGCCGCGGCACTCCATCGGCACGGCGGCGTAGCGATGATGATAAAAGCGGCGCTTGAGGCGGTGCGGCGCACGCGGCCAGCGCCGCCGTCGGCGTCGCCCCGCCCGACCGAGAAGGCGCCGATCAGATTGGTATGAAACCGGTCGTGGACGATCGCGCTCTCCGCGCGCAATGCCGCCTCGGGGTCGACCACCGCCGGCAATTCTTCGAGGTCGAACGTCACCTTCTCGGCCGCGTCCTCGGCCTGGTCGCGGCTCTCGGCGACGATGATCGCGATCGCCTCGCCGACGTGGCGGACCTTGTCGTGCGCCAACAGCGGCTGCTGCGGGTTGAGGAATTTGTGCTCGATGACCGTGGCCCATTTGCTCGGCATCGAGATCTGGCCCTCGGGCACCGGCGGCAGCAGCCGCAGCAGATCGGCCCCGCTGAATGCCGCCGCCACGCCCGGCATCGCGCCAGCAGCCGTCAGGTCGACCGCGCGGATATGGGCATGCGCCACCGGGCTGCGCACCAGGACCGCGTGCAGCATGCGCGGCAGCACCAGATCGGCGATGAATTGCCCCTGCCCGGTCAACAGCCGGCGGTCCTCGCGCCGCAACAGCGAGCGCCCGACATAAGGGGTTCCGATATCGTTCATGGGTCATCCCCCGCCGCCAAGGTGCGAGTTTGCGGGAGTTGCCGGCCGAAATCCAGCGCAGGCGCCGCCATTCGCTCGCCGCCCTCGATTGGCTGATCGCCGAGACCGGGCGCTCGGGTGTAGAATGCCGCACCGCACTTGCCGCCGGAGCTTGCCATGCCGTCAGCCGATGGATCGCCTGGTCCCCTGATCGAGAGAGAAGTCGGGACCCGGACCGACCGGCGCTGGCCCGATGCCGGATGCTCCCGCATCCCGAACTGGGTCTATACCGATCCCGAGCTGTTCGCGCGCGAGCAGCAGCGCGTCTTTGCCGGACAAAGCTGGCTCTATGTCTGTCTCGAAGCCGAAATCCCGGCGCCCGGCGATTTCAAGCGCAGCCGGCTCGGCACGAGGGAGGTCGTGGCGGTGCGCGACATGGCCGGCGAAATCCGCGTTCTGGTCAACCGCTGCGCCCATCGCAGCGCGCAGTTCTGCTCGGCTGCCCGCGGCTCGGCCAAGGAGTTCGTCTGCCCCTATCACCAATGGACCTACGATCTCTCCGGCAACCTGATGGGCGTGCCGTTCCGCCGCGGCTATCGCGGGCAGGGCGGGATGCCGGCCGATTTCGACCCGGAGCAGCACGGGCTGCAGCGCCTCGCGGTGACCAGCCGGCACGGCGTCGTCTTCGCCAGCTTTTCGAGCGAGACCGAACCCTTCGAGCGCTATCTCGGCGACACCATGCTCGGCTATTTCGACCGCGTTTTCGACGGCCGCGAGCTGGTCGTGCTCGGCTATCTGCGGCAACGGATTCCGAGCAACTGGAAATTGATGTTCGAGAACATCAAGGACCCCTATCACGCCAGCCTGCTGCACGTGTTCCTGGTGACCTTCGGGCTGTTCCGTCTCGACCAGCGCTCGGCGATCGAGATGGACCCGACCGGGCGGCACGCCGTGCTGGTCAGCCGCAAGGGCGAGCAGCAGGAGAACGAGGCCACCCGGCAGATGCGCGCGTTCAAGTCGAATTTCGTCCTGCGCGATCCGCGCCTCCTGGAGCCGGTGCGCGAGTTTCCCGGCGAAGCGACGGTGGTCATGCAGACCCTGTGGCCCAACCTGATCGTGCAGCAGCAGTCGAACACGTTGGCGATGCGCCAGATCGTGCCGATCGACGCCGGCCAGTTCGATCTCGCCTGGACCTTTTTCGGCTATGCCGACGACACGCCGGAGATGCGCCAGCGCCGGCTGCGCCAGGCCAATCTGATGGGGCCGGCGGGCCTGGTTTCGCTCGACGACAGCGAGGCGATGCTGCTGTCGCAGGCCGGGATCGACGGCGACGACGACGCCGAATGCATCGCCGAGATGGGCGGACGGGCGGTTCACGACGAGCCGCACATGGTTACCGAGACCGCGATCCGCGGCCTCTATCAGCATTATCGCCGGGTCATGGACCTCTGAGCGGCGAGCCGGCGATGATCGCAGCACCCGGCCTCGACGCGCCGCCGGCGCTGCGCCTGCGTCTGGCCGATCTCTATTGCGCCTATGCCGATGCGCTCGACGAGGGCGAGCTCGAGCGCTGGCCCGATTTCTTCACCGAGGATTGCCTCTACCGGGTCATCCCGCGCGACAATTTCGATCAGGGATTGCCGATCGCGCTGATCTATTGCGAGAGCCGGGGCATGCTGATCGACCGGATGGTCGCGATCCGCGAAACGGCACTCTTCGTGCCGCGCACCCTCAGGCACCTGATCGGCAACATCCGGCTGCGCGAAATCGGCGCCGACGGCTTGCGCCTGACCGCGAGCTTCGCGCTGTTCCAGACGATGGCCGACCGCCCTTCCGAGCTGTTCCTGTGCGGCCAATACCGTGACCGCGTCATCGACGACGGCATCGATCTGCGCTTCGCCGAACGGGTCTGCATCTACGATTCGACAATCGTCCCGACCTCGCTGGTCTACCCGGTCTAGCCCTGGCTCGGCGCAGCTAATCCGCCGCGTTCGTACCAACGGCGGCTGCGCAGGGCGAGGTGCACGACCGACAGCATGACCGGGACCTCGACCAGCACGCCGACGACGGTGGCGAGGGCGGCGCCGGACTGGAAGCCGAACAGCGCGATCGCGGCGGCGACCGCCAGCTCGAAAAAGTTCGAGGCGCCGATCAGCGCCGACGGGCAGGCGACGTTGTGCGGCACGCCGAGCGCGCGGTTCAGCCCATAGGCGATCCCGGCGTTCAGATAGACCTGGATCACGATCGGCACCGCCAGCAGCAGGATCACCAGCGGCTGGCGGATGATCTGCGTCGCCCTGAAAGCCGAACAGCAGCACCAGGGTCGCGAGCAGGGCCAGCAGCGAGACCGGCTGCAATACCCGCAGCAATCGCGCCAATCCCGGCTCGCCGGCGCGCGCCAGCACCGAGCGCCGCCATAATTGCGCGCCGATCACCGGCACGACGATGTAGAGCACGACCGACAGGAACAGGGTCGCCCACGGCACCGTGATCGACGACAGGCCGAGCAGCAGGCCGACGATCGGGGCAAAGGCGAAGACCATGATCGTGTCGTTGAGCGCCACCTGGCTCAGCGTGAAATTGGGCTCGCCGCCGGTCAGGTTCGACCACACGAACACCATCGCCGTGCAAGGTGCGGCGGCCAGCAGAATCAGCCCGGCGATGTAGCTGTCGATCTCGCCCGCCGGCAGCCACGGGCGGAACAGCCAGCCGATGAACAGCCAGCCGAGCAATGCCATGCTGAACGGCTTGACCAGCCAATTGACGCCGACGGTGACGGCGATGCCGCGCCACTGCTCGGCGACCCGGTGCAATGCGCCGAAATCGACCTTGAGCAGCATCGGCACGATCATCAGCCAGATCAACACCGCGACCGGGATATTGACTTGGGCGACCGTCATCCGCCCGAGCGCGTGAAACGGCGCCGGCAGCAGGCGGCCGAGCGTCACCCCGGCGGCGATGCATAGCGCCACCCACAAGCTCAGCCAGCGCTCGAAGGTGCCGAGCGCCGGGGCGGCCGGGCGCCGGCCGATCTCGGAAACCGAGGTCATGACGCAGCGGCGTCAGCACCAGCGGCTTGCGAGCTTCGATCATGGCCGAGACGATGTAGTTCTCGACGCCCTTGCCCGGCGCCCATTCTCTGATCAGTTCGCGGCTCTCGGGCTTCGCGGTGACCCGGATATCGGCAAAGCCGGCATCGCCGAGCCAATCCTCGATCTGCTGCGCCGGCGCCGCGCCGGCAACGCAGCCGCAAATCAGCGCCGGATCAACTGCGAGATCGGCCGGCAACGGCCGGGTGTTGACGATATCCGAGACCGCGAGCCGGCCGCCAGGCTTCAGCACGCGGAACGCCTCGCGGAACACTTGCGCCTTGTCGGGGACGAGGTTGATCACGCAATTCGAGATCACGACATCGGCGGTATTGTCGGCGACCGGCAGATGCTCGAGCTCGCCGAGGCGGAACTCGACGTTTGCGGCGCCGATCCTGGCAGCGTTGTCGCGCGCCTTGGCCAGCATCTCATGGGTCATGTCGACGCCGATCACATGACCCGAGGCGCCCACCTGCCGCGCCGCCAGAAAACAGTCGAAGCCGGCGCCGCTGCCGAAATCGACGACCACCTCGCCCGGCCGCATCGCGGCCACCGCCTGCGGGTTGCCGCAGCCGAGCCCGAGATTGGCGCCTTCGGGGACCGACGCGAGGTCGGCCGCCGAATAGCCCATCCGCCGGGCTTTATCCGGCGCATCGGTCGATGGCCCGCAGCACGATGTCGATGCCGGCGCGCAGCATCCCGCAGCGTCGGCCGCAGCGGCGATGCCGCCATAGCGGGCGCGCACCATCTCCTTGATTTCAGCCTGGTCCATCGTCTTTCTCCGTCATGCCGATTTGCGGTCGGGCGGCGCCGCGGCGCCGGTCGCCTGCGGGCAGCAGAGCGGAGCGCACACGGCGCCGCTGCCGCAGCAATTTTCGGTCAGGTAGCCCATCAGCGCGTTCATCGCGGTGAAATTGGTCGCATAGATCAATTGTCGGCTCATCCGCCGCTGGGTGATCAGCCCGGCATGCATCAGCTGCTGCAGGTGAAAGGTCAGCGACGACGGCGACAGCCCGAGGCTTTGCGCGATGGTCCCCGCCGACAAGCCGTCGGGCCCACGCTGAACCAGCAGGCGAAACACCGCGAGCCGGGTTTCATGGGCCAGCGCGCCGAGCGCGGCGATCGCCTGTCTGCCCTCCATGACGACCTCTGCATATTCCAACGAAGATCGAAATTAGGAACGCCTCTGACGGTTGTCAACGATATTTCGTGAATTGTCGAATGATCGATCGAGGGATGCGATCGTCGCGCTGCGGCGCTACATAAGGCCAGACAACGACGAGGAGGTTCCGATGGACGACCATACCCGCACCGAGCTCGAAGCCGCGGCCTTCCGCCGGCTGGTCGAGCATCTGCGCGAGCGCACCGATGTGCAGAATATCGACATGATGAATCTGGCAGGGTTCTGCCGCAATTGCCTGTCGCGATGGTACCGCGAGGAGGCCGAGCAGCGCAGCATCCCGCTCTCCGACCCGCAGGCGCGCGAGATCGTCTACGGCATGCCCTATGACGAGTGGCGCAAGAAGCACCAGAAGGAAGCCAGCCCCGAGCAGAAGGCCGCTTTCACTGCCTCGCAGCCGCCGCGCTAAAGAGGGTTGCCTTGCCCCGGACCGATGCCGCCGCTATCGTCGGCGCCCTGCCGCGGGGGGCGCGGCGCTATCGGGGGAGACCGGGATTATGCCGGATGTCGGGGGGATCGCGGGCGAGCGGCTCAAATCCCTGATCGAGCGGATCGAGCGGCTCGAAGAGGAAAAGCGCGCGCTCGGCGAGGACATCAAGGAAGTCTATGCCGAGGCCAAGGGCACCGGTTTCGATCCGAAAATCATGCGGCAGGTGATCCGCATCAGAAAGCGCGACAAGGACGATCTCGACGAGGAGGAGACCCTGCTCGACCTCTACAAACGCGCGCTCGGCATGCTTCCCGACGGGGCAACGCAATCGGAGGCGGCCGAATAGCGCCGGGGGTCTTTTCTCGCGCGTCCTTCCGCAGCCGAGGCGAGATGCCCGCTCGCTCCGGCTCCCGGGAGGAGGATCGCATCCAACAGGCTCTCGGGAGCGCGGCAATGCGACCGGGCCGAGCTCATGCTCGACGGCGGCGAGCATTGCCGGCAAATCTTCGGTCCGCGCCACATCCGCCCTGACTGGGAAGGCGCGCTGTCCGTGCGCCCGGACCTCGCCGGCGACGTGCTGCGCCGCGTCGCCGGCGTCGAGCCAGTTGATCGCGACATCGGCGCCAGCTCCGGCGAACTCCACGGCCATGGCGCGGCCAATCCCCTGTTACGCGCCAGTGACGAGAACGATCCTGCCTGCGCATTCCCTGCCTGCCGCGCCGCCGAAAGAGCCTGTAATCCAATTGTTCGGGGACCGGTGGCGATCGCTATCGAACTCTGCATCCCAGCTTTCCCGGCCCACGGGTGCAGCCTATGGCCGTCCTGAAGACATGTTCGGATGGCTCCCGGATGGGTCCGGCTTTCGCCAGGCCGACACCGGGAAAGCGAGAAAGGTATTGGATTACAGCCCCGCAAGCGCCGCTCCAGGGCTTGCCCTTGGCCTGAACAGGGGCGAGCATTAGGTTGCGCGCCCCTGGTTTCCGCTCGTGCGGCAATCACGGTTCAAGATAATCGAAATCCGCTCTCGAGGAGCTGGCCCATGCTCGCCAATATTCCTGCGACCCAGACCGTGATCGCGATCAGAGAGCCCGGCGGGCCGGAGGTGCTGGCGCCGGCGACCCGCCCGGTGCCGGAGCCGACAATCGGCGAGGTGCTGATCCGGATCGCCGCGTCCGGGGTCAACCGCGCCGATTGCTTGCAGCGGATGGGTCGCTACCCGATGCCGCCAGGCGCACCCGATATTCCGGGGCTCGAATGCTCGGGGACGGTGGTCAGATTGGGCGAGGGAGTCTCGCGCTGGCAGGTTGGCGACCAGATCTGCGCGCTGATGATCGGCGACGGCTATGGCGAATACGCGGCGGTCCCGGCGGTGCAATGCCTGCCGGTGCCGTCGGGGGTGAGCCTCGCCGACGCCGGCGGGCTGATGGAGACCTTCTGCACGGTGTGGACCAACGTCTTCGACCGCATCCACCTCGCGGCCGGCGAGGTGTTTTTGCAGCAAGGCGGGTCGAGCGGCATCGGCATCACCGCGATCCAGCTCGCGAAGGCGCTCGGCGCCACGGTGCTGGCGACGGCCGGTTCGGACGAGAAATGCGCCGCCTGCCGCGACTACGGCGCCGATGTCGCGATCAATTACCGTACCCAGGATTTCGTGCAGGTGGCCAAGGAATTCACCTACGGGCGCGGGGTCAACGCGATCTTCGACATGGTCGGCGGCGACTATATCCCGCGCGAGCTCGACCTATTGGCCCATGAAGGGCGGCTGTGCTTTGTCGCGCTGATGCGCGGGACCCGGGTCGAGGCCGATTTCGGGCTGATCCAGAGAAAGCATCTGACCGTCACCGGCTCGACCCTGCGCTCGCGCACGGTGGCGCAGAAGGCCGCGATCGTCGCCGCGCTCGGGGAAAGGGTGTGGCCATTGTGGGCGCAGGGCAAACTGCGCCCTTGCACCTACAAGGTATTTTCGCTGGTCGAGGCCGCCGAGGCGCACCGGCTGATGGAATCGAGCAAGCACATCGGCAAGATCCTGCTGGTGCCCTAGGCCGTCGCAGCGCCTCGGGACGTGCGCGGCGAGCGCGGCTGGTCTGTAATCCTTCCAAATCGACCGCCCGCGCCCAATCTGAAGCGGCATGACCGGGGCATATTCTGCCTCGTCAACCGGAGACATTTCGATGATCGAACGCAGACCCTTTGCCAGCCTCGGCGGGGCTAACCATGGCTGGCTCGACACGAGGCATCATTTCTCATTCGCCGATTACCAGGACCCGGAGCGGATGAATTGGGGCCGGATGCGGGTGTGGAACGACGACGCGATCGCCCCCGACACCGGCTTTCCGCCGCATCCGCACGCCGATATGGAGATCATCACCTACGTGACCGAAGGCGCGGTCACCCACCAGGACAGCCTCGGCAACAAGGGCCGCACCGAGGCCGGCGACGTGCAGGTGATGAGTGCCGGCACGGGCATCCGCCACGCCGAATACAATCGCGAGCCGGAGACGACGAAACTGTTCCAGATCTGGATCCTGCCGACCAGCCGCGGTCAGGCGCCGAGCTGGGGCACCCGGCCGTTTCCGAAAGGAAACCGCTCGGGCCGTTTCGTTGCCCTCGCCAGCGGCTTTGCCGAGGACCGCGAGGCCTTACCGATCCGCACCGATGCGCGGGTGCTGGGCGCCGCCCTGCATGCCGGCGAAATCGTCGACTACCCGCTCGGCCGCGAGCGGTACGGCTATCTGGTGCCGGCCAAGGGCTCGGTCGAGGTCAACGGCGTCAGGCTCGACGCCCGCGATGGCGCCGCGATCCATGGCGAAGCGGGGCTACGGGTTCGCGCACTCGACGACGCCGAACTCGTGCTGGTCGACGCCGCCTGAATTCACGGCCCGACGGTCAGCTCCGCGGTGGCGGTCTGGCCGCTCAGTACGTCGGTCGCGCGGATTTTCCAGACCCCGGCTTGGTCGTTAACGGCCAGCGGCAGCAGCTTCAGCGCTTCGCCGTGCGCGGCGAGGAGGTTGCCGGAGTAGGGCAGCATGACCCGGCCGTTGGGGTCGAGGATGTCGATATGAACGACGCCCGGCGCCTCGGGCGAGCTCAGTCGGATATGGAATTCGGCGTTTTCGCCGAGCCGCGCCGCGGCCGGGCCGGCGATCGCGGGGGCTGCCAGCGGGGTCGGCGACAGGGAGAGAATGGCGGCTTCGCCGGGGCCGAGATCGAGCGCCACCCGGTCGGTTTCGCCCAGAGCGCGCCGGGTGCGCAGGTCGTAGACGTCGAGCTGCCGCGGCAGAGTGACGACGATGGCTTCCCTACCGGTGGCGCCGGTCGGGGACGAGATTGCCCTGGCCGGCGCCGAGAGGTCGTGCTGCACCGCGAGGATCCTCGCCGGCCCGTTGTCCAAGACATGGGTCTCGATATCGTCGGCGGGGCCGCCGTCGGCGCGCGCGACCGGGAACGGTGCCTCGACCCCGGCCGCAGCCAGGATGCCGGCGATGTGCCGGGCGCCGGTCGAGCCGGCGCCGTCGGGGAAGGAAATATAGGTCGCCGTTCCGCGGCCGAAGCGAAACCGTGTCGCCGCCCCGTCGGGCGGCCCGGTGAAGACATCGGACAGCATAGGTTGTCTCAACCTGCTTCCGTGTTCGTCGAACAGTCCGGGCTCGCCGTCGGCGAGGACGCTGCCGCCGCGCGCGACGAAGTCGCGGATTTCCGCTGCTTGGTTCGGCGACAAGGCGAGCGCGTCGGGCAGCATCAGGATTCGGGTACCGCCGGCACGCAGCGCGCCCTTTTCGAGTGCTGAGGCGGAGATGAACCGCGGCTCGATCCCCAGATGCTCGATCGTCCGCACAAAGTGATGCGAAGATGTCCGCGGCGCCGCGCCCAATGCCTTGTCGGCGCTCCCGGCCTGGTCCCTCTGGCCGCGCACGCGCCGGTCGAGCAGCCAGGCGATCCGCAGGCTTTCCTGGGAATAGAGCACGGCGACCGGGTCGGTGTGCCGCCGGCTGTTGATTAAGAGGGCGCCAAGCCCGCCGCGGATCTCGGCGAAATCAGCGGCCGCCTGCATGCCGCGCTGGCCGAGACGGCCGTCCTTGGCAACGAAATCGTTGTTTTCATCCCACAAGATCAGCCCGCGGGTCCCGCGCACCAGCTCGCGCCAGGTCAGATAAGACGCCTCTCGGCCACTCGCAAACAGGGTCGTCAGCAACACCAGCTGTGGATTGAGCGAGCGCAGCATTTGGATGTCGGCGTCGAAATCGTAGGGCTCCATCGCGTCGACGCTGCGCGCCAGGCGGGGATAGTCATAGCCGCCCCAGCCGGGGACCTGCACGCCCTCGATCGCCGCCAGCGCGCCCGGATCGGCGGCATGAACCGCGGCGGCGCCGCCGGCGAGAGCGCGGGCGAAGACGACATCCATCCACTGCTTGAAATCGGCCCATGCCGCAAAATTTTGGTCGGGCTTCTCGATCGCCTGCCGCGTCGTCATCGGCATGACGTGGTCCCAGCCTTCGAAATGCGATCCCCACTCCCGGTTCAGGGCGGCCACGGAGCCATAGCGCTGCCGCAGCCAGCCGCGCATCCCCTCCAGGGAATAGCGGGAGAAATCGAAATCCCAGAAGCTCGCCAGGTCGGCGATCCCGGTTTCATCGCCGAGGTTGTAGTAAAGCGGCCGATACGGGCGGAGCGCCTGTACGTCCCGGGTCAGGCGCGCCTGGATTTTTGCGAGCCAGCGGGGGTCGGAAAGGCTCGGATCGCGCGTAAAGCCGGCGATGTCGTCGGGGTTGCGGCGATGAAGCGCCTCGGCCGCGAGAAACCGCCAATTGACCGGGCGGTCGCCCGACCAGCGATGATAGGGCGAATAGAAGTCGGGCGCGATGCTTTCGAGATAAAACCGCAGATTCTGGTCGAGCAGGGCGAGCGAGATCGGCCGCGACATAGGTCGCCGCCGGCTGCGGTGATTGGCCTCGACCATTCCGCCAGTGATGCCGAGCCGCTTCAGCGCGCGGTAGGCGGCCGGCGTCTGGCCCTGCCACATGATGATCTGATAATCCCACCACCCCTGATCGGGCGGCGAGGCGATGAACGACGCCGAGAGATCGGTGCGGCGATGGACCGGTGCGCCGCCTTGGTCGACGCCGTCGAGCGACAGATGTGCGGCGAGCCGGTTCACGACCGTGACCGCGCGCCGGATGTCGAGGCGAAAGGTCACCTGCGCGGCATCGGCGAGATCGATCGGGATGTGCCGTCGGTCGACCACGCGGCCGTCGACATCGGTCCACTCGACGTCGAGGGAGCCGTGCCCGGTGACTGGCTGATCGAAGCGGTAGGCGGCGGTGAGCGGCGAGTCGCGTTCGACTGGGCTCGGCACGGTCAGCTCATCCGCCGAGACCGCACTGCCGCCGGCGGTGGCGGCCGAGACCAGCGCCGCGAGCGCCAAACGCCAGGCGCGCTTTGCCCGATCCGCCATCGCCGCCTCTCCCGCAGATTTGCGCCGTGCCGGCTTTCGATTGACAGCTCTTGGCGCACCCGTATATTGCGCCGCTCGCGGCCGGGAGCGGCGCGGCTGCGCCCGTTGCCGCGCCGGTGCCGCAACCCATATTGGCTGATATTATGTTCGCAGTGATCCGGACCGGCGGCAAGCAATACAAAGTCGCCAAAGACGACGTGATCGCGGTCGAGAAGCTCGCCGGCGAGCCCGGTGCGGTCATCGATTTGGACCAGGTGCTGATGGTCGGCGACGGCGCCGAGGTGGCGACCGGCGCGCCGCTGCTCGAGGGGGCCGCGGTCAGCGCCACCGTCGTCGAGCAGAGCCGGGCGGCAAAGATCATCGTCTTCAAAAAGAAGCGGCGGCACAATTACCGGCGCAAAAAGGGCCACCGCCAGTATCAGACCGTGCTGCGCATCACCGAGATCAGGGCTGCT
The DNA here is from genome assembly GCA_963795485.1 of uncultured Alphaproteobacteria bacterium. Taxonomy (GTDB): domain Bacteria; phylum Pseudomonadota; class Alphaproteobacteria; order ATCC43930; family CGMCC-115725; genus AP-15. The sequence continues at coordinate 36,811 of CAWCIL010000034.1, forward strand.
GGCGTTGCCGCGGCTGCGGTAGAGGCCGGGGCTGAGGAAGGAGCAACCGATGGCGCATAAAAAAGCGGGCGGCTCGTCGCGCAATGGCCGCGACAGCCGCGGACGGCGGCTCGGCGTCAAGAAGTTCGGCGGCGAGGCCGTCATCCCCGGCAGCATCATCGTGCGCCAGCGCGGCACCAAGTTTCATCCGGGCCCGCATGTCGGCATCGGCCGCGACCATACCCTGTTCGCGACCGCGGGCGGTGCGGTGCGGTTTCACAGGGGTCTCGCCGGGCGGACTTATGTCTCGGTGGTACCGCCGGCCGAGCCGATTTCGGCCGAAGCCGCCGAATAGCCATCGGCCCTCGCCCACCCGGCGCGTCGCGCTGTATCCCCCCTCTCCGGCATTGCGGGAGAGGGTGCCGACCGCAGCGAGGCGGGTGAGGGTGCCGCTAAATGCAATTTCTCGACCAGTGCAAGATCTATCTGAAGAGCGGTGACGGCGGCCGCGGCTCGGCGAGCTTTCGCCGCGAGAAGTTCATCGAGTTCGGCGGCCCGGACGGCGGCAATGGCGGCAAGGGCGGCGATATCGTTTTTGCCGCGGCGGATAATCTCAACACCTTGATCGATTATCGCTATCGCCAGCATTTTCGGGCGGCGGCCGGGCGCGGCGGGGCCGGGCGTGAAAAGACCGGCGCCAACGGCGGCGACCTGGTGCTGACCGTGCCGGCCGGGACCCAGATCATGGACGAGGACAACCGGCTGGTGTTGGCCGATCTGACCCGGCCGGACCAGCGCCTCGTGTTGCTGCGCGGCGGCGATGGCGGGTTTGGCAACGCGCATTACAAAAGCTCGACCAACCGCGCGCCGCGGCGCGCCGATCCGGGCTGGCCGGGGAAGGAGGCGTGGGTGTGGCTGCGCCTCAAGCTGATCGCCGATGTTGGTCTCGTGGGCCAGCCCAACGCCGGCAAATCGACCTTTCTCGCCGCCGTCTCCCATGCCCGGCCGAAAATCGCCGACTACCCGTTCACCACCCTGAAGCCGCAGCTCGGGGTGGTGCGGCTCTATGATGACGAGCTCGTGCTGGCCGACCTGCCCGGGCTGATCGAGGGCGCCAGCGAGGGCGTCGGCATCGGCACCCGCTTTCTGGGCCATGTCGAGCGCTGTGCCGTAATCCTGCACCTGGTCGACGGCACCATCGACGATGTCGCCGGCGCCTATCGCGCGATCCGGCAGGAGCTCGCCGCCTACGGCCACGGCCTCGCCGACAAGCCCGAGATCGTCGGGCTCAACAAGATCGACGCGCTCGACCTCGAAGCGGTCGAGGCAAAGCTTCGCCAGCTGCGGCGCGTGGCCGGGCATGGCGCGGCGGTGATGCCGCTGTCGGGTGTCTCCGGCGCCGGCGTGCCGGCGGTGCTGGGCGCGCTGTTCGCGGCGCTCTCGGAGCGACGAGCGGTCGCGGACGAGGTTGAGGCGGAGGTGCCCTCTCTCGCAGGCGCGCCGTGAGCGATGCGGCCGCAGTGCTGCCTGCGGCGCGGCGGCTCATTGTCAAGATCGGCTCGGCCTCGCTGGTCGCCGACAATGGCGAGATCCGGCGCGGGTGGCTCGACACATTGGCGGATGACGTGGCGCGCTGCCGCGCCCGCGGCCAGGAGGTGATCCTCGTCTCCTCGGGTGCGATCGCGGTCGGCCGCCGCCAGCTGGGCCTCGCCGGGAACCGGCTGCGGCTCGAGGAGAAGCAGGCGGCTGCGGCCACCGGCCAGATCCGGCTCGCCCACGCCTATCAGGAGGCGCTCGCCCGTCATTCGATCACCGTCGCGCAGATCCTGCTGACCTTGGAGGATACCGAGGAGCGGCGGCGGCATTTGAACGCGCGCGCGACCTTTGCCCAGCTGCTCGGGGCTGGGCGCAGTGCCGGTGGTCAACGAAAACGACACGATCGCCACCGCCGAGATCCGCTTTGGCGACAACGACCGGCTCGCCGCCCGCGTTGCGCAGATGACCAGCGCCGACATGCTGGTGCTGCTGTCCGACATCGACGGGCTCTACACCGCCGACCCGCGCAACGAACCGGACGCGCGCCACATAGCGGTGGTGCACGAGATTGGGCCGGAGATTCTGGCGATGGCCGGCGAGGCCCCGCCCGGCTACAGCTCGGGCGGGATGGTGACCAAGCTCGCCGCCGCCCATATCGCGACGAACGCCGGCTGCCATATGCTGATCGCCCGCGGCACGCCGGCAGACGAGGCCGCGCCGGGGCCGCTCGCGGCGATCGAGGCCGGTGCGCGGGCGACTTTGTTTCTGCCGCGGGGCGAGCCGCGCTCGGCGCGCAAGGCGTGGATCGCCGGGACCGTCGATCCCTCGGGCATCATCACCGTCGACGACGGCGCCGCGTTGGCGCTGCGCCGCGGCCGCAGCCTGCTGCCGGCCGGAATTGTCGCCGTCGAAGGCGTCTTCGAGCGCGGCGATGCGGTGATCGTGCGCACCCGTTCCGGCGCCGAGGCCGGGCGCGGGCTCTCGGCCTATTCGAGCGCCGACATTCGCCATATCGCCGGACACAAGAGTGGTGAAATTGCCGGCATCCTCGGCTACCGTGGGCGCGACGAAGCGATCCATCGCGACGACCTGGTGGTGACCGAACGCCAATGACGCCAAGCGCTGCCACGCCAAACTCCGCGATACTAAGCCCCGCAGCCGGCGAGACTCCGTCGCGGCACCGCTCGGCACCGCCGTCCGACCCGGCGCTGGCGAGCGAGATGGCCGAGATCGGGCAGCGCGCCCGCGCCGCCGCCGCCGCTCTCGCGCTCGCTCCGCGCGAAGCCAAGACCGCGGGCCTGCGCGCTGCCGCGGGGTTCACGCGCGCCCGCGAAGCCGAGATCCTGGCCGCCAACGCCCGCGACCTCGCCGAGGCCGAGGGGCTCGCCCCGGCCCTGCGGGACCGGCTGGCGCTCGATGGCAAGCGGGTGGAGGCGATCGCCGCCGGGCTCGAAGCCATCGCCGAGCTGCCCGACCCGGTCGGCCGCAGCACTCGCCCGCTGGACCCGCCCGAACGGGCTCGACATCGAGCGCATCGCGGTGCCGTTGGGCGTCGTCGGCATCATCTACGAGAGCCGGCCGAACGTGACCGCCGACGCCGGCGGGCTGGCGCTCAAATCCGGCAATGCGGCGATCCTGCGCGGCGGGTCGGAGAGCTTTTATTCCTCGCGCGCGCTGGTCGCGGCCCTCGGCGAAGGTCTGCGCGCCGCCGGCTTGCCCGAAGCCGCGATCCAGCTGGTGCCGACCCGCGACCGCGCCGCGGTCGGGCTGATGCTCGGCATGAGCGGGGTCATCGACATCATCGTCCCGCGCGGCGGATCGTCCCTGATCGAGCGGGTCCAGCGCGAGAGCCGGATTCCGGTGATCGCCCATCTCGAAGGGCTGTGCCACACCTACATCGACGGCGCCGCGGAACCCGAGAAGGCGCGCGCGATCGTGCTCAACGCCAAGATGCGACGGGTCTCGATCTGCGGCGCGACCGAAACCCTGCTCGTCGACCGCAAGGTCGCGACGACGATCCTGCCGCCGATCCTCGCCGATCTGCGCGCCGCCGGCTGCGAATTGCGCGGCGATGCCGGAAGTCCTGGCGCTCGACGGCGAGGTCGGGCCGGCGACCGAGCAGGACTGGCGGACCGAATACCTCGACGCGATCCTCGCAATCCGCGTCGTCGACGGCGTCGCCGGTGCGATCGCTCATATCGACCGCTTTGGCTCGCACCACACCGATGCGATCGTGACCGAAGACCAGGACGCGGCCGAGCGGTTTCTGCGCGAGGTCGACAGCGCCATCGTGCTGGTCAACGCCTCGACCCAGTTCGCCGACGGCGGCGAGTTCGGCATGGGCGCCGAGATCGGCATTTCGACCCAGCGGCTGCCGCCGCGCGGCCCGGTCGGCGCCGAGCAGCTGACCACCTACAAATACCTGGTGCGCGGCAGCGGTCAGGTGCGCCCCTGACCCTCTTGCACGATCCCGGCCCCCACCCCAACCCTCCCCCGTGCTCACGGGGGAGGGAGGGACCCGCGTCAGCGGGAGGGTGGGTGCGGGTACCGACCACGTGAGCGTCGCCCGTCATCGCCGCATCGGGTTGTTGGGCGGCTCGTTCAACCCGGCCCATCAGGGTCATCTGCATCTGAGCCTCATTGCGCTGAAGCGCCTCGATCTCGACGAGGTGTGGTGGCTGGTCTCGCCGCAGAACCCGTTGAAGCCGGCGGCCGGCATGGCCGGGTTCGCCGACCGGCTCCAGCAGGCGCGCCGGGTTGCGGCCGGGCACCGCCGCTTCCGCGTCACCGATCTCGAAAACCGGCTCGACCGTTCGCGCTATACCGCCGACACGTTGCAGACCGTGCGCCGCCGCTTTCCCCGGCTGCGTTTCGTGTGGTTGATGGGTGGCGACAACCTGATTCAGATCCGGCATTGGGATCGTTGGACCGAGATCTTTCGCATGGTCCCGATCGCCGTGTTCGACCGCCCCTCCTACGCGCCAAAAGCGCTCACCGGCCTTGCCGCACAGCGCTTTGCCGCGAGCCGCGTGCCGGTCCGCGCCGCCCGTGCGCTCGCCGAGACAAAACCGCCCGCCTGGGTGTTTTTCCACACCCGTCTCGATCCGACCTCGGCGACCCGCATTCGTGCCGAGAGACAACAGAACTCGTCGCCGACCCAAATGGAGCGAGGACCCGAATTGGCCACGATCACCGCGCTGCCGTCGCGCGCCCGCCCGCGGCGGACCCCGCCGGCCCCGCCGCAGGAAATACTTTCCCTCGTCCTCGGGACGCTGGAGGACGGCAAGGCCGAGGACATCGTCACGATCGACCTCGCCAGCAAAACCGCGATCGCCGACTTTATGGTGGTCGCGAGCGGCCGCACCGCGCGGCAGGTCGCCGCGCTGACCGAGCACCTCGAAGCGGCGCTGTCGCCCCGCATGCGGATCGCAATCGAGGGCAAGGCGCAGGGCGATTGGGTGTTGATCGACGCCGGCGATGTCATCGTGCATTTGTTCCGGCCCGAGATCCGCGCCTATTACAACCTCGAAAAGCTGTGGAGCGAAGCGCTCCCCGACGCCGAAGCGGCTCGCCAATAGCACCGGCCGGCGCACCCCTCGGGAGCCGGGCCGATCCGCTATCGCCTTCTCGCCATCGGGCGGCTGCGCGGCGGCCCTTTCAATGACCTGCAGACGCTGTACGCCGGACGAATTCTGCCGCCCCCGGCGGTCGTCGAGCTGGAGGTGCGCCAGCGCCTGCCGGCGGCGTTGTTGAAGGAGCGGGAGGCGGAGCTGATCCTCAAGGCATTGCCGTCGGGCGTCCCGCTCTTGGCGCTTGACGAGCGGGGGTGCCTTTGGTCCAGCCGCGATTTTGCCGACCGGCTCGCCCGGTGGCGCGACCAGGGCGCGGCCGAGCTCGCCTTTGCCGTCGGCGGGGCGGAAGGGCTCGGCGCCGCGGTCCTCGAAAAGGCGCACGAGACCGTGGCGCTGGGGCCGATGACCTGGCCGCATCTTCTGGTTCGCGGCTTGCTGCTCGAACAGCTTTATCGGGCGCAGCAGATCCTCGCCGGCCACCCTTATCATCGGGAGTGAGGAATGTACCGCATCGGCATCGATGTCGGGGGCACCTTTACCGATCTGGTGGCGGTCGACGATGGTGGCGGCACGACCCTGGAAAAGGTCCCGTCGACCCCGGAGGATCCGTCGCGCGGCGTGCTCGACGGGCTCGCCCTGCTGGCGCAGCGGCTCGGCTGCGAGTGCCGGGCGCTCCTCGCCGAGACCGAGCGCATCGTCCACGGCACCACGGTCGCGACCAATGCGCTGTTGGAGCGCACCGGCGCCAAAGTCGGGCTCCTCACCACCCAAGGCCATCGCGACGTGATCGAGATGCGCGAGGGGCTCAAGGACGACCGCTACAATCTGCGCCTGCCGCCGCCCGAGCAGCTGGTGCCGCGCCGGCTGCGGTTCGGCGTGCGCGAACGGCTGCGCGCCGACGGCAGGGTCGAGACGCCGCTCGACGGAAATTCGCTCGACCGCGCAATCGCAATCTTGAAGCGCGAGAACGTCGAGGCGGTGGCGGTGTGCTATTTGCACGCTTGGCGTGACCCGACCCATGAGCAGGCGACGCGCGCGGCGGTCGAAAAGGCGATTCCCGGCGCCTATGTCTCGGTCTCGTCCGAGGTGTTGCCGCAGATCAAGGAATTCGAGCGGGTCTCGACGACCGTCGTCAACGCCTATGTCGGCCCGGCCGTGGCGCGCTATCTGGGGCGGCTCGAGCGCCGCCTCGCCGCGGCCGGGTATTCCGGGCCGGTCCTGATCATCCAGTCGCATGGCGGCGTCGCCCCGGTCGCCGAGGCCGGTCGGCTGGCGGCAGGTGCGGTGCTCTCCGGTCCGGCGGGAGGGGTCGCCGCCAGCATCTACGCGGCGCGGCTCGTCGACGAGGGCAATCTCGTCCCGTTCGACATGGGTGGCACCAGCACCGACATCTCGCTGATCGTCGCCGGGCGGCCAAGCCTTGCGACCGGGCGCCGCGTCGCCGGCCATACGATCGCGCTCAATAGCCTCGACATCGCCAGCATCGGCGCCGGCGGCGGCTCGATCGCCCGGGTCGACAAGGGCGGCGTCCTGCATGTCGGCCCGCTGAGCGCCGGGGCCGTTCCGGGCCCCGCCTGCTACGGCCAGGGCGGCGCCGAGGCGACGGTCACCGACGCCAACTTGGTGCTGGGCTATCTCGACCCGCAGAATTTTCTCGGCGGCAGGCGCGGGCTCGACCGGAGCGCCGCCGAGGCCGCTATCGACCGGATCGCTCAGGCGCTCGGCATCGACCGGCTCGCCGCGGCGCGAGGCATCCATCGCGTCGTCAACACCAACATGGCCGAGGGGGTGCGGCTCGTCTCGGTTCGGCGCGGCGTCGATCCGCGCCACTTCGCGCTCTTCGCCTTTGGCGGCGCCTCGGGGCTGCACGCGACCGAGATCGCCCGGGCGCTCGATTTGGCGCGGGTCATCGTGCCGCGGGTCGCCGCGGTATTGTCTGCTTGGGGCATGCTTGCGACCGATCTGCGCTTCGAGGTGGCGCGCACTCACATCGGCGACGCGCGGGCGCTCGACGGCGCCGCGGTCAAACGGCTCTTCGACGAGCTTGAGGCCGAGGGCCTGGCCCGGTTGCGCGCCTCGTTCGCCGGGCCGGCGCGGGTCATGCGCTCGGTCGATATGCGCTACGGCGAGCAGGTGTTCGAGATCGCGGTGCCGCTCGACAACATGGACTGGACCCTGCCCGACCCGCTGCCGCAGATCGTCGAGCGCTTTCATCGCCGCCACCAGGAGCTCTACACCTATTCGCTGCCCGATCAGGAGACGGTCCTGGTCAACGCGCGCGTCGCCGTCGCCGGCATCCTCTCCGCCCTGCCGCAGGAGCCCGCTCTGCCCGAAGCCCCGCCGACCCCGCCCCGCTGCGAGCGCCCGATCTGGCTCGACGCCTCGATCACCGCCCCGGTCCACGCCCCCGTCTACGACTTCGACACGCTCGCCCCCGGACAAACCATCCCCGGCCCGGCCATCGTAGAATCGGCGATGACCACGGTGCTGCTCCGCCCCGGTGACCGCGCCGCCGTCACCCCCCGCGGCTGGCTCGACATCGTCCTATCGGCACGGCTCTAAACGCCATCGGGCCGTTCAGACCCCCAGATGGCGGTGCAATAACTCGGGTCGGGCGCGGATCGCCGTCGCCGTCATCTCCTCGACGATGTGTCCGTTGTTGATGACGTAGACGCGATCGGCGAGGCTCATCGCGGCCGAGATGTTCTGCTCCACGACGAGGATCGTCTGGCCCGCCTCGGCGAGCTCGCGGCAAGTGGCCAAGAGGTCACGCACGATCAACGGCGCCAGCCCCTCGAACGGCTCGTCGAGCAGCACGATCTTCGGGTCGCGGACCAGCCCGCGGGCGATCGCCAGCATTTGCTGCTCGCCGCCCGAGAGATCGGTGCCGCGGCTCCGACGGCGCTCGCGCAGCCGCGGGAAGGTCGCCCAGACGCGCTCCAGCGGCCAGCGCGATTTGGCCGTGAGCCCGGCGAGCAGCACATTCTCCTCGACGCTGAGGCTGCCGAAAATGCGGCGCTCCTCCGGCACCAATTGCAGCCCGAGGGCGGCGATCGCGTGCGACGGCAGGTCCTGCGTCGGGGCGCCGTCGAGGACGATCCGGCCGGAGCGCGGCCGGACCGCGCCGATCAGGCTTTTCAACGTCGTGCTCTTGCCCGCCCCGTTGCGGCCGAGCAGCGCCACCACCTCGTTGCGCTCGACGCGCAGTGACACGTCGAACAGGATGTGGCTGTCGCCGTAATAGCTGTTGATGCGCTCGACCTCCAGGAGCGCGCTCACGCCGCTGCGACCCCGCCCAGATAGGCTTCCTGGACAAAGCTGTTGCGCTGGATCTCGGCGGGCGTGCCCTCGGCGAGGAGCGCCCCTTCGTGCAGCACCGTGATTCGCTCGGCCAATTCGAACACCGAATCCATATCGTGGTCGATCACCACCAGGGTGCGGCCGCGGCCGAGCGACTTCAGCAGCTGCACGGTCTGCGTCCGCTCGTGCGGGCTCATGCCGGCGAGCGGCTCGTCGAGCAGCAACAGCGACGGCGAGGCGGCGAGCGCGAGCCCGATCTCCAGCCGCCGCTTTTCGCCGTAGGCGAGCGCCGCGACCGACACATCGGCGCGCGCCGTCAGGCCGACGAGCGCGAGCGTGCTTTCCACCTGTGCGTCGAGCCCGGCGACGCGATCGAGCGGCCGCAGCAGGTCGAGGCGGAAGCCGCCGCGCCGCTCGGCAAGTGCCGCGATCACGACATTCTGGCGCACCGTCAGCCGGGCGAAGAGCTGGTTTACCTGATAACTCTTGGTCAGCCCGAGCTGGCACACCGCGGCCACATCCATGCCGGTGATGTCGCGGCCGTGAAAGATGATCCGCCCGGAGGTCGGCGGCAGCTCGCAGGTCAGCATCTTGAAGAACGTGGTCTTACCGGCGCCGTTGGGGCCGATGATCGCGCGCAGCTCGCCGGGCTCTACGGCGAAATCGATGTTGCGGTTGGCGACCAGACCGCCGAACGATTTGGTCAGCCCGCGCGCTTCGAGCGCCGGGCCGGAAAACGGATTCTCCCGGCGGCGGTGCTGCGGGCCGATACTGGCGAGTTCCGGCGCCGCGGCGGACGTCGGCGCCTCCTCCGGCGCCGGCGGGTTCGCGCGCGCGGTAAAATGCTGCGCCAGATCCTGCAGGCCGCCGATCAGCCCACGACGCAGGAAACACACCAGCAGCACGAAAACCAGACCCAGCACCAGCTTCCAGGTGCTGCCGAGACCGACCACCCCTTGCAGGAAGTCGCGCAGATAGAGCCAGACCGCAGCGCCCAAGAGCGGCCCGAACAGGGTGCCGACGCCGCCGATCGCAGTCTGGATCACCAGCTGGCCGGAGGTGTCGAAGGTAAAGGCGTCGGGCGGCATGAAGCCCTGCAGCACACCTAAGAGACCGCCGGCGAACCCGGCATAGACCGCGCCGACCACAAACGCGGTCAGCTTGTAGAGGCCCACCCGATGGCCGACCGCGCGGGCCCGCAGCGGGTTGTCGCGGATCGCGGTCAGGATCGCGCCGACCGGCGAGCGCACGATGCGCAGCGCCACGACGATGCCGACGAAATAGCAGGCGGCAAGAAAGCCGTACATCGACCAGTCGGTGCCGACGTGGTAGGCAAACGGGCCGAACTCAAACCTCGGGGTCGGCACGCCGGGCAGTCCGTTCTCGCCGCCGGTCCAGGCGGAGAGCGGCCCGTTCTCGGCGAAAAAGAACATCTCGGCGATCGCCACCGTGATCATCGCGAAGTAGATCCCGGTGCGCCGCAGGGCGACGACACCGACCGCGACCCCGGCCAATGCCGCGCCGATGGCGCCGACGATCAGCGCTGCCACCACGCTCGACATCAGGTTGCTGGTCAAGAGATAGGCGGCAATGAAGCCGCCGGTGCCGTAGAAGGCCGACTGGCCGAACGACAACAGGCCGGTGTAGCCGAACAGAATGTCGAAGCCGATGCCGAACAGGCCCCAGACCAGGATCTGGTTGAGGGTGCCGGGTGCGAAGCCGAGATAGGGCAGGATAAAAGGTGCGGCGATCAGGCCCAGCGCCGTCAGCGCCTCGGTCAGCAGCGGGCGGCGGCGCGGCATCGGACGATTGCGTTCAGTGCGGGGACCGCGCTCAGGCGCGGCCGCGCGCGCCGAGCAGGCCCTGCGGCCGCAACAGCAGCACCAAGGTCATCACCGCGAACAGCATGACCTGCGAATAGCTCGGGTCCACCATCGAGGTCAGGCTGAGGATCTCGCCGGCGATCAGCCCGCCGAGCACGGCGCCGGGGAACGAGCCGACCCCGCCGATGACGACGACGACAAAGGTCTCGACCAGGATCGATTCGCCCATGTCGGGGGTCAGCGACACCACCGGCGCATTGACGATCCCGGCAAACCCGGCAGCCATCGCGCCGATGCCGAAGACCAGCATGAACACCCGGTAAACGTTGATGCCGAGCATGCCGACCATGGCCGAATCCTCGATCCCGGCGCGCACGATCATGCCGAGCCGGGTGCGGTAGAGGACGACGTAGAGCACCGCGAGCGCCACTGCCGCGATCGCCAGCGCGACGATGCGATAAGTCGGATAGATCAGGAAGCCCAGCGACGTGACGCCGGCGGCCCAGGACGGTGGCGGAACCGTCAGCGACAGGCTGCCAAACCCGAGGCGCACCAGTTCGACGATGACGATGCCGATGCCGAAAGTGACCAGGATCTGGTCTTCCGCCGGGCGGCCATAGAACCGGCGGATCACCAAGAGCTCGATGGCCCCGCCGACCACGACCAGGAAGAGGGCGCCGGCGACGACCGCGACGACGAAGGACCCGGTCGCCTGGAACGCGAGCCAGCCGGCATAGCCGCCGAGCATGAACATCGCGCCATGCGCCAGGTTCAGCACACCGAGCGTGCCATAGATGATGGTCAACCCGGAGGCGATCAATGCCAGGAGCGTGCCCGAAGCCAGCCCGTTGAACAATTGCCCGACGAAGTTCGGCCAGGTGATCATGCCGGAGCGCTGCTCTTAAAGGTTCTGCAAGTAAAGCAAAGAGGGTGAGCGGCGCTGATCCAAGCCGGTCGCGGCGTTCAGGTGTAAGGGCCGAGCTTGCAGTCGAACGCGCCCGGCGGCTGCATCAGACCGGCGCCCGGAACGATCTCCGTAACTTCCCAATAATCGTCGGGCGATTTCATGTCGGCCGGTTTTTTGCCGCGGACGATGATCACCGGGCGCACCAGCTGATGATCTTCGGCGCGGAAATAAACCTCGCCGACGGTGGATTGGACATGCTTGCCCGCTTCGTAGGCCTTGATCACTTCTGGCGGATAAAACGTGCCGGCGCGCTCCACTGCGTCCGCCCACATCGCCAGCTGCATATAAGAGTTATTGGCGCCCCAGTCGGGCTTGGAGCCATATTTCTTGTCGAACGCGGTGACGAACATCTTGGCCAATGGGTACTTGTCTTCGAGGGTCCACCAGAAATCGGTGGCGGCATAGACCCCGGCCATGATCTGCGGCCCGACTTGGTTGGTTAGGAACGGGATCTGGTAGGGGATCACCAGCTGCTGCTTGGGCAGGATGCCAAAGTGCTGCGCCTGCTCGATCGACAGCACGGCGTCATGCCCCCAATTGATGTTGAGCAGCACCTCGGCGCCCGAATTGGCGATGTTGAGCAGATACGAGCTATAGTCGGGGGCGCCCAACGGCGCCACCTGGTTGGTCACCGTGGTCCAGCCGCCCTGCTTGTTGAGGTAGTCCTCCATCGAATGCTGGACGGTGTGGCCATAGGTGTAATCCGGCGTCAGATAGGCCGCCTTTTTGTTTCTGCCGAGCGATTTGATCAGCACCGGCGAAAGCGCCGCCGCGGCCGTCTGCCCGTAAAAGCACTGGCGGAAGGCGTAGCGTGAACAGTCCTTGCCGGTGGTGTCGTTGGAGCCGGAGACGCCGACCGCGTAGAGCACCTTCTCGCGCTGTGCGAGCTTGTTCAGCGCCACCGCCACCGAGCTGGAGCTGGCGCCGGCCATCAGGATCGCCTTGTTCTCGCTGATGAACCGCGACTGCTCCTGCACCGCGGTGTTCGGCTTGGCCTCGGAATCGGCGACGCCGTACTTGACCTCCTTGCCGAGCACGCCCTTCGTCGTCTTCGGCGAAATCATCCTGATCAGCGGATCGCCGCTGTTGATGTGCTCGACCGCGAGCTGCAAGCCCTTCAATTCGCCCTCGCCCTGAACGGCATAGGTGCCGGTGCGCGGCACGGTGATGCCGATGAACACCGACGAGCCCGACGAACCCGCCGGCCAGGTCCCGAGCGGCGGATAATTTTCAGCTGCGCGCGCGCTCCGCAGCAGCGCCGCGCCGGCCAGCAAGCTGCCGCCCGACCTCAGCAGGGTGCGCCGAGTTGGCTTGGCGAGATCGAACGGCTCCATGACGTGTTTCTCCTGCACCGGGCGATTATCCGCGGGTCCGGGTCCAACCTGCGCGACGAGCACAACCGGGCCGTTTCGACGCAGGCGGACGTCCTCCCGCCACCCCGCGGCGATTAAGCGCGCTCGGTAAGCTCAAAGCCGCGCGACGTTAATTTGCCGTTCCGCGGCTGGCAAGGCCGTCGTGCGGCCGCTGTCCAGGCGGCTATCGGCTTTTTCTTTGCGCGGCTCCGGTCAGCGCGCCAGAGCCAAGACCAGGCGTGCGGCGCCGGCGGCGATCCGCGCCACGGCGCCGGTATCGACCGCGTGCGGCCAGCGGTCCTGCGGCAGGTGGAACAACGGATTGCTGCCGACCAGGGTCAGGTAACGACCGCCGGCGCGATGGATGTCGCGGGTCTCGCCGCTGGGCACCAGGGTCCTCGGCATGATCCGGTCCGGGCCGCGTCCGGCGCGGATCAATTCCGCCGCGGCCAGCGCCGCCAGATCTTCGCTCGCCGACTGCACGAAAAGCTCGCCAGTGACAGCGCCGATATTGGCGCCGAAATGGACCCACACCGCGCCCCCTTCAACCGCCGGCTGCTGCCAGCCGGGACGGCCGGCCACGAACGCATCGAGGCCGAGATGGCCGAGCTCGTGGCCGCTGTTGGCGGTGAAGAGCACATCGCTGGCGGGCGGTGCTGCGACGAGGGCGCGCAGCGCTTCGAGCCAGCACACGATGCCCCCACCGCGCTCGGCGGTCGATTGCCACCACGAGCTGCGCGGCGTCATGACCACGAGCGGCGGCCGCCTGCGGTCCCGGCCTGGAAACGTGGCCATAAGGTTGCGCGCGCGGGTCGGGGTCCGCCGGCTGTCGGCGACCAATCGCGCCGAGGCGCCGCGCGCGGCGGCTGCGACGACCCTTTCGCGCGCCTCGCTCGGGAGATGAATTGCCGGCGCGCCATAGGGGGTGCGAAAACGCTCGGCGTTCAACAGCCCGAGACCGGGCTGTGCACCCTTGCAGACGATCGCCAGGCCGCGATGTTTCGCCTCGCGCCGCAGCTTCTCGTAATCGGGCGTGTAGACGATGCCGGGCGCGAGCTCGGCGAAAGCGATGGCGGCCGTGCCCTCGACCGGCCCGATCGGTCCGGTAACCCCGTCGGGCGTGGTCGCGGGCGCGTCGAAAACCGGCACGCCGGGAATGCGCGCGCCATCGATCTCCAGATAGGCGGCGACCGGGTCGAGGCGGTCGAGCGTAAATTCCTCGAAAACGGGCGTAGCGCCGAGCCTGGTCGCCTCGCCCATCAGCCAGTCGGCGCCGGCCTGGTCGCCGGCCGTCGCAGTCCGGTGAATGCCTTGCGCGTCCCACGCGGCGAGCCATTCGGCCGCACGAGCCTCTCCATCGTCGCGCATTTGCCGCCTCCGGCACCATTCAATCAATTTCCGTTCGGCTTCACCCCCTCACCGAGCTTTAGGTAAGGCTCGGCTGGGCCTCGCCAACCCTGCGCGACCCTCTCCCCCAATGGAGGAAAGCGAAGGGTGAGGGGTTGCCCGTGTCCGATGCAACCTGACAGAAACCCGCCAGCTGGGCACGATATCGGCTGCCGCTCGGCGGCGCTATGCTGGCCGACCGATCGGGATCGGGAGGAGAGGATGGCCGGGTTGCTCGAGGGGAAAGCGGCGCTGATCACCGGCGGGGGCGGCGGGATCGGGCGCGCGACGGCGCTGGCCTTCGCCCGCGAGGGGGCGCGGCTCGCGGTCGCCGACATCGCGGCCGAGGCGGTGCTGGAAACCGTCGCCTTGGTCAACGCAGCGGGCGGGCAAGCGATATCGTTTTCCGGCGAGGTGACGCGCAACGCCGAGGTCGAATCGATGGTCGAGGGCGTCGTTGCCGCCTATGGCCGGCTCGACTGCGCCTTCAACAATGCCGGGATCGCCGGCTGGCACGTCGAGGCCGCCGGCCAAAAGACCGCGGAATGGTCCGAGGCAGCCTTCGACCGGATGATCGCCGTCAACCTGAAGGGCGTATGGCTGTGCATGAAGCACGAGCTCTTGCAGATGCAGGCTCAGGGCGGCGGCGCCATCGTCAACACCGCCTCGATCGCCGGGCTCGCGGGGCTGCCGACCTCGTCCGCCTATGTCGCGGCCAAGCACGGGGTCGTCGGGCTGACCAAGACCGCGGCGCTCGAATACGCCGAAGCCGGAATCCGAGTGAATGCGGTCTGTCCGGGCTATATCAAGACGCCGATGACCGAAGAAACGATGCGGCGGCGCGGCGCCGCGATCCTGGCGCAGACCCCGCTCAAGCCGCATGGGCAGCCCGGAAGAGATCGCCGAGATGGTGGTTTGGCTGTGCTCGGACCGCGCGAGCTTCGCGACCGGCGCCGCCTATAACGTCGATGGCGGCTGGATGGCGATGTGACGCAAGGAGCCGAGGGTTGTCGGCGCCGCGAGCGAGGCAGCGCCGACCCGGAGACCTATTCGGCCGCTTCGGCCGGTTCCCGCTGGGCCGGGAGCGGCTCGGTGCCGGTCCAGGGGTGCTCGGCCACGTCGAACAGGATGCCTTCGGGGCCGTAGAACTTGACCTCGAAGCCGCCGACGCGCTCGGCCTCGCTCTGGTCCATGTAATGCTTGCCGCCGAGGCCTTCGAGCTTCTTGGCAGCCGCGCCGACATCATCGACCAATACCCCAAAATGATGCAGGCCGGTATAGTCGAGGCCTCGGCCCAGCTGGTCGGTCTTGAACCGCAGGATCGCCAAGTCGATGGTGCCGTCGCTCAGGTGATAGCCGTAGGCGAGCGGCCCGTCGCTCTTGCGCACTTCCTTAAAGTCGAAGGCTTTCTTGTAGAACTCGGCCATCGCGTCGGGATCTTGCGCGGCGATCGCGATGTGGCGCAGCTTGGGCATGTCTGTCTCCTTTTTTTGCCGATGCCTCTGATCGAGAGGAGCGTTGTAAACTGGCCGGATAATGCTCCTAGTCGGGCCGGCAGCGAAAGAGGGGACCATGAGGGCGACGGCGAATTTGTCCGTTCCGCGATCCCGGATGTGGCGATGCGGCTTCATTGCGGTTGCCGCGAGCTTGGCGCTGATCCTGTCTGGCGCTCCGGCCCTGGCGCAGAGCCGCGGCGTGCTGGTATTTGCCGCCGCCAGCCTCAAGAATGCATTCGACGCCATCGACGCCAGCTATCAGCGGGAAACCGGAAAGCACGTCACCGTGTCGCTGGCGGCGAGCTCGACGCTCGCCAAGCAGATCGCGAACGGCGCGCCGGCCGACATCTTCATCTCGGCCGATCTCGCCTGGATGGACTACCTGGCCAAGAAGAACCTGATCAAGCCCGCCACGCGCAAGAACCTGCTCGGCAACGAATTGGTGCTGATCGCGCCAAAGGGCAGCGCCGTGCGGGTCGAGATAGAGCCGGGCTTTCCGCTCGCCAGGCTGCTCGGCGGCGGCCGGCTGGCGATGGCCGACACCAGTGCTGTCCCGGCTGGCATTTACGGCAAGGCGGCACTCGAAAAGCTCGGCGTCTGGGCGTCGGTTGAAAGCCGCATCGCGCAGGCCGAGAACGTGCGGGCGGCGCTGGCGCTGGTGGCGCTTGGCGAGGCGCCGCTCGGCATCGTCTACCGGACCGACGCGGCGGTCGAGCCGAATGTCCGGGTTGTCGGGGTGTTTCCGGACGACACCCATCCGCCGATCATCTATCCGGTGGCGTTGACCGCCGCTGCCGCGAACCCGGACGCCGCCGGTTTTCTCGAATATCTCGAATCGCCCAAGGCCGCTGCCCTGTTCGAGAAGCAGGGCTTTAGGGTTCTCAAATAGGCCGTGGCGACGGCCTTGTACAAACGGGCCGTCATTCCGGGGCACCTCCGCAGGCCGCGCTGCCGGCGCCCGGGAATGACGATTTGCGCAAACCCGGTCGGGACGCGCGCCCTGCGGCGGCCGATCGTCGCGACCGCGTGACCTGGTCGTCGCTCACGGATTTCGCCCCGGCCGAGCTGGTCGCGATCCGCCTCAGCCTCAAGGTCGCGGCCTGGGCGGTGGTGTCGAGCTTGCCATTGGGCGTGCTGACCGCGATGGCGCTTGCCCGCGGCCGGTTCTGGGGCCGGGAAATCCTTGACGTGGCGGTTCACCTGCCGCTCATTCTGCCGCCCGTCGTGACCGGCTATTTCCTGCTGCTGCTGTTCGGCCGAAACGGGCCGCTCGGCCGGATGTTGTTCGAAACGACCGGGTTCGTGTTCGCCTTCCGCTGGACCGGGGCGGCCTTGGCTTCGGCGGTAATGGCCTTTCCGCTAATGGTGAGCGCCATCCGCCTCTCGGTCGACGCCGTCGACCGGCGCCTCGAGGAGGCCGCTGGGACGCTGGGCGCCGGGCCGCTGTGGATCTTTCTGAGCGTGACCTTGCCGCTGATCCTGCCGGGCATCGTCGCCGGATCGATCCTCGCCTTCGCGCGCAGCCTCGGCGAGTTCGGCGCGACCATCACCTTCGTCTCGAACATTCCGGGCGAAACCCAGACGCTGCCGATCGCGATCTATACCTTCACCCAGGTCCCGGGCGGCGACGCCGGCGCGCTGCGGCTGACCCTCGTCGCAGTTGCGATATCGACGGCGGCACTCTTTTTGTCCGGGCTTGTCGGGCGCCGCGTCGCCCGCCGCGTGGCCGGGCTGTGAGCGTCGACGTCGACATCCGCCACCGGCTCGGCGGCTTCGCCCTCGACGCGCGCTTTACCACGCAGGGGCGGCTGACCGCGCTCTTCGGGCATTCCGGCGCCGGCAAGACCTCGCTCGTCAACATCATCGCCGGACTGCTCCGCCCCGACCATGGCCGGGTCGTGATCGACGGCCGGGTGCTGGTCGATACGGCGGCTGGGGTGTTCGTGCCAAGGCATCGCCGGCGCATCGGCTATGTCTTTCAGGAGCCGCGGCTGTTCCCGCACCTGAGCGTGCGCCAGAACCTGCGCTACGGCGACTGGTTCACGCCGGGGCGCGAGCGGCGCGAGAGCTTTGCCCATGTGGTCGAGCTCTTGGGCATCGGTGGGTTGCTCGGCCGGCGGCCCGGATTGCTGTCGGGTGGCGAAAAGCAGCGCGTCGCGATCGGTCGGGCATTGCTCGCCAGCCCTCGCCTCCTTCTGATGGACGAGCCGCTCGCGGCCCTCGACGACCCGCGCAAAGCCGAAATCCTGCCCTATGTCGAGCGGCTGCGCGACGACAGCCGGGTGCCGATCGTCTATGTCAGCCACTCGGTCGCCGAGGTGTCGCGCCTCGCTTCGACGGTCGTGCTGCTCGCCGACGGCAGGGTGGTGGCGAGCGGGCCGGTGCCGCAGGTCATGGCCCGGATCGACCTCTTACCGCTGACCGGCCGCTGCGAACCCGGCGCGGTGCTCGAGATGCGGGTCGCCCTGCACGACGAGCATTATCAGTTGACCACCCTGCGGTCGGCCGCGGGCGAGCTGCGCCTGCCGCAGATCGATCTCGCAATCGGCGCGCCGCTGCGCGTGCGCATCCTCGCCCGCGATGTCGTGCTCGGGCTCGATCCGCCCAACAACTTGAGCGCGCTCAATGTGCTGGCCGGACAGATCGCCGAGATCGGCGCGCTCGACGGCCCGATCGCCGACGTTCGGGTCGAGCTAAACGGTGGGACGCTGCTGGCGCGGGTGACCCGCCTGACGCTCGACCGCCTCGATCTCTCGGTTGGACGGCCGGTCTATGCGATCATCAAGACCGTCGCCATCGACCGCCGCAGCCTGGGCCGGGGCCGGCTGTTGTCGGACGCGGTCGACCTCGACGAGATTTCCTTGTAACGGCCGCGCCTCGGCGCACCGGCCCTGCCGGCGCTACGCCGTGACGAGGCTCGGAATGGTCCGGAAGTACTCGAGCGCTTCGGCCAGGCTGCGTCCGCAGCGCAGCCTCTGCCGCCCGCTCTGGACGACAAATTCAGCCGGTCTGGCCGCCGCCGGCACCAATTTCAGAATGACGAAGGCCGGCGCCTCATGGGTGTGGCGAAACACCGAAAAGCGGGCCGTTCCGGCGCCGTGGTCGATCGCATAGTCGCGCCACTCACCGCGGATCACGTGGCGGCTGTAGAGGCCGAGAAGCTGGTTCAGCTCGGAGCGGGTGAAGTACACGGTGCGCTGCCGTGTCCGAAAATCACCGAGCACCAGCACGGTCGCAGTCTTCCGGCTCATCGCTGTCCTTCGCCTTTTGCCGCGACCTGCGAGTGTCGGCGATTTCGCGAATGGCGTCCAGCCGCCTTGCAGGGCGACGCTCCGATGCGCCTCGCGGCAACCGAGGAGCCCCGCACAGTCCAAGGGAGATGCGACAGAATGTCCCGCCGCGAGCGGCTCTTGACGCGGCCGTTCGCCGAGCGAACAACAAAGCGGTCGGCAGGCGGTGCGCCGGGTCCAGGGTTCGCGACACAGTGGAGAGAGCGGGTGGACGAGGTCGAATGCGTGGTGGTCGGCGCCGGGGTGATCGGTCTCGCCGCGGCGCGTGCCCTGGCGCTCGCCGGCCGCGAGGTGCTGGTGCTCGATCGCGCCAGGACGATCGGCTTCGAGACTTCTTCGCGCAACAGCGAGGTCATCCACAGCGGGATCTATTACCCGCAGGGCAGCCTCAAGGCGACCAGCTGCGTCGCCGGGCGCCGCCGGCTCTACGCCTATTGCCGCGAACACGGGGTGGCCCACGCCCGGGTCGGCAAGCTGATCGTCGCCGCGCACGAGGGCGAGATCCCGGCGTTGGAAAAGATCGCTGTCGCGGCACAGGCCAACGGCGTCGACGACGTCGAGTGGCTCAGCGCTTCGCGGGCGCAGGGTCTCGAACCGGCGCTCAGTTGCGTCGCGGCACTGCTGTCGCCGTCGACCGGGATCATCGACAGCCATGCGCTGATGCTGGCCTATCAGGGCGAGGCTGAGGCCGCCGGCGCCGCGGTCGTGCTGCGCACGCCGGTCGCCTCGGGCCGGGTGCGCGCGGACGGCTTCGAGCTTGCGACCGGCGGCGACGAGCCCGGCGCGATCCGCTGCCGGTTTCTGGTCAACGCCGCCGGGCTCCATGCGCCCGGCGCTCGCCCGATGCGATCGCCGGCGTTCCGCCCGAGACGGTCCCGCCCGCCTATTTCTGCCGCGGCGTCTATTTCACCCTCGGCGGACCCTCGCCGTTTCGGCGGTTGGTCTATCCGGTGCCGCCGGCGGGCGGGCTCGGCGTCCACATCACTCTCGACCTCGCCGGACAGGCGCGCTTCGGCCCCGATGTCGAATGGATCTCGACGGTCGATTACGCCGTCGATCCGGCGCGCGGCGCGGCGTTTTACGCCGCGATCCGCAGCTATTGGCCGGACCTGCGCGACGGCGCCCTGCAGCCGGGCTATGCCGGCATCCGCCCGAAGATCAGCGGGCCCGACGAGCCCGCCGCCGATTTTGTCGTGCAAGGAGCGGCGACGCACGGCGTCCCCGGGCTGGTCAACCTCTACGGCATCGAATCGCCGGGTCTGACCGCATCGCTGGCGCTGGCCGACGAGGTCGTGAAGCAACTGATTTCGCGCTAGCCTTCCCGGCCTGCGCCCCGGTCAGCCGCGGTCGCTGCACCAGAGCCACAAAGCGAGCGGCCAGGCCAACACCGCGGGCAGGCTGTCGCGAAACACCGCGACCTGAGCGCGCCAATCGAAATCGTTCGGCACCGCGGGCGCGGGCGGATGAGCGAACAGCACGGCGCCGATCGCCAGATAAATCATCGTCAAGGTTGCCAGGGTGGCCATCGTTGCCCGCCGCGAATGCGAGGTTTCGGGCGGCGGCGCTGCCGCCCTTCGGCCGAAGCGGCCTTATCAACGGCGCCGAGTATCCCCAGATTTCGGTTTGTCCCTATGCTCGACTAGTTGCGGCGCATTGTCGCGGGCCTGGAGCAATTATCGGACAGAATGTCAGGGAAGCCGGCGCCGCTGGCCGGCGCCGGGGCGTTGGGCGCGCGCCTGGCGGTCCTGAGGTGGTGCGATGCTGATCGGTGTGCCCAAAGAGGTGAAGACCCACGAATACCGCGTCGGCCTGGTTCCCGGCAGCGTGCGCGAGCTGGCCCATCACGGCCATCGGGTCGTGGTCGAAACCGGGGCCGGCGCCGGGATCGGCTTTGACGACCGGGCGTACGAGTCGGCCGGCGCGCGCGTCCTCCCGAATGCCGGCGAAGTCTTCGCGTCGGCCGAGCTGATCGTCAAGGTCAAGGAGCCGCAGCCGCAGGAGGTGGCTCTGCTGCGCCGCGGCCAGCTCCTGTTCACCTATCTGCACCTCGCCGCCGACCCGGCATTGACCCAGGGCCTCGTTCGCTCGGGCGCCGTCGCGATCGCCTACGAGACCGTCACCGACGCGCGTGGCGGCCTGCCGCTCCTGGCGCCGATGAGCGAGGTCGCCGGGCGGATGTCGGTGCAGGTGGGCGCGCATTGTCTCGAAAAGGAGCAGGGCGGCATCGGCGTGCTGCTCGGCGGGGTCCCCGGTGTTGCGGCGGCCAAGGTGGTGATCCTCGGCGGCGGCGTCGCCGGCACCAACGCGGCGCGCGTGGCGATGGGGATGGAGGCCTACGTCACGGTCATCGATCGCTCGCTGCCGCGGCTCTACGAGCTCGACCTGCAGTTCGGCGCGCAATTGCACACGCTCTACTCGACGATGGAGACGATCGAGCACGAGGTCGCTGCCGCCGACCTGGTGATCGGCGCGGTGCTGATCCCCGGCGCCGCCGCGCCAAAGCTGGTCCGCCGCGAGCTCGTTCGGGCGATGCGGCCGGGGACGGTGGCGGTGGATATCTCGATCGACCAGGGCGGCTGCTTCGAAACCAGCCGACCGACCACCCATGCCGCCCCGACCTATGTCGAGGAAGGCGTGGTGCATTATTGCGTCACGAACATGCCGGGGGCGGTGGCGCGAACCTCGACCGTTGCCCTCAACAACGCCACCCTGCCCTTTGTGCTGGCGATCGCCGATCGCGGCTGGCGCGGCGCGCTGGGCGACGACCCGCATCTGCGGGACGGGCTCAACATCTGCCGCGGTCGGGTCACCCATCCGGCGGTGGCGCGCGCGCTCGACCTGCCGCTGACGCCGCCCGAAGAGGCGCTGACGCATTGACCTCGTGCGAACGTCTCTGAGCGAACGGCTCCCACCGGGCGTCGCCAAGCGGGTCGTCCGGACCTGGCTCAACTCGATTTTTGGGCCCTCGATTTTTCCCCCGGTCGGCTTTTCCGCTATGGACTGCCTCAGCACCGCTCCCTATCTCACATCAAACACGCACGAGCCGGGGGAAATGACGCCGCTCCTTCAGATGCCCGCCACAGAGCGTGTCGACGAGCCGTTCGATCCTTTTCCCGGGGTCGAGCTGCCGCAGTTGCAGCAGATCGACGCCGCCGCCCTCGCCGCGATCACCGATCTCTATCGCCAGGTCCTACCCTCGGGCGGAGCCATCCTCGATCTGATGTCGGGCTGGGTGAGCCATCTGCCTCCGGAAGTAGATTATGCGCGCGTGGTCGGGGTCGGGCTCAACGCCTGCGAGCTGGCCGAGAATCCGTTTCTCGACGAATGGCGGGTGCAGGATTTGAACCGCACTCCCCGGCTGCCCTTTGCCGCCGGCGAGTTCGACGGTGCGGCGCTGTGCGTTTCGGTCCAGCATCTGACGCGCCCGGCCGAGGTCATTCGCGAGGTCGGGCGAGTGCTGAAACCCGGCGCGCCGCTGGTCGTGACCTTTTCCGAGCGCTGCCGGCCGGCCCGCGCCATTGGCTGCTGGTGCCTGCTCGACGAGGCCGGGCATTTATGCCTGATCGCGCATCATTTCGCCGAAGCCGGCAATTGGGGCGACATCCGCTGCCTCGACCGCACCCCGCCGGGCGGCGGCCACCCGCTCTACGCGGTGATTGGCCGCAGCCTCGGTCCCTGGCCCCCAGGCAGCGATAATTGATCGCGGCGAGGCCTGACCGCAGCGACGCCCGACCTTCGCGAACCGCTCGATTGCAGCGCTGATTGATTGCGGCGACGCCCGATCGCAGCCGCGATTAACCCTTTATCAAGCGTCATACGTGACCATCGTGGTGAACGGGACGTCGATGCGGCTGCGGCCTTGCAGAAAACTCAGCTCGATAATGCAGGCGGCGCCGACGACGATGCCGCCCTGCCGGCGCACCAGATCGATGGCGGCCTGCATGGTGCCCCCGGTCGCCAAGAGGTCGTCGAGGATGACCACCCGCTGACCGGGGGCGATGGCGTCTTGTTGAATCTCGATCGTGTCGCTGCCGTATTCGAGGTCATAGGTGAAACGCACGGTCCGGCCCGGCAGCTTGCCCTGCTTGCGGATCATCGCGAACCCGCGGCCGAGCTCGAAGGCGAGCGGGGCGGCGACCAGGAACCCGCGGGATTCGATGCCGACCAGGAGATCGGGCTGGTGCGGACGCAGCGCCTCGGCCAAGCGAACCACCGTCGTGTGCCATGCGACCGGGTGCGCCAGCAATGTGGAAATATCGTAGAACAGGATCCCGGGCTTGGGAAAATCGGGGATCGACCGGATATGCTCTTTGAGGTCCATGACCATTTGTCCTCGACGATCGACATGCCCCCAACGTTCGGCCATGGGCGAGGTTCGAGCTTGGGCGCTGATCGACTGGCGGGCGGCATAGCCGCTTTTGCCGGAGTTGGAAAGGCCTCGCCGGGCGCGCGGATCTGATGGGCACGATGGCGTCCAACGCGGCCACCCTGATCACGACCGAGGATGCCGGGTCCGTGGTGCTGGCCGCCGCCGGGGAATGGCTGGTGGCCTCGGCCGCCGAGCTCGACGGCCGGCTGCGGGCGCTGCGGCTGCCGGCGGGGCGGCGGGTCAGCATCGACCTCGCCGGGATCGACCGGATCGACACCGCCGGCGCCTGGCTCCTGATGCGCACCGAGCACGACCTGTCCACCCCCGGCAACCCCGTCGAAATGCGCAATCTGCGGCCGAGCTTCGCGCCGCTGTTCGAGCAGGTCCGCGCCAGGGGGTTCCTGTCCCCGATCTCGCACCCACGCCCGGCGCACCATTCGATCATTGGCTTTCTCGCGCGGCTCGGCGAGATTTCGCTCGGTCTCTTCGCCCGCGCCCGGCGCATCCTCGGATTTGTCGGTCTCGTGTGCGAGACGGCATTGCGCCTCGTCCGACATCCCGGCCGGATCAGGCTGACGGCCATGGTGGCGCAAATCGAGCAGACCGGGGTCAATGCGCTCGCCATCGTCGGCATGCTGTCGTTTCTGGTCGGCGTCGTCATCGCCTATCAGGGCGCGGACCAGCTGCGCCGGTTCGGAGCGCAGATCTATACGGTCGATCTCCTGGGCGTCGGCATCTTGCGCGAGCTCGGCGTCTTGATGACCGCGATCATCGTCGCCGGCCGCTCGGGCAGCGCCTATACCGCCCAAATCGGCACGATGCAGGTCAACGAAGAGATCGACGCGATGCGAACTCTCGGCCTCGACCCGATCGAAGTGCTGGTGATGCCGCGTCTCTATGGATTGCTGCTGAGCCTGCCGATGCTGACTGTCTTCGCGAATGTGCTGGGGCTGCTCGGCGGCTGCTTGATGGCGTGGGGCGTGCTCGGGATCACGATCCCGCAGTTTGTCCACGAATTGCAGAGCTCGCTCGCCCCAAGGACCTTCTGGATCGGGGTCGTCAAGGCGCCGTTCTTCGCGGCGATTATCGCGACTATCGGCTGTTATGAAGGCTTTCAGGTTTCGCGCAGCGCCGAGAGCGTCGGCCGGCAGACCACGCTCTCGGTGGTCGAGGCGATCTTTCTGGTGATCGTGGTCGACGCCGCCTTTTCCGTGTTCTTTTCAATTTTGGGGATATGAGCGTGGCTCAGGATGAGACGGCCCCGCGGGATACGGGCGACGCGGTCATCCGCATCCGCGCCCTGGTCAACCGGTTCGGCGCCGAGACGGTCCATGACGGTCTCGACCTCGACGTGTTCCGCGGCGAGGTCCTCGGCGTCGTCGGCGGGTCGGGGAGCGGAAAATCGGTCCTGCTGCGGACGATCGTCGGGCTCAACCAGCCGGCCAGCGGCGAGGTCCAGGTGTTCGGCAACGACGTTCTGCGGATCGGCGACACCGAGCGGCGCGAGCTGGAAAAGCGCTGGGGCGTTTTGTTTCAGGACGGCGCGCTGTTCAGCTCGCTGACGGTGGCCCAGAACATCGAGGTGCCGATCGAGGAACACTATGCCATGCCGCCGCGTCTGATGGACGAGATCGCGGCCTGCAAAATCGGCATGGTCGGCCTGGCCGAGGACGCCGCGGAGAAATATCCCGCGCAGCTGTCGGGCGGCATGCGCAAGCGGGCCGGGCTCGCCCGCGCCCTGGCGCTTGATCCGGAGATCGTCTTTCTCGACGAACCCACGGCCGGTCTCGATCCGATCGCCGCCGGCGATTTCGACCACCTGATCCGCGATTTGAAGAGCAGCCTTGGTCTGACTGTGTTTATGGTCACTCACGACCTCGACAGCCTCTACGCGATCTGCGACCGGGTGGCGGTGCTGGTCGACAAGCAGATCCGGGTCGGCACGCTCTCCCAGCTGCTGGCGGACGATCACCCCTGGATCCACTCTTATTTCCACGGGCCGCGCGGTCGGGCGGCGCTCGACGCCGAAGGCGCTCCGCGATCGGCGCCCGAACCTCGTGTGGCCGAGCCTCCGGTCAACAAACCCCCACTCACAGCCTCGGCCTGAGCCGTCCTGCAGCGGAGAGAGCGGATGGAAACGCGAGCACATTATGTGGCGGTCGGATCGTTCGTGCTCGTCATCATCATTCTGGCGTTTGGCGCGGTGCTGTGGCTCGGCCGGGCGGAGCTCTCGGAGGCGCACACGCCTTATTACGTCTTTTTCAAAGGATCGGTGTCCGGCCTCAGCAAAGGCTCGTCGGTCCAGTACAACGGCATCCCGGTCGGCCGGGTGACCGATATCCGCGTCGATCCCGACAACATCGGACAAATCCAGGTGACGGTCGAGATCAACAGCGATCTGGTCACGATCAAGGAGGACGCCCGCGCCTTTCTCGATACCAATCTGTTGAGCGGCGTCTCGACCGTCCAAATCCGCGGTGGCACGCAAGAAGCGCGGGTTCTGGAAGCCAAACCCGGCCACCGCTATCCGATCATCAGGCCCGAGCGATCGGAGATCGAAGAAGTGAAGGCCTCGCTCCCCGAGGTGACCGGCGAACTCAAGACCGCCGCCGCCAATCTGAATGCGCTGCTCAACGCGCGGAACCGCCAGGCGGTGGCCGACAGCCTGCAGAACATCCGCACCCTGACCGCGGCCCTTGCCGCTCACAGCCGGGACATCGGCCCGATCCTTGGCAACGCCGACGACACGATCCTCGAGCTGAAGATGCTGCTGAGCCATGTCGATCAGAGCTATGCCGGGCGCGGCGGGCTGAAAGACCAGGTCTCGCAGACCCTCAAGGACTACGACCGGGTGGCCGCGAGTCTCGGTCGACACCAGCCATCAGCTCCAGCTGATGCTGGCCGAAGATCGGCCGGGCATCCGCACCTTCACCCAGCAGACCCTGCCCGGGGTTGACGATTTCGTCAGCGACGCGCAGCAGCTGGCGACTAACCTGAACCGGCTGGCGGAACAGCTCCAGCGCGATCCGACCCGGCTGCTGTTCGGCGACCGGCGCCAGGGGTATCAGCCGCGATGAGCGGGAGGCCCGGCCGGTCCTTTGGTCGCATCGCGCGCCGCTTCCTGCCGGTCGCCGTGCTGGCCCTGGCCGGGTGCGCCAGCCTGTTGGGGGTGTCACCGCCCGGACACCTCTACCGGCTGACCGCCGACCATCGCTTTTCCGCGGGGCTGCCGCATGTCGGCGGGGTGCTTCTCGTCGATGTGCCGCAGGCCCCGGCCGGCATCGACACCACCCGGATCGCGCTGAGCCGGTCGCCGATCTCGCTCGACTATTTCGCCGATTCGGAGTGGACCGACCGCCTCCCGGCGCTGCTGCAAGGCGTGATGCTGAGCTCGTTCGAAAACAGCGGGGCGATCGCCGCGACCGACCGCGGATCGATCGGCCCGCGCGCGAGCTTTGTCCTCGAGACCCAGCTGCGCCATTTCGAGGCGGAGTATGCTGCAGGCGGCAGTCCGCCCCGGGTTTGGGTGGCCGTCGTGGTTCGGCTGGTGGCGATGCCGCGGCGCGCGCTCGTCGCACAGACCACGTTCGAGCGCCGCGTCCCGGCCGCGGCCGACAATATTCCCGACGTGGTTACGGCCTTCAATACGGCCACGGATGCGGTGGTCGGCGACGTCGTCTCGTGGACCCTCGCCAATGCCGCTTTATCTGCGCCGCGTGGCTAGCTATTGTGGCCACGTTTCGTTCGCGGGAGTGGTCGAGTGGCGGTTGCGGACAGCATGACCGAATGGCGGGCGAGCCCGGCCGAACTGGCGCGGATGCACGACGCGGCAGCGGTCCTCGCCGAGTGCCGCCGCTGGTTCGCGGCGAACCCGCCGGGCCTGCTCGGGGAGATCGCGGCGGGCGAACGGCCGTTCGCCGAGTGGCGCCATTATCCCGCGGGCGAGGTCTACGATCCGCACACCCATGCCCAGTATTTTTACCACGTCCACCCGGCGGCCGGGCGTTTGGCTCGCGAGCACGGCCACTTTCACACCTTTTTGCGCGCCGAAGGCATCCCGGCGGGAATGGCGCCGGTGGTCTTGCCGGAGACCGCGGTCGCCGATGCGGCGCGGCCGTTGCCGCAGGCCGCCCCGCTGAAGCAGGGGACGCGCGACGAAGTCGCCCATCTCGTCGCGATCACGCTCGATCCGAGGGGCGAGCCCGTTCGTCTGTTCACGACCAACCGCTGGGTCACCGGCGAGACCTGGTACCGGGCCGACGATGTCGTCCGCATGCTCGACCATTTCGCGATCGGCGAGGTCGGGGGGTCGGCGGTCCTTAGCCGGTGGATCGTCGCGATGGTCGCGCTGTTCCGTCCGCAGATCGCGGCACTGCTGCGGGCCCGCGACGAGACCATGATGGCATGGCGCCGCCGCCGCCGCGCCATCGTCTTCGAGGACGTTCGGCTCGAGATCGTCTCCAGCGTCGACATCGACATCGACGCCCAGCTCGCCCTGCTTGAAGGCGGCGGGTCGCGCTCGGGCCTCGACCGGTTGCCGCGCCCGCCGGCCCTGCCGCGAATGGCCGAGGGGTGGGGCGAGGGTCACGCCGACTGAGCCGCCGGCCGGTTACCGACGACAGTGCGAGAATCCTGAACATCGCAAAACTCTGTCACCGGCGCCGGGGTCAGCAGCCGAGCTTGGCGGCGAGGTCGACAAAGCTGTCGGCGATTACGTCGAAATCGTGCTCGGCCTTGAAGTCGCGAGTCTTCTCCGGGCCGTGCTCCAACGGACGGCTGACAAAGGCGGTGCGAAAGCCGCGGCCGCGGGCCGCGACGAGGTCGCCATTATGCGCCGCCACCATCATGCATTGCTCGGGTTCGAGGTCGAGAAAGGCGGCGGTGCGATCATAGGCCTCCGGCTGCGGCTTGTAGGCGTGCGCGACCTCGGCGCCGAGGATCGCGTCCCACGGCAGCCCTGCGTGTTTCGCCATGTTGACCATCAGCGCGACATTTCCGTTCGACAGGGTCGCCAGGATGAATTTGCGCTTCAGCCGGGTCAGGCCCTCGACCGTGTCCGGCCAGCCGTCGAGCCGATGCCAGGCGCGGTTGAGGTGGTCGATTTCCGCTTCATCGAGCCCGGTGATGCCGAATTCCGGCAACAGGGTCACCAGGTTTTCGCGATGCAGGTCGTCGAGCCGCGCCCAGGGCCGCTCGCCATTGCGTACCTTGGCCATCGCCGGCTGGTAGCGCGCCCGCCACTGGTCGGCAAAGGCGTGCCAATCCTTGTCGTAGCCTTTCGGCCCGAGAATGGCCTTGGCCTCGCGGGCGACGCTGTCGCGCCAGTTCACCACGGTGCCGAACACGTCGAAGGTCAGGGCCTTCACATCCGAGAATGCCATCGCCGCCGTCTCCTCGTCGATTGTTGCCGCGGATGATCAAACCGCACCCTGTGCCCGCAGTGCCGCGATCGCCGTCGCGTCGTAGCCGAGATCGCGCAGCACCGCGTCGGTGTGCTGGCCCTGCTCGGGTGTCGGGCGCAGCTGGTCGGGCTGCGGGTAGCTGCTCAAATGGATCGGCTGGCCGACGACCTTCTGCGGCCCGTGCCGGGGATTGTCGACCGGCTTGGCGATGCCGAGATGCTGCACCTGCGGGTCGGCGAAGGTCTGGTCGATCGTGTTGATCGGGCCGCAAGGCACACCGGCCTTGGTCAACAGCTCGACCCAATAGGCGTTCGGGTGCCGACGCATGATCTCGTTCAGATGGGCGATCAGCGCCGGGCGGTTCTTGGCGCGGGCGAGGACCGTGGCAAAATCGGGATCGTCGAGCAGGTCCTTCGCACCCGCGGCCTCGCAAAAGCGGCGCCACAGATTGTCGCCCGAAGCGGCGATGTTGATGTGGCCGTCGGCGGTCTCGAACATGCCGGTGCCGGGCGAGGTCGGGTGAAAATTGCCTTCCTGGCCGGCGACTTCGCCCTTCATCAGATAGCGTGCCGCCTGAAAGTCGAGCATGAAGATCTGCGCTTCGAGCAGCGAGGTCTGCACCCATTGGCCCTCGCCGGTGCGCTCGCGGTTCAGCAATGCCAAGACGATTCCGTAGGACAGCAGCAGGCCGGCCGAGGTGTCGTTGATCGCAATGCCGACGCGCACCGGCCCCTGGCCCGCATGGCCGGTGATCGACATCAGCCCGCCCATGCCCTGGGCGATCTGGTCGACCCCGGGGCGCCCGGCATAGGGGCCGTCCTGGCCGAACCCCGAGATGCTGCCGTAGACGATGCGCGGATTAACCTTTTTCACCGCCTCGTAGTCGACGCCAAGCCGGTGCTTGACGTCGGATTTGTAGTTTTCAACGACGACGTCGGCGTGCTTCGCCAATTTGAAAAAGATCTCGAGCCCCTCCTTGCTCTTCAGGTTGAGGGTGATCGAGCGCTTGTTGCGGTGCAGGTTCTGAAAGTCCGGGCCGTCGCGGCGGCTGCCGGTCGCGTCGATTGCTTCGCCTGGCGCCTCGATCTTCAGCACGTCGGCGCCCCAATCGGCGAGCTGGCGCACCGCCGTCGGACCGGCGCGATGCGCGGTCAGGTCGAGGACCAGGAAGTCATTGAGCGGCAGCGGAGAAGTCGGCATCGGCGGGTCTTTCGGTGGTCGGCGTGGCGGAAAAGTCTGATCGGGCCCGGCGCCTACTCGCCGGCGGGGCCTTGACGGAACACCTGGTCGGCGGTTTTCTGCTGGGCCGGCGAGAGGCTCGCATAGAGGGCCTGCATCGCTGGCAGCAGCCTTTTCAAAGCGGTGAGCTCGAGCTCGCTGTCCTCGATGGTGAGCCGAAGGTCCTCGACCGCGGTCGGGCTCGCCGGCGCCGCCGCCGGCCGCATCCGCGAATTCGCCCGCATGACATTGGCGAACGCATCGAATCGCGGCTGCTCCGCCGGGGTGATCTGCAGCTTCTGATGCAGCTGGGCGAGGTTGGCTTCGACATTGGGCGCGGATGTCGCGGCCGGGGCCTGGATCGGCACTATCCTTCCGAAGGCCGCTACGGACGGGGCGGGGCGGACCACTGCGGCCGCGAGCGATGGCGCGTTCGCGGACAACAGCCAAGCCATCGCCAGACCCGCCGCGACGACCAGCCGCCCCGCGTTGCAGCCCCTCTGGGAAATCGACGCTGAGAGCATGCAAAAACCCTTCGGATCGTTATTCACGATAGCCATGCACCGAGCGGGCGGCGGTTTCAAGCCTCGGCTTCCGGTAGTTCCTGCCGCCGATCCGTCACTGCCGCAGCCCAGTCAGGCGAGAGGGCCAGCCATGCGGGAAGGGAAGAGCATGTCACCGAATTCGCGGTGGGCGGCCGGCCCGCACGGCGTGGTACACTTTTTCGGAAATTGAACGGCAGTCCCAGCAAAGAAAGGGAAAAACGATGGCGTATGATCTCTTGATCAAGAACGGCCGCATCGTCGACGGCTCGGGGATGCCGGCGTTCCGCGGCGACGTCGGGGTCAAGGACGGCAAGATCGCCGAGATCGGCAAGCTCTCCGGCCCTGCCGCGCGCACGATCGACGCCGAAGGCCGGGTCGTCGCGCCGGGCTTTATCGACAATCATTGCCATTACGACGCCCAGGTCACCTGGGACCCGCTGTGCTCGTTTTCGTGCGACCACGGCGCCACCAGCGTGATCTTCGGCAATTGCTCGCTGTCCCTGGCCCCGGTGCGCAAGGGCAAGGAGGAGCGGCTGTCGGAATTCCTCTCCTATGTCGAAGCGATTCCGATGGAGGTATTGCGCACGCTCGAATTCGGCTGGGAGACGGTGCCGCAATATCTCGACCAGCTCGACCATCATCTGGGCGTCAACGTCGGCAACCTGATCGGCCACACCGCGGTGCGCTATTACGTGATGGGCGAGGACTGCCAGAAGCGCACCGCCACCGACGACGAAATCAAACAGATGCAGGATCTGGTGCGCGACGGCATGAAAGCCGGGGCATTGGGGCTCTCGGTGTCGCGCAACCAGGGGCACTTCGACCCGCAGGGCGTGCATATCCCGGCATTGTGGGCCGACGAGAAGGAGATCTTTGCGCTCGGCGACGTCTTGTGCGAGCTCGGCACCGGCATCATCCAATCGGGCGGCGGCAACGGCGCCGAGATGAAGGACGGGCTGATGAGCCGGCTCAGCGAGGCGACCGGGCGCCCGGTCGTCTACAACAATCTCGGTCAGTCGATGCGGCGGCCCGATCAGTGGAAACAGCACATGGCGCAGGTTGACGCCACCACGGCCAGGGGCATCCGCGCCTATCCGATGTGCACGCCCAACCGCATCACCGATTATTTCACGATGCGCAATACGCAGCAGTTCCGCGGCCTGCCGGTCTGGCACCCGATCTGCCTGTCCTCGCCCGAGGAAATGCTGAAGGCCTATGCCGATCCGCAGGTTCGCCAAAAGCTCCATGCCGAGGCGGTCGAATTCAAGGGGGGACCGGCGATCGGCATTTGCAGCACCTGGTGGGATTACATGGTGCTGCAGCATGCGGTGTTGCCGAAGAACAGGCAGTATGAGGGCAAGACCCTCGGCCAGATCGCGAAGGCGCAGAACAAGGGGATCATCGATGCCTTCCTCGACCTGGCGATCGAGGAGAACCTCGACACCGAATGGCTGCATGGCGAGAACAATGTCGACGAAGCGGCGGTCGCCAAGATCCTGACCTATCCGAACGCGATCATCGGGCTTTCGGACGGCGGCGCGCATGTGCAGTTCCAGAGTGGGTTCGGCTTCTCGACCCGCCTCTTGTCAGAGTGGGTGCGCGACAAGCAGGCGATGACCCTGGAGCAGGCGGTGCGGCGGCTGACCTTCGACAGCGCGTCGATCTTCGGGCTCTACGATCGCGGCCTATTGCGGCCGGGCATGGTCGCGGACATCGTGATCTTCGATCCCGATACCGTGCGCCCGTTGCCGCTCGAGGTGGTGCACGATTTCCCGACCGGCGCCAAGCGCATCAAGGAGCCGGCCGAGGGGATCATGGCGACGATCGTCAAGGGCGAGGTCCTGCTCGAGGACGGCAAGCACACCGGCGCATTGCCTGGCCGGGTGCTGCGCAACACCTATTACCAGGGCATCCACGCCTAAGCGCACCGGAAGGCCCACCCTTCCCACCGCTATGCGACGGGCCCCTTCTCCCACGGTGCGGGAGAAGGGGCCCGACCCGGAGGGCCGGGTGGATGAGGGCGGGAGCCGAGACATAGGGGAGGGATCGCGATGCCGACATTCCGCCCGACGCCCGATCTCGACATGCATTACGAGATCGACGATTTCACCGATCCGTGGCGCCGGCCCGAGACGGTGCTGATGCTGCACGGCAATGCCGAGAGCGGGGCGGCGTGGTATGGCTGGGTCCCGGCCCTCGCCCGAAAGTATCGGGTGGTGCGCCCGGATATGCGCGGGTTCGGCCGATCGACGCCGATGGCGCGCGAGTTTCCGTGGACCCTCGACATCATCATCGACGATTTTGTGCGGCTGATCGACCATCTCGGCGTCGACCGGTTTCACCTGGTCGGCGCCAAGATCGGCGGCACGATTGCACGCGCCTTTGCCGCGCGCCGGCCCGAGCGAGTCGAGACCCTGACGGTCGTCGGCACCCCGCCGCCGTTGCGCGCCGGGGCCGCCGAACGCGTCCCCGAGTTGAACGCCGCCTTCGAGCGCGACGGGGTCGAGGCCTGGGCGCGCCAGACGATGGCCGGCCGGCTCGGCAGCGAATTTCCTGCCGAGGGCGTCGAGTGGTGGATCAAGTTCATGGGCCGCACCGCAGTTTCGACCCAGTTGGGCTTTATGAAGACGATCGCCTGCGCCGACATCCGCGCCGATCTGGCGAAGATCCGCTGCCCGACCCTGGTCGTCACCACCGACGGCAGCGGGCTCGCTTCGGTCGAGGAGACCCGCGCCTGGCAGCGCCAGATCGCCAACTCGTCGCTGGTGGTATTGCCCGGCAATTCCTACCACGTGGCGGCCACCCACGCCGAACCGAGCGTCGCGGCGACCCTCGATTTCCTCGCCGCTCATCCCGGCACCTGACCCAATTGGCACCGGCCGGGCGCCCGAACCCGAACCGGGACAGTTCGAAAGCGGCATCGTCGGGGCAAATACAAACGTCTCACTGAGACAGATCGATCGTCTCAGCCGCGGTCGCGCCGCGCGCCAGAAAGACAAGCCAATCCAATCGTCCTTAAGGATCGCCGGATAGGGCGCCCGTTGGCGCGAAGATTGCATCGTCAAAAGATCGTCAGCGCCTAGGGTGCCTCAATGGGTAAATCGACCACAGCTCTGCTGGCCGTGACAGCGATCTTTGCAGCAGCGGCGACCGCCGAGGCGAGCCCGCTGCCCGCGGGCTTCCTCGCCAGTGCCATGGCCGATTTCAATGTAATCAGCAACGGGGAGTTTGCGCCGGGGAACGACGTCGTGGGCCCGATCCTGGTCGGCGGCGACCTCAACCCCTCGAACCATCCGATCAACGACCAGCCGGTGGTTCCGCTGCCGGCGCCGATTGCCGGCTTGGGTGAGGTCAACGTGTTCGGCAACGTCCTCGGCACCAACAACCCGATGGTCGGCGCGAACTCGGTCGTGCTGATCGGCGGCAACAACACGACGGCGACATTCCCCGGCAACAACACCGCACTGTCGGTCCTGCAACACAACTCCTTTCCGTACAGTTTTACGGCGATCTGGGCGCAGCTCAACGGGGTGACCGGGCTGTCGCACACGCTTTCCCTGTTGGCATCCCCCAGCACCCTCACCGGCACCACCTTCGACGGGGTAGCGAATGCGCAGGGCGTCGCCGTGTTCAACGTGCCGTTGGCCACTCTCAACGCCCTGACCGGCACGCTAGCCTTTACCGGCTGCTTTTTGAACCCGACCCCGTGCGACGCGGTCATCAACGTGACCAACACCACCAGCACGCCGGCAGGGTTCACCCAGGGCTTCAACTACGGCGCGCTGACCACCCCTCAGCAGAATCTGATCTGGAACTTTGAGGGTGACATCAGCTTCAGCAACAACATCGATAAAGTCACCGTAAATGGTGAATGGTTCTCATCGATCCTTGCGCCTGGTGCGGATTTGGAAAACTCCGCCCCGATCGTCGGCAACGCGATAGCAAACACCGTCGACACGACTGGTGCGATCGGTGAATTCCATTTTTCGCCGTTCGACTGCAGCGACGATCTGTGCACAACGACCACGGTGCCGGAGCCGGGCTCGCTGGCGCTGCTCGGCGGGCGCGATCGCCTTTTTCGCGGCGCTGGCTCCGCGCGCCGCGATGCGCCGTCGCCGTGGCTCAGGGCTGCGCCGGCATCCGATCTGACCCGCACCCGGACCCGCTCTCGCGATCGCCACCACCGGCCGCCAACCGAAGGGGCGCCGCCGACCCGACGCCTGCCGTCGCAGCGCTGCCTTTCGGCACGGAATTCTTGCCCGAGCCGTCATCCATGTCGGAAAATTTTACGGCTGCGGACGGACCGGAACTGTCGGATAATTTTACATAAATCCGGCGGACGCGCGCCTCCTCCCCCTTATCCTATTGATGCGCCGAGACTTCGCAAAAATATGTGGGGTTCTTTAACCATATTGAGCAATTCCAGCGGTTTCCGCGCGGTTCGGCGAGCGTCGGTAGAATTGACACTTTTTTGCCGCCTGATTGCGCGCGTCTCTTTATCCTATTGGGAACATTGATTTAAAAATATTGGTCCGATCCTTGCATGTCTAAAAGGCAACCGAAAAGGGCACCTCTACGATGACTGTTTCCGTCCGGAACCCACCGGGGCGCCTGCGGCCCGATGCGGCCCAGCGCCTTCGGCGCCCCGCTCGGGTGAAATCACCGGCCGGGCTTTACGGGCGCGGATGTCGCCGGCGCCAGTGTCCGGAGTGCCAGTGTCCGGAGTGCCAGTGTCCGGAGTGCCAGTGTCGCCGGTGACCGACGGTTTGCCGGCGCCGGGCCATTTCGGCGACGTGCTGCAGTGCACGGAAAACGGGTAGGGGGGCTTCGATGAGCAGCCAGACGGTCATGCAATTCGATGGCGCAATCCGCCGCTGGGCGCACTCGGCGGCAACTCTGGCGCCGACGAGCCTCCCGCTCGAGGCGGCGCCGGCCGCCGGCGAGGCATTGCCCGGCTCGCCGCCGCTGTTCATGGTCGGCAACAGCCCGGCCATGCTCGAAATCTTCGACCAGGTGCGCCGTTTCGCCACCTGCGACGTCCCGGTGCTGATCACCGGCGAGAGCGGGACCGGCAAGGAGCTGGTCGCCCGCGCGATCCACGAACGCTCGGCGCGGGCCAAGGGTCCCTATGTCGCGCTCAACTGCGCGGCGGTGCCGGCGACGCTGATCGCCTCCGAGCTGTTCGGCTACGAGAAGGGGGCGTTTACCGGAGCGAGCGCGCGCAAGCACGGGCACATCGAGCACGCCCATCGCGGCACCCTCTTCCTCGACGAGATCGGCGACATGCCGATCGACCTCCAGGGGCTGCTGCTGCGCTTTCTGCAGGAGGGCGAGATCCTGCGGGTCGGCGGGCGCCAGCCGATCAAGGTCGATGTCCGGGTGGTGGCGGCGACCAATGTGCGGCTGCGCGAGGCGATCGCCGCCGGCCGGCTGCGCGAGGACCTCTATTACCGGCTCAACGTCCTGACCCTCCAGCTGCCGGCGCTGCGCGAGCGCGACGGCGACGTCGAGGTGCTGGCCACCTATTTTCTGCGCCAGATCGCGCAGGAACTGGGGCGCGAGTTCGACGGCTTTGCCCCCTCGGCACTGGCGGCGATGCTGGCCTATCCCTGGCCCGGCAACGTGCGCGAGCTGATCGCCACCCTGCGCCGCGCGGCGGTGCTGGCCAACGGGAAGCTGATCGAAGCCTCGGATCTGCGGCTCGAAGCGCCCCTCGCCGCGGCGCGGCCGAGCCCTCCTGTGCGCATGCCCAGACCGCGCGCGGCGATCCGGCCGAAGCCGGGCAGCGACGGCGAGCGCGACGCGATCCTGCAGGCCTTGCAGGACGGCCGGTTCAACATCACCCGCGCGGCCCAGCTCTTGGGGGTGGCCCGCGCCACCCTCTACCGCATGCTGCAGCGCAACCGGATCGAGCTCGCGCAGCACTACCTGGTGCAGCCGGACGAGGCGGCGGCGGAGCCGTCGGAGCGCGGCACGGGGGCGCCGGAATGAACCGTCTGCGGCCTGACCTCGGCGACCGCCTTGGGCACCGGCGGGCGGGCCCGACCGATGCCGGCCGGCATCGGGCTGCGGCAGCGCCGGCGGCGGACCCGTATCGTGCGACACGACAGCTGTCTCACTGCGATACGTCGCAACTGTCTCAGTCGAGCACAGTGCTCGATAAGGGGTTAAAAACTCGTTGCCAAGGGATTGGCAACGAACGGTTTTTTCCGGCGATGCGAGATGCCGCGGATTGGCATGTCGATTGCTGGTCAAGAGGGGTCGGCGTGTGAGCGGGCGAGAGGCTGTGTCGGCGGCGGATGCCGCGGGCGGGGGTCTCAATCGGCACAGGCAGGCATGTCATGGCTTCCGCCGCAGGGGCGGGGAATAAGGAAAAGGGAACACATTATGCGAAAGGTACTCCTAGCAACTTGCGCCGTCCTCGCCCTGAGCGCGGGTGCCACGTTGGCGCAGGCCCAGACGACGACGACGCCGCCGACGGTCACCAAGACCACCACCACCAACGTCACCCCGACCAACAACGGCGCCGCCGCCAGCAAGGGCAGCACCGCGGTTCAGGCCAACAACAACACGCTCAGCGCCAACAAGACCACGACCACGACGGTCACTCCGACCACCACGAACACCGGCGCCGCCGCCAGCAAGGGCAGCACCGCGGTTCAGGCCAACGGCAACACGCTGAACGCCAACAAGACCACGACCACCTCGGTCAGCAAGACCGCGACCAGCACCCCGACGACCACCGCGAGCGGCACCAACAGCACGGCCGCCACCAACGGCAGCACCTCGGTCAGCAAGGGCAACGGCAACACTAAGACCACGACCACCACCATCACCCCGACCACCAACAACACCGGCGCCACCGCCAGCAAGGGCAGCACCGCGGTTCAGGCCAACGGCAACACCCTGAACGCCAACAAGACCACGACCACGACCACCACCGTCACCCCGACCACCACCGACAGCGGCGCGGTCGCCAGCAAGGGCAGCACTGCGGTTCAGGCCAACGGCGACACCCTCAATGCCAATAAAACGACGACGGTCACCAAGACCAACCAGGCGAGCTCGACCGGGGCCGGCAGCCCGGCCGCCAACAACGGCAGCACGGCGGTCAGCAAGGACAACGGCAACACCAGCACCAAGACCAACACCAGCAACAGCAGCACTGCCGGCACCGGCAGCCCGTCCGCCAACAATGGCGGCGTCGCGGTCAACAAGGACTCCGGCAACACCAAGACCACGACGGTCACCAAGACCAGCACACCAACGGCGACCAACAGCGGGACCGGTGCCGCGGCCAACAACGGGGCGACGGCGACCAACGTCAGCGGCAACACCCTGACCTCCAAATCCAACAATACCACGACGGTGACCAAGACCACGACCGCCGGCGGCTCTGCGTCCGGCAGCGGCGTCAATGCCGGCTCGACCAAGGGCGGGACCAGCACCGCGGTTCAGGCCAACGGCAACACGCTGAACGCCAACAAGACCACCACCAACACCAAGACCACGGCGGTCTCGTTCGACCGGAGCCAGCAGCCCGGTCGCCAACAACGGCAGCAAGAACATCGACTCCGGCAACACCAAGACGGTGACGGCAACCAGCGGCGGCACCAACAGCCCCAACGCCAACAACGGCAGCAAGGCGGTCAACGTCAGCGGCAACACCACCGCCTCCAACAACACCAAGACCACGACCACGGACGAAGCGGCCTCGTCGACCGGCAGCATGGGCGGCACCGCGGCGGCGACCAACGGCGCCAACGCGACCAACAACAACAACAGCAAGACCATCTCGGTCAGCAAGACCAGCACCAAGACCAACACCAGCACGGCCTCCGCGACCGGAGCCGGCGGCAATTCGGCCAACAATGGCGGCAAGAACACCGTCACCGGGTCGTACAATACCAACACGACCAACACGATGAACGACAACGCCAAGACGACCACCACTTCGACAATGAACAACAACAGCAAGACCCTCTCGGTCAGCAACACCAGCAGCAACAACAAGAACAGCAACAACACCAACACCAACACCACCGACAACGCCAACAGCAGCACCAATATCAACGCGACGCTTGCTGATTCGGTGGTGGGCAGTGGCAGCTTGAGCCAGACGACGACCGACACCCGCACGGTCGGCATCACTGCCGGCGCAGGCTCGGCGGTCAACAACGCCTCGGTGGCGGGCAACAAGTACATGTCGAAGGGCGCCGGCGGGTTCAGCGGCGATGTGTCGATGACCTACTCGATGGGCGGCCAGGGCATCCTGCAGGCGGCGCAGAACACCGGCGCCGGGGCGGTGCAGCAGAACTCGGTGGCGCTGACCTCCACGGTCGGCGGCAACGGCGGCGGGTTGAACGGGTTCAGCCCCACGATCACCCCAGCAACGAAGTAACAGCACCTTCGCCCGAAGCGGTCCGCATCGCCGGTTTTCCGGCGGTGCGGGCCGCACTTTCCAAAACGCCCGTTCGCCAAGACAAAAGACAGGGATCCAAGAAAATGAAAGCATCCGCGATCTGGGCCGCCGCGTCGCTGCTCGCAGCCTCGCTCGGCGTTTCCGGCTCATGCCTCGCGGCCGAGGGGGGAACGCCGGCGAAATCAATGGCGGCGGTCGAGGCCCTGATCGGAAAGGCCATCCCGAGCGCCCAGCTCGGCCAAGAGCGCGCCCGCGGTCTCGCCGTCAACCTCGACGGCTCGTCGCTCAACAACGGCAGTTCCACCGGCAACAGGGTCGTCAACAGCCCGATCACCGGGTCGATCGTCAACGACAATTCGATCAGCAACAATGTCGGCATCACGTCGGTGTTGCAGAACATGGGCAACAACTCAGTTGTGCAGAGCAGCACCACCATTAATATTACTGTTCATTGATTTCGGCACGGTTTCTTCGTAGGATTTGGTGATGAGGATTGCAGGTTCGGTACCGCTGCAGCCGGTCGCGTCGGCGATCTGGCCCGGTGCCATGTTGCTCGCCGCGGCATTCAGCCCGGCCCTGGCCGGATCGATGTATCTCGATGTCGGTCTCGGCGGCGGCGCGATGTCGCTCACCGTCCAAAGTTTCCAGGAGCAGAAATATCAGGCCACGATCGCCCAGGAGCACGATTTTTCCTGCGGCTCGGCGGCACTCGCGACGCTGTTGAGCTACAACTACGACATTAAAGTCAGCGAGACCGCCGTGTTCGGCGACATGATCGTGAACGGCAATAAGAAAGTGATCAGTGAGTCCGGGTTTTCGCTGCTCGACATCAAGAATTATTTGACCCGGCGCGGGCTCGAGTCGAACGGGTATCGGGCGCCGTTGAGCAAGCTCGCCGCGGTCCGGTTGCCGGCGATCGTTCTGTTGAACGTGCGCGGCTACAAGCACTTTGTCGTGCTCGAGGGGATCGAGAATGGGCGCGTGCTGCTCGCCGACCCGGCCAACGGGATGCGCAGCGAACCGATCGGGGTCTTCGAGTCACAATGGAGCGGAATATTTTTTCTGATTTTGAGCCATGTCGATCAGGGCCAGAAGAGCTTCAACAGCGACCAGAAATGGGCGTCGGCGCCAGCCCCGCCGTGGACGCTGACGCGCTACGCCCTCGATCTCGCCACCTTATCGCAACCGGGTCTTCTCAGCCTGGGCCGGTTCTAGCCAGTGTGTCCCACGGGAGGGCGACGTGACCTGCCTGCCAGCGCTGCTCACGGCCTCGGTCGTGATCGCGGCAAGCCTGCTCGGGGGGTGCTCGGACAATGTCGTCGGTACCGGCCGCGGGCAGAGCCCTGCCTCGCCGCAGGCCGTGCAGCCGGCGGCGCCGCAACCGACCGGCCAATCCGTCGGCCTCCCGGCCGCCCTTCAATTGGCCGACCAACCTGTCGGCGAGCGCTTGGCCAGCGCCGCCCTCGACGATCAGCGCCTCAGCCAAATCCGCGGCGGGTTCGAGACCAGCTCCGGGGTGGTTCTGAACTTCGCCTTCCAGCAGGCGACCTTTGTCAACCACAACCTCGTGCAGAGCGTCGTGGTGCCGACCCTGACAATATCGGCGGGGACGGTTTCGCTGGGCCGGGGGATGACCTCGATCGCCGGCGCTTCGCCGGTGACCGGCGCATCGCCCCCCAATGTGAATGTCAGCTCGCTTACCGGCCTCGGGGTGTCGGCGCAAAGCCAACCCGCCATCAGCAGCGCCACGATCCTGCCCAACGGCACGGTGCAGACGCAGGTGAGCGCCGCTGCCCCGGTGGTCCAGGCACTGGTCAACAGCGGCATGACATCGATCGTCAGCACTCTCGGCGGCAACGGGCTGACCAGCGTCATCAGCAACACGGCCAACAACCGGGTAGTCCAGCAGATGACCACGATCGACATCGGGGTCACCGGGCTATCGAGCCTGATCCAGCAGACAATGCCCAACACGGTGCTAAACCGTCTCACCGGCGCGAATGCGTTTCGATGAATGCGCCCCGATGATCCAGCCGCATACCGCCGTTCCCGGCAATCTTCGTGGAATGAACTCTGCCAGGCCGCAAGCGTTTGCGCCGGCATACGACCGCTTTGCCCAGCGGGAGGGGGAGCCGCAATGATCGAGAAAGCCGGACGAAGAGGCCCCAGGGGCAGGAAGCGACACGTGCTCGGTTGGGTTTTGACGGCCGCTCTGGCGCTCGGCGGCCTGTCAGAAAGCTGCCGCGCGGCGGAATTGCCGGGACCGGGGCGCCCGGCCGGCCTCTTCCAACTGCTGGCCAGCGTCACCATTCTGTCCGACGCCAGCATGGCCAAGGAGCAAGCAACCGGCTTGCAGAACCCGATCATCCTCAACGATCCGACCGGTCGTCAGCGGGTCATGCTGTGGGACGAGCTCAAAGCCTCGCCACAGCTGGCGCCTGCGACCGAACCCGTTATCAACACCGGCAAATAGGCAGGCAGCCCGGCGGTTCCGGTCGGGCCGGCAGCGCCCGGTCATGCCGCGACCGAGCCCGGACCGCGGCCGCGGAGTGCACCGCGCCCAGGCCGTTCAGAGCGAGAACCTGTACGGCAGCTCGAGCAGGACTTTGGCCACCGGCGCATTTTGGCCGGCGCCGATGCCGACGCTGAGGTTCAATCGCGTCGATTGCGTGATCTGATAGCCGAGGCCGAAGTTGAAGGTGCCGAACGAATAAGGCGACCCCGCGATCGCCTGATGATTTTCAAATGCGGTGAACACGTGCTCCTGCTGATAGCTGAAGGTCAGCGCCGCGCGGTCATTGAGGGCGAAGCCGATGCCGAACGTCACCGCCGGGTTTTCGCCCGGCTGTAGAAACGCGGAAACGGGCGGGCCGCCCTGCGCGCTTTGGATACCGACGGTCCGCCCGAGATTGTGGACGTCCTGGATGTTGGCGAACAAGACGCCGGGTGCGGTGGGCATCAGCACCGTCAGGCTCGGCTCGAACGCGTAAAAGCCGGTTCCGGTTGCCTCCTTCAGCGGCTGGCCTTCCAGGAACTCGCCGTTCACATCGTTGACGGTGATGATCGGGACCTGAAACGGGCTGATCCCGGTAGCGGTCTTGAACAGCATGTTGCCGACAAAAATCGGCCAGCCGTTCTCACCGGAATTGAACTGATAGCTGCTGCCGAACTGGATGTCGCCAATGCCCATGCCGGTGGCGTTGACGTTCAGCAGCTGGGCGCTGGTCCCTTCCGGGATCAGGCTGATCGTATTGCCGGTGCTGTAGATATAAGGGACCTTGACGTTGATCTCCCACTTGTCGGTGATCCCGTAACGGCCGGTCACCGCCGCGGTGGTGATGTTCTGCTCGACGCGATTGGCAAAGATGTTGCCGAACGTGATGCCGGGAATGATCTGGAAGCCGTTGACCCCGAGCTCGTTCTGCGACCAGTAGTCGTATTCGATCGACGGGTCGATGATGAACTGGCCTTTCGGGGTCAGGACGCCGCCCACATTCGACAGGGCGGGCGCGGTCTCGACGACTTGCTTGGCTTGCTGCTGCGCCGCCGAAGGACCGGCGATCGGCGCCGATTCGCCGCCGGAGGGCGATGCCGGTGCGGCGGCCCCGCCCTGGGGTGCCGCCGGGGTCGAGGTCGCGGGAGTGGACGCGCGTCGGTGCGGGCGTTTGCGCGACCTCGAGACCGGAAGAGGGCGCCGTGGGAACCGAGGATGCGACGCCGGGCGGGGCGGGGCTGACGGTCCCGAGCCCGGTCGCCCGGATATCGCGCAGCTGTCGGTCGAGGAGCTGGTTTTTGCGATCGAGCAGCTGGCTCTTGCGGTCGAGTTCGAGCACCTGCCGGTGAAGCTTGTCCTCCTGCTTTTTGAGGGCGGCGATCTCCTTTTGCACGGTCGCCCGCAACTGATTGAGATCATCCGTCGC
Source organism: uncultured Alphaproteobacteria bacterium (assembly GCA_963795485.1). Taxonomy (GTDB): domain Bacteria; phylum Pseudomonadota; class Alphaproteobacteria; order ATCC43930; family CGMCC-115725; genus AP-15. The sequence continues at coordinate 79,388 of CAWCIL010000034.1, forward strand.
GGAATCCGCGAGACGCGCCGCCCGGCAGCCCGATCAGGGCCGCGCCGCCGAGGAGCAGCGCCGGCACCGTCTTTTGCGGGCATCCCGCCACCCCGGTCATGCGCCGCCGATGGCGTGCCGGCGGGCCGCCGGCGATCGGGCGGGATCTGCATTCGGCGGCGGTCACAGCCCCGTCAGCCGGGGCGGCCGAGCGAAGCCGCCGCCGAGACTCGATCGAAAACAGGCGCCACATGTTACTCGGGTCCGATAGCGGGCAGGCTCCAGGGCTTACGTCGATCGGCTTACGCCGACGCGGTCACAATAGCGCATTTGCGCTGGGTCGGCGAGGGTAATTCCACCGTGACGCACCCGCGGCGGGTCGCGACGGAGTCGCGCAACCCGCGCCTATGAGCGGGGCCGAAAGTAATGGTAAATATCGCTCCGGACGGCCCAGCGCCCAGCCCTGCCGCCCAAATGTCAAATTTCTGGCCCGTGCGTCTCGCCGGCGATCGCCGAGCATGCGCGAGGCGGCACCGGCCGGATCAGGCGCCGTCGCCGTCTCCTCGATCCGGCCGCGACGGCGAAAACGGGGCGCGATCCTCGCAGCCTGGTCAGTGCAGACGCGGCTGCACCTCTTCGCACAATAGCTGTAACGAGCGCATGACCCGCTCATGCGGAACGAGGCCGCCGTAATTCAATTCGGCGAGGATGCCGGCGAGGCCCAGTTGCTGCTGTAGGGTCATAAGACGGTCGGCGACCGCCTCCGGCGTGCCGATGATGGCCCGGCCTTGCAGCACCTCGTCATAGGTCAGCGTCTGCAGCCGCTGGGCCCCCTCGATGCGCCGCGCGCTGTCGAAAACCCCGGCGCTGTGGGCCGACTTCTTGGAGGCGCGCGCCCAGCCAACGGTAGGTACTCATCAGGCTCTCTTCGGGGTCGCGGCGCGCCTGTTCCATCGTGTCGCCGACATAGACCGGGGCGCGCAGGTAGATCTCGCCGTTGCCCTCACGCCCGGCCGCCCGCCAGGCGGTCCGATAAATCTCGAGATTGGGCAGGACCTCGTCGATCGTGCCGCGGCGCGCGCCGACAAAGATCGCATGACCCTCCCGGCCCGCCGCGATGAAGGTGTCCTCCCGGTTCGCGGCGATCCGGATCGGCGGGTGCGGTCGGTGGAATGGTTTCGGCACGATGCTGACGTTTTCGTAATTGTAGTACTTGCCGGCAAAGGAGAATTTTTCCTCCGTCCAGGCACGTTTGACGACTTCGAGCACTTCGGCAAAGCGATCGGGGCTCTCTCCATAGGGAATGCCGTAAGCCTCGTAGGCGCGCGGAAAGCCGCTGCGGCCAACGCCAAAGAGCAGCCGCCCGTGGCTGATGTGATCGACGGTGGCGGTGTCTTCCGCCAGGCGCAGGGGCTGGCACAATGGCAAGACCTGAACGCCGAGGCCGATCTTGATGTTGCTGGTGCGGGCGGCGATGGCGCTGGCGATGGTCAACGGCACCGAGCAGACCGAGCGCTCGGGCGCCATGTGGATTTCCGGTAGCCAGATCGCGTCGAGCCCCCAGCGCTCGGCGGCGTCGACCTGCTCGAACGCGGTGGTGAACGCCTCGGCCTCGCTCTGACCCGGGCGCCGCTGAAACTCGTGGAACACGCCGAATTCGAATGCCATCGATGCTACTCCTATCCAATCCGTCACTTGCCCGCGAGGGCAAACGCCGGTTCGTCGGCAAAAGCCGGCATGATTTCGCGGGCGAAGCGACGAATGTTTTCGCGCGAGCCGCCGAAATTGATGATTACATACTCGACGCCGCCAGCGCGCAGCTTTTCGAGCTTGCGCATGATTTCGTCGGGCGTGCCGAAGAGCGCGCTCTCGGCGCTTTCATGCCGCGCCCGTTGTTCATCATCCAGGATGTAGCGGTTGCGGGTCTCGTTGCCGGGTCGGCGGGCCAACGCATTGACGCGCATATGGCCCTGGTAGCGGCGCTCGATCGCGGCTTCCTTGTCGGCGGCGTCTTTGGCGAAATGCACGGCGCGAGCGACCGCGACCTCCATCGGGTTGAAACGGCGGCTGCGGGCCTCGACCTCTCGCTTGAACTGCGCGACCTGTTCCAGGCTTTCTTCGGCGAGCGCGTGCTGCCCCAGCAGCATGTTGTAGCCACGTTCCGCGACCTGGCGCACCGAATTGGCGCTGCCGGCGCCCATCCAAAAGGGCGGGTGCGGCCGTTGCGCCGTCGGCGGCTCGACGACGATGTTGTCGAACTGCCAATATTTGCCATGATGCGAGAACGGCGTTTCCGAGACAAAGGCTTTGGTGACCACGTCGAGCACTTCCTCGAAGCGCTCGTCGGCTTCTTCCATCGGCACGCAGAAACCGGCGAACTCGTTCCAGCGATAGCCTTTGCCGATCCCGAAATCGAGCCGTCCGCCGGACAACAGATCGAGGGTCGCGGCCTGCTCGGCCAGCAGAACCGGATTATGCCACGGCAAAACCAGCACCGCCGTGCCGAGGCGCAGATGGCGGGTGCGGGCACCGAGCCAGGTCAACAGATTGAGGCTCGCCGAGACCTGGCCAAAGCCGGTAAAATGGTGCTCGACCAAGAACGTGCTGTAATAGCCTAGCGCCTCGGCCTCGACATTGTTGTCGATGAAGTCGCGAAAGCCCTGGCTGCTGTCGCTATCGGGGCCGGCGCGGCGCGCCTGCGCGCTGCCGAACAATCCGAATTTCATGGTTTGTCTCCTGAGAGCTGCCTCCCACGCCCCTTGCGGGGAGAGGGTCGGGGTGAGGGGCGTCGCCGCCGAGCTAATGCAGCCGCGGCATGACCTGTTCGCACAAGAGCTGCAATGACCGGGTCATCGGCTCGGGCGGGATCAGCGCGCCGAAATTCAGTTCGGCGAGGATGCCGTCGAGCCCCAGCGTCTCGTGCAGTTCCAAGAGGCGGTCGGCGACCCGCTCGGGGCTGCCGATGATCACCTTGTCGCGCTGCACCTCCTCGTAGGAGATCGTGCGGACCGTTTCGGCCTCGGCCGCGCGGCGGCGGTTCGGGCGAGTTTTCGAGCCGCGTGCTCAAGGTTCGATAGCCGCGCATGATGCTTTCCTCGGCCTGGTCGAACGCCTCCCGGTCGGTGTCGGCGATGTGCAGGGTCAGCCGCAGGTAGACTTCGCCCTCGCCCGGATGGCCGGCCGCCTTGTAGGCCTGGCGGTAGGCGGCGAGGTCCGGCGCGAGGCCCGACAGCGAGCCGCTGCGCACCGCGACAAAGATCGGATAGCCGGCCTCGCCCAACGACGGGAAAGTCTCCTCGCTGGCGGCGGCGACGCGGATCGGCGGGCCTGGCTTCTGGTAGGGCTGCGGCACCGCGCTGGCATCGTCGAAACGCCAGTACTTGCCCTCGTAGGAGAACCGCTCCTGGGTCCAAGCCCGCTGGACGATTTCGAGGGTTTCGAGAAACCGCTCGCGGCTTTCCGAATAGGGCACGCCATAGGCCATGTAGCTGCGCGGGTTGCCGCTGCGCCCGACCCCGAAGATCAGCCTTCCGTTGCTGATCTGGTCGACCGTCGCAGTCTCCTCGGCCAAGCGCAGCGGGTGGCACAGCGGCAGGACCTGGACGCCGGTGCCGATCTTGATGCGCCTGGTGCGCGCCGCGATGGCGCTGGCCACGGTCATCGGCGCGCTCATGACCGAGCGGCGCGCCTGCTGATGGATTTCGGCGAGCCAGATCGCGTCGAGCCCCCAGCGGTCGGCGGCCTCGATCTGATCCAGCGCCTCCGCGAACGCCGCTGCCTGGGTCTGGTCCGGCCGGCAGTGGAACTCATGGTAGACGCCGACTTCCATACCGTTATCTCCTTCGTTCCGCCGGCGAAGCCTAAATTCGATCCGGCTATCGAGCAAATACCGATTTCCGATATTGCTCATGCCGCTGCGGCATGGTCAATTTCGATCGGGGTGGCCTCTTCGAGCGTCCCTTCCTCTCCCCGCAGACCAACAATTACCCGGCTCGTAGTTACCATCTCTATTACGGGAAACGATCCAATGATGTGTCTTTCCATATCTGACAGGAAATTGCGGAAGTCGTAAAGTCGGTTTTATCTCCCATACACGAGAGATTGCTTTCTAAATGAGGGCTTGGCACGCGTAGGCATCAACGGCAGCTCTCATCGGATTTTCTGGTGCCGCCGACGCGACATGCGAAAGGTCATCAATTATATCAGCAAGACCTTGGGCAAGACCTTGGGCAAGATAAATGAAACCATTTGCCTCCACGATTGACCACGCCCGCTAAATAGAGGAACGACAATGCGCATTTGGAAGATCACCCCGACCAACCCCGCAGACCGGATATGGACGGGGAAATGGAGCATTGAGCCGGTCATCGTTCGCGCCGAGAGTGAGCGTGAGGCTCGGCATTTAGCTGTATTGAAAACGACCAAGTTTTTTCCTTCCGTGCTCGGAATGCGGCTTCCGGTCAACCCGTGGGGCGGGTATCCCAAAATTGGCGACCCTTCGCCGACGATGTGTGAGGACATTACCGCACAGACTAACGAGTATTCTGCTGACGGTGCCGCCGAAGTGTTGCGGCACGGTGAGAAGTGGTAAGGCAAACATCATGTGGCGACCAGAAGAGCATTCGGATGACCACAATCTACGATGGGCATGGCTCCGGGCTTCTGAGTGGAAGCATTGGCCCCTTTTCATATCGCAACCTTTCATTCCAATATTGTTTACTTTTACACCTGGTGGTTGGTTGTTGGATCGCTGACCTTAGTTACTTTTACGTGGTGGATCGTAGTTGTACCAAGATTCACTCCGCCGACAGCCATTGATATATCGGCCCACTTCACGTGGCTAAGATTTGTGATACCACCGCTAATGGCCTATCATATTTGGCAAGACGGCTATTCGTGGACGGCGGCTCTTGCGCTCTCTTGGCCGCTCGTTGGAAATTTGATCGTGTTGTGGCTTCTGATGTTACCGGAGGCTGCATTGGCATCCACCACAGGGGGCAAGGCTGCGCAAATCGGTTTGATACAGGAGCGGTTAATGAACCGCCTCGGCTACATACGCCGAGATGTGGGCGTTGCAAAGGATTGAAGAACGAGGCGAAGAACGAGAGGCGGAAGAACGAGGCGGAAGAACGAGGCGGAGTGCGCTTGTGGTTGGCGCGACGACGTGGCTATTTTACTTCATTTTTGTGCAGAACCACAGGCTGCACAAAATGGGATCGATTTTATGGGTTTAAGGGCAAAGCCCCCGTAGGCGGCGAGAGGGCCGGGGTGAGAGGCAGCGTCGCCGCAATTCCGATTGACCTTCGTCCCCGCGGGTGGGCGAAATCGCGCTCGTCATGGAATTGCGCAGCCTGCACTACTTTGTCCGCATCGCCGAGCTCGGCAGCATCACCCGCGCCTCGGCGCATCTGCAAATCGCCCAGCCGGCCTTGACCCGGCACATCCAGCGGCTCGAGGACGAGCTCGATGCCGCCCTCTTTACCCGCGCCAACCGCGGGGTGCGGCTGACCGAGGCCGGCCACAAACTGCTCGAAAGCGCGCAGCGCATCCTGCGCGACGTCGAGCGCACCGGTGACGAGATCCGTGCCCACAAAGCGCATCCGAGCGGCAAGATCATCTTGGGCGTGACCCCGACCTCGTGCCCGGTCGTAGTGCCGGAGCTTTTCGCGCGCATGCGCGACCACTATCCGATGATCGAGCTCAAAGTGGTCCACGCCGGCACCGTCCGGCTCGAGGAGTTCATCGTCAACGGCCGCGTGGATCTGGCATTGTTGGCGGAAATCGCGCGTAGCCGCCTCATTCTGTCGAGCCGGCTCGCCGAAGAGGAGATGGTGCTGGTCACCCGGCCGGGGGCTCGGCCGCGCGGGGTCGTCTCGGCCGAGGAACTGAACCGCACGCCGCTGATCCTCGGCGACGGGCTGCGCGCGGCTCTCGACGTGCTGCTCGCCGGCCGCGGGATCGCTTTGCAGGTCGACACCGAATTGAACGATCACGAGACGATCCGGCTGATGGTGCAGCAGGGGGTCGGCGCGTCGATCCTGCCGCACTCCTCGGTCTACCGCGAATGCGCCCGCGGCCTGGCGCAAGCGCATCGGATCACCGCCAGCGGCATTTTTCGGACCCTGGCGCTCGGCGCAGCGGCGAGCCGCGGCCCGTCGGCGGCGCGGCAGGCTGTGGCCGAGATCGTCACCCAGGTCCTCGCCGACATCGAGGCCGAAGGCAAGCTGCGCCCGCGGCTCGACGAGCCGATAGTGAACCTGGCCGACCGCTCGCGCCGGCCGGCCGGCGTCGAAGCCTGAAAAATCTGAACCGAAGAGGAGAAACGCTGATGCAGATCGTCGATTCGCAGATCCATCTCTGGGAAAACGCGCGGATGTCGCCGCAGCACCGGCAGATCCCGACCTACAACGTCGATGACGCGCTGAAGGAGATGGCCGAGGCCGGGGTCGATGCCGCGGTGATCCATCCGCCCAGCACCTTGGGCGAAGGGCCGAACGTGCAGGCGGTCGAGGCGGTCAAAGCCCACCCCGACAAATTCTGCATCCTCGGCAATTTCGATTTGCAGGCCCCGAACCGCGACGAGATCGTCAGGAATTGGCGGCAGCGGCCGGGCATGCTCGGTTTCCGTTTCACGTTCAACCAGCCGCACCAGCAGAGCTGGTGGTCGGACGGCTCGCTCGACTGGTTCTGGGCGGCCTGCGAACGCGAGAAGCTGCCGGTCGGGCTGATGGCTGGCGGCCATCTGGCCGAGCTCGGCCGTATCGCCGAGCGCCATCCCGGCCTCAAATTGCACATCGACCACCATGGCCGCGGCGGCGGTGCCGGGTCCGGCAACGACGACGCCGCTTTCGCCAATCTCGGCGACATGCTGGCGCTCGCCAAACATCCGAATGTCGCGGTCAAATTGTCCGGCGCGCCGAGCTATTCGAGCGAGCCCTACCCCTACCGCAACATCCACAAATACATCAGACAGATCGTCGAGGCGTTTGGTGCGCAGCGCTGCTTCTGGGGCACCGACATCACCCGCATGCCGTGCTCCTATCGCCAATGCGTGACGATGTTCACCGAGGAATTGCCGTGGCTGCAGGGGCGCGACAAGGAACTCGTGATGGGCGACGCGATCTGTGCCTGGCTCGGCTGGAAACGCCCGGCCTGAGCAGAGGCGTCAGCCGCCCTGGGGAACGGGGCCGTAGGGCTGGGTGATCAGTTCCAGCAGGTGGCCGTTCGGGTCGTCGAAATAGACGCCGCGGCCACCATAGAGGTGATTGATTTCACCCGGCCGCTCGCGGCGGAAGTTCGCGTAATGCGCGACGCCGCCGGCGCGGATGCGTGCAAGGGCGGCGTCGAATTCCGCGTCGCCGACCAGAAACGCATAATGCTGCGGCCGGAAATTGTCGGAATCGGAAAAATCGAGGGTGACCCCGTTGCCGGTCCTGACCGGGACGAAATGGGCCCATTCCGGCCCCGCCTCCAAATTCAAAATGTCGGCGAGAAACTTGGCGGAAGCCCATTTGTCCTTCGCCGGGATGATTGTGTGGTTGAGCTCGACACTCATCTTGGCTCTCCTGCTCGAAGCGTCGCGCCTCTCGGACCGCGCCCACACGATTTGGCAATTCGCCACCCGCTCGGAAAGAGGAAGCGCGGAATAAAATGGAACAACTCTAAAACGGGACGGCTCGCACGCATCTGATGCCGATCCGACATGCCCGCGATCGAGAGGCGGCATTTTGAGCTTGCCGCCCCTCCGGCGTAGTCTCCAGGTCGTTGGAAGTGGCCGCACGACCGATTTCGTAATTTGCCGGCCTGATGGGGTCGAGGCGGAGGAGGTTAGAGGGCATTTTTCTCGTTCGTCTTCTTTCCTTTCTCGAAGTCCGACCTTAGAGCATTATTCTCGAATATGATTTTATAAAATGCGGTAGACAGGTCGGTTGCGCCGATACCCAATTGAACGCTCGTCATGCTAGTATTGTAGTTGGTATAGTGCCATGCATTACCGGATTGTATCGCGTAGACGAAATTTTTCGGGTCGCTGTAAAATTCGCCGCTAACCCCGCTCTCCTTCTCCCCTCCTCCATATTTTTCGGCCAATTCGGCTGCCAGCTCACGGCATCGTTTCTGGACTGCCGAGCCATATGGATCGTTAGGAAAATCTTTGCTTACAGCGGCGACGCGCCAAAGTTTGTCGTCGAACCCAAACGAGAGCACGACCGTCTGTACGTCGGCGATCATCTTCGGAAGCTTTGTGGCGATATAGGTGATCCCGTAATCCTTATGATCGTTTTCCGTCAAGACGACACCGATCGCCCGAGCCTGCGCAGATGACATGCCCCACTGAAGCCCGAAAGGGGCTGCGCTGCTGTCATCTTTGGTCACCGCCCGCGACACGCTCGTCAGGGCCAGCAAGACCATGACGGCAAAGGTCGCGTATCGTAGAGAACGCATGGAGACCTTGCCCCCCATTCACTAGAAAGCTCGCTTGTCGCCGACAATTTTTCCCGGGGCGCCTGCGCTCGGCGACGCTGACGAGGCTGCGATAGGCACCGCGGCACCGTATTTGGCGCTGTAATAAGTAAGCTCCAGCTGGGCGATCGTTACGCGATCGGTCACGGCCGCCACCAGCGACATCACCTGAATGAGACCTCCCGAATAGTGCGAAGCCTGCTCGATATTTCGGGATAGCTTTGCGGTCTCGTCATCGATGTCATTTTTAATGTGCAACATTTGTTTCTTGCTAGCCGGCGCAATTCGGTGTGCGTCAATAACGTATTGAAGATCGATCCGGCGTATCAGGCTCGCGCGTTTGGCCTCGAGCATCGCTTCAGTGGTTTGGAGGATTTTGCGCCGGACCAAAATCAGAGCTTGGATCGCACCGCCCGTATACTGTGTGTTCTCATTATCCGCCGCCTTGATTTGGGTGCGAATGTTGGCCAGGTCCGCGTCGAGGGCCTGAGTTGACGGCTCGGAATGTGCGACCAACAAAAACACGGCCGCTCCTCCGAACATCACTATGGATAACACAACTGCAATCGCGCCGGTTTTTGCCATTCCCTGCCCTCTCTATGGGTCGCAAAACAGGAGTCGCGATCGCAAATTGCCAACGTGATCCGGGATGCACCAAGAGGCTCGATATTATTTCGGATAAGGCGTCAGAAATTCGTCCCGAGCGGCCAGTCCATCGAGTGTCTCCAAATTGCCCGACGAAATGGGCTGCCGGTGTAAGCGGAAAACCTGCAGGATCCCGCCGACGGGCCGAGCGGCGCAGAAATGCCGAGCACATTCAACAGGATGGCCCGGTTTTGCACGTCTCGACACCGGTCATACCCGGAGGGTATTCCGGTGATCGGCAAACGGCATTTTGAACATCGGCGGCAGTGACGTAGTTTCCCGGCCATCGACGGCTCGGCGAGCGAGGGTGAGACGATGCAGTTCGGCCTGTTCGGCAGTGCGGCGGCGCGGCGCGGCAAGGGGCCTGAGGAGGCCGAGTTCGACAGCGCCGAGGGGTTTCACGACTTTATCGAGTACAATGTCGAGGCCGAGGCGCTGGGCTTTCACAGCAGCTTTGTCGTCGAGCATCATTTCACCGGCTACGGCCAGGTCTCGGCGACGATCAATCTCTTGACCTGGCTCGGCGCCCGCACCCGCCGGCTGCGCCTCGGCACCGCGGTCATGGTGCTGCCGTGGCACAACCCGGTATTGCTGGCCGAGCAGGCGGCGACGCTCGATCTCCTATCCGGCGGCCGGCTCGATTTCGGCGTCGGCAAGGGCTATCGCTACAACGAGTTCGCCGGCTTTTGCGTGGCCATGGACGAGGCCGACGCGCGCTTCGACGAGGCGCTCGCGGTGATCCTCAAGGCATGGACCGCCGACGAGCCGTTCTCGCATCGCGGCAAGTACTGGCAGTTCGACAACATCGCCGTCGAGCCGCCGACCGCGCAGCGTCCGCACCCGTCGATCTGGATGGGGGCCGGCAGCGAGCGCTCGATCCGCCGCGTTGCCGCCCAGGGCTATCACCTGCTGCTCGGGCAATACGCTTCGCCGGCTAACGTCGCCGCCAACATCGCGATCTACCGATCCGAGGTCGAGGCGCGTGGCCGCATTTTCGACCCGATGCAGGTCGCGGTGACCCGCGCCTTTTTCGTCTGCGACACCGCCGCCGAGCGCGAGGCGGCAATGGAGCGCCGGCTGGCCAACCGGCTGCGCCAGCTGAAGCTCGCGACCACGCCCGACGGCACCGTGCATGGCGGGCCCGACCGCGCCACGGGCGATCCCAAGGCGGTCAACGAAGCAAGTGCGATGTACGGCAATCCCGATCACATCGCCCTGCGGCTCGATCAGCTGCGCGCGGCCGGCGCCGGCTATGTGCTGATCAACGGCGGCGGCTCGGGCGGTGGATCGCGCGGCCGCTCGAGCCTGCGCCGCTTCGCCCGCGAAGTGATGCCGCATTTCGCCGACGCCTCCGCACCGCGCGCCGCCGAGTAGCCGGAGCCGCCGCCGGGTCGGGCGGCCGCTGCTGCGCGGCCTTCGCCGGCGGGCTGCTTGCGGGCGGGCTTGCTTGCGGGCGGAGGTGGCGTGTAACTCTGCGGCAGCGATGATGGCGAGGTTGCGCCAAGGCCGGAGCGGCGTCAGAGCCATCGGGCGGTCACAGTCGGAGGGAGCGAGATGCGCATCGTCATCGTCGGCCAGCAGGCCTTTGGCAAGGCCGTGCTCGAGGCCTTTATCGCGCGCGGCGACGAGATCGCCGGGGTGTTCGCGGCACCGGACAAGCCGGGCGCCCGGCCCGATCCGCTGGTCGCCGCCGCCGAGGAGCGCAAGCTCCCCGTTCACCGCTTCCCGCGCTATTCGAGCGACGAGGCGAAGGGCGCCCTTGCCGACCTCAAGGCCGATCTCGGCGTCATGGCCTATGTGCTGCTGTTCGCCCCGCCCGAATTCTGCGCGATCCCGAAGCACGGGATGATCCAGTTCCATCCCTCGCTGCTGCCGTTGCATCGCGGGCCGTCCTCGATCCCGTGGGCGATCATCCGCGGGCGCAGCGAAACCGGGCTGTCGATCTTCCGCCCGACCCCAGGTCTCGACGAAGGGCCGGTCATCCTGCAAAAGCGCATCCCGATCGGGCCCGCCGATACCGCCGGGTCCCTCTATTTCGACAAGATCTTTCCGATGGGGGTGGAGGCATTGGTCGAGGCCGCCGATCTCGTGGTCCGGGGCCGGGCGGTTGAGACCACCCAGGACGAGGACCGCGCCACCTATGAAGGCTGGGTGCGCGACGCCGAATCCCGGATCAACTGGGCGAGCCACGTCGATTTCATCTACGACCTGATCCGCGGCTGCAACCCGGCGCCGGGTGCGTGGACCATGTTCGGCGAGCAGAAGCTCTATCTGTTCGATGCGAAAAAGGTCACTGCGGCTACGTTTGGCGCGGTGCGCGGCAAGAAGATCGGCGAGGTCGTCTCGGCCGGTCCCGAGGGGTTGCGCATCCTCGCCCAGGGCGGCTATGTCGAAGTTTCGCGGGTGCGTCTCGACAACGGCGCCAAGATCGCCGCCAGCGAAGCAGGGATCGAGGCGGGGACCATGCTTGGCGTCTAGACGGCATCCGGGAAGGTAGCGTACGGGATGGTCCGACTTGTTTGTCATTGCGAGGAGCGCAACGACGAAGCAATCTCGGTCCGACGACGGGACTCCCCCTTCGGGATTGCTTCGTCCTGCTCGCAATGACGGCTCACGACGGCTGAACCGAGCGGATCACCAGCGAGGGTCCGCGGTCAGCTGGCCAGCGGGTGGGGGCGGGGGTTCGAGCCGTCGGTAAAGCGCGACAGGCGGAACGGCGTCGGATCGACCAGCGTTGGGGCGCCCATGACCATGTCGGCGACGAGCTTGCCGGCGCCCGGGCCGATGCCGAAGCCGTGCCCCGAAAACCCGGTGGCGATGAAAAAGCCGGGCAGGCTTTCGACCGGCGAGATCACCGGGATCGCGTCGGGCATCACGTCGATCATGCCGCCCCAGCTCTCGGCCACCGCCATGTCGCGGAACACCGGAAAGGCGGCACCGACGGCAGCCTTGGCGCGGTCGAGGACGAATGGGTCGGGCTCGGGGTCGAGGGTCCGCACCGCCTCGAAGGGCGTCGCCTCGTCCAATCCCCAGCGCCGCTTCATTTGCCATTCATCGACCCAGCGCCGGCCGACCCGGAATCGCAATTTCTTCCAGTGCAGCCGCACCGCCGGCAAATACTCGCGAACGAGGCGGAAATTGTCGGGGACGAGGTCGATCGTGCGCACCCCCAAGGTGGCGACCGTGTAGCCGCCGTCCATCCGCTTGCGAAACCCGAAGAGGCCACCCGAGGCGGAAATCTCGGGGCCGCCCGAGATCGGCTCGGTGCGCATGACCGAGGCCAGCACCTTGAGCTGCGGTAGTGCGACGCCGAGATTGCCACAGAACAGCCGCGACCACGCCCCGCCGGCGAGCACGACCGAGCCGCAAGCGATCCGGCCCTTCTCGGTGACGACGGCCGAGACCCGCCCGCGCCGCGGTTTCGATGCCGCGCACCGCGCATCGGGTCAGGATCGCCGCACCCCGCCGCCGCGCCATCTCGGCGATCGCCGGTGCCGCGCGCTGCGGCTCGGCCTTGCCGTCGCTCGGGGTATAGAGCGCGCCCGCCCAATTGCCGGTCAGCCCGGGCATCAGCTCCGTCGCCTCGGCGCGGGTCAGGAGCCTGGTGTCGAGCTGGTATTGCCGCGCATGCTCGAGCCAGGATTCGAGCTGGGCCAACTCGGCCGGGTTCTCGGCCAGGTACATGATGCCGCACTGGCGAAACCCGGTTTCGGCCTCGACCCGCTCATTGATGCCCTGCCACAGCCGCAGGCTCTCGATGATCAGCGGGATCTCGCGCGGGTCGCGGCCCATCTTGCGGCACCAGCCCCAATTGCGGCTCGACTGCTCGCCGGCAATATGGCCCTTTTCGCACAGCGCGACCGAGACGCCCTTTTCCGCCAGAAACAGCGCAGCGCTGGCGCCGATGATGCCGCCGCCGACGATCACGACATCGGCCTGCGCCGGCAGCGCCTCGTCGGAACGGACCGGATCGACCCGCGGCGCCATCGCGTTACCGAAGAGCCCTCGAGACCGGGGCGCGCAGTTTCGGCGCCCGCGCGGAAGCGTGGGGCCTAGGCGAAGCGACCGGAGACCTGCCGCCCTGGGTTCCCGCTCTCGCCGGGATGACGAGGCGATAGGGAGCAGCGCACTGGGTTTATCGGTGCAGACTCACCAATGTAACCGGTCACGCTCAGTCGATCGCGGCGTGCACCAAATTGGCGACCCGGTCGAGCCGGGCCGAATGAAATGGGTCGGGCTGGACGAAATTGCTGAGGTAGGTGAACGACACTCCGCTCGTCGGGTCGGCCCAGGAATAGGACGTGCCGGCCCCGCCATGGCCGAAGGTCTGCGGCGCGGCGATCGCGCCGAGGCCGCGGATGCGGTCGCTGTCGCCGCGCACATGCGGCCCGAGCCCGCGATGCATCGGGATGCCGCCCATCTGCGTCGTCGCCGCGCTCGCCGGTGTGATTGCGGGTGACGTAGCTGACGAGCCGCGGCGAGAACATCCGCACCTCGCCGAGACGGCCTTGGCCCAACAGCATCTGATAGAACGCCGCCATGCCGCGCGCAGTCGCATAGCCGCCGCCGCTCGGCATCCCCGCCGCCTTGAATTCGGGCGAGTTGTCTCGCGGCTCGGGCGCGTAGGTGTCGGCGCAGCGCCCCTGCTCGCCGCTTGGTACGCCGACGAAGATGTCGTCGGCGAGGCCGAGCGGCGCCAACACCTTGTCGCGGATCACGTGGCGGTAGTCCTGGCCGGTCACCGCTTCGATCACCATCGCCTGGGTCAGATGCGCGGCGCGCGGGTGGTATTGCAGCCGCGTCCCCGGGGTCCAGTCGAGCGAGAAATCGCACACCTCGGCGCGCATCCGCGCATGGTCGGTCCAGGTCGCCCGGGTCACGTCGCCGCTCGGAAAGCCGCCCTGATGCGTCATCACTTGTTGCAGGGTGATCTCGGCCTTGCCGCGCTGGGCGAATTCCGGCAGGTGGTCGGCGATCTTGTCCATGAACGAGAGCCGGCCCTCCTCGATCAGGGCCCACACCGCGGAGCTGGTCAGCACCTTCGTCTGGCTGAACAACAGGAACAGGGTCTCGCCGGTCGCCGGCTCCTTGCGCGGCTCGGTCCTGGCGTCGCCATAGCTGCGGTACAGCGCCAATTGCCCGTGCCGCGCCAGCGCGATCTGCGCACCGGGATAGCGCCCTTCCTCGATATGCTGGCGAATCAGCCGGTCGAGATGCTGCAACGGTTTGGCGGCGAAGCCGAGCGTCGTGGGGTCGCCGGCGGGCAGCGGATAACGGTCGGGCATGGCGGGCTCCTTGGGCGAGTTCGCAAGATGCGATGCTACATGACTGGCGCGTTCTGCGGGAGAGGAATGCGACGGGAACCGGCATCGGGCGGAAGCGGCTGGCATTGCGCTGAGGGCGGTGGTACACCGGCGGAGCTGATTGCACGCCCGCAGGAGAGGTCGCGACCCCGGCTTGAACCGGAGACGCGGCGCCGAAGGAGCAACCGCCCCGGAAACTCTCAGGCAAAAGGACCGCGGGCGGAAGGGCGCTCTGGAAAGCAGCGGGCGGGGGTCGTACCTCATCCGCTCACCGAAGGAGTAAGCCCGGCGGCGGGTGATCCGCCGCTCGGGTGAATCTCTCAGGGTCCACGACAGAGGGGGCATCGCCGGACGCATCCGCGTCCGCTCTGTCGGAGGTGACGGGGTGCCCGCTGTCGATGCTGCGCCGCTGCGGCGCACGCCGCTCTACCGATTGCACCAGTCGCTCGGCGCCCGGATGGTGCCGTTCGCCGGCTATGAGATGCCGTTGCAGTACCCGGCCGGGATTCTCGCCGAGCATCTGCACACCCGCGCCCAGGCGGGGCTGTTCGACGTCTCGCATATGGGCCAGATGCGGATCGCCGGGAGCGACCCGGCCGCGGCGCTCGAAACGCTGGTGCCCGGAGACATCCGCGCGCTGGCGCCAATGCGGATGCGCTATTCGCTCTTACTTAACGGTACCGGCGGCATCCTCGACGATCTGATGGCGACCCGGCTCGCCGACGGGCTGTTCGATGGCGGCCTGTTCGTCGTGGTCAACGCCGCACGCAAGGAGGCTGACCTCGCCCATGTGCGCGATCGCCTCGCCGGCACCGCGGCGGTCGAACCGCTCGAGGACCGGGCCTTGCTGGCGTTGCAGGGTCCGGCTGCCGCGGCGGTGCTGGCGCGCCTCGCCCCGGGCGTCGAGCTGATGCCGTTCATGACTGCCGCGGAACTGGCGCTTGACGGACGCCAATGCCTGGTCACGCGTTCGGGCTATACCGGCGAGGACGGGTTCGAGATTTCGCTGCCGGCGGCCGATGCGCCGGGATTGGCCGAAAAGCTGCTGGCCGAGCCGGAGGTGATGCCGATCGGCCTTGGCGCGCGCGATTCGCTGCGTCTCGAAGCCGGGCTGTGCCTTTGCGGGCAGGACATCGACGAAACCACGACCCCGATCGAGGCCGATCTCGCCTGGACCATCGGCAAGAGACGGCGCGAGGAAGGCGGCTTCCCCGGCGCCGCGGCGATCCTGCGCCAGCTCGCCCAAGGAGCATCGCGCAAACGGCTCGGCATCCGCCCGGATGGCCGCGCTCCGGCACGCGAATCGACTGTGATCGCAGATGACGCCGGCAACGAGATCGGCCGGGTGACCAGCGGCGGCTTTGGCCCCTCGCTCGGGGCGCCGGTGGCGATGGGCTATGTCGATGCTGCCCATGCGGCCGAGGGCGCTCCGCTGTCGCTGCTGGTCCGCGGCTCGCCCCGCCCGGCGCGAATCGTCCCGCTGCCCTTTGTCCCGCACCGCTATCACCGCGGCTGACCCGCAGAAGGAACCCGCCGATGACGGCACTTCGCTTTACCAGGGACCACGAATGGGTTCGCCTCGACGGCGATTTGGCCGTGATCGGCGTTACCGACTACGCCCAGTCGCAGCTCGGCGACGTGGTTTACGTCGAGTTGCCGCAGATCGGCCGCCGGATCGAGCAGGGCAAGGAAGCGGCGGTCGTCGAATCGGTCAAGGCGGCGAGCGAGGTCTTTGCGCCGGTTTCGGGCGAGGTCGCCGAAGTGAACGAGGCGCTCGCCGCCGATCCGGCCACAGTCAATGCCGACCCGATGGGCGCCGGCTGGTTTCTCAAATTGCGGCTCGACGACCCCAAGCAACTTGAGCCGCTGATGGACGAGGCCGCCTACCGGCGCTTTGTCGAGGAGCAGCATTAGATGCGCTATCTGCCGCTGACCCCGCGCGATCGGGCCGAGATGCTGGCCAAAATCGGCGTCGCCTCGATCGATGCGCTGTTTGCCGAGGTGCCCGAAAATGCCCGGCTCGACGGCCTCCTCGATCTGCCGCAGGCGAGGGGCGAGATCGAGGTCGAACGCGCGATCGGCGGCATGGCGGCGCGTAACATGGCGGCCGGGTCGGCGCCGTTCTTCGTCGGCGGCGGGGCCTATCGCCATCATGTCCCGGCCGCGGTCGACCACCTGATCCAGCGCGGCGAATTCCTGACCTCCTACACCCCCTACCAGCCCGAGTTGTCTCAGGGGACGCTCCAATACCTGTTCGAGTTCCAGACCCAGGTGGCGCTCTTGACCGGCATGGAGGTCGCCAACGCCTCGATGTATGACGGGGCGACCGCCTGCGCCGAAGCGGTGATGATGGCCAACCGGGTGGCCGGACGAAGCCAGGCGGTGTTGTCGGGCGGGCTCCATCCGCATTACCGCGAGGTGTGCGAAACCTACGCCCGCTTCGTTGGGTTCGAGCTGGCGGCGCAGGACCCGGCGCCCGGCGAAACCGAGGACCTGGCGCGGCTGGTCGACGGGGGCACCTCGTGTGTCGTCGTGCAGAACCCCGATTTCTGGGGCGAATTGCACGACTGGTCGGCACTCGGCCGGGCCTGTCGTGACAAGGGCGCGCTGCTGGTCGTCGTGGTGACCGAAATCGTGTCGTTGGGCGCGGTTCGGCCGCCCGGCGAAATGGGCGCCGACATCGTCGCCGCCGAGGGCCAGTCGATCGGCAACGCGCTCAATTTCGGCGGACCCTATCTGGGCTTGTTCGCCACCCGCGACAAATTCGTGCGCCAGATGCCGGGCCGGCTCGTCGGCCAGACCGTCGACTCGGACGGCAAGCGCGGCTGGGTCCTGACCTTGTCGACCCGCGAGCAGCACATCCGGCGCGAGCGGGCAACGAGCAACATCTGCACCAATTCGGGCCTATGCGCGCTCGCATTTACGATCCACCTGGCGCTGCTCGGCGAGGCGGGTCTCACCCGGCTCGCCCGGCTCAACCATGCTGCGGCCATCGCCCTGGCCGAGCGGCTCGAACGCGTGCCCGGAGTGCGGCTCGTCAACCGAGCCTTTTTCAACGAGTTCGCCTTGCGCCTGCCGTGCCGGGCCGCACCCATCGTCGAGGCGCTCGCCGACCAGGGCGTGCTCGGGGGCATTCCGATCAGCCGGCTTTATCCGGACCGGCCCGAGCTGGCCGATCTGCTGCTGGTGGCGGCGACCGAAACCACGACCGCGGCAGACATCGAGCGGCTCGCGCACGGTTTGGCGGAGGTTTTGTCGTGAGCGAATGGAGCCGGGCGTTGCGCGGCCGCACCGCCGAAGACCCGACGCCGCCCGGCGCGACATTCAGCGGCAACCGCGGCTTGCAGATCGAGGAAAGGCTGATCTTCGAGCAGGATTCGCCGGGGCATTGCGGCGTCGATCTGCCCGAGCCGGCGCCGTTCCGCTCACGGCTCGGCGGTCTCGAGCGAACGGGCCCGATCGGCCTGCCGGGGCTCAGCGAGCCGCAGGTGGTGCGCCATTTCACCCGGCTGTCGCAAAAGAACTATGCGATCGACAGCGGGCTCTACCCGCTCGGCTCGTGCACGATGAAGCACAACCCGCGGCTCAACGAGAAATTGGCGCGGCTGCCCGGCCTCGCCGACATTCATCCGCTGCAGCCGCTCTCGACCGTGCCGGGCGTCCTCGAGCTGATCGACACGCTGGCGCATTGGCTGAAGACCCTGACCGGAATGCCGGCGATCGCCTTGTCGCCCGGTGCCGGCGCGCATGGCGAGCTGTGCGGCATGATGACGATTCGCGCGGCGCTCGAAGCCCGCGGCGACCGGCGCCGGCGGGTGCTGGTGCCGGAATCGGCGCATGGCACCAACCCGGCCACCGCGGCGGCGTGCGGTTATGCGGTCGATGCGATCCCGGCCAATGCGCGCGGCCGGGTCGACCGCGCCGCGCTCGAAGGGAAGCTCGGCCCCGACGTCGCGGCATTGATGCTGACCAACCCCAACACCTGCGGGCTGTTCGAAGACGAGATCGTCGAGATCGCCGCCGCGGTGCATCGGGCCGGGGCCTTCTTCTACTGCGACGGCGCCAATTTCAACGCGATCGTTGGACGGGTGCGGCCCGCCGACCTAGGCATCGACTGCATGCATTTGAACCTGCACAAGACCTTTTCGACCCCACACGGGGGCGGCGGGCCGGGCAGCGGACCGGTGGCGCTGGCCGCTTCGCTCGCTCGTTACGCGCCGTTGCCTTGGCTGGCGCATGGCGAGCAGGGATTGGCGCTGATCGAGCACGGTGACGGCCCGGCCGGGCAGGCGATCGGCCGGCTCAAGGGGTTTCACGGCCAAGTCGGAATGTTCGTGCGGGCGCTCGCCTACATCATGAGCCATGGCGCCGACGGGCTCCGCCAGGTCGCCGAGGATGCGGTGCTCAACGCCAATTACCTTCGCGTCCTGCTTGAGGGCGAGCTGAGCCTGTCGTTCCCCGGCCCGTGCATGCACGAGGTGCTGTTCGACGATCGTTTTCTGAAGGACACCGGCGTCACCACCCTCGACTTTGCCAAGGCATTGATCGACGAGGGCTATCACCCGATGACCATGTATTTCCCGCTGGTCGTGCACGGCGCTTTGCTGGTTGAGCCGACCGAAACCGAGAGCAAAGCGGCGCTCGACGAATTCGCCGCCGTGGTCAAGGCGCTGGCCGCCGCCGCCCGCGCCGGCGACACGGCCCGCTTCCGCGCCGCCCCGCGCCTGACCCCGCGCCGGCGCCTCGACGAAACCTCGGCCGCCCGCAAGCCGATCCTGCGCTGGCGCCCCGAGCCGCAGCACCGCGAAGCCGCGGAGTAGCCCGCGCCGGACGCGCCGCCTGATCCTTATCTTTGTCGCGATGGATTGCTTGCGCGCGAGGTCAATCGGCGCGCCAACGCCTCCTCGGCCTCCCGCAAGGCTTCGGCCTCGCCTGGCACCGGATCTTCCGCCGGCCGAGCCGAAATCCGATGATGTCCCCGCCTCAATTTCGCTCGTTTGCTGGAGCATCAGCGGCTCAACGTGACCGCGAGCAAGGAGCGCTGTCGAGCAGCGCCCGAGGAGCCGTCGGATGGAGCACGCGCCGCTTCTCGTCAAACCGTCGCGCCGGGCGGTCATTGCCGCGGCGACGGCGGGCATGCTGGCCCCGCGCCCCGTCCTCGGTAGGGAGGCCGTCGGCGCCGAGGAGACTGCGGCAGCGCTGCCGCGGCAGACGGTCGAGAACGCCCTGCCAAAGCTGCAGCAGCTCGCCGAGGACACCCGGCAGCGCACCGGCATCCCCGGCATGGCGATCGCCGTCGTCTACAAGGACGAGGTCATCTACCTCGAGGGGTTTGGCGTGCGCGAAGCCGGCAAGCCCGCAGCCGTCGATCCCGACACGGTGTTTCAGCTGGCTTCGCTATCGAAGCCGATCGCGGCGACCGTGGTGGCGGCGCTGGTCGGCGAGGGGATCGTCACCTGGGACGACCCGATCGTGCGCCACGATCCCGGCTTCGAGATGTACAATTCCTGGGTGACGCGACAGGTCACCCTTCGCGACATGTTCGCCCATCGCAGCGGGCTGCCGGACCATGCCGGCGACATGCTGGAGGACATCGGCTACGGTCGCGCCGCGATCCTCTACCGCCTGCGCTACCAGAAGCCCCACAGCAGCTTTCGATCGCGCTACGCCTACACCAATTTCGGCCTGACCGAGGCGGCGGTGGCGGCGGCCAAGGCCGCCGGAAAATCGTGGGGGGACGTGTCGGCCGAACGGCTCTATCGCCCTTTGGGCATGACGCATACCAGCTCGCGCTTCGCCGATTTTGCCGCGGCGGCGCATCGGGCATCCGGGCATGTGCGGCTCGACGGCGGCTGGATCGCCAAATACAGCCGCGACCCCGATGCCCAAGCCCCCGCCGGCGGGGTGAGCTCGTCAGCGCGGGACATGGCGATGTGGCTGCGGCTGCAGCTGGGCTCGGGAAAGTACGCCGGCAAAGAGATCGTCGCCGCCGAGGCGCTCGACGAGACTCATCGCCCGCAGATCGTGCGCACCCCGCCCAAAGACCCGGCCGTCGACCACGCCGGGTTCTACGGGCTTGGCTGGAACATCGACTACGATGCCGCAGGCCGCGTTCGCTGGAGCCATTCCGGGGGGTTCGAGCTCGGCGCGGCGACCAGCGTCGCGGTGCTCCCGACGCAGCAGCTGGGCATCGTGGTGCTGACCAACACGCAGCCGATCGGCGTGCCGGAGGCGGTCAGCCGCAGTTTTTTCGACATCGTGCTCAACGGCAAAGTCGAAAAGGACTGGCTGGCGCTCTATGGGCAACTGATGGCGACAGCGCTCGCCCCCGATTACGGCATCGCCGTCGATTATACGAAGCCGCCGGTGCCGCCGTCGCCGGCATTGCCGGCTGGCGCCTATGCCGGGACCTACCGGAACGATCTCTATGGTCCGATCGCGATCGCCGCGACCGATCAAGGGCTGGTCGTCAAACTCGGACCGGGGCAACAGCCCTACCCGATGCAGCATTTCGACCGCGACGTATTCAGCTATCAGCCTTCGGGCGAGAACGCCGGCGGTTTGAGCGCGGTCAGCTTTGCGATCGGCGCCGATGGGAAGGCAAAGACGGTGACGATCGAGAACCTCGACGGCAACGGCCAAGGCACCTTCACCCGGGCGGCCGCTGTCAAATGAACCCGCTCAGGCGTGGCGTACAAACCCCTCGTTTGGGACTGTAGCCTTTTCGCTCCCGCCATCCCGGCGCGGGCCGGGACCCATGCCAGTCATAGGCGCCGGCCTTCGCCGGTGTGGCTACGAGCTGGGAAGCGTCTATCAAAGTTGCTCGCCTACGACGGGGCGATCGTCGTGCCGCCGTCGACGACGATGGTCTGGCCGGTGATGTAGGCGCCGGCGCGCGAGGCCAGCATCAAGGCGACGCCGGCGATGTCGTCGGGCTCGGCGAGGCGCTTCAGCAATGTCCCGGCCTCACGGGCGGCGCGCCGTTCGGGGTCTTCATAGAGCACGCGGGCGAATTGGGTGGTGACAACGCTGGGTGCGATGCAGTTGACCCGCACATTGTCGGGTCCCCATTCTGCGGCGAGATTGCGGCACAGCGCATAGTCGGCGGCCTTGGTCACGCCGTACATGCCGAGCATCGTGCTGGCGCGCAGCGCCGCCGTCGAGATGATGAAGACGATCGCCCCGTCGCGCCGCGCGCGCATCTCGGGCGCCACCATGCGCGACAGCCACAAATTGCTCAAGACGTTGTTGACCATCATCCGCTCGAACACCTCGTCGGTGAGCTTGTCGAGCGAGCCGTAATGCGGGTTGACCGCGGCGTTGCAGACCAGGATGTCGACCCGGCCCCACGCCTCGCGCGTCTTCGCCACCAGGTTTTCAAGCTGCGCCTTGTCCGAGATGCGCGCCGGTACCGCGATCGCTTCGCCGCCTTTGGCCCGGATCGCCGCTGCCGCCTCCTCGCAGGGTGCGGCGTTGCGCGCCGAGATCACCACCCGCCCGCCGGCCTCGGCGAACGCCTCGACGATCGCCCTCCCGATGCCGCGGCTGGAGCCGGTCACGATCGCGACTTTTCCGGACAGGTCGAACAACCTCATGGCGGTCCCCCGAACGCGCTATTCAGCCGAGAAAATATCCCAGCAGCGCCAGAATGATCACCACCGCGGCGATCATGTACCGCATCAGCCGGGTAAAGCCGATCCAGCTCTGATAGTGCCGCGCCAGTTCGGGGTCCATTGTGGTCAGCGCCATGCCATCCTCTTCCGCTGCGAAGCCGTCGCCACCTATAGCCTAACCGCGTTTCGAGACAAGAGGATCGCGGGGCGCTTCAGGCGGGTTCAGCGCCGTCAGCTCGGGTGCATGCCAGCCGGCGATCTCGACCCTGTTGCCGACGATCCTGGTGCGGCCTTCGGCGACGAGCCGCACGGCGCTCGGATAGAGACGGTGCTCGGCGGCGAGAATGCGCGCCGACAGGCTCGCCTCGTCGTCGTCGGCATGCAACGGAACCACCGCCTGAGCGAGGATCGGTCCGCTGTCGACCTCGGGGCGGACGAAATGCACCGTGCATCCGGAAAAGCGCACACCGGCGGCGAGCGCCTGGCGTTGCGCGTGAAGCCCGGGAAAGGCCGGCAGCAGGGAAGGGTGAATATTGACCATCCGGTCGCGCCAGACCTCGACAAAAGGGGCATCGAGCAGCCTCATGAAGCCGGCGAGACAGACGAGGTCGACCCGGTGCCGGCATAGCTGCGCGTCGGCCTCGGCGGCAAATCCGGTCCGGTCGCGATCGGCGATGACGAGGTTGGGGATGCCGGCGGCGGCCGCCCGCGCGAGCCCCGCCGCGTCGGCCCGGTTGCTGAGGACGACGGCGATTTCCGCCGGATAGCGGGCGCCGGCGCAGGCCAGGATCAGCGCCTGCAGGTTCGAGCCGCGGCCCGAGATCATCACACCCAGCCGCATCGGCTCCCCGGCGCTGACCCCGGCAACCCGGCGGGCCGCGCCCGGCGGCCCGGCTGCCGATGGCATCGCCGCCAAAACTGCGCTATGACCGCCGGCTGTCGGTGGCCACAAAAATATGGGATCGGAGGCAGTTTGCAATGAGTTCGCCGCTGGTGTCCGCGATCGCCCGAGGGCGGGTCGGCCGCCGCGCCGCCGGTGCCGGATTGCTGCTGCTGGTCCTGATGCTGAGCCTTGCGCCCGCGCGCCCCGATCAACCGCCCAATCCCTATTCGGCCACGGTCAAGGTCGACGCCACCGCCGAGAATGCCGCCGCGGCGCGCACGATTGCGCGCACCAACGGGCAACGCGCCGCGCTGATGAAGGTGATCGATCGGCTGACCGGGTCGACCGACGATAGCAAGTTCCCTAAGCTCGACGACCAGACGATCACCGATATGGTCGATAATTTCGAGGTCGCGCACGAAAAGATGTCCTCGGTCCGCTACTTGGCCGATTACACTTTCAACTTCCGGCCGTCAAAGGTTCGCCAGCTGCTGCGCCGCGCGGGCATCGCCTTTTCCGAGGGATCGGGCAAGCCCATCACCGTCGTGCCGGTCTATCGGGATGGAGACACGACCGTGCTGTGGGACGACCCTAACCCGTGGCGCGAGGCCTGGGGGCAGGTTCCGGCCGGAACCGGGCCGACCCGGTTCAGCCTGCCGTTTGGCGGGATCGGCGATGTGACCGCGATCGACGCCGATCAAGCCCGCTCCGGCGACGCCCAGGCGCTGACCGACATCGCCCAGCGCAATGACGGCGACGAGGCGCTCGTTGCCGTCGCCACGGCGCGGCATCAGGGCGACCGGCTCGCCGGGGTCGATCTCGACCTGAAGCGATACCGGCAGGGGCAGTTGATCTCCAGCCGGACCGACAGCGTCGACGCCAATCCGGGCGAGGGCGAGGCGGATCTGCTGAAACGGGCGGTCGGCGTCGCGATTGCCGACGTCGAGCACGCCGCACCCCTGAGCAGCGACAAGGCAGCGGGCAGCGACCAGCAAGCGAGCCTCGACGCCGTGGTCCCGATCGCCAGCCTCGGCGACTGGGTCGAAATGCGGCAGCGCCTCGCCGCCGTTCCGGCGATCCGCAAGGTCGACCTGTTGTCGCTGAGCCGGCAGCGGGCCAGGATCGCCATCCAATTTGTGGGCAGCCCCGAGCAGCTCAAGGCCGACCTCGCCCAGGCCGACATCGATCTCGATGGCGCCGACCCGGACTGGCGGCTGCAGCCGGCGGGCGCGGCGGCGCCGCAGTAGCGGCGCCCGCAGCAGTTTCGGCGATCCCTGCGAACCGCCTCGATGAGCCGCCTCGGGCTCAACCTGCCAAATCTGATCTCGCTGGGGCGGCTGCTTCTGGTGCCGCTGGCGATCTGGCTGATCCTCGGCGGACATTATGCCGCCGCGTTCTGGGTGTTCGTCGCCGCCGGGGTCTCCGACGCGCTCGACGGCTTTATCGCCAAGCGCTTCAACCGGCGCACGCGGCTCGGCGCGCTGTTGGATCCGATCGCCGACAAGACCCTGTTGGTCAGCGTCTATGTGACGCTCGGCCTCGCGCACCAGCTGTGGACTTCGGTGGTGATCCTCGTCGTGTTTCGCGACGTGATGATCGTCGGCGGATTTCTGCTGATCCAGGCGATTGCTCCGCCGAAGCAATACGATCCCCTGTACATCAGCAAGATCAACACCGGGTTGCAGATTGCCTTGGTCGCCTTCGTGTTGGCGCGGCTCGGTCTCGGCACCGACAGCGGGATCTGCGATCGGGTGCTGAGCCTCGCGGTGATGGCGACGACGGTGCTCTCCGGGCTCTCGTACCTGGTGCGATGGGCGCGCATTCTCGCGCGATCGGAGCAGGCCTGGTGAGTTCCCCCTCGTGCGCTCCTTCCTCATCATCGGCGGCCGACGCCACCCGCCCCGACGAGACAGATCCGACGAATGGCCCAGCTGATCTTTGACCTTTCGCGGGCCGCGGCGCTCGGCCCCTCGGATTTCTTTGTCTCCGCCAGCAACGCCGCGGCGGCGCGCTGGATCGACCGCTGGCCGGGCTGGGCATCCTCGGCGCTGGTGCTGCACGGCCCTGCGGGATGCGGCAAGACCCACCTCGCCCATCTTTGGTGCGCGCGCGCGCACGCCACCCTTGTTCCCGGAACCGCACTCGACGAAGCCCGGCTGTCGCAGCTGCTCGATCGCGGCGAACGCCGGGTCGCGGTCGACGACGCCGAGCACGCTGGCGAGGTCCCATTGCTGCACCTCTTCAATGCCTGCCATGAGGACGGGGGCAGCCTGCTGTTGACCGCTCGGGTGTCTCCCGGATCGTGGTTGTCGGCGCTCCCTGATTTCGGCTCGCGCATTCGCGCGGCACTCTCGGTCGGGATCGAGTTGCCCGAAGACAGACTGATCCAGGCGGTCCTCGCCAAGCACTTCTCGGACCGCCAGGTGCTGGTAGCACCCGAGGTCATCGCCTATCTCGGCCGCCACATGAGCCGTTCGCTTGCCGAAGCGGCTGCGGTGGCGGCGGCGCTCGACCGGGTGGCCCTCGGCACCGGCGCCGCGATCACCGTGCCGCTCGCTCGCCGGTTGTTGGCGGAGCGGGCCGGTCAGCCCTTTCCTTCCGGCAGCGAGCCGACAGTGACGAAATCGACGAGCGGGTGATGCCCCGCGGCGAGCGCCGACCAGCGGGTCGCAATCATGAAGCTGGCGCGCGCCGCGGTCGGAAACTTGCCCGACGTCAGCGCGCGCGCTCGCGCAGTTTCGGGCTCGCCCAATGCGACGGCGAGCTGATGGAGCCCCGGGTTGTGGCCAATCAGCAGCACATTGGCGTCGCTCTCGGCGAGCCGTCGAAGGCGTTGCAGCAGCTTGTCGCAAGCGGCGAGGTAGAGCTCGTCCTCGAACAGGCAACGCGGCCGGACGGCAAATCCGGCGAGGGCCATCTCGAGGGTCTCGCGGGTGCGAACCGCACTCGAGCACAGCACCAAGTCGATGCCGCCGGCCAGGGTCGGCAGATGCCGTCCGAGGCGCTGTGCCGCCTCGTGGCCGCGCCGGTTCAGCGGCCGGTCGCGATCTTCGACATCGTCCTTCCAGCTCGATTTGGCGTGCCGCAACAGGTGCAGCATGTGCATCGTCGACCTCTTCCCGGGTGACCGGTGACCGGTCGTGTCGCCGCGAAGGCATGACATGCCCGCACCGGCATTGTAGGATTGCCGCCCAATCTAGTCTCGTTTGAGCCGCACGGGGAGATCGGCGTGAGTATCAGCGCGCAGCCAGTCGAGGTCCAGCCGCTCGATTCTGCTTCCGACGCCCGTTTTATCAATCGAGAGCTCTCCTGGCTCGCGTTCAACGAGCGGGTGCTGGCCGAAGCCGACAATCAGCGGCATCCGCTGTTGGAGCGGCTGCGCTTCCTGTCGATCTCGGCGAACAACCTCGACGAGTTCTTCATGGTGCGCGTGGCCGGCCTCAAGGGCCAGTTTCTCGCCGGCATCAAAACCCCGAGCCAGGACGGGCTGACCCCGGCGCAGCAACTCGACGCGATCCACCAGCGCACCTTGAAGCTGATGGCGGACCAGCAGGTCACCTGGCTGGCGCTGAGGCGCCTGCTCGACGAAGCCGGGGTCTCGGTCGTCGACCCGACCGATCTCGAGCCGGGCGACCGCGCCTGGCTCGAAGATCGCTTTATGGCGGAAGTCTTTCCGGTCTTGACCCCGCTGGCGATCGACCCCGCGCATCCGTTTCCGTTCATCGCCAATCGCGGCTTCGGCCTCGCGTTGGAGCTCGAGCGCGTCAGCGACGGCGAGCGCCTGCAGGCGCTGACCCTGATCCCGTCCTCGATCGACCGCTTCATCCGCCTGCCGGGAAACCGGATCCGGTTTCTGCCGATCGAGCAGATGATCGCGCTGTTCCTCGACCATCTGTTTCCGGGCTTTGCGGTCGTCGCTCAGGGCGTGTTCCGGGTGTTGCGCGACAGCGAAGTCGAGATCGAGGAAGAGGCTGAGGATTTGGTGCGCCATTACGAGACGGCGCTGAAGCGACGCCGGCGCGGCCACGCCATCCTGCTCGCCGTCGATTCGACGATGCCGGCGGAAACGCCGGCCAATCTGCGCCGCTTTCTGATGGAAAAGCTCGATGTCGCCCCGGGCGACGTGTTCGCCGGCGAGGGGCTGATCGGTCTCGACGATACGAAGCAACTGATCATCGACGAGCGCCCCGACCTGGTCTTCACCCCCTATAACGCGCGGTTCCCCGAACGCATTCGCGATTTCGGCGGCGATTGCTTTGCCGCGATCCGGCAAAAGGACATCATCGTCCATCATCCGTATGAGAGTTTTGACGTCGTCGTGCAGTTCCTGCGGCAGGCGGCGCGCGACCCGGCCGTGGCGGCGATCAAGCAGACGCTCTACCGCACCAGCGAGGACAGCCCGATCGTGCGCGCGCTCGCCGAGGCTGCCGATGCCGGCAAGTCGGTCACCGCGATGATCGAGCTCAAGGCGCGGTTCGACGAGGAAGCCAATATCCGCTGGGCCCGCGACTTGGAGCGCGCCGGGGTGCAGGTGGTGTACGGGTTTCTGCAGCTGAAAACCCACGCTAAGGTTTCGCTGGTGATCCGCCGCGAAGCCGGCCAGCTCTGCTCGTACGTCCATTTCGGCACCGGCAATTACCACCCTTACACGGCCAAGGTTTACACCGACCTGTCGTTTTTCACCTGCGACCCGGCGCTGTGCCGCGATGCGGCCCGGCTCTTTAATTTCATGACCGGCTATGCGACCCCGGCCAGCCTCGAAAAGATCTCGGTCGCGCCGATCAATCTGCGGGCCCGGCTGTTCGAGCTGATCGAGGCCGAGATCGCCAATGCAAAATCGGGCAAGCCGGCACAGATCTGGGCCAAGATGAATGCGCTGGTGGATCCGGCGATCATCGATCTCTTGTATCGCGCGTCGCAGGCCGGGGTCAGCATCGATCTCGTCGTGCGCGGCATCTGCTGCCTGCGCCCGGGGGTCCCGGGCCTCTCTGAAAACATTCGGGTCAAGAGCATCATCGGCCGCTTTCTCGAGCACGGCCGCATCGTCTGCTTCGGCAACGGCAGCAAGCTGCCGTCGGACCGGGCCACGGTGTTCATCAGCTCGGCCGACTGGATGCCGCGCAATTTCGACGGGCGGGTCGAAGCCCTGGTGCCGATCGAAAACCCGACCGTGCATCGCCAGGTGCTGGACGAGATCATGGTTGCCAATCTGCGCGACACGCTGCAAAGCTGGAGCCTGGCGCCCGACGGAACCTACGAGCGGGTGCCGGCCGATCAGGAGCCGTTTTCCGCCCACACCTATTTCATGACCAATCCCAGTCTCTCCGGGCGCGGCAAGGCGCTGCGGCGGGCCCAGCCCAAGCTCGTCGTTCGCTGAGCCGATGTCCGACCGGAACGCCGCACCGCAAACCGGCCGCATCGGCATCATCGATCTGGGCTCGAACTCGCTGCGCCTGGCGGTCTTCGAGCGCCAGGGTGCGGCGCTCTTCCCTCTGCTCAACGAAAAAGTCTTGTGCGGGCTCGCCCGCGGCCTGTCTGCGACCGGCCGGCTGAACCGCGACGGCATGGCGCTGGCCCTGGCGAACTTGCGGCGGTTTGTGGCGCTCGCCCGTGCAATCGGGGTCGACCACCTGGCGGTGCTGGCGACCGCAGCGGTTCGCGACGCCAGCGACGGGCAGGCCTTCGCCGACGAAGTCGCGCGCGAGTGCCGCGTGCCGGTAACGATCGTCGACGGCGTCGAGGAGGCGCGGCTGTCCGCCGCCGGCGTCTTGGCCGGCATCCCGGAGGCGGAGGGGATCGTCGGCGATCTCGGCGGCGGCAGCGTCGAGCTGGTTCGCGTCGGCCGCGGCGTCTCCGGGGCCGGCGACGCCGCACGGATCGGTCGGGGGATCACCCTGCCGCTCGGGCCGCTGCGCCTGGCCGAGCTCGGCGACAGCGCGCGGGCCGTGTCCGAGGCCGTCGAACGCGCCCTCGCCGCCGCCCCGGTCTCCCGCGCCGGAGCCGGTCAGACCTTATACCTGGTCGGCGGGGCGGCGCGGGCCATCGCCCGGCTGCATATGGAGCACACCCGCTACCCGCTGCACATCGTCCACTGTTACACGCTCGCCCGGGCCGAGGCCGAGGACTTCTTCGACATCATCGGGCGGCTGTCGCGCAAATCGCTCGAACGGATCACGACGATCGGCAGGAAGCGGCTCGAGATGGTGCCGCTCGCCGCCCTGATCCTGCGTCGTCTGATCGCCGTCGCCGGCCCGCGGCAGGTGACGTTCTCCGCTTTCGGGCTGCGCGAAGGCTACGCGTACGGCTTGATCCCGAGCGAGCAGCGAAACCCCGACCCGCTGATCGCCGCCGCGGTCGCGATCGCCGGGACCGAGAGCCGGTTTGCGC
Organism: uncultured Alphaproteobacteria bacterium; assembly: GCA_963795485.1. Lineage (GTDB taxonomy): Bacteria > Pseudomonadota > Alphaproteobacteria > ATCC43930 > CGMCC-115725 > AP-15. The sequence continues at coordinate 108,658 of CAWCIL010000034.1, forward strand.
CGGACGGGGACCGGCTGCAGGAATGGATCGCACCGCTCTTTCCCAACCTCGGCGAGCGTTCGCGGCGGCTGCACCGGGCCGCCTGCTGGCTCGCCGACATCGCCTGGATCGAGCATCCCGACTACCGCGCCGAGCAGGCCTTTACCCGCAGCCTGCGGATGCCGTTCGCGGCGATCGCCCATCCGGAGCGGGTGTTTGTCGCCGGAGTGCTGCACACCCGCTACGGCGGGTCCGCCGAGGACCCGGTGCGCGATCCGACGCGCCCGCTGCTCGACGCGCAGGCAGCCGCTGAGATGCGCACGCTGGGCTTGGCGCTGCGGCTCGCCTACACGATGTGCGGCGGGGTGATCGAGCTGTTGTCGGAGACCTGGCTCAGGCTTCGAGGGCGGCGGCCTGGTCCTCGAAGTGCCGTCGCGGGACAGCCTCTTCGGCGGCGAGACGGTGCAGCGCCGGCTCGATGCCGTCGCCCGCTCGCTCGGCGTCGCAGCACGGTTGCGGCGGCGCGAGCCGAGAAGGCTGGCCGGCGAGCTGAGGCATTGACCCGGTTTGTGGTGCCTGGTTTTCGGTGCCTGGCCTTTAGGCCAATCGGCGCTGGTCACCGCGACGCCGGCTCGACCAGCGTGATGCGATTGTCGCGGACCGTCAGGGCGAGCCGGCCGTGCTTCAAGGCGATGGCGTCCTTGCCGAAGATCTCGTAGCGCCAGCCGGACAGCGCCGGCACGTCCGCCTGGTCGTCGGCGGCGATCGCCTCGAGATCGTCGGCCGAGGCCACCAGCTTTTGCGCCACCTGATGCGCTTCGCAGCGATGCTTCAACAGCACCCGGAACAATTCGACGAGCGGGCCGAGACCGGGCGGGGTTTCGGCTCGCGACGGCGGCGGCTCGGCCGCCCCGGAAGCGGCGAGGCCGCGCCCGACCGCGGCGAGGATCTCGCCGCCCAGCCGGCCCTCGGCCACTCCTTTGCCGAGGCTTCGGGTGCGCGACAAGGCCTCGATCGTCTTTGGCAGGTGGGCGGCGATTTCGAGCACCGCTTCGTCCCTGAGGATGCGGCCGCGCGGCAGGTTGCGCTGCTGCGCCGCGGTCTCGCGCCACGCCGCCACCTCGCGCAGCACGCCGAAAAAGCGCGAGTCGACCCGGCCGCGCAGGCGAAACCGGCGCCACGCCTCGCCGGGTTCGGTGCGATAGGTCGCCGGGTCGCACAGCGCCGCCATTTCCTCGGCGAACCACAGGCCGCGGCCGTTCGAGGCCAACATGTGCTGCAGCTTGTCATAGACCGTGCGCAGATGGACGACGTCGGCCAGCGCATAGCTGACCTGCCGCTCGGTCAGCGGCCGGTGCGACCAGTCGGTGAAGCGCGAGGATTTGTCGAGCGAGGCCCGCGCCAGCTTGCCGACCAGGGTTTCATAGCTGGCTGCGTCACCGAACCCGCAGACCATGGCGGCGATCTGGGTGTCGAACAGCGGCGCCGGCACCGACGCCGGACAGGTTGAAAAAAATTTCGACGTCCTGACGCGCCGCGTGAAACACCTTGAGCGTGCGCTGGTCGGCCATCAGCGCCAGCAGCGGAGCAAGATCGATGCCGGGGGCCAGCGCGTCGATCGCCGCGGCCTCGGCCGGGCCCGCCACCTGCACCAGGCATAGGATCGACCAATAGGTGCGCTCGCGCATGAACTCGGTATCGACGGCGACGAAATCGACGCCTTCCTGGCGCGCACAAAATTCGGCCAGTGACCGGGTGTCGGTGATGATGCTCATCGTCGATGCTATACCGCGAAAACCCTGGCACCGAAACAATTGCCCATGCGCTCGCAGGGCGAGCGCAGCGAATTGACAGGGGTGGTCGCCATCCTCATACTCCGCCGCTTTCCTGATCGATGGCGGGTCGCCGGTGGAGGCGCCGCCGTGACGAGGAGAGTGCCGATGATGCGCGATCCCGGCGAGTTTCGCCGGATTTGGGGGCAGGCCCGGCGGGCCGGCCCGGCTGGGTTCGGGCGACGACGATAATTCTGCGTCCCGACCCCAGTTGTCCCCACTCTATCGCGCGCAGGAGAATTTCCGTGATTACACCCGTTATGCCGACTTACGGCCGGTGGGACGTCGCCGTCGATCATGGCGAAGGCTGCTGGCTCTACGCCACCGACGGCCGTAAATTCCTCGATTTCACCAGCGGCATCGCGGTGACCGGGCTCGGCCACTGCCATCCGCACCTGATCGAAGCCGTGACCGAGCAGGCCCGGCGCCTGTGGCACGTCTCCAATCTGTTTCGCATCCCGGGCCAGGAGCGGCTGGCCCAGCGCCTCGTCGACAACAGCTTTGCCGACACCGTGTTTTTCGGCAATTCGGGTGCCGAGGCGTGCGAGCTGGCGCTGAAGATCGCGCGCAAATACCAGCACGAGACCGGCCACTCCGAGCGCTATCGGATCATCGGCTGCGAGGGGTCGTTCCACGGCCGCACCTTCGCCACCCTCGCCGCGGCCGGGAATGAAAAATACCTGGAGGGCTTCGGCCCGCCGATGGAAGGCTTCGACCACGTCGCCTTCGGCAATCTGAACGAGATGCGCGCCGCGATCGGCAACGAGACCGCCGCGATCATCGTCGAGCCGGTGCAGGGCGAGGGCGGCGTGCGACCCGGAGCAGACCAATATCTGCACGGATTGCGGGAGATCGCCGACGAGTTCGGCCTGCTGCTCGTGTTCGACGAGGTCCAATGCGGGATGGGGCGGACCGGCAAGCTGTTCGCCTATGAATGGTCCGGCGTCACTCCCGACGTGATGGCGATCGCGAAGGCCTTGGGCGGCGGCTTTCCGATCGGCGCCTGCCTGGCGACCGAGCGCGCCGCTTCCGGCATGGGCCCCGGCACCCACGGCTCGACCTTTGGCGGCAACCCGCTGGCCGTCGCGGCGGGGAACGCCGTCCTCGACGTGATGCTGGAGCCGGGCTTTTTCGACACGGTCGAGGCCAGTGCCCAGCTGTTGCGCGGCCGCCTCGACGAATTGGTCAGATCCTATCCCAAGCTCTTCGCCGAATTGCGCGGCGCGGGGCTGCTCCTCGGCATCCGCTGTGTCGTGCCGGCCGGCGACGTCGTCACCCGGCTGCGCCAGAATGGCCTGTTGGCATTGACCGCGGGTGACAATGTGCTGCGCCTGTTGCCGCCGCTGATCGTCGGCGAGGCCGAGATCGACGCGGCCATGGACATCCTGCACAAGGTGGCGCGGGAATGGTCGGCGTAAGGCGGGCAGGGCGCGAGGCGGCCCTGATCGAGCGGCGGCTCACCCCTTCCGACCCGCCGCGCCATTTTCTCGATATCGACCGGCTCGACGCCGGCGAGCTACGCGGCATTCTCGACATCGGAACCGCATACAAGAACGGTCGGCGCACCCGACCGCTTGCCGGCAAGACCTTGGCGATGATTTTCGAGAAGCCGTCGACCCGGACCCGCGTCTCGTTCGAGGTGGCGATGCGCCAGCTCGGCGGCGACGCGATCTTTCTTAATACCGCCGATAGCCAGCTCGGGCGCGGCGAGACCGCGGCGGACACCGCGCGCGTGCTGTCGCGCTATGTCGATGCGATTCTGATCCGCACGCATCAGCCGCAGAAGCTCGACGAGCTGGTGCGCCATGCGACCGTCCCGGTGATCAATGGGTTGACCGACGCCTCGCATCCCTGCCAGATCATGGCCGACGTAATGACCTTGCAGGAAAAAAAGGGGCCGCTCGCCGGCGCGACCGTGGCCTGGAGCGGCGACGGCAACAATGTGGCGGCGAGCTGGATCCACGCCGCCGTCCGTTTCGGCTTTGCGCTCCGGCTCGCCTGCCCACAGGAGCTCGGTCCGCCGCCGCCGCTGATCGACTGGGCGCGGCGCGCCGGCGGCCGGGTCAGTCTGACCAGCGAGCCGGGCGAAGCCGTCGCCGGCGCCGATTGCGTCGTCACCGACACCTGGATCTCGATGGGCGACGAGGCGAGCCGCAACCGCCACAACCTGCTTGCCCCATACCGCGTTGACGAGGCATTGATGGCGCAGGCCAAGCCCGACGCCGTGTTCATGCATTGTTTGCCGGTCAAGCGCGGCCAGGAGGTCACCGCTGCGGTGGTCGACGGCCCGCAATCGGTGGTGTGGGACGAAGCCGAAAACCGGCTGCACGCGCAAAAAGGGATCCTCGCCTGGTGCCTCGGTTGACCCGCGCCGACCAGCCAACACGCCAACAGCCCTGGCGGAGCGCTGGAAATTGAGTTCGCCCCGAGACATCGTGCCGGACGATCTGGTCCAGCCGTTTCAGATCGACCCGTTCGCGCTGCGCGGCCGCCTGGTGCGGCTCGGCCCGGCGATCGACCATGTCCTGTCGCAGCACGATTATCCCGAGCCGGTCGCGGCGATGCTGGGCGAAGCCATCACCCTCGCCGTGCTGCTCGCCGGCGCGCTCAAATACGACGGCGTCTTCACCTTGCAGACCAAGGGCGACGGGCCGATCCGGATGATCGTCGCCGACGTGTCGACCGACGGCGCGGTGCGCGGCTATGCCCAATACGATACGGCAAAGCTCGACGCCGCGGAGGCAGACGCGACTTCGTCCGGACTTTCGGTGCCGCGCCTGCTCGGCTCCGGCTATATCGCCTTTACCGTCGACCAGGGCGAGGACACCGACCGCTATCAGGGGATCGTCGAGCTTTTGGGTGCGACCTTGGCCGACTGCGCCCAACATTATTTCCGTCAATCGGAGCAGATCCAGGCCGGGATCAAGCTCGCGGTCGCCCGCACCGGGGCCGGTCCGGCCGGGTCGAACGGCGCCTGGCGGGCCGGCGGGCTGATGCTGCAGCGGGTGCCGCCCGAGGGCGGCTACGGCGTCATCGCCGACGATGTCGAGGACGGGTGGCGGCGCTCGATGGTGTTGATGAGCTCGGCCACTGCGGGCGAGCTGGTCGACCCCGGCCTCTCGCCGCACCGGCTCTTGTTTCGCCTCTTTCACGAGGATGGCGTGCGCGTCTACGACACGCACCCGCTCGAAGCGCGCTGCCGCTGTTCGCGCCAGCGCATCGAAACCATCCTGCGCGCCTTTCCGGCCGACGAGCTCGATGACATGGCGAAGGAGCGGGTCACCACCGTGACCTGCGAGTTCTGCAGCACCCGCTACACCTTCGACGCCGCCGAGATCGGCCGTCTGGCGCCGGCGTAGTTTCGACCCGACCGGAGGTGGGCGATGGTAATGCGGCTGATCGTCGAGCCGATCGTGCGGGCTGCCCTGCTCGAGGATCTGGGCCGCGCCGGCGACATCACGACGGACGCGATCGTGCCGGAGGACGCCCGGATCGAAGCGGCGATCACGGCGCGCCAGCCGGGGGTCGTCGCCGGCCTAGAGGCTGCGTTGCTCGCCTTCGAGCTGCTCGACCCCGCCCTCCATATCGAGCGGCTGCGCGGCGACGGCGCCCGCATCGCCCGTGGCGACAGGGTCGCCCATCTCGCCGGCCGCGCCCGCCCGGTCCTCGCCGCCGAGCGCACTGCGCTCAACCTGCTGTGCCGGATGTCCGGGGTGGCGACGGCGACCCGGGCACTGGCCGACGCGATCTCCGGCGCCAAGGCTCGGATCGTCTGCACCCGCAAGACCACGCCCGGCCTGCGTACCCTGGAGAAGGAGGCGGTCCGTCTCGGCGGCGGCGCCAATCACCGCTTCGGGCTCGATGACGCGATGCTGATCAAGGACAACCACATCGCTTTGGCGGGCGGGGTGCGGCCGGCGCTCGAATGCGCGCGCGCCCATGCCGGGCATCTGGTCAAGATCGAGATCGAGGTCAACACCCTCGACCAGCTCGCCGAGGCGCTCGCGTTTGGCGTCGACGCCGTGCTGCTCGACAACATGACGCCGGAGATCCTGCGCCGGGCGGTGGCGATGGTCGACGGCCGTGCAGTGACCGAAGCCTCGGGCCGGATCAGCCCGGAAACCGTCGCCGCCGTGGCCGCCACCGGCGTCGATTTGATCTCATCCGGCTGGATCACCCACAGCGCCCCGATCCTCGACCTCGGCCTCGACATCGCCGATTAGGCATGGGTCCGTTGGCGCGCTAGGCCTCGCTGTGCCTCATGGCGGGACGCAGCCGGTCCCGTCAACGTAGGTCTCGCCGCACAGGATGTTCACCCGGTGATCGAGCGGGGAGCCGAGCAACGGCATCACTTTGGCGAGGAATCTGGTCGTCTTCGGGTCGTTCTGCCAGGAGTTGTAATCAGTCTCGTTATCCCAAACCTCAAGGGTGGCAAAGCGATTGGGCCGATCGAGCTGCTGGAGCACGGTATAGCTCAGCTGGCCGGATGCCTTGCTGGTGTCCGATCCATAGCCGACCAGATCGTCCCGGCCTTTGCCGGGATCGCCGTCCACCAGAAAATCGACATAGGTCACGACAAACAGCGCACTCTTAGCGAGCCCGACGCCCGAGGGCAGGAGGTTGCTGGTCCAGGGCAAGTTGAATGATTTCACCTCGCCGTATTGGCGATCGTCGATCGGGCTGCCGATGCAACAGTTGAAGCCCGGAGGTGGAGGAGGGGGCTGAACCTGCACGGCGAACCGAAAATCGACGCTGTGAGATAGAGCCAAGTGATGCTCGAACGCATCGAGGCTCCTCCAGACGTCGATGATTTGCGAATGGTTCGAAGCCAGGAGCCAATTGACGACCCGGAAGCTTTCGGATCCGGGATCCGATTCGCTGGCGTCGCGATATTTGAACAGCGCCGCGTAGGCTATCTGCTCGGAATCGAACGGTGAGGTCACCGGAAGGACGTCGAAATGCGTGATGTCGTACACCGGGCCCCATGCGGCTCCGCCGTCACCGGCGGATGCCGTCGCCGTCAGCAATAGCGACGTGAACGCGAACGCAATCAGCGGTCGAAAGGGTGTCCACATGGTCTGTTCCTCCCAGTCATTTTTCGGTTTGACCCCGCGCCGCAGGCCAACTTGTTGGGTCGCGGCCGATGATCATCGCGCCACGCGCAATTCGTCAATCGTATCGTGCAGTATAAGCGAAACGCTGGATAGGGGAAGCCTGGTCTCAGCCTCGACGCGCGCAGCCGCTCGCGCGATTGCGAGTGTCGAGGGAGGGCAGGAAGGGCGCGGGTTTAGCGGGGCCGGGTTGGCGGCCCGGCGGATTGTCGTTTTGCTGCAGCGATCAGAAGATCGATGAATTCCTTCAGCGGCATGCCGACCCGGCCTCCGAACCGGGCCGCGGCTGCGTTGACATGCGACAGGATGCCGTCGCGGTAAAGCGCGCGCGAATCGCCGATCGGCGCGCTGTCCGCCGAGGTGGTTCCCGCGACGATCCCCTTTCGATCGAGATCGGGTAGCCTGGCTATACCGGCGCCGTCCATGCCCACACCGCCGTCGCTAAAGAATACGGCGTAGATGCCGGGCGGGACGGCGTTGTCCGGCCTCCCCCCGGAAAGGGCGCCATGCGATGCGGTCACTGCGATCTGACCCGCATCGACGGGTTGCAGCATTCCGACGGAATCTGGCGCAGATCAGCCGCGGCTCGCCGGGAACGTCGCGCATGACAAAGCGGGCGCCCTCGGTGATGCTCGGTGGCATGGCCGCAGGCACGGTTGCCGAGCGCATCAGTTCGGCGCAATCCCGGACGCTCTGTCCCGGCCTGCAGCCGAGCGCGGCGGCAGCGCGATTGACATGGCCGATCACGCCGTGTTCGAGCATGTGGTCGCCATCGCCGATATGGCAGGTCTGCGCATCCGCGGTCGCCGCGGCCAGGTTGATCTGATCGAGATAATCGAGCCCACAGATGCCGGCGTTGTCCTTGCCGATGCCGGCATCGTTCATGATCACCCCGCGCACGCCCCATTTGGCCGCGTTGAACGCATTGTACCGGCCGCCATAGGACCCGGAGACGACGACGTGCGAACGGTGCTCGTCGCGAACAAAAGAGCAGCTGGCGACCGTTAGAACCTTGACGCCCTCGCCTGAAACGCTCACCGGCTTAACTCCCCATTCCGATCATCACCCGACGCACGGAGATTCGAACATAGGCGAAAGCGGGAGCGGCCGAGAGTTTCCTGTCAACGATGGGAGGCTGTGCGACTTAACCGGGGCCTGTCCCGCAGCCAGCATCCCTGAAAAAACGTCGACCCTGTCTGGCTGCCGAACCTTTTTAGACGCGTGCCGGGTCGAGCGTATCCGCGCTTTCGGGGCGACGCATTGCGGGCGGGTCGGCGGCGTCGCCAGGGGCCGTTCGCCGCTCCAGTTCGGCGTCGAGCTTGGCGCCGACCAGGACGACCACCATCGACACCCACATCCAGGTCATAAAGCCGAAGATGGCGCCGAGCGAGCCGTAGGTTTTGTTATAGCCGCCGAAACTCGCGACGTACCAGGAGAAAAGGGCGGAGGCGACGAGCCATGCGGCGGCGGCGAAGACGCTGCTCCAGGCGATCCAACGCCACTGGGCACCGTTGCGGCTGGGACCGTATCGGTAGACTAGGGCAAGCGAAAACACGATGAACACAAACAGAAACGGCCATCTGACGATCTTCAGCAGCATTGCCGTCACCCCCGCATCCGGGATATGCTGAAGGATGATCGGAAGAGCGACCAACACCGCGATCGACAGCAGTACGAGCACGATCGCTCCGGCGGTAAACGCCAACGTGGTGGCATAGTATTTCAACAAGCTGCGCTGGTCTTTCTCTTCGTAGACCGCGTTCAAAGCGTCGAACAACCCCGAGATACCGGAGTTGGCGAACCACAGAGCCACCACGAGGCTGACCCCGAAACCAATGCCGAGGGTCGCCCCCTTCTGTTGTGCGAGATGCGTCAGCTGGCCCCTTATCACCTCGACAGCTCCGCCGGGTGCAACGCCTGACAATGTGTTGAGATGGTCGGCGATGCTGCTCGGGTTGGCGAACAGCCCATAGATCGAGACCAGGGCCGCGATGGCGGGGAACAGCGCGATAATGGCGTAAAAGCTGACGCCGGCGGCGACGAGCAGAATTCGGTCCTCCGATATGCCGCGAAAGACGCGCAGCAGAACGTCCTTCCGTCCGCCAGCGGGGACGGGCGCCGAGGGCGGGGTTGGCCCGCGGCGCTGCGTCTCGCCGGCAGCGTGATGTCCTTCGCGGGTCGCACCAGTGCCTTTTGCCAGGATCGGCGTCGGAGGATTCCGCCGTCCGACCGCGCCAATGGCGACGAGTGCCGCGCTCACCACGACGACCCATGAAGGCAGCCGCCCGTTAGGCTCGGGGATGGTGGTCTGCGCTCGGGCCGTGCCGGCGACGCCAACGGGCGTCCTTTGCTCGTCCATGGTCGCTTCCTCGCGGCATGGCGCGGCGCTGCCGCAATCGCGGGCGAGTCGATCGCGCGGTCCGATTACTACGGCGAACCATGCCGCCTCGGCCCAAGTTCCGACAAATTTCGGGCGTTACGGCGCGTGCGGGTCGGCGATCGGGTCGAATGGCCAGATCGGTCGGCGGACCTTGGTGAAGAGCTCGGGGGTGTAGTTCGCCTGGCACAAGGCGCCGGTGTCGACCAGCACGATGTCGCGCGCGATCGGCTCCAAGGCGGCGCGGAAATGCTGCATCGATTTGACGGCGACCGTCGAGTAGCGGGTCGGGTCGACGCCCAACGAGGTGAACTGGGCGAGGTCGGTCGCCTGGCCGTTGTTGGTGATCGCGATGAGGTCGATCCCGCCCACCCGGAAGACCATCGACGGGCCGTAATTGCGCTCGACCCCGCCGCCCATCGGGCCATAGGCGACGAATTTGCCGTTGGTCAGGCACACCACTTCGCCGTCGAGCGACAGCGGGCCGCCGCCCATCGAAGGGTCGGTCTTGCCGCCGATGGCGAGGGTGGTCCGCGCTCCGACCCCGGCGCGCATCCCGGCCTGCACGGCTTCAGCGTCGCAGATCGCGTGAAAGGCGACGCGCTCGACCCCGCCCTCGACCAGCCCCTTCAAAAACGCGGTCGCGTCGCCATAGCCGCCGCCGCCCGGATTGTCGGTGTAGTCGGCGACGACCAGCGGCCTGTCGCCGGGCGTTCCCTCGCGTGCGCGGGCGACCGCTTCGGCCACCGTCAGCAAATGGACCGTGGTGAAATCGCGCGTCGCCCAGGCGTGGTCCATGAAATCCTCGGCGATCGCCCGAGCGCCCCTAAGGGCATCGTCGCCCTCATCGACCGTGACCGTCACCGAGGGTCCGACATCATGGATGTCGGCGAGCGCAAAGCCGGCGCAGATGCTGACCGCCAAGACCTCGCCCAAGGCTTCGAGCGCCTCGCCGCGGGCGATCAGCTCGGCCATCGGCCCCCTCTGGGTGCGGCCCCAGTCGAGACCGTAGAGCATCGGCCGCCGCGCGATGACCGTCCGCGGCCGAACCTCCCCGCGCATCGCGCGCTCGAGGAGGTCGGCGCCCTGCCGGGCGCGCTCGTGTTGGTCGATGTGCGGGTAGGTGCGATAGGCGATCAGCGCGTTGGCGTTGTCGGCCATCTTCCGCGTGACGTTGGCGTGCAGGTCGAGGGTGACGACGACCGGAATTCCGGGGCCGATCTTCCCCCGCAGCCGCGCCAACAGCTCGCCCTCGGCATCCTCGTGGCCGGCGCTGACCATGGCCCCGTGCAGGTGCAGCAGCACGCCGTCGATCGGGCCCTTGGCATCGACCGCGTCGAGGATCATGCCGGCGACAGTCTCGAATGCCTCGTCGGCGACGATGCCCGAAGGATTGGGGTTGGCGGAGACCGGATGAACCAGGCTCCAGCCGTATCTGTCGGCCGCCTCGAAGGTCGCGCCCAAAGCCGAGCGGGTGCCGCGGAACGCCTGCGGGATCTCGTTTTCGAGGTGAAAGTCGCGGCGGCGGATCAGCGCCATGTCGGTTGTCACGCGGCTGAAGGTGTTGGTCTCGTGCATGAAACGGGCGGTCAATACGCGTGGCACAGCGTTACCTCGTCGATTGCGGCGGCGCGCCGCCGGCCTAAGCTACGGGTTACCCGACCGGCAAGCGTCGCTTCGCCAATTCCGCCTCGTTGATGCGCAGGCCGAGCCCGGGCTCCGGCGGCAAATGAAACAGACCGCTGACCGGCTTTGGCGGGTTGTCGAACACCGCGTGCTGACGAGGTGAGGGATCGTTCAGCTCGCATGGCTTGGTCGCGTGCAGCTGGCTCGCCGCCAGATGCAGGCTCGCCATGTGGCCGATCGTCGGCTGGGTCTGGTGCGGCACCAGCTCGACGCCGTGAGCATAGGCCAATGCCGCGGCGCGCATCAGGCCGGTGATGCCGCCCATCTTGACGATGTCGGGCTGCACCATCCGCACGCCCTGATCGATCAGGTCGGCGAGCGCCGCGAGCGTATAGGTCTGTTCCCCGGCCGACACCGTGATGTCGAGCCGCCGCGCGACCTCGCCCATCGCTTTCAAGTGATAATGCTGCACCGGCTCCTCGAACCACCAATAGCCCAATTCTTCGAGCACGCGGCCGACCCGGACGGCACCCCCGACCGTGTAGCCGTTGTTGGCGTCGAAGGCCAACGGGAACGCGTCGCCGACCAGCCGGCGCACCGCGCGCGCCTTGGCGATGTCCCCCGGGATGTCATGGTCGGGCCGGGTGCGGTCGGCGTCGAAACGGATCTTGACGGCCGCCGGCTGGTCCTCGAGCCGCGTTTCGACGACGCGCAGCACTTCGTCGACGGTGCGCTCGCCGTTACCGCCGATCGAGGCATAGAACGGCAGGCTGGTTCGCCACGCGCCGCCCAAGAGCTTGTACACCGGCTGGCCCAACAGCTTGCCCTTTACATCCCACAGCGCGATGTCGAGTGCCGCGAGCGCGCCGGTCAGCGCACCCTCGGGCCCGAGCTTGACGAATTCGTGCAGCAGCCTGTCGAGCAGGACGGCGTGGTCGAGCGGATCGCGGCCGATCAATCGCGGCGCCAGGTTGCGCGCGATGATCCCGAGCGAGGCGAGCCCGCCCTGCATCGGTGAGGCTTCCCCGAAACCGACGAGCCCGTCGTCGCACCGGACCCGGACCCAGGCGCTGCGCTGTTCGGGCCTGTCTCCTGGCGACCAGGCGACCTGAAACACCTCGATTTCGCGGATCTTCATGCCTCGCTCCTCGGTCCTGAGTTGGAACGGCTTCGGCGGCAGGGCTCGCTTCATAATAGCGGTGGCGGTACAATTGCGAGTTTCGGGCAGAGAGCCGAGCGCAAAGTCCGGACTCCACGATAGCAGGCCCGGCCCAGTCCTCCGAAGCTTATCGAGGCCCTCCGAAGCTCATCGAGGCGCCTCCCGACGGTCCGCGCCTTGGTCCGTTGACGGGACTTCGCGATTTTGCTAAGTTTTTCCTAGCAAAGTTGCGAAGGATCGTCATGAGACCGGCATTCGACCGAGCGGCCGCCAACGACAGCGCGGCGATCGCCGCGCTGTGCGCGCGAAAACTCCTGGAGCTGCGCGCCCGAAAGGGCGAGACGCAAAGAGAGCTGGCGCAGCGCCTCGGCATGACCGAGTCGATGATCTCTCGGCTCGAGCGCGGCGATCACGTGCCGAGCCTGAAGACGCTGTGCCGCATCGCCGACGCCTTTGGCCGACGGCTCGAGATCGTCTTTCACGAGCACGAGCACCGCCACCCCGACGGCACCCGGCACTCGCACCCGCACGGCCATCCCGATCCCGACCACCAGCACCGGCATGGGCCAGGGGGGCATGAGCCAGGGGGGCATCAGCAAGGGGACGACCAATGACCCACGGTCCCGAATTGCTGCTGGTCGGCGCTGTCGCCGCGGTCGGCCTGTTGCACACGATTGTCCCGGACCACTGGGTCCCGATCGCGCTGATCGCTCGGCAGCGTGGCTGGTCGCGGGGCGAAACCGCGCGGGCGGCATTGCAGGCCGGGAGCGGGCATGTCCTCTCCACTCTGGCGATCGCGCTCGCGGTGTGGGCGGCCGGCGTTGCTGTCGCGCAGCGCTTCGGCCACCTGGTCAACGCGGCTTCCGGCGTCGCCCTGATCGGCTTTGGCGGCTGGGTCGCGGTTTCGGCCTGGCGCGAGCTGCGTTCCGGGAGCGGCCACGGGCACGGCCACGGCGGCGCGGTTCCGCAGCGCCACGAACACCGGCCTGGCCATGGCCGCGGCGCAATCGACGGGCGCGACCATGATCACGATCACGGCCATCACGATCACGGCCATCACGATCACGGCCATCACGATCACGGCCGCCACGATCACGGCCACCACGATTACGGTCGCCGGCCTCTGCATGCGGGCCCGTCCGTGCCCGAGCATCGGACGGCGGCCGCGGACGACCGGCTCTATGCTCCACTGCGCGGCGACAGCGCGGCGTTGACCCGCCACATTCACCTCCACCGGCACGGCGGCGGTGCCGCGCATCTGCACTCGCACGACCATCTTCCGGCGACCGACCACCCGGTCCTCGCTGGGTTCGCTCACGCGCCGCCATTGCATGTTCACCGCCACCGGACGACGGCGCGGACGGCACTGCTGCTGATCCTCGGCTCGTCGCCGATGTTGGAGGGCATCCCCCTGTTCTTCGCCGCCGGGAAATACGGCGCCCGGCTGATTGCGCCGATGGCTGCCGTGTTCGCGCTCACCACGATCGCGACCTATGTCGTGCTGTGTGTCCATGCGACCGCGGGGCTGCAGCGCCTGCGCCTCGGCGCCGTCGAGCGCTATGGCGAGGTCTTGAGCGGTGCGGCGATCGCGCTGGTCGGGGTGATCTTCGGCCTCTGGCCCACGCTCTAGCGAAGCAATTCCACGGTGCCCGTCATTTATCCAGGGTCGCAGCCGAACCTCTGCAAAATTGCCATCATCGCACCGCATAATCTCGATAACCCGGCGCTCGGGAGAGGAGTTGACCGAAATCGCAAGCCGGCGCGGCCTGGAAATCTCCTGCAGAAAGCAGGTGGAACAGGCTTTCGGCCGGGCCTCCGCGGCCGATCGGCGGCCTCGCGCCGATTGACGCGCCCGCACGCAGGGCGATAGGTTTTCGACCGCGATATCTCGTTCGCAGCGCGCGGAGGGAGCAGCCGCATGGCCAGGATCGTTCTCGGGATTGCCACGTCGCACACGCCGATGCTCAACACCCCGGCCAAGGACTGGCCGAGCTTCATCGATCGCGACGGTGTGCGTGATTTCCTCGACAAGGAGGGGGACCCCGCCACTTACGAGGAATTGGTGCGCCGTCCCGACCCGAGAGCGTTGCCGGAATTGACGCCCGAGCGCTTTGCCGCGCGACATGACGAGGCGCAGGCGGCAGTGGAGCATCTGAGAGAGAGCGTGCGCCGCGCCGAGCTCGACGCGCTGATCGTCCTCGGCGACGACCAGAAGGAGCTGTTTCTCGAGGACCACTTGTCGTCGATCCTGGTCTATTACGGCGACACGATCCGCAACGTGCCGCTCTCGCCGGGCTTCAAGGGCCCGGAATGGTCGCGGCTCGCCACCGCGCGCTATTACGAGGAGAAGGTTCCGCGCGACTACCCGGTCGCGGCCCCTTTGGCATTGCACCTGATCGGCGAATTGATCGACCGCGAGTTCGATATCGCCTCGTCGAACGGGCTGGCGCCCGGGCACGGGGAAGGCCACGCTCATGCCTTTGTGCGCAAGCGGCTGATGGAAGATCCCGAGCTGCCGGTCGTGCCGATCTTCCTCAACACCTATTACCCGCCGAACCAGCCGACGCCGCGGCGGTGCTACAAATTCGGCGAGGCCATCCGCGAAGCCGTCGCGAGCTGGCCCGACGACGCGCGCATCGGCATCGTCGGCTCGGGCGGGCTCAGCCATTTCGTCGTCGACGAGGAGCTCGACCGCGGCGTCATCGACGCGCTGAGGCGAAAGGACGGCGAGGCCTTGCAATCCTTGCCGCGCAAAAAGCTCAATTCCGGCAGCTCTGAGATCCGCATGTGGATCGCCGTCGGCGGCGCCGTCGAGCATCTCGACATGGCCTGGTCGCATTACGTTCCGGGCTACCGCACCCCGGCCGGCTCCGGCACCGGGCTCGGCTTCGCCGTGTTTTCGTGACGCTTGCGAGCGCTGCGCAACGCCGCGCGTCCACCATTCCCTCCGATGGCGGAACCTAGCCCCTGGATTCGGGAGTGCGTTGGCGGAATATAAGCGCGCAATTGGAGGCGATCGGAGGTGGATGTCCCCGCGTGATCACGAGCCCGAAGGGGGCATCGCAGTTCATCTTTCCGAATGGAATGATCCTGCGTTTCGACTTGTTGCCAGGCCAGTATCTCCCGGGGCAGGCACCTCATATCAATTTGGAATACAGGGACGTCAATTTCCATATAGAACTGAGACGCTGACGGGTGACACGCTCATGAGACGATTGCTCTGCATACTTTCAGCGCCGGTGAGATCCGGGAAGGTCAAGCATTTTTGGATTCCCGCCGGCGCTGGGCTAGACGAAAAGCAGGAAATGCCGCCACCTCGGCTCTTGGTCATTGAAACCGATGCCGATAAGCCTGAGACAGGAGCGCTCCTTTACCGCTTAAACGGCAATGGCGAGTGCGTCGGCGACACGTGGCACGAGAGCATCGACGCCGCCAAGGAACACGCCAGTGACGAGTATGGGAAGGCGGTGCTGGTCTGGCAGGAGATACCGGCCGACATAGGTATCGACGCACTCGCAATGGCGGAGCTTGGCGCGGCCGTCCACAACAATCGGTAGGCCGTATACCGTTTTTACGGATGCTTCAGCCCGGTCGGGGCTGGGTGGGCGAAAAGGAGAAACCGATGAAGAGCCGGAAGGACAGCGAAGATTTGACCCGCATAGGCCCCGGCACGGTCATGGGCGGGATGATGCGGCAGTACTGGCTGCCGACGGCGATGTCGACGGAATTGGAGCGTGACGGGGCGCCGCTGCGTCTATTGCTGCTCGGCGAGCGGCTGATCGCATTCCGCGACAGCGCGGGCCGGGTCGGGGTCATGGACCACCGCTGCCCGCATCGCTGCGCCTCGCTGTTTCTCGGACGCAACGAAGAGGGTGGCCTGCGCTGCGTCTATCACGGGTGGAAATTCGACGCGGCGGGGAATTGCGTCGACATGCCGAACGCACCGCCGCAGCACGACTACAAGGACAAGGTTCGGGCCAAGGCCTACAAAGTGGCCGAGCGCAACGGCCTCGTCTGGGTCTATATGGGCGAGCGCGCCGAGGCCCCGCCATTGCCGATGATCGAGGCCTCGCTGCTGCCGGAGAGCGAGTTGCAGGTCACCTTTGCGCAGCGCGAATGCAACTGGCTGCAGGCGCTCGAAGGCGACATCGACACCTCGCATTTTGGCTTTCTGCACGCCGGCTCGGTCAATGCGGCCGATCTGGCCCCCGACAACTTGGTCCGCTGGACGGTCGCGAATAGAGCGCCCGAATATCACGTCAGCGATACCGATTGGGGCACGATGTACGCCGCCTATCGTCCGGCCGAGGCGGGGGAGACCTATTGGCGGTTTGCCAATTTCCTGTTTCCGTTCTGGACGCAGACGCCGCAGGGTGCCTTCGACCGGGTCGGCAGCCGTGGCTGGGTCCCGATGGACGATACCCATACGATGTTCGTCAGCCTCTCGTGGAAAGGCCTGCCGGCATCGCGCGCTGCGCTCAGCAACAGCCGGGTGCTCCCCGGCTCCAAGCTGACGATGGATTTCGTGCCGAACACGACCGATTGGTATGGCCGCTGGCGGCTCGCCGGCAACGCCGCCAACGACTGGCTGGTCGATCGCGAGGCGCAAAAGAATGGCGGAATCTATACCGGCATCACTGGCATCCAGGCGCAGGACCAGGCGGTGACCGAGAGCATGGGGCCGATCAGCGACCATGATTTCGAGCATCTGGGGCCGAGCGACCGGATGATTACCCGCACCCGCCGCCGGCTGGCGCGCGCCGCCCGCGCCTTGAAAAAAGACAGCGCGGTGCCGCCGGGCGTGGACGATCCGGAGATTCAGCTCGAAGTGCGCAGCGGCGACTTTCTCGCCGACGACAAGCTCTCCTGGCGTGAGGCCTACGCGGCGCAGCTGCGCGCGGCGATGCGACCATTGCGTCGGGCGGCGGAGTAGGCCGCAGCCGCGCAACGGGGTCTCGCTCTATCCGCCCCACAGCCGCTTTGTGGCGATCGCCGCGCCTTCGGCCATCGCGGCAAGCTTTTTGAACGAGATGTCGGGGTCGAGCTTACCGTAGCCGGCGAAGGTGCCAAAACCGCAATCGGTGCCGGCGATGACCCGCTCGCGGCCGACGATGTCGGCAAAGCGGCAGAGGCGCTCGGCGACCAGCTCCGGGTGCTCGACGTAGTTGGTCGAGGTGTCGAGCACGCCGGGGATCAGGATCTTGTCGTCGGGCAGCTTGGTTTCCTGCCACACGTTCCATTCATGCGCGTGGCGCGGGTTGGCGGCCTCGACGACCAATGCCTGCGGCTTGGCTTTGACCAGGATCGGGGCGACCTTGGCGAACGGGATGTCGTGGTCGTGCGGTCCTTCGTAATTGCCCCAGCAGATGTGGATGCGGGCGCGATCGGCGGGCACATTGCGCAGCGCATGGTTCAGCACCTCGACATGGAATTGGGCGCGCTTGAGAAAATCGCCTTCGTCGAGATCCTGAAAGCTGGTGTGGCGCGCCATCGCCAGATCGGGGCAATCGAGCTGCAGCACGAACCCGGCACCGGCGATCGCCTCGTATTCCTCCTGCATCGCCGCGGCGACGGCTTCGACATAGGCCTCGTGGCTCGGGTAAAAGGCGTTGCTCTGAAACACCGGCACCAGCCCGGGCGAGGCGGCGGTCATAAACCCTTCGACGGCAACGGCCTGGTCGAGCGCGGCGCGCAAATTGGCGAGGTCCTGTCGCAGCGGCTCGCGGTCATGCCAGGCGATCGGGCCCGTGCATTGGGCGCGGCGCGCGGTGTTGCCGCCGGTCATCCGCTCGTAAGCGGCGACAAAGTTCGGGTGGTCGCGAGTGTCGAGCCTGGGCTTTGCCGGCTGATGCCCGGAAAACCCCGAGAGCCGGTCGGCGATATAGGTCGAATAGCCGGGCTTCGACATCTCGCCGTCGTTGACGATATCGACGCCGACCGCGGCCTGGCGGCGGACGATGTCGAGGACCGCCTGGCGCACCAGCCGGTCGAGCTCGCCGCGGTCGTAGGTTTCGCCCTGATCCTTTTTCACCAGCAGCTGGCGCAATTCCGGCGGGCGCGGCAGGCTGCCGACATGGGTCGTCAGAATGCGGTCCTGGCTCGTCTTCATCGCTTTCCCCCGGATTGGCGCGTTCTGGCCCGGAGCATGCGCCTCCATGCTCCGGCCGGCAAGGAGGGCGGCGGTGCCCGGCGGGATCGCGGTTGACCGACGCAACCGGAAGCCGTAATTCACATTCCGGTAAGGAAGGTTAAGCCGTCGGCCGGTCCGTACAGAGCCGGCGCGGAGACCCGGAACATTCCGAGGGAGGAACGACCAATGCAGAGCGCATCGTTGCCGCGTGCGCCGGCTGCGGCACCGCCGGCAAACCGTTGGCTCCAGCTGATCATCGGCATCGTGTGCATGGTGATGATCGCCAACCTGCAATATGGCTGGACCTTGTTCGTGCATCCGATGAGCAAGGTGCATGGCTGGTCGATCGCCGACATCCAGATAGCCTTCAGCATCTTCGTCGCGCTCGAGACCTGGCTGACCCCGATCGAGGGATGGATCGTCGATCGCATCGGCCCGAAGAACGGGCCGCGGCTGATGATCGCCTTTGGCGGGGTGCTGGTGGCGATCGCGTGGATCATCAATTCGCGCGCCGATTCCCTGTCGATGCTCTATTTCGGGGCGGCTCTGTCGGGAGTCGGCGCCGGAGCGGTCTACGCGACCTGCGTCGGCAATGCGGTCAAATGGTTCCCCGACCGCCGCGGTCTCGCCGTCGGCCTGACCGCCGCCGGGTTTGGCGCGGGTGCCGCGGCGACCGTCATCCCGATCCGCGCGGTCATCGCGGCGCATGGCTATGCCGCGGCGTTCTTCTGGTTCGGGCTCGTGCAGGGCGTCATCATTTTTGTCGTCGCCTGGGCGCTGCGCGCGCCCTACCCCGGTGAGACCGCGAGTGCAGCGGCGCCCAAGGTGATGCAGACGGCCGACAGCTATTCGCCGCAAGCCATGCTGGCGACCCCGGTGTTCTGGGTGCTCTACCTCATGTTTCTGCTCGTTGCCGCGAGCGGGCTGATGGCGACCGCCCAGATCGCGCTGATCGCGCGCGACTTCCATGTCGCCAACGTGGTGCTGCTGCTCGGCGGCACGGCGTTGACTGTCGCGCTGCTGGTCGACAACGTCGCGAATGGCGCGGCACGGCCGCTGTTCGGCTGGATCTCCGACCATATCGGCCGCGAATACACAATGGCGATCGCCTTCGGCCTCGGCGGGATCAGCT
Source organism: uncultured Alphaproteobacteria bacterium (assembly GCA_963795485.1). Classification (GTDB taxonomy): domain Bacteria; phylum Pseudomonadota; class Alphaproteobacteria; order ATCC43930; family CGMCC-115725; genus AP-15. The sequence goes on from CAWCIL010000034.1 coordinate 128,004, forward strand.
ATTGGCTGCTGGGATCGCTCGGCACCGCGCCTTGGGCGTTTGTCATCTTCGCCGGGTTGATCTTTCTGACCTGGGGCGAAATCTTCAGCCTGTTCCCAGCGACCTGCACCGACAGCTTCGGCCCGAAATACGCGACGACGAATCTTAGCTTCCTATACACCGCCAAGGGGGTCGCGGCGTTTCTTGTGCCCTTGGCGAATGTGATCAAGGCCGCGACCGGCAGTTGGCACATGGTCTTCGTGGTCACCGCGATCATGAATTTCGCGGTCGTGGCACTCGCCCTCTTCGTGCTGCGCCCGTTGCGCTCGCGTTCGATGGCGGTGCACGCCTATCATCCCGCCGAGTGAGGGTGGGCATCGCGAGGCTCCGGCAGATGAAACGCAGCACCGAACGTATCCTGACGACCCATGTCGGCAGCTTGCCGCGCCCGCCCGACCTGCTCGAATTCCTCGAGGCGCGCGAAACCGGGCGGCCGGTCGAGCAGTCGGCGTTCGACGCCTGTCTCTCTGCCTCGGTCCACGAAATCGTGCATAAGCAGGTGGCGGCCGGGATCGACAGCGTGTGCGACGGCGAGCTGGGCAAGATCTCCTACACCTTTTATGTCCGACACCGGCTGTCCGGCATCGGCGCCTTTCGCGGTGGCGACAACGACCGGCCGCCGCCGACCGCGGCGCATCGCGACCTGCTCGACCATCCGGATTTTCATCAGCGGCTCAACCGGAAGCGGGGCGGCACCTCATGGTTCAGCCGCGAGGCGGTGCCGTGCTGCACCGGCCCGGTTGCCTACCAGGACCGACGGCCGCTGACGGTCGATCTGGCCAATCTCGCCGAGGCCTGCGCCGCGGCCAAGCCCAACGAAGCTTTCATGAACGCGGCCTCGCCCGGCGTGCTGACCAAATTCGTGCCCGACCGCTACTACCGCGACGAGGACGCCTATGTCGAAGCCTTGGCCAATGCGCTGAAGGAAGAATACGAGGCGATCCACCGGGCCGGCTTCATCCTGCAGATCGACGCGCCCGATCTCGGTTCGGCCCGGCACAACCAGTATCAGCATCTTTCGGACGGCGAATTCCTGCGGGTGGCCGAGCGCAACATCGCCGCTCTCAATCACGCGACCGCCAATATCCCGCCGGAGGCGATGCGCATGCACCTGTGCTGGGGCAATTACGAGGGGCCGCACACCCACGACATCCCGCTCGCCAAGATCCTCGAGGTAGCGGTGCGAGCGCGGCCCTCGGGATTGTCGTTCGAGGCGGCCAATCCGCGGCACGCCCATGAATGGGAGGATCTGCACGAGGCCAAGATCCCCGACGACAAGGTGCTGATTCCGGGGGTCATCGACTCGACGACGAATTTTGTCGAGCATCCGCGGCTGATCGCCCAGCGGATCGCAAACTATGCCGGGGTGGTTGGCCGGGAGCGGGTCACCGCCGGAGCCGATTGCGGCTTTGCCACCTTCGCCTTTGTCGACAACGCGGTGTCGCCCTCGGTGGTATGGGCGAAGCTGGCGGCGCTGGCCGAAGGCGCCCACATCGCCAGCGACCGGCTGTGGGGCTGAGCCGGCGCCAATTTTTGCGACAGAGCGATAGCGATCATGCAAAGCGACAGAGAGTTCGATTACATCATCGTCGGCGCCGGCTCCGCCGGGTGCGTCTTGGCCAACCGGCTGAGCGCCGATGGGCGCTCGCGGGTGTTGCTGCTCGAAGCCGGCGGCAAGGACCGCAACCCTTGGATCCATATTCCGGCCGGCTTCTACCGCAACATCTACCACCCGAAGATCACCTGGCAGTTCGAGACCGAGCCGCAGGCCGAGCTCGGCGGTCGGCGGGTGCCGTGGCCGCGCGGCAAGGTGCTGGGCGGGTCGAGCTCGATCAACGGGCTCATCTACATCCGCGGGCAGCGTCAGGATTTCGATTTGTGGCGCCAGCTCGGCAACGCCGGCTGGTCGTATGACGACGTATTGCCCTATTTCCGTCGCGCCGAGAACCAGGAGCGCGGCAGCGACGAGCACCACGGGGCGGGCGGCCCGCTCAGCGTCTCCGATCTGCGCGCCCGGCATGAGCTGCACGACGCGTTTATCGCTGCCGCCGAGCAGGCCGGATATCGGCGCAACCACGACTTCAACGGCCCCGACCAGGATGGGGTCGGGCCGTTGCAGGTGACCGTGCGCCGGATGCGCCGGTGCAGCGCCGCGGTCGCCTATCTGCGTCCGGCCTTGAAGCGCCCCAACCTCAGGGTCGAGATCCGTGCCTTGGCGCATCGGGTGCTGTTCGAGGGCAAACACGCGGTCGGCCTCGAATATGCGCAGAACGGGGTGGTGCATCAGGTGCGCGCGCGGGGCGAGGTGATCCTCGCCGGCGGCTCGATCAACTCGCCGCAATTGCTGCAGCTCTCCGGCGTCGGACCGGGTGAGCTGCTGCGCGGGCTCGGCATCGCCGTGGTCCACGACATGCCGGGCGTCGGCGAGAATCTGCAGGACCACCTGAATTCTCGCGTGGTCTATCGCGTCAAGCGCGCCAATACCTTGAACGAGATTTCGCGCTCGCGGCTGCGCCAGGCCCGAGCCGGGCTCGAATACGCTTTGGCGCGCCGCGGCGCCCTGATGATGGGGGCAGCACCGATCGGCCTCTTCGTGCGCACCCGACCCGGCCTCGATTCGCCCGACGTGCAGTACCAGTTTCTCGCCGGCAGCTTTGTCAGGCCGGGCAGAGAGATGCACGATTTTCCAGGCTGTCAGGCGACCTGCATCCCGTGCCGGCCGGAAAGCCGCGGCTGGCTCAGGATCCGCTCGCCCTATCCCGCGATCCCACCGGCGATCCAGCCCAACTATCTCTCGACCCAGGCCGACAAGGACACGCTGGTCGCTGGTCTCAGGATTGCCCGCAAGGTGTTCGAGAGCCCGGCGATGGCGGCGCTGGTGGTTGGCGAGGTGCTGCCGGGGCCGGCGACCCAGAGCGACTCCCAATGGCTCGACCATATCGCCGAGACCGCCGGCACTACCTTTCACCCGACCTCGACCTGCATGATGGGCGGACCCGAACGCGGCGTCGTCGATACCGAATTGCGCGTGCATGGTCTCGACGGGCTGCGGGTGATCGATGCCTCGGTGATGCCGACGGTCGTCTCCGGCAACACCAACGCGACGGTGATCATGATCGCCGAAAAAGGCGCCGAGATGATCCTCGCCGCCGCGCGCGCCGGCGCCACGGCTGCCGCACGGGCCGCCTGACGCGCTGCCCCGCATCGGCCCGAAAGGCCGGGCCGGCGACGGGCAGAGAAACCGAACACCCTCCCAGATGACGACGATCGTCCATCTGATCACCGGGCTTGGGATCGGCGGTGCGGAACGGATGCTGACGCGTCTGGCGACCCGAATCGCGCGCGACCGCTTCACGACATCGGTCGTCAGCATGACCGACGCCGGCAAGATGGGGCCGCTTCTGATCGATGCTGGGATTGCGGTCGAGGCATTGGGCATGCGGCGCGGCGTGGCCGATCCGAGCGGGCTCGCCCGGCTGCTGAAAATCCTGCGCCGGGAGCGCCCTCAGGTGCTGCAGACCTGGCTCTACCACGCCGATCTGTTGGGGCTGACCGCGCGCTGGCTCGGCCAGGCGCCGGGTCTGGTGTGGAATGTCCGCTGCTCGGAATCGGTCGGCTCCAAGGCGGTGCGTCTGGCTTTAAGCCGGCTCTCGTCAATGCCCGATGCGGTCGTCGTCAATTCGCTCGCCGGGCAGCGGTTTCACCAGAGCCTCGGCTACCGGCCCAGGCGTTGGGAGCACATCCCGAACGGCATCGACACCAGCGAATTGCGGCCCGACGACGCGGCCCGGCGTAGACTGCGCGCCGCGCTCGGCATCGCCGAGGACATGATCGCGATCGGGCTGCCGGCGCGCTATCACCCGATGAAGGACCACGCGACCTTCCTTGCCGCCGCCGCGAAATCGGCGCAGCGGCGGCCGGAAGCGGTGTTCGTGCTGGTCGGCGCCGGGGTCGATCCCGGCAATCGGGAGCTCGCCGCAGCCATCGCCGCGCATGGGCTGGAGCGCCGGGTGCGCCTGCTCGGCGAATGCCAAGACATGCGCGCCGTCTATCCGGCGTTTGACATTGCCACATTGTCCTCGGCGTTCGGTGAGGGCTGGCCCAATGTGATCGGCGAAGCAATGTCCTGCGGCGTGCCCTGCGTCGCTACCGACAGCGGCGACAGCGCCGATATCCTCGGTCCCACCGGTCTCGTGGTCCCTCCGCGCAACCCGCCGGCATTGGCCGCCGCCTGGGAGAGGCTCGCGGCGCTCGCGCCCGACGAGCGGCGCAGGCTCGGCGCCGAAGCACGCGAGCGGATTGTTCGCCATTATGATTTGGCAGCGGTCATCGGCCGCTACGAGGCGTTGTACGACGAGATTTCAGGCCAGTGCGGGGATTGCCGCCGCCGCGCCTGAGACGGTCCCGTCAGGAGACGGCGACGAGCGAGGCTGGCACCGCGCCGCGCTGCAGGATCTTGCTGGCCTCCCACCGGGTCGCCGGATCGAGCGTTTCGAAGAACTGCGCTTCGCCGCCGGCGAAAAACGCGACCGGCAGCCCGTCGCGATAGAGGAGGCGGTTGCCGGTCAGGGCGGCGAGCCTCGGGCCGGGGGTCAGGATGCCAGCGAGGTTGAGCGGGTCGGCGCCGGAGAGCGAGACCCAATGACCCGAAGCCGGCTTGCGGCGGATTTCGCGCAGCAGGCCGATCGCGTCGGGCAAGGCGAATTGCTCGCCCGAAAAGCCGGCGACAAAGCGGCCGCCGCGGATCTCGCCGCGCGCCTCGAGCCGGCGATAGACCCGCAACAGGTCGCGCCACGGCGGCAGCCAAGCGGCCTCCCGCTCGAGCAGGCGCCAGAATACGACGCCATAGCGCAGCAATAGGGTATGGGCTAGGTGCTCGACAGCTTCCGGCTTGACTGATTGGGCTGGGGCGCGGCGGGCGAGCGCCCAACGGCCGGCATCGGCCATGCCGAACATCGTCGTGCGCCGACGCCGTCCTCCGGCTCGCGGCCCGCGCCGGTCGGACGGCACCAGCAGCGCCCGCAACCCGGCAAAGCTGTCGGAGTTGACGAGCCCGAGCGCCACCAGCTCGGCGAGCGCCTCTTCGACCTGCGGGCGCAGCAGCCCGGTGCCTTCGACCAATTCATCGAAGAACGACGCGCCATATTGCCGGATGCAGTCGGCAACCATCTGCCCCCGCGAGCTCGGGCGCACCGGCTCGTCGGCCGAAGACAGCGACGCCCACAGCCCGGCGTGACGGCGCGCCAGCAGGGTGATCGGCGTGGTCCGCACCGGCGTCGCTCCGCGCTCGCCGCCATTGGCTCGGGCATTGCGCGGCCGCAGGCGCGCCCAGGCGACACGCCCGGCGAGGCACTGCTCGTCGAGCCAGGACGGCTCGTACGCATCGAGGCGCGCCGGCAGGATTTCGGTCTCCCAGGCGCCGGCCGGCGCCTCGAAGCCTTCGAGCTGACGGACCAGGACTTCGAGCGCGTCCGGCCCTTCCATGCGGGTATCGGGCGTGACCCGCTGCCACTCCAGCAGAAAGCGGAGGAAGTCGCGCGCCGCGACGGGCTGGATCTCGGCGCGCAGGCGGTTGACGGTGTAGCGGTGAATCCGCGCGAGCAGCCGGCGTTCGCACCATTCCTCGTCCGCTATCCCCGGTGTGAACCGCCCGAGCATGGCGAAGCCCTCGGCTTCGAGCGCTGCGAGCGCCGGAGCAATCTCTTTCGGTGTCAGCCCGAGCGGTTCCGCCAGCCGCTCCTCGGTCACCGGCCCCAGACCTTCCAGCCGGCCGCGCAGAATTTCGACCAGCGCATCCTCGGGCGACCAGACGCGGTCCGCATAGGCTGCCGGTGCCGCGATCGGCGGGTCGAGCGTCGCGTCGGGCCACGGCGCAAGGAACTGCGGCAGGCGCTCGGCCGCGACCCACAACGTCGCCCACGGCATGGAGAGGCGCGTTACCCGCTTCTCGCGGGCAAGCTGATCGAACCACTCGGTCCAGCCGGGAATTTGCACTTCGTCGGCAGCGAGGAAGCCGAGCCAGACCAGCGCGTCGTGCAATTCGTCGGAGTTGGCCGGGTCGGGCCACGCTTCGCCGCGCACCCGATCGATCGCCTCCGGATCGAGCCGGCCGAGATCGCTCGCGGCCTCGGGGGCGAGCCAGCGGCGGCTCATCACCGCCTGGGTGCGGCGCTCTTCTAGCGGCGCGTCGTCGAGATAGGCGTAGGGCCGGGCCGACAGCACTTCGAGAGCGAGCGGCGAAGGCTCGGTCAGGTCGCGCGCGACCACGCGAATTTCGCCGGCTTCGAGCCGGCCGAGCAGCCGGGTCAGCCCGTCGAGGTCCATGGCCTCGCCGAGGCAGTCGGCAAGCGTCTGGCGGATCAGCGGATGGTCGGGGATTTCGCGCTCGCCGACCAGATTCTCGGCGCAGGCGACCTGGTCGGGAAAGATCGTCGCGATCAAATCCTCGGCCGCCATCCGCGCCAATTGCGGCGGCACCTTCCGGCCGCCGCGGAAGCGCGGCAAGGCGAGCGACACCCCGGCGACCCAGCGCCAGCGGGTGATGAACATCGGCGCGTCGAGCAGAGCCTCGATCAAGAGCTGCCGGATACTGGCCGAATGCAGATAGCGCGCGACCTCGGCCAAGTCGAAGCTGTGCGCGCGGGTCAAGGACAGCACGATCGCGTCCTCGGTCGCCGCTGCCTGCAGCTCGAAATTGAACTTGCGGCAGAAGCGCTTGCGCAGCGCCAAGCCCCAGGCGCGGTTGATGCGGCTGCCGTAAGGCGAATGGATCACCAATTGCATGCCGCCGGCCTCGTCGAAGAAACGCTCGAAGACAAGCGTGTCGCGGGTCGGCAGCACCCCCAGCGCCGCGTGAGCCGAGGCCAGGTATTCGACGAGCTGCTCGGCCGCGGGTTCGGCGATCCCGTGATCGTCGGTCAGCCAGCGCGTAATGCCCTCGCCCGCCGGGTCGGCCGGCAGCCGGGCCGCGATCTCGGCCCGCAGCCGCGACACCGATTGCGACAGCTCGTCGCTGCGGCCGGGCGCCTCGCCGAGCCAGAACGGGATCGTCGGCGCCATGCCCGGCGCCGCCTCGACCCGCACGGTGCCGCGCTCGACACGCTGGATGCGATAGGCGGCATTGCCGAGCTGGAAGATGTCGCCGGCCATGCTCTCGACGGCGAAATCCTCGTTGACCGAGCCGATGACCTGATTTTCGGGCTCGAGCAAGACCTGGTAGTCGGCGTTGTCGGGGATCGTGCCGCCGGAGGTCAACGCGGTTAGCCGTGCCCCCCGCCGCCCGCGCAGAATATGGTTGACCGCGTCGTGATGAATGAGCGCGCCGCGCCGGCCACGGCGGGTGGTGAAGCCTTCGGCCAGCATTGCCACGATGGCCGCGAAATCCTCGCGCGGCAATTCCCGATAGGGCCAGGCGCGGCGGACCAGCGCGAAGAGCTGGTCCTCGCCCCATTCCTGCGCTGCGACCTCGGCGACGATCTGCTGGGCCAGCACGTCGAGCGGCTTTTCGGGGATTGTCAGCCGATCGAGCTCGCCTCGGCCGACGCTGTCGACCAGCGCCGCGCATTCGACGAGCTCGTCGCGCGACAGCGGGAACAGCCGGCCCTTGGGAGTGCCAAGGACCGCGTGCCCCGAGCGGCCGACGCGCTGCAGAAAGCTCGCGATCGAGCGCGGCGAGCCGAGCTGGCAGACGAGATCGACATCGCCGATGTCGATGCCGAGCTCGAGCGACGCGGTCGCCACCAGCGCTTTCAAGGCGCCCCGCTTCAGCCGCTGCTCGGCGTCGAGGCGCTGTTCCTTGGCGAGGCTGCCGTGATGCGCGGTCACCCGGTCGGCGCCGAGGCGTTCCGACAATGCCCGCGTCACCCGCTCGGCCAAGCGCCGGGTGTTGACGAAGATCAGGGTGGTGCGATGGGCTTCGATCAGCTCGGTCAGGCGCTCGTAAACCTGCTGCCAAACCTCGCCCGACATCACCGCTTCGAGCGGCGAGGAAGGGAGTTCGAGCGCGAGATCGCGCGCCCGCCGATGCCCGGTGTCGATGATCCGGCACTCGGCAGCTGGTCCGACCAGAAAGCGGGCTACGGCTTCGATCGGTTTTTGCGTGGCGGAGAGGCCGATGCGCAGCAGAGGGCCGCCGCAGAGCGCCGCCAGACGCTCGAGCGACAGCGCCAGATGCGAACCGCGCTTATTGGGCGCCACCGCATGGATTTCGTCGACGATCACGCTCCGCGTGGTCGCCAGCATCCTGCGGCCGGACTCGGAGCCGAGCAGGATGTAGAGAGATTCGGGCGTGGTGACGACGATGTGCGGCGGGGTGCGGCGCATCCGCTCGCGCTCGCCCGGCGCCGTGTCGCCGGTGCGCACCCAGGTGCGGATTTCAATATCGGGTAGCCCGCGCCTGGAGAGGGCCTCGCGGATGCCGGCGAGCGGGGCTTCGAGGTTGCGCTGAATGTCATTCGACAGCGCCTTCAACGGCGAGACGTAGACGATTTGCGTCGCGTCCTCGAGCCGGCCGTCGAGCCCCAGCCGCACCAACCCGTCGATCGCGGCCAGAAACGCGGCGAGCGTCTTGCCCGACCCGGTCGGGGCGGCGATCAGGGTATGCCGGCCGGAAGCAATCGCCGGCCACGCTTCGGCCTGCGCCGCGGTCGGCGCCTCAAAGCTGCGGTCGAACCAGTCGGCGACTGCCGGGTGGAACAAGGATGCGGCTAGCGACAATGGCGATCCGCCAGACTACGATTTCGGTTGCCAGGAAGCTGCCACGGAATAAGGGGTGAATCGCGTGGCAAATCAATCTTGCGACGTCAGTCTGCGTCCGTGTTGCCGCAACAGGCCGGTCAGCTCGGCGATGCTGGTCCACTCCTCGCAGCGATCGACCGCGCGCTCGACCGCGATCGCTCCCTCTGCCGTCAGCACCACCTCGGCGAGCTCGCGGAATTTGGCGCGGATCTCGGCCTCGGCGAAGGGAAGCTGAAAGTCGCCGCGATGGCTGTCGCAGGAATGCGTGGCCCGGCGGCCGTCGGTCAGGGTCAGGGTCACGCGCGCCGGGCGCAGCCGCGGGGCCAAGGCGCTCATCGCCGGGTCTTCCTCGACCTGCACGCGATGGCGCAACGCCGCGATGGCCGGATCGTCGAGGGCGCTGTCGTCGAGCGCGGCGAAACCCGCATGGCCGCGCACCGCCATCGTCGCCGCCGCGTGCGGCAGCGAGTATTTCGAGGCGAAGTAATTCGGCGGGTCCGGGTTCTTCATGACCGAGGCAAAGCGATAGGTGGCGACCTCGATGCGTTCGACCTGATCGGCGCGGGGGCGCAATTCGGCCAATGCCGCCGCCAGGCAATCGAGCGCCGGGTGGATCGGGTTGCAGCAGGCGTAGAGCCGGAAATAGTTGCGGGTGATCTCCCAGCGCGTGCCGAGCTCATCGGTCAGACGGTCCGGCGCGAAGCCGCCGCCGACCAGATGGCCCAGCGCCTCCTCGATCGCGTCGTCCTGCGCCGTGAACCCGGCTAGCGCCAGCTCGGGGGCGAGCGCGGCGGCAAAGCCGCTCATGCCGCCGGCGATGTTGAGCGCGGTGGCGCCGGCGACCGCGTTGGTGTAGCTCGGCGTCAGCATCAGCACCGCGGCGATGCGCATCGCGAGGCTGACCCCGGCGGCGTCGAGGCCGCGCAGCCGCGCCCCCGCCGCAGCCGCCGCCAGCAATGACACCTGCCCGTTCTGGTGCGCCAGTGGCCGCGGCGTGAACCCGCCTGAGATGCGTGCGGCGACATCGTAGCCGAGGACGAAGGCGGCAAGCATCTCGCGCCCGGTGCTGCGGACGTGCTCGGCCACCGCCAACACTCCCGGCAGCACCTGCATCGCCGCCTGGCCCGAGACGAAGCGCAGCCCCTCGCACAGCTCGATCGCGCGCCCGGCGGTGCCGTTCAGCAATGCCGCGGTGCGCGGATCGGCCGCCGCCCAGCCGCGTGCGTAAATCGTCGCCCCGGTTCCGGCGGTGCTCGCCAGCCGCTCGCGCAGCTGCCGCACCTCGGGCCGCTCCGACCCCGCCAGGATAACGCCCAAGGTATCGAGCAGCACCAGCTTTGCATGAAGCTGCACCGGCTCCGGGATCTCCTCCCATTGCGTCCGCGCGACAAACCGCGCCAGTTGTTCGATCTCCTGACCCATGACCCGACAACTCCGTCACCTGCAGCCGAGGGTCGCAGGCGCCATGTCGGTGCCATCTCCTCTCTAGCCGCCCTTCCCGCGCTCGATACGAGGGGTATATGGAAAGATCGCATTCCTGGCGAGAAGGTGCGGTTCGGGTGTGTCCGCGGATTTGGCGATGGCGCGAGCGCAACAGCGGTTGAGGCGGGGCTGGACGACCGGGGCTTGCGCGACGGCCGCGGCGTCGGCGGCGTTCGCCGGGCTCGCGACCGGACGGTTTCCCGACCCGGTGACGATCGCGTTGCCGCGTGGCGAATGCCCGGCCTTTCCCCTGCACCGAACCGAGCTCGGGGACGGGTGGGCTATGGCCTCGGTGCTCAAGGACGCCGGCGACGACCCCGACGTGACCCACGGCGCGGTCATCGAGGCCAGGCTCGCCCATGGACCGCCGGGGAGCGGCATCGTCTTCAAGGCCGGCCCGGGCGTCGGCATCGTGACCAAGCCCGGGCTGCCGCTCCCGGTCGGGGAGCCGGCGATCAACCCCGCGCCGCGCCGGATGATGGCCGACGCCATCCGCAGCCTTGCCGCGGCCCACCGGGCGTCCGCCGATGCGGTAATCGAGATCGCGGTGCCCGACGGGGAAAAGCTGGCCGAGCGCACCTGGAACCCGCGGCTCGGGATCCTCGGCGGCATCTCGATCCTTGGCACAACCGGGATCGTCGTGCCCTATTCGTGCTCGGCGTGGATCCATTCGATCCAGCGCGGCATCGACGTCGCTCGCGCGACCGGAGTCCGCCACGTGGTCGGCTGCACCGGCAACACCTCGGAACTCGCTGCCCGAGCGTTGCTCGGCCTCGGCGAGGAGGCGATCATCGACATGGGCGATTTCGTCGGCGGGATGCTCAAATACCTGCGGCGGCATCCGATCGAGCGGGTGACCGTGGCGGGGGGCTTCGCCAAATTGTCGAAGCTCGCCGGCGGCGCGCTCGACCTGCATTCGAAACGCAGCGGGGTCAGCATGCCGCGGTTGGCCGGCCATTTGGCCGCGCTTGGCGCGCCCCCCGAAGTGGTGCGGCAGGCGGAACGCGCCAATACCGCGATGGCGGTGCTGACGCTTGGCCGAAGCGGACCATATCCCGCTCGCCGCCATGATCGCGAACGAGGCGAGGGCGGTGGGCCAGCAGGTGCTGGGCGACGCGCCGATCGCACTCGATGTCCTGGTCTTCGATCGCCAGGGCCGCCTCGCCGGCCGCAGCGGCTGATCGCGGAACTCGGATTTTGCCCTTCTGACATGCCTTCTCGCACCGAGCGACGCGCTGACGAAATTGGGGCTGCGGCGGCGCGGATTGCCCGGGCTGCTCAACGCGCGGCTGCCGTTCTTTTACGGCTGGATCGTGCTCGGGTCTTTGTGCTGCGCCGGGTTTTCGCGACAGGGTGGTGCGGTCGCCACGCTGTCGGTCTTTGTCGAGCCGCTGACCCGCCAGTTCGGCTGGTCGCGCACCGCCTTGTCGGGCGCGGTGTCGCTCGGCGGCGTCTTGGCGGCATTGTCGTCGCCCTTGATCGGGCCGCTGCTCGATCGCCACGGCTCGAGGCTGGCATTGTGCCTGGCCGTGCTCGGGCACCGGGGTGGCGATGCTGCTCCTGTCGCTGACCAACTCGCTCCTGGTCTTCTATCTGCTGTTCTGCGTCGCGCGGATGAATTGGGCCGGGCCGTTCGAGCTCGGCATCTACAGCACGCTCAACAACTGGTTCGTCGCCCGCCGCGCCCTTGCCACCTCGATCGCGACGGTGGCGCAGATGGCGGGGCTGGTGGCGATGCCGCTGATCGCCCAGCTGGCGATGCGGCATCATACCTGGCGCGCCGGATGGCTGGCGCTCGGAGTGAGCGTTCTGGCAATCGGCTTTGTGCCGGTCTGGCTCGTCATGGTGCGGCGGCCGGAGGATCTGGGGCTCCAGCCCGACCGCCGGACAGAGCCGGCCCCGGACGGCGGCGAGCGGACGACGCTGGCCGAGCCGAGTTTCACCAGAAGGCAGGCGGTCCGCACGTCGGCATTCTGGCTGCTGCTGCTCTATACCGTGCTGGTCTACCCGGTGCAGGCCGGGGTCAGCCTGCATCAGGCGGCCAATCTGATCGAGAGGGGCATTTCCGCCACCACCGCGGCGGCGATCGTCAGCCTGTTCTCGCTGATGTCGGGGGTAGCGAGCGCCGGCTGCAGCCTGCTGCCGCGCTCGCTGCCGATCAAGTACCCGCTGGCGCTGACCGGGGCGATGCTCGCCGCCGGCACGATGCTGATGATCGGCATTTCGTCGGTGCTGGAGGGTGCGGTTGCCGCCGCTGTCTTCGGTTTCGGCATCGGCGGCATGCTGACCTTGCTGCCGATCTCCTGGGCCGATTATTTCGGCCGGGCCAATTACGGCGCGATCCGCGGCCTCTCGCTGTCGGCGCAGGTGCTGGCCCAGGCCGCGGGCCCGCTGATGTCGGGCGCGATGCGCGACTGGACCGGGAGCTACGTGCGCTCGCTCGAATGCTTCGCGGCGCTGTCCGGGCTCAGCATCCTGGCGGCGCTAACGGCGCGGCCGCCGCGCCAGAGGGCGGACTGAGCCTGCGATCCGGGTCTAGCTGCGCCGCGGTGCGCCCGCCTTGTCGAGCAGCTGCTCCAGCACCTCGTAGGGCTGCGCGCCGACGACGCCGTACCGCGCCGCGACAAAGGTCGGGACCCCGGTGACGCCGTAGGCGTGCGATTTTGCCCAGTCGGCATCGACCGCATCCTTGAACCGGCGCTCGCTTAAGACGGCGCCCGCCTCCTCGCCGGAAAGCCCGACCGACTGCGCGATCTCGATCAGGATGTCGGGGTCGCCGATGTTGCGCGCATCGACGAAATAGGCCCGGTAGAGCGCGTCGTGGAGCGCTTCGCCGCCCGGCTGGGTGTCGGCCCATTTGCCCAATTCCTGGGCGAGGCGGCTGTTGTAGCTATGGGTGCGCCGGCCATAGGGCAGCCCCTCGGCGTCCATCAGGGTTTTCATCCGGACATACATCGCCTCGGGGTCGACGTTGCGCCCGGCATAAAGCTCCGCCATCGAGCGGCCCTCGGCGGGCGTTTCGGGATGCAGCGGAAAATGCACCAGCTTGGTCTCGACCTCGAACGCCCGCTTCAGCTTTTCAATACGCACGGTACTGAGATAGCACCACGGTCAGACGTAGTCGGTGAAGATTTCCAGGGTGATCGGCTCTGCCATCGACGGGATCCCGGTCCGGTTGTCGAGCCTCATCTTAGTCCTACTCGGACAAAGCGGCAAAGGGGGGACGCGGCAGCGCGGTTTCCGCCCCATCGCGCCGAATCCGGTGCCGAGCCCGCGGGTGAGGGCGTTAAGCTGTCGGTGCGCAACATTTCGGAGGTAAGCCGATGCCGACCGCGGTCGAAGACAAGGACGCCATCCGCGAGCTGATGGCCGAATATTGCTTCCGTCTCGATGATGGCCGCTATGACGACATGGCGGCATTGTTCACCGAAGACGGCACCTGGGACACCGCGTTCGGCAAGGCGACCGGACGGGGGCCGATCGCCGACTTGGCGCGCAGCATCCGGGCACGGGCCGGCGCGGAACGGCCACGCGCGGCGCATCTCGTCACCAACATCGTCATTGCGCTCGACGGGGACCGGACCGAGGCGCGCTCCAACTGGGTGGTCATGCAGAATAGCCCGCAGGGGCCGAAGATCGGCTCGGGCGGAGCCTATGCCGACCGGATTGTCCAGCGCAACGGCCGCTGGCTGTTCGATTACCGCCGGATCGATCGTTTCATCGCCGGCTGAACGTCCTCTCCCGAAGGAACCGCGCCGCCGCATCGGCAAAGCGGCGGCCGGAGCTGCCGCGCCGCCTCAGATTGCCCGAATGTCGCTGTCCTTGGTCTCGCGCAGGAACAGCACACCGACGACGAGCGTCGTTGCGGCGATCGCGATCGGATACCACAGGCCGAGGTATATGTTTCCGGTGACCGCCACGATGGCAAAGGCGATCGCCGGCAGAAACCCGCCGAGACCATTGCCGATATGATCGGGCAGCGCCAGCGAAGCGTCGCGGCTACGGGCCGGGAACAGCTCGACCAGCATCGCCGCAATCGGTGCATAGACCAGGGTCACGTAGCTCATCAGAATGACGAGAAGGACGACCACCCTGCCGTGGTTGATCCGAGCCGGATCGGCCTGCGGCTTATAGCCCGCGGTCTTCAACGCCTCCGCCAGGGCCTTGGTAAAGGCCGGAGCTTGCGTCGCGGCATCCGGCGCCTCGGGGTCATAGCTGGCGACCACCGCCGCTGCGATTTTGATCTGTGCCGAGCTGCCGGGCGGTGCCGCCTCGCTGCGGTAGGGAATGCCGCGAGCGGCGAGCGCGCCTTTGGCGATGTCGCACGCGGATTTTGCCGCGCCGACCGGGTCGAGCAGCCGCGGGCATTGGTCGGGATCGGCGACGACGACGACCGGGGAAGCGGTGATCGCCGCTTCGAGCGCCGGGTTGGCGTAATGGGTGATCGCCTTGAACAATGGCAGATATGTCGTAACCGCGAGCAGGCAGCCCAACATGATGATCGGCTTGCGGCCGAACCGGTCCGACAGCCAGCCGAACAGGATGAAGAGGGGAGTGCCGATCGCCAGCGCCGCGGCGATCATCAAAATGGCCGTGGTCGGCTCGACCTTCAGCGTCCGGGTCAAAAAATAGAGCGCGTAAAACTGGCCGCAATACCACACGACTCCTTGTCCCGCCGTCCCGCCGAACAGGGCGATCAGGAAAAGCTTCCGGTCGTGCTTCCGGGCGAAGTCGTCGGCCGGCGGCGCCGAGGATCCCCTTCCTTGCCTCGCTACCTGCTGAGACAGCGGCGATTTGCCGAGGCGCAAGCGGATGTAGAGCGAGACCGCCAGCAGCACGATCGACAGCAGAAACGGGATGCGCCAGCCCCACGCCTCGAAGCTGTTGGCGCCGATCCATTCGCGGCAGCCAAGGATGACGAGCAGGGACAACAGCAGGCCGAGGGTCGCCGTCGTTTGAACCCACGAGGAGTAGAGCCCGCGCTTGGCGTCCGGCGCATGCTCGGCGACGCGGACCGCCGCACCGCCATATTCGCCGCCCAGCGCCAAGCCTTGCCCAAGACGCAGCAGGATCAGGATCACCGGGGCGATCACGCCGATCGTGGCATAGCCGGGCAGCAGGCCGACGAGGAAGGTCGACACCGCCATGATCGCGGTCGCGACCAGAAAGACAGAATTGCGACCGACCAGCTCGCCGATCCGCCCGAAGATGACGGTGCCGAAAGGCCGAACCGCGAACCCCGCGGCAAAGGCGAGCAGTGCGAAAATAAAGCTCGCTGCTGGATTGGCCGCAGAAAAGTAAACTTTGCCGATGGTCGCGGCGAGCGAGCCGTAAAGAAAAAAATCGTACCATTCGAAAACGGCGCCGAGCGAGATGACGAAAATGACCGTCCGCGTCTCACCCCTCATGCCGCCGATCAGGCCGCGCCGCGCCGCCGGGACGTTGGCCATGCTCTCCCCCACTACCGGCTGTCGTCGTTTGCGATTCGGCCGTCGGCCGTCCCCCCAGGCCACGCAAAGCGGCCACGATCGCCAAGAAAATACCGCAAGGGGGGGTTGGTAGAAAAGGGTTGCCTGCCGCCGATCGCCTTCGGCGCTTATCCAACGTGCCGCCGCGTCGCCAATCCTGGGGGAGGATCGCCGGCTCGGCGGTCGATCGTCTCTCTATCGCCTCGCCGCTAGACCGCTCGCTTTGCCGAGCACGTGAAGTTACTTGCCGAGCAGCGCCAGCATCGACGGCGGGATCGGTTCGTCGAGCACGTGGTCGTAAAGCGCATGCAGCAGCTCGCCGCCATCCGATTTTCCGGCGAGAAAGGCGACGATCCGCCCCTCGACGCCAGTTGCTGCCGGCTTTTCCCGGGGCGGGCCGCAGCGATGGCTCGGCACGAACATCACCAGCTTTCTATATTCGCTCATCGTGTCACACTCTGTAACATACCAGTTGGAGTAAGGCAAGTTCCTCAGGCTCGGGCCCGATATATGACAGCATGCAAACACTTTGTAACAGAACATCGATCCTCGCATTCGCGCCGTGTCGATATGCGTCGTTCGCATGGAACCTCGCGTGATCCCGCGCCTCGGCCTCGCCAGCGGACGGCCAGCGAACCCGCTTTGGGCAAGCGTCGGCGCAGGCGGCAGCCCCCTCTAAATTCGCCGCCTGATTTCGCTGGGGGGAAAGGGGACCATCGGTCATGACCGGGATGCGGTTGGCGGTTGGGTTCAGCGCTCTGCTGTTGGCGGCTTGCGGCTCGTCAGCGCACGCGGCGCAAACTGTCAGGTTCGGCACCGACTGGAAGGCCGAGGCCGAGCACGGCGGCTACTACGAGGCGATCGCCACCGGCATCTACCGGCGCTACGGCCTCAATGTCGAATTGCGGCAGGGCGGCCCGCAGGTCAATCACGCGCAACTGCTCGCCGCCGGCAGGCTCGACTTTATGATCGCAACGAACTCGTTCGTTCCGCTCAACTTCGTGCACGAGAACATCCCGATGGTCGCGGTGGCCGCGATGTTCCAGAAGGACCCCTCGGTGCTGATCGCCCATCCGGGCCAGGGCGACGACAGCTTTGCCGCGCTCAAAGGCAAGCCGATCATGATTGGCTCGGACACCCAAGTCGGCAGCTGGATCTTTTTGAAGAAGAAATTCGGATATACCGACGCCCAGATCCGGCCCTACGCCTTTAGCGTGGCGCCGTTCCTCGCCAATCCCCAAGCGATCCAGCAGGGTTATCTGTCGAGCGAGCCCTTCACGATCGAGCAGCATGGGGTCAAGCCGGTCGTGCTGCTGCTCGCCGATGCCGGCTATTCGAGCTATAGCTCGCTGATCGAGACCTCGAAGAAGCTGGTTCACGACAACTCCGATCTGGTGCAGCGCTTTGTCGACGCCAGCATCGAGGGCTGGCATCGGTATCTCTATGGCGACCCGGCGCCGGCCAACGCGCTGATCAAGCGCGACAACCCGGAGATGACCGACGCGCTCTTGGCCTACGGCCTCGCCAAGCTCAAGGAGCACGGCATCGTCGACAGCGGTGATGCCAAGAGCTACGGGATCGGGGCGATGACGGATGCACGCTGGCGCGATTTCTTCGACACGATGTCCAGCGCCGGGGTCTACCCGAAACATATGGACTACCAAAAGGCCTACACCCTCGAATTTGTCGACAAGAAGTTCGGGATGAAGCCCTGAGCGACGCCCTCAGCGCCGGGGACCGGCTCCGGGCGGCGGCGACCGATGCGCCGGTCGTCTCGCTGCGCGGCATTGCCAAGCGCTTCGCCGGCGGGGTGACCGCGCTCGACCCGATCGACCTCGAGATCGGCCGCGGCGAGTTTTTGAGCCTGCTCGGTCCTTCGGGCTGCGGCAAGACGACGTTGCTGCGAATTATCGCGGGGTTGAGCGAGCCCAGCGGCGGCGAGCGGCGGCTGACGCTGCGGCCCGGCGGGTACGGTCCGCGGTTTCGCGCAGGCACGGGCGCCAGGGCGCGTGCCGGGGCGGTGGGGCGGATCGGCTTTGTCTTTCAGGACCCGACCCTGATGCCGTGGAGCACGGTCGTGGCCAACGTGCTCTTGCCCTTCCGCCTCGCCGGGCGGGTCGGGCCGGCCGAGCGCGAGCGCGCCATGGCCGAACTGCGCGCGGTCGGTCTCGCCGGCTTCGAGCGCGCCTATCCCCGCCAGCTTTCGGGCGGCATGCGCATGCGCGTTTCGATCGCCCGAGCCCTTGTGACCGACCCAGACCTCCTGCTGCTCGACGAGCCCTTTGCGGCACTTGACGAGATCACCCGAATGGCCTTGAACGACGATCTGATGCGACTGTGGAAGAGCCGTCGGCCGACCGTTGTGTTTGTTACCCACAGCGTCTTCGAATCGGTCTACTTGTCGACCCGGATCGCGGTGATGACGTCCCGGCCGGGGCGGATCGCCGCCGAGCTGACGATCGACCTGCCGCAGCCGCGCGAACGCGCCCTGCGCACGACGCCTGCTTATGCGGCGATCTGCGCCGCGGCATCGGCCCATCTCGCCGCGGCGATGGCCGCGAAGCCGACCGCCGGACCCGTCACAATATGATCGCACCGCCCGCCCTCACCCGCCTCGCTGCGCTCGGCCTCTCACTGGCCTCGCCGTGCTCGGCCCCCCCTTAACCCGCTCCCGCGTGCGGGGGAGGGAACGGGAGGGGGCCCGGTGAGCAAGGCCCGCTTGGCCCGCTGATGAGGACATTGCCAAGCGCTCGGCTATGGCGGGTGGCCGCACCGCTTCTTGTGGGCGCGGTGCTGCTGGCGCTTTGGGAAGGCGTCGTCCGGGTCGAGGGCATCCCAGTTTATATCCTGCCCGGACCGGTAGCGATCGCCAAGGCGTTGTGGACCGACGGCCCGAGCCTTCTGGGCTCGCTGTTGGTGACCTTGCGCATCACCTTGGCGGCGCTGGCGGCGGCGGCGGTGCTCGGCGGCGGCATCGCCCTATTGTTCTCGCTGTCGCGGCTGCTCGAGATCAGCCTCTTCCCTTATGCGGTCATCCTGCAGGTGACGCCGATCGTCGCGATCGCGCCGCTGATCATCATCTGGGTGCAGCAGCCGTTTTTGGCGCTCTTAGTCTGCGCCTGGATCGTCGCCTTTTTCCCGATCGTCTCGAACGCCACGATCGGGCTCAACAGCGCCGACCGCAACCTGATGGCCTTGTTCCGGCTCTACGGCGCCACGCCGGCGCAGACCCTGCGCTATCTCAAGCTGCCGACGGCACTGCCGTATTTCCTGGCCGGGCTGCGGATCAGCGGCGGCCTCGCGCTGATCGGCGCGGTCGTCGCCGAATTCGTCGCCGGCACCGGAGGCGCCGAGACCGGGCTCGCCTTCCGCATTCTCGAAGCCGGCTATCGGCTGGCCATCCCGCGCCTGTTCGCGGCGCTGTTCCTGCTGTCGATGACCGGCATCGCGATCTACCTGGTCATCGACTTCATCTCGCGGCTGGCGCTGCGGCACTGGCACGAAAGCGCAATCGAGGAAGAGGAGGAATGAGCCGATCGAGGCGGCCGCGGCGTGCGCGGCGCGGCGCGGCGTGGCGCGGATATGTCGTGCGGCCGCTCGCCTTTTGGATATCTCAGTTCCGTGGAAGAACAGGAGCGCGCGCAAGGAACGGAGAGCGGCGATGCGGCGAACCCACCTCTCCCGTGCCGCGTTGAGGCGGCGCCCATTGAGGCAATCCAAGGAGGTGCTCCTTGACATTGGGTAAGTTCTCGAGCGAGGCCGCCGGTGCTCTTACCAAGGTGCCGGAAGTCACGCTGGTATTCTGGATTATCAAAATCGCCGCAACGACCCTGGGCGAGACCGGCGGCGATTCGGTGACCATGACGCTGAAGTGGGGCTACCTGGCGGGAACCGCGATATTTCTCGCGATTTTGGTGGCCCTGGTCGGCGTGCAGATCGCCGCGAAGAAATTTTATCCTTTTCTCTACTGGGGCACGATCGTCGCCTCGACCACCTTCGGGACGACGATGGCCGATTTTGCCGACCGTTCCTTGGGCATCGGATACGCCGGCGGTTCGTCGCTGTTGTTTTGCTGCCTGATGGCTGTGTTGGGCCTGTGGTATTTGTCGCAGGGCTCGATTTCGGTAGAAACGGTCAGCACGCCAAAGGTCGAAGCCTTTTACTGGGCGGCGATCACCTTTTCCCAGACCTTGGGGACGGCGCTCGGCGACTGGACCGCCGATTCGACGGGTCTCGGCTATGAAGGCGGGGCGCTGGTCTTCGCCGCCGCGCTGGCGGTCATGGCCGCCGCCTATTACCGGACGAACCTATCCCGGGTCCTGCTGTTTTGGTCGGCGTTCATCCTGACCCGGCCGCTCGGTGCGACCGCGGGCGATCTGCTCGACAAGCCGGTTCGCGACGGCGGGTTCGCCCTCAGCCGTCCGATCGCCTCGGCCGTGATCGCCGTTTTTATCATCGGCTGCATTCTCCTGCTGCCGCAACGCGCAGGGACTCATCCTGGGCACCCCGAATCGGCGTCGTGAGACACCGCGTTCCAGGCAGACGGTTCAGGGTGCAGGCGGCGAGCGTCAGCGGCGTACCACTGGACCGGAAACGGGTCCCTACGGGTGGATCACGGTTTCGGTCCGGCTCACCACAAAAGCATCGCGGCGTTCGAGGAAATCGGCGACGATCTCGGTGAAAGCCTCGGGGCGATCGGTGCTGATCGCATGGCCAGCGTCATAAACGAACGCCAGGTTGCAATTCGGCATCAGCTCTTTGTAGAAATGACCCATGTCGGGGGAGATCACCCGGTCGAGGGTGCCGAACAGCACGAGGGTCGGGGTCGCGAGGTCCGGCAGCCGGGCTTCGAGATCGGGGTCGCGGTCGGGTCCGCGCAGCCGACCGACCAGCCGCCCCGTTTTCGCGCGAACCGCCGGATCGGGCGCCGGCAGCGGCGGCACCCGCTCGGGGTGGGCGAATAGCCGGCGCGCCATCTCTTCGGGCGAGCCCGAAGGCGCCTCGGTGCCCGGCGCGCGGATCGCAGCCGGCGCCTCCAGCACCAGGGCCTGCACCCGCCCCGGCTGCTGCAATGCCAGCCATAGCGCCACCTTGCCGCCGAACGAGGTGCCCATCAGGTTGAAGGCGTCGAGACCGAGCCCGTCGATCGCCTGCGCCATGGTCGAGGCCAGCCCCGGCATGTCGCGGGTGCGGGTGTTCTCGTCCGAGGTTCCGAACCCCGGCATTTCGAGCGCGATCACCCGGAAATTCCGGCTGAGCAGATCGTGCCCCGGCGTCAGCCGCAACCCTCCGGCGCCATGCAGATGCACCAGCGCCGGCCCATGGCCTGCCTCCATGTACCGGATGCGAAAACCGTCGGCCTCGACATGGCTCTCGTTGAAGTCCGCTCCTGCCTGCGCCACGATCCCCAACCCTCCGACTAAACGCACCTCAACCTAAACCCTGGTTTTCAAATCTCGCGAATGCGCGGCAGCACCTGTTTGCCGAACAGTTCGAGCGAGCCCATCAGCATGCCGGTGTCGCCGGCGCCGGGGGTTTGAAACAACAGGTCGATGACGCCCGCACCAGCCTCGCTGCGGCAGCGCTCGATCTGCTCGACGATTGCATCCGGACCACCGACGAAGTTCGTCGGCAGCATGCCGCCGACATTCGGCGTCCGCGCCTCCCCGGCGACGTTGCGGGAATCGAGCTCCACGAGCGCGTCGCGCACCCCGGCGCGCAGCGGAAACGGCGGCCGCGTGCGGCGCTGCACCTCCAGCAGCCGCTGGGCCTCGTCATCGGTTTCGGCCAGCAGGATATTCGCCCGATAGACGATCTGATCCGGCGCCGGCTCCCAGCCGTAATGGGCGCATCGCTCGCGATAATACCCGGTCACCCGGCCGACGACGTCGAACGGCGCATAGGAGACGCCGAGGCCGAGGCGGTGGCGCGCCGCGAACTCGCAGGATTCGCGGCTGGCTCCGAGAGTGTAGGTCGGCGGGTGCGGCTGCTGCGTCGGACGCGGCCAGACCGAGACCGTGCGGAATTGGTAGTGACGGCCTTGCCAGCCAAAGGGCTGCGGCTCGGTCCAGGCCTTGAGGACCAGCTCCATGCCTTCGGTCGTCCGCTCGCGCGCCTCGCTCGGGTTTAGGCCGTAGCTCAGGTACTCTCCGGTGGTGCCGCGCAACATCCCCACGATCAGGCGGCCCGGCATTAAATTATCGAGCATCGCCAGGTTCTCTGCCACCTGCACCGGATTGCTCTGTGACACGATCGGGCCGAGCACGGCGATCTTTATTTTCCGCGAGAACGCCGCTACATGCGCCGCCGAAACGATCGGAGCCGGCGTCAAGCGATGCGGCGAATAGTGGTGCTCGGACAAGCTCACCCAATCGAAGCCGAGCTCCTCGACGTACTGAACCCGCTCGATCATGCCGCGATAGGCTTGCGCTCCTGCGTCCCGGTCATAAACCTCGGCGGGCGCCGGCCATGCGGCCGGCATGTTGCGCGGCGCATGGTAGCGCGCGGTTTCGAAATACGAGATTTTCATTGCGGCCTTGCGCTCGGAATCATACGTCGCGAACGCGCGGCAAGACCTGTTCCCCGAACATTTCGAGCGAGCGCATCAGCCGGCCGGTGTCCCTGGCGCCGGGGTTCTGGAAAGCGAGGTCGAGCACACCGACGCCGACCTCGTCGCGACAACGCTTGATCTGCTCGACGACCGTGGCCGGGCTCCCGAAAAACGATGTCGGCAGCACGCCGCCGACATTTGCCACCCGCGCCTCGCCGGCGACGTTGCGGGAATCGAGCTTTAAGAGGGCGTCGCGGACCCCCGCCCGCATCGGGAATGGTGCTCCACCCCGGCGCTGCTGCTCCACCAGCTCCTGGGCCTCCTCGTCGGTCTCGGCGAGCAGGATATTCGCGCGGTAGAGCATCTGCTCCGGGGTCGGCTCCCAGCCGTAGCGCGCGCATTCCTCGCGATAATACCGGGTCGACTTGGACACGACCTCGAACGGCGCAAACGAAACGCCGAGACCGATGTGGTGGCGCGCCGCGAACTCGCACGATTCACGGCTGGTGCCGAGCGAATAGGTCGGCGGCAGTGGCTGCTGCAACGGCCTCGGCCACACCGACACAGTGCGGAACTGGTAGTGGCGGCCCTGCCAGCCGAAGGGCTGCGGCTCGGTCCACGCCTTAAGGATCAGCTCCATGCCCTCGGTGGTGCGCTCCCGCGCCTCCGCCGGGTTGAGGCCGAAGGTCAGGTATTCGTTGGTTGTCCCGCGCAGCAGCCCGACGATCAGCCGCCCCTGCGCGAAATTGTCGAGCATCGCCAGCTCCTCGGCGACCTGCACCGGGTTGCTCTGCGACACGATTGGGCCGAGCACGGCGATCTTTATCTTTGTCGACCGGGC
This sequence comes from uncultured Alphaproteobacteria bacterium, assembly GCA_963795485.1. Classification (GTDB taxonomy): domain Bacteria; phylum Pseudomonadota; class Alphaproteobacteria; order ATCC43930; family CGMCC-115725; genus AP-15. Next base: position 151,120 of record CAWCIL010000034.1, read on the forward strand.
CGCCATGTAGGACGCCGAAACCGCGGTGTTCGGGGTCAGGATACGCGGCGAGTAATGGTGCTCGGATACGCTGATCCAGTCGAAGCCGAGTTCCTCGACGAGCAGCATCCGATCGACCATGCCCTGATAGGCCTGCGCCCCGGCATCCGGCTCATAAGCGCCGGGCGGCACCGGCCACTCGGCGGGCATGGTCGGCGGCACCTGGTAACGCGCGGTTTCGAAATACGAGACTTTCACGGCTCGACCACCGATCGGGGAGAAAAGCGTCAAGCAAGACCCTGCGAGCGGTAGCCCGCGCCACCCAGCCTGTCAATAGCAGCGACGTGGCCCGGATCACGCGTCGTAATCGAGCCCGATGGCGGCAAAGCGCTCGCGGTCCTCGCCCCAGTTCTGGCGCACCTTGACGAACAGGAACAGATGGACCCGCCGCTCCAGCATCCGCTCGAGTTCGGCGCGGGCGCGAGCCCCGATCGCCTTGATCCGCTGGCCGCCATCGCCGAGGACGATCGCCCGTTGGCTCTGCCGCTCGACATAGATGACCTGCTCGATGCGGACGCTGCCGTCGCGCCGGTCCTCCCAGCTCTCGGTCTCGACGGTCGAGGCATAGGGCAATTCGTCGTGCAACTGCAGAAAGACCTGCTCGCGGGTGACCTCGGCGGCGATCAGCCGTTCGGGCGCATCCGACAGCTGGTCCTCGGGAAACAGCCACGGTCCCGGCGGCACCGCGCCAGCCAGATATCGCTGCAGATCGTCGACCCCGTCGCCGCCGAGCCCGGAAATCATGAAAACCGGGTCGAAGCAAGCTTGCTTGGACAGGGCCGCGGCGAGACCGAGCAATGTGTCGCGGCGAACCAGGTCGATCTTGTTCAGGGCCAGCACCGATCTGCGGCCGCGCTCGCCGAGCCGATCGAGGATGCGCCGGGTATCCCGGTCGATCCCGCGCGCGGCGTCCACCAGCAACACGGTTTCGTCGGCGTCCTCGGCTCCCGACCAGGCCGCCGAGACCATCGCCCGGTCGAGGCGGCGGCGCGGCATGAAGATGCCGGGCGTATCGACAAAGACGAGCTGCGCCGGCCCCTCGATGGCGATGCCCAGCAGCCGGCTGCGCGTCGTCTGCGCCTTGGGCGTGACGATCGCCAGCTTGCGTCCGACGAGGCGGTTCAGAAGCGTCGACTTGCCGGCATTGGGCGCACCGATCAGCGCGACATAGCCGCAGCGGGTCTGCTCGGGCTCGGGCACCTCAACCATCTGCGCCGCCGATCACGCCGCGTGATGCTTGGCCCAATCGACCACCTCGGCGTGGGTCCCGAACCACACCCCTTGCTGCGCCTGAGCATGGCGGATGATCTCGTCGAGAATCCAGATGCGCGAGCGATAGCCGATCACGTGCGGATGCATCGTCAATTGGAAGATGCCGCCCTCGGCATGGGCGGCGTCGAACTCGCGGCGGAAGATGTCGAACACGTCACCGGGCGGCGTATAGGGCCGCAACGCCGAAAACCGGTTCATCATGAAATAGACGGCGTCGTCGCGCACCCACTCGACCGGTAGTTCAACCACCCCAGTAGGCCCGCCGTCGAGCAGCAGCTCATAGCAATCCTCATCCGCCATCAGCGACGAATCATAGGCGAGCCCCATTTCCTTCTCGATCTCGAGCGTATGCCGGCTGAAATCCCATGACGGCGTGCGCAGCCCGAGCGGCCTGACGCCGCTGGTCTTTTCGAGCGCATCGGCCGAGCGGAGCATCAGGTCGCGCTCGGCTTCGCGGGGCAGCACCGAGTTCAGCTCGTGGATCCAGCCGTGGATGCCGATCTCGTGGCCCTCTGCAACCACCCGGCGCTGCTCGTCCGGGTGCAGCAGCGCCGTCACCGCGGGCACATAGAAGCTCGCCTTGACCGCGTGCTTTTCGAGCACCTTTAGGATGCGCGGCACCCCGACCCGATTGCCGTACTGGCCCCAAGCGAGCCGGCCGATCGAGTTGCCGCCGTCGCGCAGGTCGCTGGTCTCGTGGTCGCTGTCGAACGACAGGGCCACCGCGCAACGCGCCCCGCCCGGCCACTCGGCCGGTCGCAGGCTGCGCCCGGCGCGGACGCGATCGACACGCCGCCGCCACTCCTCTTCGGGCCATTGCCAAGGTTCGAGTTCGGGTTTGCCAGCGTTCAATCCGTCCTCCTGCGCGTCGGTACGGTGCCCGGCGGCGTGGGAGACGGAATTGGTCGGAGCGGTGAGATTCGAACTCACGACCCCCAGCACCCCATGCTGATGCGCTACCAGCCTGCGCTACGCTCCGACCGGGGCGGCTCCCGCCGAGAACAGGATCATAATCGCCCGCCTGCTGCCGCGCAACCCGATGCGGCCCTAACGAGGCAGGCGCGGAATCCAGCTGGCAGCAGCTCTCTCCCTTCTTTTAGTGGATGTCTTCTCTTCTAATGGATGTCTTCCTGCTCGTCGAAGGCCTGGCGCAGCCGGGCGACCGAGAAACCCGGCGCCTTGGCGGCGTCGATGATAACCTTTTCCCGGCGGGTCAGGAGCGCCACCGCCGCCGGCAATTCCTTGACCGCCTCGGCCGGGACCACGACGGCGCCATGGCGGTCGGCATGGATCACGTCGCCCGGCGACACGATCATGCCGGCGACGCTGACCGTGCCGCCGAAATCAACCAGATGCACGTGCGCGTGCGACGGCATGACCGAGCCGGCGAGCACGAAAAAGCCGGTCGCCATCGCGTCGAGATCGCGCACCGAGCCGTCGGTCACGACACCGACGCAGCCGAGCCCCTTGTGGACATTGGTCTGCACCTCGCCCCAGAACGCGCCCAAGCCCGAATCCGGTGCGTCGAGGTCCTGGATCACGGCGATGCTCGGCAATGGTTCGGCGGCGATATGCGCGTAGTAGCCGAGCCGCACCTCTTTCGCCTCGTCGCGGCCGCGCGGATGCGGCTCGCGGGCCCGGATGATCGCGGTGCGGGCAAAGGCCACGACCGGCTTCAGTTCCGGGAACGGGGCGACCAACGGCCGGCGGATAAAGCCCGACGCCCGGCGCGCCGGCACGACGAGCTCGAGCGCGTTGCAGATCGTCGGCGTGTCGAAGGCGCTCAACGCTTCGAGATCGGCAGGGTCTGGCAGGCTCGGCATCAGGCATTCCTCCGGCGGCGGATTGTCGAGGCTCAGGCTTTATTGGAGAATGCCCCGAGCCAGCAAGGCTTTTCGGCCAGCCGGGCTTTTCGGCCAACAGGGCTTTTCCCGGCGGCCCGAGAATCGAGGGAGAATGCGGATGGGCAATTACGATCCCGACCGGGTCAGGACCATGGCGAGGCCATATGGCCTGCCGTTCCAGATCGGCAAGATCGGGCATGTCGTGCTCAATGTGCGCGATGTCGAGCGTTCGGCACGATTTTATACCGAGGTGCTGGGCTTTCAGGTCTCCGATGTTTATCCGGAGGAGATGGTGCCGGGCGGCATGGTGTTTTTGCGCTGCAACCCGGACCATCACGGCATAGCACTGGTCGGCTCGATGACGGGCGAGGCCGCCAATCTCGAGCTCAACCACATCGCCTTCGAGGTCGCGAGCCTCGACGAGGTGGTGCGGGCGCGCGACCACCTGCGCCGGCACGGGGTCGAGATCGATTTCGAGGGCCGCCGCCGGGCCGGCTGCCAGCTCGCGGTCGAGTTTCGCGACCCCGACAATCACCGGCTCGAAATCTATTGGGGCATCGACCAGATCGGCAGCGACGGGCGGGTCCGCCCGGCCGCGGAATGGAAGGGTGCGCGCAGCCTTTCCGATGCGCTGGCCGACCCGGTGCGCGGCCAGGACACCACGCTCCACGATCCCGCGCTGCTCAAAGGCTGAGCCCGCCCCCGCAACGCCGGCCAGTTTCGGCCGCCAACGTGCGGCACCTTCGGCATTGCGGCGCTCGGCCGTGCCGGGCATGGTGAGGGATGATCGGGGAACGCCCTGCCGCGGCCGGGGGGATCGGGGCCGGCTATACCGTCACCGTGCGCGGCCTTGTGCTGATGTGCAGCATCGGCATCCGCCGACGCGAACGCGAGGCGAAGCAGCGGGTCCGCGTTTCGGTCGATCTGACTTCGACGCCCGACGCCGCGATTCCCGAAGAGGACCGTCGCCGTATCATCAACTACGAGAAGATCGTCGCCGCGATCCGCGAGATTGCCGGATCGGGCCATATCGATCTGTGCGAGGGCTTCGCCGAGCGTATCGCCCACGCCTGCTTCGCCGACCCGCGGGTCGAGCGGGTGCGGGTGTGGGTCGAAAAGCTCGACGTGTTCGCGGACGCCGAGGGCGTCGGCGCCATCCTGGAGCGCATCCGCCCGGCGCCGGCCGGCCCCGGCTGAGACATGCCGGTGCTGGCGACCGGCGGCCCCGCCATCCTCGGCGCTGCCATCCTTGGCCCCGCAATCCTCGGTATCGTCAACATCACCGAGGATTCGTTTTCCGACGGCGGCCGGTTTCTCGATACCGCGGCGGCATTGGCGCATGCCCGCGCGCTGGTCGCGGCCGGGGCGCAAATCGTCGATCTCGGTGCGGCGGCCAGCAACGTCGACGCGAAACCGGTCGATGCCGCCGAAGAGATCCGCCGCCTCGAACCGCTGGTCGTGGCGCTCGCCGCGGACGGCATCCCCGTTTCGGTCGACAGCTTCTTGCCCCAAGTCCAGCGCTGGGCGATCGCCCACGGGGCGGCTTTCCTGAACGACATCCGGGGCTTTCCCGACCCGTCGCTCTACCCGGAGCTGGCCGCTGCGAACTGCCGGCTCGTCGTCATGCATGCGGTCGGCGGGCGCGGGCGGGCGCAGCGGGTCGAGCTCTCCGCCGAGGCGGTGTGGGACCGCATCCACGCCTTTTTCGCCGATCGCGTGGCGGCGCTCGAAGCCGCCGGGGTCGCGCGCGAGCGGCTGATCCTCGATCCGGGCATGGGTTTTTTTCTGAGCAGCCGGGCCGAGGCGTCGCTGCGCGTCCTGGCCGGGCTGGCTTGCCTGAAACGCTACTTTCGGGCTGCCGATCCTGGTCTCGGTCTCGCGCAAATCCTTTCTGCGCGCGGTAGCCGGCCGCTCGACCGCGGCCGAGCTCGGCGCCGCCAGCCTGGCGGCTGAGCTCTACGCAATCGAGCAGGGCGCTGACTACATCCGCACCCACGACCCGGGCGCCCTCGCCGACGCGCTCAAAGTCGTGACGGCGCTGCGCGCGCAACCGGCGCCACCGGTCCGATAGAGCAGCGCGGGCGGGCCGCCGCGGACAGAGCCCTCGGACCCGTCCCGGTCAAAGCGCCTAGCCGAGAAATGCGCGCAACGCCGCCGCGAGATCCTTCGGGTTGTCGCCCTGCACCGTGTGCCCGGCATGGGGGATTGTCACGTGCCGGCCGTCGGGGAGGCCGGCCGCCAGACGCACCGCGTCATCCTCGTGGAACACGTCGCTCTCGGCGCCGCGCACGACCAGCGTTCGGCAGGTGACCTTGGCGAGCCCGTCGGCCAGACCGCGCCGCTCGGCGGCGTGCCGGTCGCCGCCCATCTGCTGAAACCGCTTGCGGTCGTATTTCCAGGTCCAGTTGCCGTCCGGCTGCTGCCGCAGATTGTGCATCAGGCTGCGGCGCAGGATCAGGGGGTCGCGTCGCGGGTTGAACGCCAGCGCGCGCTCGATGATCGCTTCGAGCGAGGCGGGCTCGGCCCCGCCATTGACGAAATCGCGGATCCGGCTCGATCCGGGGCGTCGCACATTCGGGCCGGCATCGATCAGCACCAATGCCGACAAGGTCTCGGGATACTCGATCGCATAAGCGAGCGCGTTGATCGCACCCATCGACATCCCGACCAGCACGAAACGGTCGAGCCGCAGACGCCTCGGCAACGCCCTTGACATCCTCGCGCTGGGCGGCGAGCGAATAATCGGCGTCGGGCGCCCAGTCGCTGTCGCCATGGCCGCGCTGGTCGAGCGCCATGCAGTGAAATTCATCGCGCAATGCGAGGCAGCACAGATCCCAGGTATGCGCGGTCAAGGCGCCGCCATGCAGAAACAGGATCGGCGGCTTTCCCTCGATCCCCCAATCGAGACAGCGAAACTGCAGGCCATTGACCCCGATCCGGCGCTCTTCCGGGAGGGCCACCTCCTCAAAGCTGAACCCGGCTCGCACCGAAGTCGATTGCAGATGGTCGCGATATTCCTCACTCGACAAGTTCATGATCTCAGGCACTCCGTCAAAAATCGGCGCCGGTGCGGCGAGGCGGAAACTACGCTTTAACACGAGGCGGGCGTCCCCGACCATTTGCCCGGTCCAGCGACGCAGGTTCATTCGGGCGTGGCACCCCCGCGCCCAGGACATGGCTCGCACGCTCGAGAGCGCCGCGCCGGCGTTGTGTCCGCGGCCCGAGGGCGTAGACTTCAACCCGAGTTCTCCGGGGCCGCAACCGACGGTCCACCCTGCCAGCGAAAGGAAGAACCGATGGCCTATGATCTCTTGATCAAGAACGGGCTTGTTGTCAACGGCTCGGGAATGCCGGCTTTCCGGGGCGATGTCGGCATCAAAAACGGCAAGATCGTCGAAATCGGCAAATTGAGCGGCGTCGCGACGCGCACGATCGACGCGGCGGGCCGCGCCGTCGCGCCGGGTTTTATCGACAATCACTGCCATTACGACGCGCAGGTCACCTGGGACCCCTTGTGCACGTTCTCGCCCGAGCACGGCGCCACCACCGTGATCTTCGGCAATTGCTCGCTGTCGCTGGCGCCGGTGCGCAAGGGCACCGAGGAGCGGCTCGCCGAGTTCCTCTCCTACGTCGAAGCGATCCCGATGGAGGTGTTGCGGACCGTCGATTTCGACTGGGAAACGACCGGCCAATACATGGATCGCCTCGACAAACGCCTCGGCGTCAATGTCGGCAACCTGATCGGCCACACCGCGGTGCGCCACTACGTGATGGGCGACGAGTGCCAAAAGCCGGGCGCCTCCGACAACCAGATCAAGGCGATGCAGGATGTCGTCCGCGACGGCATGCAGGCCGGCGCGCTCGGCCTCTCGGTGTCGCGCGAGCAGGGCCATTACGACCCGCAGGGCGTTCACATCCCGGCATTGTGGGCCGACGAGAACGAGATCTTCGCGCTCGGCGACGTCTTGCGCGAGATGAGCACCGGCACGATCCAGGCCGGCGGCGGCCAGTATGTCGAGCTGAAGGACGGCATGATCCGGCGTCTCGCCGAGGCCACCGGGCGCACCGTCGTCTATAACAGCCTCTCCCAGACCATGCGCAAGCCGGACGAGTGGAAGACGCACATGGCGCGGGTCGAGGAGACCGCAGCACTCGGCATCCGCGCCTACCCGATGTGCAGCCCGAACCGGGTGACGCAGGACTTCACGATGAAGAACTGCCAGGTGTTCCGCGGTCTGCCGACCTGGCACCCGATCCTGCTGTCGTCGGACGACGCGAAGATGAAGGCCTACGCCGATCCCGAGATCCGCGCCAAGCTTCACGACGAAGTCGGTCGTCAACAAGCCCGACACCGCGGTCGGCTTTTCAAAGACGTGGTGGAACTACATGTGGGTCAACGAGCCGGTGCTCGAAAAGAACAAATGGATGCAATTCAAGTCGATCGGGCAGATCGCCGAAAAGCAGAATAAGCGGGTGATCGATGCCTTTCTCGACCTCGTCGTCGAGGAAAAGCTCGAAACCCGCTTTCTGCAGGCCGAGAACAATGTCGACGACGCGGCGCTGACCAAGATCCTGACCCATCCGAACGCGGTGATCGGGCTCGGCGACGGCGGTGCGCACGTGCAGTTTCACGGCGGCTACGGCTATTTGACCAAGCTCCTCGGCGAGTGGGTGCGCGAGAAGCAGGTCATGAGCCTGGAGCAGGCGGTGCGCCGGCTGACCTTCGACTCGGCCTCGACCTTTGGGCTTTATGACCGCGGCCTCGTGCGCCCCGGCATGGCCGCCGATGTCGTGATCTTCGACCCGGCGACCGTCAAATGCGGCCACGAGGTCGTCGTCCGCGACTTCCCGAAGGGCGCCTGGCGCATCAAGGAGCCGGCCGAGGGCATCTTCGCGACGATCGTCAATGGCCAGGTGCTGTACAGCGAAGGCCAGCACACCGGGGCACTTCCCGGCCGTGTCTTGCGCAACAGCTACTACCACGCCAACCACGCCTGAGCCGGCGTCTCCTGCTCTCCCTCTCCCGCACCGCGGGAGAGGGTCGGGGTGAGGGCATCTCTCAATCCGGCCTGACCGGGCCAAGATCATCGCGGCTGATCGCGCGTATTGCGGCCTTTCGCTGTGGCCGCGATCTCGGCTGGTAGGCTGGGTTGAGCGCTCGGCGAAACCTACCAGTCCCGTCCGAAGACGATCGGGTTCCCTCTGCTCAACCCATCCTGCGCGCTAGGCCCTGGGCGACACCTGTAGACCGCTGGAGAAGCCAAGACGGCCGCACCCGCCCCGACCGACGGCTTTCGCCGGGTCCGGGCAGTCTCTATCATCTGCCGCAGCGAAATCGGAGGAACCGCCCAATGCCTGCTCATGCCGCTGACGCCGTAGCACCCGCCGAGACAATCCGGTGGCTGAATTATCGGGAAAGCGATTTCGTCATCCGGAACTACGTGTTCCGCAGCGGCGAGACCCTCCCCGAGCTGAAGCTGCACTACCGCACCCTCGGCACGGCAAAGCGCAACCCGGCGGGAAAGATCACGAACGGCGTGCTGCTGCTGCAGGGCAACACCGGCACCGGCGCGAACTGGCTGCGCCCGAGCCTCGCCGACGAGCTGTTCGGGCCCGGGCAGCCGCTCGACGCGGCGGAATATTTCATGATCATGCCGGACGCGATCGGGCGCGGCCGGTCGAGCAAGCCGTCGGACGGGCTCAAGGGCAAATTCCCGCGCTACCGCTATCACGACATGGTCGACTCGGGCTATCGGCTGATCGCCGAGGGCCTCGAAATCGTCCATCTGCGGCTCGTGATCGGCAGCTCGATGGGCGGCATGCACGCCTGGATGTGGGCCGAGATGTACCCCGAGCTGATGGACGGGGTGGTGCCGCTCTCGTGCCAGCCGGTCCAGATCAGCGGGCGCAACTGGCTCGGCCGCCGCGCCCAGGCCGAAGCGATCCGCCACGACCCGGACTGGAACAACGGCTTCTACGAGACCAACCCGCGTCATTATATCTATGCCGCTGCCGGAAATTTCGGCACCGAAAGCCCGACCCGGATCCAGGAAATGGCGCCGACCCTCGCCGCCGCCAATGCGCTTTACGAAACGCGCCTGGCACAAGCCGTCAGGGGCGACGCCAACGACTCCTTGTGGGCGATCGAGGCGATCATGGATTACGACCCCGAGCCCGACCTCGACAAGATCAAGGCCAAGGTGATGCTGATCAACGACGCCGAGGATCACGCCAACCCGCCCGAGCTCGGCACCGTCGAGCGGGCGATGAAGCGGGTCCGCTACGGCCGCTACGTGCTGATCCCGGCCGGCCCGAACACGCATGGGCACTTCAGCCATTACTACGCCGAACTGTGGAAGCCCTACCTGATCGAATTCATGAAGACCCTCGGGCCCCCGCTGGCCGCGGCCGCCAAATAGCCGCTCGGGTCGGCAGGATCGCCGCTCATGGGTGCACTCGACGGACGGGTGGCGCTGGTGACGGGCGGCAGCAAGGGTCTCGGAGCGGCGACCGCACGGCTGTTCGCCGAGGCCGGGGCGCGGGTCGTCGTCACCTTCGGCAACGACGCCGCAGCGGCCGACGGGCTGATCGCGAGCCTACCCGGCATCGGCCACCGCGCCAGCCGCACGCCGGCGCAGAATACATACGCGATCGAAAGCCTCGCCGACTCGATCGGCCGGACCGAGGGCCAACTCGACATCCTCGTCAACAATGCCGGCAGCACGCGGGTGATCCCGCATGCCGATTTGCGCGCGCTCGACGACGAATTCTTCGACTTCGTGCTGGCGGTCAATCTGCGCGGGCCCTTCGCCGCGGTGCGGGCCTGCCGGCCATTGCTCGAGGCGAGCGGGCAAGGCCTCGTCGTCAATGTCGGCTCGGTCTCGGGCGTGCGCGGCGGCGGCAGCAACATCGCCTATGCCGCGGCCAAGGCCGGGCTGCACGCGATGACGATGTCCCTGGCACGCGCCCTGGCGCCGGCGATCCGGGTCGTCGCCGTCGCCCCCAGCCTGATGGAGACGCCGATGTCAGAGATGTGGACGCCGCAGCAGCGCGCCCAACGGATCGCCGGCAACCCGCTCAAGCGGATCGCCGAGCCCGAGGAGGTGGCAGCGGTGATCCTCGGCCTCGCGACGACGATGACCTTCGTCAATGGCACAATCATCCCCGTCGACGGCGGCAGCCTGCTGTGACCGCCCGACGCCGGCGTGGTTTCGCATCGTCGCGGGTCGCCCGCGGGCGACCCCTGGTGCGCCGCTGTATAGGAATTTTCATCCTCACGTCTACATAGGAGGAGCGGGCATGCCCCTCGATAGCCGGAACGAAGCCGTCAGCCAGCTCGCCGAAAGGCTGGCGGTCGCCAAGCGGGTGATCAAAACCAAAGCCGTTCGGATGGCGTTGGAGAGCGAGCTGCGCCGCCTCGACGAGGCGACGCGGCTGCGCCAACGCCTCCGTCCGCTCCAGGGGCGGGTGCTGCGCCTGCGGGCCACCAGTCTCGAGGCCGAGAAGGCCTTTTATGACGAGCTCAGCGGAAAGCCGTAATGTTGATCGATGCGTCGGCCATCGTCGCCATGCTGACCCGCGTACCGGAAGCCGATGCGCTGGCTGACGCGCTGGAGCAAGCAACGTGGCCCATTACCGCCGATCGCGATCTTCGAGGCGGCGCCGAAATATGCCGGGAACGGCATGTGAGCGTCGTGGAAAGCGCCGACGACGTTCGCGAGTTTCTCGACGTGGCCGAAGCCCCATCTAGAAGGCAGCTCCGATGCGCGCCGTCCTCGCCCTCCTGATCGTGCTTTTTGTGGCCACCTCCGGTCCCGCCCGCGCCGATAATCCGTACGCCGTGGCTGGCATCTCTAACCCGGCTAACGTCACGCAATTTCTTACCCGGCTGAAGCAGGCCGTGGCCGCCGACGATCACGCGGCCATAGCGGCAATGGTCAAATACCCCCTGACGGTCTATTCATCACCGGGGCAGCCTATTACCTACCGCAGCGCCGCTGCCCTGAGCGCCAATTACGGGCGGGTGTTCACGCCCGAGGTCAGGGCGGCGGTCGCCGCCGCCAAGCCCGATAATCTGTTCGTCCGCGATCAAGGGGTGATGATCGGCGACGGCGAAATCTGGATGAATGAGATTCACGGATCGATAAAAATCATCACCGTCAACCACACGCGGTAGCTGTTCGGCGTAGGCATTTCCGAAAAGCGTTACCCATCGCATGCCGGACCATCGCAAGGGAGCCTTGGTTTCGGGTGCGGCTCGAGCCGGCCGGCGGGTCGCCTCGAGCGCCCGGATTTGGCCGGCAACCAAGCGCCGCCGAGCTAGGTCGCGGCCATTTCGGCCAACGTGTTTGGTGCCAGCCTGACCCGGCCTGAACGATGAGCAACCGTTGTCGCTCCCCGATTTAATGGTTGCTTCGCTCAAGACGTGCCGCCGGGACCCGCAGACTCGCTCAACGTGAACCGCATCGTTTGTCCCGCAAAATCCGGGCTGGGGCCGATGGAGAGGACGTGGCCAGGCCCATTTCGAGACCGCCCCGGCACCTCTCCCGCGCTGCCTGTTGACGCTGGGCGCCGATACACGATCCGGGACGAGTTGGTCCGGCAACCGCACCCAAAAACGGACCGCGGACACCGCCGTCAACCCGGTCCTCGCGCCGCCGTGCCCAGATCGGTTAGCCTTGTGGCATCGTTTCTGTCGGGAGGTGAGGATGAGCGTGTTGACCGACTATGCCGAGAAATACCAGAGCGCGCGCCTCGAACGCAGGGACGGCATTCTGCAGGTCACCCTCCATACCGAGGGCCGGTCCTTGCGCTGGGGCTTTCTGCCGCATGGCGAGTTGCCCGAGCTGTTTCACGACATCGGCGCCGACCGCGAGAACCGGGTGGTGATCCTGACCGGGACCGGGGACGAGTTTTCCGGCCCGCGTGCGACGCCCGGCACCTCGTCCTTCCCGTCGCGGCCGTCGATCGAGCGCATCGACCGCATCCATTGGGAGGGCCGGCACCTGCTGATGAACCTGCTCGCCATCGAGGTGCCGGTGATCAGCGCGATCAACGGCCCGGCCTGGCGCCATTCCGAGATCCCGCTGTTGTGCGACATCGTGCTCGCCGCCGACACCGCGCAGTTTCAGGATTCGGCGCATTTTGCGTCGGACGTAGTGCCGGGCGACGGCATGCACATCGTCTATCCGCTGCTGCTGGGCATCAACCGCGGCCGCTATTTTCTGATGACCGGGCAGACCTTGGACGCCGCCGAGGCGTTGCGGCTGGGGCTGGTCGCCGAGGTGCTGCCGTCGGACAAGCTCGCGGCGCGCGCCTGGGAGCTGGCCGAGGGGTTGACCCGGAAGCCGACCCTCCTGTTGCGTTACACGCGCCTGCTCTTCACCGAATATCTGCGCCGACAGATGCACGACCTCCTCGGCTACGGGCTGGCGATGGAGAGCCTCGCCCTGATCGAAAAGCCCGAAGCGCCCGCCGACCACTGACCGACTGCAGAAAATCGGCGAACAGCGCTCTAAAGCGGCGCGTGAATTCTACGAATCGTAGGTGTTCTGGTCGAAAAGCGTCCGATCGCGGTTGAACTACCGAAGCGGCCGAACCTCGCGCTCGCTTCCGAATGTGGGTTAGTCTAGAACCCGAACATGCGGCCTTTCGGTCTGAGCCATTACCCTAGCCAGCCGTTCCGTTGAAGAAGGCGCTTGTAGCCCACCGGGGCCATCCTATTGAGCGTCCGCGACCGGAGGCGCTTCGATTATCTCGGTTAGTCAAAATAAGAGCGTACGCAACTGAGACGCAGAAGGTCGGAACTCGCTGGCGGTCGCGGGGTGCGCGCTCTCGCGAGGACTCTTACCAGCGCCAATCGCGCGCCCCCTCGTCGCGCCAACCCTCTTCGCGTCGCGTGGGCGACGGACAGAGCTTGCCGCCGCCGCCGAAGTAAAAGGTGCACAATGGTAGCTTGACCTTTTTGGGAAAATCCGGGCTGACCCCGTTCGGATAGTCGTGCATTTGGCAGGTAAGCTTGGTTTGGCTCTCTATCCGGCTCACTTCCGGCCAGCTGTACCCGGCCTTATGGAGGGTCGCCGGCGCATCGGCCTGCCACAAGGCGCTCGGCACCTTGTACGGATCGCTCGCGGTCAGCGCATCGCAGACAAAACGCATGTTGGCCCGCTGACAGGCGATCAGCGAATTATATTTCGCTGCCGCGCCTTCGCCCGCCGCACAAGCCCCGGTCGCCTCGGAAAACTCCCATTTCGCAGTCGTGGCATAGGGTTTGCCGCCACCCGGGCACAAGGTCACCTGATAGACCGCCTGCGGCGCCGCGGGACAGGTCTGGCCGCCCACCCCGTCCGCGTATTGCCAGGAGTACCCGGAGTAGCCCAAGGCGTAAAGTTGCGATACCCAATTGGTATTGTGGATCGCAAATTGACCGTTCTGCTGCGGGCCGACGCGCTGCTGCGGCCCTGAATTGCCAGGGCAGTCCAGCTTCAGACTGCGGCGGTCGGAGCTGTCGCAGCCGGCTCCGGCATAATAGCTGACCGAGCTGCAGGCCGCGCCCTTTGGACAGCCGGGCTCGGTCGCTTTGGGGTTCTTCGGAGAACCCAGATCCGTCGATTCAAACCACAAATACGGGGCGACGCAGGCCTTCCGGTAGGGGCCGGCCGAGGTCAGCAGGCTGAAGCCTTTCTCGATCTGCGCTTGCTGCATTGCGTTGGTCGAGTAGAGGGTCTTTTTGTTCTCGCTCGGGCAGCTGGCCAAATCCAGCATCGACGCGTCGATCAGCGGCGCCGAGCAGCCTTTTCCCGACGCTGCAACCTCGATCGGCAGGGTGTAGCCGTCGACCGCGCTGACATCGTAAAAATCCGTCGCCGACAATGGTCCGCAATTTTTCGCGTTGGGCTGGCTCGGGCACAGCGGGTGGGTCGCCGGGTTCGCGGCGGGATTGAACGCGCAGGTCTTCGAGCCCTTCATACAGCCGAAAGTCGGCTCGAACAGGGTGTTGACGTTCGCCAGATCGCCGGTTATTGCGCCAATGACGCAGCCGCCGCCGCCGAACGGGTTGTTGTTGTTTGCAAGACTGGGGCAGCCCATGAAGAAACGAAAATTGCCGTTTGGCGCGCCGCGGTCCGGAACGGCGAAGATCCTCGTCGTCGCCCGCTTGACCAGGACCGCACCTTGCAGCGTATCGTAGAGGACGGTCGCCTTGATCACCGGGGTTTTCGCCGGGTCTTTCAGCACCAGCACCCGATTTTCGTTCATGACCTTGAGGATGAGTGTGGTCAGGTCGCCTCCGGCGGCACCCGCGCCCTTGACCTTGACGATTTGGCCCGCAACGAAAACAAAGCCGGGTGCGGTCTTGCCGGGGCTCGACAATGTCATCATCGTGCTGTTCCGCGCGACCGTGCCGAGCCATCCCGGATCCTCGAAGTACAGCTGGGTCGCGTATGGCAGAAACCAGGCGCCCGAATTCGCCTCGACCGAGGGCTGATCCGGCGCACCGCCCGGAGTAAACACCGCCCACGCATCGTCATCGCACTGATTGACGATCTTCAGGCGATTGTGGGTCTGCGCCGTCGCCGTCGCCGCAGCGGCCATGGCAAGTGCGATTGCCACCAGTAAACCAGTTTTTCGCATGCTTGCCCGGCCCAGCATCGTTGGATGGCTGCCCCATTCGGCCAGCCATCAGTTGCAATGATCGCGGGGCGCGATATTGCCGACATGCCGTAATCAAATCGTTAATGGCCGGTCGGGCGCGGAACCGCCTCGATCGAGGAAAGCTCACCAGCCGGTGTAGGCCTCGGCTTTGGCCCGCTCCAGCCAGTCCGAGGCCGCCACCTCGTCCGGGCCGGCAAAGCGTGGATCATGGTGGGGGATGACAGCTCCGGCCAAATTGTCCTCGCGGGGGAAGATGCCGTTGCGCGAGGCCAGGGCATGAGCCCCGACGAACAGCGCCGCCAATGCGATCGCGACGAGCCATGCCGAGACGGCGATGCGCCAGCTGCCGAAGAACCTGCCGGACAGCCGCAGTCCGCTTTCGAGCCGGTCTTGCATGCACGCACCTTGCTTTTGTTGCGGTGCAGCAAATAGGCATAGGGCTCGGAACCGCAACCCCGCAAGGTCATCCTGTCGCAGCGCGACCGGCTCGGGCGTCGGAAGTCCCGCAGAACTTCGATGGAGCGGCATCGTCAAATTTCGCGATCGCGGCCGGATTGGAGCGACGCCGCCGCGGCTGCGGCCTATCATGCCTGCGCCTAGGATGGTGGGGGAGGGAAGGGTGCCTGCGCCGCAAAACGTTCTGTTCATCATGTGCGACCAGCTGCGTTTCGATTATCTCGGCTGCTATGGTCACCCGCGCCTTGAGACGCCCAACCTCGACGCGCTGGCGCGGCGCGGCGTGCGCTTCACCCGCGCCTATGTGCAGTCGCCGATCTGCGGGCCGTCGCGCATGAGCTTTTATACCGGCCGTTACATGCGCTCGCACGGGTCGAACTGGAACGGCTTTCCGCTGCGCGTCGGCGAGCCGACCCTGGGCGACCATCTGCACGAATTGGGCGTGCGCAATGTGCTGGTCGGCAAAACCCATATGGCCGCCGACAGCGAGGGCATCGCCCGGCTCGGCATCGACCCGGGCTCGGCCAAGGGGGTGCATCTGGCGCAATGCGGCTTCGAGCCGTTCGAGCGCGACGACGGGGTGCATCCGTCGAGTCGCCCCCGGCCGCGCTACGAGACCTATCTGCGCGAACGCGGTTTCGATGCCGCCAATCCGTGGGAGGAATGGGCCAATTCCGTCTCGGACGCGGACGGCGGGGTGCTCAACGGCTGGCTCCTGGCCCATGCCGACAAGCCGGCGCGGATCCCCGAGGAGCATTCGGAAACGCCCTACACCACCCGCCGCGCGATGGAGTTTATCGACGCGGCGCGGCAGGACGGCCGCCCGTGGTGCCTGCACCTCTCCTACATCAAGCCGCACTGGCCCTATATCGTGCCGGCGCCCTATCACGACCTCTACCGGAGCTATGCCCCGCCGGCGCTGCGCAGCGAGGCCGAGCGCGTCGATCCGCACCCGGTCTACCGCGCGCTGATGGCGATGCGTCCGGCGCGCAGTTTTGCCCGCGAGGAGGTCCGCGCCCGGGTAATCCCGGCCTATATGGGCTTGATCAAGCAGATCGACGATCAGCTCGGGGTGCTGTTCCGGTTTCTCGATCAGCGCGGCCTCGCCGAGGACACGATGATCGTCTTCACCTCCGACCACGGCGACTATCTCGGCGATCATTGGCTGGGCGAGAAGGATTTCTTTCACGATTGTGCGGTCAGGGTCCCGCTGATCGTCGCCGATCCTCGGCCGCAGGCCGATGCGGCGCGGGGCACGGTCTGCGAGGCCTTGGTCGAGGCGATCGACCTGGTGCCGACCTTTCTCGAGTATTTTGGTGCCGAGGCCAAACCGCATGTCGTCGAAGGCCGCTCGCTGATGCCGCTGCTGCGCGGCGAGGTCCCCTCCGAGTGGCGTCGCTTCGCATTTTCGGAATACGATTACGCCATGCTGGAAGCCCGGCTCGCACTGGGACAGCCGATCGGCGACTGCCGGCTGTTCATGGTGTTCGACGGGCGCTGGAAATATATCCATGCGACCGGGTTTCGGCCGATGTTGTTCGATCTTTCGAGCGACCCGCGCGAATTTCACGACCGCGGCGCCGACCAGCGATGCGCCGGCGAGAGCGCGCGGCTGCGCGAGGCGTTGCTGGAATGGGCCTTGCGCGACCACAACCGGATCACCACGCCGGACCGGGTGATCGGCGACTATGCCGACGGCCGGCAACTCAAATCCGGCATTCTGATTGGTTATTGGGACGAAGAGGAGCTCGCCGCGGCGCGGGCGCAAGGCGCGACGGAGCGCGGCTGACGGCGATCGACGGTGCCGTGTTCAGCTCGCTCATGCGTCCAGTTCGTGGTTAAATTTTCAAATATGGATTGCATCGAAGGCCGAATTACCGCAGTATGTTGTCGGCATCGTTATGTCCCCCCAACGATGCAAATCGAGCCTGTTGGAAGGGCAAACCGACAGGTCCGCAGAAGCCCCGGTCCTCCCCGACCGGGGCTTTTCTGCACCTGCGGCCCGCCGCTGCGCGTTGGACGAGACCGCGGCGGCGCGGACAGCCACCTTCCATCGGGGTTGAGGCTGCCGCCGGCGATCGCGCCGGTCTGGCCGATCGCCCTCGGCGCCGCCCGAACCCGCCTAGAGCCGCGATGAGCGCACGAGAGTGGCTGCGCCTGGTGCTGGTCGGGCTCGGCACCTCGGTCGTCCCGCTCGATACCGCGGTCAACATCGCCTTTCCAGACATCACCCACAGCTTCGGCCTGCCGATCCGGATGATTCAGTGGGTGGTGATCTGCTACGTGCTGACCTATGCCAGCCTGATGCTCGCCTTCGGGCGGGCCGGCGACCTGTTTGGCCATGCCCGGGTGTTTCGCACCGGGCTGTTGTGGAGCGTCGTGGCGCTTCTGTTGTGCGCGGCGGCGCCGGCCTACGGTTGGCTCTTGTTCTTCCGCTTTCTGCAAGGGATCGGCGCCGGGCTGGTGATCAGCGTCGCGCCGGCGATCGTCACCGGGCTCTTTCCCGAGCAGCGGCGCGGCCGGGCCGCGGCCGCGTTCACGATGATCTTCGCGCTGGGCTCGGCCGCCGGCCCGCTGATCGGCGGCACGCTCGTGAGCCTTTGGGGGTGGCCGGCAGTATTCTGGTTTCGTGCCCCGATCGCGCTGACGGCGCTGCTTTTTGTGCGCGGGCTGCCGGCGCGGCCGAGCACCGAAGGCCGCGCGCCGCTCGACATCGCCGGCGCCGTTCTGCTGGCGCTGGCGATCAGCAGCCTGCTGCTCTTTGTCAACGAGCTGCCCCAGCCCGACCGCCAAAGCTGGCTTGCCGCCGTGCTGATCATCATGGCGCTGGTCGCGCTGGCCGCTTTCGCATTCCGGGAATCCCGTGTCGCCGCACCGATCGTCGATCTTCGGTTTTTCCGCAGCCTCGGCTTTGCCGCGGTCAACCTGGCCAGCGTGCTGATCTATCTGACGAGCTTTGCGGTGCTGCTGTTTGTTCCATACTATCTGGTCCGCTTTACCCGGTTGCCGCTGCCGGTGGCAGGCGCGGTGCTGGCAGCCTCCTTTGCCGGGACGATCGCCGCATCGGCGCTCGCGGGGCGGCTGATCGAGCGCATTCCGGCCAACCTCGTCGCCTTGCTCGGCGCGGTGCTGGGCGGGGCCGGGCTTGTCATCGTCGGCGGCTGGGATGGCGGCGCCGGGCACACGCCGGCGATCCTATGCGCGCTCGCGCTGCAAGGATTTGGCGTGGGTCTGTTTCAGGTGGCCTATTTGGACGCGGTGCTTGGCGCGATCCCGGCGCGCGACCGCGGGGTCGCCGGCAGCGTGGCGATGCTGACCCGCACCCTCGGCATCGTCGGCGGAGCGGCGCTGCTTACGGTCGGCTTCCACGCCGTCGACGCTGTAGCACTCGCCGGCGGGCAGAGCGCCAATTCGGCCTTTCTCGCCGCTTTTCACGCGACCTTTCGGCTGGCCGGCGCAGTGTCGGTGCTAACCGGGTTTGTGGCGCTGCCGGCGGGCCGCCGCCGCTGAGCCGCTGCGGCCCGCCACTTTTCGTCGGCCGGGATCATTCCCGAGGAACCCGCCCCGGCGAAAATCATTCGTCGTCGAGAGTGAACCCGACCTTGAGTATCACCTGATAGTGCGCGACCTTTCCATCCTCGACATGTCCGCGCGTTTGGATGACCTCGAACCAGCCGACCTGCCGCAGCGTGCGCGACGCCCGGCCGACGGCGTTCTGGATCGCCGCCTCGATGCTCTGCTCCGAGGAGCCCGCGACTTCGATGATCCTGTAGACATGGTCGGGCATCGACTTCCTCCTGTTGCAAGCGGCCCTCAATGTTTCAAAGAAACACCCCCTTGTCCATTTCGTCCCCGTGAAGCCCGAATTTACCGCACCGCGGCGGCTCGCCGACGCTATGCTGGAGTACGGATCGAGCCTTGATCGCAGGGAGGAGCGGAATGCCGGTGACCATGTATCACAACCCGCGCTGCAACACCTCGCGCCGGACCCTGGCGCTGCTGCGCGAGCGCGGAATCGAGCCGAAGATCGTCGAATATCTGAAGACGCCGCCTACCGCACCCGAACTGAAACAGATCCTGGGTCACCTCGGCATGCCGGCGGCCAAGCTGCTGCGCAAAAAGGAAGCGGCCGCCGCCGGGATCGACCCGAAGGCTCTCTCCGAGGACGCGCTGATCGCGGCGATGGTCGAGCATCCGATCGTCATCGAGCGGCCAATCGTGATCTCGGGCGTCAAAGCTGCCCTCGGCCGCCCGCCCGAATCGGTGCTCTCGGTGCTGTGACGCCCACCAAGTCTAATCGCGCGGCGTCTTCGCAGTGTATTCGGCGGCGCAAAAGGTGCCTCCCTGAGAGCGCTCGGCGATCGGGTCGGCCGGCTGGCCCGGTTCGGCCGCCAACACCGCCTCGGCATAGCGCTCGGAATCGTCCTGCGGCCGGTAGCCGAGCCGGTAGGCGTTCGCGTTGTCGTACCATGAGCGCCGGTTGTCCGAGACGCCGTAGACGATCTCGTAGCGAAGCTCGGGATGGTCGAGCCCGATGCGCACCAACTGGGTCAGGTCGCGCGGGCTGATCCAGATCGCCAGCCGCCGCTTGTCGATCGGCCGCGTCCCGAAATTGCCGATGCGCACGCACAGAAAGCCGATCCCGTGCTTATCGGCGTAGAGGCTCGCGAGCGCCTCGGAAAACGCCTTGCTGACCCCGTAACGGCTGTCCGGCCGCGGCACCACCCGGTGGTCGATCGTTTGCTCGCGCGGGTAGAAACCGACCGCATGGTTGCTGGTGGCCATGACGATACGCTGCACGCCGGTGCGCCGCGCCGCCTCGAACACATTGTAAAGGCCGACGATGTTCGACTGCAGGATCACGTCCCAATCGGCCTCGCCCGAATTGCCCCCGAGGTGAATGATGCCGTTGACGCCTTCGACCATGCGCTCGACCGCCGCCATCTCGGAAATCTCGGTGCGGTCGACCTCCTCGCCGTCGCACGCCGGCGCCAACGCCACCCGGTCCGACAGCCGCAACACCGGATAAACCCCGCGCAAGGTCTCGCGCAGCGCCCGCCCGATCCCGCCGCCCGCCCCGGTGATCAACACCCGATGCATGCCTTGCTCCTCCCGGGTCGATTTAAGCCGCGGGGCGATCTTGGCTGGTCGGCTGAGGTCCATAATCGCGAACCAGTTCGTCTGGGTACGCGCGGTATCGCAGACCATCGGCGTGCAACTCGAATTGGTCGTCCCAGCGCAGAATGTCGCCGTCCTCTGTGATCTTCAATTCGGAGACAAACCGTTTCGCGTCACGAAACGGCTCGGCCACCGGGGCGGATCGGACGAACTCCGAAAGACCGACGCGCGCCTCCCGTCCGTCTTCGAACCGAAGGTCGAGTGAGAAGTCAGAGTTGGCGCGGGCACGCACGATCCGGTACATTGATTAGTCCTCGATTTTGCCGATGAGGTTGCCGCTCGCTGCATCGGTCCATAGCTGCTCAAGCTGCACCCGGCGCCCGATAACCCAGCCTTGAAGGCGTCGAAGCACCGCCGGACCAATAGTCCCCCGGCCCTCCAGTACCCTCGCATCTGCAATCGCGAGCTTCATTCGAAAGTCCGCTCCGAACGCGTGAACGTGCGGCGGTTCGTGGTCCAGCGGGAAGATCATGATCCGGATGCCATCGATAACAGCGATTGTGGGCATGAAATCGACAATTGGCTAACGTACCATCCGCACCGGCGGCACCTCGCGCGGGATGATCAGGTTGCAGCCGGTCGCGGCCTTGATCTCGTCGACGCTGACGCCCGGGCCGATTTCCTTTAGCGCCAGGCCCTCCGGCGTTACCTCGAACAAGCCGAAATTGGTCACGACGAGGTTGACGACGCCACGCGCGGTCGCCGGGATGGTGCAGCGTTCGACCAGCCGCGGGCCGCCGTTGCGGGTCTGGTGCTCCATCGCCACGAAGACATGCTTGGCGCAGGCGGCGAGGTCCATCGCCCCGCCGATGCCGCCGCCCTGCTGCCCGGCCATCTTCCAATTGGCGAAATCGCCGTTCTCCGCGACCTCATAGGCGCCGAGCACGGTCACGTCGATGCGGCCGGCGCGGATCATCGCGAACGAGTTCGGCGTGGTGGACGATCGCCGCTCCCGGCCGCAGGGTTACGTGCTGGCCGCCGGCGTTGACCAGGTGCAGATCCTCCTCGCCGGCCGGCGCTAGCGGGCCGTAGCCGATCACCCCGTTCTCGGAATGAAAGATGATCTCCCGGTCGCCGAAATCGCAATTCGAGCACAGGGTCGGGATGCCGATGCCGAGATTGACGATCCAGCCATCGCCGAACTCCATCGCCAGCCGGTCGCACATCTGCTGGCGGCTGAGCCCCTTTGCCCGCTCGCTCATCGTGTCGACACTCCCCGGCCGCTGCGGCCACCAGCCTTCGGGGGCCGGCGGGATCCTGACGATGCGGTCGACAAAGACCCCGGCCGTATGCACGTCGTCGGGGTCGATCGCGCCGACCGGCAGGATGTCCTCCTCGACCTCGACGATCGTCACCCGCGCCGCCATCGCCATGATCGGGTTGAAATTGCGCTGCGAGCGGCGATAGCGCAGGTTGCCCGCAGCATCGGCCTGATAGGCGCGGATCATCGCATAATCGAGCGGCAAGGCGTGCTCCAGCAGGTATTCGCGGCCGTTGAAGATGCGCGTCTCGCGACCCTCCGCGAGCTCGGTGCCGACCGCGGCTGGGGTGTAGAAGGCCGGGATGCCCGCACCGGCGGCGCGCATGCGCTCGGCGAGGGTTCCTTGCGGCACCAGCTCGGCCTCGATCAGGCCCTTCGCAACATATTCCGACAGGATCAGCCGCTGCGAGGCGCGGGTCGGCGCGGTAAACGCGCAGATCACCTTTTTGACCTGCCCGTTCTGGATCATCTGGCCCATATCGGGCGCCTCGGGCGGCAGCGTGGCGCCGCCGCGTGTCGAGTTCGACACGCAGGTCAGGCTTTTCGCCCCTTGCTCGGCGACCGCCCCATAGAGGTTGATCGGCATCCCGACCACCGCAAACCCGCCGAAGCCGACCGTCGCCCCGTTCGGGATGTCTCGAACCGCCTCGGCAAAGCTCGAGAAGATCTTGCTCCTGGCGCTCATTCCCCCGCTCGGCCCTTGTTGTCCGTGGTCATCATGCGGCAGCGTGGGGCCGACGACAACCGGGGTCTCCGCCCGATGACGCTCCGGCCGCGGAATTTACCGCGGATCGGCGCCCGACCCGCGCTCGCGCCGGTGCAGAAAGGCGAGGCGTTCGAACAGGTGCACGTCTTCCTCGTTTTTGAGGAGCGCGCCGTGCAAGGGCGGGATCAGCTTTGCCGGATCGCGGGTGCGCAGGGTCTCGGGCGAGATGTCCTCGACCAGCAGCAGCTTGATCCAGTCGAGCAGCTCCGAGGTCGACGGCTTCTTCTTAAGGCCGGGCGCCTGGCGAACGTCGAAAAAGATGGTCAGCGCCTCGTGCACCAGCTCGTGCCTGAGACCTGGGAAATGCACGTCGACGATCTTCAGCATCGTCTCGCGGTCGGGAAAGCGGATGTAGTGAAAAAAGCAGCGGCGCAGAAAAGCGTCCGGCAATTCTTTTTCGTTGTTCGAGGTGATTAGGACAACCGGACGGTGGCGCGCCTGGATCGTGCGCCGCGTTTCGTAGACGTAGAACTCCATGCGGTCGAGCTCGAGCAGCAGGTCGTTGGGAAACTCGATGTCGGCCTTGTCGATCTCGTCGATCAGCAGCACCGGGGCTTCCGCCGCCTCGAACGCCTCCCACAGCTTGCCGGGCACGATGTAATTGGCGATGTCGTGCACCCGCTCGTCGCCGAGCTGTCCGTCGCGCAGCCGCGCGACCGCGTCGTATTCATAGAGCCCCTGCTGTGCCTTGGTCGTCGATTTGATGTGCCAGGCGATCAGCTGCTTGCCGATCCCGCGGGCGATCTCATGGGCGAGGATGGTCTTTCCAGTGCCAGGCTCGCCCTTGACCAGGAGCGGGCGTTCGAGCGCGATCGCCGCATTGACCGCGACCCGCAGGTCCGGTGTCGCGATATAGCTGTCGGTGCCCTCGAACCGTCGCATGCTCTACCCATCCCCGGCAATGTCGAGGGATCACATAACCCGGAGCGTCGCATCAAGCCAGCCCGGTTGTCGTCTGGTCTGCAAGCCAGAGGCGTGGCTAATCGCGCGGCTCGAACCACAAATCGCAAGCATAGTCGATCGTGACCTCGGCGCCGGGCTCGATGTCGGCGATGGCGACCAGGTCGAGCGTCCCCTGCGCAAAGTTGCGGCTGACCCGGGCGCGCGGCCAAGGCGAGTGATTGCACAGGCTGACAAGGCCGAGACCCAATGCGCCGCGCCCCTCGCCATCGGGATCGCCATCCCAATGAAAGTAATAATCGTGGAGGATCGTGCGATCGAGGTCCGCACATTCGGCCGCCGGCACAATCACCACCGGCGCCGCTTCGATCAGCGCCCCGGCAGCGATCATCTCGCGCGCGAACACCCCGCGCCCGCGCTCGGGACCGCTGCGGATCTCAACCCAGGCGCTGAAGACCGACGAGAGCTGGCCGGGCGATGCCGTGGCCGACATTTGCCCGCTGCCGGACGGGCTCAGACCACAGGACTCAGACGTGTTCGCGAGGCCGCTCGGCCGCGGTGGGCGCCGCTGTGGTCGCTGCGGCGGCCGGCGGAGCAACCTGCGCCGGCGGCGGCGGTGCTTCGTCTTCGTCGCGCATGCCGGCCTTGAACGCCTTGATGCCCTTGGCAAAGTCGCCCATCACATGCGGCAGCTTCCCGGCACCGAACAGAATGAGGATAATGGCCAAAACCACCATCCAGTGCATCAAGCTGAACGAACCCATGATATCCCTGACCCCGGAACCCGGACGAACCCGACTCTAGCGACCCCGCCCCTCTGATTGCAAGCTCGGGGGCGCCGAGCGCCGCTCCCTCACGAGGTCGTGCGCGTTCCCCGAAAATCAAGTCCGCCAAACCGGCCGGCTCGATCACAACCGCGGAGTACCCCGAACGATGAGCGCCCTTCCGCCACCGCACCCGGACGACTGGCCGCGCCTGCCGCCCTCCGAGACCGGGGTGGATGCCGAAGTCGCCGCCCGTCACGCAGCCGAACACGAGACGCCGTGGCAGCGCGACCTCGCGGCGATGGTGACCAGCGATTTCGCAGAACGCCCGCCATGGAACGAAACCTTGGGCCCGGTGCGCTCCCGCGGCGGACCGAACGGCCTGATCCTGCGCGGCGGCCGCATCGTCGCCGAATGGGGCGACACGGCGCGGGCCGACATGACGTTCAGCGTCGCCAAGAGCTATCTCTCGATCCTCGCCGGGATCGCCTGGGACCAGGGGCTGATCCGCGACCCGCACGAGGAAGTCCGGCGCCGCGTCGACGACGGCGGCTTCGACCCGCCGCACAACGCCGCAATCACCTGGCACCACCTGTTGCAGCAGACTTCGGAATGGGAGGGCGAGCTGTGGGGCAAGCCCGACCTCGTCGACCGCAACCGCGCCGTCGGCGGCCGGCCGGGTTCCGCGCCCAAGGGCACTCACCGCGACCTCCATGCGCCCGGCGAGTTTTGGGAATACAACGACGTCCGGGTCAACCGGCTTGCCCTCGCCCTGCTGCGGGTATGGCGCCGGCCATTGCCCGAAGTGTTCCGCGAACTGGTGATGGACCCGATCGGCGCTTCGCCCGATTGGGAATGGCACGGTTATCGCAATTCTTATGTCGAGATCGACGGCCGGCAAGTGCAGTCGGTCTCCGGCGGCGGCCATTGGGGCGGCGGCGTCTTCATCAGTGCACGCGACCAGGCCCGGATCGGGCTGATGCTGCTGAATCGGGGGATGTGGGGCAGTCGCAACATTCTCTCGGGGGACTGGATCGAGCAGATGCTCGAGCCGTGCCCGCTCTATCGGCAATACGGCTATCTGTGGTGGCTCAACACCGAGCACGGCCTCTATCCGAGCGCGTCGGAGCGCAGCTTTTATGCGCGCGGCGCCGGCGGCAATTTGACCTGGATCGACCCGGCGAACGACCTCGCGGCGGTCTTGCGCTGGACCGATCCGGCGGCGATGGACGGGTTTATGAAGCTGACCATGGCGACGCTGGGGCACTGACCGTCGCAGCCGCAATCTTCGGCGGTCGCGGAGGTTGCGCGGCGCGGTACGAACCCGCAGACTTGCGTGCGATGTCACGCTTTCTGCTGATCTTCGATCTCGACGGCACGCTGGTCGACAGCGCGCCCGATCTGCATGCGGCACTCAACGAGATGTTGCGCGAACGCGGCGACAAGCCTCTCAGTCTGCCGCAGGTCCGGCAGATGATCGGCGACGGGGTGCCCACGCTCGTCGCCCGCGCCCTCGCCGCCAGCGCGGGTGCCGGACCCGCCGACGCCGCGAGCGCGCTGCTGCGCTTTCTCGATCTCTACGAGGCCAACGCGGTGCGGCTGACCCGGTCCTACCCGGCGGTGCCCGAGACCTTGGCGGCGCTGCGCCGGTGCGGCTATCGCACCGCGATCTGCACCAACAAGCCGCAGCACGCGACCCTGACCGTGCTCGAAGGCCTGGGGCTTCTCCCGCTGTTCGACGGCATCGCCGGCGGCGACCGGTTCGCGGTCAAAAAGCCCGATCCGGACCATCTGTTGGAACTGATCGGCGCGCTCGGCGCTCAAGTCGAGGCGGCGGCGATGATCGGCGACAACGAGAACGACGCGGCGGCGGCCCGCGGCGCCGGAATTCCGTTGGTGCTGATGCGCTACGGCTATGCCCGGATCGATCCGCGATCCTTGGCAGCCGACGCGCTGCTCGACCATTTCGCCGATCTGCCCGCGGCACTCGATCGCCTTGGGATTTCTCCGTGAGGGACTTCAGAAAAATATCTTCTGGCCCTGCATGCCGTCGTAGAGATGGGCGACGTATTGGCCGTAGCCGTTCCACTTCAAAGTCGGCACCCGCTCGTCGGTGCCAAGCACCCGCTCGGTCGCTTGGCTCCAGCGCGGGTGCGGCACCTCGGGGTTGACGTTCGCCCAAAACCCGTACTCGTCGCCTTGCACGGTTTCCCAGAACGACACCGGCTGCTTGTCGGTAAACGAAACGTGGACGATCGATTTTATCGATTTGAAACCGTATTTCCACGGCAAGACCAGGCGCAAGGGCGCGCCGTCCTGCTTCGGTACCGGCTTGCCGTACATGCCGGTCACGAAAAAAGCGAGCTCGTTCTTCGCTTCGGCGATGGTGAGGCCTTCAACATAGGGCCAGGGATACCAAAACTGCTTTTGGCCGGGCGCCTCGGCGGGGTTGAGAAACGTCTCCATCTTGACGTATTTGGCGGAACCCAGCGGCTTGGCGAAATCGACGAAGGCAGACATCGCAAAGCCGCTCCAGGGCACCGCCATCGACCACGCCTCGACGCAGCGGTGACGGTAGAGCCGTTCCTCGAGCGGCATCTTCTTTAACAAATCGTCGATGCCGATCTCGATCGGCTTGTCGACCATGCCGTCGATCTTGACCGTCCACGGTCGAATTTTCAGCTGCTGGGCGTCGTCCGCGATCGACTTTTCCGAGCCGTATTCATAGAAATTATTGTAATTCTCGGAATACTTCGGATCGGTGATCGGCCGGTCGAGCGTATAGCGCGGATTTCGCTTGAACGGGTAGAGCCGGGCCGAGGGATCCTGGTCCGTCGCCGGCGCCGCGGCTTCCACCAGGCCGGGGACCAGCGCCGGGGCCAGCATCGAGCCGACCGCCATCGCCTTCAGCAGCGCTCGGCGCCCGAGATACACTCTCTCCGGCGTCGCCGCGCTGTCGGGCAGCTCCCAGCCCTTGTTGAGCCGGATCAGCATCGCCGCACCTTTCGATCGTTGCGCTCAATAATCTGGAGCGGCGGCGGCGATCCCCAAGTCACGGTTTCGCGAGCGCCGGCGCTCGCTCGGCGATTATTGCGCCGCGTCGGCGGTACGCGAGGCGAGCACTTTTTCCGCCGGTCGGCCGGTGAGCTCCTGCATGTGGTCGAAACGATGGGCAAAGCTGCCGACCCCCAAGGTCAGCGAGCGCAGCTCGACGATCAAATCGTGCAGCTCGTTCTGCGGCATATGCGCGCTGACCACGTCCCAGCCAGGCCAATCGGGCTTGGCGTCGTAGCCGAGGATCTGGCCGCGGCGCCCGGAAACCAGCCGCTGCACCCGCGCGGTAAACGCGTTCGGCACCGAGATCTCGACCGAGTCGATCGGTTCGAGCAGCATCGGCTCGCATTTCGGCAGCGCTTCCTGGACCCCTTGCCGCCCCGCGGTCTTGAACGCCTGGTCCGAGCTGTCGACCGCGTGGAACTGGCCGGTGAGCAGAGTGACCGCGACATCGACCACCGGAAAGCCGAGCGGTCCGTGATGCAAAGCCTCGGTCACCCCCTCCTCCACCGCCGGGATGTAGTTGCGCGGGATGGCGCCGCCGACGACGTTGTCGGTAAAGGTAAAGCCCGAGCCGCGCGGCAGGGCCTTGACTTCGATCGTCACGTCGGCGAACTGCCCGTGCCCGCCGCTCTGCCGTTTGAAGCGCGAATGCTGCTGGGTCCCGTGGCGGATCGTCTCCTTGTAGGGGACCGCCGCCGGCCGGCCGTTGACCGCGAGGTTGTGGCGGTTGCGCAGGCGGTCCATGGCGATCTGCAGATGGATGTCGCCCTGTCCCCACAGCACCATCTCCTGGGTGTCGGCGTTCTGATCGAGTTCGAGGGTCGGGTCCTCGTCGACCAGCTTGCCGATGGCGCCCGTTAATTTCACGTCGTCGGCGCGCTTTTCCGAGACGATCGCCAGACCAAATACCGGCTGCGGGCGCTCGGGCCGCGGCAACGGCTCGGCCTTGCCCGAGGGGGTCAGCACGACGCCGGTCGCGACGTCTTCCATGCGGGTCAGCCCGACCACCTCGCCGGCTTGCGCCGCGGCGAGCTTTTCGTGCTGGCCGCCGGTCACCCGCAAGAGGCCGGCGACGCGGGTGCCGTTCAGCACCATGCCCTCGGTGATCGTGCCGCGCCACACCCGCGCCAAAGACAGCTTGCCGGTATGCGGCAGATGGTAGGTCTTGATGACCTGCGCCAACGGCTCGCCCTCAGCGGCGATCTCGAGCCGGGCGGCGGTTTCCTGCGGCAGCGGCGTCTCGTGGCGCAGTGCCTTCCACAACCGGCGAACGCCGTAATCTGCCAGCCCCGAGCCGAGAAAGACCGGCACGACCTGCGCCCCTTTGAGGGTCTGGGTCAGATGCCGGTAGATTTCCTCCTTCGGCGGCTCGACCTCTTCCAAGAGCTGCTCGAGCAGCGCATCGTCGAAATCGGCGAGCTTCTCCAAGAGACCGGTGCGGGTGGCCCGCTCCGCGTCCCAGAAATCGTCCGGCAATGGGATCAGGTCCGAAGCCTGGCCCGGGCGGTAGCGATAGGCGCGCTCGCTGACCAGGTCGACATAGCCGGTGATCTCGGCTTCGCCGCCGCGCAGCGGCACCTGGCGCAATACCAGCGGCCGGCTCGATACCGACTGCAACGCCGCCAGAACGTCGCGCACCCGCGCGTTCGCGTTGTCCATCTTGTTGATGAACACCATATGCGGGATTTTGTGCTGGTCGAGAAAGCGCAACAGTGAGCTGATCGTCAGCGCGCGCTCGACCTCGGGCTCGACGACGACGATCGCGACATCGCTCGCCAACAGCGCGCCCTGCGCTTCGTAAATCAGCTCGACCGAGCCGGGGCAGTCGAGGATCGTCCAGGGATCGCCGAGAAAGGACGTGCCGGCGACGTTGAGCTCGGTCGACATCTGCCGGGCGCGGGCTTCGGGGGCGTGGTCGCCGACCGAGTTGCCGTCGCGCACGCTGCCGCGCCGGCCAGTCGAGCCGGCGGCGAACAGCAGAGCTTCGAGCAGGGTCGTCTTGCCCGACAAATACGGGCCGATCAGAGCGGCACAACGCGGGGCGGCTTGTCCATTCGCAGACGTATTCGCCATAGGAGGCGCCTCCAGCAGTCTTGTTGGACGCCCTGCGGGTCAGCGGCCCGGCGGCGCCCGATCTATATTGCGATCGTCGCCTGTCGGGCCGTGGGATGGCAACCGAAATCTCACAACGCCGGCTCCGGGCAATGCCGGAAGGCCGCCGGCGCCGAATTCAGGCCGAGAGCGCCCGGCAGGCGCCTTCGATGCGCTCGCAGGCGTCGCGCAACACCTCGGCCGAGGTCGCGTAGGAGATGCGGAAATGCGGCGACAGCCCGAAGGCTTCGCCATGCACCACCGCAACCCCGGTTTCTTCGAGCAGGTAGCGCACGAAATCCTCATCATTGGCGATTATGCGCCCCTTGGGGGTGCGCTTGCCGATGACTCCGGCGCAGGACGGATAGACGTAAAACGCCCCTTCCGGCCGCGGGCAGAACAGCCCGGGCACCCGGTTCAGCAGGTCGACGACAAGGTCGCGCCGCTCCTGGAATTTCGCATTGTGCACCGGGATGAAGTCCTGCGGCCCGGTCAACGCTTCGATCGCCGCCGCCTGGCTGATCGAGCACGGGTTGGCGGTCGAGTTCGACTGGATCGCTCCCATCGCCTTGATCAGCGCCTTGGGTCCGCCGCCATAGCCGAGCCGCCAGCCGGTCATGCAATAGGCTTTCGAGACGCCGTTGACCGTCAAGGTGCGCTCGTAAAGCCGCGGCTCGACCTGGGCAATCGTGCGGTACTCGAAATCGTCATAGACGAGGTGCTCGTACATGTCGTCGGTCATGACCCAGACCTGCGGGTGGCGCAGCAGGACATCGGCGACGCTGCGCAGCTCGGCCTCGGTGTAGGCGGCGCCTGTCGGGTTCGACGGCGAGTTCAGGATCAACCATTTGGTCTTGGGCGTGATCGCCGCATCGAGATCCTCGGGCCGCAATTTGAAGCCGTTGTTCTGCGGGCACGGCACCGGCACCGGGGTGCCGTCGCACAACAGCACCATCTCGGGATAGGACACCCAGAACGGGGCCGGGATCACGACCTCGTCGCCCGGGTTGATGGTGGCGACCATCGCGTTGTACAGCACCTGCTTGCCGCCGGCGCTGATCGTGATCTGCGAGGTCTCGTAATCGAGATGGTTCTCGCGCTTGAACTTGCCCGCGACCGCGCGCTTCAGCTCGATCGAGCCGTCGAAGGTGGTGTAGCGGGTCTCGCCGCGTCGCATCGCCGCGATCGCCGCTTCCTGGATGTTGGGCGGCGTATCGAAATCGGGTTCGCCCACCGACAGGCTGACGATGTCGCGCCCGGCCGCCTTCAACTCGGTGGCGAGAGCGGTGATTGCCATCGTCGGCGATGGCTTGACGCGGGCGAGACGGTCGGCGAGGAACGGCATGGTCTGCTACCGATGGAGAGAGACGGCGCTAGCTTACTGTCCCGCACAGCGACTGTGAAGCTCCGTTCGGGCAGTTTACTACGACCCTTGAAGACTACGGCATCGCCGTACATATAAGGCGATGGACTTCGAATGGGACCCGGCCAAGCGATCGACCAATCTCGCGAAGCATGGGATCGATTTCCCTGGCGCTTCGAGGGTGTTCGACGATCCCCTCGCCCGGATTGAGGTCGACCCCCGGAGCTACGGCCGGGAAATGCGATTTCGGGCGATCGGCTCCGTCAACGGCACGGTCTTATTCGTCTGTTTCACAATGCGCGGCGAGAAATGCCGCATCATCGGCGCCAGGAGGGCAAACCGCCGTGAAAGAGAAAGTTACACGTTATCGGCCCGGAATTGATCCTAAGTCCGACCGAACTGACTGGGAGCGGGTCAATCGAATGACCGAGGAGGAGATCGAGGCGGCCGCGCTGTCGGACCCGGATGCACAGCCGATGACCGAGGAGGAGCTCGCCCGGATGTTCCGGCCCGGCCTGCTGCGCGAGACACGTGAACGGCTCGGCTTGAGCCAGGCGGAGTTTGCCGAGCGCTTTCACATCAACCTGCGCACATTACAGGATTGGGAGCAGGCCCGGCGCGTCCCCGACGAGACCGCCCGCGCCTATCTGCGGGTCATCGAGCGCGCCCCCGATGCCGTCGCCGCGGCGCTCCAGGACTGACCGGACCCCGCCGGGGCGGGCTGCACCCTCAAGCGGATCAGGACGGCGCTGGGCGGCTGGCGTGTCGCTCGCGACCGGTTGATCGCGGTCGGCTCTCCCGATACGATCGGCTACGGGCTACGAGGGCGGAGACATGGATAAGTTCGGCTGCACTAGGTCGTTAGGCGAGGAAATCTATTTCGCGACGTTGATCGCCGAAAACGCACAGCAAGCCAAAGAAATGGCCATCGCCGAAGTCAACGAGAAATTCCACAAAAGTGGCGGCCGCGTCCGAGAATGGAGCCTCAGGGTTCTCGAATCGGACGTCGATGGCCCCGCCCGCATCATCGATTGCGGCTACCGCGAAGCGTGAACCCCGCAACGATTAACACGAGATTGAGCGTTGTCAGAGGGCGAGTTTACCCGATCCGAAGCGCTCGATAGGCTTGCGGTAAAAACAACCATACAATTGTCACAGTCGTATCATACAAACAGGGGCGTCGTCGTGCACCAGCCGGTGCAAGGGTTCTTGTTTCGGGGGATTGGCGGTTCCTGATCTCGACCTGATCAAAGAGGCAGAACAGGGGAAGCTGTTTGCTCAGGGTAGGGGCGGCAATCCCAACGACAGCTCGACCATCTACAGTGTCGTGACCGCCAACCTGTTTCTGCTGTTCTGCCGCTGGTGGCCCGACCCTTCGAGACGGCGAGGGGCGGCGCGGCTCCCAAAGCTCCCCTGCTTGTATTTTCTCTGTATTTTCATGAGGTGTGGGAGGAGCCAATTCCGGATCGCTGTCGCGGCTTGTTGTGTCGAGCTCGGACATTCGGATCCCGCGAGTGGAGGTGCGTGTGAAATTCGGCAATTTTCTGTTTCCCGACAGCCGCGATCCGGAGCGCGACGGCGTCGTCATCGACGAGACCTTGCGCGAGGCCTGGCTCTCCGACGAGCTCGGCCTAGACGTGATCTGGCTCGCCGAGCATCATTTCGACGGCATCTGCGCCTATGCCGACCCGATCGCCTTTGCCGGGGCGCTGGCGACCTTGACCCGGCACGCCAAAATCGGCTTCGCGGTGCTGCAGATGGCGCTGCACCACCCGATCCGCCTCGCCGAGCAACTGGCGGTGCTCGACCACATCACCAAGGGCCGGCTGATCGTCGGCCTCGGCCGCGGCTCCTCCTACAACATCTACGACTACCAGGGCTTCGGCATCGATCATCACGAAGCCCAGGCGCGGCTCGACGAGGCCGAGGAACTCCTGGTCCGGGCGTGGACCAGCGGCAGCTTTCGGCATCACGGCCGGTTCTGGGACCTCGACGTGCCGATGCTGCGCCCACGGCCCTATACCAAGCCGCATCCGCCGATGGTCCGCGCCGCCTCTGGCGAGGCTTCGATGCTGGAACTGGCGCGCCAGGGCCGGCCGTTCCTGATGAACGTGCAGCCGATCGCCGTGACCCGGCGGCGCTTCGGGCTCTACCGCGAGGCGATGAGCCAAGCCGGCTTCGACGACGAAACGATCGCCCGCAACCTCAACCGGTGCTGGGTGTGGCGGAATGTCTTCGTCGCCGAGACCGACGCCGAGGCGGCGCGGGTCAGCGTCCCAGCGTTTCAGGCGATGGTCGAAGCGCGCGCGGAATTGCGTAACCGCATCTACCGCGACACTGGCATGCGGATCGAGGTGCCGGAAGGCGACCTGCCGTCGGCCCGCGCCGGCGCCGAGCACGGCTTTATCCACGGCTCGCCGGCGACGGTGGCGGCGGCGATCGCCGAAATCGACGGGCTCGGGGTCGGCGGTGTAATTGCGACCTTCCGCCTCGGGCCGATGACGCACGAGGCGGCCACCGCCAGCCTGCGGCTATTTATGCGTGAGGTCGCACCCCGGTTTCGTCGCCACGGCGCCGGATGAGGATGGGGGCACCTTTCGGCCACTCGAACGTGCCGACCTGCGAGCGGATTTACAGCCGCACCTTGGGCGTGGCAATTTCCCCGCCGGACAGGTGAAGGCGGGCGGCGGCGATGGCGGGACGGCTCGCGGGCAAGCGCGCGTTGGTGACGGCGGCGGCGCAGGGGATCGGCCGGGCGACGGCATTGGCCTTTGCCGCGGAGGGGGCGAGCGTGTTGGCGACCGACATCGCCGAGGACAAGCTCTCCCCGTTGGCCGACGCGCTGATCGCCGCCCGCCGGCTCGACGTGACCGAGGACGACGCGATCGCGGCCTTGGCCGCCGAGCTGGGGCCGCTCGACGTGCTCTTCAACTGCGCCGGCTTTGTCCATCACGGCACGGTCCTCGACGCCGAGCCGATCGACTGGGATGCGTCCTTCGTCCTCAACGTGCGTTCGATGTTCATGATGATCCGCGCCTTTCTGCCGAAAATGCTGGAGCGCGGCGGCGGCGCCTCGATCATCAACATGGCCTCGACGGTGTCCTCGGTCAAAGGCGTGCCGAACCGCTGCGTCTACGGCGCCACCAAGGCCGCGGTGATCGGGCTGACCAAGTCGGTCGCCGCCGATTTCATCACCGCCGGCATCCGCTGCAACGCGATCTGCCCGGGCACGATCGAAACGCCCTCGCTCGGCGACCGCATTGCCGCGCAGGGGGTTAGGGTCGTCGGCGGCACCGAGGCCGCGCGCCGCGCCTTTGTCGAGCGCCAGCCCTTGGGCCGGCTCGGCACGCCCGAGGAGGTCGCCGCCCTCGCGGTCTATCTCGCCTCGGACGAATCCTCGTTCACCACCGGCGCGATCCACGTGATCGACGGCGGTTTTACGCTCTGAGCCGCAACAGGAGGCATACCCGATGAAGCTTTGTCGCTACGGGCCCGCGGGCCGCGAGAAACCGGGTCTCGTCGATCGCGACGGCAAGATCCGCGACCTTTCCGGCGTAGTCGGCGACATCGACGGCGCCGCACTCGCGCCGGCCTCGCTCGACCGGCTGCGCCGTACCGATCCGGCGAGCCTGCCGCTGGTTTCGGGAACGCCGCGGCTCGGCCCCTGCGTCGGGCGGGTCCCGAAATTCATCGCCATCGGCCTCAATTATCGCCAGCACGCGGCCGAGACCGGCGCGGCGATCCCCAAAGAGCCGATCATCTTCATGAAGGCCACCTCGTGCATCGTCGGCCCCAACGACGACGTAGTCATCCCGAAAGCCTCGCAAAAGACCGACTGGGAGGTCGAGCTCGGCATCGTCATCGGCACCCTCGCCCGCTATGTCGTCGCGAATGACGCGCGCCGCCATGTCGCCGGCTATTGCGTCGTCAACGACGTCTCCGAGCGCGAATTTCAGATCGAGCGCGGCGGGCAGTGGACCAAGGGCAAGAGCGCCGACACCTTTGGCCCGATCGGACCGTGGGTGGTCACCGCCGACGAGGTTCCCGATCCCGGCAATTTGGCGCTGTGGACCGAGGTCAACGGCAAGCGGGTGCAGAACAGCAACACCGCCGACCTGATCTTCGGCATCGACGAGATCGTCAGCTATGTCAGCCATTTCCTGACGCTGGAGCCGGGCGACGTGATCGCCACCGGCACGCCCTCCGGGGTCGGGCTCGGCATGAAGCCGCCGCAGTTCCTGAAGCCCGGCGACCGGATGCGGCTCTCGGTCGAGGGGTTGGGCGAGCAGAACCAGCGCCTGGCGGCCTTCGCCGGATAAGCGGCGATCACAGAGGCGCAGTCCCGCCTAAATGGGGCGGCAATAGGGCAATCTGATGGCTGGCGCGAGGCGGCGCGGTTGCGATATGATCCGGCGTCCCGCGCGCTTGCCGCTTTCTTCTGCCGTTCAGAGGACCCATGTTCGAACGCCGCCCCGGCTTTTTCCGCGAAGATACCCTCCCTGGGCGTCGCGTTGAAGCCAAAGTCAAATGGTTCAGCGCCGGCAAGGGTTTCGGCTTCGTCACCCTGTCGGATGGGTCGCAAGACGCCTTTCTGCCGATGGCTGTCTTGCGCCGCGCCGGGTACGAGGACGTGCCGGAAGGCGCCTCGATCACCTGCGAGATCGGCGCCGGGGCCAAGGGCCCGCTGGTCACCACTGTGCTCAATGTCGACCGCATCACGGCGACAGGGCCGTCCGGCGGCGGGGTTGGAGGTTTTGACCGCCGTGTCCCGCGCCCCTGCGGGACCTTGGAGGGAGCGGTCAAATGGTTCGAGACCGGAAAGGGTTACGGGTTCGTTTCTCCCGATGGCGGCGGCAAGGACGTGTTCGTCCACGTCACCGCGCTGCGCCGCAGCGGAGTGGCGGCACTCGACCCGGGCCAGCGGGTCAGGGTCGAGGTCGTCGATGGTAAGAAGGGCCTGGAGGCCGAGCGCGTCACCCTTCTCTGAAGTGTCGTCGTAATCGCCAAGCGCGAGGGCTGGCGGCGCGTGGCCCTCTCGCAGGCCGCTGGCGCTGCGACGACCGGCTCTGAGCGCAGCGCGGCTCGTCAAATGACAGCTTTGTTAACGTCGAGGATGACGCGGAATGCGCGGCATGATAGGCGTGTTCTAATGGATGCGCCCGGAACACCGGCTCCGGAAGCGTCTTGGGTTGTGCGACGCCGGTCCTGTCGGCATGACGAGAGCGAGACGATGGACTTGCACGATACGATCCGGACCTACCGCTTGTTTTCGGGCTCTTACGACATCGTCTTCGGCCCGGTGTTTCATCCCGGCCGCAAGGAGGCGGTGCGCATCGCCAACGATCGGCCAGGCCAGCGCATTCTCGAGGTCGGGGTCGGCACCGGCCTGTCCCTGCCGCATTTCCGCACCAATTCGCGGGTGACCGGCATCGACGTTTCCGCCGAGATGCTGGAAAAGGCCAAGCGGCGCACCCAGCGGCTGGGGCTGGCGCATGTCGAGGGCCTGCATCTGATGGACGCCGAGAACCTGGAATTCGCCGACAACTCGTTCGACGCGGTGTTGGCGCTCTACGTCGCCTCGGTGGTGCCCAACCCGGCCCGCTTCGCCGCGGAAATGCGCCGGGTGTGCATCCCGGGCGGAGCCATTGTCGTGGTCAACCACTTCACCAGCGAGAACCCGGCAGCGCGGTTCATGGAACGGCGCCTCGCGCATCTCGCCCGCCATATCGGCTTTCACTCCGATTTCCCGTTCGAGACCTTCCAGCGCGACAGCCGCCTGTCGATCCGCGAGGTGCGGCCGAGCAATCTGTTCGGTTACTGGAAGCTCCTACGCTGCGTCAACGAGAAGCCGGCTTCGGCCCCCGGTTGACGCGGCGGGTCGGTCGGCCGCGCGCCCCCGGCCTCCTTCTGGGGGCTGAGCAGTTAATCTTATTGGCGGCCATGCGCGCTGCCAGCCACCCAGACGCTGCGGCTGCGCAAGGCGCCCTGCCCGCCGGGCTGCTTTCCCCCAATGGCAGTGCGGCTGTTCCGCGTAGGATATGAGTTCAGCTCCAGATGGGCGACATTGCAGACGAGGATAGAAGGATGAAGCCTTCCACCATTGGCGCAGCGCTGGCGTGCTCGCTCGCCTTGCTCATAGTATATGTCCAGCATTCGCATGCCGCAGCACCGGCAACCCCGGCGCCGACGTGGACAATTAATGAACAGAAAACGATCTCGACGGTAAAATTGCCCAGCAACCCTCCGGCCACTCTTACTCTGGACGCATCCCAGGTGGAGAGGATGATCGATATGTTGGCCCGAATGCGCGCCGAAATGAAGCCGCCGCGGCCGACCGGCGAGCCTGCACCGGGAACCGCCATCAATGTCGCTACCGCAGGCCGTTGGTGGGTGCAGCCGGACGGGACCGGCATCGACCTCGCCATCCTTCATCCCGGCTATGGGTGGGTTGGTGTCGAGCTCGACCGAAACTCCATCGAGGAGCTAAACCGGCGCCTCTACCTCGCCATCCGTCGGGCACCGACACGAAGGCGGGTCTACGAGCACAGGTGAGGAGCGCGCGGCCGTCGCCGCGACCGGTCTCAGCTGCGGGCGTCGGCCAGGATCATCGCGGCACCCTTTTCGGCGATCATGATCGTCGGGGCGTTGGTGTTGGTCGAGGTCACCGCCGGCATCACCGAGGCGTCGATCACCCGCAGCCGCTCGAGGCCGTGGACGCGCAGATGGTCGTCGACGACGGCCAGCTGGTCGCTGCCCATCTTGCAGCTGCAGGTCGCGTGAAACACCGTCGAGCCGTATTGGCGGGCATAATCGAGGAGCTCGTCGTCGCTCTGGACATCCGCGCCGGGGAGGGTCTCGGCGACGACGTATTTTTTGATCGCCGGGGCTGCGAACAGCCGCCGCGCCAGCTTGAGCCCGCCGACGACGCAGCGCCGGTCGGTGTCCTCTGCCAGATATCGCGGGTTGATCGCCGGCGCCGCCGCCGGGTCGGGCGATCTCGCCTCGACATAGCCGCGCGACAATGGACGCATCTGCCACATGCCGACAGTCATGCCGGGCTGGTCGTCGAGGCGCCGCACCGGCCCCGGTGCGAAGCTGCCCGGCGAGAACAGGCACTGGATGTCGGGGGTCGCCGATTCCTCAAGGACCTTGACCGAGGCGCAGACCAGGGAACTGGCATAGGTCAGCATGCCGGTGCCGGCAATGAGGTAGCGCAAGATTTCGCCGGCGAACGGCAGGCCGCGCGATTTCTCGTTCAAAGTCTTGGCGCCGGCGACCGAGCAGGCGACGCGCGCGATGTAATGGTCCTGGAAATTCCGGCCGACCCCGGGCAGGGCGTGCCGGACTTCGAGGCCGACGCGGCCAAGATGGTCGGGATCGCCGACCCCCGACAATTGCAGGACGTGCGGCGAGCCGATGGCCCCGGCCGAGAGGATCACCTCGCGCGCGGCATCGATTCGCTCGACCGCGCTGCCGTTGCCGCCGCGCCGGTATTCGACACCGGTCGCGCGGGCGCCGTCGAGCCGGACGCGATGAACCAACGCCCCGGTGACGATCCGCAGGTTGGGCCGTTTTTTCGCCGCCCGCAGATAGGTGCGCGCCGCACTTTGCCGGCGCCGGCCGCGGCGGGTCTGCTGGACCCAGCCGATATTGTCGCCGGAGCCCGGCGGCAGATGGTTGACGTCCTCTCGGTATTCGAGGCCAATCTCTTGCCCGGCCTCGATCATGGTGTGGCACAGGAGCGGCCGGTCGGCGGCGTTCGAGGTCAGGAGCGGCCCGTCATGCCCGTGAAACTCGTCCTGCCCGCGCTCCCAGCTCTCGGCTTTTTTGAAATAGGGCAAGACATCGTCCCATGACCAGCCGCGGTTGCCGAGCTGGCCCCAATGGTCGAAATCCTCGGGCTGACCGCGGACATAGATCATGCCGTTGATCGAGCTGGAGCCGCCCAATACCCGGCCGCGCGGGTAGGGGATGGCCCGCCCGTTGGTGCCGGGGTCGGGCTCGGCCGTGTAGCCCCAGGTGATGGTCGGATGGTCGAGCAACTTCATGTAGCCGGCCGGGACATGAATCAACGGGTTGCGGTCGGGCCCGCCGGCCTCGATCAAGACGACGCGGGTCGCGGGGTCTGCGCTGAGCCGGTTGGCCAAGACGCATCCGGCCGAGCCGGCGCCGACGATCACGTAATCCGCCTTCATCCTTTTCTCCTTCCGTTTTTGACGCCCGCGCCCGCCGGAGACGGAGCCTCCACCTACGGCTAGACATGATAACTCTATTGTTGCCGATGCCGCCCAAAAAGAGCGATGCTGGCTTGGACGATCATCAGGAAGCCCGGAGCTGTCGGCTTGACATACGCAGACTTGGTCGTGGAGGTTGATTATTTTTAATATCGAAGCGCAATAATTTCAATATTTTCACGCTCGGAGTTAAACGAAGCTACAATTGTAGCTATTGCGATGATCGCCTTATCGCATCAGCGCCACCCGCGTGAAAGCAGTCACCTTACTCGACCGGGCGAAAGGGCGGACAGGGATCCGCGGCGGGCCTAGGTTCGGCCTATGACCGTCAAAGCGGTCGATATAACGGAGAGCGCTCGGCGCTGTGCGACACGAAAATCAGCGATCCGTGCCCAGCGGGTGGGCATGGTCGAGCGGGCCGTGGCCGCGGCCGAACCCTGGGGCGCGGGCGATCGCGCCCTGCACGTAGTTGCGCGCGCGCTCTACGGCGGCAGCGATGTCCTGGCCCTGGGCGAGACCGGCGGCGATCGCCGAGGCGAGGGTGCAGCCGGTGCCGTGGGTATGGCGGGTCGCGAGCCGGGGGCTTTCCCAAACCTGGACGCCCGCCGCCGTCACCAGCACGTCGGATAGGGTGTCACCGGCCAAATGCCCGCCCTTGACCAACACCGCCCGGCAGCCGAGAGCCAGCAGGGCTTCGCCGGCGCCGCGCATCGCCGCGACATCGCCGATTTCCATGCCGCACAGAATCTCGGCCTCGGGGAGATTGGGGGTCAATACCGTGGCCCGGCCGATCAGCAGCCGCTTCAGCGCCTCGACCGCGTCGGGTTCGATCAGCCGGGCGCCGCCTTTGGCCGCCATCACCGGGTCGACGACCAGCGGCAGGTCGGCGGCCCGCTCCGCCAACACCGCGGCCAGGGTTTCGATCACCGCGGCGTCGTGCAGCATGCCGGTCTTGATCGCGTCGGCGCCGATATCGTCGAGCACCACCTCGATCTGCCGGCGGATGAATTCCGGCGGCACCGGCAGGACGCCGAAGACGCCCAATGTGTTTTGCGCGGTCAGCGCGGTGATCGCGGTCGCTGCATAGGCGCCCAGCATCGTCACCGTCTTGATGTCGGCCTGGATGCCGGCACCACCTCCGGAATCCGAGCCGGCGATGATCAGCACCCGTCCACGCACGATCCCGCTGCCTGCCCGATTCCGTCGCGGACTACTCCGCCGCCTGGGCCATGTCCTGGTGCGATACGATCCGCAGCGGCGTGTCGTCGAGGGCGGCCGAGCGGATCGCGGCGCAGATCTCCTCGACCACCTGCGCAACCAATTCCTCGTCCTCGCCTTCGGCCATCACGCGGATCAGCGGCTCGGTTCCCGAGCGCCGGATGACCAGACGCCCGGCGTTTCCGAGCCTCGCTTCGCCCGCGGCGATCGCCTCTTTTACCGCCGGCCGGTCGAGCGGCACGATCGGGCCGTGGCGCACGCTGCCCGCGCGCTGCGGCACCGGGGTGAACAGCCGGCAGACCTCGCTCGCCGGCCGCCCGGTCTCGACGATCGAGGCGAGCACCTGAAGTGCGGCGATCAGGCCGTCGCCGGTGGTTGCATAATCGGCGAGGATGATATGGCCCGACTGCTCGCCGCCGAGGTTGCAGCCGAGCCCGCGCATCTTTTCGACGACATAGCGGTCGCCGACAGGGGCGCGGTGCAGCCCGATTTTTTGGTCCGCGAGAAATCGTTCGAGGCCGAGGTTGGACATGACCGTGGCCACCAGCGCGCCGCCCTGAAGCCGCCCGCCGCGAGCCAGTCCGGTCGCGATCAGCGCCATCAGCTGGTCACCGTCAAGGATGACGCCCCGCTCGTCGGCGACGATCAGCCGGTCCGCGTCGCCGTCGAGCGCGATGCCGATGTCGGCACGCCGCGCCAAGACCTCGCGCCGCATCTGTTCGGGAGCGAGCGCCCCGCATTCGCGGTTGATGTTGAGCCCATCCGGGTTGACCCCGAGGGTGAAGACCTCGGCGCCCAATTCCCAAAACACGGTCGGTGCCACCTTGTACCCGGCGCCGTGGGCGCAGTTGACCACGATGCGCAGGCCGTCGAGCCGCAGCCCGCGTGGGAAGCTCTGCTTGACGAATTCGATGTAGCGGCCGCCGGCATCGTCGAGCCGCTTGACCCGGCCGAGCTCGGACGGAACCGCGCGCCGGCTCGGGCCTTTGGCGAGGCAGGCCTCGATCTTCAGCTCGAGATCGTCCGACAGCTTGTAGCCGTCGCGGCCGAACAGCTTGATGCCGTTGTCGCCATAGGGGTTGTGCGAGGCCGAGAGAACGACGCCGATATCGGCGCGCAGGCTGCGGGTCAGCATCGCGATGGCCGGGGTCGGCAACGGCCCGACCAGCACGACATCCATGCCCATCGTGACGAACCCGGCGGTCAGCGCCGGCTCGAGCATATACCCGGAAAGCCTAGTGTCCTTGCCAATCACGACGAGATGCTTGTGCGCGCCGTTTTGAAAGCATTCGCCGACCGCCATGGCCACTTTCAGCGCCGTCTCCGGCGTCATCGGCTCGATATTGGCAGTTCCTCGGATCCCGTCGGTGCCGAAGAGCTTCCGCGTCATGGACCCCCCAGAGCCTAGAAGTGTCGCTGCGACAGTCCAGTTCGCGGCAAACCCCTCGCGGAGTTAAACAAGATTTTCGCGAATGCGACGTTTCGCGCTGATGACGCTTCCCGCATAGCGGGAAGTGTCATCAAATCGAGCGCGAAAAGAAACGAACGGCCAAGCCGTCAGCCGCCCGGCTGTGGCTCCGGCTCGAGCCCGGCGGCACGGCCGGTGGGCGGCACCGAACTGCGCCGCCCGGGCCGCGTGTCCTCGGCCTGGGATGGAGCCGAGGTATCGCGCACGATGCGCTCACCCTTAATAATCCGGCGGATTTCGTCGGCCGACAGGGTTTCGTATTCAAGCAACCCCTTGGCCAGCGCATGCAGTTCGTCGAGCCGCGCTGTCAGGATGTCGCGCGCCGTCTGCTCGCCTTCGTCGACGAGCCGACGAATCTCCTCGTCGATGACCTTGGCGGTCGCGTCGGAGACATTTTTGCGCTGGGTCACCGAATGCCCGAGAAAGACTTCCTCCTCGTTGTCGCTGTAGCGCAACGGCCCAAGCTTTTCTGCAGAAGCCGAACTCGGTAACCATGCGCCGCGCCAGATAGGTCGCCCGCCGGATGTCG
The DNA here is from genome assembly GCA_963795485.1 of uncultured Alphaproteobacteria bacterium. Taxonomy (GTDB): domain Bacteria; phylum Pseudomonadota; class Alphaproteobacteria; order ATCC43930; family CGMCC-115725; genus AP-15. The sequence continues at coordinate 193,212 of CAWCIL010000034.1, forward strand.
TCGGCGGCACCGGTCGTGACCTTTTCGGTGCCGAAGATCAGCTCTTCGGCGACCCGACCGCCGAACAGGCTCGCCACCATCGCCTTGATCTCGAGCTTCGACTGGCTGTACTTGTCGCGTTCCGGCAGATACATGGTGATGCCGAGCGCACGGCCGCGCGGGATGATCGTAACCTTGTGCAGCGGTTCGTGCCCTTCGGCATAGAGCATGCACAGCGCATGCCCCGATTCGTGATAGGCGGTCAGCTTTTTCTCGTCCTCGGTCATCACCATCGAGCGCCGCTCGGCGCCCATCATGACCTTGTCCTTGGCCTGTTCGAACTCGCTCATCGCCACCGAGCGCTTGCCGCGGCGCGCCGCCATCAACGCCGCCTCGTTGACGAGGTTGGCGAGATCGGCGCCGGAGAAGCCGGGGGTGCCGCGGGCGATGATCTTGGGGTCGACATCGGTGGCCAGCGGCACCTTGCGCATATGGACCTTGAGGATCTTCTCGCGGCCGACGACGTCGGGGTTCGGCACTACGACCTGACGGTCGAAGCGGCCAGGCCGCAGCAAGGCCGGGTCGAGCACGTCGGGCCGGTTGGTGGCGGCGATCAGGATCACCCCTTCGTTCGCCTCGAACCCGTCCATCTCGACCAGCAGCTGGTTGAGCGTCTGCTCGCGCTCGTCGTTGCCGCCGCCGAGCCCGGCGCCGCGGTGCCGGCCGACCGCGTCGATCTCGTCGATAAAGATGATGCAGGGCGCATTCTTCTTGCCCTGCTCGAACATGTCGCGCACCCGGCTCGCGCCGACGCCGACGAACATTTCGACAAAATCCGAGCCCGAGATCGTGAAAAACGGCACATTGGCTTCGCCGGCGATCGCGCGCGCGAGCAGCGTCTTGCCGGTGCCGGGCGGCCCGCACAGCAGCACGCCCTTGGGAATCTTGCCGCCGAGCCGCTGAAACTTCTGCGGGTCCTTCAGGTACTCGACGATCTCCTCGAGTTCCTGCTTGGCTTCGTCGATCCCGGCCACGTCCTCAAAAGTGATGCGCCCGACTTTTTCGGTCAAAAGCCGAGCCCGGCTCTTGCCGAAGCCCATTGCCCGGCCGCCGCCGCCCTGCATCTGGCGCATGAAAAAGATCCACACGCCGATCAACAGCAGCATCGGGAACCACGAGATCAGCACCCCGAACAGCGACGGCACGTTGTCGTCGACCGGGGCGGCGGAAATGCGCACGCCCTTTTTGGTCAGCGTGCCGACCAGATTGGGATCGTTCGGGGCATAGGTCGAAAACGCCCGGCTGTCGGTAAAATGACCGTTGATCGTGTTGCCCTGGATGGTGACGTCGGAGACCTGGCCGCGGTTGACGTCGTTGAGGAAGTCGGAAAAGGCGAGGGTCGATTGCGGTCCCCGATTGGACGACGTCTGAAACAGATTGAAGAGTGCGACGAGAAGCAGCCCGATCACGATCCACAGGGCGAGATTCTTGCCGAAATTATTCACGGTCAACGCCTTTCCATGCCGAGCCAGGCATTACGCACCGAACAAGCCTACCCCGCCAGCCTACGCCGGTCACGCCCGGCCCGCGACCAATTTTTGTCCGATCAAGACATAAGATGCGCGCAGCTTTAAACAACGGCAAAGCCCGCGTCGGACAAAGATTTGACGGGTCGGAAAACCAGCTTCGGCAGCACAGCTATTCCTTCGCGTCGGTACCCGACATGGGGAACGGCAGCGATGCCGTCATCATCCCGCAGCGCTGGCAAAATCGGCCGAACGAGCGGCGGCAGTCCGGCATCACGCGGTCCCGATGCCCGAAGTGCGAGCTCGGCGGCCCCTTCCCGTCCGAGATAACCAACGGTAAAGGAACCGGCGGCTTCGCCGGGCGGCGAGGCGACCGCGAACCGTCTATCCCATAGCAGACTTGCGCCGGGCACGACCAGGACCGGCGCGGCGGCGGCGGCGAGTTCGCGCAGCACCAGGACCCTTCCACACCAATCGACAAAGCGACAACCGCCCAGAGTGCGACCGCCATCGGCATCGCCGGCCAGCACCCGAAGCAGCCGGGAGACTTGGCGCCGCCGCGGCGGATAAGGGCGGCCGCCGAGCCCTACCACGATGGCGGAAATCGCGCGCTCGGCGATGCCGGGCGCCGCCGCCAACAGCCGAGCAATATCGAGCGCGGCGAAGCCGGCCGGGTGCAGGGCCGCGACGCTCGCCAAGAGCGCGTCGCCGGCGCGTTCGCGCGTGGAGCGCGCACGGCCCAACGCACCAACTCCATCGAGCACCGCGTCGAGCTCGCCGGCGGGGAGCGCCGTGCCCTCGTCGCCGCGCAGTCGCCCGCGCGCGAAAATGGGGTCGCGGTTGCTCGGATCGACAATGAAAGGCTGGCGCTCGACCTCGAGCGTGGCCACCAGCCGGGCCTTGCCGACACCGAGCAGCGGGCGCAGGATTCGACAACCATCGAGCTCGCGAATCGCCGGCATCCCGGCGAGCCCGTCCGCCCCGCTATGCGCCTCGCGGCGGATCAAGTGAGTTTCGGCCTGATCCTCGCGGTGATGTGCCGTCAAGAGATGGAGCCAGCCGTGCTCGCGGCACCAGCGGGCGAGCAGCCGGTAGCGCGCTGCCCGGGCCGCTTCCTGGATGCCGCTCGTCGGCCGTTCCGCCCGCCAGACGAGTATTTGATGGCGGATTCCCCGGTCCGACAGCCAGCCGCCGAGCTGGCTAAGCTCGGCGCTGCTCTGCGGCCGCAATCGGTGATCGACACTCAACGCGCAGATTTCGCCGCCGCGAAGTCGCGCCCAGCGATCGGCCAGAATTGCCAATGCCAAGCTGTCGGGACCGCCCGAGACGGCGACGGCCACAGACGGGGGATCCTCGAACCGGGCGAGCCGACCGAGAGCCTCACCCAGTTCGGCAACGCCGAGGGGCGACGCCAAGCCGGCTCGGTTCAGCACCCGAGCCGCTTTTTCTCCTGCGTTGCCCGGCTTTTGACGGCGCTGCCCGGACGCGGAAAATCGTGGTCGAGCTGCATCAGCGCGATGCAGGCGTTGTGCTTTTGGTTGGCGCGGGCCAGCGACATCCCGAGCTGTAAGAGGCCGTCTGCCGCCTTGGGGCCCCTCGGATATCGCTTGTAGCCATCGGCAAAGGCGCCAGCTGCCTCGGTATATCTGCCGCGCGCGTAAAAGCTCTCGCCCAGCCAATACTGGGCGTTGCCCGCCAACGGATCGTTGGGGTGCTGCTGAACGAAGCCGCGCAGCGCCTCTTCGGCGGCCGGATAATCCGCCCGCCGCAACAGCCCAAAGGCGGCGTTGTATTGCGCAGAGGCCGAGCCCGACGGCAGGCTTTCGGCACCGGTCGGCCGCAGGCTGCCACCGCTGGCGCTCGCCGTCTGCGGCGTCAACTCGGTCGGGCCCGGATACCGCTCGCGCCCAGGCTCGCCCGCCGGCCCCGGGGGCACGCCCGGGGGTGTCAGGGTGCCCAGGCTCGCAGCCTGGTCCGGCGGCGACAGACCGACGGGCGGCCGGGATCGGCCATAAGGGTTCAAAGTCGCCGGATCGGTCCCCGACTGAAACTCGCCCGCCGCCATTGCCGGCCCACCAGGCGGGCGCGGAGGAACGGCTTCACGCGGCTCCTGTCCCAAGCCCGAACCCTGGTCTTGACCGAGCCGCACGTCGATATCGCTATTGATCTGTTCGAGACGCTGGTGCAGCTGCTCGACCTGGTTGGTCTCGTCCTCGACCCGGCCGGTCAGGTCGCGCATCTGCTGCTCGAGCCGGTCCATCCGGACCTGCATGTCGACGGCGGCGTCGCTGCCCCCGGCTCCGGCCGGGGCCTCGCCGTCGGTGCCGCGATAGACCTGCCGCTGCAGCATGCTCAGATCCCGCTCCAGGCGATCGAGACGCTCCTGCGTGGTGACGTCCTGAGCCAAAGCCGCCGGAGCAGCGGCGATCGACAGCAGCGCCAATAGCAAAATCGGACGGGCTTGCAGCGGGATCGGGCGCCGGATCATCAGCGGGGCCTCATGGAGTGCGTGCGGCAGCCTGGGGGGACCTCGACGCGTGGGCGCGGGCGGCGCAGACCATCGGAAGCTACGGGTAATAGGACTGGTTTTGGGCGAAAAAAGGGCGCCCGGCAGCGGCGGCGAGGCACACACCGGGCAACCGAGTTTCGAGGTCTCGAACCCCGGTCGAACGTGTGCCTTGGATCATCCGAGACTCGGCCCGCCGACCGCGCAATCGACTATTGGGTGCGTTGCGAAACCCGGCGCAGATGGCCGGGTCATGCCCCGCAACTATGGCACCGTCAGTTGACGGTGGTGATGGCGACGCGGTTTTGAGCCCAGGCCTCCTCGTTCGAGCCGACCACGATCGGGCGCTCCTTGCCATAGCTGATCGTCGAAACGCGCGAGGCCGGGATGCCGGCGGCAACCAGCACGTTCTTGACCGCATCGGCGCGCCGCTCGCCGAGGGCGAGGTTGTACTCGCGCGTGCCGCGCTCGTCGCAATGGCCCTCGATGGTGACGGTGACGTTCGGATAATGCCGCAGCCAATCGGCTTGCCGCTCCAGAATCTGCTGCCCTTCGGAACTGATGTCCGACCGGTTGAACTCGAAAAACACGCGGTCGCCCGCGGTCTGCGCCAAGTCCTGCTGCGAGCCCGGAACCGCGGCCCCGGGGCTGAAGCCGCCGGGTCCGCCCGGTCCCCCGGGTCCCCCGGGCGGGCCGGGCGGCGCCGGCGGCGTGCTGCTGCAGGCGGCGAGCAGGAAAAGCACTCCGACCAAGCCGATGACTTTGATCCGCATATCGTAAAACCCCCTCGACAACGGGTGGAGAATATCTTGTGGCGGCTCAGCGCAGCAAGGGAGACCAGGCCGGATCCGACGCGGCGCCCGGTGTCGGCACGTCACGCCGGTTGTAGCCGGTCAGATCGATCGTCTGGAGATGCGGCGACCCGCCGCGGCCGCTCGAATTGGAGGGCCCCTGGCTGAAATACATCAGCACGCGGCCGTTGGGCGCCCAAGTCGGTCCCTCGACCAGAAAACCCTCGGTCAGCAATCTCTCGCCCGATCCGTCCGGATGCATCACCCCGATCGAGAACGAGCTGCTGCCGAGCTTGGTGAAGGCGATCAGGTCGCCGCGCGGCGACCATACGGGGGTACCGTAGCGGCCCGACCCGAAGCTGATTCTATGGACATTGCTGCCGTCGGCGTTCATCACATAGAGCTGCTGCGAACCGCCGCGATCGGAGTTGAAGACGATCTGGCTGCCGTCGGGCGAATAGCAGGGCGAAGTGTCGATCGCGTCGTCGCTGGTCAGCCGCGCCGCGCTGTGCGTGCGCAAGTCGAAGACATAGATGTTGCTGGCCCCGTTTACGGCGCGGCTAAGGATGACCCGGTTGCCCTTGGGCGAAAACCGCGGCGCGAAACTCATGCCGGGAAAGTCGCCGACGACCTCCTGCTGCCCGGTATCGATATTCAAGAGGTAGACACGCGGCGATTTGCCGGCAAAGGACAGATAGGTGATCTCCTGCGCGCTTGGCGAAAAGCGCGGGGTCAGCACCAATGCCCGCCCGTCGGTCAGATAGCGGTTGTTGGCGCCGTCCTGGTCCATGATGGCCAGGCGTTTGATCCGGTCCTGAGCCGGGCCCGACTCGGCGACATAGACGATGCGGGTGTCGAAATAGCCCTCCTCGCCGGTGATCTGCTTGTAGATCTCGTCGGCGATGATGTGGGCGATCCGCCGCCAGTTTTGCTGGGTGGTGGTATAGGCGAAGCCGGTCAGCTGCTGCTGGGCGTCGACATCCCACAACCGGAACTGGACCCCGAGCCGTCCGTCGCCCTGGGTCTGCACCGTGCCGGTGACCAGCGCCTGGGCATTGATCTGGCGCCAGTCCGCGAATTGCGGTGCGGCACCGCTGGTCGCCGAAACATTCTCGATAAAGCTGCGCGGATCGATCGGCCGAAACAGCCCCGAACTCGCGAGATCAGCCGAGACGACGCCGGCGATGCTGCCGCCGACCTGTGCTTCGTTGCCGCTCGCGCCGGCAAAGGCCGGGATCGCGATCGGCATCGGCTGGACCTGGCCGCTGGTGATATCGATCCGCAACGCGGCCTGCGCCGGTGCGCGCGCCCAGAGCAGGCTCGTCAGCAAGACGGTCAGCGCGCCGGAAAGTACGAGGCGGCGGCGTTTGTTCATAACAAATCCTTTGGGCTGAAATCGATGTCCATGTCTTTCCAGATCTCGTATTTGTCCGGCGGCAGGCGCAATGGCCGGCACAGCGGATTGAACAAGGCGCGCCGGGCGCTTTCGGCGGCGGCGCGGAAGAACGGGTCGCCGGCGAGCCGTCCCTGATCGACGATCGTCGCCTGTTGCACCATGCCGTCAGGTCCGACTTCGACCCGCAGCTCGACGACGAGGTCCTTGGCGTCGCGGGCGCCGGCCGGAATGTTCCAGCAGCGCGAGATCTGCTCGCGGATCATGTCGACCTCGCTGGCGCTCAGCTGGCTGCCCAGAGGCGCGCGCGGTTGCGAGGATGGCGCACCCGAGGCCACCTGTGTCTCCTGCGGCGCATCGGGCGATGGCGGGGTGTCCTTGGCCGCCAGATTTCGCAACAGCGCATTGAACTGCCCAGGGTCGTATTTCTTGGCTTCGGCCCGCGCCTCTTCGCGCGCCGTTTGCCGCGGCGCCTCGGGTGTCGGCGGCGGCGTCTCGGCCTTTTCGACGGGTTTTGGCGGTGGTGGCGGGGGAGCGGGCTTCAGCGCCGGAACCGGTGGCGGCGGAGGGGGCGGGGCGGGCTTGGCCTGCGGCGGCAACGGCGGTTCGGGCGTCGGCGGCGCTGCCGCGGCCGAAGGCGGCGGCATCGGCTGGGGCGGAGCCGTCTGCGGCTTGGGCTTTGGCCCGGGCGGTCCGGGGACCGGCACGTCGGGCTTGGCTTCGCGCCGCGGCACCTGGGGATTGGGATGCGTGGCGCGAGTTTCCGGCCCCATCGTCACCAGCTGAACGGCAATCGGCATCTCCTGAGACGACGGGGGATGAAACAACGTCGGCAGACCCAGGATGAAAATGCTCCCGAGGACGAGGTGCAACGCCGCGGAGAGGGCGATGCCGCGACGACCCATGCCGTCGGTTATCGGCGCGGGCAGCGAATAATCCGGCGGGGAAGCCGGATGGGTAACGGCCAGGCTCATCCTTGTGCGCCCGAGAACGGGGCCCTCAGTGTTTCGCCGTTCGCGCCGAACGCTCGGCGGGCGCCGCGTCGCCGGCGGCCGTCCCCACCGCCCCGGTGGGGGACTGAGCGATCAGCGAAACCTTTTGAAAGCCGGCGGCGCTGATCAGGCTCATGACTTCGAGCACCCGGCCGTAATCGATCGACTTGTCGGCCCGGACATAAACGAGCGCGTCGGGATTGGCGCCGGTGATCGCCTGCAGGCGCGGCACCAGGGTGGCCGTCGGCACTTCGCTATCCTGGATGTAGATTTTGCCCTCGTTGTTGACGGTGATGACGAGCGGCTCCTTCGGCTCGGTGATCGGTGGCGCCTGGGTCTGCGGCAGATCGACCGGCACGCCGACGGTCAACAGCGGCGCCGCGACCATGAACACGACCAGCAGCACCAGCATGACATCGACCAGCGGCGTCACGTTGATTTCCGACATCGGCCGATAGCGCCCGTTGCGGGTGCGGTCGGTGCCGACGAGGCTCGGCGCGGCCACGGCTCAGGGCCTCTCGTCGAGCTGGCGCGACAGGATCGCGCTGAACTCGGACGAAAAGCCTTCGAGCCGCCCGGCATAACGCCCGAAATCCGTCGCGAGCTTGTTGTAGGCGACGACCGCGGGGATGGCGGCAACCAGCCCGAGCGCGGTGGCGAACAAAGATTCGGCGATGCCCGGCGCCACCACCGCCAGGCTCGTGTTCTTCGAGGCGGCGATCGACTGAAAGCTGTCCATGATGCCCCAGACGGTGCCGAACAGCCCGACGAACGGCGCGGTCGACCCGACCGTCGCGAGGAACGCCATGAACCGCTCGACCCGTTCCATCTCGCGGCCGACGGTCACGTTCATGACGCGCTCGATGCGCTGTTGCAGGCTCGCCCGCATGATCGCGGTGCCGAGCAGGCCCTTCGCCGCGCTGCGCCGCCACTCCCGCATCGCCGCCGAAAACACCGCGGTCATCGGGTCGGGAGGGCGCTGGCCGACGCGCTCGTAGAGATCGTCGAGCGAGCCTCCCGACCAGAAGCTCTCCTCGAAGTTCGACGCCGCGCGGCGCAGGCGGCGTAGCCGGATCACCTTGTCGAAGATGACCGCCCACGACCAGAACGATGCCAGCAGCAAGATCAGCATGACGAATTTGACGATGGCATCCGATTGCAGAAACAAGGCAACAATCGACAGGTCATGAGGCACCGCGCCGGCGAGCGGCAGGGTGTTGACGGCAGAAGGGGGCATTCTTTGAACCTTTTATGGCGTCTTTTGGACGATCATCGTCACGAGTGTTGGCATCGTCGTCGGCGGCGTCATGGCGCCTCCTCGGCCTCACCGGGGATTGGCAGGTCGGCCAGAAGGTTGAGCTGGACCGGCAGCGACGCTGGCGGCGGCAGGTCGAGATGATGAAAGGCGAGCCGGGTCAGCATCCGGCCGCGCGGCGTGCGCTGGACAAAGCCTTCTTGGATCAGGTAGGGCTCGACCACCTCTTCGACGACGTCGCGCTCGTCGCCGAGCGCCGCCGCCATGGTCTCGACCCCGACCGGGCCGCCGCAATAATTTTCGGCGATGCAGCGCAGATAGCGCCGGTCCATGCCGTCGAGCCCGCGGCCGTCGACTTCGAGGCGTAACAGCGCCGCATCGGCAGCGGCGGCGTTGACCACCGCCATCCCCTCGACCGCGGCAAAATCGCGAATCCGGCGCAACAACCGCATCGCCACCCGCGGGGTGCCGCGAGCGCGGCGCGCAATCTCGGCCGCACCATCGGGCCGCAGATCAAAGGCCAGCACCCGGGCGCCGCGGCCGACGATCAGCGCGAGCTCGGCCGGCTCGTAGAACAACAGCCGCAGCGGGATGCCGAATCGTTCGCGCAGCGGCCGGGTGATCAGCCCCGATCGGGTGGTCGCCCCGACCAGGGTGAAGGGCGGTAGGTCGATGCGGATCGAGCGCGCGCCCGGACCCTCGCCGATGATCAGATCGAGCTGAAAATCCTCCATTGCCGGATAGAGGATCTCCTCGACCGACGGGGCGAGGCGATGGATCTCGTCGATGAACAGCACGTCGCGCGGCTCGAGGTTGGTCAGGAGTGCCGCGAGGTCGCCGGCGCGCTGGATGACCGGGCCCGAGGTCGCGCGGAAACCGACGCCCAGCTCACGGGCGACGATCTGGGCGAGCGTGGTCTTGCCGAGCCCCGGCGGCCCGAAGAACAGCACATGGTCGAGCGCTTCGCCGCGCGCCTTGGCCGCCGCGATGAAGATGCGCAGATTGTCGCGCAATTGGCGCTGACCGACGAACTCGGAGAGGCTCAACGGTCGCAGCGAGGCCTCGGCGGCATCGGCCTCGACCGGCGTCGGGTCGACGATCCGGCCGGCCCCGTCGCTCACCTCGGCACTCCCGACGTCATCCCCTGGGCCAGCTCCTGCAACCCGGCGCGGATCAACGCGTCGGTTGCCGCAGCCGGGCCCAGCCGCTGGGTTGCCGCGGCGACGGCGCCGAACGCCTCAACCCGACGGTAGCCGAGATTGACCAGTGCCGAGATCGCCTCGGCGGCGGGGCCGTCGCCCGGGATCGCGGTCGTTGCCCCAGCAGTCGGGGAGGGGGGTATGGCGGGCCTGAGGCCGCCGATCTTGTCCTTGAGCTCGTTGACGATGCGCTGGGCGAGCCTTGGGCCCACCCCTTCGGCGCGCGCCGGGACGGTGCGGTCCTGGGCAAAGATGGCGAGGCCGAGCTCTTCGGGCGTCACCGCCGAGAGGACCGCGAGGGCGAGGCGTGCACCCACCCCCTGCACCGTCGTCAACAGCCGGAACCAGTCGCGCTCAGCGGCGTCCAAAAAGCCGTAGAGGTGGATGTGGTCCTCGCGCACATGGGTCTCGATCAACAGCTGCGCCGGGCTGCCGGCCGCCGGCAGGCGGCCGATCGTGCGGGTCGAGCAGAACGCGAGATAGCCGACCCCGCCGACGTCGATCACCGCGCCGTCCTCGCCGACCGAATCGACGATCCCGGCGAGCTTGGCGATCATGCCGGCGCCGTCCACAGCCGGCGCGTCTGCGCATGGTGCGCGTGGCAGATCGCCACCGCGAGAGCGTCGGCGGCGTCGGCTTCAACGATCGCGCAGCCGGGCAGGATGCGGCGCACCATCAGCTGCACCTGGGCCTTTTCGGCATGGCCGGCGCCGACCACCGATTTCTTGATCAGATTGGCCGAGTATTCGGCGACCGGCAGCCCGCGCTCGGCCGGGGCCAGCAGCACCACGCCGCGGGCGACCCCGAGCTTCAAGGTCGAGGCCGGGTTTTTGTTGACAAAGCTCTCCTCGACCGCGGCCTCGTCGGGGCGGAAGCGCTCGAGCACCGCGCCCAACTGGCGGAACAGCGAAACCAGCCGCATCGCCAGCGGCTGATCGCTCGCCGCATGCGCCACCCCGTCAGCGACATAGGCGAGGCGATTGCCGTCGACATCGATGACCCCCCAGCCAGTGTGCCGCAGCCCGGGATCGAGCCCCAAAACGCGCATCGCGGTTGCGTGCCGCCGGCGCTCGATCAGGCGCCGAGCCGCGCCATCACGTCCTCGGCCACTTCGAAATTGGCATAGACGTTCTGGACGTCGTCGCTGTCCTCCAGCGTCTCGAGCAGCTTGAAAAGGGCGGTCGCGGTGTCCTCGTCGACCGGCGCCGCGGTTTTCGGCCGCCAGACCAGCCGGGCCGAAGCGGCCGGGCCGAAACGTTGCTCGAGGGCGTCGCGCACGGTGTTGAGGTCGTCGGGAGCGCAGCTGACCTGATGCTGCTCGGCATCGCTTTCAACATTCTCGGCGCTGGCCTCGATGACCGCTTCAAACATCGTCTCAGCACCGGCCGCCGCCGCCGGATAGACGATCTCGCCGATGCGGTCGAACAGGAAGCCGACGCTGTTGGTCTCGCCGAGCGCCCCCCCGGCCTTGGTGAAGGCGGCGCGGATTTCGCTCGCGGTGCGGTTGCGGTTGTCAGTCAGCGCCTCGACGATGACCGCGGTCCCGCCCGGACCGTAGCCTTCGTAGCGCACCTCGTCATAGGCGGCGTCGGCCTCGCCGCCGGCGCCGCGCCGGACTGCGCGGTCCACCGTGTCCTTCGGCATGTTGGCCTGGCGCGCGGCCAGCACTGCGGCGCGCAGCCGCGGGTTCGCCGCCGGGTCGGGCAGCCCGGTGCGCGCCGCCGTCGTCAGTTCCCGGATGATCTTGGTGAAGACCTTGGCGCGCTTTTTGTCCTGCGCACCCTTCCGGTACATGATGTTTTTGAATTGAGAATGGCCAGCCATCGATCTCCGCGCGGGTCCCCCTTGTCCTCGGGTGTAGCTCGACGCCGCTGCTCATAGGGGTTCGCAACCCGGCTAACAACCCAATATGGCAGGATTGGGGCATCCCGACCGCACTAGTTCAATCGCGCCAAGCCTTTGCCGTAGGCCACGGCGAACCACAAAATCTGCTAATGGGGGCTCAAGGAGGCGGCAGATATGGGGAGAGACGGCCGCCGATTTCGGACCGGCTCGACGCGGCGGGCGAGCCCGCTCGCATCGTCGGTTTCGAGCAGGACTCCGCACAGCGTGCCCTCGCCCTCGGCGACCTGCGGGCGCTCTCCCGGCATCTTGGTCACGAAGCGTCGCACCGCCGGGCCCTTTTGCAGCCCGATCACCGAATCATAATCGCCGCACATCCCGGCATCGGTCTGATATGCGGTGCCGCCCGGGAAGATCTGTGCATCGGCAGTCGGAATGTGCGAGTGGCTGCCGAACACCGCCGAGACGCGGCCATCGGCGAAGTGGCCGATCGCCATCTTTTCGCTCGACGCCTCGGCATGCATGTCGACGAGGGTCGCCGCCGCCCCGGCCCCGAGCGGGAATTCGGCGAGAATTGCCTCGAGCCGGGCGAACGGGTCGTCGAGCGCGTCCATGAACAGCCGGCCCATCAGATTGATCACCAGGGCTCGGCGGCCGTCGGCGAGCGGGTGCAGCCGCCAGCCGGCGCCGGGGGTGCCGGCCGGGAAATTCGCCGGCCGCAGGACGCAGGGGTCGCGCTCGATATAGGCGATCAGTTCACGCTGGTCCCAGACGTGGTTGCCGGTGGTCAGGATGTCGACGCCGCAATCGTAGAATTCGCCGCACAAACGCTCGGTCAGGCCGACCCCGTGCGCGGCGTTCTCGGCATTGACCACGACGAGGTCGAGGGCCAGATCGCGCCGCAGCCCCGGCACATGCTGCTTCACCGCCTCGCGCCCCGCACGCCCCATCACGTCGCCGCAGAACAGGATGTTCACAAAGGTGCCACCGCCGGCTCGGCCCTTCCAATTACGCCCGCCGGAATCTCCCCCGCCGGGATCATGGCTGCGGGGTGGAGCCGCCTCGGCCGTTGGCGCGCAATCCCACCGTGGCCCGCCTTAGCAGGTGGGCGCCATGTGCCGCGGCCACGACCGCAACAGGGACAGCACCCATGAGGTAGGTATCGGCCCCGGGGTAACAAGCGGCCTGACGCGCCGCGCAGCCCCACCCCGCACTGGCAAGCTAGGGGGTCTCCAGCCGCGCCGCAAGGGCTTCGATCCGCTGGGCGATGCCGTGCACCGCGCTCGCCGCGGCGTCGTCGGCGTCGGCGGCCTCGGTTTCGGTGGCGCGCGCCTGGCTGCGCTCCTCCTGCAACGCCTCGTTGGCGTCGGACAATTCGTCGGCGATGACCAGGGCCGCGAGCAGCAGCAGGCGGGCTTCGCCGACCTGGCCGACGCTTTTGACGAATTCGCCGACGCGCGCATCGACGTACTGGGCGAGGCGCCGGATGCGCGGCTCCTGCCCCTCGTCGCAGGTGATCTTGTATGGGTGCCGGTTGACCATGACCCCGACTTCGCTCATCTCACCCCTCCCCCCAAGCGCCCGGTCAACCCGGGCGAGAGCGCCATCGATCCGGGCGGCGATGTCGCCGGCCGCTTCGCGCAACCGCGCGGTCTCTGCCCCGGCCTCGGTGGTGCGGCGACCCGCTTCGATCTCGCCGCGACCGGCGGCGCAGGCGGCTTCGAGCCGGGCCACGGCCCGTTCGAGGCGTTCGAGCGCATCGCCGAGCCGGCCCAACCTGCGCGTCCCGAATTCCCGGCAGCGGCGCCGCCTAGCGTACCCGCTCGTATTTCTGCAACGAACGGATGTAATCGGGTCGCGGCTTGTCCGGGAAGAATTGCGGCCATTGCGTCCACGACACCTCACCGACATAGAGGTCGCCGCGCGAGTCAACGCTGAGCCCGTGCGGCCCGAGAAACGCGGTCGGCGCGGTGCCGGCATGCATGTCGCCGAACCGCGACAACAGTTTCCCCTGGTTGTCGACGATGCTGACCCGCGGCCCGAGATTCGGGCTGTTGCGGTTGACCGGCTGCACCGGGCCGAGTTCGCCGATATAGGCGACCGGATGGCGGGCATAATCCATGTAGAGCCCGCACGGCCGGTGCAGATTGTTCCACTGGGTCTCGTATTTGCCGTTGCCGTCGAACACCTGGACGCGATGGTTCTCGCGGTCGGCGACATAGACCCAGCCGTCGGCGTCGGTGCAGATGTTGTGGACGATGTTGAACTCGCCGGGGTTGGTGCCAGGGCCGCCCCACGACATCAGCAATTTCCCGTCGGGCGAATATTTGTGGACCTTGGCGTTGCCGTAGCCGTCGGAGACGTAGATTTCGCCCTTCGGCGAGAGGGCGGTGTGGGTGCAGCGGTGGAACGGCTCGCCGCTCATATAGGGGGCGGGCTTGCCGGGGACGCCGATCTCGAGCAACACCTTGCCGTCGAGCGAGCATTTGCGCACGAAATGGCCGCCATCGTCGGTCAGGTAGATCGAATCGTCCGGCCCCATATGGACGCCGTGCGCCCGCGGAAACTGGCCCTCGCCCCACGAGCGCAGGAACTTGCCGTCGCGGTCGAACACCATGACCGGATGGTCGCCACGATTGAAGACGTAGACGTTGTCCTTGTTGTCGACCCCGACCGCGCCGACCTCCTTGAAAGACCATCTGTCGGGCAGCTTCGCCCAATCCTCGATGATCCGATATTTATAGTCACCCTGGCCAACGATGGTCGCCATGTTCGGCTCTCCGCGAAATGTCACGGCTGAGCCTAGCGAAGCCGCATGTCCGAAACAATCCTCCTCCCGGCTCAGAGGGACGCACAGACGAGGGAAGGTTTGCCGGCAGGTCGCGGGCTGGCGCCCTATTGCAGCAGCAATGCGCTCGGTTCCTGCGGCTCGCTGCCGACGCATTCCCAGGGCTCGGTGGTCGCGACATCGACCGGGCGACCCTTCTTGTTGTATATAACGAAGCGGGTCGCGAGATTGGTCACCGGCGGGCTCGTCGGGGAGCACAGCTCCGGCTTCTCTGCGAGCACGCTGGCGGCCAAGTTTAGGGAAAAATCGAGACCCGAATTCGGACGGCGTGTGACCTCCAAGCGGAGGATCGGCTGGGTCCCCGGCGGTGGAGCCTCGGAGAACAGCGTGGTCGACCCGCGGCTCTGGCGCGGCACGAGATGCACGCCGTCAGGCAGCGCGAACTCGGCCAATTCGCCCGCCCCTGCTCCCTCGTCGAGCAAGTTTAACAGATCGATATTGGCGCGGGCGAGATCGATCCCGTCAGTCGAGCCCGTCAGCCGCAAGCGGCCTCGCATCTGCAGTCGAAAGTTGCCGGTCGCGAGCCCGGTGGCGCTGCCGGTGAGCGAGTTTACCGCCGGGGCGGAGGGATCGCTGCAATTGGTGAACCCGCATGGCACCCATTCGCTGGCGCGGACGGTGGTTATCACGCTCGGTGTCGGCGGGCTTACCAGCGCCGTGATCAGCGTCGTCGGGAGGCGGCTACCAATGTCGTAAAGCGGTAGGATTCGAGTTTCGCCTACCGGGACCTGGACGAACCCGACCGGGACAAAAAACGGGACAAACCACGCTGTCAAGCCGACCGGGTGCGGGCCGCGGTTGAAGATCTTGACGCTGCGAAAATGGTTCCCCAGAACCTCGACGATGGCTAGCGGAAAGAGTGCGTCGTGCCCGAGCGGCACCTTGATGTGGTAGTCCTCGTCCGTGCCCCCGCCTCCCGGTTCGAGAAACAATACGCGCGCTACCTCGCCGTTGCCGTAGTTCTTCTCCCCGTGAATGATCTGCCCGAGAGCGTATGGAGTTTCAAAGCGCCCCCCGTTCGGGGAAAGTGTCGCCTCGTGCCACCGATCGTTCAAAAACCAGCTCAGGCGTACTGGATAGGGGCTCAAATTCATCGCGATGGTAAAGTCATCGGGCTGGATCTTTGCGGTGTCCCGCACCCACATCTCCTTCAATTGATTGGCGATCTCGTAGTCGGTCACGGTGAGCTTGATCGGCGGCCCGGCTGTCCCGCCGACGCCGACGTAGAAATCGCCACGACTGTGCAGCGGGATCACGATCGGCTGGCCCGGCCGCACCTCGGTGCGCCCGTGATAGCTGGCGCCGTACCACTCGGCTACATCGACCGGCCGGTCGCCGTAATTGGTGAACAGAGCGAGCCACGAGTTTCCGCCGGTCCAGGTGCATTTCGTCTGATTCTGCCAGCCACGAGGCTCGTATGGGTCGTGGATCCGGACCTCGCAGAGAAAGTCGTCGGACTGTCCTAGCGATGCAAATTCGCTCCGGGTGAAGTATTCTCGCTGATACGGGCTGTCGTTGACCATCTTCACAATGGTGTTGGGCGGGAACGACACTACTTGACAGCCGTCGGGCGCGAATCGCGTCTTGCGCAGCACCGTTCCGTCGGAGGCCGCGCTCTCGACAATTTCAAACGAGTAGATCTTGGGGTCGTCGGGGCAGACGGT
Source organism: uncultured Alphaproteobacteria bacterium (assembly GCA_963795485.1). Lineage (GTDB taxonomy): Bacteria > Pseudomonadota > Alphaproteobacteria > ATCC43930 > CGMCC-115725 > AP-15. The sequence continues at coordinate 209,207 of CAWCIL010000034.1, forward strand.
ATAGCGTTCGCCGCTTTGGGGCCGAAGGCATACCGTCTCCTGTTCGCCTGGAGGAAGGACGCAGAGGAAGTTCGCCGGACCGGCGGGGGAGACCGTGACGCCCGAATCGGGCGAGCCCGGCCCGGGTGCGTCGATCCCGCCGGCGGGGGGCGGTGGATTCCCCGGGATGCCGGGATCGGTCAGATCGTTCCCGGGGTCGGGATAGGGCCCTGAGGCGGTTGCGGCTGCCGTCTTCGACAGCTGCCCGCCCGCGTCGCCATAGCCGGGCGCGCCGGACAGCGCGAGCGCCGTCAACCCGGCAATCGCAAAGAAGGCGAGACGCGCCCCCGGCCAAACCCAAAACGGCGCCGCATCGTGATCGCGCATCAACGTGCTCCGCTGCCTTGACGGTCGCGAGTCGCCCTCGACCGTTCCCCTTACAGATTACTTCAAAAAACACCGGCGGCAGATTGCCTGTCAACGAATTTGTTAAAACTTGTGGGTAATTTCGACTTTAACCTTAACCCGGTCAATGTCTCCACTGTCTGAAAATTTTTGCGTGTCAAAGTGACCGCGTTCTCGGGTCAATGCAACACCGAGGAGACGGCTTTCCCGAGGGCGCTGGGAAGCACAGACCGCCGCCTGCCATCGATGTCCCGCTCACGAAATGGCGGACGACCTGACACCGCAGGCCTTGTTCGAAGCGGCGAGCGGCTACATGCACTGGCTCGGGATCGCCACCTTCCTCAGATGTCCGCACCGGCCCGATATGAGCGACACCGATATCGGGGCTGATCGGCTTCCCGTATAGCGGCGGCAATATAATCGAGCGCATGCAATATCTGGGGCCGCGCGCGGCGCGCAACCGGTCCGCCGGATATCGGCGGTTCAATCGTCATTTCGGCATCGACCCGTTTTCGGTCTGCCGCATCAGCGATCTTGGCGACGTGCCGCTGCCGAAGATGCTGAACCCCGATCTGTCGGCCAGCGATGCCGAGGATTTCTATCGCCGAGTGCACGAGCGGAACATCGCGCCGGTCACGGTCGGCGGCGACCACAGCATTACAACGCCGATATTGCGGGCGATCGCCGGCGCAAAATCGCGTCATGGCGGGCCGATCGGCATGATCCATTTCGACGCGCATGCGGATACGCACCCCGCCGCCGCCGGGACCAGGCATCATGCCGGTGCAGCCTTTCT
>CAWCIL010000035.1:0-13885 GCA_963795485.1 uncultured Alphaproteobacteria bacterium
GCGAGGGGCGCCACCGGCAAGGCAAGCTGGTGCTCGAAGTCCGAGGAACCGCCGGACCGACACCCCGTAGAGGAGGAGAAAACCGATGGCAGGCAACGCGCAGACGGTCATAGACCTCGACAATAGAGCGCATGAACGCGATGGCGAAAAAAGACATCGCGACGCTGAACGCGCTAATTTCCGACGATCTCGTCTACACTCATTCGACGGCGCAACTCGACACCAAACAAAGCCTGATCGGCAACATGGAATCGGGCGGCACGGTCTATACTTCGGTGGTGCCGTCGGACGTAAGGCGCAGGATTTCGGCGATAGCGTGGTGCTGACCGGGTCGTGTCATTAGCGTCATGTCGCAGGGCGGCCCCAACAGCTTCGGCGTGCGCTTTACCGACGTGTGGGCCAACAAAGGCGGCCGCTGGCAGATGGTCGCTTGGCAGTCAACCCGTTCCCGGATTAGACTGAGAAGGAAGTGGATGGCGCCGAAGAAGCCCTACTCACCATCCCCCGTGACCCTCTTCCGCAATGCGGGAGAGGGTGTGAGCAGAGCGCGGCGAAGCGGGCGACAGACGGGTCGCGCAGCCCCGGCGGTGCACGAGCTGAGACCCTGCTCGGCGGCTGGGCGGTGGCGTCCCTACCGGATTCGAACCGGTGTTGCCGCCGTGGAGACGCTAAAGCGTCCAACGATGTCCAAAAACTAGTTCCGCAAGGCATTAATGTCCCTTAGAGGGTAACCATCCGCGCTGCACTCGTGCCTAACTGTGTCCAACCACATATATTAGACAGGTGTTGGACACGCCGTTGCCGAAGTGCAGCACCGGCGGCAAGTGAGGAAGCAGGATGGCTCGCACGGTACGGGACTCAAAGTTGGGTCGCGGTCGGGTCGGCTGGCACTTGCGGGCAGCCGGCAAACCCTATTACCGGGCGATCGACCCTGGCCTGCATGTTGGCTATCGAAAAGGTAAGGATGGCGGCCGATGGGTCATGCGCCGCTATGTCGGCGAGGCACCTATCAGGTCGAGACGATGCCACGGCCGATGACAAGGCCGATGCTGATGGCGTCGTGGTCTCGACTTCAGCAGGCGCAGGCGCGCATCCGCGAGCTGCACGTCCAGCGGAGCAGGATCGCCCAAGGGCTGCCAGCCGAGGACGGCCCATACACGGTGCGCCGCGGCGTCGACGAATATCTCGCTGGCTCGATCGCAATCGGAAATCGGCCAAGGATGCCCGCTGGCGGGCCGAAGCGCTGATCCTCCCGGAGCTGGGCGAGGTTCCCTGCGCCGAACTGACCGAGGCCGGACGCGCAGTGGCGCGACACCACGGCGACAAGGCACCGCGGCTGCGCACGAAGAAAGGGCGAGGCGCAGCAGATATCGCGAGATCGAGGGATGACGACGATCGGCGCCGCCGGAAGGCCACGGCAAACCGGACACTAACGATCCTGAAGGCGGCCCTCAACGCGGCGTGGCGCGAGGAGGATCGACCGATGCCGCGTGGCGCGGGTCCAACCGTTCGAGGGGGCCGATCGGCACGCGTCCGGCTATCTTCGATCGATGAATGCCGGCGGCTCATCGACGCCAGCCAAGGCGAATTCCGGGATCTGATCCGGGCCGCGCTGGCCACCGGTTGCCGGTTCGGCGAACTCGCGGCGTTGAGGGTGCTCGATTTCAATCCCGACGCCGGAACGCTGCATATCCGCACCAGCAAGAGCGGCAAGGCGCGCCACGTCGTGCTGAACGAGGAAGGGGTCGAGCTGTTCACCCGGCTGCTGCCGGCCGGCCCGGTGTCGAACTGATGCTGCGCAAGGCGGATGGCGACCGCTGGGGAAAGTCAACCAGGCTCGGCCGATGGCCGATGCGTGCGAGCGGGCGAAGATCGAGCCGCCCGCGAACTTCCATTGCCTGCGTCACACTTATGCCTCGCACGCGGTCATGGCGGGCGCCCCGCTGATCGTGGTCGCGAAAAATCTCGGCCAGCCGATACCAGGATGGTCGAGAAGCACTACGGCCACCTTCCGCGAGCTACGTCGCCGACGCGATCCGTGCTGCCGCGCCGCAATTGGGCGTCGCCGAGCCGGGCGCCGTAGTGCCCGCTCGGGGCCGGTCGATGACCGGGCCGTACCAGTCAATCTATATGACGGGAGCGGAGATCATTGAGTACATCAGTCCAGCGCCGTACCGGCATAGACTTGATGAGGTATGGGCGGCATTCTGAGATGCGGTGGCCGATGGCAAGATAGAAGTCAACTGCTTGACGTGAATCCGATCCGCAAGACCTGCCTATCGGATATTGGAAACGCGAAAAACGGGATGGCGATCTTTACGTAATGACCGATTGGGATCGCATGGAGGTCTTGCGAGAAGAGGTCGAGCGAGTATTTCAGGACAGCCGAGCCAAGCATCGGCGCATCGCGGGGGGCGACCCTCAATAGTGCGCGACAAAGTATCCGCCTGGTACTGTCGAGCTTGCGACAGAAGACCGTTCCAGGTCTGATAGTAAACTTGCCGATATTTATCTTGCCGAAAGGAAGAGCGATGATAAAACGGGAGATAGAGAAACCATAAGGAGAATCATCGGCGCGCTTAGGAAAAACCTGGTTAAAACCTGTCATTAAATTTTAATGCCAAGGTAGACGACACATTTCCTGCCTCGTCTAGCCGCACTTAGCGGCAAATACGACGGAAAGAGATGGATACCCAGCTCGCTTATAGTGTCGATGAGTTCTGCCGGCTGCATCGGATCAGCCGCGCGTCTCTCTACAATTATTGGACCAAAGGTGTCGGGCCAGTCGTAATGCGGGTCGGAGCCCGGCGGCTGATCAGCGCCGAGGCCGCGGAAAAATGGCGTCGCCAGCGTGAGGATGCCGCCGAAAGCGAGAGGGCGGCGTAATGACGGCGCGCACCGGGCCGCCCCCGGAACGAGAAAGCCGCCCCGCAGCGAACGGGGCGACTCATCCAAAACACCAACAGCAGCGCCGCCAAACATAGCCCCTACCGCCGCCGCCGGCAAGTGCCAAAGCGGCCGAGCAAAAGGGCGCTGCGGCCGGCGCGGGAGCTTCTCGGCCATGAGCGCCCCGAAAATCATAAAGTGGGCGCCCTGCCGCCAAGGCGGCTCGACGATCGCCTTTTTCTCAGCCGAGCTGCCGTCCGGTATGGTCATCAACGACTTGAAATTGATGGCCGGCCCGAATGGTGGGCGGTGGATCGCGATGCCCTCGGTTAGAGCAACCGACCGCGCCGGCAATCTGATCACCAACAAACAGGGCAAGGCGCTCTACAACAATTTTATGGAGTTTAGCGATCGCGAGACGCGGGATCGCTTCTCGGAAGTTGTGCTCGCCGCGATCCGGGCCGATCACCCCGACGCGATGGGCGATGGGGGTGCACGATGAGAACGCCACTCCCTCCCGTTCGCCTCGGCAACTTCTGCGGCTGGGACGAGCTAAATCTCTTAATGTGCCCATGCTGCGGAGCCGACGAAGCTTATCTGCATAGCCGGACGGTCACAGTCTTCGACCGCGCCGAGGACGCGGAGATCACCCGCGTCGTATCCGTCGGCGAGACCGTCGATATGCGACGCGTCCCTTCCGAGGCGACGGGCAATCCATCATCTCGACGCCACGGTATCGCCATTGAGTTTGAGTGTGAACTGTGCGGTGAGCCCATCGAGCTGACGTTCGCGCAGCACAAGGGCCACACACTCGTCCGGTGGCGGCGGCGATGAACGCCGCCTTCGCCAGCCTCGATGACCTCCCGCGCTGGGTGGCCTGGCGGAACGAAATTCGAGGACGAAAAGGGCTCCCCACAAAGGTCCCCTACGGGATCGCCGGACGGGAGGCCAAGGCAAATGACGCCACCACCTGGGTAGCGCGCCCGGAAGCGGAAAAACTTGCAAAACGGCTGGTCAACGGGCTCGGAGGAGGCATCGGCTTCGAGCTTGGCGATATCGGATCTGACACGATTATCGCGGGCCTCGACCTCGACAGCTGTCTCGCCGCCGACGGCACGATCGCGCCTTGGGCCTCGGCGATCATCGATGCCGTGTTCAGCTATGCTGAGACGAGCCCATCGGGAACCGGGATTAAGCTGTTTTTCTACATCGCCGCCGAGGACATTCGCCCCTTCCTCGACCGCATCGGCGTCGCCGCCGATCAGTGGGGTTGTCGCCGCGCCATTGCTGGCGAGGACCCGCGCAATCACGGCCCGGCGATCGAGTTCTATGCCGCCGGCCGCTATTTTGCGGTGACCGAGCGGCACTGGCCGACATCACCCGCCAGGATCGCCGCGGTCGACAGCGACACCCTCGATCAACTCGCGGCGCTGATCCCGCCACAAAAAAGCGGGGCCAACGGCAGCGTCGGCGCGACCGGCGACGGCTCGCGGTCCGCAATCGCCCTCAAAAAGGGTGCCGCCCTGCGCCGCTCCGGCAAGACTTTTGAGGAAATGTGCGAGGCCCTGCGCGACAACTCCGAAACCGCCGCTTGGTGCCGCGAAAAAGGTGACCTTGCCGGCGGTCGCGAGCTGCGCCGCATCTGGGATAAGGCCGAGCCGCACACCGATGCTGGCGGCGGCGAAGGCGTGTCGCTCGGCGATTTCTATGCCCACATGCCAATGCACTCGTACATCTACACGCCGGCCCGTGACATGTGGCCTGCGGGCAGCGTCAACGCTCGCATCCCGCCGCTTTCGGCCGGCGACACCGAGATAAAGGCCAACACCTGGCTAGATCAGAACAGGCCGGTTGAACAGATGACTTGGGCGCCAGGGTTGCCCATGATCATCCCAAACCGGCTCATCGCCGAAGGCGGGTGGATCGAACGCGATGGGGTGAGTTGCTTCAACCTCTACCGTCCGCCAAGGATCAAGCCGGGAGATGCCGCACAAGCCGGTCCCTGGCTCGACCACTTAAAAAAAGTCTACCCCGATGACGCCCCGCATATCGTCAAATGGCTCGCTCATCGGGTGCAGCACGCGGAAACCAAGCTCAATCATGCCCTGGTGCTCGGTGGAAAGCAGGGTATCGGCAAGGACACGATAGTCGAGCCCGCCAAGCACGCAATCGGTCCCTGGAACTTTTTCGAAATCTCCCCGCAACAGGCTCTCGGCCGTTTCAACGGTTTTTTGAAGTCCGTGATCCTGCGGATCAACGAAGCGCGCGACCTCGGCGAAAGCGACCGCTTCAAGTTCTACGACCATATGAAGGCAGTTACGGCAGCGCCGCCGGACGTGCTCCGCGTCGATGAAAAAAACCTTCGCGAGCATAGCGTGCTCAACTGTTGCGGCGTCATCATCACCACGAACGAAAAAACCAACGGCATTTATCTACCGGCTGATGACCGGCGCCATTACGTCGCCTGGTCGGACCTCAGTAAGGAGATTTTCTCAGTCGATTATTGGAACGAACTCTGGGGATGGTACGAGCGCGGTGGCTTCGAGCACGTCGCCGCCTATCTCGCCGAGTTCGATCTGTCGGGCTTCGACCCGAAAGCACCCCCGCCCAAGACCCCCGCGTTCTGGGAAATCGTCGATGCCTCCCGCAACCCCGCCGACGCCGAACTCGCCGACGCCATCGACCAACTCTCCGAACCGGATACCGTCACCCTCCAGGAACTCGCCAACGTTGCCCTCAGCCCGTTCGCCGAATGGTTGATAGACCGCAAGAATTCAAGGTTCGTCCCTCACCGCCTGGAGGAGTGCGGCTACGTCGCCGTCCGCAACCCTGGCGCCCAAGACGAACTCTGGAAGATCAACGGAAAACGCCAGGTCATCTACGCAAAGGCAGAGATTCCCTCGCGCGAGCGCTTCACCGTCGCCGCAAAACGAGGGCGCGGGTGGTAGACGATGTCGGTGTAGTCAGTGATTTCCTCTCCGCATTATTTTCTCATACCATCCCCCTCCCATCTTCTCAACCACAGATTATTCCCAGAAAGATAGGCAAGGGCGCACGCACGCGAGAGAGACAAAAAATAATGGGGATGCAAAATCACTGACTACACTGACACCGCCGACCTGGGGGGGGGGATGGGACGGCCAGCGATGTTGCAAAATTGCAACACCTACCGAAATTTTCCTGTCGCAAACCCATGGCGTACCGACGCCGCTGTATCAAGGCGGCAACCTAGACAAAGATAGACAACAACATCATTGACTTATGGAATGCGGCGGCTATCTCTGTCCAATGGTTGGACGATAAGCGTGGTACGCGATGGGCGCAACTCACGGCACAATCACTCGCAACTCGCGGATGTTCACGCGCGGCCCGGTTGATGGTCGCTCGCGGTCGGGTCGCTATCTCGGGCGCTGCCGACAGGAGTTACTGCGTCACCTCGGCGATGACCCCTCGCCGGTGCAGCGGGCGCTGGTCGAGCGCATCGCGCGGATGCAGCTCCAGTTATCGTTATTGGACGAGCGGGCTGCGGCCGGTGCCGAGCTGAGCGCTGCCGAGCATCGGGCATATGTGAGCCTGACCAGCGCTACGATCCGCGCCATGCGCGCCCTCGGCCTTAAGGGTGCGGCCCCGCTGCAACCGACGCTCGCGGATATCGCCGAGCGCATCATCCGCAGCCGTGAGGCGGCTGCATGACGGCGTTGCCGACAATCCTTGAGGCGATGGCCGATCCGGCGCTTTGGCGGCGCTGGTTCCGCGATCCCGAGGGCTGGCAGCCGTGGCGGTGCTTCCTGAGCGCCCTGTTTGGCCTCTCGATGGACGATGAGGCGGTCGAGTTGTTCCGTGCCTGTACGGGCCGCAGCGTGGCCCCTGAGGGCGGTTTCACCGAGGCTTGGCTAGTCATCGGTCGGCGTGGAGGCAAGAGCTTCGCCCTGGCGTTGGCCGCGGTTTATCTCGCTTGTTTCAGGGATTGGTCGGAGCATCTGGTGCCAGGCGAGCGCGGCTACTGCAAGGTTATGGCGACTGATCGCCGGCAGGCGCGCACGATTTACGGTTATGCGCGTGCATTGATTGCCGAAGTTCCTGCATTGGCCGGTTTGCTGGAAAGCGACAGCGGCGATGAATTGGTGCTCACCAATGGAATTACAATAGAAATTCAGACCGCGTCTTTCCGCAGTGTCCGAGGTTACACGGTTATTGCGGCATTGTGCGATGAAATCGCGTTTTGGCGCAGCGATGACTTGGCGGCCAATCCCGATCGCGAAATTATCCGAGCATTGCGACCGGCGATGGCAACGGTTCCGGGCGGCGCAACGCTGCTGGCGGCTTCCTCGCCATACGCTAAAAGGGGCGAGCTTTGGAGCGCGTTTCGCCGTCACTACGGCCGGGACGGTGATCCGGTATTGGTGTGGCAGGCTGACAGCCGTACGATGAACCCGAGCCTGCCGCAGTCGTTTATCGACGCCGAGTATGATCGCGACCCGGAGGGCGCCGCAGCTGAGTATGGCGGCCTATTTCGCACCGATATTGCTGATTTTGTCGATCGCGAGGTTGTAGAGGCTGCGGTGCCGCGCGGTCTTCGTGAGATTCCGCCGGGCGGCGATCATTTTGGTTTCACCGACACCTCTGGTGCTGGCGCGGATTCCTACACCTTGGGGATTTCGCATCGCGAGCCTGATGGCCGCGTGATCCTCGACTTGATCCGCGAAGTGCGGCCACCGTTCAGCCCGGAAAGCGTTACCGAAGACTTCGCGCAGGTCTTGAAAGACTATCGCGTTACCAGCGTGCATGGCGACAAGTATGCGGGGGAATGGCCGCGCGAGCAATTTCGTAAGTACGGCATAGATTATGTGGTGTCTGAGCGCACCAAAAGCGAGATTTATTTGGAATTTCTGCCGCTGCTTAATAGTGGCAAGGTGCAGTTGCTCGACCATCAACGGTTGATTTCGCAGCTTTGCGGTTTAGAGCGCAAGACTTCTCGGGTCGGCAAGGACTCGGTTGATCATGGGCCGGGCGGTAGAGATGACGTAGCGAACGCCGCGGCCGGTGCGCTGGCGCTGGCCGATACGGCGGGTGCCAGTTCGCCTCTATGGGATTTGGCTTCGTTTCCGGTATCTGATCGATGGTAGAGGTTGCCATCATAGCGACGCTGGCCGCGGGCGTCGATTTCCAGGCCGCCGCCGCGATCTGGGCATACGAGGCCGGGCAGCGCTTGACGCTGATCGACGTGAACTCGTCGCCGCTGGCCGCGCTCGATGTTTGGTGTCAGACCGTTTCCGCCCGGATATGGGATGCGATGTCCGCGACCGGGCAGTATAGGGTGCCGGTTGTGCGGTCGCCGCACGCGAATTTCTTGATTCAGATGTGCGCCCCGCCTGACCCGCTGGCTGCGCCGGCCGTGCATGCTTGGGCGCATCCTGACCTCGCGGACATGGCGACGTTACGCGGGCTGCCGACCAACCCGATCCCGCCGGAATGGGCTGCATTACACCCGGAGGAGATTGCGTTGATGGCCGCGACGTACATGGCGCGCGGGCTTGTTGTTCTCGGTGCCGCCGTCGCCGCGAAGTGCCGCCGGCATCCGTATTCCGCGATCATCAACTGGCGGGCTGGGCAGCCGCGCACTGGCGTTGTTGACGCTTTTGCGCTTGGGCCGCTATTGGCGTTCCGCCGGCCGCCGTGAGCAATAGGAGAAAAAGTGAGCATGGCTGAGCGTTTGGCGGTGTTTTCCAATGAAACCGGCCGGGTAACTGGCTCGGCGTGGTTCACGCGTCCGCAGTCATTTGGGGCGGTCGAGAGATTTTGTATTACCAACGCTTCCCCGGAGCCGCAGGAATTGGGTTTCCTGCACTGCGGCGTGCCGACGCGGTTGACGGTTCCGCCGCTTGGCCGGATCGCGGTCGAGCTTACAGACACCGAGATTGCCGCGCTGCTGATGCAAAATCCGCGGCTGACGCCGACGGATGAAAAGTTGTTCTGGGTCCTTCAATCACCGAATACTTAACGGGAGACAGTATTATGTCCGAAACCAAAGACCTGACCAACAGTAAAGACGGCGTTTTGCTCGACAAGACCTTGCGCAATATTCCGACGCCGCCGTTTGGCCCGGAGAGCGGCGGCTATGCCGGCCGGTCGCAGCGATCCGTTCTCGGCGGCGGCAAGCGCCCCGAGCCGCCCGACGCGGCGTAATTAGGCGAGGAGGAGAGAGACCATGGCCAGCGCCGACATTTTGTTTGAGCCTTCCCCGACCGTCGCCGAGCTGCGCGCATTGGCGGCGTTGCGTGAGCGCTATTCTCAAATTTACGAAGACCTTGAAATCGGCATGCCGTCCGCCGGCGGCAGCGAGCGCCCCGACGCGTATAGGCGCCGGCTATTGGCGCCATTGCAGCGGCACTCGTCCGATTGGCTCCGCGCCGATCTGACCCGCCTGCCGACCGATGCCGTGGACCGGATCGAGCCGTTGATCGTTGCCGACGCATCGGCAGTCGCCAGCGACCCGACCGTCGGCAGTTTCAAGCGTCGCGGGCAGATGCGCGAGTTGCACCGCGTGGATCAAAGCGGCGCCGAGACCGTAACTTTTCACGGCTCGCCGAATGCCTGGATGCAAACATTTATGGCTCCGGCAAAAGCCTGCGTCACGGCGTTTAATGATCGGAGGCGTTGATGGCGCGAATTGAAATTCAGGAAAAGTTTGACGGCGCTTTCGCTGCCGTTGGCCTTGGCCAGGCGCCGCCGGCATTGGCCCGCGAGAGCGAGAGTACGTACACGCGCCGGCTGATCGAGACGCTGCAGCCGTATAGCCCGACGTGGGGCGGGGTGGATATTTACGGGCTGCACGCGGACGCGCTGCCGGAAATTGAGCGGGGCGTTATTGCCGAGACTTTGGCGGCGGGAGGCGATCAAAGCCGCGGCGATTGGAGCGACCCTGGCGCATTGCGCGAGATCAGGGCCGGCAACATCGTGGAGTTCGCCGGTGACCCGATGACCTGGCTTTCACATTTCGCTGCCCCGGCGAGGGCCGTCAAGAAATTTATGGACGGCGCCGGCCGCACAATCCGAGTCAATCGCGGCACGATCCGATGATGCAATCCGGGGCAACCCGGTTACTCGGCCGGTGGTCTCTCGGCCGGGCGGTCAAGACGGGAAGTGGCCGCCAACAACACCGTCCGCCGGCGGGTGCGCTTACAACCGCGCCGCGGCCGGCAAAAAAGGACCCTTGCCGCATCTCCTCGGCGGGGGGAACCGGCGCCTTCGGGCGCGCTGCGGGATTTTCCGCGTCGCCATCGGAGCCGGGTTCGCCGGGGCAGTCGAGTGTCGATCGACCTGATCGATCTCGGCGGCGATTTTGTAACGCGCCGTCCGCGCCTGAGAGACTAAGTCGTGCGCTATTACGACATAAAAATTAACAACCCCAATACTGGCGCGCTGCTGTACCGGATGACCTCGCATTGGCGCGGTATTATGTCGCCGCCCGATCCCGGTTCGCTGCAAGTCGAAATGGACATTCTGCAATACCCGCAGCACGTCCCTGGGGGAAATAGTTACCTGCGGATCTGGGGAATTTCTTTGGAGCTGGCCAAGCTGGCGCCGAAATTCAATTGGGCGGCCATCTCGGTCAGCGGCGGCATGGGCAAGGGGTTGCCTTTGGCTAATCCCGCGCAAGCTGGTTTGCTGGTCTCCGGCCAGGTGCAGCAATGCTTCACAAACTGGATTGGCACGGCGATGACGATGGACATGTATCTGGTCGGGGTCCAAACCCCGGCGCAAACGGCGGCGCTCCAACAGAATTTGCAGCCGCCGGACGCCAATATCTCGGTCGGGTGGCCGGCGGGCATCCCATTGGCGTCCGGCATTGCCAGCACGCTATCGGTGGCCTATCCGAACTGGAAAGTCAGTGTCAATATCAGCCCGAACCTGGTGTTGGGCCACACGAGAATCCGGATTTTACCAGTCATTGACGCAGTTTGCGACGTGGTTGAATTCACTGACGGCGGACATTATTGGCGGCACCTATAAGGGCGTCAGCATTGCAGCGCAGAATGGCGTCCTAAAGGTTTTTGACAGCACTACACCGGGCGGGGTGAAACAGATTGCCTTCAACGATCTTATCGGGCAGCCGACATGGTTTGCGCCTCTAACGGTCAATGTGCCGATGGTCATGAGGGGCGATCTTACTATTGGCCAGATAATAAAGCTGCCGACCCCTACGCTCGTGCAAACTCAGGCGGCCAGCATGTCCCAATACATAAAGAATTCGACCGCGATGCAGGGCGAATTCCAGATCACGCAGCTGCGCCACGTCGGCAATTTCCGGCAACCCGACGGCCAGGCATGGACCACGGCGGCTTGGGCCGTGGCGCAGTCCGCATGAACACCGTAGGCCTTCCGATGCCCGCGGCGCGGCGGCTGCACGTGGCCCGCGTCAATGGCGACCCGGAGGCCAAAGCGTTCTTTGACGGCCTCTATCCCGCCGACGCGATTTGCTGGCTTTGCGACCGTCCGCTTGGATCGGACGAGCCGACGATCGCGATCCTGCCCGATCCGGCGCATGCCGGCATGGCCATCCTCACGCCGCAGTGCGCGGCTTGCACCGCACTGCCGATCGCCGAGCGCAAGCGGCGCGAGCTGGCGATGACAAGGGCGATTTGGCCGGGGATTAGGTGGAAAGTGCGAAAAGACACCGACCCCGATTATCTGCGCGGCCGGCGATAATTCCCGAACGCATTTTACAAGCTGAGAGAGAAGCGATGATGATGCCTGCCAAAGTAACCAAGTGGATTTCGGATCGCGGGTTTGGATTTCTACAGACCGATGACGAACAAACCGCGTTTTGTCATGTCTCAGTGCTGCGGCGCTGCGGCTTCGAGTCCGACAGTCTCGATATTGGCGATCGGGTTATGGTCGAAATTACACAGGACGACACCGGCCGTGCGCGGGTCGAGCGGATCGCGTGGGCGGCATGATCGCCGCACCGGCACTAACGCCGATCTCGGTGCCGGCGCCTGATCTCCGCGAGCGGCTGATCGAGATGCGACAAGCGCTGGTCAACGGCATGACCGCGGCGCCGATGATCGAGCCCGGCCATCTTGCCTTACTCGGCCACGTCGGGGCGGCGCTGGCCGCGCTTGGTGACGTGCCTGATACTTGCCCGTGCTGCGGGCTGGGTCCGGACGATGCGGCCCTGCCGGCGGATTGGCAGCAGCAGGATGGCGTCGAGTTGTACAATGAGGCGATCCGAGTGTTTCGCGAGCGCTACCTCGCGGGTGAGCCGCTGCCGGAGATTTTCCGGCGCCGGAGCGACTGAGCGCGGCGCGCTTGACGCCGGCCCGGATCGGCGCGATGCTAGCTATAGGCCCTCACAAGGCTAAAGCGCGAAGATGCTGCTGGCCGAGAACGTGGCTGATCTCGCCCCGATCGCCCGCAAGGCTTGAACCTGGCGCGGCAAGGCAGCCGACCCTTTCGCTACCTCGGACCCGTTTCAGTCGAATTGAGATGAGGGCAGTAAGTTCGGGAGGGCGACGCGGTCATGACGCGTACCGGGATGGCCATTGCCGCCGCCGTGCTCTGGCTCGCCGCGCCGGCGACACTGTGTCAGGCAGAAGGGGGAAGTCGCCTCCGCCGTACCTGACTCATGCGTCGGCCCCGAGTTCGGGCCGCAGCGGTTCCGGGGTTGCGGTGCCGGCGGCTCCAGCTTCGCCAGGATCGCCTTCAGCGGATCGAGACGCGGGGCGACAGCGGATAACGGTCTTCGTCGATCGTGCGTCGGAGGAGCTGCACCAGGGCGCGGCGTTCGTCTTCGGTGAGATCAAGCAGCTACTGTGTCGCCTGATCTACGACCGGCGCGTCGGCGGATCAGCCCGAGCATGGCGACGCCGGCAATCAAGACCCAGAGGCTCGGGGGCTCCGGCAGGCTCGGGGGCTCCGGCACCGACCCCGTCGCGACCAATATGCCGGTGTATGTGCACTCCCCCATACAGACGGGTGCGTCCGAGGTGAAGACCATGGTGTCAACGGCGTAGGTGCTGGCTTGGCCGGGACCCCTTTGCCCTGCACCGGAGATTTCCCCGTTCATGCCGGTACGGTCGAAGAAGACAAGTGACAGATCGGCAGTCAGATCCGCCGGGAAGGCGTTGACAATCAGGGTCCAGATTGGGTATCCCGGCAAGTCGCATTCCTGAGGTTCTCCCTCCCCGCATTCAGAGGTGAAGTCGCTCAACGAAATGGAGAAAGATCCCACGTTGATGTTGAACGCGAGAAGATTAGGCGGGAACTGATACGGTATCGGCGGGTTGGATGGGGGCGCAAAACTACTATTCGCGCTGAATGACACGGGACCGGCGACGGTGAAGGAGAGTTGGAAATCGGGCACGAACTCGGGCGGAAAACCCGATTGCGATAGCGTCTCCCACGTGTAGGTGACGTCGGCGCGGGCCGCGGCGGTGGTAAGCCCGGCGAGGCAAAGAGCGGCGGTAAGCGCATACGCGACGCGACGCATCATGGCGACCTCCCGTTCGGCGCACCGCTTCTGAGCCCGCGCCTTTTTGATTCAAACGGCAGATTATGCCCAACCGGATCGCGGCTAGCGCGAAATGCCGCGGGTGCGGCAGGATGCCGCTACGGCAGGCAGAACTTGGTGAGACACCCGCGGGCGGCTCGTCCTCGCCCGACGGCGCATGGGTCGCGGCAACGGCGCCGGGATGCGACGCCTACCCGGCGCGATAAAGCAGAGCGAGCACATTCCTCCCCGTGCTCTCCCTTGCCCCGCCCCTCGCGGGGTTTTCTTTTGGTGCGTGGGTTCTCCAGATGTTCTGGGCAACCGTCCAACGCGGACGATTTGTCCGATTTGCCCGCCAGTTCGCTTCCCGTTCTTACGTCATTGCGAGCGAGGAGGACTTGGGTGCGGCGGGATGACGCGGGTGCGCCTACCTTCGTCCAAGCCTGTATATTGGCCGTTTTTTGGACACTGCTTCCGACGATTTCTGATAACCACTTGAAATCTTTG
>CAWCIL010000036.1:0-90764 GCA_963795485.1 uncultured Alphaproteobacteria bacterium
CGGGGGCTGCACAACAGGTGCACATCAGTGCCTGGCACGGCCAGCGCGGCGCCCCGCAGAACGCTGCCGGCACTTCTCCGGCCCAGCCATCGAAGGATCCACTGCGACGGCAGGAGTGCCTGCACGGCCGAACCCAGCAGCAGACCCAGCACCATTGCCTGCCAGATCGCCTTGCCGTAGGCCCAGGCATAGTCCACCGCGGCGTCCCAGGAAGCGGCCGGTGAACTGGCGCTGCTGCCCATCAAGATTGAGGTGCCGATCGAATGGTTGGAAGCCGCTACAAAGGCCCTGTTCCAATAGGGCGTCCATTTGACGTAGAACAGCCCCAACACCGCGATTAGCAGAAAGACGATCCAGCCGGCCGTCATGTTCTGTTGTTGTTTGGCTTTCATTGTTGTCCCGCGAAATGGAATTTTCTCATTGGTCGGTGACAGGCGGATTAACGGTGCTTAGCCGGACGACGCGCCCGAGCAAAGCCGGCAGCAGGATAGCGGCAAGTAAGCCCGCGGTGGCGAGCCCGACACCGAACCATTGCTGCAGGCTTGGAATCTCGTGCAGTAGCGGGATGCCGATCAGCACTGACACGACAGGTACGACGGCTGCAAAAAATACCGCTCGGCTTACGCCCAGCGCCCAAATCGCATGCGTAAAGCCAAGCGTTGCCAATACCCCATGCATACCGCCCTGGACGAGGCCTTGCGTCAGCAGTGCGTCGCGCGGCAACGCCAGGATGTGCGCCGTACCGATGGTGGCGAGATAAACAGGGACCGTTACGAGGGCCGACAAAGTCGATACCACGGTGATCGCCCGGAGCGCGTCTACACGCCAGCGTCTCACCAGGACCGAGAACAAAGCCCAGGCCACGGCGGCGGCGAGAAACAAAAGATCGCCCAGCCACACCTTCTGGCCACTGGCGGCACGCAGCCCGTCCCAGCCGATGAGGACAATACCCACAAGCAACAAACCCGAACCGGCGAGGCGAACCAGACCGGGCCGCTCGTGCAACATGACCGTGGCCAGCACCGTACTGATGATGGCTACGGCGGCTGGCGTAATCACCCCGCCATGCGCCAGCGGCGCGAAGGCCAAGCCGGCAGTCTGCAGCAGCGTGAACGATGGTCCGCCCAGGGCCGCAAAGATGACGCCTCGACGCCAGCCGAGGCCGGCAAGATCGGACACGCCAAAATAGATCAGCACCCGCAGCATCAGCGGGCCGGCGACGAGATAGCGCAGTAGGATCAAATCACTGGGGGTTAGCCCGTCGTTGAGCATGGCCCCACGTGCCGCCGCAAACGAGAGCGGTGCGCCCAGCGACATCAGGCACCCCGCCGCGATACCCGCGGCGGCGGAATTCACGTTGAGCAGGCGCGGACGCGCCAGGTCGCGGGGATGCACCGAATTCGCCACGCGAGCCCAATCAGCGGCGAAGTGTCACCATGGCTTCAGCCGTCCACACGGTCGGCGAGTTCAGCGAACCCGTCAACGACGATGTCGGTGGCCGGGTTGGGTACGGGATCGGGCGGGCCGGCCGCTCCCCATTCCTCGGGGCGACGGACGAAAGCGGTGCGATAGCCGACACCGCGCGCCGCATCGAGGTCGAAATTGTGACACGCCACCATCAGGATTTCGTGCGGCTCGACAGCGAGAAACTTCGCGGCACGCCGGTAAGCATCGGGCAGCGGCTTGTAGACGCGCAACATCTCGCACGGGATCACCGCGTCCCAATCGATGCCGTTGCGTCGTGACACATCGACGATCAGCGATAGGCTGAGGATCGTGAAGGAGACGCAGATGCGGTGCCGCCGCAACCGGCGCAGCGCCTCGGGAAAATCCGGCCACGCAGCGAGCTGATGCCAGTGCTCGCCGATCGCCCGCCGTTCCTCGGCGGAACTACTGAGCTTGTTTTCGTCGAACAATTCGCCGACGACGTCGCGATGTACATCGTCGATGTTGAAGCCGGGATCAACCGTATTGGTCATGCGGCGCAGCGAGCGGCGGCGATGCTCGTTCGCCAGCGCGTGCCAGTTGTGGTCGATACCGTGGGCGGTGCCCCACGCCGCCATTGCAGCGCTCAAGCCGGTATGCCAGTCGAGCACCGTGCCACCAGTGTCAAAAGCCAGAACCTTGATCTGTTCCATAAGCTCCCTCAGCCGGTGCGCACCCGCGCTGCCGGCACGATGAAGTTGCTGACGATCAGGCGCAGACGTTCGTCTTCATAAGTAAGCAGCACGTCACGTAGAGCGTGAATCGCGGCCCCGGTCGCGGTCTCGTTCCAGAACCAGTCGGTGAGCTGGCGGCTTGACGGCTTGGCTGGTCCGGCACCCGCCGCCTCCAGCCCATACGCCTTCAGGTCGTCGACCGCGAAGCGCAGGATCAGCGGCGCCGAGAACCCGTCGCGGGGGCTCGGCGGCGCCTTTCCGCGCAACCAGTCCGCGGCATAGCGGGCGCAATCCCTGATAGCGAGCCCGCTCAGCTCCTACGGTGCTCCGACCGTGCTGCTCGATCCAGCGACGGTGCGCCCCCTGCAGCAGCAGGATTTCGGCCTCCATCCGCGATGCGAGCGATGCTGCATCACCATTGGCGACCGTCGTCGGCACAAACGGTGGCTGCCACGCCGGATCAGGCTGCGCCCGCGGATCGTCATCGGGAAAATCGACGATCCGCACCGGTCCGCCTTCCTCGACGAGCATGTTCAGCGCACCCGCAACACCGTCCTCTGGAATTCCGGGTCGTTCGGCGGCCCAAACGGCCGTCCGAGTTCGAATGGCACCCATAGCGCACGCGGCGGCCTTGTGTTTTCGGCCTGTGGCCGAATCAGCACGACAGCCACCGTCGCGATACCCTCTTCCTCCAGATAATGGCCCAGCGCGCTCACGGCGCGCGTGCAGACCGGTCAAACGGGGGCGAGAAGGACGCTGTCGACCTTGTCCTGCTTCAAGCGGCCGGCGAGTTCGCGAGCATAAGGCTCCATCTGCACCGGGTCGGTCGCGCCCATGAACGCGTAGTGGGTGTCGGCCATCGATCCGATGGTCCCGTCGGCCGCCAGCTCGCGCAGCCGCTCGATCGGAAAGGCGACGTTCCAGTCCTCCTGTAACCCGGTGCGGTCGAAGTTGATCGAAATGTGGCTGCACAGCAGGTCTTTAGTCGGGGTCGTCGCCGGGATTGCGTGATAATGCGGGTCGCGGCCACGAAACGGCTCCTCGCCGCGCACGACGAGCCCGGCGGAGGAGACAATCGCGACACGGCGCTGCGACAATGCCGGGCCCGTTACCCAGGGCCGCGTCTCAAAATTCGGGCATTCTACCTCGGCGAGGCGTTTAGCCTGGTCGGGCGGCAGGTCGGTCAGTCTGGTCACTGAGCCTCTCCTCATATCTGCGCACGGCGATGGCTCGCCGTATTCCGGAGGAGCTTATCATCCGTTTTAGATCGTACAATCTAAAATGATGCGAGAGCCGCCGTACGTCGAGAGCGGCCACGAGTTTGATGAGCGTGAAAGAGCTAAGGGCCGGCTCTCAGCAGACCGAGAACCCCATTAGCAGCACCTTCCAGCACCTCGCGCTGCGGCCGTGTCCGCGCCAGGACGCGGATGCCGATCAGCACGCTCAGCAGCGACTTCGCTAATTCCTCCGCCGGACGCGTGTCGGCAATCGAACCGTCCTTCTGCCCTGCCTCGATGCAACGGCGGAAAAAGGCCTCGATGAACATCATTTCTTCCATGACGAGTTGCTGGAACTCGGGATCGTAGGGCGCCAGCTCCAGTGCCGCGTTGACCAGCATGCAGCCGCGGCGCTGCTCGTCATGAACCGATCGCTCGATGATCTCGTCGAAAAACGTCCGGATGGCCTCGGCCGGCGGCACCTTGTCGAGCCGCGCCACGCGATCGCGCACCGTCTGCGCGAGGTAATGGACAAAGGCCTGACGGTAGAGCGAGCGCTTATCGCCGAAGGCGTTGTAGAGACTCGCGCCAGTGATCCCCATGCGCTCCGCGAGGTCACGCACCGAGGTTTGCTCGAAGCCCTGCACCCAGAAGCAGTTCATCGCCGCCTCCAGCACCGTCGTCGCGTCGAACTCTCTCGGTCGTGCCATCACCCGCCTCGTCCCGGTCACCGCGATCGGCGCTGCTATCTCCATGATCGCTCGATAAAATTTTAGAGCGCTTGAGCCAGAACGGCAAAGTCATTGTCAGCAGCCGCGTGGCAGCCATTCTAGATCGAACGATATAAAATGAGCGAAAGGATCGAGGATGAGCTTGAAAGCCGAACTGGACGCGCTGCGTGCCGAGTTTGTTCGCTCGGCGCCGCCGGGCCGCGCCGAATTATACGATGCCGAGGTCGAGGAACTGCAGCGGGTTTTTC
Organism: uncultured Alphaproteobacteria bacterium; assembly: GCA_963795485.1. Classification (GTDB taxonomy): domain Bacteria; phylum Pseudomonadota; class Alphaproteobacteria; order ATCC43930; family CGMCC-115725; genus AP-15. Next base: position 4,356 of record CAWCIL010000036.1, read on the forward strand.
CGATCGAGAAAGCCATGAAGGTCGGCGATCACGCGCCGGACTTCACGCTGCCTAATCCCTCCGGCCGGCCCCTCTCCCTCGCGGGATTGCTCCGCAGCGGTCCCGCGGTGGTGACATTCTACCGCGGCGGCTGGTGTCCCTACTGCAATCTCCAGCTCCGCGCTTACCAGCAGGTGCTGAGCGAGATTACCGCCCTTGGCGCCAAGCTTGTCGCGATCTCGCCTCAGTTGCCCGACGGCTCGATGACGACGGCAGAGATGAACCGGCTGAGCTTTGATGTGCTGAGCGATGACGGCAACCGCGTCGCGCGGTCTTTCGGGCTTGTCTATTCGCTGCCCCAGGAATTGCGCGCCGCGCTGACCTCGAACAACAAGGCGCTGCCCGGCATCAATGGTGACGACAGCTGGGAATTGCCGCTGCCGGCGACCTATGTCATCGCGCCCGGCGGCAAAATCGTGCTCGCCGAAATCGAACTCGACTACCGCGAGCGTCTGGAACCCGACGCGATCGTCGCGGCGCTGCGCGCGCTTCGCTCTGACGCGACCAAGGCTGCCTAGTACACAACTGATTATCCGAAAGGACCGACAATGATCCGCTTCCTATTACCATCCGACGCCGAACCCGGCCAAAGTCGCGCTGTTTCTTGAAGAAACCGGGCTGCCCTACGAGATCGTGCCGGTGGACACGGCAAAAGGTCGGCAGCACACCGCCGAGTTCCGCGCGATCAACCCGAACGGCAAGGTGCCGGCGATCATCGACACCGACGGGCCAGGCGGGGAGACCCGGGTTTTCGACTCGACCGCGATCCTTCTCTATCTGGGAGAAAAAACCGGCAAGCTGATGGGCGGGCCGGCGGACCGGGGCGAGCTGCTGTCCTGGCTGTTCTTCATCGCAACCGGTCTCGGCCCCTTCTCCGGCCAGGCGGTGCATTTCCAGCGCGCCGCTCCCGAAAAATTGCCTTATGCGATCAACCGCTATCGCCGCGAGGCCGAGCGCCACTATGCCGTGTTCGACAAGCATCTTGAGGGCCGCGAGTTCGTTGTCGGCAAGGAGTACACGATCGCCGACATCTCCGGCTGGGGCTGGGTCGACCGCGCGAGCTTCGTACTGCCCGATAGCGACGACCCACTTGCCGCCTATCCCAATATCCGCCGCTGGTTCCATGGCATCGACGCCCGGCCGGCGGTCGCCAAGGCGCGGGCGATCGGCAGTTCGCATACCTTCAAGAAGGAAGTCGACGAGGAGACCCGGCGCGCGCTGTTCCCGTCGAACGATCCACCGGCCGCTGCGTGAGGCAGGCTGCACGGTATCCCTGGCTCATGGAAGAGCGCCAGGGATGGCGCGGCGGAGACCCGATAAATGACTGATCCTGTTCCTGCGATCGCCGAGGCCTCCGCCACCGGCGTCGTCGCCGAGATATTCGCCGATATTCGCCAGGTGCTCGGCGTCGAGGTGGTCAACCTAATCTGGCGCCACCTCGCGACGATCCCCAATGCTCTGCCCTGGGCCTGGGGGATGCTACGCCCGCTTTACGCCGACGCCACAATTGCGGCCGAGGCGCGAGCCCTGCATGGCCAACTCTCGCTGCCGCTTCTGCCGCCGCTGCCGCACCATCTCCTTGTCGCGATCGGCTTGAGCGATGGGGACCTTGCCGCTATCCGCAACATCCTCGCTGCTTACGACCGGACCAACGCCATGGCGTTGGTCGCCTTGTCGGCGCTGCTCAGCCGGCTCGATGAGACGGCAGCGACAACCGACCGGATCGCCGAAGACGGCCCCAAATCGCCTGCGGAGGCGCCCGCATCAATTCCGCTGCCGCCGTTGCCCGACCTCGACACGTTGGCGGATCCGGTAGCCGCTCTCGTCTTGACACTGAACGGTCTCGGCACCCGGCGGCAACATCCGGTGCTCGCCAGCATGTACCGGCACCTCGCCTATTGGCCCGGTTACTTGGCACTGAGCTGGGCGCTGATCGCACCGCTGGACGCCGACGGGGTGCTCGAACCAGCGATCGCCGATGCCCTCGGCAAGGCGCGGGCGCAGGGCACGCGCGTCGCGATGCGGCTGCAGGCGCCGCCGATCGATCCGTCAGCCGCCGCGGCGATCCGCGCCGCGGTCGAACCCTTTGCCGGCGATGTCATTGCCAAGATGGTCGCGATCTGTGCCCTTTTGCGTACGGCGACCGGACCGTAGCCAATATCTGAATTCGAGGGGACCCCGCATGAAGCTTGGTGTGGCGATACCGGCGATCGACCCGGCCATCGGCGGCGACCCTGCGGCGCTCCGGGAATTCGCGCAAGCAGCCGAGGAGATCGGCTATCAAGACTTGGCCGCGCCCGACCATGTGCTGGGAGTCAATGTCGCCAGCCGCGCCGATTGGGGCGACCGCAACACCTCGGCCGATTTATTCCACGATCCCTTTGCGCTGTTCAGCTTTCTGGCCTGCTGTATCAAGACAATCGAATTCTCGACCCAGGTGCTGATCCTCGCGGAGCGCCAAGCGGTGCTGGTCGCCAAGCAGGCCGCGTCGCTCGACGTACTGTGCGGCGGCCGGTTCCGGCTTGGCGTGGGCTGGAATGAAGTTGAGTTTATCGGCCTCAACGAGAATTTTCACAATCGCGGGCGCCGCTCGGAAGAACAGGTCCAGGTGATGCGGGCGCTGTGGGCCGAGCCGCACATCACCTTCCACGGCAAGTACCACACCATCGAGGACGCCGGGATCAACCCGCTGCCGCCGCGCCGCAAGATCCCAATCTGGTTCGGGGGGCATGCAGAGGTGACGATGCGACGAGCCGTCGAATGGGGTGACGGCTGGATGCCGATGGCTTACGCACCGGGTGACGAGGCGAAGGCAGCGTTTGACAAGATACGCAGGATGGCTGAGGCGGCCGGCCGCGCCCCGGCGAGCATCGGCATCGACACCCGCACCACCGCCGGCCTCGGCACGGAAGCCGAATGGCGCGACACGATACGCTTCTGGAAATCGTGCGGCGCCACGCACATCACCCTGGTGACCTATTCCGGCCGACGCCATCTGCGCCGCATCGAGGGCCGGACGCTCGGCGACCACCGGGAGTACCCACGCAAGACGCCGACGGGAGAACAGATCGACCTCGTCGAGTCGATGGACATCGAGGATGGCCTCATCGTTTACCATCGCGTTTACTGGGGTTGGGAGGGTTTCCAGGCTCTTTTGTCGATCGCGAAAAAGAACAATCCCCAGGGGGAATCGCACTGCTCTTCTCGATAGCGATCTAGTGCTTAGCGAGCCCGACGGCCGCTATCGGCGGTGCATAGCGCCCGTTCCCCGCGCGCCGGCGATAGCAGGTGCTCAGCGCGGGCGACGGGAACTCGTCCTCATGCCCCGAAGCCGCCCTTCGCCTAAACCTAATAGGGAGTGATTTTAGCGGCGGATAAGTCCTGCCTCGGCAGGCGCAATCGAGTGGTGCCTGCCCTTTTGGCCGCGAGCGAGGAATGGACACCCTCCTTGCGTCTCCTTGATCGCCTAAAGGCAGAGGCGTGGAAGATTGTGAATGGGGAGCGTGCCAAACAAAGGAATCGGTGACCATGATGGTCAATCCTACCCCCTACATTTCGCGGACGAATGGTTGGCTTTGATACGCTGGCGTCCGTCATTGGACCGCGCCCGAGCCCGATTGCATTCTGGGCCGGTTGGCGTTCTCGCCAGCCCATGTTTCGCTCACCCGCATCCCGCGATCCAAAACTGCGAGGGCGCCGTGGAAGCGGTTCTCGAACATCGCCTCAGTATCTTCCCTGCGCAAATCGGCCCTCATTTTCGTGTTACGGCGATCTCGCAGATCGGTACGTCAGTCAACCCCGGTGCTCGATCCCGCTAAAGCGCGCGGACAGCGCGAGCCTGCCCGACTAACGCTTTGCGGGCGTCGGCTCAGCCAGCGTTTGGGCCGCACCGTCGTAGGGTCGTGCCGATCTTCTGCGTCGTCGAACGGCGGGACCGTGTTCTCGTCGAGCAAAGTCCCCTCGATTGTCGCACGCTCGTCCTGGAATAGTTCCACTACAGCGTCGGTGACGGCGCGTACACGTGGCACCCCTCGAAGGTCGCGGTGCACGAACAGCCACTGATCGACGGCCACATCTTTGAGAACCGCCCCGATGCGACGGAGTCGTGGATCGGTGTCGCCCAGGTAGCAGGGGAGGATTGAAAGGCCGGTACCGGTTGCGACAAGGTCGTGGAGGATCAACCAATTATTGACGCGGACAATGGGACGCCCTCCCGGCCCCAGAAGATTTGCAATCCATGATTGCCCGGGCATGTAGGAATGAAGTTCGTTAAAGCCGCACCAAGGCATTTCGCGTAGTTCAGCCCGCGACGTTGGCAAGACCTTGAGCAACTTGCTGCCATAAACGGCATATGCGACCTTACACAGCCGTCGCGTCACGATGCTCGCCAAATCGGCGAGTCGCTGCCAGTGAATGAGCAAATCAGCCTCGCGGCGAGACAGATCGGGGAGGTAGTGACGCTCGACGAGTTCTATCTCCAGACCCGGCAAGCGATCTCTCAAGTGCGATAGCCGCCGTGCTAAAAAGGCCGTCATCGCTTCGCCAGCCCACAGCCGTATCGTGCCGCGCGTCGCGCTGTCGCCAAGCCCCACGCTGCGGCGGTGGATGGCCTCTGCGGCCGCATCCATAGCCTCGGCATCGGCAAGGAGTTCCTCGCCCGCTCCAGTCAGGACAAAGCGATCAGGTAATTGATCGAAGAGGCGTGTACCGAGTGCTCTCTCAAGGGACTTAATCCGACGCGCAACTGTCGGATGACTGACCCCAAGCTGCCGTGCGGCAGCGGTCAAGTTGCCCGCTCGTGCCAGCGTAAGGAAAACGCGCAAATCGTTCCATTCGGCGGTCATATCAGGCCCATGGGAGAACAAAAATGAACAGTCGGTGGATTATATTGTGCAGTGCTTGAACATCAATGGCTAGCGTAGCCTGGATTGTCGGCGTGGTTTGCAACGCTGCGTCTGAGATGACGGAGGATAGGCTATGAACATCGAAGTGACCCCGTTCGCGGCAGGATTGGGCGCGGACGTTTTGGGCATCGATATGCGCAGCCCCCAGACACTGGGCACGCAGACGGCGCTCCGTCAGGCATGGAGTGACCATCTGGTGCTGCGCTTTCGCGAACAGCCGATGACCGATGAACAACACATGCGTTTACCCAAAATTTCGGCGAGCTTGAATGCCCCGCCAATGTCCTGCTTGCCCGTGATAAGGGCATGAAGAGCGCCCGGTACGAGGGGCGTAAGCCGGCGCCACCGGAAATCTCGGTCATTTCGAACATCATCGAAAATGGCCGGCCCATTGGCGGTCTTGGTGCCGGCGAAGCCGCTTGGCACACTGATAGCTCGTTCCTCGACGTCCCACCGGCTGGCAGCGCCTTGCGCGCGCTCGAAATACCGCCTGAGGGCGGCTCAACCTATTTTCTGAACATGTACGCCGCCCACGGGGCCTTGCCTGCTGAACTCGCGGCTCGCATCGCTGGCATGGAAGCGATTCATTCGATCATGCACACCAGCGATGGAAAGCCACGCAAAGGGTTTGAAGATGCCGTCGTGACCGAGCCGACCGATATTCCCGGCGCTCGGCATCCGCTCGTCCGCACGCATCCGGTGACAGGCCGGAAGGCGCTTTTCCTTGGCCGACGGCTTGGGGCGTACGTTGTCGGTCTATCATTTGAAGAGAGCGAGAAGCTGCTTGACGAATTGTGGTCGTACACTATGCAGGATCGCTTCGCCTGGCGGCAGGATTGGCGGGTCGGGGATCTCGTGCTGTGGGATAACCGCTGCGCTATGCACGGCCGTGATCCGTTCGATCCCCAATCTCGCCGTGAGATGCATCGGACGCAACTCAAGGGCGACAAGCCGTTCTGAGTAATCGGCCGTTTGGTCACGTCGAGCCGGACCTCAACGACCAGGGTTGCGCCGGCGCCCGGGCAGGCGGTGAGCGAACCGTACGGGGCCCGCGCCATAGGCGCCCTCGGGAGGAGCGAATGCGTTACAACCCCGTCACGCGTCGCAGCGCATTACGCGCGGCGGCCGGTGCGATGCTGGCCGCCCCCTTCGTGAGGGGTGCTTATGCGGCAGGCGAGCTCTCTTGCGGTTTTATCGATCATTGGGTACCAGGCGCAAACGACGCGCTTTCCAGGCTTTGCCGGGAGTGGGGAGAGCGAGAAAATGTCGATCTCTCGATCGATTTTATCACCACTTTAGGCGACAAAATCACGCTGACCGCGGCGAGCGAGGCTCAAGCCCGGTCGGGCCACGACATCCTGACGCTGCTGACCTGGTATGCGCCGGCACACGCTCCCGACCTAGAGCGGGTTGACGACGTCATGGCGGCCCTCATTGCGCAACACGGGCCGACAAGCCCGGCGATCGAGTATCTGGCCAGGCAGGACGGGCACTGGATCGCGGTACCGTCGGTCGCAAACTCTCTAAACGAGCCCTGCGTCGCGCGGATCGACCTGTTACGGCATATGTCGGCCTCGACGTCGTTTCAATGTACCCGGCGGGCAGAAAGCCGATCAGGCGCTCACAGCGACATGGGACTGGGGGCTTTTTCTGACGGCCGCAGAAAAATGCTTCAAAGCCGGTTACCCGTTCGGCATGTCGCTCGGCACTGGGCCGGATTCGGTGAATTGGATTGGCGCAGTCTTTGCCGCTTACGGCGCGCAACTAGTCGACAAGGATGGTCATATCACGGTCCGAAGCGACGCAGTAAGAGAGGTGCTCGAATGGTTCAAGCGGATCGTGCCGTTCCTTCCGGACAGCGTTTTTTCCTGGGATGAGGCCAGCAACAACAAATGGCTGATTTCCGGCAAGGGCGCGTCGATCATGAATTCCCCGTCGGCATGGGCCGTCGCCAAACGAGACGCTCCACGGATAGCCGAGCAGTGCTGGCATTTTCCGGCTCCCCGAGGTCCGAATGGCCGCTTTGCGCCGCTGATGCCGGCGTTTCAGGGTATCTGGAATTTTTCGCGGAATAAGTCGGCCGCAAAAAGCCTGTTGACGTTCCTGTGGCAACGTTCCGCGGTCGGCCAGCTCATTGCAGCGAGCCAAGGCTATGATATCCCCGCTTTCCTCAGTTTGCGCGATTTCCCTATCTGGGAAGAGGCCGGGCCGCCCAAGGGCACGCTCTTTGATTATCTCCCGCGGGGCGATGTGACTGAATTTGTCTCCGGGGCACCCGCGCCAACAAACATCGCTAACCAGATTTTTTCGCAAGCAAGCCGACCAAGTTGATTGCCCGTTGCACTCGCCAGGGGGAAACGATAGGGAAAGCACTAGATTGGGCTGATCAAGAACTCGAAGGGTTTATGCGAAGTTCAGAGCTTGTCCGGTCGCCAATTACGCCGGCGGCAATACTGCGTCGTATCTTCATAATGCTGCGCTAAAACGCCCGCCTTTCCGCGCAAACCGGTCTTGGTGGTTGGATGGCTGGACCGGGCGGCGGCCAGTGCCGAAGTCTTAGGAGGAAATATCTTTGGCTGACGTTGTTGGAAGCACACGAGCCGGAAGCCCTCAGCCGTCGGCTGTTTCGCGGCCTTCCCGTCGGCGTTCGCCAGCCCGCCACAAATCAATCGTCGGGTTTCTGTTCGCGCTGCCGCTGATCACGGTAATAGCGGCGTTGGTCATCATCCAGCGGGCTACGCGATCCATCTGGCGACGCTCAACAAGTCGATGCAGCATTTTGTCGGGCTCGGCAATTTTTTCTTCCTGTTCAGGCGCCCGACTTTCTGGGCGGTCGTCGAGCAATCCTGTCTCTTCGCGATCACTGCGGTGATCTTCAAGGCGCTGGTTGGGTTTATCGTCGCTCATTTCGTCCATAACATCCCGCAGAAGGGTCAGCGCAAGTGGCGCGGCATGTTGCTGGTGCCGTGGGTAATTCCGCCGGCGATGTCCACACTCGCCTGGCTGTGGCTGTTTGATCCCTCATACAGCGCCTTCAACTGGGTTCTGGAACACCTTGGGATCAGTGATATCCCGTGGCTGGGCGACGTTTATTGGGCGCGCTTCTGCATCGTTCTCGTCAATGTCTGGGTAGGCTCCCCCTTCGTCATGATCATGTATCTGGCGGCGTTGAAATCGGTGCCGGATGCACTGCACGAGGCCGCCGCGATCGACGGCGCCAATTGGCTCCAGAAGATTTGGTACATCAACCTGTCGATGATGCGGAACATCATCCAGATCACCGCGCTGTTCTCGCTCATCGTCACCTTTGCCAATTTCGACATCGTCAAGATCTTAACCGGTGGCGCACCGGTGGATCAGACACATGTCTTTGGAACCTGGGCGTTCACGCTGGCGATCCAGGGCAACGATATCCCGCTAGTGGATCGAATCTAACGTTTGGTACCCGCGGCTTGCGGCAGCGATGATGGTATCGGGGTGGGCTGTCCAGATGAACGGTTTGGGCGTGGCGTTGTGCTCGGCGAGGTAGCGGTTGATGGCCGCCTGGAGGTTGACGAGGGAACAGAACACGCCGCGCTGCAGGCGGCGGCGGGTGAGCTTGGCGAAGAAGCCTTCGACCGCGTTGAGCCAGGATGCCGAGGTAGGGGTGAAGTGGAAGGTCCAGCGCGGATGGCGCCCGAGCCAAGCCCTGACTTTGGATGCTTGTGGCTGCCGTAATTGTCGAGCACCACATGGATCAGCCGACCCTCTGGGACGTCACGTTCGAGGCGGTTGAGAAAGCGCAGGAATTCCTGGTGCCGGTGGCGCTGCATGCACTGGCCGACCACCGTGCGTCGAGAATGTTGAGCGCCGCGAACAAGGTGGTCGTGCCCCCGGCTTTCGCTCGGGGCAGGCTATTGCGGATGTCGTCGTGCGTCATCGTGCCGGCGCGCCCGCGCTTCATCGGCAAGCCGGGCTGGGTGCGGTCCAACGCTTGGATCTGGCTCTTCTCATCGACCGAGAGCACGACCGCGTGCGCCGGCGGGTCAACGTAAAGCCCGATGACATCGCGGATCTTGGCGGCAAAGAGCGGGTCGCGGCTGAGCTCGAAGGTCCGCAGCCGGTGCGGCGCCAAGCCGTGGGCGCGCCAGATCTTCTGCACCGTGCTGATCGCCAGCCCCATGGCGCTGGCCATCGCCCGGCTGGTCCGGTGCGTGGTCTCGCCCGGCGGATCGCCGAGCGTGCGCTCGAGGAAACGCGCCACCAGCGGATCCGGCACCGGCGCCTTGCCGGGCTTGTCGTGCAACAGCCCGTCGACCCCGGCTTCCATGAAGCGGCGCTGCCAGCGCCACACGCAGGGTTTGGACACGCCGGCCTGGCGCATCACCTCCACTGTGCCGCAGCCTGCGGCCGTGGCCAGGATAATCCGCGCCCGCCACACATGCTTCTGCCGGCTGTTGCGATCGGCCAGCACCGCTTCCAGCCGCTCCCGATCCCCCGGACCAAGCCGGACCTCAACATCGTGTCGCATCCTCCAAGCATGGCACAGAACTTGTCATATGGGAATCTTTTGTATCATTCAGACCACTAGCTATCAACCATGCTCGATCGGGCCGCAATGGCGAGGCTCTTAAGGTGTGGCGTGTCCTCTTCGGCCCGAAATTTCCTCTGTCCTAGGAGCGAAAGATGGCGGCGTCTGACTGGTCCTTGTCGCAGCTTCTGTCTTCCTTGCACGAGGACATCCAGCAGCGCCTCTCGATCGTCCGGAAAAGCTTCGGCCATCCCGGCACTAAGGACGACGCCAGCGAGGCAGTCTGGATCGAACTCTTCAGTCAATACCTTCCTAAACGTTATCAAGCCGCGACCGCCCACGTGGTCGATAGCCTTGGCGATTTCAGCCAGCAGATCGATGTGGTCATCTTCGACCGCCAATACTCTCCTTTCATCTTCAATTACCAGGGCCAAACCATCGTGCCTGCCGAAAGCGTGTACGCCGTGTTCGAGGCGAAGCAGGCGGTCAACGCCAACATCGTGAGCTATGCACAGGAAAAAGCTGCCAGCGTCCGCCGTCTCCATCGCACGAGCCTTGCGATCCCCTTTGCTGGGGGGACTTATCCGCCCAAACCTCTGATCCCTATCCTTGGTGGTCTCCTCGCGTTCGACAGCGATTGGAATCCTGCCTTGGGAGCCTCATTTGAACAGGCCCTAGGCAAGGACAAAGGGGAAGGCCGATTGGATATCGGCTGCATCGCCGCACATGGGCACTTCGTATTCGACCCCGGCACTGACGGTCACACCATGATGGCCGAAGGAAAAGCTGCGACCGCGTTTCTGTTCAAGCTGATATCGCTACTTCAGTTCAGCGGCACCGTGCCGATGATTGACGTCGATGCGTACGCCAAATGGCTCGTCGCCTAGCCTCTCTTCGTACTGTTGTCGTCGACGGTCCGCTCGCCTTCCCGGATGCGGCGGCTTCAAGCCGCCCGGAAAGGGGAGATCGGCGTCACCATCACCACCCTCCCGCTGCTGGCGTCGCGGCTGGCCGGCGGCTTCTCGCGTCCCGCGCGGTCGCCGGAGCTGGATCCTGCGATCCGGACGGCGCTCGATCAGGGCGGCTTCGCTGAGCTTGACCACATGCCGCGCGCTGCCTGGCACGGCGCGCGCGGCGCTTCGCACCCTCGGCAAAGCCTGGAACGCCGATCTGTCCTTGAGCGATCTTGCCGCGGGCAGCGCCCGCCTGGCCGATCTTGGCCTGCTCGAAAGCCGCGTCCACGCCGCCTTGCCCGCGGGCGCTTTGACGCCGCGCCGCCTCCGGGACGCGGCCCTGGACCGTCTCCGCTATGCCGCGACCACGTTGGGCGACATCGAGCTCGACCGGGTCATGTCGGTCGCGCCGGTCTGGCGCCCGCTGCTCGATGCCCTCGCCGGGACCGTCGAACTGAGCTGGCGGACGCCGGAGTCCGCCGACCGCGCCTGGTTCCGCGGCTCGCTGGCGGACCGGGCGCCGGTACCCGTTCCTCCGCCAGAGACCGTGTCATGCGGAAATCCACACGCGGAGGCAATCGAGTCGCTGCGCTGGCTGCGGGAGTTGCCTGCAGCCGGCCACGGGCTGCCCGAAGAGGTGGCGATCGCGGCGCCCGCGACCGAGCTTTGGGACGAGGAATTCCTCGTGCTCGCCGCGAGCGCCGGATTGCCGCTGCATTTCTCGCATGGAATTCCGGCCCTATCGACCCGCGAGGGCCAGGCCTGCGCTGCCCTTGCCGACGTGCTTCTAAACGGCCTCAGCCAGGACCGCCTACGGCGGCGGCTCGGCCACACCGCCGGGCGCGGTCAGGCCGTCAAATTGCTGAGACGCGACTGGGCCGTTGGGCTCCGGCCGGAAGCGGGCTTGTTCGAGATCGACCATTGGCGCCGCGCGCTCGACGAAGCCGCCGCCCGCCGGCCCGACGGGCCCGACCCCAAGCCCATCCTCGTTGCCGTGATGGAGCTTCTTGCCCAAGGCGTCGCCGTCGCGGCGCAAGCCGGCGACGCGCTGCTTGCTCCCGACGCGCAGGCGATATGGATCGAAGCCCTGCGATCCGCGCCCGCTGCCGCTCTCGAATATTGCCTCCAAACCATCCGCGTGCCCGACGGACGCGATCCCGGCAATTCGGCGGTTTGGTGCCCGGCGAACCACCTGGCCGGCGCTCCCAGGCCCTGGGTCCGGCTGCTTGGTCTCACCAGCCGCACCTGGCCGCGGGCGGACGCCGAAGATCCGCTCCTGCCGGGTCATATCCTGCCGCGACGCCGGCTCGATCCCGATCCCGTCACAGCGCGCGACCGGGACACCTTCCGCATCATCGTCGAATCGGCGGCCGGCGGCTGTGTTCTCTCCAACAGCCGCCGCGACTCCCAGGGAAAGCTCCTCGCCCCGAGTCCGCTCCTGCGCGGCTTCACGCCGCCGTCCCCGCTGCGCCGGGAGCGGATACCCCGGCACGCGTTCAGCGAAGCGGACCGTCTGGCGGCCCGGCCGGAAGAGACAGCGGGAACGCCCTCAATCGCCGCCGCCGCGCGCTGCGCCGCAGACTGGCGCAACGGCTCGGTCACCGCCCATGACGGGCGCGTCCGGCGCGGCCATCCGCTGATTGGCCGGGCCGTCCAGCGAATCCAATCGTCGACTTCGCTCCGGCGGATGCTGCGCGACCCGCTCGGCTTCGTCTGGCGCTACGCCCTCGGCTGGTCGCCCGTTGAGCAAGACGCCCAGCCCCTCGATCTCGACGCGCGGACGCGCGGCCAACTCGTCCACGAGCTGCTGCGGCGGACGGTCGACGCGCTCGAACCCTCGCCCGGCTTTGCCCGGGCCGCCCGGCACGAGATCGAGGACGCGCTCGCGGCTGCCGTCGCCGCCACAAAGCGCCAATGGCCCCTTGAGCGCTCGACCCCACCCTTGCTGCTTTGGGAGCACACGCTCGACTGGGCGGCAGGTCTTGCGCTTCGGGCCTTGACCCTCGCCCCGCCCTTCCAGGGCGGTACCCGAAGCTGGACCGAGGTGCCCTTCGGGCGGGATGGCGAGGAAGCCGATCCCGCGCTCCCTTGGGACCCCAATCCCCCGGTGCTGATTCCAGGGACGGCCGTTCGCATCCGCGGCGCCATCGACCGCCTCGAGCTGACTGCCGCGCACGAAGGCGTCCGGCTCTCGGACTACAAGACGGGCGCCGAGCCAAAAAACGACGCCCAGATCGCTCCGCCGCAATCTGCGTCGCCGAGCTCATCCCCTTGAGATTTTCGGTGACATCGAGATACGCCTCGTCGAGCGATAGGGGCTCGATCGTCGGCGTGTATTCAGCAAAGATTTCCCTGATCTGCAACGAGATCGCCTTGTAGGTATCGAACCGCGGTTTGACGAAGATCAGATCGGGGCATTTCCGCTTCGCGGTGATCGACGGCATCGCCGAGTGCACGCCAAACCGGCGTGCTTCGTAGCTTGCCGCCGCGACGACACCGCGAGCCTGCGACCCGCCCACCGCGACCGGCCTCCCCCGCAGCTCCGGATTGTCGCGTTGTTCGACCGACGCGTAGAACGCATCCATGTCGGATGCCGGGGTGGGTCTGCGCATAATCCTTGTAATAGGTGTCGATGACCGCCTGCTGCGGCAGCGCCGGGTGGATGTAGATCGGGACGTCGAGTGCGGCGGCGCGTTCGTAGATCTTCGAGCGCGATGATGTAGGGCTTTGCCGCCATATCTGCCTCCCGTAGGATTGGTTGTGGCCGGCATAGCCGGGACACCGGCGCATTTCAACGCCCGACCGTCACGCCGGCAACAGCCGCCGGATCGAGCCCGGAGAGGCTCCGGGAAAGCTTGCAGGGAGGAGTCCAATGCCGAATGTGCTCTATGTTGGACTGCAGGACGCGGACAAGATTGCGATGTTCGCGATCGACGATGCCGGCAAGCTGACCAAACACGGCGAGCTGACGGCTCTCGGCGGCCCATCGGTCATGGCGGTCAGTTCCAACCGCCAGATGCTCTATGTCGGCCAGCGCGGCGGCCCGGCGATCACCACCTTCCGGATCGATCCGCAAACGGGCGGGCTCACCGCCATTCGGACCGCAGCCCAGCCGCACGCGCCGACCTTTCTTGCGCCCGACCGTACCGGCCGGTTCATGCTGGTCGCGTACTATCAGGGCGGCGGGGCGGCGGTGCTTCACGTCGCTAGCGACGGCGCGGTTGGGCCGCCGTCGCAAGATTGGTTGGCGACCGCCACGGGTGCGCACGCGATCGCAACGGACCGCTCGAACCGCTTTGCGTATGTGCCACACATCGCGCGCATCCAGGACAATGTTCTGGAGCCACCAAAAAGCATCCCCGGCCCCAACACGATCATACAGTTCCGGTTCGATGCCGAGAGCGGGCGGCTCAGTCCCAGTGCGCGGCCGCAGGTCCAGCAGGCGAACCTGGCGGGACCCCGTCATTACTGCTTTCACCCGAGCCTCGATCTTGCTTATTTCTTGAACGAGCAGGGCTGCAGCGTCACGTCATATCGCATCGACCCGAGCAACGGCACGCTGGCACCGCTGCAAACGATTTCGACGCTGCCGGCGGGATTTGACGCGCGCAACACGTGTTCGCAGATCCACCTCACGCCGTCCGGCCTGTTCCTTTATGTCGGCAATCGCGGTCACAACAGCATCGCCGGGTTCCGCGTCGCGCCGGACACCGGCCTCCTGATGCCCGCGGGCCATGCGACGACCGAAGCGGTGCAGAGCGCCTTTTGCGTCGATCCCGATGGCAGGTTCCTTTTTGCCGCCGGCACCGCGAGCAGCCGGCTGGCGTCTTATCGCATTGACAGCGACAGCGGTGCGCTGACCCCTCTTGCCGTAGAGGAAGTCGGTCCGCGGCCCGCTGCGGTCAGCGCCGTCCGTCTTGGCAATTGACGAAGGCAGCCCATCGACATCGACGCTTCACGATCCCACAGGCAAAGTTGAAGGGATGAGTGCGATGCCCGCCCACGATCGGACAGGCGAGCACGTGGAAGATTCCGCGATCGGGACGGTCGGGTCGCGCAAAATCATCCACATCGACATGGATGCGTTCTACGCGTCGGTCGAACAACGCGACAATCCGGAGCTGCGGGGGAGGCCGGTCGCGGTGGGCGGGTCGCAGGCTCGCGGTGTCGTCGCGGCGGCAAGCTACGAAGCACGCCGGTTTGGCGTGCACTCGGCGATGCCGTCGATCACCGCGAAGCGGAAATGCCCCGATCTGATCTTCGTCAAACCGCGGTTCGATACCTACAAGGCGATCTCGTTGCAGATCAGGGAAATCTTTGCTGAATACACGCCGACGATCGAGCCCCTATCGCTCGACGAGGCGTATCTCGATGTCACCGAAAATCTCAAGGGGATGAGCTCGGCGACGCAGATTGCGGCGGAGATCCGAGAAAGAATCCGCACCGAAACGAACCTCACGGCTTCAGCCGGCGTGTCCTACAACAAGTTTCTGGCCAAGCTCGCCTCGGACTATCGCAAGCCTGACGGGCTTTTCGTCATCACCCCCGAAATGGGCCCGGCCTTCGTAGAAGCTATGCCGGTCAGGAAATTTCATGGCGTCGGGCCAGCCACGGCGAAAAAGATGGAGCAACTCGGGATCAAAAGCGGTCTCGACCTGAGGGCACCAACCTTAGCTTTCTTGCAGCAACGTTTTGGGAAGGTGGGGCCCTATTATTACTGGGCGGCTCGGGGCATCGACGAGCGGCCCGTTCGCGCCGATCGGGTGCGGAAATCCGTCGGCGCCGAGAATACATTTCCAACCGATCTCCTCACCTACCAAGCTGCGCGTGATGCGCTTCAAGAGATCATCGACAAGGTCTGGGAGTATTGCGAGCGCTCCGGTGTCTCCGGTCGCACCGTCACGCTCAAGGTCAAGTTCGCCAACTTTCAGCAGATCACGCGGAGCTGCACAAGTTCGGCGCCACTCGGCATCCGAAGCGAGCTCGAGCAGCTGGGCAACGCTCTGCTCGAACCGCTCTTTCCGGTCACCCGAGGCATTCGCCTCCTCGGTATCTCATTGTCGTCGCTCACGAGGCCGAAGGCAGAACCCGAGCGCCAGATCGGGCTGTCCCTTTAAATCCGCCCACTCATCCAGCACGTTCGAGCTTGCCGGCGGGCCGCGGGGGTGCGCGCGGTCGATGTGACGCTTGGCTCAAACGTCGATTGACGCGGTAGAGCAGCTATATCGCGAGGGCGCCCCCGTCAACGTGCACTTCCGAACCGGTGACGTAGGAAGCTTCATCGGATGCGAGGAATAGGATGGCGTTGGCGACTTCGTCGACCTCTCCCGGCCGGCGCATCGGAATGAAGCGCATGCGCTCAGCGCGCACGGCAGGATCGGCGGTGCGGCCCGAGGTGCGCATCGGCGGCATGATACCGGGATGGACCGAATTGCACCGGATCTTGTCCTTCCCGTGCTGCACCGCGACGGATTTGGTCATTAGCCGGACCGCGGCCTTGGAGGCATTATATGCCATGTGGACGTGCTCGCTGCCGATGACACCGGCGATCGACGACAGATTGACGATCGAACCGCCGCCATTGGCAATCATCGCGGGGATCGCATGTTTGATGCCGAAGAACACACCGGTTGCGTTGACGGCCATAATCCGATGCCAGGCTTCGGTGCTGTAAAAATCCTGTTCCGCACTCCCGGAGATACCGGCGTTGTTGACGAGCACATCGAGCTTGCCGAAATGCTGGGTGGTCGCGGCGACGACCGCAGCCCAGTGCGCCTCGCTCGTCACATCGAGCGGCTCGAACCGCGCCACAGCGCCGATCGACTCGGCGACCTCACGGCCTTCCCGCTCAAGCACATCGGCGATCACGACCTTGGCGCCTTCGCGCGCAAACAGACGCGCCGTGGCGGCCCCCATGCCGGATGCGGCACCGGAGATGATCGCTATCTTGTCCGTCAGTCTCATGGCTCCCTCCAAATCTGTTGTTCCTCCCTAATGGAAGATGCGACCGCCATCGACCGCCAGTGCGGCACCAGTGACGAACGAAGATTCGGCGCTTGTGAGAAGCAGAATAGCGTTGGCGATCTCGAGCGGCTCGGCAATGCGTCCCAGCGCATAAGGGCCCGCATCGCGTGGACCGCCTTGTGTCATCGGCGTGTCCACCATGCCGGGGCAGACGCTGTTGACGCGAATATCTGGTGCCAGTTCGGCCGCCAATGCCCGCGTTAGGTTGACGACCCCACCCTTCGAAGCGGCATAGGCCGTCATGCCGGGCGAGTTTGGCAACAAGCCCTGGCCGGAGGCGATGTTGACGACGGTCGCACCCGGTGCCTTGCTGAGCCACGGCAGAGCGCAGCGCACGACGATATAGATGCCGGTCAGGTTGATATCGATCACCCGGCGCCATTCGGCGACGCCGACCTCAAGCACGCCGCCACGCATGACAATCCCAGCGGCGTTGACGACGCCGTCGATGCCGCCCGTCTGGGTGGCGCCGCGCGCCACCGCATCGGCCACCGCGGCCTCATCTGTGACGTCGGCGGGAAGGGCGACTGCGCCCGTCTCGTTGGCGACTTCCCGTCAATGCCGCGGCGCTGCGGTCGAGCAATATCAATGCGGCGCCTTCGGCCGCAAAAAGCTGCGCGGTACGCCGGCCGATCCCGGACGCCGCCCCAGTGATCAAGATGCGACGCTGGCCGCAGGCGACCCGTGTCAGCCATCGTTCCGTTCGCTCCCTGATGTTCAGCGCCCGGGGCTCGAGTCGAACGTTTCCGGAGCGTTTAAAATGATTGTCGTGACCCATGGTGCGGCCGACGGGGGCGATCGGGCAACATGGATGCGCAAGGATCTTGATTAGTTGCAGCTCACCGCCTGAGCCCAGTTTCAATTTTTCCGACGAGCGCGTCGCAGTAACAGCGGCCGTCCGTCGCATCGATCGATGATGACGACCACCCGCGATGGCCGCACTTGCCATTCAGATCAGCGTCGTCCAAGCACAACCGCGCGGCGAGCGCGGCGCAGGAGGCAGGTTTTCGCCCCTGTCTTCGATGTCGCCCGGAGAGTTCTCCGGACCTCGCAGCGTGGCGAGGCACGTCGAACACCGTTTCGCGCGGCTTGGCGCTGATTGCCGAGGGCGCGCTCGATGGCGAGGCGGTTGATGCGCTAGCGGAACGGCTTGGGGTCGGTGAGCGGCAATTGCGGCGGCTGTTCAGGCAGCACCTGGGAGCATCGCCCATCGCTGTCGCTCAGACACGCCGCGTGCTCTTTGCCAAGCAGCTCATCGTCGAGACGACCATGCCGATGACGGAAATCGCCTTGGCGTCTGGCTTCAGCAGCATCCGTCGCTTCAACGCGACATTCCACACGCTGTATCGGCGATCACCTAGCGAGCTGCGCCGGTCGAGCAGTGCCGTCGGCGAGCAGACAGGCACGGAAGGCATCACGCTCATGCTGCCCTATGCACCGCCCTACGATTGGGATGCAATGATCGGCTTCCTCGCGGCAAGGGCGATTACCGGCATCGAAGCGGTTGACGGGAGTAAACGCTACCGGCGCTCGATCGCATTGGACGGTGCGCAAGGGGCGATCAGTGTTGAACCGGACGAGCGGGAGCGCGGCCTGCGCGTGACGATCCGCTTTCCGCGCATCGCATCGCTTGCCACGATTGTTCGGAGAGTTCGACGCGTTTTCGACCTCAGCGCAGACCCGCTGGCCATCGGCGAGGACCTTGCTCGAGACCCGCTGCTTGCGCCGCTGGTCGCCGGGCGTCCGGGCCTGCGCGTGCCGGGCGCGTGGGACGGCTTCGAAGTCGCCGTTCGCGCCATGCTCGGCCAGCAAATTACCGTAACGGGTGCCTTGAAACTTGCGGCGAAACTGGTCGCCGCCTATGGAGAGAAGCTGTGTCCTAGCGACGGGACGAGCCTGACGCATACGTTCCCGACACCCGAAAGACTGGCTCAAGCCGATTTGCGGTCGCTTGGAATGCCCGCTGTCCGCGCGGAAGCGCTGTCAGCACTGGCTCGCGCTGCTGCCGTCGATGCGGGTCTTTTCCGCCCTACGCAGTCGCTGGAGGGCGCAATAGCCAAGTTCCGCTCGCTGCGCGGGATCGGCGAATGGACAGCGCAATACATTGCCATGCGCGTGTTGCGTGAGCCGGATGCCTTTCCCGCCGCCGATATCGGTCTTATGCGAGCTTTAAGACCTCCGGGCGGCGCGCGGCCCGCGGCTACCGAAGTCCTTGCCAGAGCGGAGGCCTGGCGACCGTGGCGAGCCTATGCGGCTCAACACCTCTGGACAGGCGATGCGGAGGCAGTGAGAGCGAGCGCCCGCACCAACTCAAAGGACAATCTCGATGCCCAACCCGATACCGGCTCAAACGTTCTTTATCGACCGGGCCGAAAGCCCGGTCGGGACGATGCTCCTCATCCATGATCTCGAAGAGCGTCTACGAGCTCTCGACTTTCATGACTTCGAAGGCCGGATGCGGCGGCTCCTCAGGCTGCATTATGGCGAGGACGGAGGCGATTTTGTCGTAAAGAGCGGCGAGACGCCGACGGCAATTCGGCACGCACTTGCCGGTTATTTCGCGGGCGATCTTACCGCGATCGATGCCATTCCGGCCGCGACGGCTGGCACTTCCTTTCAGCATGAGGTCTGGGCGGCGCTTCGGGGAATTCGGCCGGGGACAACGCTAAGTTATGGCGCGTTGGCACGAAAGCTGGGACGCCCGAACTCCGCTCGCGCCGTCGGCCTTGCCAACGGCGCCAACCCGATTGCCATCGTGGTTCCTTGCCATCGCGTCATCGGCGCGGATGCAAGCCTTACGGGCTATGGCGGTGGCGTTGACCGCAAACGGTGGCTGCTCGCTCATGAAGGCGCTGCCTTCGAGGACCTGGCGGTAGGGCGCGTCTCAAACGCAGCCTGATCTACCAGCTCGCGAATGCCAGCCGTCGCAGACCAACCGGATCAGCCGATAGCAATCCCCTCCGGCACGGGTCAATTCGTTGTCGGTGCGAGCTGTGCGGATCGCGGCAGTGCCGTTCTCTCCGCGGATGACGATGTCCGGAAGCGGCCAGCTTAATGCCGCGCCCTCGGGCATACACGAGGCCTGCTATCGAGCGTCATCACGAACAAGGACCCTCCTCATGACCGACATCATCCTGCACCATTACGAAACCTCTCCCTATTCGGAGAAAGTCCGGCTCGGTCTTGGGCTCAAAGGCCTGGCCTGGGCATCGGTCGAGATTCCCGTCATCATGCCGAAACCCGACCTGACGGCGCTGACAGGAGGCTACCGTAAAACGCCGGTGTTGCAGATCGGCGCGGACATCTATTGCGATAGCCAGTTGATCATGCGCGAACTCGAGCGCCGGCACCCCACCCAGAGCTTTTATCCAGCCGGCCGCGGCGCGGCCGACGCGCTTGCCTGGTGGGCCGAGAAGACAACGTTCAGCCCAGCTGCCGGCATCCTATTCGCGAAGAAGCCCGACGCGTTGTCCGAGGGATTTCTTGAAGACCGAGCCAAATTCTCCGGCCGAAATATAGACCCCGCCGCAATGATGGCGGCAGTGCCGAACCTGCTAGATCAGCTGCGCGCGCATTTCGATTGGCTGGATCAGATGCTGGCCGACGGCCGCTCGTTCTTGCAGGGCCCAGCGCCTAGCCTTGCCGACCTCGCCGCCTACCATCCGATTTGGTTCTTGCGACAGAATTTTGGATCGACGGCGGCGCCGCTGGACGGCTTTCCGAGGCTGATAGCCTGGGCCGAGCGCATTGCCGCCATCGGTCACGGCAGGCGGAGCCCAATGACGTCGCAGGAAGCGCTCGATGCGGCCAGAGCTGCCACGTCAATCGCCAGCGTGACAGCTGACGCGCGAGATCCCACCGGACGGAAGCCCGGCCAGACAGTCAGCGTCACCCCGGACGATACCGGACGCGATCCAGTCGTCGGTGAATTGATCGCCTCGGCCGTCCATGAAATTGTCATCCGACGCACCGATCCAGCGGTCGGAGAGGTTTGCGTGCATTTCCCACGCGCCGGCTTGGTGGTAGCGTCCGCCTAACTGCCAGCGCTGGGGCGCTCAAATCACTGGCGTCGGTCTGGTCCGGGGCATGAAGACCTGTTCGCCGCGTGCGGCGAATCTCGGTCGGCGGCTTGCCGTAGGTTTCGGCAAAGACCGAGTTGAACCGTCGGAGGCTCCCGAAGCCCGCCTGCATCGCGATTTCGGTCATCGGCAGGCTGGTCTCGTTGAGGAGGCGTTTGGCTCGCTGAACGCGTGCGGTCCTTGCCACTTTTGAAGGACTAGCCTGAAGATACCGCGCGAATAGTCGCGTCAGCTGCCTTGACCCCACGCCGAGGCGCTGGGCCAAGCGCTCCACAGTGGCTCCCTCCTGATCGAGTGCTCCCTCCTCGGCGATGAGCCGCAGCGCCCGCTCGACGGTTGCCCGGCTGCCGATTCAGGCGCTGGAAAAGGGAGCGGTTTCGGGCCGGCAGCGCAGGCATGGGCGGAAGCCGGCCGCCTCCGCCGCGGCCGCCGACGGGAAGAACGAAACGTTTGCCGATCGGGCGGGGCGCACCGGACAGACCGGACGGCAGTAGATGCCCGTCGTGTGGACGCCAGCATAGAACCGACCATCGTAGGCCGCGTCTCGCGCCAAGCGCGCCTGATCGCATTCCATAAAGTCGAGCGACATGCGCGCGATAATACTCGCAGCCGCTCCCCGGCCAGACGCCTTTTTGGGGATGGAGTCCGGCTTTGGCCAGCAACAGCGGCTTGGCTCCGCTACATCTGATGGCGGGCGCTCAGGACGGTGATCCGCCCGCTACGAGACGCTTCAGGCACCTAACGTCAAGCCAACTCGCGGGAGAGTGAGAATGCAGCGGCACCGAAACATCGAAGTCGGCGGCGCGACGCTCGAATGCACGCTTTACGGTTCCGGCACTCCGGTTGTGCTGCTCGCGAATGCCGGCTGCAGCACCGGTTACTTTGACGACCTGGCGCGCGCGCTCGCTGCCGAAGGGTTGCAAACTATCTCCATTAACATGCGCGGTGCTGGAGAGAGCCGCGGCTCGCTCGACGGCATAACTGTGCACGATTTGGCCGCCGATGTGGCTGGGGTCCTCGAAGCTGTGGATTGCGGTCCGGCGCACCTCGTCGGCCATGCCTTCGGCAATCGGGTCGCTCGCTGCCTGGCGGTGGACCGGCCCTCGCTGGTGCGCAGCGTGACTTTGCTTGCTGCGGGCGGTCTCATCGGACCCGCAACGCCACTAGGCACGTCCTTTCGCAACGCTACGGAAGTCAAGATGAACGGCAGCGATTGCGTCACCGTGCTAGGGGCGCGCTGGCTGTCGCCGGCGTCAGATCCGAAAATACTTGCGCAGGTCGAATGTTGGCCGGCGGTGCATCTCGCCCACCTCGCGACCAGCCGAGGTGTGGCGCTCGAGGATTGGTGGGGCGCCGGAACAGCCCCCCTTCTCGTGATCCAGGGGCTCGATGATGAAGTGGCTCCGCCGGGCAATGGCCACGCGCTCCGCGAGCAATTCGGCGAGCGCGTCCAGGTTATCGACCTGCCTCGTGCGGGACACTTTCTGCCGTTGGAGCAGCCCGAAGCCGTTACCCGCGCCGTCGCCGAGTTTGTCGGCGCTGGCGCAGTTCCTCGCTGACTGCTTGCGGGAGATCGAGAGGAGCGGAAATGCCACGCTATGACGACGCATTTGTGGATCGATTTCCGGAGCCGTGGAACCGGCACGATGTTGACGGCGCGTTGGCGTTGATGACCGACGATTGCGTTTGGGAGGTTACCAGAGGGCGTGAGCTGCATGGCACCCTCTACACCGGGCGGGCGGCCGCAGCGGCTTGATCGTTCGCAGCCGCACAGCAACAGGAGAGTGAAATGAACCAAGCCGAAAAAGCCGCGCGATTTGCCGAGCTCCACATCAAAGGCGCGCCACTACTGCTGTACAACGCGTGGGATGCTGGCTCTGCGAAATCGATTCTGGACGCGGGCGCAAAGGCAATCGCGACCAGTAGCTGGGCTGTCGCAGAGGCGCAGGGCTACAGGGACGGCGAAGCCATTCCTATTGGCCTCGTCGCGCAGATAATAGCGCGAATCGCGGGCACAATAGATGCCCCTGTGACCGTGGACTTTGAAGGCGGATACAGCGACGACGACCGTGTGTTAGCCGAAAACGTTTCTCGCCTTCTCGAACTCGGCGTGATCGGGATCAATTTCGAAGACCGCGTCGTCCAGGGCGCGGGGCTTTATGCGATCGACCGGCAGGCGCGCCGGATCGCAGCTATTCGTGACGCGGCAGGAAAAAAGGGCGTTGACCTCTTCATCAACGCGCGGACAGACTTGTTTCTGGGCCAAGAAGGCGATCCGGCGAAGTCTATCGGCGATGCTCTGAACCGCGCGAAGGCATATGCAGCCGCTGGCGCGTCCGGCTTCTTCGTTCCCGGTTTGCGGCACGATGCACTAGTCGGCCGAATTCTGCGATGGCGTAGCGTTGCCCGTCAACGTGATGGTCATGGACGGCGTGCCGCCGAATGACCGCTTGTCCGAACTCGGTGTCGCGCGCATCAGCTACGGCGCAATTCCCTACATCCGCTCAATGAATGCTCTCAGAGAGGAGGCGCTATCAGTCTTTCCGTAAGAAGGGCCGTTCGGTTTTAGATGACAGTGTGCTGCCATCGGCATGAACAGCCGGGCGCGACGCCGAAGGCGGACGTCCGCAACGCGGCACGAGGACGCGCTCTCGCCGCTGACGCTGAGCGACCGCTGTCGCCTCGCTCGGCGGACCTCTGCCAAGCGAACGCCAACGAGGCGGATGCGCCGACAGCGGACATGGAGTGCGACTGCGTTTGCGAACCAATGGCAAATCGCCCTTCCGTGTCTCGCAAGCTCCGCGCGGCTTACTGAACCTTGAGCGGCTTACTGAACCTTGAATAGCAGATGCTGCCGGTTCGAAGTGTGCGGGCGCACTTCGCTCGGCCACCGTCCGCGCTCGACGGCTTCGGCCCACTGCGGGCTCTGCAGGACCTGCGGATCGTCGATCTCGTAGATTGCCGTGTAAATCGGGCTCGGCGCGGGCAACTCACGCACGGCACCAGCGATGGCGAAGCGCGCTGGCTCGCCCTTCATGCGGGTGACACTATGGACCCCGGGCACTTGCAGTAGATTCGGCACGTGTTCGGTATCGTAGACTTCGTTGAACAAAGGCTCTGCCTCAGGCGTCACGTCCATCGACGCGATCAGCACGTAACGCGTTGAAATGCTCACAGCGGACATCCTTCACATGTAGCTCGATCAGCGGCGTCGATAGCAGTCACCGCAGCGTGCCGCGCCTCTCTTGGGCAGTACCTTGCCGGCCGCGCAGAGAACTCTCTCGGCCTTAAAGCCCTAACGAAGGCGCCCAAGACCAAAACGACCACGCCTCAAGCCACTAACTGTAGCCCCTCAAACCTAGCGAACCCTGGATTTAGGGATTTACCCGTACGTACACCCCGGCAGAACCCGGCACGTGCGTCATGGCCTGCCGCATGCGCGGCGAGTTGGGCGAGGAATGTTGCTGTTGCTCCTTCCAGTCCGGGCTTTCGGGCACAGCCGTACTGGCAAATTCGTAGACCGTGCTGTAGCCGCTGGTACCCTCGAGTACCCGATAGCGACGAGCGCAGATCACTCCCGGCACCTTGCGGTAGCCTGGCACATATTCCCCACTGTACCAGGCGTTCCACTCCGCATCGACCTCGGCGGGGACGGACATGCGGCCAATCTGCAACACCGGCGCCATGCCACGCTCCGGCATTTCCACGCCGTCCGGGTAAATCTGTTCTCCGACAATGCGTGTCAAATTCTTCCCAATTACGGACGGCGAGACTTTCTGTCCCCATGGCGTCCGCGGCCGGTTGGTAAACGCCGGCGTCTGCATCACCGCCACGCTTTCCAGCTCATAGCATGCCAGGTATTGCGGGCCACCCTTGATCGCCTCGTAGCGGGCCGCTGAGAGAATGCCGGGCACTGACAGCAATTCCGGTAGGTGTTCCTTGTTATACCACTCGTTGAATTCCTGTGCGTGCTGGGCGTCGATATCAACGTACACCATGAAAATCCCACGACCTTTTTGTGCCATTTGTCCGTCTCCTCCGTGAAGCGTAACCGTCATTGTTTTGCCTCGCCTCGTTGGCACCCAGTCCTTACGTCTGGAGTTCAGGAGAGACACGAGACATCCACTGGCCGTCTTAGCCGACATCCCCCGCCTCCGGGGCTGTTGAGCGCGATCTTCCGTCTCATCGAGGCACACCGCAATGAAGTTCGTGCGCAACACCCCCGCTGTAATGCCAGAACGGGCGGGCGACCGGGCCGGATTGGAGCATCTTGAGACAGTCGTGCGGACACCGCTCTAAGACTGGATGCGCCGATACCAGACATACAAAGCCGCGCCCTGGTACAGAAGGGATGCATTGGCCGGGCGCCGCGCCGTTGCGCGACGTTACTTTCGGTCGGCCACACGCTGCCGTTGACGATCACTTCGAGGAGGACAGGCTCGCGCGCCGCTAATGCGTTGCGAAAAGCCGCGCCGAACTCATCCCCCGTGTCGATACGATGGGCCCGCATGCCAAGGCTGCGGGCGAGTGCGGCGAAGTCGATGGGCGGATTTACGAAATCCATGCCGATAAAGCGCTCGGTGCTGTGGAACAGCTTCAGCCGCTGCTTGATGATGCGGTAGCCGCCATTGTTGAACACGACGAAGATGGTCGGCAGTTTTTGGTGAGCGGCGGTCCACAGCGCCTGGATCGAGTACATGGCGCTGCCGTCGCCGAGCAGCGCGACGACCTTGCGCTCCGGCTGGGCGAGCTGAATGCCGACCGCTGCGGCGATCGCCCAGCCGATACCGCCGCTGACATTACCGAAATACGCATAGCGATCGCGCAGATGCGTGAAGGTCGGGAGGCTCGCCCCGGTGGTCAGGGCGTCGTTGACGATGATGGCGTCTTGGGGCAGCAGATCGGTGATCGTCAGCATCAGCCATTCCGGATCGATCGGGCGCATGGCTGCTTTAGCGAAGGCGGCGTCAGCGCGTGCCTTCCGGTTGGCCGTCCAGTTGCCTCCGGCAAGTGCGGCGAGGTTGTCCGCGGCGCGCTGGCGCTGCGTCGCGCCGCCGAGTTCGGCCACGAGCGGCGTCAGCACACGCAGCGTCTCGTTGACATCGGCGCGGACGGCTAGTTCCGCCGGGTAGGTCTTGCCCATCTCCCCGTCGTTCTGCCCGATCTGGATGACCGGCATATGTGGGGGCAGCGGTTCGATCTCGCTATAGACCGACATGCACAGGAAATCTGAGCCGAGGCTGATCACCGTGTCGTAGGGATCGAGGCGGGCGCGCACGGTTTTCTGGTCGCGCGACAGCGGCCCGAGATAAGCCGCATGGTCGGTTGGGAAATGCGACCCCTGCAGCACCGTCTGATCATAGACGGCGCAACCCATGATTTCGGCAAAACGGGCGGCCTCGGCAAAAGCGTCGCTACGGATGATCTCGTGGCCGGCGACGATGACCGGCCGCTCCGCGCGGAGGAGCCGCTCGGCCAGCCCGCGAGCGCTTTCTTCCGATGGCCGCACGCGCGTATCGACTCGCGTCGCCTGTCCCAGATCGATCACGCCGAAGGCGTTGAGGATGTCTCCCGGCAGGGAGATAAAGACGGGCCCGGTCGGGGGAGTCGTGGCGATTTTCGCGGCGCGGTGCACGATGCGGGGCAGGTCTTCCAGCCGTGTCACCTCGGTCGCCCATTTCACGACGGGTGTCGCTATCGGCACCAGCGGCGCGTATAGCAGAGGCTCCGTCAGCCCATGTCCCTGCTCCTGTTGCCCGGCGGTAATGATCAGCGGCGTGCCCGAATTGAACGCCGTGAACAGGGAGCCCATCGCGTTGCCGAGCCCCGGCGCGACGTGCACGTTGCACGCAGCCAGTTTACCCGAGGCACGGGCATACGCGTCGGCCATAGCGACAACGATCGCCTCCTGCAGGCCGAGTACGTAGCGCATGTCCGGATAATCGGCGAGCGCATGCATGATCGGCAGTTCGGTGGTTCCCGGATTGCCGAAAAGGTGCGTGACGCCCTCGGATTGCAGCAATTCGATAAACGCGTTGCGGCCGCTGATCGTGTTCGGCGTTGAAAGCGATGTCATCTGGCCTGCTCGATGAACTCGGTGGGTGCGCTAACGTTGCGCTACCCGCGCGGCCGAGACAATGCGCGACAAGCCGGCGGTGCGCCGACGCCGTTTGCGGGGTCGGATCAGTGAAGTCGTCGCGATGGCCAGTCCGGAGTAGGGCACGACCGACCCCCTTGCACTGACCGCGCCACGCTCCATCTCGATCGGTATGAGCGACCCGCAATCTGAGATGTATGCCGCCATGGAGGAAGCTCAGCGCGCGGCTCAGAAGAAACGCGACGCCGCCGAGGCTCTGCGGGCACGACAGCATGAATACGAGAGGGCTAACCTTCGCGGCCGGCAACAGCAGACAAAGCGTGCACGAACCGCCTTAGAAGCGGCGCAGACAGCCTATGAGGTCGCCAAGCATGACGTGCAGCGGCTTGATGACAAAGCGAAGGAGGTCGTCCAGGCTCAAGTTAGGGCGGCGTACATGTAATTCCGGCGGATCTGTCGCTCTACGCCCGGAAGCCCGGCGCGTGCCCACCGTCGCCGGTGCAGGCGCGCGCCACGGTGCGCTACCTGATCCCTGTGAGCGATCTGCCGGAGTTGATGGGGCTGGTCGAACCGGCGCTTCGGACCTTAACCGACCGAGTTGTAGACCTCCCGCCAACGCCTGATGGCGTCGATGTGACCGTCGACCGTGATGAGGTTCGCTCCCATCGTCACGACGGAGATGTGGCTTCCCCCAGCGGCGCGCCACGAGGCAATGTCGCCGGGCCATTGATTGTCCCCACGGCTGTATTGCTGGACCGACTCGAAGCCGAACGTCGCGGTATCCCTCCCCAACCCGCGCAGTTTAGCCTCGATCCTCGCCTTGTTTTGGGCCGCCTCACGTCTGCGTCCGGGCGCCAAACAGAAATCCGTCCCCGATCCGGGCCGCCCGGTCGTACGCGGCCTCGCTGGAACCGCCGAACCAGATGGGAATTTGCCGCTTCGGCCGCGGGAGGATGCCGGCCCGGTCGATCCGGTGGTCGCGGTCCTGATGGGTCACCACGGGCTCCCCCCACAGCTTGCGCATCAGCTCGATCTGGTTCTCCTGCCGCCGCCCGCGGCGGCGGAAATGATCGTGCATTTCGAGGCCGTCGAATTCCACCCAGTTCCAGCCGACCCCGACGCCCAGGCGCAGCCGGCCATTGGAAAACAGGTGGAACATCCGCTGCCTGCTTGGCGAAGAGAGCCGTCTGCCGCTGCGGCAGGATGATCACGCCGGTGACCAATTCGAGCTTCTTGGTGAGGCCGGCGAGGTAGGCGTAGGTCACTAGCGGCTCGTGGAACGGATCGGTCTCCTTATAGGGGCCGGTCAATTTCGGTTCCCGGCCGGCATGCTCGGCGCCGAGGACGTGATCGTAAATGACGATATGGTCGTAGCCCAGGTCTTCCGCCGCTTGGGCAAACGCCTTGACCGCCCCGGTATCGCCCCCGAGTTCAATCTGCGGATAAACCACGCCAACTTTCATCGTCCGCTTCCTCTTTCACGATGTGATGCATGCGCCGGATGAGGTGACCCCCGTTTTTCATCCAGTCGGAACGAGAAGTCCGGGGTTGATTTGAACCTTCTGTTTGGTGGGTGGCAAGAGGCCGGGGCGCGGAGCCCGAGCGTAGCGCAGCGTCCCGGCCGACCTCGCCGATGAGGGCGCTGGCGTAGCCCCGAGGCGTCATCCAACCGAGCCTGGAATGCGGTCGCTCCTCGTTGTAATCGCGTCGCCAGGCCTCGAGCGCGGCACGGGCGTGCGGCAGCGATCTGAACAACGTCTCGTTGAGCAGCTCGTCGCGCAGCCTGCCGTTGAAGCTCTCGATGAACCCGTTCTGCTGCGGTTTGCCGGGCGCCATGTAGTGCCAGCCGACGCCGGTCTCGTCCGCCCAGCCGAGGATGGCGTTCGAGGTCGGCTCGGTGCCGTTGTCGCTGACGATTGTGTCCGGGCGTCGCCCTCGCCAGCGCACGATATCGTCCAGCTCCCGGGCCACGCGCCGGCCCGAGATCGAGGTATCGACGACCAGGGCCAGGCATTCTCGAGTGCAGTCGTCGACCACGGCCAGGATGCGGAAGCGCCGGCCGTCGGTCAGCTGGTCCGAGACAAAGTCCAGGCTCCAGCGCTGGTCGGGTGCCAGCGGCGTCACCATCGGCCGCCGTGTTCCCATCGCCCGCTTGCGGCCGCCCCGTCGGCGCACCATCAACCGCTCCTCACGGTAGAGCCGCTGGACCCGCTTCCTGTTGACGGGATGTCCCTCGCGCCGCAACAACACGGGCAGGCGACGGTAGCCGAACCGTCTTCGCTCCTGGGCCAGGGCTTTCAGCCGCTCGCGCAACGCCCCGTCGTCGGCTCGCACGCCTCGATAACGCACGCTTGTCCGGTCGGTCCCGATCACCCGGCAGGCCCGCCGCTCGCTCATCTCGAAGGTCTGACGCAGATACGTCGTCGCCTCCCGTCGCGCGGCGGGCATCACCACTTTTTTCCCAGAAGATCCTTCAGCGCGGCGTTGTCGAGCATGGCATCGGCCAGCATCCGCTTCAGCCGGCCGTTCTCATCCTCCAGCGACCGCAGCCGCTTGGCCTCGGACACATCAAGACCGCCGAACTTGGCCTTCCATTTATAAAATGTCGCCGAGCTAACCCCGTGCTTGCGGCACACCTCCGCCGTCGGAACCCCGGCCTCCTGCTCCCGCAGCACCGCGATGATCTGCTCTTCCGTGAACCTGCCTCGCTTCATCGTCCGTCCCTTCCATGGGGCCGGACTCTACCTTCGCCTGGAGGAGTTTCAGGGGGTCACCTCAAAGCGCGAAGCCGTAACTTCCCGGAGTGAGCGGTCATCCACAACTCGAATTCATGATGTGGAGGCGTTGTAACCGGGTGATAACTCCGCTGATCCTCGCCGCCTTTGAGCCGTGCGCGAGAGTGGAGAGAAGACGCATGAGAATGAGCGGAACCACCGACTTCGACATCGCCACGCTGCGGGCGCGGCGCACCAACAAGTGGCACCAGTTTCCGCCCGACGTGCTGCCGGCGTGGGTCGCAGACATGGATTTCGGCGTCGCACCCTCGATCACCGCCGCGCTGGCGCGCCTGACGCGAGACCAAGAGTACGGCTATGCCGCACGCGAAGGCGTGCTGGCTGCGGCCTTCGTTCGCCGTATGGAGCGGCGCTTCGGCTGGCACACCGATCCGGTCAACACGGTCGTGATCGGCGACTTGGTGCAGGCCAGCTTCTCCTCCGTCATGGCCTTCAGCGAGCCGGGCGACGCGATCCTATTGCAGCTTCCCTCTTATCCGCCCTTTATGCGCGCCATCGAGGACACCGGTCGCCGGCTGATCGCCAACCCGATGCGCGATGACGGCACGCGGTGGGTGCTCGACCTGAGCGCCTATGAAGCAGCCCCCGATCCCCGCCTGCGCATGCTGATATTGTGCCATCCGCAGAACCCCACCGGGCGCGCCTTCAGCCGATCTGAACTGGAGGGGGTGGCGGACTTCGTGATCCGTGATGACCTGGTGGTCGTGTCCGACGAGATCCACGCGGACATCGTCTACCCTGGCAACAAGCATATTCCGCTCGCATCGCTGCATCCGGAGATCGCGGCGCGCACGATCACCATCACCTCGGCAACCAAGAGTTTCAACATCCCGGCTTTGCGCTGCGCCGTCATGCATTTTGGTGCGCCCGCGCTGAAGGATCGGTTTGGGCGGCGCATCCCGTCGCGGTTGCTTGGCTCGCCGGGGGTGACCGGGGTCGATGCAACGGTGGCAGCGTGGGATAACGGACAGCCGTGGCTGGATGAGATTCTCGCGCAGTTGCGGGCAAATCGCGATTGGCTGGCAGCGACGCTCGCTGCCGAGCTTCCGGCCGTGACGATGCGGGTGCCGCAGGCGACGTATCTGGCGTGGCTCGATTGTCGGGCGCTGGAATTGCCTTGCCCGGCCGGGCAGTTCTTTCTGGAACAGGCGAGGGTTGGACTGAATTTTGGCGAAACGTTTGGTGCGGATTACGCAGGGTTCGCGCGGCTGAATTTCGCAACTTCGGCGGCGATACTGAGGGAGATTGTCACGCGGATGGCAGAGGCGGTGCGCAGGCGGTGAGCCTGCAACCTCTGTTCCTCTCTTATCTTCTCGGCTCAGGTCCGAATGAGTGTTTATCCATCAAGGATCCCGCAGGCCCAAGGCGTTGCGCTCTGCGGGAGTACCTATTCGGTGGCGAGGGCATCGACGACGTGTTTAGACCAAGCGAGCTGAAAAACGACTTTCTACCAGTTCAGGTTCGTCGGAGCACAACCAAGCCGGCCGCCGGCAATACGATATTGAGCGCGCCATTGCTGCCAGTGAGAGTAGCGCCCGCATTGCCAACGTTGGAACCGCCATAGATCGCGGCATCACTGTTGAAGATCTCGGTCCAACCGGCATCATCAATGCGATCGCTGTGAATCCAATAACCCGTTGCAAACGCCATGTTGGAGAGGTTGCCAGCGACTAGCATCTCTTCGTCGCTACTCCAACGGTGGAAGGCAATGACGCGATTCGCGTTATCGGCCGCGGCGACCCGAATTGAGCGAGAACGGATTGCGGTACTTCCTTTGCTCAGTTGGATCAGGTCCTGGTAGTAGCGAAGAGCCGTGCGCCGACACTGATCGTATCGCCGAGCAAATCTTCTCGGTTCTCTTGGAAGTTATTGTAAGTGAAAAGCTTTGAGGCGCCGATTTCCTCGCCCATGAAGAACATCGGCGTGCCAGCGGACAGGAGCGTCAAGCTGCCCCAAAGGCGTACATTCCAAAAGAGATTGCCCAACAACCCGGGGCAGTATCGGAAGAGGACGCGGATCGAGGGCAAGGTCGTTCGCCTTATGCAGATCACTTCAGTATGCCTCAGCCTAACCGCTCCGTTAACCGGAGAGCGATGTTGCACGGGCGCTTCCTAATTGGATTAAGCCACCGCTGCAGCGAAGGTCGCAAAAGGGCATGAAGACCAGTTCCCGCGGCGCCGGCTGACCGCCCGCTCTGTGATCATAAAGCGGACCGTCGCTGCGGCGCTAAGCAATGAGCGCGACGCGCCGAGAGCAGCCAAAAACTGGAAGCGATTGAGCCACTGGATTCGCCTCGCGGCCGAATACATCAAGTTTCTGCGTCACTCCGCGAGCGGCGTCGCATCGCGCTCGGCCTTCAAAAAGGCGATGAGGCTCGCTGCGAGATTGCTGCGGGCGAACGTCTCGGTCGAAAAGCCGAAAATGGACGCCAAATCGCTGTGTGAGCTGATCTCGGCTTTTTTCTCCGGGATTTGCATCGAGGCGAACCTGAACCCCGAGCGGAAGCGTGCGCGGCGAAAGACCAAGGATATCATGCGGATGGAGAGCTGCGTGATCAGCTGACAGAAGCAGCGGGCTAGGTCCAGGAGCCGCGATTGGAAAGCCAGGCCGCCATACGCCGCGACAAGTCCGCGACCTCTCGAGGGTCGATGCGGTCAGCGACGAGCAGCGCCTGAACGATCGGGTCCGCTAGGGCGTCGCGCACCGCGCCGGAGATCCCTTCGTCTCGCGCTACCTCGTCGCTATTGTACGGCTGCATCGGATGCTCCTTACGCAGGGGCTGGAAACTCGCCGGCTAGCGCCTCACACCGGCGGCGACAGGCCGACCGGACTCCTCGGTGATGCGGTAGGCGCGCGGGTCAAAAGGGCGGGAAGCTCAACGCATCAAGCCAGCCCTCGCGCTCCTTTTGCTCTCGCTCAAGGTCGAGCGGATCGCCATGGCGGGTCTTGATGTCGCGCGAGATCCGGGCGTCGAGCGCCGCGATTTGAAGACGGTAGCGACGGCCCTACACCAATCGCGAACGGCCGCCAGCGCTCTTTCGACGAGACGGCTCGCGTGCCGTGGCCGATGCCAAACCCGGCGCCAACCTCCGTACAGGACTTGCGAGTGGATGGCAGCCATATGAGAACTCCTAATGCAGCAGGGTTCGCGCATGTTCGTCGAAGGGTCTTACCTCATAGGTTCGCAGCGAAATCTGATACTACAAACGAGAGTTTCTCAGCCGAAGCATGAGAAATTTTCATGCGAAAATCATGCTCGACCTATAGTCTCAAATTGACCTGCGCGCATATGCGCCTATCTTCGGTGTGCGACCAACGCCGACCAGCGACGCATGACCTACCTCGACATCTTGCGCCAGTCGCGCAGCGCTTGGTCGCTTGAGGTCGAGATGCGGCCGTGGGTCGAGACGTTCTGACCCTAGGCAGCATATCAAGTCGCTGATCGCTTAGTTTGGAAAACGCAAATTCCGTGGGCCACGGTGAGGCCGAGATAACCGGAGGTGTGCCATGAACCAGTTCGAGATCGCCGACACCAACGTCACAGCGGACGCGCACGACGGTACGGTGGCCTATGTGCCGCCGTTGCAGCGCACGGCAGGGCAGCCGGAACCCATCGCCGCGCATGGCGGTCTGTCCTACATGTCGTTCGACCGGGACGGCGATGCGGGAACGGCCGCGGCGCTCGATGACGCGCTGGCGGAGATCGCCTCGGGCGAGAACCAGCGCCCTACCGACATGATCGACAAGGCGCCGCCAGGGCCGATCAAGACCAAATGGGGCGCCGCGTTTCGCAGCTATGACGAGTGCCTGAACTACATCCGACAGTCGAACAGCATCAAAGCCCCGCTGGGCGGGGTGGCGCTGCCGCTGCCCTACACCGTGTACGAGCGGCCGAGCTACTCGGTGGTGCCGTCAAACGCAATCTGGCGGGACCCGGCGCGCGCCGAAACAGCGGCGATCCTGCGCACCAACGAGCGGGGTGGTGACCAACGCCGCAACCTCTATTTCCCGCAGGTGCTCCGCGATGCGCGGCGCATTGGCGAGTATTATCCGGGCCTGTCGCCCAGCAGCCCCGAATGCATGGACAAGCTCGGCCTGTCGCTGGCGCATCTCGATTCGAAGTGCACGAACATCTACGACGCGGCCGAGGTGGAGCGCGTGTACTACCCGGAGATCGAGAAGCTGCTGCTCGAGTTCTTCCCGGATGCGACCGATGCGCTGGTCTACAACCACGACGTCTTCGACAAGGACTACAAGGGCGATCGTACCGAAGACCAGGACGGCAACAACCCCGGCGTCAACGCCAATTACGCCAATCTCGTGCACAACGATTTGAACGACAACAGCGGTCGGGTGCGCTGCCGCGAACTGCTCACCAAGAACTTGCGGAACTTCGGGCGCCAGCAGCACTACACCGAGGAAGAGGCCGACGCGAAGATGTCGCGACGGTTCATGTCGATCAACCTCGCCAGGCCGATCGAGACGATCGAGCAGTTCCCGTTCGTGCTCTGCGCTTGGCCGTCCTTCGCCGACCAGCCCTACATCACCAATTACCGGATCTACGACGACCGCGTCGGCGAGACTACCCGCTTTACCTATCGTCCCGACCACGAATGGTACTGGTTCCCCCGGCAGAAACCCACCGAGGTCTCGATGCTCAAATGCTATGACTCGGTAACCGACGGTTCCGTTTCGCGCTGGTCGTTCCACACGGCCTGTATCGACCCGAACGTGCCCCTCAACGCGCCGTGCCGGAAGAACGTCGTGGTCCGATCGTACGTCTTCTTCTAGGAGACCGGAAGAAGCAGCGAGCAGAGAAAGTCGACATCGCCGTCGTGAGAAGTAACGACCGATGACGGCGACGGGCTTTGGTGAAGCTCACCTGGATGGCCTGCTCATGGTTTGACGGATCGTGAGCAGCCGACCTCAGGATCCGATGACGGCCATGGGCGCATCTCGCTCATTGTCTCGGGTAGTAGCAATGGTCCGCTTTCTGATCACAGAGCGGGCGCTCAGCCTTGGCGGGCGGCGCTGGACTTCTTGCCCCTTAGGCCATTCTCGAGATCGAGCCGAGAACGGTGCCCGACCTGGAGCCCTGGGATACCGAAAGCTTCGGCTCGGGAAGCGGCAACAGTCCAGGCGCCGAGATCGCTCTCCAACATCATGGATCAATCAACGTAAAAACGCTCAATGCAGCTACTACACACGTCGCCGTGCCGGCGAGCATTGCCACATGGAACGCGATCCATAGTTGCTCACCAGTAGCCGCGAGAACGGCTCCAAGCAGTGCCGTCGCGACCAGTCCACCGGTTCGCGCCACCGCGCTGTTCAAGCCGGACGCCGATCCACTATGCCGGGGGTCAACCGAACTCAGCACCGCTGTTGTGAGCGGCGCGACGGCGCCGCTTAGTCCAAGAGCTATTACGAAAACGGCCGGCAACACCTCCGTCCAATAACGCGCGCCATCACCGATCCTCAACGCGAGCAGGAACCCGCCAGCGGTCGCCAACGACCCGATAGCGAGCGGTAACCGTGGGCCAATCCGGCCGGCGAGACCGCCGATCACGGGCGACATCATAGAAATCACGAGCGGCAATGGCAGCAATGCGGCCCCGGCTGCCGTGCTGGAGTACCCGCCACCAGTAATCAGCACATAGGGCAGCAGCACAAAAAGCCCGCCGAGCGCACCGTAGAGGAGCAGGGTGAAAAGCGTGAGGCCTGCAAACGTCCGCGAGCCGAACAGGTGCAGTGGCATCATCGCTCGATCGCCGCGCCGCTTTTCGACCAGCAGGAAAAGCAGGATGACCGCGATCCCCATGACAACCGTGGTTAGCGTTGCTCGGCTCCATCCGCTTGGTCCCGAACCGACCGTCAGCGCCCATGTGAGCGCACCGACCCCGATGGTCGCCAGAAAACCCCCAAGGGCGTCCAGCGGCGGTTGCTCCCCACCATCGTCGGGCGCGACGTAGCGCAGGGCCAATGTGACTGCGCAGGCGGCAATCGGCAGGTTGATAAGAAAGATGGCGCGCCAGCTGGCGAGGTCGATCAGCCATCCGCCGAGAACCGGTCCAATCGCCCCGGCAGCTGCGCCTGCCGCCGCCCAGACACCGATCGCACGTCCCTTGGCGGGGCCGAGAAACGTCTTCCCCAGAAGCGCAAGGCTGTTGGGCAACAGAATGCGGCGCCGACACCCTGGACTGCTCGACCCGTGAGCAGCGTGGCGAGATTCGGCGCCAACGCGCAACCAAGTGACGCCAACGCAAACACAGTGATACCGAATACAAGGAGTTGCCGGCGCCCAAACCGATCGCCGGCCGTGCCGCCAAGCAACAGGAGGGCACTTAAAGGGAGGAGGTAGGCGTTGACGATCCATTGCAATGCCGCGGCGTCGGCAGTGAGGCTGCGCCCGATGGCGGCGAGCCCGACATTCACGACGGAACCGTCGATAAAGGCCTGGCTCGAGGCCAGGATGGTGGTTGCGAGAACCAGTTGCGGATGGGCAGCCGCCTTTTCCACCTCTACGGGTCGCGCGGCGGCCGCATCACAAATCGGGTGGAGGACGGTGTGCATACATCTCTCTGCCCGCGCCGGCGGACATCCACAAGAGGCCCGACGGTGCCTTCGAACCGCCCGGAAGGTCATTGCCACTCGTCCCGCACGCTTGGATACCTGCCGGGCCGAAGCGCTTCACCCCCAGCTTCGACGCTATGTTCCCAAAGGGTTCTAACTCAGCCGAGGTTTCCACACAGCCTCGGGTATCAACGGCCATTAAACTTGCCCCAAGCCAGTGGCTGGTCGGCCACTCAAAGCCGATCGGGATCTTTAAAGCGCACATCGGGCAAGATGAGCTTCCGGCGGACCTGTTGTCGGTTCAGCCTGACTGTCAGTTGGTGCGTTGGTCGAGGTTGACACGCCGAATGAGCAAAGGGTGGATCGCTCGTCTTAACCACCGACCACCCGCATCAGCCAATTGGCGCGCGCTCACGCGGGCTGCGCATCCTTATAGCGCTGAAGGCCATCAGCGATGGAGGTCTTGCCGACATACCTCAACTCGCGCCGCGCCGCGGCATCGTTGGTGCTGAACTCCCGCCCGATCATACGCACCATCGAGCGCGAGAGGGGCGGATCGCTTTTCCTGGACGTGATAGCCGCAAAGAACTCCATCATTCGGCCCATCGCAAAAGCAAAGCGATATGGCATGGATCGTAGCCTTTCAATCGAAAGACCTTGCAGGCCCGCGATCATCTTTATGAAATCGCGGAAGGTGATCTTTTCCTGGTCGTTGACGAAGTAGGCATGGCCGTCGAGTTTGCCGGCGTGCGCCATGGCGTTGCGCATGAAGTGCACGCGGCAGCGCTGCCAGGTGGCGCTGAGCACCTTGGCAATGGCGGCCTTCAGTCCTCGTGCGCGTCCGATACGACCAACTTGACGCCGCGCAGGCCGCGGCGGGTCAGGCTGCGCAGGAACTCGACCGAGAACGGCTCGGCCTCGCTATGGCCGATGGTGATGCCGAGCACCTCGCGTCGGCCATCGGTGTTGACGCAGACGGCGACGATGACGGCGACCGAGACGATGTGATGGTCTCGTCGGACTTTGACGTAGGTGGCGTCAAGCCAGATGTAAGGCCAATCGCCTTCGATGGGGCGGCTCAGGAAGGCTTGCACGCGTTCGTCGATCTCGCCGCACAGGCGCGAGACCTGGCTCTTGCTGATACCCTCCATGCCGAGGGCTTTCACCAGATCATCCACTGAGCGGGTGGAGATGCAATGAATGTAGGCCTCCTGGATCACGGCGGTGAGCGCCTTCTCGGCCTGCGCCACATTCGAACGCACACAAAATCGCTTCGATGACATTGTCCACGTGACAGGTCGCGTATGGATATTCGCCGCGATTGATGAAGGCGAATTGCCCGGACCGGATGACACGCGGAAGCTCGCGGCTGAAAATATCGCCCGGTCCCCAGATGCCGGGAGGCCGAAGCGCGATCGTGCGAAAGCCCGGCTTATTGGCAGCCAGAGCGATCGCCTCACCGCGTGCCTTGCTAGCGAGGTAGGCCGAGAAGCTGTCCGGATGCGTGGGCGCGCTTTCGTCGGCATTGCGGATGGGTGAGCCGCGATCATCCATGATGATCCCGGCCGCGCTGACATAGACAAAGGTCTTTGCACCCGCCTCCTCAGCCGCTTTGAGAAGTGCTGTCGTGCCGTTGACGTTGGTCCGAAAATAGGGCGCGCGCGGCCCTGCAAAGTGGAAATAAGCGGCTGCATGAACAACGGCATCGATTTTGGGTAGGGAAAACGGCGCGCCGCTTTCCAGATCCCCGGTGGTCGGCGTTGCCCCTAGAGTGCTCAGTTTGTCATGCGACGCGTCGGACCGCGTCAGCGCGAATACCTGATGACCTCCTTTGACGAGTTGCGGAAGCAGGCGGCCGCCGAGGAAGCCTGTTCCCCCTGTGACAAGGATTTTCATTTTGCGCTCACTTTCATTCGGGGACTGAGGATGGTTTGCATTATCCGTTTGCGCAGGGCGTCGATCACGGCCGGATCCGGCCGTGCCGCCTTCCGCACTTGAGCCGTGACGAAGAGCAGGGCTGCGGCGTTTGCCGAGGCCCATGCAAGATCGGCTGCCGCCTCTACCGTCAAGGCAAGCCGGCCCTCGGCGGCGATTGCTCGAATACGCGCCGCCAAAAGAGCGGCCCCTTGCTCGGCAGCCGGGATGGTGCCGCCCTTGAGGACGCGGGTCATCATCGCGGCATAGAGCCGGGGGCGCGCCGCGGCGAAACGGACGTAATCATCCCACCCCTGACAAAGAGCCGTTTCCGGATCGGACGATGTGACGGCCGCCTTTTTGCTGTCGAGAAACTGTCTAAAGGCTTCTGCGATGGCAGCGCTTAGCAGGCCGTCAGCGTTGCCGAAGTGATGATAGAGCGTGGGGGCAGTGACGTTTGCGATCGCGCAGACCACGCGCGTCGAGAACTGCGCCTCGCCTTCTTCCTCGAGAACCTTCAGGGCTGCAGCCAGCAGGACGTCGCGCGTATCCATCGTCTCCCTATAGCGTCGCTATACAAGTATGTATATAGCGGCGCTATAGGGAGGCAGCAATGTACCTGATTTAAAATTTTCGCCAAGATAGCTCGACTATCCTGGTGAAAGGCCTCAGCAGCATCGACAACACGTTCTTCAGCTTGGTTCGCTATCGGTTCTGAGGCGACCTCCAATCAACGCCGCCCGATCGCCGGCGATACCGGACATTCGGCCGGTCGTAATCGATCGCAATCGAATGTCGAGGTTGCGCGCCGGGAGTAGACGATTATCCGTTCGAGAGGAACTGGGGAAGCGCCGTGAGATCCGGCGCGTTCACCACCGGCGCCGGCGAGTACGGGGAGACCCTGTCGATTCGACCGATAGACTTTCATTCCGGCTCCCGCGGCGCCCGGAACGTCATGCGCCGATCCACCTACGAAAAGAATGTCCGCGGGCTCCAAGCCCAGCGCCCGGGCACCGGCGAGATAGGCGCGCGGGTCCGTTTTATTATAACCAGCGCGCTCCGCGCTCATGATGACCTCGAAAGTGCCGCCGGTCGCTGCGGCGGCGATTTCGGCCAGGCGCTGCGAGCAATTGGTGACGATCGCCAATCGACGCTGTCCCAAGAGGCGAAAGACCTCCGACGTCTCCGGCCACGGCTTGATCTCACCCCACCGCGCGATCAACTCGTCGGCACGCGCCGGCGCGAGATCGACCTCGATCGCGGCGCGACGGACCATCTCCTCATAGGGCTGATAGACGCCTGCCGTTGTGACAATGCGCAGTGACGTGGTGCGCAAGAGTTGACCCAGCTCATCACTGCCAGCTAGCTTCGCCCAAAGGGTCCAAGAATCCACTAGCGCGGTCAGCAAGTCGAAGGTAATTGCGCTGAATTTCGGAGCGGAGAAGGAGGCGCTCTTCATCGGAACAACACCCTATCAGGGCTTGGTCGGCCGGGTAGGAAGTACACCTCAAGCCGCTTGCTCTACGCGCCCGCCGAGGGCCTGCTCTATCATGCTCTTTGCACGGGCGAGCCCGTTCGCCCGGCTCTCAGGTCCCATGTCGAGGCCCTCGGCGTGGATGAATTGAACGTCGGAAATGCCGATGAACCCGAGTAGCGTCTTCAGATGCGGCTCCTGGTGATTGAAGGCCGCCGCGAACCCCGTCGTATAGACGCCACCGCGGGTCTCGACGACGATGGCGCGCTTACCCTTCAGGAGGCCTTCCGGGCCCTTGTCGCTGTAGCTGAAGGTCTTCCCCGCGCGAATGATCGTGTCAAACCAGACCTTGAGCTGGCTCGCGATGCCGAAATTGTGCATCGGCGAGCCGATCACGATCAGGTCGGCGCGTTGCAGTTCCTCAATCATACGGTCGGAACGGGCGCTCACCTCGCGCTGTTCGGCGGTCGCGAACTCGGCCCGACGCAAAGCCCCAATCGCATCCGACGAAAGATGCGGCAGCGGTCGGTCGCCGAGATCGTAGCGGACGATCTCAAGGTCCGGCTCGACCGCTTTCAACCGATCGATGATCTGTCGGGTCAGATCGCGAGACACGGAGTTGGTGCCGCGCGGGCTGGAGTTGATATGTAGAACAATCATCGCAGAACCTCACGGGTAAGGGCGCTCC
Source organism: uncultured Alphaproteobacteria bacterium (assembly GCA_963795485.1). GTDB lineage: Bacteria > Pseudomonadota > Alphaproteobacteria > ATCC43930 > CGMCC-115725 > AP-15. The sequence continues at coordinate 44,403 of CAWCIL010000036.1, forward strand.
ACGCCCGCTAAGATGAAAGGAAACAGGGGTCAAACCGAGGCGTGATGCACAAAGGACGGCGGGATCGGCTCGCCCCAAGGACCGTTGAGCGCATCGATCCCATGCAGACCGGGCAGAGCGTGCGCATTGAGCGTGTCGGTATCGGTCCAGTGCTCGTGCACACGGCCCCAGGGGTCCTGCCAATAGTCGTAAATGTGGCTCCCGAGCTGATGCCGGCCGACGCCCCAAACATGGGTGTAACTCCTGGCCTTCAGGTGGTTGTGGCCAATCATCACGTCGTCGAAGTCCTGGACCTCGTAGGCCAAGTGATTGAGACCGGTTTTCTCGCCCTGAATGCAGAAAAAGACGTGGTGATCGACATAGGTCTCGCCGCGATCGAGGCGGTTGAACGAGCCGATCAAATTGTCCGGCGAGCCCGCGTAGACGTCATCCGATGCCAGAAGGCCGACCGTATCGCGATACCAGGCGACCTTCCGGCGTAAATCGGTTGTCATCACCACGCCGTGACCGAGGCGCTTGACATGAGAGGGACCGCGCGGCGGCCGCTGAAGTTCGCCGTTACGCGGCCGGCTAGCGCCCGAATTGACGGCCTGCCGCGGAACATCCAAGGCTGCGGTGGTCTCTATGCCGTGGACGACCTCGACGCCATGACCATCCGGGTCGGTCAGCCGCACCCGCATGCCGCCACCGGGCTCGTCGATGGACTCGATCCCAGAGGCGCCCGGGAGCCTTGCGAGGCGTTTCAGATCGTCGGGGTCGCTCACGGCGAAGCCGAGGCCTAAAAAGCAGGGCTCGCCAAGCTCGGTGATGTGGCTGTGCCGCGTCGGATCAGTGCCGCGCATATAGAGCGCCGTCCTGGTTCGCGCGGCGCGCACCATGCCGAACTCGGACAGAAACGCTTCGGCCAGGTCGAGATCGGGCGACCGCAATCGCCCGTACAGAAATTCGCCCACCTTGATCGCCGGCATGCTCGCCTTCCCGAATGTTGGCTGCTGAGATACGGGAAGAGGTAGTTCGTTGCCACAGGAGCGGCAGTCTTCTATTTTTGTAAAAGATTGTTCGCGAAAACGGAACAGCGAATGAGCCTGTTTGACGACATGACGGTCTTCGTGCGAGCGGTCGAGGCCGAAAGTTTCTCGGGCGCCGCACGCCGGTTGGGCCTCGCCAAATCGGTGGTCAGCCGACGGATCGGCTCGCTCGAAGGCCGGCTCGGAACCAGCCTTTTCCACCGCACCACCCGTCGCCTAAGCCTTACCGAAACCGGGCATGCTTATTACGAGCGGGCACGAAATATCCTTGCCGATGTCGTCGAAGCCGAGGAGGCGGCGCGCCGGCTCCAGAGCGAACTCCGAGGCACCCTCAAAGTTGCCGCCCCAATGTCGTTCGGGCACTTGCACCTCTCGGCAGCGGTCGCCGACTTTCTGGTCGCGCATCCTCAGCTGGAGATCGACCTCGACCTCAACGACCGCCGCGTCGATCTTGTCAGCGAGGGACATGATTTGGCGATACGCATCGGCAAGTTGGCCGACTCTTCCCTGATCGCGCGCCGACTGGCGCCATGCCGTCATGTGGTCTGCGCGAGCCCCGCCTATCTGCAAGCGCGCGGGGAGCCGCGCTCCCCGGAAGACCTGGATAGCGGCCGCCACGATTGCCTCGGCTATAGCAACCGTTCGGCCGCCGAGGAGTGGCGGTTCCGCGTCGACGGTGAATGGCGCGGCGTCCGAGAGCGGAAAACGCGACTGGGGGTCAATAACGGGGACGTGCTGCGCGACGCCGCGATCAAGGGTGTCGGGCTTGTCGTGCTGCCAACGTTCATCGTCGGCGAGGCGCTGCGGTGCGGCGCGCTCAAAGCCGTACTGCGCGACTTCGAGCTTGACGATCCCGCCATTTATGCGGTTTGGGCGCCCAATCGCGCCCTATCGGCAAAGGTTCGGGCTTTCGTCGATTTCCTCGGTGAGCGCTTTGGCGGGACGCCATACTGGGATTCCGGCTTACCCTTGTGAACAGCGTCGCGAGCGCGGACGTGCGCGACCACGCCCTTTGATTGGTGCTGATCCGCGAACACAAAGGTGCCGATTTAGGTCGTAGTCTTCCAAGCGAGAACACCTTAAAGGCTCTCCCGTGGTTTGCGGACGCGAGCCGGTTTTGAGGGTAACGCCATGGGCCTTCTTGTCGATGGTCAGCGGACTGACCGTTGGTACGACACACCCGCAAGCGGGGGGCGCTTTCAGCGCCAAGAAAGCGCGTTTCGAAATTGGGTGACGCCCGACGGGGCGCCTGGGCCGACCGGCGAAGGCGGCTTCAAAGCCGAGCCCGGACGCTACCACCTCTACGTCTTGCTCGCCTGCCCCTGGGCGCACCGCACCCTGATTTTTCGGGTCCTGAAAGGGCTTGAGAACGACATTTCGCTGTCGGTCACGCACTGGTTGATGGACGAGCATGGCTGGACCTTCGATCACGGTCCTGGTGTGGTTCCCGACCCGATCAGCGGAGCCGAGTGTCACTACGAGGTCTATCTCCGGTCGAACCCGACCTATACCGGCCGGGTCACGGTTCCCGTGCTCTGGGACAAAAAGCGCAACGTCATCGTCTCAAACGAGTCGTCGGAAATCATCCGCATGAATTCCGCGTTCGACGGCATCGGCGCGACACCAGGCGATTATTATCCGATTGCGTTGCGAGAGGAGATCGATGCCGTCAACGCACGCGTCTACGCGACCGTCAACAACGGCGTTTACAGAGCCGGCTTCGCGACGACGCAGAACGCCTACGAGGAGGCGGTGCGCCCGCTCTTCGCGACGTTCGACTGGCTGGAACAGCGGCTGGCGGGCAGCCGGTATCTCTGCGGCAACCGGCTGACCGAGGCGGATTGGCGCCTCTTCACGACGCTGGTGCGTTTTGACTCGGTCTACTTCAGCCATTTCAAATGCAATCTGAAGCGGCTCGTCGACTATCCGAACCTTTGGGATTACGCCCGCGAGCTGTTCCAATATCCCGGTGTCGCCGCGACCGTCGATTTTACCCACATCAAGCGGCACTACTATCAGAGCCACAAATCGATCAACCCGACCGCCATCGTCCCGGCCGGGCCCGAGCTCGATTTTTCTCGCCCCACACTCGCGAGTTTTTGCCCGCTTAGCGCGCAAACAGGAGGCGTCACCTTTAAGCACCATCCCCGGAGGAACGCATGAGCGCACCGACACCGAAGGAAATCACCGAGCTCTCCAAGGAGCGCGGGTACCTTGCGAAGCAGCTTTACGTGATCTTCACCACGCCGGCCAATGGCATCGCTCCGGTGATGGAGAACTTGCAACAGCATCTGGACTATCAAGAATTGCTGGAACGCAGAGGCGTCATGTTCGCCGCCGGGCCCCATTGGAGCGATGACGAACAGCGCTGGGACGGCGACGGCATGGTGGTGGTCCGTGCCGCCTCGCTGGCCGAGGCCGAGGCCATCGCCAAGGAGGATCCGATGCACGCCAGCGGCGCGCGCCGCTATCGCGTCCGTCCCTGGCTGGTTAACGAAGGGACGATGTCGGTCAAGCTCAATTTTGCCAGTGGAGTGGAAGGTTCGAGCTTGTCTGAGTCCGCTTCGGGCGAACGAGCCAGAGATTATTCGGCTCGCCCGCATAGAGCTTACGCTCGATAGCCGCTCCTCTGGCGACTGGCGACGCATACGTTCGGAGTACGTGCAAAGGGAAAGCCACCCCGGAGCAGTGGGAGAAAAGAATGTCCACAACCACCATCGACCATGTTGGGCGACCACGCGCGCGCTCCTCGGTGACGAAGCTGAGTGTCGCTGGCGCGATCTGCTTTGTGCTGTGGGGTGCCTGCACCTGATGGCGGCCTATGCCGTCTACCGCGTGGGCGCCGCGCTCGCGCCGGGAATGGCGCAGGCGCGCGTCTTTCAGGATTCCTGGAACCTGCTGTTTTTCGGCGTAACGGGTATCGCCGTCGCCCTGACGCTGAATATCAGAAACAGCATGTCGGGTTACTGGATCAATTTCGGCGTCCTCGCCTTGGCCGATACGGGTCTCATTTTTTTCGTGCTTATCCCGGGATACATGTCGCTTTGGCCCGGCGTCGCAGGCCCGGTGCTATGGATCCTCGGTTGGGTGTTCACCACGCTTGCTTACTTTCGCCCAGCGCCGGTGAGAGGGGACATCGACCCGGCGGCCTGAGATGCGCGCATCGGCGTAGCTCACCGCTCTTCAGGATCGTCCATTTTGCATGAAATCGTCGGTGAATCGCCGCAGCAACCGCGTCAGCTCTTTCAAATCCTCCTCGCTCCAGTCTGCGAGCGCCCTCTGCGCCAGCCGCTCGCGCGCCGCGTCGAATAATTCGGACACGGCTTGGCCCTTCTCGCTCACGACCGCCTCGGTCACGCGGCGATCGGTTTTGCCCGACTGCCGGGTGATCAAGTCGAGACTTTCCAGCTTCGCCACCTGCCGGCTGACCGTCGTGTAATCGCGGCCAACCAGGTCCGCCAATTCGCCGACGCCGAGCGGTCCGCGGCGCTGGATCCGCACCAGCAGCGGAAACAGCGCGCGATCGAGCGACACGCCGGCTTCGCGCAGCAGGATCGCATCGTTCTGGGGTCGGTTGAAGAACCCGACCAGATCGATCAGCACCTCGTGCAGCGGGCGCAGGAATTTCCGGATATGTGTATTTCGCACTTTTCTCCTTGACGGGTCGCCTGGGTCGTTTATATGTGTATCATACACTCTTATGGGGCTGCGTCATGACGAAACAAACGTCCACCGACGTGTTGATCTGCGGTGCCGGCGCGGCCGGACTGTCACTTGCGATCGACCTTGCCCGGCGCGGCGTCGATTTCCGGCTGATCGAGAAAGCGGAAACGCCTTTTGCGGGCTCGCGCGGCAAGGGTATCCAGCCGCGCAGCCAGGAGATATTCGAAGATTACGGCATCGTCGACCGGCTGTTTGCGACCGGAGGCCCCTATCCGCCGATCCGCGGGTACAACCCGGACGGCAGTTTTGTCGATTCACCTTTTGGCGATGCCCGTGGTCCGACCCCGGCCGAGCCGTATTCCGCTCCGCTGATGGTGCCCCAATTTCTAACCGAGGCGGTGATGCGCGAGCGCCTCGCCGAACTCGGCCACCAGCCGGAATTCGGGCGGGAATTGACCGGCTTCTCACAGGATGCCGAGGGGGTCACGGCGCGGGTCGGAAATGAGCTCGTTCGTGCACGCTATCTTGTTGGCGCAGATGGCGGTCGAAGCTTGGTGCGGCATGTGCTCGGCGTTGACTTCCCGGGCGAAACGCTGGGGTCGCGCGCCGTTGTGGCGGATGTCGAGCTGGAGGGACTCAGCACAGACGCCTGGCACCGCTTCGGCTTGGGATCTCAGCAGATTTCGTTGTGCCCTCTTGCCGGGACGCCCCTTTTTCAAATCCAGGCACCGGTGCCGCTTGAGGGCGATGTCGATCTCAGCGCCAGGGGACTGACGGCACTGGTCGCCGAACGGGCCGAAAAGAAGATCGCGGTCCACTCGGTCATTTGGGTCTCTGTCTATTCGATGAGCGCGCGGCTTGCCGACCGCTACCGGGTCGGCCGCGTATTCCTCGCCGGCGATGCCGGGCATACCCATCCGCCGACCGGCGGCCAAGGCCTGAACACCAGCGTGCAGGACGGCTACAACCTCGGTTGGAAGCTCGCAGCCGTGCTGCACGGCGCGGCCGAGCAACTCTTGGCAACGTATGACGAGGAGCGGCGCCCGATCGCGGCCGGCATGCTCGGGATGGCGGCACGACTGCTGGACGAGATGAAACAAGGAACGATATGGCGCGGCCGCGAGACGCGACAGTTGGATCTCGGATACACCGGCAGTTCGCTGGCGCTGCAGACAAGCGGACGGGACGGCTTGCAGGCTGGCGACCGGGCCCCTGATGCGCCGATGCGCAGCGCGGCGGGCCAGGCGACCCGCCTGTTTTTGCTGTTCCAGGGCCCGCACTGGACATTGCTCGGCTACGAAGCTGATCGTACTGCCATCGCGCCGCGGTCAGGACTACGTGTCCGTATTATCGGTTCGCGCGGCGATCTGGTCGATGATGGCGGTCATTTCCACGACGCTTATGGCCTGTCACCAGGCCAATGGGTGCTGATCCGGCCGGACGGCTATGTCGGCGCCATCGTCGGGACCGCGGAGATACCAGCGCTTGAGCGGTATCTCGCACAGGTTGGAATACCACCCTCGCAGCGGCCATACGGGTAGGGCGCCCTTGGGCCTGGCTCCATTTGAGCCGCCGCTGCAGGCGCGCCATGTCGGGGATTACTCGCCGGTCGCGGTGCCGAGTAGACCAGCGTTGGCGAATTCTCCGGCCTTCTGCGCAGAGAGATTCGGCGACCGCTCACGGGCGTATTGCCGTGGCGAACAGCCCATGACCCGCCTGAAGGCGGTGCTGAAGGCGCTGTCGGATTCGTAGCCGAGCGCCCGGCTGATGGCGGAAACGGCATCGCCGGACGTCAGTCTGTCGGCAGCCAGCAACATTCGCCAGCGGGTGAGATAATCGAGCGGCGGTTGACCGACCCTCGTTTTGAATTTCAGTGCAAAGGTCGATCGCGACATGCCGGCGTGCTCCGCGAGCTCCTGCAGGGTCCAGCCTCGGGCGGGATCGCCGTGCATGGCGGTCAGCGCCGCGCCGATCTGTTTGTCCCCCAGGGCGAATAACGGTCGTTTGCCGGTCGCCCGGCGCCTATCTATTTTGCGACCCAAGTCGCTCGACGGTCCGACCGCCCATCCGGACAACGGACATTTCGTGATGGCTGCGGTCGGGCGGTTTTGCGCCCGTGTCAGGTGGCCGCGGACCTCTCACCAAGTCCATAATTGCCGATCGCTTCAACGAGAAAATCGATGAACACGCGCACACGCAACGGAGCCCCTTCTATCGCTGGGTGGTGTCGCCCAATGTCGCCGGCTGCTGCGCGTCGGCGCTTGCTGTGAGGGCGGTCTGCCGAAAGCCAGACGGCGCGCTGCGCTATCAAGATAGACCGAGGCTGAGCGTGGCGGTCATCGCCCATAATATGCGGGCCGCTCGGGTGTGATCGAAGCTTGAACCGGGGGCAAGGATGGCGCGACGAGAGTCGGGATCTCGCTCACCAGCAATGCTGAGCTCCCACAAGCGCGCGATCACATTGAACCTGAGGCATGAGCGCGGCCGCGCTCGAGCCGCCGCGTATCGCCGATCACCCCGTGATCGCGATTAGCAGGAGTTGCCCCCGAACATCGGGCAACGCTGAGCCGTCTCCGGCAGGATCGGTCTCGCCCTACGTCCGCAGCACAATATTGGCAAGTTCCTCGCCTCGAATGAAGCGGTCGAGGTTGCCGGCCAGGTGCCCCCAGCGGCGTTCGGCGGTGCCCTCGGTAAAACCCGAGCAATGCGGGGTCATCAGGACATTCGGCAGGTCCTGGAACGGATATCTCGAGGGACGCCGATCGGGGTGTGCCGGTTCCCAGTGGCGCCACCACACGTCAAGCGCGGCACCGCCCAGTCGGTTTCCACTTAGCGCGCGGTATAGCGCTTCCTCCTCGACGATCGCCGCCCGCCCGATATTGATCAGCAGCGCAGTCGGCCGCATCAGGGACAGGCGCCGGGCGTCGATAAGCCCGCGGGTCTCCGGCCCGAGGCCCGCGGCAACAACCAGGACGTCGCATTGCGGCAGCATCCGATCGAGTTCGATCAGGGAATAAATCTGCGATGCAGCCCCTCCGTGTGTGACCGGGCTGCGATTGGCGGCGACAACCTTGCAGCCGAATGCGGCCGCACGGCTGGCAACTTCGCGGCCGATCCGGCCGTAGCCGATGATGCCGATCGTCTTGCCGAAGATTTCTCCGTGCGGCGATCCACCAGCCGGTTGGTGCGCCACCCATGATCCGGCGCGAAACTCGCTCGCCGTGCTGAACAGCCGCAGGGTCAGCGCCAGTGTCGTTGCCAGCACATATTCGGCGATCGCCGGTTCGTGGCCGAAGACGTTGCAGACGGCGATGCCGCGCGGCAGCGCCGGCACATCAATCATATCGATGCCAGCGGTGGCCGCTTGCAGCAGCCTGACCCGCGACGCCTCGGGAAATTCCTTCCGCCAGATATGGCCGACGACGATCTCCGCGTCAGCCAAGGCCGGGATCAGCCGCTGCATGTCGGCGAGATCGGCAAGAATGGTGTGGTCGGCCTTCTCGGTCATCTTGCCGAGGATGAGTGGCGCGACCCGCGCCGCCAGGCCACCGAGAAACAAGGTCTTCATGTGCATCCGATCTTGTTAATGGATGATATTTTGCGGCCTACGAAATGACTCGAACAGGCCGATATCGGGATGGTGGCGGCCGACCCATGAGGGCATCAGCCTTGCGGTCTCCGCCTGGGTCAAGAGACGCGGAGAGCGCTGCATTTGCTTCGATCATGAGGGCGATGGATCAGATCCTTGGTGCGAGGCAAGGCAACTGCACGGTCCGGATTGATGCCTGACAGTCGCACTCGTTGCGTGATTTCAACGCGCGTGCCACCTTCATGGGGCTGGACCGAAAGCCAGCGGAGCAGAAATAGCGCCAATAGTTCCGATCTTGTTGGCGCAGCCTAAGCTGGTGGTACACACCATACAAACGAGCCCCCCGCGCTCTGTCTTTCGTCGCCCCCGCGAAAGCGGGGGTCCAGGGTTCCAAGCGAGGTGCGGGTTGCCCCTGTTCATGCCAGGGGCAGTCTGGGTACCCGCTTCCGCGGGTATGACGGCGAATTACATGGGTTACGAATGTTAGAAGTGCACCACTAGGCAAAGGAATGAAGCCCACGCCCTTCGAGTTCTCGGGCCCCTACCACTCTCGGGGACGCAATCAATCTGCTTGTGTCGGAGCCCGCCCGATCGCCTCAGGCGACAACGGATAGTGGCGGTCGTCGGCAATGCCGTGTCTCGGCTCGTGGCGGGGCACGTACTGAGCGGGCGGGAGAAGCGGCCGACCTGCTCCGGCCCCTCTCCTGCCGGTGACACAGCTTGTTCCGACCTGGAAAGGCCGCACCGGCCCAGGCGGATCCATCCACGTATATTGGACATATATTGGAAAGGCCGCGGGGAGAAATATCCTATCTAATTGATCTTGTTGGCGTCCCCAAGGGGATTCGAACCCCTGTTACCGCCGTGAAAGGGCGATGTCCTGGGCCTCTAGACGATGGGGACGCGAACGAGGCGGGCGCTTGCATCTAAAGCGCCGGGCGGCAGAAATCAATGCGCATCGTCGGCACCGGCGAGACGATGCGCGCCTCCGGCCCGATCTTCTCTCGACCCGGCTTCTCTCGATCCGGCCTTCTCTCGATCCGGCCTTCTCTCGACCCGGCATTATCTCGATCCGGGCACAGCGCTTCCCATGTAAGCAGAGACCGGGTTCGCACGAGCGCCAGATGCCCTCACCTCCCGCCTTTGACGACGAGTTCCGCGCCCAACTGAGCACGCTACTGACCTGGCGGCGCGACGTGCGGCGGTTTCGTCGCGACCCGCTGCCGTCGGGTGCCGTCGAGCGGCTGATCGATCTCGCATCGCTGGCGCCGTCAGTCGGGCTCAGCCAGCCCTGGCGGTTCGTCGTCATCGATGACACGGCGCGCCGCGCTGCGGTCCGCCGGAATTTCGTCGCCGCCAACGCCGCCGCCCTCGCCGCCCAGTCGCCGGAACGCGCCGTGGCCTATGCGCGGCTGAAGCTCGCCGGGCTCGACGAGGCCCCTTGTCACCTCGCCGTCTTCGCCGACCGGGCGACGCCGCAGGGGCACGGTCTCGGGCGCCATACGATGCTCGAGACGGCTGATTATTCCGCGGTCGCCGCGGCGCACACCCTTTGGCTCGCGGCGCGCGCCGAGGGAATTGGCATGGGTTGGGTGTCGATCCTCGATCCGTGCGAAATTGCCGCGACCCTCGGGGTATCGGCAGCGTGGAAGCTGATCGGCTATTTTTGCCTGGGCTACCCGGCCGAGGAGGACGACATGCCGCTGTTGGAAACCGTGGGCTGGGAGGAGCGGCGTCCGGCGCGCTCGTTCCTGATCCGGCGATGAGCTGCGGTGCGACAATCCGCGTCGGCATCGGCGGCTGGGTCTTCGCGCCGTGGCGCGGCATTTTCTACCCGCCGGGGCTGACCCAGGCGCGCGAGCTCTCGCATGCCAGCCGGCAGGTCACCGCGATCGAGATCAACGGCACCTTTTACGGCAGCCAAAAGCCGGCGAGCTTTCGCCGCTGGCACGACGAGACCCCGGACGATTTCATGTTCTCGCTCAAGGGCCCGCGCTTTGTCACGCATCGCCGCGATTTGGCGACGGCCGGCCCGTCGATCGAGCGGTTCTTCGCCAGCGGCGTCCTTGAACTGGGCGAGAAGCTCGGCCCGGTGCTGTGGCAGTTCGCCCCGTTCCTGCGCTTCGATGAAGAAGGCTTTGCCGGCTTTCTGGCGCTGCTGCCGCGCGAGATCGAGGGCCGCCGCCTGCGCCACGTCGTCGAGGTGCGGCATGCGAGCTTCGCGGCACCCGGCTTCCCCGAGCTGCTGCGGCGGCATGGCGTCGCGGTGGCGCTGGTCGACGACGAGAAATACCCGATGATCGACGAGATCACCGCCGATTTCGTCTATGCCCGCCTGCGCCGCTGCGTGCCGGAGGAACCCGCCGGCTACTCACCCGACGCACTCGACGCCTGGGCCGGTCGCAGCCGCCAATGGTGCGCCGATGGCCGCGACTGTTTCGTCTATTTCATCAACGGCGCCAAGGTTCGCGCGCCGGCCGCGGCGCAGGCACTGCTGCAGCGACTGTCCGGCTGAGCCGGTCAGCGGCCGAGCAGCGCCGGCAGTTCGGCGAGCGAGCGGATCTCGTGGGCGGGAGCGCCGGGCAGCCGCTCGCGGGGCTGGCCCGAACGGTTGCACCAGATCGCCCGCATGCCGAAGGCGGAGGCGGGCCAGGCGTCCCAGCCATTCGACGACACGAAGGCGATACCCGCGGCGGCGAGGCCGAGCCGGTCGCAGGCGAGCTGATAGACTCGCGGGTGCGGCTTGTAGACGCCGGCCTCCTCGACCGACAGCACATGGTCGAAGGCGCCCTTCAGCCCGGCATGGTCGACCGCGGCGCCGAGCATCGCCGGCGTGCCGTTCGACAGGATCGCGGCGGTGATCCCGGCGGCGCGCAAAGTTGGCAGCACGCCCGCGACCTCGGGGTAGGCGTCGAGCGTCGAGTAAAGCTGCATCAGCCGCTCGCGCAGACCGGCTTCGGCGAGGCCCAGCGCATCGAGCGCGTAATCGAGCGCGTCGCCGGTGACCTGCCAGAAATCGGCGTGACGGCCCTCCACCGCGCGCAGCCAGGAATATTGCAGCTGCTTATCGCGCCACAGCACCGCCAGTCGGGGCCCCGTCTCCCCGAGTGCGGCAGCGCCGTTGCGCACCGCCGATGCGGTGTCGAACAACGTGCCGTAGGCGTCGAACACGCAGGCGGAGACGCCGCGCAACCCCTCCGCGCCGACCGCGGGACTCATGCGGCGACCGCCGCGGCGCGCTTTTTGGGCCGCGGCCAGCGGGCGGCGACGAGCGGCAATACCTCGTCGATCAGCCGGCGGGTTTGCGCCAGCAACTCGGCGTCGCCGCGCGCCGCCGGGCGCAGGACGAATTTCGAGATCCCGCCTTCGACATAAGCGGCGATGCGCTCGACGATCGCCGCGGCGTCGCCGATCGCGAAATGCCTTTGCGGGTCGCGCCCGGTGCGCTTGCGGTAGGCGTCGTAGAGCCGTTCGAGAGCGGGATCGTCGGGCCGGCCAAAGCGAAACGCGATGCCGGCGCCGTAATGGTCGTCGTCGATCGGACGGCCTTCGGCGACGGCCGCCTCGCGGATCGTGGCGACAACGGCGCCGATGTCTTCGGGGGTTTCTCCGCCGGCCTGCCAGCCGGTGCCGAAGCGCGCGGTGCGCCGGATCGCGGCCGGGGTCGAGCCGCCGATCCACATCGGCAGATCGGCCTGCACCGGCTTCGGGCTGATCGAGGCGCCCGACAAATGGTAGTGGACTCCCTCGAAATCGACCGAATCCTCGGCCCACAGCCGGCGGATGATCTCGAGCCCCTCATCGGTCTTGCGGCCGCGGGTTTTGGTGTCGAGGTTCAAGGTGCGCCATTCCGGCGCGAGTGGGCTGCCGATGCCGAAGGCGGGCAGCAGCCGGCCCTCGGACAACACGTCGATCGTGGCGCACTGCTTCGCCAGCAGGACCGGGTCGCGAAACGCCAGCGACAGAACGTTGACCCCGAATTTGATACGCCGGGTGCGGCCGGCCAATGCCGCCATCACGCTCATGCATTCGAGGATCGGCTCGCGGCTGACCATGCGGTCGGTCTGCCACAGCGAGTCGACCCCGCCCGCCTCGCACAGATCGACCCAGCGCCAATAGCCGGCGATGCTGTCGAACGGGAACTCCATCAGGCCGAGCCCGATGGCGACGTTTCGCGGCATGGCACCCTCCTCGAACGTGTGTGGCGGGTGCGACAGCTGGAGCGGCCAATTCGCCGCCGCGTCGGCCCGGCTGCGCCAAACTAGCGACCGGAGGGCCGTATGGGGAGGGTTGTCTCGCCGATCGAGGCGATCGGGGGCGCCGGCCGATTGACCGGCAGCCCTCCGCCTTTTATGGTGCCGCCGCTTCAGCGAGCCTGTAGCTCAGCCGGTAGAGCAACTGACTTTTAATCAGTAGGTCCCGGGTTCGAATCCCGGCGGGCTCACCACGATGGCGATCCTGGAGATTTGCCCAAACCGCCGTCGCCCGGCGGCGGCTCGAGCGGCCGGGCCGCCGGGGGCTGGCAGAAGGGGGTGCGGCCGGACTACTCGGCCGCGGCCCGGGTCGGCTCGACAAAGCGCGACACCCATTTGTTGCGGCGCTTCAGGCCGTCCCGATACATCGCCTCGAACTCGGCCTCGGGGAAGGAATGGGTCGAGGGCCGCTTCATCAGCGCTTCGCTCCAAGCTTTGAGCCGCGGGTACTTCTCGATGTGGCCGAGCTTTTTCACCCGGTCGAGGAAGAAGTAGCGCTGCAGGAACGGGGCGTAGGCGGCGTCCACCAGCGAATATTTCTCGCCGTTGAAAAACGGACCGCTGCCCTGCTTTTCGAGCGCCTTTTCGAGCCGCTCGAACGGCACCGGGATGCCGGACGCCGCCTTGTTGTAGTCTACTTCGGTGTCGGCGTAGGCGGTCGCGGTCACGGTGCTGGCGAAGGTCGGCACATAGTCGGTCCAGGCGCGGTTCAGCGCGCGCTCGATCGGGTCCGCCGGATGCAGCCGCGGCGCGATGGTTTCGTCGAGGTACTCGTTGATCGCGTTCGACTCGAACAGCGAGACCTTGTCGTCGATGCGCAACACCGGCACCTTTTTGTGCGGCGAGATCGCGAGAAACCAGTCCGGCCGATTGTCGGACTCGATGTGGCGCATCTCGAACTCGGTGTTCTTTTCGCGCAGCACGATCGCCGAACGCTGCACCCAGGGGCATGTCTTGAAGCTGACCAGCATGTATTTTGCCACGGCGGCCTCCGATCGTTTATGGGGATCGAGGCATCATTGCATGGTGGGGCTGCCCGGTCAAAGCATCGATCCCGGAGGACGAGCGAAACGATGGCTTCCAGTCCCGATCATCTGCCGTCCCGGCGCCGGGTGCTGAGGCTCGCTGCGGGTCTCGCCGGGGGAGGATGGAGCCTGCCATGGGGTGGGCGATGGCGGCCCGGGCGGACGCTGCCCGCCGCGGCGGCGGACGGCGCTGCGGCCATGATCCAACGGCGGATCCCGCATTCGGGCGAGGACCTGCCCGCGGTCGGGCTCGGCACCGCCGATGTCTTCGATGTCGACGCCGACCCGGCCGGGCGCAGGGCCTGCGCCGCCGTCGTCGAGACCCTGGTCGCGGGCGGCGGCAGGCTGATCGACACGGCGCCCTCCTATGGGAGCGCGGAGAGCGTCGTCGGCGACCTCGTTGCCGCGGCCGGGCTCAGAGGCCGGGTCTTTCTCGCGACCAAGCTCGAGAGCTACGACCGCAGCACCGGCCCGGCCGAGCTGCGCGCCTCGTTGCAGCGGCTTCGCACCGACCGGGTCGATCTGATGCAGCTCCATAATGTCAGCGATCCCAACCAGGATCTGGCGATGCTGCGCGAGTGGCAGACGCAAGGCCTCTGCCGGTACGTCGGGATCACGACCTCGTTCGACGGCGATTTCGCTGCTGTCGAGGCCGTGCTCCGGCGACAGAAGCCGGATTTCGTGCAGGTCGATTATTCGCTCGCCGACCGCCGCGCCGAAGAGCGCGTGATCCCGGCCGCGGCTGACATCGGCGCGGCCGTGCTGACCGACCTGCCTTACGCCCGCAACCGGCTGTTCCGGGCGGTGCGCGGCCAGAAGCTGCCGCCGTGGGCGGCCGAATTCGGCGCCGCCAGCTGGGGGCAGTTTTTTCTGAAATACCTGCTCGGCAATTCGGCGGTGACCGCGGTCATCCCCGGCACCGGCAGCCCCGCACACATGGCCGACAATCTCGCGGCCGGAAGGGGACCGCTGCCCAACCCGGCACAGCGCCGACAGATGGTGGCTTTTTTCGAGGCGCTGCCATGAACGGCGGCGGCCGGCCCTTCGATTTTCGCGTTCCCCGGCGCACGCCGATCTCGGGCAGGCCCGGTCGGATCGGCGCCGGATGACGCTATTTAATCTTCGCCTCCTTGAAGAGGACGTGCTTGCGCGCCACCGGATCGAACTTTTTCAGTTCGAGCTTCGCGGTTTTCGTCCGCGGGTTTTTCTTCGTCACATAATAAAATCCGGTGTCGGCGCTGCTGACGAGCTTGATCAGGACGGTGCTGGTCTTGGCCATTAGAGACCCCAGGGTTCACGGATTGCGTGAGCCCGAGGATAGCGATCCCTCGACACCTGTCAAGGCGGCCCCCGGCCACACAGGTTGGGCCGAGGCCGACGCGGGGCCGGGCTGCGCCGCGACGGCCGGAGCCGCGGCCATGACGTGCACCGCCTGGCTGTAGAGGGCGGGGTCGGCCAGCAGGCGTTCGGCCACCGCGACATCGATGGTCCGGTCGCCAAGCCGGGGCGGGCACGACTGGCGCAGCTGGTCCCAGCCGGAATTGTCGAGCGAGGCGCGCGGGCGGGCGGTCAGCGGCGAGACCGCCGACAACCCGCTCGCCCGCTGCAGCGCGATCTGCATCGCCTGGCCGTCGTCGCCGAGATCGCTGGTGCAAACGGTCGGGACGACGCCGTGCGTATTCAGCAAATAGCCGGCGGGCGAGACCAGCTGTGCCCAGGTCAAGGTCAGCTCGCCATTGTTGGGAAGGCGCAAGACGGTCTGCACCGTGCCCTTGCCGTAGGAGGCGGTGCCGACGACTACCGCGCGCCCGGCATCCTGCAGCGCCGCCGCGACGATTTCGGAAGCCGAGGCGGAGCCGCCATTGACCAGCACGACGATCGGCAGACGCGGCGCGATGCTGTCGCCGGATGCGGCGAAAAACTGTCGGCTGGCGGGATTGCGCCCGATCGTGGCCACGATCGGACCCTTGGCGATAAACACGTCGGCGAGGCTGACCGCCTGGTCGAGCAGCCCGCCGGGATCGCCGCGCAGATCGAGAACGATGCCGCGCAGCTGGGGGCCCAAAGCGCGCTCTGCCGTTTCGAGATCGCCGACGAGCTGCTGCGTCGTATCCTGGTTGAAGCTCGAAATGTGAAAGATCGCGACCCCGCCGTCGCGCGCCATGGTCACCGTCGGCTCGACGATCAGCGCCCGCTGCAGCTGGTAATCGCGAGTTTCGACAGCGCCAGGTCGATCGATGCCGACCGACATCGGGCTCAACACCGGGCCGCGCAACAGGCGCATGACCTCGACGCGCGAGCGGCCGGCGGTCGGCCGGCGGTCGATCGCCACGATCGTGTCGCCGGCGCGGATGCCGGCCAGATCGGCAGGGCCGCCCGGCATCACCTTGATGATGCGGAACCGGTCGGGGGACGGGTCGAGGGTGACGCCGATGCCGCCGAACCCGTCGCGGGCGGCGCGCTGATCGCGGGCGGCGTCGGGTGTCGCATAGCGCGAGAAGCGGTCGAGCGCGCCGGTAATGCCATCGAACATCGCCTCGTCGATCTTGTCTTCGGGCATCGCCGCGAGGGTCGGGGAGATCGCCTTGGCGTCGGCCAGCACCTGGCCCAGCCACTCGCCCCAAAGATGCGGGTCGTCGCTCGACGGGTCGGGATAGCTCGCGATCTCGCGCCCGCGATAATCGAGTGTGATCTCTGTCCTGTCCTCCGGCCCCGGCGTTTCCAACACGGCGAATTTCGGATCGAGCTGGGAGAGGCGCGAAGCGGCGGCGAGAGCGAGGACTTGGCTCGACACCGGGGCAATGTAGAGATCGGCGACCTGGTCGAGCCCCCGCCCGAACAACCGCCCCGTCGGATCCGCCGGCAATGGCTGGCGTTCCACGCAGGCGCTCAGCAGGACGAGGAGAACGAGGAGGCCCGCCGGTGCGAGCGCAGCTGCCGGACGCAACGACATCGGCATCGAGGAACCCCCCAATCCTCGCGGCAACCCGCCCGATGACCGGCCAGCCTTGGCCGAGATCCCGGTGCTGGGATGGGCATGGTAAATCGGCGCCGGCCGGTAATCAACTGCGCCGGCCGCTGCGCCCCCGACGCGCGGTGGTTGGCTCGTCCTCGATCCGAAGCAGCAGCCGGGCGCCGATCGCATCGGCTTCGACGAGCCGGACGGTCACCGCATCGCCCAGCCGAAAGACCCGGCCATAGCGCCGGCCGACGAGCCGCGGCACCTTTTCGTGGCGATCGTAATAATCGCTGGGCAGGGTCGAGATCGGCACCAGCCCGGTGGCGCCGCTTTCCGCCAGGGTGACGAACAGCCCAAATTCGACGACGCCGCTGATCCGGGCGGCAAAGCTGGCGCCGACCGCGTCGGCGACCAGAGTCGTGCGGTAACGCTCGATCGCGGCGCGTTCGGCCCCGGCCGCCCGCCGCTCGGTCGCCGAGATATGCTCGCCGGCCGCCGCCATCCGGGCGTGGTCGATTTCCGGCGGCAATCCCCCGGCGCCGAAATCGCCTCCCGCCGCATTGGCGCCGGCGATCAGCGCGCGGTGGACGAGGAGGTCGGCATAGCGGCGGATCGGCGAGGTGAAATGAGCGTAGCGCCGCAATCCCAGGCCGAAATGGCCGAGATTGTCCGGGCTGTAGACCGCCTGCGCCTGGCAGCGCAGCACCAGGTCGTTGACCAACGGCGCCACCGCGGTGGCCTCGGCCCGGCGCAGCAGCCGGTTGAACAGCTCGGGCTTTGGTGCCTGGCCCTTGGCGAAGGCGAGCCCTGGAACGCCCAACTCGTCGAGGAAATCGCGCAAGGTCGCGACCTTGTCGGGGTCTGGCGCATCGTGGACGCGGTACATGCAGGGACGGCGCCGCATTTCGAGCTCCTCGGCCGCGGCGACGTTGGCGAGGATCATGAATTCCTCGATCAGCCGGTGGCTGTCGAGCCGCGATCTCGCAACTACCGCGACCGGGCGCCCATCGGCGTCGAGCACCACCCGATCCTCGCGGATGTCGAGCTCCAGCGCGCCGCGCGCGGCCCGCGCACGGGCGAGGGCATCGTAGGCGTCATAGAGGGAGGCCACCGTCGCGGCCGGAACGGCCGTCGGCAGATCGCCCTGGCCGTCGCGGACCGACTGGATTTCCTCGTAGGTGAGACGTGCGGCCGAGCGCATGACCGCCCGCATAAAACGGTGCCGGCGCTTATGTCCGGCGGCGTCGATCGAGAGGTCGACGGCGAGGCAGGCCCGGTCCACCGCCGGTTTCAGCGAGCACAGCTCGTTCGACAATGCCTCGGGCAGCATCGGCACGACCCGGTCCGGGAAGTAGACCGAATTGCCCCGCCGCTCGGCCTCGCGGTCGAGCGCGCTGCCGGGCCGCACATACCAGGCGACGTCGGCAATCGCGACAACGAGATGCCAGCCGCCGGCATTGGCCGGGTCGGGATCGGGCTCGGCCCAGACCGCGTCGTCGAAATCGCGCGCGTCGCTGCCGTCGATCGTGACCAATGGCAGCTCGCGCAGATCCGTGCGCCCGGCCGGGCTCACCGGCAGAGCGGCTTCGGCCTCGGCGACCGCGGCCGCTGGAAACTCGGTCGGAATGTCGAAGGAGGCGATCGCGAGGAGGCTGATCGCGCGCGGATCGGCAGCCGAACCGAGCCGCTCGACGACGCGCGCTCGCGGCGACCCGAGCCGGCCAGCCGGCAGCTCCTGGGCGAGGACCAGCTCATCATGGTCGACGCCCGCGGCGTCGCTCGCGACAACCCGGTATTCGGTTTTGTTGCGCCGGTCGGCCGGTACCACCCGGCCGCCGTCGCGGTCCTTGCGAAAGACGCCGACGACCCTCCCGCTGCCGGCATCGAGCCGGCGGATCACCCGCGCCTCGATCTCGCCGCTGTCGAGCATGACAAGGCGCGCCGCGGCGCGGGCGCCGACCGCGAGCGTTGCGTCGGCCTCTTCGGCGAGCCGCACAATCGGCGCCGGCTCGGGCCCCGACCAGGCGACCGGGCGGCCCAGCGGGACGCCGTCCTCGTCGGTGCCGAAACGTTCGACAACGGTGACCTCGGGCAGCGGCCCTACAGCAGTGAGACGACGATTGGCAGCGCGGGCCACGTTGCCCGACCGCTCGATCTCGCGCAGCATGTCGCGCAGCGCCGGCCGGTCGCTGGGCGGGATCGAAAAAGCGCGGGCAATCTCGCGCTTGCCGACCGCGGACGAGCTCTCGCGGATAAACGTCACCACCTCGCTCGCGGATGGCAGGCCGCCCCGACCGCGCCGCCGCTTTTCTCCGGCCGTCGAAGGTGTCCGCACCATCTAACCGGGCTGGACGCCCGCGCGCCGACGAGGTTTCTTGGCCGTTCGAGCGGCGGGCCGCGTTTTCGCCGCGGCAGCTCGCTTTGGCGCCGCATTCCGCTTAGCGGCCGCAGCCGACGCGGCCTCGGGCTTCGCCGCAGCCGACGGCTTCGCGGCTTTTTGCGCCGGCTTGGCCGGTTTTCGCGACGCCGCCTTGGCTGCGGCGGGCTTCGTGGCTTTGCGCTGCCGGCGCGGGCTCGCCGCGCGTCGCTCGGCCAAGAGCGCGATCGCTGCCTCGAGCGGAAAAGCTTCCGGGTCGGCGGCCTTCGGTAGGGTGGCGAACACGCCGTCGTGGCTGACATAGGGGCCGTAGCGCCCCTGGTAGAGCGCCACCACGCCGCCCTCGGGATGCGGGCCCAGCTGGCGCAGCGGTTGCGGCGCGCCGCGCCGCCGTTCCGCCGCCGGCTCGGCCAGCAGGACGACGGCCCGGTTCAGCCCGATGGTCAGCACGTCGTCATCGGCGGCGAGCGATTTGAACGCTTTGCCATGCTTGATGTAGGGGCCGAAGCGGCCGATCCCGGCGACGATCGCCTCGCCGGTTTCCGGGTGATGCCCGAGCTCGCGCGGGAGCGCCAGCAGCCGCAGCGCGGTATCGAGATCGACATCGGCGGGTTTGAGCGGCCGAGGCAATGCGACCCGCTTGGGCTTCTCGCCACCGTCGCCGCCGCCGAGCTGGATGTAGTGGCCGAAAGGGCCTTTCTTGACGGTCACCGGCAGCGTGCTCGCCGGATCGGTGCCGAGCGCGGTCTCGGCAGCGGCGGCCTCGTCATCGCCTTCGAGCCCGAGCGGGCGGGTGTAGCGGCAGTTCGGATAGTTGGCGCAGCCGATGAAAGCGCCGAACTTGCCGAGCTTGAGGCTGAGCCGGCCCACGCCGCAGACCGGGCACAGCCGCGGGTCGCGTCCGGAATTCGTCGGCGGGAAAGAAATGCCGGCCGAGATCGGCGTCGAGCGCGGTCAGCACCTGGCTGATCGTCAAATCCTTGGTGCCATCGACCGCGGTCGAAAAGTCCCGCCAGAAATTGCGCAGCAGCTCCTTCCAGTCGATACGCCCGCCCGACACGTCGTCGAGCTGGTTCTCCAAATCAGCGGTGAAGTTGTATTCGACGTAGCGCTCGAAAAAGCTGGTCAGAAACGCGGTGACCAGCCGGCCGCGGTCCTCCGGCAGAAAGCGCCGCTTGTCGAGCCGGACATAGGCGCGGTCCTGCAATACCTGCAGGATCGAGGCGTAGGTCGAGGGGCGGCCGATGCCGAGCTCTTCGAGCCTCTTGACGAGGCTCGCCTCGGTGTAGCGCGGCGGCGGCTGGGTGAAATGCTGGTTCGGGGTCACCGCGCCGCGGGCGAGAGTTTCGGCCTGGCGCATCTGCGGCAGCCGGCTCCCCTCACCGTCCTCGTCGGCGGCGTCGTCGCGGTCTTCCTGGTAGAGCGCCAGAAACCCGTCGAACAACACGACCGAGCCGGTGGCGCGCAGCCGCAGCCGTCCGGAAGGGTCGGCGATGTCGACGGTGACCTGCTCGAGCAATGCCGAGGCCATTTGGCTCGCCAGGGTCCGCTTCCAGATCAGCTCGTAGAGCCGGCGCTGGTCGCGATCGAGGTAGGCGGCGACCTCGCTCAGGCTTGCGGCCGAGATCGGTCGGGCGGATCGCCTCGTGCGCTTCCTGCGCGTTCTTGGCCGGGCTGCGATAGACGCGCGGTGCATCGGGGACGTATTTCGGCCCGAAATCCTTGCCGATCAACTGCCGCGCGGCGGCGATCGCCTCGCCCGAGATCGCGACGCCGTCGGTACGCATATAGGTGATCAGCCCGACCGTCTCGCCGCCCAGATCGATCCCCTCATAGAGCCGCTGGGCGATCTGCATCGTGCGGCTGGCGCCGAGCCCGAGCTTGCGCGAGGCCTCCTGCTGCAAGGTCGAGGTGGTAAAGGGCGGAAACGGGTTGCGCCGGACCTGCCGGCTTTCGATCTCGGCGACCGCAAAACCGGGGGCAGTGAGGATCGCATCGGCGGCGGCGCGCGCCTTCTCCTCGGTGTCAAGATCGAAACGCTCGAGGCGCCTGCCATCGAGATGGGTCAGCCGCGCCGTGAAGCTCTGTCCGGCCTCGGTGGTGAAGGCGACCTCGACCGTCCAGTATTCGCGCGACTTGAACGCCTCGATCTCACCTTCGCGCTCGCAGATCAGGCGCAGGGCGACAGATTGGACGCGGCCGGCCGAGCGGCTGCCGGGTAGTTTGCGCCACAGCACCGGCGACAAGGTAAAGCCGACCAGATAATCGAGGGCGCGGCGCGCCAGATAGGCATCGACCAGCTCGCGGTCGATCTCGCGCGGGCGGCGGAACGCCTCGACCACGGCGTTCTTGGTGACCTCGTTGAACACCACCCGTTTGACGTCGAGATCCTTCAACGCCCGGCGCGACTTCAGCACCTCCTGCACGTGCCAAGAGATCGCCTCGCCCTCGCGATCGGGGTCGGTGGCGAGAAGCAGGCTGTCGGCGCCGCGCACCGCCTGGAGGATCTCCTTCATGTGCTTTTCGGATTTGCCGTCGACCTCCCATGACATGGCAAAGTCTGCATCGGGCAGGACCGAGCCGTCCTTGGCCGGAAGGTCGCGCACATGACCGTAGCTGGCGACGACCTTGTAGTCGCTGCCGAGATATTTGTTGATGGTTTTCGCCTTGGCCGGCGACTCGACGACGACGACTTTCATGAGCCTGTTCGGTGATGACCCCGAGGCGACGGCAACGACACTGGCACGGCCCGAGAAGTCGTCAATACAATAATCACCGCAGTGAGACGAGATTGCCGGGGTGACGCTCGACCCGCCCGGCCAGCTCCAGCTCGAGGAGGAGGGTGGCGACCGCGGAAGCTGTCAAGTGGCACTGTCGCACCAGTTCGTCAACCGCGACCGGGGTCGGCCCCAGGCTTTCGAGGATCAGGTCGAGCGCGTCCTCGTCGGCGGCCGGCTCACCGGCTCCGCCCGGGGATGAACCCGCCGGCCAGCCTTCCGCGATCGGCAGCGGCGGCGGAACGGTACCCCGGACCAACGGCCCGAGCTGCGTCAGCACATCCTCGGCAGACTCGGTCAAGGTGGCGCCGCGGCGTAGCAGGTCGTTGGCCCCGCGACAGCGCGGATCGAGCGGCGAGCCCGGCACGGCAAAGACCTCGCGGCCCTGTTCGAGCGCGTAGCGCGCGGTGATCAGCGAGCCCGAGCGGGCCGCCGCCTCGACCACCAGTACGCCGAGAGCCATCCCGGAAATGATCCGGTTGCGGCGCGGGAAATGGCGCGCCTGCGGCTCGCTGCCGAGCGGCGATTCGGCGACGACGGCGCCCTGCCGGCGCAGCGCGTCGTAGAGCCCGCGGTTCTGTTCGGGATAAACGATGTCGACGCCGCCGGCGACGATCGCGGCGGTGCCGGTCTCGATCGCGCCCAGATGCGCAGCAGCGTCGATCCCGCGGGCCAACCCGGAGACGACGACGAGCCCGGCCTGGCCGAGCCCGCCGGCCAGCTCGCGCGCCAGGCGCCGGCCGTTGGCCGAGGCGTTGCGGGCCCCGACCACGGCCACCATCGGCCAACTCAGCAGCTCGGGCCGCCCGAGCACGGTCAGGAGCGGCGGCGCGTCCTCGACATGGGCAAGCGCGCCGGGATAGCCGGGCTCGCCCCAGCAGACGAGCCGGGCGCCGAGGCGATCCAATGCGGCGAGTTCGGCCTCGCCTGCAGCCCGGCTCACCGCGGTCACGGTCCGCGCGCGCTCGCTGCGCCGCGCCAGGCGGGGCAACGCCTCGAGTGCCGCGCGGGCCGAGCCGAACCGGCGCAGCATCGCGTAAAAGGTCATCGGGCCGACCAATTCGGTGCGGATGAGGCGCAGCCAGTCGAGGCGCTCCTCGGGGTCGAGCTCGCGCGCGGCCAGGGCGCCTCAGCCTTTCCTGAACGAGAGGCGGCTTTCCCTGCCGGCGATCAGGCGCCGGATGTTGGCATGGTGCCGCAGAATGATCAGCAGCGCGATCAGGGCGATCAGCAGCGCCGTCGCCCGGTCGGCGAGGAACGGCGCCACCGCGGCGCTGACGACGCAAGCGACCAGCGCCGCCAGCGAGGAATAGCGGGAGATGAAGGCGATGGCGAGCCAGATCGCGGCGGCGGCCAGCGCCACCGGCCAGGCGAGCGCGATCAGGACGCCGAGCGCCGTCGCCACCGCCTTGCCGCCGCGAAACCCGAGCCACAGCGGAAACATATGACCAAGCACGACGCACAGCCCGGCGACCAGAGCCGCCTGCGGCGACCAGGCCTGGGCGATGGCCACAGCGACCGCACCCTTGCCCACATCCAATAGCAGGGTCAGCGCCGCCAGCCCCTTGCTGCCGGTGCGCAGCACGTTGGTCGCGCCGATATTGCCCGACCCGATCCGGCGGATGTCGCCAAGGCCGGCGATCCGGCTCAGCACCAGCCCGAACGGGATCGAGCCCAGGAGGTAGCCGATCAGCGCGGCGGCAGGCAAAGCGATCACGCGCCGAGCCCGGATCCGGCAGACCGCCGCCGTTTCCACCGGCCGCAACCGGCCAGCGACGCCGGCCGGGCCATCGACGCACCCCATAACCGCACGGCACCGCCCCATGGTAGAAACCGCGCGGCCACGCTATCGTCGCCATCCGCGCGCCGCAAGCGCGATCCGGCGATCCGGCTCGTCGCTCGCCGGCCCGCAGGCGCTGCTCACTCAGCGAAGCCGAGTGCCGCGAGCGCCTCCCGCACGGAGGGGTCCGCCAACAGCGCACGGAAGCGCTGCACCGCCGGGCGCTCCAGGCGCACCGCGGGCACGACAAAATCGTAGTGCTCGTCCTGCGCCGGGATAAAGCCGAGCCCGTATTGCCGGGCCACGGTCGCGATGGCGATGCCCCAATCCGCCCGGTTCTGCGCCACCGCCACGGCGACGGCGTTGTGCGATCTCGGCTGCGCCCAATAGCCGGGCGGCCTCGCCCCGTTGAGCAGCCGGTCGGTCAGGATGCGGGTGCCGCTGCCGGCGTTGCGGTTGACCATCAGGCAATCGGGGGCCGCGAGCGCAGCGGCAATCGCCGCCTCGAGGGTGCACCCCTCGAAGCGCTTGTCGCCGCGGCGGAAGACGACGCCTTGCAAGCGGCGATAGCCGGGCAGCAGCTCCAATTCCGGGTTTAGAAAGGGCCGGTTGTAGGCGCCGGTCTGCGGGTCCATCAGATGGATCGGCGCGATGTCGCATTCGCCGCGCTTGGCGGCGGCAAGACCGCCGGTGCTGCCGACGTTGAGCATTTTGACCGAGATCCCGTCGGCTTGCAGCCGGCCGACCAAGAGGTCGAGCCCGACGCAATGACTGCCGATGATGACGAGATCGGCGAGATCGGCACGGCCGATCAACCGCACCTCGACCGCCGTGCCGGCGGGGACGCTTTCGACATGCTGCGGGATCGCGATGAACCCGTCCGCCTGGCTGAAGGCGGTGACCGCGCCCGACCCCTTGCCGGCGGGATAGGCGCTCGGCGCGCTGTCGTCGGCGCCGCGCACCAGCGACACCATCAGGTATTCGGTGCGGCCGCGCTCGGAGGCGACGCGCAGCGGCAACCTCGCCGGCCGGCGCTCTGCCCGCTCCCCCGGCAGCCCGGCGAAGGCCCGGATCACCGGTGCCACGAATTCGTGAAAAGTGAAGATCGCCGAAGTTGGAAACCCCGGCAGCACGATGACTGGCTTGCCCGCGGTAACGGCGAGGCACAGCGGCTTGCCGGGTTTCAAGGCGACCCCGTGAACGAGGATGCCCGGGTCCTTGAACAGGGCAACCGCGTGGTAGCACAAATCGCCGGCGCCCTTTGAGGTGCCGCCCGACAGGACCACCATGTCGCTTGTCGCCAGCCCCCGATCGACGAGGCGGGACAGCGCGGCCTGATCGTCCGCTCCGATGCCGAGCGGCTCGGGAATGCCGCCCGCCTCCTCGACCGCGGCGGCGAGGATGGCCGCGTTCGAATCGTAGACAGCACCGGGGCGGAGCGGCTCGCCCGGTGCAGTGATCTCGTCGCCGGTCGAGAGGATCGCCACGCGTGGTCGCCGCCAGACCTCGACGCAGGCGCAGCCGACCGCCGCCAGCATCCCGATTTCGCGCGAGGTCAGCACCTTTCCGGCGCGCAGCACGGTCTCGCCGCGGGCGAGGTCGCTGCCGGCGAAGGAAATGAACTGGCCTGGTGCCGCGGGGCGATGTGCCTCGATCAGAATGGCGCCGTCGATGTCGCGGGTCTCGGTATGCTCGACCATGAGCACCGCATCGGCGCCGCGCGGCACCATGCCGCCGGTGGCGATCAGGGTCCCGGTTCCGGGCGTCACCGCGAGAAGCGGCTCATGGCCGGGGGTCAGGATCTCCCGATTCAGCGCGAGAATAGTCGGCGTCCGCTCGCTGGCGCCGGCGGTGTCGGCCGCACGCACGGCGAAACCATCGACATTGGCGCGGTCGAAACCCGGCACGTCGATTTCGGCCGCGACCGTGCGCGCCAGCACGCGCCCGAGCGCCTGCGACAGCGGCGCCGCCTCGCTCCCGAGTGGCCGCATTTCGAGGTGACGATGGAAGCGGGCCTCGGCTTCGTCGCGGTCGACAACGTCGAGGAACTGCTCCTGTCGCGACAGGCTGCGCAAAGCCGCTGCAATATCGTCCATGGGCCGACCTTGTCTGCCTCAGCGCTAGTCATATAGGTGCACCGTCACCGCCGTACCTCGCGGGCAGCCCTCGCTCGCGGCGGGCATAATCGTGAAGCCGTTGCCGGCGGTGGCCGCCCGCAACCCAATCTCGGCAAACGAGGGCAGCGGCTCGACGGTACCCGGCGCCTCGCCAAAGCGCACCGGGCAGATTTCGGCGATCCCGACTGCCGAGACGATCTTGCGGCCGGCGATCATCCGCCGGCGCCGGAACGGCAGGTCCGGATCGCGGCCGCCGAGGCGACGGATCGCGCGGCCGGCGAACAGCTCGTAACACCATAGGCACGCCGCCGGCGCGCCGGGCAGCAGCACCACCGGCACCCCGCCCTCGGTGCGGCCGAGCCCGCAGGTCTCGCCCGGGCGCAGCGCGATGCCGTGCAACGCAAGCTCTCCGGCCGCGGCCAACGCGGCGGCGGCATGATCATCACGACCGGCGCCGGTCCCGCCGATGACGAGCGCGATGTCGGCGCGGCTCTCGGCGAGTGCGGCGACCAATGCCGAGCGCCGCCGCTCCAGCACGATTTCGCCCACGACCATGCCGCCGTCCCGCTCGATCGCGGCGCGGATCATCGGCCGATTGCCGTCGCACACGCGCTGCGATGGCGCCAGCTCGAACAGCATGATGGAGACGCGCGGCCGGCGGACCGCCGCAACCTCGCCGATCCCGGCCGCCGCCAGCAGCCCGATATGACGCACGGCAAGCCGCGTTCCCGACGGCGCCAGAACGGCCCCGGCCGCAGCGACGGCGCCCTGGCGTTCGACATTTTCGCCCGGGGCCACCGGCTCGACCAGCAGCGCCCCGGCAGAACCGTCCGGCTCGGCAGAATAGAGCGGCACGACCGCGTCCATCCCGGCTGGCAACGGGTCGCCGGCCGCCACCATCGCCGCCGCAACGGCGAGCGGATTGTAGGCGCCCGCGCCGACGGTCTGCTGCGCCCGGACGGCAAAGCCGTCGAGGGCGGCGCGGTCCTGCTCTGGCATCGCCCGACCGGCATGGCAGTCGGCGGCGAGCACCCGGTCGCGGGCGTCGGCGAGCGGCACCGATTCCGCACCCAGCCGGGGCATCGCCGCGTCGACCCAGTCGACCACAGCCGCCATCGAGGCGGGAGGCCGGTCGGCAAAGCCTTCGTCGCCGCTTCTGTCGGGTCCTGGCATCGTCAGCGCTCTCTATACCCTTCCTTGCCTGCGACGCTGCCTGATCTCATCGGCAGGCCGGCGCACCGCAGCGCGATCATACCCCTTGAGCCGCCAACCGCCCCGCTTCGTCCGTAAAGCTTTCTCGCGAAAGCCTGCTTGGGCGAAAACGGTTCGGCTTCTGAACTTTGAGGGTCATCGCATTGTTTGCCTCAGGTTTGCGTAGCGGCTGCCTCGGAGACTCTCTTGGCGAAAATCAGGGTCGCGCTGATCGGGGTCTGGAACTGCGCCTCGTCGCTGGTGCACGGCATCGAATTCTACCGCACCGCGACCGGCAGCCGTCCGCTTCCAGGGATCATGCACCTCGACCTCGGTGGTTAATCGCTGTTCCAGTACCTCGACGGCGAGGGCAATCGCCATAACGTCAACCCGGCCGACATCACGGATTATCTGCGGGAGATCATCGGCGAGGAGATCACCGCCAAGGATTTCCGCGCCTGGGCCGGGACCCACCTCGCCGCAATGGCATTGCAGCAATTCGCAGCGTTGGACAGCGAGATCCCGACCAAATCGGCGATCGTCCGCGCCGTCGAGCAAGTCGCGAAGCACCTCGGCAACACCCCCGCCGTCTGCCGCAAATGCGACATCCACCCGGCTATTTTCGAAGGCTATCTCGACGGCGTCTGGCGCGCACCCTGCCCGGCGCACGCAGGCTTATCTGAAGCGGAACATCGAGGGCATGAGCGCCGAGGAGGCCGCGGTCACCGCCTTCCTGCGCCTGCGCCTCGCCACCCTCGCCGACGAACAGACAAAGGAAGGCCCATCGAAAGGCGCCAAGGCCGCCCATCGCGCCGACGCGGAGGGACCTGGCCGGCTCGCTTCATCGGCGAACCGAAAAAAGCCGCCGCGGCGATCAGCTCGGAGATGGCCGTCCGCCGCCCTGTAGGGGCTGCACGCGGCTGGCGATCGAGACTGCTTTGAAGAAGCCGATAGCCGCCGCATCCTGAGCCCGCGCTGCCGGCGCAATCAGGCGAGCGCGCGGTGCAGCATGTCGAGGCCGGCCCAGGCGAGGGTGCCCAGGACCGCGGCGCGGAACAGGACGGGCGGGACGCGGCCGCGCAGCCAGCGCCCGAGCGGCATGCCGAGCTGGATCGGCAGGATCGCCGCGGCCGAGATTAGGAGATCGCTCCCGGACAACGCCCCCGACCCGCCGAGCGTCAGCACCAGGGTCAGCGTCGCGGTCAGGGCGAGGATCGCCATGTGCTTGACGAACGTCGCGGGATCGACGCCGAGACCGATCTGATAGGCGATCAGCGGCGGCCCGAACATCGCCGACACGCCGCCGAGCAGCCCGGCCAAGAGCCCGACCAGCGGGCTCGCCCAACGCTCGGTGCGATGATCGATACGGAGCCTTGGCACGAATAGCAGCAGCGCCGAGAGCAGCAAGAAAGTCGTGCCGACCAACATGTCGAGGGCGCGCCCTTTGACGCTGATCAAGAGATGCGCGCCGATCGCGGTGCCCAGCACCAAGGTGCCGAGGATCGGCGACAGCCGCCGCAATGCGCCGAGCGTCCCGCCGGCCTCCAGGGTCTGCCGGATATTGGCCGCCACCATCGGCAGGGTCAGCAACGCCACCGCAACCGGCAGGGCGAGGAACTGGGCGGTCATCGGCACCAGCACCAGCGGCAGCCCGACCCCGAGCGCGCCCTTGACCACGCCGCCGACCACGAGAACCGCGACGAGACCCGCATCGGCCGGCGCCGACAGGTCGAGGATCGCCCTCGTCAGCATCGCCGCGGCAGGGTCAGCGCCGGCATCATCGCCGGCGCAGGCAGCGCCTCGGTGACGATCAGGTCCATCGGAATGTCGTGCGGCTGCGGGTGGATCGTGTCGAGCAGCGACAATTCGAAGCCGACCCCGATCGCCAATGGCCGCGGCGCGAGCGCCGCCAGGGTGCGGTCGAAATAGCCGCCGCCATAGCCCAGCCGGTAACATGCCGGGTCGAAGCCGACCAGCGGCGCCAGCACCGCCTGCGGCACGACGATGTCGCGCCGTTCCGGGACCGGGATGTCCCACACGCCGTCCACCAGCGGGTCGCCCGGCCGCCAGGCGCGGTATTCGAGCGGGCCTTTTTTGTCGACGACCGCCGGCAATGCCGCGGCCGAACCCGCGGCGATCAGCCAGTCGATCAGCGGGCGCGGGTCGAACTCGGCCTGGAACGGCCAGTAGACGCCGAGGGTGATTCCCGGCCGCTCGGCCAGCACTGCGCGCAATAGCACTTCGATCTCGCCGCCCCATTCGCGGCGCAATTCCGGCGCTATGCCGGTGCGCAAGCCAGCAGCCGCTGCCGCTCGCCGCGCCGCCAGGTCTTTACCTCAGCCGGATCCAACACGCTGCCTCATCCACAGCCGTGCTGAGGCGCATCTGCAGTCCCGGGAGGACGATCACGGAGGCGGCCGATCAATCCGGGATCAGGTCGAGCACGTCCTCGCCCTCGTGCAGGCGCTCGGCCAGTTGGTCGTGAAAGCCTTCAGCCAGGCCACCATCTCTTCCGGACTTGTCATCGGGCGCACGCCTTCATACTCCGTCGGCGACTTCATCCATGATCAAGCGCATGTTGCGAACCTCGACCCCGCCGAACGGATAATCGAACAGGTGGTCGAAGTAGAATTTGAGCGAGCCGGTTCGGTTACATGGTTTGAAGCGCAGCCTTTCGATCTTTCGCAGCCAAGCTGCGCAATTCACGCCGGAAATGCTGCCGCAGATCCGGGGCGAAAATCGAAGCCGACCAGCTTGACCAGATGCTCGTTAATGGGATCGTACAAGCCGAGAAGGACCTGCTCGACCGCCTTGCGCGGGAGGGCCATCGTGGCCGTCTCGTCGAGTTGCGATTGGATCCTGCCTCCCGGCCTCCGCTCCGGCTCAGAACAGGCCGGTGATCCGCCCTCGGCATCGACCTCGATACTTGTTCGCCGCCGGCACCCGCGGCAGGCCGGGCATGGTCATGATCTCGCCGCAGAGCGCCACGACGAACTCCGCGCCGGCCGACAGCCGCACCTCGCGGATGCCCAGGACATGGCCGCTCGGCGCCCCCTTGGCGTTGGGGTCGGTGGTAAAGCTGAACTGGGTCTTGGCGATGCACACCGGGAAGTTGCCGCAACCCAGATCCTGCAGCTGTGCGAACTGGTCGCGAACCGATTTGTCGGCCTCGATGTCGCTGGCGCCGTAGATGCGCTGGGCGATGGTGCGGACCTTGTCAATGAGCGGCATCTCGTCGGGATAGAGCAGGCGGAGCTTTGCGCTTCCGTTTTCGGCGAGGTCAACGACCGCATGGGCCAGTTCGACCGCCCCCTCGCCGCCCTGCGCCCAATGGTCGGCGATGACCGCCTTGACGCCTTCGGCCGCGCACAATTCCTGCAGCTTTTTGTGTTCTTTCGCAGTATCGGCGCTGAAACGGTTGACCGAGACCACCGCCGGCACCCCGAACTGCCGGATATTGGCGAGATGCCGGGAGAGATTGGCGAAGCCCTTTTCGAGTGCCCCGACATTCTCTTCGCGCAATGCCGCAAGCGCCACCCCGCCATGCATTTTGAGCGCGCGCACGGTCGTCACCACCACCGCGGCGGCCGGCGACAGCCCGGCTTTGCGGCATTTGATGTCGAAGAATTTCTCGGCCCCGAGATCGGCGCCGAATCCGGCCTCGGTCACGACATAATCGGCGAGCTTCAGCGCGGTCGTGGTCGCGATCACCGAGTTGCAGCCATGGGCGATGTTGGCGAACGGGCCGCCATGGATGAAGACCGGGTTGTGCTCGATGCGTCTGCACCAGGTTGGGGGCGAGCGCGTCCTTCAAGAGCGCGGTCATCGATCCGGCGGCCTTGACCTCGGCGGCGGTCACCGGCTTGCGCTCGCGCGTCTGGCCGACGACGATGTTGCCAAGCCGGCGCTGCAGGTCGTGCAGGTCGGTCGCCAGGCAGAAAGTCGCCATCACCTGGGAGGCGGCGGTGATGTCGAACCCATCCTCGCGCGGAAAGCCGTTGGCGACCCCGCCGAGCGAGTCGACGATCGAGCGCAACGCCCGGTCGTTCATGTCGATGGCGCGGCGCCAGCTGACCCGGCGCGGATCGATGCGCGGTTCGAGCCCGTAATAGATGTGGTTGTCGACCATCGCCGCGAGCAGGTTGTTGGCGGCGCCGATCGCGTGGATATCGCCGGTAAAATGGAGGTTGATGTCCTCCATCGGCACGACCTGGGCATAGCCGCCGCCGGCCGCCCCGCCCTTGACGCCGAAGCACGGGCCCATGCTGGCTTCGCGCAGGCACAGCATCGCTTTCTTGCCGATCAGGTTGAGCGCGTCGCCGAGCCCGACCGTGGTCGTCGTCTTGCCTTCGCCGGCCGGGGTCGGGGTGATCGCGGTGACGAGGATCAGCTTGGCGCCGGGCCGCTCGGGCAGTGCGCGAATGTAGTCGAGCGCGATCTTGGCCTTGTACTTGCCGTAGGGCGAGACCGCATCTCGGGGATGCCGAGCTTGTCGCCGGCGATCTCGCCGATCGGCCGCATCGTGGCTTCCTGAGCGATCTCGATGTTCGACTTTGGATTTTTGTGCTGCTCGTCTCCACGGGCCACGCCGTTTCTCCCTCGCTGAATGCCGGGGCGCTGAATGCCGGGGCGCTGAATGCTGCGGCGGTCTTAGTCCCTTCGGGCCGGCGGGCGCAACCGTTTGCCGCGAGATCCGCGACATCGGTTCTCGACGCCGTAGGGTGTATGATCATATAGCCATTGGAGCGCGTTCGGCGACGTTGAGCAGCGGAGGAAAACGATGGACGGCGATCTGGCGGGCCGCACCGGGGCGGCGGATCTGACGCGGGTGCTGGCGCAGCGGGCGGCGGGGCTCGGCTGGAGCGATCTGCCGGAGCCGGTGCGCGAGCTGGCGCGGCAATGCGTGCTCGATTGTCTCGGCTGCACCATGGCCGGAGCCGGCGATCCGCTGGTCGGCATATTGCTCGGCGAGATGGCCGAGATGGGCGGGGCGGCGCAGGCGAGCATCGTCGGCCATCGCGTGCGGCTGCCGGCATTGGCGGCGGCGCTGGTCAATGGGGCGGCGGGGCACGCGCTCGATTACGACGATGTCAACATCGCGATGCCGGGCCATCCTTCGGTCGCGGTATTGCCGGGGTTGCTGGCATTGGCCGAGCTGAAGGGCAGTTCGGGGCGGGACCTGCTGACCGCGTTTGTCGCCGGCTACGAAACTGCCTGCCGGATCGGCGCGGCGTTGAGCCCCGGTCATTACGCGCTCGGGTTTCATGCGACCGCGACGGTCGGTGCCTTTGGCGCCGCGGCGGCCTGCGCCCGCCTGCTCGGGCTCGACACGGAGGCGACCGCGACCGCGCTCGGCATCGCCGGGACCCAGGCGGCCGGGCTCAAATCCGAGTTCGGCACGATGTGCAAGCCGTTCCATGCCGGCAAGGCGGCGCAGAACGGGCTGTTGGCCGCGCGGCTGGCGGCGCGCGGGTTTTCGAGCCGCACCGATTTGATCGAATGCGTGCAGGGCTTCGCCGCGACCCACGGTCCGGATTTTTCGCCCGAAGCGATGCTGGCAACGCCGGCGAACGGCTTTCACATCCTCGCCAACCTCTTCAAATACCATGCCGCGTGCTATTTCACCCACGCGCCGATCGAATGCGCCCGCGAGCTGCGCCACAAGCATGGGCTGACCCCGGACAAGGTCGCCGGCATTACCCTGCGCATCGATGCGAGCGCCGACCGGGTCTGCAACATTCCGGCGCCGGTCGACGGGCTGCAAAGCAAGTTCAGCTTGCGCCAGACGGTGGCGATGGCGCTTGCCGGCGTCGACACCGCGAGCCTCGACGCCTATGGCGACAAGACCGCGCGCGATCCCGGCGCTGGTGCGGCTGCGCGAGCGGATCGCGATCGAATTTCAGGATGGCTGGCCGCAGACCGTCGCCGAGCTCGAGGTCGAGACGGCCAACGGCCGACGCCTCGTCGCGCGCCACGATTCCGGCATCCCGGCCGCCGATATCGCCGAGCAGGGCCATCGCCTCGCCGCCAAATTCGACGCCCTGGTCGAGCCGGTGCTGGGTGCGGCGCGCGCCCGCGAATTGCGCGAAATGATCGCCGGGCTCGACGAGGTCGGCGATGTCGGCGCCCTCGCCCGGCTCGCCGCGGGGTGAAGCTCCCCTCACCGCGGCCCCTCCCCGCACGCGGGGCGAGGGAGCGGGCCGTTGACCGCCCGCGACGATCTCGGCATCGGAATGAAGCTGCTTTCTGACCTCGTCAGCCGATGGCGACGGGCTGCCGCAGCCGGCGGAGCCGCGCCTTCTCGCGCTCGGCTTCGAGGCATGGGACGAGGCGCTTGCCGCGGCGCAAGACGATCCCGCAGCACAGGCCGCCCGCGACTGGAGCGCGCTGCCGCAAGGCCGGCGGCTGCTCGCCGCGATCTTCGGCAACAGCCCGTTCCTGAGCGGGGTTGCGGTCAAGGAATGGCGGTTCCTGACCCGCCTCGTCGAGGACGGCCCCGATCCGCTGTTCGAGGAGATCGCCGCCGCGATCGAAACAGCCCGAAGATCCCGGAGAGGATACGGCGGCGGTGATGCGGCGCCTGCGCATCGCCAAGCGGCGCACTGCGCTGCTGTGCCGCGGCGGCCGAACTCGCCGGCGTCTGGTCGCTCGAACAGCAGATGGGGGCGCTCAGCCGGTTTCGCCGAGGCGGCGGTCGGGGCGGCATTGCGCCATCTGCTGCGCCAGGCTGCCGCGAAGGGCAGGATCGCGTTGGCCGATGCGAGCGATCCCGAGCGCGGCAGCGGGCTCTTCGTCCTCGGCATGGGCAAGCTCGGCGGCGCATGAGCTCAATTATTCGAGCGATATCGACCTCGTGCTGTTCTACGACCCGGCGCGGGCGCGGGTGACTGCGCGTGAGGGCGTCCAGCCGTTTTTCAGCCGGCTCGCCCGCGAACTGGTGCGCCTGCTCGAAGAGCGCACCGGCGACGGCTACGTGTTTCGCACCGACCTGCGGCTGCGCCCCGACCCGGCCTCGACGGCGCCGGCGATGTCGGTCGCGGCGGCGATGGCCTATTACGAAAGCGTCGGCCAGAACTGGGAGCGGGCGGCGTTGATCAAGGCCCGCCCGGTCGCCGGCGACCGCGCCGCCGGGCGTCGGTTTCTGCGCGAGCTGCGGCCCTTTCTGTGGCGCAAGAATCTCGATTTCGCGGCGATCCAGGACATCCACTCGATCAAGCGCCAGATCAACGCCTATCGCGGCGGCGGCCGGATCGCGGTCGAAGGCCACGACATCAAGATCGGCCGCGGCGGCATCCGCGAGATCGAGTTCTTCGCCCAGACGCAGCAGCTGATCTGGGGCGGCCGGATGCCGCAGCTGCGAGTGCGCGCGACCTGCGAGGCATTGCGTCGGCTCGCGGCGGCAGGCCGCATCGATCCAGCGACCGCGGCGGCATTGATCGAGGACTACCGCTTTTTGCGCCGGGTCGAGCACCGCCTGCAGATGGTCGACGACGCGCAGACCCACCGGCTGCCCTCCGACCGCGACGGCATCGCCCGCCTCGCTCTCTTCCTCGGCTATCCCGGGTCCGATCCCTTCGTCGCCGATCTGACCGCGCATCTGGGCTCGGTCGAGCGCCATTACGCCGAGCTGTTCGAGCAGGCGCCGAGCCTTTCCGGCCCGGGCAACCTGGTCTTTACCGGTGCCGAGGACGATCCCGAGACCTTGACCACCTTGTCCGGGCTCGGCTTTGCCGATCCGCCCGCAGTCGGCGCCCTGGTGCGCAGCTGGCACCACGGCCGGATGCGCGCCACCCGCAGCCAGCGGGTGCGCGAGATCCTGACCGAGCTCGTGCCCGAGTTGCTGCGCATCTTCGGTGCGAGCCCGCATCCCGACGAGGCGTTGCGGCGGTTCGACCAGTTCCTGTCGCATCTGCCGGCCGGGGTGCAGCTGTTCTCGCTGTTCCAGGCGAATCCGGGATTGCTCTCCTTGGTCGCCGAGGTCATGGCCGGGGCTCCGCGGCTCGCGGAGCAGCTGGCGCAGCGGCCGGCATTGCTCGACGCGGTTTTGACCCAGGGGTTTTTCGCGCCGCCGCCGGATCGTGCCGGGCTCGCCGCCGATCTCGCCGTCGTCCTCGTCGGCGCTGGCGAATTCGCCGACACGCTGGACCTGCTGCGGCGCTGGGCCGGCGAGCGGCGCTTTCAGGTCGGGGTGCAGCTGCTGCGCTGCACGCTCGATGGCGAGGCCGCCGGCAAGGCCCTCGCCGACATCGCCGAGAGCGCGCTCGCCGCCCTCGTTCCGGCGGTCGAGGCGGAGTTCGCGCGGCGGCACGGGCGGGTACCGGGCGGCGAATTGGCGGTGATCGGGATGGGGCGTCTCGGCAGCCGCGAGATGACCCTCGCCTCCGATCTCGACCTGATCCTGATCTACGACGCCCCGCCCGGCGTCGAGGCCTCCGATGGCCCCCAGCCGCTCCCGGTGTCCGCCTATTACGCCAGGCTGAGCCAAAGGCTGATTGGTGCGATCACCGCGCCGACGGCCGAGGGTTCGCTCTATCCGGTCGACATGCGGCTGCGGCCTTCGGGTGCCGCCGGGCCGATCGCTTCGAGCCTGGAAAGCTTCGATCGCTACCAGCGCCAATCCGCGTGGACCTGGGAGCATATGGCGCTGACCCGCGCGCGACCGGTCGCCGGCGACCCGGCGCTGTCCCGTCGGGTCGGCGAGACCATCGAGGCGGTGCTCCGTTCTCCGCGCGACCCGCGCCGCCTGGTGGCCGACGTCGCCGACATGCGCCGGCGCATCGCCAACGAAAATCCGCACCCGTCGCCCTGGGACCTGAAAAACCGGCGCGGCGGCCTGATCGACCTCGAATTCATCGTTCAGTATCTGATCCTGCGCGAGGCCGCTTCGTCGCCGCAGGTGCTCCGCCGCGCCACCGCCGAGGCGCTGCAGGCACTGGGCCGGGCCGGGGTGCTGCCGCCGCAGGCCGAGCACGAGCTGGGCGACGCGCTGGCCTTGCTGCGGCACGTGCAGGCGCTGCTGACCCTGATCGGCGAAAGCGGGTCGCGGCAGGACGCTTTTCCCGAGCCCGACGCCGCCACCCTCGCGCGCTGCGCCGGGGCGATTGACTTCGCCCGCCTCGACGCGGATATCACTGCCGCCGCCGCGCGGGTCGCAAGCTGGTTCGAGCGCCTGATCGACGAACCGGCGCGCCATGCCGCGCTCGAGGCGGCGGAACCGGCAGGAGAGAGCGCATCATGAGCATCGAGCCCGGCAACAAAGCTCCCGATTTCACCCTGCCGACCGATGGCAACGGCGAGGTCACGCTGTCGGGTCTCGCCGGCAAAAAGGTGGTGCTCTATTTCTACCCGAAGGACGACACCTCGGGCTGCACCGCGGAGGCCTGCGGCTTTCGCGATTCGTTTCCGGATTACGGCGGCGCCGGCGCGGTCGTCATCGGCATTTCCAAGGATTCGGTGGCCTCGCACGACAAGTTCAAGAAAAAGCACGGCCTGCCGTTCATCCTCGCTCCGACGTGGACGGCGAGGTCTGCGAGAAATACGGCACCTGGGTCGAAAAGAGCATGTACGGCCGCAAATACATGGGCATCGAGCGCGCCACCTTCCTGATCGATGGCGCAGGAACCGTGCGCGGCGTCTGGCACAAGGTCAGGGTGCCGGGCCATGTCGCCGAGGTGCTGAAGGCGGCGCGCGCCCTCTGACCGCTCAATCGCTCACCGCCGGCGCGGCGGCGATCCTCGCCATCCCCGACCCGGCGGCAAAAGCCGCAGCCAGCCTGGCGTTGGCCGCGGCCTGGGCCACAGGAGCGCTGCCGGTCGGCGATGCCGTGCCGCCGCCGCGGCCGGCCCGGCCGGAGCGCCCGGTGCTCCGGCCGCCGCGCGAGATGCCGAAGCGCCGGAACTTCGGCTCGGCAGCCGGCCGCACGGCGCTGCTCCACGCGCTCGCCCATATCGAGCTCAACGCGATCGACCTCGGCTGGGACATCGTCGCCCGCTTTGTCGGCGAAGGCTTGCCGCGCGGCTTTTTCGACGACTGGGTCGGCGTCGCCGCCGAGGAGGCCGGCCATTTCGCGCTGCTGGCGGCGCGCCTCGCCGATTTCGGCGCGCATTACGGCGATCTGCCGGCGCATGACGGGCTGTGGGAGGCGGCGGCGGCGACCGCCGACGATCTATTGGCGCGGCTCGCGGTCGTGCCGCTTGGTGCTCGAAGCGCGCGGGCTCGACGTGACGCCGCAGATGGCCGAGCGGCTGGAGCGCGCCGGCGACGACCGCAGCGCCGCGATCCTGCGCCACATCTACGAGCAGGAAATCGGGCATGTGGCGGCCGGCGTGCGCTGGTTCGAGCAGCTGTGCCGCGAGCGCGGTCTCGTCCCCGAAGAGGTCTTTCGCGAGCGCGTCGCGCGTTGCTTCAAAGGCGCGCTGAAACCGCCTTTCAACCACGCGGCGCGGAACGCCGCCGGCGTTCCGGCCGCGCTATTACGAGCCGCCGGACGCGCCAGCCGCCGGCGAGCGGTGATCATTCGGCGGGGTCCGGTTCGATCGTCAGCCCTGAGCGTGTGCTGCTGCGCGGCGGGGTGGGCCTGCAGCCGGCGCGCGGCTTCTTCGCTGACGACGCGGGCGAGTTCCGGCTGGCGCCCGAGCAGCTGGCGGAAATCGACGATGTCGAGGGTCAAGAGAGTGCAGGGCTGCACCGCGACGACCGTCGCGTTGCGGGGTTCTCCGGTCAACAGCGCGATCTCACCGAAAAATTCCCCCGGCGCCAGCCGAACCGTTCCCGGCGGCAGCCGCACCTCGACCTCGCCCGAGGCGATGAAGTACATGCAGTCGCCGCGCTCGCCGCGGCGCATGATGGCCGCGCGCGCCGGATAGTCCCGCGCGCGCAGCAGGCGCGCCACATCGGCGATGACCGAGGCGCCGACGCTATGGAAGAACGGCACCTTGGCGACCAGGTCCCAGGTGCGCAGGAACTCGCGCCGGCGCAGCTCCTCGGCATAGCCGGTCGCCAGGATGCCGGCCCACAGCGCGAACACCAGAATGCCGGAGACCATGACGAACCCGGCCAGAATCCGCCCGAGCGGGGTGATCGGCGTCACGTCGCCATAGCCGGTCGTCGTCAAAGTCACGATCGCCCACCACAGCGCCAGCGGGATCGAGCCGAACAGCTCGGGCTGCGGCGTCGCGCTCGAGCAGATAGGCGAGGCTGGCGGCGGCGAGCAGGACGATCCCGAAACCTAGGAGGACCGAGAGCAGCGCGTGTCGGGCGCGGCTGATCACCCGCTGCAGGCTGGCCAGCCCCGGCGCATAGCGGACCGGCTTGAA
This sequence comes from uncultured Alphaproteobacteria bacterium, assembly GCA_963795485.1. Lineage (GTDB taxonomy): Bacteria > Pseudomonadota > Alphaproteobacteria > ATCC43930 > CGMCC-115725 > AP-15. Next base: position 82,477 of record CAWCIL010000036.1, read on the forward strand.
CGCCCAGATGAAGCCGTAGAGGCTGGCGTATTTCGGGTCGAACGCGACGTCCAGAACCCCCGGCAGCGCGCCGAGCATGTCGAACACGCCGCCGATCGAAAGGGCCCAGGCGAGCCGCGCCCGCCAGCCGCGGCGATGGGCGGCCGGAGCGCCGGGCGCGGCCGCGAGCCGCACCACATACTCGGCGAAAAAGAAGGCGCAGGCGATCTGAAATCCGGCGTCGAGCAGCCCGTGATAGGCCCGCCGCCATGCCGCCACCGTGTCCGCGAGCATGATCGCGATGCCGAGGATGACCATCGCATGGTGGACGATGCGAAAGACCCGCGCGGCGGTGCCGGCGCTCTCGGGCTGAAGGACCCGGTAGAGGCGCTCCCAGCTCATGCGACCCCAGCTCATGACTTATTGTAGTGGCCGTATGCGTTGTCCGAAATAGGGCGGCGGCGACCGCTGCCGCGTCATTGTCGAGACGCGGCCGATCGGCCGGCATGCGGCGGCGCGCGCCGTGCCGATCTTTCGCGCCCCCGGCGTTTTCTGTTATAGGGGCGGGGTGGCGATCTTTCCCAACAACCGGCGCGCCCTGTTCGCCTTCGCTCACGACATCGCGATGGCGGCGCTGTCGCTCGTCGTCTCGCTGTATTTGCGCCTCGGCACCGACATCATCGGCTACCAGCCGCGGCTGACAGCCTTCTACGTCGCCAGCTTCACCCTGATCGCCGCCGGCGTGTTCCTGCTGACCGGGCTCTATCGCGGCATCTGGCGCTATGCGTCGCTGCCCGATCTGTTCAACATCGCCCGTGCGGCGAGCCTGACCCTGCTGATCTTTCTGCCGGCGATGTTCGTGCTGACCCGGCTCGCGGCGCTGCCGCGCTCGACCTTGCTGATCGATTGGTTCGTGCTGGTGGCGCTGTTGGGCGCGCCGCGCCTCGCCTACCGTCTGTTCAAGGACCGCGGGCTCGACCACGTGCTCGAACGCGCCAGGCACCAGAGCGTGCCGGTGCTGCTGATCAGCGCCAAGGACGGGGCCGACACCTTCATCCGCGAGATGATGCGCAACCCGCGCGCCGTCTACCGCGTGGTCGGCGTCCTCGCCGACACCCCCTCGCGGGTCGGGCGCGAGATCTATCGCGTCCCGGTGCTGGGCACGATCGATTCGCTCGAAACCGTGGTCGAGCGCCTGGACCGCCGCGGCAAGCGCCCGCAAAAGCTGATCATCACCGCGCAGAACCTGCCCGGCGACCAGGTGCGCGGGCTGCTCGACCGGGCCGAGGCATTGGCCATCCCGCTGGCGCGCCTGCCCAAGCTGACCGATTTTCAGCGCCACCTCGACGATCCCGAGCACGGTCCGGAGCACGCGCTCGAGCCGATCGCGCTCGAAGATCTGCTGGGCCGCCCGCAGGCGGTGCTCGACCGCGAGGGGATGGCGCGGCTGATCCGTGGGCGCCGGGTGCTGGTCACCGGCGCCGGCGGCACGATCGGCGCCGAGCTCGCCCGCCAGATCGCCGCCTTCGTGCCTGGCCGGCTGGTCCTGCTCGACAACAGCGAATACGCGCTCTACGCGATCGACATCGAATTGCGCGAGCGGTTTCCGCAATCGGCGCCGGTCCCGCTGCTGCGCGACGTGCGCGACCGCGGCGCAGGTCGACGCGGTCATCGCCGCCGAACGGCCCGAGATCGTGTTTCACGCGGCGGCGCTGAAGCACCTGCCGATGGTCGAGGCCAATCCGGTCGAGGGGGTTCTGACCAACGTCGCCGGCAGCCGCAACGTCGCCGAGGCGTCGCGCGCCTTTGGCGTCTCGGTCGTCGTCGTGATCTCGACCGACAAGGCGGTCAACCCGACCAGCGTCATGGGCGCCACCAAGCGCCTCGCCGAGAGCTTCTGCCAGGCGCTCGATCTGCACGAGGCGCGCCAGGCGGTGCCCGGCACGCGCTATGTCACGGTGCGGTTCGGCAACGTCCTCGGCTCGACCGGATCGGTGGTGCCGCTGTTCGCACGCCAACTCGCCGCCGGCGGGCCGCTGACCGTCACCGACCCCGAGGTCTCGCGCTTTTTCATGACGGTGCGCGAGGCGGTCGAGCTGGTGCTGGAGGCGGCGGCGTTGTCCTCGGCCCCGCAGTCTGCCCGCCCGCAGGCGCCCGAAGAGCGCGGCAAGATCTGCGTTCTCGACATGGGCGAGCCGGTCAGGATCGTCGATCTCGCGCACCAGATGATCCGGCTCGCCGGGCTGCGGCCCGACCGCGACATCAAGCTCGAGTTTATCGGGTTGCGGCCCGGCGAAAAGCTGCGCGAGGAGCTGTTTCATCCGGCCGAGCCGCTGATGCCGACAAAGAGCCCGGCGATCCGCCTCGCCGCCCCGCGCACCGCCGATTACGCGGTTCTGGCCCGCTCGATCGACGAATTGGAAGAGACCGCGCGCTCCCGCCGCGAAGAGCGCATGCTCCAGCTGCTCGAGCGGCTGGTGCCCGAATACCGCCGCAGCCCCTCGCCACCGGGCGCGGCGCTCGCCTCGCGCGGCTGACCCTCGGCCGCCGCATAGCGTCGTACCATGCCGGGGGGAGCCAATCCCCTTCGCGCTCCCCGGGGTATTTGAAACGACGAAATTATCCGATGTGGAATGCCCGCACCGTACAGGTCGGAGCCAAGGGGGAGTGCTCCGGCGCTTTCCTTGTGTCTCACCAAATAGAGATGTCACCGGTTCTGCCATTTAGAAATGTCACTCTGGTTGGGTCGGGCGGCGGGCGGGCGCGGAGCCCCGGCGTAGCGCAGCGCCCGACCGACGACCGCGGCAGGGCGCTCGAAACCGCTCCGACTTTTTTACCGAGCGGGCCCGAGCCCGCTCGGCTCGTAGAAAAGCTCAGCCGACCTTAAAGAGACGCGCGTCGTGCTGATCGCGGCGGCGCGGCGCGCGATCGCTGCGCCGTTCAGGCTGGCGACGCAGCTGCTGCTCGCGGATGAAAGCAAGCGCGGCCCCGAGCTGTTTGTTCTCGACGATCGCGGCCTGCGAGACTTGGCGAATCTTGTCAAAGGTCCGATACGCCAGTTCGACACCCCGATAGCGGATCGACAGCCGGCCGTCGGGATGGTCGACGACCGTTACCCGCTTGCCGATCGCCGCTTTGGCCTGGTCGCTCGGCTCCAGGAGGAACATCACCTTGTCGTATTGCAGGGTCAGCGCCCGCGACAGGGTGCGTTCCTCCTTCCAGGCAAAGGCGTCGTCGAGATCGTCGGCGGCACGCAGCCGCCGGTGCAGATCCTTGCTGTTCGACGGCGCTTTGGCAAAGCGCCTGTTGTAATCGGCCGTGAATGCCGGGAGGACCGCGTTCCCCTCAGCCAGACTGGACGCACCCGCAAGCCGTAGCTCCTTGACCAGGCGGTCCTGCAAGGTCTTATACCGACCTGATTAAGTGCTAACCCGTGTGAACCAGGGATAGGAGCATAGCGAACGGATGCGGCCGGTTTCGCCGAGCAGCCAGTTCCACGCGGCACAACAGCTGTCGATGATCTCGTCGGCGGTGCGGAACACGCGGTGGGTGAGGTGATTGTCTTTGAGATGCAGCCACAGCCGCTCGATCGGGTTGAGTTCGGGTGAATAGGGCGGCAGGAAGACGAGGCTGAGGTTTTCGGGCACGCCGAGCTCGCCGGCGGTGTGCCAGCCCGCTTTGTCCATCAGCACCACGCCATGCGCGCCGGGGGCCACCGCCTGAGAGAGTTCGGCGAGAAACAGGTTCATCGCCGCGGTGTCGAGCCGGGTCAGCACCAGCGCCACCCCGGTGTCGCGCGCCGGGCAGACGGCACCGATGATCCAGGCCGACTGATAGCCGACATCGCGCCGCCCGCGCGGGGTATGGCCGCGCTGCCACCAGACATAGCCGGTGCGTCCCTTTTGCCCGACCCGGGCCTCGTCCTGGCTCCAGATCTCAAACCGCTGCGCCTCAGGATGGGCCGCGGCAATCTCGTTCAGGCAAGCAGCAAACCCCCTTTTTTGAAGGCTTGCTGGGCCTTCTCGTCGCTTTGCGGGTGGCGTGGCCGGGTCTTGCGGTGGCTCAGGTCGAGCGACCACAACAGCCGCAGCATCCCGGTCTCGCTGTAGCTGACCGCCCAGCGCTCCTCGACATACCGACACAAATCGACGATCCGCCAACGCCCGACCTGGTGCTTCGCCGGATCGGGACCGGCCAGGACAATCGCTTTCAGGCTGGCCATCTGACCCTCGCTCAGCTTGGGCAGGCGCCCCGGCTTCGGTCGGTCGCACAGCCCGGCAAGCCCTTCGGCGTTGTAGCGGTGCACCCAGTCGCGCAAGGTCTGCCGATCCATTCCCGCCAACCGCGCCGCACTCGCCCGGTCCATCCCGTCGAGCGCGTTGGCAATCGCGATCAGCCGGGCGCTGACCCGGCCGTCACGTTCCCGCCGGGCCTGCCGGCGCAATTCCTCCGAACTGATGTCGTCCCGGATCACCAGAGCAGACATTGCGGTTCCCCCGTCCCCAAACCACAACATCTGCTACTCGCCACCAGCCACCGACGCAATTCCTTTGGCGAGTCAGCATCAATTCAGGTGGGTATTATGCGCGCGCTCGACCCGGCCCTTGGCCGGGCTCGAATTGGCACAGATGATGTCGATGTTGAGCGCATGCAGGGCCCGGCCAAACTGGGTCATGCCGTCGCCGCCGAGCGCACCCGGATGGTTGACCCGAAACACGCCATGCTTGTCGCTGTAGAACGCGACTGGCTTGCCCCAGGCCTCCAGGTAAGCGCGGGCCGCATGAAAATAGGCGAAAGTCAACTCGCTCTCGACAAACTGCAAATGCATCAGCCGGCTGGTCGCGTCGTCAACAAACACCAGCAAAGTGCATTGCGGCCCGCGATCCTCGAACCACCAGTGCTCGCAGCCGTCAACCTGCACCAGCTCGCCGATGCACTCGCGCCGGTGACGGGGTTGATGAACCTGCTGGCGCCGTTGCTTGCGGTCAGCCCAAATCCTGGCCTCGATCATCCATAACCGGAGCGTCTCGCGGCCGAGCGCAATCTTGTGCACCTCGCGCAACTTCTCGGCCGCCAGGGTCGGGCCGAAATCCCAATAGCGCTCGCGAATGATCGCCAACGCCTGGCTGCGGAGCTCCTCAGGCTTGCGCCGGTTGCTCGGACAACCACGCCGCTTCGAGATCAGTCCGGACCCGCCCTCGGCCCGGTAGGCCTTCAACAGCCGATATACCTGCCGCCGCTCGAGCCCCAGCAACTGCGCCGCCGCCGGTGTTGTCAGCCGGCGCTGATCCAAGTCCCGCAGCACCTCGAGCCGCGTCAGCTCCCCATCGCTCATCAGGCGTACCGTCACCCCAAACACCCTCCCAAAAATCCTCGGCGAGTGTCATTTCAAACTGGCAGACGGGTGACATTTTAATCGGGCGCCTACATTCCTTTGCCGCATAATCGACCTTATGGAAAATTGACGCCTTTGCAGAGTAGGGCAGGGGCGCGGCGTTCAACCTTAAATCAGCGTGCCTTGCTGCGAAGTATCTTCTCTCTGCGCCCTGTTGAATGCCGATGGGTCAACGAGAGGAATTTGCGGCTTCTTGCCTTCGAATAGCTCCTTGATCGTGAGAATTTGAAGTTTCGGATATTTCCCAAAATCGGTTTCGTAATAGCCTGCTTTGACGGCTTCGGTTTTCATCGGGCGCGGTCGGGTCGGCCAGTGTGATGAACACGCCGATTTTGGCCTTCTCCCGGTCAACAACGTGGCCGAGGTCGCGCACCATAGGGACGCTGACGTTCTCGCCGCCCTTTACTGACACAATCGCTTTCTCGGTCGTGCGACCGTCCGGCTTGAAATAGATATGCCCATCAATGCCGCTGTCGGCTCCCTTCTTTTTGCCGCCAAATGGCACTGCATCGACAAGCGAGACGGCCCACCATTGGAATTGATATTTGTCTTGGGCTGACAGTGCGCGCGCGCCTTCAAGGTCTTTCGGCGTTCCGTGAACGTCAAAGGCGATGCCGGGGAAAGCATCCCTTAGCCGCTTCTCGATCAGCGATATGGCAAGGTGCGTGATGTCGATACCGAGCCACTGACGGCCTAGTTTCTGCGCCGCGTGGATAGTGGTGCCGCAACCGCAAAAGGGGTCAAGTACAGTATCGCCTTCGTTGCTCGATGCCTGAATAATGCGCTCTAACAATGCGAGGGGTTTTTGTGTCGGATAGCCGAGACGCTCTGCGCTAGTGTTTCCAACTCTGGCGATATCAGTCCAGTTCGTCCCGCACACTTTGCCTTTGGTGTCGTCGAGGTAGATTTTTAAACCGTCGAGCCGTGGTGTTCCGTCTTTCTTAAGGAGAATGCGGCCTTCGGAGTACCACTTTTCGAGGGTTTCCAAATCCGCGCCCCACGACCGATGACTTGGCGGTCTGCTGCCGCGCCACTCGAATTGACGTGCCGGATTCGGCGTCGAAAAGGTGAGGTTTTCCGCTTTGTACAAGCGGCCTTCCTCGTCTGTGCGGTATCGGCCTAGCTGCGCCTCGCCATAGGGGAGGTACTGCGGGTTGAATGTAAACTCATCGCTCTTGCTGTAGAAAAGCAGATAGTCGTTTTGTTTGGGATAGCCTCTCGATTGCATGTTGTGTGCGTTCGTGCGTAGCCAGACGATTTCATTGAAAAACCTTCGTTTCCCAAATATCGCGTCGAGCAATATTTTCAGGTAGTGACTGGCGGTCGGGTCGCAATGAAGATAGAGGCTGCCGGTTGGTTTCAACACTCTGTGAAGCTCTAGGAGCCGTACCGCCATCATGGCGAGATATGCCATCATGTCATTTTCTCTGAGGAACGAGCGGACTGCCCGCAGCATTTCGGCGGCGTCGGTGTTGCCGCTCTGGATCACATCGTCGAAGGCCGCTTCGGCCCTTTCGTTCCAGTGCCATGTATCTTCAAAGGCTTCAATTTGCGCTTTGGATTGTTCGCCGGTTGGCGCACGGAACAAGACGTTATAGGTGGCCTGACTGTTGAACGGCGGGTCTAGGTAAATTAAATCGGCGCTTTCATCCGCAATTTGCTTGCGCAATACCTCGATGTTGTCACCATAATAAAGATGATTAGTCATATGTTGGCTGGAGCCGCTTTTGCTGCTTCGGGCGCGTATTGCTCTGACCATGCCAGCAATTCCCCTATCTGCCTATCCCCCGCACACCAGTTGCGGCTCGGCCTCCTATGCCCCTGAACCAAGCCGCGAAATCGTAGCCCTGCTGACATTGTAGCTCTTCGCCAATTCCTGCAACGTAGCGCCCTGCGCGCGCCGCCTGCTGGCCTCTTTCTGTTGGGACGGCGTGAGGGAAGGGGGTCGGCCCATGTGCTTTCCACGGGCCTTGGCGCGGCTCCTGCCTTCGGCGGTGCGCGTTCGGATTAGGTCGCGCTCCACGTCCGCCAAACCGCCGAGAACTGCCAGCATCAAGCGCCCGGTGCTGGTGCCGGTGTCGGCCCACGGTTCCGCCAGTGACCGGAATTGCGCCTTGGCGTCCACGATCTGCTTGACAATGGCGAACAGGTCAAAGGTGCTGCGCGCCAGCCGGTCGATCCGCGTCACTGTCACCACGTCGCCGGGGGCCAGCTTGCCGAGCATCCGGTTAAGCTCGCGCCGGTCAGCGCGCGCGCCCGTCACCTTCTCGCGGTATATGTTCCGGCTGCTGCATCCCGCTGCGCGAAGCTGCTCAAGCTGCGCGTCGAGGGTCTGCCCGTAGGTCGAGACGCGGGCATAGCCGATGACGCGTTTTTCGGGGTGAGTTTCGGTCATATCTTACGCAAACCGTAACCTATTGATCCAGTTGGCGCAAGAGAAATGCACGAAAGTCTTGAGTTTCGCAACGACGTCGAGCCGGCAAATCCTTTCAGATTTGCCCGCTCGCCCTGAACCCAGGATAAGCTTTTTGCTAAAGTGTGAACTGCCTCACGGTTTCCGACCGATCTCTCACCTATTTTGCCGGGGTGGGGCGGATGGGCCGTCCCACTTGGAAGATAAAGCCCGGATAAGTTCTCAGGAGGAGTGCTTGCTATGAGCCGCGTGAGAGTCGCCCTGGCCTTAGCCATTATGGCCTTCACCCTTGCTGCGTCCTTTGTCCCACATCCGGCAGACGCGAGGCCGAAGACCCAGACCTGTGCCCCCAAAGGTGATCTTGACCCGGATGACGGGGACTTCGAGGATTACAACTGCTACTGAGCATCTTGTGTCACCAGTTCGAGGCGGCTCATGCTCTCAAGTGAGGCGTGAGCCGCCCGGCTTGTGGTTGTCGCACGGCGGCGGCGCTTTCTGCCG
>CAWCIL010000037.1:0-4757 GCA_963795485.1 uncultured Alphaproteobacteria bacterium
CGCCCCGCGCAGCTGACGCGGGTAATGATGCGGTAAAAGCGTGATTCTGCTTGCACCTCAGGCCAGATATCCAACGGATGATTCATCCGCGCACTTGTTCGTTGTAGGCTGTTTGCGGTAATATGAGCGTCGGCCGTGGGCTGGCGCGTGGTCAAACCTGGAGTTTAGGATGCAAGATAGCGGACACCTCGTCCTCGATCACTATCGCCAAGCGGCAAAGTATGATACCGCGACCGGATCTAACTACAAAGGGCTAAGTACTCCGGCCGTACCCGGAATACATGAAGAAGTTGCCAAGGCGGCGAAGCGGGAACTCAGCCCGGACGCCGATGTACTGGATATCGGTTGTGCCTCAGGCGCGCTGTGCCTTAGACTTCACGAGCTCGGCTTCAACATGACCGGCTGCGATCTGGTGCCGGAAAATTTCCGCCTTCGCGAGACAATGCCGTTTGTCAAAGTAAATCTGAAATCTTCGTTTTTTCCAAAAATTCGACAGAAAATACGATGCGATCACGGCCACCGAAATCATCGAACATGTGGGAAATTCCCGACATTTTTTGCGCCAGTGCTTCGCATTGCTGGAGCCCGGCGGCATTTTAATCTTCAAGTACCCCGAATATCGACAGCGGCTTGGCTCGCGCCATTTGGATAAGGTCGGGTACATTCCGCTGGTTTGATGAAGATTTCTATCGCAGGGATGGCCATATCACCCCTATTCCGGTCTTTTTGCTCAAAGCAGCCCTTGCTGAAGCGGGATTTGAAACTGTAGAATTTAACATCAGTCAGACATGACGAGCCGTTTTTTTCTTGGCTGCGAATGCATATTGTCGCGTGGCTGATTCGAAAAGCCTCGGCAGTTGAAAACCCGCAAAAATTGATCCTTTTTGTCGTTGCAAGAAAGCCGCGCAACGCCGCCTGACCCCCGGCGGTTGCGGAGGTGGGACTTCTCCCGTGGGAACCGTCTGCGGCTCGTCGCCGATTTTCCATAGTGTGTTGATCACGAAGGTTCAGGAACTCAACATGAAGTCCGTCATCGCGAGCGCGGCGAAGCAATTTCGATAACGCGCTGAGCCGGTTAGAGATTGCCGAGCCGCCGTGCGGCTCCTCGCAATGGCGAGAAGCTTTAACTTGATCGATGGAACTTCGGAAACCAGGACACGATAGCAGGCCTCATTCCGCCGATGGCGCATTCCGCTCCGACACCGATCCTGTTCACCCATTATGGCGACCGGTGGATTCGCGGCAGCGAGCAGCTTCTGCTCGATCTGTTGACGCATCTCGACCCCGCTCGGGTGCGGCCGATCGTGTGGTGCAATCAGATCGCGATGGCCGATACGGCAAGAGCGCTCGGGTTCACCACCTATCGCAGCGATTTCGAAATCTATTTCGATTATCAATCACCGCGGTTTCGGCTCGGCCGCTATCGGGCGCTGATGCGCGAGGCGCGCGATCTGGTGCGCGAGCATGAAATCAGGGTTCTTCATTCCAACAGCGCGGGGCCCTGCCAGTGGCTGGCGCCGGTGGCGCGGGGGCGCGAGTGCCGCTGCTGGCGCACCTCCACATCGGATATTTGCGGCGCAGCCGATACGCTTTCCTGCTGCACCAGGCCGCGCTGGTGGTCGGGGTGTCGCGGCAGGTGATCGAGCCGTTCCTCGACGACGGCATGGAAGCGGACAAGACACAGGTGATTTACAACGGGATCGACTTCTCCCGGCTCCGACGGAAAACGAGCGCCGACCCGCGGCGCCAGCTCGGCATCGCCGACGATGCCACGGTGGTTTCCGCGATCGGGTCGCTGATCCGGCGCAAAGGCCAGGATGTCCTGATCCGGGCGTTCGCTCTGCTCGGTCCGGCACGCAACGTTCATCTGCTGATAGTCGGCGACGGTCCCGAGCAGGCCAATCTCGAGCGGCTGGCGGCAGAGCTCGGGCTTCGGGCGCGCGTCCAATTCCTCGGCTATTACGCGGATATTGTGGGAGTCTGTGCGGCGAGCGATATCGTGGCACTTGCCTCTCGAATGGATTCGTTCGGGCTGGTGTTGGCCGAAGCGGGCTACATGGGCTGCCAGTGTTCGCGACGGCGTCGGCGGCATTCCCGAGGTGATCGAGGACGGAGTGACGGGCCTGCTTGGTCCCGCCGGACGACCCGCCGGCGCTGGCGGCGGCGCTGACCCGGCTGATCGACGACCCCGATTATCGCGAGCGGCTCGGCCGCGCCGGCAAAAAGCGGGTCGAGGCATTGTTCGGCGTTGAGCGGATGGCGGCGAATTTCCACGAAACTTACGACCGCCTCGACCGGCTGCCGCGCAACCGGCTCGGCTGGCTCGGCGCGACGACAGCGCTCAAACCGTATTTACGGCTGCTTCCCGGATGGCGCGGTTCCCGGCCAGCTCCGGCAGCAAGCGGCAGAGTTCGTCGACGATGACCGCGGGCTGGATCTGGGGGCGCCGCGCGTACGTCTTCGCCGCGGCCGAGTAGCGCGCGTAGGCCTCCGGGTCGTCCCAAAGCTCGGCCAGCGCCGCCAGCCACACGCCATGCGGCGCCTCGGCCGGCACCACAACGCCCCCCGGACCCACCAATTCCGGCAGCCCGCCGCGATCGCTGGCGAGGACCGGAATTCCGTTCACATGCGCCTCGGTGGCGACGCGGCCCCACGTCTCCTCCCACTGGGAGGGGACCAGCACGATGCGCGCCCCGGCGTAGAGGGGGCGCATGTCGCGAGTCGGCGGGTGCAGGGTGATGTTGCCGGCCGCCGCGGCTCGCGCCGTCAGCGCATCCAGCCGATCGCCCTTCAGGATCCAGTTCCATACGAGATCGAACGGGATGTCAGGGCGGCTGTGCGCCAGGCGCAAAACGATCTCCAGCCCCTTGCGCGGCACGGTGTTGATGAAAAGCGCACGTTGCCGTCGAGTCGAGGTGACGTACAGCGCCGGATCGACCAGAGGACGGATGACATGCGCCTCGATCCCGCATTGCTCGCGCAGCCGCACAGCGGTGAAATGCGAGTTGGCGAGGAACTGTACGCCTTCGCGGCCGAGCGGCCCGAGATCGTCGATGCTCTCGACTTCGTGAACGTAAACGGCGACCGGTGTGCCGCAGCGGCGCAAGGCCCGGACCAGCGGCTCGGGATGGGGCATCTGCACGATGGCGAGATCGGGCCGGAACCGAGCAATGACTTCCGCGGCCCCACTCTCGGACCAATCCCAGCCGCGGAATACCGGGTAGCCGCAGCCCAAATCCCGCGGGAAGCGCTGGCGCAGCAGCACACGCTTGAGCCGGTTGGTGTGGCTGAGCCAGGACCAACGGGCGCTGAGCTCCGCACCATACCCCGGACTCGACACCCCGCGGCCCGCAGGGCGAGGCACAGCTCGTGCGCATTGCGCTCGCCGCCGCCGCCGCCTTGCGGAAAATGGACGTGGGTCGTCGCGAACAGCACGCGCCGGACCATTCGGTTACACCTATCTGGGTCGGGGGAAACAAGCATAGCGGGCGGCGGCCTGCCGACGCTCGCCCCGGGGTCAGGGCATCGCGGTCAGGTTGGCCAATTTCTTGAGCTTGTCCGAAAATACCCTGGCCGGATCCGGCGGAACAAGCTGCGGATTCTCCGCGCGCCCGCCTTGCCGATTTCTTCCGCCTCGCCGCGCCGGGCCCAGAACCGCTCCAGCGCCATGGCCATGCTGGCGGCAGTCGGCGCATCGGCCAGAAAGCCGGTCACGCCGTCCTCGACGATTTCCGCATGGCCGGCCACGTCGGTGGCCACGACCGGCCGCGCGCACAGCATCGCCTCGACCATCGCCAGAGGCAAGCCCTCGACGCGAGATGGCATGACCAAGACGTGGTTTGACGCCCATATCTCCTCGACGGCGGCAAATCCGGCAAAGACGACCCGATCGGCGAGCCCGAGCCTATGGGCGAGCCATTCGAGACCCTGCCGGACCGACCCTTCTCCATAAAGATGCAATCGCCATCGCCGGTCTTTCCATTGCGGCTGCGCCAGCGCTTCAAAGAGGAGATCCTGGCCCTTCGACGGCGGGTGCAGCCGGCCGACGCAGGCCAGCCGCAGTTCGCCGTCGCTGTCCGGAGGCGGCCAGGGAGTGAAACGTCAAACGGAAGATTGACCGGGTTTCGCACCACCTCCGCGTTGGCGAGCTCGCCGCCGATCTGCTTTTCGGCGAGCCGCCGATTGGCCTCGGAAACAAAACAGCAGCATCGCGCGGCGGCGAGCGCGATGCGATACCGTGCGGCGATGCGGTCGGTGTGCCAGAGCTCCTCGCCGTTGGACTGCCCGATAGTGACGAACGGCAATGGTGCCGGCAATTCACTGGAGCGGTTCGATCGGCGGAAAGGCGCCACCGTCAGAGAAAACGACCAGCGCCGGGAGCAGGCGGCGATAAGCCGCTCGACCGCATAGGTTGTCGGCGCTTTGCCCCGAGCTGCCACTCGGCCCAGGGATGCTCGCGCAACGAGTACCTCGGCGGCCAGACCCACAGCTCCACCCCACGCGCCTGCAAGTCGAACGCCCGGGGATGAAGCGGCAGCCATTCCGGAACGCTGGCCGAGACCAAAAAGCCTTGCTCGACAAGATCGAGCGCGGTCCGCGACCACAATCCTTCCGATCCACCCCACGGGGAGGGGAACATCGTGGACACGAAGATCACTCGCGTGCCGGTGCGCCGCCGCGACCCGGTTGGCCATGGGCGCGGCCAATGCCGCTGGCGCCCTGCGTCGCGCACCCGTTTTCAGGCGATCTCAGAACGA
>CAWCIL010000038.1:0-9604 GCA_963795485.1 uncultured Alphaproteobacteria bacterium
AACATGCATTATGACAAATCGATGTAGGTATTCAAAACGTATCCATCTTAGCCTTTCAGTCTTCCGTATCGCCCCCACCCGGTTGATTTGATTTTTCGGTGCGTCAGGTCGGGCACGAATACTATATCCATACGCGATTATTTTACCGCACCCGGACACAATATGTAGAGAATCAGCAAGCCGATCCGCGAACCTTTATGCGGCAATCTCCCGATGTGGGTTGCTCGCCAGTCGCGTCCGGCTCAGGATCGCGCGGGTTCGCGGCTCAGCCCATTGGCTGCCAGCCCCTCGACATAGGCGCGCCAGCGCTGATCGTGCTCGACGCCGAGCTGGTGGAGGTAATTCCACGAATAGATCCCGGTGTCGTGCAGGTCGTCGAAGATGATCCGCACCGCGTAATTGCCGACCGGCTCGAGCCCGATGATCCCGACATGGGCGCGGCCCGGAACCAATGTCCGTTGCCCCGGCCCGTGGCCCTGCACCTCGGCCGACGGGCTCTCGACCCGCAGGTACTCGGCCGGCAGGCGAAAATGGCTGCCGTCGTCAAAGCTGATTTCAACGAGCTTTTCGGCCTGCTTCAGCCGCAGCTCGACCGGCCAGCGCGCGCTGCCGCCGGCGCTCACCTGCGTTCTCTCAGGATGGCGGCAGCCGCTTGGCCGCGGCTTCGTCGTCGCGCAACGGCCGCGCCTCGTCGACCAGCATGATCGGGATGCCGTCGCGGATCGGATACGCGAGCCCCGCCTCTTCGCTGATCAGCTCCTGCGCCTCGCGGTCGTAGCGCAACGGGCCCTTGGTCAGCGGACAGACCAGGATTTCCAATAGCTTGGGGTCGATTTCCGACGAGCCTTCCATACCGATCCTCCGTGCTCAATCCCCGGCGCCGGCCGCGCCCGCGTCAATGCCGCGCTTCGCCGCCGCCCGACCGGTCCAGCACCGCCATCTCGACGATCGCGGTCAGCAATTGGGCACGCGCCGCGAGATCGGAGGCTTCGAGCAGAGCCTGCTTTTCGCTCGGCTCGAACGGACACACCATCGCGATCGAGGTGATCAGCCGTTCGCCCGGCACCGAGCTGATCGAGTCCCATTCGGCTTTGATCTGGTGCCGGTCGAAATAGGCGCGCAATCCGCGGATCAGACGCTCGCGGTCGAAACCTGGCTCGCGTTCGCTACGCAGGTCGCGGGCGTATTCGTCCCACCGCGGCACCACCCGGCGATACCCGCTCGAGAGGGGCAATTCCTCGCGGATGCGAAACCGGCAGAGCCCGGTCAGCGTGATCAGAAAGCGGCCATCCTCGGTCTCCGAGAACGAGGTGATCCGCCCGGCGCACCCGGTCGGATAGACCGGCGGGTTGCCCGCCGCCGGCTGATGCGGGTCGCTCGGCTGGACCATGCCGATCAGGCGGTCCCCGGAGAGCGCGTCGCGGGTCATCGCCAGATAGCGCGGCTCGAAGATGTTGAGCGGCAGCTGGCCCCGCGGCAGCAGCAGCACGCCCGCCAGCGGGAAGATCGGCAGGATCTCGCACAGCGCGGTTGCGCCCGGCCGCTCGCTCATCCGCTCCTCCCTTATGAAAGCTTCAGGAAAACATCAGCGAGGACAGCCGCCGCCGTCCGCTCAAGGTCAACGGGTCGGTCGCGCCCATCGCCTCGAAGAACTTGACGAGCTGCTTGCGTGCCGCCTGCTCGTTCCATTCGCGATCGCGCCTGAACAGGTCCAAGAGCTCGGCGACCCCGGCCTCGCGCTCGCCGCTGCCGAACAATGCCGTCGCCAGATCGAGACGCGCTTCGTGGTCGTCGGGGTTCTGTGTCAGGCGCGCGCGCAACTTGCCGGCCGAGGCCATCGCCTTCGCCGCCTGCTCGGCGAGATCGAGCGCGGTTCGCGCCGCGGCGATCTCGGCATGGCCGGCGTTTTCCTTCGCAACGCGATCGAGAGCCTGGCGAGCCTTGATCAAGTCGCCTTGGGCGATCATCGCGCGGGCGAGGCCGGCCTGCGCCTCGACATTGTCCGGCTCGCGCTGCAAGACCTGCGAATAGACCGCACCAGCGCTGGCGTGATCGCCCGCCTGCAAGGCCTCCTTGGCCATCGCCATCGCCTCCTCGACCGGCGAGGGGCCGCCGCCCTTGCCGCCGCTGACGCGCTGGATGAACTGCTTGACCTGGCTCTCCGGCTGCGCGCCGACAAAGCCGTCGACCGGCCGGCCGTCCCGGAAGGCGTAGACCGCCGGGATCGACTGGATGCGCATCTGCTGCGCGATCTCCGGGTTCTCGTCGATGTTGAGCTTGACCATGCGCACCGCGCCATTGGCGGCGCGGACGGTTTTTTCCAGGATCGGGCCGAGCTGCTTGCACGGCCCGCACCACGGCGCCCAGAAATCGACGATGACCGGGGTTTCGAACGAGCCGTCGACGACATCGGCCATGAACGTCGCCGTGGTCACGTCCTTGACGGGGATGGCAGCCGCGCCGCCGATCAAAGGTTCGCTCGGCATCGCTTTCCTCTTCCGGTTTACCCAACAACATGGCCGCACCCCGCGGCGATGACAAGCGCTGGCGAGGCGAAGTCCCCCGGCGGGCCGGGAATCGCGCCGCTAGCGTTCGAGGTCGGAGAGATCGACGATCCGCGGCCGCTGCCCGCAGGCGGCGATAAAGCGCAGCAGGTCCGCAGGTGCGATCGCGGTGGTGCGGTCGTTGGCCAGCGGGTGATAGTGGAGCGGGTCATGGTCGAGCATCGCGCGATCGAGCACCGGCGTCACCCGGTGCGCCGCGTCGTTGACCAGCGCAAAGGGCGTCACGCTGCCCGGATGCACCCCCAGCAGCGCATAGAGCTCGTCCGCGCTGCCGAACGAAAACCGCGGCGCGGCGAGCCTGGCAGCGAGCTTGCCGAGCGCGACCCGGCGCTCTTCGAGCATGACCGCGAGCCAGAACCCGCTCTTCTTGTCCTTGAGGAAAAGGCACTTGCAATGGCCTCCGGGCATGTCGCCGCGCACCGCGGCGGCCTCGGCGACGGTGAAGACCGGCGCATGGGTGACGGTGCGGTGCACGATCCCCAGCGCGTCGAGACGGGAGAACAGCTCGTTCGGCGTCAACGGCGCAGCCTTCATTGCACTGGACGATGGGGCGCCGCGCCCGCCGGGGCAAGACCCTGCCGATGCCCCCGTCGGCCGCTTGACCATCGCGGCAGCCGACGCCCTCCCAAAACCTTGCGACGCATCTCCGCGGCGGCGTCATCATCATCATGTCCTCGCAAATGGGGCATGTCGGGTCCGAGCGCGACCGCACCGTTTATGTGATGACCAAGCACGCGATCGAGGGGCTGACCAAGGCGATGGCGGTCGAGCTGGCGCCAAAGGGCGTGCGCGTCGTCTCGATCGCCCCGACCTTTATCGACACGCCGCTGGTCCGCCCGTTTTTCGACGACCCGACATTTCGCCAATGGGTGCTCGGCCACATCCCGTTGGGCCGGCTCGGCACGGTTGAGGAAGTCGCGTCGGCCGTCGTCTTCCTCGCCTCCCCCGCCGCCTCCCTCGTCACCGGCTCGAGTTTGCTGGTCGATGGCGGCTGGACCGCGTGGTAGGTAGTAGCGAGGGCAACTGGCCGACGGATGCTCTGAACCGATCCGAGACTTCGGTCAACAGGCCGGCGTTTCCGGCGACGGCTGCGATGGCAGCGGGACGGGCTCGATGTCGGTTCGCGAAAAATCGCCGCCCTGAAACAGCAGCTTCTGGCCACGGCTTTTTGCTAAGGCATAAGCAAAACAATCGCCATAATTGAGCCCGGCGCGATCTCGGCCCTTGCCGAAACCGCCGCCAGGCGCCGCGCGCGATCTCGGCATGATCCTGATCGACCGCGACAATCTCGATGGCGGCGCGATAGAGCAGCAAGTCGAGTTCGCGCCCGCCCGCTTCGCCCTTGCGGCTTTCGATGACGATCGACGCTTCGAGCAGGTTTGCCGCCGAGAGCAGCCGCTGCGGATCGGCCTCGATCGCCTGAGCCGAGGCGGCCGGCATTTTCCTCGTTCAGCAGCACCGCCAGAACCGCCGAACTGTCGATCACCATCAGCGCGGCAGTCCGTGCTCGTCGTAGCCGAGGATCTCGTCAGCCTCGCGCGTATCGAAATCCGGCAAGGCGGCACAGCGCCTGCCGATTTCGAGGAGCTCAGCGGCGAGGCTGCGGCCGCTCCGCTGCCGCCGGACCCGCTGGAGGCGTTCCTCGGCGGCTCTGCGCACCGCCATAGTCACCGACTCCCCGGCCGCCGCGGCGAGCTCCCGCACGAATTTTTCGGTTGTAGGGTCCTTGATGTTCAGCGGCATGTGCATCCTGGCAGAACCACTCTACATAGGAAGATAACGCCGCGCCCGAGCAAGTTTCCGCTTCGGGAGGCGGGCGAGCCGCCCTTCAGGCGGGTTGGACCGCGGGCTCGGCTGCGATCACCTCGATCTGGCCGATCGTCTCCTTGCCCCACACGATCGGGACGCACGCGCCGATCGCGGCAAAGAGCAGCATCGTGCCGAAGAAGATCGTCGGCGAGCCGGTATGCGGCGCCATGAAAAACGGCACCAGGCCGCCGGCGAAAATCTTTCCGCACAATTCGCCGAAGAGATGGCCGCGGCCGCGCAATGCCGTCGGGAACTGCTCGGACAAATAGACGCGAGTGGCGGGGAACGCCGACACCACGGTGAAGCCGATGATCAGCCCGCCCGCGATCATCAACAGGCCAGAGTATTGCCCCGCGACGTGCGAGAGCAGCATCAGGAAGAACCCGGGCAGCGCCCCGCCCATCACGTAGAAGATCGTCCACCGCCGGCCGATGATCTCCATCAGCCAGCCGGTGAAGCCTTTCCCGAAAAAGCTCGTCGCGTAGATGATCGAGGTAATTCCCAGGCTCACACCGACGGCATAGCCCTGGTTGGTCAGCGCCTTCGGCAACAGTGCCGCAGTCATATAAGCAGCGGACCCGGCGCAGGTGCCGGTGATCACGCCGACCGCGGTCCACCGCAGCTGGCCCTTCGCGAACAGGGTCCGGTAGGGCGGCAGTTTCTCGCGGGCGGCCGCGCGAACGTCGCCAAGCTCCGCCAATCGCAGCGGCGAGACACGATTGCCGGACCGCCTGATGATCTGGTTGACGATGTCGGCCGCGATCCGCGCCTCGCCCCGCCGCAGATGCCAGCGCGGGCTCTCCGGCAGCAGGAAATAGACGATCGCCGGCACCACCAGGAGTGCGAGCCCACCGGGCAAGGCCAGGAACCGGAACGCATCGGGATTGCCGGCGAGCTGGCCGCCGACGAAGGGCAAGACGGTGAACGAGGAGGCCAGCGCCATCTCGTAGACGCCACCATAGGTGCGGCGGTGCTGCGCCGGCATCAATTCGGCGCCGATCGGGTACACCGCCGACCAGACACCGCCGGCGCCGAGACCGGTCAACGACCGCAGGACGATCAGCTGCTCGGCATTCTGCACCAGCGGGATCAACAGCGTGAGGAACGTCGTCGCAATCACCCCGATCAGCAGCATGGCCTTGCGGCTCAACTGGTCGCCGACCGCCGAGAACCCGAAGCCGCCGATGGCCCCCATCAGGGCGGGGCCGAGGAGCAGCCACTGGATATCGGTGCCGGTCAGATGCAGCGGCGTCTTGGCCAGAACCAGCAGCGAGCCGGTCATAAACAGATCGTAGCCCTCGATGAAGCCGACGAGGGCGAGGATGAAGATGATCAGGACCTGGTAGCCGCTGAACGGAATGCTGTCCATCTTGCGGCCGAGCACGCGGCTGGCCGAAGAGCCCGACATCTCGATCGGCGATTGGGCGGTCATGCTGCCTCCCTCGGGTTATGGCAACCCGGACACCACGCGACCGCCCGACAAACGAGGCCGGGGCCGCCGCTTGCTGCCCGCGGACCGGCGCGTTGCGCCTCATCTCGTGCGAGGCCGGTTGATCCGACCCTCATAGGTCCATACCTAACCCGGCGCTCCCGATGTGTCATCGGCAAAGTGCGGCATCGCCGATCACCATGGCTGCGCAGAGCGGCGGAATGCGCTGCGCTTTCCCGCCCTACGCTTGCTGAGAATTTCTCCAGTGATAACCCCGACCGGTGAGGGGCGTCGGACGCGGCGGTCGTCTTCCTCGCCTCCCCGCCGCCTCGCTCGTCACCGGCTCCTCGCTCCTCGCCGACCGCGGCTGGACCGCGCGGTAATCCGGCGATCCGCCGGCCGGATTCCTGGCCAGCCGATGTCGCCTCCGCGCCCAAGCGGCCGTCGGGTCCGCCTCGGTAAAGCTGGGCGTCGGTAACAAGCAAGCCGGACCCGAAATCGTGGGCGATCTGGGGCGTTGGTCGAAAGCCGTCGGCCGCCAGTTGAAAATCGCTGTTGCTAAGGCGGCTAATAACAGCCGACGATAGCTGTCAGTCGATTGCGAGGTCGCCATCAAACATGGGGAGGGCGGCGCTGGTGTACAAAGAGCCAACGCGGCTGTAACGATAGGTGCCGACGACCGAGCGTTCAATTAACGATGCCATCGCGCTTGTGCTGCGGGAGCGCCGTCGTCTTTGGGCGGCCCCGCGAAAGGGTGCGACGAGAACACAGGTATCTTTCGCGACGCCGGCCTGCAACCGGACATCCTGATCACGGAGCCAGGTACGAGCCCGGTAGTCGTCGAGACCGAGGTTCTCCCCGCCATCACCGTCGAAGCAGATGCGTGCTCGCGATTGGGCCAAGCACTGCGAGATACCGGGCGGCAGGTTTTTTCCTCGGTCGCGGTGCGCATTCCGCCAGCGCTACGCGAACACGAGGGCGCAGTGTTGGCGCAAGCTCTACGTGACGACACGACGAAGCTTGAGTTCGCCTGCTTCACAGGACGATCGCCAGACGACACCACCCGATGGCCGAAAGCCGGATGGATATCCGGCTCGATGTCGATCTCTGCCTCGTGTGCCAGTCAATGACGATCCCGCCGCCTATCGTGAACGAGGCGTCGAACCGGCTGGTATTGGGAGTCAGCGACGCGGCCGGCATTCTCAGCGACCTAGCGTCGGAATATCGCGGTGCGCTCGACGGGATAGCCGCGTTGCTGCATCAGGAAGAACGCATCCAGACGCGGCGCATGGCCATGACGATCGTGGCAAACGCGCTTGTTTTCCACGCTAGCCTTGTCGGGCATGGTGGCCCGCTTACTGGTATCAGATCGGTGCACCAAATCCGCGCGGCCGAGGGGCGTCTATCGCGCGAGGCTGTTCTTGCCGAATGGCAGAAAATCCTCGTAATCAACTATTGGCCAATTTTCGTATAGCCCGGCAGATCATTGAGATGCTGCCAGCGACGGCGGTCGTCGAGATACTGGATCGATGGCGAAGACCGCTGACTCGGTGCTCGAAAGCGGTCTAACCCATTCTCATGACCTGGTCGGCGCCATTTTTCAAACTCTTATTGCTGACCGAAAATTTCTAGCGGCGTTTTATACGAGACCAGCCTCGGCGGCTTTGTTAGCTGAACTGGCGATTTCACCTAGCGCCACGCCGCGAGGGAGGATCGGGCCGATCCGCGACAATCTGACACGGCTTCGGGTGGCGGATTTGCATGCGGCACCGGAACGCTTCTTTCGACCGTTTACCAATTTCTGCGGCAGCATCACGAATTGCACGGTGGCGATGAGCAAGCCTTGCATCCCATGATGATGTCGGATGTCCTGACCGGCGGCGGTGACATCATGCCGGCAGGCACGCATATCACGGCATCGATGTCGCGGGTACCCATCCGGCTGTCCAATATCCTGCCAGCTCGATCATGACCATGCCGTTTGGCAAATTAGGCGGTCAGCGCTATCCCTTGGTTCTCTTGATCTGTTGCAGCGGGGGGGAGTTTTTCCCGTATTCGCCACTGCCGCAACATTGGTCGAGGGAGGCGGCCAACGCGAAGCGGAGGCGTGGATCGGATTCCCGACAGAACATACGATCTCGTGGTCATAAATCCCCCTTTGTCAGGGCGACAAACCACGAAGGCGATCGCGGGAACGTGCCGAACCCGATGTTCGCCGCATTTTACACGACACCGCAGCAGCAGCGGCAAATGGCCGAGCGGCTAGCGAAGATCGCAGACGGCACCGCATATCACGGCAATGCAGGCGAGGCGAGTGCGTTTCTGGCGCTAGCCCATCGGAAGATTCGTCCAGAAGGAACCCTCGCGTTGGTGATGCCGCTCAGCCTCCAGTTCGGGGCCAGCTGGGAACCGTCCCGCAAGTTGTTGCGACGGCACTACGAAAATTTATGTATCGTCAGCATCGCCGCTGGGCGAGACAACGAACTGTCGTTTTCCGCCGATACCGATATGGCCGAGTGCCTGATCACGGCAAGGCGGAGCCGCGACGGCAGCCAGCGGGGCACGTTCGTGATCCTGAACTCTAAGCCATCCGTCCCTTTGGAAGGGAGCGACAATTGGCCGCCGTGTTCGTGAAGGAAGAGCGATGGCCCGGCGCCTGGAAGATGGACCCCTTGGCGGTACTGTGATCCGTGTCGGTGACGATGTTGTTGGTGTGATGGTTGGCGGCGATTGCCCGCAGATGGAGCATGGCCTCTGTGTCGGGTTGCGGTATGTTTCCGTGGCACAAACGGCCCATCAACTCGAAAATGGTCAGCTTTGGTTACCCGGAGAATTCGCGCCTTCGCTTCTACCAGTTTGTCGGCTCGGAAATCTCGCGTTCGTCGGACCCCTTCATCGCGACATCAATGGTATAGGGTGGCGGTCGAGTGATACGAGGCCCGTTTGACATCGTTCCAATCGCACCTGGTGAAGCTCCGACCTATCCATCTCTCTGGAACGACGAAGCGCAGCGAGAGCGCGCGTTGGTCGTTGAGCCGGACAGCCAAGGCGTGCTCCGTCAAAGCAGATCCACTGCTGAAGATAAGCTGCTGCGTGAAAAGGCAGCGCGCATATGGGCAATGGCGAGTCGCTGCCATTTTAATTACGACTTCCGCTTCAACTCGCAGTCGACCGCTGCCTTACTTACCGTGCAGCCAACAATCGGTGGCTGCGCTTGGCCCAGTCTCAGCTTTCGCGATCCACGCCACGAGGCGGCGTTCGTCTTATGGGCCAACTCGACCCGGGCTTGATTTATTGGTGGCGTGCAAGCAAGCAGCAGAGCGGGCGAGGTAGCATCACGCTAACGCGGTTGCCGGATCTGCCTACATTTGACTTTCGCACTCTGTCCGATGAGCGGCTGGCGAAGCTGCTCGATGTTTCGACGCGCTAAAGGCTCGACATCTCTCGCCGTTCGATCAGATCGACATCGACGGCCAACGGCATGATATTGATGCTGCGCTCGGCCCGATCTTCGGCGTCCCGGATCGTGTGCTGAGGCCGGGTGGTCCTCTCGATCTTTTGCGACGCAAACTGGCACGCGAACCATCTATCACCGGCGGCCGTGAACGCGAATGAGGACGGACTGATTTACAATGTTCGGCTCCAAACAGCGTTTAAGCTTCGTCGTGGGGCGACTCAATCGACCGTCAGCGAACGGCGAAGGTCCCCATGGGGGCACGACCAGTCGCTCCTTTCCCGGGACGCTCGATGCTCACTATAGGTCAATTTCCGGCGCTTCATCCGCAAGATTGCCAAAATCGTG
>CAWCIL010000039.1:0-798301 GCA_963795485.1 uncultured Alphaproteobacteria bacterium
GGGCAGAATAGCGCTGGGGCGAGGATGGTCGGAAGGAGCACGGCTTGGAGACCGGCAGCAGAAGTTAACGATCGTCGTTCCAGCCGCAGACTGAAAGCACGCCAAAAATTTAGGGTAGGCGGGAACCTAGGCGTCGGTCTATGCCACAACCGGATAGTCCAATACCGCGCGGACAGCCCGGTTAGTAAAGATACCTGTGACCGATTTCTGAAGTTTATTACTTTGTAGTAAATAACACGTTTATATAAAACTTTTAATCGGCCGATCTCTCGCTTTTGTCTCAGGTGTTTCTTAATCATTCCCGGCTAACGTCAGAGGGTTCCTTGGCGGTCGATTTTCCCTTGGGAGCCGCCTCCAAGTTCAACCCTGGCAATGGGCGGAGTCGTGCTTATGTTTGAAGCCACTGAATTCACAACGATACAGTCGGCAATCGAGGGTTATCTCGCGACAGGTGCTCGGGAAGGAATATCGCTGCGCGTAAAGCGAGATTTCCATGACTATGTGGCCGTCCGGCGTACCCACGGCCACACGCACCTAAATCAAGCATTCGATCCCCAATTTACACGTTTTACGGATCGAGATTTCTGGATAATCGCCGAGAACGCCCAGGGAGGGGCGATCGCGACATATTGCGTACGCCATTTGGCCGTGGAGAATTTCTATTCCCTCGTCCTATCCCAAACTCTGTGGTTCGGTCGCTCGCTACGGGCCATCGACCCGAGGTACAGCCCTAAGTGCGAGATTCCAGCCTTTGGAGGCGATGTCGCGCACGGCGGGGGGTTGTGGATTCGGAGGGATTACCGCGGTTCCTTCAGATTGGCCGCTGTTCTCCCGCGTCTTGGCCGGGCTGTTGCTCTCCGGAATTGGCCTCTAGACCACGACACCGCAATGATACGCGATGATCCCCGTGAAAGCCCAAAGGTGACCGATCGGAAGGCCTCCTTTATGGGGACCCGCGTCTACGGTTTCGCCCACGTTTGTCGTTTCGTCAATGGATGGTTTCCGCCGGAGAGGCGCCACGCGATCATCCACCTTTGCTACTCTACCCGAGCTGAGGCAATAGCATCCCTGGCCCAGCCCACGCTGGATGCGGTGCGCACGCCTACGGCGCCTCGCGTTCTAGATCACGCTCGTTTATCAACGCGAGAAGATGGTCGAACGCGTCGGCCGTCAGTGGCAAACGGCAGAAGCAACCTAGCGTACGAGTAAGCGACCCGATCTTCAGTGATGTCCATTAGGTGATACCGGGGAACGCCCATAGTGACGACCCCCCAATAATCTTCGATGGCGTTGTCTCGCATCAAGCCCGCGGGCATCTGGCTCAATCTTCATGTCGTATGGCCGGTGCCATAGGAGTTAACCGCACCCCAAAGGCGGAACCAATAATTTGTCGGGACCGCCTCAGAGGTATCCAAAACGTGCGCTCGGCCGGCGGCTGCGCCTAGGAAATGGAGGAGCCCGGATAAGTCAATAGACGGCAGATGCGGCCCCTTACGTGCACTTTGCCAAAAGTTGAGGAAGAGATTTCATCCAATTATCTGCCGTCGAGATGGCCTCGACCGGAAGATTCAATGTTTTTGAGCAATCTTCCCCAACAGCTTTACCGCCCAACCGTCGCGGCCCCGAAGGGAGCGAACGTGTCTCGAGGCTGATTGGCGAGGACGCGAGGGCTCGTTCATCGAACGGCCCGAGGATGCTCGCGCGGTTGCGTCCGGCGGAAGGCCAAGGGCGAGCTGTCCCATCGCGAGAATGCCTTCGACCCGTTTGAGCGCATCCCGCGGTGTGAAATACATTTCATAATGCGAAGGGATTCCGTTCTCGCTTGAAAACGCTAGCACTAAACGGTTGGGCGCTCGTCCGGCGATTTCATAAAAGGCAGCGAAAGCCGCCAAATGCGACACTGTGTGCGGATCCAATGTAATAAGAAGAGCATTCCGGAGGGAGCCCAAAGCGACCCATCCGAGGTCTCTTACTGCGCGGGTAACTAAATCTCCGCCGCAGCCGGAAAGGCCTGACCTACATGCGATGGAAACTGGATCAGCCGCCAGGTGCCTTGCCCATGTTATCAAACAGTAGGAAGGCTCTTTTTTGCATGTGACTCAGGCGCGCCTCATTAAGGCCATAATATTACCATAACTATGCCATAGGTCCCCGTCCAAAATACGTCAAATGGCGAATCGTACAGTCTGCCATTTTCAGCTTTGGTTGATTGAAAAGTGGAGATCAATACCTTAAAGGCGTTCGCGTGCACGCATCGGCACTCACTTCTTCCGCAGGCGAATGATATTGTTATCGCAATAATTCCAAGGCTCGCCAACGTTACGGGGCGCAGGGCTCCTGGCCAACCACTCGTACAAAGACGGAATGATCGCGGCTTCTAAATGCGAAGGCTCATCGCGCTCAGCGCCGTCGCTCACTCGCCTCTCATCTACAATAAGTTGATCTCACCCGCAGCAAAGGTATAAGCCTTCTAATGCGATACTGGCTCGTCAAACAAGAGTAAGTAAGGCAAGCGGCGAGAAGAGAAAACCGAAGGTACCGTAGTATATTCCGGTCTCAATCCCCACTTATCACAATGTCTTTTTATGTTATAATTAAATGACATAGCACCACTGCAACGATATTTCGGTGTCTTTGGCAAAAATTCGCATAAACTCACAAAATCCATTGAAATCTAAATGTTGCTTTGGCACATTTATGCAGCCAATACCCATGAGAGGTTCGGTAAACGATCTTGCAGACCTAGCCTGGAGAAGGAGCGCTTCGAACGTTAAACGCGCTGTATGAACTCAATACAGCCATGAATGGTGAAATGGATTGGTCTGTTATCTGAAATAATAGATACAAAATATTCCTTTTGATCTTGGGCGTTGGTCACATGCAAGAGACAGTGCGGCATGATGAACGGGCCTTCCGGTTTGGGGAGCGATTCACGCATGGCGATTTACGAGGCAACCCCCATTTCTCGTTCTTTTACCTTTCCACGTCCGAATGCAGCTCTTTCAGCAACATCTTTAAGGCGGCTTCGACGATAACCAGAGAGGCGATAACCTCGGATCGAGCCAATGCATTCGGTTTACGCGATGCCGATCTGATAAATGACAAAGCATTCTCAACTCCTAGGGCAACCATATTTTCCCACTTCAATGCCATACATCCCCTATGCCCTCGGGCTGGATTCGTTCTATTGCCCTCGAGTTCGATCGTACCTTGCGCGGCGTCAGCCAACTGTCATGCACACGCCCAAAAGGCGTCCAAAAAAAATGAGAATCAAGCAAGTGGCCAATTAGGCCTTGTACCCTTGAGGTCCTTGCGGTGCGCAAGATTAATGGACGCACGACTAGGTCTTCGCTTCGGAGCTTCGGGATAAATTTCTGTATATATGGTCAAACTTTACCTAACCGGAAACGGCAGGTGGCTGGGATTTACGAAAATGCTCGGGATTAAGGCCGGTCCCCGCATACCAAATTATCTGAGATTGTGCTGAGCTATAACGGGTCTCAGGTCTTACTGCGGCGCTTCCAGAGATAGCCTAACCCAGCCAGCCCGACGGCGACTTCCCAGAGCGAGCGTGGTTCGGGGACGGCCGCGGGCAGTTCAGTTAGAGTAACCGCGACGCTGTTTGGCGAAAAGCCGGCCGGAACGGTCGTAGCGGGAGGCCCATAAGGGGCCTGAAAGCCGATATACGACAGTAGCTGGTCGTTAATATTGAAATTGTGCGTGCCGGCGGAGATGGGCATGGTGAAGGTGCCTGCACTGAAATTCGATCCGAACAGCGGTACCGGAGTGGTGACGCCCACCGAATTCCCGTCAACGAACACCTGATACACGTCACCGGCGAACAATGGTACCGCTGGTTGCGCGGAAATTACCAAAGTGCCGCCGGCAAGGATCTCGAAGGAGATCGGACCGCATGAAGTCTCCTCGGAGTTGTTGAAGATCCCGCCGACATCGCCGTCACGGAGGGGGGGATCAGACGGCCAAATGCTTCCGGTCGGAGCAGGACAAGAAGCCGAGGCCGTTTCGGTAAAGGTGCCGATTGGAACGGCTGCTGCACTCGCACCCCCAGAAACAAGGCTCATCACTGCCGCTCCCGGGAGAAGGTACTTCTGCATTCCGAACTCCCGGTAACCTTAACTTGCGCATTAATTACTATCACGCGGGGCGGCATACGTCAAGGCCATCCCGGGGCTACGGCTGCCGATCAGTAGGTCAACGGACCCCAGACATTCTAGCTTCGAAGTTGACCTGTGGGCCTTCGCTTCCCGTATTTCGCAATTGTTACGCTCGACCCAAAGATCACGAGTCGCTTGTGCTAATTACCTTAAAGAGAGGACAACGGCCCCGTGCGCGATGCCGTACGCAATTCCGCCGACGAGGTGCAGGCGGCCGAGCGGCGACTGACCGCGGCGCTGGGCCGGTTGCGCGACTATCGCGACAAGGAAGGTCTGATCGACCCGAACAAGACCGCCGATGCGCATGCGGCGCTCGCCGGTCGGCTGCGCGACGAACTGGTCCGCGCCGGCACCGAGCTGTCAGACTCTAAAGGCGTTCGTGCATGCCGATGCGCCCCCTGTCCAGGTCTTGGAGGCGCGGATCCGATTCGCTCGAGGCGCAACAGCAAGCGGTCGAAAGCGAAGTCACCGATACCGCGAAGACGCGCATGCAGGCGCTCTCCGGGGTGATGGGCTCTTATGAGGAGCTCGAAAGCGAACGGCGCTTTGCCGAGAACGCCTATCAGCATGCACTCGAAGGGCTCGATCGCGCGCGCAGCAACGCCGACCGCCAGCACATCTACATCGCCGACTTCGTCCAGCCGAGCCTGCCCGAGGAGGCGCTTTATCCGCGCCGGCTGCGCGCGCTGGGCGTCACGTTGCTGATCGCCTTCACCGTTTGGGCGATCGGCGGCCTGACCATCCGGTCGGTGCGGGATCACCTGCTGTAGGCGGCAGCCCGGCAGCGACAGGCGGCGGGAGCAAAAAACCATGGCGAGCATCGAGTTCGAAGCCAGCGGACCCTTGCTGTTTCCGGCCGGTGCGGTCCGCGCGCCGCCCTTTGCCGCGGCCCACCATGCCGCCCGCCCGCGCCTCGCCCTGGTCTCGACCTACAGCGATCTGTGCGGGATCGCCGCCTATTCGAGAAGCCTCGAAATGCAGCTCGCCGATGCTTTCGATGTGACGGTCTTCGATCTCAACCAATTTCTGCTGCGGGCCACCCACGCTCGGGTGCGCCGCTTCGCCGACCGCCACATCCAGGAGATTTGCCGGGAGATCAGAGAGTTCGATGCCGTCAATCTGCAGCTGGAGCACGGTACGCTGGGTCGCTCCTGCCGCGACATCTTCCGCCGGTTCACCTGGATCGCCCGAGCGGCGCCGCGGCTTTCAGTGACCTTTCACACCGTGTTCGAAGCCGAAGAGTTCGATTTCAAGCGATTTTTCCGGGAGATCCTCGGGTTCAATTTCGGCAAGGCGATCAGCCTGCGTTCGGAATACAACCGGTCCCACTTGCTGTCGGCCGGGGTCGCCACCCATCTGCGCCGCGCCCAGCGGCTGAAGCCGGTCGCGGTCATTGTCCATACCCGCCGCGAGCTGTGGCACATGAGGTACGTCCACGGCCTGCGCAATGTCTATGATCACCCCCTGTCGTTTCTGAGCGAGGACCAAGCCGACGAGGTCCGCCGCACCGCGTCGCGCGACAAGTTCCCGTTGCTGGACCGGGTCCCGAACGACGCCAAGCTGATCGGAGTTTTCGGTTTTCTTGGGCGCTACAAAGGGTTCGATGCTGTCATCCGAGCCTTGCATCACCTGCCGAAGGACTACCATCTGCTGATTTTCGGCGGGGTTCACCCCAACGAGATCAAACCGCATCAGCCGATCGACCCGGTCGTGTCGTCGCTGTTCGATGCCGGCTATGTCGACACCAACATCGCCGAGCGGATGCGGCTCGGAGCGGGGCGCGGCGCACCCTCCGTCTCGGTCGCCGTCGACAGCTCGATGCGCGACCTCCTGGTTGGCCATCCCAAGGATCTGTCGCAGCGGATCCATTTTCTGGGCGCCACCAGCGATGCCGAATTTCTGTCTGGGATGGCGGTTTGTGACACCGTCGTCTTCCCTTATCTCGAGGTCGGCCAATCTTCGTCGGGCCCGATCTCGCAGGCGGTCGAGCTCGGCTGCCGGGTGATCGCCTCGCGAACCCACACGTTTCTTCAATTCGGCCGCTATCATAAGAACGTGATCGAATACTTCGATATCGGCAACCATCTTGAATTGTCCGCCCGCATCCTGGCGCGGCCGCAATACGACCGGCGCAACGGCCGGCTCGCCTACAATGTCGAAACCAACAAGGCGGTCTACCTCGCCGCCAACGGCGCGTCGCCCAAGAAGATCCGGCTGGCTGTCGACCGCTCCACCCGGTAGGACGCGCCCGGAAGGCGGCCGCGCCCGGCGTCGACAAGGCCGGTCAACAAGGGCCGGTCAACAAGGGCCGGCGGCGATCCTATGATGACGCGGTGAAAGAAGACCGCAGCGGCGAGCGCCGAACGGAGGAGAGGCGATATGAAGAATGGTTTCCGCGTCTATGATTCAGACACCCATGTCAACCCGGCCGCCGAGGTGCTGGAACGCTATGTCGATCCGGCCTTTCGTGAGCGTCTTCCCGAACTGGCGCCCTATCGTGTGTCGGCGGGTCAGGCGGTCGAAGGTAACGGTGAGCTCCACAACTATCGCGTCGGCGTCAAATACTACCGGCGCGTTCTCGGTGAAAAGGCGCCGCGTGAGACCTTCACCGGTCGCGACACGCAATGGATGGGAACCAAGCAGCCGCGGCCCGGCACCCAGGACGACCAGGCCGGCAACCGGGTCGCCGACATGGACGATGAGGGCACCGATGTCCATTTCCTGATTCCGACTTCGTGGCTCAGCCTCGTCGGGCTCGATGATCCGACCCTCGAAGTCGGCATCATTCGCGCCTACCACCGCCACATGGCGGATTTCTGCGGCGACTACCCCGACCGGCTGAAGAGCATGATCGTCGCCTCGTCGCGCGACGTGCCCGAGGCGGTGCGCGAGATCCGGGAATGGGGAAAGTCGAAATGGGCGGTTGCGGTGATGCCGTTGCTCGCCAAGGACGTGCCGGCCGACCACCCCGACCTGTATCCGATCTGGCAGGCCGCCGCCGAACACGACCTGCCGATCGCCAACCACAGCTTTACCTGGACCCCGCCCTATTATCCAGGCTATCTCGATCTGTGGGAGAACATCTTTATCGGCCGCGCCGCCGCCCATCCCTGGGGCGCGATGCGGTTTGTCGCCTCGTTCATCGGCGGCGGGCTGTTCGACCGCTATCCGAGCCTGCGCATGGGCGTGCTCGAATGCGGCTTCGGCTGGCTGCCGTTCTGGGCCCGGCGGCTCGACGAGCAGGCAATCTACGTCGGCGGTATTGCGCCATTAAAGCAGAAGCCAAGCGAATACATGGCAAGCGGCCGGTTCTTCTGCAGCATCGAGCACCATGAAGGCGAGGATATGTTCAATTACGTCACGCAATTCCTCGGTGACGATTTGTTGATGTATGCGTCCGACTATCCGCATTCGGAGTGCCAGTTCCCGAATTCGGTCAACAACATCATCGCCTGGCAGAGCCTGAAGGGCGACACCAAGAAGAAGCTGCTCTCTGGCAACGCCGACCGCTTCTTCAAGCAGACCTGAGGCCACGCGGCCAAAAAAATCGCGCAACAGCTCGCGCGCACACTCCGATCGGTCGCCCCCGCGAAAGCGGGGGTCCACGGCCAGCCGTTAAGCCCTCGGAGTTGGATTCCCGCGTTCGCGGGACTGACGATGGGAACGGATTGATTTACGGTCGATTGTGCAGGCGGGACCGAAGAGGGGAGGAACGACGTGAAGAACGGGTTTCGCGTTTTCGACTCCGACACTCATGTCAACCCCGCCGCCGAGGTGCTCGAGCGCTACGTCGATCCCGGCTTTCGCCCGCGGCTCGCCGAATTGGCGCAATACCGTTCGCCGGTCTCGCGCGAGGCTGGCAGCCTCCACAACTACCGCGTCGCCACCAAATATTACCGCCGCATCCTCGGCGAGGCGGCACCGCGCGAGACCTTCAGCGGCCGCGAATCCCAGTGGCGCGGCGGCAAGACGCCGCGGCCGGGAGTGCAGGACGACCAGGCCGCGAACCGTGTCGAGGACATGGACGACGAGGGGACCGACGTTCATTTCCTGATCCCCGGCTCGTGGATGAGCCTTCTCGGCCTGCCCGACCCCTCGTTCGAAGTCGGGATGGTCCGCGCCTATCACCGTCACATGGCGGATTTTTGCGCGCCGTTCCCGGACCGGCTGAAAGGCTTGATCGTC
Source organism: uncultured Alphaproteobacteria bacterium (assembly GCA_963795485.1). Taxonomy (GTDB): domain Bacteria; phylum Pseudomonadota; class Alphaproteobacteria; order ATCC43930; family CGMCC-115725; genus AP-15. The sequence goes on from CAWCIL010000039.1 coordinate 8,361, forward strand.
GCTTCCGGGCGCAACGTCGAGGAGGCGGTGCGTGAGATCCGCGAATGGGGCAATTCGAAATGGGCGGTCGCGGTCAAGCCGATGCTGCATATGGACATTCCGCCCGACCACCCCGACCTCGAACCGATCTGGCAGGCCGCCGAGGACCACGGCCTGCCGATCGCACACCACAGCTCGACCTGGAACCCGCCCTACTATCCGGGCTACCGCGACGTCTGGGACAACATCTTCCTCGGTCGCTTGGCCTCGCATCCGTGGGGGGCGATGCGGTTTGTTGCCGCCTTTATCGGCGGCGGCATCCTCGATCGCTACCCAGGATTGCGCTTAGCCGTGCTCGAATGCGGCTTTGGCTGGCTGCCGTTCTGGGCGCGCCGCATGGACGAGCAGGCGGTCTATGTCGGCGGCGTCGCACCACTAAAGCACCGGCCCAGCGAATACATCGCCGGCGGCCGGTTCTTCTGCAGCATCGAGCACCAGGAAGGCGAGGACATGTTCAATCACGTCACGCATTTCCTCGGCGACGATGTGTTGATGTACGCCTCCGACTATCCGCACTCCGAATGCCAGTTCCCGAATTCGATCGACAACATCCTCGCCTGGCAGAGCCTGCAGCCCGACACCCGGAAAAAGCTGCTGTGGGACAACGCGGCCCGCTTTTTCAAACAGACTTGATGCGTCCGCGAGACAGCCGTTGAATGAAGTTGGCAATATCAGTCTATTATCGTTACCCTACGCACGCGGGAGTGGTGTGGTAGCCGAGATCGTAACTAAAAGACCCGCCTCCCACCGATCACGCGTTAGGGGTTGACGTGGAGCCTGGCTGCTGCCAGATAGCAGGTGGGTTTGGAGTTCGATGACAGCGGCTTCTGCCTGTGCGTCCGGTGACGCAATGTGTTGTGGTGGCGGGCGCAGCGGGGCGATAGAACAAACAAAGAAACATAAGCCGCTTCGGATCCGCGCGCACCCCCGATTGACCACTGATCCGGGCTTCCCGATGAGGATCGTTCTGAGCTGCCTCGCGATCGCGCTCTGTCCATGGATGACCGCACCCGCCGCCAACGCGCAGGGCGCCGGGAGGCAGCCGAGCTCGATCCTGGCCGGCGCCGCCCCGCGCATCGCCGAGACGAATGCCCGGCTCCAAGCCTTGGGTGCCGCGAACGTCACGGCTGCGGTGTTGCGTCAGGGGGTCGGCGCGCCCGGTGACGCACCCGAGCTCGCCTTTGTGTCGAGCCGCGCCCCCTGTCCGCAAAACGCCGGCAAGGGCGATGTGGGCTCGTGCGTCCCGGCGGCCGGCGGCGGCAGCTGGCGTGCCGTTTTTGACGGCGCCGGCGCGGATGCCCGCGAGTTCGGCGCCAAGGGCAACGGCACCACCGATGACGCGCCGGCATTGGCCGCCTGTGCGGCGGCGGCGCCCCGATGCCTTGTTCAAGGAATCGCCTCATTCAGCACGACCCTGGCGTCGCCGGCGCCGGCCGGGGCGAAGAGCGTGAGCGTGGCCGGCGCGCAAAATGTCGCGGTGAACGGCGTTGTCTACATTCAGGGAGCGGGGTCGGGCGGGGGGCTTTACATCGGCTCGATCAGGCGCCTGTCCGGGACCACGATCGAGGTCTCGCCGGAGCTCGCGACCGCCGCCGCCGCCGGCGCGGCAGCCACGGGCAAAGCGCCGATCTCTTACCGCCTCGCCGAAACCCTCGCTCTACCGGAGGGCTCGGACCTCGAAGGGGTCGGCTTCACGCCCGGCTGGCCGCCGATTGGCGCGACCCTCGTCTGCGACCTGGCGGTCAGCCCGTGCATCGACAAGGGGGCCCTGGGGACCCTGCCGAAAAAGCGTCCGCGGAATTCGGCAACGCTCAAGGGCATCATCCAGTCGCGAGCTGCGGGCCCGATTCCGACCGGCTCCGTCGGCATCCTCGAAGATCACGAGCAGGAGCCGCTGCTGGAGGACGTTTATGCAACGCGGGACGGCACCTGCATCGAGTATCTGAGCAGCACCTCGAACGGCAATGGTCTCGAAGCGCATGCCGATCACATCTGGACCGGCGACTGCAGCAATACGCATGTCGAGGTCAACGGCTGGCCCGTGGTGGTGATCCACGACATCAAGCTCGGCAGCGGCACCGGGCCCGAACAGAACTCCAACAGCTACTTTCTGATCACCGGAGGACCAGCGGGCGACGTCAACGCCGGCCCGAGCACGGTGTCGGTCGATCAGTTCCAAGCGTATGGGCCGATCACCCAGTCGTTCGTCACCTTTGCCAATTGTCCGAATTGTGCGCCGATCGGTGGCGTTGTCGGGCACACCGGCGCCGGTCTTTTCGAATTCACCCACGGTCACACCGAAGGCATCTGTCATGTCATCACCACCGATAATTCCGTCACCGATCTTATTAATTTCGTATTTACCCACTCGTCTGCTTTTGCAGCCGCGCGGCGATGTCGGAAGCCTGATTTCTTTAACATCGATCCTGCCACAATCGTTGACGCCTGGAACATCAGCGATAATTTTCTCAATATAAACGGCGACTTGACGACTCGGCGCCCGATCATCGACATGCGCTTGTCCAACAATGAATATCGTCAGGCGCGGTGGATCATCAACGGGGCAGCGGGCTCACAGGTTAGTGTCAGCGGCTATGCGCTCGCCTCGGCCGGTCGCGCCGCCGAAAATTTTTACCTGGAAGGCGGCCCATACGTCAATTTGATGCCGGGAACGCCAATGCAAACGGCGGTCGAAGACCGGAAGGCGGCCGCCCTCCTAGGCGCGACGGAACGGGGATCGCTGGTCATCACCAATCCGGTTGACGGGGGCACCGCGCAATACCTCCTTGGCGGCAGCGATGGAAAACTCATCGGCGCGACGAAACCGAATTGGGCGGGGTCTGCGACCTGTGAGCCGCGCAATGGTCGCCAATCGGTGTGTTTCGACAGCGCGAGCAATGAATTCCAGATTGTAAACGATACGGGTCGTCGCGTGAGCTATTACTGGACGCCCACGCTGACGACCGGCGCGCGGCATTGATCTTAGACGGGTATTGGTACCATGTTATTGTTATCTTCGGATTTCAGAGTGATTTATGCCGAATTCCGCAGCCCTCTCTTCCGGCAGGCAGCCGAAGTTACGCACCTCGGTCTTCCTTTCTAAATTTTCCGGGGTAATGCGCTCACCGCAGAGGCGATTCGGTAATATCTCTGTGACGATATAGCCGCGTCCTTCGAGGAGGCGAAGATAATCAGCGCCAGAAATTCTAGATGTCCGTTGAAGGCAAATTTGGTTCACCTCCGTAAGGATTATTGGACGATCCCTATCCAACGTTAGATTGGCTCCATCGAGAACGAGCTTTTCGGCGCCTTCGGCATCAATCTTGATAAAATCAATTGGTCGCCAAACGGCGGAGTCCAATCGCCTGACTTGAACGTCCTGAGAGACGTTCCAGGAGGCCGTCTCGCCTAACTCTAGGTGGGTGCCACCGGGGTTTCGGTCGTCTTTTCCAAAGGAAATGCGGCCCCGTCCGTCCGTCGCTGCGAGGGCGCATTTGTGAACGGTGACATTGTTCAGTTTATTTTCAAGCACGGTCCGACCTAGGTAAAACGCAATATCGTCCCTCGGCTCGAAGGCATCAACATGCCCGTCTGATCCGACGAGAAGTGCCATATTCACGGTAAACCACCCGATGTTAGCACCGATATCGAGAACCCTCATACCCTTCTTAACGTGGCGTCTGACAAAGAAGGTCTCTGCCGGTTCGTAGTTGCCCGCGACTACAGAGCGGGAAACATACTGATCACCGGCGCGCACCCAGAAACGAACTCCGTTCGACATTTCAGCCAAGAACCAATAATCTTGACTATTCGCCATCCATAGTGAGCGGAGAAATTCTGGCGAGCCAAGAAACTTCTCCAAAATTTCTAGGCGGCTGATGTCGGGCAACTTGTCGAGAGCTTCGGGATGCTCGGGCTCTCGCCCGAGCAACAGCCGGTACGCCCACAACCAGTACTCCGAGGTAGCGATCCGTGTATTCATCCGATCTCTCGCGCCTGCGACTACCGTTGCGTGGGCCGTCGGGATTGCCAATCAAATAGAGCCATGCGAGCGTGCGTCGTACGTCTCAGCTCGCTGCCACTTGACGGTCACCGTGGAAATTCATGGGGTCGTGTCCGTAGCTGGGTGCTCCAGGGGATTGGTGGAGAGGACATGGCTAATCTATCCCCTCTCTCCGGGTCAGCACCAGCATCCAGTCGTGCTCACTGGACAAGACCTGTTCTGGGGTAACATCTCGGACATTGCTTTCGCCGTCGAGATATCTCAGGGAAAACATCGTGGTCATATCTTCGAGCGTCGAACGAGGATCTTGGCATCGCGTGCGATTAAACTCGAGAAGGAAAATTACATCGGGATTCTTTCCGAAAAATCTCCTACCTCCCTGCCAAAGCCGCTCTTCGGCCCCCTCGATATCAGCCTTGATAAAAGAGACCCCCTCCAGCGGGAGATCGTCAAGCGCGACCGTTCCGACCGTCTCGGTATCAGCATCGAGGGCTCCCGGGTCGCTCGGCGGCAGTCTGCTGTCGAGCGGCCAAACGACCCTCGCTGTCGTCGCGGCCAGTTCCGGAACGTGGAATGTCACGCGCTCCTCGGAGCGGTTCCACACCGCACGCCGGTCGATGACGACTCTTCGATCGTAATTGTTGGCGCTCAAACTACGACCGAGAGCAGAAATTGCCGCAGGGTTTGGCTCAAATGCGTAGACTTTTCCATGCTGGCCGACGAGATCTGCCATCAAAAGGGTATAATATCCATAATTTGCGCCGAGATCTATCACCGTCATACCACGCGAAACATTTCTTACAACAAATTCTGTTATGAAATATTCGAAAAAGCCATCCAAGATCAGGAAGGGACTCAATCCGACATCGCTTTTGCTTACGTAGTGCTTATATTTTCCGAGGGTTCGGCACAGTACCATGCCGTCGCTCATGGGAACGGCAATCGCCCGCCGTCGCAGTTCGCCGATATTGTCCAACCTCTTGGTTCGGTCACGCAACCGATCAATATCGAACTCCCCACCGAGCGCGGAATCCTGCTTAAGAGGCAGGGTGAGGGAATTCGATTTCGCAAATTCGTCTGAATTCAATATGCCCCGAACCAAACGATGCCAGTCATTTTTGTAAGGATGATCTCGTATTACTCCCAAGCTCTCGGGCTCCCGTCCAAGCAGCAGACGGTACGCCCAGCGGACAGCCTCTCCATCGTCGAACCGCGCACCAACGCTTCCGCCGATTTCTCCCGATTCGTCACGCTCCTTGTCGTTGTGCGTTTGGGACTTGCCAGTGAAGGCCAGGGCTCCGTTGGCCGACCATTGCCTAGCCCACCACCGGGATTTGCGGTTCCGGGTCTTCTTGCCGCTCTGGGTCTCAGGATATCCGCCCGATTCTGCCGGGATAGTCAGCGTTTCAGAGCGGCGCTCGAATTCTTGCCACGCCCAATCATAGATAACGCGATCATATTTTGTTAATCGTTCGAGTGCTTGCGATAGACGCGGTGTCATTCTCACCGGCGGCACACGAGATAGCCGCGAATCCCTGTTTGCAAGATCGTCCGTAACCATGACAGCACTAATCGATGGAGGAACCTCAAAGCCCAGGGTTGAAAAAATGATTTTGACCGACTTATCGTATCTTTCGGTCAGACCGATCGCGTCCAGATCCGACACCACCTGCTTGGCTCGATCCACCGCATGGACGATGACAGCGCTCTCCGGCCGGAGGGCCGTCGATGTATGAACCACCTTAGAAGACCCAGCTTCCCGAGCGGGGGATCTATCATTGGTCAACCTATCAAGCAATGCGACATCATCTAACGAGGATCCGAAGCAAAATAGATAAGCGTTGTTCATCCAAGTCGACGATATGACATACTCATGCTCGAAGAATTCCTCGGGGTCTAGTTCATTGGCGAGCCTGACATTGACGTTGTAGGCAAACTCTCCGTGTGGCGGATGGGCTCTGCTGAACCGATACGCCGAGATCAGCCGCTGACGAGGGTCGCGAAGCAGCGAAATGCGACAAATTCGCCGTCTCGGGATAAAGTGCGTCGAAAAATAATCAAAATGGCCGGAAAAAAAATCGTAAGCTGCCAGTTCCGACGGAGATTTCAGATGCAGGTTGTTGAAGCGTTCGGGGCAAATCCGGTTTTCGGAAAAGCACGACTTAAGAAGAGCATGCAGTGTCGAGCCGCCGGCTTTTGGTAGATGAATGAATATCAAGGCGTCCCTGCCCCAAGACAGAAACGGGTTTGCGGCCGTGTCTCCCCTCACGGCCCTATTTACAGCGCGGAATTCATCGGAATTTATCAACCATTGTACTAAGCGCTGACGATCGCATATGAACGGATTATTGCGAATCACGGCCTCGTTTTCCGGCTCTCGCCCCAGAAGCAGCCGGTATGCCCACCGCACGTACTCTTCATTCGGGATCGCCTCGAAGGCGCCGCTGTCGAGAGCTAATTCAGCATCCCCGTTTTTGTTGCCGTTCGCTTCTGACATGTCGGGTTCCTTAGCTAGGAGAGTGTCGCTCTATCTGAGGCACTGCACCAGGTAGGTGCTGTAGTCGCTGTCTTTCCTGATATTGGTTTCGAACGTTCGGGTCATTTCGCGGATTACGAATATTCGATTGATCATTTCGTTGAGCACTCTCGGCTCGATCATCCATAAGTGCTGGCAGGTCCAATTGGCGAGGTCCCAGTCGATCTCCGACGCTGGGACAGGGTGGGGGAAGCTGCCGTAACTGTTCACGTTGGGCAGCGTCAGGTAGCCAAAGCCGGAGCGCTTCAAGGCACCGGCGATCAGCCCGAGAAGAGTTTCCGGATGGAGCGTGTGCTCCAGAACGTCGGTCAATATGATCAGATCGGCTTCCCGCTTGCCGACCGCCTGCTCGAGAAAGGTCTCGATCAACTCCGGAACGAATTCGGCGTGTTCGTATTCGGCCGCGAACCGCTGCTTCATGCGCTCGTCGGTTTCGACTGCAATAACGTGGGCGCGCGGGAAAGTCTCGAGAAAGCAGGCGGTAAAGGCCCCCTCGCCCGAGCCGAGATCATAGACAATCGGGTCGGACGGAAACCCGGTCCCGGTCCGCGCGAGAATCCAGTCAACACGAGCCCGGTTCAACTGCCATTTCAACTCCGGGATTATGTAGGATTCGATCGGCACCTGCGAATAGCTTTCCGCGTTGAAATGGAGATTGACCGCAGAAAGGCTGCCACAGCTCTCACAATGGTAGAAAAAGGCCGGCGTCGCCTGATCATGTTGGGGAAGCGGCCGGTAGAGATGATTTGGGATATCCCGACGGGCCGCCCCGCAGACGCAGGTCTGGCGCAGATTCCTCGGCCGCCATCCCGATTTGTCTACGTCGGACCCGGTGGTAAATCCGCGGCCCCCGGCGGAAGCCGACGAAAGCGGATCGAGTTTTTTGAATTCGTCCGAATTCAATACGGTTCGGACCAGTCGCTGCCGATCGTCCTTAAACGGGTGATGCTGAACGGCTTCGCGACTTTCAGGCTCGCGGCCGAGCAGCAGCCGGTAGGCCCAGCGGACGTATTCCTCGCCGGAGATCGGTTCGGCAGCATCGCCATTGGGCGCCCGCGACCGGGAGCGTTCGTCGCCGCTGTTCATTGCCGACATCCTAGGACCTTGCGCACCCGAAGACGACCCTTGCCCGATCAATCCGCCGTCGAAGCGCCGGCGAAGCGGCGGCTCCGGCCGTTCCTGCCGCCGCGGAGGTCGGCACCACGGGGCTGTCCCTGGCCGGGCGAGCCGCGGCTGGCGCGGCGCGGATTTCCCGACTGGCGGTGCCGGCGCTGCGCTCGGCCGAATCGACGGTCGCGGCGATAGTGGGCGCGGCGATGGCGGGCGCGAACGCCTCGCGGTTTGCCACCAGACCGCAGATCATCCCGAAAAGACGCTCGCTCACGCCGGCCCAGTCGTGCGCTTCGAGCCATCGGTCGGCTTCCTCGAGGGTCCGCTCGCGTTGCCCTCGATCGCGCAAGGCCGCGGAGATGCCGGCGGCGAGGGCGGGCGCATCCAGTCCCGGGGCGCGCATCACCGCGTCGCCGATCTCGTCGAACATCGCCACCGGCGTCACCAGAACCGGCACCCGGCTCGCCATCGCGACGCGGGCCGAGCCGCTCGCCGATTCGGCGGTTTCGCGACGCGGCAGGACCACGAGGTCGCAGCCGGCGAGCAGGGCGAGCGAGCCCTCGTCCGGTAGATATTCGGTGTGCCACTCGATGGCCGCCTCGAGGCCGAGCGATTGCGCCAAGGCCTGGCAGCGCGCGATCTCTGCAGCGGATTCCTCCCGCGGGTATTCGGCGGTCACCATGCACAACCGCGCCCCCGGCCATTCGGCGCGAACCAGGCCGACCGCCTCGATCAGGACGTCCACGCCCTTGTCGGGCAGAATAAAGCCGTAGGTGCCGATGACCGGGGCTACCGATTTCGACAGCTCCCGCATTGTCGGCCGCTGCCCGGTCGGCCGCATCGTGCCGTGCGGGAACAGGGTCACGTTGTCGACGAGGCCGTGGGTCCTCAGCAGGTTCAATTCCCGCACATTATGTACGAGGACGCGCGACACCCGGCGGAATTCGTCCAGCACCGCATCGCGCTCGGGCAGGCCGAGCAATTCCAGCAGGGTGTGAAGCACCAGCACGGTCTCGCGTCCGGCGAGCCGATCGTCGCGCAGCAACAGGGCCAGCTTGTCCCAGCCGATCAGCCCCGGCTGGTGCTGGATCACCACCGCGCGGGCGCCGGTCGCGGCGATCTCGCCGGCCAAGCGGTCGACCGCTTCGGGCTCGGCCCAGCGCCAGCCGTAGCGTGCGGCCGGCGCACCGGTCACGTTCAAATCCTCCGGCCGCGTGCTCTCATCGCACAGCACGATCACGTCGCGCGCCGCGTTGGGATACCGGTCGAGCAGGTATTTCGAATAGGTCGCCACCCCGCAGCGAACGTTCCAGCTCGTCACCCAAGCGACGGTCGGGGCGACCGGCTTGTCGAGCGGGCCCAAGGCCAAGAGCTCGATCGCAACGTCCTTGACGCGGGCCGCCCAGCGGGGGCCGTCGGCTAGCGGCTGGACGGCGAGGCGCCCGCGCTCGACCCGTTCGGCGAGCTCGCGCCGCGCCGTCGGGTCGCCGGCGGCGTCGAAGATTTCGCGCAGCGCCGCGGCGAGGTCGTCGACAACGGGTTCGGCCCAGACCGAGCCCGGAGAATGCAGGTGGCTGCGCGACGGGGCAAAGCGGAAATCCACCTGGCGCGCGACATCGGCGCCGGCGAAATCGGTCTGCCCGCTGTACCCGGTCACGATCAGCGGCAGGCCGGCGGCGAGCGCCTCGGCGGCCGGCATGTTGAGACCTTCGCCGCGGGTCGGCAGCACCATCGCGTCAGCCTGGCGATAAAGCTCGACCAGCTGCTCGGAGGGCAGGTCGCGGTTGACCATCAGGATCTCGGGCGCTCCGGGGTCGAGCCCATGCAGCCGCGCGATCCGCTCCGGCACGTCGTTGTGCTCGTTCTCGAAACCTTTGATGACAAGGCGGACCGCATCGGTCCGCCGGAAGGCCCGCGCGTAGGCCGTGATCAGGACGTCGACCCCCTTGCGCGGAAGGCAGGACGACACGTGCAGAAAGACGAAGGGCGCCGGCGCGGTCGGCCTGGGCGACGCCGGCACGCCGGCACGCTCGGCCCCGAGCGCGGCATAGGCGTCGAGGTCGATGGCGCAGCCGATCCAGCGGATCGGCAGACGAACCCCCAAATCGATCAGCGCCTTCGCCACGAAGCGGGTTTGGACGACGACGCCGTGGTATTTTTCATTGATGACGCGGACCATGTCGCGCGGCGCCACGCTCTCCTCCCACGGAACGTGGGCGAGCTTGAGCGCAGCGGGATGCGGCGGCGGCCAGACCGGCCAGTGATGCACGAGCTCGACCTCGAACCCGTCCTCGTGGCGCTCGCGCGCGGCCAGTGCAGCGATGGCCAGGCGTTCGGCGGTCGGCACCTGGGCCAGATCCCGCACCGGCTGCCCTTCGACCTGATCGACGCGAACCGCGTCGGGCCATGCTCCCTCGAGCGCGAGCGCGAGGCGGCGATTGGTCGCCGCCAGGCTGTACGTGCCGTTGACATGGCCGATCACCGAAAACCGCAGATCCCTTTCCAGCGCCTGCCGACAGGCCTCGTCCTCCCGCTCGTCGGGTTGGGCGAACAACAGCGCCTCGGCGAGCGCCAAGCGATCGGATGCCGAGCCGCCGCGTCCATAGGCGATGCCGGCGATGCCGAGCACCGGGGCTTGCAGATCGGCCGCCGCGTTCGCCGGCCGGCTGTCGACGTCGAGCGTGAGCCGCAGCGTTCCGTCGGCCCCGACACGGCAGTCGAGCCACAACGGAAAATCGCAAGGATCGACAGCCGAGCGCCTGAGCCCGGCGGTGGCACCGCATTCCGAACGAGCCTTGATCAGGGTGTGCCGGGCCGCCGGCGCCCGCAATTGAAGAGCGACGCTTACCGCCTTTCCGGGCGCCGTTTCGGTCGCCAGGACCAGTTGCGCCGTCCTGCCCGCCATCCAGGTTCCCCAGGCCTCGGGCTCGCGCCAACCTTCGGCCAGCATGGCCCGGCGCTTCATGGCGGCGACCAGCGATGCGCTGCCGCGCGGGACGATGGCCGTGCCGGTCGGTCCCGAGAGCGCCGCCGGGCGGATCATCCGGTGCGGGGGCGCCCGCTCGTCCGTCTCTCCGTCTCGCAGGCAGATCAGGCGAGTCAAGCCGACGCAGTATTGGCGCCGCTCCTCCCACCAGGGTTTCGGTATCGCGCCCAGGATCTCGATCGCCAATTCGATGCGGCCGGCGTTGTCGGGCACGCAGTCGAGCCAAGCAAGAAAATGCGGAAAAGTTTCGAGGGCGCGGCGGCTTTCGGGAATTGTCACCGTCGTTCCGGCCGCGCATGCGGCGCGGATGGTCAGCCGGTTGCCCTGCGCCCATGGCGCTGCGCGAAATTGGAGGACGACGCGAACCCGGTTTGCGGGCTCGCCCTCGATCGTAAACCCGATTTGGCCGTGGTGACCCTTCATCCAGGTGCCCCACGATTCTGTCGGGTACCACCCCCGTTCCAGTAACAGGCGCCGCAATGCCCGATCGGCCAGGATCTGGCGCGGCGGCAGGACGGTCCCGTATTCCCAGCCGGTGTCGATGCGAAACGCGCGGACGACCTTGCCGAACGGCATCGCGATCGGCCTCGGTCGGTTTTTCTGCGGCACCTCGGCACGGCCGAGTTCTTCAACGGCGCGGATCAGCGCCGCGCCATGCTCCTGCCAACTGCGCGGCCGGAACTCGTTTCTGATTCTCGCCTCGAGGCGATCGAGCTCGGCCCGATCGTCGAGCAGCCGGCGAACCAGCTCAGCCGCGCCGCGCGCATTGTAGGGATCGATGTAAATGACAAAGTCGCCGCCGACCTCGGGCAGGGAGGCGGCGTTGGACGCGATGCAGACCTTGCCATAGGCGAGGCTCTCGCCGACCGGCAGTCCCCACCCCTCGACAAAGGACGGGAACATCGTGAACAGGCAGTTGCGGTAGAGCGTCTGGAGCTCGCTGTCGGCCAACCCCTCAAAGACATGAACCCGACCGTGCAGCTTGTTGGTCGTCGCGAGTTGCGATGACAAGTCGGCGATGTTGTGCCCGCGCCGGCCGACCAGCACCAAGATCGGAGGCTCGATCCCCTCGTGCAGCAGAAGCTGCCAGATCTGTAGCAGCAGAACCTGGTTTTTCTGGGCCGAAAGAGTGCCGACGCACAGGACGAACTCGCGGCCCCGCACGGCGGCGATCGTCGGCGTCCAGTCGTCCTCGGCCACGCCCGGCCCTACAGTCAAGCTGTGCGCCTCCGGCACGGCGCGGATTGGGATCATCGGATAGCCGGCTTGGGTCAGCAGCCGGCCGAATTCCTGCTTGACATGCTCGGAGGCGGTGAGCGCGAAGTCGCGGTGCAGCAGCGCATCGGCCATGGTCGGCGCAAATTCGTCGGTCTGCCCGCGGTGACAAAACTCCGGATGGGTGAGGGGAATAAAATCGTGGATATAGGCGCCGAGGCGAACCCCGGCGCGCTTGAGCCGGGCATCGGCCTTCACCAGATCCGATCGCCGGAAGATCGTGCCGGTCGAGACGACGATGTCGCCCGGGACCGGGCGCACCAACTCGGCGTTGTTCCGCGCGCTATCGACCGTCTCGCGGCGGCGTCCGGGCTTCGCCTCCCCGGCGGTCTGATAAATCCGCAAGAAGGCGATCAGCGCGTTCGGCTGCGGCGCCCACAGATCGTCACCCTCCCAGATAACGACCCGGCAATTCAAGGCTCGGCCACGGTCGTGCTCCGCGAGGATGTGCGAAATGATGCCGAGCTGGACCCGCTGGATGCCGGAGATCGTCCCGTTGTCGAGCAAGTCGACAAAGAGATCGGAAATTTCGAAGAACAGCTCCGGTGCCCGGGTTTCAGGGGCGAGACATTCCTGCTCGACGGCGAGGTCGATGCCGAGGTGCTGCAGCTCGAAGGCCGCTGCGGTCAGCGGCTTCAGCGCAAAGGAACGGCGGTACGCCTCGGCCGCTTCGCGGCTTCTCCCTTGCAGCTTCAGGACATGGCCGAGCTGGAGATGGAGATCGGCCTCCAGGGGCTGCTGCGCGAGGGCGCGCAGATATGCGCTCTCGCCGCCCGCCAAGTCACCAGTCTCCTTGAGGCAGTGGCCGAATTGCACCCAGATCGCCGCGTCCGAGGGGACGCGTTCGAGATAGGCCAGGTAGGCCGGCGCGGCCTCGGCCCACAGCCGCGCATCGCGGGCCCGATCGCCCGCATCGCGCAGCGCCGGGGTGCTCAGCTGCCCGAATCGATCGGCGACCGGCGATTCCGGCGCCGCGGCGGGTGATGCCGAGCCGTTGCCGGTCGGCGAACCCGCCTGGGCCGCGCTGCTCGCGAGAGCCCCGGGCCACCGGAGTTCGCTTGGCTCGCCAGCCTGGATATTTCCACCTGAGGCTCCCCAGCCCTGGAGAGCATGGTATTCGCGGCGAGCATCGAGGTTTTTCGGGTTGAGCTGCGCTGCCGTTTTGTAGTGTTCGATCGCCTTGGCGACGTTGTTTCGTAGCTTCTCGAGATGACCAATCTGTAGATGAAGATCATCGTCCTCTGGGCTCTCCCCCAAGACCGCATAATAAAGCCGTGCGGCGCGTTCAAGATCTCCCATTTCCTTGTGTGCGTGACCGAGCTGGACAGCGATGTCCAACGCCGATCCGTCCTTGGCGACGACCTCGGCGTAATACTTCGCGGCGGTCGCCCAATCCTTCCGATCGCGCGCGGCATTCCCGGCACGACAGAGTTCGCCGAGCCGCGCTGCCTGATCCCGGTTCGAGCTTTTATCGGAAGATCGGCCGACGAATTTTGGCAGCCGTGTCCGCATTCCGCCATTCCTCCAATGACCTGACCACCCCAGGGGTCGATCGAACGGCGCACCCCTGCGCCTGCGGTTCGTTGTAGCCGCCCGGCACCGCTTGCTCAAGCGCAGCCGATCGCGGCGTTAACCCTGGAGCAGATCGACCGCAACACCGGCCGGATCACGCTAGCCCGGCGGCAGCGGCTCCCCGCGGATGTATTTGCCGCGGCAGAACAACAGGGTCGGCCGGTTGGTGTGGGCATAGCGCTCAACATGGCCGATGAAGATGATGTGGTCGCCGCCGTAATGCCGGTATTCGTTGCGGCATTCGAAGTGGGCGGCGGCGCCGATCAGCACTGGGGCGCCGCATTCCGGGATGATGTGGTCGATCTCGGCGAACTTGTTTTCGTGAGTGCGGGCGAATTTGTTGGATAGCTCGATCTGGTCGTAGGCGAGGATGTTGACGACAAAGTGCGAACCTTCCTGAAACGCCGGCAGGCTCTGCGCATAGAGCGAGGCGCTCCACAGGACCAGCGGCGGCGCCAGCGACACCGAGGTGAACGAGTTGGCGGTCAGGCCATAGAGCCCGCCGTCCTTGCCACGCGCGGTGATGATCGTGACCCCGGTGGCAAAGCTGCCGAGCGCGTTGCGGAAATCGCGCGAATCAAAGGCCTCGCCCGAGGTCGCCCTGACCGGTGCGGCGTGGCTGCCGACATGCTCGGTCTCAGCAAGCTCGGGCTTGGGCGTTGCGCTTTGCTGGTTATTGGTTCGCACGGTCGATCCCCACGATCTGCTCAAAGCGACACTTCGGGCGGCAGGCCCAGGGCCACCCGGCCATAGATCGCGCCGTTGACGTCCCAGGTCAGCGTGTAATGGGCGTTGGCCGCATGGACGTCGCGGAAAGCGCGCTGGATCGGATTTTGCGCATAAATCGCGCCGCCACCGCTTGCACTGAAAAGAATATCGACCGCCCGGGTACACAATGTCGCGGCAAAAGCGCCGTCGCGGCGATAGCGCGCCTTCTGCTCGAGGCTGGGCACCACCCCGGCCGCGGTGATCCGCGTCGCCTCGTCGCAATCGCGCAATGCGATCGCCTCGGCCGCGTCCGCCGACGCCGCTGCTTCGGCGAGATGGACCTGCAAGTTTCTGAAATCGGCGAGATTCCTCCCGGTGTAGACGCTGAGCCGGGTGCGGGTCGTCTCGGCGAAGTGCTGGATCGCGCTGCGGGCGATGCCGAGCGAGACGCCGGCGATCGCGAAACCGAACAGGCTGATCGCCGGCAGCTGATAGAGCGCCCCGGGGTTTACCCCGCTGCCCCGATTGGGGCCGCCCGTGATCCGCTCGGCGGCGAGTGTGCGGTGGGCCGGAACGAAGACGTCGGCGACCTCGACATCCTTGCTCCCGGTGGCGCTGAGCCCGATCACCTGCCAGGTGTCGATGATCGTGTAGTCACTGGCCGGCAGCAGGAAGATGCGGGGTTCGCTCTGCCCGGTTTCCTCGTCGACGACAAAGGCGCCGATCATCGCCCAATGGGCCGCATCGATGCCGCTCGAAAACGGCCATCGCCCGGTCAGCCGATAACCGCCGGGCACCCGCCGCGCGCGGCCGCGCGGGAAGATCAGGGCGGAGCCGATCAGATTGTCGGGCAATTCGCCCCAGATTTCGTCCTGCGCCTCGGGATGCCACATGCCCAGGAGCCAATGATGGGCAGCGAGGTTGGCCAGCACCCAGGCGGTCGAGCCGCAACCCCGGCCGATTACCGCGCCCAGCTCGAACAGCGCCCGATAGGGCAGCTCGCTGCCGCCGACCCGGGCCGGCTGCAGCATGCGAAAGAGACCGCTCTGATGCAGTTCGGCGATCGTCTCGTCGGGCAGCCGGCGCAGTTCCTCGGCCCGCCCGGCGCGCTCGCGCAGCACCGGGACCAACGCCTCGGCGCGGGCCATCAGCTCTTCGAAGCGCGGCGGCGCCTCGCTCGGTTCGGTCTTGGCGCTCAGCTCGGTCTTGGTGTCCGGCATTGCGATCCTCTCACGCATCAGCGACCCTCCCCATTCTATCTTCTACCCGCCGTGCCGCACATCGGCGCGGCCAATCCAAAATATGGGCAGCGCTGGCGGCGATGCAGCAAGGGAAATCTTCATGATCATCGACACCCACGCCCATGCCGTGCCCGACAGCCTGATCGCCGATCTGCGGGCGGAGCGGCGGCTGTTCCCGTCGGTCCGAGTGTCGGCGGAGGAGGCAGCACCGCGCCTCAGCTTCGCCGGGGCGGCGCCGACCCGGCCGATCTCGCCGCGTCTGCGCAATTTGGCCGGGCGACGGGATTGGCTCGCCGAGGCGCGGGTCGACTTCCAGCTGGTCGGCGGCTGGACCGATGTCTTTGGCTATGAGCTGCCGGCCGAAGAAGGGGCCGACTGGGCCCGCTTTTTCAACGGCCATCTGCGCCGCGACGCCGCCGGGTTGGCGGCGCTGAAGCCCCTCGCCACCGTGCCGCTGCAAAACGGCGGGCTCGCAGCGCGAGTGCTCGAAGAGGCGCTCGACGGCGGCTTTCACGGCGCGATGATCGCCACCCAGCCCAAAGGTGCGGGCGGGGTCCTCGACGATCCCGGGCTTGACCTGTTTTGGGAAACGGCCTCGGCGCGCGAGGCGACGATCTTTGTCCACCCGCAATACATCTGCGGCGACGCTCGGCTCGACGGCTACGACCTGCTGAACGCGGTCGGCAGGCTGACCGACACGACGATCGCGGTCGCCCGGCTGCTGTTCTCCGGCCATTTGACCCGGTTTCCGGGCGTCAACCTGGTCGTGGCCCACGCCGGCGGCGCCTTGCCTTATGCGTTCGGCCGACTGAAGCGCAACCACGCGATCCACCCGGGGGAATATGCCGACCCCGCCGACGGCTTCGCCCGGCTCTATTTCGACACGGTGATGTTCGAGCCGCGGGCCCTGCGGTTTCTCCTCGACACCGTCGGCGCCGACAAGGTGGTGCTCGGCTCGGACTTTCCGTTTCCGATCGGCGACCCCGACCCGGTGCGGGTCGTCGACGCGGCCCGGCTCACCGCGTCCGAGCGGCGGGCCGTTCTCGGCGAGACCGCGGCCCGCATCTTCCATGTCGATTGCCGCTGCGGCGAGGGGCCGGCGCGCGGGTCTGTTTCCGCTTAGCCGGTCGGGGCTTCGGCTATGCCGCGCGCACCTCATATAAGCCTCGACGATGGGTGCGATGCGGTGGCGGAGGAAACCAGTCTGATGACGGCAGAGACCGAGCTGCGGACCGAGTGGCTGCGGCCGCGGATCCGCGAAACCGAGGAGACCGGTCGGCTCGAGCTCAGCCTGCCGCCGGCCTCCGAGCCCGAGCTTCCAAGGCTGCCTGCCGGTCGCCGCCGGTCGCCGCTGATGGTAGCGCTGTGCGGCCTCGGCCTCTTTGCTCTCGGCGTCGCCGCGATCGACGCGGCCGAGTTCCTCGGCCGCGCGTTCGCCCATGGCGTAGGTTTCGGCATCGTAGCAACGGCATCGGTCGCGGTCGGCGCCGGTGGTGCGCTTTACTGGCTGTTCTGCGAGCTGCGCGGGCTGTTGCGCCTGCGTTCGGCCGAACGCTTGCGCCGGCTGATCCCGTCGGCCCTCGTGGGCGAGCTGAAACGCGAGCTCGACGAGGCGGCGGCGATCCTCGGCCGCGATCCGCTGCTGAGGGGACCCGTCGCCGGCTACCGCGCCGTCCTCGAAACGCACCACAGCGGCGGCGACGCGCTCGAGCTCTTTACCCGTTTCGTGCTGGCGCCGGCCGACCGTCTGGCGCAGGCCGCGACCCGGCGCGCCGCGGTTCAGGCCTTTGCGATCAACGCGGTCAGCCCCACGATATTGACCGACACTCTGTTCTTTGCCGCGCGGGCGGTGCGGATGATTCGCGAGATCGCCGAGATCTATGGCCAGCGCCCGGGTCTCGCGGGCACCGTACATCTCCTGCGGCGGCTGGTCGGCGGCGCCGGCCTCGTAGGTGCGGTCGATGTCGCGGGCGGGGTGCTGGTCCAGCAGCTCGGCGGCGCCGTCCTCGAGCGGATCAGCGCGAACGCCGCCGAGAGCGCCTATGCCGCGCAAAAGATGGCCCGCCTCGGTCTGGTCGCGATGGCCTTGTGCCGGCCGGTCGGCTTTGGCCCCGGCGAGGCGCCCTCGCTCGCCGGTCTCGTCTCCGGCCTGCTCAAGCCCGGCCCCGAGCGAACCGCCGGGAACACAGAGGAAGCTGATCCGCGGCGCAAAATCGGGTAATGTCGCGGTCTGACCGCAGCGCCGAGGTCCGGCACGGCATTTGCCGAGGCGCGGTGGAAGCCTCAGAACAGGGGAGGTCTAAAATGTTGTCGCGCCGCGCTCTCTTCATCAATCTTTCGACCACGGCACTGGTCGGCGCTCTCGCCGCCAAGTCGCGCCTGGTTTTCGCCGCCGACAAGACGATCAGGATCGGCATCGCGCTGCCCTTTACCGGCGCCGACGCGCACGACGCCGAGCTGATCAAGGACGGCGCCATGCTGGCGATCGACGACGCCAACGCCGCGGGCGGCATCGCCGGCTACAAGATCGACGTGATGCAGCTCGACAACGGCACCGCGACCGCCGGGCAATACGACCCGGCGCAGGCGGCGACCAACGCGCGCAAGATGGTGTCGGACAATTCGGTCGTCGCTTCGATCGGGCCGCAGATGAGCGGCTCGGGCAAGGCGATGGCGCCGATCCTCAGCGCCGGCGATCTGGCGACGATCACGCCGAGCTCGACCAACCCCGACATCACCGACCCGAAATTCGCCGGCCAATACATGCCCAAAGGCAAGGCCATCTATTTCCGCACGGTCACCACCGACGCCTTTCAGGGGCCGAACATGGCGAATTATTTCGCCGACACCCTGAAGCTGAAATCGGTCTATGTCCTCGACGACAGCGGCGCTTATGGGGTCGGGCTCGCCGACGCGTTTCAGGCGCAGGCGAAAAGGCGCGGCATCAACGTGCTCGGCCGCGATCAGTTGAACCCGAAGGAGGCCGATTACACGACCACCCTGACCAAGATGAAAGCGCTCAATCCGGATGCGCTCTACTACGGGGGCGTCGGCCAGGCCGGGGTCAAGGTGGTTAAGGAATCGTACGACATCGTCCCCTCCATCATCAAGGCCGGCGGCGACGGCCTCTACGGGGCCGAGATCCTGACCGGTGCCGGGTTTCCGGCGGCACAGGGTTGGTACGCCACGATTGCCGCACCGAACGTGCTCGAAAATCCTGACGCGGCGCCGTTCATCGAGAATTTCAACAAAAAATACGGCAAGCAGCCGTCCAATTATTCGATCACCGCTTATGATGCAGCACTGGTGATCATCGCCGCGATCAAGAGCATCGCCGGTTCGGGCAAGGACGTCACCCGCGCTGCGGTGCGCGATGCGATCCAGCAATCGCATGTCAAGACCCTGCAAGGGGTGGTGAGCTTCAACGCCAACGGCGATATCGAGAATCGGATTATCAGCGTTTTCCAGATCACCCGGAACGACAAGTATCCGCTCGACAACGTCCTTCACCAATACAAGTACATGGGGGTGGCGCCGGCCAGCGCGTGACCGCTCGCGGCGAGTGGTGCGGCATGGCGCCGCAATCGAGCGGCCCGGCGCGACCACCGTCCGGGACCGGGCATCAGCCTCGCGATGGGCCTAATCCGCGCACACCGCCTTACGCGGTCCGTGGCACGCTATTTGCGTAGTACTACGTGCATGGACAATGTGGTGGAGTCATGATGCCATGCCGTCGCGCCGGATACACATGCTGCACCAATACCGGTACATAGGGGTGGCGCCACCTAACTCTTGACACATGTAGGAAACGTCGGACTCGCGATGATCGACACCTCGGTATTGCTGCAGCAGGTGATCAACGGGTTGAGCTTGGGCGCCATGTATGCCTTGCTGGCGCTTGGCTTCACCCTCGTCTACGGCATTCTCGAGCTGATCAACTTCGCCCATTTCAACGTGTTCATGGTCAGCTCGTTCATCGGCATGTGGGCGCTCGAGCTGCTCGGCATCTCGGGCCAGACCCACGTGCTGACCGGCTTGGCGCTGGCCGGGGCGCTCTTCTTTGCCTTCGCGGTCACGATGCTGGCTGCGGGCGGGCTCGGCGTCGCGATCGAGCGCATTTCTCTGCGGCCATTGCGCGGGGTGCGCGGCCCGGCGGCGATGATCACGACGATCGGGGTCTCCTACATCCTCTTTAACATCATCCTGTTGACCGTCGGCGCCGAGTCGAAGAACTATCCGAACCCGATGCCGACGGTGCGCTGGCAGTTTGGCCAGGTTACCCTGGAACTTCGCGAAGTGCTGATCTGGGGCGTTACCGCTGTCTTGATGGTGGCGCTGCACCTGTTCGTGCACCGCACCCGGCTCGGCAAGGCGATGCGGGCGACCGCGCAGGACGCCGAGGCGGCGCGGATGATGGGCGTCGAGGTCGACCGGGTGATCGTGACCGCGTTTTTCCTCGGCTCGGCGCTGGCGGGTGCGGCGGCACTGATCTTTGGCCTCTACTACAATTTCACCAGCTTCATCATCGGCTACACCGCCGGCTTGCGGGCGTTTACCGCGGCGGTGCTGGGCGGCATCGGCAGCGTCGGCGGCGCCATGGTCGGCGGCCTGCTGATCGGGCTGATCGAGAGCCTGGGCGGCCAGCTGATCGCGGTGCGCTGGACCGATGTGATCATCTTCTCGATCCTGATCCTGGTGCTGGTGTTCGTCCCGTCCGGCCTGTTCGGCCGCGCGAACCCGACCAAATCCTGATATGTCGGAGATCGACAAGCCGCCGACGGCCGGTACTGTGCCCCTGCGGCCCACTTGGCGCGCGAGGGCGCCGGTGCTCGGATCGGTCGCGCTGGGGCGACCGGGCAACCGGGCGCGCCTCGGCATCTTTTGCCTCGCGGCGGCGGCGCTGCTCTTTCCGCTCGTGCACCAAAACGACGCCGATATCGATTCGCTGGCCAATGCGCTGACCTTTGCAGCGCTCGCGCTTGGCCTCAACATCGTCGTCGGCTTTGCCGGGCTGCTCGACCTCGGCTATGCCGCGTTCTTCGCGATCGGCGCCTACGCTTACGGCATCCTCAGCTCGTGGCAACTGCAGCCGGAATGGACGAGCTATTGGGAGCCGCTGCAATGGCTCGGCCTCGTCGCCCGCAACCACACGACGGGCGGCGACTTCGTCCATTTCCAGTTCTCGTTCTGGTTGATGCTGCCGGTTTCGGCGGCGATCGCTGCATTCTGCGGGGTAGTGTTCGGTGCCCCGACGCTGCGGCTCAAGGGCGACTATCTGGCGATCGTGACCTTGGGGTTCGGCGAAATCGTGCCGATCGTCGTGCGCAACTGGCCGTCGCTGACCAACGGTGCGATGGGTTTGAACGGGGTCGCCCCGCCGCAGTTGTTCGGTTTCGATTTCGGGGTGGGTGCCACCCCCTATTATTATGTCGGGTTGGCGCTCGTCGCGCTGTTGATCGTGACCAGCCTCAGGCTCAAGGATTCGCGGATCGGACGCGCCTGGATGGCGATCCGCGAAGACGAGATCGCCGCCTCGGCGATGGGCGTCAATCTGGTTCGCTTCAAGCTTCTCGCCTTCGCCAGCGGCGCTGCCTTCGCCGGCGCCACCGGCACGCTCTTCATCGCCAAGCTGCAGACCGCGACGCCGGACATGTTCATGTTCCCGGTCTCGGTCATGATCCTCGTTATGGTCGTCTTCGGTGGTCTTGGCAGCGTTTGGGGCGTCGTCGTCGGCGCCCTCATTCTGCAAGTCCTGCAATCCTGGGTGCTCGAGGATCTCTCGGGCTGGCTGCATGCGCTCGGCCGGCTCGTCAATGTCGAGTGGCTCCAGCATGTCGAGCTGGCCTCGTCGATCGAGCTGATCTTCGGGTTCATCCTCGTTTTCATGATGCTCTACCGCCGCCAAGGGCTGATCCCGGCCTCGCGCCGGGTGCCGCAGCTGAGCCTCGCCGAGCAGACGACGCAGGTCGGCCGCGGCGGGTTCGAGGCCCTGGTCGGTCCCGGCACGGCCGATCGCGCCGCAAGCGGGCCGCTGCTGGAAATATCCGATTTGACGTTGCGTTTCGGCGGCCTCGTCGCCTTGCGGTCGGTCGATCTGACGGTCCCGGCGCATGCGGTGGTCGCGGTGATCGGCCCCAACGGCTCGGGCAAATCGACCTTGTTCAACGCCGTCACCGGGCTGGTTCCGGCCGACAGCGGCACGATCCGTTTTGCCGGCGAGGACATCGGCAGGCTGCGGCCGGATGCGGTGCTCGAATGCGGCATCGCCCGCACCTTTCAAAACATCCGCCTGTTTCCGAATTTGAGCGTCCTCGAAAATATCATGATCGGCATGCACGCGCGGCTCGGCACCGGCGCCGTCGGGGCACTCTTACGGCTGCCGCGGACCCGCCGCGAGGAGGAAGCGGCCCGCGAGCGCGCGCTCGAGATCCTGGCGTTGTTCGGCAACCGCCTCTTGCCGCGTGCCGACCATCTCGCCTCGAGCCTGTCCTACGCCAACCGCCGCCGGACCGAGATCGCCAGGGCACTCGCCTCGCGGCCGAAGCTCCTGCTGCTCGACGAGCCGACGGCTGGGATGAACCCGGCCGAGACCCTCGAGCTCGCCGACCAGATCAAGAGCCTGCATCGGCACGGGCTGACGATCGTGCTGATCGAGCACAAGCTCGATGTGGTCGTCAGCCTCGCCGACAAGGTGGTGGTGCTCGACCACGGCGAGAAGATCGCCGAGGGGGCGCCCGACGCGGTGCGCCGCGACGAGGAGGTGATCCGCGCCTATCTCGGCCGCAGCGCCGCCTTCGCGTGACCGTGACGGCGCCGGAATGACCTTGCCGATGCTCGAGTTCAGGGCGGTTGACACCCATTATGGCGACCTCCATGTGCTGAAATCGGTTGATTACCGCATCGAGTCAGGGGAAATCGTCTGTCTCTTGGGCGGCAACGCCTCCGGCAAATCGACGACGATGAAGGCGATCATGGGCACCGTGACGCCGACGCGGGGCGAGATCCGGTTCGAGGAAAGGCCGCTCGCCGGGGTCGGCACCGCCGAGCGGGTGCGCCGCGGCATCGCCCCGGTGCTCGAGGCGCGCCGGCTGTTCCCGCGCATGACGGTCTACGAGAACCTGGAAATGGGCGCCTATACGCGCCGGCGCGGACCCGAATTCGGCGAGGATCTCGCCCGCGTCTTCGCGCTCTTTCCGCGCGTTGAGGAGCGGCTGCGCCAGATCGCGGGCACCTTGTCCGGCGGCGAGCAGCAGATGGTGGCGATCGGCCGGGCCTTGATGGCGCGGCCCAAACTATTGTGCATGGACGAGCCCTCGATGGGTCTGTCCCCTGCCTATGTGGAGCAGGTGTTCGACATCATCCGAGAAATCAACCGGCAAGGCACGACGATCTTCATGGTCGAGCAGAACGCCAATATGGCATTGCAGATCGCCGACCGTGCCTATGTGCTGCAGACGGGGCAAGTGGTGCTGAGCGGCCCCGCCGCCGAATTGCGCGAAAACGAAATGATCCGCCACGCCTATCTGGGCGAGATGACGGTTCAGTAACTCGGCCGTGCGCTAGACCACATGTCCGCCTAAGGGCGGGGCGACCTCCGAGGACGCTCCCTCACGCCCGAACCATCTTCGGCGAATCCCATGCTTCAGTGCAGCGGCGTCGGACACGAGATCCATCAGGCCGCGCCTGAACGCAGCCGTTCCGTGCCGTGCGCCAGGGTCATGTTGCAACGCTCGCTTTACCCCTCCTGTCGGCCGGATTGAAGCTGAGACACTACCCTCACGGCAAGCACGTTGCCGGGTTGCGGGCGGGTCGCTACTCTCGCCAAATCGCATGGAGACATCAGCAATGCGGGGCCGAATCGCGTTATCGCTGGCAGCGGCGCTGCTCGCTGCCGGTTGGGGAGCGACCGCAGCGCAGGCTGCGGGTTCGGGGAACCGGACCAACGATCGGCTGATGGCGCTGCCGCCGGCCCGGCAGGCTCAGGCGCTCGCCGGCAGCCTTCGCCGGGGCTGTATCGGGGTCGAAGCCTTTCCGATGGGGGTGACCGCAAGGGGCCGGGCCAGGGGCACCGCCTATTGGAGCGTGCGCTGCAAGAACGGCAAGAGCTATGTGGTGCAGATCGCACCCGATGCCAAAGGGACCGCCGTCGTCGCGGATTGCCGGGCGCTGCAAGGCACCGGCCGCGAATGCTTCAAAAAGTTTTGAGCCGGGCGGTCATGGCGTCGCCGCCAATGGCCTCACCAGCGCAGCGGCGGGCGGCAGACCGAATACCACAGACCGAGATTTGCCTCACGCCAGTGCGGGTCGGCGCAGTTCTTCTGGACCATAGCCGCCGATTCGGTGGCGTCGGCAGGCGGCGTCGCAGAGGAATCGGAGCATGCCGCCAGGCCCACCAGCACCAGCATCAGGAAACCTAATCTCATCGGCGCTCTCCTCCGCGTCGAGACCAGATCGAGACCCCCGATCGAGACAGGAGCGGCCGCGATCCTGCCGAGCGGCACCGGGCGAGGGCGAATTCTCCGGCCGCAACTGCGGCGATTGCAAGGCGAGCTCGCGGCGCCGGCTGGGCGTGCCGCGCACTGATCGAGAGAGGCGGCCTGTGCGGCCTGCTCGCGCCGATGTAATGTCACTGATCGGCCGCCCGTGCCCGGGGCGACGCGGCGATCCGGAGTAGAGCCTTATGAAGAGCGACGGCATGAAGAGCGACGCCACGGAAGGCCATGGTCGGTCGCGTAATTATCGCAAGGACACCTTGCTGACCCATCTCGGGCGCCACCCCGAGGCGCATCACGGTGCGGTCAATCCGCCAGTGTACCACGCCTCGACGATCCTGTCGGCCAACATGGCCGAATGGGAGGCCAAGCGCGAGGCGGGCAAGCGCTTCGACGTCGTTCGCTATGGGCTCCTCGGCACGCCGACCACCTTCGCGCTCGAGGAAGCGGTGGCGGCGATCGAGGGCGGCTATCGCGCGATGCTGATGTCCTCGGGGTTGGCCGCCGTGACCGCACCCTTGGAAGCGTGCCTCAAATGCGGCGACCATCTCTTGATGGTCGATTCGGTCTACGGGCCGGCGCGGAACTTCTGCGAAAAGGTGCTGACCCGATACGGCATCGAAACCACCTATTACGACCCGCTGATCGGCGAGGGGATCGCCCGGCTGATGCGGCCCAACACTCGCGTCGTTTATGTCGAATCGCCGGGCTCGCTGACCTTCGAGGTGCAGGATGTGCCGGCGATCGCCGCGGCGGCGCACGCCGCCGGCGCCAAGGTGCTGATGGACAATACCTGGGCCTCGCCGTGGCTGTTCCCGTCCTTTGCCCGCGGCGTCGACGTGTCGATCCATGCCGCGACCAAGTACATCGTCGGCCATTCCGACGTGATGCTGGGCGCGGTCATTACCACCGAGGAGATGTATCTGCCGGTGCGCAATATGGCGGCCGATCTCGGCCATTGCGCCGGACCGGACGACGTCTATCTCGCATTGCGCGGCCTGCGCACCTTGAGCGTGCGGCTCGAACGCCATCAGAAGAACGCGCTCCAAGTGGCGCGCTGGCTGCAGACCCGGCCCGAAGTGTCGCGCGTGCTCTATCCCGCTTTGCCCGACGACCCGGGCCACGCGCTGTGGAAGCGCGACTTCCTCGGCGCCAGCGGCCTCTTCGGCGTGGTGCTGAAACCGGCGCCCAAAGAAGCCGTCTACGCGTTTATCGACGCGCTCGATCTGTTTGGCATCGGCGCCAGCTGGGGCGGGTTCGAGAGCCTGATCCAGCCGACCACGCCCTCGCGCATCCGCAGCGCCACCCGCTGGGAGCCCGAAGGCCCGACCCTGCGCCTCCATATCGGCCTCGAAGACCCCGAGGACCTGATCGACGACCTCGACCACGGCTTCCACGCCCTGCGCGCCATGGCTGCGGCGGCGTGACTAAAAATTCAGCTCGAGGCCCCGGGCGATCGAAGGACCTGCGCGTTGCTCTCAGGGTAACGGCTGCAGCTCGCCCAGGATCGTCGGCAGCAGTTCGGACACGGTCGGGTGGATGTGCATTGCCCGCTGCAGGACCGTGTAGGGCGCCTTGGCGTACATCAGGTCGAGGATGCAGTGGATCGCCTCGTCGCCGCCGGGGCCGAGGATCGAGGCGCCGAGGATCTCTTTGCTGTCGCCATCGACCAGCACCCGCATGAAGCCCTGGGTCTCGCCCTTTTCGATCGCGCGGCGCGACCGAGTCATCGGCCGCTGCCCGGCGAGTAACCGCCGGCCGCTGGCCTGCGCCTCGGCCATGCTCATGCCGGCCCGGCCCAGAGGCGGGTCGATATAGAGCGCATAGGCGGTGATGCGGTCGCTGACCCTGCGCGGGTCGTGGTCGAGCAGATTTGCCGCGACGATCTCGTAATCATTGTAAGCGGTGTGAGTGAAGGCGCCCTTGCCGTTGCAATCACCGAGCGCCCAGATGCCGGGGACGTTGGTGCGCAATTCGTCATCGACGACGATGTAGCCGCGTTCGTCGCACCGCGACCCCGGCCCGGTCGAGGCCGAGATCGTCGGTGTTTGGTCGCCGCCCGACCGCCAGCAGCAAATGCGATCCGACAATTTCGGGCGCGCCTTCGGTGCACTCGACGCTCGCGGCGATGTCGTCGCCCTTCTTGGCGAGGCTGATGCATTCGGCGGCGAGCCGCACGGCGATGCCCTCGCGCTCGACGATCTGCTGCACCGCCGCGGACACGTCCTCGTCTTCGTGCGAAACGAGCCGCGGGGCCATCTCGACGATCGTGACCTCGCTGCCGAAGCGCCGGTACATCTGCCCGAATTCGAGGCCGATATAGCCGCCGCCGACGATCACCAGATGCCGCGGCAGAACGTCGAGATCCATCATCGACGTGTTGGTCAGATAAGGGACCTGATCGAGGCCGGGCCAGGTCGGCAGTCGTCGCGCGCCCGCCGACGTTGATAAAGATGCGCTCGGCCCGCAACCGCTCGTTGCCGATTTCGACCTCGCGGGCCGACGTAAACCGGGCATGGCCGCGGTAGAGGGTGCAGTTTCCGGCGTTTTGCAGCGCGGCGGTCAGGCCGCGCCGCGATTGCTCGACGACCGCGTCCTTGCGGGCCTTGACCCGCTTCATGTCGATCCCGACCCCGCCCGAGATCGCGACGCCGTAATCGGCCGCGCGCCGGGCGATGTGAGCGGCGTAGGCGCTCGCCACCAGGGTCTTGGTCGGGGTGCAGCCGGTATTGACGCAGGTGCCCCCGACCAGCTTGCGCTCGGCGACCGCCACTTTCATGCCGGCGCCGGCGAGCCGCAACGCCAAAGCCGGGCCGGCCTGACCGGTGCCGATCACGATCGCGTCGTATTCGGGCATGGGCCGCTCCAGATCCGAGACGGCGGCGCCGCTACGCTTGCGCTGTCGCCGGCGGGCCTAAGCCGGGGCGAACAGATCTGGGGCCGCGGCCGGCCGCGGCACAGCGGGTGCGGCTGGCGTGGCAAAGGCGCTGTCGCGCTGCAGCACCGGCAGCACCTTGTCAGCGAACAGCCTCATGTTCTTTTCGGCGTCGCTGTGCGGGATGCCGCCGAACGAGAATTCGGTGACCACATGGTCGGTCCCGGTCACCCGCTGCAATTCGGCGATCTGCTGGATGCAGTCCTCCGGCGTGCCGACGATCTGGATCTTGACGTAGAATTCGGTGGCGCGGGCCCGTTCTTCGTCGTCCTGCAGGCGGGCATAGGTCTTGGCCATCTTGCCGTAGGTCTCGTAGCCTTTGACCGTGGCGAGGTGCCCGTCGGAAAAATGGTAGTGGTTGTCGATCGACTCCCATTTCTTGCCGAGCCATTGCATTGCCCGGTCGTGCGCCTCGTCGCGGCTCTCGGCGCAGGAGACGTTGGTCAGGATGATCGGCGGCGGCGGGTTGTGCCCGACGCTGAGCGCGATCTCGCGATAGGCGACGATGTTTTCCGCCGCCTTCGGCCATTCGTTCTGCATCACGACCAGGATGCCGAAGCCGAGCTTGGCCATGATCTCGGCCGATTCGGGGCTGACCGAAGACGCGAAAAAGCGCTCCTCGGGGTGCGAGATCGGGCGCGGCCGGATCGCGGTGCGCGGGATCTGGTAGAACTCGCCCTGCCACTCGAACTCGGGCTCGGCGAGCGCCTTGCGAATCAATTGCGCCGCCTCGGCAAAGCGCGGCCGCGCCTCGCCCATCGGAATGCGGAAGCCCTGCATATTCGACGCTCGCCGCCCCTCGGCCAAAGCCGAACAGACAGCGCCCACCGCACAAGATGTCGAGCAGCGCGATCTCCTCGGCGACGCGGATCGGGTCGTGCCACGGCAAGACGATGACCGAGGTGCCGAAGGTGATCCGCTTGGTGCGGCCGGCGAAATAGGCCAGCAGCTGCAGCGGCGCCGGCGACATCGCGTAGCCGGTGAAATGATGCTCGAGCGCGAACAGCGAGTCGAAGCCCAACGGCTCGGCGAGATCGCCCATCGCCAGATGATCGGACACGACCGCCACATCGGAACGGCCGGGCTCGGACAGCATATTGAGCGCAATGCCGACTTTCATTGCTGTTTGCTCCTCTCGAACATCGTCGCCCCCGCGAAAGCGGGGGCCCAGGGCTGACGACAGAGCAGCGATCCTGGGTTCCCGCTTTCCCGGGAATGACGGAAAGAAAATTTCAGGACTTCGCAGCGGTACCACGGATGCGGCTGGCCCGGCACCTTGGCGCGCAGGGTGTAGACCGAGGTGCGGGCGGTGAAGAAGATCGTCCTCAGGTCGGGACCGCCAAAGGCGAGGTTGGCCGGGACCTCCGGGGTGCGGATGACGCCCATTTTGGTCCCGTCCGGCGCGAACACCCAGGTCCCGCCGGGGCCGGTGCAGTAGACGTGACCCTGCTGGTCGACCTTCATGCCGTCGGGAACGCCGTCGGTTTCCTCGGACGACATGTCGGCAAAGATGCGCCGCCTGACCATGTTGCCGGCGCTGTCGAGATCGATCGCGTGGATGTATTGGGCGTGACGCGTATTGGCGACGTAGAGCATGCGCTCGTCGGGCGAAAACGCCAGCCCATTGGGGTATTCGAACTCGGCGACGAGGCGGCTCGTACCGTCCGGTGTTGACCGCGTAAACTCCCGGAATGCGGCGAGTTCCTTGTCGGCAAGCGGCACCCTCAGCCCCGGATCGGTGAACCAGATGCTGCCGTCCGATTTGCAGCAGACATCGTTGGGGCGATTGATCCGCTTGCCCTCATAGCGGTCGATCAGCACCTCGCTGTGCGTGTCGTCGGACCAGCGGGTGAGCCGGCGGTTGCCGCCCTCGCAGATCACCAGCCGCCCTTGCAGGTCGAAGGTCGTGCCGTTGCCCTCGCCGGTATTGGTGCGCACGGTTTCCGCCGCCTGGCCGAGCCGCAGCCGGTAGAACATGCTGGCCCGCACATCGGCGAAATAATAGAAGCCGTCCGGGTGCCACAACGGCCCCTCGGTAAAGACGAACCCGGTCGCCGGCCGCTCCGCATTCGTGGTCTCCAGCACCGTATCGAGATCCGCCATCGCGTTCTCTCCCTGCTTTCGACTGCTAGCGACGAGCCTACCCCCCGATTGCTCCGCCTGTCCAATTGCGGCTGGTGGGAGAACCGGCGGCTATTTCTTCCCAACCGGCACCGGGATGCCGGCGAATGTTCACCTTGACCGCGCCTAGGTGGTTGCGGCTGGTGAAATAGAGGGTCTTCCAGTCGGCGCCGCCAAAGGCGAGATTGGTCGTGGCCGGGGCGCCGTGCGCGACGCGGCCGAGCTTTTTGCCGTTCGGGTCCATGATCCACAGCCCGCCGGCGCCGCCGCAATAGACGTTGCCCTCGACATCGACCTTCATGCCGTCGGGGACGCCCAACTCCGGCCCGCGCAGATCGACAAAGACATGGTCGCTGTGCTTGGCCAAGGTGCCGTTGGGCGCAACGTCGAAGGCGCGGATGTGGCCGCGGCGCGAGTCGTTGATGTAGAGCACGCTCTCGTCCGGCGAAAAGGCGAGCCCGTTCGGCACAATGAAATCATCGATCAACAAGTGTCAGGCTGCCGAGATCGGGGCTCACCCGATAGACGCCGGAAAACGTCAGGTCCCATTGATTGGGCGCGCTGGGGCTGGTCCAGGGGTCGGTGAAATAGATACAGCCGTCGGATTTGACGACGACGTCGTTCGGCCGATTGAGCTGGCGGCCCTGAAAGCTGTTGGCGATGACGGTGATGCTGCCATCGGCCTCTTGCCGGGTGACCCGCCGCGAATCATGCTCGCAGGCGACGAGCCGGCCCTGCAGGTCGCGGGTCAGGCCGTTGGCCCGGTTGGTCGGCTCCAGCAATAACGACACGCCCGTGCCGGGCTCGTATTTCATGCGCCGGTTGTTGTGGATGTCGCTGAAGACGAGGTAGCCGCCTTCGTTCCACCACAGCGGCCCTTCGGCCGGGCCCTGCGGCCCGCCGAAACCGTCGGCCAGCTCCTCGATCGGCTGCGACGCCGCGATAATCCGCTCCAGCTCCGGCGCCAACTGCTCGATCCGCTTTGCATTGTTGGCCATCGTGTTCCTCCCTCTTGCCTGGCTAGCGAGGCGGCCCGCGGCCGGACTTGATCCGGCCATCCACGACTAAAGTCGGCGGTCCCAAAGACGTGGGTGGCCGGGACGAGCCCGGCCACGAAGTATTAAATGTGATGCTGTCGAGCTTTCCGGTATGCCCGGAACGGGTCCGGGCATACCGGCGATGTCGGTCGGCGAGCTACGCCTGCGCACCCTGGTAGAGCGGGCCGCGGACGATCTGGCCGGGCAACGCGTCGGTCAGTTCGCCCTTGTCGAGCAAGACAGCTGCCATTGACCACGACATAGTCGATGCCGACCGCGTCGCGCTTGACCTGCACACCGCCCGCCGGCAGCGTCGCAACCGGCTCGCGCGGCTTCGAGGCGATCGTATCGGGATCGAAGATCGTGATGTCGGCGACCTTGCCGGCGGCGATGAAGCCGCGATCGGTAATGTCGTGCATCAATGCGGTCTTGCCGGTCAGCCGATAGACCGCCTCTTCGAGCGTCATCACCTGCTCTTCACGCACCCAATGGCCCAGCAGATTGGTGCTGGTCTCGTGCCGGTCGGCGGTGTGCGGCCGGCCGCCGCCGTCGCTGGTGCCGATCACGGTGAATTGCGAGCCGAGGATGTGCTTCTGCGTCTTCGGATCATGGTTGCGGTCGATCGCCTGGAAGCAGGTCTGCAAATCCTCATCGAGCGACAGATCGAGGAAGGCGTCCATGATGCCCTTGTTCTGTTCCTTCGCGATCTGCTCGACGCTCTTGCCCTCAAGGTGCCGGTTCTGCCCCTTTGTCGTCATGAACACCTCGACCAGGTCCCAGCGCCGGTTGAACAGGCCGCGGGCGCGGCCGCGCCGATCGGTCATCCCACCGTCCTGAGCGACCGTGCCCTCGACCGCCTCGGCCGACATCGCCTTGCGAATCTCCGGGTCCCGGAACGCGCGCATTCTCTCCTGGTAGGGCAAGGCCATGACCTTGTCCCAGGTCGGCATGCCGCGGAAGAAGCCCTCGGGATGGGTGATGTCCTCGTCCTGCGGGACGTTGAGGCCGCGCTGCAGATCAAAGATCGCTCCGGCGACGGTCGAGAGGCACGAGCCGTAGCAACGCGCGCCGCTCTTGAACCCGTCCTCGAGCCATTTCAGGTGCTCGACCCATTCATCGGGGTTGCCGATCGGATCCGACATCAAGTTGTAGATCGACGGCCGCCCGGTCCGCGCCGCGAGTTCGCGGGCGACCTGCCGGGTCTGCTTGGTGCCGCCCGGCGCGCCGCCGGCGACTTGGAATACCCCGGTGCCGAGCTCGCCGAGCACGCTGGCGAGCGCCCAGCGTTCCGCGTCGTCGCCGACGCCGGCCGGATCGCCGCGGTCTTTTGGCGCGGTCGAGAAGCCGAGCGCGCCGTCATGCATCGCCTCGCGGATCAGCCGCTGCATCGCCGCCATTTCTTCCGGCGTCGCCTGCCGCTCGGAGGCCGCCTCGCCCATCACATAGCGGCGGATCCCCGAATGGCCGACCAACGTGCCGACGTTGATGCCGCGCCGCTTGCCGAGGGCATTCAGATAGTCGCCGACCAATTCCCAGGTCACATCGACCCCGGCCTTCATGACCGGGAGCGGGATCTGTTCCGCGTCGGAGAAGAATTCGAGGTACCACTCGCCGTCGCCCGGCCGCACCGGGGCGATGACCTGGCCGCACTGGCCGACAACGACGGTGGTGTGGCCGTTGTGCACCCACGAGCCGCAATAGGGGTCCCACACGGCCTGCGGGTCGAAATGGGTATGGTGGTCGATAAAGCCGGGCGCGACGACGCGGCCGGCGGCGTCGATCGTGCGCTTGGCGGCGGCGCCGGCGTATTTTCCGACCCCGACGATCTTGCCGTCCTGCACCGCCACATCGGCGGCAAATGCCGGCTCGCCGGAGCCGTCCACGACGCGCCCGTTTTTGATCAACAGATCATATGGCATGATTGTTCTCCTCGTTGCCCCGCTCCATACGAGCCTGGGCCGTCGCGGCGGCGCCCTCTCCCATTGGGGTTTCGTGACCCGCCCCGCACCCTTCGAAAGATGCGAGCCCAATGCTACGCCTTGACAAGAGGTCCAGCAAATACTTCCTCTGAGATAATGTTGTACAGCCGTCTCGCGTCATTCCTGCCTTGCGGCCGTTATGAAATATATTCATCTAAACTATGAAACTTGTGCATCGCCCTTTCCATCGCTGGGAAGGTTCTCGCGGCATGCTGTTCCCAACACTACTATCGGAGCCCCGGAAATCGATGCGTAAAATCTTACCGATTCGCCTCGCTGGCGCTGCTGTGGCGCTCGCCATGATTGCCGCCGTGACGCCGATCGCCCAAGCGGACCAGGCGGCCAATCAGGTGATCGAGATGGCAGACGGACTGAAATACACCGACACGAAGGTGGGCGACGGCGCCACAGCGGCCGCCGGCGACAAGGTCTCCGTCCAGTATACCGGCTGGCTCTACAAGGACGGCGCGAAGGGTGCGAAATTCGACAGCTCGCGCGACCGCGGGCAGCCCTTTCAATTCACTCTCGGCGCGCACCAGGTGATCGCCGGCTGGGACGAGGGCGTCGCCGGCATGAAGGTCGGCGGCGAGCGCATTCTGATCATCCCGCCCGAACTCGGCTACGGCGCCCGCGGCGCCGGCGGGGTGATCCCGCCGAACGCCACCCTGATGTTCGATGTCGAGCTGCTGGGCGTTCAGTAACCGACAGCCGGCGGCCGACCGGGACCGAGCCCGTCCGGCGCGCCGCGCAGCCGCAATTCCCATATCCGCGCCCGCTCCCGCCGCTTGTCGGCGTTGTCGCCCGCCTGATCGGCAGCCGTGAATTTGCAGCGAAGCCGAAGGTCAAGCCCGGCCGAGACTGCTGGCCGAGTGATTGTGTCCGATCTAAGCGCTAGCTTCGGCCGTAATTGTCCTCGAAGCGGATGATGTCGTCCTCGCCAAGATAGCTGCCCGACTGCACTTCGATCAGGTGCAGTGGGATTTTGCCCGGGTTTTCGAGCCGATGCGCGGTGCCGAGCGGAATATAGGTCGACTGGTCCTCGGTCAGCATCATCTCCTCCTCGCCGCGGCGGATCCTGGCGGTGCCCTGGACGACGATCCAGTGCTCGGCGCGATGGTGATGCATTTGCAAGGACAGCCGCCCGCCGGGTTTGACCGTGATGTGCTTGACCTGAACCCGATGCCCGTTGTGCAGCGAGCGATAGGTGCCCCATGGGCGATGGACCGTCGGCAATGCCTCGGCCTCCTCGCGGCCCTCGCGGGCGAGCCGCGCTACCAATTGTCTGACCTCCTGGGTGCGGTTGCGCGGCGCCAGCATGACCGCGTCGCCGGTCGCGACCACGACCAGGTCCTTGACCCCGACCGCCGCCACCAGCCCGGCCTCGGACCGCAAATAGCAGTTGCTCACGTCTTCGGCGACGATATTGCCCTCAATCGAATTGCCGGCGGTGTCCTTGGCGCTGATCTCCCACAGCGCGTCCCACGAGCCGACATCGCTCCAGCCCATGGCGACCGGCACGACCGCGGCGCGCCTGGTGCGCTCCATCACCGCATAGTCGATCGAGTCGCCTTCGCAGGCGGCAAACGCATCCTTGCCGAGCCGGGTAAAATCGGGGTCGCGCTGCGCCTCGGCAAGAGCGCGCCGGCAGGCGGCGACCATGTCCGGGCGCAGCCGCTCCAGCTCGTCGAGATAGAGCTGGGCCGGGAACATGAAGATGCTGCTGTTCCAGAAATATTCTCCGGAGGCGAGATAGACGCCGGCGCGCTCCGCATCGGGCTTTTCGACAAACTCGCCGACGGCGAAGGCGCCATCGACGCCTTCGAGCGCCGCGCCGCGGCGGATATAGCCGTAGCCGGTCTCGGGGCGGTCGGGTGCTATTCCGATGCAAACCAGCGCGCCGGCGCGAGCCGCCTCCGCCGCGCGGTCTACGGCGGCCAGAAAGGCGGCGACGTCGGCTATCGCGTGATCGGACGCCAGCAGCAGCATCAGCGCGCCGGGTTCGGTCTCGGCCAGCATCAGCGCCGCAATGCAGGCGGCGGGCGCGGTGTTGCGGCCGACCGGTTCGAGAACCACCGCCAGCGGCACGGCGTCGATCTCGCGCAATTGCTCGGCGATGATAAAACGGTGCTCCTCATTTGCGACCAGCAACGGTGGCGCGAACCGATCGCTCGCGCCGACCCGCCGCACGGTCTGCTGCAGCAGGCTGTCGTGACCGAGCAGGCGCAGCAGCTGCTTGGGGTAGAGCGTGCGCGACATCGGCCACAGCCGAGTGCCTGAGCCTCCGGACAATATGACCGGATAAATCATGGCGTCTCCTTCCCGCCTGCAGCGGTGTCGGTCCGGAATACACGGTTTTTGCGGCAAGGCAAATCCTCCCGACTTTGCACCGCCCGGCGTCCGGAAATCGTCATAGCGACGGAGCGGGCGCACGCCGGGAGCGTTAACGACAACAAATCGACATGGAGGTCGCGATGGCAGAAGCAAAAACCGCGGGTCGGAGCGCCGCCGGGGAAACCGAAAGCTCCGCGGCCACGTCCCCGGGGACGAAGGCCGGTGCGCCGACCCTGCACAGCGCCGGCGAGGCGATGCGGGAGCAGGGCGAACAACTGGCCTCCCAGGCGCGGGAAGGGGTCCACCAGGCGAGTGCCGCGACCGCCGCCGGAGCGGAGGCCGCACTGCGCTCGGGCTCGGCGATGAGCCAGGGCGTCCAGGACATCACCACCGCCTGGGCGCACTACGGCGAAGAGGTCATGCGCCAAACCGCGGAGGCGAGCAGGGCGATGATGAATTGCCGCAGCCTGCCTGAGATGCTCGAGGTGCAGGCGCGGCTGCTGCGCGGCAATCTGCAGGCGTTTCTAGATCAGAGCACCAAGATCGCCGAGATCGCCGGCCGCATCGCCTCGCGCCCGTTCGAGGCCATGAGGCAGGCCGGCGGCGACCAGCCCCGACGCTGAGCGCAACGCTCGCCATCAGGGCGGGCGCCTTTTTGGGGCGGGGCCCCAGCGCGGGATGCGGGCGCGGCGGCCCGGTGAAAATGGCTCAGCCGATCGTCGGCCGGCTACCTTCACGCCGTTCGATCGGCGCGAGCGTGCGCTCGGCGGGGCCGAGATAGAGCTGGCGGGGGCGGAAGATCCGGGTTTCCGGGTCGGCGACCATCTCGCTCCAATGCGCAATCCAGCCGACCGTGCGCGCGACGGCGAAAACCGGCGTGAACATCGCCGGCGGCAAGCCCAAGGCGCGGAAGATAATGCCTGAATAAAAGTCGACGTTGGGATAGAGCTTGCGGCTGACGAAATAATCGTCCTCCAGCGCGATCCGCTCCAATTCCATCGCCAACGTCAACAGCGGGTCCTCACGCTGGCCGCGCGCCGCGAGCACCTCGTGGCACAGCGGGCGCAGCACCTTGGCACGCGGGTCGTAGCTCTTGTAGACGCGGTGGCCGAATCCCATCAGCCGGTAGGGATCGTCTTTGTCCTTGGCACGGCGCAGCATCTCGGGGATGCGCCCGACGGTGCCGATCTCTTCGAGGGTCTGCAGCACGCCCTCGTTGGCCCCGCCATGCAGCGGCCCCCACAAGGCCGCAATCGCCGCCGCGGTGCAGGCATAAGGGTTCGCGCGGGTCGAGCCGACCAGCCGCATCGCCGAGGTCGAGGCGTTCTGCTCGTGGTCGGCCTGGACGATCAGCACGGCGTCTAGCGCGCGTGCCGCCGCCGGGTGCGGGCGATAGGACTCGCCGGCCGCGGCGAACAGCAGGTGCAGGAAATTCTCGGCGTAATCGAGACCGCTCGGCGTGAAGGCGAGCACCCGGCCGAGGCCGTGCCGGTAAGCCGTGGCCGCGATCGCCGGCATCATCGCGATCAGCCGGTGGGCCGCGCGCCTGCGCTGCTCGGGGTCGAAAATATCGATCCCGCCCGGGCCGCCGGCGAGGCCGCTGACCATGGCGCAGATCATCGCCATCGGATGGGCGTCGCGGCCAAAGCTGCGGCAGATTGCCGGCAGTTCCGCGGGCGTTTCGGCGACCCGCGTGAGTTCGGCCGCGAACTCCTCGAGCTGGGTCTCGCTCGGCAATTCGCCGCTCAGCAGCAGCCAG
The DNA here is from genome assembly GCA_963795485.1 of uncultured Alphaproteobacteria bacterium. Lineage (GTDB taxonomy): Bacteria > Pseudomonadota > Alphaproteobacteria > ATCC43930 > CGMCC-115725 > AP-15. Next base: position 44,485 of record CAWCIL010000039.1, read on the forward strand.
CAGATCTCGAGGTAGCTGCAACGCTCGACCAGCGCGTCGATCGGATAGCCGCGATAGAGCAGGACGCCGTTGTCGCCATCGACATAGGTGATCGCCGAGCGGCAGATCCCGGTCTCGCCGAGCGCCGGATCGTAGGCATAATTGCCGGTCTCTCGATAAAGGTTGCGGATGTCGAGCATCGGCGCCCCGATCGTCGGGCGCAGCAGCGCCAGTTCCGGGCACGCGGCCCGCTCGGCCTCGGCCTGGGCGTAGAGATTTGCGGTTGCGTTCATCGGCTCCTCCGGAGTAGAGCCCGGACCTGACGGCAATGCACCGGTGTTGTCAACCTTGATTGAATAATCAACCTATCGATGTTGTTGACCGCACGTCAAGCCGCCGACCGTCTCGGGATCAAGCTCGACACGCTCTACGCCTATGTCAGCCGCGGCAGGCTGCGCTCGGTCGGGGTGCCGGGAACTCGCCAGCGCCGCTATCGCGTCGAGGAGGTCGAGGCGTTGCGCGGAGCCGGCGCCATGCCGCGCAGCGGCGAGTCAATGCCCCGCAGCGGCAAATCAATGCTGCGCAGTGCCGGGCCCGAGGCGCTAATGCCGGTGATCGCCTCGTCTTTGTGCCTGATCGAGAACGAGAAGCTCTATTATTGCGGACAAGACGCGATCGCGCTGTCGGGCGAGGCGACCGTCGAAGACATCGCGGCACTGCTGTGGCGCGCCGACAGCGCGGCATTGGCCGCAGACAGCATTGGACTGGCGTTTCCGGCGGAAGCGGACCCGGCCCGCGGGCTGATCGAGCGTTGCCAGATCGGGCTCGCGGCGATGGCCGATGCGGATCTGCCGGCGCTCGACTTGACGCGGGCCGGGGTGATCCGCACCGGGGGGCGCATTCTGCGCGCGCTCGTCGGCTGCATCGCCATGGTTCCACCATCGCCGCAGCCGATCCATCGCCGGCTCGCGGCGGCCTGGCATCTCGATCGAGCGGGCGGCGACATTGTCCGCCGATGCCTGGTGTTGATCGCCGACCACGAGCTCAACGCCTCGACCTTTGTCGCACGCTGCGTCGCCTCGACCGGGGCAACTCCCTACGCCGTGGTCGCAGCAGCCTTGGGTGCGCTCTCGGGGCGGCGTCACGGCGGCGCCTCGGCCCGGGCCGAGGCACTCTTCCATGAGCTCGGACGCGGCGGCGACCCGCTGGTGCTGATGGCGGCGCGCCTCGCCCGCGACGAGGATCTGCCGGGTTTCGGGCATTTCCTCTATCCTCAGGGCGATCCTCGCGCGGCGGCGATCCTCGACGGGCTGACCGGCGCCGCGCCGGGATCGCGTCCTCAGATCGAGGCCGCCATCGCCGCCGGAACCCGCCTGACCGGACGCCGCCCCAATGTCGATTTCGCCCTCGCCGCAGCGTCAACGGCATTGGCGCTGCCGCAGAATGCCGCGCTCGCCCTGTTTGTGATCGGCCGCACCGTCGGCTGGATCGCCCACGCGATCGAGCAATACGAGAGCGGCGTCCTGATCCGCCCCCGCGCCCGCTACACCGGGCCGCGCCCAGAGGAAGACAGAGAGCTAGGAAGTCGGTGCTGAAACCAGATCGAGCCGCCGCTCGATGCGGTCGAGGCGGGTTTCGATGCGGACGATCCGCGGCGACATCGCTGCCATATCGCCGTGAATCCTCGCGGCCTGGCCTTCGAGCGAGGTGACCCGGTGTTTCACATCCTGTACGTCGCCGAGCAGCCGGTCGACTTTCTCGTCGATTCCGCGCAGATAAACGAGAACGATATTTTCGGGTTCGCTGCTCATCATCGCTTATGGCTCGGCGCGGGAACCGATTCAAGGCAGCAGCGATCGTGATAGGCTCGGCTTCGACAGGGGCAAGATGGGAGAGCAGCTCTTGAGCGGGCGCGCGGCAGCGGCAGCAACCGATTGGCGGGACGCGATTTTCTCGGTGCTGAAGACGGCCGGGATCCGGCAGGTCGGATATGTGCCCGATGCAGGTCATGCGCGACTGATCGAGCGTTGTCATGCCGACCCCGACATTCGCTCGGTGCCCTTGACCAGCGAGGAGGAGGGCGTGGCCTTGGCCGCCGGCGCCTGGCTCGGCGGGGAGCGCGCCTTGCTGCTGATGCAGTCGAGCGGGGTTGGCAACTGCGTCAACATGCTCTCGCTCGCTAAAAATTGCCGCTTTCCCCTGGTCATGCTGGTGACGATGCGCGGCGAATGGGCCGAGTTCAACCCGTGGCAGGTGCCGATGGGCGTGAAGACCCAGGCGGCGCTCGAACTGATGGACGTGCTGGTGTACCGCGTCGAACCGGTCGGAGGAGGCGGGCGAGACCGTCGCCGCGGCGCTCGACATCGCCTTCAACGGCGATCTGGCGACTGCGGTGCTGCTGTCGCAGCGGCTGGTCGGCGCCAAGCGGTGGGTCAAATGATGTCGAACGAGCGCCGCCTCGACCGCCGCGCCGCGATCCGCGTGCTGCTTGAAAAGCGCGACGACCTCTTGCTGGTAACCGGGCTCGGCTCGACCAGCTGGGACGCCGCCTCGGTCGGCGACGACCCGCGCAATTTCTACTTGTGGGGGGCGATGGGTGCAGCGGCGATGATCGGCCTCGGCTTGGCGATGGCGCAGCCCAGGCGCCGGGTGCTGGTCGTGACCGGCGACGGCGAGATGCTGATGGGGCTGGGTGCCCTGGCGACAATCGGGGTGCAGCGCCCCCGAACCTCGCGGTCGCTGTGTTCGACAACGGCCATTACGGCGAGACCGGCATGCAAGCGAGCCATACCGCCGGCGGGGTCGAACTGATCGGCGTCGCCCGCGCCTGCGGCATCAGGGAGACCTTCGACATCGCCGACGAGTTGGGGCTGCGCGACTTTGCCCTACGGGTGCGGCACGCGGCGACCACCTTGTTCGCCCGGGTCGCGATTCGCGCCGACGAACCGCCGCGGGTATTGCCGCCGCGCGACGGCGTTTATCTGAAGACCCGCTTCCGCCGCGCGGTCGGTGTTGAATAAGCCCAATCCGGCCGCTCTGCGTCGGCCCTCTCGTCCGCGGCTGGCGTCGGTCGCCGCAGGGAGATACCGAAGATGGACGAGCGTCAATTCGCCGGTGTTCCGAAAGCCTCAAGAGAGGTTACCCCGTCGCTCGCCAACGGGGCGCTCTCCTGAGCGACGACGCCACAGAGGGGCAAAATGGGCGGAAAAATTACGAACGTAGTGCTTGCTCACGGCGCGTGGGCCGATGGATCGAGCTGGGCCAAGGTGATCGCCTTGCTGAGGGTCGAGGGCATCACCGCGGTCGCGGCGCCCTTGCCACTAACCTCTCTGGCGGATGACGTGGCGGCGCTCGACCGCACTCTGGAGCGCCTCGATGGGCCCGTTGCGGTGGCGGGGCACGCCTATGCCGGTGCCGTCATTGGCGCCAGCCGGAGCGAAAAAGTCAGTGCCCTGGTATATATCGCCGCGCTGGCTCCCGACGAAGGAGAGACGGTCGCCGACGTGTTTTATCGCGCCGAACCGCATCCAAAGGCGCCGAAACTGGCTCCTGATCGCCATGGGCTGATCTGGCTTCCTCCCGACGCGTTTCCATCGGCCTTTGCGCAACATGCGTCTGCTGAGGAGCAAGCGCTGCTGGCTGCCGTTCAGCGGCCGATTGCGGTGCCCTGCATCAGCGTCAAGGTTGACCGGCCGCTTTGGCGAGACCGGCCTAGTTGGTTTCTGGTGGCCGACGAGGATCGCATGATCGTCCCCGAGACGCAGCGTTTCATGGCGGCGAGGATGAAGGCGCGGGTGCAAACCCATCCGGTCGATCATACGCCGATCGTCACGGCGCCCGGCGCCGTCACGGATATCATCCTCGATGCTGTGCGCGGGAGCGCAGGCCGGTGAGAGCCGGAACACATGGAGGGAGCTCATGTCCCAACCGGAGCAGTTTGACGTTCTGATTCTGGGCAGCGGCCAAGGCGGAAAGTCGCTGGCCTGGCATATGGCGCGATCGGGCCGGCGCACAGCCGTCGTGGAGCGGCAATGGGTGGGCGGTTCATGCCCGGCCGTCGCTTGCATGCCCAGCAAAAACGAGATCTGGAGCGCCAGGGTCGCACATCTCGTGCAAACCGCGGATCAGTTCGGAACGCTGACCGGCCCGGTCCGGACCGATATGGCGAAGGTTCGCGGCCGCAAGCAGGGAATGATCGAGCGGGAGATCGCCCTTCATCTGAACGCCTACAAGACCTCCGGCGCCGAGCTGATCATGGGCAGCGGGCGCTTCGTGGCACCCAAGACGATTGAGGCACGACTGAACGCCAGCGGAACGCGACTGCTGCTGGGCGATCGGGTATTCGTCAATGTCGGCTCACACGCGGCAATTCCAAATGTGCCAGGCCTGGAAGCGGCCCGCCCGCTCACGCATATCGATGCGCTGGAGCTCGACTTGCTGCCCGAGCATCTGATCGTGCTCGGGGGTGGCTATACTGGCCTGGAACTGGCACAGGCTTTCCATCAATTCGGCAGCCGCGTCACGGTCATCGAACCCGGTCCGCAGCTGATGGGCCGGGAAGACCCCGACGTTGCAGCGGAAATGCAGCGGATTCTGAGCGGCGAAGGTATCCAGGTTCTGGTTAGTGCCAAGCCCAGTCGCGTCGGCGGCCGATCGGGGGAGGCAGTCACCGTCACTCTCGCCATGCCATCCGGGGAGCGGACGATCGAGGGCAGCGACATTCTGGTGGCGACGGGACGAATTCCTAACACTGCCGGGATCGGGCTTGAGCAGGCTGGCATCGAGCTGGATGCTCGCGGCTACATCCGCGTGAATGACCGGCTGGAGACGTCGGCGCCTGGCGTCTGGGCGATCGGCGAATGCGCGGGGAGCCCGCAGTTTACGCATGTATCCGTCGATGATTTCCGGATCATCAGGGACAATCTCGCCGGCGGCAGCCGCAGCACGAACGATCGGCTGATCCCATATTGCGTGTTCACCGACCCGCCACTCGCGCATGTGGGGCTAAGCGAGGTTGAGGCGCAGCGCCAGGGCGTCCCGGTGCGCATCGCGAAACTGCCGATGAGCAACGTGCTGCGCACAGAAGCAACCGACGAGACGCAGGGCTTGATGAAGGTTCTGGTCGGCGAGGGCGACGACCGCATTCTCGGCTTCAGCATGATTGGGTCCGAAGCTGGCGAAGTCATGGCGGCGGTGCAGACGGCAATGCTGGCGAACCTGCCGTATTCGAGGCTTCGCGACGCCGTCATCACGCATCTGACTGTCGCGGAGGGACTGGGTCCGCTGCTTGCGAGCGTCGTGCCGCGCAGTGCGCAGAAAATTGTGCCGGCAAGCGCCTCGTCGCCAACGCTCTGATCTCGCGGTTTAACAGCTCTCTCCCGACAAGGCGTCCTTACCGACTGCGGCCTGCACGCCTGACTGCCTTCTCCGGCAGATCTGAGTGACATCCAAGGAGAAACGCCATGACCGCCGTCAGATATCGTTCGGCCGACGTCGATAGCCTGAGGATTTTCTATCGTGAGGCCGGGGCCGCCGCCGCGCCCGCGCTGCTGCTGCTACACGGCTTTCCGAGCGCCGGCCATATGTTCCGGGATCTCATCCCGCTCCTGGCCGATCGCTTCCACATCGTCGCACCCGACCTGCCGGGTTTCGGCCAGTCCGACATGCCGCCGCCTGGGACGTTCACGTATACATTCGAGAACCTCGCCGACGTCATCGACCGCTTCACGGAGGTGGTCGGCCTCAAGCACTTTGCGATCTACGTCTTCGACTACGGCGCGCCCACAGGCTTCCGGATCGCCGTCCGGCATCCGGATCGCATCAGGGCGATCATCTCGCAGAATGGCAACGCCTACGAAGAAGGCTTGAGTGACGGCTGGAGCCCCATCCGCGCCTATTGGCAGGAACCGTCGCAGGCCAATCGCGACGCGCTTCGCGCATTTCTCAAGCCCGAGACGACGCGCTGGCAGTACACCCACGGTGTGAGCGACGAGACGATGGTTTCGCCGGATGGCCCGTCGCTCGACAATTTCTATCTGGCGCGGCCCGGCGCCGACGAGGTCCAGCTCGATCTGTTCGGCGACTACAAGAGCAATGTCGCGCTCTACCCGACTTTTCAGAGCTATTTCCGCGCCCACAGCCCGCCGTTGCTTGCCGTGTGGGGCAAGAACGATCCGTTTTTTCTACCGGCGGGCGCCGAGGCGTTCAAGCGTGACGTTCCGCGAGCAGTCGTCCGGTTTTTCGACGCCGGCCACTTCGCGCTGGAGACGCACGCGACTGAGATTGCAGCGGCAATTCGCGAATTCCTCGCCTGATCCCTCATCCCTCGGGGTTGCCCGCATTCTCCGCCCGTGGAGCCGGCCCGGAACCCATGCTGTCGCTCGCAGAAGAGGTTATCTCTCAAGTCCGCGTTCATAGGTTCCGGGCTCGCGGGCGGCGCTCCTCGCCCCGGAATGACGGGTTTTCAATTCCTTCGCATTCTCCAGGGAAGCCGGTCGCGAAGCTATCTTCGCGGGCCCGTTAGTTCAGCCCGTAGAAGCCCATTGCCCCGCCAGCCATAACCCCGTGCTTGGTCTGCGGCGACAGGCCCTCCAGCCGGTCCATCATCATCTTGGGCGCGCCCGGGAAAAAGCCGTCGGGGTGCGGATAGTCGGTCGCCCACAGAATCTTGTTCGGCCCGATATAATCGGCGAGCGCCTTGATGCTGCCCTCGACCGGCTCGAACGAGATCCAGCAATTGCGCTGGAAGATATCGCTCGGCCGCATCGACAACCCGGAATCGTTGAACCCCTGATCGTCGAAATGGCGGTCCATGCGGTCGAGCCAGGGTGCGATCCAGCCGCCGCCGGACTCCAGGAACCCGACGCGCAATTTGGGATGACGGTCGGCGATGCCGCCCCAGATCACGCTCATGCAGGCGAGCATCATCTCCATCGTGTGGCTGATGATGTGGCGAGCGCCGCGGCCCTCGAAGCGGTCGACGCCAACCGTCGGCATGCCGCTCGAGGCACCCTCGTGAAAACCGATCGCGAAATCGAGATCCTCGGCCGCCTGCCAGAACGGCTCGTAGCGTTCCTCGTGGATCATCTTGTCGCTGTACGGGTTGGGTCGGATGAAGCCGCCGCGGAACCCCAGCTCCTTTTTGGCGAACCGCATCTCGTCGATTGCCAGCTCGACTGACTGCAGCGGCAGCATGGCGACGCCGAAGAGGCGATCCGGGTAGGGCATGCAGTAATCGGCGAGCCAGCGGTTATAGGCGCGGCAGGTCGCCGCCGCGAGCTCGGGGTCGTGGATCGCACCCGAGAACAGACCGAGGCTCGGATACAAAAACGCCGCATCGATGCCGTCGGCGTCCATGTCGGGGATGCGCTTGTGCGGGTCGAACCCGCCGGGCTTGCCGTCCTTGTAGGCCATCGTGTCGGCCTCGACGACACCCTGCCGGGCGCCGACCGCGCCGATCCGGCCGATGCCGAGCCGGCCGTCGCCGACCGTGTGCTCCTCGATGACCAGCCGCTCCTTGCCGTTCTCGCCCTTGACGATGCGCGGCGCCCGGTCGCGGAACTTGGGGTCGATGTATTTGTCCCACAGATCGAGCGGCTCGAGGATATGACCGTCGGCGTCGATGACGTTGTATTGGTTGCGCATGACCCGTTTCCTCCTCATCAGAACTCGGTCGATCCAACCAAGGGCGATCCTACCAAACAAGCGTTTGGTAGATCCAGGTTATCCTCCCGCTCCGGTATTGTCAAAGCCGGGCGGCCCGGCCGCGAATGCGTCGAGCCCGAGGCTGCGCGCCCGCGCCCGATGCCCTGCGCGCGTATTGCGCGGCTTGGCGACGGCGAGCCCGGCGATCGCCATCGAAGTGAATTGGTCAGCGACCTCGCCGATGCTTAAGCGGCCCTGCGGATCGTACCATTTATAGGACCAGTTCAGCATCCCGAGCAGCCCGTACGAGGTCACCTGGATGTCGAGATCGGGGCGAAATTCACCCTGCTCGACACCCTCGCGCAAGATTTGCTGCCAGCACCGCTCGTAATCTTTTGGCGAAAAACCGATCATTTCGCGAAATCGGCGCTTTACCAACTCGCGCTCGCGCAGATAGACGAACAAATGTGGATAATGGCGGTCGAAGGCTTCGAGATGCGCCAGAATCGCCCGGCGCAGCTTCTCCGTCGGCGCCAGGCCGGCCTCGGCGATCGCGGCAATCGTCTGATACATCTGCGCGATCGGCTCTTTGACGACGAGGTAGAGCAAGGCCTCCTTGCTCTCGAAATGATGATAGAGGCTGCCCTTCAGGATGCCGACCTCGTCGGCGATGTCGCGCACCGTGGCGGCGTGATAGCCCTTGGTGCGGAACACCTTCGCCGCCGCCGCAACGATGTCGTCGAGCGTCGCCATCGCTCACCCTTCTCCGGCAACGGCCCCGGTCGCGGCTCCCGGCAGATCGCGCGTCACGCAATCGCTAGCGTCGCTCTTGAATGAGGAACGGACCATGAACACATAGGTCATTGCCGTTTATATCATCGAGGGGGGTTGATGACCATCGCCTTTGCCCGCGCCTACAGCCTGGTCCCACGCGGCGGGGCCGGGCTCGTCTGCGACGATGACGGCGTGGCGCTCGGACCGGTCCGGCTCGTCGAGGCCGTGATCGACCCATCCGGCCGGCGGTTCTTTCGTGTGCGCCCGGCAGCGGAGGTGGCGCAAGCGCTTCGCCTCGCCTACGGCTCCGCGCCCGAAGAAATCGAACGCTGCCGGCGCGGCCTCGGCCGCATCGCGCGATTGCTGACCGCCGGCGAGGGGGCGCAGGCATGCATCCACGCGGTGCAGCTCGCTTTCCCGCAGATCTCAGCCGAAGCCATGGCGAAGCTGGCGCACGCCGCTTCCCTGCAAAAGGACAACCCGAACTGGGCCGACGAGCCGCGCGTGCCCGGCGGCAACCCCGACGGCGGCGAGTGGACCAATGACGGCGGACCAGCCGAGGATGCTAATATCCGTCCGGCTGCGGCGCCGATGAACCCGGTCCAGGCGAAAAAGGAGCGCTTTGTCGACGCGCATGTGGCCGATGCGCAAAAGGCCGCCGACCAGCTCGGCATCCCAGTCGAGAACATCCTCGGCCTGTCGGCCCTGGAGTTCGAACTGGGGGAACAGTCGCTTTGCCTCGCAAGGCAACAACTTTTTCGGCATCCATTACCCGGCGCTTTACGCCAACGGCTACCTGCAGGCCAAAAGAGGCTCAACCAAGGTCGCTACTTTCGCGAGCTACGCCGACAGCCTGAAGTCGTTCGTCGCAGTTTCGGGGTCGCTGATCCAAAACAAGAGCGACCCGGAAGCATTCGCGGCAGCGCTCCAGAACAGTGGGAAATTCGGGATCAACACAGATACCGGGACGAAAATGCCGGCCTATGTCGGCAGTGTCGCCGGGACCATTCGCGGGCTTCGCGCAATCGTCGCGCGGAGGAAAATATGAAGCTGGGTCTCCGATCCACCCTTCTTGTCCTCGTGCCGATCGGCACCGCGCTGCTCTTGCTTCACCGCGTTGCCGCTCGCGAAACGAGGATCCCTTGGAAGCTCGACGAGCCGGCCGCTGAGCGTCTGGCGGCGGAAGCAGTTTTCGGGGCAGACAAGTATTTGGCTTCATTCGATGACCAGGGCAACGTCAATCCTCCGTTTTTTATCTATTACGGGGTCAACGATGCCCCGGCGGAAGGCGGCTTCGGCTATTTCGCGGTCAATCCGTGGACCGGAGACGTGTGGGCGCTGTGGGGATGCCATAAATTGTTGACACCGGCCTTGCGCAAATCGCAGGCGGCGATCCGGCGCCGCTTCACCCATGACGAGCTTAAGCAATACCCCCGATTGCGCCGCCTCAAGCCCGAATGCATCGTCGAGGATTGAACCTTGTCGACAGCGCAACCCCAAACTGGCAGCGCGACCCGTAAGCAATTTCGAAAGATCACGGCGGACCAGCCGAGGATGCTAATATCCGCCCGGCGGCGGCGCCGGCGAACCCGATCCAGGCGATGAAGGAACGCTTTGTCGATGCCCATCTGGCCGATGCGCAAAAGGCTGCCGACCGGCTCGGCATCCCGGTCGAGAACATCCTCGGGGTGTCCGCCCTCGAATCGACCTGGGGGACCAGCCGCATTGCAGTTCAGGGTAACAACTATTTCGGCATAAACTACCCGGCGGCTCACGCTGTTGGACCCCTGCCCCCTCCGCCTGGCGGGACAACGATATATTCCAAATTCACAAGCTATGCCGAAAGTCTGAAATCATTTGTCGCGATCGCGGGGCCCTTGATCCAGGGCAAGAGCGACCCGGAGGCGTTCGCCGCCGCATTGCAGAACAGCGGTAAGTTCGGAGTCCACGACAATGGAGCGAAGGTGCCGACTTATGTGCCTCAGGTCGCCGCAACCATTCGCGGGCTTCGCGCAATTGTCGCCCGGAGGACGCTATGAGGCCGATCTTCCGATGCGCCCCGCAGGTCTTCGCGCTGGTGGGCGCTGCGATAATCTTGTGTCACGGCGTAGCCGCCAGCGAAGCTGAAATCATCCGCAAGATCGACAAAACGACCGCCCAGCGTCTCGCAGCAGAAGCTGTTTATGGAAGGGACGAATATTTGGAATTCTTCGAGTACGATAGCGGTGTCAGCAACAACTTCACTCCTCCATTTTTCGCCTATTATGGTGCCAGCAAACCGCCAGCGGAGGGCAGCTTCGGCGTTTTCGCGGTTCAACCCGTGGACCGGCGACGTGTGGAATCTCTGGGGCTGCCATCGCTTGTCCACCCCGGCATTACGCAAATCGCAAGTGGCGATCCGCCGACGGTTCACGCGAGGCGAACTGAAACAATACGCCCGCCTGCGCCATCTCAAGCCGACGTGCACGGTTGAGGATTGATCTCTGCCGATGTCGCGGACTCCGCGCGATCGTCGCCCGGAGGAAAATATGAGGCTGACCTCCCGATCCGGCCTTCATGTCCTCACATTGATCTGCAACTCGATAATCTCACGTCAAAACCGCCGCTCGCGACGGCACTCCGGGGCGCCCAATCGACAAACCTGAAGTTTGCGGGCAACTCTGGCAAAGGTGCTCCGGTCATGGCGCGTGATCCGGGAAGCGAGTGCAAAGCGCCGGTTCTTCACATTTCACGGCGCGACAGCCGAACTTTACGAAACGCCGCAAAAGCCCTGTTCGCAGGTACGCTTTCAGGGATGCTCCCATCTCGCATGAGAGGCCAAATTGCTCTCGTTCGCAGCCCCGAAAGTCGCGGACGCGTGAAATCTTGCGTTGGTCGGAAGCCCTGAGGGTATCCTCGAACGCACCGATAAGCTCTGTCCAGCACATGTCGCATGTCCAGTCAACATGGTTCTTAGGGCCCGACCGTTGAAGCAAGACTTGCCATTGGTTCCAAGCGTCAGCGTCCTCTGCGTTCAAAAAGGTGGGGATCGCACTGAACGCCAGGGTCAGAACCAATCTCAAAATTGCTGGTTTCCATTGGAAGATCATCCGCTGATCCTATGGTACGAACCCGAAAGATGATTCCGTCCGTCGGTCATCGCACCGAGATTGCGTCGTCGCTCCGCTCCTCGCAATAACAACCATTCACGCTGTCATTGCGAGCGTAGCGAAGCAATCTCGATGTGTCGGCGCTGCGGTACCGAGTGTCGGTTTCGCACCACTGGCAGCAACGGAGATAGGGTGCGGGCGGGAAGCATGAGTGCTGCCAATCTCGGTTGGGCCTGCTCTATGTCCGCCCGGGCCTTGCGTCAACCGCAGGCGGCGATCCGACGCCGTTTACTCGCGATGAGCTGAAGCAATACCCCCGATTGCGCCGCCTCGAGCCCGAATGCATCGTCGAGGATTGACCCTTGTCGACAGCGCAACCCTAAATTGGGAGCGCGACCCGTAAGCAATTTCGAAAGATCAAACATTCCCGCGAAAGCGGGAACCTAGGGGCAAGCGACACGCAATTGCCTTTTGTTCATGCCAGCGGCAGCCTCTGTACCCCGCTTTCACGGGGGCGACGGCAAGATGAGAGGATCGTTCGTTTCATTTCGGGTCAGGCTCTGGGAGAATGCCGGTTCCACTCGGAGAGGCCGATGACGACTGCCGCAATACGCCGCGCTGCCCCACCCGCGCCGGAGGAGCTCGTCGCCCGCGCCCGCGACCTGGTCCCCGAGATCCGCGCGCTCGCCGAAGAGACCGAGCGCAACCGCCGGATTTCGCCCGAGATCATCGCCAAAATCCGCGACGCCGAATTGTTGCGCACCACGAGGCCAAAGGAATTCGGCGGCTTCGAATTCGACCCCACCGTCGCACTCGAAATCGCGCTGACGATCTCGGCCGCCTGTGCCTCGACCGGCTGGGCGGTCAATGGCGCGCTCTCCAACGGCATTTCGTTCGGCCATTACCCGGTCGAAACCCAGCGCGAATTATGGGGCGACGGCAGCGATCCGTTCAGCTGCGCCTGCTTCGCCCCGACCGGCACCGCAATCCCGGCCGAGGGCGGCTATGTGCTCAGCGGCAAATGGTCCTTCGCCAGCGGCGTCGACCATGCGAGCTGGATCAGGCTCGGCGCGTTCATCAAACCTCCCGAGGCCATCTCGCCCGCCGACGGCGCGTTCTTCCTGTTGCCGACAGCCGAGGTCGAGATCGAGGACAATTGGTTCGTCTATGGGCTGTGCGGCACCGGCAGCAAGAACATCATCGTGCACGACGCCTTTGTCCCGTCGCATCGCGTGCTGCGGTTCGCCGACACCCGCGCCGGCCGCGCCGCGGGCGCGCAACATCACCAGAACCCGCTCTACCGCCTGCCGTTGCTGGTGTTGGGCGCGTCGATGCTGGCCTCGACCGCGGTCGGCGCCGCCAAGGGCGCGCTCGCCGACTATCTGGAAATGACGACCGGCCGCCGGACCCGGGGTGCCCTTGCCGGCGGTGGGCTGGCGATGGCCGACTTTGCGACGGTGCAGCTGCGCTATGCCGAGGCCGCGGCCGCGGCCGAAGCCGCCGAGCTGATCCTGATGACCGACCTGCGCAGCGCGATGGCAAAACTGCGCGCCGGCGAGGAGATCACCGTCGCCGACCGTATCCGCGCCCGCCGCGACCAGGCTTACGCGACAAAGCTCGCGCTGCAGGCGGTCGAAGCCTTGAACGCCTCCACCGGCGGCGCCGGTCTGTTGCTCGCCAACCCGATCCAGCGCGCCTGGCGCGATGTCAACGCCGTCGCCCGCCACGTCAGCCTCAACTGGGACGCGGTCGGCACCATGTACGGCCAACACGCTTTCGGCCTGGAGCCGAGAGGGCAATATTGAGCCGTAGGATAGGCTGAGCCAGCAGGGCCCATCGCCTCACGCTAGCCGTGCGGGCATCTTATCTGGGATACGACCGCATCGTGTCGGAGAACCGCGGATGTCTGGGAAACTGTCCCACGACCTTATTCGGGAAGCGCTGGGACGGATCGCGGGCGGTCACCATGGCGCTCCGCGCGGCATCGCTCATTGTGGCGTCCGTCCGACCCAACCCGACCCTGGCGTCCAAGGCCGGACCGCTGCTAATCAGCGCAAGAGGCGAAATGAAGCGCTACGCTAATAGATCCTCGATGGCAGAGACGAACCGCGTAGCGGTCTCGATCGCCTGCTGCGCTTGCTCGATCGTCACCTCCGCGTTGGGGCCGGTCTCGTAGTCGGCAGCCGCTTTGAGATTGTAGGCGCGGCCGAGGAAGGCGTTCAGCTCCGGGTCAAAGCGTAGCTCGTCCCTCGTCAACCGGCGCAGCGCGTTGTGTACACCTCGATGCCGCTTGATGACCTTATCGGTACGCTCGAAAATCAGCGCTTGCGCCGCATGCAGTGCGGCGAGATAGGCCGCCCGACCCGCTTCGTCGTTGTAATGCGTCATCTCCAGCTGATTATGCGCCTTGGCAGGAACTCGCGCGCCTTCCGCAGAAACGCCGCAGCCTCCGGTTTCATAAGTCAACGCCATCGGTACGGATTTCGTGCATCAATGGGGTGCGCTCATCGTAGGAACCGGCGCGATAGGGCATCGCGTGGATAAACTCGCCGGTTTGATCGAGGATGTCCGTGCTGAGGTCGGCGAGGCGATCTAGCTCGGGCCAGCGATCGGGCAGGTCTTTCAAGAACACGGCCACGTCGTAATCCGAATCCTCGTGCGCGTCGCCGCGTGCGCGCGAGCCGAACAGCACGACACGCTCGATGCGGTCGCCGTAGATCGCGTCGAGCGCGGCGCGAAAGCGCTTCAGGATCGGATCGTCGATGGCTGCAATCGGCATGGAAATTCGCGATGAAGGTCCCGATGGTCACTCGGCGGCTTGCGCGATGTCGCCGTTCGGCCGGCGCCAGGTAGCGAGGTCTGCCCAGCTGTCGGCTTCCATGAACTCCGCCCAGCGGCGGTAGAGATTGCGCATCGGCTCTTCGCTCGATTGCGCCTGGGTGATGTCGATAACCCGGCCCGGGAGGCGCAGCCCATCCCATTCGAAATTCTCGACCGCCGTGCCGAGCCCCATCGCGTAGCAATAGGGATGACGGCGGGCGATCGTGCCGCGGCTCGCCGAATGGGCGTAGTTCCAGTTTTCCATGTCGTCCTGTTCGGTCATCCCGGCCGGGCCCGAATAGCGGATGTAATAATCCCGTAGAAAATCCTTGACCTCGGCCGGCGCCTCGCGGTCGACCAGGAACCAGCGCCACACCTCGGTCTGGTGCGCCCCGCGCGGATGCCACACCGCGATCGTGCGCGGCTGGCGCGGCAACAGCGCCGCATTGGGAAAGATCTCGCCCGGAGCGCCCAGCAGCCGGGCCTCCTCCCCGCGGGTGCGGCGGCGTTCTTCGTCGCAATGGCGGAAATATTCCGAGACGACCGGCGAATGCTGGTAGGTCGCCGGCCGGCGGCCGGTCCTTTGGCAAGGCATAGACGATCGTCTGGTGGCCGCGGTCGGGTATCGCGACATGCAATTTGCGGCCGGCCAACAATTCGGCCATGTCGCGGCGGCCGGCGCCCGACGGCCCGATGCCGGCGAGATCGACCGAGCGGTGGCTGATGTTGTGATAGCTGTCGCCGCTGAAATTCTCGGCCGGGAATTTCCAATTGCACGGGATCAGCCATTTCTGGATGCCGCCCAGCACCTCGGCCTGGCCCTCGCGCCCGTCGCGGCCGTCGAGGATCAGGTCGAGATAGCGGGCGAAGCCGCCGAGATATTCGGTGAACGACGGCGCGGCCGGGTCCCAGGTGGCCCACACGCTGCCTTTGTAGACGCAGAGCTGCGCCACCTCGACCAGGCCCCATTGCGCGCGGTCGAGCTGCGAGTGATAGGCCTCGCGGAAATACGGCACGCCGACCAGCTTGCCGTCGGTGCCGTAGCTCCAGCCATGATAGGGGCAGGTGAAAACGGGCGTGTTGCCCTCGTCGTAGCGGCACACCTTCATGCCGCGATGGCGGCACGAATTCAGGAACACATGGACCTGCGCCGGCGCGGTCGCGGCACAGGATCACGCTTTCCTCGCCCATGCCCGAGACGAAGAAATCGCCGGGCTTTGGGATCTGGCTCTCGTGCCCGACATAGCAGCCAGGCGCGGGCGAACACCCGCTCCTGCTCCTCGCGGTAGATCTCCTCATCGACAAAGATGTCGCGGCTGATCTCGCCCGGTCGCCGCATCGACAAGCCCTGGCCGATAACCCGATCCCCGCACTGCCGTCATCGCGGCCCTCCTATGCTGCTCGCCTCATGTTATTGCCGCCGCCGCGCCCGCGCCAGCCGCACGCGCACTCCCCATCCGTATATCGCGCCGTTGCTGAAATGAACAATTTCGGGACTTCGGATTCACTCTCAAAAACGAGGGTTTTTGAGAGGGTATGTCGCGCTCGATGAAGCAATTGATCGAAACCGTCGAGACCCTGCGGGTGAGGGGCATCGGGTTTCGCAGCCTGACCGAAGCCCTCGACACGACGACCGCGCAGGGGCGGCTCGTTTTTCACATGTTTGGCGCGCTGGCGGAATTCGAGCGCAGTCTGATCCGCGAGCGCACCCGAGCGGGCCTTGCCGCCGCGCGCCGCGCCGGCCGGACGGGAGGGCGTCCGCCAAAACTCACCGACGACGACATCGAGGCCGCCAAGGCGCTGCTCGCCAATCCCGACATCGCCGTGGCGCAGATCGCGCACCGGCTTGGCGTCTCTCCGGCGACGCTCTATCGGTACATCCCCACAGCGCCAACCGCGAATACCCCCGGCGTTTTGAGACAACGCTACCGTGACCCGCCCGGTTCAACGGCTCAAGTTGAACCCTAAGCAGTCACTAGTAGCTGGTAATAGAGACGGTAAAAAATGCCCGATCGCGCACGGTCAGTGTGGAAGTTATTTGGGCTGACCAGTGGCAGAAAGGGCAACGATCAGCCATTTCCCGCCGCGTTTTTCCAAAACAACCGTCTCGGAGACAAGCATGTTTATTGGCTTACCCGTTTTAAATTTAACATCCGTGTCCACGATAATCATCTGCCACGCCACATTGTCTAGAACGTGGATATGAGGCTCTGCCTGAGCAAGGTGTAGTTCGGCGACGCGATCGAAGTTTGCTTGCCAATCCTTCTCGACTGCAGCCGGCCCGATAGCAACGCTTTTGTCCGGGGCGTCTTCGACATCACGTAGTCATCATGCGCAAATAGCGTCATGATTTTTGGCACGTCGAGGCTGGCGATCGCAGTATGCAATGCGGTGAGAACCGACTGCACCTGTTGCATATCGGTTTGTTGCGCATAGCTCGCGCTGCCGCTGACTAGCAGAAAAGCAGCAGCCACCACGTCTGGAATTCCATTATTCACTCGCTCACCATCTACCGGCCAATTTGAACGGACGAGGACATTCCAGTGGCCGCGTTCGGCCCATGATCCCATCATAGAGAAGATCACCCGTGGCCTATATTATCATCATTTCGGCAATCGGCTGCCTGTTTCGGCAGAGATCGAAGTGACATTCCTCAATGGCCTCCCCGACCCAATAAGGGAATTTGCCATGGGGCAAGACCTTGTACGATGCGATTTGGGTGGAGATGACAGGTTTTGCTATGCTTATGCGCGCGTGGAGGAATTGCCAGAGTTTTCGATTTGGATATACCAATTTTATTTACGGCATTGGGCCGGAGCAATCACTAAGCCAGAAGGACATGATTTCGATCAGAACGAGGCCCCGTAATTTCGCCCCCCCTTCGACACCGTCCTTCGTCGGTCACGTCCGGCTTTAGGGCAGGTGCAGTTTATTTCCTAGGCGCCATTCTGCGCTGTTTTTCCAGAATCGTTGCGGATGCGACTTCGGGATCCCTGTTCCGCCCGCTTTCACAAAGGCTCGGGTCGGCATTGTGGGACATTTAATTACCATATTCGCATGACAATCTGGCGCCGACGGTATTGTTGACGTGGGTGCGAATTGTCGTTGCGGGAATTGGTGCTGCCTGATTCGGACCTGCAAATAACAGGTGGAACAGGTGCCGCGGGCCTGGCCGGGGCAAGGTCGCGGCCGCCCAGCACGCGTTCATCGCCGCTGCGGATTGCCGCTGTCGTGGGGATTGCCGGCGGCCGAGCGGCGCGGGTCTTGCGCCTGGTATGGGGCTGCCTCTCGGCCGTGCTGGGAACGCAGCTCGCAGCCGGCCATCGCCTCCAATACGCGCGCGGCGATCGGGAAGCCCTCCTGGCCCCAGCCTTGGGCCTGGGCCCGGTGCAATATGTCGTGCGCGAGGAGGCCGAGATTGGCCGGCGCGCCGACTTCGCGGGCGAGTTCGCCAGCCAGATGGAGATCCTTGGCGACGATGTCGAGAGTGCCGCCGGCGGTGAAGGCGCCCGTCAACACCGAGCGCGGGATGTTGTCGAAGGTGCGGCTGGCGCCGGCGCTGAACGGCACGATCTGCGCCAGGACACCCGGATCGACGCCGGCCTTGGCGCCGATCAGCATTCCTTCGAGCGCGGCGACGAAATTGGTGTAGCCGAGATACTGGGTGACGAGCTTGGCGATGCAGCCGGCGCCCGCCGCGCCGACGTAAAAGATGTTGCGGGCGATGGCCTCGAACAGCGGCCGGCAGCGCGCGAAAGCGGCCGGGTCGCCGCCGACCATGACCGTCATATGCCGGCGGACGCCCGCTGACCGGGGCGTCGAGCATGTCGATCCCCTTGGCGCGACAGGCCTCGGCCACCCGCCGGGCCACCGCCGGCGCGTTGGTGGTCAGGTCGACGTAGCCGCGGCCGGGACGCAGCCCGGAAAGGATGCCGGTCGATGGATCGAGCACCGTGGGCTCCATCTGGTCGGGGCCGGGCAGCGAGGTGAACACGATCTCGGCGCGCTCGGCCACCGCGCGCGGGCTGTCGACGACCACGGCACCCCGCGCCGCCAATGCCGCGGTTGCCGCGGGCCGAATGTCGCAAACCGTCAGAGAATGGCCGGCCTCGATCAGACACCCGGCGATCGGCGTCCCCATCGTGCCGGTGCCAACAAACCCGAGCTGCATCGGATGCTCCCCAGATTGATCGCCGCGCCCTGCGTTCCAGCGGATAGTGCCGGGGCGCAGGTCCCGGCTATTGTGCGCCGGTAAGCCCACCCGGAGGAAGAGGATGCAGATTGGCTTCAACCTGCCGATCAGCGGCCCGATATCGGAACCGCCGATCCGACCCGGATCGCGCGCGAAGGCGAGGCGATGGGCTACGACTATCTGACTCTGACCGACCACATCCTGCTGCCTAACCTCAAAGTGCCGGGCTACCCTTATTCCGAGAGCGGCGAATTCTTTGGGGAAGGGCCGCAGAACCGGCACGACCAGCCGATGCCTTCGAGGCTAGCGCACGTGTGGGCTCCGCCGGGAGGATATGGTATTGCGGTACAGTTTTGCGCCCGATGGAGGCATGACTATGGGCTGGCTCGACGGACAGGTCGCGCTGGTAACGGGCGGCGGCTCGGGGATCGGCCGGGCCGTGGTCGAGCGCTATGTCGAGGAGGGTGCGCGGGTCGCGGTGATGGATCGCGCGGCTGGCCGGGCCGAAGAGCTGCGCCGCGAATTCGGCGACAAGGTTGTCGCGGTCGAGGGCGACGTGGCCCGGCTCGAGGACAACCGGCGGGCGGTTGCGGCGACGGTCGCCGCCTTGGGCCGGCTCGACATCTTTGTCGGCAATGCCGGGGTGCTCGACGGCTTTCTGCCGCTCTCTGAGATGCCGGAGGAGAAGCTGGCCGCGGCCTGCGACGAATTGTTCGCGATCAATGTCAAGGGCTGCATCCTCGGCGCCAAGGCGACAATGCCCGAACTGAAGATGAGCGAGGGCTGCATGATCTTTACTGCGTCCGGGGCGGGGTTCACTTCGGCCGGCGGCGGAGTGATCTATACAGCCTCGAAGCATGCGGTCATTGGGATCGTCCGGCAGCTCGCGGTCGAGCTCGGGCCAGAAATCCGGGTCAACGGCGTCGCCCCCGGCGGCACGATGACCGATTTGCGCAGCGTCGCGTCGTTGTCGCTGGAAGACCGCTCCCAATTCGCTCTCCCCGGCGCGGCAGAACGGATCGCCGCCGGCAACCCGTTGCATTTGGCGATGGAGCCCGCCGATCTCGCCGGCGCCTATGTGTTCCTGGCCTCGCGCGCCAATGCCCGCGGCATCACCGGCAGCATCGTCTCGGTTGACGCCGGCTCGACCCTGCGCATGCCGCGGCGGAGCTAGGTGAGCAGGTTGGAGACGCGATCTGAATATTTTACCGTCACCCCGGCGAAAGCAGGGGCCCAGCGGCGGCCGCACGTCGCTTGCACTGGGTTCCCGGTTTCGCGCGGATGACGATCCGATCGATGACGGAAGGTCGGGTTGAGACGAAGGCGAGGGCGGTAATCGGGAGGCCAGGATGGCGACGGATGTAAAAGAGCTGGTGGACAACGACAACGGCCTCGTGAGCCGGCGCATCTTTATCGAGCCGGAAATCTACGAGCAGGAGCAAAAACAGGTCTTCGCTCGCTGCTGGCTGTTCTTGTGCCACGATAGCCAGATCCCGCTGCCCGGCGATTTCTACACGACCTATATGGGCGAGGACCCGGTGCTGGTGGTGCGCGACAGCCACGGCAAGATCAACGCTTTTCTCAATGTCTGTCGCCATCGCGGCAATCGCCTGTGCCGCGCCGACGCCGGCAACGCTGCGAGCTTTACCTGCGCCTATCACGGCTGGACCTACCGCAATGACGGGGCGTTGACCGGCGTCCCGCATCTGAAGGACTTCTATTACGATCAGCTCGACCGCGAACAATGGGGGCTGGTGCCGGTGGCCCAGCTGGACAGCCATCGCGGACTGATCTTCGCCACCTTCGACCCGCAGGCGCCGCCACTACGCGAGTATCTCGGCGAGATGGCCTGGTATCTCGATGTGTTTTTCGACCGGCGCGAGGGCGGGGTCGAGGTGCTGGCCACCCATAAATGGATCATGCCGTGCAACTGGAAATTCCCGGCCGAGAATTTTGGCGGCGACGCCTATCACGTGCAATGGACCCATCTGTCGGCGATCACCACCGGCTTCAGCAGCGGGGTCACCGCCAAGCCGCAAACGACCGGCAGCATGGTCTCGCCCGGCAATGGGCATATGCTGATCTGCGTCGGCCCCGACGATGTCGGCGACCCCCCGGTGCCGGCGATCCAGGCCTATGAGCGCGAGATCCGCGACGAGGTAACACGGCGCCTGGGACAGCGCGCCCGGCTGATCAGCCCGATCGTCGGCACCGTGTTTCCGCATTTCTCGATCCTGCGCAGCACCTCGCGCACGTTTCGGGTGTGGCAGCCGCGCGGACCGGACAAGACCGAGGTCTGGTCCTGGGTGTTCTGCGACAAGGCGGCACCGGCCGAAGTCAAGGAACAGGTGCGGCTCGCCGGCGTGCGCGGCTTCAGCCCGTCCGGCACCTTCGAGCAGGACGACATGGACAATTGGCAGGAATGCACCCAGACCTGCCGCGGCACAGCCTCGCGACGGATGCCGCTGAACTACCAGATGGGCATCGGCCACGACCGCTATGACGAGGGGCTCGGGGCTTGGGCCAGCGAGCATCGCATCAGCGAGAGCAACCACCGCCAATTCTACCGCCGCTGGGCCGAGCTGATGATGGCCGAAAATTGGAGCGAGCTCGCACCTCGCACGGCGCAGGCCGCCGATGACTGACGACGCTATCCGCGAGATCGAGCAATTCCTTTACCGCGAGGCGCGGCTCTTGGACGAGCGGCGGTTTCGCGAATGGCTCGACCTCCTCACCGATGATTTGCGCTATACGATGTCGACCCGCGCCAACCGTTATCCCTTGTCGAGCAAGGCGATCGCGGTGCTCGATCCGGCGCGCCTACCCAATGACCAGATGGCCGACGACGACGCGCTGGCGCTCCTCGACGAGACCAAGGCGAGTTTGGTTGGACGCGTGGCACGGCTCGAAACCGGGATGGCCTGGGCCGAGGACCCGCCGTCGCGAACCCGCCACTTTATCGCGAACATCGAAGCGGCGCCCGGCTCGGCCGCCGCGGAAATCGTGGTCCAGTGCAATTTCATCGTCTACAAGAGCCGGTCGGAGACTGAGCAGGATTTTTACGTCGGCGCCCGGCGCGACGTGTTGCGCCGGGTCGACGGCGCCTGGAAGATCGCCGCCCGCAAGCTGACCCTAGACCAGAACGTGTTGCTGGCGAAGAATATCAGCATCTTCTTTTGAGATGGAATGGCGGGACGGCGGATTTGTCGTGGCGGTGCGTCGGCACGGCGAGAGCGGGCTGATCGTCGAACTCTTGACCCGCGAGCACGGGCGGCATCTGGGGCTGGCACGCGGCGGGCAGTCGCCCAAGGTGCGGGCGGTCTTGCAGCCCGGCAACGAGGTCGCCGCGTCGTGGCGCGCTCGTCTCTCCGAGCATCTGGGCACGATCGCGTGCGAATTGGTGCGCGCGCACGCCGCATGGCTGATCGATGATCCCGACCGGCTCGCCGGTCTCGCCGCGGCGGCGGCGCTGGTGGCCGCGACCCTGCCCGAGCGCGAGCCGCATGCCGATGTGTTCTCGGCGTTCGCCGACCTGCTCGCGGCGCTCGATTCGGCAGCCGATTGGCCGGCGCGCTATGTCCAATGGGAGTGCAGCCTATTAAGGGCGCTGGGCTTCGGCCTCGATCTCGCGCGCTGTGCCGCGACCGGCGCCACCACCGGCCTCGCCTATGTCTCGCCTCGTTCGGGCCGCGCGGTATCGCGCGCCGCGGGCCGGCCCTACCACGACAAGCTCTTGGCATTACCGGAGTTTTTGTGGCGCGACGCGGTGGCCGACGGCCCTCAGATCACGGCCGGCATGCGCCTGACGGAGCACTTTCTGCTGCATCACGTGCTCTTGCCGCAGGGCCGTGCGTTACCGCCGGCGCGCGCGCGCCTGGCCGACCGCATGCGCCAGCGGGCCGTTCCTGATAGCACTGCCGACCAGCCGGGTTGGAAATAAGGACCGATAATGCGGGGTGTGACCTTCACCCACCCGTCCCTTCGGGCCGGGTCCCCCCTCTCCCGCACTGCCGGGGAGGGGGCTAAGCGCAGCGATACCGGGGAGGGCCGATGCCCGTAACCGTCTCTTCCGGCGAGATCCGCGAGGTTGATTTCGCCGCGGCGCTCGGCGAGCGCTATCTGTCCTATGCGCTGTCGACGATCATGTCGCGCTCATTGCCCGATGTGCGCGATGGGCTGAAGCCGGTGCATCGGCGCATCCTGCATGCGATGCAGCAGCTCCGGCTCGATCCGGCCTCGGGCTACAAGAAATGCGCCCGCGTCGTCGGCGACGTGATCGGCAAGTTCCACCCGCATGGCGAGCTGGCGGTCTACGATGCGCTGGTTCGCCTCGCCCAGGATTTCGCGCAGCGCTATCCCTTGGTCGACGGGCAGGGGAATTTCGGCAATATCGACGGCGATAACGCCGCGGCGATGCGCTACACCGAGAGCCGGCTCTCGGCGGTGGCGCAGGCGATGCTCGACGGCATCGACGAGGACGCGGTCGATTTCCGCCAGACCTATGACGGCGAGGACCGCGAGCCGATCGTCCTGCCGGCGCGGTTTCCGAACCTGTTGGCCAACGGCGCGTCCGGCATCGCGGTCGGCATGGCGACCAGCATCCCGCCGCACAATGCCGGCGAATTGTGCGCCGCCCTTTTACACCTGATCGACGACCCGGCCGCCTCGGTCGAGGCCCTGCACGTCCACATCCCCGGCCCCGATTTTCCTACGGGCGGGGTGCTGGTCGAGCCGGCCGCGAATATCCACCAGGCTTACGAGACCGGCCGCGGCAGCTTCCGCCTGCGCGCGCGCTGGGAAAAGGAGCCGCTGGCGCATGGCCTCTACCAGATCGTCGTCACCGAGATGCCCTACCAGGTGCCGAAGGGCCGGCTGATCGAGCAGATCGCGGCCCTGCTCGAAGAGAAGAAGCTGCCATTGTTGGCCGACATCCGCGACGAATCGACCGAGGAAGTCCGCCTCGTTCTCGAGCCGAAGACGCGCAATGTCGAGGCCGAGATGCTGATGGAGCAGCTGTTCCGCCTGACCGACCTCGAAATCCGGGTGCCGCTGAACCTCAACGTCCTCGACCTCGCGGGCGTGCCGCGGGTGATGAGTCTCAAGGAGGCGTTGCAGGCCTTTCTCGACCATCGCCGCGAGGTGCTGCTCCGCCGCAGCCGCCATCGCCTCGCCGCGGTCGCCCGCCGCCTGGAGATCCTCAAGGGCCAGATCATCGTCTATCTCAATCTCGACGAGGTGATCCGCATCATCCGCGAAGCCGACGAGCCGAAAGCCGAAATGATGGCGCGTTGGGACCTCAGCGAAATTCAGGCCGAGGCGATCCTGAACCTGCGGCTGCGCGCTTTGCGCCGCCTCGAAGAGTTAGCGATCCGTAAAGAGATGGAGGCGCTGTCGGCCGAGGAGGCGGGGCTCGCACGACTATTGGCGAGCGAGCGCCGGCAATGGCGTGCGGTCGGCAAGGAGGTGCGCGAGACCGGTGCCGAATTTGGTGGCGATACCCCGCTGGGCCGCCGTCGCACTGAACTCGCCGAAGCGCCGATATCGATCGAGATCCCCGCGGCGGCGATGGTCGAGCGCGAGCCGGTGACGGTGCTGTGCTCGGCCAAGGGCTGGATTCGCGCGGTCAAAGGGCACAATGGCTCGGTGACGGAGCAGAAATACAAGGAAGGCGACGGCCCACGCTTCGCGATCGTCGCCGAAACCACCGACCGGCTGATCGTGTTCGCGACCAACGGCCGGTTTTACACGATCGGGGTCGACCGGCTGCCGGGCGGGCGAGGGCAGGGCGAGCCGTTGCGGCTGATGGTCGATTTGCCGAACGAGCACGATATCGTCGCGACGTTCCCGTATCGGCCGGGGATGGAATTGCTGGTCGCGGCCAGCGATGGACGCGGCTTTGTCATCGACGGCGAAGAGGCGGTGGCCCAGACCCGCGCCGGCAAGCAGGTGCTGACCCCGGGCGACGGTGCGGTCGCGCGGATCTGTCTGCCGGCCGAAGACGGCGACGCGGTCGCCCTTGTCGGCGACAACCGGCGGATGCTTGTGGTCAAGCTCGACGACATCCCGCTGATGAGCCGCGGCCGCGGCGTCATCCTGCAGCGCTACCGGATGGGCGGCCTCGCCGACGCCAAGGTCTTCCGCCTCGCCGACGGCCTCAGCTGGCGGCAAGGCGAAACCCGCACCCGCACCGAGACCGACCTCGCCGCGTGGCTCGGCCCGCGCGGCGCCGCCGGCCGCCCCGTCCCCAACGGCTTCCCGCGCTCCAACCGGTTTGGATGAGAGAACGCCGTTTGTGGCCGCGAGCGTCGGGACCGCGACTGTGGTAAGAAAGCGTCCATAAAGCCCCAGCTGAATTAAATAGGTCGACGCCGTCGGAGTGGTATAGGTGTCCGAGGAGTGATGACAGGAAATGACGGACCGGCTCACTCTTGCGCGCGCGCTCGAAGAAGGCGGGATCACCCGAGTTGCTGCCGAACACATCGCCAGCGAGATCTTCGATGCGATCCACGATAACACCGCTACCAAAGCAGACCTCGAAAGCGTCAAGGTCGAGCTGTCATCGCGGATCGAAAGCGTCAAGGTCGAGCTGTCATCGCGGATCGACAGCGTCAGGGCCGAGTTGCTGTTGCGCCTCGCGGAACTCGAGCATCGAATGACAGCGCGCTTCGGCAGCATCATCGTCGTCGCTACCGGCATTATTCTCGCGGCGATCCGCTATCTGCCGCACCGCTAGGACCTGACGCATGGCCGGCCAACCCTCAAGGGTTTGCGCCGGCTCCATTGTCAAGCGGCTAAGTGCCGGCAGCAGCCAAATCGGGGATTTGCACCCGCCCTGGGTCTGGTCAGCCCTTCGCTGCGTCAACCGTCGGGAGGCGGTAGCGGTCTTGCGGGTCGTCCCAGCCTTTGAAGTTGGGCCGGCGCTTTTCGGCGAAGGCGGCGCGCGATTCAATGAGGTCGCTCTTGGCGCCGTGCTCGTGCAGCGCAGCGGCGAGGCGCTGCTGGTCCGGCCCCGGCGTCGGCCGCATCTGCCGCATCATATGGACGGTGTTGACCCGCGAGGCCGGCGGCAGGGTCAACAGGTGCTCGGCCATTGCGACCGCGCTCGGGATCAGCTGGTCCGGTTCGACCAGCCGATTGAGGAAACCGATCTGATAAAAGCGCTCGGCCGTGAAACGAAAGCCCAGCGCCATCTCCATCGCGATCGGATAGGGCAGGTTGGCGACGTGGCCGTGATTGTAGCCGCCCAAGAGCCAGCGTTTGGCTTCGGAGACCTCGAACACCGCCTCGCGCACGGCCACCCGCAGATCGGTGCGCTCGACCAGCATAAAGCCGCCGCCCATCGCATAGCCGTTGACCGCGGCGATGACCGGCTTTTCGAGCGCCCCGGTCATGAACGGGTCCTCGATATCCGGGCGCCGGCCGCCGGGCGTGCGGTTCTGCAAGGATTCCTTCATATCCTCGCCGGCGCAGAACCCGCGGCCGGTGCCGGTAAAGATCGCGACCTCGAGCTCGTCGCTGCGGCGGAATTCGTGCCAGGTCTCGGCGAGCCGGCTGCGCATTTCATGACTGAGCGCGTTCAGCCGCTCGGGGCGGTTCATCCGCACCACCAGAATCTGTCCCAAACGCTCGGTCTCGACGACGGCCATGTGTTCTTCTCCGCAATATTCCGGACGCAGGCTAGCACCCGCCGCGGCCCGGTCAAACCATGCCGGACCCAAGTGCATGCCTAGAGCTGCATCAGGCGGCGCCGCGTTCGGGGTAGCCGGCGCTCTTCAGGGCCTCGCCGATGCCGCCGAGAACGGCCGGGTCGTCGATTGTCGCCGGCATCGCATAGTTCTCGCCGTCGGCGATCTTGCGCATCGTGCCGCGCAGAATCTTGCCCGAGCGGGTCTTCGGCAGGCCGGGGACGACGAGCGCGGTGCGAAAGCTCGCCACCGGGCCGATGCGCTCGCGCACCAGGGCCACCGCTTCACGCGCGATTTCCCCCGAGGCCCGCACGGCGCCGGCCTTCAGCACCAGAAGGCCGACCGGAACCTGCCCCTTCAGCGCGTCGGCGACGCCGATCACCGCGCATTCGGCGACATCGGGATGGGCTGCCAGCACCTCCTCGATGCCGCCGGTCGAACAGCCGGTGGCCGGCGACATTGATGATGTCGTCGGTGCGGGTCATCACGTGGATATAGCCATCCTCGTCGATGAACCCGGCATCCGCGGTCTGGTAAAAGCCGGGAAAAGCCGACAGGTAGGTCCTCACGAAATGGTCGTCGGCTTCCCACAACGTGGGCAGCGCGCCCGGCGGCAACGGCAATTTGACCGCGAGCGCGCCGATCTCGCCGGCCGCCATCTCGCGTGCTTCGCCCTCGGCTTCGGCATCGAGCACGCGCACGTCCCAGCCGGGAACCGCGCGTGTCGCCGAGCCGTGCTTGACCGGCAGCCGCTCGATGCCGAGGCAATTGGCGGCGATCGGCCAGCCGGTCTCGGTCTGCCACCAATGGTCGATGACGGCGACGCCGAGCTGCTCTTCGGCCCAGGCGACGGTCGGCGGGTCGGCGCGCTCGCCGGCGAGGAACAGCGCCCGGAACTGCCGCAGATCGTGCCGCCGGATCAGGCTGCCGTCGGGGTCCTCGCGCCTGATCGCGCGGAACGCGGTCGGTGCGGTAAAGAACACGCGAACCCCGTGCTGCGCGATGACCCGCCAAAAGACGCCGGCGTCGGGGGTGCCGACCGGCTTGCCCTCGTACATGACGGTGGTGCAGCCGTAGAGCAGCGGCGCGTAGACGATATAGGAATGGCCGACGACCCAGCCGACGTCGGAAGCGGTCCAGAACACCTCGTCAGGCCGCACGCCGTAGATGTTGCGCAACGACCAGTGCAATGCCACGGCATGGCCGCCATTGTCGCGCACCACGCCTTTGGGAATGCCGGTGGTTCCCGAGGTATAGAGGATGTAGAGCGGGTCCGTCGCCAGCACCGGGACGCAGTCGGCCGGCGGCGCGATGGCGGCGAGCTCGTCCCAATCATGGTCGCGCCCGGAAACGAGGTCGGCCCGGCACATCGGCCGCTGCAGGACGAGGCAATGCTCCGGCTTGAAGCGCGCTTCGGCGATCGCCGCGTCGAGCAAGGGCTTGTAGGGGATGATGCGATCGACCTCGATGCCGCACGAGGCCGACAGGATCGCCCGCGGCCGGGCGGCGTCGATCCGGGTCGCCAGCTCGTGCGCGGCAAACCCGCCGAACACCACCGAATGCACCGCGCCGATGCGGGCGCAGGCCAGCATCGCCATCGCCGCCTGCGGCACCATCGGCATGTAGATCAAGCACGCGGTCGCCCTTGACGACACCGAGCCCGGCGAGAGCGCCGGCGAGCCGCGCCACCTCGTCACGCAATTGGCGATAGGTGAAATGCGCGACCTGGCCGGTGACCGGGCTGTCCCAGATCAATGCCGTGCGCGCGCCGTTTCCAGCCGCGACATGGCGGTCGAGCGCGTTCCAGCAGGTGTTGAGGCGAGCGCCGGGAAACCAGCGCGAAAAGGGCGGCCGGCTTTGATCGAGCACCCGGTCCCAGCGGCGTTCCCAATCGATCGCCTCGGCCGCCTCGGCCCAGAACTCCTCGGGCCGTTCGATCGACCGGCGATAGGTATTCGGCATATCCGGTCATGTGCGCCCTCCTTGGCCGTTTGCCCCTTTGGTCGTTTGCGAGGATGCCGGCTCGTTCATGCGGCGCGCCGTTGGGTTCGCATATGGCCGCTGACATCGGCGCCATCGAGCGGCGTCAAGCGCAAAAAGCCGATCGCGGCGGTCAGCGGGATCAGCCCGACCAAAAAGAAGGCCAGCCGGAAATCCGCGGCGGTGAGCCGCGACGGCCCGGCGATCACCGCCAGCAACGCCGCGCCGACAGCGACGCCAAAGCCGCGCGCCACCTGCTGGGCGACGCCGGCGACGCTGGTGCTCTTGCTCAACAGCGGCGGCGGCATGTCGGCATAGCTGACCGTGTTCAGACCCGAGATATTGAACGCTCCGCACGCACCCCGACATCAGGACCAGCAGCACGATCAGCCATTCCGGCGTATCGGCACGCAGCAGCGCCGCAGCCCGCGGTCACCGCGGCCGCGAGGCAGGCATTGCCGACCAGCAGCCGGCGAAACCCGAAGAGCCGCAGCAACGGCCCGGAGAAGGAGCGGGCGAACATCGCGCCGGCGCTCGACGAGAAGGTCAGCAGGCCCGAATGCAACGGGCTCATCCCGAACCCGAGCTGGAACAGCAGCGGCAGCAGAAACGGCACCGCGTCGAGCCCCATCCGGCAGACGGCGCCGGTCGCCGTGCCGATGCGGAAGGTGCGGATGCGGAACAGGGCGAGGTCGAGGACCGGGTCCTTGCGCTGCCGCGCATGCCAGCCATAAAGGGCGAGGATCGCCAGTGCCGCGGGAAAGAAGGCGGCGCCGAGCGCGCTCGGGATCAGCGGCCGGCCGAGGTTCTCGATCGCCAGCTCGAGCAATGCCAAGCCGAGCCCGGAAAGCAAAAAGCCGCCGAGATCGAAGCGGGTCGGCGCCGGCGCGCGGAAATTGTCGATCAGCCACAGCACCAGCACCACGTTGGTCACGCCGACCGGCAGGTTCAGAAAGAATATTGCGCGCCAGGAGATCCAGCTGGTGATGAAGCCGCCGACGATCGGGCCGACGGTGGGGCCGACCATCGCCGGGATCGTCATCCAGTTCATCGCCGAAACGAGCCCCGAGCGCGGGAAGCTGCGCAACAGGATCAGCCTGCCCGACCGGGGTCATCATCGCGCCGCCGAAACCCTGGATCACGCGCATCGCCAGCAGCATCGGCAGGTTCGTCGACAGCCCGCACAACGCCGATCCGGCGGTGAAGATCGCGATCGCCGAGCAGAACACCACGCGCGCGCCCAGCCGGTCGGCGATCCAGCCGCTGACCGGGATGAAGACGGCGAGGCTCAACAGATAGGTCGCGATCACCAGATTGAGGCGCAGTGGGGCCTGGTGCGAGACTTTTGGCCATCGCCGGGATCGACACCGCGATCATCGTCGAATTCGAGCCCCTCCATGAAAAAGGCGCAACCGACGACGAGCGGGATGACGATGTTGGAAGCGCGGCTCTCCCGTCTGCGCCCGCGGAAAGTCCGGTCTCGGTCACTGCCGCGAGGATCCGGGGCCCGGCGCTGCCGAAAACCGTCGCCTGCTCTCGGTCGCGTCCGGCGGGTCAGGATCGCCCATCGGCGCTCCACCCCGTGTCGTTGACACCCATCGAGTACGGGACCATAGCCGATCGTGGACCTCGGGTGGGGCGGCAAAGGTGGACTGACAGCGTGGACAGGATGAAATCGTCCCGAACTGCTCGAAGGCTGGGCGCTCGCCTATCTCGGGCGGTTCGCCAGCTCGGCAGAGAATTTGCGGCGGGTGCTGCTGCGGCGCGCGCGGCGCCGCGGACCGTCGACTCCGCAGGAGAGGGAGCAGACCGCTGCGCTGATCGACGCGCTCGTCGAACGCTACCGCCGGGTCGGGCCTGCTCGACGACGCAGGCCTACGCCGCGGCCCGGGTGCGCTCGCTGCATCGCCACGGCGAATCCGTCGACCAAAATCCGCGCCCGGCTCGCGGCCAAGGGGGTCGAGAGTTCGGTCGCGGCCGAGGCGGTGCTCGGGCTGCGCGCCGAAACGGCCGATCCCGATCTCGCTGCCGCCTGCGCCTTTGCCCGCCGCCGCCGGCTCGGGCCCTATCGCCGGGCGGCCGCCGACCCGGCGCGCGAGCTCGGCGCCTTTGCCCGCGCCGGGTTTGGCCGCCGGGTCGCCGACCGGGTGCTCGCCTGCGCCGACATCGAGGCGGTCGAGGCGCTGGCCCGCGCCGGACCCGACTGAGCCCCGGCCAGGCTCGCGCGGCGGGTCAAGCTGTCGGGTCAGCGGGGGGCGCGGCGAATGCGATCCTGCGGGCGAGCAGGTCTTCGACCTCAGCCTCGCCCAGCCCGGCCTCGCGCAGGATCTCGCGCGAGTGCTCGCCGAGCCGCGGCGCCGGATGTCGCAGGCCGCAATCGGCCGCGCCGAACCGCACCGGCGGCCTGACTGTCCGGATGCGGCCTTCGGAGGGATGGTCGGTCACCGGAAAGAAGTCGACCGCAGCGAGCTGCTCGTCCCGCGGCAAATCGGCAAGCCGGTTGACCGGCCCGCACGGGATGTCCGCCGATTTGAGCTTGGCGAGCCAATAGGCTGTGGTTTCCCCGCGCACGCATTCGGCGATCAGCGCATAAAGCTCGGCGACATGGCGGCTGCGGGTCTGCGCATCGGCGAGGCGCGGATCGCCGGCAAGCCCCGGGCGTCCGGCGACGTGGAAGAAATCCTGCCAGTGCCGGGTAGTGTACGGCAGGATACAGATGTGCCCGTCGACGGTTCGGTGCGGGCGGCGGTCGGGCGCCAGCATCCGCGCGTAGCCGGGCGGCCCCAGCGGCGGGTCGAAGGTCAGCCCGCCCAGATGCTCGGCCATCACGAACGCGGTCATGGTTTCGAGCATCGGCACCTCGACCGCCTGGCCCTCGCCGGTGCGCGCGCGCTGCAGCAGTGCCGCCATCACCGAATAGACCATGGTGAGCCCGACGGTCTTGTCGCCGACGAGCGTCGGGACAAACCGTGCCTCGCCGCCGGTCGCCTGTTCGAGCGCCACAAACCCGCTCGCCCCCTGGATGATGTCGTCGAAGGCCGGGCGGTCGGCGAGCGGGCCGTCCTGCCCGTAGCCATGCGCCGAGCAATAGACGAGAAGCGGGTTGACCTCGCGCAGCCGCTCATAGGCAAAGCCGAGCCGAGCTATCGCCTGCGGGCGCATGTTGTGCATGAGGACATCGCTTTGGCGCACAAGAGCCAGCAGCACAGCCGCCGCCTCGGGATGTTTCAGGTCGAGCGTGAGCGAGCGTTTGTTGCGGTTCAGGTTGAGAAAAACATGCCCCATCTCGCGGTGCCGCGAGGGGCCGGCATAGCGCATAATGTCGCCCTCTGGCGCCTCGACCTTGATCACCTCGGCGCCCAGATCGCCCAAAATCTGCGTCGCCAGCGGCCCCAGCACGACCGTCGTCAGATCGATCACTTTGATCCCAGCGAGCGGGCCGGGTTTCTCCTTGGTCGAATGCAGCACACCTCGAGCCATGCCCGCCTGCCGCGGACAACAGCACATTAGCCAGAGAAATTGTGCCGAACCAGCCCAGGACTGGATCGCCCTGCGCGCCGAGCAATCCTGCTCCGCGGGGATCTGCCGATGTCGATCAGTGCGCTGGTATTGCCGCCACGCCCAGTTGGGCCGCGACTGCGTGCAGGCGCCGATCATGCGTCCACAATTTGGCGCCGGGCGTCAGCCGCGCCGCCGCCAGCAGATGGGCGTCGACATAGCCGATGCCGCGCCCGAACAGCGCCTGGCCATTGATAAAGCGGAGCACCTCGTCGTCCGCGGCGACCGCTACCCGAGGCAATCTCCGATAGGCGCGCAGCAAGGGTTCCCGCCGTTGTAAATTGCCGAGCGCAAGCTCGCCGATCACGAAGGGGTGCCCGAGAACTTCGCCGCCATTGAGCAACGTTGTCAGCCGCTCGTTGCCGGCCTGCAGATGTTCTACCCAGACCGAGGTGTTGACCAGGATCACCGGCGTTTCGTCCGTCGCCGCGGGATCGGCGCGAGATCGGGCTCGCTGCCGCCGAGGCGCGCCAATCGCCTGGCCGCCTCGCGTTCGATCAAGGCCCGCAACGCCTCGCGGACCAAGGCGGACTTCTCGTGCAGCCCGGTATAGGCCTCGGCCTCAGCGAGCAGCTCATCGTCGAGCGCGAGTGTCGTGCGCATCTTTGTTGCCCGCACATTCGTATAAGGCACGATTATGTCATCGTTTGATGTCGTGATCAATGCCTGACCACGCTGCCGCGCAACGCCCTGGCGTTTTCGCGGGCCGCGTCGCCCACCGCAAAGCCGTGATAATGTTCGCCGGGCTTGTGATGCTGGATCAGCATCATCGCCGCCTCGTTGCATTCCTGGGTGTAGGCAGGCTGACGAGCGGCCGGGTGCGGGTCTTGCGCCACACCGGCTTCTCGTCGAGCGCCCAGTCGCAGACATAGTCGTAGACTTTCGGCCAGCAGGTCAGGGGTCTCCCAGGTTTCGGTCAAGCCGGGGCCCAGCCAGCGGCGCGGGTTTCGCCCGGCAATACCAAGAGGCGGCGACCCGGCGACTAATCGAGCCGCTCGGTCGGCAGCGTGATCTGCGTTGCGCCGGTCATTGGCGGCCCCGCGCCCTCTTGTACCAGTCGAGGATCTCGATCCCGTTCCAATGCAATACGCCGGCATAGCGGGCGATATGGTCGTAGACCGCTTCGAGGTATTTGATCCGGTGCGGCTGGCCGCTGATATAGGGGTGGATGGCGATCGCCATGACCTTGGCCCGCTCGGCACCCTCCTGATAGAGCCGCTCGAAGCTGTCGATGCAGCGCTCGGTGAAATACCGCAATTCGTGGTGCTGAACGAGCATCATCGGGATGTCGTTGAGCTCGACCGAATAAGGCAGCGTGACCAGCGGGCCGCGCCGGGTGCGGATCTCGGTCGGCTCGTCGTCGTAGACCCAGTCGCCGATGTATTCGATGCCGGCGGCGGCCAACAGCTCGGGCGTCTCATAGGTCTCGGTCAGCCCCGGGCCGAGCCAGCCCCTGGTCCTGACCCCGGTAAAGCGTTCCAGCACATCGAGCGACTTGGCGATCATCGCCGCCTGGTCGTCGACCTTGTGGATCGGCATCTGCTCCCAGGCGTGGCCCATGAATTCCCAGCCGGCGTCTCGTGCCGCACCGGCCACACGCTCGTATTCCTCGCAGACCCGCGCGTTGATCGACAGGGTCGGGCGAATCCCGAGGCGCTCGAACAGCTCGAAAAAGCGCCAGACGCCGACCCGCATGCCGTATTCGTGCCAGGCCCAGTTAGGCAAGTCGGGCAGCAACACCTGGCCGGTCGGGGCCGGCAACACCTGGCGGGCCATCGGCCGCGAGATCGACCAGTATTCGAGATTGACGATCGTCCACACGACGATCCGGGCGCGGTCCGGCAATTCGAGCGGCGGTCGGTCGACGATCGCGGAGAACGTGCTGCGCTTGCGCGGGATCATCGCCACCCCAGATTTGCCCCGAAATTGACGCACCACTCTCGCGCGGCGCGGGTCCGCCGGCAAGGATTTGTCGCTGCGGTCGGGATTGCGGCAGCCCCGGCGGCTCGGGCGCGCCCTTTGTGCAATGCAGCAATGCAAAGTCAACATTCCGCCGCCATCGCGGCGACCGACATCCTGGGCCGGCATTAGCCTGCGTGTGGCCGGCCGAGAAGAGGTGGGAGGCGATGAGACTGCAGTATTTTCGGGGTAATCTGTTTGTCGCGAACCTGCCGCCGGATCTCACCGACGATCAGCTGGCCGAAGCCTTCGACCCGTTCGGGATGGTGCTGAGCGCCTTTGTCGCCCGCGATCCGGCCACTGGAAAGCGGCTACGCTACGGCTTTGTCGACATCGCCACCGAGCGCGCCGCCAAGCGGGCGGTCGCGGCGATGAACGGCACCGCGATCGACGGACACGATGGGCACTATCTCGATGTGCGGATCAGCGAGCGTCCGGCGGCGCGAAAGAAGCCGGCGGGTGCCCATTCCGCGCTGCGCCGCGCGCCGCCGCGGCCCGCCCCGCAAGAAAGCGCCGACGGTCAGAATTCGGATGGGGACTTTGCGCGCGCGCCCGGCGCCAAGGCGGCAGCCGACCTTTCAGGTCGAACGCCGGTCCTTGCCCCGCCGCGTCTAATCGAGCACCCTCACTCCGGCATCGGCCATCGCTCGCATCGCGCGGGCGAGCGAACCGTCAAGATCGATCCCCCGACAGGCGTTGGCCAAAACCACAACCTCGAACCCGGCCATGCGGGCATCGAGCGCGGAGAACAGCACGCAGAAATCGGTGGCGAGCCCACACAGGATCACTCGCTCGAAGCCGCGCTCGCGCAGATAGGAGCCGAGCCCGGTCGGCGTCGTCCGGTCGTTTTCGCGAAACGCCGAATAAGAATCGATCTCCGGGCGAAAACCCTTGCGCAGCACCAGCTCCGCATGCGGCACCGCGAGGTCGCGGTGAAACGCCGCCCCGTTGGTCCCCTGGACGCAGTGGCCCGGCCACAGGATCTGCTGCCCGTAAGCCGCCTCGATTGTCTCGAACGGCTGTTTGCCGGGATGCGAGCCGGCAAAGGACAGGTGCCCGGGCGGATGCCAATCCTGGGTCAACACGACATGGGCGAACCGCGCGGCGAGCCGGTTGACCGCGGGAATGATCGCGTCGCCCCCGGGCACGGCGAGCGCGCCGCCGGGGCAGAAATCGTTCTGCACATCGACGATCACCAGCGCGTCGCGCTCGCCCGGCGAACGCCGGCTCGAGCCTCGGGTCATTTTTCTCTCGCCGCTCCCTGATCCGCCCGATAACAGATATCGGCATCGAACCCTGCTGGCGGCAAGGCATCGTGGGGCAACGCATCATGGCGCCGACCAATCCCGGCGATCTGCGCCCGCTGATGGCGCTGTTGAAGGCCCTGTGGAAATTGCGCCCGCCGGGCGAGCCCGAGCCGCCGACGGCACGGCTGCTGCGGCGCCGGCGCGAGAAGCGGCTGCTCTCCCGGCTCGAGCGCGAATGGCCCGGCGGGTTCGCGCTGCACCGCAATGGCGATCTCGTCTATGTGCCGCATCCGCTCGACGCGCGCGGTCGCCACGCGCTGATCCATCCGCCGGCAGTTCATCCGGCGGTGCTGGCCTTTGTCCCGCAAGGCGGGGTGGCGATCGATATCGGCGCCAATCTCGGCGAGTGGACGCTGCCGCTCGCCCACCGCGTCGGCCCGGCCGGCCGGGTGCTGGCCGTCGAGCCGGCGCCGCGCGCCGCCGCCGCGCTCGGCCGGACGCTTGCCGCCAATGCGCTCGCCCAGGCCGAGCTGATCCGCTGCGCTCTCGGCGACCATGACGGCACCGCCGAATTCGCGGTGCCAAGCGTGACCTCGGCGCGCGTCGATACCGGCACCGCTCATATCGGCGCCGCAGCGATCGGGCACGAGGCCCTGAGCGTAGCGTTGCGCCGCCTCGACACGCTCGCCATCGAGCACCGCCTCGACCGGATCGACCTCGTCAAGATCGATGTCGAAGGCCATGAGCGTCCGGTGCTCGACGGCGCCGCCGCGACGCTGGCGCGGTTTCGCCCGGCGCTGGTCCTCGAAACCGGGCACGAGGGCGACGGCGACCGCCCAGCGATCCGCGACCGGCTCGCCGGGCTCGGCTATCGCCTGCTCGGGATATTGCTCGATTTCGGCATGGCCGAGGCCGAGTGGCCGGCCTATGTCGCCGCCGCCCCGCCGTTCCGCCCGGGCGATGCGCACAATCTGCTGCTGGTCCCGGACTGACGCGGTGCCGGTCAGGTGCCGACCGCCAGCGGGCTCGCCAGCTTTTTGAGCGCGGCGATGACCGACAGCGGGGTCAGCCGCCCGGTCTTCGGGTTTTCGGCCGATGGCACATTCTCGACCTGCATCGACAATCGGGCGGCGTCGGCCTCGACCTCGATCCGGTGGATGTTGCGGGTGACGCCAGGGTCGGCCCAGATCTCGATGGTGGTGCGATCCGGTCCGATCCCCGCCAAAGCCAAGGCCGCGGCGACGTTGACGTTCGCCGGAAAGCCGCGGGCCGCCTCGCGCGCGCTGCCGGCGAACACGCGCTTCGGCGCGTCGAGCCGGTCGATCGAAACGCCGTGCTGTTCCAGATAGGGCGCACCGGCGAGCCCGCCTGGCGGCTTCGTCGTGATCATGTGCACCCGCGAGATCTCGCCCTCGGCCGCCGCCATCACCGCGTCGAGACCTAGCAATGCCCCGGTCGGCACCAAAATCCGGCCGCCCTTCCGCCGCGCCAGCTCGACCAGGTCGAAATTATCGAGCAGCGCGCCGCAGCTCAGCACCATCACCGTGCGGCCATGAGAGAGCGCCGGCTCGGCAATCTCGCGCAGCACCGCAGCGGGGGCGCATTCGACAACAATCTCTGCCTCCTCCCACAGCCGCACCAATGGCACGACCCGCACCTTGCGCGCGAACCCAGCCATCGCCGCCTCGGCCCGTGCCCTATCGCGCGCCGACACCGCCGCCAGCGCCAATCCCTCGATCCCCTCGTCGAGACGCCGGGCGACCACCTTACCGATCGCCCCGAACCCGCCAACCGCGACCCGCAAGGTCATGCTGGTTCCTTTCACAGGCGTCACGCTCAACCACCCAGCCGTGCCGCCGAGCGTAGCCGGTCGAGCGAGGGCATTTTATCGCCGCCTCAATACGATTTCGGCAGCCCTAGAGACGCGCTCGGCGATGTGCGACAGGATCAGCTGCGGGCTGATCGGCGCGATGCGGGCGATCTGGATCTCGCGGAAATAGCGCTCGACATGGTATTCGCGGGCATAGCCCATGCCGCCATGGGTCATGATCGCGGTCTCGCAGGCGCGGAACCCGGCTTCCGCGGCGCAATATTTGGCGGCGTTGGCATAGCCGCCGACCAGGCCGGCATCCTCGCCGCGGTCGTAGGCGGAAGCCGCGCGCAACACCATCAGCTCGGCCGCTTCGAGCTCGATCCAGCGCAGGGCCAGCGGATGCTGGATCGCCTGGTTCTGGCCGATCGGCCGATCAAAGACGATCCGCTCCCGCGCATAGCGGGCTGCGCGGGCCAAGGCCACCCGGCCGAGCCCGACCGCCTCGGCGGCGATCAGGATGCGCTCCGGGTTCATCCCGTGCAGGATGTATTGGAACCCCTTGCCCTCCTCGCCGATACGGTCCGCCGCCGGCACTTCCAATCCATCGATGAACAAGAGGTTCGAATCGACCGCGTGGCGGCCCATCTTCGGGATCTCGCGCACCTCGACCTTGCCGCGGTCGAGATCGGTATAGAATAGGCTCATGCCGAGCGACGGGCGCGGCGCCTCTTCGATCGGCGTGCTGCGCGCCAGGATCAGCATCTTTTCGGCGACCTGTGCGGTCGAGATCCAGATCTTGCGCCCGGACAAAACGTAATGGTCGCCGCGGCGCTCGGCGCGGGTCTTGAGCCGCGTCGTGTCGAGCCCGGCATCGGGCTCGGTCACCGCAAAGCAGGTCTTTTCGTTGCCGGCGATCAATGGCGGCAGAAACCGTCGCTTCTGCTCGTCGGTGCCGAAAACGACGACCGGGTGCAATCCGAAGATGTTCATGTGGATCGCCGAGGCGCCGCTGAAGCCGGCGCCCGATTGGGCGACGGCCTGCATCATTATCGCCGCCTCGGTGATGCCGAGCCCGCTGCCGCCATATTGCTCCGGCATGGCGATGCCGAGCCAGCCCGCCTCGGCCATTGCCCGATGGAATTCGTGCGGAAAATCGCCGGTCTCGTCCTTTTTGAGCCAATAATCGTCGCCGAACCGCTCGCACAGCCGCGCCACCGCGGCGCGGATCTCCTGCTGCTCGGCCGTCAGCGCAAAGGCCATCTCGCCCTCCCGGCGGCATCGTGGAACGCGATCGTGCTCCGAGAGTTAACAGAAAAGTATCGCCACCGGAAATGCCACTGAGGAGGATATTCGAGATGGCCGAGCTGGACAAAAAGAGAGCCGTCGAGCTGCTCAACTGCATTCTCGAAGCCGAGCTGGCCGGGGTCATTCGCTACACGCATTATTCGTTTCTTGTATTCGGCCACAACCGCATCCCGATCGTGACCTGGATGCGCGAGCAGGCGACCGAGTTGATGACCCATGCCCAGCAGGCCGGGGAATTGATTACGCTCTTCGGCGAATACCCGTCCTTGAAGATCGGCCCGCTGCTCGATACGCACCGCCATGACATCGATGCGGTCATGCGCGAGTCGCTCGATACCGAAGCCAAGGCGCTCGCGCTCTATCGCGAGCTGCTCAAATGCGCCGAGGGGCGTTCCGTGATCCTGGAGGAATACGCCCGGCAGATGGTCTATGCCGAGGAGCTGCACGCGAGCGAAGTCGACAAGATGCTGCGCAAGCCGGGGGAAATCGCCGCTTTTCAAGCAAATCCCCGATCGGATTGAGGGGCCAACCGCCCGTCGTGCTGTATCGACCCGGCTCAGCCACGCCTATATCCTGGCGAGGAGCTGAGCCGGAGAAGAGCCTTGCCCCTTGACCTGGTCCCGAGCGTGTGCCCGCACGATTGCCCGAGCGCCTGCGCGCTCGAAGTCGAGCGCATCGACGGAGAGCGCATCGGGCGGGTGCGGGGGGCTGCGTCGCAGACTTACACGCATGGCATTGTCTGCGCCAAGGTCGCGCGCTATGCCGAACGCCAGCACCATCCCGACCGGCTGTCTCAGCCGTTACGGCGGGTCGGCGACAAAGGCATCGGCCGCGCGGCTTTCGCGCCCATTTCATGGGACGAGGCACTCGACGAGGTCGCCGAAGAGCTGAGCCGCGCCGCCCGGCATCACGGTCCGGAGGCGGTCTGGCCATACTACTACGCCGGGACCATGGGGATGGTGCAGCGCGACGGCATCAACCGGCTGCGCCACGCGATGGGCTATTCGCGCGAGGACCTGACGATCTGCAACGCGCTCGCCGACGCCGGATGGCTCGCCGGCGTCGGGGTCAAGCGCGGCGTCGACGGGCGCGAGATCGCCAAAGCCGACCTGATCGTCGTCTGGGGCGGCAATCCGGTCTCGACCCAGGTCAACGTGATGACCCACGTCGCGATCGCGCGGCGCGAACGCGGGGCGAAGCTCGTCGTCATCGACCCCTACCGCACCGCCAGCGCCGAGGCTGCCGACCTGCATCTGGCCCCGCTTCCCGGCACCGACGGGGCGCTCGCCTGTGCGGTCATGCACATGCTGTTCAGGGAGGACTATGCCGACCGCGCCTACATGGCGCGATATACCGACGATCCCGCAGGGCTCGAACGCCACGTCGAGAGCCGCGGTCCGGCTTGGGCGGCGAGCATCACCGGCTTGTCGGAAGATCAGATTATCGATTTCGCGCGCCTCTACGGCCGCACCCGGCGCAGCTACATCCGCGTCGGCTACGGCTTTTCGCGCTCGCGCAACGGCTCGGCACAGGTTTTCGCGGTGACCTGTCTGCCGTCGGTGACCGGGGCGTGGCAATATGAAGGCGGCGGCGCCCTCTATTCGAATCACGGCCTGGTCGCGCTCGACCGCGCCCTTGTCGAGGGGCTCGACCTCTTTAATCCCACGATCCGCATCCTCGACCAGTCGCGGATCGGCCCGGTGCTGACCGGCAACCGGAGCGACCTCGGCGACGGCCCGCCGGTCACCGCGCTGTTCGTCCAGAACACCAACCCGATGGCCGTTGCGCCCGAATCGGGGCTGGTGCGCCAGGGCTTCGCCCGCGACGATCTGTTCGTCTGCGTCCACGAGCAGTTCATGACCGAGACCGCGGCGATGGCCGACATCGTGTTGCCGGCGACCACCTTTCTCGAGCACGACGACTTCTACACCGCCGGCGGCCACACCTATCTGCAGCTCTCCCGCGCGATCCTGCCGCCCCATGCCGAGTGCCGCTCGAACCACGACGTGATCTGCGCCCTCGCCCGGCGCCTCGGCGCGCGCCATCCGGGCTTCGAGATGAGCCCGCTCGAACTGATCGACCGCACCCTGCGCGCGAGCGGGCTGCCGGGGGTCGCCGAGTTCCCGCCGGACGGTTGGCTCGATTGCTGCCCGCCCTTCGCGACCGCGCATTTTCTCGACGGCTTCGGCCACGCCGACGACAAGTTTCACTTCCGCGCCAATTGGGCGGCGCTCGGCCATGATCACGCGGGGCTGCCGGCCTTTCCCGACCATGTCGCGATCATCGACGATGGCGATCCGCGCCGTCCATTTCGCCTCGTCGCCGCCCCCTCGCGCTCGTTTTTGAACACCAGCTTCAACAACACCCCCTCGGGCATCGCCCGCGAGGGACGGCCGACCGCGCTCGTTCATTCCGAAGCCTTGGCCGGACTTCGGCTCGCCGACGGCGACCGGGTGCGGATTGGCAACGGCAAGGGCAGCGTCGTCGTCCATGCCCGCGCGTTCGACGGCTTGCAGCAGCGGGTCGTCATCGTCGAGGGAGTCTGGCCCAACCATGCTTTCGAGGAAGGTGTCGGGATCAATCTCTTGACCAGCGCCGATCCCGGATCGCCGCGCGGCGGCGCGGTGTTTCACGACACCTCGGTGTGGCTGCGCCCGGCGTGAGGAGCACGGATGAGCGACGACGATAACAGGCTTCCGATCGAGCAGCATTCGACCGAAGTCGCGGAGTTCCTCGAAAAACTGAAACGCGCGCCAGCGCGCGCCGGCGGCGGGCGCGGGCGGCTGATCTTCGCGCTCGACGCTACCGCCAGCCGCGAGCCCACCTGGGACCGCGCCTGCAAGATCCAGGGCGAGATGTTCGAGGCGACAGCCGCTCTGGGCGGTCTCGAAATCCAGCTCGTTTTTTATCGCGGCTTCGCCGAATGCAAGGCGAGCCGCTGGATGATTGCGGCGGCCGAATTGCACCGGGTCATGCGCGGGGTCTCTTGCGTCGGCGGCGAGACGCAGATCGAGCGGGTGCTGAGCCATGCGGTCCGCGAGACCGGCAAGCGGCGGGTCAACGCGCTGGTTTTCGTCGGCGACGCGATGGAGGAAAACGTCGACCGGCTGTGCCGGCTGGCCGGCGAGCTCGGGCTACTCGGCGTCCCGGTGTTCATCTTTCACGAGGGCGGCGAGCGCAAAGCCGCCGCGGCTTTCAAGCAAGTCGCGAGCCTGTCGCGGGGCGCCTATCTGAGCTTCGACCTCGCCAGCGCCGAACGCCTCAAAGAGCTGCTGGCCGCGGTCGCCGTCTATGCCGCCGGCGGCTATCGCGCGCTCACCGCCTATGGCGCCGGCAAGAGCGGCGACATTCTGCGGCTGACCGCGCAGCTGCGCGGCTAATGGCCGGCTGACCGGGTGGGCTGGCGGCGATGCTGTTCCTTTTCGGCGGATGCGCGGTTCTCGGCGGGTTCTTGCTGCTGATCTACCTGTTCGTCAACGCCGATCCGGTGCGGCTCGCGCGCAACCTCAAATGGGCGGGAATCGGCCTCGCCGCGGTGGCGGTCATCGGGCTGGTGCTGGTCCCGCCGGTGCGGGAACTCGCGGCATTGCTGTTTCCGCTCGCCATGTCGATGCCGCTCCTCTCCAGGCTGCGCCGCCTGTTCGACCGATACCGCGCTCCGGCCGGCGGGCAGAGCTCGACGGTGACCACCGCTTTTCTGCGGATGAGCCTCGACCATGACACCGGTAGCATGAGCGGCACCGTGCTGCGCGGCCGGTTCGCCGGAACCCGCGTCGAAGAACTGGGCGTCGCGGACCTCTTGGCGTTGCTGCGCGAATGCCGGGCCGCGGACGAGGAAGGGGCTCGGCTGCTCGAAGCCTATCTCGATCGCCTCCACCCCGATTGGCGCGACGACCTCTCCAGCGGTCGTGGGGACGGCGAGGCTGGAAGCGGCGGCGCTGAGCGCGGACCGGCGGGCAGCGACATCAGCGTCGAGGAGGCCTACGCGATCCTCGGCCTCGGTCCCGGCGCCACCCGGGAGCAAATCAAGGAGGCGCATCGCCGGCTGATGGTCAAGCTGCACCCCGACCACGGCGGCTCGGACTATCTCGCCACCAAGATCAACCGCGCCCGCGACGTGCTGCTGCGCCGCCGCCGTTAAACCGGTTTCCGATCATATTGAATCGTCATTCCCGCGAAAGCGGGACCCAGCACCGTGCCGGCGGGCCTCCCGCTCAAGCCAGGGGTAAGCTCTGGGCCCCGCTTGCGCGGGGGCGACGAGGAATGGTGCAAACTGATCGGAGAATGCTCCAGCCGGTGCGGACGGAGGCCACACTCATCCCAACGCCTGGCGTAACTGGCGGGCGGCGACGACGAGCAGCGCCAAGTCGGCCGCGGTGCTGGCGCGCAGCTCGCGGGCGAGGACCTCGGCGGGGGTGAGGGAAGCGGCGTTGGCCGCGGTCCAGGCAGCGAGCGGGTCCGCATCGCCCGCATGCTCGCTGGCCAGGATGCGCTGGACGATGTCGGCCTGCAGCGTCACGAGATCGTCCACGGTCGCCTCGATGGCGAGCTTCTGCCATTGCGTCTCGGCCGGCAGGCGGCGGGCGGCGGCACGCATCTCGTCGAGCGCGAAGCGCACCCCGGCTCCGTAATAGACGCGCGCTGCGCGGTCGAGCGGCTGCCCCGCAGCCTCGGCCAATTCGGCGATGTCGAGCGCCGGCGCCAAAAACATCATCCCGCCGATCCGCGCCGCCAGCGCGGAGGGCACCCCGGCCTCGGTCAAGCGCAGGCTGCGCTCGGCGGCGAGGCTGTTGTCGCGCGGCGGCAGCAATCCGGCGAGCGACCGGGCAAGGCTGCGCACGCCGGGCATCAGCCGCGCGGTCTCGGCGGCAAGATCGAGGCGGCGATGGCGCAGCAGCCAGGCCGCCGAGTGCTCGACAACGAGCGCGATCTCCAGCAGCATCTCGCTCTGGACCCGTGCCGCCACTTTGTCGTCGAGCGCTTCGATCTCGGCCCATAACCGGCGCAATTCAAATATGTCGCGCACGATCAGATAGGCGCGGGCGATCTCCGGTGCCGACCGGCCGGTGCGCGCCCGCATGTCGCTGATGAAGGTGATGCCGGCGCGGTTGACCAGATCGTTGGTGACAAGCGTGGCGGTAATCTCGCGGCGCAGCGGATGGGTCGGGATCAGCGGCCCGAGACGGTCGCGCAACGCCGCCGGGAAATAGCCGTGCAATTCCTCGGCCAGCTCCGGCATGTCGGGCAGATCGGAGGCAAGCAGCTCGTCGTCGAGGGCCAGCTTGGCGTGGGCGAGCAATACCGCGAGCTCGGGGCGGACCAGCCCCCGGCGATCCGCCGCGCGCACCGCCAGGGTTTCGTCGTCCGGCAGGAATTCGAGCGCGCGGTCGAGCCGGCCGGAGCGTTCGAGATCGCGGATCAGCCGCG
Organism: uncultured Alphaproteobacteria bacterium; assembly: GCA_963795485.1. Classification (GTDB taxonomy): domain Bacteria; phylum Pseudomonadota; class Alphaproteobacteria; order ATCC43930; family CGMCC-115725; genus AP-15. Next base: position 87,957 of record CAWCIL010000039.1, read on the forward strand.
CCTGCCGGTCGAGGGCCGCGGCACCGCGGGCTTCGGCGACCGACAAGGCCTCGCCCTGCAGGTAATTGTCGCGCAGGACCAGCGCCGCCACGTCCTCGGTCATCGCATGCAGCAGCGGCAGGCGTTCCTCGGCCGAGAGCGCGCCCGTAACGATCGCCCGGTCGATCAAGATCTTCAGGTTGACCTCGTGGTCCGAGGTGTCGACCCCCGCCGAATTGTCGATCGCGTCGGTGTCGATGCGGCCGCCATTGAGAGCATAGGCAACGCGCCCGCGCTGGGTCACCGCGAGATTGGCGCCCTCGCCGACGACTTTCGCCCGGATTTCGTCGGCGTTGATCCTGAGCGCGTCGTTGGCGCGGTCGCCGACCTCGGCGTGGCTTTCCCGCGGCGCCTTGACGTATGTGCCGATCCCGCCGAACCACAACAGATCGACCGGTGCGGCGAGCAACTTGCGGATCAGCTCGGCCGGGGTCAGACGGTCGGCGTCGATGGCGAACAGGCGCTTTACCTGCGGGCTGATCGCGACCGATTTGGCGCCGCGCTCGAAGACGCCGCCGCCCTCCGAGATCAATGTGCGGTCATAATCGGCCCAGCTCGACCGCAGCAGCCGAAACAGGCGCTCGCGTTCGGCATAGCTGCGCTCGGGATCAGGGTCGGGGTCGACAAAGACGTGCCGATGATCGAAGGCGGCGAGGAGCCGCAGACGGCGCGACATCAGCATGCCGTTGCCGAATACGTCGCCCGACATGTCGCCGACCCCGACGACGCTCAGATCGCTAGTTTCGAGGTTGCGCCCGAGCTCGCGGAAATGGCGCTTGACCAGCTCCCAGGCGCCGCGCGCGGTGATGCCGATCGCCTTGTGGTCGTAGCCGGCCGAGCCACCCGAGGCAAAGGCGTCGCCGAGCCAGAACCCGTATTCCTCGGCGATCGCATTGGCATAGTCGGAAAAGCTCGCCGTGCCCTTGTCGGCCGCGACCACGAGATAGGGGTCGTCGCCGTCATGGCGCACGACCTCGGGCGGCGGCACGACGCGATGGCCGTCCAAACCCTCGGCAACGATGTTGTCGGTCAGGTCGAGCAGACCGCGGATCAGGATTTTATAGCCTTCGACCGCCTCGGCCCCGGACTCGTCGCGCCCCCCCCGATCGCGTAGCGCCGGCGGCTGCTTGACCACGAACCCGCCCTTCGACCCGACCGGCACAATAACCGCGTTCTTGACCGTCTGCGCCTTCATCAGCCCGAGGATCTCGGTGCGAAAGTCCTCCTTGCGGTCGGACCAGCGGATGCCGCCGCGGGCGACCTTGCCGGCGCGCATGTGCACGCCCTCCATCCGCGGGCCGTAGACGTAGATCTCAAACAGTGGCCGAGGCTGCGGCAAGAAATCGATCTCGCGGCTGGCGAGCTTGACCGCAAGATAAGGCTTGAAAAGGCCTGAAGGCAGCGTCTGGAAGTAATTGGTCCGCACGCTCTTGAGCACGAGAGCGAGGTAGCTACGCAGGATGCGGTCTTCGTCGAGGCTGCCGACGCTGTCGAGCGCGTGATCGATGGCCTGGACCTCGCCGATCACCGCGAGCGAGCGGTCGGCGGCACCCGCCGGATCGAACCGGATCTCGAACAGCCGCACCAGCCGAGCGGCGATGTCGGGATGGGCGCCGAGGGTGTCTTCCATATAGGCCTGGCTGAACGCGGTCCCGGCCTGTCGCAGCACCTTGGCGTAGAGGCGAAGGATCGTGACCTGGCGCGTGGAGAGCCCGGCTGAGAGGACCAGTCGGTTGAAGCGGTCGTTCTCGATGCGCCCGGCCCATACCGCGACCAGCGCCTCCTCGAAGCGCGCGCTGACCGCAGCAACCGGAGTGGCGGCGTCGACCCCCGCGACCTGGAATTCATGCACCCAGACGGCGGCGCCGTCGGCGCCCTCGATGCGGAAGGGCTCTTCGGCGACGACGCGCAGCCCGAGATTTTCGAGCATCGGCAGGACGTCGGAGAGGGCGACCGGCTCCTTGGCGCGATAGAGCCGCAACCCCGGCCGCCCGTCATCGGCGACTGGATGAAGCGACACCTCCAAAGCCGAGCCCCCGAGCGCGGTCTCGATCCTGGGCAGGTCGGCGATCGCCTGGGCCGGCTGGGTCAGGGCTTGGTAGGCGAGAGGAAAGGGCTTCAAGCGGCGCAACCGGACCTGCGCCTCGGCCTCGCCGAATTCCGCTTCGGCCATCTGCTGCAGCCGGTCCGACCAGCTTCGCCCGGCCTCAGCTAATTGCTGCTCGAGCGCGGCGCCGTCGACCGCCGGCACCGCACCCCGGGTGGTGTGGATAATGAACTGGACGCGCGCCAGCACCGATTCGTCGAGATGAGTGTAAAACGCCGAGAGCCGGCCGGCGAAGGCTTGTTCGAGGATCGCCGCGAAGCGACGGCGCAGGTCGCTGTCGTAGCGCTCGCGTGGCACATAGACGAGGCACGACACATAGCGCTCGAGCGGGTCGCGGCGCACAAACAGCGCGATGCGCTGACGCTCCTGCAGATTGAGGATGCCGATGACCGTTTCGAACAGCTGATCTTCGCTGCTCTGAAACAACTCGTCGCGCGGCAGTCCGTCGAGAATGTGCAGCAGGGCCTTGCCGTCATGGCCGCTCGGCGACAGCCCGGCGCGGGCGACGATCTGGCGGACTTTGAGCCGCAGCAGCGGGATCGCACGCGGGCTGCGGCTGTAGGCGAGCGAGGTGAACAGCCCGAGGAACAAGCGAATGCCGACCACCTCGCCGTCGGCGCCGAACCGGCGCACGCCGATTGCATCCATATGCGCGGTGCGGTGAACGGTGGCCCGCAGGTTCGATTTGGTGACCACGAGAAGCTCGCGGCGGCGGATGAAGTTCTGCACGTCGGACGGCAGCGAGGAGAGGTCGCGCAACCCGCCGAAGATCGGGTAGTCGCGGTCGCGCAGGATTCCGAGCGCCGGCCGTGCCGGCTCCGCGGCGCCGTCAAAGTCGTATTCGCGGTAGCCGAGAAAGGTGAAGTTGTCGTCGTCGAGCCAGCGCAGAAAATCCTGGGTCTCCGCGACCTCGGCCCCCGGCACCGGCGGTGGCCCCGGCAACTCATCGAGCAGGGCGCGCAAGGTCCGGCGCATCGGCTGCCAGTCGTCGACCGCGACGCGCACATCGGCGAGGACGCCGGCAATCGCCTGGGTCAGGAGGGCGAGGTTCGCCGGGTCGGTCTCGCGGCTGATCTCGATCTGCATCCACGATTCGCGTGGCCCCTCGGAGTTGGCGCGTCCGGGTTCGCTGCGCCCTTCGGAATGGGGTGGCCGGGAGATGTCGCGAAGCCCCTGGATGCCGAGTTCGGCCTCGCCGATCTCGCGCAGCCGGCCGCTCGGGTCGCGGAGGACGGTTAGGATCGGGTGGATCACAAGGTGGACGACCCGCTCGCGGGCATTGATCGCGGCGGTCGCCGAATCGACCAGAAACGGCATATCGTCGTTGACGATCTCGAGGACCGTGTGCGGCGAAGACCAGCCATCGGCCGCCGGCTCCGGGTTGTAGACCCGGATTTTGGCCTGGCCCCGGCGCCGCCGCCCGGCCAGCCGCCACAACGACAGTGCCGCGCCGGCGAGGTCGCGCGGGCTGCGCCTGAAGACATCGGCCGGCGGCACATGCTGGTAGAACTCGGCGATCATGCGCTCGGCGAGATGGCGCTCGGCCGGGTCAAGAGCCTCCTCGACGAGGGCGGCGGCCTTGCGGACGAGCTTCGCCTTTTTCGCTTCGGCCGGCGGGCGGATGTTACCAATCGGGTCGGGTTCGCCGGTCGCTTTAGCCGCGCCCGGGGGCGGCAGTTCGACGATGTCGGTCATCAGAATGGAAACACTGGGCGCTCGGCGGCGTTCGGGCAAGTCGTTTGGCGCGTCGAGATTGTGGAAAATACCGGCCGATTGGGCGATGATGTGGCGGCCTGGCCAGTCGAACCGACCCATGCGCCTCTTCGCCCATCTTCGCCGCGGCATCCTTTATCTGCTGCCGCTCGCCGTCCTGTTGATCGCGATCGGCGCACGGATCGCGGCACCGGACCTGCTCGACCGGCTGTCGTTGATCGCGTTCGACGTCTATCAGCGCGCCCTGCCGCGGGCGCCGGGAAATTCGCCGATCCGCGTCGTCGACATCGACGACAGGAGCCTCGCCCAGATCGGCCAATGGCCCTGGCCGCGCGCGATCGTGGCGCGGCTGGTCGAGCGCCTGGCCGCCGCCGGCGCCGCGGTCGTCGCCTTCGACATCGATTTTGCCGATCCCGATCGGACCTCGCCCAAGCTGCTGCTGCCGCTGATCGCCCAAAACGGCGTCAGCGCGGCGTCGGCACAAAAGCTGCTTTCGACCCTGCCCGATCCCGACCAGCTTCTGGCGGCGGCGATGCGCAAGGTACCGGTGGTGGCCGGGTTCATCCTGAACGATAGCGGCGGCGCGCGGGCGCCGGCGGCCAAGGCCGGCTTTGCCTTTGCCGGCGACCGGCCGCTCGGGCACGTCAACAACTTCACCCGGGCCATCCCCAACTTGCCCGAGCTGGAAGCGGCTGCCGCCGGCGACGGATCTCTCAACCAATATCTCGATTGGGACCATGTCGTGCGCCAGGTGCCGCTGATCCTGACCTTGAACGGCAAGCCCTATCCCTCGCTCGATGCCGAGGCATTGCGGCTCGCCTTTGGCGCCACGACCTATGTCGGCCGGGCGGCCGGCGCCAACGGCGAGAAGAATTTCGGCCAGGACACCGGGCTGACCTCGATTCGCATCGGCCCGCTGACGGTCCCGACCGACGCCGCCGGGCGGGTGTCGCTGTACTATGCCCGGCGCGAGCCCGACCGAACTGTTTCCGCCGCCGAGGTGTTGGCCGGGAAATTCGACCCGGCGCTGTTTTCTGGGCACATCGTGCTGATCGGGACCTCGGCCGCCGGGGTCGTCAATGACCAGCAGGCAACCCCGCTGTCGCCCGCCGTGCCGGGGGTCGACATCCACGCCCAGCTGCTCGACGAGATCCTGCAAGGCAATTACCTGACGCGGCCCGATTGGGCGGTCGGCGCCGAAATCCTGTTTGCGTTCCTGGTCGGGGCCGGGCTGATCCTGGTCGTGCCGCGACTGGGTGCGTTGCCGAGTGCCGCACTCGGCGGCACATCGGTCGCGGCGGCGTGGGGCGGCTCGTGGCTCGCCTTCAAATACGCGCATCTGCTGCTCGACCCGATCTATCCCTGGGCAGTCATCACCCTCGTCTATCTGGTGGCGACGCTGTTGGGATATCTGCGCACCGAGGCGCGCCAGCGCGAAATCCGCAGCGCCTTCTCCCGCTACATGTCGCCGTATCTCGTCGAGGAGCTGGCCGCACATCCCGAAAAGCTCGTCCTTGGTGGCGAGACCCGGACGATGACGATCATGTTCTGCGACATCCGCAATTTCACCACTCGCGCCGAGGGCATGGACGCCAAGACCTTGACGCAGTTCATGAACAGCTTTCTGACCCCGATGACTGAGATCATCACCGAGGAAAAGGGGACGATCGACAAATACATCGGAGACTGCGTCATGGCATTCTGGAACGCCCCGCTCGACGATCTCGACCACGCTAAAAACGCGGTGCGCGCGGCCCAGGCGATGCGCCGCCGGCTCGTCGAGCTCAACCGCATTTGGGACGCGGAGGCGGCAGCGGCCGGGAAAGCCTTCCTTCCGGTGCGCATGGGGATCGGGATCAATACCGGGGAATGCTGCGTCGGTAATTTCGGCTCGGAGCAGCATTTCGACTATTCGCTGTTGGGCGACCCGGTCAATCTCGCGTCGCGCCTCGAGGGTCTCGGCAAGCTCTACGGCATCGATCTGGTGATCGGCGAGGCAACCGCGGCGCATCTCGACGACCCGACGCTGGCCCCGGCGCTGATCGAGGTCGACCTCGTCGCGGTCAAGGGCAAGAGCCAGGCCGGCCATGTCTATACCCTACCGCCCGAGCGCATCGCGGAGGACGAGTTCGCCGACCGGCATCGGGCGCTGCTGCACGCCTACCGCCGTCAGGATTGGGCGATCGCGCTGCGGCTGCTCGATGACGGTCGGCTCCTCGCGGCCCGACACCTCGCGCCGGTTTACGATCTCTATCGGCGGCGAATCGCCGATTTCCAGATCGAGGCTCCGCCGGGCGACTGGAACGGCGTCTTTACCGCCGAGGAGAAATGAGCGACGCCATCGGTAAGGTTAAACCTTGAACCGGCGCCGGGATTAACCCTCTTTGTCTCAATTCATAACAGAATTGACTTTATTTGTAGCAGCCCCTCGACGATAATCCTCGGCACGGGAGGACTGGAGATCGAGAACGAGACCCCGCCATGGCGGCCAGCATCACCCAAGCGAGCGGGTCGCCCAAGGAGCGCAGCCGATGAGTGTCATGGAATTTCAGGTGTGCCGGCGGGGTCGTGAAGCGCGATGGGTGGTCACCCTCGGAAACGCGGTCTATGGTGCCTACCTCGACCGGGAGCAGGCCTTGCTCGACGCGGTCGACGCCGCGCGTGACGCGCTGCAGGGCGGCCGCGAGGCGCAGGTCTGGGTCACAGACCGGGCCACCGCGGCCCGGGTGTTCTGAGCTGCAGCTCGACTTGCCCGCAGACTGTGTCCCGACCCCCTTCCAGGTCGAAATGTCCGGCACCTACTCCAGCGCGGCTAGCATCTCGGCGGTGACGAGGGTCACACCGCCGTCGCTGCGGTAGAAGCGGCGCGCGTCGAGATCCGGGTCTTCGCCGATCACCAATCTCTCCGGGATTTGGCAGCCGCGGTCGATGACGACTTTGGTCAGCCGGGCGTGGCGGCCGATTTCGACCTCGGGCAGCAGCACCGCCTCGCGGGTCTGGGCGTAGGAGTTGATCCGGCAGTTCGAGAACATCAACGAGCGCCTGACCGTGGCGCCGGAAACGATGCAGCCGCCCGAGACCATCGAATCGACCGCCATGCCGCGGCGGTCGTCGTCGTCGAACACGAATTTGGCCGGCGGCAATTGCTGCTGATAGGTCCAGATCGGCCAGTCGGGATCGTAGATGTCGAGCGACGGCGTCGGCATCACCAGGTCGATATTGGCCGCCCAATAGCCGTCGATGGTGCCGACGTCGCGCCAATAGGCCTCGGCCTCGGGCGTGGTCTTGACGCAGCTCTCCTCGAACGAATGGGCGACGGCGCGCCCGCCTCTGACCAGATGCGGGATCACGTCCTTGCCGAAATCATGGCTCGAGCCGGGGTCGTGATGATCGCGCTCGAGTTCGGCGTAGAGGAATTCGGCGTTGAACACATAGACGCCCATGCTGGCGAGCGCCCGGTCGGGCTTGCCCGCCATCGGCGGCGGAACCCGCGGCTTTTCCCGGAAATCGACGATCCGCATCGCCTCGTCGACCGCCATGATGCCGAAATCGGACGCCTCGGCGAGCGGCACCTCGACGCAGGCAACCGTGCACTCCGCGCCCTTGGCGACGTGGTCCGCTAGCATATTCGAGTAATCCATCTTGTAGATGTGGTCACCGGCCAGGACGACGAAGTACCGCGGGCCGGCGGCGCGCAGAATATCGAAATTCTGATAGACGGCGTCGGCGGTGCCGCGATACCAGGTCGCCTCGTCGAGCCGCTGCTGGGCCGGCAACAGATCGAGGAACTCGCCCATCTCGGGGCGCAGAAACGACCAGCCCATCTGCAGATGGCGCAACAGGCTGTGCGCCTTGTACTGGGTCAGGATCGCGATCCGCCGCACCCCCGAATTCAGGCAGTTCGACAGGGTGAAGTCGATGATCCGGAACTTGCCGCCGAAGAACACCGCGGGCTTGGCGCGCCGGTCGGTCAGCTGCTTCAGCCGGCTGCCGCGGCCGCCGGCGAGAACGAGTGCCAGCGCCTGGCGGGCCAACCTCTGTTGAATGCGCGCGCCCGACAGCATGGTCGCCTCCCCTGGTCCAGTCGGGGCCGCGGTCGCACGCGGCGGTGAAACTAGCCTTTTGCCGAGCGACGCCGCGGCGCGCCGGCGGACGGCATGGCCGGGACGCCGCCGATCGTGGATCGAGCGGTCTCGCGCTATCGGCAATCGGCCGAGACTACCTCGGGACCGTGCGGCGGGCACGCGCCAAGTGAAGCATCCAGTCGGTCGGCCGCAACTACCGGGCCGCGCGGTTGGAAACGCTGCCGATGCTCGGCCCTGTTTCGCCTGTTTTTTGCAGAAAATCATTAGGCCGAGGCGGCCCCCATCGCTTCTCGAACCCTCCTAAGGCCATTGGGGGCACGGCGGGCGTTACCGCCTCCCGGGCCGACCTCATCGCTCGACGCCGTTTCACCGGTCGCCCCGAGGAGCGCTCAATTTCTGTCGAGATCGCTCGCTTGATTGTCGGCAGCGTCGGCGGGACTCCGCCGGCTGCTTCTGCAGCGAATCTGCAGCAGAATTTTCGTCCTTTGCGCAAAGGCACCCCGCTTCGCGACCACCCCAATAACGCAACGGTGCGATAAGATTTTGTCGATTTTACCGTCGCCCTTCCGCGCAATGCGCGAGGTCTCCTTACCCCGCCAGGCATCGCCCCATTTTTGCGAAATACGTCGCTTGTCGTAAAAGCTCCCGCACCCACGCGAGAAGTCTTCATTTCTGCACGCAGCGATGTCGCCGGTTGCGCCAAACCAGACCCAGCAACGCGGTGGTGCGGTTGCCGCGTCACTCGACCGGCTGTGGTTTGGGAAAGCTCCAAGCGCCGCTCAGCACCTCGGCGCGCGGCCGGTAAAGGCGGATGGTGTAGCTCCAACCCGGCATGATCGCCAGGCAATTGGCGAGGTTCCGGCTGCAGCCGCCGAACTGGATGGTCACAGAGCCGTCGGCGTTCGGCACGGCCGTCACGTTGTTGACCGAATAGGCGTCGAGCTCGTTTTTCTCGAAATATCCCGCTCGGTTATAGACGCTGACCGACCAGAAACCGTCGACCGGCACGTTGCGGACACTCAGTCGGTAGACCGTCTTACCGTCACTCCTCGCGACTGCGCCGCTCTCATAGACGATCGTGTCCGGCCGCGTGGTGTAGGAGCTACTGCGTGGGTGCAGGGTTGAGCTCCTCGATCAGGCTGCCAGAGCGGGCAGGCTGACAAAGGGATGATCGCTCATCGGCGCGATGGTTTCCAGGCTCATGTAGCGGGCACGCTGGACGACCCATTCATCGTTCTGCCTCGAGCAGGAGCGCCCCGATCAGTCGTGTCACCGCGGCCTCGTTGGGGAATATGCCGACCACATCGCTGCGGCGCTTAATCTCGCCGTTGAGCCGTTCGAGCGGATTGGTGCTGTGCAGCTTGACCCGGTGCTGTGCGGGGAAACTCATGTAGGCCAGCGCGTCCGCCTCGGCGTCGTCCATCAAGGCCGCCAGCTTGGACACGCGCGGGCGCAACTCGTCGGCGACATGGCGCCATTGCTTGCGCGCGGTCTCGGCGTCGTTCTGGGCGAAGGCGGTGCCGACCCAGGCCGAGACGATGCGGCGCTGCGTCCTGCCGGCGTGCGCCATGGCGTTGCGCATGAAGTGCACGCGGCAGCGCTGCCAGGTGGCGCTGAGCACCTTGGCAATGGCGGCCTTCAGTCCCTCGTGCGCGTCCGATACGACCAACTTGACGCCGCGCAGGCCGCGGCGGGTCAGGCTGCGCAGGAACTCGACCCAGAACGGCTCGGCCTCGCTATGGCCGATGGTCATGCCGAGCACCTCGCGTCGGCCATCGGTGTTGACGCCGACGGCGACGATGACGGCGACCGAGACGATGTGATGGTCTCGTCGGACTTTGACGTAGGTGGCGTCAAGCCAGATGTAGGGCCAATCGCCTTCGATGGGGCGGCTCAGGAAGGCTTGCACGCGTTCGTCGATCTCGCCGCACAGGCGCGAGACCTGGCTCTTGCTGATACCCTCCATGCCGAGGGCTTTCACCAGATCATCCACTGAGCGGGTGGAGATGCCATGAATGTAGGCCTCCTGGATCACGGCGGTGAGCGCCTTCTCGGCCATGCGGCGCGGCTCCAGAAAGCCGGGGAAGTAGCTGCCGTGGCGCAGTTTGGGAATGCGCAGCTCCACCGTGCCGGCGCGGGTCTGCCAGTCTCGGTCTCGGTAGCCGTTACGCTGGTTGCGCCGCTCGGGCGAGCGTTCACCGGGAGCGGCGCCGCACAGGCCGTTGGTCTCCAGCGCCATCAGGCGTTCGGCCGCGAAGCCGATCATGTCGCGCAGAAAGCCGGCGTCAGAGCCCTTCTCCAGCAACGCGCGAAGGGCGATGTTGTCATCGGTCATCGTGGTGGTCCTCGGGTCAGAGTTGCGCATCGCAACCCAACCCTACCCGGCGCCGCCGCGGTGACCACCGCTGTGGGTAAGTAGCCCGCCTGCGCCAAACTCTCGGCGGTCGCTCCGGCGGGCTACTTACCCACAGCTCCTACACCACGTCCGGGGACGCAACCCTCATAGACCGCTGCCGAGCGCGGCAGGCCTCCCCAACCGGCGGCCGCACCGACCCGATAGGCAAGCGGCTCGACCTCGCCTTTCGCGCCGAACATCCTGCGCGGGTCGATATATTGCTGCCGCGATAGCGCAACGAGTTCCTCGCGCATCGCCTCCCGCGATGCGGAATCCCAATCCGGCGCCTCGAACGTTCCGGTGCGCGGCTGCTCGACAACGATCGCATCCTGCAGCCGGTGCGCCGCCGCCATGTCGTCGGTCCGGCGAGGATCGGCGAACGTGCGGACGAGCAGCATCGCGTAGCGCGTGCCGGCCTGCGCTTCGTCCAGCGTGTAGCGACCGGGCGCATAGGCAACGAGCGGCGTGTACTGATCCTCGGAGATCACCTGCAGCGACATATAGCGTTGGCCAGGATCGGGGAGCGTGAGCGTCACCGGCGCCGCGGCGAGATCGAAGACCCCGGCCGAATAGAGTGTGTCCCGGTTCATGCGGACGACGCCTTGGCGATCGATCGGAACCATCTCCCGGCGATGCACGAGCCTGCCAAACCCGCCAGCGCGCACGGTTTGTGCAAAATGGAAATCGGTCTCGGCCCGAGCGAAATTATCGCGCGTGACGATCACTGGCGATTGCGCCGCCTGCGCCGCCGCGATCCGCGGCTCGGCGAAGCTCATCGCGAGTGCGGCGAGGAATTGCAGCAGCAGGCGGCGATCAAAATCGATCCTTGGCGCTTCACCCATCGGGTCCCTCCGCGGTGCCGTCACAATTACCTCTCGACTGTCCCTCTCGAAGCCGAGCGAACAGCGGGTGCATGACCAGAGCGCTTAGGGTGTCTGCGATTTCGGAAGAAAACGGATAGGCGCGGCGCGATCGGCGCACGATGTGTCGGGTGACTGCGCGGGGTTGTCGATGAAGTCCGCGGCGATTTTGGCGCCGCACGGACTGAACGCCCTGACGTTATGACCGATACGGGGAAACTCGACCCAGTGTGCATGGGGACCGATCAGTGCCGCCACGTGCCGGCTCTGGGATGGCCGCGTGCCGGGGTCGAATTCTCCGGCCAGCACCAGCGTCGGCACGGCGGTGCCGATCGGCACGAGCGGCGCGGGCCCGAGTTCCGACCAATCGTCGCAGAGACCGTAGAGCTGTAAGCGGTCGAGCACGCTCGCACCCGATGGAAGCGGGTCGCGATAATGCGGACGATCGCGGCATTCGACGGCAAGGTACGTCGCGCGGTTCGCCTCCGCCGCCATCGCCGCATACGTGGACGCAAGAACCTTTCCGAGCCCCCTTGTGTCGCGGTCATGCACGGTCGCGATCAGGCGCGGCAAGCTCGGATAGGCCGAGGGATAGTAGATGAGACGGCTGACCAGAGCCTCGAACAGGGTCGAAGTGAGGCTCACCCGATCATCGGGAAGATGCATCTTCGGCGGCACGGCGACGATCAGCGGTGCGCGAGCGAGCTCGGACACCGTCTCTCGGTAGGTTGCCGCGAGGTCGGGATATGCGGCGGCGCAGGCCTGGTCGCCGGCGCAATATCGGAAGAACGCATCGAGCGCGTCGGCGACGTTGGTCGACTGCATCGGTCTCGGGTCCGGCGGATAGATCGAATCGAGCACGGCGGCGCGCACGGTCTCGGGATGCAACGCGACCAATGTCATGGCGACGGTCGTGCCGTAGGATTCGCCGTAGACGTTCCAGCGCTTGATCCCAAGCGCTCGCCGCACCCACTCAAAATCGGCGACGGTGACGCTGGTGCCGAAATCCTTCAGATCGAAGCCACGCCCGGTGGCTTCGGCGCGGCACGCCGCATAGACGGTCCGACGCTTGGCCAAGGCAGCGTCGTTCGGGTCGGTGGCGACGGCGAGCGCGGCATCGAAGAGCGCACCATCGAGGCCCGGGCAGAGCTTCGGCTCCGATCGGCCGGTTCCCCGTTGATCGACGAGAATGAGATCGCGGCCCACGGCGTATCGGGGTCCGGGCCTGATGGTCGGCGTAGATGGTGAGGGGACTACCTGGGCCGCCGCTGATATAAACGACGGGGTCCGGGAGCGCGGGCTGCCGCGCGCTCCTTACGACGACGACCGCCAGCTTGAACCGGCCTGCGCCGGGGTTGTCGTAGTCCCGCGGAACGCTGACCGTGCCGCAGCGCAGGCGCGGACCGATCTCCGGCGAGCCACCGGGAAGATCGCAGACCGTCTCGTTGAAGACAGGCCGCAGCGGCTGGCCGCTCGCATGTCCCATGAACGCCAATCCGATCATGAGCATGAGGACGCCGCCCGCGGTGGCGTATCTGAGCGAGGCCCGCGCGCTCAAAAAACGCAATTGGGCGAGCCTCGCTCGGTAGCTTGCCAGGAGACCTCCGAGCGCCCAGCGGAGCGCGGCCGCGTCGTCCTCGGTATAGTCAAGCTCGTGCCGCATCGCCTCGGCCCACGGGCTCGCCCCCGGCAAGACCCATGACGCATGCTGCACCAGCCTCGCTGCCAATCGCCGCCGCCAGTTCGGCGCGGCATTCATGCGGTGGCTCCGGCGCGGTCGCTCACGGCCGCTTCCATTTCCTGTTCACAAGCAAGAGCCAGCCCTCGAGCGGTCAGCCTGTAGACATGGCGCGGCGGCAGGCCCGGGCGCTCCGCATCTTGCCAGCGCGACTCCAGCAAACCTTGCTCACTCAGGCGCATCAGCACCGGGTAGAGAGTGCCCGACTTCAGGCCCGTTTCCCTGGAGAGGTCATACCCGTGCCGCCAGGTTTGGGAGCGGTCCAGGAAGGCGGCCAGCAAGGCCCGGGTCTGGCGAGAGCTGTTTGGTTTGCGCGGCATACCGTATGATCGATATATGTAGAGTTTTTGTCAAGGCGATTTGCCATCGCGCCTCCCGGCCGAGCCGCTTGACCGCGGGATGCGCAGTGACCCGGATCGGCGCTAAGCCGACGGCGCTTCTGCGACCGTCATGATGCCGTGCGTGGTGCGAGACGCGCCCCGGGCTTCGCCGGGCCGCTGCTCACCATGACGTAGGCCTATGATGAGATTAAAGGAAGATCGTCATTCTGAGGTGCCTCGCGGCCCCCGCTTTCGCGGACGCGGCGGTAAGGCATTGGCATCGTTCGTAGACACTCACAGGATGAATTTGGACAGATCGGCGTTTTGCGCCAGCGCGCCGACCTGGTCGCGGACGTAGGCGCGGTCGATGCGGATTTGGGTGCCTTCGGGGCGGTCGGAGGCGGTGAAGCTGATCTCTTCCAGAAGCCGCTCGAGGATCGTGTGCAGGCGGCGCGCGCCGATGTTCTCGACCGCGGCGTTGATCTCCTCGGCCAAGAGTGCCAATTCGTCGATCGCGTCCTCGTCGAAATCGAGGGTGACGCCCTCGGTCGCCAGCAATGCCTTGTATTGCTTGATCAGGCTCGCCTCGGGCTCGGTCAGGATGCGGCGGAAATCGTGGCGGTCGAGCGCCTTCAACTCGACCCGGATCGGCAGCCTCCCTTGCAATTCGGGCAACAGGTCGGAGGGCTTCGCCTGGTGGAAGGCGCCGGACGCGATGAACAGCACGTGGTCGGTCTTAACCGCGCCATGCTTGGTCGCGACCGTGGTGCCCTCGATCAACGGCAACAGGTCGCGCTGCACCCCCTCGCGGCTGACATCGGGAGCGCCGCCGCCGGCGCGCTCGCCGCGCCCGCTGATCTTGTCGATCTCGTCGATAAAGACGATGCCGTTCTGCTCGACCGCGACGATCGCCTCGCGCACGACCAAATCCTGGTCGAGGAGCTTGTCGCTCTCCTCGGCGATCAGCACCCGGTGGCTGTCGCCGACCGTCATCTTCTTCGGCTTGGCGCGGGTGCCGAAGGTCTTGCCGAAAATGTCGCCGAGGTTGAGCATGCCCATCTGCGCGCCGGGCATGCCGGGGATCTCGAAAGTCGGCAAGCTCGACGCCGCACTCTCCTGCACGGTGATTTCGATCTCGCGCTCGTCGATGACGCCTTCGCGCAATTGCTTCCTAAATTTCTGGCGGGTGTCGGCGCTGGCGCTGCCGCCGACCAGGGCGTCGAGCACCCGCTCCTCGGCGGCGAGCTCGGCCTTGGGCTCGACCTCCTTGCGCAGCCGCTCGCGGGTCATCGAGATCGCGATCTCGACAAGGTCGCGCACGATCTGCTCGACATCGCGACCGACATAGCCGACCTCGGTGAATTTGGTCGCCTCGACCTTGACGAAGGGCGCCTGGGCGAGGCGAGCGAGGCGGCGGGCGATCTCGGTCTTGCCGCACCCGGTCGGCCCGATCATCAGGATGTTCTTGGGCAGGACCTCCTCGCGCAATTCGGGCGTCAGCTGCTGACGGCGCCAGCGGTTGCGGAGCGCGATCGCGACGGCGCGCTTGGCGTCGTGCTGGCCGACGATGAAGCGGTCGAGCTCGGAGACGATTTCGCGCGGGCTGAAAGATGGCATCGGCTGTCAGCTGTCGAGTTTTTCGAGTGTGATCTTGTCGTTGGTATAGATGCAGATCCCGGCGGCGATGGCCATCGCGCGGCAGGCAATTTCTTCGGCGTCGAGGTTGTCCATGGCGACCAACGCGCGCGCCGCGGCGAGCGCGTAGCCGCCGCCCGAGCCGATGCCGATCAGTCCGTCCTCGGGTTCGAGCACGTCGCCGGTGCCCGACAGGATCAGCGACACGTTCTTGTCGGCCACCGCCATCATCGCTTCGAGCCGGCGCAGATAGCGGTCGGTCCGCCAATCCTTGGCGAGCTCGACGCAGGCGCGCGGCAGTTGCCCGGCATATTGCTCGAGCTTGGCTTCGAGCCGTTCGAACAAGGTGATCGCATCGGCCGTCGCGCCGGCAAAGCCGGCGATGACCGAACCGCCGGCCAGCCGGCGCAGCTTGCGCGCGTTCGACTTCATCACGGTCTGGCCCATCGTCACCTGGCCGTCGCCGGCGACCACGACCTGCGCGCCCTTGCGCACGCAGAGGATCGTCGTGCCGTGCCAAACCTTGTCGTCGGAAGGATCCATGCGCCTTTCGGGATCGGGTGCCGCGCGACCGAGTGAGATGTAAGCTTGTCAGGTCCGCGATCAAGCGCAGCGCGGCGGGGACAGCGTTCCGGATCAGGTGCGGACCCTTATCGCCGCGAGTATCGCGGCCAGCAGCTGTGGTGCTATGATGGCGCTGTACAACTTTGGAGAAAACGGGTGAGTGGCGAAAAAGTAAGCCTCGAGCTGCTCGGCTCGCGGATGCTGACAATGACCGCCGAATTGCGTGACCTTCAATTGCGGTTCGGCGCCATCGAGCAGCGTCTCGGCGCGCTCGAACAGCGGATCGGCGCGCTCGAACAGCGGATCGGTGCCATAGAATCGCGCTTCGGCGCGCAGGAGGAGCGGATGACCGCAATGCTGGCTCTGATGGTGCGCGTCGCCGAACGGATCGGGACCGCATGACGCTGACACCAGTCGAAGCGCGCCAGTGGCGAGGCGGCGGCGGAACCGCTAAATAGGTGTTGTCGCGGGCGAAATCGGCGGCATCTTAGGCCGATCGGCGGCGGAGGAGAGCATCGTGCGGGTGGCGACGGTCGAACGCAACACCAGGGAAACCCGGATCGACGGCCGGGTCGATCTCGACGGCAGCGGCGTTGGTGAAATATCAACCGGGATCGGGTTTCTCGATCACATGCTCGAACAGCTCGCCAAACACAGCCTGATCGACATGAAATTGCATGCCGTGGGCGATCTGCATATCGATTTCCATCATACGACCGAGGATACCGGCTACGTGGTCGGCGAGGCGGTGTCGAAGGCGCTCGGCGACCGGGCCGGCATCGCGCGCTACGGCCATGCGGTGATCCCGATGGACGAGACCCTGACCCGGGTCAGCCTCGATGCCTCGAACCGGCCCTATCTCGTCTGGAAGGTCGCGTTCACCCGGCCCAAGCTCGGCGAGATGGATACCGAACTGTTCAAGGAGTGGTTTCAGGCCTTCGCGCAATCGGCGGGGGTGACGCTGCACGTCGAGAACATCTACGGTGAGAACAATCACCACATCGTCGAATCCTGCTTCAAGGGTCTGGCGCGGGCCTTGCGCCAGGCGGTCGAGATCGACCCGCGGCGAGCGGGTGCGGTCCCCTCGACCAAGGGCGTCCTCGGTGGCAGTTTGTGATGCCGGTCCGGTGATGCGCGTTGCCATCGTCGATTACGGTTCGGGAAATCTGCGCTCCGCGGCCAAGGCGTTCGAGCGCGCCGCCGCGGAAAGCGGCATCGCCGCCGAAATCGCGGTGACGAGCCGGCCCGAAATGGTGGCCGATGCCGACCGCGTGGTCCTCCCCGGGGTCGGCGCCTTTGCCGATTGCCGGCGCGGGCTTGCCGCGGTGCCGGGTCTCGAGGATGCGCTGCACGAGGCGGTGATGCGTCGCGCCCGGCCGTTTCTCGGGATCTGCGTCGGCATGCAGCTGATGGCGGAAAGCGGCCGCGAGTTCGAGACCGTCGCCGGGCTCGGCTGGATCGGCGGCGAGGTGGTGGCGATCGAACCGGCGGACCCGGCACTGAAGATCCCGCATATGGGATGGAATGAGCTCGAATTGCGGGCGTTGCATCCGCTGCTTGCCGGGCTCGGCGAGGGGGAAGACGCCGTCCGGGCTAACGTCCGCGGGGGGAAGGCCCATGCCTATTTTGTGCACAGCTACCATTTCCGGCTGGCCGATGGCGCCGACCTCCTCGCGGTCACCGATTACGGCGGTCCCCTCGCCGCCGTGGTCGGGCACGCCAACCTCGTCGGGACCCAGTTTCATCCCGAGAAAAGTCAGGAGGCGGGGTTGCGCCTGATCGGAAACTTTTTGCGGTGGCGGCCATGAGCGAGGGGCATATCGTGGCTGCGGCGATCCTGGTCGAGCGGGCGACCCGCTATTCCGGCAACGATCTCGACGACCTCTGCGAGGCGACCGAGAGTGCCATTGCCGAGGGCGGCGGGTTCGGCTGGCTCAAGCCGCCGCCGCGCCAGGTGCTGGAGAATTATTGGAAGGGCGTGCTGCTGGTGCCCGAGCGCCGGCTCGTCATCGGTCGTCTCGATGGTGTGGTCGCGGGGTCGGCGCAGCTGAGCCGGGCGCCGCGCAACAACGAGGCGCAGGCCTTTGCCGGAACCCTGACCAGCGCGTTCGTGGCGCCGTGGGCCCGCGGCCGCGGCCTCGGCCGGGGCATTGTCTCGGAGATCGAGCGCCTGGCGCGGGAATTGGGGCTGGCGGTCCTCAACCTCGATCTGCGAGACACCCAGCGGGCGGCGATCGGCCTTTACGAGAGCCTCGGCTACCGTCGCTGGGGCACCCACCCGGTCTATGCGCGGGTCGACGGCCGCATCGTGCCGGGCCACTATTACTACAAGCGTCTCGACGACGACCCGGCGCCTGCGTGATCCTCTACCCGGCAATCGATCTCAAGGACGGCGCCTGCGTTCGCCTGGTCCGCGGCGAGATGGCGAGCGCCACCGTCTTCAACGAGGACCCTGCGGCACAGGCATGCCGGTTCGCCGAGGCCGGTTTCGAATGGCTGCACGTGGTCGATCTGAACGGCGCCTTTGCCGGCCATTCGGTCAACGGGGCGGCGGTGGCGGCGATCCGGGACGCGGTCGGGCTGCGCATCCAATTGGGCGGCGGCATCCGCGATCGCTGCGCGATCGAGCATTGGCTCGGGCTCGGGATCGACCGCGTCGTGCTCGGCACGGCGGCATTGCGCGACCCCGAATTGGTGCGGCATGCGGCCGCCGACCATCGCGGCATGATTGCCGTCGGCATCGATGCGCGGGACGGACGGGTCGCCGTTGCGGGCTGGGCCGAGACGACCGAGATCGGTGTCGTCGAGTTGGCGCGCCGCTTCGAGGATTGCGGGGTGGCGGCGCTGATCCACACCGACATCGCCCGCGACGGCGCGCTCGGCGGGGTCGATGCGGCGGCGACCGCCGCTCTGGCGCGCCAGCTTCGCACCCCCGTCATCGCGTCGGGCGGGGTCGCCTCGCTCGCCGACATCGCCGCGCTGAAAGCGCACGAGGCGGACGGGATCGCCGGGATCATCTGTGGGCGCGCGCTCTATGACGGGCGGATCGACCCGCGCGCGGCGTTGCGACTCGTGGCGGAGGGTCGGGCATGCTGAAGATGCGGGTCATCCCGTGTCTCGACGTGAAGGACGGGCGGGTCGTCAAGGGGGTCAACTTCGTCGAGCTGGTCGATGCCGGCGATCCGGTGGCGCAGGCCCGGTTCTACGATCGCGAGGGTGCCGACGAGCTGTGCTTTCTCGACATCGCCGCCAGCCATGAGGGACGCGACACGCTCTACGACGTGGTCCGCCGCACCGCCGAGCAATGCTTCATGCCGTTGACCGTCGGCGGCGGGGTGCGCACGGTCGAGGACATCCGACGGCTGCTGCTCGCCGGCGCCGACAAGGTGTCGATCAACACCGCCGCCGTGGCGCGCCCGGAATTCGTGCGCGAGGCGGCGCAGAAATTCGGCAGCCAGTGCGTCGTCGCCGCGGTCGACGCGAAGGCTGTGGGACCGGGCCGGTGGCAGGTGTTTACCCATGGCGGGCGGCGGCCGACCGGCATCGACGCGGTCGAATGGGCCTGCCGCCTCGCCGATTACGGCGCCGGCGAGATCCTCTTGACCTCGATGGACCGCGACGGCACCAAGGCAGGGTTCGACATCGCGCTGACCCGGGCGATTGCCGATGCGGTCCGGGTGCCCGTCATCGCTTCCGGCGGCGTCGGCACGCTCGACCATCTGGTCGAGGGCATCCGCGATGGACACGCGACCGCGGTGCTGGCGGCCTCGATCTTTCATTTCGGAACGTTTCGCATCGGCGAGGCCAAGACCCGGCTCGCCGCTTGCGGCATACCGGTGCGGAGCTGATGGAACAGGAACTGGGCGCCGCCCTCGAGCGGTTGTGGCAGGTCATCGAATCGCGCCGCGGCGCCGATCCGCAGACCTCGTACACCGCGCGCCTCTTTGCCCGCGGCCGCGCCAAAATCGCGCAGAAGCTGGGCGAGGAGGCGGTCGAGGCGGTCATCGAGGGGGTCAGGGGCGACCTGCCCAAGCTCGTCGGCGAGAGCGCCGACCTGCTCTACCATCTCTTAGTGATGTGGGCCGACACCGGCGTGTCGCCGGCGGATGTCGCCGCCGAGCTGGCCCGCCGCGAGGGCATTTCGGGGCTCGACGAAAAGCGCGGGCGCGCGCAGCTTTAATCGCCATGGGGTGGTGCCGGATCTGATTGGATCTGATCATATTGAACCGTCACCCTCGCGAAGGAGGGCGTGACGGAATTTAAAAGCCGATCATTCCGGGGCGCGGGCTCGGCTCGCGAGCCCGGAACCTGTGGACACGGACTTGCGAGACTTATCGGCGAGCCGCTGTGTGCATGGGTCAGCCGATCGCGCGCCGCTCCGGACCGGGATAGTGCGTTGCTCGCGGTCGAGATGAGCCAATCGAGCTGGCTGGTTGGCGGCATCTGACCGGCGTCAACCGCCAGCCGCTGAAGAATTACCCGCGGTGGAGGGTCCGGCGGTCGCGCACAGAGCGTCGGTGTAGGCGTCGAAACCGCAGACCTGCTGGTGCAGGAGATCCTGTCGCGCGCGAATGGGTCCGGACGCCAGCTTGAGTTTAGCTCGGATACGGCTGGTCGGAGCTATTCCACGGTGACGCTTTTGGCGAGGTTGCGCGGCTGGTCAACGTCGGTGCCTTTGATGACGGCGACGTGATAGGCGAGGAGCTGGATCGGGATCGCGTAGAGCAACGGGGCAACGAACGGGTCGCAATCCGGCACCACGATGCCGAAGGCGAGGCGGTCGGCGAGCCGCGCCACCCCGGCCGCGTCCGAGATCATCACCACCCGGCCGCCGCGGGCCATCGCCTCCTCGACATTGCCGAGCGTCTTCTCGAACAAATCATCGTGCGGCGCCAGCACGATGATCGGAACCGTCTCGTCGATCAGCGCGATCGGGCCGTGCTTCATCTCGCCGGCGGCATAGCCTTCGGCATGGATGTAGGAGATTTCCTTGAGCTTCAACGCACCTTCGAGGGCCAGCGGGTAGGCGCTGCCGCGACCGAGATAGAGCACGTCCCTGGCCTCGGCGATGGTCTGAGCGATCTCGCGGATGCGCTCGTCGTGGTTCAAGACCTCGGCAGCCCGCGACGGGATCTCGCTCAAAAAACCGGCGAGCATCGCCTCCCTTGCATGCGTGATCGCGCCCCGCGCCCGCGCCAACGCCACGGTCAGGGCGGCGAGGACCGCGAGCTGCGTCGTGAACGCTTTGGTCGAGGCGACCCCGATCTCCGGGCCGGCCAGGGTCGGCAGCACCACATCGGCCTCGCGGGCGATCGAGCTTTCCGGCTGGTTGACGACGGCGATGATGCGCTGCCCCTGGCTGCGGGCGTAGCGCAAGGCCGCCAGCGTGTCGGCGGTCTCGCCCGATTGCGAGACAAAGATCGCCGCACCGCCGCGCGGCATCGCCGGCGCCCGGTAGCGGAATTCCGACGCGATGTCGATCTCGACCGAGATGCGGGCGATCCGCTCGAGCCAGTATTTGGCGACGATGCAGGCGTGATAGGCGGTGCCGCAGGCGATCATCGTGACCCGCTCGAGTTCGCCGAGCGCAAACGGCAATTCGGGCAGATGGACGGTGCGGGTCGCCGGGTTGACCAGCGCATTGACCGTGTCGCCGATCACCGCCGGCTGCTCGAAAATCTCCTTTTGCATGAAATGGCGGTAATTGCCCTTGCCGATCAGGGCGCCGGAGGCAGCGGATTCGCGGATCGGCCGCGCCACCTCGGCATTCTCGGCGTCGAAGATCGTGACCTTGGAGGAGGTCACGACCGCCCAATCGCCCTCTTCGAGATAGGTGATCCGGCGGGTCAAGGGCGCCAGCGCCAGGGCGTCGGAGCCGAGGAACATCTCGCCGTCGCCATAGCCGATCGCGAGCGGGCTGCCGCGCCGTGCGCCAATCAGCAGATCGTGCTCGCCGGCGAACAGAAAAGCCAGCGCGAAGGCGCCATCGAGCCGCGCCAGGGTGTTGGCCACCGCGTTCTGGGGCGACAGCCCCTGATCGAGGAAGTGCGTCGCCAGGATCGTGACCGCTTCGGTGTCAGTCTCGGTCTGGAAGATATGGCCAAGCGCTTCGAGCTCACGCCGCAAGGCCTGAAAATTCTCGATGATGCCGTTGTGGACGACGGCGACCCGGTCGGTCGCGATCGGATGGGCGTTGGTCTCGGTCGGCAGGCCGTGCGTTGCCCAGCGCGTATGTCCGATGCCGATCGCCCCCTGCACCGGCTCACGGTCGAGCCGCCGTGCCAAATTGTGGAGCTTGCCCTCGGCGCGCCGGCGCTCGATATGGCCATCGACGAGAGTGGCGATCCCGGCCGAGTCGTAACCGCGGTATTCGAGCCGGCGCAGGCCCTCGATCAGTCCCGGCGCCACCAAGTCCTTGGCGATGATGCCGATGATGCCGCACATCAGACTTTCCTCCGTAGCCGGGCGCGGATCTCGGCCGCGCGGCCGGGCTTGTCAACCTGCTGGCCGCGCGCCACGGTCAGCGCATCGGCCGGGACATCGCGGGTGACGACGCTGCCGGCGGCGACGATGGCGCCGGCGCCGACCGTGACCGGCGCCACCAGCGCCGTGTTCGAGCCGATAAAGGCACCCTCGCCGATTGTCGTGAAGTGTTTGTGAATGCCGTCATAATTGCAGGTGATCGTGCCGGCGCCGATGTTGGCTCGGGGTCCGACCTCGCTGTCGCCGATATAGGCGAGGTGATTGGCCTTGGCCCCGGCGCCGAGCCGCGCCGCCTTGATCTCGACGAAATTGCCGACATGCACCCCGGTTTCGAGCACCGCGCCGGGGCGTAGCCGTGCAAATGGCCCGACGATCCCGCCGGCCCCGATTCGGGCGCCCTCGATATGGCAGAACGAGCGAATGCGCGTACCTTCGCCGATCTCGACGCCTGGGCCGAAGGTGACGTTCGGCTCGACGACGACATCGCGCCCGAGCCTTGTGTCGGCGCTGAGAAACACGGTCTCGGGTGCCACCATCGTCACGCCGCCGGCCATCGCCGCCCGCCGCAGCCGGTCCTGCATCAATGCCTCGGCCGCGGCCAACTCGGCACGGGTGTTGATGCCGACCAGCTCCTCCGTCGGCAGCTCGATCATATGACAGCGAAGCTGTCTTCCGGTCGCCAGGCCGACGATGGCGGTCAGGTAGAATTCGCCTTGCGCGTTGTTGCGGTCGAGCGCCCCGATCAGCTGCGGCAGATGACGGCCCTCGATCAGCATCAGCCCACCCCAGCACAGCCCGACCGCGCGCTCTGCGGGGTCGGCGTCGGCGGCCTCGACGATCCGCAGGATGTCGCCATCCGGCCTGGAAACGAGCCGCCCGTAGGGACCGGGATCATCGGGCCGCATGCCAGCCAACAGAATCGCGGCCGGCGACCGTTTTTGTTCGTCGAGCAGCCGCGCCAGGGTGTCGCTGCGCAGCAGCGGCGTGTCGCCATAGAGCACCAGCACGTTTTCGATCTCGCCATCAGGCGCCAAACGGCCAGCGAGGCCGGTAAGCCCGGTGCGCACCGCATCGCCGGTGCCGAGCGGCGGATCCTGAACGACGCTCCGCGCCGGCTCGACGAGCTGCGCGACCGCTTCCATTCCCGTCCCGATCACGACCACGGTCGCCGCGGGCGCCAGGGGGCTCAGCGCCTCGAGCAGGTGCGCGATCATCGGCTGCCCGGCGACCCTGTGCAAAACCTTGGGGATCGCGGATCTCATGCGCGTGCCGCTGCCGGCGGCGAGGATAATGGCGGCGAAACCGGATTGGCTCATCGACGGCCCGAATCAGAACAGTGCGACACCTGGCGCACTGTGGCGTGGCGGCGCCAATTCTTACAACACAAAGATTGTTTCAAAATGTGACCGGCAACGCAGAGTTGGCGCGATCGAGCCGGTCTTCCGCCGCTCTCGGATCAGCCGGTTTCCATCGGCAGCGCCGGGTCGTTCGCCCACTCGCTCATCGAGGCGTCGTAGAGCCTGACCGCGGGATGGCCGAGCATGACGAGGGCCAGCGCGTCGGCGCTGGCAGCAATGCCGCCGCCGCAATAGGTGATGACCTCCTTGTCGAAGGCGCCGACCGCCGCAAAGCGGCGGCGCAGCTCGGCGGCCGGCAGGAATTCGTTGGTCGCCGGATCGATCAGATGGGCGGCCGGCAGGTTGACGCTGCCCGCGATCCGGCCCGGCCGGCCATAGCTGTTGCCGCCGGCGCCCGAATGCTGCTCCGGCGTCAAGGCGTTGATGGTGCAGACCGCCCCGTCGCCGATCGCGGCCCGCACCGCTTCCTTGCCGACCATCAGCGGGCGCTGCTCGCGAACCACGAAATGACCAGGCGGACGCGGTTTTGCCGGGCCGGTTTCGACCGCTCTGCCTTCACGGGCCCATTTCTGCCAGCCGCCGTCGAGCACCGCCGCCTCGTCAAAGCCGAAAACCCGCAGCAGCCACCATACCCGTGTCGCCCATTGTGGCGTCGTGGTGCTGTAGAGCACGACCCGATCGCCCTCGCCGACCCCAAATCGGCTCATCGCCGCCGCGAACGCCTCGGCCGATGGCGCCATAAAGCGCAGGCGCTGGGTGTTGTCGGACAGGTCGGCCTGCAGATCGATGAACTGCGCGCCGGGGATATGCCCCTTCTCGAAATCCGCGCGACCGGGCACGACCTGATAAGTCGCCTTCGGGTCGGGAATCAGATGGGTCGTACAGTCGAAGACGCGCAGGCCGGGGTCGCCGAGCCGGCGTTCCAAGGTCTCGGTATCGATCAGAAATTCGGGATGGACAAAGTTTGACGCAGCCATTTTCGCTTCCTTTCAGCGCCGCGACGTCAGCGGGGCGGCGATGGGTGGGCGCTGGCGGTGGAAGTCCGTCGCCTGCTCGAAAGCGTGGCCGGCGCGCATGATTCCGGCCTCGTCGAATGGCCGGCCGGCGATCTGAAAGGCGAGCGGCAGGCCGTTCTCGAAGCCGATCGGCACCGAGAGCGCCGGGCTTCCGGTCAGATTGTAGGGGCCGGTATAGGACGCCCGCTCGAAGGTCGAATAGACCGGCACCTGATCGATCCGCGGCGCCGGGCCGGTGGCGTTGGCCGAGACCGCGACATCGACACCGGACAGCGCGCGAGCAAACTCGACGCACAATTCGCGCCTCTGCCTGGTCGCCTCGACGTAATCCGCCGCGGTTAGAAACGCGCCGAGCCCGATCCGTGCGAACATGTGATGGCCGAAATCCTGCGGCCGCTCGCGGAAATCCTTTTCGTGCAACGCGTAGGCCTCGGCCAGCATGATCAGCCGGTTGGCGTCGACATAGTCGATCAGCGGCGACAATTGCAGGTCGACGAGGTGCGCGCCGAGGCTCTCCAACGTCCGGCAGGCGGCATCGAACGCCGCGGCGTAGGTGGGGCTCGGCGCGCTGTCGGCGCCGAAGCCGGCGACCGCGTCGCGCTCGTGGAAATGGCGGATGACGCCGATCCTCAGCCCGTCGAGCCGCGGGGTCAGCGCCGCCCGGTAATCCGGCACCGGGATTTCGGCCGAGGCCGGGTCCTGTGGGTCGTAGCCGGCCAAGGCCTGCATCATGATCGCGCAATCCTCGACCGTGCGGGTCAGCGGCCCGCAATGATCGAGCGTGTAGCTGAGCGGGAAGACCCCGCGCCGACTGACCCTTCCATAGGTCGGCTTCAGCCCGACGATCCCGCAATAGGCGGCCGGGCCGCGGATCGAGCCGCCGGTGTCCGACCCCATCGCCGCCGGCGCACAGCCCGGCCGCGACCGCGACGGCCGAGCCGCTCGACGAGCCCGCCGGGTAATGCGCGGTGTTCCACGGGTTGCGCGCCGGCGCGAACGGCAGCGTGAAATCAGGGCCGCCGATCGCGAATTCATGCGTCTCCTGCTTGCCGAGCAGGATGGCGCCGGCGTCGCGCAGCCGCACCCAGGTCTCGGCGTCCTCGTCCGGCACGTGGTCGAGATAGCGCCGCGAGCCCGCGGTGGTGCGGACGCCGCGCGTCTTGTAGATGTCCTTGAGCCCGATCGGGATGCCGTGCAACACGCCGTGCAGCGACCCACGCGCTCGCCCGGCGGCACGGTCGCGCGCGGCGGCGAGCGCCTCGTCGCGCAGCACCAGGACATAGCTGTGCAATTCGCCGTCGAAGGCTGCGATGCGATCGAGATAGGCCTCGGTCAGCGCCACCGGCGAGAGGCCGCCCTCGGCGATGGCGCGAGCCGCCTCGGCAATGGTCAGCTGGGTCGGGTCCATCGCGCCGTTCCTCACGGTCTCGGGTGGACGAAGATGTGCGCCGGCTCGGCCGCCCGGTCGCGCGGCCGCCGCACATTCTTCTGCATGCGCTCGACCTGCGGATAAGCCTGGCGCAATTCCTCGAACTGCTCGGGAGTCAGCGTCAACCCCGCGCGCTCGACCAGCACCGTAAAGCGCTCGGATGAGATCGGTCGGTCAGCCATAGCCCTTATCCTCAACGCATATGAAACTCAGGGGAAATAGCGGCAGAAGGGAAGCACACAATCAGCGTGGTTCGGCGCCGAGGTCCGGCTCGGTTCGCCTCTGCTCAAGTGCGTAGATCGCGCGCGCCACGTTACTGACGAGCAAACTGTCCGCAAAGAAGCCGGCTCCTCGCAGTCGTGAAAGGATTGCTTCCACGTCCCCATAGGTCACTCTGCTTTGGGGCACCCTCTCGGCGAGCTTATCGATATCGCCCGCCAGCGCGACAATCTGCTGCTCCCGCAGCGCAGTTTCGGAAGACGACAGCATCTGCGGCCCATGACGCACGAAAGCCCATGCATGACTTCTTATTTCTTGCGCGAGTGCTCTAATGGCTTCAGCCAGCTCCTTTAGCGCGGAGATGGCCGTTTCGGCCGGATTCTCGATCCGATACGTCCACCCGCCTTTGATGACCGATTGCATGGGCGGTGGAACAGGTTTTTCCGGAGACGGATCATCCTTAGTGCCATTGTTGGATAGCGATTGCGCCACTGCTGCCTCCTCTTACGAGCTTATGTCCCAATATAATAGCCACAGTCGCAAGCGCCACGATCAAGGCGACAATCAGACTCTGAAATGCTCTGGTACGAGCTCGAAGCCGCCTCTCGTTTATTCTCTGGTTATGGATCGCTCCAAGCGTATACTGTTCGATCATAAAAGTTCGAGTGTCCTGAAAGACCTTCTGTTCTATCTCATTGCTAGGAATACGGGATGCTGAATAATAATCTCGCAAATCGGTTACATATCGATATAATTCATTCGGCGGAGACAAGAATTGAAGAGGCTTTGCCGCTACGGTCGCCCACAAGAAACACAGGGCGAATGCAATGATGATCCAAAACAGAGCCAACATAATCCATATCACAATCGCATAAACACCGGTTAATCGATCGGGAACATCGTTTTTGATGAACACCATGAACGTAAAGATGATCGCCAGCGCCGTAGCTGCGAAGGGCAAGGTCCTGAAAATATTCTCTTCCTGATCGATTTCCCGCACATAGCTCGCGGCTACTATCTTTTCGAGATATTCATCTCCCTCCATCGACGGGGCCGCAGGGCTACTCCGCGGCCTGCGCGACCGGTGCTGCGCGGAAATTCTTCGGCAGGCCGGCTTTGGCGATGGCGCCGTGCTGGACGATCTCGGGCAGCGCGCTATGGACCAATTCGCGCACCGCGACCAGGCGATCGAGGTCGATGCCGGTATCGAAGCCCATCGCCTCGAGCATGAAAGCGAGGTCTTCGGTCACGATGTTGCCGGTGGCGCCGGGGGCGTATGGGCAGCCGCCGAGCCCGCCCAGGGAGGCGTCAAAGGCGCGCGCGCCGGCGTTCAAAGCCGCCAGCACATTGGCGAGCCCGAGCCCGCGGGTGTCGTGGAAATGGCCGGCGACCGGCAAGGGCGCCACATCGGCCATGACCCGGCGGAAGACGCGTTCGACCGCGGCCGGCTGGCCGTAGCCGACCGTGTCGGCGAGAATGATCGCATCGGCGCCGGCCTCGGCCACCTCGAGCCGCGATGCGCCGCACCCGCTCTTCGTCGACCGCCCCCTCGATCGTGCAGCCAAAGGCGGTGGCGAGCCCGCACGCGACGCGCGGGCGCTTGGCCTCGGGCGCGGCATGGCATAGCGCCACGACGCGGCGGAAATCCTCGACCAATTCCTCGGTGCCGCGGCGGACATTGGCGCGGTTGTGGCCCTCGCTGACCGACAGCACGAAATTCATCTCGTGCACGCCGAGCGCCAATCCGCGTTCCGCACCCCTGAGGTTCGGGATCAGCGCCGACACGGTAAGCTCCGGCAACGACAGGGCGTGGCGCACCACCGCTTCGGCGTCGGCGAGCTGCGGCAGCAATTTGGGCGGCACGAACGAGCTGACCTCGATTTCGCGCACCCCGGCGGCGTGCTCGGCGTCGAGCCAGGCGATCTTCCGTTCGGTCGGCATGATCTCGGCGATGCTCTGCAAGCCCGTCGCGCAACCCGACTTCGCGGACAAAGGCACGTTCGCGCATTCTCTGCCTCCCGATCATGCTCGCGGCAAAGCTAGTCCCGGCGCGCCCTTCCGGGCAACCGTCTCAGACGACGTGCTCCGGGGTCAGCGCGCAGATTTCGTCGCTGTCGCCGAGCTCGATCTGGATCGTCGCATGGGCGATGCCGAAACGGGCGTGGAGCTCTGCGTCGTCGCGTTGAGCGCGGCGTCGCCCGGATGGCCGCCCGGCATGACCAGGTGACAGGTCAGCGCGGTCTCGGTCGTGCTCATGCCCCAGATGTGCAGATCGTGCAGGGCGGCAACCCCCGGCAATGCCGCGAGGTGGGCGCGCACCGCGTCGGCGTCGAGCCCCTCCGGCACGGCGTCGAGGGCGAGGCCGAGGGCGCTCTTCAACAGGCGCCAGGTGCCAACGACGATGACCGCGGAGACGACGAGGCTGACCGCCGGATCGAGCCACAGCCAATGGGTCACCCCGATCACGACCCCGGCGGCGACGACGCCGGCGGTGACGAAGGTATCGGCGATCATGTGCATAAAGGCGCTCTTGACGTTGAGGTCGCCCGCCCGGCCCGAGGCGAACAGCAGCGCCGTCCCGCCGTTGACCGCGATCCCGGCCGCCGCGACCCAGACCACGATCGCCGCTCGCTACCGGCACCGGATGGGTCAGGCGCAGCACCGCCTCCCAGGCGATGCCGCCGGTCACGACCAGCAAAATGACCGCATTGGCGAGGGCGGCGAGGATCGAACTCGAGCGCAGCCCATAGGTGAACCGGCCGCTCGGCTGCCGCCGGCTCAAGACGGCCGCACCCCAGGACATCCCGAGCCCGAGCACGTCGCCGAGATTGTGCCCGGCATCGGCGAGCAGGGCGAGTGAATGCGACAGCACCCCGGCCACCGCCTCGCCGCCGACATAGGCGAGGTTGAGGGCGATCCCGATCGCAAAGGCGCGCCCAAAATCCGGCGGCGCATGGTCATGTGCCGAGTGATCGTGCTGCATGCGATGCAACCCGTCCGATACCTGCCGCCAGTATAATGGAAAGTTGCGGCTCGACGAAAAGTTGGCGCCGGCCGCGCCCTGGGGATCCCTTACCGGGGCTTGACAGCGGCCCGCGGCGCGCGCGGAGATGGATCGAGGAGGAACCCGCCCATGCTTGACGCCTATATCTACAACGGTATCCGCACGCCTTTCGGCCGTCATGCCGGGGCGCTCGCCCGGATGCGGCCCGACGACATGCTGGCCGCGGTCATTTCGGCGGTCGTCGAAAAGAGCCCGTTCGACCCGGGCAGGATCGAGGACGTGGTCGTCGGCTGCGCCAACCAGGCGGGCGAGGACAGCCGCTGCGTCGGGCGCCATGCGGGGCTCCTCGCCGGATTGCCGATCGAGGTCGCGGGCTCGGTCCTGCAGCGCAATTGCGGCAGCGGATTGAACGCGATCGTCATGGCGGCGCAGGCGATCACCTGCGGCGAGGGCGAGGTCTTTGTCGCCGGCGGGGTCGAGAGCATGAGCCGGGCGCCCTTCGTCATGAACAAGGCCGAGAGCCCGTTCAGCCGCGACGGCCGGGTCTTCGATTCGACGATCGGCGCCCGCTTTCCGAACCCGAGGATCGAGCGCGAGTTCGGCGCCGACACGATGCCCGAGACCGCCGACAATCTCGCCCGCGACTACCAGATCACCCGCGAGGCCTGCGACGTGTTCGCGGCGGCGTCGCAACGGAAATACGCGGCCGGCAAGGCCGACGGCTTTTTCGCCGGCGAGATCCTCGCGCGTCGAGGTGCCGGGCGGCCGGGCCGGGCCGGTCAAGGTCGGCGAGGACGAGCATCCGCGCCCGCAGACCGATTTGGCCGCCCTCGCCCGGCTGCGGCCGCTCGCCGAGGGCGGGGTGACCACCGCCGGCAATGCGTCGGGGATCAACGACGGTGCGGTGGCGATGATCGTCGCCAGCCGCAAGGCCGGCGAGGCGGCCGGGGCCGCGCCGCTCGTTCGCGTTCTCGCCAGCGGCGTCGCCGGGGTGCCGCCGCGGGTCATGGGCATCGGGCCCGTCGAAGCCTCGAAAAAGGCGCTCGCCCGCGCCGGGCTCGGCCTCTCCGACATCGACGTGATCGAGATCAACGAGGCTTTCGCCGCCCAGGTATTGGCCTGCCTGCGTGGGCTCGATCTGGCGTTCGACGACAGCCGGGTCAACCAGAATGGCGGGGCGATCGCGATCGGCCACCCGCTCGGCGCGTCAGGTCCGCGCATCGCGCTGACCGCCGCACGCCAGCTCGAACGCACCGGCGGCCGCTACGCGCTCGTCACGATGTGCGTCGGCGTCGGCCAGGGCATCGCCGCCGTCCTCGAACGCGTCTGAGCGCCTTTTTTCTTCCCTCTCCCCCGGCCGAAGGGGGAGAAGGTGCAGCGGCGAGGTTTTTGTCCAACCCGTCGAGATTTGCCTAGGGCCAGAGGCTCTGCGAGGCGAGGCGCGCACCTTCGACGAGGGTGCGCAATTTGGCCCAGGCGAGGTCGGCGTGAACCCGGCCGCCGAGCCCGCAATCGGTTCCTGCGACGAGGTTTTCGCGGCCGACGATCGCGGCATAGCGCAGGATGCGGTCGGCGACCAGCTGCGGGTGCTCGACGAGGTTGGTGGCGTGGCTGACGACGCCCGGCATCAGCATCTTGCCGGCCGGCAATTTCGCCTGCTGCCAGACCCGCCACTCGTGCTCGTGGCGCACATTGGCGGCTTCGAAAGAATAGGTCTGCGCCTTCACCTCGAGAATCAGGTCGATGATGTGCTCGAGCGGCAAATCGTGGGTGTGCGGCCCGTGCCAGCTGCCCCAACAGAGATGATAGCGCACCTTGTCCTCGGGGATCCCGGCGAGCGCATGGTTGACGGCGTCGATGCGTAGCTTGGCGAAGCGGCGGTAGTCCGCGACCGACGGCTCCGGCTTCAGCATGTCCCACCAGTCCGGCAGGCCCGGGTCGTCGATCTGCAGCACGAACCCCGCCGCCACCACCGCGCGATATTCCTCGCGCAGGGCGTCGGCCAGCGCGAACAGGAATTCCTCTTCCGAACTCGTAGTATTCGTTAAAGATGAAATGGTCGAGCCAGCCGGGGGCGAGGACCGGAACGAACGCCTCCTGAATAGCCGCGCCCGAGCGCGCGATCGCGGCTTTGAAGGCGTCGAGCTGGCGGTTGATCGCCTCCGGTCCCTTCGACTTGACCGGCCCGCGGGCGACGACGCGCACCGTGATCGGCGGCGCCGGCTTCTCGCCTGGAACCAGAAACAAGGTGCCGGCGCGGTCGCAATCCGCGTAGAAATCCGGGAATTCGTCGCGCTCGCGGGTCGAGTGGCGGGTGGTCGGCGGCTCATCGGCAGCCACCGGACGCGCCTCGACCCCGGTGAAATGCGCGGTGTAGTGACCGACGCTGCGGGCGGTCCAGAACTCGCCGTCGCCGATGCAGTCGAGGCCGATATCGGCCTGGTTCTTGACCGTTTCGGCGATTGCCGGAATGACCTCGGCGGCGATCACTGCGCCATCGGTGATCTCAGCATTGGCCAGCCGCGCCGGCATGTCCGCCCAGCCTTTCGGCGGCGGCAGCCGTCCGACATGCGAAGTTCTGATCCGCGTCGTGCTTCGTTGCATCTTCCCGTCCTCCCTGCTGTGACGAGCAATTCCGGGCAGGACCATAGAAGCCTGCAGAACGGCTCGGCGATGTCGCGGCGGTCAAATTGCCATAATCGTATCCTATGTTGCTGACGATTTGCGCTCCCGACCGCGCGCCATGCGGGCGTTTTGGGGCACCCTCCGGTAAATCTTCTGTATAAACCGGAGGAGCCAGGACCGACGAGGCCGTGTTGAGATCGACGAGTGAGGTCGCGTGACTGAATTTGCGCCAAAGTCCAACGACATGCAGCGGATCGTCGTTCTTGGCGCCGGCTTCGCCGGTTTGTGGAGTGCGATCGGCGCCGCCCGCAAGCTCGACGAGCTCGACATCGGCCCCGACCGTGTCGAGGTGACGCTCGTCGATCGCAGCGCCTTCCATTCGATCCGGGTGCGCAATTATGAGGTCGAGCTCGACGGCACGCGGGTCCCGCTCGACGAAGTGCTGCGGCCGATCGGAGTTGCGCGGATAGAAGCCGAGGTCGCCGGCATCGACTTCGCGCGCTGCGAGGTCAGCTGTTCAGCATCGGTCGGCCCGAACCTGCTGCCCTATGACCGGCTGGTGTTCGCCCTCGGCAGCCGGCTCGTCCGGCCGCCGATCCCCGGCCTCGATATTCACGCCTTCGACGTCGACACCTACGATGCCGGCTGCCGTCTCAACGCCCACATCGCGGCATTGCCGCAACGCGAGCCGTCGCCTGGGCAGTGGACCGCGCTGGTCATCGGCGGCGGGCTCACCGGCATCGAAGCGGCGACGGAAATGCCGGGCAAATTGCGCGCAGCTATGGCGGGCGCGGCCGGCGAGCCACGCGTGATCATCGCTGACCGGCAGCCCTGGATCGGCTCCGACATGGGCGAGGAGGCGCGTGCGGTCATCGCCGAGGCGTTGTCGGCGCTCGGCGTCGAAGCTCGGCCGGGCGTCTCGGTCAGATCGGTCGACGACGACGGGGCGACCTTGTCGACCGGCGAGCGCATCGCGGCGGCGACCGTCATCTGGTGTGCCGGCATGCAAGCGAATTCGCTGACCGGTCTCTTCCCCGTCGAGCGTGACCGGTTCGGCCGCGTGCCGGTCGACTCGTTTCTGAAAGTCAAAGGCATGTCGGCCGAGTTCGCGACCGGCGACGCCGCCTGGTTCGCGATCGACGGCGACCATTCCTGCGTGATGTCGTGCCAGCACGGCCGTCCGATGGGCCGATTTGCCGGCCACAACGTCGTCTGCGACTTGCTGGGCCTGCCGATGCTGCCGCTCGCGATCGACTGGTACACGACGATCCTCGACCTCGGGCCTTGGGGAGCGGTGTGCACCGCCGGCTGGGACCGCCGCGTCGCGACCAGGGGCGCCGCCGCCAAGCGTACCAAGATGACGATCAACCGCGAGCGCATCTATCCGCCGCGCTCGGGCGACCGTCGGGAGATTTTCGAGGCCGCGGCGCCGATCGTGCAGGCGCCACCTGCCTTCTTTCGCTGACTCCCCGCCGGCCGATTTTCGTGTCTTGTTAATATTGGAAGAACATTTCCAGCGTATTGATTTTTAAAGATCTTTGCTTAGGTAGACCCAATGATTCCAGTTCCGACCTTTGCCGTGCGTCCGAGCTTTCTCGGCGTCGAACGCACCGACCCCGACGTCGCGATCTGCGTCGCCGGCGTCCCCTACGACCTCGGCACCTCGAACCGGCCGGGAGCCCGCTTTGGGCCGGCGGCGATCCGCCAGGCGAGCCGGATGCTGGTCGACGGCGACCACCCGATGAATTGGGGCGACGCGGCGGCGCTCGACCTCGCCGACATCGGCGATTTCCGCATCGCCCACGGCGACATCCAGGGCAGCCTCGCCAGGATCGAGGCGCAGGCGGCGCCACTGCGGCATCTGGTGGCGCTCGGCGGCGACCACACGATCACGATCGGGCTGCTGCGCGCGTTGGCGCGACGGCGCGGGCGGCTGGCGCTCGTTCATTTCGACGCGCATGTCGACACCTGGCCCGAAAGCTTCGGCCTCGCCTGGGGCCACGGCTCGCCGTTCTACCATGCGATCGAGGAGGGGCTGATCGACCCGCGCCGCACGGTCCAGATCGGCATCCGCTCGCCGATGCACCAAGAGGTGCACGATTGGACGGTGGGCCATGGGGTGACGATCATCTTCGCCGACGAGGTGCACGAGAGCGGCCCCGCCGCCGTGGCCGAGCGCATCCGCACGGTGATCGGCGACGCTGCCGCCTATTTGACCTTCGATATCGACGCGCTCGACCCGGCCTTCGCGCCCGGCACCGGCACACCCGAAATCGGCGGGCTGGCGACCTGGCAGGCGCGGGCGATCCTGCGTCGCCTGGCCGGCCTCGATTTCGCCGGGATGGACGTGGTCGAGGTGTCGCCGCCCTACGATCATGCCGAGATCACCGCCCTCGCCGCGGCGACGATCGCCTGGGACTACATCGCGCTGTTGGCGCCGCGGGCGTCCGCGCGTTAGACCACTTGTCCGCCTCAGGGCGGGGCGACCCGGTCTGACCGTATGCAGGTGGCGAGAGGTTGCGCCGGATCGGCCGGCGCCGAGCCTGATGCGGAGGAGGCGGGTCAAGGCAGATCGCGTTCCCTATGCCGGCCTCGTGTTCCTCGTAACCTCGCCAAAAGCGTCACCGTGGAACAACAGCGGCGGTCTCCGCATCCTCCTCGGTCAGCACCTCGGCAAACAGGGTGCGGTCGATGTTGCCACCCGACTGGATCACCGCGACCCGCTTGCCGGCGAGCCGGGCGCGCTGCTGCAAGGCCGCCGCGAGGGCGGCTGCACCGGCACCCTCGGCGACATTGTGGGTGTCGGTGAAGAGGATGCGCATCGCCTGTCGGATCTCCGCCTCCGACACCGTCACGATGCCCGCGGCGCCGCGGCGGATCACCTCGAGCGCCGCGGCATCGGGGACGCGGACGGCGAGCCCGTCGGCGATTGTCTCGGCGGAATTGGTGCTGACCGGCATGCCGGCGGCTAAGGACAGCGCATAGGCCGGCGCGCCGGCGGCGGCGACGCCGATGATCTCGGTCGTCAGGCCCAAGGCGTCGCGCGCCGCGATCACCCCGGAAATGCCGCTGCCCTGGCCGATCGGCACGTAGACGACATCGAGATCGGGCACCGCGCGGAAGAGCTCGAGCCCGTAGCTCGCCACCCCGCGCACCAGCATCGGATGAAAGGTGCGCACCAGGTGCAGGTTTTCGCGCGCCGCCACTCCCGCCGCATGCTCATAGGCGGCCTGGAAGTCGTGCCCTTCCTCGACGAGCCGCGCGCCGAACGCCGCCATCGCCCGGTTCTTCTCGACGCTGTTGCCGTGCGGCACGACGACCGTCGCGGCGAGACCGAGGCGCGAAGCGGCCAAGGCGATGCTCTGCCCGTGATTGCCGCGGGTCGCAGTCACCACGCCGCGGATCTGGGGCTGGGTCCGCCGGACATGGTCGAGATAGACGAGCCCGCCGCGCAATTTGAAGGCGCCGATCGGGGTGTGGTTCTCGTGCTTGACCCAAACTTCGGCGCCGATCCGCCGCGACAGCAGCGGCCAGCAGTATTGCGGGGTTGGCGGGACCACGCTGCGGACCAGTTCCGCGGCGGCGTCGAGGCGCTCGAGTGTGTCGCGATCGCTCATGACCGACCCATTTGCGCCGATTGCCGGGTCAGGGCAAGCCCAGGCTCGGCGTTGCGGCGAGCCCGCGGGTCCGGCCAAATGGCGATCCGGCTGGCCGCCGGCGGCGCGGGCGGGCTATAGTCGCGGCCCCGGCCGGCGGAGGAGAGGCATGCATCTGTTCAAAGAACATGCGGTGGCGGACCCGGAAAGCGTCGCCGAGATGATTCCGGTGATCGATTACGGCCCCTATCTCGCCGGCGAGAAGGGCGCGCTCGGTCCTCTCGCCGCCGAGGTGGCGCAGGCCTGCGAGACGGTCGGTTTTTTCTATGCGCTGAACCACGGCGTCTCGGACGAGCTCATTGCCGCGGCGTTTGCCGCTTCGCGCCGGTTCCACGCCCTGCCATTGACGCGAAAGCTGGCGCTCCGGCTCAACGACAACAACATCGGCTATTTGCCGGTCAACGCCTCGGTGCAGGGCGCCTCGACCGTCCACAAGGCAACCAAGCCCAACCAGAACGAGAGCTTTTTCATCAGCCATGACCGGGCGGCCGACCATCCCGACGTGGTCGTCGGCAAGCCGTTGCGCGGCCGCAACCAATGGCCGGCGGCGCTGCCCGAGATCCGCGCCGACATGATGGCGTATTTCAACGCCCTGGGTGCCATGTGCGACCGGATGCTGCCACCCTTCGCGGTGGCGCTGGGCCAGCCGGCCGATTTCTTTACACCCTATTTCGCCGATGAGGCGCACGCCACCCTGCGCTTTCTGCACTATCCGCCGCAGGATACGGTCGAGGACAACCTCTTCGGCCAGGGGCCGCACACCGACAACAGCTTTATGACGGCCCTGGCCCGCACCGAGGTGCCGGGACTGGCAGTGCGGTTGCCTTCCGGCGAGTGGTTTGCGCCGCCGATCATCCCCGGCAGCTTTCTGATCAACCTCGGCAACATCATGCGGCGCTGGTCGAACGACCGGTTTTTGTTGACCCCGCATGGCGTGCTCAACGAATCGGGAACCGACCGCTATTCGATGGCCTATTTCCACAGCCCCAACCCGGAACGGGTCATCGAGTGCCTGCCATCCTGCGTCGGGGCCCAGAACCCGGCGCGCTATCCGCCGGCGGTCTACCGCGACCTCGTGCTCGAATTCTATCGGGCGAATTATTTTCATCAGAAGGGCCACCGCTCCACGGCCGCAGCGCAGATGGCCGAATAGACTGGGGAGAGGGACGTGTTCGATCTCGATCGCTTTATCGCCGATTGCCGCGCCGCGGTCGGCGCCGACCCGAGCCACAAAGGAGTGTGCGAGGTGGTGGCCCAGGCGGTCTGCGACCCAGCCGCAATCCTCGCCGGTTTGGGCG
Organism: uncultured Alphaproteobacteria bacterium; assembly: GCA_963795485.1. Lineage (GTDB taxonomy): Bacteria > Pseudomonadota > Alphaproteobacteria > ATCC43930 > CGMCC-115725 > AP-15. Next base: position 124,501 of record CAWCIL010000039.1, read on the forward strand.
AGCCGATGCGCGCCGGGGTCGACCCGCTCTATCGCTCCGAAGCGTTGACGATCCTCAATGTCGTCTGGGGGCCGCACATGACGGTGATGCCGCACAACCACCTGATGTGGGCGGTGATCGGCATCTATACCGGGCGCGAGGACAACATCTTCTGGCGCCGGCTGCCGGCCGGCGAGCAGGCCCGGGCCGGGCATGGCGGGATCGAAGCCGCCGGCGCCAAATCCCTGGGCGTGCGCGATGCCGAGCCGTTGGGCCATGACATCATCCACACCGTCACCAACCCATTGCCGCGCCTCACCGGCGCAATCCATGTCTATGGCGGCGACTTCTATGCTGCGAGCCGCAGCGAATGGGACCCGGAGACGCTGACCGAGCGCCCCTATGACCGGGAAAAGAACTTTCGCCTGTTCGAGGAAGCGAACCGGGTTCACGCCGGGCGCTGAGAATGGGTGAAGAACTTGAAGACGAGCCGGATCAGCCGAGCGCGTCCCCCGCTTTCGAGCGTGTGAAACAATTCCCAAGGCGCTCACTGCCTCGCCATCGTGCGTGCTTCGAGACGCGCCTTCGGCACTCCTCAGAATGAGGTATCCTATTGATGGTGATGAGAAAATACCTCATCCTGAGGAAGCCGCGAAGCGGCTGTCTCGAAGGACGCACCGCGCCGGTCTCGCCCATCTTCAATTTCTTCACATGCTCTTTCGCGAGGGCAGGCTCTTCGGGACGACCGCCCCGCGGTCTCCTCAGGATTAGGAGCTTTCTTCGTGACATCATTTAGGCACGTCATGCTGAGGAGCGCCCATGGGCGCGTCTCGAAGCACACACCGCATCGCCTCAGCCGCACTTTTACCCGGTGGCGGCAAATCCCTTCGCGCTGCCTGCGGAGACGGCGGTGACGATAAGGTTGTTCGCCTTTACCTGCGGCCGGCTCGAGGGAGAGCTCGGCTATTTGATGGAAGGCGGCGAGGGGCGGGTGGTCCTGCCGATCCCCTCCTATTTGATCGAGCACCCGAAGGGGAGGGTGCTGTTCGACACCGGCATGCATCCCGATTGCCAGCACGACCCGGCCGGTCGGATCGGTCCGCGCGCCACCCAGCTGTTCTCGTTCGACTATCGGCCGGGTGAGGAAATCAGCGCCCGGCTCGCAGCGATCGGCCGCGACCCGGCAAGGATCGACATCATCGTCAACTCGCATTTCCATTTCGACCATGTCGGCGGCAACGCGCTGATCCCAAATGCGACGATGATGGTGCAAAAGCGCGAATGGGAGGCCGGGATGGACCCCGACATCGCCGCACGGCGCGGGTTCAACCGGCGCGATTTCGACCTCGGTCACAAGGTGATCCAAATCGAGGGCGAGCACGACCTTTTCGGCGACGGCAGCGTCGTCTGCCTGCCGACCTACGGCCACACGCCGGGCCACCAATCGTTGAAGATCCGGCTCGCCTCGGGCGATGTCGTGCTCGCCGCCGATGCCTGCTATTTCTGCCGCACCTTGCGCGAACGCCGCCTTCCGCAAAACGTCCACGACCGCGCCGCGATGCTGGCCTCGCTCGACCGGCTCGAGGCGCTCGAAAAGGCCGGCGCGCGCATCTTCTTCGGCCACGACCCGGAATTCTGGCGCGGCGTGCCGCAGGCTCCGGCTGCAATCGGTTGAAATCCAATGACGACGCTGCCGCGCGCCATCCTGTTCGACCTCGACGACACGCTGCTGGTCGCCTTTGGCCCGGCCGAATCGCAGTGGCAACGGATCATCGGCGCGTGCGCCGAGCAGCTGGCTCCGCTCGACCAGGCGGCGGTCATCGCCGCGATCCAGGACAGCTCGCGCGATTTGTGGGCCGATCCGGCGCGGCACAAGCACTGGCGCCACCGCATCGGCGAAGCGCGTCGCCACATCGTCGCCAACGCTTTTGCCGGATTGGCGTCGGGCGGCCAGCGGGTGCCGGACCGGTCGCTGTGCGACCTGATCGCCGACCGCTACAACGCTTTGCACGAGGCCGAATTGAGGCTCTTTCCTGGCGCGCACGAGACCCTGCACCGGCTGAAGCAGGCGGGCGTGCGGCTGGCGCTGATCACCAATGGGGCGGCCGAGCCGCAGCGCGCCAAAGTGATCCGCTTTGCCCTCGAAGAGCGCTTCGACCATATCCAGATCGAGGGCGAGCATGGTTTCGGCAAGCCTGAGGAGCGCGCCTATACCCATGCGATGACGGCGCTCGGCGTTGCGGCGCACGAGACCTGGATGGTCGGCGACAACCTGGAATGGGAGATCGTGGCGCCGCAGCGGCTCGGCATCCACGCGATCTGGCACGACGGCTACGGCACGGGCCTGCCGGAGGGCTGCCCGGTCCGCCCCGACCGGATCATCCGCACCTTGCCGGAACTGCTGCCGTAACCGGGGCTACAGCGCAGCGATCGCCTGCACCTCGATCAGCAGCGGCTCCTGCACCAGCCGGTCGACGATCAGCAGGGTGTTGGGCGGGTAGGCGCCGCCGGCGAACATCCGCGGGAATTCTCGGCCGCGATAGGCCGTGAATTTGGCGATGTCCTGGGAATGCACGAGGTAGGTGGTGAACTGGACGACATTGCTCCAGCCGGCGCCGACCGCGGCCAATGCCGCTGCGATGTTGGCGAACACCTGGGCGCATTGCGCGTTGAAATCGTCGGCGCCGACGAGGTTGCCGGCGCTGTCGATCGCCACCTGGCCGGCGATAAAGACGAGTTCCGAGGCCTTGACCCGGGCGACCTGCGAATAGGGCCCGAGCGGCTGGCCCAGCCCTGGCGGGTTGAAGGTCGCGATCTCGGCCATGCTGTTTTCGCGGGCGGTTGTCGTCACTGGACCCGGCGCAGCCCCAGATCGGCGAGACAACCGTCGATCGGGCCGCTCCGGTCGTCGGTTTTGGCCCGGTCCTGGCATGCGGCGACGACGGCCGCGAACTCGGCCTTGGTCGGCGGCCTTCCGCTCGCCATCTGCCAGTCGCGCAGTTCCGAGGACGCGTTCGCCGGGGTAACGCCTTCAGCCACCGCGCCTGCCGCCAAGCTCAGCAATATAAAAAATGCGACCCCGCGCATCGCGAACCCCCGCAATCCTTCCCCGTCGTGAGATTACCCGCCGGTGTCAGGCGGCGCTACTCCCTTCGGCTGCGGCGCCTCGCCGCCGAATGCCGCCGGTGGGCGGGAGCCGGGCCAGGCGTGTGTTTCTGCCATGCCCCGACCCGGGTCAGTCGGGGTCGTATTCGCGGTCCTTGCTCGGGATCAGGTCGTAGGGCAATGCGAAGCCGGGCATCGCCCTGAGCCGGTTCGACCAAGCGTCGAGGTGCGGCCAGCGGGCGATGTCGAAGCCGCCCTCGGCCATGAACACCATGCGGCCCCAGCAGCCGATATCGGCGATGCTGCACGCGTCCCCGACCAGCCACTCGCGGTCCTTCAGCCGATCGTCGACAAAGGACAGTGCCGCCTCGGCTCTGGGGCGGAACTCGGCGATCACCTCGGGGTGCGAGGCGCGGAACCGGGCCGAGTGGCGCACTTTGGCGACCGCGGTGATATGGTCGGCCTCCCACGGCAGCCACTCGCGCGCCTGCCAGCGCTCTTGCTCGGCAGCGGGCTCGAAATGCCCGGTGGTGCGCGCGAGATAGTCGAGGATCACGTTCGATTGCAGGAGGGTCAGCCCGCGATGGCGCAACGACGGCACCACGCCCCAGCGATTGACCGCCAAGTATTCCGGCGTCTTCTGCATCCCGGTCTTCAAATTGACCGTGCGGAACGAATAGGGCAGCCGCGCCAATGCCAAGTAGAGGATCGGCTTGTAGCTCGAGCTCGAGGTGAAGCTGCCGTAGATCGTCAGCCGGTCAGCGGATGCTGCGCTCATTCCGGTTCTTCGAACTCCAGCTTCTCGGTGAGATTATAGCCATCGGCCAGCTCGCGCAGCTTGTACCAGGTGGAGTCCTCGACCTCGATGCCGTTCTGCCGGCGCTCCTCTTCGCGCAGGTGCTCGATTTCGCCCGGATAGAGCACGCCCTGGCTGCCTTCGGCGGGCGGCGTCGCTTTGAGATAGGCGACGAACTCGCCGATCTCCTTCTTGAACGCGGCGAGCGGGCGGAACGCATCGACCTTGAACACCGCCATGAAGCAGCCGTCATTGTGCCGGCCCGTCGGCTCGACGCCAAAGCCGAGCCCGGTCAGGAGCCCGCACAGGATCTCGACCATGACCGCGAGCCCGGTGCCTTTGTAGCCGCCTTCGGGGCCGCCGAGCGGCAGCAACGCGCCGCCCTGGCGCAATTGGCGCGGGTCGTTGGTCGGCCGGCCGTCCTTGCCGATCACCCAGCCGTCGGGCACCGCCTCGTTGCGGGCGACGGCGAGGGCGATCTTTCCGGCAGCGGCGGCCGAGGTCGCCATGTCGAGATAAAGCGGCCCGTCGAGGTCCGAGGGCATCGCGATCGAGATCGGGTTGGTGCCGAGCCGCGCCTCGCGCCCGCCGAACGGCGCCACCGCCTTGGGCGAACGCCCCAAATCGGCGGTGGCGATGCCGATCATGCCGGCCTTGGCGGCCATCAGAGTGTAGGAGGCGACCCGCCCGATATGACCCTGGCGGAACACCGTCGCGGCGGCGAGGTTCGATTTTTCCGCCTTGTCGATGGTCAGCCGCATCGCCCGCTCGTTGGCGACGTAGCCAAAGCCCCAATGGCCGTCGACGACCGTCGTGGTCGGCGATTCCTGGACGATGCTCCAGGGTGCGCCGGGTACGATATGGCCGGCCTTGATGCGATCGATATAGGTCGGTATCTGGATCACGCCGTGCGAATCATGGCCGGCGAGGTTGGCGGCAATGACGTGCCGCATCACGATCTCGGCCTCGGCCGGCGGCGTTCCCGCCGCCTCGAACAAGGCCCGGCCGATCTCGCCGAGCCGCTCCGCAGCGATTTTTGGCATCGTCTGTTCCCCGCTCCAGTCCACAGCCATCATAGCCGCGCCGCAGCCGGGTGCGCCATCGCTGTTGCGCGATCTGGCGCCCGGAGCGTCGGGACGCCTGCCGCGGCCGGTCCGGCGCGGCTGCGAGCAGGGGAGCGGGGAGTCGGCGGAGTTTAATGGGCGACGAGGCGGCGCTCGACGGCGGCGGTCTTGATCGCCTTTTGCAGTTTCTCGAAGGCGCGGACCTCGATCTGGCGCACCCGCTCGCGTGAGATTCCGTATTGCTGCGACAGGTCTTCGAGGGTGGTCGGGTTTTCGCGCAGCCGCCGCTCGGTCAAGATGTGGCGCTCGCGGTCATTCAAGTGGGTCATCGCCGTTTCCAGGAGGTCGCGGCGCAAGCCCAGTTCCTGGCGGTCGGCGAGCAGGGTTTCCTGGCTCTCGCTCTCGTCGACCAGCCAATCCTGCCACTCGCCCTCGCCGTCGCTCCTGAGCGGCGCGTTCAAGGAGTGGTCGGGGCTCGCCAGCCGCCGGTTCATGCTGACCACGTCGGCCTCGGGCACGTCGAGCTCGGTCGCGATCTTTTTCAGGTGCTCGGGCGACAGATCGCCCTCCTCCATCGCCTGCAGCTGGCCTTTCAGCTTGCGCAGGTTGAAGAACAGCTTTTTCTGCGCCGCGGTGGTGCCCATCTTGACGAGCGACCACGAGTGCAAAATGTATTCTTGGATCGCGGCGCGGATCCACCACATCGCATAGGTGGCGAGGCGAAAGCCGCGGTCGGGGTCAAACCGCTTGACCGCCTGCATCATGCCGACATTGCCCTCCGAGATCAGCTCGGAGAGCGGCAGGCCATACCCGCGATAGCCCATCGCGATCTTGGCGACGAGCCGCAGATGGCTGGTGACGAGCCGATGCGCGGCCTGCGGGTCTTCGTGCTCCTTCCAGCTTTTGGCGAGCATGTATTCCTCTTCCGGCTCCAGCATCGGAAACTTGCGGATCTCCTGGAGATACCGGGTCAGGTTTCCTTCGGCGGAGATGGAAGGGACGGAAAGGGTGGCCATTGACGATCGTCGCTCCGGGTTGGTGCTTGTTGTCGTGGGTAAACGCGGAAATGCGCGCTGTTATCCCGCCCGTCGCGGGCGAGCGCACATACCCTAGTAATATAGTCGGAATTTGTCCAGTTTAAAGTGACTCTAAATCGGTCAACAACGCGTGAAGGTCGCCCGGCAGCGGGCTGTCGAATTCCAGCGGTCCGACACCGGCGGGATGGACGAAGCCGAGCCGCCGGGCGTGCAGGGCTTGGCGCGGAAAGGCGGCGATGCGCGCGCCGAGCTCGCCCGAACGGGAGAGGGCTCGGCCGGCGCGGGTGCCGTAGACCGGATCGCCGATCAGCGGATGGCCGCGATCGGCGAGGTGAACCCGGATCTGATGAGTGCGCCCGGTCGCCAGCCGGCACTCGATCAGCGCCGCATCTGTGCCGAAGGCACGCTCGACCCGATAGCGGGTCAGCGCCGGCCGCCCCCGGTGTTCCGCGACCACCGCCATTTTTTTCCGGTTGACCGGGCTGCGGCCGATATTGCCGGCGATCTCCCCCGAGAGCGGCATCGGCACTCCCCAGACCAAGGCGGCATAGGCGCGGTCGATGCGGTGCAAGGCAAAGTCGCGCGATAGCGCCTGGTGTGCGACCTCGGTCTTGGCGACCACCATCAGGCCGCTGGTGTCCTTGTCGAGGCGATGGACGATGCCGGGCCGGCGTACGCCGCCGATGCCGGCGAGGCCGGCGCCGCAATGGGCGATCAGCGCGTTGACGAGGGTGCCGTCGGGATTGCCGGGGGCCGGGTGGACGACGAGGCCCGCGGGCTTGTCGATGACGATCAAATGTGCATCCTCGAACCGGATGTCGAGTGCCAACGGCTGGGCTGCCGGTGCGGCATCCTCAAGATCGGGGAAGGACACGACAAAATTCTGGCCCGGCCGGACCCGCAGCGCCGGGTCGCGCGCGGCGGTCCCGTCCTCTACCACGAGACCGGCTTCGATCAGGCGCTTGAGCCGGGTGCGCGACAATGCCGGCAGATGGCGCGCCAGCACGCGGTCGAGGCGGAACCCCGCGTCGTCGGAATCGGCGCTGACTGCCGTCGAACGGCAGAGCACGCGCCGCCGCGTCAGCCGTTTCCATGCGGTCTCCTCGGGCGATCTGCGTGGCGGCGATGCGCGCGGCTTGCCGGCGCGCGGCCTAGGCCGATGCGCGCCCTAAGAATCTTCGTCGTGGTCATGGGCGTCGTGCTGGTCGTCGGCTTTGGGACGGTGTTCGCGGTGATTGCCGGCAGGATCGCCCGAAGCGGGCGTGCAGCGCCGGCGGCGCATCCGTTTGCAACGACCGCGCTCGATCTGCCGCGCGGCGCGCGGATCGAGGCGATGACTGCCGCGCCAAATCGCCTGATCCTGCAGTTGGCAATGCCCGACGGCGATAGCCGGCTCGTCATCGTCGATCTGGCGACCGGCGCCCTTCTCGGCACCATCGAGCTGCGCCCGGCCCGGTGAACGGCGCCGCGAGGGCTGCGCGAATTCCCGGCTCCGGCCAGCGGATGTCGGCGGGTCATGATGCCGCATAGCTCCATTTTGTCCACCTTGCCAGATCGCGCTTGAAAGCCCGGCCGAATATTCCGAACTTCCCGCCGATACGCATTGTTGGCCCTGCGGAAACCGATGTTCAGCGATCGTGCACCTGTTCTTCGCACCGGCTTCGACGGCCCCGTGACCGAACGGTCTCGGCCGGCGCACTCCGCCGGCCGGCTGCGATCCGGCGCCGCCGCTATAGGCGAAGCCGCGGCTCATCGGCGGTTTCCCGGATCGGGAAATCGCCTTTTTTGATGTCCCGCTTTTTTGATGTCCCGCTTTTTTTGATGTCCATGGGAATACCGGGGGGGTAGCGAGGATGAGCAGAAAGACCAGCGGTGCGCGGCCCATCCGCGCCGGCGCCGGCAACGCCGCTGCCGGCGATGGCGGTGGCGAAGGCGTCGAGCAGGGCCGGCGGATCGGCGCGCGAACGTTGGGCCCGGTGTCCGACCTCGAACGCCACCTGCCATCCGACTGGTGGCGCACCTTGTTCAACTCGCTCTATCTCGAAACCGATGGCGACGTGATCGAGAACGACCGCAACACCGCGCAGGAGGTCGACCTCTTGATCGGCAGCGCCGGGATCGAGCGCAACGACCGCATCCTCGATTTGTGCTGCGGCCAGGGCCGTCATTCGCTCGAGCTCGCCCGGCGCGGCTTTCCCCGCGTCACCGGGCTCGACCGCTCGCGCTATCTGATCCGGCTGGCGCGCAAGCGCGCCCGGCAGCGCGGTTTGCAGGTCTCGTTCCACGAGGGCGACGCGCGCCGCTTTCGCCTTGGCGACGCCGAGTTTCACTGCGTGTGCATCCTCGGCAATTCCTTCGGTTATTTCGAACGTCCGGAGGACGATCTCGCGGTCCTCGAATCGGTCAAGCGCGCCCTGGCCTCGGGCGGTGCCCTGGTCATGGATTTGATGGACGGCGACTGGATGCGCCGCCATTTCGACCCGCGCTCGTGGGAATGGGTCGACCAGAACCATTTCGTCTGCCGCGAGCGCGACCTCGCCGGCGACGGCGACCGGCTGATCAGCCGCGAGGTCGTGGTCCATGCCGAGCGCGGCGTCATCGCCGACCAATTCTACGCCGAGCGGCTCTATTCGAAAGAGCGCCTCGAAGCGCTGTTGACCGGCGCCGGCTTTACCAATGTGCGCTTTCATGCGCTGCTCGCCCCGGAATTTGCGCGCAACCAGGATCTCGGCATGGTGGCGCACCGGCTGTTCCTGACCTGCGAGGCGCCGCGCCGGACACGCCGGGAGCCGCGCCGCTCGGCGCTGATCTCGGACGTAGCAGTGGTCCTCGGCGACCCGCGCCTGCCCGACCCGGTCAAGCGCAACGGGCATTACAACGAGGAGGACATCGACACGATCGAGCGGCTCAAGGCTGCGTTCCACGAACTGCCCGATTATCATTTCCGTTTTCTCGACAACCACGCCTCGCTGTTTGCCGACCTCAGAGCCAACCGGCCGCACTTCGTCCTCAATCTGTGCGACGAGGGCTTCAACAACGACGCCTTCATGGAATTGCACGTGCCGGCATTGCTGGAGACGCTCGACATTCCCTATAGCGGCGCCGGTCCGAGCTGCCTCGGGCTGTGCTACAACAAGTCGCTGGTGCGCGGCATCGCCCAGTCGATCGACGTGCCGGTGCCGGCCGAGACCTATTTCAATTCCGACGATTTGGCGGCGACGATTCCGTCGGTGTTCCCGGCCCTGATCAAGCCCAATTACGGCGATTCGTCGATCGGCATCGGCAAGGACGCGGTGGTGCACAGCTGGGAGGAGGCGATCGCCTGCCTCGGCCGGCTGCGCGAGCAGATGCCGCTGTGCCCGATCCTGATCCAGGAATTCCTGACCGGTCCCGAATACTCGATCGGGATCGTCGGCAATCCCGGCCAGGGTTGCCGCGTGTTGCCGCCGCTCGAGGTCGATTATTCCCGCCTCGACCCCGGCCTGCCGCGGCTGTTGCCGTACGAGTCGAAATGGGTCCCGGAATCGCCCTACTGGTCGCAGATCGGCTATCGCGAGGCGCGGCTCGACGAGGAGTCGCGGCGCAAGATCGTCGATTACTCGAACATCCTGTTCGAGCGGCTAGGGTGCCGCGATTACGCCCGCTTCGATTTCCGCGCCGACGCCGAAGGCGAGATCAAATTGCTCGAGGTCAATCCCAACCCCGGCTGGTGCTGGGACGGCAAGCTCAACCTGATGGCTGAGATCGCCGGGCTGCGCTATTGCGACCTGTTGCGGCTGATCATCGAGGCCGCGCAGGAGCGGGTCGCCGCCGACCGCCGGGGCCTGGTCATCGCGCTCGACGACCGCCGCCCGCGCCGCGAGGCCGTGCGACGCGGCTGACCCCGGTGCACTCGGGCGACGCGGCTCAAGCGGCGGTGAGTTGGCGCGGTCGGTAGATCGAGAGGTGGTCGATGCGGGCGACTGGGACCGTGCGATTGGCCCAGACCAGCACGTCGAGGGCGACGAAGCGGTGGCCCTTCTTTTCGTAATTGGCGGTGACCAGCGCCTTGGCCGAGAGTTCGTCGCCGATATGCGCCGCGGCGAAGTGCTCGATCCGGCTGCCGACATGCATCCACGGGCCCAGCACGACATTGTGGCGCAAGGCCCAATTGCCGATGTGCAGGATGGTTCCGGGATGGACCAGCCCCTCGGCAGCGTAGAGCGGCAGGGTCTCGCGCACGTCATCGAGATATTGCCGGGCGTCTTCGGCGCCGACCCGGAACGGATGGATCGCGAACCAGTTCCCGACCGCGAGGCTGGTCTCGGCGGCAGGCGGCCGGCTCGCCGGCGGGTCGGGCGGCATTGGCGCCTCGGCAAAGGCTGCGGGCACGGGCGAGGCTGCGGCCGGCAGCGCGGCGCGGCCGGTGGCGCAGACTTCGCCGCGGCTTTCAACGCGCAGGTCGAGGCCATCGGGGGTTTCGGCTGCGGTCACGATTGCCGTGTCGCCGTCATAAACCGGCTTCAGGAGCCGGCACTCGGCGATGCCCCGTTCGAGCCAGGCCCGGCCCCAGCGCATCACCGGCAGGTGGGTCATATAGGCGTAGACTTCGACCCCCGGCACCAGACCGCCCTTGAAGCCGAAGCGGCGGGCGACGGCGTCGTCATGGATCTTGTTGTCGCTGTCCTTGGCGGTGTTGAAGGCCGCGACGGAGTAGGGGCCGAGGGCGGGTTCGGTGAACGATTCGGGCATGGCTCGGGCTCCTGGGCTCGGATATAAGCGCCGGGAACAGGCTTGCACCGCGGCAGCGCCGGCGCAATCCCTGCGCCACGCCCCTCTCTAAAGCCGAGGCCGTCATGGACACGAACCCGCCCGAATACGAGCTTTTTGCGATCCGCTATGCCGAGCGCGACGCCCGGCGGGCCGACCATTTCATCGGCGGCGACCCGCATGACGGCCCGATGCCGATGGATTATTTCGTCTGGGCGGCGATCGGGCATGAGCGCAGCTTTGTGATCGACACCGGCTTTACCGCCGAGGTCGCCGCGGCGCGCGGCCGGCGTCACCTGCGCTGCCCGGCCGAGGCGCTGTCGATGGTCGGCCTCGACCGCAACACCGTCGCCGACGTGATCCTGACCCATATGCATTACGACCATGTCGGCACGTTTCACCGCTTTCCGGCCGCCCAGTTCCACCTGCAGGAAACCGAGCTGCACTACACGACCGGGCATTACATGCGCCACCCGTTCCTCGCCCGCTCGTTCGAGGTCGAGGATGTGGTCGGCATCGTGCGGCTGAATTTCGCGCGCCGGGTGCGGCTCTATAACGGGCCGGCGGAGCTGGCGCCGGGGATCAGCCTGCACCCGGTCGGGGGCCACACTCCGGGCATGCAATTCGTGCGCGTGCACACCCGGCGCGGCTGGGTCGTGCTCGCCTCCGACGTGACCCATTATTACGAAAACATGGAAGAGGGCCGGCCGTTCACCGCCGCCTTCCACATCGGCGACATGCTCGACGCCTACGACGCCTTGCGCGCCGCCGCACCCTCGCCGCAGCACATCGTCCCCGGCCACGACCCGTTGGTGATGCGCCGCTACCCCGCCCCGAGCCCCTCGCTCGAAGGCCTCGTCGTCCGCCTCGACGTGATGCCGCGGGAGTAGGGGAGGCTCTTCATGCCAAGCCCAGCGCCGCGCGCGGCCCTGTCGAACGTGCTCTTATTTCTATTTCCGCAGCGTATCGACCGCGGAAGCCGATGCACTGGATGTCAATATTGCAACATATTTATTGACTTTTCCACAACCACGCTCTATTGTGAGCCGGAAGATCGGAACCGCGTCTGCAAATTTGTGTTGACAACGTGTGCACATCGCTCATATGAACTTGCGTCGCAACCGCCAACGGGAGAAGGAAGCTAACATGCCCGCCACTGCTGTTGCACATCGCGCTGATGTGCAACGTCGGGGCGTTACAATCAACCTACGTGCCTCGGCTCATCTGAGAGACCTCATTGACCGGGCCGCAGCCTTACTTGGACAAAACCGAAGTGAATTTATGTTGGACAGTGCACGCCTTCGTGCTGAGGACGTACTGCTCGATCAAAAGCTATTTTCATTAGACGGAAAACAGTACCAGGATTTTCTTGACCTCTTGGATGAGCCGCCTAAGCCGACCGAGGAGCTTAGGAGGCTCCTCTCGGTAAGGGCACCATGGGAAAAGTAACGCCACACCCAACCATTGTCCGGGGGCCGCAGTTGCGGCCCCCGGAACATTTAAACACTCGACATGATGTCGCAAACTTTGACTGTGGAAAGCCAGATCTAAACAGTTGGCTGGTCCGCCAATCGCGCAAGAGCGAGGGGCGGTCGGCTCGCACTTATGTGGTCACGATCGATGATATCGTAGTTGGATATTATTGCCTTGCGGCCGGTTCTGTGATCCGTGACGAATTACCAAAGGCCAGTCTACGACGAAATGCTCCGGATCAAGTTCCGGTGATCGTACTCGGTCAACTTGCCGTCGATATTAAATTTGCTTCCCGCGGCTTCGGCACGGGCCTGCTGAAAGACGCTCTTCTCCGCTCTCTCAATGTTTCGGAGGCTGTTGGTGCGAGAGCAGTCCTGGTTCATGCGATCGATAGTGAGGCGTGCGGCTTCTATCTCAAGTTCGGGTTTTTGCCGTTTCCGACAAACCCGCTCACCCTTGTGCTCCCGCTGGATACGGTGAAGGCAGGGGTCATGTTAGGCGGCCCTCAGCGCTGAGGCACGGTGCCGCCTCCTTCCGGCACTAAGGCTAACCCGCGCGTTCGAGGAGGGCGTTGAAGAGTTCGGTGCGGTGCTCTTCGAGGTTGCGGGCGGAGTTGCGGAACATCGCGCGCCAGTCGTCGCCGAGGATCAGGTGGGTGCCGAGAGGGGGTGGGGCGCCTGCGGTGTTGCGGGTGCGGCGCGAGGCTGATTCGAGGGCCTCGGGCGTGGTGTCCTGCCAGGTCACGACGCGAAAGCCGGCGGCTTCGAGCTTGGCCCGCGTCGCCGCGGCGGTGAGCAAAAAACTGATGGCCGGCTCGCGCGCCCACTGCACCGGAAAGTATGGCGGCCCGGCGGGTCCCGCCGCGACCTCCTGCAGCGCGAGCCTGCCGCCGGGTTTCAGCACCCGCCGCATCTCGCCATAGAGCCGATCGCGGTCGGAAATATTCATCGCCGCATTCTGCGACCAAACTGCATCGAAGCTCGCATCCTCGAAGGGCAGGTCGAGGGCGTCGCCCTGGCGGTAGTCAACCTTCGCGTCGAGTCCGGTGCGGCGGGTCAGCATCCGGGCGACCTCGACGAATTCGGCGGTCAGATCGACGCCACTGACATGCACGCCGTAGCGCCAGGCGAGAAACCGCGACGGGCCGCCAAGTCCGGAGCCGACATCGAGCACCCGCTCGGTTCCGGTCAGGCCGAGGAGCTCGGCCAGTCGGATTGTCGCCGGCCGCTGGCCGCCGTGAAACTCGTCAACCGGCGCCAGATCGTCGGGCGTCAGCCGCTCGAACGTCCTTCCCCATCCCGCGCAAGGCGTTGAGGATGACTTCGCCGAGATCGTGGCTCGTGTAATGGTGTTCGACCGGGTTGGGGCGCTCGGCCATCTCATCTCCTTTTGCAGAACTCAGACAGCGCCCGGCCGGTCTACGGCGACACCGAGTTCTCGCGCGGCATTCGCCAGACGCCGATCGAACGTGACGAGGACCGCGTCGAGGCGCCGGGCAATCGCGAGGCGCAGCGCATCCGGTGTGCGCAGCGCGAGGTCAAATCGCCGGACATACGCGTAGGCAAGCCGGAATCCGAGGCTTGTATTTCGACGGGAATGGTCATTGCTGCTCGCCACGCATCGAAATCCCTCAGGTGCTCCGTCCCGTCGGCCGCTTGGAACCGCCTCGTCCGGATCAGTCGAGACAGCGCCGATGCTGCTTCCGCAGCGGCAACGTCGCTGACGAGAGCTCCTGCTCATTGGCAGCCCAGACAGTCGTAAACGGCTCGGTGAGGGGCTCCGCGATCAGTGTCGGCAGGAGCACGCTCGCGTCGCGATCGGCACTCAATCTTCTTCCAATTCATAAACGAGATCAAGGATCTCGACCGACGATAAGCCGACGCCCGGCCGGGCGCCGGTTCGTGCCCGGAGCCGCTCATGGGTTCCACTGGCCGGCGCTCCCGGTGTGTGGCGGCGGGAGCAGGAAAATCGTGGTCTGGAAAACGCAGGCTTTGTGTGCGACGGTGAGGCCGAAATAATCGGAGGTGTGCCATGAGCCCGCTCGATGTTGCCGACAACGAGGTCACGGAGAGAGCGTCGTCAGCCTATGTGCCGCCGCTCCAGCGCACGGAGGGGCAGCCGCCGCCGATCGCGGCGCATGGCGGACTGTCCTACATGTCTCTCGACCGGGACGGCGATGCGGGGACCGCCGCGGCGATCCAAGACGCGCTCGCGGAGATCGCCGAGGGCGAGGGTCAGCGCGTTATCGAGATGGTCGCCAAGGCTCCGCCGGGCCCGATCAAGACCCAATGGGGCCTCGGGTTTCGCGACTATGACGAGTGTATGAAGTACATTCGCGAGTCGAACAGCATCAAAGCCCCGCCGGGCGGAGTGGCGCTGCCGCTGCCCTATACGGTCTACGAGCGGCCGACCTACTCCGTCGTTCCATCCAACGCTGTCTGGCGGGACCCGGCGCGCGCCGACATCGCGGTAATCCTGCGCAAGAATGAAGGGGGCAACCGGCGGCGGGACCTCTATTTCCCGCAGGTGCTGCGCGATGCACGGCGGATCGGCGAGTACTACCCGGGCCTCTCGCCCAACAGCCCCGAATGCATGGACCGGCTCGGTGTATCGCTGGCGCACCTCAAGTCCAAGTGCTCGAACATCTACGATGCGGCGGAGGTGGAGCGCGTGTACTACCCCGAGATCGAGAAGTTGCTTCTCGAGTTCTTCCCGGACGCGACCGATGCGCTGGTCTACAACCACGACGTGTTCGACAAGGACTACACGGGCGACCGCACGGAAGACCAGGACAGCAACAACCCGGGTGTAAACGCCAATTACGCCAACCTCGTGCACAACGATCTGAACGACAACAGCGGCCGCGTGCGCTGCCGCGAGCTGCTCACCAAAAACCTGCGGAACTTCGGGCGCACCCAGCACTACACCGAGGAAGAGGCTGACGCGAAGATGTCGCGGCGGTTCATGTCGATCAACCTCGCCAAGCCGATAGAGACAGTCGAGCAGTTTCCCTTCGTGCTCTGCGCCTGGCCCTCCTTCGCTGACCAGCCCTACATCAACAACTACCGGATCTACGACGACCGCGTCGGCGAGACCACCCGCTTCACCTACCGCCCCGACCACGAGTGGTACTGGTTTCCCCGGCAAACGCCGACCGAGGTCTCGATGCTCAAATGCTATGACTCGGTGACCGACGGCTCCGTCTCGCGCTGGTCTTTCCATACGGCCTGTATCGACCCGACCGTGCCCACCGACGCCCCATGCCGCAAGAATGTAGTCGTGCGGTCCTTTATCTTTTTCTAGGAGGAGAGAACGAAATGTATAGCCACATCATGATCGGGAGCAACGACATCGCCCGGTCGAAGAAATTCTACGATGCGCTGTTTACCGCGATGGGCGCTCAACCCGCCACTGAGGACGCCAGAGGCCGGCTGGCATACTCGCACAATGGCAGCCGGTTCATGGTGAGCAAGCCGATCGATGGCAAGTCGGCCAGCCAAGCTAACGGCGGCACGATCGGATTTACGATGAAGGATGTGGCGCAGGCCGAAGCGTGGCACAAAGCCGGCGTCGCGAATGGCGGCAGGTCGATCGAGGACCCGCCGGGCGTCCGTCCGAACGGCGCTTATCTCGCTTATCTGCGTGATCCCGACGGCCATAAACTGGTTGGGGTTGCTCGTCCGGCGAGCTGATATTCATCACCAAAACTGATGAGGGCGTCCGTTCCGGGACGCCCCTCATCAAGAAGATTTCGAGTGAGTCTTTACGCGGGCAGCCTGCAACAAACGCAATAGTGAGCCAGTTCGGCTCTGTGAGCCTGCGAATTGTGATCCTGCTAGCCCCAGCGAACTCGGCAGCTTTCGCCGCATCCTCGTCGTTGCCGCGCGCTCCGGCGAAGGTCCGTTTACAAACGGATCGGCCGACCTAGCCCTCGCTCGCCTGCCATCTTTGGGTCAGGCTCTTAGACCTCGCCGACGGCTTCGCGCGACGGGCAGGCTGGGTTATCGTCGCTCGCCGCTCGCCGGGAGTTCTCGACCGATGCGCCTCTTGATCGCGATGATGAAGCACGAGACCAACACCTTTTCGCCGGTGCCGACACCGTTGGCGCGGTTCGGCCACGGGCCGGGGCCGCTCTACGGCGAGGCGGCGATGCGCGCCTATCGCGGCACCGGCACCGGGCTCGGCGCCTATCTCGACCTGGCCGATCGCGAAGGGGCCGAGATCGTGTTGCCGATCGCCGCCGGGGCATCGCCGAGCGGGCCGGTCGAGGACGCCGCCTATGCCGAGATCACCGACTGCATCTGCGCGGCGGTCGAGAAGGGCGGGTTCGACGGCATCTTGCTCGACCTGCATGGGGCGATGGTCACGCAAAGCCTGGAGGATGGCGAGGGGCAGCTCTTGAAGCGGCTGCGGGCGATCGACCCCGAGACTCCGATTGCGGTCGCGCTCGACATGCACGCCAACCTCTATGACGAGATCATCGCCAACGCGACGGTAGTCGCGGGCTACCGCACCTACCCGCATGTCGACACCTACGAGACGGCGCGGCTCGCCGGAGAGATCCTGCTGCGCGCAATCCGTGGCGAGGTCAGGCCGGTCATGGCCTGGGGCAACATGCCGATGCTGCCGCATGTGATGCGCCAGGGCACCGACGACCATCCGAACCAGGAATTGCAGCGTCGCTGCGCCGCGATGGCGGCCGAAGGCGCGCTTGCTGCCAGCCTGTTCACCGGATTTCCGCACGCCGACATTTTGAATGCCGGGCTCTCCGCGGTGGTGGTGACCGACGGCGACCGCGGCGCTCGCCGAGCGGCTGCGCGACGAGCTCCTGGACCGCGCCTGGGTCGAGCGCGAGGCCTTTGTCTACGAGATCGAGCCGCTGAGGGAATCGGTCTCCCGCGCCAAGGCGATGCCGCCGCGGCAGCCGGCGGAGGGGCCGGTCGTGTTGCTCGACCATTATGACAACTGCGCTTCGGGCGGGACGATGGACACGACAGTCGTCCTGGCCGAGATCCTGCGCCAGGGTCTCGCCGACGTCGCCGCCTTCGCCATCTATGACCCCGCAGCGGTCGGGCAGGCGATCGCCGCCGGCATCGGCGCGGAGGTGACGTTGTCGATCGGCGGCAAGATCGCGATGCCGGCGATCCCGGCGCCGAGCCCGCCTCTGAGCGTGACCGGGCGGGTCAAGACCATCTCCAACGGCCGCTACAAAAACCGCGGCCCGATGGCGCGCGGCGTCGAGATGGATATGGGGCCGGCGGTGGTGCTCGATACCGGCCCGGCCGAGATCGTGCTGATCTCGCGCCATGTCGAGCCGTCGGATCTGAATTGCCTCTTGAGCCTCGGCATCGACCCGATGCAAAAGCGCTACGTCATGCTGAAGAGCCGCATCCATTGGCGCGCCGGGCTCGGCAAGCTGGCGAGCGCCGTCGTCGACTGCGCCGGGGTCGGGGTGTGCACTTCCGATTACGGACAGCTGAATTTCCAGAAGGTCAGACGGCCGATCTACCCGCTCGACCTGCCCAACCGCTGACCCTTGCTAATGCGGTCGGCCGGGGCTGTTACGGCGGCCGGCCGAGACCGTCAGCCAGCCGCTCCGTTCGGGTCGCTGGCGCCCCTCGGCGGTGCCGAGCAGCCTGCGGTCAACCCGGCCGGGACCGTTGTCGTCGGCGGAATCCGACTTCGTCGCCTGGTCGCGCTCCCGGCGCAGCTCCTCCAGGCGTGCATGGATCGTCGCAAAATCATCGGCAGCGCGGGGTCGTGTCACGTTTCCTCCTGGGATTTTGGCCGATTGCCCGCAGGCCCGACCGGCTTGTCTGAAAAGCCGGCACATGCTGGCGCAGCGACGGGTGCTTAAGCAAGCGGAAATCGGACGATTAACCTCACCCGCTCCTCGATGGCGCGCCAGATCCGGCGATCGGAGCCCCGACCGGCGACGGCGCGGTTGTCGCGGCATGGCCGGCGCGGCTAGGGTGTGGTCAAAGTGCACACGCGCAGGAGAGGATCATGGACGGCACCACCCAGCTGATCGAGAGCGACCGGCGCTATCTGGTTCACCCGCTGCACCACCCCGACGACCATCGCCAGCCGCTGGTCGTCGTCGAAGGCAAGGGGGCGATGCTGTACGATGCCGAGGGCCGCGAATACATCGACAGCCTGTCGGGGCTGTGGAACGTCAATGTCGGGCACGGCCGCGGTGAGCTGGCCGACGCCGCGGCGGCGCAGATGCGCCGCATCGCCTTCGCCTCGGCCTATATCGGGGCCACCAACGAGCCCGCGGTGCGGCTCGCCGAAAAGATCGTCGGCCACGCCTATCCAAATTCCGCCGCGGTCTATTTCACCACGGCCGGCGCCGAATCGAACGAATCCGCCTTCAAGTTCGCCCGCTATTACTGGAAGGTCAAAGACAAGCCGGCCAAGACCAAGATCATCTCGCGCATCCACGCCTATCACGGGGTGACGATGGCGGCGATGAGCGCCACCGGCATGGCCGCTTACCACAAGATGTTCGGGCCATTGGTCCCGGGGTTCATCCAGGTGCCGCCGCCCTACGCCTATCGCTGGCAGGGCAATTCGGAGCCTGGTGCGGGTGCGGCCGAGGCGGTCGAGCAGGCGATCATGGCCGAGGGTGCCGACACCGTCGCCGCGGTCATTGCCGAGCCGGTCATGGGTGCGGGCGGGGTCATGGTGCCGCCGCCCGCTTATTTCCCAATGCTGCGCGAGATCTGCGACCGCCATAATATCCTCCTGATCGCCGACGAGGTGATCACCGGGTTCGGCCGCACCGGCCGCTGGTTCGCGCTCGGCCATTGGGGGGTCGAGCCCGACCTCGTGTCGTTCGCCAAGGGTGTGACCAGCGGCTATCTGCCGTTGGGCGGGGTCATCGCCTCGAAACAGGTGCACGAGGCGATCGAGAGCGCGCCCGCCGACCGCAAATTCATGCACGCCGCGACCTATTCGGGCCACCCGGTGTGCTGCGCGGTCGGCTTGGCGAATGTCGCGATCATCGAGGAGGAGGGCCTGGTCGAGCGCGCCGCGGTCATGGGCAAGCGGCTGTTGGCGGGCCTCGAAGGGCTGCGCGATCTGCCGGCGGTCGGCGATGTGCGCGGCATCGGCATGATGTGCGGGGTCGAGCTGGTGACCGACAAGGGCACCAAGGCGCCGGCGGTCGGGCTCGGGCCGAAGATCACCCGCGAGGCGATGGCGCGCGGCCTGTTGCCGCGGCTGCGGGCCGGCAGCGCCGACCCGGCGATCGGCGACACGATCTGCGTGGCGCCGCCTTTGATGACCCCGGCCGAGACCCTCGACCGCATCCCCGAGATCCTGCGCGAGGCGATCGTCGCCGCGACCCGGTAGTTCGGGAGGAGTCCCTCACTCCAATCCTCTCCACGCATTGCGGCGCGAGGGAGACTTTGGCGTTCGGGCCACGGTTTCTTGCCCTCCACCGACCTCGGGGAGAGGGCAGGGTGCGGGGGTAGACCAATAATAGGGCTCTTCGCAAGCCTGAAACTCTCGCCTGGAGGCGAGATGGCACACGCACGATCGGGATCATCGTCGAGGGTGCTACCGGGCGGCTCGGCACGACGCAACATCTTCGCTCGTTGATGGCGATCCGCGGCGAGGGCGGCTTGCTGCTCGGCAATGGGGATGGTCTCGTTCCCGAGCCGGGGCTGCTCGGCCGCAACCGGGAAAAGCTGGCGGCATGGCGGCGGGGTAGGGCGGGCTCAAAGCGAGCACCGACCGCGGTGCCTGCTTCGCCGACCGCGATGTCGCGATCGATTTCGCTGCGACCGCCACCGGCGGGCGACCGCAGCACGCCAGTGCGATAGCTGCCGGCAAGCGCCTCTAAGCCGATACGCCGCATTTCATCGCGTCGTTGGAAACGATCATAAATCTCGCTCCACGCCGTTGACACCGTGTCCGGCGCTGATTGCCGGGCAAAGGGGGTTCTCTGTGTATCCGCTCGATCCTGCCCATTTTTCGGACTGGCTCAGACGGCTGCGCGCGCTGGTGGCGTCGCGCGAGGTCTACGAGCTGCTCATTCCCCAGGTCGGCGTCATCGCGGCGATGTTCCTGCTGGCCTGGGCGATCCGGGCGGCGACACGGCAATCGACCAATCGCCTGATCGACCGCGCAACGACCCAGTTCCGCGTGCCCTGGATCGCCGGCGATCTGCAGCGCCTGCTGATCTTCTGCTACGCTTGGCTGCTGCTCGTGATCGCCGAAGACGTCGGCGCCCATCTCGGCCGCGATGTCCGGCTGATCGGTATCGCCGCCAGCCTGACGGCGCTGTGGATCGTGCTCCGAGCGTCGGCGCGGCTGATGCGCGACGCCTTTCTCGCGCGGGTCGTGGCCGCGGTCGCCTGGGTTGTCGTGGCTCTCGACATCCTGGGGCTGCTGGCGCCGACCGTGGCGGCATTGAACAGCCTGGCGATCACCGTCGGCACCCTGCGGCTCTCGGTCCTGCTGGTGATCAAGGCCGGGCTGATGATCGCGATCCTCTTATGGGCGGCGCTGGCACTCGCCCGATTGATCAGCGCCAGGATCCAGCGCGTCACCGCATTCAGCCCTTCGATCCAGGTTCTGACCGGCAATCTGATCAAGATCGCGCTCGTCTGCGTGGCACTGCTGATTGGCCTCAACACCGTCGGCATCGACCTGACCGCGTTCACGGTGTTCAGCGGCGCCGTCGGCGTCGGTCTTGGATTTGGGCTGCAAAAGATCGTCTCGAACTTCGTCAGCGGCATCATCCTACTGCTCGAGCGCTCGGTAAAGCCGGGAGACGTGATCGAGGTCGGCAGCACCTTTGGCTCGATCACCTATCTCGGCGCGCGCTATGCCTCGGTGCGCGGCCGCGACGGCAAGGAATATCTGATCCCGAACGAGAACCTGATCACCAACGAGGTGATCAACTGGTCGTATTCGAACTCGCTGGTCCGGATCGACGCGGAATTCGGCGTCGCCTATGCGAGCGATTTGCACGAGGTGCGGGAGCTCGCGGTCGAGGTTGCCGGTGCCACCGCCCGAGTGCTCGCCTCCCCTCGGCCGGTCTGCCATCTGACGGGGTTCGGCGACAGCGCCGTCAACCTGATCCTCCGCTTCTGGATCGCAGACCCGCAGAACGGGGTGACCAACGTCAAGGGCGACATTCTGCTGGCACTATGGGACGCGTTCCTGGAACGCCGGATCGAGCTGCCGTTTCCGCAGCGCGACCTGCACATCCGCGATCTGCCCGCCGCGGTCCTATCCAAGTTCAAGACGGCGCAATCGACCGGCGAATAGGCTGGCCTCCGACCGGCTTGACGAGATTTACCTTCGAAGGAAACGCGTGTCATTGCGAGGAGCGCATAGCACGACGAAGCAATCCCGACGCGGCGAGCATCTGTCACCCGCGATTGTGTCGGCCCGAGATTGCTTCGTTTCACTCGCAATGACACATCAGCGACACCGAGTCGCCGTCGCAGCCAAGCCCGGCGGTCAGCCGCAAAATGTGGACTTCCGTGAGCTGCGGCTCGTGCTGCGTCCTTCGGCTGCAGGGAACCCCACCGGCGTCGGGCATCGCGTTCTCCTTCAACGGCAGCCTCGCGACCGACGCCGACCGGACTGCCGCACATTTAACGGACGAGTGGCGATCGCGGCCTCGGGCCATCATCAAACGACCCATCGCGAAACGACGCCGGCAACGATTGGTTTCCCCGCCGTGTTCATAGCCGCGGGGAAAACCGATACTGAAGCGAGGAAGCGGATCTGTGGATGCGTCAGGCGAACGCGGCCCCGATGCCCTTTCGACCACGGAGCACGCCGATCTGCATGATGGCGGGCTGCCCCCGGGCGTCAGCGAGCACGAGATCGAGGACATCGAGGACCGCGCGCGGCTGCGCACCCCGATCATTTACGAGATCGTGCGCCGCGAAGGCGAAACCGAGATGAACCGCCCGATTACTTCGCTGTGGTGGTCGGGGTTCGCGGCCGGTCTGTCGATCAGCTTTTCGCTGCTCGCGCAGGCCGCCCTTTTGGTGCATCTGCCGGATGCATCATGGCGTCCGCTGGTCACCGGGTTCGGCTATTCGGTCGGCTTTCTGATCGTCGTGCTGGCGCGCCAGCAGCTGTTTACCGAAAACACCGTGACCGTGGTGCTGCCGGTCGTCGCCGAATTCACGTTGACGAACGTTCGGCGCCTGGCGCGGATGTGGTCCGTCGTCTTTGCCGCCAACATGACCGGCACTTTCGTGGCGGCGTTGTTTTGCGGCTTTACCCCGGTGCTGAGCCCGGAACTGCGCCACGGCATGCTCGACCTCAGCGCCCAGATGATCGGCCTTAGCTGGGCCGAGATGTTTTTCCGAGCGGTCGGCGCCGGATTTCTGATCGCGGCGATGGTCTGGCTGATTCCCAGCGCCGAAGGCACGCAGTTCCACGTGGTGACGATGGTGACCTACCTGATCGCGGTTTGCGGCTTTACCCACATCGTCGCCGGCAGCGTCGAGGCCTTTCTGCTGGTGGTCAGCGGGCAACTGGCGCTATGGCACATGATCGCCCACTTCACCCTTCCGGTGCTTTTCGGCAACGTCGCCGGAGGCACCGCTCTGTTCGCGGTGATTTCCTATGCTCAGGTCATGAAGGAGGTGTAGCTCGGGTCCGGTCATCTTTGCCGAGAATTGGTGGGCGCGACTGGGATTGAACCAGTGACCCCTACGATGTCAACGTAGTGCTCTCCCGCTGAGCTACGCGCCCGGATCCGCGGCCCGGATGTGGCGAGGGTGATAGCGAAAATGGGGGCGGCAGGCAAGCGCGGGTCGCGCCGCCCATTGTCGAAAAGGGGGCTCTCGCATGGGTGAATCGGCGGCGCAGATCGTCGTCGCACGCGATCTGATGGTTCGGGCGCGGGACGGGACCCTGCTGGCGACCGACGTTTACCGGCCGGCAGGCATGGGGGCGTTCCCGGTGTTGCTCGAACGCACCCCTTACGACAAATCGGCGCCGAGCCGGTCCGAGCGCACCGCCGCGGTCGCGGCACCCCGCTCGCGCGCCGAGGTCGCCGGCTACTTTGTCGACCACGGCTATGCTGTCGTCTACCAGGATTGCCGCGGGCGCTATCGATCGGGCGGACATTTCACCAAATACCTCAGCGAGGCCGAGGACGGCTATGACACGCTTGCTTGGCTGATGCGGCAGCCTTGGTGCAACGGCCGGATCGGCACCTTCGGCCTCTCCTATGCGGCGCATGCCCAGGCGGCGCTCGGCTGTCTCGACCCTCCTGGCCTCGCGGCGCAATTCCTCGATTGCGGCGGTTTTTCGAACGCTTACCGCAGCGGCATCCGCCATGACGGCGCGTTCGAGCTGAAACAGGCGACATGGGCCTACAACAACGCGCTCGCCGACGCCAAGGACCCGGCAGTCAAGGCGGCGCTGCAGGCGCAGGACATCAAGGCATGGTTCGCGGCGATGCCGTGGCGAAAAGGCCATTCGCCCGTGAGTGCCGCACCCGAATATGAGGACTATCTGTTCGCGCAATGGTCGCATGGGACCTTCGACGATTTTTGGCGGAGGGCCGGGATCTATGCCGAAGGCTATTGGCAGCGATACGCCGACGTCCCGGTCGTGCACCTGTCGGGCTGGTACGATCCCTATGCCCGCACCGCGGTCGAGAATTATCTCGGTCTGGCACGGCGAGGGCGGGCGCCGCAGCGTCTGATCCTCGGGCCGTGGACCCATGGCGACCGCTCGCTCTCCTATGCCGGCGAGGTTGATTTCGGCGCCGCCGCGACGCTCGACGGCAACCTCGCCGAGGATTTTTTTGCGCTACGCCGCAACTGGTTCGACCGCTGGCTGAAAGGGGTCGAGAACGGCGTCGAAAGCGACCCGCCGGTGCGGGTCTTCGTTATGGGCGGCGGATCGGGCCGGCGCAACGCCGAGGGCCGGCTCGAGCACGGGGGCACCTGGCGAGCCTCTGCCGACTGGCCGTTGCCGCAGACGCAATTCACCCCCTTCTACCTGCATGGCGACCGCAGTCTCGGCCCGGCCATGCCGGAGGTCGGGGCGCCGCCCTTGGGCTATCGCTTCGACCCGCACCGGCCGGTGCCGACCATCGGCGGCGCCTTGAGCTCGGGCGAGCCGGTCATGCGCGGCGGCGCCTACGATCAGCGCGAGGGGCCGAGCGTGTTCGGTGCGCTCCCACCCTATCGCCCGCTGTCGGAGCGCTCCGACGTGTTGTCGTTCGCCACGGCACCGCTCGATCGCGAAATCGAGGTGACCGGCCCCGTAACGGTCCATTTGTGGATCGCGTCCGACTGTCCCGACACCGATTTCACGGCCAAGCTGGTCGACCTCCATCCGCCCAACCAGGATTACCCGGAAGGCTTTGCGATGAACTTGAGCGAGGGCATCCTGCGCCTGCGCTATCGCGACAGCTGGGAGCGGCCGAGGCTGATGACGCCTGGTGCCGTCTATGCGATCGCGATCGAGCTCTTTCCGGTCGGCAATCGGTTCGCCCGCGGCCACCGGCTGCGCCTCGACATTTCGAGCAGCAATTTCCCGCATTTCGACGTGAATCCGAATTCGGGCGAGGCCGAAGGCTCGATGGCGCAGGCGCGCGTCGCCCACAACCGCGTCTTTGTCGACCGCGAGCGGCCTTCGCACATCGTGCTGCCGGTCATTCCCTAGAGCGAACGCGAGGCTCGCGCGAACCAAGCGGATGTGCGAGACAGCAGCATGAGCGCGGTGCGGTCGAAGCGCGTTGAGCCCGTGGGCGCGGGGGCGCTGTCGCTGCTCGGGTCGCGGCGGTTCGGGCCGTTGTTCTGGGCGCAGTTTTTGTCGGCGTTCAACGACAACGCGGT
Organism: uncultured Alphaproteobacteria bacterium; assembly: GCA_963795485.1. Classification (GTDB taxonomy): domain Bacteria; phylum Pseudomonadota; class Alphaproteobacteria; order ATCC43930; family CGMCC-115725; genus AP-15. Next base: position 149,537 of record CAWCIL010000039.1, read on the forward strand.
CAAGAACGCGCTGGTGCTGATGATCGCGTACCGCGCCGTCGGCGGGCTCGGCGATGTCGGCGCAGATCCTGATCCCGCTGGCCGGCGGGCTCTTTATCCTGCCGTTCTTCCTGTGCTCGGCGACTGCCGGCCAACTCGCCGACCAGCACGACAAGGCCGGGCTGATCCGCCTGATCAAATTGTCCGAGATCGCGCTGATGCTGACCGCCGCCCTGGGCGTGGTCATCGGCAGCACTGCGCTGCTGCTGGCGATCCTGTTCGCGATGGGGGTCGAGGCGGCATTGTTCGGCCCGCTCAAATACGCGATCCTGCCGGACCTGCTGGCCCCGCACGAGCTGCTCCTCGGCAACGCGCTAGTCGAGGCCGGCACCTTTATCGCGATCCTCTTCGGCACGATCGCCGGCGTCTTGATCGCCGGGAGGCATGGTGCGGCCGTGGTCGCGGCGCTGATCCTCGTCGTGGCCTTCGCCGCCTGGGGTACCAGCCTCCTGATCCCGCCGACCGGTGCAGCGGCGGCGAAGAGCCGGGTGCGCTGGAACCTGTTCGCCGCCACGGGCCAAGTGATCCGCGAGGCCGCGCGCGAAAAGGTACCATTTCGCTCGATGCTCGGGATCTCGTGGTTCTGGCTCGCGGGTGCCGTCTACCTCTCGCAATTCCCGAGCTATGTGCGTTTCACGCTCGGCGGCGAGGAGGCGGTGGTGACCCTGTTCCTGACCGTCTTTTCGATCGGCATCGCGCTCGGCTCCTTGGCCTGCAGCCGGATTCTGGGCGGCCGGATCAGTGCGCGCACGGTGCCGTGGGGGGCGCTCGGCATCGGCCTCTTTTCGCTCGATCTGTGGCTGGCGAGCCCAGCCCTCGCCGCCGCCGGCCCGCTCGCCGGGCTCCGCCCCTTTCTCGCCGCCCCGGCGCATTGGCGTATCCTCGGCGACCTCTTAGGGATCTCGATCGCGGGCGGGATTTTTATCGTGCCGCTTTACGCGTTGCTGCAGGCGGGCAGCCCGCGCGAGCACCGCGCCCGCGCGATCGCGGCCAACAACGTGATCAACGCCGCGGCGATGGTGCTGGCGGCGGCGGCGACGATCGCGCTGATCGCGGCCGGGGTCAGCGTGCCCGGGCTGTTCCTGCTGACCGGTGCCGCGACCCTCGCCGTCGCGCTCTGGTGCTGGCGGATCTTGCCGAGCCTCGCTCTATCGAGGACGCCGGTCAGGGGCGAGCAGGGCTGAGCCCGGGCGTGGGCTCAGCGCTGCGCCATCGCGCGGGCGAGGCTCCACGGCAACGCCGCCAATTCGCGGATCATGGCGCCGACTTCCAGGAACAGCGATCGCGAACGCACCCCGGACCGGCCGACGACCGCGACCCCGGCGAGCCGGAACAGCAATGCCGCGCGCGGCAGATGGGTGCGGTCGCTGACCAGAACCACCGAATCGAGCTGGTATGCCCGTAACAGTTGCGCGGTTTCGCGCGCGTTGCCGAGCGTGTCGCGCGAGACGGGCTCGATCAGCACCGCCGCCTCGGGCACCCCGCCGGCAAGCGCTGCCCGCCGCATGATTTCCGCCTCCGGCTCCGCCCTTCGGCCGCCGCCCGACAGCACCAGAACCGGCGCCACTCGGTCGCAATAGAGCCGAACCCCGCGCTCGACCCGACGCGACAGCCGCGCCGACGGCCCGCAGCCCAGAACGACGATCGCGTCAGCCTTCAACCGATGTTCCGCAGCCCGATAGGGAGACGCTGCCGGCGCCATCGAATACGGTCAGCCGACCCGTCGCGCCACAGCGGCATCGAGGCTCTGCCGCGATCGCCGGCAGGATCAGAACGGGATGTCGTCGTCGAGGTCGTTGACCGGCTTGCGGGCGCCGCCGCGGCTGGGCGTGGCGGGGGCAGCGCGGGTGGGCATCTCGTCGCCGAAGCCCTCGTCGTAACCGGCATCCATCGGCGGGCCGCCCGAGGCGCCGCCGCGGGCGCTGTCGAGCATGGTCAACTCGCCGCGGAAGCGCTGCAGCACGATCTCGGTCGAGTAGCGCTCCTGGCCGGCATTGTCGGTCCATTTGCGGGTCTGCAAGGCGCCCTCGACGTAAACCTTGGCGCCCTTCTTCAGGTATTTCTCGGCGATCTCGGCGAGCCGCTCGTTGAAGATCACGACGCGGTGCCATTCGGTGCGCTCCTTGCGCTCGCCCGAAGTTCGGTCGCGCCAGCTCTCGGAGGTGGCGACCGCCAGATTGGCGATGCGCGTGCCGTCCTGGGTCGAGCGCAATTCCGGGTCACGGCCGAGATTGCCGATCAGGATCACCTTGTTGACGCTGCCAGCCATGAGCTCACCCACTTCCAATAGTCGCCGGAAACCCCATCTTATCAAACCCTGTCCATGTTCCCACTTTATTCTTATCCACAGGGAACTCCGCACATGACGCTTCTATCTTTCGACTATGACCTCGGCAACGATCAAACCGGCGCGGCTCAGCCGGCCGGTCCCACCACCTCCACCGTCGAGGATTTCGCTCTGCTCGACGCCTATTCTCGGGCGGTCACGAGTGCGGTCGACAAGGTCGGCCCGGCGGTCCTGCATTTGCAGGTCAGCGGGCTCAAGGACGGCGCTGGCGGCGCCGGCTCGGGCGTCGTCTTCACCCCCGACGCCTATGTCTTGACCAACAGCCACGTGGTCAGCGGCGCGCGCAAGATCGAGGCGACCTTCCCCGACGGCCGCCTGCTGCGCGGCCAATCTGGTCGGCGACGATCCCGACACCGATCTCGCGGTGTTGCGGCTCGACGGCGAGGCCTCGGCCTTTGCCCGGCTCGGCGATTCGCGCCGGCTGCGGGTCGGGCAGCTGGTGATCGCGATCGGCAACCCGTTCGGCTTTCAGTGCACGGTCACCGCCGGCGTGGTCAGCGCGCTCGGCCGCTCGCTGCGCACCCGTTCGGGCCGGCTGATCGACAGCGTGATCCAGACCGATGCGGCGTTGAACCCGGGGAATTCCGGCGGGCCGCTGGTGACCGCCGCCGGCGAAGTCGTCGGCATCAACACCGCGATCATCGGCATGGCCCAGGGCATCTGCTTTTCGATCTCGGCCGCCACCGTCGAGTTCGTCGCCGCGCGCCTCATTCGCGACGGCCGGGTGCGGCGCTGCTATATCGGCGTCGCCGGCCAGAACGTGCCGTTGCCGCGCCGGGTCGTGCGCTTTCACGAGCTCGCGCGCGAGACCGGGGTGCGCATCCAATCGACCGCCCCCGACGGGGCGGCGCGCGCCGCCGGGCTGACCAGCGGCGACATCATCGTCGCTGCCGACGGCTTGCCCATCGCGGACATCGACGAATTGCACCGGCTGATGACCGAGGAGCGGGTCGGCCAACCGATGCCGGTCACCGTGCTGCGGCTCGCGCAAAAGCTCGAGATCATGGTCACCCCGCGCGAAACTCCGCCCCGCCCGGCGGTGTAGTTGTGGCCGGGCTCGACCCGGCCGCCCACGCGCGACCTCTTCGGCGATAATTTTGCGAGTCGGTTCTTTAAGGACAGCGGCATGGGCGAGGCGGATAGGGCGGAATTCGCGCGGTTCGGGGTCGGGGCCGGGTGGGAGTTCGCGGTCCGGCACCGGGTGCGGTGGAGCGAATGCGACCCGTTCGGCCATGCCAACCATCGCGCCTATTTCGAATGGTTCGAGGAGGCACGGAACCGCTATCTGGAGGCGGTGGACCTGCCGGCGTTGTCGGCGGGGACGCCGGGGCCGGTCATCGCCGAGACCAGCATCCGCTATGACCGGCCGCTCGCCTATGGCGACGAGGTCCTGGTCACGGCGCGGACCGTGCGGCTCGGGCGCACCAGCTTCGAGATGGAATACGCGGTCTGGCGCGCGGGGCTGTGCGCGCTGGGCCGCGCGGTGCTGATCCTGGTCGTCAACGCCACCGGCGAAAAGACCCCGCTGCCGCCCGAGCTGCGGCGCGCTATGCTGGCCCGCGACCCCGATGCCCGCGAGGCCGGCCGGGGCGAAAGGGAACCCGAATGAAGCGCGCCGTCATCGTGATCTGCGACAGCCTGCGCCGCGACCTGATCACCGCCGCGGATGCGCCGTTTCTGTGCGATCTCGGGCGGCGCTCGGCGCAATTCGAGAACCATGCCGGCGTCTTCCCGTCGACGACACGAACCAGTGCCGCCTCGATCGCCACCGGCTGCCGGCCGGCGCGCCACGGGCTCCTCGGCAATACGATGGCGCTCGACGAGGGCGAGGGGCTCCGGTGCCTGTCGGTCGGCAAGCCCGATTTCCGCGACCGGCTGTACCGCGCCACCGGCCGCACCCTGCACGTGCCGACCCTCGCCGAGCGGCTCGCCCGCGCCGGCGCCGAGGCGATCGCCTTTTCCAACGTGTCGCCGGGAGCGGCCTATTTTCTCGATCCCGACGGCCACGGCTGGGTCTACAACCCGGCCGGCAGCTTTGGTCCCGGCCGCCGGCCGTTGCCCGTAGCGGAGGGGCTGACGGTCGCCAAGGGCGAGGCCGGCGACACCGTCGCGACCGAACGCTTCTGCGGCGAAATCTTGTGCGAGCGGGCCCCGGCATTGGCTGTGCTGTGGCTGTCGGAGCCCGACTACACCGGCCACCACAGGCCGTTGGGCTCGCCCGAGCATCGCCGCGCGATCGCCGCCGCCGACGACAATGTCCGCCGGGTCGCCGAGACCGTCGCCAGCCTCGATCCCGGCGGCGAGGATATTTTGTTCGTGGTCGGCTCCGATCACGGCATGGAGAGCGTCGCCGAGACGATCGACCTCGAAGCTCTGCTGGTCGCGGCCGGGCTGAAGCGCGCGCCCGGATCGTCGGAAGTCGTCGTCGCCCCCAACGGCACCGCGGCGCTCCTTTATTTCGCCGAGCCCGAGGGTGCGCTCGTGGGCCTGGTTGCGCGGTTTCTCAAAGCCGAACCCTGGGTCGGCCGGGTCTTTGCCGGCGAGGCGCTCGGCGATATCGGGCTGCCGACCGGTTCGCCGGCGCGGATCGCGATTACCTTGAAGGCCGACGATCAGCGCCAATTCCTTCGGCGTGCCGGGCCACAGCCACGTCGTTCGCGATGCCCTGGAGCCGAAGGACGCGACCGGGTTCGGCCAGCATGGCGGGCTCGGCCGAAACGAGCAGAGCCCGTTCCTGTTCGTCCGCGGCGGCGGCTTTGCCCTGTCGACCCATCGCGAGCGCACCTCGCTGATCGACATCGCGCCGACGGTATTGCGCCATCTCGGCCTCGCCGCCGATGGCCTCGACGGCCGTGCGTTGCCGCGCCAACCGACTGCCGCCTGAGCGGCGCGGCCCCAGGACCGGCCGGGTCAGCCGTCGCGGTGGATCGGGTCGACCCAGCGCACCTGTTCCGGGCGCTCGACCGGCTCGATGTCGAGATTGACGACGACCGCCTCGTTGTCGCTGCGCACCAGCACGCATTCGAGCGTCTCGTCGGGGGACGCGTTGATCTCCTGATGCGGCACATAGGGCGGCACAAAGATGAAATCGCCCGGGCCGGCCTCGGCGACGTATTCGAGATGGTCGCCCCAGCGCATCCGCGCCCGGCCCTTCAGCACGTAGATCACACTTTCGAGCGCGCCGTGATGGTGGGCGCCGGTCTTGGCGTCGGCATGGATCTTGACCGTCCCGGCCCAGATCTTCTGCGCGCCGACCCGAGCGAAATTGATCGCCGCGGCCCGGTCCATGCCGGGGGTCTGCGCGGTATTGGGGTCGAGCTGGTCGCCCGGGATGATCTTGACCCCGTGCGTCTTCCAATCGACGTGTTGATGCTCGTGGCCTCTGCTCATTTCGATGGCCCTCCTGTGGTGATATCGAAGCCTAGCATGGTGCTTACGTCAGAAAAAGCTTAAATCGACTGCATCAAGATATATCTAAAGGCCGTTGCCAACCAAACCCACCGGGAGCAAACCCATGTCCGAACACAGTGCGATCAAGCTCAAGGGTATTGGCCACGTCAATCTGCGGGTCGCGGACCAGGAGGCCTCGAAGCGGTTCTATCGCGACATCCTCGGCTTTGCGATCGCCGAGGAGGACCCCGAGCATGGCGGCGTGTTCATGACCTTGGGCGAGAATTTCCACACTCTCGACATCGGCCAGCATCCCGCACCCGGCGAGGCGCAGCGCCCGCAGCGCGGCCAGATCGGGCTCGGGCACATCGCCTTCCAGGTCGGCAGCTACGCGGCATTGCGCGATGCCTACGCGCATCTGGTCAGGAACGGCGTCGACATCATGCGGGCGACCAACCACGTCAATCAGCGCAGCTTTTACTTCGCCGACCCCGACGGCAACACGCTCGAAATCTATTACGAGATGCCGCATGCGCTGCAATTGTTCCAGGGCGGCCGGTCGGACGACGACGAGGCGCTGCCGGTCAGCGGCCGTGAGGATCCGCTGCCGGCATGGCTGCTCGAAGATTGGCCCGCGCCGGAAATGAAGGCGCGGATCGAGCAGATTCGGCGCCGGCGCTAGATAGGTGCCTCCGCCTGGATGGCCATTTTTGTCGGCGAGGGCGGCGTCGGTCCTAAGGGCCGAAAGCCGCCGCGACGGCGGAAACATCAAACCAAGAAAGCACAAGAAAATGTTCAGACATCTTCATCCTCATAGCGGCAGGCGGCAGGCCCGCGGCATTTTCGGCCATGAGGTCGGACCTTTCGGCCACCACCGCGGCGGCCGAGACCGCCGGTCCGGCCGGGTCTTCGACCACGGCGATTTGCGCTATGTGCTGCTGCACCTGATCGCCGAGAAGCCGCGCCACGGTTACGAGCTGATCAAGGCGATCGAGGAACAGTTCGCCGGCGCCTACAGCCCGAGCCCGGGTGTGATCTACCCGACCTTGACCCTGCTCGAGGAGCTCGGTTATCTGCGGCCCGAGACCGCCGAAGGCCCGCGCAAGCTCTATTCGATCACCGCGGAGGGGACCGCCTTTCTCGCCGCCAATCGCGCGGTGGTCGAGGCGATCTTCGCCCGCATGGCCGAGGCGAGCCGAGCCATCGGCGACGGTCCGGCGCCGGAGATCCGGCGCGCCATGCGCAATCTCGACATGGCGCTGTCGATCCGTCTCGGCCGCGGCCCGCTCGAGGCCGCGCAAGTGCGCGCGGTCACCGACGCGCTCGACCGCGTCGCCGCGGAGATCGAGCGCAGCTGAGACTGCCGCCGGTCGCGGGCGATGCCGGGTTTTCCTGCGCCGCCAAGGCTGCGGAGATGACCGCGGCGCAACCGGGGAATATGGCAATGGACCTCGCGGCGACCTTGCATCGCATCAAGACGGCGGTCGGCCCGGCCGGCTGGATCGGCGACCCGCACGATCAGGAGCCTTACCTCACGGAAGCGCGGCGCCTCTATCGCGGGGCGACGCGGCTCGTCGTGCGGCCGGGTTCCACGGCCGAGGTTGCAGCGGTCGTGCGCATTTGCGCCGAGGCGGGGTTGGCGGTGGTACCGCAGGGCGGCAATACCGGGCTGGTCGGCGGCGGGGTGCCGCCGACGACCGCGACAACATCGTGCTGGCGCTCGGCCGGATGAACCGGGTGCGGGCGATCGACCCCGTTAATTTCACGATGACCGTCGAGGCCGGCTGCATCCTCGCCGATCTGCACGAGACGGCGGCGGCGGTCGACCGGCTCTTTCCGCTGAGCCTCGGCGCCGAGGGCAGCTGCCAGATCGGCGGCAATCTGTCGACCAATGCCGGCGGCATCGCCGTCTTGCGCTACGGCAATACCCGCGAATTGACCCTGGGGGTCGAGGTGGTATTGCCCGACGGGCGGGTCTGGGACGGGCTCAGGGGCCTGCGCAAGGACAATACCGGCTACGATCTGAAGCAGCTCTTTATCGGCGGCGAGGGCACGCTCGGCATTATCACCGCCGCGACCGTCAAGCTCTTTCCGAAGCCGCGCGAGATCGAGACCGCGTTTCTGGCGCTCGGCCGGATCGAGGACGCGATGGCGCTCTTCGCCCGTGCCCGCTCGGCCACCGCCGACCAATTGACCGCGTTCGAGCTGATCCCGCGCGCCGGCCTCGATCTGGCGCTGGCCCACATTCCCGGCACGATCGACCCGCTGGCCGCCCGCCATCCCTGGTACGTGCTCCTCGAAATGTCGTCGAGCCAGAGCGACAGCGGCATCCGCGCGCTGCTCGAAAGGCTGCTCGAAGCGGCGCTCGGCGAGGGGCTCGTCGCCGACGGCGTCATCGCCGCGAGCGGCGCGCAGTCGAAAGGGCTCTGGCGGGTTCGCGAGGCGATCGTCGAGGCGCAGCTCTATTCCGGTTCGATCAAGCACGACGTCTCGGTGCCGGTCAGCCGGGTCGCCGAATTCGTCATCCGCGCCAGCGCCGCCGTCAGCGAGCGGCTGCCCGGCATCCGGCCGATCGCCTTTGGCCATGTCGGCGACGGCAACATCCACTTCAACCTGACCCAGCCCGAGGGCATGGACAAAGACGCCTATCTGACGCGCTGGCAGGAATTCAACGACCTTGTCCACGGCGTCGTGCGCGATCTTTCCGGCTCGATCAGCGCCGAGCATGGCGTGGGCCTGATGAAGCGCGACGAGATCACCCACTATAAGCCGGCAATCGAGATCGAGCTGATGCGCCGCATCAAGCACGCCCTCGACCCCGCCGGCCTCATGAACCCGGGCAAGCTGGTCAATGTATGAGCGGTCCCGATTGCCTTCCTTGTGGAGCGGCATTAAGCTAGCTGAAGGCTAGATCAACCCCGGGGATTTCGATGAAGGAGATCGGTGCGTTCGAGGCAAAGAACCGGCTCGGCCAGCTGCTCGATATCGTCGAGCGCGGCGAGGAGGTGGTCATCACCAGGCACGGCAGGGAAGTTGCCAGGCTCGTGCCTCCGAAATCCGCCTTCAATCGCGCGGAAGCGCGTGCGGCCGCACAGCGCATCCGTGAGATGAGCAAGGGCGTCACGCTCGGAGGAATAAGCATCAAGGATCTGATTAACGAAGGCCGGTTGTGAGCCTGGTGCTTGATGCTTCACTCGCATTGAGCTGGTATTTCGAGGACGAGCGCACAGCGGCTGCGGACGCGCTGCTCGATCAGGTGGTGAACGGGGGAGCGGTGGTCCCGGCGCTGTGGCGGCTGGAAGTCGCCAACGCTTTTCAGTCCGCTGTCCGGCGCCGGCGGATCGAGCGGTCCTTTCGTGACAAGGCGCTGGCTGAACTCGCTCTTATGCCGATCACTGTCGATCCCGAGACCGACAACTATGCCTGGACGAGCAGCTTGCAGCTGGCCGATCGTTTCCAAATCACGCTATATGACGCCGCCTATCTGGAGCTGGCGCAGCGTCGCACGCTGCCGTTGGCAACACTCGACAAGGCGCTGAGTGCCAGTGCCCACGCGCTCGGCATCTCGTTGTTGGAGGCATGAGCGAGTAGGATCGCCGGCAGCGCCGCGACCGTGCCTGGAGGCCCGCCGATGTCCTACACCGCGCCCATTGCCGATATGCGCTTTGTGCTCGACGAGGTGGCCGGGTTCGGCGCGGTGGCGGCGCTGCCCGGCTACGAGGCGGCCGACCCGGAGCTGGTCGACGCGGTCCTCGGCGAGGCGGCCAAATTCGCCGAGAGCGTGCTGGCGCCGCTGAACCAGCCGGCCGACCGCGCCGGCAGCGTCCTTGAAAACGGCGTCGTGCGCACGCCCTCGGGGTTTCGCGAGGCTTATGCCCGCTATGTCGAAGGCGGGTGGAACGGCCTGGCCGCCGATCCGGAACATGGCGGGCAGGGGCTGCCCTTGGCGCTCGCCACTCCGGTCGCGGAGATGCTGGACGCGGCCTGCATGAGCTTTGCGCTGTGCCCGCTCTTGAATTTCGCCGCGATCGAATTGCTGCAGGCCTATGGCGCGCCGGAGCAGCAGCGGCTCTTTCTGCGACGGCTCGTCAGCGGCGAATGGACCGGCACGATGAATTTGACCGAGCCGCAGGCCGGCTCGGACCTTGGCGCGCTGACCACCCGCGCGCGTCCGGCCCATGACCCAGCCCACGGCGATCATTATCGGATCACCGGACAGAAGGTCTTCATCAGCTACGGCGACCATGATTTGACGCCCAACATCGTCCACGCGGTGCTGGCGCGCACCCCCGGCGCACCCGCCGGATCAAAGGGGCTTTCGCTGTTCCTGGTGCCGAAATTCCTGCCCGACGCGGAGGGTGAGCCGGGGCCGCGCAACGAAATCCGCACGCTCGGCCTCGAGCACAAGCTCGGCATCCATGCCTCGCCGACCTGCGTGCTGGCCTATGAGGACGCGGTCGGCTGGCGGATCGGCGAGGAAAACCGCGGGCTCGAATACATGTTTACAATGATGAACAACGCCCGGCTCAATGTCGGGCTGCAGGGTGTCGCGATTGCCGAGCGCGCCTACCAGCAAGCCCGCGATTTTGCCCGGACGCGGGTGCAGGGCCGCCCGCTCGGCGTCGCCGCCGATATCGGGACACTCCCCGATACCAGCGGGCTGCCGATCATCCATCATCCCGACGTGCGGCGCATGCTGCTGTGGATGCGCGCCGCGACCGAGGCGATGCGCGCGCTCGCCTATTATGCCGCGGCGACGATCGATCACGCCCGCCGCGATCGCGCGCCGACCGGTCGCTCGGCCGCGCAGCGGCGGGCCGATCTGTTGATCCCGGTGGTCAAGGCCTGGTGCACCGATATGGGCGTCGCCGTCGCCTCGACCGGCATCCAGGTGCATGGCGGAATGGGCTACATCGAGGAAACCGGCGCCGCCCAGCACCTGCGCGACGCCCGGATCGCGCCGATCTACGAGGGCACCAACGGCATCCAGGCGCAGGACCTCGTCGGCCGCAAGCTCGCCCGCGACCACGGTGAGGCGGTGCGGGCGCTCATCGTCGATGTCGAGACGACCTTGGTCGCGCTGGACCGGATCGGCGGGCCCGACAGCTCCCATTCGTCGGTGATCTCGCGAGCGCTGCAGCGGGGACTGGCGGCGCTCAAGACCAGCACCCTTTGGCTCGGCGAGACTGCGACCCCGGCGGCGGCGGCAGCGGGTGCTGCGCCCTATCTCGACATGCTGGGGCTGGTCTGCGCCGGCTGGCTGCTGGCGCGCCAGGCGCTCGCTGCCGAGCGTCTGCTGACCGGCCCCGGCGACCCTGCCTTTCTGCGCGCCAAGCTTGCAACCGCGCGCTTTTTCGCCGAGCATTTTCTCGCCTCGGCGCCCGGCCGCCTGCCGGCGATCCTCGGCGGCGCTACGGTGCTGGCGTTCGATCCCGACGATTTCTGAGCGCGGTGCCCGCCCCTCCGGCGACCGCACCCCGAGCCGACGACATCCGGCTCGGCATCCTCTACATGGTCGCGTCGGTCTTTCTGTTCTCGATCCAGAACGCGATCGGCAAGTGGCTGGCGCAGAGCTATCCGATCCCGATGCTGGTGTTCTTCAGGAGCGCGGTGGCGTTGCTCCCGTCCTATATCTTGGTATTGCGGGCGGGCGGAGTTCGGGTGCTGCGCACCAACCGGCTCGGCGCGCAATTCGGCCGGGCGGCGATCTGGGGCGCCTCGAACGTCGCCTCGTTTTTCGCCTATCACCTGCTGCCATTGGCCGACGCGGTGGCGCTGACCTTTGCCGCACCCTTGTTTCTGACGGCGCTTTCCTGGCCGATGCTCAAGGAGCGGGTCGGGCGCGAACGGTGGATCGCGGTCTCGGTCGGGTTCGTCGGCGTGCTCTTCATGGCGCGGCCGAGCGGCGCCGGCGGGATGGCCGGAATGGCCTATGCGCTCGTCTGCGCGGTCAGCAACGCGGTCGGCACCTTGGCTGTGCGCGGGCTGACCCGCACCGAATCGACCGCCTCGATTGTGTTCTACACGGCCTTGTTCATGACCTTAGGGACGTTGCCGGTTCTGCCGTTCTATTGGGCCACGCCCGACCTGCTTGGCCTTGCATTGTTCTGCTCGATCGGCCTGATCGGCGGCGTCTCGCAATATTGGACGACCCAGGCTCTCTACTACGCGCCGGCGGCGGCAGTGTCGCCGTTCAACTACATGGCGCTGATCTGGGGCTCGATCCTGGGCTTTGCGGTGTGGGGCGAGGTGCCGACCCTTCCGGTGGTCATCGGCTCGGCGATCGTGACACTGACCGGCCTCTACCTCCTACGCCACGAAGCCTTCCGCGGCCGGCCCCGCCGCGCCAAGCAGGCGCACCCGTCCGCCTGAACCAGTTCCGATCAGAGCACCGGAACCTATAGCGATACTTGTTGACTTTGTTCATGTTTTATCTACAAGGCCACTCTGTAACGCCGGAGGTTCAGTTGCGCTGATGTCCGATTCGCTGACGGTCGGACCGGAACCCACCGGCCGCATCCCCTTCAGTAAGATGCTGCCCGCCCTCGTCTTTGACGTGGCGGTGCCGATCGTCGTCTTCAACATCCTGACCCGCTGCGGCGTTGCGACGCTGTGGGCGCTGGCAGCGGGCGGGCTGTCTCCGGTCGTCAACAACATCCGCATCTGGGTCCGAGCTCGCCGAGTCGAGCCGCTCGGGATCATCGTGATCAGCTTTCTGGCGATCGGCACCGCGGTCTCGCTGATCACCCACAGCGTGTTCATCGGGCTGGTCAAGGCGTCCTTCCTGACCGCGACGTTCGGCTTGATCTGCCTCGGCTCGCTCTTTGCCGAGCGGCCGCTGATGTTCTACGTCACCCGCCAGTTCGTCGCCGGCGATGACCCGGTGCGGCTCGCATGGTGGGACGGCCTATGGCAATTTCGACGTTTTCGTGATGCGCAACGCCTCGTGACCACGGTCTGGGGCGTCGCCTACCTGGTCGAAGCGGTGCTCCGCGTCGGCTTCGCGCTGACCTTGTCGCCGGCGCAGGTGGTGGTGGTCTCGCCGGTAATGGGGTTCGGGGCGATGGTTGCGCTGATCACCTGGACGCGGCGCACCCTGCTGGCGGTCCGCGAACGGCGGCTGAGCGAGTTGCGGCAGAGCCCGCCGGCCGAACCGGCGGCCTGAAACGAAACAGCGCGTTTCGGCGAGCTGCGCATAGGAATGGCACGCGGGTTGCGTGTCCGTGACGATCGCAAGCGAGCCGGGAGCAGCCGATGACCCGTGACCAACTGACCCAGAAGATCCTCGCCGTCAAGCGCGCGAGAAGCTTGACCTGGCGGGCGATCGCCACCGAGATCGGCGGCGGCTCGGCCGTCTATCTGACGGCGGCGTTGATCGGCCAGATGAAATTGCGGCCGGAGCAGGCCGCGCGCGCGGCCAAGTTGCTCGATCTCGACGCGGACGAGCAGCGCCTGCTGCAGGAGATCCCGTACCGCGGCTCATTGGCGGGTGCAGTGCCGACCGACCCGCTGATCTACCGGTTTTACGAGCTGGTGCAGGTCTACGGCACGACCTGGAAGGAACTGATCCAGGAGGAGTTCGGCGACGGCATCATGAGCGCGATCGATTTCGACATGGCGATCGAGCGCCAGCCCGACTCGAAAGGCGACCGAGTCAAGCTGACCCTGAGCGGCAAGTTCCTGCCGTACAAGGAGTATTGACTCGGCTCCACCGACCGCCGGCCGGGGTCAGTGGATTCGGTCGAGGGCGAGGTTGAGCTCCAGGACGTTGACCCGTTTCTCGCCGAGGATGCCGAGAACGCGGTCATGGGTCTCTTCGCCGACCAGCGCGCGCAGCGCTGCGGGGTCGAGATGGCGCGCCTTGGCGACGCGCGGCACCTGGAACAGGGCGGCGGCCGGGGTGATGTCGGGGTCGAGACCGCTCGCCGAAGTGGTCACCAGATCGACCGGGATCGGCGTTCCGGGGTTGTCCTTCGCGAGCTTGGCGGCATCGCCCTTGACCCGCTCGACCAATGCCTTGTTGGTCGGCCCGAGGTTTGAGCCCCCAGAATTGTCGGCGGCATAAGGGACCGAAATCGTCTTCGACGGGTCCTTAGGGTCGGGCTCGGTCGTGGCCGACGGGCGGCCGTGGAAATATTTGTCGGCAGCGAAGTTCTGGCCGATCAGGGTCGAGCCGACCACCTTGCCGTTCCGTTCGATTAGGCTGCCATTGGCCTGGCGCGGAAAGATCAGTTGCGCGAGCCCGGTCATGCCGAGCGGATAGACGAGGCCGGTGATCGCGGTCATGACGACGATCATCATGATCGCGGGACGGATTTGCCGCAGCATCAGAGGGTCCTCGGCGATAGCTTCAGGTCGCGTCGTTCCCGCGCAAGCGGGAATCCAGGGTAAGCGACGTGCGCCCCCCCTGTTCAAGCCAGGGGAGGGCTCTGGGCCCCCGCTTTCGCGGGGGTGACGATCAAAAAAGGCTTGTTCACCAGTTGCCAGCTCACGCCAATCCGATCGCGGTGACGGCGAGGTCGATCAGCTTGATGCCGATGAACGGCACGAAGAGGCCGCCGACGCCATAGATCAGCAGGTTGCGGCGCAAGAGGCTCGCCGCCCCGGTCGGCCGGTATTGCACGCCGCGCAATGCCAGCGGGATCAGCGCGATGATGATCAGCGCATTAAAGATGATCGCGGCGAGGATCGCACTCTCCGGGCTGTGCAGCCGCATGATGTTGAGCACGCCCAATTGCGGGTAGAACGCCGCGAACATCGCCGGGATGATCGCAAAGTATTTCGCCACGTCGTTGGCAATCGAGAACGTGGTCAAGGCGCCGCGGGTGATCAGGAGCTGCTTGCCGATCTCGACGATCTCGATCAGCTTCGTCGGGTCGCTGTCGAGATCGACCATGTTGCCGGCCTCGCGCGCGGCCATCGTGCCGGTGTTCATCGCCACGCCGACATCCGACTGCGCCAGGGCCGGCGCATCGTTGGTGCCGTCGCCGCACATCGCCACGAGCTTGCCCTTGGCCTGCTCCTCGCGGATCAGCGCCAGCTTGTCCTCGGGTGTGGCCTGCGCGAGAAAGTCGTCGACTCCGGCTTCGGCGGCGATCGCCGCCGCGGTCAGCGGGTTGTCGCCGGTGATCATGACCGTGCGGATGCCCATCCGGCGCAACTCGGCAAAGCGCTCGCGGATGCCGCCTTTGACGATGTCCTTCAGATGAATGACGCCGAGGAGCCGCTGGTCCTTGGCAACGGCGAGCGGGGTCCCGCCCTCCTTGGCGATGCGTTCGGCGATCAGCGTCGTCTGCCGCACCGCTTCGGAGACCGGAGCCGCGCGCACCGCCACCTGCGGCCCAGAACCGGCAGCCCGCGATAGCGGCCCGGTGTTGCCGCCCTCGGCAAAGGCGATCACCGCTTCGACCGCACCCTTGCGGATCGAGACCCCGTTGAACATCGATGCCGCTCATCCGGGTCTGCGCCGAAAACGCGATGAACCTCGTGTCGAGCGGCGCCATTTCACGCCCGCGCAGCGCATATTTTTCCTTGGCCAGCACCACGATCGAGCGGCCCTCGGGGGTCTCGTCGGACAGCGAGGCGAATTGCGCGGCGTCAGCCAGCTCGGCCTCGTCCACGCCGGGCAGCGCCAGAAATTCGGTCGCCTGACGGTTGCCGAGGGTGATCGTGCCGGTCTTGTCGAGCAAGAGGGTGTCAACGTCGCCCGCGGCCTCGACAGCGCGCCCCGACATCGCCAGCACGTTGAAGCGTACCAGGCGATCCATGCCGGCGATGCCGATCGCCGACAGGAGGGCGCCGATCGTCGTCGGGATCAGGCAGACGAACAAGGCCGTCAGCACCACGACCGAGACCGCACCCCCGGCGTAGGCCGCAAAGCTCGGGATCGTCACGGTGGCGAAGACGAAGATCAGCGTCATGCCGGCCAAGAGGATGTTGAGCGCGATCTCGTTCGGCGTCTTCTGGCGCACGGCCCCCTCGACCAATGCGATCATGCGGTCGAGAAAGGTCGAGCCCTGCGCCGCAGTGATCCGCACCTTGAGCCGGTCCGAGGTGACCCTGGTGCCGCCGGTCACCGCCGAGCGGTCTCCGCCGCTCTCGCGAATGACCGGTGCGGATTCACCGGTGATCGCCGATTCGTCGACCGAGGCCACACCCTCGACGACTTCGCCGTCGCTGGGGATCAAATCGCCGGCTTCAACCAGGACGAGGTCGCCGGCCCGGAGCATAGCGGCGTCGACGAGGTCGAACGCCCGCGCCTCTGCGCTCAGGATGCGCTTCGCCTTGGTTTCGGTCCGGGTCCGGCGCAAGGTGTCGGCCTGGGCCTTGCCGCGCCCCTCGGCCACCGCCTCGGCGAAATTGGCGAACAGCACGGTGAACCACAGCCAGACCGTGATCTGCCCGGAAAACAGCGCGCTGCTGCCAACGGCCTTGCCGCCGCCGACAATGAGGTCGCGCAGGAAGAACACTGTCGTCAGCACCGAGACGATCTCGACGCAGAACATGACCGGGTTCTTGACCAAGGTGCGCGGGTCGAGCTTTTTGAACGAGCCCCGGATCGCCGGCGCGATCAGCGACCGGTCGAACCGCGCCGTCGGCCGCCGGTCGCGCTGTGAGAGTCCGGTGGGCGGAACCCCGATGATCGGGGAGAGATCGGTCATCGTGACAATCCTCGGGGATTCAGCTTGCTCATGGGCCGGTGTAGAGCTTGCCCTGGTTCATCGCGACCTGCTCGGTGACCGGCCCGAGCGCCACCGCCGGGAAATAAGTCAGGCCGCCGATGATCA
The DNA here is from genome assembly GCA_963795485.1 of uncultured Alphaproteobacteria bacterium. Lineage (GTDB taxonomy): Bacteria > Pseudomonadota > Alphaproteobacteria > ATCC43930 > CGMCC-115725 > AP-15. Next base: position 166,100 of record CAWCIL010000039.1, read on the forward strand.
GGATGACGCCGACCAACAGCCCGACGAACAATGGACGGTTGGTCGGAAAGGTCCCGGCCGAAGGCGCCAAGAGCTTCTTCTGCGCCAACGACCCGGCGACGGCCAATAGCGGGATCACAAAGATGAAGCGGCCGATCAGCATCGCCGCGGCGATCGTCGTATTGTAGAACAAGGTATTGGCCGACAGCCCGGCAAAGGCGCTGCCGTTGTTGCCGGTGCCCTCGGTATAGGCATAGAGGATCTCGCTGAAACCGTGCGGCCCGGCATTGGCGATGCCAGCGAGCCCGGCCGGCAGCACGACCGCGAGCGCGGTCCAGCCGAGGATCGACAATGGCAGGCTCAAGAGCGCCAGGATGGTCATCTTGACCTCCTTCGCCTCGAGCTTCTTGCCGAGATATTCGGGGGTGCGCCCGACCATCAGCCCGGCGACGAACATTGCGACGATGGCGAAGGCGAGGATGCCGTAGAGCCCGGAACCGACGCCGCCGAAGATCACCTCGCCCAGCTGCATGTTGACGAGCGGCACCATTCCGCCGATCGGCAGGAAGCTGTCGTGCATCGAATTGACGGCCCCGCATGAGGTGTCGGTCGTCACCGTGGCCCACAACGCCGAGAGCGCCGGCCCGAAACGCACCTCCTTGCCTTCCATGTTGCCGCCGGTCTGCATCGCACTGGGCGCCGAATTGACGTCGTACGCGGCAAAGGCGGGATTGCCGTGGGCTTCCGAATTATAGGCGACCGCCACGCCGGCGAGAAACAGCAGCCCCATTGCGGCGAAGATCGCCCAGCCCTGGCGCTCATCCTTGACCATCCGGCCGAGTACGTTGGTGAGCGCCGCCCCGATCGCAAAAATCGCGACGAGCTCGATAAGATTGGTGATTGCGTTCGGGTTCTCGAACGGATGCGACGAGTTGGCGTTAAAGAACCCGCCGCCATTGGTGCCGAGCTCCTTGATGATCTCCTGCGAGGCGACCGGGCCTTGCGCGATGAGCTGCCTGGCACCTTCGAGGGTCGTCGCGTCGACATAGGCGCCGAGGTTCTGCGGTACGCCCTGCCAGCACAGCACCAGCGCCCCGACGACCGAGATCGGTATCAGAATGTAAAGAGTGCATCGGGTCAGATCGACCCAGAAATTGCCGATCGTCTTGGCCTCGCGGCGGACGAAGCCGCGGATCAGCGCCAATGCCAATGCGATGCCGGTCGCCGCCGACACGAAATTGTGCACGGTCAATCCGGCCATCTGCACCAAATAGCCCATAGTGGTTTCGCCGCCATAGGCCTGCCAGTTGGTGTTGGTGACAAAGCTGACCGAGGTGTTCATCGCGAGATCGGGCACAACCCCGGTCTGCCCCTGCGGGTTGAAAGGCAGATACCATTGCAGCCGCTGCAGCGCGTAGAGCGAGACAAAACCGACGATGCTGAACAGCAGTATCGCGACGGCATAGGTCAGCCAGTGCTGCTCCTCCTTCTCGTCGACGCCGCAGCACCAATAGACAGCGCCCTCGACCGGCCGCAGCACTGGGCTCAAGAACGTTCGTTCGCCGGCGAAAACGCGGGTCATGTAGCCGCCGAGCGGCCGCGTGATGGCGATGACGATGGCACTGAACAGGGTGATCTGCGCCCATCCGTCGGCGGTCATCCGATTTCTCCTAGAACCGCTCGGGGTTGATCAGCGCATAGACGAGATAGACCGTGATCGCCACGGTCACGATCGCCCCCAAAATGTAGTCGAGCAGCACGGTCTTCTCACATTCTCTCGCAGGCGAGCACATAGAGGATCGCAGCGACGAAAAAGCCGACGCCGTAGGCGATCATCAGGAAATCGAGCATTGGCGACCATCTTTCAAAACAGCCCAACGTCGTAGCGGCAGCGGGCGGGCGGGGCCATCAGCCGATCGACGCCGATCAGTTGCACGCTCAACCGTTAAGATTCGAGACGCATCGACTGCTGCCGGCATAATCCGGGCATAAAGATCTCGGCGCCGCCGGCTTTGCGCGCCGCCGACCGGCACGACGACGGTGCGAGTGCTGTCCAAGCGCGCATCGTTGAGGAAGCAGGCCCTGCAAGGGGCCGCGCGGCGCCGCCCCTCTGTTGCCGGCGTCGCTCGGGGCGGCCTAGAATGCCCGCCTGTTTCCGGACCGAGAGGCCGCCCGCTATGCTGTCGAAACCCAATACCGCGCTGTCGCAGATCCACTTGCAGATCATGTGGAGCCGGCTGATCGCGGTGGTCGAGGAGCAGGCGCAGACCCTGGTGCGCACCGCGTTCTCGACCACGGTGCGCGAGGCTGGAGATCTATCGGCCGGCGTCTTCGACCGCGACGGCAACATGCTGGCGCAGGCGGTGACCGGCACCCCGGGCCACGTCAATTCGATGGCGGCGGCGGTCAAGCATTTTCTCGATGCCTTTCCGCTGAAGACGATGCGGCCCGGCGACCACTACATCACCAACGACCCATGGCTGACCTGCGGCCATCTGCATGATCTGACCGTCGTCAGTCCGACGTTTCTGAATGGCGAGCCGGTGGGCCTGTTCGCCAGCACGGTTCATGTGGTCGATATCGGCGGGCTCGGCATGGGGCCGGACGGGCGCCAGGTGTTCGAGGAGGGGCTGTCGATCCCGCTGATGGCCTTGGCCCGCGAAGGCCGGATGAACGAGGATCTGTTGCGCGTGATCCGCGCCAATGTGCGTGAGCCGTTGCAGGTCGAGGGCGACGTGTACGCATTGGCCGCGTGCAACGACGAAGGCAGCCGGCGGCTGATCGAGATGATGGAAGAGTTCGGCATCGCCAATCTCGACCGATTGGGCGAGCACGTCATCGAGACCTCGCGGGAGGCGACGATCGAAGCGATCGGCAAGCTCACGCCCGGCCGCTACAAAAACAGCCTGACGATGGACGGCTATGACCGGCCGCTGACCCTCAAGGCTGAGATGACGATCGGCGAAGGCGGCATCCATGTCGATTATGCCGGGACCTCACCGGCCAGCGCCTTCGGCATCAACGTCGTCTTGAACTACACGACCGCCTATACCGCGTTTGGCGTCAAATGCCTGGTGGCGCCCGAGGTGCCGAACAATGCCGGCTCCTTGGCCCCGATCACGGTCGCGGCACCCGAGGGCTGCCTGTTGAACGCCAAGCGGCCGCGCGCGGTCGCGGCCCGGCATACGGTCGGCCATATGCTGCCCGATGTCGTCTTCGGCTGTCTGCATCAGGTCATCGCGGACGGGGTTCCGGCCGAGGGTGCTTCGTCCTTATGGATCCCGCAGATCTACGGCGGCGCCGACGTGCTCGACGAACTGGGTGCCGAGGAGGGGAAAGCGCCGCCCGACATCAAACCGTTCAGCACCGCGATCTTTCATTGCGGCGGCGCCGGTGCGCGGCCCGGCAAGGACGGGCTCGACGTGACCGCCTTTCCGTCGGGCGTGCGCACGATCCCGATCGAAGCGACCGAGGCGGTGGCGCCGGTCCTGTTCCGCCGCCGCGAGTTCCGCGAAGGCTCGGGCGGCGCCGGGCGATATCGCGGCGGGCTCGGCCAGATCATCGAACTGGGTGGTGCGGAGGGCACGCCGATCGCGATGCTGTGCAATTTCGAGCGCGTCGGTAACCCGGCACGCGGCCGCGACGGCGGCGGGGAAGGGGCGCCCGGCCGGGTGACGCTCGTTTCCGGCAAGCCAATCGGCCCGAAAGGCCGGCAGAGTGTGCCGGGCGGCGACTTTATCCGCCTCGAACTGCCGGGCGGCGGCGGCTTTGGCGATCCCGCAGCGCGCGACCCCGAACAGGTGGCGCTCGACGTCGCCGACGGGCTGATCTCGCCCGAAACCGCGCTCAAGGACTACCGCGTTGCCCTCAACGCCGACGGCGGCTCGACCGGGCCGCGACCAAGACGCTGCGCGGGTAGCGTCCTAACTTGGGCGTCGGGCAATGCCCTCATAGCGGGCTTTAATACCTATAAGTCTGTTCTGAAAGGAGCCGTTGAAGAGAAACAAGACGACGGTCATACGTTATCATCAATGAGCGTCGAGTGTAGAATCCAAGGTCGCGACGAAGACCTGTAAGTCGCTAACGCCCGTGGTGAACGAGCCGGGATCGGTACCGAACGGATGCGAGCCGTCGGCCGGTAGCAGTTGCCAACGGCTCCGTCTACCCTCGTGAACAGCAGGCTTGTCGAGTGGTCCACAGCCGTCCCATCGGGTGGGAGTTCTGATCGGCCGAGACGTTGCGTTTGCAGCCGACGCGACGGTCGTGCCGCCCGCCTCGCCATGTACTTGGCGCAGCTCGCGCGAGTGCGAGCTGGTAGCTTCCAGTTCCCATCGGTTCTCGCATGCGGTTCTGCCGGTGCTCGCATGGATTCCGCAGGTGGAATGCATCCGATTGCGAGCCGTTGCTTTGCCACGACCCGGGCCTCGTCCTGGCTCCAGATCTCAAACCGTTGCGCCTCAGGATGAGTAGCGGCAATCTCGTTCAGGCAAGCAGGAAACACCGTTTTTTGAAGGCTTGATGGTGCCTTCTCGTCGCTTTGCGGGTGGCGTGGCCGGGTCTTGCGGTGGCTGGTCAGCGACCACAATAGCCGCAGCATCCCGGTCTCGCTGTAGCTGACCGCCCAGCAGCTCCTCGACATACCGACGCAAATCGACGATCCGCAACGCCTGACATGATGCTTCGCCGGATCGGGACGGCCAGGACAATCGCTTTCAGGCTGGCGATCGCCATCGCTCAGCTTGGGCAAGCGCCCGGCTTCGGTCGGTCGCACAGCCCGGCAAGCCCTTCGGCGTTGTAGCGGTGCATCCAGTCGCGCAAGGTCTGCGATCCATCCCGCCAACCGCGCCGCACTCGCGCCGGTCCATCCCGTCGAGCGCGTTGGCAATCGCGATGGCCGGGCGCTGACCCGGCCGTCACGTTCCCGCCCGGGCCTGCCGCGCAATTCCTCCGAACTGATGTCGTCCCGGATCACCGGAGCAGACATTGCAGTTCCCACGTCCCCAAACGGCAACATCTGCTACTCGCCACCAGCCACCGAGGCAAATCCTTTGGAAGTCGCATCAATCAGGTGGGTATAAGCCCAGCTCTCGCCACGCGTAACTCTCATATCCAGGCTAGCGTTCAGACGCATTCCGATGATCCACTGAGGCCGCGGGATTCGTCCCGCCACCATGATAAGGCATTCGTATTGAGCAACAGCTCACAAGGGCTGCTCGAACAGCTCGGTGATTTCCTCGTCGGTGAATTCGGAATCGGGTCCGATCCAGATCTTGCCCTTGTATTGACCCGGTACGCGCGGCTTGCGTTCCTTTGGCACCGGTACGAGCTTGACAAGCGGTTCGCCGTTGCGGGCGATTATGACCTCCTCGCCGGCCAGCGCGCGCTCGACCAGGCGCGACAGCGACGATTTCGCCTGATGCATATTGACGATTTCGGCCACGACACCCCACTTGGCTAGATTAGCTAACTTAAAGATTTCACCGCAAAGGCTCCAGCCGTCAAGTGACAGAGTGCCCTCCGCGGGATAGGTTCGTCTCATGATTTGTCCGTCCGGTCCGGCACCTTATGCGTCGAAGCCGCAGGAGAGCCGCGGGCGGCTCCATCCGGAGGCGGAGCACAGCATGCGCTCGCCGTTTCAGCGCGACCGCGACCGGATCATCCATTCGACCGCGTTTCGCCGGCTGACCCACAAGACCCAGGTCTTCGTTTATCACGAGGGCGATCATTACCGCACCCGGCTGACCCACAGCCTCGAAGTGGCGCAGGTCGCGCGCACGATCGGCCGCGCCCTCGGCCTCGACGAGGATCTGGCCGAGACCCTGGCACTAGCCCATGATCTCGGCCACACGCCGTTCGGCCATGCCGGCGAGGAGGCGCTCAACACCGAGATGGCGCGGTTCGGCGGCTTCTCGCATAACGAGCAGACTCTGCGCATCCTGACCCGGCTCGAACGCCGCTATGCCGAGTTCGACGGGCTGAACCTGACCTGGGAGACGCTCGAGGGCACGGTCAAGCACAACGGCCCCCTGGTCGGCGCCGATATCGACCGAGGGGTGCCGCCGACCATCGCCGAATACGACCGCCTCCACCCGCTGGCGCTCGACAGCTTTCCCGGCCCCGAAGCGCAGGTGGCCTCGCTCGCCGATGACATCGCCTATAACAACCACGATATCGACGATGGCCTGCGCGCCGGGCTGTTCACGGTCGCCGATCTCGCCGAGGTGTCGCTGGTCGGCCCAATTTTCCGCGATGTCGCGGCGCGCTATCCGGGGACCGAGGAGCCGCGCCTGATCCACGAATCGATCCGCCGGGTGATCGACCGCATGGTCGGCGACCTGATCGCCGAGACGCGCCGGCGCCTGGCCGAAAGCGGGGCGGGATCAGCCGCCGAGGTGCGCGCCCTAAAAGCGCCGGTCGCCGCCTTTTCCGCCGAAATGCGGCAGAACGACCGGGCGCTCAAGGAATTTCTGTTCGAGCGGATGTATCGCCACTACCGGGTCAACCGGATGAGCTCGAAGGCGCGCCGCGTCGTCCACGACCTCTTCGCGCTCTATCTAGCCGAGCCCGAATGCCTGCCCGGCGAGTGGCGCGGGCTCGCCGCCGGCCCCGACGATCCGCAGACCGCCCGCGTCGCGGCCGACTATCTCGCCGGCATGACCGACCGCTTCGCCCTCGACGAGCACCACCGCCTGTTCGACACCTATGTGCCGACTTGACGCTCGTCCGCGGCTAGCTCCTTGCTTTGCGTGTGCGCCTCGTCCTGGCTGGGCTCGACCCGTCAATCCACGGGGATGGTGGCGCAGGCCAAGCCGGACACCGTGGATGCCCGGAACAAATCCGGCCATGACGAAGGAAAGATGACCAATATCTTCAATGACTTCCGGAGCCTTGTGGTGGCCGCCATCGGCGATCTCGCGGCGCAAGGGGCATTGCCGCGGGGGCTCGATCTGGCGCGGGTTGCGGTCGAGGCGACACGCGACCCGGCGCATGGCGATCTCGCCACCAACGCGGCGATGGTCCTGGCGGGCGCGGCCAAGCAAAACCCGATGGCGCTCGCCGAACTGATCGGCGCGGCACTGAGCGGGCGTGAGCTGGTGACCGGGGATTACCGCGGCGCCGGCTTCGCGGTTACCGCGGCCCGGCCGGGCTTTCTGAACATCAGGCTCGCGCCCGAAATTTGGCAGGCGCAGCTGCGCGCGATCCTGCGGGCCGGGACCGCCTTCGGCGATTCGGCGTCGGGCGGCGGCGAACGGGTCAACCTGGAATTCGTCTCGGCCAATCCGACCGGGCCGATGCATGTCGGCCACGGCCGCGGGGCCGTGGCCGGGGACGCGCTCGCCGCGTTGCTCGCCAAGGCCGGGTTCCGGGTCGAGCGCGAATATTACATCAACGATGCCGGAGCGCAGGTCGATGCTCTCGCCCGAACGCTGCATCTGCGTTATCGCGAGGCGCTCGGCGAGACGATCGAGGCGATCCCCGAGGGGCTTTATCCCGGCGAATACCTGATCGATACCGCCGAGGCCCTGATCGTCCGCGACGGCAGAAAATGGCTGGGCCGACCGGAAGAGGTGTGGCTTCGCCCGTTTGGCGAGTTCGCGGCGGCGGCCATGATGGCGATGATCCGCGATGACCTCGCCGCGTTCGGCGTAGCGTTCGATAAGTTTACCTCCGAGCGGGCCCTGGTCGAGAGCGGAGCGGTTGACGAATGTCTCGCGGCGCTCGACGCGCGCGGGCTGATCTACGTCGGGCATGCTCGATCCCCCCAAGGGCAAGCCGCCGCCCGAGGATTGGGAAGCAAAGCCGCTGACATTGTTCCGCTCGACCCGGTTCGGCGACGATGTCGACCGACCGGTTAAACGATCGGACGGCTCGCTGACGTATTTCGCCAGCGACATCGCCTATCACCGCGACAAGACCCGTCGCGGCTTTGCGACGTTGATTGACCTCTGGGGCGCCGATCACGGCGGCCACATCAAGCGGATGCAGGCCGCGGTCCGGGCGATCAGCGACGGCCAGGCCGTGCTCGATATCAAAATCTACCAGTTCGTCAACCTCTACGACAACGGCCAGCCGGTGCGGATGTCGAAGCGGGCCGGCACCTTCGTCACCCTGCGCGAGGTCGTGGACCAGGTCGGAAAGGACGTGTTCCGCTTCATGATGCTGACCCGGCGCAACGACCAGGCGCTCGATTTCGACTTTGCCAAAGTCACCGAGCAGTCGAAGGACAACCCGGTCTTCTACGTTCAATACGCGCACGCCCGCGCCGCCTCGGTGATGCGACACGCCGCCGAGGCGTTTCCCGGCGACGATCTGGCCGACGCGGCGTTGGCCGGGGCTCCGCTCAAGAGGCTCGCCGATCCGGCCGAGCTCGCGCTGATTCGCCAGCTGGCGCTGTGGCCGCGGCTAGTCGAGGGCGCAGCCGAAGCGCACGAGCCGCACCGTATCGCATTCTATCTACAGGAAGTCGCGGCGCAGTTTCACATGCTGTGGAACAAGGGCCGCGACGAGTCGACGTTGCGGTTTATCCTGGCCGCCGACCCGGCGCTGACCCGCGCGCGCCTCGCTCTGGTCCGCGGCGTCGCCATCGTCATCGCCTCCGGCCTGGCCGTGATCGGCGTCGCGCCGGTCGAGGAGATGTAGTCATGTCTTACAATCTCGGTCGGATCGACCCCGACCGGCGCGGCGGACGCCAGATCGACCAGCGCGGCGAGCGCTATCCCGAGCCGGACGAGGAGGAACCGCCGGCGCGGCCGCGGCGGGTGCTGGCGGCGGCGGCGGCGCTGGTGGTCATGGCTCTGTTCGCCGGCGGCCTGTGGTTCGCCTATGTCGAGGGGCTGCGCCATGCAAACGGCGCCGGTAATGGCGGCGACGTCCCGCTGATCCGCGCCGACGCCCGGCCGATAAAGGTCAAGCCGGCAAATCCAGGCGGCATGGCGATCCCCGATCGCGACATGCTGATCTATGGCGAGGGGCGGCCGACTGTCGAGCACCTGCTGGCGCCGCCGGAACAGCCGATGGCCCGCCCCGCGCCGCCACTGGCGCCGGCCGCGGCATCGCCGCCGACGCCGGGAACTGCCGGGGCCGCGCCGGCCGAAACGACCCCGATCGAGGCGCGGTCGAACTCCGCCGCCGCCGGGTCGGCAACGCCGGTGCGCCCGGAGGAGCCCGAAGCGGCGGTGCGGCGCGTGGCCGCGGTTTCGGCGGCGAGCCCGCGCCGAGCCGCGCGCGAACCCGCCGCGGCCGAGACGGCCCCGGCAAAGACCGGCGGCGTTCGGCTCCAGCTCGGCTCGGTGCGCAGCGAGGGGATGGCGCGCGTCGAATGGGACCGCATCAGTCGCGACGATCGCGATCTGCTCGGCAAGCTCTCGGCGATCGCGGTCCGCACCGATCTCGGCGACAAAGGCGTCTACTATCGCATCGAGACGGCGCCGGTCGCCGACATGGCGCGCGCCGAGCGGATCTGCGAAAAGCTGCGGCAGCGTCATCTCGGCTGCATCGTCGTGCGATGAAAATTTCGCCGCCGGGCATGACGAGGTGAGGCGCTTGCGGCACAAAGAGGTGTTGTCTTGGTAGGCGCAACCGCGGCAGCGCCGCCGCGCGCAGTGGTCTTTGGCTGCGCTGGCGAGGAGCTGAGCAGCGCCGAGCGCCGCTTTTTCGCCGCGGCCGATCCGGCCGGCTTTATCCTGTTCCGGCGCAACTGCCGCATGCCCGATCAGGTCCGCCGGCTGGTCGATGCCTTGCGCGATTGCGTCGGGCGAGCGGATGCGCCGGTGCTGATCGACCAGGAGGGCGGCCGGGTGGCGCGGTTGCGGCCGCCATATTGGCGTCGCTACCCGTCGGCCGGCGAAATCGCCTCGTTGCCCGATCCGGCCGCGTCCGAGGCGGCCCGGCTCGGCGCCCGGCTGATCGCCGAAGATCTGGCCGGGCTCAGGATCACCGTTGCCTGCCTGCCGGTCGTCGACCTGCCGGTTGCCGGCGCCGACCCGGTGATCGGCGACCGCGCCTACGGGCCCGAGCCCGACCGCGTGGCGCGGCTCGCCCGGGCGGTGTGCGAGGGATTGCTCGCAGGCGGCGTCCTGCCGGTGCTCAAGCACATTCCGGGCCACGGCCGCGCCCGCGTCGACAGCCACTACGCCTGCCCAACGGTGGCGACCAGTCGCAACGAGCTGTCGCTCACCGATTTCGCGCCGTTTCGCGCGCTCGCCGCGATGCCGTGGGCGATGACCGCGCATCTCGTCTATCGGGCGATCGACCCGGGCGCCCCGGCGACGTTGTCGGGGCGGGTCATCGCCCAAATCGTCCGCGGCGAGATCGGCTTTGCCGGCGTGCTGGTTTCCGACGATTTGTCGATGCGGGCGCTGGGCGGGAGCTTGGCCGAACGCGCGCGGCGGGCGCTCGATGCCGGGTGCGATCTGGCGCTGCATTGCAATGGCGACCCGGCCGAGATGGAGGAGATCGTGGCCGCGGTCGGGCCGCTCTCCGCCGAGACGGCCGCGCGGCTCGCCCAGGGTGAGGCGATGCGCGGTGAGGCCACGCGGGGCAGGTCTGCCGCCTTCGACCGTGCGGAGGCCGAGCACCGCTTCGACGCGCTGCTGGCGCGGGCGGCGCCGTGATCAATCTGCCGGCATCCTGGGCGGCGACGATCTACCAGGCCAGCACCTGGGTGCTGCCGGTGGTCATCGCGGTGACCTTTCACGAGGCGGCGCACGGGTTCATCGCCTATCGCTTTGGCGACGACACCGCGATGCGGGCGCGGCGCGTCACCTTCAACCCGCTGAACCATATCGACCCGTTCGGCACGATCGTGCTGCCGGCCCTGCTGTTCGTGACTTCTGGTTTTCTGTTCGGTTATGCGAAGCCGGTGCCGGTCAATTTCGGCCGCCTCAACGACCCTCGGCGCGACATGGTCTGGGTGGCGCTGGCCGGACCCGGAACCAACGTGCTGCTGGCGATCGCCTCGTCGCTATTGTTCTACGGGGTTGGATTTTTCCCGCCGAACCCGGCCGAGTGGATCGCGGCGAACCTGGTGCACTCGCTGCAGATCAACGCCGTGCTGTGCGTCTTCAACCTGCTGCCGTTGCCGCCGCTCGACGGCGGCCGGGTTGCGGTCGGGCTATTGCCGCGCGCGCTCGCCTACCCGCTCGCCCGTCTGGAGCCCTACGGCATCCCGATCGTGCTCTTGATGCTGTTCGTGTTGCCGTGGATCGGCGCGCGGACCGGCCTCAACCTCAACATTCTCACCTATGTGATCGGCGTTCCGACCGAGGCCCTCATTCATTTCGTGCTGTCGATCACCGGGCAAGGCGGGTGAGCGGATTCGCGCCTGGGGGGATTACCCCCTCGCCCCGCCCGCGGGGAGAGAGCCTGCCCCGGACCCGATCCGGGGGCAGCGGGGAGGGGCCGGCGCCCGCCGAGCAGCTGGTGCTCGACCTCGACGGCTATGAGGGGCCGATCGATCTCCTGCTGTCCTTGGCGCGCGAGCAGAAGGTCGATCTCGCCAAGATCTCGATCCTCGCCTTGGCCGACCAGTATCTCGCCTTTATCGACCGGCGGCGGCAGTGGCATCTTGAGATCGCCGCCGATTACCTGGTCATGGCGGCATGGCTCGCCTACCTGAAATCGCGCCTGCTGCTGCCGCAGCCGCCTGATGATCGCGAGCCGGACATCGCCGAATTCGCCGCCGTCTTGGGACACCGGCTGAAACTGCTCGAGGCGATGCAGACGGCCGGCCGCAGGCTGATGGCTCGCCCGCGCCTCGGCGCCGATGTTTTTTTCCGCGGCATGCCCGAGGGGCTGGCGACGGTCGCGGTGCCGGTGTGGCGGCTCGGGCTCTACGAATTGCTGCGCGCCTATGGCGAGGTGCGACGGCGCGGCGCCGCTTCGGTGCTGGCAATCGAGCCCTCGGTGTTCCATTCGATGGACGACGCCTTGCAACGGCTCAGGCACTTCCTCGGTCGGGTGCCGCATTGGCGCGAGCTGACCCGCTTTCTGCCGCGCGAGCCCGGGGGCGAAGAGATCCGCCGCTCGGCGCTGGCCGCGACCTTTGCCGCGGTCCTGGAGCTCGCTCGCGACGGCCGGATCGAGCTGCGCCAGGACCATGCCTTTGGCCCGATCTGGCTGCGCAGCGCCGGTATCGCGGCAGGGCAGGGAGGCAGCGAGGGGATGCCGCGGTGAATCGATCGGGCGCAGCAATTGCGGCTGGTCGAGGCCTTGCTGTTCGCCGCCGGAGAGCCGCTCTCCGAGCAGATCCTGGCGCTACGGCTCGGCGACGCGCCCGATCTCGACGGGCTGTTGCGCGAGTTGGCCGAGCATTATGCCGGGCATGGCGTCAACCTCGTGCGGCTGGCCGGCGGCTGGGCGTTTCGCACCGCACCCGACCTCGGCCCGTCCCTGCGGATCGAGCGTCCGGTCGTCCGCCGATTGTCGCGGGCCGCGGTCGAGACCCTGGCGGTGATCGCCTATCACCAGCCGGTGACCCGCGCTGAGATCGAGGAGATCCGCGGGGTCGGCCTCGGCAAGGGCACCATCGATACGCTGATGGAAGCCGGCTGGGTCCATCCCAAGGGTCGCCGCATGACCCCGGGCCGGCCGCTCCTCTGGGTCACGACGCCGGGCTTTCTCGCCCATTTCGGCCTCGACAGCCTCGGCGATCTGCCGGCCATCGACGAATTGCGCGCCGCCGGCCTCCTCGACCTCACCCCGCCAAACTTCGGGGAAAACACGCTGGAAGCGGGCGCCTCGTGAGGTAGTTGGGCAGTTCTGTTGGGCAGCGGGATCCTATTCTACGTCCTAGCGACCTGTCAGTTTGTTCGGTCGAGGTGGAAGTATTCGACGCAGTTGTCGGCCCAGATCCGGCGTTTGTCGGCTTCGGGGATGTCAGCGTAGATCTTGTCGATCAGCGGACGCGAATTGGGCCACTCGCATTCGATATGCGGGAAGTCGGTGGCGAACATGATCCGGTCAACGCCGACATGCTGGCGCTCCTCGACCGCGACGCGCTCGTACTGCACGCTGAAATAGACGTGGTTGCGCACATAGTGGCTGGGCAGTTCTTTCAGCGGCTGGAACCCGAGATATTCCTGGGCCCAGCCGAGATGGCGCTGATACCACAGATCCATGTGCTCGAGCCAGAACGGAACCCAGCCGAGCCGGGTCTCGGCGAAGAACACCTTAAGCTTCGGGTGACGCTCGAACACCCCAGCCAAGACCAATTGCGCGATGCTGACCGACGGCGCCAGCCCGAAATTGCATAGCCATTCGAGAAACGGCCGGCGCAGCCGCTGCATGATGACCGGGTCTTCCTTCGGATACTTGAAGGTCGGCTGCGAGGCGCGCGCGCCGGTGCGGTAGAACTGGACGTGCACGGTGACCGGCATGTCCATATCAACCGCGGCGGCCCAGAACTTGTCGTCCTCCGGTGTCGGATAGCCCTTGGCGCTGGGCAGGGCGCCCATCAGGATGCCCTTCAACCCGAGCTTTTTGCAGTGCGCCATCTCGGCGATCGCGTCGTCGACATTGGTGATCGGGATGACCCCCATGCCGATCAGCCGGTCGGGCGCAACCGCGCAATATTCCTCGGCGAGCCAGTCGTTGTAGCCGCGGATCACCGCCTTGTAGACCTCGTCATGGCTGATGTTGCGCCAGAACACCGGCCCAGCCACCATCGCCGCGAACAAGACCTCGGCGTCCATGCCGTCCTGGTCCTGCTCCTTGACGCGCTGCTCGGGCGAGCCGGTGCCGGCGGCGTCGGCGACCTTGAGACCGAAGGGCTGCCACGTCCCCTCGGCCCGGCCGGCGCGAAGATCGAGAAAATTCGCCTCCAACAGGGGCTGGCCCTCGATCATCAGGGCGTCGCCGCCATCGGGCAGGTGGACGGTGTGCGGCGCGCGGTCGCGGTGTTTTTCTGGCACCCGATGCACCCACCGCTCCGGTGGCACTTCGAGGTGCCCGTCCGATGACATCAGATTGTATTTGCGCGCCATATTATTCTCCGTCCTTCACGATTGTCATTCCGGGACGGCCCTCAGGCCGGGTCCGGAACCCATGAACACCGGCCCGCGCCCACCTTTCGGCCGTCCGTGTTCATAGGTTCCGGGTTCGCGGGCTGCGCCCCGGAACGACAAATCTCCTTATCCCACAGCCGTATATTGCACCAGAGCCCCGGGCGCCGGGCAATAGCCGAGGCAGTCGCCGCAGCCGGTGCATTTCTGCTCCTGGACTTCGTAGAGATGACGCGGCTCGAGCAGCATCGGCCGGATTGCCGAATTCCGGGCAGACCTCGCGGCACAGGCCGCATGAATTGCAGATCGCGTAGTCGATCCGCACCTTCACCGGATGCCGCCGATCTGGTGCAGCAGGTAGCCCAACGCCTCCTCGACCGGCTGCTGCGTTTCGGGGGTCGCGCACAGGAAGTCGATCTGGAATTTGCCCTCCATGAAGTGCATCAGCTCCTCGTCGCGCTGCGAGAGGTGCTCGTGCCGCACCAAGGGGTCGGCGACGCGGTCGAGATAGGCCATGATGCCGATGCAGGCGTTGGCTTCCTGGTAATAATTCTGCGCCGCGCGGGCCAATGGATGGATGTGCGGGAACATCATCGACATGCCGAAATAGGCCGGGAGCGGCTGGGCGTTGGCCGCGGCAATGTCCTCGAGCTCGCGCTCGTTTTTGATCCAGCCCTTGCCGAGCAGGACGTCGGCGTGCAGCTTCGAGTGCTTGCACTCGTCCCAGATCTGGCGGGCGCGCATCCGCTGCAGGTCGATGTAGCGCTCTTGGTCGGCAATGTCGACCGACAGCAATTGGCCCGACATCTGCTTGATCGACATGTGCACGCCCTCGGCGGCATAGCCGCGCAGGGCGCGGTCCTTCTTCCAGTCCTCGTCGTTGCTGGCCAACTCCTGCTCGATCCCGGCCAAGGTGCGGTCCAGCGAAATCTCCCAGCCCTTCAGGCATTGCTCGCGGGTCAGCCGCAGCCGGAACTCGGCGCCGGGCGCCCCGGGCATCGTCGGCCACACCCACTTGTCGCAGAACTGTTCGAGGATCGGATGCATGTCAAAGTCCTATTGCGATGGTCCATTCAATTCGTCATCCCTGCGACAGCGCAAAGCTGTCCGGAACGCGATCCGCTCCGTCCAATCGCCACCCTCGTCATGGCCGGGCTTGTCCCGGCCATCCACGCCTTGCCAGCGACCCGCGAGTTTCCGTGGATGCCCGGATCAAGTCCGGGCATGACGATCTTGAGAGGCGATAGCGCATCATGATCATCAAGCGCGCCACGCCTCGGGCGGGGGCGGGACCAGAGAGCGGCCGGTTTCCGCCTCGACAATCGAGCCTTCCGCCGGGCAATACATCAGGCACGCGGTGCACCCCGGATAGGTGCATTTGTCGATGTCGATTTCGATGCGGTGCAACGGCTCCAGCGCGACATAGACGGCGTTGAGGTCAATCTCGCGACAGACGATGTAGCACATCCGACATTCGGTGCAGCGGTCGTGATCGATCTTGAGGCTGGTCATGCCGGTTGCTTCAATCCATCACCTGGACCCGCGGCATCGGCGGCGCCGGCGTCTGCCGGTCGAGGACGAAATCGCCGAGCTCGTGCAGAAAGCGGCCGTAGTCGCGCCGGGCGATGGCGCAGGCCCAGCGGCACAATTCGGCCTCCACCGGCTTTTCGATCAATTCCTCGACGATGCGGCGGCCCATGTTGATGTGGCTGCGGTTTTCGACCGCCTGGCTCTCGAAGACGCTTTTGAGGTCCGGGTCGGGGGTCGCCTCGGCCAGCCCCTCCATCCAGGCCTGCTCGATGATCTTGGGGCCGAGGTTCAGCGCGGCGATGCGGATCGGATGCGGGTAGGTCGCGAGATTGCGCAGCGAAAAGACGTAATAGGCCAAGGCCGAAATCGATCGCGAAGCGGCCATAGGGCCGATCGAACGCCTCCCTCTGGGTGGCGACGGCGCCGCGCCGCAGCAGCGCATCGAGATACAGCATCTCGTGCGTCGATTCGTCGACGATCTGCTTCGAGAACAAGTATTTGACCGAGGCCGGGAAGTCGTTCATCTCCAGCCCTTGGCCCCAGCCGCCGTAGATGTAGTAGAACATCCGCTCGAGCGTCCACAACCGGCCGATCAGCCGGGCCGCGGCAGCGTCGTCGAGGCCGTCATTCCCGGCCGCTGCGATCACCGCCTCGATCGGGCTGGCGCGGCTTTCCGCCCGGCTTTTGTCGATCAGCTCCTGCGCCAGTTCGTGTCCCGGCAGCTCGGCCATCGCCTGCCGCCGCCTAAGGGCTCACGCCTCCCAGATCGCGAAGCATTTGCTCGAATTGAAGATCCAGGTCTCGATGAATTGGGTTTCGCTGGGCCGCCGGCCGAGCGCGTTCATCGCCCCCATCAGGCACATCCAGTTCAGGATCTCCTGCTGGCCGCTGTCCTCGACCGCACTCAGCGGCCGCTCGCGCCAGGTAGCGTAATCGCTTTTGACCAATGCGTCATAGAGGCCGCGGTCGGCCGGGACATCGGGATAGAGGAGATAGTTTTTCGGCGTCAGAAACGCGTGCGACCAGCTCGACGAGGCGATCAGCGCGACCCGGTACGGGCTGTCCTTGGCGATCCGGGCGCAGGCCGCACCCAGATCGAAGCAGCGCCACGGGGCAGGGGAGGGGGGATCGAGGTCGGCTTCGTCCGGCAATTCGCTCAACGAGCGCACGCCCGCCTGTTGGGCAACCACCCGGCGGCCGTAGCAATTCACCTGGAACGGCAGCACCGGGTAGGGGAACCCGTGCCGGTCATAATCGAGAAACAGCAGGGTGTTCAGAAACGCGTGGCCGAGCTGATGATGCAATGGCCGATACGCATAGGAAACGTCGAACCCTGCCTCGATCATCTTGCCGGCGAGATATTTTCCAGCCTCGCGATGCCCTTTGTATTCGAAAACCTTGTCCTTGGGTTCGCCCCAGGCATTGGCATTGCGATAGTATTCCCACGGCTTGGGCGCCATCAATTCGTAGGCCAGCACGCTGAACGGCGGGATGATGTCTTCCTTGAAATTTTCGTACTGGTCGTCGCCCCAGATCACGACCAAATCAGGGGCGAACTCGTCGAGCGCGCGTCGGGCGTTGCGGAACCCGGCGAGGAGCGCCTCGCGGTGCCGCCGTGCCGCCGATAATCCATGATCGCTGCCATATTCCTCGCGCATCGCCGCCGGCCAGCCCTCGGGATGGCGATACTGCTCGGGCAATGCCGGGTCGTCGAGGACCCGCTTCAGGATCCGCCCCATGCTCTCGTCGGTTCCCGACAGCGGCGGAAAATGGGTGACGCCGAGGCCCAGAATCTCTCCCATCGCAAATCCTCCCAGCGGCCGTATGGCCCGATCCCTTGCGTTAGTTTCGCCGCGGCGTTTTGTCAAGGTTGCGCACGCATTCCGGCCGGGCTGCCTGGCTGCCGATTCGGCTGGCCCGGTTTGCAGCGTTCACCAATTCGCAACCTCCGCACAGCGGAAATCCGGCGCTCCGCCCGCAATGTTGCGCGACCCGGTTCGGTTGTGGCAAGAAACTGCCCGGGGAAGATAGACGAGGGGGCTCTTGCGATGCGGCTTTGTCGCGTCAGCCGTCGATTGCTGTTTGCGGCGCCGCTTCTGGCCGCGCCGGTCGTCTTTCGGGGCTGGCCTGCCCGAGCGGCCGAGGACGACTTTTCGGCTTTTCTTTACGCGGTCCGGCGCGATGCGGCCGCGCGCGGCATCCGGCTGTCGACGATCGACCTGGCATTGCGCTACGCCGAATATCTGCCGCACGTCATCGAGCTCGACCATCGCCAGCCCGAACAGGTGCTGACCTTTGCCCAATACCTGCAGAAGACGGTCACGCCAGAGCGCGAGGAGAATGCGCGCCGCCAGCTGTTCGACAACCGGCAGCTGCTCGATGCGGTCTGGCGGCGCTATTACGTCGAGCCCCGGTTTATCGTCGCGCTGTGGGGCCTCGAAAGCGATTTCGGCGCGGTCACCGGCAACTACATGGTGGTGTCGTCACTGGCGACGCTCGGCTTTGACGGACGGCGCGGGTCCTATTTCCGCGGCGAGCTGATCGCGGCCTTGCGCATCATCGACCAGGGCAACGTCGCCGCCGGGAACATGACGGGGTCCTGGGCCGGGGCAATGGGCCAATGCCAGTTCATGCCGTCGACCTTTCTCGGCTATGCGGTCGATTTCGACGGCGACGGCCGCCGCAATATCTGGACCGACCGCGCCGACGTTCTCGCCTCGATCGCCAATTTCATCGCCCATCTCGGCTGGCGCGACGGCCAGTCGTGGGGCAGGGCGGTGCTGCTGCCGCCGGGATTCGATGCGCGCTATACCGGGCTCGAGGTCAGGCGGCCGACCCTGGAGTGGAGCCGGATGGGGATCCGCAGCGCCGGTGCCGGTCCGCTGGCGCCTGGCGATATCGAAGCCTCGCTGGTGATGCCGGACGGCGTCGATGGACCGGCCTTGCTGGTCTACGACAATTTCCGAACCATCATGAGGTGGAACAAATCCACCTATTTTGCTGCCGCCGTCGGCTATCTCGCCGACAGCATGGTGGGCGCGGAGCGCATCGAGCACGGCTGATCGCCGGCAGGCGGGTGGGGGACCATGTCGGGGGAAGAGGGGGCGCAGGAAGCCGGCGGCCGCACGCGGATTGCCGCACCGATTGTATTGCTCGGCCTGCTGCTCGCCGGCTGCGCGTCGCAGCCCTTGGTCGGGTCCTACGGCGGTGCCGGCGGCGCCCTCGACGGGCAGGGCAGCTATCGGGTCGGCCGACCCTATGAGATCAAGGGTGAGTGGTATTACCCTGCGGTCGACTACAGTTACGACAAAACCGGCGTCGCCTCCTGGTACGGCCAATACTTTCAGGGCCGAGCCACCGCCAACGGCGAAATCTTCGACTTGAACCAGTTGACCGCGGCCAACACCACCTTGCCGATG
This sequence comes from uncultured Alphaproteobacteria bacterium, assembly GCA_963795485.1. GTDB lineage: Bacteria > Pseudomonadota > Alphaproteobacteria > ATCC43930 > CGMCC-115725 > AP-15. The sequence goes on from CAWCIL010000039.1 coordinate 185,028, forward strand.
CCGAGCATCGTGCAAGTGACCAATCTGCAAAATCGCCGGTCGCTGCGCCTGCGAGTGAACGATCGCGGTCCGTTTGTCGACCACCGCCTGATCGACGTGTCGCGGCGCGCCGCCCAGCTCCTCGGCTTCGCGGCCGAGGGCACTGCCCCGGTCGAGGTCAAGATCGTCAAGGACGCCAGCATCGAGGTCGCCGAGGAGGCGATGCACAACAGCGGCCAGGGCCGCGTCATGGTCGCCGACAGCGCCGCGGCGGCAATCCCTGCTTTGGCTGCCCCGCCCCCGCCATCCGCAGCATACGCGACTGCCGCGCCGCCAGCGAAGACGCCTGGAGAAACCGCACCTCGGACAATGGCTCGCGCGGCGCCGCCGCGGTTCGCCAGTCCGCTGCCGCCGCCCGTGGCGCGCCTGGCGATGCTGCCGTCAGCGCCGCCGGCGCAAGCGAGCCATCCGCCGCCGTCATCCACCAGGCCGTATGCGGCTTTGTCCCAATTCGCGCTGATCTCGCCCGCCGAGGCCGCGCCGCTGCCTCGCGCCGCGGCACCTCTGACCGAGCGCAAGACCCTCATCAGGCCGCTGCACATCGCAGAAATGCCACTTTCTCGGTCGAAGGTCATCGGCGGATCGAGACCGTCCGAGGGTCGGATCTTTGTTCAGGCCGGCGCCTTTCTGAAACGGGACAATGCGCGGCGGGTGGAGTCGCGCATCGCACCATTGGGCAGCGTCCGGGTGATGACCGTCGCGGTCAACGGGCTCGAGGTCTATCGGGTGCGTCTCGGCCCAGTGGAGAGCAGGCAGCAGGCGGACCGCCTGCTGCAGCGCGTGGTCGGCAGCGGCTACCGCGAGGCGCGGATCGTCACCGACTGAAGTGTGCGCAGCGACCGTTGCGAGCGGGTGTTACGGCGAGCGGGTGGGACAATGGACGAGACGCCGCGGCTGACGGGAATTGTAGTGGCCGCGCTGCTGGTGGCGGGGCTCGCGGCTGCGCCCGCGGCAGCGAAAACGAGGGCCAAGGCGAAGGCCATGGCCGCGATCCCGGCGGCGGCCGCACCGGTCGCATCCGGCGCGCCGGTCATCGGCATCGACACGCAGGCGATTCACGCGATCATCGTCGAGGTCGAAACCGGTGCCGTACTGCTCGACAAGGCCGCCGACCAGCCGTTCCCGCCGGCCTCGCTCGACAAGCTGATGACCGCCTATGTGGTCTTCGACATGCTGAAAAAGGGCCAGGCCAAGCTCACCGACGAGCTGCCGGTCAGCGAGGAGGCGTGGCGGCTCGGCGGCTCCAAAATGTTTTTGCCGCTGGGCGCCAAGGTATCGATCGACGATCTGGTGCACGGCATGATCATCCAGTCGGGCAACGACGCCTGCCTGGTGCTCGCCGAAGGGCTGGCCGGCAGCCAGCAGGCCTTTGTCGATCTGATGAACAAAACCGCCAAGGAGATCGGGCTGAAAAACAGCCACTTCGCCAACGTCACCGGCCTGCCCGACCCGAATGGGTGGGTGACGGCGCGCGACCTTGCGACGCTGGCGATGCGCACGATCAGGGACTTTCCCGAATACTACAAAATCTATGGCGAAAAGGAGTACGTCTTCAACAACATCAAGCAGGGCAACCGCAATCCGCTCTTGTACGATAATGACGGCGCGGACGGGCTGAAGACCGGGCATACCGAGGAATTGGGGTACAGCGTGACCGGCTCGGTCAAGCGCGGCGACCGGCGCATCATCATCGTGCTGGGCGGGCTGCCGACGATGCGAGCGCGCGCGCAGGAGAGCGAGAGGCTCGTCGACTGGGCCTTCCGCGAGTTCGACGACGCTCACCTGTTCACCGCCGGCGAGACGATCGAGGAGGCGCCGGTCTGGCTCGGCGCCAACGCGCGGGTGCCGCTCGCGGTCGGGCGGGATTTGGTGGTGACCCTGTCGCGCCAGGCGCGCGCCGGGATGAAGGTCACGCTCGAATACGACAGCCCGATCCCGGCCCCGATCAAAAAGGGCGAGGCGGTCGGCAAGATCGATGTCACCGCCCCGGGCACGGCGCCGATCGAGATGCCGCTGATCGCCGGCGCCAAGGTTGACCGCATGGACGCGATCGGCCGGATCGCCACGCTCGCCGGCTATCTTGCCTGGGGCCAGCGGCACTGACCAGCGGCACCGACCAACGGCACTGAAAAACGATGCCGCGCGGCCGCTTCATCACTTTCGAAGGCGGCGAGGGGGCTGGCAAATCGACCCAGGCGCCGCTGCTCGTCGCGGCACTCGAACGCGGTGGAATCGCCGCGCTGGCGACGCGCGAGCCGGGCGGGTCGGAGGGCGCCGAGGCGATCCGTCAATTGCTGCTCGAAGGCGAGAGCGCCCGGTGGGACGCGCCGCAGGAGGCATTGCTGCTGGTGGCGGCGCGGCGCGACCATGTCGCCCGGCTGATCGAGCCGGCGCTGGCTCGCGGACTGTGGGTCGTGTGCGACCGCTTTGCCGATTCGACGCTCGCTTATCAGGGCTACGGCAGAGGTCTGCCGCTCGCGGACATTGACATGCTGCATCGTTTTGCGCTCGGCGGTTTCGCCCCGGACCTGACCCTGATCCTCGATCTTCCGGTCGCGGTCGGGCATGGCCGCGCCGCCGCCCGACCGGCCGTCGCCGACCGCTTCGAGCGCCTCGACCCGGCCTTTCACGACCGGCTGCGCCAGGGCTTTCGCGAAATCGCCGCCGCCGACCCCGGCCGCTGCGTGCTGATCGACGCCGCGGGCGAACCGGCAGCGGTGCACCGTGCGATCCTCGACGCGGTGACGCAGCGGCTGGGCGTGGCCTTTGCCGCGCCGGTCATAAATGACTGACAGGGTTGCCTCTATCCGGTTTCAATGGGCGATGAGCGGGTGCCGCTGATGGCCCGCGTTAGCGATGCGACGGCTGAGGGGGAGAGCGTCGCACCGCCGCCGCGGGCAAACCCCGATCTCGTCGGCCACGAGAGCGTCGAGCGCGAGCTCGAACGGCTCTACCGCACCGGACGGCTGCCGCATGCGGTCCTGCTGGGCGGCCCGCGCGGCATCGGCAAGGCGACCCTCGCGTTTCGCTTCGCCCGCTTCGTGCTGGCCCAAGCCGAGACCGCCGCGGGTGCGAACTTGTTCGCCAGCGGGACGGCCGGGCTTGCGGTCGATCCGCACAACCCGGTGTTTCGCCGGGTGGCGGCCGGCGGTCACGCCGATCTGTTGACCGTCGAACGCGCCTGGGACCCGCGGCGCAAGCGGCTGCGCGGCGAGATCGTGGTCGAGGATGCGCGCGAGATCGTCGGCTTTTTTCGGTTGACGGCGGCGGAGGAGGGGTGGCGCATCGTCATCATCGACGGCGCCGAGGAGATGAACCGGAACGCCGCGAATGCGGTGCTTAAAGATCCTCGAAGAGCCGCCCGACCGGGCATTGCTGCTGCTGGTCAGCCACAACCCGGGGCGGCTGCTGCCGACGATCCGCTCGCGCTGCCGGCGGCTGATGCTCGCCCCGTTGCCGCTGGCGGAAGCGACCCGGCTGATCCGGCAATACCGCCCACAGCTCGACGAAGCCGAGGCCGCGGCGCTCGCCGCGCTGTGCGGCGGCAGCATCGGGCGCGCGCTCGGGCTCGCCGATGGCGGTGGCCTCGCTCTCTATCGTTCGCTGCTCGATGTGTTGTCGGCGACCCAGTGGAGCGATCCCGGCCGGCTGCACGGCTTTGCCGACCGGCTCGCCCGCGGCGATGCGGAAGATGCTTATCGCGCGACCGAGGAATTGCTGTCGCAGTTTCTCGCCCGGATCGCAGCGGCCGCGCTCAGCGGAAAGAGCGGCTCCGAGGAAAACCTGGACGACGAGATCGTCGCCGGCGAGCGGGCGGCGATGCGGACCCTGTCGGCCGGCGCCGGTCCGGCGAGCTGGGCCGACCTGCACGCCAAGATCGCCGAGCGATTTTGCCGCCGCCGACGCGCTCAACCTCGACCGCAAGCAGACGCTGCTCGGCGCGTTCTTTGCCATCACAGAGACGGCGCGCTAGAACCGGCTCAGCCGCTCGATGGCTGGATCGCGAGCGGTCCCGGCCCATATCTGGGCTTTGGAGAGGATCAATGAGCGCGCAGCGGCCCTTTTTCGTCACGACGCCGATCTATTACGTCAACGACCTGCCGCATCTCGGCCATGCCTATACCACGGTGGCCTGCGACGCGCTGGCGCGCTTCATGCGGCTCGACGGGCGCCGCGTCAAATTCCTGACCGGCACCGACGAGCACGGCCAGAAGGTCGAGCAAGTCGGCGCGCGGCGGCCGGGGTCTCGCCGCAGGAGTTCTGCCGACCGCGTGTCGCGAGAAGTTCCGCGAATGACGCGGCTGATGAACATCTCGCAACGACGAATTCATCCGCACCACCGAGCCGCGCCACACGCGCGCGTGCCAGGCGCTGTGGCAGGAGCTGCGAGACGCCGCGGCGAGATCTATCTCGGCAGCTTTGCCGGCTGGTATTCGGTGCGCGACGAGGCCTTCTACGACGAGAGCGAGCTGGTCGACGGCAACGCGCGCCGACCGGCGCCGAGGTCGAATGGGTCGAGGAGGAGAATTATTTCTTCCGCCTGTCGGCTTGGCAGGACCGGCTGCTCGCCTATTACGAGGCGCAATCCCGACTCGGTCGCGCCGCGCGGCCGCCGCAACGAGGTGATCAGCTTCGTCAAGGGCGGGCTCAAGGACCTGTCGATCTCGCGCACCAGCTTCACCTGGGGCATTCCGGTGCCGGGCAATCCCGAGCACGTCATGTATGTGTGGCTCGACGCGCTGACCAACTACATCACCGCCGCTCGGCTATCCCGACGGCGACAATGCGCGTTCTCAACGTCTTTGGCCCGCCGATCTTCATATGGTCGGTAAGGACATCGTGCGCTTCCACTGCGGTCTATTGGCCGGCCTTTCTGATGGCCGCCGGGCTGGCGCCGCCGCGCCGCGTCTTCGCCCATGGCTGGTGGACCGTCGAGGGCGAGAAGATGTCGAAATCGCTCGGCAACTTCATCCCGCCGCAAGCAGCTGGTCGACACCTACGGCGTCGATCCGGTGCGCTATTTCATGCTGCGCGAGCTGCCGTTCGGCAGCGACGGCGATTTCTCGCACCGCGCCGTGGTGGACCGGCATCAACGGCGACCTCGCCAACGATCTCGGCAATCTGGCGCAGCGCGTGCTGGTCATGATCAACCGCGATTGCGCCGCGCATCGTGCCCGAGCCCGGCCCGCTCGCCAGCTGCCGACCAGGCGCTTGCTCGGCTGCCGCAAGCGCTCTCTTGCGAATGGTGCGCAACCACATGGCAGAGCAGGCGTTTCATCTGCGCGCTCGAAGCCATCTGGCAGGTCGTCGCCGAAGCCAACCGCTATGTCGACGAGCAGGCGCCGTGGGTGCTGCGGCGCAGCCGATCCGGCGCGGATGGGGACCGTGCTCTATACCCTCGCCGAGACGATCCGTCATCTTGCGATTCTGGTGCAACCCTTTGTTCCCGATGCCGCGGCGAAGCTTCTCGACCAGCTTGGCGGTGCCGGCCGCGTCGCGCGATTTTGCCGCGCTTGGCGACGCCGCTCGTCGCCGGGACACGATTGCCGAAGCCGTCAGGCGTCTTCCCGCGCTTCGTCGAAGCGCCGGCAGCGTGAGCGGCCTGATGAGTGGGGCGGGTAGGGCGGCGATGCTGGTCGACAGCCATTGCCATCTCGACTTTCCCGATTTCGCGGCGGAACGCGAGGCGGTCATCGCCCGCGCGCGCGGCGGCCGGGGTCGGCACGATGCTGACGATCGGGACCCAGCTCGACCAGTTCGCGGGGGTCCGCGCGATCGCCGAGGGCGACCCGGCGATCTGGTGCTCGGTCGGCGCCCATCCGCACGAGGCGGCCGACCATGCGACATTGCTCGCCCGATCAGCTGGCGGCGCTCGCGGCGCATCCCAAGGTCGTCGGCATCGGCGAGACCGGGCTCGATTTCCATTACGATCTGAGCCCGCGCGACATCCAGGAGCGGGTGTTCCGCGCCCATATCGCGGCCTCGCGCGCGACCGGGTTGCCGCTGATCATCCATGCCCGCGAAGCCGACGCCGAGATCGCCGCGCATTCTTGACGAAGAACAGCCGCCGCCCGGCGTAATCCATTGTTTTTCCAGCGGCCGGGAGCTTGGCCGAAGCGGCGCTGGCGCTCGGCTTCTACATCTCGATCTCGGGCATCGTGACCTTCAAGAACGCCGAGGACCTGCGCGCGATCGTGCGCGACCTGCCGCTCGACCGGCTGCTGGTCGAGACCGACAGCCCCTATCTCGCGCCGGTGCCGTATCGCGGCAAGCGCAACGAGCCGGCCTTTGTCGCGGCGACGGCGGCGGCGTCGCGGCGCTCAAGGGCATCGCGCCCGAACGCCTGGCCGAGGCGACCACCGCGAATTTCTTTCGCCTGTTCGCCAAGGCGGTTCCGCCGTCCCGATGAAAGTGACGATGCTCGGCTGCGGTCCATCGACCGGGGTGCCGGCGCATCGGCCCGGAATGGGGACGCTGCGATCCCGCCGATCCGCGCAACCGGCGCCGCCGCGCTTCGGTGCTGGTCGAAATCGGGCCGGTCGCGATCCTGATCGACACCTCGCCCGATCTGCGCGAGCAGCTGGTCGACGCGCGGGTGCAGCGGCTCGACGCGGTGCTGATGACCCACGCCCATGCCGACCACCTGCACGGCATCGACGACATCCGCGCAGCTGAACCGGCTGATGCGCGCGGCGATCCCGCTCTGGGCCGACGCCAAGACGCTGGCCGAGATCCGCCGCCGCTTCGGCTACGTGTTCGAGCCGCCGGCGGAGCCGGGACGATACTACAAGCCGTGCCTGACGCCGCACGAGATCACCGGCCCGTTCGCGATCGCGGACCATCGGGTCGCGCCGTTCGCACAGGATCACGGGTTCAGCACGACGCTGGGTTTTCGCATCGGGCCGATGGCCTATTCGACCGATGTGACCGAGCTCGACGACGACGGCCTTTGCCGCGCTCGCCGGCGTCGAGCTGTGGATCGTCGACTGCCTGCGCCGCGCGCCGCATCCGACCCACAGCCATCTCGACAAGACGCTCGCCTGGATCGCGCGGGTGCGCCCGCGCCGCGCCGTCCTGACCCATATGGAGCAGAGCCTCGACTATCGCGAGCTCAGCGCCGAGCTGCCGGCCGGCGTCGAGCCCGGCCAGGACGGCCTCGTCATCGAGCTGCCGGACCCGTGATCCGGGCGGCAGAGCCAGAAATAGAAGCGAACGGATCAACCTGCCGGATCGGCGACGCCCGTAGATTTGCCGACCGATCAAGCCCCGAGCCCCTCAAGCAAGGGCCTAAGTAAGTCCGCATCGGGCCGCCAGCGTAAGATGTCGGGGAGGAAGTCCGAAGATTCGCAGAGAAGCTGAACAAATCGGCTTTGGCGGCGAGCATCGTCGGGACCGCCCTCATGCCGCCTGAAGCTGAGACAAGTGTTTAAGCTAATCGAAAAATGATGGGTGATAAGATTTTTTTCGAACCCGGTTGTCGAGGTCGTCGGAAAGCTTTACACTCGTTGATGCTCCAACCGGCTTTGTTGCTGGCCTTCTATCCCGGATGCGGACGTCCCCCACTTCGGGGCGAAGATCCGCAGGACGCAGAGGAAGCCGACTTTGGAACCTCAAGCTGTTTACCCCCAAAAATCCACGACAGGTGAGCGCGTTGCGGGCGCCGGCCAGCTGCATCCGAAGACGACCCGGCGGCGTCTCGGGGCATTCCAATGTGCCCGCAGAACTGTGGAGATCCTGTAAAAAATCCCGACACTCGGACCCCCCTTATCATGGCGGTGCGGACCATAAATTACTGAAACAACACAGAAAAATCCTCCTGGCGCGACATTTGCTGACCTTAATTTCCGCACCGTCCGGCGGATCATCGTGAACCGAGGAGGAAGAGGATGGATATCGGTTTGAGACAGGGATCCGCTCGCCGGCACGATGCTGGCCGGCGCCAGGCGGATTTCGGACGGCCGGATCGACGCCGGCTGCGGCGGCGTGTGCCCGGCCGTCGGCAACGATACCCTCGGCTGCGCGTCGTCATCACGCTGAACCCGAACATGACGGGCTCGATTGCGAACGGGCCGGCTTCGGGCCAGGTACCTATGACGGCATCGAGGACACTTTGGTCGGCGTGGTCAACAATTCGGGCCACACCATCGCCGCGATCACCCTCAACGGCGGCGCGAACGCCATCTTCGGGTTCGATGGACGGCCTCGAAACCTATATCAATCCGCCAACTGGCGGAGCCACCGGCTATGAGGGCGCGGATTCGGCGATCGGCAGCTTCAATGTGAACGGCCCGCTGAATTCCTTCAGCAACATCGTTGGCAACGTTGGCAACCTGAACTTCGCCCCCGGATTGGTCAATGGCGGCAGCGCGTTCTTCTCGCTCGAGGAACCGCTGACTGCGGCGAGCTTCACGGTAGTGGTGACACCAACCCCGGAGCAAGCGACCTTGTCGATCCTCGGGGTTGCTTTAGCCGGCTTCGGTATGATGCGTCGGCGTCGTAAACCAACCTGATAAGCGACCCTTCGCCAGGCTGTGAAAAGCCCCGTCCACGGACCCTTGTGCATGCGGGTAATTTTCCATAATATATATTATGCGACATTGACTGTACGTGGAGGCCGGCCGTTTCGAGACGAAGATCTGATCCTCTCCCGATCTGATGCGCCTGCTCGCGGCGATTTGCAAATTGCGGTTGCCGCAGTGGCGGCGCGTCGTCGGCTGCCTGTACCAGACGGTCTGCAATGTTCTGACCGGCCGCCCATCGCGAACCGGCATCAAGGATCACGACCTGATCTATTTCGACGATCCTGATCTGTCCTGGGCGGCCGAGGACAGAATCACCTGCCGGGTCGGCGTCTCGACCAGTTCGATTTATGGCGCCGTTCGGCCTCGACGCTCTGTTGCGATGGTAATCCGGCCAAACTCCGCGCTCGGCAACGCCGCCCCGCATACGCGCAAGGCACGGCGCGCCCAAGCCATCTGACCGGAGCTGACCTTCACCCCGTGGGGCCTGGCTAATTCGCCGAAACGGATTCAGCGGTAAGTCAGGCACCAGCCGGGCGCGCGCAGCCAGCACTGCTCGGCCGGCAGGTCGTCGCGGCGGTAAAGCCGGGTCACCTCGCGCCAGCGCTCCACGGTGAATGCCGCCGACAAGGCCAGCTCCGATTCAGGGTCGCGCCCGCCTTCGCAGGAGAAGATCGCGACCGGCGGAAAGCCACCGGGCAAGGAATTCACCGCCGCGCCGCTCGATGCGGAATACCGCACCGCGGCGAATATCGCCGTTGGGAAGGGCCGTCGCGGTCAGCGGCAGAACCAGCCGGCCACCCTCTTTGAGCCCGTCGAGCCACGATGCCGCGGGATGCGTGGCGCCGGCATTGACATAGATCACATCGGCCGGATCGAACGGAACCAGCGTGCCATCGCCCTGCACGACCCGAACGTTCGGCTCATGCGAGAAATTGGCCGCGGCGCGCTTGGCGAGCCCCGGATCGAATTCGATCGCTGTCATCGTCCCCGAGGGTCGAACGAGTTCCGCCATGATCGCCGTGTAATAGCCGACCCCGGCGCCGACATGGACGATGTGCTCGCCTGGCTGCGGCGCCGCGCTGGCGATCAGCGCGGCATGAAGGGACGGCTGGCCGTTGTTGAGATGACGCTCGGGAAGGATCCCGATCACATCGTTGGTGTAGAGGTAGACCGGGTCGGCGCTCGGGGTCGTTACATAGTCGGGGCTGGCCCCGCGCCAGCGCAGGATCGGCCACGGACCGGGGCCGAGAAAATGCTCGCGCCTGACAGCGGCAAAGGCCGCCTCGACGCGGGCATCGGCGACCCGGCCGCCGCCATGACCTGCTTCGCGTAGGCGCGGCGGACGATCTCCAGCTCTCCCGGCTCCACCCGCTATCGCCTCCGCAATCGACGGCCTATGTTGGCTGCGGCATCATAGCACAGGAGAGGGTGGTGGATCTGCCGCCCGGACTTCGGCTGAGCTTCGAGGATCAACCGTCCTGGGCCGACCGCGAATGCTCGATAATGCGCTCGGCGAATACAACGCACCGTTTCTGCGCGAACCCCGGCTACAGCTATTTCGGGATTTTCGTGCGCGACGACAACGGAGCGATCCGGGCCGGTCTGATCGGCAACTGCTATGCCGGCTGGCTGTTTGTCGACGAGCTTTGGATACATGCCGAGTTGCGCCGCAGGGGCTCGGGCGCGGGTTGCTGGCGCTCGCCGAGCAGCGGGCCGTCGCGTTCGGCTGCCATTCCGCCATGCTCGACACGTTCTCGTTCCAGGCGCCGGATTTTTATCGAAAGCTCGGCTACGAGGTATTCGGCACGCTCGATTATCCGCCCGATCACCAGCGCTTTTTCCTCAAAAAGCGGCTGATCCCGGAGACCCGATGACTCGTCGCTCGACCGGCTGCTGGCGATCATGGCGCGGCTGCGCGACCCCGAGCGCGGCTGCCCGTGGGACCGCGAGCAGGATTTCGCGACGATCGCGCCCTATACGATCGAGGAGGCCTACGAGGTCGCCGACGCGATCGCCCGCGGCGACATCGCGGCGTTGAAGGACGAGCTCGGCGATCTGTTGTTCCAGGTCGTGTTTCACGCCCGCATGGCCGAGGAGGCCGGCCATTTCGCCTTTGACGACGTCGCCGCGGCGATCGCCGACAAGATGGTGCGCCGCCACCCGCATGTGTTCGGCGACGCGCGAGATCGCCTCCGCCGCAGCGCAGACCGAGGCCTGGGAGGAGCACAAGGCCAAAGAGCGCCGTGCCCGCGCCGAGGCAGCCGGGCCCGCGCGAGCGTGCTCGACGGCGTGGCGCTGGCCCTCCCTGCCCTGCTGCGCGCGGCCAAGATCCAGGCGCGTGCAGCGCGGATCGGGTTCGACTGGGCCGAAGCGCGCCCGGTCGTCGCGAAGCTTGCCGAGGAGATCGCCGAGCTCGAAACCGAGCTGGAGGCCGCGCACGAACGGCGCCGCCGATCGGGCGCGGATCGAGGATGAAATGGGCGACATCCTGTTCGCCGCCGCCAACCTCGCGCGCAAGCTCGACCTCGACCCGGAAGCGGCCTTGCGCCGGGCCACCGCCAAATTCGAGCGCCGCTTTCGCGCGAGTCGAAGCGCTCGCCGCCGAGCGCGGCATCGGCCCCGACCTCGATGCGCTCGAAATGCTGTGGCAGGAGGTCAAACGCGCCGAGCATGGCGGCTGATATAATTGCCCCAGCCGTCGCGGGGTAGAATTGCAGCAGCCGCGGGGCGATCGCCGCCGCGGCCAGGGACCCCAATGGCGGGCTCGAAAAATGGACCTTCAAACGGCGGCCAGCGGATGCTCGATTACATTATTGCCGAACGGGCTCTGCCTCAATTCGAGGCTCGCCTACCGCGTCCAACGGACCGGGACGGACTCAGGAAAGCCTGGCCTCGGCCAAATAGCTTTTGATCAGCCCGATCACGTAATCGGTCACCGAGCCCTGCGCCGCATGGGCGGCGAGCCACCCCAGGATCATGCGCAGCGCCCCGCCCGAAAGCTCGGTTTCGGAGACCGCGCGAAACCGGCGCTCGATCGCGCTGCGGTATCGTTCGGGGTCGAGCTTGCCTTTGGGCCAGGGGTCGAGCGTCTCATCGACCGCGCACGGTCCCATCAGCGGAATGATCGGCAGAAAGCCCGCGTCCGCGTATTTGGCCAGGGCGGCCTTCTGGTCGGCGCTCCAGACGCCGTCGAAAACCGGATTGGCGTCGGCGAGGACAAATGTGCTGCGCAGGAAGTCCTGGCAGTTCTTGCGGCCGAGCAAGTAGTCGTAGCGCATGAAATCGGCGCAGGCGAAACCGATGAACGCGCCGAGCCCGGCGCTGGCGATGGCCGCCTCTCCCAGGCTCGTCCCCAGCTGCGGCGTCAGCATGAACCGGCTGAACACCTTCTCGTCGGCGGCCAGCACCAGGTCGCGCGAATCGTAGCGGGTCTGCTGGGCGACGGCTGAGGCCACCCCGCCGACGGTGGCGACAAAGCTGGTCAGGCCATCCGGCCCCAGGGACGTCTTTCCGGCGAACGGGTCGATCAGCACCACCGCCCGGGTCGCCTCTCGCGCATCGCGCGGGTTGCTGCCCTCGAGCCCGCACAGCGCCGTCCGGGCCAATTCGATCGGCTCGTTGTCGGTGGCGCCGCCGTCGACCGCGAGGAAATGGTAGTCGTCCGGCACATCGCCGGCGCCGGCGGGGACGAGCGCCTCCCAATCGGGGATCAAGGCGGCATAGGAAGGTTCGCCGGCCAGCTGCCGCCGCCGGGTCGGTCGGAGCGCGCAGCACCACGCGCCAGCGGTACTGCGACATCGGCCGGACCAGCGCGCGCGGCGGAAACCCGACTGGAAAGGCCGCGGTGGCGCGGGCGAACCGGCTGAAATCGTCCCAGCTGGCGGCCTGTGGCAGCCGCGCGCCGGAAAAGCCCAGAGTGAGCTCGTCCGGCCGGAACTCGGCGATCGGCTGACTCGGATAATTGAGCGCGAAGCGGATGAAATCGGCGTGATCGATATAGGTTTCGCTGCGGCCATTGCCGAAACCGAGCTTGAACGGGATGCCGCGCAGATTGGTCAGGGTCAGGATCACCCGCAGCGGTGCCGCGACCCAGGAACGCGCCTTCACGCCGGTGCCGGCAAAGTCGATGATGGTCTGCGCCCCGGCGTCGATCGCGGCGCCGTTCAGCAGCGAGGCGACCTCTTTGCCGATGTCGTCGGTTTCGAGAAACCGGTCGAGCGTCAGCGTCTTGATCCAGATGTCGTAGAACGGGTTTCCGGTCGGACCCGGCCCGACCGGCGTGCCGCGCGAGATCGGATCGAAGGCGAAATTCAAGGCCCGCGCGGCGATCGCGGCGCAGACCCCGCCGCCCGAGGTGCCGGTGATGACGCGAAGCACGACCTTGTGCGTAGGCGCCGCCGGGTCGCCGGAATCGCGCAGCCGGCTCCACGCATCGAGCGCCTCGATCAGGAAATCGAGGGCCCCGGCGGTATAGGCTCCGGCCGAAACCGTGCCGCCGAGCACCAGCGCGAACTCGAAGGTGTGCGGCGGCACCGCCGGGTTGGCGAGAAACCATCGCTCGATCTCCGGCCGCGTCGGCGGGTCTCGATTGAACGGCGCCCTGCCGGCGATCGGCATGTCAGCCCAGCTCCGTCTCCAGGAACGCCGTCATGCGCTCCCAGGCCTGGTTCGCGCAGGCGACGTCATAGGCGGGGCTGCGCTCGTTGGCGAAGGCGTGGGCGGCGTCGTAGCGGTAGATCTCGTGCTTGGCGCCGGCCGCCTTCAGCGAGCGTTCGAGCTCATCGACCGCGGCGGGCGTGCACCAATCGTCCTTGTTGGCGAAATGGCCCTGGAACGGCACCCGGATCTTGGCCGGGTCGGCGAACTCCTTGGGCGGAATGCCGTAAAAGCACACCGCGGCCTCGATCTCGGGGACATGCACCGCGGCGGCGATGGTCAACGCCCCGCCCATGCAGAAGCCCATCACCGCGATCTTGCCGCTGTGCTCTCCCACCAGCAGTGCCGCGCCGCGCAGGTCCTGGTGCGTGGCGTCGGCAAAATCGAGACCGGTCATCAGATGGTTGGCCTCGTCGGGCGCGGTGGTGACCTTGCCCTGGTAGAGATCGGGCGCCAGCGCGTTCCAGCCGGCGCGGGCAAAGCGGTCGGCCACCCCGCAGATCTGGTCGTTGAGGCCCCACCATTCCTGAATGACGATGATCCCCGGCCGGCCGCGCCCGGCCGTCGCCAGATAGCCCTTGGCCGCCATCCCGTCGGGGCGGGCAAAATCGGTCATGATCCCCATCGATAATCCTCCTGGTCAGGCGTCGGCAAAGGCCGGCATCACCTCCTGCGTGAACAGCTCGATCGAGCGCATGGCCTCATCGTGGCTGATATTGCCGAAAGCGAAGTCGCAGACATAGTAGTTGACCCCGGTCGCCGCGATCTCGCCGGCGATGTAGTCGCGCACCTGAGCGGGCGTGCCGGCGATCGCGTCGCCATGCTGCTGCAGGACGCGCCCAATCCTCGGGCAGCGCCGCTTCGAGCGGGAACGGCACGTTGTACTTGTGCCACAGCTGGCCCATGTGGTGCCGCCACGCCGGGTAGCCGCGGCGTGCGGTGTCGAGCGCGTCGGCCTCGGTGTCGGCGATGATGATGTGGCGGTTGACGCCGAGCAGCGGCAGATCGGCCTCGCGCGCGGCCCAGCTTCTTCCATTCGGCACGATAGCTGTCGGTGATCGCGCGGACCTGGTCGGGCGGCCGGCGCGTCACCGTGTTGGCGGCGTTGGCCGCGGCCCAGGGAACACTCGCCGGGTTGCCGAGCCCGTACCACAGCTCCGGATAAGGCTGCTGAAACGGCTTCATCGCCATCGGCACGTGGTCGAAATCGTAGAATTCGCCGTGATAGGTCAATTCGTCCTCGGTCAGACCGATGCCGGATCGCCTCGAAGGCTTCGCGGAACTGGGCCGCGCCGGTGGCGAAATCGATGCCGTAAAACCCGACCTCGACCGGCGAGATGCCGCGCCCGACCCCGTACATGAAGCGCCCGCCGCTCATCTGGTCGAGCATGCAGATCTCGTCGATCAGCCGCAGCGGGTGGTAGAGCGGCAGCAGATAGACCATCGGCCCGAAGCGCAGTTGCCGGGTGCGCTGCGCCACCGCGGCCAGAAAGATGCCCGGCGACGGCGCATAGCCCAGTGGCGTGTTGTGGTGCTCGGCCAGGTGATAGCCGTAGAACCCGGCGCGGTCATAAGCCTCGATCAACTCGAGCCGCTCCTCGTAATGCCGGGCCAGCGGCTGCCCGCTGTCGTCCAGATGGTCAAAAATCCCAAAACGCATCTGCCTCTCCTCTATCTCTCCCGCTCCCGAACCCTTGTAGTCGGAACAGCGAGCCGTAGCCTCGGGTTTATTTCGTTAATGGTGTCATTCGCGTGCTCAACGCGTCTGCACGCCACTCGGATTTCCTCGATCAATACGGAAAGCGTGATTGATGCCGGCAGATCTGTCACACTCATACTCGATGAAGCTTCGCGAACGAAGGTGGTCAGGGAACGCGATCAGATTCCGATTATAGGGGACCTTGGCGGAAACGGTCAGCAGACCTTCCAGGGCCCGCGGATCTCGGTGGGTTGCCTCTCCGAGCAGCTGGGTGGGCGCCGTCCCTGTCGGGTTGCTGACGTTGTCGCGGATGAGCGCTGACGAAAACCACGCCAATCGCCGGTCAACTCCTGAACGCTCGCGTCCAATACTTGCGACAGATATCGGACAGATCCACCACGGCGTCGCTCAACCCGCACAGTCAATACTGTCCAAGCGCCGGCCGGAGCCGGGATCGATCCTCCTGGAGTCGTGGGCGAGCCAAACAGGGCTTGCGCCTCGAACATCGCGACAGGGAGCTGTCGATACATACAGGCTAGCAAACTGAGGATACGCAGTGATCGGATCATAAATCGGGAGGGGACCGCGACAGTGTGAGCGGTCGCAATCGCACTCGGAGATATCGAGCGCCACAGCGCGATACCATGTTCGGGTTTCCGGATGATCGGACAACAACGACACTGCCGCAAGGTTCACGTCTGCCCTATATATTTGATGTCGCGAAGGAGACTCCCAGACAGCCTGCTCAGTCACCGGCATCGACGCATTGCTGGCGGAGAGCGCCCGCCCAGCATACGGATGTCCCGGTAGCATCCATTGATCAGGGTTCATGCTGCGAAGATTTGCCAGCTTGCCGTCTGGTCCGAAGCACCAGCATGCGCTCGCTCCGAGGAATGACGCTGCCAGATACCCGGCCATCAACCTCGTCGCAATTGCGTGGTTGTCGCTGATGGTCCGGAGAAGCCGCTGCGGTCCGATGATGACGAATGCGATCCATAGCGGACGCTGCTAAGCTGCGCAATGCGTCACAGGAACCAGCCAACGCATCAGTCAGACACCATCGCGTCGGCGATTTTTTCGGCGGTCATCAGGGTCGGGAAGTTGGTGTTGGCGCAGGGCACGCACGGGAACAGCGAGGCGTCGACGACGCGCAGCCCCCCGACCCCGCGCACCCGGCCCTCTTTGTCGGTGACCGCCATCGGGTCGTCCTCGGCGCCCATGCGGCAGGTGCAGGTGGCGTGCCACACCCCGATCGCGGCCTTGCGGATGAAGTCTTCGAGCGCCTCGTCGTCACGCATCAGCTGGTCGAAGCGATAGCCCTCGACGATGACCTTTTCGATCACCATGCGGCGCAGCCAGGCGGGGCCGTCGAGCAGTTTGGCGATGATGTCGGTGATCCGCTTGTTCCTGGCGTTGACGACGCCGATCTTGCGCACCCGCTCGGTGTAGCTCGCCGGAAACGGGTCGCTGGTCGCCTCGCTCAGTGCCGCGCTGACTTGCATCGCCCCCAGCCGGCGGAACGCGTCCATCAGCCGTTCGAGGTCGCGCCGGTCGGAGAGCAGGTTGAATTCGACGATCGGCTCGGCCCGCCAGTCGCGCGAGGCGAGCTTGACCTGGCCGGTCTCGGAAAAGGTCTTGTACACCGCCGCCAGCAACGACCCGATCTGCTCGCCGACCGCGTGCCAGGCGGATTTGCTGACCCCGGCGACGAACATGTCGCCGGCGGGCGCGCCGCCGATCCCCGACGAATAGCGCAACGCCAGCAGGATATGGCGCCGGGTCAGGTCGTTGAGCCGCGCGTCCGGCTTGATGAACGACGACACCGAGATCGACGGGTGATCCATCAGCCGCTGGCCGACCCCCGGCACGTTGGCGACCACCTCGATGCCGAGATCGCGCAGATCGCCGGCCGGGCCGATCCCGGCGCGCAACAGATGCGCCGGCGAATGGATGGCCCCCGACGAGACGACGACCTCGCCCCGCTCCTCGCCGACGCGGAACTCGGTCTCCTTGCCCGCGACCAGCGCCTTGACGCCGACGCAGCGGGCGCCCTCGAAGATCAGCCCCTGGACCTCGGTCTCGGCCGAGATCGTCAGATTGTCGCGCAGCCGCGTCCCCGGATCGAGATAGCCGATCGCCGCCGACACCCGGCGGTCGTAGAGGTTCGAGATCGTGATCGGGAAATAGCCGTCCTCGAACGCGCCGTTCTGGTCCTGGATATAGGGGAACCCGGCCTCTTCGAAGGCTTTGGCGACCGCCTTGGCGTGGCCGTTCCACAGATCGGGGAAGATCCGGCGCACCGGGATGCGGCCGTCCTTGCCGTGCCACGGCCCGTCGAAATCCATGTCGCGCTCGACCTTTTTGAAATAGGGCAGGACCGCGTTCCAGCCCCAGCCGGCCGCCCCGCGCGCCTCCCACTCGTCGTAATCGGAGGGCGCGCCGCGGTTGGCGAGCTGGCCGTTGATCGACGAGCCGCCGCCCAACACCCGCGCCTGCTCGTATTTGCGCAGCGGCGGGCGGTTCTCTTGCGGCCGGTTGTGCGAAATGACCTCGGTATGGACCTTCAATTCGGTCCAGTGAAAGCGCGGGTCGAAATAGGCGGTGCCGGGATAGGAATCGAGGATCTCGGGCGGCACCTTGCCATGCGGCGTGTCCTGGCCGGCCTCGCACAGCAGCACCTGGTTGGCGCTTTTTGCCGACAGCCGGTTGGCCATGACCGACCCGGCCGAGCCGCCGCCGACGATGATGTAATCGTAATCCATCCCTTCCCCCTCGATCCGGCTCAACGCGATTGCACCGCCCGCTAAAGTATTGCGAGGGCAGCCGGCAACGCGCCAGCGTTCGACCGGGCCGCGCCGCTGCGCGTCGCTAGGCGGCAATGGCAGCGGCGGGCTGGGCATATTCCGGACCGAACCGGTTCGGGCCCGCGGTGCCGCGGGTGCAGGTCATAATTAACAGCACGATCGCACCGACCAGCGGGACGATCGATATCAGGATCCACCAGCCGGGGCGGTCGATGTCGTGCAGCCGGCGCACCGTGACGGCGAGGCCGGGCAGGAACAGCGCCAAGCTCGTCAAGGCATTGAAGAGACCCTCTGCGGTCTGGAACAGGCTCAGATCGAGGATTGTCCCGGCGATCCCTACCAGAACCTGGAACAGCACCCAGTACCAGTATTCGGGCCGCCGGGCGCGTCCGGCGAAGACGACGTATTTGCGAAAACAGGTCGCAATGGCGCCGCCAAAACCCAGCTCGGTGCCGCCCAGCGCCGGGTCCGCGCTGCGATCGATCATCGTCATGCTCGGCTCCCCCCTTTTGCGTTATCGGACCTGCCGGACCGGCGCCGTGCTCCGGCACACCGGCATCGGCGACTTTTCCCGGGCGTTCATGTAATCCAAAGGGCCGGCTGCTGGTCAAGCCCGGTCGGGTCCGCGGTCTCTTGCAGGGAGCATTCGATTGAGCCAAGCCGATTTCGCCGCGCCGATCGAAGACCGATGGTTCGAGGATTATACGCCGGGCGCGGTTTACGAGTTTGGCGGCATAGAGGTCACCGAGGCCGCGATCATCGACTTCGCCCGCCGCTTCGACCCGCAGCCGATGCATGTCGATCCCGAGGCCGCGGCGCGCGGCAATTTCGGCGGGCTGATCGCCAGCGGCTGGCATACCGCGGGGATGATGATGCGGCTCTTCGTCGAGCATTTTCTGCCGCATGCGCGAGCCTCGCCTCGCCCGGCATCGACGAGTTGCGCTGGACCCGGCCGGTGCGGCCCGGCGACGTGCTGCAGCATCCGGGTGACCGTGCTCGAAGCGACGCGCTCGCGTTCGAGGCCCGACCGCGGCATGGTGCGCACCCTGGTCGAGGTGCTGAACCAGAACGGCGAAATCGTGATGAGCCTGAAGCCGATGAACCTGTTGCGCTGCCGCGCCCTCTCCCATCCCCTCCCCCGCCTGCGGGGCAGGGTTAGGGTGGGGGCTGCCGCGTGAAGATCGGCATCGTCTCGGATCTGCACTGCAACCATCAGGGTCTGCTGCGGGCGTTGGACATCATCGGCGATGTCGACGAGCTGATCTGCCTCGGCGACAGCATCTACGAATACCGCTTCTCGAACGAGGTCGTGCGCACCCTCAAGGAGCCGCGGCGCGCAGGTGATCCTCGGCAACCACGAAGAGGGTTTTCTCGGGCCGCACGGCGTCCGCGCGCGCCAGCCCGAGTGGATCGACCGGGATTGCTCGACTGGCTCGCCTCACGGCCGCACCGGATCGAGCTCGCGGTCGCCGGGAAAAAGCTGCTCGCGGTGCATTCGACGCCGTGGGAGCCGCGCGGCGCCTATGTCTATCCGCACAGCTCGCTGCTCGAAGCGGTTCGCCGAGGCCGAGGCCGATTTCGTGCTCTACGGCCACACCCATCATCAGCTGGTGCGCCGGGTCGGCCGGGTGCTGGTGATCAACCCGGGCTCGGCCGGCGAGGCGCGCGACAGCGGCAACGGCCGGCAATTGAGCTGCGCCGTGCTCGACACCGTCACCGACGAGGTGGTGGTGACGAATTTCCCCGATATCCCCCGTTGCTTAGCGTCCGGCGCGAACGCCGGCGACGAGCGAGGGATCACTTAGGGCGCCAGGTGATGACAGAGGAGACGGCGTAGTTCCAGACGACGCCGATGGCGACGCCGGCGAGCCCGGACACCCACCAGGTGTAATGATGGGCAAACGCCGCCGAGGCGATGCCGACATTGGCCACCGCGCCGAGGCTGCACACCGCATAGAACGACAGCAGCCCCGTCGCAAAGCGCCGGCCGGTCAGGCGACGGTCGCGATAGGTCAGGAAATTGTTGAGTGCAAAGTTGCTGGTCATCGCGACAATGGTCGCCGCCGCCTGGGCGACCGGGAATTCCACCGCCTTGAGCGCAAAATACAGCGTCAGAAAATGAACGGCGACGCCCAAGGCGCCGATCGCGGCAAACGAGACAAAGCGCACCGGGACATAGCGCCCGACCAGCTTGTCCAGCAACAGCATCAGGTATTCCCAGATGACGAAGCTGTCGAGCTTGCTCTCGCCGTACTGGCGCTGCCCGAAGACGTAGGGAATTTCCGCGAACCGATAGGCGGTCGGGGTGGAAGCGAAGAGATCGAGAAGAATTTTGAAGCCCTGCCCGGAGAGGTGCCGGACCGCGCGCTCGAAGGCCGGGCGGGAAATCATGAAAAACCCACTCATCGGGTCGGCGAGATCGGCGGCGATGATCAGCCGGGCGAGCCGGGCGGCAATTCCGCTGATCGCCACCCGGCGGCGGTCCCACTCGCCGACGCCGCCACCGGCAACGTGGCGGCTGCCGACAACCACGTCGAAATCTTCCGTCTTGATCGCGGCCAGCATCTGCGGCAGCAGCCTCTCGTCGTGCTGAAGATCGGCGTCGATCACCGCCAGATAGGGCGCGCTGCTGGCGAGCATGCCCTCGACGACCGCGGTTGACAGCCCGCGACGCCCGATGCGCTGCAGGCAACGGATGCGGGGATCGGTCCGCGCGAGCGCTCGGATTGTGGCGGCGGTGCCGTCGGGCGAGTCGTCGTCGACATAGACGATCTCCCAGTCGATCCCGTAGAGCGCCGCCTCGAGGCGCGCCAGCAGCGCCTCGATATTGTCGCGCTCGTTGAAGGTCGGCACGACAACCGTGAGTTCCGCGCCGCGCGCCGCTGAGCGGGTATCGGGAAGCCCGGCTTCGGCCCCCGCTTCGGCCAGGACACCCGTCACGGCGTCAGACAATTTCGACAACATCAGCGCCCAAGAGAAAAAGGCCGGCGGACGATCAGGCGGGCTTGCGGGTCAAAAAATCCTTAAACCCGTCGCGCGGATGGCCGGCGGCGAGCCAGCTGGCGCGCGCGTCCTCTTCGTCGCCATAGCGGTCGCGCCAGCCCATGCCGATCTGCTCGTGCAGCAGGCGCTTGATCCCCTGGACCATCCGGGCATCGTTCTTGGCGATCATCTGCCCGATCTCGACCGCGGTCTCCAGAAGCTGGGCCGCCGGCACGACCTGGTTCAGAAGGCCGATGCGCTGCGCCTCCTCGGCGCCGACCACCCTGCCGGTGTAGAGCAGCTCCTTGGCTTTCGGCAGCCCGACCAGCAATGGCAAAGACCAGGTCGAGTTGACCCGGCCATAGCTCGCCGCCAAAAACCGGAACTGAGTGCGCTCGCTGCCGATACGCAGGTCGAGCGTCGACGACAGCAACGCCGCCCCGCCATAGGCGAGCCCGTTGATGGCGCCGATCAGCGGCTTCGCAAAGGTCGCGACATGCCAGGTGGCCTCGCTGCGGAAGGCCTGGCGCTGGGCCAGCTCCTCGCTCGAGAGCCCCGCCATCTCGTGAATGTCGGCGCCGGCGGAAAACGCCCTCTCGCCGGCGCCGGTCAGGACCACCGCGTTGACCGCGTCGTCCCTCTCATACGCGGTCAATGCCTCGTCGAGCTCGCGCGCCAGGCCAAAACTCAGCGCATTGAGCTTGTCCGGCCGGTTCAGCGTGATCACCGCGACCTGGTCGCGGCGTTCGGTCAGGATGAACTCATAAGCCATTGCGGCGTCCCTTTGCGGCTCGTCCCTGGTTTGACACTACGCGGGACCGGGTGTTAGCTCAACCTTCAGTGCCGGTTCGGTATGGCGCAGAGGACTGGGGAGGCGACGATGAGCGGGGCCTTGGACGGTGTGCGGGTACTCGAATTGGCGCGTTATCAGGCCGGTCCGCGCGGCGGCATGATCCTCTCCGACCTCGGCGCCGAGGTCATCAAGATCGAGAAGCTGGGCGGCGAGGAGACCCGGCAGTCGCCGCCATTGGTGCGCGGCCAGAGCGTCTATTTCTCGGTCTACAACCGCGGCAAGAAGAGCCTGTGCCTCGATCTGCGCACCGCCCGCGGCAAGGAGATCTTCGCAGCGCTGGTCAAGACCGCCGACATCGTATTGCAGAATTTCCGCCCCGGCGTCATGGACAAGATGGGCTTCGGCTACGAAAGGCTGCGCGAGTTGAAGCCCGACATCATCCTGGGCTCGGTCTCGGGTTTCGGCCAGTACGGCCCTTATCGCGACCGCCCGGCCTTCGACCCGCTGGGCCAGGCGATGAGCGGGCTGATGCACCTGACCGGGATCCCGGTCGGTCGGCCGCTCGGCACCGCCTCCTCGATCGTCGACCGCTACACCTCGCTGCACGCGACAATCGGGATGCTGGCGGCATTGCATCACCGCGACCGCACCGGCGAGGGCCAGGTGGTCGATGTCTGCCTCTTGGATTCGGCATTGACCATGGTCGAGATTCCGACGTCGTATTATCTCGCGACCGGCGAGGAGGGCGGCGAAGGCGGCCGGCCGCCTTATCAGGCCAAGGACGGCCATGTCGTGATCTCCGCCTCGGGGCGCGAAATGGGCTCGCGGCTGATGCGGATCGCCACCGGCAACCCCGATGCCGTCGCCAACACCGGCGCTTTCACCGGGCGGATGAGCCTCGCCAATTCGCCACGCCAGGCCGTCGCGGCCTGGTGCCTGGCGCATACCGTCGACGAGATCGTCTCGGCGCTGGTCGAGGCCGACATCCCGGTGGCGCCGGTCAAGACCATCCCGCAGGTGGCCCAAGATCCGCATTTGTGGGAGCGCGAGATGCTGGTCAAGATGGAAGACCCGGTGGCCGGCGAGATGTACCTGCCCGGCGCCACGATCAAGATGTCGAAGACCCCCGGCAGGGTCGGCCCGGTCCCGACCCCCGGCCAGCACACCGACGAAGTGCTCTCAGCCATCCTCGGCTACGACCGCGCCACTCTCGAAGAACTGCGCGGGGCAAAAGTCATCGCCTGATAGCGGTTCGGTTGCCGATGGCGCTCTGCGTGCCAATTTCAAAGGGACGGAGGCGCCAGAAAATGGCCGTGATGCTGTCAAAAACCTACGACGCGCTCGTTGCCGCGGGCGCGCCAGAGGACAAGGCCCGCGCTGCGGCAGAGGAACTAGCCGGTTACGACAGCCGGTTTGCAAAGGTCGACAGCGACCTCGCGGTCCTCATGCGATTGTCCGCCATGGCGCCCGTGTTCCGCTCGGGCATCGCCTGCTGCTCGCGCCGCAGCGCTTTGAGGCGTTCGAGCGTACCCTCCTCGTCCGCTGCCATCAGGCGCGAATATCCCGCGACATCGGCGGCGAGGACCGCGGCGAGACGCCGGGTAGCGGCCATGGTAGACCCAGCCTTCAGCTCATCTTCTTCGGGTCTAACCCACAGCCGCGGTCTGCCGCACTTCTTCTTCCGACACAAGTACCCTACCTACCCGGCCACCGAGAATCCCGCGGTGAAGTGAGCAACGACGGTGACGCTCCTCGTCGGCGCTCCTGCCTTGCCGACCCCTGGTCGGCGAGCCTACGATTGCGGCGCAGCAGTTGTCGGAACTCCGTCGTGCGAAACCACTTCGCGATCGCCGCGATCGTCGCTGTCCTTGTGGTGCCCGGAGCCCGGGTAACGATGGCGGCAGCGCCGCAGGCCGGTGCGGTGCTGGCGCTGTTCGGGCAGTGCTTTGTCGAAAGCAGCGGCCGGAGAACCCCGCTGCAGCTGGGCGATGCAGTGCGTGTCGGCGATGCCGTCGACGTGGCGGCAGGGGCTAAGCTCAAACTGCGGATGATCGACGGCTCGGTGATCGCCCTCGCCGCCGGCAGTCGCCTGACAATAGCCGATTACCGGGTCGGTGATGGCGGAGAGAGCCGCGACGCCATATTGTCGCTCGGCGCGGGTCTGTTGCGCGCCATCGTGGCCCCGCTTAGAGGGCCGCCGCATTTCGAGGTCGACACCGCGACTGCGGTCGCGGCCGTGCGCTCGACCGACTGGTTCACCGAAGTTCAACCGGCAGCGACGCAGGTCGGCGTGCTCGCAGGCCGTGTCAGTCTGAAGAGCGCCGCCACCGGAAAAGAGATCGTCATCCCCGCCCGTTGGGGCGCCCGCGTTGAAGCTGGTCGAGATCCGGTCCCGGCAAGGGTGTGGACCGGGGGCGAATTCGACGATTTCATCCGCCGCACGAATTTGGACACTGCGCCGCGGTGACACGGCGGCGCGGAGCACGCTCAGCCGGACTGGCGCTGACGGCGGCGGCGGTCGTGGTGCTGCTGTTTACAGTCCTCGCCGACAATCCGGTTGTCCGCGGGCTCGAGACGGCGTCCCTTGATCTGCGCTTCCGCCTGCGCGGGGTGCGACCGCCGGGGCCGGAGGTGACGCTGATTTTGGTCGACGACCGCAGCCTCGAAAGCCTCGGCCGCTGGCCGCTTTCGCGCGCCCTCTTTGCCCGGGCGCTCGAAGTGCTCGACGATGCCGGGGCGAAGGTCGTCGCCTTCGATCTCCTGTTCACCGAGCCCGACCAGCCGGTTCCGGCCGATCTACGGGAGGCGGCGCGGGCCGCTGCCGAGACGCTCCCCGGCGACCGCAGCGACCAGCTGCGTGCCTCATTACTACGGCTCGCCGACAGCGACCGTGACGGTCGCTTCGCCGCCGCCATTCGCGCTTCCGGCAATGTGCTGCTGCCGATCGGCTTTTCGTTTGTCGGCACGCCCGGCGAGGAGCTTTCGTGGCTCTCCGATTCAGCCTATGCGCGCTTCGACAAGAGCGCGCTGCCGCCGGTTTTCCCGTTGCGTCCGAAATCGGCGGTTCTGCCGATCGAGGCGCTTGCCACGGCTGCCGCCGGGCTGGGCCACACGAGCCCGCCTATGATCGCGACGGTGTGCCGCGCTACGATTACGTCGCGTTGCCGTTCGAAGGCGATTTCCTGCCTTCCCTGCCGGTACGCGCAGCCGCCGCCTATCTCGGCGTCGCTTGGCGCAAGGTCGCGCTGGCGCTGGGCGTCGGCGTCCATATCGGCGACCGGATGGTGCCGACCGATCGGGCGATGCGGCTATTGATCAATTACCGCGGGCCGCCCCGCACCTTTCCGAGCTTCTCCTTTGCCGATCTCCTGGCCGGGCGGATGGCGCCTAAAAACCTCTCCGGCCGCGTCGTCCTGATCGGCGCCTCATTCACTGGCAGCGGCGACAGTTATGCCCAGCCCTTCAGCAGCACCCAGATGCCCGGCGTCGAGCGCCTGGCCAACATAATCGACACGATCATCAGTCGCGATTTCATCGGCACGCCTTCGGGCCTCCGGAAGATCGTCGAGGTGGCGGCGGTCCTGGTGATGGCAGCGATGGCCGGGACCATGACCGAATTTCTGCCGCGCGCTTTGCGGTGCTCGCCGGGGCGGCGCCGATCGCGGCTTGGGCGGCCGTGGCACAGCTGGCTTTTGCGAAGAATGTATGGTTGCCGCTGATCGGACCGGTGGCTGCCCTGGCGACGGCAGCGGCGACGGTGCTGCTGTTCCGCTATTGGGTCGTCGACCGCGTCGGCCGCCGGGTCCGCTCGGCCTTCCGCCATTATCTCGCCCCAAGCGTTGTCGAGCGATTGGCCGACAGCGAAGCCGAATTGCACCTCGGCGGCGAGCGGCGCGAGGTCACCATCATGTTCGCCGACCTCTCCGGCTTCACGGCGATGTCCACCAGGCTTCCGCCTGAGGAGCTGATGACGCTGACCAATTCCTATCACGCCCTGATGGTCGAAGCGGTCGAGGCGGCCGGCGGCTATGTCAACCAGTTTGTCGGTGACGCGGTGATGGCGGTATTTGGTGCGCCGGTTCCCGATCCCGACCATGCGGCCAGCGCCGCGCGGGCCGCATTGCGTGTCGTAGCAAGCGTGATGCAGGCTAAGGCCGATGCCGATCGGCGCGGTGTGCCGGGTTACGCAGTAAAAATCGGCCTCAACTCCGGGCCGGCGGTCGTCGGCAATGTCGGCGCACCAAAGCGATATAACTACACCGCTGTCGGTGAAACAGTGAACATCGCCGCGCGGCTGGAGGGCGTGCCCGAGGATTACGGCTGCCGCATCGTTGTCGGACCGAACACTGCGGCGGCGATTGACGACCGCTTTGTGCTTTGCGAGCTCGATTGGATCAAGGTGAAGGGCAAGGATACTGCATTTTCGGTCTATCAGCTGATCGGCGAAAAATCGACTGCAAACGGCACGGAACTGGTCTGCTGGCGCAATACGAGGCGGGGTTGAAGCGCTATCGGGCCGGCGACTTTGCCGCCGCCGAAGAGCTTTGGCGCAGCCAGGGCGAGCATCCTAATCCCGGCGCTTGTCCGACCTCGCCGCCGTTGGTCATGGCTGGCCGATGCGCCAGACTGAAGGCCGAATTGCCAGAGGCCTGGGACGGCATTTACGTCCGGACCACCAAATAGAGGGGCGACACACCACCCCCCATTAATGGCGATCGCGACACCCCGCCGCCGCCGTGCCGGTGCGCCGGCGCTGGCCACGGCCTTGCTCGCGTCGTGGCCGCACCTTGCATCCGCATACACGGCTGCCGGCGACCGCACTTTCCCGGCCGTGATCCTGTTGCCGCAGCCGGCGCCTGCTGACCAGCTCTATCTGACGCCCACCTGGCAATCGGTGTCGGGCGGCGGCTCGACGGATCTCGCCCTCAACTTTGCCAAGACGCTGACCGAGCGCCTCGGGGTGCTGTTCGGGGAGGACTACACCTGGCTCGGCCGCAATGGTGCATCGACCGAGACCGGCTGGCAGAACCTCGAAACGGCCGTCCAATACCTCGCGATCCTCGACCCGCCGCGCGAAGCGCTGGTTACGGTCGGCGTCGCTCGCGAGTGGGGCGGCACCGGTACGCAACGGGTCGGAGCCTCGCCAAAGGGGGCGACGGCGCCGACGGTCTATTTCGCAAAGGGCCTGGGCGATCTGGATATCGGTTATCTGCGGCCGTTTGCCGTCACCGGCGATATCGGTTACCAGTTCGCCGATGCGCCGCCGCGTCCTGACAATTTGCTGACCGGCATCGCCGTCGAATATTCGATTCCCTATCTGCAATCGAAAGTCCGGGCCTTCGATCTGCCCGATGTCGTGCGCGGGATGACGCCGCTGGTCGAGACTTTCGTGACCACGCCGACGCGCAACCGGGGCAGCAATCGGACGAGTGCCACCTTCGGCCCCGGCGTCAACTACTCCGGCCAGGGCTGGGAATTTACTGTCGAGGCCCTGATCCCGGCCGGCGATGGCGGCAACGGCTTCGGCGTTCCGCCCAGTTCAACTTGTCGCTCGACTATTTCTTCCCCGACACGATCGGCAAGCCGCTGTTCTCCGCGCGATGACGCAGCGCCCCGTCGCGGGCGTCTTGACGATGCGCCGATGATGCTCATCGATCTTCGAGTTGAGGGCCTCGTTTCCACCTCTGACTTACGGCTTCTTCGACTTGCCGCTAAACCGGCGCGGTTCCCAGCGTTTGGATGACCTCGAAACCCTCGAACTCTGGATGACCGAGATAGAGCGGCCGGTTCGAGCCGGCGTCGCGGTGGGCGAGCCGGAAGGCCTCGGACCGGGTCCAGGCTTCGAAATCCTCCCGGCTGCGCCACAAGGTGTGCGACGAATAGAGCACGTGATCCTCACGCTGCGGCCCGCGCAGCAGGTGGAACGCGACGAAGCCTCGAATATCGCCTAAATGGCTGTCGCGCGTCTGCCAGACCCGCTCGAAATCCGCCTCTGACCCCGGAGCGACCTTGAAGCGGTTCATCGCGATGAACATGAATTTTCCTGTCGGTTGTGTCCGTCAACGCTTGACGGGTCGTTACCTACCCAAAACTTCAATCCCTGAGGCAGCAGCGGCTCTTCGCAAATCCTCGTCCAGAGACGCCAGCGGAAGTTGCCGACGTCGAGCGAGTTCGAGATACGCGGCATCGTAGCTCGAAAGGCAAAGCGTTCGGCCATGCGCGCGGTTTCGGTCCACACTTGGCCCGCGGTTTCCTCGTCGAGCTCAATCGGAAGCGCGCTCAGAAAACTGGCGAGAAGCTGGCGGCGATCCGCATCGAGGCGTCCGCGCCGCTCGGCCACCAAAAGCCCGTTTAGTGCTTCGAGCGGCCAAAGCATTGGTGCCACGGCGCCGGCTTGGCCAACTTGTTCCAGTAAATCCGCCGTGGCCGGCGTCCGTTGGTCCTCAAAACACCAAGTGAGCGCCACCGAACTGTCGAGGACAAAGCTCACGACCGCCCCTCGTTGATGAGATCCTTGATCTTCAGGCCTTGCAGCGACAAACCTCTGCTCGCCTCGAGCAGTCCGGCAATCGCGCGGCGGGCCTTTGCCCGGTCGAACCCGGGAGCGGCAGGGACAAGCTTTGCGACCGGCTTGCCGCGTCGGGTGATGACAATCTCCTCGCCGTGTTCGACGCGATCGAGCAATGCACCCAGCCAATTCTTGGCTTCGAAGGCCCCAACCTCATGCATGATCGAGCTTTCCGGCTAGACAATGATCTAGCTTATCTCGCAGCTTTCCGTCACGCAACAGCTGCTCTACGATCGCCGCAGAGGGAGCCGCGGCCGGAAGCAAAATGAACGATAACACCGACACCATCATCGTCGATACCGCGACCCGGATTTTCCAGGATCTGTGCGAGCCCGCCACGATCAACGATGCCGAGAAGGGCGTGTGGCCGAAGGCGCTGTGGGATGCGCTCGAAGAATCGGGGCTGCCGCTCGCCTGGGTCCCGGAAGAACTCGGCGGCGCCGGCGCCGCGATGGCCGACGGGTTTGCGGTGTTGCGCGCGGCCGGCCGTTTCGCCGCCCCGGTGCCGCTCGCCGAGACGCTGCTCGCCGGCTGGCTTCTGGCGCGGGCCAAGATCGCCGTGCCGGGCGGGCCGATGACGATCGCCCCGGTGCATGAGGACGGCAATATCACGCTCGGCGCCGACGGCAAGCTCGCCGGCCGCGCCCGGCGCGTGCCGTTTGCCCGCAACGCCGCGCAAATCGCCGTCCTGGTCACCGCGCCGGGGAGCCGCGTGGTGGCGCTGGTCGCCGCGACGGGCTTGCCGATCAGCCATGAGCGAGCCTCGCCGGCGAGCCGCGCGACACGGTCTCGTTCGACGGCGCGGTCCCCGAAGCGGTCGCGCCGGCCGAACTCGACGAAGACACGATCCAGCGCTTTGGCGCCGCCGTGCGGCCGCAGCAGATGGCCGGCGCGCTCGAAAAGATCCTCGACCAGTCGGTGCAATATGCGCTCGACCGCTCGCAGTTCGGCCGCCCGATCGCCAAGTTCCAGGCGGTGCAGCACAACCTCGCGACGCTCGCCGGCGAAGTCGCCGCCGCGGGTGCCGCGGCCGACCTCGCCGCCGAGGCCTGCGCCGGCCCGGACCCCGGCATCGCCGAGATCGCGATCGCCAAGGTGCGCGTCGGCGACGCCGCCGGCAACGGCGCGGCGATCGCCCATCAGGTGCATGGCGCGATGGGCTTCACCTACGAGCATACGCTGCACCATGCGACGCGCCGGCTGTGGGCGTGGCGCGAGGAATTCGGCAACGAGGCGCTGTGGGCGACGCGGCTCGGCCGTATGGTCGCGGCCGAGGGCGCCGACGGGCTGTGGCCGTTCGTCACCCAAGAGTCGTAACACCCGGTCATTCCCGCGAAAGGGGAACAGGAGCGCGGCTTCGTGCTTTTGGACGGCGCGGGAGTGACGATCGATGAGAGGCGTCGATGACCAACAGCTTTCGTTTCGATCCGGTCGAACTGCCGCCCGAGGGCAAGGAATTGCGCCGAGGAGGTCCGCGCCTTTCTCGACCACGAGATCGAGGCCGGCACCTTTTCGCCGCAGGCGGCAAGGGCGGCTTCTCGCGCGAGTTCAGCCGCAAGGTCGGGGCCAAGGGCTGGATCGGCATGACCTGGCCCAAGAAATACGGCGGCCACGAGCGCTCGCAGCTCGAACGCTATGTCGTGACCGAGGAGATGCTGGCGCCGCACGCGCCGACCCGCGCCCATTCGACCGCCGACCGGCAATCGGGCCCGGTGATGCTGCGCTACGGCCAGGAGGAGATCCGGAAAAAGATCCTGCCGCGCATCGCTCGGGCGAATTGTGCTTCTGCATCGGCCTCTCCGAGCCCAATTCGGGCTCCGACGTGTTCGCCGCCTCGACCCGCGCGACCAAGACCGACGGCGGCTGGCTGGTCAACGGCCGCAAGATCTGGACCGAACGCGC
Organism: uncultured Alphaproteobacteria bacterium; assembly: GCA_963795485.1. Taxonomy (GTDB): domain Bacteria; phylum Pseudomonadota; class Alphaproteobacteria; order ATCC43930; family CGMCC-115725; genus AP-15. The sequence goes on from CAWCIL010000039.1 coordinate 214,993, forward strand.
ACCAGGCCGACTACATGATCGCGCTGTTGCGCACCTCGCCCTCGACCAAGGAAAACCGTCGGCACGGGCTGACCCAGTTCCTGGTCGAGATGAAGATTCCGGGGATCACCACCCGGCCGATCATCAACCTGACCGGCGGGCATGATTTCAACGAGGTCGTGTTCGACGACGCGTTCCTGCCCGATCTGCACCTGATCGGCGAGGTCGACATGGCCTGGAAGCAGGCGACCGACGAACTCGCCTATGAGCGCAGCGGCCCCGACCGCTGGATCGAAACCCTGTCGGCGCCTGGTCGAGCTGGTCCGGGTCGCCGGCGAGGAGCCGAGCGAGCGCCTGGCCGAAGGCATCGGCCGCAGGTCGCCCATCTCGCGACCCTGCGGCGCATGTCGCTGTCGGTCGCCGGCATGCTGCAGGCCGGCAAGACGCCGGCGGTCGAATCGGCGGTGGTCAAGGACCTCGGCACCAATTTCGAGCAGGCGCTGCCCGACAAGGTGCGCCTGCATGGCGCCGGCGCCGAGCGACGCGCAGCCCGACACCAACGACGACCGGTTCGAGGAGGCGCTGCGCTACACGACCCTGATCGCCCCCAAGCTGACGATCCAGGGCGGCACCCGCGAGATCTTGCGCGGCATCATCGCCCGCGGCCTCGGGCTGCGCTGATCGCCGCCGAAGGATGCTGAACGTCGGTCATTCCGGGGCGCGGCAGAGCCGCGAGCCCGGAACCGATGAGCACTGGCCTGCGAGCCTCGTGGAAAAGTCCTGTCATGGGTTCCGGGACTGCCCTGCGGGGCATCCTGGAAGGACGGTGATCAGGCCGCAATTTTGTCATGGGCAGCGACCAATGCCTGATCTTCGCCCGCTGCTCTCGCCCGACAGCATCGCCATCATCGGCGCCTCGGCCGATGACGCGACCTGCGCGGCCGGCTGACCCACGCAGCTGATCGGCCACGGCTATCGACGGGCCGGATCTACCCGGTGACCCGCAGCCAGAGCGAGGTGCTGGGCCTGCGGGCCTATCCCTCGGTCGCCGACCTGCCCGAGCCCGCCGATCTCGCGGTGATCCTGGTGCCGGCGGCGGTGGTGCCGCGACCTTGGACCAATGCGGCCAACGCGGCATCCGCGCCGCGGTCGTGATCAGCTCGGGCTTTGCCGAGGAGAAAGGCGAGGCGGCGCACGCCCGCGACCTCGAATTGCGCCGCGTCGCCGAACAGCACGGCATGCTGATCTGCGGCCCGAATTCGGAGGGGCTGGTCAACCCGCTGCGGCGGGTCGTCGCGACCTTCAGCCCGGTGTTCCACGATCCGGCGCGCCCCCTGCTGCCGGCGACCCCGCACGGCCGCCCGATCGCGGTCAGCTGCCAAAGCGGCGCCTTGACCTTCGCTTTCCTCAATCGCGGGCGCGACCGCCAGCTGCGCTTCACCTATCAGGTCAGCGCCGGCAACCAGACGATCCTCGAAGCGCACGACTATATCGAGTGGGCGCTCGACCATGGCGGCGCCGACATCTTCCTGGTCTATCTCGAAGGGATCCGCCGACCCGACCGGTTCCGCGCCGTCGCCGACAAGGCGGCGCCGCCGGCAAGCCGCTGATCGTCGCCAAGGTCGGCCGCTCCGACGCCGGGCGCCGCGCCGCGGCCTCGCATACCGGCTCGCTCGCCCATGCCGGCGTCGATCGACGACGCGATCTTCCGCCATCACGGCATCATCCGCGGCGAAGACCTCGACCACATGCTCGACGTCGCCGCCGCGTTTTCGTTTTGCCCGTTGCCGCGCGGCAACCGCGTCGCGGTCATCACCGGCTCGGGCGGCAGTGCGGTGTGGATGGCCGACATCCTCTCGGCGCACGGGCTCGAAGTGCCGGTGCTGGAAGACGACATCCAGCGCCGCATCCTGGCGCTTGCTGCCGTCCTACGCCTCGGCGCAGAACCCGGTCGACGCCACCGCCCAGGCGATCCACGAGGTCGGCTATGCGCGGATCATCGAGATCCTGCGCCAATCGCAGCGGATCGACACGATCCTGCTGATCGGCTCGCTGGCCAACGAGGCCACCGCGGCCGGGCACGCGGCGGAGCTGGCGACGCTGACCGGCCCGCGCGACCAGCCGATCCTGTTATGCGCTTATACCAGCGCCTCGCCGGCGGCGATGGCCGCCTTCGCCGAGGCCGGCATCCCCTGCTACACCTCGATGCCGAGCTGCGCCCGCGCGATCAGGGCATTGGTCGATTACGGCCGCTTCCAGGCGCGCCGCCGGCATCCGCCGCCATCCGCGACCCCGCCGGCTTTGCGCGAGGAAACCGCCCGCGCGCTCGCCGCCGCCGGGCCGGTGCTGACCGAGCACAAGGCCAAGGAACTGCTCGCCCTTTACGGCATCCCCCGCCCGCCCGAGGCGCTGGCGACCTCCGCCGACGCGGCTGTTGCGGCTGCCGCCCGGATCGGCGGCGCGGTGGCGCTCAAGGTGCAGTCGCCCGAGATCACCCACAAGACCGAAGCCGGCGCCGTGGCGCTCGGCGTCGCCGGCGATACGGCGGTGCGCGAGGCTTACGCGCAGGTGTTGGGCAATGCCGTCGCCGCCCACCCCAGCGCCGCGATCCAGGGTGTGCTGGTGCAGCAGATGGCGCCGCCCGGCCTCGAAATGATCCTCGGCGTCAGCCGCGACCCCGATTTCGGCCCGATGCTGATGGTCGGCCTCGGCGGCATCCACGTCGAAGTGTTGCGCGACGTCGCCTTCGCCCCGGTGCCGATCGGCCCCGACGAAGCCCTGGCCCTCCTCGCCGAGCTGCGCGGCGCCGCCCTCCTCGACGGCGTGCGCGGCGCCCCGCCCGCCGACAAACCCGCCCTCGCCGAGCTGATCGCCGCCCTCTCCCGTTTCGCCGCCGACCACGCCGACCAAATCGCCGAAATCGACCTCAACCCGGTCATCCTCCACCCCCAAACCCAAGGCCTGACCATCGTCGACGCCCTGATCGTCAAACGCCAACCCACGGACGGATAAAGCCGCAGTCCCGCGACGCGCGACCCAAGGGTGGCTGCCGGACGATCCTCGTCCCTGTGCCCGGTGTCTCCCCAGCGCCGATAGCGGTCACCGCAGCGTGACGCGCCTCTCTTGGGCAGTACCTTGCCGGCCGCGCCGAGAACTTTCTCAGCCTGAAAGTCCTAACGAAGGCGCCGAAGACCAAAACGACCACGGCCGCGAGCCGAGACGGTAACATCGAACGTGCTTGCCGGTTGCGCGGAGCCCCTAACTGTAGCCCCTGAAATGTAGCGCACCCTGGACTTTAGGGATTCACCCGTACGTACACCCCGGCAGAACCCGGTGCATGCGTCATGGCCTGCCGCATGCGCGGCGAATTGGGCGAGGAATGTTGCTGTTGCTCCTTCCACTCCGCGCTTTCGGGCACGGCCGTACTGGCAAATTCGTAGACCGTGCTGTAGCCGCTGGTACCCTCGAGAACCCGATAGCGGCGAGCGTAGATCACTCCCGGCACCTTGCGGTAGCCTGGCACATATTCCCCACTGTACCAGGCGTTCCACTCCGCATCGACCTCGGCGGGGACGGACATGCGGCCAATCTGCAACACCGGCGCCATGCCACGCTCCGGCATTTCGATGCCGTCCGGGTAAATCTGTTCCCCGACAATGCGTGTCAAATTCTTCCCAATCACGGACGGCGAGACTTTCTGTCCCCACGGCGTCCGCGGCCGGTTGGTAAACGCCGGCGTCTGCATCACCGCCACGCTTTCCAGTTCATAGCATGCCAGGTACTGCGGGCCACCCTTGACCGCCTCGTAGCGGGCCGCTGAGAGAATACCGGGAACCGACAGCAATTCCGGTAGATGTTCCTTGTTATACCACTTGTTGAATTCCTGCACGTGCTGGGCGTCGATATCAACGTACACCATGAAAATCCCGCGACCTTTTTGTGCCATATGTCCGTCTCCTGCGTGAGGCGTAGCCGCTATCGTTTTGCCTCGTCTCGTTGGCACCCGAGTCCTCACGCCTGGAGCCCAGGAGAGACACGAGACACCAACTGGGGAGCCATCTTAGCCGACATTCCCCAGATTCCGAGGCTGTTGAGAGCAATCTTCCGTCTCATCGACACACACCGCAGGCCGCAAATGCGTTAGAGCGGGCGAGAGGGCCGGATTGGGGCATGAGAACCGGTTCCTACGCCGCCCAGATCGTCCGCGTATCGGGTGAGGCGACGTTCCTGGAAGCACGCGATGATAAGCGAGGCGCCGATCGCGGACCCAGGCCTACCATACCGACGCAGGCAAAGCGCTGTATTTCAGCGCGGCGGGGCCAGTGAACGGCCGATGGTGGCGCCTGCCGGGTATGCAAACGCGCGATTTGCGGTTGCTCAAAACGCTCAAGACAGCAACCGTGGTGTCGACACCGCTGGCAATCTGGTGAATGTCGGATAAGACCGCGTTCAGGGAAGGTCCCATTCGATGGAATTAGGTATCTATCACGAGTTTCCGGTGCTGCCGGGCCGCAGCCAGGCCGAATGCTTCGCCGCCGGGTTTGACATCGTCGACGCCAGCGAGGAATACGGCCTCGACGTGATGTGGCTCGCGGAACTGCATTTCGACAAACGGCGCGCCCTCGCCGCCAGCCCGCTGGTCCTTGGTACCGCGATCGCGGCCCGCACCGAAAGGATCAGGATCGGGACCAGCGTGCAGGTGCTTCCGCTGGCCAATCCGCTTCGCATCGCCGAGGAAGCCGCGACCTTGGACCATGTCTCCAAGGGCCGACTGATCTTCGGCGTCGGGCGCAGCGGTGTCGTGAAGACCTATGAGGCGTTGAACATCGCCTATTCCGAAAGCAAGGACCGCGAGCTCGAGTGTCTGGAAATCATTCAACGCGCTTGGCGGGAAGAAAATTTCTCCTACAAGGGCAAGTTTTACGATATCCAAGACGTTACGGTGGTGCCGCAGCCGGTGCAACAACCGACACCCGAAATCCGCATCGCGGCGGTGAGCGTCGAAACATTCCCCGCGGCTGGCAACGCTGGCCAAGGCCTGTTCCTGTCGGTGCGGCACGAGGATGTGCGGATGTTCAAGCAGCACATCGACGTCTACCGCAAAGCCTGGACCGACTCCGGACATCCCGGGGAGGCACCCGTCTATCTACGTTGCCCCGGCTTCGTCGCCAAAACCGATGCGGCGGCCCAGGAAGCCTACGGGCCAACGCTGATGCGGCATTTCCAAAATCAAAGCCGCCTGCTCGCCGATTCCTCTCGTCGGCAAAACAGCCCGCCGGACCACCCGCGCTGGAAAACCTCGCAGCGCCTCACTGAAATCACGCTCGAGGAAACATTACGCGGTTCGGTGTTCATTGGCTCACCGGAGACGGTGGTGGGCAAGTTGCAAGACCTACAACGCGATATCGGGCTGTCGGGCGTGCAATTGGAAACGAATTGCGCGGGCCTGGCCGATCACGCGGCGGAACGAGAGGCGATCCGGCTACTGGCGCGGGAGGTCAAGTCGGCGTTCCGTTGAACGCGGCTTCGAGCCCCCGCGGCGACGATCGTGAATGGCCGGAGTGGGGCATGAGCGGGCATTCCATGTGAACTTGGCGAACTTCCGGGATGGGTTGAGAGCGGGCGCCGAAGCATGGATCGATGATCGATTAGGGCCGGCTTCGAATTAGCGGGCCGACATTGACATTTCGGCAAATTGCGAGTATGATGATGCTGAGCGAATCGATTGGCCGGGGCGCATGTGGGTGAGGCAGCTCTTGACGGCATTCGGCGAAGGGAGGCAGGTTGCGGGGCAGTGCACCCGATATATTGGCGGTTGGGTGACAACCTATGCACGAATCCCGCCTGATCTCATTCTGATAAAACAGGGATGCAGGTAACACTGGACTAAATCCCAAGTTGTACCCTATCCGAAGAGAGGGCCCTGCGACATGACCGAACACCCCCTCCTACCGCGAGATCGGCGTCAGTCGTGATGGGCTATGTCGCGACCGTCGAGATGCGCCGGCCGCCGCATAATTTCTTCGACAGCGCGCTCGTCGCCGAGATCGGCGAGGCGTTCGAGCGGCTCGACGCCGACCCGGATTGCCGGGCGATCGTGTTTGCCGCCGAGGGCCGCTCGTTCTGCGCCGGCGCCGATTTTTCGAAGCGCATGGATACCGGCACGGTCGCCGAGAGCGCCCGCAGCGGCGCCGGCAAGCACCTCTACAAGGAGGCGATCCGGCTCTTCCGCACCAAAAAGCCGATCGTCGCCGCGGTGCAGGGTGCGGCGGTCGGCGGCGGGCTCGGCCTCGCCCTCGTCGCCGATTTCCGCGTCACCTGCCAGGAGGCGCGGTTCAGCGCCAATTTCAACCGTCTCGGCTTTCACCCGGGTTTCGGCCTGACCGCGACCTTGCCGCGGCTCGTCGGCGCGCAGCAGGCGGCGTTGCTGTTCTATACCGGCCGCCGCATCCCCGGCGACGAGGCCGTCCGCATCGGCCTCGCCGATCTCTTGGTGCCGCAGGCCGAGGTGCGCGCCGGCCGCGCAAAAGCTCGCCCTCGAAATCGCCCAATCGTCGCCGCTCGCCGTGGTGGCGACGCGCGAGACCGCTGCGCCGCGGCCTCGTCGATGCGATCGAGGCGGCGACCGAGCGCGAGCTCGTCGAGCAGGATTGGCTGCGCCGCACCGAGGATTTCGCCGAGGGCGTCAAGGCGATGGCCGACCGCCGCCTCCCCGATTTCCGCGGCCGCTGACCGAGGAGGTCAGAACCGGCGGCGCAATGCCGCGATGGCGAGCCGCCAGCTCTGCAGCGGGTCGGGGCTGCGCCAGCGCCGGGGCGAACGGGTCGTATCCGGCACGGTCCAGCCGCCGCAGAAAATGTCGCGCGATGACCGCCGGCAGCAGCGCCGGCAGCGCCTGTCGCGGGATCGCGCCAGCGATCGGCTGCACCGCCCGCAGATGGTTCCGCGCCGCGGCGGCGATCTCGGCAACGGCCGCGCGAACCGCCGGCGTACCCTGCCGTGCGGCGATCGTCCTCGGGCTCGAGACTGTGGCGTGCGGCAATGTCGAGCGGGACGATCGGGCGCCCCCTCGCCGCCAGATACGGCATCGCCCGCAGCAGACCCGAGAGCGCATAGGCGATGCCGACATGACGCCCGGCCTCGACCGCGGCCGCATCGCGCACCCCGAGCGCCTCCAGCGCCAGATATACGAGCTGCGAGGAGGTTCCCTCTGCGTAGTCCTCGAGGCCGGCGAGAGCGGCCGGCGGCTCTTCGTCGAAATCGGCTTCGCGCGCCTCGATCAGCCGGTCGAGATGGGCCCGCGTCAGCCCCCGCTCGCGGATCGTCATGGCCAGCGCCTCGACTACTGGATGGCGACGCACCGGGCCGCCGGCATAGATGGCGGCGATGGTTTCGCGCCACCATTCGAGCCGGATCCGGCCGAGCACCGGCTGGCTGACCGCCTCGCGCACCCTTGCAATCTCATAGTTGAAGGCGTAAAGCGCGAACAGCGCCTCGCGGCGCGCGGCCGGGGCAAACAGCGCCGTCTGGTACCGGTCGCGGTCGTGACGCCGCACCAACGCCGCGGCCGGCGACAACCCGTCCGCCCCGGCGGAACGCTGGGCCGCAGCCGGCGTTTTTTCACGCAACCGCATCACCTGACACGGGATGGTCGCCATGGCTTTTGAACTGCCGCCCCTGCCCTATCCGAAAAATGCGCTGGAGCCGCACCTCTCCGAGCGGACGATGGAATTCCATCACGACAGGCATCACCAGGCCTATGTCACGAACCTGAACAACCTAGTCAAGGGCTCGCCGATGGAGAGCCAGTCGCTCGAACAGATCATCAAGGCGACGTACAAGGACAGCTCGAAGACCGGCGTCTTCAACAACGCCGCGCAGGTGTGGAACCACACCTTCTTCTGGCACTCGATGAAGCCGCATGGCGGCGGCGCGCCGACCGGCAACGTCGCCGCGGCGATCACCCGCGACTGCGGCGGCATCGACAAATTCAAGGAACAGTTCAAGACGACCGCGGTCGGCCAGTTCGGCAGCGGCTGGGCATGGCTCGTTTCCGACAAGGGCCAGCTCAAGATCATCGGCACGCCGAACGCGGTCGACCCGCTGGCCGAAGGCCAGACGGCGCTGCTGACCTGCGACGTGTGGGAGCACGCCTATTACCTCGACTTTCAGAACCGCCGGCCCGATTTCGTGCAGACTTTTCTCGACCACTTGGTCAATTGGGATTTCGTCGCCCAAAACCTCGCCAAAGCGGGCTGACCCAGTCGCCGGCGCGCCCTCCCTCCCCGCCTCAACGCGCGAGGAGGACGTGGCCAGGATCACAGGCCGCGGTCGAGCAGACGCGGTATATCGCGATAGGTCAACGATCCGCGCGCGTCGAGCACGCGATCTCGCGCGGCGGCGTCGCCAGCCCTGCGATGCGCCTTTCGCCAGCACGCGCCCTCGACACCTGGATCGAGCGGCGGCCCACGGTTGTGCCCGAGGCCGGGTGGCGGCGGAGTTCGGACTTGATCCGGCCATCCCGCGATTACTTCGGCTCGACCGGTCTGCATCCGCTTCTGCGCATGGCTTTCCGCATTGGCGCGGAACACCTGATCGGTCATCCGTTTCTGCTGCTCGGGCATCGCGTTGTAGAGGTTTTCGAAGGCCGGGACCAGCTTCTGCACATGCTGGGCATGGGCCTCGGCGATCTGCTCGTAGGACTGCATGTTCTGCAGCGCATTCATCGTCGGGTACTGCTGAGCGCGCTGCATGAACACCTGGTCCATGTCGCGAGCATTGTCGCGCATGACCTGGGCGAACTGGTCCCATTGCGGCTGCTCGGCCGGGGTGATGCGCAGCTGCGCGTGCATTTGCCTGATATGGGTCTCGACTCGTTGCTCGGCGGTATTGCCAGGAGCCGGCTGCGAGGTCATCGGCGAGGCGGCGGCCGCCGGCGGGGTGGCCGGCGGCGCGCCTGAGCCGATTGCGCCAGCGCAGCGCCGGGCAGCGCCAGCAATCCAGCCACGGCGGCGGAAGCGAGATAGCTCGATCGAAATGATTTCATCGGAGCTGTTCCTCGGTCTGATCGGAAGGGTCTGATCGGGATCCGCCGGACCAAGACCTCGGTGGCCGCGACGGCGGAAAAAGGGCTCGGGCTCGGGCGCCGTGCCGCTGCTCAATAGCCGTAGCCGTAATAAACCGGCGGCGGCGGGCGTATAATAGCCCGGCGGCGGACCGTAATAGACCGGCGGCGGCGCATAGTAGCCGTTATAGGGGCTGGACGAGGCGATCGCCGCCCCGAGGCCGAGTCCGACAATCCCGCCGACGATCGCAGCACCGGCGGCACCGCCCCCGCCGCCGTGATGATAACCCCCGCGGTAGCCGCCGCCGTGATGCCAATCGGCCGCATGGACGTTCGGGGCCAGCGCAAGGGCCGCGGAGAACGCGGCAGCTGTCAGAATGTGTGTACGCATAACGATGCTCGCTCGCTGTGGCGGTTATCGTGAGAACCGCAGCGAGGGCCGAGTGAGTTCCCGCGCGCATCAGCCCCGCGCCGGTTGTGCGGTGCCGGGGGGCTCCGCCTCATGGCCGACCCTGAGCCGCCGTCAGGCCGGCGGCAGCAGCGCCGCCGCGACCCGGCGGTCCTCGGCCAAGAGCACGCCGTAGGTGCGGCAGGCCGCACCGGTGTCCATCGGCTCGAGCGCGATCCCGGCCCGGCGCAGCGCCTCGCGCAGCCCGCCGGCGATCATCCCCGTCCGACGTCCGAGTCCAAGCAGCAGGATCTGCACCCCGCCATGCTCGATCACCGGAGCCAGGCTGTCCCAGCTGACCGCAGCGGCATCGGCGACGGCCCATGGCAGGGTCAGCTCGGGAAAGACCAGCACCGGGCCGCGCCAGATCGTCCCGCTGATGCGGAACCCGCTCGGGCCATAGCGCTCGATGACCTGACGGCCGGACGGGAACGAGCGGGGTCAGATCCATCGCCGCCGCTCCGCGCCCCGCCCTGTCAGGGCTACCGCGCCCGCGAGGCCGGGGCTTTGGCCGCGTCGCTGGTGCGCGCGATCGCCGCGCGCTTCGGCCGCACGTAATAGAGGGTCGGGGCGGCGATAAAGAGCGAGGAGTAGGTGCCGATCACGACGCCCCACAGCATCGCGATGCTGAACCCGCGCAGCACCGCGCCGCCGAGGAACAACAGCGACAGTACTGCGAGCGCCACGGTGCTGACCGTCAGGATCGTGCGCGACAGGGTCTCGTTCAAAGCGAGGTTGATCAGGTCGCCAAACGGCATCGTCCGGTATTTGCGCATCGACTCCCGAACCCGGTCGTAGATCACGACGGTGTCGTTGACCGAATAGCCGGCGACGGTCAGGATCGCGGCGAGCGTCGTCAGGTTGAATTCGAGGTGAAACAGCGCGAACAGGCCGACCGTGGTGATCACGTCGTGCAAGGTCGAGATCATCCCGCCGATGCCGAACTGCCACTCGAAGCGGAAGGCGATATAGAGGGCGATCGCCACCAGGGCGAGCACGGTCGCGATCACGCCGGCGCGGATCAGTTCGCCGCCGACGGTCGGGCCGACCACCTCGATCCCGCGATAGTCGATCCCCGGCCCCAGCGCCTTGCGCGCCAGCTCGACCGCCCGCTCCTGCGCGGCGTCGCCGCCCGGCTGGCGCGGCAGTCGGATCAGCACGTCGGTCGGCGGACCAAAGCCCTGCAGCGAAACATCGCCGATATGCAGCGCATCGAGCTTTTGCCGCATTGCGCCGAGATTGGCGGCGCCGGTCGTGGACCGGACCTGGATCTGGGTCCCGCCGACGAAATCGATCCCGTAATTCAGCCCGACGGTCAGAAACAAGACGATCGAGGCCAGCATCAGGAACCCAGAAAAGGCAAAGCCGAACCGATGCCATTTCATAAAGTCGATCTGCGGCGTGCGCCGGATGACGATCAGCGGTCTGAACAAGTTTGAGCGGCCCTACAAAAACTCTCGATTGGCGATGTGGCAGACGTCCTCGGCTGGACTGGAGTGCTCCCGCCTCAGATCGGAATCAGCTTGGGCTTCGAGCGCCGCACCCAGGTCACGATCAGCAGCCGGGTGACCAGGATCGCGGAAAACAGCGAGGTCAGAACCCCAATGCTGAGGGTGACGGCAAAGCCCTTGACCGGCCCCGAGCCGAGCCAGAACATCAGCGCGCCGGCGACGAGCGTCGTCACATGGCTGTCGACGATCGTGCCGAAGGCGCGCTTGAACCCGGCGTCGAGCGAGGAGAGGATCGTGCGGCCGGCCCGCACCTCCTCGCGAATACGCTCGTAGATCAGCACATTGGCGTCAACCGCCATGCCCATGGTCAAGGCAATGCCGGCGATGCCCGGCAGGGTCAAGGTGGCGCCGAGCAGCGACAAGCCGCCCAGCATCAGGCACAGGTTGAAGAACAGCGCGATATCGGCGAACACGCCGAACAAGCCGTAGAACAGCACCATGAAGACGACGACCAGCGCCACCCCGACGATGCACGCCATGGCGCCGGCATGGATCGAATCGGCGCCGAGCCCCGGCCCGACGGTGCGCTCTTCGAGGATCGTGATCGGCGCCGGCAACGCGCCGGCTCGCAGCAGCAGGGCAAGGTCGCTCGCCGACTGCACCGTAAAGCTGCCGGAGATGATGCCGCTGCCGCCGAGGATCGCTTCCTTGATGACCGGCGCGCTGATCACCTTGTTGTCCAGCACGATCGCAAACGGCTTGCCGACATTCGCGCGGGTCGCGTCGCCGAACCGCTGCGCGCCCTCGGCGTCAAAGCGAAAGCTGACCACCGGCTCGTTGCCCTCGAAGCTGGGCTGGGCGTCGACCAGCATGCCGCCCCCGACCATGACCCGTTTTTGCACGACATAGGCGTCGGGGCCGACGCGTTGGGCGCTGCTCGCCGAGGCGGGCAGGATCTCGTCGCCGATCGGCAGCCGGCCGCTGCGCGCGTCTTCGAGCGGGACGCCGGTGTCGACCAATTGAAACGTCAGCTTGGCGGTGCGGCCGAGGAGCGCCTTGACGTGCTCCGGGTCGGAGATGCCGGGCAGCTCGACCAGGATGCGGTCCTGCCCCTCCTGCTCGATCGTCGGCTCCTTGATCCCGGTCTCGTCGATGCGGCGGCGGATGATCTCGATCGACTGCTCGACGGCGAGGCTGCGCTTCGTTTCGGTCGCCGCGGCACTGAAGCGAACCGTCCCGGCCCCGTCGGGGGTGATGGCGACGGTCAGGTCCGGGTCGATCTTCGCCAGCGCCTGACGCGCGTCGTCGACCCGCCCGAGCTCGCGGATCTTGAAGGCGATAGCGTCGCCTTTGACCGCGAGCCCGGTATAGCCGATGTTGGCGTCGAGCAAGGCGTTACGCACATTGTCGATGATCGAGTTCAAGCGCTCGCGCTCGGCCGCCGCGACATCGACCTCGAGCAGCAGATAGGAGCCGCCGCGCAGGTCGAGCCCCAGCGACACCTGCTTGTGCGGCACGATGTCGGGCAGCCGGTCGAGCGCCGCCGAGCTGAACAGGTTGGGCAGCGCGAGCAGGACGCCGAACGCACAGATCGCGCAGATCAGCAGAATTTTCCAGTTGGCGAAATATAGCATGCCGTCAATTCCGCGACACTGGGCGTCGCGGCCGGCTTCGGCCCGACGCCCGCGCCCGCAGCTCCCCGCGCCTCTGCCTCAGCGCCGCCACCGTCCCGGGACCCAGACCCAGCGATAGCCGTTCCAGCGCCAGTGCCCGGGCAGCCAGTGCCAATGGTAATGCCCTGCCGGATGCGGCGGGCGCGCCTCGTGGCGCGGCGGCGGCATCGGCGGGCGATGATGCGGCGGTCGATGGTGCGGCGGCGGGCCGGGAGGTGCGCCGGCCGGCGCCGCGGCGGGCGGCGGCGCTTCGGTCGGCGGCGGCCCAGGCGGCGCGGCTGACGGCGCCGCGGCCGAGGGCGGCGGCGCCGCGGCCGGCGGCGGTCCCGGCGGGTTTGCCGACTGCGCCAAGGCGGCGCGGAGCGGCAAGGCCAGCGCCGCTAGCGCGGCCCCTAGAATGGCTCTTCGATCGTGCACTGCAACACTCCGTTTATGGCGATCAACAGCCGACGATGCCTGCTGCCGCAAGGCGCGTCCATCCGATTTTGCCGAACCGGCTCGGCACGCTTCGTCGCAGCCCCGTCAATCCTTGGTTTCGGCCTTGGCCCGCGCCTGGTCCTTCTGCTTTGCCGCCTCGCGCGCGGCGGCTGGATCGGGCTTCGCCACAACGCTGGTGATCGTGCCGCGCACCACGCGCACCCGGACCCCGTCGGCGATGTCGACGCTGACCTCGTCGGGGCTCTCGACCCGCACCACGGTGCCGATGATGCCGCCGCCGGTGACCACCCGGTCGCCGCGCCGCAAGGCGTCGAGCGTCGCCCGGTGATCCTTGGCCTTGCGCTGCTGCGGCCGGATCAGCAGGAAATAAAACACGACGAAGATGAGCACCAGCGGCAGGAACTGGATCATCGTGCTCTGGCTGTCGAGCAAGCCCGACAGGCCGGTTCCTTGGGCATACGCGGCGGAGATCAGCATCGGCATCGAGCCTCGACATCATGCGTCCGTCGTCGGGAGGCGGCACGCTCGCCCGCGGCCCCGAAATCACCGACCGCTTGGCGCAAGGATTAGGTACGCGATGCCCGGTTAAAGAGCAATGGTCGGATATTCCGCGCATTTCCTGTGCCGTACGCCCTGTGATAGCGTCCGCGCCCTCTTTTCGCCCGCTGCGGCCGGACCCCCCACCGCCGATGACCCCGCCGATGACGGATCCCGATCTGCTGCCGCTGCTGCGCCGCCTCGCCGAGGCGCTCGAACGCTTGGCGCCCCCGCCGGCGCCGCCGGTCGATCTCGATGTCGCCGAGGCCTATGTATGGCATGCCGACGGTGCCCGGCTCGAGCCGGTCCGCGAGGTCAACCGGGTCGAGCTCGGGCTGTTGCGCGGCGTCGACCGGGTACGCGACATCCTGCTCGACAACACCCGGCAATTCGCCGCCGGGCTGCCGGCCAACAACGTGCTGCTGTGGGGGGCGCGCGGCACCGGCAAGAGCTCGCTGATCAAGGCGGCGCACGCCGCGGTCAACGCCGAACGGCCGCACGCGCTCGCCCTCGTCGAGATCCATCGCGAGGACGTTCCGAGCCTGCCGCATCTGCTGTCTCTGCTGCGGCCCTGCGCGCGTCGGTGCCTGCTGTTCTGCGACGATCTTTCGTTCGATCAGCACGACACCAGCTTCAAATCCCTGAAAGCCGTGCTCGAGGGCGGCATCGAGGGGCGGCCGGCGAACGTCATCCTCTACGCCACCTCGAACCGCCGCCATCTGATGCCGCGCGAGATGATCGACAACGAGCGCTCGACCGCGGTCAACCCCTCTGAGGCGGTCGAGGAGCAGGTCTCGCTGTCGGACCGCTTCGGGCTGTGGCTCGGCTTTCACAATGTCGACCAAGCCACCTATCACGCGATCGTGCGCGGTTACGCCGAACGCTACGGGTTGGCGCTGCCGGCCGACCAGCTGACCGCCGAGGCCAACGAATGGGCAATCACCCGCGGCGCGCGCTCCGGCCGGGTCGCCTGGCAATTCATCCAGGATCTCGCCGGCCGCCTCGGCAAGACCCTCGCCTAAAGAATCGAGTTCGCCCAGCCGGGGAGATCGCCGGCGCCGCAGATACCGCTTAGCCGGCGCCGGGCGGCTTGGTCGCGGCGCTCGGCAGCGGCGCCAGGTAGTCGCGCGGATCGACCGGGCGCTTGCCGCGGCGCAGCTCGAAATGCAGTTGCGGCTCCTTGACGTTGCCGGTCGAGCCGACCCGGGCGATGACCTGGCCCCGGGCGACCTTCTGACCGGTCCTAACCAGGATCAGGTCGCAATGGGCGTAGGCCGAGATCCAGCCGTTCGGGTGCTTGATCAGAACCAGGTTGCCGTAGCCGCGCAATTCGTTGCCGGCATAGGCGACGACGCCGGCGTCGGTCGCCTGCACCGGCGCGCCGCGGGCCGCGCCGATATTGATCCCGTCATTATGGGTGCCGTCCGGGCCGGCACCGTAATTCTCGAGGATATGGCCACGCACCGGCCACAGGAAGGTGCCGCCGCGATGGGCGGGCGCCGGCTCGGCTGTGGCCGCAGCACCTGGAGCTGTCGGCGGATGCGCTGCCGGCTCCGCCGACGCGACACGCGGCGTCTCCGCCCGGATTGGTGCAAGGGGCGCGTCTGGCGGCGTCAGGGTTGCACCGGACGCGGCGGGCGGCGTCGAGCTCGCCTCGGAGCCAGACGGCGGCGCGCGGTCGGGCGGGAGAGCGCGATCCGCGTGCTGATCGGGCGTGCGGCTGGCAATTTCCGGCGGTGGCTCCGCGGTCACGGGCCGGACCAGCGGGATCGGCCGATCCCGATCGGGAGCAGGCGGCGCCGCGCGGCTGGCGAGTTCCGGCGGCGGCGGCAATGGCGTCGTCGCCACTGCAGCCTCGGGAGGCGATACCACTGGCGGCGACGGGACCATTGCCACCGGAGCCGCTATTGGCGGGCTGCCAAACCCGACCCCCCCGCCGGGAACGATCAGGGTGCCGCCCGCCAGGATACGGTAGGGCGGCGACAGATGGTTGGCCGCGGCGATTGCCTGCATCGGCACGTGATAGCGACGGGCGATCCCCGACAGGGTCTGGCCGTGCTCGATGACGACCTGCGCCGGGACCTGCGTCGACAGCGATTCGCCGCCGTTCACGACCGGTGCCGGGCCGCCGAACCTGGGGCCGCATCCGGCCAGCATCAGCACCATCGGCAGAACGATCGGGTGCGCGACCCTCGCGCCGCGCCGCACGACACCGCGTTTGGCCATTCTCCCCCCTTGCCGCCGCCGGCGCGCAAGCCATGCTCCCCATGCCCGGGCCCGCCTGCCGCACCTGCCATGCCGGTCCTTGGTAGCGGATGACCGGGCCATGTCAACCTTGCGGCGCGACAGGCCGCCGCGGCAGCCCGCTGACCAACGGCACGAACCGCACCAGGCCCAAATCTTCGCTGACCAGGCCATCCTCGGTGCGGCGGACCCGCACCAGCTGCTGGTCGCGGCGATCGGCCCCGACCGGCGCCACCAATACTCCTTCCGGCGCCAGCCCGTCGATCAGCGCCGCCGGGATCTGCGGCGCCGCGGCAGTGACGATGACCCGGTCATAGGGCAGCTGCTCGGGCCAGCCCTTGGTGCCGTCGCCGAATCGGCACACGACGTTGCGCAAGCCCAGCATCTCGAGGCGGCGCTCGGCCGCACGCAGCAATCCGCGATGCCGCTCGATCGAAAACACCCGGCGCGCGAGCCGCGCCAGGATCGCGGTCTGATAGCCCGAGCCGGTGCCGATCTCGAGCACCATGTGCCGGTCGCCGACCAACAGCGCCTCGGTCATCAGCGCCACCACATAAGGCTGGCTGATCGTCTGCCCGTCATCGATCGGCAGCGCCATGTCCTCATACGCCTGGTCGGCGAACGCCGCCGGCACGAAGGCTTCGCGCGGCGTCTTTTCGATGGCCCCCAGCACCCGCGGGTCGCCGATCCCGGCGCGGCGCAATTCCATCAGCAGCCGCAGCCTGCGCTGGATCAGCCCGGGGTCGACGGCGGGCTCAGCCATCAGGGATGCTCAGCCATGTCGCTCGATGATTTCCTGCCCGCCCATGTAGGGCCGCAATGCCGGCGGGACCGCCACCGTGCCGTCCGCGCGCTGGAAATTTTCGAGGATCGCGATCAAGGTGCGCCCGACCGCCAGCGCCGAGCCGTTCAAGGTGTGGACTGGGCGCGTTCCCCGGCCCTCCGCCGGGCGATACCGCGCCTTCATCCGCTGCGCCTGAAACGCGCCGCAATTCGAGCAGCTCGAAATCTCGCGATAGGCCCCCTGCCCCGGCAGCCACACCTCGAGGTCATAGGTCTTCTGCGCCGCAAACCCCATGTCGCCGGCCGACAGCAGCATGACCCGATAGGCGAGACCGAGCCGCTTCAGCACCTCCTCGGCGCACGCGGTCATGCGCTCGTGCTCGGCCGCCGACTGCTCCGGTGTGGTCACCGAGACCAGCTCGACCTTGTAGAACTGGTGCTGGCGGATCATCCCGCGGGTGTCCTTGCCGGCCGCCCCGGCCTCCGAGCGAAAGCACGGCGTCCATGCGGTAAAGCGCAGCGGCAGTCGCGCTTTCGTCGAGGATTTCGTCGGCGACGAGGTTGGTCAGCGGCACCTCGGCGGTCGGGATCAGCCAGTAGCCCTCAGTGGTGCGGAACGAATCCTCGGCGAATTTCGGCAGTTGGCCGGTGCCGAACATGGCATCGTCGCGCACCAGCAACGGCGGCGATATCTCCTCATAGCCGAATTCCCGCGTGTGCAGGTCGAGCATGAATTGGGCGAGCGCCCGCTCCAGCCGTGCCAGATCCCGCCGTAGGACTACAAAGCGCGATCCCGAGAGCTTGGCGGCCCGCTTGAAATCCATCATCCCGAGGCGCTCGCCGATTATTTCGTGCGAGCGTCGGTTCGAAATTGAAGCGCGGCGGCTCGCCCTCGCGGCGCAACAGCAGTGATTGGCGGTCTCGTCCTCGCCGTCCGGCACATCCTCGGCCGGCAAGTTCGGCAAGGTTGTCGAGCAGCTGCGTCGAGTTCGGCCCTCCGCACCGCCGCCTCACCCGCGGCGATGGTCCGCATCGAAATCTTCACCTCGGCCGCTTCCGCCAGAAGCGTCGTCGCATCCTCGCCGCGCTTCTTGGCGGCGCCAATATCGCGAGTGATGCGGTTGCGGCGGGCCTGGGCCTCCTGGGCGCGGTCTCGGCGGCGCGCCAGTTGCGATCGAGCGCCAGCACCTGCTTCAGCGTCGCGGCGCCAGGCCGCGGCGGGCGAGGCCGCGGTCGAATTCCGCCGCATGCTCGCGGATCCACCTGATGTCGTGCATCGGCCGAACTAAAACACAAACGGAACACGGCCGATATAGTCGCCCGCGCCCGGCGCGTCCATAAGACTCCAAAGGTGCTGCGCCCGGCTTCAAAACGGCACCGCCAATCCGCCCGTTTACCTCAGACCGAATTTGCCATACCAAGGCCGCAAAGGCCGAATCGCCTCGCAAGCCCGGGAGGAAGCGATGCTGGGATTGATGTCGGAGCGGCCGCTCCTGGTGTCCGCGATCATGACCCATGCGGCGACCTATCACGGCGATGTCGAGATCGTCTCGCGCACCGTCGAAGGCCCGATCCACCGCTATACCTACGCCGAAGCCGAGCGCCGCTCGAAACAGCTCGCCCGCGCGCTGCTTGCGGCTCGGCATCGAGCCCGGCGACCGGGTCGCCACCCTCGCCTGGAACACCTTTCGCCATTTCGAGCTCTATTACGCGATCTCCGGCATCGGCGCCGTCTGCCACACGATCAACCCGCGGCTGTTCGACGACCAGATCGTCTATATCGTCAACCACGCCGCCGACCGGCTGCTGTTCGTCAACGCGACCTTTCTGCCATTGGTCGAGCGCCTGGCCCCGAGCTTCCCGGCCGATTGCCGGATCGTACCGATGACCGGCGCCGACGCCGCCTCGGAAACCGGGTTGGCAACCCTCCCGTGCTACGAAAGCCTGATCGCGGCCGAGGACGCGGATTTCGCGTGGCCCGAATTCGACGAGCGCACCGCCGCGGCGCTCTGCTACACCTCGGGGACGACCGGCAATCCCAAGGGTGCCCTCTACAGCCACCGCTCGACGGTATTGCACGCCTTCGCCATTTCGCTGCCCGATGCGATCTCGATTTCGGCCCGCGACGTGGTCTGCCCGGTGGTGCCGTTGTTCCACGCCTGCGGCTGGGGCATTCCCTATGCCGCGCCGATGAACGGGGCGAAGCTGGTGTTGCCCGGGCCGCGCCTCGACGGCGAGAGCCTCTATCGGCTGTTCGAGGCCGAAGGCGTCACCTACGCCCTCGGCGTGCCGACGGTGTGGCTCGGCTTCGAGGCCCATCTGTCCGCCGTCGGGCGCGCGTTGCTCGACCCTGCAGCGGGTGTTGTCCGGCGGCTCCGCGGTGCCGCCCTCGATGATCGAGGCGTTCGAGCGCCACGGCATCGACATGCGCCAGGGCTGGGGGATGACCGAGATGAGCCCGCTCGGCACCACGGCGGCGTTGAAGGCCAAGCACGGTGCGCTTGATGCCTCGGCGCGGAACGCGGTCAAGACGAAGCAGGGCCGGCCGGTTTACGGCGTCGAAATGAAGATCGTCGACGACGAGGGCCAAATCCAGCCGCATGACGGCAAGTCGATGGGCGAATTATTGGTGCGCGGGCCGTGGATCGTCAGCGGCTATTTCGAGGATGAGGCGGCGAGCGCGGCCGCGGTCGAGGCCGACGGCTGGTTCCACACCGGCGACATGGCGGTGATCGACGCCGACGGCTACATGCAGATCACCGACCGCAGGAAGGACGTGATCAAATCGGGCGGCGAATGGATCAGCTCGATCGATCTCGAAAACGCCGCAATCGCCCATGAGGACGTGGCCGAGGCCGCGGTCATCGCCGTGCCCGACCCGCGCTGGGGCGAGCGGCCGTTGCTGATCGTGACGCCGCGGCCCGGCCGGCGGCCCGAGCGCGACCAGTTGATCGCCTTTCTCGCCCGCCAGTTCCCCAAATGGATGCTGCCCGACGAGATCGCCACATCGACGAAATGCCTCACACCGCCACCGGCAAGATCATGAAAACCCGCCTGCGCGAGATGTTCTGCGTGCGCGAAGTCTCGGAGCCCTGATCCTCCGCGTGTCTACCGTAGGGTGGGTTAAGCGAACCGCAACCCACCGCGCCGCGATGGTGCGTTTGACGCTCCGAATAATGATTTCTCACCTAAAATATGGGGATCGCTCGCCTGTGTTGCCGCTGCGATCAGCGCGGCTCGGGAGCGGCGGGGCGGTAGGGTTTGACCGCGATCTCGCCTTCGCGCTGGCGCATCGCATGAGCGTCGTGCCACGCCTGCATGTTCAGCAGCGTCTCCATTTTCACGCCAAAGGCTTTTTCGATCCGCAATGCCATTTCCGCGGACAACGCAGCGTTGCCGTTGATCAGGTCCGACAGAGTGGCGCGGCGCACGTCCAGCACCTTCGCCGCCTCGCTCACCGACAAGCCGAACTCGTCGAGAATTTCGTCGCGGATGAACGCGCCCGGATGCGGCGGCGGTATCGCTATCCTTTCGGGTACTCGGCTCATCAGTGGGAGTCCTCCAAGTCGAGGTCACAGACCTCGTTCTGCCGAATGTCAAAGGTCAGACGCCAATTGCCGCTGACCGAAATGCTCCACGTCCCCGCACGGTCGCCCCTGAGCTGGTGAAGCCGCCAGCCCGGCGGCCCGGTCACGCCGCCTATGTCGGCAGCGGCGGTTAACACCGCGAGGATATTGCGCAGCCGCCGCACCTGATCGTTGCCGGAGTTCCCGGCTGTCGTTGTCTTCGATCAGGCGCAACAGGCCTCGGTGCCTGACGCTCCGAATGATCATGCACGAATGTACGCCGATACCGTACGGACGACAAGTCGAAGGTGCATCCCGGATGTGCCTGCAGCAGGCGGTCCGACCTTGTTCCCTCGCCCTCGTGCGTTGATATCGGCGTCGCGCCTTGCCCCATCCTTCGGAGAATGACCCCCATCGTCCGCTTCGCGCCGTCGCCGACCGGGTTTCTGCATATCGGCGGGGCGCGCACCGCGCTTGTTCAACTGGCTCTATGCGCGCCATCACGGCGGCAGCTTCCGGCTGCGCATCGAGGACACCGACCGGGTGCGCTCGACGCCCGAGGCGGTCGAGGCGATCATCGACGGCCTCCAATGGCTCGGCCTCGAATGGGACGGCGACATCGTCTATCAATCGGCCCGCGCCGGGCGTCATGCCGAGGCCGCGCGGCAATTGCTGGCCGCCGGCCGCGCCTATTATTGCTGGTGCACGCCGGCCGAGCTGGAGGCGATGCGCGACAAGGCGCGCGCCGAAAAACGCTCGGTGCGCTACGACGGCACCTGGCGCGACCGCGATCCGGCCGACGGCCCCGCCGGGCGTGCCGCCGGTGATCCGCCTCAAGGCGCCGCAGCAGGGTGCCACGAAGATCCATGACCGCGTCCAGGGCGAGGTCACGGTCGCCAATGCCGAGCTCGACGATCTGATCATCCTGCGCGCCGACGGCACGCCGACCTACAATTTCTCGGTCGTCGTCGACGACCACGACATGGCGATCACCCAGGTGATCCGCGGCGACGACCATCTGAACAACGCCTTTCGCCAGACCCAGATCTACCGGGCATTCGACTGGCCGGTCCCGGAATTCGCCCATCTGCCGCTGATCCACGGCCCCGACGGCGCCAAATTGTCGAAGCGCCACGGCGCGCTCGGGGTCGAGGCCTATCGCGAAATGGGCTATCTGCCGGAAACCTTGCGCAATTATCTGCTGCGTCTCGGCTGGAGCCATGGCGACGACGAGATCATCTCGACCGAGGAGGCGATCAGCTGGTTCGATCTCGACGCCGTCGGCCGCGCCCCGGCCCGCTTCGATTTCGCCAAGCTCGACAATCTGAACGGCCACTACATCCGCGTCGCCGCTGACGAGCGCCTCGTCGCGTTGGTCGCCGAGCGGCTGGAGCAGGCCATCGGCCAGTCCTTTGACCGACGCCCTCCGCGACCGCCTGCTGCGCGCGATGCCCGAATTGAAGCTGCGCCCGAAGACCCTCGCCGAGCTTGCCGCCAACGCCCGCTTTCTGGTCGCCCCGCGCCCGGTCCGCCTGGACGACAAGGCGGCGAAGCTGTTGACGCCAGAGGCGCGCGCGCTGCTGGCGGGGTTGGTCCCGGCCCTGCGCCGCAGCGACTGGCGGCGCGGATGCGCTCGAACGCTGCGTGCGCGACTTCGCCGACGCGAACCAGGCAAAGCTTGGCGCCGTCGCCCAGCCGTTGCGGGCGGCGCTGACCGGCGCCACCGCCTCGCCCGGCATCTTCGAGGTCATGGAAGTCCTCGGCCGGGACGAGACGCTGGGCCGCATCGCCGACGCCATCGAAGGGACTTGACCGTCGCCTTCATCTCGCACTTGCGAACGGTTTGCCAACCGGCCTCGGCGTGTCTATTTTCTGATTGAAGCCGGGCGCGGCCGGCGGGCATGGCGACGAGAGGTGCATCGATGGACGGAAACAATATGACCACCGGAACCATGACCCTGACGGACAATGAAACCGGCAAGTCGGTCGAGCTTCCGGTGATCGGCGGGACGGTCGGGCCCAAGGTCATCGACATCCGCAAGCTCTATGCCCAGACCGGGCATTTCACCTACGATCCGGGCTTTATGGCCACCGCCGCCTGCCGCTCGAGCATCACCTATATCGACGGCGACGAGGGCGTGTTGATGTACCGCGGCTATCCGATCCAGGAGCTGGCGGAGAAGAGCGATTTTCTCGAAGTCGCCTATCTGTTGCTGAACGGCGAATTGCCGACCGCGAAAGAAAAGGCGCAGTTCGTCCACGACATCACCCACCACACGATGGTGCACGAGCAGCTGTCGAGCTTCTTCCATGGGTTCCGCCGCGACGCGCATCCGATGGCGGTCATGTGCGGAGTGGTCGGCGCGCTGTCGGCGTTCTATCACGATTCGACCGACATCCACGATCCGTATCAGCGGATGGTCGCCTCATATCGGCTGATCGCCAAGATGCCGACGATCGCGGCCATGGCCTATCAAATATTCGCACGGCCAGCCGTTCATCTATCCGCAGAACTCGCTGGGTTACGCCGAGAATTTTCTGCATATGACCTTCGCCGTGCCGTGCGAGGAGTACAAGGTCAACCCGATCCTGGCGCGGGCGATGGACCGGATCTTTATCCTGCACGCCGACCACGAGCAGAACGCGTCGACCGCGACGGTGCGCAACGCCGGGTCGAGCGGCGCCAACCCGTTCGCCTGCATCGCCGCCGGCATCGCCTCCCTGTGGGGGCCGGCGCATGGCGGGGCCAACGAGGCGGTGTTGAAGATGCTCGATCGCATCGGCGACAAGTCGCACATCAAGGAATTCCTCGATCACGTCAAATCCAAGGAAGACAACGAGCTGCTGTTCGGCTTTGGCCACCGCGTCTACAAAAACTACGACCCCCGCGCGCACGTGTTGCGCGACAGCTTTCACGAGGTGCTCGCCGAGCTCGGCATCAAGGACGACCCGCTGCTCGAACTGGCCAAGGAATTGGAAAAGATCGCGCTGAACGATGATTACTTCATCAAGCGGCGGCTGTACCCGAACGTCGATTTCTATTCTGGCATCATCTTGAAGGCGATGGGGTTTCCGGTGTCGATGTTCACCGTGCTGTTCGCGATCGCCCGCACCACCGGCTGGGTCGCGCAATGGACCGAGATGAACGAGGATACCGACGCCAAGCTGATGCGGCCGCGCCAGCTGTTCACCGGCTCGGATCAGCGCCATTACGTGCCGGTCGCCGAACGCGGCTGACCGCACTTCGTCATTCCCGCGAAAGCGGGAACCCAGGGCTCCAGGCGGCGGCGCCTGGACCCCGCTTCACCTTGCGGAGAGATCGAAGCGAGGGCTAGTCGTCACAGGGAGGAGAGAATGGCCGAGATCCTGGGGTTGGGCTGCACCCACCGGCCGGTGATGCTGCGCCGGGACGAGGACTGGACTTTTATGATGCGCACCTCGCTCGACGACCCGGACATGCCGGCCGCGGCGAAAGACCCGGCCAACTGGCCGCCGCAACTGCGCGCCGAGCTCGGCAACGATTGGGGCACCGCGGCTGCGGGTCGGGCGCGCGAGGTCTACCGCCGGCATTTCGCCGAGGCGCGGAAGGCACTCGACGAGTTCCGGCCCGACGTGGTCATCATGTTCGGCGACGACCAGTACGAAAACTTCAAGGAGGACATCATCCCGCCCTTTGCCGTGCTCGCCTACGAGGACCGCGACATCCAGCCGTGGCAGCACCGGCGCACGCCCGACAACCCGTGGGGCGAGCCGGCCGACACCAGTTTTCGCCTGCGCGGCCATCGCGAGGCCGGCAAGTACCTCGCCACCGGGCTGATCGAGAGCGGCATCGACGCCGCCTATGCCTACAAGCCGCTGCATCATTCGCTCGGCCACGCGTTCGAGAACACGATCCTGCTGCTGGACGACCAGCGGACCGGGTTCGACTATCCGCTGATCCCGGTTTCGGTGAATTGCTACGGGCGCCGGGTCAACGCCGCGCGCGGGCTGCGCCTGCCCTTGGCGATGCGCGGCAAGATCCGCGACCTCGACCCGCCCTCGCCGAACCCGGCGCGTTGCATGGAAGTCGGCGCCGCCGCGGCACGGGTCATGGCCGGAAGTCCGTGGCGCACCGCGATCGTCGCCTCGTCGAGCTGGTCGCACTCGTTCCTGACCGAAAAAAACTGGCAGCTGTGGCCCGACGTGCCGGCCGACCGCCGGCTGTACGAAGCCTTGGAACAGGGCGATTACGCCACCTGGCATGGCTATACGACCGACCAGATCGAGGACAGCGGCCAGCACGAGGTGCTGAACTGGTTCTGCCTCTTGGGTGCCATGGAGGAGCTCGGCCGCAAGCCCGACCGCTCCGCCTTTATCGAGACCTGGGCCTTCGTCTCCCCGGTCGTCTTCGCCTATTACCTGCCCCAGCCTCTGGCTCGAATCCCTTAGGGTGGGCTGAGGGCAGCGAAGCCCACCCTCGCCGCCCGACAGCATGGGTTTAGCTTTCGCTCAACCTATCCTGCGGCTACCCGGGAGCGGGAAAGAGGCAACTCATCCGGCCGGGACCTCCGCCAGCAGACGGCCATAGCCCGGCACCTTGTCGCCGGTCTTCAGCATGACCAGCATCGCCCAGAACGAGGCCTGGTTGGTCGTCACCACCGGCTTTTTAAATTCGCGCTCCCACTCGGCGATCGAGGCCATCGTCGGGAAATTGCCGCCGGGGACCACAAACGCCTCGATCTCGGGCCGGTTTATACGGGCGAAGGCGTCGCGCGCATGCTCCGGGCCGAGATTGCCGATCGCATACGAATCGGTGGCGCCAAAGCCTTCGAGCGCCACCGTCTCAAGCCCGTGCTTGGTGGCGAACAGATGCGCCGCGCGCTGGTTGACCGCCTGCGAATAGGGCGAGACCAGCGCAATTCGCCGCGCCCCCAGGGCCTTGACCGCGCGCCCGACCGCCTGCGCCGAGGTCAGCGCCGGCACGCCCGCACCCTGGCTCATCCGGCGCGCCGTGACCTCGTCGTAATCCTCGGCAAAAAGGCTGGCCGAGGTCTGCGCCAGGATCACCAGCTCGACCTTGGCGGTGCCGAGGAGCCGCGACTGGTAATCAACGTCCTCGTCCCGCGGCGGCGAAAAGGTCTGGCCCGGCGCGCTCGTCATCAGCCGCCCGACATGCGCCTGGTATGACGACGGCAGCAGCCGCGCTTCCATTTCCACGGTCGTGTTGGTCGAAGGGATCAGGACGCCGAAATGGCGGGTCATGTCATAGGCCTTTCGATCGGGCTGGCGCGGAGGAACTGAGCGACGATCCTACCGGGCGCCCGCCGCCGCTGTCGACCCAAGTGATGCCAGGCCGGTGCACCCCTCCGCAACAAGTCAAGTGATGATCGATCGGATCGCCTCGACGACCAAGGCGGCGGTCGCCGCCGATATCTGCCCCCGCTTTCGCGCACGGCTCGGCTCGACCGCCGCGATCTTGGTGCGGCAAGCTTGCGTGGCCCGCCGGTGCCGCGCAGCGCAAAGCGGGGCTGGAGCCGCCGTTCGCGTTTTGCTAGAATGATCCATCACCTCACCCGCTCAGAAAAGGGACCACGAAATGAACGATGCGATGACCTTGGCGGAGCGCGCCGATGCGCTCGAACACAAAATGATGCACGACCTCGACCAGGCGATCTACGTCAAGTCGCGGCTGTTCAACCTCGCCGACGGCGACATGAGCACCCCGAACGGTGCCGCGCTGCTGGCGCAAAATCCCGGCAAGAA
Source organism: uncultured Alphaproteobacteria bacterium (assembly GCA_963795485.1). Taxonomy (GTDB): domain Bacteria; phylum Pseudomonadota; class Alphaproteobacteria; order ATCC43930; family CGMCC-115725; genus AP-15. The sequence continues at coordinate 240,918 of CAWCIL010000039.1, forward strand.
ATTCGTGATGGGCGATGATCCGCGCCTGCCGAAAATGCCGGAAAAGCCGACCCTCGTCGATTTCTTCAAGCTCCGCTTCGGCCCGGCCAACCATCTGCTGCAGAGCGCGCGGCATGCGGTCCGCGCCGGCATGGACGAAAAGATCGTGCTCGCCTGCCTGCTGCACGACATCGGCGTGATCGGGTTTATTCGGGCCGATCACGGCTATTGGGGCGCGCAGCTGGTCGAGCCCTATGTCGAACCCGAGGTGACCTGGGCGATCCGCGCGCATCAGGCATTGCGCTTTTACGCCGATGAATTGGTCGGCTATTCCTATCCTGAATCCTACGTCAAGAATTTCGGCGCCGACTACAAGCCCGATCCCTATATCGAAGACGAGTACCACCGGGCGCGCGACCACAAATGGTACATGACCGCGCGGATGATCACGGTCCACGACATCTACTCGTTCGAGCCCGACGTGGTCGTCAACCTCGAAGACTTTACCGACGTGATCGGCCGCAATTTCAAGCAGCCCGAGGAAGGTCTCGGCTTCGACAACAGCCCGGTCGCCCATATGTGGCGCACGCTGATGCGCCCGACCAAATTCCTTTAGCCGCGCCGCCTTGCCCGTCGCTGAACCGGCCCTCTTCCGCCCGGCGGGGAGGCCCGGGCGCGATGATTGGCGTCTTTGAGCGACTGGCTCCGAAGACCGTCCGAAAGCGCGTGTAGCGAGCCGCGGCCGCCTGCGACAGCAAATGGCGCGACTCATCCCGCGCCCGGTCGTGAACTCCTTTTGTAGATCGAGCTCAAGCCCAACCAACGGCGACCGGCGCAGCGCCTCCCAAATCTCCTTGCCGGTTAGCAACGGCCGGCGAGGCAATCCTCGCGCAAACGTCTTGTCGCAATCGCGCTGCCTGCTCGTCATCGACAGCGATCCGTTTGGCAAACCCGCGAACCAAGTCCGTTGTCGCCGCTCCAGACCACGCACCTCGTGAGCAGCATCGTTCCTTGTTCGGCCAATCGCCTTCGATGGGCGGTCACGGCTCGCCGCTTGCGATGCGTTGCACGAGCTGCTGCCCAATCGCCTGCCGGCTAAATGGCCGGTAACACGACCGTCTGTCAGCGACTCCGACCTCGCCGACGCCTCTGCGGCAGGACTTGGCCTGGACGCGGCGCCGAACACTCGTCTATCGTGGCCCCGACGGACACCTGGAAACGATCCGGGGGCCGGCAACAGCGGCTGGTGATTTCGAGGGAGGGTGAAGATGGCGGAATACAAGCTGATCTCCGCGGATTCGCATGTCAGCGAGCCGCCCGATCTGTGGGCTTCGCGGGTCGACAAAAAATACCGGGAGCGCGCGCCGCAGCTGATGGTCAACCCGCCAGGCAAGCAGGGAGCCTACTTTCATTACGAGGGCTATGCGCCGCATCCGATCGGCATCGGTCTCGGCGCCGGCAAGAGCCCCGAGGAACTGAAGGAATTCCTGACCAAGGCGACTTACGCCGACGCGCGGCCCGGCGGCTGGGACCCGGCCGAGCGGCAAAAGGACAACGCGGTCGATGGGGTCGAGGCCGACGTTTTGTACACGACCCTCGGCTTCCGCATCTTCTGGCTGAAGGATGCCGGGCTGCAGGCCGACTGCTTTCGCGTCTACAACGACTGGCTCGCCGAATTCGTCAGCTATGACAAAAAGCACATGGCCGGGCTGCCGATGATCTCGCTCTACGACCCCAAGGCCGGCGCCCGCGAGCTCGAGCGCTGCGCCAAGATGGGCCTCAAAGGGGCGATGATCTGGTGCTCGCCGCCTGAAGACCGAGCCCTACAGCTCGGACATCTACGATCCGTTCTGGGCGGCGGCCGAGGAGCTGCGCATGCCGGTCAGCCTGCACGCGATCACCGGCATGGGCATGGAGAGCCAGTACAATTGGGGCGAGCGCTACATGCGGGCGACCGTGCTGTCGCACGAGGTCGAGCGCTCGTTCAGCGTCTTGATCTTTTCGGGCGTGCTCGACCGCTTCCCGGAACTGCAGATCGTCTCGGCCGAGAACAATTGCGGCTGGCTCCCCTATTACCTGCAGCGCATGGACCGCGCCTTCGAGCGCCAGCGGATCTCGGCCGGCTTCACCAACAAGCTGAAGCCCAGCGAATACTTCCAGCGGCAGATGTGGTGCACCTATATCGACGACTTTGTCGGCGTCGCCAACCGCCGGTTCATCGGCGTCGACCGGATGATGTGGTCGTCGGACTACCCGCACCAGGCCTCGTCCTGGCCGCATTCGCAGGAGGTGGTGGCGCGCGACTTCAAGGACGCCAGCGCCGAGGACCGCTTCAAGATCACCCGCGGCAACGCCGCCCGGCTCTACGGCTTCGCCGCCTAGGCCCGCCGCTTCACCCGGCGCCGGGCAGCGCGCGCTGCCCGGTTTGCCCGCGGCCGAAATTGCGCTATTCCAGCCGTGGAAGAGTATCGTCCCCGGTGGGGCGCGCGGTCTTCAAAACCGTCGGGGGGCGCGAAGGCGTCCCCGGTAGGTTCGACTCCTGCCTCTTCCGCTTCCCTCCCGGAGGCGAAGGCGGCGCGGCCGGGCGCCGCCGAGAGCGGGTTACTTGTTGCAGTCGCTGGCCCGCACGACGCAGTCGCCGGCCTTGCCTTTCTGACAGTTCGACATCGCCGCCAGCCGCGCCTCTTCCTTGGTCTTGCGCGCGGCGGCGCCGACGAATTTGCCGCTGGCGATCGTCGCCAGTGCTGCGCACTGCTTTGCCCCGGTGCGCATGATGACCTTGCAGCCGGTGGCGCCGCAATCGCTGAGCGCCGCCTCGGCGGCCTGCTTGCGCCGTCGCCCGGTTCCAGGTCCCGCCGTATTTGCCGCTCGCCTTGTCCCAGGCGATCGCCCCATAGCCGGCGAGCGCCGGCGTCGCCGCGAGCAGGATCGAGACGGCGGCGAAGAGTGCGGCGGGGGTCGGGATCAGACGGCGCATCGAACGGTTCTCCCTTCAATGATCGTGTTGCGGCAACGGCAGAGGCGGCATCTATCGCAAAGATTGCCGCCGCCGTCGAGGCCGGTGCTGGAGGTCGGGGGCACCGAAAGCACACGCTCTTGGCGGATCGCCGCGTCGGTTTCGGCGTTTGCCGGGCGAACCCGACCGAGCGGACGAGCGCATGAGCAAATCTTTCAACGCATGGCTGACCATATTTTCGAGCGTCCTTCTGCTGCTGGCGCTCCCGGCCGCCATACAACCCGCGCGCTCGCCGCCGGCGGAAACTCGGTGCTCACCTATCACGGCAGCCCCGAGCGCAGCGGCAATTTTGTCGTTCCCGAGTCTGACCTGGCAGCGCGCGCGCTCCATCCGTCTCGATTCGAGCTTTCATCCCCGTTTCTCGGGCCACCTCTACGCCCAGCCGCTCTATTGGCAGCCGCCCGGAGCGGTTTCCGGGGAACTGATCGTCGCCACCGAAAACGACACGGTGCTGGCGATCGACGCACAGACCGGGAGCACGGTCTGGTCGCGCGCGCTCGGCCGCCCGGTGCCGCTCTCGACCCAGCCCTGCGGCAATATCGACCCGCTCGGGATCACCGGCACCCCGATCATCGATCGACAATCCCAGGCGGTCTATCTCGACGCGATGGTCGCCGAGGCGTCGGGGCCGCATCACCTGATCTTCGCCCTGTCGCTGAAAGACGGCGCGCCGCTGCCGGGCTGGCCGGTCGATGTCGCAGCGGCATTGGCGGCGCATGGGCGGCATTTCAACGCCGCCGATCAGAATGAGCGCGGCGCGCTCGCGATCCTCGACGGCCGGGTCTATGTGCCCTATGGCGGCCATTTCGGCGATTGCGGCGACTACCGCGGCTGGGTGGTCGGGGTGGCGCTCAACAATCCCGGCGACGTCATCAGCTGGAGCACGCGCGGGCGCGGCGGCGGGATCTGGGCGCCGGGAGGGATCGCCAGCGACGGGCGGTCGCTCTTCGTCGCCACCGGCAACACCTTCGGCGCCCGGCAATGGAGCGACGGCGAGGCGGTGTTTCGCCTGGCCCCCGACCTCGCCCATAACGACCGGCCGCAGGATTACTTCGCACCGTCCGACTGGCGCTCCCTCGATTCGGAAGACGCTGATCTCGGCGGCACCAACCCGCTGCCGTTGACCCTGCCGGCCGCCAATGGTTCGCCGGCGCAAGCGCTGGTGCTGGCGCTCGGCAAGGATGCGCGCGCCTATCTGCTCGATCGCAACGATCTCGGAGGCATCGGCGGCAGCCTCGTCGCCGAGACGGTCTCGGCCGAGCCGATCCGCACCGCGGCGTCCGCCTACCCGGCCGCGGACGGCGTCTTTGTCGCGTTCCAGGGGCCGGGCGCACATTGCCCGGCACCGGGCCGCGGCGACGCGCTGACCGTGTTGAAGATCCGCGCCGGATCGCCCCCCGCTCTCGCCACCGCGTGGTGCGCCGCATTCAGCGGCCGCGGCTCGCCGGTCGTCACCACCACCGACGGGCGCGCCAACCCGATCGTCTGGGTCGTCGGCGCCGAGGGCGACGATCGGCTGCACGGCTATCGCGGCGACACCGGCAAGACGCTGTTCGACGGCGGCGGCCCCGGCGACACAATGACCGGCCTCCACCATTTCCAGGACCTGCTGCCGGCCGGCGGCCGGCTCTATGTCGGCGCCGACAACCGCCTCTACGCCTTCTCGTACTGACCGCGCGGGCCGGGCTTCTGCCCCCTGTTCCTCCTGTTTTATCTGATCGAGATCAGGCACCGCCAACTCCGTAAACGACAATCCCGTACCCGCTCACGGATGCCGATACCGTGAAGGTACTATGCGACTATGGCAATTGCGTGATTGTCGATCAGTAAAAAAACAATAATGTCTTGCACCAAACCATCCGCGTGCCAAGTGGCTCAGCTACCGCGAGCACAGCACTATCGAACGCCCATTGACCGAGGAGGAAGTCAGCCAATTTCAGGCAACCGCCCGACGCCTCGCCGCGATCCTGTTGCTCGGCCACAACTCGATCCGAGCGATCGCGCATGCGCCGCTGCCCATCGGCCGCTCAATGGGCCGGGCGTAAGTCGTTCTCCTTCGAGGCCGTTTCGGTCGGCTTCCGCCTGAGTAGGTGCCGCAACGCTCGGACCGAAGCCGAGGGACACCTTGACGGCCTGAACCCGCCTGATGTCGGTCTCAGAAATATCCAGCCGGCTCGCTCACGGGGCGGGGGCGAGGTCGAAGAGACGGTGCAGCCGGTCGGAGAACCAGCCGGCGACGCGATTGGCCGGCACCGATTTGTCGATCTCCGGCGAGGCGATCAGCTGGCCGGCAGCCTGACGCCGAGCCAATGCCCGGCACAGCTCCTGGGCGACCGGCGGCCGCGCCTCCAGGACCGGCGCCAGATCGTCCTTCGCCAACTCATAGACCACGCTCGGCGCCAGAGCGGAGATCCTGGCCGTGGCAGCGGCCCCGGTCAAGAGCCCGATCTCGCCGAAATGGTCGCCCGGGCCGAGGCGCATCATCTCGATCTCGCCCTCGGAGGAGACATGGGTCAGCGACAAGACGCCGGCCCCGATCATGAACAGCGCATTCAACACCGTTCCCGGGCTCGACCAGGGTCTCGCCATGCTCATAGTGCTTTTGCCGGAGCTTCGCCGCCAACGAGCGCCGCTCGTCCGCGGTCAGCCCGGCAAAGATCTCGATCAGGCCGAGCGCCCGTTCCGCGTCGGTCGGCGCCCTCGTCCCGACAGCGGCGGGGGGCGCCCAATAGGGCTGGCTTTGGATCGAGGCCAGCTCGATGCCGGCCGCCGCCAGATGCCGGGACATCAGGTCGAACAACTCGTTTTGCGCGCGGGCGGATTGGCCCAGATCCTCGACGAAAACGGTGATCTCGTATTCGGTGGTGGTCGCGGTGATCGACTTGACCGTGATCGAGGGCGCCGGCGTCGCCAGGATCAGCCGCGAGTTCAGGATCGCGTGCTCGAGGATTTCGGCGCCGGCAGCAGGCGAGGTCCGGGCGTCGAGCTGGATCGTCACGGTGATCCCGTGGATCCCGGAGGGCGAGCTGGAGTTGACGATCTTAGCCTTGGCGATGGCGCTGTTCGGTACGATCGCCAGATCGCGCTTGGCGGTGAGCACCAAGGTCGCCCGCCAGTTCATCTCGATGACTCGGCCGTCGGTCGCGCCGTCGATGCTGATCCAGTCGCCGGGCCGATAGGGGCGGCTGAAATTCAAGACGATCCCGGAAAAGACGTCGCTCAGCGTGCTCTGCAAGGCCAGCCCGAGGATGATCGCGATCGCCCCCGAGGTCGCCAGCAAACCCTTGATCGGCAGGTCGAAGACGTAAGCGATGATGGCGAAAAGGGCGGCGAGATAGACGAGGCCGGCGAGCAGGTCCTGGACCAGCTTGCCCTCGCGCGGCCGATGCTCGGTGACGACGAAGGTGCGCAGCAGCCCGACCAGGAACCAGGCCGACCACAGCCACCACGCGATCTTCAAGGCGCCGTGGACCACGTCGCGGAACGGCCCGCCGGTCATCCGCAACGGCTGGTACGGAACGACCCCGGCGCGCAGCAGGACGAGGGTCAGCACGAAGAGGAAGATGACCCGCACGATCGCCCGGCGCAGCGGGTGACGGCGAAACGCCAGATGCGTCACCAACCCGGCCAGGGCGAACAGAATGAGGGCGGCGACCAGCGGGTCGTGGGCGGCCTGCATCGTCCAAGTTGGGATGTTCATCATCTGGCCGCGCCTGCGCTCATCGGTCGGCTGCGGCGGAGCTTAGGCCGAAGCCGGAGCCGCGACCACCCCGGCGACGCTGCGGCGCCTAGCGGCTCTGCCGCGCGGCGCTCAGCACCCGGCCGCATTGCGGCGACAGCGACGCGGCGTTGGCCCGCAGGCAGGCGATCGCCCGGCCGCCGCCCAATGGCACGCCTTGGCACAGCGCGCGGTAGTCGCCGGCGCAGTATTGGCGCAGCACCATGATTTGCTCGCGCGGCGACATCGGCGGTGCGGCCGCGGGAGCGGGTGCCGAGGGTGCCGAGGCCGCCCTGCCGGGTGCGGTCGCGGCAGGTGCGGGCGCGGCCGCGCTGATCGCCCTGACCGCCTGCTGACAGGCCGGCGCCAGATTGGCCATGTTCCGCTGCAGACAGTCGAACGACGCTTTGCCGCCGGCCGGCACGTTGGTGCACAGCCGCTGGTAATCAGCAGGGCAGGCCTGGCGGATCGCGTCGCGCTGCGCCTGCGTCGCCTGCTGCGCCGCAGCCGGCATGGCGAATGCCAGCAGCATTGCCAACAGCGGCACGACGCGCCGCATGGCTCGCTCGAAAAATCGCATACTGATCGTCCCCCCAGAAATCCTGACGTCCTCATATCTTCATAGCGTCGCGCCGCAGCCTCGGCTATAGGCCGGTATCGTCGAGGGGCGGGTCGATGCGCGACGGCAACAGCAGCACCGAGGCCCGCGGCCGTTACGACAGCGTGGCGCGGGCGACGCATTGGCTGCTTGCGGCACTCGCGGTTAACGTCGTCACCTTCGGCTGGGCGAGCGAGGCCGCGGCGCGCAACACGCCGGCGCGCGAGCACCTGCTGCTGCTGCACCGCTCGCTCGGCCTGGTCGTTCTCGCCCTGGTGCTGTTCCGCATCCTGTGGCGCCTGCGGCATCCTGCCCCGCCGCTGCCGCCCGGCCTCGGACGGGGCATAGCGGCCCTCGCCCATCTGACCCAATTCGGGCTCGTTCTCGCGTTTATCGCGATGCCGCTCGCCGGCTACGCCAACGCCGCGGCCGAGGGCCATGCCGTGAGCCTCTTCGGTGTCGTCTCGATCCCACCGCTGTTGCCGGCGAACCCGCGCCTGTCGCAGCTGGCGATCGCGGTGCATCTGGTTGGCCAATATCTCGTTTATTTCCTCGTCGCCCTGCACGTCGCCGGCGCCCTCCATCACGGCCTTCTGCGGCGCGACGGAGTGCTCGATCGCATGCTGCCCCGCCGGTCCCGTCCCGTCGCGAAAATCCCGTCAAGGTGATGCGCCGGCGCTGCCCGCCTGCGCGGATTCCGGGTGAGGGGCGAGGCGCCTCGCGCTTTCCGTCCCACCTTGCCCTCCCGGCAAGCGGGAAAGGGTTATGAGGCGTGTGGGGGAGTAATGGAGGACCGTCACTCGATCGGGAATTGGGTGGCGATGATGCAGTTTTCGAGGATGCCGCGGCCGCGGTCGGGCGGGTTGCGCTCGCGCACAAAGCGGGCATGCACCGCGGTCATCGCCTCGGCGTCGATGCCGGGCTCGGTCGCCACGTATTGCACGAGGTTGTCGCGAAAGCCGCGCCGGGTCACGTAGATCGGCCCGAGACCGCGGCTGCGGGCGACCGCGTCGAGCGCATCCGACATCGGCCGCACCGCGTCGTTGACCGAGAAATCGGCCCAGTTGTTGGCGAGACACCCGCCCGGGGCCAGCGCGTCGAGGCAGCGCATCCAGAACAGCTCGTTGGTTTCGGCCGGCCCGGACGAGTTGTAGAGGTCAACGAGGACGACATCGAACCGGGCCTTGGTCGCGGCGACGAATTGCTGGGCCGCCTCGATGGTCACCGGCTGGGCGAGATAGAACCAGCGGCGGGCGATGACGGCGACGGTCTCGTCGGCGTCAACCAAAGTCGGCGCGCAATCCGGCAGATAGGCGCGCATAAAGCGCCACATCGCCGCCCCGCCGACCCCGAGCAGCAGGGCGGTGACCGCCTGCCGGCACATCGCGAAGGCCAATGACATCAGCCGCTCGTAATGGAAGACGAGGCGCGCCGGGTAGAGCATGTCCATGCTCGACTGCTCGGTCACCTGGATGCTGCTGCCGAACGAGCCCAAGGTGCGGAAATGGCGCTGGCCGCGATCGAAATCGACGACGAAGATCGGCGAGCCGAAAGTCGGCGCGCGCCGTAACAGGCGCACCCGCGAAGTGCTGCCGAAATAGTCGAGCACGAGCCGCCGCTGCCGCTCTTCGCCGAACTCGGTGATCATCTGCGGCCGGCCGGCCGGCCGGCGCCAGGACCGGTGAGCGAGCCCCGTCCCGCCCCGCATTCGGGCAAAGCATCGCGACAGCCCGCCGCAACCGCCGCCGAACCACAGAGCGCCGAACCACCCGGCGAGGCATCGAAATTACCGGTCACGTTCAACAGTAACCGCGATCCGTGCCGGGATTTCAAGCACCGCGACCCGCGTTCCGGGCGCGCTGCCGAGCGCCTCTTTGACGCTGGCGAACGCGATCCTTAAAGTGAGGCTCGCCAACACGGGCGCGGGCCTCTGCGCCGAATTCGGGCCCGACCGGACGAGGAGCGTCGAGAAGCATGGATACCGGCACCATTCGCGCGACCGAGGACGAGGCCCTGTCGTTCCATTCGGGCGGGCGTCCCGGCAAGCTCGCCATCGCGCCGACCAAGCCCTTGACCACGCAGCGCGACCTGTCGCTCGCCTATTCGCCGGGTGTCGCGTTTCCGTGCCTGCACATCGAGCGCGACCCGAGCACTGCCTACGACTACACCTCCAAAGGGAATTTCGTCGCGGTCATCTCGAACGGCACCGCGGTGCTGGGCCTCGGCGACCTCGGGGCACTCGCCGCCAAGCCGGTGATGGAGGGCAAGGCGGCGCTGTTCAAGCGCTTCGCCGACATCGATTCGATCGATCTCGAAATCGACACCCGCGACGTCGACGAGTTCGTCAACTGCGTGCGCTATCTGCATCCGGCCTTCGGCGGCATCAACCTCGAGGACATCAAGGCGCCGGAATGCTTCATCATCGAGGAGCGGCTGCGCGAGCTCCTCGACATCCCGGTGTTTCACGACGACCAGCACGGCACCGCGATCATCGCCGCGGCGGGCCTGATCAACGCGCTGCATCTGACCGGCCGCGCGCTCGACCAGGTCAGGATGGTGATCAACGGCGCCGGCGCCGCCTCGATCGCCTGCGTCGAGCTCCTGAAAACGATGGGACTGCCGGCACACAACGTCGTCCTGTGCGACACGCAGGGCGTCGTCTATCGCGGTCGCACCGACGGCATGAACCAGTGGAAGTCGGCGCACGCGGTCGAGACCAGGGCGCGCACCCTCGGCGAGGCGATCGAGGGGGCGGACGTGTTCTTCGGCCTCTCGGCCAAGGGCGCGGTCGACCAGGCGATGGTCCGCTCGATGGCCGACAAGCCGATCATCTTCGCGATGGCCAACCCCGACCCGGAGATCACCCCCGAGGAGGTGCGCGCGGTCCGCTCGGACGCGATCATCGCCACCGGGCGCTCGGATTATCCGAATCAGGTCAACAACGTCCTGGGGTTTCCGTACATCTTCCGCGGCGCGCTCGACGTGCGCGCATCGACGATCAACGAGGCGATGAAGATCGCCGCCGCCGAGGCGTTGGCGGGGCTCGCGCGCGAGGACGTGCCCGACGAGGTCGCCGCCGCCTATTCCGGCGAGCGCCTGACCTATGGGCCCGACTACATCATCCCGGCGCCGTTCGATCCGCGGCTGATTTGGGCGGTGCCGTCGGCGGTGGCCAAGGCGGCGATGGATTCGGGGGTCGCGCGCAAGCCGATCCCCGACATGGACGCCTACAAGCGCTCGCTGCGCGGGCGGCTCGACCCGACCGCCGCCGGGCTCGAGCTGATCTTCGAGCGGGTGCGCGCCGAGCCCAAGCGCGTCGTCTTTGCCGAGGGCGAGGAGGAGAAGACGATCCGCGCCGCACTGCTGTTCCGCGAGAGCGGTTATGGCACGCCGGTTCTGGTCGGCCGCGAAGAGCGGATTCGCGCGACCATGGAAACGATGGGCTTGAGCGCGCCGCAGGGGCTCGAAATCCACAACGCCCGGCTGTCGCACGACAACAAGCGCTATACTGATTTCCTCTACGCGCGCCAGCAGCGCCACGGCATGCTGTATCGCGATTGCCAGCGCATGGTGAACCAGGATCGCAACGTGTTTGCCGCCTGCATGGTCGCCTGCGCCGACGCCGATGCGATGGTCACCGGGGTCACCCGCAACTCGTTCGATGCGCTCGACGAGGTGTCGCGGGTGATCGCGGTCAAGTCGGGTTGCGAACTGTTCGGGCTGACGGTGCTGCTCGCGCAGGAGCGCACCGTGCTCATCGCCGACACCCTCGTTCATGAGCTGCCGAGCTCGGCGCAGCTCGCCGACATCGCGATCCAGGCGGCGGCCAAGGCGCACGAGCTCGGCCTCGAGCCGCGGGTGGCGCTGTTGTCCTATTCGAATTTCGGCAACCCGATGCGCAAGGACGGCCAGCGCGTGCGCGACGCGGTGGCCCTGCTCGATCAGCGCAGCGTCGGCTTCGAGTATGACGGCGAGATGAGCGCCGATGTCGCCCTCGACGAGCGGCTGATGCGCCAGCTCTACCCGTTCTGCCGCCTCGGCGGGCCGGCCAACATCCTGGTCATGCCCGAACTGCACAGCGCCAACATCGCCGCCAAGCTGTTGCCGCTGCTCGGCGGCGGCACCGTGGTGGGGCCATTGCTGCTCGGCCTGAGCCACCCGGTCCAGATCGTCAACATGGGGGCGACGGTCTCGGACCTCGTCAACCTCGCCGCCTTGTCGGCGCACGACGCGATCCGCTGATCGGCAAGGGCTGCCTCGGCGTCGCGGCGCCTCATGATCGGGCGTCGGACCGGGAGCCTCTGCCGCATCCTGGTGCTGGCGGTGCCGGCATCGGCTCCGGCGCTCGTGGTCCTCGGCGCGCTGAGCCTGGCCGGGCTCCTCGCCCCCGAGACGGCGCTAATCGGGGCCGCTGTCATCCTGCTGGCGACCGCGCTCATGATCGGCCGCTTCGCCGCGGCCGCGAGCGCCCTCGGCGACGCGATCGACGATCTCGCCGCCGATTTGCCCGAGCCCGCGCCAGCGCGACGGCGCGCTCTCAGCCTTGGCCGTGCGGCGGACGAGAGCCGGCTGGCGGTTCTGCGGCTGGCGCGAGCTTGGCGCGAGCAGGTGCACGGCGCGCAGACGCGCCTCGCCGCGGCCGAGGCGATCATCGACGCGGTCCCCGACCCGCTGATCCTGATCGACGAGCGGCGGCGAATCGTCCGCGCCAACGCCGCCGCCGCCGGTTTCGTCGGCGCCGTCTCGCCGCCGCGCGACCTCGCTGCGGCGTTGCGCAACCCCGCGGTGCTGACGGCGGCAGATGCGGTCTTGCGCGGCGAGGCGACGCGGGTCGTCGACTTCACCCTCGCGATCCCGGTCGAGCGTCAGCTGCGCGCCCGTTTTGCCCGCATCGACCGGACTTCCTTCGAGGGTGCGGTCGCGGTGCTGAGCCTGCACGACATCACCGAATTGAAGCGCGCCGAGCAGATGCGCGCCGATTTCATCGCCAATGCGAGCCACGAGCTGCGCACCCCGCTCGCCACCCTGAGCGGCTTTATCGAGACCCTGCGCGGACCGGCGCGCGATGACCCCGAAGCCGGCGAGCGGTTTCTCGCGATCATGAGCGGACAGGCGGCGCGGATGGGCCGCCTCGTCGAGGATCTGTTGTCCCTGTCGCGCATCGAGCTCAACGAGCACGTGCCGCCGCGAGGCCGCGTCTCGCTGACGCCGTTGCTCGACCACCTGGCCGATGCGCTGCAATTGCGCGCCGGCGAGCGCGGCATGCAGATCCGGCTCGACCTGCCCGCCGATCTTCCCGATGTGCAGGGCGACCGCGACGAGCTCGCCCAGCTGTTCCAGAACCTGCTCGACAACGCGATCAAATACGGCCGCGCGGAAAGCGAGATCACCGTGGACGCCGAGACCTCGATGCGCGCTGCGGCAAATCCCGAGCGGGGTCCGGGCGCCTTTGTCGCGGTCGCGGTGCGCGATCGCGGGGACGGCATCGCGCACGAGCACCTGGCGCGCCTGACCGAGCGCTTTTACCGGGTCGACACCGCGCGCTCGCGCGAAATGGGCGGCACCGGGCTCGGGCTGGCGATCGTCAAGCACATCGTCAACCGCCATCGCGGCGTTCTCGAAATCGACAGCCGAGTGGGCGAAGGCTCGGTCTTCACCGTTTTCCTGCGGCCCGCTCCGGCCGCGGCATCAACACAAAGCCCCAGTGCGTTGTCATAATTACGCAATATTACTGTCATAAAATCTTGTTGCTGTGCGGTTAACAGAGGGTCTGTCCGAGTGACCCTCCTAGAGCAAATCTTGAACCCCAATCGCCCTGCCTTGTTAAGGGATCGCCGCGACGGCCTTCGCTTGTGCCGCGCGGGTTGCGGAAATCGCCTGGGCCGTAGCCATCTTCCCAGCCCGACCTGCGCTCGGTCGCGTGTTGAAGCCGGCGGAATTAGTCCGGCTTGTTCGACGCATAGCAGCAGCAGATCGAAGCCCCCGACAGCGCGCCGAATCCCGCGTCCGAAGCCAACAGGACAGGGGCTTCGCACGCTCCGGACCGTCATCTATACAACCGCAGGATTAAGGAGATTTCGATGACACCGAGGGCAACACGCTGCGCCAGGGCTCGCGGCAGCCGGTTCACGACAGCCAGCCTACTGGCGGCCAGCCTGGTAGCGGGCGGCTTGGCAGCCGCGCCCGAGGCCATTGCCGCAACGCAGATCACCGGTGCCGGATCGACCTTCGATTATCCATTCTTTTCAAAGGCCTTCTACGACTATAGCGAAAAGCACCCCGCCGTGACCGTGAATTACCAGTCGATCGGCAGCGGCGGCGGCATTCAACAGTTCACGGCGGGAACCGTCGATTTCGGCGCCTCCGACGTGCCGATGAATGCACAGGAGCTGGCGCGCGCCAAGTCACCGGTGCTGCGAGATTCCGGTTACCTTGGGAGGCGAGGGAATTGCCTACAATCTGTCGGGCATCCCAAAAGGACTGCACCTGACCCGACAGATCGTCGCCGACATCTACCTCGGCAAGATCACCAAATGGGACGATCCGGCGATTGCTAAGCTCAATCCCGCGACCAAGCTTCCCGAAACCGCGATCACCGTCGTACACCGCTCCGACGGCTCGGGCACCACTTATATTTTCACTGATTTTCTCAGCAATGTCTCGCCCGAGTGGAAGCAAAAGGTCGGCGCCGGCAAGAGCGTGCAGTGGCCCGCGCCGAGCAGCATCGGCGGCAAGGGCAACGAGGGAGTCGCCGGGTTGGTGCGGCAGACCCCGGGTGCCATTGGCTATGTCGAGCTGGCTTACCTGCTCGAAAACAACATGCCTTACGCGTTGCTCGAAAACAAAGCGGGCAAATATTTGTACCCGACGATTGCGACGGTGGCGGCCGCGGCGGCAACCAAGCCGAACGTCTCATCCACTGATTTCTCGATCGTCGATGCGTCCTGCGCCGAGTGCTATCCGATCAGCGGCTATTCCTGGGTTTTGCTCTATCAGAAGCCGGCAGACCCCAAACGCGGGGCCCTCGTCAAGGAAATCATGTCTTGGCTGGTCACCAAGGGGCAGCCCATCGCCAAGACCGTCGATTACGTCCCACTTCCAGCCAATGTCCAGCAACAGGCCCTCCACATCCTGGGGGAAATGGAGGAATAGCGCTGACATTAGCTCTTTAGCACTAGCCGGAACGCGCAGCGGAGAGGTCTAGTGGTTGACCAGACGATCGGGAATAGAGAGCAGCCGCCCGCGCTTGGCTACCCTCCCAGGTCGATCCGCCGGAGAGACCGGGTCCTCTCGGTTCTATTCACCGGCGGGTTGCAGGGTTTCTGCTTCCTGTTCCTGGCGGTCGTGGTCGGCCTTGCTCTGGAATTGCTATGGGGCTCGCGCCTTTCCCTTCAAACCTTTGGGCTAGGCTTTCTGTGGAGCACCGAGTGGAACCCGGTCACCCAACAGTTTGGCGCCGCGCCCTTTATCTACGGCACGCTCGTCAGCTCGACGATCGCGCTCGCGCTCGCCGCCGGCATCGGGGTCATGGCCGGGATCTTTCTCGCCGAGTTCGCCCCGCGTCGATTGGGGATCGCGCTCGGCATGCTGATCGAGCTGCTGGCGGCGGTGCCGAGCATCGTCTACGGGCTGTGGGGATTGTTCGTTCTGGCGCCGATCGTCAGCGACTGGATCGGCCCGGCCTTGCAGGCGGCGTTCGGCTTTCTGCCGATCTTTCAGGGCACGATCTACGGCGTCAACATGCTGACCGCATCGCTGATTTTGACCCTGATGATCCTGCCGACGATCACCGCGATCACCCGCGACCTGATTGCTGCGATGCCGATGCGGTATCGGGAGGCCGCCTTGGCGCTCGGGGCGACGCCGTGGGAAATGGTCTCCCAGGTGGTTCTGCCCTTCATCCGCCGCGGAATTTTTGGCGCCTGCATGTTGGCTTACGGACGCGCGCTCGGCGAAACCATCGCCACTACCATGGTGATCGGCAACCGCCCAGCCATCTCGGCATCACTGTTTGCGCCGGGCTACACCGTCGCCAGCGTCATCGCCAACGAATTCACCGAGGCAACGACCAACCTCTACCTCAGCGCGCTGATCGAGCTGGGGCTGATCTTGCTGATCGTCAGCCTGATCGTCATCGGCATCGGCCGACTGATGCTGCGCCTCCTTCTGCGCTGACCTGAGAGGCCTGATGATCGGTCTTTCGATCCCGGCAAGAAGGCGATTGAAAAGCGTGCTTTGGACCGCCGCGTCCGGGTTCTGCGCAATCGGCGTGTCGGTCGTTCTGCTGCTGATCATGGGCTATGTCGCCCGCAAAGGCGTGAACGCGCTGTCATTGCCGTACCTGACGCAGTTGCCGCATCCGGTGGGCGTGCCGGGCGGAGGCGTCGCTAATGGCATTGTCGGCACCCTGATCATTGTCGGGATCGCCGCGTTGATGGCGTTCCCGGTCGGAATCTTCGTCGGCATCTATCTCGCGGTCTACAGTCATCGCCGGCTGGCGAAATCGCTGAGCTACCTCGCCGACGTCCTAGCCGGAGTGCCGAGCATCGCGATCGGAATCTTTGCCTACACTTTGCTGGTCGCACCGTTCCGCCATTTCTCGGCGGTGTCGGCGTCCTTCGCTTTCGCGGTGTTGATGGTTCCTTTGGTCATCCGGACCACCGAGGGCGCCGTCGCGCTGGTGCCACGCGAACTGCGGGAGGCGGCAACCGCGCTGGGGGCGATGGAATATCGGGTGACGGCCAAGGTTCTGCTGGTCGCCGCGCGGCCCGGCATCGTCACCGGGCTGTTGCTGGCGCTGGCGCGGGTCACCGGCGAAACCGCCCCATTGCTGTTCACCGCATTCGGCAGCCAGTTCTGGGAACTCAATCCGACCCAGCCGATGGCCGAGTTGTCGCTGCAGATCTTTACCTACGCGATTTCGCCCTACAGCGACTGGCACGAGCAGGCGTGGGGCGGCGCTTTGATCCTGATCGTCGCGGTGTTCCTGCTCAGCGTATTCGCGCGCCTGTCGTTTTTATGGCGGGGAGGCGTTGGCGCCAATGGAGGAACCGATTGATTCGACCGCAACCAATTCGCCTGCCATTCGAGAATGGCAGCGCCATCGATGGCTCCCGGAGCGGCTTTGAGAAATGATCTCATCTTTGGCAAAATCGTTTCGCACCGAACTCGATCCGTCACCGCCTCCGGCGCCGGATCGGGCAGCCGCACCCGTCGCCGAACTGCCAGTGAAGGCGCAAATCCGCAACGTCGGCTTTCATTACGAAAAATTCCAGGCGCTAAAGGATATCAGCTTGCCGCTTTACGACCGCCGGGTGACCGCCTTTATCGGTCCCTCGGGCTGCGGCAAGTCGACCCTGCTGCGCACGCTGAACCGGATCTACGAGCTCTATCCCGGCCAACGCGCGAGCGGCGAGGTGCTGGTCGACGGCGAGAACATCCTGATGCCGGGGATCGACCTCAACCTGTTGCGCGCCAAGATCGGCATGGTCTTCCAAAAGCCGACGCCGTTTCCGATGTCGATTCGCGACAACATCGCCTTTGGCATCCGTCTCTACGAAAGACTCCCGCACTCCGAACTCGACGACCGGATCGAGTTCGGCGCTGCGCCGCGCCGCGCTGTGGGACGAGGTCAAGGACAAGCTGAAACAGAGCGGGCTGAGCCTCTCCGGCGGCCAGCAGCAGCGGCTGTGCATCGCCCGCGCGATCGCAGTCGAGCCCGAGATCCTGCTGCTCGACGAGCCCGCCTCGGCGCTCGACCCGATTTCGACCCAACGCATCGAAGAGCTGATCGCCGAGCTGAAGGCCGATTATTGCATCGCCATCGTCACCCACAACATGCAGCAGGCGGCGCGCAGCTCGGACTATACTGCCTTCATGTATCTGGGCGAGCTGATCGAGTTCGACGAAACCGAGCGGATCTTCACCCATCCGAAAGAGCGGCGGACCGAAGATTACATTACCGGCCGCTTTGGATGAGCCCTGGGAGCACATCGCCGATGTCGTCCGAGCACCTGGTCAAAGGCTATGACGAGGAGTTGCGCAAGCTCAACAACATTATCACCGAGATGGGCGGCCTCGCCGAAAGTCAGCTCGCCGTGGCGATCGATGCGGTGACCGAGCGCGACAGCGATCTCGCCGCCAGTGTCGTCGAGGGCGACGCCAAGGTCGACCAGCTGCAGCGCGATCTCGACAATTTGGCCTTGCGGCTGTTGGCGTTGCGCCAGCCAGTCGCGCGCGATCTGCGCGAGATCTTCGCCGCGCTGAAGATCGGCAGCGATCTCGAACGCATGTGCGACTATGCCGCCAACGTCGCCAAGCGCGCGATCGCGCTCAATCAGGCGCCGCCGGTGCAGCCGGTCTACTCGCTGCCGCGGATGGCGCGGCTGGCCGAGCTGTTGGTCAAGGAGGTGATCGACGCCTATGTTGCGCGCGACGCCGACAAGGCCTACGCGGTGTGGATGCGCGACGAAGAGCTCGACAGGATGTATGCGAGCCTATTCCGCGAGCTGTTGACCTACATGATGGAGGACCCGCGCAACATCAGCGCCTCGACCCATCTGCTGTTCATGGCCAAGAACATCGAGCGAATCGGCGACCACGCCACCAACATCGCCGAGGATCTCTATTACCTGGTGCACGGGACGCCCTTAACCCAGAAACGGCCCAAGGGCGACAATTCGAGCATCGAGGTGATCAGACCGGGGCGGGACCAGCCGTGACCAAGCCGCTGGTGCTGATCGTCGAGGACGAGGCGCCGCTCGTCACCCTGCTGCGCTACAACCTCGAAAAGGACGGGTTCGAGGTCGGCGAGGCCGGCGACGGCGAGGAGGCGCTGACCCGGATCGCCGAGCGCCGGCCCGATGTGGTGCTGCTCGACTGGATGCTGCCATTGGTCTCCGGCATCGAGGTGTGCCGCCAGATTCGCCGCTCGCCGCAGACCCGGACCTTGCCGGTGATCATGCTGACCGCACGCGGCGAGGAGGCCGACCGGGTGCGCGGGCTCGACAGCGGCGCCGACGACTACATCGCCAAGCCGTTCAGCCTGCGCGAGCTGAGCGCGAGGCTGCGCGCGGTGATCCGCCGCGCCCAGCCGAACGTTGCCGAGGAAACCTTGGAGTTCGGCGAGGTGACGATGGATCTCGCCGCGCACCGGGTGTCGCGGGACGGCAAACCGATCCATCTCGGCCCGACCGAGTTTCGCCTGTTGCGCCACTTGATGCAGCATCCCGGCCGTGTGTTTTCGCGCGAGCAGCTGCTGGACGCGGTGTGGGGCCACGACGTCTATGTCGAGGCCCGCACCGTCGATGTGCATATCCGCCGCCTGCGCAAGGCGCTGAACGCCGATGGCGGACCCGATTTCGTGCGCACCGTGCGCTCCGCCGGCTACGCCCTTGATCTCGAAACGCACTAATTCGGCATAACGCCTGCCGCGGGACCCGACATTAGAGCAGTTTCCGATCAGGTTGCATAACCGGCCTGTTTAAAGAGTTTCGGCATTCGGCCGGGAGCAGGAGGTTGAACGGTTCGGCCGATGGTGTTCCACAGGGCGTCTCGGGTGCGCTCGGCGGCTTTTCGCAGGAGCGCCTTGAACTTGGCGAGGGCCTGCTCGATCGGGTTGAGGTCTGGGCTGTAGGGCGGCAGATAGAAGAGCCGTGCGCCGCGGGCTTCGACGGCTTCGCGGACCCCGGCGATCTTGTGGCTGGAGAGATTGTCCATGACGAGAATGTCATTCTCGCCGAGGGCGGGGGCCAGCATCTGCTCGATATAGGCGCGGAAGATCGTGCCGTTGACGGCGCCGTCCGCTCAGACCACCAAGGATATGTCCAGTCACTCGAGTTCGGCCGGTGCCGTCACGGCAACGCGGTGCTGCCACGCTATCCTGGCGGCGAGAGCAGACGCACCAGCGAGCGCGATTGCGGCAGCAACGGCAGCCCAACGCGCTCCTGCCGCGGTTGCCGGTCCCCCGATCAGGGTGCCCAGCAATGCGACACCGATAACGCCCCCGGTCTGCCGGGCGCCGTTGAGGATGCCGGAGGCCAGGCCACTGCGCTCGCGCCCGACCGAGTCCAGGACGGACAGGTTCATTGAAGGCACCGTGATGCCGGCACCCATGCCGATGAAACAGAGGGGAATCGCGATCGCGACCAAGTCACGATCAAAGCCCACCACCGCCAGTGCGATTGCACCCAATGCCGAGGCCGCATGTCCCCAGATCTGTGGTCCGAAAGGATTCGATTCATGCAGGAATTTCGCGCCCACCCTGGTTCCGGTCGCGAGGGCAAGAGTCATGGGAAGGAACAGCAATCCCGCCCCGACCGGTGTCATGCCGCGCAGCTCCTGAAATGCGAGGCTCAGCGCAAAAATGAGGCCATAGATTCCGACGTTATGCAGAAGCCCCACGAGCGCCACGGATCCCAAGGCAGGTCGGAACAGGAGGTCGAGTGGCAGCATCGGGTTGGCGTGTCGTGATTCGACCACGAGGAAAGCGGCACCAAGCAGGATAACGCCAACGCCCGACGCGCTCGTGGAAGGTGAGAGAGCATGCGACCGGCCCGCGCTGATCATCCAGTACGTCAGCGTCGCGAGGGTCGCCACCGCCAGGAGCTGGCCAATCGGATCCAACTCGCGGTGCATCTGACGAGAGCCGGAGGCGACGTGCCGTCGGGCAAGCCAAACTCCCATCAGTCCAACGGGAACGTTCACAAGAAATATGCTTCGCCAGTCGAGGTATTGCACCAGAACGCCACCGATCAGCGGTCCCAGGGCAACGCCCAAGGCGCCGGCGCTCGCCCATGCCGACACAGCAATCTTTCTGCGATCCGGATCTTTCACCGTATGATTTAGGCTTGCCAGCGAATTCGGCAGCAGCATGGCGGCGCCGATACCCTGTACCGCCCGAGCGCACTGCAAGCTTGCCATATCGGGGGCCAGCCCGGACGCGGCCGAAGCGGCGCAGAAGATGAGCAAACCGACGGAGAACACGCGCTTGGCGCCGTAGCGGTCGCCCAACACACCCGCGTTCAACAACAGGCTGGCGAAGACCAGCGCATATCCGTCGACGAGCCATTGCAGGGTGGTGAGGTCGGCATGAAAAACGTCTCTGATCCGGGGAAGGGCAAGGTTCACGATCGACGTATCCAGAACGATCATGAAGAAGGCCGCGCTGGTACTGACTATGGCCGCAAATTCGGCGCGATTCGCGCTCTTCAAACTGACTGACACTGTGCGTCTTCTCCAGTAAGGAAAGCGGCTTCATTTCCGAAACGGCCGTCAGGCACTAAGCTTGTTGGCGAGGCCGCATTCACGGTTTCGAAGTCGCCAATGTCGTGAGGTCGTGCTCGATGCAAGCACACGTAAGCAGGCCGCGCCGTCATCCGGGATGCTTGGCCATGAAGTCCAGGATCACGCGTGCGATTTCGTCGGTCTTCTCGTCCAGCGCAAAATGTCCAGCGTCGAGCAGATGGATCTGGGCATTGGGGAGGTCACTTTTGAATGCCTCCGCACCTGCGGCAATGAAAGAGGGATCGTTGCGGCCCCACACGACCAGTGTGGGCGGCTTGTGCTCACGCAACCAGGCTTGCCACTTGGGATAGGAAGCAACGTTGGTTCGGTAATCGTGCAGCAGGTCCGACTGGATTTCTCGCTGCCCCGGCTGCGACAGGTGAGCGTACTCGTCGGTCCAAGTATCCGGGTCGTAGCGATCAAGGTGCGACGTGCCGGCGATATGACGCTGCTCGGTCGCCTTGAAGGACAGGAACGCATCGACGACCTCCGGATGCGCTTTCGGATCGGCCCAGTATTCGGCAATATTGGCCCATTTAGCTCCGAGGCCAGCCTTGTAGACGTTGCCGTTCTGGATGATGAGGGCGTGCAGCCGCTCGGGGTGCGCCAGAATGATGCGGAATCCTACCGGCGCACCGTAATCATGAAGATAGAGAGTGTAATCCTCGATCTTCAGAGTTCCCAGAAGATCGTCGATCGTCTTTGCGAGATGATCGAAGGTGTACGTATAAACCGCCGGCGCCGGCGAGTCGCTCTGACCGAAGCCCGGATAATCTGGTGCGATCACATGATAGCGGGTCGCGAGCAGGGGAATGAGCGTGTCGAACTCGCGGGAGGAGGACGGGAAACCGTGCAGCTGCACGATCGTCGGGGCGTCCTTTGGCCCCGCCTCTCGATAGAAGATTCCCACCCCGTCCACATCCACGCGGTGATAGGCGGTCGTAGCGTTCGTCGAGGGGAGAGATGCGGCCCGCGCCGTGCCCGCGAACAGGACCGCTGCGAAGGCGTGCTTCAAGAGATGGGTCATTCGAAAGGTCTTCCTTGTTTGAGGGGGGTGCTGCGCCAGCAGATTCGGATCAGGCGAGATGAGGCTCGCCGGGCGTCTCTTGCCGATCATCCATCAGGTGCAGTGCGTTGCCGGGCACAAGCCGGCCGCCGTTCACGATTTCCGCGTAGATTCCGCAGTCACCGTGGCCGCGATAATCGAGAATGCTCCGTGAGATGTTGGGGTCACCAGCTTCACGGTAGAAGATCTTGCGGCCCTTTACCCCGGCGGTCCGGTGGTAGGTGCGGGTGGTCATCAAGGGGGCTCCCGTGGCGTTGAGGACGCGTCGGCCGGTTAAACGAGGCGCCTTCGGTTTTCCGATTGTCGTTTTTTGGGGCTTCCCATGATTAAGGGACAGCCGCTAAGTTTGGGAGGAGACCTCTCAATTCACGGAAGGCCCTTTGGACCGTTTTGACGCCATGTCGGTACTGCTCGCTGCTGTTGAGAGCGGCAGTCTGTCGAAGGCGAGCCGGAGTCTCCGGCTTCCGCTAGCTACGGTCAGCCGCAAGGTGGCGGAGCTGGAGGCGCACCTGAACGCCACCTTGCTGATCCGGTCAGCAAAGGGACTGGAACTGACACCGGCGGGGCGCTCCTACGTTACCGCCGCGAAGGCGATCCTGGAGCGGTTGACCGAGGCGGAACGCGCCGCCGCCGGCGAATACACCGAGCCCAAGGGAGACCTGGCGGTCACGGCACCGATCATGTTTGGCCGGATGCATGTGCTGCCCGCGGTGGCGCGCTTTCTTTCCGCCTTTCCCAACGTGGCGGTCGAACTAGTGTTGACCGATCGGATCACGCATTTCTTGGATGACCAAGTGGATGTCGCGCTCCGCATCGGCGCGTTACCGGATAGCAGACTGATCGCGACCCGCTTGGGGTCGATCCGGCGGGTGGTTTGCGCAAGTCCCGACTATTTGGCGACGAACGGCGTCCCCACGACGCCCGACGACCTGGCGCGGCACAGCGTGATTTCCTTTGAGGGCGTCTCCTCGCCCACGATCTGGACCTTCGAGTCCAACGGAGTCGCGATGACAGCGTCTTTTCGGTCTCGTCTCAGCGTCAATACGATCGATGCAGCGATCGATGCCGGACTGTGCGGAGTGGGTCTCATCCGGGTGAACTCGTATCAGGCCGTTGACTACGTGCGCAGCGGCCGGCTGGCGGTCATTCTCGAGGACTTCGCGCCCGCGTCACGGCCCGTGCATCTCGTCTACGACAAGCAAAGCCGGCTGCCGCTGAAGCTGCGCGCGTTCGTCGATTTCGTGGTCCCGCACCTGCGCGAACGATTGGCGCAGGCAGCTCTTTAGAGCGGCCCGGGAGCGCACGGCGACGCTTCAGTCTGCTCAGTCCACCTATCGAATCCAGTGCAGGCTAGGCGGTTCTACCTTCGGACCTTCCAAATAGCGGGAGGTCGTCTCCCAAATCTTGGGGCTGCCTGCTTGATGGCCACCGCCCGCGCGCTGTCGCCGGAGACCGCGGCCTCGAGCCTGGGCGAACAGCTCAGCCTGGGCATGGTCGACGAAGACGAGCTCTACAGCGCGCTCGACTGGCTGGCGGTGCGCCAGCCAGCGATCGAGGCGGCGCTGGCCAAGCGCCATCTCAGCGGCGGCACGCTGGTGCTCTACGACGTCTCGTCCAGCTATGTGGAAGGGCGCTGCTGCCCGCTTGCCCAATTCGGCTACAGCCGGGACGGCAAGCGCGGCAAACGGCAGATCGTCTACGGCCTGCTGTGCGCCCGCGACGGTTGTCCGGTGGCGATCGAGGTGTTCGCCGGCAGCACCGCCGATCCGACCACGCTGACCTGCCAGGTGAAAAAGCTGAAAGAGCGCTTCGGCCTCGACCATGTCGTCTTGGTTGGTGACCGCGGCATGATTACCCAGGCGCGCATCGCCGCGGACCTCAAAACTGCCGGGCTCGACTGGATCACCGCCTTGCGCGCCCCGGCGATCCGAGCGCTGCGCGACGGCGGCGCCTTGCAGATGTCGCTGTTCGACGAGCGCGACATGGCCGCCATCACCGCCCCCGAGTTTCCCGGCGAGCGCCTGATCGTCTGCCGCAACCGGGCGCTGGCCGAGGAGCGCGCCCGCAAGCGCAAGGATCTCCTGGCCGCCACCGAGCGCAACCTCGCCCAGATCGCCGCGGCCGTCGCCCGCCAGCGCCAGCCGCTGCGCGGCAAGGCCGAGATCGGCTTGGCCGTCGGCGCCGTCATCGACCGGCACAAGATGGCCAAGCACTTCACCCTCGACATCACCGAGACCAGCTTCGCCTTCACCCGCAAGAGCGCTCAGATCGCCCAGGAGACCGCGCTCGACGGCGTCTACGTCGTGCGCACCAGCCTCTCCGCCGCCGCGCTTGACGACGACGCCACGGTCAAGAGCTACAAATCCCTCAGCCTGGTCGAGCGCGCCTTCCGCTGCCTGAAGACCGTCGATCTCCAGATCCGGCCGGTCTACCACTGGCTGGAACAGCGCGTGCGCGCCCACGTCTTCCTGTGCCTGCTCGCCTACTACCTCGAATGGCACATGCGCCAACGCCTGGCGCCGATGCTCTACGACGACACCGACAAGGAGGCGGCCGAGGCGCTGCGCGCCAGCGTCGTCGCCAAGGCCGAGCGCTCCCCCGCCGCCGTCGCCAAGCAGACCACCGGGCGAACCGGGGACGGCCTGCCGGTCCACAGCTTCCGCACCCTGCTCGCCGACCTCGCCACCCTGACCCGCAACACTCTGGTCACCGCCATCGCCCCCGAACAGCCCTTCACCCTGACCGCCCGGCCCACTCCCCTGCAGCAAAAGGCCCGCGACCTCCTCGCCCTCTCCCGTACCCAGTAGACGCCCGCGTAAGCGCATCATCATCACGTAAGATCAATAGCTTGCGCATTCGCACAGACGGAAGCTCCGTCTAGCGGCTCGGCGGCGGCTTGGTGCCCGGCGAGACTGCGAACAGGATGCTTCCGCCCGCTCGCAGCCGGCATCGGGTTGCAGCTCCACGTAGACGCGCCTGACTGAGCGGCGGATCGGATGGCGGCGTGCGGATTCCAACATCTGGGTCGCGTAAAAGTGTAACATACCAGTGCTAGAATTCCGTCCAGGATCAACCATGGCGGGGGGCACGGTGGCCGCAGGCTATCGCACGATCTGGATTTCCGACGTGCATCTCGGCACCCGCGGCTGCAAAGCCGAATACCTGCTCGACTTCCTGCGCCACAACCGCGCCGAGACGATCTATCTGGTCGGCGACATCATCGACGGCTGGCGCCTGAAGAAATCCTGGTACTGGCCGCAGACCCACAACGACGTCGTGCAAAAGCTGCTGCGCATGGTGCGCAAGGGCACCCGCGCGATCTACGTCCCGGGCAATCACGACGAATGGCTGCGCGACTATACGCAGCTTCAGTTCGGCGGCGTCGAAATCGTCGAGGAGGCGATCCACCTGACCGCCGACGGCCGCCGCCTGTTGGTGATGCACGGCGACGCGTTCGACGCGGTCGTCACCCACGCGCGCTGGCTGGCCTTGCTCGGCGACGGTGCCTACACGGTGGCATTGTGGCTCAACCGCCACTTCAACACCGCGCGCCGCCGCCTCGGCTACCCCTATTGGTCGCTGTCGGCCTACCTGAAATATCGGGTCAAGAACGCGGTACAATATATTGTTTCGTATGGTGACGCGATCACCGACGAGGCGCGCCGACGAGGCGCCGACGGGGTTATCTGCGGTCACATCCACCATGCCGAGATCCGGGTGCTCGCCGGCATGCTCTATTGCAACACCGGAGACTGGGTCGAGAGCTGCACCGCTCTGGTCGAACATTTCGACGGCCGGCTCGAGCTCGTGCGCTGGGCCGATCGCCGGGCCTTCGACCCGCTCGAGACCGAGGCTGCGATCGATTCGGACCAGGACGAGGATGCCCTGGCGCTGGCCGATTTCGACCAATAGCGACCGGCAGCCGAGGGCCGTCGAGCACAGCAAAAGGGGGGACGAATGTCGGATGTGCTGATCAGCTTTGTGGTGCCCGCCTACAATGAAGAAGCACTGATCGCCTCCTGCCTCGACGCGATCTCCGCCGAGATCGCCCGCGCCGGCCATGCGGCGGAAATCATCGTCGTCAACAATAACAGCACCGACCGCACCCGCCAGATCGCGGCGTCCTTCGCCGGCGTCACCATCGTCGACGAGCCGCGGCGCGGGCTGGTCCAGGCTCGGCGGGCGGGCTGCCTTGCCGCCCGCGGCCGGCTGGTCGCCAATATCGACGCCGACACCATGGTGCCCCGCGGCTGGCTCGACACGGTGGTGCGCGAGTTCGCAACCTCGCCCGGCCTGGTGGCGCTCAGCGGCCCCTTCATCCATTACGACGTGTCGCGAACGGTGCAGATCGTGGTCGCCGTGTTCTATCGATTCGCCTTCACCACCTATCTGATGGTCCGGTTCGTCTTCCGTGCGGGGTCGATGATGCAGGGCGGCAATTTCGTCGTGTTGAAGAGCGCCCTCGACGCCGCCGAGGCCTTCAACCCCGATTTCAGCTTTTTCGGCGAAGACACCGAACTCGCGCGCCGGCTGAGCAAGGTCGGCTCGGTCAAGTTTTCGTTCGCCTTGCCGGCGTTCTCGTCGGGACGGCGCCTCGCCGCGGAAGGGCTGTTGCGGGTGGCCTTCCAATACAGCGTGAACTACTTGTGGACAGTTCTGTTCAAGCGTCCGTTCTCCTCGACCTGGCTCGACTTTCGCCACCCGGCCGACCTGAGCGGCGCCGCGACCCTCGCCCCGGCGGCCCCGGCGTGCAACACCCCGCCTGCGCCTTAGAAAGAGCCTCATTCCGGGCCTGCCCCCGTCAGGGCATCCCGAAATGACGACGACGGCCTTTGGGCGAGATTCCGTGCGCCCGTTTAGCGGGAACCCAGCTGCGAGCGCTCCGCGGTTGCCCCTGTTCAGGCCAGGGCAGGGCCTGGACCCCCGCAGGCTGAGGCTGAAATCCAATCGGTCAGGGACTGGACGCGGTCGCTATGAACGGCGCCGAACCGGCGTGGATTGGCGATAGGCCGCTTTCGCGAGGGCGACGTAAATCATGCAAACGGGTCAGATAATGCTTTTTGTCAGCCCGACCGCGGCCGGCGCTTACTTGCCGGCCCGGCGCAGCTGGCGGTAGAGCACGCTGCGGTCCCTTTCCTCCTGCTGTTGCCGGGTGCGGACCCGCAGCAGGTCCTTCCAGCTCAGATATCCGACCAGGGTCGCATCCGCGCGCGAAACGACCGCGAGGTGGGCGACGTTGGACCGCATCATGCGGTCGATCACCCCTTCCAGATACTCGTCCGGATAGGCCGAGGGCACTTCGGCGCCGTCGAGCAGCGCAGAGAGCTCCGCCCGGCGAGGCTTGCCGGCGCGTCGCCAGGCCAGCACCGCCGGCGGGTCGACGATCCCGAGGACGCGGCCCCCGGCATCGGTCACCGGAAAACTCGGATGGGTCGTGGTCGGGCTGGTCAGAAACGCCGCGGTCTGCTGCAAAGTCATCGTATCGGGCAGGGTCTCTACCTGCGTCGCCATCACCTCGTTGACTTTGGTCAGCGCGAACGGATCGACGCGATATTCGCGCAGCAAATGATGCCCTCGGCGCGCCACCTTCTCGGTCAGGATCGAGCGGCGCATGAATAGCACGGTCAGCAAATGGGCGGTGACGCAGGCCGCGATCAGCGGCAGCAGCACGTGGGTGTCGCCGGTCAGCTCGACCGCGAAGAACGTCGCGGTCAACGGCGAGCGCATAGTGCCGCCCATCGTCGCGCTCATCGCCAGCAGGGCCCAGAAGCCGGGGCTCGCCGCCGGCAGGACATGGGCCAGCGCCGCACCCATGCCGCCGCCCATGATCAAGAGCGGCGCCAATACCCCGCCCGAGGTGCCCGAGCCCAGTGCCACCGCCCAGATGATGGCCTTGACGAACAGCAGCAGCAATGCCGCCATCGGGAGCGTTCCGCCGCGCAGCATCTGAGCGATGTTGTCGTAGCCCACACCCAGCGCATGCGGGTCGATCAGCCCGCCGATGCCGACGACGAGACCGCCGAGCATCGGCCACCACATCCAGTGGATCGGCAATTTGAGAAACAGATCCTCGCAGGCATAGACGAGCTGGGTCAGCACGCAGGACAGGAGGCCCGACAACAGGCCGATCAGAACCCAGCAAGACAATGCCGGCAGCGACGCCTCCATCCCGCCGCCGAACGGGAACAGCGGCGACGGCAGACCGAGCCAGGTGCGTTCGAGCTCGGCGGTGATCGCGGCGACAGCGACCGGAACAAAGCTGCGCGGCGTCCACTCGAACAGCAGGAGTTCGACGGCGAGCATGATCGCGGCGATCGGGGTGCCGAACACCGTCGTCATGCCGGCGGCCGCACCCGCGACCAGCAACGTCTTGCGTTCGCTGTCGCTGACTGGCAGCAATTGCGCGATCAGCGAGCCGATGGCGCCGCCGGTCATGATGATCGGCCCCTCGGCGCCGAACGGGCCGCCGGTGCCGATGGCGATCGCCGAGGACAGCGGCTTCAGGATCGCGACCTTGAGGTCGAGCCGGCTGCGGCCGAGCAGGATCGCCTCGATCGCTTCGGGAATCCCGTGGCCGCGGATCTTCTCGCTGCCGTAGCGCGCCATCACCCCGACGACCAGCGCGCCGGCGACCGGAACCAGCACGGCGGCGAGGCCCCACGGCGAATGGCCGAGCGGCAGGTAAGCCAACGTAAAATGCCCGAAATAAGCGAGGTTGGTGCACAGCCGGATCAGCTTCAGGAGCGCCACGCCGGCAATGACACCGCCGGTGCCGACGACGAGCGCGATCGCCGAGATCAGCAGCACCCGCGGCCGGGTGGTAAAGTCGCCGAGCCGGCTCAAGCCTTCGGCGGCGAGACGACCGCCCTGCCGCCCCCCAGCGTCGAGCGGTTCGACCTTCTTCACCCTCATCCTCCGAGGTCATCGGTCTTCGATTGTATCGTGGCACGATGGGAAATTTACAAGACAGGCGACGCGCATGGCTG
Source organism: uncultured Alphaproteobacteria bacterium (assembly GCA_963795485.1). Lineage (GTDB taxonomy): Bacteria > Pseudomonadota > Alphaproteobacteria > ATCC43930 > CGMCC-115725 > AP-15. Next base: position 269,565 of record CAWCIL010000039.1, read on the forward strand.
ATCCGATTTCGCGCCGATCCCGCGGGCGGCCGGTACGGCTCGACCGCGACGGCTACCGGATGCTTTCCGATTTCCGCTACCTGATCCGGCGGTTTCTGGAGTTCAGCCAGTCGGCCGCCCGCCGTGCCGGCCTGACCCCGCGCCAGCACCAGGCATTGCTGGCGGTCAAAGGTTTTGCGGGGGCCGGCGACCCGACCGTCGGCCAGCTCGCCGAGCGGCTCGGCATCCGCCATCACAGTGCCGTCGAGCTAGTGGACCGGCTGGTCGAAGCCGGCCTCTTGCTGCGCAGCCACGACCCGGCCGATCGCCGCCGGGTGTTCCTCGCCCTGACCGAAGGGGCGGAGGAGCGCCTGGCCGGCCTATCCGCGACTCACCTCGAGGAATTACGCTCGCTGCGGCCGGCGCTGCTGCAGATCCTCGATCGACTGGGCGTTGGCCCGGAACCCTGAGCTCGCCCTCGAGCCAGTGCGAAAACGATCAGCGCCGCGGCACGACCCCACGGCAGGAGACCGCCACGGCGGCGAACGAGCGCTCGCCGTCGGGCCGCCCGCACAGATAGGCCGAGCGCAGCTGCGCGCTCGAGCCGGTCGCGCCGAGCCTCGTCGAGGCTGGCGACATATTCGCCGAGCATGCCCTCTCCGCTTGCGTAAGGTTCCCAATAATCGGCGAAATCGGCGAAATCCATGCGGATCATCAGCGAGCGCTGGTCGATCTCGACGAGGCCGGCCTCGGCCCAGATCTGCGGCAAGGCCCCGGGCCTGTAGACCGGGCGCCCCATCGTGCGGTCGCGCGCCATTGCCGCCGCCTCGTCGAGCGCCGCCGCGGTGTCCCAGAACATGCGGCTGGCGGCGGCCCCGCCCGGCGAATCCCAAAACGCGGCACAGACCACCCCACCCGGCCGGGTGACCCGCCGCATCTCGCGGACCGCCGCCTCCGGGTTGGGCAGCACCGAGGGCAAGACCAGCATCGACACCGCCCGGTCGAAATGCCCGTCCTCGAAGCGCAACCGCGCGCCGTCGCCATGTTCGATCGTGATCCGCGGGTCGCGGTTCTTGGCCTGCGCGGCCGCGAGATAAATCTCGGAATGGTCGATCGCGGTGAGGCTCGCGATTTCGGCGGCCTCCGGCAGGGCAAAGGTGAGGCTGCCGGTGCCGCAGCCGACCTCGAGCACATGCTCGCCGTCGGCTATACCGGCATGCTCGATAAAGAGCGGCGCCAACCGCCGGCTCCAGCGCCCCATCAGCCGCTCGTAATTGGCCGCATCGCGAGCGTTGAAGAGTGACGGCATCGGTCTCCCCTTTCTGGTTCTCGGCCGGTCCGAACCCGGCCGCCGCAGCGCGTTGCGGCGAACTTAACCTTCACCGCACCGGATTGGAACGAAACCGGCGGCGATGCGGCTGCTTTTCTGCAGCCAGGCGTCCCGCCCAGCGGCATCGCGTGCTGGACTTGCCGCGGATTCGCTGCCACAGAGATTGCGGTCCATGGCAGGCCGCCATCGATCGGCCGGCTGCTTCTCGTTGATCGGGTGATGCAGCGAACCGCGATCCACACCTGGCAGGACCGGCTTCGGGATCCGAGCCTGACCGTGCTGCTGGTCCTCGAACTTTGCGCCTTGTTCGTCACGGTGCCGCTGGCCGCGCAGGGGCTGCCGATGGCGCGGCGGGTCGGCGAAAGCCTGGTGCTGGCGGTGGTGCTGATCGTCGTCCTGGTGTCGCACCGGCGCGGCGCCATCCTCGCCATCGGGCTGGGGCTGGGGGCGACCTTCGCCAGCCTATGGCTGCGGCCGCAGTTGACGCCGGTGGCGGAAAGCCTGCTCAGCCGCGGCGGCAGCATCCTGACCTTTTTGGCATTGAGCTGGGTCGTGGGGCACGCCGTCTATGCCCCCGGCCGCGTCACCCGCCACCGGTTGCAGGGCGCCTTCGTGCTGTATCTGAACTTGGCGACGATCTTCGCCTCGGCCTACCACCTGATCTGGGACCTCAGCCCGGGCGCTTTCGCCAACATTGGCGCCCCAACGGCCGATTTCAGCGCCCCCGGTCGCGGTCCCACCGAAATTGCGCTGATGCTCTATTTCAGCTTTACGACGCTGACCACGACTGGCTTTGGCGACATCGTGCCGGTCAACCCGTTCGCCCGCAGCCTCGCTAATCTCGAGGCGGTGCTCGGCCAAGTCTACCTCGCCACCACCGTCGCGCGCCTGGTGACCCTCGAGCTCGAAGACCGGCGCCGCACCCGGCTGTGATCGGCGCCGGCAGAACGCCTGGCTATTCGGCTGCGACCGCGGCCGGATGGAACGGCGACAACGATGCGCGTGCCTCGTTGGCCATCGGCTGCGGCCACCAGCGGTCTTCCCATTCGGCAAAGACGTCGCCGAGCTGCGGCATCACCTGCTCGGCGAAGAGGCGCGTGTTGTATTGCGCCAGTCCCTTGTTCATGTTGCCGAACTGCAGCAGCAGCATCAGATGCCCGACATTGAGGTCGGTCGCGACTTTGCGCAACTGGGCGGCGACCTCGTCGGGCGAACCGATAATCACGTAGCCCTTGTCGACGATCGCATCCATCTCGCGCGCCAGCATCTGGAACTTCGATTCGTAGCGCGAGGCCTGCGCCGCCAGCGCCACCTGGCTCTGGATGCCGCGGCGCTGGGTCTCCTCGCTCGCATAGCCGGGCGGCCCGGCGAAACGCGGATCGACATGGAGGCACCGGCCATAAAAATATTCGGACGGCTCGCGGTAGAGCCGATAGGCCTCCTCGCGGGTCTCGGCGACCCCGACGAACTGCAGAAACCCGGCGCGGTACGGGTTCCGGTCCTTGCCGAGGCGCGCCATCTCGTCCCAGAAGCCCTGCATCGTCGCCTGGCCGGCCTGGTAGCCGTAGTACGACAGGTAGCAGTAGACGTAGTCCATCTCGGCGCACCATTGCCAGGTCTCGACCGAGCCGCCGCCCGGGATCCAGATCGGCGGATGCGGCTTCTGAATGGGGCGCGGCCAGATGTTGACGTAGCGCTGCTGGTTGAAGCGGCCGTTGAAGGCGAAGGTCTCGGGCTCGGTCCACGCCTTGAGCACAAGGTCGTGCGCCTCGTGGTAGCGCTCGCGCAGCATCGAGGGGTTCTGGCTGTAGGCGTAGCAGGTGTCCATCGGCGAGCCGACCGGAAAGCCGGCGATCAGCCTGCCGCCGGAGATCACATCGATCATCGCGAACTCTTCGGCGACCCGGGTCGGCGGGTTGTACAGCGCCAGCGAATTGCCGAGCACGCACAGCGCCGCATCCGAGGTGCGCCGCGCCAGCGACGAGGCGACCAGGTTCGGCGACGGCATCAGTCCGTAGCCATTCGAGTGATGCTCGTTGACGCAGACCGCATCGAACCCGCATTCGGCGGCGAATTCGAGCTCGTCCATAAAGTCGTTGTACATCAGATGAGCGCGCCGCGGGTCGAACAGCGAGGAATGGATGTTGACCCACACCGAGGGATGCTTGTCGCGGAAATCGTCCGGCAGTTCGGTATAGGGCATCAGGTGGAACCATAAGAGCTTCATCGCACTCGCTCCGCCGCCTTGTTCGTCCGCTGACCCTGACCGCGCACTGCGCGCACGTCAAGCCGTGCCGGCAAGCCCCCGATGTGCGCCGGTGCCGGGCGGCGAGACCGGGGGCCGGCGCCCCGCGCAAAGCACCCTTGCTGAATTAATGGGCATCCTCGCGGAACATTACCGCGGCCACCATTGTTATCAGGCGAGCTGTCTGCTGGAGGACTTAACCGTGGGTGCTATCCTGTTGTGGCTGATCGGCATCCCGTTGCCGATCATCATCATCCTGCTGCTGCTGTGGCATTGAGCCATCGGGGAGAAGTCAGATGCAAAGCTCGTCAGTTCTGGTCGGCGCGGAACGGGTCGCTGCAACCGGTGTCGCGTCGGCGGAAAGTCCGGTCTCGGCGATATCGTGGGCGGCGATCATCGCCGGGGCGTTTGCGATCGCGGCGATCAGCCTGATCCTGCTCGCGCTCGGAGCCGGCTTCGGCTTCGCCTCGATATCGCCGTGGTCGAATTCGGGTGCGTCGGCGACGACGTTCGGGGTGGCCGCGGCGGTTTGGCTGATCGTCGTGCAGTGGCTGTCGGCGGCGTTCGGCGGCTATCTGACCGGCCGGCTGCGCACGAAATGGGTTTCGGTGCATAGCGACGAGGTCTATTTCCGCGACACCGCACATGGTTTTTTGGCCTGGGCGGTGGCCACGGTGATCACCGCCGCGGTGCTGGCTTCGGCGGTCTCGTCACTGATTGGCGGGGCGGCCCGAGTGGCCGGCTCGGTCACTGCCTCGCCGGGGCAGGGTACCGCCGGCGCCGGAGCCGCGGCCGCACCCTCGGCTTCGTCCGCACTCGACCCGACCGCATATCTGGTCACCGAGCTGTTCCGCACCGACCACCCGAATGTCAACACCAGCCCCCAGCCGGCGCGCGCCGAGGCCACCCCGATCATCGCCCGCGGGCAGAGCACCGGGGACGTTCCAGCCGCCGACCGGGCCTATCTGACCCAGCTGGTGGCCGCCCGCACCGGGCTCAGCCAGCCGGATGCGACCCGGCAGGTCGACGATGTCGTCGCGCAGACGAAGGCGGACAATGTGAAGGCGCGCGAGACCGCCGACAAGGCGCGCAAGGCGGCGTCCTACCTGTCGTTCTTTACCGCCTTCTCGATGGTGGTCGGCGCGTTCATCGCGGCGGTTGCGGCCACCATTGCCGGCCATCGCCGCGACGAGGTGCTGGCGCTGCGCACCCGCCTCTGAAGCTTGCGGCGACCTGGCCGGCGCCGCGACTGATGGTGCCGACTGACACTTGATACCGGCGAGCCCTCACCCGCCTCACTGCGCTCGGCCCCCACCCTAACCCTCCCCCGCGTGCGGGGGAGGGAATGGGAGGGGGACGGGTGGGTGAGGGCCTATGTCGGCCCCATCCGTCCGATCTCGACCACCAGGTCGGTGTCACAGCTCGCCCCAGTCGGGGCCACGGCTCAGCTTCGGATCGGGGGCGGCGGCGAAATCGAACACCGCGCCGTCCCAGAATTGAATGCGCAGCGGCGGCGGATCATCTGCCAGGCGGTCGCGCAGTCTGCCGGGAAATCGATTGCGCAGCGAAGTTCCGCGATGCGATCGCAACTGGCTCCTCCTCGATGGATCGCGGTGGCGAGCGGTGCGGGCGGCGCACCGTGAACTGGCAAACGCCGGCGAAGGGGCGCATGATCGTCAGCGAACACGAACAAAATCGGCGATGTCGCCGACCGTTGGGGAAAGCCGCCCATGAAGATCGTCAAAATCGAAGACTTGCATTGCGATGCCGGCTGGCGGGTCAACTCCTTTTTGAAGATCACCACCGATGAGGGCCTCGCCGGCTGGTCGGAATACATGGAGGGCTATGGTGCGCAGGGGCTGACCGGGGTCATCCGCAAGCTGGGCGAGCGGCTGGTCGGGCAGGATCCGCGCCCGGTCGAACGCCACAGCGCCGCTCTCTACGCCGCGACCAGGCAGGCCGCCGGCGGAGTCAACCAGATGGCGATCGCCGCGATCGAGAATGCGCTGGTCGATATCAAGGCGAAGGCGCTCGGGGTCCCGGTCTACGAGATGCTGGGCGGCCCGGTGCGCGACCGCCTGCAGCTCTATTGGTCGCATTGCGGCACCTACCGCGCCCGCCACGCCGACCGGATCAAGGAATGGGCCGGGGTCGAGCCGATCCGCTCGCTCGACGACATCGTCGCGCTCGGCGAGGAGGTCAGGCGCCGGGGATTCAAGGGGCTCAAGACCAATTTGATCCGTTTCGACCGCGACAAGCCCTACATGTACGGCCCCGGCACCGGCAATCCGCCGGGTTTTCCCGAGCTCAATGCCGACCGCCACATCGCCGATGCGGCGATCGCCCAGCTGGAGGCGTTCCGCCGCGGCGCCGGCCCTGATGTCGGGCTCCATCTCGACACCAACTTCAACTACAAGATCGACGGCTACATCAGATTGGCGCGCGCGCTGGAGCCGCTCGATCTGGTGTGGCTCGAGATCGATCTCTACGACCCGCAGGGCCTCGCGCTGATCCGCCGCTCCGCCCGCACCCCGATCTCGTCCTGCGAATCATTGTATGGCAGGCGCCAGTTCCGGCCCTATTTCGAGAACCAGTCGGTCGATTATGCGATCATCGACGTGGCCTGGAACGGCATCCTCGAATTGCTGAAGATCGCGGCCATGGCCGACGCCTACGAGGTCAATGTTGCGCCGCATAATTTCAACGGCCATCTGGGTTCCTTGATCAGCGCGCATATGTGCGCCGTCGTGCCGAACTTCAAAGTCATGGAAATCGACATCGACGACGTGCGCTGGAAGGACGACATCGTCACCGTGCCGCCGGTCATCGACAATGGCGATCTGATCCTGCCGACCGGCCCCGGCTGGGGCGCCGAGGTCAACGAGGACTTCGTCCGCGCCCACCCGCCGAAGCGATAGAGCCGGGGGGACACGACCCTGGCGGATGGCGGGGCTGCGGGTCGTGTCCGTCGCCGAGCTTTCAGGTATCGAGCGAGTTCGAAAGATTTCCCGGCCGATTTTCGTATCCGGGCGGCTGAAGCCGGTATCGGTGCGAAATCGCCGCTGCGGACCGGGAGGGCAACGACCCTGGCGCGACAGCAAGCATAGGACGAATCCAATCCGCGATCCCGCTATTGCTGGCGCGCGGGCGGATTTCAGCATCCGCCTTACGCTTCACCTACGCTTCACCGGCTTGCGGAAATACAGGACGATCCCGAGCACTGCTGCCGCCAGCAGCGCGAGCGAAGGCGGCTCCGGGACCGCCGCGGTCTTTTGGACCGCGGAATTGCCGACCGCACCTTGCGCCGAGGCCGGTCCGCGCTCGAAACCCTTTATCTTCGAATTTACCTGAGCGGGAACCGCTCTGGCTGCGGCTGGAGCTCGCCGCGCATTACACCGCCGCCCGGCCGGCGCCGCCCTGCGACGGGGCGCCATAGAGATCGCGCGCGCGCTTTTCGAACGCGCCGACCATGCGTCGAACCGCTTCGCTGAACAGGACCTCGATGACCTTCTGCATCAGCCGCGACTTGAACTCGAAATCAACAAAGAAATCGATGCGGCAGCCCTCGCCGGCAGCGGTGAAGGTCCAGTGGTTGTTCAGATAGCGAAACGGCCCCTCAGCATAAGTCACGTCGATCTGGCGCGGCGGGTCGAGCTCCACCCGCGACGTAAAGCGTTCGCGAAATACTTTGAACCCGATGATCAGGTCGGCGACGATCAGATCGGCGCGACGCTCCCGGATCCGTGCGCCGATGCACCACGGCAGAAACTCAGGGTAGCGCTCGATATCGGCGACCAACGCGAAGAGCTGCTCCGCAGTGTAGGGGAGCACGCGGTGCTCGGCGTGTGTCGGCATCGCGACAGGGTCAGCCGGCAGCGGCAAGCTGAGCGGCGCGGGCGGCGCGCAGCCGCGCGAAATCTTCCCCGGCATGGTACGAGGACCGCGTCAACGGCGAGGCCGACACCAGCAGAAAGCCCTTGGCGAGCGCGAAGCCGCGATAGACCGCGAATTCCTCGGGCGTCACAAAACGCGCGATCGCATGGTGCTTCGGCGTCGGCTGCAGATATTGCCCGATCGTCAGAAAATCGACTTGTGCAGCGCGCAGATCGTCCATGACCTGCAAGATTTCGGCCTTCTCTTCGCCGAGCCCGACCATGATCCCCGATTTGGTGAACAGCGCGCGGTCGAGCCGCTTGACCTGGTCGAGCAGCCGCAAGGAATGGAAGTATCGCGCGCCCGGCCTGACTTCGGCGTAAAGCCGCGGCACGGTCTCGAGGTTGTGGTTCAACACATCGGGCCGGGCCGCGATAACGGTTTCGAGCGCCCCCTCCTTGCGGAGAAAATCCGGGGTCAGCACTTCGATCGTGGTGCCCGGCGCCGCCGCGCGGATCGCTCGAATGGTCTGCGCAAACTGGCCGGCTCCGCCATCGTCGAGATCGTCGCGGTCGACCGAGGTGACGACGACGTGGGCGAGCCCGAGTGCCGCGATCGCCGCACCGACGCGTCCGGGCTCGTGCGGGTCGAGCGGGTCGGGCCGGCCGGTCGCGACGTTGCAAAAGGCGCAGGCTCGGGTGCACACCCGGCCGAGGATCATCACCGTCGCATGGCGCTGTTTCCAGCACTCGCCGATATTCGGGCAGGCGGCTTCCTCGCACACGGTATTGAGCTGGAGTTCGCGCATCAGCCGTCGCGTCGCCTGATATTCGGGCGAGCCCGGCGCCTTGACCCGCAGCCAGTCGGGCTTGCGTAGGGTCTGGGTATCGCGTCGACCGGCTTTTTCCGGATGGCGCAGCGGCGTCGGCGCCGCTGTCCCGGCTGAGGAAATCATCGGTTAGAAGTGGATGGCGCGCCCGTAGGCGTCAAGCACGGCCTCGTGCATCGTCTCCGACAGGGTCGGGTGTGGAAAGATCGTCCGGATCAGCTCGGCCTCGGTCGTCTCCAGGGTCTTGGCAATCGTGTAGCCCTGGATCAGCTCGGTCACCTCGGCCCCGACCATATGCGCGCCCAGGAGTTCCCCAGTCTTGCCGTCGAACACCGTCTTGACCATCCCTTCGGGCTCGCCGAGGGCGATCGCCTTGCCGTTGCCGATAAACGGGAAATGGCCGATTTTGACTTCGTAGCCGGCCTCGCGCGCACCCCTCTCGGTCAGGCCGACGCTGGCGACCTGCGGCCGGCAATAAGTGCAGGACGGGATGTTACGGAGATCGAGCGGGTGCACGTCGTTGACCCCAGCGATGTGCTCGACGCAGATCACACCCTCATGGCTTGCCTTGTGCGCCAGCCACGGCGGCCCCACGAGATCGCCGATCGCATAGATGCCGGGCTCGCCGGTGCGCAGCCACTGATCGACGACGACATGGGTCCGCTGCACTTCGACAGCGGCGGTTTCGAGCCCGATATCCTCGACATTGCCGACGATACCGATTGCGAGGATCACCTTTTCGGCGGTCACCGAAAAAGCCTTTCCGCCGGCTTCGATCTGTGCGGTGACTTGGTCCGCAGCGCGGTCGAGCGACTTGACCGTAGCCCCGGTATGGATCGTGATCCCCTGCTTTTCAAATGACTTGCGGGCAAACGCAGAGATCTCTTCGTCCTCGACCGGCAGCACCCGGTCGAGCACCTCGACCACCGTCACCTCGGCGCCCATATCATGGTAAAAGCTGGCGAATTCGATCCCGATCGCGCCCGAGCCGACCACCAGCAGGGATTTCGGGATCGCCGGCGGCACCATCGCTTCCTTGTAGGTCCATACCCGCTCGCCATCGGGTTCGAGCCCTGGCAGTGCGCGCGCCCGAGCCCCGGTCGCGAGGATAATGTGTGGTGCCGCGAGTTCGGCCACCGGTTTGCCGCCTTTCTCGACCGCAAGGCGCCCCTTCCCGGCCAGCTGCCCTTGTCCGTCGAACACGCTGACCTTGTTCTTTTTCAGCAGATAAGCGACCCCGTTTGACAGCTGTTTGGCGACCGCCCGCGAGCGCGCGACCACTTTGCCGGCATCAAAGCGGATGTCTTTTGCCGAAAATCCATAATGATCAAGGTTATTCAGCAGATGGTAAATCTCAGAGCTGCGCAGCAGCGCCTTGGTCGGGATGCAGCCCCAATTGAGACAGATCCCGCCCAGCTGATCGCGCTCGACAACCGCTGCCTTCATGCCCAGCTGCGCCGCACGGATCGCCGCGACATAACCGCCCGGTCCGCTGCCCAGAACGATCAGGTCGAAGGAATTGTCGGGCATGATGCTCTCTCTACCGTCACCCCGCGCAGGCGGGGGTCCAGGACAAGTGCTTCAGGCTTCGCCGCCCCTGGATTCCCGCATTCGCGGGAATGACGGAAAACATTGATAAATTAGCCAAGGGGAGGGTTTCCGGGCTGCCTCATAGCAGCATCGTCAAGGGGTCCTCGACCAGCTTCTTGAAGGCGGCGAGGAATTGCGCGCCGACCGCGCCATCGACGGCGCGATGGTCGCAGGAGAGCGTGCAGCTCATCACCGTCGCCACGGCGAGCGCCCCGTTCTTGACGACCGGCCGCTGCTCGCCGGCGCCGACCGCCAGAATGCCGCCATGCGGCGGGTTGATGACGGCGGCAAAATCGCGAACGCCGAACATGCCGAGGTTCGAGATCGAAAAGGTCCCGCCCTGAAACTCTTCCAGCTTCAATTTGCCGGCCCGGGCGCGCCCGACGAGGTCCCTGGTCTCGCTGGCGATCGCCGCCAGCCCCTTGCGGTCGGCTTGCTTGACGATCGGCGTGATCAACCCATCCTCGAGCGCCACCGCGACGGCGATGTCGACCGTGTCCCATTGCAGGATCGCCTCGTCGCTCCAGGAGGCATTGGCCGCGGGCACCTGCCGCAGCGCGAGAGCAGCCGCCCGGATCAAAAAGTCATTCAGAGAAATTCGGTAAGCATCTGATTTGGCATTCAACTCGGTGCGAATTTTCAGCACCCCATCGATCTCGCAATCGATCGTCAGATAGAAATGCGGCACTGTCTGCTTGGCTTCGGTCAGTCGCCGGGCGATAACGCGACGCATCGCGCTTAACGGTCGCTCGGTGTAAGGCGGGTTGCCGGCTAGAGCGACGATCCGCTCCTTCGACAGAACCGGGGCCGGGGACGGTGCCGACGACGGCACCGGCTGCGCTGCCAGGCGCGTCGGCGCCGCGCGACCGCGGGACAGTGCCGCTTCGATATCGGATTTGACGATCCGCCCCTGCGGCCCCGAGCCGGTGAGTGCCGCGAGGTCGAGGCCGGCCTGCTGCGCCATGCGGCGCGCCAAGGGGCTGGCAAAAATCCGCCCATCGGCGCCATTCACCGCTTTTGGCGGCGGTGTGGGAGTGGCTTTTGGCGGCGGTGCGGGAGCCGGCGACGGCCGGTCTCCTTCAGGCGGCGAGGCCGCGACCGGGTTGGCGGCCGCCCCGCCGAATTCCGCCAGCTTCGAGAAATCTTCGCCCTCGCCGAGCAGCAGCGCGATCGGCTGGTTGACCTTCACTCCCTGCGTCCCTTCCGGAACCAGGAGCCGGCCGACCCGGCCGTCCTCCACCGCCTCGACCTCCATCGTTGCCTTGTCCGTCTCGATCTCGGCGAGCACATCGCCGGAATGCACTTCGTCGCCTTCTCGCTTCAACCATTTGGCAAGGTTGCCTTCGGTCATTGTCGGCGACAGCGCCGGCATCAGAATTTCGATCGGCATGATCTCTTCCCGGGTTGGTCGGAGCGCGGCCCGCGGCTAGCGGTAGGCGACCTCGCGCGCCGCGGCGACGATGTCCTCGACCTGCGGCACCGCGAGGTGTTCGAGGTTCGCCGCGTAGGGCAGCGGCACATCCCTGCCGCTGACCCGCTTCAACGGCGCATCGAGCCAATCGAAGGCCGCCTCCATGACCAAGGCGGCGATCTCGGCGCCGATCCCGGCGAACGGCCAGCCCTCCTCGACGGCGACAATGCGGTTGGTCTTTTTGACCGAGGCGACGACGGCGTCGATGTCGAACGGGCGCAGGCTGCGCAGATCGATGATTTCGGCCGAAATACCCGATTTTTCAAGTTCTTCGGCGGCCTGCAAGGCGAGCCTGACCATGCGCGAAAAGGCGGTGATCGTGACGTGCTCGCCGGATCGGGCGATGCGCGCGCGGCCGATCGGCACCAGGAATTCGGGATCTTCGGGAACCGCGAAACTTTCGCCGTAAACCAGCTCGTGCTCGAGAAAAATCACCGGGTTCGGGTCGCGGATCGCCGATTTCAGGAGGCCCTTGTGGTCGGCGCCGGTATAAGGGGCGACGACCTTGAGCCCGGGCACATGCGCATACCAGCTCGCATAGCATTGCGAATGCTGCGCCGCGACGCGAGCGGCGATGCCGTTCGGTCCGCGAAAAACGATCGGGCAGCCCATCTGTCCACCCGACATATACCTCGTCTTTGAGGCCGAGTTTACAATCTGGTCAATCGCCTGCATTGCGAAGTTGAAAGTCATGAATTCGACGATCGGGCGCAGCCCGGCAAAGCCGGCGCCGACCCCGAGCCCGGTAAACCCCTGCTCGGTGATTGGCGTGTCGATGACGCGGCGCGCGCCGAATTCCTGAAGCAGCCCTTGGCTGACCTTATAGGCGCCCTGGTATTCGGCAACCTCCTCGCCGATCAGAAACACCGAAGCGTCGCGCCGCATCTCTTCGGCGATCGCGTCGCGCAACGCCTCGCGCACCGTGATCGTGCGGGTGGCGCCGTCGTATTCGGGCTCGGCCGCCAGGATACGAGCCGGCGCGGGCGGCGCGGAACTCGCGACAATTCGCGGCGGTCGAGCCTGCGGCGCCTCCGCGGGCGGCGCCGGTTCTCCGCCATTCGCGGAGCGGGCCGGCGCAGGCGGCGCCCGATCCGCGGCGGCCGTGTCTTCGCCGTTGCCGGCGATCAGCGCGATCGGGGTATTGACTGCGACGTGGTCGGTGCCTTCGGGGATCACAATTTTCGCAAGAACGCCCTCGTCGACCGCCTCGACTTCCATCGTCGCCTTGTCGGTTTCGATTTCGGCGAGGACGTCGCCGGCGCTGACCGGTTCGCCCTCGCTCTTGAGCCAGCGTGCGATTTTGCCCTCGGTCATCGTCGGCGACAGCGCCGGCATCAATACTTCGGTAGCCATGGCTTATCGCATTCTCCCGCGGGCTGCGCCGCGCCTCGGGGATCCCGATTTAGGCGGCATCTCCGCCTCGGGTCCCGGCAAACAGAATAAAAAGAGCGCCGGTATCAGGCGTCGACCAGCACATCCGTCCACAGTTCGACCGGGTCGGGCTCGGGGCTGTCCTGAGCGAACTGCGCCGCCTCGGCGACGCGCTGCCTGACCTCGGCGTCGATCGCCTTCAGCGCCGCATCGCCGGTCCCGCCATCGACCAGCCGCCGCCGCGCCTGGTCGATCGGATCATGCTCGGTGCGCATCCGGTCGACTTCGTCGCGCGTCCGGTACTTGGCGGGGTCGGACATCGAGTGGCCGCGATAGCGATAGGTCATCATCTCCAGGATCAGCGGGCCCTGGCCCGAGCGGGCATGCTCGGCGGCGGCGAGCCCGGCTTCGTGCACGGCGAGCACGTTCATGCCGTCGACCTGCTCGCCCGGGATGCCGTAGGCGGTGCCGCGGTGGAACAGGTCGGTCCGGGCCGAGGCGCGGTCGATCGAAGTTCCCATCCCATAGCGGTTGTTTTCAATCACATAAACGATCGGTAGCTTCCACAACGCCGCCATGTTGAAGCTCTCGTAAACCTGCCCCTGGTTGATCGCGCCGTCGCCCAAATAGGTGACCGAGATCAGCCCGTTGTCGCGATAGCGGTGAGCAAAGGCGAGCCCGGTGCCGATCGGCACCTGCGCCCCGACGATGCCGTGGCCGCCGAAGAAGTTCTTGTCGCGGCTGAACATGTGCATCGAGCCGCCCTTGCCGCGAGAATAGCCGGTGCGCCGCCCGGTCAGCTCGGCCATCACCCCCTTGGGGTCCATGCCGCAGGCCAGCATGTGGCCGTGATCGCGATAGGACGTGACGATCGTGTCGCCCGGCCGCAACGCCGCTTGCATGCCGACCACCACGGCTTCCTGACCGATATAGAGGTGGCAGAAGCCGCCGATCAGCCCCATGCCGTACATCTGCCCGGCGCGTTCCTCGAAGCGTCGAATCAGCAGCATGTCGCGGTAGAAGCCAATGAGCTCCTGCGGCGATGCGTCGAGCTCGGCAACCCCGACCGGCTCGGCTTTGCGTGTGGCTGCCATCTCGCTCCCTCCGGGCGATCGCCCAAAGAACCCGCCGCCATAAGGCTCGGCCGCAAGCATGGTGTCAAATCCGGTCCGTTGCAACCTCGACCGGTTCAACCTTTTGTCAGGAAAGTCGGAAGCGGCAACCTCGCCGCGCTGGCCTCGACGCCGAGGTTTTGGCAAAAGGCCGCGGGGCTGGCCTTTCAGTGAGCCGGCCTGTCTCTCATGATCACGACCTCGCTGGGCGCCACGAGGTTCAGCGTCTCCCGCACCCGCTCGTCGAGGAGATCCGGGTCGAGGTGATCGGGGCTCAGCTCCGAGACCTTCAGCTCGAGCGTCCTGCGTTCGGCGCGCAGCGCATCGAGCCGGGTGTTTTCCGCGCGAATCTGGCGGGTCAGGCTAACCCAGGCGCGGAAACCGCGATCTCCCTGGACCAGATTGTAGGCGAAATAGCCGGTCAGGGCGATGCCGCAGAGCGGGCCGATGATGGCCCGCCCGATCCGCCGCAATTCGCGCAATACGATCATTACAAAACAGGAGCACCGATCCCTCGGCAGGTCAACCACCAATTCGCGGCGCTTGCCGGCGGGTCAGCACCGAGCGGCCGGCATAGACCGCGGAGCCGCCGAGCCGCTCTTCGATTCGGATCAGCTGGTTGTATTTGGCCAGCCGGTCCGAGCGCGACAGCGACCCGGTCTTGATCTGGCCGCTGTTGGTCGCGACCGCGAGATCGGCGATCGTGGCGTCCTCGGTCTCGCCCGAGCGGTGCGAGAACACCGTGCCCCAGCCGGCGCGCTGCGCGATCTCGACCGCTTCGAGCGTTTCCGTCAGGGTGCCGATCTGGTTGACTTTGACCAACAGAGCATTGGCGGCGCCGCGCGCGATGCCGTCGCGAATCCGGCTCGGATTGGTAACAAAAACGTCATCGCCGACGAGCTGGATTTTTTGGCCGAGCTCATGGTTCAGCTGCGCCCAGCCGTCCCAGTCGTCTTCGGCCATTCCGTCCTCGATCGAGGCGATCGGGTAGCGCTCGACGAGGTCGCGCCAATAGGCGACAAGAGCCGCCGAATCGACGGTCTTGCCGTCCACATGATAGGCGCCGTCGCGGTAGAACTCGCTGGCGGCGGGATCGAGCGCCAGCATGACGTCATCGCCCGGATGGTAGCCGGCGGCCTCGATCGCCTGCATGACAAAGCCGAGTGCGGCATCGGCCGAGGCGAGGTTCGGGGCGAACCCGCCCTCGTCACCGACATTGGTGCTGAGGCCGGCGTCGGCGAGCTTTTTGCGCAGCGCGTGAAAGATCTCGGAGCCGGCGCGGATCGCTTCCCCGACCGAGGCGGCGCCGACCGGCACGATCATGAATTCCTGGATGTCGATCGGGTTGTCGGCATGCACCCCGCCATTGACGATGTTCATCATCGGCGCCGGCAGAGTGCGGGCGAAGACGCCGCCGACGTAGCGGTAGAGCGGCTGGCCGAGCTCGGCCGCGGCGGCCTTGGCGCAGGCGAGGCTGACGCCGAGGATCGCGTTGGCGCCGAGCCGGGCCTTGTTGGCGGTGCCGTCGAGCTCGACGAGGGTGCGGTCGAGCGTCAACTGGTCGGCCGCGTCGAACCCGGAGAGCGCGTCGAAGATCTCGCCGTTGACCGCCGCGACTGCCTGCAATACGCCGCGCCCGCCATAGCGCGTCCCGCCATCGCGTTTTTCGATCGCCTCGTGCGCCCCGGTCGAGGCGCCCGACGGAACCGCCGCGCGGCCCATCGCGCCGTCCTCGAGCGTGACCTCGACCTCGACCGTCGGGTTGCCCCGGCTGTCGAGGATCTCGCGGGCATGGATGTCGGCGATCGCGGTCATCGAGAGCCTCGTGAATTCGCTGCCGGCGTCAATGCCAGAGGGTGCCGGCGCGATCAAGCCCGCCCTTTATGGGCCCACCCCGGCGGCGGCCGGGGCCCACGGCCGAAATGGGTCCCGGCTTTCGCCGGGATGGCAGGTGGAGAGATTAAGGGACCGGCTGCGGCCGTGCCTTGGCAATCCGGTCGAAGGCGATCAGCTCTTCGAGCAATTCCGGCAAGGAGCGCAACGGCAGCATGGTCTGGCCCTCGCAGGGGGCGTTGTCGGGGTCCTGGTGCGTTTCGATGAACATTGCGGCGACGCCGACCGCCGCCGCGGCGCGGGCGAGGACCGGGGCAAATTCGCGCTCGCCGCCGGAACGGTCGCCGAGCCCGCCCGGCTGCGCCACCGCATGCGTCGCATCGAACACGACCGGGTAGCCGGTCCGCGCCATGATCGGCAGCGCGCGCATGTCGACTGCCAGCGTGTTGTAGCCGAAGCTGGCGCCGCGTTCGCACAGCAGGATCTGCTGATTGCCGGTCGAGGCGATCTTGGCCGCGACGTGCTGCATGTCCCAGGGCGCCAGGAACTGGCCTTTCTTGACGTTGACCGGCTTGCCGGTCATGCCCGCGGCCAGCAGCAGGTCGGTCTGGCGGCACAGGAAAGCCGGGATCTGCAGGATATCGACCACCTCGGCCAGCGGCGCGCATTGCTCCTTCTCGTGCACGTCGGTCAGCACCGGCAGGCCGGTGCGCTCGCGAACCTCGGCGAGGATCGGCAATCCAGCCTCTAATCCGATGCCGCGCGCCCCGGCGATCGAAGAACGGTTCGCCTTGTCGAACGAGCTCTTGTAGATCAGGCCGATCTTCAGCCGCGCGCCGAGCTCGGCCAATGCCGCGCTCATTTCGAGTGCGTGCGCGCGCGAATTCGAGCGTGTTCGGCCCGATGATGAAAACGAGCGGCAGATCGTTGCCGAGGGTAATGTCGCCGACACTGACGTGGCGAGAGGTCATGACGTTAAATTCCGCGGGGGCCTGCCGCTGGCATTAACAGGGGGCAGCCGATGAGGGGTTAGTCGTTGGGTCCCCGCTTTCGCGGGAATTACGGAATAAAGGCGCAGAGGAATCTCCCGCCTCATCACACCAGCCGCGACTGGTCGCGGGCGGCGCGGATGAACGAGGCGAACAACGGGTGCGGTGCGAACGGGGTCGATTTGAGCTCGGGATGAAACTGCACGCCGATGTACCAGGGATGATCGGGCAGCTCCACGATCTCGGGCAGGAGGCCGTCGGGCGACATGCCCGAGAAACGCAGCCCGGCCGCCTCCAGCCGGTCCTTGTAGCCGATATTGATCTCATAACGGTGGCGGTGGCGCTCGCTGATCTGGTCGGCGCCGTAGATCTCGGCCACCCGGCTGCCCGCCGCCAAGACCGCATCATAGGCGCCGAGCCGCATCGTGCCGCCCAGATCCTCGTTCGAATTGCGCCGCTCGATGACGTTGCCGCGGCTCCACTCGGTCATCAGCCCGACCACCGGATGCCGGCAAGGGCCGAATTCGGTCGACCCGGCGCCGGGCAGGTCGGCGAGGTCGCGCGCCGCCTCGATCACCGCCATGTGCATGCCGAAGCAGATGCCGAAATAGGGCACCCGCCGCTCGCGGGCAAAGCGGGCGGCCTCGATCATGCCTGGCGTGCCGCGCTCCCCGAAACCGCCAGGGACGAGAATGCCGTGCACCCCTTCGAGCTGGTGCACCGCTTCGGCCTCGGCTTCGAACACCTCCGAATCGATCCAGTCGAGATCGATTCCGACATTGTTGGCGAGCCCGCCATGGGTCATCGCCTCGGCGAGCGATTTATAGCTGTCCGGCAGGTGGGTGTATTTGCCGACGACCGCGATCGTGACCCGCCCCTCGGGCTTTTGGATCAGGCTGACGATCTCGTTCCAGCGCGCGAGGTCGGGCTCCGGGGCGTCGAGGCCGAAATGCCGGCAGACCTCGCGGTCGAACCCCTCGGCGTGGTAGGCGGCCGGCACGGCATAGATCGTGTCGCTGTCGAGGGCCGGGATCACGCGGGCCTCGCGCAGATTGCAGAACAGCGCGATCTTTTTGCGGGCGCCCGGTGGAATCGGCCGGTCGCAGCGGCATAGGAGGATGTCGGGCTGGATGCCGAGACCGAGCAATTCCTTGGTCGAATGCTGGGTCGGCTTGGTCTTGAGCTCCGCGGCCGCGGGGATGTAGGGCACCAGGGTCAGATGCACGAACAGCACCCGCTCGCGCCCGAGCTCATAGCCGAGCTGGCGAATCGCCTCAAGGAACGGCAGGCTCTCGATGTCGCCGACGGTGCCGCCGATCTCGCACAAGACGAAATCCTCGCCGTCGAGATCGGCCTGGATGAACTCCTTGATCGCGTCGGTGACGTGGGGGATCACCTGGACCGTGGCGCCGAGGTATTCGCCGCGCCGCTCGCGGCCGATCACGGTCGAATAGATCCGGCCCGTGGTGACCGAATCGCTGCGCCGCGCGGCGACCCCGACATAGCGCTCGTAATGGCCGAGATCGAGGTCGGTCTCGGCGCCGTCGTCGGTGACGTAGACCTCGCCGTGCTGATACGGGCTCATCGTGCCCGGATCGACGTTGAGGTAGGGATCGAGCTTGCGCAGCCTGACCCTGAAGCCGCGCGCCTGCAACAGGGCGCCGAGCGCCGCAGCCGACAAGCCTTTGCCCAGGGAGGAGACCACGCCGCCGGTAATGAAGATGAACCGCGTCATGGAATCCCACCTTACAGCATCGCGCGCGCCGATCCCATTGGTAAATGACCGCGCGCGCGAGGCCGATCGACGGCCGCCTCTCAGTGCGCCAGCGGTGCGGCCGGCGCTGCCGGCGCCGTCGGCTTGACGGGTGTGGAGGGAGTTGCCGGGGCCAACGGCACGGCAGGCCCCGCAGGCAATGCCGGCACGCCCTGGCCGATGATCGAGGGCGGCGCACGCTCGCGATTGTGCAGGACCACCAGGAGCACGCTCGTGGTCA
Organism: uncultured Alphaproteobacteria bacterium; assembly: GCA_963795485.1. Taxonomy (GTDB): domain Bacteria; phylum Pseudomonadota; class Alphaproteobacteria; order ATCC43930; family CGMCC-115725; genus AP-15. The sequence continues at coordinate 288,181 of CAWCIL010000039.1, forward strand.
TGAACGCGGCGGCAAGGATCGCGGTCGCCCGGGTCAATAGGTTAGCGGTCGAACGCCCGGTCATGAACCCCGACATGCCGCCGCCGCCCATGCCGAGCGCCCCGCCTTCGCTCTTTTGCAGCAGGATGACCCCGACGAGCGAGATCGCGATCATGATGTGCAGCACGAGAAGCAGAATGGTCATCGCCGGGTTTTAGACCCTCGGCGGCGCGGTGGCCAGCACCGCCCGAATCACCACCCTATCGAAGAAGGCTTCAGTTACGATGATGCGCCTCCAGGCGGTCGAACCTGAATCCAGCTGGCAACCGGACGCGATGCTTTCGCGGTCGGGCGAGCAGTGCCTGCGCTGCCGACGCTTTGGCGATCTCGAGCATACGCGCTCCGGCCGCCTCGATCTCGATCGTGTCGCCTTCCTTCAGGGCCAGCGCCTCGACCACAGGTCGCGGCAGCCGGACGGCGAGGCTGTGGCCCCATTTGGCGATAGGCACAACCCCCTCCGGAATATCCTGACGAAAGTGGATGCCATGTCGCCTGAACCCCAGCCCTGGACCGTCCACAAATGAGGTCTCGCCTCACGCGCAGCAGCGGGCGGTCGCCCAGAACGAATCGGGGTCGAGGCTGGCGCCCCCGCACAGCGCGCCGTCGACATCGGAAAGGCCGAGGATCGCGGCGGCGTTGGCGGGGTTGACCGAGCCGCCGTAGAGAATTCGCGTCGCCGGCGCCAAATCCGCGCGAATCGCCGCATGCATCGCGGCGATGTCGTCGAGGGTGGCGCTGAGCCCGCTGCCGATCGCCCAGACTGGCTCATAGGCCACCACCAGCCGATCGCGGTCGAAGCCGTCCGGGATCGAGCCCGAGAGCTGGGCGGCGACCACGGCCTCCGCCTCGCCGACTTCGCGTTGCTGCCGGCTCTCGCCCACGCACAGGATCGGGGTCAGACCGGCGCGTTGCGCGGCCGCCATTTTGGCGCGGATTTCGGTATCGGTCTCGCCGTGGCCGTGGCGGCGCTCGGAATGCCCAAGGATGACATGAGTGCAGCCCGCATCGGCCAGCATTTCGGCGCTGATGTCCCCGGTGAAAGCGCCTTTTGGGGCCGGGTGGCAATCCTGGCCGCCGACGGCGATGCCGGTTCCGGCGACAAGGTCGTGCACCGCCGAGAGCAGCGTCGCCGGCGGACAGACCAGCAGCTCGCAGCTGAGCGCCGCGGCCTCCGGCACTCCCCGCATCCGCTGCACCAATTCTGCCGCCAGCGCCAAGCCGTCGGCGCGCAAGCCGTTCATCTTCCAATTGCCGGCGACGAGCCTCGTCCGATTCGTCATCCGCCGCTCCTGCTGCCCGGCCGGTGTTGCGGCCCCGCCCGCACGCACCTATGATTAGCAACCTTACGATCACACCGGCATCCGGGCGGGTCAACCGGCTCGGGGGCCGGTCCCCCCTATCGAGAGGCTGGCTGCCTCGATGCTGCAAGCAATCCGCTCCAAAGCCGGGTCCTGGTTCGTCAAAGGCCTGTTCGGCCTCTTGATCGTGACCTTCGGGATTTGGGGCATCGGCGACATCTTTCGCAACCGCGCGCCCGACACCTCGGTCGCCACGGTCGGCAGCCAGAGCATCGATGCGAGCGCGCTCCAATCGGCGCTGCAGCCGGCGCTCGAACGGTTGAGCACCCAGACCGGCAGCCCGGTCGACCTGCGCCAGGCAAAGCAGATGGGCGTCATCGACGAGGTGCTGCGCCAGCTGATCGACCAGAACCTGGTCGACCAAGAAGCGGCGCATCTGCAGCTCGAGGTCTCGGACGACGTGATCCGCAACGCCATCACCCAGGACCCGATGTTCCGCGGCCAGAACGGGGTTTTCGACCGCGCCGCGTTCGAAGCGCTGCTCGCGGCAAACCAGCTGACCGAGGGCCAATATGTCCAGCGCCTGCGCCAGGAGATCCCGCGCAACGACCTGGTGCTGGCGGTCACGGGAGCTGCGGTGGCGCCGCCGGCGATGGTCGATCGGCTCTATCGCTACCGCAACGAAAAGCGGGTCGCCGAAATCGTGGCATTGCCCGATGCCGGCGCCGGCGACGTCGGACAGCCGACCCAGGCCGAGCTGACCAAATTCTACGACACGCACCGCGACCTGTTTCGCGCGCCCGAATATCGCGGGTTCACGCTGGCGAGCCTGACGCCCTCCGACCTCGCCAAGACGATCACGGTCCCCGACGCCAGACTGAAGAGCGCTTACGACCAGCGCCAGGCCGAGTTCGTCTTGCCCGAGCGCCGCGACGTGCAGCAGATCCTGGCCGCCTCCGAAGATAAGGCGAAAGCGGCGGCCGCCGCCCTCGCCGCCGGCAAGGATTGGAATACGGTCGCGACCACGATCGCCGGGCAGGACCCGCAGACGATCGATCTCGGTCTGGTCAAGCGCGAGGATCTGCCGGACGCGCTGGCCAAGGTGGCTTTTGCATTGCCGCTCGACAAACCGAGCGCGCCGGTAAAGTCGCCGCTCGGCTGGCACATTCTGCGGGTGGTCAAGATCGAGCCGCCGAAGACGCAGAGCTTTGACGAGGCCAAGGCCAAATTGCAGGCCGACATCGCCCATGACGAGGCGGTCGACCGGCTCTACTCGCTCGCCAACCACGTCGACGACGCGATCGCCGGCGGCGCCGATATCGGCGAAACCGCGGCGAAGTTCGGGCTGAAGACGACGGTCGTCGCCGCGGCGGACGAGAAGGGCCGCGACCGCGCGGCCAAGCCGGTGGCGCTCCCGGTGGCGTCGGCTGCGGTCTTGAAGCTCGCTTTTGCGACTGATGCCGACCGCACCACCCGGGTCACGCAAACCCCGGATGGTGCCATCTTCGTGCTACGCCTCACTCACATCATGCCGCCCTCGATCCGACCGCTCGCCGAGGTCAAGGCTGCGGCGGTCGCCGGCTGGCAGGTCGACAAACGCCGCGACACCGTCGCCAACGAGGCGAAGGCTCTGGCCGCCGCGGTCAAGCCCGGCATGTCGCTGGCGACCCTCGCCGCCGCGAAAGGCCTGAAGGCCACGACTTCGCCGCCGTTCCTGCGGCAATCGACGGGCGCCGAGGGGGTGGCGCCGTCGCTTGTCGCCCGGCTGTTTGCAGTCAAGCCCGGCGCCGTCGTCACCGCCGCCGATGCCGATGCCTCGTACGTCGCCCAGCTGACCGATGTGCAAGCGCCGCCCGCCGTCGCGAAAACCGCGACTGCCGAGCTGTCGCACCAAGTCGCCGCCGGAGTGCAGTCCGACCTCGGCGAAGAGTTCACCCAGGCCCTGCGCCGCCGCTTCCCGGTCGAGATCCAACACGACACGCTCGACCACCTGTTCTAAATGAGGTCCCTTCCGCCGCCCGTGATGCAGCGGCGGCATTAAGGCGCGGAGATCCGATCGGGTCGGACGGCGGGGGCTCGGCGAAGCCCCGACAGCACCGCGGCGATGATCGGCATGCCGATCTCGTCGCGCAGGGTCATGACCAATTCGGGGTGGAATTGGACCGCGGCGATCGGCAATTCGGTGTGCTCGATGGCCATGACCACACCGTCCGCGGTCTCGGCGGTGACCGACAGCGCGGCCGGCAGGGTGTTGCGGCGGGCGTAGAGCGAATGATAGCGGCCGACCGTGAACTCGTCCGGCAGGTCGCGCAGCAGCCTGCCGCCCAGCACCCGCACCAGCGACGGCTTGCCGTGGTAAGGAGTGCCGAGCACGTCGAGCGCGCCGCCGAAATATTCGACGATCCCTTGCAAGCCCAGACAGACGCCGAAGATCGGCAGCGACCGCCCGATCACGAGGTCGATGGTCTCGGCCATCGCGAAATCGGCGGGTCGCCCCGGCCCGGGCGACAGCACGACCAGATCGGGCGCAGCACCCCGGCGCAATTCGGCGCGCGCCATCTCGGGGCGCATCGTCGACACTTCGGCACCGGTGCTCCGGATGTAATTCGCCAGCGTGTGGACGAACGAGTCCTCGTGGTCGACCAGCAGCACCCGCGCCCCGCGTCCGACCCCCGCGCCCGCCACGGCCCGCGCATCGGAGGCGGCGGCCGCCTTGCCGCGGATCGCGGTGAACATCGCCGAAGCCTTGAGCCGGCATTCCGCTTCCTCGGCCTGAGGATCGCTGTCGTACAGCAAGGTGGCTCCGGCCCGCACCTCGCCGACCCCGTCCTTGATCCGGATCGTGCGCAGGGTCAGCCCGGTGTTCATGTTGCCGTCGAAGGTGACGCGCCCGATCGCGCCCCCGTACCAGCGCCGTGCCGAGCGCTCCTGCTCCTCGATAAAGCGGATCGCCCACAGTTTCGGCGCGCCGGTCACGGTCACCGCCCAGGCGTGGCTCAAAAACCCGTCGAGCGCGTCGAATTCCGCGCACAACTCGCCCTCGACATGGTCGACCGTGTGAATGAGGCGCGAATAGAGCTCGATCTGGCGGCGCCCGATCACCCGCACGCTGCCCGGCACCGCCACCCGCGACTTGTCGTTGCGGTCGACATCGGTGCACATCGTCAATTCGCTCTCATCCTTGGTCGAGTTCAACAATTCGCGGATGCGCTCGGCGTCCTCGACCGGGTCGCGACCGCGGGCGATCGTGCCGCTGATCGGGCAGGTTTCGATCCGCCGGCCCTCGACGCGCACGAACATCTCGGGCGAGGCCGACACCAGAAACTCGCCCTCGCCCAAATTGATCAGCGCGCCATAGGGCGCCGGGTTGGCCTGGCGCAGCCGCTGGAAGACGACGCTCGGCGGGTCGGCGCAGCGCTCGGCGAAGAGCTGCCCGACGACGACCTCGAACAAATCGCCGCGGACAAAGGCTTCCTTGGCGCGCTCGACCAGGGCGGCGTACTCGCCGGGCCCGTGGTCGCTCTCGCTCGGAGCGACAGCCGCGGAGCGGTCGGGACGATAGGCCGCGGTCGGGGTTTCGCGGGGCAGCCCGGCCGTCGACGCCCCGCTCAATTCGAATTCGTAGCGATGCGTCGCCGCGATCTGGCGCATATGATCGACGACCAGGATCTCGTCGGGCAAATAGAGCACCAGGTCGCGCTGGTCGTCGGCGCGCGGCAGCCTCAGCGGCATCGGTTCGAACTGAAACACCAGATCGTAGCCGAAGGCGCCGTAGAGCCCGAGATGCTGGTCCTCCGGGCTGGAAAACAAATCAACGAGCGCGCGCAATACCGAAAACACCGAGGGCTGCCGGCTGCGCCTCTCCTCCGGAAAGCGTTCCGCGGTTTCGGCGACGGCGCCGCTGAGCCGGCTGTTCCCGATCGGCTCGAGGCTTGCCTCCGATAGCGGCGACAGGGCCTGCGCGATTGCCGGCAGCAGCACCCGTCCGCGCGGGTTCAAGGCGTCGACCGAAAAATTCCGCCCGCGCGCGGTGAACGCGAGGGGCGGATCGACGAACCCCATGTCCCAGCGGGTATAGCGGCCGGGAAACTCGAAGCTCGACGAAAACAGCACGCCGCGCCGCCGGTCGAGCGCCTGCGCCAGAGCATTGTCGGCCGGCTGATAGCGGCCCTCGCAGATCTCGCGTCTGACCCCGATCCCGCCCCCAGTGATGTAGCAGGCGGTGGTGTAGCTGGTGGACTGCATTACGGATCTCCTCGGCGGGGACGCCTCGAAGGCTCCGGGAAGGTTCGCCTCAAACTTAAAAGGCCGCCCGGAACTCCGAAGCGGCCTTAATCGGAAATGTCAAACGACGGCCGCCCGTATCAGACGGGCCACCACCAAGCTGACGACTGGGCGATGCGAGCCATGAATGCAACTTAACAGACTAAAATTCGAGCCGCAACAGCTACCCGCCGCATCGCAGAGACCCGCCTTTCAAGGAGCGAGCGGATTGAACCAGGCCAATCCCGGAAATCGTGCAAAATCGCTGTCCGCGGAGCACAGGGTCAGCCCGTGCTCTATCGCCAACGCAGCAAGGTGCGCATCGGACACCAGATTGGCCTGAATCCCGGGAAGGCCGAGAAGCCGACCCAGCAATTCGCCATGTCGCTCGGTCGGCTCCGGTATCCATGCCGTCTCGCACGCCAGCCACGCGGTGATCTGGCCCCACGCCTCGACCATCGGTTCCGGTTGCTCAAACACGCGGGGGTTGGTGACAAGGCGCAGGAACGCCAGCACGCTGGCCCAGGGCAGCCCGACCGGAGCAACGCCGTCGAGTTGCCGGTCGAGCCAGTCGCGAGCAGCAAGGTGCTGCGCGAACGAACTGACATGGGCGTAGATCAGCAGGTTCGCGTCGATCAAAATCACCGAAAGCCTTCACCCTCGGCGATTGCCAGGGCTTCGGCGATATTGTCGATGCCCGCGATCCGCACTCGGCCGAGTGCTACCGATCGCGTCCGAAACGGCTCGCGCCGCTTCGGTCTCGCGGTCATGTCCCGCAGGCCGCGCCGCAGCGCCTCGTTGACCAGGTCTTTCAGACCGGCATCGCGCTCTCGGCGCAAGCGCTCCAACACGGCGGCCACATCGTTGTCGATGGTCAAAGTGGTTCTCATACATCGAGCCATAGACCACTTGATGTGTTGATGCCAACAGTCCCTCATGATCTGGATGTGAGGCCGGACCTGCTCGCCGAGCACGCCGCGGGTTGGCGACGCCCCAAGCGGTTCCGCGACGTTCCGTCGGCGGCCGCAGCCTGATATAAGAGGGCTCTGTCGGAGGCGAGCCCGGACATGCTGCAGCGGATCAATGGTTTGCCGATCGTGCCGGACACCGAAGGGTGAGGAACGCTGTCGGCGATCTGAAAGCGCTGTTGGCGCATGTCGCGCAGGGCCGCAGTCTCGCCGAGAGCGAAGCCGAGGCGGCGTTCGACATCATCATGAGCGGCGATGCGACACCCTCGCAGATGGGCGCTTTTCTGATGGCGCTCCGGGTACGCGGCGAGACCGTCGACGAGATCGCCGGCGCAGCGCGGATCATGCGCGCCAAGGCGGTGACGATCGACGCCCCGCCGGGGACCATCGACACCTGCGGCACCGGCGGCGACGCCTCGGGCAGCTTCAACATCTCGACCGCGAGTGCTTTGGTCGTCGCCGGCTGCGGCGTGCCGGTCGCCAAGCACGGCAATCGCGCATTGTCCTCGAAATCCGGCTCGGCCGATGTACTGACCGCGCTCGGCGTCAATATCGAGGCCGACCTTTCGGTGGTGCGAGCGTGCCTTTGGGAGGTCGGCATCGGCTTTCTGATGGCGCCGCGCCATCACAGCGCCACCCGCCATGTGGCCCCGACCCGGGTCGAGCTGGGCACGCGGACGATCTTCAACCTCTTGGGGCCGCTGTCGAACCCGGCCCAGGCGCGCCGCCAGCTGGTCGGCGTGTTCGCGCCGGAATGGGTGCGGCCGATGGCTGAAGTGCTGGGGCGGCTCGGCGGCGAGCGGGCCTGGGTCGTGCACGGCGACGGGCTCGACGAGCTGACCACCGCCGGCCCGACCACGGTCGCCGCACTCGACAACGGCCGGGTCGAAACCTTTGAGATCGTGGCCGAGGACGCCGGACTGCCCTCGGCGCGGCTCGCAGACCTGCGCGGGGGCGAGCCCTCATACAATGCCCGGCTGATGCGCGAGCTGCTCGCCGGCGCCGGCGGCCCGCTGCGCGACGTCGTGCTGTTGAACAGCGGTGCGGCGCTGTTGGTCGCCGGCCGGGCCGCGAGCCTTGTCGACGGGGTCGAGCTGGCCGCGCGGTCGATCGATTCGGGTGCGGCCAGCCGCGTGCTCGGCGATCTCGTCGCGCGCACCAATGCACCGGCAGAGGCCGCGGAGGCGATCCGATGAGCGACGTGCTCGACCAGATCTGCGCCGACAAGCGCGCCCATGTCGCCCGCAGCAAGGCGATGGTGTCTGAAGCGGCGCTGACTCGCCGGCCTGGCCGCGGCGCCGCCGGTGCGGCCGTTTGCCGGCGAACTGGCGCGGCATCTGGCCGAGGGTCGCCGGGGCCTGATCGCCGAAATCAAAAAGGCCTCGCCCAGCGCCGGGCTGATCCGCCCCGATTTCGATCCGGCGGCACTGGCGCGCGCCTATCAGGCGGGCGGCGCCGCCTGCCTCTCGGTGCTGACCGACGCCCCCTATTTCCAGGGCAGCGACGACGATCTGCGGGCCGCGCGCGGCGCGACCGCGTTGCCGGTGCTGCGCAAGGATTTCATCCTCGACCCGTATCAGATCCTCGAAAGCCGCCTGATCGGCGCCGATTGCGTGCTGCTGATCGTCGCTGCGCTGTCCGACGCGACGGCGCGCGAGCTGGCAGCGGCGGCGGGCGAGCTCGGCCTCGACGTGCTGGCCGAAGTGCACGATGCCGCCGAGCTCGATCGCGCGTTGCGCCTCGGGGTGCGGCTGATCGGCATCAACAACCGAAATCTCAAGACGTTATCGGTCGATCTTAAGACGACCGAGGAGCTGGTGCGATTGGTTCCGTCCGACCGGATCGTGGTTGCCGAAAGCGGCATTCGCGGCCCGGACGACATCGATCGGCTCGCTGCGGCCGGCGCCCGCTGCTTCCTGGTCGGCGAGACCCTGATGCGCGCGCCCGATGTTGCGGCGGCGACGCGTTATTTGCTTCGCCTGCCAAAATTCACCCATCTCGACGCGCAGGGCCATGCCTACATGGTCGACATCTCGGCGAAAGGCGAGACCGACCGGGTGGCGGTCGCCGGGGCAAGGGTCATGATGCGGCCAGAAACGCTCGAACGAATCCGCGCCGGCGACGTCGCCAAGGGCGACGTGCTGGCGGTGGCGCGGCTCGCCGGGATCATGGCGGCAAAGCGCACCGCCGAATTGATCCCGCTGTGCCATCCGCTGGCCTTGACCTCGGTCGAGCTCGACCTCGTTTGCGCCCCGGAGCGCAGCGCGGTCGAGATTACTGCCACTTGCCGGCTGCGCGGTCGCACCGGGGTCGAGATGGAAGCGCTGACCGCGGCCGGAGTGGCGGCGCTGACGATTTATGACATGTGCAAGGCGGTCGATCGCGGCATGGTCGTGACCGATCTTCGGCTGCTGACGAAATCCGGCGGTAAATCAGGAGACTGGGAGGCACCACGGTGATTTCGGTTGAGGAAGCGCTGGCGCGTCTGCTGGCTCTGGTCGAGGCCCTGCCGCCCGAGCAGATTTCGCTCGTCGATGCGCTCGGCCGGGTGCTGGCCGAGGAGGTCGCGGCGCGGCGCACGCAACCGCCTTTCGCGGTCTCGGCGATGGACGGCTATGCGGTGCGCGCCGAGGATCTCGGCCGGGTGCCGGTCGAATTGCGGATCGTCGCCGAAGTGCCGGCCGGGGCCGGTTTCGGCGGCCGTGTCGGCACCCTCGAGGCCGCGCGCATCTTCACCGGAGCGCCGATGCCGGCCGGCACCGATACGGTCGTCATCCAAGAAGATACCGAGCGGCTGGGCGAGCGGGTGCGGGTGCTGGAGAGTGCGCCGCGTGGCCGCTATGTCCGCCGCGAGGGGCTGGATTTCGCTGCGGGCGACGTGCTGCTGCGTGCGGGCCGGCGTCTGACCGCGCGCGACATCGGCCTGCTGGCGGCGATGAACCGACCGTGGCTTTTTGCCCATCGCCGGCCGCGCATCGGCATCCTCTCGACAGGCGACGAGATCGTCATGCCGGGCGACCCGATCGGGCCGCACCAGATCGTCAGCTCGAACAGCCTGGCGCTCGCCGCCATCGTCACGGCTTGCGGCGGGGTCGCAGTCTCGGTTGGCAACGCCCCGGACGACCCCGAGTCCTTGCGCCGCATCGCCGCCGCAACCAGGGGCGTCAACCTGCTGGTCACCACCGGCGGCGTTTCGGTCGGCGAGCACGATCTGGTGCGCGAGGCATTGGCTGCCGACGGGTTCGACCTCGATTTCTGGCAGATCGCGATGCGGCCGGGTAAGCCGCTGATGGTCGGACGCTATCGGGGCACGCCGATGCTCGGTCTGCCGGGCAACCCGGTCTCGACCTTTGTCTGCGCGATGCTGTTCCTCAAGCCCGCGATAGAACGGCTGAGCGGCCTTGCCGACCCCGCGGAACCGGTCTCCGCCGCGCGGCTTGGCGCGGCCTTGCCGGCAAACGACCGACGTCAGGATTATCTGCGCGCCCGGCTCGACTGTGCCGCCGACGGAAGCGAGCAGGCATTCGCGTTCGAGACCCAGGACAGTTCGATGATGCGGCTGCTCTCCGGCGCCGATTGTCTGATCTTGCGGCCGCCGCATGCTCCTTCCGCTGCGGCCGGCACGATGGTTCCGATCCTGCGTTTCCCGGCCGGGGCATTGCCGATCTGAAGCCCGTCGCCCCGCCGCCGATTTTCCTTCCGGCAGCCCTGCGGCGGCGCTTGACGCGGTGCGCGAACTAAAGTAGAACGATCGCCGGCGTTTAGGGTTCGTTCCGCACTAGCACAGTGGGGGTTTCATGCTGACCGTAAAGCAGCGCGAATTGCTGCTGTTCATCAACCAGCGTCTGATGGCGACCGGCGTCTCGCCTTCCTTTGACGAAATGAAGGACGCGCTGAACCTCAAATCGAAATCCGGGATTCACCGGCTCGTCAGCGGGCTCGAAGAACGCGGGTTTATTCGCCGCCTGCCGCACCGTGCACGCGCGCTGGCGGTGACCAAATTGCCCGAGGAGAGCGCCGCCGGACCGGCCTCCGACCGCGGCCGGTTCTCGCCGACGGTGATCCGCGGCGATTTCAACGCCTCGCTCGCGGGCGCTCCGGTGGCCCCCGATGTCGAAGCGGTCGATCTGCCGCTCTACGGGCGGATCGCCGCCGGCACCCCGATCGAGGCACTGCGCGATCAGAGCGCCACGGTCGGCGTGCCGGCCAGCCTGCTCGGCCGCGGCGGCGAGCATTATGCGCTGGAAGTCGCCGGCGACAGCATGATCGAGGCCGGCATCCTCGACGGCGACACCGTGATCATCGCGCGCGGCGACACCGCCGAGAATGGCGCCGTCGTGGTCGCCCTCGTCGACAACGAGGAGGTCACCCTGAAGCGGCTGCGACGACGCGGCGCCTCGATCGCCCTCGAACCGGCCAACAAAACCTACGAAACCCGGATCTTCGGGCCCGATCGGGTCAAGGTCCAGGGCCGTCTAGTCGGCCTTTTGCGGCGGTACTGACGCGGGCGACCATATTTTCCTGCGCCACTCTTGCAGCGAGAGGGTCGAGGACCTCGCCGTCCGGCCCGAAATGGAAGTTAGGTTGCCGATGGCCGGCGCACATAAAGCAGTGCGGGCTCACTCGCCCGCAGCAGAGGTGCCCTTGCCCGCGAGCTCGGCCTCCTCGGCGGCTTTACGCTTGGCGCGCGCCTTCTCGACCATGCGGCAGGAGATGATCGAGGCTTCGAACAGGACGATCAACGGGATCGCCAGGCTGGTTTGGCTGACGATGTCGGGCGGCGTCAGCACCGCCGCGACCACGAACATGATGACGATGGCATAACGACGTTTGGAGGCGAGCCCCTTCGCGGTGACGAGCCCGACCCGCGCCATCAGGGTCAACAGCACCGGCAGCTGAAAGGCGATGCCGAAGCCGAACAGCAGGGTCATCACCAAGGACAGGTATTCGCTGACCTTGGCGTCGAGAACGATCGGCAGGGTGCCGTGGCCGCCCGGCAATTCGAAGCTGACGAAAAACCGCCACGCATAAGGAATTACGACGAAATAGGCAAGAGACGCGCCCATCGCGAACAGCACCGGGGTGGCGAACAGGTAGGGAAGGAACGCGCTCCGCTCGTTTTTGTAGAGGCCGGGTGCGATAAATTTCCAGATCTGCACGGCCACCACCGGAAAGGCGATGCACAGGCCGGCCCATAACGACACTTTGACGTAGGTAAAAAAGGCTTCGGTCAGTCCGGTGTAGATCAAATGACGACCGGTCTGGCCTTTGAAGATCACGGCGAGCGGGTGGACCAGAAAGGCGTAGATCCGCACCTTGAACTGATAGCAGACCAGAAACGCAACCATGACCGCGCCGATCGACCACATCAGACGGTTGCGCAGCTCGATCAGGTGATCGAAGAGCGGCATCCGGCCGGCTTCGAGTTCGGCCTCCCGTTCGTCGGCCATTGCGCCCGCCTATGGCCTCGGCGGCACGATTTCGCGGGTGATCGCAGCGGGGTCGTGGCCACCGGTTTCGGGCGGGTCGCCTGCGCGAGGAGGCGGTTTGCCGGCTTCGGCCGCCGCCGATCCAGGTGCGGCCGCCGATTGAGGTTGGAGCGCCGATCCAGGCTCCGGCGCAAATCCAAGCGCGGCCGTCGCCGGATCGCTGTGCGCCGGCTCTCGGGCTGCCGCCGCCGCGATGGCCGCTTCGGATGCACCGTCGGCCCCGCTCTCGATCCGGTCTGTGAACCGCGGCGCCGGCAATTCCTGCGTCGGCGAAAAGCTCGGCAGCTCAGGGGGTTTCAAGCTTTCGCTGAGGCTTCCGGTCGGATCGATCGTGTTGTGGAATTCCCTGTCGAGATCGAACTCCGACGCCTTTTTTAGCTGCTGACGCATGTCGTCGAGCTCGGCTTCGCGGATCATCTGATCGATGCTGCTCTGGAATTCGCGGGACAAGGTGCGCGCCTTGCGCACCCAATAACCGGCGAGGCGCATCGCTTTCGGCAGATCCTTCGGCCCGATAAACACCAAAGCGACGACGCCGATGAGCATAATCTCAGACCAGCCTAGGTCAAACAGCATCGATTTGCATTCCGCCCTTAAGCAAAAGCATCTCCCAACCTCTGCCCCAATCCCCTGACCCAACTTCTGCCCTGGGGCCGATGATGTCAAATCGGCCCGGTTCGGGCAATGCCGGGCCGAGCGACCGATGGCCGCCGCGCATTATGATCAGTCGGCCGCGGTGATGTGGCTGCGGAAGTTCAGCGGGTCGGCGATCCGGCGCATCGGCTCGAGGCTGCCGCCGGTGCCGCGGACGATGATCGTGCCATACCCCAGAATGCGCCCCAGGATCGTCTGATTGACATCGACGCTCTCGACCTTGGAACGGTTCATCTCGAGGGTATGCCGCGACAACAGCCCGGTCTTGTAGATGACGCGATGGTCGGTGACGGCGAGTTCGGTCGTGGTGCGGCGGACAAAGGCGCGCAGTCCGGCCGAGAGCGCAAGCAGCGCGAAGATCGCCGCCGCGATCCACAGCGCGAGGCTGAGCTTCTGCGAGTCCGCGGTGGCGGCCGCCCCGCCGGCCAGCACGCCACAGACGATCAGCGCCAGGATCGCCCGCAGATAGATCAGCCAATGCAGCCTCGTCTCATAGACCACCGTCTCTCCGGGCTGCAGCACCCCTCTGACATACCTCATCGCCGCGGGTATCCTTGCCGGCCGCCATGTCAGCCGCGACCATTCGCGCTATCCCGGCCGTTCTCGACAGCCGGTCATATCATATAGGGTCGAACCGCTCCTGGCGCATTGGCAGACCCGCGGAGCGCGGCATTCATGCGACGCCCGCGCCGGCCAACGCGGCCTTATAGGCGCCGACCGCCGCGGCAAAGCCGATAGCCAGCGCATCGGCGGTCAGCTCGTGCCCGATCGAGGCCTCGGCCACCGCCGGCAGCGCGGCGAGGAGCGGCGGCAGATTGTCGAGGTTGAGATCATGGCCGATATTGACGACGAGCCCGAGCTCGGCGGCGCGCGCAGCGGTCGCGGCGCAGGATCGCAACAGCGCCGCCGGGTCGCCAGCGCGGAAGGCGGCGGCGTAGGCGCCGGTATAGATCTCGATCCCGTCAGCGCCGATGTTGTGCAGCGGCTCGACCGCGGCGGGGTCGGGATCGACAAACAGGATCACGCGGCAGCCGAGCGGCTTCAACTCGGCCATAGCCCGCTCGACTAGGCGATGCTGCGCCGCGTCGAGCTTCCAGCCCTCCTCCGAAGTAAAGGCGTCGGGGCTGTCGGGCACGAGGGTGCATTGCTCCGGCTTTACCGCAGCGACGATATCGAGCAGGCGCCGATCGGGATAGCCCTCGATGTTCAGCTCGAAACCCGGCCGCCACGGCCGCATCAGCTCGGCGATCGCGAACACGTCGTCACGGCGGATATGGCGCTCGTCCGGGCGCGGATGCACGGTCAGCCCGTCGGCCCCGGCGTCGTGCGCGATCCGGCCGAACCGCGCGACATCGGGCACCCCGGTCCGCCGCGAGTTGCGCAACAGGGCGATCTTGTTGAGGTTGACGCTGAGCCTAGCCATCGCGGCGATCCTACACCGATCGGCCAGCTCGGTCAGCCGGCGACTGATCGAGCAAGCCGGCGCGCTTGCTCCCCGGCTCCACGATTCAGCGCCGCTCGAAAGACGATCCGCGAAGAGACGAGCCGCCCGCCGCTCTCGCCTTCCGCCTCGACCGGATAGCCCGCATTGCCGGGCGCTCGACAAAATAGGTCATCGCGCTCGCCACGGCGATCGCCAGACCCGCCGTCGTTGGAATGGCAACGACGGATGGGATCCGGTCCGCGCTCAGCCACTCGATCACGGCAAATCCGATCATCTGATGCGTTAGATAGAGCGAATAGGAGATCGTGCCGAGCCAGACCAGCGGGCGGACGCAAAGAAACCGGGCCCGGCCCGAAACCGCGATCGCCACCAGCCCGAAGATGACCAGGATCCGCTCCGCGCTCGCGGTGCCATCATCGATCCAGTGCACCAGCAAACAAGCCACGATCAAGGCCGCGCGGGTGATGCTCGATCCTTTTTCATAAATTTCATAAAAATTGATCCCGGCCACGAACAGCGCAGCGAAGTCCAGCACGAATACCTGCTGAATTGTTTCAGGCACAGCGAAGCCGAGATCCGACAGCAGATGGGTCCCGGCCGCCGCCGCGAGCCAGGCGATCGACAAGCGGACCGTGGTCGCCAGCAGGCCCGAGGCGAACAGCGCCAGCATAATGGCATAGAAGCAAAGCTCGACGTTGAGCGTCCAATAGACCCCATCGATCGGCGCAACCTGACCGAACCCTTGCAGCATCGTCAGGTTAACCAAAAGCTGCATCGCCGTGTAGTGTTGGCCGGGCAGTGGCCACAAGGTGCCGACGGCGCAGGTCAGCAATGCCGCGGCCCAGTAGGCCGGATAGAGCCGAGATAATCTGGAGATCAAAAAATCCGATGTAGTCTTGCAACGGCTCAATGTCATGAAGATCACAAAGCCGCTGATCACAAAAAAGAGATGCACGCCGTAAGCGCCGTCGGCGAACCCAAACGGCACGTCGCCTCTTGGGGAATACTTCTGATCGTAGCGGGTCAGGTAATGGAACAGCAGCACCGCAACGGCGGCTAAACCACGCAATACGTCGAGTTCTTGAAAACGGCCGGCATCCGCGCCGGCAGACCGCACGATCGGGTGGCGCATCGGCGCTGGAGTCTGAGGTGGATCAGTCAGCCCAAGCAGTCTCGCGGTTCCCTCCGGCTCAGCGGCCGATGGCGTAGCCTTGCATGCCGCGGGGGTTGGCGGCGGCTTTGAGGATGCGGCCGTCCGGGGTGTCTTCGCGGGCGCAGGCGGAGAGGCGGCCTTCGGACCACGGGCCGCCGACGACGAGGCGATGGCCGCGGCCGGCAAGCGCGGTGCGCGTCGCCTCCGGAAAACGGTCCTCGATCGCGACCAGGCCGGGACGGGCGGCGCGCGGATAGAACGAGTTCGGCCCGTGCTCGGTGTGAAAGGCCGGACAGTCGATCGCCTGCTGCAAATTCATGCGGTGATGGACGTGGTGCAGGAACATCTGGGCCGACCATTGGTCCTGCTGGTCCCCGCCGGGCGTGCCGAAAGCGAGGCACGGCGCGCCGTCCCGGAACGCCAGCGACGGCGACAAGGTGGTGCGCGGACGCTTGCCCGGAGCAAGGCTCGAGGGCAGCCCCTCTTCGAGCCAGAACATCTGCATTCGGGTCCCGAGGCAAAAGCCCAATTCGGGAATGACCGGCGAGCTTTGCAGCCAGCCGCCCGAGGGTGTGGCCGAAACCATGTTGCCCCAGCGGTCGACCACATCGACATGGCAGGTGTCGCCGGCGACGATGCCTTGGCGCGCGAGCGTCGGCTCGCCGACCCCGCCTACAGTCGGCTCGCCGATCCCAGCCGCGCCGACGACCGCCTCCCGGCCGCCGACCAGAACCCGCGGCACCCGGCCGTCGGGGCTGCCAGGGCGCAGGTCGAACGACGCGCGGTCGCTGACCAGCCGGCGCCGGGCGTCGTTGTAGGCGGCGCTCAACAGGGTCGGCAGCGGCACCTTGACAAAATCGGGGTCGCCATACCATGCCTCGCGATCGGCAAGGGCGAGCTTCAGGCATTCGACGACGAGGTGGACAAAGTCGGGCCCAAACGGATCGAGATCGTCGAGATCGAAACCCTGCAGCAAGGCGAGCGTTTGCAACAGCACCGGGCCCTGGCTCCACGGACCGCCCTTGATCACGGTCCAGCCGCAGTAATCGAAGCTTACGGGTGTCTCGACCGGGGCCTCCCAGCGCGCCAAATCGTCGCCGGCGAGGAGCCCGCCATGCCGACGCCCGGACAAATCGAGCACATTTTCATGCCGGCAGAACCGGTCGATCGCCGCGGCGACAAACCCGCGATACCAAGCCTCCCGTGCGCGCTCGATCCGGTCTTCGCGGCTCCCCTCAACCGCCTCGGCCAGGACCCGGCGATAGGTCGCGGCGAGCGCGGGGTTGCGGAACAGCCGCCCCGGGGCCGGCGGACAGCCGTGCGGCAGATAGACCGCCGCCGAGCTCGGCCATTCCCGGCGGAACATTTCCGCCATCGCCGCGATCGTCTCGCTGATGCGCTCGACCACCGGATAGCCGTGCTCGGCGTAGGCGATAGCCGGGGTCAAAATCTCGGCGAGCGGCATCGTCCCCCAATCGCGCAATAGCCGTGTCCATGCGCCGAACGCACCGGGTATGGTTGCGGCCAGCAGCCCGGTGCCGGGGATCAGGTCGAGACCGAGCCCACGAAAATGGCCGATCGTCGCAGCGGCGGGCGCCACCCCCTGGCCGCAGATCATCTCGCAGCGGCGCCTGGCCTCGCTCCATACCAGGATCGGCGCATCGCCGAGCGGGCCGTTCAGATGCGGCTCCACCACCTGCAGCGTGAAACCGGCGGCGGCGGCGGCGTCAAAGGCGTTGCCGCCCTTTTCGAGCATGCTCATGCCGACCGCCGAGGCCAGCCAATGGGTCGAGGCAACCGCCCCGACCGTGCCGCGGATCTCGGGCCGGGTGGTAAAGGTTGCCATCGATTGCTCTCCGCGCGGTCCCGAGAAGCTGCCGCTGTCGAAATTAGACCACGTCGAGCGTCATGGGAATGTCCCGGCCATCGCAATCGGCTGAGCGCGCGCCTATCTATGCCGCGGCCCGCACTCGCCGGCCGAGCCGACAATCGCCTTTGCAGACCGACAAAGGATCCGAACCCTGTCCGCGACGCCTTCCCTCGCCATCCCCGCGGAGCCGACGCCGCGTATCGGCGGCGAAGAATTTTTCCGCATCGAAGGGGCCTATACCGGGCTCGGCGCGCCGATCCCCGGCGGACAGATCGCGCGCTGGCTGTTGGTCGACGGACCGCACATCGACAGCGGGATCGAACTGTTCGACGAGCTGTGCTGGCGGCTGCTGGGCGACGATGTGCCGTTGTGGCGGGCCGCGTTTCACACCGGCACCCTGCACCCGCAGATCCGCGGCATCGGCGTGCGCTGGTGGCGCGACCGCAAGATCGTCGAGGACTACCGCATCCTGCACGGCTCCGAGGACACTGACGAATATCGGCTGAGCCCGATCCGCGCCACGATCGAGAACGGCATCCCGTTTCGCCGACGCCTCGACCGCCCGGTGCCGGAATTTCCGCTCTTGGAGAAGATTCGCAAGTCCGGCGGCACCGATTACTTCGCGCTGGCGCTGAACCGCACCTTTAGTCGGTTCCCGACTGTGACCTGGACGACCGACCGGCCGGGCGGCTTCAGCGATGCTGACATCGCCAAGCTCGAGGACATCAACCCGGCGTTGGCCGCGATCGCCGAAGCGCGCGCGGAGCGCCGGATCAGCACCAGCCTGCTCGACACTTATCTCGGGCCGCAGGCCGGGCGGCGCATCCTCGCCGGGCAGATCCTGCGGGCGCAGGGCGAACGGCTGCGCGCGGTGATCATGATGACCGACCTGCGCAACTTCACCGGCCTTTCGGACCGGCTGGCAGGCGACGCGGTGATCGAATTGCTCGACGACTATTTCGACGCGATCGTGTCGCCGATCCAGGAGGGCAAGGGCGAGATCCTGAAATTCATGGGCGACGGGGTGCTGGCGATCTTTCCGGCCGAGGACGACGAGGATTTCGCGCCGTCGAGCCTGCGCGCGCTCGAAGCGGCGATGCAGGGCCTCGAGCGTCTCGCCGGCATCAACCGGCTGCGTCGGGAAAACAAGCTTGCCGAGCTGCGCACCGGCATCGGCCTGCATCTGGGCGAGGTCATCTATGGCAATGTCGGCGCCGCCGACCGACTCGACTTCACCGTGATCGGACCGGCGGTCAACCTCGCCTCGCGGATCGAGGGCCTAACCAAGCGCCTGCTGCGCCCGTTGCTGACCTCTGCCGCGTTTGCCGAGATCTGTCCGCACCCATTGGTTTCGCTCGGCTTTCACCCGGTCCGTGGCCTGTTTCAGCCCGAGGAGGTGTTCGGCTTGCCGGATTGACCGGGAGCCGCCGCGCGCTCGCTAGCGGCTGAACAGCCGCACCGGATGGCCGTCGGCGACCGCATTAGCCTGCAGATAGGCGATCAGCTCGGGCATCGAATACGGCGGTTGCGGGCGATGGCTTCGCTCGGACCCCAGCCCTGCAGCGCGTCCGCGCCCGCGTAGAGCACCGAGGCTTCGTCGCAGTGTCGCGAGCCGAGGAGAAATTCGTTGAACGATGTGGCTGCCGAGCTCACCCAGGCGCTGGCCCTGCTCGGTGCCTTCCGCTTCGGCCAGCCCATAAAGCCACAGCGGCGCGTGTGCGCCGAGCGCATTGGGATCGAACCCGGCGCTCTTCAACCGCGCCCCCAGCACCCGCCTGACCGCGGCCGTGGCGTCGTGCGATCCGCGCCGAGGCTCGGGCCGCCCGCGCAGCCGGGATGCGATGAAAGCCGGTCGTCTAGCCGGGCGGCGTGGCGATCGCCGGCGCCGCCGCGGTTGTCGCTGGGCCGGGAGCGGCCGCGCCCTGCCCGGCTGCGGCGCTCGGACCGGCCGCCGACGCCGGCGGCTGCGGCACGCCGTGCCAGTCGATCAGGCTGACGGCGCAGCCAAAATCGAGGATCATCAGGGCGATCACGATGGCGGCCAGCAGCGGGTTCATCCACCTCGCGGCTTCGTCGAGGCGCCCAATCAGCTGCCGCAGCGGATGGTCCTGTTGCGAAAATATTCGGCGCACGCCCGCTGTTCCTCGTCTGCTCCAGTCGTTCGGTATGGCCGCGACCATCACCGCAGCCGGAACCTGCCGCGAGGCAAACATCGCACCCGCGTCAACGTCCCGGCACCCGACCGCGACCCCGATCATCCCCGTGCACCGGATATAGGTGCTGCTTCGCCCTCGCAGCCGCGCATTTAGGGCAGAACGGGCATGCAGCCGCACCTATTCTCAGTTCGCGCGGCGGCCGGCCGACGCGGTTCTGCTAGGCGGTCAGCACCTCGAAAAGGTGGCCGTTCGGGTCGCGGAAATAAAAGCCGCGGCCGCCGTGGCGATGGTTGATTGCCATGTCCTCGGCCGAGCGCGGCCCGCTGCCATAGGTCAGCCCCTCGCCCTTGACCCGGTCGTAGATGCCGTCGAACTCGGCCTCGCCGACCTTGAAAGCATAATGATGGTGCTCGAACTCGTCCCAATTGTCGAAATCGATGGTCAGGTTTTCATCGATCCGCACCGGCGCGAAATGCGAAATCGGGCCCTTGTATTCGAGCCCGAAGATCCGCGCGAAAAACCGCGCCGATTCCTCCTTGTCGCGGGCCGGCACGATGGTGTGGTCGAGATGGATCGCCATGACTCCCTCCTTGCCGTCTTTCCACCAAAGATGATGCTGCGGAGACCCCGCCGCAAGCGGGCCCCCTACCGGCGCAGCATCCCCGGTGCGTGGCCGAGATCGGCGAGGATCAGTTTGGTCGAGAGCGGCGCGGCCTAGTCTAAGGCAGGTTCAAGGTGAGCCTTTTCGGTCCCAGTACCCGGCTGCGGCGGGAAAGACGGGCTGACAGCGCGTCGCCTGGGGCGCGCCATCCAAAGTGTCCGCGGCCGCCCGCCAGACGGCATAGTGGGGTGCGGCCCGATGCGCCTCCAGCGCCGCCTCGTCCCGGTAGACTTCGTAGAAATAGTAGACGTTCTGGTCCTGTCCGTCGCGCAGGACGTTGAAGCGCAGGCAGCCCGGCTCGTCGCGCTCCGAGCCGAGGGCATCCACCTCAATCGCCTTCAGGAAGCGCTCGCGCGCATCGGGCTTGACCCGAACCTTGACCCACATCGCCAGCATGCCGTTTCCTTTCTGCTCTTAGCCAGGGATCGAACCTGCCGGGCGTCCGCGCCCAGGACGCGAATATTACGCGGACGGCAAGGCCGGCACCATCTGCCGATCCACCGATCGCGCAGATTGGAGAACTTCGCCGCCTGCGGCTTAGTACGAGCGCGGCATTCCCAAGACGTGCTGGCCGAGATAGGCGAGGATCAGGTTGGTCGAGATCGGCGCCGTCTGGTAGAGCCGGGCCTCGCGCCATTTGCGCTCGATGTCGTATTCCTTGGCGAAGGCGAAACCGCCATAGGCCGAGAACGTCGCCTCGGCGGCGTGCCAGGTCGCCTCGGAGGCGAGCAGTTTCGCCATGTTGGCGTCCGCACCGCATTCCTCGCCGGCGTCGAACAGGGCGGCGGCACGGCGGCAGATCATGTCGGCGGCTTCGAGCTCGGCATAGGCGCGGGCCAACGGGAACTGCACGCCCTGGTTCTGCCCGATCGGCCGGTCGAAGACGACCCGCTCCTTGGCGTAGTCGATGCCCTTCTTCAAGAGCCAGCGGCCATCGCCGACGCATTCCTGGGCGACGAGGATGCGCTCGGCGTTCATGCCGTCGAGAATATAGCGGAAGCCCCTGCCCTCCTCGCCGATCAGGCTGTCCGGCGGGATCTTCAAATTGTCGAAAAAGACTTCGGTGGTGTTGTGGTTGATCATCGCCTCGATCGGCCGGATCTCGACGCCCCTGCCGAGGTTCTCGCGCAGATCGATCAGGAACACCGAGAGCCCGTCGGTGCGGCGCTTGACCTCGTCGACCGGGGTCGTGCGCGCCAGCAGCAGCATCAGATCGGAATGGCGGGCGCGCGAGGTCCATACCTTCTGGCCGTTGACGACGTAGTGGTTGCCCTCGCGCATCGCGCGGGTCTTGAGCTTGGTCGTGTCGGAGCCGGTCGTCGGCTCGGTCACGCCAAACGCCTGCAGGCGCAATTCGCCCGACGCGATCTTCGGCAGATAGCGCTCCTTCTGCTCGGCGCTGCCGTGGCGCAGCAAGGTGCCCATGATGTACATCTGGGCGTGGCCCTGGCTCGCGGTGCAGCCCGAGGCGTTGATCTCTTCGAGAATGACCGCGGCAGCGCGCAGCGGCAGGCCCGAGCCGCCATATTCTTCGGGGATCAGCGAGGCGAGAAACCCGGCCCCGGTCAATTCTTCGATGAACTCGGTCGGGTAAGCCTGCTCGGCTTCGAGCCGGCGCCAATACTCGCCGGGATAGCCTTCGCAGATCCTGCGGATCGATTGGCGCAGCTCGGGATAGTCCTCGCCGAGCGCCACCACCGTCGCCTCGCTCATCGGTTGCTCCTGAGACCGCCGTCGGGCGCTACCATAATGCCGCCGCCCCCCAACACCAATTGACAGCCGCCGACGGAGGTCACACGTCGGGATTGAGCCAAGTGTCGCCGATCCAGCCGTTTTCGTCGTATTCAGCCATGCACTGGTCGACGAGTGCCGTCATCTGGTCCATGTTCCCGTTGCGCCGGGCGCCGGTCAATGCCTGGATACGGATGTCCTCGTGGTTGCCGGCATAGTTGCGCTCGTAGAGCTCGTGGCGGCCGCCGAACTCGGTGCCGACCGCGTCCCACAACAGCTTCATCAGCTTGATCCGCTCCTTGTAGCCGATGCCGTTCGAGCCGCGCACGTAGCGCCTCAGGTACGGGTCGATCGCCGGGTTTTTGAAGTCCTTGACCGATGACGGCAGGAAGATCAATGCCGAGGCCACGATCTTGTCGATGATCTCCTTGATCTTCGAGTAGGCGTCGGGGGCGAACACGCGGTACGACAAGGCCGCCTGCAAATTCGGCAGCAGGGCGTCGCCGACCCAAGGCTGCGGGTTCGTTGCCATGCAGTCGGACAACGACCAGAACAGATCGCGCCAGGCCACGATCTCGCCCAGCATCGCCTGGTTGCCGCGAAATTCGTCGCCGCCGGTCGCGTGCAATGCCCTGGCCACCAGCCCGCAGATGAAGTCGAGCTTGACCGCGAACCGGGTGCAGCCCTGAAAGCAGAAGCCGTTCAAGAAACCGGAGCGCGGGTAGAAGCTCAGGATCTTTTCGGTGTCGCGGTGGACGAGGATGTTCTCCCAAGGGATCAATACGTTGTCGAGTATGAAGATCGCATCATTCTCGTCGAACCGCGAGGACAGCGGGTAATCGTAAGGCGACCCCAAGGTGGTGGCGATGCGCTCGTAGGAGTTGCGGCAGACCAATTTCACGCCGGGCGCGTCCATCGGCAGGATGAACATGATCGCGAGATCGGGGTCGGTGGTCGCGGTCGCCGCATTCTGGCCGAGGAAGTTGTAGTGGGTGATCGCCGCCGCGGTCGCCACCACCTTGGCGCCCGAGACGACGACGCCGGCGTCGCTCTCGCGCTCTATCGTGACGTAGACGTCCCTGACCTCGCTGGTCGGCCGGCCGCGGTCGACCGGCGGATTGACGATCGCGTGGTTCATGAACAGCACCGCCTCCTGCGCGCGGCGGTACCAGGCGCGCGCGTTGTCGGCGAACTGGCCGTAATACTCGGCGTTGGCGCCGAGCGTGTTCATCAGCGAGGCTTTGTAGTCGGGGGTGCGCCCCATCCAGCCGTAGCTGAGACGCGACCATTGGGCGATCGCGCGCTGCTGAGCGACGAGCTCCTCGCGCGAGCGGGCGACACGGAAATACTTATGAGTAAAGCCGCCCGATCCGGTGTCGGTCGGCGAGGTCAAAACATCCCTGGTCTTCGGGTCGTGCAGCGCATCGTAAAGGCGCGCCACTGAGCGCACCGAGTTGCGGAACGCCGGATGGGCCGTGACGTCGGCGACCCGTTCGCCGTCGATATAGACTTCCCGCCCGTCACGCAGGCTTTCGATGTACTCGGCGCCGGTGAATGGGCGCGAGGGGCGATCGCGAATGCTGTCCTCAGGGGCCACGTTGATGCTTCCCACCCGGGCGGCGACGTGCCAGCCTCGCCGTCACTCGCGGCCCGGAATGCGGTCAAACGGTCGCCGGCGGGCCGGACCGACCGGAGCAGAGAGCCCGATACCCCCCGCCCGGTCCCCCGGAACGCTGGCTATCGAGCCGCGGGAGCGCGCTCCGCCGTCCTGATCGCCTGGTCGAAGACGGCAAGCACCGCGGCATGAGAGGATCGGTCGTTCATCGTCTCGACGTTGGTGAAGCCGCGCGAGCGGGCCACGTCGATCAGGAGCGCATGCGCCGACCACGCGATGCTGGGGTCATCCAGCCGCTTGGCGGCGGCCCGAAGCGCGCCGACCGCACAGCGCTGGCCACCGAACGACCGGTAGGTGCGACGGGTCCAATTTTCCGGATCGCTGATCAGCCCCTTCGCCTCGCGGAGCAACCCGGCCACGACAAGATCGCGATCCGCCGGATGCGGCGCACGTAGCAGGTTGGCTCCGCCACGCGGGTCGCGGCGCAATCGGGTCTCGAACCACAGCCGGCAGCCATGACGGCTCCAAATCGGAAAGAGCCCAGTGTCGGATGGTGTCGGCGCAGGAAAATACGTACCATCGAACGGCATCGCGGTCTCCTATCTTCTCCGTTACCATTTCGTCGTCATGTCGCCGCAATGAGGCGGCGCAACCTTCCCCCCCACGCCTCGCTAACGTAATCGGGTCGAGCCAAGTTGCTTGCCGGACGGATTGCGCTCGAGCGACGGGCCGTGCCGCCGGGATCCCGCCATGTCCCGCGACCGGCTGAGGGATCGTCCGCCCCTTTACCGCGTTCGAGAACCTCCATTCCACGGCCGATGATTACTCCGGGTCTGCGGGGTGTCAATCTTCGCGCGAGGCCGACCACGCCGCCGATCACCTCGGGGCCGAGGTCACCGCCAGCGCCAGCACGACCAGCAGCAGAGCGCCGACAACCGCGAGATAGAAGTTCAGGTTTCCGGACTGAAAGAGGCTGAGCCGGCCGGCCAGAAACCGCACGAACCGCGTCGCCGGCTGAAACAAATACGGCCCGAAGACCGGCGCCACCTCATGGGTGAAGACCAGCCGGGTCACAAAATAGCGGCGCCCGACGGTTTCGCGGGCGGTGTCTTCGCGCGGCCGGTAAACGAAGCTGTAGAACGTGCGCAGCGCGTTGGCAAAACTCAACGCCGTCGTCGAGGCGCGGGTCGGATCGTGGTCGCGCCCGCCATACCACACCGGCGCCCGGCGCACCGCGAAGCGCCGGCCGGCCGACAGCAGCAGCAGTGGCAGGATCGCCAGCAATGGCATCGCGACGATCAGGAGGGTCGGCGAGATGAAGGCGAAGCTGCCGGTCAGGCGGATCGGTCGCCCGGTGCCCGGAACCAGGATCGGGCCGACATGCATCGCCTGGACCGTCCGAGTCGCAAATTGCCGCGACACCGCGAGGTCGAGCGCCGGCAGCCAATACGGCATGCCGACGGCGAGCGCCAGCACGCCGAAGCCGAGGAGCCCGACCGCCGCGGAGTGACCCGCCGGCAACCGGCCGCTCGATGTCACCGCGCGTCCCGAGAGGCCGATGCCGATCAGCTTGACAAACGCGGCAAGGGCTATGGCGACGGTCAGCGCGAGACCGGCCCCGGCCAGCACCAGCACCAGCCGGCTGCCCAGGGTCGACAGATGAAAACCCTGAAAGACGGTCTGGAACAGGTACCACTCGGTGACAAAGCCGGCCTGCGGCGGCATCGCCGAAAGGCTCATCGCCGCGAACAGCGCCCCGATTCCGAACCACGGCGCGGCGCGGCGCAGCAGACCGGTGGGGGCGATCAGATAGCTGCCGGTCACGCAAAACACCCCGTCGGCGGCCAGAAACAGCCCACCCTTTGCGAGCGCGTGGCCGGCGAGATGGAGCAATGCCACGGTCCAGGCGAGGCTCGCCAGTTTCGGCAGGTTGTCGCCGCGAAACATCAGCGCGGCACCGAGTGCGGCGACTGCGATCGCGGCGTTCTCGGCCGAGGACAGGCTCAAGAGGGCGCGCCAATCCTCCTGCTGGAACGCATAGAGCGCGCTCAGTATGGCGCTCAGCACGGCAGCGACGACGACGAATTCGCCGAGCCCGGTCGCCGCGATCGCCTGACCGCCGGGGACCCAGTCCAAGAGACCGCGGCCGAGGCCGAAAAACGCGGCGTTCAGGACGACCCCGGACAGCACCGCCCCGGTGGCGCCGCTGCCGGCTGCGTACGCCGAGGGAAACCATTCGTAGAACGGCAAGAGGCCGAGCTTGGCCCCGAAGCCGATCACCAGCAGAACCGCGACGAGAACCTGCAGCGTGCCGGAGAGCGACTGCGCCGCCGCGGGAAAGTCGGCAAACGTGAAGGTCCCGGCCGAGCTCGCGAGCAGCACCACCGCGAGCAGCAACGCCACCGCCCCGACCTCGAGCAGCGCCAGCATGAACAGGACCGACCGGCCGGCCATCTCGGACAGCCGCTCGCCGAGCAGCATAACGGCCCCGCCAAAGCTCATGACCTCCCAGGCGATCAGCAGGCTCGCGCCGTTGTCGAGACCGAAGACGCCGAGGGCACCGATCAGGCTCAGCGCAGCGCCGAACAGCCATAGGCCGCGGCCCTCCGGCGCCGGTCTCGCCAGCCAGCAGGCGAAGATCGCCGGAACGAGGCCGAAGCCCATCAGCCACAATGCCTGCGGTGTGAGGCCAAAGCCGATCCCCTCCCCGGCCAGTCGGGTCGGCAGCGCCATTGCCGCGGTCCCGCCCGGCAGCGCCAACAGCGCCGCGGCGACCCCGGCGAGACCGCCCAGCACCAGCAGCGCGCGCGCCGACGAGGGAAACCGCCCGGTCAGCGCGACCGCTGCCGCACCGAGCCAACAGCCGAAGGCCGCCGCCAGCAGGTCATTCGCCAAGCCGGCCTCCAGCCGCGCGCTGCGGCACCCGGCCGAGGAACATCAGCAATGCTTCGATCATCGCGGCCGGGTTGGGCGGGCAGCCCGGCAAGTAAAGATCGACCGGCAAGACGCCGTCGAGACCGTGGCCGCAGGCATAGCCGCCGCCGGCCACCCCGCCGGAGACGGCGCAGGTGCCGGTCGCCATGACCCAGCGCGGCTCGGGCATCGCCTCGTAGGCGGCACGCAGCGGCGCCTCCATCGCATGGGTGACCGGGCCGGTCACCAGCAGGAGATCGGCAAAGCGAGGCGAGGCGGTAAAGAAGATGCCGAGGCGATGCAGATTGTAGAACGGGTTGTTGAGCGCCTGCAGCTCGGACTCGCAGCCATTGCACGAGCCGGCATCGACATGGCGGATGTGGAGGCTGCGGCGGAACTCGGCGGGTGCGCCATCGCCGGTCCGCCGCGCGGGCTCGCTCGACCAGACCAGATCCTCGCGCCGGCGCACGCCGAACGCCCAATCCCGCGAGGCCATCATCGCCTCGGTCGGGCAGGCCTCGATGCACAACTGGCAGACGACGCAGCGCCCGTAATCGACTTCGAGCCGAAGATCCGCGCCGGCGGGATCGACCATCGTTATCGCCTGCGTCGGGCAGATTTCGGCGCAGTCCGCGCAGCCCTCGCGGCACAGCTCGGGCCGGTAGCGCGGCATGCCGAGGACGCCCCCCTGGCCATCGCCGCCACCGCTAATGCCCCCTCCAGCCAGCGGCCAGGGCGTCGTCGCCTTGCCGGCGCGCAATCCAAACAGGGTCCACAACCGCATCGAGGCCCCCTAGCGGTCGCAGCCGGCAATGGTCAGGCCAAAGCTGGCCTCGTTGATCAGGTAGTCCATCATGTTGGTCTGGTGCACGGTGAACGGGAACACGCGCCAGTTCGAGAATGACGGCGACTTGATCTTGACCCGCGCCAAACGGCCGTCGCGATCGAGGTGAACGGCGTAGTACAAGGCGCCGCGCGGCGACTTCGCTCCAGCCGAGCCCCTCGGCGCCGGGCGCCGGCAAGCACTCGCAGCGGACCGGGCTGTCGGGAAGGCCGTGCAGCACTTGTCCAATCAGGTCGAGGCTGACCCCGATCTCGGCGATGCGCACCTGAAACCGCGCATGAGCGTCGCCCGCCTCGCGCACCGGAACCGGCGCCGGCATCTCGCCATAGGCGGCGTAGGGGTGGTCGCGGCGCAGATCGCGGTCGAGGCCGCAGGCGCGCGCGACCGGGCCCGTCGCGCCTTGATCGAACGCGGTCTGAGGGTCGAGGACGCCGGTGGTGATCAGCCGGTCGAGATGGCTGTCGGTGTTAAGGAGCCGCCTGGAGTAGGCATCGATCTCGGGGCGCAGCGTTGCCAGCGCCTCGGCGAGCCAGCCCTGCGGCTCGAGATCGCGGCGCAGCCCGCCCGGAACCAGAACGCTGCGTAGAAACCGGCTGCCGGTCAGCCGCGCGTTCAGCTGCTTCAGCCGCTCCTCAAGCAGTTTGCCCTGGGCCTCGCCGACTTTGAGCGTCGTCGCGTGCGCCAGATGGCCGAGGTAATGAAGATGGTTGTAGAGACGCTCGAGCTCGGCCAGCAGCACGCGCAGCCACTCGGCGCGGGGCGGCACACGGCAGCCGGCAGCAGCCTCGACCGCCTGGCAATAGGCAAGCGCGTGCGCGAGGCTGCCGACGCCCGAGACGCGCTCGGCCAGCACCGTCGCGGTCGCGGGCCGCTGCCCCTCGAACCGCTTTTCCATGCCGCGATGCTTGAAAAAAAGCCGCGGCTGATAGTGCAGAATCGCCTCGCCGATGTAATAGAACAGGAACTCGGCCGATTCCATGACGTCGGCGCGGATCGGGCCGAACGGCAATTCCTGGACGTCGGCGACGGCGCCGGCGATCTCGGGGATGAAGCGCCGGTTCTGGTCGACCGGCACCGCCGCGTCGGGCGGGTAATCGGGATCGAACGGCGGCAGGACCGGCTGCGCGCCCTCGCGCAGCACCAGGCGGTGGGGCTCGGGGTGGCCGGTAAATTCGAGACCAAACAGGTCGGCGATCTCGCGCTCATACCAGCCGAGGAGCGGCGAAATCGGGGCGAGGCTCGGCACCGGGCGCAACGGCAGGCCCTGCGGCCGGCACCGCCAGATCTCAAACGCGCGGCCATGAGACGGGTCCACCAGGTAGCGCAGCTCGAGCGTCTTCGGGTCGGGCCACCAAGCATAAGCCATCTGCATATGCCCGCCCTCGGCCAAGGCGCGCGACACCGCGTCGGACAACTCCTCGGGCCGCAGCAGCGTCGCATCCGACAGCGCAGTCATCGCCCGACACCCGCCAGGAATTGGGCGGTGCGGCCGAAAAAACTCCACATCGACTGCGGCCACCACAGGCCGAACACGACCAGCGGCGCGAGCGTCAGCCACATCGGAACGATGCACCAAACGCTGGGCGACGTCACCGCGGCCGCCGGCCCGGCATCCTCTGGGGGCTCGCCATACATCAGGCGAAAATGATTGAGAAAGCCGATAAAGATGACGATCAGCAGCACCGCCATCAGAGAGCTCGCCCAGGCGAACGAACGCTGAAAGCCGGCGCGCAGGACGACGAGCTCGCTGAGAAAAAGGCCGAACGGCGGCGCGCCGGTGATCGCCGCCGCACCCGCCAGCCACAACGCCGCCTGCACCGGAAACCGGCGCCAGACTCCGCGAATGCGGTCGATCTCCTTGCTGCCGTAGCTGCGCATCATGTTGCCGGCGCCAAAAAACATCAGCGACTTGTTCAGCGAATGGTTGAGCATGTGGTAGAGGGCGCCGGCAACGCCGAACGGTCCGCCAAAGCCGAAACCCAGTGCGATGACGCCCATATGCTCGACGCTCGAATACGCCATCAGCCGCTTGATGCTGCGCTGGCGGAGGATGAACAGGGCCGCGATCAGCAGTGATAACGCGCCGAGGGCCACCAGCGCCGCTCGCGGCAGGGCCCCGGCCGGAACGGCGTTGACAATCGCAAGCCAGCGCACGATGCCGAGCATCGCGGCATTGAGCAGCGCACCCGACAGCATCGCCGAAACCGGCGTCGGGCTTTCGCTGTGCGCGTCGGGCAACCAGGTGTGCATCGGCGCCAGCCCGACCTTGGTGCCGTAGCCGACCAACACCAGCAGAAACGCCAGCATGGCGAGCGCCGGGTTCATGCTCGGCGCCGCCCGACCCAACGCGTCCCAGGTCATATCGTAAGTCGCGCCGAGAACGAAGCTGCCGTTCCAATAGAACAGCACGGTGCCGAGCAATGCCAGGCTGATCCCGGTCGACACCAGGACGATGTATTTCCACGCCGCCTCGATGCTTTCGGGCGCCCGCTCGAAGGCGATCAGAAAAGTGCTGACCAAGGTCGTCAGCTCGATCGCGATCCAATAAATCGCTGCGTTGTTCATCAACGGGGCGACGAGGATCGCCAGCGCGAACCCGGCGAACAATGCGTAGAAGGACGGCAGACGCTGGTCCTCGCCGACGAGCCGCATATAGCCGACGGCATAGATCGACGACAGCAGATAGACGATCGCCGCGCACAGCACGACCCAGGCGCCCGCGGCGTCGAAGACGATGTAGTCTCCCCAGTAGCGATGAGGGCCGCCATCGCTCAGCATCGCCAGCGGCACGGCGACGGCGAACACGACGATGCCGGCGGCGAGGTTGAGCGCCGCCGCGCGGCCGGGTCGCGCCATCAGGCAGCCGAGGGCGGCGAGTGCCGGTGCCGCGACGAGGACGAGCAGCAGTGCGCCGATCATTATCAGCCGACCAGCCGCTTCAGCTCGACGGTGCTGGCATTGCCGAATTGGCTCAACAGATAGCGCACCAGGACGCCGAGGCACGCGACCGCGGCGAGAACGTCGGCGAGGATCATCAGCTCGATCAACAGCGGCATGCCGGGGATCAGGATCTGGGCGCCGAGGCGAACGCCGTTTTCGAGCACCAGGAGTCCGATGATCTGGCTCAGCGCTTCGCCGCGGATCGCGAGCATCAAAAAGCCGATCAGCACCGTTGCAATCATCACGGTCAGCGCCAGGACCGCGGCGCTCCCGCCGAGACCGAGCGGGCGGGCGATTGTCGCGGAGACCGCGAGCGCGAAGACGACGCCGAGCGCGCCGATGACCAGCGCCGAGGCCGGGCGCAGCGCCTCGTGCAATTCGCGCGCGACGTTGAGGCGACGGATCATCCGCCAGATCAGATAGGGCAGCGCCAACCCGCGGAAGACGGCGCTCAGCGCCGCGATCAGGTAGAGCTCGGGGGAGGAGGCCAAGTAGCCGACCGCGACCCCGAGGCCGGCCATGGTCCAGGACTGGGCGGCGAACGCGTACAGATAATTGTCGATCCAGCGCGACCCCAGCATGACAAAGGCGAGCAAGAGGCTGGCGATCGCCATCAGGCTGACCAGCGACGAGGCGAGCGGGTCGAGCTGGCTCAGCATGATCAGAGCTGGGTCCCGATGACCGCCAGCACGGCGAGCAGAAACGAGGCGGCGAGCGGCTCCTGGTAACGGTAGAAGCGCAGCCGCGACTGCGCGGTTTCGACCAGGACGACGACCAGCGCCACCAGCAGGAACTTGGCCAGGATTGCCGCGAGCGCCGCCGCGGCGCCGAGCGCGCTGCCGCGTTGCGACAGTCCCCATGGCAGCACCAGCACATTGCAGAAAATCGTGTAGAGGATGAACTGCTTCATCATCGAGGCCCATTTGAGCAATGCCAGCAACGGGCCTGAATATTCGAGGATGCGGGCCTCCTCGATCATGTAGACTTCGATATGCGTGCTCGAATGGATCGGCAGCCGGTCGGTTTCGACCAGCAGCAGGATGAAGAACGCGGCGACCAGAAAGAGATGCGCCGGGCTCCAATAAACCGCCGGGCTGCCGACCAAGAGATGGTTGACGACGAAGGGCAGCATCGACTTGGCCAGGAGGCTGATGCCGACAAACACCAGAATGAGCGTCGGCTCGGCCAGGATCGCCACCATGACCGCGCGGCTGGAGCCGATGCCGCCGTAGGCGCTGCCGCTGTCGAGCCCGGCGAGCACGACCATGAACGAGCCCAGGGTCAGGATCAGGCCGCCGCCCAATATGTCGCCCATGTCGGACAAGGGCAGCGGAAAATCGGTCAATACCGGGATCAGGATCGGCACCGTCAGCATCGCGGTGAAGGCGACGACCGGCGCCGTCCAATAGATCGAGGACGCCGTTTCCGGCACGACCAGCTGCTTGTGAAACAGCTTCCACAGATCGCGATAGGGTTGGAACAGGCCCGGACCCTGCGCCCGCTGCACCCGCTCCTCGAATTGCAGGATGGCGCCCTGCAGCAGCGGCGCGAATGCCAGTACCGACGCCACCTGCGCGATCTGCAGCAGGATGTCGCGCACGCTCATCGGGCGTCGCCGCCGAGCTTACAGCCGCAGAATTTCCCGGATACCGCCATCGACCCCTCCCGATCCGTAGGAGATCAATTCAGGGGTCATCAGCCATCGGGGCGGTTACAGGGCGAACCCCATCGCCCGATCGCAGATAACGGGCTCGGCCCTCGGCTGTCAACGGCAAAGGGCGGCGGGGCAAAGGGCGGCGGGGCAAAGGGCGGCGAGGCAAAGGGCGACGGGGCAAAGGGCGGCGAGGCAAAGGGCGACGGGGCAAAGGGCGGCCCGGCTTGACGCCGGTCGATCGGCCGCGACACAATTCGCGCTGCCGAATGCCGATGGGTCGCGGGGAGGAACATGCGATGGCCGAGATACGCGTAATCGCTGACGGTTTGCGGTTTCCCGAAGGGCCGGTGGCGATGGCCGACGGCTCGGTCGTGCTCGGCGAGATCGCCGGCGCCGCCGTCACCCGGGTCGCCCCCGGCGGCGCCAAGTCGCCGGTCGGCAATGCCGGCGGCGGTCCCAACGGTCTGGCGCTCGGCCCCGACGGCGCCCTCTATGTCTGCAACAATGGCGGCAACGAATACGCCCAGGGCGGGTTTCTGTCGACCGGGCCGTCCAGGGACTATCGCGGCGGCACCATCCAGCGCATCGATCCGCGAACCGGCGACACGCGGGTTCTCTACAGCGAGTGCCGAGGACACAAATTGTCCGCGCCGAACGACATCGTGTTCGACCGCCAGGGCGGATTTTACTTCACCGATCTCGGCAAGAGACGGGCGCGCGACCGCGATCATGGCGGGCTCTATTACGCTCTGCCCGACGGGTCGAAGATCGTTGAGCTGGTCTACCCGATGCTGACCCCGAACGGGGTCGGCCTGTCGCCTGACGAAAACACCGTTTATGTCGCCGACACCGAGAGTTCGCGGCTGTTCGCCTTCGACATCGTGCAGCCGGGGGTCTTGCGCAAGGAGCCGTTCCCGGCGCCCTATGCCGGGCGTCTGGTCTGCGGCCTGCCGGGGTTTCAGCGCTTCGACAGCCTCGCGGTCGAGGCCTCTGGCAACATCTGCGTCGCCACCCTGATCACCGGCCACATCACCGTCGTCGCCCCCGACGGGCGGGTGGTGCGCCAGGTCAAGATGCCCGACGTCTACCCGACCAACATCTGCTTTGGCGGCGGCGACATGAAAACCGCCTACATCACACTCTCGGGCACCGGCCAACTCGCGCAGATGGACTGGCCCGAGCCTGGCCTGCGCCTCAACTTCATGGCTTAGGAGACCAATGACGGGATGGGCAGTTGCGTCGTGATCTGTTTCCGTTTTCTTAGGGGTTGCAAATGCCGCTGATCCTCTACTATGCGCCGAACGCCTGCTCACTGGTGCCCTACGTCACTCTGACCGAGGCCGGTGCTGCATTCGATGTCCGCCCGCTGAATTTCGGCAAGTCGCAGCACATGACACCCGAATATTTGCAGCTCAATCCCAAGCACAAGGTACCGCTGCTGGTGATCGACGGCACGCTGCTTACCGAAAACGTTGCCATCCAGATGTGGATCGCGCGGAATTTTCCGGCGGCGAAGCTGCTCCCCACGGATCCGATGCAGGAATTGCACGCGATCTCGATGTTGGCGTGGTGCGCCTCGGGTCTCCACCCGTTCCTTTCGCGCATCAATTCGCCCGCACGCGTCTGCGACCTGCCCGGCGCGGCGGAGTCGGTGCGGCGTCTCGCCGTGCAGCAGCTATTCGAAAACTACAAGATCGCCGACGATGTGCTCGCCGGTCGCGAATGGTTCTTCGACCATTTCACGGCCGTCGATGCGCACTTCTTCTGGTGCTTTCGGCGCGGCACCCAATTCGACCTCGATGTTTCCCCATTCAAGAATTGTGTGGCTCATTTCGAGCGGATGAGGCAGCGGCCGAGCGTGCGGAAATTGCTCGCCTACGAGCAAGAGGTGCGGACCGCGTTCGCCCAGGCAGCCTGAGCCACAGAGAATATTCTCTGGAGGAGCAAGAAGGCTGATGGTCGAGGGACGGAGGGAAATAGTGCCGAAAACGAGCGTGCTGGTCGTCGGCCTCGAGCCGTCGCTGATCGATTTCTCCGACCCCGCTTATGGCGCTTCGGGGTTGGATGCGGCCGCGGTGCGCGCCGGGCTCGAGGCGGACAAAGCGCACCTGAACGGGCTCGGCTATGATGCCGAGCTCTGCCTCACCGATTTCGGCGAGACGGCGGAGACGGTGCTGCGCGAGCGGCTGGAGAAGAAATCGTACGACTGCGTCCTGGTCGGCGCCGGCGTGCGGCTGATCGCCCAGAACACGCCGCTGTTCGAAAAGTTGGTCAACCTCGTGCATCTCGACGCGCCGCAGGCGATGTTCTGCTTCAACACCAAGCCGACGGACACCGCAACGGCGGTCCAGCGCTGCCTTTCTGCGACGAAGCGGATTTGACCGGCAACATCTCGACAGTGGACTGAACGATGAAGCTATCCAGCATGCTCGGCACCTGCGCCGAATTCTGCTCTTCGCGCCCTTTGCGGGTTCCTCGAATCCTCCGCGTTAACAGCTTTGCTTTGGGTCAGACCCGAGGAGACAGCCGATGAAAGCCGCCGTGCTGCACGCCGCAAACCAGCCGCTGACCATCGAGGAGGTGGTGCTGGCCAAGCCCGCGAGCCGCGAGGTGCTGCTGCGCACCGCTTTTGCCGGGCTGTGCCACAGCGATCTGCATTTTATCGAGGGCCTCTATCCGCATCCGACCCCGTGCGTGCTGGGCCATGAATTGGCCGGCATCGTCGAGGCGGTCGGCGACGGCGTCAGCTATGTCAAGCCCGGCGACCATGTGATCACCTGCCTCAGCGTGTTCTGCGGCACCTGCCCGCAATGCGTGACCGGCCACCCGAACCTCTGCGAGAACACCGAGGTCAAGTTGCCGCCCGGTGTGTCGCGCCGCCTCTCATGGAAGGGCGGCGAGCTGATGCACCAGTTCCTGAACCTGTCGTCCTTCGCCGAACAGATGCTGGTGCACGAAAACGCGATCGTGAAGATCGACCCCGACATCCCGCTCGACCGCGCGGCCCTGGTCGGCTGCGGGGTGATGACCGGGGTCGGCGCGGTGTTCAACGCCGCCAAGGTCGAACCCGGGTCGACGGTCGCGGTGATCGGCTGCGGTGGGGTCGGGTTGTCGGCGGTCAATGGTGCGGCGCTCGCCGGCGCCGAGCGCATAATCGCGATCGATACGGTGCCATCGAAGCTCGAGCTCGCCCGCACCTTGGGCGCCACCGACACGCTCAACGCGA
Source organism: uncultured Alphaproteobacteria bacterium (assembly GCA_963795485.1). Lineage (GTDB taxonomy): Bacteria > Pseudomonadota > Alphaproteobacteria > ATCC43930 > CGMCC-115725 > AP-15. The sequence goes on from CAWCIL010000039.1 coordinate 323,099, forward strand.
GCAACGCCGACCCGGTCAAGGCGGTCCGCGAGATGACCGGCGGCGGCGTGCAGTATTCGTTCGAGGCGCTCGGCACCAAGACCACGGCAGAGCAGGCCTTTCAAATGCTGCGCGGCGGCGGCACGGCGACGATCATCGGCATGGTCCCGCTGGGGGTGAAGATCGAATTGCACGGCTACGATTTTCTGCGCGACCGCAAATTGCAGGGCACCTCGATGGGCGGCAACCGCTTCCGGGTCGACATGCCGCGGCTGCTGTCGTTGTGGCGCCAGGGCCGCCTCAAGCTCGATCATCTGATTTCCGGAAGGCTCGGTCTCGGTGAGATCAATGACGGTTTCGCCGCGCTCAAATCGGGCGCCCCGGTGCGTCAAGTGATCGATTTCGCCGCCGTCTGACGGGGAGCATGCGGGCCCGCCGCGCGCCCGAACGCCGGCGCTGGATCCAGAGCCCGCTGCAGGCATAATAATAAGAGGTCGTCGCTGCCGCGTCGCGTGAACCTGGCGTCGCTAAGCCGGCACGATTGCGACCCGGCGCGGCGGTCTCGCGGGACGGTCCAAGGCTGTCCGCCGCGCTCGCTGCCGCGAGCTCTCACTCGGTCGCGGAACTGGTGCCGGTCATGGTTTCGGCGTCGCTCGGACGCGTGCTGCGGTACATGCGCCAGCGCGAGCCGGGCTTCAGGATATCGAGGCCCCCACCGGCTTCGCCGCTCTCGTGCCGTTCGATCTCCACCGGGAGCACGGCAGCGAGCGGCGCCTCCTCCCGGGCGCTGCCGACTTCGTCGCCGAGCGGATCGCTCTGCTCCGTCGGCTCCGAGGCGAGGCTCGCATCCTGCTGTCCGTGTTTGACGGAAAACTCGGCGGCGACGCGCTCGAGCGTCTCGATTGCGGCGAATTCGCCATCGAGCGCCTTCGTCTCCTCGGCATATCTCGTCTCGATATTGGTACGGCGCAGTTGCAGCCGGCCCTTCGCCTGCTGGAGATCGGCTTCGGTAATGGTCCACATGTCATGACCACTGATGCGGGGCGTAATTCCACGATTTTGGCACGACGATGTTGATGGAAGGTTAAGAGGGGGCCGATCGGCACAAATCCCGGCCGGCGTTGCCGATCGGGAAATCGCCCGCGGCGCGAGGCGACAGCGAGCCGGCGAGCGGGCGCGTCAATATTTCGTCAACAAAGCCGACCGAAACTCTCCGACCCGGGCGCGCGACGGGAGGTGCTTCCCGCCGAGAGAACAAGCTGGAGAGAGCAGTGAGCGAGATCCATGAAGATTCACAAAGTACCACGGAAATCGAGGTCGTCAACGCTAAGGAACGGTGGAGCGAATACCGGCTCGCCGACGGCACCACGATGCGAATCAAATCCGTGGTGATCGCCGTCTTCCGCGACGACGGCCACCCCACCGCGGATGGCGAGCCGGTGTATAACATGAAATCGACGCTAATCACCGACGTCAGGTCTCCGGCGGCCCCGAAACCGGGACCGTAGCATGAACCGGCTCAAGATTATCAATTCGAGCACCTGGACGCCCTCGGTCGTGGTGTCGTCGCATTTGCACCCGATGGCGCGAATATCAGGCCTGAACCGAAATCCACAAGAAATTTCTGTCACGCCAGTCAAGCCGATGACCGCTCGGGTCAGCCTCGATCGGCCGGCCTCGACGCAACGCCTGCGCACCGGCTCTCGACCCTCGCTGTGGACCAGGGTCGGCGGGACGCTCGCCGTCGAAGGCATGGCGGCGGCACGTGCCCCGACGGGAAAACCGCAGGCCGTCGCCGCGCATGCGCAGGATCTCGCCGACACCGCGGCCGCTCCCGCTCCCGCCAAACCGCCGCCGGCGATCGCCAAGGTCGAGCTGACCATCAACTCGCTGGGAAGCTACGAGCTCAACAAACCGATCCCGGTTTTCGTCGAAATCCTTGGGGAACCGGCATTTTGTCGCGGAAGTGCCGGACTTGAACATTTCTACGTCCGCCAACAGCCTGAGCGATATCCTGATTGTGCTGAAAGACCGGGTCACGCAAACCTACGACACGCTGCGCTTGAGAAAAACCTTGGACACGGAGCAGGCGCGACAGCTCAAGATCCTGGAGACGTATATCGGCAGGACGAGGCGGGGCTGGCTCGACCGGCGCTGACCCGCGGCCGCGGGCGGCGAGCGTAATGGCAGCGGCTTTGCCGGTCGGCGCGTTCCGCCTTCTTATCGGGCCTGCCGCGCTGGCGGCCGGCGCAACGCCCAGAACGCGATACAGCCGCAGACATAGGAGGCGATCGACAGGCCGAAGGCCAGCTCGTAGCTGCCCGACAGGTCGAAGATCCAGCCCGCCGCCCAGGAGCCGGCAGCCGACCCGATGCCGCTGCCGACGGTGATCACGCCGAGGATCGTCCCGAGCTGGCGGCCGGGAAAAAGGTCGGCGGTCTTGGCCGTGATCGCCGGCCCGCGCGCGCCCCAGGTGAGCCCGAAACAGCAGGCGAACAGCCATAAGAGCCAGCCCTGCTGCGGGCCGGTGATGAACAGCGCGCAGACGACGCCGAGGATCGAGACGCCATAGGCAAGGATCGCCGACAGCTCGCGCCCGATGTAGTCGGAGAGGGTGCCGGTGAAGATCGTGCCGGCGATCGCGAGAAAGCTGCCCAGCCCCAGCACCTCGGCGGCATAGAGCTTGTCGAAGCCGCGGTCGACGGCAAAGGCGAGCTGGTGCAGCGAAACGAGAAAGCTGCCGAGCCCGGTAAACAGATAGACCGCGAACAGCAGCCAGAAATGCCGCGTGCGCACCGCATCGGCCAGGGTCCAGCCTGGCGACGGCAGGGCCGTCGGAGCCGGCGCCGCCGCGATGCCCGAAGACGGCCGACGCAGCGGCGCGGCGGCGGTGCGGCGAAACAGCAGCGCCAAGGGCAGCAGCATCGCCGCCATGAACCCGGCCTCGACCAGATAGGTCCGGCGCCAGCCGACCGAGGAGATCAGCAGCTGGGCCATCGGCGCCGACCAGGCGCGGCCAAAGCCGTTGGCCGATTGGACGACCGAGATCGCCATCCCGCGCCGGCGCACGAAACGCCGCGACAAAATCGGCACGAACACCACTAGGCCGAGACAATTGGCGCCGACGGTCATGACCACCCCGTAGGCCAGGATGACCTGCCACAGCGACGACATGTGGGCGCAAGCCACGAGCCCGAGGACCAGCAGGCCGCCGCCGAGCAGCAGCAGGCGCAGCGGCCCCAGGCGATCGACCATGGCGCCGACCAGCGGCGAGCTGGCGCCGGCGACGAGCTGCGAAACGGAATAGGGGATCGAGGTTTCGGCCCGTCCCCAGGCGAAATCCTGAACGAACGCGACCAGAAAGACCGCGTAGGACTGCATCAGTCCGGCGCTGACGGTAAAGGCGGTAAAGGCGCCGCCCAGCAGCAGCCAGTCCGAGCGCACGCCGCGATGCGCCGCGCCGGGCGAGGCGGGCGCCGGCGATGCGCTGTCGCCGGGCTCGGACCTGCGCAGTCTGTTCATCGCGGCCATCGCTGTTGTCGGTGGGTCGAGCCGGACGCTCGACCGAACGGGAACCGGGCGCACTGATCCCTTGAGGGCGCCGCGAAATCAAGGGGGTCGCCATGGCCGGGCCTGCCGTTGTCGCGACCCCGCCATTTGTCGCGGCGGGCCGATCGTCGCAGCCCGCGCTCGAGGGTTAATCACTCCTTAGGACAATCGGCTCGAACATGCGATCGCACTGACCACCCGCTTGGAGCTGTCGATGACCGGCCGGCTGGAGCTCTCGCGTCGATCCGCGCTTACCGTTGCCGTCGCGGCACCCTGCAGAATCGGGCCGCGGTGCGCCGCCATGCCCCTCGTCACGCCACTCCCGATGCGGCTTCCCACACCGTTGGGCCGGTGATGGCGACCGGCCTGCAGCTGGCAGCGCTGTTCGGCTTTGCCGGCTTGATGGCGGCAGCGGCCGTCGAGGATGTTCGCCGGCTGGTCATCCCCAACCCGCTGGTCGTGGCATTGTGCGCGCTGTGGCCGCTGCGCTTGGCCACTGCCGGCGACGCCAGCCTGACGACCGGCCTCGAAGCGATGGCCGGCGCTGCGGCGGTCTTTCTCGCCGGGGCGATGATCTTTGCCCGCGGCCTGATCGGCGGTGGCGACGTCAAGCTGTTCTCGGCCGCTGCGCTATGGACCGGAGCCGGGCGGCTGGCGTCGCTCTTGGTCGTGACCGGCCTGCTTGGCGGGGTCCTGGCGATCCTTTGTCTGACCCCGCTCGGCGCACGGGTCGGCGCGCGGCGGCGCGCGGCCCCGGACCCTGCCGAGACGATCGCCGGCGTGGGGAGCGGCACGCCGATACCGTATGGAGTGGCGATCGCCGCCGCGGCGCTGATCGTGACCATCGGGCCCTATCTCGGCTGAGGACGGACGATGCGCGGACGCACCCTGATCCTGTTCGTAATCGCCCTCGTGCTCGCCGGCGGCACCGCGGTCACGGTGCGCTCGTGGCTGGGGCAGCGGCCGGTGGTCGCCGTGGCGGCGCCGCCCCCGCCGCCGCCGCGAAAAGTCGATTCTCCTCGCCCGTGCCCCGATCGCTCGCGGCCAGATCCTGAAGCCCGCCGATCTGATCGCGCGGCCCTGGCCCCTGGGCGCGATCAACAGCGACTATGTCGTCGCCGGGAGCGGACCCGAGAAATCGCTCGCCGGCGCGGTCGCCCGCGAGCCGTTCGTGGCCGGCGAACCGATCATCGGCAGCAAGCTCGTGCGGCCGGGTGAGCGCGGCTTTCTCGCCGCCGTGCTGCGGCCGGGCACGCGCGCGGTTTCGGTCCCGGTCAACGCGACCTCGGGCATCTCGGGCTTTGTCTTTCCCGGCGACCGGGTCGACATCCTGATCACCTTGCCGGTCCCGCAGGACGGGGCCAACAGCAGCGGCTATCAGCACAAGGCGGCCGAGACCGTGCTGCGCGACGTGCGCGTGATCGCGATCGACCAGCGGCTCGACAGCAAGGACGGCCAGGCGGTCCTGGCCCGCACCGTGACCTTCGAAGTGACGCCCAAACAAAGCGAGATCATCGCCGTCGCCGGCGAGATCGGCAAATTGTCGCTCAGCCTGCGCAGCCTGGGATCGGCAAAAAAGCAAGCTCCGCTGGTCGCCGCCGCGGCCAATTCGCGCGACGACCCTCCTACCGCCGACTTCACGCTCGACAGCGACGTGAGCCAACTGTTGCCAAAGCCGGGCGGGCGACAAAACTCTAGCGATGGTTTAGTAACTATATTGCGCGGGAACGGCAGCAACGGTACATCTGTCTCGTCGCAACCTGGCTCCCGAGGTTCCTGATGTTTCCGTTGCCTCGCTCCGGTCCTTCTCGCTTCGGTTTGGTCGCGGCGACGGTGTGGCTGGGGCTGGCCGCTGCTGCAGCGGCGGCCGAGCGGCAAACTCCCGGCACGATGACCGCCGCCGGCGCCAACCCGTCCGCTGCCGCCAGCCCGCCCGCTGCCACCGATCCCTCGTCTGCCGGCGCCGCCACGCTGATCCCGGCGAACGGCCGGCCGATCCGGCTCGAAGTCGGCAAAGGCACCCTGATCCGGCTGCCGCGGCCGGCCAGCACCGTCTTTGTCGCCAGCCCCGACGTCGCCGACGTTCAGGTCAAATCGCCGACCCTCGTCTATGTCAGCGCCAAAGCGCCGGGCGAGACCGTGATCTACGCCGTCGACGCCAATGATCAGGTGCTGCTGAACGCCCCGGTGCGGGTCGATCTCGACCTGTCGCCATTGCGCCAGTCGCTGCGGCAGCTGGTGCCGGGAGCGCCGATCTCGGTCACCCAGGTCGATTCGAGCCTGGTGCTGAGCGGCGCCGTCGCCAGCGCCGGGCAGGCGGAAAAGGCGCAGCACGCTCGCCGCCGCGATCGCTGGCGCGGTCAAGGGCGGCCAGATCATCAACCGCCTCACCGTCGCCACCCCGGACCAGGTCAATCTGCAGGTGCGGATTGCCGAGGTCGACCGCAACATCTTGAAGCAGATCGGCATCGACTGGAGCAAGGTCGGCTCCAGCCCCGATATCGGCACCAGCGTTTCCGGGCCGACAGTGTCGTTCCTAACCACCAATAACCCGACGCCGGCGGTCAACGCGATCACCTTCGGCAAGTTTCCATCGTTGTTGGGGCAGGAAGTCAGCGCCACCGTCGAAGCGCTGGCGACAGAGGGGTTCCTGACGGTCCTCGCCGAGCCCAATTTGACTGCGGTCTCGGGTCAGACCGCGAGCTTTCTCGCCGGCGGCGAGTTTCCGATCCCGGTGGCCCAAGCGGGCTCCACCGGGACCCCGGTGATCACGATCCAGTTTCAGACATTCGGGGTCCAGTTGGCCTTTACGCCGACGATCATCGACGCCGACCATCTGAGCCTGCAAGTTCGCCCCGAAGTCAGTCGAGCTGAGCACCGAGGGCGAGGTGACGATCAGCGGGTTCGCGATCCCGGCTCTGACGGTGCGCAGCGCAGAGACGACGGTCGAACTCGCCAGCGGTCAAAGTTTCGCGCTGGCCGGCCTGCTCCAGCGCGACACCACGCAGAATCTGTCGAAGGTCCCGTGGCTCGGCGATGTCCCGATCCTCGGCGCGCTGTTCCGCTCCAACAAGTTTCAAAACGACGAGACCGAATTGGTGATCATCGTCACCCCCTATCTGGTCAGGCCGCCGGCGACGGCGCTGGCGAGCCCGACCGACGGGTTTACCGCACCGCACGACGCGCAGCAGGTGCTGTGGGGCGACACCTGGCGGCAAAGGCTGCCGGCGCCGGGCCGCGGGCCGCTCGACAGCGGCGGCGAGCGGCCTGATCGGCCCGGCCGGGTTCCGGCTCGATTGAGGGGAGGCAAGGTCATGAGAAAGCGCCTTTGTCCGATCGTCATCGCCTTGTTGTCGGTGCTCGCCGGCTGCGTGCCGGGGGTCGCCGAATACAGCAAGAGCGAAGCGCCGAACCAATCTGCGGGTCGACGGCGCCACCCGTGAGGCCGCACTCGCCTTCGCGCCGGGCTCGGCTCGGCTGGTCGCGGGCGAGGACGCGCGCCTCGACCGCCTCGTCGCAAACGGCGATATCCGCCCGGCCGACCGCGTCGAGATTGCGGCCTCGGGGCCGCCGGCGCTGGCCCAGGCGCGCAGCGACGCGATCGCGAGCCGGCTGCTGCGCTGGGGCATCGTCGCCGACACCAACCCGCTCGCTGCGGTCCGGCCCAACCGTGCGGTCGTCATGGTCGGCCGCTATGCCGTGACCCTGCCGCGCTGCCCGAATTGGAGCATGAATGACGCCGGCGATTTCACCAACGCGCCGACCAGCAATTTCGGCTGCGCCACCGCGGTCGATCTCGGCTTGATGGTGGCGAGCCCGGCCGATCTTGCCGGCGGCCGCACCTTGGCGGCAGCGGACGGCAAGCCGATGGCGGCGGCGGTCGACCGCTATCTCGACGACAAGGTCACACCGCTGCCGGCGGAAGCCAATGTCGGGCCGATTCAAGCCGGATCGGGCGGCGGCGCGGCGGCCGGCGGCGGCGCGAGCGGAGGCGGCGGCGGGCAATGAAGGCCGTGCGCGCGAAGACCGTCCCCAAGCCGGCGCGCGAGGGTGTGCTCGCGGTATTGCGCGACCAGCCGACATTGGACCGCCTGCAAGGGGTGATCCGCGAGCTGCAATTGGATGACGAGCTCGCGGTCACCGATACGCTCGACGCGGCATTGCGCCGGATCCGCGGCGGCGCGGCGCCGCGGATTCTGCTGCTCGACCTCGCCGATCTGCCGGCGCCGATCGCCGAAATCGGCGCGGCGCGCGCGGTCGGCGGCGCCGATCTGCGGCTCGTCACGCTCGGCGCGGTCAACGACGTGGGCCTCTACCGCGATCTGTTGGCGGCCGGCGCCGACGACTACCTGATCAAGCCGCCGAGCCGCGAGGCGTTGGCGGCGATGCTGGAGAAGAATTCGGCGGGTGCCGCCGCCGGTCCCGATGGCGGGCTCGGCCAGGTGATCGTCTTTGTCGGCAGCCGCGGCGGGGTCGGCGCCACCACCGCCGCGGTCGGCTGCGCCTGGGTTCTCGCCGAGGAGCATCCGGAGCGCACCGCCCTGCTCGATCTCGACCTGCATTTCGGCACGGTCGCGCTCAAGCTCGACACCGAGCCCGGCAGCGGCTTGTGGGAAGCCCTGGAGCAGCCCTCGCGGATCGACAGCCTGTTTATCGACCGGGCGATGGTCAAGATCAGCGAGAATTTGCGGGTGCTGGCGGCCGAAGCCTCGGCGGCGCAGCATCTGACCATCGACGCCGGCGCGATCGACATGCTGCTCTACGAGCTGCGCCGCAAATTCGTCCGCGTCGTGGTCGACCTGCCGCGCGGCGCCACCCCGGTGCAGCGCGTCGTGTTCGCCGCCGCGAGCCACATCGTAGTGATCTGCGAGCGCAGCCTCGCCGGTCTGCGCGACACGATCCGACTGCAGACCCTGCTGCGCGAGCAGACGCCGCAGCCGCGCCTGTGGCTGGTCGAGGCCGGCGCCACCGGCGAGCGCGCGCTGATCGGCAAGAGCGAATTTGAAAAGGGCATCGGCAAGAGCCTCGACTTGGCGATTTCCTACGATCCGAAATCGGCCGGCGCTGCGGTCAATTCGGGCCGGCCACTGCCGGTGGCGGCTCCCCGCAGCCCGATCGTGCGCGAGTTCCGGCAGCTCGCGGCCCTCCTCGCCGGCCCGGCCGCAGAGGTTCCGAAGCGTCGCCTCTTCGCGATCCGCTCGCTATGGTAGGCTTCCTCAAACGACCCGACGGCGAGAGCGCGCTCGACGCCCGCATCGCCGAGCTGTCGACGCGGCGCGCGGCGGCGGCGCCCTCCGCGCCGCCCTCGCCGGCGCCGCTGCCCTCGCCCGCGCTGACCGCCGAGGCAACCCAGGAAGACCGCCTGCTGGCGGCGCGCGAGCAGCTGCTCGCCCGCCTCACCGGCGAAATCCGGCCGGAGCGACGGCTGATCCTGAGCCGCGGCGAACTCGCCAAAATCGTCGACGCCGCGGTGCAGGCGCACCTGCCGCGCCACGGGATCGAGGCCAACGCGCTCGAGCGCCGCGATCTGATCACCGGGCTGATGCAGGCGTTGTTGAACCCCGGGCGACCCGATGCCGATCCCGAAGCAACGGCCTCGCAGCGTCGCCTGAACCGCGGCGCGATCGAGACCGCCAAGGCGCAGATCCAGCCGCTCGTCCTCGAGCACATGGACGTCGCCGCCGCCGCCGAGATGCCGCGCGCCACCTTCGAGGCGCAGCTCGACGGCTGGGTCAAGGAATTGCTCGGCGAAACCAAAAACCAGCTGAATTTTCTCGAGCAGCGCGAGCTGGTGCAGTCCCTGATTGCCGACATGCTCGGGCTCGGCCCGCTCGAGCCGCTGATCGACGACGACACCGTGACCGACATCATGGTCAACGGCGCCAAGCAGGTCTATGTCGAGCGGCGCGGCAAGCTCGAGCTGACCGACGTGGCCTTCCGCGACGATCAGCACGTCATGAACGTCGCCACCAAGATCGTGACCCGGATCGGCCGCCGCATCGACGAATCGCGGCCGCTGGTGGATGCGCGGCTGGCCGACGGCAGCCGGGTCAACATCATCATTCCGCCGCTGGCGATCGACGGGCCGTCGATCTCGATCCGCAAATTCTCGAAGAAGACCATCACCCTCGACACCATGGCGCAGCAGGCGAACATCTCGCCGGAGATGGCGACCCTTTTAAAGATCGCCGCGCGCTGCCGGCTCAACATCCTGATTTCCGGCGGCACCGGATCGGGCAAGACGACCCTCTTGAACGCGCTGTCGCGGCTGATCGACCCGGCCGAGCGCACCGTGACGATCGAGGACGCGGCAGAGCTGCAATTGCAGCAGCCCCATGTGGTGCGGCTGGAGACGCGCTCGCCCAACCTCGAAGGCACCGGCGAGATCACCATGCGCGAGCTGTTGCGCAACACGCTGCGCATGCGACCCGACCGGATCATCCTCGGCGAGATCCGCGGTGCCGAGGCGCTCGACGTGCTGCAGGCGATGAACACCGGTCATGACGGGTCGATGAGCACGATCCACGCGAACCGCCCGCGCGAGGCGCTGACCCGGCTCGAAAACATGGTCGGGATGACCGGGATCAATCTGCCGTCGCACGCGGTGCGCACGCAGATCGCCGCCGCCGTCCACATGATCGTGCAGATCAGTCGGATGCGCGACGGCATGCGGCGCGTCACCGAGGTGATCGAGGTGGTCGGGATGGAGGGCGAAATCATCACCACACAGGAACTGTTCAGCTATCAGTTTCAGGGCGAGGGCGCCGACGGCCGGTTGCGCGGCATCTTCAAGTCGAGCGGGGTGCGACCGCACTTTCTGCCGCGGGCCGAATATTACGGTCTCGATCGCCCGCTGCTCGAGATCATTTGACGATGGTCGGCCGCACACGGTTGCCCGAGCGGCACCGATTGTCGTTCGCGGGGTGAAACGGTGATCCGATTCGATGCGGCCGATTGGCTCGCCGCGTTCTCTGCCGCGGCCGTGATGGCGAGCTTTGTCGCGGCCGCGGTTGCGGTCGGCAGCGGCGCCGCCCGCCAGCGCTTCAAGCGGCGGCTCAATCTGGTGCGCGAGCGGGCCAGGGGCATTCCGGTCGCCGCCGACGCCGCGCGGTTGACCCGAGCCCAGAGCGCCACCCCGAAGATCGACCGCGCCGCCCGTCGCTGGCTGCCGCGCCGCGACCTCGTCGCGAGCCGCTTGGCGCGGACCGGAAAGCCCATTACCATCGGCCAATACGTGCTGGTGATCGCGGGCGTGACGACGCTGTCGACAATTGGCCTCGTCGGCTTCGTGCCGCTCGGGGTGGTCCCGTGCGCGTTGGTCGGCCTGTGCGTCGGGACAGCGATCCCGCATCTCGCGGTCAGTCGGATGGGACGGCGCCGGGTCGCCGCCTTCACCGCGCTGTTTCCCGATGCCATCGACCTGATGGTCAGGGCGCTGCGCTCCGGGCTGCCGATCAGCGAAGCGATCGTCGGAGCGGGCCATGAAATCGCCGACCCGGTCGGCGGCGAACTGCGCCTGGTCGAGAGCGGGATGCGGCTCGGGCGCGACCTCGAGGCCCTGCTCTGGGACATCGCCAAGCGGATCGACACGCCGGAATTTCGCTTTTTCATCATTGCGCTGAGCGTGCAGCGCGAGACCGGCGGCAACCTCGCCGAGACCCTCGCCAACCTCGCCGACGCGCTGCGCCGGCGCCGGCAGATGCGGGCCAAGGTGCACGCGATGTCGAGCGAAACGCGCGCGACGACGATGATCCTGGGCGGATTGCCGCTCGTGGTGATGGGTCTGCTGATGCTCACCTCGCCCGGCTATCTGGCGCCGCTGTTTCACGACGCCCGCGGCTATATCCTCGACGGAGTAGCCGTCGCGATGCTGGTCGTCGGCATCACCATCATGACCAGGATGGCTCGGTTCGAGATATGATCAACGTGCAGCCGGGGGATCTGCAGAGCCGTCCATTGGCTGCCCTCAGGCATCGGCCTCGACGACGCGGTCGCGGGGCTCGCGGCGCTGGCGGTGCTGGCGACCTGTATCGCGATGTGGCAGGCGGTGCGGCCCAGAAACGCGTTCGAGCGGCGGCTCGAGCAGATCGTCGAACGCAAGGAGACAATGCGCCAGCAGGCGCTGGCCTCGCGGAACCGACGGCAATCGCGGCGGCCGGTCGGGCTGATGCGGGCAGCGGTGACGCGCCTCGACCTCTTACGCTCGAAACATGCGGGCGACGCTCGGCTGATGCTCGCCCGGGCCGGGCTCAGATCGCCGGACGCGATGGTCGGCTACCTGTTCGCGCGGCTTTGCCTGCCGTCGATTTTCGGCGCCGCCGTGCTCGCCAACGATTACGTGCTGCACCTGTTGCCGACCCCCACCGAATTCAGGTTTGTGCCGGCGCTGGCTGCGGTCCTGTTCGGCTTTTATGCGCCGAAGATCTATCTGAGGAATGCCGCGGGAAAACGTGCCAAACAGCTGCAGCTCGCGCTGCCCGACGGGCTCGACCTGATGGTCATCTGCGCCGAAGCCGGGCTCAGCCTCGATGCGACCCTGGTCCGCGTCGCGCGCGAGCTCGCCGCCAGCTGGCCCGAGCTCGCCGAGGAGTTCGCGATTACCTCAGCCGAGCTGACCTTTCTTCCAGACCGCCGCCTGGCCTTCGACAACCTCAACAATCGAACCGATTCGGACGCCATCCGGGCGGTCGTCAACACTTTGCAGCAGACCGCAAAATTCGGCACCCCGCTGGCCCAGTCGCTGCGTGTGCTGTCGGTCGAATCGCGCGCTGCGCGAATGACCCGCGCCGAGGAGAAAGCCGCGCGGCTGCCGGCGATGCTGACGGTGCCGATGATCGTGTTCATTCTGCCGACGCTGTTTATCGTCCTGCTCGGCCCGGCCGCGATCAACATGATGGATACATTTAGCAAGCATTGATCGATCATCGAGCGTTGATCGCCTAGTGCCAAGGATGGGCCAGCGAGGATCGACCGGCTTGCAGTTCGATCAGGATGGGCCGGCGGCGCTTCGGCTGTTGCCGGCCGACAGGATTGCCCGGCTGCGAGCCTCCGGCGGCAACTCGCGCAAGGTCTGATAATAAGCCAGGTTGTGCTCGACCGCGGCCTCGTCGAGATCGATCCGGCCGAGCCTAGCCGCTTCCGGCACGCTGCCTTCGAGCCCGTAGATCAGCGCCAGGGTTTGCCGCTCCTGCGCCGAGGCGGCCGGCGCCATCGCCACCGGCTCCAGCACGGCGATCGCGTTCGAATAATTCTCGCTCAGAGCCAACGACAGGGCCAAGTCGACCGTCAATGCCGCATCGCCGGGCGCCCTCGCCAACCCGCGCCGGTAATCGGCCTGCGCCTGCTGATGGCGAGCCGTCAGATCCTCGGCAACGCCGAGAAGGACCAGCAGCCTGGGGTCGTCGGGGGTTTGCCCCGCGGCCTTGGCAAGCGGGACGAACGCCAGTTCCGGTCGCCCGGTTTCGAGATAGGCCTTAGCCAGCCCGAGCAGCGCTGGCCGGCTGGCCGCATCGCGGGCCAGCGCCGAGTTATACGCCAGGATCGCCTCGTTGACCGCACCGGTCGCGAACAAGGTGTCGCCGATCGCAACAAACGGCGCCGGGGCGCCGGGCTCGATCTCCGCGGCCCGGCGGAACACGCTGACCGCATTGGCGAAATCGCCGCCCGAGCGGGCCGCTTCGCCGATCCGCATCAGCGCGGCATAAGAGGGGGGCGTGCCGCCGCCGTCGCGGCCGTTGACGCTCAGCGGATCGAGATGGAACGGCAGCGGCTCGCATCCCGCTGCCGCCAGCACCACCAAAGTCATTGCGAGTATTGGTCCCAAAGCGAAAATTCGCCGGTAAGGCCATTCGCCGCGTTTTATTGCGTTCATGTCGGTCTCGTCAACCACGCTAGCCCAGTGGCTCGTTAGTTAACGATCGTCAAAAAACCGTCCCGAATTTTGAGATCCCAGCGAACTCAATCAGTTCGAGAAAGTTCCCCGCTCCGGAAGACAGCGCGCAGAACGCGAATTGGGCATTCAATCAGCAACCCGCGTCGAGGCCCGCGCTCTGGCGGCGGATCGCTCGCTCGACCGCATCGAGTGCCGCCTCGGCGTGCCCAGCCTCGGGGCCGCCCGCCTGGGCCATGTCGGCGCGGCCACCGCCGCCTTTGCCGCCCAACGCTGCGGCACCGGACCGGACAAGTTCGACCGCGTCGAAGCGGCCCGCCAGGTCGGGCGTGACGCCGACCACGATCGTTGCCTTGCCCTCGGCGCGCGAAACGACGGCCACGATGCCGGATCCGATGCGCCGCTGCAAATCATCGGCCAGAGATTTCAGCTCGCGCCCGGGAACGTTGTTGACGACGCGGCCGTCAAAGGCGACCTCGCCGATCCGCTTCTCGGCCGATCGGGTGGCCGGGCCGGCGCTCGCCAAGGCCCGCCGGGCATCGGCCAGTTCGCGTTCGAGCCGACGCCGCTCCTCGACCAGCGTACCGATCCGCGCCGGCAGTTCGGCCGGGCTGGTACGCAGTGCCGCCGCGGCCTGACGCAGAATGCCTTCCTCCTCGGCCAGGTAGGCCTCCGCGGCGGCGCCGGTCAGCGCTTCGATCCGGCGGACGCCCGAGGCAATCGCGGTCTCGCCGACGATCTTGAACAGTCCGATATCACCGGTGCGCCGCACGTGAGTCCCGCCGCACAGCTCGACCGAGAACGGCCGGTCCTCGCCGTCGAGGGCTCCGCCCATCGACACCACGCGGACCTCGTCGCCGTATTTTTCGCCGAACAGCGCCAGCGCCCCCTCGGCCACGGCGCGGTCGGGAGTGAGCAGACGGGTGCCGACAGCGGCATTGGTCCGGATGCGCTCGTTGACTTCGGCCTCGATCGCCCGAAGGTCGTTCGCGGTTAACGGTTTCGGGTGGCTGAAATCGAAGCGCAACCGGTCGGGGGCGACCAGCGAGCCCTTTTGCGTAACATGCTCGCCGAGCCGCCGGCGCAGCGCCTGATGCAAGAGGTGGGTGACCGAATGGTTGGCGCGCACGCGCCGCCGCCGGTCGCCATCGACCCGGAGCTCGACCGCATCCCCCTCCTTCAAGAGGCCGCGGACCATGCGGCCCAGGTGAATGTGCAGGTCGCCCGCCTTCTTGACCGTGTCATGCACCGCCAGCTCGCCCCCGGCCGCCGAAAAAATAACGCCGGTGTCACCCATCTGGCCGCCCGATTCGGCGTAAAACGGGGTCTGGTTGACGATCAGCCCGATCTCGTCGCCGGAAGCGGCTTCGCCGACGCGCGCGCCGTCCCGCAGGAATGCCAGCGCCACGCCCTCGGCGACCTCTGTCTCGTAGCCGAGAAAATCGGTGGCGCCGACCTCCTCGCGCAACCCGAACCACACTGCCTCGGTCGCCGCCTCGCCCGAGCCGACCCAGCTCTTCCGCGCCTCCTCGCGCTGCCGCGCCATCGCCGCCTCGAACCCATCGATCGCCACCTTGCGGCCTTGCCCGCGCAGCACGTCCTCGGTCAGGTCGAGCGGAAATCCGAACGTGTCATAGAGCCGGAACGCGGTCTCGCCGGCGACGGGTTCGCCCGGGCCGAGCCGCGCGGTCTCCTCCTCTAAGAGGCGCAGCCCGCGCTCGAGGGTCTGCTTGAAATTCGTCTCCTCGAGTAGGAGGGTTTCGGCGACCAGCGGCTCGGCACGCACCAGTTCCGGATAGGCCGTCCCCATCTGCCGCACCAGGGCCGGCACCAGCCGCCACATCAGCGGCTCCTTGCAGCCGAGCAGATGGGCATGGCGCATCGCCCGGCGCATGATCCGGCGCAGCACGTAGCCCCGCCCTTCCTTGCTCGGCAGCACGCCGTCGGCGATCAGAAAGGCCGACGCGCGCAAATGGTCGGCGATGATCCGGTGCGAGACCGCGTGCGCGCCGTCCGCCGCCACCCCCGAAGCGTCCGCGGAGGCTTCGATCAAGGCGCGAAACAGGTCGATGTCGTAGTTGTCGTGCTTGCCTTGCAGAACCGCGGCGATGCGTTCGAGCCCCATGCCGGTGTCGATCGAGGGGTGCGGCAACGGCACGCGCTCACCCGGTCCCAGCTGCTCGTACTGCGTAAAGACGAGGTTCCAGATCTCGACGAAGCGGTCGCCCTCGGCCTCGGGGCTGCCCGGCGGCCCGCCCGGGATCGCCGGGCCATGGTCCCAGAAGATCTCCGAGCACGGCCCGCATGGGCCGACATCGCCCATTGACCAGAAATTGTCCGAGGTGGCGATCGGAATGACCCGCTCGCGCGGCAGCCCCGCAATCTTTCCCCACAATGCCGCCGCATCGTCGTCCTCGGCATAGACCGTGACCCAGAGGCGGTCGCGGGCGAGCCCGAATTCGCCGGTGATCAGGTTCCAGGCGAGCTCGATTGCCCGCTCCTTGAAGTAGTCGCCGAACGAAAAGTTGCCCAGCATCTCGAAAAAGGTGTGATGCCGCGCGGTATACCCAACATTTTCGAGATCGTTGTGCTTGCCGCCGGCGCGCACGCATTTCTGCGCCGTAGCCGCGCGCGGGTAGGGCCGCTTCTCCAAGCCGGTAAAGACGTTCTTGAACTGGACCATCCCGGCATTGGTGAACAGCAGGGTCGGGTCGTTGCGCGGCACAAGCGGGCTCGACGGCACGATTTGGTGGCCGTTGCGCGCGAAATAGCCGAGAAACGCGCTGCGGATGTCGTTGGTCGTCTGCATCAGACAGATTGTGGCCTCGGGCGGCGACAGTGCAAGAGGGCGCAGTGCCGAGTTGCGCCGATTTCGGGGGTCTGCAAGGCCGGACCGGCGGCGATCCGCGAACGCTCTCGCTGAATCGCCCAGCGATGTGGCGCTCGCAGTCGGCCGTTCGGCCATCGGGAACCGCGGATCGGCGGAAATTTCTGCGGCTCGCTCAAACCCGCGCAGCCTGGGCGCGCACCCGCGCGATGAACGCGGCGCGAGCGGCCGGGTCCGAGCGATCGAGATCGTACTGGGCGAGAAAAAACGAGCGAACATGCCGGCCGCACATCGGCTTCAGCGCGCGCATCAGAACTTTGCGGCCGGGATCGCCGGCCGCCAGGCGGACGACCCACCACGGGGAGCCATAGGTCGTCACCACCCCGAACAGTTTGATATGAGTCAGCAGCGGCTGGATGCGCCCTCTGGCCCGATCGCGCTCGAAGGCGACACCCGGCGCCCACACGCGATCGAAATAGCCCTTCAGCATCGCCGGCATCGAAAACCACCAATGCGGAAAGCAAAAGATGACGCCGTCGACTCGGCGCAGCAGCGCGGTCGCGTCCGATACCGCCGCGTCGTCATAGCCCTGCTCATAGTAGCTGCGACGTTCGTCGGCGCTCATCACCGGATCGAACCCTTTGCGATAGAGGTCGGTCGCCGCCACCTGATGGCCGTTCTCTTCGAGCGCCGCGACGATCGTGCGGAACAGCGCATGGTTGTAGCTGTCGGTGAGCGGATGGCAGTGAACCACCTGGATCATCATCGGCACAATTTCCGTAGAGAAGGCCTGTCTTTTGCAGCCTCTGCTGTCAGGAAAAATGGCTTCAAATCCCCACCTTTTCTGCGTGCCCAGGCCGAGATCCGCCGTAACAGCAAGTGCGGAGCCGCCATACGGTCGCACGCGCGCATCGAACCGTCACAGCCCGTTGCGCCTTTGACGTCCTCTCGGTAATCGGATTGCTGCCGTCCATTCTTTATTGGTGCACCCGATCCATTTCGAGCGGTTGCCCGCCGGGTTTCGAGGCCGCGCGCTTTCACTCGGCGTCCCAGGGCAATCGGCTGGCGCGTGAAAGCACCGGTCGGTCGGCTGGCGAGAATGAGTTGGCTGTTGTTCTTGCGGGATTGGACACCGCTCCATGTTTTCCCTCGATAAGGCGGGATTCCGGGATCGGCAGCTTGTCCCGTTCGCAACGTCCATCCGCTCCCCCCATACATTCGGCAAGACCGCCCTCGCCGTGTCGCGCGCCGAGGCCGGTCGAAGCTGCTGAGGCCGAAGGCCGGCTGTCAGTCACGCGAGATCGTTAGTTAGCGACTTCGGCGTCCTGGGGCCGGAGGGCGACGATAAAGAGAGAGGTCCCCCTGACATTGCGCCCTTTGAGGGTGCGGCCTTGATCGATCAGAAACATCAATTTCAAAAACCATACTCCCGGCCACGGCGGTAGCGACAGATATCGTTTGTAGACTTGCAAGCTGGAAAGGTCGGATGGGGCGGGTGTTCGCCGACCGAGCAAGGGGATCATCCACTGTCCCCACCAGAATATCTGCACGATTTCCAATCCGGTCCCGATCGTCGCGTTCCTGAAGGATTCCGGCGTATAACGGCGTCGATGTCCCTGGACGCGGTCGAACTCTGAAAAGAGTTCAGGCAAGGCTGGCACGCTGATGATCACGTGCCCACCAGGCTTGGTCAGTTGGGCAAGGCGTCCGACCGCGCCGCGATCGTCATCGATGTGCTCGATCACATCGAGGGCCAAGACGACATCAAATTTCGGCGCATCGGCGGGAAGGTCCTGGGAAAGGTCGGCTTCAATCAGCGTCCGCTCGCCACGGTCGAGCCGCGCCAGCGCGTTGGGCGAGACGTCGAGGCCCGTAACCGTGTACCCGGCCTCTTCCAGTTCGGAAAGATTGGTGCCCCAGCCGCAACCCGCCTCGATGATTTGGCACGAAGTCTGACACCCGATGCGCCGCAGCAAGCGCAACAGAAGCCTGCTGCGCGCCGTCCACCAAGGATGCCGCGCAACAAGATCCCCCAGTTCTACCAGGATATGCTGATCCATGTTATCATCGGCGACGCCGCGCGACCACGAGGTGATCACGAAGCCTGCCCTTTGACACGGCAAGAATTCGGCGGCTTCCCCGGCGCGGAACGTGTGTTCCGGTCGCGGCTCCCACCCGCCACTGCTGTCCGAGGCGGCACTCGGATGGTCTCGCGCGATGAAATACGGGCGGCCTTTGACCTCATGATAAATTCGTCCGATGTACTCGCCGAGAATTCCGGTACAAATGAGCTGAAGGCCGCCGATGAACAGGATGGTGACCATAATCGACGCAACACCTCGGGCATCGCCGGGCCAGATCTCAAAAACTCCGATACTTATTTTGCTTACGAATATATTAATCATTGGTGCAATAATCGACAAGAGCGTTATCAGACATCCGATATAAAAGATGATTTTTAGCGGCATCGTCGAAAAATTGAAAATACCGTCTGCCGCGAGTTTCAAAAGCTTCAAAAATGGATACTTGGTCACGCCGGCCACGCGCGGCGCCCGCTCATACTCGATACCCACCTGTGCGAACCCGACCCATGCCCGCAGGCCTCGGAAAAACCTATTTTTCTCCGGGAGCTGATTTATTTTCTCCAGGACCTGCCGGTCAATCAACGAAAAGTCTCCTGCGTCGAGAGGCGTGTCGATGAACGCGATCTTATGGAGCGCTCGGTAAAACAAGGAATAACATAACTTCTTCCACCGTGCCTCTTTACGTTTGATACGAACGCCGTAAACGACATCGTATCCTTCTAACCACTTATCGATCATACCGAGAATGACCTCCGGCGGATCTTGTAGATCCGCGTCGATAACCGCGGTGGCGTTCCCGTGCGAATGCGCCAGCCCAGCGCTGACCGCAGCCTGATGCCCGAAATTCCGAGACAGAGTTACTAGAGTAACGCGGCTGTCCCGAGCCGCGATCCTCGTCAGGATTTCGCCGGTCCGATCCTTGCTGCCGTCATCGACAAAAATTAATTGCAACCGAAAATCTTCCGAGCCGAGAACATCGACCACCCGATGGTAGGTAGTGAAAATTACCTCCTCTTCATTAAAACAAGGTATTACAATTGAAAGGCAAAAATCTCCCGAACGGCGTTGCCAGCGCTCGTTCGTCTTTTGGCTGCAGACCGGGTCTGCCTCGTCTATCTCTGGGGCGCCTATCGGCAAGGAACCATCGAAATTGCGCTGGGTCGATGCATGGTCGGAAATGCGGAATCGATCCGCGAAACGCTCGCCGAGCAGCTGCTGCGGCTCGTCGGCACGGCCGCGTGGACAAGTGGTGAGCGAAAGATCGAGGCCCCTAGGTCGTTTCACAGCCCGCACACCCGCATCAGCCGACGCACCGCCGCCATCGGGATCACGCAACAATTGACACAGCTGGCGGCTTCTCCAGTCGATACCGGCAACATCCACGCCTACCCCGCCGTCGTAACCCCTGACGGCGCAGGGTTCGTGCCGTTCCGCCCGCCCGGCCAGCACGAAATCGCGCGGATGTTCCCGGCTCTCGTCCAACACCCGAGCGATGTCGGCCAGATGGTCCTGGCCGTCGCCGGCCATGCCGAGGGCCGCGTCTGTCTCGCTGCCGTCGGCGATCGCGCGCGGCCCCTTGGGAATCGACCGCTGCCTGCCGAGATCGGCCGCGAGCCGGATGATTTCGACCGACGCAACGCACGAGCTCATAGGCAAAATTAGGTCGGCCGCCACAAACGGCTCAGCCGAGCCGTCATCGACGACGCCGATGTGAAGGGTGAAGTCGGACCCGGCAAACCGCTCGGATATTTCAGAGACGAGGCAGGCAAATGACAGCCGGTCGTCGAGCACCGGGAGCACGATCGTGATTGTCTTGGCCATGGGGTCCAGTCTCGATTGCGCTGCTGCGACCCAATCTAGCTCGAACAATGTTAACGAAACCTATACCTGGTCATGCGGCGAGGCGCCCGGATCCGCCGCTTACCGCGTCACGCGCCTTGCTTGCGCAATGCCACCGATCGGCCCATCGCGAATATCCTAGGGGAAAGGCGGCATAATTTGCGGTCGACGGCATCGATAAGGTTCAACACCGCGATCGGGAGTTCCACGGATTTGGTTTTCGCAGTTACCCCACCGGACAAAGGAAACATCAGGCATTCGGAGAAGCTGTCGTGCACGATTTCAAATCCTGGTGTGTAATTCTCGAACTTCCTGTGGTCGCGGAACATGAGGTCGCTGATCGCGTTGTTGCCGGACCATGGATCTGCCGGATCGTTCGCAGCCGCTGCTGGGTCAAACACGTTAACCTCGAATGACCAGCCTTCGTGGCGCATGATCCGCAACGCCAGCAGCAACAGGAAACTCGGGTTTGGCTCGACCAGCAGGACACGGCCACAAGGCCTTAGGCATCCGTGGAGCTCGAGCAGAAATTTTAGCGGCTGGGAAAAATGGTGCAGGACATTAGAGCAGATCGCAACATCGATCGTCTCGGGACCGAACGGTAAATTCATCGCATCGACGCACGCATCGATCCATGGGTGTGGAGTTATATCGGTAGCGATAATTCCACCGCCGACAAATTGTTGGGAAAATCCGGCACCTGCGCCAATTTCTACAACCGTATCACCAGGAAAGATAAATTGACGCATC
The DNA here is from genome assembly GCA_963795485.1 of uncultured Alphaproteobacteria bacterium. Taxonomy (GTDB): domain Bacteria; phylum Pseudomonadota; class Alphaproteobacteria; order ATCC43930; family CGMCC-115725; genus AP-15. The sequence goes on from CAWCIL010000039.1 coordinate 344,016, forward strand.
CATTCGTATCGATTTTTTAATAGATATTTCAAATTATTATTTTTTCTGGAGAAGAATTCGACGCGTGCGCCTTCTAAATCTGTTTCCGATCGCATTCGATTTTGCGAATGAGACGGAAAATACGTTGTCGGCAACAGGCTGCTTGGCGCTCGCATCGGTCGGGACTCCGTAGTTCGGGATCGGAGGAGACAGGTTTGGGGCCGGCCAATACCGGCATCGGGACCGAGCAACCCCGCTGCGGTACCCGACCGACCCAAGACGAATAAATTGGTCATGCAGGGTTAATGAAACGTAAAGCCGAGTACGATCAAACAATCCTGCCCACGTCTTTACAGTGGATTAATTTACTCAGAGTAGTTTCGCGCCGACGACATGGCCGCGAACCATCCCCCCTTTACCGCGTCGGAGGCGAGCCGGCGATCGGCGTACCGTTTGGCGATCCCAACCGCGGCACTGCTGTTTTTTTCCAGGCTGGCGGCGCTCTGGCGCTGGGGTCCGCACGCCCCGTATTTCGCCGCGCTGAGCCGGTTCGGTTTCGAGCCGTTCCGCTTTCCGTTTCTCGACGCCCATTTCGTACTTGCCGCCGCGCAGTGTCAGCGCCTCGGGATCGATGTCTACCTCGCGAACCCGTGCGATGCGCTCGGCCGGGCGTTCACCTATTCGCCGCTGTGGCTCGCCCTCACCCCGAGCTTTCTCGGCATCAATTCGACCGCCGCGGTCGGCGTCGGCCTCGACCTGACGTTTGTTTTGTCGCTGGCCGTCGTCCTGCGCCCGGCGACGCGCGGCGAAATGCTGATCCTGGCGCTCACGGCATTGTCGCCGATGAGCATTTACGCGCTCGAACGCGGCAACTGCGACCTGGTCATTTTCCTGCTCGCGGTCGGCGGCTGCGCGCTCGGTCAGGCAAGGCGGCCGTGGCGGTTCGGCGCCTATGCGCTCTATCTATTCGCCGGCCTGCTCAAATATTACCCGCTGGTGCTGTTGCTGCTGCTCCTGCGCGAGCGGCGACGCGACGCGTCGATCGCGGCGGGTCTCGCCGCCTCGATCGTGCTCGGGCTCGCCGGCTTCGACCATGCGGAATTGGAAAAAGCGCTGGCGAACATTCCGGCGCTCTCGTATTTCGCCGAATTCGTTCTCGGCGCGCAACCTGCCGTTCGGCGTTGCCGAGGCGATCTCCGACCCCGGCCTGCGCGGCGCGGCTGCATTGCTGCTGCTGACCGTGCTCGCCGCGCTTGCTATTGCCCGAACCCGGCGCACGCTACATCTGCTCGGCGCCGCGGCACTCGACCGGGACCCATTCGAAGGGCAATGCCTGCTGGTTGGTGCGCTCTTGGTAATCGCCTGCTTTGTCGCCGGGCAAAACGTCGACTACCGCGGCGTTTTTTTCGTGCTGATCATGCCCGGGCTGGTCCATCTGCACCGGCTCGCCGACGCGCGGACGCTCCGGCGGTTTCTGGCGCGGATGATCGCCGCGGTGCTGTTCCTCGCGTGGGGCGATCCCGTGCGAAGCGGCGTCCAGCTGATCGCCGGCGCGATGTCCGACCGCCGGGTCGGCCTGCGCCTCGAGCTGTTGTTCTGGATCGGCCGCGAACTGGTGTGGTGGTGGCTGATCGCTGGCCTCGCCGCGATCGTTCTCGGCTATGTACTGCGGATGCCGGCTTGGCCGCAGCGCCGGCAATACCGCCCCTACGCTGCTATTCCATGACTCGCCGGCTGCGCTATCGCCGCGCACCGACGTAAGTCATGCCTGGAGCAAGGCCGCCATGATTCGGTCGCGGGTCAGCGGCAGGTCGCGAATTCGCGTTCCCAAGGCATGCGCGACGGCGTTGCCGATGGCGGCCACCGTCGGGCCTCCCGCCGCCTCGCCGATGCCGAGCGGCGGATGGTCGGCGGCGGGATCGAGGAGCTCGACCATCACCTCGGGCACCTCGCTGAAGCGCAGCACCGGGTAGCTTTCCCAATCGCGCGAGCTGATGCCGCCGCCGTCGAGGCGAACCCCCTCCTTCAGGGCCCAGCTAACCGCCTGGATGATGCCGCCTTCCAGCTGATTGATCGCACCGTCCGGGTTGATGACGAGCCCGGCGTCGGCCGCGCACCACACCCGCCGCAGCTTCACCTGCTGGTCGACTTCGACTTCGGCGACGATCGCGGCATAGGCGGCGAGGTTCTTGTAGCGGGCAAAGCCGACACCGTAGCCCGTGCCCGGTGCCGGAGCGGACGCCCCTTCTCCCAGACTGCCAGGCGAGCCGCACGTTCGACCACCGCGCGCGCCCGCGGGTCCGACAGGATCGACAGCCGATAGGCCACCGGGTCGATACCGGCCTCTTCTGCCAACTCATCGACAAAAGATTCGATCGCGAAGACGTTGAGGGTGGCGCCCAGCCCGCGCAGCGACGAGGTCCGCACCGGGGTCTCGGCGATCAGGTGATGGACGATGCGCTTGGCGGCGAAATCGTAGAGCGGCTCGCCGTTGCGGGTGCCGGCCCCGGGCGGCCCCGGCAACTCGGCAGCGGGGGGCGGGGGCGGCGGGTCCGGCATGGCTTCGGCGGCGAGCAGATTGCCGCCGCCGCCGGGCCGGCTCGAATGCCGGCCGCTCCAGATCTCGGTGGTCCAGTCGGCCGGGCGCTGCGCGCCGTCGAGTGCCGCCTGCACCGTCACCACCATCGCCGGGCTGACCGGCTCGAAGCCGAATTCCTCCTCGCGCCGCCAGCGCACCCGGACCGGCTCGCCGGGCCGGCGAACCGCGATCACCGCCGCATCGGCCGCGGCATCGTCGGCGCCGTTGTGGCCGTAGCAGCCGGGCCCCTGCACGTGCTTGACCGAAATCGCCGCGGGATCGAGCTTCAGGGCGCGGGCCAGCGCCGCGCGCAGCGGATAGACCCCCTGCGAATGCGTCCACACCAAGAGCCGCCCGTCGCGGTAGACGGCCAGAGCGCAGGACGGCGCCACCGAGGCATGGGCGACGTGCATCCGCGTATAGGTCGCCTCGCGCCGGTTCTGCGCCGGCGTCGGGCCGGAGGGCGGTGGCGAACCGACCACCTGGTCGATCGAGGGTTGCTGCAATAGCCAGCGCGCCTCTTCCTGGAACGGGCTGATCGCGTCGACGCCATCCCAGACGACATGGTTCGGGGCCACCGCAGCAACCGCCTCGACGACCGTTTCATCAGCGCCGACGATGGCGAGGAAATTGCCGTCGCGGAGAATCTCGATCGGATGGCCCTTTGCCGCGCGCCGCAGAGCGGCCTCGTCGACGGTCCTGATCGCAGCGCCGCGGCGCGGCTGGCGCACGACGCGTGCGTGCATCATCCCGTCGAGCGCCATGTCGTGGACAAAGACCGGCTCGCCGAACACCTTGGCCGCGAGGTCGATCCGCGGCGCATTGCGGCCGACGACCCGATAATCGCCGATTTCCTTGATCGCCGACCGGCCGGTCGCAGCACGGCTGAGGTCCACACCGGCGGCCAGCGACCAGTAATCGTGGCCGGTCGGCTCGCCGCGATCGAGGATCGCCCCGTCGCGCACCGACAGCCCGTCGCGCGAATAGCCGAAGCTTGCGGCGGCATGGTCGAGGAACAGGGCGCGCACCTCGGCGCAGGCCAGGCGCAGGGCAACGCCGCCGAATTGGATGGACTGGCTGCCCGAGGTGTAGCCTTCGTTCGGAGTGAGATCGGTGTCGCCGGCGAGCAGCTGGATCTGTTCGAGGCTCACTGCGAGCTCTTCGGCGGCGATCTGCCGCATCGCCGTCAGCACGCCCTGACCGATCTCGACCTTGCCGGTCGCGACCGTCACCCGGCCGTGCTCGGCGAACCGCACCCACTGATCGAGGCGCGGATTGGCGGCCAATGGCGGCGGCAGCGGCGGTGCGGCGGCGAGGCTCATGGCGCGGCTCCTTCGCGCATTCGCGCGGCGGCGCGCTCGACGGCGCGCAGGATGCGGGTATGACTGCCGCAGCGGCAGATATTGTCGTCGAGCGCCAGAGCGATCTCGCTCCGCGACGGCGAGAGGTTGCGATCCAGCAATGCCTTGGCCGAGACCAGGATGCCAGCGAGGCAATAGCCGCATTGGCCGGCCTGCTCGTCGAGAAAAGCCTGCTGGAGCGGGTGCGGGCGGTCCGGCGTGCCGAGCCCCTCGATGGTCACGATCTCGCTGCCGGCGACCGTCGACAGCGGTTTCCCGCAGGATTTCACCGGATCGCCGTCGACCAGCACCATACAGCAGCCGCATTGTTCGAGGCCGCAGCCGAATTTCGTCCCGCTCAGGCCGAGATGATTGCGCAGAACATCGAGCAGCGGCGTATCGCCGTCGGCGATGACCTCGACACTGCTTCCGTTCACGGTTAACCGCGTCGACTGCATCGCTGCCCCTCTTCGTCGGACGGCGGCAGGATACCAGATTGCGCGATCGATTGCCGGGGTTCACCGTCAACCGATCAACGTCTCTTGGAACGGCGACCGATTCTGAGGCCGACCAGGAACCCGATCAGCAGCGTCATGCCGAGGCGCACCGGGTCGACGACCGGAACAAAGCGCGTTCCGGCCTCGCTGATTTCGAGGGCCCCGACCGGGCGGACGATCAGACCAGCGCCGGCGCCGCCGCCGCTTCCGCCCCGCTCGGACCGGGCCTTCCCGCCGCCGACGCCGCCGCCGGCGCCAAAACCATAGCGCAGACGGGCCATCGGGATCACCGTGCGCCCGCCGAACTCGACCGGGTCGCCAAACACATTTCGAACGCTGGCGCCGGCCTGCAGCCGCTCGCCCAGCGACCGCAGCGTTTTCGCAATCCTGGCCATCGCCGGGCGTCTCCTATTTGACCGGTCCCGTCTGCCGGCGGGCGGACCGATAGCCGTCATCATCGGGGGGCGGCGTCGAGACAAAAGCGGTTTAAGGCCGGCTATCGCGCATGAGCGCGCCGTAGAGCTGTTCGACGGCGACGCTGTCATGGCTCGGGTGGCGACGGTCGGCTAACGACCGGCGCGGCTGCGCCCGCACACCGAGCCCGAACGACCGGCCGCCCGGGGTCGCGGCCAGCAGCACGCGGACGCGATAGAGCGCCACCGTTTCCGGGAATTTGTCGATCGGCCGCCCGCTGTCGATCCAGGCATCCATATGGCCCGGGCCCCAATTATAGGCCGCGACCGCGTCGGCCCAATTGTCATAGCGGCGATAGAGCCGGGCGAGGTAGGCGCGGCCGAGCGCCTGGTTCCCGATAGGATCGAACCGATCGCCGCCACCGAGATCAGCTGCGGCGGCGGACGAGACCTGCATCGGCCCCTGCGGCCCTTCGCGCTCGGGGCGCCACATCTTCGCGTCCGCGCCATAGCTCGAATTCGGCCCCGTCGACGGCGAGCGCCACCCGGTCGAGGGCGGCGGCGTTTTCGGCGACGAGCGATCCTGCCTGCGCTGCCGCGCTGCCACCGGCGGCAACGGCCAAGCCCAGGATCAGCCCACACCATCTGCGCCGGCCGAACGCGCGTCCCCGCCCGCGAAACGCCAGGAGCGTTTGCGAGATGCCCGCCATCAGGCGTGGTGCGCCGCCGAGCCAGTGCGCACCGCCTCCCGGAGCTATTCCCAATAGGCGGCTATGATCGTGTTGTCGGCGCCGAGCATCAGGTTGAGCCGGTTCGGATCGTGGGTGATTCCCCGGATACCTCGGTTGACCGGAATCCAGCGCAGGATCTTGGGCAGGTCTTCCTGGCGCACGACGCCAGGCGCGCCCGGTGGGGCCTGCCCCCGTTCGACGAATTTCTTGCCGACGCAATCCTTGCAGCCGTTGACCGAAATCTTGACCGATTTCGTGCCGGGGATCTGATCGATCTCGATCGCGTTCTCCGACGAGCGCACCCGCACGCCCTTGAAGGTGTGGCCCGCTTCGAGGGGGAAGACCGCGCTGATCGGCACAAAGCCTGTCGCCTCCTCGGTCTGCAGCGGCATCGTCGCGATGAACTGCAGATCGAGAATGCCGTCGACCGGCTTGCCGACATAGGTCGGGACCAGCTCGGGCGAGCTCCATCCCTGCGCCCCGGTCAGCCCAGTGACCCGCACGATGTCGAGCTCGGGCTCGGTCTGGGTGCGCAGGATCTCGACGCTGGTGACGTAGAGCACCGGCAGCTCGGTCGACGGCTCCTCCTCCGTCGGTGCGGCGACACTCGACTGCTGCGAGGCCCCACCGCCATATCCCTGGTCCGGCCCGCTCGGGTTGGCTGTGGGCGCGCCGCCGGCGGTCCCGCCAGGCGTCTCGCCGGCGGCCCCTTGGGCGACAGCGAGGGTGGAGACGCCGGCCTGCATCGCGGCCCCGATCGCGAGCACGCCCAACCAGCGCAATGTCTTGTTCATTCCTGTCCTCCGAATCGACGGGTGTTATCCGCGAATGCCGGCCGGTTCGACCTGCCGGGGGCCCGACACCGCCTCGGGCAGGATCGCGGCCAGATCGAAGCCGTCGGGCGGCACCCGCTCGAGGGCATCGAGAACGAGATCCGTCGCCCGCATCCTGGTCAGGCGGCAATAGGTGGTCTCGGTGCTGGCAAAGCTGCCGTTCTCGGCGAGCTTGTTGACCGGCTCGCCGCCGCCGCATACGGAAAAATACTCGCACTGCTCGCGGCACATGGCCACGCCGGCGTCGATGTCGGCGAGCATGCGGGCAAAGGCCGGGCGGCGGGGCAGATCGACGAGCACGTCGCGGTTGACGTTGCCCAGCACGAAATCGTCATAGGCCGGGTTCTTCAACCCGAGCAACTCGGGCGAGAAGGTCGAGATATTGCCGGCCCAGTCCATGCTGGTGATCGCAAACGGCTCGACCAGCTGGTTGTGGAACGGGGCTTCGTTGGGACGAATGACCTGCTGCAGCGCGTGCTCGATTTCGCGCAGAAAGGTGATTTTGCCGGGCGAGGCGGCCGACAGCCGCCAGAATTCGCTCAAAAACCGATAATAGGCGGCCTCGGCCCCACCGTCCCCGAATGATTCCGAGACGTGGTCGCCCTCGGATTCCTCGACATTGAAGCAGACCCGCTCGATCCCTTCCTCGACATAGAAATCGAACATCGCCTCAGGCGCGGTCAAGCTGGCCGACGACAATACCGAAATCACATGGAACGGAACCCCGTGCCGGCGCAGCAGCCGGATGCCGGCGATCGTCCGCTCGAACGTGCCGCGGCCCGAGCGCGTGACCCGGTTGCGGTCGTGCAGGTATTTCGGCCCGTCGATGCTGACCCCGAGATTGACCCGAGCCTCGGCAAAGAATGCGCACCACGGATCGTCGATCAGCGTGCCGTTGGTCTGGAACGAGTGGACCACCTCCAGATCATGCGGACGCAGCCCCTCGATCATCGCGAAAGCATCCCGGTAGAACGCGATCGGCAGCACCATCGGCTCGCCGGCGTGCCACACGACTGACAGCCCGCCCTTCACCCATCCCGAAGCGAAGACCTGGGAGAACAAATTGTGCAGCGTCTGCGGCGCCACCACCGCCTTCGAATTCCGATCCGGCAGGTAACAGTATCGGCAATCGATGTTGCAGAACGGGGTCGGCTGGACGACCAGCAGCTCGATCGCCGGCCCGGCGCCGGTCGCCGCCCCCTCGCGCGCGGTCACCCGCTCACCAATTGCGCCACCAATTATTCCAGTTGTTCCAATTGTGCCAATTGTTCCAATTCGGCCAACCCCAGCCGCCGTACGGGCGGTAGCCCCAGCCTCCGTTGCGCCACCAGTTGCCCCAGGCGAGCCGAAGATTGTCGCCGCCGCGCGTGGCGGCCTGCTCCCCGGCCACCGTGGAAACCGCGTCGCGGATCGCGGCCAGCCGTTCGGAAACCCGCTCCTGGTCCGACGCCCGCGGCTGCGAGGTCGCCGGGCCCTGGCTGGCGACGCTCGGCGCCGTGGCGCCCAGCAGCAGCGATACGCCAACCGCCCCGGCCGGAACCATTCCCGACAAAATTTTCAGGTACTTCTGCCGTAGCGACATCGGAGCCACCTCATCATCGACGACCAGACGCTCAAATTCAGCCCCAACTTTACATGCAATTTCTCGGCGCCGCCTCACAATTTGCGCGCGGACGGCGCATATCGGGGAGCCCGCCGGCGTCAAACCGTTTTGGCGAGCTCCACCCGCTTACCAGTTGTGCCAGTAATTGTGCCAGCCATTGTGCCAGCCGCCATTTCTCCAGCCGCCGCCACCGCCATTGCGCCAGGCACCGCCGCCGTTGCGCCAACCGCCGCCGCCATTGCGCCAGGCCCACCAAGCGAGCTGCGGCCGGGTCTCCTCCACTTTCCCGACGGGATTGGCGACATCCCCGACCGGACTGGCGACATCGGAGACCGCGTCGCGAATGGCGGCAAGCCGCTCGGAGACCGGCGCCGCATCGGCGGCCTCGGCCCGCGCCGCGGCCGGGCCCTGGTCGGCGGCAACCGGCGCCGTCGAGCCGAGCAGCAGCGAGACGCCGGCCGCTCCGATCGGAACGATGCCCGACAGAATTCGCAGATACCTTTGCCGCAACGACATCAAACCCACCTCATTTCAGACACACCCGACAACCGGCGGTCGGTTACACTTGCTCAAGAGACAGCGAAAGCTTATCCGCCGCGCGATTAACGTTAGACTTCCCCGCTTGCTCTCGTCGCGCGCTGACCCCCGCTGACGCGCCAAACCAGATTGCCGGCTCGGTAACAGGAAAGCGTCTCACGGTCAAACGCGCTGTGCACCCTCGCCTGCCGCCCGCGCCCAAGGCGGCGAAAGCTCGGCTATTTTCGCAAACACCGGGCAATCCGGCTGGTGCGCCCCGGGCAGATAGCCAAGGCTCATCAGAAATTCGCCGACGATCTGCCCGCCAGTGAAGCGGAAAGTCTTGCGGAACAGCTGCGTCCACTCTTCGGGCGATCGCGGGTGGTGGACATCGAGCCAGCGGGCAAAGGAGCCGTGGGTTTCGCGCAATCCGCGGATGCGTCGGGCATTGTCGATCGCGGCCTCGATCTTGAGGCGGTTGCGCACGATCCCCGGATCCGCGAGCAGGCGGTCGAATTCCGCCGGGCCGAAGGCCGCGACCCGGTCGACCTCGAAACCGGCGAAAGCGGCGCGAAACGCCGCGCGTTTGTTGAGGACGGTCAGCCACGACAGGCCCGCCTGGTTGATTTCGAGCATCAGCCTTTCGTAGAGGACCCGATCGTCATCGGCCGGAAAGCCGTATTCGGCGTCGTGATAGGGTCCGTGCACCGGGTGGCCGGGTGCCATCCGGCAATACGCGGCGCTCATCTCACCGCCCGCTCACACCTGTTCGAGCTCGATCAGAGTGCCGCAGAAATCCTTCGGGTGAAGGAACAGCACCGGCTTGCCGTGCGCGCCCGGCCGGGGCTCGCCGTCGCCCAGCACCCGCGCGCCCTGGGCACGAAGCCGGTCGCGCGCGGCGCCGATGTCGGCGACCTCGTAGCACAAATGGTGCATCCCGCCCGAAGGATTGCGCTCGAGAAAGCCGCGCACCGGCGAGGCGGCGCCAAGGGGCTCGAGCAATTCGATCTTGGTGTTGGGAAGCTCGACAAAGACGACCGTGACGCCATGAGCGGGCAACGGCTGCGGCTCGGAAACCCGCGCGCCCATTACCTGTCGGTAGACGGAGCTCGCAGCGGCGAGGTCGGGCACGACGATGGCGACGTGGTTCAATCGCCCGATCATTGCGGCGATCCGGTCAAAATCTTCTCCTCACCCAACCCTCTCCCCTCGGCCGGGAAGAGAGAGCAATCGGCAGATATGAGAAACGGTGCACGGCCAGCAGGCTCAAATCCGCACCACCTGGATTTCAACGAGTGGGCGCTTGCCGAAGCGCTCGTTGAGGACGCGGCGCAAGGCCCGCCGCGCCGCCTCGCCGACAACGCCGTCGTCAGAGCGCGCCGCTTCCGGCATTTCGCCGAGCGCGCGCTCGACCGCCGCCCGCAAAAACGGCAAGGCGATCGCGACAGCCTCCGGCTCGACCAGGCCGATCACGGCGATCGCCGGCGGTGCGGCGAGTCGGCCCTGACGGTCGAGAACCAGGGTGGCGACGACACTGCCATTGATTACCAGCCGGCGGCGGTCCTTCAGCGCAGCCCCGTCGAGCGACAGAAGGGTCTTGCCGTCGCTCGCCAAACGGCCGACCGGCACCTCGTCGACGATCGCGGCGGCGCCCGATCCGAGCCGCACCATATCGCCGTTTGCGATGATCAGCGGTTGCGGCACCTGGCACTCGGCGGCGAGATTGGCGTGAGCGATCAGGTGGCGCGCCTCGCCGTGCACCGGGATCGCGATCTTCGGACGGATCATCTGGTACATGCGTATCAGCTCGTCGCGCGCGGGATGGCCGGAGACGTGGACGAAATGGTCCTCCTCGGTGACGATGTCGATCCCGAGCCGGGCGAGCGCATTCTGCAGCCGGCCGATCGGCTTTTCGTTTCCGGGAATGATCCGCGACGAAAAGATCACGACATCGCCCGGTTCGAGCTCGACACTCGGGTGGTCGTCGCGGGCGATGCGGGCCAATGCCGAGCGCGGCTCGCCCTGGCTGCCGGTGCAGATCATCAGGATCTTGTCGCGCGGGATATAGGCCGCCTCATCCTCGCTCAGGAAGGACGGCACGCCGGCGAGATAGCCGTTCTCCCGCGCCGCCTTGTCGATCCGCCACAGCGAGCGGCCGACCAGCCCCACTTCGCGGCCATGCGCGGCGGCGGCATAGGAGATGGTTTCAAGGCGAGCGACGTTGGAGGCAAAACACGCGACCGCGACGCGCGCGTCGTACCGGCCGATCAGTTCGGTCAGCGATCGGCGCAGATCGCCTTCCGACCCCGAGCTGCCCGGCCGCAGCGCGTTGGTCGAATCGCCGATCATCGCCAGCACGCCCTCGTCGCCGAGCCGGGTCAATGCCGCCTCGTCGGCGGGCTCGCCGATCAAGGGGTCGGGATCGAGCTTCCAGTCGCCGGTATGCAGCACCGTCCCCGCCGCGGTGCGCAGGACAACCGCGTTGGGCTCGGGGATCGAATGGGTCAGGGTGATCAGCTCGAGGTCGAATGGCCCGATCGTGAACCGGCCCGACATCGGCACGATGTTGATCCGAACCTTGTCGGCGAGCCCGAATTCGGTGAGCTTCGCGCGCAACAGCGAGGCGGTGAACGGGGTCGCCCAAACCGGACAGCGCAGCCGCGGCCACAAATAGGGGATGGCGCCGATGTGGTCTTCATGCGCATGGGTGGCGACGATCCCGAGCAACTGGTCGCGGCGCTCGGCGATGAACGCGGGATCCGGCATGACCACTTCGAGGCCCGGCTGCGAATCGTCGCCGAAGGTGACGCCGCAATCGACGATCAGCCACTGGCCGGCACAGCCGTAGAGGCCCAGATTCATGCCGATCTCATTGGCGCCGCCGAGCGACACGAAATAGAGCGCATCCGCGCCTTCGCCGCCGAAGGGAGGCGCAAGTCGGTGGGCGAGATCGCTCATCGATTGCTGTTTCGGTGGTAGATCAGCCGCAGTCCCCACAGAGTCAGGTCCGGATCGGTTCTCTCGATGGCGTCGGTGGCGCCGTCGAACAACGGCGCGAGACCGCCAGTCGATACGACGCACATCGGCCCGCCGAATTCCCGCTTGATGCGATCGACCAGCCCTTCCACCAGCCCGACATAGCCCCAGAAGATACCGGACTGCATGCACGCCACGGTCGTGGTGCCGATCACCTTTTCGGTCCGGGCGATCGGCACGCTCGGCAGCTTCGCCGCAGCCATGGCGAGCGCTTGCAGCGAGAGGTTGATGCCGGGCGCGATGACCCCGCCGCAATAATTCCCGCCGGCATCCACCAGGTCGAAGGTGGTGGCGGTGCCGAAATCGACGACGATCAGCGGCCCCTTGTAGCGATCGTGCGCCGCCACGGTATTGACGAGACGATCGGCGCCGACCTCCTCCGGCCGGTCGACGAGCGATCGCGCCCCGATTACCACGTCCGGCTCACCGACGACGAGCGGCTCACTGTGACAATATTCGCGGCACAGCCGACGCAAATTAAAATTCGCCTCCGGCACAACGCTGGCGATAATCGTCCCATCGATCTCTCGCCTCGACAGATTTTGCAACGAGAGAAGATGATCGAGCCACACCACATACTCGTCAGCAGTGCGACGCGCGTCGGTGGCCGCGCGCCAAGCCCCGGCCAAGCGGACGCCATCCCATACGGCAAACACGGTGTTCGTGTTGTTGGCGTTGACCGCGAGCAGCATCAGACCCGCCGGGCCGCCGGAAACACGTCGCCGGCCGAGATCAGCCGCAACCCGTCCGCGGTCTCCAATACCAGCGCGCCCTGCTGGTCGAGATCGGCGAACCGACCCTGCAGCGTGGCGCTTTCCAGGCGAACCCGGATCGGCTCGCCGAGGGCGGCCGCGCGCCTGAGCCAAGCCGCGCGCACCGGGGCGAAACCTTGCTCGCGCCAGCACCGCTCCCAGCTCTCGAAACATCGCAGCAAGGCTTCGAGCATCGCCGCCGGGTCGGGCGGCACATAACCTTCCGCGGCGATCGAGGTGGCCGGAAATTCGGAATCCGCCGGCGCCGAGACCAGATTGATCCCGACGCCGATGACCAGAAAGGCGAGATCGGCGCCCCCATGCAACGCAGCTTCGGGGTCGATTTCCGATTCGAGCAGCAGGCCGGCGGCCTTGCGACTGGCCAACAGCACGTCGTTCGGCCATTTGCAGGCGAGCCCGCCGAGCCCCGGAACCACCTCCGTGAGCGCATCGCCGACCGCCAAGGCCGCGGCGAAGCCGAGCCGCGCCGCGCGATCGGCCGGGCAGGCCGGCCGCAGCACCAGCGACGCGTAGAAATTGCCGCGCGGCGACGCCCAAGGCCGCCCGCGCCGGCCGCGCCCGGCGGTCTGCTCGAGCGCCCAGACGACGGTCCCGGCCGCGGCCCCCGCACGCGCGAGCCGCTTGGCCTCCTCATTGGTGCTGCCGACCCGATCGCGGCGAACGAGCCGATAGCCCGCCGGCAAGCAGAGGCTCTAACCCGCTCATCGCAAAAACAGCGCCGCCGCCGCCGCCTCGGCGCCGCCGATCAGCGGCCCCGGCAGCAGAAAAAAGAACAGCGTCACCACTGCGGTGACGAACAGCACCCCCTTGAGCTCGACCGCGATCGGCGAGTTCGAGCACGCCCGTCGGCTCGTCGAAATACATGACCTTGACGACCCGCAGGTAATAGAAGGCCCCGACAACGCTGGTCACGACGCCGACGACGGCGAGCCCGGTCAGCTTGGCGTCGATCGCCGCGAAGAAGATGTAGAGCTTGGCGAAAAACCCAGCGGCCGGCGGAATCCCGGCCAGCGAAAACATGAAGATCGCCACGGCCAGCGCGAGTTCCGGCCGGGTCCGCGACAGCCCGGCCAAATCGGAAATCTGATCGAGCATCCGCCCCTGTCGACGCATGCACAGCACGACCCCCCAGGCGCCGACATTCATGAACAGGTAGATCGCCAGGTAGACCAAGACACCGCGGATGCCCTCGGCCGTGCCGGCGGCCAATCCGATCAAGAGATAGCCGACATGCCCGATCGAGCTGTAGGCCATCAGCCGCTTGATGTTGGGCTGGGCGATCGCGGCGACCGAGCCGAACACCATCGAAGCGATCGACAGAAAGACGATGATCTGCCGCCAGTCGCCGACCAGCGAGCCGAACGGCGCGATCATGACGCGGATCAACAAAGCAAGTGCGGCCATCTTGGGGGCGATCGCGAAAAACATGCTGACCGGGGTCGGCGCGCCCTCATAGACATCGGGCGTCCACATATGGAACGGCACCGCCGAGATCTTGAACGCCAGACCGGCGAGGATGAAGACCAGACCGATGATCAGGCCGGGCGACACCGGCGCCGCTCCGGCGAAAAGCCTAGCAAGCTCGGCGAAAGCGGTAGTGCCGGCAAAGCCATACACCAGCGAGAGCCCATAGAGCAGCATGCCCGAGGACAGCCCGCCGAGGACGAAGTATTTGAGCCCGGCCTCGGTCGACCGCGGCGAATCGCGATCGAAGCTGGCGACGACGTAGAGCGCCAGATTTTGCAATTCGAGGCCGACATAGAGCAGGATCAAATCGTTGGCCGAGATCATCACCATCATTCCGGTGGTCGCTAACAGCACCAGCACCGGAAATTCAAAACGTGAGATCCCCTGCTCCTCGTTGTAGTTCATCGCCAGCAGGATGGTGACGCCCGAGCCCACCAGCACCAGGGTCTGCACGAACAGCGCGAAAGCGTCGGTAACGAACATTCCGTAAAAGCCGACGCGGCGCTGGGGTCCGCCGAGGACGAGGACGACCAGCACCGCGATCAAGGCCAAGATCGCCAGCCAGGAGACGAGGCGGGCCGCGCGCTCGCCGAGAAAGGCCCCAAGGACCAGGAGCGCCATCGCCAAGCCGGCCAGCAGCATCTCCGGCAAGGCCGGCGACAGATCGGGAACCGCGAGATAAGGCATCGCGGCGCCTAGGGCAGGCTGGCGCGGCGCACGCCGGCGGCGCCGGTCGCCTGCGCCACGATATGATCGACCGACGCCTGGATCGGCCGCAAGAACGAAGTCGGATAGATCCCCATCCACAGCACCAGCACCAGGAGCGGCGCGAACACGAATTTTTCCCGCGGGCTGAGGTCGAGGATGCCGCGCAGATCGGCGCGGGTGATCGTGCCAAAGATCACCCGGCGATAGAGATAGAGCATGTAGGCCGGGGCCAGGAACAGCGCCGTCGCCGCCAGGAAGCATTCGAGGGTGTTGACCCGGAAGGTGCCGAGCAGGATCAGGAACTCGCCGATGAAGCCGCTGGTGCCGGGCAGCCCGACCGAGGCCAGCGTGAACGCCATGAAGACGAAGGCATAAGCCGGCATGCGCTCGACGAGGCCGCCAAAGCGCGCGATCTCATGGGTGTGCATCCGGTCGTAAAGCACGCCGACGCACAGAAAGAGCGCAGCCGAAACGAGCCCGTGGCTCAGCATCTGGATCACCGCCCCCTGCACCGCCTCCTGCGTCAGCGCGAAGAGGCCCATGGTCACGAACCCCATATGCGCGATCGAGGAATAGGCGACCAGCTTTTTCATGTCGGTCTGGGCCAGCGCCACCAGCGAGGTATAGATCACCGCGATGGCGCTGAGCGTAAAGATCAGCGGCGTGAAATAGTGCGAAGCAAGCGGGAACATCGGCAACGAGAAGCGGATAAAGCCATAGCCGCCGAGCTTCAGCAGAATGCCGGCGAGTATGACCGAGCCCGCGGTCGGCGCTTCGACATGCGCGTCGGGCAGCCAGGTGTGCACCGGCCACATCGGCACCTTGATCGCAAACGAGGCGAAAAACGCCAGCCACAGCCATTTCTGCAGGCCGGCGGAGAACAATTGGCTATGGTTCAGCGCATATTCAATGTCGGTCGTTCCGGTCCTGAAATAGATCGCCAGGATCGCCAGCAGCATCAGCACCGAACCGAGCAGGGTATATAGAAAGAACTTGAATGCCGAATAGACTCGGTTTTCCGCGCCCCAGATGCCGATGATCAGGAACATCGGAACCAGCACGCCCTCGAAAAACACATAAAACACGATAAAATCAAGAGAACAGAAGATTCCGACCATGAATGTTTCCAGGACCAGGAAGGCGATCATGAATTCCTTGACCTGAAAGGTAATCGCCTGCCACGCGGAAATAATGGAAAGAAACGTTAATAAAGTCGACAAAATAATGAAGAACAGCGAGACGCCGTCGATCCCCATGTGATAAGTAATGGTAAATCCGCCGAGGCTGATCCAGTTCGACCGCTCGACAAATTGGAAGGCGGCGGTGTTCGGGTCGAATTCGACCCACAGCAGCACCGAGACCGCAAATACGATCAGGGAGGTCCATAACGCGATAAACCGCGCATTGCGCGCGACCACTTCGGGCTCGCCGCGCGTCATCAGGATGAAAGCGACGCCGACCAGCGGCAAAAAGGTGACGAGCGAAAGGAGCGGCCAATGGCTCACGACAAACGCCTCTCGCTCAATGCGGCAACAACAGGTACCAGGTCACGAACGCCGCGAGCCCGATCAGCATGGCGAAGGCGTAGTGATAGAGATAGCCGCTCTGCAGCCGGCTCGCCTGCCGCGCCAGGTCGCGGGTCAGCGAGGCCACCCCGTTCGGCCCCAGCCCGTCGATCAGCGCGCCGTCGCCCGATTTCCACAGCCCGTCGCCGAGCGCCATCGCCGGACGGACGAAAAGCCGGTCATAGAGCTCGTCGAAATACCATTTGTTCAGCAAGAACAGGTAGAGCAGCCGGAAGCGCTGGGCGAGCCGCACCGGAATCCGCGGGTTGACGATGTAAAACACATAGGCGATAGCGATGCCGACAATAGCAGCGACCAGCGGCAGATAGGCGATCACCGCCGGTATCTGCTCGGCCTTGGCCAGCGCATCGTGGCCGGGCAGCACCAGGATCGCGGCTTTCCAGAACTGCGCGCTTTCGGCGCCGACAAAATAATCGTAGCCGAGCCAGCCAAAGAAGGCGGCGCCGATCGCCAGCACGATCAGCGGGATCAGCATGACCCAGGGTGCGTCATGGGCATGGTGCATCGCTTCCTCGCCGGCGCGCGGCTCGCCGTGGAAGGTCATGAACATGACCCGCGAAATGTAAAAGGCGGTCATGAACGCGGCCAAGGTGCCGAGGCACCAGCCGTAGCGGCCGGCGGCGGTGCCCGAGGCCCAGGCCGCGTCGAGGATCGTGTCTTTCGACCAGTAGCCCGAAAACGGCGGGATGGCGCTCAGCGACAGGGCGCCGACCCACATCGTCACGTAGGTGACCGGGGTCTTGCGCCACAGCCCACCCATGCGGCGCATGTCCTGCTCGCCGCCCATCGCGTGGATCACTGCCCCGCAGCACAGGAACAACAGCCCCTTGAAGAAGGCATGGGTAAACAGATGGAATATGCCGGCGGCATAGGCTGAGACGCCGCCCGCGATGAACATGTAGCCGAGCTGACTGCAGGTCGAGTAGGCGACGACTTTTTTGATGTCGTTCTGCGCCATGGCGATGCTGGCGGCGAACATCGAGGTGGTGCCGCCGATCACGCCGACGACGACGAGCGCGGTCGGCGCATATTCGAACAGCGGCGACAACCGCGCCACCATAAAGACCCCGGCCGTCACCATGGTCGCGGCGTGGATCAGGGCGGAGACCGGGGTCGGCCCCTCCATCGCATCGGGCAGCCAGGTATGGAGCGGGATCTGCGCCGATTTCCCCATCGCACCGACGAACAACAGGATCGAGGCGAGCGTCAGCGAATTGACCCGCCAGCCGAGAAAATCCATCGTCGTGCCGACGACCTTCGGCGCCCGGGCAAACACCTCGGGAAAGTTCAGCGTGCCGAAGATCACGAAAACGGCAAAGATGCCGAGCGAAAAGCCGAAATCGCCGACCCGGTTGACAAAGAAGGCTTTGATCGCCGCGGCGTTGGCCGACGGCCGATCGTACCAGAAGCCGACCAGCAGGTAAGACATCAGGCCGACGCCCTCCCAGCCGAAGAACAGCTGTACGAAGTTGTCGGAGGTGACCAATGCCAGCATGAAGAAGGTAAACAGGCTCATATAGGCCATAAAGCGGGGGATCGACTTGTCCTCCGCCATGTAGCCGATCGAATAGACATGGACCATCGACGAGACGACGGTGACGACGACGATCATGACGCCGCTCAAGGTATCGAGCCGGATCGACCAGGCGACGTCGACCCCGCCAGCGACGATCCACTGGAACAGCGGGATGATCTGCGGCCCCGGTGCGGCGAGAATGCCGCGGAACACCAAGAGTCCCAGCGCCGCCGACAGCAGCAAAGCGCCGCAGGTGACCACCTGGGAACCGCGGTCGCCGATCGCACGGCCGAAAAACCCAGCGATGATCGCCGCAACCAACGGCAGGAAAACGACGGCCAGCGCCATGGGCTCAGCCTCCGATCCGTTGCGGGCCAGGCTGGTCGGCGATCAGCTCCGCCCCTACCCGGCGAAAGGAGCCCCCGCAGTCGTCATCACCGGGCTCGACCCGGTGATCCACGCCCTCGCCGCCGCCATAATAAGGCGTGGACAGCCGGAACAGGTCCGGCCAAGACGGTCTGTCGCTGGTTGGGATGCGTGGCATCGCAGGAAACCGGCGCCTCAGCCTTTCATCATGTTGATGTCTTCGACCCGGATCGTGCCGCGGTTGCGGAAGTAGACGACGAGGATGGCGAGCCCGATCGCCGCCTCGGCCGCGGCGACGGTCAAGACGAACATCGCAAAGGCCTGGCCGACGATGTCGTTCAAGAACACCGAAAAGGCCACGAAATTGATGTTGACCGCAAGCAGCATCAGCTCGATCGACATCAGAATGATGATGACGTTCTTCCGGTTCAGAAAGATGCCGAAGATTCCGAGCGTGAACAGGATCGCGGCGACGGTCAGGTAATGCGGCAGCCCGATTGTCATCCGACGCCGCCGCCTACCGGCACCTTGACCACTTCGACCGATTGCGCGCGGGTGCGGGCGAGCTGGGCGGCGATCGACTGGCGGCGCACATCGGCGCGCTGGCGCAGAGTCAGCACGATCGCCCCGATCATCGCGACCAGCAGGATCAGTCCAGCGCCCTCGAAGGCGAACAGATAGCGCGTATAGAGCACATCGCCGAGCGCCCTCGTGTTGCTGAGGGTAATCCCGCCCGCCGGCAGCGCGGTTGCGTGTCCGGTCGCCGCCGGGGTCACCACCCAGCTCACGATGATGAAGACCAGCTCGGCCAGCAGCACCATGCCCACCGCGGCCCCGATCGGCAGATAGCGCACAAAGCCGCTGCGCATCTCGACAAAGTCGATATCGAGCATCATCACGACAAAGAGGAACAGCACCGCGACCGCGCCGACATAAACGATGACCAGGATCATCGCCAGGAACTCGGCGCCGATCAGCACAAAGAGGCCGGCGGTGTTGAAAAAGGCGATGATCAGAAACAGCACCGAATGGACCGGGTTGCGGGCGGCCACGACCATCGCCCCGGCCGCTACCGCCGATGCAGCGAAGATATAGAACAGAATCGCCTGCAGGATCATCGCCGCCCCTCACCTCCCGCAATGCGGGAGAGGGGGCACCCGGCCCGCAGGGACGGGTGAGTGAGGGCAGCGCATCGGATCTCTGTCATCTCACCGATAGGGTGCGTCGAGCGCGAGGTTTTTTGCGATCTCGGCCTCCCAGCGGTCGCCATTGTCCAAGAGCTTCTCTTTGTCATAGAACAGCTCCTCGCGGGTCTCGGTGGCGAACTCGAAGTTCGGCCCCTCGACGATCGCGTCGACCGGGCAGGCCTCCTGGCAATAGCCGCAATAGATGCATTTGGTCATGTCGATGTCGTAGCGGGTCGTGCGCCGGCTGCCGTCCGCGCGCGGCTCGGCCTCGATCGTGATCGCCAAGGCCGGGCAGATCGCCTCGCACAATTTGCAGGCGATGCAGCGCTCTTCGCCGTTGGGGTATCGGCGCAGCGCGTGCTCGCCGCGAAAGCGGGTACTGAGCGGCCCCTTCTCGTAGGGATAGTTGACCGTGACCGAGCGCCTGAACATGTAGCGCAGGGTCAGCGCCATCCCCGAAAGCAGCTCGCTCAGCAGGAGGCCGCGCGCGCCGCGTGCCCAAAGTGCCATCGCTTCGATCCTCAGCCCATCGCCCGCTCAGCGCCATCCGACGGCGATCAGCACGCCCGCAGTCAGCACCAGCCAGAACAGCGAAAACGGCAGAAACACCTTCCAGCCGAGCCGCATCAGCTGGTCGTAGCGGAATCGCGGGAACGTCGCACGCACCCACAGAAAGCAGAACAGGACAAAAGCGATCTTCAGCAGAAACCAGATCCAGCCCGGGACCCAGGTAAAGGGCGGCACCCCGAATGGTGCCAGCCAGCCGCCCAGAAACAGCACGCTGGTCATCGCACTCATCAGGATCATGTTGGCGTATTCGCCGAGGTAGAACAGCGCAAACGCCATCGCCGAATATTCGACGAAATAGCCGGCGACCAGCTCGGTTTCGCCCTCGACCACGTCGAACGGGGCGCGGTTGGTCTCGGCCAGCCCCGAGATGAAGAAGATCACGAACATCGGCAACAGCGGGACGCAGAACCAGATGTGGCGCTGCGCCTCGACGATCGCGCTCAAATTCAGCGAACCGACGCAGAGCAGCACGGTCACCAGCACAAACCCGATCGCGACCTCGTAGGAGACCATCTGCGCCGCCGAGCGCAACGCGCCGAGAAAGGCGTAGCGCGAGTTCGAGGCCCAGCCGGCGAGAATGATGCCGTAGACCCCGAGCGAGCTGATCGCGAACAGGTAGAGGATGCCGACATTGATGTTGGCGACGACCACCCCGGGATCGAACGGGATCACCGCCCAGGCAACGAGGCTCAATGTGAACGTCACGATCGGTGCGACGATGAACACGATGCGGTTGGCCCCGCTCGGGATAATCGTCTCCTTGATCAGCAGCTTGAGCCCGTCGGCGAAGGGCTGCCAGAGCCCGAACGGGCCGACGACATTGGGTCCCTTGCGCAGCTGCGAGAAGGCCAGCACCTTGCGCTCGGCATAGGTCAGATAGGCGACCGCGATCAGCAGCGGCACCACCACCGCCACCACCTCGCCGATGGTGATGATGGTCACCCCGGCATAGCCGCTCCAAAAGCTAGCCATGGGTGCCGGTCCGCGGCGGCAGCTCGCCGTGATCGGCGAGAAAGATTTCGCTGCACTCGGCCATTGTGGCGCTGGCCCGGCTGATCGGGTCGGTGCGGTAGAAATCGGCGATCGGATAGGCGAACGGGGCCGGGTCGAGCGGACCCGCCTGGCCGAATTCGCCCCACGCGGCGGCGGGAGCCCGGTCGGTTTCGGCCGTTGCCGGACAGGCATCGCGCACCCGTCGCCGCAGATCTCCCAACGTGTTGAACGGGAGCGGCCGCCCGACCGCGTTCGACAGCGCGCGCACGATCCTCCAGTCCTCGCGCGCCTCGCCGGGCGGGAAGGTAGCGCGGCGCGCCTGCTGCACCCGGCCCTCGGTATTGATGTAGGTGCCGTCCTTCTCGGTATAGGCGGCTCCCGGCAGGATCACGTCGGCGCGCTCGGCGCCGCGGTCGCCATGATGCCCCTGATAGACGACAAAGGCCGAGCCGAGGTCGGCAGTGTCGATCTCGTCGGCGCCGAGCAGATAGAGCACTTCGATCGCCCCCGACCGGCAGCCTTCGACAATGCCCGCGACATCATGCCCGCCCGGCCCCGGCACAAAGCCGACATCGAGCCCGCCGACCCGCGCCGCCGCGCGGTGCAAGACGTTGAACCCGTTCCACCCGTCGCGCACCAGCCCGCAGCTCTCGGCGATCCGGCGGGCCGCGGCCAGCACCTGGGCGCCGTCCGCCCGCGCCAATGCCCCCTGCCCGAGCACCAGCATCGGGTTCTTGGCGGTCCGCAGCCGCTCGGCCCAGGGATGCTCGCCCGCGGCGATCGCGCCGAGCGTCTCGCCGCCCTCGCCCAGCATTTCGACCGGAAACGACAGATCGAGCGCCGGGCCGATCGCGGCGATTGCAAACCCGCCCCGCAGGTGGCGCTTGCGCAGCCGCGCACTGACGAGCGGGGCTTCCCAGCGCGGGTTGGTGCCGATCAGCAGACATGCATCGGCCGCTTCGATGCCGGCGATCGTGGTGTTGAACAGGTAGCCGGCGCGGCAGCGCGGATCGAGCTTGGCGCCGTCCTGGCGACAGTCGAGGCTCATCGCACCGAGACTGCCCAGCAGCTCCTTCAGCGCGAACATCGCTTCGAGATCGCACAAGTCGCCAGCAATCGCGGCGATGCGCTCGGCCGGCGCCTTTTTAAGCCGGTCGGCGACCATCTCGAGCGCCTCGCGCCACTCGGTCCCGGCCCGCAGGCCGCGCCGGCCGGCATAGGGGCGGTCGAGCCGGCGGCGGCGCAGCCCGTCGACCGCATAACGGGTCTTGTCCGAGATCCACTCCTCATTGACCGCCTCGTTGACCCGCGGCAATACCCGCAAGACCTGCGCGTTGCGCGCATCGACCCGGATATTGCTGCCGACCGCGTCGAGAACGTCGACCAATTCGGTTTTGCTCAACTCCCACGGCCGGGCCATGAACGCATAGGGCTTCGAGGTCAGTGCGCCGACCGGGCACAGATCGATGATGTTGGCGGACAATTCCGAGCCGAGCGCGCGCTCGATATAGGTCGTGATCTCCATGTCCTCGCCGCGCCCGGTGGCGCCCAGCTCCTCGACCCCGGCGATCTCGGTCAGAAAGCGGATGCAGCGCGTGCAGTGGATGCAGCGGGTCATGTGGGTTTCGACCAATGGGCCGAAATCCTTGTCGCGCACGGCGCGCTTGTTCTCCTCGAACCGGCCGCGATCGAACCCGTAGGCCATCGCCTGGTCCTGCAGATCGCACTCGCCGCCCTGGTCGCAGATCGGGCAGTCGAGCGGATGGTTGATCAGCAGGAACTCCATCACCCCCTTTTGCGCCTTCACCGCCTTTGGCGATTTGGTGTGGACCACCATGCCATCGCCGATCGGCATCGCGCAGGACGCGATCGGCTTTGGCGATTTTTCGACTTCGACCAGGCACATCCGGCAGTTCCCGGCGATCGCCAGCCGCTCGTGAAAGCAGAAATGCGCGACCTCGACGCCGGCTAGCTCGCAAGCCTGCAGGATCGTCGTGCCGGCCGGCACCTCGATCTCGTCGCCGTCGATCGTCAGCTTCGGCATCGCGTCATTCTCGCCATATAACCGTCATTGAACGAGAATTTGGTATCGTCGTGCCGCAATAGCAGCGAATTCACGGTGACGCGACCAACTGTCGGCTTTGCAATTCCCTCAGCGCCGCGGCGATGTGCTCAGGGTGTTGCGAGGCGTGCTCGATCTCCCACAACCAGGTCTCGCCATCCCCGACATATGCGTGAATGACGAGATCGGGGCCGGCGTCATGCGCCACGGCGGTCTCATC
Source organism: uncultured Alphaproteobacteria bacterium (assembly GCA_963795485.1). GTDB lineage: Bacteria > Pseudomonadota > Alphaproteobacteria > ATCC43930 > CGMCC-115725 > AP-15. The sequence goes on from CAWCIL010000039.1 coordinate 366,990, forward strand.
GGGTCGGCCTGGCCAGGGTCGCAGCTCAATCGCCATCGTGTCGGTCTCCAGACAATAGCGCACCGGTTCCCAGGCGAGCCGGGAACCGCGATCATTTCGTGCGACCAGAAGGTGCATCATGGCGCAAAATCTCTATCCCAAAACGCGTTGTGGACGGTTTCGCCATCGGCTTCGGTGACGACCCGCAGCCAATGACCGTGCTCGGCGACCCAGCGCCAATGCCTGACGCGGCCGTCCGCTTGACGCGTGCGTCGCTCGGGCATCTCCAGCGTGCGTCTGATCTCGATCGGATCGATGCGGCGGCCCGGCCTGCCCATGACGTATTGCGCATAATAAAGCGTGCGCCAGAACGGCGGCGGCGGAAGACGCTCGGGTTCGGCCATCTCGTGGCCCCGAATGCCTCATTCCGCCGCCCGCGGCATCGCAGCCGCTCGGTATTCGGCGATGCGCCGCTCCATCTCCGGCCGAAAGTGGCGGATCAGCCCCTGCACCGGCCATGCCGCACCGTCGGCGAGCGCGCAGATCGTGTGGCCCTCGACCTCGTAGGACACGTCGAGCAGCATATCGATCTCGGCGACCGAGGCGTTGCCCTCGACCATCCGCTCCATGACCCGCCAGACCCAGCCGAGCCCTTCGCGGCACGGGGTGCACTGGCCGCAGCTTTCGTGCTTGTAGAATTGCGACAACCGCGCGATCGCCTTGACGATGTCGGTCGACTTGTCCATGACGATGACCGCGGCGGTGCCGAGCGCGCTCTTGACCTCCTGCAGGCTGTCGAAATCCATCAGCACCGTCTCGCAGACCGATTTCGGAATGACCGGCACCGACGAGCCGCCCGGGATCACCGCCAAGAGGTTGTCCCAGCCGCCGCGCACCCCGCCGCCATGGCGCTCGATCAGCTCCTTCAATGGGATGCTCATCGCCTCCTCGACATTGCACGGCGTATTTACGTGGCCCGAGAGGCAATAAATCTTGGTGCCGCTGTTCTTCGGCCGGCCGATCGCGGCAAACCAGGCGCCGCCGCGCCGCAGGATCGTCGGCACGACCGCGATCGTTTCGACGTTGTTGACCGTGGTTGGGCAGCCATAGAGCCCGACCTGGGCCGGAAACGGCGGCTTCAGCCGGGGCTGCCCCTTGCGCCCTTCGAGGCTCTCGAGCAGGCCCGTCTCTTCGCCGCAGATGTAGGCGCCGGCGCCGCGGTGCAGATGGAGCTCGAACGGATATCCCGAGCCGCAGGCGTCCTTGCCGATCAGCCCGGCGCCATAGGCCTCGTCGATCGCCGCCTGCAGGCGCTGCGCCTCGTTGTAGAATTCACCGCGGATGTAGATGTAGCAATGGTGCACACCCATCCCGGCCGAGGCCAGGAGCGTGCCCTCGATCAGCTTGTGCGGGTCGTTGCGCAGGATATCGCGGTCCTTGCAGGTGCCGGGTTCGCTCTCGTCGGCGTTGACGGCGAGATAGGTCGGCCGGTCGCTCTCCTTCGGCATGAACGACCATTTGAGCCCGGTCGGAAAGCCGGCGCCGCCGCGTCCGCGCAGCCCCGATTCCTTGACCTCGTTGACGATCCAGTCGCGGCCCTTGAGGATCAACTCCTTGGTTCGGTCCCAATCGCCGCGCCGCCGCGCGCCGTCGAGCCGCCAGTCCTCCCGGCCGTAGAGGTTGGTGAAGATGCGGTCCTGGTCGGCGAGCATTCAGGTCCTCTCAGTGCCGGCGCCGGCCTCTCCGGCCGGCTCCGTCAATGTGGTGCGGCCGCCGACCGGCTCGGAGCCGTGCCGGCCGGTCATCGAGCCCGGCGGCGGCGGTGCGCCGGCGCGCAGCGCGTCGAGCAGCGCTGCGGTCGCCGGACCGTCGAGATCCTCGTAAAAATCGTCGTTGACCTGCAGGATCGGCGCGTTGACGCAGGCCCCCAGACACTCGACCTCGACCAGGGTAAAGAGGCCGTCGGCAGTGCTGTCGCCAATCCCGATCCCGAGCTTCTGCTCGCAGGCGCCGACCACCTCGTCCGAGCCGCGCAGCCAGCACGGCGTCGTCGTGCAAGCCTGCAGCAGATAACGCCCGACCGGCCGCAGGTTGAACATCGTGTAGAAGCTGCCGACCTCGTAGACCCGGATCGGCGCCATCGCCAGCAGGTGCGCGACATAGTCCATCGCCGCGCGCGGCAGCCAACCACGGCTCTGGCGCTGCGCCAGGTCGAGCAATGGCAAGACCGCGCTCGCCTGCCGGCCGGGCGGGTATTTGGCGATATGCGCCTCGGCCAGGTGTAAATTCTCGGGGGTGAATTCAAAAGTCTCTGGCTGCTCGAACGGCGGCGCTGAAGCGGAGCTATTCATCGGTCGATCTCGCCGAAAACGATGTCCATCGAGCCGATGATCGCGACGACGTCGGCCAGCATGTGGCCGCGGCACATGAAGTCGGCGGCCTGCAGAAAGGCGAAGCCCGGCGCGCGAATCTTGCAGCGATAGGGCCGGTTGGTGCCGTCGGCAACAAGGTAGACGCCGAATTCGCCTTTCGGCGCCTCGACCGCAGTATAGGTCTCGCCGGCCGGCACGTGATAGCCCTCGGTGTAGAGCTTGAAAAAATGGATCAGCGCCTCCATCGAGTTCTTCATCTCGGCCCGCGGCGGCGGCGCCACCTTGCGGTCGTTGACCTTGACCGGTCCGCCCGGCATCTGCGCCAACGCCTGCTCGATGATCCGCACCGACTGGCGCATCTCCTCGATCCGGACCAGGTAGCGGTCGTAGGAATCGCCGTTCTTGCCGATCGGAACGTCGAAATCCATCTTGTCGTAGACATCGTAGGGCTGCGCCCGGCGCAAATCCCAGGCCACTCCCGAGCCGCGCAGCATCGGCCCGGAAAACCCCCAATCCGCAGCCTGCTCGGCGCTCGCCACCCCGATATCGACGGTGCGCTCCTTGAAGATGCGGTTCTCGGTCAGGAGCCCCTCGATGTCGTCGATCGTTGCCGGAAAGGTCGCGCAAAAGGCGAGGATGTCCGCGTCGAGCCCGGCCGGCATGTCGAGATGGACGCCGCCGGGGCGGAAATAATTGGCGTGCAGGCGCGCGCCCGACACCCGCTCGTAGAATTCCATCAACCGCTCGCGCTCCTCGAACCCCCACAGAAACGGGGTGATCGCGCCGACATCGAGGCCGAACGCGCAGATGCACAAGAGATGGTTGAGGATGCGGGTGATCTCGGCGAACAGCACGCGGATGTATTGGGCGCGGGGCGGCGGCGTGATCCCCAACAGCTTCTCGACAGCGAGCGCGAAGGCGTGCTCCTGGCACATCGGCGACACGTAGTCGAGCCGGTCGAAATAGGGGATCGCCTGCAGATAGGTCTTGTACTCGATCAGCTTCTCGGTGCCGCGATGGAGGAGGCCGATATGCGGGTCGGCGCGTTCGACGATCTCGCCGTCCATCTCGAGGACGAGCCGCATGACGCCATGCGCGGCGGGGTGCTGCGGCCCGAAATTCATCATGAAGTTCTTGATCCGCGGCGGCCCTTCGAGCTCGCTCTCCGGCGCCGGGCCAGGACGCGGTTCGCTCACCGCCCGCCCCCGGCCGGCGCACTCCCGGGCGAGGCGCCTCCGGGCGACGCTTCGGCCTCGCCGGCCTTTTCGTCGCCCGGAAGGATCTTGTCCATTCCCTCCCAGGGCGACATGAAATCGAAGCTGCGGAATTCCTGCTGCAGGCGAACCGGCTCGTAGACGACCCGCTTCTGCTCCTCGTCGTAGCGCAGCTCGACATATCCCGTCAGCGGAAAATCCTTGCGCATCGGGTGCCCCTCGAACCCGTAATCGGTCAAGATCCGGCGCAGATCGGGATTATCGGCGAAATAGATCCCATAAAGGTCCCAGGCCTCGCGCTCCCACCAGCCGGCGCAACTGAACAGGGCGGTCGCCGACGGCACCGGCTCGTTCTCGTCGGTCTCGACCTTGAGGCGGATGCGCTGGTTGCGGCTCATGCTGAGGAGATTGTAGACGACATCGAAGCGCATCGGGCGGTCAGGAAAATCGACGCCGCAAATGTCGCAGAGCACGGTGAAGCGGCATGTCGGATCGTCGCGCAAAAAGCCCAGCACCCGCGGCAGAGCCGTCCGCTCGACCCGCACGCTCAGTTCGCCATGGCGGATCTCGCTCGCGCCGATCGCGTCGGGCAACGCGGCCACGAGATGCTCGGCCAGGGCTTTCAGGCGTTCTTCCATCGGCGCGATCAGCGGGCGAAGTTGCGGGTACGCCTGATCTTCTTCTGCAGCAGCAGGACGCCGTAGAGCAGCGCCTCCGCGGTCGGCGGGCAGCCCGGTACGTAGACGTCGACCGGGACGATCCGGTCGCAGCCGCGCACCACCGAATAGGAATAATGGTAATAGCCGCCGCCATTGGCGCACGAGCCCATCGAGATCACCCAGCGCGGCTCGGCCATCTGGTCGTAGACCTTGCGCAGCGCCGGCGCCATCTTGTTGCACAAGGTGCCGGCGACGATCATCACGTCCGACTGGCGCGGACTGGCGCGAAACACGACGCCGAAGCGATCGAGGTCATAGCGGCTGGCGCCGGTGTGCATCATCTCGACTGCACAGCAGGCGAGACCAAAGGTCATCGGCCACAGCGAGCCGCTGCGCGCCCAATTGACCAGGCTGTCGAGGCGGGCGGTGACAAAGCCCTTGTCCTGGATTTCCTCGGTCGCGGCCCGCAGCAGCAGGCGCCGCTCGCCGTCGGCGGGAACCGCGCCGTGCGCCAAGGGACGCTCCGGCGCCTCGGTCACTCCCATTCGAGCGCTCCTTTGCGCCACTCGTAGACGAAGCCGATGGTCAGCACCCCGAGGAACACCACCATCGACCAGAAGCCGAACAATCCGACATCGCCGAGCGAGACCGCCCAGGGAAATAGGAAGGCCACTTCGAGGTCGAAGATAATGAACAGGATGGCGACCAGATAGTAGCGCACGTCAAACCGGATGCGGGCATCTTCGAACGGTTCGAAGCCGCATTCGTAGGGCGACAGCTTTTCGCTGTCGGGCCGCTGCCGGGCGAGCATGAACGATCCGGCGACCATCGCCGTGGCGACCGCGCCGGCAATGACCAGAAAGACGAGGATCGGAAAATATTCGCGCAGCAGAATTTCCATCGGCAAACTCGAGCCATCGGTGATGTTCGGTTGGCATTATCACGCATATTGCCAGCTAAAGGGACGCAATAATCGACCGCATCCCTTCGAGTAGCCGGAATCCTCCTGCCGGAAAGCCCGGCTACTGGAACGTCCGCGCGGCACCACCGGACCCCGCGTCAGCGCCTTTGACAGATCCGGGGCCGATGGCGGGAGCGACGGGGCTCGAACCCGCGACCTCCGGCGTGACAGGCCGGCGCTCTAACCAACTGAGCTACGCCCCCTCGGCCCTCGACCGGGGCGGCCATCCCTGCGCCGTTCCGGGCGCCACCCTTATCGCTCCGCTGCGGGGGTGTCAAGCGCACCGGGTGCAGCGCCTCCATCCGCCGCTTGCCGGGGCGCGGCGTCATCGGCATCGCTCCCGGTGGAGCGCGGCTGGTGGGCGATGAGGGATTCGAACCCCCGACCCCCTCGGTGTAAACGAGATGCTCTGCCAGCTGAGCTAATCGCCCGGCTCGTGCGCCGTCACGTCCTATGGGTTGCGCTGCCACCGTCTCGGCGAGCTCTGCGGCGCCAGCCGCCCGGGTCAGGGTAAACGCAACCTCGGCTCGGGCCAAGCCGGGTTCTGGCCAGGCGGGGCGGGGCCAGGCGAGCCCGCGATCAGTTCAGCGAATCGCGTAGTCCTTTGCCTGCCTTGAACTTAGGCTGCTTGGAGGCGGCGATTTGGATCTTCTCGCCGGTCCGCGGGTTGCGCCCCTCGGACGCCGCTCGCGAGGCCACTGAAAAAGTGCCGAACCCGACCAGCCTCACCTCCTCGCCGCTCTTCAATGCGTCAACGATCGAGTCGAACACTGCATCAACCGCCCGGCTCGCCTCCGACTTTCTCAGTTCCGATTTGCTGACGACGGCATCGACGAGTTCGTTCCTGTTCACGGGCTGCCCCCTGCGCGAGTGTACGAGATCGTTCCTTGGATCTGTTCGCCGAGGAGTTTAGAGCGCAGGCGGTCCGCGGTCAACCGCCCGCGCAGCCGAGAGTCGAAGTGTTTGTTAAGCATTACAATATGTTCTCGCTGCGGCGATGCGTCCGCCGCGAGGGCGAACGGCATGCCGCAGTTCAATTAATGGGTAACTAGACCCGAGCGCTCCTCGCTTGTAGGAGGAATGACCGGCGCCGGTTCGCCGTCATCGGCCCAGTCTACCGGCGTCAGCGGCGCCGCGAGCGCCGCGCCGAGCAGCTGATCGACCGTGCGGATCGGGATGATTTTCAATCCCTTCTTCACATTGTCCGGAATCTCGGCGAGATCCTTCTCGTTGTCCTGCGGGATCAGCACGGTTTTCAGTCCGCCGCGCAGCGCCGCGAGCAGCTTCTCCTTGACGCCGCCGATCGGCAGCACGCGGCCGCGCAACGTGATCTCGCCGGTCATCGCGATCGAGCTCCTGACCGGGATCCCGGTCAGCACCGATACGATCGAAGTGACCATCGCGACGCCGGCCGAGGGGCCGTCCTTGGGAGTGGCCCCCTCCGGCACGTGCACGTGAATGTCCCGCTTGTCGAACACCGTCGGGCGGATGCCGAAGGCGTGGCTGCGCGACTTGACGTAGCTCTCGGCCGCCTGGACCAACTCCTTCATCACGTCGCCAAGCTTGCCGGTGGCCGTCACCCGCCCCTTGCCGGGCAAGGTCACCGCCTCGATCGTCAGCAATTCGCCGCCGACCTCGGTCCAGGCGAGCCCGGTCGTCACCCCGACCAGATCCTCGCTCTCGGCCTCGCCGTAGCGGAACCGTCTGACCCCGGCGTATTTCTCGAGGTTGCGCCGCGTCACCGACACCCGCTCGGTCTTCTTCATCAGGATGTCTTTGATCGCCTTGCGAGTCAGATTGGCGATCTCGCGCTCGAGGTTGCGCACCCCCGCCTCACGGGTGTAGTGGCGAATCAGATCGCGAATCGCGTCCTCGCTGATGCTCCACTCCGTTTTGCGGATGCCGTGCGCCGTCATCTGCTTGGGGATCAGGTGGCGGCGCGCGATCTCGACCTTCTCGTCCTCGGTGTAGCCGGGGATGCGGATGATCTCCATCCGGTCGAGCAGCGGCTGCGGGATGCGCAGGGTGTTCGCCGTAGTGACGAACATCACGTCCGACAGATCGTAGTCGACCTCGAGGTAATGATCATTGAACGCGCCGTTCTGCTCGGGGTCGAGCACCTCGAGCAGGGCCGAGGATGGATCGCCGCGCCAGTCAGCGCCGAGCTTGTCGACCTCATCGAGCAGGAACAGCGGGTTCGACGACTTCGCCTTTTTCATGCCCTGGAGGACCTTGCCCGGCATCGAGCCGATATAGGTCCGCCGATGGCCGCGGATCTCGGCCTCGTCGCGCACGCCGCCCAGCGACATGCGCACGAAATTGCGGCCGGTGGCCCGCGCCACCGACTTGCCGAGCGAAGTCTTGCCGACCCCGGGCGCGCCGACCAGACACAGGATCGGACCCTTCATCTTTTTGATGCGCTGCTGGACGGCCAGATATTCGAGGATGCGCTCCTTGACCTTCTCCAGCCCGAAGTGGTCGGCGTTGAGCACCTTTTCGGCGATCTTGATGTCGCGCTTGATCTTGGTGCGGTTGTGCCACGGCACCGACAACAGCCAGTCGAGATAGTTGCGCACCACCGTCGCCTCGGCCGACATCGGGCTCATACTCTTGAGCTTTTTGAGTTCCGCGGTGGCCTTGTCGCGGGCCTCCTTGGAAAAGGCGGTCTTGTTGATTCGTTCTTCGAGCTCGGCCATCTCGTCCTTGCCGTCCTCGCCCTCGCCGAGCTCCTTCTGGATCGCCTTCATCTGCTCGTTCAGGTAATATTCGCGCTGCGTCTTTTCCATTTGACGCTTGACCCGACTGCGGATCCGCTTTTCCACCTGCAGGACGCCGATCTCGCCTTCCATATAGCCGAACACCTTTTCCAGGCGTTCGGACACCGCTTCGGTTTCGAGCAGCTCCTGCTTTTCCGGGATCTTCAGAGTCAAGTGCGAGGCCACCGTGTCGGCGAGCTTCGCCGGGTCGTCGATCTGGTTGATCGAGACCAGCACCTCGGGCGGGATCTTTTTGTTGAGCTTGATGTACTGCTCGAACTGCGAGACCACGGTGCGGCCCAACGCCGCCATCTCCTGCGCCTCGCCCGCCTTTTCGGCGACCGGATCGGCATAGGCCTGGAAGAACGCCTCGTTCTCGGCGAAGCGGGCGATCCGGGCGCGCTGGCCGCCCTCGACCAGCACCTTGACCGTGCCGTCCGGGAGCTTCAACAGCTGCAGCACGGTGCCGATGGTGCCGACCAGATAGATGTCGGCGGTGCCGGGATCGTCCTGAGCCGCGTTCTTTTGGGTGACGAGCAAAATCTGCTTGTCATCCTTCATCACGTCCTCGAGCGCCCGCACCGACTTTTCGCGGCCGACGAACAGCGGCACGATCATGTGCGGAAAGACGACGATGTCGCGCAACGGCAGGACGGGATAGAGCGCACCGTGTACGTGTTCTAACATGAGCCCTCTTTTTTCTCGGGGCCGTCCCGGGATCACCCGGGCGGCCGGGTCAGGCATACCGTATCTAGGTCTAGGTTGGCCCGGTTTTGCCGGCAGTCAAGTCACCTGGGTTGCGGCTGGCGGATGGGAGCCACGCGGACCGCATGCGGATCAATCGCCGGTGCCGACGTCGCCGCGGCGATCGGAGTAGATTTGCAGCGGCTGGGCGCGCCCTTCGACGACCTCGCGGTTGATCACGATCTCGCTGACGCCGACCAGGCTCGGCAACTCGAACATCGATTCAAGCAGGATCGCCTCCATGATCGAGCGCAGCCCGCGCGCGCCGGTCTTGCGCAGAATCGCTTTCCTGGCGATTGCTTTCAGCGCCTCCTCGTTGAGCTCGAGCCGGACATCCTCCATCTCGAACAGCCGCTGATACTGCTTGACCAGCGCGTTCTTGGGCTTGGTCAGGATGTCGACCAGCGCCCCTTCGTCGAGATCGTCGAGGGTCGCCACCACCGGCAGCCGGCCGACGAATTCGGGGATCAGCCCGAACTTCAAGAGATCCTCGGGTTCGAGGTCCCTGAGGATCTCGCCGGTCTTGCGCTCATCCGGCCCGCGCACCTCGGCGCCGAACCCGATCGAGGTGCCCTGGCGGCGCTGGGCGATGATCTTTTCGAGGCCGGAGAACGCGCCGCCGCAGACAAACAGGATGTTGGTGGTGTCGACCTGCAGGAACTCCTGCTGTGGGTGCTTGCGCCCGCCCTGGGGTGGCACCGAGGCGATGGTGCCCTCCATGATCTTCAACAGCGCCTGCTGCACGCCCTCGCCGGAAACGTCGCGGGTGATCGACGGGTTGTCGGATTTGCGCGAGATCTTGTCGACCTCGTCGATGTAGACGATGCCGCGTTGCGCCCGCTCGACATTATAGTCGGCGGCCTGCAGCAGCTTCAGGATGATGTTCTCGACATCCTCGCCGACATAGCCCGCCTCGGTCAGGGTGGTGGCGTCGGCCATCGTGAACGGCACGTCGATGATCCGCGCCAGGGTCTGGGCGAGCAGGGTCTTGCCTGAGCCGGTCGGCCCGACCAGCAGGATGTTCGACTTCGCCAGCTCGACATCATTGGCCTTGGCGCCATGCGCCAGGCGCTTGTAATGGTTGTGAACGGCAACCGATAGCACCCGTTTGGCGTGATCCTGGCCGATCACGTAATCGTCTAGCACCTTGCAGATGTCGCGCGGCCCGGGGACCCCGTCGCGCGACTTGACCAAGGTCGTCTTGTGCTCCTCGCGGATGATGTCCATGCACAGCTCGACGCACTCGTCGCAGATGAACACGGTCGGCCCGGCGATCAGCTTTCTGACCTCGTGCTGGCTCTTGCCGCAGAAGGAGCAGTAGAGCGTATTCTTCGAGTCGCTGCCGCTGGATTTGGTCATCGCCACTCCGTCGTCGCCGAAGAAGCCCCGGCCTCCCCAGCTCCTTTTTCCCGGTTCGCCGACCGGATGCCCGGCGGGGCCGTCTCGTCCCGCCGATCGCCCGATCGCCGATTTACCCGGCACTGCCCTACCCCGCCGCAGCCATCGAGTATATGTGCTCGCGGCGGATCAACAACTACTTAATCATGCTAGACCAGCCCGGAGTTCCGCGGCTCAGGCGCGCAGGCGCTCCTCAAAGCCGCCGGGACGGGACTCCACGACCTCGTCGACGAGGCCGAATTCCCGGGCCTCGAACGGCGACAGAAACTTGTCGCGCTCGACCGCGTTGGAGATGACTTCGAGCGGCTGGCCGGTGTGGCGGACGTAGATTTCGTTGAGCCGCGCGCGCAGCGCCAGGATCTCTCGCGCCTGGATTTCGATGTCGGTCGCTTGGCCTTGTGCCCCGCCCGAGGGCTGGTGGATCATGATCCGCGAATTCGGCAGCGAAAAGCGCTTGCCGTGGGCGCCGGCGGCGAGCAGCAGCGATCCCATCGAGGCCGCCTGACCGATGCACACGGTCGAAACCGGCGAGCGGATGTACTGCATCGTGTCGTAGATCGCCAGCCCGGAGGTCACCACCCCGCCCGGCGAGTTGATGTAGAACGCGATGTCCTTGGTCGGGTTCTCCGATTCGAGGAACAACAGCTGGGCGCAGATCAGGCTCGCGACCGCATCGTGCACCGGCCCGACGAGAAAGATGATGCGCTCCTTCAACAGGCGGGAATAGATGTCATAGGCGCGCTCGCCGCGGTTCGTCTGCTCGACGACCATCGGCACCAAGTTGTTCATGTACTGTTCGAAATATTCCGACATTTGCGGTCTCCTGGGTGCGGTCTCCTGGGTGCGGTCTCCTGGGTGCGGTCTCCTCGGTAGCGCCGGCCGGCGGCGCTCGGCTTCGATCGGCTCAGTCTTGCTGCTCGCCCTGCCGCTGCGCCGCGGGCTCGTTCGGCGAGCCGGGCGGCGCCGCATTGTCGCTGTCCGGATCGGGCAGGGCCAGCAGCTCTTGCGGGGTCACCCGGCGTTCGTCGAGCTTGGCCAGCTCGACGATGAAGTCGATGACCTTGTCCTCGAAGATCGGCGCCCGCAGGCTGGCCACGGCATCCGAGTTCTGGCGGTAGAAATCCAGCGCTTGGCGCTCGTAGCCGGGATGCCGGCGCACCTCTCGGGTGATCGCCTGGTTGATCTCCTCCTGGGTGACGGTGATGTTGTTGGCGCGCCCGACCTCGGCGAGGAGAAGACCCAGCCTGACGCGGCGTTCGGCGATGCTGCGGTATTCCCCCTTGGCGCTCTCGTCGCCATCGTCCGCGCCGGCCTGGCTGTCCTCGGCTGGGGCTTCGGCCGAGCTGTCGGGTGCTGTCTGGACCGCCGGCGCCGGATCGGTCTGCGCAGCGCCTGCCGGGGCCTCTTCGACCGCCGCCTGGGGCCTCTTCGACCGCCGCTGCCGGCGACTCGCCGGTCTGCGGATCATCCGTCGGGCCGCCGGCGCGCTCCGCCTGGAGCTGCTTTTCGGCCTGGTGCTGCGCCCAGATGTTCTCGAATTCCAGCTCCACCATGCCGGGGGGGACCGGGAAGTCGTAGCGCTCGGCCAGCTTGTCGAGCAGGGCCCGCTTCAGCCGCAATCGCGCGGCCGCCGCGTAATCGCGCTGCATCTGCTGCTGCACCTCCGCTCGCAGCTCGGCGAGGCTTTCGAGGCCGACGGCCTTGCCCAACTCGTCGTCGATCACGGCCGGCAGAAGCTGCCGGACCTCCTTCACATCGACCTCGAAGACCGCTTCCTTGCCGGCGAGGTTCTGGGCCGCGTAATTCTCGGGAAAGGTGACCCGCACGGTGCGGTGCTCCCCGGCCGCGGCGCCGATCAGCTGCTCCTCGAAACCGGGGATCAAACCGCCCTCGCCGAGTGTGATCTGGCGGTCTTTGCCGCCGGCGCCGGGGATCTCCTCGTCGCCGGCCCGTCCTTCAAGGTCGACGACCAGGATGTCGCCGGTCGCGGCCGGGCGGTCCGCCGGCTCCGACTTGCGCTGCTGTTCGGCGATCCGCGCGACCGCCGCGTCGACGCTGTCCTGCGGCACCTCGACGACGAGCCGTTCGATGCCGAGGCCGGCGAAATTCGGCTCGGGGATCTCGGGCAGGATTTCGACCAGCATCTTGTATTCGAGGTCGGCCCCCTCGCTGAACGACACGATGTCAACCTTGGGCGGCAGCGCCGGCCGCAGATTATGATCGCGGATCGTGTCGGCCGAGCTGCCCTGGACCGTGCTCTCCAGCACCTCGCCCAGGACCGAGGGGCCATAGCGCCGGCGCAGGATCTGCATCGGGACCTTGCCGGGGCGGAACCCGGGCAGGCGAATGGTGCGGCCGAGCTCGTCGAGCCGAGTCACCACCTTGTCTTCGAGCTCGCCCGCCGGGACCACGATGCGGTACTCGCGCTTGAGCCCGTCGGCGCTGGTTTCCGTCACCTGCATCAGACGCGGCCCGCGTTGCCGGCATCATCGCCGGGCCTCGCCCGGCGGTCCGACCAAGATGGAACCGTCATCGGCATCGCCTCTCAAAGTAATAACTAGGTGCGCCCTGGTGCGGGCGGGGGGATTTGAACCCCCACGATTTGCATCGCTGGAACCTAAATCCAGTGCGTCTGCCAGTTCCGCCACGCCCGCCGCGGCGACCGACCGGAGCAGCCGGGCCGGTCTGGCCGAGCGCATTCTTAGCATGGACCCCCGCCGCAACCTAGACAGCGCCGCCGGGCACGGCGAAACAGGCATGTAGACTTGGGCCGGCAGTGGGCCGCGATCAAGGCGCGCCATGCGTTGCCCGGCGCCTCCCCAGCGCGACCGGCCAGCGCGACCGGCCAGCTCACCCGGTCCGCGCGAGCGCGCTCAACGCGCCCGAGGCGGCGACCCGTCCCTCGCCGCGATAGGCCTCGTGGTTGGCCTCGATGTCGGCCAGCCGGTAGAGATAGTTGACCATGATCCCGGCGGATTGCTGCAGGCCCTTTGGCGAAACGTCGCCCTGCCAGTTCAGCCGCTCGATGCGCGCCCCGTTGCTCAGGTGAAAGTGCGCCACCGGATCGAGCGCCCGGCCCGAGGGCGCTCGTTCACGCAGGAGATAGCGCGCGCACAGCCGCAGCAGCGGCTCGCGCAAGGCTGCCGCGAGCGACGGCTCGGCCGGCCAGTCCGGGCGGTCGAGCAACGCCCTCAGATCGCGTTCCGTGACCCGGTCGCCGAGCGCTTCGATCGCATTCCGCTCGCCGGCCAACAACAAGCCCTCGGGTGCGGCTTCGCTCTGCCGATCGAGCCAAGCGCGGAACCCCGGCACCGGCGACAGGGTCGCGAACACCTTCAGGCGCGGCAGGTCGCTCGCCAGGGCGTCGACCACGCGCTTGATCAGAAAGTCGCCGAAGCTGATCCCGGCGAGCCCGTGCTGACAATTCGAGATCGAGTAGAAGATCGCGGTGTCGGCGGCCTGCGGGTCGCCGACCGGCGCCGCCTCGTCGAGCAGCTCGTTGACGTCGCTGGCCATGCCCGCGACCAACGCCACCTCGACGAAGATCAGCGGCTCGTCGGGCATGCGCGGGTGAAAAAAAGCAAAGCAGCGGCGGTCCGCCTCGAGCCGGTTCTTCAGATCGGTCCAGCTGCGAATTGCATGCACCGCCTCGTAGACCATCAGCTTTTCAAGCAACGCCGCCGGCAATTCCCAGCCGATCCGCTTCAATTCGAGAAAGCCGATGTCGAACCAATTGGCGAGCAGGCGCTTCAGATCCTCTTCGAGCCCGTGCAGCAGCGGGTCGTGCCGGCCGAGGTCGAGCAGCTCGGCGCGTCGGTCGACCAGGAATTTGACGCCCTCGGGCAGCGCGTTGAACTGGCGCAGGAGCGTGATCCGCGGCGGTTCCAGCGCATTGCGCAGCTCGCGCTCGGCCGCGGCCCGCTCGGCGGTTCCCTCGGCCCTCGCCAGCTGGGCGCAGCAGCGGTCGATCTCGGCGCGGTCAACGTCGAATTCGCCGGCCAGGAGCCGCAGAAAGCGCTCGCGTCCGCCGGCGTCGAGCAACAGATAGGTGCGGCCGAGGTCGGCCGCCCGCGCCCGCGCCGTGACCTCGCCGCCGCGGCCGTCGAGGCAGCTCAGCATCTGCTCGCGCAACCGGCCGAGATCGTCGCCGGAAAGCTCGGGCCGCGGGGCGCGGGTCAGCACACCGCGCGCGGAGAGCGCGATGTCGCGCCAGGCACCGCGCAGATTGCTCAACGTCCGGTCGAAGACGCCCTCGAAAAAACCGGCGGGCGGGCGAGCGCTCATGATGGCCGTTGCGGCAGTGGCGGTCGCTGACAGAGACGCGCCGCCGCGACCGCCGTCAACCCTTAAGCGCGCCGGGCTGCTGCCCCATGCCCCGCAGATCGCGCAGCGCCGGCGCCAGTGCCTCGACCAGGTCCTCGGCGACGAGCCCGGCGCCCACCCGCCGGGCGGCGTCGCCATGCAGCCACACCGCCGCCGCCGCCGCCGCGAACGGCTCCGTCTCCTGCGCGAGCAAGCCCAGCACCATGCCGGCGAGCACGTCGCCGGTGCCCGCCGTCGCCAGGTCGGGCGGCGCGTTGGCGTTGATCGCGACGCGGCCGTCGGGTGCGGCGACGACCGTGTCGGCGCCCTTCAGCACGATGACGGCACCGCTCTGCCGCGCCGCACGCCGCGCCCGCTCGGGCTTGCTGCCGGCGGTGTCGAACAGGCGGGCGAATTCGCCTTCGTGCGGCGTCATCACCACCGGCGACCGGATCGCCGCAAACAGGGCCTGCGGGTCGCCGGCGAAGGAGGTCAGCGCGTCGGCGTCGAGCACCGCCCGCTTGTCCGCCGCGAGGATCGCCAAGGCCTTGTCGCGGGTCTCGGCCCCGACACCGGCGCCGGGGCCGATCAGCGCCGCGTTGCGCCGCCGGTCGGCGAGCAGGGCGCGGAAATCGTCGAGACCCGCCTCAGGACCGCAGATCGGATGGACGATGACCCCGGTCAGCGCCGCGGCGTAGATCGGGAACGCGGCCTCGGGTGCCGCGACCGTGACCAGGCCGGCGCCGAGCCGGGCGGCGGCGCGCGCCGCGAGGCGCCCCGCACCGGTCATCACCGCGCCCCCGGCCACCAGCGCGTGCCCGCGGGTGTATTTGTGGCTGTTGAGGCCGGGCCGCGGCAAGCCGGCGAACCACCAGCCGGGTTCGTTCGCGGCGGTGTCGGGGGCAACCCGGTCGAGCACCGCCTCCGGGATGCCGATCTGCGCCAGCACCGTCTCGCCGCAATGGGTCCGCCCCGGCAGCAGCAGATGCCCCGGCTTTTGGCGAAAGAAGGTAACCGTCAGCGCCGCCATCGGGGCCGCCCCGCGGATCTCGCCCGTGGCGCCGTCGACCCCGCTCGGCACGTCGATCGCGACGACCGGCAGTTGCCGCCGGCCGAGCGCCTCGATGACCGCGAGCGCCGCACCCTCGACCGGCCGCGCCAGCCCGGCGCCGAAGATCGCGTCGATGACCAGGCCGCCCTCGTCGAACGCCTCGGGCGCGAGCGGCTCGGCCGGCCCGGG
Source organism: uncultured Alphaproteobacteria bacterium (assembly GCA_963795485.1). Taxonomy (GTDB): domain Bacteria; phylum Pseudomonadota; class Alphaproteobacteria; order ATCC43930; family CGMCC-115725; genus AP-15. Next base: position 382,615 of record CAWCIL010000039.1, read on the forward strand.
CCAGCCGGCGGCCGCGGCCGCGGCGTCGCCGTGCAATGCCGAGCGGTCCCCGAGCAATGCGACCCGCACCCGCCAGCCGCGCTCGGCCAGGATGCGCGCCGCGACAAAACCGTCGCCGCCGTTGTTGCCGGGTCCGCACAGGACAACGGCCGGCCGCGGCGGCCAGCGCCGCGAGACGGCGTCGGCGACCGCGCAGCCCGCATTTTCCATCAGCGCACTGCCGGCAATGCCGCCGGCGATCGCCAGCCGGTCCGCCTCGCCCATCTGCTGCGGCGTCAGCAGCGCCCGGCGGCGCCAGTCCGTTGGGGAAATCGTCATCGCCGAAATGTGGGATGGAGGCGGCGCGCGGGGAAGCCCGGCGGTGACGCCCGGTCTTGACGGTTTGGGCGCGAACCGCTACCTCCGTGCGCGGTGGCGGGTGTAGCTCAGTTGGTTAGAGCGCCAGATTGTGGATCTGGATGTCGCCGGTTCAAATCCGGTCACTCGCCCCAGTTCTTCAGGGTTCAGGAGATTGGCAATAGACTGCCGTTTCATGCCCGTCGCTGGTCTGCGATACTACTCGTCGGTCGGCGCCCGGTATTTTCCGAGATGGGGGCAAAGTACGCGAGTGACGAGCGCGGCGACTTGATCCTCAACATGCTCCGCGCCATCCGCGCCAAGCAGGACGAGCACGATCGCAAGCTCGACGAGGTGATCACCCGGCTTGGCGCGCTGGAGCGCGACTTTGCCGGAATGAAGATGGATTTCGCCGGCATGCAGGTTCGAACTCGACAACATTTCCCGGCGCCTCGATCGCGTCGGGCGTCGATTGGAGCTGACTGAGGCGTAGGTATCGTCGGCAGGAGGCGGATGTGGTTGCGGTCATCGAAGGGAAGGAAGAGGCGGGCGGCGCCAAGTACATCGAATTCAACGTCTTCCGCAGCCCCGTCGAACCCGATCGCATTCTCGGAAGCTGGCGCTTCGTCCACGGCCAGTCGACACTCGTTGACGAGAGCAAGCCCGACGCGGCTGCCGCGAGCGAGCTTCGCCACGCGGTCGACTGCGCCGACCTGCACGGCATACCCTTCGTGTGGGTCAACGATCCCGATGAACTGTTTCCGCCCTGGGAACGCCGGTGAAAAGCCGCGGGCTCGGGGTTTCCGGCAATCGCAGGAGAGCATCTTGAAACGAGCGCAGCAGCGCCGACCCCGCACCGGCGAACGTGCCGCCCGGCGCAAGGCCAAGCTGAAGGCAAAGCGGCGGCGTCAGCGGGCCCGCGCCCAGGGATAGCCCGACGCCGCTGTGGGAGCGTCGCTTGCCGCCGAGCGTCACGCCAGGGTGCCGCTGCGCGGCCGCATGGGGACTGCCTGGGACGTCGCCAACGCCGCTCTCTTCCTCGCCTCCGACGGAAGCCAATTTCATCACTGGAGCGGCACTCCCGGTCGATGGCGGCGCGCTGGTGCGGATCGGCTGAGTCATCGCGGCAGCGCCGTATCTATCCTGCGGCGGCGCCCCTCAACGCGGCGCCGGAGCGAGCGGGTCGAAGGGATCGTCCGCCGGCCCGAATTCCCCACTGTTGAAGCCCATCGCCGCGAGAAAGGCGGCACGCACCTCGGGCGGCTGACCGGTCTGGAAGACGTAGCCTTCTAGGCCGCGCCGGCTCTGCGGGTCGCGTAGCATCTCGGCTCGGGTCAGGCCGTCGGCCAGTTGCGCACGGTCTGCGACCGGCAGGCGAATGCACCGGTTGATCGCCGGGTCGCGGATCACCGCCTTCGGGTCGTCGCCATGCGCGACAGCTTCGAGGTCGCGCAGAAAGCGGCGCCGGATCATGACGATGCCGCGGTCGCTGTGGCCGAGATACTCCTGGGTGCGATCGGCGATGCGCCCTTGCCCGACCCAGGTCACGAAATCCTGGTTCATGACGTGGCTGGTGATCCAGCGCCCGGTCTCTTCCTCGAGGATCGGCCCCTGCCAGGTTGGGATCCGGTCCTGGAGATAAGGTTCGCGCTCCTTGGGCACGCGGCTGAAGGCCCAGTTGATGCTGAGCGTGTTCTCGTCGTCGATCGGCACCCGGTATTCGATGTGGTTGCCGGTGAAGAGGGCATTGGGCCACAGGCAGACGCGGCCGATCGTCCACAGGTCATCGTGCTCGCTGGTATCGGTGCGGATGCGCTTGTATTGAAAGCCGTGCTCGAACTCGCTGAAATCGACCCGGACATGGTGCGGCGCGTAGGGGCCGTTTCGGCCCTTCAGCCGCAGGCTCCAGTTCGAATGGGTCCATTCGAAATGCACCGGGTCGATCGAGTTCTCCTGGCACTGGAACCAGTTGCACGGGATCTCGGCCTTGACGATCTGGACAAACCCGTTGGGCCACGAGAAGAATTCCCAATCGGGCACCAATGGGCGCGGCTCCGGCCCGAGATAAGCCCAGACGAGGCCGCCCAGTTCGGCGACCGGGTAGGCCTTGATATGGACGGCGTCCTTCAGCCGCGCTTCGGGATGGGCCACATCCTCATAGGGTTGCGCCAGACAGCTTCCGTCGCCGTCATAGAGCCAGCCGTGATAATTGCAGCGCAGCCCGCGCGCCTCGACATAGCCGTAGCTCAGATCGGCGCGGCGATGCCGGCAATTCCGGTCGATCAAGCCCCAGCGTCCGCCGAGATCCTTGTAGAGGACGAGGTCTTCGCCCATCAGGCGCACCGGCTTGGTGCCGGGCTGGTCGAGCTCGCTGGCCCCGGCGATCGGCCACCAATAGCGGCGCAGCAGATCGCCCATCGGCGTTCGCGCGCCGGTCTGGGTCAGCAGCTCCCAGCGGTTGCGCGGCTCCTGTATGCGGTCCTGCGTCACCAGCATCTCCGCGTGTAATGGGATCGGAACGGTACCGAAAGAGGCGTTCGACAGGCAACACCGTCGATGGCAGTTTGCGCAAAGGGACGCGAGTGTCCCCGAGGCTGGGCCTCGGCTCCCCCTGGTTTCTCGGCGCGGGGTACGCGATCGGGCTTGGCAAAAGCTGGGCGTCAGCGATGGGCGGCGCGGCAGGCCGGGCACAGCCCGCGCGCTTCGATCACCTGGCGGGCGACCGCGAAGCCGCGGCCTTCTCCGAGACGGCGCAGGCTGGCGACGATCGCATCGTCGCGGATCTCTTCGGCGGCGCCGCAATCGTCGCAGATCACGAACTGGCTTTCGTGCGGATGCTCGACATCGCCGCAGGCGACATAGGCGCTGGCGCTTTCGATCTTGTGGATCAGCTTGCCGTCGAGCAGGAAATCGAGCGCGCGGTAGACCGTCGGCGGCCCGAGCTTGCCGCGTTCGCGTTGCAATTCGGCGAGCAGCGCATAGGCGCCGATCGGCTGGTCGGCGGCGAGGATCAGCTCCAGCACCCGCCGCCGGGTCGGCGTCAGCCGCGCCCCGCGCAGCGCGCACAGCCGTTGCGCCCGCGCCAGCGCCGCTTCGATGTCCTGGGAGCTCGCCACAGGTCTCCCCGCGCCTCGCTCGGCAACCGCCGATCGTCGCCACGGTACGGCAGGACCAGGCCGGGAAGCAAGCAGCGCACCGGATAGACAAGCCGTCGCTCTGCTTCTAACCTCTACCCAGAGGCGTGCGCGCGGCTGCCGTGCGCGCCGGTGGGGATGAGTTTGACGGCGCCAAATCGGCTGAGGCTCGGAGCCATCGCCGCGTGGCTCGGCGTGGTCGCGCTGGGCTTCAATGCGCTTGTCCCGATTCACCTTGCCTTCGATCTCGCCCACACCTTTGCGACCGGCGGACCTCGGAGGGGCATCAGCGCCGGCGAGCACAATCTCGAATGGCGGGTGTGGGCGCTCGTCACCGGGCACGACGAGCCCGAGGGCAAACCCGGCGGCCACGACGGACCCCACCACCACGCGGATTGCGCGGTCTGCAGTTCGCTCGGGACCCTCGCCGGCTTCGCCCCGGCCGCAATCGTCCCGCTGCCGGTTCCGATTCGCGTCGAGGCGCCGATCCTGCTCGCAGCGATAGCCAGCGAGCCTCCTGCCGCGCCTGCAGTCGCGTACCGCTCGCGCGCTCCTCCGATCGCAACGGCTGATCCAAACACATAGCCACCCGCCGGAGCCGCGTCGCGGCGGTCCGGCAATATGCGATCCTTGGGGAGCACGATCATGCACCGCATCTTTCGCCGCGGCACCATCGCCGCGAGCGTCGCGGCGTTTCTGCCTGGCGCCACAGCCCTGGCGCACGGCTTTGCCGGCGACCGGTTTTTTCCCGCCACCATTCTGACCGACGACCCGTTTGTCGCCGACGAGGCATCCTTGCCGACGGTGACCCTTGACCCGACCCAGAGCGACGGCTCGCGCGAGTACGACCTGGGCAGCGATCTGTCGATGTTGATCACCCCCAGCTGGGACTTCACCCTCAGCACCGACTGGGCCCACATACGCACCCCGGGCGTCGGCACCCAGACCGGGTTTCAGGGCTTGACCACCGGCACGCAATACCAGCTGTTCATCAACGCGCCGCACGAGGCGATGGCGCTCGCGGCACTCGACGTGACCTGGGGCAATACCGGCAACCTGGTGGCGGGCGCGCCCGGCTTCACCACGCTCTCGCCGACCTTCGACTTTGGCAAAGGATTTGGCGATCTGCCCGATTCGCTGCCCTGGCTGCGCCCGTTCGCGCTGACCGGCAATGTCAGCCTCAATTTTCCGACCGAGGCGGAAACCGAGGGCATGCCCAACCCGAACAGCGTCTTTTACGGCTTCGCGATCGAATACAGCATTCCCTATCTGCAGGGCGAGGTCAAAAACATCGGGCTGGGGCCGCCCTTCAATCGCATGATCCCGCTGGTTGAATTCGCGCTGACTTCGCCGTTCAACCGCGGCCAGACCGGCACGACGACCGGCACGGTGCAGCCCGGAGTGATCTGGTCCGGGCAATATTTCCAGGTCGGCGCGGAGATGATCATCCCGACCAACAGCCTGTCCGGGCACGGGATCGGCGGCATCGTGCAGCTGCATTTCTATCTCGATGATCTGTTCCCGAACAGCATCGGAAGGCCGATCTCCAAATGGTGACCCAGCGGAAGATTGTGGCAGCCGCGGTCCTCGCCGCCGCTGTCACCCTCGGGGCGCGCACGGTGCAGGCGCACGCCTTTCTCGACCATTCGAGCCCGGCGGTGGGCAGCTCAGTGCCGACGGCTCCTGCCGCCGTGACGATGTGGTTCACGCAGCAGCTCGAACCGGCGTTCACCACGGCGACGGTCACCGACAAATCGGGCAATACCGTCGATACCGGCCCCGCCGAGGTCGATCCGAAAGATCCGACCGAGCTGCGGGTGCCGCTGAAGCCGTTGCCGCCCGGCACCTACACCGTCGCTTGGCACGCCCTCTCGGTCGATACCCATACGACGACCGGGCACTTCACCTTCACGGTGGGCGGCGGGTGAGTTCCTCAGGCTCCTAGCGCTCAGACGCATTCAGATGGTGCAGGCTCACCACGATCGTCATGCCCGGCCTTGTGCCGGGTATCCACGGATACCGCGGGAGCCTGTGCCGCGAGTTGTGGATGGCCGGGACGAGCCCGGCCATGACGGTTGAGTGAATCTTGTGTCTGCGTCAGAGCACTAGCGACAGCCGATCGGGAACGGAGAAAGCAATGGAGAGCTTCCTGATCGCGGCGCGCGCGGTTCACTACGCCTCGACGATATCGGTGGCCGGAGTTTTCGCCTTCCTGTGCTTTGTCGCGGCCCCCGCGATATCGCCGGGGCTCGGCCGTCGCCTGTCGCTGGTCGCGTGGGCGGGCCTTGGCGCGGCGCTGCTCTCGGGTGCCGCGTGGCTGCTGTTCGTCTCGGCGCAAATGAGCGGCCGGCCGATTGCCGCCACGCTGACGCAGGGCATTGTCGCGATCGTGCTGAACCAGACGCAGTTTGGGCAAATCTGGGTCTTGCGATTCGTTCTCGGCGTGCTTTTGGCGGGCGTGCTGCTGACGCCGCAAAGCTGGCGCGGCTGGTGGTGGCGCTGGGGCGGGTTGCTGCTCGGCGCCGGCGTGCTCGCCTCGCTCGCCTGGGCCGGACATGGCGCGGCGACGCCGGGGCGGCCCGGCGATCTGCATTTGGCGGCGGATATTCTCCATCTGCTCGCCGCCGGCGCCTGGCTCGGCTCGCTGGCCCCATTGGCGCTGCTGCTGGCCGAAGCTCGGCGGGTCGGCGATCCCGGCTCGGCGGCGCTGGCGCGGCGCGGGGTTCGGCGCTTTTCGATGCTGGCGGCGGTCAGCGTTGCAGTTCTGTTCGCCGCCGGGCTGGTCAACACCTGGTTTCTCGCCGGCACGGTTCCAGCGCTGATCGGCACCCTTTACGGGCGGCTGTTGCTCGCCAAGATCGCGATCTTCGCGACGATGGTGATATTCGGCGCGATCAACCTCCTCCGGATGGAGCCGCGTCTCGCGCCGCCCGCCGCCGGCAAGCCGCCGACCCTGTGGGCCGGCGCGGTCGGCCATCTGCGGCGCAATGCCTTGATCGAGGCGGCGCTCGGCCTCGGCGTCCTCGGCATCGTCGGGCTGCTCGGCATCCTGCCGCCCGGGCTGCACACCGAGCCCGGCTGGCCGCTGCCGTTCCGGTTCGAATTGGGCACGCTCGCCGCGCCGGCCAAGATCCTGCTGGAGGTCCTCGCCGCGATGGCCGCGGCGTGCCTTGTCGCGGCGATCGCCACCGCCGCCGCCGGCCGCTATCGCCCCATGATCATGGCCTGGTCGGGCCTCGTCCTGTGCCTCGGTCTCGGCTGGATCCCCTTGCGGCCGGCGATCGAGCCCGCCTACCCGACCAGCTTTTATGCCCCGGCCGAACCCTACGCTGCCGCATCGGTCGCACACGGGGCTCGGCTCTACGCCCAGAACTGCGCCCTCTGCCACGGCGCCGACGGCAAGGGCGACGGCCCCGCCGCCGCCGGGCTGACGGTTCGCCCGGCCGATCTGACGGCACCCCACCTGTTCGCGCACACGCCGGGCGACCTTTTCTGGTGGGTCAGCCACGGCCGCGACGACGGCGTGATGCCCGGGTTTGCCGCGGTCATGAGCCCGGCCCAACGCTGGGACGTGATCAACTTTGTCCGCGCCCGCGCCGCCGGCGTGCTGTCGCGTCGGATCGGGCCGCAGATCTCGACCGCCGCCGCCGCGCCGATCCCCGATTTCGCCTTCGAGTCGGATGGCACGCAGCAGACGCTGAGCGCGTGCTTGAAGACCGGGCCGGTGCTGCTCGCGCTGTTTTCCCGGCCGCCCTCGGCGGCGCGCCTGGCGCAGCTCGCGGCAACGCAGAAGCGGGTCGGCAACGGGCTGCGGATCGTGGCCGTCGATCTCGCCGTCGGCCATCCGGTCCCGAAGCCGAAGCTCCCCCCGCTGTTGGTCGGCGTCTCCGCCGATGTCGCGGCGAGCCTGGCGCTGTTCCGAACCCCCGGCGACGGCGGCGAGACCCTGCTGCTGCTCGACCGCGCCGGCAATCCGCGCGCCCGCTGGACCGGCAGTGGACCGGGCGGCGTTCCCGACGCCGCGGCAATGGTAGCCGACGCCGCCACGGTCGCCCGATTTGCGGTGACGCCCGCGAGCCATGCGGGCCACGCCCACTGATCGACTGACCCCTGGTGCCGTGAGCGCGTCGCGCTATGCCGGTTGCCCCTCGGCGGCGAGCCGCGCCAGCAGCAGCGCCGCGGCCCCGGCTTCGGCGGCGCGTTTCGACGAGGCGGTGGCCGTCGCGGCATCCGCGCCCGCCACCCGCGCCGTCACCGTGAAATGGGGCGCGTGGTCGGGGCCGCTGGTCGCGACCAGCTCATAGGCCGGGAGACCCCGGCCGCGCGCCTGCGCCCACTCCTGCAAGGCGGTCTTCGGGTCGGCCGGCGGCATCCCGGTTTCGCCGATCAGCGGTTCCCATAGCCGGCCGACAAATCCCGCAGCCGCCGCGAAACCGCCGTCGAGATAAATCGCGGCGATCACCGCCTCGCACGCGTCGGCGAGGATGCCGGGATTGGCAGCGGCGCCCGCGGCCGCCTCGGCGCGCGACAGCACCAAATGACGGCCGAGCCCGATGCTCCGGGCGACCCGCGCCAAGGTCTCGCGGCGCACCAGCTGGGTCAGGCGGCGAGTCAGGAGACCCTCCGGCTCGTCGGCGAAGCGCTGCCATAAGAGGTCGGCGACGACCAGCCCCAGCACCCGGTCGCCGAGGAACTCGAGCCGGTCGTAGCCCCGTTTCGCCGGCCTTCGCCGGCTTTGCCGACGTTCGGGGTTGAGCGCGCTCGGGTGAGTGAGCGCCTCTTCCAGGAGCTCGGGCCGGGCGAAATCATGGCCGAGCCGACCCGCGAAATCGTCGCCGGCCTTCCCGTCATCGACCGCGGCTAGAGGGTCCCGGCACGATGCGCCGGCACCCGCCTCTTCGCCGCCCATCGCTAGTCGATGCCCATCGCTAATTATCGTACAATGCCCGTAAACAACCGATTGTAGCGGATCGCAAACGGCCACTTCCAGATTTCCCACAGACGGGCCGACCCGTCGGTCGAGAAAAAGATGAATTGCGCCTTGCCGATCAGGTTTTCCGCCGGGACGTAGCCGACCGCCGACAACACGCGGCTGTCCTCTGAATTGTCGCGGTTGTCGCCCATCATGAAATAGTCGCCGGGCGGCACATGATAGACCTGGGTGTTGTCGAGCGGACCGTTGTTGCCGATCTTGATGATCGGGTGGCTGCGGCCGTTCGGCAAGTATTCGATGTATCGCTGCATCGGGATCACCGCACCGTCCCCTTCCTGATAAAGGTAATCCTCGATGCGCTTGCGCGGCACCTCCTTGCTGTTGAGGTAGAGTTGGCCCTCCTTCATCTGGACGGTGTCGCCGGGCAGGCCGATGACCCGTTTGATGTAGTCGGTCGAATTGTCGGTCGGCAATTTGAAGACCACGACGTCGCCGCGTTCGGGAGGATGAAAGAAGATCCGCCCGGAAAACAACGGCAACCCGAACGGCAATGAAAATCGGCTATATCCATAGGAAAACTTAGACACGAACAAATAATCTCCGACGAGCAAGGTCGGAATCATCGAGCCTGATGGAATGTTGAACGGTTCATATGCCACCGTCCGCACCACCAGAGCGATCAGGATGGCATAGACGACAGTCTTTATGGTATCGACAACGCCACCTCGTGAGCTCTTTTTGGTTATCACCTTGCGCGCAGAGTTGGATTTCATGACATGCCCGGCCGAACCCGAATGGTGGAGGATCAAGCCAACCGCGCCGCGCTAAGTCAAGCGCGCTTCGGCCGGTCGAACGCGTTCAGCCGACCGTGACCGGAACGGCGGTGATGATCACCACCGCCTGTGCGATCGGCGGTTCGTCGGTCAAGGTGATGTCGAGCCGCGCCGCCATCCCGGCCGGCGTGATCTCGTCGAGCCGATGCCGCGCACCGCCGGTCAGCTCGATCGTCGGCCGGCCCGAAGGCAGGTTGACGACCCCGAGGTCGCGCCAGAACACGCCGCGGCGAAATCCGGTGCCGAGCGCCTTGGAGCAGGCCTCCTTGGCGGCAAACCTGCGCGCATAGCTCGCCGCCCGGTCGGCGCGCCGATCGCATCTGCGGCGCTCGGTCTGGGTGAACACGCGGTGAAGAAAGCGTTCGCCAAAGCGCTCGATAGTCCGCTCGATCCGCCGAATGTCGATCAGATCGCTGCCGAGGCCGAGGATCACCGGAGAAGCGCCAGTATTTTCGCCGTCATTGCGAGCGCAGCGAAGCAATCTCGGGCCGACCGGACTCGACCCACCGGGATTGCCGCGTCGCCTGAGGCTCCTCGCAATGACAGGGACCGTTCACCCGCGCGCCCGCTCGACCGAGTTGATGACCGGGTTGGCGCGCAAGGCGGCGATGATCGTCGTCAGGTGCTTCACGTCGGCCACCTCGATGTCGAGCATGATCTCAAAGAAATCCGACGAGCGGTTGGTGATCTTCAAATTGCTGATGTTGCCGCCCTGCTTGCCGATCACCGTCGTCAAATTGCCGAGGTTGCCCGGCTCGTTGGCGATCATGACGTTGAGCCGGCCGACATGGATCGAATCGGCCTCGCTGCTGCTCCACGCGACGTCGAGCCAGCGCTCCGGCGTGTCGGCGAAGTTTTCCAGCGTGTCGCAATCGATGGTGTGGATCGTCACCCCCTTGCCGGTGGTCACGATGCCGACGATGCGGTCGCCGGGCAGCGGATGGCAGCAGCCGGCGAAATGCAGCGCCATGCCGGGGATCAGCCCGCGGATCGCCACCGCGGTGTCGTTGTGCCCGATCTTGCGCCGCGCGCGCGCCAAGGAGACGACTTTGGCCTTGGCATCCTGCTGCTGCGGGAAGGCGGCGTTGATGACCGCGCGGCCGGTGGCCAGCCCCTGGCCGACCGCGACATAGAGGTCCTCGACGCCGAGGCAGTTGAAGGTCTTCAGCACCCCCTCGAGCGGCCGCTCGGAAAACTCGCGACCTTCCTGGCGAAACGCCTTTTGCACGATCGCCTTGCCGAGATCGAGGTACTGGGCGCGCTGCTGGGTGCGGATGAAGCGGCGGATGCGGGCACGGGCCTTGCCGGTGACGACAAAGCGCTCCCAGGTCGGCGACGGCCGCTGCGCCTTCGAGGTGACGATCTCGACCTGGTCGCCGTTGCCGAGTTCGCTGCGCAGCGGCACCAGCCGGCCGTTGATCTTAGCGCCGACGCAGGTGTCGCCGATCTCCGAGTGAACCGCATAGGCAAAGTCGACCGCGGTGGCGCCGCGCGGCAAGGCGATCAGGTCGCCCTTGGGAGTAAAGGCGAAGACCTGGTCCTGGAACATTTCGAGCTTCGTATGCTCGAGAAACTCCTCGGGCCCCGAGGCATGATCCAAAATGTCGAGCAGCTCGCGCAGCCAACGGTATTGCGGGCCCTCGGTCTTGCCGGCGTCCTGCTTGTAGCTCCAATGCGCGGCGACGCCGAGCTCGGCGACCTCGTGCATCTCGCGAGTGCGGATCTGGGCTTCGATGCGCTGCTGCTCCGGGCCGATGATGCCGGTATGCAGCGAGCGGTAATTGTTCAGCTTTGGAGTCGAGATGTAGTCCTTGAAACGGCCCGGGACCACGTGATAGGCCGAGTGGATGATGCCGAGCGCGTGGTAGCAGTCGCCAATGCTCCCGACCAGCACGCGAAACGCCATGACATCGGAAAGCTGTTCGAACGCGACGTTCTTGCGCTGCATCTTGCGCCAGATCGAATAGGGCGATTTCTCGCGGCCGCTGATGACCGATCCGGCGAGCCCGCCTTCGGCGAGCTTCTTCTGCAACTCGGCCTCGATGCGCGGCACCACCACCGCACCCTGGTCGCGCAGGAAATCGAGGCGGGCGAGAATGCTGGCGCGGGCATCGGGATAGAGCTCGGCGAACGCCAGATCCTCGAGCTGATCCTTCATCCGGTGCATGCCGAGCCGCTCGGCCAGCGGCGCGTAAATATCCATCGTCTCGCGCGCGATCCGCCGGCGCTTTTCGTCGCTTTTGATAAAATGCAGGGTCTGCATGTTGTGCAGGCGGTCGGCGAGCTTGACCAGGAGGACGCGAATGTCCTCGGACATCGCCAGCACCAGCTTGCGGAAATTTTCCGCCTGCTTCGTCTGGTCGGATTGCAGCTCGATCCGCGACAATTTGGTCACGCCGTCGACCAGCCGGGCGATCTCGGGGCCGAACACCCGTTCGACGTCGTCTAGGGTGGCGACGGTGTCCTCGACCGTGTCGTGCAGCAGCCCGGTCACGATCGAGGCGCTGTCGAGCTTCATCTGGGCGAGGATGCCGGCAACCTCGACCGGATGGGAGAAGTAGGGGTCGCCCGAGGCACGCCGCTGCGCGCCGTGCGCCTTCATCGAGTAGACATAGGCGCGGTTCAGCGCGTCCTCGTCGGCGTTCGGGTCGTAGGACCGGACCCGTTCGACCAGCTCGAATTGCCGCATCATGACCGCAGCCTCGCCGTCCCGGGGGCGCTCCCAAGGGAGGGAGCGCTCCTGGGGCCGGAACCCCGCGATTGCGCAGGGGTCGCCGCGCTCATCCTCGGTCCCGGCCGACCGAATTCGACGCGCCGCTCGCGATCAGGGCTCCTCGTCGCCGTCGCCCGGCAATTCGTCCTCGGCCAATTCGTCCTCGGCCAACACGTCTTCGGGCAGCTCGTCCTCGGCCAACACGTCCTCAGGCAGCTCGTCCTCGGGCAGCTCGTCCTCGGGCAGCTCGTCCTCGGGCGAGTCATCGCGCGCGATGGCGTCTGCGGCGATGTCGACGTTGTCCTCGTCCTCGACCGCCGCACCGTCCTCGGCGGCGAGGCCGTCGACGACGACCAGATCGTCTTCGGCGAGTTCCTCTGCGAGCAATTCCTCGTCTCCGGCGAACGATTGATCGGCCGCCTCTCCTTCCGCCTCCGTCTCGTCGTCGTCCTCGCTGTCGATGTCCTCGAAGTCGAGCGCATCGGCATCCGCGTCCTCATCGAGCGCGGCCGGGGCCGCCGAGGCGACCGCGAACATGCTCGGATCGACTTCGATGTCGCTGGTTTCCTCGGGCTCGTCGATTTCGACTTGCTTTTGCATGCCGCGCACCAGCGATTCCTTCAGATGCGGCAGCAGGACGGTCTCCTCGGCGATCTCGCGCAAGGCCACGACCGGGTTCTTGTCGTCGTCGCGGTCAATCGACAGCGGCACTCCCGAAGTGATCTCCCGCGCCCGTTGCGCGGCGAGCAGCACCAGCTCGAACCGGTTGGGGACTTTGAGCACACAATCTTCGACGGTAACACGCGCCATTTCCGGCCTCGCCGTGATCCTTAAGCTGCTGAGTATATGGGTGGCACCCCCGAGCGGCAACACCGGCAACACCGGCGGCAGCGGGCCGACGGCACCCGCTAACCCTTTTTTGCGGCGGCCCCCGCTTGACCCTCGTCGCCGTGCGCGCCTATATGGCGGCGCACCGGCCGGATGGCAGAGTGGTTATGCAGAGGACTGCAAATCCTCGTACAGCGGTTCGATTCCGCTTCCGGCCTCCAGCAGGGTCGCGCTCGATCGCTCGAGCGCTCTGATCCCCGGTAGCTCAGTTGGTAGAGCAGGCGGCTGTTAACCGCCTTGTCGCTGGTTCGAGTCCGGCCCGGGGAGCCAATCGAGAAAAGGGCCAGGCCGAATTCGGCCTGGTCCTTTTTGCCAAAAGCCCACCCTCCGCCTCACCCGCGCACCCTCCGATGAGCCATGCCCGCCACGGCCTCAGCGCCGGGGCCGCACCCGGCGCCCGGCCCGGTGCGTATGCGCGGCGGCCGCCGCCGCCAGTCCGGGCAGCAGCGCGCCCGGCCAGCGCAGCCGGCGCTGATGGCTGTTCGGCGCCAGCCGGTGCAGCGAGCCGAGTTCCTGCCGCGTCGGCTCGGCCGCGGTTGCGCCGATGCAGGCCGGCCCCGAGTTCTCGGGGCGTTCCAAGAGCGCTGCGGAGAAGAGGTCGGGTGCGACCGCCGCCCGCGCGCTGAGCGGAGCGCCGAGGTCGAACAATGCGAACAGCGTCGCGATGATCGAGGTGTGATCGAACGGCGGCCCATCCTCGGGCGGCCGCAGCACGCTTCCTGCCCTCACATAGGGCGAGGCGATGACCGCCGGCACCCGCACGCCGTAGCGATCGAACGCGAACCGCCCCCCGGCGACTCCATTTCGGGGTTTCGGCGTCGGCGGCGTCGCGGCCGGCGGGGCCAGGTGGTCGTAGCAGCCGCCATGCTCGTCGAAGGCGACGACCAGGAGAGTGCGGTCCCAGGCCGGTCCGGCGCGCAAGGCGTTGTAGACCGCGGCGATCAGCTGCTCGGCATAAGCGACGTTGTGCGGCGGGTGCGCGTCGCTGGGCACGCGGTGCAGCAGGCGGCTCGCGAAGTAGCGCGGCTCGATAAAGCTGTAATTGGGCAGTCGCCCGCGCGCGGCATCCTCGGCGAACTCCGGGTCGAAGAAGCGGAAATGCCGCGGCACCCGCGACCAGAGATCGAACAATGCCACGGTCTGCGGCAGGTCGTGGAAATACACCTTCCAATCCCGCCCGCGAGACTCCAGGCGGCGGAACACGCTCGGCAGAAAAAACGGCAGCGGGGTCGTCTCGTTGTTGACCTGTCCGCCGCCTTGGCCGGTATGCGCGAACAGCCGGTTGGGCCAGGTCTCGCAGGGTGCCGACGCAAACCAGCGATCCGAAACGCCGAAAGAGCGCGCCAGCGTGCTCAACACCGGCAGCTGCGGCGGCGTAAAGCAGTGCATGACCGCCCGCGGATCGTAGCGCACGCCGACCTCGGGCTGGCGCATGTAGTTGTCGACGAAACCGTTCATGCGCGGCGTGCCGTCCGGATGAAGACCGTAGATCTGCATCGCGATGTCGTCGAACAGCTCGCCCGGGTCGGGATCGGGGATGCGCGCGACCTCGGGGCTGAGCGAACCGTCGTTCCACACCGGGATCTCTTCGACGATGCCGTCGTCGCGGTGCCAGGGGTTCGATTCGTCGCCGCGCAGCCCGTCGAAATCCGGCCGGTCGCGATAGAGCCAACCGAGCATGCAGTCGAACGACCGATTCTCCAGCATCAGAACCACGACGTGCTCGATCCGCGCCATGCGCCCCTCTGCAAGCTGCCCGCTGAAGCCCGTGCGGATCGCAATCGCCCCGAGGCAAGGCAACGGTGCCGGGCCGCCGCCGGTTCCGGTGGCAACCAGGCGACAGGCGTCGCCTTCCGGGGGTCACCGCCCGCGATCGCCGCGCCGATGCCGGCGGGTCCACACGAACCGGCCGACCGCGACGAGCGCAAAGGCGGCGATGGCGAAGTCGAGATAGTGGAAGGCCTGGTTCAGCCAGGGCGCGCTGGCCCACCGGTCGCCCAACAGCAAGCCGACATAGGCGAGCAGGAAACACCACGGCCAGGAGCCGATAAAGGTATAGAGTTGAAAGCGCAGCTGCGGCATCCCGGCAATCCCGGCCGGCAGCGCGATATAGGTGCGCACCACCGGCAGCATGCGCGCGACCAGCACGGTGATGCTGCCGAAACGGTCGAAGAACCGGTCGGCCATTTCGAGGTCATGGCGGGTCAGCAGCACATATTTGCCCCACCGCTCCACCGCGCGTCGACCGCCGTGCCGCCCGACCATATAGGCGACCGCGGAGCCGAGATTGCAGCCGAGCGCGCCGACGGTGGCGACGAGGTAGAGGTTCATCCGGCCGCGCGACACCAGATACCCAGCGAACGGCAGGATCACCTCGGAAGGCAGCGGAACGCAGGCCGACTCGGCCGCCATCAGCCCGGCAAGCCCAGCGTAGCCCGCCACCGACAGCACCGTCACGATGGCCTCGGCCACCGTTCCCGACAGGCTCCCTTGCATGATCTGCGCCCGCCTGATCTCTGCCCCGTCTCTGCCCGACCGACCAACGGCGACAGCAGGCAGGCGATGCCAACCCCCGGATCCTAAACCGGCGCTAACCGAGCCCGGCGATCAGCGGGGCCAGGAATTCGCGCAGCACCGGCGACCATTTGGCGTGCTCGGGGCCGCTCGCCGAATGGCCGAGATCGCTGTCGATCTCGAAATAGCGCGCCGCGACGCCGGCGGCGGCGAGATCGTTCATCACCGCGGGCCTGAGCGTCGGCGGGAACAGCACGTCGCTGCGGCACAGCACGTAGAGCAGCTTCGCCCGGATCTTGGCGAAATCCTTGACCGTGTCGAATCCGATCGTGGCCCGGCGCAAGATCACCATCGAGTTCGCGTCCCACGGCCGCGCCCAATCGGCGGCGAGCCGGCGGATCGCCTGCTCGCGCTCGGCCTGGTCCGGGTAGCGCCCGGCCAGCTGCTCGCTGTAGCCATAGCGCATCAGCGTCTCGAACCGCATCTGGGTCAGCACTCCCTTGGCGCCTCCCCTGCCGTAGTAATGGCCGCCGTGCCATTCGGGGTCGGTGGCGAGCCGCGCCTCGAGTTCGGCGAGGCTTTTCTCGGCATTCTGCGAGCGCGGTGCGCTGACCACCGCCGCGATCGCGTCCATCATGTCAGGATAGGCGACCGCCCATTGAAACGCCTGGTAGCCGCCATAGGACGGGCCGGCCACGGCGACCAGATGGCGCACGCCCAAGCTGTCCAACAGCGCCTTTTGCGCGGCGACGATGTCGCGCACCGTGATCGCCGGAAAATCCGGGCCATAGGGGCGCCCGGCGTGCGGGTCGAGGCTCGCCCCGTTGGTCGAGCCGAAGGAAGAGCCCAGCATGTTCGAGGCGACGACAAAGAGCCTGTCGGTGTCGATCGCCTTGCCCGGCCCGATCAGCCCGTCCCACCACCCCGGCTGATGACCGTTCGCCGGATTGCGGCCTGCGGCGTGATGGCTGCTCGTATAGCCGTGGGTGACCAGCACCGCGTTTCTGCCGTCGCGGGCCAGCCTTCCATAGGTCTCGTAGGCGATATCGACCTCGGGCATGACCGCGCCGTTCTGCAGGCGAAAGTCGCGGATCGCGAAGATCCGGTCCTCGACGGTTCCGAGATCGGCGGCCGGCGCCTCTGTGGTGGGCGCCTCGGTGGTGGCGGACATCGGCGCTCTCCTGCTGTGGCCAGGCCGCGATTGTGCCACGCGGATCGCCGGCCTGTCACGGCCGCGGCGCGATGATCACCCTCCTGCCCTGCGGAAGATGATCATTGTTGCTGAGCCCTCCGGTCGGAAAATTTTACAGATCCGCGCGCCGGACCGAAACCATAGTCGCAGGTATCGATAATTTATCAAGCGGAGAGGCAACAAATAATAAATAATATTGTGCGGTTAACGGCTGATTATCTTGGTTAACACCTGCCTGTCGGCGTTTTTTACATATCATCGTCGATGCGCGACGGTTAACCAAAGACGATCCGCCTAAGCCATTGAAAAGCTGCCAGAAATTGTGAATGGCACCAAACCTGCATTTGTGGGTGTCGAAATAGCGACCCTTGAAAGTTGAAGGTTTCCCCAAATGCGTGGAGAGGTGAAATGACCCGGCAAACGCTGCTTCTCTCAAGTGCCGTCGCCATCGCGCTGCTGACCGCGACCGCGGCGCGGGCGACGACGATCACCGTCACCCTTACCCCCGGCAGCGATCTCAACTCCGGCGCCGCCACGCCGGCAGGGACCGTGCTGCAGACTTTCGACTCGGTGACGCCAGGCGACCAACCGGCCGGGTTCACGCCGGCGACTGGTTCTCAGCCTGGAGGTGGGGTCGTCGGAGCCGGCGATGCGAACGCGAGCCTCTACGCGGCCCCGTTGGGCGACACCACCGCCTTTTACGCGGTCGCCTACAATCCGCCGAATGGGCCGATCGCTCCGGCTTCGGACACGCTCACATTGAGCAGCGCACAAGACTACTTCGGGCTGTACTGGGGCTCGATGGATACCTACAACACCATCTCGTTCTATGATAATGGTGCGCTGATCCAATCCTTTACCGGTGCGATCTCGGCCGATGGCGGCGATGGCAGCCAAACCTCGCCCGGTTCGAACGAGTACGCGGATTTCTCCTTCGCGGGCGGAACCTACAACCAGGTCGTCTTCAGCACCTCGCAGATCAATTTCGAGTTCGACAACATCCGCACCAGGAGCGCCGTCCCCGAGCCTGCCTCCTTCGTGATCCTCGGCACCGCGCTCGTCGGCCTGGGCTTCCTCGGCAGCCGCAGGAAAGCCGCATAGCCCCCTTCGGGCCGGCGCCAGCCTTTTTTGGGGTTGCGAGCGGTCGGGCCGGCATCGCTCTTTCCGGCCCCCGCCTGTCCCGGTTAGATTGCGTTCATGATGCGCATCGCCGCCGGGCTGCTGACCATCCTCGCGCTCGCCGCGTGTAGCGGCGCCGGGCCGCCCTCGGCATTGCCGAGCGACCAGACCCGCGCCTCCTTTCCGGCGGGCGGCGTCGTCAACCAGATCGAGGTCTACGCGGTCGATCGGCTGGCTATGCGCAGCGCCGAGCTGATCTCTCCCGACGGCCATGCGACCGCGGCCACCTCGGTCAGCGCCAACCCGGCGCCGACCGAGACCGTCTCGCAGCAATTCCCGACCGGCCCCAATCCCGGCGCTCAATTCGCCGTCGGCAGCATCGGCTCGAACGCGCTGTCGCCGGGGATCGTCGGCGCCGCGCCGCAGACCCAAGCCCGATTGCTCGCCACCGTCTCGACCGCGTCGATCGCCGTACCCGACCCCGTCGCCTACCGCCGCCAGTGGCAGCAATACCGTATCCGCCTGAATTTCGGCCAACCGCCAGACGAAGTCGAAACCCGCGATATCGCCGCCCCCGCGCCACTGCCCGCCAGCTGATGGTGAAATGTCGGGGACTGCCAATCGCCGTTTAGTCTATAGCGCTCGGCATAGCCGATATCGTGCCGTGCCAACGCCAGGCTTTGAGCGGCGCGACACCGCCCGAGCCTTGGCGGCCCGCCGTCGGCGAACCGAACTTTCAAAGACGCTCCCCGACCGCCATCGCCAAAACAAGCACCGCCAGTAGTCTCCGCCAACCGTGTACCCTATGTGCCCTCAAAAGAGGCTTGGTCCAATTTCGGACATACGGTAACATAGGATGTCGGGGTCCTCCGTCAGAGGCGTTACGCCGCCTGAGAGATGCTCGCGCACCAGCCTGTGGGCACCAAGGAAAGCGCTATATGGCGGGCATTTCTCCTCTGGGGGTCCGCATCGAAAAGCCCGGCAGCGCATGTGGCGAAGTCAAGTGAATCCGATCGCGGCTCGCGACGTGCGTGATCGGGGGCAGCAAACCCGGGGAGGAATGCAATGCAGGATACGCAACCCTCGCGGCCATCCCCACCATCGTCCGCGCTCACAGTCGATGATCTGTTGATCACGCATGAATTAGAAATACGCGCCAAGAACCGACGATCGCATAACCGCGCGACCGGATCAGCCTTGCAAATCCTTACGCAGGACATCGCGGAACATCCATCGGAGGCGCTGCAGCGTCTTGTCGATCTGGCGCAGCAGCTTTGCGGCGGTGGTTCCGCCGGGATCAGCGTCTATGAACCGCAGCCCGAAGGTGCCGGTATCTTTCGTTGGACCGCATTGACCGGGAGAGCCGCTCAATTCAATGGGGAGACGACGCCGCGCGATTTCAGCCCATGCGGCCTATGTCTCGACAGAGGCGAAACCATACTCATGGATCGCCCTGGTCGTTACTACGACTGGCTGAATCTGCCCGGCCTCCCGATCACCGAAGCCGTACTTGTTCCGCTGTTCGTCCACGGCAGGGACCCGTTCGGGACCCTCTGGGTCATATCCCACGATGAGCACCAATTCGATAGCGAAGACGCGCGCGTATTATCTGACATGGCGAGCGTGGTTGGCCTCGCCCTCGGTTTAATTTCGGGAATTGCGGACAAGGAGGCGATGCTCAATCAAGCCAAGTATCAATCAAGCAAATTGGAAGCGTTAGGACAGCTTGCTGGAGGTATTGCTCATGATTTCAATAACACTCTGACCGTCTTGTCAGGCCAGCTGGAAATCATCAAACTTCGCACAGACCAGAAGAACGTCATCGCGATGGTCGACCGTGGTCTCCAATCGGCAGACCGTGGCGGAAAGCTGGTTCAGCATCTGATGGCGTTTGCACGACGCGAGCCCTTGCGTCCCGAGGTCATCGATCTCCGGTTCAACGCTGCGAGACGTTGTGGAAATCCTGACCGCCGCTATCCCGATGATTAGCATCAATAGCCAGATTGCAGACGACCTCTGGCCGGTGCTTGTCGATCGGAGCCTTCTGGAGTTCGGCGATCCTCAATCTTGGTTTCAATGCCAGGGACGCAATATCGGGGGGCGGCACCCTGATCGTCGCGGCACGCAACATCCGCTTGGACGAGCATGTTCCCGGAGCCGGGCCGGCGAGCGATGCCGTCGCCATCTCCGTCACGGACACCGGCGCCGGAATGACCCCAGACGTATTGGAACACGCATTCGAGCCGTTCTTCACGACCAAGGAAGCCGGCACCGGCACCGGTCTCGGACTGAGCATGGTGCATGACTTTGCCGTGCAGTTCGGCGGAACCGCTACAGATTCAAAGTGAAATCGGCAGAGGTACGTCGATTTCGATCTATCTGCCGCGAGCCGAGCCTCCTTCCGCCTGATCGGCCACCTCCTCGGCCTAGGTTTGATACTAACCCGGTCAAGCCTTGCCGGTTTGCGCCCAGGCGAGCAGGCGGTCGAGGAAGGCGGCGCCGGCGGCGAGCTCGTCGCGGGTGATGTACTCGTTCGGCTGGTGGGCGACCGCGATCGAGCCGGGGCCGCAGATCACCGCCGGGATGCCGGCCGATTGGAACAGGCCCGCTTCGGTGGCGAAGGCGATCGTGGTCGCTGCGTTGGCGCCGGTCAGCTCGCGGGCGAGCGCCTCGGCCGGCGAGGCGGGGTCGGGGATGAGCGGCGGCACCAAGGCCAGCGTCTCGGTCGCGACCGCGGCCGCCCCGTGCCCGGCGCGCAGCCGCGGCAACAGATCGCTCGCGACGAACTTGTCGATCCGCCGCTGCAACGCGGCGCCGTCCTCGCCGGGGACCGGGCGGAACTCCCATTCGAAGGCGCAGTCGCGGGCGATGATGTTGACCGCGGTGCCGCCGGCGATCCGGCCGATGTTGAAGCTGGTGTAGGGCGGGTCGAAGCGGCTGTCGGTCCCGGCGGCACTTCGGCACTCGGCGGCGAGCCGGCCGATTTCGGCGATGATCTCGGCCGCCGCGGCGATCGCGTTGACGCCGCGCTCGGGCATGCTCGAATGCGCCTCGTGCCCGATGACCCGGGTGCGCAGGAAATGAATGCCCTTATGCGCGTTGGCGACCTGCATCCCGGTCGGCTCGCCGATGATCGCGAGGCGCGGGCGCGCCATGCCTTCGGGAAGGCTGCGGATCAGCGCCGGCGCGCCGAGGCAGCCGACCTCCTCGTCATAGCTCAACGCCAGGTGCAGCGGGATGGCGAGCGTCCCGGCCGAAGCCTTCGGCACCAGCGCCAGGCAGAGTGCGATGAACCCCTTCATGTCGGCCGCGCCGCGCCCGTAGAGACGGTCGCCGCGGGGTTCGAGCCGGAACGGGTCGGTCAACCAGTCCTGGCCCTCGACTGGAACGACATCGGTGTGACCGGACAGGATGATCCCGCCGCGCTCGGCGGGTCCCACCGTCGCAAACAAATTCGCCTTGGTGCCGTCGTCGTTGCGCGTCAGGTGGCTGGCGACGCCATGGCCGTCGAGGTAGCCGGCGACCCAATCAATCAGATCCAGGTTCGACTTCGCCGAAACCGTGTCGAAAGCAACGAGCCGCTCGAGGATCGCGACCGCCGCCTCGGTCATTGCCGTAGAGCCCGGACCATCGTCACTCCCATGGCATCAGCCCCATATCCGTCATTCCCGCGAAAGCGGGAACCCAGGGGACCAAGGGTTCCGTCGCTCGATCCCGGTTCATGCCAGGGGCAGGCCCCGGACCCCAGCCGCCCCGGGCTCAGACGTTTGGGAGCTGGGGACCGCCCGGTGTGCCGATCATCGACAACACCTCGCGCCGGCTGGTCGGGTCGTTGCGGAAGATGCCGAGCATACGACTCGTCACCATGGTGACGCCGGGCTTGTGCACGCCGCGGGTGGTCATGCATTGATGCGCCGCCTCGATGACCACGGCCACCCCCTTCGGCTGCAAGACCTCGTCGAGGGTATTGGCGATCTGCGCCGTCATTTTTTCCTGGATCTGCAGCCGCTTGGCATAAACGTCGACGAGCCGCGCCAGTTTCGAGATGCCGACGACGCGATTGCTCGGCAGATAGGCGACGTGGACCTTGCCGATGATCGGCGCGATGTGGTGCTCGCAATGCGACTCGAACCGGATGTCCTTCAAGACGACGATCTCGTCGTAACCGTCGGTTTCCTCGAAGGTGCGCTGCAGCAGCGCCACCGGGTCGTCGTCGTAGCCGCTGAAAAATTCGCGATAGGAGCGGACGATGCGGTCGGGGGTGCCGAGCAGCCCCTCGCGCTTGGGGTCGTCGCCGGCCCAGCGGATCAGGGTGCGGACCGCCTCCTCGGCCTCGGCTCGGCTCGGCCGGAGCGGAGCGCTCGGCGCCGGGCGGGATTGAGGCGCGGACAAGGGCGGGACGAGAACTTGGGACATCAAATTGCTCTTTTATGGTTTCGAGGGTGCGGACAGCGGCAAACTCGCGACGGCACGCCGCCGCGCCGACCCACCGTCCTCAGTTGAGCCGGACCGCCTGATGCGGGCTGTCGAGCGAGAAGGCCGGGATGCGCACCGAGAAGCTTTCGCCGCCGCGCGTCTCCATCTCGTAGCTGCCGACCATGATGCCGGACGGCGTCGGCAACGGCGTTCCGCTGGTGTATTCGAAACTTTCGCCGGGGCCCAGCACCGGCTGCTCGCCGACCACGCCCGGTCCGCGCACTTCCTGCATTTGGCCGCGACCGTCGGTGATCTTCCAGTGACGCCGGCGTAGCTGGACCGTCTCCTTGCCCTGGTTCTCGATGCGGACGTGATAGGCCCAGACATAGTGGTCTTCGGCCGGCGAGGATTGGTCCTCGAGGTAGAAAGGCTTGACCGTGATGATGATCGATCGGGTGGTTTCCGAGTACATGGCCAATCGCCCTCACTCTCCGGGGCCGGCGCGTCGCCGGCGGTGCCTCTGCCGAGATCGGCCCGAACAATGTCGGGCGAGCACCGGAAGCCGTCAAGATCGCCGGGCCGGCGCCAGCAATTCGAGGACCCGCTCGTCGGCGAGTTGGCGCCCGCCCTGCGCGCCGATCGGCTGGATGCAGACATGGTCGGCGCCGGCGTCCCAATGCTGCTGGATGCGGGTGCGGATCGCCGCTTCGTCACCCCAGGCGACGATCGCGTCGAGAAACCGGTCCGACCCGCCGCCGGCGAGGTCGGCATCGGAAAAGCCCTGACCCCGCCAGGCGTTGACGTAATTTTCGAGCTGCAAATAGGGCGACAGCGCCTCGCGGGCCGCGCGCCGCGCGATTGCCGGGTCGGTTTCGAGCAAGACCCACACCTCCGGACACAACAATTTGCCGGCGCCGAGGATCGCGCGCGCTTCTGCCGTGTGCTCGGCCGTCGTGTTGTACGGGTGCGCGCCGTCGGCGATTTCGGCCGAAAGCTTCATCATCCTCGGTCCGAGCGCCGCGACCACGGTCGGCGGGGTCTCGCCCGGCGGCGGCGCCTGATAGGGAGATTCGCGCATCGCCTCCAGATAGGCGCGCATGGTCGCGACCGGCTTCCCGTAGGCATGGCCGCGCAACCCCTCGACCATCGGCCGATGCGACACGCCGACCCCGAGCAGAAACCGGCCGCCCGACTGCTCGGCGAGCGCCTTCTGGCCGTTGGCCATCGCCATCGGGTCGCGGGCATAGATGTTGGCGATACCGGTGGCGACGACCAGCTTTTCCGTGTTGGCGAGGAGCCACGACGACATCACGAGCGCATTGCGCCCGCGGCTCTCGGGGAGCCACAGCGCGGTGTAGCCCCAGGTTTCGACCCGCTTGGCAAATCCGGCCGCCGCCGCCGCGGTCATCCGGTCCATCGACACCCAAACGCCGAGCTTGCCCAGTTCCATTGCCGACTCTCCCTTAGGGATGCGCGCTGACGCCAAGTGTGAATCGCGAATTGGGCGGCGTCCAGAGCAGTTTCGTCCTGGAGTTCGGGAGCGGCCGAGCCGACCGCAGCGCCGATCCGTTGTGCCGAAGGCCGGCGCCCACGGCTGGAATGCGTTCCGGCCTGCATTTCCTGATTTAACGTGCGCCTGGATGGCACGAGCAACCGCGGCAAGTGTTAAGACCCGCCGAATGAGTCCGACCGTTTGCAGATTTGCCCTGATATCGCGTCGTTTTGCGGCACCGCCCGCGAGCAGGCGTTGCGGCGGGGCGCCGGAAAGCGCAGGCTGTGGGGCAGGATTGGTGCGCAACCGGAGGAGCCGGCGATGAGCGATGTGACCCAGGACCTCAATTTTTTGCAGGGCGTCAAGGTGGTGGATTTCACCCAGTTCGAGGCGGGTACCACCTCGACCGAGGTGTTGGCCTGGTTTGGCGCCGAGGTGGTCAAGATCGAGAACCCCGGGCGGGGCGATCCCGGCCGCCGGCTGCGCCCCGGCAAGCCCGACGACGACCCGTGGTATTTCCACCAGTTCAACGTCAACAAGAAGTCGCTGACGATCAATTTGAAATCGCCAAAGGGGCTCGAAATTGTCAAGGACATGCTGAAGCAGGCCGACGTCACGGTCGAGAACATGGCGCCGGGCACGATCGAGCGCCTCGGCCTCGACTACGAGTTGGTCAAGAAAATCAATCCCGGCATCATCTATTGCCAGATCAAGGGCTTTGGGTCAGGGCAGCCCGCATGAGAAGGGGCTGGCCTTCGACATGATCGCGCAGGCTGCCGGCGGCCCGATCAGCGTCACCGGCGAGCCCGACCGCCCGCCGGTCAAGCCCGGCCTCTCCTTTGGCGATACCGGCACCGGCATGCTGATGGCGGCGACGATCCTCGGCGCCTTGCACGAGCGCAACCGCACCGGTCAGGGCCGCCGGCTGCAACTGGCGATGCAGGACGCGATGATCCACTACATGCGCACCTGCTTTGCGACGATGGCGCGCACCGGCCGGCCAGCCCGGCGCAACGGTGCCAAATCGGGCGGCGGCAACAACGCGCCCTCGGGGCTCTATCCGGCCAAGGGCGGCGGCCCCAACGATTACGTCTACCTGACCACCAGCCGGGCCAACCCCGAGCACTGGTCGCGGCTGATGAAACTGATCGGGCGCGAGGATTTGGTCGAGGACCCGCGCTTCGCCACCGGCGACGACCGCGTCAAGCACGAAAAGGAATTGGACGCGATCATCGGCGAATGGACCCGCCAGCACGACAAGCGCGAGGCGATGGAAAAGCTGATTGCGGTGGGCGTTCCGTCGGGTGCGGTGTTCGACACGATGGAATTGCAGAACGAGCCGACCTTCGAGGAGCGCGGCCTGTTGCAGACGGTCCACCACCACAATGGCGACTACAAGATGGCCACCTGGCCGGTGCGCATCGACGGCAAGACCGTGCGGCTGAAAGGGTCGCCAAAGCTCGGCGGCGACAGCGCCGAGGTATTGCACAACTGGCTCGGCATCGGCGCCGGCGACATCGAAGGCCTGCGCCGCGACGGCGTGCTTTGAGCCGCTGCTGCAGCGACCTCACCCTCGCGCACCCGCTGCTGGCGCGACTGAGCGCACCTCTCCCGCAATGCGGGAGAGGGTGCCGCGTCGCAGCGAGGCGGATGAGGCGCTGCCGACGCAGCCCTGCGCGACATCTAGAGCGGTGGCCATATGCGCCTGCGGCTCTTTGAGAATTACCGCTTCGTCCTTTATGCGCCGTTTTATGCGGCGCATGCGACCGGCGCCTATATGGCCGAGGGGCTCGAGGTCGCGCTGTCGCCGTCGCCGGGCGCGGGAAAAGCCGAGCAGGCGCTGGTCGAGGGTGCGGTCGACGTGCTGTGGGCCGGGCCGATGCGGGTCATCAAGCACCATGACGACAACCCCGGCTCGCCGCTGGTGTGCTTCGCCGAGATCGTCTGCCGCGATCCGTTCTCGATCCTCGGGCGTGAGCCCAACCCCGGCTTCCGCCTCGCCGATCTCGCCCACATGCGGTTTGCGAGCGTCAGCGAGGTGCCGACCCCGTGGCTCTGCCTGCAGGAGGATCTGCGCCAGGCCGGCATCGACCCGGTGCGGCTCGACCGCGTCGCCGACCGCAATATGGCCGAGAACCTCGCGGCATTGCGCGAGGGCCGGCTCGACGCGGCGCAATTTTTCGAGCCCGTCGTCGAACAGGCGCTCTCGACCGGTGCGGCCCATTTGTGGCATGCCGCCAGTAACCGCGGCCGCACCACCTACACTGCGTTCGTGACCAGCCGCGACCGGCTGCAGCGCGATCCCGAACCGCTGCTGCGCATGGTCCGGGCAATCCATCGCACCCAGCAATGGATTGCGGCACAGCCCGCGATCGAAATCGCCGCGGCGATCGCGTCGTTTTTTCCAACGCTCGACCGCGGCGTCTTGTCCGGCGCCCTCGCCCGCTACCAGGCCCAGCGCGTGTGGGGCGGCGACCCGGTACTGCCCGAAGACGGTTTCGACCGGCTACGCCGTGGCCTCTTCTCGGGCGGTTTTATCCATCGAAGCGTCGCTTATCGGGACTGCGTCGACAACCGCCTGGCGCGCCAAATCCTCGCCGAGTGAAGCGGTTCATATCGACCCAATGCCGTCAACGTGTTGTCGGTCATTGCAGTCGGCGGCGGCGTCGAGGCGTGCGCCGCCACATTCCCAGCCTTCGGTAAATTCAAATAGAAGCGCAATAATTTGCGGGTGCGGCCTTTTTTCCGTGCCGGGGTTTTCTATCTATTCGAGGACGTCGACGCAGTGCGGCGCGAGCGAACAGTGGAGGGAGATGGAGGAGATGGCGACGTTGGAAGAAATTGGGCAAGAGAAGCAGAGAATTTCCGAGCGGCTCGCTCGCCTCGACGCCGAGCGGGCCAAGCTGGCGGACCAGCTGAACGAACTGGAGATCGCCGAGCGCGTGCTGTCCCGCTTTGGCAAGGCCGCCGCGCCGGAGCGCCGCCGGAGAGGACGCCCGGCGAGAACCTCGGCGCCTGCTGCCGGCGAACGCAGGGCTCGCGCGGCACCAGCGGCCTCACGGCCTGTCAATGAGCGACGCCACATTGAAGGCGGTCGAGGCGCATGGCGAGGGCGTCACCGCGGCCGAGATCATGGGTTACCTGTCGCGCGAATTCGGGCTGTCGGTCAGGCCCAACCACCTCGGCATTGCATTGCAGCGCCATCGGCGCGCCGGTCGTCTCGAAAACCGCGATCAGCGCTGGTTTCTGCCGCAATCCGCGCGCAGCGAACCGCAGCAGGCGATGACCGGGTAGCCGCCGCCGGATAGGCGCGGGCGCGGCCGTGTCGGCGTGGCCCGCCGCCTTAATGATGGGCCGCGAAACCAAGCGTTACAGTTTCAGAATTCGCCTGGCGTTGCCGTTCAGCAGCTTTTCCTTGTCCTCGGCGCACAGCGGCAGCGTTTCGGTCCATTTGGCGCCGGGCATGTTGTCGACGAACGGATAGTCGACCGAAAACATGATGCGGTCGATCCCCATCTCCATGACGCAGCACAACAACGCCGGGTCGGAAAAAAAGCCGCTGGTGGTGATGTAGAAATGCTCGCAGAAAATGTCGCGAAAGCCCTTGCCGCCCCGGCCGTCGCGGGCGAACCCCATATTGATCCGCCACAGGTAGAACGGCAGGCCTTCGCCCAGATGGCCGATGATGATCTTCAGATTGGGATAAGCGTCGAATACCCCGCTGAGCACCAGGCGCACGCCCTGCGTCGCGGTCTCGACCGTGAAACCCCAGGCGGCGCGCAGCAGTGACGGATATTGCTGCACATAATCCTGGTAATAGGCCTCGATGACGGCCGGATGCGGGATCGAGGGGTGCATGTAGAGCGGCACGTCGAGTGCCGCCGCCCGCTCGAAGATCGGCCAGAACCGCTTGTCGTCGAGAAAGAGCCCATTGGTCAGCCCGTTGACCAGGGCGCCCTTGAAGCCGAGCCGGGTCACCGTGCGTTCGAGCTCGTCGGCCGCAGCCTTGGGGTCGGGGGTCGGGATCGCGGCAAACGCGGCAAAGCGGTCGGGATGAGCGCGGACTGTCTCATGGAGCCGGTCATTGGCGCCGCGCGCCAGCCGCACCGCGGTCTCGGCGTCGATCTTTTGCAGGCCGGGGTTGGCGTGCGACAAGACCTGCAGGTCGATGCCGGCCTCGTCCATTTCCTTCAGCCGCAATTCGCCGACATCGTCGAGGCGCGCGACCAGCCGCGACGCATTCGACGCATCGATCCCGGTAAAGTGCTTTTTGACCTCGGGATCGAAATAATGCTCTTCCAGCGCGATGATGTAGGGTTTCGCTGCCATTCCTGTCCTCCCATCAGACGCGACCGCTCTCTGGCTTCGAGCCGCCCGGCCAAGGCCTGTCATACGGCGCTCGAGGCGGCCTTACAACTTCGGCGTCGATCTTTTGCAACCCGGCATCGCATGCGACAATACCTGCAGGTCGATGCCGGCCTCGTCCGTTTCCTTCAGGCGCAATTGGCCAAATCCTCGAGGCGGCGCACGATCGGGGGGTATTGCAATCGTGTCCAAGCCGTGGAAATGCCGCTTTACGTCGGCACCGTAGTAGTGCCTTTCGAGCGCGATGATTTAGGGCTTCGTAGGATTAGTTGGCTTCCTCTCGCACCGGTTCCGGCCGGGTCACCCGAGCTTCAGATAGAGCAAGGCCAGACCGCCCGCCAGCCAGCAGTAATAGGCGAAGGGATCGAGTGCCGCACTCTCCTCGCGGCTGCGGAAGTACCGCATCAGAAAGGCGGTGCTGGCGTAGGCGGTGACGCCGGCGACGATGCCGGCAGCCCACAGCAGGCCGGCGCTCAAATGGGCGGCGCCGCTACCACCCGAGGCGTGCAGCAGCTTCGGCACCTCGAGGACGGCCGCACCCAGGATGATCGGCGTCGCCAGCAGAAACGAGAACCGTGCGGCGTCCTCGTGCCGCAGGCCGACCAGCAATCCGCCGACGATGGTGGCTCCCGACCGCGAAATGCCGGGGAAAAACGCCGTCGTCTGGCAGAGGCCGACGATCAGCGCGTCAACCCAGCCGGCCCGCGCCAAATCTCGCCGGTCCATCGCAACGTTGGCGCGCCGGCGCAGGCGCTCGCCAGCAAATAGCACGACGCCGTTAAGGATCAGGAAAACTGCGGCGGCGACCGGCGACCCGAACAGATGGCGCAATGGCTTTTCAAAAACGAAGCCCAGCACCACCGCCGGCAGGGTGCCGATGACAATGAGCGCGATCAGATGGCGGTTTTCGCGGATCGTCCGGCTGGTGGCGCCGCCACGTCCGAGTGCCGCCAGCAACAGGCTCAGCCATTCCCGCCAGAAATAGAGGAGCAGCGCCGTCGCGGTGCCGAGGTGCAATACCACCAGGAACGGCAGAAATCTGGGCGCGTTCTGGTCGATGTGCCAGCCCAGCACGGCCGGCAGGATCACCGCGTGACCGAGGCTGCTGACCGGAAACAGCTCGGTGACCCCTTGGACGACCGCGAAGATAATCGCCTGAAGGAATGTCATGTCGGACCCGCTCTAGTCTGGAGATCAGGAATTTGGAGTGCTTATTCTCGACTCGGCGTTGTCGGGCGCCGACCGGACAACGAAGTTATCTCGTGGCCGGATTACTTCGCTGAACTCGCAATGACAAGTCTTCACCGATATTATGAGCCCAGCATCAGCACCGCGAATTAATTCTGCTGATAATCGCGAGGGCGGTCAAACATCGTTGATTTGAAACGGAAGATCCGCCGCGGTGAGCGGGCCGCCGACGAGGCGATTCGGCGCCGCTCCCGGCCGGGGCTCGCCGCCGCCGGAAAGCTGCACCCGCCTGCGCAGGATAGGCCCTCCTTGCGGGTCGCGCGCCGACCGGTCAGACGATCCCCTCCATGACCTTGATGATGTCACTCAATGCCCGATCCGGACCGTAGAAATGCATCAGCTGCTCGCGGCCCCAGGCCATGACCGGCGATCTGATCATCATCAGATGAGCGAGGGTGCGGGAATTCTGTTGGGCGGCGACGACCTTCGGCTGCTGGCGGCGCTGATAGAGCCGCAACGTCGCCGGCAGATGCGCGGCGTCGGTGCGCGACAGCTCATCGGCGAGTGCGGCGGCGGACAGCATGGCCATCGAGGCCCCGACCCCGGCGGTCGGCAAAAACGCGTCGGCGGCGTCGCCAAGCAGCACCGCGCGTCCGACCGCCCAGTCGTCGGCGCGCACATCGCGCAATTGCCAAAAAAACGGGGCGATGTCCTGCTCGACGACGTCGAGCACCTTGATTGCAACGGGCTCGCTCAAATGCCGGCGAATTTGGGCGATGAATGAGCGTCGGTCGGCTTGCAGTGCAGCGCCGGGGCCGGCAACGACGACCCCGATTCCGCCTTTGAATGGATAGAGCCCGATCAGGAATCCCGCACCCCAATATTCCCGCGCCGTCTCGGCGGCCAATAGGTCGGGCGACGCCCAGGATACCAGGCAGGCCCATCCGGTATCGAAAGGATGGATCTTTTCCGTCGGCAGGATCAGTTCGCGCACCCGCGAATTGATGCCGTCGGCGCCAACTACCAGATCGAAACCGCCGACCGATCCGTCGCCGAAGGTAACCTTGGCTTGGCCCGGCCCAGGCTCGATCGCGCCGACGGTCGTTTGGTAAATGATCTGGTCGGTGGCGACGCGGCTCGCCAACAGCTCGACCAGCTCGGCGCGACGGATTCCCGAGATCGGGCCATAAAGATCGAAAAGGCTTCCCAGATCCACTTCCTGCATCCGTTGGCCGACGCCGTTATAGAGCTGATATTTGCACAACGCGGCCGTGGCTTCGGCGAATTGCCGATGGAGCCCGAGGCCGTGAAGAACCCGGCTGCCGACTGGGTAGAGACCCAGATTGTAGCCGGCGGCGTCGGTCGATTTGGCGCGCTCGACGATCGCCGGCCGCACTTCCCAGCGCTCCAGCAGCGCCGCCAGGGTCATTCCCGCGATGCCGGCTCCGACGATCAGGATACGAAGCCGGCCCTCGCTGGCCGTTTCGGCGGCTTGTGCAATGGTCATCGCGCCATGTCCTCCCGCTGCCGAAAACGATGCTCGGATCGCTTCGTCCCGAGCCCGAGCCTATAGCCAGTGGGTTGGCGCCTGGTTTCTCCGCGGGCGCGCCGCATCGGGGATCGGCGACGGAGCGAGCCACCACAACAGAGCTGCGTTTTTATCGAGGCAACCAAGAGCATTCGTCATGGGCGCGCTTATTGCGACAGCCGCGAAAAGGCGGGACGATCGACATCGCGGACCCGAGACTCTCGGTGACTGTCGGTGAAGGAAAAACCATGAAATATGACGTTGTGATCGTCGGCGGGGGAGCGGCTGGATCGGTGTTGGCCAGTCGATTGGCGGCAGACCCGCACACTTCCGTGCTGCTGCTGGAGGCCGGGCCGGATTACGCTGACCCAGCCCATCTTCCCGACGACGTCAAGTTCGGCCACACCCGCTTTGCCGAAGCGCCGGACTCCCGACACAACTGGGCCTTGCGCGGAACCATCACCGAGGAGCAGGGCGAGATCCACGTCGCGCAGGGCAAGGTGATCGGCGGCGGGTCGTCGATCAACGGTCAGGCGATGCAGCGGGGATTCCCCGAGGATTTCGACTCCTGGGCAGCGCTCGGCAACGACGAATGGTCATATGAGAAGATCGTGCCGTATTTCCGCAAATCGGAGCGCGATCTCGATATTCAGGATAATTATTGCCATGGTTCGGACGGACCGATTCCCGTCAGGCGTCGTCAGACAGGCCCTATCCCTGCGATCCAACAGGCGTTCCATGCGGCCTGCGTGCAGGCGGGGTTCGGCACCACCAACGACAAGAATGGCTTGCACCCCGCCGGTCTGGGCTTGACGCCGTCGAATAACATCGACGGCGTGAGGGTGAGCACTGCGATGGGGCATCTCAATCCGGTACGCCACTACCTGAACCTGACGGTGCGGGGCGGGGTGTTCGTTCGCAAGATCGTGATTGAGGACGGCAAGGCCGTCGGTGTGGAAGCCGAAAGCGGCGGGAAGGTATTCCAGATCGAAGCCGACCGGGTGGTGCTGAGCGCCGGGGCGATCCGGTCGCCTCATCTGCTGATGCTCTCGGGCATCGGCCCCGAGGACCACCTGCGGCAATTCGGGATACCGGTGGTTCGTGATCTCCCCGGCGTCGGCCAGAACCTGATGAACCACCTCAGCGCCCAGACGACCTTCAAGGTCAAGGACGGGGTTTCGCTCGAGATGCATCGCGATGCGGCGCATTTTGCCTTGCATTACACCGCCGAAGGGTCGAACGCCGTCAACGACATGGTGCTGCGGAGCAGCCCGGTCATCGACGAACGAGAGGAGCGCGTCCGCGGCGTACGCACCAAATACCTGGTCGGCGACGTTCCCCCCGAGCGGGCGGCGCGGATTCACTGCACGCTAGGGTTGCCCAACGGTTCCGGATACGTCAAACTGAGCTCGGCCGACCCCAGTGTCCAGCCGGCCTTCAACTACTGTTATCTCCAGCATCCTAGTGACATTCGACGGGTGCGGGACGGTCTGCGTTTGGCGGCGAGACTGCTGGAATCCGACGCGTTCAAGGACGTGGCCGAATATCGGATCCATCCCGCGAACGACATTCTGGCCAATGACGATGCCTTGGATTTGTGGATACGCCAAACCGTCGGCACCGCGAGGCACGTGTCCGGGACCTGCAAGATGGGCCCGGACGGCGATCCGATGGCGGTCGTCAACCAACATTGCAAAGTGAAGGGTGTTCAAGGGTTGTGGGTGGCCGACGCGTCGGTGATGCCGCGTATTCCAAGGTCGGGCGGCGCCCATGCAACGGTGATCATGATCGGCGAACGTGTTGTCGACTGGATCGCGGCGGGCTGATCTCGTCTGACCAGGACGTAGGTGTCATTGCGAGGAGCGCCGCGACGAGCCAATCTGGACCGAGCGACGCTAAGCGCCCCAGCGGACGCAAGCGTAAACTTCAGAGTGAGCAGTCTGCATCGGAGGAAATGATGAGCTACGAGCACATCCTGGTCGAAAGCGAGGACGGGGTCGGCATCGTCACCTTGAACCGCCCCGACAAGCTCAATGCGATGAACCGCCGGCTCTCGACTGAATTGCGCGATGCGGTCAAAGCCCTCGACGCCGACGACCAGATCGGCTGCATCGTCATCACCGGCGCCGGCAGTCGTGCCTTTTCGGCCGGCGGCGACATCCACGAGCAACGCGAGGACGACCGCCGCTTTTCTCAGGAGGAGCTGGAGGCGCGCCGCGGCCGCGGCAGCTACGAGATCGCCGCCAGCGCGAAGCCGACGATCGGCATGATCAACGGCCTCGCCTATGGTGGCGCGGCGGTGCTGGCCTCCTCGCTCGACATGCGGGTCGGCTGCGAGGACACCCGCTTTCGCTTTCTGGCCGCCGCCTACGGCCGGATCAACAGCACCTGGACGCTCCCCAACCAGGTCGGCTGGCCGATTGCCAAGGAATTGCTGTTCACCGCGCGCGTCGTCGAGGCCGACGAGGCCTGGCGCATCGGGCTCCTGAATCACCTGGTGCCGCGCCAGCAGCTGCGCGAGAAGACGATGGAGCTCGCCCGCCTGATCGCCGGCAACAACCGCGCCGCGGTGATCGGCGTCAAGTCGCTGCTGCTCAAGCAAAAGGCGCAGACCCTCGAACAGCAATGGACCGAAGAGCGCGACTTCACGACCCACGTCGTGCGCGGGGCGCGGGCCGAGGACGCCTTCCCCGAATTCATCGCCCGCCGCGGCCGCCCGCTCGGGTAGTGCTATGACGCAGGGGGAAGCTCCACCACGTCGCGGCCGGGCTTGGCCCGCTGCTGTCCGGTTAAGTCTGTATACAAGTTAACCGGGTATTATAATTATTAATTCCTTCATCGATCGTCATGGCCGGGCTTGTTCCGGCCATCCACGTGCCCGGATCGAGCTCGAAAAGAGGCGTGGATCACCGGGACGAGCCCGGCGATGACGACGAGGAGTAGACGCTTTGGGTTATCCTGCTACCGGTTCCGCGGAACCGGACGGTCGTGGGCGTGACCGGGCCATCTGCGCCTTCTGTTGCGCCTGACAGTCCCCTCGCCGGCTCCCGTGGATGCCCTGCACAAAGCCGGATGTGGCAGATCAACCGACCCGGTACTTGTCGACGAAGGCCCAGTCGATTTCGAGGCCGAAGCCGGGCTGGTCGCCGATCTCCAGATGACCGTCGCGCAATTTCGGGTGGTCGCGGAACAGGCCGTAGGCCAGCGGGTCGTGTTCGGGGCCGCCATGCGATTCGACGCCAAAGGCGCAGCGCGGCTGGGCGAGCACGATATGAGCGTGGATTTCGGGTGCGGTATGCGGCGCCACCATCACCCCGTGCTGCTCGGCCAGCTGCGCGACGCGCAGCGCCTCGGTAAAGCCGCCGGCCCGCGTCGCGTCGAACTGCACATAGCGAATGCCGCCAAGGACCACGAAATCCCGGACGGTAAACCGGGTCAGCTCGCGCTCGCCATGCGCCAACGGGATTGGTGTGGCCGCCGCCAGCCGCGCGAAATCGGCCGGCTGCAAATACCAGTGCAGCGGCTCTTCGAGCCAGAAGATCCGGTGCGGCTCGACCCTATGGGCAAATTGGATGCAGTCGGGCAGGTCGTAGGCGGCGTTCATGTCGAGCATCAGCAGCGGCTCGTCGCCGATCATCCGCCGCACCGTGCCGATCCGCTCGGCTTCCTCCACAACACTGCCGGCCCCGGTCTTCAGCTTGACCGCGCGATAGCCGAGCTTCAGGAACTCGGCCAGTCTCGGCGCCGTAGTCGCGGTTGGTGGCGCCCGGCCGGTAATATCCGCCGGTCGCATAGGTGAAGATCGGCCGGTTCTCGCCGCCGAGCAGCCGATAGACCGGCAGGCCCGCCATCTTCCCCTTGATGTCCCACAGCGCGATGTCGATACCGCCGACCGCCGCCATGAATTGGGGGCGCTCGGCCCGCGGCGCCGGCGGCGGCAGACCGTCCCTTCCCTCGATCCGGCCCGGCCCGGGCGAGGTCAGCGCGAACAGCTTCTCCCACACCGCGACATGGGCGAGCGCATCCATGCCGCGGATGATCTCGCCGCAGCGCGCCACCCACTCGCAGATCCTCGGCATCGGCGCGCCGTGGATCTCGCCATAGCCGGTGAGACCATCCTCGGTCGTCACCTCGACCAGGATCACGCTCCAGGCTTTCATCCGCTCATGTGCGGTCCACGTCTCTCGCGGCCGCGGGACTGAGATCATGTAGGTCTTGAGCGAGGCGATCTTGCTCATATCGGGCTCACGGGTTAGGCGGCAGGTTCGGGACCGACCGCGACGGCGCGTCGCGCAGCGGCCAGGCAAAACTGAGCTCATGGCCGTCAGGATCGGTGATGTGGAAAAAGCGCTCGCCCCATTCGGCGTCGCGCGGTGCCGTATCGGGGCGATAGCCGGCGGCGACCAGGCGGGCATGGAGCGCGTCGACCTCGGGATCGTAGAAGATCACCCGCCCCCACCACGACCAATGCCGCTCCGCCGGCTGCGCGATCAGGTTCAAATAGCCGGGGCCGGCGCGAAAGCTGGTGAACGAGGCGTCCTCGCCACCATAGAGCATCTCGAAGCCGAGCCCGCGGTAGAACCGGACCGCGCGCGCCATGTCGTGGGTCGCCAGGGTGACGGCGCTGATGCCGGCGATCATGACAAATCAAGCCGGCGATCAGGCGGGCGCGTCACGCCTCGGCGGAGCCGGCCTCGATCGTCCCGGTGACGACGTTGCGGGCGATCTCGCGCAGCAGCTCTTTGTCCATTTCCGGCGTCGCGGCCGGCGGGATGCCGGCAACGACGCGGTCATGGCTGTAGGTCGGCACCGCACCGCCATTGTGCAGGATGCGGTAGCCGAAATCCTCGCCGTTCTTCACGGCGCGGATGCCGCGCCGGATCAGGTTGCGCATCATGATGATGCCGCGATCGGTCGAGGCGAGGTGCTCGAGCCCGTGCCGCGCCATCCCGCCGTGGATGCTGGTCTGCGCGTCGTAATCGCCCGGGACCCGCTGGCGCTCTTCATAAGGGCGGCTGGCGTCCTGGCCGAACCCGCCGCCCTGCCGGATCTCCTTGCCCTCGGGCGCGCGGTAATAGCCGATCTGCATCGTGTGGGTGTCGTCGAGCGGCACCGCCCAGGTCGTCGCCATCGGCCGGTTGACCGAGTTGCGCTGCGCCATCGGGTCGAGGTTCGGCGGGAACTGGTGGATGTTGGGCAGGATGAAATCGGCGACCCGCACCCACACCCGGTCGTCCTGTCGGCGGGTGTCGATATAGACCATGCCGACCGGCGTCTCCATCCAGTCCCATTCGCCGAGCGCGCGCCAAATCCTCGGTAAATCCTTCGCTGCCCGGCAGGGTGTGCAGAAACGCCAGATGCGCCGGGTCCATGGCGTTTTCCTTGACCTGCAGCCAGTTGCACTCCCACAGGGTCGGCGCGCGGGCGACCTGGCGGTAGCCGGGCAGGTCCCAGGTGTCGAGCACCGGGAAATCGGGCTGCTTGTCAGGCGGGCCCATATAGGCGAAGACCAGCCCCTGATGCTCGTGCACCGGATAGGCGCCGTGGAACAGCCGGTCCTTCAGGGTGCTGTCGGCCGGCTCGCCCGGGGTTTCGAGGATCGTCCCGTCGCAATCGAACAGCCAGCCATGATAGCAGCAGCGGATGCCCTTGTCGCCGATCAGCCCGAATTCGAGCGAGGTCCCGCGATGCGGGCAATGCAATTCGAGGAGGCCGATCGCGCCGCTCTTGTCGCGAAACGCGACCAGGTCCTCGCCGAGGATGCGCAGCCGCCGCGGCACCGCGCCCAATTCGCTCGCCAGGATCACCGGCTGCCAGAAGCGCCGCAGATATTCGCCGCACGGCGTCCCCGGCCCAACCCGGGCCAGTTCCTCGTCCACCGCCGGCCGCTCGCGATGATGATAGGCGCTATAGGCGTGTGCTCAGAAACGGCGCTCTCTCGGACATGGGGCTCCTCCACGACAGGCGACGAATTTGCCCGGCCCACCGGGCCCCGGTCAACCGCCATCGCGGCAATGGCGCCATCCGGCCCCGTCTCAGCTTCGGCTTGCATCCCCGCAGCCATCCGCACCGAATTTTTGCACCAGCTAACCTATTGACACCGCGCATATCGGTTACGGGTGCGGAAATCTTCGTCGTTGCAACTCAACCGGCGGCGGCTCGGCTGTGCTGTCATGTCTAGCAGGCTGCTGAAAAAGGGGTTGCTGATTTTCCGCGTTGTGCTCCCTTGGGGTAGGGATGGGGGTGGCGATGCGCGGCGACGACGGGATTTGCGGCAGGCTTTTCAGCTACATCGATCTTGAGAAGCGGGTCCGATCGGACCATCCGCTGCGACTGATTCGGCAGATCGCCAACGCGGCGCTGCATGTGCTCTCTGGCGAGTTCGCCAAGCTGTATTCGGCGATCGGGCGGGTCTCGATCCCGCCGGAGCGGCTGCTGCGGGCCTTGCTGCTGCAGGCGTTCTACTCGATCCGCTCGGAGCGGCAATTGGTTGACCGGCTCGACCACGACCTGTTGTTTCGCTGGTTTGTCGGGCTCGGGATCGAGGATGCGGTGTGGGATGCCACCACCTTCACCAAGAACCGCGACCGGCTGCTGGAGGGCGAGGTGGCCGGGCAGTTTCTCGCCGCGGTGCTTTCCCAAGCCAGGGTCAAAGCCCTGTTATCAAGTGATCATTTCTCGGTCAAGCCTGCCCCGGCGCAGGCCGGGGGCACCTTGTTGGAAGCCTGGGCGAGCCTCAAAAGCTTTCGCCCAAAGGACGACGCGGGCGAGCCACCCGGCCCTGGACGCAACGGCGAGCGGGACTTTCACGGCGAGCATCGTACCAATGACACGCACGCCTCGACCACCGACCCCGACGCCCGTCTCTATCGTAAGGGGCCGGGCAAGGAGGCCCGGCTCTGTTTCATCGGCCATGCGCTGAGGGAGAACCGCAATGGTTTGGTCGTCGGCGCGGTGACGACCCGCGCCTCGGGACATGCCGAGCGCCTGGCCGCATTGGCGCTGATCGACCCGCACGCCGATCGTCCACAGCCGGTCACGCTCGGTGCCGACAAGGGCTACGATACCGGCGACTTCGTGATGGAGCTGCGCGACAAGACGGTGACCCCGCATGTTGCCCAGAACCAAAACGGCCGGCGCTCGGCGATCGACGGCCGCACCACCCGGCATCCCGGCTATGCCGTCTCCCAGCGTATCCGCAAACGCATCGAAGAGGTTTTCGGCTGGGCCAAGACGGTGGCCGGCTTGCGCAAGATGCGCCATCGCGGGCTGCCCAAGGTCGATTGGCAATTCACCCTCGCCATGGCCGCCTACGATCTCATCCGCCTGCCCAAATTGCTCGCCGCGCCCGTGTCGTGACCGGCCATCACACTCGCCGGCCAATATCCCCGCCCCGCTCGCCAACGCATACTCGCGACTGCGATGAAAAGCGCATCGAGCACTCATCGTAATCGCTCATGTCAAGCCTTCCGGGACCGAAAAAACCGGAAAGCTCTCTCTTTTTCAGCAGCCTGCTAGGGCGGCGGGCGTGGATCAGCTATGTTTCGCACAGCTCCTTCAAAAACTTGTCGGCCATCTCAACGACCGTGTTCCAGTCAGCTAAAACCTGGAAATGAAAACCCACAGGCAGAGTGCCTTCTGAAAACGAATGCATCATGAATGGTGTGAATTTTCCCAGATCTGTTTGCTCCGCATCTAGCGCGAGCCAGAGATCATAATGACGTTTGCTGTGCGCCTCGTTTTTGCTTCTCTCCAATTCATTGTATTCGTCCAATTTTGCAGGATTCAGAGTATATGGTGCAACGTATAAGGGAATCCTGTGAGCTAGGGCGTGCCTGTACCCTTCCAAATATGCAAACCACTGTTCTCGACTAACTAGGTATTGGCGAAACTCGCGTGAAAGAGTCTCGTGAACCACCACGCATCCTGACCTTAAGCCTACTTGCTGGCTTCGTAACGGCCGACCTTTATCCCGTATATCCTTTTCCTTCACCCAGACCCAGGCAAGGTTGTCGATGCATCCAAAAACATTGAAGATGAAGCTCTGTAGATTGATCGCGAGGTCGAGACACTCATTTCTCGACGGCTTATCGAACCTCTCGGGTAAATATACCGAGTAGACATTCTCGATGCAGCGCTTCAGCGTGCCGAGTCTGCGAACGAAACCATGTCGGGCAAATTCATAAGCGGCCTCGTTGGCGAGCGTCAAAGACAAATATTCTCCCAACAATCGTTCATATGCCGGATTGACGGAGTAGTAGCCTTCTTGCAACTGCGCCAATTGCTCTGCGGTGTAAAACGAGTCAGACATGATCCGGACTGCACTAGCGCTCTGTCACGGGTGCGGTTCGTGCAGCTTGCGCCGGGCCACTGGCTTGACGTTGATGTCGCCTTCATGCTGACGGGCCTGCGCGAGGTCGTAGGTCATTTGCAGCCGCAGCCACGTTTCCGCGCCGCCACCGAATGCTTTGTCGAGGCGGATCGCCATATCGGCCGATATGCCGCTCTTGCCGTTGACCAGATTGTTGAGGGTCTGCCGCGTCACGCCCAAAACCTCCGCTGCCTCGGTGATCGTCAAGCCGAGCGGCTCGATGCAGTCGTGCCGCACGGAAAGGCCGGGGTGGGGCGGGTTTTTCATCATCATGGTTCTGCCTCCTGTGATCGCTAGTGGTAATCGACTAAATCAACATCAGTCGCGTCGCCTTGCTCGAAGCGGAAGATGATCCGCCAGTTCGCGCGTATCGTGATGCTCCAATATCCGGCGAGGTCGCCTCTCAGCCCGTGCCGCCGGAAGCCGGGCAAGTCGAGCTGGTCTGGGCGCGTTGCTACATCGAGCCGGGCCAGCACGCGCGCGATTTTATCGATATGCTCCGGGTTTACCTCGCGCCGGTCGTCGTCTTGGTAAAAGCGGCGCAACCCGCGATGTCGAAAGCGTCAAATCATCACGTGCTTATTATAGTGACAATTGTCACTTGTCAAGCGCCACGGCGCCGCTCCTTGTCCTGGTGTAACCGTGAGGGCCATCGAGTCGACCGCAAACCTCCGGAGCTCACCGGCCGGAGAAGAACAGTTGCGGCAGCGGCCGGGGCGTGGCCGGCGTCGACCTGCATGGCGAAGGCGGTGAGCAGAGCTGCGGTCGCGGCGTAATTGCCCATCAGCGCCACCAGATCGACGAGCTTGCGCCGGCCGAATTGCTGCAGGGCGCGGGCGAAGGTCTGTGGCGACACCCGGCGGGCGGCGAAGATTTCGCGGGCGAGGTCGATGACGATCGCGTCGGGCTCGGCGAGCCCGGCGGTGGTGCCGCGCCAGCGGATCACATCGATGATCTCGGGCGAAATTCCCTCGGCGAGCGCCGCCGGCTCGTGCGCCGCCCATTCGAACCGGCTGTCGTGCTCGCGCGCGGTGGCGAGGATCGCCAATTCGCGCACCCGCCCGCCGAGCCCCGCCTCGTAGCGCAGATAATGGTTGACCGGCCGCGAGCGGCGCGACAATTCCGGGCTGTGCAATTGGATGCCGCCGGGACCTCGCAGCCCGCGCAAGGTGCCGCCCGCCGGGTCGGCGAGCCGGTCCCAAGTCCGCTGCCCCTCCGCATCGAGCTCTTCGCGCTGCGGCAATGGCAGCCGGCAGCCGGATTCGGGATCGATATCGGCGGGATAGCCGCCCGGTGCGGCGATCTGGCGATGGTGCTCGACAAACAGCGCCGCCAGCCGCTCGCACCCTTCCCGGTCGGCCTCGTCGAACCGCGCGACGAGCGGGCTGTCGAGGTCGAGCACGCCGATCACCGCGCCCTCGTCGACCAGCGGCACCACCAGCTCCGAGCGCGAATTCGGATCGCAGGCGATATGGCCCGGAAACTGGTCAACGTCCGGCACCAGCACGGTCTCGCCGCGCGCTGCCGCCGTGCCGCACACGCCTTTGCCGATCGCGATGCGCAGACAGGCGGGCTTGCCCTGGAACGGGCCGAGCACCAGCTCGTTGCCCTTGAAAAAATAGAACCCGGCCCAGCTGAGGTCGGGCAGCCCGTGATAGATCAGCGCCGCCATGTTGGCGGCGTTGGCGACCCGGTCGGTCTCGCCGTCGAGCAGCGCCGCCAGTTGTACGGCCAGCTCGCGGTAAATCTGTGATTTGGCGTCGGGCATCCCGATTTCCGTCTTGCAAAGCCGCGGTTGGCGATATCCTGACGCAAACCGATAGAGATGCGCAAAAGGATCAGCCATGAACGATGTCATTGATCCGATCGCTTTTGGGATCGACGAGAAATTCGCCATCGGCCAGCCGGTGCCGCGCACCGAGGACCCGGTCTTGCTGCGCGGCGAGGGGCACTACTCCGACGACATAAACCTGCCCCAACAGGCCTATGCGGTGATCGTGCGCAGCCACCATGCGCACGGGATCATTCGCGGCATCGACACCGCCGCGGCGCGCGCCATGCCGGGGGTGCTGGCGGTCTACACCGCGGCCGATCTGGCGGCAGCCGGGATCGGCCCGTTGCCGGCGCGCCAGGTCATGAACAATCGCGACGGCACCCCGATGCTGACCCCGGCCCATCACCCGCTCGCCACCGGCAAGGTGCGGCATGTCGGGGAGGCGGTCGCCGCGGTCATCGCCGAGACCGTCGCCGCCGGGAAGGACGCGGCCGAGCTGGTCGAAATCGACATCGACCCGCTGCCCGCGGTCACCGAGCCGGCGCTCGCCGACGCCGCCGACGCGCCCGTTCTTTACGACGAGTGCCGGACGACGACGTGCCGGGCAATGTCGGGCTCGATTTCCATTACGGCGACAGCGCCGCGGTCGCCGCGGCCTTTGCCTCGGCCGCCCATGTGACCCGTCTCGTGCTGCGCAACAACCGCATCGTCGTCAACCCGATGGAGCCGCGCGCGGCACTCGCCGAATATGATCCCGAGCGCCGGCATTGGACCTTGCATGTCGGCTGCCAGGGGGTGTTCGGCTTTCGCAACTACGTCGCCCAGGTGCTCGGCATCGGCCGCGAGCAGCTGCGCATCCTGACCGACCGGGTCGGCGGCTCGTTCGGCATGAAGCAGCCGACCTATGCCGAATATTACTGCATCCTGCACGCGGCGCGCGAACTGCGCCGCCCGGTCAAATGGACCGACGAGCGCTCCGGCAGCTTTGTCTCGGACAGCCACGGCCGCGACGCCGAGATGACCGCCGAATTGGCGCTCGACGCGCAGGGCAATTTCCTCGCGGTGCGGCTCGCCGGCTACGGCAATCTGGGCGCGACCTACGGCGCCCCCGGCCCGGCGACGCGCAACGCGGTCAGGAACACGCTCGGCGTCTACAAGACACCGCTGATCGAGGTCTCGACCAAATGCGTCTTCACCAACACGACCCCGG
This sequence comes from uncultured Alphaproteobacteria bacterium, assembly GCA_963795485.1. Classification (GTDB taxonomy): domain Bacteria; phylum Pseudomonadota; class Alphaproteobacteria; order ATCC43930; family CGMCC-115725; genus AP-15. Next base: position 424,621 of record CAWCIL010000039.1, read on the forward strand.
TCGGCGCCTATCGCGGCGCCGGTCGCCCCGAGGCCAATTACTACATGGAGCGGCTCGTCGACACCGCCGCCGCCGAGATGAGTATCGACCGCATCGAACTGCGCCGGCGCAACCACATCCCGCCCGAGGCGATGCCGTACAAGAGCCCGAACGGCACGACCTATGACAGCGGCGATTTCACCGGGCTGCTCGACCAGGCGCTCGTGCTGGCCGATTGGGACGGCTTTCCGGCCCGCCAGGAAGAGAGCCGGGCGCGCGGCCGGCTGCGCGGCCGCGGCATCGGCGACTACCTCGAATTGACCGGCCCGCCCGGCCGCGAGATGGGTGGCATCCGCTTCGAGCCGAATGGCGACGTGACGATCATCACCGGCACGCTCGATTACGGCCAGGGCCACGCCTCGCCCTTCGCCCAGGTGCTGGCCACCCGGCTCGGCATCCCGTTCCACCGCATTCGGCTCCTGCAGGGCGACAGCGACGAATTGATCGCCGGCGGCGGCACCGGCGGCTCCAAATCGATGATGACCAGCGGCACCGCGATCGTCGAGGCCGGCGACAAGGTGGTCGAGGCCGGGAAGCAGATCGCGGCACACGTGCTGGAGGCGGCCGCCGCCGACATCGAATTCCGCGCCGGCCGGTTCGTCATCGCCGGCACCGACCGCTCGGTCGGCATCATGGAACTGGCGGCGAAGATCCATGCCGGGCTCGAACTGCCGCCCGGCCTGCCGCAGAGCCTCGACATCGCCAACATTTCGAACGGCCCGCCCTCCGCCTTCCCCAATGGCTGCCATATCGCCGAGGTCGAAATCGACCCCGAGACCGGCGTCGCCGAGGTCGTGCGCTACCGCTTCGTCAATGATTTCGGCGTCGTGATCAACCCGCTCCTGGTCGCCGGCCAGGCGCATGGCGGCATCGTCCAGGGCATCGGCCAGGCCTTGCGCGAGCGCACCGTCTATGACGAGAGCGGCCAGCTGTTGACCGGCTCCTACATGGATTATGCGATGCCGCGCGCCGAGGATGCGCCGATGTTCGCCAGCGAAAGCCACCCGGTCCCGGCCAAGACCAATCCCTTGGGCGCCAAGGGCTGCGGCGAAGCCGGCTGCGCCGGCGCCCTCCCCTCGGTCATGAACGCCCTCCTCGACGCCCTCTCCCCCTACAACATCCGCCACCTCGACATGCCCGCCACCCCCGAACGCGTCTGGCGCGCGATCCAGGCGGCGCGCGCGAGCTGACGCTCCGGCGCATTCAAACCGTGCGGCATCGCGAAGAACCTGGACGGTCCGTTTGAAGCGGGGCGTTATTTGTACGGTCCGCTGCTAAACCAATGGCACGCGCACTCTCGCGCAGCCGGAACGCAAAAATGCCTATCAGGGACCTCTTTGACCGATATCTGCTCGCCCTTCGCCAGACGCCAATCGGCGAGAAGACAGAGCACACCGATCGGGCGGCGCTCCAATCCCTATTACAGGTATTCGCTGACGCGGCCCCAAATCCGGCCGCTGTTCAACACGAACCAAAGCGGGTGGTCGGCAAGGGCGCCCCGGATTTCAAAGTCGCCAGAGCCGGGCTGATCCTTGGGTACGTGGAAAACAAGAACATCGGCGAGAATCTCGATGGCGTCGTGAAGTCCGATCAAATCACCCGGTACAAAAGCCTATCGCGAAACATCGTTCTCACCGATTACCTGTGTTTCGTCTGGATCAACAAAGATGGCGTCCAGCGGGAGACGCTGTGCCATGCAACGGACCTGGAAATGCCCAGGTTTCGGCTGCGCGAGGATCGCATCACTGCCGTCTCAAAGCTGCTGCAAGGGTTCTTCTCGACTGCGCCCGAAGGGATCGGACGGGCGGAGCAGCTCGCATTGGCCTTCGCCGCGCGCAGCAAGCTGCTGCGCGACTACCTGGGCGAGGAGCTCGTGCGGCAGGAACGAGAACACCAGGAGGGGAGGCTCTTCGGGCTTTTTCAGATCTTTCGAGGCCAAGTCTTCCATGAGCTGACGCTCAAGGAATTTGCCGACGCCTACGCGCAGATGTTGGCCTACGGCCTGTTTCTGGCGCGGCTGAATTCAGATTCGGCGCCGGTGACGTTGCACAACGCCCGGGAATTCGTCCCGAGATCGTTCCGGCTGATCCGCGAGCTGGTCGATTTCCTGGCGGAGCTTGAAAAGGACGAGTACCGCGACGTGCGCTGGGTGGTCGAGGAAGTGCTGTCCATCGTCAACAACCTGAACCTCGCGGCGATCCACGAAGATTTGTCGTTTCGCCAGCGCAAGGCGATCAGCCGCAGGGTGCGCGCCAAGGACGAGGAAGAGCATCGGCTATTTGAGCGGGACCCATTCATCTATTTCTATGAGGATTACCTGAAGGCCTACGACCCGGCCATGCGCAAGGGCCGCGGCGTTTATTATACACCGCCGCCGATCGTGAATTTTATCGTGCGCGCCGTAGACGACATTCTGAAAGACAGCTTTGAAATCCCCGATGGCCTCGCCGACCACCGCCGCGTCACGGTGCTCGATTTCGCCTGCGGCACCGGCACGTTCCTGCTCGAGGTGTTTCAGCGCATCTTCGACAATATCGGCGGACCCGAGGCCGGGCGCGCCGATTTGATCGTGCGTGAACACCTGCTGAGGAACCTGTTCGGCTTTGAGTACTTGATCGCGCCCTACACGATCGCGCACTTAAAATTGTCGCAATACCTCCAGGACCAAGGACATCCGCTGAGCGAGAACGAGCGCCTTCAAGTGTTCCTCACGAATACTTTGGACCCGATCGAGCCGCAGCCGAATTTTTTACTCCCGGCAGTCACTGCTGAGGTGGCAAGCGCGCAAAGGGTAAAGGATCGGCCGATCTTGGTGATAACCGGAAACCCGCCGTATGCGGCTCGCTCAAAAAACAGGGGAAGGTGGATCCGCGCGCAGGTCAAAGCTTACGAGTTCGTAGACGGACGCCATTTCGGGGAACGGAAACATTGGCTCAACGACGATTACGTGAAGTTCTTCCGCTTCGCGCAACTGAAAATGGAAGCCCGCGCGGACGGCATTGTCGGGCTAATTACTAACCGCTGGTGGCTTGAGAATGTCACGTTCCGAGGTATGCGCAAGTCTCTGCTAAACACCTTCGATCAGATACATATATACGATCTGGAGGGTGAGGCAGGTCAGAAGAATGACAAGAACGTCTTTGACATAACGAAGGGAGTGGCCATCACACTCCTGGTTAGAAATCCCGGTTTCGAAAAACGGGTCAGATATAGAGGTGTTCGCGGAACACGGTTGGAGAAATATCAGGCGTGCGCTATCTCTACGCTGAGTGGCAGAGATTGGCTGGACCTCACACCCACCTCTCCCAATTATTTTCTGGTGCCCAGGACAGAAAAAGGACGTGAATTTTACGAAGCGCTCTGGTCTGTACGCAAGATTTTGACAGAGGGATCGACGAGCATACTTACAGGGCGGGACAAGTTGGTGATTGCACAAACAGAACGGGGGTTACGGGATCAGCTGCGTTTTGCGCTGAGCACGGCTACCGACAGGAGGTCGAAGCCCGCTCCGGATTAGAGAAGGTCGAACACTGGTCGATGAGTGATGCACGAGCGAAACTACGGAAGGAGGGGATACGAGCTGACATGGTTCGTCGGATAGCTTATAGGCCCTTTGATAAGCAATATTATTATGACCACAGCGCATTCGTCTTCCGACGCAGAGACAATGTCATGCGTCAGATGAAAGATGGAAATCTTGGCCTTGCTGTGTGCCAACTCACGAAAGGTGGCGCTTGGCGCCACTGTTTAGTTGCCGACGAACCCACGGACAATTCCTACGTTTCCGACAAAAGTAAAGAACGAGCTTACTTGTTCCCGCTTTGGCGCTCACAGTCCGCCAAGATTCAGGAGCGGAACGGCCACGAAAGCGGTTCCGATCCCCAGGGAATACGGACAGAGAACCTATCGCCTGATTTCCGCGAATTTCTGGATACGCGCTACGAGCACCATTACACGGCGGAGGAAATCCTCGGATATATCTACGCCATCCTGCACGCGCCCACATACCGCGCGCGGTACGCGGAGTTCCTGCGGATCGACTTTCCGCGCGTGCCGTTTCCCGAGTCGGCCGACGATTTCGAGATATTGTCCGGCCTCGGCTGGGCGCTCGTCCAGGCGCACCTGCTGCGCGAGCTGCCGCGGGGCGGGTTGGCTGCCTATCACGACCGGGGCGACCACAATGTCGAGGCGGTGCGCTATGCGCCGGCGGAGCAGGCGATCGCGATCAACAAGACGCAATCATTTAAGCCGGTGCCGCAGGCGGTGTGGGGCTTCCATATCGGCGGCTATCAAGTGCTCGACAAATACCTGAAATCTCGCAGAGGCCGCGTGCTGTCGCTCGACGAGATCGATCATGTCGGGGCCATCGCCGACAGCCTGGCTTTCACGATCGCGCAAATGGCGCGGATCGACGAGGCGTACAAGGCGGCCTTTCCCGACCCCGCGTGATGCTGCGCCGCGCCTCGCGCCCGGCGGCGCGGCTGATGCATAATGGTATGCGCCATTCCTCGCAAACCCGGAGAACGCATTGGCTCGCAACGGGCAACCCGACCTTTTCAAGGCAGAGGAGCAGCCGGACCTGTTTGGCGATTCGCGCCCTCCGGCCTATCGACCCGACCCTGACAAGGTGCGCGCGCGGCTGCACAAGATCCTGGCCGAGGCGCGGGCGGCGCAGAGGCTGCCGTGGGAGCCGACGCGGGTTTCCCTTTACCGCACGATTTTTCCGCAGATGACGCTGTGGCTGCCCGAGGACGAGGGCGCTCAATTGCGCTTCGAGTTCGAGTTGGAATTAGAGCGCCTACGGGCTGCCTAGGTTCGGTACAATGGGACGGATAGTCAGCGAGTAGGATGGGTTAAGCGGAGCGCAACCCATCATTGAACGGGAACGGCGGGTTTCGCCATGCTCAACCCACCCTACGCTCTGTAACTTCAATTCCTACGGGCTGCTGGCGTGCGCCATGGCGTTGCGCATGAAGTGCACGCGGCAGCGCTGCCAGGTGGCGCTGAGCACCTTGGCAATGGCGGCCTTCAGTCCCTCGTGCGCGTGCGATACGACGAACTTGACGCCGCGCAGGACGCGGCGGGTCAGGCTGCGCAGGAACTCGACCCAGAACGGCTCGGCCTCGCTATGGCCGATGGTCATGCCGAGCACCTCGCGTCGGCCATCGGTGTTGACGCCGACGGCGACGATGACGGCGACCGAGACGATGTGATGGTCTCGTCGGACTTTGACGTAGGTGGCGTCAAGCCAGATGTAGGGCCAATCGCCTTCGATGGGGCGGCTCAGGAAGGCTTGCACGCGTTCGTCGATCTCGCCGCACAGGCGCGAGACCTGGCTCTTGCTGATACGCTCCATGCCGAGGGCTTTCACCAGATCATCCACTGAGCGGGTGGAGATGCCATGAATGTAGGCCTCCTGGATCACGGCGGTGAGCGCCTTCCGGCCCGGGTTCACCCGGACAGGTCTCGCCGCCAGCGACGCTAGAGTTGCCATATTGGCATCGCATGATGTGCTCCCAAACGGTGCTCTGGGAGCAGCAGTTGGCGTACCACGCGCGGCGGGGGCGGTCGGTGTGGTCGGTTGGAGGGACCTGTTAATTTTCTGCAAAGAACAGGTGGAACAGGGTCGCGGGCGGCTTGTCGGCGGGGTGGCGGTCAAGGCGCGGTCGATCGGCCGCGTTCCGGCTGCGCGGCTCGAACCGCCACGGCGGCGCTGCGGAATTTTCGCTCGGCGGGGGCGTCAGGTGAGTTCGCCGGGCGGCGGTGTCAGGTCTTCAGGGTGGTGCGGAAATAGATGTCGTCGAGCGCCAGGGGCTTGGTCAAGAGGCCCTGCTCGACCGAGCCTTGGATCGCGCGCTCGATCGTGCGGCGCATCGCGGCGAGGCCGAGCGGGTACGGGTCGTCGCCGATGACGGCGCTCTGCTCGGCCAAATCGCGGCCGGGGAAATACACGCGGGTCGCCTCGTAATGGCGGGCGCGCTGATAGGCGATTTCCTTCGAGCGGCGGAACGCATCGTACAATTCCAGCGCGGCCCACGGATGCTCGCGCAGGATATGGTTCTGCACGATCACATGGTGATTGGCCTGAAAGCAGCCGGTCTTGTTGTAGAATTCGAAGACAGTGCCGCGGCCGTCGTCGTCGAGCAGTTTCTGGAGGCGCGGGTTGCCGCGGATCTGGGTCCCGCCCCAGCGGTCGATCACGGTCGGCTCGCCGGCGCTGACGCGGCTCGCCGGGCGGATCGCGGTGCAGGCGTCGATCTCGCCGCGGTCGAGCATCGTGTCGAGCGTCTGGTCGGCGCTGAGGAAATGGTGCTCGACGCCGCGCGGCCCGATTTTGTCGAGACCGAGCGCCCCGGCATGGCTCAACTCCCTGGTCCGCCCGTTGAACCAGACATTGTCGCCGGCCTCGATGCCGTAGAGCTCCTTCAAGGTGATGCGGAACCACAAGGCCGCGGTCATCTCATAGTCGGGGACGCCGATCCGCTTGCCCTTGAGGTCGCCGAGCCCGGCGATGCCCGAGGCGGTGTTGACGTAGAGGTTCGGCCAATGATGCCCGCGGGAGAGGAACACCGGCAAGGCCGACCAGTCCCATTTCGTGCCGTCGCTGCGCTCCCGCGCCAGCAAGGTCTCGGAAATCGACATCTCCGACACGTCGAACTCGTCATAGAACAGGTTGCGCAGAAACAATGTTCCCGGTTCGAGCGTGACAAAGCTCAACTCGATGTTCTGCGGTTTGACGGTCCCGTCCCTTAACGGCTCAACCCGCGGGTTATCGGAAAAGGCTGCAGTCAGCTTCAGCGTCACGGGTGCCTCCTGCTGCTAGGCGCGCCGGGCGCCGGCGCGGGGCGGCCGCGGTCACATTATTGGGCGCGGGTGTAGCGGCGGCACACGAAGCGCAGATGGTCGCGGAAATGCGGGCGCAGCTTTTGCGTCCAGGGCGTGTCGGCGGCTTTGCGCCAGGCGTCCGAGCGCACCACCTCGGGCGAATTCAGGTGGTAGAGGGCGACGTAGCGCTGGGTCCCGCCGGTGCCGCGATAGCGCCGCGCGCACAAGGTGCCGGGCACCGAGCCCAGGGCCGGGATGTGCTCGGTATTGTACCATTCGTTGAATTCGTGCTCGTGCTCGGGGGCGACGTTCATGCCGACCAGCAGGAGGCCGCCCGCATCGCTGGGCGCCGTGCGGTCGCCGGGGAACACCTGCTCGCCCTCGTAGCGCAACAGCCCCTTGCGGAACTTGGCGGTGCGCTTGGTCCAGGGCGAGCCGTTGTCGCCGCCGACCGCCATATAGGCCGCGCCGCGCAGCACCTCGACATTGTCGAGGTCGTAGGTCGCCACCGAAATCTTCGGGTCGTCGGTACCGATCCAGCGCTCGGCCTTCAGAAACCCCGGCACCCGCAGCCGCTCGGGGACGTGCTCGAGATCGTACCAGTCGTGGAATTCGTCCTCGGGGGCGGCCGAGAAATCCATCGCCGCGATCAGTATGCCCTTTGCCATCGCTTCCTCCCGAATGATCGCTTGAATGATCGAGGGTCATCATCCCCGAGACCGGCGGCTGTTGCCAGCAAATCCGACCCGGCAAATCCGACCCGGCAAATCCGACCGGCAAATCCGACCGGCAAATCCGACCGGCAAATCCGACCGGCAAATCCGACCCGCTCAGCGCCGTGCGCTGGGACCGACTTCCTGCCGACGAAAGATGCTGTCGGCGGTGCGCCGCTGCGTCGCCGACAGGCTCGCATAAAGGCGGTCGAAGGCGCGCGCCAGATGCTCGGTGTTGTCGGCGTAGACGCGTACGATCCGCGCGTAGGAAGTCATGTTGTCGACCGCGGTCATCCGCGTCACCGCGGCGGCGCGCTGGGCGAGCAGCGCCTGCGTGCTCTGCGCGTCCTCGCGCATCGCATGGGCAAAGGCCGACCACGGCGGCAGCTGCGCTGCGCCGAGGCCGAGCTGCGCGCGCAACAGGCGGATCTGCCGGTCGATCGCGGTCTCCAAGGCCGCGGATGGCGGCGACGGCGGCTGCGCCGCGGCAGCCGCTCCCGGCACCGGCGGCGCGGTCGCGAACGGGGCGAGCGAAGCCGCCGGCGGCGGGACCGGAACGCCCGTCAACGCCGCCCGCTGCGCCGATGCCGGCGCCCCGGTCAGCAGCACCGCGACCGCGACGCCGCAGCAACCCCAGCGCTGGAACATGCCTCCTCCTCCGCGATCGTTAACGCGATCGGCGCGGCCGCTCCTCGCCCGGGCCGCCATTTGCTGTATGCTGCAAGGCTGGCGAAAACGAGGAGAAATCGAGATGGATTTCGCGACTTACCAGGGCTCGCTCGCAGCGGACGCGCCGCCGCAGGGGCTGAGCATGGCGGCGCAGGCCTTGTGGTGGGAGGCCAAGGGCGACTGGCAGCGGGCGCATCAATGCGCACAACAGCAGCCCGACCCCGAGGGCGCCTGGGCACACGCCTATTTGCACCGTGTCGAGGGTGATCTGTCGAACGCCGGCGGCTGGTACGGCCGCGCCGGCCGCCCGGTCCCGAACGGGCCGCTGAAGCAGGAATGGGAGACCATCGCCCGTACTCTGTTGGGTTAGCCCGTATTCTGTTGGGTTAGATTGGCGCTCCTGCCTCAAACCGGCGCTCCTGCGTCAGATGCCATCATCGGCGCCCCCGATCCTGATTGGCCTCGGCGGCAATCTCGACAGCCCGCGCTGGGGGCCGCCGCGCGAAACCCTGAATGCCGCGCTCGCCGCATTGGAGGCCGCGGGTGTCATGGTTGCCGCGCGCTCCTCCTGGTACCGCAGCCGGCCGGTGCCCGTGTCGGGCCAGCCGTGGTTCGTCAATGCCGTCGCAGCGGTCGAGACCCAGCTGGAGGCGGGCGGATTGCTGGCCCTGATGCAACAGATCGAGCACCAATTCGGCCGGGTCCGCAGCGTCAGGAACGCCGCGCGCACGGTCGATCTCGATCTGCTCGACTATCGCGGCGAATGGCGCGAGACGGCCGTGCTGACCTTGCCGCACCCACGCCTGCATCGGCGCCGTTTCGTGCTCGAGCCGCTCGACGAAATCGCACCCGGCTGGCGCCATCCGCGGTTCGGGCGGAGCGCGCAACAGCTGCTCGCCGCCCTCGACCCCGACCAGCCGGTGGAGCGGCTGCCGTGCTGAGCCGGTCTCGGGCCGCCGATTGAGTTCGCTCGCCCACCGCGATATAACGCCGCTGCTCGTTCGCCGAAGGGGACAAGATGGCCGGGGACAGGATGACCGAATTCGCCGCGGCGCGCGCGCACATGATCGAGAGCCAGATCCGGACCAACAAGGTCACCGACGAGCGCGTGCTCGACGCCTTTGGCCAGATTCGGCGCGAGCTGTTCGTGCCTGAACGGCTGCGCGCCGTCGCCTATGTCGACGAGGATCTGCCGCTCGGGCATGGGCGTTATCTGATCGAGCCGATGGTGACGGCCCGATTGCTGCAGGCGGTCTCGGTCGAGCGCACCGATACTGCTTTGGTGATCGGCGCCGGGACCGGCTACGAGGCCGCCCTCCTCGGCCTGCTGGCGCGCGCGGTCGTCGCCCTCGAGGAGGATGCCGAGTTGGCGCGGCTGGCCCACGCCGCCCTCGTCGATCATCGCATCGCCTCGGTCAAGGTCGTCGAAGGGCCGTTGCCCGAAGGTTGGCGGACCAGCGCCCCTTATGATGTCGTCTTGTTCGGCGGTGCGGTCGCCGAGCCGCCGGAGCAGATTGTCGCCCAGCTCGCCGAAGGCGGCCGGCTCGCCGCGGTTGTGCGGTCCGAAGGCCCGGTCGGCCGCGCCGTTTTGACGACGCGCACTGGCGGAGCCATCGCGCGCCGCGTTATCTTCGACGCCGCCACCCCGCTGTTGCCGGGCTTCCTGCCAAAGCCCGCTTTCGTGTTCTGAGCGTTGCCTCGTGATCCCACAGCCCGCCGGTCCGTGATGCCCGCAACCGAGCCGCTGCAAAACCTCGGCCGCTTTTTTCGCCGCCGCCATCGCGATCGCTGGTCAGGCCGCAGCATGGTGGGCCTCGTCAGGCTCACCGGGTCGATCCTGGCCGCCGCGCTCCCGATCGCCACAATCCCGGCCCGGGCGCAGACGCTGACCCAGGCGCTGGCCGAAGCCTACAACACGAACCCGCAGCTCCTGGCGCAACGCGCCCTGCTGCGGGCGACCGACGAGCAGGTGCCGCAGGCGCTGTCGGGCTGGCGGCCGACGGTCAACTTCACCGGCCAGGTGGGCGGCGCGCGAAGCAGCTTTTATACGCCTTCGACGACCCTTCCCCCGCTGCCGCCGACGCCGCATTCCAGCATCTACGACACGTTTTACCAGAACAGCCTCAATCTGCAGGTTACTCAACCGGTTTACAGCGGCGGCCGGACCATCGCCCAGACCCGCCAGGCGATCAACACGGTCCAGTCAACGCGAGCGCAGACCCTGGCGGTCGAGACCTCGGTGTTTCAGGCGGTCGCCATGGCCTATCTCGACGTGGTCCGCGACCAGGCGCTGGTCGAGGTCAACCGCAACAACGTCGAGGTGCTGCGCAAGCAGCTCGAAGCGACCCAGGACCGGTTCCGGGTCGGCGAGGTGACCCGCACCGACGTGGCGCAGGCCGAATCCTCGCTCGCCCAGGCCCAGGGCACTCTGACGGCGGCGCAAGGCACGCTCGCCCAGAGCCGCGCCGAATATGTGCGCGCCGTCGGGCATGAACCCGGCCGGCTGCTGCTGCCGCGCGCCCGGCCGGCCCTCCCGGCGACGCGCGAGGAAGCGCAGACCCTCGCCGCCAACGACAATTTCAGCGTCATTTCGGCGAATTTTGCCGAGCTCGCCGCGCGCGACAACATCTCGGTCGTGAAGAGCCAATTGCTGCCGCAGATTTCGCTGGTCGGCGGGCTCTCCCGCCTCTTTGCTCCTTCGGTCACGCTGAGCGGCTCGCGCGAAGAAGAAGCCTCGATCATGGCTCAGATGACGTGGTCGATGTACGAGGGCGGCGCGATTTATTCGCAGACGCGGCAAGCTCAGCAGACCGTCGGGCAGCGGCTGAGCCAAGTCGACGACGCGCGCCGCGCGGCGGTGCAGACGGCGACCGATGCCTGGGAAACGCTGAAGGCGGCGCGAGCCAGCATCGCCTCGTTCTCGGCGGCGGTGCGGGCGGCGCAGATCGCCCTCGTCGGCATCCAGCAGGAGGCGCTGGTCGGCACCGCCACCACCCTCGACGTCCTGGTTCAGAACCAGCAGCTGCTGACCACCCAGAACCAGCTGATCATCGCCGAGCACGATTCCGCGCTCGCCGAGTTCAACCTCGCCGCCGCGATCGGCCGCCTGGTGGCACCCGAGCTTCACCTGCCGGTGCAGCTCTACGATATGGAGCGGCACTATAAAGAGGTGAAGGGCAGATGGGTCGGCTTCGGCGGCGGTCTCAAGGAGTGAGCGGGTCCGCGTCCGAGGCTTTTGCTGGAAAATTCCGCCGGCCCCGCCTAGCTTAGCCGGATACTCGATCTTTAGCGGTTGCTGCGATGTCTGACGCGAAACCCCAGCCCAAATCGGCAACTCCGGGCGTCTCGGCGCCGGAGCCTTCGCCGCCGGATCCTTCCATGGAGGAGATCATCGCCTCGATCAGCCGCATCATTGCCGAGGACAGCCGGCCGGCCGATCCGCCGCGCCCGGCGTCGCCGGCGTCGAAGACCGCCGTTCTCGAGCTGACCGAGGCGATCGAGGCCGATGGTTCGGTGCGCCGGTTGGCGCCAGCGGCCGGCTCGTCGGCCGGCATCCAGCCGGGCAACGAGGCAATGACCGCCGGGGCCGCAACGCGCTTCGAGCCGGAGGCGCCGCGAGCCTTAGGCGCGACCGCGGAAAAGCCCGACCGCGCGCGCGAGCGCATTCTCTCGGCGGCGACCTCGGAAGCCGCGGCCAGCGCCTTTGCCCGATTGGGCGCGATGCCGCGCGAGCGCCGCGCCGGGGCCGACCTGCCGATCGGCGACGGCGCGCGCACCCTCGAGGACATCGTCCGCGACAGTTTGCGGCCCGTGCTGCAGGGGTGGCTCGACGAGCATCTGCCCGGCATCGTCGAGCGCCTGGTTCGCGAGGCGATTGGGCGCATCGTCGCCGAGGCGGGGCTGCGCTGACCTCGGGCGGCGAGCGCCGCTCCCAAATGGCCGCGCGGCAGACGGTGGCTCCGGCGCCGGTGCAGCCGGCAGGCTCCGTACCGTTGCGGCCCAACCGCTCAGACGAGGAATGTTCAGCGATGCTGGACAAGACTTTCGAACCTTCAGTCGTGGAACGGCGCTGCTACGCGCTGTGGGAGGCCTCGGGCGCATTCGCCGCCGACCCCGACAGCGACAAGCCGCCCTTCACGATCATGATGCCGCCGCCCAACGTGACCGGCAGCCTGCATATGGGCCACGCGCTCAACTTCACACTGCAGGACATCCTCATTCGCTTCGAGCGCATGCGTGAGCGTGACGCGCTGTGGCAGCCCGGCACCGACCATGCCGGCATTGCCACCGAGATCGTCGTGACCAACCAGCTTGCCGAGCGCCAGATCAATAAGCGGTCACTCGGCCGCGACAAATTCGTCGAGCGCGTCTGGGAGTGGAAGACCCAGTCCGGCGGCGCCATCGTCAACCAGCTGCGCCGGCTCGGCTGCTCGCCGGATTGGGCGCGCGAGCGGTTCACGATGGATCCCGGTCTTGCCGACGCGGTGCGCAGAGTGTTCGTCCGGCTCTATCGCGAAGGACTGGTTTATCGCGACCAGCGGCTCGTCAACTGGGACCCCGTGATGCACACGGTGATCTCCGACCTCGAGGTCGACAACCGCGAGACCAGAGGCTTCTTGTGGCATATCCGCTACCCGGTGGCCGAGCTTCCCGGCCGCTTTATCACCGTCGCGACCACCCGGCCCGAGACCATGCTCGGCGACACCGGCGTGGCCGTGCATCCGGATGACGCGCGCTATGCCGAGCTTGTCGGCAAGTCGGTGCGGCTGCCGCTGGTCGGCAGGCTGATCCCGATCGTCGCCGACCAATACGCCGACCCGGAGACCGGCAGTGGTGCGGTCAAGATCACCCCCGCGCACGATTTCAACGATTTCGAGGTCGGCCGCCGGCACGATCTGCCGATGATCAACATCTTTGACGCCGACGCCCGGATGAACGACGCCGTGCCGGACCCCTATCGCGGGCTCGACCGCTTTGCCGCGCGCGAGAAGGTGGTCGCGGACCTCGACGCCGCCGGGCTGCTCGAACAGGTCGCGGACCATACCTTGATGGTCCCGCATCACGACCGCTCGGGCGTCGTGATCGAGCCGTGGCTCACCGACCAGTGGTTTTGCGATGCCAGCGTGCTGGCCCAGCCGGCGATCGCCGCGGTCGAGGACGGCCGCACCCGCTTTGTGCCGCGGCAATGGGAAAACACGTTTTTCGAATGGATGCGCAACATCCAGCCCTGGTGCATCTCGCGTCAATTGTGGTGGGGGCACCAGATCCCGGCCTGGTATGGGCCGGATGGCGCGGCCTTCGTCGCCGAGACCGAAGCCGAGGCATTGGCCGAAGCGCAAGCGAAATATGGCGAGGCGGTTACGCTGCGCCGCGACGAGGACGTGCTCGACACCTGGTTTTCTTCGGCGCTGTGGCCGTTTTCGACCCTGGGCTGGCCCGAGGAGACCCGCGAGCTTGCCCGCTATTATCCGGGCGACGTGCTGGTCACCGGCTTCGACATCATCTTTTTCTGGGTCGCCCGGATGATGATGATGGGTCTGCACTTCATGCGCGAGGTGCCGTTCCACACCGTCTACATCCATGCGCTGGTGCGCGACGAGCGCGGCCAGAAGATGTCGAAATCGCGCGGCAACATCATCGATCCCTTAGAGCTGATCGACCGGTACGGCTGCGACGCATTGCGCTTCACCTTGTCGGCGTTGGCCGCACCCGGCCGCGACATCAAGCTCGCCGAGAGCCGGGTCGAGGGCTACCGCAACTTTGCGACCAAGCTGTGGAACGCGGCGCGCTATGCGCAGCTGAACGGCTGCGCACCGGCCGACGGATTTCACCCGGGACAAAGCCGGCTGACGGTCAATCGCTGGATCGCCGCGGCGACGGCCGACTGCGCCGCTGCGGTCACTGCCGCGCTCGACGCCTATCGGTTCGACGAGGCGGCGGGGCGGCTCTATCAATTCGTCTGGGGCAGCTTCTGCGATTGGTACATCGAATTCTCGAAGCCGATCCTGCAAGGCGATGATGCGGCGGCGCGCGGCGAGACGCAGGCGACCACCGCCTGGGTCCTGGGCCAGATCCTGCGGCTCCTGCACCCGATCATGCCGTTCATCAGCGAGGAGCTGTGGCAGTATTTCGCTCCCGAGGGTGCCGGCCTGTTGATCAGGGCGCCCTGGCCGGAGCTTGCTCCGGGCGCGGTCGACCGCGCCGCCGCCGCTGAAATGGAGTGGGTCATCACGGCGATCTCGGCGATCCGTGCGGTGCGCGCCGAGATGAACGTGCCGGCGGCGTCGCGCACGCCGCTGTTGGTCAAGGACGCCGAACCGGTCGCCGCCGAGCGCATCGCGCGCCATCGCGAGCATTTCGTTCGGCTGGCGCGGATCGACCGGATCGAGCCGGCGGCGACGGTCCCGGCCGGAGCGATCCAGGCGGTGGTCGAGGGTGCGACCCTCGCCCTGCCGCTCGGCGAAGTCGTCGACCTGGCTCGCGAGAAGGCGCGGCTGGCCAAGGAAATCGGCCGGCTCGACGCCGAGATCGTCAAGATCGGCGCCAAGCTCGGCAACCCGAACTTCGTCGCCAAAGCCAAGCCCGAGGTGGTCGAGGAGCAGCGCCTGCGCGAGGCCGAGGCGAGCCGCGACCGCGACCGCCTACGCGCCGCCCACCAACAGCTGCCGGCCGTCTGACATCGGCGTTCCGGACCCCGCCTCTCTCGGATCGCCTCAGCAGGCCATGACTTCCGTACACCCTCGACGATTTGCCGGCGACCGAGGGCTGGAAACCGGACGAGATCCCGCAAGCGCGGAGAATCGTATCACGCACGGCGAGAGCAGCAGTAGGATTTCGCGCCCGCAGATATTCGCCGATCTCGGCCAGGTCTTGGGCGGCCTGTCTGGTGTAGCGGAGCTTCAATGATCAAAGCGACGGAACGCGGCTTCGACCTCAACATCCGTCGCGAATTCGCGCCGCTTCGCCTGGGCAAGCCCTTCCAGCACAGCAGGCAAATGCGCCGGATCGAGTTCATGCCCTCCCGACCGTCGCCCCCGCGCAAGCGGGGGTCCAGGGCAAGCGCTCGACGCCACGCGCCCTGGGTTCCCGCTTTCGCGGGAACGACGAAGAGGTAGGCGGCTCGAGGCTAGCCGTCGGAAGCGGTCCGCTAGATGACCAGGCTCTATCAAGCAGCTGCTCGGCAGACCGCCTCGATGTTGTGGCCGTCGGGATCGAGCACAAAGGCGCCGTAGTAATTCGGATGGTATTGCGCGCGCAGGCCGGGCAGTCCGTTGTCGCGGCCGCCGGCGGCGAGCGCCGCGGCGTGAAATGCATCTACCGTCGCGCGGTCCGGCGAGGCAAAAGCTACGTGAACTCCGGTCGCAACCAGCTCGCGCAAGCCGATCCAGAAGAACGCCCTCCCGGCCGCGCCATAGCCGGCGAAAGTTTGTCCCTCGGCATAAAGCCGCCCGATCCCGAGCGGTCGCAGCGCGGCATCATAAAATGCCTTCGCCCGTTCAAGATCGCTGACCCCGATAGTCACATGATCCAGCACTTTGCCCTCCGGTTTGTTAGCCTCAGCGCCGGGTCAGTTCGATGTAGCCGTGGGGGTCGATGGTAGCGGTGAAGAGGGGGGTGATTACGGTCGAGGTCTCGTCTTCGAGGATGACGGCGGGACCGGGGATTTGGGCGCCGGGGCGGAGGATGTGGCGGTCATGAATCGCGACGGTGACGAATTCGCCCGAGTTTGAATTCGAAGACGGCGCGGTGGCGGGCCGGGTCGGGGGTGTAGGGCGTGGGTGATGGCGGCCGGGCGCCGGGTTCGGCGGGGGGCGGGGCGCTCAACAACAGCACCCAGCTGAGGATCTCGACCTCGACGCCGGGAATGATGCGGCTGTAGAGGCGGCGGTAGGCGTCTTCGAAGAGGGCGCGCAGGGCGGCGGCGTCGGCGGCGGCGTAAGGTTTTGGTCGGCAGCGGGACGGCGATCTCGTGGCCTTGGCCGCGGTAGCGCATGAACGCGGAACGGGTCTCGGTCAGCAGGGCGTCCGGGGCGCCGCGGCGGACGATCGGTTCGGCTTCGGCGCGCATCTCGGCCGAGCAGCGGTTGGCCGCGGCGGGGTCGAAGGCGTCGAGGCGCTGCAGCCCGGAGCGCACGATCTCGTAGGCGATCGGCGCGCGCAGAAACCCGACCGCCGAGCCAACCCCGGCTTAGGACGGCACCACCACCCGTTCGAGGCCGAGCTTTTCGGCGAGCCGTGCCGCGTGCAGGGGTGCCGCGCCGCCAAACGCGACCAGGGTGCGGCCGCGGGCGTCCTTGCCGCTCTCGATCGCGTGGACGCGGGCGGCATTCGCCATGTTCTCGTCGACGATCTCGCTGACCCCGAGCGCCGCCAGTTCCAGCGCCAAGTCCAACGGCTCGGCCACCTCACGGCGCAGCGCAGTCTCCGCGGCAGTCCGATCGAGCGCCATGCGGCCGCCGGAAAACCCGGCCGGATCGAGGCGGCCGAGCACCAGGTCGGCGTCGGTCACGGTCGGCGCCGCGCCGCCGCTTCCGTAGCAGGCTGGGCCCGGATCGGCGCCGGCGCTGTCCGGCCCGACCGTGATCCGCTTCAGCCGGTCAACCCGCGCGATCGAGCCGCCGCCGGCGCCGATCTCGACCATCTCGATGACCGGGATGCGCAACGGCAGCCCGCTGCCTTTTTTGAAGCGGTAGATGCGCGCCACCTCGAAGGCGCGGCTGGTCTGCGGCTTTTCGTCGTCGATCAGGCAGATCTTCGCGGTGGTCCCGCCCATGTCGTAGGACAGGACCTTGTCGAGACCGCATCGCCGGGCGATGTCGGCGGCGAAGATGGCGCCGCCCGCCGGCCCCAATTCGACGAGCCGCACCGGAAAGCGGATCGCGGTCTCGATCGCGGTCAGCCCGCCGCCCGACAGCATCAGGAACAATGGGCAGGCGAAGCCCTCGCGGCGTAGGAGGGTTTCGAGATTGGCGAGATAGCGGCCGATCAACGGCTGGACATAGGCGTTGGCGCAGGCGGTCGAGAAGCGCTCGTATTCGCGCATCTCGGGCGAGACGTCGCTCGACAGGGTGACCGGGACGCCGGGCAGATGTTCGGCCAGGATTTCGCCGGCGCGGCGCTCATGCGCCGGGTTGGTAAAGCTGTGCAGGAACCCGACCGCGACCGCCTCGATCGCTTCCGCCATCAGCCGGCCGGCCAGTGTCGCCACCCCCGCTTCGTCGAGCGGCGCCAGCACCCTGCCCTGCGCGTCGATGCGCTCGCGCACCGGGAGGCGCAGCCGGCGCGGCACCAGCGGCGACGGCAGGTCGATGTTGACGTCGTATTGCTCGAAGCGGTTTTCGTGGCGGATCTCGATCGTGTCGCGAAAGCCTTCGGTGGTCAAGAGCGCGGTCTTCGCCCCCTTGCGCTCGATGATCGCGTTGGTCGCGAGCGTCGTGCCGTGAATGATGATCGAGAGGTCGGCGGGGCCGAGCCCGGCCTCGGCCAACACCCGGTGGATGACCTCGATGACGGCGCGCTCCGGGGCGTCGGGCGTGGTCAGGATCTTGGCGCTCCACCGCCGCTCGCCCAATTCGAGCGCAACATCGGTAAAGGTGCCGCCGATGTCGACGCCCAGTCTTCCGCCCTCTTCCACTCGTCAGCGCTCCTCGAACGACTGCGGGGCCGCGAGTTTTTTGCTGGCCCGCTGGCGGTGTCAACCGGCGCGCACCTCGAGCGGGCGGAAGAACCGTGGTCGAGCCGTCGGGCGGACCCGGTGGCTCTCCCTCTCAGATCGGGCTCAGGCGCGATGGTGCCAGCCGCGATGCCAGCCGTGATGCGGGACCATCAGCGCGTTCGCCATCTGCTGCTGCTGCGGCGACAGGCTGGCGTAGAGCGGCTTCAACGCGGTCAGCAGGCGCGCATCGTTTTCGGCGCGCAGCTTGGCGAATTGGCCGCGCAGCTCCAGGCGTTGGATCGCGTCCATGTTCGGGTGGTGCTGCCGGGTCGTGGTGATCTGCTGGTCGAGCGCGTCGGCGTTCTGGCGCATCGCCGCGGCTACCTGCCGCCAATCGGCCTCCTGGGCCGGGGTGATCTTGAGCTCGGTGCGCAGGAACGCGATCCGGCCGTCGACCAGCTGTCCCGGCAGCATCCGCGGCATCTTGTGATGACGCGCTTCGGCCTGCGCCGCGGCGGAATTCGCCGGCGCCGGCATTGCCTGCCCAAAGGCGGGGGCCAGTCCAAACGCCGCGACGCTGGTGAAGAGTGCCGCGGCAAGGATTGGTGTACGAACTGTCTTCATCTCTAACCTCGATGACAAACGGGGCAACTCGTGCCCCTCACCATCTCCTACGTCGTAGGAGGCCGGTGCGTACCCGCTAACCCGCGGCATTACAGCGATTTAACCGGACCTCCATGTTACTGTGATGCGAGCGCGTCCGGAGCGCAGCAGGGTGCCGGCATGGTGATGATCTCGGCGGCCGCCAACAAGGCGGGAGGGGCGTGACCCGAGGACTGGACCAAAAGGCGCGGCGGCTGATCGGCGCACGCGGTCTGCGCGGCATCGCCCAAGGGCTGCTCGTCGTCGACTTCACGCTCTACCTGCGCGCGCTCTCCTGGTCGGCCGCGAGCATCGGCGCACTGTTCGCCGCCGGGATGGTGTTCAGCATCGTCCTGACCATGCTGTTGGGCCCGCTCAGCGACCGCTTCGGACGCAAGCGTTTCCTGTTGGGGTACGAGGCGGCGCAGATCGCCGCTGCGGTCATCGCGTTCTTCGCCAGGGAGCCGCTGTGGCTGGCGCTGGCCGCGATCGTCGGCGGCTATGGACGGGGCGCCACCGGCGCCACCGGACCGTTCAGCCCGATCGAGCAGTCATGGCTGGCCGCCGGATTGACCTCCGCCCAGATCGCCCATGCCTTTCGCCTCAACATGGCCGCCGGCTTTATTGCGATGGGTGCGGGATCGCTGCTCGCCGGATTGCCGGGCTGGCTCTCGGCATGGCTGCCGGGCGCTGCCGCCTACCGCCCGATCTTTGCCGTCGCCGGGCTCAGCGCCGCCGCCTGCTTCGTCCTGCTGCGCTCGACGGCGGAGCCGGGGATCGAGCCGCAGCAACCCGACGAGGAGGCGCCGCAGCCGCGCGACGAACGCCGTCGCCTGACCGGGCTGATCGGCGTCAACCTGTTGAACGGTCTCGGCATCAGCATGGTCGGACCGTTTCTTGCCTATTGGTTCCATTTGCGCTTTGGCGCGGGACCGCAAGCGATCGGCCCGGTCATGAGCGCCGGTTTTGTGCTCGCCGGCTTGTTCGACGCTCGCCAGCCGCCGGCTGGTCGCCCGTCTCGGGCTGGTTGACGCGGTCGTCGCGATGCGGCTCCTCGGTCTGGTCTTCTTGGTGCTGCTGCCATTGTCGCCGAATTTTGCCGTGGCCGCGGCCCTGCACATCCTCCGCTCGACGCTCAGCCGCGCCACCGCCGGCGCGCGCCAGGCGGTGACCGTGCAGCTGGTCAGCCCCGCGCGCCGCGGCCTCGCCGTCAGCCTCGGCGCCGTCTCGAGCCAGATCCCGCGCGCGGTCGGGCCGTTGCTCGGCGGATTGCTGCTCGACGCGGATCTGCTGGCGGCGCCGTTCTTCGCCGCTGCGCTGTTTCAGGGCGCCTATCTGGCGCTCTACCGGCGGCTGTTCCGGCGCCTTCCCTTCGCCGGACCGAGCTGATCGATCGCTGCCCCTTTTACCGGCTGCGAATTCCTTGGCTTTGGGTTTCCTGGCCTTGGGGCTCCTGGCCCTGCACCGGCAGGATCGGGGGAAGCGGGTTGAAGTCGAGCGGGGCCTCGTCTTCGATATGCCCGCGGCTCGGCAGCTGCGCGGCATGCCAGCCACCGCCCAAGGCCTGGACCAGGCTGGCGCTGGCGACGAGCCGGTCCTCGCGGATGGTCAGCGCGGTTTCGGCGTCGGCCAGCGAGGTCTGCTCGGCGACGATGACGCTGGTGTAGGCGACGGTGCCGGCCAGGTACTGATTGTTGATGACGCGCTCGGCCTCGCGCGCCGCGGCGACCGCCGCATCCTGCACCGTTGCCTCTTGGGCGTAGAGGCGCAGCGCCGCCAGCTCGTCCTCGACCTGCTGAAACGCAGTCAATACGGTCTGTCGATAATCGGCGAGATCCTGATTGAAGACCGCCACCGCGGCTTGCACCTGCGCATTGCGCAGTCCGGCGTCGAAGACGGTCTCGACCAGGGTCGAGCCGAACGACCAGAATTCGCCGGCAGCGCCGATCAGCTTGTTCAAGGTGGCGGCCGAAGTGCCGGCATCGGCCGACAGCGTGATCGTCGGATAGAAGGCGGCGACCTGGACCCCGATCTCGGCATTGGCCGAGTCCATGGTCCGCTCGGCGGCGGCGATGTCGGGACGGCGTTCGAGCAGGGCCGAGGGCAGGCCGGGAGGAATCTCTCGGGATCTGAATGACGACATCGCTCGGCGCAATCGACAATTCGGCCGGCGGCACCCCAATCAAGACGGCGATCGCGTGCTCGAACTGCGCCCGAGTGACGCCGGTGGCGATTGCCTGCGCCTGGGTCGCCTGCAGCTGGGCCGCGGCCTGCGAGACCGCCGACTGGTCGGTGGTGCCGCTGCGATATTGGTTTTGGGTGATCCGCAGCGATTCGGCGTATGCAGTGGACGATGCGTCAAGCAGCCGCTTCAGCTCGTCGGCGATGCGCAACTGCAGATAGTCGCCGGCGAGCGTGCCCTGCGCCGAAAGCCGGGCATTGGCGATATCGGCGGCACTCGCCTGAGCCGTCGCGACATTGGCCTCGACCGTGCGGCGGACCTGGCCCCAGAAATCGGGGGTCCAGCTCGCCGCCACATCGTCGCTGAAAAAGCTCCCGATCCTGCCGCCGCCTCCAACGACGAAGGATGACGAACCGGTGCCGCTCGAGGCGCTGCCGCCGCTGCGCGAACGCTGCGCCGCGAGGTTCACGGTCCCGGTCGGGAAAAAGCCGGCGCGGGCCTCGGCGACGATTTCTTCCGATTGGCGGAACGCCGCTTCGGCGGCCTTGAGGTTCTGGTTCGAGATGTCGATCCGCCGCTCTAGCCCGTCGAGCACCGGATCGTTGTAGATCGCCCACCACTGGCCGCGGTCGATCGCGTCGGCCGGCCGGCCGACCTGCCATCCCGGCTGCGGTTTCGCCTCCTTGTAACGGCCCGGAACCGGCGCGATCGGGCGGTGATAATCGGGTCCGACCGTGCAGGCGGACAGCACCGCACCCACGGCGAGTGCGCCCGCGCATGACAGGCGCCGAATTCCCCCGCTCACGCTCATTCGCCGGGTTCGGGAACCTGTCCGGCGCCGAGGTGCGGCTCGCCGGTCCTCCAGCGCCGCTGCGCCCACAGGCGGAAACGGTCGAGGTAGAGATAGATGACCGGCGTCGTGTAGAGCGTCAGGACCTGGCTGACCATCAGCCCGCCGACGATCGAGATGCCGAGCGGCCGGCGCAGTTCCGCACCCTCGCCAAAGCCGATCGCCAACGGCACCGCACCCAGCATTGCCGCCAAGGTGGTCATCATGATCGGCCGGAACCGCTTCAGACAGGCCTGATAGATCGCCTCGCGCGAGCTCAATCTCAGGCTGCGCTCGGCGTCGAGCGCGAAATCAATCATCATGATCGCGTTTTTCTTGACGATCCCGATCAGCAGGATGACGCCGATCAGCGCGATGATGCTGAATTCGGTGTCGGTCACGATCAATGCCAGCACGGCGCCGACCCCGGCCGAGGGCAGGGTCGAAAGGATCGTCAGCGGGTGGACATAGCTCTCGTAGAGCACGCCCAAGACGATATAGACGGCGAGCAACGCCGCGCCGATCAGGATCGGCTCATTGGCCAATGATTGCTCGAAGACCTGGGCAGTGCCCTGAAAGCTGCCATGGATCGTCGCCGGCATGCCGAGGTTGCGCACCGCCTGGTCGATCGCCGGTTGGACTTGGCCCAGCGACACGCCGGGCGCCAGGTTGAACGACACCGTCGCGGCGACGAACAGGCCCTGATGGTTGACCGCGAGCGGCGTGTTGCCGGGGCCGAAATGGCTAAAGGCCGACAACGGCACCATGGTTTCGGCCGCGGTCGTGACCGCGGCACCGGTCGAGGTGGCGCCGTGTCCGGTGTTGGCGAGCGAATTGTTCGCCTGATTGCGCGCGGTGTCGCTGGCGATCTGGGCCGCATTTGCGGCTGCTGTCGTGCTGCTCTCGGCCGGCGCCTTGCCCGAGGTCGTTGTGGCCGAGATCGTCCCGGCGAGCGCATTGGTCGACTGCGTGCCGCTGACCGAGCCGCCGCTGGTGCTGACATAGACGTCTTTCAGCGTCTGCGGGTTCTGCCAGAACTGCGGCGCCACCTCCATCACCACGTGGTACTGGTTGCGCGCGGCATAGATCACCGACACCTGGCGCTGGCCAAAGGCATCGTAGAGCGTGTTGTCGATCTCGGCGACGTTCAATCCGAGGCGTGCCGCGGTGGCCCGGTCGATGACCAGATCGGTCTCCAGACCCTTTTGCTGCTGGTCGAGGTTGACCTCGGTCAAGCCTTTCAGCTTTTGCAGCGCCGCTTCGACCTTTGGCGCCCAATTGTAGATGTCCTGCGAGTTGTCGCCCTGGAGGGTGTACTGGTACTGCGCATTGCTCTGCCGGCCGCCGACCCAGATGTCCTGCACCGCCTGCAGAAAGAGCCGGGCGCCGGCGACCTGGTTGAGCTTGGGGCGCAGCCGGCCGATCACCTGCATGACCGAGACCTTGCGCTCGGACAATGGCTTCAGCACCACAAAGACAAAGCCGGAATTGGTCTGCCCGCCGCCGGTAAAGCCGACGATCTGGTCGACGGCGGGGTCCTTGCGGATGATGCCGACGAACTTCGTCAGTTTTTTCTGCATCGACTGGAACGAGATGCTCTGGTCGGCCTGGATGCCGCCGATCATCCGCCCGGTGTCCTGCTGCGGAATAAACCCCTTGGGAATGATCGTGAACAGCCAGCCGGCGAGAACGATCGTCGCCAGCAGGCTCAGCATGACCAGCGCCGGCCATTGCAGGGCCCGGCGCAATGAGCGGTCGTAAACCCCGAGCACCGCGTCGAAGGCCCGCTCGGCGGCGTGATAGAGACGCCCGTGCGACCCGTGCGGTTTGGTCGACAGCAGGTAGGCGCACATCATCGGCGTCGTCGTCAGCGAGATCGTCAGCGAGATCAGGATCGCCACCGACAGGGTCATCGCGAATTCACGGAACAACCGCCCGACGATGCCGCCCATCAACAGGATCGGCGCAAACACGGCGATCAGCGACAGGCTCATCGACAACACCGTGAAGCCGACTTCGCGCGCGCCCAGCAGCGCCGCTTCCATGCGCCCCATTCCGGCCTCGATGTGCCGGGTGATGTTTTCGAGGACGACGATGGCGTCGTCGACGACAAAACCGGTCGAGACCGTCAGCGCCATCAGCGACAGATTGTCGAGGCTGTAGCCCAAAAGGTACATGACCCCGAAGGTGCCGATCAGCGACACCGGCACCGCCACGCTCGGAATGAGGGTGGCGCGGCCGTTGCGCAGAAACACGAACACGACCAGAATCACCAGCCCGACCGCGATCAACAGCGCGCGCTCGACATCGTGCAGCGAGGTGCGGATCGTCGTCGTCCGGTCCATCGTCAGCGCGACGTTGATGGCGCTCGGGATCGACGCGCTGAGCTGCGGCAGGATCGCCTTGATCCGGTCGACGGTGGAGATGATGTTGGCGCCGGGCTGGCGATAGAGGATCACGAGCACTGCCGGCTGGCCGTTGGCGAGGCCCTGGTTGCGCAAATTCTCGACCGAATCGTCGATTTCGGCGACATCGGTCAGATGCACCGCGGACCCGTTGCGATAGGCGACGATCAATGGGCGATAGTCGGCGGCATGGTTTGCCTGGTCGTTGGTGTAGATCTGATAGCGCAGACCGCCGGCGTCGATGGCACCCTTGGGGCTGTGGGCGTTGGCCGAAGCCAGCGACGGCACGCACGTCTTCGAGCCCGATCCCGTATTTGAACAGGGCCATCGGGTTCAGCTCGACCCGCACCGCCGGCAGCGAGCTGCCGCTGATCACCACCTGGCCGATGCCATCGATCTGCGACAATGCCTGCTGCATGACGGTCGAGGCCGCGTCGTAGATCTGCCCACGGGTCAAGGTGGCGGAGGTCATCGCCAGGATCGCGATCGGCGCGTCGGCGGGGTTGACCTTGCGATAGGTCGGGTTCTGCCGCAGGCTGGTCGGCAGGTCGGCGCGCGCCGCGTTGATCGCCGCCTCGACATCGCGCGCGGCGCCGTCGATGTTTCGGCTGAGATCGAATTGCAAGACGATGCGGGTCGAGCCGACCGTGCTCGACGAGGTCATCTGGCTCACGTCGGCGATCACCCCCAGATGGCGCTCGAGCGGTGTGGCCACCGTCGTCGCCATCGTCTGGGGGCTGGCGCCGGGCATCGTCGCCTGCACCGAGATCGTCGGGAAATCGACCTGCGGCAGCGGCGCCACCGGCAATTTGAGATACGCGAAGAACCCGGCGAGAGCGATGCCGATCGTCAATAGCGTGGTCGCGACCGGCCGCCGGATGAACGGCGTCGACGGGTTCACCGCAGCGCACCCTCGGGGGCCGGCCCGCTGCCCGTCTTGCTGCGCACCAGATTGCCGAGCCGCTCGAAGCCGAGATAGATGACTGGCGTCGTAAACAAGGTCAGCAGCTGGCTGACGATCAGCCCGCCGACGATCGTCACTCCGAGCGGGTGGCGCAGCTCGGAGCCGACCCCGGTGCCGAGCATCAGCGGCAACGCGGCAAAGAGCGCCGCCATCGTCGTCATCAGGATCGGGCGAAAGCGTAGGAGGCAGGCTTGATAGATCGCCTCGCGCGGCGTCTTGCCCTGGTGGCGCTCGGCGTCGAGGGCGAAATCGACCATCATGATCGCGTTCTTTTTGACGATGCCGATCAGGAGGACGATGCCGATGATCGCGATCACCGAGAGATCGCTGCCGTCGATCATCAGCGCCAACAGCGCGCCCACGCCGGCCGAAGGCAGGGTCGAAAGGATCGTGATCGGGTGGATAAAGCTCTCGTACAGCACACCAAGCACGATATAGACGGTGACGATGGCCGCGAGGATCAGGATCAGCTCGTTGCCGAGGGCGGCCTGGAAGGCCAGTGCGGCACCCTGAAACACGGTGATCATGCTGGCCGGCAGCCCGATCTCCTTTTCGGCCTGCTGGATCGCGTCGACCGCCGCACCGAGCGACGCGCCCGGCGCCAAATTGAACGACACCATCGTCGATGGGAATTGCCCGAGATGGTCGATCTCGAGGGGTGCCGTCTGCTCTTCGATCTGGGCGATCGCCGACATCGGCACCTGGCCGTTGGCCGCGGTCGATGACGGCAAATAGATCGAGCCCAGCGAATTCAGCGACTGCTGCATCAACGGGTCGGCTTCGAGGATCACCCGGTACTGGTTCGACTGGGTGAAGATCGTTGACACGATGCGCTGCCCAAAGGAATCGTAGAGCGCGTTGTCGACGGTCGCCGGCGTGATGCCGAAGCGCGCGGCAGTGGCGCGGTCGATGTTCACATAAGCCGACAGACCGTTTTCGGAATAGCTGCTGGCGACGTTTTCGATTTCGGGGATCTGATCCAGCCGTTGCAGCAGTTTGGGGACCCATACCGCAAATTCGCCGGCATTGGCGTCTTCGAGCGCGAATTGGTATTGCGAGCGGCTGACCGTCGCGTCGATGGTCAAATCCTGCACCGGCTGCATGTAGAGCGCGATCCCGTCGACTTTGGCGGTCTCCTGCTCCAGTCGCCGGATCACGTCGCTGGCCGTGAGCGAGCGCTCCGCGCGCGGTTTGAGATTGATCAGAAACCGGCCGCTGTTGAGCGTCGTGTTGGTGCCGTCGACGCCGATGAACGAGGTCAGGCTCACGACCGCCGGATCGTCGAGGATGGCGCTCGCCAGCGCCTGCTGGCGCTCGGACATCGTCGCGAACGACACCGAGGGTGCCGCCACCGAAATACCCTGGATCAGCCCGGTGTCCTGGACCGGGAAAAACCCTTTGGGGATGACGATGTAGAGCAGCACGGTCAAACCCAGGGTCGCGGCCGCGACCAGGAGGGTCAACGGCTGACGGTCGAGCACCCAGTTCAACAGCCGGCCGTAGCGCGCGATCAGCGCGTCGAACCATTCCCCGCTCTTGCGCGCCACCCAGGACATTTCCGACGGCCGCTGATGGCGCAGAATCTTGGCGCACATCATCGGCACCAGGGTCAGCGCCACCACCGCCGAGATCACGATGGTGACGGAAAGGGTGATGGCGAATTCGCGGAACAGCCGGCCGACCACGTCGGGCATGAACAACAGCGGGATCAGCACCGCGATCAGCGAAATCGTCAGCGAGATGATCGTGAAGCCGATCTGTGCCGAGCCTTTGAGCGCCGCCTGCAAAGGCGGCTCGCCGGCCTCGATGTAGCGCTGGATGTTCTCGATCATGACGATCGCGTCGTCGACGACGAACCCGGTCGCGATCGTCAACGCCATCAGCGAAAGATTATTGAGGCTGAACCCGGCCAGATACATGAAGGCGAGGGTGCCGACCAAGGACAGCGGCACCGACAGGCTCGGGATCACGGTCGCCGACGGGCTGCGCAGAAAGAAGAAGATCACCGCGACGACCAGCAGGACGGCGAGGCCGAGCTCGAACTCGACATCGGCAACGGAGGCGCGGATCGTCGTCGTGCGGTCGGTCACCACCTGCACGTTGACGGCAGGCGGCAAGGCCGCCTTCAGCTCGGGCAGCAGCGCCTGGATGCCGTTGACGACGGCGATAACGTTGGCGTTGGGCTGGCGCTGGATGTTGACGATGACCGCCGGCTCGGCATTGACCCAGGCGGCGAGCTCGGTGTTTTCCGCCGCCTCGGTCGCCTTGCCGACATCGGCGAGCTTGACCGGCGCCCCGTTGCGATAAGCCACGACCAGATCGTCGTATTGGCTGGCCTTTTGGATCTGGTCATTGGCGTTGATCGTGTAGGCGCGGCTCGGCCCGTCGAAATTGCCCTTTGGCGTGTTGACGTTGGCGTTGGCGAGCGTGGTGCGCAGATTGTCGATGTTGAGCCCATAGGCGGCGAGCTGGAGATTGTTTGCCTGGATCCGCACCGCCGGGCGGTTGCCGCCGCTGATGCTGACCAGGCCGACGCCCGGAAGCTGCGAGATCTTCTGCGCCATCCGGGTGTCGGCGAGGTCCTCGACCTGGGTCAACGGCAGCGTCTTCGAGGTCACCGCAAGCGTCAGGATCGGCGCGTCGGCCGGGTTGACCTTGGCGTAGATCGGCGGCGCCGGCAGGTCCGAGGGTAGGAGGTTGCCGGCCGCGTTGATCGCCGCCTGGACCTCCTGCTCGGCCACGTCGAGGCTGAGGTCGAGGCTGAACTGGAGGGTGATGACCGAGGCGCCGGCCGAGCTCGCCGAGGACATCTGGTTGAGCCCCGGCATCTGCCCAAGCTGGACCTCGAGGGGTGCTGTAACCGATGAGGTCATCACATCGGGGCTGGCGCCGGGATAAAACGTCTGCACTTGGATCGTCGGATAGTCGACCTCGGGCAAGGCCGAGATCGGTAGAAAGCGATAGGCAAACAGACCCACCAGCATGATCGCGGCCATCAAGAGCGTGGTCGCGACCGGGCGCAGGATAAAGAGACGCGACGGGCTCATTCGCTGGCGTGGCGCGCGCCGGCGGCGCCCTCACCCGCCTCCCATTCCCTCCCCCGCAAGCGGGGGAGGGTTGGGGTGGGGGCCGGATCGGTGAGCGCGGCGAGCCGCAGGACGCAACGGGTCATTGCGCGCTGACCGGCTTCCGCCCGCGGTGCTTTCCTCCCTTGTGCGCGGATTGCGGCGTGCCGGCCGTTGCTGTGCCGGCCGTTGCTGTGCCATTCGCCGCTGTGCCGTTCGCCGCTGTGCCGGCCGATGCCGTGCCGGCGCCGGTTCCGGCGGGCGGGGCGATCGTGATCTTGGCGCCGTCCTTCAGCCGGTCGGCGCCGTCGTCGACGACCTGGCTGCCGGGTTGCAGCCCGGAGAGGACCGCGACCTGCTTGGCCGTCGCCCGGGCCGAGCTTGATCGTCTGCACCGCGACGGTCTTGTTCGGCTTGACCAGGTAGACAAAGGTGCCGGGCGCGCCACGCTGGATCGCCGCAGTCGGGATCAGCACCGTATTGTGCAGCGTGTTGACCAATAGCTTGATGTTGACGAATTGATTGGGGAACAGGCTCTCGTCGGAATTGTCGAAGATCGCGCGGAGCTTGACCGTCCCGGTCGTGGTGTCGATCTCGTTGTCGATGGTGTCGAGCTTGCCGACTGCGAGCTTCTCGCGTCCCGGTGCGGTCGTAGGCGGTGGTCGCCAGCGTGGCGCCCGCGTGCCACTGTTTCAGCACCTCGGGCAGATTGTCCTCGGGCAGCGTGAAGATCACCGAGATCGGCTGCAGCTGGGTGACGATGACGATGCCGTTGGCGTCGCTGGTCTGCACGTAGTTGCCCGGGTCGACCTGGCGCAGCCCGACCCGGCCGGTCACCGGCGAAATGATGTGAGTATAGGTCAGGTTGAGCTTCTGCGTGTCGATCGCCGCCCGGTCCAGCATGATCTGCGCCCGATCCTGCCCGACGGTCGCCGCCTGCGTGTCACGCGTTTGCGTCGCGATCGAGTTTTGCGCGACGAGCGTGTTGTAGCGCCGCAGGTCGAGCTCGGCGTCCTTGAGCGAAGCCTGGTCCTTGGCGAGCTGGGCCTGGGCCTGCTCGAGCGCCACCTGGTAGGGCCGCGG
Source organism: uncultured Alphaproteobacteria bacterium (assembly GCA_963795485.1). GTDB lineage: Bacteria > Pseudomonadota > Alphaproteobacteria > ATCC43930 > CGMCC-115725 > AP-15. The sequence continues at coordinate 453,692 of CAWCIL010000039.1, forward strand.
GTCGATCTGGGCGAGAAAGTCGCCCTTTTTGACATGCTGCCCTTCCTGGAACCCGACCCCGATCAGATAGCCGTTGATCTGGGTCTTGACCGTGACCGTGGCCAACGGGGTGACGGTGCCGAGCCCGCTCAGCGTCACCGGCATGTCGCCCTGTTTGGCCGGCGCCACGCCGACCGGCACCGGCCCGCCGGAAACTGCCCGGCCGCCGGGGCTCGCCTTGTGGTGCAGCCGCGGCACGATCAGCACCGCCGCCGCGACCGCCGCCACCGCCAACAGCAGCAGCCACAGGATCGGCCGCAGCCGCGAGCGGCGCGGCGGCGTCGGCCCGTCGTGCCGCGGCTCGGCGATGATGTCGCCGGCGTCGGGGCGAGCGGTCTCGCGGTCGTCGGCCCGCCCTTCTGTCGGCGGCCCCTGCCCTTCTGGTAGCCTCGCCCCCGGTGCAAGAACGTCGCTGCGCTGGTCGTCCATGATCGCCTGCCGCCAACCCCCGGTGCGAGCTTAGCAATCTCTTGCCCGCGCGTCGCCTGCCGTGCCGTCCCCTACCAGCCGGCAGCCGATTATAGGCCGGGGCCGGATGCTTCATCCCGGCCCTGCGCAAACCGCTTCCCTCGCACCCGCGCGTCGCCTCATATGGCGGCCTGTCGAACCGCGCCCCGAGGTCGGGTCATGGCAACAAACCTTGCCGCTCTGAGCGGCGGCCAGCTGGTCGTCGCGGCACTGCGCGCGCACCGCGTCGAGATCGCCTTCAGCGTCGCCGGCGAGAGCTATCTCGAAGTCCTCGATGCGCTCTACGACGCCCCTGAGATCCGCCTCGTCACCTGCCGCCAGGAGGGCGGGGCAGCGTTCATGGCCGAGGCCTACGGCAAGTTGACCGGCAAGCCCGGGGTGCTGTTGGTGACCCGCGGCCCGGGCGCCTGCAACGCCTCGATCGGCATCCACACCGCGTTTCAGGATTCGACGCCGATGGTCGTGCTGGTCGGCCAGGTGGCGCGCCATCAGCTCGACCGCGAGGCCTTTCAGGAGGTCGATTTCCGCCGGATGTTGGCGCCGCTGGCCAAATGGGTGGCGCAGATCGACCTCGCCGAGCGCGTCCCCGAGCTGATGAACCAGGCGTTCCAGGTCGCGACCTCGGGGCGGCCCGGCCCGGTGGTGCTGGCGCTGCCCGAGGACATGCTGCGCGACCGGGCCTCGGCCGAGGTGGCCGGCCCCTACCGCGCGGTGCGCGCCCATCCGGGTGCCGCGGACCTCGCCGAATTGCGCCGCCTGCTCGCCGCGGCGCAGCGCCCGATGATGCTGGTCGGCGGCGGCGGCTGGAGCGACGCCGCCTGCCATGACATCGCCCGCTTCGCCGAAGCGAACGACCTCCCGGTCTGCTGCTCGTTCCGCCGCCAGGACATCGTTGACAACCGCTCGCGCTGCTACGCCGGCGACCTCGGCACCGGCGCCGCCCCGGCCTTGGTGGGGCGGGTCAGGCAATCCGACCTGCTGTTGGCGGCGGGGGCCCGCATCGGCGAGATCACCTCGCAATCCTATTCGCTCCTCGGCATCCCCGAGCCGGGCAAGACCCTGATCCACGTCCATCCCTCGGCCGAGGAATTGGGCCGCGTCTTCCGTCCGACTCTGGCGATCCAGTCGGGCATGCCTGAATTCGCCGCGGCCGCCGCGGCATTGGAGGCGATCCCGGCCGCGCACAGGTCCGGCTGGCGCCAAGCGGTGCGCGCCGAATACGAGGCCGGCCTCACCCCCTCCCCCTCGCCAGCCACCGACGCGCTCGATCTCGGCCAAATCATGGGCTGGCTGCGCCAGCGCCTGCCCGACGACGCGATCGTCACCAGCGACGCCGGCAATTTCAGCGGCTGGCCCAACCGCTTTCTGCAATACCGCCGCCCCGGCCGCCAGCTTGGCCCCACCAGCGGAGCGATGGGCTATGGGGTCCCGGCCGCGGTCGCCGCCAAGCTCGTCCACCCCGGCCGGCTGGTCGTCGGCTTTTGCGGCGATGGCGGCTTTCTGATGACCGGCCAGGAGCTGGCGACCTCGCTCGCCCACGGCGCCGGCCCGGTCATCCTGCTCTTCAACAACGCGATGTACGGCACGATCCGCATGCACCAGGAGCGCCGCTTCCCCGGCCGCGTCGTCGGCACCGCCCTCAAAAATCCGGACTTCGTCGCCCTCGCCCGCGCCTACGGCGCCTATCGCCGCGCGGGTCGCCCGCACCGAAGACTTCGCCTCCGCCTTCGAAGAAGCCGCTGCCGGCAACCGCGCCGCCGTCATCGAGCTCGCGATCGACCCCGAAATCATCACCACCCGCACCACCCTTACCGCCATCCGCCGCCAAGCCGAAGCGCAGCAGGCCGCGATAGCCGAGGCGTGAGGCGGAGTTCTGGGCCGCGCTTACCGGCATACGACGGCCGCGCCCGCGCCGGATCAACCCTCCGGCATCGTATAGACGGCGCAAGGAGAGGCGATGCCGCGCAGCGCATGCGTTCCGAGCGGAACCAGCGGCGCCGAGATTTCGGCGGCGACCGCACCCGAGACGAGGACTGTCCGATCGAGCGGCCGGCACAGGCCTTCCAGCCGGCTGACCAGATTGACGGCCGGACCGATCGCCGTGAAATCGAGGCGGTCGGCCGCGCCAATGTTGCCCCATAGAATCTCGCCGAGGTGCAGCGCCGCGCCAAAGGCCAGTGACGGCAGCCCCTGCTCCCGCCGCACCGCGTTGAGATGCGCCATGCCGGCCTCGGTGGCGGAGACGGCGGACAACGCAGCTTCGCAGGCGCGGCGGGGCGACTCTTGGACGACCGGAAAGATCGCGAGCACACCATCGCCGATGAATTTCAGCACCTCGCCGCCGAAAGCATGGACGGAACCCGCGATACGGTCGAACCAGGCGCCAAGAATGGCGATCACCGTGGCGGGAGGCGACGCCTCGGATAGCACCGTGAAGCCGCGCAGATCGGCGACGAGCAATGCCGCGCGGATGGTCTCGCCGACGTCGCGCCGCAGCGGTCCCGCCAGCACGCGAGCGGCGCTGCGGCGGCCGAGATAGGCCCCGAGCGCGGCCGTCAGGGTGGCGCGCATCGAGAGGGCGGCGAGCGGCGCCGCGGCGAACCGCGCGACCTCGCGCAGCCGGCCGCTCTCGACGGCCGTGAATGGGCGCGATCCGATCCAGCTCAGCACCGGTCCGTCCGGCCCCGCATTGACGGTGTCTTCGCGCACCGGCCCCGGCCCGAGGGTGGCGAGCCAGTCTCGCCCGGAATCGCCCTTTGGGGCCGCCGGTCCCGCGGCGGCGAATCCCGTCGGCGCGAACCCCGCTGGCGCAAATCCCAGTGCCTCGATCACGACCCCGGTGTCGGCCCGCCACAGCCAGGTGCGACGGGCGATGATCGGGTCCGGGACGGCGAGGGTGAGGGCACCGCCGGCCAGCGACACGCCGCCCGCGATCAGATGGCCGCCGAGGTCGGCCAGGAACCGGTCGGCGCTCGGCGAGGCCGCGCCCGCGTCCACCAGCCAGGCGAGGGTCGGGGACAGCTGCATGCGGCGATCATGCGGCCGAGGCGGCCGATTGTCATCAGCTGCTCTTAATGGGGTTAATTCCGACGCTTGGATGTGCTTTGATCGGAGATGGAGGCCGTCCGCCATCGCCCTGCGCCATCGGCGCCCGGCCCGTTGCCGCCCGGCCGCGCCCGAGCTCGCGGTGCCGGTAATCAAGGAGGCTGCCGATGCCCGAACCATTCGTCGTCCGGCGTGAGACGCTGATCGCAGCCCCGCCTGCCGCCGTCTTCGCCTTCCTGACCGATCCCGAGAAGATCTTGCGCTGGATGGGGACCGAGGCGACGTTGCAGGCGCATCCGGGCGGGCTGTACCTCGTCAAAGGCATCGGCGGGCGCACCGCGCGCGGCTCGTTCCGCGAAGTCGTGCCGGTCCACCGCCTCGCCTACAGCTTCGGCTGGGAAGATTCCGAGACCGTGCCGCCGGGATCGAGCCTGGTCGAGATCGACCTGGTCGACCAGGATGGGGGCACGCTGCTGCGCATGACCCATAGCGGGCTGCCGGATGCTGGGCAATGCGCGGGCCACAACGAAGGTTGGGCGCACTATCTCGGCCGGCTCGCCATGGCCGCCGCCGGCCGAGATCCCGGCGCCGATCTCGGGCCCTCCGGTGCTCGGCGCGGGGCGGCGTGACGACGGCAACGCCGGCATCTTCCGCATCCCCCGGAACCTTTGCGCCCCGGCTCCGGCCGGCGCAGGCGCACTGACGCGAGAACACTGCCCAGCCGCAACTCGCCGCCCGAGGGAACGGCAGAAGAAGCCGGCACGCGACTTTTTTGCTGCTGATTTGCTGCTGAAGCAGCGGCAGGATGATGCCGATCGGCATCGGCATCGGTCAGAGGGCAAAATGTTCAGCTTGAAATGAAGCGAACGATCCCAATACCCAGTCGTCGTCACCGCGAAAGCGGGGGGTCCAGAGCCTGCCCCTGGCTTGAACAGGGGGCGACCGCACGTGGCTCGCCGTGGGTTCCCGTTTTCGCGGGAATGACGGACAAGAAATCGATATTTCAGAATTCCTTCTAGTCGGGCGCTGAGCATGGGGCAAATCTCGCGGCAGCACTGGTCGGCGGAGCGCTATGCCGAGACCGCGCATTTCGTGCCGGCGCTCGGCGCACCGGTGCTCGAATTGCTGGCGCCCATGCCGGGCGAGCGGATTCTCGATCTCGGCTGCGGCGATGGCGTGCTGACCGAAGAGATCGCCGCCACCGGTGCGGTGGTGGTCGCGGTCGACGCCGCCCCCGACATGGTCGCCGCCGCCCGCGCGCGCGGTCTCGACGCCAGGGTGATGGCAGCCCAGGACCTGGCCTTCGCCGGCGAGTTCGACGCGGTGTTCTCGAACGCGGCATTGCATTGGATGCGCCCGCGCCGAGGCGGTGCTCGCAGGCGTCCATCGGGCATTGAAGCCGGGCGGCCGGTTCGTCGCCGAAATGGGCGGCCACAACAACACCGCCGCGATCATGGTCGCGATCCGCGCCGTGCTGGGCCGCCGCGGGCTCGACGCGCAGCGCCTCAGCCCATGGTGGTTCCCGTCGGAAGCCGCCTATCGCGCCAGGCTCGAAGGTGCCGGGTTCGCGAGTCGACGAGATCCGCATCCATCCGCGCCCGACGCCGCTGCCGGCCGGGATCGAGGCCTGGCTCGACACCTTCGCCGAAGATTTTTTCGGGGCGTTGCCGGCAGCGGACCAAGCGGCCGGCCCGCAGTCGAGACGGCCGACTCTGCTGCGGCCTATCCTGATGGACGAAACCGGCGTCTGGGTCGCCGATTACGTCCGCCTGCGGTTCCGCGCCCTGCGCGTCGGCTGAGTGCCGCACGACGTCTCGCTGATCTCGACCGTCGCGGTCGGGCTGGCGCTCGCCTTCGCCGGCGGCTTTGCCGCGGTTCGCCTCGGGCTGCCGCCGATCGTCGGCTACCTGCTCGCCGGCATCGCCATCGGGCCGTTCACCCCCGGCTATGTCGCCGATACCCATTTGGCGCCGCAGCTCGCCGAGATCGGCGTCATGCTGCTGATGTTCGGTGTCGGCCTGCACTTCTCGATCCGCGATCTGATCGCGGTGCGCCGCATCGCCGTACCAGGAGCGGTCGTCCAGGTCGCGGTCGCTGCCTTGCTCGGGATCGGCGTGGCGCGGCTTTGGGATTGGACCTTCGGAGCCGGCCTGGTCCTGGGGCTGGCCTTGTCGGTCGCCAGCACGGTCGTGCTGCTGCGCACGCTCGAAGAACGCGGCCTGCTCGGCCTCGCCGAGGCCCGGATCGCGATCGGCTGGCTGATCGTCGAGGACCTGCTGACGGTGGTGGCGCTGGTGGCGCTGCCGGCGCTGGCGCCAGCGCTCGGCGGCACCGGCGAGGCGGTTTCGGGCAACCTTGTGCTGTCCCTGGCGCTGACCTTCGGCAAGGTGGCCCTCTTCGTCGCGGTGATGCTGGTCGTCGGCACGCGGCTGCTGCCGTGGCTGCTCGAACAGGTGGTGCGCACTGGCTCGCGCGAGCTGTTTACGCTCGCGGTGATCGCCGCGGCGCTGGGGATTGCCTTTGCCGCGGCCGAACTGTTCGGCTCTGCTGCCCTGGGCGCGTTCCTCGCCGGGATCGTGGTCGGCGAGAGCGACCACAGTCATCGGGCGGCCGAGCAGGCGAAGCCGCTCGAGGACGCCTTCGCCGTGCTGTTTTTCCTGTCGGTCGGGATGCTGTTCGATCCCGGGATCCTGATCCGGCACCCGTTTCAGGTGCTGGCCGTGCTCGCCATTATCGTGCTCGGCAAGTCGCTGGCGGCGTTCGCGATCGTGCGGGCCGCCGGCTACCGGGCAATGACCGCCCTCACGGTGGCGGTGGGCCTGGCGCAAATCGGCGAGTTCTCGTTCATCCTGGCCGATCTCGGCGCTTCGCACGGCTTGCTCGACCCGGAGGGGCGGAACTTGATCCTCGCCGGGGCCCTGCTTTCGATCACCTTGAACCCCACCGCCTTCGGCGCCGCGGCGGCGTTGCGGCGCCGGTTCGAGCGCAATCAGCCGGCCTGAGCCTGCAGCCCCTCTTCGGTCGGCGACCGGACCGCGCCGTCGGCCGCGGCCGCCAGCCCGTCGGCGCCGCGGCGCCCCGCCCCTCGACATCGGCGATCGCCTCGGCGAGCGTGGCCGCCACGAAATCGGCCGAGGTGACGGCCTGCGCGTCGACCGACGGCGGCAACGCCGCCGCCGGGTCCCCACAGGCCGAGCACGATGCGGGCCCGCGGCGCCCTTCGCCGCAGCCGGCGTACGATGTGCCGGGCGCGCGCCGGCAGAGCTGGTGCTGATCAGCGACAGGCATACGATCGCGGCGTCTCGCAGCGACACCCGATGGCCGCCGAGCGCCGCCGGCGAATCGGCCGGGAACACGAAGGCGGCGTGGCCGCGCGACCGCAGCAGGCTGGCGAGCAGCATCGCCGCGGCTTCATCGAGCTCGTTGCGCCCGGCGACGCACACGAGCGATCCGCCCCCCGGCAATCGGCTTTTTGGAAGCTCGCTCTCTATCCCGCTCTCCTCGGGCTCGGTCGTCGGGTCGGCCTCGATAACCGAATCTTCGAACAGGTTTTCGAGGATCTTGGCAAAGCCTTCCTTGACCGTCGCCCGCCGCTCCGCCGGCAGGAGCCCGCTGTCGCTGTCCGCCTGGGCCCGCGCCAGCACCGGAATCGCGACCTCTTCGGCGAACGCGTCGAGCGATTTTTCCTTGATGAACTGCTCGGCCTGCTCGGTCGCCTCCTCCGGATCATCGGCGAGCAGCCGCTGATAAAATGTCTCGTCGGGCGTCAGCACCGGGTCGCTGCCCAGCATCACATCGAGAAAGCGCAGCTGCGGCACATGCCGCCCGAGAACCAGAAGGCAGGCGGTGAGCGGGGTCGACAGCAACAGCCCGATCGGACCCCACAGCCAGGTCCAGAACACCGCCGCGGTGATCACCGCGACCGAGGAGAGCCCGGTGCTGCCGGCATAGAGCCGCGGCTCGACCAGATTGGCGACGATCAGCTCGGTCGCGACAAACAGCAGTGCGGTCCAGATCAACAGCGACCAGCCGGGGGCGACCGCGAGCGCCAGCGCCAACGGGAAGCAGGCGGCGATGACGATCCCGAGATACGGGATAAAGCGCAGCAGCATCGCCAGGATGCCCCACAGCGCCGCGTTCGGAATTCCGATGACCGCCAAGCCGATGCCGAGGAAAGTGCCCTCGACGGCATTGACCGAGAGCTGCGACAGCAGATAGCGGCTGACCCGATGCGCCGCCTCGTTCATCGCCTCGGTCGTGCGGTGCAGATCGCCGCGCCGAGCAGCCTGAGCAGCCGGTCGCGCAGCTCCTCGCGCTCGAGCAGGATGAAGATGACCAGCACGATGACAAGGCCGGCCATCGCCAGCGGCTGGAGCAGCGGGCCGATGACGGTATCGGCGATCTGCAGCGGCGTCAGTTCCGGCTGCTCGACCATGACCGGCAGCGGCTTGGCCGCCTCGGCCGTGGCGCGGCCGGCCGAGGTGGGCGGGACTGCGCGCCGGGCTCGGCTTTTCCGAGCGTTTGAGCGCGTCGGTCGCCTGATGCAGAGCGGCGGCAATGCGGTTGAGGGGTATCGCCTTGCGGCAGCGAGTGCAGCTTCGCTTCGATGTTCAGCCGGTATTCCGGCAGCTCCGGCGCCAGCAAGGCTATTTCCTTGCCGACGATCAGGCCGAACGCGAGGATGATTTGGAAAGCGACCAGAACGGTGATCGCAACCGCGGTGACCCGGCCCGCCCGCAGGCGCCGCAACCAGCGGACTGCCGGCGCCAGCAAAAAGCTCAGCAACACCGCCAGCGCGAACGGGACCAGCACTTCGCGCGCGAAGATACAGCGCCCCGACCACCAGTCCCAGGGTCAGAAAGGTCAGCAGGCCAGCCACACCGGCCGGCAAGGTATCGACTCGGCCGCGCCCGGGGCTCGGCAGCGGGTCGGCCATCTGTCACCGCAGGGTAGTTGGTTGATGCGAACACGGGCGGCGGCCCGGCGCAACCGCGGCTCCTCAGCAAATTCCGTCGATCGGCCGGCACTTGCTAATCTGCGCCGGGCGCCGGCCGATGTCCACATTTCGATGCGTCAGCGCACCGTGAGCCGGGCCAACGCATAACCAGCGGCGGCGGCAATCAGCACTGCCGTGATCGGGTGTGCCGCAAAGCTCTCGCTCGAGATACCGCATCGCCTCGGAGCCGTGCTTGGAGAGATCGCGCAGCGTTTCTCCGCTTTGCGCTCCGGCCTGCTTGATTCTGGCGCCGGCCTCCGCGCCGGCCGCGCGGGCCCGGTCGGCCACCGCGCTCGCGGTCTGCGCGACGGCAGCGGCGCCCGCCGCCGCGCGGTCGCTCGCTTCCTTCAACTTCGCACTCGCATCGTTCACAAACTGCCCAGCCGTATCGGCCATCGATTGTCCGTCCATCTGTTGTCGCTCCGGTCGCTCGGGAGATCCCGAAAGCACAAACGCGCCGAACGCGAATTGGGTCCAATTTTCCGCGGCGTCGCACATTTCGCCGTTCCAGGCAAAGGCGGCTCGGCCCGAGCGCAGAACGGGGAATTTTTTCGGAACCGCGAACCGAACGGTATGTTCATTCAGGCGAACAGTTCACCAGCAAGGATGCCTAGAGAAATCTATAGGGCATCGTATCACTGGCAGCGTAAAGAAACCACCGGCGCGACCCAAGAGTAGCGGCGGGCCGCGCCTGATATCTCGTTATCACCGTTCACGCAGTTTGGGGAGTTTGCCGATGGGCCGAGGGATTTTGCTTTGGCTGCTGGGAATTCCAATCCCGATCATCATCCTGCTCTTTTTGTTTCGCGTGGTCTGAGGATTTCTGCGGAACCACGAGGAAGGGAGCCTCGTTTGATCAACGTCTACGTTCACTATTAGGAGAAATGCCTTGAAGAACCCCAACCTGACCGCTGCGGTGGCGGCGATCCTGATGGCGACAGCACCGCTCGCCTACGCGCAGACCAGCGCCGTGAGCCACAGCAATCTCGGGATGACAAACCCGACCGGCGAACATGATTCAGAGCAATCAGTTCCGCGCCAGCAAGATGCTCGGCAGCACCGTTTACGACATGCACAACAGCGATATCGGTTCGGTCAAGGACCTGATCATCGATAAGGACGGCCGGGTTGCGGCCGCGGTCGTTGATGTCGGCACTTTTCTGGGGATGGGCGGCAAATACGTCGCGGTGCCGCTGAGCGACATCAAAACCGACAACAACCGCCTGACTTTGGACATGACCAAAGAGCAGCTCAAGCAGGCGCGTCAATATCACCTGGCGAACGACAACACCGGGGCCGGCAGCACGACCTCGCCGGTGACCGGCGGCCATCTCGGTTCCGCCAGCGGCACCAACAAATAGTACTTTTGGGCGGCTTTGCGGCGGGTCGGCGGTGGAAACCGTCGTACCCGCCGATTTGTTTTTCGCAGCCGATTGCCCCACCGGCAGACGCGAGCTATAACCCGCGCCCGATTTTGAGGGCGACGGCATGAAACAAGGAATTCACCCGGATTATCATGACATCACCGTCGTGATGACCGACGGGACCACCTATCAGACGCGTTCGACCTACGGTAAGGCGGGCGACACCCTGCGGCTCGACATTGATTTCGAAATCGCACCCGGCATGGACCGGCGGGCAGCAGAGGCTGGTCGACAGCGGCGGTCAGCTCGCTCGTTTCAACAAGCGCTTTCAGGGTTTCGGCATCAAGCCGTGAGTATATTTCGAGGCGCGGGTCGCCCCTTGACCGGGCCTCGGCAGTCACTATCTCATATGCGTGCGGTCGCCGCTTCGGGATCGCACATCAAGAACTTGGCGCCCCGCATTGATGCGGGTGTCGAGGTCCATATTGCTCAATGGAGGATGTGGTCATGGACCGTTTCGATTTCTCTCCGCTGTTCCGCTCGACGATCGGTTTTGATCGTTTGACGCGCTTGGTCGATGCCGCGAGTCGCGTCGACAACGCTTCCCTCGCCTACCCGCCGTACAACATCGAAAAGACCGGCGAGGACGCCTATCGTCTGACCATGGCGGTGGCCGGCTTTTCGTCCGACGAGGTCGAGGTGACGGTGCACGAAAACTCGCTGCTGGTTGCCGGCAAGACCAAGAAGGAAGAGGAGGAAGGCCGCTATCTGCATCGCGGCATCGCAAGCCGCGCCTTCGAGCGCCGCTTCAGCCTCGCCGACCACATGAAGGTCGTCGGCGCCAGCCTCGACAACGGCATGCTGCATGTCGACCTCGTCCGCGAGGTGCCCGAGGCGGCCAAGCCGCGCAAGATCGAGATCGCCAGCGGCCGACCGCAGGTGGTCGAGCACCAGAAGGCCGCCTGATCGGCCCTGACAAACCCCGCTTCTTGAGCGAACGCCCCCGGTTTTCGGGGGCGTTTTGCGGTCGGCGGCCCGCTCAAATCCAACCGCGCAATTTGAACCATACCAACGGCAGGATCGCGCTCAGCACGATCACCGCCAGTCCATAGGGGTACCCCCAGGCCCAACTCAGCTCCGGCATGTCCTTGAAATTCATGCCGTACATGCTGGCCACCAAAGTGGGCGGGATGCCGACCACCGAGACGATCGTCAACACCTTGATGATGTTGTTTTGCTCGATGTTGATCAGGCCCAAGGTGGCGTCGAGCAGCAACTGAACCTTGGTGACGATGTGCATGTCGTAATCGCTGAGCGAAATCACATCGAGACGCACGGTGTCGAGACGCGGCTTGACCTCGGGCGGCGTCCATTCGGCGGCATGTGCGGCCACGTAAGGCGCGATCCTGCCAATTCCGAGGAGGCTGTCGCGGATCTTTGAGGCGAGGTCGCCGCTCTGCCCGATGCGACGCAAGATGATCCTCAGATCGGCGCTTTCGCGCGCCGGCGGCCGTCGTCCGGTGGCTCCCGTCACCGGGCTGCGAAACAGCCGGTGCGACAGATCGTCGAGTTCGGCGGCGATATTTTCGAGGGCATCGGCCAGGCGATCGGCGATCGCATCCATCAGCCCGGAAAACACCGCGGCACTGCTCAAGGGATCGGTCTCGTCTCTGAGGTCATGGGTGACGAAGGTGTCGAAAGACGGCAACTCGACAAACCGCACCGTGACCAGCCGCTCGCGGTTCAGCACAAAGCCGACCGGGCTCGACAGCGGCTGATCGGATTCGCCGCGGTGCACCAGCGGGGCGCTCAGATAGAGCGTCCCGGCTTCGCTGCGCAGGCGGCTCGAACTCTCGATCTCGCTGAGCTCCTCGATGCTCGGCACGTCGAGTCCGGTGGTTCGTTTGACATAGGCGATCTCTTCGGGCTCGGGCCGGAGCATGTCGATCCACACGGCCTCGGGCGGCAGGGATCCGCGGGCAAGGTCGGAAGGCTGTTCGCCGCCTCCGGCGCGACTGCGGTAAAGCGTCAGCATGAACCGAGCTTACCCTACCCGCGATTTCATTTCCCCGACATTGATGCGATTGTGGGCCGCGGGAGTTGGCCGCGGGGATCGGCCGCGGGAAAAGAACGACGGGAGGACGTGATGCGCTTGGTCGGGGTCGCGGCGGTCGCCGCACTCTTCGCATTGAGCATGACGCGGGCCGAGGCCGCCGAGCCCTATCATCTGCGCATCGGCTGGGTGGTGGTGCCTTCCGACATCGTGCCGCTGATGTTCCTGAAGCCGGGGCTCGCTCCCCACGCCGGCAAGACCTACGTCCCCGAACTGACCCATTTTGCCGGCACCTCGACCGAGATGACGGCATTCGCCACGGGTGCTCTCGATTGCGGGGCATTGGCCTACTCGACCCTGGGGCTCGGCATCGAGAATGCCGGGATGGACGATCTGCGCGTCATCGCCGACACGTTCCAGGACGGTGTCCCGGGCTACCACACCAACAATTTCGTCGTCCGCAAGGACAGCCCGATCCATTCGGTCGAAGATCTGAAGGGCAAGATCCTGGCTTCGAACGAGACCGGAAGTGCCGTCGACATCGCGCTGCGGGCGATGCTGGCCAAGCATGGTCTCAAGGACAAGCGCGACGTGACGATCATCGAGGTCCGCTTTCCCGAGCAGAAGGCAATGCTCGAAGGGGGGCAAGGTCGATCTGATTACCGCGGTGGCGCCCTTCGGCTTCGATCCGGAGCTGCGAGCCTTCTCGCGGACCTTGTTCACCCAGGTGCAAGCGGTCGGCCGCACCCAGATGATCGTGCAGGTGGCGCGGGCCGGGTTTCTCGCAAAGCACCGAGCCGTGATGGTCGACTTCCTCGATGATTACCTCCACACCCTGCGCTGGCTGACCGATTCCGCCCATCACGACGCGGCAGTGGCGCTGATCACCCAGGCGACCAAGCAGAAGCCGTCGCTCTACGCAAGCTGGGCGTTTACCGGCCAGGATTATTACCGAGACCCGCAGGCGCTGCCAAATCTGGAGGCGTTGCAGGCCAATGTCGAGATGGCGCACAAGCTCGGCTTTCTGCGCTCGGATCTCGACGTGAGCAAATACACCGATCTCAGCCTCGCCAAAGAGGCCGCCCAGCGCCTCCAAGCGGAGGCCGCGGAAGTCAGGGACGGCCATGAGCCTGCTTTTCTGTTATGATCGCCGAGCTCAATCCGGGGCACCGATCGAACGGGAGGAGACCATGGGCGAAATTCTCGGCATCGGCGTCACCCATTTTCCGGGGTTGATGCTGCCCGACCGATACATGAGCTCGTTCCTGACCCGCACCTTAGCGAGCGAGCGGGTGCCGGCGGAGATGAAAGACCCCGCGCGCTGGCCGGAACCGCTGCGTCAGGAGCTGGCCGCCAACGAGGACGGCGCCGCCGCGGCCGAGCACCGCCGCCGGCTGGCCGGCGGGTTCCGCAAGGTGCGCGAGGCGCTCGATGCGTTTGCGCCCGATTTCGTGCTGATCTGGGGCGACGACCAGTACGAGAACTTCCGCGAGGACGGGGTTCCGTCATTTTGCGTGTTTGCGCTCGATGCGGTCGAGTGCCGCCCGTTCGCACGCGCCGGCCGGGCCGAACTCGGCAATGTGTGGGGCGAGCCCACCGATCGGGTGGTGCGCGTCGCCGGGCACCGCGCCGCCGGCTCCACTCTCGCCGCGGAGCTGATCAAGGCCGATTACGATGTCAGCTATGCCTATCGGATGCGGCACGAACTGGGCCTGCCGCACGCCTTCATCAACACGATCCTCTACCTCGATTACGACCGGCGCGGGTTCCCCTATCCGGTGGTGCCGTTCCACGTCAATTGCTACGGCTCCTCGGTCATCGCCAAACGCGGCTCGAGCGCGCACCTGACCGGCGAGGCCGACCCGAACGCGGTCGACCCGCCAGGCCCGAACCCTGGGCGCTGCTTCGATGTCGGCGCCGCGGTCGCGCGGATTCTGGCCGACAGCCCGTGGCGGGTGGCGCTCGTTGCGTCGTCGAGCTGGTCGCACGCCTTTCTGACCGCGAAGCACCACTGGCTCTACCCCGATGTCGCCAGCGACCGGGCACGCTTCGACGAGCTGGCCTCGGGCAACGCCGCGCGCTGGCGCGGGCTGACCACCGAGCAGATCGAGGATGCCGGTCAGCAAGAATTTCTGAACTGGGTCTGCCTCGCCGGCGCGATGGACGCGCTCGGAAGGCGTCCCGAGATCGTCGACTATGTCGAATCCTACCTGTTCAACTCCGACAAGTGCTTCGCCCTGTTCCAGCCTTAGTCAACTAGTCGGGCTTAGCCGCGGGGCGGCCGTCGCGCCGGCGGCAACTCCGCCGGAACCTTAGAAGCGTTCCAACGTTTTCCCTCGGCAAATCCTGAGGGAGATTTCGGTATGGCCAGGAGCAAGCCCCCCCGTCCGCCCGCCGCCAAGACCGGCGCCGGCGGCGAATTGCATCAGCTGCCCGCCGAGGGCGGCGAGGTGCTGACCACAAACCAGGGCGTCGTCGTCTTTGACAACGAGAACTCGCTAAAGGGGAACCCGCGCGGGCCGACCCTGCTCGAGGACTTCATCCTGCGCGAGAAGATCACCCATTTCGACCATGAGCGCATTCCCGAGCGCATCGTCCATGCCCGCGGTTCCGGCGCGCACGGCTATTTCGAGCTGACCCAATCGCTGAGCCAGTACACCAAGGCCGATTTCCTGCAGCGTCCGGGCGAGAAGATTCCGGTCTTTGTGCGCATCTCGACCGTCGCCGGCGGCGCCGGGTCGGGCGACCTGGCCCGCGACGTGCGCGGTTTCGCCACCAAATTCTATACCAAGGAAGGCAATTTCGACCTGGTCGGCAACAACATCCCGGTCTTTTTCATCCAGGACGCGATGAAGTTCCCCGACCTCATCCACTCGGTCAAGATGGAGCCCGACCGCGGTTTTCCGCAGGCGGCCTCGGCGCACGACACCTTTTGGGATTTCGTGTCGATGATGCCCGAAAGCATCCACATGATCATGTGGGCGATGTCGGACCGGGCGATCCCGCGCTCGTTGCGCATGATCGAGGGGTTCGGGGTCAACACCTTCCGGCTGCGTCAACGCCGACGGCAAGCCGACTTTCGTCAAATTTCACTGGCGGCCCAAGCTCGGCATGCAATCGGTCATCTGGGACGAGGCGGTCAAGATCAACGGCGCCGACCCGGACTTTCACCGCCGCGATCTGTGGGAAGCGATCGAATCCGGCGATTTTCCGGAATGGGACTTCGCGGTGCAGCTGTTCGACGAGAAGCAGGCGGCGAGCTTCGATTTCGACGTGCTCGATGCGACCAAGCTGGTCCCCGAGGAGCTCGTGCCGCTGAAAATCGTCGGCCGGATGGTGCTCGACCGCAACCCCGACAATTTCTTTGCCGAGACCGAGCAGGTCGCGTTTTGCCCGGCCAATGTCGTGCCCGGGATCGACTTCAGCAACGACCCGTTGTTGCAAGGTCGGCTGTTCTCCTATCTCGATACCCAGCTGACCCGGCTCGGCGGCCCCAATTTCAACGAGATCCCGGTCAATCAGCCGAAATGTCCATGGGCCAATCTGCAGCGCGACGGGCACATGCGGATGCGGGTCGCGAAAGGCCGGGTCTCCTACGAGCCGAACACGCTCGCTCCCGAGATGCCGCGGGCCAATCCCGAAACAGGTTTCGCCGGCCTGACCCGCGCGGAAAGCGGCGACACGACGCGCATCCGGCCCGAATCCTTTGCCGACCATTACAGCCAAGCGCGCCTGTTTTTCCTGAGCCAGACCGAGACCGAGCGCAACCACATCGTCTCGGCGCTGGTCTTCGAGCTGAGCAAGGTCGAGACCCCGTCGGTCCGCGAGCGCGTGGTCGGGCAATTGGTGCATGTCGATGAGGGGATGGCGAAACGGGTCGCCGCCGGGCTGCGGCTCGAAGGCAAGATCGAGCCGGCCGAAACCAAGGTTCCGGCGCGCCAGGACGTGAAGCCGTCGCCGGCGCTCAGCATCATCGGCAAGATGCCGCAAACCATGAAGGGCCGGGTGGTCGGCTGCGTGATCAGCGACGGCGCCGACCGCGCCCTCGTCGACGCATTGCGCACAGCCGTGGAAAAGGAGGGCGCCAAGCTCAAGATCGTGGCGCCGCATGTCGGCGGGGCCAAGACCGCGGACGGCAAGCTGATCGAGGCGGACATGCGCATCGACGGCGGCCCTTCGATCATTTTCGACGCGGTGGCGCTGATCGTGTCCGAGGCCGGAGCCAAGGAGCTGACGCGCGATGCGGCGGCGATCGGTTTCGTCGCCGATGCGTTCAATCACTTGAAGGTCATCGGCCACGTGCCCGCCGCCGAAGCGCTGCTGCGCCGGGCCGGAATTACCGCCGAGCTCACCGACCAAGGTATCCTGACTTTGGCCGATGCCGGGGCCGTCGCCGGCTTCATCAGCGCCGCCAAAAAGATGCGCGTGTGGGACCGCGAGCCAAAGGTGCGCAACATCCCCTAGCTTACCGACGCGCCCTCCCCGACCCTCTCTCCGCCAGCGCCGCCAGCGGGGGGAGAGGGCGCAACCGCGGGGCACCAGGCGGAATAGCGCGGTGCACTGCCCGTTAGACGCGAATTTGCACAGAGCGACCGCCGGCCGGGCTACGGGGCGCCGCCCCGCTGCTTCTTGTCGAGGATGCGCTGGTGCAGGTTGCGCACGATCATGTCGGTCAGCCGCTCATTGTGCATGAACAGCCGCTGGCCGATCGGATAGGGGTCCTGCTTCTCGACCTCGATGGGGCCCTTTAGCGCCTCGTCGGGGCCGACACCACGGTCGACGAAGCGCTCGACATAGCCGACCCAGTTTTCGACGATCTGCCCCTGCTCCCTCAGATACGCCTTGGTGCACGGGTCGCCGTGCCCCGGCACGATCAGCTCGACATCGAGCGCCTCGATGCTCTTCAGCGCCGCCAGCCACTCCCACGGGTCGCATTCCTGCAGCCAGCTGCGGCACTTGTAGAAGACATTGTCGCCGGTGAAGACCACCCCCTCTTCGGGCACATGGACCGAAGTCTGCGGCGCCGTGTGACCCGGCATATGCAGGATATTGAAGGTGTGGTTGCCGAGGTTGAGGGTCAGCGTCTCGTCAAAGGTCAGGGTCGGCGGGTTGGCGGCCGGATAGTCCGGGTGGCCGACCAGCCACACGCTATCGGGGTCGGTCTGCTTGAACCGCTCGCGCTTCTCGTCGAGCGAGCCGAACGCGTAAAGATAGCGTTCGAAGCATTCCTGAAGCTGCACCTGCCCGACGATTTTGGTGTTGGTGAAATAGGCGTTGCCCGAGATGTGGTCGCCATGCGGCTCGGTGTTGATCAGGTAGCGGATCGGCGCTTTGTCCTCCATTCGCTCGCGCCAACGCACCGCATCGATCGGCTGCTGCGGAGAATCGATCATCACATAGCCGTCGCTGGTTTCGACAAAGCTCGGATTGCAGCCGGCGAAATAGATTTCGGTGTAGCTGTGGGGCCCGACCCTGCGCATCGCCACCCTCCCTCGGCGCGGTAGACAGTAATTGTCCCCGATCGGCCGCAACCGCACAAGACGGTGCCGAATCGGCGTCGCGATTTTGCTTGGATCGCCCCCCGACCCGCAATGGGGTTTCCCGACTAAGTGGCGGTAATAGCGCTCTTCGGCCCAACCACCGGCCGAACGGCTGGTCGCTGCTGATCAACTGTGATATGCGCGCGCCCCGTCAATACAGCCGGGTGCCGGGCTAGGCCGGCCCACAGCAGCCTTTCGGTGGCCGAATGCCGATTTCGACCAAATCTGATGGGGTTTATCGCGCCAGACCTATTTTGGAGCTGTTGCTGCTGCTTTTGCCGACGCTCCTGCTTGCGGGGTGCGGCCAGCAAGGCGGATATGGGTACAGCACCCAATATTATGGCTCGCCGCCGATCGGCGAGGCGCCGGAACATTATTACCCGCCGCCGGGTCCGCCGGATGATCCTTGGGGTCCCTACATCCGCGAGGCGGCGGCACGATACGCCGTACCCGAGCAGTGGGTCCGCGCGGTCATGCAGCAGGAATCGGGCGGCCAGGAGCAGGCCGTCTCGCCGGTCGGCGCGATGGGCCTGATGCAGGTCATGCCCGAAACCTATCAGGGGCTGCAGGCGCGCTACGGGCTCGGCGACGATCCCTACGACCCGCACAACAACATCCTGGCCGGGACCGCCTACATCCGCGAGATGTACGACCGCTTCGGTTCGCCCGGCTTCCTTGCCGCCTATAACGCCGGTCCGGACCGGGTCAACCTCTATCTCGCCGGCAACTCCGACTTGCCGGACGAGACGGTGAACTATCTCGCCGCGGTCACGCCGAACCTCGGCGACGCGGTGCCGCTGTCCGGGCCGCTCGCCTTATATGCCTCAGCCCGGCCGCGGGGAACGCCCGCCGCCGGTGCAAGCGTTGCCAGTCTGGCCGCTGGCTGCAACCTGAACATCGCCTATGATCCGGACCATCCGTGCAGTTCGCTGGAGCAGGTCGCGGTGGCGCCGGCCCCGAGTCAGCCGGTCTTCGCCGAACGGACCGGAACCGGCGGCTGCAACCTGAACATCGCCTACGATCCGAGCCACCCCTGCGCGTCGCTGGGACAAACCCCAGTGGCGGCCGCCCCGCCGCAGCCGGCTTTGGAGCAACAGGCCGCGGTATCGGCCCCGCCGCAGCCGACCTTCGTGCAACAGGCGTCGGCCTCAGCCGCTCCGCAACCCGCTTTGGAGGAACAGGCGGCGGTATCGGCCTCGCCGCAGCCGCATGGCCCGCACCCGGCTCGCGTTTGCCGGCGGCTGCAATCCGGATATTGCCTTCGACCCGGATCGGCCATGCCACACCAAATCAGCGGCCGGCGGTGGCATGTCTCCCCCGGAGACACCCCCGCCCGTTACGATGCCGACAACGCTCGCCCGCTACCAACCCCCGCGGCTGCCGCCAAACCGGCCGAGCCTCTCTGCCGCGCCGGCCCCAGCAGGCTCGCACTTGCTCGCGATCCCCGACCGTGACTGGGCGATCCAGGTCGGCGCCTTTGCCAACCCGAGGCTCGCCCGCGCGGTCGCGGAAAATGCCCGGACCCAGGCGCCGGGCCAGCTCCGCGCCGCCGCGCTGGCATTGCCGCCGACCCCCAACGGCGGTTCGGTCCTCTATCGCGCCCGGCTCGTCAACCTGTCGGCGAGTGCGGCGTCCGACGCCTGCTGGCGCCTCAACCAGCACCAACTGCCCTGCGTCGTCGTCCAGCCTGACCGGTCCTGATCGGAGGACGCGGTTCTCACACCTGTCGATCGGCCGCCGGAAGCCATGCTGCCGGCGGTTGCGAGCCGGCTGCCGCGGCCTCGATTGCGTTCGGTTCTGGCGGCTCCACGCGAAACGGATATACGAGCTGCCCGGCCAGAGAGCGCGGCAGCGCCGCCTCGATGCCATAGGCCGCCGGCCATCGGTTCCGCGGCAGGTAGTAGGTGCCGAAGATCCAGTCGATGCAGGGCAGCATCGAGGCGAAGTTGCGGTCCCGCGGCTCGGCCAGCGTGTGGTGCCAGTGATGGAAGGCGGGGGTCGAGACCAGCCATTCCAGCGGGCCCAGCCGCCAGCGCAGATTGGCGTGGATCAGGAAGCCCCACAGGGTCAGCAGCAGCACCAAGAGCGCGGACACGGCACCCCCCGAGGGGGTGAGCGGGGTGGCCAGCCCGAGAATGTAGACCGGGATCAGCCCGCACAGCCGGGTGAACACATTGTCGATCGGATGGGCGCGGGCGCTGATCAGGAAATACACCTGCGTCGGGTTATGGTGGACCGAGTGGAAACGCCACAGAAAGGGGATCTCGTGGGTCCAGCGATGGCCCCAATAAAAGCCGATCTCGCTCACCACCAAGGCTGCTATGGCGCGCGCCCAGATCGGAGAGGCCGCGACCGCCGCATGAAGGCGCCACGGCACGACGAAATGTGCGCCGAGACGGCGACCAGCGCCAGCAGCGGGGTCAGCAGCAGGCTCGGCACCAGGCCGCTGATGAAAAAGAAGCCGATGTCGCCGGCGAGGCTCTTGCCAAGGATTTTTCGCCGATGCAGCCCGAACAGGCCCTCCAGCGGCAGGAAGACCACGGCGAGCAGCAGCAGCCACGCCCCGAGCCGGATCGTGCTGAGCAGCAGTGCGGGAAGATGCTGATGGTCGAGGAATGCAGCCACGGCGCTCTCCTGATTGGCCGGTGCGAAGGCCGGTCCGGTCTTCGCGCCCGGGCGAGACCGGGTCCCGTCCAGGCGCGTCAACCGATAGGCTGATCAGATCGCCGCGTTGCTGTGGGCGCGCCGACGCATCATGATCCCGCCGAGGCCGAGGAGGCCGACGCCGAGCAGCGACAGCGTCGCCGGCTCCGGCACCACCGGCGTCGTATTCACGCCTTCGAGGAACACCGTCGGCGGCAGATTGGTCGTGCTGCCAGCCGTCACCCCAAGCCAGGAACGTCAGTATCGCGCTCCCGTCGGTTCAGGTCCGCTGCAGTCGGCGTAAAGGTCAGAGTGACCGAATTCCAATTGATGTTCATTTCCGACGGGGTGCTCATCAGCGTCGAATCATCCTCCACGATTATCGGTGGTGCCGGTAACCGTGCAGGGATTTGTCGAGTGCAGTCGACACCGATCCCGCCCGTGCCGAGGAACACTTTCCACTGCTCGGTGGTGGGGCCGGTGAACCCATGGGATTTGTTGACCGGCTGCCTGCTGGAACTAAAGAGTGTATGTCGTGCCTGCCGTCAGCCCGGTAATGGTCTGAAAGATCGTGCTCTCGTACTGCGGATTGCCGTCCGCCTGATAGAAGTTGTGCCGGCCGGAACGGTATTCGGAAAGGGGTGCTATAAACACCGTAAATATTGCCATGCGACTGATTGGAATAGCCCTCGGAGCCTTGCTGACCGACATAGATGAGGTTGCTGATCTTGCGCAGCCGCACCGATGGACCAGCCAGTCGGCTCAGCGTGCGTGAAAAAATCCTTTGGCTGCGTGAACGTGCCGGTGAACTCATTGAAGGTGAGGTTTGTAACCGGCAGCACCACGTCCGCCTGGGCCGAATAGGCCAAGCCCAGCGACAGGGCGATGGCGGAGACGCCGATAATGGCTGATTTACGCAACGACATCGAAAACTCCTTTGCATCACGCGATAGTGATCAACCTTTCCGCGAAGTCGTGGCGATCTATCGCCCGGCTCAGCGGATAGCCTGCTATCAGCAATCGGCGTGCCATCTCAACGATGGCTGATTGATTTATAGATAATTTTTCTCAGTTGTTGCTTAATCGACCTGATAACCTACCGAAATACGTGTAAGTTTTTCCGACACATCGCCGGCCGTCACAGCGAGGCCGAACAGATCCCAGGCCGCTGCCGCCTCGTCGAAAAAAAGCAATTATTTCAGTAGGTTACTATCTAACTCCGGCAGTTCGTGGCGCGAGATCGGAAAGCCGACGACGCCGCCCGGCAGCCGGGCGTCGCAGAATCGCCTGTAAAGAAAGCTGACAAAAGACAATTCGGACCAAGCCCGCTGCCAGCCGACCGATCCGCTTTGCAGATGGTCCGGTGCGGCTGCTCGGCGCCTCGACCGCGGCCGGGCGAAACGAGAAGCTCTCGGTGGCCCGAGCGCGCGCGTATCGGTGCCGTCGGCGCGACGCAAAGTCGCGCGTGCGAACCGCTATTCGGCGGCGGCTGGCACCACCGGGCGGCGGAAGCGGATGCGCGCGCCGCCGGCGCAAAGGAGGCTCGCCATCAGCAGCGCTGCGACGACGACCAGCACGAGGCGGGGCCGGCCGGAATCGATGATCATGCCGTACGGCACCGGCATGATCGCCCCGCCCAACGACATGCCCGAGCTGACAAAGCCGAACACCTTGCCGATCTGGCCGGGCGGGGCCGCGTCCTTGACCATCACGTCGCGCGGGGTGCGGCTCGCCCCGGTCATCAGGCCGCCGGCGAACAGCACGGCGACCGTGGTCAGCTCGGCCATCGGCACGATCCCGACCCAAAGGAGGATCGCCGCGGCGCCGATCGTCAGCACGACGACAAACGGCAGATGGCGGTCGGTGCGGTCGGCGAGCCAGCCCCCCGCCAGCACGCCGCAGATGCTGCCGACCATCCAGCCGGTCAGCGCCGAGGATGCGGCCTCGACCGGCATCGCATAGGCGCGGTGCAAGATCGTGATCAGCCAGGACTGAATGCCGGCCCCGGCCATCGACGACACCATGAAAAAGGCGAAGAACATCATTACCGACCGCCCGAGCAGCAGGCGCGCGCCGGAGATTGCCGGCGAGGTCCGTTCGCGCGGCGCGCGGCGCTGGTCGATCAGGATGCGGCTCTGCCACAGGATCGTCAGCACCACCGGCACGCCGAGGAGCCCGACCAGGGTCAATGCCGAGCGCCAGCCGATCAGCAATGTCAAAGCCGCCGTCGCCGGGGGCGCCACGGCAAAACCGATGCTGCCGACGAAGGTGTGGAAGGCGAAGGAGCGGCCGAGCTTGGTTCGATCGACCGACCCGCTGAGGATCGAATAGTCGGCCGGGTGGATCACCGAGTTGCCGGCGCCCGACAGCAGCGCCAGCGCCACGATCTGCCAATAGCTGGTGGCGAACCCCATCGCCGAGACCGACAAGGCCATGGTCAGGGTGCCGCCGACCAGAAACGGCCGAGCGCCGTAGCGGTCGACGAGAAACCCCATCGGCGTCTGCAGCAGGGCCGCGGCCCCCGACATCACCGCCATCGCCAGGCCGAGCTCGGCAAACGACACATCGAAGCTCTTCTGCCAGGCGATGAACACCGGCGGCAGGCAGAGCTGATAATAATGCGATAGGAAATGGCCCGCGCCGAGCAGCGCGTTGACCCGGGTGTCGCGACCGAATGCCGGAAATTTGAGCATCGGCCATCGTGCTACAAACCGGGCACGCGGTCGAGTGCCGAAACCGGCGGTTGCCCCTCGGCGCGCGCGAGACAGGTTTGCCGAAATCGCGCACCGCACGGCGCGGACCGGCCCCGCGGCTTGACGCCGCGGGTGGGGCGCACTAGCGTCCCAGACTGCGCTCAAAGTCGGGCCGGCGGCGGTCCGGCGCGAACAGAGGAGGTCACCAATGGCGGCGTACAAGCTGATCTCGGCGGATTCCCATATCGTCGAGCCGCCGGACATGTATGCGACCCGGATCGAGCCCAAATTCCGCGACCGCGCGCCCAAAATGGAGCGGCGCAAGACCGAGGCCGGCCGCGAATACGACGCCTGGATGATCGACGGCGTGCAGGTCGGCACCCTGGGCGCGGTGATGCAGGCCGGCCAGCGCTTCGAAGACCCCTCGCAGATCGATTTTCTCGGTATCTGGGAGGATGTCCGCAAGGGCGGCTACGACGCGCATGCGATGATCGCCGAGAACGAGGAGGACGGGGTGTGGGGGTCCTGCCTGCAGCCGAGCCAGGGCCTTTTCTGGTACCGCGTGCCCGACAGCGCCTTGCTGACCGAAATCTGCCGCGTCTACAACGACTGGATCACCGATTTCTGCAAGCCCTATCCCGAGCGGCTGAAGGGCATCGCGATGCTCAACGTCGACGATGTCGAGGAGGGCTGCCGCGAGCTCGAACGCATCAAAAAGCTCGGGCTGGTCGGCGCTTTCATCCCGGTCTCGCCCTTGCCTGACAAGCCCTATCGCGACCCGTCCTACGACCGGCTGTGGGCGACCGCGCAGGACCACGACATGCCGCTCCTGATGCACATTGCCACCAACCGCTCCGGCGTTCCCGGTTGCGAATTCACGATGAATGTCGGCGAGCTGACCGGGGCCGGCCGCTCGACCACCGACCATTGGGTGCGCTACTCGCTGTCGGCGATGGTGTTCGCCGGCGTGTTCGACCGCTTTCCAAAGCTCAAGGTCGGCTCGGTCGAGCACGAGACCGCGTGGATCCCGCACTGGCTGAAGCAGATGGACTTCACCTATCGCGAGCGGCCGGTCTTCACCAAAGGCTGGAAGTCGCAAAGCGGCATGCTGCCGAGCGATTATTGGCAGCGCAACATGTTCGTCGAGTTCATGGAGGACGATCTCGGCGTCGAGCTGCGCAAATACATCGGGGTCGACAACATGTTGTGGGGCAGCGACTTCCCGCACGCCGAAATCGACCTGGCCGCAATCGAAGCAGTTCCTCGACCGGATCTTCGAGGGCGTCCCCGAGGCGGACCGGCGCAAAATCACCGCCGACAACGCCGCCAAGCTGTTCGGCTTCCACCCCAACTAGCCAGCCAACCCACAAGAACATACCCGAAAAAGCACCTCCGATGTCTTGCCCGGCCTTGTGCCGGGCATCCACGGCAAGCGGCAGCAGCTCGCCAGCGAATCCTGGATGGCCGGGACAAACCCGGCCATGACTGTAATTAGGTACGACCCATGCCCGATAGCTTCGTCGCGGTGGCCAAGGCGTCGGAACTGCCGCCGGGCCAGATGAAGTGGGTCGCGGTCAACGGCGAGCGCGTCGTGCTGGCGAATGTCGATGGCGTCATCTACGCATTGCGCGACGTGTGCGGGCACAAGAACGCGCCATTGTCGCGCGGCCGGCTGAGCGGCTGCCTGATCGAGTGCCCGCTACATTTCGCCCAGTTCGACGTGCGCACCGGCGAATTGGTCAACGGCCCGGTCTCGACCGCCGTGCCGGTCTACGAAGTGCGGGTCGAAAGCGACACCGTCTATGTGATGCGGGAGGCGATGTGAGTCGGAGGCGACGGCCGCTCGAAGACCGGCCGCCGATGGATTGAACCCGCGGATAACGCTGCCCAGCGAGCGGCGCTGCCTGACACACCCAGACATAAGCTGCGCTGCAACGGGTCGAGAACGTTCGGCCGCATCCCCCGTCGCCTGCCGCTCGGCCAGGATAACGGCCGAGCGGCAGTCGGCTGGGATCGATCAATCAACCCGTGGGCCGTAGACACCCGTAAAGGAGACGTTGCAGCCCGGAACGTCGAACCAGTTGGTGATCTTGCCGGTGATCGTGACGACCGGCGTCGAGGCGACAACAGTGGCCGGTGTTACTGTCAGGCTGTAGGTTCCGGTGTAGTCAAAAAATTTGGCGCGGCTGTTCGCCGCAAAGCCCTCGAAATTCCCGGCGCCGTGCATCTGGTGCACCGTCGCTTCGCTGGTATTTTCCAGCGTGAATGCGGAACGCAGATAGACCCACGAGAGAAAAGTAGCGGTGTCGGTGCTGGCAATCTTCGGGCGGAAGATGGAGACTTCCACGTCGCCCGGAGCGGCCCCGGCAACAGCCGCGCCGCCCGGAGCGGCCCCCTCAATAGAAGCGCACGCAGTCGTCGCCGCAGTGACCGTAATAATTCCCTGCCACACCAGCTGACTGTCCAGCGCGAGGGCCGCAGGTGGCAGCGACACCAGCGCCAGGGATATGCCCCCCGCCGTCGTTACCGCCAGGCGTCGTCCGCGCGACGTTTTCTTCGCCTCGATGTTCTTGGGCATGCTTGTGCTCTCCCGAATCCAACGTCAGTCGTTCGATTGGAGCTTGCCTGGCTGCTCGCTGCCGGCCCGACCTTAACCGATCGTGCCAAGCCCGGATTTCACGCAGAAAACGATAATCGCACGATTCGGGCGGTTTGGCAACAGTATTCGGCCGAGGTCAGCGCGCTCGGGGTGATGTAAACCTTAACGCATTTACTCCGACCGGGTGCTTTTTCGGGTCTTCACCAAATCATCATTCAGCGCCGACTTACCCGGCGGCTTGCGGGCGGTGGCGCTTGACGGCTTCGGGGTTGGTCGAGTCGGCGCCCATATAGACGCCGCGCTCCCATTGGCGCTTCAGCGGATCGACGACGTTCAGCGCCATATGGCCGATGTGCTGGATCTCGATTTCGACGGTCTCGCCGTCCTGCAACGCACCGAGCCCCTCGTGATTGGTGCCGCAGGCGATCAGGTCGCCCGAGTTCAAGGTCATCACCGTCGAGGCGAACTCGATCAGCTCCGGCACCCGGTGCTCCATGTCGTCGGTATTGTAGTGATGGCGCAACTGGCCGTCGTTCCAGAAGCGCACGACGAGGTTGTTGGGCTCGGCGATTTCGTCGGCGGTGGCGATGCACGGGCCGATCGGGGCAAAGGTATCGAACGACTTGCCGAGCCAGCTGCCGGCCTTCCAGGTGCGCCGCCCCTCGCCGCGCGCCGACACGTCGATCAGGCAGGTGTAGCCGAACACCGCGCTGCGCCAATCCGCCTGGGCGACTTTTTTGGCCGGCCCCTTGATCACCAGCGCCAGCTCGGCCTCGTGCATGAAGATCCACGGCTCGGTGAATTCGGGCAGGCGGATCGTGTCGCCAGGCCCGACCACGGCTTCGGGGTTCTTAAGGAACATGTTGAGCGGCCGCGCCTCGCGCTGCGCGTGCTCCCAGTAATTGGCGATGCAGCACAGGATCTTGCCGGGCCGCGGCAACGGCGGGCATAGCCTGACCGAAGCTAGCGGCACTGCCTCGCCCTCATTTGCCAGGCGCTCGAGCGCCGGGCGCAGCCGGTCGAACCCGTCGATCAAATTCTGCATCGTCGATTGCGGCGTCGTCCCGCGTTCGACCGTGTCGGCGAGGCTGACCACCCCACGCTCGGTCAACAGCCCCGGCAGCGGCTCGCCGTGCCCAGCCGCCTCGAACAGCACCAGCTTCATGATCCCCTCCCGAACCGCTCCGGGGCCGAGATTAGCGGCTCCGGCGCATGGCAACCATCGCCATTCTCGGGTTGACGCCGCGCCGCGCACGGGCCGAACGTCTGGCGAGCACGAGGATCGGAGAAAGCCATGGAAATTCGCCGCATGGGGCCGCAGATCGGCGTCGAGGTGACCGGCGTCGATGTCAAGACCCTCGACGAGGCGAGCTTTGCGCCGATCTATCGGGCATGGCTCGACGGCAACGTCATGGTGGTGCGCGACCAGGAGCTGACGATCCCCGATTTCCTGCGCTACAGCCGCCGCTTTGGCCCGGTCGTGCCGCATCCGTCGAAATCGACGCGCAACCAGGACTATCCCGAGATCACGATGCTCGGCGTCGGCAAATTCGACGCCGACGGCAAGTTGCGCGACGAGATCTACCGCCGCGGCGCCGAGGGCTGGCACACCGACGGCGCCTACAACCAGGCCCCGTTCAAGGCGACCCAGCTCTACGCGCTGGCGGTGCCGAGCCGCGGCGGCAACACCTTGTTCGCCAACGCCTATGCCGCCTATCAGGCATTGCCGCAGCGGCTCAAGGAGCGGCTCGACGGGGTGACCGGCGCCTTTTCCTATGGCGGCCGTCGCGGCAAGGCGCGGCTCCTGAACCCGGAGGACCAGGACTGGACCCCGGTGTTCCACCCGATCGTCCGCACCCACCCGGAGACCGGGCGCAAATCGCTCTATTTCGATCCAGGCAAGATCTGCTGGCTGGTCGGCATCGAGGAGCAGGAAAGCGATGCGCTGATCGCCGAGCTGAAGGAGCGCATGATCACCCCCGACGCCGAGTACCACCACGTCTGGCGCAAGGGCGACATCGTGATCTGGGACAACCGCTGCTCGTACCACAAGGCCGCCGGCGACTACCCGCCCGAGGAAGACCGCATCCATTGGCGGGTGTCGATCAACGATTTCGGCGTCGAAGCCCTGGAAGCGGCGGAGTAGCGCGCATGACCATCGAGATCGTCCCGTTCGCGGCCGGGCTCGGCGCCGAGATTCGCGGCGTCGACATCCGCGAGCCGCTTCCCCTCGACGCTCGCGACGCGATCCGCGCCGCCTGGCTCGAGCATCTGGTGCTGCGGTTTCGCGACCAGCCGATGACCGACGCGCAGCACATGGCGTTCACCCGCCAGTTCGGCGAGCTCGAATTCAACCCGGCAGCGCTGATCGCCAGGCAATACGGCGTCGAGACCCAAACCCAAGGCCGGCGCCGCGAGATTCCGCCGGAAATCTCGGTCATTTCGAACATCGTCGAAGACGGCAGGGCGATCGGCGGGCTCGGCGACGGCGAGGCGTTCTGGCACACCGACAGCTCGTTTGTCGACGTACCGCCGGCGGCGAGCCTGCTGCGCTCGCTCGAAATCCCGCCGCCGAGCCCACGCGGCAACGGCGCCACCTATTTCCTCAATATGTATTCGGCCTATGACATGCTGCCGCAGGAGACCAAGCGGCGGATCGCCGGCCTGACCATGATCCATGCCGCGACGCATTCGAGCGGCGGCAAGGCGCATCAAGGGTTCGAGACCGTCGCCGACGTCAGCAAGGTGCCGGGCGCGCATCAGCCAATGGTGCGCACCCATCCCGAGACCGGGAAGAAAGCGCTGTTTCTCGGCCGGCGGATCAACGCCTATGTCCTCGGGCTTTCGGTCGCAGACAGCGAGGCGCTGCTCGACGAGTTGTGGGCGCATGTGACGCAGGAGAAGTTCACCTGGCGCCAGGATTGGCGGGTCGGCGACCTGATCTGGTGGGACAATCGCTGCGCGATGCACCGCCGCGACGCCTTCGACCCGGCGAGCCGCCGGCTGATGCACCGCACCCAGCTCAAGGGCACCCGGCCGGTCTGAGGTTCGGATCTGAGGTTCGGGTCCCGAATGGCTGCTGATCCCGAGGCGCTCAGCGCGGCGGCGAGCGAACCACCGACTTGATCGCGCCGCGCGGCCGTCCCGAGACTTCGGCGATCTTGCGGTCTTCGGCCTCGAGGTACGGCTTGACGACGGCATCCCCATCGAGGCCGCCGAGCTCGGAACGCGGCACCTTGCGATTCGAGCTGCGCGCGCCGTCCTCATAGGACACGTCGAAGAAGACAAAGCCGCCGCCGTTGGCGGCCTTCTCGCGTCTGCGCATCGTTTCACCTCATGGATCGTGGTCGGTTCGGCGCCGGCCCAACGGCGCAGCACCGGCGATTCAATCAGCCTGCCGGGTCAATCAACCGTGCCGGGCTCGCGCTGGAGCCGTTCGAGAAAACACTCGAAATAGGTCCATAGCTCGGCGGCGACGTCCCGCGCCGCGAGCGGCCTGCCCGGCCCTGCTTTGACCATTTCCTGCTGCTGGCGCGACGCCTCGCAGGCGAGCAGGGCTGCGGCGATCTTGTTCCCTTGTGACATGGCCGGATCCTCGGGCTGTGGCCGCGAGCGGCCAGCGGCCGTCATGCTCGCCCATGTTCCGGCCGATGGCTAGACCGTGCGCGTCCGGTCGACCACGCGATAGGTCTTCAGCCCCAAGCCGCGCGCCAAATCCTTGGCCCGCTGTTTTGCCTGTTCCTTGTCGTCGACCAGGAAAATCTCGGGCTGCCCGATGGTGCCGCTGCCCTCCTCCTCGCGTTTGGTCAGGGTCGCGCGAAAGCCCTCGCCGGCCTGCTGGATCGTCAACCGGACGATCATGGCTCGGCCTTGCCGTCGGCCGCCGCCGCGCCGTTGCGTGCGGTGCGGTTTTTGGACTGCGCGATATGGTCGCGAGCCGCCTGAAGCCACGGCTCGCGCACCACCCGGCCGCGATGCAGCCAACGCGGCCCGTGCGGATCGCTCGCTTCATAAAGGGATTGCGCCAGTTCCTCGACCGAGCGCCGCGTCTCTGGTTCAGTCCGCGTCTCTGGTTCAGTCATAGCAAGCCTCGCACCGATTGATCTTGTTTGGGGGACGCTGACGACGCGGCCATCGAGACGGTCAGTCCGACAAGCGGGCGAGATCGTCGAGCACCGCTGCGATCAGCTCCCGGCGGCGGGGATCCTGGGCATCCGGCGTCGCGGCGAAGAGTTGAATGAGATAGCGGGCCTTCGCCGCGGCTTCGGCCCAGGTTACCGACGGCGCGGCCAAGGCGTAGCGCTCAAATTCCTCTTGGCGGTGCTCCAAGGCAGCCTGATCGACCTGGACCTCGTGCAGGCGCCGGCGAATTTCTGTCGATTTCTGCGCCGCCATGCCGCGATGCTCGTCAAGATCGACCGGGCGCTGCGTCATGCCCAGAGGCTCCGTCGCGCGGCCGGTCGCCCGCTCCGCCCATTCCGGCGTCTTCACGTCGAGAACTCCATCAGAACGGCGGGTTCCGCCAGTCAGCCAAGAGAGTGATAAAGGGCCAGCCCGCTCTAGCCCGTCGCTCTATATCGGCATTGCAGAGATCAAATTCAATCACTGTGAGCCGCGATTAAGAATTGGGGAAAATCCTCGAAATATCGAATTTCTAATACTGCAGCCGGCTGTCGCGGGTCCATTATTTATTGAATTGCCATTTGGCCATAGAGCCTGGGGTGTGGCTTGTGTTCCGGCCAGCCATCAGAGGACCCCACCCGATCAAGGTTCACCAGCCGTCATTCAAAGGCACCGCGGGAGCACATCGGGAGTTTGATAACATTACCCTGATCAACATATGATCGGGAATTTGAACGACCTGGAAATTCGATTTCCCATTGTAGTTTGGAATTTACGGCCTATCTAAATGATATGGCGAATTATTGTCGCTATCAACGCTCACATCTGATCCAGAACCTGCGGCTCTGGAGAGCGGGGGTGCTCCGAGCTGTTTCGAGCAGCATTTGACCGGATAGCCAGGAGGCCTGCGATGGAAACCAGCACGATGCGGCACCTGCGGCTTGCTGCCGAAGGCGGCGACGCGGCCGCGCAATTCAATCTCGGCGTCCTCTACGACAGCCGGGTGGACGATAACGGGTATGCCGTCAACGGCAACCGGCCTCAGGCGCTCAAGTGGCTGTTGGCCGCGGCCGAGCAGGGCTTGCCGCGCGCTCAGAACCGGCTGGCCGAACTCTATGCCGGTGGTCGGGGCAGGGCGGCAAATCAGGTCAAAGCGTGTGCCTGGTTTCTGCTGGCCTCGACGAGTTCGCACGGCATTCACCGCCAGCATGCCCGGTCCGGATTCGAACGGATCGCCTCGCATTTGAGCCCGGCGCAGCTCCTGAAGGCCAAGCGGCTGGCGGGGCTGTGGCGGCCGGCAGATCGCAACCAAGTCGCCGCGGCGGCATCGCCGAAGAGCCATTAGCGAAGGACCCGCACGATGAAAACCTGGTTTGTCCCCCCGATCGTGGTGCCGGTTTTTGTGATCATGATGGTCGCGGCATTCGCCGCCTACCACGCATTCCACTAATCATGAAGAATTTATGGCCGGGAAATCAAGACTACTTACGTGGCCGCAAACGTTTCCCTGAAGTTTCTGAAATAGACACCATATATAGCCGGCGCTAATCTTGCAGATCTAATCTTGAAGAGCTAATCTTGCAGAGGAGCAAACCGATGAGCATCGCGAGCGACGGCAGGACCAGCGGGTTCGGCAAATGGGCCGCCGCCCGCCGGCCGAAAACGGCCGGTGATGCTGCTGCCGCATCCGAGAAAGCCGGCGGCATCGGCGCGGCGATTGGCGAAGGGAGCGCGACCGCACAAGATCTGGGCCCGCATCGCCCCTGGCTCGTTCCCGGGGCCGGCAGGCTCTGACGCCAGTGCGGGCACGGATGAGCTGCGCCAGCCGCCGCGGCAGGTACCGGGTTGTGCGAGCGGGCCGCAGGGCCTATCTTCATCGATGTCGGCTCCCCGTGGTCGGGCCTGCTGTCGCTGCTCGCGCTCGAGCATCGAACCCGCGCTCCTTACCGTGCTGTAGTTTGACCCGTCGCTCGCTTCCGGGCGGCGGCTATTTCGTGTTGGAAGGACGAATATGTCGATCGGAACCGTGAAGTGGTTCAATCTGCAAAAAGGTTATGGCTTCATCCAGCCGGAGGACGGCTCGCAGGACGTGTTCGTTCACGTCTCGGCGGTCGAGCGCTCGGGCATCGGCAACCTGCACGAAGGTCAGAAGCTGACTTTCGAGCTCGAACGCGGCGACCGCGGCAAGACCTCGGCGGTCAATCTGAAGCAGGCCTAGCTCGCCGGGGAGTGCCGCTGCCTCGCGGCGCTCCCTTCCGCCGCCGCTGCTGCCCGCGGCGCCAAAAACAAGCCAAAGGCAAACCCGGTCCAAAGGAATAGTCGCCGATGCAAGTTTTCGTGCGCGACAACGACCTCAATTCGGCATTGCGGGTCCTGAAGAAAAAGATGCAGCGCGAGGGCACCTTTCGCGAGATGAAGCGGCGGCGAGCCTATGAGAAGCCGTCGGAACGCCGGGTCCGCGAAAAGGCCGAGGCAGTCCGCCGGTACCGCAAACTGATGCGCAAGCGCCTCGAGCGCGAAGGTTATTGAAAAGGCGTCATAGACATTTCTTTTCCGGATCGGGGCGAAACGCGACCTTCCGGCGTGCGTGTCGCGGTATCCGGCGATCGCCGGGTCCCGGGCGCCGGCATCTGGGCGGGCGGGTGGCCTATCCAGCTGCGATCGTGCGGCGAGCGGGCTCGCCGCGGCCGCGGGCGAAGCGGTCGAGCAGGCGCACCGCGACGCGCGGGCTGACGAAATGCGAGATCTCGCCGCCCAATGCGCCGATCTCCTTGACGAAGCGCGACGAGATGAACTGGTAGCGGTCGGAGGCCATCAGAAAGACGGTCTCGATCTGCGGGTTGAGCCGCGCGTTCATGCCGGCCATCTGGAACTCGTACTCGAAATCCGAGACCGCCCGCAGGCCGCGGATGATGACCCCGGCCCCGACCGATTCGGCGAAGCTCATCAACAGCGTGTCGAACGCGCGCACCTCGATCCGATCGGCGTCGCCATTTTCGAGATGGGCGATCTCGTCGCGCACGATCTCGACCCGCTCGTCGGTCGCAAACAGCGGCCCCTTGCCGTCATTGCGGGCGACGCCGATGACCAGCCGGTCGACCAGCTTGGCGGCGCGGCGGATGATGTCCGAATGGCCGTTGGTGATCGGGTCGAAGGTGCCGGGATAGATCCCGACGCGCGGCTGGATCATGCGTCCCCCTTATCGGTCGGTCGACCTTCATCGGTCTCCGGACCTTGATCGGTTGATTTATCTTCTGTCGAATCCTCGGCCGCGGCATCGCCGTTCTCGCCGTTTTCTTCGACGACTTCGGGCAGGCGCGCCACCGAGACGACGCGTTCGCCGTCTCCGACCTTGAAGATCACCACACCTTGGCTGCGCCGGCGGGCGATGCGGATGTCGTGCACCGGGCAGCGGATCACCATCCCGCCGTCGGTGACCAGCATGATCTGGTCGTTGCCCCCGACTGGGAACACGGCGACAACAGCATCGTCGCGCCGGCGCAGATCCATGTTGTCGATGCCCTGCCCGCCGCGCCCGGTGATGCGGTAATCGTAGGCCGAGGTCCGGACGCCAAACCCTTTCTCGGTCACGCTCAGCACGCATTCCTCGCGCTGGGCCAGATCGGCGTAGGTCTCTTCCGAGATCAAGCCTGCTTCATCGGCCGGCTCGGTATCCGCCTCGTCCGCTTCGGGCGGCAGCTCGCCCGGTGCCTCGCCCTCCTCCCCGATTGGCCGCCGCCGGCGCGCGGCGAGGCTCAGATAGGCGTTGCGCATCTCGGGCGGCACTTGCTCATGACGCAGGATCGACATCGAGATGACCAGATCGTCGCCGAGCAACCGGATGCCGCGCACCCCGACCGACGAACGCCCGGTGAAGACCCGCACATCGCCGACCGGAAAGCGGATCGCCTTGCCGTTGCGGGTGGCGAGCAGCACGTCGTTGGCGTCGGTGCAGGTGGCGACGGCGATCAGCCGGTCGTCGGCGTCCTCGCCCTCGAACTTCATCGCGATCTTGCCGTTGGCGCGGACATCGCCGAAATCGCTGAGCGCGTTGCGCCGGACATAGCCGTTGGCGGTCGCGAAGATCGACGGTCAGCTCGGCCCAGCTCTCCTCGTCCTCGGGCAGCGGCATGACCGTCGAGATCGTCTCGCCCGGCACCAGATTGGGCAACAGGTTGACCATCGGCCGGCCGCGCGCCTGCGGCGTGCCGAGCGGCAGGCGATGGACCTTGAGCTTGTAGACCCGGCCGGACGAGGTGAAGAACAGCACCGGCGCATGGGTCGAGGCGACAAACACCTCGCTGAGGAAATCCTCTTCGCGGATCGCCATGCCGGCGCGGCCGCGCCCGCCGCGCCGCTGCGCGCGATAGGTCGAGAGCGGCACCCGCTTGATGTAGCCGGCGTGGCTGACGGTCACGACCATCGCCTCGCGCTGGATCAGCGCCTCGATATCGGCCTCGAACTCGACATCCTCGATCTGGGTGCGGCGCGGCGTCGCAAACCGCTCCCGGATCGCCAGCAATTCGCCGCGCAGCACCTCGATCAGCCGTGCGCGCGAGCGCAGGATCTCGAGATAGCCGCCGATCTCGGCGATCAGCCCGCGCAATTCCTCGGCGATCTTGTCGCGTTCGAGCCCGGTCAGGCGCTGCAGCCGCAGATCGAGGATCGCCCGCGCCTGCTCGTCGGAAAGGCGGTAGGTGCCGTCGGCGGCGACCTCGCGGCCGGGCTCGCCGACCAGCGCCACCAACGGCGCCACGTCGGCCGCCGGCCAAGCGCGGCCGACGAGGCCGGCACGCGCCGTCGCCGGGTCGGGGGCGGCGCGGATCAGCGCGATGATCTCGTCGAGATTGGCGACCGCGATCAGCAGCCCAATCAGGGTATGCGCCCGCTCGCGCGCCTTGCCGAGCAGATGGCTGGTGCGCCGGGTGATGACCTCTTCGCGGAAGGCGACGAAGGCGGCGACGATGTCGCGCAGGGTCATCAGCTCGGGCCGGCCGCCGTTCAGCGCCAGCATGTTGACGCCAAAGCTCGTCTGCAGCGCGGTGTGGCGATAGAGCTGGTTCAGGACGATGTCGGGCTCGGCATCGCGCTTCAGCTCGACAACGACGCGCACGCCGTCGCGGTCGCTCTCGTCGCGCAGCTCGGAAATGCCCTCGATCAGCTTTTCGCGGACGCACTCGGCGATGCGCTCGATCAGCTTCGCCTTGTTGACCTGATAGGGCATCTCGGTGAAGACGAGCGCCTCGCGGTCCTTGCGGATCTCCTCGACATGGTTTTTCGCCCGCAGGATCACCGCACCACGCCCGGTCTTGAAGGCGGCGTGCGTCCCGGACCGTCCCATGATGATCCCGCCGGTCGGAAAATCCGGCGCCGGCACATACTCCATCAGCTCTTCGACGGTGATCGCCCCGTTGTCGAGATAGGCGCAGCAGGCGTCAATGACCTCGCCCAGATTGTGCGGCGGGATGTTGGTCGCCATGCCGACCGCGATCCCCTGGGCGCCGTTGACCAGGAGGTTCGGCAAGCCGGCCGGCAAGACCTTGGGCTCGCGCTCGGTCTCGTCGTAATTGGGCTGAAAGTCGACCGTGTCGTTGTCGAGATCGTCGAGCAGCGAATCGGCGACGCGGGCGAGCCGCGCCTCGGTGTACCGGTAAGCCGCCGGCGGGTCGCCGTCCATCGAGCCAAAATTGCCCTGGCCGTCGATCAGCGGCAGGCGCATCGCGAAATCCTGCGCCATCCGCACCATCGCGTCGTAGATCGCCAGCTCGCCGTGCGGGTGGTATTTGCCGATCACGTCGCCGACGATGCGGGCCGATTTGCGGTAGCCGCGGTTCCACTCGTTGCCGTTGACCTTCATCGAATAAAGGATGCGGCGGTGGACCGGCTTCAGCCCGTCGCGAACGTCAGGGAGTGCGCGCGCCACGATCACGCTCATCGCGTAATCGAGGTACGAGCGCTTCATCTCGTCCTCGATCGTGACGGTGGTGATGTCGGGGGCAGAGGGCGGAGGCGGGGCGGAGGTGACGGCCAAGGGATCTCGGATGGATGGTGGAAGGCTCGCGCGCGGGGCGGCCGGGCCGCCATGCCGCGCTCACCTAAATATAGGAATTTTCGATCTGATTACCGCATTTCGCAGGTGCGAACAAACAATTTGCCGGACCCCGGCTGGTCGCCTTCGGGCGGCCGCGCGTCATTCGCCGGGGAACCCGGCGACGCCCCCGAGAGTTTTCGCTCGGGATAATCGCAAGCGGGCCGATGGACGACATTTCCGAACTGTGCAACGAGGCTGCGCGGACACCGCTGCACGGAGTATGGGCAAGAGGCGGCCCGGTCTTCTCCCACCTCTCGGCCGATACGGTCCGGGGCCTGGAGGGCCGAACCATCGCCTCATTCGGCGATGCCGCCTCGCTAGGGATGTGGGCCTTCGCCACCGGCATCTGGACGACCGGCCTGTTTCAGTCGAACCTCTTGCCGCTGCCGCAGATGGTGCTGCTGTTCCCGTCGTTGCTGATCTATTCGGGCTTGGTGCTGTTCGTCGCCGGGCTGTTTTTGTTCCGCCGCAACAACAGCTTTCAGCAACCTCAGGGCGGTCGGCCGACGATCGCGCGGTAGACCGCGAGGATCAGCACGGCGCCGACGATCGCGCCGATAAAGCCCGCACTGCGGCCCGGCGGATACCAGCCGATGCGCTGTCCGAGCCAGGAGGCGAAGATCGCGCCGACGATGCCGAGCAGTGTCGTGACGATAAAGCCGCCCGGCCCGTGAATGAACAGCTTGGCGATCGCGCCCGCCAGAAACCCGATGATGATGACCCAGAGCCAGTGCATCGCCCTCTCCCTTGCTGCGCGAACCCGACCGATCCCTTGGCAGGGATAAACCGATCGCTCCGGCCGGCGCAACCGCACGGTTGTTGGCCTTCCCGTTGTCACGGGAGCTTGGCCGGGAGCGGCGGCACGGCCACGTCGCCGGTCTTCGCTTACCCGGTTCGGCAACCCTGCCGCGCCGCCCACAATCCCACGTCAAAGTTGGAGTGCCGCGCGGCGCCGAGGGTTTAGCCAAATGGGACCGCCGCGGCTCGAGATCCTAATCCCGATCGGGGCGGCGGGCGGCGATCGACCTGTCACCAGTCGCGACGGATCCCTATGCCCGTCGGGGATCGAAGACCGGCCCGCGGCGGGCGAATCCGATGCGGTCGGACATGGCCCGTCCCTGGGTTCGCGCGCTCCGGCGCTTGTTCAAACCAGCAATGCAACAGGATGACCGTTCAAGGCCGGCAATCGGCGCTCTCGACCGAGGAGCCGATCGCATCGCCGGGCACCGGGCACAACCGCCCGGCTGCGGCAACGTTGCGAGCGGCATGATGCGCCGCAAGAGGTCTAATCTGACCGTTCCGCGATGGGGCGGCTCGGCAGCGGGTGCCGCCGGCGTTCTGCGATGCAGGGACGGGAGGTTCGATGGCGGCGAGCCGGACACCGCGGGATGCATCCCAGGCCCGCGACCGGTTGCGGCGGAACAACCGGATCGGACAACGCAGCATCGCGCGGCTGGTTGGCGCCGGACTTGTCCTGATGCTGCTCGCCGGCTGCGACAGCGGCGCCAAATGGCATGCGATCGATGTCTCGGGCAGCCTTCCGGCGCTCGCCTTCACGATGACCCGGGCCTCGGACGGCCAACACGTCACCCAGGCCGATTATCGCGGCAAGATCGTGCTGCTCTATTTCGGCTACACCAATTGCCCCGACGTCTGTCCCGAGACCTTGTCGAACCTGGCCCAGGTGCTGACCCGGATCGGGCCCGACGCGCAACAGGTGCGGGTATTGTTCGTCACCGTCGACCCGAACCGCGACACGCCGCCGGTCCTTGCTGCCTACGTCAAGAACTTCGCGCCGGAAATCGAGGGACTGCGCGGCACCGCCGACCAGCTCGCGGCTCTGGGGCGGCGCTACCGAGTCGTCTATTCGGTGACTCCGGCGACCAAGGACCACCCCTATGAAGTCACTCACAGCTCGGCGATCTACGTGTTCGGCGCCGCCGGTGCGGCACGCCTGATCATCGGGTCGCTCAGCTCGACGCATCCGGATATTCCGGGGACAGCCGCCGACCTGAAGCGTCTGGTCGAGGCGAGCCATTCCCCCGGACTGCTCGCCCGGCTGATGCGGCTGGTCTGAGCCGCCCTCACTTGCCGGAGGTTATTTTCCGGCCGCGTTGCGCACCGGAAAGGTCGCGGTCAAGGTCCCGCCATCGGCAAAGCGCAACGTCACCGACACCGATCGCCCAGGCCGCATCTCGGCCGAGGGCGACATGCACATCAGATGATAGCCGCCGGGCATAAAGCTGACCTTGCCGTGCGGCGGCACCGCGACGCTCTGCACCATGACCATCCGCTCCTCGCCGTTCTGAGCAGATGCTCCGGTGCAGCATCAGCATGCCGCAGGCGGGCGAGGCGGCGCCGACCAGGGTGTGCGCGGCGCCGGTCGGGTTCGACAGCGTGAAGTATCCGGCCGCCGGGCAGCGACGGCATGACCAGCCGGAACCACGGGGCGCTCAGCGCCACCCCGACCTCGGCCGCCTGCGACGCGCCACCGGCCGCCAGCACGGCGCACAGCGCGCAAGCAAACAGCAGGGTCGTGCGCATCGGGCTAGCGCCCGGTCCAGCTTTTTGCCAGCGCTCCAAGGGCGCCGCCGTCGGGATCGTTCTCATTCGTTGCTTCCTCGTGCAACCTCAACGCGTTGATCACCAAGAGCAGCCCGAGGACGCTCATCATCGCCGGTGGGATCCAGATAATGATGCCGCCGATATGCTGGTCGTTGAGCGCGCTGATCGCCGGGAACAGCCGGCCGCACAAATCATAGTAGGGATAGAGGTCGCTGCCGGACATCGTGATCACCGCGCCAAGCGCGATTTGCGGGAACATGACCCCGAGCGACAAGGCCGCACGAACGCCGTAAGACACCCGCGCCGGCGGTTTCGGCCGCGGGTCCAGCACCAAGCACCAGAACAGGACGCCGTCGAGCACCATGCTCCAATTCATCACCGCGTAGAGCCGCCAATCGATCATCGCCCGGAAATGAACCGGTGGAATTAGCCAGAAATAGAACAGCCCGACAAACAGGAACGCCGCCAGCAAAGGCTGCTGCAATACGCGGATGGTGCCGGTGACGGCCGGGCTCTCGATCGCCTGCCGCACCCGGCGCGGCATGCCGCGCCTGATCGTGGCGCCGGCACCGCCGAGCGCCACCAGGAACGGCCCCAAATGGTGCATCACGACATGCTGGATGCGGTTCAGAAAGAACATGTGCTGCGACCAGTAGTCGAACCGGGTCTGCAGCACCGCATAGATCGCGGCGACGCCGATCAGAAAGGCGACGCGCCGCCAGACCGCCGGCCGCTCGGCCGCCGGGGCCGATGCGAGGCCGCGACAGAACCACAGCAGCACCAGCGCCGTCGCCAGAAATTCGGGCGGGGAGAAATCCCATGGCATCCAGAACGGCATCAGCGCCGGGTGGCTCGCCGACAGCCACCAGAGGAGGCCGCCCAGCGCCACGATAGCCGCATGGGCGGCGCGCCCGGTCCCTTCGCGTCGCCGGCAAGGCAGGGAAGCCCCGTGCCCGCACCCGTTCCATCGGACAGCAGCTAGACGCGCATGCCCGTTTTGTCAAAGCGCGAATGGGCGCGGTACGCGTCTCCCGTGGATCGGCGCGCGGCGCACCCTACCCCCAGACTTCGCGGGCGGTCTCGACCACCAGGCGCAGCTTCGCATTCTGTTCGTCGATCGACAGCGCGTTGCCGTCGACGGTCGAGGAAAACCCGCATTGCGGCGAGAGGCACAGCTGCTCGAGCGGCACGTATTTCGCGGCTTCGTCGATCCGCCGCTTCAATTCATCCTTGCTTTCGAGGGCGGCGCGCTTGCTGGTCACGAGGCCCAGCACCACCCGCTTTTTCCCGCGCGGCACAAAGCGCAACGGCGCGAACCCGCCCGAGCGCGCATCGTCGTATTCGAGAAAAAATCCGTCGACCGCGAGTTCGCCGAACAGCGCCTCGGCGACATGGTCGTAGCCGCCTTCGGCCATCCATGACGAGCGGAAATTGCCGCGGCACATATGGGTGCAAATCGTCAGGCCCTCGGGCCGGCCGGCGAGCGCCGCATTGATCACCTTGATGTTGGTCAGGTGCTGGTGTTCGCCGTCGCCGCCGATCCGATCGACATAGACGCGCTGCGCCGGGTCGTTCAGATAGGCGAGGCTGGTGTCGTCGAGCTGCAGATAGGTGCAGCCGAGCCGGGCGAGCGCCGCGATCTCCGCGGCATAGACCCGGGCGAGGTCGTCCCAGAATTGGTCCATGTCGGGGTAAACAGCAGTATCGATCGCCGTCCGGCCGCCGCGGTAATGCAGCATCGAGGGCGACGGGATCGTCAATTTGGGCGTGGTCCCGGTCGGCGCCGCCGCTTTGAGATACGCGAAATCCTCGCCGAAGATCGTCTGGTCGAGAGTGAGCTTGCCGCCGATGCGAAACCCGCCGAGTGCGGCCTCGACCGTGCCGCTCTCGTTTCGGAATTGCAGGCGCAGGCTCTGCTCGGTCCTGGCGACCCCGCCGATCTGGTGCAGGAAGTCCATATGCCACGAACCGCGGCGGAACTCGCCGTCGGTGACGCCCTGGAGCCCGATCTCCTGCTGCATGCGCGCGACATCGCCGATCGCCCCATCCTCGGCCCGGCGCAACTCCTCGGCCGAGATCCGCCCCGCCTGCCGCTCCGCTCTTGCCCGCAGCAACTCCGCCGGCCGCAGCAGGCTCCCGACATGATCGCCACGAAACGGCGGTCCGGACAGATCGCTCATCGAAGCCTCCCTTTGTCTGTCATTCCCGCTTCGGCCGGATCAGGGCACCGTCAGCCGGTAAACCCGGGCCGCGGTGCCGCTGTAGAGCGCGGTCTTTTCGACCGCCGAGGCGCCGGCGGTAATGCGCTTGAACGCATTCCACAGCTCGGTGTAGCCGCCGGACTGCTTGTCCGGCGGGAAGTTGCTTTCGAACATCGCGCGGTCGGGGCCGAAGGCTTCGACGCACGGCTCGATATACTGGCGCCAGGCCGCCGCGAGCTCCTCGGACGAGGGCGGCAGGTCGCGCTCGTGAAAGTCGAAGCCAAACGAGGTCATGCCGACGCCGCCAAGCTTGACGTTGATGTTTGGGCATCTGGCGAGCTCGGCGATGTCCTTCTTCCAGCCGGCGAGAATCTCCTGGCGATGGCCGCGATAGGGACCGACGCCGAGCACGCCGCCGACGTGGTTGAGGATGATCGTGGTGTCGGGGAAAGCGCGGGCGAGGTCGATCGCGTCCGGCAATTGCGGATGATACTGCCAGGATTCGAAGCTGAGGCCGAGCGGCGCCAGCTGGGCAAAGCCCTCGCGGAACTTAGGGTCGCGCACCAGGTGCGGCGGCACCGCGCGGGTCGCGTATTTCTGCACCGCGTCGTGCTCGTCCCAGGAGACGCCGTGGCGGATGCCGCGATAACGTCCGCCGCCAGCCCTGATCTCGGCCTCCAGCACCTCGCGCACCCGCACCCCGAGTGTCAAATCGGCATGGCCGACGATCCCTTCGGCGACACGGCATGGGCCGTAGCCGCCCGAGGCGCTCATCGCCGCGATGCCGTTGACAAACTCGACCTCGCCGACCGGCGCCATCTCGGCCGGCCCGTCCTTGCGGTACATCGAGCGGCATTCGAGAAAGACCGTCGCGACGATGTTGTGGGCTTTGCCCGAACCGGTGCCGCCGGTGATGTCGCCCAACAGCTCGGGCAAGAGGTAACGCCCGCGCTGCGGCGTATCCCAGAAATGATGATGCGGATCGATGATCGGCATCTCCGGCTCAAGCGCCGCCTCGGTCGGCCGCTTGGCGAGCCATGCCTTCAGCTCGGTATCGTTGCGCGGTCCAATGCCGCGGTATTCGCCTTTCGCGTCCGCAACCATCTCTTTTCTCCCTAAATAGTTCGCACGGAAAAGGGCGTCGGGCCCGGCACCCATGAACCCCCTCGTTTGTTCAAATAGCTGAAACCGTTGTTCATTGGCTTCGGGCTCGCCGGCGCGTGCGCCTGGAAAGCGCAAGACGCTTGCAGACCGACGATCCCATTTCGAAGCCGGTCATTCGACCCTATCGGAGCAGGCTGGTCTTTGGTACGCGCCGTTCAAACGCCATGCATTAGCACGCTTCTCGCTACGCGGCACCGGCGAGGACGTCTCGCTGCTCGGCAAACAGCGCCTTCATCCAATCGATGACCGCCCGCACACAGGCCGAGCGGCGCAGATCGCGATGGACGATGATCCAGTATTCGGCGGCGATTTCGGGGATCGGCGGGGTCACCCGTTCGAGCAAGGGATGGCCGTCACCAACGTAGCAGGGCAGCACGCCGCGACCTGCTGCCGGCGCGGATCGCTTCCAAATGCATCAGCATCGATGATGCGCGCAGCACGACCGGCTTCCGATCTCCTCGACGTGGCGCTGGACCCAACGCGCAGGCGCATAGTGCGCCTGCTCGTCGGTATAGGTGACCCATCCGCCGGCATCAGCGTCGCGCCGCCGGTAGACCGCGCAGGCGAAGGTGCCAGCCTTGGAAATGTAGAAGTCCCCGCCTTCCGGCGGCTCGTGGCGCAGCGCCAATTCGGCTTGGCGTCGCACGAGGTTTGCCGTCT
The DNA here is from genome assembly GCA_963795485.1 of uncultured Alphaproteobacteria bacterium. Classification (GTDB taxonomy): domain Bacteria; phylum Pseudomonadota; class Alphaproteobacteria; order ATCC43930; family CGMCC-115725; genus AP-15. The sequence continues at coordinate 495,935 of CAWCIL010000039.1, forward strand.
GTCGCAACTCGTCGACCAGTTCCAACGTAATACCGGATGGCAGCGGCGTCGTGGCCGATCCCGACAGGCAACGAGCGAGAAACCCGGCGGCGCACTCGCCGGTCGATACCCGCACCGTGCCGCGTCAGTCACCGGCGAGGCAGCCGCGCGCCGCCGCTCCAACGTCAGCACCGCATCCTCGATGCTTTCGGCCGCCGGGATCAACTGCTCGCCGGCGGCGTTGAGGTGCAGCCCCTCGGGCAGGCGGTCGAACAGCGCCGGCCCGCCAAAAGTGGTCTCGAATGCGGCCAGGCGGCGGGCGATCGTCGGTTGGCTCAGGCCGAGCGCCCGCCCGGCGGCACGCATCGAGCCTTCGCGAGCGACGGCGAGGAACACCCGAACATCGTTCCAGTCCATCGCCCCGCGATCCGCTCGCGGCGGCGGATCGCCGGCTCGTGCCGCGTCTCGCCCCCACAATCGCCGATCCGTCGAGAGCGGCCATGCCATCGTCCTTGTGTGTCGGCTTTAGAGGGTAATTCTTATCACCGATTGGGTGCCACGAAAAAGTGGCAACGGCTCTAAAAGCGGAGATCCCTGCAATTACATGACGTTAGCGCCTGACGATCCGCCACTCGGAGTCGACGGCGCGCCGGGAAAGGAGCAAAATGGAGAGCAGAACGCCTAGCATCATCGATCTCAACGCAGAACTCGCAAAGCTGACAATGTTTCGACGAACCCCGCAATTCGACGCGGGCAGAGCGAAAGGGAAGCGTCGCGCAGTTGGCGACCTACCGCGACGGATTGCTTTTGGCGATCAAGGCCGCGGGGAAAGACCATTGGGAACGTCATCCCGCGGGCGACGAGCTGATTCACGTCCTCGACGGCACCGCCACGCTGGAAATCGTGTGCGACGACGGGCCGCCCAAATCTTTCGCGCTTCGCGCCGGAATGCTCGCGGTTATTCCGCAGGGTGCGTGGCACCGCATTCTTTCGCCGAGGGCAACACGCATCTCGGCCTGACGCCTTTTCCCGGCGAGCAGATCGAGCGCGATGTCGACGACCCTCGGCGAGAGCAAAGCCAGCGACGGAAACGGAAAGCAGAGCTGCCGAGCATCGTCGATCTCATGCGGAGGTCGAGAAGCTGACGATGTTCCGTGGCCGGACGCCGCAGACGACGAATGGCAGAGCGACGGGGGAGTGCGGCCGATTGGCCTCCTACCGCGACGGCGCCCTCGCACGCCACGAAATTCGCCGGGAAAGGCCATTGGGAAAAGCACATTGCCGACGAGCTTATCCACATCCTCGGCGGGAACGGGACCCTCGAAACCATGACTGCGGACGGGCGCCAGTCTTTCGCGCTGAAGGCCGGGCTAATGATCGCCATTCCGCAGGGGACATGGCACCGCTTTAGTTCGTCGGAGGGCGTGACCTTGATGAGTGCGACACCCTCCCCTAGCGAGGTCGTCGAGCTCGATGTCGATGACCCGCAAATGGTCGAGCGCGAGCCGGCATAAGTTTGGGCTCTCACTGCGGTTTACCCTCTCCCGCTTGCGGGAGAGGGGCTTAAACTACTGCGCGGCCGCCGCGAGACGGCCAGCACCGAAGGCCGGCATCACTTCTTTCGAGAACCGGTCGAGGTCTTCGCAGCTGGACGTCGAGCGGGGTGCCGAGCGGCGTCGCGCACACCACCCGGTCGACTCCCGGATAGCGCTTTTCGACCGCCTTCAACTGCTCGATGATGTCGGCGGGCGTGCCGGTGAGGAAGCCGCCGGCCTTCACCGCGTCCTCGATGCGCGGCAATTTGGTCGTGGCGGCGAGCCTCGGATCGCGCATCGCCGCGATCTGCTCGTCGCAGAGCGCGCGCACCAGGCGCAGCTCGCCGAACATCTTCATGTTTTCCTCGTAGTGTTTCGCCGCCTCGCGCATGCCGTCTTCGCGGCTCTTGGCGATGTGAAACTGGAAGCCGAGCGCCAGCTTCTCGCCGAGCTCGAGCTTGACGCCGCGACGCGCATAGGCGGCCTGGAACCCGAGCATGTGCCGCTCGACCGCACCGCCTTCGGCCGAGCCGCCGCCGATCATGCCCGAGATGCCGTGCTTGGCCATGAAGTCGAAGGCGCGCTCCGAGCCGCTCTGGATCGGCTGCCAGCATTCGACCGGCAGACGCTCCGGCGCCGGAACCAGGCGTGATCTCCTTCAGCGTGTAGCCGCGATACGGCACCTCCGGCGGGATCGTGTAGTACTTGCCCTGGTGCGAGAACGGCTTGCCCTCGAACGCCTTGAACAGGATGTCGACGCCCTCCTCGAAGATTTCGCGGTTGGCGTCCTGATCCATCAGCGGCGAGCCGAAGGTCTCGACCTCGCGGGTATGATAGCCGCGGGCGACGCCGAAGATCACCCGCCCGCCGCTGAGGACATCGGCCATCGCGTAGTCTTCGGCCAGCCGCAGCGGGTGCCACATCGGCACGACGTTGAAGCCGCAGCCGATCTTCAGGTTCTTGGTCTGGTTGACGAGGTGCATCGCCATCATCAACAGGTTCGGGATCAGCTCCGTGCCTTCGGGCTGGAAATGGTGCTCGGCCATCCAGAACGTGTTGAAGCCGCGCTCGTCCATGCACTTGGCGTACTTCACCACCTTGTGCAGCGCGTCGGCCAGCTGCTCCTTCGTATAGCGGCGCTCGTTGATCGGCGTCCCGGCATAGCCGAGGTTCTCCATGTCGGCGGTGCCGTAGTAGGAGCTGTCGAATTTCGTGATCATCGGTGCTATTTCTGGCCCCTCACTCTGCTGCGAGCGCGGCGTTTCGGTCCGCCAGGTCTTCAGGACCGGCAGCACTTCCTGCGCGAACAATTTCAATCCGCGCTCGGCGATCTCATAGGGCACGCCGCCGAAGCGGAACGCCGCGTTGAGCTCGAAATCGCCGATCACGGCGCGCCGCGCTTCCAACTCGCGCAGGATGCGGTCGGGGGTGCCCCAGATCGCCGCCTGCATGAACCCGGCGACCGCGCCTTCGAGCCCGCCCTGGCGCGCGATCGCCGCCTTCTGCGCATAGGCGTCGTAGCCCTTGACGGTGGCGAAATGCTCGCCGAGGAATTCGTAGTGGTGAAAGTTGCTCTCGACAAATTTGCCCATGTACTTGCGCGCGTGCTCCTCGGTTTCCGCCAGATCGGGGCCGCAGATGCAGAAATCGGTGATCATCATCGCCGGCGCCGGCGCGGCCGTGGAATTTCCGGTGCAGTTCGCGATTGCGCTCGATCGCCGGCAACCGCATAGGCCAGGGCCGGTCGGAGAACATCACCATGTGCGCGCCGAGCCGGGCCGCCGCCTCGACCGAATCCTCGCTGGATGCCACCGCATAGATCCGCCCGGTAAAATCGTATTGGGGCCGCGGCCGCAATTCGATCCGCGGCTGCTTGTAGTGTCGGCCGTCGCCCTCGATAAAGCCGGTGCGCAGCGCCTCGACGATCATCGGCGCCGCCTCGTCGAAGCGCTCGCGCGATTCGTCCATCGTGCCGCGAAACGCCGCGAACTCGCGCCGCGCCAGGCCGCGGCCCAGCCCCAGCCGCAGCTTACCTTTGCACAGCAGGTCGAGCACCGCCGCCTGCTCGGCGACCCGCAACGGGTCGTGCCACGGCACGATCACCGCCGCGGTGCCAAGCCCGACATTCGGGCACAGCGCGGCCAAATAGGTCATCAGCTGCAGATTGTCGGGGCAGAACGAATAATCGAAGAAATGGTGCTCGGCCGACCACAACACGTCGAACCCTGAATCCGCCGCCAGCCGCGCCAGCCGGATTTCCTCGTCCCAAACCCGGTCGTCGCCGATGTTCTCCCAGCCATAGCTGGCGAACACCATCATCATGCCGACATCCATGGCTTTCCTCCGCGGTCTTCGTCCGACCGCGAGTGTTCCATGCACGTCCGGAAATGACAACCTCTGCCCGGCGGCGCGCCGGCGCGAGTGGATCCTGTCTGCGCCGAACGCCTAGCGAGTGCTCCAGCTGAGGCTCGGGGCGTAACATGCGGATCAAACGTCTTTATGTGCGGCCGATGAACCCCCCCCGGAGGGTGGACCGTTCATGTTGCCCTCACCACACTCATGCTTATTCCGAAATTCGCAAGCAAGCGGATAACCGTGACCATCGTGAAGTACCATTGAAGGGGAATCCGCGCTCCAAAGTGACCGTAACCCAGACATCGTCCCGGTTATCGAAAGCAGGATCGGCCTGGTCGCCGGCGCGGGGTTCAGCTCAGCGCATAATTTCACGCATCGTTTAGGCTGTCGCCCATTGCGATTACACGCAGCCGCGCAACATGATCGGTTCGCCTCCACGGATCGGGCCTGCCGCCTTCGAGCCAGACTCGGACGGTAGCGCCGACGGCCCGGGCGCGCTAAGTTCAGAGCATGCAATCGATCCGGATCCGCGGCGCGCGCGAGCACAATCTGAAGAACATCGACGTCGATTTGCCGCGCGACAGCCTGGTGGTGATGACCGGCCTGTCGGGGTCCGGGAAATCCTCGCTCGCCTTCGACACGGTCTATGCCGAGGGCCAGCGCCGCTACGTCGAGAGCCTGTCGGCCTATGCCCGCCAGTTCCTCGAGCTGATGCAGAAGCCCGAGGTCGAATCGATCGAAGGGCTGTCGCCGGCGATCTCGATCGAGCAGAAGACGACCTCGCGCAACCCGCGCTCGACGGTCGCGACCGTGACCGAGATCTATGACTACATGCGCCTCCTGTGGGCGCGGGTCGGCGTCCCCTATTCGCCGGCGACCGGGTTGCCGATCGTCAGCCAGACCGTGTCGCAGATGGTCGACCGGGTCATGGCCATGCCCGAAGGCACCCGGCTCTATCTGCTGGCGCCGATCGCCCGCGGGCGCAAGGGCGAGTACAGAAAGGAGCTGATCGACCTCAGAAAGCGCGGCTTTCAACGGGTCAAGATCGACGGCAAGATGGTCGATCTCGACGAGGTCCGGCCGCTCAACAAGAACGTCAAGCACGACATCGCGGTGGTCGTCGATCGAATCGTGGTCGCGCCCGACCTCGGCAACCGGCTCGCCAATTCGTTCGAGACCGCACTCGACCTCGCCGACGGGATAGCGATTGCCGAGAACGCCGATTCGGGCGAGGAGACGATCTTCTCGGCGAAATTCGCCTGTCCGGTGTCGGGCTTCACGATCCCCGAGATCGAGCCCAGGCTGTTCTCGTTCAACAACCCGTTCGGCGCCTGCCCGGCCTGCGACGGGCTCGGCACCAAGCTTTATTTCGACGCCGGCTTGGTCGTCCACGACGAGCGCCGCAGCCTCGCCGAGGGTGCGGTCAGCCCGTGGTCGCACTCTTCTTCGCAATATTATACCCAGACGCTCGAAAGCATCGCCCGGCACTTCAAGCAGAGCATGCACACTCCCTGGGCCGAATTGCCGGACCGGATGCGACGCACGATCCTCTCGGGCTCCGGCGGCGACCCGATCCAGATGACCTATGACGACGGCTTGCGCAAATATACGACCGAGCGGCCGTTCGAGGGCGTGTTGCCGAACATGGAGCGGCGCTTTCGCGAGACCGACAGCGCCTGGGTCAAGGAGGAACTCGGCCGCTACCAGAGTGCCCGGACCTGCGAGGTGTGCCAGGGCGACCGGCTCAAGCCCGAGGCACTGGCGGTCAAGATCGGCGCGCGCAACATCAGCGAGATCGCCCGGCTGTCGATTTCCGAGGCGCTCTCCTGGTTCTTCACCATCGACGCCGAATTGACCCCGAGCCAGCGCGAGATCGCCCAGCGCATCTTGAAGGAGATCAACGAGCGGCTCGGCTTTCTGCAGAATGTCGGGCTCGAATACCTGACCTTGTCGCGGGCCTCGGGCACCTTGTCAGGCGGCGAGAGCCAGCGCATCCGCCTCGCCTCGCAGATCGGCTCGGGGCTGACCGGCGTGCTCTATGTGCTCGACGAACCGTCGATCGGGTTGCATCAGCGCGACAACGGGCGGCTGCTCGCGACCCTGAAGCGGCTGCGCGACCTCGGCAACACGGTCATCGTCGTCGAGCACGACGAGGAGGCGATCCGCACCGCCGATTGGGTCGTCGATATGGGGCCGGGCGCCGGGGTTCACGGCGGCCACGTCGTCGCCGAGGGCACGCCCGACCAGATCATGGCCAACCCCGCCAGCATCACCGGCCAATACCTGACCGGCATGCGCCAAATCCCGCTGCCGGCGGTGCGGCGCAGCGGCCATCCCGGGCAGATCCTGCGCATCGTCGAGGCGACCGGCAACAATCTGAAAGGGATCACTGCCGAAATCCCGCTCGGCACCTTCTGCGTCGTGACCGGCGTTTCGGGCGGCGGCAAATCGACCCTGATTATCGAAACGCTGTACAAGGCATTGGCCAAGCGGATCAACAACGCGCGCGAGCACCCCGCCCCGCACGAGCGCATCGAGGGGGTCGAGTTTCTCGACAAGATCGTCGATATCGACCAGTCGCCGATCGGCCGCACCCCGCGCTCGAACCCGGCGACCTATACCGGCTGTTTCACCCCGATCCGCGACTGGTTCGCCGGGCTGCCCGAAGCGAAGTCGCGCGGCTATCTGCCCGGCCGCTTCTCGTTCAACGTCAAGGGCGGCCGCTGCGAAGCGTGCCAGGGCGACGGCGTGATCAAGATCGAGATGCACTTTCTGCCCGACGTCTATGTCCAGTGCGACGTGTGCAAGGGGCGGCGCTACAACCGCGAAACCCTCGAAGTGCTGTTCCGCGGCAAGTCAATCGCCGACGTGCTCGACATGACCGTCAACGAAGGCGTCGAGTTCTTCCGCGCGGTGCCGTCGATCCGCGACAAGCTGACGACCCTGCAGCAGGTCGGGCTCGGCTACATCCATGTCGGCCAGCCGGCGACGACGCTCTCGGGCGGCGAGGCGCAGCGGGTCAAATTGGCCAAGGAACTATCGCGGCGGGCCACCGGGCGCACCCTCTACATCCTCGACGAGCCGACGACCGGATTGCATTTCGACGACGTGCGCAAATTGCTCGAAGTGCTGCACGCGCTGGTCGAGACCGGCAACACGGTCTTGGTCATCGAGCACAACCTCGAAGTCGTCAAAACCGCCGACTGGGTCATCGATCTCGGCCCCGAGGGCGGCGACGCCGGCGGCCACATCGTCGCCACCGGCACCCCCGAAGACATCGCCGCCAGCGCCCGAGCTACACCGGCGCCTATCTGCGCCCCTATCTCGCCCGCCGTCCCCCGGCGCGGCGACGCCGGGCGGGGTGATTTTTCACAATTTAAGCGGCGGCCGTATAAGCCCGGTGTCCGGTGCCGAGTGCACCGAGCGGCGGGTCCGCGCGACGGTCAGAGCAGCCGCTGCTGATGGCGCAGGCGAGCGATGTCCGGTTCGGAGAGCCGCACGGAAAGGTGGGCCGCCTCGTCGTCGTCGCGCCGGCCGAGCACCTCGCCGTGGCGGTAGATCCAGGCCAAGGTCTTGCCGTCGCTGAGCGGCACGTCGAGCCGCACCGGGCGGGTTTCGCTCCCGAGCCGCCGGTCGATCAGTTCGAGCAGCGCCTCGCAGCCCTCTCCGGTCGCGGCCGACACGGCGATGGTCTGCGAATTTCGCAGCGTATGATTTTCGAGGCTGGCGCGCGCCGAAGGATCGAGCAGGTCGATCTTGTTCATCGCCTCGATCAGCCCGTCACGTACCGCCCCATTACTCGCGAGATCGTCGGTTTCGAGATCGGCGAGCCCGAGATCGGCGAGCACTGCCAGAACATCTTGGGCCTGGGCGTCGCTCTCCGGATGATGGGCGTCGCGGACATGGACGATGATGTCGGCTTCGGTCACCTCTTCGAGGGTGGCGCGAAAGGCCGCGACCAGATGGGTCGGCAGTTCGGAGATGAACCCGACCGTGTCGGACAGAATGGCCGAGCGGCCGGAGGGCAGCTCGAACCGCCGCATCGTCGGGTCGAGGGTGGCGAACAGCATATCGCCGGCGGTCACGCTCGACCGGGTCAAGCGGTTGAACAGCGTCGACTTGCCGGCATTCGTATAGCCGACCAGCGCCACCACCGGATAGGGCACCCGGCGGCGCGCCTCGCGCTGCAGCGCGCGGGTGCGCTTGATGCCGTCGATCTCGCGCTTGAGGCGCGCGATGCGCTCGCCGATCAGCCGCCGGTCGATTTCGAGCTGGCTCTCGCCCGGCCCGCCGAGAAACCCGAACCCGCCGCGCTGGCGCTCGAGATGGGTCCACGACCGCACCAGCCGCGAGCGCTGATAGGAGAGCGCGGCCAATTCGACCTGCAGACGCCCCTCATGGGTGCGCGCCCGCTCGCCGAAGATTTCGAGGATCAGGCCGGTGCGGTCGATCACCTTCGCCTGCCAGCTCTTTTCGAGGTTGCGCTGCTGCACCGGCGACAGGACGCCGTCGACGACGACGAGGTCGATCGCCTTCTCGCTGATCAGCTTGCGGAGATTTTCGACCGTGCCAGTGCCGAGCAGGCTGGCTGGGCGAGGGCGAGCGACGCGCGCCACCTCGGCGCTTACGACTTCGAGACGGATCGCCCGCGCTAGGCCGACCGCCTCCTCCAGCCGGGCGTCGACCGAACGCGGCCGGGCTTCGGACACGGTCGGGCCGGGCGTCGATTTCACGGCCGGATGGAGCACCAAGGCCCGGCCGGTCGCGGCACCGTTCGCGGGCGGCAGCCCGTTTTCTCCCCGGCTCAGGGTTCGTCCACGCAGAGTTCGTCCGCTCAGGGTTCGTCGCTCTCCCTGCCCGGCTCGAACAGCTGGATCGGCTGCGCCGGCATCACCGTCGAGATCGCATGCTTATAGACGAGCTGCGAATGCGCATCGCGCCGCAGCAACACGCAGAAATTGTCGAACCAGGTGATGATCCCTTGCAGCTTGACGCCGTTGACGAGAAAGACAGTAACCGGTGTTTTGTTTTTCCTGACGTGATTGAGAAACACGTCCTGTACGTTTTGCGATTTCTCCGCAGACATGGGTATCCCCCATTCACTTTTTGGAGCTGAGCCGGCCCAGCTCGAGCCAAAACGGCGAGCGCCCGCCGAAACTGCGGGCATGCCGATACGGAAGATGGGCGCGACAGGGTAAATCACAAGCCCCGAATCCGGCGAAACAGCGCCGCAGGATCGGAAAACGCCAGCCGCGGCGCGTATTCCAGGAGCTCCTCCGAGGCCGGTTCGCCGCCGAGCAGCACCGGCACGCAGCCGCTGTTGCAGGCGCACTCCATGTCGACCCCGGTGTCGCCGACGAACCACACTGCCTCGCCCGGCGGGATCCCGCTCGGTTCCAGCGCGAGGCGGACCGGGGCGGCGTCCGGCTTGTCCGCGACCGCGTCGCCGGCCCCGACCAGGCGACCGAAATAGCCCGACCAGCCGAGCCGCTCGGCCTCGCGGCGCAGCAGGGCGCCGGTCTTGTTGCTGACGACGCCGAGAAAAAAGCCCGCGGTGGCGAGGCCGTGCAGCAATTCGCCGCGGCCCGGCAAGCTCGCCAGCCGGTCGAGATGAATCGCGCGAAAATGGTCGAGGTAGATCTGTCGGGCCTCCTCCCAGCGCGCGCCGAAATGCACCGGAAAGCTCTCGCGCAGGCTGAGCCGCACCCGCCGCCGGGTTTCCTCGATCGACCAGGGCGGCTTGCCCATCGCCGCCATGACCAGGTTCAGGGCTTCGTGGATCGTCGCCCAGCTGTCGACCAGGGTGTTGTCCCAGTCGAACAGGATCGCGCGCGGACGCACCGGAGCTTCATCCATAATGGCGGTTCCCGGACAGCAGCGAAAACCGGCTCAGGTCCCGGTTTTGAGCGGGCGGTCGTTGCCGAAGACGCCGAGCGACTTCAATTTGCGATGCAGGGCCGAGCGTTCCATGCCGACAAAGGCGGCGGTGCGGGAGATGTTGCCGCCGAAGCGGGTCACCTGGGCCAGGAGATACTCGCGCTCGAACACTTCGCGCGCGTCGCGCAACGGCAGGGTCATGATTTCGCTGCCCTTGTCCCATCTGACGACGGTCGGCGCGATCGAGGTGATCTCGTTGGGCAGCATGTCGGCGTGAACCGGCTCACGCGCGTCGCCCGGCGCCATGATCAGGAGCCAATCGACCAAATTACGCAGCTGGCGCACGTTGCCGGGCCAGGAATAGGACTGCAATGCCGCCACCGCGTCCTCGCCGAGCTCGCGCGGGGCGAGCCGGGCCGCTTCCGATGAGCGCGTCATGAAATGGCGGGCCATCAGCGGGATGTCCTCGCGCCGGTCGCGCAGCGGCGGCACTTTGATCGGCACGACGTTCAGCCGGTAGAACAAATCCTCGCGGAACCGGCCGCCGCTGATCTCGCCGGCGAACTCGCGGTTCGACGAGGCGACGACCCGGACGTCGACCTCGACTCGGCTCGAGCCGCCGATTCGCTCGAAGGTCTGCTCCTGCAGCACGCGCACGATCTTGCCCTGGGTTTCGAGCGGCATGTCGGCGACCTCGTCGAGAAAGAGCGTGCCGCCATGCGCGCGCTCGAAGGTGCCGACTTTGCGCGCGCCGCCGTCGCTGCCGGATTCGCTGCCGAACAGCTCGATCTCGAGCCGCTCCGGGCGCATCGTCGCGCAGTTGACCGGAACGAACGGCCCCTTGGCGCGGCGCGAGCGCAGATGCAGGAGGCGGCCGACCACCTCCTTCCCGGAGCCGGGCGGCCCAGTGATCAAGACCCGGCTGCCGGTCGGCGCCGCCTTGTCGATCTGCTGACGCAGCTGATTGGCCAAGGGCGAGCAGCCGACGAGGTCGATGTCGCCGCCGGCGCGCAGCTTCAGCTCTTCGTTTTCGCGGCGCAGCTGGGCGGCCTCGATCGCTCGCTCGATCACCAGCAGCAGACGATCCGATTTGAACGGCTTTTCGATGAAGTCGTAGGCGCCGATCTTGATCGCCTCGACCGCAGTTTCGATCGTGCCGTGACCGCTGATCATGACCACCGGCACCGACGGCATCTCGGCGCGCAACAGCCTCAGAATCTCGATCCCGTCGAGCACGCTCCCTTGCAGCCAGATGTCGAGGACGACCAGGGTTGGCTGACGGGCGTGGATGACCGCGAGCGCCTGGCCGCTGTCCGCCGCTTCGCGCGTCGCGTAGCCCTCGTCCTTGAGCACGCCGGCGATCAGCATGCGGATGTCGGGTTCGTCGTCGACGATCAGGATGTCATGCGTCATGGCCGGCCGCGCTCAGCTCCATCGTCTGGCTGGGGGCATCCGGGCGTTCGCCCGCGCGGGCATCGGCAGCAAAGACGAGCCTCACCCGCGCGCCTTCCGGCTCCCGATCTTCCAGCACCAGTTCCCCACCATGATCTTCCATGATCTTCTTGACGATGGCGAGGCCCAAGCCGGTGCCCTTGGCGCGGGTCGTCACATAGGGCTCGGTCAGGCGCTCGCGGCCTTGGCGCGGCAAGCCTTTGCCGTTGTCCTCGACGATCACGGCGATCTGGCCCGCGACCTCGCTGACCGACACGCGGATCTGTCCGGGGGGGCCGCCGCCGCCCTCGGCGATTCGCGCCTCGATCGATTCGATGGCGTTCTTGACGATGTTGATCACCGCCTGACCGACCAGACGGGCGTCGCAGCCGATCGGCACCGGGTTGTGCGGAAAGATCGTCTCGAAGGAGATCTCGCGGTGGGCGGTGCGCTCTAGGAACATCGCCCGATGGACGATCTCGACCAGGTTCTCCGGCTTCAGCACCGGCGCCGGCATTCGCGCGAACGCCGAAAATTCGTCGATCATGCGCCCGATGTCGCCGACGTGGCGGATGATCGTGTCGGTGCAGATCGTAAAGGTTTCGGGGTCGTGCTTGATCTCCTTCAGGTACCGGCGGCGCAGCCGCTCGGCCGAGAGCTGGATCGGGGTCAGCGGGTTCTTGATTTCATGGGCGATGCGGCGGGCGATGTCGGCCCAGGCCGCCTTGCGTTGCGCCGACAGCAATTCGGTGATGTCGTCAAAGGTCACGACAAAGCCGCTGATCTCGCGCACGTCGTGCTCGGCGGCGATCCGCACCAAGAGGGTGCGGGTGCTGTTGCCGCGATCGAGTTGAACCTGGGTCTGCGCCAGCCGGTCCGGACGGCGCTCGGCCTCGTCGAGCAGGCCGGCCATTTCGGGGGCGACCTCGGCCAGGTCCTGCCCGATCGATTGCTCGAGATCGACGCCGAGCAGCGAGGAGGCCGAACGGTTGGGCAAATTCACCCGACCCATGCGGTCGAGCCCGATCACCCCGGCGGAAACCCCGGTCAGCACCGTTTCGGTAAAGCGGCGGCGCTCGTCGAGCTGGCGATTGGCTTCGGTCAGCTCGCGCTGCTGGCTCTCGATCTGGTCGGTCATGCGGTTGAAGGCGCGGCTCAACGAGGCAAGCTCGTCATCCTTCGCCCCTTCGGGCACGCGCACCGCCAAGTCGCCGCCGCGCACTTGTTCGGCAGCGGTCGCCAAGAGGCTGATCGGGACTGCGAGCTGGGTAGCGAAATGAATTCCGATCGCCACCGCCGCGACCAGGAAAAGCATCGCCACCATCAGAAAAATCAAGGCGAAGGTGACCTGAAAGCCCGATCGCCGACTTTCCATCATCGCGTATTGCGCAGCCGCGCGCTGGGTTTCCTTCATATGATCGATCACCCGCGGCTCGATGTAGCGACCGACATAGAGATAGACTTGGCCGAACTGGTCGAGGCGGACCAGCGCGCGCACCCGGTCGTCGCTGTCATTGGTCATGATCGCCACATCGCCTTCGTCGGCGACCCGCATCGCCCCGTCCGGGACCGGCTCGAAGCCCAGCGTAAACGAGAGGCTCGACCGCGCCAGCACATGGCCGGCCCGATCGAACACCATCGCTTCGGTCAGCCCTCGCAGGGCGGCTTGCGCCGAAACCACCTGCTCCAGCCGTCGGGGGTCGAGCTCGAGCTCGACGGCGTCGCGGTTGAGGTCGTTGGCCATCGCCAGCGCGTCGGCGCGGATCGCCTGCTGATGCTCGTGCAGATAGGCCTCGGCGACGGCCAGCAATTCGGCGATTGCCGTGCGTACCTTGTCGCTGAACCACAATTCCACGCCGTAGCTGAAGAACAGGTAGGAAAAAATCGCGACGATGATGGTCGGCGTCACCGCGATCAGGCTGAACAGCACCACCAGCCGGATCTGCAATCGCGAGCCGGCGAGACCGCGGCGCCGCTCGGCCCAGACCTGCAGCAGGCGTTTGGCGATCAGCGCGCCGAGCACCAGCAGCAGCACGAGGTCGAGGTTGAGGAGCGAAAGGACGGCATTGGGTCGCGCTTCGAAAGGCGGCGTCCCGGTCAGCGCCAAGTATGTCGCCACCCCCGCCGCCAACGCCGCCACGGCGAGGGCAAAGGCGAGCTTATGGCGCAACCCGATCCAGCCGGCCCACATCCGAACCCGCCGCATCAGCTGCATCCGATACCCCTGCCGCGATTCTCCGCAGTCGATTCGAGGCGGCCGACCTGCCGCCTGAGCCGCCCCAGGCGGACCCGGCTGCGCGCAGCGTCGGCGGGCCCGTCCGCAGCGCTCGGTTATTTTAGCCCGCGGACCACCGGAATGTCCAACTCGCGGATCTTCTTGCGCAAAGTATTGCGGTTGAGGCCCAGCAGATGCGCCGCCTTGATCTGATTGCCGCGGGTGGCGCCGAGGGTCAGCACGATCAGCGGCCGCTCGACCTCGCGCAGCACCCGGTCGTAGAGGCCGGCCGCCGGAAGGCCGCCCTTGTGGGCGGCGAAATATCCTCGGATATGGCGCTCGACGGCTCCCGCGAGCCCCTCCGCGCCCGGCGCCTCGACCGTCTCGGCTGCGCCTGACACCTCGCCCAGCTCGGCGTCGATCACCCCGACCCCGATCACCTCCTGCGAATAGAGCGCCGCCAGCCGCCGAATCAGATTTTCCAGCTCGCGCACGTTGCCGGGCCAGCGGTAGGTTTGCAGCCGCTCCATCGCGGCGGCGTCGAGCCGCTTCGGCGGCAAGCCCTCGCGCACCGCCGAAGCCGAAAAATGACGCACCAGCGCCGCGATGTCGGTGCTGCGCTCGCGCAATGGCGGCAGACGGATCGGCGCCACGTTCAGCCGGTAGAACAAATCTTCCCGAAACAGGCCCTTCCGGATCAGCTGGCGCAAATCGTGGTGGGTCGCCGCGATCACCCGGACATCGGCGCGGATCGGCACCCGCCCGCCGACCGCGGTGAATTCGCCCTCCTGCAGCACCCGCAGCAGCCGGGTCTGCGCCTCGAGCGGCATGTCGCCGATCTCGTCGAGAAACAGGGTCCCGCTCTGCGCCTGCTCGAAGCGGCCCATGCTGCGCGCGTTGGCGCCGGTAAAGGCGCCTTTTTCATGGCCGAACAGCTCGCTCTCGATCAGCTCGCGCGGGATTGCGGCCATGTTGATCGCGACAAAGGGGCCGTTGCGGCGCTTGCCGAAATCGTGCAGCGCGCGCGCCACCAGCTCCTTGCCGGTGCCGCTCTCGCCCATGATCGTCACTGTCAGATCGGTACCCATCAGCCGGGCGATGACCCGATAGATCTCCTGCATCGCCGGCGAGCGGCCGATCAGCGGCAGCTGCTCGTCTGCATCGTCCTCGCTCCCGTTCCACGGCGCATCGTGCGGCGCGCTCAGCGCGCGTTCGACGACCATGACCAGCTCGCGCAGGTCGAACGGCTTCGGCAGGTATTCGAAGGCGCCGCACTCGGTCGCCTTGACCGCGGTCAACAGCGTGTTCTGCGCGCTCATGACGATGATCCGCAGTTCGGGCCGGATCTTCTTGATGCGCGGGATCAGGTCGAGACCGTTCTCGTCCGGCATGATCACGTCGGTGATGACCAGATCGCCGTCGCCATCGGCGACCCAGCGCCACAAGGTGGCGGCGCTGCCGGTCAGCCGCACCTCGTGCCCGAGCCGGATCAGCGCCTGGTTCAGCACCATCCGGATCGCGCGATCGTCGTCGGCCACCAGGATCGTCGAGGTCATCACCCGATACCGTCTTGCGCGACCACCGGCAAAAACACCCGGAACACGGTTCGGCGGGGCTGGCTGTCAAATTCAATGACGCCGCCGTGGTCACCGATCACCTTGGCGACTAATGCAAGACCAAGGCCAGTTCCGTTGCGCTTGGTCGTGACAAACGGATCAAACAGATAGGGGCGCATGTCCTCGGGGATGCCGGCCCCGTTGTCGGTGACCGCGACCATCAGCGGCAGATGCCGGCGGCCCTCCCCGTCCGGCCCGGCCAGCCGCAGACCGTGCCGATAGCCGGTCGACAGGATAATCTCGCCGTCGGCGTTCGGCAGCGCCTCGGCGGCGTTTTTGACGATGTTCAGGAATACCTGGACCAAGAGGTCGCGATTGCCGTGCACCGGCGGCAATGACGGATCGTACTCCTCGATAAAGCGGGCGCGCCGCGCGAAACCGGATTGAGCGAGCTTGCGTACTCGTTCGAGGATTTCGTGGATGTTGACCGCGTCGCGCTCGATCGGACGCTGATCGGAGAACGCCTCCACCCGGTCGACCAGTGCCACGATGCGGTCGGTCTCGTCGCAGATCAGCCGGGTCAGCTCGCGGCCGGCCTCGTCGGCGTCCTGCTCCAACAGCTGCGCCGCGCCGCGGATGCCCGAGAGCGGGTTCTTGACCTCGTGCGCCAGCATCGCCGCCATCGCGGTCATCGACCGGCCGGCGTTACGATGGGTCAGCTGGCGATCGACCTTGTCGACCATCGAGCGCTCGTGCAGGGTCAGCACCAAGAGGCCGCCGACTTCTCCGGCCGGGGCCGCGTGGACGCTGACCGAGCGGGTGCCAAAGCGCACCCCTTCGAGCGGCATGTCGTATTCGGAAATCGTATTGCCGCTGCGCCATACCAATTCGACGAGGCCCAGGAGCGGGCTGCGCGGCGCTACCAGCTCCGCGAGCTCGCAGCCGTGCAGGGCCGCGGCGCCGGCGCCGAAAAACTGCTCAGCCGCCGGGTTGACCAGGCGAATCGCGCCGCTGCGATCGATGACGATGACCGGCTCGGCGAGCGCTGCGAGCACTGCGGCCGGTTCGGGTTGAGCGCCGGCAGCGGCTCGCGGCTCGCCGCGACGTCGTCGAAAGGGCGCCTTGATCATGCGGCCCGGCGCGCCAGCAGCGGCTCGTAAAAGCCGTGGATCAGCTCCTTGACACGCGCCGGCTCGACCGTCCGGTTGACCGCCGCGCGGAACTCGGCCGAACCGGGCAAACCCTTCGAGTACCAGGCGACGTGCTTGCGGGCGATGCGCGCACCGATGTCGGTGCCATAATGAACCAGCATGTCCTCATAGTGGGCGAGCACGATGTCCCGCTGTGCGGCGAGCGGCGGATCGGGGATGTGTCGGCGGCCGCGCAGCCAGCCGATCACCTGGCGCGGGAACCACGGCCGGCCATAGCAGCCGCGGCCGATCATCACGCCGTCGGCGCCCGACTGGGCGAGTGCGCGCTCGGCGTCGTCGAGGCTCAGGATGTCGCCATTGGCGATCACCGGGATCGTCACGCTCCGCTTGACCCGGCGGATGAACTCCCAGTCGGCCGAGCCGGCGTAGAACTGGCAGCGGGTGCGGCCGTGCACGCTAATCATGCGAATGCCGCAGGCCTGCGCAATCCGGGCGAGCCGCGGCGCGTTGCGGCTCGCCTCGTCCCAGCCGGTGCGCATCTTCAGCGTCACCGGCACATCGACGGCATTGACGGTGGCTTCGAGAATCCGTGCGGCATGCAATTCGTCGCGCATCAGCGCCGAGCCGGCATGGCCGTTGACCACCTTTTTGACCGGGCAGCCGAAATTGATGTCGATCAGGCGTGCGCCGCGGTCGGCGTTGAGCTTTGCCGCCTCGGCCATGACCAGCGGTTCGCAGCCGGCGAGCTGGACCGCCATCGGCTGCTCTTCGGCGCAGCTCTGCGCCATCGTCGTCGATTGCCGGGTCTCTCGGATCATCGCCTCGCTGGCGATCATCTCGGAGACGACGAGACCGGCACCCAGGCGCTTGACCAGCCGCCGGAACGGCAGGTCGCTGACTCCGGACATCGGCGCCAGAATCACCGGGTCGTCGATGGTCAAAGAACCGATGGTAATGCTCATCATTTATGCAGAAAAGCTGCTTGCCCAGTGTTTGGGCAGATACTAACGGGTTTCTTTTTGCAGTGCAACATTGGCAGCGGTGGCCCTCGAGCCGGCGGAGCCCACCCCAGGAGCCCGAACAATGGCGAAAGATCGCGTCATCGGGTAATTTTGCGCATGGACGAGGTTTATGCGCTGGTGGTCGCCGCCGGACGAGGCAGCCGTTTCGGGGGCTCCCTGCCCAAGCAGTACCTGCCCCTCGGCGACGCTGTGGTGCTGCGCCATGCCGTGGCGGCATTCGCCGGGCACCCGCGGATCGCCGGCGTGTTGGTGGCGATCCGGCCCGAAGACCGGCCCTGGTTCGAGCGAGCGACCGCGGGCCTGCGTGTGCTGGCGCCGGTGCCGGGCGGCCCCACCCGGCAGGATTCGGTGCGGCTCGGGCTCGAGGCGCTGGCGGCCTACCGACCCGGCCGGGTGCTGATCCATGACGGAGCGCGGCCGTTTCCGGATGCGGCGCTGATCGACCGGGTGATCGACGGGCTCGACCGGGTGCGGGCGGCGATCCCAGCGCTGCCCTTGCCCGACACGATCAAGCGCGCCGAAAACGGGACGATCCGCGCGACCCTCGACCGGTCCCAATTGTGGCGCGCGCAAACGCCGCAGGGCTTCCGTTTCGATGCGATCCTCGCCGCCCATCGCGCCGCCATCGGGCGGCAGCTGACCGATGATTCGGCGGTCGCCGAAGCGGCGGGGCTGATGCCGCTGCTGGTCGCCGGCAGCGAGGACAATTTGAAAGTGACGACGGCCGCGGATCTCGCTACCGCCGAACGGCTGATCGCCGCCCATTCGATCGACGCCGGCTCGACCGACGCCCGCTCGACCGATGTCAATCTCGGCGATGTCAATCTCGGCGATGTGCGGGTCGGCCAGGGGTTCGACGCCCATGCCTTCGGCCCGGGCGACCGCGTCGTGATCTGCGGGGTCGAGATCCCGCATAATGCCGGCCTCGTCGGCCATTCCGACGCCGATGTCGGGCTGCACGCGCTGACCGACGCGGTCTTGGGCGCGATCGGCGCGGGCGACATCGGCATGCATTTTCCGCCGAGCGACCCGCGCTGGCAGGGTGCGGCCTCCGAAGGGTTCCTGCGCCATGCGGCCGATCTGGTCGCGCGCGCGCGGCGGCATCGTCGCCGCGGTCGATGCGACGATCGTCTGCGAGCGGCCGAAGATCGGCCCCTACCGCGCGGCCATGGTCGAGCGGGTCGCGGCGATCCTCGGCATTGCGCCCGACCGGGTCAGCATCAAGGCGACCACCACCGACCGGCTCGGCTTCACCGGCCGCGGCGAAGGCATCGCCGCGCAGGCCGTCGCCACTGTGCGCCTGCCCTTTTGAGGAACCAACCCGCCGGGGCCGGTAAACTCGGCCTGCCCTTTTGGCACCCGGGCCTGATGCTCGCCACCTGGTTCGGCGCCGGCTTTCTGCCGGTCACGCCCGGCAGCTGGGGGGCGCTCGCCGCGCTGCCCTTCGCCTGGGCGATCCGCGCGCTGTGGGGTCTGCCGGGCCTCGGCGTCGCCGCCGCGATCGCTTTTTTGCCGGCTGGTGGGCCGCCGCGACCGTCGCCGCCGCGAGCGGCCTCGAGGACCCCGGCGCCATCGTCGTCGACGAGGTTGCCGCCCAGTGGCTGGTGCTGCTGGCCGCCCCGCTCGACCCATTCGTCTGGGCCCTCGCCTTTGTGCTGTTCCGCGTCTTCGACATCTGGAAGCCGTGGCCGGTCGGCTGGGCCGACCGCCATATCCACGGCGGCCTCGGCATCATGCTCGACGACCTGTTGGCGGCGGGCTACGCTCTGCTCGCCCTCGCAGCCCTGACGGCGATCGGCGGAGCGCTCGGTGTTCGAAGCTGAAACCCTGACCCTGGCGCAAGCCGTGCTCGACGCCTGCCGGGTCCGCGGCTGGCATGTCGGGACCGCCGAATCCTGCACCGGCGGCCTGGTCGCCGCGGCACTGACCGCGATCGCCGGCTCGTCCGACGTGGTCGAGCGCGGCTTTGTCGCCTATTCGAACGAGGCGAAATCGGAACTGCTGGGGGTGCCGCCGGCGATCATCGCCGCGCATGGGGCGGTCAGCGCCCAGACCGCCGCGGCGATGGCCGAAGGCGCCCTCGCCCGAGCCCCGGTCGATCTCGCGGTGTCGGTCACCGGCGTCGCCGGTCCCGGCGGCGGCAGCCTCGAAAAGCCGGTCGGCCTCGTCCATTTCGGCCTGGCCCGGCGCGGCGGGGCCTGCCGGACCGAGCGCCATGTGTTCCCCGGAGACCGCGCGGCGGTGCGCGACAGGGCTTTGCGGGAGGCGCTCGTCCTGCTCGCGGCCGCGGCGCGCGGCGCATAGCCGAAGCGTTCGCCACCGCCGCGACGATCCGCGAGCGAGCGACGGCCAAACTCCGCGGGCCGCCGCCGTGGTTAATCCAAACTTCATCGTTGCGGCCGATGATCGCGCTATCGGAGCCTTGTCGATACCAAACGTTGATTGTTCGAGGTATTCGACATAGGCTCTCCAGTCGAGAATCACGGCGCCGGTATATTGTTGATGTCCTACGTCGTCGTCATTGAACCCGGCCAGCAGGAGCGCAACTACTGGCGCGACTTGTGGCGCTACCGCGAGCTGTTTTACGTGCTCGCCTGGCGCGACATCGCGGTGCGCTACAAGCAGACGGCGATCGGCGCCGCCTGGGCGCTGATCCGCCCGTTTCTGACGATGGTGATCTTTACCGTGATCTTCGGCCGCATCGCCAAGCTGCCATCCGACGGCAGCGCCCCCTATCCGCTGATGGTGTTTGCCGGAATGCTGCCTTGGACGTTTTTCTCGACGGGCCTCAGCGATGCGTCCAACAGCCTGATCGGCAATGCCAATCTGATCACCAAGGTCTATTTCCCGCGGCTGATCGTGCCGACGGCGACGGTGGTCGTGGCCTTTGCCGATTTCCTCGTCGACCTTCGCCATCCTCGTTGGCATGATGGCTTGGTATCGATTCCTGCCGGGCTGGCAGATCCTCGCCCTGCCCGCCTTTATCCTGCTCGCCTTCCTGGCCAGCATCGGCCCGGCCTTGTGGATCACCGCGCTCAACGTCAGATACCGCGATTTCCGCTATGTCATTCCGTTCATCGTGCAGTTGGGGTTGTATGTCTCGCCGGTCGGGTTCAGTCGAGCGTGGTGCCGGCGCAGTGGCGTCTGCTCTATTCCCTGAACCCGATGGTGGGCGTCATCGACGGCTTTCGCTGGTGCATCCTCGGCGGCCAGAGCCGGCTCTATCTGCCGGGGTTCGCGGCGAGCCTGGCGGTCGCGGCGTTCTTCCTGTGGTTCGGCAGTCGCATCGGTTCCGCAAGACTGAAAAGAGCTTTGCGGATCTGATCTGAGGGCGATGAGCCAGCGTCATGCCGACCCCGCGTCATTTCGGTCGAAAACCTGTCGAAGCGCTATCTGGTCGGGCACCGTCCGAGCGGAACGGGCGCTATCGCTATACGAACCTGCGCGACATCCTCGGGCGCGAGATGCGCAATGCAGGGCGCAAGATGGTCGACGTCGTGTGCGGCCGCCAGGCCGTGCCAGGCGACGCGGTCGAGGAATTCTGGGCGCTCAAGGATGTCAGCTTCGAGGTCCAACAGGGCGAGGTCCTCGGCATCATCGGCCGCAACGGCGCCGGCAAGAGCACGCTCTTGAAGATCCTGAGCCGCATCACCGAGCCGACCGCGGGGCGGGTCAGCCTGCGCGGCCGCGTCGCGAGCCTGCTCGAGGTCGGCACCGGGTTTCACCCCGAGTTGACCGGGCGCGAAAACATCTATCTGAATGGCGCGATCCTCGGCATGAGCCGCGCCGAGATTCGCCGCAAATTCGACGAGATCGTCGCGTTCGCCGAAGTCGAGAAGTTCCTCGACACGCCGGTCAAGCGCTACTCCACCGGCATGTACGTGCGCCTGGCCTTCGCCGTCGCCGCCCACCTCGAACCCGAGATCCTGGTCGTCGACGAGGTGCTCGCCGTCGGCGACGCCGAGTTTCAGAAAAAGTGCCTCGGGAAGATGGACGACGTCTCGCGCCGCGAAGGCCGCACCGTGCTGTTCGTCAGCCACAATATGGGGGTCGTCACCAGCCTGTGCCCAAACGCGCTGTGGCTCGACGCGGGCTCGATCCGCGAGCGCGGCAGCGCGCGCGCGGTCATCGGCGAATATCTGTCGCGCGGCACAACCGACCGCGACCGGGTCATCGCCTTGGCCCTGACGCCGAGACCACACTCCGCCGACGATCGGCTGCGCCTGCAGTCGTTCGAATGGCTTTCCAGCCTGCCCTTGCGCCACGGCGAACCGGTCAAGGCCCGTTTTCGCTTCAAGACCCGCGCCCCGGTGTCGGCGGTGGCGCTCGGGTTCGGTTTTTCCAACCTCGAAGGCGCCCGCTTGCTGAGCTACGACACGGATTTCCAGGATGGGTTTCGTGCGGATCTGACGAAACCCGGGGAATATTCGGTGGACGTCTCGATCGGGTCCCTGCCGCTCGCCCCGGATCTCTATAATCTGGATGTCGGCTGCCGTTCGGGCGACGTGCACGCGCTCGACTACATTCCCGCATGTACCCAAATGGAGGTTATCTCTGGCCCGAGGACGCCCGGGTATATTGTCCAAAGAGGTGCCGGAGTGCGCCTTAAAAGCGAGTGGCGCTGGAGCTTTTCCGAAGGGGGTGGGAAACTGCCGTTCGAGCGTGAGAGCGTCCTGCCATGACTGTTTCGACGATGGGAATTCACCAGCGGCTTGCTCGTTTCGCGAGGAAGCCGCTCGCGGACCAATGGGCCGCCACCAAGGCGACGCTACGGCGTGTTCCATGGACGAAGGCAAGGGTTCTCAAGGAACTACATAAGCTGGAAATCACACAAGCACACGACCTTGACATTATTCAACGAAGGCTAAACACCCTCGCGATAATAGAGCGGGAACGGTATGTTAAAGAGTTACTTTCAGATGCCAAATATGACGATCCGAAACGGCTTGAGAAACATGGGTTTAAGATGTACTCTCAGCACGACGAAGACGGGATAGTCCAGGAGATCTTCAATCGGATTGGCCCGATCTCAAAGACGTTTGTCGAGTTCGGGGTAGACAATGGACTGGAGAACAATACGTTGAAGCTTTTGCTGGAAGGCTGGGGCGGGCTGTGGATTGAAGCTCGCGAGAGCCAGGTAGTACAAATCAAACAGAAATTTGACGATGTCATAAAGAACAACAGACTACGAGTAACGTCGGCCTTCATACATCGTGATAACATCAACAGCCTGATTGGTACTCATTTCAATGGCGAAATTGATTTGCTGTCGATCGATATTGACGGTAACGACATTTATATTTTGGAATCGCTAAGCGTCATAAGTCCAAGGGTGGTTATCATTGAATATAACGGCAAATTTCCGCCCCCGCTGAGCATTGCACAGCAGTACGATCCAAAATATAGATGGAGTGGGACCGATTACAGCGGCTCCTCGTTGGAGGCCATTACAAAGATCGCAAAGGCCAAGGGATACAGCGTTGTCGGCTGTGGTATCGTCGGAGGTAATGCGTTTTTTGTAAGGGACGATGTGCTGGGTGACAAATTTCAAGCTCCTTTCACCGCCGAGAACCATTATCAGCCAGCGCGCTACTTCTTAGCGCAAACGTTTGTATCGGGTCATGATCCAGATTGGGGTCGGTATGTGACCGTGTAGAACAGGTGCGGGCGCGGTGAAAGCGGTGTGGGCTGGACGCCGTCTGCTGACAGACCCGTTAATGTTTGAATACGAGGGCCTGCCCGGTTTGCAGGCAAAGCGGGATCGCGGGGGTCTGAGCGAAAAAGTCGTCAACGGCTTGGCGCGCTCCAGGGCATGTGGGAAAGCCGTAATCGTCAAACACGATAAACCCGCCCGGCGATAACCTCGGCCAGAGGAATTCGAGTGAATCGAGGATCGATTTGTAAATGTCAACATCGATATGCGCAAAGGCGATGCGGCAGGATTCCAGCCCGGCGAACGTCTCCGGAATAAACCCCTTTCGAATGACGGCAATCCCCGGCGCGTTGACAAATGCTTCGACTTTTTCTGCAGAAGTATCGGCGAAATCACCTTGTCGGTGGAGATCACGAGATGCGTCCGTCTCCGGCATGCCACAGAAGGTATCGAACAAAAACAACTTTTTCCGCGTCCCGCTCTCGCCGATGATCCTGGCAATCATTGCCGCCGTGCCGCCCTGGTAAACTCCGCATTCGACGACATCGCCGTCGAGCGCGAGGGATTGTCTGAGAAGCATGCAGATGACATAGCAGCGGTCGATGCTGACCAAGGTGCGCGGCGCGGCGATGGAATAAACTCGCTTGAATTCCTCGGAATGCCACGGGGCGAACAATGGCTGGTAAAGCTCCTGGCGCGGGATGATGGGCCTGGCGGCAGGTCGCGCGGCACGGCCCACATGACGGATTTCATATCCGAAGCGAGACGCCGTCTTCTTGATTGCGCGCCGGATCACACGATCTTCTCTCGGTTGCTATCGAACGCCGAGGTGGCCATCTTGCGCGCTACCACCTGGATCTGTGCTAGCGCCGGACCGAGGGTCTGATCGACCGGCTTGCCGAGGAGGCGCTCGACGCGATCGATCGCCAGGTCCAAGCGATATACGGGGAGCCCGCGGCCCATCAGCCGCCCGAACAAAAGCTGCCGACGCGGGGAAAGCCTGAACAAGAGGCGCCCGAGGCCGGTCACGCGCCGCACCAGGTTGTAGTCGAGGCCGTGGTCCTGGACGCACGCCTCGATGATCTCGGCGCCCCGCAAATTCCGCACCAGCGCGCCGAGGTCGAATGAAACCGGAGACCACGCCACCGCTTTGCCGAGATTGAAAGTCGCCTTGTGGTCGGGGTTGAACAGCGATGGCCAGGCGCCCTGCTCATAGAGATCCTCATGCGGGACGACGATAATCAGGTGACCGCCGGGCCTGACCAGCGCCCACCACTGCTCCAGGGCGCCCCAGAACGTCGCGCATGTGCTCCAGACAATGCGAACTATGCACACAATCAAAGCTTTCCGATTGGAAATGGTCGAGGATCGACTGTGCGTTTCCGTGCTCCAGATCAAAGGGTACCGCATGCGGGACGACCAGATCCGGGCCGCAGCCGATGTCGATCACCTGCCCGGAGAGATACTCGCGCCTGAAGGCCTCGCCGCGGAGATTGTTAGTCTTTGTCGCTTCGTGCATCGGAGCATGGACCCACCTGAACCGACCGAGAGAGGGCACGGCCGGCAATTCGCCGTCCTTGCAAAAGCCGGAACCCGCCACCACGAAAATTCAGACAGCCAACCCCGTGGGTGGGCGGGCCAGATCGCCTCGACGGCGGCGGCGGTTATAGTTAATTAAGACGGCTCGTGTCAAAGAAAATTCAACCCTCGATGAGCCGTTCCGATAGACGCCTTCCAAGAGTGGCTGGAGCATCGATTGGTTGCGTCAGCCGCTGCGCTGCGCTAAGGCGTACGCCCTGGATCGCGATGAAAGGGAGTCTCGAATAGACAGCTCCTGGGATCTCACTTTTCAACGCGAGGACCAAGAGCCGCGGTGAAGTTGCAACTCAGCACCTACCGGCCGTGGCTGGCGCTGTCGCGTCGCGCGGTACCGCGATCCGGCGCGCTGGTGCGGCGACTGCGCCGTCCACACCCGTTCGAGGCGCTGTGGCGACGAGCGGTCGTCGTTGTTGTGCGAGATGGCGGGTTCGGCAACGTGCTGCATTGGGCCGTTATTGAACGATCCCGGACATGCTGAGCGCAGCGAAAGCACTTGCCCGCCGGATCCTGCCGTGGCGGACCCGGCAAGCACTGCGGACCAGGACCCGGCGCATTTGGGATTGGATCGCGATCCTCGCATGGGGGCTCCGTTTGACCGTCACGCGCGCTCCGCTGCCGAGGGTCCTGCTGTTTCATGGCTTGTCGCCCGGCGACGATCTCCTTTGCACGGCGGTTCTGCGCGAACTGCGGAAGCGGGATCAGACCGGCCTGTTGATGATTTCGAACCATCAGCAATTGTTTAACGGCAATAGGGATGTCGCATACGTGCGGCCGGCCGGTCAGCGGCATTCCGGCGACGGCTCGGTCTCGATCTACCAACAATTCGCGAGGATTTGGGGCGGTGAATTCAAACGTCTTGTCTACGCACCATTTGACGGCCACGATAATAGCGAGCCGCCGTCGCGTCACATCGTTGCCGACATGTGCGCGAGTGCCGGAATCAGGGGTTCTGTTTCGATCAAGCCCCACCTCGTTTTGACTCAGAAAGAGAAGGCGGGTGCAAGCTGGGCCCGCGGCCGAATTGCCATCCAGACCAGTGGGATGGGTGCTCGCCACCCGATGCGAAATAAGCAATGGTACGAAGAGCGCTTTCAGGGAGTAGTCGATGAGTTGGGCGGAAGGTTTGAATTTATTCAGCTGGGTTTGACGATCGACCCGCCACTCCGGAACGTCGAGGATTTACGGGGAGCGACCAGCATCAGGGCTTCAGCGGCGATCCTGCACCATGCGCGGCTCTACGTCGGCACTGTCGGGTTTCTCATGCATCTCGCAAGAGCCGTCGAGTGCCCGAGTGTCGTCGTTTACGGCGGACGTGAAGCGCCTTGGCAAACAGGCTATCTGTGCAATATCAATCTGTACTCCGCGGTCCCTTGCGCGCCGTGCTGGCGCTGGAATTCCTGCGACTTTGACCGCAAATGCATGAGGGATATTACGGTCGATCACGTCGTGTCGGCGATCCGGGAGATGCTGCAGAGGCGGCGCGATCCGCTCGCCGTTGAGACCGCTGAGATCACCTGATGAGCGATGCGCGACACACGCGGACGGCGCCGCAGCGCGCCGGGTCGAGGCCTAAACGGCCTGGCGGGCAGACCAGATCGCCGAGGCCGCCCGTGCGGACCAGAACCACCAAGGCTTTTCGCCAAATCTGGACATTCCATAAATACCGGGCGAGCAGCGCGAGGTTAATCGGCAACTCGTGAGAACGGCCGAGCAGCCACCGGGCGCCGTTCGCCATTCGCTGAGCCTGCTTGTCGGCAATTCGCAAAAATAGAGACAAGGCGACCATGCGACCCACCGATGCCCGGATCAAGAGGTCCATTCGCTCTCTAGATGGCGGGCCACCCGCTTCGCCTTGCCTCGCAAGCAATAAGGACGCATTGTCAACGAGCCGATGGTGAACCGAGGGATGTCGATGAATATCGTTTGCGCCTGTGATGCTGGTTACATTCCGCATCTGGCGACAATGCTGTTGTCATTGGTGGAGAACAACGAGCGACATAGAATTCGGGTGTTCGTGCTTTGCGACGGCGTGCTTCCCGGCCGTGAAAAGCTCGCGGCCTTGTTGCGCGGCCATCGGGCACAACTCTCTTTTATCTCCATCGAAGCGGGCCTTCTCCAGAGCCTCTTCGTCAACGCTCACATCGGCAAAACCACTTATGCCCGCTTGCTGATCGGCGAGTTGCTGCCGCCGGAAATCGATCGGCTGCTCTATCTCGACTGCGATCTGATCGTCCGGGGCGATCTTGGCGGGCTTTGGAATACCGATCTCGCGGGCAAGAGCATCGGCGCAGTACCGGAAATCACCCGCTATTCCTGGCATTCGCGGCTCGGCCTGCCGCCTGACTCCCCCTATTTCAACGGCGGGGTGATGCTGGTCGATTTGCGTCGTTGGCGGGAAATGGACATTGGCCGACGTGCCCTCGGCTTTGCCCGCGAGCATCCCGATCGCCTGCAATGGTGGGACCAATGTGCCCTCAACCTGATCCTCCATGATGACTGGCTGCCGCTCGACCCGATCTGGAATTTCCAGAGCATGGAGGTCGGTGTCATAGATCATGGCATGATCCGCTTCAGGCGGTTGAGCCCAAGCATCCGCGCGGCGATCCGGGTCGTCCATTTCACGACCGGCTCGAAGCCGTGGCACTACATGAATTGTCACCCGCTCAAGGGAGAGTATCTCGAATATCGACATCGCACGCCATGGCCGCTCGATACGTTCGAGGACCGCTACCCCGACAATATGATCCGCCGCTTTCTGCACCGTCATCTCCCGGCACTTCTGCCGCTCTACCGGGCTGCACGAAAAATAATCTAGGATCATGCGGGCCGGATTGCTCGCATCGCGCGCACCGCGCAACCGAAACGGAGGACTGATCTCATGTCCGGCATCGTCACTGCGGTCAGCCGCAGCCCGCGGCACACCATGGTCAAAGCGAACCAGGACAGCATCCGTCTCGTGGCCGGGCTCGGCGTCGAGGGCGATGCGCATCAGGGGGCGACGGTCAAGCACCGCTCGCGGGTTGCGCGCGACCCGACCCAGCCCAATCTGCGCCAGGTGCATCTGATTCACGCCGAACTCCACGACGAATTGCGCAGGGCGGGGTTCGCCGTGACATCGGGGCTGATGGGCGAGAATGTGACGACCCGCGGCGTCGACCTCTTGGGGCTCGCCGCCGGCACGCGGCTCCATCTCGGCCGGCAGGCGATCGTCGAGGTGACCGGATTGCGCAACCCTTGCGCCCAGCTCGACAAGATCGAGAAGGGGTTGATGGCCGCGACCCTCGACCGCGACGCCGAGGGTAATTTGGTGCGCAAGGCCGGGATCATGGCGATCGTGCTGGCGGCTGGCGAACTCCGCCCCGGCGACCCGGTCCGGGTCGAGCCCCCGCCCCCGCCGCACCGCCCGCTCGCCGTCGTGTGATCCTCGCCTATTCTTCGCGCAAGACCGGAAGCTCGACGAAGGACGGCGTCACCTCGGCGTGGTGAACAGCGTTGAGGGCGACCCGGATGTCGGCCTCGCCATCACCGGCCAGCACCGGATTGCCGCTGTTGGTGTTGCGTGCATGGCGCGGAAAGTTGCTGCTGGTGATGTCGATCCCGATCGGGTGGCCGGCCGCGAATGTATGATGGATATGGCCGAGATCGACCGTCAGCCGCTCGATCCGCTCGGGCGTCAGCGGCCGCGGCGGGCCCGACCCGTCGCGGTAGAGCGCGCGGGTGATCCCGTCCATCAGCAGCATGGCCCGGCCGTCCGGCTCGTAGTCGATCAGCTTCGCGACAAAATCGGTGTCGGGACAGTCCGATTGCACGTGCAGGGTGACGCGCACATTGCCGGCAATGGTCAGCGGCCGGGACAGCACGTCGCCGCGGTAGACCAGGCCGTAATCGGAGATGACCTGAACCGGCCGCTGGTCACGCGGACCGGCGTCGATCAGCATGTTGCGCCCGCCCAGGGTCGGCACCGGGCGGCGCGGGTCGTAGCGGTAACGGCGCGGCGAACTCGCCAAGCTCTCTTGCATCGGAAAATCGGGGCCGAGGCTGCCGTCGCCAAGGAGGTAAAGCCGCAAGGGCCCGACGCCGGGCGGCGGCCAGCGCTCGGCGTGCCGCCAGTCGTTCGCGTCGTACCCTTCCCGATCCGCGACCCAGGCCCGTGGCGAGTACGACACCGCCGGCCCGTCCATGACGCCGTTGTCCACGCCCTTCAGCCAGTAATCGAACCAGTCGAAATAAGGGTCTCTCGGCCAGAACTTGGAATGATAGACAAAGTAATGCTCGTTGGGGCCGATCCATAATTTCTGATTGCCGACCCGCGCCTGGATTTCACTGAAGGCGGCCATGACGCTGGTCTGAAAGATGTCGAACCAGCTGGTCACGTGAAAGCCGGGAATGTCGATGGTGCGGCGGAAATTATGCGCGGCGCGAAACGCGTCCGGGGCCGGGTGGGTGATGATCTCGTCGAGAAACGGCTGCCAGGTCGCGAAGTCTGGATAACCGGTCAGCGGCAATCGCAGCCAATCCTCCGACCCGATAAAGGGCGGCTCGTTCTGGCGCGCCGCGTCGAGCCGGGCGTAACGCGCGGCGGCCGAGGCGGCGGCCGTTTCGAGCGCGATGGCGTCGAGGCCGCAACGCCGCATCACCGCGTCGCGATGCGATGGCGAGAGGCCCGGAATGTTGCGCGCCACCCACAGCCACAGCCGTTCCATCTCGATCGAATTGCCCTCATAGACGACATCGTCATAGATGCTGGACGCGCCCGCCTGGGCAAAGAAGGCGCGCAGGCTCGGATGCCGGGTCGAGGCCGCGGCGAACGTCGTCGTGGCGCCGGCGGACGAGCCCGACATTCCGACCATCTGGTTGGTCCAGGGCTGACGGGCGATCCATTCGAGCGTGTCGTGGCCGTCCGCCGCATCGTCGGCATAGACGCGGTCCTCGCCTTCGGAGCCGTGCCGGCCGCGGGTGTCCTGATAGACCGCGGCATAGCCATGCGCGACGATCGCGCGCCAGCCGCGCAGGATCGACCCGCGCATCGGCTCGGCCTCGCTTGGCAGCCACGCCTTGCCGCAGTCGAATTTGACGCCCGCGTCGGCGGCGGCGATGCCATAGGGCGTGCGGTGAAGGATGACCGGCCAGCGCGGCCCGCCGCTTCCCGGCAGGAACACGAAGGTGTTGAGACGCACGCCGTCGCGCATCGCCACCATCGCCTGAAAGCAATGTGCATCGGTCTTCTGATCAATAAGTTCCGGCATGACCCTGACCTTAGATCTGAGGTTCTAAATCATCCCCATCCAGAACATTTGCCGATCGCCGACATCGACGTCGTATTTGCGCACGAAATCGAGCTTGCCGTCGGCGCCGATGCGGAACAGCGACAGGCACGCCGGAACCTCGCGGACGACCGCGGCATCCTTGACCGGCAGCCCCATGATATGCGCTGCAACAAGGAGTTGGCCGCTCGGGTCGATGTGAAATGTGCGGCAGTGGATACCATGGGTGTCGATATGCTGGATCGGGTCGGGCTCGCCCGTCGCGGGGTCTATCGCATAGACCGCGAGGGTGTTTTCGCCGCCGGCGAAGACCCGCCGGCCACCCTCCTCGACCGTGCTCGATGCGCGGTTGGCGACATAGACGACGCGGCCGTTCGGATGTGCGTGAACGGTACCCGCGACCTGCCGCCCGCGGCTGGTGCCCGGCTCGCCGAGCGTCCCTTTGCTGAACAGGGGCGCAGCCGTCAGCGCCTCGCCCTCGATCGCGAACATGTCGAGCCGGTTCTGCCGCTCCAAGGACACATAAACCCACGGTCTCGTCGGGTGGAAATCGAGATGCCGCGGGCCAAAGCCATAGCCGCCGCCGGGAGCGACCGAAACCTCGCCGGTCAGCAGCCCGTTGTCGTGGCGGAATACCTTCAGCGCGCCCGGCTCCTCGGACTTGGCCCCGGCCGCGTCGTGACCGCGGGTGACCAGGATGGCCAGCCGATTGTCGAGACTGACGCGCACCTGGTGCGCGTAGATGCCGGGATCGACCGGCTCCGGCTGCGCCACTTCCGCGCCCGGAGTGCCGTCGGAATTGACCCGGTAGACCCGCAGTCCAGAGGGATTGCTGAACGCGACCAGCAGGTTCGCCGAGGGGATATCGCTGGTCATGTGGATCGGCCGGCTCGGCAATGCGATCGGCTCGCCGTGCCGGGTCAGCGCACCCGTCACCGGATCGATGCGAAAGGCGCTGACATGGTGCCGGTGGCCGACCGGGCCGCCCATACCCGAGGCGCTGTCGCTCGTCGCCACATAGAGAAACTGGTGCGTGGCGTGCGGCCAGGCATAATGCACGTTCGCCGGCAAGGTGAGGCTGCCGCGCCGGGACAGCGTCGCGTTGCCGACATCAAGATCGTACTGCGTCAGCTCCGGTCCGACGCTGGCGTAAACTACGGTTTTCTGCGGCATATAAGAGACCCCCGAAGGCTGCGGTCGAACGGTTCGCCAGCCACCATAAAAGCCGCCGCTCCGCGACAGAAGCACCATCACCGGGAGGACGCCGATGAATACCCGCAGGGAACTGCTCGGCCGGGCCGCCGCCGCGGTCGCCGGGGTCGCCTTTGTCGAATGCGGCCTGCTCGCCGCCGCCTCGGCACAGACGGCGCCGGCACCGCCCCGGCGCGCGGTCGTCGTCAACGGAAAGCGCATCACGACTATCGATGTGCACGCCCATTGCGCGGTGCCCGAGGCGATGGCGCTGCTCGGGCGCAAAGTGGCGCCGCACGCGCTGGTCATGGCGCCGGACCGCATCCGCGCGATGGATGCGCAGGGCATCGACATCGAGGCGCTCAGCATCAACCCCTACTGGTACAAGGCAGAGCGCGACCTCGCGACCCAGATCATCGAGCTGCAGAACGCCAAGCTGGCCGAGATCTGCGCGGCCCAGCCCGATCGCTTCGTGGCATTCGCGACGGTGGCGCTGCAATACCCGGACCTCGCGGCCGATCAGCTCGACAAGGCCGTCAAAAAACTCGGCCTGCGCGGCGCGCTGATCGGCGGCAGCGTCAATGGCGAGGAATTGTCAGCCGAGAAGTTCCACCCGTTCTGGGCTAAGGCCGAGGAGCTCGGCGTGCTGATCTTCATCCATCCGCAGGGCTCACCCGAACTCGCCGCGCGGCTGAAAGGCAATGGCGGGCTCGAAAACGTCATCGGCAACCCGCTCGAAACTACGATCGCGCTGTCGCACCTGATCTTCGAGGGCACGCTCGATCGGTTTCCGGGGGTCAAGATCTGCGGCGCCCATGGCGGCGGCTACCTGCCCTCCTATGCGGCGCGCTCGGATGCCGGCTGCACCACCTTTCCCGCGCGCTGCACGATCCCGCTGAAAAAGAAGCCGACCGAATATTTGCGGGACCTCTATTTCGACTCGCTGGTGTTCACCCCCGAGGCATTGCGCCATCTCGCCGCCCAGGTCGGCCCGGACCGGATCGTGATGGGCACCGACTACCCCTACCCGTGGACCACCACCGCGGTCGATCACATCCTCTCGACACCCGAACTGAGCGAGGGCGAGCGCACCGCGATGCTCGGGCAGACCGCCGCCGGCCTGCTCGGGATCAAATCCTAGCCGGTTTTATTCGGGCGCGCTGCGAAGGCACGGCCTCGGCTTCATCTTCGCCTGCCGGCAACACCACGCTGGACCGCACGGTTGATGCCGCGGCCGATGATATCCGCACCGGCCGCGCGTTAGGCCGGAAGCCGTGCCTGCGCGCTTGCCCGAGAGCCTTATCGGGGGCCACCGCGAGCTTCTCTTGTCAGGCCTGCGGCTCGCAACGGCGCAACTCTGAGGACCCGAAAGCCCGCCCTACGCCGGTTTCTCTTATCTTTAATAGCAAGCGCAGCGCGGATGCAATTGGCCGGCCTGTGCCGGCTTCGGCGGGTTGCGCTATGCTGCACCCGCCCTGCGGCTGGTACCACGGCAGCGGGCGGGATCGGCCCGGCGATGGGCCTTTCGGTCAGATCGGGCGACCGCTGGCGTGGGTCGAGTTGACCGTGAAAGCCCAGCCGTCGGGGCCAGCGAGGTCGAAGGAGTCGTGGATGCGGCCGCGGCGGATCGGCGACGGCTCGAGGCCCTTCTCGGCGTAATCCCGATGCGTCGCGTCAACGTCATCGACCATCAGGTCGAAAGGCGCTGCCGCCCCGGGTGCGGGCGGCTGCTCGGCCTGGCGGACGACGACGTGGGTCCCGCCGCGCAGCTCCAGCACCGCCAGTTCGTCCCGCGTTACGATCGGGCGCAGGCCGACGGCTTCGAGCCAGCGCGCAGCGGCGCCGACATCGCTGGCGTTGAGCCGTACGTGGCCGACGGCGACCGGCGGCCGTTGATCGGTGGTGTCGGGCATAGCTACCTCCCTCATGTCAGATCGAGCTCACCGCGAAGCTCGATCGGGATCGAGAGCATACCACGAACCCTGCCGCTTTCCCTGTCCTGCATGCATCCCGGGCGGCTGCTTCAGGACCGCCCGCAGCCCAGGACACCGGCCAACCCCTCGATTTCGGAGCTGGTATTCAGGGCTTCCGGGCTCGCCGGCATTGCCCGCGCCCCGGAATGACGATGATTCCGGGATTTTCAGCAGCCGGCTACCGCACGGGGTCGAGCACGACGACCGGGATCTCGCGCTCGGTCTTCTTCTGATAGTCTGCGTAGGGCGGCCAGAATTCGAGCGCCTTTTCCCACAGCCGGACGCGCTCCTCGCCGCTGGCGGTGCGGGCCCGCGCCTTCATCTTCGCGGTGCCGACCTGCACTTCGACGTCAGGGTCGGCGAGCAGGTTGCGGTACCAGCCGGGGTGCTGGGGTGCCCCGCCCTTCGAGGCGACCACGATATAGCTCTCGCCTACCTTGCCGTAGTACAGCGGGAAGATAAACTTTTCTCCCGACTTCCGACCGGTCGTCGTCAGCAGCAATGACGGCACGGTCATGTCGGGCCGGCCCGGCTGGGTCGGCTTGTGCATATGCCCTTCGGCGCCGCCGCTCGAGAGATAGCGGTTCGCGTGCTCCACCATCCAACCCGGCAGGTTTGGCGCAAGCTTGGCCTCGGTCATGCTTCGAACTCCCTCTGCGGCATCCAGCATAACATATGGGGACGACCGGCGCGCCGGCGACCGGCCTCGATGATCCGCGGCGTCGGCAATTTCCCGCCCGACCCTTTGACCGCAGCCTCGCAACCGGCGCGCACCCCGGCGACGAAGAGAGTGCGGGGGATTCGAATGTTTCGTCAGTGCGCTAGTGGTACGCACCTGACGTTTGGCACCCTTCGAGCCCATCCCGCGTCTTCCCGGCGCGGGCCGGGATCCACGGTGCCCATGGGCACCGGCCTTCGCCGGTGTGGCAATTTGTTGGGTGCGATCTGTCAGGATTGTTCCACTAGTTCCTGGTCCGAAACGTGTAATTGCAGCTCGGCGATTTGATATGGGCCGTGATGTTGCTTTGGTAAACGTGCCCGGTCATGCGGACCAGCCCTTTTGGCAACGAGCGAGAGGCCGTGAAAGTCCCATTTTGATCAACCGTCCCGCGCA
Organism: uncultured Alphaproteobacteria bacterium; assembly: GCA_963795485.1. Lineage (GTDB taxonomy): Bacteria > Pseudomonadota > Alphaproteobacteria > ATCC43930 > CGMCC-115725 > AP-15. Next base: position 529,850 of record CAWCIL010000039.1, read on the forward strand.
GTATCGTGTCGAAATCGCGGATCGTATTTGAATTGGACTTGGCCTCCCGATATCGTCAGAGGATAAAGCGCACCCGGAGGCGGCTGGGTACAGTCGCCGCCGATGATGTTGGTCAGCGTGAGTGTGCCGACGTACTGGCCGTCGAACCGCGTCGAGCCCTGAGCCCGCGCGACGCTGCCGAGCGCCGCGGCGAGCAGCAGGGCCAGTCCCAGCCGTTTCAGCATTCGCGCCTGTTCAGGTTCGGCTTGGCATCAGTTGGCGGCGGTTGCAGGCTTATAGGCGCGAAGGAAGGTGCGGATGTGGCGCACCGCCAACGGGATCTTGTCCGGCGTGTCCTTCCAGGGGTAGAGGCTGACTTGCGCGTTGGGCGCCAGCAGCGCGCTCTCCATTGCGACGGCGTAGGGGTGGGCCGGCACGTCGTCGGGCAGGACCAGGACCGGGGTCTGGCAGTCGCGCACGAAATCGCGGGTCACGGTGAAGACGAAGTCGGCGTTGGCGCGGTACATCTTGTTGAGGAAGGCGTCGACCATCGCCATCGTGACCTCGGGCCGGCGCTCGCACAGCCCCGGGCCCCAGCCCGTGATGTTGTTCTGGTAGAAGAGGTCGGGCATCTCCGGGCGAAAGCCGCTCGGCTGCGCCAATACGGCGGCGACGATGCGCCGGGGCGCGCGGCGCAACAGGTTCCAGATAAACGGGCCGCCGATGCAAAAGCCCTGCACCAGGAACTCGCCGATGCCGAGGTGATCCATCAGGCCGAGATGGTCGTCGGCATAGGCGTCCCACGGCCGGTCGATCTCGAGGGGCCCTGAGGATTGGCCGCCATTGGCGTTGCGCAGATCCGCCGCGATGACCCGGTACTCGCCCTTGAGCTCCGCGATCGAGTTGAACGGATGGTTCGCCAGGCCCGCGACCGTCGAATTCAATCCGCCGCCGGGAATGACCAGCAGCGGAAAGCCCGACCCGGCCTCCTCGTAATGGATGCGGACATCGCCTTTTTCATAAAATGGCATGGGGATTGTTCCTTTCGTAGGGCGGATCAGCGCAGCTCTTCCACCCTACAGTACTGCATCTCTTGGGGAATGCATCACCTAATCCCCATCTAGACAGCCGAGGGACCGCCCGCGAGCAGTCGCCGTCAGGAAGCGAGCGGGCCGCGATCAGTGCAGGAGGCAACCATGCTCATTTCCGATATTTTACGGACGAAAGGCCATCACGTTGAGAGGATACACCCCGCGGACAGCGTCGAACTTGCGGTCCGCAAGCTGGCTGAACACCGCATCGGCGCCTTGGTCGTGGAGGATCGGTGGATGAAACCGGTCGGCATCTTCTCCGAGCGGGACTTCATCAACGCGGTGGCCCAAAGCGGCGCCGCCGTGCTGGGTTTTCAGGTCCAACAAATGATGTTGACGCCGATCCTCACCTGTCGTTCCTCCGATCGCATCGATGCCGTGCTTGCGACAATGACGACAGCGCGGATCCGGCACCTGCCGGTTGTTGAAGGAAACGAGCTGAAGGGCATCGTCAGTATCGGTGACCTGGTGAAGCACCGCCTCGACGAGAAGGAGCTGGAAGCGAGCGTGCTACGCGACATCTCGCGCATGCGCGCCTGAGCAACGCGGCCCGTTGCTCGGCTGTCGGTCGCCCAACTAAACTCCGCCTGCACAGCGCCTTATCGGAACCGAGACACTGAGCCTTGTTATCTACCGCGGCGAGTTGGACGAAAACATCTCGTTCGAGGTGGTAGACGCAACCCCAGCTGCGGAGGTGCTCTGAAGCAAGCCTAGGAGGGAAAGCCTGCCCCGCACGCATGACCGGCGGGGCAGCACTTTCCGGCATGACGGTCGGCGTCGCCACGGCGGAATGCCCCGGCCGTCGCCGGAATTTTCCGTCCTATCGGAAGTAGGATCAATCAAACGCGGTCTCTCTCGCTCGTCGCCCCCGCGGAAGCGGGGGTCCAGGGCGAGCGACGAAGCGTTGGCCTCTGGCTTCCCGCGTTCGCGGGAACGACGAAGAAGAGCGGCGATTCAATCTGGCCGGATAAGGCTTTATTGCGCGGCGGCTCGCATCGGCACGTGCGCCTTGAGGAAGCTGCGGACCCGGTTGATCGTGCGTTCCTTCAGTTCCGGCGGCTCGCGCCAGGGAAAGACCGTGATCTCGGAGTTAGGTGCGAGCGAGGCGACGTCGATCGAGGTCTGCAGCGGGTGCGAGGGGGTGTCGTCCGGCAGCACCAGTATCGGGGTGCGGCAGTTCTTGATGAAATCGCGCGACACGCTGAAGAGAAAATCGGGCCGCGCCCGCCAGAGACCGTGAAAATACTTCTCGAGCGTGTCCGTTGTCACTTCGGGCCGGCGAGCGCGGAACTCGGGGACCCAATTCTCGTGGCTGTGCCGGACCATGACATCCGGGTCTTCCGGCCGATGCCCGACGCTCTGGCAGAACACCGCGGCGACCACTCGTTGGGGCGCCCGTTCGAGGAGCTTCCCGGCGAAACAGCCGCCGATGCAATAGCCCATGTAGAAGAACTCGCGGATGCCGAGATGGTCCATCAGCCCGAGCTGGTCGTCGGCAAAAGCGTCCCACGGATTTTCGACCGGAACCGGGCCGGTGGATTCGCCGCCATTGGCGTTGCGCTGATCCATCGTGATGACGCGGAAATCGTTCTTGAGGGCCTCCGGAGCGTTGAATACGGCGGTCGCCCAATTGCTGACCCGCGAGTTCAACCCGCCGCCGGGGGTGACCAACAATGGGAAGCCGGAGCCCGACTCCTCGTAGCGAATTTTGACGTCGCCCTTTTGATAAAACGGCATGGCACTCTCTCCTTCCCCAGTGTGATGACACAGTGTGCTTTCCTGCGTCCCTCATGCGTCTCGACCGGACGCATCGCAGATCAAAGCCCCAAATCGGAGAGGCCCGGGTGATCGTCGGGCCGTCGCCCAAGAGGCCAATGGTATTTCCGGTCGGCTTCGCCGATCGGTAGATCGTTGATCGAAGCGAGGCGTCGCTGCATCACGCCATCAACATCGAATTCCCAGTTCTCGTTGCCATAAGAGCGGAACCAGTTGCCGCTGTCGTCATGCCACTCATAAGCGAAGCGCACGGCGATTTGGTTATCGGCAAACGCCCAGATTTCTTTGATCAGACGGTATTCGATCTCCTTGCTCCATTTGCGGGTCAGAAAGCCGACGATCTCGGCGCGCCCATTGATGAATTCGGCTCGGTTCCGCCACCGGCTGTCCTCGGTGTAGGCGAGCGCCACTCGACGCGGATCACGGCTGTTCCAAGCGTCCTCTGCAATCCGTACTTTGGTACGCGCCGTCTCCCGGGTGAAGGGCGGGACCGGAGCAGGCATTGCGACCCCCGTTACGACCGCTGGCGTCAGTGGAAATACCGGCCGGAATCGATGACCATGGTTTGGCCGGTCATCGTTTCGGTGCGGCACATCGCGACCACCATGTCGGCGCAGTCGTCCTTGTCGGCGGGCCTTTTCAAGAGCGAGGTTGCGGCGGAGTTCTGGATCTGCTCGGGGCGGAGGTTCGAGGTCGCGCGGGTGCCCTCGAGGAGGCCGGGTGCCACGCAGTTGACCAATGTCTCGGGCGCCAGGGCCACCGCCATGCAGCGCGTCAGGTGGATGAGCCCCGCTTTTGACACCGCATAGGCGATCGAGGAACCGGTCGGCCCGATCCCCGACACTGAGGAGATGTTGACGATGCGACCCCGGCCCTGCGCCTTCATGAGCGGCGCCGCCGCCTTTATCAGGCGCATCGGCCCGGTCAGGTTGACGGCGATGATCCTGTCCCACACCTCGATCGTCAGATCGTCGAGGTCGGCGAATGGGATCGCCTTATTGTAGGCGGCGTCGTTGACGAGGATGTCGAGACGGCCGAAATGCCCGGTCACCTCGCCGACCACCCGGTCGATCGCGGCGCCGTCGGTGATGTCGCAGGCGAACGCCGCGGCGTTGATCTGGTACCGCGATGCGAGATCGCGGCTGACATCCTCGGCCTGGTCACGGCTCTGCGCATACATGACGGCGATATGCGCGCCCTCCTTCGCCAGCGCGTGGCAGATCCGGGTTCCGAGCCCGCCATTGCCGCCGGTCACCAGCGCCACCGCACCCCTCAGCTCCATCGGCTCTCTCCTGCGTGCCAGCGATGGCGACTTACGCGAACGATTCCGTCATCGCCGAATAGACCAAGGTGCGCAAGTCCCGGCGCAAGGTCAGCCGCGCCTCGCTGCCGATCACCTGGGTCATGAACACGACCGTCAGCTCTTCCTCGGGATCGATCCAGAACGCGGTCGCGGCCGCACCGCCCCAGAAATATTCGCCGAGCGAGCCCGGCAGCCGGGTCTTGGCCACATCGACGTTGACCCCGCAGCCGAGCGAAAAGCCGACCCCGGCATAGCCCGATTCGCTGAACATCCCGGGCAACGCCATGTCGGCCACCTCCTTGCCGTCCGGCAGGTAGTTCAGGCTGAACAAGGCGACCGTCTTCGGGCTGAGGATCTGCACGCCGTCGAGCGTGCCGCCATTCAGCATCATGCGGCAGAAGCGCAGGTAGTCGTGCGCCGTCGAGACCAGGCCGCCGCCGCCCGATTCCAGCATCGGCGGCTTGGCGTAGGTGCTCTCCCGCGGGTCGTCCTGCAGTTTCAACCCCCTGCCCTGCCCCTCCGGCTGATAGCAAGCGGTGAACCGTTCGGTCTTGTCCGTCGGCACCCAGAACGCGGTGTCGTTCATGCCCAGCGGCGCGAACAGCCGGGTGCTCAGAAACTCGCCGAAGCCGATGCCGGACAGCTTCTCGACCAGATAGCCCAGCACATCGATCGACACCGAATAGTTCCACGCGGTTCCCGGCGAGAAATCGAGCGGGATTTGGCCGAGCTGGTCGACCATCCCCGGGAGCCCGCCCGGGGTCTGGCGGTCGGTCACCTTGGCCCGGCGATAGGCGGCGTCCACGGCGGTGCGCATCATGAAGCCGTAAGTGAGGCCGGAAGTGTGGGTGGCGAGGTCGACGATTTTCATCGGCCGCAGCGTCGGCGTCGTCAGAAAGCTGGACGGCGCGTCGGCCAGCAGCGAGGGCATGCCGCTGGCATAGACGCCGAGGTTCTTCCAGGCGGGAATGTGGGTGTGGACAGGGTCGTCGAGGCCGATCAGGCCCTCCTCGACCAGCATCATCAGCGCCACCGCGGTGATCGGCTTCGACATCGAATAGATGCGGAAGATCGCGTCCTCCCGCATCTTCTTGCCGCGCTCGAGGTCCATCTGCCCGCAGATCGCGGTGTGGACCAGCTGACCCCGGCGATAGATTTGGGTCAGCAGGCCGGGCAGATAGCCGCCGTCGACGTAGCGGCGCTTCATCACTTCGTCGAGCCGCGCCAATCGCGCCGACGACATGCCTACCGTCTCGGGCTTCATCACTGTCCTCCTCGCGGGCGAACCGCCGGTCGCAAGCATATTGGCTCACGAGGCCGAAAGCGACCGGCATGCGGTCTCGGGCGAATGTCTCGGCGACCGGCGTCGAACCGGATGCGGCCGACCGCGCTTCCCTGACAGGTTTGGCCCGGGCGTCACCTCCGTCGCCGACATTCTCCGTTCCGGATCGGATCTGGAACGGTGCCATTACCGAACCCGAGCGACCCCGTGTCCGCCAAGAGCGCACGCGTGTGGAGCCGTCTGAACCCACAAGCGTACGAGTGTTAGGGAGGGGACGAGGGCGGAGATCCGGCGTTTTTCTCGACCGGCGATGCCCCACTTTGCCGATGACACATCGACATCGCCGTGTTAGGGATGGGGCGATGAGGATCGGATGAACCGACCTCGCAGATGAACAGGCGCTACACGTCAGCTCGCGGGCAGCAAGCGGCGGCCGCGGCAGTGGTCGTGCCGGCCGTTGCATCGTCCCCGGGCCGAGGAGGCACAATGGCCATGGAATCTCCGGGCTCTTCGGGCAGCCGCGCGCTCGGCCGCAAGATGGACGGTATTCCGTTCAGCTTTTACCAGGTCTTGATCATTTCTGTCCTCTCCCTCGTCGCCCTCATCGAGGCCTACGATATCTTTCTGACCGGCTCGTTCATCCTGCTGGCCAAGGCACCGCTGCATCTGACCGGCACCGACATCCGCTGGTTGATCCTCGGCCCGGCCATTATGCTGACGGTCAGCGGCCTCGGCTTCTCGCTGGTCGGCGACCGCTTGAGCCGCAGGGCCATGTTGCTGATCGGCGTGATTGCGACAGCGTTCTTTACGCTCCTGATCCCGCTGGTACAGAATGCCGAGCAGCTGATCATCGTGCGGGCGTTGACCGAACTCGGCGCCGGCGGCGTCGTCTCGGCGGCGTTCCCGATCGCGGCCGAATTGATGCCGGCGCAGCACCGCCGCACCTATGGCGGGATCTACGAGATGTCGCTGGCCTTGGGGATCACCTTCCCAGCGCTCTTCGCCAGCCAGCTCGCCGGCAATCCCGCTGCGTTTCGGCTCCTGGCGTTACCAGGCGGGTTGGGGATCTTGGTCGCGCTGGCGGTCTATTTCCTGTTGCCGGAGAGCCCGCGCTGGCGTCTGCGGCGCGGCGAGGTGCGGATCGCGGTCGATATCGTCAACGGGATCATCAGGCGTAGCGGCAACCGCGTGCCGCCGCTGACGCTGGCCGAACTCGGCAACGTTCGCGAGGCCGCCCGCGAGAAACTGCCGCCGTACTGGCACTTGTTCGCCAAGGGCCAGCTGCGGTTCACCCTGGTCGGCGTGGTGACCGGCACCTGCGCTGCCTCCGCTGCGTTTATGACCGCGACACTGCTGCCGAAGGCGCTGCACAACCAGGGTTATCCCGTCGCCGTGAGCCTGGGGCTCACCTCGGTCATCTACATGGTGAGCTTTTTCGGGAAAGGCTTCTCTGCCTGGCTGATGGAGATCATCGGCCGGCGCTGGACGATCTTCTTTGTGATGTTCGGGGCGGTACCCGGGTACGGCCTGATGATGCTCGCGCACTCGGCGGGATCATACGCCCACACGTTGATGATCGCGGGCGGCTTGATCGTCGGCTTCACCGTGGTGTCGGCATTCAGCGCGACCCGGGTCTATATGTCCGAGCAGTTCCCGACGGCATTGCGCGGCCGCGGCCACATCTTCGGCGAATCGAGCGGCCGGATTGTCTTCGCCGGCCTGTTACCGGCTCTTATGGTGCCTTATACCGGCTCGCCGGTGATCTTCTTCGGCACGACGATGTTCTTTGCCGCATTCGGCGCTTTCGTTCCGCTCATATGGGGCAAGGAGACGGTCGGCCAGATCGAGGTCATCGCAGCCGAGCCCGCGGTGCAACTCGCGTGAAGGGCGGCTCGGTCGCCTCAGCCTTTGGCGATGACACACCGGCAGCGATACGCTGGGGCTTAGCTTAAGTCGAACCGCGCGGCTCAATAGGGGGTTGCGCGAACGACCGGAATCGGCGCGACTTTGGCGCTGGCCGTGGTGCCGGCGAAGGACGGCTGTCTACTCCATAGCCGAAAATTCACGCAGGCGGAGATATCATCGCAAACGGATGCGACCGGCGGCGAGGGCCGGGCGGCTCGCGAAGATTCTCTGTGGTATAGAAGGCGGGGCCGCGTTGCTGGCGGCTCCTTTCTGGGAGGACGGACCATGAGTACTCTCGACTCCCTGATCCAGGACCTGGTGATCGCCAACCGGATCCTCGCCAGGGAAGAGGTGGTCGACGCCTACGGCCATGTCAGCGTTCGCCATCCCGAGGACCCCAACCATTTCCTGATCGCCCGCTCGCTGGCGCCGGAGCTGGTCGGGCCCCGAGGACATCGTCGAGCTCGACCTCGACGGCCGGCCGGTGCGCGACGACGGCCGCAGCCTTTATCTCGAGCGCTTTATTCATGCCGCGATCTTCGCGGCGCGGCCGGATGCGATGGCCGTCGTCCATGCCCATGCCGAGGACACCCTGCCCTTCGGCATCGCCCAAGGGACAAAGCTGCGGCCGGTCATTCATTCGGGCAGCTTTATCGGCGCCGAGACGCCGGTCTGGGACATCGCCGATCAATTCGGCGACACCAATTTGCTCGTCACCAACATGGCGCAGGCGGGCGACCTCGCGAAATGCCTCGGCGCGAACAGCGTCGCGCTGATGCGCGGCCATGGCTTCGCCGCGGCCGCGCGTTCGCTGATCGAGGTCGTGCGGCTGTCGGTCTACCTGCCGCGCAACGCGCGCGCCCTGATGCGCGCGCGGCAGCTGGGCGGCGAGATCAAGTATCTGTCACCAGGCGAGATCGAGGCCCGCAACCGCGGCTACCGCCCCTATTCGGTCGAGACCTGGCGCGCCTGGGAGTATTGGGCGACGAAGGCCGGCTGCGGTCACCTTCTGACCCGGCCCGAAGGCGAGCAGGCGGGCCCGGCGAAAGGCTGATATGGGCCGGGCCGGATTTGGCTCGGGAAATCGATCGCCCCGGACGGACAACGGCCGCCCGGCTCAAATCTTTACGGTCGAGGCCCGGTAGATCTCGTCGATTGATTTTGCCAGTGTTGAATTGAAGTCGGCATTGCTCATCGAATGCTCGAGGCCTTCGGCGAGGGCGCGCGAAAAGCTCGCGATCATGCGGTGGTTGGCCGAGAGGCGCTGGCAGGCGTCGGCTCGCGTATAGCCGCCGGAAAGCGCCACGACCCTGGCCACCCGCCGATGGTTCGTCAACGGCGCGTAGAGATCCCGAACATCCGGGATCGTCAGCTTGAGCATCACCTTGCGGCGATCCGGCAGGGCATCGAGCTGCCTGGTCAATTCCGCGAGCAGGATGGCTTCGGCGCCGGCTTTGTCCGGGCTCTTGATCGAGACTTCCGGCTCGACGATCGGCATCAGCCCGTGCTCGGCGATCTGTTCCGCCACCTCGAACTGCTGCGCCACGACGGCGGCGATGCCGTTTTTCGAGGGCAGGTTGATCACCGAGCGCATCTTGGTCCCGAAGACGCCGAGCTTGACCGCGCGGGTCAGCAGGGCATCGAGCTCCGGCATCGGCCGCATCCGGCTGACCCCGTCGTGCTCGGCCTCGAGCCCCTTGTCGACCTTGACGAACGGAATGACGCTGCGCTTCTCCCACAGAAACGTCGGAACCGGCTGTCCCTGCACCTCGCCGTCCATCGTGCCTTCGAACAGGATCGTCGCGATGACCTTGGCGCCGGTGAAGGCTGGTGCGGTCATGATGCGCGCGCGCATTTCGTGCACCAGCTTGAACATCTCGGCATCGCCCTTATAGGCGTTATCCGGGATGCCGTAGAGACGCAAGGCGCCGGGCGTCGATCCGCCGCTCTGGTCGAGAGCGGCGATAAAGCCGTCCTTCCCGGAGATCTGCGCCATCATCTTGTCAGCTGTCATCTTGTCGTTGGCCATGATCGTCATCCTCGCGTGAGACCTCTACCCCTCAGGAAAATGCGCCTGCCGCCTCTTCAATCCATTTCAATCCGTGCCGGCCCGCGCGCGGGCCTTGTCCAGGTCGGGCAGGTTGCTCGCCGAAGCCACATCGCCCAGTCGCGACCCGCGCGTAACCGCGAGTGCCGCGACCGCAGCCTCGTTCTCGGTGATCTTCGCCATGATCGCTTCCTTGGCGCGGTCGAAGACGCCGCGATTGGTGGCGACGAAGTGCTGCGATTGGCGCAGCCCTTTGAGATAGCCGTTGATCTCCGGCACGACATAGCGGGCCACCATGTCCCAGCTGCGCATCGTGTTCTCCGGGTTGGCCCAGTCGTGGACAAAGCCGACGAGGGTGCCGAAGCCGCCGCTCACTTCTAGCACCGATTTGATCCGGGCCACCAGATCGTCGGGGGTGCCGATCGTCGCCGCGGCGCCGTCCCCGAAAGCAGTCTTGTCGACCGCCTCGTCGGGATCGCCGAACGGTGTCGCACCCGGCCGCTGCAATGTCCCGACCACATATTGGTTGTGGTGGCGCAGCAGGCCCTCGCGGGCCTCGGCGCGGGCCCTTTCCCGGGTCTCGGCGATGTGCCAGCTCAACAGCACGCGCCAGTCCTTGCGGTCGACGATCTTGCCGTGCTTCTTCGCGGCGGCCTCGGCGAAGCCCCACTGCGTCGCCAGGGCGTTGAGGCCTTCATCCGACATCGAGCCGATCGAGATGACCCCGATGCCGTGCTTGCCGGCCAAGGTCATGCCGGACGGGCTGATCTGCGAGGCGACCGCGAACGGCATCTCCTGCTGCAGCGGCAGCAGCTGCAATGCCGCATCCTGCATCGTGAACCAGTCGCTTTTCGCGGTCACCCGCTCGCCGTTGAATAGCCGGCGGATGACGCCGATCGCCTCGTCCTGGCGGTCGCGCTGCACCATCGGGTCGATCCCAAGCGTATGCGCGTCGGAGGCGAGCGCCCCCGGGCCGGTGCCGAAGATCGCCCGCCCGCCGGTCATCCAGTCGAGCTGGACCATGCGCTGGGCGACATTGAACGGGTGGTGATAAGGCAGCGAGACGACCCCGGTGGCCAGCTTGATGCGTTGCGACCGCTCACCCGCCGCGGCCAGAAACATCTCCGGCGAGCCGATCATTTCCCAGCCGCTCGAATGGTGTTCGCCGCACCAGAATTCGTCGTAGCCGAGCCGGTCGAGACGCTCGACGAGGTCGAGATCGCGGCGGAACTGCAGCATCGGATTCTCGCCGACCGGATGATGGGGGGCGAGGAAGGCGCCGAAATTCAGACGCGGCATGATGGATTCTCCTCGATGATGGTCGGGCGCGCCGCTGGTGAAAGGCGACGCGACAAATCCGGCGATGGGTAGATCTACTCCTTCCATGTCCGGATGAATATGGGGCGATTCTGCGCGCGTTAAGGCATTGAGATCATCAGCTTCGGGGATCGGACCGGCACGGAGGCGCTGACCATAGGCGCCGAACAGCGCGAGCTGCCGCTTGGCCGGCTTCGAGGTATTGAGTGCCCCCAAATCCCGCAACAGACGCCGCAGCCGGGTCGTCAATCAACTCGATGTCCCCCGGATCTTGCACAACTTCAAATCGGGGCGCGCGTGTCGCGACCGCCTTCGGTATCGCCAACCAGCGTGTCGGACCGCTAGCCGAACGTCACCTCCCGGCCATTGTCCGACGCCTCCTTTATGGCGTCGATCAGGCGGTGCAGCTCGACCGCGGTCGCGAAATCCGGCTGACGGCTGTCGCCGTCCCGAATCGGCCGATCTCGAATAGCCTGGGCGAACATCGCGTACATCTGGCCGACGTTGACGGCCTCGCCCGGGGGTGTCGCAGGCGCGGCGATGGCGAAGCGCTCCGGCGCCGGCAGCGGCGCCAGCCGCTCGCCGCCCTTCGCCCCGTGCAGGAGAACCTGGCTCAGCTGGGGCGAATCCTCGCCCGATGCGACCAACGTCCCGTCATGCCCGTAAATTTCCATGCGATAGCCGCTGCCGGCGTAGGGAACGGCGCCGATATGGAGGGATGCCACCGCGCCGCTCTCCAGCCGGCCGCTGACGAGCACGTTGTCGGGCGAGGTGACATCCAGCAACGTGTTGGCGCCGGTATCGAGCCATTGCTTCGCCTGGGTCGCCACCACCGCGGACAGCCGGCGGAAGTCGCCGACGACAAAGCGCATCGCATCCACCGTGTGGCCGTTGGCGATCGTCAAGGTGTTGGCGCCGAGCTCGGCGTCGCGCTGCCAGGTGCGGTTTGACGGCCGGGTCAAGACGCCCTCGCGCATCAGGCCGACATGGACGGCCATCGGCGCGCCGACAAAGCCCCCATCGACCAGCTCCTTCATGTGCATCATGGCCGGGTTGACGCGGGCCTGCAGGCCGACCGCGGTGACCAGCCCTTTGGCCTTGGCCAACGCCGCCAGCTCCACCGCCTCCGCCGTCGTCCGCCCCAGCGGCCATTCGCAATAGACGTGCTTGCCCGCCTCCAATGCCGCCTTGGCCGGGGCGTAGTGCGAGGGCACCCGCACGACGACGGCAACCGCGTCGATCTCCGGCGAGACGATCATCCGCCTCCAGTCGTCGAAGGCCAGCCGGGCGCCCCAGGCCCGGCGCGCCGCCTCGGCGCTGTCGGCCCTGGTGGTGCAGACCGCGGTCAACTCCACATCGGCGCTGGCCTGCAGCGCCGGTAGGTGGGACCGGGCCGACCAGGTGCCCTTGACGCTGGCGCCGATCAGGCCCAGCCGAATCTTTTCCGCCATGCCGCCTCCTTCACACGATGAAACCGGGGCTGCGCGCCGGCAGCTCGACCTTCCCGCCGCATTCGCGGGCGATGACCGGCATCACCTCCTCGGCGAAGAGCTGCATCTGCTCCTCGATCTCCGGCGCCTCGAACCCGCCGAGCTCGAACCAGCCGAGAAAGCAGAAATCGTCGTAGCCGCACTCGCGCCGCATCTTCATGATGTTGTCGATGACGAACTGCTTCGAGCCGTGGATCGCGATCCCGCGCTCGCGCAGCATCTGCGCCGTGACCTTCTTGTTCAGATCGAACATCGGCTCGTCGAGCCGCGCCACCACGGCGCCAAAGCCGAACGGCCCATAATAGTCGAACTGCAGCTCGATCGCCCGCGCCGCCCGGTCGAGCGCCTGCTTCTCCTCGCCCGGCCGGGTGATGTGCAGATAGCGGCTGGTCATGATCCCGCGCCGCTTCGCCGCGTCCCAGCCAAACTTGAACCGGCCGCGGTTGTGCAGGTCGGGGAAACCCGCCTTTTCCGCCGCCTCGTAGTAGATTTCGAGATTGCGGCGCAGCCGGTCGTTCGGTTCGGCGATCATCACCCCGTTGATCCCGTGCTCGGCGGCGAATTTGAGCGATCGGGCGCTGGTCAGCGGCTCCCACAGCTGCGGGTGCGGCTTCTGCACCGGTTGTGGAAAGACCTGCAATTCCTTGAGCGTCGTGGTCGTCGCTTGCACCGGGTTGCCGGCCGAATACATGTCGGGATCGCCGAGCTTGATCACCTCCTCCAGCCGGCGTCCCGCCTTCTCCTGCTGAAAATAGGCGATGGTCTGCTTGTGGTTCCACTTCGTGTAGCTGGGCGGCACCGAGAAATTCTCGCCATGATGCGAGAACGACGGCTCGGTCCAGCATTTCTTCATGATCGCGATGGCTTCCTCGAACGCCTTGCGGTTGCGCTCCTGGTCCTGGATCGTCGAGCCGTAGGGGCGGCCGAGCGTCTCGTTCTCGCGCGGCTGGTAGCCGCGCCCGATGCCGCAATCGACCCGCCCGCCGCTGATCACGTCCAGGGTCGCGATCTGCTCGGCGAGCCGCACCGGGTGGTGCCAGACGATAATGTTGGCGGCCTGGCCGAGCCGGATGCGCTTGGTGTGCGCGGCGACGCTCATCTGCACCATCAGCGGATTGGGGCTCATTTCTGCGCCCTCGGGCTGGAAATGGTGCTCGGTGAGCCAGAACGATTGATAGCCCAACTTCTCGGCCAGGATGCCCTGCCGCACCTGGTTCACCAAGGTTTCCTGGGCCACCCGGTGGACCTCGGCCAGCGACCCGTCGTTGAGCGTGACACCGTCCTTGGTGGTGATCACCGGCAGGCTGGACGCGCCGTTGTGAAACACGCCGATTTCGAGCATCGCTCTGTCCTCCCTATGCGTCCGGGCGGGTCGCTTGCTGCGCCTCCATGCCCGGGGGAGGGGAAGCCTGACCCGGCTCGCCACTCCAGTCAATCGAGCTTTGGCGAGGTTCGGCCCGGCTTGACAGCGGATCTAGGGGCATGCGCTGATTTCCGGCATATCGGCTCGCAAGGGAGGCAACCCATGGCATCAACGGTAATGGCAATGCCCGCGCAGATGTCCGCCGAGGAGTGGCAGACCAGGTGCGATCTCGCCGCCTGCTATCGCCTGGTCGACCTGTTCGGATGGTCGGACCTGATCAACACCCGCATCACCGCGCGCATACCGGCGCGCCACGGCCGTTTTCTGATCAACCCATACGGCCTCATGTTCGACGAGGTCACCGCGTCGTCGCTGGTCGAGATCGACGCCGAGGGGAACAAGGTCGAGCCCTCGGAGAGCGAGGTCAACAGTGGCGGCTTCGCGATCCCCGGTGCGGTCCATCGGGCCCGGCCGGAAGTAGCCTGCGTGCTGCACACCCACTCGATCGCCGGCTGCGCCGTGTCGATGCAGAAGGGCGGGCTGCTGCCGCTCAACCAGCATGCGCTGCAGGTGATCGGCGACGTCGCCTATCACGACTACGAGGGTGCCGCGCGCAGCCCCGAGGAACGCGCGCGCTTTCTCGCCGATCTCGGCGACTGCCACATCATGGTGCTGCGCAACCATGGCCTCTTGGTCGTCGGCGAGAGCGTCGCCGCGGCCTTTCTCGCGACCTACCGCATGGAACGGGCGTGCGCGATGCAGCTCGCCTTCCAGCAATCCGGGGCCGAATTCCACCCGATCGGCGCGGAAATCGTCAGCGCCGCCGTCAGCAACGCCAAGCGCCGCCTCGGCGGCAATGATCCGTCGAGGGTCGAATGGCCGGCCCTGTTGCGCAAGCTCGACCGCATCGACCCATCCTATAGGCAATAGCTGGGGCACGGTCTCGCGGTGCCGCCCGCTCCGGCCCGCGAGGATGAAGCCGGGTCGACGATGTCGGCGAGCGACGCGGTGAACCGGAACAGCGAGGCGAAGGCCGACTCGACGGCATCGGCTTAGCCGCGGTGGTCGAGCCGTCGATCTCGAACATGGGCTAAATCACGACCGTATGCTGGAATTGCTGAGGCAGCAGCACCGGCAGCTCCGCCGCGGTGAAGGAGGTGACCCACCAAGGAGGTCGATAATGAGCAATCCGGCATTTAAGTTCGATCACGTCCACATCATCAGCGAAACTCCCCGAGCGTCGGCCGAATGGTATGTCGAGATGTTCGGCGCCGCGATTGCCGCCGACACCGTCGCCAGGGGCGCGCCGCAGATCTTTGTCGACCTCGGCGGCATGACGATTCTGATCCGCGGCCGGCGGCCGGGCGAGGCCCCGGTCGCCGCCAGGCCCATTCGGCAGTTCGCCGACTTCTCCAGCCATGACGCCCGCGGGATCGATCATTTTGGCTTCATGTACCAGGGCGATCTCGCAGCCTTCTGCGACGAGCTGCGGGCGAGGGGCGTGACCTTTCCGGTCGAGCTGAAGAAAGGCGTGGGCGGCAGCCTGCTGTGCTACGTCGCCGCCCCCGATGGCGTCAGCATCGAATTAATGCAGTGCTGACGCCCACGCAGACGACTGCCGCCCACCGCCTCTGTCTCCCAAATTGCGCACTCTTTGCGGCCTGAGGCGGTTTCTGAACCCACGACCCGCGGTCAGTAGCTCGGCTTGGTCGCAAACGGCGTGAGCTGAAGCTCGTGGGTCCAGCACGAGCGGTCCTGGGTGTGCAAGTAATAGAACGCCTCGGCGATCTTGACCGGGTTGATCTGGAGATCGGGGCGGTTCTGGTTGCGCGGCAACGCCCGGCTGCCGGGCGAGTCGATGCTGCCGTCGATCACGATGTTGGCGACGTGCACACCGTGCTCGGAGTACTCCTCGGTCAGCACTTGCGCCAAGGTGCGCATCATGACCCGAGGATAATACAGCGACTGTCCGGTCATCCGCTTCTTGCCGCGCAGCGAGCTCGAATTGTTGGAAAAGAAGAACGACCCCGTACCTTTCTTGCGCATCGCCGGCAACACTTCCTTGGCGACTAGAAACGGGCCGCGGCAGGCGATGTGCTGCGTCGTGTCGAACATTTCGACCGGGATGTATTCGAGCAGCTCCTTATCAGCCGGCAGATCGCGGCCTTCGAGGTAGCCCGCGTTGTAGACCAGGACGTCCGGATCGCCGGCTTCGCGGCGGATTGTGGCGAACGCCGCCGCGATCGAATCCTGCGAGACGAGATCCAATTCGACGATCAGGCACTCGCCGCCCTGCTCGCGGATGGCCGCCGCCAGTTTCGCAGCATTGGCCTCCTTGCGGGTCGTCAGCACGGTGAAGAACCCCTCCTGCGCAAATTTCTGCGCGATGGCGCCGCCGACGCCCCAGCGCACGCCCACCGGCAATTCGCTGTCGTCCACCGGGTGGCCATGCGCCAGCAACGTATTGCGCCCGTCCGACTGCCACTTCGAGGTGGCCCCGATCACCACCGCGACCGGCTTGCCCTTGGGGTTCGTTCTACGATTTTCGCTCATTGGAAACCTTTCCCTTCTTACCTGCGGCGTTGGGGCGGATCGTGAGCCAGCAGGGCGGATCAGCAAAGCGTAATCCGCCGTCTTCACCGGCAAAATGCGCTTGGCGTTTCGGCCGTGCGCGCTAGCGCCAGTCGTCGAGCACGTAGAGGCCCGGCCGGCTGTAGGCCGCCTCGTTCGGCCGATGCATCGTGACGACCTGCATCCGGGCGCGGAAGCCGCGCGCCAGCAGCTGCCGGTAGGCTTCCTCGCGCGCCGTGTTGACGCCGGCCAGCACGTGTTCCATGCCGACCGCACGGGCGCGCGCAGCGCAGGCGTCGAGCAGGGCCGCAAAACGGCGATCGGCGCCGAACCCCGGCCGCACCGCGCCGAACTTGACAAAGAGGCACCCCTCGCCCGCTTCGCTCGCCGGCCCCCAATGGCATACCGCAAACCCGGCGAGCCGGCTGTCGCCTTCCCATACCAGTACGGTGTCGCCCAGATTGCGCGCCGCGGCCGTGCGGATCTCGGCGCGCAGGTCGAGGCCGTCGTAAACCTCGTCGGTCAGCTCCCGTGTCGCGTCCTCCGCCGCCCGGCGCTCCTCGGGCGGCAACGCCGCATAGCTCGCCGATTGCGGCAGTGCCACGGGCGAGCCGGACGCGGGCATCGCCATGATCGGGGTTAGAGAACGCGGATAGAACCCGAATTTCTGGTACAGCCAGACATGCTTCGTGCTGTGCGGAAACGTGCACAGCCCGGCATGGCTGACGCCCCACTCCTCGAACGCGTCGCTGACCGCGGCGACGAGCGGCTGGGCGATGCCTCGGTTCCACAAATCGGGACGGGTCGCAATCGGCCCGAAAAACCCGACACTGCCCCATCGCGTCGCAAAGTTGAGACCGGCGAGCGCGCCCGCCTCGTCGTCGGCCGCAAACGCGACCGTGTGCTCGGCCCCGAAGCGGCCATAGACGTAATCGAAATCGAGCCAGAAATTGTCGAGGTCCGCGACGCCAAGAAAAGTCCCGAACGCCCGCCGCACGATGCGCTGTGCTTCCGGTAGATCGGCTGCGGCCAAGGGTCGGATCACGGTGCTCATTTTCGCCACCCTGTTCGTCAGCCGGCGCGGTCCCAGCCCCACCACGCGCACAGCGCCTCGCCCATGACGAGGTCGAGATCGCGGCCCTTGAGCCACGGCAATTCCTCGGTGAACATCGTCACGCACTCCCGCCACGAGCACGGCATCTTCGAAATGTCGGTGCCCCAGAACATGCGGCGCGGCCCAAACGCATCGTAGACCTGGCGCAGATAGGGGTGCAGCGCCGGAAACGGAAAGGCCTCGCTCGAATAGTGCGGCACGCCGGTCGCCTTGACCGCGACGTTGGGTAATTTGGCGAGGGCCAGCAATTCCGGAATGTGGGTCATCGCGGCGGCGTCCTTCAAGGTGCTGGTGCCGCCGCGGCCGCCCAGATGGTCGATCGTCAGGTGCAGCCCCGGGTGGCGCTCGGCGATCCGGCCAAGCTGCTCCAGCGAATCCGTCGCCAACGCGGCGATCGGCACGTCGGCCTTTTCGGCCGCCGCCCACAGCCAGTCGATCGTGCCATCGTGCAGCCACCGCCGCATCGGGTCGGCGAGAAACCCATAGCGCAGCCCGAGCATGCCCGGCTGCTCCCGCCATCGGGCGATGCGGGCGCGCGATTCCGCCCGGTCGAGCGGCACCGCCCCCATGATCGCGAACCGGCCCGGATAGTTCCGCACCGCGGCAAACGCCAACTCGGTCGAATTCGGGTCCCACCCCGGCGGATGAATGACCGCCGCATCGACCCCGCCCTCGTCCATCAACGCAACCGCCTCCTCGGCGGTAAACGCCGTCACCTGTCGATGCGACAGATTGCTCGGCAACCCCGCCCCCCACAGATGAATTTGCGCATCGACGACCTGCATCCATCCTCTCCCTTCGTGATTGCATGCCGGAACGGCGCGCACCTCCCGGCCGGAAAGCTCTTCATGATGGGCCAGCACTCTACGCCGGACGCAAAGGCGGCCGACCCCGCGCCATCCCTCAGTACCGCGCGTTCCCCGGGGTTCGCGGGAACGGGATGGCGTCGCGGACGTTCGAGAGGCCGGTCACGTAGGCGAGGGTGCGCTCGAAGCCGAGGCCGAAGCCCGAATGCGGCACCGTGCCGTAGCGGCGCAGGTCGCGGTACCAGGCGTAGTGCTCGCGGTCGATCTGGCATTCGGCCATGCGTAGGTCGAGCACGTCGAGCCGCTCCTCGCGCTGGCTGCCGCCGACGATCTCGCCGATCCCGGGGGCCAGCACGTCCATCGCCGCGACGGTCCGTCCGTCATCGTTCGCCCGCATATAGAACGCCTTGATGTCCTTTGGGTAGTTCATCACGACGACCGGGTTTTTGGCGTATCGTTCGGTCAGGTAGCGCTCGTGCTCCGACTGCAGGTCGATGCCCCAGGCGACCGGAAACTCGAATTTCTGGCCCTTCGCCCGCTCGAGCACGGCGATGGCCTCGCTGTAATCCATCCGCACGAATTCCGAGCCGACGATGCCCTCGAGTTTCGCCACCAGCCCCTTTTCGATGCGCTCGTTGAAAAAGGCGAGGTCTTCCGCTCGTTGGTTCAGCAATGCCGTGAAGGCGTATTTCAGCAGCGCCTCGGCCAGGCTCGCATCGTCGGACAGGTCGGCAAAGGCGATCTCCGGCTCGATCATCCAGAACTCGGCGAGGTGGCGGCTGGTGTTCGAGTTCTCGGCGCGGAAGGTCGGCCCAAAGGTGTAGACCTTGGTCAACGCCAGGCAGTAGGCCTCGACATTGAGCTGCCCCGAGACCGTCAGAAACGCCTCGCGGCCAAAGAAATCCTGCGCAAAATCGACCTCGCCCTCGGCGGTGCGCGGCAGATTGGCGAGATCGAGGCTCGACACACGAAACAACGCCCCGGCCCCCTCGGCGTCCGACGCGGTGATGATCGGCGTGTTGACCCAGAAAAAGCCGTGCTCGTCGAAAAAGCGATGGATCGCCTGCGCCAGGCTGTGCCGCACCCGCGTCGCCGCGCCGATCACGTTGGTCCGCGGCCGCAGATGCGCCACTTCGCGCAGGTATTCGAGCGTGTGCGGCTTTGGCTGGATCGGATAGGTTTCCGGGTCGTCGACCCAGCCGATCACCTCGACGGCACTCGCCTGCATCTCGAAGGGCTGCCCTTTCGCCGGCGACGGCACGATGGTCCCGGTCGCCTCGACCGCGCAGCCGGCGGTCAGCCGCAGCACCTCCCCGGTGTAGTTCGGCAAGGTGTTCGGCGCCACCACCTGCAGCGGATGGAACGACGATCCGTCCGAAACGTGCACAAACGAGATGCCGGCCCTCGAAGTCCCGCCTTGTGCGCACCCAACCCTTGACCGTGACCGGAGTGTCCGGCGGGGCCTCGCCGGCCAGGACCGCGCGCACACTGGGCTCTCTCCTGTCCATCGGACGAGAGTGACTCACGCGGCGCGGCCTTGTCCAGCGGTCGCAACCGATCGAGGGACCCCGTTGATCGACGGCGGGGCCTCATCCCTTGCGAAAGCGCGCAGCCTCCTCGACCTCGGCCGCTGCTATCGCCCTGACAAGCGCGCCGCTCAGCTCCTTGGCCGCCTCCAGGGTCAGCTCGACCGCAACCCGCGCGCCCGGGCCCAGCGCGGCGTTGACGAAATCGATGGTGATCGCCTCTTCGAGGAGAGCGTGGTGCGGGTGGTCGTAGGACACCACCGAATGGGTCAGGTCGATCCACCCGTCACCGCTCTTGCCAGCGCCGTCCGCGCTGACGATCTCGACGATCGAGGTGCACATCGCGGTTTTCGGAGGCGCTGTCGGGATTATGCGGCCAGGTGCTTGTGCAAAAACGAAAACACCTTTTGCCAGCCGTCGAGCGCCTGCTCGATGCGGTAGGCGGGCCGGTCGTAATAGAAGAAGCCGTGCCCGGCGCCGTCGTAGCGGTGAAACTCGTATTGCTTGCCGTGCTTTTTGAGCTCGGCCTCGTGCTCATTGACCTGCTCCGGGGTCGGCGAGCGATCCTCGTTGCCGAACAGACCGAGCAGCGGGCAGGACAGGCTCTTGGTGAACTCGATTGGTGCTGTCGGCTGCTTCGGGTTCAGCTCTTCGCGGCTCATCACCACCCGGCCGCCCCACAACTCGCACGCCGCGTTGATGCTCTTGGTATGGCAGGCAAACAGAAAGGTCTGGCGCCCGCCCGAGCAGGTGCCGAAGACCCCGACCTTGCCGTTGAGCCACGGTTGGGCGCGCAGCCACGCGACCGCACCCTCGGTGTCGCCGATGACTTGGGCGTCGGGAACGCCGCCCTCGGCGCGCACCTTGGCGGCGACATCGTCGGCTTTGCCCTCGCCGGCGCGGTGATAGAGGTTATGGCTGATCGTCGCGTAGCCGTGATGAGCGAATTTGCGGGTCGCCTCGCGGTACCACTCGTCCCAGCCGGGCGCGTGATGCAGCAGCACCATCCCGGGAAAGGGACCCGGGCCCAACGGCCGCGCCACATAGGCCGAGATCGGCTGGTTCTTGTCGCCGCTGATCGCCATCGTCTCCGCAATCATGCCTTCATACGCCATCATCGCTCTCCCTTTTGTCGATGCAGCCAGATCGCCGGATCGGTGAGTGTTCGATATTGTAATCGTTAGCGCAGACGCGCCCCCGGGTCCATCCCCGGATGACCCCGACCGAGGGGCTGCATCTTTGGCAGGTGTTGCCGATGCTCAGATCTGAGCCGCGCCGCCATCGACAAACAGCTCGATCCCGTTGACGTAAGCGCTGTCGTCGGAAGCAAGGAATACCGCCGCCTTGCCGAGATCGTCGGGCGTGCCGATCCGGCCGAGCGGAACGGATGCAACCGCCTCGGCCTTTTGCTCATCCGTCATGAAATGAGCGAGGCCGGGGGTCGCCGTGTAGCCCGGGCTCAACACGTTGACCCGGATGTCGCGTCCTTTGAGGTCGACAATCCAGCCGCGTGCGAATGACCGTATTGCCGCCTTTGACGCGTTGTACACCGAGCAGGCGGGAAAGCCCTTGATCGACACCATCGAGCCGGTCAGGATCACCGAGGAACCTTTGGTAAGCAACGGCAGCGCCTTTTGCACGGCGAACAAGAGGCCGCGCACGTTGGTATTGAACGTCCTATCGAAATGCTCCTCGGTGATCTCTCCCAACGCGGCAAATTCGTAGACCCCGGCGTTCGCCGCCAGCACGTCGATATGCCCGGCTTGCGCCTTGACCGCTGCGTAGATGCGGTCGAGGTCGGCGAGGTTGGAGGTATCGCCTTGCATCGCGGCAGCATTGCTCCCGATCGAGGTGACGGCCTTATCCAGTTCGGATTGATGGCGGCCGGTGATAAACACGCGTGCGCCTTCCTGGGCAAAATGCTCGGCGATGCCGAGGCCGATGCCGGCGCTGCCGCCGGTCACGACAGCGATTTTGCCCGCGAGCTTGCTGGTCATGTGATTTCCTTTCGAATGGGCCCGCGCCAGCGGCGATCATCCAACAACGCACGCTCCGACGTGAGCGATTATACAGACAATGGCTGGGCATTCGAGAAGAGTGAAGCCGGTCCCTCGGTCATTGTCGGGTGTGCCGGAATCGGGTTGCGCCGCCTTCGATATGGGAGGTCTGACGAGCTGCCAGAATCCAGAAAGGCGGCGCCATGCCTGTGGAGATGATCGGCTGGATCGCGCCGCGGGTCGCGTCGGAGCTGATCCCGTCGGCCGGACCTCCCTTCGATGCCAACGTGATCGCCGAGACGGCGCGCATTCACGAGCGGGCCGGCTTCAACCGCGTGCTGATCGGCTACTTCTCGGACGCGCCGGACGGGTTCCTGGTCGGGGCGCATGCGGCCTCGATGACCCGGCGGCTCGGTTTCCTCTTGGCGCATCGGCCGGGGTTCGTGGCGCCCCCGGTCGCCGCCCGCAAGCTGGCGACGCTCGACCAACTCAGCAACGGCCGTCTGGCGGTGCACATCATTGCCGGCGGCAGCGACGCCGATCAGGCCAAGGATGGCGACTGGACCGACCATGCCGCCCGCTATCGCCGTTCCGCCGAGTACGTCTCGCTGTTGCGCCAGACCTGGACCGAGCCGGCGCCGTTCGACCACCATGGCGAGTTCTACCGCACCCGCGGGACCTGGTCGGAAATCCGCTGCCGGCAGCAGCCACATATCCCGATTTACGGCGGCGGCGGCTCCGACGCGGCGATCCGGGCATTGGCCCCGCATGTCGATGTCTACATGCTGTGGGGCGAGCCGCTTAAGGACACCGCGTTGTTCATGGAGCGCGTACGAGGAGAGGCGGCGCTCTGCGGCCGCAAGCCGACCTTCAGCTTGTCGACCCGTCCGATCCTGGCGGCGACGGATGGCCAAGCCTGGGACCGGGCCCGGGCCATCCTTGACCGGGTGCTGGTCAATCGCGGCGCCGCCCCCGCTCCGCAGCGCCAGAACGCGGGCTCCAACCGGCTGCTGCAGGCTGCTGCGGAAGCCGAATTGCACGACACCTGCCTGTGGACCTCGCTCGCCGCCGCGACCGGCGCGCAAGGGAACTCGACGGCCTTGGTCGGCACCCCGGAAACCGTCGCCAAGGCGATGCTCGAATACTACAAGCTCGGCGCCACCAGCCTGTTGATCCGCGGCTACGACCCGCGCCCCGACGCGGTCCAATACGGCGAAGAACTGATCCCGCGTCTGCGGCAGCTGGTCGCCGACCATGACGCCGCGAGCAGCGCCGCGATCGCCTAACCCGTTGTCGAAGTTTTCGGAGCCGCTGGAGAGAAGCCCATGGCATACGACCTACCGCCTCCGGAAAAACGGCCCGAGCCCGGGTATTACTATCACTTCAAGCATGACCCGAACGGGCCTCTAAATAACTACGCCTATTACATTTATGGCATCGGCCACCACACCGAAGACGATTGCCGGCCGGCCGACGCCTTCATGCAAGTATACCGTCCGTTATACGAAGAAGCCTATGCTCACAGGAACGGCGGAATGTTCGACCTGCGCCCGTTGCACATGTTCTTCGATCCCGCCAAGTGGCAGGGAAAAGAAGTGCCGCGGTTCACCAAAATCACCGATCCGGAAGTGATCGCACAGCTAAAAGCAATCAAAGCCCGCATGTACCCGGACCCCTGACCAGCGGGTATGGGGCGGATCAGCGGAGCGTAACCCATCCCGCAGGCCCTTGGCGCGAGCGATGATCGCCGGTCGACGCTACCGATTGCTTCTCGTCTTCCCGGCGCAGGCCGGGACCATGGCCGGCATGGGCACCGGCCTCTGCCGGGGTGACAAGGTGTTTAGGCGCCCATCCCTCAGAATTGCTCCCCTAGCGCAGGCGGGGGCCGGGGTCCATGCCGAGGTAGACGCGGCCGCCGATCGGGTACCACTCGGGTGCGAGGGTGACGGTTTGGGCGACGACGTGCAGGTCGCGCCAGCACTCGGCGAGGCGGCTGTCGCGCTTGAAGGACGTGCTGCCGCCGTGGCGGTACACCAGATCCATCGCCTCGCGCGCGCTGTCGCCGGCGTAGGTCGAGGCCAGCCGGCAGCGGGCCCGCTGCTCGAGGGTGGTCTCGTCGCCGGCGGCGACGGTGTTCCACAGCTCGGTGATCATCGCGCTGCGGTAGGCGCGCCCGGCGTTCAGGATCGCGTCGGCCCGCCCGACTGCGTCCTGCACCTGCGGGTTCTCGCATAAGAGCGCGCCGGTGCGGCCGCGCGGCGTCTTGCCGCCGGCGAGATCGACGAGTGCGTCGATGCCGGCGCGTGCGATGCCGGTGATGACCGCGCTGTGATGCGGCCCGACCCAGCACTGGACCGGCAAGGCATAGCTCACCCCCGGCCAGCGCGCCCATTGGTTTTCGAGAGGAATGCCGATTTGCGGCATGGTCCGCCGCTCCGGCAGAAACACATCCTCGACCGTCCAGTCGAAGCTTCCGGTGCCGCGCAGCCCGGCGACGTCCCAGCTCCCCGGCACGATCTCCGCTTCCGCGCGCGCAAACACGCCGCGCCAGTAGAGCGAGCCGCCTTCCGGGTGGCGGCGCGGCTGGCCGTCCTCGCCCAGCACCTGGAAGCTGCCGAGCATCCAGCTCGCCTCCTGGCAGCCGCTGCCGAACTGCCACCTGCCGCTGACCCGGTAACCGCCCTGGACCGGCACCGCGCGGCCGCCGCCCGGCACCGCAGTGCCGGCGATGATCGTGTCGGCGCGCTCGCCGTAGATTTCGTGCACTCCCTCGTCTGGCAGGCCGAGCGTGACGAGCTGGCCGACGCCGCCATTGCCGAGGTTCCAGCCGACCGAGCCGGCGCCCTCGGCCAACCGCTCGACGACGCGCAGATAGGTCAAAGGGTCGAGCTGCAACCCGCCGAGGTCGCGTGGGATCAGCATCTTGTAGAACCCGGCTTCGCGCAATTGCTCGACCAGGGCCGGCGGCAGGCGCTGCTCGCGCTCGATCTCCTCGCGATAACGGCGGAGCACGGGCCGCAGGGCGACGGCCGCCTGCACCAGGGGCTGCGCGTCGATGTCTGCCGGCAAGCGCGTCTCTTCGACCATCGTGACCATGCTCCTTCCGCCGTCGTTCCGGTCGCCGCGTCTGGGCGCACCCTGCCGCCGCGATCCCGTTCCCTGCTTGGGACTTCGTCTCGCAGAGTTCCGGCGGCGCTCCGCCGACATAGGAACCAGATCGGTGGATTGCTGCAATCCCCAAAAAGCCTTCCGGCTGATTGCGGTGCGGGCAACAGCGCTGCCGGATGACCGCTCTTGCGCGTACAGTACAAAGATCGGTGGTCGAGATCGAGTTTGAGACCTATCGTCTCGACCGTTCACGGATCCGGTCTTCATGGGCCGGGTCGTGCCGGTGAAAACAACGGGAGCACGACCATTACATCCGCCAGACAACCCGACGACGATCTTCCGGTCGAGACCTGCCTCGCCGAGCTTCTCGACCGGCTTGGGATCGCAGCCGTGCATTTTGCCGGGCGCGGTTCGGCCGATCTGCAAGGCTTCGCATCGAGACATCCGCAGCGCATCGCGTCATTGACCTTGCTGTGCCCGGCGGTGCTGGACACGCGCACTCTGGCGCCGCTCTCCGGGCGGCTCCTGGTCGTGACCGGCGACCGCGGGCCGGGCCCGCGCCGGGTTCGCGCCGGGCTGTCGGAGCTGCCGCAGGCCGCGACGGTGGTGCTCGACGATTACGCCGGACACACCTGGGCGGACATCGCCGCCGAGCGCGGCGACGGCATCGGCGCGGCGATGCAGGACTTTCTCGCGCACCGCGATGCGTTGCCGAAAGCCGGCCTGCCGGAACAGGAAGGCGAAGTCGCCGGCATTTCCTTTCGCATCCGCGGCGCCGGGCCGCCATTGGTGCTGCTGCCGCTCGATCTGTCGCCGGGGCAATGGGAGCCCCTGATCCCGGTGCTGTCTGCGCATTATTGCACGATCACCCTCGGCGGGGCGTTGCTCGGCAGCGTCGCCAGCCTCGAGGAGCGCGGCCGCTCGGGCTATATCGGCGTCGTGCGCGCGCTGCTCGACGCATTGGCGATCGTCCCGGGCGAGAGCGTGCTCGAAGTCGGCTGCGGCTCGGGCGTGATCATGCGCGAGCTCGCCAGGCGGACCGCCGGCGCCAACCGCGTGATCGGCCGCGACATGAGCCCCTATCTCTTGCGCGAGGCGCGGGCATTGGCCCGGCGCGAGGGACTGCTCGACCGTATCGATTTCGGCGAAGGCCGCGCCGAAGCGTTGCCATTGGCAGATGGCGCGGTCGATGTCGCGTTGTCTTCGACGGTGTTCGAGGAGGGCGACGCCGACATCATGCTGTCGGAGATCGTGCGAGTGACCCGACCCGGTGGGCGGGTCGGGATCGTCGTGCGCGCGGTCGATATGCCGTTCTGGGTCAACCTGCCGCTCGATCCGCCGCTGAAGGCAAAGGTCGACGCCCCCGGCATGATCGGCGGCGGGGCGGCCCCGCGCGGCGTTGCCGACGCGAGCCTCTACCAGCGCCTGCGCGCGCTCGGCCTCACCGGGCTGAAGTGCTTTCCGCAGATGGTCTCGGTCGTGCCGGGATCGGAGCGCATCGAGCGCTATCAGCAGCAGATCCTCGCGGCACTGACCCCGGCCGAGACCGAAACGTGGCGGCGGGCGGTCGCCAGGGCCGAGACCGACGGCACCTTCTTCATTGCCCAGGCCTATCACTGCGCCGTCGCCACCAAGCCCGGCTGACCTCAGACTGCCATCTTCGGGTTTTAGGAAACTGCCCCCCGCCGATCCTTCCTTTCCACCGAGCTCTGGCCGCTCCAGATTATCGCGAGCCGGCGCGGAAACCCGAGCATTGAGCGCTGCGCGGGTTCATTGGGAGATTGATCGGCAGCGCAAGTCCGAAGGGGTTCCGCCTGTGGCTCGGTCACAGCCCCGAAGCAGCCCCGCGTTTCAGAGCGAATCGAGAAACGCGACCAAATCGGCCTTCTGCTGGTTGGTAAACCCGATCTTAAATCGTTGATCATAGAAATTGACCACATCGAGCAGCGTGGCGGCTGAGCCGTTGTGGAAATACGGTGCGCGTGCCGCCAATCCGCGCAGGATCGGTCCTTTGAGCTTGCCGATATCGGCGCAATTTCCGGAAATCATCGCGCGCCCCAGGTCGGTCACCTGGAACGTCTGTCCGATCGGTGCCAGCAGACTGCTGCCCGATGTGCACATGACGGTAAATACCGGCAATCCCGAGATGTCCACGGCCGGTGGACTGTTCGAGCCGGCATTGGCGATGCCGATGTTCAGCGGCGCTTTCAGCGAATGATCGCCGGCGTTCGGGGTGTCGTGGCAGGTCGCGCAGGAGCCGGGAAAGCTCGGCTGGCCGAGCGCGTCATTTATCCCCGCCACCCCGGTGATGTTGATCTTGGTGAAATCGAATACCTGCTCGCCGCGAGCGATCGCCTGACGAGACGCGACCACCGGAGCCTGCCCGCGCAGATCGGCCCACGCGTCGTAGAGGTGAAATATATCCGACCTGAAGGGCGCCCCGGTCGGATTGCCCCCGAACGGGTCGTTGATCCCGATAAAAAAGTCGGCCACCGCCTTCGAGAGAGGCTTTGGGCCGCCCATTGCGCCGGCGGCGCCGAGGTATGCCGCACCCTCGTCGAAGATCTGCGCGGTGAAAATGCCGGAACCGGGAGGGGTGCTTGCGCACAAGCCGGAAATGCTCTGATTCTGAGTATCGCAGCCCTCGAAAGTCACGATCTGCTGCAGTTGGG
Organism: uncultured Alphaproteobacteria bacterium; assembly: GCA_963795485.1. Classification (GTDB taxonomy): domain Bacteria; phylum Pseudomonadota; class Alphaproteobacteria; order ATCC43930; family CGMCC-115725; genus AP-15. Next base: position 557,197 of record CAWCIL010000039.1, read on the forward strand.
CGGTGCTGGGCGCCGTTATTGCCTGCGCACGGTTAACCGCCGCATCGCTCGCCAACTTGAAAAGGTTCGGCTCCCGCCCGTCCCACAGCAGCGTGCTCAGGAAGCCCAGATTTGTCGTCGGCAAGGGGCGGCGGTACAGCGACACGGAGCCCGTGGTGGCGATGGTCGTCGGAATCGTGCTCAGTCCGGTCGTCGAATTGGCAGTGCAATTATAGGGATCGGCGACATCGACAATCTCGAACTGTCGCGGCGACGGAAACGCAATCCCGTTGCGGATCAGGCCCTTGTCCAGCAGCAGGCTGTAGGCCTTCAGCTTCGACGCAGCGGTGGAGACATCATCGGACGGGCAAGTGGCGCCGTCGATCAAGCGAAACAGCGGGTCGTTGGAATTTTCCCGAAAGCGGTCGCGCACGTGTTCGGCGCTGATCGTCCAGCCATCCTGCGGCTGATGACAGGTGAAGCAGGTACGCCCGTTGGTGCCGAGGCTCTGAAAAAAGGCGTTGTTCGCGGTTTTGGTAGGCCCGTTTGGTTGAAATGTCGCAACCGCTCCGTTCGAGTCGGGGTTGATCTCCAGCTGCGGGATTACAGCAGGAGTCGGCTGACTGCCTCTGCCGGGTTCCGGGAAGAGCTGGCCCATTTTGTGGGCGTATGCGACCTCGCCGGCGAGCGCGGCGGCGCCGGCTCGAGCATCTGCCGCGACCGCCGCGGCGAACGGACAGGCCAGGAGAATGATTGATGCCAGGACCCCAACGAGGGGGCGCGCGCGTCTCAAATACAGTAGCTTTTCTTGGAGGGCCCGGTCAAAAACAGGAGCGAAGCACCGCAAGATGGATCGGTTTGGCACCACGGCCCTCCTGTGCCTCAAAAGTAGCCAATTCTACTCGTTAGGGCCCGAGTGCGCAAACACTCATGATTGAAGTTGAGCCGCGCCGCTGACCAAAGGTGAACGACCGGCGGGCATATTCAGATGTCGCCGAATCGGTTCGACGACCGGTCCGGCAGCGCAGTTCCAAGGAGAACGAGATGAGCTTTGGTGCCGCGGCTGATGGCGAGAGGTTCGACGTAGCCTACCTCGTGCTCAGCGGCACGACGACGGCGGCGCGCTGCCCCGAGCTGGTGCGCGGGCTGGTCGGGCTCGGCTTTTCGACCGTGATCGCGCTGCCGACCCCTAACGCCGCGCGCGTGATCGCGCCGCGCGACCTCGCCGACGTCGCTGGCGTGCAGGTGGTCGAATCGTATTTCGATCTGGCGATCCGCCCACGGCCGCCGCGCGGGGTGGTGCTGTTCGCGCCGTGCAGCTTCAACTCGCTGAACAAGCTCGCGCACGGCATCGCCGACAACCTTGCATTGTCGGTGGTTGCCGAGGCCATCGGGCGAGGTACCCCGGTGATCGTCGGGCCGTCCTTGAACGCGCCGCTCTTGAACCACCCCGAGGCGCGGGCGTCGCTCGAGAGGCTGCCCCGCTGGGGCGTGACGATCGTCCCGCCGGTGGACACGGGCGAAGGACCGCGCCTCGCCCCGTCCGCGGCGCTGCTCGACGCGGTGCGCACCTACGTCCGTCGAAGCTGAAGCCATCCGACGGATGGGCAAGGGGCTGCGCTCGATGGACCCGCGGGCAGGACAACGAAAATTACATTGCCCGATGACTTGGCGTCCCTCGCGCCGGCGTTCTACTTCGATCCGTCGGATTTCGGTCTAGTGCTCAGACGCAGACAGAAGATTCACTCAACCGTCATAGCCGGGCTCGTCCCGGCCATCCACGACTCGCGGCATCGGCTCGTGCGGTTTCCGTGGATACCCGGCACAAGGCTTGTCCTCGGGCCGCGCCGAGCGCGGACCCGTGGGCCGGGCATGACGAATACGGCGACCTTGCACCATCTGAATGCGTCTGAGCACTAGCACGCCTCGAGTCGCGATCGGACGGCATCTATCCGTCCGGCGAGATCCTGTTCGCTCAGCAGCCCGCGGCTGAGCATGATGTGGGCCAGGGCCAACAACTGCTGCTCCGGCGCAGGAATCCCGCCATACACGGTCTCGCCGAGTTGGTCCTCCGCGCGGCGCCGTTCCAGGGCCGGCAGAGCCGCGCCGGCGGCGAGACACTCGCACGTTGCGTAAAGGCTGACCTTCCAGGGCGGATCAGGGTTGGTGACGCCGTAACGCGGCGCGAGCTGTTCCCAAGTCTTGTCGTCGTTTCGCAGGGCCTCGAGCAACGGGATGGGAGCAGGCTCCAACGGGTGCTCGCCAGCAGCGGGCGGCTGACCGCTCTTTCCACTCATTGGCCTGCCCCCGCTTGCTGGTCCTCGTGATCGACCGGCCGGCGAGCCGTATGGACCGGTCGGACGTCGTCTGTCTTCCTGTCGGGCCGGGGCAAGGCAACGCCGATCATGCAGTCGCGGGTCACGATCTCCGCCAACTGCTCCTCCGTCCAATTCTCGGTGCCTGCGGGCCGCACGGGAAGGACCATAAACCGGCATTTCTGGTTCGGAGTCCTCGACCCGCACTTCCACCTCGGGGGGGATAATCAATCCGAACTCCTCCAACACATGGCGCGGCCGGCGCACCAACCTGCGCCGATAGTTGGGCGAACGGTACCAATAAGGCGAGTGACCGAGCAGCGGCCGCGGATAACACGAGCACAGGGTACAGACGATCACGTGATGCAGCGTCGGCGTATCTTCGAGGACGCGCAATTCCATATAGTCGCTCGGCGTCCCCGAGCCGGTGGGCTCGGTCCAGTCGATGCCGATCTCGCGACAGGCAGCAACCGCATCGGCCAGCACGCGCGCCTTGAATGCCGGGTCGGTCCACGCCTTTGCAACCAGTCGCGAGCCCGCCGCCGGTCCGATGGATTCGGCCCACTCGGTAAACTTCCGGTGATCCTCGGCGGTGAACAGGCCCTTTTCGATCGCCAGCTCGCGAACAGCGATTTCCAGCACCTCGAAATCGGTAATTTCCTCGACCATCGGCGCCGCTGGATGCTCGTGATCGCCGTGATCGTGATCATGCGAGTGTTGCTGTTGCATGCTCGGTCCTCCCTGCTTGCTGCGATCAATCGCTAACCGGCTCGAGCCAGCGGTCGGGCAATTCGGTCTGCAATGTATCGTTGTCGAACGGGTAATCCTCCCAAAGATCCTTCTGCCGAATCCGGACGATGTAGAACTGCTCGCGCTGCGCGTCGTCCCGGTTCCAGGCCTCGTCCTCGGGAATGAGGTCTTCGTAAGTCCGGGCGGCGATCGTGCCGCTCGACGCCCCGAACATACATTTGGGTGCGGGTGTAAAACAGGTTTGGCAGATCCTTTACGCGAACGCGGTCGCCCACATTGAAGCGGGCGGGCCCGCTTTTTGTATTAGCGCTGTTCATAGCGAGCCCTCACCTCCGCAACCTTCTCGAGCAGTTCCGTCAGCGAGACATGGTTCTTGTCGACAAGCATTCGGGCTGCCGACCAGATCCAGCGTCCATAGTAGGGGAAGCCGTAGTAGAGCGAGAGACCCAGATCGTTGTTGCCGCGGCGCCGCCTTTCCTCGGAGTTCCACACTCCCTTCCAGCCGAGCACCTCGCAGGTAACATAGGTGTTTAGCTCCCACAGCTCCTCCTCTTTTTCTTCATATCGGACGGGCGCATCGGCTTGGCCGCCGACATCGTGGGGAGGAGACATGTAAGCCACGTATCGAGGATGCGGGACCTCGTAGGGCCAATCTTGATGCTGATGGATCGCCGGCGCCAGCTGAGCTCCGATATCGTAATACTGTCGAAGGTCACTCCGTGATGGCATCGTCGTCTTGCTCCTTCGCTTGCCGGATGATCCCCGGGGGCGACGGCGAAAAGCCGTTGGGAACCATCCTCATGATCCGCCTGACTAGCTAGGTTCGTATCAAGTTACCGGACTCTTCCCGCTTACTTCCGGATCAATATCCGGTTGCGATGTCGATTTGCTGCAACAGGCGGCCGCCGGCTTCGAGGCTGCGGATGTTCGCCGCGATCTCGGTCACCAGCTGGGCAACGGTCGGCCGGCGGGCGACATGCGGCATCACGGTAATTTTGGGGTGCAGCCAGAGCGGGCTGTCGGGCGGCAGCGGCTCGGGCCATAGCGCGTCGAGCGCGGCGTAGGACAATTGCCCCGAATCGAGCGCCCGGATCAGGTCCTCGTACACCACGTGCCTGCCGCGCCCGATATTTATCAGCATCGCCCCTCTCGGCATCATCGCGAAGGTGTGGGCGCAGAAGATGCCTTCGGTTTCCGGCGTCAGCGGCAGCAGGCAGACGGCGATGTCGGTCTGGTTCAGAAACGGCTCGAGCTGGTCGCGGCCGTGAAAAATCGGCACTTCCGCGGCCTGCCGCGGCGAGCGAACCCAGGCCGCGACCCTGAAGCCCAGCGATTTCAACACCAGCGCCGGCGCTTTCGCCATCATGCCGTAGCCGAGAAACCCGACGCGCCGTTCCTCCGGCCGGACAATCTTCGTCCGGCGCCACTCGCGATTAGCCTGGGCGGCCTGATAGCCGGGCAGGTCGCGATGAAAGCGCAGCACGTGCATGACGACGTATTCGGTCATCATCGGATCGCCGCCCGGCGGCTCCATTTTGCCGAGCGGGACCTTCGGCAGCTTTGGATGGTCGATGAAAGCCTCCACACCGGCCGAGCGGCTGAACATGGCCCTCAAGTTCGGAAATGCCGGGAGCACGTCGAAATCGGGGTGCATGAAGGCAAGATATTGAATGTCGGCGGGCTCTCCCGTGTCGGGCCAAAGCCGAATTTCCAGATCCGGGAGCTGTTCGGCGAATTTGTCGCGCCAGGCCGTCGCATTGCCGATGCGTTGGTCGAGACCGATGATGAGCAGCGCCATACGCCCTCCGATCCGGGTTGGTTTTCTTGTTGCGGAATATACTTGCGCAATGTCCTGTACGGCCCTTCGTCCCGAACGGCGCCTCGTCCCGGCGACGGATCAGCCCGCGGGGGGTTTGGTCGCCTGCATCGAGGGCAGTTCCTCGACCGCTTCGTACCACGCCGCGAGCTTGGAGTGGCGATGGCGCCAGCCGTCTTCGGGGAAGCGAAAATCGAGATAGCCGAGCATGCAGCCGATCGCGATCGGGCCGATCGTGCGCGGTCGGGAGAGGTCCTCGCGCTCGGCCGCGGCGAGACCCTGACGTGCCTTCGCGATCTGGCCGTCGGTCCAGCCGGCCCAGCGCTTGTCCTCCGGTCGAACCATTTCGTAGCGGCACAAGATCAACGCCTCGAGGATGCCGTCGCCGAGGGCCTGCTGGCGCAGCGCATTCCACCGCGCCGGGCCGGTGGCCGGAAACAGCCGGCCGCCCCCGGCCAGGCTGTCGAGATATTCGCAGATGACCGGCGAATCGAACAGCGCCTGGCCGTCGTCGGTCACGAGGCTCGGCACCTTCATCAGCGGGTTCTCGGGTGCGAGCTCGTCGTTCGCCCGGATCGGGGTGACCGCGGTCGGCACCAGCTCGATACGGTCCGCGAGCCCGAGCTCGTGGGCGCAGACCATGACCTTGCGGACAAACGGCGAGGCGGCAGCGTGGCGTAATTTCATGCGGCGCTCCTCAACCTTCTCAATTGAGCGTAGAGATTAGCGCAGACCGCTCGCCGTCGCAGCAACCCTGGCGGCGTCGGGGCGGACCGGGCGCGAGCCGGACCGCGCCGCCCGCAGCGGCTCCGGCCGACCGCCGCGACGCGGGCTTCGCGGTGCGACCACGCCCTTGACGAACCGCGCTGCCACCGACTACTCGGCGACCCCGGGAGGCATCCGCCGGCGGTCAACAAACCAGGAGGAGCGCGATGGACAGCGATGCCGATCCTCCGCCGGGCACACGGGACAGCGGGTTTCAGCCCACCGTGTCCTCGCAGCGCGTCGCTCGCATTGTCATGGCCGCGGCGCTCGGGCTCCTCGGTCTGTGGATTCTGCACCGGCTGCTGCCGGCGCTGGCCTGGGCGACGATTCTGGCGATCGCGCTGTGGCCGCTCTACTGGCGTTTGACGCGGGCATTTCCGGGGCCCGAGCGTCGGATCGCGGCGCCGCTGGCGGTCACTTTTCTGGTCGGCCTCGTCATCATCGTCCCGCTCGCTTACGCCGCCTTCGAGGTGGCGCGCGAGATGGGCGCCGTCGTCGGGTACATTGCCGAGGCGCGGCACACCGGGGTGCCGATGCCCGCTTGGCTGCCGCACCTGCCCTGGCTCGGGCATCAGGCCGCGCAATGGTGGCAGGCCAATCTGAGCAATCCCGAGAGGATGCAGGCGCTGCTCGGCCGGATCTACACGCGCATCCCGGCCCGCTCGGCCGGCGATCTGGCCGGCCAAGTCGTGCACCGGCTGATCCTGTTCGGCTTCAGCTTGCTGACCCTGTTTTTTCTGTTTCGCGAAGGCTCCGCCCTCAGCCGCCAGCTATGGCAGCTCAACCGTCGGGTTCTGGGGCCGAGCGGAGAGCGGGTCGCCCGCCACATGATCGCGGCGGTGCACGGAACCGTGACCGGCCTGGTGCTGGTCGGTCTCGCCGAGGGGCTGCTGATGGGCTTTGCCTATGCGCTCGCCGGCCTGCCCCATGCGGTGCCGATCGCGGCGCTGACCGGCATTGTCGCGGTGATCCCGTTCGGCGCGCCGATCGCCTTCTGCGGCGCGGGCCTCTATCTGCTGGCCAATGGCAGCACGCTCGCGGCCGCCCTGGTCGTAGCCTTCGGCTTTCTGGTCGTGTTCGTGGCCGACCATTTCGTGCGCCCGTTTCTGATCGGCGGGGCGGCGCGGCTCCCGTTTTTGTGGGTGCTCCTCGGCATCATCGGCGGCCTCGAGACTTTCGGCCTGCTCGGGCTGTTTCTCGGGCCGGTGGTGATGGCGGCGCTGATTTCGCTGTGGCGGGAATGGACGCAGCCCCCGGAAACGATCGACCCCATCGAGACGCCGGTCCCACGGAGCGTCCGACGGCAGTGACCGCGGCCCGAGCAAAGGCTCGACAGCCGGGCACCGGATGCGCAGAATGCTGCTATGATTTTTGGCGCGGGTTGCGGAGGCGGGCCATCCGATGCTGCCCCTCCAGGGCTGGCAAGCCGCCGTTGCGGACGGTTCGCGTTTCCGGCCTGTCGTGTGCAACATCGGAGGATGCATGAAATACGTTTGCGATGCTCCAGGCGGGAAAACCTGGTTTCGGATCGAGACCGAGGCCGAGGCAACAAGCGAGTTCGGACGCGATGCGCCACGCCGTCGAGAAGTTCTTTCGCAAAGAACAGGAGAAGGCGGCGCAGACGTTCCAGCCCCTGTCAAAGGTGTATTTCGAGCAGGAGATCGGGCTGAAGGCGCATGTCCAGCGCGAAATGCCGCTGTTCCTGACCTTGCGCGAGGACGACGGCAGCCCACTCGTGACCGCCATGCTGCCGCCGGGGGGCCGCGATGACCGCACGTTCCGGCCGATCATCGTCGGCATCGCCAACGCCGACCCTTACGTCGAGCACGCCGACGCGATCCGCACGTTGAGCCAGCATTTCGGCATCGCCCTCGAGCGGGCGCGCTGCTACCCCTACCGCCGCGACTGAGGCACAGCACGCCGCTCCGGGCCGACCGCGGCGCGGCCCGGGTCGGCGCGGCTCAGCCCTGCTGCACCTGCCTGCCGGCGCTGGTGCCGGCGATCTTGCCGAACACCGACCCCGAAACGAGGCCGGTGCCGCCCGGATAGTTGAAGTAGAACAGGCCGCCGACCAACTCGCCGGCCGCGTAGAGTCCCGGGATCGGCCGCTGCGCGGTGTCGACCACCTTGCCGTCGGTGTCGATGCGCACTCCGCCAAAGGTGAAGGTGACGCCGCAGGTCGTGCAATAGGCCTCGTAGGGCGGCTTTTCGATCGCCATCGCCCAATTGGTCTTGTCGATCGCGAGGCCTTTGGTCGTGCGCCCGTCCTTGACCGTCGGGTTGTAGGGGGTGTCGCGCTGCACCGCGGCGTTGTACTCGCGGATCGTGTTCAAAAAGGTCGGCTTGTGGACCGCCGCCCCGGTCTCGGCCATCTTGTCGGCCAAGGCCTCGATCGTGTCGGCGGTGACCTTGGTCACCTGGCGGATGCGGTATTCATCGCGCTGATACTGCACGACCTGCTGGTCGAAGATCTGCCAGGCGAACTGGTGCGGCTGCTCCAGGATCAACCGCCCGTATTTGGCGTAGGTGTAGTTCCGGAAATCGGCACCCTCGTCGCAAAACCGCACGCCGTCGGCATTGACCATGATCGCGAACGGGTAGCTGTGCTTCTGGAAATTGTCGCCGACCGCGAGGTCGCCGAATTCGGGCGCGCCATAATCCCAGCCGACCGCGTGGCAGCCGGACCAGTTGCCATAGGGCATGGCGCCGATGTCGAGCGCCATCTTGATGCCGGCGCCGGTGTTGAAGCGGGTGCCGCGCACCTTGGCGAGGTCCCAGCCGGGGCCGAGATAGCGGGTGCGCATCTCGGCGTTCGCTTCGAACCCGCCACAGGCGAGGATCACCGCCTTGGCCGGGATCCGCGTGGTCTTGCCCTCGACATTGGCGACAACGCCATGGACACCGTCATCGTCGGCGATCAGCCGTTCGCCGCGCGCCTCGTAGGCGACCTGGATCTGGCGTTTCTCGGCGGCGTTGAACAGGCCTTCGACCAGCCCCGGGCCGCCGCCCCAGGCTTCGAGCGCCAATCCGCCCCAAAACACGAACTTGCCGTCGTGCTTGAACGCCTGTCGCGAATACATCGGCGCAAAGCGGATGCCCTGGCCGCGCATCCACAGGAGGGTTTCCTGGCTCTTGGTGATCAGCAATTCGGCCATGTCGGGGTTGCTGCGATAATCGGTCAGCCGGCCGAGATCGTCGTAATATTTGTCGCTGGTATAGGTGCCGAAATCGCTGGTCGCGATCTCGGTCTCGGAGAGATCGCAGAGCTTCAGGAGGTCGTCGACCCCATTATAGACAAACCGCAATGCCCCGGCGGTGTAGCGGCTGTTGCCGCCGCGCTCGTCGAACGGCGCCGCCTCGAGCACGAGCACCCGCGCCCCCTCGCCGCGCGCCGCCAGTGCGGCACACATGCCGGCATTGCCGGCGCCGACCACGACGACATCGAATTCGCCCGCGATCATCTCGTTCCCTCCGCTCGCTTTTGCTGGGGAGGGAGTAGCGCGCGCGGGCTGGGCTAGGCAAGCGCGGCGCGCGGCTGGCGATGGGTGCGCTCTTCGGCAGCGCCGCTCGGGCAGCGCTCATCGGGACCGGCCGCGGCGCCGATGCCGGTACCACACCGGAACGAGGGCGAGCACGGCGAGGGCGAGGATCGGCAGCAGCACGCTCGGGCGAAATACGATCCCCAGATCCGGCGTCTCGACCACATTGCCGAGCCCGTTGCCGAGCCCGGCATAGACGAAGGTCGCCGGAACGATGCCGAGAAGGGTCGCGACCAGATAGGTCGGCAGGCCGACCCCGGCCAAAGCCGGCACGAGGTTGACGAGCCAAAAGGGAAACAGCGGGACGAGACGCAGCACCAGAAGGTAGTTGAACGCGTCGGCACGAAACCCGGCCTCGAGCTTGCCGACAAACGGCCCGGCGCGGCGCGCGAGGCCCCCCAACCCGGCGCGCGCGGCGACAAAGACCCCGGTGGCGCCCAGGGTCGCGCCGACGACCGCGCAGGCTCCGCCAATCCAGGTTCCGAACAGAAAGCCGCCGGCGATCGTCAACACCGCCCCGCCCGGCACCGACAAGGCGACCAGTGCCGCATAGGCGGCGATGTAGAGGAGCGCGGCGACAAAACCCCAGTGCGCGGCCAGGGCACACAGCCGCTCGCGGTTGTCAGCGAGTGCGGCAAAGGTCAGATAGCGGTGCCCGCCGGCGACGACGAACGCGATGCCGGCGGCGAGCAGCAGCGCCAACGGCACCAGGCGGCGCGTCGAAAAACCGGGTTGCGGCGGGCAAGCGTCAGGCATCGCGGTCCGGCAAGGCCAAGGGAGGACGATGCTAACCTCCCGGCCATCGCCGCGCGGTCACCTTCGCGTGAAGCGGCCCGGGCTCGCCGGTGCGGGGTACGCGATCGAGTGGGCGATTATCCGATTTCGGCCACGCGATTTTAAAGGGCGTTCTACATACATACTTAATTATAGAGATATCTATTGCAACTCATACGGACATCTTACACGATGCGCCTGCATCGTCATGTCTCCCCGATGGTCCTCCGCGGCGATGCACATGGCCCTGCCCGTGTCTTCGGGTGCAGGAATGGAAACCCCGGTCGTCGCGACCGGGGTTTCGTTTCGAGAGATGCCGCGAGCCCGATCGGTGTGGCGCCACAGCCGGCCGCTTTCGATCAGTTGCCAGGCGCCAAGCGCGGGCGCTCCGAGCGCCAGGTCGCGGCCGCGCTTCAGCAAAGAAAGAGCCAGGGCCGTCTCCGGCGACAAACCAAAACCGGCCCCGAGCAGAACATAGGCGCCCTCCTGAACCCCGACCGCGTTGGGCACGGCAAAGGCGACGCTGCGGATCGCATAGAGCAGGCTCTCGATCACCAGAACCGCGCCAAAGTCGAGCGGCGCCCCGAGGAAGCGCAAGGCCAGCCAGATCTCGGCCGCGCTCGCCACCCAGCAGATCAGGTGAAGGGCAAAGCTGGCCCACAGCCTGGCCGTTCGGGAATAGATGAGGCCGATGGCCGCGTGCAGCGCTGCGGCCCCCGCCGACGTCCGCTCCGCCCAGCCCTGGCCGAGCGCGCCGGCAAAGCGGTCCAGCACGCCAAAGCCGCGGCGCTGCGCCACGAGAAAGCCGGCCGCCAGAGACGCCGCGACGGCAAGGCCGGCCGCCACCGGGGCCGCAACCCGCGCCCGCGGCTCGAGATGCAGCAGCCAGGCGAGCGCGATTGCGGTGTAGGCGATCTGGGCGAGGAATTCGAGGGTGACGTCGACGATCGTGCTCGCCGCGGCGGTGCTGCCGGAAATCCCGGCGACGGCAATCGCCCGCGCACCCGCGACATAGCCGCCGACCTGCGACAGCGGCAGCACCTCGGAGGCGGAATCGCGGACGAGCCGGGCCCACATCGCGGGCCAGGGGCTCGTCGCCGACAAGCAGCGCCCACCAGGCGATGCCCATCACCGCGATCAGTGCCGCCTGGATCAGGCAGATTGCGGCGAAACCAGCCCAGCCTACGCTGATCAGGGAGTGAAAGACCGCGTCCGCGCCAAAATGGATGACCAGGGCGCCGATAAATCCGAGCCCGACCGCCCCCGCCAGCAGCGAAACCGGCTTCATCCGCGGCTAACGCATCCCGCGCGCTCGTGCTCCGAGGCGCATCCCGGCCAGCGCTACCGCGCCGAGCCTCGGCAGCAGGCGCGGCTGCAGCAGATCGGGGTCGAAGGCCTGCATTCGCCGCGCATGCTCGGCGCAGCATTCCTCGACCAGGCCGCGCAGCGAAAAGCCGTCGAGGAAAACGCTCGCTTCGGTCGCCGAAAAGTCCTTGCCGTCATTCGCCGCCTGGCCGCGCCGCACGGTCCCCAGCAGCCGGCCGATCGCCCGGCCGTAATAGCGCGCCGCGACCACCGAGCGCAGCCAGCGCGGGTGCCGTCCGCGACGCGCTTGCTCCCACCCCATCCAATTGACAAAAAAGACGATGTGACGATTTTCCTCGTGCATCAGGGTTTCGAAAATCGCGAACATCGGCTCGGGCAGAAACCCCGAGCGCCGGGCGATCTGAAACACGCCGAACCCGAGAAACGCGTCGAGACACTCGCCATAGCCGAAATCGGCGAACGCACGGTAGAGATCGGGCCCCGGCGGCTCGATTGTCGATTCTTCGGCGGCGATGCCGTAACGGCGGATCATCAGCCGCAGCAGGCGGGCGTGACGGTCCTCCTCGAACCCCTGGAGCATGACCGCCTCGCGGACCAGCGGGTCGGCGATCGTCGCCGCATAGGCATCGACAATGGCGCCGGCGCGCCGCTCGGTGTAGAGCACTTCCGGCCAGAACGGAATCGCCCGCAGCCGGGCCAGTGCCGCGTCGTCGAGATCGGGCCAGTCCAGGGTCTCGGGCTCGTACCGGTCGTGGCTCGCGATGAATTGATCGCAGAACCGCCTTTTGTGCTCTTCCGAGCCGATTTTCATGACGAGGCCGCGGCCGTGCCGCGCCACGCCCTCAGACGGCGGGCGAAGCGCATCAGACGGTGGGCCAGGCGCATCAGGCGCGGCACGGCGTTGGGCCGCAGCAGCCGTGGATCGTATCCGGCGAGCCGTCGATCGTTCTCGGCCAGGCAGATCTCGATCAGCGCCGCCGGCGATAGGTCGACGGCACCCAGCGACTTGCCGCCGGTCAGGGTAAAGTTGTTGTCCTGCGGCACCGATTGCATGGCGCCGTCGCCGACCGCGGCCCCGCCGACGCCGCGGGCGATGCCGATGCGCTCCCAGATCAGAAACGCCCAGACCGCGAGCGTCTTGACCAGGAACAGCGGGCGCCGCCACAGCGGCAGCTGGCGCCGGTGCCAGGCCGCCCAGTTGACGAAAAACAGGATGTGGCGGCCTTCCTCCTGCATGACCGGCTCGAAGGTGTCGACCAGGGCCGGCGGAAAAAAGCCGGAGCGTTTGGCCAGCGCGAACAGGCCAAAGGCAAAGAAGCTGTCGATGCACTCGCTGAACCCGGTGACCATGAAGGCCCATTCGGGATCGCGCGGGCGCACGTAGTCCGGCTCGGGCGCAAGGCCGATGCCATAGGCCGCGACCAGGTTCGAGAGCACCTCCTTATGCCGTCCCTCCTCGCGCCCGTCGAGCTCGATCGCCTGGCGAAGCAGCGGGTCCGCAATGGTCTCGCCGTAGCTCAGCACCCGCAGTCGCGCCTTGCCTTCGGTCTGCACCGCGATGTCCCAGATCGGCAGGCTGACGAGCCGGGCGCGCGCCTCGCGATCGAGCGCCGGCCAATCGATGATCGAGGGCTTGTAGCGGTTATGGGTGTCGAGCAGCATTCGGCAAAATGCGTTCTTGTGCGCCTCGCTGCCGGGGACGATCGGCCCGGGTTCGGCGGCAGCCCACACTCGAGCGGCCCGATCGGCAGCCTCGACCGTCGCATCATCCAACATCGGCGCCCACATTGCTCCCCGTGACCCGCCCGTCATCGCATGCCCGCAGCCGCTGCTCAAGGCGAACGCCTCACCGGCGCCGGCCATTCCACGACGCGAGCCCGAGCCGGCGTTGACTTGGCCGACCGCCTCTCTTATATAGCCGCCTCCGCTCGAGAGAGATCCCGCAATCGGAGCCGCTGCCGTGAAGCGCACTTACCAGCCCAGCAACCTCGTTCGCAAGCGGCGCCACGGGTTTCGGGCGCGGATGGCGACGGCCGCCGGCCGGCGCGTGATTGCCGCCAGGCGGGCTAAGGGCCGAAAGCGGCTGTCCGCCTGAGTCGCGGTCTTTCGCCGCTCGGACCCGCCGGGCGGTCGATCCGTGGGCAGCAACCTTGCGACCCTCAAGGTCCGGGCCGATTTTCTGCGGGTCGCGGCGACCCGCAACAAGGCGGTCACGCCGGGCCTGATCCTGCAGGCCGCTCCGCAGCCGGGCGCGGTCGGCGGGTGCGGGTTGCGGGTCGGCTTCACCGCGAGCCGAAAGGTGGGCAATGCGGTGATCCGCAATCGGGCAAAGCGGCGGCTGCGCGGGGCGGCTGCCGAGATCCTGGCGGAGCAGGGAAGCCCCGGCACCGATTATGTGCTGATCGCCCGCTCGGGCACGGCCGATCGGCCCTACGCAGCACTTCTCGACGATCTCGCGGCGGCGCTGCGCCGGATCGGGCGAAGCGGCGCTGGAGGCCATCGCGCGCCGCGCCGGGGGGCTGGGGCCGCGCTGGAGGATTGAGATGGAGCGGCAACACCCTGGAGGCATGCTGAGCTTGGCCCTTAGAGCGGGCGTGCGCGCCTATCAGCTCTTTGTGTCGCCGTTGCGGCCGCCCTCTTGCCGCTTTCTGCCGACCTGCTCGGATTACGCGATCGAGGCGCTCACATGGCACGGTGCCGTGCGCGGCAGCGGCCTTGCGCTCTGGCGGCTCGCCCGTTGCCAGCCCTGGGGCGGCAGCGGCTACGACCCGGTGCCGACCTCGCCGGCATCGGCTGTGTCGGTATCGCCGCAGCCGATCGCCAACTCGGCCGATTGCCGGCACACCGACAGCGAAACCTGAGCCTCGCCGGTCCGATCCGAGATGGAACAGCGCAACCTGCTGATCGCGATCGTGGTGTCGGTCGGGATTCTGATCGGCTTCCAGTTCGTGTTCCAGCGGCTGCACCCGTCGCCGGTGCCGCATGTCGGCGCCTCAACCGGCGCGCCGGCGACATCGTCGGCTCCCGGGACGTCTGCGGGTGCGCCCCCGACGAGCGCGACCAATGCCAGCAAAGCCCCGGGCGCGATCGCGACGCGCGCGGCAGAGACGCCTGCAGAGGCCGTCGCCGGACAGCCGCGGGTCAAGATCGACACGCCGCAGCTGCACGGCTCGATCGCCCTGGTGGGCGCCCGTTTCGACGACTTGACCCTGGCCACTTATCACGAGACCGTAAGCCCGAAGAGCCCGGAGGTGGTGCTGCTGTCGCCGCCGGGCACCGCGAACCCCTATCTCGCCGAATTCGGCTGGGTCTCGGCGAAACCCGGGTCGGTCAAGGTGCCGGGGCCGCAGACCCTGTGGAAGGCCTCGGGCGGCCCGCTGACCCCGTCGAACCCGGTCACCCTGACCTGGGACAACGGCCAGGGTCTCGTCTTCACCCGCACCATTTCAATCGATTCCAACTACATGTTCACGGTCAAGGATGCGGTCCGCAACACCGGCAGCATCGCGGTCACGCTAATGCCCTATGGGCTGGTCAGCCGCACCGGGACCCCGCAGGTCGCAGGCTACTACATCCTGTTCGAAGGCTTGATCGGCTATCTCGACGGCTCGTTGCAGGAGGTCAAATACGCCTCGCTGAGCCCCGGTCGGCCCGACGATTATTCGTCCACCGGCGGCTGGCTCGGCTTCACCGACAAATATTGGCTGACCTCGCTGATCCCGCCGCAGAACGAGACGATCAAGGCGCGCTTTACCCATACGACCGAGGACGGGATCGACCATTACCAGACCGACTATCTCGGGTCCGAAATCACCGTGACGCCCGATGCCGCCAGCGCCACCACGACCCGCTTCTTCGCCGGCGCCAAGGAGGTCGATCTGCTCAACTCCTATGCCGCCGCCGGCATCCCGCGCTTCGACCGCGCCATCGATTTCGGCTGGTTCTATTTTCTGACCAAGCCAATCTTCCTGACCTTGCAGTTCTTCGACCGGCTGCTCGGCAATTTCGGCCTGGCAATCCTGCTGTTTACCTTTTGCGTCAAGCTGCTGTTCTTCCCTCTCGCCAACAAATCCTACAAGGCGATGAGCAAGATGAAGCTGTTGCAGCCCGAGATCCAGAAACTGCGCGAGCGCTTTCCGGACGACAAGGCGCGCCAGCAGCAGGAGATGATGGCGCTCTACAAGCGCGTCGGCGCCAACCCGCTGGCCGGCTGCTTGCCGATCGTGATCCAGATCCCGGTGTTCTTCTCGCTCTACAAGGTCCTGTTCGTCACGATCGAGATGCGGCACGCGCCGTTTTTCGGCTGGATCCACGACCTGTCGGCGCCCGACCCGACCTCCTTCGCCAACCTCTTCGGCCTGATCCCGTTCACCCCGCCCTCGATCCTGATGATCGGCGCCTGGCCGATCATCATGGGGGTGACGATGTTCCTCCAGCAAAAGCTCAATCCGCAGCCGGTCGACCCGATGCAGGCGCGGATGTTCATGATCTTGCCGGTCGTCTTCACCTACATGCTGTCGCATTTCCCGGCCGGGCTGGTGATCTATTGGGCATGGAACAACACGCTCAGCGTTGCCCAGCAATGGGTGATCATGCACCGCGCCGGGGCGGCCTGAGCGCAGCGCCGGGAATGGCGTCAGAAAACCCGACGGCCGAGCTTGCGGCAGACCTGTTTCCGCCGCGCGCTGCGGAAACCGAATTGGTTGCGGCAGGACGGCGCCTGTTTGCCCAGGAAGCAAGCTTTGTCGCCGGTGCCGCCGAGCCCGCGGCGCTGCCGCCCGAGACATTGCCCGAAATCGCCTTTGCCGGTCGTTCCAATGTCGGCAAATCGAGCCTCGTGAACGCGCTGACCGGACGCCGCGTCTTGGCGCGCATTTCGAACACCCCCGGCCGCACCCGCCAGATCAATTTCTTCGATCTCGGCGGGGCGCTGATGCTGGTCGATCTGCCGGGCTACGGCTATGCCGAAGCTTCGAAGATCGCGGTCAAGCGCTGGACCGGCCTGGTGCGGCGCTACCTGCAGACCCGCGCCTCGCTACGGCGGGTCTGCCTGCTGATCGACGCCCGCCACGGCATTAAGGACATCGACCGCCCGCTGTTGGACATGCTCGACCGCGCCGGCGTCTCCTATCAGATCGTGCTGACCAAGATCGACAAGCTCGGTCCGATGGCACTCGAGGAGACGACCCGCCGGGTCGCGGCCGAGCTCGCTGCTCACACCGCGGCATATCCCGAGATCCACCTGACCAGCGCCGAAGAGCGCCGGGGCATCGAGGCATTGCGCGCGACGCTCGCCAGCTTTGCCCCCGCCTATGCGGACGCTGCCGGTGCGGTCGGCGAACGGACCACCACGCTGGAATGACCGACGCGATGAACCCTGCCGACAGACCCGCGCCATTTGCTGCCGGCGCCGCTGCCGATCCGGTTGCCAAGGCCGCCATCCTGGCCGAGGCGCTCCCCTATATGCGTCGCTATGCCGGCCGCACGTTGGTCGTCAAATACGGCGGCCACGCGATGGGCGGCGAGGAGACGGCAGGGGGCGGCAATTCGTTCGCCCGCGACGTCGTGCTCCTAAAGCAGGTCGGCATCTACCCGATCGTCGTGCATGGCGGCGGTCCGCAGATCGGCCACATGCTCGAGCGCCTCGGCATCGAGAGCCGCTTTATCGACGGGCTCAGGGTCACCGACCGCGAAACGATGGAAGTGGTCGAGATGGTCCTCGCCGGCACGATCAACAAAGGGCTGGTCGCGGCGATCAACGCCGAGGGCGGCTGTGCGATCGGGCTCAGCGGCAAGGATGGCGGGCTGATCCGCGCGAAGAAGGCGGTCCGCAGCCGGGTCGAAGGCGGCGCCAGGATCGAGATCGATTTGGGCTTTGTCGGCGAGCCGCAATATGTCGCGGCGGGCGTTCTCGACACCTTCCGCCAGTCGGACATCATCCCGGTCATCGCGCCGATCGGCGTCGGCGCCGCCGGCGAGACCTACAACATCAACGCCGACACGGTGGCGGGCGCCGTTGCGGCCGCGGTCAAGGCGACCCGCCTCCTGTTGTTGACCGATGTCGCGGGCGTGCTCGACGCCCACAAGCGGGTTCTCTCGGAGATTACCGCCGGCGCCGCACGGCGGATGATCGCCGAGGGGGTCATCTCCGGCGGCATGATCCCCAAGGTCGAGACCTGCCTCGACGCGGTCGATGGCGGCGTCGAGGCGGCGGTCATTCTCGACGGGCGGGTGCCGCATGCGATTTTGCTCGAATTGTTCACCGACATCTCGGGCGCCGGCACCTTGATCCGAGCCGGCTAGGGCGCGCGCGATGCCCGCTATCGGCGGCCGGCCGCTCGCCGAGATCGAGACCTGGATCTTCGATCTCGACAACACGCTCTACCCGGCATCGTGCCGGCTCTTCGACCAGATCCATGCGCGAATGCAGAGCTTTATCGCCCTGCGGCTGGGCCTCTCGCCGGAGGCGGCGCTAGTCGTCCAGAAAACCTATTTTCGCGAGCACGGGACGACGATGCGCGGTCTGATGACTGTGGACCGGGTCGACCCGCACGAATTTCTCGCCTATGTCCACGATGTCGACCTCGCCTGCGTGCCGCCGGACCCGGTGCTGGTCGCCGCCATGGCGGCGCTCCCCGGCCGCAAGATCGTCCACACCAACGGCTCGGTGCGCCACGCGCGGCGCCTGCTCGACCATCTCGGCCTGGCCCCGTCGTTCTGCGGCATCGTCGACATCGCCATGGCCGGGTTCGAGCCGAAGCCGGCGCTCGCCGGCTATCGCGAATTGCTGCGCCGCCACGAAGTCAGCCCCGAGAGCGCGCTGATGGTCGAAGATATGGCCAAGAACCTGGTCCCGGCCGCCGCCCTCGGCATGACCACGGCCTGGCTGCGCGGCACCCTCGACTGGGCCGCCGCCGGCGCGGACGGCGACCATATCCACCACATCGTCGATGATCTCGGCCGCTTTTTAGCCCAGGCCGCCTCCATCACACCGAAGGCCCAGGCATGTCCGTCGCCGACGTGATCCGCCAGAAGCTGACCGAACGGTTCGCCCCGGTCCGGCTCGACATCGTCGACGAATCGCAACGCCACGCCGGGCATGCCGGCGCGCGGCCCGAGGGCGAGACGCATTTCGCCGTGACCATCGTCTCCGCCGCGTTTTCCGGGCAAAGCCGGGTAGCGCGGCAACGGCTCGTCTATCAGACCCTCGCCGAAGAATTGGCGACCCGGATCCACGCGCTCTCGCTGACCACGCTGACCCCGGACGAAAACGGACGGTAACACTGTCCCCTCACCCGCTTCGCTAGCGCTCACCACCCTCTGCCTCACTGCGGGAGAGGGGGACCCAGACCACAGAGCTGGGTGGGTGAAGGCTAGCCCGCCGCGCCGAGAAACTCGCGCAGCTCGTCGATCGGAGCGTCTCTCATGACGAAGGCGTCGCCGATCCGGCGCGGCAGGATCAGCGCGATGCGGCCATCGCGAACCTTTTTGTCCTTGCCCATATGGGCGAGGAGGCGCTCGGCGGGGATGCCGGCGAGCCCAACATCGGCGAGCCCGGTCGGCAACCCGGTCGCCGCGAAATGGCGGCGCACCCGCTCGCCCTCCGCCGCCGCGGCCAACCCCAGCCGCGCCGCGAAATCAAAGGCCAGCACCATCCCCAGCGCGACCGCCTCGCCATGCAACAGCCGGCTCGAAAACCCGGTTTCGGTCTCCAAGGCATGGCCGAAGGTGTGGCCGAAATTGAGCAAGGCCCGCTCGCCCTCCTCGCGCTCGTCGACGGCGACGACCGCCGCCTTCATCGCGCAGCTCGTCATCACCGCGTGCCGGATCGGGTCCGGCTCCAGCGCGCACAGTGCATTGCCCTGGCGTTCGCACCAGGCAAAGAATTCGGCGTCGCGGATCAATCCGTATTTGACGGTCTCGGCATAGCCGGCGAGGAGTTCGCGCCGCGGCAAGGTGGCCAAGGTCCCGGTGTCGGCGAGCACCAGGCGCGGCTGATAGAACGCGCCGATCAGGTTCTTCCCGGTGCTGGTGTTGATCCCGGTTTTGCCGCCGACCGAGCTGTCGACCTGGGCCAGCAAGGTCGTGGGGACCTGCACGAAATCGATCCCGCGCAGTAGCGTCGCCGCGGCAAACCCGGTTAGGTCGCCGACGACGCCGCCGCCCAACGCCACCAGCATCGAGCCGCGCTCGATGCCGCAGGCCAGGACCTCCTCGGCGAGATGCCCGAAATGGGCGAGGTCTTTGGTCTCTTCGCCCGGCGGCAGCACCACGCTGTGCTGCACGATCCCGGCGGCGGCGAGGCTGTCGCGCAACGGTGCGAACCAATGCCGGGCCACATTCTCGTCGGTGACGACGACCGCGTGGCGGCGACGCATCAACGGCAGGATCGCGCGACCGGCCTCCTCGATCAGACGCGAGCCGACGACGATGTGATAGGCGCGGTCGCCCAACGCCACGCGCAGCCGCTCGGACGCCGGCTGAGAGACCATCGTCATCCTTCGCTCCCCGCATCGGGCGGCGTCAGCGCGCGCGAACAGCCGGCGAGCACCGCAATCGCCCGGTTGACCGTCGATTCGGGCGAGCCGTCGCCGCTGTCGACGGTGAGGTCGGCCTCGCCATAGACCCGATGGCGGCGCTCGATCAGCTCGGCCAGGATCGCGCGCGGATCGCCCTCCTTCAGCAACGGCCGGTCGGTGCGGCGCGACACCCGCTGCACCAGCACATCGAGATCGGCGCGCAGCCATAAGGATACTCCGCGCCGCGCGATCACGACACGGGTCGCCGGGTCCATGTAGGCGCCGCCGCCGGTCGCCAGCACGTGCACCGGTGTCGCCAGCAGCCGCGCGAGCACCCGGCGCTCGCCGTCGCGGAACGCGCGTTCGCCGCGATTGGCAAAGATCTCCTCGACGGTCTCGCCCGCGGCGGCCTCGATCTCCTGGTCCGAATCGAAAAACGGCAGGCCGAGCCGCGCCGCGAGCCGACGCCCGATCTTGGTCTTGCCGGCGCCCATCAGCCCGACCAGAACCACGGTGCGGCGCGGGACAAAGCGCCGCATCGCCAAGACTTCGCCGTCCGATTTCGAGCGCTTCGGTGTGCACCCCGGTCCTCTCCGCCGGCGCCGCTCTTTTCCCCGGCGTCCGGGGACGGTACTAGCATATCGTGCAGCCTCGTCAATCGGCGCGGGCCGGTTGAGCCGGGCAAATTGGGCCGGACGGCACCGGCCGGGGGACATGCGAGCGGCGGATGGGAAAGCTCACCATCGGGTTTGTCGTCATCATCATCTTGGCAGCGCTCGGCGGGGCTGCGTTCTTGGCGCTGTGGAACCCGCCGCCGCCATCGGTAACGGTCGAAAAAGTGCTGCCGAATGCGCGCTTTGCCAAATGACCGGCAGGACGCCGGCGGCGCCCTGCCCGCCGCGGGGTTCTCCAAGCATCTCGAAGCCTTCCTCGAGATGCTGACGGCCGAGCGCGGTGCGGCGCCTCTGACCGTCGCCGCTTACCGGACCGATCTCTTCGATCTTTCGCGGTTTCTGGCGGTGCACGCGACACCGCTCGAAGCCGCGGACGAGGCGGCGCTGCACCTCTATCTGGAGGCGCCCGCGACAACTCGCTTGGCGCCGCGCAGTCTGGCCCGCCGGCTCTCGGCCATGCGCCAATTCTACAAGTTTCTGGTCGTCGACGGGGTGCGCCGGGACGATCCGGCGGTCGGCCTCGATACCCCGCGTCTCGGCCGGCCGTTACCCAAACTGGTGTCGGAGGGCGAGGTCGAAAGTTTGCTTGCCGCCGCGCGCGCCTGGCCGGGAGACGAGGGGGTGCGCCTCCTGTGCCTGATCGAGCTGCTCTACGCGACCGGGATGCGCATTTCGGAATTGCTGACCCTGCCAGTGGCCGCGGCTCTGCGCGACCCGCGCTTTCTCTTGGTGCGCGGCAAGGGCGGCCGCGAGCGGGTGGTGCCGTTGGGCGAACCGGGCCGCCAGGCGCTCGCCGCCTATCTCGACCGCCGCGGGCATTTCCTGCCCGATTCGCGGCCGTCGCGCTGGCTCTTTTCCTCGCGCGGCGGCGGCGGCCATCTCACTCGCCAGCGCTGCGGCCAATTGCTGAAGGAGCTGGCGCTGCAGGCCGGCCTCGACCCGGCCCGGCTCTCGCCGCACGTGCTGCGCCATGCCTTTGCCAGCCACCTGCTCGACCACGGTGCCGATCTGCGCAGCCTTCAGCAGATGCTGGGGCATGCAGACATCGCGACGACACAGATCTATACGCACGTCCTCTCCGACCGGCTGCACCGGCTGGTGCACACCGCGCACCCACTGGCGCGGCGCAAATGATGCGTCACTTTCTCGATTTTGAACGGCCGATCGGCGAGCTCGAGGGCAAGATCGAAGAGCTGCGCCATCTGTCAACCACGGGCGAGCTCAACATCGCCGACGAGGTGGGCCGGCTCGAAAGCACCGCGCAGCGATTGCTGCGCCAGACCTATGCGCGGCTGACGCCGTGGCAGAAGGTTCAGGTGGCGCGCCATCCGCAACGGCCGCACGCGGTCGACTACATCGATGGGCTGCTCACCGAATTCGTGCCGCTCGCCGGCGACCGCGCCTTTGCCGAGGACCGGGCGGTCGTCGGTGGCATCGGCCGTTTTCGCGGGCGCAGCGTCCTCGTGCTCGGGACCGAGAAGGGCGCCGACACCGACACCCGGCTGGTGCGCAATTTCGGCATGGCGCGACCCGAGGGCTACCGCAAGGCGCGCCGGCTGATGCAGCTCGCCGATCATTTCGGGCTCCCGGTCTTGACCTTTGTCGACACTGCCGGCGCCTATCCCGGGATCGACGCCGAGGCGCGCGGTCAGGCCGAGGCGATCGCGCGCGCGATCGAAACCTGCCTCGACCTCAAGGTGCCGCTTATCGCCGCGGTGATCGGCGAAGGCGGCTCGGGCGGGGCGATGGCGCTCGCCGCGGGCAACACCGTGCTGATGCTGGAGCACGCGGTCTATTCGGTGATCTCCCCCGAAGGCTGCGCCTCGATCCTCTGGCGCGACGGCGAGCACGCGCGCGAGGCGGCCGAGGCGCTGCAGCTGACCGCGCAGGACCTTTTGCGGCTGGGGGTCGTCGACCGGATCGTGCCGGAGCCGCTCGGCGGGGCGCACCGCTTGCGGACCGAGGCGGTCGAGCAGCTCGGACAGGCGATCGACGAGGCCTTGCAGCCGCTATTGCGTCTCGACGGCGCAAAATTGCAGGCGCAGCGCCGCGAAAAGTTCCTCGCAATGGGCGGAAACGGGCTGTAAGCGCCCCGAGAGCACGATTCTACGGGTCATTGACCGCGCTGCCTCGCTCCCCACATCTAGGCCGGCACATCGACCCGCGCCGGTCGGGAGGCGTACTTTCCCGCGGGGAGGGTCAGAGGCGCCAGTGCGCTTCGCCGAAGCGCACCGCTTTTCCCGCAGCGGAAGGCCACCATGACCCCCCAGGAACAAAACCTGCTTTCGACCCTGCTCGCGCGCCTGAAGAACACCGCAAGCCAGCCCAAGGACTCCGAGGCTGACGCGCTGATCCGTCAGACGATGGCCGAGCAGCCGGACGCACCCTATTACCTCGCTCAAACCGTGCTGATCCAGGATCTGAGCCTCCACAACGCGCAGAACCGGATCGCCGAGCTCGAACAGCAGCTGACCGCTGCGCAGCAGCAGGTGGCGCGGCCCGCGGCGACGAGCTTTCTCGGGGGCCTGTTCGGTTCGCGCCAGGCGGCTCCGCCGGCCCCCGCGGCGGGCAGCGTCCCGGCGGCCGGCCCTTGGACGCGCGCTCCGCAGGTCGCTGCCGCCCCGCCGGCCCAGCCCTGGGGCCAGCCCTCCGGGCAAGGCGGCTACGGCCAGCCGTCGGGCGGGAGCGGTTTCATGGGCGGCGGCGGAATGGGTGGCGGCGGAATGGGCGGCGGTGGCGGTTTCCTGCGCTCGGCGGCGGCGACCGCGGCCGGTGTCGCTGGCGGCGCCCTGCTGTTCCAAGGGATCGAGTCGCTGTTTGGTCAGCACGCCAGCGCCGGTATTCTCGGCGGTCAGGCGATGACCCCGGGCCTCGGCGAGAGTGTCGTCAACAACTACTATGGCGACACCGGCGGCGGGCAGAACCAGGATTTCAGCGGCGGCGATGACGGCTCGAGCAACCAGGATTTCAGCTCGAACCAAGATTTCAGCGGCGGCGGTGACGACGGCTCGGGCCAAGATTTCAGCTCGGGCCAGGATTTCAGCTCCGACCAGGATTTCAGCGGCGGCGACCCTGGCGGCGGCGGTGACGACTTCAGCGGCGGCGATTTCGGCGGCGGCAATCCATGCTGAGTCTTCGGGGATAGCGTCGCCGATATGATCTGGCGGGCGCCGTCGCCGCACAGCGGTGGCGCCCGTTTCGCGTAGGGTTCCGCACCTGCGGTCCCGGCCGGTCTGCGACGCAAGCGGCTCGCCGATCGACCCGGTAGGCGATACTCTGCCGGGGATCGGGCGGGGGAATGTCGTGGCCGAGATCGGTCGAGAGCACGCGGACGGCGCGGCGCGGGTAAGCCTCGCGGCGATCTTCACCGGGTTCTTCCGGCTCGGCGTCACCAGCTTTGGCGGTGGCACCGCGGCGTGGCTCTACCGCGCCATGGTGCGGCGCCGGCACTGGATCGACGACCAAGCCTTCTTGTCCGGGGTGGCGCTCAGCCGGGTCATGCCGGGCTCGGCCGGGGTCAATCTGACGGTCGAGGTCGGCCAGCGGCTGCGCGGCGGCGCGGGCGCATTGGCGGCGGTGGTGGGCCTCTTGTCGGGGCCGCTGGTGATCGTCGTGGCGCTGGCGGCGGGGTTTGCCCGGATCGCCGGCAGCGGGGTGGCGCATGCCGCGCTCGACGGGGTGGCCGCGGCGGCGATCGGCATGACCTTTGCCACCGGCCTCGTGCTGCTGCCGCGCGGCATGGCGCAGATCGGCCAGATCGTGATTACTCTGGCAACCGCTGTCACGGTCGGCGTGCTGCGCTGGCCGATGCTGCCGGTGGTGCTGTGCCTGGCTCCGCTTAGCATCGGTCTCGCCGCGCTGCAGCAGCACTCTCGAAGCTGACATGCCCGAAGATTGGCGGGCATTGCTGGCATTGGTTCTGGTCTTCGGCCCATTGTCGCTGTTTTCGATCGGCGGCGGCGCGTCGCTCTTGGCCGAGATCGAGCATCAGGCGGTCGGGGTCCACCACTGGACCAGCCCGCGCGAATTCGCCGACCTGTTCGCGATCTCGCGCGCCGCACCCGGCCCGGGCACGATGCTGTCGGCGCTGATCGGCTGGAAGGTCGCGGGCTGGCCGGGTGCGTTGACCGCGAGCGTGGCGCTCTATCTGCCCTCCTCGCTCCTGGTCTTTGGCGCGGCGCGGCTGTGGGGCCGCTGGCGCGGCTCGCGCTGGCACGCCGCGATCGAAGGCGGCTTGGCGCCGGTCGCCGCCGGGCTGGTGCTGGCGGGCGGGATCGCGGTGCTGCGCGCGATGCCGGGCGGACCTCCGGTCTGGGTCGCGGCAATCGCGGCGACCGCGATTCTGCTGCGTTGGCCGCGGCTCAACCCGTTGGCGCTGTTTGCGTTCAGCGGTGCTCTGTTCGGCCTCGCCGCCGCCTTCGGTCGAATCTAATCAGGCCGGATTCTCAGCCGACGAGCCCGAAGAGACCGCCGCCGTGGGCCACCGTCCGCCGCGAAGCCGTGCGGCTGGCGATTATCGCGTCGAGGCCGAGCGCCCGGCCATAGCGGTGCACGGCGAAGATCAGCATCACGACCAAGAGAAAAAAATAGGTCCACGGCCATTCGCCCGGCGCGCTGTAGAGGCCGAGCCACAGATTGCCGATCTGCGCAGCGCCAATGAGGCCCCATAGCCGGACGAACAGCCCCAGAAGCAGCGAAACCGCGGTCAAGACTTCGAGCGAATAGACGATCGGCGCGAAGAAATAGAAGTGCGGCAAGACCACGTGATTGACGAGATCGGCCTGGAGCGGGATCGCCGCGTGCTTGCCCATCAGCCCCATCCAATAGGCGAGCCCGGTGGAGCCAAACGGCTTCTCTGGAGTAAGGGTGTAATAAGGCGGCAATTTCCACAAGGTCTGCTGCCACCACATCGCGCCGATGATAAACCGGGCGAGCCAGTCGAACAGATTGGTCCCGGTGCGCTGTGCCGGGATCGTGCGCCAAGCAGAAATGGCGATGACGATGCTGGCGACGATCAGCAGCCAGAAGACCGCCGTGGTCCAGGCCGGCGTGGTCAGGAACTGGATGACATCGGAGAGCGGGTTCGGGTTCATCGCGGTTGTCCCTCGCAGGCAATACGGGTCAGGGTGGCGCCGATCCGCAGGCTCGCCTTCACTGTTCCCGACAGGCTACCGGAAACTTTCGACACGCCGCCGGCCCGCTTTCGGTGATCGACCGGGATCTCGAGTATACGCAAGCCAGCGCGGGCCGCCCGCATCTGCATTTCGAGGTTCCAGCCAAAGGTCATCTCGCGCATGCCGAGCCCCGCCAATACCTCGCGCCGGATCGCGCGAAACGGTCCCATGTCGGTATAATGCACGCGATAGAGCAGGCGAAGCACCAAGCCGACCGCATGGCCGGCGACGATCTGATGCGCGCTCATGCTGCCGCGCTCGCGCCGGCCGCGGGTCCGCGAACCGATGACGAAGTCCGATCTCCCCTCGATGATCGGGTCGAGCAAGACCGGGATCAGCTCCGGCGGGTCGCTGCCGTCGCCATCGAGAAATACCAGGATGTCGCAGTCGCCCGCCGCCTCGGCGCCGGCGCGGCAGGCCCGGCCATAGCCGCGGCCCTCGATCACGATCCGGGCGCCGGCGGCGCGGGCCCGCTCGACGGTGCGGTCGGCGCTGCCGCTGTCGACGACGATGATCTCGTCGACGGCCCCGCGCGGAACGGCGCCGAGCACGCCGCCGATCGCCGCCTCCTCGTCGAGGGTCGGGACGATCAGCGCGACGCGCGGCCGCGCCGCCATCAGAGGCTCCAGCGCAATCCGCAGCCGGCGCAGGCGGGTGCCGGCCGGTCGCTCAATAAGGCGCTGCGGAAGGCCTGGTAGCGCTCGCCGTTCCAGATCTCGCGCAGGCTTTGCTGGGTCGCGTCGCCGAGGGTGAAGCCGTCATAGCCGCGCATCGAAAACGGCGCGATGCAGCACGGAATGGCGCGGCCATGCGCGGTGAAATACATCAGTGTCCAGGGGCGCCGGCACAACGACCACGGCTGCTCGTCATCGTGCTGCTTCAGGCTGGAGGCGGGATCGGTGGCTCCGGAGGCGTTGAAGCTGATTCCGAGCTCCAGCGCCAGGCCCTCGGCCTCGCGCACGCGCCGGCTCTCCTCGCCGTCATCATCCGCGAACAGCGCCGACTGTGCCCTCGCCAGCCCCTGGCCCTCGGCGAAGTAAACCAGCCGCTGCAGATAAACCTCGGATATCCCGAGGTCATGCGCCAGCCGGACGAAATCGCAGAGCTGGTCGATCGTCTCCTTGAGGCCGGTCAGCCACAGCGACACCCTCGGCGTCGCAGTGCCGAGCTCCTGCTGCAACGCGCGGAAGCCGCGGATATTGCGCAGGATGCGGGCGAACATGTCGCGTCCGCGCACCAGCTTGAACGCCCGCGGCTCGGCGGCGTCGAGCGACAGGCGCAGCTCGTCGAGCCCGGCGTCGATCAGCTCGCGCCCCTTGCGCGCGGTCAGCAAAGTGCCGTTGGTGTTGAACAGCACATAGCTGCTGCGGTCCTTCAGATAGCGGATCATGCGCGGCAAGGCGCGCACCATCATCGGCTCGCCGACGCCGTGCAGCACGACGCGGGCGATGCGCGGAAACTGGTCGACGATGCTGGTGAACAATTCCCAGCTCATGTCGCCGGGCGGCTCGAGCGCCTCGAAGGTGCGCGGACAAGTCGTGCACAGCAGGTTGCAGCGATTGGTCGTCTCGAGATAGAGGCAAACCGGCTCGGCTTCGGCGACCGGGCCACGCAATTCTGCGACGTGGTCGAAATAGCGGCGAGGGTCGGCCGCCGCGGTGCCGCGAGGGGTGCCGGACATGCTCAACTGCTCCCGAGGGCGCGCTGCCGGCGACGCCACAGGTCGCACAGCGCGAGGACCGCGAACGGCCCGTAGATCACCGATTCCACCAGCAGCCGATGACTGCTTCGCACCAGCTGCGAGCCGACCGGCACCAGGTAGAGCAGAAAGCACGCATTGGTCAACCACAGCATGGACAGCCACGGGGCGAAGCAGGCGAAGACGATCAGCCAAGTAAAATACCACGGGTAATGCGGCGACAGCAGAAACATAAACGTGCCGGCCAGCAGCGCCGCACGGGCGACATCAGCGTCGGCGGCTCGGCGGATAAAGACCACGGCAAGGCCCAGCGCCCCGAGAAGTGCGGCGGCCGCGGCGATGTAAACGAGGGCCGGCAAGTTGACGAAGGGCGGCAGGGCCTGAAGCAGGCTCCACAGGTAAAAGCCCGGGCCGCCGGAGGCGAAGCCTTCCTCGCTGGCGTATCCCGGCAGAAAGCCCAAAACGCGCCAGCCGACGCCGATAAAGGGCAGGTAGCCGAGGACCACTGCACCCGCAAAAGCCACCGGCATGCGCCATTCCCAGCGGCGATAAAGCGCCGGCAGCAGCAATGCCGGATAGAGCTTGACCAGGGTGGCGCCGGCGAGCGCCAGTCCGGCGAGCCACCCCTTGCCGCGCCGCCGAGCCCACAATGCCAGGACGACAAAAGTGATCATCGCCGCGTCGATGTGGCCGCTGCCGGCAAATTCCCAGATCGGCAGCGGATGCCACGCATAGACCAGGATGCGCCCGGAGGGCAGGCTGGCGGCGTCGAGGAGGCACAGCAGCAGCACGATGGTGATCGCCTCGAAGACCACCATCGCCGCCTTCATTGCAATCAGCGACTGGCTGACTCGGGTCACCAGCAGGAAAATCGCCTCGGCCGCCGGCGGGTAGATTGTCGGCGCGTAGTTGTTGCGGTTGATGCGCGGGAAGATCTGCGGGTCGCGCAGGCGTTCGAGATGCGGGTCGACCGGGATATAGCGGTAGGGGTTGATCCCGGCGGCTTCGACCCGGCCGTCCCACACATAGCGATAGATGTCGGTCGAAAGATAAGGCGGGGCGAGCAGAACCGGGAGGCGCAGCAGCACGGAAGCGGAGAGGATCGTCGCCAACGCGCGCCGCGACCCATGGCCGTTCCAGGCGAGCCCGACCGCCAGCAGATAGATTGCGGCCTGCGCCAGGACGACTATGACAAAGGCGCCGATATCGTCGCACCGCTGCTGATAAAGGCCGCACAGGGTCAGGCCGAGGAGCACGGCGGCGCAGGCGGTCAGCGCGCAAAGGCGCAGCCGCGTCATCCTCGCGCGCGGCCGACCAGCGCCCTGGGCGGGGCAATCCCAATTCCCCGGCCTTCATTTTCAGCAATGAGGCGGCGCAACAAGGCCGCGGTGTGCGGAGCGGGGTACCGGGTCTCCCGGTTTTGATCGACCGCGTGACCGAGCAGCTCCTCGGCCAGGCGGCGCAGCGAGGCCGGATCGTCGACATCGTACCAACTCGGCAACAGCACTGCGTCGAGACCGATCTCGCGGGCGCGGTCGAGGGTCTGCGCCAGGACCCGCTCGGTGCTCCAGTCGATCGCCTCGAACAGCCGCCCATGCCGGGTCTTCAGGCCGATGCAATAATAGCCGCCGTCTTCGGCAGGCCCTAGAACGACCCGGTCACCCGGCGCCCGCAGCGCCCAGGGCGGCCTCGACCAGGATCGAATTCGGCAGGGTCGGGCTGTCCGAGTTGACCAGGCAAACCGAGCCGTAACCCTCGGCCAGCAGATCCTCGGCCGCATCGGCGAGACTGAAGCCGAGGCCGGGCCGCCGCGACGCCAGCAGCTGGATCGCGTCCGGCACCAGGTCGCGGAACACCGCCTCGGACCCGCGCGGCGAATACGCGACATGCCCGTGAATCGGCGCCGATTGCGCCGCCAAGATGATGTTTTCGGCGATGTCGCGGATGAAACAGCCGCTCAATGCCGCCGCCTGCGCCTCGGACAGGGGCGGGACGAGGCGGGTTTTGACATCGCCGATCCGCGGCGCCTTGGCCATCACCGCGATGGCGCAGAAATCGGCAAGATCGCCAGGCGGCGAGACCCTTCCCCCGCTCATCGCCGCGTGCCGACGAGATCGCGCCAGGCCCGCGCTGCGGCGGCGATCACCGCGAGCGACGCTTTGGCGCCATCGGCTTCGCCTTTCTCGAAATCGCCCGAGACCACGGCCATCTGGTTCGTCACATGGGCGAAGCACAGCACCGGCTTGCCGCGGGCCCGGGCGAAGGCATAGAGCGCCGCCGCTTCCATCTCGACCGCGAGGATGTCGCGGGCGCGGGCCCGCTCGATCGCCGCTGCGGTTTCGCGAAACGGCGCGTCGGTGGTCCAGGCGGCGCCGCGATAAACCGGCTCGGCCGACCCCGCCAGCGCCGCAGCCGCGCTCTCGACCAGGACCGGGTTGGCCTCGGCGAATTCGGTCGGCGGCAAATAATGATAGCTGGTGCCTTCGTCCCTGAGCGCGCGCTCGATCAGCACGAAATAGGGCGGTGGCCCGTGTGCCTTGACCTGCCCGGCCGAGGTCATGCTGATCAAGAAGCGGCAGCCCGACGCGAACAGCTGCTCGGCGAGCAGGACCGCGAACGAGGCACCGACCGCGCAGCCGATGATGCCGAAATGCTCGGGGCCACAATCGAACTCGTAAAGATCGGTATGGTAGCAAGCCCAGCCCGGCGAAGCGTGCGCCTGCCCGGTTCTGCGCAATGCGCGCAGGATGTCGCCATCGGGGTCGAGAACGCAGATCTCCGGGACATCGAGGCTGGCCAAGCCCTTTTGCCGGCGCGCCTCGCGCAGCAGGTTCGCCGGCTCGAACACCGACGCCGCGGCAAAATCCTTGTCCGCCAGGATCGGCGGCACGGGTGCGCGGCGGTCGTCGGTCATGTCATCCTTGTTGGCCACAACCCGCGACCCGTCAAGAACCGCGATCGAGAGAAAGCTTGCTGGCGATCGGCACGCCCGAATTAGAATGCTTGTCCCAAAATCCGCCCTGCGCGACAAGGCCGCATGATCAGCACTCTCGACACCCACGAGCTGGTGAAAGACCTGAAGGCGTCCGGCTTTACCGACGCGCAGGCCGAAGCCGTGACCCGTGCGGTAAAGCAGTCGCAGGATTTTTCCGATCTCGTCACCAAATCGGATCTCGCGCTGCAAACCAGTGAACTACGGAGCGAAATAAACGCGGTGCGTGGTGAAATAAGGGAAGTGCGAGCGGAACTCCGGGAAGAAATCGCCGGCGTTCGTGCGGAACTCCGTGCCGAGATTGATGGTGTCCGCGTGGAGATTGGCGGCGTTCACGCAGAGATCGGCGGCGTTCGCGCGGAGATCGGCGGCATCCGTGGGGAACTAGCGGCTCTGGAGCTGCGGCTGATCAAATGGGTTGTCGGCGTGGGCATCGCCGCGACGCTGGCCGTCGGCGGAATGTTCTGGACTGTGGCTCAGGTGCTGCTGCGGGCGTCGCCGCACCTGTGACCAAGCCTTATGGGGAGGGGTAGCATGTCGCTGAGCCGCGAGTTCGCCCGGTTCGTCGCAGCACTCAAATATGACGACTTGCCGCCCGAGATCGTCGACCGGGCCAAGGGCGTCACCCTGGAAGCGCTCTGTTCGGCCCTGGTGGCGCACGACATGCCGGCGAGCCGGCAGGCCTTGGCGCTGATGCGGGAGGAGGAAGCGGGCGGCGGCGGGGCCGCGACCGTCTTGTGCAACGGCAGCAAATTGACCAAGGCCGGGGCCGCCTTTGTCAACACCGAGACGATCTTTGCCGGCGGCAAGTGGGACACCTTTCGCATGCTGACCCATCCCGGCACGGCGATCCTGCCGGCGGCGCTGGCAGCGGCGGAGATCGCCGGATCTTCGGGCCGGGAGTTTCTGACCGCGGTCGCCGCCGGCTACGAGGTCATGGAGCGGATGGCCGCCGAGTTCATCCCGACGGTCATGTCGCGCGGCTTTCACGCAGGGCCGGTGTTCGGCATCTTCGGCGCCGCGATCGCCGCGGGCAAGCTCGCCGGCCTCGACGAGAATCAGCTCAACGGCGCCATCGCCCAATGCGTCAACCTCGCTGCCGGCAATCTCGAAGGGGCGCGCAGCGGCGGGCGCTCGCTGCGTGAGGGGGGTGCGGTGCGCAACGCCTTTCTCGCCGTGGCGCTCGCCAAGCACGGGATTCCGGGCGGCGAGACCACGCTCGAAGGCGAGGCCGGGTTTTACCATGCCTATGCCGGCAACAATCGCGGCGAATTGCGTTACAGCTTTACCGGAGACAACCGGACCGACCTCGCCGGAATCACGCAAGGCCTCGGCCGCGACTGGATTTTTCTCGAAACGCTGTACCGGATCTATTCGACCGCCGGCTACAACATCGCCCATGTCGAGGTGACGGCGAAACTGTGCGAAGAGCACGGCATCCGCCACCAGGACATCGACCGAATCGAGGCCCTGGTCAACTGGCTCGAGACCGAATATCCGAGCCCGGCCTTCCCAAGCCGCGGCATCGAGAACCCGCCGCAGATCGGCAGCACGCAGTATTTTGCCGCCTATGGCGCGGTCGAGCGCGGCTACCCGCTGCTGCGCGGCGATCGGCCAGGTCCAGGCGAGAGCGACCCGCCGGCGGTTCTCGACCTGATGCGGCGTGTGACCCTGATCCCGACCGTTCGGCGCACCCTGTTCGGACCGCGGATCACGGTCTTCTTAAAGGACGGCCGGAGCTTCACCAGGGACGGCACCGGCCGCGAATTCATCTGGGATTTCGAGGGAGAGGTTCGCCGCATCCGCCCGGTCGCCGCCGGGCTCGCCATCCCGGAGACGCAATTCGCCGAGCTGATCGACACCAGCCGCCATCTCGACCGCATCGACCGCGCCGACCGGCTGATCGCCCTGACGATCCCCGCCTGAGCATCACCAATCTACAGTCGAGCCGCCGTGGCGGTGCGCCGGTTAGGGCGCCGTGCCGCGACGCCCGAAGGCACGGATGAAGGTGTCAACGGCGGCGGCGACGGCCTCGCCGATGGCGGGCTGGTATGCGTCGGCTTCGAGGCGCAGCAGGTGGCGCAGCTGGGTTTCGCCACGGACCAGCCCGACGAATTGCTCGGCGGCGAGTTGGGTGTCGGGCACCACCAGCGACCCGGCGGCGCCGGCGCTGTCGATGAAGGCCTTGATCTGCGCGAGATTGCGCTCGGGTCCGGCACGCCAGAACACCTGGCCCAGCGCCGGGAAGCGCGTGACCTCGCCCAGGATGATGCGGTGCAACGCGATCGCGTCGGGCGACAGCAGCAATTCGAGAAAGCGCCGGCCGAGCGTCGTCAGCGAGGCGCGAACATCGTCGGGGTCGAGCTCGCCGACCGAGAGGCCGGCAAAACGGCGCTCGCACTCGCCGCCGATCACCGCACCGAACAGCTCTTCCTTGCCGGCGAAATGGGCATAGACCGTCGCCTTCGACACCCCCGCCTCGCGCGCGATCGCGTCCATGCTGACGGCGCCGAACCCATTCGCCAGAAAGGCCCGCTTGGCCGCAGCGAGAATGCTCGCGACCTTGCTGCCCGGCGGCGCCTCGGTGAGCTCGCTCGTTTGCATCGAACTCGTGGCCATCACAGCCCGACGCGTCCGACCGGCGAGCCGGTGCGCAGGCTTGACAAATTCTACAGAAGCCGTAATTTTGGCGCAACAGTGAACTGAACGGTTTAGTTCAGAGAGGATGCGCAAGAAGATCGTGATCGCCGCCGTGCTGCTGTGCCTGGCGCTCGGCGGCTACGGCGGCTGGTATTGGTGGACCGCGCTGCGGTTTCTCAAATCGACCGACGACGCCTATGTCGCCAGCGACGTGTCGGTGATCAGCCCGAAGGTCGAAGGCTACATCGAGACCGTGCGGGTGCGCGAGAACCAAGCCGTCAAAAAAGGCGCCGTGCTGTTCGTCATCGACGACAGCGATTTTGCCGCCAAGGTCGCCCAGGCCCAGGCGGCGACGGCAACCGAGGAGGCCGCGGTCGCGACCTACGCGAGCCGGCTCGATCTGCAGCGGGCGATGATCGCCCAGGCGCAGGCGACCCTCGATTCGGCCAATGCCGATCTCACTCGCAACCAGCAGGACTACCAGCGCTACAGCGAGCTGATGGCCAGCGACTTCGCCAGCCGGCAGCGCTTTCAGCAGGCGCAAGCCGATCTGCGCAAGGCCGAGGCGGAGGCCGCCAAGAGCCGTGCTGCGCTCGCTGCCGCGCAGAGCGAGCAAGGCGTTCTGCGGTCGCAGCGCCAGGAAGAAGTGGCCCGGCTGCGGCAGGCGCGCGCAAACCTCAGGCTCGCCCAGAACGATCTCGACAACACGATCATCCGCGCCCCGGTGTCCGGCATCGCCGGCAACCGCGCCGGCCAAATCGGCCAATACGTCAAGCCCGGCACCGAACTCCTGTCCCTGGTGCCGCTGCCGCGGGTCTACGTCACGGCGAATTTCAAGGAGACGCAGCTGACCCGAATGCGGCCGGGACAGCTCGCCGAGGTCGCGGTCGACGCCTATCCCGACCACACGCTGGCCGGCCGGATCGACAGCTTCGCCCCGGCGAGCGGCGCTGAATTCAGCCTGTTGCCGCCCGACAACGCGACCGGCAACTTCACCAAGATCGTGCAGCGCGTGCCGGTGCGCATCGCCTTGCCGAGCGGCAACCCGCTGGCCCGCCTGCTGCGCCCGGGCCTGTCGGTCGACGGTCACCATCGACACCCGAGAGCAGGGCGAGGCCGTCGCGGCGAGGCCGCCGCGGGCGATGGCATCGTCGGAACGGCCGAGGCCAAGCCCGCCGCACCAGACCCGTCTGTCGCGCGATGACCTGGGCCTTGGTTCCGCTGCGCCGAGCGGGCGGAGCGCGGCGCGCGGCGGTCGCTCTGGTCCCGGCCACCGTGCCAAAGCCGCCGACCGCACGGGCCGTCGCCGCGCCTCCGGCGCAGCCCCAGCCGAGCTTGCGCGACTGGGCCGGGGTGCTCGCCATGGTGGTCGGCCTGTTCATGGCGATCATGGATGTTCAGATCGTGACCAGCTCCCTGACCCAGATCCAGGGAGGACTGTCGGCCAGCCCGGACGAGATCGCCTGGGTGCAGACCGCCTATCTGATCGCCGACGTCGTGATGGTCCCGCTGTCCGGAACCCTCTCGCGGCTGTTGTCAACCCGCCTGCTGTTCGTGATCGCGGCGCTCGGGTTTACCGGGGCGAGTGCCTTGTGCGCGACGGCGACCAGCCTCGATCAGATGATCCTCTATCGCGCGATGCAGGGGTTCAGCGGCGGCGCCATGACGCCGTTGGTGTTTCCCGTCGTCTATACGAAATTCCGAATGCCGCAGCTGGCGACGATCATGGTGCTGATCTCGCTGATCCTGAACCTGTCG
This sequence comes from uncultured Alphaproteobacteria bacterium, assembly GCA_963795485.1. GTDB lineage: Bacteria > Pseudomonadota > Alphaproteobacteria > ATCC43930 > CGMCC-115725 > AP-15. Next base: position 591,917 of record CAWCIL010000039.1, read on the forward strand.
TCGACCTTGGGCCCGACGATCGGCGGCTATTTGACCGACACCTTCTCCTGGCATTGGCTATTCCTGGTCAACTTGGCGCCCGGCATTTTCGTCGCGGTCGCGGTCTGGCTGCTGATCGATATCGACAAGCCCGACCTGTCGCTGTTGCGCCATTTCGATCTGACCGGGCTGGCGCTGATGGCGCTGTTTCTCGGCTGCCTCGAATACGCGCTCGAGGAAGGTCCGCGCTGGGACTGGTTTGCCGACAATACCATCCTCGCCGTCGTCGTCGTGTCGAGCGTCGCCTGCGTCCTGTTCTTCTGGCGCGTGCTGACCTTCCATCAGCCGATCGTCGATCTGCGCGCCTTTTCCAATCGCAATTTTGCGCTCGGCTCGTTCTACACCTTCGTGGTCGGCACCGGCATGTACGGCACGACTTACCTGATACCGCTCTTTCTCGCACAGGTCCGCGGCTTCAGCAGTCTCCAGATCGGCGAGACCGTCGTCGTCACCGGGCTGGCGCAGATGCTGATGTCGCCGATCTCCAGCCAGCTGGCGCGTAAAATCGACTTGCGGCTGATGCTGAGCTTCGGCATCGGGCTTTTTGCCGTGGCCATGTATCTGACCGCCGGGCTCACCAATCAGAGCGGCTTTGTCGAGCTGTTCGTGCCGCAGGTCATGCGCGGGATGGCGCTGATGTTCTGCTATCTGCCGGCCAACATGATCGCGCTCGGCAGTGTGCCGCAAGACAAGCTGAAGAACTCCGCCGGGCTCTACAATTTGACCCGCGATCTCGGCGGCGCGATCGCGCTGGCGACGATCGGCACGGTGCTGAACGATCGGCTGCATTTCCACTGGAACCGGCTGATCGAGGACGTCAACATGGCGCGCCCGGCGGTGCAGCATTTTCTCGAAATGCAAACCGATCGGCTCGGCGCTCTGGTCCCCGGCGACCCGCACCGCGCCGCGGTCGAGCTGCTCGCCAACCTCGTGCAGCGCGAGGCGTTGGTGATGAGCTTCAACGACGCGCTGATGCTGCTTGGCGGCATCTTCGCCATCTCCATGCTGCTGGTGCCTCTGGTCAAGCGGCCGCGCAGCCGCGTCGCCGCCGACGGGCATTGACGGCCATCGAGGTCCGGCGCTCAGCTGCCGTCGCCGCCCGTCATCCCGCTATGCAGCCAGTCCTCGACCAGCCGGCGCGCGATCGAGTCCCGCCGCGGTAGGCGGAACGTGTCGTCGTCGATGTGCGCCAGGAGCCAGCCGCGCTCGAACCACCGTGCATCCTCGAGTTCGCCGTAATCGACCGTGATCTCGCTCGTCAGTGCCTCGGCGTGGAAGCCCAGCATGATGTTGGCCGGGAACGGCCACGGCTGCGAGGAGTGGTAGTCGACCGCCCCGACCTCGATCCCGCTCTCCTCGCGCACCTCGCGCGCGACCGCCTCTTCGAGGCTCTCGCCCGGTTCGACAAAGCCGGCGAGCGTCGAGTACATGCCGGGCGGGAAATGCCGCGAGCGGCCCATCAGCGCGCGCTCGCCCTGCGTCACCAGCATGATAACCGCCGGGTCGGTGCGCGGGAAATGCATCGTGTTGCAGGCGGGGTCGGTGCAGCGCCGCATATGCCCGGCCTCTTCGCTGCGGGTCGGACTGCCGCACAACCCGCAGAAGCGGTGGCGGGCGTGCCAGTAGAGCATCGCGCGGGCCAATGCCAGCAATGCCGCCTCGCGCCGGTCGAGCTGGCCGGCCAATTGGCGCAGGTCGGCAAAGCGCACCGGTGCGGCCTCGATCCCGCTCGCGGCCAAGGCCGGCGAGCGCAAGCTGTCGAGCGGCGCCTCGGCCGCGGACAGGTCGAGCGCGAAATGCGCCCGCTCCTCGACGACACCGACAAAGACGAGTTCGCCCCGGCCGAGCCGCTCCGCGCTCGCCACAGCGTCGCCGATCAGCGGGGCGACCCCGCCTCGCCCCAGCACCACGGCGCGCGGCTCGCCGCCGTCGATTTCGACGATCAGGTTCTGGTTGCGCCACACCGGAACGAACCGGCTCGCCGGATCGGCCAGGCGTTCGATGATCCAGGCACCTTCGCGGCGGCGCAGCCCGGCCCGCTCGAAGCCGGGCGCGGCATAGTAATTATGGGCTCTCATCGACCCGAGAGTGGCACATCGCCCGGCGCAGCGGCAAGCCGCGCGCGGCCCTTTGGAGCCGACGGACGGCGCCTGATTGTCATCGCCTGCCCCGGCGGCTACGATCGCCGATCTTTCCCCGCGACCCTATCTCTTCCCCACTACCCAATCTCTTCCCCAGTACAAGGACCGATCGCGATGCGCACCAGCTTCACCGTCGGCGACATGACGATCCATCGGCTAGTCGAGCAGGAGGCCGGTTTCACCCCGGTCCTCGAATTCCTGCCCGGGCTGAGCCCGGAATTATTGGACGAGAACCGGGCGTGGCTGGAGCCGGCCGCACTCGACCCCACGAGCGACATGCTGGTGCTGTGCTTTCAGTCCTATCTGGTCCGGACCCCGCACCATACCGTGCTGGTCGACAGCTGCATCGGCAACGACAAGACCCGGCCGACCCGCGAGGCATGGAACCGCAAGACCGACGATCATTTCATGCGCGCGCTGGCGGCGGCGGGCGTCTCGGTCGGCGACATCGATTTCGTCATGTGCACCCACCTGCACGCCGATCACGTCGGCTGGAACACGCGGCTCGACAACGGCCGCTGGGTCCCGACCTTTCCCAACGCCCGTTACCTGTTCTCGCAAAAGGAATACGGCTATTGGGCCGCGGAGCACGCGAAGACCCCGATCGACGCGTTCGGCGACAGCGTGCTGCCGATCGTCGCGGCCAAGCGCGCCGATCTGGTGACGAGCGAGCACGCGCTCGACGACCACGTCCGGCTGATGCCGACGCCGGGCCACACGCCCGACCATTTCGCCGTCTGCCTCGGCCGCGGCGGCGATCAGGCGGTGCTGACCGGCGATTTGATCCATTCGCCGCTGCAGGCGCGCTATCCCGAATTGGCGATGCGCGTCGACTATGACCCAAAGCAAGCTTCGGCGACCCGCCGCAATTTCCTCGAGCGCTACTGCGACACGCCCACCCTGTGCTGCACGATGCACTTCCCCTCGCCCTCGGTCGGCCACGTCACGCGCTGGGGCGACGGCTTCCGCCACGACCCGGCCGCCGGCTGAGCCGCCGCGGGACGCCGATCGGGCCCGGCTCGCGGGCCCGATATTGCGGCCGGGTCAGCAGACGCTCGACATGATCCGCTGGCCGACGAGCTGTTGATCAATAACCGCAACAGCAAAATTGCCATAATGACATGCCACATTGCGGCCGATCGGGGGCTCGAAAGGGCGCCGGCGTGGGCATGGAGGATCGGGTGGCGCCAGCGGATTTCCTGCAAATAGCAGGGGAAACAGGAATGCGGGGGGCGGATGGGCGGTTTGCGCCGGGGCAGTCCGGCAACCCGGCCGGCCGGCCGCGCGGATCGAAAAACCGCGCCACCCGCGCCGCGCAATCGTTGCTCGATGGGGAGGCCGAGGCATTGACCCGCAAGGCCGTCGAGTTGGCCCTCGGCGGCGACGTGGCGGCATTGCGGTTCTGCCTCAGCCGCGTCACTGCGCCGCGCCGCGGACCGCCGGTCGAATTCGACCTGCCGCCGCTCGAGAGCGCCAAGGACGTGGCCAGCGCGGTGGCGGCGGTCGCTGCGGCGGCGGCCGACGGCGTCATCACCCCCGGCGAGGCGCTCGCGCTCTCGCAAGTGATCGACACCCTGCTGCGGGCAATCGCCGCCCGCGAGGCGGAGCGACGCGAGAAGGTTTTCTGGGGCGGGCAGGGCTGAGGCGCGCCGCACAGCCGGGCGCCGCTCGGTTTTCGCCCAGGCTGGCGGTAAGGCACCCAAGCGGGACGCGAAGCTCGGGCAGAGCGGCCGAAGCGGACTGGTTCCACTCGACATCGCTAACTCCGGCGCTCGGCGCATCGTTGCCGGCGCAAAGCGAGCGCGCGGCTGTTGTCCAGGCCACGCGGCGCTGCCGCCGAAGGAGATGCGCCCGGCCCTCGTGCGCACTTTTCACCAGATGTGAATTATGTCACACATCTCGCTTGGTGAACCCGGCTAAGTTGCCGGGCGCAGGAGAACGGATGGTCCGTCTGCAAGCGGACTGGGTCATCAATCGAGAAATTCTAAGCCAAGACGCGGTGGGTTCCAAAACACCCGCGCGCTACGCGGAATCGGCTTGGACCACCGAAAGCGGGTTTTGGCATGCAGGGCAGCTCCGAATTCCTCCTTCGACCGATGGTCTCCGACAGGTTCAACCCCGACGCGACCAGCCCCCTGTTTTCGGTGCTCGCCGGCGGCGACGCGGCGGCTCTCCAAAGCTCGGACCAGGCGGTGCGGAGCTTGCTGCTGCTGGTCGAAGTCGCCGACACGGTCACCCAGCAGCTGTCGCTCGATCACCAGTTGCCGCGGCTGATCGAATTGATCGTCGCGGCGCTTGATGCCGAGCGCGCCACCCTTTTTCTCCAGGATCCGGAAACCGGCGAGCTGTTCTCGCGAATCGCCCAGGGCGAGGGCGTTACCGAAATACGGATTGCGGCAACCACCGGCATTGCCGGCGCGGTGTTCGGCTCGGGGACGACCGAGATCGTCGCCGACGCCTATCGCGACCCTCGCTTCAACCAGGACGTCGACCGACGGACCGGCTATCGCACGCGCGATATCCTCTGCGTGCCGCTGCGCAATCGTCTCGGCCAAACAATCGGCGTGACGCAGGTTTTGAACAAGCGGTCGGGAGGCTTCACCAGGACCGACGCCGCTCTCTTGGAGGCGATCAACCGACAGGCGGCGAGCGCGCTCGAGCAGGCCCAGCTCGTCGAGCAGCTCGATCGCCTGCGGCGCGAGGAAGAACAGCTGCTGGCGATCACCGAGGCGATCTCGACCGAGCTGCGCATCGACCCGCTGCTTGCCCGCATCGTGCACGCCGCGACCGGGCTGCTCGATGCGGAACGCTCGACTCTGTTCATCTATGACGCTGCCAGCGACGAGCTATGGGCGAAAGTCGCCGAAGGCGCCGGCGAGACCCAGATCCGCATCCCGGCAAAGGCCGGGATCGCCGGCGCGGCCTTTACCAGCGGCGAGGTGCTCAACGTTCCCGACGCCTACGCCCACCCGCTGTTCAATCCGCAAATCGATCGCGAGTCCGGCTTTCGCACCCGCAACCTGCTCAACGTGCCGGTGATCGACCGGGCGGGCGAGCATCTCGGCGTGGTGCAGGTGCTGAACAAGCGCGGCGGCCCGTTCAGCCAATCAGACATCCGCCGGCTGAAAGCCTTTTCCGCCGAGATCGCCGTCGCCCTCCAGAATGCGCAGCTGTTCTCGGACGTGCTCGAGCTGAAGAACTATAACGAGAGCATCCTCAAATCGCTGTCGAACGGTGTCGTGACGCTCGATCGCCGCCTCAAAATCGTCAAGGCCAACGAAGCCGCGTGTCGAATTCTTCAGCTGGCGCCCGAATACCTGGTCGGTCGGGCGGCCGAGCAGGTGTTCGGCAACCGCAATCCCTGGGTGACGCAGAGCCTCGATTATGTCGCCCGGATCGGCGCCACCGATTATCATGCCGACACCGATCTGATCCTGCCGGACGGCAATCCCGCCGCGGTCAACCTGACGACCGCGCCGATCGCCGACCTCGAGGGCAAGCCGATCGGCTATATGACGGTGTTCGAAGACATCACCCGCGAAAAGCGGGTGCGCAACACGATGGCCCGCTACGTCGCGAAGGAGGTCGTCGACCGGCTGCTCGCCAGCGGCGACGACGTGCTGCAAGGAAATTCGCTCGTCACGACCGTGCTGTTTGCCGACATTCGGCGCTTCACCACGCTGACCGAGACAATGGGTCCGCGCGAAACGGTGGCGATGCTCAACGAATACTTCACCGAGATGGTCGAGGTGATCTTTGCGCACAGCGGCATGCTCGACAAATACGTCGGCGACGGGCTGATGGCGATTTTTGGCGCGCCGGTTTCCTGCGGCGCCGACGCCGACAACGCCTTCCTCGTCTCGACCGACATGATCCGCGCGCTGACGCCGCTGAATTTGCACCGAGCGGAAGCCGGGCTCGAACCGATCGAGATCGGCATCGGCCTCGCGACCGGCGAAGTGGTCGCCGGCTCGGTCGGTTCGAAAAAGCGTCTGGAATACGCGGTGGTCGGCGACAGCGTGAACCTTGCCGCGCGGCTCGAAAGCGCCAACAAGTATTACGGCACATCGGTGCTGATCGCCGGCGCCACCGTCGCCACCTTGCGGACACCGGCCGTCTTACGTCGAGTTGACCTGATCCGGGTCAAGGGCCAGTCGCGTCCGACCGAGGTTTACGAATCGCTCGGCTATCATACGCCGGCGACCTTTCCCAAGCTCAACTCGCTGATTACCGCCTACGAGGCCGGGCTCGGCCGTTACTTGCAGCGCGACTGGACCGGGGCGATCAGCTGTTTCAGCGATGCGCTCGAAGCGGCGCCGCAGGATCGCCCTTCCCGGATTTTTATCGACCGTTGCCGATATTACCAGGACAACCCGCCGGCCAATTCATGGAACGGTGTCTGGATCATGGAGCAAAAATAGCCCCGGCGCGCCGGCCGGCTACGGCGATGCCTGCGTCATCGTTCGGCGCGGCTGCGCTCCGCGAAGTGCGGGATGACCTGCTCACCGAAAAGCCGAATGGTGTGGAGCACCTCCTGGTGCTGCGCGGGCCCGATGGCGCACAGCAAAAACACTTCCTCGATCCCGAGCGCCTCGTACATTTCGAGAAACCGGATGCATTCCTCCGGCGTGCCGACGCAGAACTTCGTGCCCTGCTCGCGCACCTCTCGAGGTGTCGGCTCGCCCGGATGCGGCCCGCTGGCGAGGCGTTGGTCGCGCGCGTAATAGCCCTGGTAATCCGGCGGCACGGTGCTCGGGTCGTAGTCGCGCCACACCAGGCGGGCGCGCTCGCGTTGCTGCTCGATGTACCAGCCCACCAGCTCGGTGCCGCGCCGAGCCACGACCTGCGGATCCTCATGGCAAAAGCCGGCGGTCATCAGCGCGGCGCGCCGGGTGGGCCCGGCGCCGTTGCCGAAGCTCGCGGTCCGCAACGCGTCCTGGTACAGCTCCATCAGCTGCTCGACGCGGTCCGGGCCGCCTTCGCTGCCGAATAACCCGCCCATCCCCAGGCTTCCCGTCAGGCGCGCTGTCTCGTCGCTGCCGCACGCCGACCACAGCGGCGGATGCGGCTGCTGCACCGGCTTCGGCAGGACCTCGCGGCGGGGGATCTGATAATAGGTCCCGTCGTACGAGATCTCTTCCTGGGTCCAGATGCGCGGCAGCAAATCGGCGAATTCCTGCCACATGCCGCGGGTATCGCGCAGGTCCGATCCATAGGGCGTGAGCTGGTAGGGATAGCCGGTCCGGCCGAGCCCGACATCGACGCGCCCATGGCTCAAAATGTCGAGCGTCGCCATGCGCGCCGCCACGTGGAGCGGGTGGTGGATCGGCGCCAGCACCACGCCGATGCCCAGGCGAATGCGGCTGGTGCGCTGGCTCACCGCCGCGAGCGTCAGGTCGGGGGCGCTGTTATGCGACCACACCGGGCGGAAGTGATGCTCGGAGAACCACACGCTGGCAAAGCCCTGCTGCTCGGCATACGGGATCTGATCGAGGGCTTCATGGATGCGCTGCGATTCGCTGGACGGCGTCCAGGGTTTGGGAACCTGGATCTGGTAGAAGAGACCGATTCTCACCGGGCGTCTCCGCTAGTCGCCGAGGCGTGTCGCCAGCACCGCCGCCGGCCGCTGGCCCGCGGCATAGGTCGCCAGCGGCGTCAGCGCCCCGGTCTCGCCGTCGATGCGGTAGGAGGCCAAGCGGCCGGACGCGGTGCCCGCGGCGAAGACGAAACGGCCGGCCGGGTCCACGGCGAAGGCGCTCGGGACCGCTTCGGTCGGCGCCTGCCCGAGCGACCTCAAATGCCCGGTGGCCGGGTCGACCGCGAACCCGGCGATGCTGTTGTGGCCGCGGTTGCCGACATAGAGAAACCGCCCCGAGGGGGTGAGGTGGATCTGGGAACAGGTATTGCGCGCGCTGTAGCCGTCCGGCAGGGTCGAGATCGTCTGCACCGCGGAGAGCGTGCCGGTCGCGCGGTCGAGGCGATAGAGGGTGACGCTGCAGCCCTGCTCATTGGAGAAATAGACAACGTCCAGGCTCGGATGAAAGCAGTAGTGGCGCGGGCCGAGGCGCTCGCTCGGCGCGACGCGGGACGGCGAATTGGGGGCCAGACGGCCGCTCCGGGCATCGAACTTGAACTGCGCGATCATGTTGGGGCCGGGATTGTCCTTTGGCGGCTCCAGCACGTTGTCCTGGATGCGGGCGATGTGCGGCACAAAGGCGAACCGGTTCGAGGGGTCGGTCGAAATCGCGTGCGCGCCGATGGCGGTTTCCTGCTTGTCCGCCGGCGCGGCCCCGACCGTGCCGTCCGCCGCCAGCGGATGGACCGCGGCATAGCCGCCCTGGTAATAGGCGCACAGCAGATACCGGCCGGCGCGGTCGGGCGCGAGGAAGGTCGGGGCGTCCGCCTGCGACACCGTTCCCAAGAGCGAGAGGCCGCCGGCCGCCTGGTCGATCCGGAAGCTCGAGATCGCCGGCCGGGTGCGATGCCCGACATAGAGGGTCTTCCGGTCGGGGCTGATCGCCATGACCGACGGTCCGCCCGGCGCCGGCGCCTCGGCCCGCGGCGTGAGCCGGCCGGTGTCGCCGTCGATCGCGAAGGCCGCGATCTTGTCTTCGTCCTGCAGGCAAACGTAAAGCGAATCCGGCATCTTCTGTCCTCCCTTGGTCTCTCGTCCAAGCGCGACTGCTGCTCTCTAGCGCAATGCCGCGCGGCCCTTGGGCTACGGCCCCCGCCGGCGCGAGCGGGGCCGGGCTTCCGTCTCCGGTCGGCCGTCCGGCGACACTCAAGCCGGGATGCGCACCGGCATCGAGCGGATGCCGTGAATGAAGTTGGAATAGGTCCGGCGCGCCGGGCCGACGACCTCGATCACCGGGAACCGCGTCATGATCTCTTCCCACAAGACGCGCAATTGCAGTTCGGCGAGCCGATTGCCGACGCAGCGATGGATGCCGAAGCCGAAGGAAAGGTGCTGGCGCGGCCGCGGGCGGTCGATGATGAAATTGTCGGGATCGTCGATCGCGTCGGGGTCGCGATTGCCCGAAACGTACCACATCACCACCTTGTCGCCCGCTTTGATCTGTTTGCCGCCGAGTTCGGCGTCTGCCTTCGCGGTGCGCCGCATGTGGATCACCGGGGTCACATAGCGGATGATCTCCGACACCATCCCCGGGATCAGCGCCGGATCGTCGCGCAATTTCCGGTATTCGCCGGGATGCTCGTTCAAGGCCATCAAGCCGCCGGTCATCGAATTGCGCGTCGTGTCGTTGCCGCCGACGATCAGCAATGACAGCGTGCCCATGAATTCGCGGATCGGCATGTTGCGCGTCGCCTCGCCATGCGCGAGCATCGACAACAGGTCGAATTTCGGCGGAAGCTGCGCCCGTTCGTTGAACAGCTTGCCCAACGCCTGCGCCATCTTGGTCAGCTCTGCGAATTTCTCTTCCTCCGAGTGCACCGGCGATTCGGGCGAGCGGACATTGGCAATCACGACATCGGACCAGTAGGTCAGCTGACGCCGGTCGTCCCACGGGTAATCGAACAAGGTTGCGAGCATCATCGTGGTCAGCTCGACCGAAACCCGGTCAACCCAGTCGAAGGTCTCGTTGCGCGGCAAGCCGTCGAGCACCCGCGCCGTGCGCTCGCGGATCAGCCCCTCCATGTTGGCGAGGTTGCCCGGCGCCACCACCGGGCTGACCACCATGCGCTGCTCGTCATGGCGCGGCGGGTCCATCCGGATAAAGTTCGGCCGGTCCATGTCCTTGGGCGGGTCCTCGATGGCGATGCCGCCCAGTTCCGAGGCCGAAGAATAGATTTGATGGTTGACCTCGACCTGCATGATGTCTTTGTACTTGGTCACCGACCAGTACGGGCCATAGAGGCTTTCCCGGCAATAATGCACCGGATCCTCGCGCCGCAGCCGGGCGAAATAGGGGTACCAAGCGTCGTCCTGGTAGAGCTTGGGATCGCTGACGTCGATATCGTCGAGGGGCATATTGTCCGCGTCGACATCAATCGCGGTGTCGAGGGGTGCGTTCATCGACCTGCCTCCCGTTCCGGTACCTCTAGTGTTGGCCTTCCGGCATACGCACGATAAGCCCGTCCAGCCCCTCGGTCACGGCGATCTGGCAGGAGAGGCGGGAATTGGGCCGGGCGAGGGCGGCAAAGCTCAGCATGCTGGCTTCCTGCGAGCCTGGGACCGGGACGCCGGTCGCGCCGAGCCAGCCCTCCTGGACATAGACGTGGCACGTCGCGCAGGCGCATTCGCCGCCGCAATCGGCATCGATGCCGGGGATGTTGTTGTCGACGGCGCCGCGCATGACCGAACGCCCCAAGGGCACCTCGACCCGGTGCTCGCGGCCGCCATACTCGATGTAGGTTATCTTCGGCATGTCGGCGGACATCCCTGGGCGGCCGATGCTACCGGCGAAAGAATGCACGGCGCCCGCTCTCTTGGCAAGCCGGGGCGCTCCCGGGCGCTCGCCCGATCGGCCCTGTCCGATCGCACCCTATCCGATCGCATCGGCTCGGATGACGGTGACTGTCACCGCGACCTCACCATCGCAGCCGCCCGGCCGCCCGATCGGCGATGGCGTCAACTGGCCAACGGAGCGGGTTCATGCCGTCTCGGCGGCGCTTCGGCCGGGGTCGGGAGCAGCACCTGCGCGTGCCACAAACCGGCGATCATCAGCAGCCATGGGCGCGACCAATGGCTGTTGCCGGCGCGAAAGGCGCGATGGACCTCGGCAACCGCATCGGCATCGAACAGACCGGCTTTTTTGACATTGGCCGGCGACAGCGTGTCGCCCAGCACGCTCGCGAGGCTGCCCTTCAGCCAATCGCCGCATGGCAGGATAAAACCCTTCTTGGCGCGCCGGGTGAAAAACTCGGGCGGCAGATAACGGCGAGCGACATCGCAGACGATCCGCTTGACGCCGCTCTCCTGATAGCTGGCGCCGGGTGCGGCAGCGCGGGTCGCGTCGGCCATCTTTGCCCCGGGCGGCAGCGAAAGGGCAAAATCGACCACCACCGGGTCGAGAAACGGCACCCGCACCTCCAGCGAGTGGATCATGGCGCAGGCGTCGATGTCGCGCAGCAGCTGGTTGCGGGTATAGCTGTTGAGGCACAGCACGCCGGCCCGCTCGAGAGCGCCGCCGGACCGCAATTCGTCGGCCGCCTCCAGATCCTCGGCGAAACCGCGCCAGGGGAGCCCTTCCCGCCGTTCCGCGGCGATCAGACCGTGGGCCAGATCCGGACCGAAGCAATGATAGAGCCGGCCGAAGGTTTCGCGCAGTCCGGCGCCGGCGCTGCCCTCGGCAGCGGTGGACGGCGATCTCCCGCCCAGCAACGCGCGCACCCAGCCGGACCTTCTCTCGCCGGTCAGCGACCCGGTCCCCCACTCGCGGCCGATCTGGGCGAACCAGGGATAGCCGAGAAACACCTCGTCGCCGCCGGTCCCGGACAATGCCACGGTCGCCGCCTGGGCCGCAGCGTATGACACGAAATAGCTGTTGAGCCCATCGACGCACGGCTGGTCGAGACCCTGGACGAAGCGGTCCAGGTGCACCGCAACTTCTGGCGCGCCGACCAGCACCCGGCTGTGGCGAGTGCCGAGAACGGTGGCCACTTCGGCCGCCTCATGGCTTTCGTCGACCGCATCGGCGTCGTCCTCGAAGCCGACCGAGAAGGTATTGACCTGACCGTTGGCTTCTCGCGCCATCAATGCTGCGATCAGCGAGGAATCAACCCCGCCGGACAGAAAGGCGCCGACCGGGACGTCGCCGACCGTCTGCCCCATCACCGATTGGGCGATCACCTCGGCGAACTGCTCGACCTGCTCCTGATAGGGCCGAACGCGCAGACCCGGCAGCCGGTCGGTTGCGTAGGACCAGTAGCGGCGCAGCTTGATGCCGTTCCGATCGGCGATCAGGTAGTGCGCGGAGGGCAGGTGCTCGACCTCGCGCAACAAAGTCCGCGGCTGGACGACCGACCCGAGGCTCAATAGCTGGCGCAGCGCCTCGCAATCGATGTCTCGTGCGACCCGGCTGCTCGCCAGCATGGCTTTGAGCTCGGACGCGAAAACCAACACGCCGCCCACTTCGGCGTAGAGCAGCGGTTTGATGCCGAAATGATCGCGCACCAGCAGCAGCTTTTCGCGCCCCGGCCCGCCCCGCCGGTCATACAAGGCGATCGCGAAGATGCCGCGCAGGCGGGCCAGAAAGTCCTCGCCGTATTCCTGATAGAGTGCCAGGACCACCTCGGTATCGGACTGGGTACGAAAGGTTCTGCCCTTGGCCTCGAGCGCCGCGCGCTGCTCCCGGAAATTATACAGCTCTCCGTTGTAGACGATCTGGATCGCCCCGCCGGCCGCGCTCATCGGCTGATGACCGGCGGCCGAGGTGTCGATGATCGCCAGCCGTCGATGACCGAGCGTCACCGCATCGTCGCTGTAGACGCCCTCGTCGTCGGGGCCCCGATGCTGGAGCGCCGCCAGCATCGCCCGCACCGCTTGGGGCGCTCGCTCGCGAAAAACGCCGGCAATTCCGCACATCTCAGACCCCGACGAGCGTGGAATCGAGAACCCGGGCGCCGCAGAAACTGGAGCGCATGTTGACCAGCCCCGGAAACAGGGCCCGCGTCATTCCCTCGAACACGATCGAATCAGCGACGGTCTGGATCATCGAATAGTGCTGAGGATTGTCGGCGCCCCGATGATTTTCGGCGATACCAAGATTGACAATATACGAGCCGGAGTTGAAGCCGGCGCACAGCCGGAATTCGTATTCCTTCTCCTCCCCGGCGGCGATCGCCAACTCGACGCCTTGGACGGAGGTCGAGGTCCCGTAGATCTGCACGCCGGTTGGAGTGCGGATGTCGTAGCCCACCGAAAGCGAAGGGATCGTCTCGAACGCCCGGACGCGGATGCGAAGGAAATATTCCTTGCCGTCGTCGAGGCACCGCACCGAGGCGCCGGCGCCATCGACGAGATCGCTGTCGACGATCCTGGCTCTGCCGGCGGCCGCGGCGGCATCGCTTCCGACCTGCAGCACCGGCTTCAGCGCATCGTTGAACGCGGCCATCTCCTCGTGGATCATCTGCTCGTAGCGGTAGCCGACCTCCCGCGGCTCGCCGATCGCGGCGATCCGGCCGCCTTCAAGCAGGATTGCCGAGTTCGCACAGATCGTAGATCTGATTGAGCGAGTGGGTGACGAACAGCACCGTTGCGCCGCTCTTCGCGATCTCGCGCATCCGGGCATAGCTCTTGGCGTTGAACATCATGTCGCCGGTGGCCAGCGCCTCGTCGATGATCAGGATGTCCGGCTCGACGCTGGCGGCGATGCTGAACGCGAGACGGGCGAGCATACCGCTCGAATAGGTCTTGCACGGACGGTCGATAAACGCGCCGATCCCGCTGAAATCGATGATCTCGTCGGCCTTTCGGGCGATTTCCTGGTGGCTCATGCCGAGGCACAGGCCGCCGAGCAGGATGTTCTCGCGCCCGCTCAGGTCGAGATTGAAGCCGGTGCCGAGCACCATGATGGCCGAGACCCAGCCGTTGACCCTCACCTCGCCGCGCGTCTTGTCGAGCGTGCCGGAGATGATCCGCAAGAGCGTCGTCTTGCCGGCGCCGTTGCGGCCGATGACCCCGACCACCTGGCCGCGCGGCACCTCGAAGGTCACCTGCTGCAGTGCCCAGTGCTCGCGATGCCGGCAGCGCCGGGTGAGCAGTTCGGCCACGATGTCGAGCGGCTTGGCGTACACCTTGTACATCTTCCCGAGCCCGCGCACGGCGATTGCCGCATCGCCCGCTCCGGTCGCCGGCACGGTCCTATCGTTGGGGCTGCCCGTCACAGGAAAGAGCCGAACTGCGGCTTCAGCCGGTTGAAGAGCAGGGCTCCGACCAAAAACACCAGCGCGCTCTCGCCCGCCGCCGCCAGCCACAAGCTGCTGTCTCTGATGCCGCCAAAATACGCCGCATCGTGAAAGCATTCGACGTAGAGCGTCATCGGGTTCAGGTACAGAATTGGTCGCAGCTTCTCCGGGACCCAGGACATGAAATAAAATACCGGCGCCAGATACAACCCCATCAGCAGATAGAGCTGAACGATGTCCTTGAGGTCGGCAAGGAACACGCCGAGCGCCGAGAGCAAAAAGGCGACCCCGAACAGAAACACATACAAGAGGACCAGGCAGAGCGGCAGCAGCAGGTAGGCCACGCTCAGGGTATGGAAGGTAATCACGGTGTACAGCATCAGACCGATCAGACCGATGCACATGATCGGGGTGGTGGCGAGCACGGTTTTGACCGGTAGCACCTCGAGCGGAAAGACCACCTGCTTCACCAGCGCCGCCTGACCGGTAACGATGCCTGGCCCGCGGGCCAGCACATCCGTCGCCACCAGCCAGGTGACGATGCCGGAAACCAGATAGACCGCATGGTCGGAGGGCACCTGCCAGCCGATCGCAGCCGCCTTGGTGGCGAAGACGACGCCGAACAAAAACAGGAAGACCGAGATCGTCGCTATCGGATGGATCAGAGCCCACACCGATCCGAGAACCTGTCCGGCATAGCGGTCGGAGATGTCCCGGCGCGCCAGCTCTAAGGTCAGCCGGCGGTATCTGGCGACCACCCTCAGGGTCGAGAGGATGTCGGCAAGCATCGCCGCCGGGTTCGGCGCCGCGCGGCGTGCGGCCGCCGATGAGCCTTGCTTTTCTGCCGTCATCTTGCCGAACCGGTCAATCGCGCGATCCGCCGAGCCCGTGATGATAGCCGGCGACGATACGCACCGCCGTGTCGCTGACCGCCGGCACGCGGTATTCGGGGGGCGGCGCCCAGCGCGGCGGCAAGGACAGCGCCAGGCGGGTCGCGGCCAGGACCGACTCGACCTTGCCGCCCGACAGGATGTTGCTGCCGCACTCGATCGTCTCGGGGCGCTCGGTCACGTCGCGCAAGGTGACATTGGGGACCCCGAACAGAGCGCACTCCTCCTGCACCGTGCCGCTGTCGCTCATCACCAGGCGCGCCGACAGTTCCAGGCGGACAAAATCGAAAAAGCCGAACGGTTCGAGAAAGCGCACGCCGTTCCGCGCCGCCGCCTGCCGATCCTGACCCAGACGGGCGCGGGTATGCGGATGGGTGCTGACCAGAACCGGTAGATCGTGCTCATGGCCGACTCGCCCCAGCGCATCGACTAGACCGTGCAGCCGCTCGGCGAGGTCGACATTCTCGGCGCGGTGCAAGGTGACCAGAACGTAATGCCCTTTATCGACCTCCAGCCGATCCAGAACATCGGAGGCGTCGATGCGCGGCCGGAAATGCTCGATCACCTCGCCGATCGGGTTGCCGGTGACAAAGATGCGCTCGGCGGTAATCCCTTCGCGCAGAAGATTGTCGCGGCTGCGCTCGGTATAGGGCATCAGGATGTCGCTGCAATGGTCGATGACGCGGCGGTTGACCTCCTCGGGGACGCGGTCGTCGTGGCAGCGGTTGCCCGCCTCCATGTGAAACACCGGGATGCCGAGCCGCTTGGCGATATAGGCGGCGAGCCCGGAATTGGTGTCGCCGAGGATCAGGAGGCGGTCGGGGCGGACCTCCTCGAACGCCTGCTCGCAGCCGGCTAGGATCTGACCGACCTGACGCGCCAGCCCGCCGCTCGCTCCCAAATACCGGTCCGGGGCGCGCACCTCCAATTCGCGAAAGAACACCTCGCTCAGCATCGGATCGAAGTTCTGACCGGTATGGATCACCGCGTGCTGGGCGAAGCGATCGAGCTTTTCGATGATCAGCGAGAGCCGTATGATTTCCGGCCGGGTCCCTAGAACCGTGGCAATCTTCATCGCAGGAACTCGCCCTCGATCTGCGGTCGGTCCTCGACCATCAGCTTCTTTGCGGTCAAGAGCGCGCGCGTCTGTTCGAGGCTCATGACCTCCCCGCTCGACAGGTACTCGGTCTCGAGCAACGGTCCGGTAAGGCTTTCCGGCCGGTGCAGTTCCGGCAGGATCGGAGCGATGACGTAGTACGCGCCGCGGCGGACCGTGCGCGCAGCCTCCTCTTCCGACACCAGGCATTCGTGCAATTTCTCGCCCGGCCGGATGCCGGTGGTGACGGTCTCGATCCGGCGGGCGCCGATCAGGCATTTGGCAACGTCGGCGATCAGGGCGGCGGGCGCGCGCGGGATATAGGTCTCCCCTGGATTGGCGCCGGACGCCGCGGCCAGCACGACGTCGACCGCCTCGTCGAGATCGAGCAGAAACCGCGTCATCCGCCAGTCGGTGATGGTAACCGGCCCGCCAGCCCGGATCTGCTCGTGAAACAGCGGGATCACCGAGCCGCGCGAGGCCAACACGTTGCCGTAGCGGACAAGGGCGATGCGCGTCTTCGGAAGATCGAGATTGGCGCGCGCGAAAATCCGCTCTTGGATCGATTTGGTCATGCCCATCACATTGACCGGCTTGACCGCCTTGTCGGTCGAGATCCCGACCACAGCTTCGACCGGTAGGCGCAGGTCGCGAATCGCCCGGACGATGTTTTCCGGTCCGCAGATGTTGGTTGCAACCGCCTCGAACGGGAAATATTCGCAGGTCGGCACCTGCTTCAGCGCTGCGGCGTTGAACACCACGTCGACATCGCGCAGCGCCGCTGCCACCGCATTGAAATCGCGCACGTCGCCGATCCGAAACTCGAGGAGCCTTGCGAAATTTCGATAAATGACCTCGTCGGTCGGCGCGGTGCGGTGCAGGTACTCGACCCGCAGCGCGTGCTGCTTTGCCTCGTCGCGCGAGAATACGATGATCTTAGCGACGGCGCCGGCGCTTCCGCCGAGCAGCCGATGCAGCAGCACCTTGCCGAGCGAGCCGGTGCCGCCGGTGATCAGGACGCGCTTGCCTTCGAGCGAAGCCAAATCTTTACACACCTTTGTCGGTTGTCCCGTGGGTCAAGTCAGCACCCGAACGGCGCTCACTGCGGCAGCGCCGGTCGCGGAGTCTTCGAGATATGCCTGGCGCATCGCCGCGATCATCGAGTCCCAGTCTGCTGGGACGATCCCGGTCGCCGCCGCGAATCGCCCGCCGTCCAGTCGGCGATCACAGTGAAAACTCTCGTCGCGGTCGAGGGCGATACCGAGCCCATACGCAAAGTTGAGCTTTGACAGCAGGGTAAATTTGTCGATCGGCGTCGAGGCAACCTGCCAGAGGCCGTCGAGATCGGGAAATTCCTCGATAATGCGGCCTATCACTGCGGCCATCTCGTTGGTGGTGAGACCGGTGTACAGCGCGCCGGAAAAGCCGCTAGCCCTGCCGCCGCGGCGGCCGAGGAACCATTCCAAGAGGCCTGCGCCGCTCCTGAGCTCGTGGCCGATGATTGAACTGCGCAGCGTCAGGCAACCAAGACCGTAGACTTCGCCCAAGAGTTTAGTGCGCCCATAAAGGTCGTGGGCATCGGCTGTGCTATCCTCGGCGTGAGGCCCACGCTCGCCTGAGAAGACGCAGTCTGTGCTGAAATGCACCATCCGGATCTGCCGCGCCCGACAGGCCGCCGCCAGTCGATGCGGCCAAAGCGCGTTGATCGCGATGCTAGGGATCGGATCTTTGGCTTCCTGCAGCTGTTTGACGATCCCGACGCAGTTTATCACGATCTCCGGACGTTCCCGATCGAGCAGAGGCGATATGCTGTCGGGCGCCATTGCATCCCAGCCCGACACCAGCCGGTGGCTACCCAGCACCGCGTGGTCGCGCCACCGATGCCTCGGTCCTCGGATGGCGCCGACCACATCATGTCGGCGGCCGAGATCGACGAGCAGCCGATGCCCCAACATGCCGGTCGCGCCCAATACCAATAGTTTCACGGCAAACCCCGGAAGCGCAGGTTCGATCGGCTCTCGCCAGCATTCAGCTCGTGTCAGCAAACCGCCACAATCGGGCGGCAACTCCCCCATCCTCGACCCGCCCCTCGTCTGGTCTCTCCTCGCGCACAACAATACGCGACCAACGAGGCTTGAGCAGCGCGGCGGGTAGTACGGCCGTGCCGTTACCTTGTCAAGCCGCTCCCCCAACCGCCGAGGAACAAGTCCCACGCAAGTGTTTGTGGGATCTCGATGATTACGGGCGGCAGAAACAAGTGCGATCGCGCGCGCCTATCCCGCTCTGGATCTGAACGCGATACGGCGCAGCAGTTCTCTCAACAGCCGCGTCGCCGCGACAGTGGCGAGGTCGCTCGGTTGCGGCGCCTCGGCTGGGTCAGGACCAGAAACTCTTCGTGTTCTCCCAGCGCCCGGTTTTAAGGTAGGGGCTAAAGGGCGTGTCGAGCGGGTCGTGCCCGCCCGGCATATATCCTTCGAGCTTGCTGTGGTGCGCAAACATGCCGTCGAAGGGGAGCCGAAACGGCGCATCCGCCGTCTTGCGCAATACCGCATAGGTCAGCAGATCCCGCAAATCGTAAGACTTGAACGTCGCCAGATCGTATTTGTGCAGAACCGGGGTGAAAATCGACGGTAAAGGCCAAGTCAATCAGCTCGTCCTCGTTGGCCGCGACCAAATCAGCTATAAATCGTGGATGATAGTTGTAGAATCCATGGTTTACCAGCCCTTGAACCGGTAGCGCGTGGATCATGACTGCGCCCGGTTTGCACAGATCGTGGAGGTTCTTAAACACGGCAAATTGGTCGAAGCAATGCTCCGCGGTGCCCAAATTCGTGACCAGGTCGAACTGGCGATCAAACCCCATTTCCGCCGAGCGGTCGGGTCAGATCGAGCATCAAGGCGCCGTCTTCGCCGGTGGCATCGATTGCCGCATACTCGGCAAAGCCGAGGCGCGAATAGAGCGCCGCGGCCCTGCCAATCGGCTCCGCCGTACCGTCACTGAACCCATGCTGCTTCGAGGATCGCCGCGATCGCTTCGGACGCGGCACACACCGCCTGTGCTCCGATCTCGACGACCGTGTCGCCGACGAGCGCCCGGCGACTTCGCAGCTGCGCCACAAGCGATACCATCTCCGCGTGGATGCCCATCCCCCGATTGTTCTCCGTTGTAAAAAGCACCGCGGAAGATAGCATGAGCGACCTTCGCCGGGTGCGTGAAGATAGGTCTCTCCGTCAGGATCGCCCTCAGGCTTCCGTCTCTGGCCTGCTTAGGCTAAGGTTCGACAGTCTGGGCGGGACAGATTCGCAACTGCCAGCGATGACGCGAGACTCCGGCGTTCCCCGGGGCGAGAGTATGTCCGACACCAGCGTGCTTGTAATGGACCGACCTTTTGCCAGCATTCTGATCCCGACTTACAATCACGAGCAGTATATCGGACCGGCGCTCGACAGCGTTCTGGCTCAGACGGACCCGTGCTGGGAAGCCATCGTCGTCGATGACGGTTCTACCGATGGTTCCGCCGCGATCATCGATGCCTATACCGCGCGCGATTCGCGGATCAGGGCGGTGCACCAGCCCAATGGCGGCGTCGCAGCGGCGCTCAATGCCGCCCTGCGGCAAGCGCGCGGGGACTGGGTGCATTGGCTGAGCTCGGACGATTTGTTCGAACCCGCGAAGCTCACAGTCAACCGCCGGTGGATAGAGCGCAACCCTGGCGTCAATTTTTTTTATTCCTATTTCTGGCTGCTGTTCGAGGCCACCGGGCACCGCGAGAAGCACGATTTGTGGGGCCCGGTACCCGAGTCGGGCTTGCAAATTCCCACCCTCTTTTATCGAAATTACATCAGCGGCATATCCATCTGCATCAACCGCGAGGCCTGGAACCAGGTCGGTTTTTTCGACGAGCGCTACCATTACGCGCAGGACTATGCGCTGTGGCTGCGGCTGCTCGTCGACAACGAGGCGCGTTTCATCCCGGATTGGACCGTGGTCAACCGGCATCACGCCGGGCAGGGATCGGAGCAGTTTCCTGAAGCCTGCTATTTCGACACGGCAAAGGCCGGGATAGATTTTCTCAATTGCCATTCGCTCGACGAGCTGATCCCGCGAATCGACCTGTCGGACGCCGCCGCGGCCGCAGCTGCGATCGAGCGGATCGTCGACATAGCGTGCGACCGCAGCGCCTTCCTCTATTCGCTCGGGCCGCATCCGGCGCTGATCCTGCGCGTCCTCGAATGGGTGTTCGGCGACGATGCCGGGGCGCCGGCCGCGGGGCTGCGCAACCGGCTGTGTGACCGTATCCGGTATATGGCGCTCGCAGAGGGCGAGGACGACTGGAGTTGGATGTGGCGCGGTCTGGCCGCTTCCTGCGCTCAGCCGAACCCCCGCTTTGACTTCCAGCCGGTCGACGCTCGCGAATTGGCCCGGCGCGAGCACGCGAGCCGCCGACAGGGCCGGGGCGGACCAGCCGGACCGCTGCGGGTTTATCTGCGCCGCTTCGAAGGCCTCGACGAGCCCGCCGATCCTCCGGCCGGCAGCAGCCCGGCACGCATCGTCATGCTCGCCCCCGCTATCGAGCCGGCCCTGCTAGCGGCGCGAGAGGCCGCGCTTCAACTGTCGAATCGCGGCTTGCGCACCGCGCTCGTCGTCGCCGGTCATCCTTACCGCTGGGAAGCCGCGGTGGCGAGCGTGCCGCGCCCACCGATCGATCGTGACGGATTGCCGTGGCTCGGCGAGGTCGAGTTGGCGCTGGCGCTCGATCGGCGTCCGGTCCCGATCTGGCTCGAGGCTGCCGCCGTGGCGTCTTTAGACGGTCCGGCGGTGCTGAAATCGGCTTTGATCGTCGCCGAAGTCCTGAAGGTGCTGGGACTCGACTGCAGTGGTGCTCGGCGGCGCCCGGTCGCCTTCCTGCAACGGGTATTGTGGGGCGGCGGCGCCGAGCGCGTCGTCTACGACTTGGCGCGGCGGCTCGACCGCCGCCGCTTCCGGCCTGTGATCCTGACCCTGTTCGATGCGCGCGACCAGGCAAACCAAGTCCCGGATGTGGAGACTTATTACGTTCGTGACCACCCGCACGTATCGATGCCAGCGACCGCGCCACCCGCAGCCGACGTGGCGCGCGCACCTGTCGCGTCCCCGGCGATCCGGTCCCCTTCTTGGAAGGGTCGCTGCGTTTTGCTCGCGATCGGCCTCTACCAGCGCCTGGTCCCCCGCTCGCTCGATCGGCGCATCGGGCTCGGCCACCGGCTCCTTCATGTCCGGCAAGGCCTGCTCGCCGGAGTTCCGGTGCGGCATTATTTGAAGGCGGTGCGACGCCGATTGCGCTCGGCGGCGAGCCCGCGGCATCTGGTCCCGGTGCCGCCGCCCGTTCCACCGTCGAGGAGCCAAGCGACGCCGTTGGAGACGGAGCGCAACGCGGCCTTGCAAGCCTGTCTCGACGCGCACTGGCCGGCGGCCGAGGGTCTACGCAACCTGCTCTCAGAGCTCGGCGGCGATGCGGCCCTCGTCACCATTATGGAGGAGGCGGCGGCAGCAGCCTGGTTCGCCCAGATCGGCGGGGCGATCCCGTTCATTGCCTCGCTGCATATTTACGAGTCGTTGTATTTGCCGGCGATGTACCCGGAGCAGCCACGTCTCGCTGTCGAAAGATGGGCGTTTGCCAACGCCTGTTCGGCCGCATCGCGCGTGGTGTTTCCGAGCCAAGGGTGCTGCAACGATCTGAATGCCAGCTTTGGCATCGACACACGCAAAGTCGTGCCGATTGCCAATCCGATCAACTGCGCCCGTGTGCGCCGGCTTTCCTGGGCGGCGCTCGAAAAGGGAGATTCGGCAGTGCTGCGCGACGTGCCATGTTATGTTCACATCGGCAGGCTCGACCAGCAAAAAAACCACGATCTGCTGATCCAAGCCTGTCTCAGGCTGAGGGCACGCCCGCGGGATTTCATGGTGTTGTGCGTCGGGGACGGTCCGGAGCAACAGCGGCTCGCCGTCGATATCGCAAGCTGGGGCCTCGAGCGCCACATCATATTGTTGGGCGCCCGACGCAACCCTTATCCTGTTATCCGACGTGCCGCCGCGCTGATCCTGACATCTCGGTTCGAAGCATTCGCTCTGGTCCTGGTGGAGGCAATGGCCTGCGCGGTGCCGGTCATCTCCACGAACTGTCCGGCCGGCCCCTCGGAGGTCCTGCAGGATGGAAAAAGCGGTATTCTGGTACCGGTTGACGATGCCGAGGCGCTTGCCACGGCGATGGAACGCATTGTGACCGACGAGGCGTTACGCCGGCGGCTGATCACTGCCGGCCACACACGGGTGGAGGATTTCGACATTTCACGAATCGCTCGGCAGTGGGAAACCATGATCGACGTAGTGTTGCCGTCGAGGACGCAGGCCGAGACGGCGCCCGGCGAAGCATCGCTGTCATGAGGTCCGCAACACGCGGAATCCTGCTCGGCCGGGCGGTTCTCGGCAAGCTCGCCCGCTCGGCCTCGCGGGTCCGTCGCTCGACGGCGGGCCCACCGCGCTCCCGCTCCGCGGTCGCCGACCTGGCGTCGTTCGCCACCGAGGTGCTCGCCGAGGAGCTGGCCGTTCGCCTCGCGGACATGCCGGGGAACCCGCTGCACGATCTCCTCTACCGGCATGGCTTCCATCTGCTGCGCAAGCATTTTTATCTGCCAATCCCCGACGACACCGATCAGCTCGGCGATTTCTGGCGGACTCCCTCGGCGATGGCCGGCGTCGACACCAACGACGCCGCAGCGATCGAATTGATGGATCGCCTGCTGCCGCCCTTCCTCGAAGAGTTCCGCACCCGCTTCCCGATCCACCGCACCGCGCTGACCACCGGCTTCTACCTGATCAACGGCGGCTACATGGCGGTCAACGCGCATGTCTATTACGGCCTGATCCGGCACCATCAGCCGCGCCAAATCATCGAGATCGGCAACGGCAACTCGACCCTTCTCGCTCTCGATGCCGCAGAAAGTAATCGCGCGGCCGGTCGCGATACCCGGTTGATTTCGATCGATCCCTATCCTTGGGATATTTTTCGCGGCGGCGTGCCCGGGCTCGAGCTGATCGTCAAGCGGGTGCAGGATGTTCCACTCGAATTGTTCGGGGAGCTCGCGGACGGCGATATTTTATTTATCGATTCGAGCCATGTCATCCGCAGTGGCAACGATGTGCAGTACGAATACCTCGAAATTCTGCCGCGGCTGAAACCCGGGGTCATGGTCCACATCCACGACGTCAGCCTGCCTTTGCCCTATCCGAAGTTCTATTATGATCATCAGCTATACTGGAACGAGCAGTACCTGCTGCAGGCGTTTCTCGCGTTCAACCAGAATTTTGAAGTGATATGGCCGGGCAACTACCTGATGCTGACCTATCCGGACAAGATGAACGCGACCTTCCCGGAGATCGCGACCATGCGGGAAACCTACCCGTCCTCGGAGCCGACCGCCTTCTGGATGCGCAGCAGGACACCTTGATCCCGCGGGTCGCGAGCGCCTGCCCGATCTGCGTTTCCGCCGAACTGGCGCCGACCGATCAGACCGTCGATATCGCCGCCGTCCTCGGCCGCTGGGAGCATGAGCTCGGCATCCGCTTTGACCAAAATGTCGTCGAAGCGCATTTCCCCTCCGGCAACGAGCCGATTCGTCTCGAACGCTGCCCGAATTGCGGCTTTGGCCGCTTCGCGCCGCCGATGCCGGGCAGCGAGGCGTTCTACCGCGCGATCTGCGGCTCGGAATATTACGTCGAGGGCAAGTGGGAGTTCGAGCAGGCGATCGGCGACCTACACTATTGCCGTGCCAAGCGCATCCTCGATGTCGGCTGCGGCTCGGGCAATTTCCTGCGCCTGCTGCGGCGCGCAGACCCGGGGCTGCGAATCTGGGGGCACGATCAAAGCGCGGTACTGATGCGGCAGCTCGCGGCCGAGGGCTTCGAGGCGCTGCCCGGCGCGCCGGAGCAGCTGGCGGCAAATGCGGGTCTCGAACCCTTTGACGCGATCTGCATGTTCCAGGTTCTCGAGCACACCGCCGACCCGCTCGCCTTTCTGCGGATTTATGCGCGCCTGTTGCGGCCGGGCGGAACGCTGATCGTCACCACGCCGGACGCCGACGGCCCGATCCGCAACTTCCCGGAGGCCCTCACCGAGTTGCCGCCGCATCATCTGACGCAATGGACCGAACGGACATTCCGGAGGTGCCTGCCGCGTTTCGGCTTCGAAATCACGGCGGTGCGCAACGAGCCGCTGCCGGATTATTTATGGGAAAGCTATCTGCCGGTGCAATGGGAGCACGGGATCTGGCCCGCCGCGGTGTTCGACCCGGCCGCGCGACGGCAGGGACGCGAGAGCGTCTCCGAGCGGATCGAGTTCGCGGTAAAGGGCTTGCGCGCCGTCGGCGTGAAGCGCTTGCACGGGGTTCCCAGCCACACGATCTATGTTCGGGCGCGGCTGGTCGACCGAAATGCCCTGGCCTCTCGATAGGTTGCGTCGTTTCGTGCGAGAGGCGCTCGGTTTGAGCGAGATCAGGGCGATGCTCGACGGGCAGCAACGGATGCTGGCCACAGCTGAGGCTGCACAGGCCGAACAGGGCCGCATGCTGGTCGCGTCCGAAGCCGCGCAGGCCGCAATCCGGGCCGAGCTTAGCGAGTTGATGCTTCGCGCCGCGGCGTTGGAGCAGGCGTTGCGGGCGATGCGCGAGGCGCACGACGCCACCGACGCCCATCATGTCGCTCTGATCGCCGCATTGCTCGACGAGCAGAAGCGAATCGGAGCCGAGCTCGCGGAACTCAAGAGGCCGGTCGATCCGCCGGGGCCGGGTCGGCCGGGCTGAAGCCGGTGCGCCGGTCCGCCGGCGCCATCTGCGATCCGCGTCGCGCCCGCGCCGCGACTTCCTGGTAATAGGCGATCGCCCGCGCCCGCACCGCCTTGCGGTCGGCCAGCTCGCGGATGCGCACGAGGTTGTTCGCCGCGAGCCGATCCACCAGCGCGTCGTCGGTCATCAGCCGCACCAGCGCCGCGGCGATCTCGTCCGGGTAGAGGTTGCGGGCGAACAGCACGTGTTCCGCCTCGCGCACCACCGGCACGATCGTGTCGAGCGGCGAGACCATCGGTGCGGCGCCCAGCGCCATCGCCTCCATCATCGTGTTCGGAATGCCGTCGGCGAGCGACGGCGCCATCATCACCCGCGCCTTTGCCAAGTGAGCGAGCGTCTCCTCGCGGCTCAGCCGCAGATGCGCGGGGCAGCTGCGCTTGACCGCATCGGGAAACAGCTTTTCGTACCAGATCTGCACCTCCGGCTGGGTCATCCACAGCATCTCGATGCGGCACGGCTGGATTCGATCCCAGACCTTGAGGATCGCCTCGAACACCGGCATCGCCTTGGCGCTGTTGATCTCGTACGCCTTGGGCCAGACAACGATGCGCTCGCGCTGCGACGGCGGCAGGGTCCAGCGCGCCCGCAGCGCTTCGAGGTCGAGGCCGCCGGGGCCGGAGACGACGCCCATGCCCGGATCGGCCGCCTTGGCGGGGTCGAGGCCCGCGGCGAGCGCGTAATCGTAATTCTGCTGATTGTCGGCGATGAAATGGTCGCAGGTCGCAAACACCTCCTCGATGCGCGGCAGATAGTCCGGCGAATGCCGGTTCAATGCGAGATCGGGGCCGCCGCGGGCTTGCGCGATCCACCGGCCGATGTTGGCCAAGCCGTATCGTTTGCGCGCCCGCAAATAAAGATAGGAGGCCGCCTCGAACCCCAGCGTGTGGATGATGTCGGGCCGCCACTCGCGGATCACCCGCGCCAGCGCATCCTCCAGGCTCGTCGGGTACTTCCGGGCGTAAAGCCGATCGAGCGCGGCCGCCGCACCCGAAAACGCCCCACCGAGCCCGCTGGTGGGGATCAGATTCCCGGCCCCCATGGCCTCGCGGAAAAGGTAGACTGCGTAGTAAGGGGAGCTCGTCGGCGGCGGATACACGGTCCGCCGTGTTGGTCCGTCGCGACGGGGAACCGCTGGCGCGGTCAGGTAGCTCTTGACCGGCCATTCCAGAGGCGGCTCTGACGAATGAAGACAGAACAGGCGGACGTTGAGCTTCGTATCCTGCAGCAGATCGATCCACGAATGGGTGTGCGAACTTTCCGGCCAGCCGATGAACAGGATTCGCGGCAGACCGGGGTATGGATCTAATCAAATCAGACATCTCGTCCCGGCCGTCGAGCCCGCACCACACAGTCCTACGCATCTCCTGCCAACGACAGCCCCGGCAAAGGTCAGGTCGCGCTCCACAGGATCTGGCTACTAGAATCTGCAAATGAATGTCCTAAAATTGTGCTTGAGCCGGCGCTACGCTTCCTCAACATGGACTGCGCAGACCCTGACACGTCGTAAGCGGCAGACATGGCCAGCGAGGTTACAAGCGCGCGTGCTACGGCGATGGTGATCGGCAGGATGCGGAACCGACTGCATACGAATCTTGGACCGAGCTCTCCGGGCAACGGCAGAATTTTCGCGAAACGCTTGGGACGGAGCTCGAAACTCGTCAGACGGCATTGCAGGTGCCGAAGGCTGCGCAAGCGGGGTCGAGGCAGCGCCTGCTTGCCGTCTGGCCGTCGACCGCCGACGCGAATCTTCACCGACAGCGAAGCGGGTCAGATCGGGGGTGGCATATATCGCAAAGGGCTTGAGGCGGTCGAGCAAGGCGATCTGGCGCGGGGCGCCCGCTATTTCCGTCAAGCCGCGGAGCGATGGCCGAGGTCGGCTGGTTCGCCTATCGCCTCGCCAGCGTGTTGATCGCAAGGGCCGCCACGAAGAGGCGGATCGGATTTTCACCGCGAGGGCATTGCCATGCGTGCTGGCTCCCGATCTGGTTACCGATACTCGAATCCTGCTGGTCGGACCGAAACATTATGCAGACTCTCAGCGGCGCAGTGGCGGAGCCGGGCAATGCGGTCATCGACGCCGACCTGACACGAAGATCCGGCGAGCGATCCTCCTCTTCCTGTCTTGCGATTCGACTTATTTCAAGCTTTATGCAGGCGCCGCGATCGCCTCGGCGCTGGCCAACAGCGCGGTCGATCTCGCCTGTCATATCCACATCGTGAACCCGGACCGCGACGCCATCGACGTGGAGACCCGGATACGCCGACGACATGCCGGCCGCGCGGTCAGCTTTTCCAATGAATGCACCGATCTGTGCCGCCGCAGCGAGACCGAGCGCCGGGTCTATTACGCCTGCCGGCGCTTCCAGCTGCTGCCCGCCATCCTGCGCCGGGCCGGCGGATCGGTCATCGTCGCCGATGTCGACCAGCTCGTGGTCCGCGGCCTCGACCCGGTGCTTTCAGCGGTCCGGGATGCGGATCTCGGCTTGATCGAGTTTGGCGAGCTCGCCTATGCGAGTCCCTTGGCGACGATTTCTGCCTCGGCGGTGGTCGCCCGGGCCACCGACGGCGCGCGCCGCTATTTCGACCTCGTCGCCGCCTATATCGACTATTGCTTCGAGCACGATCTGTGGGTCTGGCATCTCGACCAGGCGGCGCTTTACGCCGCCAAGCTGATGGTCGAATCGCAGGGCGAGCCGGTGAGCATCCGGCCGCTCGACCCGGCGATCCTCGAATCGACCGCGTTCGACGCTGCTGCGGCTGGCGGCGCCGCCCCCGGCACCGTGTTCTGGTCGATCACTCACTCGCTGTCGTCGAACGCGGCCAAGCGCGGGCTCGATCTGTTCGCGCGCTACAACTCGCCATAAACCGGCACCGCACGTCCTCTCATGCCGGTCGCTTCAACCAAAGGTGCCGCGCCGAGCGGCCGGACGAAGTTCGCCTTTGTGTCGAACAGCCTGCCGCCGGCCTGGTCGGGTCAGTCGGTGGTGATCGGGCGGCTTCTGGCGCCGGTTGATCCGCAATCCTATTGTCTGATCACGCAGCAACCGGCGGCGAGCGACGCGCAGCATTGGATCGCCTCGCTGCCGGCGCGGCGCCACCAACTGCCCCGCGAAGCGACGGCGAGGCGACTGGCCTGTCCCGGAGCCTGGCCGGTGACGGTCCTCTGCGGTCTGGCGGCGACCGTCTTTGTGCGCGCCCGGCGCATCGCCGACATCGCCCGGCGCGACGGCTGCGGTGCGATCGTCGGGGCGACCGCAGATTTGGCGAACCTGCCGGCCTCGTTCCTGGCCGCCAAGCTGATCGGCGCCCGGTTTTACGCCTATCTCTTCGATTCTTACGAATACCAATGGACCCGCCCGATCGACCGATGGCTCGCGCACCGGCTCGGCCACTTGATGCTCCGCCGGGCACAGGGCGTCATCGTCCCAAACGATGCGCTGCGCCGCGAGATCGAGCAGCGGCACGGTGTCCAGGCGACGGTCGTCCCCAACCCCTTCGAGCATTTGGCCGCACCCGTGACCGAGCCGGCGCCGCGCGGCGACGGCGAGGTCACGATGTTGTTTTCCGGCGCGGTCTACCACGTCAACGCCGGAGCGTTTCGTAACCTGGTCACGGCGCTGACGCGGCCCGGCCTGGAGCGGGTCCGGCTTCATCTCTACACCGCGCAATCGGCCGCAGAGCTTGCCGCTTACGGGATCCTCGGCGAGCGCCTCATCGTTCACCCGCACGTTCCGACCGCCGAGGCGGCGCTCCTGCAGCAGCGGGCCGACATCCTGTTTCTGCCCTACGCCTTCGATTCGCCGGTGCCGGAGATCATCCGAACCTCGACCCCGAGCAAGATGAGCGATTACCTCGCCGCGGCGCGCCCAATTCTCGTCCATGCCGGCGCCGATGCCCTGGTCTGCGACTATTTTCGCGCCCATCGCTGCGGCATCGTCGTCGACCGCGACGAACCCGCCGCACTCGCCGCCGCGATCGCCGAGCTGCTCGCCCGTCCGGATCTGCGCGCCGACTTGGCGAGTTGGGCCCGGCGGCGCGCGCTCGCCGATTTCGACCCCGATCAGAGCCGCAGCCGGTTCCTGTCGGTAATCGACGGAGCGTCCGACGATCTCGCGGCGCCGAGACCGAGCAGGGCGCTGTAGCGGGGGGCGATCAGCGCGATGTCGAAATGCCGGCTCCAGGGCCGCAGCTGGGCGGCCGACATCGGCCGGGCCAAGCGCTGCTCCATGGCCGCCGCCAGCCCGGCGGCGTCTCCCGGCAGGCTGAGCGGTCCGAATGTCGCCGCCGGCAACAATGCCCGCACCGCGGCGCCCGAATCGACGCTGACGACGTTGGCGCCGCAGGCCAAAGCTTCCGCAAGGACCAGCGAAAAGCCCTCGGCCAGCGACGACGACGCGACCAATGCCGCGCGGGACATGAAGGCCCAGGGGTTTGCGACAAAGCCGCAAAAATCGACGGCTTCACCGATCGCCAGCCGCCCGGCCAGCGAGCGCAGCCGATCGGCCTCTGGCCCATCGCCAAGCAGGATCAGCCGCGCCACCACCCTCTGCCGGAGCCGGGCGAATGCACGCAACAAGGTCGCAAAATCCTTTTCCGGCGACAGCCGCCCGACCCCGAGGACGACCGGAATGCCGGCTTCGGCCAGCCACCGGTGCGGGCAGGGTGCCGCCGCCGCCTCGGCGATCCGCGCCAGCGGCAGCGGGTTCGGCACGACATGGATGCGCTTGCGCGGCCAGCGCAGCACCGCGGCCAACTCGTCGGCGACGCCGTCGGACACTGCGATCACCGCGTCGGCACGGAGGTAGAGCCGCGGCAGCAGCGCCCGGACCGCCCTGCGTCGCCATCGGGTCCCACCCTCTCGGCCGAGGGCAAAGCGCGCGGCCTCCTGCACCACCACCCGGCCGCGATGGCGGGCCAGGAGCCGGGCCGCAACCAGGGCGGCGAGGTTGCCGTGCGACATGCTCGACAGCAGCGGCAAGTCCGGCGATGTGCGCAGCAGCCGGGCCAGCGGCAACACCGCCCGCGACACCCGCGGCGCCCCGAGGTCGACAAACCGGGTCCCGCGCGCAAAATCTTCGCGCAATGGGCCGCTTCCGTCGGCCAGGATCACCGTGACCGCATAGTCCTGGTCCCGCCAAAAGCCGACCAGGTCGGCGAATGCGCGCTCGACGCCGCCGCCGGCGGCGGACGGCAGGAAGATCGCCAATTCCTCGGGCGGACCGGCCCCCCTCAACTCGGGAGGCCCCTCAACTCAGGAAGCCCGCGGCAGCCATCCCCGGTCGAACGGCAAGTGCCGCGTGATAGGCCCATTCGCTCAACGGGCGGCCGAGCACGTA
This sequence comes from uncultured Alphaproteobacteria bacterium, assembly GCA_963795485.1. Lineage (GTDB taxonomy): Bacteria > Pseudomonadota > Alphaproteobacteria > ATCC43930 > CGMCC-115725 > AP-15. Next base: position 622,167 of record CAWCIL010000039.1, read on the forward strand.
GAGGATGCGGCTCCACGAGCGGTGCCGCTCGGGGCGAAAGCGGCCGGGCCAAACGGGCGCCAAGGCGAGCGAGCGCAGGATCAGCTCCCGCCCGGGCACTTCGGGGTTGTGGATCGCCAAGAGCCCGGCGCAATAGCAGGCGACGCTGTGGGTCAGGCGCCGCCAGCGCCGGACTTCGTCCGGGCAATCGGGGCGGGCGAACAGCGCCTCGACCACCGCGATCTGCTCGTCCGCCATGCGCCGGCTGCGGCCGCGCTGCGAGGCCCCCGCCGGATGCTCGCGCCAGGTCGCGTAGACCCCCGGCAACCGCGCCAACGGACGGTGCAGCCCCAGGCGCAGCCACAGGAAATAATCGCTCTTGTAGCGAAAGCGCTGATCGCGCAACGGCTCCGCGCCCAATGCCGCGCGCCGGATCAGCGCCCCGGGTCCCGGCAGGCATAAATTCTGCTCGAGCAATACCCGATAGTCGAATTCCGGAACGATCATATCGACGATCGGCCCGCCGGCGGCGTCGATGCGGCGCCAATCCGGATAGACCGCGGCCAGCTCCGGACGTGCTTCGAGCATCGCCACCGCCGCGCCGACCAGCCCGGGCAGGATCGGATCGTCGGCATTCACAATGCCGATGATCTCGCCCTCGGCCATCTCGAGGCCGCGGTTGACGGTCGCCGCTTCGCCGATGTTCTCGTGGCTGACCACGCGCAGCCGCGGGTCGGCGCTGCCGGCGCGAACGATGCCCAAGGTCCGGTCGGTCGACCCGTCATCGAGCACGATGTGCTCCAGCCGCGGATATTCCTGCGCCAGCACGCTGCGCACCGTGTCGCCGATAAAGGCTTCGGCGTTGTAGGCGGGCGTGATGATCGTAACGAGCGGATAGCGCGACGAGCTCATCTCGCGGCCGAGGCGCGGGCGAGGACGGGCGATTGCCAAGCACTCACTCCGGCAGCATGCCAGGGTTCGATCAAATCACCAACCTGTCCGTTGCATCAGCCGTGGTTCAGGTGGGCCAACCGGATCGACAACCTGCCGGAGGATCGAACGGGCTTGCGCGCTGGTGGTGACGGGCTCACGCTGTCCCCGAACAGGCATTCCGTCGGGAGGTTCACCCATGCGGGTCGGGATTTATCTGCCGCAGATCGGGCGCAAGGCGGGGCCGGAGGCGATCCGGCGCGCGGCGGTGCAGGCCGAGGAGCTGGGTTTTGCCGATGCGTGGACCAGCGAGCACATCATCCTGCCGAAGGATGCGCCCTATCCGCCCTCGGCGCTGTTTTACGACCCGGTGCTGACCCTGACCTGGGCGGCGGCCTATACCCGAAGAATCGGGCTCGGCACCAGCGTCCTGGTGCTGCCGATGCGTCACCCGCTGCCGCTCGCCAAGGAATTGGCGACGTTGCAGAACCTGTCGCAGGGGCGGCTGATCCTCGGCGCCGGGGTCGGCTGGCTCGAAGCCGAATTCGCCGCCTTGGGCGCGCCGTTCCACGAGCGCGGCCGGCGGATGGACGAGGGCATCGCGATGATGCGGGCGGTGTGGAGCGAGGACCCCGTCACCTTCCGGTCGCGATGGGTCCCGGCGGTGGTCGAGGACATGCGCATGCTGCCGCAGCCGGTGAAGCCGATCCCGATCTGGATCGGCGGGAGTTCGGAAGCTGCGCTGAAGCGGGCATTGCGGCTCGACGGCTGGCACGGCTCGCGGGTCTCGCCCACGGAAGCGGCGCCGATCGTCGAGAGGCTGCGCGCCGAGCGGCCGGAGCCCGAGTTCGCGATTTCGGTACGCAACGGCTGGGACGGCAAGGACGAGGGCGCGCTCGCCGCCCGTCTCGCCGCCTTTGCCGAGGCCGCGGTCGGGCATGTCCTGGTCGAGCCCGCCGAGCGGGCGCTCGACGACTGGCTGCGCGCCGTCGAACGCGTCGCCGGCGCCGCGGCGCAGGTTTAACACAACGGGCGCGCCGACTTCTTAACGGCAGCGGGCGTTGCGAGCCCAACAGACGATGCACGACAAGGTTTCGATCGGCATCGACTTTGGCACCACCAACACCGTCGTCGCGATAGCCAAGCCTGGCGCGGCGGTGTGCGCGGTCACCTTTCAGGATGAACGCGAACGATCGGATATTTATCGGTCCGTGATGTGCTTTGAGCAGCTGCCGACAAGCCGCTTCGACATCCAAGCCTCCGCCGGCACGAAGGCAATCCGGGCCTATCTGAGTTCGGCGTACGAGACGCGCTTCATCCAATCGTTCAAGAGCCACATCGCCAGCCCGATATTCGATGAAACCCGCATCTTCGGCCACCGCTACAAGTTCGAGGACCTGCTGGCGGCGTTCTTTCGCCTCGCCGTCCGCGACGCCGACGGCCAGTTCGCCGATCTGGGCGCCCGGGTTGTCTCGGGGCGGCCGGTTGCCTTTGTCGGTGCCGCGCCGGACGAGGCGCTCGCCGTTCGTCGCTATGGCGAAGCCTACCGGCGGATCGGCATACATGACCCCGCCTATGTGTACGAACCGGTCGGCGCCGCCTATTATTACGCGCAGCGCCTCAAATCCGATGCGCTGGTTCTCGTTTGCGATTTCGGCGGCGGGACCAGCGATTTCTCGCTGATTCGTTTCGAGCGACGCGGCAGCGGCGTCGCCGTGACCCCGATCGGCCAAGCCGGGCTCGCGGTAGCGGGCGACAGTTTTGATTATCGGATCATCGACGCGGTGGTCTCGCCGCGGCTCGGCAAGGGAACCCTGTTCAAATCGATCGATCGGATTCTGCCGATCCCACAGCATTACCACGCGAGCTTGGCGCGATGGCACCAGTTGGCGATGCTCAAGAGCCCCGAGCACATCCGCGAGCTGGAGCGCCTCCAGAGGGCCTCTTTATCTCCTGACAAGATCGCGAAGTTCGTCGAGGTGATTCGCAACAATTCCGGATTCGACATTTATCGGGCGGTTTCCGACGTGAAGGTTCGGTTGTCATCCGCCGCCACAGCGAAATTCGTACTCAGGCTCGGCGAGCTCGACATCGAGCAGGAGATCTCACGGCAGGATTTCGAGCGCTGGATCGCCGACGATATCGCCAGGATCGAAAGCACGGTCGATCGGCTGCTGCAAACCGAAGGCGTGGCCGTCAACGCAATCGACAGCGTGTTCCTGACCGGCGGCAGTTCGTCTATTCCCGCGGTTCGTCGCGTATTCGAAACGCGGTTCGGCGCGCAGCGCTTGGCTGCCGGAGAAAACTTCCAATCGGTCGCCTTTGGCCTCGCGCTGATCGGCCTGGAAGATGATTTGAGCCCGTGGTCGGCTCGATCCGCAGCCGGGTGACGGCCTGACCGAGGAGGTCTGGCTGTCGTTTCCACGAACGCTCAGGGCGCTGAGCATAGGGCCCACCGCAGCCTGATCAGCCCGGTCGAGGGGGTCGAGGGGCGGCCCACAACACCGCCGGCCTGAGCCCCGGCAGCGCCTCGGCGGCGACCAGCAGGAGTTGCCACGCTGCTGCCAACAACAAGTTTCGCGCCATGCCGGTTAAATAATGTCTTCGACTACACCCAGATTTTGTGTCCAGGCGGGCTAAGCAACGGTGAGAAGCCGGCGCAGCCACAAGAAGGTGTATGAGTGTTTTCTCAGATCAAGCGATGGCCGGGATTTTTCTGTAATAACCGTTCCTCCTATCCGGCTAGAGGAAGCTTAAAGCAGATTTCGACCAAGTTGCATTGTTGTCATTGCGAGGAGCGATGCGACGAAGCAATCTCAAACGGCGGAAGCTTCGATGGCCCGGAATTGATTTGCTTCGCTCGCAATGCCCAACCCGCATCGCTGTTCAATTTCGTCGAAAACTGGTTCTAGGCGAAGGCGCGCTTGAACGCGGCCCAGATCTGGCGCTGTGCGTTGATCGCGTCATCGACGAGGGGAACCATGCCGAGGAAGCCGTGGATCATGCCCGGATATTCGCGGTATTCGACTGCGACGCCGGCCTCGCGCAGCGCCGCGGCATAGCTCTCGCCGTCATCGTGCAGCACGTCGCATTCCGCAGTGACGACGATCGCTGGCGCCACGCCGGCAAGGCTCGGCGCGCGCAACGGCGAGGCGCGCCAGTCGTCCGCGTCCTCGGGCCGGCGCAAATAATGGTCGCGGAACCAGGCCATCGCGTCCCTCGTCAAGGCGCCGTAGCCTTGCGCGTACCTGCCGTAGCTGGCGCCCGACAAAGTGTAGTCGCCGACCGGGTAGACCAGCGACTGCAACCGCAGTTTCGGCCCGCCGGCATCTCGGGCCATCAATGCCACCACCGCCGCGAGATTTGCGCCGGCGCTGTCGCCTTGCACGCCCAGCCGGCCGGGATCGGCGCCGAGGCTCGCGGCGTTCGCATGGACCCATGCGAGGGCCGCGAACAAATCCTCGACCGCAGCCGGAAATTTGTGCTCCGGCCCCATGCGGTAATCGACCGAGGCGACCAATGCTCCGGCTCCGGCGCAGAGATTGCGGGCGACGAGGTCGTGGGTGTCGAGGCTGCCGATAACGTGGCCGCCGCCGTGATAATAGAGGATCGCCGGGAGAGCCCTCACCCTACCCTCCCCCGCGAGCGGGGGAAGGTAGGGTGAGGGCGGCCAATAGAGCCGCAGGCGGATCGGGCCGCCGGGGCCGGGCATCGTATGCTCCTCAACCCGAGCCACCGGGAGCGGCTCGGCCTTGCGCGCCGCCGCGGTCGCCTCCATCTGGGCGCGCGCCTCGGCCGGCGTCATGTCCTCGATCGGCCGCAATTCGGCCTTCGCCATCGCGTCGAGGACCTGGACGATCTGCGGATGCAAGGTCGGCATCGGCCACCCTCCTATTGCGCAGCCCTATTGCGCAGCGGCGACGGCGGCGAGCTTCGCCGGTTCCGGATTCAGCTCGCGCAACCGCGGCATGACCTCGTTCGCGAATAGGGTGATGTTGGCGACGGTATCGGCGTGGTCGAGAAAGCCGCCCTGCCCGAAGAACAACAGATGGCCGAAGCCGCCGACCCGGTCGTTCAATGCCTTGATCTGGTCGTAGACATCGTCGGGGGTGCCGGCGAAGACGGTGGCGCTCTCCATCAATTGCTCGATCGTCGCGGTAGTGTGATCGACCGGGTTGCCATGGCGGTCGCGAACGAAGCCGGTGCGCTTGCCGCCCGCCTTGAGCATGGCAACATTGGCGCCCAATGAGTTGTAGCCGGGGGGATTGGTGAACGGCTCGGCCACGACCGGCGAGGTGCGCACATAATCGGCGGCGAGATTGGCGCGGCGCAGCCCCTCCGCGCGCGTGGTCCCGACGCCGACCACCGCTGCATAGGCAAAGCGATCTGGGCCGGCGGTCCAGCCCAGCTCCTGGGCGCGCTGGCGATAGGCGGCGAACAATGGCCCGGCGACGTAGCCCGACAGCAGGGTGCCGACGACATGGCCATGCTCGGCCGCCATGCGCCCGGTCTCGGGGCTGACCCCGGTCATCCACACCGGGGGTGTGGGCTGCTGCAACGGCCGCGGCCAGATGTTGACGTTGCGGTAGTGGAAGAACTCGCCCTCCCAGTTGAACGGGCCGTCGGTCGTCAACAGCGCCTTCAGGATCAGATCGTGCGCCTCCCAATACCGGCGCATCAGATTGGCCGGGTTGCTGTTGGCCGGGGCGATCTCATAGGCAGCGCCTTTGACGAGCCCCATTTCCAGCCGACCGCCGGACAACACGTCGAGCCACGCCATCTCCTCCGCGACGCGCACCGGGTCGGGGCGGTTGGCGATCGGGGTGCCGAGCGAGAGAAGGCGCGAGCGCCTGGTCTCGCGGGCGATGATCGCCAGCGCCATCGGCACCGAGATGGTCGAGCAAGTGGCGGTGCTGTGGTGCTCGTTGACCATGATGTCGAGCCCGACCTGGTCGCACAGCGCGAACTCGTCGAGATAGCGGTTCAATAGGCGATGGCCGATCTGCGGATCGTAATTGCCGTTCGGCAGCACGACCCGCAGGGAGCCGCGCTTCAACCCCTCTTCCCAGGCCGGGTGGTAGGCCATTTCCGAGAAATACCAGACGCGCATGATGCCGCTCCTCGCTTCGGCCTGTTTAATGCACCAGATCCCTACCTTCTTAAAGCGCTAGATCCCGACCGCCGGGACGACGATGCTGGAAATGTCGCGGAAGTCCGATTCGGTTGGAGTATGGAACTGGATCTTGCCTAAACCGATGATGGCCAAGACTCCTCTACACGATCGGCTACGAGAAGGCGCTGCTGCGGGAGGTCATCGCCACCCTCGGCGCGCAGGGGGTGGCGGTGCTGATCGACGTGCGCGACCGGCCGATCTCGCGTCGGCCCGGCTTCTCGAAGCGCCAGCTCGCGGCGGCGGTCGAGGAGGCCGGGATGCGTTATGTGCATCTGGCCGCACTCGGCACCCCGCCAGAGGGCCGGCTCGCCGCCCGCCGCCGCGAATGGGAGCGGTTCTGGGCGATCGTCGATGAGAAGCTCGCCCGACCCGAGGCCGAGCTCGACCTGCGCCGCGCCGCCGAGATCGCCGAGGCCGCGCCGAGCTGCCTTTTGTGCTACGAAGCCGACTGGCAGGTCTGCCATCGCCGCCATATCGCCGAAACGCTGGCACGGCGACACTCCTTCGCGCTCCGCCACCTCTCGGTTCGCCAGAAATGACGCTTCGTGCTGTCAGCGGTAAAACTCGACCTTGGCCTCGCGGAACCAGACGGTGTTCGGCGGTGCTGCGGAAATCGGCCCGTTGATGCCGAAGACCGCGACTTCGAACGTGTCGCCGGGGCTGACCGCATCGCCGAGCACGAGGCGATTGGGCATGTTGAAGCCCTGGATCGTGGCCGGGCTCGGCCGGCCGGCGGCGCGCGGCAACTGCCCGTTGACCCAGATTTCGGCGTAGTCATCGATATTGAGGGTCAAGACCGCCTTGGCGCCCGACGGATCGAAACCGGCCACTTCCGCCGGGATCGTCAGCGTTGCGCGGTACCAGATGAACGACACTCGGCCGCCGCCGCGCTTGGCGCCGAGTTCGGTGGGCGGGATCGCCGGCCAGGAGGAAATCGTCGAAACCGCTGTCGCCGGCGTGCGGCCGGATGTCATAAGTGGTCTTGAACTCGGGCATCGCATCCGGGATCGCCGGGACTTCGACGATCTTCGCCTCCATCGTCCGCCAGCGCGCACCCAACGCCGCCGAACCCGCGACGGTCATCAAATCGACCGCGTGCAACGGCGGCAGCGACGGGGCGATAGCGGGAGGCGGCACCGGCGCTGCCGCGGCCGTCGCGGAAGCCACCGCCACCGCACGTGCGGTTACCCTATCGGAATCTGCTACGGGCATTTTTCTGTTCCTTTTCGGTGGGTCGCATCTCAACATAGCGCCGACGCCCGTCGATTGCGCAAGGCGAAGCTCATGGCCACCGTCGGAAGCAGCCCGCGGGGCGCGGTTTGCTGCCCCAGCGGGAGATGCTCGAAATCGGGATTGCCGAAGCAGACCAACCGCGAGGGATCTTCCGCCGCCCGAACCAAGAATTCTAATGGAATGCCGCAATGAGCAGATGATTAGCAAACCATTGTACGGCTAGATTGCCAGCGACCAACGCGATGACCACAATCAGAGTAACGAAAGCCAGCCGCCTCGTTCGGCGCGAGGCCAGCGCGCTCTTCCAAAACCTGCTTCCCGCGTATTTCCGAGGACGGTAAATCCTCAGCATCTCGATCAATAATGCATCCGAATAACGTTGGATCGACAACGGTCGTCCATCGTCATCCCGGACAACCTTGCCGTCGCTGATCAGTGGCTCGGGGACGCCATCTACGGCGCGTCGCCACGCCTCATGCTCAAGCTTGTGACCCGAAGCCTTCTCCGCCGCTTCCCATTCCCTCGCGAACGATCGGTCCATCCTGCGCGCCTCTTCGAGCCCCACCCCGTCGAGATGCGCGTCGATCGCTGCCCTGGCGACATTACCGCTCTTGGCAAGCGCTGCAAGGAATCGCAGTTGTCGTCCTCTGCTGATCCTCGGCGTCTGCATCACACATCGGCCCTTTGCTACCCGAGCGTTAAATATCGGATCGCCTATCACGGCAATCCAAGATCGCCGTCACAATCTTCCTATTTGCGCCGTCATAAAGCCGTCCTGGAAGTACGGCTATTTCGAGTGTATCGCAATGCGTATACTGGGGAACGCTTGCCTGTTAGCGATCGGCTCGCCAGTCTACGCAGTCGTCGGCTCGGAGGATACGGGCGCCGGGGAGACATTCCTGCCTTTCATCGCTACCGTATTGGCGGTGGATTCGGCACAGAGCGGCTTAGGTCGCTGTGCTCCTGATCCAGCAGCATTGCCTCCCAACGGCGTGCCCGCGGCTCTAGCGCCCGAGATCCAGGCGACGGCTGAGGCGGCAACGCCTATCTGCCGCAATGCGAGCACAGCTTGCTCTAAATGCGCTCCTGAGGTGGCAAGATCGTCAACTACGATCGTCGACCCGGGCGGTGTAGCGATCTGCCTCAGCGGTGGAAGCTTTGCGGATTGCTTAGGGTGGCTGACGCCATTGCGCGGTCGATCGGCGAAGACTTGGACAAAAGGCATCCCCAGCGCTTCGGCTACGGCTTGTGCGAACCGCTTTCCGAAGCAATCTGGGCGGCGCGAATGCCCGCATGGAATGCAGGTCACCGCATCGGCACGCTCCGTGCCGAAAAGCTGGCGAATGAGGGCCGCAACGGGTTCGGCCACCCTATTGATGAAGACGGGGTCAGAACTCTCCTTGACCGCTTTCAATGCCGCGACGCCGCCTTCTTTGCTCCCGGATCGCCAACTATGAGCGGCAATCCACCGCACATCTTTGCGCTGAAATATTGATGGCCGATAGATTAGAGAGGCCAGAAGACGGCTCTTATCGTTGAATTGCTCAGACCCGTTGGCCGAAAGCCGAAAATTTGCGCTGCTGAAATCGACGAACGCCCCGTGCGCAGCAAAATCGATGAACGCTGTCTGGGTCTTCAGCACACAAACCTCCATCCAACACCAGCCACATTTCAGCAACTCGAGGGTTCGGTTGCATTGGAAGACAATTCTATTGTCAATGAAAATAATTCTGCCCAGCTTTGGGGTCGGAACACGCTCCGACACTCGGGAAGGCAGCAGGATGGCGTCGGGTGACTGAGCCAGCAGGATTGTTTTTGGTTCGGCTGCACCCTATGGCCTCGGGTTAGCCACGAATTTGCCACAACTCTGTCCACGCCGCGTCCGAGAAGGTGTCAGAAATCCGACAAAACTTACGGCAAGCCTGAGATTACGCAGATGCTCTGGCGCGACTGCATCAATTCGTGCGTGGCTGCTGGCGCGAGATGAATGTCAAGCGGCAGTTGACCGGGTAAAGTGGGGCGGCCAACCTGCACAAAGCCCGCCCATGCGAAAACGGGACCCGCAAATTCCCTTGAGCGCCTCTCACCGAATCCGCCGCCAGCCGGTCGATTTCTACGTATAGTGGTGTTATACGCGGTGGACGTGTTTTGGACGGGACATTTTAAGTTAATTACGTTATCTCTTTTTTACGGTGGCGCGGCTGCCGGAACTCGCGAGGATATTCAAACGATGCGGCTCACAAATGCGGGCTTTCTGCTGAATGATGCTGGTGGTCAGTTGGCGCTCGACGCATTATTACCCTGTCACGAGCTTGGCTTGGATGATCAGTCGGACGAGATCGCCCACGCTATAGTGCGTTGCGGGTTCGTACTCATACAGCCGGCTCACCGGACAATTTTTGTTGAGCTGTGTCCGTCAAGGGTCGCCCCGTTGGCGGCTTTGGCAGCTTTTTATCAAGTCAAAGAAACCATTGCGGATTGTGCCGTGCTGGCTTACGCGGGCAACTCCTGGAGGCGCCGCAAGTATGAGATTTTCACCCCGATCAAGGGAGTGCTAGAACGAATAGACAGAGTGGCGCGCGCAGCGAGAAAAAGGGCGGCCGCTGAGCTACAAGCCCGTCGCCTCGAATCACCGAACTCAAGGGCCTGGCCAGTGTTCATAAAGTCCGGGCCCGGCCCTGAAGGCTGCCTCTGGAGCTGAGTTTTCCTTCAGAACCTTGCTAGACAACTACCGGATGCTCGGCGCTTGTTCAACCGGGCCGTCCATGCGAAATTTGGGGAATTCGTTGGTTTCTTAAATCTCAACAAACCGAGCCTCTTCGGAGGCCTCGGCGCATCCCCGGCATGGCGAAAGCGTACGAGGGACCGCGAGCCGAAGGGTCAGCTCAGATTGTAGGCCTGACGCGCCAGCAGCTTCCAATCACCGTCCTGCTTTTGCCAGACGGCGAGCACGCCGATCCTGATATGGTTGGGCTTGCCGTCGGTTTCGGAGTCGGACACGTAGAGGTGACGGGTGATCGCTGCGTCGCCGGCCACCGCGACGCTAAGATCGGGAAAGGTCAGCGACTTGACGATTGCTTTCCTGGTCATGACACCGTCGACGAACTCGGTCTTGGTCTGAACCTTGCCGCTCGAATGGCCGTAGCTCAGTTGCTCGGCCGCGAGCTGCTCCAACTGCGCCCGGTCCGCCGCCAGCAGCGCCTTGCGCAATGCCTCGACCTTCACTTTGACCGCAGCTTCGTCGGACGCGTCGGCCAGCACCGCGGAACTGCTCAGCAAAGTCGCCATGCCGAGCACGACCGCACCTGCAATCGCCAGATTACGACGGGTGACATGCATCGTTTCCTCCCGAAACATTACCGGTCCGGGTCAACTCCGGATTTGGTCAAAGCTTATCCGGTCCAGTCCTCGTGCCGAAGTACGAAATCGCGCGGCAGCGGCCCGATCGTCGAATTCCCCCACCTTCCGCGGATCTCCGCGGCGCTCCGCCCACTTGCCGGCGAGCGCGATCGCGTCAGGTCATTCGGCTGCGGCATCGATCATCAGCGAGCGGAACCAGGCCTGCGCCGGCTCGCTCGCGGCACGGCGGTGCCAGGCCATCGACACGGTCATCGAGAAATCGATCGGCAACGGCGTGATTTCGATTTCGGCGGTGGCGGCGATCTGGCGGGCGGTCCGCTTAGGCACCGTGGCGACGAGATCAGAGGCGGCGAGCGCTGCCGGCAATGCCAGATATGTGGCGACCAACAGCGCTATGCGACGGCGCAGCCCGAAATCCACCAGAATGCGGTCGAGCGCGCCGCTGGTATCGCCCCGCGGCGAGACCAGCATGTGGTTGAGCGCCGCGTAGGCCTCGAGCGACAGGTTTTGCCCGGCGACCGCATGGCCCCGGCGGGCGACGACGACGAACGGGTCGCGCAGCAGCACTATCAACTCGATATGCGTGGGCAAGGCGGCGAGATGAGCCACGGCGACATCGATCGCGCCGCGGTCGAGCTGCTCGGCGGCACTGGCGCCGGTCAGCGGCGTCAGCCGCAAGGTTGCTTTGGGGGCCCGACGGGCAAAGGCCTCGGCGAGGCGCCCGACCAGTGCGACCTCGGCATATTCGGCCATGCCGGCGGTGAAGATGCCGGCGCTCTTTGCCGGGTCGAAGCCGATGCCGAGGTTGAGCGCGGCCTCGATATGTTCAATTGCGGCCACGATCAACGGCGCAATCTCTCTCGCGCGCGCGGTGGGCTCCATGCCGGTTGGGGTGCGCACGAACAGATCGTCGGCAAACAGACTGCGCAGACGCGCCAGCGCGTGGCTCATCGCCGGCTGCGACAGACCGATCCGGCCGGCGGCGCGGGTCACAGCGCGCTCGTGGGCCAGGGCGTCGAAGGCTTTCAGCAGGTTGAGGTCGACGGCCCGGATATCCATGCTGCGAATGAATAGCATATTATCTATCGATTTGATAGATGATCGAATGATCCTGTCTTATGGCATGAGCAAAAACACGGTAGTCGGGAGTGATAAGCCATGCCGCAGGACACAGCACCCCGCCTCAGCCATGTCGGGCTTTATGTCCACGACGTGCCGAGGATGATTGACTTCTATACGAGCGTGCTCGGCTTTGTCGTCAGCGACGGCGCCGAGGATGGCCGTATTACCTTCCTTTCGCGCAACCCCAGCGACCATCACCAGGTTGTGCTGGTGCGCGGCCGCGCCACCGATGCCGAAGTGCCGATGGTGCAGCAGGTGTCGTTCAATGTCGGGACCCTGCCCCAGGTGCAGAAAGCGTTCCGCAAGGTGCGCGACGCCGGCTGCGAGGGCATCAGCCCGATCTGTCACGGCAACGCCTGGTCGGTCTATTTCCAGGATCCCGAAGGCAACCGCATCGAGATGTTCTGCGACACCCCGTGGTACGTGCCGCAGCCTTTGGGCTTCAAGATCGACCTCGACAAGGCGGAGGACGAACTCTACCGCGAGACCGAGGCCTATTGCCGCAAGCGCGAGGGGTTCAAGCCGATCGAGGAGTGGCGGACCGAGATCGGCAAAAAGATCGCCGCCAAACTCGAAGCGTGAGGCCGCCCACCTTCCGGCAGCCCGCTCGCACCACCACGCAAGATCATCAGGAGAGGTTCAGATGAGCGAAAACCGAGGCTATCACGCCCACGTCTATTACAATGCCGAGACCAAGCCGCTCGCCGCGCGGCTGCGGGAGACGATCATCGGCAATTTCGCGGTCGAACCCGGCGGGTTCAGCGACGCGCCCGCCGGCCCGCACCCGATCTCGCAGTTCAACGTCATCTTCAAGACCGAGGAATTCCAGAACCTCGTGCCGTGGCTGATGCTGAACCGCGAAGGGCTCGACGTCCTGGTCCATCCGCTGACCGACAGCTCCTACGACGACCACAGCAAGAACGCGCTGTGGCTGGGCACTCCGGTGCCGATGAAGCTCGATATTCTACGGCCGACCTACCGCGCCGAGCTATTGCCAACGGATCAGCCGCGCCCCGCGTGACGAGGCCGGTCGGCAGCGCGGCGAACCACGCCGGAAGGTTGGCGACAGAGCGAGGGTCAGAGCGCATTTTCGGCCATCGCCCCACTTCAGCATTTGCCCAAATCACCCTTTCCCGTACCTGCGCGGGAGAGGGTGTTTGATTGTCGGGCTTCCGAGGCACGAACAGCCCCTCACCCTGCCCTCTCCCCGTGATCCCCGGGTAGAGCCCGGGGAGGGAGAGGAAAGAATTGAGACCGCTCACGATGAGGGGTCGTCGCCCGAACCGGGGCGGCGCTGTTGCTTGATCGCGGCGCGGCGGGATTTGGCGGCGAGGCGGCGGCGCTTGGCGGCGGCGCTGGGCTTGGTCGGGCGGCGCGGGGTCGGCGGCACGGCGGCGCGGCGGATCAGTGCGATGAGGCGGTCGAACGCGTCCTGACGATTGCGCTCCTGGGTGCGGAAGCGGCGAGCGGTGATGACCAGGACGCCGTCCTGGGTCAGGCGGCGGCCGGCGAGGCGTGCGGCCCGCTCGCGCACCTCTGGCGGCAAGCTTGCGGCGCAGGCGAGATCGAGGCGCAGTTGCACCGCGCTCGCCACCTTGTTGACGTTCTGGCCGCCCGGACCCGAGGCGCGGATAAAGCTCTCCTCGATCTGGCTGTCATCGAGGACCATATCGCCTATTATCGGTATCATGGTGCGGCGCAGCGCGGTATCGTGCGGGGGACATGAGACATTGCGCTTTCCGCCGCATGGGATGGTAGTGTAATCGAAGACGACGCGGTGGCTGGCGCTTGCCCCCCGATATGGCCGCACTGCGTCACCGAGTTTTGCCGGGCCGGGCCGTGATGTCCGGGTCCCCGCGTCAATCAGGAGCGAACATGCCCAGTTTGAGTTTTTCCGCACCGACGAGCGTCGACGAGGCCGTCAAGATTTTGGCCGGGAGTTCCGGCATGGCCAAAGTGCTGGCCGGCGGGACCGATCTTTTGGTGCAGCTGCGCTCGGGTCGGACCCGGCCCGACATGATCGTCGACACCAAACGCATTCCGGGGATGATCGGCATCCGCGAGGAGGCGAACCAATTCGTCATCGGCGCTTCGACGCCGGGGACCATGCTGTTCGAAAACGAGGCGCTGACCCGTGCCTGGCCGGGGATCGTCGAAGGCATGGATTTGATCGGCTCGGAGCAGATCCAGGGACGGGCCTCGCTCGCCGGCAATCTGTGCAACGCCTCGCCGGCGGCCGACAGCGTCCCGGCGCTGATCACCGCACGCGCGACCTGCGTGATCGCCGGCCCCGGCGGCAAACGCGAAGCCGCGGTCGAGGCGATCGTCACCGGGCCCGGCCGCACCTCGCTCGAAAAGGGCGAGTTCATCGTCGAGTTCCATGTACCGAAACCAAAGCCGCACCAATCGGACGCCTATCTGCGCTTTATCCCGCGCACCGAGATGGATATCGCCGTCGTTGGCTGCGCGGTCAACGTCACGCTCGATGGCAGCGGCGTGTGCACCGACGCGCGGGTCGTCCTGGGCGCGGTGGCGCCGACTCAGATCATCTGCGAAGCGTCGGCCAAAGCGCTGATCGGGCACAAGCTCGATGAGCCGACATTGGCGGCACTCGACGCCGCGGCGGGGGGCTCGTGCAACCCGATCACCGACAAGCGCGGCACCATCGAATACCGGATCAAGGTCGCCGGCGTGCTCGCGCGCCGCGCCGCCGCCATTGCCTTTGAACGCGCTGGAGCACGCTAATGGCCAAACACCACGTATCGACCATCATCAACGGCGAGCCCGTCGAATTCCTGTGCGAGCCGCAGCAGACCCTGCTCGACGTATTGCGCGACGAGCTCAACCTGACCGGAAGCAAGGAAGGCTGCAGCTCGGGCGATTGCGGCGCCTGCACGGTCATCGTCGACGGCAAGATCGCTTGCTCGTGCCTGATGCTCGGCGCCGAGGCCGAAGGGCGCAAGATCCAGACCATCGAGGGCATCGCCCAAGGGGAGAAGCTGCACCCGGTGCAGCAGAAATTCCTCGAGCACGCGGCCTTGCAGTGCGGCTTCTGCACGCCCGGATTCATCGTCGCGGCCAAGGCGCTGCTCGACGAAAATCCGAACCCGACCGAGGAAGAGACGCGTTATTGGCTGGCCGGCAATCTGTGCCGCTGCACCGGCTACGACAAGATCATCCGCGCGGTGCTCGACGCCGCCGCGGTTATGCGACAGGAGGCCGCCCAATGAGTTTCCTCGACAAAGAGACCCTCAAAGTCGTCGGTACCCGCCCCATTCGCCCGGACGGCGTCGACAAGGTCACGGGCCGTGCCAATTTCGGCGCCGACATGGTGATGCCGGGGATGCTGTGGGGCAAGATCAAGCGCAGCCCGCACGCGCATGCCCGGATCGTGTCGATCAACACCGAAAAGGCGATGGCGTTGCCTGGTGTTCGCGCCGTGACGACAAGGGCCGATTTCCCGGATATCACCCCGGCACGGGCGTTTATCGGCGCCGCCCCGGCCAATCTGCGCGACCTGTCGCGCAACTGTATGGCCAAGGGCAAGGCGCTGTATGAAGGGCATGCGGTGGCGGCAGTGGCCGCGATCTCGCCGGCGATCGCCGAGCAGGCGCTCGACCTGATCGAGGTCGAATACGAGGTATTGCCGCACGTCATGGATGTCGAGGCGGCGATGGCGCCGGACGCGCCGGTGTTGCTCGACGACATCTTCACCGCGGGCGTCGAGCCCAAGCCGACCAAGCCGTCCAACGTCTCCAAGGTGGTCCGCTTCACCAAAGGCGATGTCGAGGCTGGGTTCCGTGAGGCCGAAATCGTCGTCGAGCGGCGCTACACGACAAAGCCCGTGCATCAGGGCTACATCGAGCCTCATGCTTGCGTGGTTTCGGTGGCGCCGGACGGGCAAACCACGATCTGGAGTTCGAGCCAGGGCCAGTTCATGGTCCGCGGCTACACCGCGCGCATCGTCGGCGCCGACATCGCCAACATCCGGGCGATCCCGGCCGAGATCGGCGGCGGCTTTGGCGGCAAGACGATCGTCTATCTCGAGCCGGTCGCCTATATGCTGTCGAAGAAGTCGGGCCGCCCGGTCAAGATCGTAATGAGCCGCGAGGAGGTGTTCCGGGGAACCGGACCGACCTCGGGCGCCGTCATCGAAGTCAAGCTCGGCGCCAAGAAGGACGGCCATATCACCGCCGGGAAGGCCGTTCTCAAATACCAGTCGGGCGCGTTCCCGGGTTCGCCGGTCCAGCAAGGCTGCATTTGCGGCTTTGCGCCGTACGACCTGCCGAATGTCGATTCCGTTGGCTACGATGTGCTTTGCAATCGTCCCAAGGTCGCCGCCTATCGCGCGCCCGGCGCGCCGATCGGCTCGTTCGCGGTCGAAAGCTGCATGGACGAGTTGGCGCGCGAACTTAAGATCGACCCGCTGCAGCTGCGCGAGATCAACGGGGCCAAGGACGGCACCAAGGCGGCGCACGGCCCGACCTGGGTCAATATCGGCTATCAGAAGACGCTCGAAGCGGCGCGGGCGACCGAACACCTGAAGGCGAAGCTCGGACCCAACCAGGGGCGCGGCATCGCCTCGGGCTTTTGGCACAATGCCGGTGGTGAATCGAGTGCCGCCTGCCACGTCAACGAAGACGGCACGATCACGGTGACCGAAGGCCATCCCGACATCGGCGGTTCGCGCGCGTCGATGGCGATGATGGTGGCCGAGGTGCTGGGCGTTCCGTTCGAGAATGTCCGCCCGGTGGTCGGCGACACGACGGCAATCGGTTTCAGCGCCTCGACCGGCGGCAGCCGCGTCACCTTCGCCGGCGGCATGGCGGTCACTCAGGCCGCTCAGAAGGTGGTCGAAGAGCTGAAAAAACGCGCCGCGGTGACCTGGGACATCAGCCCCGAAGCGGTCGAGTGGAAGGAGGGCAAGGCCCATCCGGCCGGCGCCAATGCCGGCGGCTTCGAGCCGTTGCCATTGGAGGAGCTCGCCGCCAAATCGGCGCGCACCGGCGGCCCGATCAGCGCCGAGGTCCAGATCAACGCGCAGGGGCAAGGGCCCGGCTTCACGACCCATATCTGCGATGTCGAGGTCGACCGCGAGACCGGCCACGTCAAGATCCTGCGCTATACCGCGATCCAGGATGTCGGCCGGGCGATCCATCCCTCCTATGTCGAGGGGCAGATGCAGGGCGGGGTGACGCAGGGGGTCGGCTGGGCATTGAGCGAGGAATACATCTACGACAAGGACGGCAGGCTCGAAAATCCGGGTTTTCTCGACTATCGCTGCCCCGTCGCCTCGGACATGCCGATGATCGACACGATCATGGTCGAAGTGCCGAACCCGCGCCATCCGTTCGGCGCGCGCGGCGTCGGCGAGGTTCCGATCGTGCCGCCGATGGCCGCCGTCGCCAACGCGATCGCCGACGCGACCGGGATCCGCATGCGCGACCTGCCGATGTCGCCGCCGCGGTTGTTGGCGGCGCTCGACCAGGCGGAACCGATGCGCGCGGCGGCGGAGTAGCGATTTAACGCCGTCGTTCCCGCGCAAGCGGGAATCCAGAGCGGGCGCCCGTTATGCCGGTTGCCCTGGCCCCCCGCTTTCGCGGGGGTGCCGGTCGAAATGGGAGTGAGGTTTCATGACGTTCATCGCGAAGGAATTTCAGAAGGTCGTCGGGACCCGCCCGATCCGACCCGACGGCGTCAACAAGGTCACCGGCCGCGCCAATTTCGGCGCCGACATGGTGATGCCCGGCATGCTGTGGGGCAAGGTCAAGCGCAGCCCGCACGCGCATGCCCGCATCCTGTCGATCAACACCGAAAAGGCCAAGGCTTTGCCCGGTGTCAAGGCGGTGATCACCTGGGAAGATTTCCCGCCGATTGCATCGGAGGAGGCGTTCGTCGGCGAGGGGCCGATGAACTTCCGCGATCTCTCGCGCAACTGCATGGCGCGCGAGCGCGCACTCTACGATGGACACGCGGTGGCCGCAGTCGCGGCGATCTCGCCGGCAATCGCCGAAGAGGCGTGCGAGCTGATCGAGGTCTCCTACCACGTGCTGCCGCACGTGATAGACGTGGAGGAGGCGATGAAGCCCGACGCCCCCTTACTGCACGATGATCTGTTCACCCAGGGCGTCGAGCCCAAGCCGACCCACCCCTCGAACATCGCCAAGCGGGTGGCTTTCGCCAAGGGCAACGCCGAAGCCGGCTTCCGCGAGGCGGATGTCATCATCGAGCGGCGCTATACGACAAAGCCGGTGCATCAAGCCTATATCGAGCCGCATGCTTGTGTCGTTTCGATGGCGGCGGATGGGCAGTGCACGATCTGGAGCTCGAGCCAGGGCCAATTCATGGTGCGCGCCTATTGCGCCAAATTGCTGGGCATCGACATTTCGGACATCCGAGCGATCCCGGCCGAGATCGGCGGCGGGTTTGGCGGCAAGACGCTTGTCTATCTCGAGCCGCTGGCGCTCGCGATGGCCAAGAAGTCGGGTCGGCCGGTCAAGATGGTGATGAGCCGCGAAGAGGTGTTCCGCGGCACCGGGCCGACCTCGGGCGGCGTCATCGAAGTTAAGATCGGCGCCAAGAAGGACGGGCGGATCGTCGCCGCAGACCTGACGCTCAAATACCAGGCCGGCGCCTTTCCCGGCTCGCCGGTGGGGCCGGGCTGCATGTGCGGCTTTGCGATGTATGACATCCCCAACGTCAACATCGTCGGCTACGACGTCGTCTCGAACCGGCCGAAGGTCGCGGCCTACCGCGCGCCGGGCGCACCGATTTCGTCGTTCGGCGTCGAAAGCTGCCTCGACGAGCTGGCCGCCCAACTTCGGATCGACCCGCTCATGCTGCGCGAGAAAAACGCCGCCAAGGACGGCACCAAGGCGGCGCACGGGCCGACCTACGTCAATATCGGCTATGCCGAGACCGTAGACGCCGCCAAGAACCACCCGCATTTGAAGGAAAAGCTCGGCCCCAATCAGGGTCGCGGCATCGCCTCGGGCTTCTGGTTCAACATCGGCGGCAAGTCGAGTGCCGCATGCCACATCAATGAGGACGGCACTGCGGTCGTCGTCTCGGGCAACCCCGACATCGGCGGCTCGCGCGCCTCGATCGCGATGATGGCGGCCGAGGTGCTTGGTATCCCGGTTGAAAAGGTGCGCCCGATCGTCGGCGACACCAGCTCGATCGGCTTCTCGTTCCTGACCGGCGGCAGCCGCGTCACCTTCGCCACCGGGATGGCGGCGACCCAGGCCGCGGAAAAGGTCGTCGAGCAACTGAAGCAGCGCGCCGCGATGATCTGGGACATCCCCGCCGACGCGGTCGAGTGGAAGGACGGCAAGGCCTATCCGGCCGGCGCCAACGCCGGCAGCTTCGAGCCGTTGCCATTGGCCGAGATCGCGCTCAAATCGGGGCGGACCGGCGGCCCGATCAGCGCCGAGGTGTCGATCAACGCGCAGGGGGCGGGCCCGGGCTTTGCCACCCATATCTGCGATGTCGAGGTCGACAAGGAGACCGGGTGCGGTCAAGATCCTGCGCTACACCGCGGTGCAGGACGTCGGCCGGGCGATCCATCCCTCCTATGTCGAGGGCCAGATCCAGGGCGGCGTGACCCAGGGGGTCGGCTGGGCGTTGAACGAGGAATACATCTACGACAAGGACGGGCGGCTCGAAAACCCGGGCTTTCTCGATTATCGCTGCCCGGTCGCCTCGGACATGCCAATGATCGAGGCGGTCATGGTCGAGGTGCCGAACCCGCGCCATCCGTTCGGCGCGCGCGGCGTCGGCGAGGTGCCGATCGTGCCGCCGATGGCCGCCGTCGCCAACGCGATCGCCGCTGCGACCGGGGTGCGCCTGCGCGATCTGCCGATGTCGCCGCCGCGGCTGCGCGCGGCACTCGACGCGCGGGAGCCGGTGCTCAAGGCGGCGGAGTAGAGCAGCCGCAATGCCCCACGTCGTGATCTCGGGCTCGGCGGCCCGTCGGTTTACCGGCGGGCTCTCCGAGTTCGACGTGGAGGCGAATAATTTCCGCCGGCTGATTCTCGAGCTCGACCGCCGCTTTCCCGGCCTCGGCCATCAGGTCGAGGAAGGGATGGCGGTGGCGATCAACGGCGAGATCTACCAGGACGCCTATCTCGCCCCGCTCGCTCCCGACAGCGAAGTCTATCTGATCCCGAAGATCGGCGGCGGCTGAGCGCTCGCGTCCCGCGCGCTCTCAGGACTCGCCTCTCGCCGCGCGGTGCTTGGCGACCGCTGAGACGCACCCCCGCATTTGGCGAAAGACACGGATCAGATGCTGTTGTCCGGCGTTTGCCAGCCGCCATATTCAGGTGGTTGGGGCAACTCTGATGGTCGCAGCGGTCTGGGAACATCTGCTGCAAGGCAGACGCGGTGCGCGCCATCGCGCGCGCAACGGCCAGCTGTTTGCGCGCATCGTCATTTTGCTGCGAGCGGCAACAGTGCTTACGCTGCTGTCGCTGTTGGGCTGGGGCATCGCCGCCGAGATCCGCACCTCTTTTCTCGAATCCCGAATCTTTTCGTATCTGGCCCGGAACATGACCTTTTCGGTCGGTCCGGGCCCCAGCGACACGATCCTCTTCCCCACGGGCGGTCCCTATGACCAGCGTCTCGGTTACGCCGAGTTGCCAAGGTTTATAGGAGCGCTCGAAGAGGACCATTTTACGGTCGCCCGCCAAGCCCGCTGGTCGCCCTCGCTCGAACATTTTGTCGAGGATGGCGGCTACGCCATTTATCGCGAGAAGACGCGCGCCGGGCTGCAGTTGTTCGACCGCAACGGCGCACCCCTCTATCGCGCGCGCTACCCGGGGCGGACTTACCGAGATTTCGCGTCGATCCCGCCTCTGGTCGTCGCCAGCCTGTCCTATATCGAGGATCGCGACCTCTTTGGCCCGCACGATCCCGAGCGCAACCCCGCGGTCAATTGGGACCGGTTCATGCTGGCCGCCGCCGGGCGGATCGCCGGTCTTGTCGATCCGAGGCTTCGCGCCGGGGGCGGCAGCACGCTGGCCACCCAGACCGAAAAATTCCGCCACTCGCCCCAAGGGCGCACGCCCAGCATCGCCGAAAAGCTGCGCCAGATGGTCACCGCCTCGACGCGAGCCTATCTCGGCGGACCCGACACCACGGCGGCGCGGCGCCATATCATGACCGCCTATCTCGATACGGAGCCGCTCGGCTCGCGGCCCGGCTATGGCGAGATCATCGGCCTTCCGGAAGCGCTGTGGCACTGGTACGGGACCGATCTCGACGAGGCCGACCAAGTGTTGAGCTGGCCGGCCGCGACCCCAGTGCAGCTCGCGCGCAAGGGCGAGATCTATCGGCAAGTCCTCAGTCTGCTGCTGGCCGGCCGCCGACCCGCCTATTATCTCGGTGCCAACCATGCGGCGCTGGCCGCCTTGACCGACCGGTATCTGCGCGTGCTGACGGAAGGCGGGGTCATCGATCCGAGGTTGCGGGACGCGGCTCTTGCTGCGCCGCTCGGTTTTCGTGCCGAGCGGCCATCCGCAGCGGCCCAGTCCTTTGTCGCAAACCAGGCGACCGATCAACTGAGCGACGAACTCGTTTCGCGACTTCATTTGCCAAACCTCTATGCCCTCGACCGGCTCGACCTGAGCGGCTGGGCCAGCATCGACACTGCCGGGCAACAGAGCGTCGGCGATGTGCTGTCGCGGCTCGGCAATCCTGCCGACGATCGATCGCTGGGGCTCGTCGGCCATCAGCTGCTCGGCGGCGCCGATCCTTCCCGGCTCGCCTGGAGCGTCGTGCTCTACGAACGCGGCGCCCGCTGCAACTACGTGCGGATTCGCGCGGACAGCCTGAACCAACCCTTCGACATCAATGCCGGAGCGAGGCTTCAGCTGGGCTCGACCGCCAAGTTGCGGACCCTGATCACCTATCTCGACATTGTCAACACGCTGCATCGCAAGTTCACGTCACTATCGCGCAGCCGGCTCCTCGCCGCGGCCGGCGCCGCCAAGGACGACCCGATCACCCGATGGGCGGCCAGCTATCTCGCCAACGCCAAGGACCGCGGCCTGCGGCCGATGCTCGATGCGGCGATGGAGCGCACCTATTCGGCGAGCCCCGGCACGTTCTTCACCGGCGGCGGCATGCAGAGCTTCGCCAATTTCGCGAAATGGGAGAACCACGAAAGGCCGAGCGTCGCCGAGGCGTTCGCGAATTCGATCAATCTCTCCTTTGTGCGGCTGATGCGCGATGTGGTCGACTACTACATCGCGGCCGATGGCCAGCGCACGACCGAGCTTTTGAGCGATCCCGACGACCCTCGGCGCATGGTGTATTTGTGGCGCTTTGCCGACCAGGAGGGGCAGCATTTCCTCGAACGCTTCTGGCGCGATTATCACGGCCTGACCCCGCAGCAGGCGCTGGACTTGCTGGCGAGCCGCACCCGGCCGGACCCGCGACGGCTGGCTATCGTCTTCCGCACAGTGCGCCCGAACGCGCCCAAGGACGCACTCGCGGCGTTTCTGGTGCGGCGGTTGCCCGATGCGGGGCTTACCGACGACCGCCTCTGGGACCTCTATCGCGAGGCGAGCCCACGCGAGGTGTCGCTGCAGGACCGCGGCGCGATCGCCGGCGTCCATCCGCTCGAACTGTGGCTCGTTGCTTATCTGCAGCAGCACCCCGATGTGTCGCGCGCCGAAATGCTCCGGGCGAGCGAGCCCACTCGCCAACAGGTCTACGCCTGGCTGTTCGAACCGCGCAGCGCACATTTGCAAACTCAGCGCATCCGCACGCTGCTCGAACAGAGCGCGTTCGACCAGATCCTGCAGAATTGGCGGCAACAGGGCTATCCGTTCGCGCGTCTCGTGCCGTCTCTGGGGACCGTCCTCGGCAGCTCGGGCGACCGCCCCGACGCGCTCGCCAGCCTGATCGGGATCATCGTCAATAACGGCATGCGGCTGCCGACAGTCGATGTGCAGCGCTTGGATTTCGCGGTCCATACCCCCTACGAGACCGACATGACGATGACGCCGCAGCCGCAGCGGGTGCTCGACCCCGCGGTGGCCGAGACAGTCCGGCAGGCATTGCTGGCGGTGGTGGCGCACGGCACCGCAACGGCGGTGCGCGGCGTCTATCGCACGGCGGACGGCAGCCTGTTGCCGGTCGGCGGCAAGACCGGTACCGGCGACAATAGGCTCGACCGTTTTGGCAGCGGCGGCCGGCTGGTGTCGCAGCGGGTGGTCGACCGCACCGCGACTTTCGCGTTCTTTCTCGGCAGCCGGTTCTTCGGCACGGTCACCGCTTATGTTTCGGGTACCGTCGCCGCACGTTACGATTTCACTAGCGCGCTCGCGGTTCATCTGTTGAAGGCGATCCGGCCTCAGCTCGAACCGCTTCTCAAGTCGCCACCCCCGCCATTGCCGGCGGCGGTCGCGGCGGCGCCCAAGCCGGATTGGGCCGACGGCATCCCCGATCCCGCCGCGGCGCCCGACTAGCAGGTTCTCGGCCTGGCCGCGGGCGCAGTAGAGCGTCTCGTAGACATGCTGGGCGGTGCCGGTGGTCAGACTGGTGACGACAAAGCGGATATCGAGGCCCTTGGTGGTGGCTTCGATGCGGGCGCAGGCGCGGCGGCTCCTGTCCCAGGATTTAGCCTGATAGCGGGTCTCGGCAAAGCCGCGCAGGCAGGGCTTTTGATCGAGCGCCCGGCGGGTGCGGATGTCGTCGGCGGCGTCATCGACCGCGCGGTCGAGCACGGCGTTGCCGGGTAGCCCGAACACATAGTCGATGGCGTTGTCGTCGCACCACGCCATGACCTCGGGACGCCCGTAATGACCGTCACCCCGCAGGGTGATGCGTGTCGCCGGCCAGTGCCGGCGGATGCGCCGGATCAGGCGGCGCAGATGGCCGCGGATCTCCTTGCCCGCGGGCGTCTTGCCGGGACGCAGGATGACCGCCACCGGGCGGCTGGTGGCGGTGTCGTAGACGTGGATCGGCAGGAAACAGCGCTCGTCGTAATGGGCGTTGAACAGCGAAAGCTGTTGATGGCCGTGAACCACGTTGACCGTATCGTCGATATCGAGGGTCACGGCTTTGGGCGGCACGGCATAGCTCGCACAGTACAGATCAACCAGGACGCCCATCAGCCGGATCAGTTCGCGCAGGCTCGGCGCGTTCTCCAACGCGACACCGTCGGTTGCGAGCACAGATCGCGGCCGCTGTCGGGAAGCCGATCGCAGGCCAGCTTGAACGCCGGATCGCGGCGCAGCCGGTCGAGATCGTCGGCATCCTCAAAGCCGCAGGCGATCGCCAGGATGCGGGCGCGCAGGATGTCCGGCAGGAGGTGGACGACGCGGTCGGGATTGCGCCGGTCGGCGATCTTGGCCGCCAGCTTCGCGCAAATCCCGAGGCGGCGATCGGCGGCGGCCAACAGCATGACGCCACCGTCCGAGGTGATCCGCCCGCCATCGAAGGCAGCGGTCACCTTCTTGCGGGCAACGGCTGGTAGTCTCGACGCGGCGGCTCTATGCGGCCGGCGGCCCCAGCGCTTTAGCCGACAGTTTGCACCATTCCCCGTCCCCCGCGCGAGCGGGTGCAGACCCTGCCCCAGGGTTGCCAGGGGCCAGCCATTAAGTCGCTCGCCCTTGGGTTCCCACCTTCGCGGGAATGACGGTTTCATATGTTCGCAAACCGCGAGCGGGAAATGGGTCGCTCAAACGAAAACGGAGCGGCCGCAGCCGCTCCGCTCTTCTCAGGCCCAATGGTTGGGGATCACCAGTACGGATCGACCCCGTAGTAATTGTGAATGTTGCGCTCCCAATCGCGGTTGACCGCGCCGGTCTCCCAGCCACTGCCGACTGCCGGGGCTCCGCGCAACTGATCCTCGGTTACGTTCACCTCATAGGCGTCGAGGTTTTCGTTGTAGTGCAGCACATGCCAGGGCAGCGAGACGTAGTCCTGGCCCATCCCGAGGAACCCGCCGAAGCTCATCACCGCGTACCCGACTTTACCGGTCCGCTTGTCGATCATGACTCGCTCGATGCTGCCGACCTTGTCGCCCCGGCTGTTGCGCACAGCGGTTCCTTCGACTTTGTCGCTCGCGATCAGCCGGGCGGTTTCGCGCACCGTGGGGTCCGTTCCGACCACCGTATCCATTCTCGACCTCCGTTTCCGTTGGCTCAAACCCCGAACGACGGCAGGGCGAGATCGGTTCCGATGGCGATCGCGAGAGCCGATCGGGCCCGCCGTCGGCGGTCAACCTGGCGGCACGCGATCGTTCTCTCGGCCGAGGAAGGCTTCGCGGCCGCCGAAGAGAGAGGTTTGCGCGTCGAGCTTGCCGAGCATTTCGATGATCCCGGCGACCAGTCCGGTCCATCCGGTTTGATGGCTGGCGCCGATGCCGGCGCCGTTGTCGCCGTGAAAATATTCGTAAAACAGCAGATGATCCCGCCAGTGCGGGTCGTCCTGAAAGGTTTTGACGCCGCCGAACACCGGGCGCCGGCCGGTTTCGTCGCGCACGAAGATCCGGGTCAGCCGCCGGCCGATTTCCTGAGCCACCTCGAACAGGTTCAGCAGCTTGCCCGACCCGGTCGGGCATTCGATCCGGAAGCTGTCGCCGTAATACGAATAGTAATGCATCAAGGCGCGAATGATCAGCGCGTTGACCGGCATCCACACCGGACCGCGCCAGTTGGAGTTACCGCCGAACATGGCGCTGTCCGATTCGGCCGGCAGATAGCCGACCCGGTATTCGCGGCCCTCGACCGAAAACACATAGGGATGCTCGGCGTGCCAGCGCGACAGCGAGCGGATCCCATAGCGGCTCAGAAACTCGTTCTCGTCGAGCATTCGGGTCAGGATGCGGCGCAGCCGCTCCTGGGTCACCAGACCGATGATGCCGCGGCCGGCGACGCCGAGATTTCCCGGCCCGGTCGCGTGGATCGACTGGCCCAGCTCGGGCATCTGCCGCAGCCGCTCCTGCATTTGCACCGCCAGCCTGGGCACCCGCTCGCGCTGCCGCGGATCGATCGCGGTAACCGCGCAGAACGGCAGCAGGCCGACCATCGAGCGGACCTTGAGCCGGGTGGCGCGGCCATCGGGGAAACGCAACACATCGTAGTAGAAGCCGTCTTCTTCGTCCCACATGCCATCGGGACCGATCGCGTTGACGGCGCGGGCGATCAGCAGGAACTCGATTGCGTAATTCGACGCCAACGCCTCGTAGCTCGGATCGTGCACCGCGAGCTCGATCGCGATCTCGAGCATGTTCTGGCAGAACAGCGCCACCCAGGCGGTGCCGTCGGCCTGCTCCAGATAGCCGCCGGTCGGCAACGGCGCGCTGCGGTCGAACACCCCGACATTGTCGAGCCCGAGAAACCCGCCCTCGAACAGGCTGCTGCCAAAGCGATCCTTGCGGTTCACCCACCACCCGAAATTCATCGACAGCTTGCCGAACATCAGCTTCAGAAAGTCGATGTCGCCGGCGCCGCGCTGCGCCTGCTCCATGCGAAACAGAAAGATCGCGGCCCAGGCCTGGACCGGCGGATTGACGTCGCTGAAGTTCCACTCGTAGGCCGGGATCTGCCCGGTCGGATGCAGGTAAGCCTGGTCGAGCAGCAGGGCGAGCTGCTGCTTGGCAAAATCGATGTCGACGGTCGACAGGGCCAGCGTGTGAAACGCCAGGTCCCACGCGGCAAACCACGGATATTCCCATTTGTCCGGCATCGAGATCACATGGTCGGCGACCATGTGAAACCACTCGCGGTTGCGCAGCCGATGACTCGCCGGCCGCAGCGGGTCGACGCCCTGCTCCTTGAGCCATTGGTGGAGGTCGAACGCGAAGTATTGCTTGCTCCACAGCATTCCGGCGAGCGCCTGACGCATCACCATCGCCGCGTCCGCGCCGACACGCGCCGGGGTGATCGAGCGATAGAATTCGTCGGCCTCGCGCCGGCGCGCCTCGACGGCTTGATCGAACCGGATGCCGAACGGGTCGCTCGCCGCGGTGCTGGTCAGCACCAGGCGGATCAGGCCGGTTGCCCCCGCGGCCACCGTCAATCGGTAGTGCGCCGCCGCTTTGGTCCCCGACCGGGCGGGGTTGACCGCCCCCTGCCGGCCCATCACGACATAGTCGTTGATCCCGTCCTTGACGTAGGCCGTCGGGTTAGGGGTGGCGAAGATCCGCTCGTTGTTGGTCTCATTTTCGGTGAACAACAGACGCGGCGTTGCTTCACAATAAAGGAAGTAGTCCCCGAATTCGGCATGCGAGGCCAACACGGCACAGGCGCCGGCCGCGATCTCGGCCTGCCGCAGCAACGGTTTCGGTGGCTGCGGCCACCATGCCCAGGTGTTTCGGAACCACAGCGTCGGCAGCACTTCGATCGCCGCCGCCTCGGGACCGCGGTTGCTGACGCGGATCTCGATCAGGATCTCGTCGGCTGCGGCTTTCGCGTATTCGACCAGCACATCGAAATATCGGTCGTCGGCGAACACGCCGGTGTCGAACAGCTCATATTCCGGATCGTGACCGCCACGCCTGCGGTTGGTTTCGACCAGATCGCTATAAGGGTACCCATCTTGTGGGTATTTATAAAGGTACTTCATGTAAGAGTGGGTCGGAGTATTGTCGAGATAGAAATAGTATTCTTTGACGTCCTCGCCGTGATTGCCTTCGCTGTTGGTCAGCCCAAATGCCCGCTCCTTGAGAATGGGGTCCCGCCCGTTCCACAGCGCCAGTGCAAAACACAAGATCTGCTTGTCGTCGCTGATGCCGGCAAGGCCGTCTTCGCCCCAATGATAGGCGCGCGAGCGGGCCTGGTCATGGCTGAAGGAGTTCCAGGCGTTCCCATCCCTGCTGCCGTCTTCGCGTACGGTGCCCCACTGGCGTTCGCTGAGGTATGGCCCCCATCGCTGCCACGGCACGCCACCTTCGCGCGCCTCGTCGAGACGCCGCTCCTCCGCTGTCTTCGGCCGCGGCGAGTTCTCGGCCAATCGCATGCCTCCCGCGTCAAGCGCCTGGTACGCGCTTTTAATTCAAGATCGTCAGAGCAGGATCAACCGCTGAGATGGCTGGTATCGTTCCACAGCCGGATCGCCGGCTCGGTCAGGTCGTGCTCGTAGCCGAGAATGCTGAGGCTCGCCGTGCCGAGCACGAAACAGCGCCCCCCCGACGGCGGCAGACCGAGCCAGCGGGCGGCGACAACGCGGGTGATGTGCGCGCTCGAGACGGTCAGCACATTGCCGCGGAACGCGCGGATGCGGGCGATAACGCGGTCGGCGCGGGCGCCCACCTGATCCGCCGATTCTCCCCCGGGGCGCCGTCCCGGAACAATCGCCAGTCCGGGCGCTCGGTCAGGATCTCGGCGGTGCGCCGCCCCTCATAGTTGCCGTAATCCCATTCAGCGAGGTCGTGCTCGATTTCGGCCATCGCCCCGAAGCCGGCGAGCTCGCAGGTCCGCACCGCACGCTGCGAAGGGCTGGTGAGCACCGCGACGAAACTCGATCCGTGCAGCCGCCCGCCAAGGGCCCGCGCCTGGGCTGCGCCGCGCTCGGTCAACGGGAGGTCGGTTCGGCCGGTGTGCTGGCCCGACAGGCTCCACGCGGTTTCGCCATGGCGCGCCAGATAAACCAGTGGAAGCGGTTCGGTCATGATTTTCTCCTGTTCAGGATGCCGCAGGTAGTGTCGGCATCGACGCCCGATTGCCTGGATTGACGCCACAACCGGCCGCCTTCGACGACTTGCCAAATCCCGAGCGCCGGCAATCCGATCGTCAAATCGCGCGCGCGCTTCAACAGCGACAGCGCCAGCGCCATTTCCGGCGTCAGGCCAAAGCTGGCGCCGATCAGCACATAAGCGCCTTCCTGCACGCCGATCGCGTTCGGGATGGCGAAGGCGAAGGTGCGGACCGCGTAGAGGAGGCTTTCGATCACCAGCACCGTCTCGAACGGCAGCGGCGCGCCGGCCAGCCGCAAGGCGAGCCAGGCTTCGAGAGCGCCGGAAACCCAGCAGGCGAAATGCAAAAAAAAGCCGGCCCACAGGCGGGTTTTGCGCTGATAGGCCCGGCGCAGGGCAGCGTGCAATGCGGCAGCACCGGCCGCGGTTCGCTCCGCCCAGCCCCGGCCGAGAGCTCGGGCGAGGCGGTCGAACAGGCCGAAGCTGCGCTGCTGCGCCGCGACGAATCCGGCCGCGACCAGGCTCGCTGCCGCGAGCCCGAGAGTGAGCGGCACGGCGATTTCCGAGTTTGGCCGCATGGCGACCAGCAAACCCAGGGCCAGAGCGGTGTAGCCGAGCTTGGCGAGAAACTCGAGCGTGAGGTCGACGATCGTGCTGGCCGTCGCGGTCGAACCCGGCACGCCGGCGAGCGACAATGCCCGCGCCCCGATCACGCAGCCGCCGACCGGCGACAACGGCAAGACCTCCGAGCCGGCCTCGCGGACGAGGCGGGCCCACAGAAATGCCCATATCGGCCCCCCCGATACCAGCCCGCGCCAGGCGATCCCCATCGCGGCGATCAATCCGAGGTGAATAAGGCAGATCGCGGCAAACCCCCGCCAGCCGACGGCCAGCAGCGAGCGCACCACGGCACCCACTCCGAACCCGGCGACGAGCGCCGCGACCGCAGTGAGGCCGAGCAGTGCGGCGAAGATCGAAACGGCTCTCATGCGCTCCCGATACCGGGCTATGGGTTGAGCCGCAAGCGCGCTGCGGCGGCGTTGTCGCGGAAGACGCCATCAGAGCGGTTGATTTGCGGATTTGTTCGCTTCCCCGTGCCGCCCGTCGGACGCGATTTTCAGCGGTTGAGCGACCACGAATTTGGCAAACGACCAAATGCCAAAAAATCATTCCCCAAAATGTTATGTTGTAAAAAATTACCGAATGTCTAGTGAATATACGTGACCGCATAGAGGGCACATGCGAGCTCTAAACCACATTTTACGATCCGGTATATTACACTGTTATCTAATTCGATCGCCAAACTCAAGCATAAATGTCGCCGCGTTCTGCGATGCCAAGCGATCATCCGTCGCGGTGGGCGAGCATCAGGGTAATTCCGAGCGGTCCCAAGCAGGGGGGCCGGAACGAGTGCTCAGACGCATTCGGATGCGCGCAGTTCTACCTCACTCGTGGTATCTGTCTAGGTGCAAAGCCAGACTGTAGGGCAAAGTGGACCGAAACCACTCAACCGCAGTATCGCCGCGATGGCCTGCGCTACGCAAGCAACGTCAGCGATGCGGAATGGGCACAGATTGAAGCCTTGTTGCCGCCGGCGAAGAAGTGGGGCGACCGCGCACGACCACGCTGCGCGAGGTGGTCAACGCTCTGCTGTACTTGTTGACCACGGGCGGTCAATGGCGGTTGCTGCCCAAGGAGTTTCCGCCGTTTTCGACGGTTCAGCGGTTTTTATACCGCTGGCGGGACCAAGGGTTGTGGCAGACGATCAATCACTCTCTGGTGATGCGGGTGCGCGAAGCGGCCGGCCGCGAAGCGGGCCCCACGGCCGGGGTGATCGACAGCCGGTCGGTCAAGACCAGCGAGGCGGCCGGTCCTCGTGATCATGATGCCGGCAAGATCAAGGGCGCAAGCGGCCCATTCTCACCGACACCAACGGCTTGCTGGTCGGGGCGGTGGTCCATTCCGCCGACATCCAAGACCGCGACGGCGCGCCGCTCGTTTTGGCCGCCGTTCGCCATCTCTATCCCTGGCTGCGGCATGTTTTCGCCGACGGGCCACAGCGGGGCGAAGCTCGACACCGCCCTCGCCAAAATCGGCCGGTGGACGATCGAGATCGTCAAGCGCTCCGACCTCGCCGCAGGATTTGTCGTTCTGCCGCGGCGCTGGGTTGTCGAGCGCACCTTCGCTTGGCTCAATCGCAACCGGCGCCTCGCCAACGACTTTGAAGCCACCCTGGAAAGCGCCGCTCGTCGCTGTTCCTTGCCCGCGCCAAGCTCCTCATGCGACGCCTTGGCCGAATCGTACAATCTCACATGTGATATGAGTCATACTCTAAGCGCTAATAGGGCGGCGGATAGTAATAGGGCGGTGGGTAATAGGGCGGCGGATAATACGTCGAGGCGGCCGCCGCAGCCCCCACAGCGGCACCCACCGCGACGCCGGCGGCAACTCCGCCGCCGTAATAGGCGCCGCCGCGATAGACCGTGCCGCCACCGTAATAGCCGCCGCGAACGGCGGTGTTGCCATATGGGCCGCGGACGGCGCCGCCGCCATAGGGACCGCGGACGGCCGCGGCGCCGTTCGGGCCGCGCACCCCGGCACCGCCCATCGGGCCGCGGTATGCCGCGCCGCCGTTGGGGCCGCGCACCGCCCCCCAGCCAAAGGCGTGCGGAGCCGCCGACAGCGCCACGAGGGCACCGAGACAGAAAATGGCCGGCCGGTTCATGGCTTGCTCTCCATCGGCTGCTTCTCCATGGGCTGGCTCTGGCCCGGCCGGGTACCGGTCGGCTTGGCGGCCGACTTCAGCGCGACCTGGACCGCTCCCGCCGGCGGCCGAAAGACAAAATCCGCATCCGCCGGATTAACCGCGAAATTCCAGTTCGAGAACTCGGCGACGAAATCCGGCTGACCCGGCAACTGACGATAGGTCACGATCAGCCGGCGCGGCACCGATCGGCCGCCCTCTTCGAGCCACAGTTCGAGATCGATCCCCGGCGGCTGCGAAAAGAACAAATGTAGGCAAGGGACGCCGTCGATCGTTACCGTATTGATCACGCGGCCCGAGGTCACCCCGCTTAGAAACGCCTTCCCGGGTGCGTCGGTCAGAAAATCGGCCAGTGGAAAATCGACGCCGAGGCGGCCCATCGCCACCTTCATCATGCCCTCGATGGTGTTTGGCACTGGAATTGACGCGTATTTATTGTCCCTGCCCATGTATACAACCAGGATCTTTCCGTTATAGACGAGCTTTCCCGGCCCGTCGTCGCCATTCCTGTCGACCAGCAACCGGTCCGGACGGTGCACCGTCACGTCGAGCGTGTGGAAAATGTGCAGGATCTCGTTCTGCGGGCCGGCATAGACGCGGATCGTACGCGCCTGAAACGAGAACGCTTTGGACTGCAGGCTCTGGCCCATCCGAGCCAGCGCCGCGCTCGCCTGCGGGCTGATCGACGGCGTGGCTGCCGCGGCGGACGCCGCGGGTGCCCCGAGCGGTCCCAACCCGGCCAGGCCGGCGACGATGAGCGCACTCCATATCGCAAAATGTCGAAGCTTCACGAATTCCTCCCAATGTCGAACCGATCAGGATCGAGCAATCTGGCGATTAAATCCAGCCAGCCGCCGTTCGGGTCAACCATGCGCCGGCCGCGGGCGAAGCGCCACACGGAACGCTTGCGGCACGGTCGCGGACGGGGTCGCGGCGCACTGCCGCATGACCTTGGCGACAATGCCGTCGATGCGGCCCACGTCGATGATATGGATTCCCGCCTTGGCCGCCAGGTAGCCGTAATAGAACATTGCCGCCGCCGCGCGATCCGCGTCGGAAGCTTCGAGCAGGTCGGAACAGCGCACGCGCTCGACATTCCACCGGCCGGGCGCAACTTGCGCCTCGGAGCGAGCCGATCGGCTAGCCGCGGGCGACGACGTGGGGGCCGGCGATGCCGGGGTGGGTTGTGCGTGCGGCGATGCGGGGGCCGGCGGTACGGCAGTTTGACAGAGCGCCGGGCGGGTAACGCAGAGTCCGAGGCAAAGCGCCAGCAACACCGCGCAGACCGTTCTGCTCATCCCTGTCTCCCCTGTTCGAGCCCGGCGAGCCGGCCCGTAATCGCACCGAACGGTCAGTAGCAGGCACCGGAACTGCGCGCCGTGCCGCGGCGGATTGCCCCGCCGACCCCGCCGATCGCCGCACCGATTGCCGCGCCACGTCCGGCATTTCCGCCGATCGCACCGAAGAGAGCGCCGCCGGCGGCCCCTCGCGCGGCGCCGGCGAAAGGCCCGGGCGTCACCGCGGCGCAGGGCGGAGGGCCATAGCTCGACGGCGGCCGATAACCGGGGGGTGGATAATGATAGGGCGAATACTGCGCGTCGGCGGCCCTTGGTATCATCGCGGCGATCCAGCCGGCGGTGAGGAGCGCGAGAGCAAACCGACCCATATCGCTGGCACCGAGTGATCGGCAGGCCGCTGCAATCGGCCCGCCGCTGGGAACGACAATACTGTAGTGCTCGGCCGCCGGCAATCGGCGATGGAGAGCGCCGCAGAGAATTGACCGACGCCGCTGCGCACTGAGACCGGGCGGTTTCGGCCTGATTGGCGATCCTCAGAAATCCGCCGGTTGAACGGTCACGGCGGCATCGGGCAGCGGTGCCCGTCTTCATTGCTGCTGGCCCGGCATCCGCCGCCATGTTGTCCGGGTACTCCGGCGATCGGCGACCTACGATCGAAGGTGGAGCCTATTACGGAGTTGTGAGCTGCGCGGGCAGCGTGTTGGTGTCGGCGCGGGGCACGATCGCCCAGCTCGGGTCGCCGGCCAGCGACGGGGTGAGCGGCTGGTAGATGTTGGCGTCGACCCAGGCCTCGGCCGGTGCCGCGCCGGCCACGCCGTCATCGACCGCGGTCGCCATCGCCGCCGAGGCGTAGATGTCATAACCCTGCGGGTAGAGCTGTCCCTTGAAGATCAGCCGGCAGCGGCGCCTGCCCGCTGCTGTTGGGGAACGAGCTCGGGTCGGTGCTGGTCAGATAGGCCGGGGCCATTTCGGCGATCATGGCCGGCCAGGTCTTGAGGATCGTGTTCCCAGTTCCGACCGGCAGCTCGTAGGAGGCGATCAGCTCGGGGTAGCCCGAATTGTCGATCATCCCGGTCAGGAAATTGCCGGTCGCCAGGGCCAACGGCCCGGCGGCAAACCCCAATTCCTTGGCGCGGCCCAGCGAATACTGCGTGTACCACTGCATCCAGGCCGAGGTGAACGCGCTGACGTTGCTGTCGGTCCAGATGCCCTGTTGCACATATCCGAAGCTGCCGATGCCGCCGCCGATGTTGGCGGTCAGGCCGCCCAGGCCGGCGGCCGGCGGCGGGTTGCCGAATTCGGTGCTGCTCTCCGGGTCGCCGGTCTGCTGCGCCCACTGATATTCGGGCGAACCGCTAAAGACCGGGTCGGCGACGCCCAAGACACCCTCCCAGCGGGCGATGTCGTCGTTGGTCAGGATCGTCAGATAGGTCTTGAACGGGTCGCCATCAGGCACCGCGAACGCCGCCTCGGCGCGGCTGCGGATGGTCCAGCCGACGCCGCGCAGCTGGTCGTCCTCGCCGCCCTCGGCCCCGGTCGGGCCGCGGCCCTGGGAATTGCCGGTATCGAGCCCGACGCTTTCGGTCGCGTCGTAGGCGGCCCAGTTTTCCAGCTCCAGGAGATAGAACGGGTCGCCGGTCAGCACATAGGGAAGGAAGAACGGGCTCGGCTCGTGCGAGGCGTCGAATTCCCACGGCTGGCCGACATTGAGCGGGCCGACGACCTTGACCTGGTCGGAGGCCGGGGCACCCTGGCTGCCGGAGTAGTAGAGGAAATCCGCTTCGCCGCCGTTGGAGGCTCCCGAGCGTCTTGCGGTCGGTGATCGAGACCGGGAGGCCATAGCCGCTGCCGATGGCCGGTGCTGCCGGCGCCGCATCGGCCCGGTTCAGCCGCTTCGACGGGTCGCCCTCGCGCAGATTGGCCGGCCAGGCCGCGGCGAGATCGGCCATGCCGAGCGCCAATTGCCGCATCCGCCAGTCGCCGGTGTAGAGCCACATCGCGTTCCAGGTCGGGTTGGGGCCGATGTCCTGGCGCGCCCCGGTGGTGCTCATGCCGTTGGTCCAGCCGCCGCCGTCCCAGATCGCGTCGTAGAGGTCGTGCGCCGCGTTGGTCCAGTAGGCCGCGTATTCGCTCGCCACCGTCGCCGGCGCCAGCGCGATCGAGGGGTCGTAGTTCGGCACGAACCGGGTCGATTCGAGATAGGCGAGGTTGTTGTCGATGTTGACTTCGGGGTTAGGCGTGCCGCCAAGCCAGAAGCTCTTCGTCCAGCTCGACATCGCCCAGTCGGTCAGATTGGCCTTGCTGTAGAGCTTGGCATTGCCGCCGGTCAGGGTCAGGCTGTAGGCGAGGTCCTCGAGCTCGGTCGTGTTGCCGTTCTCGCCGACGTAGCGGACAAAGACCTGATGCGTCGCCGGCCAGAAGGTCGCGTAGTAGCGCGGCCGGAACGGATGGTAGCCATCGCCAAAGCCGATGTCGTATTTGCGCGCCGGGCTGTCGTCGGCGAGGATGATGGTCTGGGCGACCGGACCTGATGTCCACAGCTTGTAGTCGCCGTTCGCGAGCATCGTGCGCGCGTCGACGCTCTGGACTTTGCCACCTGCGGTAGGCGCCAAGATCATCTGCGCGCTGAACATATAGGCGAGGCTGAGCATCTGCGCCTGGGTCAGCGGCGTGTTGTTTCCGCCGGTCTGATTTTGAAAGGTCAGGGTCACCGACCCGCTCGCCGGCAGGCTCGGGATCATGACGGCGACGACGGCGTACTCGACCGAGCCGTCGGGGTAGCGGTTTTTGACGTCGGCCTGGGTGGCGACCGGCGTGCCGCCAACCAGCACCTGCGGCTCGTCGGCGATCGCGCCGTCGAGGAATGGCCGGCCGAATTGCAGCGGGTAATTGTGAATGGCGGCGCCGCTCTCGTTGGTCAGCGTGATCGAATTGACCGGCGCGACCGGCGACACGGCCGAGTAGGCCGACAGAGATCCGAATAAAACTGCGACCCCCGATGCATACCCCAAGTAATTATATCGACTCATGCCTGGACTTCTCACAGACTCTGTGTTATCACCCCCCTTTGCACCCAGCCCGAAAAGAATTTCGAGAATCCAACACTTAGCCGCCATTCCCACGAAAGCGGGAATCCAGAACCGTAGGGCTGAACGGTTGCCCCTGTTCAAACCCGGGGCAGACGCTGGGCCCCCGCTTTTGCGGAGGCGACGCCGGTATGCTGGCGTTGCCCACTCCACTTCAGGCCATAGAGTTGAACAACGCTCGGACGATATGGTGCGAGAGTTAACAATTCTTAGTTGGGTCAGTCGGTATCGGTTCGGTTGTTTGCGATATTTGAGAAATTGCCCGAGACCGGGGCCTGCGGCGCTCCGGCCGGGCAACCATCGGCGAATTGGCGCGGACGGCTTTCTGCACGTGACTTGTTTGCGGTTCGCCGCTACCAGCACGAAGGTGGAGGAACGAAAGGGGGGCAGCGATGGCGCGCACCACTGCGCGTCTGGACAGACCGAGACTTACCACCCTCCGGGTTCGAGATGGCCTTGCGCCCCGAGGTCGGGACCCAGCCGCAATTCCGCAAAAAAAGAAGCCGCCGGTCACTTATCGCTATGAATTCGTCATTGCCGCCGGCGCTCGAGCGGGACGGCCAGAACAGCTCGCGCGAGCAGTGCGGGTGGCTCCTGGCCTGCATCGAGGAGGCCGCGCGCCTGGCGTCGCCACACGACTTCGCACAGCCGAACGAGCTGTGCAGCGCCGACGGCAAGGTGCTGGCGAGCTGCCGGGCTTGCATGACACGGTCGCGCAGCTGAAGCGGCTCGGCCGGCCGTTTCTCGATTGGGCCAGCAAGGCCTAGCGGAGCGGCTGTCCTTCGAGGTGCCGACCCTACCCCTCTTCGCGCACGAGCGGCTGTCGAAGATGCCGATCGTCGAAACCTTGAGGGCCACACCAGGGCGGCGCGCGGCCCCGCAATTCAAAATGCTCGAATCGGTCGGCGACCCGCGCCCCCGATCGCCGACCAGGTGCTGAAGGCCTACAAGTACCGCGACAAATGGGTCAACCGCAAGATCCTCGGCGACTCGCTGGTGGTGATGAATTCATTGCTGCACTACGAAGGCCTCGCGCGAGGTTCGCGAAGCGGTGCACTCGCATGTCAACTGCGTTGTTGCCGACACCAGGCAATGGGAGCAGTTAGCAGCCCATCTGATCGACACCCACCCCGCCGTCGAGGCGTTCGTCAAGAATGCCGGTCTCGGCTTTGCGCTCCCGTATCTGCACAACCGGCAGCGGCACGATTACGACCCCGACTTCATCGTCCGGTTGGCCGGGTGCGGCGCTCGTCGGCGTTCCTCGGCGGAATGACGCATCACTCGTCCCCCGGTCGGTGTCCAAACCACAATAAGCATTCGACCCGCGAGCAGCCCGGCGGCGATGTAGCGGAAGGTGAACGCAAGACCCTCGAACAGCAGGGCCGCGTCGGCAAAACCCGGCCCGCGCGTCCGCAGGGTCTCTCCGCCCGCTTCGCGGGGTCGAAAGTGTCCGTACAAAAAAATACGTAGCTAAGCAGTTTATCCGAGACCAGGAGTTTACCAGCTACCACCCGCAAAGTGCGGGCGCGGATCAGTGCGGCCAGGCGACGGTGTTGAAGTCGTCGAGGAGCGCGGCGATGCGGCCTCCGTCCGACTGGTCCATGATCGCCCGGGCGCGGCGCGTGGCGGCGACCATATCGAGCGAGCGGATGCGCTGCTTGACCCGTGGGATGTTGCGCGGCGCCATCGACAAGTTGCGCAGACCGAGGCCCAGTAGCAGGGCCGTATAGCGCGGCTCGCCGGCCATTTCGCCGCAGAGGCTGATCGGCATGCCGCGGCGCAGGGCCGCCTCGATGGCGAACTGAATGAGGCGCAGCACCGCCGGGTGCAGCGGGTTGTAGAGGTGTGCCACCTGCTCGTCGCTGCGGTCGATCGCCAAGGTGTACTGCACAAGGTCGTTGGTGCCGATCGCGAAGAAATCGGCCTCGGCGGCGAGTGCGTCGGCGGCGAGCGCCGCGCCCGGCACCTCGATCATCGCCCCCAAGGGCGGCAATGGCTTTGGCCAGCTGCATGCCGCGCCGCCGCAGCCGGCGGGCGACCTGCTCCATCGCTTCGCGCACCCGGCGAATCTCGCTCGCGGTTGAGATCATCGGCAACAGAATACGTAACGGCCCCTCGGCGGCGGCGCGCAGCATTGCCGCCAGCTGCGGATCGAGCAGACGGCGGTCCTGCAGCGAGAGCCGGATCGCGCGTAGGCCGAGCGCCGGGTTGTCGGCGGGGACGTAATGATCGGCGAGCGAGCGGGCGAGCTTGTCGCCGCCGAGATCGAAGGTGCGCACTGTCACGGGCTTGCCTGCCATGCCGCGCACTAGGCCCGAAAACACCGTGTACTGCTCCTCCTCGCCCGGCAGATCGTCACGGTTCATGTAGAGAAACTCGGAGCGGACGAGACCCAGACCCATCGCCCCGTTGGCCGCCGCCAGATCGAGCTCGACCGGCAGCTCGAGATTGGCTTCGAGGGTGATCTCGACCCCGTCGCGGGTCGCCGCCGGCAACCGACGCAGGCGGGTCAGGTGGCGCCGCTCGCGCAGCTGGAGATCGCGCCGCGCCTCGTAGTCGCCGACCGTTTCGGCTGAGGGATTGATGATCACGGTCCCCTCGGCGCCGTCGATCACCACGGTCGTGGCGGCGCGCGCGTGAACGATCAAGGCCGGGACCGCCAGCACCGCCGGCAGACCCAGGGCGCGCGCGACGATCGCGGTATGGCTGTCGGCGCCGCCGAACTGGGTGGCGAATCCGGCAATCCGCCGCGGGTCGATGAGCGCCGTGTCGGCCGGGGTCAGCTCGTCGGCGAGGATGATCGCCCCCTCCGGCACGCCCGAATAGGCGACATAGGGCTTTTTGATCAGGTTGCGGATGAGCCGCGTGCCGACGACGCGAATGTCCTCGATCCGCGCCGCCAGATAGGGGTCGCGCATCGCCGCGAAGCTTTTGGCGATCTCGTCGATCTCGATCTCGACCGCGCGCTCGGCATTGATCCGAGCGCGGCCGACGCGCTCGTCGACGCCGCGCACCAGACGCGAGTTCGACAGCATCGCCAGATGCGCATCGAGCAGGTAGCCGATCTCCTCGGCGGCGGATTCGGGGAGGCCGGAGGCTTTGGCCTTGAGCTTGCGCAGCTGCTTCAGCGACACCGCGACTGCCTCGGCAAAGCGGCCGCGTTCGGCCCCGATCTCGGTTTCGGGGATATGGCTTTCATGGACCGGAAGATCGCCGCCGTCACCGACATAAGCCGGCCCGATGCCGATTCCCGGCGACACGCCGACGCCCGCCAACCTGAGCTCTGCGCGGCTGCTCTTGGCCGCCGAGCCGGAACCCTCGTCAGTCCTCATTGAACTTGCATTCGATCAGGTCGGCCAGCGCTGCAACCGCCTCGGCCGCCTGCGGACCGCTGGCGCTCAGCTCGACGACCGTTCCCGGCGCCGCCGCCAGCATCATCAGCCCCATGATCGAGCGGCCCGAAACCTCGGTGCCGTTCTTGCGTACCCGGACATCGGCCGCGAATTGGGCCGCGGTCTTGACAAAACGGGCCGAGGCGCGCGCGTGCAGCCCGCGCTGGTTGCAGATCGTCGCGATCCGCCGCACTACTCCCAACGGCGCGCCGACCCCGGGGCCACTCGCCGGGCCGCCGGTCTGGCCATCGCTCATCGCCGGGCGTCGATCAATAGCTGCGAGGCGACGTTGATGTATTTGCGGCCGGCTTCCTGCGCGCCGAGCACAGTGCGTTCCAGACCCTCGCTCTGGCGCAGGCTGGCGAGCTTGATCAGCATCGGCAGATTGACTCCGGCGACGACCTCGATCTTGGCGCGGTCCATGACCGAGATCGCCAGGTTCGACGGCGTTCCGCCAAACATGTCGGTCAGCAGCACCGCACCCTCGCCGCTGTCGACCTCGCCGATCCGGCTCAGGATTTCCTGGCGCCGCTGCTCCATGTCGTCTTCGGGACCGATGCACACCGCGGCGATCTGCGTTTGCGCGCCAACGACGTGCTCAAGCGCGGCGACGAATTCCGCCGCGAGCCGCCCATGGGTCACCAAAACCATGCCGATCATCAGGTTCCCTCTGCTGCGGCCGGCCGTCGCCGCTCAACCTGCGGCAACGGGCATGCCGGTCGGGACCGGCGCGGCGATGCCCGACGGCAAAAGGTCGCGATGGGCGACCTCGACTCGCCATCCCGCGCCGTGCATCCGCAGGGCGAGCCGCTGGGCCACATAGACCGAGCGATGCCGCCCACCGGTACAGCCGATCGCGATTGTGAGATAGGTTTTGCCCCGCATTTCGTAGCGCGGTAGCAAGGGTTGCAGCAGTTGCCACAGCCGCTCGAAGAATGGTGCGAAATCCGCGTCTCTCTGAATGTGGGCCGCAACCGCCGGATCGCGCCCGCTCAGCGTCCGAAGTTCGTCAACATAATACGGATTGTCAAGAAACCGCACGTCGAAGATCAGATCGGCCTCGCGCGGGATGCCGCGGCGATAGGCAAAGGAGGTGACGAAGATGCGCAAGCCGCGCCCGTCGAGCCTGCAAATGGCCGGTCAGCAGGCGCTTCAGATCGGCGGCGGTCAGGGCGGAGGTGTCGATCACCAGATCGGCGCGGTCGCGCAGAGCGGAAACGACTTGGCGCTCGCGGCGGATGCCGTCCATAATCGGGCGGTCTCCGGCCAGCGGGTGAGGCCGTCGCGTTTCGATATATCGCAGCTCGAGCCGCTCGTCGTCGCAGTCGAGAAACAGCACCCACAGCGCGCGGCCGGTGCGGGCGATCACGGCGGCGAGGGTTTCGAGCATGGTCGCGGCGGTAAAGCCGCGGGTTCGGGTGTCGGCGCCGACGGCAATCGCCGGGCCATCCGCCGCGGCGCTCTCGATCAGGGCCGGGACCAGCGAGGCCGGCAAGTTGTCGAAGGCCTCGTAGCCCATGTCCTCGAGGGTCTTGAGCGCGGTCGAGCGCCCCGCCCCCGACATTCCCGTCACCAGCAAGACGCGGGCGCGCGCCGCGTTTTCGGCCGCAACTGGCACCTCGAGACCACCTTCGGTCATCATCACCCGATTATAGCTGGCACAAGCCCCGCCGACAACGCGCGTCGGATGAGGCGCAGCTTTGCCGCGGCGGAGGCCTCGAACGGGGCCAGCCCGATCACCGGAATTTCGCGGCCGAGGACGGGCTCGACCCGACCTTCCGGCATGCGCTCGATCTGACCCGAAGGGAGGAGATCGACGATCAGCGCGAGCGGCGCCTCTTCGATCGTTTCGACCCGCAGGATGCCGAAGCCGCGGATCTCGATCAGGCCGGCGATCACCGCAGGAGCGCGAACCAGAACGCGATCACCGACGCGGCGCAGCAGGGCTTGGTCGTCGGCGACCAGGCGGGCCCCGCCGTCGATCAGGCGCAGCGCCAGATCCGATTTTCCGGCACCCGGCGGCCCGCGCAGCAAGACCGCCTCGCCATCGATCGCGACCGCGGTGGCGTGAACGAGGACGATGTCGGTCATCCTTCCGCCGGCAGCCGGATGCAAAAGCGCGCGCCGGCGACGGTGCCGCCGGAGTCCTTGCGGTTCTCGGCCCAGATCATCCCGCGATGCGCTTCGACGATCTGCATGGAGATCGACAGGCCGAGGCCGGAGTGCGTGCCGAATTTTTCTCCGGCGGGGCGCTCGGTGTAGAATCGGTCGAAGATCGCGGTCAGTTTCTCGTCGGGAATCCCGGGGCCGCAATCCTCGACGGTGACCAGCACCGCGCGGCCGACCGCCCGCGCAGTCAAACGGATCTCGCCATGCGGTGGGCTAAACAACTCGGCGTTGGCGATCAGGTTGAGAAAGACCTGCGACAGCCGGGTCTCGATCCCCGGCACAATCAGCGGCCGACCGCGCTCGGGCAGATCGAGCACCAGGCGGGGGCGGTTTTCCGCCTGGGTCGCCTCGTGCACATCAGTGAACGCGTGCAGCATCGCGGCGATGTCGACCGGCGCCAGCTCGAGGCGGCTCAGTTCGGCGTCGAGGCGCGAGGCGTCGGAAATATCGGTGATCAGCCGATCGAGCCGCTCGACATCGTCGAGGATGATCGACATCAACCGCCGCTGGTTCGCCGGATCCTCGATCCGCACCGCGGTTTCGACGGCACTCTTTAGCGAGCTCAGCGGATTTTTGATTTCGTGGGCCACATCGGCGGCGAAGCGCTCGATCGCGCTCATCCGCTGCCACAACGCGTCGGTCATCTCGCGCAGCGAGCCGGAGAGATCGCCGATTTCGTCGCCGCGCCGGGTGAAGTCGGGGATCTCGACCCGGGCGCGGCGGCCACGGCCGCGCTCAGCCGCGGCGGCGAGGCGGCGGATCGGCCGCGCGATCGTGCCGGCTAGATACAGCGAGAGCAGCACCGTGACCAGCAGCGCCACGCCGAAGATGCGCAGCAGCTCGAGCCGCACGGTGCGCAGCTCTTGCTCGATTTCGCCGCTGCCGCTCGACAGCATCAAAGCACCCAGGACCTCCTTGTAGCGCTGCACCGGGATCGCGACGCTCAGCACCAGGCCGCCGGTTGCCGGATCGCTGCGGATCGCCTCGCCGGTCTCGCCGCGCAACGCCCGCTCGACCTCGGCATAATCGGCGGCCCGCGGCCTCAGGCTCTCGCGGTAAACGGGATAGCGCTTGCGGCGCGGCAGCTTGTCGATGATCCAGTCGTAGATTTCGTCGGCGAAGCCGAGGATCGGGCTTGGGCCGCCGGGCGGCGGCAATTTGAGCACCTGAATGGCATCGCCCGGTCCGCGCAAAATGCGGCTGTCGGCGATCAGCCCGCCCTTGAGGTCGAACAGACGCGCTCGCGCCTTGGTCGGCTGAACCAGACGGCGCATCATCTGGCGGGCGAGATCGGGCAGCAGCACCTCGCCCTCGTCGGCCGAATCGAGCACCGCTCCCTCGCCGAGCGCCGCGGCAAAGATCTCGCCCTGCATCTTCAAGGATTCGATCTGCTGCCCGATAAGGCTCGTTTGGTACTTGCCCAAATAAAGGAACCCGCCGGCCAATAGCGCCAGGGCCAACACGTTGACGGCGAGGATCCGCAGGGTGAGCGGCGAAAACGGCCAGCGCCGCCCGGCGCCGCGCGACCGCCGGCGGGAGCGTCCGCCGCGCTCGGGCGAGGGTTCGGGCGTTGCGGCGGGGCGCGGCCCCGGATCGAGGGCGGCGTTCGCCGTCGGCCGCGACAGCGCCGCCGGCGTCTGGGCCGTCTCAGCGGTCGCGGTATCGGTAGCCGACGCCATAGAGGGTTTCGATCTGGGCGAAATCGCCATCGACCGCTTTGAACTTCTTGCGCAGCCGCTTGATGTGGCTGTCGATGGTGCGGTCGTCAACATAAATGTGCTCGCCATAGGCCGCATCCATCAGCTGGTCGCGGTTTTTGACGTGGCCGGGACGGTGGGCCAGCGATTTCAAGATCAGGAACTCGGTCACCGTCAGCTCGACTGGCTCGGCGCTCCAGGTGCACAGATGCCGCGCCGGGTCGAGCGTCAACCGGCCGCGCACGATCACCGGCTCGCCCTGCGGGTCGTCGCGCTCGCGCGCCAATTCGCCGCGCCGGATCAATGCTCGGATGCGCTCGATCAAAAGACGCTGAGAAAACGGTTTTTTGATATAGTCGTCGGCCCCCATGCGAAGGCCCAGGAGCTCGTCGACCTCGTCATCCTTCGAGGTCAGAAAGATGACCGGGATGTGGCTCTGCCGCCGCAGCTGCTCCAACAGCTCCATGCCGTCCATGCGCGGCATCTTGATGTCGAGCACGGCGAGATCGACCGGCTGAGCGCTCATTCCCCGCAGCGCCTCGGCCCCGTCGGCATAGCAGCGAACGGCAAAGCCCTCGGCCTCGAGGGCAATCGACACCGAGGTCAGGATGTTGCGGTCGTCATCGACAAGTGCAATAGTGTTTGCCACGTTGATGCACCCCCCGTTAATCTTGCAGCAAGGTAGAACGTCGGTAGAGCGGCTGCTGTCGCGACTAAATATGGCCATTTCCCGGCGAAGACAAACCCGCGTCGTCGGATTTGATGTGCCAGGCTCGACTTTTGCCCCGATGTCGCCGGCCGCGGGTCACCTACGGCGGCTTCCAGGACGTGCCTGCGCGACCGATTTGGACCGCGCGGTCAGCACTGCTTCAATTCGAGAAGCCCGGCTCCGAGCATAGCGCACGAATTCATCAGCCAGATCGCCCGCGCAGGGAGCAGCGTGGGTCGGGCCAAAGCCAGCGATCGGCTTCCCAAATGTCGCCGGTTCCTTGGGTCAGATCGGTTCCGGGCGAAACCGTGACCGTTCCGCGCAGCACCCCCCACAGCGGCGCCGGAGAGCCGTCCACCGGAACAATCGCCGCCACCCGCCGATTGTGCTTGGTCAGCAAGACGCGGCGGGCGTTGCCCCGCGCTAGGTCATCGATCAGCGCCAGGCAGTGCGCCTTAAAGGCTGTGACTACGATTGACACTGCGGCCATGGGAAGCCCTCGTAATGGTCTAGAAAAACCGGACCATCGCGTGAGCCGCAAGCCGGAACGGTGTTCCCGAGTACCCGCGCAAACGGTTGCGCGGCAGTCAGGCGCCCGCGCCGACCTCGCCCTTGACGCGGCGGCGGCGCTGCCGCTCACTCGGGTGGTGAGCGAACCAGGTCAGAACCTCAACCCCGCCGGATTTAGCCGCCGTCTGATGCGCGGCTGCGGCCGAGCTGCGCTCGCCACCAGTCTCGGCGGCGCGCCCTATGCCTCGCTGGTGCTGGTCGCCGCCGATCTCGACGCGAGCCTGCTGCTGCTGCTGTCCGACCTCGCCCAGCACAGCCGCAACATCGCTTTCGAACCGCGCGTGTCGCTGCTGCTCGACGCTACTTTGGGCCATCCCGAACCGCTCGCCGGGCCGCGGCTGACCGTGCTCGGTCGGGCCGAGGCGAGCGCCGACCCGCGTCTCTGGGCGCGCTTTGCCGCCCGCCATCCGTCGAGCGCGCTCTATGCCGG
Source organism: uncultured Alphaproteobacteria bacterium (assembly GCA_963795485.1). Classification (GTDB taxonomy): domain Bacteria; phylum Pseudomonadota; class Alphaproteobacteria; order ATCC43930; family CGMCC-115725; genus AP-15. The sequence goes on from CAWCIL010000039.1 coordinate 666,724, forward strand.
CTTTGCCGATTTCCGGCTCTACCGGATCGAGGTTGAGCGTGGGCACCTCGTCGCCGGCTTTGGCCGGATCGAATGGATCAAGGGCGCCGATCTGCGGCTCGACGCCGACCCCGGGGCGCTCGCCACGGCCGAGCCGGCGCTCTTGGCACAGCTGAACGCGGACCGCGCCGAGGCGATTGCGCTCTGTGCGCACCACCTGCTCGGCCGCGCCGAATGTGGCTGGCGGATCTTCGGCATCGACCCCGAAGGGATCGATCTGCGGAATAATGGCGACACCGCCCGGCTCGATTTTCCCTCGCCGGTGTTTACCGCGGAAGCGGTGCGCGCCGCTCTCGCTCGGCTCGCCGAAACAGCATGTCGATAACGCCAACGTTGTGCGCACTTTGACACGCTCGCCCGGCTGTGGTAGGGGCGCCGGCACAGAAGGCGGCACCGTTTGCCCGGTTGCGGACCGAGCGGCAACAGGAGGAAGCGTCGAATGAAGAAGGCGACCCGATGACCGGGGCGAAGAGCCATTTCGGGCTCGACCGGCAGGGCATGCATCATCTCGGCACCGTCCATTGGAACGCCCCGATGCCGGTGCTCTATGAGCACGCGGTCCGCAGGGGCGAGGGGACGGTCGTCGCCGGCGGCAGCTTTTCGGTCAACACCGGCGCCTATACCGGGCGCACCCCGCGCGACAAGTACATCGTCGAAGAGCCCGGCACCAAGGATACGGTGTGGTGGGGCAAGATCAACCAGCCGGTCGCGCCCGAGTGCTTCGATAGCCTGCACCAGCGCATGCTGGCGTATCTGCAGGGGCGCGAGCTGTTCGTTCAGGACCTCCATGCCGGCGCCGACCCGGCCTGGCGCCTGCCGGTGCGCGTCGTGACCGACAGCGCGTGGCACAGCCTCTTTTCGCGCAACATGTTCATCCGCCCGCCGGCGGGTGAGCTCGCCGGGTTCGAGCCGGCCTTCACGATCCTGCACGCACCCGATTTCCGCGCCATCCCGGATGTCGACGGGATTAATTCCGAGGTCTTCATCTTTGTCAATTTCGCGCGCGGGCTGGTGCTGATCGGCGGCACCCGATATGCCGGCGAGATTAAGAAATCGGTGTTCGGCTACCTCAATTTCGTGTTGCCGGCGCAAGGGGTACTGCCGATGCACGCCTCGGCCAATGTCGGCCCCAAGGGCGACGCCGCGATCTTTTTCGGGCTCTCCGGCACCGGCAAGACGACGTTGTCGGCCGACAATTCGCGCACCCTGATCGGCGACGACGAGCACGGCTGGAGCGATAACGGCATCTTCAATTTCGAGGGCGGTTGCTACGCCAAGGTGATTCACCTGGCGCCGTCCGCCGAACCCGAGATCTATGCGACGATCGGCCGCTTCGGCACGGTGCTCGAAAACGTCGTGCTCGACCCCGCAACGCGGATTCCCGACGTCGACGACGACAGCCTGACCGAGAACACGCGCGCCTGCTATCCGATCGATTTCATCCCCAACGCCGATCCCCGGGGGCTGGGACCGCACCCGACCAATGTGGTGATGCTAACCGCGGATGCGTTCGGGGTCATGCCGCCGATTGCCAAATTGACCGCCGAGCAGGCGATGTACCATTTCCTCTCCGGCTACACCGCAAGGGTCGCCGGCACCGAAAAGGGGCTCGGCAATGCTCCCGAAGCGACGTTTTCGAGCTGCTTTGGGGCGCCGTTCATGCCGCGCCACCCGGCGGTCTACGCCGAGTTGCTAGGGGCGCGCATCAAGGAGCACGGGGCGCAATGCTGGCTGGTCAACACCGGCTGGTCGGGCGGCACGTATGGCGTCGGGCGGCGCATGCCGATCGCCCACACGCGGGCATTGCTGCGCGCGGCGCTCGACGGCCGGCTCGCCGATGCCCCGGTTCGCCGCGAGCCGCATTTCGGCCTCTTGGTGCCCGAGGGTTGCCCCGAAGTCCCGAGCGAGGTGCTCGACCCGCGCGGCACCTGGTCCGACAAGGTGGCCTATGACGAGACCGCCCGCGAGCTGACCCACCGCTTCGAAGCAAATTTTAAGGAATTCGAGCCCTTCGTCGGCGACGAGGTCAAGGAGGTTGCGGTCCGCCCGGGGGCCTGACACCAGGTCGGAACGCCGATCGGGCGGCCCGCGTTTCGCCCTTGTTGGAGCGGGAGCGGGGCATGCTGACGATCGCCGAAGCGCAAAAGCGGACCGAGGCCTTTTTGACCGGGCAGATGCTCGAAGGGCTGCGCGCGGTCGAGTACGAGCTGCCGAGCTTTGACGAGGAGCCGCGCCAGGTGGAGCTGGCCGAGGTTGCCCGGGCCGCGGTCGAGATCCGCCACGTCCGCGGTGCTTCGGACGCCACCTATCTGGTGCAGGCGTTCCGCGACGAACTGCATGATGCAACTGCAGCTCAACGTGCATCGGCTGGTGGTGGTGTATCGCGTGCCGGCGCTGGATGCGCTCGACGCCGCTACCCTGGCGGTGCGACTCGAACGCTGGCGCATCGGTGCCGAGCATGCCGGCTGGAAATTCGGCTGGCGTGACGCTCCTGTCGCCGACGACAGCGCCCGGCGCTATGTCGAGACCTATTGCTACGCATTCGCCGGCGCCGATTTTCTCGAAGACGAGCCGCAGCAGCTCTATTGGCGCACCGACATCGTGCAGATGACGCGTTATTTCATGATCGAGGCGGCGCGCTGCGGCGTTCGCCTGTCGCCGCGCCGCGCCGGGTTCCCGGTGTAGAGCTTCGCCCAGTGCGGTCGAGCGGCATCCACGGCAGTCTGGAGAGTCGATAGGGAGGTCGACATGAGTGAACCCGACACTCCGCGCACCGAATTTTTCGAAGGGTTTAAGACCGAGCAGATCAAGACTTCAGGCGCTGAGATCAACTCCGTTTACGGCGGCAACCGCACCGGTCCGCCGCTGCTTCTGCTGCACGGCATCCCGGAGACGCATGTGCTTTGGCGCAAGGTCGCGCCGAGCTTGGCACGGGACTACTTTGTCGTGATGACTGACCTGCGCGGCTACGGAGACAGCAGCAAGCCGCCCGGAGGCGAGGACCATTTCGCATACTCGAAGCGGGCGATGGCGCAGGATCAAGTGCAAGTAATGAGGCGTCTCGGATTCGAGAAATTCGCGCTCGTAGGACATGACCGGGGCGGTCGGGCGGCGCACCGTTTGGCTCTCGATTATCCCGAGGTCCTGACGAAGCTCGTCATTCTCGATATTGTGCCGACGTATCTGCTGTATCAGCAGATCACGCAGGAATTTGCGACGATTTTTTATCACTGGTTTCTGCTGGTTCAGCCGCCTCCATTTCCGGAAACTATCGTTCAGAACAGCGCCGAATATTTTCTGAGGTGCACCTTGCTGTGGCTCGGCGGCGGCAAGCTGACGGACCCGCTGCCCGACTGGATTAGTCCCGCCGTCTTCCAGGAATATTTGCGCGCGTTTCGCCAGTCCGACACCATCCATGCGATTTGCGAAGATTATCGCGCAGCGGCATCGATCGACCTCGTGCACGATAAGGCGGACCTGGACAAAAAGATCCAATGCCCGCTGCTCGTGTTGTGGTCGGAAAAAGGACCGTTCCATCGCATGTACAACGTCCTGCAAACCTGGCAGCAGCGCGCGGTCCAGGCGCAGGGCAAATCGATGCCGACGGGCCATTTCTTGCCGGAACAGATGCCGCGGGAATTGATCAAGGAGGTCACGGCGTTTCTGCGCGGCTGAACCCGGCCACGCCCCCTGCGGACCGTCTCGAACGGGTCCGGGCGCGACTATCGGGCTCCTTTCCGGATCTGCTGGAGCGACTTGCTGAACCGCTCGGTAAAGACATATGTCGAGAAATGGCGTGGCGCCGCCAACTGCTTCTTTCGTTCGCCGCGTCGGCGCAGGCACGATAGAGGAGAAGACCATGGCACAGTCGGTTTCGCTGCAATCTTCTGCTTTCGGAACACGGCTGGTTTTTGGATTTATCGCGGCGTTCATCGCAACCTTGACCTTTCACCAGGTTGGGCTGCTGTTGCTGCATTACGGCGGGCTGACGCCGAACCTGCCCTACAACATGCATCCGGTGCCGCCGTTCCACGTGCCGCAGGTGATCTCGCTCGCTTTCTGGGGCGGGGTGTGGGGCATCGTCTTTGTGCTGGTCGAGCGCATCATCGCGCGCAGCCCCGGTGGCTATTGGGTCGGCGCCATCATCTTCGGTGCCATTTTCCCGACCGCCGTCTCCTGGTTCGTCGTGGCGCCGCTCAAGGGCCTGGCGGCCGGCTACGGCTTCCACTTCCCGGGCCTCCTGGTCGGGCCGATCGTCAACGGGCTGTGGGGCCTCGGGACCGCGCTGTTTCTGTGCGTGACGCCGCGGCCGGTCAGACGCGCCTGGTAGTCAGCAGATAGCGGCGGTGATCGCGGCGCCGAGATCCTTGGTGCCGGCGTTGCCGCCGAGATCGGGGGTGCGGGTGCCGCCCTCGGCCAAGACCTCGGCGATCGCCCGCTCGACTGCCGCCGCGGCGGCGCTCTCGCCGAAATGCGCCAGCATCATCGCCCCCGACCAGATCTGGCCGATCGGGTTGGCGATGCCGCGGCCGGCGATGTCGGGGGCCGAGCCGTGCACCGGCTCGAACATCGAGGGGTATTCGCGCTCGGGATTGATGTTGCCCGAGGGCGCGATGCCGATCGAGCCAACGACCGCCGGGCCGAGGTCGGAAAGGATGTCGCCGAACAGATTCGAGCCGACCACCACATCGAACCAATCGGGATGGCGGACGAAATGCGCGGTCAGGATGTCGATGTGGTACTGGTCGGTCTTGATTTCGGGATACTCGCGTGCGATGGCGGCAAAGCGCTCGTCCCAAAAAGGCATGGTGTGGATGATGCCGTTCGACTTGGTCGCAGAGGTCACGTGCCGTTTGCGGGTGCGGGCGAGGTCGAACGCGTAGCGCATGATCCGGTCGCAGCCGCGGCGGGTGAAGACTGCTTGCTGCATCGCCATCTCATGCTCGCTGTCGGCGTAGAGCCGGCCGCCGATCTCCGAATATTCGCCTTCATTGTTCTCGCGCACGACATAGAAGTCGATGTCTCCCGGCATGCGGTCGCGCAAGGGGGACTGCACCCCGGCCAAGAGCCGCACCGGGCGCAGATTGACGTATTGATGAAAGCCGCGGCGCAACGGGATCAGGAGGCCCCATAACGAGACATGGTCGGGCACGCCCGGATGGCCGACCGCGCCGAGATAGACGGCGTCGTAGAGCCGCAGCCGGTCGAGTCCGTCCTCAGGCATCATCCGCCCGGTCTCGGCATAGCGCTCGCAGCTCCAGTCGAATGCGGTCCAGCTCAGGTCGAAGCCGTGAGCACGCGCCGCCCTTTCCATTGCGGCAATCCCCTCGGGCATGACCTCGCGCCCGATGCCGTCGCCGGCGATCACCGCCACCCGATAACTTTGCGCCATACGTTTCCCTCCGAATGCGCGGGCGCGGAACTTAGGACGGATCGCCGCCGCGGGGAATGCCGGATCGGTGCGGTCCCGATCCGTCACTGCGGGCGCCGGACCGTAGGGCGGGTAGAGCCGCAGCGAAACCCGCCGCTCGGACGGAAGCCGATGGGTTTTCGCGGGTCTCAACCCATCCTATCGTGCACCGCGTGTCTTCGTCCGACTTGCCGCCGGGCGGCGATCGTCAGATTTCGATCGTGCCGGTCAGGTAGAGCACGGCGCGGCCGGCGATCGTGACCCGGTCGCCGCGCAGCATGCAGGAGAGGCTGGCGCCCCGGCGCGACAGCTGGCGCGCCTCGAGGCGGTCCTTGCCGAGCCGAACTGCCCAATAAGGGGTGAGCGTGCAATGTGCGGCGCCGGTGGCCGGGTCCTCGTCGATGCCAACCGCCGGCGCGAAGACGCGCGAGATGAAATCGACGCCCTTCTCTCCGGGCGCGGTGACGATCAACGCAGGGCGGTCGAGCCGCGCCACCGCCGCGAAGTTCGGGCGCAATGCGGCGACGGCGCGGGCGTCCTCGTAGACAGCGAGATAATAGCGCGCGACCAGCATCGCGGCCGGGGCATGCCCGAGCGCCGCGGCGAGCCCCTCCGGCTGCGGGCAGGGAACGGGCAAATATGCCGGGAAATCAAGGGCGAGGAGGTCGCCGTCGCGGGTCACGATCAGCTCACCGGCCTTCTCGGTCTGAAAGACGACCCGATCGCGCGTCGGTGCGATGAAGCGCAAGATCGCAGCGGCCGAGGCGAGGGTCGCGTGGCCGCACAGCTCGACCTCGGTCGTGGGCGTGAACCAGCGCAGGCGGTAGCCGTCGCCCTCGGGTACGAGGAACGCGGTCTCCGACAGGTTGTTTTCGGCCGCGATCGCCTGCATCAGCGGATCGGGCAGCCAGCGGTCGAGCGGACACACAGCCGCCGGATTGCCGGTGAACGGCCCATCGGCAAAGGCGTCGATCTGGTAGAGCGGAACGCGCATCGGCACAGTTTGTAATGCGGGCACCGGTGTTCATCAAGAGTACCGCGCGCGGCACCGCCGAAAGATGATCGGAGTGGCGGCCGAGCGGGTGCTGACACTCACGGCGCGGCGGCAACCGTCGGGACCGACACGCGACACCCAACTCGACAGTCCGGAAATCGGGGTTCAATGCGGCAAATTACGGCTTTAATGTGGTAATTTTCCGCTGAGGCCATGATCTTGACGCGGTGCCGCCACAAAGTTAACCTTAGTCGTCGTTCACCGTCGCGCCGCAAACCGGGGGGCCTCCCGGAATTAATCAGGGACAGCGACAGGCCGACCCGGCACATCGGGAGTGCCGTGAGCTTGCCAAAAGACATCGACCAACGGAGTCGAAGGAGGAAAAGCTCATGAAGATCAGCCGCTATTTTACTGTCGGCGCGTCAGTCGCCGGAACGCTGGTTGCGCTCGTCATCGCGACCGGTCTGTGGGAACCGCTGGCCAAGGCCGACAGGGGCGCGAGCGGTCCGACCTTTGCGGTTGATCCCTCCTGGCCCAAACCGCTGCCCGCACCCGTCGGCAGCGACGGCGTGGCCCACCGGTGGGTCACCGGCGAGATCGCCGGAAGCTGTACCGATAAATATGACGACGTCTACACCTTCAACCGCGGCTGGGAGGTTGGCGCCACGGTAAACGGGGTTCTTCAGGGCAATGAATTGGGGGCCATCGACGGGCAGGACGCCACCGCTTCGGCCATCCCGTCGCCGCCGGTGGTCGCCTACAATGGCGACGGCGACACCGTCGCCGGCTGGGGCAACCCCAGCCTGTTCCCGGTCTCCGCCGTGGATGGCGGCTATGCCGCCTACATGCCGCAGGGCGCGCATGGCTGCTTCGTCGATTATCAGGGCAATATTTGGCTCGGCGGCAATGGCGACGGGATTGTGCAAGAGTACAACCCCCACGCCGCCAACGCGGAAGGGGCCGCTGCCACTTACGTGATGCAGATCGGCACCAAGGGAGTTTGCGACGGGCCGCAGACGACCAGCAATCCGTTCAGCTCATGCGGCGAGGCCGCCTCCTACAATTCCAGCCACACGCTGTTGAACGAGCCGGCCGACATCACGGTCGATCCGAATGTCGGCCCGGTTAGCCACACCCGGGGGGACATTTATATCGCAGACGGCTACGGCAACCACCGCGTCGTCGTCTTCAATGCGGCCGGGCAGTATGTCGGCCAATGGGGCACGGCTTGCGCGACCGACAGTGAAAATTGCCCGCCGGGCACGTTTGGCGCCACGGGCGGCGGCCACCCGCATTGCGTCGTCCTCGGCAATGATGGGTTGGTCTATGTCTGCGACCGCCCCAATGACCGCATCCAGGTCTTCAAGAAGACCTGCGCCGTCCCGTCGACGACGAGCACTCCGCAGCCGGTCTGCCCGCCGGTCAGGATCATCGATATCAACGGGTTCAACACCGCAACCGCCGCCAACAAAGCGGCGATCCTGCTCGCCGGCACCCGAGCCTGCGACATGGATTTCTGGCCGAATATCGACTATCTTGCGAGCAAAAGTCCGACTAGCCAAAAGGATATCGTCGATGTCGATCTTGGCAACGACAATACCTGGCTGATGGACAAGGCTAGCGGGCTGGTGCTTGGCGCGCTCGGCACCTGCGGCATTGCACCCTGCCCCGGGCACAGCGCCGGTGAGTTTGCCTTTGGCCATACCACGACCGTCGATTCGAAAGGCGACGTCTACGTCGCCGAGACGATAACCGGTCGTCGCATTCAAAAGTTCGTCCAGATGAACGGCCAACGGTATTAGACGCGATGTGAGAGGCCGCGGCGGCGAGCTCGGCAATGTTGAGTCGTTGGGTGGGGCTCGGAGTGGAGCTCGCTGCGGCGTGGCTGTTGTGGATGGCGCTCGGGTCGGTCCCGGCTGGCGCACACGATCTGCCGCTCGATCGGTTTATGAACGGCTTTGTCAAGGTTGAGCCGCGTCAGGCCGAACTGGTCGTCCGCGTTCCGCTCGATCTGTTGCGCGCTGTGCCGTTTCCAATGAAACGAGGCGAGTACGATCTCGCGGCCTCGGGGCCATCGATCAAAGCGGCGCTCGATGCTCTCTCGGGCGCGCTTTCGCTGTGGGAGAACGGCGTGCGCCTGCTGCCTTCAGGCGACGCCGGGCGGTTGGCGCCGCTCGCGGATCGGTCGTTCGAGGATTTCGGGCAAGCGGTCGCGGGGGTGGCCTCAAAACCGCCGGAAGATATGCGGATGGGCTACGAGCAGGGCTATTTCGACGCTCATTTCACCTATCCGATCTACTCGCCCAAATCCGTCTTCATGATCGAAAGCCTCGTTGACGCGGAGTTGGGAAGCTCGGTCAAGCTCGCCATTCGCTACATGCCGCTCGACGGCTCCGCGCGAGCTTTGATGATCAGCGGCGGGTCCGGGTCCGGCCGCGTGGCGCTCGATCCGGCGTGGTGGGAAGCCTCGCTCGGGTTTGTCAAGCTCGGCATCGAGCACATTCTGACCGGCATCGACCACATGCTGTTTCTGCTGTGCCTGGTCATCCCGTTCCGCCGGGTCAAGCCGCTCATTCCGGTGATCACCGCCTTCACCCTCGGCCACTCGATCACGCTGATCGGCACCGCCTATAACCTCGCCCCGCTCGGGGCCTGGTTTCCGCCCTTTGTCGAGGCGGCCATCGCCGCAACGATTTTCTACATGGCAATCGAGAACATTGTCGGGGCCAACCTTCGCCGACGCTGGATCATCGCCGCGCTATTCGGCTTGGTGCACGGCTTTGGGTTCGCCGACATTCTGAGGGAACAATTGCAGTTCGCCGGGTCGTACGTGCTCCTATCCCTGGTGTCCTTCAACATCGGGATCGAGATCGGGCAGCTTCTAGTGCTGTGCGTCGCTGTACCCGCCCTGGTCCTGCTGTTCCGCGGCGCGATGTCCGGACGGATGGGTATCATCGTGCTGTCGGCGATCGTCGCCAATGTTGCTTGGCAATGGATGATGGAGCGCGGCGAGATCTTCTGGCAGACGCCATGGCCGCAACTGACCGGGCCGGGGCTGATGGTCCTGGCGCGCTGGGTCCTGGCCTTGGGTCTTGCAATCGCCGCCGCCAACCTCCTCTCGAAATGGGTAGACCGCAAGCGGCCGCAGCTGATCGCGCCACGGCGGCTTCCGGTCGAGGAGTAGCCGGGCGGGCCGTCCCCTCCGCGCCGCCTTGGCGCGGCGCCGGCGAGCGGCTCAATGCGCGGGCCGGGATTGTGAAATGCGGCCGGAGAAGTGCAGGATAGCGCCGGTCGAAGAAGGATAGGAAGACGAAAGGAGAGGGAGACGTGCAGACTGAGCCGCGAGGAGCTCGTAAAGAGCCTATCGCGCGATGGCGACGATCCGCCGCTTCGAGGAGCGGGTGCAGGAGGAATTCTCCGAAAGGCGGCATTCCCGGCTTCGTGCATCTTTATGCTGGGCAGGAGGCCTCGGCGGTCGGCGTCTGCACGGATCTCGCGCGAGAGGATTACATCGCCAGCACCCATCGCGGGCACGGCCACAGCATCGCCAAGGGCTGCGACGTCAGCGGCGATGATGGAGGAGATTGTTCGGCAAGCAGGACGGGCTGTGCGGGGGCAAGGGCGGCTCGATGCACATCGCCGACCTGGACCAGGGCATGCTGGGCGCCAACGGCATCGTCGGCGGCGGCGCCGCCGCTGGTGGTGGGCGCGGCACTGACGGCCAAGACGCTGGGCACCGGCACCGTCGCGGTGTCGTTCACCGGCGACGGCGGCTCGAACCAGGGCACCGTGTTCGAGGCGATGAACCTGGCGGTGGTGCTGCAACTGCCGGCGATCTTCGTGTTCGAGAACAACGGCTACGGCGAAGTACACCGGCGCGTCCTACGCGGTCGGCAGCCGCGACATCGCCGGCCGCGCCGCGCGGCTTCGGCCTGCCGGCGGTGAAGGTCAGCGGCGACGACTTCTTCGCGGTGCACGAGGCGGCGCGCGAGGCGGTGGAACGCGCCCGCGCCGGCGGCGGTCCGAGCGTGATCGAGGTGGATACCTGCCGCTTCTACGGCCACCACTCGGGCGACGCGCAGCTCTATCGCGGCAAGGACGAGGTGAAGCGGGCTGCGCGAGGAGCGCGATTGCCTGAAGCATTTCCGCCGGCGGGTGAGCGAGGCCGGCGCTGCTGGAACACGCGGAACTGGACGCGGTCGATGCCGAGGTCGCGGCACTGATCGAGCGCGCCGGTGCGCGGCACGTGCGCCGAGGCTGCGCGCGTCGTGCCGACCGATGGTCGCGACCCCCTCCTTGAGTGAGCGACGTACATACATCAGTCCTACTGAGGGGAGGGAACTCGCTGCACGCAGAAATGACCGTGAAAACGATCCGACAGGCACTGCAACGAGGCACTGGAACAGGAGATGCGCCGCGATCCCGCGCGTCATCGTGATCGGCGAGGACGTGGCGGGCGGCGCCGGGCACCGGAGGCGGCGTCGATGCCGATGGCGGCGTGCTCGGCGTCACCAAGGGGCTGATCAAGGAATTCGGCGAGGCGCGGGTGATCGATACGCCGATCACCGAGATTGGCGATCATGGGCGCGGCCGCGGGTGCCGCGGTGACCGGGCTGCGGCCGGTCGCGGAGCTGATGTTCTCCGACTTCTTCGGCGTCTGCTTCGACCAGATCTTCAACCAGGCGGCCAAGTTCCGCTACATGTTCGGCGGCAAGGCGCAAGACGCCGCTGGTGATCCGCACGATGATCGGCGCCGGCCGCAGCGCGGCGGCACAGCATTCGCAAAGCCCGTATGGCATCTTCACCTAGCGTGCCGGGGCTGAAAGTCGTGGTGCCGTCGAACGCCTATGACGCCAAGGGGCTGCTGATCCAGGCGATCCGCGACGACGACCCGGTGATCTTCTGCGAGCACAAGCTGATGTACGACCTGCGAGACCGAGGTGCCGGACGAGGCCTACGCGATCCCGTTCGGCGAAGCCAACATCGTGCGCGACGGCGACGACGTGACGGTGGTCGCGCTCGGCGCGCATGGTGCACTACGCCACCGAGGCGGCCGAGAACGTTGGCCAGCGGAAGGGATCGAGTGCGAGATCATCGATCCGCGCACGACCTCGCCGTTGGACGAGGACACGATCCTGGAAAGCGTCGAGCGCACCGGCCGGCTGGTGGTGGTGGACGAGGCGACGCCGCGCTGCAGCATGGCCACCGACATCGCCGCGCTGGTGGCCGATAGGGCGTTCGCAGCGCTGAAGGCGCCGGTGCGGCGGGTGACCGCGCCGCACACGCCGGTGCCGTTCGCGCCGTCGCTGGAGAAGCTGTACATCCCGAGCCCGGAGCGGATCGCCGCGGCGGTGCGCGAGGTGTACGGATACGGGCGATGAAATCGAGAGTGGACAGCGCGCCACGCTCACGCCACCCATCCCTGCGAGGCTCGGCAGCGAGGCGCGTGAGGCACATGAGGATCAACGGCCGATGAACCCGACGATCATCGCCGATCACGATGCCGAAATGGGGTTTGACCATGACCGAGGGAAAGGTCGTGGGCTGGCTCAAGCGGCGATGGCGCAGCATTTCGCGCCGGGCGAAGAGATCCTCGAGATCGAGACCACCAAGATCACCAATGTGCTCGAAATGCCGCGAGGCCGGCACGTTGCGGCGAGATCGTGGCGCAGGACGGCGCCACCTTGCCGGTCGGCGCGCTGCTCGCGGTGATCGCGCCGGAGACGCGTCCGGAAGCGGAGATCGACGCTTCGTCGCCGAATTCGCCGTCGGTCGAACCGTCGCCGAGGACGCCGCGGAAGCCGAGACGACGCCAGCCGCGCGAGATCGAAGCCGCGGGCCGCCGCCTGCGCTATCTCGAGCTTGGCGAGGGCGACGGAACCGCCGGTAGTGCTGATGCACGGCTTCGGCGGCGATCTCAATACCTGGATGTTTACGCAGCCGGCACTGGCCGAAGGCCGCCGCGCGATCGCCTTGGATCTGCCGGGGCATGGCGGCTCGGCCAAGGATGGTCGGGCTCGGGCGATCCCGAAACCCTGACCGACGCGGTCGAGGCAGCGCTGGCAGCGCTCGCCGTCGAGCGGGTGCACCTGGTCGGCCATTCGATGGGAGGAGCGCTGGCGGCGTTGCTGGCGTTGCGCCGGCCGGAGCGGGTGGCGAGCCTGACGCTGATCGCTTCGGCCGGTCTCGGGCCGGAGATCAACGCCGCCTTTATCGACGGCTTTGTGCGCGCCGGGCGCCGCAGGGAGGCGGTCGAGGTGCTGCAACCTATTGGTCCACGACCCGGCGCTGGTCAGCCGCGCGATGGTCGAGGAAGTGCTGCGCTACAAGCGCCTCGATGGCGTCACCGCGGCATTGACGACGATCGCGCAGAGCCTGGTTTGCGCGGAGGCCGGCAAACGCTGGATCTGAGCGCGCAGATCGGCGCGCTCGGCAATGCCGGTGCAGCTGATCTGGGGCACGCGAGGACCGGATCATTCCGGTCAGCCACAGCGGCCGGGCATTGGCTTCCCGTTTGCCGGCTCCATATTCTCGACGAAGCCGGACATCTGCCGCATCTGGAGAAAGCCGGCGAGGTAAACCGGCTGATCAAGCGGTTCACCGAAGCGCACGACCAGCACGATGCGCCCAAGGCCGCCGGCAGGCGGGCGGGTCAGATAGAGGTGCTCGCCGCCGGTGACGGAGATTTCGGTGCCGGTGACATAGGCAGCGTCGTCGCTGCACAGAAAAAAGATCGTCGCCGGCGACGTCGTCGGGAACGCCGAGGCGGTGCAGCGGAATGCGCGGCAGCAGCATCGTGGTCTCGGGCGACAGCATCGCGGTCATGATTTCGCCCGGCGCGACCGCGTTGACGCGGACCCCGAGCTGGGCAAACTCGGCGGCCATCTCGCGGGTCAACGCCGACAACGCCGCCTTCGAGGTCGAGTAGGCCGACCCGGCAAACGGATGGACCGAGTGGCCGGCGATCGAAGTAACGTTGACGATCGCGCCCTTGCCGCGCGCCAATGCCGCGGCAAACGCCCGGGCCAGGATCAGCGGCACAAAAAAATTGAGCTGAAAGACCGCGCGCCAATCCTCGATGTCGCCGTTGAGGCAGCCGAGCCGCTGTTTGGTCGGCGTCTTCGGCGATACCCCGGCATTGTTGACCAGCGCGTGGAGCGGGCCGTCGAGATAGATCCCGGCCTCGGCGACGAAATGTTCGAGATCGGCCGGGTCGCCGAGATCGGCGGTGATATGGTGGGCCCAGTTCGGGTCGCGCTGGCATTCGGCCGGCACCCCGTCGCGCGAGCAGGTGATGATCCGCCAGCCGGCGTCGCTGAAGCGCTTGACCGTCGCATGCCCGATGCCGCGGCTGGCCCCGGTCAGCAGCAGTACCTTGCGCTCGGCGTATTCGCTCGGGTAGCATTGGGCGCTCGGGCAGCATTGGGCGCTCAGCCGCCGACGCCCGCCGCTCATTGCGCTTCGACCCGCCGTGGAAAGCTAGACCGCGCTTCCTCCACCCCTTCGGGGTCCTGATGGATGATGATCTCGGCGTGCGGGTAGGCGGCACGGAGCCGCGCCTCGACTTCGTCCGAAATCTCGTGCGCCCGGATCAGGCTCATATCGCCATCCATTTCGATATGGATCTGGATAAACGCGGTTGGCCCGGCGACCCGAGTGCGCAAATCATGCGCGGCGGCGACGTCGGGATGCGCCTGCGCGATCGCGCGGATCTTCTCGCGTTCGTCATCGGGCAGTTCGCGGTCCATCAGCTGGGTCAGCGACAGCCGGGCCAGCCGGACGGCTGAATAAACGATCCAGATGCCGATCGCGGCACCGAACAGCGGATCGAGGATGCGCAGCCCGAATAGGCCGGCGAGGATCAGCGCCGCAATGACGCTGCCGTTCAGAATGACGTCGCTGCGGTAATGCAGCTCGTCGGCGCTGATCGCGATCGACCCGGTGCGGCGCACGACGTGGCGCTGATAAAGCACGAGCGCCACCGTAACCACGATCGAAAATACCATGACGGCGATCCCCGCCGGGGGGTTCTCGACCGCGGCGGGGTGGATCAGCCGGCGCACCGCCTCGGCCAGCAGCAAGAGCGCACTGCCGGTGATGAACGCGGACTGGCCCAGCACCGCCAGCGGTTCGGCCTTGCCATGGCCGAAGCGATGCTCGCGATCGGCAGGGCTCATGGCGTGGCGCACCGCAACCAGGTTGACGATCGAGGCGAGAATGTCGATGAAGGAATTCGATCAGGCTGGACAGCAGGGCCACCGAGCCGGTCTCGAGCCAGGCGGCAAACTTGACCGCGATCAGCAACGCTGCGACCGCGACCGAGGCGTAGGTTGCGCGCCGTCGCAGCCGGTCCGCCGCCAGTCCGTGCATCAGCGCGGGAGTTATCCGGGCATCATGGGAAGAGCAGTTCCCGCCGCCAGCCGTCGCCCTCGCGGACAAACAACCAGCGATCATGCAGGCGGGAGGGCCGCTCCTGCCAGAATTCGACCCGCTGCGGCGCCACGCGAAACCCCGACCAATAGGGCGGACGCGGAACCTCGGCCTCGGCGAAGCGGCGGCCGAATTCCTCGACCCGGCGCTCGAGCATGGCGCGGCTCTCGAGCGGGCGCGACTGGTCGGACGCCCAGGCGCCGAGCCGGCTCTCGCGCGCACGGCTGGCGAAATAGGCGTCCGCCTCGGCGTCGGAAACCAGTGCGACCCCGCCCTCGATCCGAACCTGTCGGCGCAGAACTTTCCACAGAAAGCACAATGCCGCCTGCGGGTTGTCCGAACAGCTCCGTCGATTTGCGGCTCTCCAGGTTCGTGTAAAATACAAACCCGCGCGCATCGAATCCCTTGAGCAGAACCGCGCGCGCGGATGGCCGCCCCTCAAGCGTTGCGGTGGCGAGCGTCATCGCGTCGGCATCCGGCTCGCGGTCAAGGGCTGCGGCAAACCAACGCGCGAAGGCGGACAGCGGCTCGGTTTCGACGATCTCGTCCATCACCCGCTTCCCCGCCCCCGCTATTTCGACCCGACTTTTTCCGCCATGGGCTCGGCCGAGCGCCGCCCGGCGCGCCAGCGCGGGCCATCATCGAGAGTGTCGGCGATCAAGGAGGCGATGGTCATCTGCATGGCCGCCGCTTCTGCCCTGATGATCCGTTCCATCGCCGAGGCGACCTGCCTATGCCAGGGCGCCGAAATGTGATCGAGCCAACGGCCGGCGAAGGGCAGGTTCAGGGCCTCGTAAAGGTCGTGAAGCGTCGCTGCATCAGGGTTCCAGGCGAGCACCCAGTTCCCTCCTTGCGTGTGCGCGGCGAAACCGGCTTTGGTGAGCGGCTTCATATGCCCGTCGACGACGGTCGTAGCGACCCCGAGCTCGGTGGCGAGGGCGGAGGTCGTCAGCACGGCACCCGAGCGTTGCGCCCGCGCCAGCGCGGCGATCAGCGCCAGACTGAGGCCGAGCTTGACCCCGCCGGACGACACGTTGCCGATCCGCGCATCAATCCGCCAATGCGGCAAGGCGGCGGCGGCTTCCGCGCCGAGCAGCACGGCCATCCACGAAATATACATCCACAGCAAAAAGATCGGGATCGCCGCCAGCGTTCCGTAAACGGTCTGGTAATACGACATGGCGCCGACATAGACCGTAAATCCGACTTTCAGGATCTCGATCGCCGCGGTCGCGATCAGCGCGCCGAGCGTGGCGTCGCGCCACCGTACCGCGCAATTCGGGATCAGCCAATAGAGCAAAGTAAGGGCGACGAATTCGAGCAACGCCGGCACCGCTCGCGCCAGCCCGTGCAGCCAGCCGCTCTCGATCCATTGAAACGCCTGCTGGCCAAATCCGGCATGACGGGCGGCGATCTCGAAATAGGTCGAGAGCGACAGGCTGAGCCCGACCAGGAGCGGACCGAGGGTGATCAGCGCCCAATAGGCGAGGACGCGCTGTCCCCACGGGCGCGGCGAGGTGACCCGCCAGATCACATTGAGCTGGTCTTCGACCGTGACCAGCAGCAGAACTCCGGTGGCGGCGATGCCGATGACGCCGATCGCGGTCGTCTGCGCCGCCGAATTGGCGAACGCGCGGAACCACCAGGCCGCCTGCTCGCCGATCGACGGCACGAAATTTCTGAAGACCAGCGCCAGAATCTCGTTGTGCACCTGTCCGAAGATCGGAAACACCGACAGCGAGCCGAGGGCGATGGCGGCGAGCGGCACCAGCGAGACGAGTGCGGTATAGCTCAAGGCACCCGAGGCGGCAAAGCAGCCGTCGGCGTTGAAGCGGCGCAACACATAGACCGCAAAGGCGGAAGCGGTCGCCGCCGTCCGCCGCACCCCGCCGCGGCCTCTCGCCCGATTCTCTGCCGCCACCGGCGCCATCCCGGAAACCTCGCAGTGTCTATCTGGTAAACACGCGGCCGTTCAGCAATTATCCGCCGCCTGCCGCGGTCGCGCCAGCGCCGAACGGGGCCGGGCCGGCCGATGGCCCTCGCCGCCGCGGTCGTGTAGGATGAATTGGGCCGCGAGAACTGGGGATCACCATGCCGCTGATGGCGGGCAAGCAGGGCCTGATCATGGGCGTCGCCAATGAGCGCTCGCTCGCCTGGGGCATCGCCAAGGCGCTGCACGGCCAGGGCGCGGAGCTCGCCTTCACCTATCAGGGAGAGGCGCTCGGCAAGCGGGTGCGGCCGCTCGCGGAGAGCACCGGCAGCGACTTCGTCGTGGAATGCGACGTCGCCGACGAGCGCGAGCCTCGACGCGAGTTTTCGCGGCCGTCGGCGAGCGCTGGGGCCGGCTCGATTTCGCGGTTCACGCGATCGGCAGCACCGACCCGAACGCGCTCAAGGGAAAATATGTCGATACGACGCGTGAAAATTTTGCGCGCACGCTCGATATTTCCTGCTTTTCGTTCACTGATATCTGCCGGCGCGCGGCGCCGTTGATGACCGATGGCGGCAGCCTGTTGACCTTGACCTATTACGGCGCCGAGCGGGTCATGCCGAATTACAATGTCATGGGAGTGGCCAAGGCCGCGCTCGAGGCGAGCGTGCGCTATCTCGCGGTCGATCTCGGCGGACAGAATATCCGCGTCAACGCGATCTCGGCGGGGCCGATCAGGACGCTCGCCGCCTCGGGGATCGGCGATTTCCGCTACATCCTGAAATGGAACCAGTACAACTCGCCGTTGAAGCGCAATGTCACGATCGAGGATGTCGGCGGCGCGGCGCTCTATCTGCTGAGCGATCTTTCGGCCGGGGTCAGCGGCGAGGTCCACCACGTCGATTGCGGCTATCACGTCGTCGGCATGAAGGCCGTCGACGCCCCCGACATCTCGGTCGTGTGACGATGGCGATGCGGCGACTACCGCTCGCCCAGCCCTGCGGGCCAGAAGGTCTCCGTCACCCCGCGATGCGGGCGCCATCGCGCCGGCGAGGCGTTGCCGCTCCGGGTTCCCGCTTTCGCCGGACGACGCGTTCAAGTCACCTGCGACGCCGATGGCCGGCAACTCGTTCGGAGCCCTGTTCCGCTTCACCACCTGGGGCGAGAGCCACGGGCCGGCGATCGGCGTCGTCGTCGACGGCGTGCCGCCGCGCCTGCCGCTCGCCGAGCCCGATATCCAGCGCTGGCTCGACAAGCGCAAGCCCGGCCAGTCGCGGTTTACGACGCAGCGCCGGGAGGAGGACCTCGTCCGGATCATGAGCGGCGTGTTCGACGGGGTGACGACCGGGACCCCGATCCAGCTGCTGATCGAAAACACCGACCAGCGCTCCAAGGATTACCGCAACATCGCCGACCGGTTTCGCCCCGGCCACGCCGACTACACCTATTGGAAAAAGTACGGCGTGCGCGACTATCGCGGCGGCGGCCGCGCCTCGGCGCGCGAGACCGCCTCGCGGGTCGCGGCGGGCGCGGTGGCGCGCAAGATCCTCGGCCCCGGCATGACGATCCGCGGCGCGCTGGTGCAGATCGGGCCGCATATGCGATCGACCGCGACGCCTGGGATTGGCGGGCGGTCGAGGAGAACCCGTTCTGGTGCCCCGACGCGGCGATGGCGCTCTACTGGGCCGATTACCTCGACGGCGTGCGCAAGGCCGGCTCGTCGGCCGGTGCGGTCATCGAGATCGTCGCCAGCGGCGTTCCGGCCGGGCTCGGCGAGCCGGTCTACGACAAGCTCGACGGCGACCTCGCGCGGGCGCTGATGACGATCAACGCGGTCAAGGGCGTCGAGATCGGCGCCGGGTTCGGCGCCGCCGCGCTGAAGGGCGAGGAGAACGCCGACGAGATGCGCATGGCGGACGGCCGGGTAGTGTTTCTGTCGAACAATGCCGGCGGCATCCTCGGCGGCATCTCGACCGGGCAGGACATCGTCGCCCGTTTCGCGGTCAAGCCGACGAGCTCGATCCTAACGCCGATGCGCACTGTCGACATCGACGGCAACGAGGTCGAAATCGCGACCCACGGCCGTCACGACCCCTGCGTCGGCATCCGTGCCGTTCCGGTCGGCGAGGCGATGGTCGCCTGCGTGCTGGCCGATCACCTGCTGCGCCACCGCGCGCTCGGCACCGCCGTCTGAGCGCATGCGGCGTCTGCTGCTCGGCTTCTTCGCCACTATCGGGGTGTTGGCGGTTCTGCTGGTCATCGCCGCGATAGTGACGGTCGTCCATTTCACGCCGAGCACGCCTCCGCTGCCCGCCAACATGATCCTCTCGGTCGATCTGACCCAGGACCTTGCCGATGGCCCAGGCGAGGCGGGCTGGCTCAAGCTGATCGCCGGCGCAAAGCCCAGCCTGCGCGATTTTCTCGACGCAATCGAGGCCGCCGGAACCGATCCCCGCGTCAAAGGGATCGTCGCCCGCGTCGGCGACGACGCTTTCGGGCTCGCCGAGGTGCAGCAGATCCGCGACGCGATCACCGCCTTCCGCGCCAAGGGCAAATTCGCGATCGCCTTTGCCGACAGCTTTGGCGAGTTCGGCGGCGGCACCCGCCCCTATTACCTGGCGAGCGCATTCGACCGGATCTGGCTGCAGCCGATGGGCAGCGTCGGCCTGACCGGGCTCTATTCCGACGCACCTTTTCTGAAGGGAACGCTCGACTTGCTGGGGATCGACCCCGAGTTCGACCATCGCGGCCGCTACAAGACCGCGGCCAACATTCTGACCGAAACCCAGATGACCCCGCCCGACCGCGAACAGGTCGAAGATTTGCTGTCCTCGCTCGGCGGGCAGGTGGTCGACGGCATCGCCCAGGGGCGCAGGCTGTCGCCGCAGACGGTGCGCGCCCTGATCGACCGCGGGCCGCTGCTCGCCAACGAAGCCCTCCAGGCCAAGCTCGTCGACCGCCTCGGCTATCGCGACGAGGTCATCGCCGCGGCCCACAAGCGCGCCGGATCGGATGCCGAAATCGTCGGCCTGTCGAGGTATCTCGATCGTGCGAAGCGCCCGTACGGCGCGGGTCAGAGGATCGCGCTGATTTATGGTACGGGGCTGATCGTCAGCGGCAGCGGTTCGACTGGTCTGCTGGCGGGACCGGACGAGATGGCCGCTTCTCGGATGACACGCGCCTTTCGCGCCGCCGTCCGCGACCCGAAGGTGCGGGCGATCCTGTTTCGCATCGACAGTCCCGGGGGTTCGGTCGTCGCCTCGGAGACGATCTGGCGCGATGTCGTCTTCGCCCGCGAACGCGGCAAGCCGGTCATCGTCTCGATGGGCGACGTCGCCGGCTCGGGCGGTTATTACGTCGCCGCCCCGGCCGACAAGATCGTCGCCGAGCCGGCGACCCTGACCGGCTCGATCGGCGTGCTGGCGGGCAAGCTGGTCGTCGCCGACCTGCTGAAGAAGATCGGGATCTCGACCGATGCAGCCGAGTTTGGCGCCAACGCGGGGATGTCGAGCGCCACCTCCCCGTTCTCGCCGTTTGCGCGCTCGCGGCTGGAGGCATTTCTCGATGCGACCTATCAGGGGTTCAAGGATCATGTGGCTTCCGGCCGCCATATGACCCCGGAGGCCGTCGAGGCGATCGCCAAGGGCCGGGTGTGGACAGGCGAGGAAGCCAAGGCCCACGGGCTCGTCGACGCGCTCGGCGGCTTTGAGGCGGCGTTGCGGCTGGCCGAGCGGGCGGCTGGAATGGCACCCGGCGCACCGATCCAACTGACGGTCTTTCCGCGTGAGGAAGGGCCGGGCCAATTCCTCTACAATCGTCTTACCGGCAGGGAGCGCGAAGACAACGACCTCGGCGTGAGCGCGCTCGCTCGCGCCGTCGAATTGGTGGCGCCGCTGCTGCAGCGGATCGACGCCGTCCTCGGCACCTCGGGCGTGCTGACCATGCCGCCGATCGGGGAGCCTAGATAGACCCGGCCGGGATCGCAGGCTAATCACGCCGCGGCGGCGAGATCGGCTGGTAGAGGATGGTCGATCCGTCGCTGCCGCGCAGCTGCATTTTGACGAGGTCGCCGCGGCCGTCATACCAAAGATCCTGCGAATAGATGCCGCGCAGCGAATAGTGGTGGGCGGCGATTTGTCGACCTTGCAGCGAGAGGCCCTGGGCACCGCGGTCGGTGACCGCGATCCGCATCAGGCTGCCGTCGACCGTGCTCAACGCCGAGGTCTGGCGAGCCATCGCCGCGTTCCACAAGCTCGACGGCAGCAGGTCGCCAGGCATCCGCTTGGTTTTTCCGTCGGCGGTCACCGATAATTTCCCACCGCTCGCATCGGCGCTGACGCGGTGCATCGTGCCGTCGTCGTCGGTGGTCGAGAGCATCGAGACGAAGCGGCCGTTGACCCAATGTTCGCTTTCGTTCTGATCGAAACGATAGAGGGTCAGAAAGCCAATCTTTACCACTATCGACGTAAAGATCTCGACCGCCGTGTTCGGACCATCGCAGCGAATGGAGATAGTGTTTGTCCCGATCGGGTCGCCGTTTCGCAGGATGGCAAAACTTTTGGTTCCCGCGGCTGGATTTGCCATCGCCGCGATCGGCAGGATTAGTAGTCCGAAAACCGTCGAGATTGCCGGCCGCACCCTGGCCTCCTCTGCTGCACCTGCGAACTTACCGATCAGGAATCGGGCATTTTCGTGTTGAGCCCGACACCTTTGCGGCCGAGCAAGATGCTCCTGGAACGCCTGGACGTATTCGACGGTTCTCGATGTGACACCAGCACCGGGGAGGGGTTCGCCGACTCTTTCGGCTTCTGGGTAAGAGATCAAGCCGGCACCGGGCGCGACGAGATGCTCAAATTATCGATCTATCGTGTCGTCGATCTCTGCACCCGCCGGGCGTGGCTGGTCATCGCGTTGGCGGCGACGCTGGCTGCGGTCTGCGGGATCTATACGGCACAACATTTCGCGGTGACGACCGACACGACGGCGCTGTTCCCGCCTGACCTGCCCTGGGCCAAACGCGCGTTTCAGTATATGCGGGCGTTTCCGCAGCCCGGCATCATCGTCGTCGTCGAGGCGCCGACTCCGGAGGATGTCGAGGAAGCCACCACCAGGCTCAGTTCCGTTCTGGCCAAGCGGAAGGACCGTATTCGTGCCGTGTACCAGCCGCAAAGCGGCAGCTTTTTCGAGCGCAACGGCTTGTTGTACCTGCCGACCGGAGAGGTGGCGCGGTTGACCGGCGGGTTGACCAAGGCAGGGCCGCTGCTCGCCAGTCTCAGCGCCGACCCGAGCCTGCGCGGCGCACTCGACTTCTTGTCGATGGGGCTGGCCGGCGTCGCCGGCGGGGTGATCCCGCTCGACGATCTGACCCGGCCTCTGGACATGGCGGCCGACACCGCGCAAGCCGTGCTGGCTGGCCGACCCACCGCCTTTTCCTGGAGGATCCTGGCCAGCGGCCAGGCCGCCCGACCCACCGAGTTGCGCCGCTTTATCGAGGTCGAGCCGATTCTCGACTATCACCTGCTCGAACCCGGCCGCGCCGCGACCGACGCAATCGCCCGCACCGTCCGCGATTTGAAGCTCGGCCAGGATTACCAGGCCAAGGTGCGGCAAACCGGGCTGGTGCCGATCAATGACGACGGCTTTGCCACCTTGACCAAGCACGCCGGCGTCAACGCCGTCGTGTCGCTCTGCGCGTGTATTCTTGATCTTGTGGCTGGCGCTGCGCTCGGGAAGGATCATCCTGGCCGTGGTCGTCAGCATCGCCGCCGGTCTCGCGGTATCTGCGGCTGTCGGGCTGTTGCTGGTCGGCGCGCTCAACCTCATCTCGGTGGCCTTCTTCGTTCTGTTTGTCGGCCTCGGCATTGATTTCAGCATCCAATTCAGCGTGCGCTACCGGGAGGAGAGACACGAATTAGGCAATCTGGGTCGGGCCCTGCTCAGCGCAGCGAAAAAGGCTGGGGTGCCGCTGGCGCTGGCGGGAGCGGCAACCGCGGCGGGATTTGCCTCGTTTGTCCCGACCGACTATCGCGGCCTCTCGGAGCTCGGCGAGATCGCCGGGGTCGGCATGGCCGTCGCCTTTCTGGCCAGCATCACCTTGCTGCCGGCGCTACTGACGGTGCTGAAGCCGCCCGCCGAGCGGCGCCCGATGGGGTTTGCCGCACTCGCTCCGGTGGACCGATTTTTGACGCGGCATCGCCTTGCAGTGCTTGCGATCACCGCCGTCGCGGTGCTGGCGGCATCCCCATTGTTGCTGTTCGTACGCTTCGACTTTAATCCTCTTCACCTGCGCGACCCAAAGGCGCCCTCGGTCGCCACCTTTCTCGAGCTGCGCCGGGAGCCTCAGATTGGCGCCAACGCGATCGAAATCATGACCGCCAATCTCGATGCGGCGAATGCATTGGCGCGGCGGCTAGCTTCGTTGCCGCAGGTGGCGCGGACGACGACGCTTGACGGTTTGGTTCCCGCCGACCAGGACCGCAAGCTGACGCTGATCCGCAAGGCCGCCGCGGCGATCGGTCCCTCGCTCCACCCGAAAAACGTCGAGCTTCCGCCGACCGACCGCCAAACCATCGACGCGCTGTCCTCGACCGCGGCAGCCCTGAGACAGGCCGCCGAGAACCGGCGGGGAACGGGCGCGCAGGCGGCGAGACGACTGTCGGCCTTGCTGCTCAAATTGGCGAAGGCCGATCCGGCGGTGCGCGCGCAGGCCGCGGCGGCTGTCGTCGACCCGCTGCGCACCTCGCTCAGCGATCTGCGGCTGGCGCTGCAGCCGCAGCGCATCACCCGCGACACGATCCCCGCCGCTCTTAAGCGGGCGTGGATGACCGCCGACGGCCGGGCGCGGGTTCAGGTATTGCCCAAGGGCGATCCCGACAATACCGTGGTGCTGCGCAAATTCGTGATCGACGGTGCTGGCGGCGGCGCCCGGCGCCACCGGCCCCGCGGTGCTGCTATACAACGCCGGCAACACCGTCGTGCACGCTTTTGTCGAGGCTGCGATATTCGCGCTATCCGCGATCACGCTGCTGTTGTGGATCACCCTGCGTCGCCCGCTCGACGTGCTGCTGACCCTGGTGCCGCTGCTGGTCGCCGGCATTGTCACCTTGGAGCTGACCGTCGTTCTCGGTCTGCCGCTAAATTTCGCAAACATCATTGCGCTGCCGCTGCTGCTCGGCGTTGGCGTTGCGTTCAAGATCTATTACATCATGGCTTGGCGCCGCGGAAAGACGGCGTTGGTGCAATCTACCCTGACCCGCGCCGTGATCTTTAGCGCGATGACCACGGCGACCGCCTTTGGCAGCCTGTGGATGTCGAGCGACCCCGGCACCTCGAGCATGGGGGAGCTGATGGGACTGGCCTTGCTGTGCACAATGTGCGCGGCGGTGCTGTTCCAGCCGGTGCTGATGGGGCCGCCCCGGCAACAGATGATCGGAGGATTTGTTCCGCCGAGAAGCCGCTTTCTCGCGGCCGCCGCGCGCGAAGGAGCTTCGCCTTCTCCAGCGGCCCGCGCTGCTGCTCCGGTCGCCGACTATGCCGAGGAGCCGGCCGAGCACGAACTGCAGCGATGAGCACTACCGCCCGCCCGCCGATGGGTCACGCGAGCCTGGCGCTCGACAATCTGCGCGCCTATGTGATCCTGCTGGTGCTGGCGTTTCACTCCTCTCTGGCCTACCTCAACTTTCTCCCGCCCCATCCGTTCCCGTTCGACAGCCCGCCTTATTCGTGGCGTGCCTTTCCGATCGTCGACAGCCATCGGTGGCTCGGCCTCGATCTGTTCTGCGCTTGGCAGGACGTATTCCTGATGACCCTTTTCTTCTTTCTTTCCGGCCTGTTCGTGAGGCCTAGCCTGAAGCGCAAAGGGGTGCCGTCCTTCCTCAGAGACCGGCTTCTGCGGCTCGGATTGCCGTTCGCCTGGGTCGTGGCGTTGCTGATGCCGATCGCCAACTATCCGACCTACCTGCAGACGGCGGCCGATCCGAGCGTCGCGGCCTATTGGCGACATTTTCTGGCTTTGCCGTTCTGGCCGAGCGGCCCGATGTGGTTCCTATGGCTGCTGCTGGCCGCCGATCTGGCCGCCGCCGGGCTGCACCGCGATGGTGCCGCGCTGGGGCGATTGGCTTGCCCGGCTGCGAGTGCCGCCGGTGAGAAGCCGCTGGCGTATTTCGTCGGCTTGTTGATCCTCTCCGCTCTGGCCTATGTGCCGCTGGCGCTCGCTTTCACGCCGGAGAGATGGTTCCAGTTCGGCCCGTTCTCGTTTCAGGAGAGCCGTCCGCTGCAATACGCCCTCTATTTCTTCGCCGGGGCCGGGATCGGGGCTTATGGAATCGAGCGCGGCCTGTTTGCCCCGGACGGCGCGCTGGCGGGACGCTGGAGGAGCTGGCTCGCGCTCGCCTCGGGTCATTCGCGCTCTGGCTGGCGCTGACCGCGCTAGTCGTCAAAACCAAGGGCGTAGCACCAATCGGAGTGCAGACGCTCGACGATCTGAGCTTTGTGCTGGCGTGCTTCGGCAGCTGCTTTTGCGTGCTGGCGCTGGTGCTGCGCTTTGCCGCCACCGCGGCATGCCTGGCTCGGCAGCCTCAGCCGCAACGCCTACGGCATGTACCTTGTGCATTACCTCTTTGTCGTCTGGCTTCAATACGCCTTTCTGCCGGTCGAGCTGCCGGCGATCGTCAAGGCTGCCGCGGTGTTCGCCGCTACGGTGGTGCTGAGCTGGACGACCACCGCCGCGCTCGCCCGGATGCCGGCGCTCGCCCTGATCATCGGCGGCGGAAGACGGGTCACGGCCCGGCCGACGCGACCTTGGTCCCCGACGTGACCTCGGTTCGCTGGCGCACGAACGCGCCGATTCCGGCGATCGCGCGCCGCGCCTCGGGCATCATCGCCGCGAACAAATGCCAGACATGCGGCATGCGCGGCCATATTTCGAGTGTAACATCACAACCCGCCGCCCGCATGCGTTCGGCCAGCCGGGTCGAGTCGTCGCGCAGGATCTCGTCGCTGCCGACCTGAATGAGCGTCGGCGGCAACCCGCCGGGATCGCCATAGAGCGGCGAGGCATAGGGGTCGCGCGGATCGGCGCCGGCGAGATACCAGCCGGCGATCAGCGGGAGGTCGGAGCCGTCGATAAACGGATCGGCACGGGCGTTCCGCCGCAGCGAGGGTCCGGTCAGCGCCAGATCGGTCCAGGGCGACAGTGCCACCCCAGCTGCCGGCAACGGCAATCGGCCTTCGTCGCGGCATCGGAGCAGCAGCGAGAAGACCAGGCCCCCTCCGGCCGAATCGCCGATCACCGCGACCTGCCGCGGGTCGGCGCCTTGCCCCAACAGCCAGCCATATGCCGCGAGCGTGTCGTCGAGCGCCGCTGGGAACGGATGCTCGGGCGCCAGCCGATAGTCGATCGCCAGCACCCGGGCTTGCGCTGCGGCGGCGAGTCGCCAAGTCAGGTGGCGATAAAGCGCTGGCGACCCGATCACGAACCCTCCGCCGTGCACATAGAGGATGTGCCGATCGTGGTGCGACGCGGGGGTAACCACCCATTCCGCTGCAACCCCACCGGCGTCGATCGCGGTCCGTTGAACGCCTGGCGGCGGGTTCGGGATGAGGCGCCCGGCGGCCTCGGCGCGGCGGCGGCGCTCCGCGATGTCGGACCCGCCCCCCCTGCCCTTCAACAGCCAGCGCGTGCCCAGGCGAACGATCTCGGCGCGCAGGCTCATGTGCCGGTGCGGTCCGCCGGCCGGGCCCGCATCTCGCCGGCGACGCGCACCCGCACCCTGAGCGCGTTCCCCGGCAGATAGGCGAGCGGCATGTCCTCGATATCGACGGTCTCGAGGGTCTCGGCATCGGCGCCGGCGGCGACCGCTCGTTCGCGCGCCTGCACCTCGGCCGCTGCGATCGCCTCTTTGCGGTCGAGACCGCGATAGATCCGGTCGGTCTCGCCGCTGACCTGCGCGGTCGCCGCACCCACCGCATTGGCACAGTCGCCGTGTGCGACGCGGACCACCTGCGAGACCCCGGCGAGCCGGTCCGGCACCAGAAACGCGCCGCCGCCGACCGCAATCAGCGGCAGATCAGCCGGCTTCGATCTTGATGCGATCGACCGCATCCTCGATTTTCGCATGCGCCGCGGCGAGAACCGATTGCACAAGCGTCCGCGGCAGGCTCGATACCGCGCCGGCGTTGCCGATCCGCACGATGCCGGCGGCGACCGCCACGTCGGTCGCGGTCAAGGTGTCGCCGCCAAAGACCAGCGCGTCGCGGGTCAGCCGATAGCCGACGCTCTGCGGCCCGACCGCCGGCGGCTCGCGCGCGACCAGGCTGCCGCCGCCGAGCCCGATCGAAAAGAGATCGGGCATGCGGAACAGGGTGCGCACGCCCGCCCACCTCGACGACCGAATTGGCCTCGCGCGGGAAGCCGCGGCGGAGCTGGCCGACATCGGTCGAGGTGCCGCCGACGTCGATCACCAGCGCATCGCCGAGGCTCCGACAGAACCGCCGCACCGCGCATCGAATTCGTCGCACCCGACGCAAAGCTCATGACCGGCAGCGCGGTCGCGGCGGCCGCCTCCATCACCGTCCCGTCGTTCTGGGTCAGATAAAGCGGTGCAGCGATCCCGCTCGCCGCGATCGCCGCGGTAAACCCCTCGACCGTCGACCGCGCCAAGGGGATCAGCGCCGCGTTGAGAAGTGCCGCGTTCTCGCGCTCGAGCAAGCCGATGCGGCCGAGATCGTGCGACAGAGTCATAGCGGCTTCGGGACATTCCTCGCGCAGGATTTCGGCGGCCCGCTCCTCGCAGGCAGGGTCGATCGGCGAGAAGATCGCGGCGACCGCGACCGAGCTTATCCCGCATGCGCGGATCTGGCGCGCCGCCCGCCGCATGCCGCCCTCGTCGAACGGCACGATCGTCCGGCCGTCGTAATCATGCCCCCCTTCGAGCATGAACACCTCGCCGCGAACGAGGTCGGCGAGATCCGCCGGCCAGTCGCAGAACGGCGGCAAGGAGGCCGCCGCCGGCAATCCGATCCGCACCGCCGCAACCCGCGCCAGCGCTTGCCGCTGCACCACCGCATTGACGAAATGCGTCGTCCCGATCACGACCCCGTCGATGTCGCCGCGCGCCACCTCCGGATGCGCCGCAAGCTCGCGAGCGCGTTGACGATGCCGGCCGTGACATCCTCGGTCGTCGGCGTCTTGACCGCATGCACGACCCGGCCGCCTTCCAGCAGCACCGCATCGGTATTCGTCCCGCCGACATCTATCCCGATCCGACCCATCGATACCGGCATTCATCTCGTCCGCGCGGAATTCAGTAGATAGCATTTCCGTGCGCGAAAGCTGGCTCTTGACATAATTCACGTTACGTTCTAAATAAACTGGCGCACAATGGCGCACGCTGACGAAGATGCAGTCTCCTTCGACCTTTCTAACATGGGAAGCCCTGATCACTCCGGGCTGGATTTTGCTCGGAACGGCCATGGCTGCTCGCGGGCTATGGGGTCCTTCGATACGTCGTCGGCGCAAGCTCGAAATCGGAGCATATCTTGCACTTGGGGCTGTTCTAATGATCGGTTCCTGGTGGAACGGCGCGGCCCGGGTAGAACAAGCGGAGCACCTTGCACGGTCCGCTAACGTACCCTCCAATCAGTCTTTTGACACAGTCATTGGGGCTGCTGCTGAACTAAATTTACAGATTTAGAGAGAGAATTAGCCAACACGCAGAGTGATCTCGTTGCGCTAAAGTTAAAATTAAAGCCCCGATCGATCGATAAAAAGAGATCAAAGAGTTTGATTTCTGATCTCCGCGCGGCAGGGCAATTTCAATTCGTCATGCGGGACGATAGCCAAAATGATGATGAAGCGTTCGCGTACGCCAATCTGTTAAGAAAGATATTTGACTCTGCGGGATGGAAGAAAATACCAGATCAGCCCGAAATTATAGAAACAGTCGGGGGACCTCCTGAAACGGGGCTCCTAGTGTGTACGGAAAGCGGCAAAGTTACTTTGCTCGCAAATATCGTTGCAAATCTTTTCAACAAACACGGAATAAAGTACAATAATACATTGTACAAGTGTGGTAACACTATGAAACTGAACGGCGATGGGAGCATCGGAATCGTAATAGGGAAGAAGCTAGAGCAGCCTGTTTCAGGGTAACGAGCTTCAATGAATTAGAGTTGGGAGTGTGTGACGACACTGTGCTATGGGCGTCACAGGGGCGGAGTAATCCGAGTGGGTATTCAACTGTTGGCGAACACCGAGCGGAAGTCGAGGTCGTAGCCGAAGGCGCGGGGGCCGACGTGGTCGAGGCCTTTGGGGGTCAGGAACACCGGCGGAGCCGGCAGCGCCACGACCGTGACCCGGCGGCCGTAGCGGATCGTCTCGGTGCCGCAGGCTTCGCCCGATACCGTGTCGAGCACACAGATCAAATCGGGGGACATTGCGACCGGCGTGCCGTCACGCCAGGCCACGACCCATTCGTTCTGAAAGGCGATTTCGAGCCGCGCGCCGCGGTCCTCGTCGAGACCGTCGATCGCCACCCGGCCGCGCAGAAACCCTTCGGTCGTGCGCCGGGCGACATCGACGACCTTGCCGCCGAACAGGCGCTTGCCGTGCGCCTCGTCGAGCACCGCGGCGATCGGGTCCTCGTGAAGGCGCTGTGCGGTGCGCACGCGGCGGCCGATGCCGATCGCCTTCGATACGGTGAAGTGAATGCCCCATTTCTTGATTTCGGCGCCGGTGCGCGGAGCTTTGCAGGTGGACGCGATCGAGCCCATCTCGACGCAGATCTTTCGGCTCGCCCGCTCCATCCATTTCCAGCTCGGGACCCTGGTCACCACCGCCTCGATGCCGCGCGGATCGTAAAGCACGCAGGGATAGGGGCGCAGCTCGCCGACCGCGACGCTGGTCATCTGCGCCTCCGGATAGGCGCGGCCCATCGTGTCGGCATCGACCACCGGCAAGCCCAGATGCGCTGCCGCCATCAATGGCTGGATGCCATTGCCGCCGCCGATTTCGAGCGACATCACGGCGCGGAACTTGTGGCCGAGCAATTCCTGCTGGATCTCGACCGCGCGGGCGATGTTGCGGCTGTCGGCGAGGCGCTCCTGACCGACGAGCGGCGCCCCCATGTTCGAGACCACCGCCACCCAATCATCGTCATCGAGATTAAATGGCGAGATCAGCGCCACGCGATGCCCCTCGGCATAGAGGCGGCGCATGTTGAGGAGCCCCAGATACGGGCTGCCGCCACCGCCGGTGCCGAGAATCCACGCCCCGACCGCCAGCGCTTCTACGTCATCGAGGGTGATGGGGGCGCTCATCGCATCCGGCTACAAGGCCGCGGCATACAGGCAAATGGGACGCCCTGCCACATCGTCGCCCTCACAGCGCGCTTCCCATTCGGGTCCCCTCGACAAAATCCTCGGTCGCGGTATCGATCGCGCGCCCTCGGCGGCCGCGCGGCGGGTGGATATAGAGATCGGTCGGGGTGCGCGCCGGGGTGATGCCGCGAGGCGGCGGCAGCGGGATTTCGTAGCGTCGCCGGAGCCCGATGATCGGCAAGCAGCAATTCCGGGCGGTAGACCTTGTTCAACTGAAACAGACTCTTGACGAAATTGGTCTGGCCGCGCAGCAGCAGCCGGGCGACGATCCCGCCGGCGTCCCAAAGCTGATGCCAGTCGAGATGCTTGGCAAAGAGCGCGCGCTGCGTCGTTACCAGCTCCTGGTAGAATTCGGCGAGCGGCAGCTTGGTCGGCAAGACCGCGTGCTGGATGTCGAATAGGCGATAGTCGCGGGTTTCGAGGCGGCGCCCGTCGGTGATCCAGCTTTCGGTGCCAGGATAGGGCGTGTTGACGCTGATGTTGATCACGTCCGGCATCTCCAGGCACCATTCCCGGACGATGCGAAAACGCTCGTGGTCCCAATCGGGGTCGGCGATCAGGTTCACCGCGACATTGATGCCGAGCGAGCGGGCGAATTCGACCGCCTCGAAATTGCGGTCGAGCATGACCCGCTTGCGGTATTTCTTGAGCCCCGCCTCGTCGATCGCTTCGAGGCCGAGAAACATGGTCTTGAGCCCAAGCCGCCGCCACAGGCGAAACGCCTCCTTATTGCGCAACAGCACGTCGCCTCGAGTTTCGAGGTAATACCGCTTCTTGATGCCGGCGCGGGCGACCGCCTCGCCCACTTCGATGCCGTGGCGTTCATGGATGAATGCAACATCGTCGACGATGAAGATTCCCGGCTCGTGGATGGAGCGGAGGTCTTCGACGATGCGTTCGGTGCCGACCAGCCGATAACTGCGGCCGTAAAAGGTCCAGGCGCTGCAAAACGAGCAATCCCACGGACAGCCGCGCGAGAACTCGATCGATGCGCAAGGGTCGAGCGTGCCGATGAAATATTTACGGCGATGCCGTAGGAGGTCGCGCGCCGGGCTCAGCGTGTCGAGCGAATGGACAAAACCCGGCGGCGGCCCTTCTCCAGCAGCGGTGACGACGCCCGGAACCGTTATCGGATCGCGACCGCCCTCGATCGCGGCGAGCAGCAGCGGCATCGCCGCCTCCCCCTCGCCCTTGACCACACAGTCGATGGCATGCCCACCATGCGCGATGATGGCGCGGGCGGTAAAGGACGCGCTGTGGCCGCCGACGCAGACGAAAATTCTCGGAAACCGCGCCTTGGTCGCCTTGGCGAGATCGACGATCTCCGGCACGTTCGCCAGGTAATTACAGGAAAAGGCGATCGCGTCCGGCCGCCACCGCTCGATCGTCCTGAAATAGGCGCGGTGGTCTTCGACCTGCAGGTCAAGCGAGCCGCACGGCATGGCCTGCCGCCCGCGCCGCGGCGGCGACGAGTTCGAGACCCAGCGGCTCAAGCCGAAGAAACACCTTGGTGTAGAGCAGAGGACCCGGATGAACCCCGAGAAACCGCATCGATCATTCCCCGATGGCCGCGACCCGCGCGCTATCATAGAAAGCTGCTGCGGCGCGAAGGTAGGCTGATCTGCACGTGCGCAGCCGACACGCCCCGCCGGCTCACTTTTCACTAAATCACGGCGCGCTTCCTACCCGGGTCTCCTCGACGAAATTCTCGGTGGCGTTATCGATCGCGCGCCCTTTGCGGCCGCGCGGCGCGTGGATGTAAATCGCGTTTTGGCGACGTTCCCGACCAAGCATCACTGGCATTTCGTAAGCTGCCGCGGCCGCATGATCGGCGAGCAGCAGCTCGGGTCGATAGACCTTGTCGAGTGTATACAGGCTCTTCAGGAAATTGGGATTGCCGCGCAGCAGCTGCCGGGCGACCACGCCCGCCGTGGCATAGGCCGCGCGCCAGCTGAGGAATTTCCGATAGAACGCACGCTGCGTCGTCACCAGCTCATCATAGAACTCGGCGAGCGGGAGACGGGTCGGCAGCACCGAATGGGCGATGTCGTAGAGCCGGTAATCGCGGGTGGTCAGCGAGCGTTCCTCGGTCAGCCAGCTTTCGGTGCCCGGATAAGGGGTGTTGACGCTCAGATTGACCACCTCGGGGGCTTCGAGACCCCATTCACGCACGATTCGAAAGCGCTCGTGGTCCCAATCGGGGTCGGCAATCAGATTGATCGCCACGATCAGACCGAGCGAGCGGGCGAATTCGAGCGCCTCGAAATTGCGGTCGAGCGACATGCGCTTGCGATATCTGGTCAGCGCCTCCTCGTCGATCGCCTCGATGCCGAGAAACAGATATTGCAGGCCGAGCCCTTTCCAGAAGCGGAACGCGTCCTTGTTGCGCAACAGCACGTCGCCGCGGGTCTCGAGGTAATAGCGCTTTTTGATCCCGGCGCGGGCGATCGCCTCGCCGAGCTCCATCGCGTGGCGCTGATGGACAAACGCGACATCGTCGACGATGAAGACACCCGGCTCGCGAATGCGGCGGAGGTCCTCCACGATCCGGTCCGGGCTCAACAGGCGATAGCTGCGGCCATAGAAGGTCCAGGCGCTGCAAAACGAGCAATCCCAAGGGCAGCCGCGGGAAAACTCGATCGACGCGCAGGGGTCGAGGATACCGAGATAGTAATGGCTGCGATGCCGCACCAGATCACGGGCCGGCATCACATCATCGAGCGAATGGACAAAGCTGGGCGGCGGGCCTTCGCCCGATGCGGTGACGGCGCCCGGCACCGTGAGCAGGTCGGCTCCGGCTTCGATCGCGGCGAGCAGCAGCGGGAGCGAGGCTTCTCCTTCGCCCTTGAGCACACAGTCGATCGCACCGCCGCTGTGCTCGATCAGCGCGCTCGCGGTGAACGAGGCGCTGTGCCCGCCGACGCAGATGAAAATGTCGGGAAACCGAGCCTTGGTGGCCTTGGCCAGATCGACGATTTCCGGAATGTTGGCCAGATAGTTGCAGCCAAATCCGATGACCTCGGGCCGCCACCGTTCGATCGTGCGGAAATAGGCGCGCTGGTTTTCGACCTGCAGATCGAGCAGCCGCACCGCGTGACCATCTTGCCGCGCCGCCGCGGCGACGAGCTCGAGGCCGATCGGCTCGAGCCGCAGAAAGATTTGCGAATAGGTCATCGGGCCGGGATGGACGCAGAACAGCCGCATCAAAATTCCCTCCAATCGAGGCGCGCGTCGGCCTCGTCGCTGGGCCAGTGAGCCGGCCAATCCGCTGTGAAGCCGAACTCTCCACGCTCCCCTGGGTTCCAACGAATATGATAAATAGCCGGATCGCGATAGCCGGGCGCAACCGTAGCGGCATCGCGTCTCACCCCGACGCCGGCGCAATCAACGAGGAATGAACCATGGCCGAGGATTGGACCAAGCTCGTAACCGATCTCGAGCGCCTGCTGAAGCTGCGTTCGATCCCGTTCGGCATGAAACTGTTCGAGCGCTGCGAAGAAATGGAGGCGATTCCGAAGATCCGCCGGCCCAAGGCGGTGCACACGCTCGACCAGATCGTGGCCCAGGCGGCGCGGCTCGGCTGGACAGTCGGCCTGACCAGCGAAGATCTGGTGGGCGCACAATGCCGAGCGGTCGTCGGGCTCGGCGGCGCCAAGGACGAGGCCTGGCGGTCGGGTCAGCACATGGTCGATGTCTGGTACAGCACGCCCGAGGACGCCCGCGCGCATCAGGCGGCGATGGAATGCGTGCCCGATGGAGGTTACGAGGCGCTGGCCGTGGCCCCGCTCGCCAGCGGCCGGCTCGACCCGCCCGACATCGCGCTGTTCTATGCGACGCCGGGGGCGATGATCTATTTCATCAACGGGCTGCAATGGTCGGGCTACAAACGCTTCGACTGGAGCGTCGTCGGTGAATCGGCCTGCGCCGATTCGTGGGGCCGGGCCTTGAAGACACGCGAACCGAGTCTGTCGATCCCGTGCTTTGCCGAGCGCCGGTATGGTGGCGTCCTCGACGACGAGATGCTGATGGCGTTGCCGCCCGAGCAGCTCGGCAAGGCGATTGGCGGCATGGAGGCGCTCGCCAAGAACGGGCTGCGCTACCCGTTCCCGCAATACGGCATCCAGCAGGACGCCCGCGCCGGCCTCGCCGTCAGCTACCCGGGCCGGTGAGGTTGGCCGACGTCGGCGTCGCCGCTCAGCGCGGCGCGGCTGCGAGATTGCCGCCATCGACGGTGGTGAACGAGCCGGTTGTGTTGCGCGCCAGGGCGAGAGACAAAAACGCTTCGGCGACGTCCTCGGCGGCAACTTCACGACCGAGCAGGTTGCGAGCCATGTATTGCGCCTCGCTGATTTGGTAAGCGGCGGCTCGCGTCTTGATGTAACCAGGAGTCATGATCCCGCTGCGGATGCCGTCGGCATTGACCGCATTGGAGCGGATGCCGGAGCTGCCGTATTCGAGAGCATACTGCTTCATTAGAAATAAAGTTGCCGCCTTGGGCAGACCGTAAGGCCCCGCGTTTGGCCCTTGGCTGACCGCCTGCCTCGACACGTTGAATAAAAGGCAGCCGCCGGTCCCCTGCGCCAGCATGATGCGCACGGCGTTTTGCGCTACGGTTTGGTGGGCAAAAAAATTCAATTCAAAGCTCTGGCGCAGCACCCGGTGCTCGACCTCGCCGATGCGGCCCTGCCAGGCGGCGCCGGCGTTGGAGACGACGATGTCGACGCCGCCGAATTGAGCGGCGACGCGCTCGAAGGCTTCGCGCACCGAAGCCGGATCGGTCACGTCGCAGGCGAGGCCGAGCGCCGCATCGCCGAGTTTCCTGGCCGCCACTCCGACCCCTTCGCTATCAACGTCTAGCAGTACCAGTTCGGCCCCGGCGCGGCTCATCGCGCGGGCGGTGGCGAAACCGATGGTCCCGGCGCCGCCGGTTACGACTGCAATCTGGCCGGCCAGCGGCTTTTCGACGGCCTGGCCGAGCTTGGCCTGTTCCAGCGACCAGTATTCGATGTCGAACAGATCGGCCTCGCCGACTGATTCGAAGCGGCCGACCGCCTCGGCGTCGGTGACGGTCTCGATCGTCGAGAGCGCAATGTCGGCGGCGATCCGCGCATCCTTGGCGCTGCCGCCAAGGCCGAACAGCCCCAGCCCCGGCACCAGGATCACCCGCGGCATCGGATCGAGCTCGCGTTTTGAGACCGCCTGGCGCGCATTGTGACGCAAGAAATAGGCGTGGTAGTCGGCGGCAAACCGGTCGACCGCCTCGCGCACCGCGGTGCCAAACACGTCCAGCCGGTCGGCTTCCGGCGGCGCCACGATCAGCGGGTAGTTCTTGGTGCGAATCGGTATGGTCCGGGGTGGCAACGCCGGCCTGCCCATACCGGCGGAGCTCGGCGCCGTTGACATAATCGAGCACCGCCGGGCCGGTGCGGAAATCCAGGACAAACCGCTTATAGGCGCCGACTTCGGTTGGCGACGCGATGGCGCAGGCCCCGCGCAGGATCGGTGCGACCTCTTTCGCCTGGGCGAGGGCAGCGGGCAGCCGAGCGGCACGGAACACCGTCGAGCGGCGGCGAGCCAGCTGCTCCTCGGCGAGCGAGACCGCGGCGATCATGCGCCCATACGCCTCGCGAGCGGTCTCGCCGAAGGTAAAGATGCCGTGCTTCAGCAGGACCAGCCCCTCGACCGCGGGATCGGATTCGAAGATCTCGGCTGCCGATATGGCCAGCAGGAAACCAGGCATGATGTAGGGCACCAGGCCCATCCGTTCACCGAAAAGATCGGCGCAGCGCTCCGCCGCATCGGGTTGATCGGCCAGGCTCAGCACCGCGGTCGAATGGGTGTGGTCGACAAATTTGTGCGGCAGGAATGCATGCAACAGGGTTTCGACCGAAGGGTTGGGCGCACCGGGATCGATTAGGTTGGCGCGCTGCACCCGCACCATCTCTTCGTCCGCCAGCTCCTGACGACGGCGCAGTTTGCGTAACGGCGCGAGCCTCACGGCCGGCAGTCCGGCCGGCTCGATCGCCGCCATGTCCCAGCCGCTGCCCTTGACGCAGAGGACCTCCGCCTCCTCGTCGAGGAGGTCACGGACGATCGTCTTGACCGAGGTGTTGCCGCCGCCATGCAGAACCAGCTTGGGATCCTGGCCGAGCAGGCGGGAGGTATAAACTCGCAGCGCAAGGTCGGGCCCAATCCCCCGCGCGGCATAATGATCGACCAGCCGTTCGCTATCCTTTTCCGACCACCGGCTCAGCATCGCTGCTCTCCGTCCGCTGCAGACCGAACGCTCATCAATGCAGCGGAGGGTGCGTCCGCACAAGGCCTCGCTAGCGCAGACGCGCGACCTCTACCCGGTGTACACTGAATAGAGTTCGCTTTGCTGCACCGGTCGGGCGGGGACCCACCCCGAAGGGGATCAGGTCGCGGCGGCCATAAACAGTATCGACGTTGCGCATCTGGTGTCCTCTGCGCTGATCGTGTTCGGCGCGCGATGCTGCTCAGCGGTGCAATCAGCATGCGGCCGAGAAACGTTGCGCTGGCGGGCCCTGGAATTGGGCCTCGGGTCATGACTTACCAGGGGCCGGCCGCGGCCGGCGGAATGGAAATCCTGATCGGCGTTGCGGCGATCGTCCCGCCGCGCTCAGAAAACATTAAGATGACACGGCAAAGTTCCAACCATCGCGTGCTGCAATTTACGAGACTATCGGTTCGGTAGCAGTCGATTAACGAAACTTTCGGGCTATCGGCGAGGCAGAAGGACAGCCCTGCTGATCCGCTCTGCGCAGCAGATCAGGCTTGGGCCGGCACGTAACGCTCTTTTTTAAACAGGCTGCGCTGAAAGGCGAGGTAGGCCTCCTTGGTCATCGCCGGTTCAAATTTCGCCAGGATCTCTCTCGAGGGCGCCGCATCGCCGTACAAGAGGTCGATCGCGGTCATGGCCAACAGCTTGGCTGGGGTCAGATAACCGTGCTGCCGGTCGTTGATCCGCCAGTCGGCGGAATGCGCACGGCCCTCGGCTGCGACCACGTAGGGATGGATCACCGGCATCAGATGCGCCAGATCGCCCATATCGGTCGAGCCGGTGCGATGGCCGCCAATCACGAACTCGCCCGGGCCGAAGATGGCCTCGACATTATCGCCGAAGATCTGGCCCAGTCGCAGATCGTTGCGCTGCGGCAAATCGCCGGGGATGGTGTGAATCTCTACTTCGGCGCCCACCGCCATGGCTCCGGCGCGCAGGCACCGGTCGACCTTGCGGTTGGCGTCGAGGATCGCCTCGAGCGAGCCGCCGCGCACAAAGGTCTCCATCGTCACCTCGGCCGGCACGACGCTGACCGCATCGCCGCCCTTGGTGATGATCGGGTGGATTCGGATCGTGTCCTTTTCCCAGAAGGTCTCGCGCTGGGCGGCGATCGCGTTCATCGCAATCATCGCCGCGTTAAGGGCGTTGACGCCTAGCTGCGGCGCGCCGCCGGCATGGGCCGCACGCCCGATGAAGCGGATCTGCTTGACCACCGCACCGTTCGAGGAGAAGGCGATGGCCGAGCGCTCTTTCCCCGCTCCGCTCGCACCGGTGTGGATCATCATCGCCATGTCGATATCGTCAAAATGGCCCTCGGCAACGAGCTCGGGCTTGCCGAGCAGGAACTCGATCTCGCCGCGGGCGACGCGGCCTAGCCGTTCCTCGATGTCTATGAATTCCTCGGCCGGCACCGCGAAGAAGACGACCTCGCCGGCCAAATGCTCGGCGATCTTCGCCTCCGTCAGCCCGACCGCAGCGCCGAGCATCCCGGCGATCTGGGCGTTGTGCCCGCAGCTGTGCGCGGCCCCGGTCAAGGGATCGGCGAGCGGGTGGTCCGAGGTGCGCAGGCTATCGAGCTCGCCGATCAGGGCCAGCCGCGGCCCCGGCATATGCCCGGCGAGCCGCCCCTTGACCCCGGTCAACGCCAGGCCGGCGCGCGGCTCGAGCCTCAGCGCGCATTTGCCGGGCGACCAGAGCCGCGGTCTTGGTCTCGTTGAACCCGGTCTCCGGGTGACGCAGGATCGTCTCACCGAGATCGATGATCATCGCGGCACGGCG
Source organism: uncultured Alphaproteobacteria bacterium (assembly GCA_963795485.1). Taxonomy (GTDB): domain Bacteria; phylum Pseudomonadota; class Alphaproteobacteria; order ATCC43930; family CGMCC-115725; genus AP-15. Next base: position 704,984 of record CAWCIL010000039.1, read on the forward strand.
GTCGATGGCCTCGCACGCCGCCCGCTTCAGGTCGTCCTTGCCGGTCATTCGCACCCCCAAATCCGCCTTGTTCGGCCTGCACGATGCCTAAAGAAGTCAAGGGCAAGCCGCAAGGCGGAGTTGGCGCTCTTGAGCTTGCCGCCGCCGCCGTAGCAAATTAGCCTGCGGCCGGCAGGGGCCGGAGAGCGGCGATCTGGTGCGCGGCGTCGCCAACGGCGCGCGCGATGGGGCGACCGGCGTCGGCGGCGGGTGGCCCGGTCGAAAGGCCGGGACCGCGGCGCGAGAACAGCTGTCCGACGGCGCGAATGGATTGATCCAAAGATCGCTGGCCGATGAGAGGCTTGCCTTGGGCCTCGCTGTTGGCTTCGGCGCGGAGCCACTCGAGGCGTTAGGCGTCGGCCGGGTCAGGCCGAAGTCATGCCCATCACCGGCCCCTTACTGCTGCATTGACCGGGCGGCGCGCCGCAGTCTTCGGGGATTTCGCGCACGGAGCAGCACCGCGGCCGCGTCAGCCACCGCCGCGACAGTCGGCAAATCCATCCAAAGCGCGTCAGTAACACGTCTATCTAGCCCGGATATCAGGCATCTGCCGCATAGGCGTCAATATTTCGTCAGATCTTCGTCACTATCGGCGATACCGGTCACGCTCGATTACCATATTCACTCGGCGTCGACGGTTTTTTACGTTGTTACGGGCAATTTATTATTGACATTCTACCAAAGGATGTTAGGATTATATCAATCTCTTGGTGATCGGCAGCGACCGATCGACGAACGCCACTGCAGGCACCTCCGTTTTTGGCTTGGGAGCAGCGAGATGAGCCAGACCTATCCGAATATCGTCCCCGAGAACAATCTGCGCCTGCCGGACGCGCTGACCATCAAACACGGCCCAGCCCCCTTGCTGGCGCGCTTCGTGCTCGAAGGCGACAAGGCGGCGCGGCAAATGGGCATCCGCCTGCGCCTGCGCCACGATTTCGACGAATTGCTTATACTTCAATAGACTGAAGGTGGCTAATCGGTACCTGGTATCCGTTGATGAAGATGTTCAATCCTGAGTGCTGCGACTTGGTGGCTGAGAATTCATATTGGATCTCGGGCGAAGATGAGCGGGGTGATATCGTGTCCACGCATGCTGGTCGTGTCCATTATTGGCCGGACACGACCTTGGAGCACGAGGCCAACAAGATGTTGCACGGCGGTCGCGACGAGGGCCAGCCCTGCGCGGTGACGGCAGCGGATGCCAAGTTGATAACCGGCGTCGTCGTTTATGGGGGATCGGCTTGGGTACATCCCGATTTTCGTGGAAAGCGGCTGTCGCAGCTGCTGCCGAGGATCGGCCGCGCCTATGCGTCTGGCTCGCTGGCCAATCGACTGGGGAATTTCGATCGTAGCTCCGATTCTCGTCGAGAAAGGGGTGGCTGCCGGATATGGATACAAGCACGCGAGCCGAAGCATTATCTTTCCGGACGCGCCCACCGGCGCTGTCGAGAACGTGCTGCTCAGCGTCTCTGCCGCGGAAGCCTACGACGACTTCACTGCAATGCTCTTCGAGGGGTTCTCCGGTTCGGGCGGCATCGAATTTGGTTAGCGTCGTCGCGGGCAAGGATTTTCGACAGCATGGAGACGAAAACTTCGTCCGACGACGTCTTCCAGGGAAGCAGCAGCCGCTCATAACGCGTAGTGAATAGCTGTCGCTGACCCGGAGCTGCCTGGATCGCCGCCGAGACATGATCATAGCGTGGCTGGCCCGTTCTGGCCACGCTTCTGTAAAAGTCGGAGACCCAGCCGCCGTAATCCTTGTCCGGTTGATTCTCGACGCGCTCTCCAATTCCATTGAATTGGTAATCGCTTTCGAGCCACCGAAATCCATCGCCGATGAAGCGAAACACCGGGTCGCTGGAATCTGGCTTGACGCCAAAGATCATCATGCGCGACAGCATCTGCTGTTTAATCGCAAACGAAATCACACTGGGATCGAAGTGGCCGAACGACATCCTCCACTTTTGCGCTAGGAGGCGAAGCGGACCCTCGCCGCCATCATAGAGCTTGGAATAATCTTGAGGTTCGACGAGAAAACGATCCTTGGCGGCCGGTGCGAATTTTGGTGCGCACAATTCAGACAGCCGCGAAACCGCAAGATCCGACGCGGGCAGGATCTCTGATTGCCACGAGGTCATGAAATATTTGATGCGGAACAGCCGGACGGTCGAAGTCAGCAGCTGTTGCTGCACCGCGAGCAAGGCCGGCAGCTCGACATTGTGCGGGTGCAGCTCGATCTCGATCAGCAGAATTGGTCGAGGACCTGGAATTTGATAAAACCGAGATTTTTTACGGCGAACGACGCGCCGTCGTAGTCCGGGTCGGGATCGCCCAGGGCGGCGAGAAACTCCGCGCTGTCTTCGAGCACCCAGCGCCCATCGGGGGTGACCAACATGGTAAGGCGGTTCACGGCAGCCCTCGCAGCAGAACAGCGATCATCGGACCCTTCGTCGCCGATCCGCTAGGCTAGATTGCATAGGTTAACAGAAGATGAACTCTACCGCCGCGGCAGTCGACCACGGAGATAACAGAATTGTCTGGGTACTACCGAGCAATATTTCTTAACGAATTCGTTCCCTACTGGGCGTCATGGTCGAGATCGCCGGTTCCCCGATATCAAGGCCGGCGCGTGCGCGCCTTGCCGTCTTTGCCGCAGTTGCCGCTGTTGCGGCCGCGAGCCTCGCGTTGCCGCTCGTCGGCGTGCCGCCGGCTCTCGGCGTTGCCGGCTATCTCACGATCCGCTTGAGCAAGCCGAACCAAGTCCGGCGCGGACGCGTGCTCTCGGCGGCACAACAGCGGCGTGCCGCGATCGTTGTCGGCAGCGCGGTTTTTGGGATAGCGGCCCTATTCAGCGGCTCGATCGCTGGTCTCGATCTCGCCGCGCGGCTGGAATCGCGACTGCACGACCAGCTCGAGACCTTCGGCGCAACGCTGAAGCTCGGCGATACGAGGTGGGAATGCGAGAAATTCGCTTGCGCCAGTGCGACCGTCATCAAGCCCGCCACCGACAAAACCCTCGGAATCGCGGAATTGCATGGGTTCGCTCTCAACGAAATGCACGCCTACGGCTGGCGCCAGCGCGCCCAACAGTCGAGCGAGGAGCGGCGGACCGAACCTTCGCGGGTACCATGACCGGCCGGCGACCGGAACTCGACCCGTCGAAATCCGAACTCCGGGGCGAGTTTTTGACGCCCGAGAACTAGGCTCGCCGCCAACACAAAAAAACGGGGCGACCGAAAATCAAGACGGGGAGACATGGAGAGAATACCGGGAATATTGGCGTCGTCTCGTTTCCGTGTCGTCGATAAATCAAAGAACGGCGGGCGGCCTCGAGGCAGCGCGGGTCGGACGGCACTGTGCGATGATCCTGGCGAGGACGGGCGGGGGTGACACCACCGCCAAACGGCAGGAATTGCCGCTTCAAAGCGTAACGAACCGGTAATGACAGTTTCCCGCCCTCGGGCGCAACGCGGCTTGCCTTCGGCCCTGCCGCGAGCGCCGCCGGGGCAGGAAATAGCAGCCGAAATGCGCGCTGAGGCGGCCCTATTATCAAAGTTGGGGCGACGCCAGGCGACCCTTGCCCTGATGATCGCCACCGCGATGCAGGCCTTCGACGCGACCATCGCCAATGTTGCTCTGCCGCAGCTCGAACGCGGTTTGGGCGGGGGCATCGACCTCGGCTCCTGGGTGATGGTCGAGCTATCTGTGCGCCTCGGCGGTGACGGCGCTCATGACCGGACGGTTTCGCCGCCGCTGGGGTGCGCGGCCGGTTTTCAGCGTGGCGATCGCGATGTTTGTCCTGGCCTCGCTGCTGTGCGCCTTCGCGACCGCCCGGGACGAGCTGATCCTGTTTCGGCTGATCCAGGGGGCCGCAGCCGGCATCATTCAGCCCTTGGCGCAGGCGATCATCCTCGACCTCTATCCCAAGCGCGAACACGGCCGCATGCTGGCGATCTGGGGGGCGACGATCATGGCCGGGCCGATGCTGGGCCCGCTGCTGGGCGGCGTGATCACCGATCTCGCCTCGTGGCGGTGGATCTTTGCGATCAATGCGCCGATCGGGGCGATCGCAATGTTGGGCCTGGGTTCGATACCCTCCCGCGCGACTCCGGATCGCGGCGGCCGGACCGACCGGCTCGGGATCGCGCTGCTGGTCATCGCGGTGAGTTCGCTCCAGCTGGCGCTCCAGCGCAGCATCGGCCGCCTTTGGCCGCCCGCGCCGGAAACCATCGGCGCAGCCGCCGTCGCGGTCCTCGCCGTCGCCGCGATCGCGATTCAGAGCCGACATTCGCGCTTTCTGGTGTTCCGATTCGATCTGTTTCGGGATTTAAATTTTGCCCTCGCTGCCGCCTATACTTTCATGATCGGCGCTCTGCTGTTCACGACCATCGTCTTCGTGCCCGCGCTGAGCGAAGGCCCACTCGGCTGGGACGCGACCCAGGCCGGCTTGGCGATCGCCCCGCGCGGCATCGGAACGATGGTGATGATGCTCGCGATCCGTTGTGTGATCGACCGGATCGATCATCGCGCCCTGATCGCGATCGGCTTGTTCGTGACGGGCGGCGCGCTCGAATTGATGTCGCGAGTGCCGCCGCAGGGAGGGGAATTTTGGCTGGCCGCGACCAGCGCGGCGCAAGGGGTCGGCGTCGGGATGTTGTTCACCCCGCTCACCACCCTCGCCTTCTCGACCCTCGGCCCCGACCTGCGCACCGACGCGGCCGGCGTTTACAGCTTGTCGCGGCAATTGGGATGTGCCGCCGGGGTCGCCATAATGACAGCGTTGCTGCAGGCGAGGATCGAAAGCGGGGTCGTTGCATTCTACCGCCATGGTGCAATCGCCGGGGTCTCGTCGATGCGCGCGTTTGAGGCCGCCTCCTTTGCGGCTTACACTGATTGTTTCCGAATCTTGGCGATCGGTGCCGTGGCGGTGATTCCCGGTATTCTCCTGTTTCGCGGCGCAGGCCCAACAGGCCGATGACAGCATCTGCGCAAAGCGGGTTGCAGCTTGTGTCGGGCCCGAGAGCGCGGTTCGCCAGCCGCGCGGGCACCCTCACCCGACCGGTGCGGAGTCTGAGCGCGTGATCGACTTGGTCTCGAAGACGGCTCTGGCCGGCTGCATCGGCAGCACGAGGCGGACTGTCGTCCCCTCGCCTGAGCGGCTGAGGATCGTCAGTGTCCCGCCATGCGCTTCGACCAGGCCCTTGGTAATCGGCAGGCCCAGCCCGGTGCCGCCATAATTGCGCGTTGTTGCCGGCTTTGCCTGGCCGAAAGGCTGCAGCGCGCGCACCTGCTCGTCCGCGTCCATGCCGATACCGTGATCCTCGACCTCGATCATCGCCAAATCGGGTTGCTCGACACTGACGCGGACCTGAACCTTGCTCCCTTCGCGCGAAAACTTGATGGCGTTGGACAGCAGGTTGAGGAAGATCTGTTTCATGGAGCGCTCGTCAGCCCAGATGACGACGGATTCGGCGCATGTCCGGGTGACAAACTCGATGCCACGGCTGCCGGCCCGCTCGTGCACGATGCGGATGACATCGGCAATCACGGTCTGCAAGGTGACCGGCTCTTTCTGCAGCTCGAGCTTGCCCGCTTCGATTTTCGACATATCGAGGACGTCATTGATAATCGACAGCAGATGGAGACTGCTTGCGTGCACGTCCTTTATGTATTCTAAATATTTCTCATTGGCCACCGGCCCGAACAGCTCGTGCGCAATGATTTCGGTGAAGCCGATGATCGCATTGAGCGGGGTGCGCAGTTCGTGGCTCATGTTGGCCAGGAATTCGCTTTTGGAGTGGTTGGCGAGCTCGGCTAGGCTTCTCGCCTCGAGCAGCTTGCGCTCGCCCGCCTTGAGCTCGGTAATGTCCGGAGTAGACCGAGACCACAGCGCCGTCTGGCATCGGACTGCGCCGGATCTGCAGGATTCGGCCAGTCGGCGTCAGCCGCTCCTTAACGACCGGCACCTCACAATAAAAAACTTCGAGGCGGCGAGCGACTTCCGCTCGCGGCTCGACCTCGCCGAAATCGCCGCGAACCGCCTGACGCGTCAGGATCTCGCGGAGCGGCGCGCCCGAGGCCAAATCGGCCGGCAGATCGAGCAGCTCGCAAAATCGGCGATTGCGCGCGATCAGGCGGCCGCGATCGTCGAAGACGCTGAGGCCTTCCCCAATGCTCTCGAGGGTACTTTGCAGCAGCGCGCTCCGACGCTTGAGCTGCGCTTCGCTGCGGCGCAGAAAGGCGGCTGCAAATTGACCGCGTCGCAGGGCGCGCACCGCAAGCCACGCGATAGCGGCGGCAATCATTGAAAACAGCCCGAATGCTGCTGCCCCGATGGTGCATTCCTTGTGCCATCGCCGCAGAATGTCGCCACGCGCGCGCGAGACCGAAACGATCAGCGGGCGGTCACGCACCCAGTGAAAGGCGCGCAGCGCTCCCTCTCCGCCTGCTCCTGGCAGGGGCTCCATGAGGCCCCCTCTCTGTTTCGCGGCGGCGGCAAGCATCGCCTTGGCGAAGACCGGCACCGCTCCAATGGTCGCGTTTTGACTCGGCTCGCTCGCGACCAAGGTGCCGTCGTCGAGCAGCAGCTCGATACGGGTTTGCCCGCTCGGCTGGACAGCCTTGTAGAAATCGGTGAAGGCGGCGATCGGCACCTCGGCAGCGATCACTCCAATGGTCGCGCCGCCGCGCATCAGCGGCCGACTCGCCATGACGGACCAACCGGCACCCGCGTGATTGCGCTCGGGCTCTCCGATGTGGAGCGTCGCGGGCGTTCCCCTACGACGCGCCGTGACAAAGCGTCCGAGAGCATCGACGCCGCCATTCTCCGTGACATGGTTCGCTCGGTTCACGACACGGCCGTTGATGTCCAAAATCAGGATGTCGCTGATAACCGGATTTTGCTCGTTGAATTGGCGGAGAACGGTTTGAAGCGACGAGTCGTTGAGCGGGAATCTCGGCAGCATCCCATCGGCGATCCGCTGGATGCCGACGAGCATAGCTTCTATCTCAAACAGCGAGCGACCGGTGCCAATCGCGGCCGACCGGGAGGTCCTGGCGAGCGCCGCCCCGGCATCCTCAATGGCCCGGCGATAGGAACGCTGTTCAGACCAGAACATCCCAACGCCACAACCGACGATAAGGGCCGCGCTCAGTGCAACAACAGCATGCTGTGGCCGAACGCGTCTGCGTCCGAGAAATATAAACGGTGGGAAGCGCACGGGGCCGCCTCACACAGCCGAGTTGCCGATCGGCTCGATTGACCCTTCGAGCCTCGGTCTTCGCCCGGAGGAGTGCGAAGTCGTCACGGCATTCGCGCGGCATTCGACGCGATCTGCAGCACCCGTTTTCACAGAACCCTTCCTCGCCGCACTTCCGCGTGTCGCCGACCGGCTGCCGGTGCGCGGGCTGCCTTTCAAATTTCAGGTCGGAACCAACCCTCTCGGCAATAGTTGACGCGGTCGGCTAACAAATCTTTACCGGACCTGGCGCGGGCCTTGCGCTTTAGGATAACCGTGGCGATTGCGGATCGCGGGACAGCGGACGCCCGGGACGGCGCCGACCTTTAGGATCGGCACCCCTGGTCCCACCCGTCATCGGGTTCTGCGTCAGCTATCTCGAGGGCGGCAAGGGCGGCCACTGTGATCGGCTTGAGAGGAGCCCGTGGACGCAGGCTGCTGATTTCGGCTATTGGTTTGCCTAAGGTGTCAGCGACGACGGCCGCAGCTATGGGCCCGCAGATGCGACCCTGACAGAAACCCATCCCGCACCGGGTGAAAGCCTTCAGCTGGTTCGGACCGACAGCGCCCAGACGCGCAGCCCGCCGAATACAACCGACCGAAACTTCTTCGCAGCGGCAGGCGACGATCGCGTCATCTGCTGGGGCGAGAACCGAGTGCGGCGGACGGTAGAGCCGATCGAAAAATGCCCGCAGTGCGCGCTGGCGATCGAATGCGGCGCGGATCGGACGGGCGCGTCGGTCGCGCTCGGCTTCGCCCATACGGCCGAGGAGCATCGCGGCATCGAGCGCGGCAAGCTGTCCCGACAGAACTGCCGCCTCGGCGCCGGCGATCCCGCCGGCATCTCCGGCGACCGCGACGCAGGGCGAGCTCGTTTGGCCCCAGGCGTCGAGCGCAGGCCGCCAGCTGAGCTGCTCTTCGTCCCAATCGTGATGCAGCTGCAAGGCCTGGCTCATCTGAACGTTCGGGATCACCCCTTCGTGCAACAGAAGATGATCGGCCGCTATCTCGCCGGCGTTCCAAGCGACGCGCTCCAAGCCGGCGCGCCCGATCGCCTGCAGGCCGCGTACGCCGCGCCGGATCGGGACGCCGGCGCGCCGCACCGCCATCAGCAATCGCAACCCCTTTATTATTGGCGGCCAACCCGGCCGGAGATTCCGCAGTAGCCGCGCGGCTCCCCAGTAATTGACCAACGGCGTCGTCTCGAGAATCAAGGCGGGAGGCGCACCGGCCCGCGTCAGCTGAGCAGCGACCGTGTAGATGAGCGGGCCCTGCCCCGCGAGCACCGTCCGCCCCTCCGGAACGAGGTCTGCGGTCTTCAGCAGAACCCGTGCGGCACCGGCTGTCATTACCCCAGGCAGTGTCCAACCCGAGATCGGCACCGGGCGTTCGATCGCCCCGGCAGCAAGCAAGACCCTGCGTGAGGACACCGCTTCGGTCGATCCGGAAGCAGCGAGATAGAGCGTGCCGTCGGGTTCGATGTGCCACACGGTGGTACCCGGCCGATAATCGACACGGCTGGCCCGCAGGGCCGCGACGAGCGAGCGGCCGGCAAGGTCTTCCGGACCGGTCGGGTTACCCCGCGGAGCGCGCTCGACGGTGCGATAGATCTGACCGCCCGGCGCGACCTGCTCATCGACGAGCATTGTGTCGAGGCCGAGTTCGTCGGCGAGTGCGGCCGCTGCCATGCCTGCGGGACCGGCGCCGATCACCGCGAAATCAATCGATGTCACGCCGTCGGATCGATCCATCGTGCCTGCGGTTGTCGGCGGATGCGCATTCCCGGCTGCGCCGCCACCAGGCAGCCCTGCCGGTTTGGCACGCCGTCGATTTCGACGAGACAGCCGAAACAGATCCCGATCATGCAATAGGGTACCCGCCCGACGCCATCCACCAAGGTCTCGCGAAAGCTGTGGAAGCCGGCCGAGAGCACCGCAGCCGCTGCCGATGCGCCGGTCGGTACCCGAACCGGGCGGCCTTCGACGATCACGGCAACTGTGGTTGCCGGGGCGCTGTCAGGCCGCGGCCGGAACATCGAACCGCCGCGCCGAGAACAGATCGAGCGCCGAATCGAGCGCTCCGGCCGCGATCATCGGCGCGAGGACGTTGGCGTGCGCCCCCGCCAATGTCACGCCGCTGTGACAGTTGGCGGTGAAGGCGCCGGAGAAGCGCTCGGAGTGGTCATAGATCGGCAGGCCGTCAGGCGGCATCACCCGTAGGGCCGCCCAGGCGCGAACGATCTGCAAATCGCGCAGCCACGGGAAGGAGAGTACCGCGCGCCGCGCAATCGCCCGCATCATCGCGGGCTTCTGGCCGGTGTCGAAGCCGACATCTTCCTGGCTGTCGCCGAGCATGATTCCACCCTCGACGGTCTGCCAAATCGTGGTGGTCGGCATCGGCAGCAGCCGCGGCACCCGTTCGGTCACGAGGATTTGCCCCCTTTGCGGTCGGACCGCTGCGTTCAGGCCGAACCGGGGCGCCAAACGCGCATTCCCGAGCCCTGCGGCAAGGACAACTCTCGGCGCAGCGAACTCGCCGTCGACGACATGGATGCGAAAGTCGCCCGGCGCCACCGTGGCCTCGGAGATCGTAAGGTTGGGAAAGTACCGCCCGCCATTGTCGACAAACCCCTGGTGCAGTGCGTGAAGCAGGTTGAGCGGGTTCGCATGGCCGTCATAAGGGGTATAGGATGCGCCGGCTACCGCGGACCCAACCCCAGGCAGCATATCGGCGACCTCGCGGTGATCGAGCATGCGATAATCAAAGCCGAAATTGCCGCTCTGCAGACGCATCCGTTCCATCCGCCGACGGCGCTCGTCCAGTTCGGCCGCACCAAGGCAGAGATGAAGGCCCCCCGGCCGCTCGTGCCCGACCGCGATCCCGGTTTTCTCCAGAAGCTCAGCGGCGAGCCTCGGCCACTCGTCGGCAGAGCGCCGGGTCCAGCGCTGATAGTGCGGCGCACCGTCGCCTTTGCTCTGCACCCAGACGAGCCCGAAATTGCCGCGCGAAGCGCGGAACGCGACGTCGCCTTCGTCGACCAGCGCCGTCCGCAGTCCGGCGCGGGTGAGCCCATAAGCGATCGCCGAACCGACCAAACCGCCGCCGATCACGATCGCGTCATAGCGCGTCACCTCTCGTCACCTCCGCTCGCCTCGACTTGCGTTCCGGCCGCCGAACAGTAGCATAGCCGGGAACCAGAGGAACCCGTCGAACTGCGCTATCGTGCGGGCTCGAGCGGTTGGCACGACCATTTGGGTCCGATGAGCTTTGTAGGCCGGATCATTTCGAGCGCTCGCGAGCTGTCCTTCGGCGGTCCGCTGGGGGCGTTGCTCGAACGCGCCGCGCGCCACGTTCCGCACTGGTACGGTCATGGCGATAGCGAGCGAACTGAGGCTGATCCGCACCGGCGCATCGCGTTCACGATCGCGGTCATCGCGTTGAGCGCCAAGATGGCCAGGGCCGACGGCGCCGTCACCCGCGACGAGGTTGCCGCCTTTCGCGAGGTCTTTCAAATCCCTCCGGGCGAGGAGGATCACGTTCGGCTCGTCTTCGACCTGGCGCGCCGGAGCACCCATGGGTTTGAGAGCTACGCGCGGCAGGTCGGGCGCCTCTTTGCCGCCGACCGGGCCGTGCTGGAGCATCTTCTCGGCGGATTATTTCACATCGCGCTGGCCGATGGCCGCCTGCGCCCGGCCGAGGACGAATATCTGCGCAAGGTCGCAACACTTTTCGGCTTTGGCAGCGCCGACTACGCGCGCATCCGCGCGCATCATGCAGGGACCGATGAGGTACAGGCCGAAGACCCGCATGCCATTCTCGGGGTCGAGCCTGGTGTATCGCCGGATGCCCTGCGCATCGCATATCATCGCCTGGTGCGCGAAAGCCATCCCGATCTCGTCATTGCCCAAGGGCTGCCGCCCGAATGCATCGCGCTGGCAACCGCCAGAGCGGCGCGCATCAACGCCGCTTATGACCGGCTGGCTAGGGAGCACGGCTGCTCAGTTGTTCCGGGATGATTGCGCCGGCAATCCGCGAGCGGTTCTCGCCCAACCACGACCGCCGCGGCGAGCCGCCGCGCATCGACATGCTGGTGCTGCACTATACTGGGATGCAAAGCGCCGAGGCGGCGATCGACCGGCTGTGCGAGCCGGCGGCGCGGGTCAGCGCCCATTATGTCGTCGAGGAGGATGGCGCGGTTTGGCGGCTCGTGCCCGATGCGCGCCGCGCGTTTCACGCCGGGCTGTCATGCTGGGAAGGCGAGCGCGACCTCAATTTGGTCTCGATCGGGGTCGAGATCGTCAACCCCGGCCACGAATGGGGCTACCGCCCGTTTCCGGAAGCACAGATGGCGGCGGTCGAAGGCCTGTGCGTCGAGATTCTGTCACGCCACTCGATCCCGCCGTTTCGGGTCGTCGGCCATTCAGACATCGCGCCCGACCGCAAGATCGATCCCGGCGAGCTCTTTGACTGGCCGCGCCTTGCCCACACCGGCATCGGGATCTGGCCGGCGCCGTCTCGCGCGCGACTGCGGCTCACGGTTGACCGCGAGAGAGCGCTGGCCGATCTGATCGCGATCGGTTACTGCTTGGGATCAGGCCTCGAGGGACCAGCCGTTGCCGCCTTTCAACGGCGCTTTCGTCCCGCCGGCGTCGATGGTCTGATCGACGGCGACACTGCGGCTCGCCTCGCTGAAGTCCGGGCTGCCTTCGACCGATGCCGCGGAGCATAGACGGTCGTCGCCCCGTTAAGATCGGAGCCGCACCGATCTGAAAAGGAGGTGCTCAATTCAACCGCGTGGAGCGACGCGGCGCGTCCTGCCGGCGGACGATCTGGCCGGCATGATGGTGTGCGAGCCGCCATACACCGTCTTCGAGCACGAACAGGTTGCTGGCGGCGAGCGTGCCGCCGCCAAGCTCCTCCTCGCACAGCACCAAGGCGGTATCGCCGTAAAGCATGACGCGCTCGTCGTAACAGGCGATGCGCGGCGCGTCCGGGTTGGACAAAATTCCGTTCCAGCTCGAGATGATGGCCTCACGGTCGGTCAGCGCCGTCCACCCCGGATGGAGGCACGCGACCGGCACGCGACGCGCCCATAACGCGTCCATCGCGGCGACATCGCGCACCGTGAACGCGCGGTAGAATTCGAGATTGGCGGCCAGCACCGCATCATGGTCGGTCATCGCTGATCCCTTAGAGCCCGTCGGATCGTGGCGCAGCATAACGCCACAATCTGCGGCGCGCCACGCGCCGGGACGGCAGCGGCGACGCAGCAGGTGGCGCTAGATGCGGCACACTATTGCCGAAAAAAGCGGCAATTGGTCATTGCATTCGGTTTTGGGCCGAGATGTCGATTATCCCGACAAGGCACCGACAACGAATGTGTTGCCGGGCTTGTCGGACCTTGGCTGTTCGGCGGCTAGGACCGGCAATTTTCCTGATGACGGCGGGTGGGATTGCGCGAGCGGGCGCAGCCTGCTGTCCGGCTTGGCCTCAATCTTGCTCGGCTGCATCCGCGACTATTTGGCCAGCGTGTATAGATAGGGAAGCGCTTTATGTCGTCCAAAGGCTTTACGATCGATCGCCGTCAACTCGGAATCTTCGGCGCCGGCTTGGCGGTAGCCGCCTCCGGTCTCGGCGCGATCGCCGACCTGGTGCCACAGGCAAAAGCGGCCACCGCCGCCCCGGAGACCGGGCCGATCAAGGTCGGCATCCTGCATTCGCTCTCCGGCACCATGGCGATCAGCGAGGCGCCGCTCAAAGACGTGATGATGATGCTGATCGCCGAGCAGAACAAAAAGGGTGGCGTCATCGGCCGGACGATCCAGCCGGTGGTGGTCGACCCTGCGTCCAATTGGCCGCTGTTTGCCGAAAAGGCACGGCAGTTGCTGTCGGTCGACAAGGTGGCCGCGGTCTTCGGCTGCTGGACCTCGGTCTCACGCAAGTCGGTGTTGCCGGTGTTTGAGCAGTTGAATGGCATTCTGTTGTACCCGGTGCAGTACGAGGGGCAGGAATGCAGCCGTAATGTATTTTACACCGGCGCGGCGCCAAATCAGCAGGCAATTCCGGCGGTCGATTACCTGATGAACCAAGTCGGAGTAAAGCGCTGGGTCTTGGAAGGCACCGACTACGTCTACCCGCGCACAACCAATAAGATCCTCGAGGCCTATTTGAAGGCGAAGGGCGTCGCGCCGGCCGACTTGATGATCAATTACACGCCGTTCGGCTATTCCGACTGGCAGGCCGAGGTCGCGAAGATCAAGGGGTTCGGCTCGGCCGGCAAGAAGACCGCGGTGGTCTCGACGATCAACGGCGACGCCAACGTGCCGTTCTATAAGGAGCTCGGCAACCAGGGCATCAAGGCGACCGACATCCCGGTCGTCGCGTTTAGCGTCGGCGAACAGGAACTCGCCGGCATCGACACGAAGCCGCTGGTCGGCCATCTCGCGGCCTGGAACTATTTCGAGAGCGTAGACACCCCGCTGAATAAAGAAGTGGTCGCGGGCTTCAAGAAGTTTGTAAACAACGACAAGCGCGTGTTCAACGATCCGATGGAGGCGCACTACATCGGCTTCAACATGTGGGTGAAGGCGGTCGAGAAAGCCGGCGGCACCGATCACGACGCGGTGATCGACGCGATGATCGGCGTCGCGCATCCAAACCTGACCGGCGATTACGCGACGATGATGCCGAACCATCATCTGACGAAGCCGGTGTTGATCGGCGAAATCCAGGGCAACGGAATGTTCAACGTGGTGTGGCAGACGCCCGGCCTGGTCGTCGCCCAGCCTTGGTCGCCCTATCTGCCGGAAAGCAAGAACCTGATCGGCGACTGGCTGCCGCCGATGTCCTGCGGCAGCTATGACGTCGTCGCCGGAAAATGCCTGGGTAAGGGCAAGGCCTGATCGACATGTGCGGCGGCAGCAGCGAGGGCTGGCGCGCCGGCGCCAGTTGCTGCACGGCCTGGTGCCTCGCCGCGCTGTTGGTGTTGGCGCTGGCCGGCCCTGCGCGCGCCGGCGGCGATCCGTTCGCGGACATCGCCACTACGAATTTCGATACGGTGGCCCACGGCGTGTCGGTGTTGGCCGTTTCCGGCAGTCCGCGCGCCATCCCGGTCATTGATGCTCTGCGCGACGGCCGATTGTTCGCTTGGCGTTGGCCGCGACCGGACGCGCCACTTTACATCCGCACCGCCAAAGGCTTTGTCGATGCCCGCAGCGGCGCTCAGTCGCGGCCCCTCCGCCGATGAATTTGCGGCTGGTCATCGTCAACGATTCGGTGCGCTCGGCCATCGCGACCGGCGAAGGCGCGCTCGGTCTGACTTCGCCAAAGCAGGCAGTGCGGCTCGCTGCGGCGGAGGCAGCTCTTTCAGTCGGCCGAGGCGGGCGCATTGCCGTTGATCGACCGGGCGTTGGCCCGCGAACACGACCCGGCAGTCGTCAGCATGCTGCGCGAAGCGCGCGCCGCGGCGCTATTGAAATCGGGTGCTGGCGACGTCTGCGGCGCGGCTCGCTGCGGTTCATGAGCTGGCGGCGCGGGCGGATTTGTCGACGCGCAGTCTGCTGGCGTCGTTGCAAGGGCAGCCGGCTCCGGTCGCAGCGGCGATCCAAGGGGCAATCCGCGACATCGACCGCCGCCTCCAACTCTGGGGTCTCGTCGAAAACGTCTATTACGGCATCAGCCTCGGCGCCGTGCTGCTGCTCGCCGCCGCCGGGCTGGCCATCACCTTCGGGGTGATGGGGGTCATCAACATGGCGCACGGCGAGATGGTGATGATCGGTGCCTACACCACCTTCGTCGTGCAGCAGCTGATCGCCGCCTTCGCCCCGGCGCTGACCAATCTCGGCATTCTGTTTGCGGTGCCGGCGGCCTTTCTGGTGGCGGGCGCGCTCGGGGTGTTGATCGAACGCACACTGATTCGCTTTCTGTACGGCCGGCCGTTGGAGACCCTCCTAGCCACTTGGGGTCTCAGCCTGATCCTGCAGCAGGCGGTGCGCAGCATCTTCGGTCCGACCAATCAGGACGTCTAGCTCGCCCGCGTGGATGAGCGGCGCGGTGAACGCTGGGCGGCCTCACCCTGACGGTGAACCGGCTGTGGATCATTCTGTTTGCGGCGCTGGTGCTCGGCGCGCTGATGGCTGCGCTGCGCTGGGGCGGGCTTGGCCGCAGCATTCGCGCGGTCATGCAGAACCGGCGCATGGCGGCAGTGATGGGCATCCGCACCCCCCTGATCGACGCGCTGACCTTCGGCCTTGGCTCCGGCATCGCCGGTATCGCCGGGGTGGCGCTGAGCCAGATCGACAATGTCAGCCCCAATCTCGGCCAGAACTACATTATCGACAGTTTCATGGTGGTGGTGCTCGGGGGCGTCGGCAATTTGTGGGGTACGGTGGTCGGCGCCATGACGCTCGGGGTGGTCGATAAACTCGTCGAACCCTTTGCCGGTGCGGTGCTGGGCAAGATCCTCGTGCTGGTGCTGCTGATCCTGTTCATCCAGCGTCGGCCGCGCGGTCTGTTTCCGCTCAAGGGGCGGGTGGCGGAGGCGTGATGCGCGCGGACCGCACGACGACCGTGACGCTCGGCTGCGTTCTCGGCGCGGCCGCGCTGATGGCGGCTCTGAACCAATTGACCACGGCGGCGAGCGCAGTGCACGTCCCGGCCTTCGCGATCTCGCTGGCCGGCAAATACCTTTGTTACGCGCTTCTGGCCCTCGCGGTCGATCTGGTGTGGGGATTTGCCGGCATTCTGACGCTGGGGCATGCCGCGTTTTTTGCCCTGGGCGGCTACGCGATGGGCATGTACCTGATGCGCGAGATCGGAACGCGCGGCGTCTATGCCGACCCGACTCTGCCCGACTTCATGGTGTTCCTGGGCTGGAAGCATCTGCCCTGGTATTGGCACGGGTTCAGCCATTTCGGGTTCGCCCTGGCAATGGTGATGCTGGTGCCCGGTGTGTTGGCCGCGGTGTTCGGTTGGTTCGCCTTTCGTTCGCGGGTTACCGGAGTATACTTGTCGATCATCACCCAGGCGCTGACCTACGCGCTGATGCTCGCATTCTTCCGCAACGACATGGGGTTCGGCGGCAACAACGGAATGACCGATTTCAAGGACATCCTCGGCGTTCCGCTCGGCAAGGACAGTACCTCGGTCGGGTTGATGCTGGTCACCGCCGCTGTTCTCTCGGCGGCGTTAGTGCTGGCGCACGCCATGACCGGATCTCGGTTTGGCAAGGTGTTGGTGGCGGTTCGCGACGCCGAGGCGCGCACCCGTTTCCTCGGCTACCGTCCGGAATCCTATAAGCTTACGGTGTGGGTGGTCTCGGCGGTAATCGCCGGGATCGGCGGCGCGCTCTACGTGCCGCAGGTCGGGATCATCAACCCTTCGGAATTTGCGCCCGCCAATTCGATCGAGGCGGTGATCTGGGTCGCGGTCGGAGGGCGCGGCACGCTTGCCGGCGCAATCCTCGGCGCGATTCTGGTGAATCTGGGCAAGACCTGGCTAACCAGCGCCCTGCCCGAAATCTGGCTCTATGCGATCGGCGCGCTGTTCATCGTGGTCACGGTGTTTCTGCCGCGCGGCATTATCGGTTCCTTCGCTGCGCGCCGGCCGGGCGCGACGCCCGAAGCGCGAGTCGGCTGCCGCTGAGGCGGCTGCGCGCGAGGTCACCGGATGAGCGAGCCGACGCTTCTTTATCTGGACGGCGTTACCGTTTCCTTCGATGGTTTCAAGGCGCTCAACGGGCTTTCTCTCGTTCTCGAAGCAGGCGAGATGCGGGCGGTGATCGGCCCAAACGGGGCCGGCAAGACGACGATGATGGACGTGATCACCGGCAAGACCAAACCCGACTCCGGACGTGCCATATTTGGTGCCGACACCGACCTAACCCGGCTGGACGAGCCGGCCATCGCGCGCCTCGGCATCGGCCGCAAGTTTCAGCAGCCTACCGTGTTCGAGCCGCTGTCGGTGCGCGACAATCTGCTCTTGGCGCTGGCCGGCGACCGCAGCCCCCGCTTCGCGCTCTCGGCGCGCGAGACATCGACCGAGCGCGGCCGGATCGAGGAGATCCTTGGAACGATCCGCCTGACCGCTGACCGCGATCGTCGTGCCGGCGAACTGTCACATGGACAGAAGCAATGGCTCGAAATCGGCATGCTGCTGGCTCAGGAGCCGAAATTGTTGCTGATCGACGAGCCGGCAGCCGGCATGACCGACGCAGAAACCGAGGACACCGCCGATCTCCTGCGGGAAATCAACCGCAGCCGCAGCCTAGTCGTGGTCGAGCATGACATGGCCTTTGTCCGCAGCCTCGGAGCGCGGGTCACGGTTTTGCACGAGGGGTCGGTGCTGGCCGAAGGCTCGATCAACCACGTGCAGAACGACCCCCGCGTCATCGAAGTCTATCTTGGCCGCTGACACATGCTGTCGGTCCAGGCCGTCGATCTTTATTACGGTGCGAGCCAGGCGCTTCGTCGCGTCAGCCTGACCGCGAAAAAGGGCGAAGTCACCTGCATCCTCGGTCGCAACGGCGTCGGGAAGACCAGCCTGCTGCGAGCGATTTTCGGGCTTCACCCGATCCGCGCCGGCCATATCGCCTGGGAGGATCGCGAACTGACCGGACTGCCGCCGCATCGGCGCGCGCGCGCCGGGCTGGCGCTCGTGCCGCAGGGCCGCGAAATCTTTGCACGGCTGACCGTAGCGGAGAACCTCGCGACCGGCTTTGCCCCGTTGCCGCGCGGCCTGCATCATTTTCCAGATGAAATCTTCGGCCTGTTTCCGGTGCTGAAAGAGATGTTGGGCCGCCGCGGCGGGGACCTCTCCGGGGGCCAACAGCAGCAGTTGGCGATTGCCCGCGCGCTGGTCACCCGCCCTCGACTGTTGGTGCTCGACGAGCCGACCGAAGGCATTCAGCCCTCGATCATCAAGGATATCGAGCGAGTGATCCGCGGTCTCGCCGCACGAGGCGACATGGCGGTGCTGTTGGTCGAGCAATACTTCGAATTCGCGCGCGACCTCGCGCACTCCTACCTCGTCATGCAGCGCGGCGAAGTCGTCGCCTACGGGCGCCGTGAGGACATGGACGAGACGGCGGTGCGCAGCTATTTGACGGTATGACTCAACGCGCGCGAGGCCTAATCAGCCCGCCCGCCGGGTTGATGGTCGCGTTGCCCGCGGCCAGATTGCCGACGTTTCGGATGCATTCGATCAACCGGTCTCAACGGGAGGAGTGAAAATGTATCCGGTACCGCGCACCGTCTTGATCATCGTCGGCCTCTGCGGATCGTCCTCGAGTTTCCGGCGAAGACGACCTACCTGAACGTCGATCGTCCGGTCGAACGGACCGGCCTCGCGATTGCGTGCCAGATCCAACAGCCTGTCTCGGGTCAACACCTGATTGGCATTATTAACAAAGGCCGCCAGTAGGTCGAACTCACCCGTGGTCAACCGAACCTCCTTACCCGCCGGCGAAAGCAGTTCGCGGCTTGAAAGATCGAGGTTCCAGCCGGCAAACCGCGCCTTTGACGGCGGCGTCGGCGTCCGGTCCCCGGTCCGGCTCGACACGCGGCGCAGCACGCTCTTGACGCGCGCCAGAAGTTCGCGCAGGTGGAACGGCTTCGGCAGATAGTCGTCGGCTCCCATTTCGAGGCCAATGATCCGGTCGACGGTCTCGCCACGCCCGGTCAGGATGATGATTCCGACGTTGGACTCGTCGCGCAGTGAACGAGCGAGCGTCAGCCCGTCCTCGCCGGGCAACATCAGGTCCAGGATCACGAGATCGACCGAGGACTGCGAAAAGACGCGGCGCATTCCGGTGCCGTCGTGGGCAATCGAAACCCGATATCCCTCACCCGAAAGATAGTCCTGAACTACGTCGCAGATCTCCCGCTGGTCGTCGACGATCAGGATATGGCCGTTGTCGCTCATTTCGGTCTGCTTGACCTGCCTTGCACTGGGTCGGCCCCCGGCAGGCGCCGGGGACTTGCGACCTGGGGAGCATCATACATATGGTTACAAAATCTTACATAAAATCAGCCAGCCTGACATTATCAGCTTACACCGCTCCGATAGGCTTGCGTCTCCGGTTTGGCCGTTCGTTCCGGCCGCCGCAAGCATCGGGAGTCTTCTGTGTCAGACACTTATCCGGAGATCGAGGCCGAGATCCCAAGACTTCGGCGTTACGCGCGGGCATTGACCCGCGATGCGAGCACCGCCGACGATCTGGTCCAGGACTGCCTGACTCGGGCTCTCTGCAAACTGCATCTCTGGCAAAGGGGAACGGACCTACGAGCATGGTTATTCACGATTCTGCATAATCAATATGTCAATTACGTGCGCCGCTCTGTACGCGAAGGAGCGGCGGTCTGCTCTAAGCGACAACGAGCCGTTCTTGACACGTGCACCTCAACAGGGACAGCGCCTCGAATTGCGCGACCTCGAACGCGCGATCGCCAAACTCCCTGAAGAGCAGCGCTCAGCCATCCTTCTCGTCGGCTTGGAGGGCATGCGCTACGAAGAGGTCGCGGCGGTATTCGACGTGCCCGTCGGAACCATTCGCTCACGGCTGTCTCGTGGTCGTGAAGCCCTGCGCAGGCTCATGGAACTCGATCCGGAGGAAGAAACTGAAACTGCGAACCCAGCCGGCTGCGCGGCAAGCCGACGCTATCCGGGCGCCGCTGGGCGTTCCGAAACAGCAGTCGATCGGCTGCGCCTTGCGCCGCCGCGGCAGGCGCGACGTGCACCGAAACCATCTCATGCAGCCGATCCCTCATCCGCATGACTCAGCAGCCACCGATCGCAACCATCGGCGATTTATTGTGTTGACTATCTAGGCGGGCCGCCGGGCGCTCGCCTTGACCTCAGCCCGGCTTGGCAAGTCTCCCTGTCGCGGGTTTGCCAACCCGCAACCTGGCCGGTGCCGGCTTCTCCGACGCCGGCTTTTTTTCGTTCAATGCAAAACCAGCGGAGCCCATGCCGGCGCGATTCCCGATTGCGCGGGGTCGTCTCGGGACAGCGCACCCAGCTCGGCACGATTGTTCGGCCGCAATTCCGACGTGAATCTCCGGGCCCCGAAACCTTCGCCCGAGAAGGCCCGAGCCGTTGCCTTTTTTGCCCGGGCTGCTCGCCGGCAGCTGTCCGGGCGGACTGCCGCTATTCGAGGCGTTTTCCCTCGATGTCTTTCCTCACCTGCTCGCGCTCCTGTAACTCACGCATGCGTTTGTCTTTATCAAGTCCGAAGCGAACTCGGTTTTCCACCGAGCGGCGCTGCTCTTCCGACCGCTTACGCTGCTTGCGATATTTGTTGAGGTTGATGATCGTCATCGCGATAGGCTCCTTCGGTGGCGCGCCTTTGCCGATTGGCGAATATAGCCTGGTCAGACATCGCCGCCGTTGGAAAAGGGATACGGTCGCTTCACCCAGCCGTATGAGACCGGGGCTGGGCTTATCGACCCGGGTCGGCGCCCACCAGCAGATAGGCGACTTGCAAAGCCACTCGCGATTCGCGACTATCGAGATCTCGCCCTCGGGAGGCAAAGCGAGAATCCAAGGATGACCAGAGCGCCCGCGAGTGGCCGGACCCTTCAATTGGCGGGCGCATTTCGCGGACGAGACCGGCCGTCAAACCCTCCGCAACGTCGGATTCGGGGTAAATGTTTGGCAGGATGTTAGGTTTACTGTCCGCCGATATGGCGATCGATCTCGGCACCGCGAACACGCTTGTCTATGTGAAGGGGCGAGGCATCGTCCTTAACGAGCCGTCTGTCGTCGCGATCGCCAGCGTCAAGGGCAAGAAGCAGGTGCTCGCGGTCGGCGAGGAAGCCAAGTTGATGCTCGGCCGCACGCCTGGTTACATTCAGGCGATCCGGCCGCTGCGCGACGGGGTCATCGCCGATTTCGAAGTGACAGAGGAAATGATCAAGCATTTCATCCGCAAGGTGCACAATCGGCGGAGCTTCGCGACACCGCAGGTCGTCGTCTGCGTGCCTTCGGGCTCGACCGCGGTGGAGCGGCGCGCGATCCAGGAATCCGCCGAAAGCGCCGGTGCCAGGCGGGTGTTTCTGATCGAGGAACCAATGGCGGCAGCGATCGGTGCGGGGGCTTCCGGTGACCGAGCCGACGGGCTCGATGGTCGTCGATGTCGGAGGTGGCACGACAGAAGTCGCCGTGCTCTCTTTGGGCGGCATCGTGTACTGCCGATCGGTCCGGGTGGGCGGCGACAAGATGGATGAAGCAATTATAGCCTATATTCGCCGCAATCACAATCTCTTGGTCGGAGAGAGCAGCGCTGAGCGGATCAAAAAAGAGATCGGCTCCGCCTGCACGCCAGAAGACGGCGAGGGTCGGCTGATGGAGATCAAAGGGCGCGACCTGATGAACGGCGTTCCAAAGGAAATCGTCATCAGTGAGCGCCAGGTTTCCGAAAGCCTGGCGGAACCTGTCGGCTCGATCGTCGAGGCCGTCAAGGTGGCGCTCGAGCACACCGCCCCGGAACTCGCGGCCGACATCGTCGACAAAGGGATTGTGCTGACCGGCGGCGGGGCGTTGCTCGGCAATCTGGACCTGGTGCTGCGGCATGCGACCGGACTGCCGGTCTCTATCGCCGACGATCCTTTGAGCTGCGTAGCACTCGGTACCGGGCGGACCCTCGAAGAGATGAAAACCCTCAAGTCAGTTCTGATCAACAGTTGGTAATGGTCTTTGGCATAGCGGCAGCGAGCAGCAAACGACCATGGGCGCCACGGCCGCTGCACGCCACCAATTCCGTTTCGACGCCAGACTTGAGGGGCACTGCTTCGCCCGCGAGCGTGGCTCGCCGCGCTGTCCCGCCATTGTATCGTGACTCGACCATCGCCACCCCGTCGCGCCATCACCGAGCGGGTTGTGTTTCCGCTTCTCGTAATGGTGTCGGCGACGATGATCTTCCTCGGCAAGATTGACGAAACCGTATTCCGATCGTTGCGTGTTCAGCTGACCGATGCCGCCGCCCCGACGCTCGAAGCGTTGTCGCGGCCGCTTGTTGCCGCCGAGAATTTGGTCGATCGCGCCCGGGCGGTCCTCATGGTCTATCCGGAGAATGCGCGGCTCGCGGAAGAAAATGCGCGATTGCTGCATTGGCAACAGGCCGCGCTGACGCTCGCCTCCGAGAACGGGCATTTGCGCGAGTTGATGAAGCTGGTTCCCGAAGCCGCCGTTTCTTATGTGACAGCCCGAGTGATTGCCGATTCTGGCGGCGCTTTCGTCCGCGATTTGATGGTCGATGCCGGCAGCGACAGTGCCGTCGCCCGCGGTCAGGCCGCAATAACCGGCGAAGGCCTCGTCGGGCAGGTCTCCGAAGTCGGGGCGGGTGCAGCCAGGGTGCTCCTAATCACCGATTTGAACTCTCGCGTTCCGGTGATCGACCAGCGGTCGCGACAGCGCGCGATCCTGGCCGGCGACAATTCCGATCGTCCGTTGCTGCGCTATCTCGATCCGGCCGCCGCGGTCGAGACAGGAGATCGCATCGTCACCTCCGGGGAAGGAGGCGTCTTTCCTCCGGGACTGCCGGTCGGCGTCGTTGCTGCCGTTGGCGGAGAAGGGCCTCGCGTTGAAACCTACGTGGAGCTGTCGGGGGTCGAGTATTTGCGTATCGTCGATTACGGCCTCGCCGACGGCCTGCCGACGCCAATCGTGACCGCCCCGCGGGGCAGCCAAGGATCGTCGCCGCTGGCGGCCGCCAAGGCGAACTGCCGCTGAGGGTCGGGATGGCGCTCAAGCCGGCGATCGTTCCGACTGTCCCTCAGCTCAATGCCGCGGTGACGCGCCTGCTGCCGGCCGCGACCACCGCGGCGGCGGCGGTATTCTCCGTTCAGCCGCTGCACCTCGCGGGCTATGCCAATCTTACCCCCGTTTACACATTGATGGCAGTATATCATTGGACAGTATACCGGCCGGCTCTGCTGCCGCCGTTAGCGGTCTTTCTGATCGCGGTCGGCTTTGATCTGTTCTCGGGCAGTCCGCCCGGCGTGACTCCGCTCATGCTCCTACTCGCTCGAGGGCTCGTGCTGCGGCAGCGACGAGTGTTCATGAACCGATCTTTTCCCGTCGTATGGGGCGGATTTAGTTTGCTCACGGCGGCGGCAATGCTGTTGCTGTGGGCCTTGCATTGCCTTCTGGCTCTGGGATTGGTCGAATTCCGCAGCAGCATCTTTCGAGCGGTGCTGACAATCTCGTTGTTTCCACTCGCCAGCTGTTTGCTCGGCCGGATCCAGCGCGCGCTGATCGGTGCCGGCTGATGGGACGTTCCTTGGCTAAGGCTGGTTAGAAGGGCCCGCGGGAGTGCAGCGCGAGGCGCAACGGCATAAGCATTTCGGGCGGCGCGCGCTGATTCTTGCCGGTGCCCAGGCGGCGCTGATCGGCGCCCTGTCGGCGCGCCTGTACCAGCTTCAGATCGTTGATTCCGAGCACTACGGGGTGTTGTCCGATGAAAACCGGATAAATTTGCGTCTGGTGACGCCGCCGCGCGGCCGCATCCTTGACCGGTTTGGCACCCCGCTCGCCGACAACCGACAAGACTATCATCTCGTCATCGTCGCCGAGCAGGCCGGCGACATCGAAGCGAGGCTGGAGGCGCTCAGCCGGCTGATCGCCCTCGACGAAGCCGATCGCCGCCGCGTGATCCGCGAGGCACGGCGCAAGCATTCCTTCGTGCCTGTCGTCATCCGCCCGAATTTGAGCTGGGATGAGATGGCGCGGATCGAGGTCGCGGTGCCCGAACTGCCGGGCATCTCGGTCGAGCAAGGTCTGACCCGGCATTACCCGCTGGGTCCGACCGCCGCACACCCAGTCGGTTATGTTGCCGCGGTTTCGGAACGAGAGCTGACCGGAGACCCGCTCCTCGAACTGCCCGATTTTCGCATCGGTCAAAGTGGTATCGAAAAGTCGCGGGACCTGCTGCTGCGCGGCGCGGCCGGAACGCGCCAGGTGGAGGTCAATGCATTCGGCCGAGTGGTCAGAGAACTCGGCCGTATCGAGGGAACGCCGGGACAGGACGTCGTGATCGGGCTCGACACGGCGATGCAGGATTTCGTGAGCCGACGGTGCAGCGGCGAGCAAAGCGTCGCCTGCGTCCTCCTCGACGTCGCCACCGGCGAGGTGCTCGCGCTGGTGTCGATCCCGAGTTTTGATCCGGCGGCGTTTGCCAACGGACTGAGCCCACAAATGTGGCGGCAACTCTCAACCGACCCACGTCATCCGCTGACGAATAAGACCATCGCCGGCGTCTATCCGCCTGGGTCGACGTTCAAACCGGTGGTCGCCACGGGTGCACTCGCGGCCGGAGTGCTGACACCCGAAACTTCCATCACGTGCCCCGGCTATCTTAAATTCGGCAATGCGGTGTTTCACTGCTGGCGCCGCAGTGGGCACGGAACGCTCCATCTGCGTGACGCGATCAAGGAAAGCTGCGATGTCTTTTTTTACGAAACCGCGCATCGTCTGGGGATCGATCGACTCGCGGCGATCGCCCATTGTTTCGGCTACGGTGCGAGCCTCGGCCTCGACATTCCGGGTGAACGGCCCGGCCTGATCCCAACTCGCGAATGGAAGCTCGCAACCACCGGCAGCAACTGGCAGCCGGGAGAGACTTTGATCGCCGGAATTGGGCAGGGTTCCGTTGTTGCGACCCCTCTACAGATCGCGACGATGGTGGCGCGGCTGGTCACTGGCCGGAAGGTCGCGCCACGGTTCGCCCGCGAATCGGGTATAATGACCTCGGTCGGCGACCCGTCTGCGCCCTATTTTCCCTCCCTCGGGATTGATCAGAACGCGCTCTCCGTCGTTCTCGATGGGATGAACGCCGTCGTCAACGAGCCAGGCGGCACCGCCTATGCGGCGCGCATTCACGAAACCGGACTTGCCATGGGCGGTAAGTCGGGCACCTCGCAGGTGCGGCGCATCAGCCAATACGAGCGCGACCACGGGCTGCCGAAGATTGACCAAATTCCTTGGCAGGAACGTGATCACGCGTTGTTCGTCGGCTTCGCACCAGTCGGAGCGCCGCGCTACGTCTGTGCTACAGTGGTCGAACATGGCGGCGAAGGTTCGGCCGCCGCGGCACCGATTTGCCGTGATGTACTGCACGCAGTGCAGCGACGCGACCCTGGCCGGCGCGTTCCCATCGACGACGTGGCGGAGCGCTCCGCAGTCTCGGCCCTTCTCCCGCATCCATTTAGAGCGCAAGGCGGGTAAGCCTTGACGGATCGCTCTACCGAGTTTGGGCGGCACAAGCCGAAGTTAGGTGAACGGGTTCGCAGCATCTGTTGGGGCCTCGTACTTCTGATTGCTATAGTGGCCGGCGTTGGCGTCGCCGTCTTGTATTCAGCAGCTGATGGCAGCATGCAACCCTGGGCCGCCAAACAAATGATGCGTTTCGCGATTGCCCTGATCCCGATGCTGGGAGCGGCACTAGTCGGAATTCGCTATTGGTTTCGGATCTCTTATTGGTTTTATTCTGCTGTTTTATTGCTCGTCGTCGCTGTCGATATACGCGGCTTTGCCGGTATGGGAGCGCAGCGCTGGATCGACCTCGGCTTCATCCAACTGCAGCCCTCCGAACTGATGACCGTTGCGCTGGCATTGGCGCTGGCGCGCTATTTCCATCGCCTAGGAAACGAGAATGACATTGGAATCCGCCATTTGATTCTTCCCTGTCTGATGGTCATCATTCCCGCGGCCCTGATTCTCAAGCAGCCGGATCTGGGCACCGCGATGATTTTACTGATGGGGGGGGCGGTTTTCTTCTTCATCTCAGGAGTTCGCCTCCGGATTTTCTTGTTCATTGGCGCGGTAGCAACAGCAACAATACCGATTGTCTGGAAACTGTTGCGCGATTACCAGAAGATCCGAATTTATACTTTTCTTGATCCTGACATTAACCCTATGGGAGCCGGCTATCATATCCTTCAATCAAAAATTGCACTTGGCTCGGGTGGCCTCTTCGGCAAAGGTTTCCTTCTCGGCACGCAAAGCCATCTGAGCTTTCTGCCGGAGAAGCAAACCGACTTTATCTTTACCACGCTAGCGGAAGAGTTCGGGTTCGTCGGCGGGCTAGCGCTCCTCGGTCTTTACACCGCCATCATCGCCTATGGCTTTGCGATCGCTCTGCGCAGCCGCAGCCATTTCGGCAGGCTTCTCGGTCTTGGCGTCGTCACCAATTTCTTCCTCTACGTCTTTATCAACGCCTCGATGGTGACAGGCCTGATCCCGGTTGTCGGCGTCCCGTTGCCGCTAATCTCCTATGGCGGCACCGCGATGCTGATGGTGATGTTCGGATTTGGCTTACTGATGAGCGTGTCCGTCGACCGCAACGTGCGCCTCAATCGGGCGGGGGAGCCCCAGCCCGAATAGGCGGCTGATGGATTTATTTTGATCGCGAGCTTGCTCAGGGCCGCCTAGGATTGCGCCGGCCGTAGGATTGCGCCGACATGGAGGAGATGATGGCGGAGAAAGATGCGGCAGAGAGCGGTCGACGGCTGCATGTGACGACGCTCTTAGTCGCCTCGCGCCGTGCTCTTGACAACGCGCTCGCCGAGTTGGGCTTCGCCGAAGATGACGATCGCGTCGTCGAGCACGATCGCCGCCTGGCGTTCTTGACCTGTTCCCATGAGGAAGATAGCGACGATCTGTTTGCGCTGATTACCGAGCTTTCAGCTCGCGGTGAAAGCTGGGAACTTCAATCACGGATCGACACCGAGCCCGGCCGCGCAATCTATCAATCCTTGGCGCGTTATCGGCCGGTCGAGGCGATAGATGCGGCTGTCGAGGAAGAGCAGGAGCCGGAAAGCTCGGAGGTACCGGTCTACGACGTCGAAACCGCAGATGGGCTCCAGGCTCTCAAGCGCGTCCTCAAGCGAATCGAGCCGGCGGACGCATTTGCCACGATCCGACCCGGCCGTGACGGTCGTGCCACCGCGCGGGTACTGCGTCGCGGGTCGCGCCGGCTGCTTGCATCGGCAATCGCGGGTGACGAGGCGACGTTGCGCGGCGTGATTCGCGAGATACTGCCAAACGTTATGCTCGATGTGGCGATGAAGCCGCCAAGTTAGTCGAACTTGTCGGAGAAACGACGGGCGTATCCGGACCAAGTCGGTTTTGGAGGATCGGTATCCTGCCGACATTGACCGGGTTCCTCCACAGTCGGACACTACGGGTTGCGGTGACCGGTCTTAGCGGCTCGGGCAAGACCGCGTTCATCACCAGCCTGGTCGGAAATTTGATCAGCGCTTCCGGGCGGCCGGCCCGCCTTCCCTTCCTGCGCGCTGCCGCCGAGAGGCGCCTTGTCGAGGTTCGCTTGCGGCATCCCGAGCGCGGAATTATCCGGCCGTTCCCGCTGACGAAGACGGTGACCGCACTCGCCGCCGATCCGCCACGATGGCCTCCGAGCACCACCGATCTGCGCCGGGTCGATCTGTCGCTGCGCTTTTTTCCGACGGGCTTGTTGGGGTTCGGCCAGCCGATCGGACGTACTGCTGGCGCCGCGGAACTCAGCCTCGAGATCCTCGACTATCCCGGCGAATGGCTGCTCGACCTGACACTATTGGGCCAGAGCTATCAGGAGTGGTCGCGCGCGACTCTCGCCCTGGTGCGGGGCGGCGTGCGGGCGCCGCTTGCCCGCGAGTGGCTCAACTTTCTTGCGGGCCATCCGGCGACTTCCCGCAGCGACGCCGAAACGGCGCGGCAGGCGCACAGCCTCTACCGGAGCTTTCTCTCCGCCTGCCGGACCCGTGAGCAACTAAGCCTGCTGCAGCCCGGGCGGTTCTTGAATCCGGGAGACCTGGCCGGCGATCCGATCCTCGAATTCTGCCCGATGCCGGCTGGCGCCGGCTCGCGAGCCCGCCCGGGCAGCTTGGCGACCGTAATGGAAGCCCGATTCGAGGCATATAAGCGCAGCGTGGTACAGCCGTTCTTCGCCGATCTCGCCCGCCGTGTCGATCGGCAGATCGTGCTCGTCGACGTGCTGCGCACACTCAATGCCGGCGAAGAGGCGTTTGCCGATCAGTCTCGAGCGCTCGAAACCATCCTTCAGGCGTTTCGCTTTGGCCGCGGCGGCTTGGTCCGATGGTTGTTTGGCGCACGCATCGACCGGGTCCTCTTTGCCGCCACCAAGGCCGACCACGTCCCGGCGCTGCAGCGCGACCATCTCGAAGCTTTGATGGGTGACATGGTGGCGGTGCCGAGCTTGCGAGCCGAGCGGGCGCACGCGCGGGTCGCGGCAACAACCCTAGCGTCGATCCGCTGCACCGAGGATGGTACTGACGTGATCGACGGCCGCAAGGTCGATGTCGTGATCGGATTGCCGCTAGGTGCACAGCGACGTATTCGGTTTTTCCCCGGCATCGTGCCAATGTCGAAGCCCCCGGCGGGCTTTTGGGGCGGGCGCTTTACCGAGTTTCCGGTGTTCCAGCCGCCACGCATCGAC
The DNA here is from genome assembly GCA_963795485.1 of uncultured Alphaproteobacteria bacterium. Classification (GTDB taxonomy): domain Bacteria; phylum Pseudomonadota; class Alphaproteobacteria; order ATCC43930; family CGMCC-115725; genus AP-15. Next base: position 733,712 of record CAWCIL010000039.1, read on the forward strand.
GATGCCGCGAGCAACGGCATTCCCCATATCAACCTGGATAAGACGCTTAGCTTTTTGTTTGAGGATGCGCTCTCCTGATCCCCGCCAAAGTCAGACCGCGCAAAATTAGCCCGTCTAAGCTCGTTCGCGGTGATCGACATTAACCTAGCCAACGCCCATCTCGGTTATGGTGGTGCAAATTGAGGAGAGCATGATGAACGATGCGCGCGTCGCGCTAGCGGGCGTGCGGCGGCGAGGCGGGGTGGCGTTCGGAGCCGCCGTCTCGCTCGGGCTCGCGTTCGGCGCGTTCGGTTGCGCACCACCCGAGGCGAACTCCTGGGCCATGCCCTCGAGCGCGGGCCGAGTGACGATGACGATGACGAGCTTCGCGCCGTTGGTGCACGAGATCATACCCGCCGTCGTCAATGTATCGGCGATCCAGAGGCCGGATAAGGCGGCAGCCGACGATGACGAAACCCCGGCCGGGATCAATTTGGTCAGGGATAGGGACACGGTCTCGGAGCTGCCGCCGTCTGCTCTCGACGAGCTGCTGCGCCGCTTTTTCGACGAGCGGGGACGTAAAGGGGCGCCGAATCTGCCCGGCCTGGCATTGGGTTCCGGCTTCATCATCGATCCAAGCGGCTATGTCGTCACCGACGACCATGTCGTGGAGAACGCCGACAGTGTGACGGTAACGTTTCACGACGGGACGCAGCGCCGGGCGCGGATCGTCGGGCGCGACGCGTTGACCGATCTTGCCCTGCTCAAAGTGGATGCACCGCACCCGCTGCCCTATGTACGCTGGGGCGACAGCGACGCCGCTAGGGTTGGCGATTGGGTCTTGGCGATCGGCAATCCATTCGGGCTCGACGACACGGTCAGCAGCGGGATCATCTCCGCTCGCGGCCGTGATATCCATTCCGGCCCATACGACGATTTTCTGCAGATCGACGCATCAATTAACCGCGGCAACTCCGGTGGTCCGACTTTTGACCTCGAAGGCAAAGTGATCGGCATCAACAGTGCGATCTACTCACCCAACGGAGGCTCGGTCGGCATCGGCTTTGCCATACCGGCGAACCTTGCGAGGCCGGTTGTCGAACAGCTGAGAGAACGCGGTAGGGTGGAACGCGGATGGCTCGGTGTGCAGATACAAGAGGTGACGCCGGAGATTGCCCAGGGGTTCGGGTTGACCAAACCGACGGGTGCGCTCGTGGCCGGGATCAGCGCCGGCGGACCCGCGGCGCGCGCCGGCTTTGCGCAAGGCGACGTGATCCTCACGGTCAATGGTCATGACATTACCACAGTACGGGATCTGCCGCTGGTGGTCGCTGAAATGCCGATTGGCCGACCGGCCAATGTCGTCGTCTGGCGGCGCGATCGTGAGATTGCATTGCGCCCGATAACCGGAGAGATGCGGCAGAACCCGGCAGCAGCAGATCTTGGGCCAAATGAACACGATGCCGGACACAAAGATCCCGCAAACCTCGGTGCTGGTCTGAAGCTCGCCTCGTTGACCGCCCGACAACGCCGGCAACTGCAGGTTCCGGCTGGCGTCAGCGGCGTGGTCGTAACTGCGATCCGGGATGACAGCCCGTTGGCCGCCGCTGATCTGCTACCCGGCGATGTGATCGAAAGTATCAACCAACAACCATGTATGTCGCCCAGGGACGCACTTGCCAAGCTGGAGGCAGCCATCACCGGCAATACCACGGTGATTTTGGTCAACCGGCACGGCACCAGCCACTACCTGGCGCTGCCGGTCAACAACGATTTGGCAGGCGGCCGGAACGGCTGAAATCGTATCCGAGCGCTATTCGGCGGCAGCGGCGGCGAGGCGGGACCGTTGCCCATACAGCTCCGCGACGCGGGCCTGGGTGTAGAGATCGGTCCAGTTGGAAAGCGCGAAATCGGTCACCTGGCGTGGGTCATAGTCGCGATGGGGAACGCAGATCTGCTTGCCGCCAATGTGGATGGCTCGGATGCGGCTCCGGTTTTGCAATAGACCGATATCGGCGAGCGGCGAGAAATCCAGGGCGACGAAATCTGCGGCCCGGCCCGTCTCGAGGGCGCCGATGCGGTTGCCCCCGGTCATGAAACGAGCGTTGACCTCGGTCGCGGCGCGCAATGCCGAGGCCGGAGTAAAGCCGAGATCCTCGACAAATAGTTCGAGCTCGCGGGCATGCCACTCGCCATAGGGAGTGACGGCAAACCCGGTGTCGGTTCCGGTCATGATCGGGACGCCGGCAGCGCGAGCCTTCTTCCAATTCGAACAGCCGATCTCATACTCTCGCTGGGCATGGCCAGGCCGGCCCTTTTGATAGGCGGGCTCGTGCGGCTGGGTAAAGTCGATCGTGTTGCGCGGATGGGTCAAGGTCGGACCGATCGCGCTCCCGGTCTCCAGCATCGCGGCGATGCACTCGCCGTCGAGGTGGTTGGCGTGAAAGATCAGATCGACGCCGCTGCGCGCGGCATATAGCGTCGCCTCGCGGCCGCGGGCATGGGCTACCGCCTTTTTTCCGAGACGATGGGTCTCGCGGACCATGATCTCGGTTTCTTCCTGAGTAAAGGCGGCGACGAGCTCGCCATTCTCGCGGCGCTGAATTCCGTCGAGCGCGATTTTGATGCAGTCGACGCCGTCCTTGACCTGGCGGCGGATTTCCTCGACCGCCTCCGACGCTGGTCGTGACCAGTTTGCCAATCGAGGTTTCGGGCGCGCCGATCCAGGTCGGATACCAGTCGGTCAAACCCTGATGCGTCGTCAGATACCGGCCCGCCGCCATCACCCGAGGACCATCGAACAGACCGGCGCGGATCGCGTTGCGGATCGATAGGCTGATCTGCCCGGCATCGCCCGGTGAGCAGATTGCGGTAAAGCCGGCGGCAGCCACCTGCTGGGCAAAGAACATGCCGCGAAGAGCACGGAATTCGAGCGGACTGTAGAGGTCGATGTCCTCCTCGCTTTTGGCGTTGCCATAGGCCAGATGGGTGTGGACGTCGATCAATCCCGGCATCACGAACAACCCGGAATAGTCGATCACTCGGTCGCCGCGCGCGCGCTCCGGCGCGCCTGCCTCTGGGCCGACATAATCGAGGATGCCCTGCATGTCGAAGACAAGCGTCTGGTCAGGCACGGCATCGTCCGTGCGTCCGGTAAACAGCTGGCCGCAGCACACAAAGATCTTCATCTCTATAAACTCCCGCTGAGAGGGCAGCTCATGTGGCCGAGGCGGATCCGATCATCATGTGTATCATGAGACCAACCCATCCACGACCGCATTCCACCCGATCTCGGACAGCCGCGTCGCGCGTCGACCCGCATAGGTAAGAGGTTCGAACGTTGTCCCCGCGAGACATCGGCCCGGCTGATCCGCGGATCGGACCTGCGCGAACAACACTCGGTAAGATTGCGATGCGACCGCAGTGCCGGAGGCCGATGGTGCTGCGATGCGGCCCTGAGCAGCAAACGCTTCATTATTTGCGCCCCGCCGACCAGGCCCTCGAGCCTGGGCTCAGCGGCGCGACTTCCCCTCAGATCCGGATGATCCTCAGATCTGGACGATCGAGCCGAAATTCCAGGTCTCGCCGGGTGGGTTCTCGCCGATCCGCACTGTGGTCTTATCGGGAAAATGGTAGGGAGGGACCGGCAGGTTATAAGGCGCCGGCACGCCCGAAAAGACCCGGCCCGCCAGATCGTATTTGGAGCCGTGGCACGGGCAAAAATAGCCGCCGAGCCAATCCGGGGCGGGATCCGACGGATCGGGCTTGGGAAAAAAGTTGGGAATGCAGCCAAGATGCGTGCAAATCCCGACCAGACACAGCGTGGCTCGGCTGGATCGATCGATGCCAATTCTTGGCGTAGGGCGGCTGCTGGTCGGCCTCGGAATTCGGATCGCTAAGCCGCCCGACCAGCTTGGGGTCCTCCAGCATCTTCAGCAGGGGCGGCGTGCGGTCGGTGATAAAGATCGGCTTGCCCCGCCACTGGACAATGATCTGCTGACCCGGTGCCACTTTGCTTAAATCGACATCGACCGGGCCACCGGCGGCGAGGACGTCGGCCGATGGGTTCATCGAATTGATCAACACGTATGCGGTTGCGGCAACGCTGACCGCTCCGACCGCACCGGCGACCAGAAGCAGAAAATCACGGCGCGTTTCTTGTCGGCTCGCCGCTATGCATTGGCGTCCTCGAAAAATGCTGGGCTTCGTCCGTCATCACGCTTCCTGTTGTCGCTGTCGGCTTTGCCACCGCCGAAATTAGCTGGTCCGATGCTAACTGGTGCCGGCGCTGCGGCCGATGCTACGATTGGCCGCAGGAGGCCGGTCCGTCGCCTCGGCGCTTTCACTATCGCGGGAGACGCTCGACATGAAGATTGCGCGCATCGAAAGCTTCATTCTCGGCACCGGCAGTTCCAAAGATCTGTTGTTCTGCCGGGTCGAAACCGAGGGCGGCCTCCATGGCTGGGGCGAAGCCTATGTCACTCACGGGAAGGAAACCGTCATCGCTGAATGCGTGCGGGCGATGGCGCCACATGTGATCGGCCGCAGCGCCTTCAATATCAGGCACACCGGTCAGGTCATGTTCGAGGACTTCGCGATCAAACGCGGCTCGCCTGAGTTGCTCGCGGCGTGGAGTGCGATCGAGATCGCGTCGTGGGACATCCTAGGCAAGCGCGCCGGCTTGCCGGTTTATAATCTGATCGGCGGCGCCTCGCGCCAGCGGGTGCGCATTTATGCTAATGGGTGGTCGCGCGGTTCGACCATCGAGGAAGGCGTCGAGCGCGGGCTGCAGGTTAAGGCGATGGGTTTCACCGCCGCAAAGTTCGATCCATTCCCGGGCCCCTGGCGCACCTATGTCGATCGCCGCGACGAAGATTTCGCGATCGCCTATGTCCGCGCGATGCGCCAGGCGCTCGGCCCCGATTTCGAGCTGCTGATCGAAGCGCACCGCCGCTTTGCCCCGATGCACGCGATCCGCATCGGCCATCGACTGGCCGAGTTCGGCATCGACTGGTACGAGGAGCCGTGCCTCTCGGAGAACATCGATCTCGTTGCCGAAGTACGGCGCGCCGTGTCGATCCCGATCGTGACAGGAGAGGCGATCTACACCAAGGAGGCATTCTCCCAATGCCTCGCCAAGCGTGCCGCCGACATCCTCAACCCGGACATCTGTGTCGTCGGCGGCATCACGGCAATGCTCGATATCGCCGCCATGGCGCAGCCGCACGCGGTCGTTCTGGCGCCGCACAACTACAACAGCACGCTGGCTGGATTGGCAGCAACCGTGCATGTCTCGGCGGTCATCCCAAACTTTCGCATCGCCGAATACTTCGTCAACTTCCAGGATCTGTGCGGGGACATCGCCACAACTTCGTTGACAGTGCAGGATGGCTGGATCGATCTGCCGACCGCACCCGGCCTCGGCATCGACATCGATGTCGAAAGGCTGCGGGCGCACCCGCACCAGGAGCTGACGCATCGCGGCTTCCGTCAGTATTGGGAAGAATATCCTCGGAAGGGATACGCGCCGAGTCTGCGATGATTGTCGCGTCAAGATCATCTGTCCACCGTTCCACCGACGATGCTCGCCTTTGGCAGAGACGAAGCCGGCGGACGGCGCGAGGTTGAGCAGCCGTCGTGGCCGCCGGACACACTCGACAGGCTGGAGCGATGAGCATTCCCGCTCCGTTCGACCGCTATCGCGGTCAGGTGCTGCCAGAGTGGATAGACATCAACGGTCACATGAACCTTGCCTACTACAGCGTGCTCTTCGACTACGCCACCGATCTGCTGTTCGATGCGATCGGTATCGGTCAGGCCTATAAGCGCGCCACCAACCACGGAACTTTCGTCGCCGAGACGCACAACCTCTATGAGCGCGAATTGTTGGTCGGTGAGCGGGTGCGCGTCGTCAGCCAGATCCTCGGCGCAGACGCCAAGCGCTTGCATCTGGCGCATGAGATGTTCCGCCTCGCAGACGAGCAGCGTTCGGCAATGCAGGAGCTGATGTTTCTGTCGTTCGATCTCGCCCGGCGCCGGGTCGTGCCGTTTCCAGGCGAGGCGCAACACCGTGTAGCCGCCGCTGCCGCCGCACATGCGCACTTGCAGGCGCGGTACTGGGCCGGCCGCCGGGTCGGAATGCCGGCTGCCGGGAGGCAGCGCGAGTCCGGTCCGTAATCTGCGATCTTCCAGCTGAGGCGAGCCGCTCTACGTCCTCCCGCGGACCGCCCGAACGGTCAACGCAGCGCGTTATGGATCAGGTATTCGGCAAAATCGCTTGGCTTCAGCTTGATCTCGTTGCGGCCCCCGTCGCCCGCCAGCGCCCGCGTCACCAAAATGTGGTTCTCGACCGTGGGCGCCGTGAGGCGGAACACCCCGACCGCACCCTTGAGCTTAGGATAGAGATTGGGATCGATCATCTTCTCCTTGCGGGCGAGCCTCGCCAACGCCTCTGCCTCGCTCAGCTCCGCGACTTCGCGTTTACGCACGATCGCCCAATCGGTTTCGCCGGCCCAGCCAATAGCGGCCAATGCCTTGGGGTCGATGTCAGCGGTGCCGACTTTGTAAACGTGCCGCCCGAGCCCGACATCCGATGCCCAGCGGCCGAGCTTCGCGCTGCGCGCGACGTAGAGAAATCCCATCGCGTCCTCCCTTCACGAACCGGGAATAGAGCGATCCATCGCCCGTTTTAACGAAGCTGTCACCCCAAGGCCAGTGACCAGGATCAGCTTATGCCTTTTCTGATCGGCGCCGCGACTGCGGCTACCACTCTGCTGAGTATGGCGTTGGGTCAGATCGAGGCCGGCTTTGCCGCATCCGGCGTGTTGCTCGCCGCCATCGTATTGATGACCTTGCGAGAGGAGTGATCAGACCTCGGCCGGTGCGCCAGTTCGTCGCAGGGCCGCGATAGTTCGCTTCGGCCCCAAGAGGCAGCGCTACTCTGCCGCGTCGACGCGGCGTTTACGAAGTGACACAAAGGGAAATATTTCGATAAACTCTCCACCAAAGCCTAGGCCAAGGCGAGGGTGGGGGGTCATAACAAATGCGACAGTCGATTCTGGCCGAGGCCTGTGCGCTGGCGCTCGGCCTCACGATACTGGCTAGTCTGCCGGCGGCAGCAATGGGGCTCGACCCGGCTTTCCATCGAGTCTTGATCGGCCCACAGCGGGCGATGGGGGTGGTGGTCTGGAGCCACGGGCGTTCACTCGACGCCGAAGACTGGAAATCTCCGACACCGCCCTATCTTCGAGAACTTCGTGATTTGGGGTGGGATGTCTTGCGCTTCGACCGGCTGCGGGATGACGATTCGCTGAGCTACAGCTCTCGCCGGCTCGTCGGCATCACGGCACAGCTGAAGCGGCAGGGCTACCGGCGCATCGTTCTTGCCGGGCAATCCTTTGGCGCCTTCCTTGCGCTTATGGCAGCTGGTGATTCGGATGCCGTCGATGCCGTCGTCGCGACCGCGCCGGCCGCATTCGGCGATTTCGACGAGTTTTACGATACTTGGCGATTGAACGCGACCCGGCTCTATCCGGTGCTGGAGCGGATCCGGCGGGCACGCGTCATGCTGTTCTTTTTCCATGGCGATGATTTCGACCCCGGTGGGCGCGGCGAAACGTCGCGGCAAATTCTCTCGAAGCACGGTATCGGGTTTGCCGTCGTCGACCAGCCGGCCTATCTCGTCGGCCATTGGATCTCGTCGAGCGGTCTATTTCTGCGCCGATTTGGGGATTGCGTGCGGGACTTCGTCGGTGATGACGCGCTTAAGGGAGAGTTCGAGTGCCAGCCGTCTTGGGGGAACGAGCCGAGCGCCGACCTGCGCCTCCCTAAAGGCCTTCTTCAAGAAAAGGCCGCGGTCCCGGCGTTGATCGCCGCAACCGGCGCCTCGGCGCCGGTAGCGCCCGAAATGGACGGCGGCGCGACCGCCTGGAATACGTGGTACGGCTTTTATCCCAACGGGCGGGAGATCCTCTTCGCAATCGAGGGGGTGCACGGGCGTAAACTGTCGGCGATTTATGCGATTGGACCCGGAATAGATCGGAACGAGCCCGCCGAATGGAGCCGCCGCACCGGACATATCGCCGGCCGCGAAATGGTTTTCGCCCAAAAAGACGAGAGCACGTTGCGCTTTCGGCCGCGTGAAGACGGCGGTCTCACGGCCACCTGGATTTCGCCGGACGGCAAGACCAAGATGCACGCCGGGCTGCGTCGAATTGACGGGCTCGATGTCTCAGCTCGGGCCGCCGAGCGCTGACGCTCAGCGCCAGTACCGGCCGCTGCCGCCAATCGCCACGACGATAAGGCCGAGCACCAGGTTGATTGTCACGATCGTGCGGATTTGCGCCAGTTGGTGACCGCCCTCGGTCCAATCCTGCCGTGCTACCGCCGCCCGGAACCGCTTCCAGGGTGCAAAATAGAGGTGCAGGAACAGCAGGATCATGATGATGCCGAGCCCCTGCATCAGCTGGATATAGAAGCCGAGATCGCGAAAGCCGCCGTAAACCCCAAAGACGAGCGCATAGCCGGTGGCCGGGAGCAGTGCGACAGCGACGAAGACCCACGCGAAAAACCGGCCGAGAACACGCGACCACAGGGTCAGCCGCGTCCCCGGTTCGAGCGCGGCGGCAGCGGGCCGCAGCACCTGATGGGCAAAGAACATGCCGCCGACCCAGACGACCGCCGCGAGGATGTGCGCGATCAGCGCTGCCGCGGCCAGCGCTGCCGTCCCGCCCATGCTCAGCCGCCATAACCAGGGCTGTTGCGGGCAAGGCCGCCAAACGCATCGAGCATCCGCCCGCGCCAAGCGGCGACCGGGTCATCGGTGGCGAGCAGCTCGAAATCGCTGATCGCGCGCGCCCATTGAAAAGCGGCAAAGACGAGATAATCGGCATAGGTCGGGGCAGCGCCGCCCAGAAACCGCTGCCGCTCGACGGTGCGACGCACCGGCGCCAGGCTGTCGCGAAACGCCGGCAGCCGCGATTCCCGGTCTTCGACCACCTCCTCGAGCGTGCGGCCGAACCGCTCCTCGCGCGACTGCCGGAAATAGCCCCGGTCCTCCGGAGCGACGTGGCGGTAGATGTCGAGCACGACGAAGCCCACCAGCGCAGGTTGGACCACGGTTTCGGTCCAGTTCTGCACAAAGGTCGTCAGCGGCCGGCCGGCCTCGCCGCCGAACAGCGAGGGACGGTCTGGGTAACATGTTTCGAGATAGGCGGCGATGGCGGAGGAATCGGCCACAACCCGGTTGCCGTCGACAACGACTGGAACCCGCCCGGCGTTCGGTTGGGGAAGCTTGTTCTTCTCCGTAAACCGCCACGGGATCGTCTCGACCTCGAGCCCCTTATGCGCTAGCGCCATTTTGGTGCGCCAGCAGAACGGGCTGAAGCGGCGGTCCGCCTCGGCGCCGGCGAGATCGTAAAGCGTGATGGCCATCTTCACCTCCAGCAATGACGAGATGCGAGCGGCCACTATGGCCGTCGCTCCGTACTGCGGAAAGAGCGCTGATCCACCCCATCTTTGGGGCGTCGGCAGCGAGGCGGAGGGCGGGCGAGCCGGCGGGATGGCCGCCGCCGGCTCGGCCGGGGATCGCGTTACTGCTGGACGGGCCCATGCTATAAGCAGGCATTTGGCTCGGGAGTACGGAGTTGCCAACCATCTTTGTCCTCAACGGTCCCAATCTAAACTTGCTCGGGGTCCGAGAACCGTCGGTTTATGGAAGCGACACGCTCGCCGATATCGAGGAGCGCTGCCTCGCCCGCGCCGCAGCGCTCGATCTGCAGATCGACTTTCGGCAGACAAACCACGAGGGCCAGCTCATCGACTGGATCCAAGAGGCCCGGGAATCAGCCGAGGGCATCGTCCTGAACGCCGGCGCGCTGACCCATACCTCGGTGGCCGTGCTCGATGCGCTGTCCGCCGCCGGGCTGCCGGTCATCGAGGTGCATCTGTCAAACATCTTCCGGCGCGAGCGATTCCGTCACCATTCCTATGTGAGCCTCGCCGCCCGCGGCGTGATCTGCGGTTTGGGCGCCCACGGGTACGAGTTGGCGCTCGAGGCCGTTGCGAGCCTCATCGAGGACGAGCCCGGAGAGCCCACTCGGTGAAGTTCGGCGCCCGCGGCCCGCTCCTGTCGCCCGATCCCGGCCTGATCCGCACGCTCGCCCTGCTACTGGCTGAGACCGGCTTGACCGAGATCGAATATGCGGTCGGCGATCGCCGCATCCGCGTCGCACGCGGCTTGTCGACGGGCGGGCAGGCTGCGGTCACGGCCGCCGGTGCCCCGAACCCCGCCGCGGGCAGGCTTGCCGATCATCCCGGCGCGGTGACGGCGCCGATGGTCGGAACCGCTTACCTCTCGCCGCAGCCCGGAGCTCCGGCTTTTGTCCGTCTCGGCGACGGCGTCGTCGAAGGTCAGCCGCTGCTGATCATCGAGGCGATGAAAGTCATGAACGAGATTCGGGCGCCGCGGCCGGGGCGAATCACGCAAATCCTGGTCGGCGACGCGCAGCCGGTCGAATATGGCACGGCGCTGATGCTGATCGAGTGACATTTCGCGATCGATGTTCGAGAAGGTTCTCATTGCCAATCGCGGCGAGATCGCGCTCAGGATTCACCGCGCCTGCCGCGAAATGGGGATCAAGACGGTCGCGGTGCACTCGACCGCCGACGCGCGCGCGATGAATGTTCGGCTGGCCGATGAGAGTGTTTGCATAGGCCCACCCCCCGCGCGGGACAGCTACCTGAACGTCGCCGCCATCCTCTCCGCCGCGGAGATCACCGGCGCCGACGCGATCCATCCCGGGCTCGGCTTTCTCGCCGAGGATGCCGATTTCGCCGCAGCCGTCGAAGAGCACGGGTTCACCTTTATCGGCCCGGCGCCCGAGCACATCCGCCTGATGGGCGACAAGATCGCAGCCAAGACGGCGGCGGCACGGCTGGGCATGCCCACGGTTCCCGGCTCCGAGGGCGCAGTGCGAGAATTCGACGCAGCCGATGCTGCCGCCCGCGCGATCGGCTATCCGGTACTGATCAAGGCGGTGGCAGGCGGCGGCGGCCGTGGCATGAAGGTCGCCCACGACCGCGCCGAGTTGGGCCGGATGCTGCCGCTCGCGCAACATGAGGCGGTGGCTTTTTTCAGACGGGGTGAGGTTTATCTCGAACGTTACTTCGACCGGCCGCGGCATATCGAGATCCAACTGCTCGGCGACGGCCAAGGCGGGGTCGTTCATCTCGGCGAGCGCGACTGCTCGTTGCAACGTTCGCATCAGAAGATGCTCGAGGAAACGCCCTCCCCGGCGCTCAACCCCGACGAGCGCGACCGGCTTTGCGCGCTGGCCGTTGCGGCGCTACGCGAGCTCGGTTACCGAAGCGCCGGCACCATTGAATTTCTGTATCAGGACGGCAAATTCTTTTTTATCGAGATGAATACACGGCTGCAAGTCGAGCATCCGATCAGCGAAATGATCAGCGGCATCGATATTGTCCGGGAGCAGCTGCGCATCGCCGACGGCGCGCCGCTCGGTTACCGGCAGGCTGAGATTCGGCTCTCCGGCCATGCGATCGAGTGCCGAATCAACGCCGAGAACCCGGACAGCTTTCGTCCGTCGCCAGGGCGGGTCATCGATTATCACGCCCCAGGGGGGCTCGGCGTGCGCGTCGACAGCGCGCTCTACCAGGGCTACGAGGTGCCGCCCTATTACGACAGCCTGGTGTCCAAGCTGATCATCCACGGCAAGACCCGAAACGAATGCTTGATGCGGCTGCGCCGCGCGCTCGAGGAGTATGTGATCGGCGGCATTGAAACGACCATTCCGCTGCACCAGCGCCTGGTCAACGCCGCCGATTTCATCAACGGCGACTATGACATCCACTGGCTCGAGCGGTTTGTCGGGCGGTCGGCATGAGCCGAACAGAGCGGTTTCGCCTGACCCCCGACATTCTGCTCGAGGCTTATGCCGCCGGGGTCTTCCCGATGGCGGAATCGGCCAATGATCCCGAGCTGTTCTGGGTCGATCCGCAGCGTCGTGGCATTATTCCGCTCGACGGCTTTCACGTCCCGCATCGGCTGCGCCGCCTAGTGCGGCAGGGCCGGTTTGAGATCCGCTGCGACGAGGCCTTTGAGGAAGTCGTTCGCGGTTGCGCTAAGGCCACCGAAAAACGCCCCAACACCTGGATTAACGAGGAGATCGTGCGGCTCTATGGCGCGCTGTTCGCCCGCCAGGCGGCGCACAGCGTCGAATGCTGGCGCAACAGCCGATTGGTGGGCGGGCTTTACGGCGTCTCGATCGGCGCTGCGTTTTTCGGCGAGAGCATGTTCAGCCGGGAGACCGATGCAAGCAAGGTGGCCCTCGTGCATCTGGCGGCTCGGCTGCGGCTAGGCGGCTACTGCCTGCTCGACACCCAGTTCCTAACCCCGCATCTGGCGCGCTTCGGTGCGATCGAGATCACCCGCAACCGCTATCGCCGCCTACTCGCTGCAGCCCTGGGCTACTGCGCGTCCTTCCCGGTGTCACTGCCGGAAGATGCGGACGGCGGACCGCTCGCCGCCTTGCAGTCGAGCAGGATCACATCGTAGACCGGGTTCTCCAATGACGATAGCGCGGGGCTCTGTGCGAACATCCACCCGCTGAAGCGCCTGACGTTGTCTTCGCCGGGGCGGACCTCGTCGATCTGCAGGAAGGCGGCGCTTTCGGGCTTGTCTTCGGGCGGGTTCTTCTCGCAGTCGCGCACGGTGATCGACAGGCTGCCGAACCGCACTGTCTTGCCCACCGGCGCCTCGATTTCGGAGACGCGCGCGGTAATCTTGTCGAGCCCTTGCAGCACCGCCATCGGCTCCGAGATCATGTCGGTGTCCGCCGCTCGGACCGACGCCGAGGTCAGCATCGACGCCAGCGCGAGCCCAATTACGAAAGCGCCGCCGGGGTTGCGTCTGCGGAGGTTCAAGCTCTTCTGCCCTTTCCCCAAGAGCTTGCGCCGGTGCCTCGCGGACCGCAATGGCCTCCTCGCGCTCGCAAGAGACGGGCGCGCTCAACCACCGGCACGTCGATCATCTTGCCGTCGATGGCAATCGCGGCGACACCCTCCGCCAGCGCAGTGTCATAGGCGGCGAGCACCCGGCGCGCTTGATCGAGCTCTTCCGCAGTCGGGCGGAGCTCCTCGTTCAGGACCGCCATTGGGTTCGGATAGATGACCGAGGCGCCGATAAAGCCGAACCGCCGCGGCGGCGGATCGTCTGGCGGAAGCCGTCGAGATCGTGGAACTCGGCGATCGAGCCGATAAAGCCCAACGGCATGATGCCGGCGGCGCGGGCGGCGAACATCGCTGTCTGCTTCGGCATCGACTGCGCCTCGGAATCGGGGTGAATGCCGGCTGAGGTGGCGAAATCCTCCTCACCTAGATTTAGGCCGACAAGCCGCGGGTGGGCGTGGGCGATCTCGGCGATACGTAAGAACCCCGCCTCGGTCTCGACCATTGGGATGAGCCGGGTGGTGCCGGGGGGTCATGCCGCGCTCGGCCTCGACCTCGTCAACGGTCTCGGCGAGCAGGCCGACGTGCTCCGGGCTGTCGGTCTTGGGCAGGGCCAGCGCCGGCATGGCGGGACCGACCGACGCCTCAATGGCGCGCACCGACCTGCGCAACGGCCCGTTGATGCGGACGACGACATCGGCGCCACCGCGCGCAACCTTCCCGCCCGCCTCGGGCGCCAAAGTCCGGTCATTTTCCGAGGCAGCGACGCTGTCTTCGAGATCGAAGATGATGGCGTCGGCGCTGCGCCAGGCGGCACCCTCGACAAAGCGTCGCGTCCCGGCACAACAATAGCGAGCGCCACACCGGGCAGCGCCGATGCGGTCATAGCCCATCTCCGGAGACGAAGATGATCCCGTCGTGCGCAAGGCCTTGAATCTGCGCATGGTCGAGGGCGAGCCCGACCAGGATCTCGGCAGTCTGCTGGCCTAATGACGAGGCTGGACGGCGCAGCCTTCAAGATGTGTCGGAGAGCCTCGGGATCACGTCGCGCATCAGGTAGGCCCCCAACTCGTGGTCGGGAAGGTCGACCAGGATCTCGCGCGCGAGCACGTGCGGATCGGCGATGAACTGGTCGATGGCGTAGACCGGCGCCGTGCTAGCCTCGGCGGGAGCAAAAATTGTCATGTTCTCAGCGAGGCTGCGCATCCATCACGGAGCGATCGGCGCCCCGCACGCCTCGGCGTTCCTGACCTGGTCGCTGTTGGTACGAAACGCGGGTCGGCGATCATGTCGTCGCGGCCGATCGCGCGGAACATCCGCTCGGCCATCGCCTAGATCGACGCGGCGATACCGATACAGCAGCCATCGTTGTCCGAAACACCTTGGTGGCAACGTCATCTCCGAGCGGCTACCGGTGCGCTCGCTACAGCGGCGGCCGCCCCGCCTTTCGCGAGTGCTGCGAATCGGTGACGGCGAACGGCTACCGCGAACGGGCACTGAGCTAGGCGCAGCCCAAATTGCGGTGTCTTCAGCGTAGTCAACGTGGACGTTCTCGGTCGCGACCAGTCGGATCGATTGCGCCGGCGCCACGTAACCGGCGGGCACCTAGCCCGGCGGCGGAACGCGCACGATCGCAGCGCCGACCATCATGAAGCAGAGATCCCTAGGACGATAGAGGTTTCGGCGACCCCGACATGGGCCGCCGTTGAGAACTTGCCCATAAGCTGGACCGAGAGTGGCGCAGCGATCAAGACGCCGCCCCCAAATCCAATGATCGCCATCCCGGCCGCCATCACGCGGCGATCGGGAAACCATCTGATCAGGGTCAATACCGGCGAAATGTAGCCGATGCCGAGCCCAAAGCCACCCACTACACCGTAGCCGAGATAGTTGATTCAGACAATATGCATATAGATGCCGATCGCCGATACGATGAAGCCACCGGCCCAACACAGCGCGGCGGTGAACATTGCCCGACGCGGACCGGCCTCCTCGACCGAGGGGCCCAGGAGGGCAGCGGAAAACCCGAGAACAAAGATCGCTAGGCTAAAGATCCAGCCGAGTGGGTCGCCTTCCGGTCGCCGGGCGCTGATCGGATGACGCCGATCAGCCGAGTCATTGGTAGGTTGAACACACTGAACGCATGGGCCTGACCGATGCACAGATGGACGCAAAGTGCTGCCGGCGGAATCAACCAACGGCTCTAGCCGGGCGGCGCAACGATGCGCTCCTTGTCGAGGAGTAAAAAAATCGACATGGGTTTTCCTCCCCCATTACCATTGTCGCGGGTGCGTCTTGCGGCACCTTGCGGCCCGTCGAAGTATACGATCCTGTCGATCGCGAAACATTCTGCCAAAATATTTAGAACATGAAATTTCGCTTGCGCCGGAGCAGCAGAAGCACCATCCAATTCAGTCCTCACAGCAATTTCGACGCCGCAACGCGACAGCGCTGCGGCCCCGGCTTGCAGCGACACGAGCATCGTGCCAGAGTTAACCATGATCGGCACGCTCGACATGCGAGTGCTAGAGTTGCTGACGGCGCGGCTGTGCCACGAGCTGAGCGGGCCGATCGCCGCTGTCGGGAATGGTGTCGAGCTGCTCGCCGAGGCCGACGCAGATTTTGCGAGCGAGGCTCTGCCGCTCATTGCGGACAGCGCGCGGCGCGCTGCCAACCGGCTGCGATTTTACCGTTTCGCCTACGGTTTCGGAGACGATGCCCCGGTCGCGGGACCAGCCCCTTGCGATTTAGCCGCAATGTATTTCAATGGGATGCCGATCGCGTGCGATTATGCCGAAAAGGTGAGCGCACTGCCGCTCGCGAAGCAGAAGCTCGGCTGCAACCTGATTCTGGTCGGAGCCGAGGCGCTAATTCGCGGCGGCCGTCTTGCGCTGGATGTCACATGCGCAGGCCTACAGCTCGAAATGGTTGGTGAAGCCGTCTCGTTGGCCTCGGAGCAAGCTTTGGCGCTGCGGCTCGAAACGTCGGTCGCAGCGCTCACTCCGCGTACCGTGAACGCCTACTTCGCAGGCCTGCTCGCGCGCGTCCTGGGTTGGCGCCTGACCGACGCCGAGGCTGGGCCCGGGCGAGCTCGCCTGTTTACGATCGCCTGCGCCTAAGCCGCGGCCGTTCCGTGGCTCGGCTCGACGGCATCCTGGCTTGGCGCCTGAACGCTCACGCTCCCTGTTCCGACGGGTTCTGGCACGTCGCGCAGCACATAGCCCCGACCCCAAACGGTTTCGATGTAGTGCTTACCGCCGGTGGCCTGCGCCAGCTTCTTACGCAGCTTGCAAACGAAGACGTCGATGATCTTTAATTCCGGTTCGTCCATTCCGCCATAAAGATGATTGAGGAACATCTCCTTGGTCAGCGTTGTCCCTTTGCGCAGGCTGAGCAGTTCGAGTATGCCGTATTCTTTGCCGGTCAGATGCACAGGTCGTTCGTCAACTTCAACGATGCGGGCATCGAGATTGACCATGAGTTTGCCGGTGCGGATGACGGATTCCGAATGACCCTTCGAGCGGCGAACGATCGCATGGATGCGCGCCACTAGCTCGCGGCGATCGAACGGCTTGGTCAGAAAGTCGTCGGCACCGAAGCCCAGGCCCTTGAGCTTGTGGTCGAGCGCCGCGAGGCCCGAAAGTATCAGAATTGGGGTGTGCACGCGTGCTGCCCGCAGGCGACGCAGCACTTCGTATCCATCTATGTCCGGAAGCATCAAGTCGAGGAGAATGATGTCGTAATCATAGAGCTTCCCGATTTCCAGCCCGTCCTCGCCGAGATCGGTGGTATCGCAGATAAAATTTTCTTTTCTCAGCATCAGCTTGATGCTGGCGGACGTGGCCAGGTCGTCCTCGACGAGAAGCACGCGCATGATAGCCTCCGGGGTCTGCCGGCAACCGGGGCCGGCGCTGTCGTGGTTAATCATCATTCCAAGTAGTTAACATAACGTATACCGAGAGTCCAGGTTCGACATGATAACCCAGCATGGCCTCCAGTCGAAGCAGTCGGGCAACGGTCGTCATATCCCGATGATCAGCGCTAGCTGGTCACTGGCAGACCACCGTGCCATCGCGAGGTTTGCCCAGGGCACCTGCAGAAATATGCGCAACGAGTTTCCGCCATATCCCCCACCGAGGGTCGAGGACCCCGACAGCAATCGGATGCAGCGATAACCGGGACCCAGGACCATGGGTATTCCCGAATTGTTCTTACCTTGCAACATTGGCGACAATGGGACATCCCGTGGTCAATGGTGAACCGCGTGCTCGATCGCCGCTCTGGGTAGAAAGAGCGTTAATGGATGGCGGCGCTCGCGATGTGTGAACCGGTTCACGCAGAGCGACAAAAAATTAATATGGTCGCCGTCACTCGTACCCGGCATCCCGACGGTCGGCCCGGTGGGCGGCGATGCGCCCGAAACGTCGAGAGCCTGCCTGCGCCAGCGATGCCGTAAATGCATTAACCTGGCGGTGCAACAGATGGTCTGCCAAGACGGAACCGACCCCGTTCCGGGGCGTCGCTCCGGCGTTTTCAAAGCGCGCTGTCTATCACTCCCCGCTGATCGCGGCGGCCATCTTTGGCGCGTATGTTGTGCTCTGCACCATTACAGGTAACCGGGTTTATCGGCCGCTTCTTCAATGCGGTCAATTCCGGCGTCGAGCCACTGATCAAGCACCAAGCCGCGGTGATCGCGCTGTCCGACGCCGGCGCGCATCTCGCCTATCTGTGCGATGGTGGGTTTGGGCTCTACTTCCTCGGTCATTGGGTGCGCGAACGAGGTGCGTTCGATCTCCCCTAGGGGGTGCGCCGCTTGATCCGCCATCAGGCCGGGCTTTACGGCATCCCCGATCGCGGCCGGATCGCGGCCCCGCGCCTGCGCCGACCTGCTGCTCGTCGATCCCGCCACGGTCGGCATCTCGGCGTCGCGCCGGGTCAATGACCTTCCGGGTGCCGGCCCGCGCACAATCCGTGATCCGCGCGGCGTCCACGGCGTCTTCGTCAATGGGACCAGAGTATTCGACGGCACGGCTTACGAGAGGCTCGACAAAGGCCCCGGGCAGTTTCTCGACCGCTTTCTCGATACTGCTGCGGAGTTTATCCGCGCCAAGATCCTCTCGATCGTCAAGGACCCAGTGACCGCGGCGAAGCTGTCCGACATCGATCACCCCTATGCTGCCAAGCGCCCACCGATCGACACGAACTATTTCGAGACCTACAATCGCAGCAATGTCTCGCTGGTCAACGTGCAAGCGCGCCCGATCGAGCGGATCACGCCGCGCGGACTCGAAACGAGAGACGGCGAATACGCGCTCGACATCATCGTCTTCGCCACCGGCTTTGATGCGATGACCGGACCGCTGTTGCGGATGAACATCACCGGCCGAGACGGACACCAGCTCGAGGACGCCTGGAGCGCAGGCCCGCGGACCTATCTGGGGCTGCAAGTTCCGGGCTTCCCCAATTTGTTGACAATCACCGGCCCGGGGCAGCCCGTCGGTGCTGTGCAACATGCCGGTGGCGATCGAGCAGCATGTGGACTTCATCGCCCACTGCATCGCCCACATGAACGCCCACCGGATCTTCTGCATGGAGGCGACGCCGCAGGCGACCGGGAAATGGGTGGACCACGTCAACGAGGCCGCCAATGCCACCCTGCTGCCACAGGCCAAGCATTCCTGGTATCTGGGTGCCAACATCCTCGGTAAGCTGCGGGTCTTTATGCCCTACGCAGGCGGCATGGCTCGCTACCGTGTGACCTGGGCCGGCATTGCGCGCAATGGCTACGAGGGATTCGCTCTGAGCCCGTGAGCGCCCGCCTTGCCGGCCTACCTCTCGAGGGTAAGTGCGATCCGCGATGCGCAGGCTGGCGAAATCGCGCGCTCTAAGAGCCCAGCGGCCTGTTCTTATCCGCCAACCTGTAAGCGCTGTTCGGCTGCGGTCCCAGCCGATGCCGCGTTCGGCGCAGTGTCGCCGTGGCGGCATGCCACCATCGAGCCGCTTCTATCCCTTGGCCAACCCGTCGAACCGGGTACAAATCGGCTGACGAGCGTGCCGAACCCGCATTCCCAGTTTGCCTGCCGGGCTTATTTTCCTGATTTTTGCTGCGTCGCGCTTTTCGCGTGCAGCTTTTTGTACAAATCGCTGGTGAACACTCATTCCCGCAGCATCGCCGCGACCTGGTCGAGCCGGCGAATGCGGGCATACATTTTCATCGCCCTGCCGAGGCTGTAGGCATGGGCGGCCGGGTCACCGCTCCAGCAGCATTCGCGCACGACGATAGACATTAGATCGAGGTTGAACGCCTCGCGCACGCTCGTCTCGACGCCCCGATTGGTGGCGCCGCCGCTGATGATGATGATGTCGCGCCGCAGCATGTGCAGGAGCTCGGCCACACCCGTCCCGTAGAACGCGCTCGGCCGACGCTTGAGGAAGACGTAATCCTCGGGCCGCGGCGCGATCTCGTCGGGGAAGCCAGCCTCCGCCGTGCCCTCGACAGCGTTGGTGAGAGGCAGCACGCCGGTCTCCGCCGCAAGGTCGGTCGGCAGCATGACGACGTCGGCGCCATCGGGTCGGCTGACCGGCGTCGTGTAGATCACCGGCACGCCCGCCGCCCTCGCTGTCGCGATCATCTGCACCCAGGCATTGAGCACAGGGCGCATCGCAATCCTACGTGCTGGATCCGACGGAGCCAACGCGCGCCGGCACACGTCGTAAGCGATCAGTGCCGCCCGGCGCCGATCGATATGTTCGGGTTCGGCCATCGCAACCTCCTCAGGTAAGGGACGCGGCACTCTCGGTGGCCGCCGTCGTAAATAACGTTGGAGGGACTTTTCCAGCGGGCATGAAAGTAACCGCTCATCGCGCGAAATCTATCGACCCGGCAAGCGAAAACGTACCTTTTTACCCGTGATCAGCTTTGCGGACGGGCGAGCAAAGCCTTATCGGAGCCGAGCGAAATGAGAGGAGATGGATTCACGACTGGTGGTACGATGAGGCGCCAAATTCGATATCGACCGACCGGTGCATCCGAGAAGGATCCGAGGAGCAATCGGAACACTGCTGCGGGTTCAACCCATCCGCTCGGTCGAGATCGCCCAAATCACTAATTTCGCCGGCTGCCGCGTCTGATAAAGACGAACGCCGCCCATCAGCACCTATACTAGTCGCCAGCCAATCGGCAGGGTTGCCGAAGATTTTCTGGTTCCGGCCTGCCTCGACCTATTCCGCCGTTGCGCGGCACGCAAAGAGCCCGACCGGGATCTCCGCGACGAGCGCCAGACGGACCCCGAGCACCGCGGGCGCTGCGCTCGGCCGCGGCCGAGCGCAGCAGAAGTATTAGGCGGCAGCGATTTCGCGCTGGGCGGTCCCTGCAACGCGGGCGAGCATCGCAGCGGCGTTGCGGTGCAGAATCTGCTCGCGCGCTTTCTCGCCGATCTGCGCTTCCGCGAGCGCCTTCCGAGTCCAGTCGCAACCGAACTCGGTGCCGTCGGTGCCGCACACGATGCGCTCGGCGCCGTACAGCCGCACCGCCGCCTCGATCGCGTGCGGGCCGAACGAGTTGCAATCGACGTATACCTTCGCGTTCCGCAAGCGCGACGACGGCAGCTCCTCCTCCGGCGTGTCGAGCAGGCAGCGGTGGTCCATGCGCTCGACCTCATAGGGCAGGTTGCCACCCAAATTGTGCACATGGACCATCGCGTCGGGATAATCCGCGAGGTAGTCGGTGAGAGATAGCGTCACCATCACCGAGGACAGGCTCGCCTGCATGTCGAGCGTGCCGTTGCGACGGCGGGCGTTGTCGGTGTCGCCCGCGACCTTGGGGAACGCGTCGCCCGGCCGCGGGCCGTGGTGGATGAACAGCACCGCGCGGTGGCGGTTCGCGACTTCCAGCAGCGGACGCATCGCTTCGGCGTCATCGCGCGTCAGGAAGGCGTTGCCCGGTATCTGCGCGCCGATCATGCCCGGCAGCCCGAGCGCCCGTTCGAGCTCGGCGGCGGCAGCGGAAATGTCGGTCAGGGGCAGTGCCGCGTAGGCGGCGAAGCGGCCGGGATGCTCCTCACAAATCGCGGACAGCCCGTCGTTGATGGTCCGGCACAGCGGCCCGGACTCGTCCAACGGCAAGGCCTCCACCCAGCAGAACGAACCGAGGAGCGACAGCACGCTTACTTCGACCCCCTGGCGGTCCATCCGACCGAGATGGAAATCGACGTCGTCGAAGGCCTCGGCGAGCGGCGCTTCGCCCATCCGTGGGGACTTCAGCACCTCCACGCCGTCTCCGTTGCGCAGGATGCGCGGCTCCCTCGTACGGGCGCGCAGGACATCGGCTACTGCTGCGGGCCGCCAATGGGCGTGCATGTCGATCATGGCTGTCATCGCTGTTTCCTTCATGGGCCGTTCGGTAGCTTAACCCGGCCTCGGCTCGCTGCAAATACGACAACTGACGTGAAACCTATCGATCGCACCCGCCGAAGTCTCGGCGCCGTCGCGCGAAACCGCCGGCTCGTTAGCCGGGGTCTCGCCGCGCTGTTCTGAGGCAGCCGGCCACCTTCAAACCGCCTTGCACGATCCATCGCATTCGTCGGGGAACAGGCTCCTGCCGCAGGCGCAAGGACCACGATGACCCGCGACGCCGGTGTCCGTTGTGGGGGCGACTTGCCGGGAAAGCTTCTCCCGCCGCAACTCCTCCATGCGGGTACGGATCGTCTTGAAATCGTCAGCTGCTCGGGGCGGTGACATCAAACCCTCCGGGGCCGCCCTAACATGCGTCGGTACGGTTCGCCAACTGCCAAAATCTTGGTCTCCTTTGGGTCGAACCCCGGCTCCTGTTATCATAAACGCGAGAGGGAGGACCGGGGTTATAGGCATCGCTCGGAAGTACGTCGTCATCGACCCCGCCACCGGCAAAATCGACCGACGCATCTTCAGCGAAGAGGCGATCAATGACGATGAGATGGAAAAGATCCTTGGGCGCGCCTGGCTGATGATCGGGCAGGAGAGCCTGGTGCCTGTGGCCGACGATTTCTTCCACACCTATATGGGCGAAGACCCGGTCATCTTGACCCGCGACGGAGGGGGTCGGCTGCACGCGCTCCTCAACATGTCCCGTCACCGCGGCAACCGCCTGTGCCGCGTCAACGACGGCAACGCCAGGCGCTTTATGTGCACCTATCACGGGCTGGACCTCCCGCAATGACGGCGCGCTCGACAGACCATCCCTCGGTCTGATCGAGGCTCGCGTCAAGGCCTGTGCGGGCATCGTCTTCGCGACCTGGGCCAAGGACGCCCCGAGCCTCGAAGCCCATCTCGGCGATGGGCGCTGGTATCTCGACACCGTGCAGGACGACGTCGAGAACTGGCGCCAGGTGACCCAAGCGAGCACCAGCCGCTTCGGGCGCCGGCACCCCCAGGATCTGTCGATGGGCTTGGGGCACACCGGGCCGCATAGGGATTATCCAGGGCTCGTCTCCGAGCGCTATATCTCGGAGAGCAATCAGCGCCTCTTTTATTGCCGCCGGGCGGAGTTCATGAACGCCGAGAACTGGGCCTCAAGCTGGGTTTTACCGCCAGTTTTCCCGTACTCCACGTGAATTTGAAGCTCCTGGCACCATTTCCGCGAAATGGTCAGCAACATCCGCAACTGATCAAGCGGTATGCCCCATCTATTTTCTAAGCGCGTGCGAAAAATTCGGAGACCTCAGCCTTCTTGAGAGCGTGTTCGTTGCCCAAAGTACATTTCAGGCCTGCGAGTAGTCGTTTGGAGCTAAGTCGGCGAGGTCGTCGATCAGCTTCGGCAGGCGTGTTTCACAAAAGAAATCAAGAGCGCCGGACATTTCGTTCAAATCTGATTCTCCCAATACGAGGGTCACGTCTGTTGTAGGATGATGTGTATTGTCCTTGTGTACGAAGGGTTCGCTGCTAGCACTCAGGATGTGTGCGGCAAGTCGCTTGCAAATGCCCTTGTTGCCTCAATTCCCACGGCGCGCAGTTTTTTTAAGGCGATATTATACTTGACTAACCCAGCCGCAAAATGTAGATCGCTTGTGCATTGCGAACGCGTCACTCTTTCTTGGGCTTCGGCTTCGCGGCTGCCTTAGCCTTGGCGATGCGCCCAAGTTTCTCCTCGAACCGCTCCTTGTCCTCGTCGCATTCGAGGGCACGGGCGGCTTCGAGGAAACGCTTGTGCTGCTGCTGCGGCTGTTCCGATTTCTTCATGCCGATGGTTCCTCCCCAGTCGCAGAGGATGGCGGTGTGGCTTCAGCGGACTCTGGTTCCGTCTCCGCTGGCGGCGGCGCGGCTGGTGGCTCAGCAAACAGCGGCCCCACGACTTCCGGGCCTGGGATGAGGATACGCAAAAACTGCCCATCCCGGCGCTTAATCTTCCCATCAAACGGCAGAAGATGCTTTCGATCCCAAGTGTGCAGTTCGTCCAAATTGTGATATAGAGCGGTTTGCGGCTGTGAGCTGGTCATAGGTATGTGGCGCTTCGACAGCGCGCCGGTGAGATACCGGTCGAGGCCTCGGGCAGGTTGAGTCGGTTGAAGCGATACGCCCATCCCGGAGGTAGCGCGGCAGGTGCTTGGCGCTGACGCGTGATGGGTGACAGCCAGGCTGATGTTGCTGAAGAGCGTATCGATAGGGAAGAATCGCCGCATGGCGCCGGCGCCTGGGTCACCGGGGTGTGTTCAGGTGTTCGCCAAGGGTGGCGGGCCTGGTATCGAAGCGTCGGTAGGAGGTGCGAGCGAGCCTCGATATGGCTGAGGAACGCCGAGCTCGGCGCGGTGCGGCGGCAGCACGGCGATGCGGGCACCGGCATAGAAGCGTGCTGGCGCCACCGCGTGGCGTGCGCCCGTTCGGGCGCCGGCACCTCGACCGCCACGACGACCAGGCTCTGTCGGGGTCGTGCCGTCAGGACTGACGGATCGCCCTGCCGCCGATGAAGTGTCCGCCGAGAAAGCCGCTGAGCGGGTGAGCGGGATCCGCTGAGGGCGTGGCGCAGCTTGTGCGCTATCGTCCAGGCCGTCTGGTAGGACGCCCAGCTCGCGCTGAAAACTTGGCCAGACCCGCGCTTGTCGCGGCCAGCAGATAGGCGGCGAGGAACATTCGGCAGGTCGTCTGCGTCCGGTGGAACACGGTCCTGAGGTCACCAACCTGATGATGGCAAGTGCCGCACTCGTAGACCGTGGCCGCCGCCCCAGGCGCCAAGCCCGCGGCCGCCGCACCGCGCAGACGTAGCACGGCAGCGAAGCCGGCGAGATGCCGATGCACTGCTCCGAGCGAACGAGACGCAACTGGAGAACCACACACGCCAGACAACCGACTACAGAACGAACAGGTCGGCAAGAACACAGGAACGGCAGGAAGGGAGCGCTAGATATATGGTATCTGGTCGGCTCGCAAGCCCCTCATCATGATATTTCTGTTTAAGGGACCGCGCCAGTCTCGCTATTTCTATATCTAGCTGCACGCGCTTTACGTGCGGCTGCTGGAACATTTCATCTATTGTCTTGTTACTTTCTTCGACTGGAATGGGATCGTCGGCGTCCGCGCGGATTTTCAGGACTTCCAAATAGGCGTAGGTGCTAGTCCAAATTTCGTAGCCACCTCGCTGCGCGGTATCCCAGATCAGTCGCAGCGGCTGAATCTTATCGGGCTCGCCGGCGATATATCCGATCCAGGCGCAAGCATCCCAACAAACCCGCTTTGGCGGATCAGCCAACCTCCTCCTCCCACAGCGCCTTCACGTATTCGGCTGGCGCCAATCCCCCGGTGAAGTTTGGGTCTGCGATGTCCGCGTAGTCAAGCGATCGCGTGTCTACAGGGAGCATGTCTGTCGCCTGTATCCGCAAGATGCTGCCATCCGACCGGTAGGAAATTTCACCCGTCATCAATACCCTACGCCCTTGCCAAACGTCGCGCCAGTTGTGTTCGAACTCCAACTCTCTCCGCCAAAGCGGCAGAAAGGACGCACAGCACGTCCGCTCCAGTTAGCCGCTCCCGGATGCGAACAGACGGATGCCCATAAAACGTGGTGGTCTCAGTAACCTGTCCCTCGATTGATCCCATCTCAGAGCGAGCGAGATTACGCGGAGGAGGAGGCTCGACCGGCTCTTTTGCCAACGCAATTTCGGCAACCGCGGCATTCTGCGGAACGATGACAATCGGGGGCGCGGTTTCCTCAAGGGTAAGATCAGTCCGACCAATGCCGCGGGAATGGCGAGCGAAGAAGGACAGTGCGCGACGCCGACTGGGGCGGTCCATCCACTCGGGAACTCGACCGGCTGTCGTCATTTCCCTCATGGACTCGGCCATCGCGCGCTTTTCGCGGCGGGCCACTGCCTCGACGGGGATGCTACGATCATCCGAAAACGGCTCAGCCGTCAGCGTCAGCGGGCTTTTCATCGAAATGGCGACTAGACGCCAAGAGACCCGCGCCCCTTCAGGTCCACCTGCTGCGGATAGCAGTTCAAAGAAGTCGAGAATTTGGCGCGTAGCATCGTCCACCGTGAGAGGAGCATCCTCCCCGGCGCTCGATCTAATCGTCAGTGTAACTCGTTCCGGGGTCACTGGGCTCATGCGGTCAATGGCCCCCCGGGCGAGCCACGGTAGGTCAGCCGCTTTCCGACAATCCCTCGCAAGGCTGCCTCCGTGCGCGCCGGGTCATCGATCCCGAGTGCGACGCGCTGATTGTACCGGAAATCGAACTCGGCGAGGTAGCGTTTCAGATGGCGCGCCGAACAGTGCTGGTACACGCCAGTCATCCCGCGCTTGAAAATGCTGAAGTAGCCTTCGATCGTGTTGGTATGCGCGCCGCCGCGAACATATTCGCCGATCCCGTGCTGCACGGTGAAGTGGTATTTGAACTCGCGGCCGATTGAACGGTAGTAAGTCGCTTCATCCGTCATCAACATGGATTCGGCTTTAATCTGCGCTTGTAGAATCGGCCTCAGGGTCGCGGCGTTCACATCGTTAACGTGCGTGGAGCGGACCTTACCGCCGCGCTCCACGAGAGACACGATCGCGTGCTTGTGGGCATAGCCGCGCGCGCCGCTCGCCTTCGGGCGCTTCTGCCCGATGAAAGTTTCGTCCGCTTCGACCGCCTTCCCGGCCCCTCCCATCGGTTCCATTTCGAGAACGCGCATCGCCTCGCGAAGCCGGTGAGACATGAACCAAGCGGTTTTTATGGTCACGCCAAACGTGCGGTGAAGCTGATTGCTGCTGATCCCCTTCTTGCTGCTGGACAGCAGGAAAGCGGCCTGGAACCACATATGCAGCGGGACATGGCTCGAACTCGAACACGGTGCCGACGCGAACCGTGAATTGCTTTCGACACGCGTAGCACTTCTTGCGGCCGATCGCAGGCTTGCCAGTCTTGCCCACAACCCCGGTCAATGCGCGCGCCCGGCCCACCGTCCCGCAATGAGGACAGACGATGCCGTTCGGCCACACGATCGCTTCCAGACGGGAAAACGCCGCTTCCTCGTCGAGGAAATACGGCTCTAACAGAACGCTCGCCATGCTGCATCCCCTTGAACCTCCTATATCTAGGAATTGCGGCGGGGTTAGTCAAGTATAATATCGCCTTTTTTAAAATTAGCTGCTCGAAAAAACGGCCCGGCAATTCTTCGAGCACATTATCTAAAGTTTTCTGGAGAATATCCACATATCCCGGACTCTATCGGATCAGAACCAGGCCCCACTCGATCGTTGCACGGCGTAAGATCGGGGGCGTCATCGCAAAGAGAGGGACAGATGTCCGGAGAATTGGTCACGATCGGCGCGGTCGGCGGCAGCGATGCCTTTCGCGCCTATTTCGCCGTACCGCGGACCGGCGGCGGGCCGGGGATCGTGTTGCTGCATGCCGTTTTCGGCCTCGATCGGCACATGCACGACATGGCCGACCTCTATGCCGCGGAGGGCTATGTGGTGATGTGCCCCGACCTCTATTGGCGCATTGCGCCGGGGTTGGATCTCGGTCAAAACCAGGCGGACCGGCAACGGATGCTCGCCCTTTACGAGAAATTCGACCGCATCGCCGCCTTGACGGACATCACCCGGACCGTATCGGCCCTGCGCGGCCGCCCCGAATGCACCGGCAAGGTCGGGGCGGTCGGGTTCTGCCTCGGCGGCGGCCTGGCCTATCATGCCGCGGCGCACTCCGGCGTCGATTGCGCGGTCGCCTATTACGGCGTCGGCATCGAGGCGGTGCTCGACCTGGCTCCCCGGGTCGCCTGCCCGATGGTGCTGCATTTTGCCGAGAACGACGATTACGTCCCGGCGTCGGCGGTGGCGCGAATAGGGGAGGCGTTTCCCGGCCGATCCGACATGCAGATCCACACTTATCCGGGGACGAGGCACGGCTTCAACCGCCCGGAGGGCGGCGATTATGACAAGCCGGCGGCGACCCTCGCCCATTCGCGCTCGATCGCGCTGCTGCGGCGGACGATCGGCCCGGATTACAACCTGGAAGCCTTGTGGGAGGCGCATACACGCTTCGAATTCGTCACCCGCGATGTTGCCGCGACGATGGCGACGATGGTTTCCGAGCCCTATGTCAACCACGTCCCGGTGATGACCGGCGGCGTCGGCGCGCGCGACCTCGCCCGCTTCTACGCCAATCATTTCATCCCGAAATGCCCAAAGGACATCAGGATGGTGCCGATCTCGCGCACGGTCGGCGCCGACCGTATCGTGGACGAGATGCTGACCTCGTTCACCCACGATGTCGAGATCGACTGGATGCTGCCGGGGGTGCCGCCGACCGGCCGCCATGTCGAAGTGGCGATCGTCGCGATCGTCGGGTTCCGCGGCGACAAGCTCTGGCACGAGCACATCTATTGGGACCAGGCGAGCGTGCTGGTGCAGATCGGCCTCATCGACCCTGCGGGCCTGCCCGTCGCCGGCGCCGAGGCCGCGCACAAGCTGCTCGACGAAACCCGTCCCTCGAACACCTTGATGCGCCGCTGGGCCGACAGCGCTCCCCGCAACGACCCGGCCCCGGAATAAGCGCCATTGACTGCTGTTGGAATTGCGCGCGCATCCGTAGCCGGACGAGTGTAGCCGACCGAGGCGGTCTGGGCGATCTTGGGAGCAAACACGGCGGAACCGCGGCGGCGGACCGCCGTTAGGGACCGGAAGCGTCGCCGACGGGCGCGGGATCAGGCTTCCGTTTGCGTCGTTGCGCCCGGAGAGGAAATCGTCGAATGGCAGCAAATCTCGACAATTACCTCGATCTGCTGCAGCAGAAAAAGGCGTTCGCCAATCTCGCCACGATCATGCCGGACGGCACGCCGCAGGTGACGCCGGTGTGGTTCGACTACCAGGGCGGGAAGGTGCGGGTGAACACCGCCAAAGGCCGGGTCAAGGCGCGCAATCTGAAGCCCGGGGTTCCGGTCGCGCTGGCGATCCTGGACCCCGACGATCCCTATCGCTACCTCCAGATCCGCGGTCGTGTCGTCAACGCGACCGAACAGGGCGCCGACGCCCACATCGACTCGTTGGCCAAGAAATATCTCGGCAAGGACAGCTACCCGTTCCGCCAGCCGGGCGAAGTGCGCGTCATGTACGAGATCGAGCCGGTGTCGGTTTCCGGCATGAGCTGACCGGACCGGGCCGATGGACGGGGCTTCGGGGTCGGTTCATGTTCCCTCTCCCGGCACCCCGCAACGACGCCGCGCAGTGCGCGAGGTTCCCCCGCAGAGGCGAGGATGGGTTGAGCGCCGCGAAACCCATTGCCGAACCGAGGCGGCTTCCCGCTCAAACCGGTCCCTTCGTCACCCTTGCATCAGCAGCGGGGCCAGCATGTCCGGGTCGGACAGCATCGGATAGTGGCCGGTGTCGATCTCGCTGTATTTGGCGCCGAGCTTTTCGGCGGTGCGGCGCTGGTGCGCCTCGCCGGGGTTGGCGGCGCGGCGGCAGCGGATCACCGTCGCCGCCCACTGCTGCGCCCAGAACGTCGTCAGCGACACCGGCTCGTCCATCGCGGCGATCGGGTGCGGCGTATAGCGGGCGAGCGCAAACGCGCGCAGTTCCGGCGTGAGGTCGGCAAAGCTGCGGTTCTGGGCGTCCTCGCGCGACGGCCCGACCGCGAGTGCGGTTGTGACTCGCGGCGTCGGCCGGTTGACGATCTCGGCCACCCGCTCGCCGTCGAGCAATGCGAGCGCGTCGACGAAGACGAGCCGCCCGATCCGCTCGCGCGCCAGCTCGGCCGCCCGGCACAAGACCATGCCGCCGGAACTGGTGCCGGCCAGCACGACCTCGCTCAAATCTTCATAAAACAACAGCTCGGCGACCTCCGCGGCCTGGGTCGCGACGGTGATCCCTGGACGCAACTGATGTCGCCGCTCGGCGCAGCCGTCGAGCGAACGGGCATAGACGAGGTGTCCGGCCTCCCGCAGCCGCGCCGCCGTCGGCCCCCAGATCCAGCCGCCCTGGTAAGCCCCGTGGATCAGCACATAAGTCGCCATCTCTCATCTCCCCTTTTTTGTACCCGCAATTCGTCCGGGGCTCGCGACTTCAATCCCATCTACAATCGTCGTCACCGGGCTTGACCCGGTGATCCACGCCTTTGTCGCTTCCGCCGGGAGGCGTGGATGCGCGGGTCGCGCCCGCGCCTGACGGTTGGAGGAGCCCTAGACCGACACCTGATCGGCTGCAGCCGCTCACTCGCCTTTGCCGATTTTGACGCCGGCGAGCTCTTCGAACACCTTGATGACCGCCGATCCGTCTTCCTTGTTGAGGCCTTGCGCGCGGGCCATCTGGTAGACCTGCTGCGTCAGGTTGGCCAGCAGCAATGGCACGCCCAGCCGCCTGGCGAACGAAGTTTCGAGGTCCTGGTCCTTGTACGAGATGTCGATCGTGCCGCCGGGCGCGAAATCGCGGCGCAGCATGCGCGGCACCCGGTTTTCGAACTGCACGCTCGATCCGGTGCTGACGCGAATGACCTCGAAGATCTTGTGCGGGTCGAGCCCGGCCTTGACGCCCAGCACCAATGCCTCGGCGATCGCCACGGTCGAGATCTGCCCCAGCATGTTGTTGAGGAGCTTCATCGCCAGGCCCTGCCCGAGCGGCCCGACATGGAACAAATTCCGGCCCATCGCCCGGAACAGATCCTCGCAGGCGGCATAGGTCTCGGGCATGCCGCCGACGATGACCGACAATTCGCCCGATTTCGCCCGCACCGTGCCGCCGCTGACCGGGGCGTCGAGCATGGCGATGCCGCGCTCGGCGAGCCGCTCGGCAAAGCGGCGCGCCGCGAACGGGTCGATCGTGCTCATGCACAGGACGATGTGGCCGGGCCCCGCGCCATGGATGATGCCGTGCTCGCCGATGATGACCGACTCCGCCTGGTCGGTAGTTTCGACCATCGCGATCGTGCGTTCGACCGCGGCCGCGACCGCCTCGGGCGACTGCGCCACGGCCGCACCGGCGGCCAAGGCCGGCTCCAGCTTTTGCGGGTCGATGTCGTGCACGACCAAGGAAAACCCGTGCTTCAAGAGATTGAGCGCCATCGGGCCGCCCATCGCGCCGAGCCCGATGAAACCGACCTTGCCGGGCATTCCTTCCTCCTTTGCCAGCTTCCGGCCGATCTCAGCTCAGGCTTTACCCAGGGCGGGTGCGAGGCGCGGTCCGGCGGGGCCACCCGGATCGGGGCGGGTTTCGGCGGTGGAGCGGCGGCGCCGTTCTTGACCGGCTTGACGGCGGCGCCGTCGAGCTCGACGTTGATTTCGAGCAGCGAGGTTTCCCCGGCCTGGGCGAGGTTGACCCGCAGCATGTCATCGCGGATCTCGACATAGCGCCCGACCACGTCGAGCAGGTCTTTTTGCAGGGCCGGCAGGAAATCGGGGGCGTCGCGGCTCGCCCGCTCGTGCGCGAGCACGATCTTCAGCCGGTCGCGGGCGACCGCCGCGGTGTTCCGGCGCTCCGGGAACAGAAAGTCGAGAAGACGCATCACGCCCTGCCAAACAGGCTGCGAAAGAAACTGCGGCGCTCCGCCTTCAGAAAGCGCATCTCGCGCGGCTCGCCGAGGAGCCGCGCCACCGCATCGAGATAGGCCTGCCCAGCCGGGCTCTCCGGGTCGAACACCACCGGCGTCCCGGTGTTCGAGGCGCGCAATACCAATTCCGATTCGGGAATGACGCCGAGCATCGGGATCGACAGGATTTCCTTCACGTCGTCGATCGCCAGCATCTCGCCCCGCTCGACCCGCTCGGGCGAATAGCGGGTCAACAAGAGGTGAACCGCCACCGGGTCCATGTTGTTCTCGGCGCGCCGCGATTTCGAGGCGAGGATGCCGATGATGCGGTCGCTGTCGCGCACCGAGGACACCTCTGGGTTGGTCACGATGATCGCCTCGTCGGCGAAATAGAGCGCCGTAATCGCGCCGTGCTCGATCCCCGCCGGGCTGTCGCAGACAATGTAGTCGAAGGTTTCCTTCAATTCATCGAGCACCCGCTCGACCCCTTCGCGCTTTAACGCCTCCTTGTCGCGGGTCTGCGACGTTGGAAACACATAGAGGCTGTCGTTGCGCCGGTCCTTGATCAGCGCCTGGTTCAGCTTGGCATCGCCGTTGATCACGTTGATGAAATCAAAGACGACGCGGCGCTCGCAGCCCATGATCAGATCGAGGTTGCGCAGCCCCACGTCGAAATCGATGACCACGGTGCGATGGCCGCGCAAAGCGAGCCCGGCGGCGACTGCGGCGGCGCTGGTGGTCTTGCCGACGCCGCCCTTGCCGGACGTCAGCACAATGACTTTTGCTGCCAAAAAGACCTCCCCCTCCGCCCCGGCGGCCGGCCCCGACCCAGGATCGGCGCTGGGCCGCTTTCCGGAACATCATGCCCGCTGGGCCGGCCCAACGAAGCACGCCCGGCTAATCTGAGCGTCAATTCCGGGTGATGGTCAACCGGTCATCGACGAGCGCGATCTGCACGGGTAAACCCCTGTCAGCGGCGGGCATTTGCTCGCTGACCAGGTAATGCCCGGCGATGCTGACGAGCTCAGCCTCGAACCGGCTGCAAAAGATTCGCGCTTCAGGATCGCCGCTCGCACCGGCCAAGGCCCGGCCGCGCAGCGCGCTATAGACATGGATGTTGCCGTCGGCCATTAGCTCGGCGCCGGGGCTGACCGCGGCGGTGACGACGAGATCGGCGCCGCGCGCATAGATTTGCGAGCCGGATCGCACCGGCTGGGTGACGAGGAGTGCTTTTGCCGCGGAGACATGCCCGGGCTGACGCGTCGGCGGCTCCGGGGGCGGCTCGGGGGAAGGTGCGGATTGTTCCGGCCGGGGCGGACGGCGCGGCTGCGTTGAATTTGGCGCGAAGCTCGCGAGCGCGGCCATGGCCGCGGCCTCGACCTGCGCCGGCTGCGCGTTCTGTACCCCGACCAGGGTCAGGGTGTGACGGCGCAGGATCTCCTTGGCTTCGGCGAACTCGGCCGCACCGGCGAATTCGCCCGTGTCCCGCAAATCGAGCACCACCGGCGCGTTCAGAAAAAACCGCGGGCTGCGCCGGACCTGCTCGGCAAGGTCCTGCTCGAAAGCCGGGTCGCGCAACAAAGCGGCGCGCACCACCATGACGGTGAACACCGCGCCCTGCACGAGATTGCCCGCCATCCGAGACCCGACACCATCCGTTTCGCCGAATTTAACCGGTTAACCCCAAACCACCCATCCCGCAATGCCTTTCACCACCCGGCCCGCGGCCGCCGACCGAGCGAAAATCGCCATTCCAGGGCGCGGGTGCGACTCGCGAGCCCGGAGCCCCGGAACCCGGGATGTGGAATGCCGGTTCCAGCCGGTGTTGATAAATTCCGGGCCTACGGTGCCGGGAATCACGCCGAACCGGCTCTGGTCTTTTCTTCGGCCTCGGGGCCGTTCGCGCCATGGGCTTCGGCGAGGCGGCGCAGGCGGGTTTTGAGCGCGTCGAGCAATTCCGTGTCAGCCGGGTTGGGCTCCGCCGCTGGCGGCGCGCGGCGCTCGATGTCGCGCAGGAGTTCGAGCAGCATCTTAGTCGCACGCAGATCGGCGGCGGCGGATTTGTTCGACCAGTTGCGCGATCACCGCCTGGCACTTGGTGACCCGCCGGCGGCGCCCGTTTTCGGTTATCGCCACCTTTTTTGCGCAACGCGGCGAGCAGGATCGCATCGAGGCTGGCCGGCGCCGCCCGGCGTCCCCGCGGGTTGCCCGATTGGCCTTTCTTGAAGCGGCTGTGCAGCGGCGGCTTGCCGTAGCCGACAGCGTAGCTGCGCGTCGGCTCGGAAGGCCTTGCGCCCGGCGTATTGGATTCCGACATGGAGGATAGCTGGTTCCGCAATATGATAAGGCGCTCGCCCGCAAACCAGGGGATATTTACCGCAACCATGGGCATATTGTCAATATCGTAATTGCGTCTCCGAATACGGACCATAATGGCGAACCGCCCAGCCGCCTTTTCCGTCGCCACGGCGGGCAGGGAATCTCGGTGACGCTTCGATCCTGCCATTTCCCAGCAGTGCCGAGGCGAATTCCTTGCTCCGCGGGAGGATTTCCCTGATCGGCTGCATCGGGGACGTGACCCGCAACCGATTTCTCCGGCGTTGTTTTCCCGGTCGGGAAACTTGGTTTTGCACCTCTCTTTCGTTGATTTAGGGAACCACAGGGAAGCAGGGAATTCGCCCGTCACCGGTCTTGGACGCCGGGTCCAGCGCCGGTCCGCCCGCTGATGCGATTGGCGTTGCCGAATCAATGCGAAAGGCCAATCATGACGCCGACCCTCGGTAGTGCCGGAGGGCGGAACAGTCGAATAACCAGTCTTGTCGCGGGCGTACGCGGTCGTCCGCGACGGGCTTCAGAGAGGTCAGCGTCATGGGACGGTGGGCTGCACCGGCCGCCTCCGGTGTCGTATCCGATGATCGACGCGGCGACGGCCGACCTCAGCTTCGATGCCGTGGTGCTGGCGCTGCGAGGAACCCGGACGTCGGCGCTGCTTGCGGCGCTCGCGGCCACGGTCGTCAGCTACGGCGCACTGGTCGCGCCCAGCGCATCCTCGACGGCTTCCACCGCCGCGCCGGCTGAGCGATCCGAACCTCGGTCGGCTGCCGAATTGATGTCCGAATCGATGGCGGATTTGCCTGGCCGGCAGAGTCGGGGACGGCAATCCGCGGCCGCGGCCCGCGTCAGATGTCGTGGACGTCGACGATGCCGGGCAGCGATTTGACCGCGGCGCGGATCTTCGGGCCGACCTTGAAGCCGCCGGGGATGGCGATCTCGACCTCGCGCTCGGAGAGGTCGAGCACCACCGAGACGCGGCCGCGGCCGCCCATCTCGCGGCCGATCACGTCCTTCAGGTGACCCAAGGCCCGCGCCTCGCCGAGGAACACCCTCAGCCCGGCCGCGGCGTGGGCCACGACATCGTCGAGCGGCTCGATCTTTTGCGCAGTCAGGCGCAGGCTGTCCTCCTCATTGCGCACATCGACCGTGACCGCGAGCGGCTTTCCCCCATCGAACAATGCCCGTGCCTCTCTCAGCATCTCGGCGAACAGCGTCACCTCATAGACGCCGCTCGGGTCCGACATCTGGACGAATGCAAAGCGGTTTCCCCGCGCGGACGTCCGCTCCTTGCGGCCGACGACGATGCCGGCGAGCCGGAACCGAGTCGCCGCGTTCGCCGCCAACGCCGCAGGCAAATCGGCCGAGCGCAGGATGCCGGCGCGTTCGAGGCTCCGTCCGTAGGCGTCGAGCGGGTGGCTCGACAGGTAAAAGCCGATCGCCGCGAATTCGTGCTGCAATCGCTCGACCGCCGGCCAATCCTCGACCAATGGCAAAGAAGGTCGGTCGCTGAGGCCGAGGCCGAACAGGCTGCCTTGGCCGTCCTGCCGCTCGGCCGCGCTTCGGTTCGCCTCGCGCAGCAGCAGCTCGGCCGCGGCGAAAGTCTGCGCCCGGTTCGGGTTCAGGCATTCGAAGGCGCCAGCCTTGGCCAGGCTCTCGAACTGGCCGCGGTTGAAGGTCCGGGCGTCGAGCCGCCGCGCCAGGTCGAACAGATCCCGGAACCGGCCGTTCGTCTCGCGCTCCCGCACCAGTTCGGCCATCGCCTGCTGGCCGACCCCCTTGACCGCGGCCAGCGCGTAGCGGATCGCCGGCTTGCCTCCTCCCTCCCCGCCCCCGTTGCCAGCGGAAGATCGGGCGGAAGCGTCCGCCTCGACCGAAAAGCTCGGCTGCGAGCGGTTGATGTCGGGCGGCAGCAGCCGGATGCCGAGCCGGTCGGCCTCCTGGCGAAACTGGTTGAGCTTGTCGGTGTTGCCGATGTCGAGCGCCATCGAGGCGGCGAGGAACTCGACCGGGTGGTTCGCCTTCAAATAAGCCGTCTGATAGGCGATCAGCGCATAAGGGGCCGAATGGGACTTGTTGAACCCGTAACCGGAAAATTTTTCCATCAGATCGAACACGAAATTCGCCTGCTGGCCGCCGACGCCTCGTCTCGCCGCCCCGGCGACGAAATTCCCGCGCTGCGCCGCCATTTCAGCCGCGTTCTTCTTGCCCATCGCGCGGCGCAGCAGGTCGGCGCTGCCGAGACTGTAACCGGCCATGACTTGCGCCGCCTGCATCACCTGCTCCTGGTAGGTGAAGACGCCAAAAGTATCCTTTAAAATCGGCTCCAGCAGCGGGTGCGGATAACCGACCGGTTCCTCGCCGTTCTTGCATTTGATGTATTTCGGAATGCTCTCCATCGGACCCGGCCGGTAGAGCGCGTTCATGGCAACGATGTCCTCGAAGCGGTTCGGTTTCAGCTTGCGCAGGCTGTCGCGCATGCCCGCACTTTCCAGCTGGAACACGCCGGTGGTGTCGCCCCGCGCGATCAGGGCGTAGGTGTTGGCGTCGTCCAGCGGCAGGTTCGCCAGGTCGATCTCGACACCGCGCGCCTGGAGCAACGCAACCGCCCGCTGCAGCACATCGAGGGTTTTCAGCCCAAGAAAGTCGAATTTGACGAGCCCCGCCAGTTCGACCCATTTCATGTTGAACTGGGTGACCGGCATGTCCGAGCGGGGGTCACGATACAAGGGCACCAATTCGGCCAGAGGCCGGTCGCCAATCACGACCCCGGCGGCATGGGTCGAGGCATGGCGGTAGAGGCCTTCGAGCTTCAGCGCGATCTCGATCAGCCGAGCCACGGCCTCGTCGCCGTCGCGCAGCTGCTGCAGCGCCGGCTCGCCGGCGATCGCCTTTTCCAGGCTGACCGGGTGGGCGGGGTTGTTGGGCACCAGCTTGCATAGCCGGTCGACCTGGCCATAGGGCATCGCCAGCACCCGGCCCACGTCGCGCAACACCGCGCGTGCCTGCAATTTGCCGAAGGTGATGATCTGCGCCACTCGGTCGGGGCCATATTTCTGTTGGACGTAACGGATCACCTCGTCGCGGCGGTCCTGGCAGAAATCGACGTCGAAATCCGGCATCGACACCCGCTCGGGGTTCAGGAACCGCTCGAACAAGAGGCCGAAGCGCAATGGATCGAGATCGGTTATGGTCAAGGCCCAGGCAACCACCGAACCGGCACCCGAGCCGCGTCCCGGCCCGACCGGGATGCCGGCGCGCTTGGCCCATTGGATAAAGTCGGCGACGATCAGGAAATACCCGGCAAAGCCCATCTGGATGATCGTGCCGAGCTCGAATTCGAGGCGCTCGCGGTAGGGTCGGATCTGGTCTTCGCCGAGGCCGAGCCGCGCCAGTCGGGCGTCGAGCCCGCAGAGGGTCGCGCGGCGCAGCGCCGTCTCCTCGTTCTCGCCGTCGGCGGTCGGAAAGGCCGGCAGGATCGGCTGGCGCGGCTGCGGGATAAAGGCGCAGCGCCGGGCGATGACGAGCGTGTTGTCGCAGGCTTCGGGCAGATCGGCGAACAGCTCGCGCATCTCCGCCGCCGGCCTGAAATAATGCAGAGGTGTGAGCCGCTTGCGGTCGTTGTCGGCGACCACCGTGCCCTGTGCGATGCACAGGAGCGCGTCATGCGCCCGGTAAAAATCGCGATCCGGAAAATAGGCGTCGTTGGTGGCGACGAGCGGCAGATCGTGGCGATAGGCGAGTTCGACGAGGCCGGGCTCGCAGCGCGCCTCCTTCGCCTCCTCGTGGCGCATCAGCTCGACGTAGAGTCGCCCCGGAAAGGCCGCCATCAGCTCGCGCAGCGCGGCCTCCGCGGCCTCGGTCTGGCCCTCGGCGAGCAGCCGCCCGACCGGACCGTCGGGTCCCCCCGTCAGGCAGATCAGTCCGTCGCCCGCCGCGGCCAGATCGGCGAGGCCGACCGCCGGTTCCGCTCCCGGCTCCCCCGCCAGATACGACCGGCTCGACAGCGCCAAAAGGTTGCGATAGCCAGCCTCGCTCTGCACCAGCAGCACGATCCGGTCCGGTTCTCCATTCGCCGAGCCCGAGTGACCCGCCGGGCCGAGCCTCGGGCTGGCCACCGTCACTCCGGCTGAGCGCCATCTCGCAGCCAATGACTGGCTGCACCCCTGCGCCGGCGCAGGCGGTGGCGAACTCGAGCGCGCCGAACAGGTTGCCGGTATCGGTGATCGCCGCCGCCGGCATGCGCTCGGCCCGGCACAGCCGCGCCACCTCCTTGATCGGGATCGCCCCGGCCGACAAGGAATAGGCGGTATGGACCCTCAGATGGACAAAATCGGCGAATGGCATGCCCGACATTATCGCACCGCTCCGCGCCAAGTTCACCGGCACTCGCGCGTCGTCAA
Source organism: uncultured Alphaproteobacteria bacterium (assembly GCA_963795485.1). Lineage (GTDB taxonomy): Bacteria > Pseudomonadota > Alphaproteobacteria > ATCC43930 > CGMCC-115725 > AP-15. The sequence goes on from CAWCIL010000039.1 coordinate 771,365, forward strand.
GGATACCGCCCGTCGAGCCGCCTCGAATTTCGCCGACGCGCGAACCGGGCGAGCGACCGATTTGCCATCGGCCGCCTGCCCTGCGCATCGCTGCGCTTGCTCGCCGGCCGCGACCGGCGGCAGATCGCGCTCCGGCGCTCGAGCATCGGGGCCGCCCTGCGTTTCGGGCACCCTCTCTTGCCATCGGATGACCTTAGCAAAGCCTGTGCGGATGACTACGTTGTGGCCGCTTGGCGTCCGCCTTGCGGGTCTGCGGAGGTGTCGGTGATCGACAGCGCGCGTCTCGATCTCCCGGAGTTCGCACCCGGCCATGTCTGGCTGGTCGGCGCCGGGCCCGGCGATCCGGGGCTGTTGTCCGCCCTGGCGCTGCACGCCCTCCAGCATGCCGACAATGTGGTCTACGACGCGCTCGTCGACCCGCGCATCCTGCGGCTGGCGCAGCCGGGTGCGGCGCTCGACTATGCCGGCAAGCGCGGCGGCCGGCCGTCGCCGAGCCAGCCCGACATCTCGGCCCGGCTGGTCCGCCTCGCCGAGGCCGGGAACCGGGTGCTGCGCCTCAAGGGCGGCGACCCCTGCGTTTTCGGGCGCGGGGCGGAGGAGGCGCTGGCGTTGGCCGCCGCCGGCATCCCGTTCCGTATCGTCCCCGGGGTCACCGCCGGGATCGGTGGGCTCGCCTATGCCGGCATCCCGGTCACTTCCCGCGAGACGAACTCCGCCGTGACCTTCGTCACCGGCCATAACAGTAGCGGCGCCGTTCCCGACGGGCTCGATTGGCAGGCCATCGCCCGCGGCGCTCCGGTGCTCGTCCTCTACATGGCGCTCAAACATCTGCCGAGCATCGTCGAGCGGCTGCTGGCCGGGGGACGCCGCCGCGATGAGCCGATTGCCGTGGTCAGCCGGGCGACCACCCCGGCGCAACGCGTCCTCGTATCGACCTTGGGCGACGTCGCCGCCGCTTCGAGCGGGATCGAGACGCCGGCGATCGTCGTCGTCGGCGAGGTCGTGCGGCTGCGCGCCGGGCTCGACTGGATGGGCTCGCTCGATGGCATAACACTCGACCCCGACCCGCTCAGGCGACGCGAAGGGCGCTGACCGGCTGTGCACGGCCCGCTTCGGCCTCTGCACGGCGCCGTCGCTCCGCTCCGGCTCGGGGCGTCCGCCGGCCTGCCATCTGCGATCGTCGACCGCGAAACCGCCGCGAGCTATATCTTCCCGATTGCGGCGCCGCACTCGGGCGGCGGCGAGATGCCGGCCGACTCTCGAAACCGCGGCCCGCGATCGCTATCCGAGGGGCTTGAATGCGCCATTTGCCAACCAGAAAAATTCGTCGTGACCAGTCGGTCGTGCAATGACCGCCGCATTGCGCGCTGCGATAATTCATACCAACCCCGTCAGCGGGGCGCAGATAGCGCGCCGCATCCGGCGAGCTGGCGCTCTGGCCATCTTCTCTGATCCGAGCGACCGTGGCTGACGTGCTCGGGTTTTTGCGGAGGCCGCCCAAGGCGTCGGCGCTGATCGCTCGCGCGACAGCGGCGGACGGGATTGGCCGATTTCGGCGATTTCGCGTTCGAGCGTCCGCTGCAAATGCTGCTGGAGGTATGCGGCGAGGAGGCCAACCTCAGCCTGTTCGGCGGCGCTGCCCTGCGCTGGGACACGGTGCGGTTCCTCTCGAACCTGCTGCGGCTGCGCCAAGAGGAGAAGCGGGCGCCGGAAATTCTCGAGGAAAAAATATCTGCGCCGCTGGTCATCGCCGGGCTGCCCCGCTCGGGCACGACCTTTCTGCACGCTCTGTTGACCGAGGACCAGACGAACTTCGTGCCGCGCGTGTGGCAGCTGATCCATCCCTACCCGGCGGCGCTGACCGGCGCCGGCCGCGACCGCCGGCCCCAGCAGGTTGCCCGGCAGCTGCGCATGTTCCGGATATTGGCCCCGCAGTTCGGCCGACTGCACCCGATCGGGGCGCACTCCCCGCAGGAATGCTCGGAGGTCACGGCGCACCTCTTTGCCAGCCTGCGCTTCGATACGACCTATCGCATTCCGAGCTACCGGCGATGGCTCGACGATACCGGCCACCTCGACGCCTATCGGTTTCACAAGCGGTTTCTGCAGCATCTGCAACATCAGGCGGGCCGCAGCGGGCGATGGGCGCTCAAATGCCCCGACCACATCTTTGCGCTGCCCGCGATCCGCGCGGTCTACCCCGACGCAAATCTGGTGTTCGTGCACCGCGACCCGGTGGCGGTGCTGGCGTCGGTCGCGCGGCTGACCGAGGTGTTGCGGCGGCCGTTCACCCGTCAGATCGACCGCCTCGGCATCGGCCGGGAGGACAGCGAGCGATGGCTCGCGGCGGCCGGGTTGATGATCGCCGCAGCCGACGAACAATCCTTCGCGCCGCCGATCTTTCACATTCACTACGCGGAGCTGGTCGCGGATCCCCCGGGCACCGTCGCCGCGCTCTACCGGCATTTCGGGCGCGCTCTCGATACCGAGACGGCGGCGCGCATCGGGCGGCGGGTGGCCGCCAACCCCAATGGCGGATATGGCGGCCGTCGGGCCCAGCTCGCGGATTACGGGCTCGATCCGGCCCGCGAGCACGAGCGTTACCGCGACTACATGGCCCGCTTCGGCATTTCGCCCGAACAGGGCAGAAGATCGTCCTGGCCAGCCCGCTCTCCGCCGGTTTCAGGCGCACCCTGATCGCACACCGTCATCGAGGGCGGATATCGAAAGGGCGGGCGGACCTTCGCCTCAGCTATCGCCGCGGTCGGGCGCCCGATCGCCCCGCTGCTGCGGGACCGGCGACCCGGCTTCGCGCTCGCCCGAACGCTGGTTCTCGGCGCGTCCGACGAAACGACGCCGAGCCTCAGGAGCAGGCGCCGCCGCCAGCAGCGCCGGGATGAAGACGAGGCTCGCGACCAGGGTGCAGCCGAGGCTGATCAGCAGCAATTTGCCCATGCTCGCCGTTCCTGGGTGGTGCGAGAGGGCCAGCGATCCGAAGGCGGTCCCGGTGGTCAGCGCCGAGAACAGGATCGCCCGCGCGGTCGGCGAGGCCAGTACCGCGCGTCGCCCGGCGCGCCAGTTCATCACGAAGTAGATGTTGAACGAGACCCCGACCCCCAACAGCAACGGCAGTGCTATGATGTTCGCGTAATTGAGCGGCAGCGGCAGCGACACGATCACGATCACGGTCATCAGTGACGACAGCAGCAGCGGCGCCAGCACCAAGGACACGTCGAGCGGGCGCCTCAGCGCCACGAAAAGGATGACGGCAATCGCGGCGAGCGCGCCGAGTGCCGCCGAGCGGAAGGAGCCGACAATGGTGGCGCTGGTCGCCTCGATGGTTACCGCGGGGCCGCCGGCATCGGGCGCCACCGCGGTGACTTCGGCGACGAACTTGGCCAGCCCCCGGCTGTCGCGCGCCGCCGCCGCCGGCAGCACCTGAACCCGCGCCTGCCCGTCGGGCAGGACCCAGTCGCGGGCCAGCGCCGGCGGAATGTCCTTGAGGCTCACCGGCCGCGCCCCAAGCGCCGCGCGCAGCTGGTCGAGCTGCATCGGCAAAAATCGGGTCAGCGCCTGATTGGCGGCGAGCACCACCTTATCCGGCGCCACCGCCAGCCGGCGCAAATCCCCGGCGATTGCGGCGAGTTGGGGATCGGACGGCGGCTTCTCCGACGGCGCGATCGCCGCTACCGCCTGTCTCGCCGCGACACGGATCTGTTCTGCGGTTGGCGGCGCTGCCGGTTGGTAAGGGGAGAGCGTCGGCCCCAGAATGTCGGCGGCATCCTCGATCTGTTCCAGCTTCGCCTTTTGGTTCGTCGGCACCAGGCTGTTGATCGACAGAACCCCCGAGACCAGCGGCAGCCGCTGCAGGCGCTCCGCCATTGCCGCTGCCGCCGATGCGTCGCGGGTCAGGATGTCGATCGTAAACGGGTTGGTCACCGGCGAATTCATCAGGTCATAGAGGGTCCGCATCGCCTCGGTGTTCGGGTTCTTGGTGTGCAGCGGGTTGGAGTCGAAGCTCAACTGCGGGATCAGGACGAGCCCGAGCACGGCGAGGACCGCGAATGCCGCCAGCACCGGACGATGGCGGCGGCATAGAGCTGCGTCGATCGGCGAGGCCCAGCGAAAACCGATTTCGGTGGTCTCTCCGCGTGGGCGAAAGATGGCGATCGCCGCCGGCAGAAAGGTCATCGTGCTGAAAAACGCGATCAGCATGCCGACCCCGGCGATCAGCCCGAGCTCGGCGACGCCGCGGAAGTCGGTCGGCACAAAGGCGAGAAATCCCGCCGAGGTCGCCGCCGCCGCGACCAGGATCTGGCCGCCGACCCGCCGGCCGGTTTCGGCCATCGCCGCGGCCGGATCGGGATTTTCCCACCGCCGCTCGCGATAGCGCACGCTGAACTGAATCGCAAAATCGACCGCGATTCCGACGAAGAGAATGCCGAAGCCGACCGAAACGAGGTTCAAGGTTCCGACCGCCGCCGCGGCAAACAGCAAGGTCAGCATCAAGCCGAGGATCAGCGTCAACAGGATCGGAACGATCAGCCGCCAGGTGCGGACTGCCAAAAACAGCCAGAGCGAGATCAATAAGATGCTGCCGATCAGGCCGACGACCGCGCCCTGCGCGACGCTGGCGAACTCCTCGTCGGCCAGCGCCACATTGCCGGTGATGCGGACCCGCGCATCGCCCGATCTGACGAAATCGAGCCGGCCAGCGGCAGCCCGCAGCGCCGCCGTCGCCGCACCGCCGGGTTCGATCGTCGCGTGATTGAGCCGGGGCTGCGCCAGGACGAACTTATAGCGGCCGCCGAGATCGGCGAGGCTACCGCCGAGCAGCCGCGTCCATGACAATGGCCGGGCGTGCCCGGCAATCGCATCGGCCATCGTCTGGTGGAACGCGGCCAACGCACTCCGGTAGGGCGCCAGATCGATCTGGCCCTGCCGCAGCCCTTTTCCCAACAGCGTCAATGCCGCGAACAGCCCCCGCCCGCTCGGGTCCTTGGCCAGTTGCCCGAGAAAAGGCTGGGCGTCGATCGTGCGTTCGAGCAACGCCGCGAGCTGTTTCGCATCGAGGAATAAGAGCCCATCCTGTCTCAGAAAGGCCGAGGCATCGGGCCGCGTCACCGAGCGGAAATGCCCATGGTCGGCGGAGAGCGCCTTGGCCAGACCGGTGGCGGTTGCCTCGGCCTCCTCCGGCTTCCTGGCATCGATCACCGCCACCAAGACATCGGTGAACTGCGGGAAATCCGCGCTGAAGGCCAGTTCCCGCTGACGCCAAGGCAGGCTCGCGGCAAACATCTTATCGGTGTCGGTGCTGATGCCGAGATGACGGGACGCGTAGAAGCCGGAAAACCCCGCAACGCCGAGGGCGGCGGCGAAGACCAGCACCGCGTTGCGCCGGCAATGATCGACGAGGCCCGCGAGCAACCGCTGAAATGCCATCCGAAGTCGAAGCTCGTGTCTGCGGCTAATGCTTGGCCGCCGCTGCGGCCGCGCCGAGCGGCGAGTCGGCCCGGGAACGACCGTCTCAGGGACTCGCAGTACCGGGGTGATAGTCGGTTAGCCGCGGCAAGGCTACCGCAAAAATACCCTCGCAATTCGCCGTGCCGGCGGCGCGAATCCGCATGCCGCCACCCTACCGGCTGCGCACTCTGTTGCAGACAGGCGCGGCATGGCGGCAAGCCCAAAACGCCGGCGAGGGTCGGCCACTCGGACGGCCAATATCCGAGCACGCTTGCTGTCCGCCTCAGGCAGCCGACCCTTTGGGACTATATATTTCAAATAGGAAAGCGATTGCGCGGACGCTGGATTGGAATAAACCGCACTTCTGTGCCGTCATACGACGGTGCTACGCCTGCCTCGCCCGTCATTGGGGGACACATGCGCGTCGGGACGGCTGCCAAAACCGGGCAATCGTAAGCGAGAAGCGCAACAATGATGCCGCAATCCCTTCTCCCGCCGGATCTGGTGCTGCCGTCGCCCGACATCAAACGATGGTCGCCCGGCCGCAAGGCGGCGGTCGTCGCCGCCGCCCGCGCCGGTCTGATCAGCCGCGAGGAGGCATGTGCGCGCTATCTGCTCTCGGCCGAGGAGCTCGCCGCCTGGGAGAAGGCGTTCGATCAGAACGGTGTGCCCGGTCTCAGGACGACGCGCCAGCAGAGCTATCGCTACGCGCAGCTCCACCAAAGCGAGCACATGCGCTATAGATAGAGGCGCAATCGGGGGGGCCAGGGAAATGTTCGTTGTGCCGCGGCGCAGCCGCTCTCGGTGCTGAAGCCAGCGCGACGACGAATGAACCTGTTCTCGTTTCCTGATGACGCTTGCTGGAGCGATGCAGCCGACGCTGTCGAGTTCGGCGTTGAAATCGGCGAGTATCATGGCGTCGTGCGGGTGCGGCGACGAGTCTTTCAAAGCCTGCTTGACCAGCCGCCGACGCCGGAGCGTTGCGTCGAGGCCTATCATCTCAGCCGCAGCGAATTCGAGCGCGCCGCCGAGGCCAAGCTACGGGCCCGCGCGCTCGACGCGGACGGCAACATCGAGCTGACCTTGCGCGATTTCCGCGGCAACCCCGCGCAACGCCAGCCCAACTAGGTTTCTGCGCAATCGGGGCGGCGCGGCGTTGCCGCGCCGCGGTCAGGCGGGAATGCCGGCCATTTGGCAGATCAGGCCCCATTCGCGGTCGGTGACCGGCGAGACCGATAGCCGAGACTGGCGCAAGAGCGCAATGCCGGCGAGTTCGGGATTGGCCTTGATCGCGGCGAGCGTGACCGGCCGCGCCGCCGGCATGACCGGCGCGATGTCGACCATCCCGAGCTTGCCGGCCTTGTCGGTCGGGTCCGGATAGAACGCCGCGACCACCTCGGCGACCCCGACGATGTCCTTGCCTTCGTTCGAATGATAGAAAAAGGCCCGGTCGCCCGGTCGCATCGCCCGCAGGTTGTTCAGGGCCTGAGCGTTGCGCACGCCGTCCCAGCGGGTCCGGCCGTCGGCGACCAGCTGCGCCCAGGAGTAGCTCGACGGTTCCGATTTCATCAGCCAGTGAGCCATCCCCTCTCCTTATCTCCATCTTCGCCCGATCAGCGCTCCAGCGGATAGTCGGCCTGCTCCTCGTAATTCGAACCAGCCCGGGTCGGAAAGCTGGCGATCAGGCTGAACGCCTCGATCCCGAGCGGCTCGGCGCGGAACCCGGCATGCTCGGCGAGATACTCGGCGAGCTGGTCCGGCGCCGGCTTGTGCAGCCGCGCCAGCGTGACGTGCGGGGCAAATTTGCGAGGCTCGGGCGGCAGGCCCGCGCGGATCAGCGCGTGCTCGATCTTGTCGCGCAGACCAAGAAGCTCGGCGCTGCGCTCGACCCCAACCCACAGATTCCGCGGCCGGTCGCCGCTGCCGAAGACCCCGGTTCCCGCGAGTTGCAAGGCGAACCGACGGCCCCGCACCCGTGCCAGCGCCTCGTCAACGTCGCCCGCCAAGTCTTCGCCGATCTCGCCGATGAACCGCAGGGTCAGATGCAAATTCCCGGCATCGACCCACCTTGCCCCGAGGACCCCCGAGCACAAGAGCGAGAGCCGCAGCTTCAATTCCGGCGGAAACCCGATGCCGACGAATAGGCGCAGCATAGGTTCAGGTGAATAAGGTCAACACGCCGGTGTGACCATAGAGGCGGTCGCGCGAGATCTCGCCATTGGCGAAAAAGCCGATCAGCGGGAAATCGCCGAGACCCTCGCGAATGATCTCCGTCTCGACCGCCGGCTCGCCGAACAGGTGGGCGCCGCGGCCGACGCAGCTGACATAGATGCCGGCCTTGGGTGGGCCGGGGAGCCGACCTGCCAGTTGGCGTACCATGCGCGCCATATCGCGCCGCGCGCTCTCCGGGTCGCGCCGGCAGAACAGGATCGGGTCGCCGGCGGCGATTTCGGCGCCGAGCACGACCCAGCCGCGGCCGGGGTCGATCGCCATGATGTTACGCACCAGATAGTCGCCGGTGTCGGAGCCCGCGACCGGCAGACCGGCAAAGATCACGCCGCCGAGGCGCCGCAGGTCCTTGGCCAGCTCCGGCCCGATATCCTCGCAAAAGACGCTGAGCGCCGGCCGCCCATCGATCGTCATCACGATGTTGTCGCGCGCCTCGTCGATCCGGTGCGCCGGCCCGATCGGCGTGCAGCCCTGGGTTAAGGAAGTCGCGACCGCGATTTCCGGGGCCAGCAGCAACCCGGCGACGCCGTTCGCGCCGAGACCCTCTTCGCCCGCGATCTGCGCCACCAGAGGGCTGTCGCAGCGGTGCGATACGAGCCCGCCGACCAGAAACGCGCCGCTCGCGGCCGCGACGTCAACTGCCGCCTTGGTCAGATCGGGACAGCGCGGATCGGCGTGCACCAGCGCCAGAGCGGGCCCGGATTTCTCGATCCAGGCGGCGTGCCGGCGCGGCAGATCCGATCCCGGATTGTCGGTCGCCGCGAACACGCGAAAGCCTTCGGGCGGCAACGCCGCGATCATCGCTACGGCGGCCGGCTCGTCGAAGACTTCGCTCGCCGCCGAGCATACCCCGAGCCCGACCCCGCCGACCCAGGACCGCACCCCGGTGTGCGCCGCAAGATCGCGCAGCAGCTCGGGCAGAACCGAGGCCGCGGGCTCGGTCGTGTAGAGGATGCCCAGGGTGGCTCCCTCGACTGGCGCCAGGCCTGCGATGCAGCGCGCCGCCAGCCCGGCTGGATCGCCGGCGACCGCCGCCGCGGCGAACCGCGCGCTCATCCCGCCGCTCCGGAGCGGCCGGCCACGAGACCGGCGACCACCGGCCCGATATGGCCGACCAGCACGGCGACGCCGCGCGCGTTGGGGTGGAGACCATCCGGCTGATTGAGATCGGGCTTCATCGCAACACCCTCGAGAAAAAATGGATAGAGCGCGACCCGATGGGCATGCGCCAGATCGGGAAAGATCCGGTCGAAGGCCCGGTCGTAGGCCTCTCCCCAGTTCGGCGGCGCCAGCATGCCGAGCAGCAGCACCTTGGCGTGGGCTGCCGCGATCTTGTCGATCATTTTGTCGAGATTGTCGCGCACCGTCGCGGGATCGATGCCGCGCAGCGCGTCGTTGGCGCCCAACGCCAGGATCACCAGATCGGGCTTGTCGGCCAATGCCCAATCGAGCCGGGCGAGGCCGTCCGTGGTGGTGTCGCCGGAAACCCCGGCGTTGACGACGCGCGCGGCGATCCCGTGCCGGCGCAGCCAGGCTTCGAGGCGCACCGGAAAAGCCTCGTCGGGCATCAGCCCGTAACCCGCGGTCAGGCTGTCGCCGAAATCGACGATCACCGGCACATGCGCCGCGGCAGGCGCGCTGACCGGGGCGAACAACAGTGTAGCTGCGGCGACGATCCCGGCAACGGCCGCGACGGCGCGCTGCCCCTCACCCCAGCCCTCTCCCCGCACGCGGGGAGAGGGAGCGGGCCGACGGGATGTTCGGGCGCCAAGGAATGCGGCGACCACCCGGATCGCGTTGAAAAGCTGTCGGACCGCGCCATATGGTCCGAGGCCCCGCCGCCGCCCACCGGAGATTGCCCTACCCCGGCCGGCCTGCCGCGCAGCCATTCCTGGCTCGGACTGTATATGACCAGCTCGCTGCATCCCGCCGGCTCGCATGATCCGGGCCATCCGCTCGTGGTGGTCGAAGATGTCCATCTGACTCTGGGCAGCGCCGCCGGGCCCGTCAACATCCTGCGTGGAATCTCGCTCGAGATCGCCGCCGGCGAGACCGTCAGCCTGGTCGGCCCCTCTGGCTCGGGCAAATCGAGCCTGATGATGCTGCTGGGCGGGCTCGAGCGGCCGAGCGCGGGAAATGTGCGGATCGACGGCAAGGATCTGGGCCAGCTCGACGAGAATGCACTGGCGCGGTTGCGCCGGGCCGAAATCGGCATCGTCTTTCAATCGTTCCACCTGATCGCGACGATGACGGCGCTGGAGAACGTGGCATTGCCGCTCGAGCTCGGCGGCGACCGCAACGCTTTTGCCGCGGCCGAGCAGGGGCTGGTCGCGGTCGGGCTCGGCCATCGCCTCAGCCATTACCCGGCGCAGCTGTCGGGCGGCGAGCAGCAGCGTACCGCGATCGCCCGCGCCTTTATCGCTGGTCCCCGGTTGCTGTTGGCCGACGAGCCGACCGGGAATCTCGACGGCGCCACCGGCGGCCTCGTTATCGACTGCCTGTTCGAGCACCAGGCAAGGCACGGCACGACCCTGTTGCTGATCACCCACGATGCGAGCCTCGCTGGGCGTTGCGAGCGCCAGATCCGACTGGCCGACGGCAGGATCGCCGACGACCGGGGCCCCACCCGGTTGCGCGACGCGGCGCGACGGTCACTGTGAGCGGGCCGTCGCTGCTCCTCGCCCTCCGGCTGGCCCGGCGCGAATTGCGCGGCGGCATCGGCGGCCTGCGCGTGTTCGTCGCGGCGCTGGTGCTCGGGGTCGCGGCGATTGCCGGCATCGGCTCGCTCGCGGCGTCACTTGCCGCCGGGATCAGCGGCAATGCGAAGGAGCTGCTCGGCGGCGACGCCGAAGCGGTCCTCGCCTATCGTCCGGCCGACCCGGCCGAGCGCGCGTTTCTGACGCACAGCGGCAGGGTGTCCGAGATCGCCACCTTGCGGGCGATGGCGCGAACCCAGGATGGCCGCCGACAGAGCCTGATCGAGCTGAAGGCAGTCGATCGCGCCTATCCGCTTTACGGCGCCGTCTCGCTGTCGCCGGCGAAACCGCTCGATGCGGCGCTCGGCCGGCGCGACGGAAAGTTTGGGGCGGTGATCGACCCGGCGATCCTCGACCGCCTCGGCCTGAAGATCGGCGATGCCGTCAGGATCGGCGAGGCGGCGCTCGAACTGCGCGGCGCCATCGCCGCCGAGCCCGACGCCGCGGCGAGCGGGATTATCCTTGGCCCGCAAGTCATGATCTCCTCCGGGGCGCTGGGAGAGACCGGGCTGATCCGGCCGGGGGCGCTGGTCACCTATCATTACCGGCTGCGGTTTCGCCGCGGAGCCGACGCCGGGGCTGACGCCGCTGCCTGGACCGCCGCGGCGCGCGCCGCCTTCCCGCAGGCGGGCTGGGAATTGCGCAGCTTCGGCCAGGCCTCGCCGGGCTTGCAGCGGCTGATCGAGCAGGTCGCGCTGTTCCTGTCGCTGGTCGGCCTGACCGTGCTGCTGGTCGGCGGCGTCGGCATCGGCAATGCGGTGCGCTTTCACCTCGCCGGCAAGACCGCGACGATCGCCACCCTCAAATGCCTCGGCGCCTCGACCGGCCTGGTCTTCGCCGTCTATGTGGTCGAGGTGATGGCGCTGGCGTTGGTCGGCATCACCGCCGGCCTCGTCATCGGCGCGCTGCTGCCGGTCGCGGCGGCGCCGGCGCTGGCCGGCATGGTGCCAGTCGCCGCCCGGCTCGGCATCTATCCCGAACCGCTCGCCTTGGCGACACTCTTCGGCCTGCTGACGACTCTGTTATTTTCGCTGTGGCCGCTCGCCGCGGTCGGCCGGGTCCCGGCCGGCGCGCTGTTCCGCGACATGGTCGAGCGGACGCGGCGCCGAATTCCGCCGGCGGCACTGGCGGCGACCGCGGGTCTGGCCGCCGCTCTCGCTGGGCTTGCCATCGTCAGCGCACCGGACCGCACCGTTGCACTGTGGTTTGTCTTCGGGGCGGTGGCCGCCTTTGCGCTGTTCCGGATCGCCGCCGCCGCGATCATGCACGGCGCGAGGGCGGTCGGCCGGCCGCGCTCCGCAGTGCTGCGCCTGGCGCTCGCCAATTTGTGCCGGCCGGGTGCGGCGACGGCGCCGGTCGTGCTGTCGCTCGGCATCGGCCTGACCGTGCTGGTCGCCGTGGCGATGGTCGAGGGCAATCTCGCGCGCGAGGTCGAGAACCGCCTGCCGGAAGCCGCGCCGGCCTTCTTTTTCATCGACATTCAGCCCGGTCAGCTCGCCGGGTTCGCAGCGATCGTGCGCAGCACTCCCGGCGCGCGTTGCGACGCGGTGCCGATGATGCGTGGCCGCATCACCCGGCTGAACGGGGTCCCGGTCGAACAGGCGGCAGTGAGGCCGGGAGCGCGCTGGGCATTGCGGAGCGACCGCGGCCTGACCTATTCCGCGGATCTGCCGCAAGGCTCGCGCCTCGCCGCCGGGAATTGGTGGCCGCCCGATTATCGTGGCCCGCCGCTCGTTTCGTTCGACGCGGAGCTCGCCCGCGGCATGGGGCTCAAGGTCGGAGATACCCTGACGGTCAACCTGCTCGGCCGTGAGATCACCGCGCGGATCGCCAATCTGCGGCGGATCGACTGGCAGCGGCTCGGCATCAATTTCGTCATCGTCTTTGCCCCGGGCACGCTCGAGCACGCGCCGCAGACCGATCTCTCCGCGGTCTATCTGCCGCCGGCCGAGGAAAACGGCCTGGTGCGCCGGGTGACCGCGCAGTTCCCGAACGTCTCGGCGATCCCGGTCCGCGAGGCCTTGGCCGCGGTTGACCGGGTGGTCGGCGCAATCGGCGCTGCGATCGGCCTCGTCGCGCTCGTCACCGTCGCCGCCGGCGCGCTGGTGCTCGGCGGCGCCGTCGCCGCCGGCCATCAGCGCCGGGTCTACGATGCGGTGGTGCTGAAGGTGCTGGGGGCGACCCGCGGCATGATCCTCGCCGGGTTTCTGGTCGAATATGGCCTGCTCGGTGTGTTGTCGGCGTTGCTCGCCGGCGCGCTCGGCAGCTTGGCCGCCGGCTTCGTGGTCGTCCGGCTGATCCGGATTGATTGGGTATTGCTGCCGTCGCCGCTGCTCTGGACCCTGGGGCTGGCGATGCTGCTGACCTTGACCATCGGGTTTGCCGGCACCTGGCGCGCGCTCGGCGCCAAGCCCGCCGTTTATCTGCGCAGCGAATAGGGCCCTGCCGGCGGCCGGCGGTCGGCCGCTCGCGGCCAAGAGTCATTGCAAAGATCTTGTTTTGTGCCAATATCCGGCGGGCGAGGAATTTCCCTCGCGCCGCTTTCTCTCTTTGGAGGGGATCTATGGCTTTGGGTTCGCAGCCCCGCTGGACGGTGCGGTCGGCGGACGCGCAGGTCGGCATCGATGTCGGTTTGCGGGATTATATGCTTCGCGTCTACAACTACATGGCGTCGGGGCTCGCGCTGACCGGGATCGTCGCCTATGCGGCGGCCGCGTCGGGCTTTTATGTGTCGATCGCGCGCACCCCGCTGATCTGGCTGGTGATCCTGGCGCCGCTCGGCCTCGTCATGGTGATGAGCTTTGGCGTGCAGAAGATGCAGGCGAGCACCCTGCAGATGGTCTTCTGGCTCTATTCGGGGCTGATGGGGCTGTCGCTGGCGATGGTGTTCCTGGTCTTTACCGGCGCCAGCATCGCGCGCGTCTTCTTCATCACCGCCGGCACTTTTGCGGCGATGAGCCTCTACGGCTACACGACCCGGCGCGACCTGTCGCAGTTCGGCTCGTTTCTGTTCATGGGGCTGATCGGCATCATCATCGCCTCGCTGGTCAACATGTTCATCGGCTCGACCGCGCTGCAATTCGCGATCTCAGTGATCGGCGTCATCGTCTTCACCGGGTTGACCGCGTGGGACACCCAGCAGATCAAGGAGATGTATTACGAGGGCGACGGCGCCGAGATCGCCAGCAAAAAGGCGGTCATGGGTGCCTTGCGGCTCTACCTCGACTTCATCAACCTCTTCATGATGCTGATGCAGCTGATGGGCACCCGCCGCAACTAACCCGTCGCCGACATCGCGAAATTACTGAATAGGCCGGGCCTCGCGCCCGGCCTATCTTTTTGCCGCGAGAGGCTTCAGTGAGCGGAACGCGCGATCCGTCGCTCGGCGATCGGCTGCGACCTCTGGCCAAGCTCGTATCGTGTCGATGCGACCAAATCGTCCCCGTCCCGCGGCCTGACGCCATCCCCGGCGACCTCGTCGGCGTTCACGGCCAGTCCTCTCGACCGCTGCTAATGCGCCTCATCCCAGCTCGCGGCCCAGCCGGTCTCGGCGACGAGCGGCACCGAGAGCTCGCAATGCGGCGCGCAGGCGCCTTCCATGACCGTCTTGACAAGGTCCGCGGTGGCGGCGGCCTCGCCTTGCGGCACCTCGAACAGCAGTTCGTCATGGACCTGCAGCAGCATCCGGGCGCGTAAGCCTGCGCCGGCCAAGGCGGCCGGGATCCGGGCCATCGCGCGCTTGATGATGTCGGCGGCAGAACCTTGCAGCGGCGCGTTGATCGCCTGGCGCTCAGCCCCGGCGCGGCGTGCCGGGTTGGCGTCGCGGATGCCGGTGATCCAGCATTTGCGGCCGAAGATGGTTTCGACAAAGCCGGCGCTGCGGCAATCGACTTTAACCCGTTCCATATAGGCGCGGATCGCCGGAAAGCGCTCGAAATAGGCGCGGATATAGGCCGCGGCCTCGCTTTGCGGCACGCCGATCTGGGCGCCGAGGCCAAAGGCGCTGATGCCGTAGATGATGCCGAAATTGATCGCCTTGGCCCGCCGCCGAGTGGCGCCGTCCATTGTCGCCAACGGCACGCCGAACACCTGGCTCGCGGTCAGCGCGTGAATATCGACCCCGTCCTGAAAGGCCTGCCGCAATTCCGGCACGTCGGCGACGTGCGCGACGAGCCGCAGCTCGATCTGGCTGTAATCGGCGGACAGCAGCACATGGCCCGGCTCGGCGATAAAGGTGCGGCGGATGCGGCGGCCTTCCTCGGTGCGGATCGGGATGTTCTGCAGGTTCGGATTGTTCGACGAGAACCGCCCGGTCGCGGCCACGGCGAGCGCGTAGGAAGTGTGCACCCGGCCGGTCTCGGCGTCGATCTCTTCGGCCAATGCGTCGGCATAAGTCGATTTGAGCTTGGTCAGCTGGCGCCATTCTAGAACGAGGGCCGGCACCGGGTGCAACGGCGCCAGCTCTTCGAGGATCGAGGCGTCGGTGCCGTAAGCGCCGGTCTTGCCCTTTTTGCCGCCCGGCAGCCCGAGCTTCCCGAACAGCACGTCGCCCAGTTGCTTGGTCGAGCCGATGTTGAACGCGTTGCCGACCGCGGCATGGATCGCCCGTTCGGTCTCGGCGATGCGATGCCCGAAATCGTGCGACAGCTCGGCGAGTGCGGCGCGGTCGACCTTGATGCCGCAGCCCTCCATCGTCGCGACGACCGGGGGCAGCGGGCGCTCGACCGTCTCATAGAACGCGGTCATCTTGTCGCGCACGAGGCGCGCCTTCAGCAATAGGTTAAGCCGCAATGCCGCGTCGGCGCGCTCGGCGGCGAAGTCGCGGGCCCGCTCGCGCGGCACCTCGGCAAAGGCGATCAGGCTCTTGCCGGCGCCGACCAGCTCCTTGGGCGGGGTCAGATCGTGCTCGAACGAGCGCCGCACCAGGCTCTCGATCGCATGGTCGAACTGCCCGCCGTCCAGCACAAAGGACATCAGCATCGTGCAATCATAGGGTGCCATTGCGACGCCCCAGCGCGACAGCAGGTGTGCCGCGGTCTTCACGTCGTGGCCGATCTTGAGGACGCCCGGGTCTTCGAGCAGCGGCCGCAACTTGTCGATCGCCAGGTCGAGCGGCATACCGCCGGCTTCGGTAAGATTGAGCCCCCCGGTCACGCGGTGCCCGAACGGCACATAAGCCGCCAGTCCCGGCGCCAACGCCAGCGCGACCCCGGCCAGCGCCGGCCGGGTGCCGGGAACGGCGCTCGCCATCGGCCAGACTGCGACGGTGCCCGCCTGGTATGCCGCCTCGATCCAATGATCGAGCCCTTCGACGGTGTTGACCAGTGCGTAGGTGCGCGGCGCGGTGAAGGGCGGCACCTCCGGCATCGCCGGCTCGGGATGCTCGGGTGCGGCCGCCGGCGCCGTCCCTTCCGGCGCCATCACGGCGAGCCGCTGGGCGATGCGGGTCCGCAATGCCCGCAGCTCCATTTCGTCCAGGAACGGGAACAACTTGCCGGGATCGTACGGCTTGACTTCGAGCGCCGAGAGCGGGCACGGCAACGGCACTTCGTCGTCTAGCTTGACCAGCACTTTCGACAGCCGCGCCTTCTCTTCGTTATCGATCAACGCCTCGCGCCGCTTCGGCTGCTTGATCTCGGCCATATGCGCGAGCAGGGTTTCGAGATCGCCGTATGTGTTGATCAGCTCGGCCGCAGTCTTGACCCCGATGCCCGGGACACCGGGGACATTGTCGACGCTGTCGCCGCACAAGGCCTGGACGTCGATGACCTTGTCCGGCCCGACCCCGAACTTCTCGCGCACCTCCGCGTCGCCGATCAACCGGTCGGTCATTGGATCGCGCATCGTGACCTTGTCTCCGACGAGCTGCATCAAATCCTTGTCGGACGACAGGATCGTCACCGTGGCGCCGGCCTCGACCGAATGGCGGGCATAGGTCGCGATCAGATCGTCGGCCTCGAAATCCGGCATCTCGATCCGGCAGATATCGAACGCATCGGCCGCTCGCCGCACATGCTCCAACTGTGGAACGAGATCCTCCGGCATCTCGCGCCGGTTGGCCTTGTACTGGTCGTAGATGCGGTTGCGAAAACTCCGGCCCGACGCATCGAACACCACCGCCATGCGGTCGGCGTCGGTTTCGCGCCGATACTTATCCAGCATGTTGCTGAAATGCATGACGACTTCGGTCGGCATCCCATCCGATTTTCGCTGAAACCGCTCGGCCTTTGGGTCGCGCGCCCGCGCGAAATAGGCGCGGAAGATGAAGCCCGAGCCGTCGATCAGAAAGACGTGGCGGGGTGCGGCGGACGGCGCGGCAACCGCGGCCGCCCGATCGCTGCCCTCCAATTCGATATTCGCCTCGATGACCTCGTCCACTGCGACCTCGTCCACTGCGATTTCGTCCACTGGGTTCCTGCTTTTAGACGTTGCGCCTTTCCCGCTCGCTCTGCGGCAGGCTTTCGCCCTTCCCGGCAATCGCCTGCCGCTCGTCTTCGGCGGCGAGCATGGCGCGGTTGACATAGAGGCGCGAGCAATAGGGGCACTCGACCCGACCCGCCGGAGCAAGATTGAGATACACTCTGGGATGGCCGAGCGGGCCGCCGCCGCCGTTGCAGGCCGCGACCATCTCATCGATGTAGATGGTTTCGGAAGGTCCCATCGCTTAGCCGAAATTTCTATTTCAGGTGCTTGTCGAAAAAGGCGACGACGTCGCCCCACAGCTCGGCCGCCGGGCCTTCGCGATAGCTCGGCCGGTAATCGGCGAGAAAGGCGTGGCCGGCGTTTTTGTAGATTTTGGCCGTGACGTCCTTGCCGGAGGCCTGCGCGCGTTTCTTCAATTCCTCGGACTGCGCCACCGACGGGTTCTGGTCCTCCTCTCCGAACACGGCGAAGAGCGGGCAATGGAGCCGGGGGACCAGGTCGAGGATCGCGGTCGGCCGCGAGGCCGTGGTCTCGGCGTCGGGGGTGGCGCGATGGATGAACCCGCCCCAGCAATCGATTGCGGCGTTGACCTTGCTGCTGCTGCACGCGAACAAGAGGGTCTGGCGGCCGCCCGAGCAGAACCCGATTGCGCCGACTTTGCCGGCGGCCCCGGAAAGCGCGCGCAGATGGGCCGCGGCGGCTTCGAGGTCCTGCACCGCTTCGGCGTCGGACTTGCCGAACATGACCGGCATGACACTGGCCATGTTGTTCGGGTCGGACGGCCCTCCCGCCCGCGCGTAGAGGTCGGGCGCCAGCGCATTGTAGCCGATGTTGGCGAAGCGCCGGGCGAGGTCGCGGATGTGCTCGACGAGCCCAAAGGCTTCGTGAATCACAACGATCCCCGGGTTATGCCCGCCCTGGCTCGGCCGCGCGAGGTAGCCCGTGATCGTGTCGCCGCCGCTCTTCAACTCGACGTTTTCGCCGCGCACGCGGCTGGGATCGGTCACCGCACCCGGTATGTTTGCCATCCGAACCTCCTTGAACCAAGGCTGGCTTCAACCAAGGCCGACAGGATAGCACCGGAGTGCGAAGTGCTGCTATAATCACGGCGTTTTGTTTGACCGGAGGGAACGATGGCAGGTGCAGCAGCGACACGGACCCGGCCGGCGTCAGAGGTCCAGCCGAAGATCGCCCACCCGAAGATGAAGGTCGCGGTGACAACCGCCAAACAGCCGGATTATGTCGAAGGGCGGCGCAGTTTTTTCAAATATCGCGACCTCGGCGTCGGTGCCGCGAGCGAGGGCTGGATGCGAGCGCAGGTGATGCAGGCGGTGACCGGCATGACCGAGCCGACCGGCTGGCACTATCACGTCTGCGAGGGCCAGTTCGTCTATGCGCTCAAAGGCTTCGTCGAGCTCGAATTCGAGGACGGCACGCAGTGCCGGCTCGAGGCGGGCGATTCCTGCTTTATCCCGGGCGGCATGCGCCACAACGAGATTCGCACCTCGAACGATGTCGAGATCCTCGAAATCTGCCTGCCGGCGAACATGGGCACGGTGCCATGCGAGGCGCCATCAAAAGGCGCTTAGCGCCGAAAGCCGCTTGAGGGCCGCCGCCGATCGCTGATCATCGGCGGCAACGCGGGTGTAGCTCAATGGCAGAGCAGAAGCTTCCCAAGCTTACGACGAGGGTTCGATTCCCTTCACCCGCTCCAGTGTTTCCAATCATTTAGACAAGGCGCATCGGCAACCCTTCGTAGACCTGAAGCGGGCGCGAACGACAACTCTTGCCGGCGCCTGCGCCTGGATGCTCGCCGGCAGGCTCTATGGCAACACTCCCGATGCGAGGAATGTCGCCGCCAAGCCCCGCTATTGGAAAAGCAGCAAATTTGGCGACTGGTCGCTCCTGTCTTTCCACGATTGGGACCTTATTGAGTTGCGTCGCGAGGTCCTTGACGAAGACGGTGCGCTATCGGGACCCAACGCCGAATGCGGACCCCAGACCGTCATTCACCGGCTTGATGCACTCTCGAAGCTGCTTCAGGCTTGGGCGCGCGCCAACAAAGTCTCGCTAGATAATCCGGTCAAGCCGGGGGTACGGTTATCCAAACCCCAGGGCCGCGACCGGCGCCTCATCGAGGGTGAGGAAGAACTCCTCCTCGCAATCGCCGTCAAGTCGTCGCGTCCGTGGCTCAAGGCGGCGATCATCTTGTCAATCGAGACCTGCATGCGACAGGGCGAACTTGCAGCGCACATTTGGAGCCGCGTGCGGCTCAGCAGCGAATACCCTTCCGTCGATCTGCCCCGAACGAAAATCGACAAGCCGCGTAGGGCCCCGCTTTCAGTGCGGGCGATCGTGGCGATCGAGTTGCTGCGGCCGGAAGGAACGGCGAAGAAATCGGTTCGAGGAATGTCATTCCCGTCGAGACCGGTCGGGGGATCATTCACGCGTTTAGGGATGTGGTGAGCGACAAGGATTTTCCCAATTTCCGTTGGCACGATCTCCGGCACGAGGGGATCTCCCGCCTTTTCGAACTGACCGATCTGCGTGAAAATGAGATCATGGCAATCAGCGGTCACCTGACGCCCGCGATGCTCGCTCTGTACACTCATCTGCGCGCCGATCGCCTTGGAGCAAGATTGCCCGGGGGCCAACTGAACTCTCGACGGACCGTATCTGTCACCTGATCAGCGGCTGGCCGTTTGATGCATTATCCGTTCGGCCACCGCGACAAATAAGGGCTCTCCGGAATCGGGCCGCCGCCTGTTCGCGATGTCGCGGCCGGTCTCCAGCACCGTTGCCGAGGCGTATTTGCGCGGGCGCGGAATTACCGTGCTGCATGGAACCGAAGGTCTTGCCCTTCCACCCGCGCTGCTTCCATCGCTCGGACCCATACTCTCCGGCCGAGACCTGGCCGGCATTGATCGCCGCCGTCATCGAACTCGACGGCTCGATCACCGGCGTGCACCGCACCTGGCTCGACCCGCGGGCAGCGCCAAGGCACCGATCGACACGCCGCGCCGCGCGACGGGCCACCTCCTCTGCCATGGCGTCCGTTTCGGCGTGGCGAATGACACGATTGCCGCCGGCGACGGCATCGAATCCATCCTGTCCCTGCGCATGCCGTTGCCCGGCATGCCGATGCTGGCCGCACTCGGCCACCACCTCGTCGCGATCCTGTTCCAACCAGCATTGCGGCGCGTCTACATCGGGCGCGATCGCGACGCGGCCGGCGATACCGCGACGAGGACCCTGGTCGACCGAGCCCATCTGGCGGGTATCGATGCGATCGCGCTGACCCCGCGCTTCTCGGATTCCAACGTAGACCTGCGCCGTCTCGGCCTCGACCCGGTTCGCACCGCATTGCGGCTCATGCTCGCACGAAGGACGTTGTCCGCTTCCTGCCCAGAACGAGGCCATGAACGCAATGAGGCTTCAACCGCTCCGAAGGTCGGCCATCGCATCGGACGGCCGGTGATGCACCCTTGCCGGAGCGGCCGCGCCCGCCTTCGAGAGGGCGATCGGACGGTAGGCCGCCCGGGCCGTTTATGGCGGTCCTTCTGCTTTCTTCCCCTGCCGCCACCACCCCGCACGAGAGTGCCAAGGACTCCGGATCACCGGCATTCCTCGCGAAAAAAGAAAGCAGGTCCGCCGTCCCCCGCGCTGATCCGGCCGCTGTCGCTGCGCTCGGCGGTGCCGGCCCGTCTCGCCCGCCCCCTGGTAATCGCCTGAAGGAAGCGATGGGCGCGGCCGATCCGACAAGGGACATCACGATGGCGACCAACCGCGACGACCTCGACCTCGACGACACCTTTTCTCCGACCGACCCCGTGCTCGCTGAACTGCAGCTCTACGGCTACCGTAGCTTCGGGGACGAGCCCGACCCGCGACCGCTGCCCGAAGCCAAAGCCGCCGGGGCGCCGTCGCCGACATCTTCGATGCGCTCGTCGCCACCCTCGCCGACACGTGGGTGGCACCTCGCCGCGAAGACACACGCGCGCACCACTCCCAAATGTGATCTCGATCACCCCGCTGCGCCGTGCTCGCGGGCGCGGCTCGGCCGCTGCCGGCACGATCGCCACCGGCGGCATCCTGAGGCTTTGCTGGGCTGCGGCCGGCGGCGGCTTCGGCGCCATCTGGCGCCGCCATTTGAAAACCGGGTTGGCGTTGACATCATGACGCCGCCCACAATCGAAACCGAGGCGCCCGGCTCCAGCGTCTCGGCTACGATCCGGCGCTTCCATGCCCGGGTCCCTTGGCGACGCTTGCCGCCATCGGAGCTTCGCCTGGTGTCCACTGCGCCATTGGTGGATACTTCCATTGCGCTCTCTACCATCCCCCGATCATCGCGCCGCGTTGAAGGCTACACCGGCGTGCTGCAAACCGACGGCTATGCCGGCTGTCGTGCCCTTGCCGATCCAAAGCGCACCGGCGGAACGGCGTCGCTCGCCTTCTGTTGGTCACATTGACGCGGGCAGTTCTTCGATCTGGCCAAATCGCCGCCGGCGCCGATCGCCACCGAGGCCCTGAACGGATCGCTGAACTCTACGCGATCGAAGCCGAGATCCGCGGCACGAACGCCGAGGAGCGCCGGGTGGCCAGGCAGGAGAAAACCAAGCCGCTGGTGACGGCGCTGAAGGCCTGGCTCGAGACGATCCTGGCACGCCTCGCCGGCGGCTCGACGATCGCCCATGCCCTGCGCTTGTCGCAGCCATCAGGGAGGCCGCAAGAAACCACTTCGAGAGATCCGTCCGCTTCCGATGAAACACCGTCCCCGCGGTCACCGGCTCCTGCCGATGGCAGGTGCCGCACTCATCGACCCGCGGCCGAGCCTGCAGCCGCCAAGCCCGCCCTCCGCCAAGCCGTGTCAACTGCAGGGTCACGCCCCGTGCCGAAGCCGCTGTCGAGCGCCGCAATACATTTCAGCCAGACAAGGCCTGAACAAGATAAGGCAAGCTCTCGTCCATCCGGTAATCGACGCCGCTATGGTTGTCGGGGAACTCCTCGTAGCGATGCGCGATGCCGAGCTCGTTCAGCCGCCGGACGAACCTGCGGGCACCGTAGAGCAGATTGAACTGATCGTTCTTGCCGCAGTCGATATAGAGCGCCTTCAGCCGGCGCAGATTGTCGGCCTGGATTTCGACCGCGACGACCGGATCTTGCCGCAGCCAGTTCGCCCAGCGCTCCTCGATGACCTCGCAGGTGTCGAGCGTGACCGGCAGCCGCATTCCGAGAAACTGGGTCGGATCGGGATCGTAGCTGGCCGCCATCGCCAACGCGTTGATCACCTTGAACGAACCCTCCTGGTGCTTTTGCGCTGCCTCGAGCTGCTGCCACCAGCGCTCGATCGAGTTCTCGGCGCCGGCGAGTGCGCGCAACACCGCCGGCATGTCGGGCAAATAGCATACCGCGAAGCCCATATCGCCGGAATGACAGGCCGCGGCCGACCAAACGTCGGAGTGGCGCAGCGCGTGCGTAACGGCGCCATAGCCGCCAGAGCTCTTGCCGAACACGCCGCGGCGGCCGGCGCCGCCGCAATCGAAGCGCTGCTCGATTGCCGGGAGCATCTCCTGCAGCAGAAAGTCCTCCCAGGCACCCATCGACGCCGAGTTGATGTACTGGTTGCCGCCGAGCCGGGTGAAGCAATCGGGAAAGGCGACGACAACGGGCGACAGGCGCTGTTCGCCGATTAGCCGGTCGAGCCGCTCCGGCAGGTTCTCGCGGAAGCCGACCCAATTCGTGTGGGACAGGCCACTGCCGGTGAAGCCGACAAGGTCAACGAGCAGCGGCAGCCCGTGTCCGTCATGCCCAGCCGGCACGTACACATCGACGACGCGCTCCGATGGATCGCCGAGCATGTTGCTCTCGAGGGCTCGGCTGTGGATCGTGACTTCGACTGACGGAACCTTTCGGCCCGAAGAACTTGCGCATGCGTCCTCCGCTGGCTTCTGTCGACATGATAAGCTGGCATCGTCGAGCCGCCCGACGCAAGCGGCGTGGAGCCCAACCGCCTGGCGATCGAAGGAGGAGCTGCCCACTCCTGGCGGCGGTTCACCCGGTCGGGGCCAGAAATGCGGTCTCCTCGGCTGCATCGAGGCGTTGTCCGAACATCGAGGCTTTTAATTAGGTGGGGACCAGCATCAACTCTGAACGCTTCACCAAGACCTTGCGTGCCGCGTGCTAGAGCATGATCCTAAGGGCTTGAATTGAGAAGATATTCCGATACACCGGGTTTTGTGATTTAAGATGCCGGCCGGGGTTGGGCACCAGCATCGAATGGCAAGACCCTATTCTCGGGAGCAGCGCGATCGGGTGGTTGCGGCGGTGGCGAGCGGTCGCACCTGCCGGATGACGGTCGTCATGCTAGATCGAGTAGCGTCCCCACCGCACTACACCCAATATCATGATGCGGTCCGCCGTCAATCCGACAGGCCGCTAGTGCTCAGACGCATTCAGATGGTACCAGCCCGCCGTATTCGTCATGCCCGGCCTTGTGCCACGGCTGTCCGGTTCAGCTGGGGTTCCATTGCAGCATCATTTGCGCGGGGTTCGCAATCGGCGGTGGTTCGGGGTCGAGCAGCTGGTCGAGCGGTCGGCGATGCATCAGGTTGAGGCGGACCAGGCGGGCGAAGGCGAGTGGGCTGGTGACCGCCTGCTGCCCGGCCTGGGCGAGACGCAGCAACAAAAAGGCGATCAGCGCGACGGCGATCTGGATCCGCACCGCGTTTTCCGAGGTGCCGAGGAAGCGGCGGATTTTGAGGGTCTGCTTGACCCAGCGGAAGAACAGCTCGATCGCCCAGCGGCGCTTGTAGAGATCGGCGATCTCTTGAGTGGCGGCATCCAGATCGTTCGAGAGCAGGCGCAACACCTTGCCGGTATCGAGCTTGATGCGGACCTCGCGTACCGGGTCCGCAAACGGGTTGCTCCGCCCGCTGCCTTGGCGCGCCGGCAGATGGCCGATGCGGTCGGAGAGGATTCGCGCCGTCACGGCAAACCGCCAATTCCGCGACCACCGTCAACGGGGTATTGGCTTTGAGCCGGGTGACGATGCGGCATTGCGCGGCGTCGAGCTTGGCCCACCACGCATAATCATAATAGCCGAGATCAAAGACATAGGTAGCGCCGGGCTCGATCGGCATCGCCTGAGCGGCGGTGATGTCGTTGACCCGGGCCGCGGTGATCGCCGCATAGATCGGCCGGTCGGCGTCGGGATCATAGACGACGTGCAGTTGGGCGCCGCACACGCCCTCGGAAAAGCGCGCCCGATCGCGGCTGCGCGCGTCGAGCCGCAGACCGCTCGCATCGATCAGATAGGTGGTCTCGGTGAGGCTCCGGCGCAGCCTGCGATGGGCCCGGCTGATCATCAGCGCCAAGAGTGCGGCGAAGACGTCGTCTGGCCGGTCGCGGTTGGCGTCGGCCAGGGTCGCGCGCCGCGGCAGCCTCGCCCCCAGATGATAAAGCCGCGCCTGCTGGCTCTGGATCCCGCCGACGATCTCGCGCAAGCTCGCAGCACTGGCCAATTGCCCATACAGCAGGGCCACAATCTGGCTCTTGGTGGTCAACCGGCGGGCCTGCGCGTCGGCCCGGTGCACCCCGACCAGTCGGTCGAATTCCTCCCACGGGACATGCTTCAGCAACTGATGAAAAACGCTATTGTGGTGGCGCATGGCGCTGACCTCAGTTTCGTGTCCGGAACGTGTGGTGGACGTTCAACGACGAATAGATACAGCGCCATGCCACCCCTACAGCACAAAAAATGCCGGACAGCCGTGGCCTTGTGCCGGGTATCCACGGAAACCGCAACGAGCCGGTGCCGCGAGTTGCTGGATGGCCGGGACGAGCCCGGCCATGACGGTTGAGTGAAGTTCTGTCTGCGTCTGAGCACTAGACTAAGTCAATGCCATTCACAGGGCCTGCCGGTCCTTATAAGCGCTGGGGCGGCGCGCCGAACCAGCCGGGCCGCCTATGCAACCGAAGCGGCCAAATTACAAGACGAGCGTTTTCGGCGGCTTCCTTATTGCGCATTCATTCAGGGAGCGCGGAGATTACATAAAGGTTCTGCAGCATCTTGCTCGGCTTCGTCTTTGTACCAAAGGTGTGGGTGAAGATTGCTACGATTTCCCCCGAACTATAGATATTGCTTAATGCGCGGTTGACGGCGAGTCGAAGTCCTCGTCGCCACGCGGCAGCGCCAAGGCATAGGGTTCGATCGAAAGATAGTTGTCGGCGAGCAGCAATTTGGTCGGCGCTTTGCTTTGCTGCGCGAGGAACATCAAGATCGCGCGATCGGCGAAATAGGCTGAAACCTTACCGTCGTCGAGCATCGCCAATCCCTGTTCATGGGTCTGGGCGGGAATGACATCGGCAGCGATGCCTTCGGCTTTCAGCGACCCGCGCAGCTCGTCCTCGGTGGTGGTCCCGGCGAGCACGCCGATCTTGTGCCCGGCCAAAGCCTTCAGGCTCTTCGGCCCGTCGCTGGGGATCATCAGGCCGGCGCCATCGACAAAAGTCGGGATCGAGAAATCCACCTGCTCGCGTCGCGACAGCGTTTGAGTCGCCGGCTCGCACAAGAGATCGGCCTTGCCCCGGCTGATCGCGTCGAACCGATCGACCGCGGTGACTTCGACATAGACGATCTTCAGCGGCGGCAGGTTCAGCTGCCCCGCCAGGTGCTTGGCGACGGCGCGGCAGAGATCGACCATGAAACCTGTGGGCGGCCCGGTTTTGCCCTGATCGGATTTCCCGGTTTTGCCCTCATAAGAAAAAGGCGGCGCGTCAGCACGAAAGGCGATGCGGATCGTCTTGTCCTGGCGGATGCGGTCGAGCGCACCGGCCGACGCCACCCCGGTGGTCAACACGAGCGCAGCTAACACTGCGGCTGCAAACCCTGCTCCGCTCCGTCCAGCGCATGATCCCAATCTCTCCCTTCATCGGCTTTCGCGCGAGCATACCGGCCGCAAGCCGAGACGATCAGCTAATGCTGGTCGGCTTGCGCGCCTTTGCGATCGCGGCCATCACCCGACGCGGGGTGATCGGGGTTTCGTTGACCTCGGCTCTTCCCGTGGCGCTGCCCGAGTCGCACAGTGTGGCGAGCGCGTCGCACACGGCGTTGGCGATCGCCGCGGGCGGGGCTACGGCACCCCCCTCGCCCATGCCCTTCATGCCGTATTCGGTCGCGGTCGCCGGGGTGTGCAGGTGGCCGATCTTGATCGCCGGCAATTCGGCCGCACCGGGCAGGCAGGTAGTCGGCGAGCGTCCCGGCCAAGGGCTGGCCCTGCTCGTCATACGGGATCTCCTCGTAGAGGGCGGTGCCGATCCCCTGCACGACGCCGCCCCTGGATCTGGCCCTCGACAATCAGCGGGTTGACCATCGTGCCGCAATCCTCGGCAACCGCGAAATCGAGCAATTCGACAAAACCCGTTTCCGGGTTGACCGCAACGACCGCGCCATGCGTCGCGTAGGAGAAAACGCCGGTGCCGACCGCCGGCTCGTAGGTCGCGGTCGCGTCGAGCAACGGGTCGACGCCGGGCGGCAATCCGTCCATCCGCAGGTGCGCCACCTTGGCGATCTCGGCGATCGTGACCGAGCCCCGCGGGCCTTGCACCGAGCCGTCGGCGCAATGCACCGCGGCGGCATCGCATTGCAAGAGATGCGCACCGATTTGGTTGAGCTTGTCGCGCAATACCGGCTGGCCCGCGCCACCGCACCCCCCGACATGACCATGCTGCGCGAGGCGAAAGTGCCGAAGCCGAAGGCGCGTGCTCTCGGTATCGCCGTGACGCACCGAGATCCGCGCCGGGTCGATGCCGAGCTCCTGGTGGGCGATCTGCGTCAAGGTGGTCTCGAGCCCTTGCCCGTGCGACTGGATGCCGACCATCAGCACCACTCGAGCCGTCCGGCAGGATACGCGCGGTGCAGCTCTCGAAGCCCGGCACGATCGAGGCCCCGCGCGAGACGAACTCGGCCGCCCCGTGCGCGGTCTGCTCGGCGAAGGCGGAAAAGCCGATGCCAATCAGGCGGCCGTCGAGCTCGCCCTGCCGTTGCCGCGCGTGGACCGCCGGCACG
>CAWCIL010000040.1:0-6486 GCA_963795485.1 uncultured Alphaproteobacteria bacterium
ATACCCACCTGAATTGATGCTGACTCGCCAAAGGAATTGCGTCGGTGGCTGGTGGCGAGTAGCAGATGTTGTGGTTTGGGGACGGGGGAACCGCAATGTCTGCTCTGGTGATCCGGGACGACATCAGTTCGGAGGAATTGCGCCGGCAGGCCCGGCGGGAACGTGACGGCCGGGTCAGCGCCCGGCTGATCGCGATTGCCAACGCGCTCGACGGGATGGACCGGGCGAGTGCGGCGCGGTTGGCGGGAATGGATCGGCAGACCTTGCGCGACTGGGTGCACCGCTACAACGCCGAAGGGCTTGCCGGGCTGTGCGACCGACCGAAGCCGGGGCGCCTGCCCAAGCTGAGCGAGGGTCAGATGGCCAGCCTGAAAGCGATTGTCCTGGCCGGTCCCGATCCGGCGAAGCACCAGGTCGGGCGTTGGCGGATCGTCGATTTGTGTCGGTATGTCGAGGAGCGCTGGGCGGTCAGCTACAGCGAGACCGGGATGCTGCGGCTGTTGTGGTCGCTCGACCTGAGCCACCGCAAGACCCGGCCACGCCACCCGCAAAGCGACGAGAAGGCCCAGCAAGCCTTCAAAAAAGGGGGTTTGCTGCTTGCCTGAACGAGATTGCCGCGGCCCATCCTGAGGCGCAGCGGTTTGAGATCTGGAGCCAGGACGAGGCCCGGGTCGGGCAAAAGGGACGCACCGGCTATGTCTGGTGGCAGCGCGGCCATACCCCGCGCGGGCGGCGCGATGTCGGCTATCAGTCGGCCTGG
Source organism: uncultured Alphaproteobacteria bacterium (assembly GCA_963795485.1). Lineage (GTDB taxonomy): Bacteria > Pseudomonadota > Alphaproteobacteria > ATCC43930 > CGMCC-115725 > AP-15. The sequence goes on from CAWCIL010000040.1 coordinate 761, forward strand.
ATCATCGGTGCCGTCTGCCCGGCGCGCGACACCGGGGTGGCGCTGGTGCTGACCCGGCTCGACACCGCGGCGATGAACCTGTTTCTCGCCGAACTCTCTCAGGCGGTGGCCCCCGGCGCGCATGGCGTGGTGCTGATGGACAAAGCGGGCTGGCACACCGCCGGCGAGCTCGGCGTGCCCGAAAACCTCAGCCTCGTCTTCCTGCCGCCCTATTCACCCGAACTCAACCCGATCGAGCGGCTGTGGCTGCATCTCAAAGACAATCACCTCACCCACCGCGTGTTCCGCACCGCCGACGAGATCATCGACAGCTGTTGTGCCGCGTGGAACTGGCTGCTCGGCGAAACCGGCCGCATCCGTTCGCTATGCTCCTATCCCTGGTTCACACGGGTTAGCACTTAATCAGGTCGGTATCAGGCCTCACTTGCGCTATTACCGACGAGCACGTGAGAACCAATGCGACCGCCGCGCCGGTCAACAGATGCTTCATCCTTGTCATGCTCACCGAAGGATTTGGTCAATCGTCAGCGGTTTACCCGCTGTGGGTGGCGGCTCCGCTGCGTTTGGATGCGGCGATGTTGCCTCTGGCCGTGCCTGGGGAGCGATCACGGCCACCGTTGTCGCCAATGGCGCCGGCGGTGCGACCACAACCACTGTGGGCGCTCGCGCCGCCGATTGCCTTTCAAGCGCATCTTGTTGAGCTTGTTGCTCGGCGGCTTGGCGTCGTGCAGCCTGGTGTCGCGCAGCTTCTTGGCGCGCCGAGCGCTGCCGTTCATATTCGAGTTGCTGCTGAGCGCGAACTGTTGCTGCCTGCTGTTGTAGAAAGTATTGCTGCTGCAAGTATTGCTCCTGTTGGGCGCGAGCGGCTGCCGCGGCTGCGGCCTGTTGCTGTTGTACAAGATATTGCTGCTGCTGATATTGCTGCTGCTGCACTGCACTACCTATCACGGCACCGAGTATTCCTGCACCAATCCCAAATCCGGCGCCATATCCCCCGGCGTTGGCCGGCAAATACGCAGAGGTCGAAACAGCTAAAACAAGAGCCGCGGCGATACAGACACGCTTCATCTATCAAACCTTACACATTGTCGCTGCTGTGTCGGACCGATCGCATCCTCAAGATGCGTCCGCAGGCTATCAGGCTCGGGTTAATGTCCGCCTAAGTGGCGCGGGGCGCTGATCGTTAGGCGTGATTGCGACGGGACGGCGCGGCGGTGCCGAACAGGGAAGTGCAAATATCCACCGAGCCCAGGGCGGAAAAGCGCCGTGCCTTCCGCCACTTTGCCGGTCCGCGCCTCGGCTGCCGCCGGGTCTACCGTGATGTTCTTTGGCGATGCGGGCCACCGGGCGAAGCGGTGACCCGACGAAGACGGCGCCCAACCACCGACGGTTGGGGCCGGAATCCGCCCGACACTTTGCCGGAGGTCAGAAGCCGCGGGGTTTGAAAAAGCGGTTTTCCGGGCGGGGGAGGCCGAGGTTTTCGCGCAAAGTGCGGCCTTCGTATTCACGGCGGAAGAGGTGGCGGCGCTGCAATTCGGGAACGACGCGGTCAACGAAATCGTCGAGGCCGCCCGGCACGTAGGGGAACATGATGTTGAAGCCGTCGCAGGCGTCGGCGTCGAGCCATTCCTCCATTTGGTCGGCGATCGTCGCCGGCGTGCCGACGAGGGCGAGGCCACCATAGCTGCCGGCGATGCGGGCCAGGTCGCGGACGGTCAGGTTGTCGCGGCGGGCGCGGTCGATGACCCGCTGCCGGCCGCTCTTGCTGGCGTTCGATTCCGGGATTTCGGGCAATGGGCCATCGAGGTCGAACCCGGAGGCGTCGTGGCCGAGGGCGATCGACAATGAGGCGAGGCCGCTGTCGGGATGGACCAGGCTGTCGAGCAGCGCGCGCTTGTCGCGGGCTTCGGCCACGGTGTCGCCGACCACGGCGAGGGCGCCGGGCATGATCTTCAGATGCTCGGGGTCGCGGCCGAGCTGCACCATCCGCCCTTTGACGTCGGCGTAAAAAGCCTTTGCGTCGGCGAGGTTGCCGCCGCTGGCGAAGATCATCTCGGCGGTCTCGGCGGCGAGCTGGCGCCCGGCGTCGGAGGCGCCGGCCTGGACGATGACCGGCCAGCCCTGGACGGGCCGCGCGATGTTCAAGGGCCCGCGCACCGACAAATATTCGCCCTTGTGGTCGAGGATGTGGAGCCGCTCGGGGTCGAAATAAACGCCGCTCTCGACATCCCGGATAAAGGCGTCGTCGGCCCAGCTGTCCCACAGCCCGGTCACGACATCGAAGAACTCGCGGGCGCGGCGGTAACGCTCGCCATGCTCCATATGCTCGGTCAGGCCGAAATTGAGCGCGGAATCGGGGTTCGAGGTGGTGACTAGGTTCCAGCCGGCGCGCCCGCCGCTGATGTGATCGAGCGAGGCGAACCGGCGGGCGACCAGATAGGGCGGCTCGAAGGTCGTCGACGCGGTGGCGATCAGCCCCAGATGCCGGGTCACCATCGCCAGGGCCGGCAGCAAGGTCAACGGGTCGAACGAGGTGACTGTGGCGCTGCGCTTCAACGCCGCCATCGGCATGTTCAAGACCGACAGATGATCGGCCATGAACCAGGCGTCGAACCGGCCGCGTTCCAAGGTCTGGGCAAACCGCACCAGGTGCTCAAGATTGAAGTTCGCGTCAGGGTAGGCGCCGGGATAGCGCCACCATGCGGTGTGAATGCCGACCGGGCGCATAAAGGCGCCGAGACGCAGTTGACGCGATGCCGCCATCGCCGCCATCCCTCGATACCGGACCGGCGGCGATGTTACTCGCCCACTGCACCAAACCGCGAGCGGATAGTTTAACGACGACCAAAGGCGCGGAACCCGTCCTGTGCCGGCGGCAAAGACAGTGGAGCAAGAGAACCCTGGCTCTTCCTCTCAGGTAACTAATTTATATGGCGGCCCCATGTAGGAATTTTCTTCGGCTGTCGATCGTCGCAGGAAACCGGTTCCCGTGCCATTGGAGTAGATTTTAGGATCAGGGCGCCATCTGATGATCGAAGGCCAACGACTGGGTTGGGCTTGGATGGTCCTCACGTGTATAAATGCTTCACCCTTCCTTACCAAATCCTGCCGCGCAACGACGCGATACTTCTTTCCCCACTCATCCTCGCGCTCTAGGACGGCAGTGATGATTTCATGCCGGACGGTTGGCCGAACGGATACAACCCGCTCGAACGCGCTATTGACTGCAGGCTATATCGCCCAATCGGCAAAATAGATATTGGCTAAGCAGCCAAGGAGTTGGTGCTCGTTGAATGCATCTACATCAGAGGCTTTGGAGGCGGTGACCCAGCCGCTCGCGTTCGGCACTGAGTAGACATCGCCATCGTAAATCAGACACAGGAGGCTGGGCGTGAGAGGCAGAATAAAAAGTACGCCTGCGCTACCGGTGCCACCGCTCAGTCCTTTGGCCCTCGGATTCTGGGTATACCACCGGTTTGCCAGCACCGCAGGATCATCGGAGGTAATAAACGGTTGGCGTGTCACGTTTCGAACAAGGCATACTTTCAGATCATCAACCACGTTCATGGTATTGCTGAAGGCGCGCATGCCCATATCGACAACCTCGCGCATTGTAGGCCGTCTATCAGCCGGGATGTCGCCACCATACGCGATATCCATCATCTCCCTATCCAGCTAGCACAGGTTCGGCAACTGTCACGGGCATCCGTCGGTTTCGCGTAGCCCCGGCTGCCATACCGCCGGCCGTGAGCTGGTCATAGGTTATCGTGGCGCATTCGACAGCGCGCCGGATGAGATACCGGTCGAGGCCCTCGGGCAGGTTGCGTCGGTTGAAGCGATACGCCCATTCCCGGAGGTAGCGCGGCAGGTGCTTGGCGCTGACGCCGTGATGGGTTCCGACCAGCCAGGCTTTGATGTTGCTGAAGAGCGTATGGATGATCGGGAAGAATTCGCCCGCATTGGCGCCGGCGCCCTGGGTCACCGGGGTGTGTTTCAGGTGTTCGCCAAGGGTGGCGTCGCGCCCCTGGTATCCTTTGAAGCCGTCGGTCAGGAGGTGCGAGCGAGCCTCGATATTGGCCTTGAGGAACGCCCCGAGCTCGGCGCCGGTCGCGGCCGGCAGCACGGCGATGCGGGCATTCCCGGCATAGAAGCCGTGCTGGCGCTTCACCGCGTGGCCGTGCTTGCCCTTCTTGTTCTTGGGCGCCGGCACCTTCTCGACCGCCACGACGACCAGGCTCTTGTCGGGGTTTTCCGTGCTTCGTCCAGGACTTGACGGATCGCCCCTGCCGCCGATGAAGCTCTCGTCCGCTTCGAGAAAGCCGCTGAGCGGGTGAGCGGGATCCTCGCTGAGGGCGTGGCGCAGCTTGTGCGCTATCGTCCAGGCCGTCTGGTAGGCGACGCCCAGCTCACGCTGCAGAAACTTGGCCGAGACCCCGCGCTTGTCGCGGCCCAGCAGATAGGCGGCGAGGAACCATTTCGGCAGGTCCGTCTGCGTCCGGTGGAACACGGTCCCTGAGGTCACCAATTCCTGATGATGGCAAGTGCCGCACTCGTAGACCCGTGGCCGCCGCCCCTTCAGGCGCCAAGCCTCGCGGCCGCCGCACTTCGCGCAGACGTAGCCACCCGGCCAGCGAAGCCCGGCGAGATGCTCGATGCACTGCTCTTCCGAGCCGAACCGAGACACAAACTCGAGTAACCCGCCCATCCACGCCTCCATGATCAATTCGCGGATTCTACTCACGAACGAACAGGTCGGCAAGAACATTCAGTGAACCTGTGCTATCTGGATAGGGAAAATCCATCATCTCTGACATAGATAGTGCCGCCCGGCGCAAGGCCGCTTCTGTTCGGCAATGCTGAAGGTAGCAGAAATGGCTAAGGACGGCTCGATCCAATTCGGTTAGTCGATAACCAAACTCATCGATATTACTGAGTGTCCTCGAGTACAAATCCTCAGAGTGCTGTAGCAATTTTTCTAGTCTGAGATCCTCTCCGTAGAAATAACTATGCGAGCATTGACCCCTCACCGGCGCATTCTGGATTCCAAGGCGCCGATCTATGTTGTACACGTTGATGGCGCGACCGCTGCCGTCGATGCTGAATGGTTTCAGATAACACCGTGGAACAAAATGCTGATTTTTATGCGATGCCATTTTGGCAGCAGCTCACGTTAGACTTCAGCTTTAGAAGGGCAGCCGACATTCGCTACGCCTACTCGTTCGCATCCCATCGAGGCGTGTCGGTGAGGGATTTTATCGGATTTTTGTTGCGGCACTGATAACTTCCTGGCGCGCGCTTCGATTTTTCCGTCGCCCGACGCAAGCTACCGCCCTAAAGCCGCCGCCCGCTGGCGCTGAGAGAAGGAGAACCAGGCCAATGTGCGCCGCCGACCGTCAGATGCATCTCGGGGTGTTCGTGCTCGGCACCGGCAATCATTCGGCCGGCTGGCGCTATGAGGGCGCCGCGACGAGCAACCTCGATTTGTCGGTGACGCAGGAGATCGCGCGCATAGCCGAGCGCGGTAAGTTCGACCTGTTGTTCATCTCCGACGGGCTGGTCATGGACCCGGGCGACCATCCGTCGTTTTTGTGCCGGTTCGAGCCGACCACGCTGATTTCGGCGCTGAGTGCGGCGACCCGGCATATCGGGCTCGGCGCCACGGTCTCGACCAGCTTTGGCGAACCGTATCACGTCGCCCGCACCTTCGCCTCGATCGACCATTTGAG
>CAWCIL010000041.1:0-21478 GCA_963795485.1 uncultured Alphaproteobacteria bacterium
GATCGGCGCCGAAGAAGGCTTGATCGACCCGAGCCGCACCGTGCAGATCGGGTTTCATGGCCCGGTCGGCACCTTCGAGCAGGACGACTGGTCGAAAGATCACTACACCGTGATCACGCTCGACGATGTGCTCGAACAGGGCGTCGAGCGGGTCGGGGCGGAGGTTCGCCGCATCGTCGGCGGCGGGCCGACCTATCTGAGCGTCGATCTCGACGTGCTCGACATCGCCTACGCGCCGGCGGTCGCCGACCCGGAAGTCAGCGGCATGACGACGCGCGAGTTCTTCGCGCTGCTGAACCGGTTCCGCGGGATCAATCTCGTCGGCGCCGATATCGCCTGCTTCTGCCCGCCGCTCGACAATCCCGGACAGACGACCGCGCTGGTCGTCAGCGAACTCCTGTTGCACATGGTGACCCACATCGCGGATTACCGCGCCAACCACCCGCACCGATCCTGAAGGAAGCCGCCAAGCGCTCTCAGCCGTGGTTACGCACCCAGCCATAGCGCAGATTGCTGCGGCCGGGACCGTTTTCGAGGTAATCGGTCTTGAGTTCGGCGTACCGGTCGGGCCGGGCGAGTTCGGCGTGCTGCTCGAAATTGTAGAGCCGCGCGGTGTTGCCGGCGAAGATCCCGTTCTTGACCGGGCCGTCGGCCGAGCCCAATGGCTGGTAGCCATATTTTTTCTGCATGTCCTCGGGGATTTCGAGCCGGCGCAGCCCCTCGATCTGCCATTGCGGGGCGCCGGTCCAGACCGCATCGGTGCCCCACACCACATGGTCGGGGCCCAGCCCCTTGACCAGCATGCCCATCAGCGCGGCGGCGAGGCGCGGCTCGGCGACCGCGGTCCAGGCGAAGATCTGGCCGAGATCGCCATAGACGTTGGTGACGCCATATTTTTCCGGGATCTCGGCGAGATCGCTGGTCCACGAGCTGCGCCCGGTCTTGTCGAATTCGGCCATACCGTCGGCCGGCGTGCCGCCGACCCAGCGATAGGCCGAATGGTAGACAAGGAAGTTGAGCTGCGGCCAGTCCTTGGCCGCCTTGCCGATATCGCGCACATCGGCATAGGGACGCAGCCGCGGGAATTGCTGGGCGACGCCGGGGGCAAACAGACCCTTGTGGATGCAGACGTTCTTGATGCCGGTTTTCGCGATCTTCTCGTAGAACGGGTACATCAGCTTTTCGTCGTCGGCATGCCACGGCCAGTGGGCGAGTTCCTTGTGGGTATTGTCGCCGACCGTGTAGCCCTTCCATGAATCGGGCTTGTAGACCTCGATCGCCTGGTCAACCTGGTCGAGCCAGCCGGGCTGGCCGGGAGTGATCGTGAAATGCGCCATCATCCGCCGCGAGCCGAACAGCTTGTTGACCTTTTCGCGGGTCGCGAACACTTGTGGCTGCGGGATGAACCAGTCTTGCGGCACATCCGAGGGCGAGTTCGACAGCAGCGCCACCTTGGTGTCGCTGTCCATGTAAACTTCTTTGATGTAATTGGCGTATTTGAGGTCGTCGAGGGTCTGCGGGCCGGTCAATTCCTGATTCCAGCCGAGCTTCCCAAAGGCGTTGCGCATCTTGACGAAGCCGGTGAGCCGGGTGTCGTCGCGCAGGAAATGGGTGTGGCCGTCGATGATGAATTGACCGGAGAGCGCATGGGCGCGGTCGTTCGCCATGTCGGGGGTCGCCGCCTCGGCGAGGCTGGCGTCGAACAGGTGGCCAAACACCTCGTTCATGACCACGAACGAGGCCGCCATGCCGGCCGCCGTCTGGAAGAACCGCCGTCGCGACAGGCCTTGCCGGCGGGCGAGACCATCGCTCAACTCCTTGAGCCGGGCCTCGATCTTGCGCTGCGGTTCGGTCTGCGGCACCGGCAGGTATTCATCGCTCGATACGATCTGGGTCGGCACCGGCGATGGAAACGACGAGGTTTCGGCCGGCGACAATTCGCGCAGCTGCTCATCGGTCAGGAATTTCATGATGACCTCCCCTCAATGCCCGACGCGACGTGAGTTTTTGGCCGGTTGTGGCGCTGCGATATCGGCGGGCGGTGGATCTCGGCAGAGCTTGGTGCGGTCGAGAAAACTCGAACTTCCACGGAGTTTCCCCCACAGCGACCTCAACGCTGCGCGTCTACCAATTCCGCCACGACCGCACGGCAGGGGAACGGCCTCGCAATCTCGCCGCGAGCGGGCGTGATTAGCAAATCCGCGCCCCCATATCAAGCCGCATGGGCCTTGACACGTACAACGACGGCGCCACGGTTGAGTGGCGGTCGAGCGCGAGCGCCGTCCCTTACGAGAGTGCCATTGCCGAGATGGAGGGCCGTGTCGCGGCGATCCGCGCCGGCACTGCGCCCGAGCTCGTGTGGCTCCTCGAGCATCCGCCGCTCTATACCGCCGGCACCAGTGCCCGCGACGAGGACCTGCTCGAACCGGGGCGCCTGCCGGTCTATCGCGCCGGCCGCGGCGGCCGCCATACCTATCACGGGCCGGGCCAGCGCATCGCCTATGTCATGCGAGATCTCGCCCGCCGCGGCGAAGATGTGCGCTGCTATGTCCGCAACCTCGAAAAATGGGGGATCCGGGCGCTGGGGCGCTTTGGGGTGCGCGGTGAAATCCGCGACGGCCGGGTCGGGATCTGGGTCGTGCGCGGCGACGGGCGCGAGGACAAGATCGTCGCGATCGGGGTGCGGGTGCGACGCTGGGTGACCTATCACGGCATGGCGCTCAATATCGATCCCGACCTCGACCATTACCGCGGCATCGTGCCGTGCGGCATCGCCGATCACGGCATCACCTCGATCGCCGATCTCGGCGTCGCAGCGACAATAGCGGAGGTCGACGCCGCGTTGCGGGCAACCTTCGATCAGGTCTTTGCCGGGGCATCAGCGTGCCGATGAGCATTTTGTTCGAGAACCAGGCGCCGCGACCGCTGGCCGACCGGCTGCGGCCGAAGAGCCTCGGCGAGGTGGTGGGCCAGGATCATCTGTTGGGGCCGGACCGCCCGATCGGGCGGATGATGGCGAGCCGGCAATTGTCCTCGATGATCCTGTGGGGGCCGCCGGGCTGCGGCAAGACCACGATCGCGCGGCTCTTGGCGCACGGCACCGACCTCCATTTCGAGCCGTTGTCGGCGGTGTTTTCCGGGGTCGCCGATCTGCGCAAGGTGTTCGATGCGGCGCGGAAACGGCGCGAGATCGGCCGCGGCACGCTGCTCTTTGTCGACGAGATCCACCGCTTCAACCGCGCTCAGCAGGACGCGTTTCTGCCGGTCGTCGAGGACGGCACCGTGATCCTCGTGGGCGCCACGACCGAGAACCCGTCCTTCGAGCTGATCGGGGCGTTATTGTCGCGCGCCCAGGTCCTGGTCTTGCGTCGGCTCGGCGACGAGGATCTCGAAACCTTGGCAGGGCGGGCCGAGGCCGCACTCAGACACGGTCTGCCATTGACCGAGGACGCCCGCGCGGCACTGCGGGCAATGGCTGATGGCGACGGCCGGTTTCTGCTGAACCTGGTCGAAGAGATCGCCCGGTTGCCGCGCGACGCGAAGCTCGGGCCAACGGAACTCGCCCAGATCGTGCAGCAGCGCGCCCCGCTCTACGACAAGGCGCAGGAGGGTCATTACAACCTGATCAGCGCCCTGCACAAATCGCTGCGCGGCTCGGATGCCGACGCCGCCCTATATTGGCTGGCGCGTATGCTGGCCGGCGGTGAGGATCCGATCTACATCCTGCGCCGGCTGACCCGCGCTGCGGTCGAGGATATCGGCCTCGCCGATCCGCAGGCGGTGGTCCAGGCGCTGGCCGCGTGGGACACCTATGACCGGCTCGGCTCGCCCGAAGGCGAGCTGGCGATCGCCCAGTGCGCGATTTATCTGGCGACTGCGCCCAAATCGAATGCCGCCTATACGGCGTTTGGCGAGGCGCAGCAGATGGCGCGGGAGACCGGCTCCTTGATGCCGCCGCTGCATATCCTGAACGCGCCGACGCGGCTGATGCGCAACCTCGGCTACGGCCGCGGCTATGTCTATGACCACGCCACCGAGGAGGGGTTCTCGGGGCAGAACTATTTCCCGGATGGGACCGCGCGCCGCAATTTCTACCGGCCGGGCGAACGCGGTTTCGAGCGCGAGGTCAAAAAGCGCCTCGACTACTGGGCAAAGCTGCGCGAGCGCGCCGGCGACGGTCAGAAGGGGACGTAGCGGGATGGAATATCTCGGGACGGTGAAATCGATCCATCGATATCCGGTCAAGTCCATGGGCGGAGAATGGTTGGCTTCGGCACCGCTGCGGTGGCCGGGCATCGATGGCGATCGCCAATATGCGTTTTATCGCGTGACCGATGGCTCGCGTTTTCCCTGGCTCACCGGGCGCGAGGTGTCGGAGCTTGTCACCTATCGAGCCTCGTATCTCGAACCGGAGAACCCGCGCCACTCGGTCGTGCAGGTCAGCACGTCAGAGCGGGATTACAATGTGCGCGATCCGGAGCTGCGCGAGAGAATTAGCCAGGCTGCTCGCGAAGAGGTTCGGCTGCTGCAGGTTGGGCGAGGCGCGTTCAACTCCATGCCCGTGTCGGTGATCTCAACAGCCACGGCCACTAGTTTGGGCAAGCGCTTCGGCAGGTCGATCGACATGCGGCGTTTTCGGGCAAACATCGTTGTTGAAACTCCGGATGGGCAAGCGGCTCGCGAGACCGAATGGGTCGGCGGAACGCTGATCTTCGGCGACACAGCGACGGGACCGAGATTACGGGCGAATGTCGCCATCGACCGATGCGCGATGATCACGATCGATCCCGAGACCGGTTCGCGAGACTCCGCCCTGCTCCGCGGCGTGGTCGAGGATTTCAATAATGAGATCGGTGTGCGGTGTGCGACGGAGGCGACTGGAACGATTGCGGTCGGCGATCCGGTGCGCGTCTCTCGTTCTTGATCACGGGACGGCAAGAGTGGGTTCGCAGTGAGCAGCGCCTTGGAAACCGTCACCATCGCCGCGGAGGACGGGCCGGCACGCCTCGACCGCTGGTTCAAGCGCCATTACCCGGCGCTCGGCCACGGCCGGCTCGAAAAGCTGCTGCGCACTGGGCAGGTCCGGGTCGACGGAAAGCGCGCGAAGGCGGGCGACCGGGTGCTACCGGGCCAAGCCATCCGCATCCCGCCACTCGATGCGCCGCCAAAGGCCGCGGAAGCGGCGCGCCCGTTGCTTCCGGCGGACGAGGCGATGCTGGAAGCAGCAGTATTGCACCGCGACGATGCGGTCATTGTGCTGAACAAGCCGCCCGGCCTCGCGGTCCAGGGCGGTACCAAATCCGAGCGGCATCTCGACGGGCTGTTGGACGGGCTGCGCTTTGGCCATGCCGAGCGGCCGCGGCTGGTCCACCGGCTCGACAAGGACACCAGCGGGGTGCTGGTCATCGCCCGCAATGCCGCGGCGGCGGCGTTTCTGACGCGGGCCTTTCGCGACAAGACCACCCGGAAGCTCTATTGGGCATTGGCGGTCGGGGTGCCGACGCCGCCGCACGGGCGGATCAGCCTGGCGCTCGCCAAGCGGCCGAGTCAGGGCGGCGAGCGGGTGCGCGCCGACCCCGACGATGGCAAGCCGGCGGTCACCTATTACCATACCGCCGACAATGTCGGCGAGCGGGCGAGCTGGCTGGCATTGCTGCCGGTCACCGGGCGCACCCACCAGCTGCGCGTGCATTGCGCGGCGATCGGCACGCCGATCCTCGGCGACGGCAAATACGGCGTCGGCGCTGCGCATCTTTCCGGAGTGCCGAATTCGAACCGGCTGCATCTGCATGCGCGCGCGCTGTCGATCCCACTGCCGCAGGGCGGCAGGCTGCGGGTGACGGCGCCGCTGCCGCCGCATATGCGGCAGAGTTGGCAATTCTTCGGCTTTCCGGGCGATGTCGAGGACCCTTTCGCCGGGCTGGATCTGCCGGAATGAAGCGGTTTTATCGAAAAGCCGGGATCGTGCCGGCCGAGGGCGGGTACGTGGCAGAGCTCGACGGCCGGCCGGTCAAGACCCCCTCAAAGCAGGCCATGATCTTGCCGAACGCGGCACTGGCGACGGCGATCGCGGCGGAGTGGGAGGTGCAGCAGGGCGAGATCCGCCCGTCGGAGATGCCGCTGACCCGGCTCGCCAGCACCGCGATCGACCGGGTGGCGCCGCAGCGTGACCAGATCGTGCAGCAGATCGCGGCCTATGCCGGCACCGACCTCGTCTGCTACCGCGCGGCGCGCCCGCCGGAGCTGGCGGCGCGCCAGCAGGCGGCGTGGCAGCCGCTGATCGACTGGGCGGTGCTGCGCTACGACGCGCGGCTGGAAGTGACGGCCGGGGTGATCCCGATCTCGCAGCCGGCGGCGAGCCTGCGGGCTTTTGCCGCCGCAGTCGGCGTGCACGACGATTTCGCAGTGGCGGCACTGCACCTGGCGACCGGCGCCTGCGGCTCGCTGGTCATCGTGCTGGCGCTGATCGAGGGTCGTCTCGACGCGGCCGGGGCCTTCGCCGCCTCGCAGCTCGACGAAAGCTTTCAGATCGAAGCCTGGGGCGAGGACGAGGAGCAGGCCCGGCGCCGGCGCGCCTTGGCCGACGATATCGCGTCGGCAGCGCGGTTTCTGTCGCTGTTGCGCGGCTGAAGCGGCGGCCGGTTGGTTACTTGGCTTCGAGCAGGTGAAAGACCGAGCGGCAATGCTCGGTAAAATCTCGCTTCACGATCAACCACCCGCTGTCTGAAAGCAGATTCTCCCAAATCCGCAGCGAATAGTTGCGGTAGCCGATTTCCCACTGGTGACCGCCCGGCGGCTCGACGGCGAAGGCCTTGCGCCACAGCAATTTCTTCATCGAGAAATATTGCCGGAACGTGGTCCGGTTCAGGTAGAGATCGAGCGCCATTTGGAACCCCATATAGGGGACCGAGACGATCAGGAATTTGGCCCCGCTGGCGTGGAAGGCGGCGAGGACCGGGCCGACCCGCCGCCACTCGACATGCTCCAACGTCTCGCAGCACAGGATCGCGTCGTAGCCGGCGATCTCGTCGCCGCGCAGCTCACAGATGTCCTTTTCGAGGTGCGCCACATCGGGATAGGCGAAGGCCCGCGGCACCCGGTCGAGGGTATGGACCTCATAGCCGACATTGACGAGAAGGCTGGTGACCAATCCCAGCGCCGGCCCGATTTCGAGAACCTTCCGGCACTCGATCATGCCCAGCAAATCGAGCTGCAGCCATTGCTGGACGATCCGTTTCCGAGAGTAGTAGGCGCTCCATTCCTGTCTGGTGAAAGAGTTCGCCGATTGAACATTTTGGCTCCGCAAGTTGACCGCCATCGTTTCGCCCGTCATCACCGGGCATGTCCCGGTGATCCACGCCTCTGTCTCCGACCCGCCACGGAACCAGTCCGTGGGCTGAAGGCCCACGGAACAAATCCGGCCATGACGTGATCGGCCAGGCTATTCATCAGGGCATTCACGCCCTCGCGGGCTTCTCGGCAGCCTGTTCGGCCCGGTAATCGGCGAAGACTTTGCTCGCGACCAGCATCGACTCGCGGATGATCGGCACCCCGACATATCCAGCGAGATGCAAGAGCGCTTCGGTCAATTCCTCCTCGGTCCAGCCTTGGCGCAACGCCATGCGCAAATGAAGGGCGAGCTCAGGCTCGCGCCCGGTTGCGGTATCGGAGATCACGCAGATCAGGGCTCGGGTCTTCAGGTCGAGCCCGGGGCGCGTCCACAGCGCGCCGAACACGGTTTCGGTGGCGAGGTCGATGAATTTCTTCATGACCGGGTCGCTGTAGGTCTCGCGGGCCGAACGCTCGACCGCCGCGTCGCCCATGAGGCGACGCCGCATCGCCGCACCTTTTTGATAGAGCTCGCTCTGCGCCATCCTTCGCCCTCGCTGTTTCCGCCGATCGATTTGCCCGCGATTGTGCCCTCGATCGCCGCGGCCGAACAAGCGGCACGCGCCGGAAAGCCCGCGGGTCTGGCTTCGCCGCCGCGGTTGATGCTATCTCGCGGCTGCACGGTTGTGAGGCAAGATGGACAATATTCTCGAACGCCTGGAGGAAAAACGAGAGGCGGCGCGGGCCGGCGGCGGCCCCCGGCGCACCGAGGCGCAGCACCGGCGCGGCAAGTTGACCGCGCGCGAGCGGCTCGAAATTCTGCTCGACCCCGAATTCCTTCGAGGAATGGGACATGTTCGTCGAGCATCGGAGCCATGATTTCGGCATCGACGAGCAGCGGGTGCCGGGCGACGGGGTGGTCACCGGTCACGGTACGGTCAACGGCCGGCTGGTCTTCGTGTTCAGCCAGGATTTCACCGTGTTCGGCGGGTCGCTCAGCGAGGCGCATGCCGAGAAGATCTGCAAGATCATGGACCAGGCGATGAACGTCGGCGCCCCGGTCATCGGGCTCAACGATTCGGGCGGCGCCCGCATCCAGGACGGGGTCGCCTCGCTCGCCGGCTATGCCGAAGTGTTCGAGCGCAACGTCCTGGCTTCGGGGGTGGTGCCGCAGGTCTCGATGATCATGGGTCCCTGCGCCGGAGGTGCCGTCTACTCGCCGGCGATGACCGATTTCATCTTTATGGTCAAGGATACCTCGTACCTCTTCGTGACCGGGCCCGAGGTGGTCAAGACCGTCACGCACGAGACCGTGACCCAGGAGGAGCTGGGCGGTGCGGTCACCCATACGACGCGTTCGGGAGTGGCCGACCTCGCGTTTGAGAACGACGTCGAGGCGCTCCTCGAGCTGCGCCGGTTCATCGACTTTCTGCCGGCCTCGAACCGGGTGCCGCCGCCGTCGCGCCCGACCGCCGACCCGCGCGACCGGGTCGAGCCGTCGCTCGACACGCTGATCCCGAGCAACCCGAACAAACCTTACGACATCAAGGAGCTGATCCTCAAAACCGTCGACGAGGGCGATTTCTTCGAAATCCAGCCGAGTTTCGCCCGCAACATCGTGATCGGCCTCGCCCGCATGGAGGGCTCGACGATCGGCATCGTCGCCAACCAGCCGATGGTGCTGGCCGGCTGCCTCGACATCGACAGCGCCCGCAAGGCCGCGCGTTTCGTGCGGTTTTGCGACTGCTTCGACATCCCGATCGTGACCTTTGTCGACGTGCCGGGGTTTCTGCCGGGCACCGCGCAGGAATATGGCGGCATCATCAAGCACGGCGCCAAGCTCTTGTTCGCGTTTGCCGAGGCGACGGTGCCCAAGGTCACCCTGATCACCCGCAAGGCCTATGGCGGCGCCTATGACGTGATGAGCTCGAAGCACCTGCGCGGCGACGTGAATTTCGCCTGGCCCTCGGCCGAAATCGCGGTGATGGGACCAAAGGGTGCGGTCGAGATCATCTTCCGCGCCGATTTGGGCGACGCCGCGGCGATCGAGGCGCGCACCGAGGAGTATCGTGAGAAATTCGCCAACCCGTTCGTCGCCGCGAGCCGCGGCTTTATCGACGACGTGATCCCGCCGCGCGACACCCGCCGGCGGCTATGCCGCGCGCTCGCCATGCTGCGCGGCAAAAAGCTCGTCAACCCGCCCAAAAAACACGACAACATCCCGCTGTGACACTATTGGCTAGCGGCGCGGTCATCGGCTCGCTCAGCCGTCTTCCGACGCTCGCAATTGCAATTGCGGGGATTGCGATAGCCTTTGCGCAGCTTAGGATTGCGAACATCCGACTCACGCATGATCTCTTCGACCGGCGATACGCCGTGTATGCAGCGGCACGAAAATTTATTCAGCAGATTTGCCAGAAGCGAGCGATTACGATCGAAGAGCTTTCTGAATTTCACTACGCCAGCGGCGACGCAATTTTCGTTCTTGATCAGGGATTAGCTGATTACCTGGGAGCAGCTAAGAGCCAAGGCCGTCAGGGCAACGAAGCTGTACGAGAAAATGATGAGCCAAGGGGCGTGTCAGGCAGAAATCCAGGAACATTGGGATCTTCTCAAATCGTTCCCAAACCAGATTGAGATTCTGACGGAAAGATTCAAACCTTTCTTACAATACAAGCGGCAGCAATCGAGAAACTATCTGATGATCATGATCGTTACTTGTACTTCATTGTCGTTTCTATCATATCCGGCTTTTGTGAAGCAGGGCAGCATAGAATTTACATCGCCGCCTCCTACAACGACAGAAGTCTTCCATCTTCGATCTGAGTGTGCAGTCTTGGGGCGGAAAATACTCGATTCCCACCAGACGGCTCCTTCCACAGCCCAGTATGAGATCTCGCATTACGAGCCCCGGACGAACCGATGTTATGTGAGATTGGACAGAGTATCCTTGGAGAATACCACCTCTGATTACTCGCGTTTGTTATTTGATGGCCAAACCGGCGAATCTCTGGCGTTTGTCGAAGCGAAGAACACAAATAAAATAGGAAGAGTGACACAGGGAGAGGTCGGTTGGGATAAGGCCAACGAATACATAGATGCGATGATGGCGGATGATAGGAAACAATAGACCCGTCATGGCCGGGCTTGTCCCGGCTATCCACGCACTAGATGAGCCGGTCGTAAAGATCGTCCCAGGTGGGGTTTGCCGTGAGGATCAAGCGTACCTTCCAGGCTCGCGGCCAATGCTTTATGTTATGCTCGCGTTGGATCGCCGTTTCAATGTCGGCATGGCGCTCGACATAAATCAGCCGCGTCAATCCATATTGCTTTGTGAACCCGGGCACGATGCCTTCACGATGCTCCCAAATCCGTCGGGGAAGGTTACTCGTAACGCCGGTGTAGAGAATCTCATTGGGGCGATTGGTGACGATATAGACCCACGCCTCATTCATCTGCGAAAAGTGAGCCATCGCCGGTTGAGCGGCAACGCTTACGTGGATGGCCGGGACGAGCCCGGCCATGACGATGAAAAGGCGGCGGTTACTGATGCCGACGCCGCTTATGGCCGGTCATTGCGGCAATGTTCCCTAAGATTCTGATCGCCAATCGCGGCGAGATCGCCTGTCGCGTCATCCGCACCGCGCGGCGGATGGGGATCGCGACGGTCGCGGTCTATTCGGATGCCGACGCCGAGGCGCTGCATGTGCGCATGGCCGACGAGGCGATCGGGATCGGGCGGGCGCCGTCCGCCGAGAGCTATCTTAACATCGACCGGATTGTCGATGCCTGCCAGGCAAGCGGCGCCGAGGCGGTTCACCCCGGTTACGGGTTCCTGTCCGAAAACGTCGCGTTCGCGACGGCGCTCGCCGAAGCGGGCATCGTCTTTATCGGGCCTGGGCCGAAGGCGATCGCGGCGATGGGCGACAAGATCGAGTTCGAAAAAGCTCGCGCGCGAGGCCGGCGTGACGACCGTGCCCGGGCATCTCGACATCGTTCCCGATGCCGAGGCCGCGGTCGGGATCGCTCGCGACATCGGCTATCCGGTCATGATCAAGGCGTCGGCCGGCGGCGGCGGCAAGGGGATGCGCATCGCCGCCTCCGACGCTGAGGTGCTGGACGGGTTTCGCGCCGCCGCGGGCGAGGCCAAATCGAGCTTTGCCGACGACCGGATCTTTATCGAAAAATATATCGAGGAGCCGCGGCATATCGAGATCCAGGTGCTGGGCGATGCGCACGGCAACATCGTCCATCTCGGCGAGCGCGAATGCTCGATCCAGCGCCGCCATCAGAAAGTGATCGAGGAGGCGCCGAGCCCGTTTCTCGACACCGCCACGCGTGCGGCGATGGGCCGCCAAGCGGTGGCGTTGGCCCGCGCCGTCGATTACCGCTCGGCCGGCACCGTCGAGTTCATCGTCGACCGGCAGCGCAATTTCTACTTTCTCGAAATGAACACGCGGCTGCAGGTCGAGCATCCGGTGACCGAATTGGTGACCGGCCTCGACCTCGTTGAGCTGATGCTGCGCGTCGCCGCCGGCGAGAAGCTGCCGTTTTCCCAAGAAGACGTGCGCCTCGACGGCTGGGCGATCGAGGCGCGCATCTATGCCGAGGATCCGGCGCGCGGCTTTCTGCCGTCGACCGGCCGTCTGATCCGTTACCTGCCGCCGACCGGGGAGGGGCTGCGGCTCGATGACGGCGTCTACGAAGGGGCCGAGATCAGCATCCATTACGATCCGATGATCGCCAAGCTCTCGGCCCACGGACCCGACCGCGACGTCGCGATCGATCGCCTGCGCGACGCTCTCGATAGCACCTATATCAGCGGCGTGCAAAACAACGCCGCGTTTCTGGCGGCGGTCGTCGGAAAGCCGCGATTTCGCGCCGGCGCGCTGACGACTGATTTCATCGCCGAAGAATTTGCCGGCGGTTTTGCGCCGCCCGCCGATTTCGTCGAGCCCGACCGGATGATGCTGCTGGCTGCGGTCCTGGCCGAGCGGCGGCTCAGCGAAACCGAAACCGCGATCGACGGGATAGCCAGAGGGGCACGCGCCAACATCCCTGAACGCTGGACGATCTTGCTCGACGGCGCGCCGCACGCGGTTTTGGTGCGGCCGGAAGGCCACAATTACGCGGTCGAGATCGACGGAGAAGCCCGGCTGGCGAGCACCGATTGGCAGCCCGGCCAAGTCTTGCTGAAT
The DNA here is from genome assembly GCA_963795485.1 of uncultured Alphaproteobacteria bacterium. Taxonomy (GTDB): domain Bacteria; phylum Pseudomonadota; class Alphaproteobacteria; order ATCC43930; family CGMCC-115725; genus AP-15. The sequence goes on from CAWCIL010000041.1 coordinate 12,528, forward strand.
ATGCGTCTCGAAGCGCGGGTCGCAACCGTGCAGATCGAGCGGCTGCCGGCCGAGGGATTTCGCCTGGTGCACCAGGGCGTGGTGCGCCGGGCACAAGTGCTGACGCCGCGCGTGGCCGAGCTGCTGGCGCTGATGCCGAAAAAGGCGGCGGCGGATACCTCGCGGTTGCTGCTGTCGCCGATGCCGGGCCTGTTGTCGTCGCTCGCGGTTGCGGAGGGTCAGGAGGTCAAGACCGGAGAGCCGCTCGCCATCGTCGAAGCGATGAAAATGGAGAATGTGCTGCGCGCCGAGCGCGACGGGCGCATCGCCACGATCCGCGCCAAGCCGGGCGACAGCCTCGCGGTCGACGAGGTGATCCTCGAATTCGAGTAACCGATCGGTCGAGAGGCAAAAGCTATGCTTGCGCCCGACGGCGGATCTTCGATGATCTGACGCGAGACCGCGACACGCGACATTTGGGCTCTGAGACGGAGGTTCGAGGACACCATGATCAAGCGCTTCCATTTCCTCTATGTCGCCCAGATCGCGCTCGACAACATCGGCGCCGGCGGCACCCCGGCAAATGATCGCCGCTATTCAAACGAGCGCCTGTCCGAGGTGTCCTGGATCGCGCGCGCCGCGCCGCAATGCGATTTCGAGCGGCTCGCCCAAATCGGGCAACGCCGCCGGCACGCCGACGAACGTATCGCCGGCGCCGGTGGTGTCGACCGGTACGATCGGCAATGCCGGCACCGACAGAACCTCGCCATCGGCGAGATAGGCGATCACCCCGGCAGCGCCGCGGGTCACGACAAGACCTTGGCGCAGAAGGCTGGCGATCCGCACCAGATCCGGCCCGAGAGCCGCCGCTTCTCCCTCGTTCGCGACGATGAGATCGACGTCGCGCAGCACCTGGGGGTCGATCGGCAGCGGCGGCGCCAGGTTCCGCCCGGCTTCGATCGCAGCGTCGGCGTCGCCGCCAGAACCACCGCGGCGGCTGCGGCCGGTCTGCTGATGGCTGCGTGCGCCGGCTCCGCACCCGGCTCCGGCTGGGTCAAGGCCGGCGCCGACAACGCTGCGACCGCGCATCAGGCCGGCGACTGCCGGGCCCAGGCGAACGCGGCGCTCGCGAACCAAAGCGGGATCAACCAGGACATCAGCGCGACCCTCGGCGGCAACTGGCAGCTCGCCCGCACCACCGGCGTCGTCGACCAGTCGCTGCGCCGTCAGGCCACCGAATATGCCGGGCAGGTGTTCGACAGCTGCATGCAGGCCAAGGGCTTCAAGAAATCCGGGTGAGCACCGGCCGATCGAAATGCCCGGGCAGGCTCACGGAAAGCCCCAAGGGCCCCAATCCCAGGCTTGCTGGTTCATGATCGCCGTCAGCTGGTTCTCGTTGGCGATCTGCCGGGCGAACATCTCCTGCTTGTAGGCGTCCCAGTTCTGCTGGGTGCCGAAATAGAGGCAGTCGCAGTCGAGCGGGTCGGCGTAGAGGTAAACCGGGCTGCCGCTCCGGATGTGGATGACAAAGCGGTTCGCCGGCAGTGTTTTCATCGCCGCCAGCCGATGCGGCGAATCCGCCGGCCTCATCTGAAATCCGGCGGCGGCGAGCAAGTCCTCCTTCTGCCCGACCTGGGTCTGCTGGCTGACGCAGCCGGCAATCCCCAGCAACACCGCTGCCGCGGCGCAAAGACAAAATCGTTTGGTCACCAAGCGCTCCTGTCCAAACTCGCGCATTGAGAATAGCCGAATACGCGCGGAGGGGCGCAACCCGACGAGGCCCGCGCCCCGAGGTCGGAGGCAGCGTGGCGCGCGCAACCGACCAGCCGGCCGCTTTCCGCGATCGCGATTTCGCCGGTGCCCAGCGGCAGTCAGCACGTCCCTGTCATGGCTCGGCGAGACCGGCTAAACTCTGGTATCCGAATCATTTGGGCTCCGCGACGGAGGTTCGAGGACACCATGATCAAGCGCTTCCATTCGCTTTATGTCGGCCAGATCGCGCTCGACAACATCGGTGCCGACGGCACCCCGGCAAATGATCGCCGCTATTCGAACGAGCGCCTGTCGGAGGTGTTCTGGACCGCGCGCGACGTGGCCAGGGTCATGGACGAAGAAGGCTATTACGCGCTGTGGACCGCCGAACACCATTTCCAGCACGAGGGCTACGAGTGCCTGCCCAACCTGATCCAGCTCGGGTTGTGGCTGGCGACACAGACCAGGCGTCTCAAATTCGGCTGCGGCTTCAACATCTTGCCGATGTGGCACCCGATCCGGCTGGCCGAAGACTATGCGATGGCCGACATCGTCACCGACGGCAGGGTGATCATGGGGGTCGGGCGCGGCTATCACACCCGCGAGGTCGAGACCTTGGGCGGCCCATTGCTCGACACCGAAGCCAACCGCGCGATCTTCGAGGAAGGGCTGCAGCTGCTGCTCAAATGCTTCAACGAGGAATCGTTCAGTCACCACGGCAAATATTTCGAGTGCCCGCCGAGCGTGCCCTATCGCGGCTATCAGCTCGACGAGATCACCTGCGTGCCGCGGCCGAAACATCTGCCGGTCGAGGTCTGGATGCCGATCGCCAGCGGCCGGACCATCGACATGATGGCGCAATACGGCATCAAGGCGATGGTGACCCTGAACGGCGAAAAGATCCTCGACGACGTGGTGCGCGCCTATCACGCCGCCTGCCTGCGCCATGGCCGCGAGGTGACGCTGGGGCAGGACATGATCTGGGGTGCGGGCCTCTATCTCGCCTCGAGCCGCGAGGAGGCGATGCGCCGGGTCGAGCCGTCGCATGACGAGCGCTACAAGTGGTTCGCGCCATTCGGCTTTGTGCGCTATGCCGACGAAGAGGGCCGCACCTGGGGCACTCCCGGGGCGCCGGTGCGAGTGCCGTCGCTCGCCGACGGGGTGGCGCAGAAGGCGTGGTTCTGCGGCACGCCCAAGGAGGTCGTCGACGGCATCAAATCGATCGAGGCGAAATACCCGGGGCTCGAGGATTTCATGATCCATTGGGCCGAAGGCCTGCCGCCCGACGAGTTCAAGGACCAGCTGCGCTGGTTCGCCCGCGATGTGATGCCCGCGTTCAACCGCGGGTAACGCGCGCTGCGACAGCCGGCGAACCTCCGTTGCTTACGGCAGCGGCAGCCTTGCGGTTGCCTCGTCGATCGCCGCCGCATCGGGCATCGCCGTTTGCGCGCCGCGTGCGAGACAGGCGAGCCCGGCGGCAGCGCTCGCCCGCCGCAACGCGGCTTCCAGCGACGCGCCAAGATCGAGCGCCGCCGCCAGCACGCCGACAAACGTGTCGCCGGCGCCGGTGGTGTCGACCGGGACGACCGGCAATGCCGGCACCGACAATCTGCGGCCGTCGGCGAGATAGGCTGTGGCGCCGGCAGCGCCGCGGGTGACGACGAGCCCTTGGCGCACGAGGCCGGCGACCCGCGCCGGATCGGGCCCGAGAGCATCCGCCTCTCCCTCGTTGGCGACGACGAGATCGATGTCGCGCAGCAGCTCCGGGGCGATCGGCGACGCCGGCGCCAGGTTCAGCACGCTGCGCCCGCCCCCCGCGCGCACCCGTCGGACCATCGCGGCGGTTTCGGCGGGCGGCACCTCCATCTGGGCAACCAGCATCGTGCCGGGCGCGAGCAGCTCGTCCGGCACCTGATCGCAGCGCACTGCGGCATTGGCGCCCGATGCGACGGCGATCATGTTCTCCCCGCTCGATGAAACCATGATCGCGGCGCAGCCGGTCGGCTGCGCGACGGTCCGCACCAACCGAATGTCGATCCCGGCCCGGCTTAGCGGGTCGAGTGCGGCGGCGGCGAAGCCGTCGCGCCCGACGGCGCCGACCAGCGTCACCTCGGCCCCGGCCCGACGCGCGGCCAGCGCCTGGTTGGCGCCCTTGCCCCCGGCAAACAGCGCGTAGTCGCCGCCGAGCACGGTTTCGCCGGGGCCCGGCAGACGCGGCACCGGGAACACCAGATCGACATTGACCGAGCCAAAGACAAGGATCATGCGGAGCCGCCTGTTGCGATATAGAATAATTCGGCCGCGAGCATACGAGGAGCATTGCCATGAAGCTTCAAGGTGCCACCATCCCGCAATCGATCGTCGAGCGGGTTATCCAACGCCGCGGCGCCGAGCATTGCTTTGCCGACCTCGACCCGGCGAAGACCGCGCTTATCGTCATCGACCTGCAGCACGCCTTTATGAACGAGGCGGTCGGGCATGCGGTCTGCCCGGCGGCGCGCGACATCGTGCCCGCGGTCAACCGGCTCGCCGCGGCGGTGCGCGAGACCGGCGGCGGCGTCTTCTGGGTGCAGATGACGCACGATTCGCGCTGCGAGGACGAATGGTCGGTGGCGCACGAAATGGCCGCCCCGGCGATGCGCGAGAAGCGCGTCGCGGCGCTCAGCGAAGGCGGGCTCGGCCACCAGCTATGGCCCGATCTCGACGTGCGGCCGCAAGACGAGATCGTCAAGAAATACCGCTACAGCGCCTTTATGCCGGGGACCTCGGAATTGCCGGACCGGCTGCGGACGCGCGGCTTCGACACGGTGCTGATCACCGGCACGGTCACCAATGTGTGCTGCGAAAGCTCGGCGCGCGACGCCAACATGACGAATTTCCGCACGATCATGGTCAGCGACGGCAACGCCGCCGCCACTCAGGCGGAGCACGACGCCTCGCTCAGCGCCTTCTACAACATCTTCGGCGACGTCATGGACACCGACATGATCATCGCGCATCTGCGGCGGGCGAAAGCGGCGCGCGCCGCCTAGCGCGGGCTAGTGCTCAGACGCAGACAGAAGATTCACTCAACCGTCATGGCCGGGCTCGTCCCACGGCTGTCCGGCACATTTTGTGCTGTAGGGGTGGCATGGCGCTGTATCTATTCGTGGTTGGACGTCACCACACGTTCCGGACACGAAACTGAGGTCAGCGCCATGCGCCACCACAATAGCGTTTTTCATCAGTTGCTGAAGCATGTCCCGTGGGAGGAATTCGACCGACTGGTCGGGGTGCACCGGGCCGACGCGCGGGCCCGCCGGTTGACCACCAAGAGCCAGATTGTGGCCCTGCTGTATGGGCAATTGGCCGGTGCTGCGAGCTTGCGCGAGATCGTCGGCGGGATCCAGAGCCAGCAGGCGCGGCTTTATCATCTGGGGGCGAGGCTGCCGCGGCGCGCGACCCTGGCCGACGCCAACCGCGACCGGCCAGCCGACGTCTTCGCCGCGCTCTTGGCGCTGATGATCAGCCGGGCCCATCGCGGGCTGCGCCGGAGCCTCACCGAGACCACCTATCTGATCGATGCGAGCGGTCTGCGGCTCGACGCGCGCAGCCGCGATTGGGCGCGCTTTTCCGAGGGCGTGTGCGGCGCCAAACTGCACGTCGTCTATGATCCCGACGCCGACCGGCCGATCTATGCGGCGATCACCGCGGCCCGGGTCAACGACATCACCGCCGCTCAGGCGATGCCGATCGAGCCCGGCGCTACCTATGTCTTTGATCTCGGCTATTATGATTATGCGTGGTGGGCCAAGCTCGACGCCGCGCAATGCCGCATCGTCACCCGGCTCAAAGCCAATACCCCGTTGACGGTGGTCGCGGAATTGGCGGTTTGCCGTGACGGCGCGATCCTCTCCGACCGCATCGGCCATCTGCCGGCGCGCCAAGGCAGCGGGCGGAGCAACCCGTTTGCGGACCCGGTACGCGAGGTCCGCATCAAGCTCGATACCGGCAAGGTGTTGCGCCTGCTCTCGAACGATCTGGATGCCGCCACTCAAGAGATCGCCGATCTCTACAAGCGCCGCTGGGCGATCGAGCTGTTCTTCCGCTGGGTCAAGCAGACCCTCAAAATCCGCCGCTTTCTCGGCACCTCGGAAAACGCGGTGCGGATCCAGATCGCCGTCGCGCTGATCGCCTTTTTGTTGCTGCGTCTCGCCCAGGCCGGGCAGCAGGCGGTCACCAGCCCACTCGCCTTCGCCCGCCTGGTCCGCCTCAACCTGATGCATCGCCGACCGCTCGACCAGCTGCTCGACCCCGAACCACCGCCGATTGCGAACCCCGCGCAAATGATGCTGCAATGGAACCCCAGCTGAACCGGACAGCCGTGGGCTCGTCCCGGCCATCCACAACTCGCGGTACCGGCTCGTGCGGTTTCCGTGGATACCCGGCACAAGGCCGGGCATGACGAATACGGCGACCTTGCACCATCTGAATGCGTCTGAGCACTAGCTTTTGATGAACGCCAACAGGTCGGAGTTGATCGTGTCCGCTTCCGTCGTCGGCATGCCGTGCGGGAAATCCTTGTAGGTTTTCAGGGTCCCGTTCTTTAAGAGCTTATGGGACAGCGGCCCGGCGGCGACATAGGGCACGATCTGGTCGTCTTCGCTGTGCATGACCAGCACCGGGACGGTGATCTTCTTGAGGTCTTCGGTGAAATCGGTCTGGGAAAAGGCGACGATGCCGTCGTAATGCGCCTTGGCCCCGCCCATCATGCCCTGGCGCCACCAATTCTGGATGACCGCCTCCGAGGCTTTCGCCCCCGGCCGGTTGTAGCCGTAGAACGGCCCCGCCGCGACGTCGCGATAGAATTGCGAACGGTTGGCGGCGAGCTGCGCCTGGAAGCCGTCGAACACCTCCTTGGGCAGGCCCTGCGGGTTGGCCGCCGTCTTCACCATCAGCGGCGGCACCGCGCTGATCAGCGCCGCCTTGGCCACCCGGCTTTCGCCATGCCGCGCCAGATAGTGCGCGACCTCGCCGCCGCCGGTCGAATGGCCGACATGGATCGCGTTGTTCAGGTCGAGATATGTCGTCAGAGCCGCCAAATCGTCGGCATAATGGTCCATGTCGTGGCCGTCGGCGGTCTGGGTCGAACGGCCATGGCCACGGCGGTCGTGGGCGATAACGCGATAGCCATGATGCAGGAAAAACAGCAGCTGCGCGTCCCAATCGTCGGCCGACAGCGGCCAGCCGTGGCTGAACACGATCGGCTGGCCCGTGCCCCAGTCCTTGTAGAAGATCTCCAAGCCGTCCTTGGTGGCAATCGTGGGCATGTGAACTCCTGCGAAGGGGTGGCTGCCGCTCCAAGTTAGAGCACATCCAAGCTGTCGCGCCGATCGATTTCGCCCTACGGATTCCCGGCTTCGTCACCGAGCGCCAACGGAGGAAAATCATGAGAGAAAATCGGGTAAAGCGGATCTTGCGCGAAGGCGGCCTCGCCTTGGGAACCCATGTCGGCGGCATCCCCGACCCGCAGATCGTCGAGATCATCGGGCTCGCCGGGTTCGACGCCGCCTTTATCGACATGGAGCATACGAGCTTCGACCTGCACGACGTGCAGGCGATGGTGATGGCGGCCGAGCGGGTCGGCATCACGCCCCTGGTGCGCACGCCGGGGTTCGACCCGGCCTTTATCCTGCGCCTCCTCGACATGGGGGTGCAGGGCATCCAGGTGCCGCATGTCGGCAGCGCCGAGATGGCGCGGGCCGCGGTTGCCGCGGTGCGCTATCCGCCACAGGGCGAGCGCGGCATGGCGGCCGGCAGCCGCGCGGCCGAGTTCGGGCGAATTCCGCTGGTCGAGCATATGGCGCAGTCGAACCGCGAGATCCTGCTCGCCTGCATGATCGAGGACATGGCGGCGGTCGAGCGCATCGACGAGATCGCCGCGGTCGAGGGGGTCGATCTGCTGGCGGTCGGCCCGTCGGATCTGTCGCGCTCGCTCGGCGTCAGCGGCACCCCCGATCACCCGCGGCTGGTGGCGGCGATCGACCGGGTGCGCGCCGCCGCGAAAAAGAGCGCCGGCGCCCGCCTCGCCCTGCCGTTGAACCACGCCGCCTTCCCGCGCAACGCCGCCCAGCTCAAGGAATTGGGCGCCGGCTACACCAACTGCGCCCCCACGCCCGAAGCGCGCCTGCTGAAATCGCTGCGCGAGCAGGCCGCCGAGGCGCGCCGGCTGCTCGGCTAGTGCTCAGACCCAGGCAGAAGAATTCCCTCAACCGTCATGGCCGGGCTCGTCCCGGCCATCCACGAACTCGCGGCACCGGCTCCCGCGGTCTCCGTGGATACCCGGCACAAGGCCGGGCATGACGAATACGGCGACCTTGTACCATCTGAATGCGTCTCAGCACCAGGGCGGGTCGGCCGGTTCGAGTTCAACCCCGTCGAATCGTCATCGCCGGCGCGACCCGGGACATGGATGGCCCGGGTCGACCCGGCCATGATGCGACGAACCAGACGCCGGTTGGCACAGACGGAACTCTCGCACTCTCCAATCTATCATTGTGCGACTGGGATCGTTTTTTGCATCTGCAACAGATCAGCGGCCCCCCCCCCGCATTGCGGCGTTGCATTAATCAAGATATCTGCATCTAACCGGGGGCATTGATGCGATTGCCCTTTTTCGATGCTGATTTCTGATGCAAAATCGCGGGCATGATTTACGGCTATGCTCGCGTCGAGGCGGGCGAGACGCAGCGAAGAGTGGCGCGCAGCCACCATCAGTCATAGTACGATTTGCCAACTCCCACACGGGCACTACTCCAATGATAAACTTCGCGGCGCACTTTTCCCTATCACTTGAGCAACCTGAACTAGATTTTGTTAATATTCCTCTCGATGCCGATCTTGAGGTGTATGTCGATCCATTTGCTATCTCTTTGTATGACGACGCCTTTAGCCGCCAGTGCAATGACGTTGTTGTTGGGTTCTTTCAGTCGGCGATCAGCGCGATAAGTTCGGCAATACCGCACGCGCTGAAAGAATGTTGCAGCACCTTTCAGAACCGAACGAGACACGGCTCGGGCTATCCTCCGGAAAGCCGCAAGGACGAGGCATCGGCCATAAGCAAGCACTTGATCTTTATACGAGCATTGCCGCGAGCAAGGCCGCTAAGTCCGGGTTAGTATCAGAGCTTTCAGAGTGTGATCTTTTCATCGATGGAATTGGTTCAGACAAAATTTCTGATA
>CAWCIL010000042.1:0-15149 GCA_963795485.1 uncultured Alphaproteobacteria bacterium
CGACCATCCAGTTCCCGCCCTAGGCGCCCCCCGCCGGAACGCGGCCACCCTAATGAGGCCTCCCAACCCTGTCAAGCCGCCCCCCTCTTAGTGCTCGATGCTGGTTCGATCATAGCGGCAACCCGGTGACCTGTGGTCGCGCCGATAATTCCGGTCCTGCAAACCAGAGGGTCGGTGCGCTGCGCGGCGCTCCCCGCCTTGTCCGCGCCGGGGATTCGGGTTAAGACGCGGGCCATCCCGCGCCCGTTTCCGGCGCCCGTAAAGACGAGGCATTCGTGATGGCACGCAACAAGATCGCGCTCATTGGCGCCGGACAGGTCGGCGGCACCATCGCGCTGCTCGCCGGGCTCAAGGAACTGGGCGACATCGTGCTGTTCGACATCGTCGAAGGCGTGCCGCAGGGGAAGGCGCTCGATATCGTCCAGGGCTCGACGATCGAGGGCTACGACGCGGTCGTCAACGGCACCAACGACTACACCGACATCGCCGGCGCCGACGTGGTGATCGTCACTGCCGGCATCGCGCGCAAGCCCGGCATGAGCCGCGACGATCTGATCGGCACCAACGCCAAGGTGATCTCGACGGTCGGCCAGGCGATCAAGCGGCACTGTCCCGACGCCTTCGTGATCACCATCACCAATCCGCTCGACGTCATGGTGTGGGTCATGCGCGAAGCCTGCGGCTTGCCGGCGCATCGGGTCGTCGGCATGGCCGGAGTGCTCGACAGCGCCCGCTTCCGCTATTTCCTCGCCGAGGAGCTGGGCGTCTCGGTCGAGGATGTCAGCGCCTTTGTGCTCGGCGGCCACGGCGACATGATGGTGCCACTGGTGCGGTATTCGACAGTCGCCGGCATCCCGCTGCCCGATCTCGTCAAGATGGGCTGGACTACCCAGGAGCGTCTGAACAAGATCGTGCAGCGCACCCGCGATGGCGGCGCCGAGATCGTCAGCCTGTTAAAGACCGGGTCGGCCTTCTACGCGCCGGCAAGCTCGGCGATCGCGATGGCCGAGGCCTACCTGCGCGACAAGAAGCGGGTATTGCCGTGCGCAGCATTACTGCAGGGGCAGTATGGGGTCAGGGACCTTTACGTCGGGGTGCCGGTGGTGATCGGCGCCGGCGGCGTCGAGCGCATCGTCGAGATCGAGCTCGATCGCGAGGAGCAGGCCGCCTTCGACAAATCGGCCGCCGGGGTCCGCGAGTTGATCGAGGTGGTCAAAGGGATGAAGGTGCTGGGCTGAAATGATCTTGGGCCAATCCGGGCTGGTGAGCTGATCCGATGAACATCCACGAATATCAAGCCAAGGAGCTGCTGGCCAAATTCGGCGTCACGGTGCCGCGCGGTGCGGTCGCTTATACCGCGGCCGAGGCGGTTGCCGCGGCGCGCCGGCTCGGCGGGTCGGTGTGGGTCGTCAAGGCGCAGATCCACGCCGGCGGCCGCGGCAAGGCTGGTGGCGTCAAGCTGGCGCGCTCCGAGGACGAGGTCGCGGCGGCGGCGACCGCAATGCTCGGCAAGAACCTCGTCACCCATCAGACCGGGCCGGCGGGCCGCGAGGTCAAGCGCGTCTATGTCGAAGAGGGCTGCGACATCGCCCGCGAGCTGTATCTTGGACTCTTGATCGACCGCGAGACCGGACGGGTGACCCTGATCGGCTCGACCGAGGGTGGGGTCGAGATCGAGGAGGTGGCCGAGCATTCGCCCGAAAAGATCCTCAAGGTGGCGATCGACCCGGCGAGCGGGATCGAGCCGTTCCACGCCCGCGAGATCGCCTATGGCTTGGGGCTCGAAGGCAAGCAGGTCGGCGTTGCGGTCAACTTCATCACCGCCCTCTACCGCGCCTTTACCGAGCTCGATGCCGGGGTCGCCGAGATCAACCCGCTGGTGGTGACCGGATCGGGCGAGCTGGTGGCGCTCGATGCCAAAATCGGGTTCGACGACAATGCCTTGTTCCGCCATCCGGAGATCGCGGCGCTGCGCGACGAGGATGAGGAGGACCCGAGCGAGGTCGAGGCCGGCAAGCACGCGCTCAACTACATCAAGCTCGACGGCAATATCGGCTGCATGGTCAACGGCGCCGGCCTGGCGATGGCGACGATGGACATCATCAAGCTCTATGGCGGCAGCCCGGCCAATTTTCTTGATGTCGGCGGCGGGGCGACGCGCGAGCGGGTCGGGACCGCGTTCAAGCTGATCCTCTCCGACCCCAACGTCGAAGGTATCCTCGTGAACATCTTCGGCGGCATCATGCGCTGCGACGTAATCGCCGAGGGGGTGGTGGCCGCGGCGCGCGAGGTCAACCTGCACGTGCCGTTGGTGGTTCGCCTCGAAGGCACCAATGTCGATCTCGGCAAAAAGATCATGCAGCAATCGGGGCTGCCGATCCTGGCCGCGGAGAACCTCGCCGACGCCGCGCAGAGGATCGTGACCGCGGTCAAGGAGGCGCGCTGATGTCGATTTTGGTCAACGCCTCGACCAAGGTCCTGTGCCAGGGCTTTACCGGGGCGCAAGGCACGTTCCACTCGGAGCAGGCGATCGCTTACGGCACCAAGATGGTCGGCGGGGTGACGCCCGGCAAAGGCGGGACCCGGCATCTCGACCTGCCGGTCTTCAACACGGTGCACGAGGCGCGCGCCAAAACCGGGTGCGACGCCAGCGTGATTTATGTGCCGCCGCCCTTTGCCGCCGACGCGATCCTCGAAGCCGCCGACGCCGGCATTCCGCTCGTCGCCTGCATCACCGAGGGCATCCCGGTCCTCGACATGGTCCGGGTCAAGCGCAGCCTCACCGGCGGCAAGACCCGGCTGATCGGGCCGAACTGCCCGGGCGTCATCACCCCCGACGAATGCAAGATCGGGATCATGCCGGGGCACATCCACCGCCGCGGCCCGATCGGCATCGTCTCGCGCTCGGGCACCCTGACCTACGAGGCGGTGGCGCAGACGACGGCGGTCGGGCTCGGCCAGTCGACCTGCGTCGGCATCGGCGGCGACCCGGTCAACGGCACCAATTTCGTCGAGGTGCTGGAAATGCTGCTCGCCGACGACGAGACGCAGGCGATCGTGATGATCGGCGAGATCGGCGGCACCGCCGAGGAGGACGGAGCCGCGTTCCTCAGGGCATCGCGCAGGAAAAAGCCGGTGGTCGGCTTTATCGCCGGCTCGACCGCGCCGCCCGGCCGGCGCATGGGCCATGCCGGCGCCATCATCGCCGGCGGCAAGGGGGGTGCGGAGGACAAAATGGAGGCGCTGAGGAGCGCCGGCGCCACCGTCGCATTGTCGCCGGCCGCGATCGGCACGACGATGCGCGACGTGCTGAAGGGCTGATGGCCTCCTGCGCATGCAGTCATCGTGCGACGCTACGGACGGACGATTGGCGCGGCGTCAGGGCGGCGGATAACGGTTGGGTGCCGAGGTCGGCGGACCGCCTATATGAGTGATGAGGAGGCGGAGCCATGTCGCAACGGACTGAAGTGATTGAAACCACGGTGGCCGAAGTTGCCGCCGAGCTGGCGCGCCGCGGTCTCGACCCGCGCGATCGCATCACGGTTACGATCCAGCCCGACGAACTGATCCCCGGCCGCCGTGAGGCGCGCCTGCGTGTCGTTGCCGCTGGATTGACCGATGACGATATCGACCGGCTGATCAAGCAGGCGCAACACGAGGTCGAGCCGCCCGCCGAATGAGGGTCGTCCTCGACACCAATGTCCTCGTCAGCGCCGCGCTCAAGCAAAATTCCACACCGGCTGCAGCCGCGCGCGCGGTTGAACGGGGTGACGTCATGCTCAAGTCGTTGGGGACTGAACGCCAGCTGCTCGAAGTCCTGGCGCGACCCTACTTCGTCCGGCTGATCGGTGACGAGAGCCGAATCTGGTTGCGGAAGCTCATGTCCGCGGCCGAGCTCGTCACCATCACCGAGCGGATCGCCGCCTGCCGTGATCCCACCGACGACAAGTTTCTGGAGCTGGCGGTCAGCGGCCATGCCGACCTCATTGTGAGCGGAGACGCTGACCTACTCGTTCTGAACCCGTTCCGTGGGATTCCAGTTGTTACACCTGCCGCCTTCATGCGCGACGCAAAGCAGTAATGCGGCCGAATTCCCGCTTTCCCTTCCTATATTGTCGTATGGCGGACGCGCGTTAGCGACGCGGGGTCTCTGGCCTTTCGCCGGTATGCCAGGTTGGGGAAATCTTCAGAGTCACAGATGGCTGATTTCGACGGCACGAGTTTTCTGACCGGCGCCAATGCCGGGTTCATCGCCGATCTCTATGCGCGCTTTTTGGATGACCCGGCTTCGGTCGACGAAAGCTGGCGACGGTTTTTCGCCGAGATCGGCGAGGACGCGTCGGCGGCGCTCGCCGAATTGCGCGGGCCCCCCTGGGGCAAGCCTCAAGCCGCGAGCTTCAATGGTGCGGCCGGTCCGGCGTTCGACGCCGCGGCATTGCGCCACGCTACGAGCGACTCGATCCGCGCCTTGCAGCTGATCCGGTCCTATCGGGTGCGCGGCCATCTCGAAGCCGATCTCGACCCGCTCGGCCTCGACCGGCGCGGGCCCTATCCCGAGCTCGATTACCGCAGCTACGGCTTCAACGAAGCCGATCTCGGCCGCGAAATTTTCATCAGCAACCTCTTCGGCCGCGAGCGCGCCACCCTGCGCGAGATCGTCGCGGTCCTGCGCACGACCTACTGCGGCAAGATCGGCGTCGAATACATGCACATCCAGGTCCCGGCCGAGCGCGCCTGGATCCAGCAGAAATTCGAGACGCGGGACCGTCGGCCGGCGCTGGCGGCGGCCGACCGGAAGGAAATCCTGGAGATCCTGACCACGGCCGAGACCTTTGAGCGGTTTCTCGACCGCCGCTATACCGGCACCAAGCGCTTCGGCATCGAGGGCGCGGAATCCCTGATGCCGGCGTTGGAGGCGATACTCCGCCGCGGGGCCGCACTCGGCGTCCGGGAGTTCGTGATCGGGATGCCGCATCGCGGGCGCTTGAACGTGCTGGCCAATTTCGTCGGCAAACCCTATGCCGCGATCTTTTCCGAGTTCCAGGGCAATTCGACCAACCCCGAGCACGTCCACGGTTCGGGCGACGTCAAATACCATCTCGGCACCTCGGCCGACCGCGAAGTGGGCGGGCGGACCATTCATCTGTCGCTGGCCGCCAACCCGTCGCATCTCGAAGCCGTCGATCCGGTCGTGCTCGGTAAAGTGCGGGCCAAGCAGCAGCAGCGCGGCGACGCTGCGAGGAGCGAGACCGCCGGCATCCTGATGCATGGCGACGCCGCCTTCGCCGGCCAGGGGCTGGTTGCCGAATCGCTCGAATTGTCCGAGCTGACCGGCTTTTCGACCGGCGGCACGATCCACCTTATTGTGAACAACCAGATCGGCTTTACCACGGCGCCCTCCGCCGCCCGCTCCAGCCCCTATCCGTCGGATGTCGCCAAGGGCGTGCAAGCGCCGATCCTTCACGTCAATGGCGACGATCCCGAGGCGGTCGTTGAAGCGGCCCGCGTCGCCGCCGAATACCGCCGCGAATTCAACAAGGACGTGGTCGTCGATTTGTTCTGCTATCGCCGGCACGGGCACAATGAGGGCGACGAGCCGGCCTTTACCCAGCCCTTGATGTACCGCACGATCGCCCGCCACCCGACGACGCGGCAGCTCTACGCCGAGCGGCTGGTCGCGGAAGGCGTCGTCGCCGAAGGCGAGCCGGAAGCGATGGCGGCGCGATTTGTCGCCCGGCTCGAGGGCGAATTCGCCGCCGCCGCTCACTATCGGCCGAACAAGGCGGATTGGCTCGAAGGCGCCTGGGCCGGGCTCGAACCCGCACCTCACGATGATGGCGGCTGCGACACCGGCGTCGCGCCCGGGCTGTTGCGCGAGCTGGGGCAGGGGCTGGTCAGCGTTCCCGAGGGTTTTCGCCTCAACCCCAAAATCGGCCGCCAGCTCGACGCCAAGCGCACCGCGCTGGAAGCAGGCGAGGGCATCGACTGGGCGACCGCGGAAGCATTGGCGATCGCCTCCTTATGCGCCGAGGGGACGCATGTCCGCATGTCCGGCCAGGACAGCGGGCGCGGCACCTTCTCGCACCGTCACGCGATCCTGGTCGACCAGGAGAACGAGGCGCGCTGGGTCCCGATCAATCACGTCTGCGCCGCCCAGGCGCCGTTCGAGATCGTCGACAGCCCATTGTCCGAGGCGGCGGTCGTCGGCTTCGAATACGGCTACAGCCTCGCCGACCCCGCGACCCTGGTGCTGTGGGAGGCGCAATTCGGCGATTTCGCCAACGGCGCCCAGGTGATCATCGACCAGTTCCTCTGCGCCGGCGAAGCGAAATGGCTGCGCATGAGCGGGCTCGTATTGCTGCTTCCGCACGGCTATGAGGGGCAGGGGCCCGAGCATTCCTCGGCGCGCATCGAGCGCTATCTGCAGCTCTGCGCCGAAGACAACATCCAGGTGTGCAACCTGACCAGTGCGGCCAATTATTTTCACGCGCTGCGGCGCCAGATCCATCGCAATTTCCGCAAGCCGCTGATTGTCTTCACTCCGAAATCACTGCTGCGCGCCGCGGCAGTGATGTCGCGGCTCGACGAGATGGCGCCGGGCAGCGGGTTTCGCCGGGTGATCGCGGAAAGCGGGCCGATCGCGGCCGATGACGCGGTGCGCCGCGTCGTGCTGTGCAGCGGCAAGGTCTATTTCGATTTGGCCAAGGCGCGTGCCGAGAGCGGCGACGACCGGGTCGGATTGGTCCGGGTCGAGCAGCTCTACCCGTTCCCGGCCGATCCGCTCGCCAAGGTTCTGGCGCGCTGGCGCAATGCCGAGATCGTGTGGTGCCAGGAAGAGCCGCGGAACATGGGCGCCTGGAATTTCGTCGACCGGCGCCTCGAAGATGTGCTGGCCGGGCTCGACGTCGCCGCTAAGCGGCCGCGCTTTGCCGGGCGGACGGAGGCGGCTTCGCCGGCCACCGGTCTCTTCAAGCGCCACGCCGAAGAACAGGTGCGGCTGGTCGCCGCCGCGCTCGCCGCTTGAGGCGAGCCGATGGCGACCGAGATCAAGGTGCCGAGCCTCGGCGAATCGGTGACCGAGGCGACGGTGGCGAAATGGCTGAAGCGGCCGGGCGAGGCGGTCGCGGTCGACGAGCCGGTGGTCGAGCTCGAAACCGACAAGGTGACGCTCGAAGTGCCGGCGCCGGCCGCCGGGACGCTGGCCGAGATCGTCGCTGAAGAGGGCGTCAATCTCCCGGTCGGCGCGGTGCTCGGCCGGATCAGCGAGGGGGTTGCCGCGGCGGCAGCCCCTCCCCAGGTTGCCGAACCCGCCCCCACCCTAACCCTCCCCCGCGAGCGGGGGAGGGAATGGGAGGGAGCTTCCGGGCGGCGAGAGGAGCGTGGGCAGCCGGCAAATGAGGGCGTCTCAACTGCTGCCGCGGTCCTCGAGCGCTCGGGGCCGGCGGTGCGCAAGTTGATCGAAGAAAATGGGCTCGATGTCGCGCGGATCGCGCCGACGGGACCTGGCGGCCGCATCACCAAGGCCGACGTGATCGAAGCACTCGCCCGCCCGGAGCCGGCTCCAGCCCCGCCGGTCGTGGAGCGGCCAGCGGCTCAGACGCCACTGAAGCCAACGCCGCCAGCGCCTGCCGCGCGCGGCGACCGCGAGGTGCGGGTGCGGATGACGCGGCTGCGGCGGCGCGTCGCCGAGCGGCTGAAGGCTGCGCAGAACGCGGCGGCGATGCTGACCACCTTCAACGAGATCGACATGAGCGAGGCGATCCTATTGCGCGAGCGGTGGCGCGAGGCCTTCGAGAAAAGGCACGGCGTGCGGCTCGGCTTCATGTCGATTTTCGTCAAGGCGGCGATCGTCGCCCTGCGCGAGATCCCCGGGGTCAACGCCGAGATCGATGGCGACGATATCGTCTACAAGAACCACTACGACATCGGGGTCGCGGTCGGCACCGAGCATGGGCTCGTCGTGCCGGTCGTGCGCGACGCCGACCGGCTGAGCTTTGCCGAGATCGAGAAGACCATTGCCGCGCTCGGCCATAAGGCGCGCGACGGAAAATTGTCGATCGAGGAACTTTCGGGCGGCACCTTTACGATCTCGAACGGCGGCGTTTACGGCTCGCTGCTGTCGACGCCGATCCTGAACCCGCCGCAATCCGGCATCCTCGGCATGCACAAGATCGAACGGCGGCCCATCGCGATTGGCGACGAAATCGAGATCCGACCGATGATGTACGTGGCGCTGTCCTACGATCACCAAATCGTCGACGGGCGTGAGGCGGTGACGTTTTTGGTAAGGATCAAGGGATGCGTCGAGGACCCCTCGCGCCTGCTGTTCGATATTTGAAGCACTTTACCGCGACGCGGTCGGAGGCAGCCCACCGGACGCCGCGATCCGCGCGACGATCGGCAGGATCTTGCGGTCGATATCCGAGGTGCTGAGCGGGCCGACCTGGCGGTAGCGGATATGGCCAGTGGCGTCGACGACATAGGTTTCGGGCACGCCGTAGACCCCGAAATTGATCGCGGTCGTGCCGTCGCGGTCGACCGCCACGCGGTCGTAGGGGTTGCCGAAATCGGCGAGGAAGCGGCGCGAAGCCGCACGATTGTCCTTGTAGGCGATGCCGTCGAGGGTGACATCGGGGCGATGCGCCAGGGCCATCAAGGCACCCTGCTCCTCGCGGCACGGCAGGCACCATGAGGCGAAGAAGTTGACGAGCGTGACCCCGCCGCCGAGATCCTTGCGCGCGAGACCGTGCGCCGGGTCAAGGAGGCCCGGCAGGGCGAAGTCGGGGGTCGGGCGATTGATCATCGCCGAGGGCAATAGGTTCGGGTCATGTTGGAGGCCCATCGCAAACGCGACCACCAGCACCGCGAACAATCCCGCCGGCAACAGAAAGAAGAGCCTGCGCGCCATCGCGTCGATCAAAGGCTAGCGGCCGGCGGCGGTGGAAGCGGCGGCTTTCAGGGGTGCCGCGGTCCCGGCGGCGACGGCTCCTTCCTGCCAGTGGCCGCTCTTTTTGAGCGCCTCGACGACCTCGCGCGGCATGTAGCGCTCGTCGTGCTTGGCGAGCACGGTCGCGGCGGCAAAGTCGCCGTCGGGCTCCAGCTTGCCTTCGGCGACCACCCCCTGTCCCTCGCGGAACAGGTCCGGCAGGATGCCGCGATAGGTGACGGGGATGTCGGTTTTGCCGTCGGTGATGCGAAACGACACGGTATCCCCGCCGGCCAAATGCGAGAGGCTGTGCCGCTCGACGAGCCCGCCGATCCGCACCCGAGTGTCGGGCGCAATCGCCTGCGTCTTCAGATCGCTCGGGCTGTAGAAGAAGACGAGGTTGCTGCTGAAGGCGGTCAGCACCAGCGCCGTCGCGCCGCCAAGGGCGGCCATGCCGAGCGCCAGCAGGCCCAGCCGCTGCTGCTTGCGGGTCATCGCCGCGGGCCGCGCTGCTGCTGCAGCTCGTCGAGGATACGCACGCTCTGCCGGTAGCGGCGCAGGCAATAGAGGGCGAGGCCGCCCAGCACGGCGACGCTCGCGCCATAGGCCGGCCACACATAGACCGCATAGCCGCCCATTGCGAGATAGGTGCCGAGCGCGGGCAATGCCGCCGCCTCAGCGCAGCGCCGGACGCGCCGGTGCCGCGCCGTCCGGCCCGAGGGGCGCCGATTCCGTGCGGACGGATCTCGGCGCCGGCGTTCGGTTGAGCCGCAGAGCCATCGCTTTGCGTTCGTTCAAGCCGGTCCGCATGCGCAGCATCAGCAGGGTCGCGAACAGCATCCAGAACGCCGCCGCCATGACCAGGAGCGGCACCATCATCGAAAGCGCGATGGTCGGCCTGCCGAGCCGCAGCACGCTCGCCGGCTGATGCAAAGTGTTCCACCAATCGACCGAAAACTTGATGATCGGCAGGTTGACGACGCCGACCAGCGCCAAGACCGAGCCGGCCTTCGCCCCGCGCGCCGGATCGTCGAAACCGTTCACCAGCGCGATATAGCCGAGATAAAGAAAGAACAGGACCAGCACCGAGGTCAGCCTTGCATCCCACACCCACCAGGTGCCCCACATCGGGCGGCCCCACAGCGAGCCGCTGACGAGACAGACAAAGGTGAAGGCGGCGCCGATCGGGGCGGCCGAGCGCGCCGCCACGTCGGCCAGCGGGTGCCGCGAGACGAGGGCGACGCCGCTCGCCACGGCGACGAACAGGTAGACCGAGAGCGCCAGCCACGCGGCCGGGACATGCACGTACATGATGCGCACGGCTTCGCCCTGCTGGTAATCGGGCGGGGCGACGACCAGCGCCAGGTAGAGCCCGCCCGCGAGCAAGGCCAGGGTCAGCCCGGCGCACCACGGCAATGCCGCGCCGCTGAGCCGCATGAAACGCGCCGGGTTGGCAAATCGATTCAGCATCGCCGTCGAGTCGTGGTGGCAACAGCATCCTTGTAGCGCAAACCCGGCCGCTCGTCAGCCGCGAAGCGGTCGCACTCGGCCCGTCATGCGATCATTCGAGCGCCTGGCGCAATGCCGCCGCACTGGCCCACGGGGCGAGCGGCAGGGCCGCCAGGGTCAAGGCACCAAGGATCAGCAGATCGGGGCGCGCCGAGGTGCCGACGGCGCTCGCTTCGACCGCGCCGGCGCCGAATATCAGAGGCGGCACATAGAGCGGCAGGACCAGCAGCGACAACAGGACGCCCTGCCGCCGGGCGCCGAGGGTCAGGGCCGCGGCGACGCTGCCAATCAGGCTCAAGAACGGGGTGCCGAGCAGGAGGCTCGCGAGCAGGGTCGGGATCGCGTGCGGCGCGAGATCGACGAACAGCGCCAACAGCGGGCTCGCCAGCACCAGCGGCAGTCCGCTCGCCACCCAATGCGCCGCACTTTTCGCCAGCACCGCCAGTTCGAGCGGCAGCGGCGACAGCGCGATCAGCTCGAGCCCGCCATCCTCGTAATCGGCCTGGTACAGGCGGTCGAGCGACAGCAGCGCGGCGAGAAGAGCCGCCACCCATAAGATGCCGGCGGCGACTCGCGCGAGCACCTCGGCTTCCGGGCCGACGCCGAGCGGGAACAGGACGACCGCAAGGACAAAAAAGGCGAGCACCAGCCCGGTGTCGCCGCCCTGGCGCAGAGCGAGGCCGATGTCGCGGCGAAAGATCCCGAAGAGCGCGCTCATGCTCAGACCGCGAGAGCCGGGTCGAAGCGCGGCGCGAAACGGTCGAGCGCCAGCGTCGCGGCACTCTCTAGGGCGAGCGGCATATGGGTCGCCAGCAGCACCCGCCCGCCCGCCGCGCGATGTGCCAGGATCACCCGCTCGAGCCGGGCTTGCGCATCCTCGTCGAGTGCCGCGGTCGGCTCGTCGAGCAGCCACAACGCCGCCGGGGCGACCAGCAGGCGGGCCAATGCCAGCCGCCGCCGCTGCCCGGCGGAAAGCCAGCGGCACGGCCAGTCGGCAAAGGGGTCGAGCGCGAAGGCGGCGAGGGCATCCTCGCTCGCCTGCGCCGCCGACGGCCGGCGGCCGTGCAACGCTGCCCAAAAGACCAAGGTCTCGCGCGCCGTCATGGTCGGCTTCACCGCGTCCTGGTGGCCGACATAGTGAAGCCGGGCGTGATGCCGGGCGAGGTCGGCCGCGACCGGATGCGTCCCCCAGCAGAGGCGGCCCGCTTCCGGCGCGAGCAGCCCGGCCGCGAGCCGCAGCAGGCTCGATTTGCCACTGCCGTTGGCGCCGGTCAGCACCAGCGCGCCGCCCGGCGGCAGGCGGAACGAGACGCCGGCAAAGACCAGACGCATCCCGCGCCGGCACGCCAAATCCTCGGCAATCAGGTCCGGGGCAATCAGGTCCGGGGCGATCAGGTTGGGGGCGATCATGTTCCGAGCCGATGCGGCGACGCGGCTCGGACACGCGGCAAAGCATCGGAATTAAGCAGCGGTCGCACCTACCAGCGCGATGGAAATTGGCAACTCCTCACCGATTTGACCGCGCAGTCTCATTTAAAAGTAGTCAGGTAAAAGCTAACAGCATGTGCCGGAATGACCCCACCGGCCCGAGTTGCCGATCTATGACGCACGGCCCTCACCCTTCCGATCGCTTCGCGGTGGGGCCCCTTCCCTCTGCAGCATTCCAGGTGAGAGGGGAGGGCGCGACCCCATGGTCCCTCAAATGTAGACGCCGCGCATGCCGCCTTCGGGATAGCGGGTGCCGGCGGCGGCGCCGGCCGGAATCGCGGAGGAGATGCGGTCGATGTCGGCTGAAGTCAACCGGACATTGAGGGCGCCGAGGTTTTCTTCGAGGCACGAGATGCGCTTGGTGCCGGGGATCGGGATCACGTCGGGCCCCTGCGCCAACAGCCAGGCCAGCACCAGCTGGGCCGGGGTGCAGCCTTTCTCGCGGGCGATCGCCTCGATATGTTCGACCAGCACCCGGTTCTTGGCGAAGTTGTCGCCCATAAAGCGTGGGTGACGGCCGCGGGTGTCCCCTTCGGCGAGATTGCCGAAATCGGGGATGTCGCCGGTCAAGAGGCCGCGGCCGAGCGGCGCATAGGCGAAGAAAGCGATGCCGAGATCGCGGGTCAACTCGCGGATCTCGGTCGCCTCCTGGCGGTAGAGCAGCGAAAATTCGCTCTGCACCGCCGCGATCGGGTGGGTCGCGTGGGCGCGGCGGATGCGCTCCGGGCGCGCCTCGCACAGCCCCAGATAGCGCACCTTGCCCTGCTCGACCAGCCGCGCCATCGCCCCCACGGTCTCCTCGACCGGCACCGCCGGGTCGACCCGGTGCTGGTAATAGAGGTCGATGACCTCGACCCCGAGCCGCTTCAGGCTCGCTTCGCAGGCCTGGGCGATATAAGCCGGGCTGCCGTCGACGCCGTTGGCACCCCCCGGTCGCCGGGTCTGGCCGAATTTGCTGGCGATCATGATGCCATTGCGGCGGCCTTTCAGCGCGCGGCCGAGCAACTCCTCGTTCTGGCCCCAGCCATACATGTCGGAGCTGTCGAAATGATCGACGCCGAACTCGATCGCGCGATGGACCAGCGCGACCCCCGCAGCGTCGTCGCTCTTGCCGTAGACCCCGGACAGCGACATGCAGCCGAGCCCGATCGCCGAAATCTCCGGTCCGCCCTTGCCGAGCCTGCGTTTTTGCGTGACGACCATGCCGTTCATCCATCTCTGCTGTGGTTTAGCCGCACCATAACCGATCGGCTCCGCCGCCGGCACCCCCGATCGCAGAAACGGCCCCTCCCTTTACCGGGGAGCGTCCCCGCCCAGCACGCGGCCGTCCACTCGCAATCCGTACATTGAATAGGGCGTGTCGTGGAACTTCGCCCTGGTTTCTGCGACCGAGCCGGTGAAGCGCGGATCCTGGGGTCGGCTCTGGCTGTCGATGAAAGTTGCGACGTCCCAGGCCTCCTGGTCGGAGAGGCTGTTGCCGAGGCCGAGCGGCATGTTTGCCTTGACGAAGCCTGCCGCGGAGTTGATCTGCGTCATCCCGGCCCCCCAATTATAGGAGCGACGTCCCCACACCGGCGGGAACACCACCCGCCCGACGGCCGACTGGCCCGCGCCGTCGGCCCCGTGGCAGAGCGCGCAACGAGCGGCGTATATTTTCGCGCCCCGCGCAGAGTCCGGCGGCAACCCCGGTTTCGGCAGTTTCGGATAGCCGCGGCCGGGCATCTCGGCCCCTGTCGGCGCGCCGCGGGCGAGCCAGGCCGAGTAGCTCTCGAGCGCGACGAGGACCTTGTCGCCGAGCGGCGGCGGCTTCCCGTTCATGCTGTAGCGAAAGCAGCCTTGAAGCCGCTCGGCGAAGGTGTTCACGCGTTCGTTCTTGCCGCGATAGGCTGGAAAGGCGACCCAGGCGGCCCACATCGGCCCGGCGTTTGCCAGGCGGCCGGCATCGATGTGACAATTGCTGCACGCAAGATCATTGCCGACAAAGGCCGAAGCTGCCGTCCCGGTGTGTCGGAAGATCTCTTCTCCGAGCCGCACCGTCCGGCCCAACGGGGTGTCCGGGATCGTTCCATGCGGCGGAGGATGGAAACTGGCAGTGGGCGATGCGCTTTGGGCGTAGGCAACCGGTCCCATGCCTGCCGCGATGCAAACCAGGATGGCGACACACAGCCGCCGCGCCGGGATCATTGCCCCGCTCCGTTCGCGTGCGCGCTCGCCAGCGAGGCGAAATATTTCGCGACGGCCTTGGTCTCGGAGGGCGAAAGCCGGCGCGCGACTGCCGCCATCAACCCGAGCGGTCCCGGCGGCCGCCGACCCTGCTGCCATGCCTCGATCTGAGCCATGGTGTAGGTAGAGGACAGCCCGATGAGCGGCGGAAACACCGCTCCGACGCCGATCCCGGCCGGTCCATGACATTGGGTGCATCCCGGCAAATTGTCCGCCCATTTGCCTCTGACTGCGAGCTCGGCCCCTGCCGAAGCGCCGGCCGGACCCGTATGCGACGGCTCCGTGAGATGATAGGGCGGCGGCTGCCGGCTGAAATACGCAGCGACCGCCGCTTGCTCGGGCGCGGTCAGGAGCTTGGCGACCGGCGACATGACCGAATTGACCCGCGTCCCCGCGGCGAACGCGGCGAGCTGCTCGGCGAGATAGGCTTCACCGACCCCGGCCAGCCGCGGCGCCTGCAACGCAACATTGCCCTCGCCGCGCGCCCCGTGACAAATCGTGCAGGCGGGTGCGCCCGACGCTCCCTGGAGCGCGATGGCTTCCCCGTTCGCAGCGGGGGCCGCGGCGCCGATCACCGGCCAGATGACAAGGGCCGCCGCCGGGCCAAGGAAGGCGCTTCTCGCCCATCCGGTCCGGGCCTCTTCCTGCCTTTTGGCGACGAGGTCACGCATCGCGAGCCGATCTCTGTCCCGTTGTGTCCCGAGCAACCGTGCCGTTCATTGAACTTTGCCTGTTTCGCCCATCTTACCCGATCCGGCGATCCCGGACAGCCGCTTGAGGCCGAAAGGTTATCGGCACGATCTGTCAGGAATGCTTTGTGACGTGGAGCGGCCCGAGCGTATGATCGCGATCGGGATATCAGCCGAGGGAGGAGATCATGGCAGATACGCATGTTTACGCCGGTGCCGCGGCCACAATGGAGGGGACCCGCGGCGGCATCTACCGCCAGGCCGTTGGCGACGGCGGGTGGCAGCACCTGACCAGCGGCTTGCCGGACGGCGCC
>CAWCIL010000043.1:0-8567 GCA_963795485.1 uncultured Alphaproteobacteria bacterium
CGCGTTGAAGGCTACACCGGCGTGCTGCAAACCGACGGCTATGCCGGCTGTCGTGCCCTTGCCGATCCGAAGCGCACCGGCGGAACGGCGTCGCTCGCCTTCTGTTGGTCACATTGACGCGGGCAGTTCTTCGATCTGGCCAAAATCGCCGCCGGCGCCGATCGCCACCGAGGCCCTGAACGGATCGCTGAACTCTACGCGATCGAAGCCGAGATCCGCGGCAAGAACGCCGAGGAGCGCCGGGTGGCCAGGCAGGAACAAACCAAGCCGCTGGTGACGGCGCTGAAGGCCTGGCTCGAGACGATCCTGGCACGCCTCGCCGGCGGCTCGACTATCGCCCATGCCCTGCGCTTGTCGCAGCCATCAGGGAGGCCGCAAAAAACCACTTCGAGAGATCCGTCCGCTTCCGATGAAACACCGTCCCCGCGGTCACCGGCTCCTGCCGATGGCAGGTGCCGCACTCATCGACCCGCGGCCGAGCCTGCAGCCGCCAAGCCCGCCCTCCGCCAAGCCGTGTCAACTGCAGGGTCACGCCCCATGCCGAAGCCGCTGTCGAGCGCCGCAATACATTTCAGCCAGACAAGGCCTGAACAAGATAAGGCAAGCTCTCGTCCATCCGGTAATCGACGCCGCTATGGTTGTCGGGGAACTCCTCGTAGCGATGCGCGATGCCGAGCTCGTTCAGCCGCCGCACGAACCTGCGGGCACCGTAGAGCAGATTGAACTGATCGTTCGCCGCAGTCGATATAGAGCGCCTTCAGCCGGCGCAGATTGCCGGCCTGGGTTCGACCGCGACGACCGGATCTTGCCGCAGCCAGTTCGCCCAGCGCTCCTCGATGACCTCGCAGGTGTCGAGCGGACCGGCAGCCGCAATCCGAGAACTGGGTCGGATCGGGATCGTAGCTGGCCGCCATCGCCAACGCGTTGATCACCTTGAACGAACCCTCCTGGTCTTTTGCGCTGCCTCGGCGCTGCCACCAGCGCTCGATCGAGTTCTCGGCGCCGGCGAGTGCGCGCAACACCGCCGGCATGTCGCGCAGATAGCATAGCTCGAAGCCCATATCGCCGGAATGCAGGCCGCGGCCACCAGACGTCGGAGTGGCGCAGCGCGTGCGCAATGGCGCCATAGCCGCCAGAGCTCTTGCCGAACACGCCGCGGCGGCCGGCGCCGCCGCAATCGAAGCGCTCCTCGATTGCCGGGAGCATCTCCTGCAGCAGAAAGTCCTCCCAGGCACCCATCGACGCCGAGTTGATGTACTGGTTGCCGCCGAGCCGGGTGAAGCAATCGGGAAAGGCGACGACAACGGGCGACAGGCGCTGTTCGCCGATTAGCCGGTCGAGCCGCTCCGGCAGGTTCTCGCGGAAGCCGACCCAATTCGTGTGGGACAGGCCACTGCCGGTGAAGCCGACAAGGTCAACGAGCAGCGGCAGCCCGTGTCCGTCATGCCCAGCCGGCACGTAGACATCGACGACGCGCTCCGATGGATCGCCGAGCATGTTGCTCTCGAGGGCTCGGCTGTGGATCGTGAATCGACTGACGGAACCTTTCGGCCCGAAGAACTTGCGCATGCGTCCTCCGCTGGCTTCTGTCAACATGATAAGCTGGCATCGTCGAGCCGCCCGACGCAAGCGGCGTGGAGCCCAACCGCCTGGCGATCGAAGGAGGAGCTGCCCACTCCTGGCGGCGGTTCACCCGGTCGGGGCCAGAAATGCGGTCTCCTCGGCTGCATCGAGGCGTTGTCCGAACATCGAGGCTTTTAATTAGGTGGGGACCAGCATCAACTCTGAACGCTTCACCAAGACCTTGCGTGCCGCGTGCTAGGGCATGATCCTAAGGGCTTGAATCGAGAAGATATTCCGATACACCGGGTTTTGTAATTCAAGATGCCGGCCGGGGTTGGGCACCAGCATCGAATGGCAAGACCCTATTCTCGGGAGCAGCGCGATCGGGTGGTTGCGGCGGTGGCGAGCGGTCGCACCTGCCGGATGACGGTCGTCATGCTAGATCGAGTAGCGTCCCCACCGAACTACACCAATATCATGATGCGGTCCGCCGTCAATCCGACAGGACGCTAGTGCTCAGACGCATTCAGATGGTACCAGCCCGCCGTATTCGTCATGCCCGGCCTTGTGCCGGGTATCCACGGAAACCGCACGAGCCGGTGCCGCGAGTCGTGGATGGCCGGGACGAGCCCGGCCATGACGGTTGAGTGAATTTTCTGTCTGCGTCTGAGCACTAGACTAAGTCAATGCCATTCACAGGGCCTGCCGGTCCTTATAAGCGCTGGGGCGGCGCGCCGAACCAGCCGGGGCGCCTATGCAACTGAAGCGGCCAAATTGTAGACGAGCGTTTTTGGCGGCTTCCTTATTGCGCATTCATTCAGGGAGCGCGGAGATTACATAAAGGTTCTGCAGCATCTTGCTCGGCTTCGTCTTTGTACCAAAGGTGTGGGTGAAGATTGCTACGATTTCTCCCGAACTATAGATATTGCTTAATGCGCGGTCAACGGCGAGTCGAAAGTCCTCGTCGCCACGCGGCAGCGCCAAGGCATAGGGTTCGATCGAAAGATAGTTGTCGGCGAGCAGCAATTTGGTCGGCGCTTTGCTTTGCTGCGCGAGGAACATCAAGATCGCGCGATCGGCGAAATAGGCTGAAACCTTACCGTCGTCGAGCATCGCCAATCCCTGTTCATGGGTCTGGGCGGGAATGACGTCGGCAGCGATGCCTTCGGCTTTCAGCGACCCGCGCAGCTCGTCCTCGGTGGTGGTCCCGGCGAGCACGCCGATCTTGTGCCCGGCCAAAGCCTTCAGGCTCTTCGGCCCGTCGCTGGGGATCATCAGGCCGGCGCCATCGACAAAAGTCGGGATCGAGAAATCCACCTGCTCGCGTCGCGACAACGTTTAAGTCGTCGGCTCGCACAAGAGATCGGCCTTGCCCCGGCTGATCGCGTCGAACCGATCGACCGCGGTGACTTCGACATAGACGATCTTCAGCGGCGGCAGGTTCAGCTGCCCCGCCAGGTGCTTGGCGACGGCGCGGCAGAGATCGACCATGAAACCTGTGGGCGGCCCGGTTTTGCCCTGATCGGATTTCCCGGTTTTGCCCTCATAAGAAAAAGGCGGCGCGTCAGCACGAAAGGCGATGCGGATCGTCTTGTCCTGGCGGATGCGGTCGAGCGCACCGGCCGACGCCGCCCCGGTGGTCAACACGAGCGCAGCTAACACTGCGCTGCAAACCCTGCTCCGCTCCGTCCAGCGCATGATCCCAATCTCTCCCTTCATCGGCTTTCGCGCGAGCATACCGGCCGCAAGCCGAGACGATCAGCTAATGCTGGTCGGCTTGCGCGCCTTTGCGATCGCGGCCATCACCCGACGCGGGGTGATCGGGGTTTCGTTGACCTCGGCTCTTCCCGTGGCGCTGCCCGAGTTGCACAGTGTGGCCAGCGCGTCGCACACGGCGTTGGCGATCGCCGCGGCGGGGCTACGGCACCCCCCTCGCCCATGCCCTTCATGCCGTATTCGGTCGCGGTCGCCGGGGTGTGCAGGTGGCCGATCTTGATCGCCGGCAATTCGGCGGCACCGGGCAGCAGGTAGTCGGCGAGCGTCCCGGCCAAGGGCTGGCCCTGCTCGTCATACGGGATCTCCTCGTAGAGGGCGGTGCCGATCCCCTGCACGACGCCGCCCCTGATCTGGCCCTCGACGATCATCGGGTTGACCATCGTGCCGCAATCCTCGGCGACGGCGAAGTCGATCAGCTCGACGAAACCCGTTTCCGGGTCGACCGCAACCACCGCGCCATGCGTCGCGTAGGAGAAAACGCCGGTGCCGACCGCCGGCTCGTAGGTCGCGGTCGCGTCGAGCAACGGGTCGACGCCGGGCGGCAATCCGTCCATCCGCAGGTGCGCCACCTTGGCGATCTCGGCGATCGTGACCGAGCCCCGCGGGCCTTGCACCGAGCCGTCGGCGCAATGCACCGCGGCGGCATCGCATTGCAAGAGATGCGCACCGATTTGGTTGAGCTTGTCGCGCAATATCCGGCTCGCCCGCGCCACCGCACCCCCCGACATGACCATGCTGCGCGAGGCGAAAGTGCCGAAGCCGAAGGCCGTGCTCTCGGTATCGCCGTGACGCACCGAGATCCGCGCCGGGTCGATGCCGAGCTCCTGGTGGGCGATCTGCGTCAAGGTGGTCTCGAGCCCTTGCCCGTGCGACTGGATGCCGACCATCAGCACCACCGAGCCGTCCGGCAGGATACGCGCGGTGCAGCTCTCGAAGCCCGGCACGATCGAGGCCCCGCGCGAGACGAACTCGGCCGCCCCGTGCGCGGTCTGCTCGGCGAAGGCGGCAAAGCCGATGCCAATCAGGCGGCCGTCGGGCTCGCCCTGCCGTTGCCGCGCGTCGACCGCCGGCACGTCGAGCAATTCGGCGCAGAGCTGAACGCTCTGCGGATAGTCGCCATTGTCGAAGCGCATGCCCCCTACCGTCGTAAACGGCATCTGCTCGGGCCGCACCATGTTCAATTTCCGCACCTCGGCAGGGTCGCGGCCGACGGCGCGGGCGACCTCGTCGATCGTCCGCTCGATCGCAAAGCACGCCCCCGGCCGGCCGACGCCGCGATAGGGGCCGAGCGGCGCCTTGTTGGTCGCCGCCGTAGCGGCGCGCGCCCGGTAGTTCGCGATCGCATACGGCCCCGGCAGGTTGCGCGCCGCCATCGCCGCTTCCTGGTAGGGTCCCTGCGGCCACAGCCCGTAAGCGCCGGCATCGACAATGATCTCGGCATCGACGCCGAGGATCCGGCCTTGGCGGTCGGCGTAGGCGGTGACCTTGTAGTGATGGTCGCGAGTGTGCGCCGCGGTCAGCAAATGCTCGCCGCGGTCCTCGACCCAGCGCACCGGGTGGTCGAGCTCGAGCGCCAGCGCCGCGAGGATGATCTCTTCGGGATAGAGCCGCGCCTTAGGCCCGAACCCGCCGCCGACATCGGGAGCGACGACGCGCAGCCGGCGCAGCTCGAGGCCGAGAAACTCGCCCAACGCGACGCGCACGGTATGCGGCGTCTGGGTCGAGGCGTAGACCACGATTTGATCGAGCCGATGGTCGCGACAGGCCAGCACGGCGCGGCCTTCGAGCGGCGCCCCCGACTGCCGGTACATGCGGAATTCGCGGCGGATCGTGATCTCGGCCGCGCGCGCGGCGGCGTCGATGTCGCCGCCCTCGAACACCCGCTCGCTATAGAGGTTGTCACCCCAGCTTTCGTGCACCGGGTGGCGGCTGCCGCGCATGTCGCGCGGCGCGTTGACGACCGCGTCGAGCACCTCGAAATCGACGGCGACGGCGGCGGCGAGGTCCTCGGCTTCGGCCCGCGTCGGCGCAATGCAGGCGGCGATCGCCTCGCCGACATACCGCGCCTTGTCGGTGGCGAGCGGCGGCCACAAAGGCGACTTCGCCCCCGCCGCCGGGGTTTCGACGCGGATCGGCTGGATGCGCGGCAGGTCGGCCGCGGTGAAAATCCGGCCGGCCGCGTCGGGCGGCTTCAGGATCGACAGGATGCGCGCGTGGGCGTGCGGGCTGCGCACAAACGCCACCTCCATTTTGCCGGGCAATTTGATGTCCGCCACAAATTCGCCGCGGCCGTTGAGGTGCCGCTCGTCCTCACGGCGCAGCAGCGAGGCGCCCACTCCACGGGCATCATCCGGCATCTTGAGGCCCCTTCGCGAGCATCGCCACGGCATCGCAGATCGCGGCGACGATGTTGGTGTAGCCGGTGCAGCGGCAGATGTTGCCGGCGAGCCTCTTGGCGGATCTCGCGCTCCGAGCCGGCCCGGCCGCGTCGGATCAGGTCGCGCGCGGTGATCAGCATCGCTGGCGTGCAAAAGCCGCATTGCAGCCCGTGATGCCGGTGAAAGCCGTCGCGCAGCGCCATCATGATCGGGTCGTCGGCAAAGCCTTCGATGGTCCGGACCGCGCGCCCGTCGCAGCCCACCGCCAGCATCAGGCAGGCGCGCGCCGGCTCGCCGTCGACCAGCAGGGTGCAGGCGCCGCACACGCCGTGTTCGCAGCCGAGATGTGTCCCGGTCAGATTGCGCCGCTCGCGCAGGAAATCGGCGAGCGACAGCCGCGGCGGCGCGTCGTCGGCGATCGCCGCACCGTTGAGCTGCAGCCGGATCGCGGTCATGCGGTCGCCTGCAGGATCGCGCGCATCGCCGCCACCATGTGCAGATTGCGCTCGAACTCGTCGAAATGGCGGTTGACGGCGCGGTCGAGATCGGCGGCGATCGCACTTCGCAGCGTGTCGGGATCGCGGCGCCCCCCGGCGAGAGCGCGCGCCGCCTCGTCGAGCACCAGCGGCGCGCCGTTGGCGGCGCCGAAGACGACCGGAAACAGCCCCGGCCCAGGTCGATCCACAGCTACGGCGAGAGCATTGGCGAATTCGCCCGATTTTCGGCTCGAGCTTGAGGTAACCCCACCGCGCGTCGGCCGAGAGCCTCGGGACATGCACACTCTCGACAACCTCATCATCGGCGAGTTGCGTCTGGTAGATCCCAGTAGCGAAATCGGCGCATTTCAGAGATCGTCGGCCATTCGGCTCGTAGAGGGTCGCCTCGGCACCGAGGGCCGCGAGCACTGCGCGCCCATCGGCTGCCGGGTCGGCCAAGGCCAGGCTGCCGCCGATCGTGCCGCGGTTGCGGATCGCGCGATAGGCGAGGCTCGCCGCGACGTGCGGCATCAGGCCGTGCGACGGGTCGGGCACCCGCCGGTCCTCGATCATGGCATGGGTGACGCCGGCGCCGAGGGTGACGCTGTCATCATCTGCCACGGTCGCCGCCAGCTCCGGCAACCGCGCGATGTCGATCAGCAGCGCCGGTGAGGCGAGCCGCAAATTCATCATCGCTAAGAGCGATTGCCCGCCGGCCACGACCCGCGCCTCGCCGCCGGCTTTCGCCAAGTACACGGACCGCCTCTCCGAGGGTTTGCGGCCGGACAGAACCCAAGGCCTGCGCTTTCATCGTGCGTCGAAAGGGGCTGATCGAAACAGGGGGCGGACTGCACCACCCCCAAGGTGCGCTGTCAATCGGCGAGCATGTCTGGCATGCGCAGTTGGCGAGACGGGTGCGACAGGTGTGTCTATAATCGTCCCTGCGGCTGCTGTCCGGTATCGCCATGATCCACGAAATCCCGAGCCGCACGCTCGGCTTTGTCCTCAACGACGTGGCCCGGCTGTTGCGCAAGCGGTTCGAGCAGCGGGCCCGCGCCGCCGCACTCGGCCTGACCCGCGCGCAATCCTCGGCGCTCGCTCATCTCGCCCGCCAGGAGGGCATCAACCAGGCAGCGCTGGCGCAGATCCTCGATCTCGAACCGATTACGCTCGCCCGGCTGCTGGACCGGCTGCAGGCGGCGGGGCTGATCGAGCGCCGCGCCGATCCGAAAGATCGGCGCGCGCATCTGCTCTACCTGACCGAGGCCGCCTATCCGCTGCTCGACCGCATCTTCAGGCTCGCCGCCGAGGTGCGCGAGGACGCGCTAGCCGGGATCGCCGAGCCCGATCGGGTAAGCATGCTCGAGATGCTGATCGCGATGAAGGCGAATTTGATCGCAAGGAGGCTGCCGAAATCGACACCGCCGCCGCCCCCGCCCAACCTTGAGGCGCGGCTAGCGTCGGGGCTTGCGGTCAGCGTCGGCCGCGTTCATTTTCGGCGGTGAACAGAAGGAGGATCGGACCATGGCAGCGGCACCAGAGGCGCGTCGATCCGTGGCGCGCGATTCCGGGTTGAAGACCAATCCCGACTACAAGATCACACTTCGAGTGCTCGCCGCGCCGGGTGCGCGTCAAGCTCAACGGCGAGACCATCGCCGACAGCACCGACGCGCACCTAATGTTCGAGACCCGGCACCTGCCGGTCTTCTACTTTCCGCGCGGCGACGTGCGCATGGACCTGATGACGCCGACCGATCACCAGAATTCTTGTTCGTATAAGGGGACGGCATCGTCCTGCACGGTCAAGGTCGGCGACCGGACCGTCGAGAATGCGATGTGGGGCTATCCCCAGCCGTTCGAGGAAGTCGCCGCGATCGGCGATTTCGTTGCCTTCGATCGGGAATCCGGGTCCACCATCGGTACGAGGAGGACGAGGAGATCTTCGTCCACCCGCGCGACCCCTATAAGCGGATCGACGTGGTTCAGTCGTCGCGCCCGGTGCAAATCATCGTCGGCGGCGAGATCGTGGCCGAGACGAGGCGCGCGCGCTTCCTGTTCGAGACCCGGCTGCCGACGGCGTGTGATCACATCCCGCCCGAGGATGTGCGGATGGACCTGCTCAACCCCGAGCGAGAAGACTACGGCCTGCCCCTACAAGGGCCGGGCGTGCTATTATTCGGTCAAGATCTGGCAACCGTCTTTTCGAGGACCGGTGGGAAACTACCCTGACCCTGATCCTCGAATGCCCGAAGATCAAGGGCTATCTGTGCTTTTACAACGAGCATGTTGACGAGATCCGGGTTCACGACAAGGCCGAAGCGCGGCCGCTTACTCCGTGGTCTAAGGATTGGAAGGAAAAGGCCAGCACCGTCCC
>CAWCIL010000044.1:0-8026 GCA_963795485.1 uncultured Alphaproteobacteria bacterium
CCGATCCGACGCGGGGAGAGAGCAGGCGCCGCTGAACCGGATCGGCCTCAGGGGAATGATAGCGGTTGCGCTGTCACTGCATCCGAACAAGACCCGACCGATCGAGTTTTGGCCGCTTTGCCGCGGCCCGACGCGCGCGGTTCACGCCAGGAAGTTGCTCCTGCGGCGAACGAGCCGCCGTGATCGCCTGCCGGCAAAACTCGAGGAGGCAAAGCGGCTCTGCGCCGCCGCAAGCATTTCCGCGCGCCGATTGACAGGGTCTCCTTGGTCGTGGTCCTTGTCCGTTAGGTGGATCGGCGAGGAAACCCCCATGCAAAAGACGGTCGCCGATTTTTGGTACGCCGTCAACTCCTGCGAGAATGGCGTCCTGCGCCTGCGCGAAGCGTGGATCGATGATTATTACTCAGGCAATCTTTGGCTGGTGCGCGGATCGAAGCGGGATCTTCTGATCGACACCGGGACGGGCATTGTATCACCGCGCAAAATCGTGGACGCGATTGCGAACAAGCCTGTGGTCGCCGTCGCTTGCAATTGCCTCTACGACCACGCCGGCGGCCTTCATGCCTTTGACGAGCGGGGATGCCACCGGCTGGACGCCGAGGATATTGCTGCGCCTACCCTGGAATCCTCGCAAGTATCGGTTTATGTCAGTGGCGAGATGTTGCTGGCGCTGCCTGTTCCAGGGTACGACATAGAACGGTACCGGGTACAGGGGGCCGCGCCAACCCGGCGTTTCGAAGACGGTGATAGCATCGACCTCGGCGACCGAAGCTTCGAAATTCTCCACATGCCTGGAGAAACACCGGGCACGATGGTGCTTTGGGAAGCGCGGACAGGCAGTGTGTTTACCTCCGATACCGTGTACGACGACCCGCTAGACGAGCGCAGCATCGAGGCGGCGGCGAGCCCAGACGGATACGCCGCCAGCCTGCGCCGGCTTCGTGAACTCCCGGTCAGGACCGTGTATCCTGGCCATTACCGCCCATTTGGTCGGGATCGTATGCTCGAGATCATCGACGGTTTGCTGCGGACGATGGCGTAACGCGCATGGACGGGGCCTCCCGCGGACCGCGATCATTCCCTCGAAGAGATACCGAGCCTGATCGCGGACGCGGTGACTGAAGCAGCTGCGATCGTCCGCCGGCCATCACTTGCGGCTCTGAGTTACGACGGGGCCGACTGTCCCGCCGGCGAAGGTGCCTTATCAAGGCGCGCATAACGGCGATTGTGGAAAATGCGGTGCCGGATGCCGGCCTGCGAGCCCACGAGCGTGTTGCCCCACCGACCCGCGCGACCGGTCAACGGTTCTTCTGCCAATCATCCTGCCACAGAAAATCGGGGCCGAGCTCGGCGAGGGTCGGGCAGCCGATCTGGCCCATGACCAGGTCGATCTCGTTGACGAAGATGTCGATCGCCTTTTTGACCCCGGGCAAGCCGCCGGCGGCGGCGCCATAGAGGGTCGGGCGCCCCATGAAGCAGAAATCGGCCCCGAGGCAGAGCGCGATCAGGATGTCGGCGCCGCGCCGGACGCCGCTGTCGAGCAATAAGGTCAGCTTGTCGCCGACCGCGGCCTTGATCGCCGGCAACACGTCGAGCGAGCCCGGCGCCTGGTCGAGTTGGCGCCCGCCATGGTTCGAGACGAGGATGCCATCACAACCAACCTCGACGCAGCGCAGCGCGTCGGCCGGGCTCATGATGCCTTTGACGACGAGCGCACGCGGGAACAGCTTGCGGTAGGTCTCCAGATCGCGCCAGGTCTGCGCGTTGAACGGGCGCACCGAGGAGGCGTGCTTGTAGACCTCTTCGGCATTCGAGCCGGGCGGCGCGTAGGGCTGCCAATTGCCCAGCATCGGGGTGCCGCCGCCCCGCTTCAAATATTCGACGATCCAGCCGGGATGGGTCATCGCTTCGATCAGGATCGACGGCTTAAGGCTCAATGCCTGGAACAGGCCGCCGCGGATGTTGGAAAAGCCATTTCTGATGTTGCGCTCGCGCTTCGACCCGACCGGCGTGTCAACGGTCAGGACCAAGGCGCCGAGCCCGGCGTCGGCGGTGCGCTTGATCAGATCGGCGTTGATCTCGGGCTTACGCGCGGCATAAAGCTGATACCAATGGTTTTTCGGCGCGATCCTGGCCGCCGCCTCGATCGTTTCGTTGCTGGCTCCCGACATGATGTAGGGGATGTTGGCGTCACGCGCCGCCTCGGCCAGCATCAGATCGGCATGATTGCGGAACAGCCCGGTGCCGCCGGTCGGCGAAATCCCGAACGGGCTCGCAAAGGTCTGGCCGAAGATCGATTTGGATTGGTCCCGCGTCGACACGTCGACGAGGTAGCGCGGAAGCAGCTGATGCTTGTGAAAGGCGGAGGTGTTGGTTTCGAGACCGCGCTCGTCCTCGAGGCCGCCCTCGATGAAATCGAAGGCGATCTTGGGCAGCCGCCGCTTGGCCATCCGATGCAGGTCTTCGATGTTGATGGCTTTGTCGGTGTTCATCTTCGTGCGATCTCCCCGGACCCGGGCCAATGCGGCAGAGCATCGCGTATTTTTGCGTCGCTCGACAATCCCCATGCCGAGCGGGGCTGGGCTGTGCGCTCGCGTCGGGCCGCTCGGGCACCGCAACCGTCGCGCCAGAGTGGCTAGGGCAGCCGAAGCCCCGCCCCGGACATCGCCCGAGGGGCGCCGCCCGCACAGCGCCGGCCGCACAGCGCCGGGCGCATGGCGCCGGCCGCATGGCGCCGGCCGCATGGCTGATGCGACTAACTCGCATTTGCGTTGTTGTTTCGATTTAGTCGCATTATCGGGCCGAGTTGCCCGGCCCAGTTGCCCGGTTGAACCCGGACCGGTCCAATTCGCCAGCAACCAGCGCCGCGGATCGCACCAACGGATCGGAGTTCTTGAATCGATGCAGAGGTGCCAATCGTTCGCGCCGGGGCAGGCCTGGCCCCGGCAAATCGTCAAGCCTGTCGTCTTTGGGCTTGCTGCGGCCGTCCTAAACTCAGGCCCCGTCGCCGCAGCACCGCCGCCGCTGCTGGTGCCGGGCGGGGTGGAAGCCCTTCAGCCGAGCTCCTCCGAAAGCATTTTCGAGGAACCTTTCGGGTTCCTGACCGGGATATCGCGCAGCAGCAATCTGCTCGGCGATATGTGGGGCCTGCGCACTCTGCTCAGCAAATACGGGATCTCGTTGGCGGTGTCGGAGACCAGCGAGGTGCTCGGCAACGTGACCGGCGGCGTGAGGCAAGGCTTCGAATATGACGGCCTCACGCAGATGGCGCTGCAGCTCGACACGCAACAGGCCTTCGGTTGGTATGGCGGCACGTTCAGGGCGAGCGCTCTGCAGATCCACGGCCGCAATCTCAGCGCCGACAACCTGCTGAGCTTGCAGACCGCGAGCGGGATCGAGGCCGACCCTGGCGCCCGCCTCTGGGAACTTTGGTATCAGCAGAAGTTCCTCAACGAGGACCGGCTCGATGTAAAGATCGGCCAGCAGAGCCTCGATCAGGAATTTATCGTCAGCCAGAACGCTTTGTTGTTCGTCAACACGATGTTCGGCTGGCCATTGGTGCCTTCGGTCGATCTGCCCGGCGGCGGTCCGGCCTACCCGCTTTCGGCGCTGGGGGTGCGGGCACGCTGGCGGCCAACCGACTCGCTGACCGGTCTGCTGGCGGTGACGAACGGCAACCCGGCACCCAACAATTTGGGCGATCCACAGCAGCAAAATCCCTCGGGCACCAGCTTTCCGCTCAATGGCGGCGCCCTGGTGATCGGCGAATTGCAATTCGCCTATCCGGCGCTCGGCGCGATGGTCACGTCGGCAGAGGGCGAGGTGCATCCGGGCACGCTCAAGGTCGGGTTCTGGTACGACAGCGAAAGCTTCCCCGACCTGCTGTTCGACGACGCCGGCCTATCGCTCGCCAACCCGTCGAGCAACGGCATGCCGCTGCAGCATCACGGCAACTACAGCTTTTATGGGGTCATCGATCAGGTGATCGGAGCAGCGCCCGGGGGCGGCACGCTGAGCGGCTTCGCTCGGGTCATGGGGACGCCGCAGGGCGACCGCAATCCTGTGGTCTTCAGCCTCAATGCGGGTCTAACTCTGCACGCGCCGTTTGCGGACCGCCCAGACGACACCGCCGGGCTCGCCATCGAGTATGCGCGGGTCAGCGGCTCGACTGCTGCTCTCGATCAGCAGACGGCCTTCTATACAAACAGCTTTGTCCCGATCCCGACCGGCGAGACCGTGATCGAGCTGACCTACCAGTATCCGCTGACCCCGGCGGTGATACTTCAGCCCGACTTTCAGTACGTGTTCAACCCGAGCGGCGGCATCGCCAACCCGAACCTTCCAAGCCAGACGATCAAGAACGAGGCGGTGCTCGGATTTCGCGTGAACCTGACCTTTTAAAAGGCTTCGGCTGGTTCAACCGCTGCTTAACTACGCAGGGGCGCCATGCGTCGGCCGCCGGGCTGCGAGCTTGACGAAGCGCAATACCGGACGCTAGGAGATATGTGAATGCGAGTTATTCGCATTATCCGACGTCGAGGCGGCATCGCCGCCCATTCAGGGAGCAGGATCGATGGTGCGTCGCCGGAGAACTTTCTCGGGGATAGGTTTTGGCAGTTTTGTCGTGCTGCTCGTCGCGGTGTCGATCCCGACCCACCCGGCGCGGTCGGCCGAGACCGCGGGCTTGCTCGACACGGTCCATCGGCACGTCACGGTCACCACCACAATCACCAATAATGGCGACCTCAACCCCTATGCGGTCGTCGTCGCCCCGGCCAGTGTCGGCAAGATCCGGCAGGGCGATGTCCTGGTCGATAATTTCAACAACCTTTCGAACCTGCAGGGCACCGGCACGACAATCATCAGCTACAGCCCCGAGACGAAGGCAACGGCGCTGTTCGCCAAATTGCCGCAAAACCTTGCCCAATGCCCCGGCGGCGTCGGGTTGACCACGGCAATGACGGTGCTGAAGAGCGGCTGGGTCATTGTCGGCAGCACGCCCAGCACCGACGGGACCACCCGCACCAAGGGCAATGGCTGCCTGATTGTACTCAACCCCAATGGTGGGGTCACCGCAGTTTGGGCCGGCCCGAACATCAACGACCCATGGGGCGACATGGCAACGATCGACAATGGGTCGACCGCGACCTTGTTCGTCAGCATGGCTGGCTTCGACGTGCCCGGGCCGCGGGTCGTCGGCGCCGACGGCTCGCCGGTCACCGTTAACAAGGCGACCGTGCTGCGCCTGCAGCTCTCGATTCCGCCGGGCCAGCCGCTGAAAATCACCGACGAGACCGTGGTCGCAAACGGCTTTGGCCAAAGGGCGGACAAGGACGTGTTTCTGATCGGCCCGACGGGGCTGGCGCTCGGTCCGGACAATACGCTTTACGTGTCGGATGCGCTTGGCAACCGGATCGTCGCGATCGCGGATGCAACGACGCGTACGACCAGCGCCGGAACCGGACGTGTCGTAACCCAGGACGGCCTCTTAAAGCGGCCGCTGGCTCTGGTGATGACGGGCGACGGCCATTTGCTGACCTGCAACGGCTTGAACGGCCAGGTCGTCGAGATCGATCCGGCCACCGGCAAGCAGCTCTATGCGCAATGGATCGATGCCAATCAGGCGCAGTCTCCGCCCGGCAGCGGCGACCTGTTCGGGCTGGCGATGGCGCCGGACGGCAAAGGTTTCTATTACGTCGAGGACGACATGAACACGCTCGTCGAGGCCACCCGATGATCGGACGGAATGGCAGTGGTGGTGGCATGCGCCCGACCCGCCGCGGTCTCGTCCGCACCGCGGCTGGGCTTGCGGCTGCTGCCGGTTCCGGCTTGGGCCTTGGCGGCGTGGCCGAAGCCCTGATCAAGCCGAATCATCAGGGGGACGTCGCAGAGGACGGCAGCCGGCAGACCGAGCCATTTTGGGGAACCCATCAGAGCGGGATCACAACGCCGGTGCAAAGTCACACCTATTTTGCCGCGATCGACCTCGTCACCGCCAAGCGCGACGACGTGATCAAGCTGCTCCGGGTCTGGACGGACGCTGTCGCCAGGATGAGCCGAGGCCAGACGGCGCAGCCGGTCGGACCGGATGGTGCGCTGCCGGGGCCCGACAGCGGCGAGGCGCTCGGCTTGCCGCCGGCGCGGCTGACGGTGACTTTCGGGTTCGGTGCCGGTTTGTTCGTCAAAGACGGCAAGGATCGGTACGGCCTGGCGGCGCACCGGCCGCAGGCACTTGTCGATCTGCCCCGGTTCAACGGCGACCAACTGCTCGAGACGCGCACCGGCGGCGATCTGTCGATCCAAGCCTGCGCCGACGATCCGCAGGTCGCGTTTCATGCCGTTCGTGAACTGGCGCGGCTGGCCTACGGCGTAGGCGAAGTGCGCTGGGCGCAGACTGGTTTCGTCCCCGGTTTCGGCCCAAAGGAAACGCCGCGCAACCTGATGGGCTTTAAGGACGGCACGGTCAATCCTGCGGCTGGGGATGCCGCGGCGATGGCAAAATTCGTCTGGGTCGGCGACGAAGGGCCGGACTGGATACGCGGCGGCAGCTATGTGGTCATTCGCCGCATCCGCATGGCGCTCGAGCACTGGGACCGGATGAAGGTCGAGTTTCAGGAGCAGGCCTTCGGCCGCCACAAATATTCGGGCGCCCCGCTCGGCTCGAAAAACGAGTTCGATCCGCTCGGCCTGAATGCCGCCGACAAGGACGGCAACCCGGTCATTCCCGAAAGCGCGCATGTCCGTCTCGCCGCCGCAGCGAGCAACGACGGCGCCCAGATCCTGCGACGGCCTTATTCCTACAACGACGGCGTGGACTTCACCGCCGAGCGCTGGCCGCCCTGGCGGCAGGGTATGGAATATGATGCCGGCTTGTTTTTCATTTGCTATCAGCGCGATCCGCGGACCGGGTTCATCAAGATCTTCGACAAGATGGCCAAGTTCGACATGCTCAATCAATTCGTCACCCACACCGGCGGTGGCCTGTTCGCCTGTCCGGGCGGTATCGGACAAGGCGAGTTCATCGGGCAACGGCTGATCGAGACGGGATAATGCCCTGCGCCAACAAGATACAGCACCGCAGATGTAACATCGCACTCATCAATCCGCCACAGTATCCAGGTCGTCCCGCGAGCTTGTTCTCTAACGAGACACGACCAAATCCCGCAGAACCACGGCGTTGTTGTGCTCCGCGTCGTTCGCGGCAAACAGCAAGGTCAATGGCCGACCGCCCTTGATCAGGTCGCGAAGGGTGGCCACAGCCGGCGAATTCGCCGCGAGCTCGGCCCGATAGCGCTCTTGGAATTCGGCCCATCGTCGAGGGTCGTGCCCGAACCAGCGGCGCAGCTCTGCGCTCGGCGCGGCGTCCTTGAACCACAAATCGATCTTGGCGGTATCCCGCTTGAGCCCGCGCGGCCACAAGCGATCGACCAGGACGCGGAAACCGTCCTCCGGTGACGGCGGATCGTAGACGCGTTTGAGCCGGACCAGGCTCATTCCACAGCGCCGACCTGCGGTGCCAGACCCAAGCTACGGGCGAGCCGCCCGCCCGGCGCCAAGAGATCGGCCAGGGTATAGCGGTCGAGCGTCTGTAGAAACGCCAGCGTCGCTTCGTGCAGAGCGCGGCGCAGCACGCAACAGCCTTCGATGCGGCAGAACCCGGTCTGGCCGAGGCCCCCCATCACCGCCAAGTCCTCTTCCGTGTCGCGCACCACCGCGCCGATGCAAATTTGCCCGGGGAGGCGCCCCAGCCTGATCCCACCGCCTCTGCCGCGGACCGTTTCGACATAACCATGTCGGCCGAGCTGGTTGACGACCTTCATCAAATGGGCCTTCGAGACACCGAAACTCGCGGCGATTTTGGCGATGGTCGACAGCCGTTCGCCGTTGGCGCCGACATAGATCAGCGTGCGCAGCGCATAGTCGGTCCACAGGGTCAGTCGCATCGGTCATTTCTCTCTGCGATCGGGCCAGCGGGCGTTGATGATTGACCTAATAAGAATTAGACCAGGCGCTTGCCGACGAGGTG
>CAWCIL010000045.1:0-4909 GCA_963795485.1 uncultured Alphaproteobacteria bacterium
CGAGCCGGTGATGAAATCGGCGTCGTCGGCGACCAGGAACAGCACGCGTGCGGGCGATGTCCTCGGCCTTGCCGAGACGGCCGACCGGGATGCGGGCGATGATCTTTTCGAGCACGTCCGCCGGCACGGCGCGCACCATCTCGGTGTCGACATAGCCCGGCGCCACCGCGTTGACAGTAACGCCGCGCGCCGCCCCCTCCTGGGCCAAGGCCTTGGTGAAGCCGTGGATGCCCGATTTGGCGGCGGCGTAGTTGACCTGGCCGTATTGCCCGGCCTGGCCGTTGACCGAGCCGATATTGACGATGCGGCCGAAGCCGCGCGTCGCGCATGCCCTTCGATGACCTGCCTCGACATGTTGAAGCACGAGGCGAGATTGGTCTGGATCACCGCGTTCCACTGCTCGAAGCTCATCCGGTGCATCGTCGCGTCGCGGGTGATGCCGGCGTTGTTGACCAGGATCTCGACCGGCCCGAGCGCCGCCTCGACCGTCTTCACGCCCTCGGCGCAGGCGGCGAAATCGGCGACGTCGAACTTGAACGCCGGAATGCCGGTCTCGTCCTTCAGCTGCTGCGCCGCCGCATCGTTGCCGGCATAGGTCGCCGCGACCCGATAGCCGGCATTCGCCAGCGCTGCCGAGATCGCACGGCCGATGCCGCGCGTCCCGCCGGTGACCACCGCCACCCTGGCCATGCGTCCCTCCCTATCGGCATTCGCACTCGTCGCCGCGGGCTAATCGCGCTCGACGCAAAGCGCAACGCCCATGCCGCCGCCGACGCAGAGCGTGGCGAGGCCTCTCTTCTCGCATCGCGCCGACCCATCTCGTGCAGCAGGGTGGTCAAGATGCGGGCGCCGGACGCGCCGATGGGGTGGCCGATGGCGATGGCGCCGCCGTTGACGTTGACCCTGGCGTCGTCGTCGAGCCCAGCTCGCTGGGACAACGCAAAGCGACTGGGCGGCGAAGGCCTCGTTGGACTCGATCAGGTCGAGGTCGGCGATCTTCCAGCCGGCCTTCTCCAGCGCCTTCTCGTGACGCTGGGATCGGTCCGGTGCCCATGATCTCGGGCTCGACCCCGGCGTGCGCCCAGGAGGCGATGCGGGCGAGGGGGCTTCAGGCCCCGCCGCTCACTGCTTCCGCCTCGCTCATAAGCACCAGGGCGGCGGCGCCGTTGTTCATGCCCGAGGCGTTGGCGGCGGTGACGCTGCCGTCCTTGGCGAAGGCGGAGGCTCAGGGTAGACGGCTTCTCGAGCGTCACGCCGTGGCGGGGG
This sequence comes from uncultured Alphaproteobacteria bacterium, assembly GCA_963795485.1. Lineage (GTDB taxonomy): Bacteria > Pseudomonadota > Alphaproteobacteria > ATCC43930 > CGMCC-115725 > AP-15. Next base: position 1,267 of record CAWCIL010000045.1, read on the forward strand.
ATGCACGCAATCCCTGGTCGACGACGGTGTCACCCTTGCGGCCCTTGATCGTCACCGGCACGATTTCGTCCTTGAAGCGGCCTGCCGTTTGCGCCGCCTCGGCCTTGGACTGGGAGGCGACGGCCAGCGTGTCCTGCTGTTCGCGGGTGATCTGCCAGCGCTCCGCCACGTTTTCGGCGGTGTTGCCCATGTGGTAGCCGTGGAAGGCGTCCCACAGCCCGTCCTTGATCATGGTGTCGACCAGCTCGGGTTGCCCATCTTCACGCCGTTGCGCAGGTTCGCTGCATTGGGGCGCCTGGCTCATGCTCTCCTGGCCGCCGGCGACGACGATGGCGCTGTCGCCTCTGCAGGATTTGCTGTGCTGCTCAGCGCCACCGCGCGCAGGCCCGATCCGCAAAGCTGGTTGAGGCTCCAGGCCGGCGTCTCGACCGGGATGCCGGCGCCGATGGAGGCCTGCCGCGCCGGGCCCTGGCCTTCGCCCGCCTGCAAGCACCTGGCCCAGCACCACCTCGTTCACCTCGCCCGGGTGCGACGCCGGCGCGGTCGAAGGGCCGCGCGGATCGCTGTCTGGCCCAGCTCGTGGGGCGGCGAGGCTGGCGAGCGCGCCGTTGAAGGCGCCGACGGGGGTGCGCGCGGCGCCGGCAATGACGATATCGGCCATCGGGAGATCTCCTCGCAAGTTTGCGGCTTATCTGGGCAGGATGTCCGCGAATGTAGGAGCGCGCCGCCGCGAAGTCCACCGGCCCCGGCGTTACCGCTCGCCCAGATGCGCGCGCAGCCACTCGGCGATCGGCGTCCACAGCATTGCCGGGGCCTGTGCCGCCGCCATCATGCCGACATGGCCCGAGCGCCGGACGCAGCACTTTCGCCCGGCCGAGCGCCGCCGCCAGCGCCTCGGCCGAGAGCGGCGGCACGATCCGGTCGCGGCCGGGAATGACGACGAGCGCCGGGCCGCCGCAGCAGCCTCGGCTGCATCCGATGGCCGGCGACCCGCCAGGTCCCGCGCCCGGGCTCGTTGTCGCGATACCAGGACCGCAGGCAGTCCCGGGCCAGCGCCGAGCCCAACGGGACCCCATCGTTGATCCAGTCTTCGAGCGCCACAAAGCTGCGCGCCGCCTCGCTGTCGGGATCGAGCCGGGCGAGGCGGACGAATTTGCGCTCGGCGAGGAAGGGATCGAGCAGAAAAAAGAAGCTCTGAACCATCTCGATCGGAACCGTCTCGGCGACGGCGCCGGCTTGGGCCAGCCCCTGCGCGCCGAGGCCGAGAAGGCGCGCCGGCCATGCCCTGCCCAGCATGGAAATCCCACGGCGTCGCCAACAGCGCAACGCAAGCGACCTGGCGCCGGCGCCGCAATGCCGCCGCCACGGCGAGCAGCCCGCCCATGCAATAGCCGAGGATCGCCAGCGGGGCGCCGGCGCTCTGCACCGCGGCGGCAAAGCCGCGGTCGAGGCGTTCGCCGTAACCGCCGAGATCGAGCCGGCGCTCGGCAGCGCCCGGGGCGCCCCAATCGACGACCAGCGGTCGCAAGCCGCGTCGCCGCAAGATGCCGCAGAAAGCTGCGCTCCGGCAGCAGGTCGAGGACGTAGTAGCGGTTGATCAGCGACGGCACGACCATGACCGCGGGGGCCGGCCGGCCGCCGCCATAGTCGAGGAGCCGTGGTGGTCCCTTCCTGCCAAAGCACCGGCGGGGCGGGCGCCGAGCGGCGATAGGGATGGCGGCGGTAGGCTTCGAGCCCGCACAGATAGGCTTCGGCGCGCAGGACGATTTCGTCGTCGAGCGCGCGGGCGACCCGGTCAGGCCCGAACGCGTCGATTTCGGCGGCGAGGGCGTGCAGCCGTTCGCCCACCGCGCCCAATAGGGCCGGGCTCGAGAGGGCCGCGCTCGACGGCGGCATGCTCTTCAACAGCGGCAAGGCGGTGCGCGAGCTCAGCCATAACCCGATCGCGCTCGCCAGATGCGCCGGAAACGGACGCGGCGCGAGGCGCCGGTCCGGGGTTTGCGGCAAGATCATCGCGGCAGCGGCGCCGCAGCGCGATCCGATTCGGGCGAGTTCTGGCAGTGAGCCGGCGCGCGAGCAGATCCGCGGCGCCGGGGTCGGACAGCAGCGCCGTCAGATAGTCTTCCCACAGCGCCAGATAGCGGCGGGCGAGGTCGCGAGCGTCGGTCATCGGCGGCAGTATACGCCCCGCGGCCGGCGACGAAAGCCAGGCGGGGCTCGGCGCCGCGTGTTTGATGACGCGAACCCGCCGAATCTGCTGTATTGTGATGATGGGGACGGGTTTCCGACGGGAGACGGCGCGCGCATGAACACCCCGAACAACGAGAGGCCCGGCGGCGGCAAGCCGGTCGTCGTCAAGAAATACGCCAACCGCCGGCTCTACAACACGGCGACGAGCAGCTACGTCACCCTCGACGATCTGGCCAAGCTGATCAAGGAAGGCGGCGACTTCGTGGCGCATGACGCCAAGACCGGCGAGGACATCACCCGCTCGGTGCTGACGCAGATCATCGTCGAGCAGGAGCAAAAGGGCCAGAACCTGCTGCCGATCAGCTTTCTGCGGCAGCTGATCGGCTTTTATGGCGACAGCATGCAGGTGCTGGTGCCGGGTTATCTCGAGCAGGCGATGGTCGCCTTTGGCCGCAACCAGGAGCAGATGCGCAAAAGCCTGCAGGCGACCTTCGGCATCTTTCCGTTCGGGCAGTTCGAGGAGATGGGCAAGCAGAACATGGCGTTGTTCCAGCGCGCCCTCAAAATGCTGGCCCCCTACCCGGCTGAGGAAAAGGCGCCGCCGGCCGATGCCGGGAACGCCTCGCCACCGGGCGAAGATCCGCGGTTAAAGCGGCTCGAGGCGCAGATTGACGCGCTGACCCGGCAGCTCGAAGCGCTGGGGCGGGATCGCCGCGGCGATCAGCCCCAACCACCGCATGACCAGCCACCGCAAAAGCAGGAATGATGGTTGCCGCGAAAATCTGCGGGTTGTCTAGCGAGCCCGCGGTGACGGCGGCCGTCGCCGGGGGTGCGGCCTATCTCGGTTTCGTCTTCTACCCACCGAGCCCGCGCGCGGTCACGCCGGCCGCGGCTGTCCGGCTCTGCGAAGGGGTGCCCGCCGGGATTGCGCGAGTCGGGCTCCTTGTTCGACGCCGAGGACGCAACCATCGCGGCCGTTCTCGGCGCGGCGGCGCTCGACATGCTGCAATTTCACGGAAGCGAGAGCCCGCAGCGGGTCGCCGACACCAGGGCGCGTTTTGGCCGCAAGGTGATCAAGGCGGTGCCGATCGCCGGCCCCGACGATCTCGTCCGCGCCGGAGAGCACGAGGATGCCGCCGATTTCCTGCTGTTCGACGCGAAGCCGCCGTCTCGGCCGGGAGCGCTCCCCGGCGGCAACGGGCTGGCTTTCGACTGGGCGCTGATCGCCGGTCGTTCATGGCGCCGCCCTTGGCTGCTGTCGGGCGGCCTCACCGCGGCATTGCTGCCCGAAGCGGTACGCATTTCCGGCGCCGCCTGCGTCGACGTGTCCTCCGGCGTCGAGCGCCGCCCCGGCGAAAAAGACCCCGCCAAAATCCGCACCTTCCTCGCCGCCGCTCACGCGCTTTAGCGGTACGCACCTGACGCTTACCACCGCGGCCCCGTCTTGCTTGGT
>CAWCIL010000046.1:0-5429 GCA_963795485.1 uncultured Alphaproteobacteria bacterium
TCAATCTTATTTATATGTCAAGGGGATTTTGGCGCGGTATCTGATAGAAATCGGGTTCTCTCGCAAATCAATTTCGCCTATGGATGCGTCGTCACCAGCAATCCATACTCCCGGAATGTTCCGGATGATAGTGGCATCCCAAGCTTGAATAAGGATTTGGAAGAAGAGGTTGGCGATTTATGCCTTTGCTAAGTATCTTACTCTTGTGGTGGTGTTGTTTGGATAATGTCGAGTTGAGTCGAGTTATTATAATAAGACAACAGGGGTCGCGCCAAATGCTGCGCCGAGGAACTGGTTGCCTTGGTCAGTCGGATCTGATGTAAAAACACGTACATTTCCTGTCGCTGGGTTTTGTCCTGGCTCCAAGGCGCTGTATTCCAGTCAAGACATAGTGAAAACTTCCAATCAGTAGTGCTGTCACTTTCTGCCTCCGTAGCCTGCTTTTAACAGAATTTATAGGCATCGTCGGATCGGATAATACGTGTTAACCGATCTATCCATATCAGTACATGTGCTGGCCGCCATTGACCGAGAGCGTCGAGCCGGTAATGAAATCGGCGTCGTCGGCGACCAGAAACAACACCGTGCGGGCGATGTCCTCGGCCCTGCCGAGACGGCCGACCGGGATGCGGGCGATGATTTTTTCGAGCACGTCCGCCGGCACGGCGCGCACCATCTCGGTGTCGACATAACCCGGCGCCACCGCGTTGACAGTAACGCCGCGCGCCGCCCCCTCTTGGGCCAAGGCCTTGGTGAAGCCGTGAATGCCCGATTTGGCGGCGGCGTAGTTGACCTGGCCATATTGCCCGGCCTGGCCGTTGACCGAGCCGATATTGACGATGCGGCCAAAACCGCGCGCGCGCATCCCCTCGATCACCTGCCTCGACATGTTGAAGCAGGAGGCCAGATTGGTCTGGATCACCGCATTCCACTGCTCGAAGCTCATCCGGTGCATCGTCGCGTCGCGGGTGATGCCGGCGTTGTTGACCAGGATCTCGATCGGCCCGAGCGCCGCCTCGATCGCCTTCACGCCCTCGGCGCAGGCGGCAAAATCGGCGACGTCGAACTTGAACGCCGGAATGCCGTTCTCGTTCCTTCAGTTGCTGCGCCGCCGCATCGTTGCCGGCATAGGTCGCCGCCACCCGATATCCGGCATTCGCCAGCGCTGCCGAAATCGCACGGCCGATGCCGCGCGTCCCGCCGGTGACCACCGCCACCCTCGCCATGGGTCCCTCCCTATGGATCCACTCTCGCCGCGCTAATCGCGCTCGAGGCACATCGCAATTCCCATGCCACCGCCGATGCACAGGGTCACCAGGCCTTTCTTCACGTTGCGCCGCTGCATCTCGTAGAGCAGCGTGATCAGCACTCGCGCGCCCGACGCGCCGATCGGGTGGCCGAGGGCGATGGCGCCGCCGTTGACGTTGACCTTGTCGACATTCCAGCCGAGGTCCTTGTTGACCGCGCAGGCCTGCGCGGCGAAGGCCTCATTGGCTTCGACCAGATCGAGGTCGCCGGCGGTCCAGCCGGCTTTTTTGAGCGCCATGCGGCTCGCCGGGATCGGGCCCGACCCCATGATCGCCGGATCGACGCCGGCGGTCGCCCACGAGACGATGCGGGCCAGCGGGCGCACGCCGCGCTTGGCGGCGGTTTCGGCGGTCATCAGCACCACCGCCGCTGCCCCGTCGTTGATGCCCGAGGCGTTGCCGGCGGTGACCGTGCCGTTCTTGTCGAAGGCCGGGCGCAATTTTGCCAGAACCTCGACGGTGGTGCCGTGCTTGGGGTGCTCGTCAGTGTCGACGATCGGTCTCGCCGCGCCGGCCGGCGATCTTGACCGGGACGATTTCGTCCTTGAAGCGGCCGGCCTTCTGCGCCGCTTCGGCCTTGGCCTGCGAGGCGGCGGCAAACGCATCCTGCTGCTCGCGGGTGATCTGCCAGCGCTGGGCGACGTTCTCGGCGGTGTTGCCCATGTGATAGCCGTTGAAGGCGTCCCACAGCCCGTCCTTGATCATCGTATCGACAAGCTCGGCGTCGCCCATCTTGACGCCGTTGCTCAGATGGATGCAGTGCGGCGCCTGGCTCATGCTCTCCTGCCCGCCGGCGACGACGATCTCGCTGTCGCCGGTGCGGATCGCCTGCCAGCCGAGCGCCACGGTGCGCAGCCCCGAGCCGCACAGCTGGTTGACGCCATAGGCGGTGACCTCGAACGGCATGCCGGCGGCGATCGCCGCCTGCCGGGCCGGGTTCTGGCCTTCGCCGGCGGCGAGGATCTGGCCCATGATGACCTCGGACACCTCCTTGGGTCGACCTCGGCGCGGCGCAACGCCTCGACGATCGCGACCTCGCCGAGCTTGTGCGCCGGCAGGCTCGCAAGCCCGCCGTTGAACGCGCCGACCGGGGTGCGCGCGGCGCCGGCAATGACGATATCGGCCATCGGGAGATCTCCTCGCAAGTTTGCGGCTTATCTGGGCAGGATGTCCGCGAATGTAGGAGCGCGCCGCCGCGGAGTCCACCGGCCCCGGTGTTACCGCTCGCCCAGATGCGCGCGCAGCCACTCGGCGATCGGCGTCCACAGCATTGCCGGGGCCTGTGCCGCCGCCATCATGCCGACATGGCCCAGCGCCGGACGCAGCACTTTCGCCCGGCCGAGCGCCGCCGCCAGCGCCTCGGCCGAGAGCGGCGGAACGATCCGGTCGCGGCCGGGAATGACGACGAGCGCGGGCCGCCGCAGCAGCCTCGGCTGCATCCGATGGCCGGCGACCCGCCAGGTCCCGCGCCCGGGCTCGTTGTCGCGATACCAGGACCGCAGGCAGTCCCGGGCCAGCGCCGAGCCCAACGGGACCCCATCGTTGATCCAGTCTTCGAGCGCCACAAAGCTGCGCGCCGCCTCGCTGTCGGGATCGAGCCGGGCGAGGCGGACGAATTTGCGCTCGGCGAGGAAGGGATCGAGCAGAAAAAAGAAACTCTGAACCATTTCGATCGGAACCGTCTCGGTGACGGCGCCGGCTTGGGCCAGCCCCTGCGCGCCGAGGCCGAGAAGGCGCGCCGCCATGCCCTGCCCAGCATGGAAATCCCACGGCGTCGCCAATAGCGCAACGCAAGCAACCTGGCGCCGGCGCCGCAATGCCGCCGCCACGGCGAGCAGCCCGCCCATGCAATAGCCGAGGATCGCCAGCGGGGCGCCGGCGCTCTGCACCGCGGCGGCAAAGCCGCGGTCGAGGCGTTCGCCGTAACCGCCGAGATCGAGCCGGCGCTCGGCAGCGCCCGGGGCGCCCCAGTTGACGACCAGCGGTCGCAAGCCGCGTCCCGCAAGATGCCGCAGAAAGCTGCGCTCCGGCAGCAGGTCGAGGACGTAGTAGCGGTTGATCAGCGACGGCACGACCATGACCGCGGGGGCCGGCCGGCCCCCGCCATAGTCGAGGAGCCTGGTGGTCCCTTCCTGCCAAAGCACCGGCGGGGCGGGCGCCGAGCGGCGATAGGGATGGCGGCGGTAGGCTTCGAGCCCGCACAGATAGGCTTCGGCGCGCAGGACGATTTCGTCGTCGAGCGCGCGGGCGACCCGGTCAGGCCCGAACGCGTCGATTTCGCCGGCGAGGGCGTGCAGCCGTTCCCCCACCGCGCCCAATAGGGCCGGGCTCGAGAGGGCCGCGCTCGACGGCGGCATGCTCTTCAACAGCGGCAAGGCGGTGCGCGAGCTCAGCCATAACCCGATCGCGCTCGCCAGATGCGCCGGAAACGGACGCGGCGCGAGGCGCCGGTCCGGGGTTTGCGGCAAGATCATCCGGCAGCGGCGCCGCAGCGCGATCCGATTCTGGGCGAGTTCTGGAGTGAGCCGGCGCGCGAGCAGATCCGCGGCGCCGGGGTCGGACAGCAGCGCCGTCAGATAGTCTTCCCACAGCGCCAGATAGCGGCGGGCGAGGTCGCGAGCGTCGGTCATCGGCGGCAGTATACGCCCCGCGGCCGGCGACGAAAGCCAGGCGGGGCTCGGCGCCGCGTGTTTGATGACGCGAACCCGCCGAATCTCTGTATTGTGATGATGGGGACGGGTTTCCGACGGGAGACGGCGCGCGCATGAACACCCCGAACAACGAGAGGCCCGGCGGCGGCAAGCCGGTCGTCGTCAAGAAATATGCCAACCGCCGGCTCTACAACACGGCGACGAGCAGCTACGTCACCCTCGACGATCTGGCCAAGCTGATCAAGGAAGGCGGCGACTTCGTGGCGCATGACGCCAAGACCGGCGAGGACATCACCCGCTCGGTGCTGACGCAGATCATCGTCGAGCAGGAGCAAAAGGGCCAGAACCTGCTGCCGATCAGCTTTTTGCGGCAGCTGATCGGCTTTTATGGCGACAGCATGCAGGTGCTGGTGCCGGGTTATCTCGAGCAGGCGATGGTCGCCTTTGGCCGCAACCAGGAGCAGATGCGCAAAAGTCTGCAGGCGACCTTCGGCATCTTTCCGTTCGGGCAGTTCGAGGAGATGGGCAAGCAGAACATGGCGTTGTTCCAGCGCGCCCTCAAAATGCTGGCCCCCTACCCGGCTGAGGAAAAGGCGCCGCCGGCCGATGCCGGGAACGCCTCGCCACCGGGCGAAGATCCGCGGTTAAAGCGGCTCGAGGCGCAGATTGACGCGCTGACCCGGCAGCTCGAAGCGCTGGGGCGGGATCGCCGCGGCGATCAGCCCCACCACCGCATGACCAGCCACCGCAAAAGCAGGAATGATGGTTGCCGCGAAATCTGCGGGTTGTCTAGCGAGCCCGCGGTGACGGCGGCCGTCGCCGGGGGTGCGGCCTATCTCGGTTTCGTCTTCTACCCACCGAGCCCGCGCGCGGTCACGCCGGCCGCGGCTGTCCGGCTCTGCGAAGGGTGCCGCCGGGATTGCGCGAGTCGGGCTCCTTGTTGACGCCGAGGACGAACCATCGCGGCCGTTCTCGGCGCGGCGGCGCTCGACATGCTGCAATTTCACGGAAGCGAGAGCCCGCAGCGGGTCGCCGACACCAGGGCGCGTTTTGGCCGCAAGGTGATCAAGGCGGTGCCGATCGCCGGCCCCGACGATCTCGTCCGCGCCGGAGAGCACGAGGATGCCGCCGATTTCCTGCTGTTCGACGCGAAGCCGCCGTCTCGGCCGGAGCGCTCCCCGGCGGCAACGGGCTGGCTTTCGACTGGGCGCTGACGCCGGTCGTTGATCGCGCCGCCCTTGGCTGCTGTCGGCGGCCTCACCGCGGCATTGCTGCCCGAAGCGGTAAGCATTTCCGGCGCCGCCTGCGTCGACGTGTCCTCCGGCGTCGAGCGCCGCCCCGGCGAAAAAGACCCCGCCAAAAACCGCACCTTCCTCCCGCCGCTCACGCGCTCAGCGGTACGCACCTGACGCTTACACCGCGGCCCCGTCTTGCTTGGTGAAGGAGCTGCCAAAAAATCAGCGCCGGCCGG
>CAWCIL010000047.1:0-13177 GCA_963795485.1 uncultured Alphaproteobacteria bacterium
ATCCGACGCTCGGCCGATCCTCGGAGCTGCCGTGGCTTGCCGTCAGGTAACCGGCGGGTGGGCTGCGACGGTGTGGAGTTCGCGGATCTGGCGGGCGGCGCCGGCGAGGTCGGAATCATCGAGCTGCGCGGCCACATCGTCTTCTTCGGCCTGGGCGAGCAGGCCGCGGAACCGCAACGGCTTTTCGAAGAACGCGAGCGCGATTTCGAGCGGCTGCTGCCCCTCCTCGACCCAGAGCGGAAGCTGCCTGCCGCGCAGGCTCGGGCGGATGTGATAATGACTGCCCGCGCTGAACGGATCGAAGCGCAGCGCCTGCTCGCGCCGGCCCGCGACGGCGACCACGATCGAGGGCCGTTCGATGCCGTCCGGCTCCCGTCCGAGCAATTGCCGGTTGGGGTGGAACATGAGTGCAGATAGGGCCCGGCATCGACGCGGTGCCATCCGCCGCCGTCCTCGGGCATGGTCTGCGTCCGCTGCGGCTCTGGCTGTGGTTGTTCCGACATCTTCAGGTCTCCTCTCGCCGGATGTGCGTCTCCGGAAAATCGTAGGTGGAGGCACCGGACCCGACCCGCAGCCCCAATGCCCGCGTGACGATCACCGGAGTTCGTTGCCTCGCAACCATATCACAGCCGGCTTGCGCCCGCCATGCCGCGCCGCCAGGCTGCGCGAGCATAAGCTGTTCCGGCGAGCGAATGCTTCTGTTCAACCTGGCCGCGGGATTTTGCCGTAAATCCGTTGTATTTTTTGCGAGCCGGAGGCAGGCCTTCGGCTGGACGCTTCCCCTGGTCGATCTATCCCCCATAGCGATTCGGCGCAGCCGGAGGCTGCGGCGCGCCCTCAATGGTTTTCCTCCCGCTCGCCGGTGCAATCATCGCGGCAGACGGGCGGGAAACGAGGCGTCGCCATCGCGGAACGCGATGCCATGTTCGCCCGTTCACCCAGGACGGCGGCGCTCTGCCGCTCTTTTGCGTGCTTCGAGGAGGTGACGATGTCAACCAAGCTCAAGATGTTTGCGATCGCTGCGGCTCTGGCGGCGGGCACGTCGAGCGCGGCGATGGCGCAATATGCCTGCCCGCCGGGATACGCGCCATACGGCGGCACCTGCCAGCCGGTCCCGGCGGCCGCACCTGCGTATCCGGCGGGTCCATTGTCCGGCGCGGCAGCCGGGGGCGCCTCCGGTGCTGCGACCGGCGGAGCGGCAGCCGGTCCGGTCGGCGCAATCGTCGGCGGGGCGCTCGGCATCGCTGGCGGCGCGGTTGCCGGCACTGCCAATGCGCTCACCGGCGGCGCCACGGCGGCTCCGGTCTGCGGCGCCGGATACACCTATTATAACGGCGGCTGCTATCCGGCTTATGGCAGGTAGAGCAGCCGCATCGGGCGGGCGCGGGGCAGGACAGAGCCGGGGCGGGGGGTTCAGTAAGGCTCCCGTACGAAGATAAACGTCGTGCCGGTCACGATCGGCGCGCTGGCGCCGACAAAGGAGACGTTGGCGTCCTCGACTTGGCGTGAGCCGGCGCGGCCCGAGGCCTGCAAGGCGCCCTCGATGATGTGCCACAGGCCATGGATGCGGCCGGTGCCGAGGCTGCCGCCAAAGGTATTGAGCGGCAATTCGCCGTCGAGCTCGATGCGCCCGTCCTGGATGAAGTCGAGCGCCTCGCCTTCCGCGCAGAAACCATAGGATTCGAGACCGTAGATCACCGAGGCCGAGAAGCCGTCGTAGATCTGGGCCACGTCTACGTCCTTCGGAGTGAAGCCGGAGCGCTCCCAGGTCAGCCTCGCCGAGCTGCTGCCGCCCTCCATGTAGCTCGAAAGGCTGCCGATGCGGCCTGCTACCTCGAAGTGGAGCCGCTGGCCGTAGCCGGCGAGGTAGGCCGGCCGCGGCTTCAGGTCACGGGCGCGGTCGGCCGTCGTCAAGACGATCGCCACCGCGCCCTGCACCGGGATGTCGCAATCGAACAGACAGAACGGATACGCGACCATTCGGGAGTTGAGGTAATCCTCGCGCGTCAAGCGGCATGCCGTAGAAATAGGCGTGCGGATTGTGCTGCGCGTGACGGCGCTGGGTCACGGCCAAGGTCGCCATCTTCTCGCGGTTCTGGTTGTGGCGTTCGAGCCATCTTGTATAGGCGACCGCCATGCCCTGACCCGGGCCGCCGAAGCCATAAGGTGCGGTGAACTGGGCGGCCCCCTGGGCCGTGGCGCCGGGCAGGTTCTGGTAGGTGCCGCGCGGGTTGTGCATCGCCCGCCACACCACCGCGTATTTGCACACCCCGGCGAGCAACGCGTTGACCGCCTGCTGCACCGCACCGCCGATGTTGGTCGTGCCGACCTGGATGTGCCAGCCGAGGTCGGGCAATTTCAGCATTGCCATCATGCAGTTGACCGAGACGATCGAGATCCCGTCCACCTCCGCGTGGCCGGTGGCCGGCAGTTCCGGATAGGTCGCCAGACCGTCGATGTCGGACAGCTCGAGCCCGGAATCGGCGACCGCCTCCTTGACCGCCGTCAGCGCATGGGCCGCGAGCGGGATCTCGGCCGAGCGCGTGACCTTGGAATACCCCACGCCGCTGACCGCCACCTTGCATCGGTTCTCCCACATCTGCTTCTCCCCTCACTCGGCCGGCTTGGCGCGCGCCAGCCGGAACTGCGGCAAGGTGATGTCGTCGTTCAGCTTCTCGAAGACGATTTCGACGCGCCGCCCGACCTTGGCTTCGGTGTATTCCGCTTCCAAGAGATTGCCGGCGAGGAGCGCTCCTGGCGCGTCGTCGAGCTCGACGATGATGCTGGCGTAGGGGACCGCGGCGGCGAAGCGCTTGTCGCCGGTGTGATACATGATCGTGTAGGCATAGATCGTTCCGAGCCCGCGCACCGGCTCGAATTTGAGGTCCGTCGAGACGCATTGGGTGCAGGTCGCGTAAGGCGGGTGCTGGAAATGGCCGCAGCTCTGGCAGCGCTGCAATTCCAGAACGCCGCGCCGCGCCGCATCCCAGAACGGTTTTGTCCACTCGTTCGGCGCCGGGATCGGCCGGGTCACCCCGCTCCAGTCGCTCATGCTTTCCGCCCCATGGTTGTCCGCCCCCATCAGTCGCCGGTGCCGTCCGATTTACGGGCTTCGATGTTATCCGGCCAACGTACCGAGCCTCAATCACTGCCTCGCGCGATCTTGCAAATGCGCCGGCAAGGGATCCGAGCCAGCAGCCTTTTGCCGGCCGCCTTGAAGTTTGGCGCGGGAGATCCTTTCCTTGCTCAGATTGTGCCGTGATTCGAACTTAGCGGTTGGCTCAGCGCCCGGCCTGCGGCAATTCCATCCGCACGGATATGGCGGCGGTGGCGATGATTGCGGTGTCGCCGGTTTCGTCGGGGACGTCGAGGCCGCCTTTGACGACAGCGACCGTGACCTCGCCATGCGGCAGGGCGGCCTTGACCGCGGCGGGGTCGACCCTGTCCGGCTGCTGAACCCCGATCGTCACTTCGACCAGCATCTTGCGCGAGTCGAGCCCGAAGGTGCGGATCAGGGTCAGCGAGCTGTGATGGAGCGCGTCGGCGACAGCGCGGACCGCGGCCTTGGTATAGTCCCCGCCGTGCAGGTCGTTGCCGCTGCCCATTTCGAGAATGACGCGTTTTGCAGTCATGGCGTTCTCCCGCCGGCGAGGTCGAGCCGCACGATTGCGGCGGCGTTAGCGATCACCGTCTTATTGGTGCCCGAATCATTGGCGATTTCGAGCCCGCCCTCGACCACCTCGACCGTGCCCGTGCCATGCGGCAACACCGCCAGAACCGCCGCCTTGTCCACCTGTTCGGGGTGCGGCACGCCGATCCTGACCTCGACCCGCATCGAGTTCGACCGGCAGCCCGACCGCGTCGGCGACGCTCAGCGAATTGTGCCACAAGGCGTCGCGCAGGGCGCGCACCGCCGCCTTGGTGTAATCCGCCCCGCGGATGTCGGTGCCCATGCCGATCTGGAGCACCATGCGCTGCCAGGCCATGTCTGTGTTCCCTTCCGAAAGCTGCCGGATCAAGGCGATTTTAGCGGTTCCGCGACGTGCCGTCATCTCGCGCCACCGGCCGGTTTCTGCTAAGGGCTGTCACAACTTACCCGGCGAGGCGTGAAGGGTGGCAGGGAACGGGATCGCGCCGGCCGCGGCGCAGGCAGGCGCGCAAATCATCATCGACCGGGTCAGCCATGTCTACCGCCCGCCGCACGGCCGCCCGGTGACGGCGCTCGACAACGTCTCGCTCGAAGTCGGCGACCGCGAATTCGTCGCGTTGCTCGGCCCGAGCGGCTGCGGCAAGAGCACCTTGCTCTATCTGGTCGGCGGCTTTCTGCCGGTCGAGCACGGGGCGATCCATGTCGAAGACAAGCCGGTTGCCGGGCCAGGCCCCGACCGTGGCGTAGTCTTTCAGCATTTTGCGCTGTTTCCGTGGAAAACGGTGCTGCAGAACGTGCTCTACGGCCTCGAAAAGCAGCGTGTCTCGCGCGAGGAGCGCACCCGTCGCGCCCGCGAGCATATCGACCTGGTCGGGCTCGCCGGCTTTGAGGACAGCTATCCCTCGCAGCTGTCGGGCGGCATGAAGCAGCGCGCGGCGATCGCCCGCACCTTGGCGATCGACCCGCGCATCCTGCTGATGGACGAGCCGTTCGGCGCGCTCGACGCGCAGACCCGCAGCCTGATGCAGGCCGAACTGCTGCGCATCTGGCAGCGCTCGCGCAAAACCGTGATCTTCGTCACCCATGATGTGCAGGAGGCGGTGTTTCTCGCCGAGCGGATCGCGGTCATGTCGGCGCGTCCGGGGCGGATCAAGGAGATCGTCGAGGCGCGTTTCGACAAGGAGGATCCCGGGCTGTTTCGCAGCCGGGCGTTCGTCGAGATCGTCGACCATGTCTGGAACCTGGTGCGCGGCGAAGCGCTGTTGGCGCAGCAGGCGAATGCCGGGTGATCCGTGTGGCCGGTTTCGAAATCGCGGCGATCGCCCGGGCCAATGGTAACCGGGTGATCGGAAAGGGCGGAACACTCCGCGCCGGGGGCTGTTTCACCCGCGCGAGATACGTTAGAGATCGGTACCGACCAAAGAAAGCACCTGCCGGAGGGAGGCGATGCCGATGAAAATCCTGCTAGCCGTTGTCGCCGTGCTGATCGGCGGCGCCCTCGCGAGCGCCGATGCGCCGCCCGCCGCCGCGGCGACGCCGGTGCCGATCCGCGTCGGCTGGGCGGAGACCCCGGGCCATCTCGCTCCGCTAGTCGCCGTGCTCGCCAAGAAACATCCGGAAATCATGCCCGGCGACGGCAAGACCTACGATTTCGAGCCGATCCGCTTCCCCGGCAGCACGCCGCAGATCCAGGCGCTGGCGATCCACGAGCTCGAAGTGGCGGCCTTCTCCGACTCGGCCTTCGCGCTCGCCATCACCAATGCGCATCTCGACGTGCAGATCATCGCCGATGTGATCCAGACCGGCCACAAGGGCTATTTTCCGGGCGAGTATGTGGTCGCCAACGACGGCCCGATCAAAACCGTCGCCGATGTCAAGGGCAAGCGGGTTGCCACCAACGCGATCGGCTCGGAAGCGGATTCGACGATGCGCGCGATGCTGCGCAAGCACGGTATCAAGGACAGCGACTTCACCACGGTCGAGGCCAACTTTGCCAATCAGCCGGCGATGCTGGAAGAGGGCAAGGTCGATATGATCGAACTGTTGCCGCAATTCGCCCATGATCTGATGGCGACCGGCAAATACCGCATCCTGTTTACCGCCGCTCAGGTGAACGGCATCTCGGAAGCGGTCTTCTGGTGCGCACGGGCCGATTTCATCGCCGCGCATCGTCCGGCAATGATCGACTTCCTGACCGATTACATGCGCGCGGTGCGCTGGTTTCTCGATCCGAAAAACCGCACGGAAGCGCTCGCCATCCTGACCGCGGTGACGCACAAGCCGCTGCAAGATTTGCAGTTCGCCTTTACCCCGCGCGATTTCTACCGCTCGCCCGACCTGCTGCCCGATATTCCGGCGGTCCAGAAGGAGATCGACGAAGACGTAAAGCTCGGCGTCCTGCCGAAGGCCATCACCGTCAGCCCCAAATACGTCGATCTTTCGCTGGTCAAAGCCGCGGCGAAGGGCCTCGGTCTCCATGGCTCTTAACCCCGCCGAACTCTCCGTCTCCGGCCATGCCGAACCCCGCGGTCGCGCGGCGGCCGGGCGGCCGGGCCCGTCGGCGCCGTTCCGGGCGGGGTTGTGGCGCTATACGCCGATCTTGCTGCTGGCACTGGCCTGGGAAGCGGCGACCCGGCTAGGTCTGGTGTCGCCCCTGGAGATGCCGGCACTCGACAAGGTGTTCACCGCCTGGTGGGGCTTGATGGCGAGCGGCGACCTGGTCAGCAACGGCGCGATCTCGCTTGCCCGCGGCGCTGCCGGGCTCGGCCTCGCGACCGCCATCGGCGTCCCGCTCGGCGTATTGATGGCCTGGTACAAGCCGGTCCGAACGATCTTCAACCCATTGGTGCAGGCGTTCTATCCGCTGCCCAAATCGGCGCTGATCCCGGTCATGGTGCTGTGGCTCGGCTTTGGCAGCGCCTCGAAGATCGTGCTGATCTTCATCGGCTGCATGCTGCCGGTGACGTTGAGCGCGTTCAACGGGGCGCGCAGCACCGAGCAGGTACTGATGTGGTCGGCACGAAGCCTCGGCGCCAGCCGCAGCGCCACCCTGCTCCAGGTGGTTTTGCCCAGCGCGCTGCCGGAAATCCTGGCCGGCATCCGCATCGCGCTGGCCTTTGCTTTTGTGCTGTTGGTGACGACCGAGCTGATCGCCGCCCGCGCGGGTTTCGGATATATGATCGGGTTTCTCGGCGACGGCGGCGTTTACGATGCGATGTTCGCGGTTGTGCTGACCGTCTCGTTCCTCGGCTTTGCCGCAGACCGCGGGTTTCTGCTGCTGATGCGGCGGCTGCTGCGGTGGCGCGAATGAGCGAGATCACCACCGGTCCCGCCGCGACCCCGGCCGGCGAACGCAGCTGGCACCGCTCGGCGACTGCTGCGGTGATCGGCCTCGCTCGCAACCTCCGCAGCGGGCTGACCCTGATCCTGGTGCTGGTCGCGTGGGAGGCCTATGCCCGCAGCGGCGCGGTCAGCAATTTCCTGCTGCCGCCGCTGTCGGTCGTGCTCGAACGGGTGTGGCAGGACACGCTGTCGGGCGACCTCGCCTTCAATCTCGGCGCGACCCTCTACCGAGGGCTGCTCGGCTTTGCCATCGCCGCCTCGGCGGGCGTCGCGCTGGGCATCCTGATGTCGCGCAATCGGGCGATGCGATGGTTTTTCGACCCGATCGTGTCGGTCGGCTTTCCGATGCCGAAGATCGCCTTTCTGCCGATTTTCATGCTGTGGTTCGGCCTCTACGACACCTCCAAGATCACGATGATCGTAGTCAGCGCGATCTTTCCGGTGATCACCGCGACGCTCGTCGCCACCCAAGGGGTCGACAAGGAATTGCTGTGGTCGGCGCGCAGCCTCGGCGTCGGCGAACGCCAGCTGTTGTGGGAGGTGGTGCTGCCGGCGGCGTCGCCGCAGATCATGACCGGGCTGCAGGTGGCGCTGCCGGTGTCGATGATCGTCGCCATCGTGTGCGGGATGCTGATGGGGGGCACCGGGCTCGGTGCGGCGATGATCAACGCCTCGCGTTTTGCCGATTCGCCGGGGGTGTTCGCCGGCATCCTCGAGATCGCGGTCGCCGGGTTTTGCCTGGTCAAGGGCATGGCCGTTCTCCGCCGCCGCCTGCTGCGCTGGCATCAGGAGACGCAGGAGGTCACGACCGTCTAGGCCGACGGCGTGATACGAACTCGGCAGGGGCATGCGAGGAAAGGAGTGAGCCGCAGATGCACCCACAGTTTCTGACACCCGCCCGCAAGAGAGGGATAGCGGCGGCGCTCGCCGCCTTGGGGATGTCGCTTTGGCTCGCCGCGGTGATGCTGCACGTCGCCCCGACGGATCAGCGCGACGTGACCTTTCCTCACATGAAAGCGCGGCTGATCGGGATCGTCGCCGGTGGAGCCTCGGTCGTCGGCGGCATCGTGCTGTTGGCCGCGACCTGAAGACTCGCCGCGACCGCCGCGGGGATTCGCGGGCGCCACGAGGGGTCCCGCTCTGCATCAGCGCCAGAATAAGTGTCGGACGCGTTCGCCTGATGATTGTTGCTGTTGCATCTCGCCGCGCCGAACTATAATCGGCGGGCGGCCTGCGAAGCTAAGAACCGGCCGGGGCCCCGCGGGAGGAAGCCATGACGACGGGTGTCACGGACGGCGGCGCGCTGTCCGAGATCGAGCATCGCCGGCAGCTCCGCCGCGCGGTCATCGCCAGCACGATCGGCACGACGATCGAGTGGTACGATTTCTTCATCTACGGCACGGTCACCGGGCTGGTCTTCGCCAAGCTCTATTTCCCGGGGTCCGACCCGTTGACCGGGACCTTGCAGGCGTTCGCGATCTACGCCGTCGGCTTTGTCGCGCGGCCGGTGGGGGCGGCGATCTTCGGCCATTACGGCGACCGGATCGGGCGCAAGGCGGCGCTGATCGCGACCTTGCTGCTGATGGGGCTCGCAACCTTTGCCGTGGCCTTTGTCCCGGGCTACGCCCGGATCGGCATCTGGGGTGCGGTGATCCTGACGATCCTGCGCACCCTGCAAGGGATCGGGGTCGGCGGCGAATGGGGCGGCTCGGTGCTGATGTCGATGGAGTGGGCGCGGACCACCGCGCATCGCGGCTTCATCGCCTCGTGGCCGCAATTGGGCGTGCCGGCGGGGCTGTTTCTGGCCAACCTCGCGGTGCTGGCGTTCAGCGCGATCGCCGGCCCGCAGTTCGTGACCTGGGGCTGGCGCATTCCGTTCCTCCTCAGCATCATCCTCGTCGGGGTCGGCCTTTATATCCGGCTCGGCATCCTCGAAACCCCAGCGTTCTCGCGGCTGGTCGCCGAAGACCGGGTCGAACGGGTGCCGGTGCTCGAAGTGATCAAGCGCCAGCCGACGCAGATCATCCTGACCGCGCTGGTGCGGATGGCCGAGCAGGCGCCGTTTTACATCTTCACCGCCTTCATCTTCACCTATGGGACGACGATCCTGCACAGCTCGCGCGATCTGCTGCTGGTCGCCGTGCTGGTCGCCTCGGTCGTGTCGTTCTTTACGATCCCCTATGCCGGCTGGCTGTCCGACCGGATCGGCCGCAAGCGGATGTACATGATCGGCGCGGCGGCGATGGGCGTGTTCGGCTTCATCTATTTCGCGATGCTCGACACGATGGTGCCGGGCTGGATCTTTCTGGCGATCGTATTGTCGCTGATCCCGCACGATCTGATGTACGGCCCGCAGGCGGCGTTGATCGCCGAATGCTTTACCGGCCGGTTGCGCTACAGCGGCGCCTCGCTCGGCTATCAGCTGGCCTCGATCATCGCCGGCGGCCCGGCGCCGCTGATCGCGACGGCGTTGTTCGCGTCGTACAAATCGGGCTATGCGATCGCGGTCTACATCGTGGTCTGCGCGGTCATCAGCCTGATCTCGGCGGCGCTGCTGCCGGATTACACCAATCGGGACATTTCCGCGGAGTACGCCGGCACCTGAGCCGTTATCGCGGATTTGCGCTGCATCAATGCGCTGTACGGTTGGCAAGCTTTCTGCGGCTGGTAGCGTCTTCGCAAAAGAAACGACTCCGGCGGCATCGCGCGCCAGGAGGAACAACAACGGGCGCTCACAAACGCCCGGCAGGAGGAAACGATGACGGCAATCGACACCCCGGCGAGCGGGTTTTCCGAAACCGAGCACCGCGCGCAGTTGCGCCGCGCCATGCTCGCCAGCACGGTCGGCACCACGATCGAATGGTACGATTTCCTGCTCTACGGCACGGTCACCGGCGCTGGTTTTCGGCAAGCTCTATTTTCCCCATTCCGTTCCGTTGGTCGGCGTGCTCCAGGCGTTCAGCATTTTTTTCGTCGGGTTTGTCGGGCGGCCGATCGGGGCGGCGATCTTCGGCCATTTCGGCGACCGGATCGGGCGCAAGGCGACCTTGATCGCGACCTTGCTGGTGACCGGCATCGCTACCTTTGCCGTCGGGTCTCGTCCCGAGCTACGCGTGCATCGGCATCTGGGGCGCGATTCTGCTGACGATCATTCGCCTGATCCAGGGGATCGGGGTCGGCGGCGAATGGGGCGGCTCGGTGCTGCTGGCGATGGAATGGGCGCAGACCACCAAGAACCGCGGCTTTATCGCCTCTTGGCCGCAATTCGGCGCGCCGGCCGGGCTGTTCCTGGCGAATCTGGCGGTGCTGTTCTTCAGCTGGGTGTCCGGCGACCAGTTCCTGGCCTGGGGGTGGCGCATCCCGTTCTTCATCAGCATCATCATGGTCGGGGTCGGGCTGTGGATCCGGCTCGGCATTCTCGAAACCCCGGTGTTCCAGAAGGTGCTCGCCGAAGATCGCGTCGAGCGCGTGCCGGTGCTGGAAGTGCTCAAGCGCCAGCCCAAGCAGGTGTTGCTGACGGCGTTGCTGCGCATGCCGGAGCAGGCGCCGGGCTATATCGTCGGCGCCTTCATCTTCAGCTACGGCACGGCGGTGCTCGGGGCGTCGCGCAACTTTTTGTTGATCGCCGTGGTCGTCCAAACCGTCCTCGGGTTTCTGTGGGTCACGGTCGCCGGGCATCTGTCGGACCGCATCGGCCGCAAGAACATGTACATGATCGGCTGCGTGTTCATCGGGGTCTTCGGCTTCATCTACTTCGCCATGCTCGACACCAAGGTGCCGTCGTTGATCTTTCTCGCGATTGCGGTGTCGCTGATGCCGATCATGACGATGTACGGCCCCGAGGCGGCGCTGATCGCCGAAATCCTTCTCTCCGCGGCTGCGCTACAGCGGCACCTCGCTCGGCTACCAGCTCGCCTCGATCATCGCCGGCGGCCCGTCGCCGTTTATCGCGACGGCGCTGTTCGCCGCCTATCATTCGAGCTTGCCGATCGCGCTCTACATCGCCGGTTGCGCCGTCATCGGCATCGTCTCGACCGCGCTGCTGACCGACTACACCAGCAAGGACATCTCGGCCGAATATCACGGGGTTTGATCCGGCGGCGGGGCGGCGCCGCCGCGCGTTCGCCCCCGGCCGCAGACAGATCCGCTCAGGCGGCTTCGTCGAGCGACGAGCCGGTATCGAGGGTGGTCGCCCGGCGCAGATCGCGCGGATGGCTGTCGTCGTGCGGGCGGCCGCGATGCATCGTGCAGCGGTTGTCCCAGATCACCAGGTCGCCGACCTGCCATTGGTGGCTGTAGACGAATTCCGGCCGGGTCGCGTGCAGATTGAGGTCGTAGAGCAGGATGCGGCCGTCGGCCACCGGCCAGCCGACGATGTGCGAGGCGTGCGCCGAGAGATAGACGGTCTTGCGCCCCGAGCCCGGGTGCCGCCGCACCAGCCGCTGCCGCGACGGCGGATATTTCTCGCGCTCGCCCGGGGCGAATTCGGTAAAGCCGATCTGGCCGCGCGACCAGGTGATGTCGTGCTCGGCGACGAGCCCGTCGATCGCCTCCTTCATCGCCTCTGGCAAAGCGTCATAGGCCGCGCGCATATCGGCGAATTCGGTCTCGCCGCCGCCCAAGGCGCTCGCCGGCGGCACCGCCACCGCATGCAGCATCCCCAGCACCACCGGCACCGGCATATAGGACGCATCGGTGTGCCACAGCCGGTTGCCGAGGCTGTCGAGCCGGCGCCGGTCGTCGGCCTCGCGCAGCCGCCCGTCTTCGTCGAGGTTCGAGATGTCGCCGATCTCCGGGTGCGCAAGCCGCCGCCGGCCGCCGGCTGCCGCCGCCCGGCCGATTTCGAGCGGGCCGAAACGGGCGGCGAAATCGCGCAATTGCGTGTCGTCGAGGCGCTGGTCGCGAAACACCAGCGACCGCATATTGGTCGATCGCCCGCCAGATCGCGTCGACCATCGCCGCATCGACCGGCCGGGCGAGATCGACGCCGCCGGCCTCGGCGGCAAACAGCGGATGAAGCTGGCGCAATTCGAGGCTCATGCGATATTTCCTCCGACCGTGGCGGGCCGCAGCATCGCGCCGCCCTCATCCCAAGTCAATCGAGCGAGAAGATCATGGACGCCTGGTTTCATTGCGAGAACCCGTACCCGTTTGTGCCGGAGGAAGTGCTCGACGCGGCGGATTCGGTGCGCGCCAGCCTGCCCAACCGGTATTGCGACCCGAAAGTCGCGGCGCAGCTGTTCGAGGAGACGCTCGACGAGTATCTCTTATGCGACGAGCTCGGCCTCAACATCACTTCGAGCGAGCACCATGCCGGGATCAACTGCCTTTATGGGGCGAGCCCGGTCATCCTCGGCATCGTCGCCCGGCAGACCAAGAACATCCGCCTCCTCAGCATGGGGACCCTGGTCACGGTGCGCCAGGACCCGGTGCGGGTGGCCGAGGAATACGCGACCGCCGACGTGATTTCGCGCGGGCGGCTCGAAATCGGCTTTGTCAAATCGGGCGGCACCGAGATGGCCTCGGGCAACGCCAACCCGATCGGGGTGCGCGAACGGTTCTGGGAGGCGATCGACCTGATCGGCAAGACCCTGACCTCGCATGACGGCCCGTTCAGCTGGGAGGGCAAGCATTTCACCCACCGCCACGTCAATATCTGGCCGCGGCCCCTATCAGCGCCCGCATCCGCCGATGTGGGCGGCGACCTCGGACCCCGAGGACACCGCCGAACTTGGGCCGGCGCGGCATGGTCAACATCATGGTCATGCGCGGGGTCGACGTGACCAGGCGGGCCTGGGCCTCCTATCGCCAGGCGCGGGCCGAGGCCGGCCTTTCCAAGCCCGCGACCGACCGCTTCGGCTATTCGGCCTTTGTCTATGTCGGCGACACCGACGAGGAGGGGGTGCGGGTCGGCTCGAAGCTCTTGTGGTTCGTCAACACCAGCATGAAATCGGCGCCGCAATACGCGAAGTTCCTGCCCGGCCAGACGCCCTCGCGAATTCGCGCCGCAGCTTTACCGCAGCCCTGCCGGGCGCCAGCGGGATCGGGCGGCCGGGGCGCGACTCGGCATTGAACCGGCCGGGCGTCACCGCCGAGATGGCGATGGCCGGCGGCCGCATGTATGCCGGCAACCCCGACACGGTCTACAGGCAGATCATGGAGTTCTACGACAAGGTCGGCGGCTTC